>CAVQPK010000001.1:0-8958 GCA_963714745.1 uncultured Acidobacteriota bacterium
GGCGATGCAGATCGGTCGGCCGCCGTCAGCCATTGCTCCGGCTCCCTCGGACGCTCCGCCAGACCTTCTTGAGCGGCTCGGGGACGTAGTGCCTCCACAACGGCTGCAGATCTGGCGGCGGCAGCACCGGTCCGGGGGCCCGCCGGAAGCGGCCCCGGGCCGCGTCCTGGGCCACCCGGAGGAAGAGCGCCTCGTAGGCGGTGACCATGTGATCGAGATTGTAGGGTCCCTCGGCCACCGTGCGGTGCGCCGCGGAGGAGAGACGTGCCCACAGGGAGGGGTCGCGCGCCAGCCGCTCGAGTCCTCCGGCCAGGGCCGCGACGTTCCCGATCGGAGCCGTGAGCCCGTTCTCGAGGTCACGCACCACCTCGCAGACGCCACTCGGGACCTCGGTCACGACCGGGACGCAGCCCGCGGCCATCGCCTCGAGCAGGGCATTGGGCAGCCCTTCGAACTCGGAGCACAGCACCACCGCATCCTGGCGGGCGAGCAGGTCCGACACCCCGCGCCGGTCGAGCACGCCGACGAAGCGCACCAGCCCGCGGTGAACCATGTCGGCGCACCGGCGCTCGAGCTCTTCGCGCTCGCTGCCGTCGCCGGCGAAGGTCATGTGGAAGGCAACTCCCCGCCGCTCGAGCTCCGCGAGCACCTCCGGGAGGTCCAGGATCCGCTTCTGGTGCTGCTTGAGGAGGCCGCAGTAGGCGATCTCGAGCGCGGCGCCGGGCGCGCGATCCCGGTCCGGCGGGCGTGCGGGCACCGGCACCCCGATCGGAATCGTCGTGATCCGACCGCCGAGCTCGGGAACGAGCGCGCGACATCGTTCGGCAACCGTCTCGCTGACCGCGACGACCGCGTTCCAGGTGTGTCCGAGCCGCCCGAGATGCTCGTAGTGCTGCGGGTCGTCGGCGTGGACCACACCCACCACCGCAACCCCGGCGGAGAGCCGCGGGCAGACGCAGGAGGTCTGGACGTCGTAGTTCGGAAGGTAGACGCAGGGGGACGCGCCCTCGAGGGCGTCGGCCAGCGCGCGCCACCGCTGGCGCGGCCGGGCGCCCGGTCCGACCGGGAGCTCGTCCAGCGGGAGGTCGGGCGGCCGCTCCATCGGGACCTTCTCGAACCGCCCGGGGTTGGTGATCAGGACCGAGGCCTGCCAACCCCGGTGGCGCAGCGTGCTGGTCAGATTGAGGGTGAACACGTTGACCCCGTTCATCCGCCAGGTGGGCGAGGTGCTGATGACGCGGGGCGTGGAACGGGCGTGCACGGGTCCGCTCCGAGTATAGCGGCGGGACCGGGTCGGCCGGGGTGGTGATGCCATAATGAGGCATCGGGGCGCTGCGTCGGGCGGGCCGCTACGGGATCCGCGATCGTTCCTGTGGGGCGGCGTCGGCGGGCCGGGCCCCGGGGCGGCGGGCGCCGCCGCACGGACCAGCGACGGGGGCATTGAGGTGACGGTGGACGGCGAGCTCAGGGTTGAGGTCTACACGCCGGAATCGCCCGTTCGCCACCCGTTCCGGCTGGTGCGGGACGTGGTGGCGTCGCTCCGAGGTTCGCGCCACCTCGCATGGCGTCTGCTGGTGCGCGACCTGAGCGCTCTGTACCGCCAGACCCTGCTCGGCTGGTTGTGGTTCGTGGTGCCGCCGGTAGTGACGGCGCTGATCTGGGTGCTGCTGCGGTCGCAGGGCGTGGTCGCGATCGAGGTGCCGGGCGTGCCGTACGTGCTGTACGTCATGACCGGCACCCTGGTGTGGCAGGTCTTCGCCGATGCGGTCGGCGCCCCGCTGCGGATGATGACGGGCTCGGTGCGGATGCTGACCAAGATCCACTTCCCGCGCGAGGCCCTGGTGCTCGCTGCAGTCGGTCAGGTCGTCTTCAACTTTCTGGTGAGGCTGGTGATCCTGGCGGCCCTGCTGGCCTGGTTCTCGGTTCCGGTGGGACTCGGGGCGCTGGCAGCGCTGGGAGGGGTCGTGAGCCTGATCGTGCTCGGCACCGCGATCGGGTTGCTGCTGACCCCGATCGGGCTGCTCTACCGGGACGTGTCGCACGGCACCACCCTCGTGCTCCAGATCTGGCTCTACCTGACCCCGGTCGTCTACCCGCCGCCCGAGGGCGGTCTGGTGGCGCTGCTGCTGGTGCGGTTGAACCCGGTGAGCCCGCTGCTGCTGGCGACCCGCGGCTGGCTGCTCGGGGGAATCGACGGTGCGCCTTCGGCGCCGTTCGTGCTGACCTCGTGCCTCGGCCTGGTCCTGCTCGCCGTGACGCTGATCGCCTACCGGGTCGCCCTGCCGATCCTGGTCGAGAGACTGGGGGAGTGAGCATGGTCCCGGGCGAGGTCCTGATCCGCGCCGAGTCGGTGGGCAAGCGCTTCTGTCGCAGCCTGCGCCGCGCGATGTGGTACGGCCTGACCGATCTCGGCCGCGAGCTCGCGGCCTCGTCGCCGCGAGATCTGCGGCGGCTGCGGGCCGGCGAGTTCCTGGCGCTCGAGGAGGTCTCCTTCGAGCTTCGACGAGGCGAGGCGCTGGCGCTGATCGGTCCCAACGGAGCCGGCAAGAGCACCCTGCTCAAGCTGCTCAACGGCCTGATGAAGCCGGATGCGGGCCGGATCACGGTGCGAGGCGAGGTCGGGGCGCTGATCGAGCTCGGCGCGGGCTTCAACCCGGTCCTGACCGGACGCGAGAACATCCACGTTGCCGGCGCGGTGCTCGGGATGAGCCGAAAACAGGTCGAGCGGCGGTTCGACGAGATCGTCGCGTTCGCCGAGCTCGGGGAGTTCATCGACAGCCCGCTGCAGAGCTACAGCTCCGGCATGAAGGTCCGGCTCGGCTTCAGCGTCGCGGCCCACATGGAGCCGGACGTGCTCCTGATCGACGAGGTGCTGGCGGTCGGCGACGTCGGCTTTCGGGCGAAGTGCTACAACCGGATCCACGACCTCGCCGCCCGCACCGCGGTGGTCTTCGTGTCGCACAGCATGCAGCACGTCAGCCGGCTCTGCAGCCGGGCCATGGTGCTCCACCGCGGGCAGGTTTTGACCTCGAGCAGCGACGTGCCGAGCGCGATCCGCGACTACCTCGGCCTGTTCGAAATGCAGGGTCGGGTGATCGAGATGCCCGGGTGTGCGGTCCACCGGATCACCATCGGGGGGCAGGACGCCGCCAGCGAGCCGGTGCTGGACTTCGGCCGCCCGGTCAGCTTCGAGGCCGACCTCTCGCTTCCGGTCGGGGAGGAGGTCGAGGTCAGCTGGAGCGTGAACGACACCGGCATGGCCCTGGTCGCGCAGCTGGACTCCTTCTACAACGGGACGACCCTGTCGTGGAGCGAGGCCCGGGCCCGCGTCACCACGACGGTGCCGGCTTTGCCGCTCAACCCGGGCCGCTACTTCCTCTCGCTCGTCATCCGCCGGCTGCCCGAGGGTGAGATGCTGTGCTGGCACCATGCGACCCTTCCCTTCCGGGTCGAAGGGCCGTTCTACGGTGCCGCCCCGGTGCAGCTGAGCGGAGACTGGCGCGTCGACCTCGTCGGCGCAGCCGAGCCCGATGGCTGACCGCAACGAGCCCGCGCCCCCGGTGTCGCCGGCGTTCGTTCCGGCCGATTCCGGATCGCGGCTGCAGGCGACGGTGATCGACGGCGGCTACTGCATCGGCTGCGGGGCCTGCGCCGTCGGCATGGACCCTGCCTTCCGGATCGTGCTCGACGACGACCACAGGTTGGTCGCCGTTCCGGCCGCGGGAGGAAACCGACCCGCCGAGCGCGATGCGGCGGCGCGGGTGTGCCCGTTCTCCGACCGGGCGCAGGACGAGCACGCCCTCGGCGAGGCCCTGTACGGCGAGGACTGCCGCCTCGAGGAGGGTCTCGGCTGGGTGCGCAGCACCTGGCTCGGACACGTCGCCGATCCCGAGCTGCGCGGCGCCGCCAGCTCGGGGGGGATCGTCACCTGGCTGCTGTGCCGTCTGCTCGAGAAGGGAGAGGTCGACGGAGTGGTGCACGTGGTGCCCCGGCGGCCTTCGGAGGCCGATCCCAGGATCTACCGCTACGCCGTCTCGAGGACCGCCGAGAGCGTCGTCCGCGGGGCCCGTTCGCACTACTACCCGGTGGAGATGAGCGGGGTCCTGGACGAGGTCCGCGCGCACCCGGGCCGCTACGTCGTGGTCGGGGTGCCCTGCTTCGTCAAGGCGGTCCGCCTGCTGGCGCGCGAGGACCCGCTGATCCGCGAGCGCGTCGCCTTCTGCATCGCCCTCTTCTGCGGCCACCTCAAGAGCGCCCGGTTCGCGGACCTGTTCGCGTGGCAGTGCGGCATCGCGCCCGGCGGATTGGAGGCGTTCGACTTCCGGGTCAAGATCGAAGGCCAGCCCGCCAACCGCTACGGCATCCGGGCGATCGGACGCGGGAGCGCCGGGCCGGTCGACGCCGTCCGCACCGCCAACGAGCTCAGGGGCCGCGACTGGGGAATGGGGTTTTTCCGCTACAGCGCCTGCGACTACTGCGACGATGTGGTCGGCGAGACCGCCGACCTTTCGGTGGGTGACGCCTGGCTGCGCGAGTGCATTCCGGACTGGCGGGGCAGCAGCGTCGTGGTGGTGCGCGACCCGGTGCTGGGCGCCCTCCTCGAGCAGGGCATCGAGGCCGGCGAGCTGGAGCTGGGGCCGATCGCACCGGATCGGGTGCGCGAGTCGCAGGCGGCCAACTACCGGCACCGTCGCGACGGGCTCCGCTACCGCCTGCTGCTCAAGGACCGCCAGGGGCTGTGGCGGCCGCCCAAGCGGGTGGAACCGGGAGAGGACCACCTGGACTCGGCCAGGCGGCGGCTGTACGAGCTCCGCATGCGGATCTCGACCGCCTCGGACCGGGCGTTCCGGGAGGCGGTCGAGCGCGGCTCGCTGGAGCGCTTCGGCGAGCTGATGGCCCAGCTCGAGCGGCAGTACCTCGAGGTCTTCGAGGCGACCCGGCCGGTCCCGCCTTCGCCGCCTCTGATGCGGCGGTTGAGCGTCGCGGTCCACAGGCAGCTCGGCCGGCTGGCACGCCTGGTGCTGGGGAGCGCGTACGATCGGATGCGGGGGCGGACGGGATCGCAGGGAGGAGCCGACCGCTCGCGACCGGGTGGTTGATCGACCGGGTCGCGACGAAGGGAGCCTGGGATGACCGGCCATCGTGAACCAACCGACCTGCGGCTCTGCATCACCGGCAGCTTCGGGTTCAAGGACATCGGTGACGAGGCGATGCTCACCGAGGACCTCGGCTATGTCGTCGACCGGGTGGGGGTGCCCCGCGCCAACATCACGCTGCTCGGCGGCGACCCCGACTACATTGCCTGGTACCACGGCCACCCGCGGGAACGCTGCGACTCGTCGAAGGCGGCGAGCCGGCTCGAAAGCGACCGACGAAGATCCCGGGGAGACCGGCTGCGGGCGGCGTTGCGCACGCTGGTGCGCGGTCCGGAGACCAAGCCGGGGCAGGACCGGCGGACGCTCGCCCGCCTCGCCGCCGAGGTCGCGCGGGCGGATGCGCTGATCGTCACCGGCGGCGGCACCATCAACTCCCGGGACCGGGAGGGCTTCAGCATCCGCCGGATCCACTCCTTGATCCGGCTCTTCCACGATCACGGAGTCCCGATCTTCCTGAGCGGCCAGACCATCGGGCCGCTCGGCCTGTACCCTGACCACGACCGGCTCGCCCGCGAGATCGTGCAGGCGGCCGACATCCTGACCACCCGGGACGCGCTCTACTCGGCGCGTTATCTGGCGATGATCGGGGCCCGCCCCCACGAGCACCTCGAGGTGCTCGACGACGCGGCGGCGCTCGAGTTTCGCGACGCGCCCCTGGACCAGGAAACGGAGGTCTTCCTCGCCCGGGGGCCGACGGCGGCGCTGAACATCACCGAGTACACCGGATACCAGCACGACCAGCAGGTCTTCGTGAGCCGCATCGCCGAGCACCTGATCCGGGCCAAGGGGCTCCAGCTGGTGCTGGTCAGTCACACCGACCTCGACTTCTGCCACCTCCACGTGGTGCGCGACATGCTCCCCGACGAGCTCCGCCGGCAGGTACTGCTTCCGGATACCCGCCGGTGGCGGGACCGTTCGCTGAAGCGGCTGATCTCGCGCTGCCGGGTGGCGATCGGTGGTCGCTACCACTTCGTGGTCTTCGCGGCGACCAGCGACACCCCGTTCGTGGGGATGTGCGGCAACCACTACTCGTACGTCAAACAGGACGGGTTCGCGCGCCAGCTGGGCCTGTCCGATTTCGTACTCACCGAGCGCGAGACCTGGTGCCTGGAGCGCGTGGTGGAGGCGATCGACCGCGCGCTGGCCCGATCGCTCGAGGTGGAGGCAGGTCTGCCGCGGCCGTCGGCCTCGATGCGGCGGCTCGGGGCGTGGCTCGAGCAGCTCGCCCAGGGCCGTCGACCGGTGCCGCCGGGCGAGGACGGCGAGCCGTGATCCTCTTCCTCTGCTACGGCTCGCCCCACCTCAACCGGTTCGTCTCCGGGGTGGTCGCAGCGCTCGCCGAGAACGGGGTCCCGGCGCTCACCGTCGCCCTCGACGGCGCTGCCCGCAGCGAGCTGCGGGCGGAGGGCCTCGACCCGCTGCCGCTCTTTCCCCACACGCCGCTCGCGGAAGCGGACGAGGCGGAGGTCGAGCAGGCGGTGCGGAGGTTCGTGGAAGCCGGCGAGGTGCCCGCGTCGGTCCTGGACCTGGTCGGTGGCCTCCGCCCCGCCCGGGACGCCGGACCCGGTAGCGACGGCCGGCGAGCGGTGCAGCGTCTGAGGATGGCGCTGCGCAGCGAGATCACCGCCACCCAGCTGCTCGAGCGGCTGCATCCGGCGGCGGTCGTGCTGTGGAACGGGTGGACACCCGGCACCGGACCGCTGCGGCGCCGTGCTGCCGAGGCCGGCGTGCCGACCTGGTTCATCGAAAGGGGCCCGTTTCCGGGCACGGTGCAGCTCGATGCCGAGGGCATCAACGCGGGCGCCTCGTTCGCCCGCTGGGCGGGCGGATCGCAGGCCGCTCCGGACAGCTCGCAGCGCTGGGCGGAGTCGGTGCTGGAGGCCTATCGGGGCTCGACCTCGAGCGCCTGGGAGCAGCCGGACCCGGTCGACGAGACGCGGCTCCTGGGTCGGCTCGGTGTCGACCGGTCGACTCGTCTGGTGCTGTTTCCCTGCCAGGTGCGGGAGGACGTCAACATCCAGCGTTTCGCGTCCCGCTTCGAGCGCTACGAGGAGGTCTACGACTGGCTCGGGGCGGCCTACCGCGAGCGTCCGGGGGTGGTCGTGGTCGCCAAGCGCCATCCCAAGAGCGACGAGAGCCGGGACGCCTTCGAGCGCGCCTTGGGCGGACGGGGGCGCTGGGTCGAGGAGGTGAACATCCGCCAGCTGCTGGCGCTGAGTGACCACGTCGTGTCGATCAACTCGACCGTGGCGTTGGAAGCGATGGTCTCGGAGAAGCCGGCGGTGGTGCTGGGCTCGACCTTTTACGCCGGACCCGGCGCGGCCGACCGCGAGATGGCGTTCACCGCAGACGGGCCGGCGCAGCTGCGCGCGGTCGCCGACCGCATCCTGGCGGGGGACCGTCGACCGAACGGCACGCGGCGCGGCGTGATCGACCTGATGGCGCGGCTACACGCCGCCGGACACCTGCTGGGCGCCGATGACGCCGCCGATCGTGTCCGGACGGCCAGCGTTCTCAGGGCGGGGATGTCGGACCCGAAGGCGACGCCCGATGCCGGTGTCGTCGCGCTGCTGCGCGAGCTCGGCGAGCTGCGGTGCACCCTCCAGGAGCTGGAGTGGCGCCGTCAGCGGGCTCGGGGCTCATGGGTGGGGCGTGTTCTCCGTTTCGGCGCTTTGTTTCCCGGGCTGCGCGGCCTCGCCGAGCTGCTGGCCGAGCCCGACCTCTCGGCGGGTCCGACTCAGGGCTCGAGCCTGAAGACCACGGAGTAACCGTCGTCCCAGACCCTCACCGCCGACGCGGTCCCGCGCAGCGCGAGCTCCTGCCAGGGTGGGTCCGACCCCGGCCAGCGGCTGGTCAGGACGAACTCGACCCCGCTGGCGAGGAGGTTGCCGCGCAGCACCTCGCCGGAGACGGGCGCCGGGGCAGACGGCGACCACCACCGCGGCCGCTCGCCCCGAGCCCAGCGGCCCGCGAGGCCGACGGCGGGCCCGCCGTCGGAGGCGACCCGCATCGGCTCGAGCTGGAATCGCCGCCCGAAGGTGGGGTAGTACTGGTAGGCGCGGGGCCCGAAGGAGGTGATCCGCGAGCCCTCCGGAAGCCGCTCCAGCGCCTGCCAGGCCTGGCCAACCGGGCGGGTCGCGCCGCCGCGGGCGGCGAGGCGCAGATCGGTGGCGCGCTGGACCCGGCCGGTTGCGGCGACCAGGACCACCAGGGCGGCGACTGCCGCCGCGCGGCCGACCCACCGGCGGGATCCGCCGCCGATGAGCGGCCACACGGCGGCGGTCGCAGCGGCGACCGCCACGGTGATCGCCGCGTCGAGGCCGCTGCCGCGCCAGCCTGTCGCGACCGCCGCCGCGGCCGCGGCCCACCAGATCGCGGCGCCGCGCCGCCCGGGCCGCGCCAGACCGCCCGACAGCGCCAGCCCCGCGAGGTAGGGCAGGAGGAGAAAGCGCAGCGCGATTCGCAACGGGGCGTCGGGTGAGTTGGTCGAGCCCGCGAACGGCACGAAGGGGTAGGCGGCGAGTGCGAGCGTCCCGAGCGCGAGCACCAGCCTCCGGGCGCTGCGCCGGGCTGACGGCTCGTCAGCCGACCGCCGCTCGGCGAGCACGGCGGCTGCATATCCCGCGGCCGCGACCAGGGCCGGGCCGAGGGGCCAGGCGAGGTGAGCCCGGGCCATGTCGAGCCAACCGCTGGCATCGAGCTCGCCGGACGTCATCCACCAGGCCATCGTGGTCCGGGTCTGCTCCGCCCGGCCGAGCGGCCCGTCAAACGGCCCGAACGCCGCCGGAAAAAGCGGATTTCC
>CAVQPK010000002.1:0-760000 GCA_963714745.1 uncultured Acidobacteriota bacterium
AAATCCAGGTGGCCGGCCCGCCGAGCCCATCACGTTGCCGAAACGAACCGCGAGAAAGCGGGTCGAAACGGCCGTCGAGGTCCTGCACGATGATCTCGGCGACCCGCTTTGACGCGCCCATCACCGAGGTCGGACGGACCGCCTTGTCGGTGGAGATCAGGATGAAGGTCTCGACGCCGGCCTCGCCCGCCGTTTCGCCGAGGGAGGCGGTCGCGAGGATGTTGTTCTTGACCGCCTCACACGGGTTGGACTCCATCATCGGCACGTGCTTGTGAGCGGCGGCGTGGATCACCACCGCCGGCCGGTAGGTCGCGAGAAGGGCCCGCATCCGCACCGTGTCGCCGATGTCGGCGACCAGGGAGACCACGTCGATCCCGGCAGCGTGGTGACGAAGCTCGCGGTCGATCGAGAACAGCGCGGCCTCGGCCCGCTCGACCAGCAGCAGCCGTGCAGCGCCGAACCGCGCCACCTGCCGCGACCAGCTCCGAGCCGATCGAACCACCGGCTCCGGTCACCATCACGGTCTTGCCCTCGAGGAACCCCCTCAGCGCATCCTCCTCGAGCTGGACCGGCTCGCGCCCGAGCAGGTCCTCGATCTGGATGTCGCGGATCCTCGAGATCTCGACCTTACCGCCGATGATCTCGTACAGGCCGGGGATGATCCGCATCTTGATCGGGATCGAGTCGCAGATGCCGACGATGCGGCGAATGGACTGCCGCGACGCCTGCGCAATCGTGATGATGACGTGGTCGATCTCGAGCTCGGCCGACGAGACGCGGCAGGTCGCGCGCGGCGCCGAGGACCCTGATGCCGTGGATCACCGACCCGTGCTTCTCGGGGTCGTCGTCGACGAAGCCCCGGACCTCGAGCCCGAGGTCCCCGCGGGTCATGATCTCCTTGGCCGCCAGCACGCCGGCCCGTGCCTGCACCGACCAGCAGCACGTTCCTCGCGAGGCCGTTGCCTCCGGCGGCGCGGCTCCTGCGGTCGCGCTCGAAACGCTCGAACAACGAACGGCGGACCACGCGCAGCCCGATCACGCCGCCGAACGCGAGCACCGCGTCGACCAGCGCGATCGACAGCGGCACCCGCCACTGCTGGAATGTCTCCGGAAGTGCGAGTCGCAGGATGACCACCGGCAGCAGCGACCACCACGCCGCCTTGACGAACACGGCCAGCTCGGCGAGGCCGACGTAGCGCCACACGAACGCGTAGACCCCCGCCAGCAGGAGGGCCGTGAACTGGATCAGGACGACGTAGGGGAGCTGGCTCAGGCCCTGCATGAGGATGCGCTCGGAGAGCACGAAGTCGAACCTGAGCCCGTAGGCAATGGCGAAGGCCAAGATCAGGACGAGAATGTCGAGGGCGTACTGCACCTGCCGGCTGAGGAAACGCGACCACACCGGCTGACGCACCGTCACCCTGGGGCTCGAAGCGGTCGAGGTCGCCTGCGTCGTGGGAGGCTGTCTCATGACGACCTCGAGTGGTTCAGCTTGGACGGAACGAAACCCCGCCTCGGCGAGCGGTTCCTTCTGCTCGGGTCGACATCCTTTGCAGCTAGCAGATCGTCCGCCGAACGCACCGCTCGGTGATTGCCGATGGTCGGACCGCCCGTCTGCGAACCGGTCTGCGCTGCCTTCATGTTTCGAACACCACCCGAAGACGGTCGGCGTGCTCTTCGAGCCATCGCATCGTATCGTCGAGAATATCCCCGAGGCCGCGCCGTGGATGCCAGTCGTAGGTCGCGTGCACGAGCGAGGCGTCCGAAAGGTACAGCGGCACGTCGCCCTGACGGAGCTCTGAAACGGTACCGATCGGAATCTGGCGACCGACTCGGTCCGACGCACAGGGCGGTCAGCTCCCGAAGGGAGAACGACACCTCACGCCCGCCGCCGACATTGAAGACCGCACCTGAGTGACGTTTGACCGACCGCACCTGCCTGACGATGAGTTCGACAAGATCATCAACGTGGAGGACGTCTCGAACTTGGTATCCACCGTAGCCGATGTACGACAGTGTGCCTCCGAACAGGTGCCTGGAGCACCAGAGACCCACCACACCCTGGTCGACCCGGGCCATCTGCCACGGTCCGGCGATCACGCCGCAGCGGTTGATGACCCCGGGAATACCGTACATTCCGAAGAACTCGCCGGCGATCAGCTCGGCCGCCAGCTTGGTCGCCCCGTAGAGGGTACGCTCCCCTTCGAGGGGGAACCGCTCGCTGACACCCTTCTCCGTCACACCTCGCGACTCGTGAGGGTCCACCATCTCGAAGCGCTCGCCCTCGATCCGGAGGTCGAACTGCCTCAGTCGCTCGATGGGGTAGACCCGCGAGGTGGACAGAAAAATGAACGCGGCACCGTGGCGGCGAGCGAACTCGAGGCAGTTCACGGTGCCGACGAGGTTCGATCGCACCACGTAGCCCGGATCCGAGTCAACGCCGGCGAGCACTGACGTCTCCGCCGCGGCCTCAACGATCAGATCGACCTCGCCGGTCTTCGCTATGTCCTCGACGTTCCTCACGTCGCCGTGCACGAACTCGACGCCGGCCTCGAATAGCCTCCTCACCTGCAGCTCCGAACCTCTGCGGTGCAAGTTGTCGAGGGCCACCACGTGGCCGAAGGAAAGGCCTCGCGGAACTCGAAGCACAAGCGGCTGCCGATGAAACCGGCACCACCAACGACCAGAATCGCCTGCGGACAGAAAGTCATGACCCGAGCCCCATTGTGATCACTCCCCGTCCCCTGAGTACTCAAGAATGCCATGAAAAGAGAGATTCCGCCACGTCTCAGGTCGCACCAGTGGCTGAGATCGAAGCCACCTCTGCTCGAGAACTGTGGTGTCATTGCCGGCCGCCCGGCGGACCAGGCGGTGACGATCCACTTCGTCGGGCCTCTCGGGTATCATTCGCAGCGGCCCGGTACCGCGGTCGAGGCTCGCCGACGCACCGCGGGCTCCGGCTGCCGGCACGGCACCGGAGGTGCGGTATGTCCGAGCACAGCACGAACACTGCCGCGACCGGAAGACCCACCGGCGCCCAAGCCCCGGCTCCTCCTCTCAGGGTGCTGCTCGCGGTCGCACTGGTCTCGTTGGCGGTCTCTCACTCTCGAGCTCACGCTGATGCGTGCGCTCGACTTCTTGTCACCCAGAACCTGAGCTACATGATCATCTCCGCGGCACTGTTCGCGCTCGGGCTGGGGGGCATTTGGGTGGTGATGCGGCCGGGCTCCATTCACTCCTCGCGTCCCTCCCGGCTAGCCTTTCCAGTCGTGATCTTCGCCCTCTCGACCGCCACCCTGCGACCGCTCTTCAACCTGCTTCCGTTCGACTTCGGGCAGCTTGCCCGCCACCCGGCCGAGCAGCTTCTCGCCTTCACCGCCATGTACGCAGCGCTCAGCTTGCCCTTCTTCTGCGTCGGCGTCTTCTTCGCGTCCGTCTTCGCCCGCTGGTCGCCGAGTGCGAGCCGGATCTACTTCTGGGATCTCGGCGGCGCCGCGTTCGGCTCGTTTCTCTTTCTTCCGTTCATCCCTTCCATTGGTCCGGGAGGCATCCTTCTCGGAGTCGCAGCGACCGGCCTGGTTGCCGCGGCCTGCCTGGCCGAGTCCCGCCGGGCGGTCGCCGCCATGACCGCCCTCGCGTTGGGGCTGGTGCTCGCCCCGGCGGTCAAAACCCCAGAGTACTTCGAGTTCCTCCAGCACCAGGTCAAGCTCACCCATTTTGCCGGCGGCGTGCGGGCGGCGCAGGAGGCGAACGCGATCGAGCTCACGCGATGGGACCCGGTAGCGAGAATCGACGTTCTGGATCTCGGCGACCGCAAGGAGGTGGCGTACGACGGCGGCGCCCAGGCGACCACGATCTTCCGCTTCGACGGCGACCTCGTCGGCCTCCGCCACGACCTCGGTGCGCATCTCCAGGACCAGTTCTGGAACCGCAGTGTGCTCGCCAGCCACTACCTGAAGCGGGACCAGGACCCGACCGTACTGGTGATCGGCGCCGCGGCCGGACAAGAGGTCAAGGCGGCGCTGATGTTCGGCGCTCGGCGGGTGGACGCGGTCGAGATGGTCCGGGCGGTGGTCGAGCTCGGGACCGAGGACTACGCGATCTACAACGGAGGCATCCTGCTCGATCCGCGGGTCGAGGTCGCCGTTGCCGAAGGGCGCTCCTGGCTGCGTTCTGCCGACCGGCGCTACGACGTGATCCAGATGTACAGCAACCACACCACCTCCGGGGCGGCTGCGGGCAGCGCGGCATTGTCGGTGAACTACCTCCAGACGGTCGAGGCCTACCTCGACTACTACCGCCACCTGGCTGCCGACGGCGTGCTCCAGGTGAATCTCCCGGTCTACCCTCGGGTGGTGACGACGGCGGCCGCCGCCTGGCGCCGTCTCGGCCGATCGGACTTTCGCCGCCACGTGCTGGTCGTGACCCGCGATCCCGAGCAGGGAGGCGACCTCAAGGACACCGTGATGGTGAAGATGTCGCCGTGGACCACCTCCGAGGTCGACGAGATCGCGTCCTTCTTCGCCGCTCCGGCGGCGGACGACGACCGCGCGTACGTCATCGCCGAGAGCCCGCTCGGAACCGGCTCCGGAACCCTCGACGCCACGCTCTTCTCAGGTGCACCGCCGGAGGAGGTGACGTGCACGGGCTCCCTACCGCCTGGCACCCCCGACTGACGACCGCCCGTTTTTCGACTTCGTCCGCAAGCGGCTGGGACCACTCCAGCCCGACCCGTCCGGCTTCGTGACGCCGTCCACCGCCGGCTGGCTCAACATGCAGCTCTACGGCCCGGTGCCGATGGACATCGTCCACCTCGCCGTTGTGGGAGCGCTCGCGCTGTCCTTCTCGGCGGTCTTCGTCGCGCTGCCTCTCGGGCGCATCGGCCGCGCCGGCCTCGCGGGCCGAGAACTGATCTGGACCGTGGTCTACTTCAGCGCCCTGGGCATGGGCTTCATCATCATCGAGCTGGTGCTGATGCAGCAGTTCATCCGGCTGGTCGGGGTACCCGCCTACGCCTTCTCGGCGGTGGTGTTCGGACTCCTCGCCGGCGCCGGGCGGGGAGTCGATGGTCGGACCGCTCGCCATCGACCGGCGGTGGAGTTTTCCGTTCGTCGGTGCGGTGGTGGCGGTGCTGATGATGCTCGCCCTTCATGACGGCCTGTGCGAGCTGGGTCGGGGCGTCGGAACCACCTTCCAGGTTCTCCTCACTGTCCTGGCGGTGGCTCCGGTCGGCTTCGTGCTCGGCATGCCGTTCCCGCTCGGGCTCGAGCTGCTGGGTCGACGTGCCCGCGGGGCGGTGCCCTGGGCTTGGGCGATGAACGGCCTGGGCACGGTCGCCGGGGGGCTCGCCTCAGTGGTGCTGTCGCTGGCGATCGGCTTCCGAGGCGCTCTCGGGGTTGCCGCCGCCTTCTATCTCATCGCGTGGCTCGCTCTTTCCGGCCTGCGCGGACAGAGCCTGGTCCGCCCCGGGTTCGACTGACGACGCAAAGTCGAGCGCAAGCCCGCCACCGGCGTACCACGGGTACGGCGTGGCCCGGATTCGGTCGACGATTTCGGCTGCCTCCGGAAGGTCGCGCCGGACCCAGTAGTAGTGGGTATCGAAGGGCGACCGGCCGAAGGCCGCGGCGAGCAGATAGTCGTGGGCGCGCACGTACTCCCGAAGCACGTCGACCATCTCCGCCCAGGGGTCGCCGGCCGGTTCGCCCGCAGGCACCATCGGCGAGAAGAAGCCGTGCCACACCACCAGCTCCGGGCGGGCACGTTCGAGGTAGTCGGTCGAAATGCCGCCCTGGTGGGCAATCCAGGGATCATTGAGGCCCCAGGCGTCGATCGCCCGCCAGCGCGAGTAGTACGGCAGCAGCCCGGCCTCGGTGACCGCCATGGTGTAGCCCCGGTCGGCATAGCCGCGCAGTGCGATGGCGACCTCCCGCCGTCCGTCGGGCGGGTACGTCAGCCCTCCGGACGCGACAATCCGGCCCCGCAGCACCAGACCGAGCACCATTGCCGACGCCACCAACAGGGCCATCCGCTGCCGCGCCGCGAGTCCGGAGATCGGGCCCAACCCGAGGTCCCCGGCTGCCCCTCTCACTAGTGGATACCACGACAGCGCGGCGAGGATCAGAATCGGGTACTGGAAGCGTCCCGCGAAGTTCATCTCGCCCGACACGAGGAGCCACATCCCTGCCGAGGCAGCGATCGGGATGCCGAAGGCGAAGCCGAGAACGGCGGTCGAGCGCCGTCGGCAGGGAGAGCGCGAACGCCGGGAAAAAGGGGCCGCAGAGCGCCAGGGTGTTGGCGAGCGAGGCCCTCAGACTGGCGGGGTATAGCGCGCCGCCGCCTTTGCGGTAGAAGGGATTCGGCAAGGGATACCCGAAGTAGCCCCAGCGCCACGCAAAGTAGGCGCCGCCGACGGTGACGAAGATCGCGACGTACCAACCGACGAGCGGCAGGATCCTCCTGCGGTCGCCCGCCACGCACACTGCTGCCAGCATGAACCCACCGACCAGGACTCCCTCCGGTCGAACCAGTCCGGCCACCAGCGAGGACAGGGCGAAAGCGACCAGGTCGCGGGACTGGTGCGCCCCATCCACGATCCGCTGTGCCAGGAGCCAGGAGACCGCGATCGCCAAAGCGAACACGGGCGTCCCGAAGTAGGCCGCCGCAAGAGGCAGGCCGGGACCGACTGCCACGAACAGAGCGGTGGCGCCCGCCGCCACGGCGCCGGCGCGCTGCTGCCGCCGCATTCCGAGATAGACCAGCACCACCGTCATCAGGTGGGCGGCGACGGTCAGCCCGCGGACCGCGGTCTCGACGCTCACCCCGAGGCGAGCCACGGCGGCGACCAGGAGCAGGAAGAGAAAGTCCGTCGCGCCGTCGACCGGCGGCCCTCCGATGTTCCACACGATCCCGTGACCGGCCGCCAGGTGCTGCGCGTACCGCATCAGCATGGCGGCATCCTCGTAGGGCGGAACGCCGAAGTGCACGTAGCGCGCCGCGAAGGCCGCCGTCACACCGAGGATCGCCGCCACCACTCCGGCATCGGCCGCCGCTCGGTGCCGGGCGGATCCGGTCGTCACGGCTCGACTTCTCTCGCCTCGGGCACGCCCCACGACGGTCCGCCGATCGACCCGCCGGAGGGCCCGGAGAGTGTCCCCTCGAGCTGGTCGGTGATCAGGCTCGCGACCAGAGCCAACCCCTCGGGAGTGAAGTGGATGCCGTCGGCGGTGAAGATCCGACCGAGACGGACCGCCGGAAAGCCCCCGAACCGCGCCTCGAGGTCAATGAGCACCGCCGTCGGCTCGGCCTTCGCGACCTCGCGGACGATCTCGTTGTAGCGGCGGTGAGCCGCGATGCAGGCCGACGAGTCGCTGGTGAACCCGCGCTGCACGAGCTGCTCCGGAACCCCCAGCACCGGGTGCGAGGTCGGCGCAGTCACCAGCAGCACCGACACACCTGACGACGCGAAGGTCCGGACGATGGCCGTGAGGTTGCTCCGGTACTCCGGCTCGGGGACCCGGGGCACGGCGAGGGGACCTTCGCTTCGACCGAGGAGGCGCTCGCCGAGGAACATCAGGCCCTGAGCCCAGCGGCTGGACGCGATCGCTCGCCGGGCGAGACCTGAGGAGGGGTCGATCCGCTTCGCCGAGTCGATCTCGCGGTAGGCCAGCCAGTGGTCGTTCCAGCCGAAGTAGACGGTGACCAGATCCGGCGCGACACGCGAAGCGTAACGTTCCGCGACCTTGAGGCCCTGATAGGAGCTGTAGCCAGAGATCGCGAGCGAGACGGCCTCGAAGCGCCGCTCCGGATGGCGGGCACCGAGCAACACCTCGACCATCCCCGGATACCCCTGCTCGGTGCACGAGTCTCCGAGGAAGACAAGCCGAATCGAGCCCGGCGCCTTGCTCGACTCCACCTCCGGTGCGGGAAACCCCCACGAGTTGATCCCGGCCACCGTCGGGTCGTAGGTCCAGAACAGCTGCTCGTCCGGCCTGAAGGCCCGAAACTCGGAAGGGCGGGGATACCCGAACTGGATGCCCGACTCATGGCGGAACCCCGCAGCACGCAGACCCAGCTCAGGGGCCACGAGCAGCAGGTTGAGCACCGCCGCAGCGATCAGCCACCCCGGAGCGGACCCTCGTCCCGTGATGCGCGGCGTGGCCCATCCCAGGAGGACGAGCGACAGCGACAGCGCTGCTAGGGCAACCGCAGCGAGCGGCGCCTGTCGCACCGCCAGCAGCCAGGCGGCCAGCCACGAAACAGCAACGGAGAGAGCGCACGCTGCGACGGCCGCGGTGGCGATCCGGTTGAGCTGCCGCCTCACCGGCCGCCTCCGCGAACGGTAGCCTCCGGGCCGGCCGACCGATCGTTGGCCGCGCCTCGGCCGCAGCTCAGCGAGAAGACGGAGCCTCTCGCTGGTCGTGCCGGCTGTGCTGCCATGCGTGCACGATCTCCTCGAAGATGTCGTCGAGGGTCTTGGTGATGTCCCAGTCGGGATAGTGGGACCGCATCTTGGACAGGTCCGAGATGTAGCAGATGTGGTCGCCCTCGCGGTTCTTGTCGACGTACTCCCAGCGCATCGGCCGCCCGGTGAGGGCCTCGACCCGCGCGAACGCCTCGAGGATCGAGCACGAGTTCGCCCGCCCACCGCCGATGTTGTAGACCTCGCCCGGTCGCGGCTGCGGCGATGAAGCACTCGATGAAGCGCGCGACGTCGTGGGAGTGGATGTTGTCGCGAACCTGCTTGCCCTTGTAGCCGAACACCCGGTACAGGCCGCCCTCGACGTTGACCTTGACCAGGTAGCTCAGGAAGCCGTGCAGCTCGACACCGGAGTGGTTCGGCCCGGTCAGGCAGCCGCCCCGCAGGCAGCAGGTCTTGAGGCCGAAGTAGCGGCCGTACTCCTGGACCATGACGTCGGCGGCGACCTTGGAGGCGCCGAACAGCGAGTGCTTCGAGCGGTCGATCCGGAAGTCCTCTCGGATGCCGTTCCAGTCCTCGGGGCGCGCGTACTCCCAGCGGGTCTCGAGCTCCTCCAGCGGCAGCTCGTTGGGCGCGTCGCCGTAGACCTTGTTGGTCGACATGTGGACGAAAACCGACTCCGGACAGCGTGACGACGGGTCGCCTCGAGCAGGTTCAGCGGTCCCGACGGCGTTGACGTCGAAGTCGTCGAACGGTCGCGCTCGCGGCGAGGTCGTGGCTCGGCTGAGCGGCGGCAGTGGACGATGGCATCCGGGCGCAGCTCGGCCGACCAGCCGCATCGACGCCGTCGCGGTCCCGAATGTCGAGCTCGTGGTGGCTGAAGCTGCGGCACGCTGCGCTCCAGGCGGCGCTGATTCCACCGCGTGTCGCCGCCGGGACCGAAGAAGTCGGCGCGCATGTTGTTGTCGACGCCGTGAACCTCCCATCCCAGGCGGTCGAAGTGCTCGACGACCTCGGCCCCGATCAGGCCGCTCGAACCGGTCACGATCATCCGCATCGGACGTCCTCCGTCGTCTCGTGGCGTCGAAGTCTACACGTTCCCGGGACGGAATCGACACCCCGGTCTCACCGGCCAGGGTCCCGCGATCGAACGCAGGACGTCATTCTCGCCAGTGTGAGGGAGCGGAGCATCGTCAGGACGGTGCAGCGGCCGCCGAACGTCCGCATGGTTGCGGTGGGGAGCGCTCAGCTGGGCGGGCGCTTTCCGCCAGCGGTCAGAGCGGCGGGCGGCACTCCGGGCTCGCGGAGCTCCGGTAGGCTCTCCTGTCGCACCGAGCAACCTGGTGATCGCGGCTTGCAGTGCGGCGGCGAGACCCCGATCACGTCCCGGCAGCCAGCCCAGCGGTCGACCGGCCGCGCGACGGCGGAGCAGCAGCCAGACCAGGCGCACCACCCCGACGGCCGCCGACAGCGCACCGTCTCCGAACAGGGACCGGTCGGCCCGCAGCAGCACCCGGCGGTCGTCCGCCTCGAGAGCGGCCTCTTCGAGGCCGTTCAATCGGACCACGCAGACGTCGTGGGATGCCGCAGTGGCGAGCAACTGTTCGTCCCGTCGCGGGTGCAGGCCCTGGAGGACTATCGTGACACGAGCCCCCGGACCGGTCGGGTAGCCGAACTCCACCAGATGGTGGTGGGCCGCCAGGGTCAGCACTCTGGCACTGTCGGGCTCGAGCTCCCGCTGCCAGACCGCGATCCGGTCCCGGTCGAGGCGACCGGATGCGTCGGCCTTCCACCACTCACCTGCGCCCGCCAGGCTGCGACCCGAGCCCGAGGTGTCGAGCATCCCGTCTTCGAACCGTTCGCCGATCCTTGTGCAGACCTCACTCAGCGTCGCAACGGGATCCGCCAACAGATCCTCGAACCGCACCGTCAGAGAAATCCGGTCGCGGGCGAAGAAGCTGTGGCTGGCGGCGTAAGCCTGCATCACTTCGTGCAGGTTGACCAGCGCAGAGGAATGCCCCCACGGCACCCTGGTCAGGGACAGTGCGACGTCTCTCGGATCCCTCACCAGCCGGATCACCGGCGAGCTGGGGTAGAGCTCCCGGATCTCCTCGACGTGAAACAGGTGACTCGGTGTCTTCTCGATCCACCTCGGCTTGCCCCGCGCCGCTGCGCGAGTCGCCGTCAGCGCCTCGAGCATCGCCTGGACCGACGGAGGCCGGGCCTCGAGCCGGCGCCGGATCTCGGCGAGGTCGAGGTCGAACAGCCGGTGGACCGGCTCACCCGCGAGTCGAAGGCCCGCCAGGTAGTCCACCGCCCGGTCGGGCCATCCCTGCGACGCCGCGGCCCTTGCCCGCTGACGCCTCGGGCCCAACACGAAGAAGAAGGTCTCCGGACCGCAGTCGAGTCGGCTGTGGGCCGCCAGCATGGCGGCGAAGAGGGTGGTCCCCGATCTCGGGGAGCCGACCACGAACAGCGGGGCGTCGGTCAACCGCTCCCCCGCAGGACCTCGCAGACCAGGTCTCGGAACACGGGACGAACGGCGTTCGGTGCGAAGACTTCGACTGCCTTGAGCGCGTTGGTCGCGAGCTCGTACCGCAGCTCCGCTGAGCCGAGAATCCTGCTCAGAGCCGCCTCCACAGCCGCCGTATCCCGATCGCTCACCACGACACCGCAGCCGTTCTCGACGAAGAACCGCGCCAGATGATAGTGGGCCGGGCAGTGGACCACGATCGGTCGGCCGGATGCCAGGTACTCCGGCGTCTTGGTGGGAAAGATGGTCGCCAGCTCCTGCTCGTGAACGTGGGTCTCGTCCGGCCAGTTCAGCGCCAGCACCAGGATCTCGTGATCCGCGAGCAGTTGGAGGTATCGCGGACGGTCCTCCACCGGCACGTAGGTGAACTCCACGGTGCCCGGTTCGAAGCCCAGGCTGTGGACCTCCTCGGGCGCCTGCCCGGTGGCGATGGTCATCTTCAGCCCGTCCACCCTGACCCCGGCTTCTTGCACACGGAGCAAAGAGCCCGAGTTGATCGAGTAGACCCCGCCGCCCCAGAACAGCGACCGCTTCCGGGCCGGCCGGCTCGGCGGTGCGGAAGGGACCGGCTCCGGATAGATATGGACCAGCGGGATGGTCTCGAGCCCGTACTTCGCGCGGTACAGCTCGTCCATGCCCTGGGTGGCGACCAGGATCCTGCGGGCCGAGGCGAACACCCTCCTCTGGGTCGCCCTCGCCCACGGCGCGAACCGCGACGAGGACAGCGCCTCCGCCACAGTGTCGTGAAGGTAGGGGATGAACGGCAGCCCGAGCCGTCTTGCCGCCCGTTCAGACGCATCGAGGAACTGCAGATTAGGGTACACCCCCACCACTGCGCCGCAGCGGTGCCGCCTGGCGATGCGCAGCAGCCGCGAGGTCACCAGCGGTCTCAGCAACAGCTTCCGGAGCCGCTCCCACCGGCCGGGGAGGTTCGATTCGTTCCACACAAAGTGGCGCGGGTACGAGCCAGAAGCATCAGCCGGGCGCTGGACGGACCGCGGCTTCGAGGTCGCGAGCACGATCGAGTCGTTGGAGAACCCGGTGATCAGGTTCTGGACGATGATTGCGCTGCCGCCCGGCAGCGGTGGGAAGCTCCACGAGGCCAGCAGCACCGGCTCGGGCATCGTGAGTCTCTTGCTGAAGCGTCTCTCGTCGTTGCCGTTGTGGTCCAACGCTCTCCTCCCGGTTGCGGCAGTCGGTCCGTGTCCTCTGCGGTCCGGAGTCCCCCGTCAGCTCAACCGCGCGCCGACTGTGTCGAGCACCCTCGCACGAGACGGATCACCCGCTCGAGGTCGGAGTCGGTCATCGCCGAGCCGGAGGGCAGGCACAGGCCGGTGGCGAACAGGTGATCGGAGACACCGGTTCGAACCGCCCGGCAGCCGGCGAAGACCGGCTGGAGGTGCATCGGTTTCCACACCGGCCGGGCCTCGATGTCCTCCCGCTCGAGGGCGAGCCGGATCTGCTCGGAGGAGGCGCCGAAGCGTGCAGGCTCGATCGTGCAGCAGGTCAGCCACCGGTTCGAGCGACCGTAGGTTGCCTCCGGCATGAAGTCCAGGCCGTCCAGGTCGCCAAGCCCCTCCTGGTAGACCTCGAAGATCCGGCGACGGGCCGCGACACGCTGATCCAGCACCGCGAGCTGGCCGCGGCCGACGGCGGCAAGCAGGTTCGACATCCGGTAGTTGAAGCCGATCTGGGAGTGCTCATAGTGGGGCGCCGGATCTCGGGCCTGAGTGGCGAGGAATCTCGCCCGGCGCACCAGCTCGGGATCGTCGGAGAGCAGCATGCCTCCTCCGGAGGTCGTGATGATCTTGTTACCGTTGAACGAGAGCACGCCAATCCGGCCGAAGCCGCCGGCCGGACGACCTCGGTAGGTCGCCCCGAGGGCCTCTGCGGCATCCTCGATCACCGGGACCTGGTACCTCGCACACGCCGCCAGGATCGGATCCCAATCGGCGCTCTGACCGTACAGGTCGACCACGATCACGGCCTTCGGCAGGCGCCCGCGTGCAGCACTCGCCGCCAGCTCCCGCTCGAGCAGGCCGGGGTCCAGGTTCCAGCTGCCGGGATCGGCGTCGAGGAAGACCGGACGGGCGCCGAGATAGACGACCGCGAACGCGCTGGCCGCAAAAGTGAGGCTCGAGCACAGCACCTCGTCGCCCGCCTCCACCCCGAGAAGGGTCAGGGCGAGGTGGAGCGCGGCAGTCCCTGACGACACGGCCGCGGCGTGGCCGACGCCGAGCTTCTCCGCCATCTCGGCCTCGAACGCGTCGACGTGCGGGCCCAGAGGGGCGATCCAGTTCGACGCAAACGCCTCGTGGAGAAGATCGAGCTCACGGCCGTCCATGTGGGGAGGTGATAGGTAGATCCTGCTCATCGGTCCGTCCAGCACGTGCCATGTCCCGGTTAATCGGTTCGGATGACGCGACTTGCGGTCACGGGACGAGCGGCTTGCGGTAGGCAGGGAAGTAGCCGTCGGGACTCTCCGCCGGCTCACCGCTCGAGGCTTGCCACGCGTCGACCAGGGCATCATAACGCGCCCGGTCGACCACCAGCCGCCAGGTGAAGAACGGGCACGACAGCTTCGAGAAGCCGCGTTTGAACCAGGCCAGGCTGTCCGCTCGACCGCCGAGCCCGCCCCCGAGCTGGAGAACCGAGTGCCCCGAAGACCTCGCCCAATCCCGAACGAAGACGATCATCGCCTTGGTCGCGTGCGGCTGCTCCACGTTCTCGTCGGTTCCGGAGAACAGATACTGCACCACTCCGTCGGAAGCGACGAACAACCCCGCCGCGGCGACCTGCCCCTGATGCTCGACAATCGCCAGCTTGAGGTCCTGACCGAGGACCTCCGCCAGACGGTCGAAATACAGCCGGTCGAAGTAGTACCAGCTCTCGGCCTCGACCCGGTCCATGGTCTTGTGGTAGAGCTCGAGAAAGGTAGAGAGCCGATCGAAAGACTCGTCGAAGGAGACCACGACACCAGCCCGCTGCATGCCGTTGAGGTAGCTTCGGTAGCGGCCCCTCAGGTGCTGCTGCAGCTCGGATTCGGAGAGGGTGAGGTCGATCCACACACACGACCCGTGCTCGACCAGATGACCTACCTGCGCGAAGTCCTCTCTGCGGTTCAGGATAGGGTTCAGACGCACGAACGCGCTGACCACGCCCGCGTCCCGCAGCACCGGCAGCGAAGCGGAGATAGCGAGCCGCACCAGGTCGGCACGGTCGCCCTCGTCGGCCACCACCAGCGGACCGGGATAGCCGTAGGGAGAGACCGCATCGCGGCAGGGCCCGGCGCCGCCGAGAGCCGGACTGTCGATCTCGCGCACCACGAGAGGCAGCAGGAACGACTGGGAGCCGTTGTCGACGTGGACCGCAACCGGCTCGCCGCCAAGCCGGTCGGCCTCGATCCGCAGGTAGGCGGGCCGATGGTAGAACTCGTGGCGAACCCGTCCGAGCAGGTCGGTCCACCGTGGATCGTCGGGGCGGAGCAGAGTCGCCTTCACCGGGGGCCCCTTTCGTGGTCGAGGGCCGGGTCGTGCGGGTCGATCTCCCGCGCCCGCTCCTCGTCGAGCCAGGTCTCCACCTGGTCGATCGGCCGACACGCCTTCTCGCCGGATGACGCCCCAAACCGTCCTGGCGAGGATCGTGAGGTCGCCGCGGAACGACATCGTCTCGACGTAGACCGCGTCGAACTCGAGCCGTTGGTCCCAGGTGAGGAGATTCCGGCCGGACACCTGGGCCAGCCCGGTGATGCCGGGTCGGGCATTGAACCGCAGCCGCTCGCGTGGTCGGAAGTAGGGCATGTAACGGTCGAGCAGGGGCCTCGGCCCGACCAGGCTCATTTCGCCACGGATCACGTTGACCAGCTCCGGGAGCTCGTCGAGGCTGCTCGAGCGGAGGAAGCGGCCGAGCGCGGTCAGCCTTTCTCCGTCGGGTCGCAGCGACCCGTCGGGCCCGCGGGCGTCGGTCATCGTGCGCAGCTTCAGGATCCCGAAAGGGCGCCCGAAGAGGCCAGGGCGGACCTGGCGGAACAGCACCGGAGAACCCATGCTCAGGCGCACCATCAGCGCCACCACCGGCAGCAGAGGAGTCGCCGCCAGCAGAAGCAACGAGGCGGCAACCAGATCGAGCAGCCTCTTGCCCGGGTAGCTCACGAGGCGCTCGAGAGGTGCGCCGGCACGGTCAGGCATCTTCCGTCCCTCCGGCGGTCGCAAGCACCTCCTCGAGCCTGGCGGCGAGCCGGCGCCGGTCGAAGACCTCGTCTCCGAGCCGCCGCGACGCGCGCCCCGCAGCATCGAGCCAGGCCTGGTCTCCGAGAACGGCAACCAGCTGCGCCGCCGCTCGGTCGAGATCGAAGGGGTCGACCGCGATCCCCGCCCCGTCCTCCTCGAGCAGATCCGCCTGCCAGCCGCCGTAGTTGATCACCACCGGCTTGCCGGCGGCGAACGCGTCGAAGAACTTGTTGGCCGAGTTCATCTCGAGAATCGCCAGTGGGATGCAGAATGACGACAGCATGGTCGCCGCGGACAGCAGGCGCGGCAGCTCGGCCCGCGGCAGCGGGTCGAGGGCGAAGAGGTTGACCCCCAGCACTCCCCGCTCTGCGGCGAGGGCGAGCACCTTCGATCTTTCGCTGCCCTGGCCGACCAGAAGGAAGGCCGGCCGGGGATCGATCGCGGCGACCCGCTCCGCGAGACCTACGACGTAGTCGAGACCGTTGATGCGACCGAAGGCGCCTGCGTAGACGACCAGCGGCCGGTCACCCAGCTCCGGCCGGCCGGCGCGGAACTCGAGCCCGAGCTCGGACGGGACCCGGAACAGCCCGACGTCGCTCGAGTTGGGGATGACCGCGACCCGCTCGGCCGGAACCCCGGCGGCGACCACCCCGGCCTTCATCCCGGGGGACAGGGCGACGACCCGGCTCGCGCACCGGTAGGCGAACCGCTCGAGGCCCCGCGCCGCCAGCTTCACGAGCGGGTTCCGCAGCACCCCGATCTGGATCGGGATCTCGGGCCACAGGTCACGGACCTCGAAGACGAACGGACGACGACGACGCCACGACGCCAGGATGCCCGGTACCGCGATCGTCAGCGGCGTCGAGGTGGCGAACACAACGTCGATTCCCGGCACGCGCATCGCGACCCACGAGGACAGCACCATGAAGCGAACGAAGGCGAGAATCCGCCGCGCCATCGAGAGCTTCTGGCTGTACCGCACGTTCAGCACCAGGATCTCGATCCCGTCCAGGATGGTCCGCTCGACCAGTCCGCGTCCGTCGAGCTCGAGCCCCGATTGATCGTGGGCGCCGGTCACCAGGGTCACCCGGTGTCCCCTTTCAACCAGAATCCGGGCGAACTCGTGGGAGCGTCCTCCGGAGGTGCCGGATCGGGCCACGAAGTGCTGGTGGAGGTAGAGGACGTGCACCTAGGGTTCCATCCCGCGCGAGCGCTCCACCGCCTGACGGTAGACGCCGAGCAGGCGCTCCGCCACCCGTTCCACGGAGAGCTCCTCCATCCTGGCCCTGCCGCCTGTGCAGCCGGCGCCGGCGTGGACGAGAGCCAGCTTCTCTGCAAGGTGATCGGCAGAGGGTTCGGCCAGAAAACAGCCGTCGAGGGCCTCGATCCTCTCGGCCACGTCTCCGACAGCGACCGAAACGACCGACCGGTTGCATGCCAGGGCTTCCTTGACGATGTTGGGTGAGCCTTCGTGCATCGAGGTCAGGATCACGGCGTCGGCCGCATTCAACCACAGCGGCACCTCGTCGTGGGGTGCGGACCGCATGATCTGGAGAACGGCATCGACGCCGTGGGCTCGAAGGTGGTCAACCGCGGCCTCAGCGAGCGGCAGCCGTTTGTTGCTGCCACCCATCTCGCCGGTCGAAAACAGCACATGAAAGGCGTCCGCGGACCAGCCCAGACGCCCACGACACTCAGCCCGGTCGAGCGGTCGGAAACGCTCGAGGTTGACCCCGTTGGGGATGATCGTGACCCGACCGCGATCGATCGAGCGCGGCAGAGCGAGCTCGAGGTTGCGGGACTTGACCACCAGGTGATGTGCTCGGCGCGCCGCACGCCGCGAGCACCAGACGCCGATCGCGGCGCGGACCCGGAGGCTCACGGGGCCGGACTCTTCACCCAGCAGGTCCGTCCCGCAGAATGAGACCACGGTGGCCAGGCTCCCGACGACACGGGTCGCGAGCTCGGCCATGACGCCGCCGTACATCACGTGGACGAGGTCCGGCCGCTCCTTCACCAGCGCCTCCCGGAGCATCGGCCTAGTGCTGCGGTAGGCGCGCTTGCCGAGCCGCGAGCGATCGATGAAGAGCACTCGGACCTCGCACCCGATCGCCTCGAGGCCCCGGATCTGCTGCTCGACGAAGGTCCCCGCTCGTGGGTTTTCCGGCGTCGGCATCATGTTCGTAACCGCCAGGACCCTCATCGGTTCGCCCCGTTTCGTTTCAGGCCGCCGGTCCGCCTCACCACCGCGACCCCGAGTGGGTCGCCGGCGTTCAGCTCGTCCTGGAGCATCGCGAGCATCGCCAGCCGAAGCACCACTTGACCGGCACCGGCGCCCGGCTGCCAACCCATGAGCCTCTTGACCGTCGGCTCGAAGAGACGGGCCGTTCTGCCCAGCCACGGGAGCACGCTCAGCCGTCGACGCAGGGCGAAGACCCTCGGCAGTGCCGACGGCCCCCGATCCATCGGCTCCACCCGCGCCGAGAAGTGGGCGTCCACGAACCCACGGTACGCTTCCTGGTCGAGCAGCTCTCCTACCGGGGTCGCCGCCACCCGGTCGACCTCGAGCAGCTCCAGCAGCATCCGCCGTAGCGGCCCATCGCGACGGGTCTCGTACCCCCAGTCGACCAGACTGTCAGCCGAGGTGCTCGGGATACGCATCAGGTGCGGCATCCGGGCCCCCAGCAGCTCGACCAGGGCCCGCTTGTCGACCCGCAGCCACCGCGGGAACGAGCTCGTCAGTTCGATCACCGGGTCGAGCATCATCGGGCGGCGGACACTCACCATCGGCTCTCGGAAGTAGGCCGCGGCATGGAGCCACCGGACCACGTAGAGGTGGAAGAAGAGGTAGTCCTGGACATCCTTGGGGTGATCGCTGGCGCAGGCCTCCGCGAGCCGCGCAACCTGGCGGTTGAAGCAGTCCCCGACCTCATCCCGGCACTCCGGTCTCACCACACCACCCAGCGCCGGCAGCATCCCGGCCGGAGGGACCTTGGTGACCGCCCGCGCGGCGTCGCCACGGTCACGGGGAAATCCACCCGGACCCAACATCTGATCGCCGATCAGGATCGCCGGAGCCGGTTCCGACACTCGGTAGAGGAAGTCCGCGCCGGCTGCGAAGTTCCCCAGGTTGTCGCTCGACAGCTCCCCGACCCGGCACCACTCGCGCGCCCTGAGGTGAAAGCTGTCCGCGTCGTAGTGGAGAAACGAGAACGGCACGCCCGTCGCCGCGGCGAGCTCGCGAGCCAGCACCGGGTCCGAGCCGGGCAGTCCGTCCACGTCGCCCCACGTCAACGCCTCGGACGGATGCAGCTGGAGCTCCGCGAGCACACCCAGCGTCGCACGTGAGTCGAGCCCGCCTGTCAACAGCAGCTGCAAACGCTCCGGCCGATCGCACAGCACCGCCCGGTGGGCATCGAGCAGCACGTCGTGGAGCGCCTCCACCGCCTCGCGGCGGGAGAGGCCCAGCGGCCGGAACCTGAGGTCCCAGTAAGCAGACGTCGAGCACGACCCATCGACCAGGTCGACCGTGAGCCGGTGGCCAGGCCCGAGCAGCCGCGCGCCCTCGAAGAGGGTGCGGTCCCCGACCGGGTAGCCGCAGGCGAGAAAGGCGATCGCGGCCTCGCGGTCGATCCTCGGTCGCCAGCCGAGTAGGGCCGCCGCCGCCTTCGCCGCCGGTGCGGCCGCGAACCGCCCGTCCTCCGCCCTCCAGATCACCGGAAGCGACCCCGTCCGGTCGTTGACGATCTCGAGCCGGCCTGCTCGGTGGTCGACCACGGCGACGACGAACGAACCGGCGAGCATGGTCAGAGTCTCGACGCCGAGGTCGAGGTAGCTCTTCGTCAGCTCGGCGGCGCTCACCACCCTCCACCCCGGGTCGCGAACCAGCGGGTGCCCGGAAACGACGACCATCACCTCGTCCGATTGGTGAATGCCCGCCGGCGCTTCCGGACGTTCGACCGTTCCCAGTGCGAAGCGGACGGTCTCGACCAGCGCCCGGGGGCGGAAGTGCGGCAGATGGCAGAGCGCACCCAGAGCCCGATCGAGCGATCTCGGCTCGATCTCCCCGCGACGGTCGACGGCGACGACGATACCGGCCACGATCGACTGCCGGTCAGCGCCCGCCGCGCTCGCGACGGTAGAGCCGGCGCACAGCGTGGAGCGGGCCGTCGAGCTCGGCCTCGAGCACGAACGCAGGAGCGTTGGGCAGGCCGACCCGCGAGAGCGCGAACTGGTGAGTGGTCGCGGGGCTGTTGACCCGCAGCCCGAGCCGGCGCTGGAACACGGACCTGAAGCCGAGCGATCTCGCGAGGTCGACCAGCGTCGGGCTCAGGCTGCCGCCGGGAAAAGCAAAGGACGGCCGGTCGATCCCCAAGTGCTGTCTCAGGTCCTCCCGGGAGCGCTCCATCTCCCATCGCGCCTCGGCCTCGGACACCCGGGCGAGCAGGGGGTGGGAGTAGGTGTGCGCCCCGAAGTCGACTCCCCGGGCGCGCATCTCGCGGGCCTGTTCCCAGGTCAACATCCGATCTCGAGGGGCCTCGACACCGAGCCGGTCGCCGATCTCGGCGAGGCATTGCTCCCGCTCGGGCCTCGGCAACCTCGAAAGCGCGGCCATGACCTCCGCATGAGCGCGGCGACGCGAGTCAGCGCCGTTCAGCTCGACGGGATGCGGCCCCACCAATGGGTGCCTCAGCGTCGTCGCCGAGGTTCGCTGGAAGAGTGTGCCGAGTCGGTTTGGCCACGGCAGCTCACCGGTCTCGAGACATCCGGTCACGACAAACACGGTCGCTGGAAAACGATGGCGCTCCAGCACCGGGAGGGCGTGCTCGAAGTTGTCGCGGAAGCCGTCGTCGAAGGTCAGCACGACCGAGTTCCGTGGTGGATCGGCGCCGAGCTCAAAGCACCTCACCAGGTCGGCGAGCGACACCGGCTCATAACGCCTGGCCAGGTACGCCACCTGCTCGTTGAACCACCAGGGGTCGAGGCCGCCGAGAAAGCCCTCTTCGTCACCGGTCACCCTGTGACCCATGAGGATGACCGCACCGTTCTTCGGGAACACCGCCCGAAGAACCGCAGAGGTCCCGGAGCCCACTAGCACGCGACTAATCCCGAGGCGCACGGTCTCCTTCAGACTGGCTCCCGCCGTCATGTCGCGCCTCCGTCACGGTCCTGATCGGGCTCAACCACGATCCCGCTGCCTTCAAGGGGCCTCTCGGCCAGCCGTGACTCGATGACCCATCGAATTCGCTCGTTGGCACAGGCGTTGCGGGCGAAGTCCCCCGATTCGAAATGCCACTCGCCGCGGGGCTCGCGAACGAAACGGCCCGGTGACCCGTCGACCCTGAGCTGATCGACCGAGAACCCTGCCCCGAAGACCGCCTGGAGCTCGTTGACCAGGAGCCTGCCGTCTCGGGTCTCGAAGAGGTCGACATCCATGCTGCGGAAATCACCCTCCTCCGTGACTCGATGCAGAAGGTCCAGGTGGCGAGGCTCCGGCACGTCCCAGTGGACGCTGCCGGATCCGCTGTGAAACTCACCCACCCGGCCTTTGGGATGTCCGAAGTACGAGTCGCCGATCCGCACCATCCGCCACTCAATGACCTCGGGGAGGTACTCCTGGAGCAACACGCAGCCCCACTGGCGGTCTCGCCGGTCGAGTCCAGAGGGAACCACACCGCGGTGGAAGGCTCGTCGGACGTACGCCGTCAAGCGGCCCCGATCGCGATGGATCCGCACCCCGGAGGCGGAGGCGCCGAAGGCGGTCTTCGAGACCACGGGAAGGTCGCATCTGGCGACGAACTCGCGACACTCCGCGAGGTCGTAGAACACCCGCGTCCGTGGGTGGGGAATGCCGTGCGCCTCCAGCCAATAGGCCATCCGCGGCTTGTCCTCGTAGGCCCACAGCTCGGCCGACGACGGGACGGCAGGGATCGAGAGGTCGCGCTCGATCACCTCCACCCGGTCCTTGATCATCCGGCCCCAGATCGAGAGGAAGGCGTCAGGCCACACCAGCAGGACGTCGACCTGGGACTCCCGGACGGCCCGCAACCAGTCGGACCGGTACAGGTCGACGACGGTGAACGGAACCTCGAGCTCGAGGCAGGCGGCGACGAAGTGCCGATGGTACTGTGCTGCGTTGCGCACGATCCCGAAGCGGTACGGGCTCGCGCCCGGGGTGCCGTCACCCGCGGTGACGCCGGCGTGTGGGTTCTCGGCTGCCCACTGCCGCAGCTTCAGGTCGCTCAGCGAGACCCAGCGCTGGATCGCGTGGCGCAACCGCCGCGGGATCCAGAGTCGGCCAGCTCCACCGGGTTGTGCACCGTCACGTCCGTCCGCCCCGCGCCTCGACAAGCTTCCCGTAGAGGCTCTCGTAGGAGAGCACGAAGCGATCGCGACTAAACCACTCCTCGGCCAGCCGGCGGGACCCTTCGGCCATTGCAGCACGCTCGGATGTGGTTGCCGCGAGCATCCGTGCCATCGCCTCCGTCAGCGACCCGGGGTCGTCGAGTTCGCACACGAAACCGTTTTCTGCCCGCTCCACAAGCAGGGGAAGGTCCGAAACCCTGGAAACGATCAGGGGCAGACCGCAGGCCATGGCCTCGACCACTGCGTTGGGCATCCCCTCCTGGCTCGAGGCGTGGACCAGCGCGTCGGCCGAGGCATAGGCGTCCTCGACTGCGCTCGTCTCACCTCCGAAGCTGATGATCCCGCCGAGGTCGTACCGTCTCACCAGCTCGCTCGCCTCGCGGTACGCCTCAGAGATCTCGTGGCCGCGACCGAACCGGCCGACCCAGTCGAGCCGGAACGGAACCGACGTCCGCTGGCGGAGGCGCTGCACCGCCTCGACCACGCCCACCGGGTTCTTGACCCGGAACACGGAGCCTACGCAAAGGAACCGAAACGGCTGGGGCCCGCCCACCGGCTTCGGGCGGAACCGGTCGAGATCGACTCCATTGCGGACCACCACCAGCCGGCCGCGCAGCCAGGGCGCCAGCGCGGCCAGGTGGCGGCGGTTCATCTCGGTCTCCGTCACCACCCTGTCGGCCAGCCCAAACAGCACCAGCGAGGCCCACAGAACCGGCTTGTGGCGTGCATAGCTCGCGGTCGAGTAGTCGCACACGACCGTGCGGCACCGACGAGACGGGAGGTTGGCGAGCACCGCCAGGCTCGAGGCTCGTTTCATGAAGGCGTGCACCACATCGGCGCGGAAGGAGCCCATCCACCGCTTGACAAAGGCGATCTTGGCGAGCTTTCCGGGGACCACAGCGCGCCGTTGGACTACCCCACTTCGCTCCAGCAGCCGATCGAAGGCCCCGTCGCCGTCGTAGCAGGCCACCTCGACCTCATGGCCGCGACCCGCAATTCGCGCCGCAAGCTCGACGAGCTGCCGCTCCGCGCCGCCCGGGTTGAGGGCGCCGATGAGGTAGCCAATCCGCACGCTGTCAGTCCTTCACCCGATGCGACGGCCGGCCGCGGTGCGACTCGTTCAGGACCAGCCCCCTCGCTGCGCGGCCGAGCCCCAGCCGTGCGCGAGTCGGCCGGCGGCGGGGAGTTGCGCCCTGAGAGCCCGACGGCGCACCGCAGCCTCGGCGGTCCACGCCAGATACGCGCTGCTGCATGAGAGCGCCATCGTCAGCCAGAAGACCTTGTCATAGGCCAGGTGCAGGGCCATGCCGTTGACCAGCGTCATGGCGAGGGCGACCAGGACCGCACGGCACCAGAACAGCGCCCGTTGTCGCCAAAGCGAGCGCAACAAGCTGACGATTCCGGCCACGAACGCCGAGAACCCGACGACGCCGAAAGCGAGCCAGACCTGGAGGAAGGTGTTGTGCGCACCGACCGCCTTGTCCCTGCCGATCTCACGACCCACGTAGAAGCGTACTGTGCCCCATAGCCGACGATGGGACGATCCCGCAAGAGACTCATGCTGGCCGCGAAGAGCTGATCCCTACTGCCGACGTTCTCGCCCTCGACCGCCGCCTCCACTCGCTCCACCATGATCTCGGTGCTGATCACGGTCTGGTAGATGCCGACCAGGAGCACCGGCACGATCGTCACGTAGACGAAAGTGCTTCTGAGCCTCGAGTGGACCAGAAGAGCGATCAGCGTGCCGACGAGCAGGGTGACGAGGCCGCTGCGGCTGCCGGTACCGGGCCACCGCGACCAGCAGTGTCAGGCCGCCGCCGGCGAGGACCACGTTGCTCGCCGTGAGCGCGAAACGCTTGGTCAGAAGCATCCCGAGGATGCCGACGAATGCCAGGGCCTCTCGGAACGCCACCGCGTTGAGGTTGAGGCCGACGAGCCCGATCTGCTGGTTCTTGTGCTCGAAGGTCACCAGGGGCACGTTGAGGTTCGACAGCACCGACGCTATGACGTAGGTGACCACGAAGAGCCCGATGGTCGTCTTTGCGACCCTCGGATCTCGGAACAGGTAGACGAAGATGAGGAACATCGCCCCGACCTGGATGTAGGAGAAGAAGTGACCGAAGACCGTACCCGTTGGAAAGGCTCTGGAAAAACCGTGAAGACGAGCCCTTCGACAGCAACCGCAGCGAAGAAGACGATGAAAAGCCTGGTGGTGGACATGCCTTCGACCGCGCCCGCGGCCGATCGCTTGCGCGCGGACAGCAGCCAGTGCAGCGCGGTGACCCCGAGCAGGATCATGCCGAGCACCCGCGACGCGTTGTCGTTCTGGCGGGTGAAGGCGAAGGTGAAGCGGTCGAACACCGTTGACAGCACGAAGAGGTACGCCAGAAGCCGCATCCCGACTGGGACCGAGATCTGGCCCGGGAGAACTGTCCTCAACGGACGTTGCGCATGCTCGAGAACGCGAGCCCCTCCCGCAGCGCCGAGCCGCCAAGGATGTTGGTGCCCTGTGGTTGAGCTCATGGTGAAACCTCTCGGCCCTCTCTCTCGGTCCGTTCCCGGACGATCCGGGCGGGGTTACCTGCCACCACGGCCCCTGGCGGCACATCCCCGGCGACAACAGCAGCGGCACCGACCACGGCGCCGTCGCCGATGCTCGCCCCCTTGAGGATGATAGCTCGGCCACCAACGAACACGTCGCAGCCGATCCTCACAGGCGACGAGATGGCCCCCGCTGTCGGGTGACGGCGGCGTTCGTGGACCTCCAGCGGGTGAAAGTCGGTTCCCCACACAGCGCAGCCCGCACCTAACAGGGATCTCTCACCAACCACGATTTCACTTCCGGTCGTCAGCACCGCCCCAGAGACCCCGGCGTCGTTCTCGATCCGAATCAGCGCCCCGGGCTTCACGGCACACAACATGGTGGCGTGAGGGTAGCCGGTCCCACTGCTCTTCCACCGACTCCGCACCAGCACCCGATCGCCCAGCACGATGCGCGCTCCGTCGGCGATCTGGATCCGCGGCATGCCGGCGAAGCGACACCCGGCGCCCATTTCCACACCGTGCAGGCGCACCACCAGGGGCACGACCAAACGGTCGAAAAGGGCACTGCAAAGATAAGATGGGGCTCTGTACGCCCGTAACGCCCACCGTCTCAAGCTCACGGCGCGACTCCTTCTTCGAGAGGTTCCGGTTTGACCTCCCCGCCTTCGCCCCGGCCGGTAGGGGCACGGGAGGGGAGGAGTCCTGTCCTGCTCACGACCTTCCGCGCGATCTCGGCGCAGGCCTCGTCACCAAGCGTGCTGAACGCCGATCGGACGAAGCGGTCGGCCGACTCCTGGAGGCCGCGCCGGTACTCCGCGTCCCCGCGCAGGCCCTTCAGCACACGGGCCAGGTCGTCCGGGCCTTCGACGCGCGGCGCGCCGGCTTGCTCGACCAGCACTGCACCGTGACCGAGAGGCAGGCCGATCACGTCCATGACGACACACAGGGATCCCTTGGCCAGCGCCTCGCTTCCGAAGGCACTCGAGTGCACCGCCACCGCGTCCGCCAATGCGAAGGTCTCCTCGTGGTTGAGCTCGGAGTTGGCAAGAAAGCGGATCAGCGGGTATCTGTCCTGCAGGCTCTGATAGGCGGTCAGCGATTCGGACGGGTGGAGCCTGACAAATCCCCTCGCTCCTTGCACCTTCGACACGCCTTCGGCAAACGCCGTGACGAGGGGCTCCTGGAGAGACGGCTCGATCGGGTTGGTGGCCAGCACGATCACGGTTGCCTCGTGATCGACCCCCAGGCGACGCCGGACTTCGCCACGATCCGCCCCGACTCCCGGTTCGAGGCGCTCGTACCCCACCACGTCGATCCTGGCTGCGTCGGTCCCGAAGCGGATGAACTGGAGTCGCTGTAGTTCGCCCCAGCACAGGACCCGATCGGCGAGCACGGGCGTGAAACCCCACGGCCCGTTGACCACGCCGTGGACCATCGTGAAGGTGGGAACTCCCCGTTGCCGCGCGGCGAGCACCAGGCAGGCACCGCGACTGTTGCGGTCGTAGTCGACCACGATCGCGGCCGGCCGAGTGCGGTCGATCATGGCGCCGTACCGCCGTACCCGCTGGGTTGCGGCGAGCAGCGAGTGGCGCAGCATCTCGACCTCGGCGTGGGTCATGTCCTGCTCACGGGCGACCGCCCGGAGGGCCGGTCGGACCGCGGCCGCATACCGGCGGTAGTCCCTCCTCCACCCCGCAAGGTCGAGCGCTCCTCCGCCGTCCCAGCGTGAGGACGTCGTCCCGGCAGGCAGAACCGCCGGAAGCCCGGGGTGGTCACTCACGACGTGGCTCCGTTCCGGCCCGAGATGGGCGACCACTCGTGGTGCCCAGCTCAGCACATGGTCGCGCGCGCTGATCAGAGCGAGCACCAGCCTGCCGTCGACGGGGGACGTGCCGGTTGCTCTCTCGCCACCGCGCTCGACCCCTCGCCAGGAGTGGAACGTCCGCCGGGCCACGGCGCGCACGGCGGCAGAGACTCCTCCGCGCCGTTGACGACGGTAGAACCACGACATGAGGAGGTCGGTGAGGGTCGATCCGACCGGAACGCCGTCGAACTCATGGGAGGAGAGGGCGAGCTCCACCGACAGGGAACGTGCGGCGACCTCGTCGTCGGCTGGGATCACGGTCCGGAGGAACTCGAGGTCCCTCCGGATGTCACTCCCCAGGGTCATCGGTCGCACCGGCCGGAGGCTGCACACGAGCGGACGGGCCATCCCGGCGCTCTCTGATCCACAGGTCCAACACCATCGCCAGACAGGCGACGATCAGGATGATCCGGCCGAAGATCATCGCCTGGGGAAAGTACTCGAGGCGTGGCTCGCCCCGCAGGAGCCACCACAGCGCGATGCCGTAGGAACCCATCCCGATCAGGATCGCCGCCGCGTAGCGCCCCTGTCGCTTGACCACGTTGAAGATGTTGTTCACCGGGTTGAAGGCAGCTAGGCAAGCTCCGAGCACCGTCCACTGGGCGGCACGTATGCCGTCGACGTACTTCGGCAGGACCAACTCGACAACGACAGGCAGCAGCGGCCACGCGACCGCGACCACCGCCGCACTCACCGCCAGGCTCACGGTGGTGGGCATGATCGCCATCCGGAGCTGTCTCCCGATGCTGCCCGTTCGCCCGTAGTCCTCGGCCTGCCGGGGGTAGACGACCTGGCCCATCGCCCGCGGCAACAGCGCAATGGTCGTATTGGCCATGTTCGCGACCGCGTACAGCCCGAGGGCCGTCTTGCCCATCGTGTTGAGGATCAGGGTGCTGTTCAGGATCGGCCACCACAGACCCAGCTGGCCGACGATGAAGATCGGCAGACCGGTCTTCATCAGCTGCCCGGTGCCGCGCCAGTCGAGCCGGGTCGGCACCTTGAAGGGGCGCCACCTCCAGAGCAGCACCAGGGACACCACCCAGATGAGGGTGTTGCGTGCGCACAGCCCGTAGTAACCGAAGGCCCACACCGCAGCCACCAGCACGAAGGCGGTGACCGCCTGCACGACGGTGATCCGGGCGAGACGCCCGAACTCGTGGCTGGTCCGGTAGAGCGCCTCGAGATAGCGCTGCCCGAACAGCATGCCGAAGACGATGAACGCGTTCGCCGCCCACGCGGCGGCGACTTCCCCCCGGCCTCCGAGCAGGTGCCACCCGGCGATTCCCGCAATCACCACCGAGGCCGCGACGGTCAGCAACGCCGAAAAACCCTGAGCCGCGGCCGCCAGCCGCATCGCGCGTTCCCGATCTCCGGAGCCCAGAAGGTAGGGCAGGTCGCGCTTCAGGCCGTCCGGTACCCCGAGAGTTGCAAACGGGAGGTAGCCCTGGACCAGACTCACGGCGTTGAACAGCCCGAGCTCCGCAGGGGACACGAAGCGCGAGGTCAGAACGCCGCCGATCAGGCGCAGAAACGTCGCCACCAGGTTTCCGGACGCGAAGGCGCCGGTCGCGACCAGCAGCGAACGGTTGTGGCTCCCCCGAAAGGCGCTCAGAAAGGTGTCTGCGAGCCAGCGCAACCTGGCGCCGACGGACCCTCCTGGACGCCGGCCGCCCGTACCGGGGCCCTGACTCTCGGAGGCGTCCACCGGTGTGCCCCCTACCAGGCCGTCCACCCGCCCTCGACCAGCAGGTTGGCGCCGTTGACATAGCTCGAGGCGTCCGAGGCGAGGAACAGCGCCGCCCCGACCAGCTCCTCGGGCTGCATCATCCGCTTCAGGGGACTCATCGCCGAGAACCGGCGTTCGAACGCTTCCTCGTGGTGATTCCACACCCCGTGCGGGGTGAGCGCGTTGACCCGCACTCCTCGCGCACCCCAGTAGCACGCGAGGTACTTGGTGAGCATGATCACGCCGCCCTTCGAGGCCGAGTAGGCGATCGGGCTCGCGAGGCTGTTGTCCTCATAGAGCGCGGGGTTGGACGACACCACGCCGTAGGTCGAGGCCAGGTTGATGATGGTGCCCTTGCCCCGCTCCAGCATGACGTTGCCGAACTCGCGGCACATCCAGAAGGTGCCGTTGAGATTGACCCGGATGATGTTCTCCCAGGCATCGTCGGGAAAGGTCTCGGCCCGGGTGTCCCACGCCCCCTTGGCCAGGAAGTGGTGGTTGTTGACCACCACGTCGACGGTCCCGAAGCGGTCGGTCACCGTCTTCACCAGGGCGCGGACCGCCGCCACGTCGGAGACGTCGCAGCGGGCGCCGATCGCCTCGCCGCCGAGCGACCGGGCCTGCTCGACCGGGTCCTTCGGCTCCACGTCGACCAGCGCCAGCCGCGCACCCCGCTCGTGGAATGCCGACGCGAGGGTGCGCCCGATCAGCCCGCACGATCCGGTCAGCACGATCACCCGTCCCGCGATGTCGAACACGGGGTCTGTCATGTCAGCTCCTTCATTGAGAGCGCCACCTCGAGCGCGTGCAGCGCCTGGTCGAGGGTTGCGACGTCGCCGGGACGCGCCGTCGAGAGCGGCGAGCATCGCCGCGGCCTGGTCGCGGTAGGTGAGGTCGTAGTCGAAACCCTCCGGCGGCTGGAGGACCTGGTCGGACGCACCGGGTGCGGAAACCGTCAAGGTGCCGGCCAGCAGGTCGAGTCGCGCGCTCCCGGCCGTGCCGGCGAGGTCGAGAGTGCGGCGGGGCGGGTTCTCCACGAAGCTCAGGGTCACGGCCGAGACCGCTCCTCCCTGATGGCGGAGCACGAAGGCCGAAGCCTCGTCGACGTCCGACCCGAGCGGGCGGAGCTCGGCGCTGAGGCCCGCATGGGCCGCCGCCGGGCCCAGCAGCCACAGCACCGCGTCGATCTCGTGGATGTTGGTCAGCGCGGCGCCCGCCGCCGAGTTCGTGCCGCGCGGCGTAGGACCGACGGTAGTCTTCCCACGGGTGCCACGACGGCAGGTAGGAACCGCAGTGGGCGCGCGCCATCACCACCTCTCCGAGAGGACCGCCGTCCCGGACCCAACCACGCAGGGTCTGGAGGTGAGGGTGGAACCTGAGGTTCTGGGCGACGCCGACCGCGGCGCCACGCTCCACGGCCCGGGCAGCGATCCGGCGACCGTCCTCCATCGTGTGTGCGAGGGGCTTCTCGACAAGGAGGTTGGCGCCTGCGTCCAGAGCGGCGAGAGCGGTCTCGGCGTGCATCGAGGTGGGGTTGGCCACGACCACCAGGTCAGGACCCGCCGCCAGCGCCTCCTCCAGGTTATGGTAGGTGGCGTCCGGCCGGAGCGCGGGATCGTCCGCCATGGTGCCCCGCCCGGTCCGGTAGACGTCAACCGCCTCGCACCCGAGGGCCTTGAAGTGGCGGAAGTGGCGCCGGCCGATCGAACCGAAGCCGCAGATCAGGATGCGCGTGCCGACCCGCTCGCCAGCCATCTAGACAGTCCTCTGCTGGACGTGCCGGTTCAGCTCGACCCAGGCCGGGTTCGAGGCCACGAGCGCCGCGATCTCACCCCAGTCCGCGAACTCGTTTCCGAGGTGGTCGCACACCGCGCGAAGGAACGCAAGATCCTCGACCGTGTCGACGGCCCAGCGCTGGGCCGAGAGATCGACCGGGTTCTCGACGCTCACTGCCGGAAACAGCTCCGGGTGCCGGACGATGTACTGGGTCACGTGCTCCCTCAACCGCGGGTCTCGGTCGTCGCGCCATGCCTGCTCGAGCGCCGCGAACCGGATGGCCTCGGTGTCCAGCCCGCGAGGATAGGTTCGACGCGGGACCACGTTCGACGCGTAGGCGGCGGGCGGATCGGAGTCAAGCAGCGCGGTGACGACCCGATCGACCAGCACCGGATCCACAAGTGGATCGTCACCGGTCAACCGGACGACGACCTCAGCCGATCGGCTTCGAGCAAGCTGATAGAAGCGATCGAGCACGTCCTCAGCGCTCCCCCTGAAGCAGTCGACCCGCCAGTGAGCGCACGCCATCTCGATCTCATCGTCCTCCGGTCGCGTCGATGTCGCCACGACCAGCTCGTCCAGGGTCGCCGCTCGACGAAGCCGACGAACGGCCCATTCGAGCACCGGCCGACCAGCAAGGTCCATGAGCACCTTGCCCGGAAGGCGCGAACTGCCCATGCGCGCCTGCAGCACCCCGAGAACCCGCATCCGCCCTCCCGTGCTCACCATACGCCGAGGCGTCGGACTGTCTGACGGTATTCGTCCCACTGCCCGACGTCCATCCAGGCCCCGTCGGAGATCGGGTACACGCCCACGTCCCGACCCTTCCCGCGGGCGCACTCGATCAGGTCGGTCATGTCGAATCGCTGACCTGGTGGAATCAGCTCGAGCACGGAAGGCGACACGACGTACATTCCGGTGTTGACCACAAAATCGTAGCGGGGCTTTTCGACCAGCTTCTCGAGGCGGCCCCCGTCGGAGACCTTGCACACGCCGTAGGGAACCGTGTGCTCCTTGACCGCGCCGACCAGGGTCAGCGCGAACCCACCCGAGAGGTGGAAGTCGTACGATACTGGCCAGGTCGGCGCTGATCAGGATGTCGCAGTTGGTCACGAAGAACGGAGCCGCAATGTCGTCGGGCAGCAGCGTCAACGCCCCTGCGGTGCCGAGCGGCAGCTCCTCTTCGAGGTAGGTCAGCTCGTAGCCCGACTCCATGTCTTCGAGGTAGGTCCGGACCATCCGCCGCTTGTGGTTGAGGCTGACCACGAACCGGCGCACTCCGTGCTCGGCGAAGCGGTCCATGATGATCTCGAGGATCGGCTTGTCTCCGATCGGGATCAGCGGCTTCGGCAGCACGCGGGTGAACGGGTCGAGCCGGGTTCCTTTGCCGCCGGCCATGATGACCACATCACAGTCGAGCCGCCGGAGCGGATGCGGCGGCGCTCCAGCCTCGTCGAGATCCAACCAGAGGGCGACGTCGCGGACGACCCGGTTCGCGTCCACCACCGGGACCTGGCGGATCGACCGTTCGTGCAGAACCCGTGCAAGCGTTTCGCGGCCGCAGTCTGCCGCGTCCAGCACCACCGGGCTGGAGTTCATCGCCTCGGTCACGGGCGCTGACAGCGGGGTCCCGGCCAGCACTGACCGGCGGAAGTCCCCGTCGCTGACCACGCCCAGCAGTCGCCGGTCCGGGTTGACAACCACCACCAGGCCGATGTGGGCGCGGTCCATCGCCTGCACCGCCTCGCGCACGGTCGCAGCTCCGGGGACCAGGAGACCGGCGAGCTCATCCTCGCTGCGGTACATTCACGACCTCCTCTACACTGACCGCCATGCTCACGCGGGATGCTCTTCGAGGGCCTCAGCAAGGCAGCGGACGACGAACCTCACCTGCTCCTCCTCGAGCGCATCATAGAGCGGCAGCGTGATCTCTCGGTCCGCGACCACGTCGGTGACCGGCACCTCCGCCGGCAGGTCCGCGTAGAGACCGAAGCGGTGTGCCGGCGGGTAGTGGACGCTGGTCTGTACGCCTCGGTCCTTCATCTGGTCCCGCACCGCCTCCCGCCGAGCCTCGTCGCCGGCGGCGAGGACCACCGGCAGGATGTAGTGGGCCGATTCCTGCCCGCTCCCGACGTAGGGCACGACAATCCCGGAAACCTCGGCGAGCTCCCTCTCGTAGAGCCCCCGCAGCTCCCGACGACGGGCCAGCGTCCGGTCGAGCTTGTCGAGCTGGGCCAGGGCGAGCGCACCCCGGATGTCGTCCATGCGGTAGTTGTAGCCCAGGCCGACGACGTCGTACCGCGTCGCATGCCCACGGGCGCGGTCGTACGAGAGGCTGGTCATCCCGTGCGAACGCAGCACCCTCGCCCGGGCTGCAAGCTCATCGTCGTCGGTGGTGATGAATCCGCCCTCCGCCGAGGTGATGACCTTGTTCGAGAACAGGCTGAAGCACCCCAAGCGTCCGATGGTCCCGAGCTTCCGGCCGTGGTAGGAGACGTCGATCGCGTGGGCGGCGTCCTCGATCACGGTCAGATTGTGGTTCTCGGCGAGCGCGCCGATCGCGTCCATTGACGCTGGAAAGCCCCCGTAGTGCATCGGGATGACGGCTCGGGTCCGGTCGGTCACCTTGCCGGCCGCGTCGGCCGGGTCGAGGCCCAGGTCGTGGTCGCCGACGACATCGACGAAGACCGGGGTCGCCCCGACGTAGCGCACGGCGTTGACCGTGGCGACGAAGGTCAGCGAAGGCACGAGGACCTCGTCACCCTCCCGGAGACCGGCGAGAACCATCGCCAGGTGCAGGGCCGCGGTGCAGTTGGTCACCGCCACAACGTGGCGCACGCCGAGCCGCTCGGCGAAACGGGCCTCGAGCTCGGCGACGTTGCGGCCCATGGACACCCACTTGGAGCGCACGGTCGCCGCGACCGCCTCGGCCTCATGCTCGTCGAAGTTCGCGTCGAACAAGGGAATCGTGTAGCTCATGTTTCCTCGCCCGCCCTCTCCCAACGCCGGCTCGGGGCGGTCAATCCAGGTCCTGCCAGCTCAGTGGGGTGCCCGCAGCGAGGTCGCGCCGCGCGCGGCGCCCGACCACCTCGTCGAGGTAGCGTGGGTGAAGGCCGTGGGCAGGCCGGATCGAACGCACGGCCGACGGCGACAGCACCTCGCCCGCGCGAACATCCTCGACCACGAACAGGGAGCGCCGGTAGATCCGGCTCGCCCGTTCCTTCTCGGTCAGCCCGTAGTGCACCGCACCGAGCGCCCGCTCCGCGACCCGAACCGCATCGACCATCGCCTTGAACTCCGCTGGCTCGAGCGCAAAGCCGCTCTCAGGACCTCCGTCGGCCCGCGACATGATGAAGTGCTTCTCCACCATCACCGCCCCGAGGGCCACCGCCGCGACTGGAACCGCGATTCCCGTCGTGTGGTCGGACAGGCCCACCGGGAGGTCGAACGCAGCCGCCATGTGGGCCATGGTCCGGAGGTTCATCTCCTCCGGAGGCGCGGGGTAGCTCGAGGTGCACTTGAGGAGGATCAGCTCCTCGCAGCCCTCACCTCGGGCCGCGTCCACGGCTTCCTCGACCTCTCCCAGCGTGGCCATGCCGGTCGACATGACGAGCGGCCTGCCCTGGCGCGCCGCTCGCCTGATCAGCGGCAGATCGACCAGCTCGAAGGAGGCGATCTTGTACGCGGGCATGTCGAGCCCGGCCAGGAAGTCCACTGCTTCGGGCGAGAACGGCGACGAGAACAGCTCCATCCCGAGGTCGGCCGCGACGCGCGCCAGCCTTTCGTGCCACTCCCACGGAGTCGTGAAGCCCGAGTAGGCCTGGAACAGGGTGCTCCCCGTCGGGCAGCCGCAGCTCGTCGCGGTCGCCGTCGAAGGTGATTGTGTCCGGGGTGAAAGTCTGTAGCTTGACCGCGTCGGCCCCGGCGGCGCAGGCGGCCTCGACCATGCGCGCGGCGCGTTCGAAATCGCCTCCGTGGTTGCCCGCCAGCTCGGCAACGACCATCACGGGCCAGGCCGGCCCGACGGTCCTGCGTCCGATGCGCATCTGCTCATGCTCCAGTGACGACCTCGACCCTAAGGGGCTTTCCGCGGTCAGTCACCGGTCCGCGCCGACCGACCCGTCCTCATCCCACATGCCGATCCACCCGGGATCAACCGGTCGCACCGGGCGAGCCGGTACGCCGGCGACTATCATCCCTGGCTCGACGTCTTTCGTCACAACGGCTCCAGCTCCGATGACAGACCAACGTCCGACCGTCACTCCCGGCAGGACGGTTGCTCCTCCCCCAACGAACGCTCCAGTCCGGATCTTCACTCGACCCCAGGACCGTTGCGTTCGGTCCGACAAAGGTGAAGTCGTCCAGGACGGTCTCATGGTTGATATTAGCGCCCATCAAGAGCAGGCTGAACCGACCGACCGCGACTTCCGGCCCGACAACGCAACCCTGGGAGATCAAGCAACCCTCACCGCACTCGACCTGCCACAGGTCCACGTCCGGGGCGATCATGGACACGATGCGCTCGAAACCTCGCTCGCGCAGCTCGGCCACCACCTGCTGACGCAGTGCCATCGTCCGGCCGACGTTGACGTACAGCGCGCAGTCCGGAAAGTCCGCCGCGGTGACCAGATCCTGGTCCCACACCGGGAGGCCTCGGTAGCCGTCCCGAATGCGCTCGCGATCGACGTCGATGAAGCCGACCAGCCGGTAGCGCGCCCCACCATGGGCGTTGATCGCGTGCAGCACCTTGAGGACGTCCGGCGCGCGGCTGCCGGCGATCACCAGCTTCTCTGCTGCTGCCTCCATGACCTCACCCCCCCGCTGCCCGACGCATTCGAGCAGCCCGTCGGCGACCCGCTCGAGCCCCGGGCCGGTGAAGACCTCCCGCGCTCGCGCCGCGAGGCGGGCCCACACCTCGGCCGAGCCCAGCTCGGCGAGCCGGCCGACGCGCAGCCCGGAGAACAGGCCCAGGCTGACCACCAGCCCTTTGGCCTCGAGGTAGTCGGCGTACTCCTTCTGGAACGGCTTGTAGCCGACCACGTAGGTCGGCCGCCCGAGCGAGAGGCTCTCGTAGGTGACGTTGCCGTAGGTGCAGACCACCGCGTCCGCGCAGGCCATCACCGGCGCGAGGCTTGGCAGGTTCTGCAGCACCTCGAGACCGGGGTACCGCACTGCGAGGAGGCGGCCGTCCGCCTCTGGGTAGTGCGGCGACACGACCAGCCTGATCCTCCCGAGCGACGCCAGCGCGGTCGGCGCCACCGCTTCGGCAAACCGCTCGGGCCCGATCTGGTGCTCCCCCCCGCCGATCACCGCCACCAGACCTCCACCCGAACCGCCGGACGAGACCGTGGCGTGGTCGAAGAAATCGCTGGACACCGGGGCGTAGTCGAAGCCGAGCAGGACCCGCGCGGGCTCCGCGCCTCGAATCCTCACGTCAGGAAGGTGATCGACCAGCAGGTCGGGGGCCACCGGCAGCTCGAGCTCCAGCGCGCTGGAGATCATCACGAAGCACGGTGCCGCCCGTCGGACTCGGATCGCACGCTCGGGATCGGTGTAGCCGGGTCGATCGGGGTCCCACATCGAGTCCAGGACCGCGACCGACCCGGTCGGCAGGCCGTCCTCGTGTACCTCGACCGCCGGATCGAGGAACCGGGTCATGAAGCCCCGCGCAGAGTCGGAGAAGCTGCCGTGCAGCGCGAGGCGGAGCCCCGGCCTTCGGGCACGCAGTGCGTGCAGCACGGACACGCCGCGCGCGAGATGCCCATTGCCGATCCGGGGCATCGAATCGCACGAGTAGACAAGATCGAGGTGCCTCACTCGCGCTGCCTCACTCCGACGCCTCGTCGGCGACCGCCGCGCCCGCGCTGGCCACCATCGCCCCTCAATCTCAGGTGTTGCGGTAGCGGGGCGAGTCCGGGTCCGAGATCAGCCGCCGGCTGATCGCGTCGGCGTACTCGGCGACCCCGTCCCGCACCGTCCGGGTGGCCTCGAACCCCAGCACGCGAGCGATCTTCGAGAAGTCCACCCGGTAGTCGCGCGGATCCTCGTCGCGGCGGACGAAACGGATGTCGGCGTCGGGCTTCAGGTCCCGGAGCAGCTCGGCGATTCCCGCCTTCTGGTAGTTCTCATCGGTCACCCCGACGCCGAAAACCTCGCCGGCCACCAGCTCGCGGTCGGCCTCCAGCACCAGGCGGCAGGCGCGCGCGAGGTCGACCACGTGGCAGTAGGGCCGCCAGAACTGCTCGCCGAAGATCTCGAGGGTCCGCCCCAGGACGACCTCCCGAGTGAACTCGTTCACCGTCAGGTCGAATCGCGGCCTCGGCGACAACCCGTAGGCGGTGGCGAAGCGCAGCGAGGTTGCCGCCATCGCCGCATCGAGCGGGTGGCCCAGCAGCAGCTCTTCCATGCGCACCTTCTGCTGGGCATAGAGCGACACCGGGCGCAGCGGAGATGACTCGTCGACGAAGCCCTCACCTTCCATCTTGCCGTAGTTCGAGCAGGTGGAGGCGAAGACGAACCGGCGCACCGTGCCCGAGCTGGCGCAGCGTTCGAACAGCCTCCGGGTTGCCTCCCAGTTCACCGCCTCGGCGAGCTCCGCTCACGTCTGCAGGCAGGGTCGCCCACCACCGCCGCCAGATGAACCACCGCGTCCGCTTCGGCGAGCGCCTCGCCGACCGCGGTTTCGTCCCGGAGATCGCCGACCACCAGCCGGAAGCCCTCCTCGTCGAGCACGCCGAGCAACGCCTCGCCACCGAATCGCAGCACGTCGATCCCGGTCACCCGGTAGCCCGCCCGGAGCAGCTGCCGCACCAGGAGTGAACCGATGTAACCCGCCGCGCCCGTCACCAGTACTCGCGTCACGAAACCTCCTCTGTCCTCGCCGCGGTCTCGGCAAAGATCGACTCCATCATGCGGTAGTGGGCCTCGGGAGTGAAGCGCTCGGCGATCTCCCGGGCCGCCCGTTTGCCGGTCACCCGCGCCAGCGCGGGATCGGCGAGCAGACGGACGACCGTTTCGGCACAATCGCCGTCGTTGCCGGCCGGGAAGAGCCATCCGGTCTCGGCGTCGCGGATGGCCTCCGGGTTGCCCCCGGAGGCGACCGCTACCACCGGCACGGCAGCGGCCATCGCCTCGAGGATCGCCCTCGAGAACCCCTCCACCTCGCACGCGTGCACGTAGATGTCCATCGCCGCCCACACCGCCGGCATGTCGTCGACGAAGCCGGTGAAGATCGTGCGTTCGGCCAGACCGTGCTCCTCGACCAGCGCCATCACGCGGGCGGCGTAGTCGTCTTCGCCGGTCCGCACCCGCGCCCGGGCGACGGGGGTCACCCCGGCGACCACGAATCTGGCGTCGGGCCTGTCGGCGGCAATCCGCGCGGCGGCGCGGAGAAAGACGTCGTGCCGCTTGACCGGCGTTGCCAGGCCGCCGACCATACCGACCACCGGAGCGCCGGGGGGAACTCCCCAGCGCCCGCGCAGCGCCTCCGCACGCGCCTGCGCCCCGGGGTCGCACACCGAAGCCACATCGAGGCCGTCGTGGACCAGGCGGGTCGAGGCGCCGACCCCGGCCCGAGCGAAGACCTCCCGCACGTACTCGCTGATCACGGGAACGGTGGCCGAAAGCTCTGCGATCCGCCGCGCCACCTGCTCCGGAGGCTCAGCGAATCGAATGAAACCGTCGTCGCCGATCCGCTCCCGGATGTGCCAGCTGTGGGGCACGTGCGCTCGCTCAGCGAACCGCGCCGCGGCGTCGATGATCACGGTGTTGGTGTGGATGACGTCGACCCGCCAGCGGTCGACCAGCCGTGCGAAGGCCTCGCCGGTATCCGGCCCGAACCCGATTCTGCCCTCCCGCCAGAGACGCAGCATCCGACCCCTCAGGGTCTGAGGGGCACTCGCCAGGTTCCAGGTTCCCATCGGGACCGCCGACCAGTCGTCGGCGATCCCTCGAAGCGCCGGCGCCCGCTCGCCGAAGCGGCCCGGGTAGACCACGAAGTGGCGGCAGCTGGAGCCGATCCGACGACCGGTCCGGAGCAGGCTCGAGCGCGCTCACCGTCGCCCCGCCGCGCAGTGAGTTGAGCACGTGCAGGACGCGCATCACCGGTCCGCGGTGGGTCGCCGCTCGCCGCCGGCGGAGACCACCAGCTCGGCGAGCCGATCCGTGGCTCGCCCGTCCAGAGGGCCGAGCAGCCCGTCGCGCAGCGCCGCCCGCCGCTCTCGGTACCAACCACGGTCACCGAGAGCGCGGTTGACCGCCTCCGCGCAGCTCCTCGAGCCCGTGAGCGACCGGCACCAGGTCCTCCTCGACGATCCACCGGAAGTGCCGACGGAGCCAGATCTCCTCGAAGAAAGCTCCGTACTCCTTGCGAGTGAAGGGGTTGAACGCCGGCATCACGGTCGGTGTGTCGAAGATCGCGGTCTCGATCGTCATCGTCGATCCCGGGCTGACACAGACGTCGGCGTGACGCAGGAGATTGCCGGCCAGGATCACCTCCTCCCGGCGGGGCGTCCACATCATTCCCGGAACGTACCCGGAGAAGCGCGACACGACCAGATCCGGCCGCCCGAGAAAGGGCTCGAAGTAGGCCAGACGCGACACCGGGTGCAGGCGGAGGACGACCTGGGGTCGACCATGGACGAGCCCGCGGTCGAGTGCGTCGAGCAGCGCCGCGAAGGTCCCGGTCTCGTCCATGAACGGGCGGAACTGACCGAGCGAGGCGAAGACCACCACCGGCCGCGTCGGATCCAGACCGAGCCGGCCGCAGAGCTGCTCGCGGCTCCACCGGGCGTCGTCGGCGAAGTAGGGGTCGAAGGCGAGGCAGCCGATCGCTGTGATTCTGCTCTCGGGGTACGCGCGGCGCGCCACCAGCTCGCTCCGGGTCCGCTCCGACCAGCAGCCGAGCCGGTCCGGACGGGCCTGGAGGGGGCGGTAGGGGTTGTCCCACGACATCACGTTGCCCACCGTGGGAATGCCGGCACGGCGCGCGGCCGCCACGAGTCCCCGTCCGAAGCCCTCCGCCACGTGGGGGGTGAGCACGACGTCGGGACGCAGGGTCTCCAGCAGCCGCTGTTCCCGAACCGCCCGACGTGCCGCCACCGGCTCGCCGACCGCCCGCCACAGCGCCCGCCGCGTCGCGGTGCGGCCCCGCGCCTCGAGCCATGCCCCGACCCGCAGCTCGAGCGTCTCGAAGCGGGCGAGCTCGCGGACCAGACGTTCACCGTGGAGGTCGACCCCGACGGCTCCGTAGCGCTCGCGAAAGCCGGGGACCTCGGCCGCCGGCGTCACCAGGTCCACCGTCGCCCCCCGCCGCAGGCATGCCTCGGTGAAGCCGTTCTCGAGCAGAGCCGAGACGGTGCGCCCCTCGTGGAACTCCGCCAGCACCCGCAACGGACCCGAGGCGGTCACCGGCTCCCGCGCTCCGGCGTGTTGCCTCGGAGCTTCGCCTCCACCAGCTCGCAGACCACGTGCCACGCCAGCAGGTGAAGCTCCTGGATCCGGGCGGTGTCGGTCGAGGGCACCGCGAGCACCAAGTCCGCCGCCTCCCCGGCCTCACTGGCCGCGGCGCCGGTCACGGCCACCGCCAGCGCGCCGACCTCCCGGGCAGCCCGCAGGCACCGGATCAGGTTGGGCGACCGGCCGCTGGTCGAGAACCCCACCACCACGTCACCCGGCCGCGCGAGGGCGCGGACCTGGCGCTCGAACACCTCGTCGAAGCCGAAGTCGTTGGCGAGCGCGGTCAGGGTCGACGTGTCGGTGGAGAGTGCGACCGCCGGCAGCGGCGTCGACGAGCGGCGATATCGGCCGACCAACTCCGCGGCGCCGTGCTGGGCCTGGGCGGCGCTGCCGCCGTTGCCCGCAAGGAGGATCTTGCCGCCCCGCTCGAGGCTGCCCGTCACTGCCGCAGCCACAGCCGCCAGGGCCTCGGGGTCCTCGATCAGCCGAGTCAGCGCCTCGCCGAGACGCTGCGGCCGCATCACCGGGTGAGGCGGGCCGCTGCACCGGAGTCCTCCAGGTGGTCGGCGCGGCGAAGCACCAGGGACACCGCCTCGGCCACCGCACCTCGCCCGCCCGGGGCGGCGAGAATACGATCCGCCAGACGGCGGGCCTCTGGGCTGGCGTCGGCCGGCGCCAGCCCGAGCCCGGCGTGGGCTCGAGGGCGGGCGCGTCGCGGTCGGCGTCCCCAGGTAGCACATCTCGTCCAGCCACGAGGCCGAGCCGCTCCGCCAGCTCCTCGAGCCCCGCACGCTTGTCCTTGCGCCCCGCCAGGGCCTCGCCGCCACCGCACCGTTCGACCACGTCGGCGATCTCGGTCTCGCCGCTCAAGAAGGCGATCAGCAGGCCGCGCCGGCGGGCCTCGGTCAGGGCGTCGAGGTCGCGCAGGAAGAGGCGCTTCCCCACCCCGGCCGCGACCGCATCGGTGCCGTCGGTCAGCACGCCGTCGATGTCGAGCACCAGGCAGCGGATGACAGGCCGCGGGCCCGGCACTCGACCGCCCGGCGGTCACGACGACACCCGCCGGAGCTTCTCTCGGACCGGAACCTCGCTGTCCCAGACCCGCTTGACGCCGTCGCCGAGCGCGGTCTCGACGGCGCGGATGTCGCGCACCAGGCGCTGGAAGCCCGTGTGGCTCCACCGACGCCGCCTGGTCCGAGCCCCACATCGCCCGGTCGAGGGTGATGTGGCGCTCCACCATGCAGGCGCCCAGGGCCACCGCCGCCACCGTGGTGGCGAGCCCGACCTCGTGCCCGGAGTAGCCGACCGGCACGCCGTACCGCCGCTGAAGCGTCCGGGATGACCCGCAGGTTGAGCTCCTCGAGCGGCGCCGGGTAGGTGCTGGTGCAGTGGAGCAGGATCAGCCGGTCCGGTGCCGAGCACCTCGACCGCCCGGTCGATCTCCTCCAGGGTGCTCATGCCGGTGGAGAGGATCATCGGCCGGCCGGTGTCGCGCGTGGTGGCGCAGCAGGTCGTCGTCGGTCAGGCAGGCCGAGGCGATCTTGTAGCAGGGCGGGTCGAAGCGCTCGACGAAGTCCACCGACGCCTCGTCCCAGCACGAGCGCGAACCACGATATCCCCGCCTCGCGGCAGTAGCGTCGATCGTCACGGAACTCGGCCTCGCCGAACTCGAGCCCCCGCTTGAGGTCGCCGTTGGTCGGCCCGAAGGGCTGTCTCGCGGCTCGGGCGCAGCTCCTCCGGGGGTGTAGACCACCTCGACGGTCCGCTTCTGGAACTTCACCGCGTCGCAGCCGGCCGACGGCGCCGCCTCGATCAGCCGCTTGGCGAGGTCGAGGTCGCCGTTGTGGTTGATGCCGATCTCCGCCACCACGTAGCACGGGTGGCCGGGACCGACGGGACGTCCGCCAATCGTGACAGGATCAGTCATCGTGTACCTCGTGTGGTCGGGTCGCTGGGCGCCCGGCCTGTCTTCGATCCACTTTGCGGCGAGCGTCCCCCGGCCCCGTCTCCGATGCGATCGAGGGCCTCGGCGAGGAGGGCCTGCGTCACCGCGAGGCAGGCGCCGTCGAACAGTCCGGCGCCCAAGTCCGGCACCGGCAGGACCATGTCGGCCTCCGCGACCACTGCCGACAGCTCCTCCGGCGCCACCACGATCGTCGCGCTCGGGAAGGAGACCGGCACGAACCCTCCCCCTTCGCCCACCAGCATGATCAGGGCGTCGCCGGAGGCAGGCGCCTGCTCCCCCGAGCCCTCTGGGAGATAGCGATGCGCCGGCGTGCCGAGGGCACAGGCCTGGGCCAGGACCCCGCCCCGGTCGCCATCGGTCAGCCACAGCCGACCTCCAGCGCCCAGCGCCTCGCTGATCCGGACCACCGCTGCCTCCGCCAGATCCTCGAGCCTCGCGACCTCGGCCGGAGACACCGCTCCCAGCCGCTGGAGCACTCGCACCACCCGTTCAGCCCGGGGACGATGACAGTAGAAGGTCATGAAGCTCCCGAAGAACGGCGGCGAGATCGCGGTTGCGTCGAGCATCCCCAGGAGATTGGCCTTTGAGAAGTGTCGGGTGTCGAAGTAGGGGAAGTCGACCTCGTCCACCACGAAACCGTGGTCGCGCAGCAGCCGGTGGGTGGAGTCCGCGGTGAAGAGGCTGACGTGCGTCGGGTCGTGGAGCAACCGGTACCGCTCCCCCGAAACGACGCGCGCAGGCGCTGTCGAAGTCCGGTGTCCCCAGCAGCAACCGCCCTCCCGGACGCAGCAGTGAACGGATAGCTCGAGAGTCGGCAGCGGGTCGTCGAGATGTTCGATCACGTGGTGGAAGACGACCACGTCGAAGCTCGCCTCGTCGTACCCGGCGGACTCGAGGGTCCCGGTGTGGATGGTCGCCCAGCGCTCGGCGTGTCCGGCGGCGAAGGCCGAGACCTCGACCCCGTGCCGATCCCAGGCATCGGGCACGCCCGAGAGGAAGAAGCCGAGGCCGCAGCCGACGTCGAGCAACCGGCCGGGGCGTAGGCCGCGGACGAAGGCCAGCTCCCGGGACAGGTCCGCCAGGTGCTGCTCCCTCTCCTCGAGCCGGTTGCGGACCCGGCCGTCGGGATCGACCACGACGTGCCAGTACTCCTGCTCGAAGCCTGCGCCGGCACGGCGCTCTCGCCGGGTGAAGTAGCGGCCCAGCCCGCGCGGCGTCGGGGTCTCTACCATCGCCTCCTCAGATCACGTCGGCGAAGGTCCGCTCCATGCGGCGGAAAAAGTACAAGCCCGACACCAGCACCAGCAGTGCCGAAGCGGCCGAGATGACCGCCATCGCCCCGAGCTCGACCTCGGTCCCGAGGAAGGCCCAGCGGAAGCCCTCGACAACGACCACCATCGGGTTGACTGCGTACAGGGTCCGCCACGGCTCCTCCAGCAGGCTCGACGGATAGGCGATCGGGGTCGCGAAGAGCCACGCCTGGACCAGGAAGGGCACAGTGTGACGCACGTCCCGATAGCGTACGTTGAGAGCCGACAGCCAGAAACCGAACCCGAGGGCGGCGGCGTGCGCGAGCATCAGCAGCGGGACCGCGGCCAGCATCTCGAGTCGCGGAGGATAGCCGAAGAACGCCATCACCACGACCAGCAGCACCACGTTGATCGCGACGTCCACCAGTCCGGCGAGAGTGGTCGACGTCGGCACGATCAGGCGCGGAAAGAAGACCTTTCGCACCATGTTGGCGCTCCCGACAAGGCTCGCTGAGGACTGCGACAGGGCATTGGAGAAGAAGGTCCAGGGAACCAGTGCCGCGAGCGAGAACAGGGGGTACGGCGCACCGTCGGACGGCATTTTGGCGAGCCGCCCGAAGAAGATGCTGAAGATGACCATGGTCAACAGCGGCTGCAGTACCGCCCAGCCGACGCCGAACACAGTCTGCTTGTAGCGGACCTTGATGTCACGAAGGGTCAAGAAGTAGAACAGCTCGCGGTAGTCCCAGAGCTCGCGGAGGTCGAGTGACGACCACCCGCGGGAGGGCCGGATCCATCGCGTGGTCCGAGGAGTGCCCGAGTCCAACGTCCGATCAGCCATTCAGGTAGCCTTCCACCGACTCGAAAAAGCGGTCCCCTTCCCAGTCGTGGACCGGACATCGCGGCAGCTCCAGATGGTCGGTGTCCCGTGACACCCGCCCGCAGCTGTTCAGGCAGGCGAGCTCGAAGCCCGCCTCCCGCACCGCCTCCACCGCGGCCGGAGAGACGTCCTCCGGGCCACCGTAGGGGTAGGCGAACTCGGTGACCGGACGATCGAGGACCCCGGCCAGGGCTCGGCGGCAACCCTCGATCTCGTGCCGCAGCCGCGCCGGGTCGAGCGATGCGAGGTGTGCGTGGCTGACGGTGTGCGCCCCGACGGTCACCCACGGCGAGCCCGCCACCCGCCGGAGCTGCGGCGCGTCCATCGCGAGCGGGGCCGGGGACCGGTCGCTGTCGCCCGCCCAGCGGCGGACGGTTTCTACCACCCTGTGCTGCTCGTCCTCGGGCAGGACCCGCATCATGGCGAGAAGGTCCCGCAGCGCCTCGAGCCGCGCGTCGCGGGAGGCGGTGCTCCACACCCGCGGGCGATCGGCACGCTCGAGGCGGAGCTCGGACGGCCGCGGGTCGCCAACCAGGAGCAGGTGCTCCAGCTCGTCCCACCAGAACGGCGACGGCTGATCGACCGCCCCGCTGACGCAGAAGACGGTCGCGGGAATCCGCTGCGCCTCGAGCACGGGCAGCGCCGCGTCGGCGAAGTCCCGGTAGCCGTCGTCGAAGGTCACCGCCACCGCACGCCGCGGCAGGTTTCCGGCCGTGGCCCGGGCGACCAGCTCGACGAGCGGCAGCACCGCGAAGCGCTCCCGGAGGATCGCCGCGTGCCGGCTGAACCGGTCAGGGTCCACGACCCACCGGTAGGCGGTCCGTGTCGGGTCTGCGATCCGGTGGTAGACCAGGACGACCCCGGCGGGATGGAGCCGGTTCCGCAGCCGGCCCACGACCCGGCTCAGGTTGCGCCCCGCGCGTGCGGCCATGCCCAACGTGCGCCGCTCGCTCACGACCCCTCCTGCGCGAGGTAGAAGGGCAGCAGGGCCTCGACAAGGCTCAAGTCGGACGGCGCATCCACCTGGAGTCCCTCCAGGAAGCCCATCCGGTAGACCGTGATGCGGCCGCCGAGCCGGCTGCCGCAGCGTCGCAGAACCCAGGGTCGGAAGACATAGATCGAGCCATTTTCCACCACCTGCTCGGGAAGCTCCTGGCGGCGGGGGCGACGGCACGGGTCGTAGTCCGTCGGAGTCGCGGTGTCCGCCTCGGTTCGCCATACGAATCCGTGCAGGGGCGAAGCCGAAAAGAGCGAGTCGGCATCGGCATCGCGCAGGGCAGCGACCGCCTCGGCCACATGGCGCGGGCGCCGCAGCGGAGAGGTGGCCTGCAGGAACACCACCAGCTCGGGGTCACCCGCTCCACGACCGATTTCGTCGAGGGTGTGCAGCAGCGCACTCTCGGAGCTCGCCTCGTCGCCGGCGATCGCGGCCGGGCGCGCCACCACCTCGGCCCCGGCGGTCCTCGACACCGCTGCGATCTCGTCGCTGTCGGTGGAGACTACCACCCTGGGAGACCGACCTCTGAGAGGAGGGCGTGCGTGATCGAGTGCGCCACCATCGGGCGACCGGCCAGGGGGCGCAGGTTCTTGCCGGGAATCCCCTTGGAGCCGCCCCGCGCGGGAATCACCGCGACCACCGACGAGACGGAATCAGCCACGGCGGCCTTCCCTCTCTGCCAGTGCGCGGAGCCGCAAGCCGAGCTCACCCAGTCGCGACCGGAAACTGCCGGAGGTCGACCGCAGCGCCCGGCCGAGCCGCTCCCGGTCGGCCACCACCCGCTCGACGTCAGCCACGATCCGCCCTCTGCATTCATCGAGCCAGGTGATGTCGTGGGGGGCGGCGCGAAACCAGCCGAGCTGCTCGGCGAGACCGGCCATCTTGTGGTTGTTGGACGACAATGGTACGAACGGGCATCCGACCATGGCACCGAAGATCGCGTAGTGGAAGTGGCCGGTAACCAGGGCGGAGGCGCGTTCCAGGAGCGGCCACAGGTCGTGGAACTGGTGCTCGGGGCCGAAGCAACGAGCCGGTGCGCGCCGCCACCTCGCCGAGGAACTGGCAGTGCCCGTCCCGCGCAACCAGCACCACTCGAAGACCGAGCCCCTGCAGGGCGCGAACCAGCCGGGTCACAGCGCCATCGTCGCCGCCCCGAGGTGGGCTCGCGGGCAGTCCCGAGGCGCTCAGGCACAGGTAGCGCTCGTCTCCGAGCCCGGCCCGGCGGGCCCAGGCCTCGAACCCGTCCCGCGGGAAACGCCCCGGGTCGAGCCAGAACACGACGTCGGGGAAAGCCTCCGCGCCCGCCACGCCGAGCGCCTCGAGACAGGCGAGGGAGCGTGGCTCGCGGGTTGCCACCAGGTCGAGCTCCCGGTAAGCGACCGAGACCATCGCCGGCATGATCGGCAGAATGTCGTCCAGGTGTACCGTCTGGTTGACTGCGGCGGTCGGCCGGCCGAGTCGGGTTCGCGCGAGGTAGGTCAGAAAGAGCGACCGGCAGCCCTCGCGGGTGTTGCGGTAGATTGAGTTCTCGCCGTTGTAGACGATCAGGTCGGCGGCCTTTGCGGCCGGAGAGGTAGCGCTCCGCGAGTGGTCCACCGGCACCCCGAGCCAGGCATCGGCGTAGGCGGGGAAGTCGTCGGCCACCGCCGGGAAAAAATCGGTCACGACCGAGACCCGGTTGAGCAGGGTCTGGGCGTAGGGAATCGAGCCGTAGCGGTACACGGTCCCGCGCAGGCCGGGGACGGTGAGACGACGCAGGTCCGTGCGCAGCCACGCGTGGCTCAACGCCTCGATCTCACATCCCTGGAGGCTGTGCCGGATCAGATCGACGAGGGCGTAGGGCGTGGCCTGGGCCCCCCAGTTCGGGTGGGCCGAGTTATCGTTGATCAAGAGGACCCTGATCACCTCGACGCCGCCTTCACCAGAACCGTTCGGAGCTCACGGCCCGGTCTGCCCGAACAGCTGCCGGATCCGCTTGCGGTAGTACCACAGCCGGTCTGCCAGTGCCGACCGGCGCAACCTCCGGTTGCGCCGGATCATGCGCTCCACGGCCTCGACCCAGGGTTCGGTGATCCCGTGCTCTTGAGCGTGGTGGAGGAGCGGCTCGAAGCCCACACCGAGCACGATTTCCTTCACCGATACCAGGCGGTCGATGTCCTCGATCTCCACGTCGTGCTCGAACGCGGCGGCAGCCCGAGCCCGAGCATCCGAAAGATCAGGATGTTGCGCACGCACTTCTCGCACTTGCAGCAGTTGCGGTCCTTCTGGGCCCCGGCCCAGCACACCCGCAGGTTCTCCCGGATCGCGGGCCACTCGCCGATAACCTCGATCTTGTCCGCACGGTGGTATCCCGCGCCGTCGGCCACCACTCGGAATCGCTCGCTCGACATCAGGTGCTCGGTGATCGCGTTCGAGCCCTCCGGCGGAAAGTCGAGCAGGTAGAAGTCGTAGCTCAGCCCCTGTGCGATCATACCGATCGAGAACCGCTCCTGGAAGATCATCAAGCAGGACGCCAAGGCAGAACCGTAGGTCGGGGTCCAGTCGACTCCGAACGAGCGGAAGTTGGTGGTGACGCTGAAGGTCTCGAGCTCGAGGCTGTCGAGAATCCGGCGCGACCGCTCGAGTGCCCGACCGTAGACCTCGGGCTGGTCGAGAGGGATCTCGAAGCCCCCGACCATCAGGCCCGCCTCGAGAGGGTACGGGTGAGCGGATCCTGCACGCCCCCTTGACGTGGCGGTAGGCGGTGAAGCATGCATCGACCCCACCGGAGAACCCCGAGATCGCCCGCGGGGTCTCGTCCGCCCGTCGCTCCTCACGTTCGTCGTCGGCACGAAGCTCGACACGACGGAACATGTCGGGTCGCAGCATCGACCAGGCGTTCTGGAAGTAGTAGAGACTCTGGAGCAGGGACGGCGACACGGTGCCGTGGACCGTGACGTCATGGCCGCCGCGCATCGCGATCTGGATCACGCCGACGAGCAGAGGGTCGGCTGAGTCTCCCACCCACCGATCCTGGTGAGCGGGAAACGGTACCAGAGCGTCCGCGGCTCGCGCCCTCGACCTCGATCCTGGCCCGAAGCTCGGCCTCCCCGATCCCCGCCGGACCCCGCTCGGGCCACACGTGCATCATCGCCATATCGGATGCTCCAACTTCTCCCTCGGCCTCGCACCGCGCGGCCGCTGCCCCCGTCGTCACGGCCCGAACACCCCGGTCTCGAGCCGGGTGCGAAGCAGCCTCGCAATGGCCGGCAGGAGCTCGGCTGCGTCGAACTTCGCCTCCACGAGGCGGCGCCCCTCGACTCCGAGCCGAGCTCGTCGCTCCCGGTCGTCGGCCAGCGATGCGATCGCCGCTCCGAGCTCGTCCGGATCGCACCCCATGGTCAGCACGCCACCCGCTCGGCGAGCACCTCTGGGACTCCCCCGACCGGAAAAGCCACCACCGGTCGTTCCAGCGCCATCGCCTCCAGCATGACCAGGGGCAGGCTCTCTGCTCGCGACGGGATCACGACCAGGTCGAGCGCCGCGAGCAGTGGCCCCACGGGTCGAGTGTAGTCCACGAAGGACACCCGATCCCGAACTCCCAGCCGATCGGCAAGTCGGGTCACGCCGAGCCAGGTCGGGTTGGCAGGGTCCGCGGCTCCGCCGATCCAGACGAAACGAAGCCCGGTCCGGGCGGCCTGAAGGGCTCGAGCCGCGGCACGGAGGAAGAGGTCGGGCCCTTGGCGTAGTCGATCCGCCCCAGCGCCCCGACCAGAACCTCTCCGGAAGACGCCCCGATCCGACGGCGAGGTCGGACGTCGAGGCCTGTGCAGACTCCTGCACCGCCGCCACGTCGATGCCGTTGTATGCCACCCTGACCCGTTCCGGGGGCACGCCCGCACACCAGCACAAACGATCGGCCGTCTCCCTGGAGGTACACAGATAGAGGTCGGCGAAGGATCCGAGCCGTGCGAGAAAGCCGTGCCCCCGCGAGAACCCGTCGAGGTGGATCGCGTGCACGTGCTCAACGCACGGTCGCTCGGTGCCACGGTTGAGCAGGATCAGTTCCTCGTCCAGGGTCACGCAGTAGATCAGTGCGGGGTCGAATCGACGCAGGAGCGCCCGGTACCACCGCCGCCTCCGTGCCCGGCCGAGCTGAGGTGGCAGGAGCCGTTCACCCGGCAGCGGCGATGGCCCGGGCACCACCGGCACTCCGACCGCGCGCTCGAGCTCCGCGAGGCCGCTCGACACCTGTGGGCGAAGCACCGCCCACTGCAGGACGAAACCCTCGCGGCGAAGAACCCGCACCAGGTCGACCGTCACCTGCCACGCCCCGCTCGGACGGGCATAGCCGGTCGCAACCAGCACTCGGGGTGCCGGACGGCTCGCCGATCGAGTCCCTGCGCCGGTCACGATTTCGCCTCCCCACGGCCATGAGAGGTCGGAACGATGGCCCGCGCGAGCCCGTGCCCGCTCACCCCGCGACCCGCGGACCGGCCGGCCAGGACCCGGTCAGGCTCCACTCACACCGGGGCGCCAACAGCAGCGAGATGGCACTGTGGTAATCGCTCGGCAGCTCCGCGGTGACCGGCAGGGCCAGAGTCTCCGAGAGGAAGCGCTGCGACTCGCCGACCTCCTCCTGAACGTGGACCTTGACCCTCGCGGAGTAGAGTCCCGACCGCAGCCAGAGCGCAGGGATCGTGACCTCGATCACGTGCTCGCCGGCGGTGCGCAGACGAGGGTAGGCGTCCGAGTCGCGGTAGTCGAGCACCAGCGGCGAGCCCGCGGCGGTCCCGAGGCCGAGCTGGACCAGTAGGTGCCAGACCGGCCGCTCGAGTCGGATCCTGAACCGCAGGGTCCAGGGCTCCCCTGCGGCCATGCTCTCCGAGCCTCCCACGACCTCCGGGCCGACGACCCGTACCCACTCGCCGGCGTCCGGCCCGGTGTCGTCGTCACAGCGGTGCTCGATCAGCCGGTGGTAGGCGGCGACCGCCTCCTCAACCGGACCCTCGGCGACCACCAGGCCGCGGTCAAGAACCACGCCCCGCTCGCAGAGATTGGACACCGCAACGATGTTGTGCGATACGAACAGCACCGTACGCCCACTTCCGGCGAGCGCGGACATTTTCTGGAGACAGCGCTTCTCGAACTCGGCGTCCCCAACGGCGAGCACCTCGTCGATCAGCAGGATGTCGGCCCGCAGATGGGCCGCTACCGAGAACGCCAACCGAAGGTACATGCCGGTCGAGTAGAACTTGACCGGAGAGTCCACGAACTGCTCGAGCCCGGAGAACGCGACGATCTCGTCGAAGCTCGCCGCAACCTCCCGCCGCTTCATGCCGAGGATCGTGCCACTCAAGAAGATGTTCTCGCGTCCGGTCAGCTCGGGGTGGAATCCGGTCCCCACCTCGAGGAGGGCGCCCACCCTCCCACCGACGGCAGCTGTGCCCTCGGTGGGCTCGGTGATCCGCGACAGAACCTTGAGGAGGGTGCTCTTGCCGGAGCCGTTGCGCCCGATGATGCCGACGATCTCGCCCTCGCGCACGGTCAGGTCGACCCCTCGGAGGGCCCACACGTCACCCGGTCGTTCACTCCTCGGGCGTCCGCCGACCAACCGCGCCGCCGTCGCAACCGCGGTGCGGAGCGAGGACGCCACCGCGTCGCGAAGCGAGGCCGAAGCCGCCCGCGACACTCTCAGTCGGTAGCGCTTTCCGAGCTTCCAGGTCTGGATCGCGGGCTCGCTCATGGCTTGGTGGTGCCGAACCGGCGGCGGCAGCACGCCCTGTGCGTCATCGAGTCACGGAGCTTTCGGGTCGACATTCGCGATACCACGCAAAGGTCGCGGCCAGGCTGGATTCGATCGGGTGCAACGCTTCGAAGGCCAGCACCTCCCGCGCGAGGGTCGGGTCGGCGAGGGACCGGGGCACGTCGCCCGCCCGGGGCGGGCCGTGGACCGGATCGGGGCCGCCCCGGCCGCCGACCGGATCTGACGCGCAAGCTCGTTGACCGAGGTCGTCCGTCCGGCCGCGACGTTGAAAGCCCGGCCGTTCGCCTCGCCCGGGGCGAGCGCGGCGAGCAGGTTCGCGTGAACGGCGTCGGACGAGAGGTGAAGTCTCGGCTCTGCTCGCCGTCGCCGTAGATCTCCGGGCTCAAGCCGGAGAGACACGCGCTCATGAATCGCGGGATAACCGCGGCGTAGGGCCCCTTCGGATCCTGCCGCGGTCCGTACACGTTGAAGTACCGCAGACCGACGAGCTCCAGGCTGAAGCACCGAAAGAAGATCTCCGCGGTCGCCTCGTTGACGCGCTTCGACAGCGCGTAGGGGGACAGGGGCCGACCTTCCCTTCCCTCGCGCTTTGGCAGCTCCGTGCTGTCGCCGTACACGCTGGAGGAGGAGGCGAAGACCACGCGCTCGACGCCCCCGTCCCGCGCCGCCTCGAACACCGACGACGTCCCCGTCACGTTGACATCGAGGGTCGCGCTGGGATGGGCGAGCGACCGGGGCACCGATCCGAGGGCCGCTTGGTGAAAAACGAACTTCGCCCCGCTGCAGGCCTCACGGCACACGTCTCCGTCTCGGATGTCCCCCTCGACGAAGCGCACCCGCGCTGATCACCGGATCGAGGTTGGCGAGCCGCCCCGTCGCGAGGTTGTCGATCACCGTCACCCGCGCGCGGAGCTCGACCAGACGCTCGACAAGGTGCGACCCGATGAAGCCGGCACCACCGGTGACTACGACCGGCGTTCCGGCGAACAGACCACTCAGCCGATTGAGCCGCGAGCTGCGAGTGCCACCCATGACCTGCGTGCCCCTCAGATGCCCCGGTCACGCCTTGACGACGCGCGGGGACGGCGAGCGGTAGACGCCCCGGGTGTCGATGATCAGCGGGGCGTGTCGGGCGACCAGCTCGTAGTCGACGGCCGAGTGGTCGGTCACCACGACGACGGCGTCGGTGGCCGCCAGCACCTCGGCGGTCAGCGCCTCGGAACGCATCGGCGGCAGGTTGGGCCAGGGGCGCATTCTCGGAGCCTCCGGAATGTGAGGATCGTGGTACGCGACCTCGGCGTCCAGCGCCAGCAGCAGCTCGATGAGCTCGAAGGCCGGGCTCTCCCGCGGGTCGTCGATGTCCTTCTTGTAGGCCAGGCCGAGGAGCAGGATGCGAGACCCCTTGACCGCCTTGCCGCGATCGTTCAGCGCCAGCTGCAGCTTGTGGACGACGTACTGCGGCACGGTCACGTTGATCTCGCCGGCCAGCTCGATGAAGCGGGTCGGGACACCGTACTCCCGCGCCTTCCACGACAGGTAGAAAGGATCGAGCGGAATGCAGTGGCCGCCCCACCCGGGCCCGGGGTTGAAGCGCATGAAACCGAACGGCTTGGTCTCGGCGGCGTCGAGCACCTCCCAGACGTCGATTCCCATCCGGTCGTAGACCATCTTGAGCTCGTTGACCAGAGCGATGTTCACGGCCCGGAAGATGTTCTCGGTGAGCTTCGTGGCCTCGGCCACCCGCGCCGACGACACCCGGACGGTCCGCTCGATCGCGCGCGCGTACAGCGCCTCGGCGAGCTCGCCGGAGACCGGGTCGACCCCACCGACGACCTTGGGGATGGTGGTGGTTCCGTAATCGGGGTTGCCGGGATCCTCGCGTTCCGGGGAGAACGCCAGGAAGAAGTCGGTTCCGCAACGCAGCCCGGACTCCTCGAGGATGCCGAGCAGCAGCTCGTCGGTGGTGCCCGGGTAGGTGGTCGACTCGAGCACCACGAGCTGGCCGGCCCGCAAGCACGGTTTGATCTGGCGTGCGGTCTTGAGCACGTAGTGCATGTCGGGCTCGCGCTGGGGGGTCAGCGGCGTCGGCACGCAGATCAGCAGCGCGTCCGGCTCGCCGAGACGCAGGAAGTCCGCGGTCGCACTCAGGCGTCCCGATTCCACCACCGCCCGCACACGCCCGCCGTCGAGGTGCCGGATGTAGCAGCTCCCCGCGTTGATGGCTCGAGTCTTTTCGGCATCGACATCGAAACCCGTGACCGCAAACCCCTTCTCGGCGAAAGCAAGTGCCAGGGGCAGCACCGACGTACCCCATCCCCAGGACGCCGATGTCGCCGCGTCCCCGAGATCCTCGCAAGAAGTTCGCCTGGCGTTCTGGTTCATCGTCTCCCCGGAATGTCCACTCATCCAACCACCTCGTCCGCGACTTCCTTGATCGTGTCCTGTCCCTCGATTGCCGATAGGCGCCGGTCATGCCCCGATGCAGCCCGACGAACCCACCTCACGTTGCAGACCACCCTCTGAGCTCTCGGAATCCCTCGAGCCCGCTCGCCACGACCTGATCCAGGTTCCGGATCAACCCGCTGCGCAGGCGTCTCGCTCGATCCTTCCCGTTGACATCGTCTTCGCCGTAGTATCCAGAGTAGGTGTAGTAGCGAGTAGTAGTAGGCGCTCTTCTGCAGATCGACCATGTTCATCACAGCGCCCGCAATCGATCACACCCGATCGCGAGAGCAGCCTCACGCAATCGCGGATCAGCTCGCGCTTCGCCCCTCCGTGTTGAACAACGATCACCGCGAGATCCACCAGCTGGGAGCAGATCACAGGGTCGGTCACGGACGCGATCGGAGGCGTGTCGAGAATGACCCACTGGTACTCCTCTCGAGCTTTCGCCAGCATCGCCCTCATGCTCGCCTTTCCGAACAGCTCCGGCGGGTTCGGAGGCAGCGGACCGGACGTGATCAGGTCGAGATTCGGTACGTCTGCCAGCGCGTGGATGACGTCTCGGATTTCGCGTTCGCCCAGGACCACAGAAGTCAGACCGCGGACGTTTTTCGCATTGATGATCCGGTGCATCCGCGGCCGACGCAGGTCCGAATCGATGAGCAGAACCCGCTCGCCTCCCGCGGCCAGCACCTTGGCGAGGTTGAAGGCGACCGTCGTCTTCCCCTCAGCGGGCACCGCAGACGTCACCATCACGACCTGGCAGCCCTCGCTGCGCGATGCCAGGAGCAGCGCTGTCCGCAGCGACTGGAACGACTCGCGGAGTACCCTGACGCTCTCCTTCTTGTAGCGAGGAACCGCAGCGAGCACGTCGAGACCGAGAAGGCGGTTGACCTGTTCCGGCGTACGAATCGACTGGTCCAGGTACTCGAGGGCGAACGCGCAGACCGACCGCCAGCACAAAACCGGCTTCCGAGCCGAACGCGATCGAGAACGGCGATATTCGGCCGAAAGGGCGCGAGTCGGCTTCACCGGGTTGTCGATCACCCGAATGTTGTTCAAGGCGAAAGTCGAAGAGATGTCGGCCTCCTTCGACCTCGCCATCATCTTGCCGAGGAACGTCTCGTCCTGCTCGTACTCCCGCCGCAGCTGGTCATACTGCAGGGTCTGCTTCGAGAGTTGGATGGACTCCGCCTTCAACTGCTGGATGTTGTTGAACAGCGACTGCTCACGACTGAGCGCGATCTCGTAGTCCGTCTGGGTTGACGTGACGAGCGTCGTGATCTGCTCGTCCAGTCTCTTCTCAATCGACGCGATCCGGGTCCTGAGATCTCGAATGACAGGATGCTCCTCGCGGTAGGTCGGAGCTTCTCGGTGAGCTGGGCCTGCAGGTCGCCGCGCTGCCGGCGGAGCTCCTGGATCGAAGGTGTCTCCCAGGACCTCGGAGAAGCTGCCTTCCGCCAAGCCCGACTGTCGAAGCCTCCTCAAAGCGTTGAGCTTCGTCTCGAGCCGGATGCGATCCGCCTTGGTCTGAGCGTACTCTGTCGTCAGGGTATTGATCTGCTCGCTGATCACGTTCTTGTCCTGGTCGGCGAACAGCAGACCGTCCTGGCGCTCCTTGAACTCCATGAGCTGACGCTCGGATTCATCGAGCTTGTCCCGAAGGGGATCCAGTCGACTCGAGATGACCTCGTAGACCTCTCGGGTTCGATCGACGTTGTCCGAGATGTGGGTCTCGATGTAGACCTGCACGTACAGCGTCAGCCACTCCGTGATCCGCTCGGGGTCGGAGCCCACCATCGAGACGTTCAAGACGCTCGTATCTGTCACCGGGCTCACCACCAGCATGCCTGCAGCATCATCACTGGGATCGAAGCCGGCAGCCTGCTGCTCACCCACCATCCCCAACCGCTCTGCGACCTTACCTGCGATCCGGCGGCTCGTGAGCACGTAGATCTGCTCTGAGACGTAACGCTCCATCTCCCAGTAGCTCGGTCCGGTGTTGAACTGACCTTGGATGATCTGCGGAGTCGCTGTTTCGATCGCGATTCGAGCGGTCGAGCGATAGAGGCGCGGCTGGGTCGCGACCCACGCCACAGTGAGGACTACCGTGGAGAGAAACATCGCCAACGCAGCCCAGCGATGAGTCCATACCAGGTTGAGAATCTCGGCCAGATGAAACTCCGACGAATCAGCGTCGAAGGCCCCCGGTCTGTCGAAGCGCTCAAAGTGGCGCAGATCGTCAAGCCTGGTCGGGTGGACCAGCTGAGCGCTCTCCTGTGAGCCGGGCCGTAGCCTGTCGTCTCGCATGCGATCTCCTTCGTATCGAACGGAGCAGCCCTGTCCTTCGATGATCGGATAAGGCTACCGCAGGTTGTTCGCCTTTGCAAACAACTACACCTTCATCGTTTACGCTTCCACCTCCGGTCAGTTCCGGTCGATCTGGAGCGTCTCGGCATCCACCTCGACCAGGCGCTGGGTCCGGAGGAACTCGAGCAGGATATGCGCTCGCTCGCGTCCCCGCAAGTAGCCGCGGAATACCCCCGCCATGCCTCTCAAGGGCCCCCCCATCACCCGCACCTTCTCGCCCTTGCGGATTCCGTTGTGCAGCTCCTCGGGGAGGATGTAACCCCGCTCGCCCTCGCGCATCCGCAGCGCGTCGATCAGGTGCCCGTCGACGGTGGCGATCCGGCGGTCGAAGACCACGGGGTGCGCGACGCCTGGACAGTAGCGGATCGCGTTCAGCCGACTGTCCGGATCACACTCGGCGAAGATGTAGCTGGTGAACATCGGCAGCGGCCCGCGCGGGGCCCTCGGATGCCAGGGCGGCTCGAGGAACATGGGGCAGTAGGCCTCGACCCCGCGCTGCCCGAGGTGGACGACCGCCGCCCGCTCCTGGTGGGGTTTGGTCCGGACCACCATCCAGGTCGCCAGAAGGTCGGTCGTCGGCACAGCCCGGGCGGTGCTCTCGTTCGCGTGGATCACGAGCGGCATTATCCGGGCCGCCGGCGGAAGCCGTCAAGGCGGACGAAGGACGTCGCTGCCCGTCCTCATGCGCTACAGCCCGACCTTCTCCAGGATCCTGTCGAACGCCTCCACCTCGCCGCGGTTCACGTAGAAGTGTGGCGACAGCCTCAGGCTGCCCTGACGAACGGAGGTCACGACCCTGCGCTCGGCCAAGCGGCGGCTCGCCTCCCGCGACATCGTGGTCGGGTGGCGGGCAGCGACGATGCCGGCGATCGGGTGGCCGGAGCCGGGTGAGAAGACATCCCAGCCGTGGGCCAGCAGGACGCGCGTCAGCACGCGGGCCAGGCTCTCGACCCGATCGCGCACCACCTCGAGCCCGACCGAGGTGAGCAGGTCGAGCGCGGCGGCAAGGCCGGCGATCCCGACCTCGTTGCTCGCCCCGGGCTCGAATTTCCGGCCGTCGGCGTGAAACTCGAGTCGGTCCAGCATCATGCTCGAGCGAGCGCGGACCACGTTGCGCCAGCCGGAGATCACCGGGGTCAGCCGCTGGCGCAGCGCCGGGGTGGTCGCCATCAGGCCGGCGCCCTCGGGTCCGAGCAGCCACTTGTGACCGTCGGCGACCACAGCGTCGACCGCGAGTGCTTTCATGTCCATGTCGAGCACGCCCAGGCCCTGGATCGCATCGACCACCAGCAGGACCCCGGCGTCGCGGCACAGCCGACCGAGCTGTGCCAGGGGAGCGATCCAGCCGGTGTGGAAGGCGACCCAGGACACCGCGAGCACCCGGGTGCGATCGTCGAGGCATGCCGCCACCTGATCGGGGTCGATCCGGCCGTCCGGTTGCGGAAACCGCACCACCTCGACCCCGAGGCGAGTCAGGTTGAGCCACGGTGCGACATTGGAGGCGAACTCCTCCTCGCCGACCAGGACGCGGTCCCCCGCGCGCCACTCGAGGCCCTCCGCGATCAGACTGAGCCCCTCGCTGGTCGACCGCACCAGGCTGATGTCGCTCTCCTCGCAACCCATGATCTGCCCGCCGAGGTGGCGGCAGGTGAGGGAGGCCTGGCGGGCGCTCTCGAGGTCGGGGTAACCGTCGGCCTCCTGGATCGCGATCCGCTGCCGCATCGCCTCGGCGACCGGCCGCGGCAACGGGCAGACCGCCGCATGGTCGAGGTAGAGGCAGCGCTCCCGCACCGGGAACTCGGGCAGCCAGCGACCGAGGTCGAAGCTCATGTCGTGATCATAACGTCGTCGCCGCAGCCGCCGCCTCAGGGGTCCGCCGCGCATCGGAAGCCGACGGTCCGCAGCCAGCTGGTCGGCGTCCGGTGCTGGCGCCGCGACACCCGGAGCGCGGCCGGGAGATCGCGGTAGGATCCGCCCCGGATCACGCGCTCACTGGGGGTGAACCCGGCCCTGATCTGGGTCACGGCGGTGCCGTCGGCCGGAACCTCGTCGAGGTTCTGCCAGTAGGCATCCTCGGTCCACTCGGCGGCGTTGCCGAGCAGGTCGAAGACGCCCCAGGCTCCGACCGGAAAGCTGGCGACCGGTGCGGCACCCGCCCAGCGGTCTGCGCCCCGTCGACCCGAGATGTTGGCGCGGCCGTCCCGCCAGGTCTGACCCCAGGGGTACCGGGTCGGAGCGCCGGAGCGCGCCGCGCGCTCCCACTCGGCCTCGGACGGCAGCCGCTTCCCTGCCCACCGGGCGTACGCCCGCGCCTGGTACCAGTCGACCCACAGCACCGGCAGGTCGCCGGAACCGGGATCGTCGTAGTGCTGTCGCCGATAGGGCGGCGTGCACGCGCCGGCCTCGACGCAGCGCCGGTAGGCCGAGTTGGTGACCTCCGTCCGGTCGATCCAGAAACCCTCCACCCGGATGACACGCACCGGCATCTCGTCAGGTGCGGCATCGCCGTCCCCCGGGCTGGTCCCCATCTGGAAGGTGCCAGATGGAATCCAGGCCATCTCCCGGCCATCTTCGTCCCAGACCCTCACCGCTCCCGGGGACGGCAGAATCGCCGCGGACAGTCGCTGGACTTCGGCGTTGTCAGGGTCGAGCCTGAGAGCGAGCCGGAACCTCGCCTCTGCGGAGCGCAGGTCGCCTGCGCGGCGCAGCTGCTCGCCGCTTCGTGCCAGAGCCTGCGCCAGCCGTTGCTCGAACCGTGCCCGGCGCCGTCCCAGGGTCGTGACCGAGACCAGGGCCCGGCGGTAGGTTTCCACCTGGTCGGCCAGTCGATCGGCCGGACCGAGCGCGGAGGCGGCGGTGGTCAGGTCGCCCTCGACGCGGTCGAAAAGCCCTGCGGCGACACGGTCACGGGCCTCCCGCCGCTCGAGCTCGAGAGCGTAGGGCAGCGCATCGAGAAACCGCCCCTCGAGGGTCAGCCAGGTGACCGCTCGGCGCAGGAGGTAACGCCGATCGGCGGCGTCGAGAGCGGGCGAGAGCAGGTCGGTCGGCGCCTCGGAGCGGACCGGAAACGCCGCCGCCGCGAGCGCCGCCACCTCGCCCGGATTCGTCTGTCGGTCGCTGTCGAGCGCGCAGCGGAAGCCGAGATCGTCGGCTTGCTCGGTCGGCGCGACCCCTTCTCGGGCCGAGACCCTCGCACGCCCGATCGCGAGCCGCCAGGAGCCGCCTCGGACGACCCTCCCCTGGCCCTCCAGCACCGGTCCGCCATCGATCGGGGCGCCGTCGAGATCGGCCGTGAAAGCGTCCCGACACCATTCGCGCACGTTGCCGGCGAGGTCGAGAAGCCCCCACCCAGTGGCTGGAAACGTGCCCGCCGGAGCGGTCCGCTCGTACTGATCCGCCCCCGCGGTGCCCGCCACGTTGGCCCGCTCCGACTCGGCGAAGTTGCCCCACGGGTATCGGCGGTCGGTGCGGTCGCCCCGGGCGGCTCGCTCCCACTCGCTCTCGGTGGGCAGCCGCCGCCCTGCCCACGTTGCATAGGCCTGCGCCTGGTACCAGCTCACCCCGGTCACCGGCTCGTCCTCGCGAGCCGGCCGCGAAAGCCCGGCGTCGCTGCCCGGCGGGGTGCAGCCGCCCGACTCGACGCACCGGCGGTACCGCTCCACCGTGACCTCGGCGCGGTCGATCCAGAACGGGGCGACCACCAGCCAGCGCCGGGTGGACTCCTCGGGCCCGCACTCGCGGTCGTAGACGGTGCACCCCATGCGGAACCGGAACCTGGGCAGAGCCACCAGCTCGGCGCCATCCACGGGCGATCGCCAGACATCGCCCGCAGCCGCCTCAGACGGAGGCACCAGGAGCGGTCGCAGCCGGGCGCTGGCTTCGTCGGAGGGGGCCAGCCGCGCCGCCAGAGCCCACGCTCGGGCCGCGTTCTCCGGATCGCGCCCTACTCGCGCATCCCCCCATGCGATCAAGGCCGCCGCGACCCGCCCTTCCAGCGTCTCGAGTCGCACCTCGCCTTCGACCAGGGGTGACACCAGCCCGGCGTACACCTCGGCCAGAGTTGCAGTCGAGGCGAGACGTCCCGCCGCAGCCTCCGCGATCACCGACGCCTCCACGTCCGCCAGCACCGCGCCCGCCCGGGGGTCGTCAGGAGCCACCTGGAGACGCGACACGGCGTCGGGCAAACGGCTCCACGGCCCGGCTTCTGCCAGGACCGCGCTCAGCACGAGTGCGAGCCCGAGGCGCACGGCGCGAGGTGTGCCGAGAGGCATAAGGACCGCTGCATTGTAGCTTCGTTCGCACGACGTGCGGCGCGCGACGTGCGGGCGGACGAACGACTCCGGAAGGTGATCGATGCCACACCTCGAGCGACGCACGATCTGCGACGAGCGTCTCGCCGTCGACTCCCGACTCCTCACCGGCCCCGCCGCTCACGTATCCTGCTCTCATGACCGTCGACGAGGCGGAGCTGGCCTACTACCGCGCGGTCGAGGACCTGTTCGCCGGGCTCCGGGGCGTCCCTCACCTGCTGTCACCGGCTGACTTCCAGCTGCTGCGCGGCTGGTGGCGGGACCGGGTTCCGCTGGCTGCGATCCGGGCGGGGCTCGCCGAGGTCATCGCCCGGCGTCGGGACCGCGGCGAGGCCGACCCCGTGGTCAGCCTCCGGTACTGCCGCCACGCGGTCACGCGGCACGCCAAGCGGATCGCGGCCATGCACGTCGGGGCGACCGTGGACAGCGCTCCGGACGACCTCGCGGCAAGGCTGTCGAACCTCGCGGGTCGTCTCGAGAGAGCGGCGCGAAAGCTCGACCCGCCGCTCGACCGAGTCGTCATCGCGACCTCGGAGGCGGTCCGCGCGGCGGTCGAGCTCAGCCCTGAGCAGATCGAGCCACACCTTTACGACCTCGAAGCGGCCATGCTCGACGCGTGCGCGGCCCTGCTTCCTGATGCCCTGCACGGCGAGCTCGAGGCCGCCGCGAGAACCTCGGCAGCCGCCTCGGGGGCCCGCGACAAGGCCCTCGAGCGGACCCTCCGCGCCCACCTCGACCGCCTTGTCCGCGACCGCCTCGCGCTGCCGAGGTTGGAGCTCCCCGGGTGGAGCTGACCCTCTGCGGCGAAGCCATGGCCGGCGGCGGACGGGTCGTGGCCCGCGCCGGCGACGAGGTGTGGCTGGTCGCCGGGGCACTGCCGGGCGAGACCGTTCGGGTGCGCCTCGACCGGCGTCGGGCCGGCATCGTGGAGGGCTCGGCGGTGGCGCTGATCGCCGACCCACACCCGGCCCGTGACTCCGAGCCCTGCCCACACGCTCCCGGCTGCGGCGGCTGCGACTGGCCTCACGTCGAGCCCCGAGCCGGCGCCGAGCTCAAACGCGGCGCCGCGGCCGGGTCGGCGCGCGGCAACCCCGGACTGGCCGCCCGGCTGGCCTCCGCCCCGATCTCGACCTCGCCCCTCGCCTACCGCATGCGGTCGCGGCTGCACTGGTCGCCCGAGAGCCGCATCCTCGGCTTCTACGAGTCGCGGTCGTGGCGGCCGGTGGCGATCCCCTCCTGCCGCATCGTCACCGAGAGGCTCCGCGCGGCGATTCCCGCGCTGGCTTCGGCCCTCGCCCGGGTCGCGGATCGGCCGGTGGACCTGGAGTGGTTGGAGGACCTCGACGGCCGGAAGGCGGTGGTCGCGCTGCGCGGAGCCCGGGGCGGTCCCTGCGAGCCGCCGCCGCACTGGCTTGCGAGCCAAGCCGAGCTCGGTGCGGTGGTCGACGGCTGCCACCGGCTCACCGCCTCCGGCGCGCTGCTGCGCGGCTGGGGTGAGGAGCAGGTCGCGATGCAGCTGCCCCGGCCACTGGAGGTGCCGATCGGAGCCTTCTTCCAGGGCAACCGGCACCTGGTCCCGTGGCTCTTCGACCGGATCGTCGATCTCGCCGGCGAGCAGCCGCACCCGACCTGGGATCTGCACGCCGGGGTCGGCTTTCTGGCCGCAGCAGCGGCGCGGCGCAGTGCCCGGCCGCTGACCCTGATCGAGCCCTTCCGGCCCTCCGCACGAGCGGCCGTCCGCAACCTGCCCGAGGCCCGTGTCGCCGTCGGACGGACGGCCGAGTCGTGGCTCGCGCGCCATCGGCGGCTGCCGACGGACGCGCTGGTTCTGGCCGACCCACCTCGCGCCGGGCTCTCCGCCGAGCTGAGGTCCCGGCTGGCCGGCTGGCACCCTCACCGGATCGTGATGATGTCCTGCGATCCCGCCACCTGGACCCGCGACACCGCCTTCCTCATCGACCGGGGCTACCGGCTCGCACACCTCGAGCTGGCCGATCTCTTCCCCTCCACGCACCACGTGGAGGTGATCTCGGTGCTGGAGGCCGGGTGAGCGACGTCGAATCCGCGGCACTGCGGCCCCTGTGGTTCCTCTGCGGCGGTTGCGCGGCCGGCATCGCGGCTGGGCTCGGGTCCGCAACCGCTGCCACCGGGGTCGGCCGATTCCTGCTCGCTGCCGGCCTGGTCGCCGCAGCGGTCGCACTCGCACGGCATCCCCGCACGCCCATGCTCTGGCTGCTTGCCGGCCTGGCGCTGGGCGCCGGCAGGGGTCTCGAGGTTCGCGGCGACCAGCTGCGGCTCGGCAGCTGGCTCGCCGACCGCACGGCCCCTGTCGCCCTCAGGGTCGAAGGCACCATCCGGGAAAGCTGGACCCCCACCCGGTGGGGCCATCGGACCCAGGCCACGATCCGCGCGGCCCGCCGGGGCGAGGAACGGGTCGGCTTGCCGAACCGGATCGCGCTCGAGGTCCGGGGCACCGATCCCTCGTTGCTCCCCGTGCCGGGCACCACGGTCGAGGCCCTCGCCGAGCTGCGCGGCGACCCGCGCCGACCGGTTCTGATGTCCGCCTCGCCGCGGGTGGTTCGGGAGCTCGCGCCCCCCGCAGGGCTGCACGCGGTCCGCGAACGACTGGCGGCTGCAACGATCGCTGCCGCCGGCACCGATCCCGACCGGATTCGCGCGGCGGAGCTGGCAGCCGCCCTGGTTCTCGGTCGGCGCGACCTGCTGCCGGCCGGCCGGCGCGACGCCTGGCGCCGCTCCGGCCTGGCTCACCTTCTGGCGGTCAGCGGGCTCCATGTCGGAGTGGTGGCCGGGGTGCTGTGGTTCACTCTGGTCGGTGTCGGCGTCCGGCCGACTCCGGCGCGGTGGATTCTGCTGGTTGCGCTGCCTGGCTACGCGCTGCTCGCAGGAGCGGCCCCTTCGGCCCTGCGCGCCGCGATCATGGCGGCGGTGTGGCTCGTCGCCCGCCTGCTCGGGCGCAGCCCGCTCCCGATGGCGGCGGTCCTGGCGGCCGTCGTCGGGATGCTGCTGGTCGCTCCGTCGCTGCTCGCCGACGCCGGCTTCCAGCTCACCGTGCTGGTGACCGCGGCCTTGGTCCGGTGGGTACCGGTGGTCGCGCGCGGACTGCCCGGGCCGCCCCGGTTGGCGACCGCCGCCGCGGTGCCGGTCGTCGCCCAGGCGGCCGCGGCACCGCTGGTCGCATGGCGTTTCCGCACCCTGCTCCCGGGCGCCGCGCTGGTCAACCTCGCCGCTGCACCGCTGCTCGCCCCGGCGCTGGTGCTGGCGGCAGCGGCTGTGCTCGCATCGAATCTCGTCCCGGCGCTCGCCCGACCCGCGTTTTCGCTGCTCGCGGCGGTCGCCGATCTCCTGTGGTGGATCGGGGGAGCGGCCCGGGCCGCGTCCTGGACGCCCCCCGCACCGTCAGCGTGGCTGGTGGCCGTCGGAGCGCTCACCGCGGTCGCCGCCCTGCTCCCCGGGCGCGCCGGCCGCTTCGGGCTGGCGGCCTGGCTCGCGCTGGTGGTGTCGACCGGCGCCTGGTGGACGCTTCGGGCGCCGGCGCTGGCGCCCGTCGCACTGCTGCCGGTGGCGGACGGCACCTCGGCAGTGCTCACCACCGGCGGCGTCGGGTTGCTCGTCGACGGCGGCCGCTTCCCCACCGAGGCGGTTCGGGCTCTCGCCGACGCGGGCGTCCGGGAGATCGAAGCGGTGGTCGCCAGCCACACCCACGACGACCACATCGGGGGGCTGCCTGCGGTGGTCGAGGAGCACGAACCGCGCCGGTTGGTGGTGCCCCGGTGGGCTCTGAAAGAACCCCGAATCGTGCCGCTGCTGCGAGCCCTCCGCCGCGCGGGCGGGACCGTGTCCCCGGTCGCAGAGGGCTCGGTGGTCAGCACCGGACGGTGGCGGCTCGAGGTGCTGTGGCCCCCTGCCCGGCCACCCCGGGGGCCGGAGAACGAGCGGTCGCTCGTGCTGCGCGCGCTCGCCACCAACGGTACGGTGCTGGTCACCTCGGACGTCGGGACCGCGACCGAGCGCCGGGTGGCCGGATCGCACCGGCTGGACTGCGACGTGCTGATCGCCCCGCACCACGGCAGCCGTTCCTCGACCGGGACCGATCTGTTGGCTGCGGCAGCTCCCGACGTGGTCCTGGTCCCCGCCGGGACTGCGAACCCCCATCACCATCCGCACGCCGACGTGATCTCCCGCCTGGAGGCCGCGGGCATTCCCTGGCGGGCGCCGGCAACCGGCTGGCCGTGCGGCGCCGAGCCCGGGCCCGCAGGGTGGAGACCGGTCCCGTGACCGCGCGGGACCTCCTGGTGGTGGTGGGACCGACCGCCTGCGGCAAGACCCGGTTGGGGCTCGAGACGGCCGAGCGGCTCGGCGGCGAGATCGTCTCCGCCGACGCGTTCGCCGTCTATCGCGGGCTCGACATCGGTACCGACAAGCCCACCGCCGACGCGCGCCGGCGCGTCCGCCATCACCTGATCGACGTGGTCGATCCCCGGCGTCGCTTCTCCGCCGGCGACTTCGTCGCGGCGGCCGACGCCGCGATCCGGGAGATTCGCGACCGCGGGCGGGTCCCACTGGTGGTCGGGGGTACCCACTTCTGGGTTCGTGCACTGCTGCTGGGCCTGTTTCCGGCGCCGCCGTCGAACGCCGAGCTCCGCTCGCGCCTCGGCGAGCAATGGCGTGCCGACCCGGCGGCCGCCCACCGCCGCCTGGCCGAGGCCGACCCGACGGCGGCCGCCCGGATCGCCCCCGCCGACCGGCAGAGAGTGGTGCGCGCGCTGGAGGTGATCGAGCTCACCGGGGCCGCCCTCTCTGAGCACTGGCGACGTCAGCCCAAGGGCCCACGATTCCGCTTCCTGTTGGCCGCGCCGAACCGCGAAAGACCCGACCTGTATGCTAGGATTGACCAGCGTGTCGAGGAGATGTTCGCAGGGGGACTGGTGGAGGAGGTTGCCCAGCTTCTTGCAGCCGGGATACCCCGCACCGTTCATGCGTTCAAGGCGATCGGCTACCGCGAGTCGATCGCCGTTCTTGATGGTTCGAGTGATCTCGCCATGGCCATCGCGGCTACCAAGCGATCCAGTCGTCACCTGGCGAAGCGGCAGCTGAGCTGGCTGCGGAATCTCCGGGAAGGGCAGCTGAGCTGGATCCGGCCGGCCGAGGCGGGAGGCGCCGCCGACCTGGTCGCTCTGTGGAGCGACCACGAAACGAGGGGTGGGGAGCTATGAGCAAGCCGGCGAGCAGCACCATCAACATCCAGGATCCGTTCTTCTACCAGCTCCGCAAAGAAGCGCGCACGGTCCATGTCTACCTCATCAGCGGCAAGCGGCTCACTGGAATCCTGAGGCGCTTCGACCGCTACTCGGTGGTGCTCGAGAACCACGGCCAGGAGCAGCTGGTCTACAAGCACGCCATCGCCAGCATCAGTCCGGCGGTCGGGTACACCGAGTCGAATGAGCCGGGGGTCTAGTCCGCTGGCTCGCAGCATTCGGTTCCAGCCGAGGCGACCGACCCGCCACTTCGTCCCACGCTCCCGGACCCAGGTGCGAGCCTGGTTCCTCGCGGTGGTGGCAGCCCTGGTGGCTGCCTGTGCCACCGCACCGCAGACGCCGTCGACGGGGGCGGTGTACTCGCTGCCTGACCCGCTGTCGGGACCGGGGGCCCCGGACCCGGACCGCCGGGAGCGGAAGATCCTGGTTCGCGGGTCGGCGCGGCTCGCCTCGGGAGACCCGGACGGCGCCCTCGAGGCGGCGCTCCGGGCGGCGTCGACCCCGGCCGGCCCGCTGCTCGCTCTTCAGGCGCGACTCGAGGCGTCCGGGCACGTGGAGCAGGTGATCGACGAGCTCGACGGGCTGCTGGGTTCGAACCCCCGCTACGCGGCCGCGTGGGCCACTCTCACCCAGGCGCTGGAACGGAAGGACGATCGGCCACGCGCGCTCGCCGCGGCCCGCAGGACCGCCGAGCTCTGGCCGCGCTCGACCTGGGGCCGGCGCGCTGCCGAGCTTCAGGACAGGTGGATCGACGACCGCCTCACCGAGGCCGGAAAAGCCGTTGCTGGAGACCCTGAGAGGGCCCTGGCCGACGCCCGCGCGGTGCTCGAGCTCGCCCCCGGCATGGAGCCGGCGCGTCTGATCGAGGCTCAAGCCCTGTTCGCCCTCGAACGGGACCGGGAGGCCCTGGCCGTGCTGGCCGGGCTGGGAAGGGCTGCCGACGCGATCCTGCTCGAGGCTCGCATCGCCGAGCGCCGCGGCGACCTGGCGACCGCGATGGAACGCTACGCGGCGCTGCCGCCGGACTACCCGGGCCGTGAGGCCGAGCTGGCGAGAGCTCGACTGGCATGGCGGGTGGGGAACGCGCCGGCCTACGTGGCCGCAGCCCTCGCCTCGCCTCACCTGAACCGGGGCGAGCTGGCCGCCGTCCTGGTCACCGCCATCCCCCGCCTGGTCGGCATCGACGACGGTGAGGTCCCCCTGCTCACCGACATCGTCGATCTGCCGATGCGGAACGAGGTCCTGGTCGTCGTCCGGGCGGGGGTCCTCACCGCCGACCCGGTCGAACGCCGATTCAACCCGCAGCTCCGGGTCACGACCGCCGAGGTCGGCGACGCGCTCGACGCGGTCGCACACCTGCTCGGCCTCACGGTTCCGGTATGGTGTGGAGAGGGAACAGGCACGGAGAACGGAAGCGGATGTGTCGCTCTGCCGGATCCGCCGGACGGGCGGACGGTGGCCGATCTCGCGATAGCCATCCAGGGGAGGATGTCCCGATGAGCCATCCGGTCGTCGAGCTGCTGGTCGGCGTCGAGCTGTTCTCCGAGCTCGACGGGGACGAGCTTTCCAAGGTGGCCTCCCTGACCCAGCTCCGCAGCGTGCCGAAGGACACCGTCATCTTCCACTCCGGCGACGTCGCCGACGCGGTTTTCATCGTCGCCCGCGGCAAGGTCAAGATCGTCGTCACGTCGTCCGACGGGCGCGAGTTCATCCTGACCGTGCTCGGCCAAGGTCAGGTCTTCGGCGAGATGGCTCTGATCGAGGAGGCGCCGCGGTCGGCCTCGGTGATCACCGCTACCGCGGTCGAGCTGGTGGTCATCAGTCGTGAGGAGTTCCACCACCTGCTCGCGACCGAACCGCGGATCTCGCGCAAGCTGTTGGCGATCCTCTCCCGCCGGCTGCGCCGTGCCAACTCCAAGATGGAGTCGCTCGCCTACATGGACGTCGCCGGGCGCCTCGCACGGTACCTGCTGGACCTCGCCCGCGACCACGGCCAGAGGCTCGGTAACGGGTGGGTCGTGGTCCGCCGCCCGACCCACGCCGACATCGCCCACTCGATCGGGACCACCCGGGAAACCGTCTCCCGGCTGATCAACGAGTTCGAGGAGGGGTTCGGGCTGGTCAACAAGGGCAAGTTCACGTACATCAGGGAGCACCTTCTCGAGTGAAGAGAAGAGAACCACGAGTGATGGGTCGAGCGTGAAGGTCGACTGAGGTATTCGCTGCGGTGACTTTGTCGGGGCGGAGCCGCCTCCGTCCGGTGCCTGCACGATCGTCGCGAACCCGGATCGTCGCGGCAACCGCAGCGCAGGAGCCGACACGCCGCTCCCCGACGACGCTCTTCGATCACATCTTGACTTCTCGCCGGCACGTCGGGCTCCACCCGCCGGGCCTTGACTCTTCACCCTTCACTCTTCACTCTTCACCCCATGACCGACGAGCTCAGCTTCTACAACACCCTGACGAGGCGGATGGAGCGGTTCGAGCCGCTGGTGCCGGGCACCGCACGGGTCTACACCTGCGGGCCGACGGTCTACAACTACGCCCATATCGGCAACCTGAGGACGTTCCTGTTCGAGGACGTCCTGCGGCGGACCCTGCGCCTGTTCGGCTTCGACGTCACCCTGGTGATGAACCTGACCGACGTCGACGACAAGACGATCAAGGGTGCCCGCGAGGCGGGCGAGGACCTCAGGACCTACACCGACCGCTTCATCGCCGCCTTCCACGAGGACATGGCGACGCTGCGCGCCGAGCCGGCCGAGCACTACCCGCGCGCAACCGACTACATCCCTCAGATGGTCGGGCTCGTCCGGCGCCTCGAAGCAGCCGGGCACACCTACCGCTCGGAAGGCTCGGTCTACTTTCGGATCGCCTCGTTCCCGGCCTACGGCGCGCTCTCAGGCGCCTCTCTGGCCGGAAACCAGGCCGGCGCCAGGGTCGACGCGGACGAGTACGAGAAGGAGGACGCCCGCGACTTCGTGCTGTGGAAGGCCGCCAAGCCGGGTGAGCAGTCCTGGGACACCGAGCTCGGCCCCGGCCGGCCGGGGTGGCACCTCGAGTGCTCGTGCATGGCGCTCGACCTGCTCGGCGAGAGCTTCGACATCCACGCCGGAGGGGTCGACCTGGTCTTCCCGCATCACGAGAACGAGATCGCGCAGTCGGAGGGCGCGACCGGCCGACCGTTCGTCCGCTACTGGCTGCACGCGGAGCACCTGGTGGTCGAGGGCGAGAAGATGGCCAAGTCGAAGGGCAACTTCTACACCCTCCGCGACCTCCTCGAGGAGGGTCACGATCCTGCCGCGGTGCGTTATCTCCTGATCTCAGTGCCGTACCGGCAGAAGCTCAACTTCACCCTCGACGGCCTTCGCGGCGCAGGGGTTGCGGTCGAGCGGATCGGCAACACCTTGCGGCGTCTCCGCCACACCCCGCCGGCCGACGGTCCCGGCGAGCTCCCGGAGGCGGCTGTGGAGGCCTTCGAGGCCGAGCTCCGGGCAGGCCTCGGCGACGACCTCAACACCGCCCGCGCCCTCGGAGCCCTCCACACGCTGTTGCGGCAGGTCAACAGCGCGCTCGACGGCGGCGGAATCTCGGCAGCGGTGCGCGAGGTGCTCGAGTGCGCGCTCGCGACCGCCGACGGCGTGCTCGACATCTTCCCCAAAGTGAGCGACGAAGCCGGCCCCGGTCCGGCCGAGATCGGGAGCCTGATCGAGGAGCGTGCGGCCGCCCGCGCGGGCCGGGACTTTGCCCGCGCCGATGCGATCCGCGACCAGCTCGCCGAGCGGGGGGTCGTGCTCGAGGACACGCCGCACGGGACCGTCTGGCATCGCGCGTGAGACGCGAGACCCGCCTCAGTCCTCACCGTGTCAGCTGCGACGGCTTGACGAGGTCGGCTCCGCGCGCGCCGAGGCCCGGCAGCTCGTTCTCGAGCACCTCGACGGTGACCCGCGTCAGGTGGCCGATGGCGATCGCTCGTCCTTCGATCCGGGCGCGGTAGACCGCCTCGTCGAGCTGTGCGCGGACCGCGGACGCGGTGCGCTCGTTGTCGAGAAACACCAACCGGCGTCCGGCGCGGACACCCTGCGCCCTCGCCGCATCCTCGGCCACGGTGGCCACTGAGGTCCGCGAGTCGATGAACGCCAGGCCGCGGGCGGCCAGCTCCTGCATCACCCAGGTCATGGTGCGGAGGTCCGCGGTCGCCCGCGAGCCCATGTGGTTGTTGACGCCGACCACGTGCGGGACGCTGTTGAGCGCAGCCCTCACCGTCGCCCGGATCTCCTGCTCCTTCATCGCGACCAGCACCGCCCCCGGACCGGGGTTGCCGGTTTCCGGCTCCATCGGGAGGTGCAGCCAAACCTCGTGCCCGGCGCGGTGGACCTCGGCAGCGGTGGTCGACGACTCGGGGAGGAAGGGCAGCACTGCCACTCCCACCTCGGGAGGCAGGGCCGCCGCCGCCGCCACCAGGTCGAGGGACTGACCGGCGTCGTCGAGCAGGATGGCGAGCCTGCCGCGCGCGCTCGGCAGCGGAGAAGGCTGCGGCGAAGGAACCTGTGTCGCCGTCGGCAGAGGCCTGACCGGGACCTGCGGCAACGGGCGCCGCCCCTCGAGGCGCAGGTCGAACGCCTCGACACCGAGGTCGACGCGGAGGCGGATGGTCTCGCCGGCACCCGGCTCGAGCTCGGTCACCGATGCCTGACGCGATGCCGCCTCGGCTTCGATCTGCGATGCCAGCGCGCGGGCGGTCTCGGCGCTGGGCAGCCGGATCCGCCACACCCTCACGAAGACCTCGTCCTCCTTGCGGATGGGATCGTCGGGCCTGACCTCGGTCGCACCGACTGACCTCGCCATCTCGACCAGCCGGTCCCCGAAATCGCCTGCCTCCGGGTTCGCGCGATCTCTCGCGCCCAGCAGCAACCAGAGCACGGCCGTCAGGCCGAGCAGCGCCACCGCCAGGGCCAGAATGAGCGTCCGGGTCGGCGGCCGCCGCTTACGCCGCGCGCTCATCCGCCGCCGTCAGCAGCGCCACGGCCAGCTCGAGCGCGGCCTCGTCCTCGGCCTCCTGGTCCGGCTCGAGCCCGTTGCCGGTGATCGCGTCGCCGTCACCCCGCAACCAGTGGGCGACCGGAATCCACAGATGGAGCCCTCCGTCGTGGACCAGTCGCATGTGGGGAGCGTGGCCCGCGGTGCGCCCTCCGACCAGCGGCACGCCGAGCCGTGACAGCGCCGCCCCGAGGATCTCACCCGCGCCCTCGGTGCCGGCGCCGACCACCACAACCAGGCGGGTCTTCGACACCACCGGCGATGACGCGGAGTAGGTCCGCTCGCCCGCCCGCCGGCCTCGCCACTGGGCGAGCACGCCCTGGTCGGCGAAGAGGTCCGCGACCCTGACGGCCTCGTCCTCGACCCCCCAGGCCGTCTCGCGCAGGTCCAGGACCGCGGCCGGTACACCGTCGAGCAGGTTCGTGAGACGTTCCGCCGTCCCCGGCGCGAGGTGTGCCAGGGTGATCACCCGGACCGTCCCGAAGTCCTCGACCGTAGGCGGTGGCGGTTCCCATGGCGCCGATTCGAGCATCACCTCGCGGCGCGCGTCGACCAGCCGATCAACCACCGTGAGCCTGACCGACTCGCCCTTCGCCTCGCGCTCGCGCAGGTCCTGACTGATGTGCCATAGGGGGCGCCCGCGGGTGTAGACCCCCTCGACCTGCTCCACGACCTCCCCGGGTTCGAGTCCTGCGGCACGGGCAGGAGAACCGGACACGGTGTGGCGGACCGCCGCCGAGCTCAGCCGCAATCCGAGCAGCAGGCCGTAGGGCGGCGGGGCTCCCAGGACCTCATCCGCCCGATCGGCGAGCTCGGCCGGCAGCACCGCCGCCCAGGGGTCGATCGACTCGAGGATCCCGGCATCGAGGCTCGCCTCCAGCGCGCTCGCGTCGAGCTCGTCGACGTACTCGGTCCGGACCAGATGGACCACCTCCGCGAGGTTGCCCATCGCACGGAAGAGCTCCTCCTGGACCGGGCGGTCGGCCACGGCAAGTGCGGCCACCAACAGGAGGCTGGTAGCCGATACGGCGAGGAAGACGGTTCGAATGCGCTTCATGTCAGGGTGACTCCCCTCTGAGCTGAAACCACCTCAGGGGGTCCTCGGGCTTCCCGCCGACGCGGATCTCAACGTAGAGGCTGCCGTTCTCGTTCGGTGGCGCGGCCAGACCGAGCCGGGCGCCCATGGCGACGGACTGATCGACCCGCACGTGAAGTGTAGCAAGCCCAGCCACCAGCGAGAACACCTCCCGCCCGTGATCGACCACCACCATGTTGCCGTAACCCTTGAAGTGACGGGCATATGCCACAACGCCCGGAAAGACCGCGGCGACCGCGGCGCCCGCCGCCGGGTTGAGTCGCACCCCGTTGCACACCGTGTACGTGGAGTAGTCGGGCAACGCGTGGCGGCCGAACCGCTCGACCAGCCTGCCCGTCACCGGCCACGGCAACGCGCCGCGAAACGCCCGCATGTCGTCCGCGGCCGAGAACCGCCGCCGGCTTCCGACCACCTCGAGCAGTCGCTCGAGCGCCTCCTCACGCTGCCGGAGGTCGACCAACCGGGTGCTGGTCTGGCGCTGGCTGCGCTCGACCTGGCGCAAGGTCGCGACCACCTGACGGCGCACCGTCTCCAGCTCGCGGCGGCGCGCGTCGAGGGCGGCGTTCTCACGCTGGGCCGAGTCCAGGGCGCGGCTGAGCTCGGCGAGCCGCGCGGCCCGCTCCGCCTGGACCCGGTCGTACTCGTACATCAGCCGCGCCTGGCCGTCGGTGAGCGCGACCACGGTTCCGATGGCGCGATCGAGGTCGCCGCCCTGGACCGCATCGTAGAGCAGCTGCAGCGGCCCCGGCTGGCCAAGCAGGGCGAGCATCTCGAGATGGCGCGCCAGGGCGTCCCGGCGCCGCTCGAGGTCGGCGGCCAGTGCATCAACCTCGGTCCGCAGGCGCACCACCTCCGCCGCTCCCGACGCGACCACCAGCTCGAGCTCCCGCACCCGCGCTTCGGCCAGCTGCAGCTGGGTCTCGAGCTTCTGACGCTCGGATGCGACATCGAGGCGTCGGCTCTCGAGCTCGGTGAGATCGGTCTCGAGCCGACGAATCTGGGCCCGCACCGTGTCGAGCTGGGCGCCGGTGTCGGTCTGATCGCCAGCGCTGCTCGTATTCGACACCACGAGCGCCAGCACTGCGAGCGCGAGCGCACGGTAAGGTGTGAGGGGTGAGGAGTGAGTGGTTCGGAGCGTGCGGAACATCGCACTGAAGAGTATGCCGTGATCTCAGACGAGTAAAGCAGGGACCGCAAGAGACGTAACACTGTCGTGGTCGCCCATCTCACCGCTCGTCCTCCCCCATTCTGCGCTCCACATTCCTCATTCCCCACCGTGCACCGCTACGATAGGGGGTGATGAACACCTTCCTCGAGGCGATCCGCCTGTTGCGGTGGCCGGCGGTGATCCTGCTGGCCACGACGATCGCGAGCCTTTCGGCCGTGCGCGCCTGCCGCTCGGTCGCCGCGAGCGGCAGGGCCGCGGCCGCGGACCTCACCCGAGGGCTCACCTCGGCGACCCTCACCACATCGTTCGTCTCCGACCTGCCGCGACTCGCCCCGGGGTCCGGATCGGCCCTCGAGCTGATCGCGGTCGAGGCGGTCGAGACCGTCACCCGCCGCGAGGACCGCCGCGCCCTTTACGACCTCCTTCCCCTCGGAACCACCGTGGCTGAGATCCGGGTGCCGGTCACCTACCGCTACCACGTGCGCCTCGACGGCCCGTGGATCCTCCGGTTGAGCGACCACACCTGCGTCGTCGAGGCCCCGCCGCTGGAACCCACGCTGCCACCTGCGATCCACACCGACCGGATGGAGAAGCGGACCGAAAGCTCGTGGCTGCCCTTCGACACCACCGCCCAGCTCGACGCCCTCGAGCGCGGGCTGACCCCCGAGCTCGCCGAGCGCGCCGCCCGACCGGAGGCTCTGGCCCTGGTCCGGGAACATGCCCGCAGCCGTCTCGAGGCCTTCGTTCGCGGTTGGCTGCTGGGTGAGGGGGTGTGGCGGGACGATCGCCTGACCTCGGTCGTGGTGCGCTTCGCCGGCGAGCCCGACCCGGTCGAGACGACCCTGCCCTCGCTCGAGCTGCCGCCTCGAAGGCAGGAGCATCCCGCAGCGGGCCGCTGAACGGCCGCCGCGGCCTTCGCGCAGGGACGACCGCCTTCGCCGGCACCAGGCCCCGCCCCCGGGGACGCTCCTCGCCGGTCGTCACGACCTGGACGACACTCGCCGCCCAGGATTCGGCCGCGATACCATCGAAGACGTGACGACCGACGATCCGAGCACCATCGATCCGGGAATCGGCATCGTGCTGGTGGACCACGGCTCCCGGCGGGCCGACTCCAACACGATGTTGGAGGAGGTCGCCGCACTCTATGCCGAGCGCACCGGTCACCCGATCGTCGAGCCGGCCCACATGGAGCTCGCCGAGCCGTCCCTCGACACTGCCTTCGCGCGCTGCGTCGACCGGGGTGCGTCGACGGTCGTCGTCCAGCCGTACTTTCTGCTCCCGGGCAAGCACTGGCGGGAGGACATCCCCCGACTGGCCGCCGAGGCCGCACGCCGGCACCCCGGCGTGCGGTGGATGGTCACCGCGCCGCTCGGTCTCCACCGCGCGCTGGTGGAGGTCATCCGCGACCGGGTCCTGAGCTGTCTCGCCTGTGCCCGGGGTGAGGCGGACCCGTGCGAGGTGTGCCCCGAACCTGAGGGCTGCGCTCTTGCCGTCACCGACGATCTCGCGAAGCCCGGGAGGGAATTTGAGTAACGCACACTCAGGTTCGTGACGGTGGGCTCGAACGCGGGACCGGTCGCCGCACACCAACATCGATGACCGGCCGGCCCGAGCCGTCAACGAGGAGAGACCATGACCGACGTCATCACGCTTCCCGTCATTCCACTGCGCGAGGCGGTGCTCTATCCCGGGGTGACCTCGCCGATCGCCGCCGGTCGACCCGGAACCCTGCGCGCCATCGAGGAGGCCCTTCAAACCGAGAACAAGCACGTCTTCGTGGTCTCTCAGCGCGAGAACGTCGAGGACGCGTCGCCCGACGTGCTCTACACGCTCGGCACCGTCGCCGTCATCGGGCCGGTCCAGCGGGGGCCGTCCGGCATGCGACTGCTCCTCAACGGCCTGTACCGCGCGGTCGCGGTCCGCTACGACGACGATGGCGGCCGATTGACCGCGCTGATCCGCCCGGTGGAGGAGATGCCTCCCCTGGATCCGGCCGGCCCGACGTTCGCGGCGCTCTACCAGGAGACCAGGGAGCGCGCCGCGGAGCTCGGCCGCCGCGCCGGACTACCCAAAGAGGCGGTCCAGCAGTTTCTCGCCGAGACCAAGGAGCCGGGCCGCTTCGCCGACCTGGTGGCAGGCTACCTCGACCTCAAGCCGGAAGAGAGCCAGCGCCTGCTCGAAGCGCTCTCGGTGGAGGAGCGGCTGCGGCGGGTGCTGGTTCACGTCCAGCGACAGATCGCGATCCTCGACGCCCAGGAGGACATCAAGTCCCAGGTCCAGGAGGAGCTCGGCGACCGCCAGCGCGAGATGTACCTGCGCCAGCAGCTCAAGGCGATCCAGAAGGAGCTCGGCGAGGGTGACCGCGAGGACCTTCAGGAGCTGCGCGAGAAGCTCGAGGCGCTCGAGCTGACGGCGGAGGTCCGCAAGGAGGTCGACCGCGAGCTCGGCCGCCTCGAGCGCATGGGGCCCGAAGGAATGGAGGCCCAGGTCATCCGCACCTTCCTCGAGACGGTCTGCGAGCTGCCCTGGAGCGCACGATCCGAGGAGCGGCTCGAGATCGACAACGCGGCCGAGATCCTCGACGAGGACCACTACGCGCTCGGCGACGTCAAGGACCGGGTGTTGGAGTTCCTCGCGGTGCGCCAGCTGCGCGAAAGCCGCCTCGCCGATCAGCGCGAGGAGGGCGAGGAGGGGTCGTCGCCCGACCCCCGCCCACGCGACGACGACAGCGCCCGCGGACCGATCCTGCTGTTCGTCGGGCCGCCCGGTGTCGGCAAGACCTCGGTCGCCAAGTCGATCGCGCGGGCGATGGGGCGCGAGTACGTCCGCATCTCGCTCGGCGGGGTCCGAGACGAGGCCGACATCCGCGGCCACCGGCGGACCTACGTCGGCGCCATGCCGGGCCGCATCATCCAGGGCATGAAGCAGGCCGGGAGCAAGAACCCGGTCTTCCTGCTCGACGAGGTCGACAAGCTCGGCGTGTCGTACCAGGGAGACCCCGCGTCGGCGCTGCTCGAGGTGCTCGACCCGGCCCAGAACGACTCGTTCACCGACCACTACCTCGGGGTTCCCTTCGACCTCTCCGAGGTGCTGTTCATCGCCACCGCGAACTTCATCCAGAACATCCCCGGTCCGCTGCTCGACCGCATGGAGGTGGTCGAGTTCGCCGGCTACACCGAACGCGAGAAGCTGGAGATCGCACGCCGATACCTCACCCCGCGACAGATCCGGCGGGCCGGTCTCACCGACCAGCAGATCACCATCGCCGACGACGCGATCGCCGAGCTGATCTCCGGCTACACCCGCGAGTCCGGGGTCCGGCAGCTCGAGCGCGAGATCGGGCGCCTGGCCCGCAAGGTGGCACGCAAGGTCGCCGCCCGCGAGCTCGAGGTGGTGGCGATCGACCGCGACAGCGTTCGCGAGCTGCTCGGCCGCGCCAAGGTCCATCCCGAGCAGGCCTCGGGCGAGGACCAGATCGGCGTCGCCACCGGGATGTTCTACACCCCGGTGGGAGGGGACATCATGTTCGTCGAGGCGTCTCCGATGCGGGGCAAGGGCGAGCTGGTGCTCACCGGCCAGCTCGGCGACGTCATGAAGGAGTCCGCCAGGGCGGCCTGGACCTATGCCCGCGCCCACGCCGAGGAGCTGTTCATCGACCCGGACGCGTTCCAGCGCGACGTGCACATCCACGTCCCGGCAGGCGCGATCCCCAAGGACGGCCCGTCGGCGGGAATCACGATGGCGACCGCTCTGGTGTCGTCTCTGTCGGGCCGCCCCGCCCGCCACGACGTGGCGATGACCGGAGAGATCACGCTTTCCGGCCGGGTGCTCCCGATCGGCGGCGTGAAAGAGAAGGTCCTCGGCGCGGTGCGCGCCGGCGTGACCACCATCGTGCTGCCGAAACAGAACGAGCCCGACCTCGAGGACCTCCCCGAGGACGTGAGGTCGAGCCTCACCATCCACCTGGTGGAGACGCTCGGCGAAGGGCTCTCACACACCCTCCGCGGAGGAACCTACCAGGACGGTCGGCTCGACTTCGAGGAGCCGGTGCCGGCGGGCGCCAGAGCGTGACCCGGCTCACGGCGCGCCCCCTCGGGCGCGCCGATGAGCTCCTCCTGACGCGCGTTTTCGCGCGATCTGGCTGATACTCGAGGCGGAGGCCCCATGCATCGACTCTGCCTCGCCACGGCCCTCGTCATCATCACCGCGCTCGGTGCCGGCGCGGCGAGCCTGGTTCCGCCGTCGGACCTGGGTGAGCTGGCTCGTACGGCCGACCTGGTCGCACTGGCCCGCGCGGAATCGTCACGGGTCGAGCGGTCGGGCTCCCTTCCCCGGACGGTGACCCGGTTCCACCTGGTGGAGCGGGTCAGCGGCTCGAACGTTTCCGGGACCTTCGAGGTGGCAGAGGTCGGGGGCACGATCGACGGCGTCGGGTTCGCGGCCCCGGGCATCCCGGTCTATCGGGCGGGCGCGACCTACCTGCTGTTCCTCAGTCGACGACCGGACGGGCGCTGGGGCTCGACCCTGCTCGCCTACGGTCTGCTCGAGCTCGACGTCGACCGCGACCTGCTCGAGCCCCTCCCCGAGGCGGCCGACCTCGGGCTGGTCGCCGCCGAAGGCATCACGCCGGTGGTGCGGTACCGGGCGTCGGCGCTTCTCGCCCACCTCCGCGAGGTGGCGCTCGGGCTGCCGTTCCGACAGGACCGGGTCGCGGCGCCAGCAGCACTTCTCCCCTCGTTGCCTGCCGCCGGCCCTCCCTCCTGCCGCCAGCTCACCTCCTCGGGAGACGGCCACCCGGTGAGGTGGTTCGACTTCGAGCTGGGCACCAACAGCGCCACCATGTGGGGGACCACCCCCGGTCAGTCCGGCCTCGCCGATGGCGGACAGGGCGCGGTCGCGGCCGCGATCGGCGCCTGGGGCGGATTCGGTCACGGCGTGATCCACTTCGTCCACCAGGGAGTCAGGCCCCGCTCGATCACCTGTACCGGCGGCAGCGACCACAGCGTCAACGAGGTCGTCTTCGACGATCCGTGCAACGACATCGTCGACATGACGGGCTGCTCCGGCGTGCTCGCGTTCGGCGGGACCTGGTTCTCAAGCGCGACCAGGAGCTACGACGGCACGCCCTGGCACCCCGCCTTCAGCCCTTTCGTGGTGGTCAACAACGGCGCCGGGTGCATCGGAGAAACCAACTTCGCCGAGATGCTCACCCACGAGCTCGGCCACTCGATGGGATTCGGACATCACACCGACTCGAACGCCACCATGTACGGGATGTGCTGCCACTACCCTCGCGGCGCCGGCCTCGCCGCCACCGACGAGGTGTGTGCGTCCTTCCAGTACCACACCTTCCTCGACGTGCCCTACGCGCACTGGGCATGGCGCTTCGTCGAGGCGGTCGACAACGCGGGCGTGACCAGCGGCTGCGCCGCAGGTCTCTACTGCCCGGCCGCCACCGTGACCCGGCAGCAGATGGCCGTCTTCCTGCTCAAGGCCAAGTACGGCAGCGGCTACACACCTCCCGCCTGTACCGTCCCGACCTTCTCCGACGTGCCCTGCTCGAGCCCGTTCGCCGCCTGGATCGAGGACCTCGTCGCCAAGGGAATCACCGCCGGCTGCGGCGTTGACACGTACTGCCCCAGTGCGCCGGTCACCCGAGAGCAGATGGCCGTCTTTCTGCTCAAGACGGAGGAGGGTTCAGGGTACGTGCCGCCCGCATGCACCGCCCCGACATTCATCGACGTGCCGTGCTCGAGCCCATTCGCGCCCTGGATCGAGGAGCTGGTCTCCCGTGCCATCACCGCCGGCTGCGGTGGGAGCTCCTATTGCCCGACGGCAGTGAGCCCACGCGACCAGATGGCGGTCTTCCTGACCCGCACCTTCACGCTGCCGCAACCCTGACCGGAGCACCGTCGCGGGAGAGGCTCCACAGCCAGAGTGCTCGCGCCGGGTCGGGCGGCGAGCCGCGCGATGAGCCGGGCCCTTGCGGTTTCGGTTCGCGCGACCTACATTGATAGAGACAACGTCTCAGACGCAAGATCGAACCCACGATCCCCGCGGAGCGCCGCGTGTGCCCCGCGGAGGTTCCCGGAGGCCCACCATGCGCGCGTGTCGTCTTCTCGTCGTTCTCGTGGTCGCTGCCCTCGTCGCCCCGGCCTGGGCCGCGACCATCGTTCCACCCCGTGATCTCGGCGAGCTCGCCCGCAGCAGCGAGCTGGTCGTGCTGGCTCGCGCCGAAGCCGCACACGGCGAGTGGACCGGCGCGGTTCCCGCCACGGTCACCCGGTTCCGGACCCTCGAGCGGATCTCGGGCGCCGCGGTGGGCGAGACCTTCGAGGTCGAGGAGGTCGGCGGCGTGGTCGGCGAAGTCGGATTCGCGGCACCCGGCGTGCCCGAGTTCTCCGCCGGCGAGACCTACCTGCTGTTCCTGCACCGCAGGAGCGACGGCCGTTGGGGCTCTGCGGTGCTCTCCTACGGGCTGCTCCGACTGGAGGCCGAAGACGACCTCCTGGTGCCGCTCGAGCAGGCCGAGGGTCTGGCCCTGGTGCGGTCGGACGGGACGACTCCGGTGACCCGCTACCGTGCCGGGGCTCTGCTCGAGCACCTCCGCGAGGTCGCGATCGGCCTGCCGTTCCGCCAGGACAGGGTGGCCGCCGACCCGTTCGAGCTTCCCGACATCGGCCCGTCGCCGTGCGTTCAGCTGATCTGGGGCTCGGGCGGTGGCGGTGACGACATGCCGGTCCGTTGGTTCGGCTTCGAGACCGGGACCACGACGTCGATCAAGGCCACCACTCCCGGCCAGGTCGGCATCGGAGACGGCGGAGCGAGCGCGGTGTCCAGTGGCGTGGCAGCCTGGAGCGGCTTCACCGACGGAGTGATCGGCGGGCTCTACGGCGGTGTGAGCCCGTGGTCCGGCAGCTGCGGCGGCGGCTCTGGGGTGACCGCGGGCGAGGTGGTGTTCAACGATCCGTGCAGCGACATCACCGACCTCGCCGGCTGCTCCGGAACCCTGGCCATCGGCGGGGCCTTCTTCTCCACCGGCCTGACGCCCTACGACGGCTTCTCGTGGCACTCCGCCTCGGCCCAGTTCGTCATCGTCAACAACGGCTCGTCGTGCATCGGCGCCACCGACTTCGCGGAGATGATGACCCACGAGGTCGGCCACACCTACGGTTTCGGACACCACGGTGACTCGGCGGCGACCATGTACTTCGCCTGCTGTCACGCCGGTCGCGGCGCTGCCATCGCGGCCACCGACAAGAAGTGCGCCTCGTTCCAGTACCACACCTTCACCGACGTACCGTACTCCTACTGGGCGTGGAAGTTCATCGAGGCGATCCAGAACGCGAGCGTCACCTCGGGCTGCGGAAGCGGCATCTACTGCCCGACCTCCTCGGTGAAACGTGAGCAGATGGCCGTGTTCCTGCTGAAGGCGAAGTTCGGCGGCGGCTACACGCCCCCCGCCTGCACCGTGCCGACCTTCTCCGACGTGCCCTGCGCGAGCCCGTACTCGTCATGGATCGAGGACCTGGCAGCCAAGGGCATCACCACCGGCTGCGGAGGCGGCAAGTACTGCCCGCTGGCGGCCGTCACCCGCGAGCAAATGGCCGTCTTCCTGCTCAGGACGGACAAAGGGTCGGGATACACCCCGCCCCCGTGCACCGTCCCCTCCTTCTCCGACGTGCCCTGTGCGAGCCCCTACGCGTCGTGGATCGAGGACCTCGTCTCGCGCGGCATCACCTCCGGCTGCGGAGGCGGCATGTACTGCCCCACCGCGACCAACGACAGGGATCAGATGGCCGTGTTCCTGACCAGGACCTTCTCGCTCCCGACCCCGCCGTAGGAGGTCTTCGTCGGCGACCTCCACGGTGACGTTCTCATCCTGCCCCACGGCGGTCCCCGGGGTCGCGCACGCGTGACCTGCGATCTTCCCGGGGGGCGGAACGCTGCTTTCGACGACCCAGATGTCCCGGGACGGCCGGAGGCCGGTCAAGCGCCCGGATGGGCGCGCTGCTCGACCACCTTCCGCAGTGGCGGCGGCGCATGGGATCCGATCGGCAGACCCACCCGCTGCGTCGCTCTCGACCGAGCTGGCTGTCGGCTCGGGATGCCCGCTGTTGTCCTCAGGGTCGGCCCCGGAGCCGGGGATGTCTACCGGATTTCGCGATCAAGTCTCGAGGATTCGGAATAGCCTCATCCGACGCGGCCCTTTACACTGCAGGCCGGCCGGCACGTCGGTCGAGGAGGGTGCGCCCGGATGGAGCAGAGCACGAGCCGCGAGTCGGTGCGCAAGGCGTTGGAGACGATCCTGCCCAGGGTGCAGAAGCCCTCGCGGTACCTCGGGATCGAGCGCAACCTGGTGCGCAAGCCGTGGCAGGCGGTCGACCTTCACGTGGCGCTGGCGTTCCCGGATGCCTACGAGATCGGAATGTCGCACCAGGGCTCGCAGATCCTCTACCACCTCATCAACCGGCGGCCCGACGCCTGCTGCGAGCGCGCCTACGCCCCGATGCCGGACATGGCCGCAGAGTTGCGCGCCGCAGGGGTTCCGCTCTACTCCCTCGAGTCGTACCACCCGCTGGCCGCGTTCGAGGTGGTCGGAATCACGCTGCAGAGCGAGCTCAACTACGTCAACGTGCCCTACCTGCTCGACCTCGCCGGCATCACCCGGCGGGCCGAGGCGCGCACTCAGGACGAGCCGATCGTGCTCGGCGGCGGTCCGTGCACCGCCAATCCCGAGCCGGTCGCGGACTTCTTCGACGCGATCCTGATCGGAGACGCCGAGGCGTCCCTCGACGCGATGCTCGATGTCATCCGGGACGGCCGGCTCGAGCGGGCGAGGCGGCGCGACATCCTGCGCCGGCTGGCGGCGGTACCGGGGGTCTACGTGCCCAGCCTGTACCGCTGGCACGCGGCGACCGCGGACACGCCCGCGCGGTGGCAGGCGCTCGACGATGCGGCGCCGTTCCCGGTTCGCCGGGTCTGGGTGGACCGACTGGACCCTGCGGACCAACCGGAGCGCCCGATCGTGCCCTTCGCCGAGGTGATCCAGGAGCGGCTGGGGATGGAAATCATGCGCGGCTGCACCCAGGGCTGTCGGTTCTGCCAGGCCGGCTACTGGTACCGCCCGGTGCGCGAGCACGACCCCGAGGTGGTGGCTGATCGGATGATGCGCCAGGTCCGCGAGCAGGGCTACGAGGAGATCGGCCTGCTCAGCCTGTCGTCGGCGGATTACTCCCAGATCGAGCCGCTGGTCTACTCGCTCGCAGAGAGGCTCGAGGACCAGCGGGTGTCGGTCAGCCTGCCCAGCTTGCGCGCCGACGCGTTCTCGGTCGGGCTCGCCGAGGCGGTGTCTCGGGTCCGCAAGTCGGGCTTCACCTTCGCCCCCGAGACCGGCTCGGACCGTCTCCGGCGGGTGATCAACAAGACCTTCACCAACGCCGACATGCTCCAGGCGGCGGAGGCGGCCTTCGCGCGGGGATGGCACCTGATCAAGGTCTACGCCATGATCGGGCTGCCCACCGAGACCGACGACGACCTCGAGGAGCTGGCCCGGCTCGCCGACGAGCTGGTGCGGACCGGGCGCAGGGTCCGCGGACGCGCGGTCGAGGTCAAGGTCTCCGTCGGCTGCTTCGTGCCCAAGGCGTGGACCGCCTTCCAGTGGCAGCCCTACGTCCCGGCGGACGAGCTCAGGCGACGCATCAACCTGCTGCGTGACCGTTTCCGCCGCATCCGCGGCGCCCGTCTGACCTGGAGCGATCCCGACGAGGCCTCGCTCGAGGCGCTGCTCTCCCGCGGCGACCGCACACTGGCGCGGACCATCGAGCGCGCCCACGACCTGGGAGCGGTGTTCGACGGCTGGGGTGACCTGGCCAAGCCCGAGGCATGGCGGCAGGCGATCGCCGAGACCGGAGTCGACCTCGGCCGGGAGCTGGGCGAAAAGCCCCTCGACGCGGTGCTGCCCTGGGATGTGCTCGACGCAGGCATCCGCAGGTCCTACCTTCGCGCCGAGTGGCGCCGGGCGCTGAAGGAGCTCGAGACCGAGGACTGCAAGTGGGGTCACTGCTACCGTTGCGGAATCCCCGGCGACGGAGAGGACACGCAGCTGGCGCCGTCGAGCCTGCCGACCATCGGCCAGCCGCTGGCCGATGAAGACCGCCCGAAGGCCGCCGCCTACCGCCTCCGCCCGGAGCCCCGAACGCCGCCGAAACGCCCACCCGTCAGCCAGCCCCCGGTCTTCAAGCGCTACCGGGTCACCTACTCCAAGACCGGTGACGTGCGGTTCCTGTCACACCGCCAGACGATGGATGCCCTCGAGCGCGCCCTGCGCGCCGCGGGCGCACCGGTGCGGTACACCGAGGGCTACAACCCACACGTCCGCCTGTCGATGGGACCGGCGTTGGCGCTCGGCCACCAGGGTGAGGCCGAGCCGTTCGACGTCGACTGCACCGCACCCCTGACCCCCTCCCACTGCGCCACCGCCAGCCGACTGCTCCCCGACGGGCTCGACCTGGTCGACTCGCGGGACCTCCTGCCGGGCGCGAGCTCGCTCGGCAAGACCGCGAGCGCCTCCCGATACGTGATCGGGCCGCTCCCGGTCGACTCCGTTCCGGCAACTGCGGCGGAGCTGCCCGAGGACGTGGCCGCCGGCGTGCGCCGGTGGCAGCCGGACCCTGACGGGACGATCACGGTCGAGCTCAACCTGCGCCAGGCCGATGGCCCGAGCCCGACCGTCAAGCAGCTGCTCTCGGCCCTCGGTGTGCCGGCCGAGACGATCAGCCAGGTGCCCGTCACCCGCAAGGCGGTGCTGCTCGGACCTCCCCGACGGAAAGCCCAGGCCGCGGGGGCGGCGTGAGCCGCTGGGTGGTCCACGCCCGGGCGGAGTTCACCGCGCGGCATGCGCTGACCTCGTACCAGGGTCGGCGGGAAGACCCCCACAGCCACCGGTGGGCGGTCGCGATCCGTGCTGCGGTGACGACCCTCAACCAGGAACGTTACGCGATCGACTTCCACGCCCTGCACGGCCTGCTCGAGCAGACCGTGCGCCCGCTCGACGGCTCCGACCTCGGCGACCACCCCGAGATCGGCCGTCCGTCTCCCACCGCCGAGCGCGTCGCCGAGGTGCTCGCCGATCGGATCGGGCCGAGGGTCGGCGAGCTCGGCGCCAGGCTGCTCACGGTGTCGGTGTGGGAGGGACCCGAAAACCGGGTCGATCTCGAGCTCGACAGGTGACCTCGGCTCGCGGAGCTGGAGGCGCTACTCCGCCACCACGCGGGCGGTGACGATCCGGTCGAGCAGGGGGAAGTACTCATCCAGATAGGTGTTGCCGCGCTGGGCGATGGTCGCCTGGTTGGGACCCGGGCCCTGCGGGGCGCCCTCGCCGTAGCCGGCATAGAGGGCGTCGACCACCTCCATACCCTGCTCCACCTCTCCGAACGGGGCGAATGCGCCGTACTGCGCGAGGTAGGCGTTGTCGGCGGTGTTGACGAAGAACTGCGTGGTTCTCGAGTCGGGGGCGTTGGTCTTGGCGAAGGTCACCGTGCCGCGGCTGTTGGGCCGCTGGGGCGGATCGTCGGGGATGGCGGCGCCACGCCAGGCGGCGGTCACCTCGGGGTCGCCGTGGAAGCCGACCTGGGCCATGAAGCCGTCGATCACCCGGAAGAACCGGGTGTCGTCGTAGTAGCCCAGCTTCACCAGGTTGTAGAACCGGTCGGCACCGTGGGGGGCCCAGGCCCGGACCACCCGGATCACCACCACGCCTTCGGAGGTCTCGACCCGCACCCGGTACTCCTCCGGCGCGGTCGCGACGGCCCGCTCGGGATGCAGCAACGGCTCGTCGGCGACCGGCTCCGGCGTGGCGGTCGGGACCACCGTCTGCTCCACCTTGACCGTGGACGGCGACGGCGGCTCGGCCCCGCAGGAAAGCGAGAGCAGCATCATGACGGCCAGCGTGACGAGACCGGTTGAGCGCACGATCACCTCCAGAGCCCGCATTCTATCCTCACTCCTCATTCCCCACTCGAGGTGCTACCCTTTCCACCCATGCCGGTCTACGAGTACCGCTGTGCCGCCTGCGGCCACGACTTCGAGCGATTGCTCTTCTCCACCGCCACCAAGGTGACCTGCCCGCGCTGCGCCGCAGCCGAGGTCAGCCGGCGCCCCTCGACCTTCGGCATGTCGGGCGTCCAGCACCAGACCTCGTCGGGCTCCTGCAGCGGCTGCCACGCCTCGTCCTGCGCCGGTTGCGGCAGCCACTGAGCTCTCGCCGGAGGCGTTCCGAGACCGGTAGGGTCCCGCTGGTCAGCCCACCCGTGGCGGGTAGCCGATCGCGACCACGAGGTCGAGGGCATCGGCGAACCGCCGCCGCACCGACTCCAGCCCGAGGTCGCGCGCCCGGTCGAAGGGCGCCCAGCGGAGATCGATTCGCTCGGACCTGACCCGCAGCGACTGGAACCCCGGGCCTTCTGCGAGGCGGGAGATCGCGGCGCGCGCGGAGTCGGTGCCGAGAGCCGACAGCAGCTCGGACGTGGATGAAGCCGCGAAGCGCAGCCGGCGGTCGAGCTCGGCGTCGCCGAGCTCGAGGTCGCGCGACAGCCCGAGGCCCGCCAGCGCCCGCGACAGCACGCCCTCCGCCCGCGCGGTCCAACCGTGGGGAGCGACGACGCCGATCCGGAGGCTGGCGCCGCCCGGGCTGTACTGGGACCGATGCTGTACGGCGTAACGGCACGGATAGCCGCGCAGCCTGCCTTCGATTCCGCTCGCGAGGCGCCCGAGGCGCACCGATCCGGGCTCGAAGAGCGGCTCGAGCTCGGCCAGGCGGCGGCGCTGGAAGCGGGTCGCCAGAACGACGATGACGCCGATGGCGAGCACCGCCACCACCGCGGCGACGATCGGAACCACAGATGGATCGATCTCGTGCACCCTCACTCGAGTATAGCGGCGAGGTGCGCCGTGTCCCTCTGCTGTACTCTGGCTGACGAGGCTGCAGCGTGTCCCCGCTGGATGATCCGAAGCGGCCCGGAGGCCTCGAGTGGACGAGCCGATCCTGAGCTTCGCGACGGCCCGCAAGCTCGGTGCGCTGCTGCGCGACCAGCCGTGGGCACGAGTCGAAAACGTGGCGCGCATGGGGCTTCATGCGCTCGCCGGCTTCCCCAGTCCCGAGCCTGCCTACCGACCCACCTGGCTGGTGCTCTTCGCCACCCCCCGCTGTAACCTCCGTTGCCAGCACTGCCAGTACCACGCCCCGGAAGCCGGCGAGGCGCCTCGGACCGGCCGCGAGCTCGCCCCGGAGAGGCTGGGCGAGCTGCTCGACCGCTTTCCCGAGGTGGTCAACGCCTCGCTGACGGGAGGTGAGCCGCTCCTCCACCGCCGGCTCGGCGAGCTGCTCCGGCTGCTCGCCGGACGGCGGGTCAAGGTCCACCTGCCGACCAACGGCAGCCTGCTGGCCGAGCATCTGGACCTGCTGCTCGAGGGCCCGCTGGAGCAGCTCAACGTCAGCCTCTACGGCCTCGACGGCATGGACTACGCGGCTCGCACGGGGGCCTCACCCGAGCTCTTCGAGCGCACGACGGAGGCGATCGCCGAGCTCACCCGGCGCCGATCCCGGAGCGGGTCGCCGCGCTCTGTGCGAGTCAGCTTCGTCGTCACCCGCTCGACCCTCGGGCGGATGCCCGAGATGGTGCGGCTGGCCGAAAGCCTCGACTGCGACTCGGTGCGGCTCCAGAACCTGATCGACTACGGGCTTCCAGGGTTCGACGCCAGAGAGTGTCTGTTCGCGGACGACCCGGACGCGGAGCGAGCGATCGCTGCCCTGGCGCGTCTCGGGTCGCGGATCCCGATCTCGCCGCCGCGTCTCTACCACCGGCAACCTGCCGCTCGGCGCTGCCGACTGCCGTTCACCAGCCTCACTGTCGACGGCGACGGCGCCCTGGGGCCGTGCTGTGTGATCGGCGCCGACCCCGGGTTCGGGACGCTCGACGACCGCGGGGAACCGTGGAACCACCCCTCGCTGACCGCGTTCCGGAGGAGGTTCATGAATCCCTCGTCACCGCTACCGGCGCCCTGCCGGACCTGCGAGCACCTGCTCCCGGAGCCGCGGCCCATCCCCGCCCGGGGGTGACGGGCGCCGCTCCGCACGGAGAGCCGGAACGCGTTACCATGGCCGGCGATCGAAACCGCTCGCCCGGTCGACCGTACGATCGCCCGTCGAGCGAGCCCGCTCGCAAGGAGGTACCCGTGCGACCGTTGACCATCCTCTCCCTCGCCATGGCGCTCGCGCTCTCCGGAGCCGCCTCGGCCGCGGCCCCCAAGCCGACCCCGACCCCCAGCCCCGACGAGCTCATGTCGGCGGCCACCTTCAAGGGTCTCGAGCTGCGCGCGATCGGTCCGGCGTTCAACTCCGGACGGGTCTCGGACATCGCGGTCGACCCCACCGACGCCACCCGGTGGTTCGTCGCCTCCTCGTCGGGAGGTGTGTGGAGGACCGACAACGCCGGCACCACCTGGACTCCGGTCTTCGACGAGCAGGGCTCCTACTCGATCGGTTGCGTAACCCTGGATCCCGGCAACCCCCACGTGGTGTGGGTCGGCACCGGCGAGAACAACAGCCAGCGCAGCGTGTCCTGGGGTGACGGGATCTACCGCTCCCGGGACGGCGGGGTGACCTGGGAGAACCTCGGGCTCAAGGAATCCGAGCACCTCGCGAAGATCATCGTCGACCCCCGCGACTCCAACGTGGTCTGGGTCGCCTCCCAGGGCCCGCTGTGGCGCTCGGGCGGAGACCGCGGCCTCTACAAGACCACCGATGGGGGTTCGACCTGGACCAAGGTGCTCGAGGTCAGCCCCGACACCGGGATCACCGACCTGGTCATGGACCCGCGCGACCCCGACGTGCTGATCGCCGCAGCGTGGCAGCGGCGACGTCACGTGTGGACCCTGCTCGGAGGCGGCCCCGAGTCGGCGGTCTACAAGACCACCGACGGCGGCGCCAGCTGGCGCAAGGTCACCAAGGGCCTGCCCAAGGTCGACATCGGGCGGATCGGGCTCGCGATCTCGCCCGCCGACCCCGACGTGGTGTACGCGATCGTCGAGGCGGCGCAGGACGAGGGCGGCTTCTTCCGCTCCACCGACCGCGGCGAGACCTGGTCGAAGCGCTCCGATCACGTCGCCGGCAGCCCGCAGTACTACAACGAGATCATCCCCGACCCCGCGGACGTCGACCGGGTCTACTCGATGGACACGTGGATGCAGGTCACCGAGGACGGCGGCGCGACCTTCCGCAAGGTCGGCGAGACCTTCAAGCACGTCGACAACCACGCGCTGTGGATCGACCCCGCGAACACGAAACACCTGCTGGCGGGCTGCGACGGCGGGGTCTACGAGACCTTCGACCGGGGTCGCACCTGGAGCTTCTTCGGCAACCTGCCGATCACCCAGTTCTACCGCGTGACCACCGACATGTCGGAGCCGTTCTGGTACATCTACGGCGGCACCCAGGACAACAACACCCTCGGCGGACCGAGCCGCACCCTCTACCGCTCCGGCATCTCCAACGAGGACTGGTTCGTGACCGTCGGCGGCGACGGCTACCAGACCGTGGTCGACCCCGAAGACCCGATGATCGTGTACAGCATGTGGCAGTACGGCGGCCTGGTGCGCCATGATCGCCGCTCGGGCGAGGTGGTGGACATCCAGCCGCAGGAAGAGCCGGGCGAGCCGGCCCACCGCTGGAACTGGGACTCGCCGGTGATCATCAGCCCGCACTCCCACACCCGGCTCTACTTCGCGGCCCAGCGTCTGTTCCGCTCCGACGACCGCGGCGACAGCTGGACCGCGGTCTCTCCCGACCTCACCCGCCAGCTCGACCGCGACGCCCTGCCGGTGATGGGCAAGATCTGGAGCGTCGACGCGGTCGCCAAGAACGCTTCCACCTCCCAGTACGGCAACATCGTGGCCCTCGACGAGTCGCCGTTGGTCGAGGGGCTGCTCTACGTCGGCACCGACGACGGCCTGATCCAGGTTTCCGAGGACGCGGGCGCCACCTGGCGCAGGCTCGACCGTTTCCCGGGGGTGCCCGAGCGGGCCTACGTGACCCGGCTCGAGGCCTCGCGGCACGACCCCGACGTGGTTTACGCCGCCTTCCACAACCACAAGATGGGCGACTTCACACCCTACCTGCTGAGGTCCACCGACCGGGGCCGCAGCTGGTCGTCGCTGCGCGGCGACCTGCCGGACGGCCACGTGGTCTGGTCGCTGGTCCAGGACCACGAGAACGCGGACCTGCTCTTCGTCGGCACCGAGTTCGGGCTGTTCTTCACGGTCGACGGCGGCCGCCGATGGGTTCAGCTCAAGGGCGGGCTGCCGACGATCGCGGTCCGCGACCTCGATGTCCAGCGCCGCGAGTCGGACCTGGCCCTCGCCACCTTCGGCCGCGGCTTCTACGTGCTCGACGACTACTCGCCGTTGCGCCGGGTCTCGCGCGACCTGCTCGAGCGCGAGGCGGTACTGTTCCCGCTCGCGGACGCGCTGCGCTACATCGAGCGCGAGTCGCGCAAGGACTCCCGGGGCGACTCGTTCTTCACCGCACCGAACCCGCCGTTCGGCGCGGTCGCCACCTACTACCTCAAGGACGGCCTGCAGACCCGCGCCGAGCGCCGGCGCGAGGCCGAGGCCAAGGCGCAGAAGGACGGCAAGCCGGTGGCCTACCCCACCTACGAGGAGCTGAGGGCGGAGGACGAGGAGATCGAGCCGCAGATCCTCCTGGTCGTGCGCGACGACAGCGGCGACGTCGTGCGACGGGTGACCGGCCCGCGGGAGAAGGGCATGCACCGGGTCGCCTGGGATCTCCGGTGGCCGCCCTCGACCCCGGTCGACCTCAAGCCCGAGACCGACCTCGCACCCTGGGACTCGCCGGATCGTGGCCCGCTCGCGCTGCCCGGGACCTACACGGTCACGCTCGAGGCTGTCGTCGACGGCCGCACCACTGCCCTCGCCGGCCCCGAGCCGGTCCGGGTGATGCCGCTCGAGATCGCCACTTTACCCGCGCCCGACAAGGAGGCGGCGTTCCAGTTCCACGCAAGGGTCGCCCGTCTGCAGCGGGCGGTGCACGGAGCGGTCGAGGCCGCGAAGGAGGCCGACACCCGCCTCGAGCACCTCAGGGCAGGCATGCTCGCCACCCCGGGCGCCGACCCCGAGCTGACGGCCCGGGCCGCACAGCTCCAGTCACGCCTCGACCAGATCATGGTCGAGCTCCGCGGTGACCGGACCCGGACCACGCGCAATATCGACACCCCGCCGTCGATCCTGGAACGGGTCGAGAGGATCGCCGACGACCAGTGGACCACCACCGCCCAGCCGACCCGGACGCACCGCGACGCCTACGCATGGACGGCCGATGCCTTCGCGGGCACCCTCGAGCGCCTGCGGATCCTGGTTGACACGGATCTGGTCGCGCTCGAAGACGAGATCGAGGCCGCGGGAGGCCCCTGGACGCCGGGTCGTCGGGTCCCCCGCTGGTCGCCGGAGTAGAAGCCTCACGCCGGGGCGCCCCGCCGGGCGCCCCGGCGACCTACCCTTGACATGCGCGGAACGCTGCCCTATCTTCTGCGTTCGGTGGGCCGACCGACCGGTCGGTCAGAAATATAGATGAAAGAAAAGATATTGTAATCTCAGAAAATGGAAAATAAACGAGACAGACTGCTTCGCGCAGCGGCGACCGTGTTCGCACGCCAGGGCTTCACCACCACCACGGTGGCGGACATCGCCGCCGAGGCTGGTGTCGGCAAGGGAACGGTCTACGAGTATTTCGCGTCGAAGGACGCGCTCTATCTGGCGGTCCTCGAGCAGATCAACCTGAGGATCCGGGTGCGGGTCGACGGTCTCCTGGCGCAGCAGGACTCGGCACTCGCCAAGCTGCGGGCACTGCTGCTCGAGGGCGCCGAGATCGTGGTCGAGCAGCGTGAGCTGTACCCGATGAGCCTCGACTTCTGGGCCGCGTCCCGGGGCACGTCGGCCGAGGACCGCTTCTCGACCGCGTGTGAGCGCCAGTACCGGGAATACCGCGAGCTGATCGCTGCGGTTGTGAGCGCGGGCCAGGCGGCGGGCGAGTTTCGGCCCGAGATCGACGCCGAGGGCGTCGCGACGCTGCTGGTCGCGACCTTCGACGGCCTCGGCATGCAGTGCTGGATCGACCCGAGCCTCGACGCGGTCCAGGCGAGCACCGCGTTCGCCGACGCCCTCTGCCTCGGGCTGTGCACCCAGGACCGATGAACAGACCTTCCGCTTTTTCCGTACTCCGCGGAGTGCCTCGCGTCAGGAGGACGCCCATGAGCCTGACACCGGACCTTCAACCAGCCACCGGCTGCGCCGCACGACGGAGTGAGCCCAGAGGCGCCTGCTCGTCTCGGGGCGCTCGACGCACTGCCGAGCTCACCCTCATCGTGCTGACCTGCGCCCTGACCGGGCTCGCGCCGGGCCCGACGGCGGCCGAGGGGCCGGCCACGTTGCGCCAGCTCGCGCTCTCGGCCCTCGCCACCCACGAGGACGTCGAGCGGTCCGAGAGCGAGGTCCGCCGCGCCGAGGCCGACGTCCGGCTCGCCAAGTCGGTGCTGCTGCCGAGGCTCGACCTCAGCGGCTCTCACGTGTGGTACGGCGAAGCGCAGACCTTCGACCTCGGAGAAGGGCAGCAGTTCGAGGTCCGTCCGAGGCGCGACTGGACCTGGTCAGCCGATCTCAAGCAGACGATCTTCTCGGGGCTGCGCGACTGGCGAGCTCGCGACGTGGCGCTGCTGTACCGGGACATCGCCCGCCTCGACCGCCGGATCGCGGTCGACAACCTGCTGGTGAGCGTGGCGGAAGCCTACATCCAGACGGTCGCCGCCGAGAGCTCGGTCGAGGTCCGGCACTCCGCGGAGGAGCAGATCCGCGAGCAGCTCCGGGTCGCCCAGCGCAGGTTCGAGGTCGGAGAGACCGCCCGCGCCGACGTCGCCCGCTGGGAGGCCGAGCTCGCCGCCGCGCGCCAGCAGGTGGTGGTCGCCGAGGGTGACGCGCGGCTGGCCCGGAACCGGCTCGCCCGGCTCGCCGGGGTCGAGTCGCTGGGCTCCCTGCAGGCGCCGGGCAAGGTCCCGATCCCGGCCGGCGACCTCGGGTCGCTGCGCGACCGGGCCCTGGCGGAACGCCTCGAGATGGCGGTGATCCGCAATCAGCTCGACGCCGCCGGATTGTGGATCAGGATCCGCAAAGGGCAGTGGCTGCCCGAGCTCGAGGCCTCGGCCCAGTACTTCGAGCAGAAGGCCGCGTTCCCCTCGAAAGACTGGCTCTCCTTCACCCTCAGCCTCAAGGTTCCGATCTACGACGGCGGGCTGACCGCCGCCGAGGTCGCCAAGGCCAAGGAGGATCTCCGCCTGGTGGAGCTGCTCGAGCGCGAGGTCCGGCGCGGGATCTTCGACCAGGTCGACGCGGCCGAGATCTCTCACCGGGCCGCAGTCGCCGCCCTCGAGGCCGCCGTGCAGCGCCGCACGGCCGCCGCCGAGGCCCACCGGCAGGTCCAGGCCGCCTACCGGGTCGGGGAGGCTTCGGCCACCGACCTGCTCGCCACCACCAGCGACCTCACCGATGCCGAGACCTCCTACGTCATCGCACGGGCAACCGAGGGCTTGAACGCGATCGCGCTGCGCCGCGCCGTCGGCCAGCCGCCCCTGCCCGACATCGACCCGAACGACCTTCTCAGCGAGGACCCTCGATGACACACACACACTTTTCTCGCACTCTGGTGACGGCCTCGGCTTTCGCCCTGACCGCCCTGGTCCTTCACGGCTGCCACGGCGCCACCGGGGAGGACCCGGCCGTGGCCCGCGAACGCGTCGAGCAGAACCTGGCTCCGCGGGAGATCCGACTGATCTCGCCCGAGGCACGGGAAGAGCACCGGACCGTCAGCCTGGTCGGTGAAATCCGGCCGTTCGACACCGTCACCATCTCGACCGAGGTCGCCGGCCTGGTCGAAGAGGTCCTGGTCGAGGTCGGAGACCGGGTCGTGGCCGGCCAGCCGCTGGTGCAGATCGACCGCGCGACCTTCCGCCTCCGCAGCGAGCAGGCCGCCGCCGAGCTCGACGCCGCCCGCGCCGACCTCGAGCTGGCGTCGCGCGAGCTGGAGCGCAAGCGGGACCTGCTCTCCGACCGGACCATCCCCCAGGCGGCCTTCGACCAGGCCACCGCGACCTTCGACCTCGCCCGGGCGAGGGTCGCCGCCGCCGAGGCCACCCTCGGCCTCGCCGAGCGTGACTTCGCGAAGTCCATCATCCGCGCCCCCGCTGCAGGAGCGGTCACCGTCCGCCACGCGGTGATCGGCCAGTGGGCGGACGTGGGCTTCGGCATGGTCGACCTCGCCCTCGGCGACCGGGTCAAGATCGCGGCCCGGGTGCCGTCGAGCTGGGCCGCCTCGCTGCAGGGGCTCGAGGGCTTCGACTTCACGGTCCGTCCGGATGAGCCGCTGCGCCGGGCGAAGCTCTACTCCGTCGACCCCGTGATCGAGGAGAGCTCGCGTTCGTTCGACGTGGTGGGCACCGCTCCCGGCGCCGGTCTCAAGCCGGGCCTGTTCGCCAACGTCCACCTGACCTCGCCGGAGTCGATGCGCAGCCTGTGGGTGCCGGCGACCGCGGTGATGGCCTCCGACACGCCCCGTCTGCTGGTGGTCGAGAGCGGCCGGGCCGAGGTGCTCAAGATCCAGACCGGCCGCCGAGACGACGGCATGATCGAGGTGGTGTCGGGGCTCGAGGAAGGGCAGCCCGTGATTCAGGACGTGGCCGGACTCACCCGGGGCCTGCCGGTCACCGTGGTCGAGTAGCGTGGACATCGCCGTGACCGCTTCCATGAACCCTCAGCACCCGCGATTCCGCGCCGCCCGCCGGAGGAACGCGTGAACCTCTACGACATCGCCATCCGCCGACCGGTCTTCACCCTGATGCTGATGCTCGCGCTGGTCGTGTTCGGCACGCTGGGATATCAGACCCTGCCGATCAACCTGCTGCCCTCGATCGACATCCCGGTCGTGACGGTGACCACCTTCCTGCCCGGGGCCTCGCCCGAGGTGATGGAGTCCGACGTCACCGACGCGATCGAGTCGGCGGTCGGGACCATTGAGGGCATCGACCAGCTGACCTCCTACTCGGGTCAGGGCGTGTCCCTGGTGACCCTCACCTTCACCCTGGAGCGAGACATCGACATCGCCGCCCAGGACGTGCGCGACAAGGTCTCGGGCGCGGTCGGCGAGCTGCCCGCCGACGCCGAGCAGCCGGTGGTGCAGAAGTTCGACGCCAACACCCAGCCGATGTTGTGGCTCGCCCTGTCAGGGCTCGACGCGCGCACCCTCGGCGACTACGCCGAGAAGGTGATCAAGCCGAAGCTGCAGTCGGTCCCCGGGGTCGGCAACCTGCAGATGCCCGGGCTGACCAAGCGCATGATCCGGATCTGGGTCGACCGCGACCGCCTCGCCGGCCACAACCTGACCGTCGACGACGTGATCGCGGCGGTCGGTCGCGAAAACCTCGAGCTGCCCGGCGGCTTCATCGAGGGCGAGCGGACCGAGCTCGCGGTCCGCAACCTCGGCCTGTTCGAATCGCCCGAGGACTTCGAGAACATGATCCTCGGCACCGTCAACGGCCGCCCGATCCGGCTCGGCGACGTCGGCTACGCGGTCGACGCGACCGACGACGAGCGCACCCTGGGCCGCTACAGCCTGCTGCCCGCGATCGGCATCGGCGTCGCGCCCCGCTCGGGCGCCAACCTGGTGGAGGTCAACAACGCTGCGCTCGCCCGCATGGAGGAGATCTCCGCCGACTTCCCCGCGGGGGTGACGTGGGCGGTGGCCTGGAACGGCGCCGAGTACGTCGAGAGGTCGATCAAGAACGTGCAGTTCGACATCGTCTACGGGGCGATCCTGGCGATCCTGGTGGTGTTCGTCTTCCTGCGCTCGTGGCGCTCGACCTTCATCGTCTCGCTCGCGATCCCGACCTCGCTCATCTGCACCTTCGGTTTCATGCGCGCATTCGGCTTCTCGCTCAACAACATGACCACGCTCGCCCTCGCACTCTCGGTGGGGGTCGTCATCGACGACGCGATCGTGGTGCTGGAGAACATCTTCCGCCACCAGGAGGAGGGCGAGGAGCCGTTCGCCGCCGCCCACAACGGCACCCGGGAGATCGCCCTCGCGGCGATGGCGGCGACCTTCTCGATCGCCGCCGTGTTCGTGCCGGTGGCCTACATGAAGGGCATGATCGGGCAGTTCCTGTTCGAGTTCGGGGTCTCGGTCGCGGTGGCGATCATGGTCTCGCTGTTCGTCGCCCTCACCCTGACCCCGATGCTCTGCTCGCGCATGCTGCGGGTGAAGAAGAAGCACGGCCGGATCTACGACCTGCTCGAGGGCGCCTTCCTCTGGCTCGAGCGCAGCTACGCGGCATCGCTCGACTTCGTCCTGCAGCACAAGATCGCAACGCTGGTCATCACCACCGTGGTGCTGGTGGTGGCGGTGTCGCTCCTGGTGCCGGCGATCGGCGCCGAGTTCGCGCCCCCGGAGGACATGTCCTCGTTCATGATCACCATCGAGGCGCCGGTCGGGACCTCGCTGCCGGCGATGGACCGCACGATGCAGGAGATCGAACGCATCGTGCTCTCGCAGCCCGAGGTGATCTCGGCCTTCTCCGGCGTCGACATCTTCGAGCGCGGCCAGGTCAACTCCGGCCTCGTCTTCTGCCAGCTCTCCAAGCCGGCCCAGCGGCAGGCCGGCCAGCGCGAGATCGTCCAGCGGCTGCGCGAGCAGCTGGCCAAGGTCGAGGGCGCCCAGGAGCTACCCGATCGAGTTCAGCTTCTACTCGGTGTCGACCGAGGGCGCCGAGTGGGCGGTCGCCTACTCGATCCGCGGACCCGAGCTGGACGGGCTCGACCGCCTCGGTCGCAAGCTGGTCGAGCGTCTCTCGGCACACCCCCGGCTTCGTCGACGTCGACACCAACCTCGACCTCGAGCAACCGCAGGTGCACGTGCGGGTCGACCGCGAGCGCGCCCACGACCTCGGCCTCGACGCGGCCACGGTGTTCAACACCGTGTACTCGCTGGTCGCCGGCCGCGAGGTCGGCTCCTACACCACCGAGGGCAAGCGCTACGACGTCCGGATGAAGGTCCTGCCCGAGCCAGGCGACGACGCCACAGGACATCGGCGCCCTGATGGTCCGCAGCCGCTCGGGCGAGCTGGTGCGGCTCGACAGCGTGGTCGAGATCTCCTACGGCGTCGGCCCGATCAACATCAACCGCACCGACCGCCAGCGCAGCCTGCTGCTCACCGCCAACCTCGACGGCCTCGCCCTCAACCGCGCCCTCGAGCAGGTCGACGCGATCCTCGCCGAGGAGCTGCCTGACGGCTACGTCGCCAGACGTCTCGGGTCAGGCCGAGGAGTTCGCCAAGTCGATGGGCTCGCTGCTGTTCGCGCTCGGGCTCGCGATGCTGATCGTGTACATGCTGCTCGCCAGCCAGTTCGACTCGATGGTGCACCCGTTCACGATCATGTTCGCCCTGCCGCCGGCGATGGTCGGCGCCCTGCTCGCGCTGTGGATCACCGGCGACACGCTCAACATCATGTCGGTGATCGGCATCATCCTGCTCTTCGGCCTGGTGACCAAGAACTCGATCCTGCTGGTCGACCTGACGATCCAGAAGCAGGAGGCCGGCCTCGACCGGGAGGCCGCGCTGCGCGAGGCGTGCCCGATCCGGCTGCGCCCGATCCTGATGACCGCGGTCTCGATGATCTTCGGCGTGCTGCCGGTCGCGCTCGCGCTCGGCGAGGGCGGCGAGGCACGCGCGCCGATGGCGATCGCGACCGCCGGCGGGATGACCACCTCGACCCTGCTGACCCTGTTCGTGGTGCCGTGCGTCTACGCCTACGCCGACCGCTTCAGCAAGTGGCTGCGGGGAGGACGCGACAAGCACGGCCGCTCAGACGAGATCGTGAGCGAGGCGTGATTCGGGCTCGGCCACCGGTGCCGGAGCCTGCGGCGTCGTTCTTCGCCCTCACGCGGTAGAATCTCCCCTCGGCCGAACGGGAGACGTGATGGTTGAACGTGATTCCCGCCAGCCCCGGCTGGCGATCCTGACCTCCGGCGGTGATGCGCCCGGCATGAACCCGGCGGTGCGCGCAGTCGCCCGCACCGGGCTCGACGCCGGCGCAGATGTATGGGGCGTGCTCGAGGGCTACCGCGGCCTGGTCGCCGGAGGCGACGCGTTGCGCCCGCTCAGCTGGGACGAGGTCGGCGGGATTCTGCACCGGGGCGGGACCCTGCTCGGCACTGCCCGCAGCCCCGAGTTCCGCACCGTCGAGGGCCGTCAGCGCGCGGTCCGCCATCTGCTCGAACGCGGCATCGACCGGCTCGTGGTGATCGGCGGCGACGGCAGCCTGTACGCCGCCGACATGCTGTGGCGGGAGTGGCGCGACCACGTCGCCGCCCTCCAGGCGAGCGGGCAGATCGCGCCCGATCTGGCCGAACGTCATTCTCACCTGGTGGTCGCCGGCCTGGTGGGCTCGATCGACAACGACATGGTCGGCACCGACATGACCATCGGAGCCGACACCGCGCTGCACCGGATCACCGAGGCCCTCGACGCGATCGGGTCGACCGCGACCAGCCATCAGCGCACCTTCGTGGTCGAGGTCATGGGCCGGCGTTGCGGATACCTGGCGCTGATGAGCGCGATCAGCGCCGGCGCCGACTGGGTGCTGCTGCCCGAGGACCCGCCCGAGCACGAGGACTGGCAGCGGATGATGTGCGATCGGCTGCGGGCCGGCCGCAAGGCCGGCCGACGCGACTCGATCGTGGTGGTCTCCGAAGGCGCCCAGGATCGCCACGGGCAGCCGATCACCGCGGTCGGGGTCAAGGAGACCCTCGAACGAGAGCTCGGCGAGGAGGTCCGCCTGACCATCCTCGGCCACGTCCAGCGCGGCGGCTCCCCGAGCGCCTTCGACCGCTACATGTCGACCGTGCTCGGGGCCGCGGCCGTGCGCGAGGTGCTGGCCGCGTCACCGGGCGATCCGCCCCAGCTGATCGGCATGCGCAACAACCGCGTCACACGCACTCCGCTCGGCGAGTGCGTGAGTGCGACCCGGGACCTCGCCCAGGCGCTCGACGAGCACCGCCACGCCGACGCCCTGACCCTGCGCGGGGGCTCGTTCGCCGAGTCGCTCCAGACCCTGGGCACCCTGGTCAAGGCGCTCCCGAAGCCGCCTGCCCCCGAGCAGCGGCGGCTGCGTCTCGCGGTGCTGACCGCCGGCGGACCGGCGCCGGGCATGAACACCGCCGTTCGGGCCGCAGTGCGGGTCGGCCTCGATCAGGGCCACGTCATGCTCGGCGTCCGCAACGGGTTCCTGGGCCTGGTCGAGGACGAGATCGACGAGATGGGCTGGATGAGCGTGCGGGGCTGGACCTCCGCCGGCGGCTCCGAGCTCGGCACCAACCGCCACGTGCCGACCGGCAGCGACCTCTATGCCCTCGCCCGGACCCTCGAAGCGAGGGAGGTCGACGGCCTCATGGTGGTCGGCGGGTGGTCCGCCTACGAGGCCGTGCACCGGCTCTACTGCGAGCGCGACAAGTACCCTGCCTTCAACCTGCCGATCCTGTGCCTTCCGGCGACCATCAACAACAACCTCCCGGGATCGGAGATCGCGATCGGCACCGACACCGCGCTCAACTCGATCGTCGAGGTGGTCGACAAGATCAAGCAGTCGGCGGTCGCTTCGAGCCGCTGCTTCGTGGTCGAGGTGATGGGGCGCTACTGCGGCTTCCTCGCCCTGATGAGCGGGCTCGCCAGCGGCGCCGAGCGGGTGTACCTCCACGAGGAGGGGCTCACCCTCGCCGACCTCCAGGCCGACCTCGGCCACCTCATCGCGGGCTTCCAGCGGGGCAAGCGGCTGGGGCTCCTGATCCGCAACGAGAAGGCCAACCCGGTCTACACCACGCCCTTCATGGTGTCGCTGCTGGAGGAGGAGTCCGGCGGGCTGTTCGAGGTCCGCCAGGCGATCCTCGGTCACCTTCAGCAGGGCGGCAACCCGACCCCCTTCGACCGGATCCAGGCCACCCGGCTCGCCCGGCGCGGGCTCGAGGCCCTGGTCGCCGAAGCGGAGCGGGGCGGCTCGGCGGCACGCTTCATCGGCCTCGAAGGCGGCAAGGTGCGGCTCCATGACTTCGAGGACTTCCCGCGCATGGTCGACCGCGCCTCCCAACGGCCCAAGACGCAGTGGTGGATGGACCTGCGCCCGATCGCGGCGGTCCTCGCCCAGCCGGGGCCGAACGGGAGTTCCGCTGCGGGACCCTGACCTCCGGTGCTGCCGAGCCCGCAGCGCTGGCCGGCTGCACCCCAGAAGGCGGCGCGATCAGTCCTCTCCGGAGCCGATGTTGTACGCGAGCAGCTTCCACGAGTCGTTCTCGCGGACCAGCTTGAACGAGCACGGGACCTCGGTGCCCGTGGCGAGCTTCACGGTGCCCGCGAACTTCGCGCCGCTCATGTCCACGGAGCGCTCCGAGAAGGAGGTCTCGACCACGTCGAAGAAGTTGCGGTTCGCGCGCACCGTGGCGGCGAACTGGTCGAACGGTTGGGCGTCCTTGAGCGGGGCCGAAAAGCAGTCGTGGGCGGCCTCGAGGTTGCCGGCTGCGGCCTCGGAGAGGAAGCTCTGCACCACCTTCTCGGGCTCTGCCGTCGCCTGCTTCACGACCATGAAAATCCCGACCACGAACACCACCAGCAGCACCAGGGCGCCGCCGCAGCCGATCAGCACCCAGCGCAGCCAGGGCTTCCGGCCGCCGGCATGGTCGGGGGCCTCGGATCCGGGGTTGATGGGTGGTGGGGCAGCCGACATGGTCTCCTCCGTTCTGCAATCCAGGCGATAGCGCGCCGACGCGGGGCCGGCGCAGCGTCCAGGGGCCGAAAACCCGGCGGTCCCTGCTCCCCGCGAGGCGAGCGGGGCGACCCTCCGGGCGGTCCTGTAGGAGCTGTGCTCCGACAATCGTAGCACGCGGTCGACGGCCGCCTCCCCCGCCCGACCCGATCTGCGCTACCCTTCACCGGTGGGCGCCTTTCGTCGAGTCGCGCTGATCCAGTCCCATCAGCAGCTCCAACCGGTCCACGAGTACTACGTCGCGGACCTGGTCGAGCTGGCGGGCCTCGCCGCCGTGATCCGCGGCCAGGTCGACCAGGTCTCGATCCCGGTGTCGCCGCTCGACCGCGAGCCGTTCACCACCTTCGAGCGCTTCGTGCGTCGCCACCGACCCGACCTGGTGGGGATCTCCACCTTCACCTGCGGCGCGCGGTCGGCCCTCGGGTATGCCGAGATCGCCAAACGGCACGGGGCCTTTGTCGTGCTCGGCGGGTACCACCCCTCGGCGCTGCCGGACGAGTCGCTCGCCTCGCCCCACGTCGACGCGGTGGTCCGGGGTCAGGGTGAGACGACCCTGTCCGAGCTGGTGCGCACGGGCTCGCCCGAGGGGATCGCCGGGATCTCCTGGCGCGACACCGACCGGGTGGTCCACAACCCCGACCGGGCGACCGCCGACGACCTCGACGCCCTGCCGCTGCCGCTGCGCGAGATCCGGCCGCCACGGTTCGGGCTCGCCGGGCTCGACTACCACACCGACACGATCTACGCCTCCCGCGGCTGCCGCGGAAAATGCACCTTCTGCGCCAACCACCTGGTCAACGGCGCGTGGCGCGGACGTCAGGTCGAGAGCCTGTTCTCGGAGTTGGAGTCCATCCCTCCGCCGCGATCGGGCCCGTGGAAGTACGTCAAGTTCTGGGACTCGATCTTCCTCGCCGATCCCGGACGGGTCGAGCAGCTGTGCCGGATGATCCTCGACGCCGGGCTCGAGCGGCACTTCCGCTTCATCGTCGAAACCCGGGTCGAGGACGTCCTCCGCGCCGAGCCGATCCTGCCGCTCATGCGCCGGGCGGGCTTCGTGCGGATCGGAATCGGGGTCGAGAGCCCCAGCCGCGCCACCCACCGCGACCTCCAGAAGGGCATCAACCTGGCCCACGTGGCGAGGGCCGCCGAGCTGGTGACCGCAGCCAACATGCAGCTCACCAAGTTTCTCATCGTGGGCCACTCGGGCGAAACCGAGGAGGACGTGCTCGCGTATCCCGACTGGTCCCTCGGCCACGGCACCCGGCTTCAGGGCACCACCTTCTTCGTCATGACCCCCTACCCCGGCACCGAGCTCGCCGCCGACTACGATCGGCGCGGCCTGATCGCGAGCCGCAACTGGGACCTCTACACCAACTTCGGCGCGGTGGTTTCGCCGAATGGCATGCCGCCGACCCGTCTCCAGATCCTCCACGCGGGGGTCGCGATCCGCTACGGCATGGCGCGCCGCTTCGCGTGCGGCAAAGGTGTGCTCGATGCGGTCTCCAAGGCGTTCGAGCCCCTGCTGCTGCTCGCCAAGGTCGGCCTGGTGCGCGGCGACCGGAGCCGCGAGGAGATCGCCGCCGATCTTCACGACGCGCTCGCCCTCGCCGCGGGGTGCACATCCCGCGAACGGCTCGCCGACGGCCGCCCCGACCGGCGCGCGGTGCGCTTCCACCTCCCCGGCCGCGAGCCGGTGGTCGTCCATGCGGTCGCGTACTCCGACCGCGACGACCTGGTGGTCGAGCAGTCCCCCGGTCCCCTGGCCGGCGGGCCTCGTGAGCTCCACGTCTCCCTCAAATGTCTGGTCGACCTGGCGGCCCGCGTCAACAACCGTCGCCTGTTCGCCGACGTGCTCACGCTGCGCAAGCGTCCCGCCGGCTTCCGCCCCGGCTGGCTCCCCGGTCTCGCCCGCGAGCTCGCGGTCGTGCTCGCGGTCGCCACCAGGATGGTCGCCTTCCACCTGCGGACCGTGCTCCGGTCCCGCGCCGCGGGAGTGACGACTCGGGAGTGAAGAGCGAGGGAGCGCCCGGCCCTCACGAGAGAGACCGCCCTTCCCGCGCTCGGACGGGTCGCGGTCGTTCTTTGTTGTGAATCAGTCGCCGTCACCCTGCACGAAGGGGTTGCTGCGCCTCTCGCGGCCGACGGTGGTCTCGGGCCCGTGGCCCGGGATCACGCGGGTCGCCTCAGGAAGCGTGTAGATCTGCTCGCGAATCGACTGCTAGAGCACCGGGAACGAGCCGCCCCACAGGTCGGTGCGCCCGATCGAGCCGGCGAAGAGCACGTCGCCGACGATCACCAGGGTCTCGTCGCCGCGGCGGAGCACGAAGCAGACGCCCCCGGGAGAATGACCGGGTGTGTGCCGCACCTCGAGCTCGAGACCGCCGACCGCGATCGTCTGCCCGTGGGCGAGCGGGAGGTTCGGCTCGGGCGGCGCCTCGACCTCGAGGCCGAAGTCGCGGCCCTGCGTCGGCAGGTTGCGGTAGAGCTCGACCTCGTCCGGGTGCAGCGCGACCGATACATCCGGCCGAGCAACGGCGCCAGGTCGGCGGTGCCGCCGGCGTGGTCGAGGTGCCCGTGGGTGTGGAGGATCATCGACCGGCGCAGCCCGATGGCTCGGGCCGCTCGAGGATCAGCGGCGCCTCGTCGCCGGGGTCGACGACCGCGAGCTCGCCGGCCGCCCGGTCTCCGATCAGCACGCAGTTGGCCTGGATCGGTCCGGTCGGGAAGACGTCGATGAATCAGCAACTCGCGGGTCTCGCTCACGCGAAGATACGTCCGACGAGCAGCCCGAGCAGGCGGGCGAGGCGGTCGGCGGCGCGCGGCCGTCCTCGAGCACCTCCTCGTGGGTCAACGGACGGTCGTCAGGCCGGCGGCCGGGTTCGAGGCCAGCGACATGGTCGAGCACCTTGACGCCCATGTGGCGGGCGGCGATCACCTCGGGCACGGTGGACATGCCGACCACCGAGGCACCGAGCCGGTGCAGCATGTGAACCTCGGCCGGGGTCTCGAACGACGGCCCGAGCACCGCCGCGTAGACGCCCTCGACGACCTCGAAGCCGGCCTCGGCGGCGGCGGCGAGGGCGAGGTGGCGAAGCTCGGGGTCGTAGGCCTCGCTCATGTCGGGAAACTGCGGACCCATGGCGCGGCCCCACTCGCCGACCAGCGGGTTCGAAGCCAGGAGGTTGAGGTGGTCCCGGACCACGACCAGCGTCCCGGGGCGATCGCCGGGTCGAGGGCGCCGGTGGCGTTGGTGGCGAGCATCACTTCGGCGCCGAGCAGGGCCGCGAGCCGCACCGGGGCGACCACCTCCTCGGGCCGGTAGCCCTGGTAGAGGTGCAGGCGGCCGTTCATGACCAGCAGGGTCTCGCCGTCGCGCCGCCACAGGGTCACGGTGTGGGCGTGGCCGATCAGGGAGTGGAGGGTGACCGGGACCACCTGGTCGAGGGGCAGCACCTCGGCCGGGGCCCAGCCGGGGACCTCGAGCTTCAGACCCGAGCCGGCCACCAGCAGGCCCCGCACCCTGCCCGGCCGGTGGTTCCGCTCGAAGTCGCGGGCGAGCGCGCGAAGCGAATCCGGGGTGAGGTTCGTGTTCACAGGGGGTGAGGGTAGCCCACGCCGGCCGCTGCCCGCAAGCCGGGGCCGTCCGCGAGGGTCGCTCGTCGCTCGTTCCTCGAGCCCAGCCCTGGTACCATGAGAGGCTATGGTTCGCGACCGGACCCGCGGCAAGAACACCGCGGCGTGTCTCCGCCTCGACCGCCTCAGCCGCGGCGACGTGCTCGGCCAGGTGCCCCGTTCCACTGCGGAGCGGGGGTATGCGCTGTACCGTGAACGTCGGGTCGCGAGCGTGCTGTGGACCGGCGAGGCGCTCGAGGCGGCGCTGACGGTCCCGGCGTGCTCGGTCAACGTCAGCCAGGACCGCCAGGGGCCGCTGCCGTGCTCGAGCTGCAGCGCCTGCGGCCAGCGCCCGGGGCCGTGTCCGCATGCGGTCGCGACCCTCCTCCAGTGGCTCGACATCCGGCCGACGATGCAGCGCATGGGGCCCGGCACCCTGTGGCGGGGCAACTCCCGCCACCCTTTCCTGGCCCCGAGCCGGCCAGCCACCGACCGGGTCGACCTCAGCCACCTGTCGGGCGCCGACCTCAAGGCGGCGCTCGAGCTGCAGCTCTCCCTCCAGCGTTCGGGAACCGCTCCGGCGCGGCTGGTCGAGGGCGAGGTCCAGGTGCAGGTGACCCTGCCCTCGGGCGACCAGCGGCAGGTGGTGTTCTCGGCTTCGGTGCTGCCGGGCGTGCTGCCCCTGCTGCGGGCGATGGCGCGTCTCAAGCTGGAGGGTGAGCTCGAAGGCCTCGAGCTGAGCGAGGCCCGGCTCCAGCCGGTGCTGGTGGCGACCTGGGACAGCCGCGGGATCGCGCTCGCCCCCGGCTACCGCCTCGCCGACGGCGAGGTGGTGGACCTCGACGCCGCTGCGGCGCGGATCCACGGCCGCTGGGCGCGGGTCAACGGCAGGCTGTGCCGGGTGCTCGACCCGGCGACCCCGCTGGTCCCCTTCTTCCGCCGCGGGGTGCACCGCCTCGCCGGCCGCGATGCGCTGCGCTTCCTCAACCTCGACCACCCGCAGCTGCTCCAGCACTCCTGGTACCTGCCGCAGGGGGTGCTGGCCTCGTTTCGGCGCGCCGTGCTGCCGAAGGCGACCGCGCTCGAGATCGAGACCACCCGCTCGGGGCGGCTGCGGCTGCGCGCCCGCTTCAGCGCCGCCGGCCGCGAGCTCAGCTGGGCGCAGATCGTCGAGCTGGTGGAGACCGGGTTCGTGCGCATCGACGACGTCATCCTGCGCGCCCCGGACCTCGCGGTCTTCGAGCGCTCCGGCTTCCGGCGGCCCAAGCGGGGCCTTGCCCACGGCCTGCTCGGGGATCGGCTGGCCTTCATCCGGCTGGTGGCGGAGACCGGTCTTCCGGTCACCACCGGCGAGCAGACCCTGGCCCACCTCGCCGCGGTCCTGACCGGAGAGGCGCCGGCGGAGGTACCCGAGCCACCCGGCCTCCGCTCTCGGCTGCGGCCCTACCAGCGAGACGGCGTCGCCTTTCTGGCGAGTCGCTGGTCGGCCAGGGTCGGGGTGCTGCTGGCCGACGACATGGGCCTCGGCAAGACCCATCAGGTGATGGGCCTGCTGTGCCTGATTCGTGACGCCGACCCCGACAGCCGATTCCTCGTGGTCTGCCCGCGGGGCGTGCTCGAGCACTGGGCGCACCTTCTGGCCACCTACGCCCCGGGCCTCGAGACCCACGTCTTCCACGGCTCCGACCGCACCCTCGACCTCCCGGCCGAGGCCAGCGCGCTGGTGCTGACCACCTACGACATCCTGATTCGCTCGGCGGACGAGCTCACCGAGGGCCCCTGGCAGGTGGCCGTTTTCGACGAGGCGCAACGGATCAAGAACCCGCGCACCAAGAGCGCCCGAGCCTCGCGCCGGGTGCAGGCCGAGTTCCGTGTCGCGCTCTCGGGAACTCCGCTCGAGAACCGGCTCACCGAGCTGTGGTCGGTGGTCGACCTGGTGCTGCCGGGCTATCTCGGCTCGGAGCGGGACTTCCGCCGCGCCTTCCGGAGCCCGTCGCAGGCCCAGCTGGCCCGCCTCAGGCGGCGGGTCGGTGTGCTGACCCTGCGGCGGCTCAAGGAGCAGGTTCTGTCCGACCTGCCGGAGAAGGTCGAGGACCTCCGCTACTGCCGCCTGCTGCCCGAGCAGGCCGCCCTCTACCGGGCGATGCACGCACGTCAGACCGCGGAGATCGCATCGGCCCTCGCGGACCCCCAGGTCGACGTTCCGGTGATGCACATCCTCGCGGCGCTGACCCGCCTGAAGCAGATCTGCGACCACCCGGAGCTGCTGGGCGACGGGTCGGCCGGCTCTGCCAAGCTCGAGGTGCTGGACGAGCTGATCGAGGAAGCGCTCGCGGGCGAGCACCAGATCGTGGTCTTCTCCCAGTACGTGGCGATGCTGGAGATCCTCTCGCGGCACCTCGAGGGCCGCCGGATCCGCCACCTGATGCTGACCGGGGAGACCCGTCACCGCGGCCGGGTGGTGCGCCGCTTCAACTCCGGTCAGCACGAGCGGGTGCTGCTCGCCAGCCTGCTCGCGGGCGGGGTCGGAATCGACCTCACCGGGGCCTCGGTGGTGATCCACTACGACCGCTGGTGGAACCCCGCCAAGGAGGACCAGGCCACCGACCGGGTCCACCGGATCGGCCAGCGCCGCTTCGTGCAGGTCTTCAAGCTGATCTCGCGGGGCACGGTCGAAGAGCACATCGACGCCCTGATCCGCTCCAAGCGCGACCTGCTCGAGGCGGTCGTGGCCCCGACCGGGGACGTGCTGCGCGGCCTCACCCGCGAGGAGCTCGCCGGGCTGCTCGGAATCCGGGTGGACTGAGGCCGGCGGCCACTGCCACAGCAACACGGAAAGCACAGCGCGGGCGGTGCCCACCACCCGGTTGGCCGGTGAGCGAACCGGCTCGCCGTCCGCTCGTGGGCGCGCGAGCGTCCGGAGTCGGTTGGCAGGCGACGCGCGGCCGGTCCGGGATACGGCGCCCTTTCGGGCTTGTGACTCACCCCGATCAGCCTGCTCCCCCAGTCGTCCTCGCGCTGCGATGACCACCGGCTCGCTCGGCTGCTCGCGGCGACTTCGGGTTGCGTCGCTGGTCCAGTCACGACCCCGCCGCGCGCTTCCGGCCGCCCGTCGCCTGGATGGACGCGATGGTGGGTCCCCCGAATCCGAGGCGACTCCGGCACGGCCCCTCCCCTGGGCACAGGCCAGACCCCAGGGTGTGACGGTGATTGCGGAGCCGGAGGAATCGGGATAGGGGGGCGCCTCACGGCGCCCCTCCTCCCACACCACCGTGCGTACGGGTCACGTACACGGCGGTTCGGCTGGTTACGCCCCGGAGACAGGCTCCAGACGAGGCAGCCCGAGCGAGTCGAAGTAGGCGTTTCGGATGGCGATCTGGAGGCCCTTGCTCCGGCTCATCGCCCACGGGCCGCGGTTGCTGCCCGCCGTCATGTAGGCGAGGGCATGGCCCAGGCCGAGCCGCCGGAGTTTGCGGTAGCGCGTCGTGCTGCGCTTCCACTGCTTCCACATCACACACCGGAGGCGTCTCCGGATCCATGCGTCAAGGTGGTGGAACTCCGTCGGGTTCTCGGCAAAGCCAAAGTACGCCAGCCAGCCCCGCAGGTACCTCGCCAGCCGCCTTGCCATGTCCTCGATGCGCATGCTCTTCGTCCGTCGCGTCAGCTCCCGCACTCGCTGCTTGAATCGGCGCAGCGCCTTCGGGGACACCCGTCGGCGGCGCGCTGTGAAGCAGAAGCCCAGAAACTGGCGCGTCCCTGCTCTCGCGACCGCGCTCTTGGTCTCGTTGACCTTGAGCCGGAGCTTCTTGTGGAGGTACCGTGTGATGCTCTTCATCACCCGCTGCCCCGCCTTCCGGCTCGCTACGTAGATGTTGCAGTCGTCTGCGTAGCGTGCAAAGCGGTGCCCTCGCCGCTCCAGTTCTCGGTCCAACTCGTCCAACAGCAGGTTCGACAACAGGGGCGAAAGAGGACCCCCCTGGGGCGTCCCCTCCCTCGCCGGGCTGACCAGCCCGCCCTCCATCACTCCCGCTTGGAGATACGAACGGACCAGCCGCAGCAATCGCGTGTCCCCCACCCGCCTCGCCACCCGGCTCATCAGCACGTCGTGGTTGACCCGGTCGAAGAACTTCTCCAGGTCAATATCCACCACCCACGTGGAGCCTTCCGCCACTTGCCGCTGCGCCCAGACCACTGCCTGGTGCGCCGACCGCCCCGGCCGAAACCCAAAGCTGGCCTCGGAAAACGTCGGGTCCCATTGCTTCTGCAGCACCTGCATCACCGCCTGCTGGATCAGCCGGTCGAGCACCGTCGGTATGCCCAGCTTGCGTAATCCTCCACCGGGCTTCGGTATCTCGACCCTCTTCACCGGCTGTGGTGTGTAGCTGCCCACAAGCAGCTGACCCCGAATCACTGGCCAGTGCTCGCGCAGGTAGGCCGGAAGCTGCTCGACGGTCATCCCGTCCACCCCCGGCCCTCCCCGGTTTCCCCTCACTCGTCGCAACGCCCGCTTCATGTTCTCCCGCTCCACCACCTCCTCCATGACCCTCTCTCTCGGCACTGGACTCTCGGTCGATGCTCCGCCATGTCCGCTTCGGTCCCTCTGCCGCTCGGCGTCCATGAGTCACACCTCCTACTCGCCCCCCAACCGTTCGGGCCTTCCCCTCTCCGGGTACTACGCCCTCTGCTGACTTCTGCAGCGCGGTCAGAGAGCCTCTCGACCCCCTCAGTCGCTCTCGCGACACGCTGCAGACCTCCCGGGGTAAGCTCGACAGCCTTCCGTGCCCGTCCGCCGGATCTACGCTCCGCGCTCTCTCGGTGGATATGGACTTCGTGGTGGATCGGCCACTCGTCCGGCGCTCACGCCTCGTATCCGGTTCGTGTTCCTCGGCGCGCACGTTTGCTCCACGCTTCCTTCAGACCCCACCTCGCGGTGACGCCCTTGCGCTTCGCTATCCCTTCGCCTCCACCAGGCTGGGAAGAGGACTCTCACCTCCAAGCTGCCGAGCATGCCCGGCACACGACCCTTCGACTGCGCGGCCCTGACGGGCCGCTCCGCTCAGGGTGACGGCTTGTGTCCGGCGTCTCGAACGCGGTCGTCGGCACGCGAGCTGGTCTCTTCCCCGGCACGCGAGCAGGTGCCTCCGCTTCCGTGTCATCTTGAGCGAGCGAGCCGGAGGCGAGCGAGTCGAAAGATCCCCACCGGGAATCCCACTGGCCGTCGAGCATCGAGCCGGAGGCCAGCGGGCGAACTCTGGGCAACACCACTGCCAGCATCTCGAGTCGGCCTTCGCCGAGGTGCAGGAGGTGCAGGGCGCGCTCGCGCTGATGTCGGTACGGGGCATCCAGATCCCGGAGGTGGTCGTCGACACTGCCTACCGCCTCGGCGGTCTCGTGTACGGGCTCCTCCGCTCCGATGGGTGGTTGGCGAATCTCCGTCTTCTTCCGTGCCCTCTGTGTCTCCGTGGTATTGCCCGCGACGGCTATGATGGTCGCCGGAGGTGGGCGGTGACACCCGACTTCCTGATCTGCCTGGAGTGCGAAAGCCCGGTCTACGTCTTCGAGTGGGAGAACGACCGCCTGGTGGAGGCCGTCTGCACCATGTGCGGCAACGAGGAGGTCAGCGAGTTCGCCACCGAGGCCGAGCTCGAGGAGCTCTCCGCCGACCGCCGGTGGTGGCCGAGCAAGACCTAGCCTCGGCCGTGCCGGCGGCGTTGACCCGCCGCCGGCCCTGTGCGACCCTGACCGGCGACTCGGAGGCGGCCGTGCTCTATGACCTCCTGCGTCCGGCGGTGTTCGGGCTTGATCCCGAGCGCGCCCACGCACTCTCGATCCGGGCGATGCGGCGGGTCGGCGACAGCGCCCCGCTGCGGGCCGCGGTCTCGGCGGCCTTCCGGCCGGCACGGTCCCGCCCGGTCGAGGCGTTCGGTCTCACCTTCCCCAACCCGGTGGGGCTGGCCGCAGGCTACGACAAGGACGGCGAGGCCTGGCGCGGTCTCGCCTGCCTCGGCTTCGGCCACGTGGAGGTCGGCACCGTGACCCCGGAGCCTCAGCCCGGCAACCCACGGCCGCGGGTCTTCCGGCTGGTCGAGGACCGGTCACTGATCAACCGGATGGGTTTTCCGGGCCGGGGCGCGGCCTGGGTCGCCCGGCGGCTGACCGGTCGCGAGCGCGGCGCGCTGGTGCTTGGGGTCAACATCGGCAAGCAGAAGACCACCCCGCTCGAGGAGGCCGCCCACGACTACGAGGAGCTGATGGACGTCTTCGCACCCCTGGCCGACTACCTGGCGGTCAACATCAGCTCCCCCAACACGCCGGGCCTGCGCCGGCTCCAGGAGCGCGGTTTCCTCGAAGCGCTGCTGGGCGCGGTCGCCTCACGTCGCACCGAGCTCGCCGAGCGGCTCGGCCGCCGGGTTCCGGTGCTGGTCAAGCTCGCTCCAGACCTCGACGACAGCCAGCTCGACGCCGCCCTTGAGGCACTCGAGGCGACCGCGATGGACGGCGTGATCGCCACCAATACGACCCTGGACCGCGGCGGCCTCGCGTCTCCTCTCGCCGGCGAGGAGGGGGGGCTGAGCGGCGCCGCACTCAGCGCGCGGGCGAACCTGATGGTCGCGACGATCCACCGCCGGACCGGCGGCAGGATCCCGATCGTCGGCGTCGGCGGGATCATGACTCCCGACGACGCGCTCGCCCGGGTCGACGCCGGGGCGACACTGGTCCAGCTCTACACCGGCATGGTCTTCGCGGGCCCCGGTCTGGTCTCGCGGACCGTCGAGGCGCTGTCGTGAGGCACGGGAACGTCCGCAACCTCGCGCGTGCTCACGAGCCCGGTGACCCTGCCGTCACGGGTCGTGCTACGGTGGCACCATGAGACCAGTTCTCGACATCGGCTCGGCGAAGGTCGCGGTCGAGCTCACCAACCGCTGCAACCTGCGCTGCGGCATGTGCCCGATGGGCAAGCTCGGCCGCCCCGACGCCGACATGGCGTGGTGGCTGGTGGAGAAAATCGCCGAGGACTTCCGCGCCAACGGGATCCGCGTCAAGTGGCTGCACGAGATGGGCGAGCCGCTGCTCTACCCGCGGCTCGCGGAGGCCATCGACCTGTTCCCGGGATGCTCGGTGTCGACCAATGCGATCAACCTCGACGCCGAGTACGGGCGCGAGCTGCTCTCCTCCTCGCTCGGCCGGATCCGGCTCTGCGTCGACACGGTCAACCCGAGGGTCTACCCCCACGTGCGCCGGGGGGGGATCTTCGAGGAGGTGGTGGACAACATCCGGACCTTCCTCGAGCTGTCGAAGGGGCACCAGATCCGGGTCGAGATCCAGAAGATGATCACCCTCCAGACCGCGCACGAGACCGAGGAGGACTTCCGCGGTTTCTTCGACCTCGACCGCTACCCCCAGGCGGTGGTGATCGAGAAGACCTGCGAGGGCCTCGACACCTCCGACGCCACCGAGCTCCACGAGGCCTACTACGGGTGCTTTCAGGGCTACCCCTTCCGCTGGTTCGTGGTGCTCGCGGACGGGCGGGTGACCCACTGCTGCTACGACTACGACGGCGCCCAGGCGATCGGCGACCTGCGCACCCAGTCGGTGCAGGAGATCCTCGCCTCCCCCGAGGTGGCCCGCCGGATGCAGGCGTTCCAGGCCAAGGACTGGAACACCATGCCCCGCTGCGGCGAGTGCTACAAGAACACCACCGGCCGCGCCGTGGTGGTCGACCAGCTGGTCCAGCTCGGGCACCGGCTCGACCGGGTGCTGCCGGTCAAGAAGGTCGCCCGCCGCATCCTGAACCGCTGATGGGCGAGGCGGTCTGGGGCGCCGACCCGGACTTCTTCGGGCCCCGCCACGCCCACCGTGAGGGCCGGATCCGCAGCGCGCTCGGGCGCCTGGCCCCGCGCCCCGGGCGCCACCTCGACAGCGCCGCCGGCGTCGGCTCGCTCGCCATCGCACTCGGCCGGGAGGGACGCACGGTGATCGCCGCCGACCTCTCGCTGCGCTCGCTGGCGGTGGTCCGCCGGCGCGCGAGCAAGGCGGCGCTCGCGCACGCGGTGCTGCCGGTGGTGGCCGACCTGACGCGGCTGCCCTTCGCCGCTGGCAGCTTCGACTCCGCAACCACTGCGGAGACCCTCGAGCACATCCCCGACGACGCTGCGGCGCTTGCAGAGCTCGCTCGCACACTCGTTGCCGGCGGCGCCCTGGTCGCCACCGTACCGGCCGGGCCGGAGCAGTGGTCGGACTGGGACGAGTGGGCCGGCCACCTGCGCCGCTACACCCGCCCCGTGCTCGAGGGGCTGCTGGCGAGGACCGGCTTCGAGGGCCGGGTCACGGTCTGGGGCTGGCCCGTGCTCCGGCTCTACGACGGCCTGTTCCTCGGCCGGGTCAACCGCCGCCGGATGCGCACCTCGGGCGGGGTCGACGACGACCCGGCGCTCACGACCGTCGGCCGCCTCGGCCGCCGGCGCTGGCTGGTACGCCTGGTACGCGCGGCGTTCTCGCTCGACCGGGCGTTCGACGGCGCGCCGTGGGGCGTCGGGCTGCTGGTCGCGGCGCGGCGAGTTACCCACTGACCCGGTCGCCGGCAGCTCGACGAAGCAGGGTCTCGGCGCGCCCGACGAGCCGTGACCGGAGGCGCCACATGCGCGCGATCTCCACCACCACTTCGACGTTGGTCGGATCGTCGCGCCAGGCGACCGTCAGCTTCTCGAGCGCGCCGTCCAGGGTGGTGAGCCCCTCGAGGACCGACTCGGCGGCTCCCGGCGGAAGCTCGTCGGACCGACGCTCGAGTGATCGGCGGATCTCGGTCCGCTGCGATCGCAGGGTCTCACGATCGCCGAGCAGGGTCCCGATCGCCGACAGCGCCGACAGCGACAGCCCGTCACCCGCTCCCGGCTCGGATGGCGACGACCCCCTCGGCGCGACGACCGCCAGAGTCACCAGGGCAAGGGCCGTGACAGCTGCCGCGACGACAGCGACCGCGCGCCACCAGCCGCGAGCGCCGAGGCGTCCGCTCACACCGTGAGACCTGGTCACCACGGTGGTGGGATGCAGTCCAGGGAAAGAAGGTTGCAGACCGGGCCGACCATCACCAGAAGCTCGGCCCGCGCTCGAGCTGGGTTCGCCGGGCCCGCCATCGGTTGCGCTGGTCGTCGTGGCCGGCGGCTTCCTCCTGGCGCCGTGCGATCGTGATCGCGCGCTCGGCGAGCACCCGCGCGACATCCGCGGCATCGAGGCGCAGGGCCTCGGCGACGGCTCGTTCCAGATGCTCCAGCGCCGCCGCTTCGTCCCCGGCCAGAATCAGGTGCTCCGCTAGGTGCTCGTCACAGGTATCCCGCTCGGCCCGATGGCGTTCGAGCACGCGCGACACGTCGCGGTGCATCCGGCGCAGACGAGCTGCCGACACCGACTCGTAAAGCGCTCCGCGGATCAACTTGTGGGTGAACTCGAACCTCCCCGAACGTACGCCCCGGCGCCAGAGAACGACGTCCCTCTCGCGCCGGCTGGCGAACCAGCAGCGCGGCGAGTGGCGTGCGATCCAACGGTCGAGAAACAGCCCGAGCGCAACATCGAGCACCGCCGGATGCTCGTCGGCGGCCTCACCGAGCGTCCCGATCTCGAACACGTGGCCGAGGACTGCGGCCAGCACGAGGACGCGCCGGGCCGATGCCGGAAGTCGCGCGACCCGGTGGCGTACCAGCTCGCGAAGATCAACGTCCTCGCTCAGCCCGGCGTCGTCCAGCGAGCCCTGAATCGCCCAGACACCTGTTGGGCCCGGAACCAGGATCTCGAGATCGCGGAGCAGGTTCACCCACTCGGTCACCGCAAGGGGAGTTCCTCCGGAGCGACGTGCGAGAAACTCGGCCAACCGGTCACCTTCTCCCGGGCCCACCAGGGCCTCCGCCAGCTGTCCGAGCGCCTTCCGGTCGAGCGGGCCGAGCTCGATGAGATCGACCCTGCCGTCGGCGATCGCCTCAGCAACGGGCCCCTGCCCGGCTACCAGGTCAGGGCGCGCCCCGGCGGTGATCCATACGCTCCGCCCCTCCAGGTGCCTCACCGTGCGGCACAGCACATCGAGGCTCGCCGCGTCCGCCCACTGGAGGTCGTCGACAAAAACGGTCAGGCCGCACTGGGCCGACTCCCCCAGCTCGGACTCCGCCTCCGAGAGCAGCTCGGCCAGCTCGCGCGCCACCTCGCCGCGCGTCGTCGACCGACCATCCCGATCGAGCGGTGCTTCGTGGAACGACGCCGGAGCGATCTGGATGAGAGCCGGGAAGCGTCCCTCCGAGGCCATGCGATCGATCGCCTGACCCGCGTGTGCCTGACACTCCATCAGGCTTCGCACGAGGTCGGCGATGACCTCGTAGGGAGACGGGAGCTCGCCCATGCGACTTCGCGCGAGCACCACCGTGCCCGACGACTCGGCGTTGGCGTCATGGATGAACGACTTGATCAGTCTGGTCTTGCCGATTCCTTCGGGCCCGGTCACCAGGGTGAGCCGTGACCGGCCGGCGAGCGCGCCCTCCCAGCAGGCGCGCAGACGAGAGTAGCTGGCCCGGCGGCCGACCAGCGGCACGGCGGGCCCGGACGCCTCGAGCGGGCCCTCCCCGCGCTCGAGCTGGAACTCCTCGGTCAGGATCCGCTCGTACAGGGCGGTGGTCTCTGACACCGGCGCCAACCCCATCTCGAGACTCATGAGATGCTTGAGGCGCTCGTACTGGGCCAGGGCCCGACTTCTCTGACCGCCGGCCGCATACAGCTCCATCAGCGTCCGATGGGCTTCCTCCGAAAGCGGGTCGAGGCTCACCCAATGGCGCGCGTGGCGCACCGCCTCGACATGTTCTCGTCGACCAGCGTGAAACATGACGAGCGATCTGAGCACCTCGAGGACCGTGTCCCGCAGCCGTTCCTGCTCGAGCAGAAGCCAGGTCTCGAACTCAGGGCTCGAGTCGACGTAGAGGCCTTCGAGCAGGGGCCCCCGGTAGAGCCGAACCGCCTCGTCGAGAAGGCGGGGGTCACGACAGTCTCCGTTGTTCAAACCGCCGGCGACCGCGCGGCGGAGGTCGACCACGTCGAGCCAGCAGTCCGCCTCGGGGTTGAGCCTCACAACGCCCCGCCCGGCGTCGATCAGCCGGCGCTCGGCCGGGAGCTCACCGTCGCCCAGGGTCCGGCGGAGGTTGTAGAGCGCCTGGCGGAGGTTCTGGCGCCCGGCGCTTTCCGCCTCGTCCGGCCACAGCAGCGCGGACACACGATCGCGGGTGGTTTCGCCCGCGGGGCCGAGCAGCGCCAGGTAGGCCAGCAGCGCACGCCCGTTGCGCGACTCGAAACCCCGCACCTCGACCCCGTCGCGCCGTACGTCAAATCCGCCGAGCAACCGGATCTCGAGACGGGCCACCGATCAGCCTCTCGGGCCAGAAGAGCACGGCCGCGCGACCCGGCACAGGGACGGAAAGAGGTTCGAGCAGACCTTCACCGCGGGGCAGATTTCCGTTGTGTGCATGGCTCCCGAATATCGCTGACGTTTTCCTGACGGAGAATACCGATGATGAGTCTGTTTTTCAACAAGCTCGTCGTCGCGGACCTCGCGAGCGGGCAGGAAGCAGGAAACGTGGATCCACTCTCCGACGACCGCCCAGCATCCCGAGTCGGCCCGGTGACGCCGTCGGCTGCCTCGGCCGACCGGGCCCGGGGAAGCTCGCGCTTCCTCCTGCGTCTGTGGCGAGAGCCGGGGATACCGTCCGAGAGCGACCAGTATCGCGGATACCTCCGCAACCTGAAGACCGGCGAAGAGCGTTACTTCGGCACCCCGGAAGCGCTCTCAGCCGAGGTCCTCTGCGCCCTGAAATCCGAGCATGACGCGGTTCCCGGCCCGGTCCAGAGCCGAGCCGGCTGCAATCCACCATCCACGGCCACCGAGTAGTCCAGTGGCTGGCCCAGCGGCCGTCCACGACACGACAAGGAGAACATGATGCGCTCACGAGTCCTCATTCTGATCACTGCGGTCGCGGCACTCGCCGCGATCCTCCCGGCCAGCGCGCAGCAGGCGCTGATCCGCGACGAGCCGGTCGACGCGTACGTCGACCGCATGGTCGGCCAGTGGGTCGATTCGGTCGACCAGTCACGGTCCGTCAACCTGCTGCGCGGCGCAGTACGTCTCGCCCCGGCCGAGCCCTCCCGCTTTCTCGCCGCGGCGCCCGCGGTCGGCGGATACAGCTGTCTGCCGACCTGCAGCGAGACCGACGGCCGGATGTTCTCCTTGGCCGGCAGCGGCCTCGCGACCGTGGTTGGCGGCCAGCGGTTGTTCCGGATCGCGGCGGCCAACGGGACGGCCTCGTTCGAGATCGGTTTCTTCGACGGCGAGACCGGCGGCACCTGGGATCTGCCGCGCATCGCGCCCCCCGAAGGCGACCTGACCTTCGAGCTCTTCACCGACCCCGACGCCGACGGCGTGGGCGACACCCTGGTCTGGTCGGGGATGGGATCGTCGATGACCGACAACGGCTGGTACGACGTGACCGTGAACCCTGACGCGAGTGCCCAGGTGCCGTCGGGGAACTACTTCTACGTGCTGCGAATCGCGGGCGAGGACCTCGACCAGCCGGCTGCGACCGGCGTGTGGAGCAACTTCAAGGTCCGCTCGACCGGGATCGTCAGCCTGCTTCCGCAGTCCGTCAGCTACACCGCGCCGCTGTTCGGGCCCGAGGAGGGCTACATCCTCTACCCCAACGCCGGATCCGGCGACCTGACGACCACGACCTACGACGGCAACTGGCAGTTCTACCTCGACGTCGACGAGGGCTTCAGCGAGTTCGAGATGTGGGACGGCGACTTCGACCGCGGCAGCGTGGGCGACATCGACCTCGACACCGACGACCCCAACTCGAGCGGTATTCCGGCCTTCGCCGCAGGCGGCCAGGCGGTTGCCGAGGGCGTCGCGAGCGGGTCCCCCTGTGACACCGTCAGCTCGGCCACCGGATGTCCGGCGGACAACCGCGAGGCCGGAGTCTTCCTGCGCTCGCCGGCCATCCGCTACGAGCTCGTCACCAGCGACGGGCAGGTCTTCCCCAACGACAACCCGTCGGGAAACCGTGAGTGGGAGCGCTTCCGGATCGTGACCCAGGCAGACGGTGATGAAGACGTCGTCGCAGCCGGCCTGCCGTCCGGAGTCGGCCGCTACCTGCTCGACACCTTCGGCGTCGACCTGTCCAACCTCAATGCGCTGCGTTTCCCGGTGCCCCTGCTGTGCGTCACCGAGAACGGCGAGCCGTGCGAGCCGCTCCGGCCCTATCTCATCGGCGACACCGTCTGGCTCGACAGCAACGGCAACGGCGTCCAGGACAATGGCGAGCCCGGCATTCCGGGTGTCACGCTCACCCACATCAACGACTTCGGGTTCCCGGTCGCGACCGCGACCACGGACTCCAACGGGAACTACTTCATCCCGGTCGAGGCCGGCCTTCACGAGGTCCTGGTCGACGCCTCGAACTTCTCGGCCGGCGGCGCCCTCGAGGGCCTGGTCTCCACCACCGGCGGTGAGACCCAGACCCGCCCGGTGGTCGACACCAACAACCTCGACTTCGACTTCGGCTACATCCCGCCGGTCTCCGAGTGCCTGCCCTCGATCGACTTCGACACCGACGATGCGGGCGGGTTGCTGGCCAAGGGCACGGTGATCGCCGAGCAGTGGGCCGCTCTCGGGGTCCACTTCTCGACCAATAACCCCGGCAGCCGCCCGCTGATGATCTTCGACAGCTCGGCTCCCACCGGGGGCGACCCCGACCTCGGAACGCCGAACCAGGACTTCGGCGGCCCCGGAGTGGGTAACGGCGGCCGCGCCGGGCAGCCGGGAGCGAACTACCTCTCGCTCGGCAACCTGCTGATCATCTCCGAGGACGGCGACTCGGGCGATCCCGACGACAACGCCGGAGGCGGCGTGATCACCGCGACCTTCGACCTGCCGGTGCGGGTCGACGCGATCCACCTGGTCGACCTCGACGCCTCGGAGACCGCGACCATCACGGCCTTCGACGCCGGCGGCACCATGGTCGCCCAGGCGAGCTCCCAGCCGCTCGGCAACAACAGCTTCCAGGTGGTCGAGCTCAACGCGACCGGAGTCAGCGAGCTCACCATTCAGCTCTCGGGCAGCGGCGCGGTCGCCAAGATCGTGTTCTGCGCCGAGAACGAGCCCCCGCTGCCGCCGGCCCCGCGGCCGAACCAGGGCTGCACCCCCGGCTACTGGAAGCAGAACCATCACCTCGACAGCTGGGTCGGCTACCAGCCGACTGCGGACTACGCCACCACCATGAGCATCGCGCAGTACGACCCGAACAACGCCAACATCACGAAGTCGCTGCTGCAGGCGCTGTGGCAGGGCGGCGGCCAGCACAAGGCCCTCGGCCGCCACGCCACCGCGGCGCTGCTCAACGCGGCCAACCCGAACGTGAACTACCTCTACACCGAGGCCGAGATCCTCACCATGGTGCAGTCGGCCTACACGAGCGGTAACTTCAACCACTACAAGAACCTTCTCCGCAACCAGAACGAGTGCGGCTGCCCGTTGAACTGAACGGGATCACGACAACCTGAACCGGCTGCGGGCCCGGGGACGTCCCGGGCCCGCAGCCTCCTTTCGGCGCGGTTCTCGACGGAGGCTCCGGGACGAAGATGAGTGGTATCTGCGGTGTGGTGCACTTCGACGGCCGGCCGGCCGACCGGGAGCTGGTCCGGCGCATGGCCGATGCGTCGGCGTTCCGGGGACCGGACGGCATCCGCATGCGGGTCGACGGCTCCACCGCGTTCACTCACCTGGCCCTCAACCTCACCGTCGAGTCGAAGCGGGAACGCCAGCCGCTGACGAGCCGTGATGGGCGCCTGCTGCTCACGGCCGACGCCCGGGTCGACAATCGGAGCGAGCTCCTGGCCGCACTTCACGGCACCGCGCACCTCCAGATCGCCGCCCCGACCGACGCCGATCTCATTCTCGGCGCGTACTCCCGCTGGGGCGAGGGGTGTCCCGAGCGGATCGCCGGCGATTTTGCGTTCGCGGTGTGGGATGCGTCTGAGCGGACGCTCTTCCTCGCCCGCGACGCGGTCGGCGCGCGACCGCTCTTCTTCACCTCTGACGGTACGACCGTGCGTTTCGCCTCCGACGTGGCCCAGATCCTCACCGATCAGGAGGTCGACCGTGAGCTCGACGGCTTCGCACTGTCCGACTTCCTGACGCTGAACTTCGTGCCCAGCCCGAGGACCGCCTACGCAGCCGTGCGGCGACTGCTGCCGGGTCACTGCATGCTCATCGGACGCGAAGGTGTGCGGTCTCGGCGTCACTGGAACCCCGAGACGGTGGGCCACGAGGGTCCGGCGACCGCCGGTGAGTGGGTCGAGGCTTTTCGCGCCCTTCTCCTGGACAGCACCCGGGCCCGTCTGCGGGGCGTCGACGGCGCCGCCATTCAGCTCAGCGGCGGCCTCGACTCGTCGTCGATCGCGGCAGCGGCCGAGCACCTGGCGACATCGGGGCAAGCTCCGTGCCGTCCGGTCGGTGTCACCGTGGTCTTTCCGACGCTTCCCTCGTGCGACGAGCGCGAGTACGCCCGGGCGACGGCCGATCACTGCGGTCTCGTCCTTCGCGAGATCGACGCCGAACGCCACTCGATCGTCCGTGACACCTTCGATCGGGCGCCGCTGGTCGACGGTCCAGCCATGTTCCACGACAGCCTCGGCGACGCCGTCGTCGCCACCGCACGTGAGTCCGGCTGCCGCGTACTGCTGAACGGATTCGGCGGCGACAGCCTGTTCGACGCCGCGATTTGGCAGCCGGTGGACCATGCCCGCTCCGGCGCCTGGTGGCGGGCTCTCCCGTGGATCGCCGCCACGCGCGCCGACGGCGCCTCGTGGCGGCGCGCCGTCGGCCACCACCTGGTGCGGCCGATCGCGCCCCGCTGGCTCACGAACCGGCTCGACCGCGGGGCCCGGCAGTGGCGATCCTGGCAGACTCCACCCTGGTTGACGGCCGACTTCACCGCGCGGGGCGACGCAGCCGCCCGGCGCTCACGACGACGCTACCCGGTCAGGTTCCGCCGGGCCGCCCGCCAAGGCCAGTACGAGCACATCGTCGGGCTCGCCCAGCAGCTCAACCCGATCGAGTTCTGGAACCGCCGCGCCGCCCACCAGGGGGTCGAGTTGGCGATGCCCCTGCTCGACCGGAGGCTCGCCGAGCTGGTCCTGTCCGCGCCGATCGAGCTCTCGGCCCGCCCCGGTGCTGCGGGAACCAAGTGGCTGCTCCGCGCGTCGATGCAGGGCCTGCTGCCGGAGACGGTCCGCACCCGCCGCGGCAAGGCCGGATGGGGAGCATACATTCGTGGATCTATTCGCCGCGAGCTCGGCCCGGATCCCCGATCGAGGCTCGGCGCCACGGCCTTGGGACGCGCCGGCGTGGTGGACGACCTGGCGTTGACCGACGAGCTCGCTCACTCGTTCGAAGGCCGGTCCCGTGTCCCGAACATGGCGTTTCTCGCCACACTGGCAGCCGAGCAGTGGCTCGCTGAAAGAATATCGCGACCAAGAATCAGTTTTAACATGATAGACTGAGCGTACGCAGATCAGGCCGGTGCTACCGGAACTCGGGTGGATGTCAAGGAGATCGGACCATGAACTCGAACATCGAAGCCATCAGCTCTCCCAGAGGGTTGTACCGCTCGCCTCGCCTCGTCCACTACGGGTCCCTCGCGGACCTCACCGGCACCGCGTCCGGCTCGCAGGATGACGGCGGCTTCTTCCAATTCAGCGGGGTGGGCGGCGCCCCGATCCGTCCTCCGGGCCCTCCGAGCCCCGACGGCGACCCGTCGCGATCCGGCGACGGCTGATCCAGACCCTGCGCATGGAGCTGATCGACTATCGAAAGGCCGAGTCGCTCACCTGCCGGCTCGGCGATCGACTCACGGCCGATCTCGGAAGCCGGATCGCCGAGGCCCGATTCGTCGCGATCCCGCGCGGCGGGCTGTTCGTGCTCGGCATGCTGAGCTATGCCCTCGGGCTCCACACGGAGCAGCTCGAGGGGGAGGCCGGACCCGATCGGCTGACCATCGTGGTCGACGACTGCAGCCTGAGCGGCGCCCGGTTCGCGCGTTTCCTGCAGTCGCACCCGGCAGGGGAGGTTGTCTTCGCACACCTCGCCTCGCACCCGGAGCTCCGGCGTTCGATTTGCAGCCAGGAGCCGCGCGTGCTGGCGTGTCTCGCTGCGGTCGACCTCGATGCACGTCCGACCCCAGCGAACGGTCCCGAGCATTGGTCCGCCTGGCACGATCGCCTGGGTGACCGCCGCTACTGGCTCGGCGAGGTCGAACCGGTCGCCTTCGCCTGGTCGGAGCCCGACCGCGTGCTGTGGAACCAGCGCACCGCGTCAGTGGAGAGCTCCTGGCGCCAGGCCTCCCCCGCCACCTGCCTCGGCAACCGCACACGCCTCGGTCTCGGGCCGCTGGGACCTCCGTCGGCCGAGATTGAGGTCGGTCCCGAGCTGCTGTGGAAGGTGGAGGGAGAAACGGTCGTGCTGTGGCACTCGGGTCGTGACCGGGTCTACACCCTGGACGGCACCGGCGCGGCGATGTTCACGGCAGTGGTCGGCTTCGGCGACACCGAAAGGGCAGCAGCAGCGCTCCAGGGTCGGTTCGAGGTCGAGGCCCACCGGCTCCGCGCCGACCTCGAGGACTTCGTCGGGACCCTCGTCGAGCAGGACCTGCTGGTGCGCTCTACCTGCCTGACCGCCGATGTTCGAGACCGCTGAGGCCCACCCCATCCCGGTCGTCCGCGGTTCGGCCCTCGGTCTCGACCTCGCAACCGGAGTCCCGCTGGCGACGCCCTTGTCGCCGCCGCTCGGCGCCGGCCGACCGCTGCGGGTGGTGCCCGACGACGACGCCCCGCCACGCGATGCGCCGCGCGCCGGGCTCCGCTTTCCGGGTGCGGCGGAGTTCCGGTTCTGGGACCACCGGATCGGCTACCGCCTGATCGGTCCGGTCGACCCCTCGGTGCTCGAGATCCTGCTCCTGGGCCAGGTTCTCTCCTACTGGCTCGAGCTCCGGGGCATCGTGGTGCTGCACGCCTCGGCGGTCGTGATCGACGGCGCAGCGGTCGCCTTCCTGGCCTCGAACCGGGGCGGTAAGACCTCCCTGGCGGCCAGCTTCCTCGAGGCGGGGTATCCCCTGCTGAGCGACGACATCCTCCCGATCGAGCTCGAGCTGGGCACACCCTGCGCCCGCTCGGCTTACCCCCAGATGCGGATGTGGCCCGGTGAGGCGACGCGCTTCGTGGGCACGGCCTCCGGGCTGCCGCGGGTGCACCCCGAGCTCGAGAAACGACGCATCTCCGTTGGGTCGGGCGGCTTCGGCCGCTTCGATGGCAGGCCGCGGCCGCTCTCCCGCATCTACCTCCCGCAGCGGACGGACCTCGGGCCGTCCTCGACCCGCGTCCGGCCCGCCCCACCCGCCGAGGCGGTGATCGAGCTGGTGCGTCACTCCTTCGTCGCCGACCTGATCGCGGACCACCACGATCTGGTCTCGCAGCGGATCGAGACACTTGGTCGGCTCGCCGCCACGGTGCCCGTCCGCCGCCTCGAGTACCCCTCGGGGTACGACCGACTGAACGCGGTTCGAGAGGCGATCCTCGCCGATCTCGGAGCCGGCTGAGAGCCTCCCTGGCAATCTCGAATCGGGTTACGATGATCGGGTGCGCAGGCGGATGAGAGAGGTGATGCCTCGCCAGGTCGGGTGGAGGCCCCGGATGACGGGGCAGAGCCGCCCGTGACGCTCGCCGACTCTCTCCGGCGCGTCGATCCGACCGTGCTGCCGCGCTGGAAGCGCATCCTCCTGCGGCCCGCTCTCTTCGTGACCGCGGTGCTCGACCAGGCCGCCCACGACAAGCTCATCATCCGCGCCTCGGGTCTCGCCTACTCGTCCCTGTTGGCCTCGGTGCCGCTGATCGCGGTGCTGTTCGCGCTCTTCGTCGCCTTCGGCGCGTTCGAGGAGATCGAGGCCCGCCTGAGGGAGGTCCTGCTCACCCAGCTCATCCCCGCGCGCCAGGAGGAGATCCTCCTCTACCTCGAGCGCTTCGCCTCCAACACCCGCAGCCTCGGCCAGCTCGGCTTCGCCTTCCTGATCGTCGCCTCGATCCTGCTGCTCGACAACATCGAGTCGAACTTCAACGAGATCTGGCACGTCTCCCGCCGCCGCAGCCTGGTGTCGAAGCTGACCGCCTACACCTCGGTGCTGGTCTTCGGATCGGTCTTTCTCGGCGCCAGTCTGTCGATCTCGGCCCGGATCAAGACCGCCCTGCTGACCGGCTCGAGACCGGAGATGGACTTCATCGGTCGTATCGGCTCCTCGCTGCTTCCGCTCGGGCTGACCTTCACGGCGCTGCTCCTGATGTACCTGATCATCCCGTTCGGTCGCGTCCGTCTCGCCTCGGCCGTCAGCGGGGCCGCGGTGGCGGCGGTGCTCTGGGAGCTGGCCAAGAACGTCTTCGCCTCCACCATCGGCCAGTCGGTGCAGACCTCGACCATCTACGGCTCGCTGGCGGCGGTGCCGATCTTCCTGGTCTGGCTGTACCTGTCGTGGATCGTGGTCTTGCTGGGCCTGGAGATCGCCTACACCCACCAGCACTTCGCGGTCTTCGCGCGCTACCGCGCGGTCGAGGACCCGCCGCCCCGCGACCGGGTCGCGCTGGCGCTTCAGATCTTCCTGCTCGTGGCCGAGCACTGGGAGCGCGGCGCGCGGCCCCCGACCTTCGACCAGCTCGCCGACCGCTTCCTGGTGCCGCTCGAGTGGATCGAGGCCCACGTCCGCCGTCTTGCCGCGGTCGGCCTGGTGACCATCGCGAGCTCCCCCGACGAGGCCAACGACGGCATCGTGCCGGCGGGACCGCTGGATCGGGTGCGCGTCGCCGACGTGGTCGCGGCGGCTTTCGACGGCAACAGCCCGCCGCCGCGCGCAGACGGCACCGTCGAGTCGACGATCGAGAGCCTGCTGGTCCGGATCCGGTCGGCGGCCGACGGGTGCTTGGGGGAAACCTCGATCCGCGACCTCGTGGCCGAGCTCGACCCGCCCGGGCAGCCGTAGTCGAGATCCTCCCGGGCCGTCGCCCGATCCCCGGCGCGAGCCGCCACCCGCAGCCCACAACACGCGCGTACCCGCGGATGGCACCGTGATCACGAGCTCGAGATCGGGGTCTCGGACCACTTCGTGGAGCCGACGGTGCGTGCCATCTGTCATGCGGCCCGCACCGGCGAGGTCGGCGGCGGCAAGGTCTTCGTGCTCCCGGTCGGGCTGGTGGTGCGGACTCGCACCGGCGAGCGGGACAATGAGGCCGTGACGCCGCCGCAGGCCGCGGTCTCGCGCCGAGCCTCCGGCCGTCGGGCCGGGATAGAATCCACAGCCATGGCAGCTCTCGACGACCTCCGTGCCCGTCTCGACGCGATCGACCTCCGCCTGGTGGAGGGTCTGGCGGAGCGCCTGGCCACGGTGGCCGAGATCTCCCGTCTGAAGGCCGCAGGCCTGCCGTTCCTCCGTGATCACGACCGCGAAGCGCGGCTGCTGGCCCGGATCGAGGAGCTCGCCCGGGAGCACGGAATCGATCCTTTCAGGACCCAGGAGATCTTTCGCGAAGTGATCGCGATGTCGCTCAAGGCCCAGGAGGAGGCGCTGCTGGATCGGGCCCGGGTCGAGCGCGCTGCGGCCGCGGCGAGCCGGGTCGCCTACCAGGGCACGCCCGGATCCTACAGCCACATCGCGGCGCGAAAGTACTTCGCGGAGCGCTCGGCCGACATGGAGATGACCGGGTACGGTTCGTTCGAGGAGGCGCTCGCAACCGCCGAGAGGGGCGAGTCCGGCTACGCATTCCTCCCGATCGAGAACACCACCGCGGGCTCGATCAATCAGACCTATGAGCTGCTCCGGCGCACCGAGCTGTCGATCGTGGGCGAGGAGATCCTGCACGTCCGCCACTGCCTGCTCGGGCTCCCGGAGGCACAACCCGAGCGCCTCCGCCGGGTGCTGTCCCACCCCCAGGCGCTGGCCCAGTGCGGACGCTACCTGTCCGGCCTGCACGGCGTCGAGATGGTGGCGGCCGAGGACACGGCGGCTGCGGCCCAGCTGGTGGCCGAGGCAGGCGATCCGAGCCAGGCCGCGATCGCCAGCGACGAGGCGGCGGACATCCACCGGTTGGTCGTGCTCGCCCGCGACATCGCCGACCAGTCCGAGAACTGGACCCGGTTCGTGGTCATCTCGGCGCTCCCGCTCGAGCTCGACCCCAGGATCCCGGCCAAGACCTCGCTCGTGCTGGTCACACCCCACCGCCACGGCGCTCTCGCCCACTGCCTCGACCTGCTCACCGAGCACGGCCTCAACCTGACCAAGCTGGAGTCACGGCCGGTTCCCCGGCGACCCTGGGAGTACCTTTTCTACCTCGACTTCGAGGGCGCGCTCTCGTCTGAGCCGGCGACCCGCGCGGTGGCCGCCCTGCGCCGCATCTGCCCCTACCTGCGGGTGCTCGGCAGCTACCCGGCCCGCACCACCCAGGCCGGCGCGGTCGACCGGCCGCACCTCGACGGCTGAGCGGTCACTCGCCCTTGACCTTGATGAGGTTGCGGACCTCGCGCACTCCCTTGGTGTTGCGGGCGAGCTTTTCGGCCTCGACCCGCTGACCCGGGCTCTTGACGGTACCCGAGAGGGTGACCACCCCGAGCTCGACGTCGACGTCGATGTTGAAGCCGTTGACCTCGGGGTCCGAGATCAGCTTCGCCTTCACCTTCGAGCCGATCCAGGAGTCGCTCGCCCCCTCCTCGAAGTTCTTGTCACCGACCGTGAGGTCGTTGATCACGTCGCGCACGCCCTTGGCCTGACGGGCGAGCTTCTCGGCCTCGGTCCGCTGGTCGTCCCGGTGGACGACCCCGCTCAACCGGACGATCCCGTCGTCGGTGTCGACGTCGATCTGGAACGGGTTGATCTCCGGGTCGGCGACCAGCTTGGCCTTGACGTTGTTGGTGATGGCTGCGTCCGACAACTGGGTCGAGGCGGACTGGGTCGTCGAGCACGCCGCCGAAACGGCGAGCACGAGCGCTGCGATCACAACGGTCGCGAGACGGGACATTCCAAACCTCCCTGTCGAGCACGGGCACGCCCTCGGCAACCCGGGCCGCAGCGTGCCCATTCCGCATCGCGTCCCAGCGCCTCGCCGGGTTGACGGAAGAGGCCAGATCGACGCCGAACCGCTGCCGTTCAGGCCTCGTCGGCCAGCGAGGCGCGCATGGTCTCGAGCAGGCGTTCGGCGTCGGCCGCCGAGAGTGAGCCCGGGTTCCAGCCGATCCCGAGGCCGTCGCCCCCCCGCCTGGGAATGATGTGAAAGTGCACGTGCATGACCACCTGGTGGGCCTCCCTGCCGTTGTTCTGAAGCAGGTTGTAGGCCTTCGCGCCGGTCGCCCGCATCACCGCCCGGGCGATCCGCGGCAGCACCCGGCCGACCGCCGCGGCTGAGGCCTCGCTGAGCTCGTGGAGGTGGGCGGCGCGCTCCTTGGGGATCACCAGCGTGTGACCGGGGCTCAGCGGACCGATGTCGAGGAAGGCCAGCACGTGCTCGTCCTCGTACACCCGGTGACAGGGAATCTCTCCCGCCAGGATCTTGTCGAAGATGGTCTCGCTCATCGTCCGAGTGTAGCGCCGACCCGCAGCGGAATGAACCCGAGCCGCGATCCGGCGTATCTCGTCGAAAGAAATGAGACCTCTTATCGGTTGAACCGGACGGGCTGACCGTTCGCCCCGACTCCCCCTGACGGACTCGAGACATGTTGAACCTTCGCGCGATCCACAAATCCTACGGCGGCAACTCGAACCGCGTGCATGTTCTCAAGGGCATCGACCTCGACGTCGAGGCCGGAGAGATGGTCTCGATCATGGGCCACTCGGGCTCGGGAAAGTCGACCCTGATGAACATCCTCGGGCTGCTCGACGAGGCCGACGAAGGTGAGTACCGGCTCGACGGACAGCTGATCGAACGGCTCGGCGAGCGCCGTGCGGCGCACCTGCGCAACAGCCATCTCGGATTCGTCTTCCAGTCCTTCAACCTGATCCCGTTCAAGACCGCTGCCGAGAACGTCGCGCTCCCGCTCTACTACCGCCGCGTGCGACGCACCAAGCGCAACGCCCGGGCGGTGGAGATGCTCGAGCGGGTCGGACTCTCGGACCGCGCCCACCATCGTCCGTCCGAGATGTCGGGAGGTCAGCAGCAGCGCGTGGCGATCGCCCGAGCGCTCATCAACCAGCCCAAGGTGATCCTGGCGGACGAGCCGACCGGCGCACTCGACTCGACGACGTCCTACGAGGTCATGGAGGTGCTGCGCTCGATCAACCGGGACGGGACGACGGTCGTGATCGTCACCCACGAGCACGACATCGCCCACATGACCGACCGCATCATCCACCTCACCGACGGGGTGGTGGACGGCGACACCCCCGTCGACGCCGCGCCGACCAGGGCGGCGGCCGGGTAGGCGCATGTTCGACCTCGACATCTGGCAGGAGATCCTGTCCACGATCCGGGCCAACCGGCTGCGGACCTTGCTCACCGGCTTCAGCGTCGCGTGGGGGATCTTCATGCTGGTCATCCTGCTCGGATCGGGGACCGGCCTGGAGAACGGGATCCGTTACCAGTTCCGGGACGACGCGATCAACTCGATCTGGGTCTCGACCGGCGAGACCAGCGTCCCTTACAAGGGGCTGCAGCCCGGCCGCTCGGTCCAGCTCACCAACCAGGACCACTCGGAGCTCGAGCGCGGGATCGAAGGCGTCGAGCACATCACCTCCCGCTTCTACATCCCGGGCAGCATCGTGGTCTCCCGCGGCAGCGAGTACGGCAGCTTCTCGGTCCGCTGCGTACACCCCGGGCACCGCGAGGTGGAGAAGACGACCGTCATCGACGGCCGCTACATCAACCGGCTCGACATCGAGGAGCACCGCAAGGTCGCCGTGATCGGCCGCCTGGTCGCCGAGGCCCTGTTCGCGGACCGGCCGGCGGTCGGTGGGTGGATCAAGATCAACGGCGTTCTGTTCCGGGTGGTGGGCGTGTTCGAAGACGACGGCAGCGAGAGCGAGCTGGAGATGATCTACCTCCCGATCACCACCGCCCAGCGGGTCTTCGGCGGCGCCAACCGGGTCGCCCAGATCATCTACACCACCGGCGACGCGTCCCTCGCCGCGACCCAGTCGATGGCCACCGAGACCCGCGCGACCCTGGCGCGGCGCCACGCCTTCGACCCCGAAGACCAGCGCGCCCTCTTCGTGCGCAACAACACCGAGTTCTTCCAGCGTTTCGTGCAGCTGAACGCGGGCATCCGGGCGTTCATCTGGGTGGTGGGCATCGGCACCATCCTGGCCGGGGTGGTGGGTGTGTCCAACATCATGATGGTCGCGGTCACCGAGCGGACCCGGGAGATCGGCGTCCGCAAGGCCCTCGGCGCCACACCGGCCTCGATCGTCGCCCTGGTGCTCCAGGAGTCGGTGCTGATCACGGCGGCCTCGGGTTACATCGGGCTGGTGCTGGGCATCGGCCTGCTCGAGCTGATCGCCGGCAACCTGCCCTCGAGCGAGTTCTTCCGCGAGCCCGGAGTCGATCTCGGCCTCGCCCTCGGGGCAACCGCCCTGCTGGTGACGGCGGGCGCGCTCGCCGGGCTGATCCCGGCGCGCCGCGCCGCCCGGGTGCGGCCGATCGAGGCCCTGCGGACGGAGTAGGCCGTGATCATCTTCGACCTCGACCACTGGCAGGAGATCTGGGTCTCGCTGAGCCGCAACAAGCTCCGCACCGCCCTCACCGCCTTCGGCGTGTTCTGGGGGATCTTCATGCTGGTCGTGATGCTCGGCTCGGGCTCGGGCCTGTCCAACGGCGTCGAGGCCGGCTTCGCCGGGGGCGCCACCAACAGCTTCTTCGTCTGGACCCGGGCCACCAGCGAGCCGTTTCGAGGCCTGCCGGTGGGTCGCCGTTTCTCGATGGACAACGCCGACGTCGCCGCCCTCCGCGAGCTGGTGCCCGAGGCCCGGACGATCGCCCCCCGCAACCAGCTCGGCGGCTTCCGGGGCGGCACCAACGTCACCCGGGGCCTGCGCTCCGGTGGCTTCGACGTCATGGGCGACGAGCCCGCGATCCGCGAGATCCAGTCGATCCGGATGGTCGAAGGCCGCTTCCTCAACCGCCTCGACCTCGAACAACGACGCAAGGTCGCGGTCATCGGCACCCGGGTCCGGGAGGTGCTGTTCGAGCTCGGGGAGGACCCCATCGGGCTGTCGATCGAGATCAACGGTGTCTACTTCATGGTGGTCGGCGTGTTCGCCTCGGTGCAGTCCGGCGAGCGCGCCGAACGCGACGTGCAGACCGTCTATGTGCCCTTCACCACGTTCCAGCGCGCGTTCAACTCCGGAGATCGGGTCGGCTGGCTGGCGATCACGTCCCAGGACGGCGTCCCGGCCTCCCAGGTTCAGGAGAAGGTGCTGACCATGCTCAAGGCCCGGCACCGGGTCGCCCCCACCGACCGCCGCGCCTTCGGCTCGTGGAACATGGAGGAGGAGTACGCCCGCATTCAGGGGCTGTTCGGCGGCATTCAGGCCCTGGTCTGGATCGTCGGGCTCGGCACCCTCGCCGCGGGGGTCATCGGGGTGTCGAACATCATGCTGATCATCGTCCGCGAGCGGACCAAGGAGATCGGCATCCGGCGCGCGATCGGGGCGACGCCGGCCTCGATCACGACCCAGGTCATCGTCGAGTCGGTGATCTTGACCGCGGCCGCGGGCTACGCCGGTCTGGTGGCGGGCGTCGCCGTGCTCGAGGCGGTCAACGGCCTGCTCGCCGCTCAACCCGCAGGCATGTTCCAGAACCCCGGCGTCGACTTCCCGACCGCGCTGACGGCCCTCGCCGTGCTCGGACTCTCCGGTGTTCTCGCCGGCCTGCTGCCCGCCTGGCGGGCGGTCCAGGTCAACCCCGTAAACGCCCTTCACGCGGACTGACCGATGGTCATCTTGCGTCCTACTTCGACCGATCGCCGCCGTCCGGCCCCCGGCCCCGGCGGCCTGCCTCGGGAGTGACTCACGCCATGCTCAAGAAGCTCGTTCTCGGACTCGTCGTCCTGGTGCTGCTCGGCAGCTTCGTCGGCACTCTGTGGTTCCTGTGGATCAAGTCCCAGGAGAAGCCGATTGCCTGGGAGACCGGTCAGCCGGTCCGGACCACCATCATCAAGAAGACGGTTGCCACCGGCTCGGTGGTGCCCCGCCAGGAGGTGGCGATCAAGCCTCAGGTGTCGGGAATCGTCGAGGAGCTGTTCGTCGAGCCCGGGACCCAGGTCGCCAAGGGCGCCTTGGTGGCGCGGGTGCGGATCGTGCCCGACATCGGCGCCCTCGCCGCGGCGGAGAATCGGCTCGAGGTGGCGCGGATCAGCGCCGAGAACGCCCGCAACGAGCATCACCGCAATCGACGCCTGTTCGACCAGGGCCTGACCTCCGAGTCCGATTTCCTGGTCTACGACCTGGCGCTGAAGAACGCCGAGCAGGAGGTCGCGGCCGCCGAGGACAACCTCGCCGTGATCCGCGAAGGGGCACGACGCCGAGCGGTCGACTCCAGCTCGACCAACACTCTGGTCCGGGCCACGACGTCGGGAATGGTCCTGGAGGTGCCGGTCGAGATCGGCGACTCGGTCATCGAGGCCAACACCTTCAACGACGGCACCACGATCGCGACCGTCGCCGACATGGAGGAGATGGTCTTCGAGGGCACGGTCGACGAGTCCGAGGTCGGCAAGCTGCGCGAAGGAATGCCCCTGCTGCTGACCATCGGAGCGATCGAGCAGGAACGCTTCGAAGCGGTGCTCGAGTACATCTCGCCCAAGGGCGTCGAGGAGAACGGCGCGATCCAGTTCGAGATCCGCGCCGAGCTCAGGCTCGAGGACGGCACCTTCATCCGTGCCAACTACAGCGCCAACGCCGACATCGTGCTCGCCCGCCGCGACGACGTGGTCGCGATCCAGGAGAGCTGGCTCCAGTTCGACGGCGACCAGCCGTACGTCGAGGTCGAGGTGGGCCCGCAGGCCTTCGAGCGGCGCGACGTGACCACCGGCCTCTCCGACGGTCTGACCATCGAGGTGGTCGACGGCGTGTCGCCCGAGGACCGGATCAAGAACCCCAACCGCTCGCGAAGCGCCTGAGCCGGGGCGCCCGGGCGTCCGCGATCGGGCCGCTCACGGGTCGCCCCGACCCGGATCGTCTCGGCTCCTGCGAGGCCTCAGCAACGCATAGGGGAAGTGGGTCAGCCGACGCAGGCCGGCGACGTTGCCGACGTGGCGAACGGCCTTGCGGACCTCGCCGTAGAACTCCGTCACCACCGCCTCGTCCTCCTCGACCACCCCGTCCTCTCGCACCGCGAGCAGGCGGTGGAGCGCGTAGATCCCGAGCAGGACGGCGGTGAGGAAGACGAAGTCCAGTCCCTGAATGTCGATCGCCGTGAGGGTCCGGGCCGCCGCCCCCGACACCCAGGTCAGCTGGGCGGTGAGCCGCTCGCCGTGGACGGCGTCCGCAAGCACCCCGGCCAGGGCCGGAGCCACCGTGGCGGCGACTCCGCTGGTCAGGGCGTTGGTGGCCAGGAACGCGGTCGCCTTCCCGCGCGGAGCGAGCTTGAGGGTGATGCCGCCCGCGCACAGCGTGACACCGGCGGTCGAGATCCCGGTGAGCACGTGGATGACGAGCAGGAGCGGCACCGTCAGCAGGTAGCGCTCGGGCAGGGTCGTGAACGGCCACAGCGCGGTCGAGACGATGAAGAACGTACCCGACAGCCCGAGCACCGCCCGGTTGCCCAGCCGGTCGGCGAGCCGACCCCAGATCGGAAAGAACGACACGTTGGCGACCTGGCTGACGACCGAGAGGCCCAGCACCCAGGTCAGGGGCAGCCCGATCCGCACCAGCATGTAGACCGAGAAGAACGGCGCCGCAAAGCTCGCGGCGGCGTTCCATGCCGCGAGGAATACCAGCAGCGACCTGAAGTTGCCATCCCGCAGGGGCTCGGTCAGGACCGCCAGGAGCGACTGCCCGCCGGGCTCGGCCATGCGCGGCTCGGGGATCCTGGCGAGGCAGAAGACCCCGGCGATCCCGATCACGCCGCCGGCAGCGAAGAGCACGCAGAAGGCCGCGAGCTCACCCCCGAGCACGCCCGCTCCACGGTCGACCACGACTCCGGCGAGCAGGGTGACCGCTGCGCCGGCGGCGGTGGCGAACGCCAGCCGGCGGGCGAGGAACCGGCCCATGCTGGCGTCGGGGAGCAGGTCGCGCTTCCACGAGTTGAACGCCGCCGCACCGAGCGAGGAGAAGGCGAAGAAGCAGGCCACGCAGACCAGCAACAGGGCAACTCCGGCGTCCCCGGAGCGCAGCCAGACGAGAGCGGCGAGGAGCAGCCAGAACGTCCTGGCGAGGCCGAGCGCGGCAACCACCACCAGCTTGCGACGGCGGAGTCGCTCGACCAGCAGGATCGAGGGCAGCTGGAGGAGCTGGGTGAGCGGTCCGATCGCGGCGAGCAGCCCGATCACCGTGTTGGAGGCGCCGAGGTGGAGGGCGAACGCGACCAGGATCGCGCCCCCGGTCAGCGCACCCATCACCTGGGTCGTCACCCCGTCGAGGGTGAGCAGACCCAGACCCCGCTCGACCTCCCGCTCGTCGAGCGATTCACAGGGCTCGAGCCACGCGCTCATACCCTCCCCACCGGCGATCGCACGGACCGCGCTGCAGCCGTTACTCCTCCGGAATGGCGGCCGGGGTCGCGATCACCGGCCGGATCGGGGTCGCAGTCGCCTTGACCGGATGCAGCACGCCCTCGACCATCGGCACCAGCTCGCGCAGGATGCGGTCGCCGGATTCGCTTTCGACCATGGCCACGAGGATATACCGGCGCCACTCGGCGCCCCACACCAGCACCGAATCGGAGTGCCACTGCTTCCAGGTCCCGGACTTGCGGTAGATCCTCGCCCCGGGTGCCCGTTGCTCGATCACGCCGACGAACTTGTGGTGCAGTCCGGGATCGGCGAGATCGGCCAGCATCTGCTGCGATCGTTGCGGGTTGATGACGCGGCCCGTAGCGAGCAGGTAGTAGAATCGGCACACCTGGGTCACGGTCGCGGCGTGGGAGATGTTGAGGATCGGGTCGCCGATCCGCTCACCCATCTTGGCGTAGCGCTTGCCCACCCACAGGCCGCCGCCCCGGTCGGGATCGTAGAGCTCGTACCGGGGGTCGGTGAGAACCCTTTCGATGGCGTCGAACCCGATCCGGTCGATGACTCTGGTGGCCGCCTCGTTCGAGGACACCCGGATCATCGCCGCCAGGTCGTCGTGAACCTCCGGCGTCTCCTCCAGGGTGCCCTCCTCGAAGGCCTCGTAGGCCGCGAGCAGGATCGCGATCTTGGGCAGGCTGGCCGCGTACATCATGGTGCTGCCGTTGACCCGCGCGAAGCGGGGCGCTGCGAGCTCGGTGAGGTCGACCACTCCCACGGCCATCTTCCTCGTGCGGATCAGCTTGCGCCAGGTCGGCCGGCTGTTGAGAGCCCGTTCGAGCTGGCGCTGCAGGTCCTGGTCGGCCGAGTCGTAGAGCGACCGCCACGAGCTCTCCGGCACCGGAGACGGGAGCAGCTCGAGCCGCGACGCAGGCGAGACGGCCGCCGGCGCCGTCATCGAGGCGAGAGTGAGGGCACATGCGAGGGGAAGCACGAGCATCGAGGCACCTCCCGGCAGCGACATGCCGCGCCGCGCCATCGGCTCCCGAACCAACGGAGGCGAAGTCTACCCCCGGCCCCGGCGAACACAAGCCCCACCACCCTACAATGTGACCCATGTTCCACCGAAGGTGCTCTCGCGGCGCCGCCGCACTCCTGATGGCCGTGGTCACGGTCCCGGACGTGCTCGGGGCCGGGCCGCCCGCCCTCGATCCCCCCTCGGAGCAGGTGCTGGCGGAGGCGCGGGCCATCGCGGCGCGCATGAAAGCCGCCGAGCGTGGGCCCTACTCCCGCCTGCGCTGGTTCTGCAACGACGGGACCATCTTGGCGCCCGAGCCGTACGCCTGCCGCGAGCACGGCGGCGGGCGCCAGCACGCCGAGTACTCGGCCGACCGCGAGCGATTGGCCGCGCTCGGATGGCCGGTCGGAACGATCCTGGCGGCGACACCCTGGCAGGAGCTCTACGATTCCGATCGCCGCAACCAGCGCCTGCGGATGCTCCTGGTGGAGCGCTACCTGGTCGAGGTCGACGACGGCTGGGTGCTGCGCCGGGCGAAGAGCTACCGCGGCCGTGTCCAGGCCGAGGACGAGGAGCAGGCCGGGCGGGAGATTCTCCTCGGCTTGCTCGGCGAACGCCGGTGGGCGTCCGAGAGCTTCCTGCTCGTCCGTCAGGCCGCGCTCTGGCTCCCGCACCACGGCGGCACCGAGCGCACCGCGGCCGTGCGCACGGCATCACAGGTCATCGCCGAGAGCGACCGCAGCTTCGAGCCGCTGCGGATTCGCATCCACACGACCCCCGGGCCGACCGACGCCGCAGCGGTCAGGGCGTGGGTCGACCGGGCGCGGGCCCGGGGCGCCGAAACCGGCCTGCTCGCCGCCGCCGAGGCGCTGGCCGCCGACCTCGACGCGCTCTACGGAGGGTCGAGAGATCGCCTGGCCGCGGTCCGCAAGCGCCTCGCCCGCCATCCCCAGCGCCGGCAGCTGCTGCCGCTGCTCGACGGCCTCGAGGGTGCGCCGGCACTGGACCGTGTCCGCCGTCTCGCCGAGCTGCTCACGAGCTGCCGCGACCTGCTCGCGAGCCCAGCCTCTCCGGCCCATGCCCTCACCCTGCTCGACGTCTCTCTCGAGCTCGAACCTGAGCTGGTCAGGGAGGCGTTCGCGAACTCGGCAGACGGGGATGCGACCCGGTTCGAGCTGGCCGAGCTCGCCCGCCACCTCCTCGCCGGCGGGTACGGCGCCGGCCTGCTTTCGGCCCGGGAGCGCGACGCCGCCGGGGCCGGGCTCGCCCGTCTCGGCCCTGGTCAGGTCGTCGCTGCAGATGACTGGGCGACTGCGATTGCCGAGCTGCGGCGCGCCGCACCGTGGGCCCTGTCCACGGTCCGCTCCACCTTCGCCGAGGCTCTCATCGCCGCGGGTGCGCTCGAGCCGAAGGCCCACCGCTTCCCCGACGAGGTCCTGCGAGGGTCGCCTCTGCTCCCGTTGGCCGAGGTCACCGCCGTGCTCTCGGGCGACGCCGACGCCACCACGGGACGCAGCCACCGGGTCTTCGGCCGGTCACGCGGAGGTCTGGCGGGCCTCAACCCCGGGGTGGCTCGCGGACGCCTCCGGGTGGTCACCGCGGCCGAGCTCGACCGGGACGCCCCCCTCGGTCGAGACGAGATCGTCGCGCTCCCGCACACCATGTCCGACCTCTCTCCGGTCGCAGGCATCCTGAGCCTGGCCGAGGGCAACCTCCTGTCCCACGTCCAGCTGCTGGCCCGGAACCTCGGGATCCCGAACGTCACCCTGTCCCCCCTGGTGGCCGCGGACCTCACGCCGCACGACGGTCGCGAGGTCCTGCTCGCGGTGTCCGGGGACGGCTCGGTGGTACTCGAGGACCTGAGCGAGGTTCCGGACACCGTGCTCGCCCTGCTGTCGGATCATGCTCGCTCGGGCGCCTCCGCCAAGGTCGAGCCGCCGCGGGCGGACCTCACGGTACGGCGCCCGATCCCGCTCGCCGAGCTCGAGGCCGGGATGGCGGGCCGCGTGGTTGGCCCCAAGGCGGCCAACCTGGGAGAGCTGGCGCGCACCTTCCCCGGTCGAGTGGCGCCGGCGATTGCACTTCCGTTCGGGGTCTTCGCCGACCATGTGGCCACCGGTTCCGACTCGCCGAAGGCATGGCTCGACCGGGCCTTCGCCGCACATCGGGCCGGAGAGCTCGACCAGGCGAGCCTCTCCGCCGAGGTCGAGCGGGTGCGCCGAGCGGTCGCCTCGGTCCCGCTGTCGGCGGCCCTCCGGGCCCAGCTCGAGCCGATGATGGCAACGACCTTCGGCGAGCCCGGCAGCTATGGTCTGTTCATCCGCTCCGACACCAACGTCGAGGATCTGCCGCAGTTCACCGGCGCCGGTCTCAACGAGACACTGCCGAACGTGGTCGACCCCAAGGCACAGCGCGACGGGATCGCACGGGTGTGGGCCTCACCGTTCACCGCGAGGGCGATGGCCTGGCGAGCCCCGGTCCTCACCCGCCCCGAGGAGGTCTACACCTCGGTGCTCCTCATGCGGGCCGTGCCGTCGGACAAGTCCGGCGTGCTGGTCACGACCAACCTGGCCGGCCAGACGAGCGGCGTGACGGTGGCGGTGTCGTGGGGGGTTGGCGGCGCGGTGGACGGGGACACGGCCGAGACGCTGGTGCTCGGCGACGACGGCACGGTCACGCTGGTCGGTGAGGCCAAGGCCCCCTACCGCAGGCGGCTGCGCACGGGCGGTGGGGTCGAGTGGGTGCCCGCCCCACAGGGCGCGGTGCTCGGGCCCGGCGAGATCGAAGCGGTTCGACGGATGGCGGCGGAGGTCGTCTCGCGCCTCGAGCCGCACCGCGGCGCTGACGGACGGCCCCTGCCGTGGGACGTCGAGCTCGGCTTCGTCGCCGGCGAGATCACACTGTTCCAGGTCCGGCCGCTGGTCGAGCGCGGCCAGCGACTCGCCGACCGCGTGGTCGCCGACCTGATTCCCCCCTCGGGTGGCAGCCGTGCACAGGTCGAGCTGAACGCAAGACCGCTTCGACCGGAGGCGCAGCCATGACCGCGCGCGCATTCGCTCTCATGCTCGCAACGAGTCTCGCGGCCGCGGCAGCGACGGCGCAGGCCTACCCGCTCGACGGGCAGGGGCGGACCGGTATCCGCAGGCTCGAGGGATACCGAAACGCCCAGGCGGCCGAACGGGGCCCGAGGCTGCCGGCCGGCGCCCTGCTCGGGTCGGACGAGATCACCCTCTCCCTGGCCGGCCGTGACGAGCCCTGGGATCTCGCCGGCGCTGAGAAGGACCCGGTGCTGCAGCGGGCTCTCGACGGTCTCTTCGCCCGACGCGATCCGTCCTACGCGGTGGCGGTGATCGACCTCAGCGACCCGAAGGTGATCGTCTGGGCCGGCATTCGCGAGGACCGCGCCCAGCTGCCCGGTTCGGTCGGCAAGATCGGCTGCATGGCGGCGCTCTTCGACGGCCTGCGCCGTGCGTTCCCCGACCCCGCGATCCGCCTGAAGGTGCTGAAGGAGCGGGTGGTGGTCGCAGAGGACTGGGCGGTGGGTGATCCCCACACCACTCCCCACTTCGACCCCGAGACCGGCCGCAACCGGTTCTCGGTCATCGTCCCGGGCGAGCGCTTCACCCTCGCCGAGTGGGTCGACCACATGATTTCGGCCTCGGCAAACTCGGCGGGATCGACGGTGTGGAAAGAGGCGATGCTGCTGCGCGTCTACGGTTCGAGCTACCCGCCCACCCTGGAGGAGGAGCACCGCTACTTCAGGGAGACCCCGAAGAGCGAGCTGACCCGGCTCTCGCTGCAGGTGATCAACGAGCCGTTGGCGGCGGCCGGGGTGGATCTCAGCGGGTTCCAGCAGGGCACCTTCTGGACCAAGGCCGGTCAGCGCAAGGTGCCTGGGGTGAAGTCGTTCGCGACTCCGAAGGGACTGGTGCAGATCCTGCTCCGGCTCGAGCAGGGCCGGCTGGTCGACGCCTGGTCGAGCCTGGAGATGAAGCGCTACCTCTACATGACCAAGAAGCGCTATCGCTACGTCTACGCTCCGGAGCTCACCGGGGCCGCGGTGTTCTTCAAGAGCGGCTCGTTCTACCGCTGCGTGCCCGAGGAGGGCTACCGCTGCGCCAAGTACAAGGGCAACGCCGAGAACCTCATGAACTCGGTTGCGATCGTCGAGAATCCGGCGCGTCCGGCTCCGGGTCAGACCCAGAAACGGTACCTGGTCGCCCTGCTGTCGAACGTGCTGCGGGTGAACTCGGCCTGGGACCACTCCCGGCTCGCCGCAGCCATCGACGAGACCGTCCGCACCCGCCAGACCGCCCGGGTCGAGGACGCCGGCAGCGAGGCCCAGATCCAGGACTCCGGCAAGGGTGACTGAGTCGCCGCTCCAGAACCTGTCGGCCAGGGCTACCTGCTCGGGGAGCCGCTCGATCCCGAAGCATGCCGGGCGCGGCTCGACCACAGCGCCCAGGAGGACGCCTCGAACGGACCCGAAGGCCGCGTGGGGCAGCGACGCATCGCTCTGTCCTCGTGCTACCGTCGCCCCATGCCACAGTCGAAGCTCCTGGTCTACGGCGCGAACGGGTACACGGGGATGCTGGTCGCTGAGGAGGCGGCGCGGCGCGGGCTCTCGGCGGTCCTCGCCGGCCGCGACCGCGAGACGGTCGCCACCCTCGGCGAGCGGCTCGGGCTGGAGTCGCGGATCGCCTCCCTGGACGACCGCGGCGCCCTCGAGGAGGCCCTCGACGGGATCGCGGTGGTGCTGCACTGCGCGGGGCCCTTCGTGCGCACCGCGCGGCCGATGGTCGACGCGTGTCTCGCCCGCCGCGTGCATTACCTGGACGTCACCGGCGAGGTGGAGGTCTTCGCGGCGCTCCACCGCCGCAGCGCGGAGGCGGTCGAGGCCGGCATCCTGGTCATGCCCGGGGTCGGCTTCGACGTGGTGCCGTCGGACGGTCTCGCCGCCCACCTCGCCCGCCGGCTGCCCGGCGGGCGTCGACTGGTGCTCGCCTTCCTCGGGATCGGCCGGCCGTCTCGGGGCACCGCCACCACGATGGCGGAAAACGCGGGACGCGGCGGTGTCATCCGCCGCGAGGGACAGCTCGTCCCGGTTCCGGCAGCGTGGCGGACCCGGATGGTGGACTTCGGCCGGGGTCCCCGATCGTGCGTGTCGATCCCCTGGGGCGACGTCTACACCGCCCACCTGACCACCGGGGTGCCGGACATCGAGGTCTACATGGCCGCGCCGGCGGGGCTTCGGTTCTTTCTGCGCGCGAGCCGGGTGCTCGGCCCGCTGCTCGCGTCGGGGCCGGTGCAGCGGCTGCTCAAGAACAGGATCCGGAGCGGTCCGCCGGGGCCCTCCGCCGCCGAGCGGGAGGCCGGGTCGAGCCACCTGTGGGGCGAGCTGGTCGACGACCTCGGAAACCGGGTGAGCACCCGTCTCCACGGACCCGAGGGCTACACCGCCACCATGCTGTGCGCGCTCGAGATCTGCCAGAGGGTCCTCGCCGGTAAGCTCAAGACCGGGTTCCACACACCCGGCCGGGCTCTACGGGCCCGACCTCGCCCTCGAGGCCGCCGGGTTCACCCGCGAGGATCTGGAGACCGCCTGACGCCTGACTGGACGGGGAAGACCTTGGCGCGGGCGGTGCCCGCAGCCCATGTGACCGGTGAGCGGAGGCGGTCGCTTCCGTTAATGGGGAGGCTCCAATCCGGGGGCGGGGCGCGGGCGGCCGGTCCGGGATCGGGGCCGGGATCGGGCGGCTGACGGCCGGTCCGGGACCGGGTCGCGTCACCGGTCCGGTCGCGTCGCCGCAGCCCGCTCCCGGCCGCCTGCCCCCCGGATGGAATCGGCGTCGGCTGCTCGGATCCCGTGCCGGGAGCGTCCCGCGCGACTCGAAGGTCTGGACGAGGGGGTGTGCTGGCTCGGGTCACGCGGGTAGGCGGTCGGGATTCCCTTTCTTCGCGCGACAGACAGGCGGAGAATGTGGATGGCCCCAGTCTTACAAACGAAGGGAGAACCTCACATGAACAGGTGCTTCAGCCTCCTCGCCGCTGCATTCACCCTGCTGGGGGCCCTGCAGGCCCACGCCGTCAAGATCGAAGGCCTCACGGTCGTAATCCCGGTCGCCATCCACGGCCCCGGCGCCCAGTCGACCCAGTGGCGGACCGATCTCTGGATCTCGAACCCGAGCACGATCGAGAAGGACATCACCGTCACCTACTTCCCCAACGACGGCCCTCCGGCCTCCTTCAGCGTCCACATCGGGACCTTCAGCACCGTCGAGATCCGCGACGTGGTGCTCACGCGATTCGGCCTCGACAACTCCAAGGGTATGCTCCTGCTCCACACTGAAGGCGCCTCGAGCTTCTCGGCGTGTGCCCGGATCTTCAACACCGGCAGCTCGATTGGCGAGTTCGGTCAGTTCGTGCCCGGTCTCGGGATGGGCTACGTGACACGTCAAGGCTTCATCCCGGCCGCGTCCGGAGTCGACGGCAACCGGACGAATGTGGGCATTGCGAACCCGAACGACCACGCCATCACCCCCCTGATCACAGTCAGCGACGAGAATGGCGCACTGCTCAAAGCGGTCGAGACCTTGACCGTCCCGCCCCTGACGGTCGTCCAGGTCAACGACATCTTCACCGCCTGGGGCATCCCGCCGCAAGGAAACGTCCAGCTGCGGATCGACACCTCCAGCGACGCTGACACGTTCTACGCCTACGCGTCGATCGTCCGAGACGGCAGCGGCGATGCGATCTTCATCTTCGGCACCTCGCCGAACATCTGATTGCATCGCGCCAGCTGCGGCGCTCCCGGAGGCGAGGTCTCGTCGACGCTGAGCGACCCCTGGGATATCCCTGGAGGATCCGGAGAGCTTCCCGAGGACTCCTGGCGGCCCGGGACCCACCCTGGTGTCGAACCCACACACCAGGAGGTGAAATATGTCCGCTGCTCTCGTCAAGCTCGTTCGCCGCGCCGCGGTTCTCGCGGTGCTCGCCGTCATGGCTGGAGCCGCCGTGGCGGCGCCCACCGGAGGGATCCTCCACCAGGGCTCACCGATGCACGGCAGCTTCGGCCTGCGCTTCGGCCCCGACGGCAACCTCTACATCTGCTCGTTTTCGGGGCTATTTGTGCTCGACCCTACCCGGGGAGAGATGGTCGGGTATCTCGGCCCCGAGTCGGGCGTCGTCACCCCGGAGGACGTCAACTTCGGCCCCGACGGCTCGCTCTACTGGGCGTCGATGTTCACCGGGTACGTCGGCCGCCGCCAGCCGGACGGAACCACAACCACCCAGATGGTGGCGCCATTCGTGAACCCAATCGCGTTCTCCCCCGACGGCCGGCTCTTCGTCTCGGAGCCGTGGTTCAGCGACACTCTGTTCGAGGTCGACCCGGCGCTCTCCGCTCCTCCGACCCCGCTCATCAGCGGCCTCGGCGGGCTCAAGGGGCTGGAGTTCGGAGCCGACGGGTTGCTCTACGCCGCCCTGATGTGGAAGGGTGAGGTCGTTCGCATCGACCTCGCAGCCGACCCGCCGACGGTGGAGACCGTCGCGAGCGGGCTCGGCGCGCCGTTCACGGCCAAGTTCGGTCCTGACGGCTTGCTGTACGTGGTCGAGCGGGTCACTTCTACGATCCAGCGCGTCGACCCCGCGACCGGGGTCGCCGAGACCTGGGCCGAGCTGCCGTGGGGTCCCGACAACCTCGCCTTCGACCCGCTGGGCAACGCCTGGGTCTCGAGCTACACCGACGGCGCCATCGCCGTGGTGAATCCGAACGGCGCGGTCGTGCCGGTGATTCCGGGCGGACTCATCATGCCCAGCGGCATCACCGTCGAGCCCCGTGCCGACGGTGAGTCGGTCTGGGTCGGCTGCACCTTCAGCTTGAGGGAGATCGACGGCGCGACCGGGGTCGAGCGCCGCGCCGCACGCTACCGCTTCACACCCGATGGTGTCGGCGCCGCGCTTTCGGTCTCCTGGTCTCGCCGGGGTCTCGTGACCTCGACGATCTTCCCTCTGCCCAGGGTGCAGGTGTGGAATCCGGTCACCAGCGCCGTGATCGAGGACCACCTCGAATACTCGTACCCGATCAACGCGATCGCTCTCGGCGACGACCTGATCGTCGCCGACCTCGGGAGGGCGCCGGGCGAAGCACGGGTGGTGAGGGTATCCCAGGGTGCGTCGACTACCCTCGCCGATGCCTCCGCGGGTCTGTACGCTCCGACTGGACTGGCCGCCAGCGACGACGACGTCTGGGTCAGCGACTGGGCCACCGGGACGGTGTGGCAGATCCTGGTGGACGGGGCGGTTCCCGGGCGCCCGATCCTGGTCGCGGACGGTCTCGCCGGGCCCGAGGGCCTGGCTCTCGATCATGACGGCACGCTGCTGGTGGCCGAGGCGGGCGCCGGGCGGATCAGCCGCATCCACCTCGGCTCTCGATCGGTCAGTGAGGTTGCGTCGGGCCTCGCGATCGGGATGCCCGGGGTCGGCGCCCTGGCCCCGATGGGCTTCCTGAATGCGGTCGCGGTGGGGCCGAGCGGCGCGATCTACATCGCCTCGGATCTCGCCAATCTGATCTACAAGCTCGAACCGAAGACCTCCTGGCTGCCGGTGGCCGCGCACCTCGACGGCCTCGCCGGCGCCGCCTGGCGGACCTCGCTGTCGCTGCACAACCGGGGCGCCGATCGCACCACGTACACGATCGCGCTGCTGCCGCGCGGATACGAGAACCGCAGCCCCCGGACGGTGACGTTCGCCCTCGAGCCGAACCGTTCGGTGCGCTATCCGGACGCCCTCGCCGATCTGTTCCAGTTCGAGGGCGCGGCCGCGCTGCGGATCACGGCCAACGGCGGCGACCTGCTCGCGACCAGCCGGAGCTGGACGGCCTGCGACCGCGGAACCTGCGGCCAAGCGGTGCCCGAGTGCGCCGACGAGGAGGCGATCACCGAAGCCCGGGAGGGCCGGCTGGTCGGCCTGCGCAGCTCGGGCGGATTCCGCACCAACATCGGCGTGGTCAACGCGGGTTCGACGCCAGCGGTGGCGGAGGTCGCTCTCTTCCTCGCCGACGGGACCCTAGCGGGAAGCCTCTCCATCAGGCTCGGGCCCTTCGGCAACCTCCAGGTTCAGGACCTGTTCACCAGCCTCGAGCGGGTCGAGGTCGGCCAAGCCAGGTTGGCCGAGGTCGACGAGGCGTGGGCGACGGTCCGCACCACGACCGTGGGCGCCCGTGTTTTCGCCTATGCGTCGGTGGTGGACAACCGGAGCAACGACGGCATGACGATCCCGGCACGCTGACGACGCCTGCCGCCCGCGCGGCCCTCGGGACCGTCCCGGGGGCCGCGCCCCCTGGGAGGACGTGATGGCCGGTCGCCGGCATCCCTTGCGAGTGGTCCGGCTGCCGAGCGGGCACCGCCCGGTGGTGGTCGCCGCGACCACCGCCCGGGGTCGCGTCCGGCGTTATACTCGCCGCGTCATGCCCGAAGAGACTCCGGATGCTCGACTCGAGTCAGGGTTTCGGCTGGGTGAATGGACCGCCCGCCCCGCCCAGAACCGCCTTGTCTCCCCGAAGCGGACCCGCCACCTCGAGCCCCGTGCGATGGACCTGCTGTGCGCCCTCGCCTTCCGGCAGGGTCGGGTCGTGGACAAGGACACGCTGATAGACGAGGTGTGGGAGGGCCGGATCATCTCTGAGGGAACGCTCTCAAACACCGTCGCAGAACTCCGACAGGCGCTCGACGACGACGCCCGGTCGCCGCGATTCATCGAGACCATCCCCAAGCGCGGCTACCGGCTGATGGTCGCGGTCGAGCCGGTCGGGGCGACCGCAGCCCATGCGCCGGCTCGCAAGTTCTGGCTGTGGACCGCCATCGCAGCGGTGGCTGCGGGCGTCGCGGGGCTGGTGTTTCTCGCCTGGCCCCGCGCGGAGCCTCCACCGCCTAGGGCGGTCGACCTGCTGCCATCGGTCCGGGTCGAGCCGTTCGCCGACCGCACCGAGCGACCGGACCTGGTGTCGCTCGCTCCCATGGCCACCGACTGGGTGATCCAGGGCCTCGTCGACACCGGCCTGGTTCGTGTCATTCGAGGCGCGGGCACCGGGCCTGCGGACCTCGTGGTGACCGGTACGTGCTATGTCGAGGGGGACACCTGCTCGTGTCGGGCCGACGTCGCGCGCAGCGACGGCACCCTACTGGCGGCACTCGACCCTCCGTCCGCGCCGGAGCCTGCGGGGGTCGTCGAGGCGATCCGGCAGGCGGTCTCCGGCGCCGTGGCGACACGATTGGGCGCCCATGCCCACAGCCAGCTGCTGCTGTCGCGACCGCCCCGTTTCGACGCCTGGCAGGAGTTCATCGCGGGATCGCTGCTGTTCGGCAAGGACACCGCCGGTGCCGTCCGCCACCTCGAACGGGCCGCCGAGCTCGACCCCGGGTTCTTCTCGGCCCGGCTGCGGCTCGCGTTCGGCTACCGCGGACTCGGAAAAGCCCAGCTGGCGACGGCCACACTCGCCGCCCTCGACGCCGAGCGCGATCGCCGGACGCCCTTTGAGCGCCTGTGGCTGGACGCCGCGAAGGCCCTCTTCGGCAGGCAGCACGGCGCGGCGCTGCTCGCCTTCCGCCGCCTGCAACGAGTGCTCCCCAATGATATGGCCCTTCATCACCTCGTGGGAGGGTGCGCGCTGTCCCTCAACCGACCCGAGGAAGCGCTTCGTGAATACGAGAAGATGGACTACGCCGCTCTCGACGACCTGTTCCGCCAAGCAGGAATTTCGGCGAGCATGATCAGCAACCATGCCTTCGCCCTTCAGCAGCTTGGTCGGTACCGGGAGGCGCTCGCCGTCGTGGAACAGGCCCGAGCTGTACTCCCGGCGTCTCCGCATTTGGACGCCGCCGAGCTCACTGCGCGCGCCGCGTTGGGTGAGGTCGCCGAAATCGAGCGGCTGCTCGACGGGCGGTTGGTCGAAACTCCAAACGGGCCCAATCGGGGTGAGCTCCTTCTCCTCGCGGCGCGAACCCTTCGCGCGTTCGGCCATCGCGAGACGTCCCTCGACCTCGCGAACCGCTCGGTGTCGTGGTTGCGGCATGAAGGCAGCGACGACTCGGCATTACCGCTCCTGGCCGAGTCGCTCGCGTACGCCGAACGATGGGGGGAGGCTGAGGCCGTTCTCCGCAAGCTGCTCACCGCTCAACCGGACGATCCTCACCTGCTGGGCTGGCTCGCGGTGGTCGCTGGACGCCAGGGCGACCGCGACACCGTGCGGGATGTCGAGGCCCGGTTCGCTTCGATCGATGGATCTGCGGCTGCGGGATGGTCCACCTTCTGGCACGCGGTGGCCGTCGCCGAGTCCGGCAACGCGCCGCGGACGGCCGATCTCCTCGCGCAGGCGACTCGCGAGGGCTGGGGCTCCTGGTGGAGGATCTCGGGCTCCATGCTGCTCGAGCCGGTTCGCGACGACCCGCGGATGCAGGAGGTGCTGCGCCCGCGCGGCTGAGCACCGTGCGATGATGCCGGGGATGGCCCACTCGACCGCCGAGAGCGTGGGCACACAAAGACCGGTCGGCGCGGCGCGAACCTAAGTCCCTGCAGCTCGTTCGAGGAGAGCTCTCCGTTGTGCAGGGTCGGTCGGCTTGACAGGGACCTTCTCATGGCTGCGTTCCTGCGTCTCTGCGCCTCCCCTGCCGACGTGACGGCGGTCACGCGGGCTCCGGCCAGGTCCCTCCTGCGTGCTACGATCGAGGTCTGCCCCCGCGACGCCGAGGGCCACGGGCTTTCGAGGCCGGGATCGCGATCGCAGGGGACGCGGAGGGTAGGCGGTGGCGGCGGAGGACCGGGTCAAACGGCGGTTGCTGGAGGGCCTCGTGGAGGACAACCTCGAAGCCGTCGAGGGCCGCCCCAGGGGCTCGCTGCGCCGCGCCCGTACGGCCCGCGCTGCCCGCCTGCGCCGCCTCGGAGCGACCCTCGTTGCGCTCGCGGTGGTCGTCACCACCGCGTTCGCGGTGGCGTCGCTGCGTGAGACCTCGGCGGCGCCTGCCTCCCCGGTCGCGGCCGGCCCACCCCCGCCGGGGGACCCGCCGGGCTTTGTCACCCGGCTGGCGTCGGCGTTGGCGGCAGGTTCTGCGGCGCCCCCCGCCGGCGCGGTAATCCCGCTCGAGGTCGGCACGGTGGTCGTGGACCCCGGGCACGGCGGCGTCGACAGCGGCACCTCGTCGGGCTTCGGGTTGATCGAGAAGGACCTCACCCTCGACATCGCGCGACGGGTTGCAGGGCTGCTCGAAGCGCGGGGTTGCCGCGCCCTGCTGACCCGCGACGACGACCGCGGGGTGTCGCTGCGGGACCGCGCGTTGTTCGCCAACTCCGCGCGCGCCGACCTGTTCGTGTCGATCCACGCCAACTGGCTGCCGGACCGCCGCGCCCGGGGCTTCGAGACCTACTCCCTCGGCCCCGCGGCGGACCCCCTCGCCGAGCGGCTGGCGGCGGCAGAGAACACCGACTCCGGTTTCGCGGTCGCCGATTACCGGGAGCTGCTCGAGCGGCTCTGGTCCGACGTCCGTCAGACCGAGTCCCGCCGCCTCGCCGAGGCGATCCAGGTCTCCCTGGTGGACGCAGTCGGGTACGGCGAGCGGGAGACGGTCGACCGCGGGGTCATGACCGCCCCGTTCGTGGTTCTGGTCGCGACCGAGATGCCCGCGGCCCTGGTCGAAGTGGCCTGCCTCTCCAACGATCGCGACGCCGGCCTGCTCGGCCAGCCGCTCCACCGTCAGCGGCTGTCCGAGGCGATCGTCGACGGCCTCGCGGCCTATGCCGCCTCGATCGCCGGCACCCATGCGAAAGGAGCCCACGGATGAGCAAGGACAAAGGCGACCTGCTGGTCGGAATCGACCTCGGAACCTCGCGAAGCTCCATCTCGACCTCGGACGGGCAGCGCCACGTGGTCGAGAGCTACGTCGGCTGGCCGGTCGATATGGTCGCACGCAAGGTCTTGAAGAAGAAGGTCCTGTTCGGTCACGAGGCGATCGAGAACCGGACGATGCTCGACATCCACCGCCCGCTCGAGCGCGGTCTGCTCAAGGAGGGCTCCGAGAAGGGCCAGCTGGCCGTACGTCAGCTGCTCGAGCACCTGATGGACTCGGTCGGGGTGGCCGACGCGCGCAAGGAAGGCCGCAAGATCCGCGCGGTGGTCGGGGTCCCGGCGGAGGCGCTGCGGGTCAACCGCCAGCACCTCCGCGAGGCGATGCGGGGCTTCGTCGACAGCGTGATGATCGTCTCCGAGCCGTTCGCGGTGGCCTATGGTCTCGACGCACTGGTGCACGCCCTGGTGATCGACATCGGCGCCGGCACCAGCGATTTCTGCGTGATGCGCGGTCGCTACCCCACCGAGGAGGACCAGCGCACCCTGCCCAACGCCGGGGACTGGGTCGACGAGCAGCTCAAGACCCTGCTCGGCGAGCACCATCCCGGGCTCGCGGTCTCGATCCACACGGTGCGGGAGTGGAAGGAGAGCCACGGCTTCGTCGGCAACACCAAGGGCCCGGTCACGGTCACCGTGCCGGTCGGCGGCCGACCGACCGAGCTCGACATCACCGAGGAGATCCGGGTCGCCTGCGAGGGGCTGGTGCCGCCCGTCGCCGAGACCATGCTGGACCTGATCGCCGGCGTCGAGTCGGAGTACCAGGCGCGGGTGCGGGACCGGGTCATCGTCGCCGGCGGCACCTCCGCCCTTCCGGGGCTCGCCGCCGCCCTCGAGGCGGCCCTGAAGGACTTCGGCGGCGGCACGGTCACGGTGGTCGACGACCCGGTCTTCGCCGGCTCGGACGGCGGGCTCGCCCTGGCCTCGGACGCGCCGCGCTCGGACTGGGAGAAGCTGCCGGCATGACCGCGCCCCGGGCCCGGGCTGTCGCGGCCGCCCTCGCTCTCGGTCTCTGGATCCCGCCGGCCGGCGCCGCCGAGCCGGTCCCGGTGGCGCCCGGAGGCGTGGTGCGCTGGGCCGGCGACGCGACGGTGACCGAGTGCTCCGCACTCGGGAGGAGCTGGTTCCCGCTCGCCGGCGACTGCTTCTACCCGGTCGACCTCACCACCCCCGAGGGCGAGATCGCCCTCGCCCGGGAGCACGGCGGGGTGCGCGAGACCGCTACGGTCCGGGTGGGCGCCTACCCCTACCCGGAGCAGCACCTGACCGTGGACGAGCGGATGGTGGAGCTCTCCCCCGAGGACCGGGCCCGGGCCGACCGGGAGCGCGCCGCGGTCGAGACCCTGTGGGGCCGGCGCGGCCCGGCCCGTTTCACCCTCCCCCTGCACTCGCCGCTGGTGCCGCGGCCAGAAGGCGGCAGCTTCGGCTCGCGCCGGACCTTCAACGGCCAGCCCCGCAGCCCCCACACCGGGGTGGACTACCGGGCTCCCCGGGGCACCCCGGTCAAGGCCGCGGCCGACGGGGGGGTCGCGCTGGCGGCCGACCACTTCTTCGCCGGCCGCAGCGTGTACCTGGACCACGGCGGCGGCCTGATCACCATGTACTTCCACCTCGACGAGATTCGCGTCGCCGAGGGCGAGGAGGTCCGCCGCGGCCAGGTCATCGGCACCGTGGGGGCCACCGGCCGCGCCACCGGGCCCCACCTCCACTTCGGCGTCCGCTGGCTCGGCGCGCGGGTCGACCCGGAGCTCCTGCTCGCGTCCCCGACGCGACTGCCGACGGCCTCGGACTGAACCACAGAGCGACGGAAACACAGAGAATCACAGAGCTGCCCGCCCACCCAGAGCCGGGCTCGGCGTCGCGCCTCGGCGCGACGCCGAGCCCGGAGAACCGACTCTGTGCTCCTCTCAGTGCCTCTGTGTCTGGTATTCCCCTGCGCGATGGCGCCCCGCCGGCGCTACTCCCCGTCGGCGAGGCCGAGCTGGTTGCGGACGCGGTCCTTGTCGATCGCCGCGTCGTAGGCGGTGCGGGCGGAGATCTGGCCGTCGGCGTACAGCGCGAGGATCGAGCCGTCCATCTCGATCATGCCGGCCCTGGACCCGGTCTGGATCGCCGACACGATCTGGGCGGTCTTGCCGTCGCGGATCATGGTGCCGACCGCGGGCGAGCTGATCAGCACCTCGAGCGCGGCGACCCGCCCTCCGCCCAGCCGCGGCAGCAGCTGCTGGGCGACCACCGCCCGCAGCACCTCGGCCAGGATCCCCCGCACGCCGTCCTGCTCGGAGCCGGGAAACGTCCCGACGATCCGGTCCATCGACTTGGCTGCGCTCGCCGTGTGGAGCGTCCCGAGCACCGCGATGCCCTTCTCCGCTGCGCTCAACGCCATTGCGATCGTCTCACGGTCGCGGAGCTCGCCGACCAGAATGACGTCCGGGTCCTCGCGCATCGCGGCCAGCACGCCGTCGGCGAAGCTGGTCACGTGCCGGCCGACCTCACGCTGGTGGATGAGGCACCGCCTGGAGGTGTGGAGGAACTCGATCGGGTCCTCCAGGGTGATCACATGGGCCGATCGGTTGCGGTTGATCCGGTCGAGGATCGCGGCCAGCGTGGTCGACTTGCCCGAGCCGGTCGGCCCGGTGACCAGCACCAGCCCGCCCGTGAGGTCGGCGACCTTGCGGATCACCGGCGGCATGCCGAGCTCGTCCAGGGTCATCACCTTGGTCGGCACCAGCCGCAGCACTGCCCCGGAGCCGCGCTGCTGGCGGAAGAGGTTGACCCGGAACCGGGCCAGGTCGGACACCTCGTACGCGAAATCGACGTCGCCGTCGCGTTGGAACTCGTGCCAGCGGTCGTCGGGCACGATCGGCCGCACCAGCTCCTCGAAGTCCTGCTCGTGCAGGATCCGGTACCGGATCTTCTCCATCACCCCGCCGACCCGCAGCATCGGCGGACGGCCGACGGTGAGGTGGAAGTCCGAAGCACCTCGGTCGGCGAGCAGCCGCAGAAAGCGGTCGATGCGGTGCGCCGCAGCCATCATCCGTCCTCGTGGAAGTCCGGCGGCACCAGCGCCTCGAACTCGCTCTTCGTACCGGCGGCATGCCACGCGACCTCGGGGGTGATGAGCCCGCGAGTGAGCAGCTCGCGCAGTGCGTCGTCGAAGCTCTGCATCCCTGACGCGCGCCCGATCTGGATCGCCGACCGAAGCTGCTCCGGGCGGCCCTCGCGGATCATCGTCGCCACCGCGCGGGTGACCTTCAGGATCTCGAAGCAGGCGACCCGGCGCGCCTCGGTCTGTGAGGGCAGCAGCCGCTGCGCGATCACCATTCGGAGCGTCTCGGCGAGCACGGTCCGCACCTGGTTCTGGCGGTCGCTCGGAAAGCCGTCCACCAGGCGCTCGACCGCCCGTGCCGCGGTGGTCGCGTTCAGGGTCGCCAGCACCACGTGACCGGTCTCGGCAGCGGTCAGAGCGAGGCTGACCGTCTCGGCGTCGCGCAGGTCGCCGATCACGATCACGTCCGGGTCCTCGCGCAGCGCGGCCCGCAGACCACGGGCGAACGAGGTCATGTGGGTCCCGAGCTCGCGCTGGTTGATCAGGCAGCTCTTGAAGGGGTGCACGAACTCGACCGGGTCCTCGAGGGTGATCACGTGCGCCGACCGGGCCTCGTTGAACAGGTTGACCAGCGCGGCCAGGGTCGTGGTCTTGCCCGAGCCGGCGGCCCCGGCAACCAGGAACAGGCCCTGGTGGTGGTCGACGATCTCGCCGATGTGCGACGGCAGGCCGATCTGCTGGAGCCCGGGCAGATGATCGGGCACGACGCGGAAGACCGCGTTGAGTCCGAGGCGGTCGCGAAACACGTTGCCCCGGTACCGCCCGCCGCGCGGGACCCACTGGCAGAAGTCGAGCGTGCGCCCGCTCGCGAGCTGCTCGCGTCGGCGGTCGTCGAGCACGGGGTCGATCAGGGCCACGGTCTCGGCCGGCCCGAGCGGCGGCCCGTCGAGGGGAACCAGCTCGGCCGCGAGTCGCAGCGTCGGGGGCCGACCCACGGCGAGGTGCAGATCGGAGGCGCCCCGGTTGCGGGCCTCGATCAGCAGCAGGTCGAGCGGGGCCTCGTCCTCGGCCGGCTCGGCTCGCAGAGCAGAGGTCCGCAGATCCTCTGCGTTGTCGAGATTCTCCCGGTTGCGCTGGGCGATGGCCTCGGCGATCTCGAGGGCGCGGGTTCGCACCACCCGAGCCGGGTCCGCCGAAGCCACGCGCCGCAACGCCTCCATGATGCGCGGGTGGTCGAAGTTCTGGAGCGCGAGGAGAACCTCGATCCGAATGTCGATCGACGGGTCCTTGAACAGGCGCGCGAGCGCCGGGAGGGCGCGCACATCACCGATCTTGCCGAGCGCCTCGACCGCCGCCCAGCGCGCCTCGCTGTCGTCGAGAAGGGCGACCAGCCCGTCCACGGCCGCCGGGTGCCCGATCCTGCCCAGAGCCTCCGCAGCCGTCACCCTGACCCACCAGTCCGGGTCACCGGTCCGTTCGAGCAGCGCCGGCACGACACGAGGGTCGTCGAACGAGGCTGCGATCGTGATCGCGGCCGAGCGCACGACCTCGTCGTCGTCCCCGAGGCACGCGATCACCGGCTCCAGGACCGCTTTGCCGCAATCGGCGAGGGCATCGACCGCCCGCTCCCGCACCCAGCCCGCGAGCGACCGCAGGTGGAGCAGTATGCGCCGCACCGTCACCGCGGGATCGGGCAGCATGAGCAACAGCTCCACCGCGGTCGTGCGAACCCCGACCTCTCCGGATCCAAGCAGCTCGAGGAGCAGCTCCTCGAGCTTCGCATTGCCGGCGGACGCGACCTTCTCGAGCGCCACTCGAACCCGCTGGCGCGTCGCTGCGCCGCCTGACACGAGACCCTCGATGAGCTCCTCGACGCCCTCCTCGCCACCGTGGTCCGCCAGCGCGCCGACGGCGATCTCGCGGATGACAGGCTCCGGGTCGCCGGCGAGCTCCCGCCACCGCCGCCGGTCCTCGTCGAGCCACGTCCCGGCGAGCCGCGCCGCGGCGGCACGCCGCTCGTCGCCGATTCCGGTTTCGACCAGCCGCCACAGGCTGTCGCGGACTCTCGGCGAGGGCGGAAGCGCGAGCAGCAGGCGGCGCGCCGCGGCGCGATCGGCGTCGCCGCCGGCCGCGAGCACTCCGTCCAGCTGATCGACCGCAGCGCCCGACCCGACGGCGCCGAGCACGACTGCCGCCGCCCTGACCGCGGCCTCGGGGGCGGTCCGCGCGAGCGCGACGAACTCAGCCGTGACCTCGGCGGCCGGCTGGGATCGCAGCACCTCCGCCGCGCAGTCGCGAACCACGCGTTCGGGTCTGAACGCCAGCTCCGCAACGTCGCGGGCCTTGAGGCTCTCGGCTGCGCACACCACCGTGAGCAGGGCCTCGCGTTCACCGACCCCTTCCCACCGGCCGGTCCGCAGCCGGCGCAGGGCCTCCCGCAAAGGCACCGGGGGGGTGGGCGCCGTCGTCATCTTCGCCTCACGCCGTCGGGCGCCTCAGGACGCGATCCCGACGCGCTCTTCCGTGCTCTCCCGGTCGATCTCCGATGCGCCGTCCCGGCGGCGGTGGTGGCGACGGTACAGCACCTGGGTGCCGGCCAGCCGGTCTCCCAACCGCATGCCCCGGGGGTCGCGCCAGGCGAGCAGGATCTCGACCAGCAGCACCGCGGCGGCCACGGGAGCGGTCCATGGCAGCACCAGCAACGGGACCACCAGCAGCGTGCTGTTGCGGCGAAGCGACCATCGGACGTTCATCCTCCGGGCGTCGGACCGTTCGACCCGCAGGTGGTTCGAGCGCTTGCCCGGCGACCGCCCACGCAGATGGCGGCCCGGCAGGCCGTCGCGGACCACCAGGTACAGGGTCGCGGGAATCGCCGCCAGCAACAAGGGCACGGTGAGGCGGATCGGGGCGAACTCCGCCATCGGGTCGCGCAGCATCAGCACCGGAATCACGAGCGGCACCGCCGCCACCATCATCAAGCCGGCAGACACGGAGGCGTCGACCAGCGCGGCGCGAAAGCGCGGCGCGGTGCGGCGGTTCAGCCGCCGCAGGGACAGCACTGCCATGGCGCCGAGGACCGCCATGATCGAGGCAGCGCTCCACCAGTAGTTCATCCGACGCGAAGGTCCCTTCCCTGCTGAGGGCGTGACGCCCTGCCGCAGTATCCCCGCGCGGGCAACGCCGGGTCAAGGGCCTGCGGGCAGGCTCCGGCCCCGGATCCGGTTGTGCTGCGCGGCGGCGGAGGATAGACTTCCGCAGCCGAGGCGTCTGCAATCGACTGAGGGAATGCCCACCTCGCCGAGAGGGGGTGAGGGGGGTCGCCCGACCGGATGCGACCCGGAGCTCAGGCCGCCGCGGCCGCCGCACGAGGGGTCGTTCCCCGTGCGGTCCACAGGTCGCAGGTGCACTGCGAACCCGAACCCGACGTTCCGAAAGGAGATGATGATGCAACCTGAAGGACCCAGGACGATCGACATCGGGTCGTTCACCGGCAAGCGCCCCCCGGTTCGTGCGTTGGCCGTGGTGCTGCTCGTCGTGGTGGGGCTGATCCTGGCGGTCACCACCTTCTTCACGATCGAGCCCGAGGAGGTGGGGGTCATCCTTCGCTTCGGGCGCTTCACCCGCACCGCCGAGCCGGGCCTCAACTTCAAGCTCCCGAGCCCGATCGAGCAGGTCTTCAAGGTCCCCGTCCAGCGCCAGCTCAAGGAGGAGTTCGGCTTCCGGACGGACGCGCGCCGGACGTGCGCACGACCTACGACCGCGGGGACTTCTCCGGCGAGTCGCTCATGCTGACCGGCGACCTCAACGTCGGCGTCGTCGAGTGGACCACCCAGTACCGGGTCGACGACCCGTACAAGTTCCTGTTCAAGGTGCGCAACGTGCAGAAGACCTTCCGCGACATGAACGAGGCGGTGATGCGCACGGTGTCGGCGACCGCAGCGTCAACGAGGTCCTGACCATCGGCCGCCAGGAGATCGCGACCGAGGTCGAGGAGCGGCTCCAGATTCTCTGCGACCAGTACGAGAACGGGATCGTGGTCGAGCAGATCGTGCTCCAGGACGTCAACCCGCCCGACCCGGTGAAGCCCTCCTTCAACGAGGTCAACCAGGCCCAGCAGGAGCGCGAGCGGATGATCAACGAGGCCCGGTCCGAGTACAACCGGGTCATCCCGCGGGCGCGGGGCGAGGCCCAGCAGGTGATCGCAGCAGGCCGAGGGCTACGCGATCGACCGCGTCAACCGCGCACGCGGCGACGCGGTGCTGTTCGAGGAGCTGCTGGCCGCCTACAAGCGCGCGCCCGAGGTCACTCGCCGCCGGATCTACCTCGAGACCATGGACGCGGTCTACCCGAAGCTGCAGCGCAAGGTGCTGGTCGACGAGAACCTCAAGGGGATGCTGCCGGTCTTCAACCTCGACGGCGCGGCGCCGAAGGCGGGAGGTGAGCGATGAAACAGCTTTCCGTGGTCGTCGTCCTGGTCGTCGTCCTGGGCGCGATCCTGCGTGCTCGGCGGCACGTTCTACGTCGTCCCCGAGACCCACCAGGTCGTCATCACCATGTTCGGCAAGCCGATCGGAACGCCGGTCACCACGCCCGGCCTCAAGCTCAAGATGCCCGTTTTCCAGAAGGCCAACTACTTCGACAAGCGCTTCCTGGAGTGGGACGGCGATCCGCAACCAGATTCCCGACCAAGGACAAGCGGTTCATCTGGGTCGACACCTACGCTCGCTGGCGCATCACCGATCCGCTGCTCTTCTTCCAGCGCCTGCGCGACGAGCGCGGCGCCCAGTCCCGGCTCGACGACATTCTCGACGGCGAGACCCGCAACACGATCGCCAAGCACCAGCTGATCGAGGTCGTGCGATCGACGCAACCGCGAGTTCGCCCAGGGCTGCCGACCTGCGCCACGAGCGAGGTCGCGCCGAGCGAGATCAGAGTTCGGCCGCGAGGAGCTGACCGCAGGAGGTGCTGCGCGACCGCCCAGCGCGCACCTCGGACCTCGGGCATCGAGATCCTCGACTTCCGTTTCAAGCGCATCAACTACGTGGAGGAGGTCCGCAAGGAGGTCTACGCCCGGATGATCTCCGAGCGCAAGCGGATCGCCGAGCAGTTCCGCTCGGAGGGCGCCGGCGAAGCGGCGCGGATCAACGGCGAGAAGGAGCGCGAGCTCAAGGTGATCAGCTCGGAGGCCTACCGGCAGGCCCAGGAGATCAAGGGCAAGGCGGACGCCGAGGCGGCGGACATCTACGCCAGGGCCTACAACCGCGACCCCGAGTTCTACCGCTTTCTCAAGACGATGGAGGTGTACCGACGACCTTCGACAAGGAGCACGCTGATGCTGCTCTGGGCACGGACGGCGAGTTCCTGCGCTACCTGAAGCAGGCGCGCTGACGGGCGGCTCAGGTCGGTTCGTCGAGCTTCGAGCGAACCGCCTTGAGATCCTCCCAGGCGCTGCGTTTCTCGGCCGGGCTGCGCAGCAGGTAGGCGGGGTGGAAGGTGACGAGCACCGGGATCCCCCGGTAGCTCGTCCACCGTCCGCGCATCGCGCGCATCGGGGCGGTGCTCCCGGTCAGGCGACGGGCGGCCGGCCGCCCGAGGGCGACCAGGACACGGGGCCGGATCAGGTCGATCTGCCGGTCGAGCCAGGGGGCGCATGCCGCTGCTTCGTCCGCCTGCGGGTCCCGGTTTCCCGGCGGACGGCACTTCACGACGTTGGCGATGTAGACCTCGCCGCGCGCGAACCCGAGCGCGAAGATCATCCCGTCGAGCAGCTTCCCGGCCTGGCCGACGAACGGCCGACCGGTGCGGTCCTCCTCGGCGCCTGGACCTTCCCCGACGAACATCACCGGCGCGTGCTCGGCCCCTTCGCCGAACACGACCGAGGTGCGCGTCTCGGCGAGCCGGCACAGCGTGCACGAGCCGGCCTCCAGGCCGAGATCGGCGAGGTCTCCGGGCGCGGGGGACTCGGCCGGAGTCCTGGCGCTCGGCGCGGAGGCCCGCGTCCGGGCCGGGGCGAGAGATGCGCGTGGCGCAGGACGCGCGGCGACCGGAAGCTCCGGTGGATCGCTCCACCCGAGGTCGCGGACGTAGCGGATCAGGTCCCGGGCTCGCACCGCTGGGCCTTGAAGGACAGCATCTCCCCTGCCAGCGCGAGCAGGATCTCCCGCGCCACGACCCCCTTGCTCGCCTCCGGAAGATGGCGGTCGAGGCCGCGCTCCGACATCACCCAGGCCTCGTTGCGGTCCGCCTCCATGCCCACCCCCGGCGCGGAGACATCGTTGAGCACCACCGCGTCGGCGCCCTTGGCCCGCATCTTGGCCCGCGCCCGATCGCGGAGCGGTCCGTTCTCCGCCGAAAAGACCACCAGGTAGGGGCGTTCGGGGCGCCGGCCGAGACCGGCCGCGAGATCGGGAACCGGCTCCAGCTCGAGCGCGACGGGTCCGTCTCGGCGGTCCAGCTTGCCTGCGACCGGGACCGCGGGGCGCAGATCGGCAACCGCCGCGGCCAGGAAGGCCGCGTCCACGCCGGGCGCGAGCCGTTCGAGGGCGGCCTCCATCTCGGCCGCGCTCGCCGCCGCCACCGTTTCGACCCCGGCCGGCACCGGCACCGTGAGCGGACCGTGGACCAGCACCACCTCGGCGCCGAGGTCGCGGGCCTGTCCCGCCAGGGCGACGCCCATCCGGCCGGAGGAACGGTTGGTCAGCACCCGCACCAGGTCGACCTTCTCCCGGGTGGGACCGGCGGACACCAGAACCCGGAGACCGGACAACGGCCCCCGACGGGGCAGCATCCGCAACGCGCGGTGCAGGATCTCCGCCACCGGGGCGAGACGGCCCGGGCCCTCGTCGCCGCACGCGAGCGCCCCCGAACCCGGCTCGACCACCTCGACCCCCCGCGACCGCAGCAGCTCCAGCGCCTGCTCGATCGAGCGCTGATGCCACATCACCGTGTTCATCGCCGGTGCCAGCAGGACCTTGCGTCGGTGGGCAAGGGCGTAGGTGGTGAGCGCGTCGTCGGCGATTCCGGCGGCGAGCTTGGCGGTCACGTTCGCCGTCGCAGGCGAGACCAGCAGGAGATCGGCCCAGTGGGAGAGGGCGACGTGGTCGACTCCGGCCTCCGCCGGCCGACTCCACTGGTCGACCTCGACCCCATGCCCGGAGAGCACGGCGAAGGTGCGGGGATGCACGAACTCGGTCGCGTGCCGGGTCATGATGACCCGGACCGTCACGCCGTGGCCGGACAGCTCGCGCAGGAGCTCGACCGACTTGTAGGCCGCGATGCCCCCGCTGACTCCGAGGACGACGCGCCCGGTCACGGCGGGCTACTCGTCCTCGTCCTCGTCGTCGGATTCGTCGCCGTCGCTCTCGTCGTCGAGATCGAGCTCGCCTTCGTCGAGGTCGGTGTCGAGGTCGTCCGCTGCTGCTTCCTCGCCGTCCTCGGACTCCTCGCCGTCCTCGTCAGCGGCCTCTTCGTCGTCCACCGCGCGCTTCCGCCCGGCCAGACCGAGCAGCCGTTGCAGACGGTCGAGCTCGTCGTCCCCGTCCTCTTCGACGCGTTCGTCGTCATCGTCGACGCTGGAAAACGGTATCGCAGTCGGGAGGACGTCAGGGATCGGCCTCGGCGCTTCGAGCACGGCCGCATCGCCGCCGACCTCGGCCCGGAACTGCTCGACGATCGCCTGCCGCTGGGCGTCGAGCTCCTCCTGGGTCAGGATCCGCCACTGCACCAGCCCCTGGTCGACATCATCCTTGGCGATCAGGGTCGGCTTCAGGTGCCGGCTTTCGCTGCGGTGCTTGGCCCCGTTGACCAGCTGCTCCGCGCGCTGGGACACCACGACGATGTAGCGGAAAACGGTGTCGAAGTTCTGCGGCTTCTCGATCATACGACGAAGTCCTCCTGCAGCGCCGCACGGAAGTCCTCTCGAATCGCGTCGAGGCGGGGCTTCAGGCGCTGGGACCGGTGGTGCTCGGCGAGGCAGATTCCGACCAGGACGTCGACCGCCTCGTCCAGACGATCGTTGATGATAGCATAGTCGAACTCCCCGGCCACCCCGAACTCCCGCACCGCGAGCTGCAGGCGCCGCCGGACCGCGTCGTCCGAGTCCTGGCGCCGGAGCATCAGGCGCTGCTTGAGCACCGCGTAGGACGGGGGGTAGACGAAGATCTTGACCGCGTCCGGGATCACCGTCTTGACCTGGTTCGCTCCCTGGACCTCGATGTCGAGGAAGACGTCGACGCCCTCCGCCAGGCGGCCCTCGACCTCGGCCCGGGTGGTGCCGTAGAGCGCGCCGGCGTACTCGGCCCACTCCAGAAACTCGCCGCGGTCGACCATCGCCTCGAACCGGGCGCGGTCCACGAAGTGGTAGTCGACCCCGTCGACCTCGCCGGCTCGCGGCGGGTCGCTGGTGTCCGGTCGCCGGCTCCGGGTGGTGTGGGAGACCGAGAAGTGGCTGGGGATGCCATAGCCGGCGAGGCGGTCGATCGCGTGCTTGATCAGCGTGGTCTTCCCTCCCCCCGAGGGAGAGGAGACGATGATCAGCTGGCCTTGCTCGCTCCGCAGCACACGTCACCTCGCGCCGGTCATCCTACGCGAGCCGGACTGCGCCGCCAAGCAGCGCGCGCGGCCGTTCGCCCGCAGCCGATCCGAAAGCCGGCGAGGTCTCTCGGAAGGGGGCGCGCCCCGTGTCCGCCTCGCCTCGTCAGCCCGACCCGCTGATCGCGGGCTCGCCGGTCCTCTCGAGCAGAACCAGGGTCCAGTCATCCTCGGGCTCGCAGCCGGTCCGCCGGCGGACCTCCTCGAACACCCCCTCGAGCCACCGGTCGCCCACCTCCCGGGTCCTCGCGAGCATTCGCTCCATGGCGGCGTAACCGAGCTGCTCTCCGGCCGGCGTCGTCGCCTCCGGGATCCCGTCAGTGAGCAGCAGCAGACGATCGGCGGGCATCAGCACGCCGCGCAGCACCCGGTAGTCGATCTCGGCCCGCAGCCCGAGCGGCAGCCTCGGGCCGGGGACGTGCAGCGGCGCCACCGAGCCTCCGGCGCGCAGCAGGTAGGGGTCCGGCAACCCGGCGTTGACCAGCTCGAACGCGCCGCTCGCCGGATCGAACCGGACCAGCGCCAGGGCCACGAAGTGCCTCACTCCGGCCTCGTCGGCGAGCCGCCTGCCGAGCTCGGCGAAGACCTCCGGCAGGCTGCGATCCGCCAGCAGGAGCGGAAGCCGAGCGGTGACCGACGCCATCACGAGGCTCGCCGCCATGCCCTTGCCGGCAACGTCGCCGGCGGCGACCACCACGGTCCCGTCGGGCATCCGCACCACGTGGTAGAGATCCCCCGCCACCCACCGGGCCGGGCGGTGGGCGACGTCCACTCTCCATCCGGGCCCCGCGAGCCCCGGCTCCGGCAGCAGACGCCGCTGCAGCGCGGCGGCGAGGTCGAGCTCGCGGACCGCGTACTCGTTCTCCTTCGCCGCCTCGATGCTGCGCTCCAGGCGCGACCTGAGCGCCTCGTAGAGGGCGAAGAGGGAGCCCACCACCACCGCGAGCAGGCCGACCACCAGCAGGCCCAGCGCGAGCCCTCCACCGGAACTGAAGACCGTGATTCCGAGCAGCACCCGGACCAGCCCCGCGGCGGACAGCCAGCCGACGATCCCGCCGACAAAGAACAGGGCCGCCATCGCGGCCTTCCTACGAACGCCGGCGAGCCGTTCGACGGCGGGAAAGAACGCGCGGTGGAGGAGGTGGCAGGCGAGCCCGATGCACAGCCCCATGATCGCCCCGGCGATCAGATATCGGGGATGGAGCACCGCCGGCTGCCCGAAGGCGACGAACAGCATGACGGCCACGCCGATCGCGGCGGAGATCACGAGATCGCGCACGAGTCCCTTCCAGGGATCCTGCGGGACGCGATCGCGAGCGGCGGCGGCCATGGGGCCATGGTACCCGCACGATCTAGAAAAATTATCTTGTCTTGACAACGCGAAATTCCCACACTATGATGCCGCCATGATGGCCTCTGTTCCCGGCTCCCTGCCCACGATGCAGCTGGTGAGCGACCCCGAGCAGGTCGCGGCGCTCCGCCATCGCGAACGCCGACGCGCGCTCGAGCTGCTGGCCGAGCCCGGCTCGGCGACCTCGCTCGCGCCCCGCCTGGGCTCGAGCCGGCAGCGGGTCAACTACCACCTCCGGGAGCTCGAGCGGGTCGGCCTCGCCCGCCTGGTCGAGGAGCGGCGCCGGCGCAACTGCGTCGAGCGGGTGCTGCAGGCGACGGCCCGGGCCTACCTGCTCGCCCCCGAGATGGTCGGCGAAGACCCCGAGGTGGCCCACGACCGCTTCTCGTCGGCCTGGCTGATGACCCAGGCGGCGCGCACCGTCCGCGAGGTGGGTGAGCTGCGCGACCGCGCCAGCCAGCAGCAGCGCCGCCTCGCCACGCTGAGCCTCGAGTCGGAGCTGCGATTCGCCTCCGCCGCCGACCGCGCCGCGTTCGCGGACGAACTCGCGGCGGCCCTGGCGGGGCTCGTGGCCCGCTACCACGACGCCTCGGCGCCCGGCGGCCGCAGCTTCCGCCTCCAGCTCGGCCTGCACCCCACGATCCAGAAGGAGGATGCCCACCATGACTGACGAGTCCTCGCGCCGCTTCACGGCCGAGATCCCCTTCGACGCGCCCCCGGACGCGGTGTGGCGCGCGTTCGCCGACCCCGCCGAGGTCGTGCGGTGGTTCCCGCTCGCCGCGACGGCCACTCCCGGCGAGGGCGGCAGGGTGAGCTGGCGCTGGGGCGACACGTGGAGCTTCGAGCTCCGGGTGGCCCGCTGGGAGCCCGGGCGCCGCCTGCGGCTGGTGGAGGCCGACCGCACCGACGCCGCCGGCAACCCGGTCGAGCTCGCGATCGAGGTCGAGGTCGAGGCCCGCGCCGGGGGCGCCGTGCTGCGCCTGGTTCACTCCGGCTTCGGGCCCGGCTCGGAGTGGGACGACGAGCTCGACTCGATCTCCCGGGGCTGGGGCTACGAGCTGGCCGTCCTGCGCCACTACCTCGAGCGCCACCGGGGGCGGGACCGCCAGGTCGCCTGGCTGGTGCAGCCGACCCCGCTCGCCGCGGAGGACGCCTTCGCCCGGATCGTCGGTGCGGGCGGTCTCGAGCTCGGCCTCGCCCCCGAACGGCTCGAGGTCGGCACCGAGCTGGCCGCCACCACCACCCTCGGCGACCGCCTGGGCGGGCGGGTCCTGGTCCGCCGACCCCTCGATCTCGGCCTGGTGCTCGCCTCCCACGACGACGGGGTGCTGCGGGTGATGGTCGAGGGCGACCAGGCGGTGCTCGCCCTCAACCTGTGGGGCGACCACGCCGCCGTTGTCGCCGACTTCGAGCAGCGCTGGCGCCCCCGGCTCGCGGAGCTGGTGGGAACGACGGGCCGAGCCTGACCACCGGAGCGTCCGGCGGTGTACCGGCGAGCCGGCTCGTCCGGGCCTTCAGCCGGAAGGGCTCGGCCGCGGCTGCCAGCCCATCGAGCGGGCGATCTCCAGGATCACGTCCCGCTCGGTGAGGACCCCGATCAGGCGATCGTCCTCGGTCACCGGGAGGGTGATCAGGCGGTGAACGACCATCAGGTGCACCGCCTCCATCAGCGGCTCGTCGGCCTCGATCCGGATGTCGGGACCCAGGATGTCCTGCAGCCGACGCTGGCCGATCACTTTGCACTGCGCCAGGAACATCCCGGTGAAGTAGCTCGCGTAGGGCGACTCCCGGAGGTAGCCCGGAAGCACCAGCTTGAGCAGGTCGGAGAACCGAACCATGCCGACGAAGCCCCCCTCCGGGTCGTAGACTCGCGCCGAGCGGACGCCGGGCCCCGTGCGCTCGACGGTGTTCAGGAACGCGTCGCACAGGGTCGCCACCACCTCCCGGACCGGCTGGTCGAGGCGTACCGCGGGGTAGCTCTCCGGCGGACGCATCAGCTCGCGGATGAGGCGTTCCTTCAGCGTTCCGGCCGGCCCTCCCCGCGCCGCCATCTCGCGCACCCGCACGGCCAGGGCGTCGAGGTCGACCGGCTTCTGCAGGAAGTCGATGATCTCCAGCGCGATGCCGGCGAGCGCGTCGTGCAGGCTGCCGTGGCCGGTGAGCATGATCACCGGCAGGGACTCGTCGATCCCCCGCATCCGGCGCAGGGTCTCGATCCCGTCCATCCCGGGCATCTTGAGGTCGAGGATCACCAGGTCGGGCCGCTGCTGCCGGACCGAGGCCAGGGCCGCCATGCCGTCGGCGGCCTCCCGGACCACGAAGCCGCGGCGCTCGAGCGCGCGGGCGGCGGAGCCGCGGAACTCGTCCTCGTCGTCGACGAGGAGTACGTGCAGCGCATCGGGTGCGTCAGCCATCTCGACCTCCTACATGTCCGCCAGGCCGGCGAACCCCAGCACGCGGCCAGCAGAAGGTGATCAGGAGCAGCAGCACGGCGAACGCGATCACGACGCAGAGCACGCCGACGCGCAGGAAGTCCTTGGCCTCGAGGTAGCCGCTGGCGTAGACGATGGCGTTGGGCGGCGTGCCGATGATCAGCAGGTAGGCGAAGGACGAGGCGCAGGCCGTGGCCAGCCCCATGAACGGGATCAGCGCGGTGCCCGGGCCGGCCACCGCCGCCATGTTCAGCGTGATCGGACCGACCGCCGCCGCCGCCGGACCGTCGGCCATCAGGTTGGTCATGCCGGCGGTGACCGCGGCGCCGAGCGCCGAGCAGGGCGAGCCCGGAGTCGAGGCCGATCGGCTGCCAGCCCCTCGACGACCGAGCGGGCCATCCAGTAGGCGGCGCCCGGTGCGAGTCGAGCGTGCGGCCGAAGATGATCGCGCCGGCGTAGAGCCAGACCACGCCCCAGTCGACCTTCTCCTGGTAGTCGCGCCAGTTGACCACGCCGGTCAGCAGGTAGGCCACCGCGCCCGGCGACGGCGATCACGCCGATGCCCGAGCCGGATGCCGATCAGCCGCATCGAGCAGGTTGCTCTCGGTGATCCAGCCGAGGAGCATGACCAGGAAGATGACGACGGCGATGATCTGCTGCCGGTTCCAGCCGCCCATCCGCGCGATGTCGCGCTTGAGCGTCTCCAGGGCCGGGGCCAGGTCGCGGATCGTGCGGCTTGAAGCGCCAGTTCAGCAGCACCCAGAGCACCGGCATCATGATCAGCACGAACGGCATGCCGAAGAGCATCCACTGGCCGTAGCCGATGGTGATGCCGAACATGTCCTCGAGGTAGGTCATCATGATGACGTTGCGGGCGCCGCCCGAGGGCGAGCCGAAGCCGCCGATGTTGCAGGCCATGCGCGATGCAGATCATCAGCATCTTGGCCAGCTCCGGGTCCTCCGGGTACCTCGCGGGTCAGGCTGTTGGTGTAGAGGATCATCGCGATCGGCAGGAACATCGCGGCCAGGGCGTGGTCGGAGATGAAGGCCGCGGCCGGGGCGATGACCAGGATCAGGATCGCCGGTGATCCAGCGCACGCTGGGCCGCGCCAGCGAGCGGAACAGGATCAGGCAGATCCGCTTGTCGACCCCGGTCTTGACGAAGGCCGCGGCGAACATCAGGCTGCCCATGATGAACCAGCAGGCGTCGGACCAGAAGAGCGAGGCCACCTCGCTCCGCGGCCGACGATGCCGGAGAAGACCAGGATCAGCCCGATGCAGAAGGCGACCCCGGGCAGCGGGATGGCCTCGGTGACGAAGCAGATCACCACGAAGGCGACCATCGCGACGCAGACCCGGATCTGGCGCGCCGCTGCGGTCCACCCGCGCCCGTTCGCCCTCGCCGAGGTCGTCGTAGGACAGCCGCTCGTGGCGCAGCTCGCGAGCCCGCAGCATCAGCTCGCCGAGCGCTTCCGTCGTCCATCCCTCGATGAAGCCCCGGTAAGCCTGCGCAGTGGCTGCCTTCCATCGCCACGCCGAGCGCCGCGAGCTGCTTCTGGGTCGCGCTTGAGCACGCCCTGCTGGGTGCACCACGCCCTGACGCATCAGGGCCTCGAGGGACGCGGGCGGTCTACGGCCTGCCACTGCTCGACGTCGGCGAACCCGGCTGCCGAACAGCTCCTGGGTGAAGAGCTCGTCGACGTGCCGCTCGCCCGCGGTGTACTCGACCGCGACGTCCAGCATGCTGGCGGGGATCGGGAGCAGCAGGATCCGCGACGAAGACCCCGACGGCGATGAGCGAATCGCGGGTAGTTGATGTACCTGTCGTAGGCAGACGCCTTCGTCGGACATCGACCCCCTCCTTGCGCGCGACCGGCGCTCACTCCGGCGTGCGCTCGACCGCCCGCCGGATCACCTCGTCGCGTCGGGCGTCGCCCGCGCCGGCCGGCGTTCCCGCGCACGCCTCGCGGATGCGCTCGGCCAGGCGGTCGACGTCCAGCGGCTTCGTCAGGTAGTCGACGGCCCCCCGGCGGATCCCCTCGACGCGCGGTCTCGACGTTCGGGTGGCCGGTGAGCAGGATCACCCCGACCTCCGGCTGCATGGCCTTGAGCCGCTCGAGCAGCTCGAGGCCGTCGATCCCCGGCAGCCTGCACGTCGAGCACGACCACGTCGATCGGCTCGCGGCCGAAGCGGCAGCAGCGCCTCCTCGCCGTCGCCGCGCTGGCACCACCGCGATCCCGCGCCGCGCGAGGGCGGGCGTCAGGGCCTCGAGCAGCTCGGGCTCGTCGTCGACCAGCAGCACCCGACGGCGTCGCCCGGGGCCCGACGGCGTGCCGGCGGCGAGCGGCTCGACGGCGGCCTCGCGCAGCGTCGCCAGCTCCTCCACGTCGCAGGGCTTGGCCAGGTAGTCGAAGACACCCGTCCCTGGACATCTGGAACGCCTGGGACACGGTGCCGTGGCCGGTGAGCATGATCACCGGCAGGCCGGGGTACGAGCTGCGGATTCGGTCGAAGACCTCCTCCCCGCCGATGCCCGGGCATCTTCACGTCCAGCACCACCACGTCGAGATCTCGCCTTCGGCGAGGCGGTCCAGCGCCGCCCGGCCGCTCGCCGCGGTGTCGCACCTCGAACCCGCGCCGCGCGAGCAGCGGGCGCGGTCGCCGCGAGGAACTCCTCCTCGTCGTCCACCAGCAGCACCCTGATCGTCCCCTCGGTCCCTGCATTCATGGCCTGGACCTCCCTTCCCAGTCGTCGGCCGGCCGCTCGGCAGGCAGCCGACAGCCGCATCGTCGTTCCTCGTCCCGGCGCGCTCTCCGACCTCGATGCGTCCGCCCCAGGAGCGCACCAGCCCGTAGCAGACCGACAGCCCGAGACCGGTCCCCTGCCCGACCGGCTTGGTGGTGAAGAACGGCTCGAAGACCCGCTCGAGCACCTCCGGAGGCATCCCGGGACCGTTGTCGACCACCTCCAGCACGACCTCGTCCGCCGCCGGCCGCGCCCGCACCCGGATCGTGCCGCCGGCGGCCATCGCCTGGATCGAGTTGGTGATCAGGTTGACCAGCACCTGCTCGAGCTCGATCGGGTCGAGGACCGCCCGCGGCAGCTCCGGCTCGAGCTCGAGTGCGAGCTCGACGTTGCGCACCCCGGCCTGGCGACGCAGCAGGGCGACGATCTCACCGAGCCCGGGCCGAGCTCGGTGGGTACCGGCGCGCTCTCGCTGTGCGGCCGAACTGCAGCATCTTGCGGGTGATCGCGCCGCAGCGCTCGACCTGCCGGCGGATCCTGACCGCCGACTCGAGCAGCTCGCCGCGGACGGCGTCGCGGCAGCTCGGATCGCGGAGACGAGGTCGGCGATGTTGGTCTGCTCCGCGGAGATGATCGCGAGCGGGTTGTTGATCTCGTGGGCGAGGCCGGTGGCCAGCTCGCCCGACCGAGGCCAGCTTCGCCGAGCGCATGAAGGCGCGGGTCATCTCCTCGCGCTCGCGATTCGCGCGGTCGATCAGCCGGCACAGCATCCGGGTCGAGATCCCGATCGCTGCCAGCACCAGCACGAAGGTGCCCCCGGCGACCAGGGCGCCGGCCGCGACCGCCCGGGCGACCGGAGCGCGGACCTCCGCCGCCGACCGCTGGACCACCAGCAGCCAGCGGTGGCTCGCGATCCACGTGGTGACCACCAGCCGCTCCTCGCCGCCGACCTCGAGCACCAGATCGCGGACCCCCGGGTGGTCCCCCAGCTCGGGAAGGTCGGCCTCGTCGAGCACCTCTCCCGCCGGCGGCGAGGTCTGGTAGAGACCCTCTCGGTTGACCAGAAACGCACTGCCAGTGCTGCCGGGGGTGTCGGTCGCGACCAGAGCGTCAAGCCGCTCGGAGCTCAAGGTGGCGCGCAGAATCCACGGCCCGGCGTCGCCGTCCACCCGGATCGCCACGATCATGTGGGGGACCTGGCGAAAGCCGAGGAAGACGTCGGAGATGTAGGTCCCCCGCGCCATCACCTCGCCGAACCACGGCGCGTCGGAGTAGTTGCGATCGGACAGGTCGTACGGCCCGACGTAGGCCAGGTGGTCGCCGTCCTCGGCGATCACGCCGAGGTCGACGAAGCCGCCGTCCGACGCCCTTGCAAGTGCCGCGAAAGCCGTTCTCAGGGTCGCCCGGTCGGCGAGCTGATCCCGTGTGTGGGTTTCGGCGAGGACCCTGAGCACCGCCTGCTGGGCTGCCAGGTGAGCCTCGATCGAGCGCGCGCGGGAGGCCACGATCTGGCGCTGGAGCTCGAACGCCCGCTGCTCGAGCAATCGTCCGAACACCACCCACGCCCCCACGCCCATCACCAGCAGCGGCAGCAGCGACACCACGCCCAGGGCGAGCATGATCCTCCGCCGCAGCGGTCGGCTCGAGGCGGGTCGGGCGGCGGGCGTGACGTCCATCGCTGGTCCTCAGATCCGGAAGATGAACCGCAGGGCGAGGGTCAGCTCGTGCTCGACCTGGCGGTTCTTCTCGCCCGCGTCGGCGAGGCTGGAGTTGCCCCCGGACACGATCCCGCCGCGCCCCTGCTCGAAGTCGGGCGCCCACAGGGAGGTCAGGCCGAGCTGGAGGCGCAGGTTGTGGTTCGCAGTCCAGTTGACTCCCACGGTGGCCTCGCGCAGGGTCGGTGCGCCCTCGAGCACCGCGGCGGTCACCGACGTCCCTTCGCCGGGTGCCGGCAGGGTCGGGTCGGGTAGGTCAACGGCGCTGAAGCCCGGCACCCGAACCCGGTCGAAGAGCCGGTCGTCGGTCCGGGTGACCGAGAAGCGGGCGAGCAGCTCCCAGGCCCCCGCCCACCCCGAGCCCGGCGACCACGGCCGCTTCGGGTCGGGCTGACGCCAGCCCCAGGCGTCGACCTTCTTGCGCTCGCCGGTGAGGAACCAGCTGCCCCACATCGCCACCGAGCGAGCGCCTCCCGAACGGGTCATCACCGGCTCGTGAAGCACGCGGGTGGAGCCGACCGAGTAGTCGTGCCAGATCGAGACGTCGTCCCACGCGACGGTCAGGACCTCCGCGCTCACCGTGAACGGCCCCCGAAGCCAGTGGCCCTCCACCCCCCACCTCGTCCGCGAGTCGACCTCGCCGGCGATCACGTCGTTGACCCTCCCGGTGGAGCCGATCACCTGCTCGGTGCGCCAGCGCCACACCTTCGACTCGTAGCTCGGGGCGACCAGCCCGCCCTGCTCGAACCTCCGGGTGGGCACCGACTGGCTGCCCCAGGTCCCCTGACCGGCCAGGTAGAGCCCTTCCAGTGGCCCGTCGGAGCCGCGAAACGGCTGCCAGAGCAGCCGACCGACCACGTCCTTGTGGTCGTCGATGTCGCCCCGGCTGGCGTCCGCGTCGACCCCCGCTCCGGTGAACGCCCCCGCCTGCCAGGTGAGTCGACGGCCCGCCGCCTCGCCCCACAGCACCACGCCGCGGTCGAAGAAGGGGTAGATCGGCTCCGCGGCGGCCCGCTCGACGAAGTTGACCTGGTTGTCCAGGGTCAGCCACTCGGTCGAGAACGGCACCTTCATCTGTCCGACCTGGAGGTGGAGGGCGTCGTCCTGCGCCAGCTCGAGGTCGGCCCAGGCGTTGCGGATGTAGGGGTCGTTCTCGAGCGAGGCCTGGATCCTCATCTCGATCCAGCCGTGCAGCTTCACCCGCGCGTCGAGCCGCGCCCGGCGGATGTCGAAGGAGGACGGACTGACCGAGTCCGCGAAGTGCAGCCGGGCGTCGAAGTGGGCGGCCGCCCCGAGCCGCAGCTCGTTCGCGCCGTCCGCGGTGCGCCAGGTGAAGGCGTCCCGGAACACGCCCACCAGCGGTGGAGCAGGAGCGGGCGTCGACGCCGGCGCCGGCTCCTGGGCGGCGCCCGTCGCGGTGAAGAGCAGAACCATGGACACCACGAGCGATCGCATCACCTCGTCCCTCCCCGATCCGCACCGGTCGGCCACCCGCCCTCGGACGCGAGCTCCCGGATCCGCCGGCGGGCCCGCGCGTGGCGCTCGGCCGCGCCGGCCACCGCCGCCACCAGCTCGTCGCCAAAGACCGGGTGCTCGAGCACCGCGAAGACACCCGACCGGAGCGCGCGCACCGCACCCTCGACGTCCGGGTCGTCGGCCAGCAGCACCAGCTCGACCAGCGGGGCGATCGCTCGCAGGGCGTCGAGCGCGCTCCAGTCGTCGCCGTCCAGCCGGTCGGCGTCGACCACCAGCACCTCGATCGGCCGCTCGTGGGGCCACGGAACCGTCGTGAAGCCCCGCTGCTCGAGCAGGCCCGAGATCGCCGCCGCGAACGCCCGGTCCTTCGAGGCCACCGAGACTCTCGGCGCGACCGGGGCGGATGCCTGCGGGTCCACCATCACCGGGGCGGACAGCAACCCCGGTGCCACCCCCGGGCCTCGCCCACTTCGGGCACCGCAAACCTCTTCTTCTCAGTTATCTGGATGAGACGGCCCGGGACGCGGGCCGGGACGCGCCCGCGAGACACATTGTCCCGGCGACCACCGGAGGTCCTGCCTTCGTTCCCGAACCTCCACCGCTTCAGCGAGATCCTGCCGGGTGCCGGGCCGGGACAGAATGTCCCCCCCGGTCGCGGAGGGTCAGTCGACCCCGTACTTCTGGAGCTTGCGGTGGACCGTCCGCCGGCTGATCCCGAGAATCCGCGCCACCCGTGTCCGGTTGCCCCGGCACTCGCTGAGCAGCTTGAGGATCAGCTCCCGCTCGACCTCCTCGAGCGAGCGGGCGGAGTGGCCCGCCGCCGCCGCCCCGGCGACCGTCTCGGGAAGGTCGCCGGGCTGGATCAGCCCCGCCTTGCGCAGGATCACGGCGCGCTCGATCGCATTCTCGAGCTGACGGACGTTGCCCGGCCAGGGATGGTCGCCGAGCAGGTTGAGCGCGTCCTGCCGCACCCCCTCCACCTGGTACCCGCCGCGCGCGTTGAAGGTCCGGATGAAGTGGTAGACCAGCGGCGGAATGTCCTCGCGCCGATCGGCCAGGGCGGGAATGGTGAGGGTGAAGACCGACAGGCGGTAGAAGAGGTCGTCTCGGAACGTGCCCTCGGCGATCAGCCCGGACAGGTTGCGGTTGGTCGCCGACACCAGCCGGACGTCGACCGAGCGCTCGTCGCTCTCGCCGACCCGGCGGAACCTCCGCTCCTGCACGAAGCGGAGCAGCTTCGCCTGGACCGGAACCGACAGGTTGCCGACCTCGTCCAGGAACAGCGTCCCGGTGTGGGCGCGCTCGACGATCCCGACTGCATCGTGGGTCGCGCCGGTGAAGGACCCTCGGCGGTGGCCGAAGAGCTCGCTCTCGAGCAGCCCCTCCGGGATCGCCGAGCAGTCGACGGCGACGAACGGTCGCTCGCGGCGCGGGCTCATCGCGTGGATCGCCCGCGCAAGGAGCTCCTTCCCGGTGCCCGAAGGCCCCTGGACCAGCACCGTGGCCTCGGAGGCGGCGACGTCTCCCGCCAGTGCCAGCAGCCGCGCCATGGCCGCCGACCGAAAGACGATCGGAAACGCGCCCCGCCCCAGCGCAGCCGGCCCGCCGTGGATCGCGTGGAGCTGCCGGATCTGCGCCGCCGCCCCGGCGACCACCTCGACCAGCTCGTCGAGGTCGAAGGGCTTGGCCAGGTAGTGGTAGGCGCCGGCGCGCATCGCCTCCACCGCAGAAGAGATGCTCCCGAAGGCGGTCATCAGGATCACCGGCTGGTCGAGCCGGTGGGCGATCGCCCGGCGCAGGACCTCCATCCCGTCCGGCCCCGGCATCCGGATGTCGCACAGCACGAGGTCGAAGCCGCCCTCCTCGAGCCGCCGCGTCACCTCGTAGCCGTCGCCCGCCGCCAGCACCTCGTAGCCCTCGTCCAGCAGCACGCGGCGCACCAGGTCGAGCATCGCGGGGTCGTCCTCGCCGACCAGGATCCGGATCGGACCGGCGCCAGTCGCTCGGGGGTGCTCGAGCATCGCCGGCAGCTTCCCATGCGGGCTCGCCAGCCGTCAACGCGCGGTCAGGACGCCCGCCGCAGCCTGATGGTGACCACAGTACCCTCGTCGACTCGGCTGGCGAGGGTGACCTGCCCGCCGTGCTGGCGCACGATCCGCTCAACGATCGCCAACCCGAGTCCAGTACCCCTGCCCTGGGCCTTGGTGGTGAAGAAGGGCTGGAACACCCTCGCGAGGTTCTCCTCGGGGATGCCGCAGCCGGTATCGGCGACCTCGACCCGGACCCAGCCCGGCTCCGCGGTGAGCCCGATCCGGAGCTCGCCGCCTCCCGGCATCGCCTGGAGCGCGTTGACCATCAGGTTCACCAGCACGTGTTCCATCAGCCGCCGGTCGGCGAGCGCGTGAGGCAGCCCCTCGGCGGCCGACACCCCCACCCGCACCGTGCGCTCGAGCTCGGGCACCAGCTCCACCGAGCCCCGCACCACCTCGGCCAGGTCCACGGGCGTCAGTCGCGCCTCCGCCGGGCGCGAGAAGTCGAGCAGGCGTCGGATCATCACGGTGATCCGCTCGGCCTGGCCGAGCACCTGCTCGAGCGCCGGGCGTTGCGGTGCGTCCTCCGGCATCCGGCGCAGCACGTACTGCACGTTGCCCGTGATCACGTTGAGCGGCGTACCCATCTCGTGTGCGACACCCGAGGCGAGCTGACCCAGCAGAGCCGCCTTCTCGGCCTGGACCAGCTCACCCTCGGTGGCCGCGAACCGGGCGCCGAGGTCGTCGAAGGCGCGCACCAGATCGTCGATCTCCGCCAGCGCGCGGCTGGAGGGACGCACCTGCAGGGCCTCGCCGGTACGTGCCCCGGTCGCCGACAGCGCCCGCCTGATCTCGAGCAGCGGCGCCACGATCCGACGGCTCGCCCACGCCACGAGCACCAACGCCGCGACCGCCGCGATCGCGATCGACGCCCCGAGCTGGAAGGTCCGCCCCCTGAGGTCGAGCAGGCGCTCGGCGGCATCGGCGCTGACGATCACTCCCCAGGGCGTCTCGTCGAGGCGCTCGACCCAGCCCAGTCGGGACCGGCGCGAGACCACGCTGGTGTAGCGCACTGAGCCCTCGCCGCCGGCGAGAAAGAGCCGGATGGGCGGGTTCGAGCGCAGGTCCTGCCCGCGCGCAGATACGGCGAGGTCCGAGTACAGGAGCAGCGCCCCCTCGGCGTCCACCACGTAGACGTGGCGGTCGGCGCCACTCGCCGACCAAGCCAGCAGCGCCTGGTGCAGCGACGCTGGATCGATCGCACCCACCACCACACCGCCGCCCGGGTCACGGCGCCACAGCAGGACGGTGGGGGGCAGAGCCTCGACCCATCGTCGGACCGGGGTCGGGCCGACCTCGCTGAGCTGCTCGAGCTCTGCTGAGTAGCCGCTGCGGCGACCAACCCGGCCGGGGTCGAGCCCCGACCTCAGCACCCGCCCGTCACGGCCGACCCGCTCCCAGCGTATCCCGGCAAGGTCGGGCGGAAGCTCGGAGGAGGCGAGCGCGAGCCGGGCGGCCACATCCGCCTGGCGGAGCAGCGCCTCGAGGTATCGCGCCGCGAGACGGGCGATGTGGCGATTGGACTCCTCGATCTGCGACTCGAGTCGACCCGCCTCCGCGCGGTACCCGTGCCAGGTCAGCCACGCCAGGGGAAGAAAGGGGATCAGCGCGACCAGGATCAGGAGCCGAGCGAGCAGGCCGCTGAGCGACCCGCGCGTGGTTCGGCGAACGCCCTGAGCTCGGGGCTCTTGAGCCACGGCTGCACGATAGCAGAGGCAGGGGGAGTGACCGTGCTAGCCTGCCGCGGGCGCGCCCCTCGATGCGCCGATGGAGGGTCAGATGAAGCGTCGCCTCGTCGTAGCGGTGTCGATTCTCGCGGTGATCTCGGGGGCGGTGCGGGCCGACGAGGGCATGTGGATGCCCGAGCAGCTTGCCGGCCTGGCCGGCGAGCTCGAGGCCCGCGGCCTGGAGCTCGATCCTGCCACGCTCGCAGACGTCTCGGACGGTCCGCTGGCGGCCGTGGTGTGGTTGGGAGGCTGCAGCGCGTCGTTCGTGTCCCCCGAGGGGCTGGTGATCACCAACCACCACTGCGCCTACCGCTCGATCCAGCACAACTCCACCGCCGGGGCCAATCTCCTGCGCGACGGCTTTCTCGCCCGCAGCCGCGCCGACGAGCTCCCGGCCGTCCCGGGCAGCCGCGCCTTCGTCATCCTCGGCGTCGATGACGTGAGCTCGCGGATTCACCAGTCGGTCCCCGCCGGGGTGACCGGGCTCGAGCACACCGAGGCGGAGGAGAACGCGGTCAAGGCGCTGGTCGCCCAGTGCGAGGACGCCCCCGGCATCAGCTGCCGGGTGGAGCCCTTCTACGGCGGAGTGCGCTGGCTCCGATTCCGCCAGCTCGAGATCCGGGACCTCCGGCTGGTGCACGCGCCCCCGGGCTCGATCGGCAACTACGGCGGCGACGTCGACAACTGGATGTGGCCCCGGCACACCGGCGACTACTCCTTCTACCGGGCCTACGTCGGACCCGACGGCCAGCCCGCCGAGCCGGCACCCGAGAACGTCCCCTACCGCCCGAGCCGCTGGCTCGAGGTCTCGACCGATGGCGCCGGCGAGGGCGAGCTCGTGCTGGTCGCCGGCTTTCCGGGGTCGACCGACCGCCACCGGTTGGCGCTCGAGGTCGAGCACGTCATCCGGTGGTACTACCCGACCCGGACCCGGCTCTATCGGGAGTGGCTGGAGCTGATCGACGCCGCCGTCGCCGGCGACGAGGGGACGACGATCGCCTACGCGAGCACGGTCGCCGGGCTCAACAACTCGGCCAAGAACAACGAGGGCATGCTGGTCGGCTTCCAGGGCTCGGACATCGTGGCGCGCAAGCGCGCATTCGAGGAGCAGCTCCAGCTGTGGATCGACGCCGATCCGGCGCGGTCGGCACGGTGGGGCAGCGCACTCGCCACGCTCCGGGAGGCCGTCGAGCGGCAGCACGCCTGGTCCGAGCTCCGCTACCGGTACGAGCTCTTCGACCGTCAGGCCCAGCTGCTGGGCGCGGCGCGCCTCCTGCTCCGGCTCGGCCGGGAGCGCACTCGCCCGGACGCCGAACGCGAGCCCGGCTTCCAGACCCGCGACGAACGGGGGATCCGCAGCAAGCTCGAGCGCATCGACCGCAGCTACCTGCCGCGGGTCGACCGGGCCGTGTGGCGCCATTTCCTGCTCGGCTACGCCAGTCAATCCAGCGCGGCGCGGGTGGCGGCTCTCGACCGCTGGCTCGCCGTCGACGACGGGCCCGCAGCCCTCGACCGGAAGCTGGACGAGCTCTACGCCGGGACCCGGCTCGGCGACCGCTCCGTCCGCCTGGGCTGGATGACCGCCGACCCGGCTGCGTTCGAGGCCAGCGATGACCCCTTCATCCGTCTCGCCCTCGCCCTCGAGGCGAGCGACCGCGCCGCCGAACGCGCCGACAAACAGCTCTCGGGCGACGTTGACGCGGCCCGTCACCCCGTGATGGAGGCCCTGCTCGCCTTCTTCGACGAGCGCGGCGTCGTCCCCTACCCCGACGCCAACGGGACCCTGCGGGTCACCTTCGGAACGGTCCGTGGCTACTCGCCTCGGGACGCCGTGAGCTACCGGCCTTTCACGACCGTCGCCGGGATCCTCGAGAAGGACACCGGGGCCGACCCCTTTGACGCGCCGCCGGCACAGCTCGAGGCGATCCGAGCCCGCAGGTTCGGCCGCTGGGCCGACCCCCGGCTCGGCACCCTGCCGGTCGACTTCCTCTCCACGGTCGACACCACCGGCGGGAACTCGGGGTCCGCCACCCTCGACCGGCACGGGCGCCTGGTCGGGCTGCTGTTCGACGGCAACTGGGAGAGCATCGTCTCGGACTGGGACTTCCTGCCCGCCGTCACCCGGTCCATCCACGTCGACATCCGCTACGTGGTCTGGGTGATGGAGGAGCTCGAAGGCGCGGACCGGCTGCTCGTGGAGATGGGGATCCGGCCCGATCCCGAACCACCGCGTCCGGGAGGCTGAGCCCAACTCTTCAAAATGTCATGATAGGCTGAAATGAGGGAGTCTGTCATTTCAGTCGAGCTTCGTTCCCGCTGGTCGTCAAGCCAGGTTCCGGTGGCGGAATCGGCCGCCGCCGCACCCGCGGCTCGGATGGACGGACTGAGCAGCTTCGACGCTCCAGATCTCGAGGTCGTCGAGCGACGCCGGCTGCAGCTGTGGGCGATGGCGCTGCTGCTGCTCCTGGCAACGGCCGCTGCGCTCAGCATGGTCGCCGGCAGCTCCGAGGTCAGTCTCCCCGGTTGGATCTCACAGCGGATGGTGCAGGCGAGCCTGGTGGCTCTGGTCGCCCTGTTCGCGGCCTACGCGGTCGAGAAGGAGCTCGCGCTGCGCGACCTGACCCGGCGCCTGCTCGCCGAGCAGGTGCTCACCGCCGCCCTCAGCGGCCGGCTCGAGGAGGCCCACGCCATGCTCGAGGCCGGGCGTGCCCTGCACCGCGAGGTCGAGCTCGAGTCGCTCCTCGACACCGTGTTGGACGCCGCCGTCGAGCTGCTCGACGGACAGGGCGGTTCCATCATGCTGGTCCACGACGGCGAGCTGAGGACGGTCACGACCACAGGGCTCTCCGGCGCGCGCGGCGCCCGAGTGGCCGTCGGCGACGGGCTTGCCGGGAGGGTCGCGGCGACCCTCGAGCCGTTGCTGATCAGCGGGAGCTTCGCCTGGCGCCACTACCGCCCGGGCTCGGGCGAGACCCCGACCAGCGCGGTCTCGGCACCCCTGGTCCACCGTGGTGAGCTGCTCGGTGTGCTCAACGTCAACGCCAGCCCCGGCCGCCCCTTCACCGAGCACGACCTGCGACCGCTGTCGGTCTTCGCCGAGCAGGCCGGCGGCGCGCTCGCGGCCGCCCACCTGATCGAGACCCAGAGGGCGATCGCCTCCCACAGCGCCTACCACGCGCAGCACGACGGACTGACCGGGCTGCCCAACCGGTCCGCCCTGCTGCAGCGCCTCGAGACCACGATCGAGACGCACCGAACCGGGGGATCCGGCGGGTGCGCCCTGCTGCTGGTCGACCTCGACGATTTCCGCAGGGTCAACGACAGCCTCGGACACGCCGCCGGCGACCGACTGCTGACCGAGGCCGCGAACCGCCTCCGGGAGGCGGTTCGCACGGCCGACACGGTTGCCCGGGTCGGCGCGGACGAGTTCGCGGTCCTGTTGGCCAAAGCCGATGCGGAGGAGGCTTCGACCGCGGCGGCACGGCTCCAGCTCGCGCTCGCGCCGGCGTTCTCGATCGAAGGCCGCGAGCTCGAGTTCACCGCCTCGATCGGGATCGCTCTCGGCGGCGATGCGACCGGCTGCGCCGACGATCTGCTGCGCAGCGGCACCACCGCCCTGTACGCCGCCAAGGCCCGGGGCAAGGGACGAATCGAGGCCTTCCAGCCCGCGATGCGGGCGGACGCGGTAGAGCGTCTCGACCTCGAGCAGGCGCTGCGCCGGGCTCTCGAACGGGAGCAGCTCGAGCTCCACTTCCAGCCGATCGCCGAGCTCGGCACGCGCCGGGGGTTCGGGCTGGAGGCACTTCTGCGGTGGCGGCACCCTTCCGGACAGCTGATCGACGCCGGGTCGTTCCTTCCGTTCGCGGAGCGCGCGGGCCTCGTGCCCGCGATCGACCGCTGGGTGGTGTCCACCTCGTGCCGTCAGCTCGCCAACCGTCTGGCCTCCGGCAGCCGGCCGTTCCACCTCTCGATCAACCTGTCGCCGGTCACCCTCCAGGAACCGGGCTTCCCGGGCACGCTCGCGGCGCTCCTGGGCTCCGTCCCGATCGACCCCGGACGGCTGGTCTTCGAGGTCACGGAGACCGCGCTGCTGACCGACACCGAACCGGTGGCGGCGCGGCTTCGTGAGCTGCGCGCGCTCGGCGCCCGGGTCGCTCTCGACGACTTCGGGACCGGCTACTCCTCGCTGAGCTGGCTCCGTGCCTTCCCGGTCGACCGGGTGAAGGTGGATCGGGTCTTCGTCGAGGCCCTCGGCCGCGAGCCGGGGGCCGCCGCCGTGATCGAGGCCATCGTCCGGCTCGGACGAGGGCTCGCGTTCGAGGTGGTTGCCGAAGGCATCGGCTCGGAGGAGCAGATCGCGAGGCTGCTCGCCCTCGGCTGCAACTTCGGCCAGGGCTACCACCTCGGGCACCCCCTCCCGCTGGAAGACGCACTTGCCGTCCTCGACGGCACAGTGCCGATGGCGGCCTCGGCCGAGTCCGCGTAGACAGCACCTCTCACCGCGCGGCGAGGCCAGGACCGGCAGAGGTGTTGAAGAAGTGGAGACTTCGCAGGACCGGCGAACGAGTTCCAGATTCACTGCAAAGTGCAGCCGCCGACCGACCACACCTGTCATGCCGGTGACAGGCGCGGGCTCCGCCCCTCCGGTGCCGTCAGCTTGGTGGCGACGGGTCTCCGGTGATCTCCTCGAGCACCAGGGTGCCGCCCGCCAGCGCGCCAGCGAGGTCACGGCAGGCCGATCGAAGGCCTTCGGGGTTCTGTCCCAGCCTGGTCCCCGCAGCGATCCTGATCGCTCGATTGCGACCGGTCTGCTTGGCGTGGTAGAGCGCGCGGTCCGAGAGCGTCACGGCCTGCTCGAAGCTGAGGGCATCCGCGGTTTCGTCGGACACGGGAAAAGCAACGCACCCGATCGAACAGGTCAACGAGACCAGCCGCCCCTCGGCGATCTCGAAGCGAGTTGAACCCACTTGATTCAGGACCTTCCGCGCAAGAACGGGCACGTACTCCAGATGGGTCTGGCGAAGCACGACGAGAAACTCCTCGCCTCCCCATCGGGCGACCACGTCGTCGGCCCGAACCAACCCTTTCAGCAGCTCGGCGAGCTGGCGGAGCACCGCGTCGCCGGCATCGTGCCCAAACGTGTCGTTGACCCGTTTGAAGTGGTCGAGATCAACCAGGTAGAGGCCGAAGTAGCGCAGCAGCTCCCGCCGCCGGCGATCGACGCCCTGTGCCTGGAGACCGATCTGGGCCGCGTGGAGCTCGGCCTCCTCGTGGACCACCTCGGACACGTACCTTCGGTTGCGCAGCCCGGTCAGCGCATCGCGCAGCGACAGCTCGCGCAGGGTGGCGTTGAGCTGCTCGACCTCGCGTTTCTCCTCCTGGAGCCTCTCGACCAGGGCCTGGTTCTCGAACCCGAGGCGCAGCGAGGCGCGGGTTGCCCGGCTGATGCGCACCGCCGAGAACCACAGCACCGCGGAGAGCAGAAGACCCAACCACCCCATCAGCCGCTCGCTGGCGGTCGGGGAGGCGATCAGCCGCACCACGAACGGCAGGTACAGCGGTGCCGCATACGCGAAGTACGAGGCGAGCGCCACCGCATGGAGACCTACCGCTCCCGCTGCGCACCCGCCGAGGAGGATGTAGAGCATGAGGGAGACCGCGAAGTTCCCGTGCGGGTAGAGCACGATCGCGATCGAGCCGACGCCGAAGCCGGTGGCGGCAGTTCCGAGGAGATGGAGCCTGTACCACGTGGTGGAGGAGCGACCCACAGCCCGCCTTCTGTGCGCCAACCCGAGCACCGCCCGCGCCGCGAGCAGCGCCAGGTTCACTGTCGTCCACGCGACCACAACACGACGGGGACCAACCGGCCACAGCAGGTAGACGAACACTGCGAGGGTCGCGAGCGATCCCCCGATCGCGCCCGGGCTGGAGCCGTAGAGCAGGTCGACCGCCGCCTCTCGCACCCGACGGTCGAGGTCCACCGACCGCTCCGCGAGGAGCCTGGCGGCCGCACCCGACTGGGACCCGACACCACTCGCCTCGCCACTCGGCTGGTCTCTCACGACTTCTCCCGTCCAGAACCGAGTCTCCGCGGTTGACCCTCGCACCGCCGTTCCATCGGGCTGCTGCTCGACTGTCGACTCGACCTCGTTGGTCTGAGTGTACGCCCCAGGCGGCGTCGCGCGCTCGCCCTGCCCAGTCTGTTCACGTAAAGTGGAGCCGGGAGGCCGAATGAAGACCGATCTCAGCGACCATCTTGTCGTCATCACCGGGGGCGCCGGCGGGCTCGGCCGCGCGGTGGTGCGCCGCTTCGCCCGCGCCGGCGCCTCCTGCTGGCTGCCGATGCTGGACAGCGATCCCGACCCCGGCTTCGAGCCGGAGGTCGCGGCACGCGTCGAAATGGTCCGGGGCGTCGACCTCACCGACGAGCCGGCAGTCGCCGCGTTCTACCGCTCGCTCCCGGGGCTCTGGGCTTCGGTCCACCTCGCCGGCGGTTTCGCCATGAGCCCGATCGCCGCCACCGGACTCGACGACCTCGCTGCTCAGTGGCGCCTCAACGCGGTCACCGCCTTCCTGTGCTCCCGGGAGGCCGTCGCACGCCTGCGCACCAACCCGGACCGTCCCGACGGCCGCGGGCGGATCGTCAACGTCGCCGCGCGGCCGGCGTTGGAGCCGCGCAGCGGGGCCAGGATGATCGCCTACACCATGGCCAAGGCCGCGGTCGCCGCGCTCACCGAGGCCCTCGCCGAGGAGGTCCGCAGCGAAGGGATCTGGGTCAACGCGATCGTGCCCTCGATCATCGACACCCCCGCCAACCGCCGCGCCATGCCCGACGCCGACCACTCGGCCTGGCCGTCCCCGGAGGCGATCGCCGAGACCCTCGCCTTCCTCGTCTCCCCGGCCAACGCCGTCACCCGCGGCGGCCTCGTGCCGGTCTACGGGAGAAGCTGAGGACCACCCCGGCCTTCGACCGGCTCGAGCGAGCGAACCCGCACCACCGGCATGCCGTCGTGGAGCTCGAGCACGCCCCGGGCGCGCACGGTCAGGGCGGCCCACCCGACGTCGTAGTCGAGCGGTTCGGAGCCCGGACCGGCGAGCATGACGACCATCCCGTCGTCGCCCCGGTCGCGGACCAGCAGACCGGGCGGCACCCCGCCGGAGAGGCAGCGGATCGCGCACGCGCGGTGCACCGTGCCGGTGGCCGGCTTCATCACGCCGAAGTAGCACTTGGTGTCGACCAGCTCGCCGGTCACCTCGACCGGGCCGACGACCTCGACCGGGGGACGCGCGTCGCCCGGTGACGCCGGGCCCAGGCGCTCGAACGACTCCGGGTCGTTCATCTCGACCATGGTCAGGCCCTCGCGGTAGATCAGCGAGCCCTCGAAGCGCACCCGCTCACCGTCGGCGCCACGGGCGAATTCGGGCAGCCCGAACTTGCCGAGGCCGACCAGCAGGAAGCTGCTCGTGCCGTCCCCTTCGCGCACCCGCAGCACCGGCACCGGGTGCTCGAGCAGCACGCCCTCGAACTCCCGCTTCACGCCGAACTCGAACACCCCGGTCGGCATCGGACGCTGCAGCGCGGCCAGAGCCGCGGCGAGCGCCGGCAGCGCCACCGCGAGCGTGATCACCACCCCGCGCACGAAGCGCTTGAGGCCCGGGGGCATGGGCTGGAAGCCGATGTAGAAGTCTGCCATCCGGGTGCTCCTCAGTCGTCCGCGCCGATCGGCGCGCCGGGTCGCGGCGTGCCGGGCGGCAGCGCCTGCGGGTGGACCCAGACCTCGCCAGCGTCGACGCGGACCCGGTAGGTCTCGACCTTCTCGTCGAACGGCGGCGGGCTGGTGCCGTCGCCCGGCCGGTACTGCCAGCCGTGCCACGGGCAGGTGATGCAGCCGTCGACGATGCGCCCCTCGCTCAGCGGCCCGCCCTGGTGGCGGCACACGTTCGAGGTCGCGTAGACCGCCCCGCCGTGGCGCCACACCGCGACCCGGCGGTCGCCCAGCCAGGCGGTGTGCCCGACGCCCTCGCGCAGCTCGTCCACCCGGGCCGCCTTGAGGTACCCCTCGTCGGCGGCGGACGGCGCCGGCCGGTCCGCGGCCGCCTCGCGCCGGGCGGCGGCGAGGTGCAGGCCGTAGACGCCCACCATCGCGACCACCAGCAGCCCGGCGTAGACCGGGTGGCGCTCCGACTGCAGCACGCCGTAGGTGATGTGCAGCGAGACCAGGCCGTAGGCGACGAGCACCAGCAGGTGGAGCTTCTTCCACCAGCCGGCGCCCAGGTTCCGCAGCCAGAAGTCGTGGCTGGTGGCCGCCATCAGGAACAGGATCACGAGCGCCGCCGCCCCCAGCGGCTCGAACGGGAAGCGCGAGATGTTGGCCGACTGGGCGACGAACGGGTCGTAGTCCCGCGCGTAGGCGGTGAAGACGCTGACCAGCGGGTTGCTGTCGCCGAAGGCGTGGAACTGGAGAATCGCCGTCGCGGCGTGGAGGAGCGCCAGCAGGAACATCGCCACCCCGAGGTGGCGCCGGTTGTACAGCAGCGGCAGGAAGCGCCGGTCGAGCCGCGCGAGCGGGCCGATGCACAGGATCACCGTGAGCAGCACGAACGCCGCCAGCGCGGTGCCGCGAATCACCAGGGTCTCCGCGGTCAGGCGCGGGTGGGTCAGCAGTGAGATCGCCACGAACCCCCCCACCAGGAGCACCACCAGCAGGAGCACCACCAGGTCGTAGACCCGCTTCGACGGCGTCCACTGAACCGTCCTGTAGCCGACCGACATCACCGTCCTCCCCTGGGCCCGTACCGCCAGACCGCCACCCGTTCGCGGTGTCCGGTCGAGAAGAGCGCCACCTCGCCGCCACCGGCCGCTTCGGAGGGTAGGTCGAAGCGCCGCACCCCCGGCCCCCAGACGGCACCCAGGAAGCTGTCGCCGGGACCCTCGGGCCCCGATCTCCAGAACCCCAGCAGGCCGGGGATCTCGAGGTCGCGGTCTGCCACCAGCTCGAGCTGGAGGGCGCCAGAGGCGTCGCCGCGAATCGAGGCCGTCACCGGCAGGCCGGTGAACGGCGCCTGGTCGACCAGCAGTACGTGCGGCAGTGCTGCCGGCTCCGGAACGGTCGTCCGCGCCGCCGGGTCGGGCCCGGGGGCGGCGGGCCGTGCGAGAAGACCCGCCGCCGCCAGCGCCGGGACGACCACCGCGAGCACGCGCACCAACCTCAGGTGGCGGCGACGCAGCGCGACCGGGTCGGCCGGTCGGCCGCCGCCACTCACGTCGGTCACCGCCCGCCGCCAGCGTGCCACCATCATCGGCCACAGCACGACCAGGCCGGGGGTGATCAGCAGCCGGAACCCAAGGCCCGCGACCTCGGTCGCAGGGTCGACCCGGCGCAGCCCGCCGAGATGGAGGGCGACGGCTGCGACGAGCCCCAGTGCGAGGTAGACGCCGAGCGCGAGCAGGCCGGTGGAGACCGCGGTCACGAGCATCTCTCGCGCCCCCCACCCCGCCTCCGAGCTCGGCCTGTGGTCCGGTTCCCGGCACCGACCATCCCGGTCACACCCGACAGGACCGGCCGGCGCGATCTCGACCCGAGGCCCATGTCAATCTCTCAAGACATGGCAGTTGTAGCCGCTCGGATTCGTCTCCAGGTAGTCCTGGTGGTAGTCCTCGGCCCGCCAGAATGTCCCGAGATCGGCGACCTCGGTCACCACCGGCCTGTGCCAGCGCCCGGAGGCGTTCTCCTCGGTGACGACCTGCTCGGCGACCCGACGCTGGTCCGGGGTGGTGGCGAGGATCACCGAGCGGTACTGGGTGCCGACGTCGTTGTGCTGGCGGTTGGGCGTGGTCGGGTCGTGGAGGCGAAAGAAGTAGCGCAGCATATCGGCGTAGCTCACAACGCTGGGGTCGAACTCGACCCGGACGACCTCGGCATGGCCGGTGGAGCCTGAGCAAACCTCGCGGTAGGTGGGTGCGTCGGAGGCTCCGCCGGCGTACCCGACCTCGGTGCCAACCACACCTTCGAGCTGCTTGAAGAGGTGCTCGACGCCCCAGAAGCAGCCTCCACCGACGACCGCAACCTCGGTCATCCGGTCCCGCACCCCGACCCGACGGTCGGGAAGCGAATCACTCGATCGTGTCGGATCGGTCATGATCTCCTCCTGCGCGGCTTTCGGTCACCTCGGTGGGCGCACGACCGCATCGGCAAAGATGCCTCGCGGAGCCAGCGGGTTACAGCGTGTCCCGGTCGACGGTCCGGAAGCTCGCGAAGACATAGGGGTACCGGCCCTGGAACCAGTTACGGAAGCTGCGCCGGATCAGCTCTGTCGGGGTCGCCCACGAGGCCCCGCGAAGAACGAAATGCTCGTTGTCGAAGAAGTCAGAGGAGTAGCCCGGGTAGGTCCGGACGGTGGACCGGAAGCCGGGGTAGCCCGCGAACCGGGTCGAGCTCCACTCCCAGCCGGACCCGACGAGATCGGCCACGCCCCACGCGGAGTCGGTCGCGGGCTGCACGCCGACCGGTGTCGGGGCCCAGTGGCGGAATCCCCAGTTGCCGTCGACCGCGTCGGGGTGCGCGCTGCCCCAGGGAAAGGGCCGCTCGTCACCGAAGGGAGTGGTGTAGCCGGCCCGCTCGAGCTCGATCTCGGTCGGCAGGCGGCGACCTCGCCATCGACAATACGCCTCTGCCTCGGCATGGCTCACGAACACCGGCCACCCGCCCACCGCGGCCAGCGGCAGTCGGTCGAACAGGGTGCGGACGAACCAGTCTCCGTCGAGCCGCTCCCAGGTCACCGGGTGCTCGAGGCCGGATCGTGTCCGCCAGGTCCAGTCGTCGTGCCACAGCTCGGGACGTTGGTACCCGCCGGCGTTGACGAACTCGAGCCAGTCGGCGACGGTCACCGGGGTCCGGTCGATCCGGAACCCTGACACCTCGACCCGGTGTCGGGGCAGCTCGTTGTCCCACACGAAGTCCCCGGTCTCGGGCTCGGCGCCGAGCCAGACCGGTCCCGGAGCCACCTCCACCAGGCCCCCGGGCCGCGCACCTTCGGTGACGTACCCGGGCAGGCTGTCGGGGCGCCGGAGAGTCCCCTGCGGGAGCTGCTGCATCATGTAGACCAGGGTCTCGTGGTGCATCAGCTCGTGCTCGACCACCACCGAGACGATGCGCCCCCGCTCCGCCAGCGGGTCGGCGTCCGCGGCCGCGTCAAGCTCCGGCAGGAGCTCGACGAGCTCCCCCCGGGCCCGGTCGCGATAGGTCTCGACCGCTTCGACCGGGGGCCACTGCGAGCGGTCAGACGGGTCGACCCGGTCGACCCCGACCGGGTCGATGCCGCGCTCGAAGAGCTCGTCGAGCACGGGGTCGAGCGCACCGCGCCCGAGCACGCCGCGGCCGATCTGAGTCCACGCGAACGCCGGCAGGTGGCCGAGGTAGAACAGGAACGGGTGCCGTAGGGGGATCGGGCGGTCGAGCAGGCCCTCCTCGGGAACCAGGGAGAGCAGGGCATCAGATCGACGCCAGATCGCGCGAAGGCGGTCGAGCTGAGCGGTCATGGTCGTCTCCGGGATCCGGCGTCCGGCACCAGCAGGGCGAGCGCGAACAGCTGCTCGGGGTCGGTGAACCAGTGCTCGAGCGTGAGGCCGGTTCCCTCGAGGCGGGCCTGCCACGACTCGCGAGTGTACTTGCAGCTGATCTCGGTCCGGATCTCGTCGCCGCGGGCGAGCTCCATCACCAGACCGGCGCGGCCGAGATCGACGCGCATCGTCCGGGTCGCCCGCAGCCGCATCTCGATCCAGGACCGCTCGGCGACCCAGAACGCGACGTGCTCGAACGCCTTCGGGTCGAAGTCCGAGCCCAGGCGGGCGTTGAGCACCGACAGCAGGTTGCGGTTGAACTCGGCGGTGACCCCCGCAGCGTCGTTGTAGGCGGCCTCCAGGCGAGCGACGTCCTTCACCAGGTCGACCCCGACCAGGAACGCGTCGCCCGGGCCGAGCTCCCGGCGGACCATCGCCAGAAAGGCCGGAACCTCGGCCGGGTGCAGGTTGCCGATCGTCCCGGCGAGGAAGATGAACAGGCGGTCCTCCCCCGGCCCGACCAGCTCGAGGTGGTGCATGAAGTCGCCGACGACCCCGCGGAGCCCGAGTGTCGGATAGGCTGCTCCGAGCTCCTGAAGTGACGACGCCAGGACAGTCTCGTTGATGTCGAGCATGGTCACTCGCCGCACCCCCCCGCGACGCTGCATCGCGTCGAGCAGAAGGCGGATCTTGCGGCCCGCGCCGGATCCCAGCTCGATCAGCTCGTGCGCTCCGGTCCGCTCGATGACCTCGTCGGCGATCCTCTCCAGCAGCGACTCCTCGGTGCGGGTCGGGTAGTACTCGGGAAGCCGGGTGATCTGCTCAAACAGCTCGCTCCCCCGGTCGTCGTAGAAGAACTTGCTGTCGATCCACGGCGTTGTCGAGGCGAGAGAGGCCCTCACCTCGTCGGCCATCCGGAGGGCCGCGTCCTCGGCCTGGCGACCCCGCTCGATGACCGGCCCGAGCGGCAGCCGGTCCACCTCGTGCCGTCTGTGCATGATCTCTCCGCCGCGTTCGCTGGAGGCTGTAACGCACGGTGGCCGGCTCGGCTTCCGCCCGCCGCGGCCGGGCCTGGGCGGAGACAGCGATGCGCGGACACCTCGCCGCCGGCCCGGCCATGCTCCTCAACCCAGTGGTGGTGACCGATCTCCTGCCCACCCTCGACCCGTCATGATGCAGTCACTTTCGCCGAGCTCAGCCCGAGAATCCCGCTCCGCGGCCCTCCGGTGTCAGCCCTGCCTCCTCCAGCACCAGGCGCAGCTCCTCTCGAGCCGCGGGTCCGAGGTCGCCGAGCGGGGCCCTGACCGGCCCGCCCTCGAAGCCCAGCATCTCGAGCGCGGCCTTGAGCCCCGCCACCCCGAACCGGGTGGTCACCGCCTCGTTGACCGGCACCAGCCGCGCCTGGAGGGCGCCGGCTTCGGCCAGCCTGGCGCAGCGGACGTGCTCGGCCAGGTCGAGGGTGGCCTGCGGGGCCACACAGGCCAGCGCGGCGATCGCCCCCACCGCGCCGACCACCAGCGCCGGCAGCAGGACGCCGCCCGAGCCGACCAGGACCTGGAAGCCGGGCCCGCAGCGGCGCACCACGTCCGCGAGCTTGGCGACGTTGCCGGACGAGTCCTTGAGCCCGACCAGGTTGGGGTGGCCGGCGATGCGCTCGACGGTGGCCGCGTCGAGGTCGAGGTGGGTGTTGCGGGGCACGGTGTAGGCGATCACCGGCACCGGCGAGGCCTCGGCGACCGCGTGGTAGTGAGCGACCAGCCGATCGGGGGTCATGGCGCCGCCGTAGAAGTGCGGCGTGACCACCAGAACGGCATCCGCCCCCGCATCGGCAGCCGTCCGACAGCGCGCGACGGTTGCACGGGTCGATTCGGCGCCCGCCCCCGCCACCAGCAGACGCCCCGGAGGGATCGCCGCCCGCGCCGCGGCCCACAACGCGGCCCGCTCGTCGTCCTCGAGCAGGGGCGCCTCGCCGTTCGAGCCGAGCACCACGAAGCCCCTCAGGGCGAAGCGGTTCCATCGTTCGAGGTTCGACCGCAGGGCGCTCAGGTCGAGCTCGCCCGAGCGACGAAACGGGGTCGGAATCGGCGGCATCAGCCCTGCAAGGTCGACTCGCATCATGGGGCCTCCAGCCGGCTCGTCGGCGCCGGGTGAGGCGATGCTACAGTGTCCCGGCGACGAGCGCGGCCGCCTGCCGGGGCACTCGCGGGCGGCCGGGAGGAGGACGCGCCATGCGCAAGCTGATCGGGCTGGTGCTGGTGGTCGCCGCGGTGGCGATCGGCGCCAACTACCTGCTCAAGGGCGGTCTGCCGGACTCCGACGAGGAGAGGACCCTGGCCATGCTCGAGCGCGACTACCGGGCGCTCGAGGACCGGGTGACCGAGGCCCAGCGTTCGGCAGCCCTGACCGGCATGGACACCACGTCGGACGTCGAGGCGGCGATCGCGGAGCTCGACGAGCTCGACCGCAAGCTGACCGCCCTGGAGGCGAAGCTCGAGGCCGACGTCGCCCGTGAGCGGGCCCGCAAGCTGCACCAGCAGGTCGAGGACTTCCGGCTCGAGCTGCGGTAGACCATGACGGCTTGGCTGCCCCTCGCGGTGCTGGCCGCCGGCACCGTCCCGGCAGCCGCCCTGGCCGCCTTTTCGGTCGCCTCCCTGCACGAGGGAGAGCGCCGGGCCGCCTGGCTCGCCGCCGCCGGTTCGGCCGCGATCGTCGGAATCAGCGTTGCCGCCGCTGTGGCAGGCGGGATCGTGCTCCAGATCCTGGCGGTCGCGCTGGCCGCGCTCGGTGCGCTCGCGGCAGCCGCCCTGGCGATTCCGTTCGGCAGCAACCCGGACACGGGCGGTCGACCGTCAGTGCGGGTCGACGAGCGCACCATCATGTTCGCTCGCGGTCGGCTGGCGCCCGGAAGCCCCGAGTTCGAGGCCTACTACCGCGCCCACCCCGAGCACCGCTCGGGCGACGACCGCACCCGGGCCCTGCCCGGCCTGCTGTCACCCGACGCAACCCTCTTCGAGCCGACCGCCTTCGCCGCGGCCGAGGCGTCGTTCGCGTTCACCGCTGCGCTGCGCGACGCGGTCGACGGAGACATTGCGCCAACCCGCGTGGAGAGCGGGCCCGACGAGCGGAGCGCTGTGCTGCGGGACCTCGCCATCGGGTGGGGCGCCCGCGAGGTCGGCATCTGCCGCCTCGATCCCGCCCACGTGTACTCGCACGTCGGCCGCGGCACCGGGGCCTGGGGATCGCCGATCGCGCTCGAGCACGAGTGGGCGATCGCCTTCACGGTCGAGATGGACCACCGTCGGGTGGCGGGTGCGCCCCGGGCTCCGGTGATCGCGGAGTCCGCCCGGCAGTACGCCGAGTCGGCGCGGGTGGCGGTGCAGCTCGCAGCGTTCCTGCGCCGCCGCGGGTGGCCGGCACGGGCCCACATCGACGGCAACTACCGCGTCATCGCCCCTCTGGTGGCCCGCGACGCCGGGCTTGGCGAGATCGGCCGCATGGGCCTCGTCATGACCCCCTCCCTGGGGCCGCGGGTCCGGCTCGGGGTCGTCACCACCACCGCACCCCTCGCCGCCGATCCGCCGGGGGACGACCCGACCGTGCTCGACTTCTGCACCGCGTGCCGCAAGTGCGCCGAGGCCTGTCCGGTCGGCGCGATCCCGATCGGGGACCGGGAGTCCCTCGACGGCTGCAGGCGCTGGAGGCTCGATGCCGACGCCTGCTTCCGCTACTGGAACCTGATCGGCACCGACTGCGCGGTCTGCATGCGAGTCTGTCCCTACTCCCATCCCGACACCTTGATCCACCACCCCGTCAGGTGGGCGATCCGGCGGTCGGTTCCGGCCCGGCGGGCTGCACTGTGGCTGGACGATCTCTTCTACGGGCGGAGGCCGGCCCGGCATGCCACTCTGGCGGCTCGGGGCCGCGGCTGAGCCCAGGTGTCCGAATCCGGAGACGGCCGTCCGCGGGATCGGACGGGCAGGCGCCCGGCGAGCCCACAACCGCCATCTGCGGTCGCCGCCGGGTGTCGCAGTCTTCCGCTTTCGGGAGCGGCTCTGCCCGGATCGGGGCAAAGGGCGAACCAGACGCTCGCGCTCTGCGTTACGTATGGCATGAGAGATGCAAAGTGGAGGGGGTATGCGAACCCCCTCGTGTGACGATGAGGGTCCGTCGATCGTTCTACGGGTGAGGTCGGGGAGGAGTCGATGCAGTACCGCCGCGGCACCGGTCGCGACCGGCGAAGCACGGACGTGCCGCCGCAGCGACGCCCGCGGGTCGTGATTCTCGAGGCCGAAGGCGACGCCGGCGTCGAGATCCTCGAGCTGGAGGAGGACGTCGAGGTGGGCGTCAGCTTCCGGCATCGCGGAAGACTGTGGACCGTCACCGGCGAACGCCGGGGTTCCCGGGTCCTCTACGCCACCCCGGCCATGGTCTGATCCCGGCGCCTCACCCGCCGCCCGAGATCACCCGGTCCCTGAGCATGCCTGCCTGGCGCCGGATCCCACCGAGCTCCCCCCGCGCCTTGCGGTGACCAGGTAGGCGCCGGTCTTGACGCGCGCGAACAGGCTGCGGTCGAGAATCCCCTCCGTCGCCGGGGTCAGGGGCAGCAGGCACACCATCACGTCGACCTCGGGCCAGGTCCTGAGCTCCAGCTCGGGACCGACCCGGGCGCAGGCGGCGACCACCGGAGCGGGATCGCGGGTGGGCATCACGACCAGCAGGGTCACGCAGACCTCCGCGCACCACCCTATCGTGGCGTCCGCCTTCCGGCTACGGCCCGAGCTCTCCCGGTGGCCTGACAGGCACTGGCAGGACGAGGTAGCATCGTCCGATGCGAATCAGGATCGACCGGGTCGGTTGCAGGATGGCGGTGACGATCACCGTTGCGATGGCCGCGGCCTCAGCCTCGGCTCAGACCCGGATCGAGGTCATCCGCCCGCTGCGTGCGGATGTCTCGCGGCCCCTGGCCGAGCTCGCGCTGATGACGCCCGCAGACGGTGTCGGCGCCGGGGAGCCGCCGATCGAGGTGGCGCCGACCGATGTCGAGCGGCCGCCGTTCGTGTCCACCGCGGGGGACGACGGCGCGCCGGACCCGGCGGTCCAGCGCCGGCACGAGGCGACGGCGATGCCGGCTCCCCTGCTCGGCATCGACGGCCTCGCCAACCCGAACAACGTGCTCCCGCCCGACACCAATCTCGACGTCGGGCCGGCACACGTGGTCCAGTGGGTCAATCTCTCGTTCGCGGTCTTCGCCAAGGACGGCAGCCCGCGCCTCGGGCCGACCCCCGGCGGGGCGTTCTGGATCGGCTTCGGCGGCGACTGCGAGCTCCGCAACGACGGCGACCCGATCGTGCTCTACGACCATCTCGCGGACCGCTGGATCGTCGCCCAGTTCACCCTCACCCGCCACCAGTGCGTGGCCGTGTCCACCGGACCCGACCCGCTCGGGACCTGGTATCGATACGACTACCGTCCCGCGCCCGGGCTCTTCCCCGACTACCCGAAGCTCGCGGTGTGGCCGTCGGGCTACGGCTACTCCGCGCGGCTCTACCAGTCCGGATTCGTCGGCGCCTACGTCGGGGCCTTCGAGCGCGCGGCGATGCTCGCCGGCGATCCCGGCGCCCGGCTGGTGGGCTTCCGGCTCGCGCTTCAGCCGCTGTGGGCGCCGCTGCCGGCGGACCTCGACGGCCCGCCTCCCGCCGACCCGGACGCGGCCTTGACCTTCGTGTCGATGGTCGACGACGCGTGGGGGTTCACCCCCCCCTACGACCGTGACGCCCTGCTGGTCTGGGAGCTCGCGCCGGACTGGACCGACCCGGGCTCGACAACCTTCACCGAGGCGGCACTGGTCGACCTCGGCGCCGGCGGCCTGGGCTTCGACTCCAGCCTGTGCAACCTCTCACGCAGCTGCGTCCCCCAACCCGGGACCCCGGTCGGCCTCGACCCGATTCCCGACCGGCTGATGTACCGCCCGCAGCTGCGGGTCCGGGCCGACCATCGCAGCCTCGCGGTGTCCCACACCGTTGACGCGACCGGCGGCGACCGTGCCGGCGTGCGCTGGTACGAGCTCCGCGACGACGGCGGCGGCTGGGCGGTCCATCAGGGAGCGACCTACTCGCCGGACACCAACCAGCGCTTCATGGGCGACGTGGCCATGGACAGCGCCGGGAACCTCGTGGTCGGGTTCAGCGTGTCGGCCGCCAACACCTACCCCGGGGTGCGGATGGCCGGGCGGCTGGCTGCGGACCCACCCGGCGTGTTGGCGCTCGGCGAGATCGAGCTGGTAGCCGGCGCCGGGTCGCAGACCCACACCTCGTCCCGTTGGGGAGACTACTCGTCGCTGGCGGTGGACCCGGTCGACGACTGCACCTTCTGGTACACCCAGGAGTATCTCCTGACCACCGGGCTGGCGCCCTGGCGGACCTGGATCGCAGCCCTCAGGCTGCCGGGCTGTGGTGATGACCCCCGCGGCACTCTCTACGGCTCGGTGATCGCGGCCGCCACCGGAGATCCGATCGCCGGCGCCACGGTCAGCGCGGGCTCGTCGGCGGTGACCACCGACGCCTCCGGCGCCTACTCGTTCGACCTCCCGGCCGGGGTCTGGGACGTCGCCGGATCGGCGCGTTTCTACGCTCCCACGACCAGAGTCGGCGTCGAGGTCGGCGCCGGCCTCTCGACCCGGGTCGACCTCTCCCTCGAGTCCGGCTGGATGACCACCGCCCCGCCGCGGGTGGACGTGCGGCTCTCCGCCGGTGGCACCGCCGACGAGGCGCTCCAGCTGGTCGACCTCGGCCCGCTCGAGGCCGCGGTCGCGCTCCACGCGCTGCCACGCCCGGTCGGCAGGGGTGTGCCTGCCGTGGGCGGGGGACCGCCGGATGGGGCGGACGCCCCGTCGCCGTGGGACACCGGGCTCGAGGACGCCTACGGCATCGCGATCGACGCCGTGCGGGACACGGCCTGGGTGGGTACCGCGTGGAGCGGCGCCCGCAGCATGACGGAGTTCCATCTCGACGGCAGCCCGACCGGACGGGTGCAGCCCTTCCTCCCCGATCCGCTCAGCGGCGCCGCCGGCCTCGCCTTCGACCCGCTCGCAGCGACGGTCTGGGTGCTGCACGCCGGGCTCGGCACCTGCCTTCACGAGCTCGACCCGGCGCGCGGCGCGACCGGATCGTCGCTCTGCCCGGCGTGGCCCGCGCCGGCCCGCGGCCTGACCTTCGACCCCGCAGGCGACTCGTTCCTGGTGTCGGTCCTCTCCGGCGGGCTGGTCCGGGTCGACCGCTCCGGGAGCCTCGTCGGCAGCTCGACCCTGCCGAGCGCCGCCTCGGGGCTCGCCCTGAACCCGGCGAACGGCCACCTCTTCGCCCTCGACGCCGACGGCGATCCGGTGCGCGTCCTGGTCGAGCAGGGCGGCAGCTGGACCGAGGTCTCGACCCTGGCCGCAGGTCTCGGCCGCGGCGGCGGGCTCGCCCTCGGGTGCGACGGGACGCTGTGGGCGGTCGACGCGTCCGACGCGACGGTGCACCCGATCGCGACCGCAGAGACTGTCGAGTGCGCCCCCGGAACCGTTGACTGGCTGGAGGTGTCGCCCGCCCAGGCCACGGTGCCCGCCGGCGATCCGGAGGGGATCGAGATCAACCTCGGCTTCACCGCGGACGGCGCTCCGGGATACGGGCTCCACCTCGCCGCGGTCAGGGTCGACCACACCACGCCACCGTCGCTCGACGACACCCCGGTGTCCATGACCCGTGCTTTCGCCGACGTCCCGGCCGGTCACTGGGCGGACTCGTGGATCCACTCCCTCGCCGGCCTCGGCGTCACTACGGGTTGCGGAGGCGGGCTGTTCTGCCCCGACGACGAGCTCTCGCGGGCCCAGATGGCGGTGATGGTGGTGAGGATCCGCCGCGGCACCGACTTCATGCCGCCGGCCGCGATCGGGTTGTTCGGCGACGTGGCGGCCGACCACTGGGCGGCCCCGTACATCGAGCAGCTGTGGGCGGACGGGATCACCGCGGGGTGCGGCGTCGAGGGCGAGGTACCGCTCTACTGCCCGGACGCCGAGGTCAGCCGAGCCCAGATGGCGGTCTTCGTGTGCCGCGCGCGGGGCTGGACCCCGCTGACGCCCACCGGCCGCTTCGCCGACGTGCCGGCCGACCACTGGGCGGCCGGCTTCATCGAGCGCCTCGCCGAGGAAGGTGTGACGGCGGGCTGCTCGGCCGACTCGTTCTGTCCAGATAGCCCCATCTCACGGGCCGAGATCGCCGTCTTCCTGGTCCGCGCATGGGACGTGGAGAGGGTGCCCTAGGAGCGTGAAGCTCACAGGCGGATGGCGAGCTTCGGAGTTCCGAGGCGGTCAGCGATGTCGATCTCGGCATCCGGGAAGCCGACGCCGTTTCCATCCGGGGGGCGGGAAACGGACTCGGGGCGGACCGGTGACGCCGGCCGGGCGCCCGCTGCCCGACCACGGACCGGAGCCTCCCCACGGACGGGTGCGACCGCGTCTGCTCGCTGGTCGCATGAGCTGCGCGGGCGGCCCGCGCTGTGGGCTTCACACACCGTGGTTGCCTCTTCAGGTTTCTTCTGCGGCCAGGCGACTCGGCTCGCGCAGCTTCTTCTCGAGCGTCCTGATCAGGGCGAAGAGCTCGGCGCGGGTCGGGATCCCGGGGTCCCCGGCGACCCCGTCGAGCAGGGCCCTGGCGCGTTGCGGGTCGAACGCCCCGGTCTTGCGGAAGATCAGCACCCGCGGGTGGTCGTAGACCGAGAAGCTCTCGTCCGCCTCGCTGGTGTCGATCTCGAGCCCCCCCAGTGCCGGGAAGTCGGTGAACGAGGCCGCCAGCTCGTAGCCGAGCTCCTCCCGAAGCAGCGCCCGGTAGTAGCGCAGCGTCGCCGGGTATCGCTCCGGTGCCCGTGCGATCGCGCCGTAGCCTCTCTGGGACGCCAGCACCAGCCAATCGGAGGACTGCAGCACGGCGACCATCACGCTGATCTTGGCCGGGCTCTCGGAGTCGAAGACCGGCATCCAGGAGGTTGCACGGGTGGCCGGCTGCGCCTTCTCCACCGTGCCCGGAACCGGCTCGTCCCAGTGCTCGATCGCGATCACGTCGTCGGCCGGGACGTGGCCGGCGATCCACCGGGTCGCCTCGGCCCGCACGTGGGGCCGCTCGTAGATCTTGGCGAACGCCGCCGCCCAGATCAACGAAGCCGCGCACGTCAGGCCCAGCGGCACCCACCCTAATGTGCGACCGCGAACGCCGCCCGACCGCCGCTCGGCCGCCCACCCGAGCTCGACCAGCAGGACCGCCCCGAAGGTGAGCAGCACCGGGGTCACCGGCAGCAGATAGCGCATCGGCTGCACCGGCTGGAGTGCGGTGAAAAGGATGCCGACCACGGCCCAGACCAGCGCCGGAAAGGCCTGCGGCCAGCGCCCCCGGACCACCCGCACCGTCGCCAGCCCGAGCCCGACGAGCCCGGCGAGGCCCGCCAGCAGCCCGGTGCCCCAGATCACCGTCTCGACCAGTGCGTACCCGGGAAGCACCCCGTGCCACTGGACGGCGGGCGGAAAGGCGAGGTTGGTCGCTGCCCGCCGGAGGTCGGCCAGGCTGGACAGCAGGACCGGGTTCGGCGCCAGCAACGCGCCCGGCGCGAAGGCGTAGGGGTAGGCGATCCGCACCACCACCGCCGCGACGGCGGCAAAGACCCCCGCGTCGACGAGCACCGTCGCGAGCCGCTCGCCGCGCAGCCGGCGCAGCAGGAATGCGGCCGCCGCCGGCGCCAGCAGCGGAAGGGCGCTGACCTTGCACGCCACCGCGAGGCCGAACGTGGCCGCCGCGACGGGAGCCGACAGTCGGCTTCCGCCGGCCGCGAACACCGTCAGCGCCGCGACGGTGGCGGTCGCGAAGCAGGCCAGCCAGGGATCGACCACGAAGAAGTGGGCATGCTGGACGTGGATGACCGCACACCCCACGAGCAACACCGCCACCAGGCCCGCGGCCCGCGAGTGCAGGCGGCGGGCGAGCACGAAGGCGAGCAGCACCGTCAGCACGTCGAGCCCGGCGGACAGCGTCCGACCCACAAGGTACAGCTCCCAGTAGCTGTCCTGGCCGACCGCCTCGGCCACGATCTTGGTGACCAGGATCGGGAAGGTCCCGTAGACGAAGAAGCCATGACCGCGAAGGGTCGGGTTGGACGGTGAGCTGCCGGTGTCGAGGTACTCCCCGATCGATCCCGGCAGCTCGATGTGGTCGGCCACCATCGACAGGAAGCGCTCGTCCGGGTGGGGCTGGCCGCCCTCGTCCCAGTCGAGGCCGACGAAGCGCAGCCCGATCACGGTCGCGAGCAGCGCGGTCACCGTGGCGAGCTCGAGCAGCCGTGCCCGGCTCACGCCCGCTCCCCGGGGACCGTGCCGAGCCGCGACAGCGCCTGCTCGTAACCGTCGAGGCTGCGCTCGAGGTCGAAGGTCGCCCGGATCTCCTCCGCCGGGCGCACGAAACGTCCACGATCGACGATCACCTCCACGAGCGCATCGGCGAGATCGTCGGGATCCTCGACCCGGCACAGCCGGCCCATCCCGGTGGTCTGTACCGGCACCCTGCCCCCCGGGATGTCGGTGGCCACCACCGGAGTCCCGCACCGCATCGCCTCCGGCTGCACCAGCGCATAACACTCCGAGCGGCTGGGCAAGGCGAGGACGTCGACCGCGGCGTAGAGGTTCGCGAGCTCCTGACGATCCTCGATCAGGCCCAGGAACTGCACGTGCTCTCGGTGGCGCGCGACCTCGGCCCGCAGGCGGTCGAAGAAGCGCTCGTAGACGATGGTCTCGTACTCCCCCGCGAACAGCACGACCACCCGCCCCAGCCTTTCGCGCAGGCGCGGGATCGCCGCCAGCAACACGTCGTGGCCCTTCTCCTCCACGCACCTGCCGCTGACCAGGATCGCGGCCCGGCCCTGGAGGCCGAGCCGCGACCGCAGGCGCTCGACACCGAGCGGATCGGGCTCGGGGATCTCCACCGGCGGCAGCAGGCTGCGGGTGGTGCCGGGGAACCGCCGCAGCAGCCGGGAGTGCCGGGCGTAGTCCTCGGAGTAGGCCACCAGCAGGTGGCTCAGCCGGCCTGCGAGATGGAGATTGCCGTGCACCAGACCCTCGAGCACGCGGTTGGCGAGCCCGCTCGGCAGCACCAGGTCGGCGTGGTGGGTCAGCACCACCCGGCGACCGAGCAGGCGCGCCCAGGCCGCGACCCACGCCGCTTCCATCTGGGGGCTGTGGAGGTGAATCACGTCGGCCCGCAGGATCCACCGCGGCGCGCGCCAGAAGACCGACGGCGCCACCATCCCGCGCGAGACCCGCCCGAGCACCGGGAGCCGGATCACGCGCACCCCGCCGACCATCTCGTCGGGCTCGAGCTCGGCCAGGTGACGGGTCGTGACCACCGTGACCTGGTGGCCGCGGGCGGCGAGCCCTTCCGCGACCAGCCGGGCGTGCCGGGTCAAGCCCGTCCAGTGGGGGTGGTAGTAGGTGACGAAGGCGACGATCCTCACGGTGCTTCCCGCATCGGCTTGACGAGCACGACCGCCAGGTTGACCGAGGGCCGCCCGACGTCCGGTCCGCGGTTGAGGCGGTCGACCGCCATCACCGCCCGTCGCACCAGGGCGAGAGGACCGAGCCTGCCGCGGCCGCGTTCGCCCGAGGGGGTCCGTTCAACCGCTTGCGCTACCGAGCGTGGCAGCCAGCCCCGCCGCACCAGCGGCTTGCCGAGACCGTAGAGCAGCAGGTGCTGGAACGGAATGCAGGCCCGGGTCAGCGGCGCCACCGGACCGGCCTCGAGACCGGCGGCGAGCGCCAGAGCGGCCAGACCCCCGGCGTCGTAGAGGCGCCGGTGATCGGTCCAGATCCCGGCCAGGACGCCGCGGCGGATCGGCCTTCCGACGGCGCCCAGGAGCGCGTTGACCGGGTCGTAGGCGACCGGGAACCGGTGGTTCGGAACCGTCACCGCGACCCGCCCCCCGGGCCGCAGCACCCGGGCGACCTCGCGGAGCCCCGCCAGGTCGTCGTCGAGGTGCTCGAGCACCTCGCTGAGGATGACCGCATCGAAGATCGCATCAGGAAACGGCAGCCGGCCGGCGACGGCCTGCACCCGTGCGGCCTCGCCCCCGTCCTCCGGCATCCTCACCGCGGCGAGCTCTCCGAGCGCGGCGTCCACCCCCGCCAGCCGGGCGTCCGGCCGCAGCTCGCGGGCACAGCTCAGGTAGAAGCCGCGGCCGCACCCGCAGTCCAGCACCAGGTCGTCCGGGCCGAGGCCGAGGGTCTCGAAGACCCACAGGACCCGACGCCGGAAGGCGCTGTCCATCTCGTTGGCGAGCAGGCGCTCGAGCACGCGGCGGTCGGCGGCTTCCAGACTCGACCTCCCTCCGATTCCCAGTCTTCGTCTCCGGTGTACCCTGGCGTTATACCAGGACAGGGTCGTTCCCGACGACGGCCCCGAGGTGCCGATGGTCAGCCGATGGTGGTCCTACCTGCGCTCGATCCCCGCGATCGTCCGCGGCTGCGCCGAGCCGCTGGCGGTGCTGCGCCGGCTCGCGGAGGACCGCGGAGGACCCGGCGTCGTGAGACTGCGTGATGGGCTCGAGCTGGAGTACCGCGACCGGCTCGAGCTGTGGCTGATCATGGAGATCTGCGTCGCGGCAGAGTACGAGCGGGGGCTCTCGCCCCTGCCGCCCGAGGCGACCGTGGTCGACGTCGGCGCCGGCCTCGGCGAGCTCGCGGTCCGCATCGCCGCCGGCCGGCCCCAGGCCCGGGTGATCGCGGTCGAGCCGGCGCCCGACAGCCACGCCCTGCTCGAGCGCAACCTGGCACGCAACCGGGTCACCAACGTGGTCACGGTGCGCGCCGCCGTGGTCCCGGACGAGCGGCCGCGCACGCTCGACCTGTCGCGTCCGGGGCCGCTGCGGTCGCTGTCGACAGGCCACGGGCCCGGTTCGGTCGAGGTCCCGGTCGTGACCCTCCCCGCCCTCTTCGAGCGCCACGGGATCGAGCGCTGCGACCTGCTCAAGGTCGACTGCGAGGGCGGCGAGGAGGACCTGCTCGGGAGCGTTCCCGACGCGGTCCTGCGCCGGGTCCGCCGGGTCGTGGTGGAGACCCACAGGGTCGGCGCTCCCGAGGCCCTCGCCGCACGCCTCGAGGCTGTCGGATTCCGGGTTCGGGTCGTGCCGAGCTCGGTCCACCGCCACCTCGCCCTGGTCTACGGGGAGAGGGACTGAACCTGAGCGCGGGCGGTGCCCGCAACCCATGGTATCGGTCAGCGGACGCAGCCGCTTCCGTATCACACGGAGGCTCCGTTCCGGGGACGGGCAGCGGGCGGCGGCGTCGTGCTTGACCGGCTTCGCGACGCGACCCCGGGTCGGCTGCCACAGGAGGGGTTGGTTCGTGGCGGAATTCGTTTCCCGGAGGGGACCTTTCGACTGCGCGGCCTCGGAGGCCGCTCCGCTCGAGGTGACAGGGGGGGGCGGCGGGCTTGACCGGCTTCGCGACCCGCTCCAGGGTCGCAACCCGATCCCGGGCCAGCCCCCCGCCGCCCGAATCCCGGGCTCTCACGCGCCCCACGATGGACGTGGTCGCCTCGGGATGACGCAGCGTGGGCGGCATGCCCCACCCGCGATGAGGCATTCCTTTGCGCTCTTGGCGTCTTCGCGGTTCAAACGGTAGGGCGGGGGTTTCCGCGATCCTCCGTGCCCTGGCGTCGTCGCCGATTCAGCCCGCCTTCGTCGAGTGGAGGGCGAAGAAGCCCCCCTGAGGGTCGGTGCAGTGGGCGATCAGGTCGCCGCCGGGCACCTCCATCGGGCCGCCCACGACCGAGCCGCCGAGCTCGGCAACCCGCTCCACGGCAGCCCGCACGTCGCCCACCCGCAGGTAGTACATCCACGCCGGCGGGCCCGGCCACTCGGCGGGCTTGGTGAACATGCCTCCCAGCGGCTGACCCCCGCGCTGGTAGAGCTGGTAGATGCCGCCCGGTCCCATGTCCATCGCCTCGCCGCGCTCCCAGCCAAAGAGCTCGGCGTAGAAAGCGAATGCGGCCGCGAAGTCGGTGGTCGCGAGCTCGTGCCACGAGAACTCGCCGATCCCCGGCGGGCCCTCGTGGCCCGGCGCCTGCTGGAGCGGGGTGAAGAGCGCCAGCATCGCCCCCTGGGGATCGCCGAACACGGCGAAGCGACCCACGGTCGGAATGTCGGTGGGTTGCACGCACGGGGCGCCCCCGAGCTCGATCGCCTTGGCGAAGGTGTGGTCCACGTCCGGCACCGCGACGTAGCCCATCCAGTGCGGCGGCGCCCCGGCGTCGCTCGCCTCCTTCGGCAGCTGCATCACGCCGCCCAGGACCGTTCCCCGGGTGGTCCACATGGTGTACGGCGTGCCCATGCCGTCCCACACCTCGGTGCCCCACCCCATCAGCCGGGTGTAGAACTCCGTCGCCGCATCCGGATCGGTGGTCATCAGGTCGTACCAGACGAATCGTCCGCGCGCCTCGGTTCCGCTCATCGCCGCTCTCCTTCTCGGTTTGTTGCGATTGATTCTACGTTGCAGACGGCGCCCGGTTTCAGTCGCGCGCGGCGGCGGTCCGCCGGCCGGAGCCCGCTCGCCATCCTTGCCGGAGACGCTCGAGCAGCACCGCGAGCGGCGCGACGCCGAGCAGGACGAGCGGCATCAGGTAGCGGTTGCCGTAGTGCGACGACAGGTCGACCCGGCCGGCCAGATAGACCACCAGCAGCAGACCCAGGGTCAGCGCCGCGCCCGCGATCACCACCGCCAGGCGACGGTCCCGAGACCACAGCAGGGGCAGCGCCGCCAGGCTCAGCAGCGTGATCGGGCTCGTGGTCGCGAGGCCGTGGCGCGGCACGGCGAGGAGCTTCCCGAGCTCGGCGATCCGAGGCCGGGCGAGCCGGTCGCGGTCGGTCGCGAGCCGCGGCGCAGGCTCGTGGAGGTCGACCATCCGGTCGTAGCCGGTGGTCCACGCCGCGCCGAAGAGGTGGATGTTGAGTGCCGCCACTCCGGTCAGCGGAATCGCGAGGCCGAGCGCGAAGGCGAGCCCCGTGTGCCGCGCCCGTCGCACCAGGAGCGGGACCCAAGCGCCCGCCACCACGATCGCGTACTTGGCCGCCACCGCGAGGCCGAGCAGGAGACCGGCGGTCGCCGCGAGACGCCGCGCCCGGAAGGATCGTCGCTCCGCCGGTTCCCCAGGCGGGTCAGGATCCGCCTCCGGGCGGGGAGCACCACCCCCTGCAGCAGCGAGCTCGCGAGAACCGGGCACGAGGACGGCCACTGCGGCCAGCAGCAGCACCGAGGCGAAGACGTCGGCGGAGTAGTTCCACGCGTAGTGGGGCAGAAACGAGCCGATCCCGGTCAGCACCACCGCCGCTGCCGCCGGCCAGGGGGTGACCAGCCGCGCCGCCAGCCGGAAGGCCAGCAGCAGCCCCGCGGCGAGGAGGAGGAGGTTGAGCACCAGCGCCCCGGGCGGACCGAACGCCGCAATGAACGGCAGCGACGCGAGCGCGAAGGCCACCGGGTGCTTCGGCACCAGCCGTCCGTGCCGGTCGAGGGCGACGTGACCGCTCCACTGCTCGAGCGGAGGTGCGAGCTGGTTGGCGAGGTCGAGGTCGCCGTCGAGCTCGAGCGAGCGCGCGGTGACCAGGTAGAACAGCCCGTCGCCGCGAATGAAATGGCGGCCGTCGTAGCGCACCGCCACCACCGTGAGGAATACCAGCATCGGCACCAGCACCGCCACGGCTCCGGCTCGCCGCCGCGTCGCCGCTTCGATGCGTGTCACCCGCGCCCCATGTCGGAACTGTATCAGCGCGGCGGGGAGGCTGCGCCCTCGGCTCCAAGGGCCTCGGCCTCCGCCTCGCGTCCCTGGGAGCGGAGGAACGCGGCGAACGACTCGAGCCGCTTGAGAGTGTCGCGGTGGTCCTCGCCGAGCGACCTCCGGCTCCTGTCGATCAGGTCGCGGTGGAGGCGCTCGGCCTCCGCCGGCCGACCCCGCCGGGCGACGGTCGCCGCCAGGGTCTCGAGCACCTGCAGCGTGCTCGCGCTCTCAGGGCCCCGCACCTTCTCGCTGACGGCGAGGGTCTCGCGCGCCAACCGTTCGGCCTCGGCAAGCCGACCGTCCCGCATCAGCAGCGTCGCCAGGTTTCCACGCCACATCAGCGTCTGGGGGTGCTCCTCGCCAAGGCCCTCGGTGGCGCCGGCGATCGCCTCGCGCAGCAGGGGCTCGGCCTCCGCGAGCTGGTGGTTCCTGATCAGGGACGCGGCCAGGTTGCCGAGCGAGGCCACGGTGTCGGGATGATCCTCACCCAGTGTGCGCCGTCGGGACTCGAGCACCTCCCGCTGGAGCGCGGTCGAGGCCTCCACCCGCCCGGTGATCTCGAGCATGACCGCCAGATTGCTGGCCGCGGTCAGGGTGTGGGGGTGGTCCGGACCGAGGGCCGCCCGGCGACCGTCGACGGCACCTCGGAAGAGCGGTTCCGCCTCCTCGAAGCGACCCTGTCGGGCCAGCGAGATCGCCAGATCGGCCATCGCCCGCAAGGTCGTCGGGTGACCTTCCCCGAGCGCCTCACGCGCGCTCTCGAGCGCCTCGCGCTGGACCGCCTCCGCCTCGGTCGCGCGGCCCTGACGGTCGAGGACGGCCGCGTAGGAGATCTGCGCTCCCAGCGTCTGGGGGTCCTCCGGGCCGAGGGCCGCGGCGAAACGCTCGGCGACCTCGGCGAGAGCGGCGCCGGCCTCGTCGTAGCTGCCGCGGGCCTCGAGCACCGTCGCCAGGCTGCGGAGCGACTCGACCGAGTCGACGTGCTCCGGGCCGAGCGCCCGCCGCCGATCCTCGAGCACCTCCCGGAGTGCGGCCTCCGCCTCCTCGAGCCGGCCTTCGTCCCCGGTCAGGGCCGCCAGGGCCGCCCTCGAGGCGAGGGTCTCGGGGTGGTCGTCGCCGCGCAGCTCGCGGCGCAGGGCGACCGCCCGCTCGAGGTGGATCCGCGCCGGCTGGTAGGCCCCGAGCGCGCGGTAGGTCGCCCCCAGGGTGTGGTGCACCGAAGCCAGGATGGCGGGATGCTCGGCGAAGCGCCGCTCGACGTCGGTCGAGGCCTCGTCGAGCACCTCCACCACCTTCACCTCGAGACCACCTCGGCTCGGGTCGGCGCTGGAGAGCATCTCGCCGAGGAAACGGTTCACCGCCTCGGCCTGGGCCTGTGCCTCGCGAGTCTCGGCGAGCGACCTGCGCGCCTGCCAGAGGCCGTACCCGGTCCCGGCGACCGCCGCCAGAAGGCCGAGGACCGCGGCCGAGGACACCAGCCGCAGCAGCCGCCGTCGGGGCCGATCTCGGATCGCCTGCAGGCGCTGCGCCGCCTCGACCGCGCTCGGACGGTCGGGCGGCTGAAACGAGGTCAGGTCCTTGACCAGGGAGGCGAGCGCGGGCGGGAGCCCCCGCGCCGGCTCGATCTCGCCCCACATGGCCCGCTGCACCAGGATCGTCGGACGGTGGTCCTCGCCGTAGGGGGCCGCACCGGAGAAGAGCTCCTGGAGCAGGAGCCCGAAGGAGTACATGTCGCTGGCCGCCGTCACCGGCTCGCCGCGGGCCTGCTCCGGGCTCATGTAGCGGGGGGTGCCCATCACGTCGCCGAGCCGGGTCACCGCAGACGGCACGTCGCCCTCGCCCGGAACCGCCGGCTTCCAGCTCCCGGACGCCTCGGAGATCGTATCCGCCGACGAGCGCGCGAGCCCGAAATCGAGCACCTTGACGGTGCCGTCCGGCGTGACCATGACGTTCTCGGGCTTGAGGTCGCGGTGCACGACGCTGACCGCATGCGCGGCCGCCAGCGCGGCCACAATCTGCTGCGCTGCGGCGAGCTTCTCGGCGGCGGAGAGCCTCCCCTCCCGCTCCAGGTCGCGCAGGTTGTTCCCGGCGACCAGCTCGAGCACCAGGAACTCCCTCCCGTCGTGCTCGACCAGCTCGTAGAGACGACACACGTTGGGATGCTCGAGCCGGGACAGCAGCTGGGCCTCGCGCAGGAACCGGGCCCTGGCGCGCTCCTCGAGGTGGCGCTCGCCCCGGATCGCCTTGACCGCGACCCGGCGCCCGAGCCGCTCGTCGACCCCGACCCAGACCTCTCCCATGCCTCCTTCGCCGAGCTGCTCCACGAGCCGGATGGCGCCGACGGTGGTCCCTTCGAGGCTCATCAACACCTTCCCCCCGGAGTTCGTCGTCCCTCCATCCTACTCCCGGACCGCGGAGTCGGGAGGGCCGCGATCGACGACCGACAGCCTCGAGCGAGCGACGCCGAGGCCGCGGAGACCCTGTCCGGATCGGTGCGAGTGGAGGCCATCGGTCGTGGGCCCGTCGGGAAGGGGATGCTCGGCCCTCCCCTCGCCCGGCTCAGGCGTCCGGGATGTGCTCGGAGGGCGCCGCGCCGTAGAAGCTCTTGTACCGGCGAGAGAAGTGCGAGGGGCTCGAGAACGCCAGCCGGTAGGCGACCTCGCTGACCCGGAACCGCCCGCTGCGCAGCAGCTTCCGCGCCTCCCGCATCTTCACCGCCACGATCAGCTCGGTCGGGGTGCAGTCCAGGCCGGTGGCCAGACCCCGCTCGAGGGTCCTCAGCGAGACGAACAGCTCGGCGGCGATCTGGGCTGGCGCGACGTTCTCCTCGAGGTGACGGTGGACCCAGACGATCGCCTGGTCGGCAAGGGAGGCGGCCTCGACGCCTGAGCCTTCGACCATCCGGCGCACGTGACTGGTCCGTCCCGCCAGCACGTCGCCCGAGGGCGACGACTCGGAGGCCCCCGCGGCCTGCTCGTGACCACCCGGGCCGGCGCGGTCACCGGGAAGGGTCACCTGGCTGACGTCGACGCCGCGCGCGTCGTCCAGGGCCGCGAGGCGCTCGAGCAGGGCCTGCATCTGGCGCCGGTGCCGCTGCTGGGAGCGCACCAGCACGACGATCGCGACCGCGACGGCGACCACCGAGACCAGGGCGGCGGCGAGCGCGACCGTCGCGCCGGTCATGGCCGGTTCCCGCGCTTCGCGGCGGCCAGGCCGTCCATCGAGGCGGCGGACATCGGCACGAGGTCGCTCATCTGAGACACCTGCCAGTGTACCCCGGCCGCGCCGCGCGTCGTTGAAACGGAATGCAAACCCCTTTGACCGCGTCGTATCTGCAAGAAGAGAGGAAACACCATGAGCAGCCCCTCCCCCGAGATTGCCGTGGTCGGCGCCACCGGACCGATCGGCATCACCCTCGCCCGCGAGATGCTCGCACGCGGCCGGCGGGTCCGCGTGATCGCTCGCTCCACGGATCGGCTCGACCGGGCCTTCGCCGGCCTCGACGTCGAGCGGGTTGCGGCCGACGCCCTCGACCCGGATCGACTGCGCGACGCGGTCAGCGGGGCCGCCGTGGTGGTCGACAGCATCGGCCTGCCGCCGGACCGCATGGACGACCACGCCCGCACCGCCCGCCACATCGCCCGGGCAGCCGCCGCGACCGGCGCCCGCGGCCTCCAGGTCTCGAGCTTCTGGTCCTACCTGCCGACTCGGCGGCTGCCGATCGACGAGCTCCACCCCCGGTCCGGCGGCAACTCCTACATGACCGCGCGCCGGGCGGCGGAGGACGAGCTTCAGGCCGCGGGATTCGCGGTCGTCCACCTGCCCGATTTCTTCGGCCCCGAGGTCCACACCAGCACGGTCCAGAACGCCCTCTTCGAGGCCGCGTCCGGCAGGCCCATGAGCTGGGTCGGCGCGGCCGGCGTCGAGCGGGACGCCGGCTTCGTGCCCGATCTCGCGCGCCGCATCGCGGACCTCATCGAGCACGACGAGGCATGGGGCGAACGCTGGGCGGTCGCCGGGAGCGGGCCTCTCAGCGGCGTCCGCCTGGCACGCATCGCGAGCAGTCACCTCGGCCGCGAGGTGAAGCTGCGCGCCGCACCACCCTGGCTGCTGCGGTTCGTCTCCCTGGTCTCCCGCGACCTGCGGGCCATCATGCCGATGGTCCCGCACTACGCCACCGCGGTCTCCTACGACGACACCAAGCTGTCGGCGCTGCTCGGCCCGGCGCGACCGACCCCCTACGAGGAGGCGGTTCCGGCCGCACTGGACTGGATCACGAGCCGGGCCGCGGCCGTGTGAGACGGGTGCCGTAGAATCCGCCCGGCACGAGCCGCAGCGCCGGGCGGCCCGGGGAGATCTCGATGCTCATCATCCGCAGGCTCTACGACGACATTCTGCCCGCCGACCGGACAGCGATCGCGGCCGCACAGGAGATCCTCGCGACCCAGTTCCCCGGCCTCGACCGGCGCGACATCGGCGCGCTGCCGGACAAGCTCCGCCGGCCGGCCAAGCACGGCTTCCGGGCCATCCTGCTGGTGGCCGAGTCGGGCCGCGGCCAGATGCGTGCGTTCGCGATGGTCTATCACGAGCCGGATCTCGGCTTTCTCTACCTCGACTTCATCGCCTCGCGCCCCGGCCGGACCGGGGGCGGGGTCGGCGGCGCACTCTACGACCGGGTCCGGGCGGACGCCCGCGAGCTCGGCTGCTACGGCGTCTTCTTCGAGTGCCTGCCCGACGACCCCGCGCTCAGCCCCGATCCTGCGATTCGCCGCCAGAACGCCGCGCGGCTGCGGTTCTACGAGGGCTTCGGCGCGCGGCCGGTCGCCGGCACCGACTACGAGAGCCCGGTCACGCCGGGCGACACCGACCCTCCCTATCTCGTCTTCGACGACCTCGGTACCGGCAGGCCGCTCGAGCGGGAACGCGCCCGGAAGGCGGTTCGCGCGATCCTCGAGCGGAAGTACCGTCACCTGTGTCCGCCAGAGTACGTCGACCGGGTGGTCCAGTCGTTCCGCGAGGATCCGGTGCCGCTGCGGCCGCCGCGCTACAGCCAGGTCGAGTCGGTCGAGCCGACCCCGCTCGAGAGCACCAGGCCCGAGCGCCGGATCGCCCTGGTCGCCAACGAGCGCCACACCATCCACCACGTGCGTGAGCGCGGCTACGTCGAGGCCCCGGTGCGAGTGTCCGCCATCCGACGCGAGCTGGAGACCACCGGCCTGTTCGAGGAGCTCAGACCGCGCTCGTTCCCCGACCGCCACCTGCTCGAGCTCCACGACCCCGGTTGGGTGCGTTACTTCCAGCGGGTCTGCGAGCGGATCGGTCCCGACCGCGCCGTCTACCCCTACGTCTTCCCGATCCGCAACGTCGCCCGCCCGCCCAAGGAGCTCGCGGTGCGGGCCGGATACTACTGCATCGACACCTTCACCCCGCTGACCGTCAACGCCTACCTCGCCGCCCGGAGGGCGGTCGACTGCTCGCTCACCGCCGCCCAGGCCCTGCTCCACGGCCGGCGTCTGGCCTACGCCCTCGTCCGCCCACCCGGCCACCATGCCGAACGGCGCTCGTTCGGCGGCTTCTGCTACTTCAACAACGCCGCCATCGCGGCCAACCTGCTCAGCCGCCACGGCAAGGTCGCCATCCTCGACATCGACTACCACCACGGCAACGGCCAGCAGGACATCTTCTGGGAACGTTCCGACGTGCTCACGGTCTCGATCCACGGCCACCCCAACTTCGCCTACCCCTACTTCAGCGGCTTCGCCGAGGAGCGCGGGGCGGGCGCCGGCCAGGGCTTCAACCGCAACTACCCGCTCGGCGAGGAGGTCGACGGGCCCGCCTATCGCGTGGTCCTCGCTCGGGCGCTGGAACGGGTCCAACGCTTCGGCGCCGAGGTGGTGGTGGTCGCCCTCGGCCTTGACACCGCCCGCAAGGACCCCACCGGGACCTGGTCGCTCTCGGCCTCGGACTTCGCCGCCAACGGGCATCTGATCGGAGCGCTGGGGCTCCCGGTGCTGGTCGTCCAGGAGGGCGGTTACCGGGTCCGCAGCCTGGGCGTGAACGCCCGCAACTTCTTCACCGGCCTGTGGAATGGCATGTTCCGCTCGGGAAAGTGACCTGGACCTGTCCGCAACCCCTTGACAGCAGAGAATTCGGAGATATTTTCAGCGACATGAAGAGCGACCCGATCTCCGACGAGCCCCCCAGTAGGGCCGTCCGAGCCGACAGCGACGGACGCTGCCCGTCCGCCGCTCTGCATTCCGGCGTCGATCGTGTCTCTTCCAGCCTCCGGCTTGACGACCCGCCGAGCAGCTCGGCGGGCGCCATCCTCGTCACCGGGCACGCCTTGAGGCGATAGACCATCATGAATCCGCGCCCTGCGGGGCCTTCTCTCGCGCCGCGTGAGCGGCAAGGGACCACACCAAGCGCGTGGCCCGCTTCTGGGGTTTCTTCGTCTGCAACTGCTCCACCTGTTCAAGGAGGAATCACGTCATGAGCCGTGCCGGCACCGCCCTCGACCTCACTGTGGCCGAGGATCGCCGCGAGCGTCTCTGCCGCGTCTTCGACGAGAGCTACGACGCGGCCAGCTGGGCCGACTGGCGATGGCAGATGCGCCACCGGCTGATCCGGCCGCACCACTTCGAGCGTTTTCTCGACCTCACGCCAACCGAGCGCCACGGCCTCGAGATGGCGGCGGAGCGCTTTTCGGTCGCGGTCACACCGCACTTCGCCTCGCTCATCGACCCCGACGACCCTCTCTGCCCGATCCGCCGCCAGGTGATCCCGCAGGATGCCGAGTTCGTGGTCACCGACGGCGACCTCGAAGACCCCTGCGGCGAGGACCACGCCAGCGTCGTCGAGGGGCTGGTCCACCGCTACCCCGACCGTGTGCTGCTGCTCGGTCTCGACACCTGCGCCGCCTACTGCCGCTACTGCACCCGTTCGCGCCTGGTCGGCCAGGGCGAGCTCGACCCGCTGCCGCGCCGGATGGACGCCATCCTCGACTACCTGCGCGAGCACACCGAGGTTCGCGACGTCCTGCTGTCAGGCGGCGACCCGCTGCTGATGTCCGAGGACCGCCTCGACCAGCTGCTCGGCGAGCTGCGCGCCATCCCCCACCTCGAGTTCCTGCGCATCGGCTCGCGGGTGCCGAGCTTCCTGCCCCAGCGGATCACCCCCGAGCTGGTGGCGGTGCTGCGCCGCCACCGGGTCTGGCTCTCGCTCCACTTCTCCCATCCGAGCGAGCTGACCCCCGAGGTGGCTGCGGCCTGCGACCTGCTCGCCGACGGCGGCATCCCGCTCGGCAGCCAGACCGTGCTGCTGGCCGGCGTCAACGACGACGCCGAGGTGCTCAAGCAGCTCTTCCAGCGGCCTGCTCACGCATGCGGGTGCGGCCCTACTACCTGTACCAGGCCGACCCGGTGGTCGGCACCGGACACCTGCGGACCTCGATCGCCACCGGGCTCGAGATCATGTCGAAGCTGCGCGGCCACACCTCGGGTTACGCGGTGCCGACCTACGTGGTCGACGCCCCCGGCGGCGGCGGCAAGATCCCGCTCCAGCCCGAGACCGTGGTCAGCCGCGACGGCGGACGGTGGCAGCTGCGCAACTGGGCCGGCGAGGTCTTCACCTACCTCGACCCGCCCGTGGGGAGGTGAGCCGTGACCCTCTCGATCGCCCTCTGCTACGACAGCAAGGAGGAGTACCTCGCCGCCGGCCACTCCCACCTCGAGGTGATGGAGTTCGACGACGAGGGTGTCATCGCCGGTCTCGAGCAGGCGCTCGCCCGCCTCGGTCACCGGGTCGAGCGGGTCGGCCGCGGCCGCAACCTCGCCGGTCGGCTTGCGGCGGGCGAACGCTGGGACCTCGTCTTCAACATCGCCGAGGGTCTCTCCGGACGCGGCCCGCGAGGCCCAGGTGCCGGCGCTGTGCGAGCTCTTCGATCAGCCCTACACCTTCTCCGACCCGGTGACCTGCGGCGTCACCCTCGACAAGGCGCTCGCCAAGCGGATCGTGCGCGACGTCGGGCTGCCGACTCCCGAGTTCGCCGTCGTCCAGACTCCGGACGACGCCCGGCGGGTCGTGCTCGCCCCGCCCGCTGTTCGTCAAGCCGCTCGCCGAGGGCAGCTCCAAGGGGGTCACGGGACGCTCGATCATCGAGCGCCGCCGAGGGCCTCGCCGCGCGCTGCGCCGCGCCTGCTCGGCGACTTTCCCGACGGCCTGCTGGTCGAGCGCTTCCTGCCGGGCCGCGAGGTCACCGTCGGCGTGGTCGGCAACGGCCCCGAGGCCCGGGTGGTGGGGGTGATGGAGGTGGTGTGGACCGAGCAGGCCGAGGTCGCCGGCCTACACCGCGCTCAACAAGGACGAGTACCTCGACCGCGATCGCCTACCGGCTGGTCGAGGGCGAGCCGCTCGCCGCCGAGGCCGCCGCGGCTCGCGCTGGGCGTGTTCCGGGCGCTCGAGTGCCGCGACGTCGCCCGGATCGACCTGCAGGGCGGACGACGCCGGCCGGCTCGCCTTCCTCGAGGTCAACCCGCTGCCCGGGGCTGCACCCGGTGCGCTCCGACCTGCCGATCATGGCCCGACTCGCGGGCATCGCCTACGACGACCTGCTGGCGGGCCATCGTCGACGCCGCGCCGCGAGGAACGGCCTGTGCGTTGCGCGCCGCGTAGTGGTCGTCCACAACGCCGTCGGCGACGACGACGACCCCTCGACCCGCGACGTCCTCGCCCAGGTGGCCTGGGTCGCCACGGGCCTCGTCGCGCTCGGGATCGACCACTGGGTGGCAGCCGGTCGTCGGACGATCGGTTCGCCCTCCCACCCGCCGACACCGGGACGGTGGTCTTCAACCTGGTCGAGTCGCCACCCGGGGCGCCGCGCTTCCAGGTCGACGGCCGCCGCAGTCTCGAGCGGCTCGGCATGCCGTTCACCGGCTCAGGCGCCGACGCCATCCAGCTGACGACCGACAAGATCGCGACCCGCGACCGTCTCGCCGCCGCCGGACTGCCGGTCGCCGCCGGGGGGCGAGCTCGATCCTGGACGACCCGGAGATCCTCGGCCGGGTACCGCCGCCGTGGATCCTCAAGCCGGCGCTCGAGGACGCCTCCCTCGGCCTCGACGACGGCGCCGTGACCTGTGACCGCGACGCTGCCGTCGCTCGCGGCCGCGAGCTCGCCGCCCGCTTCCCGGCCAGCCGGTGCTCGTCGAGCACCTTCTGCCCGGCCGCGAGTTCAACGTCTCGCTGCTCGACGGGCCCGGGGAGTCGAGGTGCTGCCGCCCGCCGAGATGCTCTTCGTCGACTTTCCCCCCGAGCGTGCCGCGCGTGCTCGGCTACGAGGCGAAGTGGGACGACGACTCGTTCGCCTACCGCCACACCGTGCGGCGCTTCCTCGCGCCGGGCGAGGACGACGACTTGGCCCGGGAGCTCGAGCGGATCGCGCGCACCGCCTGGACGACCTGCGGGGTCGCAGGCTACGCGCGGGTCGACATCCGCCTCGACGAGCACGGGCGCCGTGCGTGCTCGAGGTCAACGCCAACCCGTGCCTCTCGGCGGACGCCGGCTTCGTCGCCGCCGCCGCCGAGCGCCGGCCTCGACGCCGCCGCTGTGGTCGCGCGGATGCTCGCCGCCGCTGGAGCCTCGCCCATGCAGCGACCCGTCAGCCGTCCGGACGTCGCGGCCTCGACCCAGCCGACCGCGAGCCGATCGCCCGCCTGCTCGGCGCCACCGGCTTCTTCAACCCCGAGGAGCTCGAGGTCGCGATGGAGCTGGTCGACGACCGGCTCGACGCACGGCGAGCGCCAGCCACTACCGGTTCCTGGTCGCCGAGGACGACGGCGAGGTCGCCGGCTACGCCTGCTGGGGACCGATCCCCGGCACCGCCGAGTCGGTCGACCTCTACTGGATCGCGGTCGACCCCGCGGCCCAGGGGCACGGCGTCGGCCGCGCCCTGCTCGCCGCGGCCGAGGCGTGGATCGCCGAGCAGGGTCGCCGGCGTGTCTACGTCGAGACCGCCGGGCGCGGCCCAGTACGACCCCGACCCGGGCCTTCTACCTCGCCTGCGGCTACCACGTCGCTGCCGAGCTCGAGGACTTCTACGCCCCCGGCGACGGCAAGGTGATCTTCCTCAAGGTGCTCGACGCGCGCTGACCGGAAGCGTGGGCGGCTCACCCCCACGACACGAAGACACCAAGCCCCCGCCCGCCCGGAGTCCGGGATCGGGCGGCGGGACCGGGGCTGGGCTCGCGTCGCCGTCACCGCCGCCCGCGCGGCCCGGTGGGCGCTACCCTGTTCCGCTCCGGGTGGGGACCTCCGGCTGCGCGGCCCTCACGGGCCGCTCCGCTCAGGGTGACTGGGGGGAGCAACCGCTCGTCTCCTTTCATCCCGAGCGAGCGAGCCGCACCTCCCCCGTCATCCTGAGCGAGCGAGCCGCCCCTCCCCCGTCATCCTGAGCGAGCGAGCCGCACCTCCCCCGTCATCCTGAGCGAGCGAGCTGCCCCTCCCCCCGTCATCCCGAGCGAGCGAGCCGCCCCTCCTCCCCGTCATCCTGAGCGAGCGAGCCGCCCCTCCCCCCGTCATCCTGAGCGAGCGAGCCGCACCTCCCCCCGTCATCCTGAGCGAGCGAGCCGCACCTCCCCCGTCATCCCGAGCGAGCGAGCCGCCCCTCCCCCCGTCATCCTGAGCGAGCGAGCGTCAGCGAGCGAGTCGAAGGATCCCCTCCGGCAAACGCGAGGCACCTTCGAGCGTCGAAACCAACGCCCCCATCCAGACTCTGGGCGCCCGCATCCACCCTCTCGACGTAGTCTCCACGGGAGTGCGCAAGGTCCAGACTTCGCTCGGGCTGGGGCCTCGGAATCCGGGGCCGCGATCAGGCGCGCCCGGCCTCTCCGCGGGAACAGTCCTGACGCCGTCGCGGGGGGGCTTGGACTCGGGCGGAGGGCGCATCCCGAGGCGTCCCATGCGCACGAGGCAGGCACCGTCACCATCGGGAGAGCAGCTCGAGATGATCTGCTACGATGCGCGCGACGCGGTCGCAAGATAGTGGGGAGTCACCGATGCCAGCTGCGCGCGCGCTGCTCGAGGGTCTGATCGACTACGCCGGCCTGTTTCCGCCGGCCGAGCTCGGCGTGCCCGCCGCGGTCGCGGAGTACCTGACCCACCGCCGCGAGCCGGCGGCGTTCATGCTGGCGCGCTTCGTCTGTCCCGGGGGGCGGCTGGTCGAGCTGGCGCTGGCCCTCGCCGAGCACCCCGACGAGCCGCCGGTGCCGCTCGCGGTGCTCGGCCGGGGCGGCGGGAGCACAGCCGAGCTGCTGACGGGTCTCGACCAGGACCTCGCCGCGCTGCGCAGGGTCGCCTTCGAGCACGGCCGGCGGCTCGCGGCCGACGTGATCGAGATCAAGCTCCCGGCGCAAGACGTCGAGGCCGCCGTCGGCGGCATCGTCGAGCGCACCTCCTCCGCCGCACCCTGGCCGCTGCGGGCCTTCTGCGAGCCGTCGCTGCTCGGCGACTGGCGCCCCCGGCTCGAGCGGGCCGCGGCGGCGCTCTCCGGCACGGGCGCCGGGCTCAAGATCCGCTGCGGCGGTCTCGAGGCGGCGGCGGTGCCGACGGTGGAGGCGGTCGCCGCCGCGATCACCGCCGCCCGAGACGCCAGCCTGCCGCTCAAGGCCACCCAGGGGCTGCACCACCCGGTGCGGCACCACGACGCCGCTCTCGACACCACCGTCCACGGCTTCCTCAACCTCATCGCCGCGGGGATCATGGCCCGGGTCCACGGGCTCGACGAGGCCGGCACCGCCGCGATCGTGGCGGAGCGGGATCCCGCCGCCTTCTCGGTCACCGCGGACGCCCTCACCTGGCGCGAGCTCGAGGCGAGCGCCGCCCAGGTCGCCGCCGCTCGGCGCGAGGCCGTGGTCGGCTTCGGCAGCTGCAGCTTCGCCGAGCCCCGCGACGACCTCGCGTCCCTCGGCCTGCTCCCGGCCCCTCCGGAGGAGACACCCCATGGCTGACGCTCCGCTCGAGTCGTTCGTCGAGGTCCTGCCCGGCTCGTACTTCCCGATCCAGAATTTGCCCTTCGGGGTCTTCCGGCCCTCGGCCGGCGTCCGGCCCCGGGTCGGCGTCGCCATCGGCACGCAGGTCCTCGACCTCTCGGTGCTGGCCGAGGCGGGCCGCTTCACCGGACCCGAGCTGGGCGGGGGCGAGGTGTTCCACGCCGGTGAGCTCAACGGCTTCATGGCCCTGGGACGGCCGGCCTGGCGCGAAGCCCGCACAACGATCCAGCGGCTGCTCGACAGGGGTGAGCCCTCCCTCCGCGACGACCCCGGCCTGCGCGACGCCGCCCTGGTGCCGATGGCCTCGGTGGAGATGCTGCTGCCGGCCGCGATCGGCGACTACACGGACTTCTACTCGTCGCGTGAGCACGCCACCAACGTCGGCACCATGTTCCGCGGGCCGGACAACGCGCTCCAGCCCAACTGGCTCCATCTTCCTGTCGGTTACCACGGACGGGCGAGCTCGGTGGTGGTGAGCGGCACCCCGGTGCGGCGGCCGATGGGTCAGACCAAGGCCGACGACGCCGAGCGGCCGTCCTACGGGCCGAGCCGGCTGATGGACTTCGAGCTCGAGATGGGCTTCTTCGTCGGCCCGGGCACCTCGCTCGGCGAACCGGTGCCGATCGCGCGCGCCGCCGACCACATCTTCGGCCTGGTGCTGGTCAACGACTGGAGCGCCCGCGACATCCAGAAGTGGGAGTACGTTCCGCTCGGGCCTTTCCTGGGCAAGAGCTTCGCGACCTCGATCTCGCCCTGGGTGGTCACGCTCGAGGCGCTCGAGCCGCTGCGCTGCAAGGGCCCGGCTCAGGACGACCCCGAGCCGCTCGAGTACCTGAAGAGCCCCGGCGACTGGGCCTTCGACGTCCGACTCGAGGTGCTGCTGGCCACCGAGGCCCACCCCGAGCCGATGCCGATCGCGAGCTCGAACCTGCGCTACCTGTACTGGAACGTCTGCCAGCAGCTCGCCCACCACACCGTCAACGGCTGCAACCTGCGGCCCGGCGACCTGATGGCCTCGGGCACCATCAGCGGCCCCGAGAAGCACCAGCGCGGCAGCCTGCTCGAGCTCTCCTGGCGCGGCACCGATCCGATCGAGCTGCCCTCGGGCGAGACCCGGACGTTCCTCGCCGACGGCGACACCGTGGTCATGACCGGCTGGGGCCGGCACGACGGGGTCACGATCGGTTTCGGGGAGGTCAGCGGCGGCCTGCTGCCGGCGCACGGCTGACGATCTCAGCGCACTGCGTCAACGCCGGGCTTCCGCGCGATCTCCTCGCGGATCGCCGCTGCGATCTCGGCCAGCGCGTAGGGCTTGGCCAGGAAGCGACTGGCCCCGGCAGAGCGCGCCTGCGCCTCGTGGGCCGCGTCGCCGTACCCGCTTGCCACCACCACCGGGACCTCCGGGGCGTTGTGCCGCAGCCTGCGCAGGCACTCGAGGCCGCCCATGCCCGGCATGCCGAGATCCAGCACCACCAGATCCACGGGAACCTCGGCGCGATCGAGGGACGCCAACGCCTCCTCGCCGCTGCGACACAGGACCACGGAGTACCCGCGCCCTTCGAGGAAGCGGCGGAGGCTGGTCGCGATCGTGTCCTCGTCGTCCACCACCATGACCGTCCGTCCGCGGCCGCTCGCCGAATCTGCGACCTCCGGCCTGGACGGTTCGACCACCGCCTGCGCATCGTCCATCGCGGGAAGGAGGACCGTGAACGAGGTCCCGCGTCCGGGCTCGCTGGAGATGCGGATGTCCCCGTGGTGCGCCTTGACGACCGCGTAGACCGTCGCCAGCCCGAGCCCGGTCCCGCGACCGACCGGCTTGGTGGTGTAGAACGGCTCGAACGCGTGCTCGAGGACCTCATGGGACATCCCGCCCCCGGAGTCGGTCACCGTGAGGCTGACGAAGCTCCCGGCCTCGACATCCAGCCGGCCTCTCGCCGTGTCCGACCCGATCTCGAGGCGACCGGTGCCGATCTCCAGCAGGCCGCCGTCCGGCATCGCGTCACGCGCGTTCGCCGCCAGGTTGAGCACCACCTGCTCGAGCTGGGCCGCGTCGCCCTCGACCACGGACGGCTCGGCGGTGAGCCGGGCCCGGATCGAGATCATCTTCGGGATCGTCCGCTCCAGCACCTCGACGGTCTGATCCACCAGCCGGTTGAGGTCGACCGGTCGGAGCTCGGGCTGCACCTTGCGACTGAAAGTCAACAACCGGCGGACCAGGGCGGCTGCCCGGGTCACTGCGGAATCGACCTGCGCCAGGTAGCCGCGGAGCTCCTCGCGCTCCATCTCGGGCGAGTCCATCAGCTGCACGAAGCCCGAGATCGCCTGGAGGAGGTTGTTGAAGTCGTGCGCGATTCCGCTTGCCAGCGTTCCCACCGCTTCCATCTTCTGGGCCTGGGCGAGCTGGGCCTGGAGCGCCTTGAGGCGCCGCTTGGCGAGCACCCTCTCGGTGATGTCCCGTGCCACTCCGCTGACCCGCGACGGCCCACCCTCGGCGGTCACCATCCGGCTGCGGTACTCGAAGTACCGAAGCTGACCGGGGTCGATGCCGAGCACGAACACGCCCTCGTGGTGACCCTCCAGCCGCAGGGCCTCGAGGTACTCGCTGCGAAAGCCGGCGGCGTTCTCCGGCGGCATGAAGTCGGACAACGTCCGCCCGATCGCCTGTGCCGCCGCGAGGCCGAAGTGGGCGGCTCCCGATGGGCTGAGGTCGAGCAGCCGGCCGTCGCCGTCGTGGCTGAAGATGATGTCGGAGATGTCGTCGACCAGCAACCGGTAGCGCTCCTCTGAGCGAAGGGCTGCCGCCTCGGCGTCGCGCCGGACCGCCACCTCGCGTTCCAACAGCCGGTTCGCGGACCACAGGCTGCGGGTTCGCTCCGCCACACTCTCCTCGAGCCGGTCTCTCTCCTCACGGAGGCGCTCCCGCTTGGCCTTCAACGACGCCGCCGTGCCCGCTGCGAGGTAGGCGATCATGAACAGCAGCGCGGCGACCACCGAGGTCATCCAGACCTGATGGAGGAGCGGAAGCGGCGTCGCTCGCCCGAGTGGGTAGTGCGCCAGCACCCCGACGTACTCGAGAGCAACCACGCTGGAGAATGCCGCGGAGGAGAACCCAGCCACCAGGTAGGGGTAGAGGGGCGGGGCGACGACCCCGACGTACGCGACCACCGCGCAGTAGGTCGGGACGACGAACGTGGCGTCGATACCCCCGACAAAGTGGATCACCCCGGTGAGGGCAATCACCTCGACGGCGTTGATTGCGAGCGAGAGCGGACCGAAGACGGCCGGGCTGCTGATTCGCCGGGCCGCCAGGACACCGCAGAAGCCCACGGAGATCAGCACCACGAGCGACACCGTGACGCCAACGACCTGCACCGGTTTCAGCACGCCCAAGATCGCCGCGGCACCCGCGAACAGCCACATGGTGAGACCGAACGCCAGGCGGACCATCGCGCCCCGCCACAGCCGCTGCCGCAGGCTCGCCAGCACCCTGTCGCCTGGCGCCGGCCCCTGCAGCCGTTGCGTCACGGCCTCTTCCCCGGCATCGGCACCGCGTTGCGCCCGGCCGCCCCACGGCCCGGTACCCTGGGGCTGGCCGCTCCGGTGCAGCCCGATCGCAGCGAGTCCATGATCACAGGTTCATCCGTTCCCGGTTGTCGGTTCCCGGAGCATCCTGCCGTAGTACAGCCCCCTCGAATGACCTCACTTGACCCTGCACTGCCGAGGGACTATACCTTGGTCATCACACTCCCTTTCCGAGGAGGACCGATGCGCTCGAAGTGGATGTGTTCTCCGCTGTCGCTTGCCCTTGTCCTGGCCTTCTGCGCGGTCGTCTCCCCGGCTGCGGGACAGGAGGCCACAGACCCGAGCGCCCTCGAGGCAGTCGGGCTGCCCGACCCGGCGGTCGAGGCGCCGGACCCGCGGCCGGCGGGAGGTAAGCAGGCGACCACCCTGGTCAACCTCCTGCTGATCCCCGAATCGACCAATGACCGCGTGATGGCCTTCGACCCCACCACCGGCAACCTCATCACTGCCAACTACATCCCCCCCGACCCGACCAATCTGTCGACGCCCAAGTGCTCGCTCGCGCGCACCGGAGGCGCCGAGATCCTGGTCGCTGACCAGCTCGACGACGTGGTCCAGCGCTACTCGGCGGCCACCGGGGCCTATCTGGGCGTGTTCGCGCCGGCGGGCGGCGTCGACAACAGCATCATGGACAACATCACCGGCGCCGCCTACCGCGCGAACGGCAACCTGGTGGTCTGCAGCCAGGCCGGCGCCAACGGCGACTCGGTGCCCGAGTTCAACGGCACGACCGGCGCCTTCGTCGGCAACTTCATCGCCATCGCCTCGGGTGGGCTCGACGGCCCGTTCGACGTCTACTTCCGGACCGCCGACGTCCTGGTGAGCTCGATCAACACCGACCAGATCCTGCGCTACGACCTGTCGGGCACCTTCCTCGACGTCTTCGCCTCGGTCAACAACTTTCCGCAGCAGATCGCCGAAACCTCCGGCGGCAACGTCCTGGTCGCCAACTTCGGCGGCACCCAGGAGGGCATCGTCGAGTTCACCTCGACCGGCACCCTGGTCGGGGTCTACGACCCGGCGTCGCTGGGCGGCTACCGCGGCGTCTACGAGCTGCCCAACGGCAACCTCCTGGTCACCAACGGCAGCGGCGTGCACGAGATCGACCGCCAGGCGAACGTGATCGGCAGCAAGATCTCGGGGGTCAGCGCGCAGTACATCGAGCTCGCGACGGGCGTGATCCCGGTCGAGCTGACCGACTTCACCGTCGAGTAGCGCGGGTGCTCGATCGGCCTCCGGCGGGCTCGTCCGCCGCGAAGGCGCGGGGAACGCCGCTCGTGGTGGTGCGATGACGGACGCGGCAGGGGCGGCAGAGCCCGTCTCCTGTATCTCATGAATCGCCGAGAGGGGGCGGGCCTCCATTCAGCATGCCGCATCACGTCGAGATCGTTTACCATGGGGAGGGAGGAGCATCTGATGAGACACCCCGCGTACGGACTGGTAGCGGCTCTGGTGGTTGTGCTCGCCGGCTGCTCGGGCCCCCACGATGTCGTGGAACCCCCTGCCGACGACGCGGCCTCAGCGGCCCACGAAGGGTGGGTGCGGATCTCGGCGGACGAGCTCGACGAGGCCCAGAAGGCCCAGCAGCAGCGCGCCCTCGACGCCGTCCAGGCGATGGGCGGCCGGTTGATGGGCGAGCTGACGACGGCGCTCGATGAGCGCGGCCCAGACGGCGCGATCGAGGTCTGCAGCATCCGGGCGCCGGAGATCGGCGCGGCGGTCTCCAACGAGTACGGCCTGGTGCTCGGGAGGACGTCGTTCCGGCTGCGGAATCCGTCGAACATGCCGCCGGAGTGGGCCGAGGCGCTGGTCAGGGAGCAGGTCGCCGAGCCCACCTGGCTGGTCGGTCCGGGCGGCCAGCTCGGCGGCATGCTGCCGATCCGGCTCAAGGCCGAGTGCGGCATGTGCCACGGGCCGCGCGAGCAGATCGCCGACGACGTGCTCGCCACGCTCGATCGGCTCTACCCCCAGGACGTCGCCACCGGATTCGCCGAGGGCGACCTGCGTGGCTGGTTCTGGGTCGAGGCGCCTGCAAGCTCCTGATCGGCGGCCTGCCTGTGGCGCACCGCGACGGGATCTCGATGCGCTCGCCCGACGGCAGGCGCCTCGAGCTCACCGTTCCGGCCGGCCATCACCAGGGCAACTCTGAGCACGGAATACGGGTCGCACAGTCCCCTCCCCGCTCTCGTGGCGCTGTGCCCGGACCCCCGCCTCCGCGCGCGGTTCGGGTCGCTCGAGGGAGGCGTCCGAGCCTCCTCCCTCACGGCGCCCAGTGGAGCCCCAGGGCCTTGGCCAGGAACACCGCCATCTGGGCCCTGGTCAGCGGGCTGTCGGGGCAGTAGTTGCCGCTTCCACAGCCAGCGGTGATGCCAGACGCGGCGAGGGCCTCGATGTGCTGGAAGGCCCAGTGGTTCGTCGGGACGTCGTTGAAGCTGGCGGTCGCCGGTGCCGGGCTCACCCGGAGCCGGTAGTACACCCGCACCGCGTGGAAGGTTGTGTTGGTGTCGGCGCCGCCGACAATGACCCGCACCGAGAGGCTGCGCCACAGGTTGTCGACCTCCACTGTCGACGACAAGAAGGTCTGCCACCAGTCACAGCCGTCGGTGGCGGCGACCCCGGTCGAGGGTCCGGCAGTGGGTGTGCACCACGAGCCGGTGCCGCACGACCACAGCTCGAGGGACAGGCCGGCGGAGGCGCTGCTGTCGCACCCGTCGAGCTCGAGCCTCCGGATCTCCGCGCCCTCCGGCAGGTCGAGGCTGGCGGCGAAAGCCGTCGAGCCGCCGGTACGGTACTTCTGCCATCCCCACGAGCCGATCGTGACCCCCCAGGTCGTGTCCGGGTAGACCGGGTAGACCGACGAAGCGTGGATCGTCACCACCACGTCGTCCTCGGTTCCGTACCGGTCGTGCCCGACCTCGTGCCCGGCCAGTGAGTAGGAGGCCTCCTCGGGGGGCATCGCCCGTTGGTCGGCTGACGCCAGGTTCTGTGCGCCCGCCGTACCCGCGCTGAGAGCAGCAACCGCGATGGCCATTGCCGCTACCTTCAGGACGCCAGTAGACCGCTCTGACATCGCCACGTTCTCCTTTCCAGTCGGTCTTCCGATCGAGCTCATGGTTGACGGTCGGGCCGACGCCCGTCGGCCGGCCGAGCCTCCCGCTCGACCTCGAAGGGGTGCTCGCGCATGAACCGGTCGCATCGGACCTCCGCCACCGTCAGCAGGCCCACGAGCGCGGTGCCCACGACCGCCGGGTTGACGTGGCGTGCTCGAATCATGGCCACCTCCTCGCACCACTCGGCGATGTTCCCGGTCCTAACCTGGTTCCTCGCCGCCCCGGACGCTCGAGGGGACTGCCGGGAGGTCCCAGGGCTTGGCCAGGGAGACCTGCCGCAGTGTCGGTCGGGTGCGCGGGAAAGTCCGAACGAAAGGGTGACGAAGAAGTGACGGCCGGACGCCGTGGTAGGGTGAAACCGAGAGGATGGCCTCCACGATGGCTGAGCCGGGCCGCGGTCCCTGGCGCCTGGGTGAGGTGATCTTCGACCCCGCCGACGGGTCGCTCTGGCGAGACGGGCGCCGGGTCCCACTGACCCCGAAAACCATCGCCATCCTGGAGGTTCTGGTTGCGGCTGCGCCGCGCACGGTCACCCGGGAGCAGCTCTTGGCGAGGGTGTGGCCCGACACGGTGGTGGCCGAGGCCGCCCTCACCCAGCGAGTGAAGGAGCTGCGCCGGCACCTCGGGGACGACGCCCGCGCCCCCCGCTTTCTCGAAACGGTGGCCCGCCGCGGCTACCGGCTTGTGGTTCCGGTGCTGCCCCTGGGGGAGGCCGACGCGCTGCCGCCAGGACCGGAGCCTGCTCCGGTGACCCCCTTCGGGCCCTCGCCGGCACCCCGGTCACGGCCGTTGTGGAGGCTCGGAATCGCCGTGTCCGCCGTCATCGGGCTCGGTGGCCTCGGGCTCTGGCTGGCGATGCGACCCGCCCCGGCGCCTCCCGCCCCTCCCGCGCCCGTTCCTTCCCCTTTCGAGCCTCGCCCCGGTGTGGCGGTGCTGGCGGTCGACGACGCTTCTTTGGGTGCGGGCACCCGCTGGATCGGCACCGCCGTCACCGAGATGCTGGTGGTCGAGCTGGGAGCGGGCGGGACCCTGCGGACGATTGGCTCCGCCGAGCTCGCCCGGGGCCTGCGCGAGCTCGGCCTCGGCCGGCCTCCCTCCGACTGGGAGGAGCAGGGCCGGCTGTGCTCCCTGCTCGCCGCGGACCTGCTGGTGACCGGAGGCTGTCGACCATCGCGCACCGGCGTCCCGCAGGAGATCGAGCTCGAGCTCGAGGTCCGCAACGCGAAATCGGGCGCGGTGCTCGGTAGCGTCCGAGAGACCGGACCGATCGCAGACCTGGCCGGCCTGGCCGGCCGGGCCGGGGCGCGGCTTCGCCAGGCCGCCGGGGCGCCGCCCCTCCCCCCGACCGAGGCGACGAAGGTCCGCCGCTCCCATCCCGACGGCATTGACGCCACCCGCCGTTACGCCGAGGGCCTCGAGCGGATGCGGGTCTTCGAGTTCGCCGCGGCCGTCTCAGCTTTCGAGGAGGCCCTCGCCCTCGAGCCGGACTCGGTTGCGATCCGCACTGCCCTCGCCCACGCGCTGGCATGGAGCGGCGAGAAGGGAAGGGCGCGCGAGGAGCTCGGACGCGCCCTCAAGGGGGCCGGAAGGCTACCCCGCGAGCTGCAGCTGGAGCTCGAGGCCGATGCCTGCGAGATGGCCGGAGAGTGGGCGCGAGCGGTCGAGATCGACCGCTCGCTCCATGTCCTCTTCCCCGACCGCCTCGACTACGGCCTCTCCCTCGCCACCCTGCTCGCCTCCCACGGCCAGGAAGGTGAGGCTGCGGCGGTGCTGTCGGATCTGCGCCGGCTCCCGGGCCCGCTCGGGCAGGATCCTCGCATCGACCTCGCCGACGCCTGGGGCCACGAAGCCGACCTCACCGGGAAGCTCGCCGCTGCCAGCCGCGCCGCGGAACGGGCCCGGGAGCTCGGCGCCCGGCTCCTCCTGGCCTCGGCACGCATCCAGCAGGGGAGGGCCTACCGTGGGCTCGGCAAGCCCGCCGAGGCGCTCGCGGCCTTCGAGGAGGCTTGGCGTCTGCGCGAGGCGGCCGGAGAGATCTCCGGGGTGGGCCGGGCCCTGCGCCACGTGGCCGCAGTCGAGCGGGACCGTGGCCAGCTTGAGGCCGCTGCCGGCCACCTGCGGTCGGCGATGGAAATCGCCGCGCGTCTGGGCGAGATCGACCAGCAGGTCGCTGCGCAACGCGCCTTGGCCGCCCTCGCCCTCGACCGGGGCGCGGTGGGCGCCGCTTCCCGTCACATCGGGGCCGGTCGCGCGGCCTCCGGCGGGAGGAGCATCCCCGAGGAGAGCTCGTGGCTCGAGCTCGAGGCGGCGCGGCTGGCTCTCGTGGTCGGCCCGCCCGCAGAGGCTGTGGCGGCGGCACGAACGGCGGTGGAGCGCTGTGCCGGCGAGAAGCTGGCCGGCGCCGAGGCCTGCGCCCGTGCCCTGCTTGCTCGGGCGTTCCTCGCTTCGGGGGAGCTCGAGGCCGCCCTCGCCGAGTCCGAGGCGGCAGCCAGCCTGGTGACGGCGACCGACGACCGCGGCATCCGGCTCGAGGTGGCCACCGTCGCGGCCGAGGTCGCGGCGGCCCGCTCGCAGTGCACCAGCGCCGAGGCCGCTCTCGAGCGGTCCCTTGCCGAGGCTGCCCAGACCGCGGTCGGGCTTCGATTCGAGGCCCGGCTGGCGTTGGGCGAGTGCGCTCGCGTCCGCGGCGACCAGGCAGGGGCCCGGGAGCAGTGGGACGATGTCGCCCGGGAAGCGGAGCAGCTTGGGCTGAGGCCGCTTGCAGACCGTGCCCGAACCGCTCTCCGGGGCCTTTCACCTGCCCGGTCGCGACACATGGCGAATGATGCGGGCTACTCCTCCCGGTAGTCGAGGAGATCGCCGGGAGTGCATCCGAGGACCCGGCACAGCTTCTCGAGGTGGCGAAACCGGAGACCTGCAGCCACCTGCGCGTTGCTGGAGAGCCACCCAACCGAGGACGCTCCGGCACAGCCTCGAGCCGGACAGCGCCGCCTTCGATCAGCTCAATCTGACGGGCAGGGGAAGCGCGAGCCCCGACCGGGAACGCCGACCTTCGAAGGTCCCGCACAGCAGATCGAGAAAGCCGACCTGCGAAGGTATGGCGCGCCGGGATGGGCTCGGCTCGCAAAGGTGAAGGGAGGGGGAAGCGCGAGCCCCGACCGGGACCACGGAGCTCCGAAGCTGCCGCGATACACACCAGGAAGGCCGACGTTCGAAGGTATGGCGCGCCGGGATGGGCTCGGCTCGCAAAGGTGAAGGGCGGGGGAAGCGCGAGCCCCGACCGGGACCACGTTCGTTGTGAGGCTCGGCGCTTCTTGCCGGGAGCGCCGTCGTTTTTGGCCTTGGCGCGCCGGGAGGGGCTCGAACCCCCAACCGCCTGATCCGAAGTCAGGAGCTCTATCCATTGAGCTACCGGCGCGTCGGCTCCGCTTGTCGCACACTCGGGGGCCGAGTGCAAGCCCGCCGGTGTCATCCATCGAAACCGAAGCGGCAGGTTCGAGCTCCCCTCGAAGGGTGTAGGGTCGAGATCGGCGCCGCCGCCGATCCCCACGGGGCGCTACGGATCGCTCGGCGCGGCCGGGTCTTTCAGGGCCATCTCATGGTCACCGAGGCTCTCCCCGTTGACCAGCAGCTCGAAGCGGTGAGGCCCCGGGCGGGTCGTGCGGGTCGAGACCGGCTGGAAGCTGTGGCTCCGGTGCGAGATCAGCTCTTCACCGGGAGCGACCGTCACGGTGCGCCACTTGAAGACCTTGCGGTTGCTCCTGCCGCCGGCGCCAGGGAAGTGCATGGCGTAGTCGATCACCAGCTTCTGTGAGCGGTCGCCGGTGCTGCGCAGGTGCAGGTCGAGCTGGGCCGACTCTCCGATCCGGGCCTCGGCCGGACCCTCGAAGCGGATCACCTCGACCTCCGGGGCGCCGGCGCCGAGGAGCGCGAGGGCGCCCGGGTGTCCCTGCTTGACCAGAGTGCGCAGGGCGTGGCGGACCAGGCGTTCTCGAGCCTCGGGGGCTCCCTCGAGCCAGCGCCGGCAGAGCTCGACCACCACGTCCGGGTGGTCCTTGGCGATGTCGTTGAGGTTGTTGGCCACCGAGCGCCGCACGTACTCCTCCGGGTCGTCGCGCAGCGCCTCGAGCAGCGGCAGGATCGGCGCCGGGTCCTCGACCAGGAACTGCAGCCGCTGGCCCCACGGCAGCCTCGGGCGGGTGCCCTCGCTGACCAGCCGACGTACGTGCGGATCCCGATCGCGAGCCCACTCGGCAAGCAGCGCCAAGGTGCGCTCGGGGTGACGGATGAGAAATGGCCGGATGGCGAACTCGGCGCTGAAGCGGCGGGTCAGCTCGTGGAGGGCCTCGAGCGAGGTCTCGGGATCGTCGACCCCGTGGTCTTCGACCAGCTGGCACAGCGGCCACATCAGGAAGCCTGCGGTCACGCCCTCGGTGCCCTCGAGCGGCGGCGGCAGCGCGCGCAGAATGTGAGCGACCGCCGCCCGGTAGTCCGGGCCGAGGTGTCGCCGCAACACGTCGCTCACCCGGCGCACCCGGTCCTTGAGCTCGAGTGCCTCGAGCCCTTCGACCGCCTCGGCCACGAAGGCCTCGACGTCGAGTGCGCCCGCCTGCGCCAGCCTTTCGCCCAGCTCGCGCACCGTCTGCTCGCGGACCATGTTCTTGAACGGCTCTGGCATGGCAGGTCCTCTCCTTGGGCCATTGTGCACACCTCGACCTCGAGGGGACGGCGGCATCGGGCCGCCGTGGTCCCGAGCGGCCGCCCGATGTGCCGTTCGAGGGGGTCCCGGGGCCCCCCAAGGTCAGTACCGGAAGTGCGGCCCGATGGCCCTGGCCCGAAGCGCGGCCATCCGGGCCCGGGTGATTGCCGCCGTGTCCCGTCCCACGCCGGACGTCTCAGCGCACTTCCTCGACCAGGAAGAGCGAGCTGACGTCGCGGCGGTAGCGGTACAGGTAGTGGTCGGCGCCGGGGGCGAGCAGGATCTGGCCGTAGAGCACGCCGGCGGGGTTCTCCGGCATGATCTCGAGGGCGAGCTCCCGCGAGCCGTCCCCCAGATCCACCCGCTGGATCCGGGCCGGGAAGCTCCGGTCCCAGACCAGGATGGAGCGCCCGTCCCGCGACCACTGGAGGGGCTGCTCTCTGGGCTCGACCCCGGGCACGACCAGCGGCCGGTCGTCTGAGACCGGGTACACGGTGACTCGTCCCTCCGGCGAGACCGCGGCCACCCGCAAGCCGTCCGGGGACAGCACCGGCACCGTCGTCCCATCGGGGCCGACCGACGTCAAGGCGCCGTCATCCAGATCGACGACGTACACCCGCGGCCCGGACCCGTCGGCGAAACCCGCGAACGCGGCGCGCCGGCCGTCCTGCGAGCAGGTGAGCATGGCCCACGTCGAGTCGTCGGGCCGGACGTCACCGAGCTCGACGGCCCGGGGTTCTCCCGGCCCGGTCGGCAGCATGATGAGCTTCTGCCGGTCGCTGGTCATGTTGCGCGCGAACACCCACCGCGCGTCCGGGCTCATGCCGAAGACGTCGCCGTACCCGATTCTGATCGGCGGCGAGCCGTCCGCGCGGCGCGCGAACGCCGCATACTCGCCGCCGACGGTGGCGACCTGCATGTTGCCGGCGAACATGGCGCCGTCGGCGGCCAGACCTCCGATGGAGTCGTCGTTCCAGCCTTCGTACCGTCGCTCCCCGGACTGGCCCGCGAGCAGGCCGGCGATCTCGGCGCGGGTGTCACCGGCGACGATCAGCGCCCGTCCCTCCCGGCCGAGGTCCTGCAGGCGGAGGCTGACCGGCGAGCGCAGCCGCTCCACCGGACGGTCACCCGGGTGCACGCTCCACAGCACCCCACCCTGACCGAACACGAACGCGGAGAACCAGACCGCGCGGCCGTCCGGGGACCAGGCGAGGCCCTGCAGGCTGTCGGGCATTTCCTCGGTCAGCTCGGTGACCGCGCCGTCGGCGTCCACCATGACCACCAGCCCGCGGTCGTCCCCGTAGTAGGGGTGGTGCAGGAAGGCCACGCGCGCGCCGTCGGGAGAGATCCGCACGTGGCTGATCCAGCCACGTGTCTCGAACAGCGCGCGCCCGAGCGGATACTCGAGCCGCTGTGAGCGACCGACCTCGCGGGCCGCGGCCAGCCGGCTTCCGTCGGGAGAGATGTCGCCGTCGTTGACGCGCTCGAGGATGGGACGGGGGGCGCCGCCGGCCAGCTCGGCAGTGGCGAGGGTGCCGACGCTGACCCACGAGCCCTCGCAGTGACGGTCGAGGAGAATCGCCATCCGGCCGTTGTGCGAGATCCCGAGAATGTCCGCCGCGGGCAGGTCCAGGGGTCGCGACTCGACGCTGTCCGTCCGCGTCGACATCAGCGCCAGCGGTGATCCCTGGTGGACAGCCCGAACACCACGGTCTCCCCGTCAGGGGCGAAGCGCGCGCTCGCCGCCCGGCCGCTGCCAAAGGTCAGCGCCCGGAAGGTCGGCAGCAGCACGGCAGACGGGCGCATCGCGATCACGACGGCGGCCGCAGCGACCCCCGCCGCGAAGGCCGCGATCCACGCCGCGGAGAGCCTCCCCGGCCGCCGCTGCGGCCGGTCGCGAGACGCGGTCACCTCGACCGCTTCCTCGAGCTCGATCCGCACGTCGGCGATGTCGTGGAAGCGGCGGGCCGGGTCCTTGGCGAGACAGCGGCGCAGCACGTGCTGGGCCACCGGGTTGAGGCCGGACGGCAGCACGTCCCAGTTCGGCTCGTCCTTGAGGACGGCGGCGATCGTGTCCGACAGGGTGTCGCCCCGGAAGGTCTTCGCCCCGGAGAGCATCTCGAAGATCAGACAGCCGAACGCCCAGACGTCGGTGCGGCGATCCACCGGCCGCCCGCGGGCCTGCTCGGGGCTCATGTAGGCGGCGGTGCCGACGACCACGCCGATCTCGGTGCGGTGGTGGGTCATGGTCGGGTAGAGGGATTGAGTGTCGTCGATCCTGCTCCTCGATCCGGGTGGTGGCCAGGCCGAAGTCGAGGATCTTGACGGTTCCGTCGGGGCGGACCCTGATGTTCGCGGGCTTGAGGTCGCGGTGGACGATGCCGCGCTCGTGGGCCGCCTCCAGCCCTTCGGCCATCTGCAGGGCGATCGCCGTCGCGGCGTCGAGAGTCAGCGGGTCCCCGGGCGATGATCTCGTCGAGTCCCTCGCCTTCGACCAGCTCCATCACCAGCAGGTGGACAGGTCGACCGTTCTCCGGACCGCTCGCGCCGGAGCTGGATGACGCAGCTCCGGCGTCCTGGGTCGCGGCGGTCAGCGGCAGGTGCTCGAGGCCGAAGAGGATCGCGATGTTCGGGTGGTTCAGGCTCGCCAGCACCTTGGCTTCGCGGGTGAAGCGCGCCATCCTCTCGGGGTCCTCGGCGAGCTCCTCGGGCAGCATCTTGAGGGCCACCTCGCGACCCAGCCGGGTGTCGTACGCACGCCACACCTCACCCATGCTGCCGGCACCCAGCGGCGCCACGACGCGGTACTGGCCGAAGCTCGCGCCGACCAGCAGGCTCTGGTCCCGAATCCCCGAGTCGGCGGGCCCACGCGCACTGCGGGTGGAGGAAGGAGGTCCGTGTCCAGGATCGACCACGATGCGAGCGTACACCGTCTGGCACGGAAAACTCACGTTGTCATGTCGCGAAAAGCGACAGGCGGCGAGGATCCGCACCGTTGGTTCCGCGAGCGGCTCGTGTCACGCCGCCGGCCATCCGGTCGGGTGCTCACGATCGAGCGGGGACGGCTGACCCCGTGGGATGATCCCGGACCGGCCGCGTGCACACCTTGCTTCGACCGCGGTCGAGCGCCTCGAGCCGTGAGACTGCACTCAACGGCCCCGGACGGGCGCGGAGATGACAGCACAGACATCCCCCATTCGCCGCCGGAATCGCCGCGCGCAGGACGATGTTGCTACTGCCACTCATTCGTGACGACCGGACGAGCTCGACCCGAGCGCCGTGACGGGGACAACGGAAATTGCGAGAGCATCACGGGAGGTTCGAGATGGACATCGACAAGGCGGTCCAGACGCAGCTCGCGAACATCCAGAAGAAGACCGGGAGGACGCTCGCCGAGCTCTACGCCTGGCTCGGAAGGTCCGGGCTCGTCAAGCACGGCCAGCTCCGCGACCTCGCCAAGGGCGATCTCGGGCTCGGACACGGCGACGCCAACACGCTCGTCACGCTCTACCTGCGCTCGACCGGCGCGGTCGCGGCACCCGCCGCGACCGCCGACGCCGCGGTCGAGGACATCTACGCCGGCCCGAGGGCGTCGCTGCGGCCGGTTCACGATCGGGTGATGGCGGCGATCGCCGAGCTCGGCCCGTTCGAGATCGCGCCCAAGAAGGCCTACCTCAGCCTGCGCCGCTCGAAGCAGTTCGCGATGGTGGGGCCGGCCACCAAGACCCAGGTCGAGATCGGTCTCAACGCCAAGGACCTCGAGGCCGGCGACCGCCTGATCGCGCAGAAGCCCGGGGGTATGTGCCAGTACAAAGTGCGGCTCGCCGAGCCGGACGAGGTCGACGCCGAGCTCGTGGCCTGGCTCCGCGCCGCCTACGACGCCGCGGGCTGAGATCCGATGGAGCGGCCTGATAGAGGCTTCTGGCGGCACCGCGTGTCCGCTCGGTAGGGCGCCCCCTGGTACAGTTCCGTCGACGGAAGTGGCTCTACTCGCAGATCGTCGCGGCCACCCCAGAGAGCATACCGGCCGTCGGCCGACCTTCCGGCCGGGCGGCATGCTCGTTGCGGTGTTGTTGACCGCGTTCGCCATGCCGGCCGCAGCACGCGACGGGGTGCACAATGGCGGATTCGAGCTCGGCCGCCACCCACGCGAGGACCGACCGGCCCACTGGTTGATCGGTTTCCCGGGTGACCTGGGGCCGCTGCCAGGCACCTGGGCCCTGGTGAGGGACGCGACGAGCGGCTCCACCGCGCTCGAGCTGGTCGCCGCCAGCGACGACATGACCTACCTGGCTGTGCAGATTCTCGACCTGCCGGCTTCAGTGCTGGCCGACCACACGCTCGAGGTCACCGCCCGCGTGCGCCGGACCTCAGGCTTGAACGGTTGGGTGGGCATTCAGGTCGCGGCCCTCAACCCCGAGGTGGATCCCGACCCGATCAGCGGCATCGCCCACGTCGGCTTCCTCCAGCTGGTCGCCGATCCGACCGAATCCTGGCAGAACCTGTCCGGCCACCTCACCCTCGGTGGGCCGGCCGAGTACGTGGCCGTCGTTCTGTTTGCAGTCGGCGACGGGGTCGGGGCCCGCTTCGACGACGTGTCGATCACGGTGGATCTCCCGTACCCTGCGTGCACACCATGGGCCGAACCGGTGCGGATCCTCGACGGGGGCGTTCCGTCGTTCCATGTCGGCGTGGTGAACGAGAGCCCGCGGAATGGCTCGGAGCAGGCCCTGAACGATCTGGCGGTGCGCGCAGCCGAGGTCGGCGACCTGGTCAACCTGTTTGCCCACGTGCGCTGGAACGCGCTCACCTCGCAGCCGCTGCTGCACGGCCACCAGACGGTGCTGGACGCCGCTCAGCGCGTCGCCGACCTCGGGCTTCTCCGCATGCTCACGTTCGACTTCACCCATGCCGACCTCGAGGGGATCGGCGACATCAACCCGTTGCCCGACGGCACGCCGGTTGATCGCCTCGACCCAGCCGCTCGCGCCGCCTACGTCGCCGAGCTCGAAGCACTGGTGCAGACCATCCATCCCGCCATCGTGTCGGTTGGCATCGAGACCGATTTCTTCCTCGAGGCCCACGGCGACGAGTGGCAGGATTTCCGCACCATGCTCTGCGCGGCCGGCGACCGCCTCAAGCAGGCAGATCCGGACCTCCACATCACCACCTACTTCACGCTCGAGGGCCTCATTCGACCCGACCTGTCGGCCAACGTGGCCGGCCAGAACGCTCTGCGCGCCCTGCAGCCATGCATCGACTCGATCGGGTACTCCTACTACCCGGCTGACGGCGTCCGCCACCAGGAGGCGATCCCGGACGGCCTCTTTTCCGCCGCCGCCGAGGTGATCCCCGGCCTGCCCCTGATCGTGCCCGAGTTCGGGTATCGAGGCGGCGACGAGCTCTATCCGGAGGAGGAGCAGGAAGCCTTCCTGCGTCGCGCCCTGACCCAGCTTGAGACCACCGAGGTCGTGGCTGCGGTGTGGTTTTCTCTCTACGACCAGACCTACTTCGGGGCCGCTGACTTCTTTCAGGACGCCTTCCGGAGCATCGGTCTGCTGCATGCGGACGGCACCCCGAAACGGGCCTTCGCCATGCTCGCAGGCACCCAGAACGGGGCACGCAGCCCGCTCGTGCTCCACCCGCGGCCGTGGTGCCAGCACCCACCCCGCAGGCCAGGCGGCCGCGCCAATCCAGCCGACCCCTGACGGCCACGTTCCACTCTTCTCGAACCTCGAGCGGAGGCCTCAGCGGACGTAGGTCGTCGTCCAGGTCGCGTCGGGCTCACCGAGGGCCATCGAGCCGCACCGGGGTCCGACGGAGGGCTCCGGGTCGAACCTGATCGCAACGCTCCTGTCCGAGAGCATGCGGAACAGGATCGAGTTGTACCGCTGGCCGCCGTCGCCTTCGTACGCGAGGTCGTAGCAGACCGTACCGAGGTGCGGACCGACCTGTGCCGGGTCCGGGTTGACCCGCGCCCCGGGGGCCCGGTTCATCGTCACCACGAGGGGACGCCGAAGCTGAGGGAAGCTCCCGTCGGGGTCGAGGGCCGCAAAGGGGCTGCCGCTGGCGATCCCGATCTGGACTCGAGAGGTCGGCGCGAGATTGTCGGGAATGATCGAAAGGGCTGCGCTCTCGAGCTCGAACAGGGGCGGCGGCGAGGCGGCGTCGATGGCGGGGTTGAACCAGGCGCCACGCAGCCTCCCGGGCAGGTCCCAGCCGGCTCGACCGCATCCCGGTGGGGTCGAGGTCAACAGCGCAGCCCAGGCGGCGCGGAGATCCTCCTGCAGGTAGTTGATGAAGCACGCAGCGTTGATCGTCTGCTGTCCGGCGAGCGGAGGCTGCACGTCGACGCCGAGAAGCTGCAGGTAGTCGGCGAAGGTCGGGTAGCGGCGAGCCCCCCGTCCCTCGAAGTAGGCGTGCTGACGCAGGTCGATCACTCCGACATCCCAGCTGCTGCTGAAGCTCCTGGTGTCGCCGAGATGCTCACCGGCCGCCACGGCCAGGGGCGCCGGAGCGCCGAGCTGGCCGAGCAGGACGATGCGGTCGGCGGCGCCGAGCCCGATCCACGCCGGCTCGGGGACAGTGGCGAGGAAGCTCTGGAGACGGGACGAGAGCTCGTGGATGTGGATGAAGTAGGAGGTGAGCTGCGGGGTGTGGGAGATGTAGAGCTCGTAGTCCGGATCGGTTCCGCCGTCCACGTGGCTCTGGAGGACCATGACCAGGGCGCCGTCGCCCATCGCGTTCACCGGGTAGGCGTAGGCCCCGTTCGAGACCGGGACCGGATAGCTCAGGTACATGTGGTTGACGGCGAGAACGTGGCCCCCTCCCGGATTCAGGTTGCCGAGCGGGACCACGCCAGCCACGTTGGCGAGGTCGGTCGGGCCGTGGGAGAACACGGCCGTGGACGCCGCAAGCCGGCCTCCGGCACGCCTCGGCTGGCCGGCCGGGGCATCCGCTGGCGCGACGGCGCACCACCCCAGCCCCACCAACGCCGCCACCCATGGCCCGAGGGCGAAACGGCGCGGCCGACCAGCGGTTTGCTCGCTCGCCATCGCCTCACCTCCAACCCGAGGTTGTGCTTCCCACGGTACTCCGGCGGTGATGCGATGTACACGTCACTGCCGGCCGCCGGAGGCGCCTGATCGAAGACACAAGGCGCCGGTCGCTCAGGTTCGGCCTCGTACCCCGCGTCGACCCTGTCGCGTCGCCCTCACCACCCGAGCAGGGGCCCGAGCTCGAGCTCGCGGTACGGTCCGGTCAAGCTGACCGGCCGCCGTCGGCCGGTGGCGACCCACAGCCGCATCGCGCCGTGGTCGAGCAGGTAGCTCTGCATCGTGCCGATGTTGGCGATCGAGGCGGACGACCCCCGGTGGCGCATCGACCGGTGGTGGTCGCCGAGGACCGCGATCCCGCGCTCGCGGTCGAAGCTCCCGGTTTCTGCAAGCAGAGCCTCGAGCCGCGCAGCCCGCGCCTGGCTGAGCCGCCGTACCACGCCGCCCGTCTGCCCTTCGAGCAGGCGCTCGAAGTGGGTGGTGCAGACGGTGGCCGGCCCTGCGCCACGGCGCACCGCGACTCGGTCGCCGTTGACCTCGACCACCGCCGCCTCGCCGCTCGGGCAGGCGAGATGGAGGTTGAGGGGCCGGACAGGGGGCCGGTCCCGGACCAGGTCCACCGCCTCGTCCACCGATCGCGCCCGGTCGAGCACGCGTCGGGCGACCAGCGGCGTCGCCAAAGCCCGGTCGACCCGGACCTCGCGTGGCCCGAGCACCTGATGCGCGTTCACCGCAAGGCCGGCCCGGTTGACCCCCGAGAAGGCACCGACGAAACCCGGCAGACCGACGGTCGCGAAGGGCACGCGAGGGCCCCCGCGGTAGACCGCCACCACGGTCGGGAAGTAGCGCAGCGCCAGCGCCGTCAGCAGCGGCCAGCTGTCGGTGTTGCGCCCCACCCAGACCGACCTGCCGTCGGCGACCGAGAAGGTCGAGCAGGTCACGCCCGGCGAACCCGGCAGGTCGTAGGCCAGGTTCAGGGCGAACAGCGCGGCGGGGGCGACGCCGAGCCCGTCCGTCCAGCCCGCCAGCTCGTCGCGGCTCTCGTCGGGCAGCGCGCGGGCATCGAGCCGGCGCTGCACCAGGCGGGCGAGGAGCACGAGCGCCAGCCGCCACGGCTGCCGTCGGAGCATCCCGATCGTGCGCTCAAGGTGGGGCCGCATGAGGCGGCCAGCGGCCCGTCCGGCGCCGAAGTCCGACGGCTCGTCGATGACCAGCAGCGGCACGCCGTGGTCGAAGACGAGCCGGGAACCCCCGGTTCGCGGAGGCGCCTCGGGCTCCGCCGGGCGGGCGAGCGGGCTACTCGCCACGCAGCACCCGGGCGGGCTCGACCGACAGGCTGAAAACCAGCGCGGGCAGACTGCCGACGGCCGCAGCGACCACGCTGAGGCCCACCGTGCGCAGAGCGGTGGCCGTGTCGAGCGCGCCCTGCAGCAGCCCGCCGGCATCCTCGAGCGGCAGCAGCGCGAGCAGCAGCGCCGCGAACCCCAGGGCGAGGAGCCCGCCCATGGCCCCGATCATGACGGCCTCCGTCACCACCAACCCGCCGATCCGCGATCGCGACCAGCCGACGGCCCGAAGCACCGCCAGCTCGGACGCGCGCTCAGCGACGTTCATCATCATGATGTTCGACACGCCGAGCGCCACCACCAGCAGGGCGACGATGCCGAGGGCCGCCGCGATCGCCTCGACCGTGTCGAGGAAATTGATCGAGCCCACCCAGACGTCCACCGGGCTGACCTCGAGCTCGGGCAGCCTGAGCTCGATTTCGCGTTCGACCGCCTCCCGCCGGGCGGGGTCGGCGAGGTCGAGGAACACCAGGTTCACGCGGTCGCCGGTGCGGTACAGGCGCTGCGCGATCTCGAGCGACAACGCGGCGCCTCCGTCGAGCAGTCCGCGCCCGGTGCGGTAGACGCCGACGACGTCGAACTGCTGCGCGCGGATCTCGACCCGGTCGCCGGGCCCGAGCTGGAGCCACTCGGCAGCGGCCACTCCGACGGTGATCTCGTCCGCGCCCGGTTCGAAGAACCTCCCGGCGACCAGGGTCAACCCCCGCATGTCGGGTACGCCGGGACCGAAGCCGTAGACGAAGAGCTGGCGGCGGCCCGCCATCCGGGTGGTGCCGATGACCGCCCCGAGGGCACGCTCGACGCCGGGAAAGCGGCCCAGGAGGTCGAGCTGATCGCGCGTGATCCACGACATCACCGGCACCGGCGCCCTGGCCGCCTGCACCGTGAGGTCGCTGCCGAGCAGGCCGGCGCTGCCCCGGATCTCGTCGCGCAGCGTCCCTCCGACGGTGACGAGCACGGCGTAGAACGCGCCGGCCAGCGCCACGCCGGTCACCGTCGACAGCGACCGGCGAGGCCGGCGCATGAGGCTTCTGAGAAGAAAGGTCACTGGGGAGGCCTCCGGGCCCGGTCTTCCGGCATGGTAGCAGCGGCCATCCTCGGACCGGCGAGGACCCTGCACCCACACAGCGCCTCGCGTCTCATTGTGGGTGGCGAGGAGCTCGCGGGTGACGGCGCCCGAGCAGGTGAGCAGGTCTCGGCCGGTCTCCGCGCCTTGTACCCGTGCTACTCGTCAGAGGGTCTTCACCGGAATCCCGTCGCTCAGCTCCGCCCCAGACCGGTCGCCGCCACGAGGCGCCTGGCGATGCCCCGCGCGATCCCTCGCACCGTCCGCCGCGGGCGGGTCTCGGCGACCTTCGGGAAGAACTCCTCGCGGATCCGCTCCACCATCACCCGCAGCTCCTGCAGCGGGACGTTCTCCTCGTTGAAGTACGGTGCCGTATCCCAGCGGAAGTCGTGACTGCTCAGGTCGAGCTGGAGAAGCGAGAGGTCGAAGTCGTCGTCGATCTTGCCGGCGGCAAGGAGGTCCATCCAGAGCGGCGTGCCCGGAATCGGGTTGAAGAAGTAGAAGCCCATGATCTCGAGGCGCCCCCGGTTCCTGCGCAGGAAGTCGACGGTCAGGTCGAGATCCGCCCGCGTCTCCCCAGGTACGCCGAACATGAACGACGCGCCACATCGCAGGCCGTGGTCCGCCGCAAGATCGATCACCCTCTGATGGTCCGCGATGGAGATGTTCCTCCCCTTGATCTCCCTGAGCAGCCTCTCCGATCCGGTCTCAGCTCCGAACCGCAGGAAGCGGTAGTTCATCTTCTTCAACAGAAGAACGTCCTCGGCATGGATCAGATTGGAGCGGCAGAACCCGCGAAAGGTCACCTGCTCGGGCACGCCCCGCTCGACCAGCCCATCCACGATCTGCCGGAAGCGCCGCTTGTCGGCCATCCAGAGATCGTCCAGGATGGCGATCTCCTTCGGCCGGTGGGCTTCAACGACGTGCACGATCTCGGACACCACGGAGTCGGCCGACCGAAAACGCACCGTGTCGCCCCAGAAGGTGTGTGATGCGCAGTAGGTGCAGCGATAGGGGCACCCGCGGGAGGTGAAGACAGCTTGGTTGCCGCCGTAGTTGCGGTGCCGCACGGGCCAGGGCAGAGAGTCCACGTTCTCCACCATCGGCCGCGGCTCGGTGCAGGTCACCCGGTCCGCCCTGCGGGAGACCAGCCCCGGAATGCTCGTGATGCGGTCCTGGATCAGCTGGTGACCGTCCAGCGCCTCGACCAGGTCGGCGAAGGCCCGCTCTCCCTCACCGACCACGCCGACATCGAACGCCTCCGGCAGCTGCTTCGGTTGGCAGGTGATGTGGTACCCGCCCAAGACGGTCGCGCAACCGGTTGCCGCCTTGCAGGCGGCAGCCACCGCGACCGCGTCCGAGAGCGTCTGGCTGACTGAACCGACTCCCAGGATCTCCGGAGAGAAGTCCAGAGCCTCCTCGAGGCTGTCGACGATGCGGACATCGTCCGGTCTGCAGGTGCCGGACTCCACCAGATACGAGGCGAGGTACCCGATCCCCAGCGGCGGCACCAGGAAGGGCTCCCCGGGGTACCGCGCGCAGTAGAGACAGACCCTGCTCACGGGGCGGGCCTGCTCAGGATCGCTACCAGGTGAGTCCCGCCACGGATCGGCGCGAGCACCCTCTGCGCGAACCAGTCGCCGGCCCTCCCGACGATCTTCTGTTGCGGTGAGTAGCCCGGTGAGAAGGGAAAATCGCCGAGATGTCGGGCGAAGCTCTCGCACGGGATGCTCTTCCTCCGAGCCCAGGTCGTCATCCCTTTCTCGGAGACCGCCCAGAGGTGGCGCGGCGGGTCCATGCCGTGGAGGATGCCGCCCGTGAGCAGGATCCTGAGCGTCTTCAACCGCGAAAAACCACTACTCCGGCTGATGTTCCGGATTCGGTGGCGGATGTTCTGGTGGGGATACCCGAGGTACTCCAGAGAGTCCCCGTTCGGACACTGCACCACGAAGATCCCGTCGTCCGTCAGCAGGTCGACGGTCTTTTCGAGAAAGTCCGTCGGCTCGGTCAGATGCTCGATCAGATGCCGTGCATAGATGAAGTCGAACCGGACATCGCCGTGGCTCGACAACGACTCGGCACGGCAGTTGAACGTGCGCGTGAGCCCGAGCTCGTTGCGGGCAAAGGCGCATGACTGCGGATCGAGGTCCACGTAGGTGCCTTCGCCGTAGTCGAGATCCTCGAAGGCCCGACAGAAGAACCCCCCGCCGCCGCCGATGTCGAGCATCCGGAGGGGGCGTCGCCGCGGTAGCGGCAGTTGAGGGAAGAGCAACCCGGCGAGCTCGCGGATGCGAGCCCTCGTGTTCGCGTCGAGATGAGGAATGAACCCGTCGTACAGCTCTCTGAGAGTCTCTTCGGTGGGCATCTCGATGACCATCCCGGTGCCGCAGGTGGTACATCGGCCAATCGGATACTCGCGCATCCTGTAGATGTACGGCGCGCGACCACAGCAGAACGGGCATCTCGCGGCGTGGTCAGCCCCGGTCACGGCTGTCCGCCCCACTCCGCCCGCGATCCTGGGAACGCAAGCAGCTCTCTCAGAGTGCGTTCACCCGCACTCGAGTCCTGGCCTGGGGGAAGCTCCCAGGAGCTGGCAGTGCACCGGAGTTGGGCCGGGAATGCAAGGAAGGCCGCCATGCCCCCTCCAGGCAGCTGTGGGTCTCGGGGTCCCGTGGTCTGCACGTCCGAGCGTAGCACGCATCGTCAGCCGAGAACTGCTGCCGGGTCGAGTGGAGAGTCCGCTCCCTCAGGTCCTCGAGCCCGACGCCGAGCCGCCGCGGACCCTGCTCCAGGAGCTGGTCGACGCGGGGGTCACGGGGTTGTCGCTTTCGCGCACGCGGCTGTCGCGGCGGTGTACGCCGATACGGCGTGCGGGCCCCACCTTGGAGCCAGACCCGATGCCGAAGGGTACGAGAAGACCCCCGGGGAGGTTCGTCATGCTGCGTGGTGCCGTGCTCGCCCTGATGCTGTGTGCGATGACCGTTCAAGCCGCCGGGCCGTGCCCCGAGCTGATCGGGCGGTGGGCCTGGGGTCCCGTCGAGACGGTGGCCGCGGGTGACGGCCGGGTGCTGATGTCGAGCGGCGGCGTGGTCGCAGTGCTCGACATCTCGGACCCCGGGAATCCGCGGGTGACCGGCTCGGTCACCCTGCCGAGCCTGGTGCAGGACCTCGCCATCGCGGGCGGGCTCGCCTACGCCTCGTCGCACGAGTGGGGCCTGACGGTGCTCGACCTGACAGCGGGCGATGACCCGGTGATCGTCGGCTCGTTCCCCAACGAGGTCGGCGCTCGCGGCATCGCGCTGCGCGGCCGGATCGCCTACCTGGCGGCCGGGGGAAACGGCCTGCGCATCCTCAACGTCTCCGACCCGGCTGGGATCGTAGAGCTCGGCAGCCTCGACACTCCGGGCGGCGCCCGGGATGTCGCGGTCGAGGGCCGCTACGCCTACGTCGCCGACGGCGGGGACGGCCTGCGGATCATCGACGTCGCCGACCCGATGCGGCCGACCGAGGTCGGCGCCCTCGACACCTTCGACAACGCATGGGCGGTCGCGGTGGCGGGCGATCTCGCGCTGGTCACGGACTACCGGACAGGTTTGCGGCTGATCGACGTCAGCGACCCGACGCAGCCGGTCGAGCTCGCCATGGTCGACCGCTGGAGCTCCTGCCAGGACGTTCAGGTGATCGGCACGGTGGCCTACTTCGCCGACGGCGGCGGCGGGCTGCGCGCGATCGACATCTCGAACCCCTCGAGCCCGACCGACCTGAGCTACGCCTCGATCCGCGGGATCGCGTCGAAGGTCGCGTTCGCCGGCGACGTCGCGGTGGTCGCCGGCGGCTGGGGTGGGCTCATGCTGGTCGACATCTCCGACTCGGCGCAGCTGGCACGGCTGTCGGTCCTCGAGATGCCCTCGAGCTCGGTCGGGGTCGCCGCCGTCGGAGAGACGGTCTACCTCGCCAACACGCTCTCGGGGGTGCGGGTGTTCGACATCTCGACACCGTCGAACCCGGTGGAGGTGGCCGTGATGGACACCCAGGGCGCGTACGCGGTTGCGCCCGCCGGCCAGTACACGGTGGTCGCCGACGACAGCGGCGGCATGGTGGTCCTGGAGCTGTCCGCCCAGGGCGGACCGAAGGTCGCCGCCGAGCTCGACTTTCCGGACGGCTACGCCCGCGACGTGGCGGTGGCGGGCGACTACGCGTACGTCGCGTTGTGCGAAGCCGGACTCCAGGTAGTGGACCTGTCGACTCCGACGGCACCGGTCGCACGTGGCCTGTGGCCGACCTCGGACTGCCTGCGCGACCTGACGGTCAGCGGGCAGTATGCCTACCTCGGCGGCGACGACCACGGGCTCAGCGTGGTCGACGTGTCGAACCCCGCCAACCCGGTCCTGGTCGGATCGATCCGCGACCTCGGCTACACCTACGCCTCGGCGCTCGCCGGCAGCTACCTGCTGCTGACCAACGGCGGCGACGGGGTCGCGGTGATCGACGTGTCGACCCCGACCGCGCCGCAGTACGTGAGCCACATCAGCCTCAGCGGCGATGTCCAGGACATCGCGGTCTCCGGCAACCGGGCCTACGTCGCCCGCTCGTGGGGCGGGGTCACGGTGCTCGACGTCACCGACCCGACCGCCGCCGTGGAGCTCGGGACCTCGACCGAGCTGGATGAGCCGGAGGGGCTCGCCGCCGCGGACGGGCTGATCGTGGTCACCGACTACTCGGCCGGCTTCGGCGTGTTCTCGACCGCCTCCTGCGGCGCCGCCGCTCCGGTGGCAAAGCTGGCCTGGTGGCCCACCGCTCCGTCGGTGGGCGAGAGCGTCCGCTTGAGCGACCAGTCGGAAGGGCAGGTGACGACCCGCTCCTGGTCGTTGTCCGACGGCGCCACCGGCACCAACGGGGTCTTCAACCACCCCTTCGCCGAGCCCGGCTTCGCCTCGGCGACCCTCACCGTGAGCAACGCCAACGGCAGCTCGTCGGTGACCCGCGGCTTCGCGGTCCGGCCGGTGACGCCGCCGGCGCCCGCCGCGGCCTCGGCCGGAGGCTCGCTGACGGTGGTGCCGGCCGCGGCGCACGTCGGCGGCGCGGAGGGCACCAACTGGGTCACCGACCTGGTGCTGCACAACGCCGGGCCGGCCGGATTGATGGTCGCGGTCTACTTCCTCGAGCAGGACCGTGACAACACGTCCGCCGACGGAGTCCAGGTCTGGGTGCCGGGGGGCGAGTCCGTGCTGCTGGCGGACGTCGTCCAGAGCCTGTTCTTCGCCGACTCGACCTCGGGCGCGATCCTGGTCGCCGCGGACGGCGCCCTGGTGGTCTCGTCGCGGACCTACAACCTGGTCCCCGGCGGGACCTACGGCCAGTTCATCCCCGGTGAGCCGCTGGCTGCGGCGATGACCGGCGCCGACCAGCCGGCGCTGATCCAGCTCACCGAGAACGCCCGCTATCGCACCAACATCGGCTTCGTCAACCCGACCGGGAGCGCGCTCGACGTGCGGGTGCGGATCCTCGGCACGACCGGGCAGCAGCTGGCGAGTCAGACCTATCGGGTGCCGCCGTTCGGCTACCGCCAGGTCAACCGGATCATCAGCCAGCTGGTGGGCTCGACGCTCGACGACGCGGTCGCGATCGTGTCGACCGACGACGCCGGAGCGAGGTTCTTCACCTACGCCTCGTCCGCGGACAACAGCTCGGGCGACCCGATCTACATCGCCCCGGTCAGCGCGCTGTCCGGCTCGATCTGGGTCGCCGCCGCGGCCCACGCCGAGGGCCTCAACGACACCGCCTGGCGCACCGACCTCGAGCTCGGCAACCCGGGCTCGAGCGCGGTGGCGTGCACGGTCGAGCTGATGCGCGCCGACCGGGACAACAGCGCGCCGCAGTCGTTCTCCACGACGGTGCCGGCGGGTGGCAGCGTCCGCGTCGTCGACGCGCTGTCGTCGATGTTCGGCTACTCGGGGTCGGGCGCGCTCCGGGTCACTCCGGCGAGCGGAACGCTGCGGGTGTCGAGCCGGACCTACAACCAGCTCACCGACTCGACCTACGGGCAGTACATCCCGGCCGCAGGGGAGACCGCGGCGTTCGGCCGGAACGAGGCCGCGCTCCTGGTCCAGCTGGCGTTCTCACCGGTGCGGTCGAGGGGCTTCAGGACCAACATCGGGCTGGCCAGCGCCGCCGGCGTGACCACCCGGGTCGAGCTCCGGCTCTACCTCGGCGACGGGACCCTGCTCGACACCCGGGAGGTGCAGCTGGCGCCCTACGCCTGGCACCAGGAGACCGACGTGTTCGCCGGGCTGTTGACGAACGAGGTGCGCAGCGCCTACGCCGTCGTCACCCCGACCTCGGCGGACGCCCTGGTGTTCGCCTACGCCTCGGTGGTCGACAACCGCTCCGGCGATCCGATCTACGTCCCGGCGGTAAAGGTCGACTGACGAAGTAACGGCTGGCTGTAGGGCGCGCGCTGTCGTATGAAGGCGGCAAGCGTGCCTAGCACGTGATGTGCTCCATGCCGGTCTCCGCGTCGGGGGCTTCAGGCTCCTTCCGCGAATGCGTGAGCTGGGCCTGGGCGGTGGCGAGGCGGGCGATCGGCGCGCGGAAGCGACAACAGCTCACCGACCAGTGCCAGGCTCGGCGACCGCCGCTGCGCCGCGGCCGCTGGAGCCCCAACCCCTGGTGTGGCTGACGGTCCTCGGGTCGTGACGTGCTAGACTCCTTGAACGAGAATCAGTCTCGAAAAACCCGGTGAACCTCGCCGCAGGACCGATGGCCGGCGCTTCGGCGGGGATTGCGGAACGACACTCGAGGAGGATCAATGTCTGAAATCAAAGCGGTGCGACGTCTCATGATCAGTGCGACGACACTGGCCATCGGGCTGTTGGCGGCGGCGCCAGTCGCAGCCCAGCAGGACCCAGACGCGCCGAAGCCTTATGTCTACGGCATTTACTACGAGTGCGACGTGGCCCGGCAGGAGCTCGCCGACGAGATTGTCGAGCTGGTCTTCGCCCCGGCTTTCGACGCCGCCGTCGAGGCGGGCACCATTCAATCGTGGGGGTGGCTGTCCCACCATACGGGCGGAAAGTGGCGCCGGCTGATGTACCACACCGCACCCGACCTGACCACGCTGATGGCGGCGCTCGAGAAGGTCATCGGGCCCGTCGGCGAGAAGCACCCGGAGCTGAGCCGCGCCTTCGCCGAGGTCTGCGGCACGCACGACGACTACGTGTGGCAGCTCGAAACCGGCTCGCGCGGCGGTGACATCACGGCCGAGCGCGGCGAGGCCGGCTTCTCGGTCTACATGGAGTGCGAGATGGACGAAGAGGACCGGGCCGATGAGCTCGTCGCCGAGGTGTTCGCACCGATCTACGACCGCCAGGTGACGGCCGGCGCGCTCAAGTCCTGGGGCTGGATGAGCCACGTCGTCGGCGGCGAGTGGCGGCGGCTGCTGACCATGACCGCGGCCGACCACACCGGCCTGCTCGCGACCCGCGCCAAGATCATCGCCGAGATCATGGAGAAGCACGAGCAGGCCGGCACCGAGTTCGACGGCATCTGCGACAGCCACCAGGACTACATGTGGAACATCGTGCACGAAACGCCATGACTGTCAGCACGATGAGCTGAGCGACAGGGAGGCGCGCCGGTTGACGAGGTGCCGTCGGACCGGGCACCGCGTCCGCCGGGCTGCTGACGTGTTCAGGACGCCGGGCCTGCGCCCTGGGACCGCCGGTCGGCGGTGGCGATGCGTTTCCGGTACGCGGTCGCCCGCTCCCGCACCGCCGCCTCGTCGACTGTGAGGACGCGGCCGGCCACCATCACGACCCGGCCCTCGACGATCACGGTGTCGACGTCGTTCGCTTTGGTGGCGTAGACGAGCAGCGAGTAGGGGTCGAAGGCGGGGATCTGGTGGAAGGCGTCGGTGCGCACCAGGATGAGGTCGGCGCGCTTGCCCGCTTCGAGCGACCCGATCGCGTCCCCCATCCCGATCGCCCGCGCGCCGAGGCTCGTCGCCATCGCGAGGGCGGTGTGCGCATCGATCACCGTGGGATCGCCGGTGACCACCTTGTGCAGCTTGGCCGCCGTGTCGATCTCCTCCCAGAGGGAGAGGTCGTTGTTCGAGGCCGACCCGTCGGTGCCCAGCCCGACCGCGACGCCCGCCTCGAGGAGAGCGGGCACGGGCGCCACGCCCGCCGCGCCCTTCATGTTCGACTGCGGGCAGTGCGCCACGCCGACCTTGCGCTCGGCGAGGAGGGTGATCTCCTCGGGCGTCGGGAAGATCATGTGAGCCGTGAGCACGTGGTCGTCCAGAATCCCGAGGCCGTCGGCATAGGCCACCGAGCCCTTGCCCTCTCTCCGGCGGATCATGTCGATCTCGCTCCGGGCCTCCGCCAGGTGCATGAGCATCGGCGCGCCGTGCTTGACGGCCAGAGCGTGGGCCGCCTTCAGGTGCTCCGCCGAGACCGTGTAGACGGCGTGCGGCGCCACCGCGGGCGTGATCAGCGGGTGGCCCTTCCATCGCACCAGGAACCGCTCCGTCGATGCGACGGCCTCATCCCAGGTCTCGTGATCCGGGGCGGGGAAATCGACCAGCGTCTCCCCCACCACCGCCCGCATGCCGCACAGCGCCGCCTCCTCGGCGATGGCATCTTCGAAGTAGTACATGTCGACGAAGGTGGTCACGCCGCCCCGGAGAAGCTCCAGGCAGGCCAGCCGAGTCCCCCAGCGCACGAACTCCTCGTCGACGAACCGCGCCTCGGCGGGGAAGATGTGGTTGTTGAGCCAGTCCATCAGCTCCATGTCGTCGGCGAGCCCGCGGAACAGGGTCATCGGCACATGCGTGTGGGCGTTGATCAAACCCGGCATCACGATCCGCCCGGTCGCGTCGAGACGCCGCGCCCCGGAATAGCGGCTCACGAGCTCGGCCGCCGGGCCGACCGCCTCGATGGCGCCGCCGCGGACGGCCACGGCTCCATCGGGGATCACCGTGCCCGCCTCGTCCATCGTGACCACCACACCGCCGGCGACCAGCCAGACGTCCTCGGCTGCGGCCGTCGGAAGATGCACCCAGGCCGCGAGCCCGAGCGCGAGGAGGTGGACGAGAACGCGCGGTCGTGCCATCTGCGCCTCCTTCAAGCGGTCCGTGCCTGCATGATAGCCGGCCCCCCTTGCACCCCGATCGCACCGCAGCGAGGTCCTCGCACCCGGCGCCCTCACGCACGAGCCAGAAGCGCCGGCCCTGGCATGGGAGTTCGACCCTGAGACGAGGCACGTCCACGCCGCCGTCGTGGCACCCTTCGTCCCGCCCTCGGCGGCCCGCCTCACGAAACGCAGGCGCCGCGCATCGCGAAAACCACTGACGCGAGGAGAGGGGCCGTCACCACGAGCCCGCCTCCCGACACGAGGGCCGACCGGACCGACTTCGCCCAGGTCGGCTCTACCTGGCCGCCGTGAGCGGGGGCGCGCCGGAACGGGAGCTGCGGAATCAACCGGGCGGGAGCTCGACGATCGACTCGAACCCGCCCCAGACCATGCGCTTCCCGTCGAAGGGCATGTCGTGCATGTGCTCCTTGAGGCGCGGGTCCTCCATCACCTTCGCGAGCACCCGGTCGCGGTCCTCCCGCGACCGGTACACGATGTAGGAGAAGACGACCGTCTCGCCCTCCTCGCGCTTGACCGCGCGGAAGAAGTCGGTGGTCGTTCCCTCCTTCACGTCGTCCGCGACCGCCTCCACGTAGGCCAGTGCGCCGTGCTCCATCCAGATCGTACCGGCCAGCTTCGCCAGCTCCGTGTAGGCCTCGAGCCTCGACTCCGGCACCGGTACCACGAATCCGTCGACGTAGGTCATCGCGGGTCCCTTCTCGGGTCTCGACCCCGCACCGTCCCGGCGGGACTGACGTGACGGAGCTTGGATCGCCGTCTCGACCATTCTAGCGGATGGTACTGCGTCTCACCTGCCCTGCGAAGGTGACCGCCGGACCGTGTGCGGGGGTGGAACCTCAGCCCGGATCGGAGACGGCCGGGCCGGCGTCGAGCCTGGACAGACCGACACGGCGCACGAGCTCCTCGAAACGGGGGTCGTCGCGCAGCTCGTCAAAGACCGGGTCGACCGCGAAGAACGGCGGGTACAGCGAGCGCTCGTCGACGTCCTCCTCGAGCCAGCGGAAGGCCGCGTCCCGATCGTCGACGGCGGCGTGAGCGATCGCCAGGGCGACCTTCGGGACGTATCGCCGAGCCGCGCTCGCGAGCAGCTCGTCGCGGTGTCGTACGGCCGCGTCGCGGCGGCCGGCAGCGCCGAGGGTCCGGGCGAGCAGGGCCTGGACCCAGGGGTCGTCGGTGGACTCACGGCAGCGCTCGTACTGCGACACGGCCTCGTCGAACCGTCCGCTCGAGTGCAGGGCCTGACCCAGATGGTAACGAGCCACGTAGAACCCCGGGTCGAGGTCGAGAGTGGCGGAGAGCTGGGAGGTCGCCTCGTCGAAGCGGCGGGCGAAGAGGAGGCTGACACCGATGTCGGAGGCGATGCTCGGAGAGAGCGGATCGAGCTCCAGGGCCCTGCGCACCGCCGCGAGGGACTCGTCGAAGCGGGCCATGGCGAGCAGCGGCATGTTGCCGAGCCAGTGGTGGGCCGTCGCCGAGCGCGGCTCGAGCTCGATCGCCCGGCGCAGGGCGCGCTCGGACTCGGGCTGGTTCCAGGCGTAGAACGAGAGGTAGACGCCCAGGGCCGCGTGGGCCTCGGCCAGGGTGTCGTCGAGCTCGAGGGCGCGCAGCGCCGCTGCCCGGGCCCGCGGCATGCTGGTGCTCGGCGGGGCGGCGCTCAGCCACCCGTACAGCACGTAGGCCTCGGCGAGGCCGGCGAAGGCGAGCGCGTAGGCTGGGTCGAGCTCGATCGCCCGCTGGTAGCAGTCAACCGCCTCGCGCAGCGACGCCGCGGTCCGCAGGTTCCAGCTGTACCTCCCCTTGAGCAAGAGACGGTGGGCCTCGGGGTTTTCGGTGCCGCGCTTCAGGGCCGCCGCCCGCTCGTCGCCGAAGAGCCGGATCTTGAGGGCGTCGACCACGGCCAGCGTGATCTCGTCCTGGACCTCGAAGATGTCGGTCAGCTCCCGATCGTAACGCTCGGACCAGACGTGGAAGCCGTCCGAGGCGTTGGCGAGCTGGACCGCGATGCGCATGCGCCTGCCGGAGGTCCGCACGCTGCCCTCGAGCACCGTCGTGACCCCGAGCAGGCGGCCGATCTCGCTGAGGCTGTGCTTCTTGCCCTTGAAGGCGAAGGCCGACGTGCGGGCCGCCACCCTGAGCCCGTCGACCTTCGCCAGCGCGTTGAGCAGCTCCTCGGCGAGCCCGTCGCAGAAGTACTCGTTCTCGGGATCGGCGCTGAGGTTGCGGAACGGCAGGACGGCGATCGCGTGGCGGGCACCGGGGTGGGAGGTCGAGGAGACGCGTGGAGGCGGAGCGTACGGCCGGCTCGCGGGCTGCGACGGGCTGCCTGCGCTCGAGCCGGGCAGCTCGTCCTCGACGTCCTCGAGCTCGGCTCTCACCTCACCGGCGGACGCGGGGCGCTCCTCGACGCTCTTGGCGAGCAGCCGGCCGACCAGCGCGGCGAGCCGCGCCGGGGCCTCCTCTCGCCGGAGGGCGAGGGGGGGCGGGTCGCGCTGGAGGACGGCGGCGAGCACGTCGACCGCCGACTCGCCTTCGAAGGGCTGGCGGCCGGTGAGCATCTCATAGAGCACGATGCCCAGGCTCCACAGGTCGGTGCGCCCGTCGACCGGCCTGCCGCGCGATTGCTCGGGCGACATGTAGGCGACCGTGCCGAGCACAGTCCCGGGGCGGGTGTGCGGGGTGTCGACCGTCAGTCCTTCGGAGTCGAGCCCGAGGCCGGTCAGCCCGTCCCGTCGGGTGGCGAGTCCGAAGTCGAGCACCTTGACCAGGCCGTCGGCGCGGACCATCAGGTTCTCGGGCTTGATGTCCCGGTGCACGATGCCGGCGTCGTGAGCGGCGCCGAGGGCGGCGGCGGTCTGGGCCGCGATCGTGACGCACTCGGCGATCGGCAGCGGTCCGCCGGAGATCCGCTCGCGCAGCGTCGTGCCGTCGACGAGCTCGGTCGCCAGGAAGTGGTACCCGTCCGCCTCGTCGATCTCGTAGATCGTCAGAATGCTCGGATGGTTGAGGGCCGAGGCCGACTGCGCCTCGCGCATGAAGCGGGTCATCCGATCGTGGTCACCGGCGAGCTCCCTGGGCAGGATCTTGAGTGCCACTTCGCGGCCCAGGCGCGCATCCTGGGCGCGGAAGACCTCGCCCATCCCGCCCGCGCCCAGCGACGAGAGGATCGTGTAGCGCCCCAGCGTCGTTCCCGAGGTGAGAGTCATCGGGCCGTCCCGCAACGGGAGCCGACCAGGACGGACGGCGCCCCCCGGGGCCGCCTCCGAATCGATCTGTGGAGCGGCAGGTCGCTCATGCTCCGATGCCCGTCCCCGTCACCAGGCGTGTACCCTCTCCGCAGTCAGCGACCGGCACGGCGTCGACGGCGTCCAGCGGTCGGCGCGGTGGGCCTGGGTAGATATCGGTCAGGATACCTGATCTCGAGAGCGCCCTCGCCCCCCCGACCGCCCGCAAGCGAACCAACAGAAGCACGAGGACCCTACGCGGGTTGTGCCCGCAAGCCATGGGGTCTGTGAGCGAACGCGGCTGCTTCCGTTGACGGGAACTCGAAGCTCCGGTGTCGGGCCACCGGCGGCCGAACCAGGGACGGTGTCGGGTCTCTGGTCGAGTCCGACGCCGCCGCCCACCCCCCGCCCCACGGACGGGAACGACATCGGTATTCCAGATGCGGTCATTGAAACGGCCGCCCGTGTCGACGGACTCCTGGGCGGGCCCCTCTGACCTTGGTAGTCGCTTTCAAACCCGTGCTCCCCTTGTGGTTCACGAAACGATACCTATTCGCGAATCACTGATTTGGTATAGACTGGACCATCGACCAGGAGGAGGAGTCATGCGAATCAGGACGTTCGTCTCGATCTGTGTCTTTGCGGCCGTGCTCGCGGCGCCGGCGTTCGCCCAGGAGGGCGAGATGCCGCAGATGACGCCGGAGCAGCAGGCGGAGATGGAAGCGTACATGAAGGCCGGCGCGCTCGGGCCGCAGCACGAGCTGATGGCCGAGCATGTCGGCACCTACGACGTCGCGGTCAAGAGCTGGATGGACCCTGCGGCGCCGCCGATGGAGTCGAAGGGCGTGGCGATCCGGACCCTGCACATGGGTGGCCGGGTCATGCACGAGGAGTTCCAGGGCGACATGATGGGCACGCCGTTCACCGGTCTCTCGCGCAGCGGCTACGACAACGTGTCCGGCAAGTACTGGTCGACGTGGACCGACAGCATGTCCACCGGGATCATGGTCTCCGAGGGCGAGTGCGACGAGAACTTCAACTGCACCTACGTCGGCACGTACAACGATCCCATCAAGGGCGGCCCCGTGACCAACCGCTACGTGGCGAAGTGGACGTCGCCCGACGAGCAGTACTTCGCGATGTACGGCCCCGGCCGTGACGGCAACGAAGTGAAGATGATGGAGATGATCTACACCAGGCGCTGATTCGAACCAGAGGCGGCGAGGTTGCTGCGGTCCGCCGAGGTGCCGTAGACGCGGCAGTCCCGCCGTTCCGCCTTCGTCGATTGAACCCTGGCTCGACCTCTCTGCAGTCTCCTCATCGAGGCGATCCAGTATCCGGCCACGCTGCGAGTCCGCGGTTCGGGCGGTGAACGCGCCGCCCACGCCGTTCCGTTGCTGGAGGCTCCGCATCGGTCAATCCAACGACACCGGCCCGGTCCGCGCTGCGAGGTGATCGCGACTGATCACCAGGCACTGCGCGAAGACAGTCAGTCCGTGGCTCCCGGTCACATCCCGCAGCAAGTCCCGGAACGACTGCGCCTTGGTCTCCTCACTGAAGACCTGCTCGCCCCGCGCCAGCCGGTTGGACACGTGGTACACCGCGCCATCGAAGAACACTCTTCGCGCCCTCGACATCCGCCGCCTCCTCAGCCGGCCTCACCACGACGCCGGTATGGCGCGGCTGGAACGCCTCCGCCTCAACGGTGGTGCACTTGGTCGTACCCCCACAGGCTGACAAGGTCCCGCTGGAGCACGCGGCCCAATTGCTCGACCTCCGGCCGGAAGCGCGCCATCAGCTCGCGGCGCAGGCCAGGATCGAGCGGAGCGCGCGTGGCGGGTCTCAGGCTGGCGTTCATCAGCGCACGCCGGAGCCGCCGTCGCAGCATCTCGGGCACGATGTTCTTGACAGGCAGGTCTCCCAACCTGGCAATTCCTCGGGCGAGTAGCGGGACGCGCGCGATTTGGTTCACGTTGACCCGCCCGGGCTCAGGCCGGAACGCCGGATCGAGGCCGAGAAAGGCGGCAACTTCCGAGTACGTTGCGAGGTTATCGCGTCGAAAGTCGTCGTAGACCACAGTCTTCACACGGTAGGCGGGGAAGATCCTGGCGTAGCGCTCGATCTGCTCCGCGAGCCTGATCCAACCCGAGTAGTACAGCGACGAGGGCCAGAACAGCCCTGTCGGGAGCCGGCGTCCGGTGCGCCGCGCCGGTTCGGCCTCGATCGCCTGCCGAAAGTCCCGGATACTCTCCTGGCCGTACGACACCATCTTCATGTGCAGCGAGCGCAGCATCTCGACCGGCTCGCGCACCATCGCGAGAATCCGTGCCTCCGGGTTGAAGGCATGGATTCCCGACGCCGCGGCCGTGGAGTAGAGATATACCGGGGTCGCTTCCGCCACCACAGATCGGGACGGGCCTGAGAACAGCGCAAGGTAGTCTCCCTCGCTCCGCACGGGAAAGCGCATCACCCTGCCGTGGTACCGGTCGCTCTCCTCGTGAAAGTCGGTGCAGAAGAAATAGGGCTCCTTGCGGCTGCAGACCGACACGTCCGGGTGCTGGGCCAGGAGGCGGAACATCGCCGTCGTGCCGCACCTCGGCGCACCGACGATGAAGAGATTCGGTATGCGCGTGCCAGAAGTCACGCCGTTTCCCCTTTGTCACCTGAACCCCGGCTCGACCTCTCTGCAGTCTCTAAATCGAGGCGAATCAGTGTCCGGAGAGCCTGCGAGCCCGCGGTTCGAGCGTGAACCCCGCCAGCGATCGCCTTCGTCACAGTATCCGGCGACTTGTCCGTTCAACGCGGGCATGGCGTGATCGGCGCGTTTCGGGCGATGCGAGGCGACCCACGGGCTGGCCTCTCGGCTCGACGAGGTAGTCGTCGGGATCGTCTGATCGGGCGCGGGTGCGGCAACGTCGAGCCTCGCGCCAGCGATGCGAGCCGCGGCGCCGATCAGCGCGCGAGCTTGAAGTCCTTCAGCACCGTGACGTCGAACACCGCTGTGATCTTCGGGCCTCCCGCTGCCGAGTCATCGATCGCGAGGGTGCCCGCGAGGTGTCCCGGATCATCGGCACTCGCGGTGAACGTAGCAGGCATCGCCGTCCCCGAGTACTGGATCATCTGGTCATTCATCACCACCCAGTACTCGATCCGCGGACCGCCGGTGAAGTCGGCCGTCATGCCTTCCGACACGACGCCATCCGTGCATGAAAACGTCGTGCACGACTTCAGCTCGGCACCGATGTCGGTCGAGGAAAGCACAATCCGGCGGATCGTCGTGCCGGCGTCGAAGTCGCTGGGCCCCGTCACGAGCCACGCGTACTTGAACTCGGCGCCGCGCCCCTTGTAGTCGAGACTGCCGGTCGCCTTGTCGGCCGCGATTGCGATTCCCGAACAGAACAGAAAACCAAGCGCAAGAACCAGAGCTCGTGACAGGCTCTTCATGATTTCGTCCTTTCAGAGAAGAGAAGTCAGAGGTAATGACCAGACGAGGAACCGGCATCGACCTCCGGCGATTCCCGGCTGCACTGGACCAGCGCCAGGCTCGAAGCACCGCGTCCTGCTTCCGATACCGATACCGTGCCAGGTATCACTATCTCACAATCCTTCCTGAGCCGCCTGCCCACGCTCGTGCCGACACCAACTCCCCTAGGGAGGCTGAGGCCGCATCATCGTGAGATAGTGATACCTGGCACGATGGCGGTGGTGCGTGACCCTGGCCAAGGGGGTCGAAGAGGGCGGGGGCTGGCCTAGGGCCACCCGCTCTCCCGGCGGGTCGCCGTGCACCTTCCACCTTCAAGCTGGTCGGCTCGCCCCGGTTCCTGCTGCCATCCTCCCTCTCTCGAGAATGGCAACGGCTCACGAAAGCGGAAGGGCCCGGAGATCCAGCAGCTTCGACTCGACGATGGTCCGCAGATCGCGGTCCTTGGACAGCAGGAGCACGTCGTACTCGGCAGCGAGAACGGCGATGAGACAGTCGACCGCAGACCGGATCGTGAGCCCCCTCGAGCGCAGCCCCCGGTACAGCTCCGCAACCGCGACGTAGGTCTCGGGCTCTCTCGGTGTGAGCCACTCCATCTCGAGGAAGAGCCGCTCGATCTCGGCGCGGCTTTTCTCTCTCCGGATGCCCTGGAGCACCTCTGCAACGACCAACCCGCAGGTGAGCACGTCGGCCTCCTCACGGATCAGCCTGACCAAGGCGTCGGCCTCGGGGCTCGGGTACTCGTTGAAGAAGTCGACCCAGACCGATGTGTCGACCAGGACCCTCACGAGCGCTTCCTCAGCTGGTCGACGTCGCCCTCCCACTCGACCTTGCCCCGCAGCTCGAGCAGGTGGCGCCTTCGCTTCGCGCGCACCATCCGGCGCAAGGCCTCGTTGATGACCTCGGTCTTCGTCAGGCCCTGCGAGAGCTCCATCGCCGCCCGAAGAGCCTCGTCATCGATGTTCAGCGTCGTCCTCATGCGTCTGTACCTCTGAGCATATCGTAGAACTCCGTTCTCTGCTTGTCTATACAGACACTGGAAACCCCCTCGTCGAGCATCCCTCGATATCGAAACGGCCCGCGCCGGGGGCGCGGGCCGTGGGAGATCCGATGCGGTCGCGGGCTACTGCCGCGGGTGCGTGATTTGCGCCTGGGCGGCGGCGAGGCGGGCGATCGGCACGCGGCACGGGCCGCAACTCACGTAGTCCATGCCGACCATGTGGCAGACCACGCCGGAGAGAGCGGCCCGTGGCCCTGGCCAAGGGGGTCGAAGAGGGCGGGGGCTGGCCTAGGGCCACCCGCTCTCCCGGCGGGTCGCCGCGGGCGGAGCGTCGCGCTCCGTCCGCGAGCAACTCCACCACCCGACTTGCCGCCGCCCCGAAAGAGAAACGGCCCGCGCCAGGGCGCGGGCCGTGGGAGATCCGATGCGGTCGCGGGCTACTGCCGCGGGTGCGTGATTTGCGCGTGGGCGGCGGCGAGGCGGGCGATCGGCACGCGGCACGGGCCGCAACTCACGTAGTCCATGCCGACCATGTGGCAGACCACGCCGGAGAGAGCGGCCCGTGGCCCTGGCCAAGGGGGTCGAAGAGGGCGGGGGCTGGCCTAGGGCCACCCGCTCTCCCGGCGGGTCGCCGCGGGCGGAGCGTCGCGCTCCGTCCGCGAGCAACTCCACCACCCGACTTGCCGCCGCCCCGAAAGAGAAACGGCCCGCGCCAGGGCGCGGGCCGTGGGAGATCCGAGGCGATCGCGGGCTACTTCCGCGGGTGCGTGATCTGCGCCTGGGCGGCGGCCAGGCGGGCGATCGGCACGCGGAACGGGCGAGCAGCTCACGTAGTCCATGCCCACGTTGTGGCAGAACTCGACGCAGTCCGGCTCGCCGCCGTGCTCGCCGCAGATGCCGACCTTGAGCTTCGGCCGGGTGGCGCGGCCCTTCTCGACGCCGATCTCGACCAGCTCGCCGACGCCGTCCCGGTCGAGCGTCTGGAACGGGTCGGCCGGCAGGATGCTGCTGGTCGAGGTAGTCGGGCAGGAAGCCGCCGATGTCGTCGCGGCGTGAAGCCGAAGCTCATCTGCGTCAGGTCGTTGGTGCCGAAGCGAGAAGAACTCGGCCGTCTCGGCCATCTCGTCGGCGGTCAGCGCGGCGCGCGGGATCTCGATCATCGTGCCGTACGAGGTGCGTCGATCTTCTCGACGCCGTACTTGGCGCACACCTCGGCGTGGACCTGCTGTCGAGGGCGATCTGGTCGTCGAGCTCGGCTTCACGTCGCAGGTCACCGGGACCATGATCTCGGGGAAGCACTTCTTGCCCTCCTTGCGCAGCTCGGCGGCCGCCTCGAGGATCGCGCGGATCTGCATCTCGGTGATCTCCGGGATAGGTGACGCCGAGGCGCACGCCGCGGTGGCCCATCATCGGGTTGATCTCGTGCAGCTCCTCGGCCCGCTTGGCGAGCTCGCTCGGCGCTGACGCCCAGCGCCTCGGCCAGCTTGGCCCGCTCGTCGGCGTTCTGCGGCACGAACTCGTGCAGCGGCGGGTCGAGCAGGCGGATGGTCACCGGCAGGCCGTCCATCACCTCCAGCGTCGCCTTGATGTCGCGCTTGACGAACGGGAACAGCTCGTCGAGCGCCGCGCGGCGCTCCGTCTCGGTGCCGGCCATGATCATCTTGCGCAGCAGGAACAGCGGCTCCTCGGAGCCCTCGCCGTAGAACATGTGCTCGGTGCGGAACAGGCCGATGCCCTCGGCGCCGAACTCGCGCGCCTTGCGCGGCGTCCTCGGGCGTGTCGGCGTTGGTGCGCACGCTCCATCGCCCGGATCGCGTCGACGAGCTTCATGAACTCGCTGGAAGCGCGGGTTCTCGGTGGCGTCGATCATCGGCAGCGCGCCGGCGTAGACCAGGCCGCGGGTGCCGTTGAGCGTGACGCACGTCGCCCTCGCTTGAGGACCGTGCCGCCGACCGCCATGGTCTTGCGCGTGCGACGTCGATCTCGAGCGCGCCGCGCGCCGACGATGCAGCACTTGCCCCAGCCGCGGGCGACCAGCGCCGCGTGGCTGGTCATGCCGCCGCGGGCGGTGAGGATGCCGACCGCCGCCCGCATGCCCTCGACGTCCTCGGGGTTGGTCTCCTCGCGGACCAGGATCACCGTCTTGCCCTGCTTCGGCCCAGGCGACCGCGTCGTCGGCGGTGAAGACGATCCTGCCGACGGCGCCGCCCGGACCGGCCGGCAGGCCCTTGGCGAGCGGCTTCGGCCTTCTTCTCGGCCGCCGGGTCGACGATCGGGTGCAGCAGCTCGTCGAGCTGCGCGGGCTCGACCCGCATGACCGCCGTCTCGTCGTCGATCAGCCCCTCGGCGAGCATGTCCATCGCCATGTTGAGGGCGGCGGTGCCGGTGCGCTTGCCGATGCGGCGTCTGCAGCATCCAGAGCGTGCCCTCCTGGATGGTGAACTCGATGTCCTGCATGTCCGGTAGTGCTGCTCGAGCCGGTCGCGGATGGCGTGCGAGCTCGCTGTAGACCTCGGGCATCGCGGTCTCGAGCGACGGCAGGTGCTGGTTCTGCTCGTTCTTGGTCTCCTCGTTGAGCGGGTTCGGCGTGCGGATGCCGGCCACCACGTCCTCGCCCTGGGCGTTGACCAGCCACTCGCCGTAGAACTTGTTCTCGCCGGTGGCCGGGTTGCGGGTGAAGGCCACGCCGGTGGCCGAGGTGTCGCCCATGTTGCCGAAGACCATGCCTGGACGTTGACCGCGGTGCCCCACTCGTCCGGGATGCCCTCGATGCGGCGGTAGGAGACCGCGCGCTTGCCGTTCCAGCACGCGAACACCGCGCCGATGCCGCCCCAGAGCTGCTCCATGCGGGTCGTCGGGGAAGTCCTTGCCGAGGACCTCCTTGACCTTGGCCTTGAACCGCTCGACGAGCGCCTTGAGGTCGTCGGCGCGTCAGGTCGGTGTCGGAGGCGTAGCCCTTGGCCTTCTTGACCTCCTCGAGCATGCGGTCGAGCTGCTGGCGGATGCCCCTGCCCTCGGCGGGCTCGATGCCCGCCGCCTTCTCCATCACCACGTCGGAGTACATCATGATCAGCCGGCGGTAGGCGTCGTAGACGAAGCGCTCGTTGCCGGTCTTCGCGATCAGGCCCGGGATCGTCGCCGAGCACAGGCCGACGTTGAGCACCGTCTCCATCATGCCCGGCATCGACGCTGCGGGCGCCCGAGCGCACCGAGACCAGCAGCGGGTCGGCCGGGTCGCCGAACCTCATGCCCATGATCCGCTCGGTCGCGGCGAGGGCCGCGTCGACCTGCGGCGTCGAGCCCTCGGGGTAGGTCCTGCCGTGGCCGTCGTAGTAGGTGCAGACCTCGGTGGTGATGGTGAAGCCGGCCGGCACCGGGATGCCGAGGTTGGCCATCTCGGCCAGGTTGGCGCCCTTGCCGCCGAGCAGGTTCTTCATGTCGGTGCGGCCGTCGGCGGTGCCGCCGCCGAAGCAGTAGACGTACTTGGTAGCGCTCATGTCTCGTTCCCTTCGACCTGGAGTTTGGAGAGATCCGCCAGTGTGAGGAAGTCCCGGCCGAGGGCCTTGAGCAGCGCGACGCGGTTGGCGCGCACCGCCTCGTCCTCGGCCATGACCAGGACATCGACGAAGAACCGGTCGAGGACGTCGGCGATCGGCGCCATGGCGGCAAACGCCTCGTCCAGCCGGTGGGCCGGGACCAGCTCGGCGAGACGCTCGCTGAAGGCGAGCGACGCCCGGTGGAGCTCGGTCTCGGCGGGATGCTCGAAGCGGGACGGATCGACCGCGGCGTCGGGCTGACCCTCGGTGATGTTGCGAACCCGCTTGAAGGCGAGCGCCAGGCTGCGGAACTCGGCCGCGGCGCGCACTCCTTCGAGGGCGCGGGCCCGGGCCGCGAGCTCGGGCACGAGGCCCCAGCCGGCCGCCATCGCGGCGTCGGCGGTGTCGCCCGCGACACCGACGACCTCGACCAGGAAGCGGCGCACGCGGTCGGCGAGGAAGCCCTCGACCTCGTCAGCGACGGTCTCGACGGGTGCGCCCGCGGCCCCGGCCGCGGCGTCTGCCGCGGTGCGGGCGGCGAGCACGAGATCGGCGCCCCACCCGGAGTCGGCGAAGATCTTGACCACGCCCTGGGCCGCCCGCCTGAGGCCGAAGGGGTCCTTCGACCCGGTCGGCTTCTCACCCACCGCGAACAGCGCGGCCAGGGTGTCGAGCCGGTCCGCGGCGCCCACCAGCTTGCCTTCGAGGGATACCGGCACCGGGCCGTCGAATCCCGACGGGGTGTAGTGGTCCCGGGCCGCGGTCCACACTGCCTCGGGCTCGCCCTCGAGCCGGAGGTAGTGGCCGCCCATCACGCCCTGCAGCTCGGGGAACTCACCCACCATGTTGGTCACCAGGTCGGCCTTGGCGAGCCCGGCGATCCGGATCAGCTGCTCGGCGCCAGCGCCGCCGCCGAGCCACCCGGAGAGCTTCGCCGCCAACGCTCCGACCCGCTCGGCCTTGTCGGCCAGGGAGCCGAGCTTGCGGTGGAACTCGAGGCGCCCCAGGCGCGGCACCAGCTCGGCGAGACTTCGCTTGCGGTCCTCGGCGACGAAGAACCTCGCATCGGCGAGGCGAGCGCCGATCACCCACTCGTTGCCCTGGCGGATCAGCCCCTCGGGGTCGTCGGTGCGGTCCACCACGGCGAGGAAACGGGGCGCGAGCCCGCCGTCGTCGTCCTCCAGCACCAGGCACTTCTGATGGTGGCGCAGGGTGGTGACGACCACCTCCGGCGGCAGCTCGAGAAAGGCGGGGTCGAACGTCCCCGCCACCAGGCCGGGATGCTCCACCAGCTCGACGTGCTCGGCGACCAGCTCGGGGTCGGGGTGCACGCGGCATCCCGCGTCCTCTGCCAGCGCGGCAGCCCGCGCCTCGAGCGCTTGCCGCCGCTCGGCCGGGTCGACCACCACCCGGCGGGTCGCCAGCTCCCCGACGTAGCGGGAAGCCTCGGCGAGCTCGAACGGGGCCGGGGCGTGGACCCGGTGGCCGACAGTGGTGCGGCCGGAGTCGATGTCGAAGAGCGAGAACGGCACCACCTCGGCATCGAGCAGGGCGACCACGCCGTGGACCGGACGGACGAAGGTGTGACGGCCGAGCCCCCACCGCATGGTTTTGGGGAAGCGCAGCCCCGCCACCACCTGGGGCGCGGCCTCGGCGAGGATTTCGGCAGTGGCGCGGCCCGGCCTCGTCACCGTGGCGGCCACGTACTCGCCCCGGTCGGTGGCCACCAGCTCGAGCGCCCCGACCTCGACCCCGACCTTGCGGGCGAATCCCTCGGCGGCCCTGGTCGGTGTGCCGTCGGCCGCGAACGCCGCCGCACGCGGCGGTCCGCTCACCGTCTCGGTGCGATCCGCCTGGCGCTCAGGCAGGCCCTCGGCGAGCACTGCCAGCCGGCGGTTGGTCGACAGGGCGCGGACCGTCACGTGGTCGAAGCCGGCCTCGGCGAACCGGGCCTCGAACGCCCGGGCGAGCTGCTCCCGCGCTCCCGGCAGAGCCGCCGCCGGGATCTCCTCGGTGCGCACCTCGAGCAGGAAGGTGGCCATTACGCCCCTCCCCCGCCGAGTGCATCGCCCAGCGGCCATCCGGCCGCCTCCCGCTGGGCCACATAGGCCTTCGCCGCCCGCACCGCGTTCCGGCGCACGCGGCCGATCAGGCCGACCCGTTCGGTGACCGAGACCGCGCCGCGGGCGTCCATCAGGTTGAACAGGTGCGAGGTCTTGAGCGTCGCCTCGAGGGCCGGCAGCACCAGCGCCGGGGAGTGGTCGAGGCAGCGCACGGCCTCGCGCTCCCAGTCGTCGAAGTGGCGCCGCAGCATCTCGACGTCGGCGAGCTCGAAGCCGTAGATCGAGGCCTCGCGCTCGTCGTCGAGCCGGACCTTGCCGTAGGCCACGCCGCCGCCCCACTCGATGTCGTAGATCGAGTCCTTGCGCTGGAGGAACATGGCGATCCGCTCGAGCCCGTAGGTCAGCTCGGCCGAGATCGGCGCCAGGTCGATGCCGCCGGCCTGCTGGAAGTAGGTGAACTGGGTGATCTCCATGCCGTCCAGCAGCACCTGCCAGCCGACCCCCCAGGCGCCCAGGGTCGGCGACTCCCAGTTGTCCTCCTCGAAGCGGATGTCGTGCACCGCCGGGTCGATGCCGAGCGCGCCCAGCGAGCGCAGGTAGAGCTCCTGCACGTCGGCCGGCGACGGTTTGAGGATCACCTGCAGCTGGAGGTGGCGGCCGAGCCGGAACGGGTTCTCGCCGTAGCGCGCGTCGGCGGGCCGGCGCGACGGCTGGACGTAGGCGACCCGGTAGGGCTCCGGGCCGAGCACCCGCAGGAAGGTCTCCGGGTGCATCGTGCCCGCGCCGACCTCGAGGTCGTAGCGGCTGCTGGATGATGCAGCCCGCGTCGGCCCAGTAGCGCTGAAGGGAGAGAATCAGGTTCTGCAGGTCCACAGGCGGCCCCCACACGGAGGCGGAAGGATACCACGGCGGACTGAATTCCGCCGCGAACGACCGCGAACCGCCACCCGTGACCGTCACCGGAGGAAGACCACAGAGGCACGGAGGCACAGTGGAGCACGGAGCCACCCACCCAGGGCACCGAAGGTCGGGCTCGCCTCGCGAGCCCGACCTGCAGGCCATCGGGCGGAAGGGGGCTCTGTGCTACTCCTGACTCAGAGCTGTTGCCCTCTCGACGACATTTGGTCCGGAGTTCTGAGCTCAGCCGTTGACTCAAAGAGCGATCAGGCCCGTCTCGCGGAGCGCAGCAGCCCGTACACCAGCCCGCCGAGGTGGTCGGCGGCGTCGACGACTACCTTCGGGATCTCGATGCCCCGTGCGGCGACCAGAGCGAGCGCGGTCTGGACCTCCTGCACCTCCGCGTAGGCCGCCTCGAGGTGCTGCGACCGATTGCCGAGGGTCCGTCCGCTCGCCTCTGAGAGTCTCAGCGCCGAGTTGTCAGTGGCACGAACGAGATGGTCTCGAACGTGGGACAACCCGCGCGGCAGGGTCATTCGGGCGATCGCGCCGGCGAGGCCGAGAGCGACCTCGAGAGCGACGAGGTTGGCCCGGCCACGAGGGAGGGTGCGGTGGACGGCTCGGGAAGGTCTGGACGAGGGAGTGTGCTGGCTCATGCCTCTCCCCAGAGGCGGCCGGCGGCTGGCTGTCAAGGGTGGCCTCTGGCCATGAGCCCTGCGAGCATGCCCTTGACAGCCAGCCGCTGGCCGCCTACTCGCACAACTGAGCCAGCACACTCCCCGGCCAGACCGTCGAGTCGCGCGCGACGATCCCGGCCCCGACCCCAGCCGCCCGCTGCCCGACCCCGGACTCTCACGCGCCTCGAACGGAAGCGCCCGCATTCCCACACCGAGGCCGCGGGTTTCGGGGACAGCCCGCGCTGAGTTCTCTCTGCCTCTGTGACCGTCTGCTCCTACGAGAAGCTCTTGAGCTCGGGCCAGGCCTCGGCGAGCGGCTGCTTCGGCTCGCGGGCGAGCCAAATGGTCAGGTTGCGCTCGTAGGGCATCGCGTCGGCGGCGTCGTGGGACCCGATCGGCTCGACTCGGGCGAAGAAGGCCTCGATCTGCTCCCGTTCGCCGCCGATCACCACGACGACCTCACCGCTGCACTCCCCCGGCCCCCACAACCAGTAGCTGTTGTGGCCCGAGACGGCCGGCGGCAGCCCGAGCTCGGGGCCGAACAGCTCGACCGCGCCGGTCTCCCCATAGTTGCGCCCGAAGACGCAGGCCCGCGCACGGTCCTCGGCGGACAGCCTTTCGACCGCCCGGGCCACCGACTCGGCCATCTCGCGCCAGCCGTGCATGTCGGCGAAGTACTGACCGAGGCGGCCGAGCTCGTGGTGCTCGTCCGTCCCCGGCGCCATGCCGAGCCGGGCCTGGTAGGCCACCAGGGAGTCCTCGGACAGCAGCGGTTTGGCGAGCGGCGCGATCGCGGCGGCGGAGGCCGCAATGGCGACCGGCGCGGCCCAGCGCAGCCACCGGCGGCGGTCGGCGGTCCACGCCTCCACGACCACTCCGCCGGCGGCGAAGAGCCACGGGAACGACGCCGCCAGGTAGTAGGGCTTGGCGCTTCCCACCGCCATCACGATGAAGATCGCCACCCAGGCCCATCCCAGGACCCGCCCTGCGGCCAGCCGCCGGGAGGCCAGCAGGCCGACCAGTCCGGCGATCCACACCGGCGCCGCGATCGGGTTGAGGTCGCGCAGCTGAGCGCCCAGGAACGCCAGCGGCGACAGGTCGACGTTCTTGAAGGTGGCGGCGTTGTGCATGAACTCGGCGGTCGGCCAGCCGTGGGCCATCTGCCACAGCCCGTAGGGCAGCGCCAGCAGCGCGGCGATCCCGGCCCCGACCCACAACCGGGGGCTCGCCAGGTGCCGCCAGCGACGGGCCGCGACCAAGCCGACCGCGACCCCGAACCCGAGGAAGAGGAAGCTCAGCTTGTTGAGCAGGCCGATCCCGGCGATCGCACCGAACCAGAGCCAGAGGCGGGAATCGCCGGTACGCTCGAGCCGCACCAGGACCGCCCCGGCCGCCGCCCACAGCAGCACGTCGAAGGCGTTCATCGACAGGATGGAGTGCAGCGCCAGCAGCACCGGGGCCGTGGCCACGCACAACGCCGCCACCGCCTGGGCCCAGCCCCTCCCACCGAGCTCGCTCCCGATCCGGCCCACCAGCAGCACGGTCCCGGCGGCGGCCGCCGCGGGCAGCAGCCGGATCGCGAGCAGGGAGGTGCCCAGGGTGTGGCGGATCAACCACGCCAGCCACCCGATCAGCGGCGGGTGGTCGACGTAGCCCCATCCCGGCCGTGCACCGCAGGCCAGGTAGTAGAGCTCGTCGCGGAAGATGCCGTATCCCTCTGCCGACGCGAGGTGGAAGAGGAACACCGCCGCGGCCAGCGCCCAGACTGCAGGATGGATCTTCGTGTCAGTGGTCATCGGGTCCTCCGGGGCGCCTGACCCACTCTACCGTCCGCGGCGCCCCCGCCCCTCACCTCGGGGACGACCGGGACCACGCCGGGACGAACGGCTCGTCGTGTCCGAATGAGACAGGCTCGTGGTACCCAAGGACGAGACCGGGACGTCGACCCATGGCCGCTCGGGCTCGGGGGCGCCTCCACCACGGGCTCGCCCGAAGGCCGGACCTCGAACACTCCGACGTCCCCAACCGAAACGGCGGGCCTCTCGGCCCGCCGTTGTCCTGCATCCGCGCGCCGGATTCAGCCGAGCTTCTTGATCTCCTCGACCATCGGTGGGATGACCTGGAACAGGTCCCCCACCACACCGTAGTCGGCGACCTTGAAGATCGGGGCATCGGGGTCCTTGTTGATCGCGACGATGCACTTCGAGGAGCTCATCCCGGCGAGGTGCTGAATCGCGCCCGAGATTCCGCACGCGACGTAGAGGCTCGGGCTGACCACCTTGCCGGTCTGCCCGACCTGGTGCTTGTGCTCGATCCAGCCCGCGTCGACCACCGCTCGCGACGCGCCGACCGCGCCGCCGAGGGCGTGGGCGAGCTCGCGGATGAGCGCGAAGTTCTCGGGCCCCTTGACGCCTCGTCCCCCGGACACGATGACGTCGGCCTCGGCCACGTCGAGCTCGCCGCCTCCGGTGGCCTTGAGCTCGGTGACCTTCGCCCGGATGGCGGTCGCGAGGCCGTCCAGCGCCACCACCTGGGCGCTGCCGCCGGCCTCCTCGGCGGCGAAGACGTTCGGCCGCAGGCTCACCACCTGCGGTGAGGTCCCGGCGGTGTCGACGGTCGCAAAGGCCTTGCCCGAGTAGACCGGCCGCCGGGCGACCAGGGTCTCGCCCTCGAGCGACAGGCCGACCACGTCGGCCAGGGCCCCGACGCCGAGCCGAGCCGCCACCCGCGGCGCGAGATCGCGTCCCATCGCGGTGCCGGAGAACAGGATCGCCGTCGGCGCGGCCTTCTCCGCCGCCGCCTTGACCGCCTCGGCGTAGCCCTCGGCGCTGTACAGCGCCAGGTCGGCCGAGTCGGCGTGGTAGACGGTCTGCGCCCCCCAGGTCCCGAGCGAGGCGGCGTCGCCGGGTCCGACCAGGACGGCGGCCACCGGCCATCCGGGGCCGGAGGCCAGCCGGCGCGCCTCGCTCACCGCCTGCAGGGAGGCCTTGCGGATCTCTCCGTCGCGCTGCTCTACGAAAACCAGTATCCCAGCCATGGTCGCCTCCCCCCTCAGATCGCTTTCGCCTCGTCGCGCAGCAGCGCGACCAGCTTTGCGGCCGCCCCCGCCGGGTCGTCCTCGCCGGGAATCACCGTCCCGGCGGACTTGGGCGGCGGCAGCTCGAGCGAGCGGACGGTGGTGGTCGCGCCGGCAGCCTCGTCGATGCCCAGAGCCGCGACCTCGATCTTCTCCACCGGCTTGCGCTTGGCCGCCATGATGCCCTTGAGCGCGGCGTAACGCGGCTCGTTGAGGCCCTTCTGGCAGGTCAGCAGCGCCGGCAGCGGCGAGCTCACCTGCTCCTGGCCGCCTTCCACCTCGCGCCCCGCGGTGAGCGAGCCCTCGCCCACCTCGAGCGAGGTGACGTTGGCGACGTGGGGCAGTCCGAGCAGCTCCGCGAGCATCTGGCCGACCTGACCGTTGTCGGTGCCGACGCCCTTGAAGCCGCACAGCACCAGGTCGAACTCGCGTCCCTTGAGCGCCCCGGCGAGCACGGTCGCGATCTTGAAGCTGTCACCGAGCGTGGCCTCGCCGCCGAGCACGTGGACCGCGTTGTGGGCACCACGGGCGAGGCAGTCGCGCAACGCGGCCTCCGCCCGGGCCGGCCCGTAGGTCACCGCGGTGACCTCGCCGCCCTTCGCCTCGGTCAGCTGGATCGCCTCCTCGAGCGCGTACTCATCGTACGGCGACACGATCCACTTGATCCCGGCCTCGTCGATGCCCTTTCCGTCTGGTCCGATCTTGATGACCGACGCCGTGTCGGGGACGCTGGTCACGCAGACGATGCACTTCACGGCCTACCTCCCTCGGTGGATTCCTGATCAGGACTGTTCCCCGGTCGCCGGCAGGGGCAGGCAATGCACCGCGCCCGGAGGTGTTTTCTCACCTCGGGTCGGTCGACGCGCTGCCCATCCGGCAGACTGAGTGAATGGTCATTCACCTTCGCGAGTGTAGCAGAGCCCCCGCGCGGGAGCTACCGCCGCAGCGCGGCATGACCTCCGCCGCTCGGCCTACCCGGCGCCGTCCTCGGATTGCAGGCGGTGGACCTCACGGTCGTAGGCCTCCATCAGACGGCCCTGCTGCAGCAGTCCGATCAACGGTGCGGGCGGAGCACTGGCGAGCACCGGGAGCACTTCGAGCTGGAACGCGCTGAAGCGGCGCTGCGCGCTGTGCAGGTCGTCGTCCGGCGCCACCCACGCGGCGCTGTCCACGCCCGTGCCGAGATCGCTGGCGACCAGCACCGACCACACCTCCGGCGAGGTCACCACCCGACGGACGTCGTTGACGGTGAAGATCCCGACCATGCGCCCCTCGCCGTCGACCACCGGAAAGGCCGACTGCGGGCTCGACGCCACCAGGTCGAGCACGCGCGCGAACGGCATGCCGGGCGGGACCGTCTGGATCTCGCCCACAGGATCGAGGACCTCGGCCACGGTCAGCCGCTCGAGCATGTCGACCTGGAACTCGCCGAGGTGGGCGGGCGAGTCGACCCGCCCGGCACCTGCGTCTCGTAGAGGCTGGCACCGCGGGTCAGCAGGAAGGTGACCGACACACCAGCATCATCGGCACCAGCAGGCTGTAGGAGCCGCTCATCTCGGCGACCATGATCAGGGCGGCGATCGGCACCTTGGCGACGCCGGCGAAGAAGCCGCCCATGCCGACCAGCACACAGGCCACCGCCGGCGGCGCGAGCGCCGGCGCCACCCGCGCGCCGAGCTGGCGAAGATCGCCCCGGTCATGCCGCCGATGACCAGCGACGGCGCGAACACGCCGCCCGAGCCGCCCGAGGTGATGGTCAGCGAGGTGGCGAGGATCTTGGCCGGGACCAGCACCACCAGGAGCAGCAGCGGCAGCTGGCCGTCGAGGGTCAGCTGCAGCCAGCCGTAGCCGCCGCCCATCACCTGGGGCAGGAAGACGGCGATCACGCGACCAGGAAGCCGCCGATCGCGGGCTTCACCCAGGCGGGACCGGCAGCCGCCGGAAGATGTCGTCGCGCATGCCGTAGAAGAGCCGCACGTAGACGATCCCGATCACGGCCAGCACCATCCCGAGCAGGAGGTACGCGACCAGCTCGGCGGGACGGACGAAGGCGCGGTGTGGGTGCGGAACAGCACCCCCCACCCGGTCAGGGAGCAGTTCACGACGTAGGACACGATCGAGGCCATCACCGCCGGGATCAGGGCCTCCGATTCGAACTCGTTCTCGGAGTAGAGCACCTCGATCGCGAACAGGGCTCCGCCGAGGGGGGCCCTGAACATGCCGCCGATGCCGGCGGCCATGCCGGCGACGACCAGGGTGCGCCGGTCGCGCACCGGCAGCCGCAGCATGCCCGACAGGTAGCTGGCGAAGCCGGCGCCGATCTGGGCCACCGGTCCCTCTCGACCGGCCGACCCGCCGGAGCCGATGGTGAGGATCGAAGCGACGAGCTTGACCGGGATCACCCGGCGCCGGATCAGCGCACGATCACGATGGTAGGCCTCGATCACGGCGTCGGTTCCGTGCCCTTCGGCCTCGGGGGCGAAACGTTGCACCAGCAGGCCGACCAGCAGGCCGGCGCCCGGCAGGATCAGCAGCAGCAGCCAGGGTCGATGCGCCGGCGTCCACCCGGGCGATGCGCCGACCCCGTGCTCGGGCGGCACGAACCCGACCAGCCCGCCATGCAGGAGGTGGCCGACCGCGTCGACGCCCCAGGTCAGAGCCGCTGCGCCGAGCCCGGCGACCACACCCACGACCGAGGCGAGCACGAGCCAGCGGCCGAAATGGTAGAGGTCGAGCCGATCGGTGAGACGCGCGAAGCCCCGGACCCACCGGGGAACGTTGACCGTCATCGGTCAGGGAGCGGCTCCCACCACCAGGCAGGCGTTGGTGCCACCGAAGCCGAACGAGTTGGTGAGGGCGACCTCGAGCCTCGCCTCGCGGGAGGTGTGGGGCACGTAGTCAAGGTCGTTCTCCGGGTCCGGGCGGTCGAGGTTGATGGTCGGCGGGATGATCCCGGTGCCTGATCGCGAGCACGGCGAAGGCGAACTCGAGGCTGCCCGCCGCGCCCAGAAGGTGGCCGGTCATGGACTTGGTGGACGAGACCGCGAGCCGCTTCGCGTGCTCGCCGAACACACGCTTGATCGCGAGCGTCTCGATCCGGTCGCCGGCCGGGGTCGAGGTGCCGTGGGCGTTGATGTAGTCCACGCGCCCGGGGTCGACCCGAGCGTCCTCGAGCGCAGCCCGCATGACGCGGACCGCGCCGTCGCCGTCCTCCGACGGCGCCGAGATGTGGTAGGCGTCCCCCGACATGCCGAAGCCGAGCACCTCGGCCAGAATCGGCGCCCCGCGGCGGCGCGCATGCTCGAGCTCCTCGAGCACCACCACCGCCGCGCCTTCGCCGATCACGAACCCGTCGCGGTCGGCATCCCAGGGGCGGGAGGCCCGCTCGGGCTCGTCGTTCCGGGTCGAAAGGGCCCGCATCGCGGAGAAGCCGGCGATCGCGAGCGGCGAGATCACCGCCTCGGATCCGCCGGCGAGAATCGCGTCGGCATACCCCTGGCGGATGTACAGGGTCGCGTCACCGATCGCGTGGGCAGAGGTCGAGCAGGCGGTGCAGGTGGCGCTGTTCGGGCCCTTGGCCCCGGTCAGGATGCTGACCACACCCGAGCTCATGTTGATGATCGCCCCCGGTATGAAGAACGGCGACACGCGCCGGGGACCGCGCTCAGTCAGCGTCTGGTGGGTGCGCTCGATCAGCGGCAGGCCACCGATTCCAGATCCGATCACCACCCCGACCCGGTGGGCGTTGCTCTCGCCGATCTCGAGCCCCGACTCGTCGAGGGCCATCCTGGACGCCGCGACCGCGTAGTGGACGAAGAGGTCGAACTTCTTGACCTCCTTGGCGTCCATCCACGCCCCCGGGTCGAAGCCGCGGACCTCTGCGGCGATCTTCACCTGGGAGTCGGATGGGTCGAATCGAGTGATGGTGGCGACGCCGCTGGTCCCGGCCACGAGGGCGGCCCACGTCGCCTCCCGTCCCAGGCCCAGCGGGGACACCAGGCCGAGGCCGGTCACCACCACCCGTCGGGACATCAGGCCTCCAGCTTCTCCTTCAGGAACGAAACCGCGTCGTTGACGGTGGCGATCTTCTCGGCCGCCTCGTCCGGGATCTCGACGCCGAACTCCTCCTCGAACGCCATCACCAGCTCGACCACGTCGAGCGAGTCGGCTCCGAGGTCGTCGACGAAGGACGCGGTAGGCGTCACCTTGTCGGCGTCGACCCCAAGCTGCTGGACGATGATCTCCTTGACCTTCCCTGCAACATCCATGACGGCATTTCCTCCTCGATGATCCTCAAGCTCCGGATGAGCGCGACCGTGATACCACAGGGTGAATTACCGCGCAAGCCTGCCAGCGGCGCCTTGACAACCGCCGGAAGAAGGAGTACTCAGCCAAATGAGACCCTAATCGGTCTGAACGACGGAGGAGCACCGATGGAAGCGTACATGACCGCCAAGGAAGCCGCCGAGTACCTCAAGCTCGCCGAACGCACGCTCGTCCGCCTTGCCCATGAGGGCAAGATACCCGGGGTCAAGATCGGCGGTCAGTGGCGCTTCCGGCGGGCCCTGCTCGACGAGTACCTCGACACGCTCGCCTCGGAGACCATGGTGACGGCAGGCGCCGCCACCAGCCAGGTCATCGACGCCCCGGTCGACCAGATCTTCACCGTCGAGCACATCCTCCCCGAGCTCGAGGCCGACGACCGCGAGGGCGTCATCCACGCCATCGTCGGGCACGTCACGGAGCTCGGGCTGGTCAAGGACCAGGGTTGGCTCGAGGCGGCCCTGGCGGCGCGCGAGCGCCTGGTCCCGACCGCGGTCCCGGAGGGTGTGGCCTTCCTCCACGCGCGGCGGAGGGCGGCCGACAAGTTCCCGCGCCAGTTCATCGCCCTCGGCCGCAGCCGCGACGGTGTCCTGTTCGGGTCGCCCGACATGGGCAAGACCCATCTCTTCTTCCTGCTCGCGCTGCGCAACGACGCGCTCCACGTGCGCTGGCTGTCCCGGCTGGCCTGGATCGTCCGCCACCCCGGCCGGCTCGCGCGCCTGCTCGACGCGCCGGACGCTGCGGGCATCCATGCGGTGATGCTCGAGGCAGCGGCCGGCCTGCCCGCCTCGCTCCGGCCGACCGGCAAGGCCGCAGGACGCTGAGGCGGCGCCCTGCCGGTCCGACGGGCCGCCGCCGGGCCCGCGCGGGCCGGGAGTAGACTGAAGCCGTGAAGATCGCACTGATCGGGAGCCACGGCGTGGGCAAGACCACGCTCTGCTACGACCTCGCCGCGCGGCTCAAGCGGCGCAACGTCGACGTCGAGATGGTGCGCGAGGTCGCGCGCCGCTGCCCGCTGCCGATCAACCGCGAGACCACCCTCGACGCCCAGGCGTGGATCCTGCACTCCCAGCTCGCGCTCGAGATCGAGGCCAGCACGCGTCACGAGGTCGTGGTGTGCGACCGCTCCGCCCTCGACAACTACTGCTACATGGTGCACGCGGTCGGGAGCATCCCGGCGTGGGAGAAGGTCCTCGACCACTGGCTTCCCACCTACGACGTCCTGGTCCACGTCCCGGTCTGGTCGCGTCCCCGCTTCGACGGAGTGCGCGCCGCGGACCCCGGCTTCCAGGAGCAGATCGACCTGCTGCTCGACGGAATGCTCGCCGCGCGCGGGCTGCGGCCGATGCGGCTCGCGCCCGACGACCGCCCGCGGTGGGCCCGCCAGATCCTGGAGCGGCTGCTGGCCAAGCTCGAGCCCACCCTCCCCCTGTTCGACGAGGACGAGGACGAGGACGACGACATCCCCCTCCCGGAGTAGCGGGGCCACCGCCAAGACACCACGTCTCCAAGAGGCTTGTGGTCATCCGGGTGCGGGCAGCGTCTGGCCTCACCGGGCACGCACTCCGCATTCCCCATTCTGCTTCCCCGCACCCCGTCGCCCGACTCCCGGACTCCCACGCACCTGACAACCGAAGCAGCCGCTTCGACGCGACGCCGGGCCGTGCGCGGTCTCAGCCCGCGGTCCGTCGGGAGGGTGGGCGGCTTGGTGTCGTGGTGCCTTGGTGGTCTGCCCGTCCGGCCTACCACTCCGGGTAGCCGGTGATGTCGCGGATCTCCTGATACAGCGGGCGCAGGCGGGGGTACAGCCGTCGATAGACCCTCCGATAGAGGGCGTCATAGAGCTCCCGGCTGTCGGGATCGGGCTCGAAGCGATCCCCGAGGTGGCACATCGCGGCGACCGCCGACTCCAGGTCGGGGTGGAGGCCGAGGCCGACCGCGGCGTCGATCGCCGCCCCCAGCCCGGAGGCCTCGTACACGCTGGGCCGCGCGGCCGGCCGGCCGAAGACGTCGGCGGTGAGCTGCATCGCCACGTCGCTCTGGGAGCCTCCGCCCGCGACCCGAAGCTCCCGGATCGCCTCACCGGCGCGCCGCTCACAGCGCTCGGCGCCTTCGCGGAGGGCGTACGCGAGGCCCTCGAGGATCGCCCGGTAGAGGTGGGCCCGGGTGTGCACGTCGCCGAAGCCGATCACCGCACCCTTGGCCTCCGGACCCGGCACCCGCACCCCGGGCGACCAGGTCGGCTGGAGGACCAGTCCCATCGATCCCGGCGGCACCTCCCGAACCAGCTCGTCGAACACCACCTCAGGCGCCACCCCGCGCTCCGCGGCGATCCTGGCCTCCCGCGCCCCGAACTGCTTCACGAACCACGACACCAGCCAGAACCCCCGGTAGATCTGCACCTCGAGGGTGTGGGCGCCGGGCACCGCGGCGGGGTACGGCGGCACGAAGCGCACCGCTTCGACGTAGCGCCGATGAGTGATGTTGACGGTCGCGGTGGTGCCGTAGCTGAGACACCCGAGATCCGGGGTGAGGCACCCGGATCCGAGCACCTCGCAGGCTTTGTCCGCGGCCGCCGCGACCACCGGCAGCCCGGCCTCGAGACCGGTCGCCTCGGCGGCGGCAGCCGTGAGCTCGCCCAGGATCCCGGTCGGCGGGACGAGCTCCGGGAGCCGCCCTTGGTCGATTCCGAGCGCGCGCCACTTCCAGTCGCGCGGGCCGGCCCAGTCGAGCCGCTTGTAGTCGAACGGGACGTAGCCGACCTGGCAGCCCACCGAGTCGACGAAGCGGCCCACCAGGCGGTGGGTCAGGAAGCCCGACAAGAAGAGCATCTTGTGGGTCCGCTGCCAGATCTCGGGCTGGTGGCGGGCGAGCCACCGCGCCTCCGCCTCGGCGAGGAAGTGAGCCACGGTGTCGGCCACTCCGGCCGCCCGGAAGGCGAGCCTCCACATCCTGCCGACCCCTCCGACACCCTCGCTTCGCCGCTGGTCGAGCCACACGATCGCCGGCCGGAGAGGGCGGCCCTCCCGATCGACGCAGACCACGGTCGCGCGCTGTGTCGTCAGCGCAAGCCCCGCGACCGCATCTGGCGGCACCGGGCTGGTTCGCCACAGCCCGGTGCAGGCCTCACCCAGCGCCCGCCAGTACAGCTCGGGGTCCTGCTCGGCCCACCCCGGGCGAAGCGACTCGTAGGGTTCGAACGGGACCTGGGTCTTCGCGACCAGCCCGCCGGCCAGGTCGAAGAGCAGCGCGCGCAGGCTCTGCGTGCCGCAGTCGATCGCCAGGAGGTGGTCCCGCGTTGTCACCGGCCTCCCTAGAGTACCCTGCGTCGCCCCCACCCGGGCCCAGGGCGCGTACGACGACGGTCGACTCGATGACGGTCCTTTCCCGTCGGAAGGCCTTCGGCGGCGTCCGACGAGCCCGACAAACTCCCTTGTGGTATCGGGGTGTTGCAGTAGACTGCTTGCAGTGCGGCCATTCTCGCGTCTTCCGGTCGGGTTCGACAGCACACAGCCTGCTGGCACCCTCTCCCCAGCGCGAGGCCGCGTTCCACCGTCGGAGGTCCGATTCGTGAGAGCCCTCGTCACTGTGCTCGTGTTCGTCCTCACGGCGCCGACCCTCGCAGCCGCCGATCCTCCTGCGGACGACGCGGCCGCCCGGATCGGCGCTGCGACCCGGGCGGCGCTCACCCTCGCCCCGGAGCTGGCCGCAGCGAAGGCGGCCGGAGAGGCTCTGACAGCGGTCGCGGCCGCCCAGGGCGCCTCCGGCCTGCCGTACGCCGAGATTCAGCAGGAGGGTCTGGGCTCGGGACTCTCGAAGCGCCCGAACTCGCAGTCCACGGTCCGCTTCGGCATGCCCTTCAACCTGCCCTGGCAGGCCTCCGCCGCCCGCGGGCTGCGCGACGCCGCCGCGGTCGCAGTCGAGGCGGAGCTCACCGTGGCCCGGCTCGACGTCGCCGAGCAGGCCGCCGCACTGTGGCTCGAGCTGGCCGCTGCCGAGGCCCGGCTGGTGATCGCGACCCGCGCGCGGGAGCGCCTCGACCGGGCCCTCGCACTCCACGAGGAGCGCTACACGTTGGGCGAGGTGGCGGGCTTCGACGTGGTCCAGCTCGATCTCGAGCAGGTCAGGTCGGTCGCCGCCGAGAGCCGCGCCGTGAGCTCCCGCGAGTCCCTGCTCGCCGCGATGCGTCGGGTGGCGGGAGCGGCCGCCCCGACGCCCGTCGCCGAAGATCTCGAAGAGCTGGTCGCAGCGACCGCCTCGCCGGCGCCGGACTCGATCCACCCCGGGGACATGGACCGGGCGCCCCGGGTCGCGGTCGCGGCCGAGCACGCCGCGCGCTTCGCGGCCCGCCGCGACCTGGTCGACGTCACTGCGGGGGGCCGGCCGACCGCCGAGGCAGAGTGGGAAAGGGTGCCGACGATGGACGGCATCCCCGGCTTCGACGCGTTCGGGCTTCGCATCAGTGTGCCGCTCCCGTTCGGGCGGGCGGTGCGCGAGCCGCGGGTGGAGGCCGAGGCGGCAGCCCGCGCCGCCGCGGCCGAGGTCGAGCTCGTCCGCAGGCGCCTGGCCGAGGTCGTGGACTCCAATCTTGCCGCTGCGGCCGGCGCCGAGCGGCGCCTGACCGCTCTCGGCCCGGTCCTCGACCGGCTCGACGTCGCCGAGCACTCGCTCGCCGAGCAGTTCCGCCTCGGCGCGCAGTCCTACCTGGTGTACCTGGACGGCATGGCCCGGTTCGACGACGTCCGCCTGACCGCGGTCGAGGCCCGGATCGAGCTGCTGCGGGCCCGCCTTCACCTGGCCGCGGCCCTCGCGCGGCCCGACCTGTTCCCGATCCCGGATCCCGGTGACAGAAGACGGTGACCCCATGACCCGCTCCGCTGCGCTCGTCCTCGCCGTCGCTCTCGCCCTGCGCCGCTGCAGCCGTCGAAACGGTGTCGACTCGACGCCGCCGCACAGACCCGCGCAGGGCTGGTGACCCGGCCGGTGCTGGAGCGCACCTTCGGCAACCAGCTTCGGGTGGTCGGACAGGTCGTCCGGGCGCCCGGCACCACCGTCACGGTCAAGGCGATCCTCGCCGGACGGGTCGAGACCTTGCACGTGGCACCGGCTCGCCGGTTCGGGCCGGCGAGCTCCTGGTCGAGCTCCACTCCCACGATCTGCTCACGATGCAGGGCGACCTGCTGCGCGCGGCGGAGTCGGTCCGGCTGGCCGAGAGCCGGCTCGAGGCCGGCCGGCGAGCTCTACGAGATCGAAGGCGTCAGCCGACAGGAGCTCGAGCTCCGGGAGCAGGCGGCATTCTCGGCGCGGCTCTCGCTCGCCGCCGCGCGCGAGGAGCTCACCGACCTCGGGCTCGCCGAGGAGACCGTCGAACGGATCCTCGCCGAGCGTCGCACCGATCCCCACCTGCCGGTGCGCTCCCCGATCGACGCCGTGGTGCTCGAGCTCGAGGTCCAGGCCGCACGAGTGGGTGCAGGAGTACGAATCCCTGGTGGTGATCGGTGACCCGCGCAGGATCGAGCTCGAGCTGCAGCTGCCGCCCGACCAGGCGGTCAGCGTCGCGGTCGACGATCCGGTGGAGTTCGCGCCGGTGGGACGCCCGGGCCTGCTCGGCCGGGGTGCCGTCATCACCCGAGTGCCCGAGGTCGACCCCACCACCCGCACCGTGCGGGTGCGGGTGCGGGTCGCTCGACGGCTTCCCCGAGCTCTTCCCCGGCGTGTTCGTCGAGGGCACGGTGACCCACGGGGAGGCGCGTCAGACTCCCTCGGTGCCCGGAGTCGGCGGTGATCCGAGTCGGCGCCGCCGACGTCGTCTTCGTGCGCACGTCGGCGACCGATCTTCGAGGCCCGACCGGTCTCCCTCGGCGCTGTTCAACGGCAGCCGGTACGAGGTCGCTCGACGGCGTCGCAGCCGGAGAGGAGGTGGCGGTCCAGGGCGTGTTCTTCCTCAAGTCCGCCCTGGTCAACGGCGAGGGCGAGGAGAGCTGAGATGGGACGGCTGGTCGAGCTCTCGCTGCGCCACCGGCTGGTGGTGATGCTGCTCGCCGTGCTCCTCGTCGGCGCCGGGTGGGCCTGCCTTCCGCCAGCTGCCGATCGACGCCTTCCCCGACGTCACCAACGTCCAGGTGACCGTCATCTCCCAGGCGCCGACCTTGTCGCCGCTCGAGATCGAGCAGCTGGTCACCTACCCCATCGAGCAGGCCTGCGCCGGCCTGCCGCACTCGACCCAGGTGCGCTCGCTGTCCAAGTTCGGCCTGTCGATGGTGACCGTGGTCTTCGACGGACGGCACCGACATCTACTTCGCCCGCCAGCTGGTGCTGGAGCGGATCTTCAGCGTTCGCGACGAGCTGCCGGAGGGCGCGCGACTCGAACCTCGGGCCGATCTCGACCGGGCTCGGCGAGGTCTTCCAGTACACCCTCGAGAGCGACGAGCCGCGACCTGATGGAGCTGCGCACGCTGCAGGACTGGGTGCTGCGGCCGATCCTGCGCACCGTGCCCGGGGTCGCCGGCGTCGACTCCTTCGGCGGCTACGTGCGCCAGTTCCACGTCGTCGCCGACCCCGCGGCGCTGCGCCGCTACGGGCTCGCGCTTGAGGAGCTGGCCGCGGCGGTGGCCGCCAACAACGGCGTCGCCGGCGGCGCGTTCGTCGAGCGCGGCGGCGAGCAGTTCGTGGTCCGCGGCGACGGCTGGGTGCGCGGCGATCGAGGATCTCGAGCAGATACGGTGGTGGCCTACCGCGACGGCGTGCCGGTGCTGCTCGGCCAGGTCGCCGAGGTGGAGATCGGCCCCGAGATCCGTCAGGGCGCGATCAGCCGCGACGGCCACGGCGAGACCGTCGCCGGCATCGTGCTGATGCTGCGCGGCGGCTCGGGCCGCGACGTGGTCGCCGGGGTCAAGGAGAAGCTGGAGCTCGCCCGCCGGTCGCTGCCCGCCGACGTCGAGATCGTGCCGTTCTACGACCGCGACGAGCTGGTCCAGACCGCGCTCGGCACCGTGCGATCGGCCCTGCTCCAGGGCGCGGTCCTGGTCGTCCTGGTGCTGCTCTTCTTCATGGGCCACGTGCGCTCGGCGGTGCTGGTGGCGGTGCAGCTGCCGCTGGCCGCGCTGGCCACCTTCCTCGTCATGGACGCATGGTCGGCCTGTCCGCCAATCTGATGACGCTGTCGGGCCTCGCCATCGCCATCGGCATGCTCGGCGACGGCGCGATCGTGCTGGTCGAGAACGCGGTGCGCCTGTTCGGCGAGGTCGATGCCGACCGCGCGCAACCGCTGCCGCACTGGTCCGGCGGGCGGCGCTCGAGGTCGTGCGACCGATCGTCTTCGGCGTCGCGGTGATCATCGTCGTCTTCCTGCCCATCGCCTCGCTGCAGGGCATGGAGGGCAAGATGTTCGCACCGCTGGCCTACACGATCTGCATCGCGCTCGGCTGCGCTCTGCGTGCTGACCGTGACCGTGATCCCGGTGCTCGGCCTCGCTGATCCTCAAGCGCGGCCCCGATCTTCGGCGGCGGGCGCATCCCGCACCCCGCCGATCTGGTGCGGCGCATGTACCGGCCGCACCTGCGCTGGGCGCTCGATCACCCCGGGCCGTCGTGGTCGGCGCTGCGCTCGCGCTGCTGGCGGTCGCTGCGGCGCTGGTCCCGACCCTGGGCACCGAGTTCCTGCCGACCATGGACGAGGGATCGATCGTCGTGCAGCCGTTCCAGATCCCGTCGGTGTCGCTGCGCCAGTCCCTCGACACCGTGCAGCGCATCGAGCAGGCGATCCTCGAGCTGCCCGAGGTCGATCCACGTGGTCAGCCGCACCGGCCGCTCGGACATCTCCTCCGATCCGATGGGGGTCGGCGAGAGCGACATCTACGTGCTGCTGCGCGCCGCGCAGCGAGTGGACCACGGCCCGCACCAAGGACGGGCTGGTCGAGGCGCTGCGCGAGAAGCTGGTCGAGATTCCCGGGCGTCGAGTTCGGCTACACCCAGCCGATCCAGATGCGGGTCGACGAGCTGCTCTCCGGGGTCAAGTCCCAGATCGCGGTCAAGATCTTCGGCGACGACCTGGACGACGCTCGCCGAGCTCGGCGACGAGGTCGCGGCGGTGCTCGAGTCGGTCGCCGGCGCGGTCGACGTCAAGGTCGAGGCGGTCGAGGGCCTCGGCTACCTCGCAGATCGCGATGCACCGGCGGCGGCTGGCCCGCCTCGGGATCAGCGTGGCCCAGGTGCGCGAGCTGATCGAGACCGCGATCGGTGGCCAGGTGGTCACCACCGTGCCCGAGGGTGACCGCCGGACCGACGTCGTGGTGCGCCTGCCGCGCGAGTTCACCGCCACGGTGGAGAACCTGCGCGACCTGCCGCTGGCTACTCCCGCGGGCGAGCGGGTGCTGCTGCGCGAGGTGGCCGACCTCGACCTGGTCGAGGGTCCGGCGCAGATCTCGCGCGAGGACGGCAAGCGCCGGGTGGTGGTCGAGTTCAACGTCGTCGGCCGCGACATCGGCGGCTTCGTCGCCGAGGCCCGCGCAGCGCATCGACGACGAGGTCGAGCTGCCGACCGGCTACTTCATCGACCTGGGGCGGTCAGTTCGAGCAGCAGCAGCGGGCGATGGCCCGGCTGCGGCTGATGGTGCCGCTGGCGCTGGTGCTGATCTTCATCCTGCTGTTCCTCAACTTCCGCGCCGTGCGGCCGGTGGTTCTGATCCTGGTCAACATCCCGCTCGCCCTGGTCGGCGGCGTGATCGGCCTCAAGCTGTCCGGGCTCTACCTGTCGGTGTCGGCCTCGGTGGGCTTCATCGCGCTGTTCGGCATCGCCATCCTCAACGGCCTGGTGATGGTCGAGTTCTTCCGCAACCTCGAGTCCGAGGGGCGCTCGCGGCGCGAGGCGATGCTCGAGGGCGCCGAGCTGCGCCTGCGCCCGGTGCTGATGACCGCCGCCACCACCGCCCTCGGCCTGCTGCCGATGATCTGGGCCTCGGGCGTCGGCTCGGAGGTGCAGCGACCGCTGGCCGTGGTGGTGGTCGCCGGGGTCGTGACCTCGACGCTGCTGACGCTGATGGTGCTGCCGGTGCTCTACGACCGTTACGGCGCCGGCGCCTCCGACCCTTCCGCCGACGCCTGCGCCGAGCCGGAGGAGGAGGCCGTGATGCTCGACTCGGCGGCCTAGCGGACCCGCGGCCGGGGGACGGGACTGAACCACGGAGGCGCACAGAGCCGGCCCTCCCACCCGTTTGGACCGTGGAGACGGGAAGAGCGCCAAGAGATCACGAAGAGACGACGAGAGTGTCGAAGGCCGGAGAGCCTGACGCAACCTCGACGACTCGCTTGAGCTCGGCCTGGTGACAGCAGGGCCGAGCCGTCGGAGGTGGGCCTTTCGCCGCCACCTTCCTGTCCTCGCTTCGCGACCTTCCGTCTTCGCGGTTCAAGGAGGGCGGGCGGGTGAGGGCGTCGGGGCGGGATCGGCGACACGACCCGGTCCCGGACCGGCCGCCCGTCGCGCGCTGCCCGACCCCGGACTGACGCCTCCTCACGGACGAAAGCGACCGCGGCCGCTCACCGGTCACATGAGTTGCGGACACAACCCGCGCTTGGGTCTCCTCGCCTCTACCGCGGCAGCGGCAGCAGGGCCCCGCCCGAGACCGGCAGGTCGACCCCGGTCAGGTGCCTCCCGGTGCTCTCGTCGGCCAGGAAGACCACCGCCGCTGCGACGTCCTCGGGCTCGGCGATCCGGTGCAGAGGAACCCCGGCCTTGACCTTGGCCTCGCGACCCCCCACCGCCAGCGAGGCCGCCATCGGCGTCCGCACCCACCCCGGAGACACCAGGTTGACCCGGATGTGCGGCGCCAGCTCCTGGCCGAGGGACTGCACCAGCCCCCACAGCGCGGCCTTCGAGCCGGCGTAGTGGCTGTGGCCGGGCTCGCCCCGCTGGCCGGCGGTGGAGCCGATGTAGACGATCACGCCCTGCCGCATCGCCTTCGCCGCCTCCCGCGCCAGGTAGTAGGCCGAGAAGGTGTTGGTGCGGAACATACCCTCGAGGGTGGCCGCATCGAGGGTCCTGATGCCGCCGTCGTTCCAGATCCCCGCCGAGTGCACCACGACGTCGAGCCCGGGCGCTGCGGCGACCGCCCTCACGCAGCCGGCCTCGGTCGCGAGGTCGGCCTCGACCGGGATCACCCGCTCGGTCCCGAACTCGGTGCCCAGGTCGACCACCGGCTTCGGCTGGGTGCGGTACTGGGCCACGACTCTCGCCCCGCGAGCCAGGAAGGCCCGGGCGCAGGCGAGCCCGATTCCCGACGAGGCGCCGGTGACGAGCACGGTGGTCGGATGCCCGGCGCTCACTTCACGCTCCCCTCGGGTCGCCCGACCGGACGGATGACGGCTCGCAGCGGCGCCGCCTCCACCCCGCACAGGCGCAGCGGCAGGGCCGCGAGCACGTACAGGCCGGGCTCGACGCCCTCCAACCAGAGCCCCTCGATCCACACCATGCCGGCCCGAGCCAGCGCGTGGTGGGCCGGATGGTCGGTCGAGCCGAGGGGATCGACGGAAGGGGTGTCGATTCCGACCAGCTCGACCCCGCGCGAGCCCAACCACGCGACGAGCTCGGCATCGAGGGCCGCGAACCCGGCCTCGATCGGCCCGTCGAGCGGATGGCTGTCGGTCCGCACCAGGACCCGGGCGGCGTAGGGCACCCAACCCTCGGGCAGGTCCCCTCGTCCCACCAGCTCGGCACCGGGCCGCGCCAGCACCACCTCCGCCGGGCCGACGAAGCGGTCGAGCGGGATCGCGTCCAGGCCCGGCCCCGCGGGGTCGACGTGGAGGGGGGTGTCGAGGTGGGTGCCCAGGTGAAGGGAGGCGGAAAGGGTGGACACCGTCCACGCACCCTCGCGGTGGGTCTCGAGCTCGAGCCGGCGATCGCCCGGCCACACCGGGGTTGCGGCCGAGATCGGTCGGGAGACGTCACGCCACAGCTCGACAGGAGATCGTCCGACAGTCGTCACTTCCACCTCCGGGCGCCGATCGGCGCACCTTCGGCGAAGGTAGCAGAGCCGCCCGAGGACCGCCAACTCGCCGGTCGCGCGTGTGGTAGATTCGAGCAGTCCCGATGGGATTGATCGCACGTTTCCGGTCGAGCCTCACCTACCCGATCCTGGCGACCCTCGTCCTGGTGACGGTGGTCCCGGTCGCCCTGGTTGGATGGCTGCTGGCATCGCGCAACCGTGAGCACCTGACCACGGTGGAGAAGCAATACCTCACCCGCCAGGCGGTCAGTCTCGCGAGCGAGGTCTTCCTCTACTTCTCCGGCTACCGGACACAGCTCCGGGCCACCGCCCGCGCCCTCGAGGCCGGGCCCGCCCTCGACGCCGAAGCCGCCACCTCGCTGCTGGAGTCGATGGCCGGCCGGAACACCTCCTTCGCCCACCTCCAGATCCTCGACCGGACCGGAGACGGCACCTTCGTCCGGACCCGCGCGATCTCGGAGTCGTCCGAGCCACTGCTCGCCTCGGTGCTTCAGGAGGCCCACGACTCCGCCCTCGGTGGCGTCGAGTTCGAACGCCTCAACCTGCGCTTCCCCCGGCCGTCGCCGCCGGTCGCGGTCTTCGGGCTCCCCCTGCGCGACTCGAGCGGGCGCATCTGGGGCACCCTCGAGGGCGTGATCGACTTCCAGCCCCTCCAGCAGCGCCTGCTCGACAACACCTACGCCGGGCTGCTGGTCAGCCTGATCGACAGCGAGGGCACGGTGGTCGTGTCGTCCCGGCCCGAGCTGGTCGGACGCTCCCTGGTGGACTCGCCGCTGGTGCGGGATTTCCGGCTCAAGCCGCTGCGGCTCACCCAGGTCTACCCACATCCCGTCGACCGGACGGTCGGCCTGGTGCTGGGATCGCTGGCGCCGGTCGAGAACCCGCGCTGGGGTGTGGTGGTCGAGCGCCCGGTCGCCGAGGCGTACGCCACCGTGCGCTCGATGCAGCTGCGGACCCTCGCGGTGAGCGCGATCGCGGCGCTGGTCGCACTCGGTCTCGGGATCGGCATCAGCCGCCGGCTGACCGGTCCCGTCCAGGACCTCGCCGGCGTCACCTCCGAGCTCGCCGAGGGCAATCTGGCGGTCCGGGCTTCGGTCACCGGCGAGGACGAGATCGCCCGCCTCGCCTCCAACTTCAACCACATGGCCGGCAGCATCGAGGCCCTGGTGCGGCGCCTCAAGCAGGCGCTGCGCCAGAACCAGGAGCTCTTCCTCGATACGATCCGGACGCTGGCGGCGGCGATCGACGCCAAGGACCCGTACACCCGCGGCCATTCGGAGCGGGTCAGCTCGTACTCGATGGCGATCGCGAAGCACCTCGGTCTCGGCCACGAGGAGGTGTTCCGGATCCGCATCGCCGCCATCCTGCACGACGTCGGCAAGCTCGGTGTCCGCGACGGGATCCTCAACAAGCCGGCGGGGCTGACCGACGAGGAGTTCGCGATCATGCGGCGGCACGTCGAGATCGGCGCCCAGATCATGTCGCCGATCCGGATGCTGAAGGACATCATCCCCGGCATCCGCAACCACCACGAGACCTGGGACGGCAACGGCTACCCCGACGGCCTCGAGGGTGAGACCATCCCGCTCGTGGCCAGGATCATCGGGGTGGCGGACACCTTCGACGCGATGACCACCAACCGACCGTACCAGCAGGCGCAGGGCCTCGACCTGGTGCTCGACAAGGTGCGGACCATGTCCGGAAACCGGTTCGACCCTCGGGTCGTCGACGCCCTCATCGCGGCGGTCGACGCCGGCGACATCACGCCGCCGCCGGGCAGGGGATCGTCCGGATCGGACGTTCAGGAGGCTTCATGAAGCGCGTCGTGCTGCTGATCTCACTCGCCGGCGTCCTCGCCTGCTCGAGCTCAAAGCCGAGCACCACCACCCAGACCGCGGGCGACACCAAGAACCCGCTCTACTCGTTCACCCTGATGCGCCAGGGCTCGGTGCTGCTGCAGCAGGGACGCTACCAGGATGCACTTTCCCGGTTCGAGGACGCCAACCGGCACGCCCCGGGCAACGCGACGGTCCACAACATGATCGGCCTGTGCTACCTCAACATGGAACGCTACGACGAGGCGCTGGCGGCGTTCGGCACCGCGTTGGAGCTGATCCCCTCGTTCACCGACGCCCGCAACAACCGCGGCGCCGCCTACCTGGCGCTCGGCCAGTACCAGCTCGCCGAGGTCGACTTCGCCGCGGTGCTCGCGGACACCACCTACCCGCACCGGTGGGGGGCGTACTACAACATCGGCATGTCCCACCTCCAGCGCAACCAGTTCGCGGCCGCGGAGGAGAACTTCCGCCGCGCCGCCTACGCCCCGGCGCCGGTGTTCGAGGCTTTTCTCCGTCTCGGCGACATCGCGGCCCAGCGCGGCGACCTCGACGCGGCGATCGAGCTCCTCGAAGAGGCCAAGCTCAAGTTCCCCGAACGGATCGAAGCCCCGCTTCGCCTCGGACGGCTGCTGATCCAGGCGGGGAGGTCGAACGAGGCGCGGCCGCACCTCGAGCAGGTGATCGCGGCCGACCCCGGCTCAGCGTTCGCCGACCAGGCGCGCCGGCTGCTCGAGGGTGGCTGATGCCGTTCAACTACCTGCTGACGAACCTCCTGGTCGACGTGCCCCACGCGCTCGGCGCGATCTTCCTCGACGCCGAAGGCGAAGCCATCGACTGGGTGACACGGCACGACGACCCGTTCGACCTCAAAGTCGAAGGTGCGTACCACAGCATCTTCATACGCCACATGGAGCGGATCGTCGCGGCGATCGAGTCCGGCAGGCTGGACTCCTACGCGATCGTCGGCGACCGCCTGGTGTCGTTGACCCAGGCGCTCCCGGACGGGTACTATCTGGTGCTCGTCTCGGACCGCAGCGGACCTCAGGCGCAAGCGCTCTACCACCTCCGCCGCACTGCCGAGGTGATCGCCCGCGAGATCGCCTGAGGGCGTCGCGCGGGGAGGGGACCATGGCCTTCCTCGACAAGCTCAAACGCGGCCTGTTCATGACCCACACCGAGTTCCTCGAGCGGGTCGGCGAGGCCTTCCGGCGGACCGGGCCGGTGTCTCCGGAGCACATGACCCAGCTCGAGGAGGCGCTGATCGGCGCCGACACCGGGGTCGACCTTTCGCTGCGCCTGGTGGACGAGCTCCGGGGCCGGGTCAGCTCGGGTCAGCTCACCGACGCCGGCGAGCTGCGGCCAGCGCTGCGCAGCCGTCTGCTCGCGCTGCTCGAGGGTGCGGCCGAGGCGAGCCCGGTGCGCGTCGCCGAGGTCCCGCCCAAGGTCACGCTGCTGGTCGGGGTCAACGGCACCGGCAAGACCACCACCGCGGCCAAGCTCGCCAAACGGCGCCAGGAAGAAGGCGCCTCGGTGGTGCTGGCCGCCGCCGACACCTTCCGCGCCGCCGCCGTCGACCAGCTCAAGGTCTGGGCCGACCGTGTCGGCGCGCCGGTGGTGAGCCAGGCCGAGGGCGCCGACCCGGCGGCGGTGGTCTACGACGCCATCGCCTTCGCCCGGGCGCGCAGCCGTGACGAGGTTCTGGTGGACACCGCCGGCCGGCTTCACACCCGGGCCAACCTCATGAAGGAGCTCGAGAAGGTGAGCCGGGTCGCGTCCCGCGAGGTGGCCGGCGCCCCCCACGAGGTCCTGCTCGTCCTCGACGCCACCACCGGCGCCAACGGCATCGAGCAGGCCCAGCGGTTCGGCGCCACGGCCGGGGTCACCGGGGTGGTGCTGACCAAGCTCGACGGCACGGCCAAGGGAGGCGTCGTGCTCGCCATCGCCGACACGCTCCAGCTCCCCGTGCGGTGGGTCGGGGTCGGCGAAGGCATCGACGACCTCCTGCCCTTCGACCCGGTCGACTTCGTCGACGCGCTGCTGGACACCGGGGCGTGACCGGGTCCACGGACCGCCGGGCCGATGGCGTCTGAGGCCGACCGCCGGCTGATGGCCCGGGCGCTCGGGCTGGCCGAACGCGGACGGTACGGAGCCTCGCCCAACCCGATGGTCGGCGCACTCGTGGTGGACACCGCCGGCGAGCCGATCGCCGAGGCGTGGCACCGCGCCTGCGGTGAGGCCCACGCCGAGGCCGAGGCGCTCGCCGAGGCCGGCGGGCGGGCTCGTGGGGGCACCCTCTACGTCACCCTCGAGCCCTGCGCCCACCACGGACGCACCCCGCCTTGTACCGAGGCGGTGATCGCCTCCGGCGTCCGCCGCGTGGTGGTGGCCAGCCGCGACCCGAATCCCACCGCCGCGGGCGGCCTCGCGCGGCTGACCGCCGCCGGCCTCGAGGTCGAGGTCGGAGTGCTCGCCGAGCAGGCTGACCGACTCAACCGGAGGTTTCGCCGCTGGGCCGTCTCCGGCCGGCCCTGGGTCACCCTCAAGACCGCCGTGTCCCTCGACGGTCGAATCGCGACCCGCACCGGAGACTCGCAGTGGATCACCGGCGAGGCCTCCCGCCGGCGCTCGCTCGAGCTTCGCGAGGAGCACGACGCGATCCTGGTCGGGGTCGGTACCGTGCTTGCCGACGATCCGAGGCTCACCCGTCGGCTCGGGCTCAACCCGGTCGACCGGTTCACGCGGATCGTGCTCGACACCACGCTGCGCACGCCGACCGGGGCCGCGGTGGTGCTCGAACGCCCCGGATCCGCCCTCCTCGTCCACACCTCTGCTGCTGCCGAGGACCGCCGCGAGCGGCTCCGCGAGGCGGGCGCCAGGCTGCTCGAGGTCCCGGCGGGGCCGGACGGCCGCATCGCGCTGCCGCCGCTGCTGGCGGCCCTCGCCTGCGAGCCGATCGCGGCGTTGCTGGTCGAGGGCGGCGGGGAGGTCGCCGGAGCGTTCGTCGACGCGGGCCTGGTCGACGAGGCCGTGGTCTTCATGGCTCCGATCCTGATCGGAGGCCGGGACGCCCTGCCGGCCGTGGCGGGCCGCGGTGCGGGCGTCCTCGCCGACGCCACGCGGCTGGCCCTCGAGCACGTCGAACGGCGCGGCGACGATCTCGAGCTGATCGCAGTCCGGCCGGAGGAGACCGATGTTCACCGGGCTGATTGAGGTGACCGGCACCGTGCGGGAGGTCCGCCGCGACCGCGGCGCCGCCCGGCTGGCGATCGCCGTCCGGTGGCAGGACCCCGACCTGCCGCGCCCGGGCGACAGCATCGCGGTCGACGGCGCATGCCTCACAGTGCTCTCCCCCGACGCCGCAGGTTTCGTCGCGGACCTGTCGGCGGAGACGGTCGCCCGCACCCTGCTCGGTGAGATCGCAGTCGGAGCCAGGGTCAACCTGGAGCGGGCGCTGCGACTGGGTGACCGCCTCGGCGGGCACCTGGTCCTGGGCCACGTCGATGCGGTCATCCGGGTGCTCTCGATCCGGCCTGAAGGCAGCTTCGCCCGCTGGCGTCTCGAGATGCCGTCCCGGCAGGCCCACGAGATCGCGGAGAAGGGCAGCGTGACCGTCCACGGAGTCTCGCTCACCGTGTCGGCGATGGGGGCGGACTGGTTCGAGGTCGCCCTGATCCCCGAGACCCTCCGCGCGACCACCCTCGGCGACATGCGGGCCGGAAGCCGGGTCCACCTCGAGACCGACGTGCTCGCGAAGTACGTCGCCCGGCGATGGACGGACCGTGGACCGAGCGCGGTCGAGCGGCTGTTCGGCGGGGAGACCTGATGCGACGGATCGAGCCGGCCTACCCCGACCTGTTCCCGATCACCCACGTGGTGCGGCCGGGCTACCTGCCCGCGAAGAGGGTCTCGCTCGACCCGATCCGGATGGGCATCGTGTGGGACGACGCGCCGCGGCGGATCCTTCCTGCGCAGCAGATGCTGCCCCGCGTTCCGGCCCGGGTGATCGGGTTCGCACGGGTCCTCGCCCAGCGTCCCGGCATCGCGGCGGAGATCCTGGCGCGGGGCAGCTCGCTGCTGGTCGTGCTCGACGATCCCGATCTCGGCCCGGGCGCGATCGGCCTCGACGGCATGGCGGCAGACGCGCCGGTGACCGTGCTGCTCCCGGTGCTGCCCTACCCCCTCGGCGACGGGCTCCGCTTTCCGAACGGCTGGAAGGGCCACCGGATGGGGGCCGTGCTCGGGCTGTTCCCGTTTCCTGGCGCCGAGGCGGAGGTCGAACGCCACATCGAGGCCCTCAAGAGCTCCGGCGCGAGATTCGCGGTCGCGGCGCCCCTCTTACTCACCCCCAAGGACCGTCACCGCATCCTCGACGGCTGCGACGGGACCGGGCTCGAGGACCGGATGCAGAACGCCCTCTTCCACGCCGACGTCAGCCGCGGGCTGCTGGCCCTCGAGCGGCGTGCCGGCGTCACCCTGAAGCGGGTCGAGATGGAACCGGTGGTCGGCTGCCTGGTCCCCGAAGGTGACAACCCTCGGGCGCTGCGGACGGCGGCGCTGCTCCGGCTGTGGGCGCGACGGCTCGACCAGTCCCACGAGGAGAGCTCGCTCGGATGGCGCCTCAGGCGCGCCGCCTCCGCCGTCGAGCGGCTCCGGCAGGATCCGCAGCAGCTCGCACGCGAGGACAACCTCCGGGTCGTGCCCGGCTTCGACCCCTGGGTCGAGAGCTTCACCCGTGCGCTGTGGGACGGCGGCGAACCGGTCGAGTCCGCGTGGCAGCTGTGGGCCGGAACCGGCGACTGAGGCCGAGCTCGTGCCGAACCCTACCCGGTGGCGGCTGCTGGTCGACGGCGACTCGCCGGGCGCCTCCAACATGGCGGTCGACTGGGTGCTGGTCGACGGGGTCGCCTGCGGCGCGGCGCCGCCGACGGTGCGCATCTACGGCTGGCGGCCGCCCTGCCTCACCCTGGGTCGACACCAGGGCGTCGAGGCGGCCGACGCAGGTTTCTGCCGCAGGGAGGGCATCGACATCGTTCGCCGGCCCACCGGCGGCCGGGCCCTCCTGCACCACCTCGAGCTGACCTACGCGATGGCCGCGCCGCTCGGCCACGATCCGCTGCCCCGTGGCCTCCAGGAGGCCTATCGGGTGCTGTGCTCCTCCCTGGTCGCGGCCTGCGGCCGGCTCGGCGTGACCGCCGAGCTCACCGGAGGCGAGGTCAACCTCCGCCTGCCCGGGCCCCGCTCCGTGGTGCCGTGCTTCAAGGCCCCGGCCAGCGGCGAGGTCGTGGTCGACGGGCGCAAGCTGGTCGGATCGTCGATGCGGGCCCACCGCGGCGCGATCCTCCAGCACGGGGCCGTGCTGGTGGACTGGGACCCGCGGCTCCAGGCGGGCAGCATGGGCCTCCCGGACGATCGCGACCTGCGACCTCACGTCACCACCCTCGCCGAGCAGCTCGGTGCGGCGCCGGCCCGAGACCGGATCGAAGCGGCAATCGTCGACGGCATCGAAGCCACCCTCGGAGTCATGCTGGAGCGCGGTCGCCTGTCTCCGACCGAGGCCAGCCGCGCCGCCGCCCTCGCGCCGTCGTTCGTGGTCGAGTAGCATCCTGTCGATGAGCGAGCAGGCTCCAGGGAGCGACCGGACACGGATCGCCTGGTGGGTTCCCACCCTCTACTTCGCGGAGGGATTCCCCTACTCGGTGGTGCGCACGATCTCGACGGTCTTCTTCACCGACGCCGGGGCCAGCCTCCAGGCGATCGGCCTGACCTCGCTCTACGGGCTGCCGTGGACGCTGAAGTTCTTGTGGGCGCCGCTGGCGGACAGCTACGGCACCAAGCGAAGCTGGATTCTCACCGGCGAGGCGATGCTGCTGGCCGCCGTGACCGCGATCGCCCTCGCCTCCGGCACCGCTACGCCTCTCGTCGCGGTCGCGGTTCTCTTCCTGCTCACGGCGTTCGCTTCGGCCACCCATGACATCGCGGTCGACGGCTACTACCTCGAGGCCCTCGACCGCACCCGGCAGGCCCGCTGGGTCGGCCTCCAGGCCGGATCCTACCGCCTCGCCATGATCTTCGGGTCGGGAGTGGTGGTGGCGGTCTCGGGCTGGACCTCGTGGCCGGTGGGGTTCGGCCTGGCAGCCGCGGTGCTGGCGCTGCTGCTCGCCCTCCACGCCGCCTTCCTGCCCCGGATCGAAACCCCCCAACGGCCGGCCCGGGAGCTCGCCGCGTTCTTCTTGAGGCGACGCACCGTGCTCGTCCTGGGCGGAGCGGCGACGTTGGTAGGCGCTCTGCGCTGGCTGCTGTCCCACCCCGCCGCCGAGCCCCTCGCCCGCACCCTGGGCCGGATCTCCGTCCCGGGCTGGGTCGTGCTGGCATTGCTGGCGGTGATGGCGGCGGCCGCAGTCCGCGCGCCCGACCTCAAGCGGCGCCTGTACGCGTCCGACTCCACCTACGCCCTCGCCTTCGTCGACTACCTCGACCGTCCCCGGGTCGGGCTCGTGCTGGCCTTCCTCGCCCTGTACCGGACCGGCGAGTCGTTCCTGCTCAACATGGCCTACCCCTTCCTGGCCTCGGTCGGCGTGTCCCGCGCCGAGTACGGCGTCGCCTATGGCACCTTCGGCATCGCGGCCTCGATCACCGGCGGCATCCTCGGCGGAGCGGCGATCGCACGCTGGGGTCTGGCGCGCTGCATCTGGCCCTTCGTGCTCGCCCAGAACGTGCTCAACCTGCTCTACATGGCGCTCGCCTGGGCGACCCGCGGCTGGTCCGGGGCGCCCGCCGCCGACACCCCGTCGCTGACCGTGGTCACCGCGCTGATCGTCGTCGAAGCGTTCGGCGCCGGACTCGGGACCGCCGCCTTCATGGTGTTCGTGATGCGCACCACGCGGGCGGCGCACAAGGCGGCCCACATGGCGATCGCCACCGGCATCGCCACCGTCTCGGCGACCCTGGCCGGGGTCGTGTCCGGGTTCCTCGCCGACGGGCTCGGCTTCACGACCTACTTCGCGTTGACCTTCGCCGCCACCCTGCCCTCGATGGCTCTGATCCCCTTCCTACCGGAGATCCGTCGCGATCCGCGGGCCGACAGCGTGGACGGCCCGCGATGAGACGACGTGAGTTCCCGGGGGCCGCGGCCGGGCTGCTGCTGCTCATGCTGGTCACGGTGTTCTTCCCGAGCCTCTTCCTCGGTCGCGTCATCTCACCCGTCGACACGCTTTTCGACGCGCCCCCCTGGCTCGGCGACCGACGTGCGTCCGAGGCCGCCAACCCGACACTGGAGCCGGTCGCCGTCTCGGCGCTCCCGGCGGCGCTCGAGCTGCGCCGCGACCTGTTCGCCACCGCCGTGTGGGATCCCTACCGGGGCGCCGGAGGGCCCGGCACCCTGCGCTGGGACCGCGGCCTGCTGTGGCCGTTCGGGCTGCCGGGTCTCCTGCTGCTCGACGAGGCCTACCTGGTGAACGGGATGGTCATGGTGCGGCTCGTGGTCGCTTTCGTCGGGCTCACCCTGCTGCTCGGAACGACCGGGGTCCGCGGCATCGCGGCGGCTGCCGGCGGCGCCGCCTTCGCTCTCTCGGGACCGCTGGTGACGCGCTGGGCCGATCCCGGCGGCGCGGCCCTCGCGACCTTACCGCTGCTCCTGTTCGCGGTCGAGCACGTGCGGAGCGCGGCCTCTCCGTGGCGTCGGATGCCGATTCTGGGCCTGGCGTGGCTCGCCTTCCTGGCGGCCGGCGACCCCCCGACCACGGCGCTCGGTGGAGTGCTCGCCATCGGGCTCGGGTTGCGCCCGGGCGCGCCCCGCCGACCGGGTCGCCTTTCCGCTCAGCTCGGCGCCCCAGCGGCGGCCGCGGCGATCCTGGCGCCGGCGTTCCTGCTCGCGGCGCTGACGCCGTCCGGCCAGCTCCCGGCGCCGGTTCGCGGGTGGGGTTCGAACGTGCTCAGTCTGCTCGTCGATCCGTTCGCCTGGGGGAGCCCACGAAGCGACACCTACCTGCCTCCGATCGGGCTCGGCTCGGTCGCGTTCGCGGATGCCTGCCTCGCGGTCGGATGGGTGACCCTCGCGCTGGCCGCGATCGGAACCATCGTCGGGGGCAGGAGGTCCCGCGGGTGGACCATCGGCGTGGCGGCGGCTCTCGCGGCGCTGGCCTTCGGCCCGGTCGGGCGGATCGTGGCGGTCCTGCCCGGCGTGGACGGTGCCGGGTTGGCACGGATCGCCGGTCTTGCCGCTCTGGGCCTGGCGGGTCTGGCCGCCTTCGGCCTCGACCGCCTCCTGCAGCTTTCCGCCGCCTCCTGGCGCTCCACCGCAGGCGGACTGATCGCCGCGGCGGTGGTGCTCGAGGGGGGGTTCCTGGCCGGCCACCTGTGGCCGCACCTGACGCCCGGGAGGGCGCGGATCGGGGCGACGCCCGCGATCCGCGTCGCGGCATCCCTGCTCGACCCGCTCGACCCGTGGCGCGCAGCCCCGCTGCAGGACGCGCTGCCGCCCGACACCGCGACCGTCTTCGGGATCGAGGACGTGCGCGGATCGGGCCCTCCCGATTCCGCCTACCGGCGGATCTTCGAGGAGATCGACCCGCAGGCCTCGATCGCAGGCGAGCTGCGTCTCAACGCGGCCACCGCCGACCTGCGCCACCCGCTGCTCGACCTGCTCGGCGTGCGGCTCCTGCTCGAGCCGCCGCAGGTCCGTCTGGTCGAGTTCGGGCTCGGGCAGGACACCCTCGAGGTCGAGCCCCGCGATCGCGTGGTCGGACCCCTGGGCAGCGAGCCGCTGGTCCAGGAGCTGACTCTCCCCGAGGGCTGCTCCCGGCTCGGCCTTCACGCGACCGACCGGGGGGGGACGGTGGCCGGCACGGTCACGATCGGGCTCGAGGCGGTCGACCGCGCCGCCCCGCTCGGCAGCTGGCGGCTCGACGCCACGGCGCTCGCCCGTGACGGGCTCACCTGGCTCGACCTCCCCGCGGCGGTCGACCAACACCGCCATGTCCGCCTCCGGGTGCGCGCCGAGGTCACCGGCTCGCTCTGGCTGCGAGCCACCAGTCACGAAGGATCTCTCGCAGGCCAGCTGACCCGAGGCGGCAGGGCGCTCGGCCTCGACCTGGCTCCTTCCTTCGACACCTCCGGCTACGCTCGTCTGTACGAGGGAGCGGACCTCAGGCTGTGGGAGAACCGGAGGGCGCTGCAGCGGGCGTTCGCGGTCCGGCGGGTGGTTGCCGGCGACCTCGAGACGCTGACTGCCGCCCGACCTCCCCTGGACACCGCGAGCACCGTGGTGCTGCCGCAGGCGGTCGCAGCCGCCCTGCCACCGATGCCGGACCGGCCGCTCGACCGCGACGAGCGGGTGACGGTGGTGGCCGCGACGCCATCCAGCCTGCGGATCGAGACCGTCCTCCGGGATCCGGCTGTGCTCGTGGTCACCCTCCGCTTCAGCCCGCTGTGGCGAGCGCGTGTCGACGCGCACCCGGTGCGGCTGGAGCAGGCGAACGGCCTCTTCCTCGCGCTCCCGATCGGCGAGGGGCGGCGGACGGTCGAGATCGGAGCGCGGGTCCCGACCCTGTGGTACGGTGTCAGCGCCGCCGGTGTCGCACTGCTGATCGTGATCGCGGCCTTCTCCCGGCGCCGCCTCGAACCATGAAGCTCGTCATCCAGATCCCGGCATGGAACGAAGAGGGCCAGCTGCCCGACGCGCTCGCAGCGCTGCCGCGCGCGGTCGAGGGCTTCGACGAGGTCGAGGTGCTGGTGATCGACGACGGTTCGAGCGACCGCACCGCCGAGGTCGCCCGCGCCCACGGCGCCTCGGTCCTCCGGATGCCGGTCCACCGCGGGCTCGCGGTCGCGTTCGCCTCCGGCCTGTCGGCTGCCCTTGACGCGGGCGCCGACGTGATCGTCAATACCGACGCCGACAACCAGTACGACGCCCGCGACCTGCCGGCGCTGGTGCGCCCGATCCTCGACCAGGAGGCCCACCTGGTGGTCGGCGACCGCCAGGTCCAGACCCTGCACCACTTCTCGGCCACCAAGAAGGTGCTTCAGCACCTCGGCTCGGCGGTGGTGCGCTGGCTGTCCAGGACCCCGGTGCGCGACGCCACCTCGGGCTTCCGCGCGATCTCCCGCGAGGCCGCCCTCAAGCTGCACATCTTCACCCGCTTCACCTACACCCTCGAGACCCTGCTCCAGGCCGGTGGCGCCGGGCTCAAGGTGGTCTCGGTCCCGGTCCGGGTCAACCCGGAGCCGCTCCGTCCGTCGCGGCTGTTCCGCTCGAACCTCGGGTACGTCTGGCGCTCGCTCGAGGCGATCGCGCGCATCGTCGTGCTGTACAACCCGCTGCGCGTCTTCCTCCGCCTCGGGTGGCTGCCGGTGCTGCTCGGAACGGCCCTCCTCGTGCGCTACCTGTGGCTCTACCTGACCGGCGACTCCCCGGCAGGCCACGTCCAGTCGCTGCTCCTGGCGGTGGTCCTGATCGTGGTCGGGGTGCAGGTGTGGGTGGTCGGGATCGTCGCCGACCTGATCGCCGTCAACCGCCGCCTGCTCGAGGAGGTGGTCGAGCACCTCAGGGCCGGCCGACGGGACGGGTCCGAGTGAGCCCGCCCGGGCGCGCCCTCTCCCCGGCCCGGGGAGGACGGGCGACGCGAATCGGACGCGCAGTCGGCGCGGCGGTCGCACTGGCTCTGCTCGCCGCGGTGGTGGTGATCGCGGGTCCGGCGTCCGTGTGGCGGCTGCTCGCCGGCATCGATCCCGGCGGCCTCGGCCTCGCGGTGGCGGCCTACCTCGCGGTCGCCGTCCTCCGCGGGGTGCGGCTGGCGCTGCTGGTGGAGCCCGGCCGGCTTGCCCGCCGTGACGCGGTCCCGGTCGCGATGGCGGCCCAGGCGGCCGCGCTGCTGGTGCCGGCCCGGCTCGGCGAGCTCGCGCTGCCGGTGCTGCTCGGCCGGGTCGCGGGCCTCGATCTCGCAGCCGCCCTCGTCATCCTGGTCGCCAGCCGGCTGCTCGACGTCGCAGCGCTCGGCGCCTGGGTCGGGTTGGCGGTCCTGTGGCGCCTGGGACCGTCGAGCCCGGTCCTCCTGTTCGGCATTCCGGCGCTGGTGGTCGCGCCGCTCGCACTGCCCGCGGCGCTCGCGGTCGCCGACCGTCTCGCCGTCCGCTTCGTGGCAGTCCGGGGGCTCTCGGGCCGGCGATGGGCACGGCGCATCCGCCGCCTCGCCCGCGCGATGGACGCCCTGCGCTCGCGGCCCCTCCGGCTGGCGGGGGCCGCCGGCGCCTCGCTCGGCGTGTGGGCGGGCATCTGGCTGGTGACCTGGATCCTGCTCCGGGCGATGGGCCACGACTGGTCGTTGCCGAAGGTGGTTGCCGGAGCGTCGCTGGCATCGCTCACCAACCTGGTGCCGCTGTCGGCGGTCGGCAACGTAGGCCCGCTGGAGGCCGGTTGGACGGCTGCCTTCGCAGCCCTGGGAGTTCCGGTCGATGTCGCCGCCGCCACCGGGCTCGCGTGCCACCTGTGGACCCTGCTGCTGGTCACCCTGTTCGGCGCCGCCGGCTGGTGGTGGCTGGGGGCGCCGGTGCTGGCAGGGGTCGCTACCCCGACCGCTCGTCGGCCTTGACTTGATTCCAGAGCCGGTCGAGCGCCTCCAGCCCCTGGCCGCGGAGCACGGTCCCGTCCCGCCGCGCCGCTGCCTCCATCGCCTGGAAGCGGCGCAGGAACTTGGCGTTGGCCTGCTGGAGCGCGGTCTCCGGCTCGACCCCGAGATGGCGTGCGAGATTCGCCATCACGAACAGCACGTCGCCGAGCTCGTCCCGGACTCGGTCGACCGCGGTCTCGTCTTCCGCCTCGACCTCGGCGGCGAGCTCCTCGACCTCCTCGCGCAGCTTGGCGACCACGTCTGCCGGCCGCCGCCAGTCGAACCCGAGCGCCGCCGCCTTCTCGGTCATCCTGAACGCCTTGAGCAGGCCGGGCAGCGCCACGGGAACGCCGTCGAGGGCCGAGCGCTCGAGCTCGTGCCCGCGCTCGTCGGCCTTGATGTCCTCCCAGTTGCGCTTGACCTCGGCGGAGTCCGCGACCTCACGCTCGCCGAAGACGTGGGGGTGGCGCCGGACCATCTTCTCGGAGATCGCCTCGCACACCGAGTCGGCGTCGAACCACCCCTCCTCGCGTGCGATGCGGGCCATGAACACGACCTGGAGCAGGAGGTCGCCGAGCTCCTCCCGGAGCGTGGCGGAGTCGCGGCGATGGACCGCCTCGACGGTCTCGTAGGCCTCCTCGAGCAGGTACCCGGCGAGGGTGTCCAGGGTCTGCTCGCGGTCCCACGGGCAGCCCCCGGGCTGCCGAAGCCGGTCCATGATGGCGACGAGACGGTCGAAGCTCTGCGACATGGCCGACATTCTACCCACGCCTGCCCGGGCACGCTGGTACTCTCGACCCGATGATCATCGTCACCGCTGCCGTGATCCGGGACGGCGAGGGGCGGGTGCTGCTGGCTCGGCGACCCACCGACCGTCACATGGGCGGGCTGTGGGAGTTCCCGGGCGGCAAGCTGGACCAGGGCGAATCCCCCGCCGAGGGTCTCGCCCGCGAGCTCGACGAGGAGCTCGGGGTCGAGGTCGAGATCGGCGAGCCGCTCACCTTCGCCGTGCACCGCGAGCCCGGCCTGACCCTCCTGCTGCTGTTCTACTCCGCGGCGATCGTGGCCGGCACCGCGCGCCCCCTGGACGGCCAGGAGCTGGCCTGGGTCGCTCCACCCGACCTGCCCGACTACCCGACGCCGCCAGCCGACGCGGCTCTGGTGCGCATCCTGGCCCATGGCGGGACGGAGGCAAAGAGGGTACTGTAGACCTGAGGAACCTCCTGGTTCACGGAGGCATCGCCATGACGACCGAGGTTCGAGAGCCCTCGGTGGCCGGCATGTTCTACCCGGGCACCGCCGCCCGGCTCGAGGCGGAGGTCCGCGACCTGCTCACCGTCGAGAAGGACCAGCACGAGCTGGTCGCCTGTGTCGCGCCTCACGCCGGGTACGTCTACTCGGGCGGGGTCGCCGGTCGGCTCTACGGCCACCTCCGGCTGCCCCGGCGGGTGGTCCTGCTCGGCCCCAACCACACCGGGCTCGGGACGCGGATCGCGGTCGCCCCCCATCGCGCCTGGCGGACGCCGCTCGGCAGCCTGCAGGTCGACCGCCGACTCGCCGCGGCGCTGATGGACGCCCACCCCGAGGCGAGCGGGGACGACGCGGCCCACTGGCGTGAGCACTCGCTCGAGGTCCACCTGCCGTTTCTCCAGCTCCACCGACCCGAGATCATGGTGCTTCCGGTCTGCCTGGCCCACCTCCGACGTGACGAGTGCGCCCGGCTCGGCGAGGCGCTGGCCGCCGTGATCGAGGCGGCCGGGGAGCCGGTCGGGGTGATCGCCTCGTCCGACATGACCCACTTCGAACCCGAGGAGCAGGCCCGCCTCCACGACCGGCTGGCGATCGACGCCGCTCTGACCCTCGACCCCGACATGCTCTACGACACCGTCCACTCGAACCGGATCTCGATGTGCGGCGTGATTCCCGCCACCGTCGCCCTGGTCGTCGCCCGCCGCCTGGGCGCCACCGAGGCCCATCTGGTGGACTACGCCACCTCGGCCGATGCCGGCGGCGACCGCTCGTCGGTGGTCGGCTACGCCGGAATCTGCATTCACCGGGAGGAATGAGCCGTGCTCGGACACCTGGCCGTGGGACTCGACGGATCACCCCACTCGAGCTCCGCCATCGATCTCGCCCTCCACATCGGCCGGCGGGCGGGCTCGGTGGTCCATGGCGTGCACGTGATCGACGCCGCCATGCTCGAGGGCTCGTTCATCGCCGACATCACCGGGGCGCTCGGCGTCGAGCCCCTGGTCAACCTGACCGCCCACGTCGAGAGCGTGCTCTCCGACCTCGCCGACACGATCAAGACGAGCTTCCTCGACCAGGCCGAGGAGGCGGGCGTTGCGGCCCGGTTCGAGCTCGCGCGGGGCGCGGTGGCGCCGGCCCTGGTCGGGTCGACCGCAACCTGCGGCCTGGTGCTGGTCGGCAAGCAGGGCGTCAACGCCCGGTACCACGGCGATCTCATGGGACCGGTGACCGAGCGCCTGCTGCGTCTGGCCACCGCGCCGGTGGTGGTCGCACCGGTGGCCGCCGCGAAGCTCGACCTGCTGCTGCTCGCCTATGACGGCAGCGCCAAGGCCGACCACGCGCTGCGCGCCACCGGCGACATCGCCCGCGCCCTGGGCCTGCCGGTCGTGGTGGTCACGGTGGCGGACCAGGACGAGGCGGCCAGGGGCCAGCTGGAGCGGGCCGCGGCCCACCTCGCGCCGCTCGGGGTGTCGGTTGCGACCCGGGTCGAGCGGGGCTCGGCTGTCGACGGCATCGAGCGGGCCCTGGCCGCGACCGCTGCGGACATGGTCTGCATGGGAGCCCACCGGCGGGGCCGGCTGGCCGAAATGGTGCTCGGGTCGACCGCCGAGGCCCTCGTCCGTCGCAGCCCGGTCCCGGTCCTCTGCGCCCCCTGACGGTGCTAGAATGCGCGGCCGTGGACGGACGACGGGTCTACGACCGGATTGCAGACGCAGTGGGCTGGACCCCCCTGGTCCGGCTGAACCGCTCGGTCGGCGGCCTCGGCTGCGAGGTCTTCGCCAAGATCGAGTTCCTCAACCCGATGGCGAGCGTGAAGGACCGGATCGCCCGCTACATGGTCACCAAGGCCCTGCGCGAGGGCCGGGTGAAGCGCGGGGACACGCTGCTCGAAGCGTCCTCCGGCAACACCGCAATGGGCATGGCCATGATGGCCGCCCTCGAGGGCTTGAAGTGCGTCATGGTGGTGCGCCGCCAGACCAGCAAGGAGAAGCTCGACTGCCTGAGGGCGATGGGAGTGGAGCTGGTGCTGGTGGACGGCGATCTCCCGCCCGACCACCCGGAGAGCTACAACCGCAAGGCGCGCGAGCTGGCCCGGACGCTGCCCGACGTCTACTTCCCCGACCAGCACCACAACCGGTTCAACAACGAGGCCCACTATCACACGACCGGTCCGGAGATCTGGGAGCAGATGGAGGGCCGGATCGACCTCCTCGTCGCCGGGATGGGCACCGGCGGCACCATCTGCGGCGTGTCGCGCTTCCTCAAGGAGCGCGACCCGTCGATCCGGGTGGTGGCGGTCGACTCCCAGGGCTCGATCTTCACCGAGTACTTCCGCACCGGCACGGTCGGCGCGGCCGGGCGTCAGTGCCTCGAGGGGCTCGGCGACGAGGAGCTGATCGGCTGTCCGGAATGGGAGCTGATCGACGACATCGTGCAGTGCTCGGACCGCGACGCGTTCCTCACCACCCGCGAGCTGGCCCGAACCGAGGCGATCTTCGCCGGGGGATCGTCCGGGGCCGCGCTGTGGGGCGTGCGCCAGGTCGCCCGGATGCTCGACCGCCCGGCACGGATCGTCACCGTCTTTCCCGACTCCGGGGTGCGCTACCTGAGCTCGATCTACAACGACGACTGGATGCGCGCCAACGGCTTCCTGACGGACGTGTAACCTCTCGGAACGGGCCCCCTTGCTCCTTGCCTCCGCGCTTGGTATGGGCGTCGGCACGCTGCGTCTCAACGGGATGCCGGGAGCCACTCCTGGGAGTGCCGCCTACTTCCGGTCGTAGTCGATCTCCATCGACTTGACCTCGCCGGCGTCGGTGAGCATGAACATCTCCATGATCTCGTCGCCGTCCTCGAGCCGACGCACTACGGTCTTCGACCTCGCCTTGGCGCCGGTCATCGGGTCGCTCGACTCGCCGATGTAGATCCCGACGCCCTCGGCCTCGTTCCACTGACCGGTGCTGGTCATCAGGCCGGTCGACATGGTGTCGACCCAGGTGCCCCACCACTGACCGGTCACGTTGTCGTAGCCCATCAGGCCACTGCCCTCGAAGGGCTGTCCCATGGCCTCCCCGTGCACGACCTCCTCGAGGTAGCGGCCGCCCATGATCATGCGCCGGACGGCGGTGCCGGTGCTCACCTCGGGCTGCCCGCCGGGCTCCATCCAGGTCTTCACGGTGAGGGTGAACTCGCCGACCATCTTCGCCATCTGCTCGTGCTCCACCCCCGGCGTCATCGCCTTCTGCCACGCCTCCATCATCGCCGCCTGCTCGGGCGTCATCTCCGGCATACCCTGCTGGGCGCCGGCCGCTCCAGCGGTCAGCACCACCGTGCACATCAGCGTGATCGCGATTCGGAGTGCTGTGCTCATCGTCGTCCTCCTCGGCCGGAGCTGATCTGGAGTCGCGCCGTCCTCGCGGCTCAGTCGTCTCCCGCGCCTGCCGAACCCGGGTTGCCGAACAGGTCGGACTGGTAGCCTCTCACGGGCCGGAAGACAGCGTCGCCGGTGGCCTGGTCGACCTTCGAGACGTAGCCGTACCACGCCGCCTGAGAGTCGCGGCAGGTGACCAGGACGAAGCCGTCGAGCAGGGGCTGGACCACCGGGTCGATCCCGAACGCGCTCAGCGGGACCTGGATCAGACCGGCAGTGGGAAAGCTCACGCTCCCCGTGCCGGCCACGGCGCCGTCGGCCCGGTAGACGGTGACGTCGAACACGACCGGGTCCTCGAACTGCCAGAAGATGCCCAGGTTGCTGCGATAGAGGCTGTCGTGCTCGATCCCCGCGACCCACGCGCGGGCGGCCACCAGCACGCTCGAGACGTCCTGACCGTAGGTCCCCGACGCGGCGTTGGTGTAGGTGCGCGACGAGATCACCAGCGGTGCGCCATCGGTCGAGTAGATGCGCAGGGCACCTTTGACGTTGACCCGCTGGAACATCGACTGGACGATGTTGGTCCGGGTCAGCTGCTCGCCGGCACGGATCAGGATCGGACCGACCGTGGCCCCGGCGAACGCAGGTTGGCCTCCGGCGATCTCGGGGAAGAGCTGGAAGATCACGTTCGTGTCGGCCTCGCCGACGTTGACCACGCTCACATCCGAGCGCCAGAAGGTGCCGTTCAGCCCGGCCAGGTTGGCGACGACCGGCAGCGTCGTACCGGGGGCCACGAACTGCGCCGCGGCCGGCGCCGCCGCGAGGACGGTCAGGACTGCGAGAGCTCCGAGCACACGCCGGATCATGGTCACCCCCACCGCGGGCGCCGGGTCGCGACCGCGCCACCATGGTAGCGACGGCGATTCCTCCGGTCCAGAACCGAGGTCGCCGACGCCGGAGTCCGTTCGCGCTACAATCGAGCGACTGACCATGGACTCGGAAGCTCCGGACCGTGCCGGGAGACGCCCGTTGTACTCACCGCTGGTGGAGGCGGCGATCCGCCTCGCGGCCCGTGGCCACTACCGTCAGTTCCGCAAACGCGACGAGCAACGCAATTGCTGCGCCGAGATCGGCGCACCGCTGCCGGCCGACTGCGTTCCCTACATCACCCACCTGATCGGGACCGCGGCGATCCTCGCCCGATTGGGAGTCCGGGACGAGGTGCTGGCCGCGGCTTTTCTGCACGACTACCTCGAGGACGTTCCGGACCCGGACGGCGCCACCACGATCCAGACCGCGACCGGCCCGGAGGTCCTGCAGCTGGTCGCCGCGGTGACCGAGAACAAGCGACCTCACCTCGATGCCAGCGACACCTGGGAGACCCGCAAGCGCGAGCAGGTCCGGCGCATCGCGGCGATGCCCGAGGAGGCGGTCCTGGTCAAGGTGGCGGACCTTCTGCACAACCTCATCTCGCTGCTGTCCGACCTCGCGACCGCAGACGACGCGACCCCGATCTGGGACCGGCTCAACGCCCCCCCCGAGCGCCAGGTCTGGTACTTCAGGAGCGTGCTCGACGCCGCCCGCGAACGGCTCGGCGCTCATCCCCTGGTCGACGAGCTCGAGGCGGCAGTCGACGACGCCGCCCGCCACGCCGCTGCGCCCGGGGGCTGAACGGGTCTGACCAGCCAGAGAGGAGCACCGAGCTCCCCGCCGGCGTGTAGAGTGTTGGCGTGCGCCTGCTGCGGTTCGTCACGACGGTGGGGGTCCTGGGGCTCGCGACCCTGGTGCTGGCGCCGCTGATCATCACCACGGCGCTGGCCGGAAGCCACGACGTCTCCTACCGGATGGTGGCCCTGTGGTGCCGGATGCTGCTCGGCTTCGAGGCGGTCGGATGCACCGTCGACGGGCTCGAGCGGGTTCCGCGGAACCGACCCTACGTCGTGATCTCGAACCACTCCAGCCACTTCGACGGACCGACTCTGATCCTTGCCCTGCCCGACCCGGTCTACTTCGTGATCAAGCGCGAGCTGGCGATGATCCCGCTGTGGGGCTGGGCGGTGGTCGGACTGGGTTTCATCGCGGTCGACCGGGCCCGCTCGGAGAGGGCCCGCCGTCAGATGGCGGCCGCCGTGCAGTCGGTGCGCAACGGCCGCCGGGTGCTGGTCTTCGCCGAGGGCACCCGGTGCTCGGACGACGGCATGCTGCCGTTCAAGAAGGGCGGCTTCCACCTCGCGGTCGACGCCGGCGTCCCGTTGCTCCCGGTGGCGGTCAACCGCAGCCGGCGGATCCTGCCCAAGGGACGGGCGGTCCCGGCGCCCGGCACGATCGAGGTCGTCGTCGGGAGCCCGATCCCGACCCACGGCTGCACGCGGGACGACGTCGACCGCCTGCGCGAAGAGTGCCGGGCCGCGATCGCCGGGCTGCGACGGCGCGACCCCGACTTCACCGGCTGAGTCACCCTCCCCGGTGCAGCGAAACGTAATCGGCGACGATCGGGTAGCGGCGGCCGCTGCCGAACGCCTTGCCGGTGATCTTGATCGTCGGCGCCGCCTGTCGCCGTTTGTACTCGCTGCCGTCGATCAGCCGCACCACGGCCTCGACCACCGCAGGATCGAGCCCCTCCGCCGCGATCGCCGACGGCGGCAGGCGACGCTCGACGTACGCCTCGATCACCCGGTCGAGCAGCTCGTAGGGCGGCAGCGAGTCCTGGTCGGTCTGTTCCGGTCTCAGCTCCGCGCTCGGGGGCTTGGAGATGCTCGAGGAAGGGATCAGCTCGCGCTCGCGGTTGACCCAGCGCGCGATCCGGTAGACCAGGGTCTTGGGCACGTCGCCGAGCACCGCCAGGGCGCCGCACATGTCGCCGTAGAGGGTGCAGTAGCCCACGGCGAGCTCGGACTTGTTCCCGGTCGCGAGCAACAGGCGGCGCTCCTTGTTGGCGAGCGCCATGAGGAAGACGCCGCGGCTGCGCGCCTGGAGATTCTCCTCGGTCACGTCCGGCTCGCGGCCGGCGAAGCTCGGCTCGAGACCGTCGAGGAACGCCTGGAAGGCCCCGTCGATGGCGATCACCCGGTACTCGAGACCGAGGTTGCGGGCGAGTGCCTCGGCGTCGGCCAGGCTGCCCGCGCTGGAGTAGCGGCTCGGCAGGGCGACCCCGAGGACCTTGTCGGAGCCCAGCGCCTCGGCCGCAACCGCGGCGGTCAGCGCCGAGTCGATCCCTCCCGAGAGACCGATCACCGCACGATCGAAGCCGGTCTTCCGGACATAGTCGCGGACGCCGAGCACGAGCGCGCGGTAGGCCTCCTCCTCGGTGGACCCCGCGACCTCGCGCAGCACCGGCGCCGACCATCCTCCGGTAGCGCCCACCGGCACGTCCACCACCACCAGATCCTCGGCGAAGTCCCGCGCACGCACGACGACCCCGCCCTGGGCGTCCACCACCAACGAGTGACCGTCGAAGACCAGCTCGTCGTTGGCGCCGACCTGGTTGACGTAGATGAAGGGACGCCGGTGCTCGGCCGCCTCGCGCGCGATCATCTCGCGCCGCACGTGCGCCTTGCCGAGCTCGAAGGGAGAGGCCGAGAGGTTGATCAACAGGTCCGCCCCGGCCGCCGCCGCCTCGGCCACCGGATCGCGCAGGTAGAGCCTGCGGCCGCCCGCGGGTGGTTCGACCCAGACGTCCTCGCACACCGTCACGCCCAGCCGCACCCCTCCCAGCACCAGCGGGATTGCCGGGCCGCCGCCGGGCTGGAAGTAGCGGGCTTCGTCGAACACGTCGTAGGTGGGCAGCAGCCCCTTGTGATAGCGGTCGATGACCCGACCCCCGGAGCACAGGGCGGCCGCGTTGAGCAGGCCCTTCCCGGCCGCCGCGGGGTTGCGGTCGACGAACCCGACGAGAATCGCCACCCGGTCGTCGGAGAGCGCGGCGATCCGCTCGAGCTGGGCCAGGTTGGCCTCGACCACCTCGTCGCGCTCGATCAGGTCGCCGGGCGGGTAGCCGATGGTGGCGAGCTCGGAGAGCACCACCAGCTCCGCCTCGCCTTCGCGTGCGACGCGGACCGCCTCGCGGATGCGCGTCAGGTTGGCGTCGAATGCGCCGATGGTGAGGTCGAGCTGAGCGATCGCAACCCGCATCCCGTCCTCCGGCGGCCAGGATATCGCGGAAAAGAGGTCCGCCGCCCGGGTGGCGGCCGGGCGGCGGGAGAGGGGAAGGAAGGAGGTCCGTTCCTGTCTGTCACTCCCTCTTACGGATCGCGGTTGCGAAGCGTTGGGAAGGCGGCGGGGGAAACCGCGGAGGCGCGGAGAGGACAGAGAGGCCGCCCTCCCAGACGCTTGAACCGCGAGGACTCGAAGAGCGCCGAGAGATCACGAAGAAAAGACGAAAGTGGTGAAGTCCGGAGAGCCTGGTGCCACCTCGACGACTCGGTCGAGCTCGGCTCGGTGACAGCAGGGCCGACCCCTCGGACCTGAGCTTCTCACCACCACCTTCCTGCCCTCGCTTCGCGACCTTCGCGTCGTCGCGGTTCGAGGAGGCTGCGCGGTCAAGGGCGTCGGGGCCGGAACGGCGACACGAACCGGTCCCGGGCCGACCGCCCGTCGCGCGCTGCCCGGCCCCGGACTGACGCCTCTCCACGGACGGAAGCGACCGCGGCCGCTCACCGGTCACATGGTGTGCGGGCGCAGCCCGCGCCTGAGGTGATTCCCCGCCGACCGGCGGTCAGGTACGATAGCGACGTCTCCGGAGGCAGTCAGATGATCGAACGGATCGGTCACTACCGGATCGTCGCCGAGCTCGGCCGCGGCGGAATGGGCGTGGTCTACAAGGCGCACGAGGAGTCGCTGAATCGCTTCGTCGCGCTGAAGGTGCTGGGCGACCACCTCGCCGAGGACCCGACCGCGGTCCAGCGGTTCGAGCGCGAAGCCCAGAGCGCGGCCCGGCTCAACCACCCGAACATCGTCCAGATCTACACCATCAGCGAGGATGCCGGCCGCCACTACTTTGCGATGGAGTACGTCACCGGCGCCAGCCTCCAGCGGGTGATGCGGGAACGCGGTCAGCTCCCGGTGGCCGAGGCGGTACGGCTGGTCCTGCAGGCGGCGGTGGGCCTCGCCGCCGCCCACGACCAGGGCGTCATCCACCGCGACATCAAGCCCGCCAACCTGATGCTCGACGAGCGCGGGCTGGTCAAGATCGCGGACTTCGGCCTCGCACTGCTCGCCGAGTCAGCCTCCCGGCTGACCGCGACCGGGATGTTCATGGGCACGCCCGGCTACCTCTCACCCGAGCAGTGCCTCGACGCCGAGGTCGACCACCGCACCGACATCTACTCCCTCGGCATCACGTTCTACGAGGCGCTGGCGGGCCGTGCGCCGTTCAAGGCCGACAGCCCGTTGGCCCTGCTCAAGCAGATCCTCGAGGTCGAGCCCCCGGACGTCGGCGCCCTGCGGCCCGAGGTCGACCAGACCCTGCGCGGCGTTCTGTCCCGCATGATCGCCAAGGACCGCGACGCCCGCTACGCCGACTGTCACGCGCTGATCGACGACCTGGAGGGCTGGCTGAAGGCGCACGGCGAGCCGGCGTCCGGCCTCGCTGCGCTGGCGGCCTCGGTGCGACAGCCCCACGCCGACGGCGCCGCCACGTCGGCACGCGAGCTCAACACCCGGCCCACGGTTCAGGCCTCGAGCGCCGAGCTGGCGGTCGAGTCCGGGCGCACCGTCGCCACTCCGGCCGCCGGTGCAACGCCGCCTTCTCCGCCCGCAGGGACTGCAGCAGCGATCGCAGGGACCGGACAGCCGACCGCCGAGCCTGCCCCGATGCCTCCGGCCGCAGCGAGCCCTCAGCGCCGGGACACGGTGGCGGTGGTGGCGATCCTGGTCATGTGCCTGCTCGGCGTGCTCGCGGCAGCCGGGCTGGGCTGGCACTACGGCCTCTTCGACCGCTTCCTGGGAGGGGACCGCTCGTCGCCGCAGGCGGCGGCTCGCCTGCCCGGGGCGCCCGCGGGCGCGGAGGCGCCGATGGCCCACGGGCCCCAGTCTGGGGGCGGCGAGGTGGCGGCCGGGACGACCTCGGTCACGCCGGACGAGCCCGCAGCCGGGCCCGGCAGCGACTCCGGCGGCGAGAGGGAGTCCGGCCCCGCCGTTCCGGCCGGCGCCACCGCGCTCGAGCCGCCTCCGGCCCGGTCGGTGGACGCCCGCCGATCCACGTCGCCGGCTCGCGAGGGCGCCGCGGCCCTGACCCCTGCCTCCGGCTCCCGGGCCGAGCCCGTCGCCCCGCCGCTGCCGACCGGAGTCGCCGTGGTCGCCGTCGGCGAGCCGCTGCTCGCCGGCGAGGCCGCCAGGGCGCTCGAATCGCGCCTTGCCGCGGCCGGCGTCGAGCTGGTCGACCCGTACGGGGTTCCGGCCGCGGCCCGGCTGCTGTCGGGCGAGCCCGACCCGGACGCCCTCTGCGCGGCCCTCGGCGGCGAGGCGCGGGCAGTGGTGATGGTTCGCGCCGAGGTCCTGGCCGTGCGTCCGCTCCAGTACATGGGCCGCTACGAGGATGCCTATCAGGCCCGCCTCGCGGTGACCGCGCTCGACACTCGGACCTGCGCGCCGGCCGCCCCTGGGTGGAGCGACCGGGTCGAGTACACCGCCCTCAACGTCGGCAAGAAGGCCGAGGAGGCCGTCCGCACCGCCGCCCGGGGGCTTTCCGAACGTCTCGCATCGCGGTAACGCGCCGAGCACGCCCAAGAACCAGGCCTGCCTGCTCGGTCCGTCATGCGCGAAGGGCATCGTAGGGCTGTGCGGGCGACGGGCCCCCCAGGTCTCTCGCGGTCGAGGCGCCGTCAGCCGACGCCATGGCCCGCCGACCCCTCAATGGTATGCTCTGGCGGGATGAGCGAGACCCGCCGGGTGGTGATCGTCGACGACTCCCCGGTCCAGTGCGCTGTCTGGCGGAGACTGTTCGAGGACCGCTACGGCGAGCGCGCGGCCGTGGAGACCTATGTCGACCCGATCGACGCGGTCGCCATGCTGGGCCCCGACGTGCACGTGCTCCTGGTCGACTGGGAGATGCCGGAGATGGACGGGCGGGAGGTGCTCGCCGAGGCGCTCGCGGCCGGCGTCAACCCGAAGCGCGTCATCATCTCGTCGTCGCACCCCGCCGATCGCCTCCACGAGACCTTCGACGACACCGGATGCCTGGCGGTGATCGAGAAGGCCGAGCCCGAGCAGCAGGCCGCCTTCATGATGATCCTCGACTCCATCATGCGGCGGTAGGACATCAGACCGGAACCTTTCGACATTCTGGTCTTCTCTTCGATGTTCCTTGGCGCTCTTCGCGTCTTCGCGGTTCACAATGGGCGGGTGGGGACTCTCTGCCTCCGGTCTCCGCGGCCCTGATCCTCCCGAGAACCCGCAAGGGGCGGAACGCGTATTGAGGGCAGGAGGTTGCCATGTTCGAGCTGCTCGGTCTGGTGGCGCTGGTGGCGGTCGGCGCCGTGGTCTTCGGCCTCGTGGCGCTGGTCGTCGGCCTGGTCAAGGTGGTCTTCAAGATCGCCCTGATCCCGGTCTGGATCGGGCTCGCCGCCGTCAAGGTGCTGGTCCTGGTCGTGGGCGGCGCCATCGCGCTCGCGGTGGTCGGCCCGGTGGTGCTGGGCTTCGGGCTGGTGCTGCTGGTCCCGCTGCTGCTGCTCGCCGGCCTGATCTGGCTCGGCAAGACGGTGATCACCACCATCTGACCCACACCAGCCGCCGCCCGACCGGCCGCACCGGGGGGCGAGTCGATCCCGGTCCCCACTGACCGCAGCGGTCATCATCGGCGCGCCCGGCCCGATCCCTCCACCCTGACACCTCCGGCCGCAGCACGCCTGCTCCGATATACTCGCGGATACGGGAGGCAGACAGGGTGGAGACCGCCCCGGGAACGCGGTGTTTCAGGTGTGGCTGCGCGATCCCGGGCGACACGGCCACCTGCCCGGGCTGCGGCGCGTCCCTGTTCGCCGACGTGGTCGTCGAGGCGCATGTCGAGGATTCCCGGGCGGCGTACCTCGCCGCCCGGGCGATCGACGAGCTCGGAGGTGAAGCGCCCGGGTTCGCCCGGGTCAAGAGCAGGCTGCTCGCCGCCCCCGGGGTCGTGGCGCACGCCCGCAGCAGTGTCCTCGCGCGGGGCATGGTCGCGATCCTCAGGCGGCACGGAATCCAGGCCCGGCTGGTCCCCGCGCGTCGGCCGCGTCAACCCGAGGCCGTCAGCCGATTCGTGCTCGCCACTGACCTGCTGGCGGCGCGGATCAGGCGGGCGGCCCACTCGCTGCCGACGGCCGTCACGCTCGCGATCTCCGGCCTGGTCATCGTGGTCGTGCTGGTCCTGGCCGGCCCGTGGCGCGGTGGCGGTCGGGAGCAATCGCTCGACGCGGTCCCCCGGCGGGAGTCCTCGGGCGACCGAGTCTCGGTGCGCGAGATCGCGTTCGCGGCGGTCGCCTCCAGCGCCCGGGTGAGCTGCCGTGGCTCGTCGGGGCTCGGCTTCTTCGTCGAGCGCGAGCGGCTGCTCGCATCGCTCGAACCGCCCTGCGTCGGCGGGGCTGAGGTCGAGGTCCTGCTCGCGGGGGGCCGCACCCTCGTCGGGACGGTGGAGCGGCTGGATGGCCGGCTCGATCTCGCCATGATCCACGTCCCCGGCGCGCAGGTCGCGCCGCTCGAGCTCGGCGACGCGACCCGGCTCGAGCTGGGCGACCCGGTCGTCACCTGCCAGACGTCGATCGGCCGCGAGCTCGCTGTGACCCAGGGCATCGTCGCGCAGCCGGTGTTCGACCAGATGGGCATCAGCTACCTGCTGGTCGACGGCGTCCGCCCCCACCAGGACCGCGGCGGCCCGGTGCTGGACCGGAGCGGACAGGTGGTGGGGGTCTCCGCGGGGGGAGCCGCGGCGGGCCGGACGATCCCGGTGAACTACCTCTGCTCGGGGGACGACCCGCTCGTGAAGCGGCCGTGCACGGGCGCGGAGCGCGCGCGCTGGATCCAGCGGATGGAGAGGACGTCGGCGGCCGAGCTGGACGAGCTCCGTGCGGCGCGGGAGTCGACCGGATCCACCGCGCTCAGCGCGGCCGAGCTGTCGCCGCGCGGGCGGGTTCGAGTGACCGTGGTCCGCCGCGGTTCGCCGCCCCCCGGGGAGAGGCTCGGCTTTCGGCTGCTCCGGGACGGCGCGCTCCTGTGCCAGCCCGTCGCCGGGCTCGCACCCTGGCGTCCGGTCGGCCGCGGCGACCCGGAGGTCGGCAGCAGCGGGCTGCTCAGCTGGCTGGTCCGGCACCGCGTGCCGGGGGAGCTCTATCTCACGACCGGCTCGCTCGACCTCACGGGATGTCCCGGGCCCGCGACGCTCGCCGGATCACTGCTGGTGCTCGACGGCGGCGATCCCCGCGAGGATCGGGTGACCATCGTGACCGAACCTCGACCGGCTGCCGCGCGATGACCGGGTCGTCACGGCGGACCCTTCAGGAGCGCGGGTTCTCCCTGCTCGAGAGCGTGGTCGCGCTGGCCCTGATCGGGGTCTCGATCCTGGTCGGCACCGCGTTCCTCAACTCGATGGTGCGATCGTCGACCAGGGTCCAGGCCGGCTCGGAGCTGCTCCGGGAGCTCGAGGCCGCAGCCGAGATGCTCCGCGCCGGTCTGGTGCCCCTGGAGTCCGGCATCGTGGCGGCCTCGGGACCTTCCGACCGCTTCCCCGACCTGACCGTCACGGCCCTGGTCGAGCGCGGAGAGGTCCAGGGGCTCTACGACGTCACCCTGAGCGCCCGGTGCTCGGTCGCTCACGGGGAGGCGTCGCGGGTGCTGGTGACGCGGGTGTGGCGGCCGTGAGCCAGCGCGGCACCACACTGGTCGAGCTGATGGTGTCGCTGGCGTTGATGTCGGTGGCATCGCTCGCCGCCGCCTCGCTGATCGTTCAGGCGGTGAGGGTGTTCGAGGCGTCGGCCCGGTCGATGACCGACCCGGGCACGGCGGTCGCCCGCTCCTGGATCCGGAAGGATGTGCACTCGGCGCGCTCGATGCAGGGGGGGATCGGGCTGTGGTCGGACGGCGAGCTCGTGCTCACCCTCGTCGACGGCGGGTCCGTGGTCTACCGGCAGGACAGCGGCAGTCTGGTGCGGCGCGTGGTCGCCGCGGACGGCTCCGAGATCGACCGGCGGGTGCTGCTCCGCGAGCTCCTCGGGTGGCGCTGGCGGGCCGCGGGATCGAGGGTCGTGGAGCTGGAGATGCGGCTCGCCGGCCGCCGCGACCCGGCGACCGCCGGAGGTGTCGCCGACCCGACGCGGCAGACCGAGATGACGGTCCGCCGAGAGACCCTGGTGCTCGCCCTGAGGGCAGGAGGAGCCGGATCGTGGTGACCCGGCGGGAGAACGGCAGCTCGATGCTGCTCGCCATGGCTGCGCTGCTGGTGGTGACGATGGCGGTGCTCCTGGTCGCGCAGCTGATCCAGAACCGCGTCGCCGGCGTGCGGCTGGAGGAGCGGCAGGTGGTGACCGGATCCCTCGCCGACGCGGCGCTGGCCGAGACCCTCGCACGCCTCGACGACGACCGGTTCTTCCGGGGTCTGGCGCCGCAGGACCTGGGCGGCGGTCAGATCGAGAGCTCGGTGTCGATCCTCCACAACGATCGGCGGAGAGTGGTCGCGACCGGCCGCGTCAACGACTGGCGCATGAGCCTCACCGCCGAGGTGGACATGCGGCTCGGCCGCCCGAGGGTCCTGCGGTGGAGCTACCAGTCGGGGCCCGGCCGGTGAATCGAGGTGCCCGGGCCGGCCCGCGTCACCCGCCCAGCGGCCGGCAGAGCAGGGCCAGCTCGATCACCGGCCGGCCCCCGATGAGGTGCTCCTGGATGACCCGTTCGAGGTTCTCCGGCGACATCTTCCGGTACCAGACCCCTTCCGGGTAGACCACCGCCACCGGGCCGTCGAGGCAGACCCGCAGGCAGTTGGCCTTGGTCCGCGCCACCCCGCCCGCCTCCGACAGCCCCAGCTCCTTGAGCCGCCGCTTGAGGTACTCCCAGGACGCCAGCGAAGCCTCACGCTCGCAGCACTTGGGAACCGACTGGTCGCAGCACAGGAAGAGATGGCGTCGGGCGGCCGGGATGCCGGCCGCCTCGGCGGCGCGCACAGCCGGGTCGTCGCTCACCGCCGGCGCCGGGCGTAGGTGCCCATCAGCTCGGCGGACGCCACCACGTGGCCGCGCATCGCCCGCTCGAGCCGCGCGGCGTCGGTGGTTCCGGGCAGCTCCAGCACCCGGTCGAGGGCGAAGACCTTGAAGAAGTAGCGGTGGGTCCCTGAAGGCGGTGACGGGCCGCCGTAGTCTGTCCGGCCCCACGAGTTCCGTCCCTCGACCGAGCCCGCGGGCAGCTCGCCCTCGGCGACCAGCCCGGTGTCGGGCGGGAGGTTCCACACCACCCAGTGCACCCAGGTGCCGGAAGGTGCGTCGGGATCGTCGCAGATCAGCGCCAGCGACTCGACGCCCGGAGGCAGTCCGGCGATCGCGAGCGGTGGCGAGAGGTCCTCGCCGTCGGCCGTATACCGGACCGGGATCGGCTCACCGTCGGCGAAGGCCGGCGAGCTCACGCGCATGGCATCCTCCCCGGACCATGCGACAACGGCTGCCGCGACGGCGACGGCCGCTGCAACGGTCCGCATCGAGGTCTTCATGGAGCGAGTATAGGTCGCGGCCCGGGACCGCGCACGACCATCAGGGTCGGACGCTCACCTCCGCTGCCCGGGCGCCGGCGGGCACTCGACGCTCTCGCTGTTCGACACGTACGTGCAGCAGCCGTCGGAACCCCGGCAGCTGTCCCGGCTCGGGCTCCCCCCTTCGAACTTGCAGTTGTCGTCCGCATTTCCGCCATACATGTTGTTGATCATCGTGGCCACGCACACACAGACGTGCTGCACGACCAAGCAGGTCGCGCCGGCAATCCCCCCTTCATGGTCTGGCAGCTGGGCGGACTGGCGACGTCGTCGTTGGTGTCGACAGCGACGGCCAGCATCCGGGTCGACGGCACGAACCCGCCACCGAGTGCGTGGCTTGTGCGCCGGTCCCGTCGTCGCTCGGGAGTTGCCCCGGCACCGCCCCGCTCACGCCACACTCACGGGGCACATTGATGCATGAGGGCACAGGGGTGGGCATGACGGCACGCGTTCATCACCACAGACTCACGCGGCTCGGGTTGCTCCCCATGCGTCGAGCTCTGCTCCTCCTCCCCTGGCCGCTGGTGGCCCTGCTGCTCCCGGCGCCGCCGGCAGATGGCGACTGCCCGGGCTGCCCGCCGGCCGCCTGGCAGGTGGAGATCGACCTGGCGAGCGGCCGGTCCCTCCGGGGGATGGTCGCGATCCACCCCGAGCTCGTCCGGGAGTCCATCGTCTTCGAGGAACACGAGGGCGGGTTCCAGCCGCCGGTGGAGTGGGAGAACCACGGTCAACCGGTGGAGATCTGGCAGGACTGGCGGTATGCCGACACCTCTCCGATCGAGGGCTGGACGATGTCGCGGCGCACGTCCCCCGAGGCCGAGCCCAAACCGGGGCGGCTCCGCCTCCCCCGGTCGGTGATCCTGGTCGGCGATCCGATCCGGGTCCCGACCGGCGACATCGTCAGGATCACCGACGATTCCCACGACGGTCCCGGGACCCGATCGTTCCGCCAGACCCGGCTCGGGGTCCGGTGGGCTCCTCTGCTCGATCGTGAGCCCGAGCTGGCGGTCATGGTCCTCATCAACGACAACGAGCTCTTCTGCTTCTCGTTCGAACGCAGCCTCACGGTCGCGCAGCTGGTGGACGAATGCCACGAGGGCGCGGCCTCCTGCGAGGGCCTGCTGGTGCTGTTCTACGACGCCGGCGATTGAGGCGCCCGGGTCCGCGGAGTCGAAGAATCTCCTCCGTCACCGCGACCGCCGTCACACTCTGGGGTCCGGGCCCGTGCCCGGGGGAGGGGCCCTGCCGGGGTCGCCTGGACTCGGAGACACGCCATCGCGTCCACACGGCGGGGGCGGCCGGGGGAGCAGGCTGATCGGGGCGAGCTACAAGCCCCACTGGGCGCCAAATCCCGGACCCGCGCCCCACCGCCCGAATCCCGGACTCTCACGCACCTCGATACGGCGTTGGGCGCTTCGACCTCCCGACGGGTTGGGTTGCGGGCGCGGCCCGCACTGAGGTCCGGTCCGGCTCGTCCCGCCCCGCGCTCACCCCGCCCCCGGCTCGATCCCGCGCAGCGCGAGCACCGTGGCCCACTCGGCCGGCGTCACCGGCTGGATCGAGAGCCGGCTGCCGCGGCGCAGCAGCTCCATGCCGTCGAGGGCGGGCAGGGCCTTGAGCTCCTCGCGGGTGATCGGCGGCTCGATCGCCGACACCGGGGCGACGTCCACCATCACCCAGGTCGGGTTGTCGGGGCTCGCCTTGGGGTCGTGGTAAGGGCTCGAAGGGTTCCAGGCGAAGTGGTCGGGGTACGGGCCCCGGACGACGCGGGCGACGCCGGCCACCACCTGAGGGCTGGCGCTCGAGTGGTAGAACAGCACCAGGTCGCCCTCGTGAACCTCGTCCCGGAGGAGATTGCGAGCCTGGTAGTTGCGGACGCCTTCCCACGAGGTCCGCCCGTCGCGCACCAGGTCATCCCACGAGTAGGTCCCCGGCTCGGTCTTGAACAGCCAGTAGCGCACCGCAGACACCTCCTGCCGCCCGCGCCGCTCGGGCGCGGACTACAATGGTCGCCGACCCGTTCCAACGCTCGAGGGAGGCGACCCATGCCCGAAACTCGCCGCCGTGTGGTCGTCGTCGACGGCTGCCGCACCCCGTTCTGCCGCTCGGGTACGGACTTCGCGGAGCTCACCGCCTACGACCTCGGCCGGATGGCGGTCGCGGCGCTCGTCCAGCGCACCCGGATCGACCCCACGATCGTCGAGCTGCTGGTGATGGGCACCGTGATCGCGGACCCCCGGACCTCGAATCTCGGCCGCGAGGTGGTGCTCTCAAGCGGACTGCCCGAGACCTGCCCGGCCCACACCGTGACGGTCGCTTGCGTGTCCTCGCTGCAGGCCTTCCTCGACGCCGCCCGGGCGATCGAAACCGGCGCCGCCGAGGTCGCGATCGCCGCCGGCGCCGAGACCCTCTCCGACGCCCCGATCCGCTTCCGGCGCCCGATGCGCAAGCGGCTGATCGCGTCGCAGCGGGTGCGCGGGCTCGGCGGCTGGCTCGGTCTCGCGAAGGGCTTGAGGCCCTCCGACCTGCTGCCGGAGCCGGTGGCGCTGGCCGAGTTCTCCACCGGCGAGGTCATGGGTCAAAACGGCGAGCGCCTGGCCAAGCGGCTCGGCATCACCCGCGAGGCCCAGGACTCATACGCCGCCGAGTCCCACCGCCGCGCCGCGGCGGCGACCGAGGCCGGGCACCTGGCGCGTCAGGTCGCGCCGGTCTTCCCGCCGCCCCGCTACCGCGTGGTCCGGACCGACAACGGAATCCGCGGCGACTCCACTCCCGAGAGCCTGGCGAAGCTCCGGCCCGCCTTCGACCGCCGGTTCGGCACCCTGACCGCGGGCAACAGCTCCTACCTCACCGACGGCGCCGCGGCGGTGCTGCTGGCCTCCGAGTCGGCCGCCGAGCGGCTCGGGCTCGAGCCGATCGCGGCCTTCACGGCGTCGTCGGTGGCCGCCCTCGACCCGCTCGAGGAGCTGCTGCTCGGTCCGGCGCTGACCGCGCCCCGCGCGCTCGAGGCCGCCGGGCTCGAGCTCGACCAGATCGAGGTGGTGGAGCTCCACGAGGCCTTTGCGGCCCAGGTGCTGGCAGTGCTCAAGCTGCTCGAGGACCCGCAGTTCTGCCGTGAGCGCCTCGGCCGCGAGCATGCGCTCGGCGCGATCGACCCCGCCCGGCTCAACGCCTGGGGCGGCTCGCTGTCGGTCGGCCACCCGTTCGGCGCCACCGGCGCCCGCCTGATCACCACCGCGGCCCACCGCCTGCAGGCGGAAGGCGGCCGCCACGCGCTGATCGCAGCCTGCGCCGCGGGCGCGATCGGCATCGGCCTGGTGCTGGAGAGGGTGTGACCATGAGCCAGCCAGCCACGATCTCGGTGACACGGCGGCCCGACGGGGTCGCAGTGGTGACCCTCGACCAGCCCGGGCGCCCGGTGAACACCCTGTCCCCTGCCCTGCTCGAGGAGTTCGAGGCGGCGGTCGGACCCCTGCTCGACGACCCGGAGGTGGTCGCGTTCGTGGTCACCTCGGCCAAGCCGTCGGGCTTCATCGCCGGCGCCGACCTCGACGTGCTCGAGGGGCTCGACGCAGCGGCGGCATCGGCGCTGAGCCGCGACGGCAATGCGCTGCTGGAGAGGATCGCGCGCTCGCCCAAACCGGTGGTCGCCGCGGTCCACGGCGCCGCCCTCGGTGGCGGGCTCGAGGTCGCGCTCGCGTGCCGGTTCATCCTCGCCACCGACGACCCGGCGACGGTGCTCGGCCTGCCCGAGGTGCAGCTCGGGCTGCTGCCCGCCGGCGGCGGGACCCAGCGCCTGGTCGAGCGGGTCGGACTGACGCGGGCCCTGCCCCTGCTCCTGACCGGGTCGCGGCTGCGCGCCCGCAAGGCCTACCGGCTCGGCCTGGTCGACGCCCTGACCACCCCCGGCGGGCTGGTCGAGACCGCGGCCCTTGCGGCGGTCGGGCTCGCGGCCGGCAGCGTCCGCCCGCGCGTCGTCACGCGGCCGCTGGCGGAACGGTTGGCCGGCGGCTGGCCGGGCCGCGCCCTGGTGCTGCGCCAGGCGCGCGCCCGGGTCGAGCGCCAGACCAGAGGTCTCTACCCGGCCCCGCCGGCGATCCTGGACTGCGTTGCGACCGGCCTCGCCCGCGGCCGAGCCGCCGGCCTGGCCCGGGAGTCGGAGCACTTCGGACGCCTGGTCGCGAGCCCCGAGAGCCGGGCGCTGGTGTGGCTCTTCCACGCCATGAACGCGGCCAAGAAGCCGTGGGGCGAGGTCGAGCCGCGGGCGGTGCGGCGCCTGGCCGTGCTCGGCGGCGGCTTCATGGGCGCCGGGGTGGCCTCGGTCTCCCTCGGCCTCACCGCGGTGGTGGTCCGGGACCTCTCCGACGAGGTGCTCGGACGCTGCGCGCGGTCCGTGGACGAGGGCCTCGCCAAGCAGGTGCGCTCGGGGGCGATCCGCTCGGTCGAGGCCGAGCGCCGCCGGTCGCGGCTCCAGCTCACCACCGACGCCGACGCCGTTGCTGGCGCCGACCTGGTGATCGAGGCGGTGTTCGAGGACCTCGAGCTCAAGCGCAGGGTGCTCGCCGAGGTCGAGGCGCTGGTTGCACCGGAGACGGTCTTCGCGTCCAACACCTCGGCGCTGCCCATTTCCCAGATCGCCTCCGGCGCGCAGCACCCCGAGCGCGTGCTCGGCATGCACTACTTCTCGCCGGTGCCGAAGATGCCGCTGCTCGAGATCGTGGTCACCCCGGTGACCGCGCCGTGGGCCACCGCCACCGCCCACGCCTTCGGCCGCGCCCAGGGCAAGACCCCGATCGTGGTCGCGGACGGGCCGGGTTTCTACACCACCCGGATCCTCGCCCCTTACCTCAACGAGGCGGTGGTGCTGATCGAGGAGGGCGCGCGGATCGAGGACGTGGACCGGGCGATGAAGGACTTCGGTTTCCCGGTCGGGCCGGTGGCGCTGATCGACGAGGTCGGGATCGACGTCGCGGCGCACGTGGCCGTCGACCTCGGGCGGGCCTTCGCCGAGCGTGGGCTCGGCGCCTCGTCCGCGCTGCCGACGCTGCACGCGGCGGGCTTCCAAGGCCGCAAGAACCGTCGCGGCTTCTACGGCTACCCGAAGAAGGGGCGCAAGCAGCCGAACCCCGAGATCTACCGGCTGCTCGGCGGCGCCCCCCGTCGCAGCCCGCCGGCGGCGGTGATCCAGGACCGGCTGGCGCTCCTGATGGTCAATGAGGCGGTGCACTGCCTCACCGATGGCGTGGTCGGCTCCGCCCGGGACGCCGACCTCGGCGCGGTCCTCGGGCTCGGCTTCCCGCCGTTCCGCGGCGGACCGCTCGCCCATGTCGACGCGGTCGGCGCCGACCGCGTCGTCGCCCGGCTGGAGGCGCTCGCCGAGCGCCACGGCGAGCGTTTCCGGCCGGCCCCGCGGCTGGCCGAGGCCGCCCGCACCGGGACCCGGTTCCATGAACGGTGAGCTGACCGCAGCCGACGCACGCCGGCTCGCCGCGGCACCCAACCTGCTGGCGCCAATCCTCGAGTGGTCAGAGCGCCGGCCGGAGCGGACGGTACAGCGCTTCTTCGCCGGCGGCGAGTGGCGGACCACCGGCTGGGGCGAGCTCGGGCACCGGGTGCGCCGGATCGCGCTCGGGCTCGCCGACCTCGGGGTCAGGCCGGGCGACCGGGTCGCGATCGTCGCCTCGACCCGGCCCGAGTGGGCGCTGGCCGATCTCGGCGCCCTCGCCGCCGGCGCGGTGGTGGTCTCGGTCTACCCCAACCTGCCGCCCGCCGACACCGCCCACCCGATCGCGCACGGTGGCGCCCGGGTGGCGTTCGTCGAGGACGCCGAGCAGGCCTCGAAGCTCGCCGAGGTGCGCGAACGTCTGGCGGGGCTGCGCCACGTCGTCGCCCTCACCGACCCGACGCCGGAGGGCTGCCTCGGCCTCGCCGAGCTCGAGGCCCGAGGAGTCGACTCGCGCCGGGGTCTGCCCGGGCTGGCCGCGAACCGCGACACACCGCTCGCGATCATGTACACCTCGGGCACCACCGGCCTGCCCAAGGGAGCGGTGCTCACCCACGGGAATGCGCTTTCAGTCCTGGCTGCCGCGCTCGAGGCGGTACCCGACACCCGCGCACTCGACGTCAACCTGAGCTTTCTCCCGCTCGCGCACGTGCTCGAGCGCTTCGGCGGCCACTTCCTGCCGCTGGTGCTGGGCCGCACCATCGCCTACGCCCGCGGCCTCGCGACCATCGCCGAGGACTTCCGCGTGGTGCGCCCCAACCTGGCGTTCGCGGTACCGAGGGTCTTCGAGAAGATCCACGGACGGATCATGGCCCGGGTCGCCGCGTCCTCCCCGATACGCCGGAGGCTGTTCGAGTGGGCGGTCGGCCGCGGGCTCGCCCGGAGCCGATGCCTGGAGGACGGACGGCCGATCCCGACCGGTCTCCGCCTGTCTCACGCCGCGGCCGACCTGCTGGTGCTGCGGAAGCTGCGCGCCGCTCTCGGCGGCCGGATCCGGCTCTTCGTCTCTGGCGGGGCACCCCTCGACGGCGAGATCGCCCGTTTCTTCCACGCCGCCGGCATCCTCGTGCTCGAGGGCTGGGGCGCGACCGAGACCTCGGCGCCGGCCACCCTCAACACCCCCGAGGCCTTCCGCTTCGGGTCGGTGGGCCGGCCGCTGCCCGGGGTCGAGCTCCGCCTCGCCGACGACGGCGAGCTCCTGGTCCGGGGCCCGACCGTCTTCTCCGGCTACTGGCGAGATCCCGCCGCGACCGCCGGGGTGCTCGGCGCGGACGGCTGGTACGCCACCGGCGACATCGGCCGCGTCGACGACGACGGTTTCGTCTGGATCACCGACCGCAAGAAGGAGATCATCGTCACCGCCGGCGGCAAGAACATCGCGCCGCAGCGCATCGAACGACGCCTGCGCGCCCGCCCCGGGATCTCCAACTGCATGGTGTGGGGCGACCGCCGGCCCTACCTGGTGGCGGTGCTGACCCTCGACCGCAGCGAGCTCGCCGCGGTCGACCCGGCCCTGGCCGCGGCTGCCCTCGACGACCCGAGACTGCTCGCCCATCTCCAGGACCAGGTCGACGAGGTCAACTCCGGCCTCGCCCGCTTCGAGCGCATCAGGGCCTTCCGGGCGGTCGAGCCCGACTTCACGGTCGAGGGCGGCGAGCTCACCGTGACCCAGAAGCTCAAACGGCGGGTCGTCGCCGCCAGGCACGCCACCGCCCTCGCCGCGCTCTACGAGCCGGACGCGAAGGCGATCCACCACCAAGGCACCACGACACCAAGAGGTCCTTCGTGATGCCCTCCGTGCAGGCGTACCCGGGATCAACCCGATCCGAGCCCGGCCGTCTCCGCCCGGCGGAGCCGGAGGCCGACGGTCCCGCCGTGCACAGCGCGCCCCCTGTCCTCTCGGGAGCTGCTGCCCCCGGGCAGACGCCGGGACGTCAGCTCCGGCCGCCTTCGGTGCGATGTCTTGGTGTCTCGGTGCCTTGGTGGCGGGTTCGAGGTGACCCGCGACGCGGCTCGGGTCGAGCGCGACCGCCAGACGACGAGGAGACGAGATGAAGGCTGATGCTGCCTGCCCGCTGGATGGGGTGGTGGTTCTCGACCTGTCGCGGATGCTGCCGGGAGCGGTGCTCGCGCGCCGGTTGATGGATCTCGGGGCGCGGGTGGTCAAAGTCGAGGACCCCTCGGGCGGCGATCCGATGCGCGCCGTGCCGCCGCTGGTCGACGGGATCGGGATCGGCTTCGCCGCCCTCTACGCCGGCGCCGAGTCGGTGTCCCTCGACCTCGCCGTTCCCGCCGACGCCGAACGGCTGCGCCGGATGGCCGCCCGCACCGACCTGCTGGTGGAGAGCTTCCGCCCCGGCACCCTCGACCGCTGGGGGATCGGACCCGCTGCTGTCACCGCCGCCAACCCGCGCCTGGTCTGGTGCTCGCTGTCGTCATTCGGCCCCTCCGCCGCGAGCCCGGTCGCCCACGACCTCAACCTGGCCGGGCTCGCGGGCCTGGTCGACCTCTCGGGGGGCGTACCGCCGATCCAGGTTGCCGACGTCGGTGCAGGCCTGCTCGCCGCCTCGGCGGTGCTCGCCGCCCTCCTTGCCCGCGAGCGCACCGGGAAAGGCGCGGTCATCGACCAGCCGCTCGCCGCCGGGCCCCTGCCCTTCCTCGCCTGGAGCCTGGCCGAAGCCGCCCTCGACCGCGAGCGGGTGGTCGGCACCCTGCTCGGCGGCGCCTGCCCCTGTTACCGCACCTACCGCAGCGGCGACGGCGGCCGGGTCACCGTCGCCTGCCTCGAGCCCAAGTTCTGGCTCGGCTTCTGCGACCTGATCGAGCGCCCCGACCTGGCCGGCGCCGGCTTCGCGTTCGGCCCCGCCGGCGAGGAGGCCGCCGCCGAGGTGGAGGCCGTGCTCGCGAAGCACCCCCGGGACGAGTGGCTCGGGGCCGCCGCAGAGCATGGCCTTCCAGTCGCCGCCGTGCACACCCTCGACGAGGCCCTCGAGGAGCCGCTGCTGGTCGCTCCCGGCCTGATCGGCCGCCTGCCGCTGCCCGGCGGCGCCGAGGTCCTCGGGGTCGGCCCCCTGACCCCGGCCCTCGGCCGCCCCGCGAGCCGCCCCGCCCCGAAGCTCGGCGAGCACACCAAAGCCGTGCTGGCGGAGCTGGGAGGGGAGTGACCCGATAGCTGGCGGGTCGACCTTCGACTGGCTTCAGGGGTCGGGCGAATCCCCCTTGAGACTTCGGCTGTCGCAGTGACCGGCCCGGTGGCGACCGCTGCGCGCGCACGATCGCCGCGAGAGGATCAGGGCAAGACCAGCGAGGCCCGCACGATGAACCGCTTCGGCGCATGGCCGACGTAGGTGAACGGATAACACGTCACGAGCGTGAGGACCGTGCCGCCGGTCGGGTCGAGGACTCTCGTGTCCTCGGGACCCACGATCTCGGTCGAGTCCACGACGTACTCGAAGGACTGCTCCACCGTGACGATCCGAATCGTGTCCTGGAGCCGGATGTCCCGAAGCTCCCGGAAGAAGGAGTCACGATGCCCAGCGAGCGCCATGTTCCCGCGCTCGCCGGGCCGTGCTGTTCCAGGGATGTGGCCGACCGCAATGGCCAGCGTAGAGTCGTCGACCCCTTCCCGCACGATCGCCGCGACGCCGATCCGCGGGATCTCGATGCGGCCGAGGACGAGCGGGTCCGTACCAGCCATCGCGGCCGGAGCCCGCTCCACTGCAATCGCAACGGTCAAAGCACGGTCCTGACGCGCCTGGTATACCCTGCTTGTCGAGTGTGCCGCGAGGGCCCAGCCGAGGAGCGACAGCCCGATGACCCCGAGGGCGACTTCGCTCCTCCGGAGCCACGGCGCGGCGCAGGACCACCGTGTCACGCCACCCGTCTCGCGAGCACGCCGAGACCGAGCGCGCCGAGGAGCGACAGGAGTCCGAGCCCCGCGTAGAGCGGGATGTCGCTCGCCGTCTGGGGCAGCGTGGGACGATTCTCGGCGACCTTAATCGGCTCCATGGGAGCAGCCTTCTGCATCGGCGCCTCTTCCTCGACCGTCGCCACCTCGTACGGCGTCACGTCGTTCTCCGGGGTCACCACCACGAGCGGGACGGTCCCAAACTCCGCGACCTTCGCCTCGTCCGGGATGGCTACCACCGGTTCCTTGGCCAGTGCAGCGAGCTCCATGGCGCGCTGCTTGGTGTAGACGATGTCATGGCCGCCGCTGCCCGGGGTATTGCCGTCGAACCAGGTCCTGAGCGCCCTGATGTGGCTGTCGCTTGCCGGGTAGTAGAGGTAGCGGCTCTGGGGGACCTGCTGGACCTGGTTTCCCTCGTGATGCGGAACTGTGAGGAGGGTGGTGAACAGCGTCGTCTTGTCCGCGCTCCACACCTGCAGCAAGTTGCGGTTCGCCAGCGCCGGAACGGTCTTGATCTGGTAGTCGCCGGCCGGGAGGATCATCCCCCCCACGTCCATCGGTTCGGTCAACGTGAAGAACGCCTGCTCGCCCAGAGGGACCGTCTGTGCGCTTGCCTGGGGGGCAAGGCCAAACCCAAGGAGCATTCCGCACATCCCCACGGTCAACCAACTCGTCAGTCTTCGCATCTCGACACCCTTTCCTTTCGTGTGGCTCGCAGCGAGCCCTGATCGAACACTCGGATCGATGGCGCAGATCGTCAGACCACGTCTGACGGCGACCACCGCGGTGGCGAGCAGACCAAAGACGAGGCCTACCCTCGACCTTGGCGCCCCCCTGGGCACCGGCCCTCACCGTTCGGCGACACGTCGCCGGAGAGTCGGCTGAAACACTCGCTTCTCAGCGCCGTGCGGCGATTGACGAACGTCCTCGTCAGAGTCTGCGCCGCCCGGAAACGAGGTTGACGATCAGGATGATCACCGCCACCACCAGCAGGATGTGGACCAGACCGCCCGCCGTGTAGGAGGTGACCACACCAAGCAACCACAACACCAGGAGAATGACCAGAATCGTCCACAGCATGACAGTCCTCCAGTCCGAAACAGGCCTACGGCCTGCGGCCGACGGTGAGCTCGTTGTTCACGTCGGTCACGCCTTTGGTGCCGCGCGCAATGCGCTCGGCGTCGGTCTTGATCGTCTGGGAGCTGACGCGGCCGATCAGGGTCACGACTCCCTGCGAGGAGCTCACGTCGATGTCTCCGGACTTGATCTCGGAGTTGGCGATGAGCTTCGACTTCACCTTCGAGCTGATCATCACGTCGTCGAGCCAACTGCCGACCGTCCGCTCCCCGACCGTGAGCTCGTTCACGACGCCGCGCACGCCCTCGACGCGCCACGCAACCCGCGCGGCCTCGCGTCGCGCCTCCTCCGTGTCCACCACGCCGGTCAGGTACACGGTGCTCTCCCGGGTCTGGACGTCCACCTGCCGCGCCTTCACCTTGTCGTTGGCCTGGAGCGTCTCCTGGATCACCGACGTGATCCCCGAGTCCGCGTGCCGCGTGCTCGTGGTCGTCATCGACGAGGCACACCCGGCCAGCGCAAGCAACCCGACACCAACCACAGCGCCACACACCACGACGAATACCCGTTTCATGAGACACCGTCCTTTCTTGAACGCGTCTCCCAACTTAGTCCCCGGATCCCTTTCCTGGAAGAGCACTTACTACCCGATCACAGGGCCGCGACCCGGGTAGAAACTACCGCTTCGACGAGCGCCCTCGATCCTCGAGCATGGCTTCAGCCAGGGGATGATGCAACGACGGCACGACGCGGGTCCGCCAAAGAGACGCCGTCATCCCGTCGCGTCGCCCACCCGGCCAAAGTCGATGAAGCCGCGTGCATCGCCTGGCGCGCGATCCGTCGCAACGTCGCGCGGTTGGCACGTTCACCGGTCGTCAAGAAATGAGCGCACTACGGGCCGGGTTCGACAGATCGGAGACGGGGCAGGCCTCGCCGGCGGCGGTGAATGCGGGTCGTCTGCCGATCGTGGCCAAGGTGCTGGTCACCCGCTCGGGCATGCCCCAGTCGCTCCAGTGCACGCCGTCCATGGGGAGGGCAAGGACCGAGCCGGCGGAGCGCTCGAGCAGATGCCGCGAGAAGTCCGCCGCTTCGAGATGGGCGTAGACATGGTCGAGGGCCGATTCCTCGTGGCGGCGAGCCACTCGTCCCTCTCGAACCGCGCGGACGACCTGCCTGAGGGTCTCGAACCGCCGCATCATGCCGGGAAGGTGTTCCCAGCCCAGTCTCCACAGAGTGCGCACACGGGCCACCGTGATCATCGTGTTCCACAGGCAGCCATTCTGGTCGAGGGCCCTGGTCCCGTTCCGGGGGGGTGTCTCCTGGAAGCTCGCCACCTCGAGTGGAGCGGGTACGAAGGGGTGGGACACCCGCACCTGCTTGCGCGGTCCGGGAACGATCCAACCGGAGTCGTTGTCGGGTCCGTCGGGCGCCGCGCCGAGCACCACGACGTGGTCCCTGAACTGATCGAGCAGCAGGCTCGCGAACCGGATGTGGTGGACGAAGCGCTCCCTGGGGTGGATGAAGTGGTCCGAGGGGAGGATCAGCACGGTGGCGTCGGGGTCCTCCTCCATGATCTGCGTGGCGGGCAGGAAGACCCCGGGGGCAGTGCCGCGGTCGACGGGCTGCTCGAACAGGCGGCCCGGCGTCTGACCACTGAGCGCCTGCTCGAGAAACCCGCGATGTCTGCCGTTGATGACGGTCAAGGTCCGCTCCGGAGGCACCACATCGCGCACTCGGTCCAGGGTGTGCCGCAACATCGAGCGGTCACCCGAAAAAGCGCAGTACTGCTTGGGCTTGTCGTAGCCCAACCAGCTGCGGATCAGGGGCTGCATGCGCTCGCCATCGCCCCCGGCGAGGACCGTTGCCCAGGGTGCGGCGCCGGCGCCGATCGAGCGGATCATCTGGCATTCCTCCGATTCTCGGAGTCGAATCCGTGTGGACCACGGCGATTCGAAGAGCCTGAGCCCGTCTCACCAATCTAGGTCGTGTAGACCACTGCGGGGAGAGCACTTACTACTCACAAGCCGCCGCGCGACATGAGTAGAATCTACGCACTCCTGCGAACACCGTCAGTCTCCGATCGCCCCTGCGCCGGTTGAAACGCGAGGTCGCGCCCGGCGTTGGTCGACGTGCGGAAGTCCCGACGGCGGCTCACGGCCGTGTCACACCAGCGTTCGTTGAGACCGTCCGCACCGAGATCGGCGAGGCGTCCGTGCCCGGCCACGGCCGCACCGCGCTGCGTACCATTTCTGCCGCCTGCATCGCCAGATACTGGTCGATCCCATCCTCGATCTCGCGGGGGAAGTGCGGCGCCGGACCTGCGAGCTCGGCCTGGTAGACGCGGAGCATGATCTCTCGAAAGACCGGCAAGGCGGTGCGCGCGCCGGTCTCCTTCTGCCCCAAGGAGCGGTTGTCGTCGTAGCCGATCCGGACCGCCACGGTGATCCCTCCTGGTCCGTATGTGGACCCCACGAACAACGCATCGCGGAAACCGCTCGTCGTGCCGGTCTTGCCCATCACCGGGATCGGGAAGTCGCGTGCGTCGAGGCTGTGGGCGGTGCCGTCGGGAAGACGGACCACGCCTCGGAGCCCCTCCTGGATCGAGCGCAGAGCCGCGGAGCGGATCGCCCGCGTGTCCTTCGGCGCCTCGTACACCACTCCCCCGGACACATCGGTCAGACGAACGATGACGTGCGGTTCCGCGAGGACACTCGAGGCGATGGCGCGATAGGCGTCCGCCAGCTCGAGCAGGCGCACCTCCGACGCCCCGAGCCCCGTGGACAGGTAGGGTTGCAGCGGAGTACGGATCCCCATCTCCTTGGCGGTCCGGATCACGGTCTTCACGCCGATCTCGCGGGTGATCCACACCGCCGCCGCGTTGCGCGACTCGGCCAGGGCCTGGCGCATCGGAATCGGGCCCTTGAACTCGTTGTCGTAGTTGGCGATCCACTTGGAGCCGCCATCGCCCCCCAGCGGCACCTCGATGGGCTCGTCAGGCACCGTGGTGTCGAGGTCCAGGCCCGATTCGAACGCGGCCAGGTACACCAGGGGCTTCATCGCGGACCCCGGCTGGCGCAGCGAGCGCGTCACGCGGTTGAAGTCCGAGTACCTCGTGTCGCGGTCTTTGTAGACGCTCCGCCCACCAGCCTCGGCCAGAATCGCGGCGTCCGCGTTGCCGAGCACGACTACCGAGCCCTGGATCAGTCCCTTCCCCTTGGGGTGCCGCTTCTCGTATCGTGCGAGGCCGTTCTCGAGGGCCTGGTTCACGATCGTCTGCACACGTGTGTCGATCGTCGACTCGACTGAGACCCGCCCCTGGAACAGGTCTTCGACGCGGAACAGGCTTCCGCCACGATTGGCCAGCTCGGCGAGCACGTGCTCGATCGCGGCGGGAGCGTCAGTCTTGATCGGGCTGCGGGGGACGACAAGGATGGGTTCGCCCTGGCAGCGCTTCGCCAGGCTCTCCGGGATGTATCCGTTGCGCGCCATCAGCGCGAGAACCTGATTGCGGCGGCCTATCACCCGCTGATTACCGGGCTCGGGGGCGTAGTACTCCGGCGCCTTGCCGATCGCAGCCAGGAGCGCCGCGTCGCCCGCGTCGTCCGGCGTGAAGCTCGACAGGGTCTTGCCGAAGTAGTACTCGGATGCGGCGGCAAAGCCGTAGCGACCGTTGCCCAGGTAGATGAAGCTGGCGTAGCGCGCGAAGATCTCGCGCTTGGCCTGCTCCTGCGAGCCATACCGCTTGCGCATCTCCTGCTCGAGCCAGAGCGTCAGGCGCACCTCCTCCATTTTCCGGAGGAGCTTGTTCGTAGCGGAGGCGCCCAGGAACACGGAGAGGAGCCGGGGCGGGGCCAGCCCGCCGTGAAACAGCGGATCCCGGTCGGAGCGGCTCGTGAGGGCCTGCAGGAAGTAACCGCGGACGAGTTGCTGGGTGAGCGTCGAACCCCCCTGCGGCAGCAGCAGCCTGAGCCTGCGGCCTCCGTTCCACGATTCAGCCAGCGAGCGCGCCGCCGTCTTCTGGACCACCCGCGGCAGGGAACTGTAATCCACGCCCGAATGGGTGAAGAAGCTCTTGTCCTCGGCGGCCAAGATCGCCTGGCGGACGATGAGCGGCACCTCATCGTAGGTCACCACTCGACGGTACTCGCGCGCCAGCTCGATCAGCACGTTGCCGTGAACGTCGCGGACGATGCCGGTGGTGGGGGGCTCGAAGCGGATGAACGACTCGAGGTCTGGCACACCATCGCGATCGAAGTACACGTGGTGGACCATCCACGCCGCCGGGGTCAGGAGGAGCGCGACGGGGAGGAGTGCGACGACGGCGAGCAAGGCGAGGCGCCTCCGCGTGGCCTTCCGCCGAGCGGTCAGCCGTCGGGAGACGCGCAGACGCGTGAAGACCGCTCGAAGCCGGTCGCGAGCCGCAGCGTCCGGCCTCTCCGGCGCGGTATCCGCTCCCTGGGACGAAGCGCGCGGAGCCTCGGCCGAGCCCAGGCGTGCATCTGCTTCGCAGCTCTGGAGCGAGTCGCCGTCAACCACGTGCGATGCGCCTCTGATCGACCGGCGAGCCTGGCAGCGCGACCAGCACAGGTCCCATGAGCCACCGTCCTTTCCCGAACATGTCTCAAACCTAGTCTCTGGATCCCTCGACGGGAAGTGCACTTACTACCCAGACACAGACCCGGAACATGGGTAGTAACTACCGCACGGCGACCGCGCTCGGTCGTCGACTCCGGCGCCTGCGCCGCGGCAGCCATCCCGCTGCCGGCCGGGTAGTTCCTACCTGATGGGCGTTGTCAATCTCGGGTAGAAAGTGCGCTTGTCGGATCCTGTGCCGGGGGGCTAGGTTCGAGGAGGATCCGAAAGAAGGGAGACCTCACATGAGCACGGGCACCCTGATCATCCTGGTCGTCGTGCTGTTCATCGTATTCGGCGGTGGCGGCTACTATTGGCGAAGGGGACGGAACTGACCGCCCCTGGATGCGGGCGCCAGCGCCCACATCGGTCCTGCGGACCTCCTCTGCCGGCCCCTTGTCGGCGGAGGAGCGACGCCCGCAGGCGACGTCGATCGCGACACTGAGCGGCGACGCGCAGCCTCAGGCCGCCGAGAGCTGCACCAGTTGCTTGCCCTGGTTCTTCCCCTGCAGCATGCCGATGAAGGCCTGCGGCGCGGCTTCGATGCCCTGGGCGATGTCCTCCCGGTACTTCAGCTTCCCCTGCTGCAGCCACGCGGCCAGCTGCTCGAGCGCCTCGGGGAACCGCTCGGCGTAGCCGGAGACCAGGAAGCCCTGCACCTTCGCCTGCTTGACGATCAACTGACCCAGCCAGCGCGGCCCCAGCTCCGGGCTTCTCCAGGTTGTACTGCGAGATCTGCCCGCAGACGGAGATCCGCGCCTTCGACGTTGATCAGCCGCATGACCGCGTCGCTGATGGTCCCGCCCACGTTGTCGAAGTAGACGTCGATGCCGGCGGGACAGAGCTCCTCGAGCTCGCCGTGCACATTGTCAGTCGGTCTTGTAGTTGAACGCGGCGTCGAAGCCGAGCTCGTCGAGCAACCACGAGGTCTTGGCGTCGGAGCCCGCCACTCCCACGACGCGGCAGCCCTTGATCTTCGCGATCTGGCCGACGATCATCCCGACCGCCCCTGCCGCCGCGGACACCACGACGGTCTCCCCCGGCTGCGGGTCACAGATGTCGAGCAGGCCGAAGTACGCCGTCAGCCCCGGCATGCCCAGCACGCCGAGAGCGGTCGAGATCGGTGCGATGCTCGGGGTCGATCCTCCTCAGCGCCTGGCCCGGGACGACGGCGTACTCCTGCCATCCCAGCATCCCCTCGACCACGTCACCAGCCCGAAAGCTCGGGTGGTTGGACTCCACCACGAAGCCGACCGCTCCGCCGGTCATGACCTCGCCGATGGCGAGCGGCCGGGCATAGGACTCGGCATCGTTCATCCGGCCTCGCATGTAGGGATCGAGCGACAGGTAGACCGACCGGGCCAGCACCTCGCCTTCGGCGGGTGAAGGCAACGGAGAGTAGGCCAGGTTGAAGTCCGACAGTCTTGGGCAAGCCCACCGGTCGTGCTGCGAGCGTGATCCGCCGGTTCAATCGCGGCATTGGATTCGAATACCCTTCTTCAACGGACGTCTACAACCCGTTGGAGTTCTTCTTGATCATGACGACCAGGAGAACGATGACCAGAACGCCGACCTCCGGCCGAAACCCACATCCCGCCGCCGCTCATCCCAAACCACCCTGGGTTGTGCATCATGGCGAACTCCTGAGCTGGGCTTTCGCCCCGACAGAGTCTCGACGTGACCAGGCTCTCTTCCGGACTCTGTCGGCTGCGCCCCGCCGTCTCGGGGGCGCCTCACATTCTGGGCGCCTGGCCCTAGGGGCCGCTGTGTGAGACCGATGGTGGCAGACACGCGCAGACGGGATACCCAGTCACCCCTTCGTGCGCACGAAGAGCAGGACGCCGCCGAGCACGATCGCGCCGACACCGGCCCACACCGGGATGTTGACCGTCTCCTTGTCCTTGATCGAGAACTCGATCGGGCCGAGCTTGGCGTCGTGGGTCGACTTGGTGTAGGTGATGCCGCCGTACACCAACCCGATAATGCCTGCGGCGATCAACAGGAGTGCCACGATCTTCAGAGCGCTCATTCTGCCTCCTTCTACCGATCCCCGGTCACGAGCACGTGGACCATTCGGCACCGTCCTCCTCCGGGGCGCATCTCCAAGCTAGTCCTCGGAGCTCGAGCCGAGAAGCGCACTAACTACCCGATCCCAGGGCCTCGGCGCGGGTAGAAACTACCGCCTCGGCACCAACGGCACCGGCCGGGGCGCGAGACGCTCCTCGCGGTCCAGAGCGTTGTTTCGCTTGGCTGTCTTCACGTCCGCGAGGTGGCGAGCCGGCTCGCCGCATCGACGACGAGCTCCGCTTCCCCTCCTGCAGTGCAGGTCTGGCTGAAGAAGATGCCCCGTGACGTCCTGCTTCTCCACGGTCACGAGAATGGGAAGTTGGGGGCCGGCTGAACGCTCTGAGGCCTTCGATCCTGGAGTCCCGGCCCAGTGATCAGGGTGACTGGCGTCACACGACTGAGAAGGCTCCAACCTCTCGCCCTGGGTTATGCTTCGATGGCACCGCCGGTGTCGCAGTGGCGCACACTGAACCAAGTGACCCTCAGAGCTACCGTCAACCGGGACCAGCCGATCCAGGGAGATACTCCATGCGGTCGAGCAGCTCAGGGACAGCCCCACGCCTCCTCAGCGTCGTCAGCGTCATCGTCGCCCTCGGCATCGGGATCGCTGCGGCCGGCGGCCACCGGACCAGCCCCCTCGAAGCCCCCGAAGCGGCGCCAGGCCGTGGTTCCGAAGGCGGGCCATCGCTCGCCTACCGCGAGCAGGATGTCCCCGAGTACGAGCCCGTCAACGAGCGCGATCACCGCGTCGGCCGCATCGAAATCCCCCGCGTCGGTGTCTCCGCTACAATCCTCGAAGGGGTTGACTTCGCCACCATCCGCCGCGCTGTCGGCCACTTCCCGGAGACGCCGCTGCCCGACACCGACGGCAACATGGCGCTCGCCGCACACCGCACCACAGACTTCCGCGGCCTGCAGTACATTCGCATCGGTGACGTCATCACCATCACGACCCCGAGCGGGCGCTTCTCGTATGTGGTCGAGACGACCTTCGTCGTCGACCCCGAGGATACCTACGTCCTCGATCCAACTGCGGAAAAGACTCTGACGCTGGTCACCTGCTACCCCTTCGACTACCACGGCAGCGCGCCGTACCGCTTCATCGTCCGCGCCCGGGCTCAAGCGCGCTGACACCTCGCGAGGCCCCCGCCCGCCCGCGGAGCTGATCGGCGAGCACAGGCAGAGCGCCGCTCGCCGCAGCGGTTGGGTCACTTCTGTGTCCAGGTCCCGTCGGGAAGCTGAATCCAGTCGCCCGGGTGCGCCCCTTCTCGCAGGGCCTCGGCGTAGGTGGCGCGGATTTGTGGCAGCTGGGCGAGATCGACGTTCTTGGCCGCGGCGATCTCCTTGAACAGCCGCTCCCGGTCGGCGTTCTCGTCCTTGATCAGCTTCTGCGCGTCGGCTCGCGCCTTCAGCCCCTGGATCGCATCGAGGCTACGAATCTCGAGCAGGGCCTGATTCCCCTCGCCGACCACGCCCTTCTCCTTGAGGGCGGTGACCGCTGCGAGCCGCGCGGCGCGTGAGTCGATGATCGTGCGGATCGCCGGGTTGGAGATCTCGGGCGCCGTCACCTGGTCCTCGGCCGCATACGCAGTCGTCGCGCCGAAGGAGAGGACGTACGAGAGCAGGCTCTCGGGCGCGGCCGGGTTGGACTCCGCGACCGGCGTCGGCGTCGCCTCGGGCGCCGCAGTCGGCGAGAGTCCGCTCGCCGCCGTTCGTTGCACCTCCTCCTCGATTTCTTGCGCCAGTGCTTTGACCGCCGCCTCCGGAAAGTACACGTTGATGGTGATGCACGCCGCCAGGACGGCGGCGGCGCCGATGCCGATCACGATCGAGCGTTTCATCCTCGCGTCCTCCGTTCGGGGAGACCTCTCTTGGGTTGTGGTGTCACGGTGGTCACGTCAAGCGTGCCCAGGCGCTTGATCATGGTCTGGAACGACACCGTCATGCCGGGGTCGACGTTGACGACGTCGAGCCGCAGCGGAAACCTGCCTTTGACAAACAGCTCCCGGTCGCCGCGCCGTTCGAGGCCGCGCAGCAGGAAGTGGTCCTCCGACAGAGCCATCTCGATACCGATTGCGCGGTACGCGTAGCTGTCGATAAACCGGCGGAGGCCGCGGTCCAAGAACCCGAGTCCACTGCCCGTGCCGACGATCGCGATGTTGTTGACCGCCTTCAGCGAGATCCTCTGCGGCACTCCCTTGCGGGGCACCGACCGGAGGTGGCCACGGAACCTGACCGGGACGTCGCGGAAGATCTCACAGTCGACGAGCCGACCCTCGACGATTCCACTCATCGTGCCGAAGTCGAAGGTCCGGGTGACCTGAGCGAGGTCGACCTCCTGCCAGTCGGCGGAGAACGTCAGTCGAGGGTAGCGGGTGAACAGGTCGGAGCCGGTGATCTCGCGCGTCGTCACCGTCCCGCCGAACACCGCCAGCTCGCCCGTCCCGTCCACGGTCAGGATGCCGTTGCTGTACAGCACACGAGGGAATCGGCCTGCGAGATCGCCCTCGAGCGGCGGCAGCCCGAGCGCTCGCGACAACCCTGCGAGACTGATGTGGTGCAGCCCGACCGACGCCGTCAGGTGGCGACCTGGCCGCGTCACCTCGGCGAACCCGGCATTCTCGAGCACGACCTCGCCGCCGAAGACCGGGAGGTGGAGGCTGCCCACCACCGTCACCGAGTCCCCGAGCACGGCGAGCTCGATTTCGGTCGCCGCCAGCTGCCCCTCACCGATGGCTGCGCGCGCGAATCCCATCGAACCTCGATGCGCCTCTCCCGCCTTCACCCCACCGTCCGCGGTCCAACCGAGGTCCACCGGAAGGCGCACCGAGAGCTGCTCAAGATCGAGCCGGTCGTCCGCAGAGGCGATCGACAAGCCTTCCAGCCCGAGCTCTCCCGCCACGGTCACTCCCGCAGCGACGGTGCCGCGCAGCCGTGCCCGCAGGACACCGCCCGCGACGCGGAGGCCTCCGACTCGGCCGAGCGTGCCCTCGGAAGGTACCTCCACCCAGTGCAGCCAGAACCCACCGAGGTCGGCGATGGTCAGCGATCCCTCCCAGGCCGGCGGTGCTGCGGCGGTCACCCGGAGCGTTCCTGTCAGGGCGGCATGGGGCGGCAGCTCGAGCCGCACTGCAGCTGTCGCGTCGCCGTCCCAGCCCCGGTTGACGTCGATGTTCACCACCACCTGACGGTCGGCGAAGTCGGCGTAGTGCGTTCCCCACAGGACCTGAAACCCGCCCAGCCTGGCGGCCAGGTTCGCGCTCAGGCTGCCGTCCGGACCGACGGCGCCGCGCAGCAGTGCGCTCGCTTGGAGCCCCTCCATCACACGGCTCCCACCGGCCGCGCTGAGGCCCGCTGCCGCCACCTCGAGTGGACCGTCGAAGCTCCAGCCCGTGGTGTCTCTGGTCGCTTCCAGCTCGAGCGTCGCCTTCCCGGTGGCGGAGGTATCGCGCAGCGAGGCGCCGAGCACCCGCGCGGCGAACGGCAGCCAGCCACTCAGGTCGGCGACCTGCACCGCCAGGCGGGCGGACGGGGCCGTGGGCGACAGCCAGCTCGCCTCGAGCCGGGCGGTGCCCAAGGCGCCGGCGTCGACGACCACGTGGCGGATCCTGGCCCCGCCGCCAGCCAAGTCGAGAGCCACGGCCGCCTGCAGGGTCACCGGCACCTGGCCCAGGGGATCGACCGCGACGGTCAAGGGCGTCTCGGGTACGTCGACCTCGATCGTCGGCGCCGCGCTGGTCCACACCCAGCGCGCAACCGGGTGCTCGCCGTGGAGTCGCCAGGCGGGCGCACCTGCGGCAACCGCGTTGTCCGGGCGAGCAACGAGATCACGCACCTGCATCTCCGCGGCGAGGGTCGGCGCCGTGAGGTTGCCGCCGAGCCGTCCGTGGGCCGCAACCGTACCCGTGACGGCGAGACCCCCAGGAAAGGCCGCTGCCGTATCCGGGGCGAACGCGTCCATGAGCCGCCCGAGGTCGCCGCCGCTCCAGCTCCAGTTCGCGTCGAGCGGCCCTGCCGCCGTGAGCCCTACCGTGCCCGTCACGCCGAGATCCCCTGCGGAAGCGGTGTTCAGCTGCAGGGAGCCGGCAAGAGGGCGGTGGGCGGCGGCCAGATCGAGGCTCGCCGCGAGCGTCACCGGGAGCACGGCGTCGAGCATGGCGCTCGGAGCGCTCTCAGCGGGCGCGCGCGCGACCCCACCGGTGAGCTCGAGCCGGCCGGTCAGGGCCGCGGTGTCGTCGATCCGCACCTCACCCTGACCTTGGAGATTGCCGCGGACCGAGAACGGAGCGGCGAGGTCGAGATCGTGAGCCGCCACGTCGACCGCGAGCGCGCCGGCCGGCTCGCCGCTGACCTCGAGGTCGAGCGTGCCTCCGACGACGCTCCAGCGCCGGGGAAGCAGCTCCAGCGGGGACAACCAGGCGCCGGCGTCCAGCCCTTTCACCAACAGGCGCAGCCACGTCACCCGCCACGGCGAGGTCGCGAGCGTCGCCTCGACTCGCGCCTCGCCGACGGATGGCAGCGACGGCACCACCACAACCTGGAAGACGCCCGGCGCAAGCTCGGCCACCGTACCCTCGAGACGCGCCACGGCCGGGTCGGGCCAGCCCGCCGCCGAAAACCGCTCGACGCGAACGCTGAGCCCCAGCCGCGGTCGATCCGCGGCCACTCGGAGCTCCCCGACGAGATCCTCAGCCCAGGCCCGCCCGACGCGGTCGGACACGTCCACCCCAGCCAGCCGGAGCAACGGATCGAGCTCGAGACGCCGGCTGGTGAAGTGCACGGTTCCGGACGGCATGAGCCCGAGGTCGTCCAGCTCGGCCGTGAAGCCGACGAGGCTGTCGCCGTCGGGCGACAGCACGGTCAGGCGACCGCCCGCGATTCCGAACCGCGTCACCTCGGGGAGCGTCGCGCCCCCGAGCACGGCCGGCCACACGTCGCCGGCAGCGGGGTCCACGACGACCTCGACGCCGATCAGCTGCAAGGACTGGAACCGGCCCCTGGCCATCTCGCCGACGGCGCCGGCGGCGCCGATCTCGGCGATTCGGACCTCCCGCAGGCCGGGCGCGGCGTGCATCCGGATCCTGACCTGACGGAGCCGGACCGCGCTCACGCCCTCGAAGCGCAGGCTGCCGACCGAGACCTCGGCATCGAAGCGTTCCGCCAGTGCCGCCTCGAGGAGCCGGCGGGGCTGGTCCCGCGCCAGCCACAAACCGATGGCCACCGCGGCCACCGCGGCCAGCCCGACGGTCACGGCGCGTCGAGCTCGCATACCTCACCGGTTTCCGGCTGTGTTGACGTCAGCAGCGGCCCGACGAGGGCCACGACCCGGCCGACGGCGCCCTCGCAGCGCGGCTGGATCTGCACGATGCGACGCCTCCTCTTCGTGTGGTTGTTCACACCTGCGCGTGGGCGGCTTCCGGTGCGGCCTGAGCGCCGCTCTGGGCATCGACCTTGGCGCCAGGAGCGACCGCGGACGAGATCGCGGACCGCGTCTCGTCGACGAAATCTCGGCCGCGCGAGACGGTCGAGGAAACGCCTCTCCTGACCGTGTCGTAGGACGCCGAGGCGCGCTCGCTCAGGCCGCGGGAAAGCCCGCGGATGCGCGCGGAGGACTCCCGCCGGGTCTTCGGCGCCAGGAGCAGAATCGCTGCCACACCGGCGATCGCGCCAACAAGCACCGACAGGATGACGGTGCGACTGTCGAAACCACTCTCACACGTGCTCATGATGAACCTCCGTCGCCAACTGCTGCTGAAGGGACGAGCGCAACTCTCGATCTCGTACGAGTCGTCAGGCCCGGTTGAACGGCCGCCGGCGCCGTCGCCCGGTCCGCGTTGATCTTCGGATCACACGCTCCTCTGTGAGCGTGTCTCGAACGTACGCCTCGGATCCTCGGCCGGGAAGCGCACTTACTACGCGGGAACAGGGGCACGACGCGGGTAGAAACTACCTTTCACGCGACCGCCCCCGATCGCCGCTGGGTCATGGCGGCTGGCCGCACGCCCGGGTCGTCGGTGGCGGTGATGGGCCCGACGGGGCATCGGTCGCCATCGCCTCCCAGGCCACCTTGCCCGCGATGGCGATCCAGTCGCCACCGCTGTCGACCGACTCGATCGTGAATGGAAGGCCCTCGGGTATCTGGAAAAGGGTGACGTCGGTGTAGGTCGTCGTCAGGAGCGGCCCGATGACGTTCACGGCCCAGCCGGCGATGCCCCGGCATCGCGGTTCGATCCGTATGTTGCGGAGCAGAAAGCTCCGGCTTTCCGCATCGACCACGAGGTTCGCCTTCCCCTGTGCGTCGCAGATCTGACGAAAGAGCGTGCCTTCGGCCTCCTTCTTCTCCACCGTCACGTCAAGGTCGACCAGGAAGCAGGTTCCGCCGCACGGACCGAAACGCCGCGGCTCGACCACGAATCCCACGTTGCGGACGACGGGCGTGATGTCCTGGCTCCAGGTGGCACGCAGCGCCTCGAAGGCGGCCTGCTCGACCGGTGGCCACGGCACCGTGAACCGGTACTCACCATCGACCGTGCCTGCCCCGCCGCTGCTCGCACCCTGCAGGTGAAGCTCGGTCGCGAACGAACCCTGAAAGAGGAGCTCGACGCGCCGTTCGCCGACCTGTGCGACGGGGTAGCGCACGACCAACGGGTAGTCCATCCGGTACTCGGACTCGAGCTCGACGTTGCCGGTCGCTCGGCCGTTGACGATCGTCGTTCCGGTTGTCCGCAGTGTCACGTCGCTCAATGAGATGACGATCCCCTCTCGCTCGATCCGACCCGCCTTGCCGGACAGCTCCGCGTCGACGATCCCAGAGTACTGTCCGTCCGGTCTCAGCAGCAGATCGCGGATCGTGAGGTGCGAGGGCGCCTCAACGTCGACTCGGGGTCCACCGGGTACGTCCAGCGTCCCTGACGTTAGGTCGACTGCGAGGACCGCAGCAGAGATCGTCGCCTCGAGGGTGCCGCCGGTGCGTGATGCGACCTGGAAAGCGGCCTCCCTCAGCTCGCCGTGCGAGAAGTTGCAGCGGCTCCCGACGAAGGCAATGGCGCCGTTCTCGATCTCTCCGTCGACCCAGCCGTCGACCTCGACCTGTGCCGGCGTTCCTGCCCGCGCCGGCCGGAAGAGGCCCGTGACGATCGCGACCCGCACCGGCGTGCCCACCCTCGGCTGCGCGGCGGTGCGAAGCTCGACCATGCCGCCGAAGCTCAGGGGGCGGCCGCCATAGGCCACGAACTGCGAGTCGTGGATGCGCGCCTCGGTGACGAGGTCGAGGAAGGCCGCGCGAGGGGGCTCGGAAGGAGACAGGATCGTGTTTGGGGACGCCGCACGCTTTCGGCCGAGGATTTCGCCGTGCAGGACCGATGGGATGTCCGTCCGCAGCTCGAGGCTGCCGAGCGCCGACCTGGCGAGACACCGAAACAGCCAGAGGATGGGTCTCCAGATTCCACGGCCTCGGTAGCCCGCCTCGGTGATTCCCTTGCCCTCCTCGAAGCGGAGGCTCTCGATGAGGATCTTGGGCCGGAGATTCCGTCCATCGAGGAGCAGCATGCCGCCATCGACCGCCACGTCGAGGCGGCTGACTCTGCCTGCGGCCGCCGTTGCGACGAGGGCCGCCGTCGGCGTCCCGACGACCTCAACGTCCCACCCGTCAGCCACCTGGATGCGCCCGGCATGCAGGTCGATCTCGAGCCTCAACGTGCCGCTGTCGGCGCACTCGGCCATCTGATCGAGCACACGCTGAGCGTCCGATGTCAGCATCGGCTTGAAGGGTGAGATCTCCACCACCGCCGCGGGGGCCGGCGGAGCCTGGGCGAACGCGGGCGCCATGACGCTCGCCAGGAGGAGCACGGCGAAGCACACGGCACGGCGGACGAGAACGGGGCCGAGGGACACGGACGCGACGCTCCCCGCCCTCCACTCCGCGATGAGGTACTCGAGCCGCCACCCGGCCATCGTGAACAGCGCCGACGCGAGTCGCATCAGCAACCGCAGCCATCCCCACCGCGGCGGCACCGGGACACCCGGAACGTGACGACCCGGGCCGACACCCCCGGACCTGGTGGTCTGCCTGAACTTCCGGGGCATCTCTTGAATCTAGTCCTCCGGCGCTCCTTGGGGATGCGTACTTTGTACCCAGGAGAGGAGCCTGGAGTTAGGTAGGAACTACCTGGTTGGCGCCTCGGCGTCCCGCCTCCTCGCATACCAAAGACCTCCGGGAGCTTGATTCCCCACAGCGGGTGTCCTCACCCGAGCACGCATGAAGAAGTAGGCCAGGCTCGAGGCCGTCGCGGCGAAGATCGCGTCGGAGGACACTCCCGTCGCCGTCATGGCCTTCTACCTGGAGCTGCCGCTGGCACGCCTGGTCGGAGTCACCATCGCGTTGGTCGGCGGCTGGCTTGCCTGGGCTGGGTCGGCGCCAGCCGGGGGTTCTCGCTCACAGTGTCGGTGCTGTGGAAAGCGGCCCACTTGTACGGCACGCTCGCCACCGTGCTGCTGTTCCTGATCTAGCCCGCAGCACTCCGGCGAGGAACCCGACGACCGTGAGGATCGCCACGATGTCGGTGCACCGTCTGCGTAGTTTCTACTTAACAGGCGGTGCTGCCCGTAGGTAGAAATCCCGGTTCCCTCCCCCGGGACTGGAGAGCTACATTCTCAGCGAAGGCGTTTGTGGTCAGGATACTGCGCGGGACGCTCAGCTGTCGACGGGCCACCCGGAGGTGGCAGATCGCCAGCGCCGAAGAGGGGAGAGTCGACATGAACCTCGTGCACCGGAAGCTCCTGGCAGGCTTGGCGGTGATCCGCAGGGTGGCGTAGCCATCACTCGCTCCTCCTCATTCCCATCGATCGCGGGGCGCATGGACGCCCCGTCTTTTTACTCTCGCGTGGTGGCAGGCCGTGTGCGGAACTCCCCAATCCCAGAGGTCTCCACCCGGAGCGTATTCATGCTCCTCACCGTCCGCACTGCGTTTCCACGGTCTCCGGTCGTGCTTCACAGCACAGGAGCTGAAGAGAAGCTCGGTTGCTCCGGCGATCGCCGCCGCCCTGATGGAGGTGATGCGCGACCAGGCCGTCTTTCCCAAGCTCGACGTCGCCGGCTGAGATGAACGCGACAACCCGAGTATTGGCCGTCATGGCCGTTGGTGGTATCGTCAATGCAAACCACCCGCCCCCGGGACGTGTCGATGCGTCTGGGCGAACCGACCCGGGGTCGGCTTGCAGGCGCTCGCGCTGGCGCCGCACGGTGCGGAAGGTCTGATGGGAAAGGCGCCGAAACCACAGATCGCGACGAATGGACGCAGCGAGGAGGTTGCCGCGCTGCTGACGGCGGCCCGAGCGGTGCTCGAAAACCGGGCCTTCGCCGACGCCGCGAGGGCGATCCTCATGGCGTGCAAGACGATCCTCGGCGCCGACGCCGGCTTCGTAGCCGTGAGCGCGGCGGGCGGGAAGGACCTCGAGGTGGTGTGCCTCGATCCCGGCAGCCTCGGGTTCGATCCTGCCGTCGGCGTGCCCCCGCCGCTTCGCCGCCTCAGCGCCCGCGTCGCCAAGGCCGGCCGGTCCGTCGATCGCCAACGACCTGTCGAAGGGCACTGCGAAGGCGCTCCCGTCCGGCCGTCACCAGGTCACCCAGAGCGCGCTGCTCGCGCCGATCGTCATCGCCGGCGAGGTCTCCGGGCTCGTCGGCCTGGTCAACAAGCCCGAGGGTTTCTCCGCGGCCGACTCCCGGCTCGCCGAGGTCTTTGCCGAGATGGCCGCGGTGGCGATGCTCAAGAGCCGAACCGTCAACGGCCTCGAGAAGAACCGGAACGCTCTCGAACGGGAGGTGCGCGAGGGCGCCACCCAGCTGCGCCGAGCCGAGGAGCAGTTCAAGACGCTGGTCGAGAACCTGCCCGACATCATCGCTCGCTTCGACTCGGAGCTGCGCCACGTCTATGTCAGCCCGGCGGTCGAGCGCGTCACCGGCCGCCCATCCGCAGGACTACGTGGGCAAGACGAACCAGGAGCTGGGGATGGCGCCCGAGCTGGTCGAGGCGTGGGACGAAGCTCTGTCGATGGTCTTCGCGACCGGGCAGTCCGAGCACGCTCGAGTTCGAGTTCACGGCCCCGGATCGCACGCGGCACTTCGACTGCCGGCTGGTTCCCGAGCCCGGGCCGGAGGGCGCGATCTCGACGGTGCTGACCGTCGCCCGGGACGTGACCGACCGATGGCTCGCGCACGAGGCCGAGCGGCACGCCCGGGCGGTCGCCGAGGCGCTGCGCGAGGCGACCGTGGTGCTCACCCGCAGCCTCGACCGCGAGACCGTGCTGGTCAACCTGCTCGACCACCTCCGCCGGTTGGTCCCCTTCGACCGCGCTCGCGTCATGCTCCTCGAGGAGGCGTCGCAGGATCTCGGTCCGGGCCGTGTTCGACGGCGACCGCGTCCTTCCCGTCCCGGCCGAGGAGCGACCGGTTTTCCGAACGACGGACCACCCGGTCGTCCACGACATCCTGACGAGCGGCACCGCGGTCCTGATATCCGACATCCGGCTCCTTTCCCGGGTGGAGCCTGCCGACGGAAGGTCAGGCCGAGGCGAGCTGGCTGGGCGTCCCGCTGTTCGCGCGCGGCAACGTCGCCGGGTTGTTCTCGCTGTCCAAGCGCGAGGCAGGCTACTTCAACGACGAGCACCTCAGGCTGGCCGAGGCGATGTCGTCCCAGGCCTCGGTCGCGGTCGAGAACGCGATCCTCTTCGAGCAGATGCAGGCATCGACAGTGCGGATGAAGTTGCTCTCTCGCCGTCTCGTCGAAGCCCAGGAGAGCGAACGGCGGAACATCGCCCGGGAGCTTCACGACGAGGCGGGCCAGGCCCTGGCGTCGCTGCGCTTCGGATTGCGCCTGCTGGAGAGGGAGATCGACGAGGGCGGGAGCGCGGGAGGACGGGTGGCGGAGCTCATGGAGAGGACCGATGCCGTCATCGACGGCCTCCACCGCCTGGCCGCGGACCTGCGGCCGGCGAGCCTCGATCACGCGGGCCTCGAGCCGGCGCTGCGCCAGTACGCGCGATCGGCTGCGTCTCAGCTCGGCCTCGCGATCCGTTTCAAGGCGCGCGGTTTCACCAGCGAGCGCCTCCCGCCCGCGGTCGAGACGGGACTGTATCGCGTGGTCCAGGAGGCGATCACCAACGTCGCGCGCCACTCACGTGCGACCCGGGTCGACGTGTTGCTGGAGCGTCGCGACGGCCGGGTCAAGGTGATGGTCGAGGACAACGGCGTCGGGTTCGAGCCGGACCGGATTCAGCCTGGGGAGCACTTCGGCCTCCTCGGGCTGAGGGAACGAGCCGAAGCCCTGGGTGGGACGATGACGATCGAAAGCGCGCCCGGGGCAGGCACCACCATCGTGGTGGAGGTGTCGAGTGCCGATCCGAATCTTGATCGCTGACGACCACGCCGTCGTCCGGACCGGCCTTCGAGCCTTGCTCGCGGCCGACCCCGATCTCGAGGTCGTCGGCGAGGCGAGCGACGGTGCCCAGACGCTGGGCCTCGCCGAGACGTTGCACCCCGACGTGATTCTGCTCGACATCACCATGCCGCCCGAGGACGGCATCGAGACCGCGAAGCGGCTGAAGGAGGCGCATCCAGAGGTCATCGTGCTGTTCCTCACCATGCACGAGGACGAGAGCCTGCTGCACGAGGCGCTTCGGGCGGGCGGCTCCGGCTACGTGATCAAGCGCGCCGAGGAGTCCGAGATCATCCACGCGATCCACGCGGTGGGTCGGGGCGACATCTACGTGCACCCCTCGATGACCCGCGCGCTGCTTCATCAGCCGGTCACGTCGGTGCACCGCCGGAGCCTGCCGGCGATCGAGCTGACCCGTCGCGAGCTCGACGTCTTGCGCCTTCTCGCCAAGGGAAATACCAACCGGCAGGTCGCCGAGCTGCTCGGCCTGTCGACGCGCACCGTCGAGAATCACCGCGCCAACCTGATGGGCAAGCTCGAGCTGACCAGCCGGGTCGAGCTGGTGGAACTACGCCGAGGAGAACGGGCTGATCTAACCCGGTGCGGGAGGTATGCGTGCAGGCGGCCGGTGGGGGTCGTGGAGGAAGGCTTGGAGGTCGCGGGCAAACTCCGACGGCACGTCGAGGTGGGGAAAGTGCCCAGACGAAGGGTAGGTCGTCAGTGTGACGCCGCTGGAGACCTTGACGGTGTCGCGCCCGTGCCTGAGCGGAATGACCGGGTCATCCTCACCCCAGAACAGGGCGATGGGCGGCAGCGAGGCGACCTCCTGAACGCGGTCCCTCATCCAGACGTACTGGCCGGAAAAGTTGATGACGCCCTCAATCGAGCGCTGGAAGGCGCGGTCGGTGCCGGGGATGCGGTTGGTCTCGGCGGCGAGCTCGACCTCCTCGGGCTCCGTGTGGCCGAAGGTCGCGGCGGCATGCCGCATCGCGAAGGGCAGGCCGTAGCGGATCACGAACGGCGTGAACGCGCGCCCGAGCAGGGGAATCGCCGCGAACCGCAGCCCCATCCCTGCCTCACGTCCGAGCCCCCCCGGCGCGACCAGCGCGAGGCGATTCACGTTCTCCCGCTGCCCGAGCAGCATCCACTGCGCGATCCCGCCGCCGAACGAGTGCCCGCAGACGTGGGCGCTGGGAACGCCGATCGAGTCCATCCATGCGGAGATTGTCAGGGCGTACCACGTCAGCGTGTACGGCGCATCCGGCCGGCCGGAAAGGCCGTGACCGGGGAGGTCGGGCATCAGGACTCGGAAGCTCTCAGCGAGCAGCGGGGCCACCCGGCGCCAGGTGCGGTGCGACTGCTGGAACCCATGGATGAGCACCAGGGGATCGCCTGCTCCCATCGTGCCCCAGGCGATTGACGTGCCGTTGGCGTCAGTGACGTGCGCCTGACCGATCATCGCAGCGCACCCCTGCTCGCTCCTAGTCGTCGATGACGAAGGTGACCGCCATGTTGACCTGGTACTCGGTGATCGAACCGTCTTTGACTCGAACCTGCTGCTCCTTGATCCAGGCGCTTCTGACGTTGCGAAGCGTCTTGTTGGCCCTGCTGATGCCGTGTTGGACGGCATCTTCGAAGCTCTTGGTCGAGGTCGCGCTGATTTCGGAGACCTTTGCAATCGACATCTGATCCTCCTTTGCTGCTCACCGTGAGAGAGCCTTCGGGCAGCTCCCCGAGAGGCTCGAGACGTCGCTGCCCGCGACACACACACCACCGACCCTCGCGGGGCGGCACCGCCGGCGAGGCAGAAAGAACCGCCTCACCGCACGATCGTTATCGACGCCGGGACACCAGGTGAATGATCGCCACGAAGATCGCGGCGCCGATGATCGACCACAACACCGGGAACGGGTGCCCCCCGATGTTGACCATGAAGGGCTCCGGGAGACTGAGCTTCCCGGCCACCCAGGGCCCGAGAAGAGCGCCGATGAAGCCGAGCACGATCGAGACGATGAGCCCGCCGCGGACGTCTCCCGCGATGGCCTTCCCGATCGCGCCGCAGATCGCGGCGATCACGATGAGAATCAGGAGTGCCGGGAGTGAGATCGACATGTCGCGTTCCTTTCTGCCGTCCTTGAGAACCCTGCTCCCGCGCAGCCTCGGAAGGCTGCCGGAAGGGAGGGGTCGCGGTTCGGTCTACTTCTTGATGGCCTTGGCAGCCGTGTCCAGGAGCTTTCCAACCTTGCGACGCGCCTTGCCAAGGCTCTCCTGGACCTCGCCTTCGACCTGCTGGCGATCGCCCTCCAGCTCCAGCGCGCTGTCACCCGTGAGGATGCCGACGATCTCTTTGCCCTGTCCCTGGAGCTTCTTCAGCTTGCCGCGTGCTTCTTGTCCCATGGTGTCTCCCTTGCGGTGCCCTGAGGTCCCTCGTGGTCGCCGTTCGCTGCACGCACACGACCCTTCTGGCAGGTCAGCCGTCAACGTTCGACGTTGCGAAGTTGAGCCGTGGGAAATACTGGCGCAGCGCCTCCATGACCTTGACGACGGCGGCGTTGGATCCCGACTCGCGGTTGCCGTCCCGGAACCGGTATCTGTCGCCCCTCACGATCTGGAAGTTGATCTGGTAGCAGAAGTTCCCGGAGGATGCTGCATCGCACGTGTACCACACCTTCTCGAGGCCCGTGGTCTGGAACGTGAAGCTGTCTTCCGGATAGCGGTCACCCTCCCAGGTGAGAGTGTCGCCCTGCATGACCAGGCGACCAGTGCGATTCTTCTTCCAGAACCCTGGTCGTACCAGCACCAGGTCCTCGAAGGCCAGGTCGGCCGGAGCGGCGCCCTCGGTCGGCGGAGCCCCGTCGCTGGTCGCCATCAGGGCCACGATCAGCGATTCCTGGGCGCCGTTCTGCTTGAGATAGAGGAGGTCGTTGACCGAGAGATTGAAGGCTCGCTCTGACTGCCTCACCTGCTCGGCGATGATGGGCTCCGACGTCCCGGACCTGATCAGGCGCACGAAATCGACCAGGCGGGCGTCGTCGGGCTCGAGTGGGACCGGTGCCGGGGTGGGCGCCGGGATCCGGGCCCAGATTGCGGAGATGACCTCCTCCGGCACGCCCGCATGGCGCAGCGTGACGACGTCCCCAGTCGTCACCGTGATCGTGTTGGCAGGGTTGTTGACCATGGCGATGATGCCGTCGGCCGGGGCGCCGGACTGTTGGGCCGCCAAGATCGAGTTGACCGTGAGCTCCGCCGCGCTTGCCGCCACCGCGACGAGCGCCAGCAGAGCCACACCGACGAGACCGCAGACAAAAGTCCGTTTCATCGGACACCTGCTCTTTCTCGGACCCTCGTGAATTGAGCGTCCTCGCGGGAGAATCCCGGTCCACTCTCCGCGGGCCATCGCGGCGCCTGGCTGCGTTGCCTCTCCGCAAAGAGGACACCGATCTCCCCACACACGACACTAATGCCCGGTCGCCCCGCCGTGAAGCGCACTTTCTACCCGTAAGCGGCCCCGTGACACAGGTAGAAAGTACGCTGCAGAGGCTCTCTACGGCTCGAGATCGTGCGCACGGCGGCCTTCCTGGGTAACGCGGGGGGTCGAACCACAGCGACCGAGAGGCGCAGAAAGGACACGGCCCGCGCTGAGTTCTCTGCGTCTGTGTGGTTAGAATGCCCCGACCCGGGAAGGAGCGACCGATGACACAGCACAAGGGCTTCCGCGACCAGGAACGGCTGCGCGACGGGGTGTCGGACGGGCTCGAGCCGGTGCGGCCGGTGGACCTGTCGCGGGTCCACAGCTTCTCCGACCTGCTCGAGGAGTACACCCACGCCGCCTTCGGCGCCCGCCAGCTGGGCGAGGCGGCGGTGGTGCTCGAGGCGATGGTGCGCGACCCCGGCTGCCACGTGGTGATGACCCTGTCGGGCGCGATGACCGTGGCCAAGATGGGCCTGGTGATCTGCGACATGATCGAGCACGGCATGGTGCAGGCGATCGTGTCCACCGGCGCCCTGATGTGCCACGGCCTGGTCGAGGCCTCCGGCGGCACCCACTTCAAGTACCGCGAGGGCATGGACGACCGCGAGCTGTACGACCGCGGCTACGACCGGGTTTACGACACCCTCGAGCTGGAGCGCAACCTCGACCAGGTGGCGCGCCTGCTCGGTGAGATCCTCGAACGTTGGCCGGAGAGCGACACCCTCGCCTCCCACCTGATCTGCCGGGAGATCGGCCGTCACCTGGCGGAGCACCACCCCGGCCAGCGTGGGGTGCTCAAGTCGGCCTTCGAGCACGGAGTGCCGGTCTACGTTCCGGCCTGGACCGACTCGGAGATGGGCCTCGACCTGGGGGTCTTCAACCGGCTGCGCAAGCTCGCGGGGCGGACGGCCATCCCCTACGACCCCTACCTCGACCTCGAGCACTTCACCGACAGCCTGATGCGCAGCGAGCGGCTCGGGATCTTCACCATCGGCGGCGGCGTGCCGCGCAACTGGGCCCAGCAGTTCGGGCCCTACGTCGAGGAGATCGCCAAGCACGTCGGGCTCGAGCGGGAGGAGCAGCTGCGCTACCGCTACGGGATCCGCATCTGCCCCGAGCCGGTGCACTGGGGCGGGCTGTCGGGCGCGACCTACTCGGAGGGGGTGTCCTGGGGCAAGTTCGTGCCCCGTGAGGAGGGCGGCATGTGGGCCGAGGTCCCCGTCGACGCCACCATCGCCTGGCCCCTGCTGGTCAAGGCCGTGCTGGAGCGCCTCGACCGCGGCTGAACCGCGGAGGCAGAGTCACGGCGTGGGCGGAGGCCGGCAACCCAAGCTGTCGGAAAGCCGAGGCGGCTGTGTCCATGGTGAGGCACGTGAGAGTCCGGGTTTCGGGGGACGGGGTGCAGGTTCGGGACCCGGTGCCGACCCGGGGCCGAGTCGCGGGGTGGGTCAGGTCCGACACCCCCACTGTCACCTTGAGCGGAGCGGCCTCCGAGGCCGCGCAGTCGAAAGGTCCCCTCCGGGAAACGAGCCCCGCGCCAAACAGACCCGTCCTCTCGTAGCCGACCCTGTGCCGAGTTTCGAGACCGGTGAAGCCCGACCCCGACGCCCGTCCCCCCGGGCCGGCTGAGCCAGGATGAGCGGCCGATGCAGCGAATGAAGGCCGGCTGGGGCGCATGAGCGGCCGTTGCAGCGCATGAAGGTGGGCGACGAGGTGCGGGACCGGGATCCGGTTGCCGACCCGGTCACGAATCGCGTGGGCGGCTGGGCCCGATGCCGCCGCCCGTCCCCCGACCGCCCGAGCCCCGGAACGGAAGGCTGCGACCCGAGTCGAGACCCCGAGCGTGGAACGCGCGAGAGCGTCCGGGATTCGGGGGACGGGGCGCGGGACCGGGCCCGGGTTTCGGCCCTGAGTCGAGTCGCGTCACCGGTGAGACCCGACCCCGCCGCCCGCCCCCCGGCTGCCTGGAACCCGGAACGGAAGTCGGCAACCCGGGTCGAGACCCCGAGCTCGCAACGCGCGTGAAAGCCCGGGATTCGGGGACGGGGCGCGGGACCGGGAACCGGTGCCGACCCAGTATCGAGCCGCGAGACCGGTCAGGCCCGACCTCGCCGCCCGGCCCCCCCGGGATGGAAACGTCACGAGGGGGGCGCGAGTCCGGGTTTCGGGACCGGGATCGGGGACCGGGATTGTCCCGCGCGACTCGACGGTCTGGCCGGGGAGTGTGCTGGCTCAATGATGGGAGTAGGCGCCCGGCGGCTGGCAGTCAAGGGCGAGTTCGCAAGGCTCATGGCCTGAAGGCCAGCCTTGACGGCCAGCCGCCGGGCGCCTCGGGGCGAGGCATGAGCCAGCACACTCCCTCGTCCAGACCTTTCCGAGCCGTCCACCGTACCCTCCCTCGGGGCCGGGCCGGCCTCGTCGCGCTCGAGGTCGCTGTCGGCCTCGCCGGCGTCGTCGCCGCGCTGGAGATCCCTCGCGGTCTCTCCCACGTCCGTGATCATCTCGTCCGGGCTACCGATAATGCAGCGCTCAGGCTGTCCGAAGCGAGCGGGCGCACGCTCGGCAACCGCCGCCAGCATCTCGAGGCGGCCTACGCGGAGGTGCAGGAGGTCCAGACCGCGCTCGCGCTGATCGCAGCACGCGGCATCGAGATCCCCGGCGACGTCATCGACAGGGCCCAGCGCCTCGGTGGGCTCGTCTACGGCCTGCTGCGCTGCGAACGTTGGACCTGAAGAGAACCCGTTGGCGACGTCGGTACGGAGCCGAGCCCCCTCTCGCCCAGTGGGCAGGACGCCTCTGCACGGGAGATGGAGTCACCCGAGACAGGTGAGCGTGGTATCGTCAGTCTCGTGGGCGAGAGCGGCTCCGGAACAGGTCGCGCAGTACACAGCCCCGGCGGTGACACGCCGCCGGCGGTCAAGACGTTCATCGCCAGATGGGCGGCGTCTGGGGCGGCGGAGCGGGCCAACTACCAGCTCTTCCTCTCCGAGCGCGCGGCCACCGGAGGCTACCGCCTGCGGTAACCTCCAGCTTGGGTTGCGGGCACAGCCCGCGATTTGCCTCTGCGTAGGGTTCCGCCCGTGCCGGGGCTATACTCCGCCCATGCGCAACGTGATCATCTTCGTGCTGGTCGTCGCGCTGGTGGTGCTGGGCGCGATCGCGTCGAAGCCCGACGAGGCGAGCTTCGACCGCTACATCGTCAAGGCCTCCAAGCCCGGCGCGGACGCCGACCTGCTCGACGAGGCGGCGGGGGTGCTCAAGGGCGCCCAGGCCAGGCTGGCCGCCGACTACCGAGACCACCTGATGTGGGCCACGGTCGAGACCACCCGCGGCACGGCACAGGAACGGTATCTCGGCGCCTTCGGGATGTGGATCCGGCTCGGGTCGGGACCCGACCGCTGAGCTGGGTGCGGGCGCCGACCGTTCGCGCGGCCGTCCTCGCAGCCGCGGCCGGGGTCGTCCTCGCCCTGGCGCTGCCGGGAGCGGGGCTCACGCCGCTGATCCTGGTCTTCCCGGGGCTGATGCTGGAGTCGCTGGAGGGCGCTGCGGGCTGGCGGCGCGGGGCATGGCTCGGCCTCGTCGCCGGGGTCGCCCACTGGATGACGGCCGCCAACTGGGTGGTGCCGGTGATGGCCCACTACGGCGGGCTGCCGCTGGCAGCGGCGGTCGTCTGCCTCGGGCTGATGGCGGCCCTGCTGGGGTTGTGCTGGGCGGCGACCGCCGGCCTCGCGGTGCTGGTGAGCCCAGCCCGCCGGGTGTGGGCCTTCCCGGCGCTCTTCCTCGCCCTCGACGCCTGGCGCCAGACCTGGCCCTATCGCTTTCCATGGAACCCGCCGGCGGCGGCCTTGGCCGACTGGCCGGCTCTGCTCGGCTCGCTCCCGCTGTGGGGCGCGAGCGGGCTCGGCTGGGCGGCGGTCGCGCTCGGCGCCGGCCTGTGGGGGCTCGCGCGGCACCGCACCCGAAGGGCGGGAGCGGTGTCGATCGCGGTGTCGATCGGGCTCTGGCTCGTCGCCTCGGTGCTCGCCCCCGGCCCGACGCCCGGCGCCGGCACGGTGCGAGTGGCGGTCATCCAGCCCGGTACCAGCCTGGAGCAGAAGTGGGATCCCTCCCAGTGGCGTGAGATCGAGGGCCGGGTGTGGCAGCTCACGGCGGAGGCGGCCGCGCGCGGCGCCGAGCTGGTGCTGTGGCCGGAGAGCGCCATGCCCTACCGGATCGACTCCGACCCGGCCTACCGTGCGATGCTGCAGGAGGCGGCCGAACGCCTCGGGGTGCGCCTGGTGCTCAACGCGATCGGCCAGGTGTCCGGTAGCGGATACGCCAACTCCGCGTACGCGGTCGGTCCGGAGGGGGTCTCGCCCACCCGCTACGACAAGGTGCGTCTGGTGCCGTTCGGGGAGACGGTGCCGTGGTGGGCCCGGCTCGCCTTCGCCCGGTCGCTGGTGCGCGAGGTGGGCAGCTTCCAGGCCGGCAGCGCGCCGGTCGTGCTCGACGCCGGCCTGCCGCTCGGCATGGCGATCTGCTACGAGGTGATCTTCGCCGACCTGATCGCGACCGAGGTGCGGGCGGGGGCGGAGGTGCTGGCCACCCTCACCAACGACGGCTGGTACGGCTTCTCGTGGGCGCCTCGCCAGCACCTCGCCCAGGTGGTGCTGCGCGCGGCGGAGAGCCGGCGCTGGTTCGCCCGCGCGGCCCTGACCGGGATCTCGGGCTTCGTCGACCCCTCGGGGCGGGTCGTCGAGCGGCTCGAGGTCGGCGAGCAGGGCGTGCTGGTGGTCGAGGTCGAGCGCCACACCGGCCTCACCCCCCGAACCCGCTGGGGCGACTGGTGGGCCGTCCTCATCGCCCTCGCCGCCACCGCCCTCCTCGCGATCCCCAGCCGGCCGACGGAATGAACCACAGAGGCACAGAGACACAGGCAGGGCCACAGAGCCTGCTCCCACCCGGGTGCCCGGTGGGCACGTGCTCGAGCACGTGCCTGCAGCGGGCACCCGGGTGGGTGGAAGGCGTCTGTGCTTCTTTGTGTCTCTGTGGTATTCCCGCTGCGAACGGGAATGGCACGACGCCGGGTTCTGATATGATCCTGCGTCCGGTCCGTCCGGGCCGAGGGAGTCAGGCGATGCTCGACGAGATCATCCAGCGTGCCGACGGCGAGGCGGAGCGCATCGGGCGCTTGCGGAGGTACCTTTGACGAGGACTCGCTGAGCGCGAGCCTCGCGGAGGCCGACGCCGCCGCCCAGGATCCCGACATCTGGTCCGACCCCGACCGCGCCCGCGAGGTCATGCGCCAACGCAGCGATCTCCAGCGCCAGCTGGAGACCGCGTCCGGCCTGCGCGATGCCGCGGAGGAGCTCGAGGTGCTGCTCGAGATGGCGCGCGACGGCGAGACCGGCCTCGAGGCGGAGCTCGGCGCGGTGCTCGAGAAGCTCGGGCCGATGCTCGACCGCCTCGAGCTGGTCACCAAGATGACCGGCGAGCACGACGCCTCCAACGCCTACGTCGAGATCCACCCCGGCGCCGGCGGCACCGACTCGCCAGGACTGGGCCCAGATGCTGCAGCGCATGTACACTCCGCTGGTGCGAGCGGCGCGGCTTCGACGCCGAGCTGATCGACGAGCAGGCCGGTGAGGAGGCGGGCATCAAGAGCGCCACCCTGCTGGTCACGGGGGCCTACGCCTACGGCAACCTCAAGTCCGAGAACGGCGTCCACCGGCTGGTGCGGATCTCGCCCTTCGACGCGCAGTCGCGGCGCCACACCTCGTTCGCCTCGGTCCACGTCTACCCCGAGGTGGACGAGGAGGTCGAGCTCGAGATCGCCGGAGAAGGACATCCGCATCGACCGCTACTGCTCGTCGGGACCCGGCGGCCAGGGCGTCAACACCACCTACTCGGCGGTGCGGCTGGTCGCACCTGCCGACCGGGATCATCGTCACCTGCCAGAACGAGCGGTCGCAGATCAAGAACCTGGCGAGCGCGATGAAGGTGCTCAAGGCGCGGCTCTTCGAGCTCGAGGTGCAGCAGCCGGGAGGAGGAGCTGGACAAGCTCAAGGGCCCCAAGAAGGACATCTCCTGGGGCAACCAGATCCGCTCCTACGTGCTCCACCCCTACCGGCTGGTCAAGGACCTGCGCACCGACCACGAGGTGGGCAACGCCGACCGCGTGCTCGACGGCGATCTCGACGGCTTCATCGAGGCCTTCCTGCAGTGGAACGCGCAGGGATAGAAGGCGCGACATCGTGACGGGATCCGCCCCCCGTCGCCCGAATCCCGGACTCTCACGCGCCTCGATCCGCCGTCGGGCGCATCGTCCTCCCGGCAGGTTGGGATGCGGCCGCGACCCACGAGAGCTCCCCTGGCGTCCTTCGCCTTCGCGGTTCGACCTCGGGCGGGAAGGGGGCTCCGTGCGCCTCAAAGTCTCCGTCGTGGTGCCCGTGCACGACGCGTGCGTTCTCCCCGACCCTTGAAACCCCGCCGATCCCGGTGTACGGTGGCGCCGCTTGGGGGCGGACGGGTCGACGCTGCCGGTCCCCGCTGGCGCTCCCCGGGAATACCACTCAAGGAGCGCGTCATGACCACCGCCGCGGACCTCATCGCCCTCGAGGAGCGCTACGGCGCCCACAACTACCACCCGCTCGACGTCGTCATCACCAGGGCCGAGGGGTGCTGGGTCTGGGACGTCGAGGGCAAGCGGTACCTGGACTTCCTGGCCGCCTACTCGGCGGTCAACCAGGGCCACTGCCACCCGCGGATCGTCAAGGCCGCTGGTCGAGCAGGCCGACGCCGGGTCACCCTGACCTCGCGCGCCTTCCGCAACGACCAGCTCGGCCCCTTCTGCGCAGGAGATCTGCGAGCTGACCGGCTTCGCGCGCGTGCTGCCGATGAACACCGGCGCCGAGGCGGTCGAGACCGCGATCAAGGCGGCCCGCAAGTGGGGCTACACGGTCAAGGGCGTCCCCGAGGACCAGGCCGAGATCCTCGTCTTCGCCGGCAACTTCCACGGCCGCACCACGACCATCGTCGGCTTCTCCACCGACGCCCAGTACTACCGGGACGGCTTCGGCCCCTTCACGCCCGGCTTCAGGATCCTGCCCTACGGCGACGTCGAGGCGGTCGAGGCGGCGATGAACCCGAACGTCGCGGCGATCCTGGTCGAGCCGATCCAGGGCGAGGGCGGCATCTCGTCCCGCCCGACGGGCTACCTCGCGCGGCTGCGCGAGCTCGCCGACCGCCACCGGTGCCTGCTGATGTGCCGACGAGATCCAGTCCGGCCTCGGCCGCACCGGCAAGCTGTTCGCCTGCGAGCACGAGGGCGTCCGCCCCGACATGGTGATCATCGGCAAGGCGCTGGCCGGCGGCTTCTACCCGGTCTCGGCGATCCTCGCCGACGACGAGGTGATGGGCGTCTTCCAGCCCGGCGACCACGGCTCGACCTTCGGCGGCAACCCGCTCGGCGTGCGCGGTCGCCCGCGAGGCGCTCAAGGTCCTGGTCGAGGAGGGGCTGGTCGAGCAACTCCGCCGAGCTCGGCGACTACTTCATCGGCGCGACTGCGCGACTCGCACTCGCCACACGTCAAGGAGGTCCGCGGCCGCGGCCTGTGGATCGGGGTCGAGCTCAACCCGGAGGCCGCGGGCGGCGCCCGCCGCTTCTGCGAGGCGCTGCAGCACGCGCGGCCTGCTGTGCAAGGAGACCCACGTCACACGACGATCCGCTTCGCGCCGCCGCTCACCATCACCCGCGACGAGCTCGACTGGGCGGTCGAGCAGCTCGAGCAGGTACTGACGGCCCCGTAGCCGCTGCAGGAGCGGCGCCCCCCGGTCCACGCGGGGGCGCCCCTCTGTTCTGCTCCTCGCCAGGAGTCGTCGCTGCTTCCACGAGATCTGGGCCGCGCAGCAGTCCGAGATCATCGGCACCCAGGAGATTCAGCCTCGCCACTCAGAACGCATGAGCCCGGACACCAGAACGCCGAGGCGGTCGGCCGTGTTGACGACCATGTTCGGGATCTCGATGCCACGTGCCGCCATCAGGGCGAGGGCGGATCGCACCTCCTGCACCTCCGCGTAGGCCGTTTCGAGATGCTGGGAGCGGTGGTGCCCAGGGATCACCCCCTCGCCTCCGGCTCGATGCTCGAAGGCCAGTGGGATTCCCGGAGGGGTTCTACGACTCGCTCGCCTCCGGCTCGACGTTCGAAGGTCAGTGGGATTCCCGGAGGGGATCCTTCGACTCGCTCGCCTCCGGCTCGATGCTCGAAGGCCAGTGGGATTCCCGGAGGGGTTCTACGACTCGCTCGCCTCCGGCTCGCTCGCTCAGGACGACACGTGCGGGACGAGACCGGATCGCGTGCCGGGGACGACCGCGTTCGAGGCGCCGCACACAACCCCGTCACCCTGAGCGGAGCGGCCCGCTTCGGCCGCAACCCCACCCCGTCACCCTGAGCGGAGCCGCCGGCTTCGGCCGCAACCCCACCCGTCACCCTGAGCGGAGCGGCCCGCTTCGGCCGCAACCCCACCCCGTCACCCTGAGCGGAGCGGCCCGCTTCGGCCGCAACCCCACCCCGTCACCCTGAGCGAAGCGGCCCGCTTCGGCCGCAACCCCACCCCGTCACCCTGAGCGGAGCGGCCCGCTTCGGCCGCAACCCCACCCCGTCACCCTGAGCGGAGCGGCCCGCCAGGGCCGCGGAGTCGAAGGGTCTCCTCCGGCACCGCAATCACCGTCACACCACGGGGTCTGGCCCGTGCCCGGGGGAGGGGCCGTACGGGAGTCGCCTCGGATTCAGTGGGCCCCCCATCGCGTCCATCCAGGTGACAGGCCACCGACAGCGGGCGGCGGCGCCGGACGCGACCCGCGACGGGAGCCTGAACCCGAAGCGGCCGCCCGTCGCCCGACCCCGGACCGGAGCCTCCCCACAACCGGAAGAGACCGCGTCCGCTCACCGGTTACATGGGTGGCGGACAGGACCCGCGCCCTGAACCATGACCGGACACCTCTCGCCCTGCGACCGTCACCACTGCCACGCCTGCTGCGAGGACACGCGGATGTCGCTCACCCTCGACGACCTGCGGCGGCTCGAGGCGGCGGGCGAGCAGGGCTTCTTCCGCGAGCAGGCCGACGGCGCCCTGCGTCTGGTGAACGTCGCGGGTCGGTGCGTCTTCCTCGAGGGCGGCCGCTGCCGGGTCTACCGCCACCGACCCGAGGGCTGCGTGCTGTACCCGCTGGTGTGGTGCGACGAGACCTCGGAGCCCGAGCTCCACGAATTCTGCCCCCACGCCGACGAGTTCCGCTTCTCCTCGGGCGACGCCGCCTGGCTGGCGCGGTCGATCGCCACCGAGGAGAGGGAGATCGCCACCCGCCTCGCCGAGCGGACCGAGCCCGCCGAGTAAGTCGAGACCCTCAACCGCCCTGGGCCGTCGCAGGCCTCCTCCCCGCCCACGGGCGCGCGAAGCGCGTCGTAGGATTCCGTGCCGCGCCAACCCCCAACATTCGCGGCCACCGGACGGCCGTTCCCAGGGGTTGGCGCGACACGGAATCCTCGCTTGACACCCGAGCGAACGGGCTGCGAGCATCGAACGATGGAACCGACGGTCGAGCTCGTGGTGCGCGGCGGCACGGTGGTGCCGATGACCCACGACCGCGAGTGGTTCTCGGGCGACGTGGCGGTGGACGGCGGCCGCATCGTCGAGGTCACCCGCGGCAGCTACCCCGGCGCCGGGGCGGTCGAGCTCGACGCGAGCGACGCCCTGGTGTTGCCCGGTTTCGTCCAGGCCCACGTGCACGTGGTCCAGTCGCTGCTGCGCCACCAGGCGGACGGCCTCGAGCTGCTCGACTGGCTGCGGCGCCGCACCTGGCCCTACGAGGCCGCGCTCGACGGCGACGGGGTCGAGGCCGCCGCCGAGCTCGGCATCGCCGAGCTCCTCGCGGGCGGCACCACGACCGTGCTCGACTTCGGCACCACCCACGACCACGACCGGGTCTTCGCGGCCGCCGCGCGGCTCGGAATCCGGATGATCTCGGGCAAGACCCACATGGACACTGGCGAGGGCACCCCGGCCGCGCTGCTCGAGGACCGGGAAGCCTCCCTCGCCGAGGCGGAGGCGCTCGGCCGTGCCTGGCACGGCGCGGCGGGCGGACGGCTGGGCTACGCGGTCGCCCCGCGCTTCGCCCTGTCGTGCTCGCGCCCGCTGCTCGAGGGCTGCGCCGAGCTCGCCCGGCGGCAGGGCTGGCTGCTCGAGACCCACGCCGCCGAGACCCGGGACGAGGTCCGGCTGCTCGAGGCCGCGACCGGCAGCGGGACGATCGACTACCTCGACCAAGTCGGGATCACCGGTGAGGACGTGGTGCTCGCGCACGGAGTCCACCTGAGCGACGACGAGGTCGCGCTGCTGGCCCGGACCCGCACCCGCATCTGCCACTGCCCCGGCGCCAATCTCAAGCTCGGTTCCGGAATCGCGGATGTCCCGCGCCTGCTGGGAGCGGGTGTGACGGTGGCCATCGGCGCGGACGGGCCGCCGTGCAACAATCGGCTGTCGGTCTTTGCCGAGATGAGCCTCGCCGCGACCTTGCCGGGTATCCTCCACTCGCCACGTGCGCTCGATGCGTGGACCGTGCTCGCGATGGCGACCCGGGAGGGAGCGCGGGCGCTCCACCTCGGCGACCGGGTGGGCACCCTCACCGGCGGCAAGGCGGCCGACCTCGTGGTGGTGGGCCTCGCCGGCTGGGCGATGCAGCCGGACGGCGACCCGGCGTCGCGGGTGGTCCACGGCGCCACCGTCGCCGACGTGCGCCACGTGGTGGTGGACGGGCGGGTGGTGGTGGTCGACGGGCGGCTCGGCGGCGACCTGCCGGCGCAGATCCGGGAGCACGCCGGCGCGGCATGGCGCGCGACCCGGGCCCGGCTCGAGGAGGTCTGGTGAGGCTCCCCTTCCGCCGCCCGCGCTTCGAGGACCTCGACCGCTACCTGGCGGCTCGGGACTACGGGCGCGCACTGTCGGCGGTGGCCGAGGAGCTCAAGCGCAACCCGAAGCAGTTCAACCTGCTGCTGAGGCAGGCCGAGATCCTGGGCCTGGCGGGAGACCGGGAGGCCGCGGTCAAGCTCTACCGGGAGCTGGCGGAGAAGTTCGCCCGCGACGGCTTCTACGCCAAGTCGATCGCGCTGTACAAGAAGGTGCTGCGGCTCGAGCCCCAGCTCGAGGACGTGCACATCGAGCTCGCCCGGTTGCTCGAGGAAGAGGGCCGGGAGCACCTTCCGCTGCGCGAAAGGGTCCAGGGCGTGCACGACGCCCAGGGCCCCGCGATCCGGGGCGCCCAGAACCCGGAGCTGAAAGAGCTCGCCGCTTCGGTGCTCTTCGCCTCCTTCCGGCGCGAGGCCCTCGAGCAGATCCTGACCTCCACCGCCCTGCGCAGCTACACCGAGGAGGAGGTCATCGTCCGCGAGGGCGAGCCGGGCTCGAGCCTGTTCCTGATCGTCTCGGGCACGGTCGCGGTCATCACCCGCGACGAGAACGACCTCCAGATCCCCCTCGCCGAGCTCGGGCCGGGCGACTTCTTCGGTGAGGTCTCCCTGCTCACCGGCAGACCCCGGACCGCTTCGATCGTCGCGCTGACCTCGGTGCTCGCGATCGAGCTCGACCGCGCCGACGTCGACCGGATCGCCGGCGACCACCCCGAGGTGCGCACGGTGCTCGAGGAGTTCTGCTCCCGGCGCGCCCATGACACGGTCGAGGCGCTGGTGCGCCGCCGGCGCGGTGAGACCTGATGGCGGTCCGCCCGGTCCTGCTGTACGGCGACCCGCGGCTCGAAGCCCCGAACGCGCCGGTCACCCACTTCGACCGCGAGCTGACCGCCCTCGTCGACGATCTCTTCGAGACCGGCTGGAAGGCGCCCGGGCTCGGCCTCGCCGCACCCCAGGTCGGGGTCAATCTCCAACTGGCGGTGGTCGACCTCTCGGTCGGCAAGGACCCCAGCCAGAAGCTCGTGCTCGCCAACCCCGAGGTCGTCTGGCAGGACGGCAGCGTCTCGCTCGAGGAGGGCTGCCTCTCGTTTCCGGGCCTCTACACCACTCTGAGCCGACCCAAGCGGCTCCGGCTCGGGTTCCAGGACCTCACCGGAGAGCGCCGGGAGCAGGAGGCCGACGGCCTGCTCGCCCAGGCCTTCTGCCATGAGCTCGACCACCTCCGCGGGGTGCTCCTGGTCCACCACCTGACCGGCCTCAAGCGGCGCATGTTCCTGCGCCGGGTCGCCAAGATGCGCTCGTCCGGGGTGTGGGCCGAAAGCGCCTAGCCCACGTCGGCGACGCCGTCGGGTCGCGCCGGACCGCAGCGCCCGGGTCGGGTTCGATGGACGCCTACCACCGGTGTTCGCCTGGGACCACCAGCTGCCCGATATCGGACGCCTCGCCGCACCCGTGAGTCGCGGACATACTCGATGACCGCGACCCGGCGACGGGCCATCTCAGGCGACGGGGAAGGGAGACCGCCGATCTCGAGGTCACGGCAGCACACCCACGGTCGCCGGACCGACGGCTGGCACGGACCCTGCTGTGGCCCGTACGACCCGCGCCGGCGCGCTCGAGGCCGATCGCGGAGGGGAGTCCGATGGACCTGCTGCAGCATGATCTCCGCGCCGCCTTCCGATCGCTCACCCGGCATCCCGGCTTCACCGCCGTGGCCGTGGTCACCATGAGCCTCGGGATCGGAGCCACGACCTCGATGTTCAGCGTGCTGCACGGTGTCGTGCTTCGGCCGCTGCCCTACCCCGAGGCCGATCGCCTGGTCCGGCTCTACTCGGTCGAGGACGGCGAACGCTCGTCGTGGTCGGGCGCCAACTTCCTCGACCTGGTCGCCGAAACCGGGAGCTACGAATCGGTGGCCGGAATCCGGGCCCTCAACTTCTCGCTCCGGGAGGGGGGCTACCCCGAGGCGGTTCGAGGCGCCTCCGTGACCCCCGCCTTCTTCCGGGTCTTCGGGGTGCCCCCGCTGCACGGACGGGTGCTCGACCCTGCCCTCGACCAGCCAGGGGGCGAGAGGGTCGTGGTGCTCAGCCACGGCCTCTGGCAGTCGCACTACGCGGCCGACCCGGCGATCGCGGGCCGGACCCTCGAGCTCAACGGAGAGACCTTCACCGTGGTCGGAGTGATGCCCGCGGGGTTCGACCCGATCGCGGGTGAGCGGTTCTGGGTCGCGTCGCGCTACCGATCGCCCGAGCCGCCGGTGCCGCTGGGCGACGATCCGGCGGTCAACCGCGGCGCCGGCTACTTCAGCGTGGTGGCGCGACTGCGAACCGGGGTCTCGCCGGAGCAGGCCCGGCAGGAGGTTTTCGCCCTCGGCGAGCGCCTGGCCGAGACCCATCCCGACGACAACACCGGGATCGGCTTCGACCTGGTGCCCCTGCACGACACGGTGGTCGGGGCGGTGCAGCCGATGCTGCTGATGCTCTTCGGCTCGGTCGGCATGGTCCTGCTGATCGCGGTGGCCAACGTGGCCAACCTGCTGCTCGCACGGGCCGTCGGTCGCACCCACGAGGTCGCCGTCCGCAGCGCGATGGGGGCCGGCCGCGTCCGTCTCGCCCGCCAGCTGCTCACCGAGACGATCGTGCTCGGACTGCTCGGCGGCCTCGGCGGCGCAGTGCTCGCGCACAGCGGAACCCGCGGCCTGCTGGCCCTGGCTGCCGCCGAGCTGCCGCGGGCCGCCGAGGTCTCGATCGACCGCCCGGTGCTCGGCTTCACCCTGGCGGTGTCGCTGCTCTCGGGCCTGTTGTTCGGGCTGGCGCCGGTGCTGTGGTTGACCCGCCGCGAGCCCGCCGATCACCTCCGCGAGGCCGGAGGACGTTCGGTCGCCCGCGGCGGCATCGGCCGCACCCGCGCCGCACTGGTGGTCGGAGAGCTGGCGGTGTCGCTCGCCCTGCTGGTCGGCGCCGGCCTGCTCGCCCGCACGCTGACGATGCTCGAGGCGGTCGACCCCGGCTTCTCGGCCCGCGGCGCGCTCACCGCCAGGGTCTGGCTTCCGGGATCGGGCTTCCACGAGGACGGCGAGCTGCGTGCCTTCCAGTCGGAGGTGCTCGAGCGGGTCCGAAGTCTGCCCGGCGTGGCCTCGGCCGGTGCGGTGCTCAGCCTGCCGGTCGACGCCGGCATCAACGCCGACCTCACCTTCGCGATCGACGGCCGGCCGGCCGAGCCGGGCCACGAGCCGGTGGCCGGATACCAGGTCGCCAGCCCGGGCTACTTCGAGTCGATCGGAATCCCGGTGCTGGCCGGCCGCGACTTCACCGAGTCCGACGGCCCCGACGGCGCCCCGGTGGCGGTGGTCAGCCAGACCTTCGCCCGCCGTCACCTCGCCGGCGTCGACCCGATCGGGCAGCGGATCGGCTGGGGCAGCCCGGACAACGACAGCTTCGAGTGGAGCACGATCGTCGGCGTGGTCGGTGACACGCGCCACCAGGGCCTGGACGGCCAACCTCGGTCCGAGGCCTACCAGCCCATGGCACAAGCCCCGTGGCCCTTCATGACCGTGGTGCTGCGCAGCGCGACCGACCCGGAGAGCCTGGTCGAGCCGCTGCGTCGGGCGGTGCTGGAGGCGAGCCCGACCCAGCCGGTCGAGCACATCGAGACCATGGACCAGATCCTGCACGACTCCCTCGCCCGGCGTCGCTTCCACATGCTGCTGCTGTGGATCTACGCCGGGCTGGCGCTGGCGCTCGCCGCGATCGGCCTCTACGGCGTGGTCAGCTTCTCGGTCGCGCACCGAACCCGGGAGATCGGCATCCGGATGGCGGTCGGCGCCGGCGCGCGCCAGGTCGCGATGCTGGTCGTCGGTCAGGTTGGACGCCTGCTGGCGGTCGGACTGGTCGTGGGTGTCGTGGCGGCGCTCGCGCTCGGCCGGCTCGCGGGCGAGTTCCTCTACCAGGTGAAGCCTACCGATCCACTGGTGTTCTGCGTTGCCGGGCTGATGATGACCCTTGCTGCCCTGATCGCGGCCTGGGTGCCGGTCTCGCGCGCCGTGCGAACCGACCCCGCGACCTCGCTTCGCGCCCAGTAGCCCCCCGGCAACCGGTCGGGCGGACCGGGCGCGCAGTCCGGTCGGGCGTTTCGTGCCCGCGCCTGGCCGCGGGACGACCGAGCGAGACGCACCGGCGCGCCGACCGCGACTGGTCCGGCCGTTCGCCGAGGCAGCGCGGCGCCGGGACCCGCGCGATGGCGCTTGACTGGAACCCTGAACGGACCTAGCTTGTGCGTTGAAGATGCGACAGCTCATTTTTGGAGGTCGCTCATGAAGCGATCAGGCTTCGGGGGGTCGGTGGTCTCGGGCGCGTCACTCCTGGTTCTCCTGGCCGCCACGGCGTCGGGCGCCGGACCGTCGCGCGAGATCGGGCAGGCCATGCTCGACGGGCCGCTGGCCACCCTCGAGGCGTCCTTTGCGGCCGAGCCCCGAATGGCGCTCGAGCTCGCCGGTGTGGCACAGGTCCAGGCGGAGCGGCTCATGGCCACTGCCGACGCAGCGGTCTACGCCGAGACCGGCGGCCGCCTCCTGCTGCTCGTCAGCCCGGGTTGGGCCGACGAGACCAGGATCGCCGACTGGCTGGGTCCGGACTCCGGGCCGGCGCTGTCCGAGCTGCTCGCGGCTGAACCTCGCACGCTCACGTTGTCGGAGTTCGCGCTCCAGATCGGCCGCTCGCTCCCGGGGCTCGCGGACCACGCGTACGGGCGCTACCTGGTCAAGCTCCCGGTCAGGATCGCCTCCCCCGACGACCTCCTGCTCGACCCGCAGCCCGCGCCCGCGAGCCCGGACGTCGACGTGCTGGTCCAGGGCTTCGAGGCCGGGTTCTACCCGACCTGGACCAACAGCCGGTGGCTGCGATCTCCCGGCGCCGGGGCTCCCTACACCTGGAACGGCATCAACTGCGACAGCGCCTCGGGAAGCGTTTCGATCGACGGCTGGCGCGGCGGGACGTCGGGCGGCACCTACCGGAACAACTGCACCCAGTCGTACCCCGACAACGTCGGACCGCTGTTCGTCTACGACAGCACCGGGGTGAACATCAGCGGGGCGTCCCAGGCATGGCTCCAGCTCTCGGTCGCGGTGTGGACCGAGAACTTCCAGGGCGACTCACTCTCGATCCTGTTCCACGACCCGCGGGACGGCAGCTGGGTCGGCTTCTGGCACGCCGGCGACTGGCGGAATCCCTGGTGGCGATTCACCTACGACCTCAGGAACTGGATCGACCTCGGCGACCTCACCCGGTTTGCGACCAACAACGTCGCCTTCGTATTCATGAGCGACTCGTCCTTCGCGCCGGGCTTCGGCGCCCGCATCGACGACCTCAAGATCACCAAGGATGCAACCCCGTCACTGACCTGCTCGGCGAGCGCCGCGCCGGCGTGGGGCGCGACCCCGCTCGCGGTCAACTTCACCGGCTCGTACGTCGGGACACTGCCCCTCCCGCAGTACTTCTGGGCCTTCGACGACGGCGGCTCGTCGAGCAGCGCCAGTCCCTCCCACACCTACAGCTCGTCGGGCGACTACGACGTGTGGTTCGAGGTCGCCTCCACCGAGAACCACGCCAAGTGTCTGAGCACCACACACGTCACCTCCCATCGCGGAGGCAACGACAACTGCTCGGGGGCGACGGTGATCCCGCCCAGCCCGACCAGCTTCACCCAGGCCTTCAACTCCGCCGGGTCGACCCGCGACCAGCCCGGCACGGTGCCGACCACGGACTGCAATACGATCGAGGGTTACGAACCGGGCGCAACCCTGTGGTACAGCTACACGCCAACCCGGGCGGGATCCGGCAGGGCCTGGGCCTGTCCATCCACACCGGCGGACTACCAGCCGTGGATGACGACCTTCGCCGGGAGCTGCGGCTCGATGACCTGGCTGCACTGCTGGCGCTTCGACGACATCCAGGAGTGCGGCGGGGCAGTGGCTTCGCCGCCGGTGGACATGAGCCCGGGAACGACCTACTCCTGGCAGATCGGCGGGCAGGCCGACCAGGCCGGGGCCGGCACCATGCGCTTCGAGTTCTGCCCCTACCCGCTCGCCTTCGCCCACCAGAGCCCGGCCAACGGCGCCACTGTGACCAGCACGCCGGTGACCCTGCAGTGGCAGTCGGCGGCCGACGCGACCTCGTACGACGTCTACCTCGGCACCACGAACCCACCGTCGCTGTACCAGAACGTCTCCGGGACCTCGCTCCAGGCCCCGGTGGCGAACGGGACCTACTACTGGCGGATCGACGCCAAGAACGCATGTGGAACCACCGGCTCGAGCTCGGGCGTCTGGACCTTCGCCGTCTGCATCCCGCCGACGGCACCCGCGCTGACGTCACCGGCCAACGGCTCGACCGTTCCCGCAGGGCCGGTCACCCTGCAGTGGGAAGCAGCAAGTGGGGCCAGCACCTACACCGTCCACTTCGGCACCACCAACCCACCCCCCGTCCACTCGACGGGTGTGACCGGGACCAGCCTCGCGGTCACCGTGGCGGCCGGCAGCACCTACTACTGGAAGGTGGTGAGTGTGTCGCCCTGCGGTTCCGCGTCGTCCCCGGTCCGGTCCTTCTCGGCCCAAGCGGTGACGTTCCAGCCCCAGAGCCTCTCGTCGGTCGACGGCTTCAGCGCGGCCGGGACCTCGTCGAACCTCAACGGGCTGCTCGAGCCCGGGGAGCGGATTCTGGTCTCGCCATCGTGGAAGAACGTGGGGGTTGCCGCCGCCGCCTGCTCAGGCACCTTCTCGAGCTTCGGCGGCCCCGCGGGGGCGACCTACTCCGTCCCGGATTCCAGCGCGAGCTACGGCACCGTCGCAGCGGGCGCCACCGTCAACTGCCGGGACGCCACCGGCAACTGCTACCAGGTTTCGCTGTCCGACCCCGCCGTCCGGCCGACCACCCACTGGGATGCCACCGTCGTCGAGACCCTCGGCACCGGAGAGACGAAGACCTGGACGCTGCACGTGGGCGACAGCTTCGAGGACGTGCCGCCCGGCGCCTTCGGTTACATCTTCATCGAGGCGCTGCTGCACAGCGGAATCACCTCCGGCTGCAGCACGACCGCGTACTGCCCGGACAGCACCCTGAACCGCTGGCAGATGGCGGTCTTCCTGGCCAAGGCGATGTTCGGCGGCGTGCCGCCGGTATCGGGCACGGTCCCGGGCCTGGGACCCTACAACTGCGTCTCCGGCGGAACCTCGGTCTTCGGCGACGTCCCACCGGAGGACGGCGGCTGCCGCTACATCCACTACATCGCCGCAGAGGGGCTCACCTCGGGATGCGGCGGCGGCAACTACTGCCCGACCGGAACGCTGACCCGCTGGCAGATGGCGGTCTTCCTCGCCAAGGCGATGTTCGGCGGCGTGCCGCCGGTGTCGGGCACGGTCCCGGGCCTGGGACCCTACAACTGCGTCTCCGGCGGAACCTCGGTCTTCGGCGACGTCCCACCGGAGGACGGCGGCTGCCGCTACATCCACTACATCGCTGCACAGAGCGTCACCGCGGGCTGCGGCGGCGGCAACTACTGCCCGAGCTCGCCGCTCACGCGGGCTCAGATGGCGGTGTTCATGACCAGGGCCTTCGGCCTCGGGAACTGAGGCAGAGGACACGCCCACAGGGTCACGCCCGTTTCGGCCCGCCGGCCGGAAGCCCGGCCAACGCCTCGGCGAACTTCGCTCTCAGCGGGCCCGGAGCGACCGTGCCGTAGGGCTCGCCCGAGATTTCCAGCGCGCCCCTGAGGGCCGCCGAATCGCTCGGCGCGTCGCCGAAGAAGGGCTCGCTCCGGTTCCACTGGCGCAGGGCGTGGTAGCGCGCGATCGGCCCGTGGTACGCGCTCAGGCCGACCAGGTCGGCGATCGCCCACTCGATCCTCACGATGCTCGTCGTGCCGTCCCCCAGACCGGTCATCAGCTGCGCCGCGTGGCTGATCTTCCACCCCGGTGAGAGCATCCTCACCAGCGCCAGTGCCTTGAGAAAATGGCCGGGCAGCAGCGGCAGGTCCCGCAGGCGGGTCGGTCGATCGGGATCCCCTCCGGCGACCAGGTAGTCGTCTCCATCCGGGTCGTAGACGATCTTCGCCGGACCCACGACGCCTTGCCGGCCCGAGCCGATCTCATGCAGGAAGACGGTGCACATGAAGCGGTGATCCTCACGCAGCAGCCAGATCCCGCGACAGATCTCGAGCGGGCGCCCCCCGCGCTCGACCCGCTCCCAACCGGTCTCCTCGAGCGGGCTGAGCTCGAGAAAGACGTTCTTCAGCGAGGCCTCGCCGGTCACCCGCCCTGCCGGGGCGTCGAGCACCGGCGCGGCGTCCGCGAGGTCGTGGGCGAGCATGCCGAGATTGAACATCTCGTGCTCCACGGGCGGTAGCAGGTGGAGCAACGGGCCCTCGAGCAGCATCGGCGTCGCGGCGCGGAGCAGGTTCCCCGCGCCTTCGATCCGGGCCGTGAGGTCCGCGCTCCCGCCGGAGACCAGGTCATGGAAGAAGAGCGGCGGCGGCAGGCAGACGATGCGCCCGGTGAGGGCGTCGAGACCCTCTCGATCGGCCTCCGGACGACCCGTCTGGGGCAGGTAGAGACTGATCGGAATCGCCTGGGTGAACTCGGTGGCCGGCCCTTCGGGATCGAGGTTCGGGGTGAGCGGAAGCGAGACGAACCGGTTGTACCAGTGGTCTTCGGCGACCGGCGGGAAGATCTGGTCGGCGGGGAGCTGCACCTCGGGACATCCCGCCAACGGCCAGCCGATCTCGAGCGGTGTACCGGCAACACAGAACGGTTTCAGGTCACCGTCCGCTTCGTCCTCGCTGGCGAGCACCAGACACGCACGCTGCGCCTGGATTCGGGGACTGCCGGCGAAGACCCGGGGCGCGTCGGCGAGATCGAAGAGCGTCCCGTGCACGAGGTCGAGGGGCTGCGCGGCCGGCCGCACGTCGAGCGCGTACAGGAACCCCGGCCGATCCTGCTCGGGGACGAAGCGCCACAGGTCGTGCCGGGCGACCACGTCGGTCGTGGGGTCGAAAGGGCCGGGCGGCCCGTAAACCCCCTCGCAGGGCACCTGCTCGGCCCGATGGAGCGCGAACCAAGCCGCGACCCCAGGCGAGTGGGTGACGTCGAGGTAGCTCGTGCCCGGTCCGTAGTGCTGCTTGATCGCCTCGACCCAGAGCAGCAGCAGGCTGAGGTCGTCACCGACCTCGGCGGAATCGCCCCCGAGCTCGGAGAGGATGTCGCGCGCGACCGCAGAGGCGTACAGCGGCCACAGCATGTCCCTTGCGTGTGGACCCTGCCGCAGCGCTGTCGGCGTCATGGTCGGAAAGTCCTGGTTCTGACCCCGATAGACCCTCACGAATCCCGGCGCCGGAGGCGGAAACGCGTCCAGCGCGGCGAGCAGATCATCGAACTTCGTGATGACCCAAGCCATCGTTCCTCCCGCCGCCCGCGCCTGTTATGAGAATCGTTCTCCATCCAGCATACACCCCGCCACCGGTGCGCACTGTGCTGTCCGGAGGTGGCTCGAGCGAACCAGCAGACGCCGGCCCGTCACGCCGGGCGCGGCCCGTGGAGCGCATCGTCTCCGGCACGACCAGCCCCGTCGTGCATGGCAGCAGAGCCCGATGCCCTGGACGCGCTCGCCGCACCGGAGGATGCCGGCGGGCGGGGGAACGGGGGCTGGCTTCCCCGGCCGCCAGTCCCCCGGCCTACAGGCCCCTCGGCAGGCTGCTCCGGGGGTTCTCGGTGTAGAGCTCGGCCACCTGACGGGCAACCTCGTGGCCGACCGGCGACATCACCGGAGGTACCACGATCTCCACCGTGTAGAGGTGGTCGCCGAACGCGCGCGTCCGGGTGTTGCGCACACCCTTGCCGCGCAGCCGGAAGGTGGTGCCGGAGTTCGTGCCCGGCGGGATCTTGGCCCGCACCGGTCCATGGATGGTGCCGACCTCGATCTCGGCTCCGCGGTAGGCCTCGGCGAAGGTCACCGGGACGGTGGTGCGGATGGTGTCTCCATCGCGTTTGAAGTACGGGTGCGGCCGCACGGCGACCCTCACCATGAGGTCGCCCGCGGGCCCACCTTCTCCCCCTTCCGCCCCCTTACCCGCCACCCGCACCCGTTTGCCGTCGTCGATCCCTTCCGGGATCTTGACGCGCAGCCTCTCCGACGCGATCACGCCGCCCGCACCATGGCAGGTCGGGCACCGCCCCGGAGGCTCACCGCCGCTGCCCCCGCAGCTCGAGCAGACCACCTTGCGCTGCACGGGCAGGGTCACCGCAGTACCCTGCATCGCCTCCTCGAATGCGATCTCGATGCTGATCTCGTGGTCGCTGCCCCGTTGAGGCCGGCGGCGGGCACGGGCGGTCGCCCCACGACCGCCGAAAAACTCGCTGAACACCTCCCCCAAATCGGGGATGCCGGCTTCGGCGAAACCGAATCTGACCGGACCGGCCTCCTGCCACACACCTGAGTGCCGGAAGGGTCCGCTGCGCCCACCGGGAATGTCGTCGACCCGGCCGAAGCGGTCGAACTGCGCGCGCTTGTCCGAGTCCGAGAGCACCGCATAGGCCTCCTGGATCTCCTTGAAGCGCCGCTCGGCGGCGGCGTCGCCGGGGTTGACGTCGGGATGATGTTTGCGCGCCAGCCGCCGGTACGCCTTCTTGATCTCGGCCTCGGTCGCATTCCGCGCCACGCCGAGAATCTCGTAGTAGTCCGTCGCCACTCTGCCCTCCGCGCCGGAACCGCCTGCTCCGACCGCCCGGACGGCTCCCGGCTCACAGAAATATGAGTGATCTCTTATAAAATTTCAAGCCCACACCCGACGGACGGCGACGTGCGAAGGCGGCCGCTACGTGACGCGGATCTACGGCCGGAACAGACACCCCGCTTCGAGTCCGGGCTAGAATCGCCGAGTGGTTGACCCAGGCCCGCTGGTGCCGATGATCCTCTTGGCCGCGATCACGTCCCGACGCGGAGGACTTCCTTTGGTGCTCGCGGGCGCGCTGCTCGCCGTGGCGGCGAACCTCCCTTGGGCGGGTCAGGCGCTGCCCCTGGTCCAGACCCTCGATCCGAGCTGGCTCGCGGCGCTGCGGCGCCCACCGGTCACTCTGGCGCTGAACCTCACCGCCGCGATCCTGGTCCTGGTCGGGATCATCCGCATGGTCACGGTGAGGGATCCCCGCCTCCGGCTGGCCCACCGCCTCGCGCGGCGAGGCGACGCGGCAGGCGCCGCGGCGATGTTCGCTCAGGCCGGTGACGCCCGGCGGGCGCTGTCGCTGTTCCGGGCCGCACGCGCCTGGCGGGACGCCGCACAGATCGCGGTCGAGCTCGGCATGGATCGCGAGGCCGCCGAGCTCTACCGCAAGGCGGGCGGACACCACCTGCTCGACGCCGGGCGCCTGTACCGCCGCGCCGGTGATCTGGAGTCCGCCCAGCGGTGCGACCACGAGCTCGCAGGTTGGCACGCCGGAAAGGGCCAGCTCGACGCCGCGATCGAGGCATGGCTGCGAGCCGGAGAGCCGCTCCGGGCCGCCAAGGTGGCCCATGCGGCACTTCGCGATCGCAGGCTCCAGCCGGCCCACCCGGCCTTCACCGCGGCCGTGAAGGCCGCCGAGGCGACGCGGGACTACGTGCTGCTCGCCTCGCTGGCGGAGCTCAGCGGCCGCTGGCTCCAGGCGGCACAGGCGTGGCGGGCCGCGGGGGATAACGCCCGTGCTGCAGAGAGCTTCCGCCGCGCCGGGCGACTCGAGGACGCGGCGCGCGAGGAGACTGCGGCGGGCCGGCCGCGGGAGTCCGTCCAGCTTCGGCTCCAGCACCTCGGCCGGCTGCGGGAGCAGCTTGACGCGCTGCCGTCGGCCGCGATCGGCAAACGGGCCGACGCGGTCCGCCTCCAGGATCAGATCGCCCAGGAGGCGACCTCGCTGGTCCCGGTGCTGACCGAGCTCGGCATGGAGGATCAGGCGGTCGACGTGCTGCGGCTCGCCGGCCGGATCGACGAAGCGGTCGGTCGCCTCGCCCTGAACGGGCGCGAGGAGGCCGCGGCGGAGCTGGCGCGCGAGTCTCTGCGCTGGGATCTCGCCGGGCCGATCCTCGAGCGACTTCACCGCTGGGCCGAGGCCGCCGACCTCTACGAGCTCGGCAGCGACCTCGCCGCCGCCGCCCGATGCGCCGAGCAGGCCGGCGAGGACGAGCGCGCTCTGCAGCTGTACCGCTCGCTGGGCCGCACCGACGCCGCCGCACGGTGCCTGGCCCACCTCGGCCGTCTCCAGGACGGGCTGGTGGAGCTCCACCGCAAGGGCCTGCTCGACGAAGCCTGCCGCCTGCTCCAGGAGCATCCCGGACCGGTGCCGGACATTCCCGACGTCGTCCTCGACATGGCCGAGCACTGGCGTCGCAAAGGTGAACCCGGGCAGGCGGTCGGCTGCCTGCAGCGGGCGGTGCTCGGGGTCGCCCTGCGCACTGGTCGGCTCGAGCCGGCGGTGGCGCTGGCGCGCTGCCTGTTCGAGGACGGCGAGGCCGACGCCGCGCTGGTCCAGATCAAGCGCGTCCTCGAAACCGACTACGGATACCAACCGGCCCGTGAGCTGCACCAGGCAATCCTCGCCGCGCAGACCTCGTCGGACCTGCTCGATACCCGCGCCGCGGCGGCCGGGGGCGGCTCCCCACCGAGCCTGCCGGGCCGGCCCGAGGAGCGCTACGCGATCCTCAACGAGCTCGGCCGCGGCGGCATGGGCGTCGTGTATCGCGCGGTGGACGCGCGGCTCGAACGTGACGTCGCGATCAAGGTCCTGCGCACGACCTCGCCCGAGGAGGCCGCCCGGTTGGAGCAGGAGGCCAAGGCCGCGGCGACCCTCAGCCACCCAGGAATCGTCACCGTGTTCGACTTCGAGGCCGGCTTCGGCGGCTACTTCATCGTGATGGAGTGCGTCCGCGGCGAGCCGCTCGACCGGCTGCTCCGGACCGACCCGGCCCGGATCCAGCGGACCCTCGGTCCGCTGCTCTTCCGCCTCGCCGACGCGGTCGCCTACGCCCACACCCACAACGTGATCCACCGCGACCTCAAGCCCGGCAACGTGCTCCTCACGGACGACGGCAAGGTCAAGGTCCTCGACTTCGGCATCGCCGCCCGGCTCGGCTCCGGCGAGGGGACCCAGGCAGGTGTCTGCGGCACACCCTTCTACATGGCGCCGGAGCAGATCCGAGGCGAGCTGCCGTCTCCCGGGTCCGACATCTACGCCTTCGGCGCGACCGCCTTCCACCTCGCCACCGGCCGGCCCCCTTTTCCTCGCGGCAACGTGATCGACGCCCACCTGAACCAGGAGCCACCCGATCCGATCTCGCTCAACCCCGCGCTCGATCCGGAGCTCGCCGCGACAATCCTCCGATGCCTCGCCAAGCTGCCGCATGAGAGGTTCCGATCGATGACCGCGGTGCGCGACGCCCTGCGACCGTTCGCACTGCGCAGCCTCCGGGGAGCCGGGTAGAGCGCAAAGGCCGCGGCCGGTCCCGACAGGAAGAGACCCACAGCGGCCCGGGTTATGATGTCTCGGCGGCGTCGCCTGCCGCCGGGGGGTGATGCCATGCAGCTCCGCCGCCTCTGGCAGCGACCAGAGACGCGCTTTCTGATCCTGTTCCTGGTGATTCTGTCCACCAGCTTCACCGTGGTGGCGCTGAAGCCGGTCAACGACGGGTTCGTGGTTCCCTACACCGGTCTCGTGGCCCGCGCTTCGGGCGCGATCCTCGCCCTCTTCGGCGAGGACATCACCGTCCGGGGTTGCGACCTGGTCTCGCCCCGTTTCTCGGTCACGATCTACAACGGCTGCAACGGGCTCATCACCAGCCTGGTGTTCGTGTCCGGGGTGCTCGCCTTTCCGGCACGCCTGCGGGCCAAGGTCATCGGCGTGCTGGTCGGGCTGGTGGCGATCCAGATCCTCAACCAGATCCGGATCGTCTCGCTGTTTTACATCGGCGTCTTCGTGCCGAGCCTTTTCAGCGAGTCGCACGTCTTCATCTGGCAGTCGATCGTGATCCTGTTCGGGGTCACCCTGTGGGTGCTCTGGGCCCACCGCTATGGCGAACCGGTCAGAAATCGGGCCTGAACGGCCGCCCGCGGAGCCTGCTGCCGGGCCGATCGCCCGGCTCGGAAGGTCGTGACCGGTGATGGCGACGCACGAGCCGCACCTGGTGTTTCTCAAGCGGCTGCCGGTGGCGCTCGCCATCGCCCTCGCGCTGTGGTGGATCGGCCTGCGCCCGCTGCAGGACCGCGCGGTCCCGTTCCTGGCCCAGGCACTGGTGCGCGCTTTCGAGGTCCCGAAGGTGACGCGGCTGGTGCCCGACGACCACCGGGTGCAGGTGCGACGTTCGGACTTCCGCAGCGACTCCAAGATCCCGACCATCGCCCTGACCGAGATCCACTTCAACACCATCGTCCTGCTCGCCCTCTACCTGGCGCTGCCTCGCCCGCCTCACCCGCCGCAGCTCGAGCGTCTCGTGATGGGCTGGACCGTGCTCGTGCTCTGACCCAGTCGCTCAACCTGGTGTTCCACGTCAAGACCCTGTACGCGCTCGGGCTCGGCGAGTGGAGTCGGGCGAACTACTCCGAGCTCGCCAGCAACCTCTACGGCCTCGGCCGCTACTTCACCGACCTTCCGGGCCGATTCAGCTTCCCGTTCCTGATCTGGCTCGGCTTCAACTGGGACCACGTCCAGGGTCTGGTCCTTCACCGTGAGCCCGCCGAGGAACGACCTCGCCAGAAGAAGGGCTGAGCACCGCAGCGACACGGAGGCACAGCGCGGGCTGCGCCCGCGACGAACCAGGCCGTGCTCGCGAGCGAGCACGGCCTGGTTCACTCGGGGCGTGAGGGGCTCTGGGTCCTCTCTGCCTCCGTGCTCTGTGTTTCAGACTTGCCTCTCTGGTTCAGCCCTGCCTTCTCAGGTAGCGGTAGTCGGGGATCTCGTACTCCTTCATCTTCGCGATCAGGGCGCCGCGCGACAGGTTGAGCACGCGGGCCGCCTTGCTCTGGTTCCCCTTGGTCCGCCTCAGCACCCGGTCGATGATCAGGTGTTCGACGAACGGGATCACCTCCTTGAGGTTGTCCCTGGCCAGGATCGCCAGCGCCGGGCCGTCCCCCTCGGCCCCTGGCCTCGCCGAAGGAGGCCGGGCTGCCGATCGGGACTACGCCGCGGACCATCTCGCCCGACGGGGTCGCCGACACCAGCCGGCGCAGCTCGGCGACCAGCTCGGTCATCTGACCGTCGAACGGGTGGTTCAGGAGCGAGTTGAGGGTCTCGAGCTCGATGCCGCGTATCTCCTTGCCCTGCTCTCCCCCGAGCGAGTCCAGAAGGCGCACCACGAGCAGCGGAAGGTCCTCGCGACGCTCGTCGATGGCGACGGAGGCGGAGCGGGTGCTCGAAGAGCCCGAACAGCGTCGCGTCGAGCAGTCCCTCGCTGACCAGCGACATCGGGTCGTCCTCGGTGGTGGCGATCCAGCGCAGGCGGGGACCGAGGCCGAGGTCGAGGTCGGAGCGCAGCGCGGCTGCGATCTCGCGCTGCAGCGACGCCGGCAGCTGGTGGAGGTCGCGCAGCACGAGAACGCCGTCCCTGGCGCGGGCGATCAGGCCCGTGCGCACCGTCCGGGTCGGTCGGATCGCCGAACAGCTCGAGGCGCTGCGGCCGCTCGTCCTCTTCCCGTGCCTGAAACACGTGCACCGACAGCGGCCCCGCGGGATGCAGCTCGGCGATGAGGCCGGCGACGAACGATCCGACCCGCGCCGGGGCGGCCGCACAGCAGCAACGGCGAGGCGGACCTCAGGGCTGCGACCAGGAGCTCGCGGAGCACTTTGATGCCGTTGCGAGGTGCCGGGAAGGGCGTCGTCGATCCGCCGCCTCACCTCGTCCTCCCAGGGTCCGTAGAGGTGGCTGGACTGCTCGAACCGCTCCCAGTGGACCTCGAGCATCCGCGCGAGCTCCGCCAGCAGCAGCCGCTCGTCGTCCCGGTCCTCTCCCTCGTCGAGCTCGAGCACCAGGAAGGCCGGCGGCTCGAGGCCCGGACGGAGGACCGGGTAGACCAGGATGCGGCGGCTCGCCAACCGGACCAGTGCGAAGCGGCCGCTGCTCGACCTCCGAGAAGGTCCGAGCCGGGAAACGCGGCAGCTCGGAGGTCCACCGTGAGACGATCGGCTCGAAGCGTCCGTCTCCGTCGAGGACCGCGAGCATCGCCTGCCGTCCCTCGAAGAGCTGGTCGAAGAACGCCCGCAGCGGCGCGATGAGGTCGGCGCCCACTCCGGCCGCGGAACAGCTCCACCATCTGCGACGTGCCGCCGCGATCTGCTGGGGCTCGCTGTAGAGCATCACCTCGGACCGGCTGCGGCGCGCGGAGGCGACCTTCACGGCCGCGGCGACCGGAGTCGGGCGGTCGGCCGGTCCCCGTTCGGCCCGTCGACCGTGGTCGACGTCGACATCCAGCTCGTCCTCGCCGAGCGCCCTTGAAGATCAGGGTCGCCGTGCCGATGCGAAGCCGGTCACCGACCCGCAGCACTCCCCTCGAGCGCCGTTCCCCGTTGAGCACGACCACCTGCCGGTGCTGTGCCACAAAGGTGTACACCGCACCGTTGCGTTGCACCACGAGATGACGCGGCGCAACCCCGGGCGAACGCAGCACGATGTCGTTCTGGCTCGAGGCGCCGATGATGACCGTCTGCTTGGACAGGTTGTAGGTCAGCTCAGAACCGCCGTCGCCCTCGACTGCAAGCGTGACCATATCAGCCTCCGACGACCGGGCTGCTCTTGTTGCACCCGACCGACAACTTCTCACGTCGCCAGATGACCCGAGCCGCCATCCAGGCCTCTCGGCAGATCAAGAACGATCAGGCGTCACTGCCCATGACAGATACGATCCCCCGTGACGCCTCCGACAATCGTACCCTGATGCGCACATTCCGTCAAACAGAAGAACAGCACCGGCTCAATTCTCTGGAGTGGATGAAGAGATGCTCAGTTGCTGCGCAAGCCGGCCACCACCGCGCCCCCGAGCCGCCGGGCGACCAGACAGAGCTCGGTGAGATCGGGAAGCGGCTGGCCGCCGCGGTCGACCACCAGCAGGCCGTCGGTGGCGCCTCCGCGACCGAGAGGCAGGATCGCCGTCGCCGGCGACAGCCCCTCGAGGCCGAGGACGCGAGCGAGCTGCTGAACCCCTGCCGACTCGGCATCGACCTCGAGCACGGGTTCGCCCGACCGTACCACCCGCTCGAGCACGCCGACGCCGCGCGGCATGGCGACCAGGCCGTGATCGAGGGGAAAGCCGAATCCGGCCCGGCACCGTATCGCCTCCGGCTCGGCCAGCAGCACCGCGCCGCGGGCGACCTGGGTGCTGGCGAGCTGGAGCAGCGCGCCGACCGCCTGCCCGGGATCCGAGCCGTGAAGCAGCGCATCGAGCAGCTCGGCCACCCCACCCGCCAGCTCAGGAGAACGTCCGCTCCCGCGGCGACGCAGCTCGCGGTCGACCACCAGGGTCAGGGCATCGGCGAAGCGGTGCGCCACCTCACCACCCTCACCCTGCGGCGGCGGCATGAGGAAGGCCACACCCCGTTCGATCAGCCGGTTCACCCACGCCGGATCGCCGAGCGGACCGGCCCACACCACCGATACCGGTGGCCGGGCCTGCTCGCAGCGGACCAGCAGGTCGAGCCAGTCCTCTTCGCGCCCGACCCGGGTGATCGAGAGACGATGGTGCACGACCACCAGATCGAGCTCGTCGACCGGCACCGCCTCCGGCGCAGCGATCAGCCGGACTCGCCAGCCCCGACGCCGCCACGCCGTCTCCAGCGACCCGCGCCAGGGGCGTGGGTCGACCGCGACGACGCCGACCTCGGCCAGCAACAGCTCCTCGGGTGCGTTCGCCTCGAGCTCGGCCAGCAGGTCGCCGAGCGGGTTCTGGGGCGGGCCGGTCGGCAGCACGTGGATCGGATCGCTCGCCCCCGGGGCGCCGGCCACCAGCGAGGCGAGATCGTCGATCGCGAAATCGGAGGCGAACCGCTGGCCGCTGCCGCGGACCTCGTCGACCAGGGTGGCGAGGTCAATCCGGTCGCCGGGCTCGACGCGTCCATGGCCGGGCTCGAAGCGGTAGCTGCCGTCGACGCTGGAGAGCACCACCCGCAGCGCCTCCCGGACCGGGAGCGGAAGCGGGGCGATCCAACCCTCCGACACCTCGAGGTTGACCGCCGCGTCCGGAGTCTCGAGCCGGAGCAACCCACTGCCGCGGGTCGCTGCCAACAGGCGAAGCAGCGTCGGCGGCGACAGATGAGCCAGGCGCCCTTGGAGCACGCGCTTCACGATCCCGCCTCCTCCCGGTGTGGCACGGGAATCGCCAGCGAAACCGGGATCTCGTCCTCGAGGGTGAGGGCATGGCGCTCGAGCAGCATCCCCGCGATCCTGACCTCGAGCACCCAGCGGCCCGGCTTGAGCCCGCTGAACAGACCGGCCGGCTCGAGGGCCACCTCACGGCGCTGGCCGTCCGGGCCGCGGAGCAGGGCCACCCCACCCTCCGGCGGCGGTGAGCCGACCAGGCGACAGCTCAGCTCGGCCCCGCGGTTGACCCTCGACCGGGGCGGCTGCAGGTCGGACTCGAGAACCCTCACCTCCGGCAGCGTGGCGACCGCCCGGTCGAACGCGACGTGCCGGGGGGTGATCATCCAGCGGCCGAGCGTCGGATCGGTCGGGACCCATCCGACGTCCGGTATCCGACACTCGAGCCACCGGTGCGGAATCGCGGCGCCGTTGTCGCCGATGAGCAGCCCGCTGACGGTTCTGGCCTCGAAACCCGAAGCCATCAGCAGGGCCGCACTCAGGTTGGCGATTCCCGAGCACCGCGCTCGCCGGCGCCCGAGCACCGACGCGGCATCCTGGGCCTCGGTGTCGGTCTCGTCGTGGCGGACCCTGGCCCGCACCCAGTCGAGCACCCGACCGGCGGCGGCCCAGGCGGTGCGCTCGGAGGCAAGACCGGTCGCGAGCCCGCGCGGAAGGGCGAACCCCTCCGGCACTCCCGGCCGGGGCGCCGGATGCGCCCAGGTCGAGCTGCTCCCGAGCGGGTCGTCCTGCACCACCACCGTCACCCGGACCCAGCCGTCCGGCGAGCCGGTCACGGTCTGCCGGTAGCCGTTCACCTCGACGGCGCCGGGCAGCAACGGCCCGCGCATGGCGTAGGTCGCCTCGTCACCGCTCGCGGGCGCCGTGAGCATGAGCAGCCCCGCACACAGTGCGAGCCCGCGCCGGACCCCGATGCTCACCGCGGGCGACATCGGGCTCGGCTCTCGACCCGCGGTGCGCGACGGCGTCCGGGCGGCAGGGCTCATACCGCTCGGCTCCTTCGCTTGAGGAAGCCGTCCAGGACCCCGTTGACGAACCGCGCCGAGTCCTCGGCCCCGAACTTCTTGGCGATCTCGATCGCCTCGTCGATCACCACCGCCGGTGGCGTGTCCGGCCGGTAGAGCAGCTCGTAGAGACCGAGCCGGAGGATGTTCCGGTCGACCGCCGCAAGCCTCGAAAGGCGCCAGTGCGAGGTCTGGTGGTCGAGCTCGGCGTCGATCTCCGCGAGGTTGGCGATGCAGCCGTCGAGCAGCTCCGCCGCGAACGCCCGCACCCCGTCGGGAGCCGAGATCCACTCTTCGAAGTCGCGCTGCATCTCCTCGGCGGACGACTGCGTGAGCTCGTGCTGGTAGAGCAGCTGGAGCGCCAGCTCCCGCGCGCGGCGGCGCGAGCCCATCAGCTGCCCCCGGCAAGCCCAGCGTAGAGCCGCGCCATCTCGATCGCGGCCAGCGCAGCGTCCCAACCCTTGTTCCCCATCTTGGTGCCCGCGCGCTCCACCGCCTGCTCGAGGGTGTCGGCCGTGATCACCCCGAAGGTGACCGGCACGCCGCTCGCCATCGCCGTCTGGGCAAGCCCCTTCGCCACCTCGGCGGCGATCAGGTCGAAGTGCGCGGTTCCGCCTCGGATCAAGACTCCGAGCGCGATCACGGCCTCGTAGGCGCCGGTCGCGGCGAGCCGCGAGACCATCAACGGCAGCTCCCACGAGCCCGGCACCCGATAGAGCACGATCGACTCCTCATCGGCGTGGTGACGCCTCAGGCAGTCGAGGGCTCCGGCCTCGATCCGCGAGGTCAGCGCGTCGTTGAACCGGCTGACCACGAGAGCGAACCGCAAACCGGAGGCATCCAGCGTGGCTTCGATCACCTGCACGGCCGCTTCCTCCAGACCGACCATTGTACCGTCGTCGTGGCCGCTGGCCAACGCCCGGGGATCCGACCGGCGCCGGAGGGGTCCCCGCGATCAGGTTGTCTCACGCCTCCTCTCGGCCCGCCTGTCCGGATTCGGTCGACGTGATTCCCGTGGTTTCTTGATGGAACCGTGACCACCGCGAACAGCGCGGAGGTAGCGCCGCGAGTCGTCGACAGAGGCTCTCGCGCTCTCACCCGCGGCCTCTGCCGGGGGCGCTCCCCGGTCGTTCGGGTGGACAGCTGCGATACCATCGTGCCACGATGGCTGAATCGACCGCATCGAGCCGGATCGGGGCGTTCGTCGCTCTCGTGGGCGGGGGTACACTGCTCGCCGGCCGCACCGTGGTGCGCATGGTCACGCCGCCCTTCGAGCTGCGCGAGATCCTGCGCCAGCTCGACCGGATCGGCGTCGGCTCGCTCAACCTCACCAACATCACCGCCCTGTTCACCGGCATGGTGCTCGCGCTGCAGACCGCCTACACCCTGGCGGCTTTCGGCGCCAAGCTGTACATCGGCGAGGTGGTCGCCCTGTCGCTGGTGCGCGAGCTCGGCCCGGTGCTCACCGCGCTGATGGTCGGCGGCCGGGTCGGCTCGGGCATCACCGCCGAGCTCGGCTCGATGACGGTGACCGAGCAGGTCGACGCCATCCGCTCGATGGCCGCCGACCCGGTGCGCAAGCTGGTGGTGCCGCGGGTGTGGGCGACCTTCATCGCGCTGCCCGCCCTGACCGTGCTGGCCGACGGGCATGGGCATTTTCGGCGGCATGATCGATCGCCGTGGTCGAGCAGGGCTCGACCCCGACCTTCTACTTCCAGCACGTCTTCCGACTGCTCGGGTTCGGCGACGTCGCCTCCGGCCTCGGCAAGACCTTCTTCTTCGCCTTCCTGATCGCGATCATCGGCTGTTACAACGGCCTCAACGCCCCCGGCGGGGCCGACGGCGTCGGCAAGGCGACCACCAACACCGTCTACGCCGCCGCGATCGGCATCCTGGTTCCGAACTTCTTCCTCACCAAGCTGTTCCTGAGCCTGTGACGATGGACGACGTCATCATCCGTCTCTCCCGCCTGTGCAAGGCCTTCGGCCCCAAGGTGGTCCTCGACGGGGCCGACCTCGAGGTCCGCAGGGGCGAGACGATCGCCGTCCTGGGCGCCTCCGGCAGCGGCAAGTCGGTCACCCTGAAGACCATCAACGGTCTCGTACCGCCCGACTCCGGCACCGTCGAGGTCCTCGGGCAGGAGGTCTCGCGGATGCCGGAGCACGAGCTGGTTCCGCTGCGCCGCCGAATCAGCTACCTGTTCCAGGGCGGCGCGCTGTTCGACTCGATGAACGTGTTCGACAACCTCGCCTTCCCGATCCGCGAGCACCTCGCCCTCTCGGCCGACGAGCTGTCGGCGCGGGTGCAGCGTCTGCTCGCCATGGTCCAGCTCGAGGACGTCGACCACCTGATGCCGTCGGAGCTGTCCGGCGGCATGCGCAAGCGGGTCGCGCTGGCGCGGGCCCTGGCGCTGGAGCCGGAGATCATCCTCTACGACGAGCCGACCACCGGGCTCGACCCGGTGACCGGGCGACGCGATCGCCGACCTGATCGTCGACCTCGACCGACGCCTCGGGGTCACCTCGGTGGTGGTGACCCACGACATCCCTCTGGTCCTGGCGGTGGCCGACCGGGTGGTGTTCCTCGAGCGCGGCCGGTTCGTCTTCTCCGGCACCGTCGACGAGGCGCGCCGGTCGGCACCCGACCGGGTGCGGGCGTTCTTCACCGCGGGAGGCGGACATGCGTGACGAGCTCCGACGCAATCTCAGGGTCGGCGCGTTCACGATCGCGACCACCGCGATCTTCGCCATCGCCATCCTCACCATCGGCAGCCGCCAGCAGCTCTTTGAGCGCCACACCCGGTACGGGACCACCTTCCGCAACGTGCCCGGCCTCCAGGCCGGAGCCCCGGTCCACCTCGACGGGGTCACGGTCGGCTTCGTCGAGCGAATCGAGCCTGCCGGAGGACCCCAGCGAGCAGCGGATCACCGTCCGCTTCACCCTCAGGCGCGCAGTACACCGAGCGGATCCGCAAGGACACCGCGGTCCAGATCAAGACCATCGGTCTGCTCGGCGACAAGTACCTCGAGCTGACGCGGCGGCACGGCCGACCAGCCCCGGGTGCTCGAGGGTGGGATGGTGCAGGGCAGCGATCCGGCCGAGATCGCCCGGTTCGTCGACGCGCGGCGAGGACCTGGTCGACAACCTGCTCGCGATCTCGTCGAGCCTCAAGGTGATCCTGCGCCGGGTCGAGGCCGGCGAGGGCCTGCTCGGCGAGCTGACCGTGGCTCCCGAGGAGGGCGGGAAGCTGGTCGACACCGTCAAGCACCTCCTGGAGTCGGTTCACGTCGTCATGACCCAGGTCGAGGCGGGCGAGGGAGTGCTCGGGCGGCTGATCTCGGACCAGGACCTCGCCGAGGGGCTGTTCGACGACGTGCGCGGCGCCAGCCGGGCGGTCCGCGACGTGGCGGGCACGGTGTCGGCCGACCTCGAGCGTGAGGACACCGTCTACGCGGCGCTGCTGCGCGACCCCGACGGCGCCAGGCTCGTGCGCGACACCATGAGCGCGATGCGCGACGGCACCGAGGCCCTGGCCGCAGCCGCCGAGGAGCTCGCCACCGGTAACGGCACCCTGCCCCGCCTGATGAAGGACGAGGCCTACGCCGACGACTTCCTCGCCGACCTCGAGGGACTGGTCGCGAGCCTGCGCTCGGCGGCGGACAAGCTCGACCGGGGCGAGGGCGCCGCCGGCGCCTTGCTCAACGACCCGCAGCTCTACCAGGACATCGAGAACGTCGTGCGCGGAGTGAAGAGCTCCAAGGTGGTCTCCTGGTTCATCCGCAACCGCCGCGCCAAGGGCGAGAAGGTCGCCGCCGAAGAGGCCGCCCAGCAGCAGACCGCCCCGGGGACGTCCGACTGAACCACGGAGACACGGAGAGGACACAGAACCCCCTCCCGCCCAGCAGCCGTGGGGTCCTGCTCGTCGCCGAGCAGGACCCCACGGCTCGGGTGGGCGGGGAATCTCCGTGCTCCTTTGTGCCTCCGTGCCTCTGTGGTATTCCTCTCAGTTCGCGACCGGGGTGACGTAGGTCGGGTCGCCGGTGACCGCGTCGACCACCGAGGCGTAGCAGGTCCAGAAGGCCGGCGAGCCCGAGATCAGGCGCACCTTCAGCCAGGCCCCGTTGACCGCGGCCGAGCCGATTCCCATGTCGGTGAACACGTCGGTGATCTGGTCCCACGCCCCCGTGCGCGGGTAGCGCTTGACCGCCAGCAGCGAGCCGCCCGACGAGTAGGCCGTCACCTCGACCTCGTAGCTCCCGGCGGCGGCCTGGATCAGGCCGAGGTTGGTGCGGAAGCGGCCCGGCTGGGAGTGCACCATCGGCAGGATCAGCTCGGTCACCGCGGTCGCGGAGGCGAGCGGGATCGCCGGGATGCCCTGGCCGAAGGTCTCGCCGCCGGAGCCCAGGTTGAAGGTCCGGCTGGTGACCGCGAGCCCCGGCCCGTCGGCCTCGACCCAGATCACGCCGGTCGAGGGCCGCCGCGGCAGCAGCGGATCCGTGAGCACCAGCGACTGGCCGGGCGGCACCGTGTGCGGGCCCGACAGCAGCGTCCCCGGCCACGCCTCCGCGCGGGCGGCGTAGTAGACCCTGACGGTGCGGGCCACCGTGCCCGGGTTGACCGCGGCGAGCTCGGTCCGCCAGTCCGAGCCGAGCAGGCCCTCGGACGACGCGGCGGCGGGGATCAGCCATCGCACGGTGACCGGCGCTCCGCCGTCGACCGTGAAGACGGCGCTGCACGTGTTGTCGTTCTCGTTGGTCTCGGTGACGTTCGACCCGGCGTCGAGCACGATCGCCACCCGCACCTGGCTGCCCGGCGTCAGGCTGCCGGGAAGCGTGAGGTGCTCGGTGATCGTCCCGGTGGTGTAGCCCGCCGGCCAGCCGCCGGGAACGTCGAGGCCGAGCAGGCCGGGGTCGGTCGCGGGGTCGATGACGGCGTCGTTCGACAGGTGGATGCCCCAGTAGAACCAGGCCGCCGCGGTCGTCCCCGAGTTGCGGCCGCTCCAGGAGAAGTCGACCTCGGCGCCGGGCGCGCCGTGGGTGGGGTTGACCGAGCACGAGTCGGCCTTGAGGTTGGGCCGCGCCGAAGACGCCGCCACAGTCAGCGGCGCGCCGCGCACGTTGTTGTTCTCGTCGGCCTCGGTGATCGCGCCCGCTTCGTCGACGATCATGCCGAGCACGTAGTTGCCCGGCGTCACGTCCGCCGGGATCGTGACCACGTACTCCACCACACCGTTGCCGAACAGGTCGCCGGGGTTGAGCGCGAAGCTCTCGGTGACGCCGCCCAGTCGGCGGTCGCCGGTGGTGACGGTGGCGTCGGTCGAGAGGTAGAAACCGATCGAGTACGGGGCGGGAACCGTCCCGGTCCCGGCCACCTGGCCCTGGTAGAAGACCCCGGCCTGGCTGCCGGCGGCCACCGTCGAGCTGACCAGCCCGAGGCTGTCGGCCACGAGGTCGATGGCGTCGGCGACCGCACCCTCGTAGTAGAGCGTCAGGGTCCAGGTGTCGAGGTAGGCGCTCTCGGCGGCGTAGCGGTTGCAGCAGCCGAGGATGTACTCGGTGTTGACCTCGCGCCCCTGGTAGTTGGTGAGCCCGGTGAGGCTCTCGGTGAAGGTGTTCGAGCCGGTCTCGGAGCCCACGTACAGGGTCACCGGGCTGCCCCAGGTGCCCTGCTTGCGGAACATCGCCGAGCGGAAGCGCGAGATGTCGACCGAGTGCCACACCGTCCACGAGACGTCCATCGTGGTGACGGTGGCGCCGGCGGGTGCGCCGGTGATCATCACCGAGGTCCCGAGGTAGACCGCGGCGCCGCACAGGTAGCTGGTGAAGTACTCGTCCTTGTTGTTGGTCGCCGCGATCGAGTCGGCCAGGGTCTGCACCTCGGCCTCCACGAACGGCTCGACCGCCGCCGCGAGCGAGGCGAGGCCGAAAGCGCGCGGGTCGGTCAGGTCGACCCGGACCCGGCCCTCGCCGTCGATCTCGAGCCCAGGCTGCGGCGAGAACCCGCCGGCCCGTGGCGTCAGCCGGAGCCCGCGCCGGATCACCGCCCGCGCCGCGGGACCCGCGGTCCGCCTGCCGTCTGGCCCGACCGCGACCACCCGGGTGATCTGCAGCCGCCGCCCACCGTCGAGGGCCCTTTCGACCGCCACCACCACCGGCTCGGAGGGCGCCCCGGCAAGCTCGACCCACACCGCCCCGGCCTCGCGCACCGGCCGCTCGCCGATCACCTCGCCGTCGGACGTCAGCCGCAGACGCCAACCATCCGCCGGGTCGAGCCGTCCGGCCTGCCCACCGCCCGAGACGAGCACACGATCGCCCGGGAGTGCACGGTCGATCAGCACCCCGCCGGCCTCGTCGAAAACCACCGTGGGCTCCGGTGCGGCCCCCGCCGCCGCCGTCCACACCAGCACCACCGCGCAGCACACCAGGGCCAAACGGATCGACCGCATCACACACCTCCAGGCATAGCTGTGACCCGAGCATCGGCCCCGCCGCCCCGGCTGTCAAGCGACGAGGCTCACCTCATCGCGGGAGCCGCGGACCGCGCGCCGGCGACTCGAGACCGATCCCGACCGGCCGCCCGCTGCCCGAGCCCGGACAGGATCGCCCCCGTCGCCGGTCGCACCGTGCTCGTTCGCCGACCCCGCGGGTCGCGGGCACAGCCCGCACGGGGTCTGCGGGTCGCAGTGGCGCGGTCCCTACCCGCCGAGCTCGGCGTGGCGGAAGCAGCCCACCAGGTGGTCGTTGACCATGCCGGTGGCCTGCATGTGGGCGTAGACGATGGTCGGGCCGACGAAGCGGAAGCCGCGCGCCCTCAGCTCGCGACTGATGGCCTCGGAGAGCGGGGTGCTCGCCGGGACGTCGGCCATGGTCCGCCAGGCGTTCTGGACCGGGCGGCCGTCGACGAAGGACCAGATCCACTGAGAGAACCCACCGGGACGGCCGGCGAGCTTGAGGAATGCCTGAGCGTTCGAGATCGCCGACAGCACCTTGGCCCGGTTGCGCACGATGCCGGGGTCCGCGAGCAGGCGCGCGACATCGGCGTCGCCGTAGCCCGCCACCCGCTCGGGGTCGAAGCCGGCGAAGGCGCGGCGGTAGCCGTCCCGCTTCCTGAGGATGGTGATCCAGCTCAGCCCGGCCTGGGCGCCTTCGAGGACCAGGAACTCGAACAGAGTGCGGTCGTCCCGTACCGGCACCCCCCACTCGAGATCGTGGTAGGCGACGTAGAGCGGGTCGTCACCGCACCAGGGACAGCGGACCAACACGCCGCACCCCTCCCGTCACGGAAGAAACCGCAGAGCCACGGATCAGGTCTCCGACCCCGCGACCCGGAACTTGATCTTGCGGCCGGCCAGGGACGCGAACATCTGGGCCCGCTGCTTGAGCGACCACCCCTCGAGCAGCAGGTCGCCGGTGCCCTCGAGGCCGAGCACGATCTCCTGGTCGGAGATCGCCGCCGTCACGCGGGTGACGTTCTGCACGTGCTCGCGATCGAGGGCGTCGGCGAGCCGCAGCATCCCGGCGAGGGCGGACACCCGGCGCTGCTCGTCGGGCTCGAGCTGGGTGTACATCACGTGGCCCGAGGAGGGTTCGGCCTTGCGGTGGTAGCGGGCCACATTGGCGACCAGCAGCATCTCGCGCTCGGAGAAGTTGGGCAGCTCCGAGTAGCCGATCAGGTACAGCGAGTGCTTGTGGTGGGCGCGGTAGCTCACGAACTGCCCGATGTCGTGCAGCAGGGCCGCCGCCTGAAGCAGCTTGCGGTCGGCACGCTCGAGCCCGTGCACCGGCGCGAGCTGGTCGAAGAGCTCCAGCGCGAGCGCCGCCACGTGGCGGCCGTGGGCCTCGTCGAACAGGTACTTGCGGCCGAGGGCGAGCGCCCCGGCGAGCACCTCGCGCTGCTGGCGTTCCTCCTTCTCGTCGAGCTTGACGGTCTCGGCAAAGAGATCGACCAGCACCCCTTCCTTGATGCCGACGTGGGGCACCAGGATCTCGCTCGCATAGGCGAGCTCCGCGAGCCGCTCGTAGACCAGCGCCGCCGGCAGGATGACGTCGGCCCGGTCCTCGCGCAGCCCGAGCTCGTCGACCCGCTGGCGGAAGCTGGTACGGGCGAGCCGCTCGATCACCGCCCGGAGATCGTCGGTGGCCAGCACGCTGGTGCCGTTCACGGCAGGGGTGGCGGCAAGCTTGGCGAGCTCCTCGATGTTGCCGCCGGTGGCGATGTAGCCGGCCACCTCCAGGTGTCCGGCTGCGGCCGGCAGCCTCAGGGTGGCGACGTACTCGCGCAGCAGGCGCTGGAAGCGGCCCGGCTCGGCGCCGGCCTCGGTGAGCTCCTCGAGCAGGCGCACCGAGCCCATGGTGTGCGACTCGCTCCACAACACCCCGTGGCCGTCCACCAGCGAGACCTCGACGCTGCCGCCGCCGAGGTCGACCAGGATCCAGTGCCGTTCGCCCAGGGCCATCTTCGACGCCACCGCGAGGTGGACCAGGCGGGCCTCCTCGGAGCCGGTGATCACGTCGAGCTCGATCCCCGCCTCGGTCTTGACCCGCTTGACGAAGTCCTTGCGGTTGGAGCTCTCGCGCACCGCGCTGGTGGCCACCGCACGGTAGGCGGTCACGCCGAGATCCTCCATCCTGGTCCGAAACTCGGCGAGGGCGGCGACCGCGGCGTCCATCGCCGTCGGATCGAGCCGGCCCGAGAGGTAGACGCCGTGGCCGAGCCGGACCGGGCGCCGCTCGCTCGCCAGCACCGCCCACTCGCGCTCGCTCGAGAACTCGCCGGCGAGAAAACGGATCGCGTTCGACCCCATGTCGACGCAGGCGAGCCGCACCGGCAGGGTCGGCTGCGAGTCGTCGGCGGTGGTCACCAGGCGAGGCACTCTCAACGCTCCCGACCCGCCGGCGCAGGTCCGAGCAGCTTCGGAGTCACCAGCCACTGCAGCACACCGCAGCCCGGCGCGAGCTCGTCCCAGGTGCGGACGTCGCAGGCGATCGCCGCCACCGCAGCAGTGGGCATGCGGACGCGACCACCGCCGGTCAGCAGGCTCGCCAGCTCAGACCAGGTCGGCTCGTGGCCGCACAGCAGAACACGGTCCATGGAATCGGCGAGCTCGTGGAGGACGCCGACCACCACCTCGGCATCACCCTCGTAGAGCCGGATGTCGTGCTCCTCGGGGCAGTCCCAGCCTCCGGCCTCGCGCGCGATCCTGACCGTCGCCACCGCCCGCTCGGCGGGCGACGAGACCACCAGCTCCGGTGGCCAACCGAGGCGCGCGAGTAGGCTCCCGACGGTCGCCGCGGCGCGCACCCCTCGCGGAGCGAGCGGGCGCTCGATGTCGGCGAGCTCGGGCCGGTCACGGTCCGACTTCGCGTGACGGAGCAGGAGGATGGTCCGCATCTCGTGGTTCCCGGAGGCGCCGGAGCGGCCTCGTCGGCACTCTATCGGGGCGCCTCGGCGGCCGCAAGCAACTCCTGGACGACAGCGCCGTCCTCGAGCCGCATCGCGCTCAGAAGGCCGCCGTAGACGCATCCGGAGTCCAGGCACCACACCCCGGGGCGGTGGTGGAGCCCGAGCATCGCCCAGTGCCCGAAGACCACCGGTCTCGCCGGCGACGGCAGCGGCGAAAGCTCGAACCACGGCCTGGTGCCGGCGGGAGCCTCGGCGGGCCCGCCGGTGAACCCTCGCCGGGGCGAGCCGTCCTGCTCGACCACCCGGATCCGGGTCATGATCGAGGCGGCCTCGACCTCCGGGCCGAGGTCACGGGCGCGGGACCTCCGGCCCCGCGCGAGTGCCGCGAGCAGCTCGGCGCAGCGGTCGCCCCGGAGCGCGGCCTCCGCTCCGGCCGCGCGCCGCTGTGCCGTGCGCTCGTTCCACCCCGGAAGCAGGCCCGCGTGGACCAGCACGAACCCGGGCTCGAACACGGCCAGCCTGCGCTGCCGCAGCCAGGCGAGCAGTCGCTCCCGGTCGGGCGCCACGAGCACGTCATCCACCGTGTCGCCGGCGCGTACGCGACCGAGCCCGGCGGCGCGCGCCAGAAGGTGCAGGTCGTGGTTGCCGAGCACGGCGTCCACGTTCCGGGTCTCGGAGGCCCACCGCAGCACCTCGGCCGACGACGGGCCGCGGTTGACCAGGTCGCCGACCAGCCAGATCCGGTCATCGGGGGCGAGCGGTCCGAGGCGCGACACCAGCCGCGCCAGGGTCTCGGCGCAGCCGTGGACGTCGCCGATGAACCAGTTCGCCACCCGCTCCGCCCGTCACGCCGCCGAGTCGCCCGTGCCGAGCAGGAGGGGGAGCGCCTCGCCCGCCGGAGCCCTCACGACGAAGCGGGCCCGGGGCGACAGCGGTGTCGGCTGCGGGTTGACCTCGACCAGCACCGCGCCGCCGGTGAGCGCCTCGTAGGGCAGAGCCGCAGCGGGGTAGACCAGCGACGAGGTGCCGACGCTGAGGAAGACCTCGCACGCCCTGGAGGCCGCCGCAGCCTCGGTGAGGGCCTCGGAGGGAAGCGGCTCCCCGAACCAGACCACGTCGGGGCGCAGGAGCCCGCCGCAGGCCTTGCACACGGGCACCCCGGCGTCGAGATCGACATCGTGATCGTCGAATCGGCGGCACCCGGCGCAGCGGGTCCGGGTGAGGTCGCCGTGCAGCTCGAGCACGCGGCGGCTGCCCGCCCGCCGGTGCAGCCCGTCGACGTTCTGGGTGACCAGGGTCAGGCCCGGCGTCCGGGCCTCGAACGCGGCCAGGGCGAGATGGGCCGGGTTGGGCTCGGCCCGGGCGACCAGCTCACGCCGCCACAGGTACCAACGCCAGACCAGCTCCGGATCGTCCCGGAACGCCTCCGGCGTGGCCAGCTGCTGCGGGTCGAAGCGGGCCCAGAGGCCGACCTGCGCATCGCGAAAGGTCGGCACCCCGCTCTCCGCGGAGACTCCGGCCCCGGTCATCACGGTGATCCGGCGGGCCGCGGCCAGCACCTCGAACAGCTCGGCGTCGATCTCGATCCCGTCGCTCATGCCGCCATGGTACGGAATACCGCCGAGCGGGCCAATGCTCTGGAGGTGGGAGGCACCATGGCGGCCACGGTCACGGTCAAGGTCTTCTTCGAGGCGGCCCACCGGCTGCACAACCCGGTTCGCGACGACGACTGGAACCGTCGGGTCTTCGGCAAGTGCAACAACCTCAACGGCCACGGTCACAACTACGCGCTCGAGGTCACCGTCGGCGGAGCTGTGGATGCCGACTCGGGCTACCTGATCGACATGAAGGACCTCAAGGACGCGATCCGGCGGGCGGTGGTCGACGACTGCGACCACAAGCACCTGAACCACGACGTACCGTGGCTCGAAGGCCTCAACCCGACCGCCGAGAACCTCGCCTGCACGTTCTTCGACCGGATCGGACCCGAGCTGCCCGATGGCGTGCGCCTCGACCGGGTCACCGTCCACGAGACCGAGCGCAACAGCGCCTCCTGGTCTCGGGAGTGATGCACCCTCCCCGGACCGATCAGGGGAGCTTCTCGCCGTCCTCGGCGTAGGTCTCGAGCACGGGCTCGAGGCCCTTCCAGAACGCCGCGTCCGCGACCCTCAGGGTCGCCAGGTAGACCAGCGCCGGCCGGCCGTGGGCCGCGACCAGGTCGGTGGCCGCCTTGGCCAGCTTCTCGCCCTCCGGCGCCGCGGTGTCCTCCTCGAGCTCGAGCACGCCCTCCTCGTGGGGCAGGCCGACCGCGTCGAGGAAGGAGGTCAGCAGCTCGCGCCGCTCGTCCATGTGGAGGTGGTACAGCAGCTGGAACAGCGCCGGCTCGGGCAGCTCGTCGGCGAGCCGGACCAGCCGCGGCACGACCCGCTCGGCGGACAGCTTGCGCACCGACTGGGGCCGGAACTTCATCGCCTTGGCGATCGCCAGCTCGAGCAGGGCGCGGGTCTCGCGGCTGCCGTGGTCCCAGGCGGCGGCGGCCGCCGCCTTGCGGCCGTCGTCGTCCATCAGGTCCCAGACCGCATACGGTCCTCGGTTCTTGATCGAATCGAGCAGTGTGGTGCCTTCGGCCATCGTCGTCCTCCTACACCAGGTACTCGCCGTCGCGGAGGATCTCCACGATCCGGCCGTCGGGATGGACCACCGCCGCGCGGCGGACCTGGACCGGGTTGCCGGTGGCGTAGACGATGTCCTGGTGGACCACCGTCGAGGGATCCCGGAAGTCGGCCACGCCGACCACGCCGCCGAGGTGGTCGGAGCGGCCGAACGCCCAGTGGAACCCGGCCTTCTCGTCCTCGAGCACGTTGCCGGTGACCACCGCGCGGTCGTTGACCCCGAACGCCACCTCGGCGATGTTGGCGCGGGCGGGGTCCTCGGCGAAGAACTCGGCGTAGCGCTCGGCCGCGGGGCCGTCGCCCTCGACCAGCACCACGCTGTTGGCCACCACGTGGAACAGCACCAGCTCGCCGTCCTCGACCACCGGGATGGTGCCGGCGGTCGCCGACGGGACGTCGTCGACCTCGCCCTCGTAGGGCACGACGAAGGTCTCGCCGGACGGCAGGTTGATGATCCGGTCGCCGGCCTTGCCGCGGGGCAGGTACCCGTCGTCCATCTCCGCCTGCCGGTGGCGGACGTCGAACCAGCACCGGTGGCCGGTCGAGAAGGTCACGTCGACCAGCTCGGCGCCGCGCAGCGCGTCCGCAATCGTCCGGCAGCGGGCCGCGACCTTCGAGTAGTCGGCCGCGAGCGCGGACTCTTCCATGCGCTCGAGCACCCCGGGCATGGACGCCGCACGGAAGTCGTCGAGGCGTTGCGAGAGCTTGACGAGCGGAGCGGTCGGCGAGTACCGGGTCATCGCGATCACCAGCGTCGACTCGCCGAGGGCGTGCTCGAGCTCGACCTCCTCACCCTCCATCCTGCCCTTCGCCGGGAGGTCGGCGTTGTTCGCACCGGTCGCCGGCCAGTTCGAGGATCGGACGCACGGTGAAGCCGCGCTTGCGACCCAGCGCCTCGAGGGTACGACGCCAGCGGACCGCCATCTCGCGGCGGGAGCGCCACTCGTCGCTGTCGGCGAGGGCGCCGTGGGGGACGTCGACCGCCACCGTGGCCACCTCGCCCGGCTGCGGGTCGAAGACGTCGACGAGCAGCTTCTCCAGATCCAGCATCTCGCACCTCCGGAGCGCGATTGTACCGCCCCCGCCCGACTGCGCTATCCTCCGCGGTCATGAGCACGCACGCCTCGCCTCGGGAGCTCACCGCCGCGGTGGTCGGGACCGGCCACCTCGGCCGCCACCACGTCAGGATCCTGGCCGGCATGCCCGGCGTCCGCCTGCTGGGGGCGTACGACACCGACCGCGCCCGGCTGGAGGCGATCACCGGCGAGCACGGCGCCGCCGCCCTCGACCATCTCGAGGATGCCGCCTCGGCCGACGCGGTGGTGGTGGCGACCCCCACGGTGAGCCACCGTGAGGTGGCCGGCAGAATGCTCGAGGCCGGCTGCCACGTGATGGTCGAGAAGCCGATCGCGGCCTCTCTCGCCGAGGCCCGCGAGCTGGTCGGGCTCGCCGCTCGCCGGGACCGGGTGCTGGCGGTGGGCCACGTCGAGTACCACAACCCGGCGGTGCAGGCCGCCCTCGGCGCCGCCGAGGGCGTGCGTTATCTCGAAGCCCAGCGCCTGTCACCGTTCACCGCACGCTCGGTCGACGTCGACGTGATCCTCGACCTGATGATCCACGACCTCCAGATCACCCTCGCCACCGCCGGCGAGGAGCCGAGCGACGTCCGTGCGGTCGGCGTACCGGTGCTGACCGACAAGGTCGACCTGTGCCACGCCTGGATCGAGTTCCCGTCGGGCCTGGTCGCCAACCTCACCGCGAGCCGCGTCTCGGCGGAGCGGATCCGCAAGCTGCGCCTCTTCGCCCGCTCGAGCTACTTCTCCATCGACTACGCCGAGCAGAGCGTGCACGCGGCCCAGCTGGTGCGGGGCGAGGACGCGCCCCAGATCGCGCCGCGGCCGGTTCCGGTGACGCCCCGGGAACCCCTGCTCGCGGAGCTCGAGGCGTTCGTGGCCGCCTGCCGCGGCGACCGTTCGGGCATCGTCGACGGCGCGACCGGCGCCGCGGCCCTCGCGACCGCGATCGCAGTCCGCACCTCGGTGGAATCGCGGTAGGGCGAATACCACAGAGACAGAGAACACGGCGCGGGCCGTGCCCGCAACCCATGGACTCGGTGAGCGGACGCTTCCGCTTGTGTTCCGGGGGAGGAGGGAACCCGGGATCGGACAGCGGCCGGCGGGCCCGGGTTCGGGCGCGCGGTGCGGATCGGTCCCGACGCCGCCCCCGCCCCCGGACCCTCGCGTGCCCACGAACGGACGCCCAACCCGTCCGCTCACCGTCCGATCGGGTAGCGGGCACGGCCCTCGTTGAACCTGTGCGGTATTCGGCCTACAACGTCCGCACCCGATAGCCGAGCACGCCGGCGGCGTCGCGGAGCTCCTGGATCACCTCCTCGACGTCGAGCCGGGCGGCCGAGCCGACCTGGAGCAGAAAGCGTCGGCGCAGAAAGACATCGCCTTCTCCCGCGACCACCACGACCAGGCGGTCGTCGTCGGCGAGCAGCCGCAGGGCATTCAACTGGAGCAGCCCGTCGCTCCGCGCGACGCCGCCCTGGTCGAAGACCGCCAGCGCACCCGCGTCCTCCTCCCGCGCCCAGATCGTCAGCTCGGACACCGTCGGCGACGGCCACCGGCTCCACAGCGTCGCGGCGACCGTCGGAAGGTCGCGGTGCAGACGGTTCGGCTCGCCGCGCCGCCACGCGGAGACGACCGCCCTGCGGAAGGTCTCGTGGTGGTCGCCGCCGAAGCCCACCAGGTCGGTCGCGGAGCGCCCGATCCGGTCAAGCCGCCGCAGGCTTCGTCGCGGGTCCGGGTTCGCTGCGGCCGCTCTGAGCAGCGCCCGGACCCGCTCCTCCCGCTCCTCGGTCGTCTCACGCCCGGTCAGTCGTCGCCACAGCCTCACGACCCACCTCCCTGGCTGAGCTTCGCTTCGCCAGGACTCCGGCTCACGCTTCGCTTCGTCCAATGATCGCACATTCAGACAGCGGGAGCGCAGCGAGGCGCTGCGGTTCCTCGCCCGCCCCGACCGGGCGGCTGCCCGAGGGAGCGGCGACGGTCGGGGGGCGAGGCGGGCGACGGTTCGGGCAGCGACTCAGTCCGGCAGCTTGCCGAGCACTCCCCAGAGCCAGCGGTGCGCACGGTGGATCAGGCCGGTAGGTTGGGCGAACATCAAAATGCACTCGCCCGAAACCACCTCGAGGCCGCGGGACGTGGCCCGTTCGAGCACCGCCGGCGACTCGGCTCCCTGCTGCAGCCAGACCCGCCGGATGCCGGCGGCGGCGGCCGCTTCGACGACCGACTCGCCCTGCGACGGCGGCACCACCACGACCACGCCACCGACCGGCTCAGGCAGCTCCTCCAGGCTCGGCCAGCAGCGCACTCCGTCGACCTCGGCCGCTTCCGGGTGCACCGGCAGCACCCGGTAGCCTTTCGCCGTCAGCTCCTTGAGAATCGTGTTGCCGAACTTCCGGCCCGACCGGGAAACCCCGACCAGAGCCAGGGTCTTCTGGTCCAGGAAGTCGTCGATCGCTGCACGCGTCGTCATGCGGACCTCCCCCACGGTCACTCACCTGCTCCGTCCGCCGTCAACGGTACCCGACCCGCTCGTCGAGCGCGATCGAGCTCGGTGTGAACGTGCCGGAGCCGCGGGCCAGCTCTCGGTCATCCTCGTCGGTCAGCACCGAGTCGGCAAAGAGCAGGCGACGGGTGGAGTGGATGACCCGACCTTCCGCTCGCAGTCGGCCGCTGACGACCGGTCTGAGAAGGTGGACGGTGAACGAGACCGTCACCACGAACAGCCCTTCAACCAGAGAGTTCGCGGCGAAGAACGCGGCGTCGTCAAGGGCCTTGAAGTACAGCGAGCCGTGCATCGCCCCGGCTGCATGGTGAAACTCAGGCCGGACGGCGAAGCTCACCGTCGCTTCACCGGCCCGCACCTCCAGGGTGGGGCGGTGAAATCGGTTGACGGGGGCCGTGGCGTACATCGCCTCGAGCCGGCGGAAGTGGAGCGCACGATCGACCGGTTCCGGCATCGCCGTCGGATCTCAGCCGGTCCGCATCAGGTAGGTCACGACCAGCGCGAGCAGCGCCGCCAGCACGACGGCCAGCGGCAGCAGGCGCGGGCCGCCGCCGTCCTCGACGCCGACCTGGGTCGCCTCGAGCGGCTCGTGCTCCTCCTCCTCGTCGACCGAGAGCGCGGCGCTGCCCTCCTCTCCCAGCCCCGCGAGCAGCGCCCGCGCCTCGTCCGCGTCCTCTTCGGCGACCGCGATCCGGTGCTCCTCACCCGGAATCGGCGCCAGGTGAGCGGAACCGGCCGCGACCAGGGCCCCTCCCCGGCTCCGGCGCAGATGGGGGATCCCGGCCTGTTCGAGAATCGCCGCCGCGATGTCGGCCAGCGGAAGCTCCTGGGTGGTCAACACCTCCACCTCGCGGAACGCGGGCTCTTCACCGTTGGAACCGTCCGTGGCGATTCGGTCTGGCGGCGGGCCGGCGACCAGCGGCTCGCCGCAGTACGGGCACCGCTCGATGCCCTGCCGGTACTCTCCCGGGACTCCGGTGGCCTGGCGATCGGGGCAGTCGCGGTTGGCGCAGTACACGCCAGCGATGATGCCACATCGCCGGGGCCTGGCCTACGCCGTCGCCGGCTGCACCCAATCGGTCTCACGCTGCTGCCGCCACCCCCCGTCGGGTCCTCCGTGCCCACGCTCTGGGGTCCCGGCTTCCCCTCCTTTGGAGTGGGACCGCCTCGATGCCATGCGAAGCGCTGCGATGCGAGAATAGGGAGATTCGGGTCGAGCTCGAGCTGCGGCGCCCCTTCCCGGACGGCCGCCGACGGGCGGAGAGCCCGCGGGAGGTTTGAGGTGCGGAGAGCCCTCGTTGTCGGCGGTGCGAGCCTCGTCGCGGCGTTACTCGCCGCCCAGCTGGTCCCGGTGGAGCGGACCAACCCTCCGGTGGTGGCGAAGCTCGAGGCGCCGCCGGAGGTGCGCGAGCTGCTCCAGCGGGCCTGCTCGAACTGCCACTCTTACGAGACCCGCTGGCCCTGGTACAGCCGGGTCGCACCGGTGTCCTGGCTGGTCGTGCACGACGTCAACGAGGCACGAAAGAAGCTCAACCTGTCCACCTGGGGCACCCTCGACCCTCGCCGGCGGGCCCGCCTTCGGGAGGAGATGTGGGAGGAGGTCTCGCAGGGTGAGATGCCGCTCCCGGCCTATCGGCTGGCACACCCCGAGGCGCGGCTCTCCGATGCCGACCGCGACATCCTGCGGGCCTGGACCGCGGCGGTGAGCGAAGACCGGTGAGGGCGCCGGTCGCGGGTGTCGTGCTCTGCGTCGCGGCGGTGGCGATCGTGGCCGGCGGCGCTGACCGCGACCTCGCCCCGGAGATCGTCCGCGCACCCGAGCCGTGGACACCGCCCGAGGCCGTCGGGACCGGCCTCGCACCCAGCGTCGACGTTCGGGTCACAGTCGGCGTCGACGGCCGGGTCGCGGCGGTCGAGGTGGTCTCGATCGAGCCGTCGTCCCCGCTCGACGCCGCATTCGAGCGCGAGGTCGTCGGCGCACTGACCCGGTGGCGCTTCGCCCCCGCGCTGCGCGACGGCTCGCCGTCCGAGGTCACCCTCGACTGGCGGCTCCAGTTTCGCGCCACGCCCGAACCCGACCGGGCCGGCGGCATGGCCATCCCTCAGCTCGACCAGCTGCTGGTGGCGGGTGCGCCGCCGGAGGCGCGCCTTCTGCGCCGCTACACCCTGCCGCTGGACCGTCAGCGCCTGTTCCTGGACTCGCTCACCGAGCGCGCCCTGGCCGAGCTCGACCCGGGACGGCGGCGGACGGTGGCCTCCCCCCTCTTCCGGCTCGTGACCGACCATCCCAATCCCGAGGCCGACACCATCGTGCTGGCCAACCTCAACGCCGCTTTCCACGCCACCGCCCTCCTGCTCGAGCCGACCATCCCTCTCGACCGGCGGGAGCTGCCGTTTCGGGTCGCGCTGTTCGCCGGCCGCGAGCCCTACCGGCGTTTCGTCGAGGCGGTCGACGGGGTGGTCGAGACCTCGGGACTTTTCGTTCCCCCGGGTCTGATCGCGTTCCACACTGACCAGCCGGGAGCGGACACCCTGCTCGGCCTGATGATCCACGAGGCCGCCCACGCCTTTCTCTACGGCTTCGTGGTCCGGCCCGGGCACGCGCTGCCGCGCTGGCTCGAGGAGGGTTTCGCCAGCTACCTCGGCAACTCGCGGGTCCGAGACGGCCGGCTCGAACCCGGAGCTCGCCTCCGGACCCAGCTCTACGCGACCCCGACCCGCGTCTTCCGGGGCCGCAGCACCACCCAGCTGACGGTCGACGCCATCCGCAGACGTGTCCGCAAGGGCACGGGCCTCGCGGTCGCCGACGTGCTCGCCGCCACCGCAGACGTCTTCTACGGCGAGGACATCTCGCTCTACTACGGCCAGTCGTGGATCCTGGTCCACTTCCTCCGCCACGGCGAGCCCACCTGGGCGTCCGACCACTTCCCCCGCTTCATGCTCTACGCGGCCGAGGGCTACCCCGCCGCCGACGTCATCCGAGAGGTCTACGGCCTGGAGGGAGAGGCGCTCGAAGCACGCTACCGGGAGTACGTGGCGGGGTTCTGACCCGGTCGGGGTCAGGGCCCTTCCGGCCGCTGATCCTGGTAACGAGCCATCGCCTCCCGCGCCTTGGCGTCGTCACCCAGCTCGGCGTAGCAGGTGGCGAGCCAGTAGTGCGCCTGCCAGGTCCCGGGATGGTCGCCGAGGAGCGCCTCGAGGCTGGCGACCGCGGCCTCGCAGCGCCCGAGACGGGCCTGGGCGGTACCCAGGTTGAGCCGCGAGGCCGGGTTCGAGGGATCCAGCTCGACCGCTCGTGCGAGGGCCTCGGCGGCCAGCTGCCAGCGCTCGAGGCGGACCGCCGCCAGCCCGAGCGAGTACCAGGCCAGCTCGTTCCCGGGCAGCGCACGGGCCGCCGGCTCGAGCGCGGAGAGCGCCCCGAGGTCGTCGCCCACCGCGAGCCTCCGGGTGCCCTCCTCGAGCAGCTCGGCCGGATCGTCTCCCGGTGCCGCCACCACCCCCCGGGAGCGTGCGCGCTCGAGCCGCTGCTCGGGCGTGGCGTCGGCGAGCTCGAGCGCCAGCCGTGCCTCGTCCCGATCCGGATCGAGCTCGAGCGCGCTTCGGAACAGGGTCTTGGCTCGATCGCGCTCGCCGGCGTCGTGCAGATCCCACGCGGCGTCGACCAGGGCGCCGGCGACCAGCGCCCGGATCGCCTGCGAGCCGGCCCCGGCTACCCGCTCGAGCTGGCGCGCGACCCGGACCGCATCCTCGGAACGTCCGACCGCCCCGTAGGCCCGCACCAGGTGGACCCTCGCCGCCACCGAGCCACGTCCCGGCTCGGCCACCAGACGCTCGAGCTCCGGGATCGCGTTCTCCCACCTTGCCAGGGCGACGTCCATCCGGACCAACGCCCACCGCACCTCCTCGGTCGGCTCGACCGCCAGCAGACGGGCCAGCGCCTCTCGGGCGGCGACGTCTTCGCCCAGGCGCGACCGGGTCACCGCCAGCGCCCGCAGCAGCACACGATCGCCGGGGCTCGCCACCAGCTCCCGCTCCAGGCGGCCTGCGAGCAGGTCGAGGAGCTCCTCGCTCGCGACCCCGTCGATCAGGGTCCGCACCACCGCACCGAGTGCGAGCGGTCGTTCGGGATCGGCCAGCCGGGCCGCGAGCGCCTCGAGGTCCGCCTCCGCCAAGGCCGCGGCGCCGACGAGCCGGTGGAGAGCGATCCGCTCCAGGAGCAGGTCCACGTGACCTTCGCAGACCTCGTCGGCCCCCTCGAGAGCCGCCAACGCCGCGGCGGCCCCCTCGCCGGCGAGCGCGATCCGCGCCGCCCGCAGGGCCGCCACGCACTCCACGGGAGGAAGCTCCACGCAGGGCGCCGTGCCGGAGGCGACCGTGACCAGCATCAGAAAGGCAGCCGCGCCACGCACCTCTCCATCTTCCCATGCGAATCCCGGGGGTCGGGCCGAGCCGACCCCACCCCCGGGATTCGCAATGGTGCCGGAGGGGGGAGTCGAACACGCCGGTCTGGAGCCGATGAGCCCTGTAGCCGAGGGGGTGCTCCACCCAACCCCCCGCCCTGACCCGCCGCCCCCGCATCCTCCCCTCCTCCACCCCCCGGCGGGTTCCGAAGAGGGCGGGGGCCGGCTTACAGGCTCACGGCTTGCTCCGGCGCGTCGCCGCGGGCCCTGCCCGCGGTGAACCTCACGAGACAATGGTGCCGGAGGTGGGATTTGAACGTGCCGGTCTGGAGCCGATGAGCCCTGTAGCCGAGGGGGTGCTCCACCCAACCCCCCGCCCTGACCCGCCGCCCCCGCATCCTCCCCTCCTCCACCCCCCGGCGGGTTCCGAAGAGGGCGGGGGCCGGCTTACAGGCTCACGGCTTGCTCCGGCGCGTCGCCGCGGGCCCTGCCCGCGGTGAACCCCTCGAGACAATGGTGCCGGAGGTGGGATTTGAACGTGCCGGTCTGGAGCCGATGAGCCCTGTAGCCGAGGGGGTCGAAGAGGGCGGGGGCCGGCTTACAGGCTCACGGCTTGCTCCGGCGCGTCGCCGCGGGCCCTGCCCGCGGTGAACCTCTCGAGACAATGGTGCCGGAGGTGGGATTCGAACCCACACGCCCTTGCGGGCAGGGGATTTTAAGTCCCCTGCGTCTACCGTTCCGCCACTCCGGCCCGCCTCATCCTACCCGCTCCAGAGAAGACCGATCTGTCAGCTCCCGGTGGCCAACCTGTGGTGGATCTCGATCAGCTCCGGCCGATCGTCGGGGGTGGCGCGCTCGAGCCGGTGCAGGCGGTAGAGCGCCAGCAGGTCACGGGTGTCGCCCTCGCACCGGTGGCGCAGCTCCCACTGCAGCTGGCTCGCGAGTGCCACCCAGTCGGTGAGGCGGGCCATGCGGTCGACCACGTGCCGCACCCAGGCGCCGGCCTCTTCAGGATGCGCAGCGACCAGCCGATCGAGGCGCGCCGCCGCGTCGTCACAGAGCTGGCGGGCAGTGGTTGCTTCAGTGGCGACAGCGGGATCGTCCAGAGCATCGATCTCGGCGCCGATCAGCTCGAGCCACGGCCGGTGCAGACCTCGCACCGCCGCATCGCGCAGTATCTGCGCGCAGAGCGTGTTGTGGGTGCCCTCCCAGCTCTCGATCACGATCGCGTCGCGATACAGGCGGGGCAGGCAGGAGAAGTCCTCGATGGTGCCGTTGCCACCGAGCAGCTCGATGCCGTCGCGGGCCGACGCCGTCGCCGCGATCGAGGTCCAGTACTTGTTGACCATCACCGCGATGCGCCGGGCTGCGACCAGCGAGCCGTCGCCGCGCCCGGTCACTGCCCGGTCGCTCAGGTCGAGCACACGAAAGGTCGAGGCGAGCCCCGCGGCGGTCCGCAGCTTCATCCGGGCAAGGATCTCCTCGACCGCCGGGTAGCCGCCGACGGGCCGGCCGAAGGCGGTCCGATGACGGGAGTAGGCGCGCGCCTCCTCGAACGCGCGGCGCATGATCCCGCACGCGGCGAGGGCGTTGTGCACCCGGGAGGTGTCGAGCACGATCCCGACCAGGTTGCGGAAGCCGTGCTCGAGCGGGCCGATCGGCTCGCCGAGAGCGCCCGCGAACTCGATCTCTCCGGTCGGCATCGAGCGGGTGCCGAGCTTCCACTTCAGCCGCCGCAGCGAGAACCCGTTGGGTCGGCCGTCGAGGTGGCGTGGGACCAGGAAGAGCCCGAGGCCGCCAGTGCCCTCCGGACCGCCCTCGAGGCGCGCCGAAACCACCAGCAGGGTGGCGTCGGCCACCGAGCAGAACCACTTCTCACCGGAGATCCGGTACCAGCCGGCACGCTCGGGCGCCGGAGTCGCGACGCAGGCGTTGGCCCCGACGTCGGACCCTCCCTGGATCTCGGTGACGAACTGCGCGGCGTGGACCCGACGGTCGTACTCGGTCTCGAGCAGGCCGGGAAGCCACCGGGAGCGCTGCGCCTCGGTGCCGACCGCCTGGAGGAGCTTGATCGCCCCCGCCGAGCACGCCACCGGGCAGGCGTGACCGGCCTCACCGTGACGGTCGAGCAGGTAGGCGAGCGCTCCCGCCTCGACCTCTCGCCCCGGCTCGGCCAGCTCCGCCAGCACTCCGGAGCCCCAGAACACCCGCCCGATCTCGTGGTGCGCCGGGTGGAAGACGACCGACTCGACCGGGTTCCCGAAACGGTCGTGTCGACGCACCTCCGGCAGGTTCTGGTCGCGGTTGGCCTCGGTCACCAGCGCGTCGAGCCGGGGCCCCGCGCGCTCGGCGAGCGCCTCGAGGCGAGCGTCGCGCGCCGGGTCAGGGCCCCTCAGGCGATCCAGGAGCATGCGGAGGAACGGGTCCTCGACGAAGGCGTTGGCGCCCGCTTCGCCCCGCCACGCCTCGAGCGCGGCTCGGCCTGACTGCACGGGATCGTGGCGGATCATGGGTACCTCCCCCGCTGCGCCGGGCAGGCAAGCGTCAGCGGACGACCGGGAGCACCAGGGTCGGGGCGCCGGAGCGCGCATCGACGATCGACGCGTAGGCCGCGAACGGCGCCTCGGCGCTGAGCTGGACCTGGAACGCATCCGCCCGCTCGACCTTGAACGCGAGCAGGAAGTCGTTGACCTGGACCTGGGAGCCCGGCTCGAGCGCGTACTCGGTGCGGCCCGCCTCACGTCCCCGCTCGTCGAACACCACCGCGAGGACTCTGATCGGGTTGGAACCCGGGTTGAAGAGGCCGACGTTGGTCCGGAACTGCGACGACCGCACCAGCGGCACCAGGGTCGCCGTCGACGCCGCGGGGACCAGCTCGTCGCCCGACAGGGCGGGCACGAACTGGCCGACCGAAGCGCCTCCCCGGCTGTTGTGGAGTCGGCAGCGCACCACCAGGTTGTCGCTCGCCGTCACCCGCAGCGCTCCCGACCCGCCGGGCGGAACCACGTCCTTCAGGTGCACGGTCTCGTTGGGGCCGAGGCTCTCACGGGCCGGATCCTCGACCAGCAGGCGGCTGTTGTCCTGGCCGGCGGGAAGGAACGTGATCGCGTAGGTGCCGACCGAGCCGCCGAGGTTGGCGATCCAGAGCTCGGTGTTCCAGTAGCTTCCGTCGGCGCCCGAGATCTGGGCCACCACCGGCACCCAGCGTTCGCCTGCGACGGCAGGTGCCGCCACGGCGAGGGCCATCCCGAGCACGAACGCCCCCCGAGCCCCGAGGGTGCCGACCACGACCTCACTGTACCACGAGCCCGCAACTTCGATCGCCTCGCCCGACCGGGCCGACGGCGGGACACCACCCCGCGGGCTGCTCTGCTATCCTCGCCGGCCGTGATCACCGTTGCTTCCCTCGCCAAGTCCTACGGCGCCCAGACGCTGTTCGAGGGCGTGTCGCTGCAGCTCAACGCCGGATCGCGGTACGGCCTGGTCGGTGCCAACGGCTCCGGCAAGACCACCTTCCTGCGCCTGCTCACCGGCGACGAGGAGGCCAGCTCCGGTACGGTCGCGATGCCGCGCAACGCCAGCGTCGGAGTGCTCCGCCAGGACCACTACCAGCACGAGGCCGAGCGCATCGTCGACGTGGTGATGATGGGCCACCAGGAGCTGTGGTCGGCGCTGGCCGAACGGGACCGCATCCTCGCCGACGCCGACCGGCACTTCGACGGCGAGCGCTACGCCGAGCTCGAGGACACCGTGCTGCGGCACGACGGCTACGCGTTCGAGGCCCGCTGCGGGGAGATTCTCGAGGGGCTCGGCATTCCGACCGCGGTTCACCAGCAGCCGCTCTCCACCCTGTCGGGGGGATTCAAGCTGCGGGTGCTGCTCGCCCGCACCCTGGCCGCCGACCCCGCCTGCCTGCTGCTCGACGAGCCGACCAACCACCTCGACATCCTCTCGATCCGTTGGCTCGAGAAGTTCCTCGTCGGCTACGGCGGCTGCGCGGTGGTGATCTCCCACGATCACCGATTCCTCGACAACATCTCGACCCACATCCTCGACGTCGACTATCAGACCATCACCCTCTACACCGGCGACTACTCCCGCTTCGTCGAGGCCAAGCGCGCCGAACGCGAGCGCAAGGAGGCCGAGATCGCCAAGCGCGAAAAGCAGATCGCGGACCGGCAGGCGTTCGTCGATCGGTTCCGCGCCAAGGCCACGAAGGCTCGTCAGGCGCAGAGCAAGATGAAGCAGATCGAGAGGATCGTGATCGAACCCCTGGCGCCGAGCTCGCGCCGGTGGCCGGTGTTCTCGTTCACCCAGTGCCGGCCGCCCGGAAAGGTGGTGCTGGAGCTCGACGGTGTCGGCAAGGCCTACGGGGGGCGGCCGGTGCTCGCGGACGTCGGGCTGACGGTGATGCGAGGGGATCGACTGGCGATCCTCGGTCCCAACGGAATCGGCAAGTCGACTTTGCTCAAGATCATGATGGGCCGCGTCCCGCCCGATCGCGGTACGGTGACGTGGGGCCACGAGACCTACCCCGGCTACTTCGCCCAGGACCATCACGAGAACCTGACCGGGGAGCAGACCACGGTCCAGGACTGGCTGTGGGACGCCTGTCCCGGCGAGAACGTCGGCTTCGTCCGCAGCCGGCTCGGCCGGGTGCTGTTCTCGCGCGAGGAGGTGGAGAAGAAGCTCGCCTACCTCTCGGGCGGCGAGGCCTCGCGGCTGATCCTGGCCCGGCTGGCGTTGGAACGACCGAACGTGCTGGTGCTCGACGAGCCCACCAACCACCTCGACCTGGAGTCGATCGAGGCTCTGGTGGACGCCCTGGCCGGCTACGACGGAACGGTGCTCTTCGTGTCCCACGACCGGTGGTTCGTCTCGCGGCTGGCGACCCGGGTATTCGAGATCACCGCTTCTGGAATCAACGACTTCTCGGGCAGCTACGAGGAGTACCTCGAGCGTTGCGGCGACGACCACCTGGATGCGGAGGCGGTGCTGAAGCGGGCGCGCCAGGAGCGTCGCCGCGAGCGCCGGGACAGCCGCTGCGACCGAAACCTCGACGCGGGGCGAGAGGCCAGGCGCGACGCGGCGCAGCGGCGCGATCTCGAGCTGCGGCGCGACGTGGTCACCCAGTCGATCGAGCGTGCCGAGGCGCGGATCTCCGAGATCGACCAGCAGTTCTGCCAGCCGGGCTTCTTCGACCGGGTGGCCGAGACCGCCCTTGCCCGGATGCAGCGAGAGCAGCGAGACCTCCGAGCCGAGGTCGAGCGCCTGATGGCCGAGTGGGAGGCCCTCGAGCGCGAGTTGGACGGGTAGCGGGTAGACCGCAGAAGCACGGAGAAGCCCGCACACCAGCCCACCGAGCCGGTCGGCCGTGTCGCGAAGACCCCACCTGGGATCTCGATCCCGCGGGCGACGATCCGAGCCAGCACACTCCCAGTCCAGACCGTCGAGTCGCGCGGGATGCTCCCGGCCCCGGACCGGGGAAGCCGACGCCGTTTCCGTCCGGGGGGCGGGCGGCGGGGTCGGGACCGGACCGGCTGCCTGCCACCCGCTGCCCGATCCCGGACCGGCCGCCGGTCACCCGCTGCCCGACCCCGGACTGGAGCCTCCGTGGGGACGGAAGCGGTCGCGTTCGCTCACCGGCCACTTGGGTTGCTGGTGCCGCCGGCGCCGAGCCTCTCTGTGTCTCGAAGTCTCGGTGGTTATCTTCCGGTCGTGAGCTCGGCGTAGGCGGCCGTCAGGTTGGCCTTCAGAGCGAGCCGCTCGCCCCAGCCGCGGTGGTCCGGGAAGCCCGGCAGCGCTGCCAACGCGGCGATCTCGTCCGCGCTCTGACCGGCCGCGATGCCACGCCGGGCGTGCTCGAGCTCGGCCGTCAGGAGGTCGCGCTGGAGGGCGATGTCGTCGCGACCGCCGACCACGTCGAACCCTTCCCGGGCATGACCGAAGACGAACCGGGTTTCGGCTCCGGCCCACTTCAGCACACCCTCGAGCACCTCGATCCAACCGCGCATCGACGCCCCGCCGTCACGGTCGACGAAAGGGAACAGACGGTTGAAGACCAGGTCGCCGAGGTGCATGACATCGGCGCGAACGAAGTGCACGATGGCGTCGCCACCGGTGTGGGCGGGACCGAGATGGCGGGCCACCAGCTGCTCCCGGCCGAGGTCCAGAGACCACTCCTGCTCGAAGGTGGTGTCGGCGTAGGTCTGCTGGTCGGAATCCCCGTTCGCCTCGGCAGCCTTGCGCTGCAACGCGGGCACGTTGGCGTGGGCGACCAGGCGCGCGGCGGCCGGCTTCAGCACCCCGTTGCCGCCGGTGTGGTCACCGTGGTGGTGGGTGTTGATGACCACGTCGAGGCGGCTCGAGCCGCGCGTGCGGATGCCGGCCAGAAGCTCAGCGGCCGCGTCCGGGAACTGGCTGTCGACCACCGCTGCCGAGTCGCCCAGGTACCAGCCGATGGTGCCGCCACGCAGGGTGAAGGTGCCCACCCCGCCCCGCAGCTCGGCGAAGACTCCCTCGGCGGCGGCCAGCTCGCGCACCCGTCCGACGGTTGCCCAGGCGGCGGCGAGGGACGAGGTCACGACGAAACGACGGCGACTGATGGTCATGGGAGGAGACTCCTTCTGGTTCGCTTGCCCCCCCTGCAACCAGCCATGCCCCGGTGTCGATTCCAGAGCGAGATGCGATACGATCGCGATGCCCGGAAGGAGCCGCGATTGCCCCCAGCCCGCCGATGCCTCCGCCTGCTCGCCGTGGGACTCGTGCTCACAGCGTGCGTCTCGGCGAGCGGGGCGGTGCTCGACGCGGTCCTCGATCGGCCCGCAGCCGGCGGCCGCGTCCCGGCCCTGACCGTCCGCCTGGCGGGGGACTCGCTCGAGGTCACGGCGGTCAGCGGCCCGGTCCCTCCGAGCCTGATCGCTGCGGTCATCGATCTCAACGGGCTCGACGAGGCCGGCCGGGCGCTCGCAGCCGACGTCGCGGCCGCGCTGACCTCTCCCTCGGGCGATGCTCCTGCGGTCATGGTCGCCGAGGTGTCCGACCGATTGTCGATCCGGCTCGGCCCGACTCCTGTGACGGCGGCGATCGCGGAGACGCTTGCTGAGTCCGCGCGTTCCCTCGAGCCGGCGGCTCCGCGGGGTGGAACGCGGAAGGCACTCGACGACGCGATCTCACAGCTCGCCGCCGGCGGCGGCACCCGCACCGCCTCGATCGAGGTCGAGGCCCTGAGGCGACGGGCCGAGGCCCATGCCGCGTCGGCGCGCCTGGCCGCACTCCGGCGCCTGGCGGCCTACGACCAGTTGGTCCGGGTTCTCGCGGTGCTGCCCGGCCGCAAGACGCTGCTGTTGATCGGCGGCGAGCTCGACACGTCACCCGGCGCCGGGCTGGCCCGACACTGGCGGGAGGCGTTTCCTGAGCTGCCGTCGAGAACCCTCGACACGCTCGCCGCGAGCCGCGACCTGGTGACCGCGCTGGAGCGCCTCGGCGATCGCGCCGCGGCTCACCGGATCGCCTTCTATCCGCTCGCGTCGGTGGGCGAAGCCGGGACGGTCCTGGCGGTCGCCACCGGGGGGCGCGTGCTCGGTGCGGGCGACCTGCACACGGCGGCCGAGCCGGCCATGGAGGTGACCTTCGTCGCCGAGCCCTCGGCCTGGTCGTCGCCGGTCGAGCTGACCGTGGCCAGCCCCGACGGAGACGCCGTGCGGGCGGCTGCGCGATGGGGCCCGCTCGACCCGGTCGAGGTCGCCGCCGACCGCACCCTCGGCGCGGCGGCGCTGGGTCTGGCCGACAATCCGCTCGAGATCTCCGCCACCGCGCAGCCGACGCGAAACCAGGACGACGGCACGGCGATGGTGCCGATTCTGGTCACGGTGCCGGTCGCGCGCCTCGAGCTCCGCCCGGAGGGTGATCGCCACCTCGGTCAGGTGGTGGTGTTGACCGCGGTCGCCGGAAGCCCGGGGATCGACCGACGCGAGTTCCCGGTCGAGGTCCCGGCCGCCTCCTACGCGCAGGCGATGGCCGCGCGGGCCGGTTTCGTGGTGGGCGTCACGCTGGCGCCCGGACGGCACCTGATCGCGGTCGGAGTCTGCGACCGGCACAGCGGTTCGTCGGCGACCACCCTGGTCCCGGTGACGATCGCGGCCGCCCCCGGAGCCCCGTGAGACGCGAAGGCCCTGTCACTGCGCGCCACATCTTCGTCGCCGTGGCGATGGTCTTCCTGGTCAACGCCCAGCTGACCTGGTGGATCGTCTACACCCTGCGGGAGAACCGGACCCGGCTGCGGCTCGAACGGGAGGCGATGGTCGACGCCGCCCGCCTGCACGCGATCGGCGTCGAGGAGCGGCTGAGGTCGCGAGAGGCCGCGTTCGAGCGCTGGCTGCTCGGCGACAGGGCCGCGAGCACCGGCTTCGAGACCCACGAGCTGCGCCGCGCGGATCCCTCCTGTGCGGCTGGCTGGAGCCTGCAGGACGGTCGCCCGGTGCTGACAGTCGCCACCGAGGAGGGGTGTTGGTATGCCGTCATGGACCCGGTCGCGAGTGCCGCCCTGGCCGTCACCCCGGCCGATCTCGAGCTGACGAGCTCTCCGGTCGAAGGCCCCCCCGCCGTGGCGTTGCCGGCCCCGTTCGACGGCTGGTTGGTCCGCCCCGCGGGCGAGCACTGGCAGGGGCTGCTCGACGTGTACCGGCGACGCATCGCGATGGTCGTGTCCGAAGGCGGCTTCTTCGCGATCGTGATCCTGGTCGTGCTCACCCTGCTGTGGAAGTCCTTCCGGCGAGAGGTCGAGCTGGAGCGCCAACACCAGGGCTTCCTGTCGGCGATCACCCACGAGCTCAAGTCGCCGCTCGCCGGCGTGAGGTTGTCGCTCGAGACCGTGCTCCGGGGACGTGCGGACTCCGACACCTCGAGACGCTTCCTGACCAACGCGCTCACCGACACCGAGCGGCTCCAGGGTCTGGTCGAGAAAGTGCTGGAGGTCACCCGTTACTCCCGCGGCCACGCCTCGCTGCGTCCGCGGGCCGTGGACCTCGGTGTGGTGGTCGCGGACGCGGTCGCGGCGTTCGGCCCGCGCGCCGCCGCGGCCGAGGCCCGGATCGAAACCGATCTCGCCACCGACCTGGTGGTCGAGGCCGACCCCGAGGCGCTCGCGATCGCGGTCTCCAATCTGCTCGAGAACGCGGTCAAGTACGGCGGCCGACCGCCCCGAATCGGAATCCGGCTCACCGAGGAAGGAGGCCAAGCGGTGCTCGACGTGCAGGACAACGGCCCGGGCATCCCGGAGTCCGACCGCGAGCACGTCTTCCGCCGCTTCTGGCGGGCCGGCAACGAGCTCACCCGCACCACCCACGGCACCGGTCTCGGCCTCCACCTGGTCCACCAGATCGTGACCGCGCACCGGGGCTCGGTGGCGGTACACTCGTCGGAGGATCACGGTTCGGCCTTCCGCATCACGCTGCCGAACGCCGGGCCGGCCGAGGACGACGCATCATGAAGAAGCACATCCTGATCGTCGAGGATGAGGAGCACCTCGCGCAGGGCCTGGCGCACAACCTCCAGTTCGAGGGGTATGCCACCACGGTGGCGGGCGACGGCGCGGAGGGTCTCCACCTGGCCCAGTCGATCCACTTCGACCTGGTGGTCCTCGACATCATGATGCCGGTGATGGACGGGCTCGAGGTCTGTCGCCGCATCCGCGCGACCGGAAACCGCGTGCCGATCCTCTTCCTGACCGCCAAGTCCTCCGACGAGGACCGCCTGCTCGGGCTCAAGGTCGGTGCCGACGATTACCTCGCCAAGCCGTTCCTGCTCGAGGAGCTGATCCTCCGAATCCAGGGCATTCTGCGGCGCCAGGACTGGTACCAGATCCCGGTCGGCGAGCAGGAGGTCGTGCGCTTCGGGGAGGTCGAGGTCAACTTCGAGACCTTCGAGGCCACGGTCAAGGGCCGCAGGATCCGACTCACCGAGAAGGAGTGCATGCTGATGAAGCTGCTGGTCGAGTGTCAGAATCGGGTGGTGTCCCGAGAGGAGATCCTCGAGCGGGTGTGGGGATACCGGTTCTCCACCTCCTCGCGCACGATCGACAACTTCATCGTGCGCCTGCGCAGGTACTTCGAACCCGACCCGAAGTCTCCGCGCTTCATCCACTCCGTCCGCGGCGTCGGCTACCGCTTCACCCCGTCGCCGTCATGACGCTGCCCGCGAACTTCCACCGCTGGCTGGTGCTCGCGCTGCTGATGGGCAACGCGGTCGCCTTCGCGGGCGTCGACCCGGTGACCCGGCTGGTGACCGCCCTCGCAACCCTCGTCCTGGTCATCGATCTGCGCAAGGCGCCGGTGGTCCCGAAGCCCTTCCCGGCCCTCGGCCTCGGGCTCGCCGGGCTGGTCGCGCTCCAGCTGATCCCGTTGCCGGCACTGATCCGGAGGCTCGTCCAGCCCGGGCTCGCCGACGTGATCGCGCCCGGCTTCGCGACCCTGTCGCTGGCGCCGTGGGCCACCATCCAGTCGGCGGCCGGGCTGATCGTGGTCATCGGCCTGGCGTTGACGGCGTCCCGCATGGCCTCGACCCGGAGCGGCCTGCCGGCGCTGCTCGGGATCCTCGCGGTAACCGGTGCGCTGATCGCAGTCCTCGGGTTGGTCGGCGAAGCGAGCGGCCCCGGCGAGGTGCTGGTCCGGCAGGTCACGGTCGGCGGAACGCCCTACGGTGCCTACGTCAACAAGAACCACTTCGCCCAGGGCCTCGAGCTCACGCTCCCGGCCGTTCTGGTGTTGGCGGTAGCGGCTCTGCGCAACGTGTTCGAGCCGGGTCCCGCCCGCCAGCGCGCCCTGGCCATGAGCGTGGTGTGCGTGGTGGCGCTCGGCCTCGGCGGCACCGCGATGCTGCGGTCGAACTCCCGCGGCGGCATCATGATCAGTGTCCTGGCTGCGCTCGCGACCCTGCCCTGGTGGCGCCGCGCGGGCCGACGACGGCCGTGGCCGGTGGTGGCGCTGACGGTGGCGCTCACACTCGGCGCCGCCGGCGTGGTCGCGTCCAGGGTCCCCACGCTGCGCGACTCCTTCAAGCAGCTCTTCGTGGTCGAAGGGATCGAGGGCAACACCCGCTGGGACCTCTGGCGCGGCGCCGCCGAGCTCGCGCTGCGCACACCGGTGGTCGGCACCGGCATCGGCACTTACCGCCACGCGGCCGGCCTCGACAAGCCCGCCACCGGCGAGGACCAGCTCGAGCAGGCGCACAACGACTGGATCGAATGGACAGCGGAGAGCGGGATCGTCGGGCTCGCGCTCCTGCTCGCAGGGGTGGCCGCGCTCGGGCGTCTGCTGTGGCCCGGTACCACCCGCCAACTGCGGTTCGAGTACCGGTACGCCGCCGCCGGCGGCGCGCTCGCCGGACTGGCGACCATGCTCCACGAGGGCATCGGGTTCGGCCTCCAGACGCCGCTCAATGCCTACCTGGCCGCGATCTGGGTCGGCATCGCCTGGAGCCTCGCCGATCGCCGCACCCCGCCCAGGAGGCCGACCCGCTCGTCGGCCGAGCCCGGCGACGTCGAACCGGAGGAGGTGGTCGCCGGGTGACGGACCTTCGGCAGCACCTGCGCCGGATGAGGGCGATCGGCGTCGCCGTGCTGGCCACCCTCCCGCTGGCGCAGGTTGCCTCGGTTCTGCTGCCCCGGCGCGACGCCGGGCTCTCTCCCGGGACGATCACCCTGCTCGCCGCGGCCGCAGGCCTGTGGCTGGCCTTCACCGCCGAGCGCGACGCCCGCGCTCGGCTCGACCGCATCAAGCGGGCGTTCGCGGTCCACGGCGACGAGGAGCGGCTGCTGCGCGACCACCTGTTGGTCTACGTCGCCGTGCTCCTGCGCCTCGAGGCCGTCGCGGGCCTCGGGGTGGTGGCCGCAATCTGGGGCAGCGGGCCGAAAGCAGCTGCCTGGTTCCTGGCCATCGTATGCGTGCTGATGCTGCTGGCGTGGCCAACAACCGGCAAGACCGCGCTGCTGCTCGACCGTGCCCGGGCGCTCCGTCCGCCGGGTGACTAGGGACGACGAGCTAGTCGGGCAGCAACCGATCGGCCAGGAACCCGAGCTCGTCGGCGATCTCCACCCGGAGCGAGGTCAGGTCGAAATCGACCAGCGCGACCGCCATCGCGCCGGTCGGACGGCAGTACGGCGCGAGGCCTCCGGCTGCTCGAATCAGCCGCCACACGAACGCGGCGCCCTCGCCTTCGGCGAGCGACTGCACGAGGTCCTCGAGCTGAAGCCCGAGCCGCTGGACACGCTCGTGCTGACGGTGCAGGAACCCGAGCGCCGCCGATACGTCGATCGACCTCTCGAGCACCGCCGGCAGGTGACCGAGCAGGCGCAGCAGCACCGGCCTGTCGGCGAAGCCGGCGACAACCTCGCACATCGCCGCCGCGCGGCCACCACCCGCGCGGCAGCCCTCGAGCCGGTGCTGCAGCACGTCGCTCCACAGCCGGAGCTCGCGGTCGAGCACCTCGAGGAACAGCTCGTCGACGCTGGCGAAGAGCACCCGGGCCGTGCTTTCCGGGACCTGCGCCCGGCGGCTGACCTCGTCGAGACTGGCCTCGGAGGGGGGTCGGCCGGCAAAGACCGCGGCCGCTGTCGCGAGCAGAATCTCCCGGCGTTCCGCTCGCTCGCTGCGCGCCCGCTCCCGGCGCCCCGGGTCGATCAGCCGACCCATTGGGACCCTAGGGTGCGCTGCCGGCGACGAGCCGGTCGATCATCGGCAGGAACCACTCCTCGTTCGGGACCTGGACCTTCCAGCCGTTGACGATGTAGGTCGGGGTCACCGCGATGCCGAGGCCGTTGCCGAGCGTCAGCTGGTCGTGGACCGCGTCGATCGACGGCGGCTTGAGGTAGCAGGCCGAGAAATCGGCCTCGCTGAGCCCGTTGCCGGCAACGAAGTCGAGGCTGGTCGGAGTGACCTGCTCGAGCTCCATCTCGCGCTGCATGCTGTAGAACAGCTCCTTCAGGCCGAGGGTCATACCCGGCTGCTGGACGCCGACGCACCACGCCGCGCTGGCGGCGCGGAACGCCCAAGGGTGGATGGTCGACAGCGGGAAGCCCACCATCCCGTGCCGCACTGCCGACGGGTGCTTGTCGAGCACCTTGGCGACGACCGGCCACTTGCTCTTACAGGCCGGACACTCGAAGTCCGAGAACTCGACGATCTCGACCTTCGCGCCGGACGCCTCGTGGTCCCAGATCACCAACCGGCTGGAAGCCAAGGCCGCACGACGATCGGCGACCGGGTCGCTCGCCAAGGGCACCGCGGCCCCGAGCACCAGGAACTCACCGTCCGAGGTGACCGCCGAGGGCTTCTTGTACACCCCGTAACCGGAGTCGACCAGAAGGGTGAACGATATCAACGCGCCCGAGCGGATGCCGCCGCCGTCCCAGTCGATGCTGGTGCTCATCCTGAGGTTCTGGCGCAGCACCTGGGGCAGGAACTGATTCAGAAAAGGCCGCAGCTGGTTGCCCGAGATGTTCTGCTCCCGGGTCGGCAGTCGGCCGATGGTCCCCTCCCACACCATCCCGGCGACGTCGTCCACGATCAGGGTCGTCGGAGTGGAGAGGTACTCGACCTGGCAGGAACGGTCAACCTGCACGATGCGGTAGGCGCCGGAGGGCGTGGTGCGGTCCTCCACCCGAGCGATCCGGAAGGTCGAGTCGGGGCAGTAGGGCAGCAGGCGCTCGGCCAGCCTCAGCACCTGCTGGTCCTGGGGCACCTCCGGGGTGGGAGTCGGACCTGCGCTCGCGACCGGCTGCGCCGGCGCCGAGCAGGCCACGGTCGCAATGGTCACGGCGGCCAGCCGCGCGAAGACTCGTGTCATCGCTTCACCTCCACGGGTCGCCCGGAGGCGGGGGCGAATCCGCCCCCGCACCGGGCGCCACGACGGGCTATTGTGCACGATCCGGTCCGGCAGCTTCACTCATCTCCCGCCGAGTCCGACGGGGCGCCGGCGACTCCGAGGGCCTCGCGAACCCGACGCTCGATCTCGCCGGCCGGCTCCGGGTTCTCGATCAGGTAGGCCCGCGCCGCGTCACGGCCCTGGCCGAGCCGCGTCTCGCCATAGGAGTACCACGAGCCGGACTTCTGCACCACGCGATGCTCCACACCGAGGTCGAGAAGCTCACCGGTCAACGAGATGCCCTCGCCGTAGAGGATGTCGAACTCCGCGGTGCGGAATGGCGCAGCGACCTTGTTCTTGACCACCTTGGCCCGGGTCCGGTTGCCGATCACCGCGTCGCCCTGCTTGATCGCGCTGGTGCGGCGGATGTCGATCCTCACCGACGAGTAGAACTTGAGAGCTCGTCCACCGGAAGTGGTCTCGGGACTGCCGAACATGACCCCGATCTTCTCCCGGACCTGGTTGATGAAGACCAGGCAGGTATTGGATTTCGACACGATCCCCGCGAGCTTGCGCAGAGCCTGGGACATCAGACGGGCCTGCAGCCCAACAGAGGCGTCGCCCATGTCGCCCTCGAGCTCGGTCCGGGGCACGAGGGCGGCCACGGAGTCGATCACAATCACGTCGACCGAGCCGGATCGGATCAGCGTCTCGGCAATCTCGAGCGCCTGCTCGCCGAAGTCCGGTTGGGAGACCAGCAGGTCGTCGACCTGCACGCCGAGCTTGCCGGCGTACTCCGGGTCGAGCGCGTGCTCGGCGTCGATGAACGCGGCCAGCCCCCCAGCGGCCTGAGCATTCGCGATGACGTGCAGGCCGAGGGTGGTTTTCCCCGACGACTCGGGACCGTAGATCTCGATCACCCGCCCCCGCGGCACGCCACCCACGCCGAGCGCCGCGTCGAGTGCGATCGAGCCGGTCGAGATGACGTTGACCCTGATCTGCGGCCGCTCGCCGAGGCGCATCACGGCGCCCTTGCCGAACTGCCGCTCGATCTGGACGAGCGCGGTTTCAAGAGCCTTCAGCTTCTCCTGCTTCACGGTCATGAGAGACTCCTCCTGCGGGGACCGCAGCGTGGTGGGACCCGGTTATCCTAACACGGCCTTCGGCCCCGATCCCGAGGGAGATCGCCATGGAAACGCACACCGAGTGGCCACTCGCCTTCGACGACGCCGACCACCGGCCGGTGGTCGTCCTGCTCCACGCCTTCCCGTTCGACCGGCGGATGTGGGGCGCCCAGTGCGGCGCCCTTTCCGCCTCCCACCGGGTGCTGGCCATCGACCTTCCGGGCTTCGGCGAGTCTCCCCTGCACCCGGGCGCCGGGGGCCTCGACGCCTGGGCCGACCTCCTCGAGGACGTGCTCGACGGGATCGTCGGCGAGGCAGGGCTGGTCCTGGTCGGGCTCTCGATGGGGGGGTACGTGGCGCTGCGGCTCGCCGCTCGCGCACCTGACCGAATCGAGGGGCTGGTGCTGGCCGACACCCGCGCGACCGCCGACAGCGCCGAGGCCCGCGCAGCCCGCGACCAGGCGATCTTCAGCGTCCGCCGCCACGGCGTGGTGGCAATCGCCGACGCTCTGCTGCCGAAGCTGCTGTCCTCCGGCGCTCCCGAACGGGTGGTGCAGTCGGCGCGGGAGCTGATCCTGGCGCAGCGGCCCGAGGCCGTCACCGCGGCCCTGGTGGCGATGAGGGACCGCCCCGACTCGACCTCGGTGCTCGCCGGGCTCGAGGTTCCGGTGATGGTGATGGTCGGCGCCGAAGATACGCTGACGCCGCCCGACGACGCCGAGGCCATGGCCCGCACCGTACCGGGCTCGTGGCTCGTCAGGGTGCCGCGGGCCGGTCACCTCGCGAACCTCGAGGCGCCCGCGGCCTTCAATCGTGCGCTCAGTGGCTTCGTCTCGACCTGCGGTCGGTAGGCTCGCAGCGCACCCCGGGGCCGTCGGTACTCGTTCTCGGGTCGCACTGTATCTGGGCCGTGGTCAACGGGTACAGTAATGCGCAGGGAGTCAGCAGATGGCGCTGGTCGGACGACTCGAGGACGTGCCCGCACCCGAGATTCTCCAGTTTCTCGCGATGTCGGATAAGACCGGAAAGCTGGTGCTGACCCGGGGGACCGAGGAGTGCTTGATGGTGTTCCGGAACGGGCGCATCATCTACGCCGCTTCGAGCTCGATCCGGGAGACCTTCGGCAGCGTGGTCAGCGGGCTCGGCCTGGTCGACGAGGCGAGCCTGGGTGAGGCGCTGCACCGACAGCACCACGGCCAGGAAGAAAAGCGCCTGGGCACCATCCTGGTCGAAATGGGCTGTCTGAGCCGACCCGACCTCGAAGACGCGATGCGGCAGCAGGTGCTGCGGGTGCTGCGCGAGGTCTTTGCGTGGCACCGAGGCTACTTCACGTTTCGCCCGATGCTCGTCGACGACCACGGCGAGGTCGAGGTGGATGCGCGCGATCTGTTGATCGAGACTCCCCTCGACGCGCAACGCCTGACCCTCGACGCAGCGCGCAGCCACGATGAGGCCGACCGCGGTCGGCCGCGCACCCGCCGCTCGTCCACTCTCGACCAGGTCGTGACCCAGATTCCTGCTCCGCGCATCACCGCTGAGCTCGTCCGAGAGGTGCTTCAGGAGGCGGCCAAGGTGATGCTCAGGGTGGTGGTGCTCGCGGTCCAGGGCCCTTTCGCCAACGGCGTCGCCCAACGGGGCCTTTCGTCCGACAAGGAGCCGCCCTCGCAGAGGATCCGCGGGCTTCGCCTCCCGCTCGACGAGGCCTCGACCGTCGCCTCGGCGGTCACCCGTCGTCGCACCCAGCGAGGCCGTCCCAGCACGAACCGCCTCGACCTCGTGTTGCGCGAACGGGTCGGGCTTCCGGAGCCGATCGAGACGGTCGCGATCCCGGTCATCGCCGGCGACGATGTCGCGCTCGTGATCTACGGCGACAACGGTACCGGGACCCTCGACAGCAACCGGCTGGCCACCCTCGAGGAGCGACTCAGCGCTCTGGGTTCGGTTCTGAAGGCCAGCGTGCCGACCTCCCGCTCAGATCGCGGCGTCAACCCTGCGGTGGAAAGCGCTGGTCATAGAGCTTGACCACGATCTCCGTGAGGTCGGCGCTGTTCCGCAGGTAGATCAGCGTTCGGTCCTTCCAGATGAAGACCGCATCGTAGCCGTTGGTTTCGGCGTACTCGCTGACCACCGTGTTGAGGCGTTCGGCGACCGGCCGCAGCAGCTCGTCCTGCTTGGTCTCCATCTGCCGGTTGAGCGAACGAGCCTCGTCCTCCAGCCTCCTCCGCAGCGCCAGCTCCTGCTCCTGAAGCTCACGGAGCGCGTCCTCGCTGACCACGCTACGCTGCTGCACGATCTGGCGCTGGAGCTCGGCGAGCCGATCCCGCATCTCCTCGAGGCGGGCCTCCTGCTGCTTGGCCCACTCGTCGAGCTGCTGGAGCACGACCTTGCCGTCGCGGGTCGACGCCACCGCGCGTTCGGCGCGGACGAACCCGATCTGGCCCGCAAGGACCGGCTCGGCCGCAAGAGCCAGGGCCGCCACGACGATCCATGCCATTCTGCTGCGCATCAGTGACCTCCTCTACCGGGCGGGGGAGTGTACCACGCCGGTCGAGACCGCACCCGGTACAATCGAACGGCAGGAGTCAGCTCATGGGCACCGCACAGGCCTCGCCGTCGCCCCGCGTGCTGGTGGTCGAGGACGACCGTCGGCTCGCCGACGGGCTGGTCCGGAATCTGCGGCTCGAGGGGTTTGCCGCCGAGATGGTGGCCTCGGCGGAGGCAGCGGAACAGACCCTGGCCGAGGGGCCCGAGACCGACCTCGTCGTGCTCGACATCATGCTGCCGGGAATGGACGGACTGGAGCTCTGCCGTCGCCTGCGGGAGCAGGGCAACACGGTGCCGATCCTGTTCCTGACCGCGCGCGGCTCCGACGGCGACCGCCTGCTCGGCCTCCGGCTCGGGGCGGACGACTACCTGACCAAGCCGTTCCTGGTCGAGGAGCTGGTGCTGCGCGTGCGGGGCATTCTGCGCCGCTCGGTCTGGGCGAGGGCGCCGGCGGACGCCGGCTCGACCCTCGAGATCGGCGGCTCCCAAGTCGACCTCACCGAGATGAAGGCCACCGGCCCGGCCGGAGCGACCATTCGGCTGACCGAGCGCGAGACCATGCTGGTGCGGTACTTCGCGGAGAACGAGGGACGGGTCGTGACCCGCCGAGAGCTCCTGGAACGGGTATGGGGTTACTCCTTCGACACCTCCACCCGGACCCTCGACACCTTCGTTCACCGGCTCCGCAAGCACTTCGAGGAGGTTCCGCAGCGGCCGCGCCATTTTCACACCGTGCGCGGCGTCGGGTACCGCTTCACCTTCGATCCGGAGGATTGAACGACGAGGGGACGGGTGCACAGAGACCTCCCGCCTGCCCGGGCCCAGCGGCTCGGGCTCGCACGCAAGCCCACGTCGTCGAGTTCTTCAAGAAACTGGGCTGGTCTCCGGCGCTCTGTTGCGGTGGTGAAGAACCCTCAACCGGGGCCGCCGGCGCAGGGCCGCTCGATGCCGTGCTCGCGCAGCTTCCGCCACAGGGTGACGCGGGAGATGCCGAGCAGGTCCGCCGCCTCCTGCATCCGCCACCCGCAGCGCTGGAGCACCTCGCGCAGGAGACGCTCCTCGAGCGCGGCCAGCGGCCTGCCGCTGGTCAACATCTCGTCGACCGGTACCGCCTCGCCGACCTGCGCCGCCACGTGCCCGAGGCTCAAGCAGCCGCCGGCCGACGCCACCGCGGTGACCAGAACCGGTTCGATCCCGTCCAGGCCTCGCTCGAAGGCCAGCCGGCTCAGGTGCTCGAGAGCGTCCGTCTCGACCGCCAGACCAGGGGACATTCGTTGCGCCCAGGCGACCAGCATCAGCGGGAGGTCGGATCGGCGGTCCTCCGGCGGGGGCAGCTCGACCACCACCGAACCCTCAGGCGCGGCCACCGCGTCGACGCTCCCTGCTGCGAGCACCAATCGCCAGCCGGCCGGGATCTCTTCCGGGGCCGAGCCGTCCGCAGAGTAAAGCGTCCCGGGAGGCCAGTCCGGCTCCTGGCTCGGCAGGCCCCGCCACAGTCTGAACAGGCTGTCCGGGAGACCGGCGAGCCGGTGCAGGGCGCCCGCAACGTCCCCGCAGCTCGCCGCTTCGCCCACCAGGACCACCGACTGCCGGGACCGCGCAAGCTCGCCGATCCGCCGCCGCAGCCCCTGCGCCACGAGGCTGTCGCCCGCGAGGTAGAAGCCAAGATCCGGCTCCACCGGACGCAGGATCTCGACCGCTCCATGCAGCTCACCGTCGGGGGACCGGAGCGGAATCACGGTCACGGAAAGGGGAATCGGTCGCCCGTCGCGGGTCCGGTAGACCGTCGAAAAGCCGTCGACCAGCTCGAGCCCTCGCTCGAGTGCGAAGGTCAGCGGGCAGGCCCCTTCGCAGTCCATCCCCCGGGTCACCAGCCGGCACCGGTCGCCGATCACGTCACCCTCGTGGTATCCGAGCAGCAGCCGGGCGCGCTCGTTGACGAACCGGAGGGTCCGGCCGCGATCCATGATGATGACCGCCTCGCCCAGGCGTTCCAACAGCGCGGGCCAGGTCGAGTGGAGCAGGTCCCCGGGTTCGGTCACGGAAGCTCGTAACACAGCGTTCCGAAACCCGCATTCCGGAGGATCAGCGAGCGCTGCGGCCGGGAAGGCCCGGGAAGCTCCCGGAGCCCCATCTCCCGTCGATCCTCGCCGGTCCTTCGCGCCCGACCACAGGGGCATCAGCGCTCAGTCGAGGACCGCTGGCCCCAACCCCTCCGGCGCAGGCGCGGACCGTGGAGCGGGCAGAAGAGCGGAAGGAGCGGCCGCAGCACGCCGCACCGGGCGCCTTCCCGGCGTCCCGGGCCCTAACGTTCGAGCTCGAGGTTCTCGTCCGGCTCCGGCTCCGGGTCGGCGAATACGACCGCGGTCTGTGCGATCGGAGCGAGCACCACGTGGCGACGCCCCTTGAGCTGCACCTCGAGCTGGTAGTAGCCGTGAGGGAGCACCGACATCAGGGTCGCAGGGGTGCCCTTTGCATCGAGCAACGGGCAGTAGAACGTCACTTTCCCCGGGATCTCCATGACGGCTCCTTTGCCGGCAGTATATCAACCGCCGTCGTCGTCCCCGGAGCCGGCCGAGATCTCGCCGTACTCCTTGAGCTTGCGCTGAAGAGTCCTGAGCCCGATTCCGAGCAGCTGGGCGGCCCTGGCACGGTGGCCCCCGGTGAAGTCGAGGGTGCGCAGGATGGCCTCTCGTTCCAGCTCCGCCATCTCTCTCGGCTGCCAGTCCTCGGGGCTCGGGGTCGGCGCCGGGGCGGCGCCGGTCCGGTACTCGACCGGAAGCGCCTCGAGCCCGATCTCCTCGGTCTCCGCAAACAGGACCAGGGTCTCCATCAGGTTGCGCAGCTCGCGCACGTTGCCCGGCCAGGCGCAGCGCTTCAGGGCCGCCAGTACGGCCGGGTGGACGCCGCGCACGCTCCGCCCGAGCTCGTCGTTGAAATGGTCGAGGAAGTGCTGCACGAACAGCGGAATGTCCTCGACCCGCTGGCGAAGCGAGGGCAGCGTCAGGGTGACGACCTTCAGCCGGTAGTAGAGGTCCTGGCGGAATCGGCCCTGTCTCACCCAATCCTCGAGGTCGCGGTTGGTCGCTGCGACGAGTCGGAAGTCCACAGGAATCTGCTGATTGCCCCCGACCCGGACGACCCGGCGTTCCTCCAGCACCCGCAGCAGCTTCACCTGCAGGTCGGGCGACAGCTCGGAGATCTCGTCCAAGAAGAGGGTGCCACCGGAGGCCGATTCGATCAGGCCGATGCGCCGCTGGTGAGCCCCGGTGAAGGCGCCGCGCTCGTGGCCGAAGAGCTCGGACTCGAGAATCTCGCCCGGGATCGCCCCGCAGTTCACCGCGACGAACGGTCCGTCGGCGCGCGGGGAGTTCTGGTGCAACGCGTTGGCCACCAGCTCCTTGCCGGTGCCGGAGTCGCCCACGATCAGCACGGTCGAACGCGCCGGCGCCACGACTCGGAGCTTGTCGATGACCTCCTCCATCGCCTTCGAGTGTCCGACGATGCCCTCGAACCCGAACGACTTGTCGAGCCGCTGGCGGAGCCGCCGGTTCTCATCGGAGAGCGCACGCCGCTCGAGGTGCAGCTGGACCCGCTGCCGCAGCTCCTGCATCTTCACCGGCTTGGTCAGGTAGTCGTCTGCACCTTCCTGGAGGGCGGAGACCGCCTCCTCGACCTCCCCGTAGGCGGTCACCAGGAGGAACGGGAGATGGGGGCGGCCGGCGCGGACTCGGCGCAGCAGCTCGTAGCCGTTCATGCCCGGCATGCGAACGTCCGACACCACCGCGTCGACCTCGGCGCCCGACTCGAGCGAGGCGAGGGCCGCCTCCGCGGAGACAAAGGGTCGCACCGTGAACCCCACCCGCTCCAGCGCCCGGGTCATCGCGTCCCGCGAGCCGTCGTCGTCGTCGACCAGGAAGATCACAGCTCCCATAGACCCTCGCCCCCTCGCTCCTTCACCAGCCGGTCGAGCCCGGCCTCGTCCACCACTGCCACCCCGAGCTGCTTCGCCTTGGCGAGCTTCGAGCCCGCCGCCTCGCCCGCCACCACCAGGCTGGTCCTGCGTGACACCGAGCCGGAGACCTTCGCCCCGAGCTCCTCGAGCCGAGCCGCGACCTCGGCCCGGTCCCGGGAGAGGGCCCCGGTGATCACCACGACCTCGCCCTCGAGGACAGGCGCGGTCTTTACCCCGGCGGTCGGCGGCGGCTCCTCGCGCGGGTCCACGCCCCGCAGCGCCAGCTCGTCCACGAGGGTCCGGTTGCCCGGGTCGACGAACCACTCGCGAACCGAGGCGGCGATGGTCGGGCCGATTCCGTCGATCGCCTCGAGGGCCTCTTCCGTCGCCTCGGCGAGCGCTTCGAGGGAGCCGAACCGGCGCGCGAGGTCCTTCGCGGCCCGCTCGCCGACATGCGGGATTCCGAGTCCGAACAGCAGCCGGTGCAGCGGACGCCGACGGGCGCGGTCGAGCTCGGCCGTCAGATGGCCCGCCGACACCTCGCCCCACCCTTCCAGGCCGGCGAGCCGCCCGGCGTCGAGGTCCCACAGGGACGCGGCGTCGGTCACCAGCCCCCTCCCGACCAGCTGCTCGAGCCGCTGCCCGCCGAGACCCTCGATGTCCATCGCACCGCGCGAGACGAAGTGCCTCAGGCGCGAGGCGGCCACTGCCGGACAGACTCGATTCGGGCACCGCACCGCGACCTCGCCGGGCACCCGGACCACCGGGGTCGCACACGCGGGACACCGCTCGGGAGGGGCGAACCGCAGCGCGTCAGGAGGACGCCTCGCGATCAGCACGCCGTCCACCCGGGGAATCACGTCACCGCCCTTGGACAGCGAGACCGTATCCCCGATCCTGAGGTCGAGCCGCTCGATCTCGTCGAAGTTGTGCAGGGTCGCCCGGGTCACGGTCGAACCCGCCACCGTCACCGGCTCGAGCACCGCGACCGGGGTCAACACGCCGGTTCGGCCGACCTGGACCACCACGTCGACGACGGTCGTGGTCACACCCTCGGGCGGGTACTTGTAGGCCACAGCCCAGCGCAGCGCCCGTGCGGTCGCGCCGAGCTCGCGCTGCTCGTCGAGGCGGTCGACCTTGACCACCACCCCGTCGATGTCGAAGTCGAGCTCGGGTCGCCTCGACGCCCACTCCGCGACCACGACCCGGACCTCGTCCAGGTCGCGGCATCGCGCCCGCCCGGGGGAGACCGGAAGGCCGAGTGCGACCAATCGATCGAGGTCGTCCGAATGGCGGGCGCCCTCGCGCGTCTCCCGATGAACGATCTGGTAGCACCACGCCGACAGCCGGCGTTCGGCGGCCGCCTTCGGGTCGAGCAGCCGGATCGAGCCCGCGGTGGCGTTGCGGGGGTTGGCCAGCTCGGGCTCGTCGGCCTCCCGCCGCCGTCGGTTGTGCTCGGCGAAAACCGACCGCGGCATGTAGACCTCGCCGCGGACCTCGAGCTCCTCGGGCGCCCCGTCGAGTCGCAGAGGGAGCGCCCGAATCGTGCGCGCGTTGGCAGTCACGTCGTCCCCTTCGAGCCCGTTGCCGCGGGTCACCGCGCGATGCAGCGTTCCACCGCGGTAGTGCAGAGCGATCGACACGCCGTCGATCTTGAGCTCCGCTGCGAGCCCCTCGGGCGGTCGCCCGAGCTGCCTGACCACCCTGGCGTACCAACCTTCGAGCTCCTCGAGGGAGTAGCTGTTGTCGAGCGACAGCATCGGAACCCTGTGGGCCACCGTCTCGAGCCCTTCGAGCGGCTCGCCGGCCACCCTTCGGGTCGGCGAGTCCGGGCTCGCCAGCTCGGGATGGGCCTGCTCGAGCTCGCGAAGCTCGGCGAAGAGCCGGTCGTACTCGCGGTCGGAGATCTCCGGGCGGGCCTCGACGTAGTACAGCCGATCATGCCTCCGGATCTCGCGACGCAGGGCGTGAACCCGATCGGCGGCCGCCTCCGGCCCGGTCACGACGTTCTCCGGCGCCGCCGTGGCCGGCGACGTTTCCGCGTCCGGCCCTCGGGCTCCCGCTCGAGGCTCGGCTCCTCGCCGGGTCCGAGCCGTCGCACCTGCTCCACCGCCCGGGCCCATGCCTCGAAGCCCTCCCGGTCCAGGACGCCAGCCGCAACGCCGATGCGACGCAGCGCCCACGCGACCGGGAAGTAGGCCTGCCGGGTCAACTTCACGACCTGCCGCCCCCGGTCCGGAGGCCGCCGGAGCTTGCTCAAGGTGAACAGCCCCTGGTGGATGAGATGCAGGCTGTGGTTGGCGAGGTGCATCCTGGTCCCGACCGGCTCCATCAGCTCGCGGATCCGAGCCAGCAGCGCGACGTTGTCGAGACGCTGGCCGGCCTTCACCAGGTCGCGCTCGACCGGTCCGTACCGAGGCAGCAGGAGCGCCCCGACCAGGCTCGCGTCGTCGAGCCTTTCGCCGGCGGCGGCGAGGCGGTCGATCTCGGTCAGGATCGGGTCGAGCTGACGACCGGTGGTGGCGAGCTCGGGGAACGCGCTCATGAGGATCCCCGCTTCCCGCCACGCGGAGCAGATCCCCCGGGCGAAGCCGGAGCGCAGGGTCTCGAACAGCTCGTAGGAGAGGCGTGCCGGCGCCGCCTCGACGATCAGCTCGGCCGAGGCTCTGAGCGCGGCTTCGGTCGCCGGCTCGATCTCGAAACCGAGGCGCTCGCGATACTCCAAGGCGCGCATCATGCGCACCGGATCCTCCTCGAACCGCAGGCTCGGGTCACCGATGACACGCAGCACCCTGGCGTCGAGGTCGGCCAGCCCGCCGACCCAGTCGAGGATCGAGAAGTCGGCAATGTTGTAGAACAGCGCGTTGACCGTGAAGTCGCGCCGCCACGCGTCCTCCATCGGCGTGCCGTAGAGACTGGCGTCGTCGCCGCCGATCCCGACCGTCCGCGCCTCGGCCTCGTCCTCACGGGCTTCCTCGGCCTCGTCCTCCCACGCGTCCGGCACCTCGGGCGGCTCGGGGCTGGCGCGAAAGGTCGAGACCTCCACGATCTCGTCCCTGAACAGCACGTGGACGAGCCGGAACCTGCGCCCGATGATGCGCGAGTTCCGGAACAGCGACCTCACCTCCTCGGGCCTCGCGTTGGTCGCGACGTCGAAGTCCTTCGGCTCCCGGTCGAGCAGGATGTCGCGCACGCTTCCGCCCACCAGGTACGCCAGGTATCCCGCCCGGTGAAGGCGGTACAGCACCTTGACGGCGTGGTGGGAGACCTTGCGCCGCGACAGCCGGTGCTCGGGGCGCTCCAGCACCTTGGGTTCGAGGGGCTGCATTGATGCGACGGTCACAGGGCGATCTGCCTCCTCGGTCCGGATCGCCAAACCGGATCCGCCTCCGGCTTCGCCGCAGGACGTGACGATCTGGTCGGTCCCCGGAATCCTGTTGCGGCGCCCGCCTCGACGCGTCCCGGAGCGAACGCGGGCGCTTCGCGCCGGGCCAAGATCCGGATCACCCCGCAACGGCGAGCACGATCTTACCAAACTGCTCGGCGCGGGCCATCCTCTCGTAGGCCGTCCGGCCTTCCTCGAGCGCAACGACCGAGTCCACCACCGGCGTCAGTCGGCCCGAGGCGATCGCCTGGTTGAGCCGCCGCCACTCGTCGCGCGAACCCATGGTCGAGCCGATCACCGAGAGCTGGTTCCAGAAGATCAACCGGATCTCCTCGACGGGGTTCGGCCCGCTGGTCGCGCCGCAGGTGACGATCCGGCCGCCGCGCCGCGCCGCTTTCAGGGACTGGCGCCAGGTGGGCTCTCCAACCGAGTCCACCACCATGTCGACGCCCCGGCCGCCGGTCCACCGGCGCACCTGCTTGGCGACCTCGTCGCCCGCCGGGAGGGTCTCTTCGGCGCCGAGCTCTCGTGCCCGGGCCAGCTTGTCGGCCGAGCGAGAGGTCACGACGACCCGGGCGCCGGCGAAGCCGGCGAGTGCGAGACAGGCGAGCGAGACGCCACCGCCGATGCCGTGGATCAGGACCGTCTCCCCTGCGCTCAGCCCACCACGGGTGAACAGCATCCGCCAGGCGGTGAGAAAGGTGAGCGGGAAGGCCGCGGACTCCTCCCAGGACAGGTGCGGCGGCCGGGCGGCGAGCGACTCCGCGGGCACCACGACCGCGTCGGCGAAGGTGCCGTCGACGTGCTCACCGAGAATGTGGAAGGACCCACAGAGGGGCTGCTCGCCGGAGAGGCAGGCAGCACACCGGCCGCAGGAGACCCCCGGGTCGAAGACCACCTCCTGGCCGACCTCCAATCCCTCGACGCCGTCACCCAGCGCGTCCACGACCCCCGCGCCGTCGGCTCCGCCGACATGGGGAAGGGAGATCCCCGGTATGCCCCGCAGCACGAAGAGGTCGAGGTGGTTGAGGGCCGCGGCCTTGAGCCGCACCCGAACCCAACCGGGACCCGGCTCGGGCAGCGGCATGTCGCCGACGCGGAGGCGCTCGGGACCCCCGTGCTGGTCAAAGAGGAGCGCTCGCATGCGATCTCCCTTCACGACGACACCCCGCCGGAGCGGGGTGTCTGGGGATTGTCGGAGTCGATCCGATCAGTTCAGGTTGTCGATCACGATCAGCCGCTCACCGATCCATGTTTCGCCGCCGAAGAAGTCCTCGGTCCGGATCGCGATCCGGTGCTCGCCGTCGCTCAGGCGAGTGGTGTCGAGCAGGTACTCCCAGCCGGCGAAACGGGTGTAGGTGAACGGATACCAGGGGTACTGGTCACGCAGGTCGGGGGTCGGCAAGGCCCAGGTCACCGGATCGGTGTCAGGATCGCTCATCCGGATCCCGTCGACCCACACGTGCACGCGGCGGATGTTGTCGTAGTCGATCGCCCACCCACGCAGCCAGACCTCACCCGAAACCCGCTTCATCCACGGCGGCTCCTCGATGTCGCCCCACGACGGGCGGTCGCGGTCGTCGTCGCAGTCGAAGATCACCGGAATGGTGTCGATGAACGACGCGTGGCCGAGGATGTCGATGGCCCGCACCGAAAGGTAGTGCAGACCCTGGTGGTACTGCTTGTTGACCACCAGGTCGGCGACGTCGAGCGCGAAAGCGAACCCTGCGTCCTTGGCCTGCGGCACGTCCGGGAAGAGCCGGAAGATGTCGGGACGCTCGTGGCCGTAGTAGTTCACGTCCATGTCGAAGGGCTGGTAGAAGAAATCGTCCGTGGCGGACGAGGCCAGCCGGGTCCCGTTGATGTACAGCTCGACCGACTTCACGCCGCCGGGGTCGGTCGAGGTCCCGACGTCCAGCGCCCAGCCCGAGATCAGCTCGACGGTGCGCGGGTCCTCGTAGGGCGGCGCCGAGATGTCCGGGGGCTCGCGACAGCCGATCGCGTACATGATGTGGTTGCGGATCGGCCAGTCGATCCGGCCGAAGGGCACCAGGTTGGCGCCGGTGTTGAAAACCTGGACGAAACGGCGACCGATCACGCGGGTGGCGCCCTGGTCGTCGCGCAGCCTGACCGCCACGACGTGGACTCCGTTGACCAGCTCGCCGGTGTTGAGCATGAGCAGGAAACCGGCGGTGTCCGCTCCCACGCTGGAGGGGAACCGGTGCGCGATGTCGGGTCGCGAGATTCCGGTGACCACCTCGTAGCCCAGGACCTTGCCGTCGATCAGGACCTCGACGTCGACCACCTCGCCGTCGTCGAGCGCCCACCCGGTGAGCGGAAAGACGCCGCCCATCGGCTGGAACTCACCCGGCCGTTCGAGCTCGCCGAATGGCGCCTGATTGAGGTTCTTGTCGACGTTCACGAACCGGTTGCCGAAATCGGTCGTCGATCCGTCCGAGAATCGCACCCGCACGAACAGCAGGTGGGATCCCCCGGTCAGCGCCTCGGCATTGAACGAAACGCTGAATCCGGGAAAACGACCGATCTCGGTGCCGGCATACCACGGGTAGGCCTGCAGCACGTCGTATCGCGGAATGTTGAGATCCGCCGGTGCGACAAAAACGCCATCGACGTAGAGATCGATATTGCTCACGCCCCGATCGTCGAGGATCCAGCCCGCTACCTCCACAACGCCGGCCACGGTGGCACCGTTCGGCGGTGTGTCGAGCCAGAACATCGTCTCCGCCGAGGCGCTCGCCGGCAGCAGCGCAAGCGCCACCAGCAGCGCGGACCCGATGAGCTTCTGACGCATCGTTCTACCTCCCGTGGGCGCAACGAACCGACGGTGGATTTCGATCGCAATCATCTTATACCACAGGAATCTGGACGGTCAAACGTGGAATTTCTCACGACCTAGCGGAAAGAAATCCGGTGTGATCTCCCGCACATCCCGCCGCGATTTCCCCTGCCAAGGCGCGCGGTTCACCCGCCGTCGAAGCGCACGACGGCGGTCACGAAGCGCCGGGCCGATTCCGCCATCGAGCGGTCGCGACGCTCTGGGCGCGCACCTGCCGGTGCCGGTCGGTGGCGCCAACGTGCTGCCGCGAGCGCCCCCGGTCCGGCTCCGCGCCAGAGGGAGGCATGCCGGTCACCCACTCGCCGCGTCGCCGGCCACCGGCTGGTTCGCCAGGGCTGCAACGTGCGCCAGTGCGCCGGCCGCGAGCACTGACGGAACCACTCCCCCTTCGAGAATCGACACCATTCGGCCGTCCGCCCAGCCGTCGGCGATCTCTGCCACCAGCCTGGCCGCACGGTAGAACCCGCGGTGGCTCATGGTCAGACCACCCAGCGGATCGTCGGCGTGGCCGGAGAAGCCGGCGGCGACCACGAGCGCCGCCGGCCGCACCCGCGGTCCGATGTCGCCGAGCACCGACTCGAGGGCCGCCAACACGACCTCGTCCCCCGACCCGTGGGCGATCGGCACGTTGCGGTTCGCCCCGACCCCGGGGCCCTCTCCGACCTCGTCGGCGCCGCCGGTGCCCGGAAAGCCCGGGTAGCGGTGGACCGACACCACCACCACGTCCGCCCGCCGCCAGAAGATCTCCTGCAGCCCGTCGCCGTGCCAGGCGTCGAGATCGACCACGAGCACCGGGCCCTGCAGCGCCCGGGTCACGACCTCGGCGGTGAGCGCGACCGTGTTGAGGAAGCAGAACCCCCTCGCCCTCGCCCGGCCGGCATGATGGGACGGCGGACGAACCGCCAGGAAGGCTCTGCGGAGGCGGCCGTTGACCAGGTCGAGGGCGGCCGCGAGCCCGAGGCCGGCGGCGGCGACGGCGGCGTCGAACGTCCCGCGGGAGACCCGACAGTCGTCGCTGTCGAGCTGCCTCGAGCCGGCAGCCGACGCCGCCCGGAGGCGGTCGAGGTGGGCGGGCTCGTGCACCCACTTGAGCGCTCCCAGAGTGTCGGAGTCGGGTGGAAGCTCCGCCTCGCGTTCGACCGTCCACGGGCCGGTTCCGTCGAGCGCGTCCAGCACGGCGCGCACCCTTCCTGGGGTCTCGGGATGCCCGAGACCGGGCAGGTGCCCCAGGCAGCGGGGATGCGAACGCACGATCACGGGTTCCGCCACGGCCCCCGATCATACATACTCCCGCACATGACGCGTCGAACCCTCCGGGTCGCGATCTCGCTGGCGCTGGCCGCCGTCCTGCTCGCCCTCTTCCTGTGGAACGTCGACTTCGGCGAGGTTGCGAGCGCCCTCGAGGGCGCCCGACCGGGGTGGCTCGCGCTCGCCACCGTGCTCGCGCTCGCCAGCTACTGGCTGCGCGCCCTGCGCTGGCAGCTGATCCTGCGCCCGGCCGGGAGGGTCCGGCACTCAGGGGTGGTGGTGGCGACCGCGGTCGGATACGCCGCGATGACCCTGCTGCCGGCCCGGATGGGAGACCTCATCCGGCCGCTGGTGCTCGCCCGCCGCGAGAGGGTGCCGGTCGCCGCGACCCTCGCGTCGGTTCTGACCGAGAGGATCTTCGACCTCTGGACGGTGGTCCTGTTCTTCCTGATCTTCGTGGTCTGGCCGCCCGAGATGGGTGTGCTCGGAGACCAGGCCCGCTCGGTCCTCCGCCTGCTCGGCATCACCGGCTGGGTGATCGGCGCCGGGCTGGTGGTCGGCAGCGCCGTGCTGCTCGCCCTGTTCCGCTACCGGGACCGGGCGATCGCCTTCGTGACCCGGCCGTTCGGGCGCTTCCTGCCCCGGTGGCAACAGCCGGTCGCGAGCTTCCTCGGCCATTTCCTGGACGGGCTTCAGGTCATCCAGCGCCCCCGCGACCTGGCCGTGACGCTCTGCGCTTCGACGGTCCTGTGGCTGGTGATCTACTGGCAGGTCCAGGTGACCCTGCTCGCCTTCGGCCTCGACCTCCCGCTCCGCGTCGCCTACCTGCTGGTGATCCTGGCGGTGGCCGGGCTCGCGATCCCGACCCCCGGCGGGGTCGGCGGCTTTCACAAGGCCACCCAGCTCGGGCTCACTGCCTTTTTCGGGGTCGAGCTCAACCTCGCGACCGCGATCGCGATCGTCTACCACGCGATCTGCTTTCTCCCGATCACGGTCATCGGCCTGCTGTGTCTGCCCGCCGCGGGGATCACGCTGCGCGAAGCCGAGTCGATCGCGGCGCGCGAGACCGGAGCGTCGCCGTGAAGTGCCCGTACTGCGGCAGCCCCGACGACCGCGTCGTCGACTCCCGCGAGGCGAGGGAGGGCAGCGAGGTGCGCCGCCGCCGCGAGTGCGCGGTCTGCCGCCGCCGGTTCACCACCTACGAGCGGGTCGACGAGCTGCCCGCCTCGGTGGTCAAGCGCGACGGTCGCCGGGAGGCGTTCGACCGCGACAAGCTGCTCAACGGGCTCTTCAAGGCCTGTGAGAAGCGCCCCGTACCCCGCAGCGAGCTGGTCGCGATCGTCGACTCGGTCGAGGCCGAGATCTCGGCCCGCGAGATCCGCGAGATGTCCAGCGAGGAGATCGGCAACATGGTGATCGCCCAGCTCCGTCAGCTCGACCAGGTGGCCTACGTCCGCTTCGCCAGCGTCTACCGCAGGTTCGAGGACGTCAGCCAGTTCATGGACGAGCTGCGCCGGCTGCTGCGCAACCACGAGGAGGAGCGAGCCCGTGACTGAGGAGCCCATCCTCGACCGCTCGGCGCTCGACGACGACGAGGTCGTGCACGTGCCCGACGTGCTGCCCGTGATGGCGCTCAAGGACGTTGTCCTGTACCCCTACACGATCATCCCGCTGTCGGTGGGCAGGGATCCTTCGATCCAGGCGATCGACGCGGCGCTCGCCGAGCACCGGCTGATCCTGCTGGTGACGCAGCGCGAGCCGACGGTCGAGAACCCGGGCGCGGACGACCTGTACGAGGTCGGATGCGTGGCGCTGATCATGCGGATGCTCAAGCTCCCGGACGGGACCATCCGGCTTCTGGTCCAGGGCCTCAGCCGCGCCAGGATCGACTACTTCACGGCGGTCGAGCCGTTTCTCCAGGCACGGATCACGCGGCTCGAAGAGGCCGCGGCCGGGGGCGAGCCGCTCGAGGTCGAGGCGCTGGTCCGCGCGGTCCGCAGCGGTCTCGAAAAGGTCGGCACCCTGGGTCGACAGGTTTCGCCCGAGGTGATGCTGATTGCGGCCAACCTCGAGGACCCGGGCCGGCTCGCCGACCTGGCGAGCTCGAACCTCGGCCTGAAGGTGCCCGACGCACAGAAGGCGCTCGAGTCGCTCGAGCCGGTCGCCCGCCTGCGCCTGGTCAACGAGCTGGTGTCGCGGGAGGTGGCGCTGCTCGAGGTCCAGCAGCAGATCTCCTCCCAGGCGCGGGGCGAGATGGACCGCAGTCAGCGTGAGTACTACCTCCGCCAGCAGCTGCGCGCGATCCAGAAGGAGCTCGGCGAGGGCGACGACCTCGGCCGCGAGGTCGAGGAGTACCGAGCCAAGGCCGAGGCGGCCGGCATGCCGGAAGAGGCCAGGCACGAGGTCGAGACCCAGCTCAAGCGGCTCGGCACGATCCACCCGGACGCCGCCGAAAGCTCGGTCGTGCGCACCTGGCTCGACTGGATGACCGGACTGCCCTGGGACCGGACCAGCGAGGACCGCCTCGACATCGCGGCGGCGCGGGCGGTCCTGGACGAGGACCACCACGGGCTCGAGAAGGTCAAAGCCCGGGTGCTCGAGTTCCTGGCCGTCCGCAGCCTCAAGCCGGACGGCAAGGGCCCGATCCTGTGCTTCGTCGGCCCCCCTGGGGTCGGCAAGACCTCTCTCGGGCGGTCGATCGCACGATGCCTCGGACGGAGGTTCGTACGGGTCTCGCTCGGCGGTGTGCGCGACGAGGCCGAGATCCGCGGCCACCGCAGGACCTACGTCGGGGCGATGCCCGGCCGGGTCATCCAGAGCATCCACCAGGCCGGGACCTCGAACCCGGTGTTCATGCTCGACGAGGTCGACAAGGTGGGCGCCGATTTCCGGGGCGACCCCTCGTCGGCGCTGCTGGAGGTGCTCGACCCGGAGCAGAATCACACCTTTCGCGACCACTACCTGGGAGTCGCCTACGACCTGTCCAGGACGCTCTTCATCGCGACCGCCAACGTGACCGACACCATCCAGGCGGCCTTCCTCGACCGAATGGAGGTGATCGAGCTGTCCGGCTACACCGAGGACGAAAAGGTGGTGATCGCGCGCCGGCACCTGATCCCTCGGCAGCTCGAGGCCAACGGTCTCGAGGCGGCCCAGCTCGAGCTCACCGAGCCGGCGTTGCGGCTGCTGATCGACGGCTACACACGCGAGGCCGGGCTGAGGAATCTCGAGCGCGAGATCGGGGCGGTGTGCCGCAAGATCGCGGTCGACGTGGCCGAGGGCCGGCGCCGGAACCGCAGGATCACACCGAGATCGGTGGAGGCGCTGCTCGGCGCCCGCAGGCACCTCCCGGAGACCAGGCTGCGCGACGACCGGGTGGGCGTGGTCACCGGCCTGGCCTACACCCCGGTCGGCGGTGACGTGCTCTATGTCGAGGCGCAGGCGCTTCCGGGCAGCGCCGAGCTCAAGCTGACCGGCTCGCTCGGCGACGTGATGAAGGAGTCCGCCGCCGCGGCGCTGACCTTCGCCCGCGCCCACGGCTCCGCCTTCGGTGTGCCCGCGGGCTGGTTCGACGGGCACGCGCTCCATGTCCACGTGCCTTCGGGCGCGGTACCCAAGGACGGGCCATCCGCCGGGGTGACGCTGCTCACGGCGATCGTCTCCGCCGCGTCAGGCCGCCCGGTGCGGCACGACCTGGCGATGACCGGGGAGATCACGCTGAGGGGCGACATCCTGCCGGTCGGCGGAATCAAGGAGAAGGTGCTCGCGGCCCTGCGGGCGGGGGTCCGCTCCGTGATCCTGCCGGCCAAGAACGCCCGCGACGTCGCCGAGCTTCCGGCCGGCGCGCGGCGGCGGCTCGAGATCAGCTACGCAGAGCGGGCCGACGAGGTGCTGGCGAAGGCCCTGGTCGGGTAGGACCGCACAGCTCTCGGACCGACGCCCGGCGCGAGGTTCGGGTCAGCCGCGTCCGGCAAACCAGTCGATGGTGCGGACGAGGCCATCGGCGAGCGGGACCCTCGGCTCCCAATCCAGCACCTCGCGGGCCCGCGTGATGTCCGGCTGCCTGACCTTCGGGTCGTCGACCGGAAGCGACCGGAAGGTGATCTCGGAGCGCGAGCCGATCACCCGGACAATCTCGCGTGCGAACTCGAGCACCGTCATCTCGGCCGGGTTGCCGATGTTCATCGGCTCACGCCAGTCGGACCACAGGAGGCGCACGATGCCCTCGATCAGGTCGTCGACGAAGCAGAACGACCGGGTCTGGGAACCGTCGCCGAAGACCGTCAGCGGCTCCCCGGCGAGAGCCTGGGTGATGAACGCGGGCACCACCCGCCCGTCACCCGACCGCATCCGCGGGCCGTAGGTGTTGAAGATCCGGACGATCCGGGTCTCGACGCCGTGGTGGCGCTGGTAGGCCATGGTGAGCGCCTCGGCGAACCGCTTGGCCTCGTCGTAGACCCCACGCGGCCCGACCGGGTTGACGTTGCCCCAGTAGTCCTCGGGCTGGGGGTGGATCAGCGGATCGCCGTAGACCTCCGAGGTGGAGGCGAGCAGAAACCTCGCCCCGTTCTCCTTGGCCAGACCGAGCGCCTTGTGGGTACCGAGCGAGCCCACCTTGAGGGTCTGGATCGGGAGCTTCAGATAGTCGATCGGCGACGCCGGCGAGGCGAAGTGGAGGATGCAGTCGAGCCCCCCGGCGACGTGGATGTAGTTGGTGACGTCGTGCTTGACGAATACGAACCCGTCACGGCTGAAGAGATGCTCGATGTTCGCCGACCGAGCCGGTGATGAGGTTGTCCATGCACACGACCTCGAGCCCGTCGTCGAGCAGCCGCTCGCACAGATGGGAGCCGAGGAATCCAGCTCCGCCGGTCACCAGAGCACGCCGCTTCGCCATCATGGAACCTCCGTCGCGCACCCTACCCCGCGCCCGCCCCGGTGACAAGCTCGCTCTCGTCACCGCGACGCGGACGGCACAGGGCGGGCCGTGCCCGCCCTGAGTTCTTCTATGCCTCCGTGGTTCAATCCTCGATCCGGACCGAGACCACCTTCGATACGCCCGGCTCCTCCATGGTCACACCATAGAGCGAGTCGGCCCGGGTCATGGTCCGCCGGTTGTGGGTGATGAGCACGAACTGGGTGTGCTCGGTCATCGCCCGGATCAGATCGAGCAACCGCTCCACGTTGGCGTCGTCGAGCGGGGCGTCGACCTCGTCGAGGATGCACACCGGCGACGGCTTGATGCGGAACAACGAGACCAGGAGGGACAACGCGGTCAGGGCCTTCTCGCCGCCCGAAAGCAGCTGGACCGACTGGTTGCGCTTGCCGGGCGGCTGGGCGGTGATGTCGATCCCCGACTCGAGCGGGTTGTCCTCGTCGACCAGATCGAGCCGCGCCGCGCCACCGCCGAAGAGCTGACGGAAGGTCTCGGCGAACACCAGGTTGACCTGCTCGAAGGTCGCGACGAACCGCTCGGTGCAGATCGCGTCGATCTCACGAACCGTCTCCTGCAGCACCTCGAGCGAACGCACCAGGTCCTTGCGCTGCTCGCGCAGGAAGCGCGCTCGCTGGTCGAGCTCGCCCACCTCCCGCACCGCGAGCAGGTTGACCGGCCCAAGACGCTCGAGCTCGGCCCGCAGCCGCTCGGCCGTGCGGGCGAGCCGGTCACGGTCGGCGGCATCCGGCATCTCGCTCTGGAGAAGCTCGTTGAACGAGAGCCCGATCTCGGCGGCGGCAATCTCGGCCAGCCGGCTGCGCTCGGCCTCCGAGCGGGTGAGCTCGACCTCGACCGTATGGAGGGTCTCCCGCGACTCGTCGTGGCGTGAACGTCGCACGCGGACCTCGCCCTCGAGCCGCACCACCTGCTGCGACGCCCGCTCGACGGTCTCCTGGACGCGGCGCTCGCGCTCCCTGGCGGCCCCGAGCATGCCCTGCTCCTCGACGAGCTGAGCCCGCGCGCGGACGCTCTCGTCCTCGGTCTCGGCGAGCTCGCGGACCAGTCGCGCCTCGTCGGCGGCGAGACCTTCGATGCGCTCGTCCAGCGACGTACGCTCGCTCACCAGACGATCGCGCTCGCCGCGCGCGGTGCTTTCGCGCTCCGCGGCGAGCCGCTCGTCGGCCCGCCACCGGTCGAGCACCCGAAGCGCCTCGGCCGCCGCCTGGCGGCGTTCCTCGACCACTGCACCGCCCCGCTCGAGCTCCCGCTCCAGGTCCTCGCTCCGGGACTCCAGCCGCGCGACCTCGCCCTCGACCTGCTCGCGCCGGCCAGCCGAATCCAGGGCCGCGCTCCGGCTGCGCTCGAGCTCGGTCTCCACCGCCTCGAGCTCACGCTCGAGTCGTCCCAGCTCGGCTCCCAGGGCCTCCTCGGCCGCGGCCGCGCCGGCTCTCGCCTGCTCCGCACCGACCAGCTCCCGGCCGAGCTCGGCCAGCTCGGCATCGGTCGCGGCAAGGCGCGCCTCGACCTCGGTCCGGCGCTCACCGCATCGGGAGGCGTCGACGACGGCCAGCTCGAGCTCCTTCGACAGGCGCTCACGGTCCTCGGCCAGCTCCAGCGCGCCCCGCACCCGGGCTGCGGTGGTCGGCGGCTCGACGACCCGGCCGCGCCACACGGTCCGGTCGGGACCGAGCACCACCGCCTCCGGGTGCGCCTCGGCGATCCGTCGGGCCAGCTCGGCGTCGTCGACCCGCCACGCCGGGGGAAGCACCCGCTGCAGCCACGCTCGATCGTCCTCCGCGATCCCGGCACCGGCGAGCAGGTCCTCCGCCCCAACCGGCGGTGCGGGCCGGACGAGCGCCTCGGCGGGACCTGCCACCGCCAGCCGCAACCGCCCTTCGAGCTCGCTCAGACCCGGAGGCAGGGCTGCGGACAGCGCCCCGGCAGCAATCACCGGAAGCCCGAGCCACTCCCCGAGCGCCCTGTCGAGGCTCGCTGACGCGCCCGGCTCGGGACGCAGAAAGCGGCTCACGGTGCCCAGCAGCTCCGCGTCGGGCATCGCCTCGGCGACTCGCTCGAGGGCGGCGGAGTGGCGGCCGAGCTCGCGCTCGACCCCGGCGAGACGGTGGCGGAGATCCCACTCGCGGTGCCCGACCGCGTCCGCTCGCCGCTTCAGCTCCTCAAGCTCGACGGCGAGCGAGGAGCGCACCTCGCCGAGCTCGCGCCGGGCAGCCTCGAGGGCCGCGACCCGCTCGCCGGCCGAGCGGGTCGCGCTCGATCCCTGCTCCAGCCGCCGTCCGGTCTCGGTCCGCCGCAGCACCAGCCGCTCGCGTTCGTGGTCGAGCTGCGTCCCGGCATAGGCGAGGCGATCCTGCTCGCGCTCGAGATCGCGCAGTCGGTTGCGGCCGCTGGTGAGGGCGGAGATCACCTTCAGCAGGTCCTCCCGGAGGCGACCGGCCTCACGCTCGACCCGCTCGAGCTCGGCGCGCTCGCCGTCGAGGGCGGACCGGGCCCGCCCGAGCTGCTCCGTCACCTCGGCCTTGGCGGTCAGCGCCTGCTCGAGGCGAGCCTCCGCTTCGCCGAGCTCCGTCTCCAGCCGTTCCCGACGCTCGCCTCCGGCCGCCGCCTCGCGGCGCGCTGCGGCGAGACCGGCCCGGAGGCTGTCGACCAGGTCCGCGGAACGCTCGAGGAACGAGGCGAGGCGCTCGCTCGCCGCCAGCCGGGTCGAGACCTCGGCGCGGGCCGCCTCGACCTCGTCTCGAACGCGGTCGAGCGCACCGCGCGCCTCGGCGAGGTCCGCCTCCGTGCCGGCCAGGGTCGCTGCCGCTGCCGCGGCCTCGTTCTGACCTTCTCCCCGCCGTTTGAGCAGGTCGCGCCGCGCGGTCTCGAGCCGGACCGCGTCCAGCGCGTGCAACCCGCGGAGGGTGGTCTTCAGCTCACTCTCGATCTCTCCGTGGCGCTCGGCCTGACGGGCCTGGCGCCGCAGCTGGCGCAGGGCCCGCTCGACCTCGGCGATCACGTCGTCGAGCCGGAGCACGTTCTGGCGTGTGTGCTCGAGCTTGAGCTCGGCCTCGCGCCGCCGCGCCTTGTAGCGGGTGATGCCGGCCGCCTCCTCGAGCAGCACCCGGCGATCGGTCGGACGGGCCGAGAGCACCTGGCCCACCCTGCCCTGCTCGATGACCGAGTAATCTCGGGTCCCGAGCCCGACCTCGAGCAGGCGGTCGTTGAGGTCCTTGAGCCGCGCGCCGCGACCGTCGACCCGATACTCCGACGGTCCGCTCCGCAGCACTCTCCGGCTGAGCTCGAGCTGGCCGCCGGTCGCCTCCCAGCGCCCGTCGTCACAGGCCAGGCGCAGCACCACCTCCGCGGCGGCCGCCGGCTGACGCCCCGCAGCCCCCGAAAAGACCACGTCACCCATGGACTTGAGCCGCATCAGCGACGGGCTCTGCTCGCCCATCACCCACAGCATCGCGTCCACGAGGTTGGACTTGCCGCACCCGTTCGGCCCCACGATGGCCGAGACGTCGCCCGGGAACGTGAGCTCGAGGTCGTCGGGAAACGACTTGAAGCCGGTGAGGCGCAGCGAGTGGAGACGAACCCTGCTCATCGAGGACACGAAACGGTACCAGATGCCGCGACCGCGGTCCACGAGCGAGGCGAGGGATGAAGGCCTCGGCGGCACAGAGGGCTCAGCGCGGGCGGTGCCCGCAACCCAAGTGGCCGGTGAGCGAACGCGGCCGCTTCCGTTCACACGGAGGCTCCAGTCCGGGGTCGGGCGACGGGCGGGCGGTCCGGGATCGGGTCGCCGGTCCGGTCCCGGTGCCGCAGCGTGCTCCCAACCACCCGCCCCCCGGGATGGAGAGGGCATCCGCTTCCCGAATCCGGGATCGGGGCCGGGATCGGGCAGCGGGCACCCGGTCCGGGATACGGCGCCCGTTCGGGCGTGTGACTCGCCCCGATCAGCCTGCTCCCCGAGTCGCCCTCGCTCTGCCACGACGACCGGCTCGCGTCGCGGATCGGCCCGACGCCGCCGCCCGCTCCCGGTCAGCAGCCGAGCAGCTCCGCGGCGAGGTCGGCGAGGCCGGGTCCCGCCTGAACCAGGGCCTTGAGGTCGGCGCCCATGCCTTCAGGGTCGAGCAGCCTCTTGAGCTCCTGCCGCTGGGCGAGCGTGCGGGAGTCGAGCGGCGCCTCCTCGCCCAGCCCGAGCCGCTCGACCTCGTCTGCGAGCCCGGCCCGGACCAGGAGCTCGGCCAGGGTCCACAGGCCGATCTCGCACCAGCCGAGATCTCCGCCGGCCAATCTGAGGTCGTCCCAGTTGACGTGGGCGGTGAGGTCGCGCTCACCGGGATCGGCGAGCGGGTCGCGCGTCATCCGGTGGTCGCGGTAGGTGGCCAGCGAGCCTCCGGCGCGCCCGCGCGGGTCCCAGAGCCGAACGGCGGGATAGCCGTAGTCCAGGACGATCGCCAGCCCGGTGGCGCCCGCCCACCGCAGCAGCCTCGCGTGGTCGTGGCGGGCGCGGGGGTTGAGCTCGGCCACCTGACCCTCAGCGAGACCCACCCCGTGGCTCGCGAGGTACACCTCGAGCGACTCCGGGGCGGGTCTGTCCTGCCACCGCAGGCCTTCACGGGACCCCGACACCCACAGCTCCCTCAACCGCCCGGTCCGCATCACCACCCGATGCACCGGTGCGGCGTCGTAGAGCTCGGAGGCGTGAACCACGACCGTTCCCCCCGGAGGGGGCATGGCGTCCACTGAGCCGGTGACGCGGACTCCCACGCGACCCAGCCGCTGCTCGAGGGCGGCCCGACGGTCCGGGGAGCGCTCGACCGCGATCACCGCCGCCGGCCGAACCTCCGCCATCCGCTCGATCACACCCGACAGGAACTCACCGCCACCGGCAGCGACGTCCACCAGGACCGTTGGGCCGACTCGCTCGGCGATCCGCCCGAACAGGGCTCCGAGCACCGTCGCGTACCAGTGGGACGCGGTCGGCGCGGTCAGAAAGTCGCCGTCGCGGCCCGCCCGCGGCGCGCCGCGAGCGTAGTAGCCCCGTTGCGGGTGGTAGAGGGCCAGCTCCATGAAGTCGTGAAAGCTCACCGCCCCACCTCGGGCCTCGAGCTCGTCCCTGATCCAGTCCACGCAGGGATTCTACCCGCCGGCCCGGAAAACTCGGGTCGCCAAGGAGCCACGTCCCTCGGTCTGCAACACCTTGCGTCACAGCAGGCGCTGTGGTATACCGCTCCCGCTGCTTTCGCAAGGAAGTGGGCCCGTGGCCCACTTTTTTTACTGAAGCAGGACGGGAGAATGATGAAGCTGGATCCGGATCTCCACCGGCAGCTCGCCGAGCTGGCCGCTGCGGAGGGCCTCGAGCTGCTCGCCACCGAGGTGACGGGCGGCGGCTCGCGCGCCATCCTGAGACTCGTCCTCGACGGGCCGAACGGGGTCTCGCTCGACGACTGCGCGCGGATCTCGCGCCAGGCCTCGGCGATGCTGGACGTGGAGGATCCCTTCCGGCACCCCTACATCCTCGAGGTCAGCTCTCCCGGTGTCGACCGCAAGCTCTACGGCCCGAACGACTACGAGAAGTTCCGGGGAGCCCGGGTGAAGGTCCGCATGGAGCCGTCCTACCGCGAGCAGCGGCTGGTGGTGGGTGAATTGGTCGGGCTGGAGGACCAGGTCCTCCAGATCCGGGGTGATCGCGAGGAGCTCATCGAGCTGCCCGCGAACGAGGTTCTGGAGACCCGCCTCGAGGTGGACTGGCACTCGCTGTTCGACGGAGGGAAGCGCCGGCCATGAAGCTGGACATCAACACGCTCGTTCGACAGATGGCTGCGGAGCGGGACATCGAGCCCGAGAAGCTGATCGATGCGATCGCCGAGGCGATCTCCTCGGCCGCACGGAAGCACTACAAGGAGCGCAGCGTCCACACCGAGATCGACCCCGAATCGGGTGAGGTGTTCTGCTGGAAGACGAGGACCGTGGTCGAGGAGGTCGAGGACCCCGAGTCCGAGTGGACCCTCGAGCAGGGGCAGGCGGCCGATCCCGAGGTGGAGATCGGCGACGAGCTGCGCTGGCCGCTGGACACCGCTCAGCTCGGCCGGATCGCGGCCCAGTCGGCACGCCAGGTGCTGTTCCAGCGGGTTCGCGAAGCCGAGCGTGCAGTGGTGTTCCGCAACTACAACGGCCGCGTCGGCGAGATGATCAACGGGATCGTCAAGCGGCTCGACCGCGGCGCCATCATCGTCGAGCTCGGCGATACCGAGGGCATCATTCCCCGCAACCACCAGGTCCGGCACGAGCGCTACAGCCAGGGTGACCGGATCCGCTCGGTGGTGATCGACGTCACCATGGACGCCGCCCGACCCCAGGTGGTGATGTCACGCACCGATCCGATGCTGCTGTGCAAGCTGCTCGAGATGGAGGTGCCGGAGATCTACGACGGCACCGTCGTCATCAAGGAGTGTGTCCGCGAGCCGGGTGAGCGGGCCAAGGTCGCCGTGTCCTCGAAGGACCGCGACGTCGATCCGGTCGGCGCCTGCGTCGGACTCAAGGGCTCCCGCGTGCAGGCGATCACCCGCGAGCTCAAGGGCGAGAAGATCGACATCATCCCGTGGAACTCCGACCTCGTGACCTTCGCCCAGAACGCCCTCGCCCCGGCCAAGATCAACCGGGTCGCGGTGCGCGAGGAGCCGATCATGATCGCGCTCCGCGACGAGGACGGGGAGCCGATCCTCGACGAGAACGGGCGGCAGGTGGTCGAAGAGCGCCGGGAGACCGTGCTCGACGTGATCGTCGGCTCCGAGCAGCTCTCGCTCGCGATCGGCAAACGGGGCCAGAACGTCCGCCTCGCCTCCCGCCTGCTGGCCTGCCGGATCGAGATCAAGAGTGAGGATGCGGTCAAGGACGAGCTGGCGTCCGCCCTGGCCAGCATGCTCCGTGAGATGGAAGGCGCCAGCGACGAGGAGGAGATCCTCCCCGAGCTCGACGTCACCAAGCCCGCCTACGATTACAGCCAGCTGATCCCGCTCGAGGACCTCGAGATGCTGACCGAACGCCTGCGCGAGCGCCTCGAGAGCCACGGCATCCACACCGTGCAGGACGTGCTCGCGAACAGCGCGGAGGAGCTCTCTTCGATCCCCGGAATCGGCCCGGTGACGGCGCAGCGCCTGCTCGACATGGCGCGCCACACCCTTGACGAAGCCCTCGCCGAGGCCTCGGACTCGGCCAGGGAGGAGTGAGCGAGTATGCAGCAGCTTCGCGTGGTCGACCTCGCCCGAACGATGGGCATCACGCCGACCGAGCTGATCTTCAAGCTCCGGTCGATCGGGGTGAATGTGTCGACCGAGGAGGATACGCTCGACCTGGCGACGGTGAAGGCCATCATCACCGGGGAGACGCTCCGCAAGCCGTCCCGAGAGGTCGTCGTCCGCATGGCCGCACCGCCGGAGGACTCGACCACCTCGACCGCCAGAGATCGTCTCGCCCACCGCCGCCGGCGGCGGATGGTCAAGACCGAGCACGAGATCCGCGAGGTCGCCATGGACCGCCGGACGCCGCCAGAGACCGAGGCGCCGTCCGCCGAAGTTGAGACGGTAGAGGACGAGGTCGTCGAGCTCGTCGCCGGAGGGACCGACGAGGTCCTCGAGGCGGTCGCCGAGGAGGCCGTCGAGGAGGCGGTCGAGGCCGTCGAGGAGATCGGTGAGGAGACCGCGGAAGCGCCACCGGAGACCCTGGTCGCCGGACCGGAAGCCGAGGGCGCCGAGGCCGAGGCCGAGGCCGCCCCCACCGAGGAGGAGCTCAAGGCGACCCCTGAGGTCACCGAGGAGGAGCTCACCACCGCCCGCTCCGAGATCCCGGAGGCGGAGAAGCCCAAGCGAGTGCGTCCGAAGCGGGCGCGGACCCCCCTCGAACAGAACCTGCGCGAGCTCTCTCCCGACGAGATCAAGCAGCGCCTCGAGGCACAGAAAGACGGCCGAGAAGGCGCGCAAGGCCGACAAGGCCGCGGGCAAGAAGGCCAGGCCCCAGACCGCGGACGCCCGAGAGATTCGCGAGCTGCTCAACAAGTTCGAGGAGCAGAAGCTCAAGGGCCAGCAGGAGGAGCCGCTCCGAGCCGCCCAGGCCCCCGCGGAGCCGGCGCCAAGCCCGGCCGCAAAGGCAAGAAGCGCGGCCCGGTTGAGACCGAGCGTCGCGTCGCCCCGCCGAGCGGTGCAGCGCGGCGTCCAGTTCCGCGACGGCAACCGGCCGGAAGGCCCGGTCTGCTGTCCGAGATGGTGACCGCCAAGGAGCTGGCCGAGAAGCTCAACGTCACAGCCAAGGACCTGCTCGGCCTGCTGATCTCCAAGGGCGTGATGGTGACCACCAACCAGGCTCTGCCCCACGAGCTCGCCGAGGAGATCTGCGCCGAGCTCGGGGTCGACGCGATGGTGGCCTCGGTCGAGGAGGTCATCGAGTTCGAGCGCGAGGAGAGCGAGGAAGACACCGGACCTCAGCAGCCGCGCCCGCCGGTGGTGACCGTCATGGGCCACGTCGACCACGGCAAGACCTCTCTGCTCGACGCGATCCGCGCGACCCGCGTCGCCGGAGAGCGAAGCCGGCGGCATCACCCAGCACATCGGCGCCTCGCGGATCCAGGCCACGGACGGCCGCACGGTGGTCTTCGTCGACACCCCGGGCCACGAGGCCTTCACCCAGATGCGGGCCCGAGGCGCCCAGGTCACCGACATCGTCGTCCTGGTGGTCGCCGCGGACGACGGCGTCATGCCGCAGACCATCGAGGCGATCAACCACGCCCGGGCGGCCAACGTGCCGCATGATCGTCGCGATCAACAAGATCGACAAGGCCAACGCCAACCCCGACCGGGTCAAGCAGCAGCTCGCCGAGCACGACGTCCTGGTCGAGGACTGGGGCGGCGACATGCCGTCGGTCGCGGTCTCGGCGAAGAAGAAGCAGGGCATCTCCGACCTGCTCGACATGATCCTCCTGGTCTCCGAAATGCGCGAGCTCTCCGCCACCACCGCCGGCGCCGGCACGGGCGTCGTGCTCGAGGCGCGCAAGGAAAAGGGCCGCGGCATCGTGGCCACGATCCTGGTCCAGCAGGGCACCCTCTCGGTCGGCGACTACTTCTTCTGCGGATCGACCTGGGGCCGGGTCCGGGCCCTGACCGACGACGCCGGCGACCGGGTCGACTCGGCCGGGCCCTCGGATCCGGTCGAGGTGATGGGCTTCGCTGACGTGCCCGGAGCTGGCGATCTCCTCCAAGGCGTCGACACCGAGGAGCGCGCGATCGAGGTCGGTTCCTTCCGCGCCCAGCGCGACAAGGAAGAGGGCCTGATGGCGACCCGCAAGGTCTCGCTGGAGAACCTCTTCGACCAGATGAGCGAGGACGAGGTCAAGGAGCTCAACGTGGTCGTCAAGGCGGACGTCCAGGGCTCGGTCGAGGTGCTCCGGGAGACGCTCACCAGCCTCTCGACGGAGAAGGTCAAGATCCAGGTGCTCCACGGATCGGTCGGCGCGATCACCACCAACGACGTCATGCTGGCGTCGGCGTCGAACGCCATCATCATCGGCTTCAGCGTGCGCCCCGAGCGCACCGCCCGCGACCTGGCCGAGACCGAGCAGGTCGACATCCGGCTCTACACGGTCATCTACACGTTGATCGACGACGTCAAGAAGGCGATGGTCGGGCTGCTCGAGCCGATCTTCAAGGAGGAGGAGCTCGGCCGGGCCGAGGTGCGGGAGGTCTTCCGGGTGCCCAAGGTCGGCGCGATCGCCGGCTGCCACGTGCTCGACGGCGTGATCACGCGCAGCGCGAAGATCCGCCTGTTGCGGGACAACGTGGTGGTGCACGAGGGCGGGATCGGCTCGCTGCGCCGGTTCAAGGACGACGCCGCCGAGGTCCGTCAGGGCTTCGAGTGCGGCATCGGACTCGACCGATACCAGGACGTGAAGATCGGCGACGTCATCGAGGCCTATCGCATGGTCGAGGTGACGCCGGAGCTGTGAGCGCAGCGACAGCGAGCGAGACTGCCGGGCGCTCCTCGGCCTCGCGGACGGAATGATGAGGGAATCCCGCCTGTATGTCGGCGTCGCCCGCCTCGAGCTGCACGTGCCCGGCGCGCGCAGCCTCAAGGAAAAGAGAAGCCACACCCGGAGCCTGATCGAGCGCATCCGGGCTCGCCACCAGGTCCTGGTGGTCGAGTCCGACGGCCAGGACCTCCACCAACGGGCCTCTTTCGCGGTCTGTGCCCTGTCGACCCGGGCTTCGGACGTCGAGGAGCGCCTCGAGAGGGTCGCCGCCACCGTCGACGAGAACTGGGCCGGGCACGTGCTCGGGTGGGATCTCGAGGTTCACCAGGTATGAAGGGGGGTCGTCGATGACACGCGGCTTCGAACGCAATCAGCGCCTCGAGGAGGAGATCCGCAGGGTGTTGACCGCCCTCCTCGTACACGAGGCCAACGATCCACGCCTCGAGGGGGTGACGGTCTCCGGGGTCCGCCTGTCGGCCGACCGCGCCGTCGCGCAGGTCTTCTTCTCGGTGATCGGTGACGACGAACGAGAGCGCCAGGCGGGCGACGGCCTCTCGGTCGCAGGCCCGTTCCTGCGCCGGGAGCTGGGCCGAAGGATGCGCCTGCGCACGGTGCCGGAGCTCCGGTTCGAACGCGACGCCAGCTTCGCCTACGGCGACCGGATGGAGCGGTTGCTCGACGGCCTCCGTCGCGAGCACCGGCTGGAGCCGGAGGGGGAGGACTGATGGGTGTCGTGGTCAGTGATCCGGCGGCAGCGGTCGAGCGACTCAGGAGGGCGCGACGGGTCCTCGTGACGTCCCATGCCAGTCCTGACGGGGACGCGCTCGGCTCGGAGCTCGCGCTGCTCGCGCTCACCGACGCGCTGGGAATCTCGGCCGCAGCCGTGAACCGCGACCCTGCACCGAGCTCGCTTGCCGAGGTCCCCGGCCTGGATCGGATCACGGTTACCGGATCGTTGCCTTCCGATTTTCCGTCCGCCTATGACCTGGTGGTCACCCTCGAGTGCCCCGGCCTCGACCGCCCGGGCCTCGACGGCCTCGACCGGTTGCCGATCCTCAACATCGACCACCACCGCGCCAACCAGCGCTACGGCGAGCTCGACTACCTGGACGAAGAGGCCCCCGCCGCCGGAGAGATGGTGTGGCGGATGTTCTCTGCCGCAGGAGTCGCGCCGAGCGCCGAGGCCGCGACCGCGGCCTTCCTCGCCCTCGCCACCGATACCGGTGACTTCCGCTACTCCAACGCCACCCCGAGGGCGTTCCGGGCCGCGGCCGAGATGGTCGCCTCAGGGGCCAAACCCGACCAGGTGGCGGAATGGGTCCACCAGCGCCGCAGCGCCGCCTCCGTGCGCCTGCTCGGCGAGGCGCTGGCGACCCTCGAGCTGCTCTGCGACGACCGGCTGGCGGTGCTCCGGGTCGACCCCGGAGCCTTCGCCCGCGCCGGCGCCACCCCGGCCGACACCGACGAGCTGGTCGCAGTCCCGCGCGCGATCGCCGGCGTCCGGGCGGTGGTGCTCTTCAAGCAGTGGCAGCCGGGAACGGTCCGGGTGAGCCTGCGCTCGAAGGGAGATCTCGACGTGCGGTCGGTCGCTGCGCGTTTCGACGGCGGCGGCCACACCAACGCCGCCGGGTGTTCCCTCGCCGGAGATCTCCCGGAGGCTGCGCGACCTCTCACGGCCGCCCTCCGCGAGCTCCTCGGAGACGATCGGTGAGCCCCCGCAGACCGGCTCGTTGGCACGGGCTGCTTCCGGTCGTCAAACGACCCGGACCGACCTCCCACGACATCGTGGACATCGCCCGCAAGGCACTCAAAGAACGCCGCATCGGGCACACCGGCACGCTCGACCCGATGGCCGCAGGACTCCTGCTGCTGTGCGTCGGCAACGCGACCCGGCTGCAGCAGTACCTTCTCGAGTGGGACAAGACCTACCTCGGCCGGGTCCGACTCGGCCATGCCACTACGACCTACGACTCCGAAGGCGAGCGCAGCGAGCCGATCGGCAGCCCACCGGAGCTCCCGGGGGAACGGCTCGTCGAGGTGGCGCGGCTCTTCACCGGCACCATTGAGCAGCTCCCGCCGCCGTACTCGGCCAAGAAGGTCGGGGGACGCAAGCTCTACGAGCTCGCCCGAGAGGGAGAGGCGGTCCGGGTCGAGCCGAAGTCGGTGGTCGTCCACCACCTCGCGCTGGAGTCGCACGACCCCGACCAGGTGTCGCTGGAGCTGACCTGCTCGTCGGGCTTCTACGTGCGATCGCTGGCCAACGACCTCGGGATCCACCTCGGCTGCGGGGGATTCCTCGAGCACCTCGAGCGAACCCGGATCGGACCCTACCGGCTTGCAGACGCCCTGCTCCAGGCCGACCTGGAGTCCGCCACCTGCCCGGAGGAGATCCTCGACGGTCCGAGCTGGGTACCGATGGAGCGGATCGAGCTCCCCTTCCCCCGCCTCGAGCTCAATCCCGCCGCCTGTCAGCGGTTCATCCACGGCCAGGAGGTGATCGTCTTTCGCGCCATCTCCGACACGGTCGCCGCGGGCGACCGTGTCGCCGTCCACGCCGCCGGCGGGCCGCTGCTCGGCATCGGGACGATCCAGACGGTGCTCGCCCGCGGCCGCACCCTCGGAGTGCAACCGGCCACGGTCGTCAGCCCGCCGCCCGTGACACGCGCGGCGGCGGCCCACCGCAGCGCACCTGCCGCGGGGCGCCGGGACGAGCCATGAACCGACCGAAGCTCTTGCGGGATGAGGTCCTTCCTGCTAACGTACCGATGCCTTCGCGCCACCGGAGGTCACAGGAGAAATCGACGTGAGCCACTTCGACGCCCAGAAGAACAGCATCATCGACGAGTACCGCACGCACGCCACGGACACCGGTTCGCCCGAGGTCCAGATCGCGCTTCTGACCCGGCGGATCCAGTTCCTGACAGAGCACTTCAAGCTGTTCAAGAAGGACTTCCACTCCCGCCGCGGTCTTCTGCGCCTGGTCGGGCGCCGCCGCCGGCTGCTGGAGTACCTCAAGTCCAAGAACATCACCCGCTACCGCCAGCTCGTCGAGCGCCTCGGCCTGCGCGGCTGAACGAAACGGACATCCGAATGCCTGAGATCTCACGACGTCTCCAGGTGGGCGACAAGACGCTCACCTTCTCGCTCGGCAAGCTCGCCAAACAGGCGTCCGGGTCGACCACACTGCAACTCGGCGACACCGTCGTCCTCGTCACCGCCTGCGCCGAGGCGAAGGCCCGCGAAGGGGGCGACTTCCTGCCTCTGACCGTCGACTACCGAGAGTACACCTACGCCGGCGGCCGCATCCCGGGCGGGTTCTTCAAGCGGGAGGGCAGGCCGTCCGAACGCGAGATCCTGACCTGCCGACTGATCGACCGGCCGCTGCGGCCCCTGTTTCCGGACGGGTACTACCGCGACACTCAGATCATCGGCCTCGTGCTGTCCGCCGACGGTGAGAACGACCCCGACGTGCTCGCGCTCACCGGCGCCTCGACCTCGCTGATGGTGGCCGGCGACATTCCCTTCACCTCCGCGATCGCCGGGGTCCGGGTCGGCCGGATCGACGGTCAGTTCGTGCTCTTCCCGACCCACGACGAGCGCGAGCGCAGCGAGCTCGATCTGGTGGTCGCCGGCACCCGGGACGCGGTGGTCATGGTCGAGTGCGGAGCGAACGGGCTGCCCGAGGCGGTCATTCTCGACGCCCTCGACCTTGCCCACTCCGAGATCCGCCGCCTGATCGCAGTCCAGCACGAGATCGCCGCCGAGCTCGGCGTCGTCAAGGCGCCGTTCGAGCCCCCGGCCACCCCGTGGCCGGAGGAGTTCGCGGCGGGTCTCGAGGCCGCGTGGCGGCAGCCGCTCACCGAAGCGATGCACACCCGGGGCAAGATGGCCCAAAAGGAGGCGATCGGCGGGGTGCGCCAGCGGGCCCTCGACGCGATCCCCGAGGACGCCGCCGAGAGCACGGTCGCCTGGACCAAAGCGGTGTTCCGCCAGCTCACCAAACAGATCACCCGGGAGACCATCCTCGGCCAGCGCCAGCGGCTCGACGGACGGGCGTTCGACGAGATCCGCCACGTCTCCTGCGAGACGAGCTGGCTGCCCAGGGCCCACGGCTCGGCTCTCTTCACCCGCGGCGAGACGCAGGCGATGGTCACGTGTACCCTGGGAACCTCCGACGACTCTCAGATCATCGAGTCTTTCGAGGGCGACTCCCGCCAGCGCTTCATGCTGCACTACAACTTCCCACCGTTCTCGGTCGGCGAGGTCCGCTTCCTGCGGGGTCCCGGACGGCGCGAGATCGGCCACGGGAATCTCGCCCGCCGCGCCCTCGCACCGGTGATCCCGCCCGCCGACGCCTTCCCCTACACCCTGCGGGTGGTCTCGGACATCCTCGAGTCCAACGGCTCCTCGTCGATGGCGTCGGTCTGCGGCGGCTCGATGGCGCTGATGGACGCCGGGGTCCCGATCGTCGTCGCCCGTCGCCGGCGTCGCCATGGGGTTGGTGTCGGACGGCCAGCGGTTCGCGGTGCTGACCGACATCGCCGGTCAGGAGGACCACTACGGCGACATGGACTTCAAGGTCGCCGGCACGCGGCACGGCATCACCGCCCTCCAGATGGACATCAAGATCGAGGGCCTGCCCCGGGAGATTCTCGAGCAGGCGCTCGAGCAGGCGCGCCGGGGACGGATCCAGCTGCTCGACATGATGGCGGCGGCGATTTCCGAGCCTCGTGCGGAGATCTCGCCCTACGCGCCGCGGATCTACCAGATCAAGATCGACGTCGAGCAGATCCGAAACGTGATCGGCCCCGGAGGCAAGACCATCCGCGCCATCGTGGAGCGAACCGGCGCCAAGATCAACGTCGAGGACGACGGCACGGTCGAGATCGCCACCAACGACCGCAAGGCGGCCGACGAGGCGATCGCGATCATCAACAGCCTGACCAAGGAGCCGCAGATCGGCGAGGTCTACGAAGGCACCGTCAAGCGGGTGGAGCCCTACGGCTGCTTCGTCGAGATCCTGCCGAACCAGGACGGCCTGCTGCACATCTCCGAGGTCGCGGTGGAGCGCATCCCGGAGATCCGTGACGTGCTGAACGAGGGCGACACGGTGACGGTGAAGATCATCGACATCGACTCCAACGACCGCATCAGGTTGTCGCGCCGGGTGCTGCTCGAGGATGAGATGCGTGCCCGCGGCGAGGAGGTTCCCGAGCGCGCCGGCGGCCAGGACGACCGCCGCGGCGGCCGCCCTCCGGAGCGCCGGGGCGACCGCGGTGACCGGGGCGGTCGTGGAGGCCGCGGCGGCGACCGCGGTCGGCGCGGGCCGCGATAGGACGACTCCCCCTCGCGGCGGACCGGCAACGGTCCGCCGCGGAGTACACCATGGCCCTGCACCTGACCGAACGCCGCGCGCTGTTGGTCGCCGGCGACGCTGTCGCCTTGGTGATCGCGTTGGCCGCCAGCCTGGCGCTCGAGCAGGCCGTCGGTGCCGGGTCGGACGGCGGCGGCAGCACCGGCAAGGCGGCCTGGCTCACCCTGCTCGCGGGCACTTGGCTGGTCGCCGCCGCGGTGAACAGCTGCTATGACGTGCGCATCGCGGCCCGCTTCCAGCGGGTCGCCCGGATGCTCGTGCTGACCGTGTTGACCACGGGCCTCCTCTACGCCGCTCTGTTCTTCGTCTTCGGCCGACCGATCCTCGCCGCCCCGGGCTCGACGCTCGGTGCCAGCCACCTCGCCCCGCCCCGCGCGGCCGCGGCGCTGTTCCTGCTGCTCTCCCTGGTTCTGGTGGGCGTCTGGCGGGCCGCCTATGCGCGGCTCGCGGCGGCCGAACGGCTCCGGCGGCGCCTGCTCGTGGTCGGAGCCGGCCGCGGCGGGCGCATGCTTGCCGAGGAGCTCTCGGCGGTGGCCGACGTCGCGATCGTCGGCTTCATCGACGACGACGAGGCGAAGGTGGGAGGCGAGATCGCCGGTGCGCCGGTGCTCGCCACCAGCGGCGATCTGATCGCGGTCGCCCGCGCCGTCCGGGCCGACGAGATCGTGCTGGCCGTCTCCGGCGCGATCAGAGAGCGGCTCGCCGCCCGCCTGCTCGACGCCTACGAGGCCGGGCTCACCGTGCGCGGCCTGTCCGAGGTCTTCGAGGACGCCCTCGGACGGGTCCCGGTGGAGTATCTGGGCCACACCGCGTTTCCCTCGCTGCTCGCGGTCAGCGGCGGACTGCCCAACCTGGGTCGCGCGCTCAAACGGGCCTTCGACGTGGTCGCGGGTCTCGCCGGCTTGGCCGTCCTGATCGTGGTTCACCCCTTCATCGCCGTCGCCATCCTGCTCGACGGCGGCCGTCCGGTCTTCTACTCGCAGCCCCGGCTCGGGCGCGCCGGCAGGAGGTTCCGGATCCTGAAGTACCGGTCGATGGTCAACGGCGCAGAAGAGCTCGGAGAGGAGCTCTGGGCGGCGCCCGACGACCCGCGGGTGACCCGGGTCGGGAGGATTCTCCGGGTGACGCGGCTCGACGAGCTGCCGCAGGTGGTCAACGTGCTGCGCGGGGAGATGAGCCTGGTCGGACCCCGCCCGGAGAGGCCCCAGCTCGTCGAGCGCCTGGCGGCGGAGATCCCCCTCTACCGCGCACGCCTGGCCGTCAAGCCCGGGGTGACCGGTTGGGCACAGATCAACCACGGCTACGCCAACACCGTCGACGAGGCCCAGCGCAAGCTCCAGTACGATCTCTACTACATCAAGCGCAACAGCCTCTGGCTCGACCTCCTGGTCCTGCTGCGCACCATTCGGGTCGTTCTTTCGTTCAACGGGACATAGAGGTGCGGGTATCACGCCGAGCACGGGGGGCCTTCGCCTCAGAGCATCGCCCGACAGGCCGGCCGACGAGGGGCGCTCAGCTGCGGTCGACGACCTCGACCGCCTTCATGAGCTCGCCGTAGTAGGCGGCGAATACCTCACCGAGAGGGGTGGGCACTCGCTCGCCGCGACGAAGGGCCGCGACCGCTGCGAACGCCCCGGGGTCGAGATCGGTCAGGCTGCAGAAGGTCTCGACCACCTCCCGCAGGTGGGCGGGCGGAGAGACGCCGCGCAGTCTCAGCGCCCCGCGCAGAATGGCCGCGAAGGACGGGTAGGAGTCCACCAGCAGACGACGAAGGGACCGGCGCGAGCCACCGGCCGCGACGTACCCCTCGCGGAGTCGCATCAACTTCTCGCGCAGCTCCCGCTCGCACTGAAGGCGCAGGTCTCCCGGCTCGACCCGCAGACCGCGCAGGGGGTCGTCGCCGTGGACGACCATGCGGTACTCCGCGATCTCGAGGAACTCGATCGGAAACACGTCGAGCGCCTCGCGGAGGCTGGCGGGGCTGAACAGGACCGGCATCGGCTGACCGCGTCGAAGCCACCGCCGTAGGGGCGGAGCGACCGCCTCGAGGGTCTCGGGTCCGAGGTCGCCGAGAACCAGCAGAAGGTTGAGGTCGCTCGCGCCCGGCAACGCGTCCCCTCGCGCCGACGAGCCGTAGACCACGACGCTGACCAGACGCTCTCCCAGCGCCTCGCTGAGCCGATCGACGAGCCCGCCGAGCTGGGGGTGCGCAGTACGCAGGTGCCTCTCCATTCTCGACCTCCCCGGCTACCGGGTCCGGCGCGCGGCGCCGCTCCCGAACCCGCCGAATCCGCCGCCGCCGAATCCGCCGCCGAATCCGCCGCTTCCCCTGCCGACGCCCGACACCAGCAGTGCGAGCACCAGCTCTGGTCGCCGGAACAGCAGCCACAGCAGGGTCACCCCAGCGAGCACGCCGATCACCTGGCCGGGACCGGTCGCGGGCGGCCCGTCGGGTGGCACCCGCAGCGCCTCGCGACGGTCCGGCGAGACTCCATGCTCGTCGGCGATCGCTCGGACGATCGCGATCGACGCGTTGTCGAGCGCGGCCGTGAAATCGTCACGCCTCAGAAAAGGCATCACCGACGCGGCCACCAGTGCGTCGACCCGGCCGGGAGGGAGGATCCCCTCCACTCCGTACCCGGTCGCCACGAAGATCTCCCGGTCGCCGACCGAGAGCGCGAGTGCGACGCCCCGATCCTGCGCGCGCCGGCCCACTCCTCGGCCACCACCGATCGCGAGCGCCAGCTCCTCGATCGAACCCCGATCCAGCCGGGGAACCGTCACCATCACGATCGTCACCCCGGTGTCCTCGAGCAGACGCCGGTGGCGGGCCTCCATCGCGGCCCGCACGTCCGGCCGGATCACCCGGGCCCGGTCCTGCACGCTGGGCTCGGACGGACTCGGCGCCGACCACGCGGAGGCCGACACTGCGACCGCGATCAGCACCGGCAGACCACGAGCCACGTTCCGGGCCGAACCCGAGCACGACATCCTCGAGAGTGTACCTCCGAGCTGCCGGAGCGCACCGGCCGGCCGCTCAGGCGCCATTTCCGAGCTGTGGAATAATGGGCGCTGGCGAGGTGAGCCGATGGCCGGCGTGATCGCTTTCGACATCCTCCTGCTCGGGTTGAGGGACCCTTCGCCGACCGGGCGGACCAGGTTTCTCAACGCCATGGAGCGCCTGTCCGGACGGCCGGCCGCCGAGCACCAGAACGTCCTGGGCGAGTCCGACGCGACCCTGTTCCGGGCCCTCGAGAAAGAGCAGGCGCAGGTGGTGGTGCGGGTGCTGGAGGAGGCCGGAGTCCGGATCGAAATCCGCCCCACCACCGAACGCCCGCCCTCGGTTTCCGGTCAGACGGCACAGACAGTGAGCTGCCCGCGGTGCGAGTTCGTCCAGGCGGCAGAGCTCGCGGAGTGCCGCCGCTGCGGGCTGGTCTTCGCCAAGTGGGAGCGGGAGAAGGTGCAGCGGATGCAGATCGAGCGCAGGCTCGAGGAGGCTCTCAACAAGGCGCTCCAGGTGCGCCAGGAATGGGTCCAGCGGGCCAAGCACTATGTCGAGACCCACCCGATCGCGCCCGACGCGCTGACCCCGTTCTCCGCCGCGCTGCTCAAGGACGAGATCCCATTCTTGCGCCTCAACGCCGACGAGGGGCCGCTGCTCCTGACCTCGCGGCGCCTGCTCTACCAGCGCGAGGGCGGTACGGGCTCGTTGCCATTCGAGATGGTGAGCGACGTCGATGTCGGCGGCGGACTGGTGGTCCGCAAGGACCGCACGCGGGTGGTGCTGAGCTTCCACGGGCCGCTGGTGATCGACGATGCGCCGACCAAGAGCGCGACCTGGATTCTCGACAGAGAATCCGCGTTCTCCAAGGACGTGATCCTCGACTGGTGCTTCGCGCGCAACTTCCAGTGCGGATCGTGCGGCGCAGGGGAGCTTGATTTCCGCACCGAACGCAACGGGACCCGAGCGCGCTGCATGCGCTGCGCGACCGACCACGAGATCGACCTCAGCGAGGCGGTCGCGATCCCGGTCATCCACGACTGATGCGCGGTCTCGCCGTTGGCCTCGTCGTCATCCTCGGTCTGGTGCTCGCTGCCTGCGGCGGCGGGAACGATGCGGCGCCGCCGTCGACCGGATTCAACCTCCCGGCATTCGGCCTTCGGGTCGACGCGGTTCCGGCCACTCTGGTCCGGGTCGACTCGGGCACCGAGCTGGTCCCGGTCGAGCCCTCGAGGGGCGGCAGAATCTCGCTCGAGGTCTGGTCGCCCGACTCAGGGGTGAACCTGATCGAGGCGATCCGTCGCCACCAGGATGAGATCGAGAGCCGAACCCAAGGCTCCTACTTCGGAGCTCAGGAGCTGGTGACGCCGCTCGGCACGGCATTCTGGTCTCGCGGTCGGTGGCGGACGAGCGACCAAGAGGAGCTCGAGGAGACCATCGCGCTGGCCCTCCACCCGGACCGCGCGCGGATCCTCTCGCTGCGCTATCGCTACCCCGCCGGGGACGACTCCTCAGATCGCGTCACCGAGCTGCTCGAGCTGCTGGCGTCGGTCGAAGGCCTCGAGCCCCCGGCCGAGGGTTGACGAGTCGCGCGAGCTCGGGCACCGCGAGACCGAGGTCCGACACCACCTTCAGTCGGTTGCGAGCCTCGCCCCGACTCCAGCCAGGAGGTCCTCGAACCTCTCCTCGAAGGCCGCAGCGAACGGCGCATGGAGAGCGGCGACGTCGGCTCCGGCGTAGTCCGCGCGGAAACCTCCGTCGGGCTGCGGGTGGACCAGGAAACGCAGCGTGGTCGTGCCGAGGCGCCGGAACCGCACCAGCAGCTCCGAGCCCCGCAGCCACACCGTGGCAATGTCGTCGAATCGGCGTCGCGAGAGGGCGTCCCGAACCCGCTCGACAAAGGCCTCGGGACCGACCTCGTCGACTCGAAAGGAATGCATGGCAGCCGCTCCCGGGGGGAAAAGCAAGGGGCGCGGCCTCGGCCGCGCCCGCTGGGGTCATCGTCTGGGTCGTCTCCTCAGTGGGAGGGCGGGTTCTTGAACTCGTGGATGGCGGCCTTGTTGGCGAGCTGGTCGGCAAAGACCACCTTCTTGGAGTGGCCGTTGTCGACGTGGCAGCCGTTGCAGGTCTCCTGCGTGGGGATCACGAGGCCGTTGGCGACCGCCGCCTCCTTGTCCTTCATGATCGACATCTTCTTGTAGTCCGAGCCGGGTCCGTGGCAGGCCTCGCACTCGACGCCGTTGGACGCCTCGTTGGCGTTGGTGCCGTGGCACTTGAGGCACTCGGGGCCGAACGCGGGATCGGTCGAGCCCTTTGCGGCCTCGGTCGCCTTGGCGTGCGTGGTCTCGATCCACGAGTTGTACTGGACCTTGTGGCACATCTTGCACTTGTCGGCGCCGACGTAGTCAGCGGCCTGAACTGCGAACCCGGCCGCGACGACCACGGCCAGTGCGAGAACCCAAACCACATGGCGATTCCTCATCGCTCACCCTCCTTGTGCCCGTTGACGGTTGTCTGCCCGTCGACGGTCGGAACCAAAATATCACCGCGGCTCGTCGCGATCAAGAAACCCCCACCGGGGTTTAGAACCCGATCCGTCACCACCGAGACGCGTCGATGCCCTCGAACAGCACCAGCGCACCGGTGCTGGACCGCCGGTTGAGCACCAGGCGTCCGCTGACCGGGTCCAGGGTGAAGGGCAGGTGCTCCATGTGCGGCGGCGGCGGGGCTCCGATCCCGAGCACCGTGCGCCGTCGCCAGCTCCAGCGCCCGACGTCGGCCTGCCACAGCTCGAGCGAGTCGAGGGTTCGCCGGACCTGCCACAGCTGCCGGCCGTCCGGGCTCCAGGTGAGCTGGGTCGGCAGCTGCCCGACCCGTTCCGGCTCGCCACCGGTCGCCGGGACCACCCACGCGCCCTGGGCGGGGTCGGACTCCTCCGTCCACACCACGTAGGCGATCCGCGTCCCGTCCGGGCTCCATCGGGGGTAGTCGCCGCCGTCGCGGGTCAGCCTGCGGGGCGCTCCGCCGGCCCGGCCGACCACCCACACGTTCACCGGCGAGCCGCCGGCATAGGCGAGCATACGGCCGTCGGGGGACCAGGACGGAAACTCCGAGCCCTCGACCCCGGTCGCCACCGTGACCGGCTCGCCTCCGCTGACCGACACCACTCTCAGCGCAGTTCCCGACTCTCCGGCGGGCGCGAGGTAGGCCACCGCGTCACCAGTCGGCGACATCACCGGGCACGAGCCCTCCTCACCGAGGGGTGTGAGGCTGCGCTCGCTGCCTTCGGGGGTGCGCAGCTCGAGCTGCAACCTGCCCGCAGCGAGCCGGCGGAAGACGATCTCCCCATTCGGTCCCGTGCTGCCCCAACCAGCGCCCGGGACGCCGCACAGCAGGCAGCTCCAGGAGCCGTCGTCCGGGTCGACGGCGACCAGCTCGTTCATGGCGCTCTGCCGGACCGCAGCCAGGCGATCGCCGGCCGGGGCCAGCGTCGGGTCCCAGAGCCGCTCCAGGCGAGGCACCAGCTGGTTCGTCCGGTTCCCGTCCAGCCGCACCAGCGCTCCATCGAGGGAGGCCACGATCGAGCCTCCGCCCGGCGCCCAGGACAGCCCGAGCAGCGACGGCCCAGGAGAGAGCCACTCGACCGGCACGGCATCCGGCCGGTCGGCAACCCAGACCCCGGCCCGGCCCGCGGTCGCCCCACCCACCAGGGCCAGCCGACCCCGTGGGTCGATCTCGGCCCCGAACCAGCCCCGCTGGTGGTCTCCCGCCACGGCGAGCTGACGCGAGCCGTCCTCGAGGTTGAACCGCCACAGGCTCGCGGCACCATCGACGAAGATCGAGGCCAGCACGCTCGCGGAGTCCAGCCACGCAGGGTACTGGGCGCCTTCCAACACTGCCGACGGGGGTCCACCGACCACCGGCAGCACCAGCACGCTCTGGCGACCTTCGGAAACGACGGTGACCGCGAGGGCCCTGCCGTCCGGTGAGAAGCGAGGCCAGGCGTAGCGTTCTCCCGCACCGGCGCGGGCCAGCAGTCGGGGCGATCCGCCGTCCGTCGGCACCAGCAGCAGCTCGCCGCGATCGCCCCGGAGGTGATCCACCGCGAGCTCGGTCCCGGCCGGGTTCCAGGAGGGGTGTCGGAGGCTTCCCTGCAGGTCGAGCAGCTCGCGCACCGACCACTGCCCGGGGTCGGGTCGCCGTGGCTCGGTCCCGGCCCGACCGAACATGACACCGACGACCCACCCCGCCGCGGCCGCGAGCAGCACGATCCCGATCGAGCGCACCAGCGCCCGACGGCGGCGCAGTCGCAGCGCACCCACCGGCCGCGCCGAAACCCGCACGGTCGGGGTCTGGGCCCGATCGCCGCCGCCGAGATCATGACCGACGGCGGCCAGGTCGCGCGCCAGGGACTCCGCCGAGGCGTAGCGGCGGTTGGGATCACGGGCGAGACAGCGCTCGATGACTGCGACCAACGCGGCCGGCAGGTCGGGCCGGATCTCCTCGAGTCGCGGATAGTCACAGTGGACCACGGCTTGGAGCACCCGCATCGGGGTGTCGGCGACAAAGGCCCGGCGTCCGGTGACCGCCTCGTAGAGCACCGCGCCGCAGGAGAACTGGTCCGAGGCAGGGACCACCTCCTGCCCCAACGCCTGCTCAGGGGCCATGTAGGGACACGAGCCGAGGACCATGCCGGGCGTGGTCAGGGTGTCGTCGCGCAGCTGGCCGGCGTGACCGCGCACCAGCCGAGCGAGCCCGAAGTCCAGCACCCACACGTGGTCGCCCGGGCCGACCATGATGTTCGAGGGCTTGAGGTCGCGGTGGATCACGCCCGCCGCGTGGGCCGAGGCCAGCGCCCGCGCCACCTGCTCGACCACCGCCACCGCCCGGGCCAGCGGCAGGGGTCCGGACGCGATCTCCCGGTCGAGGGACACCCCTTCGACAAGCTGCATCACCAGGTAGGGAACGGTCTCGCCGGTACCCGGATCGGTCGAGCCGAAGTCATGGATCGTGACCACGTTAGGGTGCTCGAGCCGAGCCAGGGCACGGGCCTCGCGCTCGAAGCGGCGGCGTGCCTCGTCGTCCCGTACCAGCGTCTCGGGCAGGACCTTGACCGCCACCGGACGGTCCAGCCGGTCGTCGCGCGCCTCCCACACCGCACCCATCCCCCCCTTGGCGATCAGCCGAACCAGCCGGTACCGCCCGACCAGCATTCCCGCCTCGAGCTCGGTGGACATCGTCAGCATCATACGACGGGTTGGCCCGCGTGCCTGGAACGGCTACCATGCGCACGGCCCGGCTCGCCGCGGTCGCCGGACCGCGGACCCCCGGGCCGCGACGAGGAGAGGACACGTGAAGGGCATCATTCTCGCCGGCGGCGCCGGCACCCGCCTCCACCCCGCCACCCGGGTGGTGTCCAAGCAGCTGCTGCCGGTCTACGACAAGCCGATGGTGTACTACCCCTTCAGCCTCCTCATGCTCGCGGGTCTGCGTGAGGTCCTGGTCATCTCGACGCCCCGCGACCTGCCCGCGTACCGCGACCTGCTCGGCGACGGCTCCCAGCTCGGGATGCGCCTCACGTACTGCGAGCAACCCCGGCCGGAGGGTCTGGCCCAGGCCTTCGTGCTCGGGCGCGACTTTCTCGCCGGCTCTCCGGCCTGCCTCGTGCTCGGTGACAACATCCTCTACGGAGGCGGGCTGATCAAGCTCTTGCGCCGCTGTGCCGCGCTCACCTCGGGCGCGCTGGTCTTCGGCTATCGTGTTCGCGACCCCGAGCGATACGGAGTGGTCGAGCTGGACGCCGAGGGCCTCGCAGTGTCCCTCGAAGAAAAACCTGCACGCCCTCGCAGCCGGCTCGCGGTACCCGGTCTCTATTTCTACGGGCCTGACGTGAGCGATCTGGCCGCTTCCCTGAGGCCGAGCGAGCGGGGTGAGCTCGAGATCACCGACCTCAACCGTCTCTACCTGGAGCGCGCCGAGCTGCGGGTCGAGGTGCTCGGTCGAGGCTTCGCGTGGCTCGACGCCGGGACCTCGCGCAGCATGCTCGAGGCGTCCAACTTCATCGAGGCGATCGAGGAGCGCCAAGGGCTCAAGGTCGGCTGCCTCGAAGAGATCGCCTGGCTCAACGGCTGGATCGGCGATACCGAGTTCGCACACCTCGCCCGGGCGGCCGGCGCTTCGAGCTACGGCGAGTACCTCCGGCAGATCGTCGCCCAGCGGATCGGAGAGCCCCGTGGAGTGTCGTGAGACCGCGCTCCCGGGAGTAGTCGTACTGACCCCCGTGGTCCACGGCGACACCCGGGGGTTCTTCCTCGAGTCCTACAACCGGCGGACCTTCTCCGAGCTCGGGTTCGACGACGTGTACGTTCAGGACAACCACTCGCGTTCGTCCGGCGGCGTGCTGAGAGGCCTGCACTTCCAGCTCGGCCGAGGCCAGGCCAAGCTGGTGCGGGCCACCCTGGGGCGGGTGTGGGACGTCGCCGCCGACGTCCGCCGGGGCTCACCGACCTTCGGCCGCTGGACCGCGGTCACACTCGACGCCGCGAACCGCAGCATGCTCTACATCCCGGCCGGCTTCGCCCACGGCTTCGTGGTGCTGTCCGAGGTCGCCGAGATCCAGTACAAGTGCACCGACTTCTACTCGCCCGAGCTCGAGCGTGGCGTGACCTGGGACGACCCCGACCTCGCGATCGAGTGGCCGCTCGAGGTCCCGCCGACCCTCAGCCGGCGGGACGCCGGTCTCCCACGCCTGGCGAGCATGCCGGACCACGATCTGCCGGCCTGGGAGGGTTGAGGCGATGGCGATCCGGCCCGCGAGCGAACCGCCGCCGAGCCACAGCCCGCGCACCGTCCTGGTCACCGGCGGGGCCGGCTTCATCGGGTCGAACCTGGTGCGCCGACTGCTCGCCGGAGACCCGCACCTGACGGTGGTCAACCTCGACGCGCTGACCTACGCCGGCCACCTGGCCAGCCTCGAGGGAGTGGCCGACGCCTGGGGCCCGCGGTACCGATTCGAGCACGTGGACCTGCGCAACGCCGACGAGGTCCGGCGCGTGTTCGCCACCCATCGGCCCGACACCGTCGTCCACCTCGCCGCCGAGAGCCACGTCGATCGTTCGATCGACGGCCCGCTCGACTTCGTCGACACCAACGTTCGCGGTACCGCCAACCTGCTCGAGGCGGCGCGGGCGGCGTGGCGTGATCGCTCGGACGTCAGGTTCCACCACGTGTCGACCGACGAGGTCTTCGGCTCGCTGGGTGAGGACGGCCTGTTCCGTGAGGACACGCCCTACGATCCCTCCAGTCCCTACTCCGCCTCGAAGGCGGCGTCGGACCACCTGGTCCGCGCCTGGCACCGGACCTACGGCCTTCCGGTCACGCTCTCGAACTGCTCGAACAACTACGGCCCCTACCAGTTTCCGGAGAAGCTCGTGCCCCTGATGATCGCCAACGCGCTGGCGGGAAAGCCGCTGCCGGTTTACGGCGACGGCGGCAACGTCCGCGACTGGCTCTTCGTCGAGGACCACTGCGCCGCGCTCGAGCTGGTGGTGCGCACCGGCCGCCTCGGCCGCACCTACAACGTCGGCGGCCACGGCGAGCGCACCAACCTCGCGCTGGTGGAGACCCTGTGCGATCTGGTCGACGAGCTCGCGCCGGCAGCCGGCGCCCCCCCGCGGCGACAGCTCATCACCTTCGTCGCGGACCGGCCCGGCCACGACCGGCGATACGCGATCGACGCCTCGCGCATCGAGTCCGAGCTGGGGTGGCGGCCGACCTGCGACCTCGACCAGGGTCTGCGCCGTACGGTGGTGTGGTACCTCGCCAACCGCGAGTGGTGTGAGACCGTGACCCGCGACCGCTACGACGGAGGGCGGCTCGGGCTGCCTCCTCCCGGCTGACCGCCGACCCCGGATCCACGCCTGGCGGCCCGAGCGGCCGCCGCAGCGCCCGCCCGACCCTGGACGCCGACTATACTGAGATCGCACGGCAGGGAGGTATGGCGTGGGCTCGGTGCTGTCGGTGCGGGACCTCAGAAAGACCTATCGTCCCGGTCTCTTCGAACCCGACGTCGAGGTGCTGCGCGGGCTGTCCTTCGAGGTCGGCCAGGGCGAGATCTACGGTTTCCTGGGCGCCAATGGCGCCGGCAAGACGACCACCCTGAAGGCGATCGCGGGGATCATCCGACCCGACTCCGGGGAGATCCGGATCTGCGGTCTTCGGCACGACTCCCTCGAGGCCAAGCGCCGGTTCGGGTTCATGCCCGAAAGCCCCTACCACTACCGCCACCTCACCGGCCGCGAGATGCTCCGGTTCACGGCCGCCCTGCTCGGCATGCCGCGCCCCGGGCTCGACCGCCGGATCGACCGGGTCCTCGAGCGGGTCGGGATGGCGGGCCGGGCGGAGCGACCGATGAGGACCTTCTCGAAGGGCATGCTCCAGCGCACCACCCTCGCCCAGGCCCTGCTCGGCGATCCCGAGCTGCTGCTGCTCGACGAGCCCATGAGCGGCCTCGACCCGATCGGCCGACGCGACGTCCGCGACCTGATCCTGGCCGAACGGGCGCGAGGCACGACAGTGTTCTTCTCGTCCCACATCATCCCGGACGTGGAGACCCTGTGCGACCGGGTGGCGGTGGTCGCCGACGGCGTCCTGCGCGCCGAGGGTTCGGTTCGCGATCTGGTGGCACGGGAGGCCGACCACTACGAGGCGACCTTCTCCGGCATCGACCCGGACCGGCTCGCGACCCCGGTCGTGTCGGTGCGACGGGGCGACGACGCCGGTTGGGCGCTGGTCGCGGCGGAAAACAGGGAGTCGCTGATCCGCGAGCTGGCCGAGCGGGGAGCGCCGCTTTACAGCCTGACCCCGGTCCGGGGATCGCTCGAGGACGTGGTGCTCGATCAACGGCGGGGAGGTGACCGGTGACCGCCCTGCTCGCGATCGCCCGCAACACCTTCCGGGAGGCGGTCAGGGACCGCCTGCTCTATGTCTTCCTGGGCTTCGCGGTGCTCGTGCTGGCGACCTCGAGGCTGTTCGGGCTCTTGACCGTCGGGGACGAGGCCAAGGTGGTCAAGGACCTCGGGCTGGCCGGGATCCAGTTCTTCGCGATGCTGATCGCCGTGATGATGAGCGTTCTCCTGATCAGCCGGGAGGTCGAGCTTCGCACGGTCTACACCGTGCTCTCGAGGCCGGTCACCCGGTGGCAGTTCCTGCTCGGCAAGTACCTGGGCCTGCTGGCGACGGTGGCGGCCAACGTGGCGCTGATGGCCGCGATCCTCCTCGTCGCAGTCCGGGTCACCGCCGGCGAGCTCGACCCGAGGCTGCTCTTCGCGGCCGCCATGACGATGCTCGAGATGACCCTCGTCGCGGCCTTCGCGACCCTGTTCGCCGTGCTCTCCAGACCGATTCTGGGCGCTCTCCTCACCCTGTCCGTCTACGTGGTCGGGCACGTCAGCGAGGATCTCTGGCTGCTGACCGAGCAGATCCGCACCGGTTGGTCGCGGCCGCTGGTGGCGGCGGTCTACTACCTGCTGCCCAACCTCGAGCGGTTCAACTTCAAGACCGAGGTGGTCCACGGTCTGCCGGTCGAGGCCGGTGCGATCGCCTGGGCGGTGATCTACGGCCTCGCCTACACCGGCTTCATCCTGGCGCTCGCCTGCCTCCAGTTCGAGCGCAAGGACCTGGCATGAGGCGCACCGCGGCGCGGATCGCGCTGCTCGCCCTGCTGCTCGCGGTCGCGGTCGGCGCGGAGATGAGACAGCGGACCATCCAGCGCCAGGACCCCCTCGGCCGGCGGCTGCTCTACCTGCCGTCGGCGGAGGCATTGCGGGTGCTGTCGCTGGGCAATCCCGGGCTCGCGGCGGACCTGGTCTACCTGTGGTCGATCCAGTACTACTCCCAGTACCAGCCCGCCGAGGCGTTCCTGTACCTGGACCACGTCTTCGATCTGATCACCGAGCTCGACCCCCACTACCTCGACGCCTACCGACTGGGCGCGATGCTGTTCGAGATGGAGGCCGCCGGCCGGCCGGAGGCCGCGGCCGCCGCTGTTCGCCGCCTCTACGACAAGGGCCTGGCCGCCAACCCGGACGACTGGACCCTGGCCGAAGCGGCCGCGTGGGACGCACACCTGTACTTCCGGGACCGGGCGCAGGCACTGCACTACATGGAGATCGGGGCCTCTCGACCGGGCGCGCCGTCGCGGCTCAAACGGGTGCTCGGGCGCTGGCGCGACAGCGACGGGGTGTGGAGCCTGGAGGACTCCGCCGCGTACTGGCGGGACGTGGCCGCGGAGGCCGGCTCGGAGACCGAGCGCTCGTACGCCGAAAGCGGTCTCTACGATGTCCAGGTGAAGATCGACCGCCGCACCCTCGACCCTCTGCTCGAACGTTGGATGAAGCTCCGCGGACAGTGCCCGTCCGGGTGGGACGTACTGGTTCGGGCCGGGTGGCTCGGCTCGGCTCCCCTCGACCCCTGGCGAACCCCGTACGCGATCGACCCCGACGACTGTCGGACGATGGCGCTCAAGAAGCTGCGCCACTGACTCCCACCCCGCGGCGAGGCCGGAATCAGAACATGACCTGGACCATCAGCCGGACCCGGGCGTCGGTCTGATCATCCGCGCGTGCCACTCCGGCCTCGGGGTCGGCCGCGAACTCTCGACTCAGCCACGAGACGTCGGCCACCAGCTTCTGGCGATGGGGTTCGGTGGGATACCAGGCAACGCCGAGCGTCCACTCCGTCAGGCGTCGTTCGAGGGCCGTGGCCTCCTGGTCTCCATTCCGGACCACTGCCACCCCGAGCCCGGCGGCATTGGCCATCGCGACGTCCGGGTCGAGCAGCCGATCGACCTCCGCAGTCCGCACTACCAGCTCGAGCGGTCGTCCCGGCAGCATCCAACCCACCTGCAGCCGCCAGCCCCTGCGCCGCGCCTCGCGCTCCAACGCGGCTGCGTCCCAGGCCTCCTCGGCCCACTCGGCGTCGACGGCAAACCCTCGCCACCGGACCGCGGCGGCGAGGTCGAGACCGGACTCCTCGAAGTCACCTCGGGACCCGGTGTCGCGGTTCGTGAAAGTCGATGCGAACAACCCCAACCTCAGGCGGGGCGAGCGTGCGAGATCTCCCTGGAGCGCCCAGTCGACGGCTCCGAAGGGGTGCCAGCCGACCCTGGCAGCCCACAGGTGGCCGGTGCCTCGATTCGACAGGCCCCGGGTCGCACGACCTTGCCAGAGCCCGAGCTGGTACTCGAAGGTGGCGCGATCGGCTGCGCCGCGCCGGCCCCCGAGCTGCACACCCTGAGATCGGTACAGCCCCATGCCGCCGGTCGGAAACCCGGTCGGAGCGATCGACGACAGCCCGAACTCGGCGGTTCCCCCACCAGGATAGGTGGGACCGCCTGCAGGTGTCCCGGCCCCGCGCTCGATGTCGGTCTCGCCGTACATGATCGAGCGGTCCACCAGCGACAGGCCCATGCCCGAGTTCAGGAACTCGAGTCCGTAGGCGATCTTGTTGCGGCCCGCTCCGAGCTGCACGAGGTCCGAGAACGCGTACTGCAGCCAGAGATCGTGGGCGTTGACCTGGCTGGTCGGCTCCAGCTGGAGGTGGAGGGAATAGGTCAGTTTCGGGTCGACCACACGGCCGGCCGCCCACAGCCGGGCCCTGCGGATGAAGAAGTTCGAGTAGTCCTCGCCGTTGCCGTTCACCATCCGATCGACGTCGAGGAAGGTGTAGCGAAGCTGGATCCCGCCGGTCAGCCGCAGCGAGTACCTTCCGTCCTCGGTCTGGAACAGGAAACCGCCCTGGTACCGGACCTTCGCCAGGTCGTTCCGAGGTGGTTTCTCCTCGCCGGCGGCGGATCCGAAGCCAGCCGCCAGCAGTACCAACGCAAGAGACGGCATCCAAGCACGCGTCATCGTTCGCCCTCCCGAACTGCCCCGGCCGCCCACGACGGGTCGGCGTATCTCACGGATGCGCGCAGCGCATCGCAGGATCGTGGCAGGGATGGGCCGCACGAGCGTCGCTGTGAGCGTGTGCGATGGCCGGCCCATCCCTGCAGCGGTCCTACTCGGTGATTCCGTGGTGCTTGATCTTCTCCCAAAGGGTCTTGCGGCTCACGCCCAGCAGCTCGGCGGCCTCGGCACGACGACCCTCGGTCGCGGCCAGCGCAGCCCGGATGGCGTCGATCTCGGCGTGCTCCACCGCCTGCTGCATCGTGGTCACACTCCGGCGGGCGTTCTTCGGGCTCGTGCCGGGGGCAGACCGCAGTGCGGAGGGCAGCTCGTCGGCGGTCACGTGAGACCCCCGACAGAACAGGACCGCCCGCTCGACGACATTGCGCAGCTCGCGCACGTTTCCCGGCCATGAGTGGGCGTCGAGCATGCCCAGGGCCTCATCGGAGAAACCGTCGATCCGCCGCCCCCGCTCCTGGGCAAGCTCTTCGAGAAAGGCGTGGGCCAGGAGCGGAATGTCCTCCGCCCGGTCACGCAGCGGCGGGAGGTGGATGTTGACCGTGTTGACCCGGAAGTAGAGGTCCTCCCGGAACCGTCCGGCCGCGATCTCCTCCTCGAGCGGGCGCAGCGAGGCGGAGATGATCCGCACATCGACGTCGATCGGACGGTTGGAGCCCAGCCGCTCGATCTGGCGCTCCTGCAGCACCCGCAGCAGCTTGACCTGGAAGGACAACGGCAGCTCGCCGATCTCGTCGAGGAACAGTGTGCCCCCGCTGGCGGCCTCGAACCGCCCGATGCGACGCTCGCTGGCTCCGGTGAAAGCGCCTTTCTCGTAGCCGAAGAGCTCGGACTCGATCAGCGACTCGGGAAGCGAGGCGCAGCTGACCCGGACGTAGGGCTTGGTCCGCCGCGGCGAGTTGAAGTGGATCGCCGACGCCACCAGCTCCTTGCCGGTCCCGCTCTCGCCCAGGATCAGCACCGAGGCGTCGGAGTCCGCGACCAGCCGGATCAGCTCGAAGACCTCCTGCATCGGCTTGGACTTGCCGATGATGTTGGAGAACGAGTGGCGCTGCTCGAGCTGCTCCTGGAGGCGGACGTTCTGCTCGCGGAGCAGCCGGACCGAGCACACGTTGCGCAGGCGGACCATCAGGTGCGCGATCGAGAACGGCTTGGCGATGAAGTCGGCCGCCCCCTCCCGCATCGCCTCGACCGCGCGGTCGACCGTGCCGTGGGCGGTGATGATCACCACCGTGGTCTCCGGCTGCCAGGGCCTTGATCCGCTTGAGCAGCTCGATGCCCACCCATGCGCGGCATCACCAGGTCCGTCAGCACGACGTCGTGCAGGTGCTGCTCGAAGAGGGCGATGCCCTTGACCCCGTCCTCCGCCACGTCGACCGTCCACCCCTCCTTGCGCAGGGCGTCGGCCATGGTGATCCGCAGCATCGGCTCGTCCTCGACGATCAGCAGTCGGTGGCCGCAGATCGTGGTCATCCGGTCCTCCTCTCGCCTCGATCGCGCGGCGTGAGCGCAAGAGGTCACCCGGAAGCATCGAGCCCTCGCCCTCGGCGCTCTCCACCTCGATGGTACCTCCGTGGGCCGCGACGATGCTGTACGAGACCGCGAGGCCGAGCCCGGTGCCCTGGCCGACCTCGCGGGTGGTGAAGAAGGGGTCGAAGATCCGGTCGCGAATCTCGGCCGGGATTCCCTGACCGGTGTCACGCACCTCGACCATCACCCGGTCGTACCGCGCGCGGGTCCGCAGCGTCAGCGTACCGCCCTCCGGCATCGCCTGGAGGGCGTTGAGCACCAGGTTGAGGAAGAGCTGCTCCATCTGGAAGTGGTCCGCCATCACCAACGGCTCGCCGCTCGTCGAGCTCGAACGCGACCTCGACGCCCGCCTTGCGCAGCTGGTATCCGACCAGCTCGGCGACGTGGCGGAGGTTGTGGTTGACCGAGGTCGGCTCGAGCCGCATGCTCCCGCTGGCGCGAGAAGTCGAGCAGGTTCGCGACCGTCCGCTCGATCCGCTTGAGACCGTCGCGGACGAGCCCGAGGTAGCGCTCCCGCAGCTCGCCGTCCTCGGGGTTGGCCTCGCATGCCGTCGAGGCAGGCGAGGACCCCGGCCAGCGGGTTGTTGACCTCGTGGGCGACCCCGGCGGCGAGGGTGCCGACCGCCGCCATCTTCTCGGTGTGGGCGAGCTGGACTGGCGCTGCACCTGCTCACGGTCGCGGACCTCCTCGAGCTCGTCCATCATGCGGTTGAAGACGTCGCCGAGCTCGCCGACCTCGTCGCCGCCGGCGCACCGGCGCGCGGACCGAGAGGTCGCCCCGGCCCGCCCGCTTCATGGTCTGGTTGAGGTTCAGGATCGGCCGGATCAGCGTCTCGACGTAGAGCCGCGGTGATCACCGAGTTGAGCACCAGCAGCACCAGCGCCACCAGCACCGCCCGCCGCGCCACCAGGGCCACCTGGCGCTCGATCGGCTCGAGCGAGAAGCCGATCGCGAGCGAGCCCCAGAACCGGGTCGAGATGTTCAGCGGTCGTGCGCACCTCCAGCACCCGCTCTCCGTCGACCTCGAGGATGTCTACCTGTGGCGACCGGGAGATCGCATCTGGGCCGAGCCCGCGAGCGAACGCCTTGCCGAGCAGCGGCCACCGATTGGAGTGGATCACGCGACCGGAGGTGTCGGCGACCACAACGTAGCGCAGCAGATCCCGGTTGCGGTCCAGGATCTCCGAGATGTAGTTCTCGATCAAGCCGGTCTCCTGCACCAGACCGAGCTCCTCGTACATCAGGGCGTCGGTGATCGGAATCGCCATCGCCTCGGCGATCGAGATCCCGCGGCTGGCGATCGCGTCGTGGCGGACGGCCCGTTCGTGCGCGACCCCGACCAGGGTGACGAGGGTCATCGTCCCCACGATCAGAGTGTTCGAGTAGAGAAAGAACTTGGTGCGGAGGCCGAGCTTCACCATCTCAGTCGCCTTCGCCACCGCAGCGCAGACGATCCGGGGTGAGCCGCAGCGCCTCGGGTCCGAAGAGCCGTCGCGCGAGCTCCCGCACCGGCTCGTAGTCGGCGTCGACCGCCGGCGCGAATCCGCTGCGGAACTCCTCGTCCCACCTTTCCATGCGACGTCCCAGCTCGGGCCGGAGGCGGGGATCTTCCACCAGCACCTTGACGATCAGCCGGCGCAGCTCGGGCGACGCGTCGGGTCCGACGACGAGCGGGAAGTTCGGGATCGGCGCAGACCGCGCCAGCACCCTGAGGCCGCGCATCGAGAACCGGTCGCCGATCAGGTCGCGGACGCCGCACGCCTCCACCTCTCCGAGCAGGACGGCCCGGGCAGCGCGTTCGTGGTGGTCGAAGTACCGGCAGTCCACGCCGCTCGCGCTGATGCCGGCCTCGCGGAGCATCGCCAGCGGCACCAGGTGGGACGAGGTCGACAGCGCCGAACCGAAGCCGAACCGCGTCCCGGCCAGCTCGGCCACCCGCCGGTAGGAGCTGTCCTGGCGGACCAGGATCACGCTGGTGTAGGCCGCCGAGCCGCCGGTTTCGAGACGGACCACCGGGGTCGCGCCGCACGCCGCCCGGGCGCGCACGTAGGTCAGCGGACCGAGGTAGGCCAGGGTGAGATCGTCGGCGCACAGGGCGTCGACGGTTTCCTGGTAGGCGGTCGAGATCACCAGCTTCCAGGGCCTGCCGGTGTGCTCGGTGAGGTAGTCGACGAGCGGCTGATACTTGAGGAACATCACGCGCGGACTGTAAAGACTCACCACGCCGAACCGCAGCGGTTCCGGCTCGGCTCCCGACGCAACCGCCCCGGCCGCCGCAGCCGCCGCCGCGAGCACCGTCGCCGCGTCACGCCAGCGCACGGGCAATCTCGGCCGCAACCGCGGTCTGGTCGAGGCCCGGGGCGAGCTCGATCACCCGCGGCCATCCGCGGGTCCCGGCGCGGCGGGCCGTCTCGGGTCCGATCGCGAAGACAATCGCCCCGTCGTTCCAGGCGGCTCCATCCCGCTCCTCGTCCAGCCAGTCGATCTCCGACGGCGTTCTGGCCACGCATCCAGTGAGCGGCAGTAACGCCATCACCATACGAGCCGCCGGGGTCGGCGGCAGGGGCACCTCGACCACGTCGGCGCCTGAGTCCTCGAGAACGCGTGCGAGGTCATCGGGGCCGGTCGGCACCAGCAACCGGACCCCGTCGAGCGGCCGGGCGCTCGCCCAGTCGAGCCGGTCAGCGTGCGCCACGGTCGGTCCGATCGCGAACAGGGCCGGCGGTTTCAGTCCTTCCCTTTCAGCTGCCGCGGGGAGCTCCGCCAGCGTGCTCACCACACGGCGCTGGGCCGAGGTCGTTCCCTGCTCGACCAGCGCTGCCGGGGTCTCGGGATCCATGCCTGCGGCCACCAGGCGTTCCACCACCTGCGCCAGAGCCGTCACCCCCATGTAGCCGACCAGGGTGGCGTGGGGATCCCCGGCGAGCAGGTCCCAGCGCAGCTGGGGGCCGCCGCTCTTGATCGCCTCGTGAGCGGTGATGAAGGTCACCCGGACGGCCTCGCGGCGGTGGGTGACCGGGATCCCGGCCCATGCCAGGGCCCCGACCCCGGAGGTGACCCCTGGTACCACCTCCCAGGGTACGCCTTCCTGCTCGAGCACCTCCGCCTCCTCACCGCCGCGGCCGAAGACGTAGGGATCGCCTCCCTTCAGCCGCACGACCCGTTTGCCCTCGCGGGCCAGGCGGACCAGCAGCGACGTGATCTCCTCCTGCGGCACCGGGTGGTTGCCGGCGACCTTCCCGACCGGGTGGAGCTCGACCTCGGGCGCCAGGTCGCAGGGCAACGCCGCAGCGGCAAGGCGATCGTAGACCACCGCGTCGGCACGGCGCAGCCGGTCGAGCCCACGAACCGTGAGCAGACCCGCACAGCCCGGCCCCGCACCGACCAACGAGACCAACCCCGACCAGCCCGCCGCGACCGCCGGCCGACGGTGATCGATTCGGCCGTCGAGCACGGGGCGCTCGTGCCGCCCGTCGCCGGCCAGCCATCGTGCCTCCTCCTCGGCGGACGGCACCCGCGCGGTCAGCGCCGCCGCGTCGACGGTGCCGGCAAAGAACCGGTCGTATCTCGCTTCTCGCTGAGGAGCCTGCAGTCCCATCCCGCGCACCGCGGTCCGGAACCGGACCGCCGCGTCGAGCCACTCCCCCCACTCGGACCCCAGCCGTCGCTCGAGCAGCTTGCGCAGCCGGTGAACCACGAACGGCGCTTCGCCGGCGGAGGCGACCGCGATCTGGAGAGGCCCGCGTCGCAGCCGGGCCGGGAGGTGAAAGGAGGATGCATCCGGGTCGTCGGCAACGTTGGTCCAGATCCCCTGCGCCGCCGCGTCGTCGGCCACACGACGATTGACCTCGGGGCTGTCCGTCGCCGCGAAGACGAGGATGTTCCCCTCCACGTCCGGGCTCGCGTACGGCCTACGCTCGAGCCGGATCGCCCCGCGAGACGCCATGGCCTCCAGCGGTGGGGCTGCTGACGGCGCGACCACCGTCACCACGGCGCCGTCCTCGACCAACCCCTGCACCTTGCGCAGTGCGACGCCGCCGCCGCCCACAACGAGGCAGCGGCGACCTCGAACGACCAGCATCACCGGGTACATGCGCCTGGCCCCCCACCCTCACGTCCCGACCGCCGGGCGGGACTCCCGCGCAGTGTAGCGCGCTCCGCCCCCGCCCCGGGCAGCCGACGTCGATTCCATCCTGGGAGCAGGCTGATCGGGGTGAGTCACACGCCCGAGAGGGCGCCGTATCCCGGGCAGGCTGCCCGATCCCGGGTTCTTGCCTCCCCTTGTCCGGAAGCGGCCGCGTTCGCTCACCCGTACCTTGGGTTGCGGCAACGGCCCGCGCGGTGCTCTTCTGTCTTTGTGCCTCGGTGGCTCAGTCTTCGTCCCCGCCGACCTGGCGCCAGGCGACGCCTCCGCCGACATAGCGGGCACGGCGGCCGGCGGCCGCGAGGCGGCGCACTGCCTCCGCGGATCGTGTTCCGCGCTGGCAGATCAGCACCAGGTCCTCGGCGTCGGGCACCCGAGCGGGGTCGAGCTCTCCCAGCGCGATCCCTGCGCACTCGCCTTCGTAGGGCTGGGACTCACGCTCGACGGCGAGGCGCACGTCGACCACGGTCGCACCTTCGAGCTCGGCGAAGGGGGGCAGGGACTCGACCCCGTCCTCCTGGTTGAGGGCCGCGAAGGCCGCCACAGCGAGCGGGTCCACAGCCGGTGCATAGGGCGGGGCGTAGGCGTGCTCCAGCTGGGCCAGCTCGTCGAGGCGAGCCCCGGCATGCAGCAGCTGGGTCGCGGTGTCGATGCGTTTGGCCACCTCGCCCTCTCCGGCGCCCTGCACCCCGAGCAGTCTCCGTGAGCCCCGCTCGTAGACCACCGCGAGATGCACGACCTTGGCATCGGGCCAGTAGTGGGCGCGGTCCTCGGCGGCGACCCAGGCCACCCGCGCGTCGAGCCCCGCCGCCCTGGCCCTGGCCAGGGTGCAGCCGGTGGCAGCCACGTTCCAGTCCATCACCTTGACCGCCATCGCCCCCGCGACCGGAGGGAAGGCCGACTCCCGGCCGGCGAGCACGTCGCCCAGCGTCCGCCCCTGGCGATTGGCGAGCGACCCGAGGGGCAGCAGGATCGGGTGACCGGTGACGACGCAGCGCGACTCGACGCAGTCGCCCGCCGCCCAGACGTGGGCGACCGAGGTCGAGAGCCGGGCGTCGACCCGGATTCCCCCAGAGGGACCGAGCTCGACCCCGAGCTCGCGGGCGAGGGTCGTGTCCGGATCGACCCCGACCGCGATCACGGTCGCGTCCGCCCGCAGCCTCTCGCCGCCGACGAGCACTGTCACACCGTCGTCGTCGGCTTCGATCCGGTCGACCGGCGCGCCGGTGACAACCCGCACCCCGGCGGCCTCCATCGAGCGCTGGAGGGCGAGCCCGATCTCGCGATCGACGAGCGCGGGCAGCGGCCACCCGCACGCTTCGACCAGAGTGACCTCGGCGCCCCACAGGCTGGAGAAGGCGTCGGCCAGCTCACAGCCGACCAGGCCGGCGCCGACCAGCACCACCTTCTCGATCTCACCCCGCACGAGGCCCTGCTTGAGGGGAACGACGTCGTCCCAGACGTGGAACGATCGCACCCGCGGGTGGTCCGGCTGTCCGGGCAGCCGACGCGGTCTGGCGCCGGTGGCCAGCACCAGGTCATCCCACACGAGCTCGCGTCGTCCGCCGGGACCTTCGACGATCAGGCGACCGGGAGAGGCCTCGACCGCCCGCCACGGCGCCAACACCTCGATCCCCTTGTGAGTCTCGAAGTAACCGGCGTCCCGCTCCAGACCGTAGGTGGTCCGCCGCAGCGCGTCGAGCGTATCGAGGTCGCCCGAGAGCACGTAGGGCAGGCCACAGGCGCCGTACGAGAAGATCTCCCGAGCCTCGACCACGGTGATCGGCCGGTTGGGCTCGAGCCGCCGGAGTCGGCAGGCGCAGCGCAGGCCGGCCGCCGAGGCGCCGACCACGATCACAGGTCGGGATGAGTCGGTCATTCGTTCCTCCCACGGTCACGACGACAGGACCCCCCGCCGGCCGTGCGGCGGAGGGTCCCGGAAGCGACACCGGAGCGGGTTGGCCTCACGCCCTGAGCTGACCGCGCACCTCGAGGGCGATCTTGTACAGGCCGGTGATCACCAGCAAGCCGACGGCATAGATCCCGAAGCTGATTCCGAGCTCGGGCAGGGTCGGCGAGTAGTGGGTCACGTGGCCGAGCGGCGACGGCACGAAGCCCGTCACCACCATCCCGAGGCCCTTGTCGATCCAGAGCGAGATGAAGACGGCGATGCAGGCCACCACCAGCAGGCGCTCGTTGTGGCGCGTCTTCGGGTTGACCAGGAGCACCAGCGAGACCACCGCGAGCAGCACCGAGGCCCACATCCACGGCACCAGGGTGGTGTCGCCGTCGAGCCCGACGAAGAGGTACTCGAAGTGGTGGATGTGCTCCGGGATGCTCGAGTAGAAGGCGGTGAAGATCTCCATCAGCACGAAGAAGATGTTGACGCACATCGCGTAGGTCACGATCTCCGCGAGCTTCTGGATGGCCTTCGTGCCGGGGTCGAAGGTCGACAGCTTGCGCACGATCAGCGCGAGCAGGATCAGCAGGGCGGGACCGGCGGCGAAGGCCGACGCCAGGAACCGGGGCGCGAGCATCGCGGTCATCCAGAACGGCCGAGCCGCGAGACCCGAGTACAGGAACGCGGTCACGGTGTGAATGCTGACCGCCCACGGGATCGACAGCAGAATGATGGGCTTGATCCACTTCGGGGGCGGGTCGCCCTGACGTTCTGCGTCGAGGGTGACGTGACTGATCAGGACGTTCAGGAGCAGGTAACCCGAGAGGACCACGGTGTCCCAGAACATCACCGAGCGCGGCGTCGGGTGGAGGAAGACGTTGAGGATCCTGGTCGGCATGCCCATGTCCACGAAGATGAACATCATGCACATCAGCACTGCGGCGATGGCGAGGAACTCGCCGAGGATGGTCATCTTGCCGAACGCCTTGTAGTTGTGGAGGTAGTACGGGAGCACGACCATCACCGCCGACGCGGCCACGCCGACCAGGAAGGTGAACTGGGCGATGTAGAAGCCCCAGACCACGTCCCGGGACAGCCCGGTGATGGCCAGGCCGTGCGGTGAACTGGTAGAACCAGCACCCCACCCCGACCCCGATCACGGCGAGCAGGAATCCGATCCAGGTCCAGTAGGTGCGGTTTCCGGTGAGCGCCTTCTCGAGCATGGCCACCTCACACGATGTAGTAGACCTCGGGCTGGGTCCCGAGGTTCGGCCTTGCGGCGGATGGTGAAGTGCTCGTCGAGCAGCCTGCGGACCTCGGAGTCGGGATCCTCGAGGTCTCCGAACACGATCTCGCCGTGCTCGCAGGCCTCCACGCATGCCGGCTGCAGCCCGCGCGCGAGCCGCTCCTCGCAGAAGGTGCACTTCTCGACCACCCCGCGCATCCGCGTCGGGTAGTTCGGATCGGTGTCGGCGAGCGCCGACCGCGGATCGCGCCAGTTGAAGCTGCGCGAACCGTAGGGACAGGCCACGACGCAGTACCGGCAGCCGATGCAGCGGTGCCAGTCCATCATCACGATCCCGTCCGCCTCCCGCTTCCAGGTCGCCTGGGTGGGGCACACCCGGGTGCACGGAGGGTTGTCGCAGTGGTTGCACAGGACCAGGATCGGCGACCCCTGGTGGGCCTTCGCGGCGCATGCTCGTGCTCGAGGTTCGGGAACGCGTGCTCGAAGTCCTCGTTCCAGATCCACTTGATCTCGTCCTTCGGGTTGTCGAACCGGGGCACGTTGTGCACCCGATGGCACGCCTCGATGCACCGTTCCCAGGAGCGGTGGTGCTCGAACTTCGCGAGGTCGATGACCATCGCCCAGCGTTGCGCGGTGAGCGGCCTGCCGGTCGGGGCCGGCTCGTGGCGGCGGCCCCCTCCTCGGCGCCGATGCGGACCGAGGCGCAGCCGAGGACCGACAGGCCGGCGATCTTGAGGAACCTTCTCCTGCTGCCGTCCATCACGACTCCTCCTTGGGCGCGACGTGGCAGTCCCAGCAGTAGGGGCTGACCGCCATGTAGTTGTGGCAGGCGTCGCAGAAGGTCGACTTGTTGGTGTGGCACCCCATGCAGGTGCGGGTCAGGCTCATGTCGTAGCTCGTCCCGGTCAGGGTGCTGGTGTAGTCGCGCTCGCCCTGGCGCACCACCGCGTCCCGCCACTGGTTGAGGAGGTCCATGTGGGAGGCGCGCATGATCTCGGTGTCCTCGACGCACTGGGTCGACCCGTTGGCGGGCAGCACCAGCTTCGGCGGCGCGACGTCGCGCGCGAGGACGGCGTTGTACCACAGGGGCGAGGTCACCAGGACCAGGAAGACGACCAGCCCGGCGATGATCTTGCCGGCGTCATACATCGGCGGCCTCCTCCGGTTCACGGCGGCTCGTTGCGCAGGTTCATCGGTGCGGTCGGTCTCGCCGTCCATGATCAGGGCGTTGCCGACCAGCTCGTGGACCCCGGCGACCTCGACTCCCGGCGCCCAGTACTCGGCGAGCGGGACCAGGGTCGCACGGTCGATGGCGCAGATGCAGGTCAGCAGGTTGACGTCGTGCTTGTCGCGCACGTACTTGCAGCGCGTTGCCCCGCGGCAGCCCTCCCCGCAGCCGCATCTCCATGTTCTCGTCGTTGCCGAGACCGGCGCCTCCGCGCACAGCAGAAGGTCTGCTCGCGGATGGTGTTCTCGGGCATCTCGAAGAAGTGGTTGCAGACCTGCTTGAGCACGTAGCGCGGCTCCTCGAGCAGGCCCATCGCGCGGGCCGGGTTGCAGGAGTCGTGGAAGGTCACCCGCCACTTGTCGTTCCGGCTCTTGTCGAGCTTGAGCTTGCCGTGCTTGATGAGGTCGGCGGTGAACTCGCAGATGTGGACCATCTTGGTCGACGCGGCGTTCTCGAACACGCGTGCCGGTGATCGGGCGACTTCGGCACCTCCAGGAAGTCGGCCGGACCGTTCATGGTGTCCATGTACTGGTGCATCACCCGCCACATGTGGCCGCACTCGCCGCCGATGATCCACTTGACGCCGAGCCGCTTGGCCTCGTGGTAGATCTTGTAGTTGAGCCTCTTGATCGTGTCGTGGGAGGTGAAGAGGCCGAAGTTGCCGCCCTCGGAGGCGTAGGCGCGACAGCGTGTAGTCGAGCCCGATGTGCTCGAACAGCAGCAGGTAGCCCATGAAGGTGTAGATCCCGGGATCGGCGAAGTAGTCCGCCGACGGGATGACGAACAGGACCTCGGCGCCCTTCTGGTTGATCGGCGCGTCGATCCGGATCCCGGTCGCCTCCTCGAGCTCGTCGCACAGGAACTCGACGTTGTCCTTGAACGTGTGGGGCTGGATGCCGAGGTGGTTGCCGGTGCGGTGGCAGTTGGCGATCGGCTCCACGATCCAGTTGATGTTGAGGCCGACCAGGTTCATCAGCTCGCGGGCCATCATGGTGATGTCGGCGGTGTCGATGCCGTAGGGGCAGAAGACGCGAGCAGCGGCGGCACTCGGTGCACTGGTAGAAGTAGTAGTACCACTCCTTGAGCACCTGCGGCGGTGAGCTCCCGGCCACCGGCCGAGCTTGCCCAGGATCTTGCCGAACGCGGTGAAGTCACGGCGGTAGATCGAGCGCAGCAGCTCGGCCCGCAGCACCGGCATGTTCTTGGGGTCGCCGGAGCCGATGAAGAAGTGGCACTTGTCGGCGCACGCCCCGCAGCGCACGCAGATGTCCATGAACACCTGGAACGACCGGTACTTCATCAGCCGTTCGCGGAATCCGTCGAGGATCGTCTCCTGCCAGTTGTCGGGCAGCTGCCAGTCGTCGTCGGTCGGCGACCACTCCCGCGGGTTCGGGTAGCCCATGTACCTGAGGTTCTTCGCCGCGCCGGGATAGCTCCAGGTCCCGCGCCGGGCCTCGAAGTCGACCGACGGGTCCATCCAGTCGGTCTTGGGCGGAGTCGAGGTCGATCTGGATCAGCTCCTGGGGTGTCTTCTCCGCCATCGCTCACTCCTTGTCGAGGGTGTAGCCGGCGGCCACCAGCTTGTCGTGGAACTCCTCCTCCCACTCGGCGTAGGTGTGGCCGACGATGGGCGGATTCCAGGGGTTGACGTGACGCTTGGCCCGGTTGTTGTTGGCCAGGTTGCGGGTCGGGCGACAGGAAGACCCCGGGTGCGTGGAGGAGCTTGGAGAACGGGAAGTAGATCAGCAGAGCGCTGACCAGGGCGACGTGGAGGAAGTACATCACGCCCACCCCCTCGGGCAGGACCGGAGCGAACGACGTCCAGCCGGCGATCGCCGCCTTGACCTGGACGATGTCGACCTTCTCGAGGTGACGCATGGCGGCGCCCGAGAGCCCGATCCCGAGCAGCAGGTAGAGGGCGAAGAAGTCGCTCGGCAGCGAGATGTAGCGGACCTTGACGTCGGTCAGGCGGCGTGCCAGCAGCCACGCGAGGCTGGCGAGGAAGAAGAGCGTGGTCAGGTACACGACCGGCAGTCCGACCTGGAAGAAGCCGTCGATGGCCTGGATCCACTCCACGAAGCGCGGCGTCGGTTCGACCAGGAACCGGAAGTGGCGCAGGACGATGACCAGCATCGACCAGTGGAAGAGCATCGCCGCCAGCCACAGCGTGCCGGCCCCGAAGTAGGAGACCTTCTCCCGGGCCGGGTCGATGTGCACTCTGGTGTTGCGGAACAGGGAGCGGAAGAAGAGCACCTCGAGCAGCATCCGCCCGATGACTCCGGGCGTGCCCGACGGGCTCTCGAGCTCCTCGTGGCGCATCCACGGCAGCGTCTTCTGCTGGCCGCACACGGTCGGGATGCGGAAGGGCACCGGCGACCGAGCCCAGCGCACGACGCGCACCACGATGCCGATGATGAACACGGCGAACGCCACCCCGGGGAGCACCACCCCGATCGGATAGCGCAGGTCGCCCACCGTCACCGCGAGCCAGGCGAGCCCGGTCAGTGCGGCGACGGCAACGAGTGAAATCAGGGCGCCCATCGCGTCGAGACCTCCCTTCCTATGGGGCTGGGGTCGTGCCCTCCGCCCCGTCGCGCCGGTCACGCCATGCGTTGAGGCGTTCCAGCACCTTCATCGAGCGATTGCGGATCTCGGTCACACGGATCTCGTAGACACGCTCCCGGCACGCCACGTAGAGGTTGACCGCCTCGAGCAGGACTCGGTCGACCCGGAGCTCGAGCTCTCGTCGCCGGTCGTCGTCGAACGTGGGGTCTTCCCACAGCAGCGACTTGAGCGCGGGCAGGAACTCCAACGCCCGGGCCGGAGAGAGGTCCTGGACCGCGCGGATCCGGATGATGCCGTCGAGGGGCTCGGTCAGCTCCGCTGCCGGCGTGCCGTCGAGAACTCCGTCGAGAATCGCGGCCAGGCCGCGCCGGAGCGCCGCCCCGACCGGGTTCGCGAAGGGGTCCTTCTGACGGTGGAGGAACCGGACGGTCTCCGGTGCGGAGCCGGCGATCGAAGCCTCGAACCACCGTTCGAGCATCGCCGCCCTCCGCTCGGTCTCCTGCATCGTCAGCTCCCTTCCCGCCGCCTGACCTGGACTGCAACTGCTATGCCACTGAGCGACTCAGGGATGAAGGTCTCAAACCCCTCGCTCTCGGAGAGTTGGGTACTCCGAGACTGGACCTGAGACGCCTCGGTCACAGCCCCCCGTTACGACCGGGTAACGGGACCCTGAAGCCGAACACCGGCGAGCCGGCCCTCCGCCGCCGCGGAGGGCCGATCGCGGGCAGAGTCAGACGCAACCGGTCGGCTTGGGCAGTCCGGCGACCTTGCAGGCGCCCTTGGCCGGGCCCGACGGGAACAGCTCGTAGATCTCCTTGAGCTGGAAGCCGGTCTGCTTGCAGAGCTTGCGGATCATCGGGGCGACCCCGAACTGGAGGTAGTACTCACGAAGGTAGTTGACCACCTTCCAGTGGTTCTCGGTGAGCTCGTCGACGCCCTCGGTCGTCCCCAGAGCCGCAGCAACCTCCTCGTTCCACTTGTCGGGTTCCTGCATGAATCCGTCTTCGTCGACCTCGATGGACACGTTGCCCTGTGTGAATACTGGCATCTCAATCCTCCTTTGGTGGTTCCGGGGCCTCGGCCCCGCTGATCTCGATCAGAGTCACGTTCGACGCGCGAGACGCTCGCAGCCGAGCGGCCTCGATCGCTCGCAGGAACTCCTGGGTCGGCCGGTGGCCGAGCTCGATCGCCCGCTCCAGGTGGCGCTCCGCCGCACCGTGGTTGTCCAGCGCAAGCTCCGCAACCGCGGCGTAGTAGTGACCTTCCCCGTGGTCGCGGTCGATCTCGAGCACGCGCCGCATCGAGGCGAGAAGCTCCTCAGGGTGGTTGAGGTAGAGGTGGGCCTGTCCGGCGTTGAAGTGCGCCCGGACCGAGGTCGGCTTGAGCCGCACGGCTTCCCGGTTGGCCTCCAGACACCCCTTGAAGTCCCACCGCATCAGCCGCACGCCGCCGAGGTTGACCCACGCCTGGACCAGGGTCGGGTCGAGCTCGATCGCCTTCGTGTAGCACTCCTCGGCCTGCCGCACCCGGCCGGAGACCGTGTACGCGAGCCCGAGGTTGAAATGGGCGCTGGCCTGATCCGGGTGCTCGTCGACCGCGCGCTGGCAGCGCTCCAGCCGCTGCCTCTGGGTCTCCTCAGTCATGGCCGCGATCTCCCTCCTGCAGCAGCTCCTCGAGCTGCGCCATCAAAGCCGGATCGGCCGACCGACCGGCCAGGTGGCGAATCCGATCCGCGTGGGGCCGGACGAGGCCCGGCTCGGTTCCCGCAAGGCGGACCAGCGCGGCGAGAGTGTCGGACCGCACGCCGGGGTCCTCGAGGGTGGTGACCAGCGGACCGATGAACGGTCGCGCCACGGCCGGCGCCACGATCGCGATCTCGGCGACCGCCGCCGCCGCATGGGCAGCGTGGCTCGCCGCCTCGTCCCTGAGCGCCCAGGTCACCCGTCGGAGCAGATCCCGGCCCTGCTCGGGCCGGGCGGCCGCCGCCGCACCCAGCGCCGCGCCGGCGGCCTGCCGACGCCGCGCCGAGGGATCCCACAGGCGACCGAGGAGGTGGCGAACCGCGCGGGGCTCGCTCACCGCGAGCCGCCGCAGTCCGTCGTGGTCGTCGCTCAGGAAAAGCCCCATCACCCTTTCCTTCAGGCCCATGCCGTCCGGACCTGCTCGCCGGCATGGTCACGTGCGAGAGACAGGAAGCCGTTGCACCACCCGGGCGTTGCGAGCCCGTGCAGGTGAAGGTAGGACGCCCAGACGCGACCGCGGACGATGCCGTCGCGGCGACCGCCGACGCCGGTCCCCCGCTCGAGGCCGAGCACCGTCGCTTCGGCGTCCTTGCCACCGACGACCCGCGAGTGGTGGAACTCATGCCCGCGCAGCTCGGCGCCGAGCGGATGGTAGGGGTTGTCGCGGTCGACCGTCCCGACCTCGTAGCCATGGCCCTGGGGCCTGGACCGCTGCTCCACGACCAAGTCGAGCACACCCGCCATCGGGTAGCACACGCCGTCAGCGACCAGCTCTCGCGCGAGGTACATCAGGCCGCCGCACTCGGCGTACACCGGAAGGCCGGCCGCGGTCCGGGATCGCAGGTCGGCGAGAAAGGCCCCGTTCGCAGCCAGACGGGCGGCGTGAACCTCCGGGAACCCGCCGCCGATGTAGAGCGCGTCGAGCTCCGGGAGGCGCGGGTCCGAACCGGGATCGATCGCGACCAGCGACGCACCGGCCTCCTCCAGACGCTCCAGGTTCTCCGGGTAGTAGAAGCTGAACGCGGGGTCGTTCATGACACCGACGCGCAGCTCCCCCGCCCGGGCCTCCCGGGAGGTGACGGACAGGGTCAGCTCCGGGGCCTCTCGGGCAGCGGCGAGCACCCGGTCGAGGTCGACCTGCTCCCTCACGAGGGTCGCGGCCCGCGCCACCGCCCGCTCACGGCGCGGGTGCTCGACCGCGGTGAGCAGGCCGAGGTGACGTCCCGGAAGCGGGTCCTCGTCGGACAGCCTCCGGATCGCGCCGACCACCGGCACCCCGGCGTAGCGCTCCACAGCCTCGCGGATCACCGCCTCCTGACGGGCGGTTCCGACGCGGTTGAGCACCACGCCGGCGAGCCGGAGCTCGGGCTCCAGCTGACGGCAGCCGAGCACCAACGCCGCCACCGTGCGGGTGCATCTTGGTGACGTCGACCACCAGCACGACCGGCGCCTCGAGCCGCTTGGAGAGCGCGGCGGTCGAGTGGCTGCCCTCGGCATCGACGCCGTCGAACAGGCCACGATTGCCTTCGATCAGCACCAGGTCCGCGTTGGCGGCGGTCGCAAGCGCGGTCGCCAGCGCATCGTCGTCCATCAGAAAGGTGTCGAGATTGCGGCACCGGCTGCCGGCGGCCTCGGCCAACCACGCCGCGTCGATGTAGTCCGGTCCCTTCTTGAACGGGCGCACGTCGAGCCCGAGCCCGACGAAGGCCCTGGCGAGCCCCAGGCTCACCAGGGTCTTGCCGCTGTCGCCCGCCAGCCCGGCAATCGCCAGCCGCGGCACTCGGAACCGGATCGTGTCCACCGCTGTCCCCTCGTTCAGACGCCCACGATGAAGCCGCAGGGGCACTCCTCCCAGCACTTCTTGCACCCGTCGCAGACCTCCATCTTCTTGATCTGGAAGAAGTAGTTCGCGAGCGGGTCGGGGTCCTTGGCGAACACGTTGTTCTGACAGTACATCCAGCAGTTCTCACAGCCGAAGCACCGGCCGCAGCTCATGCAGCGGGTGGTCTCGGCCAGGGCATCGTCCGGCGCCATCCCGAGATCGACCTCGTCGTAGGGCCGCTTGAGCCGCTCCTCGGGCTCGATCACTTTCCGCTCGTGGCGTTCCTTCGCCTCGTACCAGTCGAGCTTCATCCTGTCCGACCCGACGGTCTGCCCGAGATCCGGCGCTTCCGGCTCGACCCCCTGGAGGTAGGCGTGGATCGCGTCGGCCGCCGCTCGGGCCTGGCCGATCGACGTCGTGGCGATGCCCAGGTTGATGTTGTCGCCTCCGGTCCAGATCCCATCGACCCCGGTACGGCCCCATTGGTCGGCGTTGAGCCAACCGTCACCGAGCTCCTTCGAACCCAGGGCGCCGAGCTCGGGCTGCTGGCTGACCGCGGTGATGATGGTCTCGATCGGCAGCTCGTAGGTGTCGCCCTCGATCGGCACCGGGCGCCGGCGGCCCGAGGCGTCGGGCTCACCGAGCTCCATGCGCTGGACGACCATGGCGCGCACCTTGCCTTCGTCGTCGCGCAGGATCTCGAGCGGCGCTGCGAGGTACTCGATCTGGATGCCCTCCTCGAGCGCCTCGTCGATCTCGCGCTCGATCGCCGGCATCTCGGCCCGGGTCCGGCGGTAGAGGATGGTGACCTCGGCGCCCATGCGCTTGGAGATCGACGCCGAGTCGAGGGTCACGCGCTTGGACACGCGGGCGGCGTCGATCGCGGTGTCGCCGCCGCCGATCACCACCACGTTGCCGCCGATCTCGACCTTCTTGCCGGAGTTGGCGTGGTTGAGGAACTCGGTCCCGGTCCAGATCCCGGGGCCGTCCTCGCCCGGCACGCCCGAGCTTCTTGCCCTGGTGGGCGCCGATCGCGACGTAGATCGCGTCGAAGTCCCTGCGCAGGTCGGCGAAGGTCACGTCCTTGCCGACCTTGCAGTTACACTTGAGCTCCACGCCGAGGTCGACGATGCGCTGGATCTCGGCATCGAGGATCTCGCGCGGCAGGCGGTACACGGGGATGCCGTAGCGCAGCATGCCGCCCGGCATTGGGGAGGCTCTCGAACACGGTCACCGGGTAGCCCCGGCGGGCCAGCTGATAGGCGACGGACAGTCCCGACGGGACCGGCTCCGATCACCGCGACCTTCTTCTGCTTCGGTCCCTCGCCCTCGATCCGCTCCGCCTTGAGCCCGTGGTCGAGGGCCCAGTCGCCGATGAAGCGCTCGACCGAGTTGATCGCGACCGCGCCGTCCTTGTCCTTGCGGTTGCAGAAGCTCTCGCAGGGGTGGGGGCAGACACGCCCCATCACCGACGGGAACGGGTTGGTCTCCATCTCGATGCGGAACGCCCGCTCGCACGCCTCGTCGAGGCTCAGGCCGAGCTTCTCGCGCAGGGCGATGACCGTGAGCCAGCCGCGGATGTCGTTTCCGCTCGGGCAGTTGCCGGTGCACGGCGGCAGGCTCTCCACGTAACGGGGACGCAGCGCGGAGATCTGCGAGCCGCTCCCGCCGCCGCCGGACAGGCGCGACTTGAGCTTACCGCTCGCTTCCTTGTCCTTCTTCTTCAGCAGACCCATTCGTACGCCTCCTCAATGCCGCCCGATCCGGTCAGGACAGCTTCGACATGTGCTTCTTGAACTCGTCGAGCTCGCCCAGGATCGTGTCGTGCTTGGTCTCGTCGGCGAGCAGGTAGTCGAGGAGGATCTTGTGCACCGGATCGGTGGTGCTCTCCTTGAGCTGCCTCGCGAGCGCGATGGTCTCCCGCTCGAGCTCGTCGTGGGCCTCGATCTCGCCCCAGATCTCCGCCAGATCCGCGGACGTCAGCGTGACCGGCGCCTTGGTCATGGTGTCGATCAGGAACTGCTGCACCCGGTGGTGCTGCACGGAGTCATTGCGGATGATCTCCATGACCTGCCGGATCAACAGGTTGTCGGTCTTCTCCATGATCGAGGCGGTGGTTTCGATCGCATCGCGCTCGATCGCCTGCCACTTGCGCAGAATCTCGATCGCTTCCTTGATTCGCTCCGGTCCCTTCTTCTTCGCCATGTCGCCTCCAAGGGGAGCCGGGGCGGGGCCGGTCGCATGCCGGCCGGCCCCGTCGTGCCCCGGGATCCGGTTCAGGGCAGGGTCACATAGCTCCCGCCCGCGTACTTGTAGGTCAGCTTGCCGGTGTCGATGAGCGAGCGCAGTGCCTTCTTGCACATGCGTCTTGTCGACGTTGCCGCCGAACTGCTCGATCATCGCCTTGGTCACATCCATGGGCTTGAGATCGCGCTTGCCCTTGGATGACTTGACCAGCTCAAACATCGCGTCGGCAACCTGCTCGAGAGTGACGTCACCCATGATGACCTCCTCAGGTGTGCCGCAGCTGTGCGGTCCGCGTGTAGGTCTCGCCGGCGTGGGTGAAGTCGTCGATGTGGTACTTGGTGAAGGGCTGGTCGATCAGCTCGAAGAACTTCGGCCACCCGATGCGCTCGATCCACTCACCCATGCGCTCGTGCTTGCGGGCGTTGGCCGCGTACACCTCGACGATCTTCTTGACCGCACTCGACGACCTCGGGCCAGCGCGGCGGGTTGTTCGGCAGGTAGGGCACCGCCAGCTTGGAGAACTTGGGTGTGGTGCGGGCGTTGGAGACCTTGCCTCCGACCCAGATCGACACCCCGTCGGTCTTCGCGTTGTTGATCTTCACCGCCGGGCAGACGGTGAAGCAGTTGCCGCAGTACATGCACTGCTCCTCGACGATCTCGATCGACTGCTTGCCGTCGACGGTGGCCGGTCGGATGGCGCCGGTCGGGCACGAGGCGACGAGGGTCGGGATCTCGCACATCTTCGGCAGGTTGTCGTGCTCGATGATCGGCGCCCGGGTGTGCACCCCGAGAATCGCGATGTCCGAGCAGTGGACCGCGCCGCACATGTTGAGGCAGCACGCATAGGCCACCCGGAGCTTGGCCGGCAGCGTCATCTGCTTGAAGTAGGGCATCAGCTCGTCCATGACGCCCTTGACCACTCCCGACGCGTCCGAGGCGGAGGAGTGGCAGTGGACCCAGCCCTGGGTGTGGACGATGTTGGAGATGCCGTTGCCCATCCCGCCGACCGGGAAGCCGCCAGCCTCGACCTCCGCGATCAGCGGCTCGATCTTGTTCTGGTCGGTGAGCAGGAACTCGACGTTGTTGCGGCTGGTCCACCTCAGGTGGCCGTCGCAGTACTTGTCTGCGAGATCGGCGAACCAGCGAACGGTGGTGATCGCGAGCAGCCGCGGCGATCCGACCCGAACCGTGAAGAGCTTGTCGCCCGACTCGGCAACGTGCACCATCACACCCGGCTTGAGGATCTCGTGGTAGTCCCACTTGCCGTAGTTCTTCGTGATGACCGGCGGCAGGAACTGCTTGTAGTTTGGCGGTCCGATATCCGTGATGCGTTCTTGGGCCATGATGCCTCCCTCCTACTCGCCGGCCTGCTCGAAGATCTCGTCGTCGAAGAAGATGTAGGGGTTCGTCCGCGGGTGGAGAACCATCTCCGGAATCGGATCGAGCCCGATCTCCTCCAGGAAGTTGGACAGGCCGACCCGCTGGATGAACTCACCGGTGCGCTCACGTGCCTTGCCGTGCTCGCCCCAGAGCTCCCAGATCGCCTCGGTCAGCTCCTTGAGGTCTTCGTAGTCCGACTCGGGGTCCATCTCGAGGAATGGCACGAAGACCGAGCACAGCAGGGCGCCGCCGACGATCGGCGCCTTGCCGCCGATCAGGATCGTCGCTCCCCGCTCGACGCCCGGCTTGAGCGCCTTGGGCATCACGTTGATGCAGTGCATGCACTTGACGCAGTTCGGGTTGTCGACCTCGAGCTTCTTCCCGTCCCATGCGATGCACCGGGTCGGGCAGCGGTCACAGATCTCCTTCGTGATGTCCACGGTCTTGGCGTACTCGGCGACCTTCTTCTGGTCGACCCGGATGTCGTCCTTCCAGATCCCGATCACCGAGCAGTCCGAGCGTGCGATGGACGCCACGCAGTCGTTCGGGCAGCCGGCGAACTTGAACTTGTACTTGTAGGGGAAGAACGGCCGGTGGAGCTCGTCCTGGAAGTGCTGGGTGATGTTGTAGCAGGCGTCGAGGGTGTCGTACATCGCCCACTCGCAGCGGGCGGGGCCGACGCAGCAGCTCGGCGTGCGCATGTTGGAGCCGGAGCCGCCGAGGTCCCAACCGTTCTTGGTGAGGTCGGCGAAGAGGGGCTCGATCGCCTCGGTGGTCGAGCCGAGGAAGACCACGTCCCCGGTCGATCCGTGGAAGTTGGTCAGACCGGAGCCGTGCTTGTCCCAGATGTCGCACAGGGTGCGCAGGGCGTCGGAAGTGTAGAACCACGCCGACGGCTGGTTGACCCGGTGGGTGTGGAACTCGGCCACATGGGGGAACTCCTCGGCGAGATCGGAGTAGCGGCCGATGACGCCGCCTCCGTACCCCATCACGCCGACCAGGCCACCGTGCTTCCAGTGGCTGATGTGCTCCTCGTAGGAACGCTCCAGCTGGCCCAGGGCGTCCTGGACCATCGGACGGTGGGCCTCCTTCTTCATCTCCTTGACAAAGCTCGGCCACGGTCCAGATTCGAGCTCGTCAAGCAATGGTGTCTTCTGCTTCTTTTCCGTCATGGCCACTCCTTTCGGCGTCGGGTTCCGGTGCGCTACGGTGCCGGTATACACCCGACCCGGTCACCGAGGCAATCTCTCCTGGTCTATGTTCTCGAGATCAAGGTTCTGAAAACGTCCTCCTTCATGTGACGAAATCTCACATCAGACGGCTGATGTTCGACCGGATCGGGGAGAACACCGCCGTCGACAGCACTCCTCCGAGCGGAACCTCGGCCGTGAGACCGGCACCCTTCGGAAGCGCGAGCACGACCGTGCCGAGACCGAGCCACACGGCCCAGTAATCCTCGGTGGTCCACAGCTTGCGCAGCCCCTCGCGCATACGGCCTCCTCCGACCGAGACACGCCTCCAGCGTCGCACGGTGCAACCGGTGTGCCAGTGACCACGGCGGGTCCCGAGAGATCAAAGCACTCAGATCCAGAGGGTTGACGTGCTCGACCCGGGCTCGCGTCCGGTTCCGATCGGGTCGACGGTTACGCCTGCGTAACACGAGCTCGCGGCCGGCACCGGCTCTCGCGGGTGGAAGAGAGGTCACGGGCCGTCACCGCGGGGTAACGCACCCGCCCACCGAAGGGCCTCCTGCTTGACTCAGGACGGGCGTATGCCTTGCAAGATCTCAAATCTGCTTGTGCCGCGAGCGCGTCCGACCTATCTTGCGTTCAGGGGTCGACGCGCCGGCCGAGACCAGGGAGGCACCATGAGCTCACGTTCAGCGCTCGTGATCGACGACGAGCCCGACATCACCACCTACATCGAGACCATTCTGACCGACAGCGGGTGGACGGTCCGCACCGCCAACAGCGCCGCGGATGGCCTCAGAATGGCCCACGAGAAAGCACCGCGATGTGGTCCTGCTCGACGTCATGATGCCGGAAAAGGGCGGGCTTTCGACCCTGGTCGCGCTGCGCAAGGACCCCACCCTCAAGACGGTCCCGGTAGTGCTGGTGACCGGCATCCAGGACACGCTGAACCAGGACTTCCATGCCTACCTGGGCCGGATCAGGAACTACCATCCCGACGCCTACATGGAAAAGCCGATCGACCCCGAGAAGCTGCTCGAGGTGATCGACGGCCTCGTCGGACCCGAGAACTGACCGACCCGCGGGCCCGACACCGGGCGGGGAGCGGACCTACCTGCCGGTCTTCTGGAGCGTCTTGAGGACCTCCTCGAGCGTGCCGGGGTCCGCTTCATCGAGCAGACGACGGGTCTCCCGCCTCAGGCTCTCCGGATCGGGACCGGCCTCGGGCAGGGCGATCCCGAGGATCTGGCTGATCCCCCTCAGGTAGCGCTGCGGCGTCACGGGCTTCTCCAGGTACAGCGAGGGCCCGGCCAGAGTGCTCTGCGCGAGCACGTCGTCGAGGTCCGAGCGGACGTCGCGGATCCCGGGCGTGCGCGGTGACGATGATCACCGGGATGCGGCTCCACTCGCGATGGCGGCGCAGCTCGGCGAGCAGCCGGATGCCCGACTTGCGCGGCATCACCAGATCGAGCGAGATCAGGTCGGGCGGATCCCTGCGGATCGCTTCGAGCGCCTGCTCACCGTCGTGGGCAGTGACCACGTTGATCCCGGCGTCCTCGAGCACCGAGGCCAGGTATTGACGCGACGTCGAGCTCGTCGTCGACCACCAGGACCGTCACGTCCTCGGGCCTGACGCAGCGCGCGTTCCGGCCGATCCTGCAGGTCGTCCGATCACTCCTTGGCTCACGCTCCTCGGCTCTGCCGTCGGCTCGGGCAGGCGATGCCGGGGAAAACGCAGGCAGAAGGTGGTGCCCTTACCCGGCTCGAGCTGTCAGCTCGATCGATCCGCCGTGCTGCTGCACGATCTTGCGCGTCAGGAGCAGTCCGAGGCCGGTCCCACCCGCGCCCTTGGTCGTGAAGAAGCTGGTGAAGACCTTCTGCTTGATCTCGTAGTCCATGCCGCAGCCGGTGTCGATCACCTCGAAGCACGATGCACGCCCTCGTCCTCGCGCAGGCCGCACCGTGATGGTGCAGCCGTCGCCGCGCTGACCAGGCAGGCGTCGATGGCGTTGGAGATCAGGTTGGCGAGGCAGCTGTGCAGACGCCTCGGGGTCCATCCACGCCGGGGCCACCGGATCGTCGATCTCGGCCTCGAGCATCGATCGCCGTGCTGGGCCGCACGTCGCGGAACAGGTCGACCACCTCGCGGACGATCGCGGCCGGGTCGGATCATCCCGGCCTCGATGACGTTCGCCGCGGGAGAAGGCCAGCAGGTTCCTGGCCAGGTCCGAGATCCGCGCCATGTTGCGCTCGAGCATCTCCCAGCCCTGCCTGACCCGTGCCTGCGTCGCCGCTTCTTCAGGCCCGACGAGGTGACGTACATACCGCCCTCGAGCCCGGTGAGGATGTTCTTGATGCCGTGAGCCAGCCCGGCGACCGTCTGGCCGACCGCGGCCAGCCGCTCGGCGTCGAGCTTCTCCCGTTCGAGCTGCTTGATCTCGTCTGAGGTCCTGGGCGATCGACCGCCGAGCCCACGAATCGCGCCGCCGACCTCGAGCCCGACCGCCGCGACACGGACCGGGACCACCTCGCCACCCGACCCGTCGGCGACGAGGTCTCGTGCAGCACGACCCGCTCCGTCTTGCCCGTCAGGACCGCGCGAGCTCCTCGGGGAGCATCCCTGCCGGGGCCCGGCGCGCCGATCAGATCGCGCGCGGCCGACTCCGAGCAGCTGCTCGGCCGCCCGGTTGACCAGCAGGACGCGTCGCTTCTCGTCGAGGACCAGGATCGCGTCGAGCGAGCTCTCCACCAGAGCCTGGCGCAGGACGTTGGCCTGCGAGAGCTCCTCCTCGAGGCCTGGTGCTCGGTCATGTCGAGCGCCATCTCGATCACGTGGGTCACCTCGCCGTCGCCGCGCAGCAACGGCGCGGTGAACGACCAGGTAGGGCTGGGTCGTGCCGTCGCGGGTCATCCCGATCTGGTGCGAGCTGTGCGAGCCGCCGTCGTGCGAACGTGCGATCCACCGGACAGTCGCGGCACGGCTCGTGACGATGCTTGTAGAGCCGGTAGCAGTGCTCTCCGGTCGGCTCGCCGAAGGTCGTGCGGAACAGCTCGTTGGCCTTCACCACGCGGTGGTCGCGGTTGATCACGGCGACGAAGCACGGCACCTTCTCGAACAGGGTCTGGTACTCCTGCTGCAGCCGTTGCGTGGCGGTGAGGTCGGTGGTGATCGCGGCGACGTAGTCGACCTGCCCGTTCGTGCCCGCATGACCGGTGTCACCTGGACCAGGTAGTGCACCTCGCGCCCGTCCCGGTCGGTTCCGCTCTGCTCGAGCACGCGCGCCTTGCCGTCGGCGAAGGTCTGTCGCGCCGGGCAGACCGCGCAGGGCGACTCCCGTCCCTTGATCGCCTTGAAGCAGGGCTCGCCCGCGCCGTCACCGAAGAGCTCGGCGAACGCCTCGGTTGTGGTCGACGATCGTCAGCGCCGCGATCGATCACGACGATCCCCGGAGGGGATCTCGTCGAAGAGCGTGGCGCGCTCGGCGGCTCGCCACGCCGTCGGGCTCATGGCGCGACCCCCGTCGGCCGGCCGAGCAGGGCGTTCGACGGTCCGCAGCAGCTCATCGAGGTCGACCGGCTTCTCGAGGAAGCCGCCGGCGCGGGCAGCGTCGCCGGCCCGCCGGAGCAGCGCGCGGCAGCTCCTCTCCGACGGTCGAGCCCGCTGAGGATCACGACCGGCCGGTCCCTGAGCCGGGGGTGGTCGACGATCTCGGCGTAGAGCGAGACCCCGGTCTGCCCCGGCATCAGCAGGTCGAGGAAGATCAGGTCCGGCTCCGCGCTCGCCAGGAGCTCCATGCGCGTCGCTCGGCTCGTTGGTCGCCACCACGGCGAACCCCTCGTCCTCCAGCGCGATCGCAGAGGAAGGTGATGATGTCCTCCTCGTCGTCGATGACGGCGATGACGGGCACCTGGCGATCAGGACGTCGGGTCATGGCCTCTCCATTGCGGCGCGAGCACCGTCCCTTCCACCGCTGTCGGACGGTCCTCTGGAACCACCCCACGGTGGCAGGCGGCGCAGCGGCTGAGGCAGGGCTCTCGACCGCCTGCTCGGCCTCCCAGGCGCGGTGGCACGCGATGCACAGCCCGTGCATCGCGTCGCGGTAGCCCGGCGCAACGCCCTCGACCCGGTCACCAGGTCCTTGCACCGTGCCACACTGCGCTCGTCGCCTGAGGGTGGCACTCCCGACAGGAGGTTGCCGTCGCCCGGGTCTTCGCGCCTTCGGGGACCTCGTGGCAGCGGCCGCACGAGCGGTTGCCGCCGAGCGCCGTGACGTGCCGCTCGTGGGCGAAGGTGTCGGTCGCCCGGTACATGTCGCGGTGGCAGTTCGGCGCACGACGTGCCGCGGTCCAGCGCAGGTTGAGGTGGTGGCAGGCGCCGCACGACAGCTCGCCGCCGAGACGCCGCTGGTGGTCCTGGTGGTCGAACAGCACGAAGGTCCCCGCGACGGTCGCCGTCGATCAGCAGCGCCGGGACGATGCCGCGTCGGGCTCCTCCGAAGCGCTGGGCGCCTCGACCAGCTCGAGCCTGGAGCCGAGCCTCGCTGATGACGCGGCAGCCGTTCGGCGGCCACCGTTCGCGCGGCTCGGACGACAACCGGTCGGGCGTGCCGCCGGCTCCGGCGGTGGTGAGCTCGAGCAGCGACGACCCCGAGCACCACGCCCGACGACCCAGGCCGAGCGCCGCCAGCTGCGCCGCGCCCGAACCAGGCGCCGCCGAAGTAGAGGCCCGAGATCCGGTCGGTCATCGGCGGGCGTGAAGTGCTGGGCCGGCTCGGGCGGCTCCTCCCAGACCGGGAAGCGCTCGACGAAGAACAGGAAGATCAGGGCCATCGCGGCGACGAGGCCGAGGCTGAACGGCGATCTCGGTCAGCGCCGGCAGGTAGGCGTCGCCCGGTGACCGCGCATGTGCGAGATGCCGCCCGACGTCGACGCGGTGGAGGACGAAGCCGACGACGCCGAGGATCGCGCCGGTGGCGAGCGCGCCAGCGCTGTCCGCGCCACCGGGGCAGCGTGAACAGGAGGAGCGGGACCACCGCGCTCACAGGCAGCTCGACGACGAACAGGACCGACGACCCACGAGCCCTCGACCGACGTGGTGGAGCTGGCCGCGCCAGCGCCAGGTCGCCGAGCCGCAGCGCCAGGTAGAGCCGCGAGCACGATCGACGGCGGCGCGGGTCAGACCGCGCAGCAGCGGCCACTCCGCCTCGCGGCGGTAGAGCCAGGCCGTGACGACGCTCTCGGTCGCCACCATCACCAGGCCCAGGCCGACGGCGGAGACGAAGAAGAGCAGCGGCAGAATGCGGCGAGTACCACAGCGGGTGCATGCGGTCCTGGGCGAGCAGGAACAGCGTGCCCGAGCGACGACTGGTGCAGCGTGGACAGCCCGATGCCGGCGATCACCAGCGGCAGCGTGACCCGCCGCATGACGCGCGAGCGCCCGCTCCAGCGCAGCCCTTCGAAGACCACCGGCGCGAACTCGAGCGCCAGCACCGTGAGGTAGAGCATCACGCACCAGCCGACCTCGAACAGCGGCGAGTCGGGCTGCCAGTAGATCGATCATGCGCCAGATGTTCCACGGCCGGCCGAGGTCGACCAGCAGGCCGAGGACGACCGCGACGTAGCCGAGGAACGCGGTCAGGATCGGCCGGCCGCACGAGCGGCGTGGTAGCGCTCGAGGTGGAAGATGTGGACGGTGGCGGCGATGACGAAGCCGCCGGCGGCCAGCGCCACGCCGGACAGCACGTCGAAGCCGATCCACAAGCCCCAGGGCGTGCGCGTCGGTCAGCGCGGTGGTGCGCGCCCAGCCCGACGCACGAAGCGGCCGACGGCCACCGCGCATGGCGACCCCGACCAGGAGCCAGAGGACGGCCTTGGTGACGACGAGCGCGGGTGTTGTTGGCGGCGTTCACGAGCTCTCTCCCGGTCGTCGTGGCCCGGCGCCGTCGGCCGCGGGCGTCTCCGGCTGCGGCGCCTCCGGCCGCGGCCACCTGGCGCCGCCGGTCGAGAGTCCAGTGGACGCCGAACATCAGCCGCGGCGACGCCGACGAAGGTGCAGGGCACCGTGTGCGAGGACCGTGCGGGCCAGGACCGGCCTGCGCGTCGTTGCCGAGATCGGCCGGCCAGCCCGCGCGTGCTGCGAGGTCGACGTCGGAGATGTAGAGCACCGAGGTGCCGCCGACCTCGTGCTCGCCCCAGACGTGATCGATGTAGCGGTCCGGGTTGTCGCGCGATGCGGCGCCGCGCCTCGCGAGCAGCTGCGTCGCGCTCGCCGAAGATCGTCGCCTCGGTCGGGACAGGCCGCGGTGCAGGCCGGCTGGTCCAGCTCGCCCGCTCGTGATCTTGTCGTAGCACAGGATGCACTTGCGCACCCGCGGCGTCGGCCGACTCCCACTCGTAGCGGGTCATGCGGAACGGGCAGGCCATCATGCAGTAGCGGCAGCCCATGCAGATCGTCGGCGTCGTAGACCACCGGCCCCTCGGGCGTCTTGTTCAGCGCGCCCACCGGGCAGGCCGCGGCGCAGGCCGGCTCGAGGCAGTGCCGGCAGTGCTACGCGGACGTAGCGGCCCTCGGGCGCCGCACGAGCGTCGTCCAGCGCGTCGAGGAGAGGTCGTCGGCGCTCGCCCTGCCAGCGGTACGGGCGCGTCCTCGCCGGTGTCGTTGGTCCGCTGGCAGGCGGCGACGCACTCCTCGCAGCCGATGCAGCGGGTCACGTCGGTGAGGATCGCCATCGCTGCTCATACCGGTTCGTTCTCCTTCGCCAGGGCCATCGCCACGTGGCGGCCGGTCTCGGCCGGGAAGTGCCAGCCGAGCTCGAACGACGCAGCTGGGTCAACGGGATAGAGCGACGCAGTGCGCGATCTTGGTCATCGGCGTGAGGATCAGGACCAGGTTGCCGAGCAGGATGTGGAGCGAGCAGCATGCTCCGCGCGCCGAACGGCGACCAGGCCGGGTGGGCCGCCACGAAGCACGCCGAGGCAGCGAGCCGCGAAGCAGCACGCACGAGGATCGAGCACGTCCTGGGTGCGGCTACAGGCGCGCGGGACGCGGCCGAGCCGAGCCGCCCGACCAGCAGCGCCGCGAGGGCCACGATGCGGCGACCGGTCAGCACGTCGGCGACCCCTGCGGGCAGGACCGGCCACCCGGCCGGCAAGCGCTCCGGCGAGCAGAGGCCACGTGCCCGGCGAGGAACAGCGGCACGCGCAGGATCGCCGACGTGGAACAGCGAACGACGCGACGCTGTAGAGCGGGCGCGCGCGCAGCAGCCGCACGCGGGAGCAGCCAGCCGAGCGTGGCGCGCGGCGATCGTCGCCGAGCGGAAGGCCGCGGTCGCCGGCGCGCCGCCAGGCACCGACGATCTGGGCCGACCGCGATCGCCGAGCCGGTAGCCGAGCCCGAGCACGCAGACCGCGAGCGAGATCCGGAACAGCGGTCCGCGGGCGAGATCGATCCAGGCGTCCATCGTCACTCCTCCCGTCCGCGGCCGAGCCGCCGGCTCGTCGTCGTCCGCAGTCCATGCGCATCGTGCGCCGGCGGCACGATCGCCTTGAGGAGCAGGTCGTGCAGACCGACCACCTTGACGTGGTCGAGGCCGTTGTCCTCGCAGACCTCACGGAGCTGCTTCTTGCAGTTGGCGCAGGGCGCGACCACGAGCGTCGGCGCCGGTGCGGCGGATCTGCTCGGCCTTGGTCGCGCCGCCGATCACGCGTGCGGAACGTCCGGATCTCGTCGATCGAGACCGTGCCGCCGCCGCCGCCGCAGCAGTAGTTCTCGCGGCCGTTGGGGGTCATCTCGACGAAGTCGGCGCAGATGTGCCGCAGGATCTCGCGCGGCTGCTCGATGATCCAGCCCGAGCGGGCGATGTTGCAGGGGTCGTGGTAGGTCACCCGCTCGTCGATCGCGCCCGGCTTGCAGCTGCGAGTCTGCCCTCTTCGCAGCGCCTCGAGGGTGTACTCCATGAAGTTGACGACCTGCGGGCGCCTCGTCGCCGCCGCAGAAGGTCCGGACGAAGGACTTGGCGGAGCGCGAGGCGTGGCCGCACTCGCCGATCAGGATCTTCTTCGCGCCTGAGCCGGCGGACCTCCTCGGCCTCCATGCGTGACGATCCGGTCGAGCATCCGGTCGGAGTAGAAGAGGCCGTAGTTGATGCCGTCGAAGTACGCCGGTGCCGATGGTCCACGAGCCGCCGGTCGCGGTCATCACGGCGGCGTTGCCCATCAGCGTGTCGGGCTCGAGCAGGTAGTCGCTGACCGCCGGGAAGAAGACGTACTCGGCGCCCTCCTCGTCGATCGGGAACTCGATCTTCAGCCCGTAGGTGTCGGCGCAGTCCTCCTCGAGGAACTCGCAGGTGTCGACGCAGCGGCCGCCGGGGATCGCGGAGGTGTTGCGGGTCTTGCCCTTCGAGCTGCTCGCGGGTCGCGACCACGCAGCGCCTTGGGGATGATCCCGACCTCGGCCAGGATCCAGCGGCCGAGGTGGGTGATGCAGGCCGTGGTCGATGCCCATCGGGCACTCGAGCTTGCAGCGCCGGCAGGCGGTGCAGCGGTAGAACTCCTCGGCCATCGTGTTGATGTGGGCCTCGTCGAGCGTCGAACGCGTCGCCGAGCCGCGCGCCGCAGCGCTGCCGCCGGGCGTGAAGTAGCGCCGGTAGACCTTGAGCAGCAGCTCGGAGCGCTTGCACGGGATGTCCCGCGGCGTCGCCGCTGGCCTGGTAGACCGGGCAGGTCAGCGCGCAGCGGCCGCAGCGCGTGCTCACGCGGCAGGCGGCGTCGAGCACCAGCGCGTAGTTGGAGTGGGCCAGGATCGCCGCGAAGGCCTCCAGGAACCGCCGCGGCAGGTCGGTGGTGTCGACCGGCTCCAGGTAGTAGGAGCATTCGATCGCCATGGCGTCCTCCCGAATGGGCGTCTCGAGGCCGCACCAGTGCCATCTAAGAGCAAGGTCCGTGCCACAGTGCGCGGCCTCACAGTCGTCTGTAAGTCGCTGACGATGTCAGATGATTTCGCTCGCGAGACGTGTCGGGACCGGCGTCGATGGAACGTCTCGTCTCGCAAATGGAACATGTCGTCACAGCAGACTGTTGCAGTAATGGAGACAGTCGCGTGACATAATCTGCACGACATGAATCGCGACGCTCGACCCCCGCTACGGCAGCCTGATCTTCGACAACATCCCGCACGGGATCTTCACCGTCGACGCGCAGCGGGCGGATCACCTCGTTCAACCGCGCCGCCGAGGAGATCACCGGCTGGCGCCGCGAGGAGGTGCTCGGACGGACCGTGCTCGCGAGGTCTTCGCAGCGAACCACTGCGACCGGGCGCTGCTTCCTGTTCAACAGCATCGAGGAGGGAGAGCCGCACCGCGACCAGGAGGTCGACGATCTCACGCCGCGACGGCACGCGAGCTCCAGGTGGCGGTCAGCACCGCGGCGCTGCACGACGACGAGCGGCGAGGTGCTCGGCGGCGTCGAGATGTTCCGCGACCTCACCGAGCGTCGACACGCCTGCGGCGGCAGATCACAGGCGACCTACACCGATCGAGGACATCGTCTCGAAGAGCGCCGCCATGCGCGGCGTGCGCGAGCTGCTGCCGCTGGTGGCCCGCAGCGACAGCACCGTGCTGATCGAGGGCGAGCCCGGGACCGGCAAGGAGCTGGTGGCCCGCGCGATCCACAACCTCGGGCCCGCGCAGCGAAGGCCCGTTCGTCGCCGTCAACTGCGGCGCCCTCCCGGACACGCTGGTCGAGTCGGAGCTGTTCGGCCACGTGCGCGGCGCGTTCACCGACGCCAAGCAGGGACAAGCCCGGCCGCTTCGCCACTGGCCGAGGGCGGCACCCTGCTGCTCGACGAGATCGGCGACATCTCGCCGGCGGTCCAGGTCAAGCTGCTGCGGGTGCTGCAGGAACGCGAGTACACGCCGCTCGGCGGCGTCGCGAGCCGATCAAGGCCGACGTCCGCATTCTCGCCGCCACCAACCGCGATCTGTCGCACGAGGTGATGAACCGGCCGTTTCCGCCAGGATCTCTACTTCCGGCTCAACGTCGTCCGCATCTCGCTGCCGCCGCTGCGCGTCGCGCACGGGAGGACATCCCGCTGCTGGTGCGATCACTTCATCGCGCGCTTCAACGCCCTCCAGGGCCGCCGCATCACCGGGATCTCCGAGCGGCGCGATGACCCGGCTGCTGGCGCACCCCTACCCGGGCAACGTGCGCGAGCTCGAGAACGCGATCGAGCACGCCTTCGTGGTCTGCGGCGGCTACACCATCCAGCTCGACGACCTGCCGCCGCACCTGAACGGCGAGGCCCTCGTCGCGACTCCGGAGCGGCCCGACCCGTCGACCTCAAGCCCCTGGAGACCGCCGAGGCGACGGCGATCCGCGACGCCCTTCGTCGCCACCGCGGCAACCGCACTCGCGCCGCAGCCGACCTCGGAATCTCGCGCAACACCCTGTGGCGCAAGATGAAGCGCTACGACATCCAGTAGTCGATCCGCTGGGCGGATCGGCTCCTGAAAGGTGAGGGGTGCGGAAAAGCACGAAATCGCTCGAAACCGGTTTCCGGGCCCGCTCAGAGATCGCCCGCAACGAGGCGACCTGCTCCGGCCGGTCCCGTCGCGGAACGCACGACTGTGGTGTCGCCTGCGCGCCTAGTGCCATTCCCAGTCGATGAAGCCCGGCTTCGACGTCGACCATGGCGTTGACCATCAGCTCGACCAGTCCGCCGTAGTGGATGCCCGGCCTTCTCCCAGGCGTCGTAGTAGGCTGATGATGTCGCGGATCTGGCCCTTGCAGTTGCTGCACGGGGCGCAGACGTACTTCGGGTGCGTCCTTGTCCATCGGCTCGTCCTGGAAGGCCTCGAGGATCTGGCGGAACTTCCGCCGGCCGGTGAAGCTGGTGGCGCCAGTCGGCGAAGTTGTGGCCGGACATGATGGCGAAGCCGGAGCCGCCGCCGCAGCAGTAGTTCTCGACGCCGTGCGGCGCCATCTCGCGGAACCGCCCTGCGGGCACGATCGCCTTGATGATCTCGCGCTGCGGCGCGACGATGCCCATCAGCCGGACCATGTTGCACGGGTCGTGCAGGGTGACCGGGAAGTCGTTGCGGCTCTGGTCGAACTTGATCTTGCCCGAGCGCACGATGTCCAGCAGCACGGTCATGCAGCTCTCGCGCGGGATGTTGAGGTCGCCGGTGAGCACCTGGTCGGCGATCACGGTCAGCGCCTTGTGGGCGTGGCCGCACTCGCCGAGCACGATCTTCTTGACGCCGAGCTTCTTGGCCGCCTGCGCGTGCATGATCGCCGACCCGGGCGAACTGCACGTCGTCGTACCAGACGCCGTAGTTGATGCCGTCGTAGGCCGCGAGCTCGCTGGACAGGGTCCAGCTCAGGCCGGCGGCTTCGAAGAGCGTCGCGAAGGCGCCGGGGTTCTCGGGCCAGGCCATGATCTCGCCGGCGTTGTGGATGAGCAGGATGTCGGCGCCCTCCTTGTCCCAGGGCGTCTCGACCTCGATGCCGGTCCTCTCGGCGGTGTCCTCGTCGATGAACTCGATGTTGTCCTTGACCACCAGGGCGTTCATGCCGGTGGAGGACCCGACCTTCAGCTGGAGCACCGAGCCGTCCTCGTGCAGCTCCTTGGCGGCGATGCCCATCTCCTGGCTGGCGATCTTGCGGATCTCGCGGGCCAGCAGCGCGTTGTCGACGCCGATCGGGACAGGTCTGGGCGCAGCGGCGGCAGAGGTTGCAGCGGTAGGCGAGCTCGATCAGGCGGGCGACGGTCTTCCAGTTCAGGTCGATGTCGCCGTGCACCGCCGGCGACGCCTTCTTGATGTACTTGTAGTAGATGCGGCGGAGGATCTCGGAGCGGTAGATCGGCCGGTAGAGCTCGTTGTCGCCGCTCTCCTCGTAGATGTGGCAGGCCTCGGAGCAGGTCTGGCACTTGGCGCAGTGCTCCATCGACATCTCGAAGCGGCTGCAGGAAGGTCCAGTTGTCCTCCTGCGTGAAGAGCTTCTCGAGGCCGGAGAGGAAGCGACTGGACCAGCCTCTCCTCCTCCTCCTTGGTCTTCGGCTTCGGGATGCTGACACGCGATCGTGTCGTCGAGCGACCTCGTACTTCTCTCGGGCCGCGTCGCGTCAGCGGCTTGAATCGGCGGCTCCTCGTCGATGCTTGTCGAACGGCGGCGGCAGCGGGATCTGCTCGATCGGCTCGATCGTGGGCGAGCGGGCTGCGCCCGGGTTGTCGCGATGTCCTTGACGCTGTCGCGGCTGCTTCATTTGACTTCTGCTCCTCGGTCGCGACGTCGACCCAGGTCTTCTTGCCGTCGCCCTGATGTGCGGCGCCGACCAGGTGACCGGCTGGTTGAGCAGCTCCTGGATCGCCTTCTCCTGCTTCGCCGCCCTGCAGGTTGGGCTCGTCGTTCCAGCGGATCGCGTGGTAGGCGAAGTACTTGCCGACGAAGTGCGACATGTGGGTCAGGGGGATGTAGGCGGTCAGCAGCGCGAGCAGGACCACCGAGACAGCCGGCAGCAGCGCCGCGGCGCCCGCCCGCAGGAGCTGCGGCGAGGTCTGAACGTCACCAGGTTCGCGACGAAGCCGGAGACGATCGCGAAGTCGCGGTCGACCAGCACGAAGGTCGCCAGCGCGACGCCGAACGCGACCACGAAGAAGACCAGGTTGAAGAGGTCCGCCGGCGCGGTGTAGTCGCGCAGCTCCCGGCCGCGGCGGCGCATGAAGCAGGCCCGACCGCGCCGACCAGCCCGAGCACCAGGCCGACCCCGCCGACGGAACGGAACGGCCAGCCGAGCGATCGGCCGCCGAGCGTCGCGTGCGATCGCCGGGCACGACGGCCGACAGCACCCCGCCGACCATCATGCAGGCGGTCGCGGCGATCACCAGGTAGAGCCCGAAGTGGAACGGGAACGAGCGCGTCCACAGCTTCCGGTTGTGCTCCCGCAGCGCGACCAGGAACAGCGATCTCCGGCACCATCACCTTGAGCTCGCCGAGCAGCGAGACCTCGCGCGGCTTGGTCCACCACTCGCTCTCCTCGAGGTACGAGCCGCCGTAGGCGGCCTTGCCGCCGCCCTCGTGCGCGACCGGGTAGAGCTCCCAGCGCAGGTGGATCGGCATCCGGGCCCACTTCAGGATCCGCACGAGCACGGCGATGGCGAACACCACCAGGCAGGCGTAGGTCACGAAATACGGAAGAGCAGCCATCGATTCTCCCCTCCGGCGGTCGCATGCGACCGTGCAACGGTGCGCCCTGCACCTGATCGTCGCACGGAGGCTACCACGGATCAGGAAGCAATCTCTATACCTTATGGGATCAGTAGGATATCGGCTGACCGACCTCGGGCACCGAGGGCCAACCTCAGCGCTCTCCGAGCTTGACCTCGCCTTCGTCGGCGCCGTCAACCGAGCCGCAGCGGCCGACCCGGCGACTCACAGTCACGAAGGTGGAACACCAAGCGTCACCCCACGGTAACGCTTCAACCGGTCGGGTCCAGCCCACCGGCCCTCCCGTCAACCCCGCCGCGGCGACGGATCCACCCCGGCAGCAGCGACAGCAGTGCAAACGATACCGCCGCCACGGCCAGCAGGAGCAGGGTCCTGGTGAGGGCCTCAGGGTGCCCGCCGCCGAGGATCACCTCTCGCGCCGACGCCGCTGCGAAGGTGTAGGCGACCGTCCCGGGGAGCATGCAGGGCAGGGTCACCAGGAGGTAGGTGGAGAATCGGATGTCGGTCAGCCCGTAGGCGTAGTTCTGGAGGTTGAACGGAAACACCGGAACCAGGCGGGTGACCATCAGCATCCGCCACCCATGCCGTCTGACGCCGTCGTCGAGGCTCTGGAGCGTCCGGTTTCGGGCCACCCACCGCTCGACCATGCCGCGCGCCGTGTAGCGGCCGATCAGAAAGGCCGCCGCCGCGCCCAGGTTGGCGCCGAGAGTGGTCCACACCGTGCCCCAGACCGCGCCGAACACCAGTCCACCCACGATCGAGACCGGGAGACCCGGGAGCAGCAGCACGCTGACCGCGATCCAGATGACGACGAACGCACCCGGGGCCCACGGTCCGAGGGAGGTGAAAAAGGCGTCGAATCGCTGCACCTGGTCGCCGAGGCCGCCGGCGAAGATGCCGCTTTGCTGGACCAGAACCGCGGCCACGGCGATCGCCGCCGCCACCGCGAGCAGACGCAGCCAGGCAGGGCGCTGACGCGGCGCGTTCGCATCGAGCTCGGAGCGGGTGGTCATGGGCTGTCCTTCTGCCGCAAACCGGCGGCCATGCACCCGGTGAGCCGCAGCCGTGGCCCGGGTTACGAGGCCGCGCTCGGCTCGAAGGCCGCGACCTCGCGCGGCACGTGGTGGAGGGGCAGCCGCACCAGGAAGGTGGATCCCTCGTCCTCCCGGCTCTCGATCGTGACCTGACCGCCGTGCATTCGGACCGCCTCGTCGACGATCGAAAGGCCGAGGCCCGTGCCCTCCTTGTCGTGGTGCTTGGCGTTCGGCGCCCGGACGAACTCCAGGAAGACCGAGTCGAGCAGCTCTTCGGGAATGCCGATGCCCTGGTCGATGACCTCGATCAGAGCGACCTCGTGCTCGACCCTCAACCGGACAGTGACCGTACCACCCTCCGGCTTCGAGTACTTGATCGCATTGGAGACCAGGTTCTCGAACGCGTAGACCAGGTCGGGCGGCACTCCCCAGTCGAGCTTGGCGATGCCCTGGAAATCGGGCACCAGGCGCACCCCTCGTTCGGTGGCGTAGGGCTCCTGGGCGTCGAAGATGTCGGCCAGGACCTGATTGACGAAGACCTGGCGCGCCCAGGGCGCCTTGGAACGTCCCTCCCGCATCTTGGCCAGCTCGAGCAGGTCGTTGACGATCTCGAGCAGGCTGTCGACGCGGTCGGCGGCGCCCCCGAGCAGCTTCCGGCCCCGCTCCGAGGCCGGGTCGAGGTAGCCGTCCAGCAGCACCTGCAGGGTGGTCTTGATGGTTCCGAGCGGTGACCGCAGCTGGTGGGCCGAGATCCTCATGTAGTGCGACTTGCGCCGCTCCAGCTCCTCCTTCTCGGCGAGCAGGCGGGCGAGCTCCTCGCCCCGACTCCGCAGCTCGACCGAGATCCGGTGGAGCTCGATCGAACGCTCCTTGAACCGGGTGGTCACCGAGTCGGTCAGGTAGACGATTCCGAACAAAGCCACCGGCACGACGGCCATGTCGAAGCCGCCCGGCAGCCAGCCCAGCGCGACCGGCGCTCCGGGAAGCGGGTGGCTCGGCAACACCCCCGATCCCTCGAGCAGGAACAGGGTGAGCACGCCGACGCTGGTCGCGCCCGCCAGCAGGAACATGATCCGGGTGGCGATCATGATGGTGCCGATGGCCATGTGGAAGGCGTAGAAGGGCAGCAGCGGGCTGACCACCCCTCCGGTGAAGTGGAGCGAGACCGTGAGCGCGATCAGGTCCATCACCATCTGCGCGATGGCGGAGGTCCGCATGTTGGAGTAGGGCACCTGGCTGGCCGCACGGACCCTGAGCATGGCGAGGAAGGCGACGTTGTAGGTCGCCACGAAGACCGCCACCACGAACAGGCTCGGCCACACGTCGCCGAGGCCGAGCCGGCCGCCGAGCGCCGACGCCCCAGCGAGACCCGCCACGGCAACCCAGCGCAGGGTCGCGAACCAGCGCAGGCGGCCGGCGAGCTCCGACGCGAACAGGTCCGAGAAGCGCGGCTCGTTCAACCTGCCGCGGTCGCCATCAGCTCGTCGACCTGGCTGAGCAGCTCCTGCGGCGAGATCGGTTTCTCCAGATAGCGGTCGCACGGCACCCACGACTCGTCCACCTCCATCCTCACGTTGTACACCTGGTCGACGCCGGTGAGCATGATGATCGGAAGCGCGGCGGTCGCGGGGTCGCGACGCAGGGCCCTGGCGACGTCAAAACCCTCGGAAAGGTGGTCCATCATGACGTCGAGGATGATGACGTCCGGGGCCTCCGCGGCCACCATCTGGAGGGCCTCGGTGCCGTTTGACGCGGTCACCACGCGGTAGCGGGTGGCGAGCACGACCGCCACCGCTTCCTGAAACACGTCGTCGTCGTCCACGAGGAGCACGGTCCTCTCACTCATGTCACCTCCGCACCGCACCACGGTGTCTCGCCGTCAGCCGGTGACGATCGCGTCCACCGGACAAACCGAGAGGCAGCCGCCACACCGCGTACACACCTCCGCATCGATCCGGTGGACCTGCCCTGGAACGCCGCCGATGGCGCCGACCGGGCAGGCCGGCACGCACTCGCCACACCCGTCGCATCGCGAGTCGTCGATGCGGAACGAGATCAGTCTAACGCAGGCTCCGGCGTCGCAGCGACGCTCGGTGAGGTGGGCCTCGACCTCACCGCGAAAGGTCCGCAGCACCGTGAGCAGGGTGTTCGGGGCGTTCTGTCCGACCACGCACAGCGACGTCCGCTGCACGTGCCGCGCCAGCGCCTCGAGCTCCTCGAGATCGCCCGCCTGGCCCTCGCCCGCCCGGACCCGATCCACCAGGCTCACCAGCACGGCGGTACCGACCCGGCACGGCGGGCACTTGCCGCAGGACTCCTCGACCGCCAGCTCGAGGAAATGACGGGCGAGCTCCAGCAGACAGACCGAGCGGTCGAGGGCGACGACCTCTCCCGAGCCCAGCGAGCCGCCCGCCGACGACAGGGCCTCGTAGGCGAGCGGGAGCGACAGTTCGGCGGCGGGGATCGGTCCGCCGCTGCGCCCCCCGCAGTGCACGGCCTTGAGCGTTCGCCCCGGCGGGACGCCGCCGCCGAAGACCTCGATCAGCTCCCCGATCGGGGTCCCGAGCTCGACCTCGTAGATCCCCGGACGACGCACCGCTCCCGACAGCCAGACCACCTTGGTGCCGGTGGACCGTGGGCTGCCGAGAGCGGCGAAGCGCTCGCCTCCGAGCAGGATCAGCGGTGCGATGTGATACGCGGTTTCGATGCCGACGGTCAGCGTCGGCACCCGCTTGTAACCCTGCCGCGCCGGGTGGGGCGGTCTCGGGCTCGGCACCCCGCGCCGTCCCTCGAGGGCGGCGAGAAAGGCGGTCTCGTCTCCGGCCACCGCGTCGCAGGCGCTCGCTCGCACCTCGACGGTTACCGGACCAACCCTGTCGGGCCCGGTCCTGCTCAGGTGCTCGGCGGCGGCGGACGCGGCCGCCTCCAGCCGCGCCAGCGCGACCGTGCGGTCGGCTCGCACCGAGATCACCACGGCGCCGGCCCCGACCGCCAGCGCGAGGATCGCCGCGCCTTCGATCAGACCGTGAGGATCACCCTCGATCAGCGCCTGCTCGATTCGACCGCCCTCCCCCGCTTCATCTCCACGCACCACGACGAATCGTTCGCCCGGAGGTCCCTCGCGGACCAGCTCCAGCTTGAGGGCGAGCGGAAAGCCGCCGGCCGAGCGTTCCCGCAGCCCCGCGCTCTTGATCTCGGCGAGCACGCCCTCGGGACCGAGCTCGTCCCGTGCCCGGGCGAGCCCCCGGTAGGCCGTCGCGGCGATCGTCCCTCCGGGCCGGTCGAGGCCGGCGCAGCCGACGTTGCGGAGAGCGATCCGGTTCGATGCGGCGGGCGGCGAAGGGTCGCGGAGCTCGAACGCGCTCCCGAGGCCGGCATGCGCCGCCGCCGGCACCACGGTGGCTCCAGAACCCGGTCGGACGCCGCTGACGGTCCACTCGAGCAGGTGGCGCAGCCCTCCAGGGGTGAGCGGGCCGTACATCAGCCCGTCGAGCCGTACCGCCGGGGCGAGCCGGCACGCACCCAGACAGCGCACGACGTCCAGGCTGAGCTCACCGTCCGGGGTCACTCCCCCAGGCTCGATGCCGAGCAGCCACCGCGCCCCGTCCAGGAGGCGATTCGCCCTCGCCACGGCGCACCCGGTTCCGAGGCAGATCTCGAGCCGGTGCCGAGCCCGCGGGGTCGAGGTGAAACAGCTCGAGAAGCTCACCACCCCGGCAATGTCGATCGGGGTCAGGCGCAGCCGGTCGGCGAGCAGCTCCTGCACTCTCCAGGGCACGTGACCGAGCCGCTGCGCCATCGTTCTGAGGATCGGGCCGAGAGTCTCGCGTCCACCGGGCCGCTCTGCAACCACCCGATCGACCAACGCCTCGAGCTCGGCGGCCGAGAGCTCGTCCAGCGCCTCGGGATCCCGTCCCACCGGCCTGTCCGAGCTCAATGCGGCCTCCGCAGGTCGACCCGGACCGCGACCCCTTCGGTCCCCGCGAGGGCCAGCGCATCGTCCAGCCCGCCCCGACCCGGCGCACGGACCGTGCCGCGGCGCACGGTGGGATCGAGTCGCGCCCTGAACAGCAGCTCCCGGGTCCCGTCGCTGACCGCCACGGGATCCCCGCTGCCAATGCCGAGCCGCACAGCGTCCGCAGGGTGGAGGCCGAGTGTGACGGCCGGAGCGAGCGCCGCGAGCAGGGGGCTGCGCGCGGTCACGGCTCCGGAGTGGAACAGCTGAGGCGACGGATCGAGCAGCATCCGCCCCGCGCCGGCCAGCGAAGCCGGACGCGGCGGTGGCGGGGACAGAAAGCGCGGCTGACAGGACTCGGGGACAGGCGCTCCGAGGCCCGGTCCGACGAGCTCCGGCACCTGGGCGCCGAGGCGACGGGCGAGCTCCGCCAGCACCACCCGATCCTGGGGCAGCTGTTTCGGCGGCTCGAGCGGGGGGTCGAGGCGGCGAACGACCCCGTCGCTGCCGGTCACGGTCCCGCCCCGTTCCCCGAGCATGGCGACCGGCAGGACCACGTCCGCCAGCCGGGCAGAGTCGCTGAGGAACGGGTCCAGCACGATCACGGCTCCGGCGCCGTCGAGCATGGCTCGGCCCCCGCAGCCAGGCGGCCAGCCCTGGACAGGATCCTCCCCGACCAGCAGCAGGGCGGCGACCTGTCCGAGCTGAGCGGCCGCGGCCAGCTCCGCAGGGCCCCAGCCCGGTTCGGACGGGCACACGGAGCCCCGCCCGTGCGAGAGCTCCGCGAGCGCGGCCGGGCGGTTCCCGTCGCCGGGCCCCGGCGCGAGGCACGGGTGCAGGCCGGCGTCGAGCACGCCCTGGAGGTTGCAGGACCCGGTGAGCACCAGCACACCGCCGCCTGAGACCAGCGCGAGCTCGGCGGCGGCACGGGCCGCATCCGCCTCGTCGCCCGGCAGCCCGGACGCACAGACCAGCACCACCACCGGGCTCCGGGACGCCTCGAACAGGGCGACCAGCGGCTCGACCGCGCTCTCACCTCGCCCCAGCAGCTGCCAGACGCTGCGCCGACGGTAGTCCGCCAGCCCTTCCCGATAGCTCTCGAAGCCCTCGATTCCGGCCAGCGCCCGGGCCCTCTCCGGCTGCCGTTCGAGCAGCTCGGCACACACCGCGCGGCACAGGACGGCCTCGGTTCCGGGCTCCAGCTCGGCGGTCACGGCGGCGTGGCGCTCGAGCCCACCGAAAAAGGTCGCCGCGATGGCCAGCGGCCGGCGCCGCTGGATCACGCCCTGGACCAGCTCGGTCTTCACCAGCGGATGGGTGCGGGTCGGGTCGCCGCGCAGGACCAGCACCAGGTCGGCCGCCGCGAGCCGCTCGAGGTCGGCGTTCGACCGGGCGGACCCGAGCACCGGACGCACGCCGTCGACCAGAGCGGCGACTCCCGCGGTCGGCCCGACAGTGACGTGGGGGGTCTTCAGCGCCGCACGTCCCAGCCACTGCAGCAGGCCTGCATCCTCGTTCGTCAGGCGCGCACTGCCGACCACTCCGAGAGCACCGCCGCCGTCAACGGCCTCGGCCAGCAGACGAGCGGCTTCGGTGAGTGCGATCTCCCACTCGACCTCCTCGAGGCGCCCGTCCCGGCGCACCAGCGGAGCGGTGAGCCGCTCCGGGCTGGTCAACAGGTCCCACCCCAGCCACCCCTTGGCACACAGCTTGCCCCGGTTGGGGGCCAGGCTTTCGTCTCCGCTCACCCGGACAACCCGGCCGGCAAAGGTCTCCACAACCACCTGGCAGCCACAGCTGCACAGGGAGCAGGTCGTGCGTCCCCGCTGCCTGAGCCAGGCCGGGGCCTCGGAGCGATACGGCAGCGCCACCAGGGCGGCGGCCGGGCAGGCACTGACGCACTGCCCGCAGAACTCGCAGTCGAGCGGCTGGTCCCGGAAGGTCGCCACGGTCACACCGAGGCCGCGGCCCACGAAGCCGATCGCCGACACGCCCTGGACCTCTTCGCACAGCCGGACGCACCGGCCACAGACCACGCACTTGTCGGGATCGCGACCGATCACCGGCCACGACCCATCGCGGGGGCGGCGGCGGGCGGAAAACGGCAGCCGGCCCTCCGGGAGGCCGATCTCGTGCAGCAGATCCTGGAACCTGCAGTCGCCGTGACGCTCGCAGACCGGACACTCGAGGCGGTGGTTGAGCGCCAGGATCTGCAGCTGACGCCGCCTCGAGTCGACGATCTCCGGGCTCGAGCTGACGATCACCATTCCCGGCTGGACCGCGGTCGAGCAGGCGGGAACCAGTCCCGGTCGGCTATCCCGCCGGTGGACGACGCACAGCCGGCAACCCCCGTACGGGGTGAGCCGGTCGTCGTGGCACAGGGTCGGGACCCGGATCCCGAGCCGTCGCAGGACCCGGAGCAGGATCTCTCCCGCCTCGGCCTCGACCTGACGCCCGTCCACGGTGAGGGTGACCCGGCCGGACATCGTGTCACTCCGCCCCGAGCGGCAGGGCGCGGCCGAGGGCCCTGCGGGTCCGCCAACGGTTGAGCAGACCCCACCAGGTCGAGTCGGCGCCCGACCGTCCGATCGGGAGCCGTTCCAGGCCGAGCAACAGCTCGGCAACGTGGTGGACGTCAGGACGCACCCGGCTGAGCGCGGAGTAGCACCCCGCGCACCCGGTCACGATCGGAAGCGCGCTCTCGGCGGCCGCGCGGCGGGCAACACGGTCGGCGAGTGGACGGTCGAGGGTCGGAAGAGCGCCGCCGAAGCCACAGCATCTCGTCCGCTCGCCGGAGAACTCGGCCTCGCGGACCACACCCCCGCAGTGGGCGACCGACGCCCGGACCGCCGCTCTCGAAGCGGCGTCCCCGCGGGCTGAGCAGGGATCGTGCACCGTGACCTCACCGATCTCCAGCTCGGAAGGGCTCCCGGCGGCGGCGAGCAGCTCGGCCCATGCCGACGCCACCGCCAGACCGGGCGCGAAGCGCCTGAGGTGTCGCGCACACTCCGGACACGCGACCAGGATCTGGTCGGCACCGAGGTTCTCGACACCCTCTGCGACCCGGAGCGCGAGTGCGTCGGCCTCGTGCTCGAGCCCGAGGGCGTCGGCCGGAGCGCCGCAGCAGCCGAGAATCACTCCGGTGCCGGGAAGCTCCCGGCGCAGGCGGTCGTACAGCGCCACCACGACCCAGGGCGAGGACGCCGCCAGGGCGCAGCCCGGGAAGAAGACCCGTCGGGTGTGGCGACGACCGGGCTCGGGCGCCGCCAGGGTCAGGGACGACGCGGTCGCGAAGCGAAGCGAACGACGGACCCGGCGATGGGCCCGCAACGGCCCGAGATCGCGTCGAACGGCTTCCCGCCGCGCCGCGCGAAGCAGCTCTCCGGTGTCCAGGTCGACCGGACAGACCACCCTGCAGAGCCCGCACAGGTTGCACGAGTACACCATGCGGAGGTGGCCCGACAGGTCGCCGCCCACCTGGCGGGCCAGCTCCTTCGGCGAGCTGCAGTAGCTGTGCAGGAACTCACACTCGTCGACGCAGGCCGAGCACGAGCAGGCCAGGCATCGCTCCGCCTCGGCGACGACCTCCGACGGATCCATCGGCGGCGGGCTGGGCTCCAGGGCAAGGGGGACGGGCGCACGCTCGAGCCGCTCGACCTCCGAGATCTCGAGCTCCCAGAGCAGCGGCGGCGGCACCAGCCCGGAGCGGCCCGCATCCTGCGGCGAGCCGGTGAGCACGCCATGGATCGCTCGTGCCACAAGGCGCCCGACCGCCATCGCCTCGACCACGGTCGAGGGGCCGACCACCGCATCTCCGCCCGCGAACACGCCCTCGATCGGCGTCGTCCAGAGCTCGGCGTCGACCTCGAGCACCCCCCGCGGGTCCGCGCGGAGACGAGGCTCCGAACGGAGCAGCTCGGCCGCCCCGCTGAAACCGGGCATCAGCGCCACCACCTCGTGCTCCCGCCTCAGGTCGTCGAGCGCCAGGTCGCGACCGATCATGACCCCGGTCCAGGTCTCGATGCCGAGCGCCGCGATCACCGTCAGGTCGCGTTCGACCACCGCCGGAGGCAGCCGCCAGGGCGGGATCTTCTCCACCAGGCAGCCCCCCAGCCGGTCCGCCCCTTCCACCACGGTCACCCGGTATCCGAGGCGGCGGAGATCGTGAGCGGCGATCAGGCCGGCGGGACCCGCCCCGACCACTGCGATCTTCTCCGGGCGGTCGGCCTCACAGTCCACCAGGTGTCGGGGAGGCCCCGGTTCCCACTCGGCCAGGAACCGCTTGATGTCCCGGACCCGGATCGCTCGGTCGGTGTCGAGCCGCTTGCAGTGGAGCTCGCACGGGTGCGAGCAGACGTAGCCCAGGATGCCCGGGAAGGGAAGCCGGCGCCGGATCAGCTGGAGGGCGTCGCGGTTCCGTCCGGTCAGGGCGAGCTGGACGTAGCCGCGGGCATCGACCCCGAGCGGGCACCGCGCAACGCAGTTTGCCGGGCCCTCCCCCCGACACCGTTCGAGCACCTCCTGCCGCCGGCGCTCGAGCACCGAGGGCGGCTCGACCGGTGGGTCCGGTCGCCGCCACGGCGGGCGTTCGGCGCCGGGCACCCGCGGCGCGTGCGGTTCGTTACCGGTTCGTAACGCCACCGTCGGGGTCCTCGGACCGCACCGCAAACCACGAGCACTCCTCGACCGGATCGCGAAAGCGCGAGTCGACGAGACAGATCCCACTCGATGCCCGGGCCGAACCGTGAGCTGACGACAGGATCACGAGTGCCGGGAAGGCTCGTTCGAGCGCAACCGGATCATCTTCGAAGTGACGGCATCGCCCACAGAGGGCGGCCGACCCGAGTCGCCGCACGGGCACCTCCGGAGACTCGGTGATGCAACCGTCGTGCCGGACGACTGCGCCCCCGCCCGTCTCTCGATCGGCCAGGCAGGTTCTCCCGATTCCCGGGCGCCTCCTGCTACACTCGACCCAGACCAGTCTCGTGGAACCACGGCACCCTGACCCATCGTGGGTCTTCTGCAACCGAGCACTCGGAGGGGTGCGGCCGCGGCGCAGATCATGAGAGCGCACCCGGTGGGTGGTACCGCTGTACGGAGGAACCGTGACCGACCATACGATCGAGGATGACCCGGTCCCGACCGCGTTTCTCGAGCGCTGGATGCTCTACCGCTGTCTCAACGACTCCGACTGGACCATGGTCTGGATCAGCCCTGGATGTCGAGCCGTCACCGGATACCACCCCGACGACCTGATCGGCAACCGGCGGATCGCCTACAGCGAGCTGATCACGACCGAGGACCGGCTGGAGGTCTCGGTGGCGGTGCAGGATGCGCTGGCGGAGAAGCGGCCGTTCCAGCTCAGGTACCGCATCGTACGCTCGGATGGACGAGTTGTCCCGGTGTGGGAGCAAGGTATCGGCGTCCGCGGACCGTCCAATCGGGTGGAGCACCTGGAGGGCGTGATCACGACCTGCGAACCCGAGGGGCCGCCGGACGGGTAGACCGACCTCAGACCGCAGTCGCGCTACGATCACGAGGAACCGACCCCGACCTGGAGGTGGCGATGAGCCCCGAAACCGACTTCGAGTCCGCGGTCGAACGCGCCAAGCAGCTGCCGAAGCAGCCGAACGAGGTGCTGCTCGACCTCTACAGCCTGTACAAGCAGGCCACTGACGGCGATGTCGCGATCGATCCGCCGGGCATGTTCGACTTCGTCGGCCGCGCCAAGTACGACGCCTGGAAGTCCCGCCAGGGCATGTCGCGCGACGAGGCTGCCCGCGCCTACGTCGAGCTCGTCGACCGGCTCGGCGGAGCGTGATCGGAAACCACCGCGCCGACCTCGCGTAACGTTCCCCATGAGGCACCACTCCGTAGTCCTGCTCCTCGTTGCCGTCGTGCTGGCTGCGGCGCCGGTGACGACTGCGACCGAACCTGCGGTCACCACCACGCCCGAACCTCGAGAGCCCACCTTCTTCGGTGAGCTGGAGGTCCGCCGGATCACGGTCGACGTGCGTGTGATCGGTCGCGACGGCGAGCCGGTGCACGGGCTCTCTCCGGCGGACTTCCGGGTCGCCGTGGACGGAGTCCTCACCACCCCGGAATCGGTGGACTGGGTCAGCTTCGAGGCGCCCGCCGGCGACCCGGCGACCGCGCTCGAGGAGCCCGAGCCCGAGGCAGGAGCGGTCACCACGGCCCCGCTCGCGGCCGCGCCCGGACCCGAGCGCCCGCCCCGACTCGTGGTCTTCTTCTTCCAGCTCGATTTCGCCTTCGCCAGCGAGCGGGTCGGCGGGCTGATGAGGATGGCCCACCGCGCGGCACGGTTCCTCGACGAGCTCAACCCGAGCGACCAGGTCGCCGTCGTCACCTTCGAGTCGCACCTCGACCTCAGGCTCGACTTCACGTCGGACCGTGACCGGATCCTCGAGGCGATCCGGGTCACCTCCCTGTTCGGCAGGAGCCGAGATCCCGAGACCCCCGATGCGCCGTCGATGACCGACCACCTCGCCCCGGACGCCGCCCTCGCCGCCGCCCAGCCCGAGACCGGCCTCCGTCTGGTCGCCGAGGCGCTCGAGCCGCTCACGGGCAACAAGGCCATCGTGCTCTTCGGTTGGGGGCTGGGCAGGCTCCAGGGCCGACGCGTGGTGCTTCCCAGGGACTACGGCGAGGCCCGGCAGATCCTCAACCGCGCCCACATCCCGATCTACTCGATCGACGTCACCGAGGCGGACTTCCACACCCTCGAGGTCGGTCTCGAGCGGGCCGCGGCCGACACCGGCGGGTTCTACGCCAAGACCTACCATCACCCGGCCGGAGCGATGAAGCGGCTCGACCGTGCGATGTCCGGCCACTACGTGCTGACCTTCTCGAGCCCGGTCCCGGAGCGGGGCTGGCACAGCCTGCTGGTCGAGGTCGAGGGGGTCAAGGGAGCCCGCATCTACGCGCAGAACTCCTTCGTGGACTGAGGGCGGTCCAGTCTTCCGGACCCTATCGCAGCGGCCGGCACTTCCGGTCGACGAAGGCGTACCTCTCTCCCCCGATTGACTGGTGAGCCGGCGCCCGGGCGGGACCGTCGCGGGCACGCGCGGGCCCAGGCGTCGGCCTCAAAAAAATGTGCGGGCCAGAGGCCCGCGGCGAGGAAGGAGGGGGTTGTCTGCGAGCGCCGGGTCTGACGCCCGGCTGCACGATCTGTTTGCAACAGCTGTGCCACCACCCGGCCTTCGTGGCCTCGACCGCACAGTGGCTTCGAAGTCTCTCATTGAGAGCATCTTCGAGAGACCCTCTCGAGGGAGTTCCCGCCGCCCGCGGTTTCCTCGATGCCACCGTGGCACGAACGTGCGTGCCTCGGATTCGGCCGTCGGCCGATCCCTGGCGGTCCACCGGTGAGCCGGATCACCCGGCCCGAGCCGGCACCGGAGCTAGGGTGGACGAACCGACTCGGCCCCAGGGGAGGGACGATGCGCTCCGGGCTCGTGGTCCTGTTGATGCTCAGCCTCGCGCCGGCTGCGGGTGGGCTCGAGCCGTCTGATCAGCGGGCGGAAACGCCGCGGATTCCCCGCCTCGGGCTCCACGCCGCCTTCGGCGACGTGCCGTTCGACTCCTGGGCGTGGCGCCACGTGGAGTCGTTGGCAGCGGCCGAGGTCACCGTGGGGTGCGTTCAGACGCCGTTTCCGCGCTACTGTCCTGCGACTACGGTGACCCGCGACCAGATGGCCGTCTTTCTGCTGCGGTCGCTCGAGGGGCCCGGGTGGCAGCCGCCCGCCGCCACCGGAAGCCTCTTCGTCGACGTTCCGGTCGATCATTGGGCCGCGGCCTGGATCGAGGAGCTCGCCCGCCGCGGCATCACCGCCGGCTGCGACGCCGACCGCTTCTGCCCCGGGGGCGAGGTCCGACGGGACCAGATGGCGGTCCTTCTGCTGCGCGCGGTCGAGGGCACCGGATGGGCACCTCCAGCGGCCACCGGAAGCCTCTTCGTCGACGTTCCCGCCGACCACTGGGCCGCGGCCTGGATCGAGGAGCTCGCCCGCCGCGGCGTCACCGCCGGCTGCGACGCCGACCTCTACTGCCCCGACGCCTCGGTGGCTCGCGACCAGATGTCCGTCTTCCTCGTGCGCGCGTTCTCGCTGCCTTTGGTCGACCTGCCGTCGTCGCCGACCCTCGGTCCGTGTCTCGTGCTCCCGCCCTCGAGCATCTGGAACACCCGGGTCGACACCCTCTCCGTGCACCCCGATTCCAGCGCCTTCATCAGTACCATCGGTCCGTCGACCGGTCTTCACCCCGACTTCGGCTCCGGCTTCTGGGACGGCGGGCCGATCGGGATCCCGTTCGCCACCGTCGCCGGAGACCAGGCTCCGGTCGAGGTCAGCTTCGACTACGCTTCGGAGAGCGATCCCGGTCCGTACCCGATCCCTCCCGGGGTTCCGATCGAGGGCGGTCCAGACTCGACCGGCGACCGTCACGTCCTGGTGACTGACCGGGACCGCTGCCTGCTCTACGAGATGTGGAGCTCCTGGCCGCAACAGGACGGCTCCTGGCACGCCGGATCCGGGGCGGTCTTCGACCTCGGCGCGAACCTCCTGCGTCCGGCGGGATGGACCTCCGCCGATGCGGCCGGCCTGCCGGTGCTTCCCGGGTTGATTCGCTGGGAGGAGGTCGCGGCAGGGGAGATCCGCCACGCGATCCGGTTCACCGCCAGCCAAACCCGCAGGGCCTATGTCTGGCCGGCGCGCCACTTCGCCTCGTCGTCGACCGATCCGGCGCGGCCGGCGATGGGCCAGAGGTTCCGTCTCAAGGAATCGTTCGACGTGACGCCGTTCGCGCCCGAGATCCGGGTGATCCTGATCGCGCTCCAGCGCTACGGCCTGATCCTGGCCGACAACGGCAGCAACTGGTATCTGAGCGGAGCTCCCGACCCGCGCTGGGACAACTCCGTGCTCCACACTCTCGGGCAGATCAAGGGATCGGACTTCGAGGCGGTCGATGCCACCGTGCTGATGATCCATCCCGACTCCGGCGAGGCCTCGCCGCCGCCTTGAGGCAAACCACCCAGAAACAGAGGAGCACAGGGGCCCCGCCGTCCCGACGGCGCCGAGCGCTGCTCGCTCGCGAGCGAGCGACGCTTGGCGGTTGGTTCTCGGGAGGGAGGGGGCTCGGTGTCTCTCCGTTGCGTCTCTGAGCCCTGTGGTTCAGCCGAGAAGGTGTCAGCCGGACTCGGCGCGATCGAGCAGGATCTCGAGCGCCTGCCGTCCCTCACCGGCGAAGGAGAGAAACGAGACGCCGAATCCCCTGATCGGCTCGCGCGGCCAGTGCGTGTGGCGAACAACCTCGGCGGTCCCTCGGATCGGCCCCGCGAGACCCGGCAGAGTGATCTCGAAGCTGAACCGCGTCCCCACCGGGTAGGGCGGCTCGGCGCGCACCAGCGCCCCGCTCACCGACAGGTTCTCGGTCTGGTGCATGACCAGCCGCCGGCGCTGCCCCATCGCGAGGTCTGCCCGCAGCACCGCGTGCACCCGCCGCCGGGGCGCGATCCACAGCAACGCGTTCACCGTGTCCACCAGCACCTGATCGTCGCAGTCGATGCGCAGCACACGGTTGGCTCCCTCGCCGAGCAGCGCACGCGACCGGTCGAGATCGCCCGGGTCCGTCAGCACGATCACCCCCGCCTGGCGGCAGGGCGAATCCGGCGCCCGGACTGCGGCCAGGTACCGGCTGAGCTCCATGTCCTCGACCGGCGCCACCACCAGGAGCAGGTCGAAGTCGACGGTGGCGGCGACCTTGAGCGCGGCCGAGGCACGCAGAACCCGCTGCACCTCGAGCCCGGCCCTCTGCAGCACGGGGACGAAGCGGGTGAAACGCGTGTGGTCCGCGCTCACCAGGAGCAGGTGCCGCCGGGCGCCTCGGGTCTCCATGGGATCGAGGGTATATCCCTCGGCGATCGCGGTCGAGTGACCCTTCACACACGGCAACCGGGAATCATGCCTGTTCACGGAGGGTTGCCGCGCATCGAGGAGGGCTCTGTGTTCGACTCCGAAGCCACCACCCGCGGGATCACAGTCAGTGTCCGCAGCCGGCACCTTCCCGAGCGCTCGGAGCCCGGTCGCTGGCTCTTCACCTACCGGATCCGGATCGCGAACGGCAGTGACGAGACCGTGCAGCTCATGGCGCGGCACTGGATCATCACCGACGCCGCGGGGCGGGTCGAGGAGGTTCGCGGCCCGGGAGTCGTCGGCCAGCAACCGGTCCTGGCTCCCGGCGAGAGCTTCGAGTACAGCTCGTTCTGCCCGCTGCCGACGCCGTTCGGCACCATGGAGGGCAGCTACCAGATGGTCGCCGCGTCGGGCGAGCCGTTCGAGATCGTGATCGCCCCCTTCACCCTCACCGAGCCGATGGCGGTGAACTGACCGCCGTGTGCCGGGCTTGGGATGCCCGAGGGACATCCCAGGGTCTTCAAGCCTGTCACCTCTCGGCGATGACGGCCTGGAGTCGCGACCACTCCTCGAGGTATCGCTGGAGGTGGAGCTTGCCCAGCGAGATCTCGTGCTCGAGCAGCTCCTCGACGCGGCGCTGCTCGGCGACGTACCTTTCCTGGTCGAAGAAGCCTGCGAGGTGCGCCATCCGGAGCCAGACCAGGAAGGTCGTGACCGCGTCGAACTCGTTGTAGTGCACGATCTGCCGGAGGTCGTCGGCCAGCCACAGGTCGGCGACCGCCGTCCCGTCGACCTCCATCTTGCCCGGGATCCCCGACTGGACGGCGAGCTCGTGCAGGCTCGGGCTCGCTTTGCCCCACGCGCCGACGATCTCCTTGAGGTCGAGGTGCCAGTCGCTCGATCGCACGAAGTAGTCGACGCCCTCCCACGGCTTGGCCGGCCGTCGGCAGAATCCCGGCGCCGTGACCCCCAGGATCAGACCGCGTTGGAGGAGGATCGGCAGGTCGGAGTTGAGCGAGTTGAAGCCGACCAGCTGGGGGCGGTGCTCGGACAGTGCATCGAGAAAGGTCCCGACCACCTCGTGCTCGGCCTGGCCGGGACCGCCGCCGGGTTCGCGCGGCAACGACATGAGCTTCAGCGCCACCGCCCCGTCCGGACGCACCCGGCGCTCGACGGCGGCCACCGACACGATCCGGCACAGGCTGGTCTTGAGGAAGGGCTGCGGGTCCTCGTCGGTCGCCCCTCCCCGGCGCCACATCTCGCGCAGCACCTCGAGGTCGGACAGCTGATCCGAAAGCCCATACACCAGCCGTCCGGCCATTGGATCGGGAACCCACTCGAGGTCGAAGGCCCACACCCGGTCCTGGATCGCCTTGAACATCGCGCCTCCCGATGGAGGGAGTGTACCCGCGTGCCGTGACGATCTCGAGGCCGGGCTCAGCGACGGCGATCGTCGTCCGCCCGCCCGGCTCCGTCGCTCGAGGGCTCTGGCGGGGGCCGGGGCGAGCCCGACGCGCGTGATCCGGGATGGCTCCCGGACGGCGCCGGCCGTCGCGGGCCTTCGCCGACCGGGCCAGAGGTCGCGGCGACCTCACCGCTGACGGCCTCGACCACGGCGTTGCGTCCGTAGGCTCCCGTCCGGTCGTCCAGAAAGTCCTCGAGCCCGGTGACCTCGCTGTAAAAGAGGGCGGAGGCCTCCAGGTCGCGCTCGAGGTTGTTTTCGATCAGACGCCCGGCTGCCCCGCCGAGGTGGACCGAGCCCACGTGGAGCAGGCCGACGAAGAGGGCGACCGCGGCCAGGCCCAAGACCAGGCGCAGCCATCGATGTCGAGCGGCGCTCATCCGGTGAAGGGCGGGAAGAGGATCCCGCCGAAGGCGATCCAGGCCGCGACGAGCGTCAGGATCAGGTTGAAGCTCTGTCCCACGATGTAGAGGTAGATGGGCTTGCCGCCCACCAGCTGGTTGGCCAGCTCCTTGAAGTTGGACTCGAGCCCGATCGAGACGAAGGCCAGGCAGAAGAACCAGCTGCGGAAGACCTCGCTCAGATCGAGGATCCCGGAGACCTCCTGGTGCCCCAGGGTGGGTATGAGCACGAAGCTGAACACCAACGAGGCGACCGCGAAGCCCAGGATGAACTTGGGGAAGCGGTACCAGATCTCCGCCAGGCTCGGTCTCGCGGCGCCCGGATCGCGGTCGATCCTGGCGATCCAGAACAGCGCCACGGCGAAGGCCACCACCCCGATCAGCACGTTCTGGATCATCTTGACGACCGCCGCCACCTTCTCGGCGACCGGGCCGAGAAAGGCACCGGCGGCGACCACGGCGCCGGTCGAGTCGATCGTCCCGCCCAACCAGCCACCGGCCACCGCCGCCGGCATGCCCACCAGCTTGCACAGGGGCGGCATGAGAATCATCATCAGGACGGTGAAGATCATGGTCATCCCCACCGCCAGGGTCAGCTCGTCCTTCTTCGCACGGCAGGCGGCGGCCACCGCGATGGCGGCCGAGACTCCGCACACCGAGGTGGCGGCGGCGACGACGATGGTCAGGGGCTTGGAAGCCATCTTGAGCCACCGGGTGCCGAAGAACCACATGAAAATGATGACAGTGGGCGTCACCACCCAGGCCACCAGGAGGCCGGGAAGGCCGAGCTTGAGGATCTCAGAGAAGAGGATCTCGCCGCCGAGCAGGACGAGGCCGGTCTTGATGAACATCTCGGAGCGGGCGCCGTGCAGCAGCCACCTGGGCGTCCCGACGGTGTTGGCGAGGAGCAGGCCGAAAGCCAAAGCCCAGATCGCATAACCCAGTCCCCACGCCTTGACCGTGACCTGACCGGCAACGGTGTAGGCGAGCACCGCGATGACGAAGACCACCAGGTAGCCCGAGAAGAACCTCTTCCAGTCCTCTCGCATGACCGCGACGCCGATGGTCAAGAGCACACCCAGCCCCAGACCCAGCAGCGCGGTCCACCCGGCCACCTCCCCCGGTAAGGCGGCGAGAGGGTTGCTCACCCACTTGTGGAGCTTGGGCACGAAGGTGATGGCGCCGAAGCCGATGCCGAGGAAGAGGACCGCCGCGAACCAGATCGACCAGTAGTCCTCGGACTTCCAGAGCTTCTGGATCTCACTGCTCATCGATGACCTCGTTTCCGACGTCCCGACGCGACGCGAGGCGGTGACCCGGGGGCGCTCTCTCGACCCCGACGCGCACGCCAGGGCTCCGTGCTTTCGCTGTGAACAGGGTAGCAGGCTCAGCGACTCTCCCCGCCCGGCGCCGCCTTCTCACCTCAACCCGCTCAATCTCCCCTTCACCGCCGGCGAGTCGTCCGCACCTCCGGGACGAGCGACGCGCCGTCGACACCCGCCCCGATCCACCGCACCGGCACCCCTCGGCGCGGCATGCCCCGGAACCAGGTTCGCTGGCGCTTGGCGAAGCGTCGGATCGCGGCCTCGAGGTCGACGATCATGGCCTGGAACGGCTTGACGCCCCGCAGGTAGGCGGTCACCTCCCGGTACTCGAGGCCGAGCCGGTCGAGCCACCGCCAGTCGACCCCGCTCGCGAGCAGGCCGCGGACCTCGTCGACCAGGCCGGCAGCCAGCCGGGTGCGGAGGCGGTCGTGGATGCGGGTCGCGAGCTCTTCGGGCGGCACGTCGACGGCGAAGACCGTCCACGAGACCGGCAGCGGGGGCCGCGAGCCGGGCGGCGCCTCGCCGCGGCGCCGCGCGGCCGCGATCTCGAGCGCCCGGATCACCCGGCGGGCGGTCGAGGTGTCGCTGCGCGCGGCGAGCTCCGGATCGGCGGTCTCGAGGCGGGCGACCAGCTCGGCGAGCGGCTGCCCTTCCAGCGAGGCCCTCAGCGCGGGGTCGGGCGGGACGTCGGCGAGGTCGAACCCCCGCACCACGGCCTCGATCCACAGCCCGGTCCCGCCGACCATGACCAACGGCACCCCTGGCTTCGGCCCGCGAGCCCAGTCCTCGAGCAGGCGGTAGACCGCCGACTGGAAGTGGAAGACGGTGAAGTCGGTGCCGGGCTCGGCGACGTCCACCAGATGGACCGGGACCGGCGGAGCGACCGCACGGTACTCCTCGAGGTCTTTCCCGGTGCCCAGGTCGAGGCCCCGGTACACCTGGCGGGAGTCCGCGGAGACGATCTCGGAGCCGAGCCGGTGGGCCAGCTCGATCCCGAGCCGGGTCTTGCCGGTCGCGGTCGGGCCCGCGATCGCGATCACTCGAACGGTCACCGTTCGAGCCTCAGCCGGACCCGCCGGTCGATCGCGAGCACCTCCTCGCGGGAGCTTCCGAGCAGCAGCATCGCCAGCTTGCCGGTGCGACGACGGCGACCGTCGCGCTCCACCCACAGCGGCGAGGTCGGCAGCGCACCCGTTCGCCGCCGGGGGTCGAAGGCGTCGTTCTCGAGCGCCGCCATCAGGTCCGCCAAGGCCACGAGCTGGCGCAGCCTGCGGGCGGGGTAGAACCGCCACAGGGCCACGGCCTCCGGGGCCAGCTTCAGCCCGAGCGCCCTGCCGCCCGCGGAGATGTGGCGACGCGCGTTGAGATCAGCGAGCACCCGGAGACGGGCATGCCCACGGTCGTCCCACACGAAACCGTCGATGCAGGCCGGTCCCCAGTAGCCGGCGCCCACCAGGGCGCCGGCGACCCGCCTCGCCGCGCCGGCCATCTGGTCGACCCACCGCTGCGACCCGTCGCTCGTCGGGTCGGCGAACAGCGCCCCGAGGAAGGCCCCCGCGCTGGTCGTCACCACCTCGTGGACCGCGACCTCCTCCACCTCGCCCTGCGATCCGACCGAGAACACCGCCGACAGGTCCAGCCGACGGCGGACCCATGGCTCGACGTGGAGCCTGTCGTCCTCCCCGAGGACTCTCTCGGCCCAGCGACGGTCGGCCTGCCCGAGCTCGCGTGAGACCAGCCGGCGGTTGCCGAGGCCGGCATTGGCGTGCTCGGCCTTGACGACCCAGCCGCCCGGCCGATCGCGGACGCCGGCGAGCGCCCTGGCGAGCTCCGCGACCGAGCGGCACTTCGCCAGCCACCACCGGCCGTCGCCGAGCTCTCGCTCGAGGGCGGCGCCGAACGAGCGCGCGTTGACCCGCCGGACCGCGTCGAGCGGCGGGTGGGTGCCGGGCCGGAGAGTACCGCGCGCCAGCTCGGCCGCCTCGTGGTTCCAGCCGAACGGCTCGAGCTCGGCGTCGACCCTCACTCGAGGTGCGAGCGTGATCGGCGGCGCCTCGAAACCCGCCCGCGCGAGCAGCTCCAGCAGCTCGTCGCCCGGGTGGAGGTGCAGCCGCACGCTGTCCCCCGGCCCGGCGAGTCCGAGGGCGTGCCACTCGAGCTGACGAACCTGCCGCCTGCGGGCCGGATCGAGGCCGGGCCACCGCGGCCTGAGGGAGAGGTCGAAGTCGGCATTCAGCCAGTGCTCGCGCACCACGGACACAGGGTAGACGACCCGGCGGGCCCGCGGGTGCCGGATGGTGCGATCCGCCCTACCAGTAGCGCTCCACGTGGACCGTGCCGGGGCTCGCGCGGGTGTGCTCCGAGAAGCCCTCGTGCTCGAGAATCGCGACCATGTCGTCGACCATCGCCGGGTTGCCGCAGAGAAAGACGTGGGTGTCGGCCGGGGCCGGTCGGCGACCCCAGACGGCCTCGAGAGCGCCGTCGAGCCACAGATCCGAGACGTGACCCGTGCGGCCGCCCCACGGCACCGGCTCCTCGTTGGGCCGGCTGATGGTCGGCACGTAGTCGAAGCGCGGGCTGAGGCGCTGCATGGTCACCAGCTCGGCGTGGTAGCCGAGGTCCCAGGAGTGGCGCGCTCCCAGCAGCACCGCCCAGCGTCGGGCGCCGGCGCCCGGCAGGGCGGTGCGCAGCATGCTCATGTACGGAGCCAGCCCGGTCCCGGTCGCCACCAGCACCACGTCGCGGTCGGCGGGGACCTCCTCGAGGGTGAACAGCCCCGTGATCTTGGGGCCCAACCACAGCCGGTCGCCCGCTGCCAGGGCGAAGAGCCTCGGAGTGAGGGAGCCGGACTGCACGAGGGTGATGTAGAACTCGACGAACTCGCGCTCCCGGGACGAGGAGGCGATCGAGTAGGCCCGCCGGATCAGCCGGCCGGACGGCGCTGCAGGCTGCTCCTCGGGGTCGGAGAGCGGACAGCGGGGCGCCGATGTGGGCAGTCCGAGCACGCCGAACTGGCCCGGCTCGAAGTCGGGCAGCGGCCAACCGTCGGGAACCACGCGCAGGATGATCAACCCCGGCGCGACCTCGATCCGGCCGCTCACGATGGCGTTCAGCGCGTCCTTCGACATCACTTTCTCGGTCCTCGAGCCCGCTCCCAGTGTCGGCGTTCCGGGTGGATTCTACCGGGAATCGAGGCGGCGGACGGGACGGACTCGGGCCGCCGAGTCGAACCCCCCCCGCCGGTGGCCTATTCCACCTCGGGCAGCCCGGAGTAGCCTCGGCGAAAGTCCGGGGCGTGGAAGCGGTAGCCCGCCGCGAGCACGCGGGCGTTCGAGCACCGCTTGTTGCCGCGGCCCCGGCGCGCTCCCGTTGCGGGCTCGGCCACAGGAGGTACGGCCACGCCGAGCCGAAGCGCCAACCACGCGAGCAGCTCATCCCGGGCAATCGGCTCGCAGTCGACCCCCAGGTACAGCGGCGCCGGGCTCGCGAGGTGGAGCAGGTGGTCCAGGATCCCGGCGCAGTCGGCGCGGTGGATCAGGTTCAGGAAGCGGGGCGGACCGGGCTCCCGCCGCGCCTCGCCCCGCCGCAGAGAGTCGACGAACAGCGCGCGGCCAGGTCCGTAAATCCCACCCAACCGGACCACCACCGTCGACAGCGGTCCGTCGAGCGCGGCCGACTCCCCCTGGACCATGATCCGCCCCGAAAACCCGCTCGGCTCGGGCGGCGTCTCTTCGTCCACCCACCCGCCGTCCGACCGGCCGTAGACGCCGGTGGAGGAGACCAGGACCAGGCGGCACTCGGGGGACCTTCGAACGAGCGAAGCGGCGAGAGCAAGGGGACCCTCGAGGTAGGCGCGCCGGTAGGCTTCCGGCTCGAAGGCATCGGCCGAGGCGGCGTAGACCGCCCCGTCGAGCCGGGTCGGCAGCTCGGCGAGGGTCGCCGGTGCCGTGAGGTCGGCCGCAAAGGCCCGCACGCCCTCCGGCAAACCCTCGGGCCGGCGCTTCAGGCCCCACACCTCGTGCCCGGCGGCCGCCAGCCGCAGCGCGAGCTCGCGCCCGACGTAGCCGCACCCGGCGACGAGATACCGTCCCACCGCTTCAGGATACCCGTGCCCGCCGGCTGCCGAGGAGTCTCCGGAAAGCCCGGTCCGGCTCCGCCCTGCGCTCGCACGATGCCAGCGGGGCGCCGCGGCGGCGCCCCGCTGGCATCGTCCGTGTAGACTCACCGCGTGCTCGCGGTCTCCACCTTCACGTCCTGGCCGCAGCTCGCCGTGGTCGCGGTGGTGCTCGCACTTGCCCAGGCGATCTACGTCCTGCTCGGGTTCGGCGCGGGTCTGATCGCGGTCGGGGCACTCGCCCTGGTGGTGCCGGACCTGCGCGACGTGGTCGTTCTGCTGCTGCTGGTCAATCTCCCGGTCGAGCTCGCCATTGTCGCCGCCGGGCGGCGCAGAATCCGCTGGCGCGGCGTGACAGTGGTGGGACTCGGCATCGTCGCCGGGGTCCCGCTCGGCACCTGGCTGCTCAGCCGGGTCGACTCGGATGTCCTGCTCGCAGTCCTGGGCCTGGTGCTGGTGGTAGTGGGCATCGCGTTCCTGGCTCTTCCAGCGGGACGGGGCGGCCGGGCGCCGGGGGCCGTCGCGCCGGCGGTCGGTCTGCTGTCGGGGGTTCTTTCGGGCCTGTTCGGAACCGGGGGCCCGCCGCTGGTGGTCTACTTCCAGCTCCGCGGCCTCGCCAAGAGCGAGTTCCGGGACACCCTGATGGCCGTCTTCCTCCTGGTCACCGCGGTGCGCCTTCCCAGCTACTGGGCGGCGGGGCTGTTGACCGCTCCCCGGCTGGTCTCGGCCGCTCTGGTGCTGCCTGCGGTGCTGGCCGGCGGATGGCTCGGCCACCGCACCCACCTCGAGCTCGAGGAAACCACCTTTCGGAGGGCGGTTTCGCTGGCGCTCGCGCTGATCGGCGTCGTGCTCGTCACCCGCTCGTTCCAGGCCGCTGTTCTGTCAGCGCCGTGAAGTGAGCGGGTGCATCCGATGCGCGGAGCGCATCGGTACGATCCATCGAAGGGCGGTTTGCCGCGCTGCTGCGGGTCGGGCCCAACCCCACCGGGCCGCCGCTCGGCGGATCATCACCCCTCGTCGAGGGAGCGGTAATGGCGCCACTCGTGATCGGACCACCACTCGGCCTCGATTCCGTGGCACTCGGTCGCGAAAGCCGCGCAGCAGATGCAGCCGTCGCCGCGTACGATCTCGAGGTCGTCGGCCGGGCGGCGGGCGGCGACCAGGGCCTCTCCTGTCGACCTCGCGAGCACCTGCTCGGGGCCCGGATCAGGTCCGTCGAGCTGTCGGATCGCCGACCGCTGGAGCCTCTTCCTCGCCTCCGGCAGCAGCACTGAGCGCTCCTTGTCGAGGTGCTCCCAGACGTGATGGACCAGAGCCCGCACCACAGCGGCCCGTTCCGCGGGCCGGGCCGCCTCGACCGCCTGGAGGAGCCGTTCGAGATCGCGGTGCTCACGCTCGAGGATCGCAAGCGGTCCGCGGTCTCCCGGCACCTCCGCCTGCTCGACCAGGGTCGTGAACAGGATCTCTTCCTCGCGCAGGTGATGGTACCCACGCACGAAGACCCGGAAGAACCGCAGGTACCCGTCGAGCTCGGCGGCCGGAGCCTGCTCGACCCGGGACCACGCGAGCATCGAGCCGGCGACCCTGTCGATCAGCTCGTGCTCCCGGTCGAGCTCGTCGAGCAGCTTCACCCGGCGCCCTTGAGGACCACTCCGGCGGCGCCGGGACCGCGAGGATCGGCGGCGGCTTCGACCGAGCCGTCCGCGGCACTCCGGACGGCATGCACCTCGCCGATGGTGGCGCGGAGGGTGACCTCGTGCCCGCGGCGCTCGAGCTCCGCCCTGGTCTCCGGGGCGAGGGCGTCGTCCTCGCACACGATCCGGTCCGGCAGCCACTGATGATGGATGCGCGGCCGGTTCACGGCCGCCTGGAGCGGGTCGCCGTCCGCGACCAGGTTGAGCATCACCTGGGCGGTGGCGGTCGGAATCCGCGAGCCCCCCGGAGAGCCGAGCGCGACCACCTCACCGCCGCGCCAGGCGACGGTGGGTGCCATTGACGAGAGCATCCTCTTGCCCGGGGAAACGGCGTTGGCGACGCCCTGGACCAGCCCGAACTGGTTCGGCTGCCCCGGCGCGGCGGCGAAGTCGTCCATCTCGTTGTTGAGCAGGTAGCCGACCCCGGGCACCAGCAGGCCGCAGCCGAACAGCCCGTTGATGGTTGTGGTCAGGCTGACGGCGCCGCCGCCGAAGTCGACCACGGAGAGGTGCGTGGTCTCGCTGCGCTCCGAGGGGACGCCGCTTCCCGGCCACGGCCGCACCCGAGCCGATCGGGTCGCCTGCCGGGGCGAGATCTCCCGGGCGCGTCGATCGAGCCACACCGGAGCCAGCAGCTCGGAGGCGGCCGCACGGGCGGTCGCGGGGTCCCCGAGCAGGATCCGGTCGGCGTAGGCCCGCCTCAGCGACTCGGCGAGCAGATGTGCGCGGTCGGCGCCGAAACGCGGGCGGCGGACCCACTGCAGTCGCTCGAGAAGCCCGAAAGTCTGTCCGAGGATGATGCCGCCCGACGACGGCAAGTCCATCGCGGCGACCTGCCAGCCGAACGCTTCGAACCGCACCGGGTCCCGCCACACCGGACGGTACGCGGCCAGATCGGGCGCCCTCAGAACGCCGCCGTAGCGGCGGACGACGGCCTCGGCCGCTGCCGCCGCCGGACCGTTGGTGATCGCCTCCGGCCCGCGCTCGGCATAAGCGGAAAGGGTCGCCGCAAGGTCCGGCAGGGTCATCACCGAACCGGGGGCCGGGGTCAGACCCTCCGGAAGCCAGACCGCGGCTGTTTCGGGGAACCGCTCCAGGAGGTCGCGGCCTTCTTCGAGCTCCTCGGCCAGCCGTCGGGTGACCACGAAGCCATCAGCCGCCAGCCGCCGTGCCGGTTCGACCACCAGGCGCCACTCCAGCCGCCCGTAGGCTCGGTGGAGCTCATAGAGGCCCGCTGGTGCGCCGGGAACTCCGGCGGCGAGGGGACCGACCAGCGAGCGTTCGCGGACCGGCCGCCCCCTGTCATCGAGGAACATGTCCTCCCGGGCTCCGGCCGGAGCGGTCTCGCGAAAGTCGAGGGTGGTCACACGGTCGCCGAGCTTGACGACCGCGAACCCCCCGCCGCCCAGGTTGCCGGCCTGCGGATGGACGACCGCCAGGGCGAGCGCGACGGCGACCGCGGCGTCGACCGCGTTGCCTCCCGCCCGCAGGATCTCGAGACCGGCCTCGGTCGCAGCCGGTGCGGCGCTGGCGACGGCCCCGCCACTGCCGCGAGCGGCTTCGGGATCCGCAGCCGGGACCGGGGCGATGCCGAAACCCGTCGCGAGCAAGAAAGCTGCTGCGGTCCGCACCAGCCGAACCCGACGATGGATTCCCGGACGCTGCACCGGCGAAGTGTACAGCACCTCGGACCCTTGTCCCCAAGCCCCGGCAGTGCCCGGAGCGCCCTTTCACACCCCCATCCAAGATCTGAGTCCTGAATCATCAGACCTTGGAAAAGAACCCTTGACAGGCGCTCCGAAAACGAATATATTCGACCTCGCACTCGCCTGGTCCGAGTGCCAAAAACAACCGATAACCCGAAAGGAGATCGTGAGATGCAAGTGAAGCCACTGTACGATCGGGTCCTTCTCAAGCGCATCGAGCTTCAGGAGCAGATCCGCGGCGGCATCATCATCCCGGATACCGCCAAGGAGAAGCCGCAGGAGGCCGAGGTCGTCTCGGTCGGCGACGGCAAGTTCGACGAGCACGGAAAGCGCCTGCCGATGACGGTCAAGGCCGGCGACCGCGTCCTGATCGGCAAGTACACCGGGCAGGACATCAAGATCGACGACGACGAGTACACCATCGTGCGCGAGGACGAGATCCTCGCGATCGTCCAGAAGTAGGGAGGGCATCATGGCCGGAAAGCAGATCGTCTACTCCGAGGACGCACGAGCGAAGGTCCTCGCCGGCGTCAACAAGCTCGCCAACGCGGTCAAGGTGACGCTCGGCCCCAAGGGCCGCAACGTCATTCTCGAGAAGAAGTTCGGTTCGCCGACCATCACCAAGGACGGCGTGACCGTGGCCAAGGAGATCGAGCTCCCGGACAAGCTCGAGAACATGGGCGCCCAGATGGTGCGCGAGGTCGCCTCGAAGACCTCCGACGTCGCCGGCGACGGCACCACCACCGCCACCGTGCTCGCCCAGGCCATCTACCGCGAGGGCATCAAGAACGTCACCGCCGGCGCCAATCCGATGGAGCTCAAGCGCGGCATCGATCTCGCGACCCGCGCCGCGGTCGAGTTCATCAAGGACCTCGCCAAGCCGGTCGAGGGCGAGGCGATCGCCCATGTCGGCACCATCTCCGCCAACCAGGACTCCGAGATCGGCTCGATCATCAAGGAGGCGATGGAGAAGGTCGGCAAGGACGGCGTGATCACGGTCGAAGAGGCCAAGGGTCTCGACACCACGCTCGAGGTGGTCGAGGGCATGCAGTTCGACCGCGGCTACCTGTCGCCGTACTTCGTCACCGACGCCGAGCGCATGGAAGTGGTGCTCGAGAACGCCAAGATCCTCATCTTCGAGAAGAAGATCTCGTCGATGAAGGACCTGCTGCCGATTCTCGAGAAGACCGCCCAGCAGGGCAAGCCGCTCCTGATCGTCGCCGAGGACATCGAGGGCGAGGCTCTCGCCACCCTGGTGGTCAACAAGCTGCGCGGCACCCTCCAGGTCTCCGCGGTCAAGGCGCCGGGCTTCGGTGACCGCCGCAAGGCCATGCTCGAGGACATCGCGATCCTGACCGGCGGCAAGATGATCTCCGAGGACCTCGGCATCAAGCTCGAGAACGTGACCTGGGACGACCTCGGCACCGCCAAGAAGATCATGGTGACCAAGGACGACACCACGATCGTGGTCGACGACGACGACCCCAAGAAGCAGGAGGCGGTGCTCGGCCGGGTCAACCAGATCAAGAACCAGATCGAGGACACCACCTCCGACTACGACCGCGAGAAGCTCCAGGAGCGCCTCGCCAAGCTGGTCGGCGGCGTGGCCCAGATCAAGGTCGGCGCGGCCACCGAGACCGAGATGAAGGAGAAGAAGGCCCGCGTCGAGGACGCGCTGCACGCCACCAAGGCGGCGGTCGAAGAGGGCATCGTCCCGGGCGGCGGCGTCGCACTGCTCCGGGCCATGAAGGCGGTGGAGAAGGTCGTCGGCGAGTCCACCGGCGACGTCGCCACCGGCGCCCGCATCCTGCTCCGCGCCCTCGAGGAGCCGACTCGCCAGATCATCTTCAACGCCGGCCTCGACGAGGCCGCGGTGATCGTGCGCGAGATCCGCGCCGCCAAGGGCAACATCGGCTACAACGCACAGACCATGGAGATGACCGACCTGGTCAAGGCCGGCGTCATCGACCCCGCCAAGGTGACCAGGAACGCGCTCCAGAACGCGGCCTCGATCGCCGGCCTCCTGCTCACCACCGAGGCGTTGGTGTGCGAGATTCCCGAGGACAAGAAGGAGCCTGCGATGCCCGGCGGCGGCATGGGCGACATGGGCGGAATGTACTGATCCCGATCCGCTTCGATTCGCGCAGCGAATCGAAAGGGCCCGGGCGTTCGCCCGGGCCTCTTCTTTTTCAACCGGCGAGGCTGACGCCGATCAGGCGGCCGATGGTGAAGGTGATCGCCGCCGCACCGAGTCCGAAAGCGACCTGGCGCAGACCCGACGCGAGCGCGCTGCGTCCGGTCACCAGGGTCATCCCGGCGCCGATGGCGAACAGGCCGAACGCGCTCAGTGCTGCGCTCCACATCACACCGGCCAGGCCGCTGACGAGAAAGAAGGGCAGCACCGGGATGATCGCGCCAACCGCGAAGAGCCCGAACGAGGTCAGCGCCGCCACCCACGCCGAGCCACCCAGCTCCTCCGGGTCGATCCCGAGCTCCTCGCGGGCCAGGGTGTCGAGGGCGGTCGCGTCGTTGGAGAGCAACCGCGCGGCGAGGGCCGAGGCCTCATCAGCAGCCATGCCCTTGGCCTGGTAGATGAGGGCGAGCTCCTCCTGCTCCTCGTCGGGGAACTCCTCGAGCTCATGGCGTTCGATGCCGATCTGGTGCTGGAAGAGCTCGCGCGAGCTCTGCACCGAGAGCCACTCACCGAGGGCCATCGACAGCGCCCCGGCGAGCAGACCGGCGAGGCCGGTCACCAGGACGGCGGGACCCTGCATCTCGGCTCCGGCCACGCCCATTACGAGGCTCAGGTTCGACACCAGGCCGTCGTTTCCACCGAGCACGGCCGCACGCAGCGCGTTGCCGCCCATCGAGCGGTGACGACCCTCGTAGCGCGCCACCGCACTGCCCTCCAGGCCTCGTGGCGATCGTCCCGCCAAGGCGCTGAACACCCTGGCGTGGGAACGCTCGTCCGCCGGCATCCCGGCCGCCTCCGCCTCGGCCTGGCCGTCGTAGCCGCCCGCCGCCCGTCGTTCGACCGCGGCAAGACTGGGAATCACCAACCCGGGTCCGAACCGCCCCGCCAACCACCCGTAGGCCCGCGTCCGCCAGCTCGACCGGTGGGGCAGCACCTTGCTCCCGGCAGCCTCGAGCCGCCTCACCCACTCGTCGGCGTGGCGGCGCTCGGTGGCGGCCAGCCGCCGATAGACCTCGGCCAGCCGCGGGCTCGGCTCCGCCGCAGCGAGGCGCTCGTAGAGGTCCGCCGCATCCCGCTCGGCGTTCAGGTTCTCCCGATAGCGCCGGAGGTCCTCTGTTCGTGCCATGCGTCGCTCCTCTCGTCACGATCGTCATCGGGTGAACCCGGCGACCTGGTAGGTTCGCGTATCCAACCGGTTCCGGCAGGTGTCGTCTACCGCGCCACCACCCCCAACACACCGCCCGAGATCAACCTCGCGAGATCGGCGAGCACCCCGGGCAACGCTCGGCCGCCGGGGCAGACCAGATACCGCGGCTCCCACCGCGGATCGAACTTGTCCTTGTACCGCCGCAGGCCCTCGAAGCTGTAGAAGTGCTCGCCCCAGCGATACAGCGCCGACCCGACCCGGCTCCACGAGGTCGCCAGCGGTCCGCCCTCGAGCCCGGCGAACGGCGCCATCCCGAGTGAGAAGCTGCTCCAGCCGCTCTCGCACCCCCAGCGCATGAGGCTGATGAAGAGAAAGTCCATGACCCCGCCCGGCGCATCGGGACGATGGCGCATCAGGTCGACCGAGAGCTCGCCTCCGGCCGCGCCCGGCCAGATGTTGGCGAAGGCCTCGACCCGCCCCGCCCTGCGAATCACCGCGACTGGCGCCTGGTTGAGGTAGGCCTCATCGAAGCGCCCGAGCGAGAAGCCCTTCTCCCGCGTCGCCTTGCCAGTCAGCCAGAGGTCGGATACCTGCCGCAGCTCGGGCACGAGCCCGGGCACCGCGGAGCTGCCGACGACCTCGAACTCGCAGCCCTCCCGTTCGAGCTTGTTGAGCGTGTGGCGAAGGCCCTTTCGCGCGCTGCCCTCGAGCGAGAAGCCGGTCAGGTCGACCACCGCCTCCTCGCCGATCTTGAGCGGGGTCAGGCCGAGCTCGAGGTACAGCGGCAGCGTGTCGGGACCGACCTCGTAGAACACGGTCCAGCCGCCGTGGCGGTCGGCCAGGGTGTGGAATCGCCAGGCAAGATCGTCCTGCTCTGCCTGCGGACCGACCGGGTCACCCATCGCCACCCAGCTTCGCCCGGACACGCCGTACATCACGAACGAGTTCCCCGAGTCCGAGAGCAGGAACCGCTTGTCGCCGAGCAGCGCGAGGTGCGCCGACGCGCGCGGCGAGGCGGTCACAGCGGCCCGTACGCGGGTGAGCTCGTCCGGAGACGGCGGGTGGTCGTCGGGGGCCGCCGGCCCGAGCAGACGCCAGATCCCGACCGCCGCGGCGGCAACCGCGAGCCCGACACTGGCGCGCAGGAATCGGGGAGCGTCGGCATCGAAGGCGAAGCGCCACCACAGCTCGGCCGAGTAGTCGACGTGGCGGAAGGCGAACAGGCCGAGCCAGGTCGCACCGGCCAGGACCATGGCCACCGCGGCCAGCCACCCGGGTGACATGGGTTCCGCGCTCAATCGGGTCCGGCGATAGAAGGCGCGCCGGGCGGGTGCCATGATTCCGGCCAGCAGCGCCAGCACGGCGGCTTCCTCCCAGTCGAGCCCCTTGACCAACGACAGCGCAGAGCCGACGGCGAGGAGGGTCAGGGTCGGCGCCCACGCCACGGCCAGCCGGCGCCACAGCCCGCGGGCGAGCAGGAGCAGCCCGAGCCCGACCAGGCTGCCCAGAAAGTGGGACAGCTCGAGCACCGGCAGGGGCAGCAGGTCGCTCGCGAGACGGAGGCGTGCCGGGACGGCGGGAGTGGCCCCCGACACCAGCAGGACCGCGCCGGCAAGAAAGGTCGCGCCCCCCAGGAGGTGTGGCGCCACCGCGGAAAGCGCCCCGGCAACCCCCCGCGCAACCCACTCGACGTGACGGTACTTCGCCCGCAGCTCCCAGGCGCCCAGCGCCGCCACTGAAAGCACGAAGGGCAGCAGGTAGTAGATCAGCCGGTAGGCGAGCAACGCGGCCAACCCGGCGCCGCCGCCTGTGGTCGCGCCCGGGAGGAGAATCACGATGACCGTCTCGAACACCCCGAGACCGCCCGGGACCTGGCTCAACAGCCCGGCCGCCTGCGCCAGCAGGTACACGGCGAGAAAGTGCAGCGGACCGACCGCAGCCTGGTCTGGCAGGAGGACCCACAGCACCGCGGCCGACGCCGCCCAGTCGAGTGACGAGACGGCGATCTGGGTCAGCGCCAGCCCGACCGTCGGCGCCCGCAGCTCCCATCGCCCGAAACGCACCGGCCTGCGCATCACCGCGCAGGCGACAACGTACCCGGCAACGAGGACGAGAAAGATGACCCCGACCGGACGCAGTGAGGCCATGGGCAGGTGCATCCCCGCCGGCACCTGTCCGCCGACGAGCAGAAAGACGACCCCTCCGAGCGCCAGCAGGCCGAGCCAGAAGGTGAATCCGATCAACCCGACCAGGCTCGCGATCTCGATCGCCGACAGGCCCCAGGTCGAGTACAGCCGCACCCGGATGGTCGCGCCGGCGATCCCGCTCATGCCCATCGTATTGGTGAAGGCGTAGCCGAGAAAGGACGCGAGCGCCGAACGCCGGTAGGGAACCCGCACGCGCACGTAGTACGCGCCCAGGGTGTCGTAGGCGGTCAGCACCAGGTAGCTGAACGCAGTCAGGCCGAGCGCCGCGAGCAGCGCGGAAGCAGGCATCGCACGCAGCTGGTCGAGGACGTCGCGGGCGCGGAGGTGGGCGAGCTCGCGGTGCAGCACCCACAGCGCAACCGCGAACAGCGCCGCTCCGAGCAAAGGGAGGAACCGCTCGGCGGGTCCCAGCCGACTGGAGATCCGCCCGCGTCCAGGCTCTGGTTCGAGCTCGGTCACTCTCGCCCTGCCCCCTCGCCCTCCTCGTCCTCGACCGTGCGCCGGTGGCTGGCGATCTCCTCCATCAGCTCCATCTGGATTTGCTGGATCTCGAGCAGGCGCTGCCATTGCCGGGTCATGAGCTGGTCGAGGCGGGCACTGAGCAGGCGGATCTCGAGCTCCGCCTTGAGGTTGATCCGGTACTCGTTCTCGCCCCGCAGACGGTCCTTCGACTCCTGCCGGTTCTGGCTCATCATGATCACCGGCGCCTGGAGGGCGGCCAGGGTCGACAGGACCAGGTTGAGCAAGATGTAAGGGTAGGGGTCGAACGGCCGCCGCAGCAGCTGGACCGAGTTCAGCGCGATCCACACCACGAGAATCCCGCCGAAGGTGAGAATGAAGGTCCAGCTGCCGCCGAACGTCGCAACTCGATCAGCGATCCGCTCCCCGAGCGTCAACTGATGCTCGAACTCCGCGTTGACGTTCTGGGAGAGGATCTCCTGCTCCCGCATCGCGGCGATCACCTCGGCGTCGAGGTCGCTGAGCTCGCCCCGCTCCGACTCCAGCATCTCCTCGACCAGGGTCGAGCGCATCCGGTGGAGGTCGTCGAGGCAGATCCGGTCGGACCCTGACCACGAGGGCAGCTCGCGGCGGATGATGTGGGCGAGCGAGGGACGAACGAGCTCCGCCGGGACCAGCTCGTGCTGGTCGAAGGCACGGCCGCAGACGCTGCAGGTGTCCGTGCTGGTTGCGGGTTCCATTGGGCCATCATAGCTCGCGGCGTACCTGACCGACCGCCTACAATGGAGACACCCCGCCGAATGGAGGTTGGTGATGCGCCGCACCGCCGTCGCCGCCGCGAGCACCGCGGTCAAGAACGTCACACGGGCCGCACGAGGCTCGATCCGCTACCTGATGCGCCCGTTCCCCGGACCGCCGCCCGGCACCTCTCCTGGGACCCTCCATGCTCGACCGGAAGCCGCCGGCCCGGCCCGGATGTTCATGGTCCGCTACGACGGCGAACGCCTGCTCGAGGTGGACCTGCTCTCCCCCGCCGGGCTCGAGGAGGTGCCGGAGGAGGAGATGTGCTGGGTCGACGTGGTCGGCCACGACGTTGGCGTCATCGCCGACCTGGGCGCACGGCTCGAGGTCCATCCACTGGCCCTGGAGGACGTGGTCAACGTCGGCCAACGGCCCAAGGTCGACGACTACGGCTCCAGCCTCTATGTCGTCGTCGACCTGGTGCAGTGCGACAGCGACGGCCGCGGGATGAGCAAGGAACAGGTCAGCCTCGTCATCCAGGAGGGGCTCCTGCTGTCGGTCCGCGAACACTCCAGCGACGTCTTCGAGCCGGTCCGGCATCGTCTCCGCACCGGTCTCGGCCGGAGAATCCGGAACGGTCGCGCAGACTACCTCGCCTACGCCTTGGTCGACACGATGGTGGATCATTTCTTTCCCGTTCTCGACCGGGTCGGCGAGCGGATGGAGTCGATCGAGGCCTCGCTGCTCGACGAGCCGACCAAGGACGACCTCAACGACCTCCACGAGCTCAAGCGCGATCTCCTGCTGCTGCGACGGTCGGTGTGGCCGCTCCGCGACGCCCTCGGCAACCTCCTCAGGGGAGACTCGGCGCTCGTGGCCGACGAGACGCGGGTCTTCCTCCGCGACGTCGCAGACCACGTCCACTCGGTGATCGACATCGTCGAGACCTACCGCGAGATGGCTGCGAGTCTGGTCGATCTGTACCTGTCCAGCGTGTCGAACCGGATGAACGAGGTGATGAAGGTGCTGACCATCATCGCCACGATCTTCATTCCGCTTTCGTTCGTCGCCGGGCTCTACGGAATGAACTTCGACCCCGCGGCGAGCCCCTGGAACATGCCCGAGCTCGGGTGGCGCTGGGGTTATCCCTTTGCTCTCGGAGTCATGCTGGCGGTGGCGGCCGCGATGCTGGCCTTCTTTCGCCGCAGGGGGTGGATCTAACCCGCGCCGCGCTCGCGCTTGATCTCGTAGACCATCGCGATCGCGGTCTTGGCCAGGGTGAGGAAAGCGTAGGTCGTGCTGTCCCCTTCCATGACCACGTCGGTGACCGGGATGAAGGTGCGCTCGTCGTTGAGGACGTCCGACACCCGGCCGTCCGGCCAGCTGACGTGGATGTCGCCGATGCAGTGCGTCCCGGTTGCCAGGCGCATCCTCACCCTGACCCGCTCGGTCCGGACGTACTGCGGATGGTGATCGCGCTCTGTGCTGAGCTGCTGGGGTGCGGACTGGGCGTCCCGATCCGTCATCGGTCAAGCTCCTCCTCTTCGCCACGTCCATGCGGTGGCCACACCTGCCTCAGGGTGGAGTATATTCGATCTCAGATCAGAAGCTGGCCCGCATCGAGCCCCGAGAGGACCGGTCCGGCACCGGTTCGACGACACGGGAGCACTGCATGGATCACGACCCGAACCAGGACCGCGAACGCGCGGGCACCGGCCCCGAGGCCGCCGGCCCCGGTCTCGGGACCGTGGTCCGAAGCTGGACGGCCGAATCACAGGACGTCGAGGCGGTCGCCCGGGTCGCCGGCCGAATCGCCCACGACATCAACAACCTCCTGTCGGTGATCCTCACCTACACCGAGTTCCTCCGGGGGGCGATCACCGACGCGACCTCCCGGGACGACCTCGAGCAGATCGTGCTTGCGGCCCGGCGAGGCGCCGAGCTCAACTCGAAGCTGCTCGCGTTCTCGAGCCGCAGAGGCGCCGCCACGGCGACCGCGGACGTCAACCTCGCGGTCGGGACGGTTGCCGCGCAGATCGCTTCGGAGCAGGACGGAAACGTGATCGTCGAATCGCGGCTCAGCGCCGACCTGCCCAGAATCTGCTGCGATCAGGCCGAGCTGCTGCAGACCGTGACGAACCTCGTGGACAACGCCCGCGAGGCGATGACGGCCGGAGGCCGACTGACGCTGACGACCGGACGCCGTCCGGCCGACGGGGATCCCCCGTGCGAGCCCTCGGAGCTGGTGACGATCTCGGTCCGCGACACCGGCGGTGGGATCGACGACGAGATCCTCGCCCATCTCTTCGAGCCTTTCGTCAGCTCCAAGCCGAAGGGGATCGGGACGGGGCTCGGGCTGGCGGTGGTCTACGGCACGGTGGTGCGCGCGGGCGGTCGGGTCGAGGTTGTCAGTCAGGCCGGCCGCGGCACGACCGTCACTCTGCTGTTCCCGGTTGCAGACGGGACGTGCTAGCGACCTCGGGGTACGGCAGACCCGGACGCGCGAAGAGGAAGCCCTGGAGCAGGTCGCAGCCGATCTCGACCACCGCGTCGCGTTGCTCGACCGTCTCGACGCCCTCCGCCACCACGAGGATCCCCATGTCCCGGCACAGGTCGACGATCGTGCGCACCAGGCGGGATTTGAGCGACTCGCTGTCGATCCCGTGGACCAGCGACATGTCGATCTTCACCACCTCGGGCTGGAGCATGGCGAAGCTCGCCAGGCTCGCGTAGCCGGCCCCGAGGTCGTCGATCGCGATTCGGAAACCCATCGCGCGGAGCTCGGCGATCCTCGTGGCAACCACCGGGTCGCCGTGGAGGGCGGCACGCTCGGTCACCTCGAGCACGATTCGACCTGCGTGCGGCACCAGGACTCCATGTCGGGCCACCAGATCCGGATCATAGAGCTCGCGCGGGTGGAGATTGACGAAGATCGACGCCGGGGGGTCACCGTCCACGAAGCGCTCGGCAACCCGAGCGCGAACCACCCGACCCACCTCCTCGACCCGCCCGAGCTGCTCGGCGGCCGAGAACACGAGGCCCGGTCGATTCAAGACCGGATCCTCGCAGCGCAGCAGCGCCTCGTAGCCGAAGACCGAGCCATCGGGCCGTATGATCGGCTGGTAGGCGAGCCAGATCTTCTCGAGCGCGCGGTCGAAACGCGCCGCGGTGCCGGCGAGGTCGGCCACGATTCCTTCGCTCAGTCCTTGCGATTCGAGCGCCTTTCGCTTGATCGCAGCGAGCCGGCCCAGGCCGACGGCCTGGCGGATCGCATCGCTGACCTCGGCTGCATTGAACGGCTTGGTGAAGTATCGAAAAGCGCCGTGCTGGATGGCGATGACGGCGGAGTCGACCGAGGGCGCGCCGGTGACGAAGATCACCGGCAGGTCGATATCGTGGCCGCGGATCTCGACCAGCAGATCGAGGCCGTTCATGTCCGGAAGCATGATGTCGGAGACCACCACGTCGAACCGATCGGATGAGAGGCTCGCCAGCGCCTCGGTGGCCGTCGCCGCTTTCACCGCCTCGCAGTCGGCATTGCGCGCGACGCGCGCCAACAGGGCAAGCACTTGCGGGTCGTCGTCGATCACCAGCACGCGAGCAGGCCCCCGAACGTCCCCGCCCGGCTGGGTTGCTTCGCGATCGCCAAGGTCACCCACTGAACGCTCCCGACCCCCCCGCGCTCACGACCGTCTCGGTTTCAATCAACTCACAGTACCACACCGCAGGACTGGCGGCTGGCCACCCTCGGCGGCCACCGCCTGGTTTCAATCCTGACACCAGCGAGCCCTTCCCGGTCGCTGACGCCGGACGCACCGGCGCATGACCAGCTCCCCACTTCGATGAAGTCTATCTCAACATGACTCTCCTCGCCACTCGCTCGAAGCAGCCCAGGCGCCCGGCGGGGGAGCCGGCGGCACGCTTGCACGCCCGGAACGCGGCTGCGATAGACTGGCGCCTTCGGCGGCCTCGCGCCGAGCCCAGGAGTCCGCGATGATCCGCCACGCCTCCCTCGACGATCTCGAAGCACTCGTCGCCCTGGAAGAGCGCTGCTTCGCCCTCGACCGGATCAGCCGTCGCAGCTTCCGCTACCTCCTGACGAGAGCCCACGCGGTCACTCTCGTCTTCGAGGAGGCCGGCGAGATCCTCGCCTACGCGCTCACCCTCTTCAGCCGAGGCACGGCCCTTGCCCGGCTCTACTCGATCGCCGTCGACCAGCGGCTGCGCGGTCGCGGGGTCGGCAGGGCCCTGCTGGAGGCCTCCGAGCGCGAAGCGGTCGACCACGGCTGCGTGTCGATGCGATCCGAGGTCCGGCGGGACAACCACGCCTCGCTGACGCTGTTTCAGAAGGCCGGTTACGAGCAGTTCGAAGAGGTCGAGGACTACTACGAGGACCACATGCAGGCGCTGCGCTTCGAGCGCACGCTCGCGCCCCAGCTCGACCTCGAACGGGTGCGGGTCCCCTACTACCAGCAGACCACCGACTTCACCTGCGGACCGGCCTGCCTGATGATGGCGATGAAGGCCCTCGATTCCGATCTGGAGCTCGACCGGCGGCTCGAGCTCCGCCTGTGGCGTGAGTCCACCACCGTCTACATGGCTTCGGGGCACGGCGGCTGCAGCCCCTACGGTCTGGCGGGCGCTGCCGCTGCCCGCGGCTTCTCGGTCGAGCTGTTCGTCAAGGACCGGGCCACCTTTCTGGTCGAATCCGTGCGCGATCCCGGGAAGAAGGAAGTGATGCGGGTCGTCGAAGAGGACTATCTCGACCAGCTCGAGGCGGTGGGCATCCCGGTCCACTCGAGAGCGGTGGGCTTCGACGAGATCCAGGTCCGCTTCTCCGCGGGCGGTATTCCGGTGGTGCTGATCAGCTCGTGGCGCATCTACGGCGAGCGTTTTCCCCACTGGGTCGTGATCACCGGCTTCTCGAAGGACTTCATCTACGTGCATGACCCGTTCGTCGACGGCAGCGAGGACGAGACGATCTCCGACTGCGTGGCGATGCCGATCGCGAGATCCGAGTTCGACCGCATGGCGCGCTACGGTCGCTCCGGGCAACGGGCGGTCCTGATCGTGAGCTGACCGCCGCGGAATACCACAGAAACACGGAAGGGAAGAGACCGGCTCGCGTGCCGGGGACTACCGTGCTCGCGGCGCCGCACCCAAGCCGTCACCCTGAGCGGAGCGGCCCGCCTCGGCCGCGGAGTCGAAGGGTCTCCTCCGGCCCCACAATCACCGCCACACCCTGAAGTCTGGCCCTTGTCCGGGGGAGGGGCCGCACCGGAGTCGCCTCGGATTCGGGACCACACCGTCGCGTCCATCCGGGGGACGGGCTGCCGGGAGCGGGCGGCGGCGTCGGGGCGACGCGGGGCCGGACCGGCGACGCGAGCCCGAACTCGCCGCGAGCAGCCGAGCGAGCCCGTCGTCATCGCCATGCCGAGGACGACTGGGCGAGCAGGCTGATCGCGGTGAGTCACAAGCTCGAACGGGCGCCGTATCCCGGGCCGGCCGCCTGCCCCCCCCGACCCCGGACTCTCGCAGGACCACGAACGGATGGCCAGCCGGTCCGCTCACCGGCCACATGAGTTGCGGGCACGGCCCGCGCTGTGTCTCTGTGGTATCACCCTCAACGGGGCGTGCGGCCCTCGGTGACGATCTCGAGGCGGCGCAGGAAGGTCCCCATGACGCGCCGGTAGAGCTCGTCCTTCAGCACCTGGTCTTCAACCCCGCGCTCGACATTCGGGTTGTCGTTGACCTCGATCACCAGCCAGCGGTCGTCCGACCTGCTTCAGGTCGACGCCGTAGAAGCCGTCGCCGATCAGGTTGGCCGCCTTCACCGCCAGCTCGAGCCCGGCCTGGGGGACGTCCTCGACCGGAAGGGTCTGCCACTTGCCGAATCGTCCTCGTCCGCTGGGTGCGTCGTGACGGATGATCTGCCAGTGCTTCGGGGCCATGTAGTAGCGGGCGGCGAACAGCGGTCGCCGGTCGAGGACGCCGATCCGCCAGTCGAACTCGGTCGGCACGAACTCCTGGGCGATCACCAGGTCGGAGCTCGCGAGAAGCCGGTCGAGCAGGGCGTCCAGCGACGCCTGATCGTCGGCCTTGAAGACCCCGAGCGACGACGAGCTGTCGGGCTGCTTGACGATGCACGGCAGGCCGACGATCGCGGCCAGCCCGCCCGCGTGTCTCGGGAGACGATCACCGTCCGTGGGGTCGGGACCCCGTGACGGGTGAGCAGCTCGGCGAGGTAGACCTTGTTGGTGCAGCGCAGGATCGACACCGGGTCGTCGATCACCACCAGACCCTCGGCGGCGGCGCGGCGGGCGAACCGGTAGGTGAAGTGGTCGACGGAGGTGGTCGCGCGCATGAAGAGAGCGTCGAACTCCAGCAGCCGGCCGCCGTCGCCGCGGCCGATCACCTCGGCGTCGATGTCGAGCTCCTCGGCGGCATCGACGAACTTCTCGATCGCGTCGCGGTCCGAGGGTGAGGTCGGGTCCTTCGGGTCGTAGAGGATCGCCAGGTCGAACCGCGACGGCCGGCTCGCCCGGGACGGGCGCTGGCGGCGGGTGAAGAACGCCCGCGCCGACTCGAATGCGAACTCCCGGTGGTCCTCCGGGATCACACTGGTCGAGATCGCGTTGACGTTGTGCAGCTCCCAGCCGTCGTCGTCCCGCACGAAGAACGCCCGTAGGAGCGGCGCCGGGAAGGCGCGGAAGAGCGCGGCCGCGAGACGCTCGTGGCGCTTCGCAAAGGTCCGCCCGAAGTAGATCCAGAGGTCGAATCGGTCGGAGTGGATCGGGGCGAGGCTCCTGCGGACATCGTCGACGAGCTCGTCGGATGCGATCCGGATCACGCTCTGGGAGCGCAGGTCCTGCGTCGTCAGCACGGTCGGGAGCGGCTTGTGTCCCCGCGCTTCGGCGAGCAGCGAGACGTAGTAGCCGAACGCCTGGTACCGGTAGTGGCGGCACAGGTTGAAGACCTTGGCGTGGCGCATGGCGCTGAACTCCGCCGCGGTCAGGTACTCACGGGCGGTCACCACCCGGACTCCGGGAAGATCGAGAGGCCAATCGCCCGACTGGGTGACCACCACCAGGGTCTCCATCGCTCTCCTCCCCGCCTCCCACGCGCGTGGGGGCGCCGCACACGGTTCGGCTTCGTCCGCATTGTGACCCGAACCCGGCGCACCTGGCTACACCGGCTTCGAGTCCCGAGCGGCGCGCCGCCCGGGAGCGGCGGTGAGCGCTCAGACCGGAAGAAGGCGCAGACTACGCGCCCGGCGGCGGCACCACGAGCAGGGCCGTGCCCTCGCGCATCAGATGGTGCAGGCGGTCGGCGCCCTCGGGCGCAAGGTCGAGCGCGAGCACCGGGGGCCGGGGGTCGTCGGAGCGCACGATCCGGAACCAGAGGTGTTTGAGACCGTCGCCAAGCCGGTGGAGAAAGCCCGCCGCCGCGACCCCGGGTCCCATCTCGACCCGCCAACCGGCATCGGTGAGCACTCCGAAACGGGCATGGCGGACCCCGGACACCGGGGTCGGCGTCGCGGTCGGCGAGGCCGGCTCGGAGTGCGCGGCCTCCTCGGAGTAGGGCTCGAGCGTCTCCGGAGCCACCACCCTGCGCTCGAGGTCGACCGGCGGCTCGGCGACCCGCCACACCGCGGGCAGCTCGAGGTCCGGTCGTCGTCCTCCGCCGAGCAACGGCCCCGGTACGAGCACCGCCGCCCGCCGCAGGGTCACACGATCGAGCACGATTCCGCGGGCCTTGACCTCGACCACCTCCCGTCCGGTGTCGACCAGGAGATAAAGGCCGGGGCCCCGGGCGAGCTCCACCTCGAGCGCGAGTGCGGCGGCGTTGGCCGGCAGGCCGGCGGTCGGCTCCGGCGCCGCGCCCGCCGCGAGGCTAATACAGATACACGCGAGCGCCGGAAGGAACCGTGTGGTAGACATACTCGAGGTCCTCGTCGCCGAGCCGGATGCAGCCGTGGGTCACCGGCCGGCCCAACAGAGTCTGGAAGATCGTGCCGTGGATCAGGTACCCGTCGCCGAGGTACAGAGCGTAGGCGCCGAGCGAGAAGTCGTCCCGGCGCAGGCTCCAGTCCTTCGGCGGGACGAAACCCTCCTCGATGAACGCCCAGTCCGGCTTCGTCCACACCGGGTCCTTGCGCTTCTCGATCACCCGCCGCTCGCCGACCGGGGTGTCGAAGATCCAGGTCCGCTCGCCGACCGGGTCCTTGAGCACGACGCCGCTGCCGGTGGAGCACAACGCTTCCCGCAGCACCTCGTCGCCCCTCATGACCCTCAGCCGGTTGGCGTAGCTGTCGACCGTGACCCACACGCCACGGGGCGCGTACCGGGCAAGGCGTCGCTGGAGCTGCGCGGACTGATCGGCAGCTGCGGCGGCATCTGAGGGGATCCAGGAGGGCAGGTCGAAGGCGCGATAGGGACGCGCGAACAGGGCAACCACTACGACCAGCACCGCCGCGAGGGCAGCGGGGACCAGCGCCAACCGGAGCACCCGGCGGACGGAGCGGACGACCGAGGGCGGCAGCGGCGGCAGCCCGATCTCGGGCCGGCGCCGCGCGGAGCTCAGAGGCGGCCGACGATCGTCACTCGCGTCCCCACCGAGACCATCGGGTAGAGAGTGTCCATGTCCTGGTTCGTCAGCGCGATACATCCGTCGGTCCAGTCACGGCCATTGCCCCCTTCGCCGTGGATCTCGATCAGACCACCGATGCCTGCCCCGTTCGGAACGGCACCCTCGAGCCGGAGGGACCGGTAGCGCTCCCTGTCCTCCCGGTTCGGATAGTCGATCAGGAGCGCCTTGTAGAAGATGGTCGCCGATCCACGCTTCTTCACGGTGACGCGGTACATGCCCTCGGGGGTGGCGCGGTCCCCGGAGAAGGCCTTGCGCTCGAGCCCGTTCGCCCCCAGCTCGGCGGTGAAGGTCGCGGCGCGCAGTCCCTTGCGGTACACCACCAGGCAGCGGTGATACTTGTCCACCACGATCGCCACGGTGCCCCTCCGGCGCGATTCCTCGACGGTGGCGTCGGCCAGCCGTCGCCACTCGCGAAGCTCCTGCTCGTCGAAGAAGCGGCGCTCGCGCGCCTCGAAGCTCTCGATCGGACCGGCGGCGAGGGCCTCGGCACGCGCGGCAGCGGCGGTCGCCTCGTCCCAGCGTCGCGCCCGGGCGAGCCGCCCCGCATGCGCCAGCTGCGATTCGGCCTGGGCGGCAGCCGCTGCCTCCGCGCGCCCCATCCCGGGCCTGAGCATGCTCCTGCGTGCGCTGGCGACCCGGTTCTCGGCGCTCTGGGCGGCCTCGAGGTAGCGCGCGCGCCGGGTCGCTTCATCGGCGCGGGCGTCACGGACCTCTCGTGAGGCCCTCACCGTGACCCGACACCAGGCGGCAACGGCCTCCTGGCGCCGTCGGGGCCACCACGGTCGGGCCGCGAGCCGGGAGGTGGCGGCGTCCGCCATTGCAAGCAGCTGCTCGATCTCCCGCGCCGATCCCGGAGCGGCGGGCTGGAGCTCAACCAGCGCACGCTCGACCGCGCGGCGGGCCGCCGCCGGGTCGAGGGCCTCACCCCCGCCGCTGCACGCGGCGCAGAGGCCGAGGGCCACGAGCAAAAAAACCGGCCGGCGGGAGGAGCCCGCCGGCCGGCCTGTACGCGACGGACAGGTCAGCAACGAATCTTCGCCTTCGCGGAGGCGATGTCGGAGCCGAAGGTCTCCACCTGTCCCTGCACCGACGCCGCAAGCGAGCCGGCCTCCAGGTACTGCTCGGCCGCGAGCAGGTTCGAGGCCTCGGCGGCCTGGGCCTCGAGCCCGCTCAGCACGCCCTGCATCTGCTCGAGGTCGGCCGCGAAGCCCTTGGGCTTGCGCCGGCACTTGGACAGGCCGTCGAGGTCGGCGCGGGCCGTCTCGAGAGCGGCATCGAGGCCGGCCATCGCCGCCTCGGCCTCGGCCTTCGCAGCCGCCTTGCCGGCGACCGCGGACTCCTGGGCCGCGGCGGCCTTGGTCTCGGCAGCCGCCACCAGCTCCTTGGCGGTTGTGTAGGACCGGATCAGGGCGAACTTGCCCTGCTGCGTGGCGATCTCGGCCTTGGCGGCGCTCATCGCGTCACGCGCCTCGTTCCAGGCGTCCGGTGCATAGCTCGCGGCCCCCGCCTGCTCCGCAGCGGTCAGTGCCGCCTCGGACTTGGCCAGCTCGGCGTCCGGCGGCGCGGCGCAGCCGACGGTCAGTCCGACCACCACCACCGACACCACCACCAGCCACATCATCTTCGTCCTTCTCATACCTCGTACCCCTTTCCTCCTGATGCCCCTCGCGGGGCTCCCTGCGGACCGGTCCGTCGCCGTCCGATATGGCCGGCCAGGGACCGAGAACAGCTTTCATGGCGCAACCCGGGACCCGGGGGCACACTCATGGCTCACACGCCACCGAGCGCGAGCCGAAACCGCGGACCCCTCAACGCCGGCACGGGCAATCGGGACTCCTCGCTCCGATCGCAGGCCTACGCGCGAGCAAGTGTATCTGAGCGTCCGCGCACGCACACCATCCTACAGCGAATCCGGCTCCGCGTCCCGTTCCTCCCCGAAAAATGAGAAGATTGGGTTTCGCCCGGGACTCGCTCACCCGGGCCCCTGATACGATCGCAGCGGAGACCCTCGATGCCACACCTCGGGTTCGCCGCCTCCTCCCCCGCACCCCGGTCCCGCTTCCCGACCCGCCACGGGAGGGCCTGGTCGGTCGACCCCTCGCAGATGACCCTCGCCAGAGCACTCGCGGTGAGGATCCGCGCCAGGGCCCGCGCGCTCGATGTCCGGTTCGAGAAGGCCTTCGGGTCGGACGTCACACAGCGTGTGCTCACCGGCTTCACCTCCTCGGGCATCAGACCGCCGTCGGTCCTCCACCGTGGCGGGTGAGCGCGGCCGTCCGGTGGTCTTCCGGCGATCGTCCCGCCTCCCCGTCTCGCTCGAGCCGAGCCCCCTTGCCCTGGCCCGTTCCGCGACCGGCCCGGCGACCTGCGACCTGACCGTCACCAATCCGACCCGGTGCGGGCTTGCCTACCCGACCGGCCTGCTCGAGCCGCTCGCCTCGCCCGCCGGCCTCGGCTACGCGCCCCACCCCCGCGGTCCTCTCGAGGCACGGCGCGCGGTCGCCTCCACCTACCGCAAATGGGGCCTCGAGCCCGACCCCGACCGGGTCGTGCTCACCGCCTCCACCAGCGAGGCCTATGCTCTGCTGTTCAAGCTCACCGCCGACCCCGGCGACGCGGTCCTGGTCCCGACCCCGTCCTACCCCCTGCTCGAGCACCTGACCCGACTCGAGGGGGTCGGGGTGGTCCCCTATCGGCTCGACCCGGAAGCGGGCTGGCGGATCGAGCGCGAAACCCTGTCCACAGCCCCGTCGCGGGTCCGGGCGGTGGTCGTCGTCCACCCCAACAACCCGACTGGGTCGTTCGTGCACCCCGACGATGCCGGGTGGCTCGGCCGGACCTGCGCCGAGCGCGGGTGGAGCCTGATCGCCGACGAGGTCTTCCTGCCGTTCCCGCTCGACGGCGGTCCCGGCGCCTCATCCAGCTTCGCGGCCAGCCGCGAGTGCCTCACCTTCACCCTCGGCGGCTTCTCCAAGTCGCTCGGCTTGCCCCAGGTGAAGCTCGGCTGGATCGTGGTCTCGGGACCCGATGTCGACGTCGCGTGCGCCCTCGAGGGACTCGACCACGTCTGTGACGCCTACCTCTCGGTCGCCACGCCGGTCGCGCACGCCGCCGCCGACCTGATCGCGAGGGCCGCTCCCGTCGCCACGGCGATCAGCGTCCGATGCCGGTCCAACCTCGACCGACTGCGGGCTCTGGCACGGCGGGTGCCGGCACTGTCGGTCGACCCGCCCGGGGGCGGCTGGAGTGCCGTGCTGCGGTTCCCGTCGGTCATCGACGAGGACCGGCTGGTGCTCGCCCTGCTCGCGCACCGGGGTGTCGCCGTACAACCCGGCTACCTGTTCGACTTCGAGCGGCCCGGACGGCTGGTGCTCAGCCTTCTGCCCGACGAGCAGATCTTCCACGCCGGGGTCGAACGGCTTCTCGACGAGCTCGGGGAGCGCACCGCGGCACTCTAGGAGCGAAGCGAGCCTCCCCACGAACGGAAGCGAACGCGTCCGTTCACCCGTCCCATGGGTTGCGGACACCGCCCGCTCTGTGTCCGTTCCGCCCGCGGCCGCCTGTCACCGCGCGGCGGAGTGGACCTCGGCAGGGATCCACCGCTCCAGCTCGGCGCGGGCGACCGCGCCCTCGATGCGACCGGAGAGCAGCAATCGACGGGCGAGGGCCGCGACCGCCGGCCAGTGGGAGTCGAGAACCCGGGTGACCTCGTCCCGCGCCCGCTCGAGGTAGGGCAGGACCTGCTCGCAGTCCCCGACCCGGCGCACCGCGAGGCGCACCGCGAGGTCGAGGTCGTCGGAGCGCTCGTTCCACGTCCTCGTGCCGGAGAGGCGCGACTCGGCGACCATGCCGGCAAGGGCGCAACGCACCCGCCGGTCGAGGTCGTCGAGACTCGCGGGCCCGCTCCCCGTTCGGCCGAGCACCACCGAGTGGAAGGCACCGACCAGCTCCCCGCCTTCGTGCAGCTCGAGCCCGACCACGCGCTGGCCGTCGACGTGCGCCATCACCGCATGCCCGGCTTCGTGGTACGCCGTCAGCACCCTGGACTGCCGGCTCAGCAGCTGATCGTCCTCCACGGTCGCCCTCCCCGTGGAGCAACCGGAATGCCAAAGCGCGGCATTCCGTCGTCTCCCTGCGGCATATCGTAGCTCAGGCTGCCCCGCGGCGCCACTTCTCGATATACTCGGGTCGCAATGGTCGCGACTGACACACGATCCAGGCGGCTCGGCGGGTGGGGATTCGCCGATCAGACCTTCGTTCCGTCACCGAGCCTCCTGGCTTGGCTCGAGATCGCGGTCGGTCCCCCGGGGCCGCCCGCTCCCGCGGGCCCGGACCAGTTGTGGCTGCCGCCGGCGCGACCGCTCCCCGACCTGCCCGGCGTGTGCTCGGTCGAGACCCGCGACCGCGCCGCCCACGCCCGCGGTCAGGGTCTCCCCGACGTGCTGCGACTGCGCGGTGGCCGCCTCACCGCGGCCCCTGACGGCGTGCTGCGGCCGTCCTCCGACGCGGAGATCGAGGGCCTGCTCGCGATCGCGGCGGGCACCGGGATCCGGGTCGTGCCGTGGGGTGGAGGCACCTCGGTCACCGGCGGCGTCAACGCGGTCGACGACCTGCGTCCCGCGGTGGTGGTCGATCTCGAGCGCATGGCGGGCCTGTATGCGGTCGACGCTGAGTCCGGGCTCGCCAGCTTCGGACCCGGCACCGCCGGACCGCAGGTCGAGGCCGAGCTTGCCGCTCACGGGCTCACGCTCGGCCACTACCCGCAGTCATGGGAGCTCGCCACCGTCGGCGGCTGGATCGCTGCCCGCTCCTCGGGTCAGGAGTCGCTCGGTTACGGCCGCATCGACGACATGGTGGCGGGGCTGCGCGTGGTGGCGCCCTCCGGCCGGCTCGAGCTGCCGGCGTCGCCCGGCTCCGCCGCAGGCCCCGACCTGCGGCGGCTGGTGCTCGGCAGCGAGGGCCGTCTGGGGGTGATCACCCGCGCCACGCTGCGGGTGCGGCCACGCCCCGAGGGCACCGAGGTCGGTGCCTGGATGCTGCCCGACCTCGGGCGAGGGCTCGAGGCGGTGCGCACGATGGTGCGCGCCGGCGTGCCGCTGACGCTCCTGAGGCTCTCCGACGAGCACGAGACCGAGGTCGCGCTGGCGGTCGGGCTGGCGGGATCGGCGGCCGGCCCGTGGCTCCGGCGCTACCTCCGGCTGCGCGGGATCGGCGCTGGCGCCTGCCTGCTGCTCGCCGGCTCCGCAGGGGATCGCGAGCTGCGCCGCGCAATCCTGACCTGCGCCCGTCACGAGCTCGGCAGACACCGGGCGGTGTCCCTGGGTCGCCGACCCGGGCGGCACTGGTTGCGGGACCGGTTCCGCCATCCCTACCTGCGCGACGCCCTGCTCGACCGCGGGTGGGCCACCGACACGCTCGAGACGGCGGTACCGTGGTCGGCGGTCACCACGACCCGCGCCCGGGTCGCGAGCGCAATCCGCGAGGCACTCTCCCGACAGGACGAGCGTGTCGCCGTGCTGTGCCACCTCTCCCACCCCTACCTCGACGGCACCTCGCTCTACTTCACCTTCTTCTTCCGCTGCGCCGCCGACATCGACGCCACCATCGCCCGCTGGGCGTCGATCAAGCGGGCGGCGACGACGGCCCTGGTGGGCTTCGGGGCGACCGTCAGCCATCACCATGGCGTCGGCCAGTGGCACGCGCCCTGGCTCGAGCCCGAGGTCGGCCGCAGCGGGCTCGCCGTGCTCGGCGCCGCCGCGCGCACCATGGACCCCGACGGCGTGCTCAACCCCCACGTGCTGCTCGACCCCACCGACCGGTTGGAGGCATAGCCCGGCCATGTTCCACCCCGGATGGCGAGGCCTCTCGCTCGACCGCGCACGGCGGCCCTTCGACGCGGTCGTTCTCGGCGCCGGCATCACCGGCTGTGGGATCGCCCTCGACGCCGCCCAACGGGGGCTCGAGGTGCTGCTGGTGGACCGGGGCGACGTCGCTTCGGGAACCTCGTCCCGGTCCTCGAAGCTGATCCACGGCGGCCTGCGCTACCTCAGGCAGATGCAGTTCCGCATCACCCGGCTGGCATGCCGGGAGCGGGACCGGATGCTCTCGCTGAGCCCCCACCTGGTGCGACCGGTGCAGTTCGTCTACCCGGCTTATCACGGCGACCGCACGCCGGGCTGGCAGGTCGACCTCGGCCTGTGGATGTACGACCGGCTCACCGATCGGCCCCAACGCCACACCCAGCTCGAGGTCGAGCAGCTGCACGGGCTGGCTCCGGGTCTCGAAACTACCGGCCTCGACCGCGCCCTCACCTACGGCGACGCGATGGCCGACGACGCCCGGCTGACGTTCGCGGTCGCGGCCTCCGCCCACGCCCACGGCGCCGCCGTGCTCACCCGGGCCGAGGTCGTCGGCGGCATCCGCGACCCCGCGGGGAGGCTCACCGGGGTCGTGCTGCACGACCTCGAGAGCGGGCGCAGCCTGGAAGTCGAGGCCGGCGTGGTGGTCAACGCGTCAGGGGTCTGGACCGATGTCCTGCGCCACCGCCTCGGGTTCGAGGACCGCCGCCTGCGGCCCTCCCGTGGCGCTCACGTCCTGCTGCCCCGAGAGGCCCTCGCCCTCACCGCAGCGGTCTCCTTCCCTTCGCCCGACGACGGCCGGCCGGTCTTCCTGGTGCCCCACCCGGAGGGTGTCCTGCTCGGCACCACCGACCTCTACCACGACGGCGAGCTCGATGATCCGCGGCCCTCCGAGGCCGAGATCGACTACCTGCTGCGGGCGGCACGGGCCGCCTTTCCCGGCCACGGGCTCGGCCGCCACGTGGCCGTGGGCGCGTTCGCCGGCCTCCGGCCGATTCTCGACACCCACGCCGAGGACCCCTCGGAGGCCAGCCGTGAAGAGGACGTCTGGGAGGAGCAGGGGTTGCTGTCGGTGGCGGGCGGCAAGCTGACCACCTGGAGGCCGACCTCCGAGGAGGCCGTCGACCGGCTGGTGGAGCTGCTCGGCGAGGAGCGCACCCGGGGCGTCGCCCGCTGCCGGACGCGGGGCACGCCCCTGGCCGGCCTCGCCCCGCGGGACCTCGGCGACCGGCTGATCTCGGTCCACGGCCTCGCGCCCGAAATCGCCGGCGCGATGGCGCGCCGGCTCGGGGCCCTCGCCTGGCCCGCCGTCGCGCTCGCGGACGGTCCGCAGGATCTCGAGCCGATCGACGACGGGCTCGACCTGTGCCGCGCCGAGCTCCGGGCCCACCTGCGGTGGGGCGCCGTGGTCCGGCTCGAGGACCTGCTCCTGCGTCGCTACCGGATCGGCATGTGGGACCCGCGGCGTGCGCGCGTCCTCGCGCCAGCGCTCGAGGGCCCGGTGCGGGCCGAGACCGGCTGGGACGGCCCCCGCTGGCAGCGGGAGCTGGAGGGCTTCGAGGCCGCCCTCGCCGGCTGGCTCCCCCCTCAGACGCAGCAGGGCTGACCGCAAGGACAGACCGCGGGTGGTGCCCGCGGTCCATCCGGCGGGTGGGCGGGCCGGCTCACCATCAGTTCGTGGGTCGGCGAGAGTCCGGGGCCGGGGACCGGGCGGATGTTCGGGGGCGGACAGGACCGCGGAGCCGTCCTGAACCGGATCCAGCCGCCCGGATGGAGACGTCGACCAGCTCCCGGGCCCGGGGCGCAGGCGCCCGGCGCGCCTCGACGGTCTGCCCGGGCTTGGGCCGACTGAGCGGGAGTGGGCAGGCGTCCCCCGGAGCCGGAGCTCCCAACGCGCACGCTCGGTTGCGGTGCGCTGGTGCCCTTGTGCTCTTGCGGTGTGCGCCTCTCCCCGACAGCGGTCGCGTGCTACCCTGCCCGGGTCATGGCCGCACCCGCGCTGTCGGTGGTGGTTCCGGTCTACAACGAGATCGGGAACGTCGAGGCACTCGTCGAGCGCGTGCGCGACACGCTCGAAGCGACCCCGCTGGAGTGGGAGCTGATCCTGGTCGACGACGGCTCGTCCGACGGCTCCTCCGAGCGCCTCGACCAGGCGGCGGCGGTGGACGCCCGGCTCCGGGTGCTGCACTTCGAGCATAACTGCGGCCAGTCGGCCGCCCTCGACGCCGGCTTCCGGCACGCGCGCGGCGGCCTGGTCGCTCTGCTCGACGCCGACCTCCAGACCTACCCCGAGGACCTGCCGCTGCTCGTCGAGACCCTCGAGCGGGAGGGCGCAGACGCGGTGGTCGGCATCCGGGTCGACCGCCGCGACACCGGCTGGAAGCGGTTCTCGTCCCGGTTCGCGAACTGGGTCCGCAACCGGCTCACGCGCGAGCACATCACCGACACCGGTTGCCCGCTCAAGGTGATCCGCGCCGAGTGCCTGACCGACCTGCCGCGTTTCAACGGCCTCCACCGCTTTCTCCCCACCATGCTCAGGATGCACGGTCGGCGGGTGGTCGAGATCCCGGTGCGCCACGCGGCGAGGGTCTCGGGCCACTCCAAGTACGGCACCTGGGACCGCGCCTGGCGGGGCCTGCGCGACGCGCTCGGAGTGCGCTGGCTCCAGGACCGCCACCTCGACTGGAGAATCCGGTGACCGGGCACTGCAGGGCCGTCCGGACGGTCCTGCTCGCCGTCGCGCTGGTCCTTTCAGGCGCCGTCGCGTCCTTCGGGCAGCCTGATCCCTCCTCCGGGCACGAGCCCGACGCGCTCCGGCTGCGGGTCAAGCCGTTGCCCCCGGGGGTGCGGACGGTCGACGTCGAGCTCGATGGCGCCGGAGCTCACGTCTTCGCCCTCCACCGGGTCGACGGCACCGTCGAGCGGGTGACTCCCGAGCAGTTCGCCGGCCTGCTCCATGCCGAGGCAACCCACAAGGGCTTCCTCTACAGGCTGCTGAACATCTCCAGCCCGATCGGGATCGGCTGGGTGGTGCTCGGTCTCCTCGGGCAGGTGCTGTTCACCGGCCGGATGCTGGTCCAGTGGCTGGTGAGCGAGCGCGAGAAGCGCTCGGTGGTGCCGGTCGCCTTCTGGTGGATGAGCCTCGCCGGCGCCTCGATGCTGCTGGTGTACTTCGTGTGGCGCAGGGACATCGTCGGCGTGCTCGGGCAGAGCGCGGGTTGGGTCGTCTACGGCCGCAACCTGCTGCTGATCCACCGGGGCTCCGACAAAGCGCCCGCCCCCGCCTGAGCTGGGCCGGGCACGGTGCAGCTTCACAGGACGAGGAGCAGATTCGGGAGGCGGAGAAGACCGGCAAGACGATCATCGCGCCCATGCTCTGGAAGAGGCACGACGACGAGTGGAAGCGATGATGGTGATCAGGAAGCCCAGTGGCCACGCTCCCGGTCCGATCGTTCAAGAATCGTCGGAAACGTCTGACCTGACACCGATGCACGTCATCTCGTCCCCCTTCCCCAGGCTTCACCTGGCGCACGCCCGGCAGCGGTGCTCTACTCCTCAGAATCTCCGGGTCAGGTAAGCCAAGGGTGCTGAGCGAGTTAGACCCACTCAGCGACCCTTGACTCCCCACAGATCCGGACGTGCGGGACTACCGCATCCGGCTCCTCGAGATGAGGGTTCACCCCGCGCGGTAGACCGAGCGATAGGCAATGGCCGGAGGCAATGGATACCTCTTCGACAGCTTGGAAAACCGCGCCCACGTCATCTTCGCCCTCTGGCTGCGCCGATTGAGCCACTTCCGCCAGGCCCATTGGACCTCTTGCCGGAAGCGACCGATCGACATGCTGTTGCCGGTGATCCCATAGTAGCGGCAGTGGCCCTCGACCACCTTCGACAGGTACCGATGCTGATCCCTTACTCGCCAGTGGCGATGAAAGGCGCACCACCAGCTCACCGCCTTGATCGCGCGGCGCATCCTGTCCCTGCCGGTCTTCCGGCGCACATACCACTTACCCTGCCGGGATCTCGCCCAGCAGTGCGTGAAGCCGAGGAAGTCGAAGGTCCCGGGACGGTCGCCCCGGCCTGAGCCTCCGCTCCCGGGTGGACGCGGCGGTCGTCGAAACGGCACCAACCTCGTCTTCTCCGGGTGCAGCCTCAGCCCGTAGGTCGCACACCGCTCCTCGAGCGCCTTCAGCACTCTCTCGGCCTCCGCTCGATCGGAGAACACCAGCACGGCATCGTCGGCGTATCTCACCAGAAAGGCTCGACCACCCAGCCGTGGTTTGACTCGCTGCTCAAACCAGCTATCCAAGACCTCGTGCAGGTAGATGTTGGCAAGGACCGGAGAGACCACGCCGCCCTGCGGTGTCCCGCTGGCAGGCCGCTCCAGGATGCCCTCCTTCATCACCCCAGCCTTCAGCCACTTGTCGATCGCTCTCCTGATCACACCGTCGCGGACCCGCTGGTCGAGGATCTCGCGCAGCTTCCGGTGATCCAGGCTGTCGAAGAACTTCGAGATGTCCAGGTCCACGACCCAGCCACCCCTCATCTCCATCAGCCCCTTCCACAGCGCCTCAAGCGCGTCGTGCGCCGACCGGCCAGGTCGAAACCCGTACGAGCAGTCACAGAAGTCCTGCTCGTATACCGCCTCGAGAACCATCGCCACAGCTCGCTGCAGCACCTTGTCCTCGAAGGTCGGGATGCCGATCGGTCGCGTGCCGCGCCCGTCGCCCTTCGGTATCTCCGCCCGCCGCACCGGCGGCGCGAAGTACGTCCCCGACTTGAACCGGTCGAGCAGTGACTTCAGGTTCGCCTCGAGGTCGGCGGCGTACTCCTCCGCACCGACCTTGTCGACACCCAAAGCTCCGCTCTTCCGGGTCTGCCGGTACGCCTCGTACATCCACGCCAGGTCGATGTGGTGGGCGAGCGTCGTGATCACCATCGCAGGCGATCTCCTCGCCACCTCCGCTATCCGACACAGTCTCGTTGAGACGCTTCCTGAGCTGAATCTCTCAGGCATCTTTCCCCCTGTCGGCTCCTCATCCCGGCGACCCCTTCCCTCCACCGGGCGGTCGTGTCCCGTCAAGTGGTGTACGAAGGCCACAGCGCGATCCGGTTCAGATGACGGTGGGCACAGGCTGCAGATTCACCTCCTCGGGGGATGGGTTGAGCAACGGGAGAGGGTCGACAGGCGGCGTGATGATCTCTGAGATCGTAGCAAGAGCCATGTAGCGCCGGTTGATGGCCCATTCGTCGTTCTGCTCGCACAACATGGCAGCCACGAGGCGAATAACCGCACTGCGGTTGGGGAAGATGCCGACGACGTCGGTGCGCCGCCGGATCTCCTTATTGAGTCGTTCCTGGGGGTTGTTGGACCAGATCTGCCGCCAGCAGGTCTTGGGAAAGCTGGCGAAGGCGAGGACGTCGACCTCGGCATCTTCGAGGAGCTCCGCCGCAGCGGGGAAACGAGGCTCGAGCTGCTTGACGACCATCGAGTACTGGCGGCGCACTGCGGCCGCATCGGGTTGAGCGAAGACGGAGCGGACCAAGGTCGCCACCAGGCCGTGGGCTGCCTTGGGCACCTTGGCGAGCAGGTTTGTCATGAAGTGGGTCCGACACCGCTGCCAGCTGGCGCCAGCAAGAGTGGCCCGGATTGCCGATACAAGGCCGACGTGGGCGTCCGACACGACCAGCTTGACGCCTGACAAGCCTCGTTCGACAAGGCTGCGGAGGAAGGCGAGCCAGCCGGCGCCGTCCTCCGTCGTGAAGATGTCCAGGCCCAGGAGCTCGCGGAAGCCATCGCTGTTGACGGCGGTCGCGACGACTACAGCGACGTTGACGATCCGGCCCGACTCCCGGCTCTTGATCATGAGGGCGTCAAGCCACATCACCGGATAGGTCTTGCCAGTCAGCGGGCGATTCCTGAAGCTGTCGACCACCTCGTCGAGGCTTTTGGCCATCTCAGAGACCTGCGACTTCGAGATGCCCTCGATGCCCAGCGTCTGCACCAGCCGCTCGACCCTGCGCGTGGACACGCCGGTGACGTAGCACTCGGCAATGACGTTCACCAATGCCTTCTCGCCACGCCGCCGTGGCTCCAGCAGGGAATCCGGGAAGTAGGTCCCTTGACGCAGCTTCGGAATCGCCAGATCGATGCTGCCCACCCGGGTGTCCCAGCGCCGCACACGATAGCCATTGCGGTGATTGATCCGATCTGGACTCCGTTCGCCGTGCTCGGCTCCACAAAGCCGGTCTGCCTCAGCACCCATCAGCGCCTCGGCGAACACCCGAACCATCTCCCGCAGCATGTCCGGGTCGCCGGCCTCCAGGCAGTTGCGAATCTCGCCGATGAGCTTCAAGCTGTTCGTGGTCACTGCGGTCCTCCTTGCTCCGGTTTCTTGGTCGTTACCGGCAAGGATCATGCAGTGGCCTTCTTCGTTCAACCGCCGCCGCCTGCGGAGTTGTGGAAAACGGGGCCCCTTCCCCGTTTCCCACAGCCCCCGCAGGCTCGACGACGACGATCTCTTACACCACATCCGTGGACGCTACTCACCGGGTCCCTTCGGGCTCGGTTCCCCGGCTTCCTCGGTACTATGGATCGCTCCGACTCCCCATCACCCATCCCGGTAGGCTCGTTTCCTCGCCCAGCGGTACCGTGGTGCACCCTTTCCCTTCCCCCACGACGGCGGGTGCATCACCTCACGCGGGTCAACGGCATTGAGCTTTCCTCCAGCGCCGCAACCTCTGGACCACGGAGGCGATGGGGCCTCCCAGGTTCCTGGCGGACCCTCGATCGCATGCCCTGCTCAAGACGACTCCGGTGGGCCCTCGGCGCCAGGCCACTTCAGCGCCCGAGATGTTGCCTTCCCACTCCAGACCAGGGTCGGCGCCCACAAAGCGTCGTTTCGGAGCTCAACACACGGCCTGCGACCTCGCTGTCGACGCTTCACCGCTTCGGTCACCCTCGCGGCGCAAGACTCGCTTCCGGCTGGCGGCCATCCTTGGCCGTGCGGGACTCACACCCGCAGGGTCCGTTCGGAAGGTCTCAGAAACGCCGCTCGTCATCTCGTCCCCCTTCCCCAGGCTTCACCTGGCGCACGCCCGGCAGCGGTGCTCTACTCCTCAGAATCTCCGGACCTGGCACGGGTTGCCGGAGGCCTGCCTGCGCCTCGGCGCGGGCTGCCACTCCGCGCTGCGCATCGTCGAGGACCGCATATCCTCCGCGGTCGCCAAGCTCGCGGACATCACGCTCGTCTGGGTCGCACACGGTCACGCCGGGACGGACATCATGAGTCCCGGCTGCCAGCCGCTATACTCGGCGCATGGGATCGGTCGCTGACCAGCTGCGCCGAGAGACTGCGGAACGGGTCATGGCAATGGGTTCCGAAGCGCGGTTGGCGCTGGCCTTTCGCCTGGGAGACGAGGATCTGGAAACCTACCGCGCGGCATCCGGTGTGAGCCGCGAGCAGGCTCTCCGAACGCTGCGCAGTCGGCGTCAGGTGGGCCGGCAGCCGTGCAGCTTCCTGGACCGGCCGCCGTGACCTCCTTGCTGGCCGACGTCGCCGGCGTTCTCGAGCGGCGGGTGTCGCCCTACGCGGTGGTCGGAGCCGCCGCCCTGGCCGTCCGAGGAGTGAGCCGGTCGACCCTCGATCTCGACATCCTGACCACGGATCGGGCCGTGCTTCGTCGAGAGGTCTGGTCAGAGATCGAGACCGCCGGAACCGAGGTGGATGTCCGGATCGGCGACATCAGCGATCCGCTGGTCGGAGTGGTCCGGCTTTCACGTACCGACGAACGTCCGGTCGACGTCATCGTGGGCGAGGGGTCGTGGCAGGAGCGCATCCTCGCGGAGGCCCAGCTGCACACCGTGGTCGGTGTCGATCTGCCGGTCGTCGACCCCGTCGGGTTCGTCCTGTTGAAGCTCTATGCAGGAGGGCCGCAGGACCTCTGGGATGTCCATCAGCTCCTCGCCGCCGTCGCGGATCGCGAGGGTCTGGCACACACCGTCAGGGAGCGTCTGGTCGATCTTCCAGCGCGTTCCCGAAAGCTGTGGGAAAGGGTCCGGGCCGAGTAGGCACCCGACGACGATGATCCAGCGGCGTCGCGACATCCCTTCTCAGCCCTCTTCGCCACGCTCTCACACGAGTGCCGGTAGCGTCGGCACTGGCACGGTAGATTCGATGGGTGGAACTCTACCTGGATTCAACCTCTATTCAACGCGTGGGAGGACACGTTGGCGCTGAACATCAAGAACGGAGCCGTCGAGCGACTTGCGGCCGAGGTGGCGCGAATCACCGGTGAGACCAAGACCGAGGCCGTTCGTCGTGCGCTCGAAGAGCGCAGGGCGCGCCTCGCGTATCGGGTGGCCGACGGAGACCGGTCCGCCCGACTACGACGGTTCCTCGAGCAGGAGGTCTGGCCAGAAGTGCCTGACGACGTGTTCGGTCGTCGGCTCACGCGGGTGGCCGAGGAGGAGATCCTCGGCTACGGTGCGGAGGGCGTGTGATCGTCGACTCCTCCGCCATCGTCGCGATCGTCACCCGCGAGCCGGGCTACGACGTCGTGCTCGAGCAGCTCGGCCGCGCGCAACGCCCGGCGATCGGCACCCCAACCCTGACCGAAGCCGCGATCGTGCTCTCGGCTCGCCTGCGCAAGGACGCGCGTTCGCTGCTGTCGCGCTTGCTCGCCGAAGCCGGAGTCGAGGTCGTTCCTTTCGGCGAGGCCCACTTCAGTGTGGCGGTCGAGGCCTGGCTGCGGTTCGGCAAGGGCCGCCACCCCGCGTCCCTCAACTCCGGGGACTGCATGTCCTATGCGGTTGCCAAGCTTGCCGACGTGCCCCTGCTCTGTGTCGGGGACGATTTCGCCAGGACGGACCTCGCTCTCGCCTGAGGTGGGCCGGGCACCGTGCGGCTTCCACAGGCCGAGGAGCAGATTCGGGAGGCGGAGAGAACCGGCAAGACGATCATCGCGCCGATGCTCTGGGAGAGGCACGACGACGAGTGGAAGCGATGATGATGATCAGGAAGGGCAGTGGCCACACTCCTGGTCCCATCCTTCAAAGATCGTCGGAATCGTCTGACCTGACACCGATGCACGGCCTCGACGACGAGTTCAGACTCTTGACTTCTTATTGAGGCACTGATGGGGCATCCGCCGCCTACTTGACAGGCGGCTTCTGATGAGTGGGTGGCACCGATGCTCCGCCGCGCCCTTTGGACGAAGGCCAGAACATCAACACAAAGAAGAAGGCTAGGTTCGCAATCGGGACGAACACCCAGAACATCCTGGTCCCGGAGAAACCCATATCTCGAAGGCGCCGCACGGCTTCGACGACCCAAATCACCGCCGCGAGAACGACCGCCAACCCACCGGCGCCCAGTCCGATGGCACCACCCATGTCCTTGTTCACGACCAGGTAGGGAAATACAAGGCCTAGTAGAAACACCACCACAAGCGAAACGCCGTACTCAACCCTCGAGGCAGTCCGCCTCATGATCGATGACTCCTTCCGTCAGTTGCACAGTCGCGTCTCGTGAGCCACTGATCGTGACGATCTCCTAGGGACCTCGCTACTCACCGCGCCATGGCGAATGGGGAATAGGTACTCGGGTCGCGCAGTGCGCTCTCGAGGCGCTCGACGAATCCTCTAGTCTTGGCGACGAAACCAACTACCATTCTAGGGACTTCTCGAATACTTGTGTGTGTCGCCTCCCCTACACCAGAGAAGTAGCCGAAATCCGGGCTGCTGAATGATACGCCGGTCGCTTTCTGTCGATCTGCGTCGCCAAAGAGCGAGAAACCCAAGCCCGCAGAGAATGACCACTGGCTGAAACCGCCGTCCAGTTTCTCGGTGCCCCCCGGCACTAACCCAGCGGAAGGCCCAAGACCTATTGCAATTGCCTCGTCGGCCTTCGCCCGCTGCGTGTAGCCTCCCACATCAAGCTCCCAGGGGTTGACGTAGCACCCAACTTCAGAAGCCCCCCCTTTGTCCCCTAGGGCTCCGTTTATGCTGAGTCCAACGGTAATGTTGTTCTTGAGAACAAACTCTAGGGTCTTCCGGACTTCCTCCTGAAGAGCCAAGTCGCCGCTGTAGTCCTTGACCGGCGCAGGCTCCTCATCCATCCCCAGAGGGTCATACAAACTCACGGGGTCGTTCAACACATACGCGTACCGATTCCACGACTGCGGATTCCCCGGATCTCCCCCCGCCGGGTCGATGGAGAGGAAGCGAGCGTTGTTGTAGTTGTAGTAGCGGGCATGCATGTAGTCGAGGTCGTCGACGTTCCCGGTCCAGGAGAAGTCGCGCTCCTGGCCCGTGAACTTCAGGGGCTCCGAGTCCCACCACCATCCGAGGGCCTCCTTGCCGAACGGGAAGTAGTGGTGTTCACCGACGAGATCACCGCAGCGGTCCGAGATGGCACGTGGCGTGCCGAGGTGGTCGAGATGGAAGTGGCGCACCCCGTCGTCGCGATCAACGCTGGCTATCAGGCGCCCGTCGGCCCAGATGTAGTCCTTCACCCACGACCATGTCCCGCTCGCCGAGTCCCGCCGGAAGGTCCGCAACAACTTCCCGTTGAGGTCGCGGATCGAGTACATCTCCTCGATCGGCTGGAACCCGCCGCTGAAGATGCCCTTGATCTCCGCAACCCGCTCACCGTCGGTCGTGTAGGCGTAGCTCCACGGGTTGTGCTGAGTGTTGGTGATCCGCGTCATCCGGCCGAGCGTGTCCCACGAGTAGACGAAGGACGGGCTCGAGCCCCACTGGACCATGTGCCCCGCACGGTCGTACACCGCGTTGGACATCTGGTTGGAGCCGACCTCGGTCGCCAACGAGAACAGGTCACCGTTACGCCGGATGGTCGTCATGTTGCCGACCGGGTCGTAGGTGTACTGCTGGCTGTCAGATCCGACCGTCGCCGAGGTGAGACGGCTGACCGTCTTCGCTCACCGATCGACCCACGCACGGCGTCGTTGCCAGCGAAGGAAGGCTCGGCTCACACCAGGTCGGCATCCGCCATGGTCAGGCGCAGCCGGCCGTCGAGGGGACCGAGGTCGAGGGTCGGGTCGAGGGCGCGCAGGATGCAGGCGATGCCGCGCGGCTCGGGGCCGGCGCTGAAGCCGGCGCGGGCGAGCACCGCCTCGGCCTCGGGGTCGGCGGTCAGCCACAGCTCCTCGCGGGCGGCGCCGTGGGTCGCGGCGAGGCGCGCGGAGAGGTGGGCGGCGAGCTCGAGGGCGCCGGCGTGGCGGCCGTCCCACACCAGGTCGACCCAGCGCACGGCGTCGGGGTCGAGCCGGAAGGCCACGAAGGCTGCCGGTCGGGACGAGAGCCTCGGACACACGACGAAGCGGGCGTAGCGCGCCGCCGGATGGTCGGCCAGGCGCCGGGCGGCGAAGGCGGCGTCGTGCACGAAGGCGACCGGGTGGCGACCGACAGCGGCGGCCCAGAGCTGATCGAGGCGAGGATCACCGGGTTCGACGAGCTCGGCGCGGAAGGCGTATCGGGAAACCGAGGCGCGCCCACCAGCCGGCGCCCGAGAGAGCACCGTCACCGGTTGGGCCGGCACCGCATCGTAGCCGCAGCGTGCGACCGCCTGGCGGCGGGCGCGGCGACCGGGCAGGCCGTACATGAGGCCGACCCCGCGTGAACGGCCGAGGTCCTCGGCAAGGTAGGCCATGGTCGCGACCCAGAGATCGCGCCACTCGGGCCGGCGCAGGTGCCCGGCGAGTGAGAAGGTGTCGACCACCTGAAGAGCGTCGACCACCCGGTCGTCCAGCACGAGCCGCGAGGGGATCCCGGCGGCGTGGGCCACGACCTCGCCCGCGACCTCGGCCACTGCGATCGCCCACTCGTGTCCTTCACACTTCCAGCGCCACTCGTCGAGCTCGCGGTCGAGGGAGAAGACCCGGTTGAAGACCGCGTTGATCCGGGTCTCGTCGCCCGGCCGGTAGGGGCGAAGTACGACGCCGGCGTGCTCCCGGGGAGGGGGCGGCGCCAAGCGCGAGACGGGAGCGGGCTGGGGGCCGGACACCGGCGCCAGCCTATCACGCGGGGCTGGCACACAACGTGCTATATACTCCGACGACGTTGAATCCGGGTGCCAGATCGGCACCTTCATCCCGGAGAAAGCAATGCAGAGAAGCCTCATGACCGCCCTCGTGCTCGCGATCGCCCTGCCCGCCGCCGCCGCGGCTCCGACTGCTCAGGCCGCGGTGGAGAAGATGACCGCCGCCGCCGGCGGCCTCGACGCGTTCTCGAGCTTCGCGATGGTCACCCTGCAGGTCGCCGAGGACGAGAGCGCCGCGGGCGGACGCCAGCGGACCGGCCACTACGTTGCCCACGCTGCCACCGTCGGCCTGGCACAGCTCCGCCTCGACATGGGCAAGGGAACGGTCATCGCCCGCAACGGCGGCGACGGCTGGGCCATGATGGGGGGCACGGTCGACACCCGGCCCCAGACCCCGGCGATGGCATTCGGGACCGCCAACCAGAGGCTCTTCCCGCTGCTGCTCCCGTTCTCGCTCGGCATGGACGGCGTGGCCGTCGGCGCCGTGGCCGAGGGCACATGGGACGGCAAGCCGGCCTGGAGGCTCGACGTGGACTTCACCCGCAACTTCTTTGCGAGCCCGGTGATGCAGACCACCTGGCAGGTCTATGCCGCGAAGAGCGACTGGAGCCTGCTCGGCGCCGAGTTCCAGCCGGTAGCTCAGTTTGCCGGGGTGGCTGAGGGCGTGCGCTACCGGGTGCTGCGCACCGCCGTGGTCAAGGGTGTTCGACTGCCGACCGAGCTGCTCATGGAAGGCATCGACGCCAACCGGGTGCCGAACGGCCACAACCGTACGGTCACGATCACCGCCGAGCCGCGCCCGTGGGACGCCAGCCTGTTCATCGACCCGCAGCACCTCGAGGCGATGGACGAGGACGACGACGACATCCTCGACCCCGGCGGCCGGTAGGCGGCGGGCAAACCACCAAGACTCCAAGACACCAAGAAGGCATCCAAGCCGGGTCCCCAACCCTATGGAGCGCCAGCCCGAGGCGATCAGGTCCGCCGTGAGGCAGGTGAGAACCCGAGATCGGGCTGCGGTGCGGGCGAAAAGGCTCGCCCGGAGAACCCCTTGGTGTCGTGGTGTCTTTCTGGTGGCTGCGTTCTCGTGGTGGGTGAGAAAAGGGGGCCTTGCGGCCCCCGTTGTGGGTTTCGGGCGACGGGTCCCGGTCAGCGGACGGGCAGGGCCGGGATGAAGATCGGGTCCTGGGTCTTGTTGTCGATGATCGAGGCGTAGGCCGCCACCGGACCGCCCTCGAGCACCTTGAGCTCGATCGAGGCGTCCATGTCGAAGGCCCCGAGCTGGAGACCCTGGAAGATGTCGAACTGCACGTACTGGCCCGGCTCCAGCGGGTAGCCCGGGATCTTGCCCACCACTTCGCCGTCCTCGTCGTACAGGGTCACGTCGACCGCGGCTGCGGTGGTGGTGCTGGTGTTGAACAGGCCGAGGTTGGTCCGGTATCCCTTCGCCCGGTCGGCGGAGTTGGTGAGACCGGGCAGGATGCCCATTCCCCCCTCCTGGATCAGCTGCTCGTCGCCGAATGGGGGTACGGTCTGTCCGAAGGTCCCGGTCAGCGCCTGGTTGTACGTCCTCGCCGCGAGCTGGGGCGCCTCGTCCCCGCCGGTGACCTCGAGGGTCAAGTAGCCCTTGGTGTTGTCATCGGTCACCAGGCTGGTCAGGATGTCGCCGAAGCTCTTCGCGGCCCCCGGAAGCAGCGGGATCGTGAGGTGGGGCCGGAACTGGGTCGGCACGTCCGGGAAGAACTCGACCCGGACCTCGGACATCCCGCCGGTCCGGTTGAAGAAGGTCACGTCGGACCGCCACACCGAGTCGTTCTGGCCGAAGGCGTGGGCGACGCCCACCAGATAGGCCTTCGTACCCTTGATGATCGAGGGCGTGAAGAGCACCGGGTCGCCGGTACGGTTGTCGATCATCGAGGCGTAGGCGGTGACGTCGCTGTCGTTGGTGTCGAGGCGGATGGTGAAGAGGTCGAGGTTGCCCACCACCCCGGCCACCGCCGCCACGTTGACCACCTGGATGGTCGAGTAGGCCGGGACCCCGATGCCGTAGCTGCCGAGCTCGTTGCCGTCGGCGTCGAGCACGACGGCCTCGAGCCCGCCGATGTCGCGTCCGGACAGGTTCGCCACCCCCAGGTTGGAGCGGTAGTCGACGTTGTGGGCGAGCCCGGTCAGGTAGAGGGACTGGCCGTTCCCCGGCACCACCGGCACCGCGGGCACGTACTGGCCGTAGGTGCCGTCCGGGGTGTCGTTGTAGGTGCGCGACATGATGACCGGGGTCACTCCCCCGCCCTCGAAGCCGAAGCGCAGCGCGCCCTTGGAGCCGTCGAGCGGGATGCCCGGAATCACGGTCAGGACGTCGTCGATGATGACCGTCCCCTTGGGCGGGAGGTCGAAGGTCACGCCGGGGATGACGCCGAGGTTGTTGCGCGCCTCCTGAAGGAAGTCCAGGGTGACCGTCACCGCCGCGGTGCCGGGGTTGAAGAGCCTCAGATCGGTCTTCCAGGTGGTGTCGAACTGACCGTCGGAGTGGGCTGCGGCAGGCACCACGTAGTCGTTGATCTGGATCACGGTGAAGGTCTTGGTCGAGGTCGAGCTGCCCAGGCAGTTGGTGACCTGCAGCCTCACGGTGTAGGTTCCCGGCTCGTCAAAGGCGTAGGTGAAGACCGGCGAGGTGCTCTGGGCCACCACCTGGCTGTTCAGGGTGACGGTCCATTCCCAGCTCTCGGCCTCGTCGCCGCCGCCGGCGGCGACGCCGGACTGGTTCACCGAGAAGGTCTTGCCCGCGATCCTGAGACTGCCTGACCGGGAGGCGCCCTCATTGGCCGCGACCGAGAAACCCACCTGGCCCGGCCCGGTGCCGGTGGCCCCGGAGGTGACCTGGATCCACGAGTCGTTGGAGACCGCGGTCCAGGCACACCCTTCCTGGGAGTTGACGCTGACCGTGCCGCTGCCACCCTCGGACCCGAACGAGGCGTTGGACGGGCTGATGCTGAAAGAGCAGGTCGTACCGCCGCCACAGGTGCCCGTGTTCTGGACCGTCACGGTGGTCGACGCGTTCTGGCTCCCGCCGGTGGTGCTCAACGAGACCGAGACGTTCTTCTGCCCGGCTGAGGCGTACTTGAAGGCCATCGCCTTGCAGTCGTTGAAGATGCTCGGGTTGCAGGTTCCGGTCGGGGGTTCGCCGCCGCAGCCGTCCCCGCCGAAGGTCCAGTTGGCCTGCTGCACGTCGCCGTTGAGTCCGTTCAGCAGGAAGAGGACCTGCTGACCGATCTGCGGGCTCGCCGGCGAGACGGTGATGCCGAGTGCGAGGGTCTGCGCCTCGGCCTGGCCGAGGGAGAGGCCCTCGATCGACGAGGCCTTGACCGGGCCGGAGTAGCTGAAGGTCAGCTGCTCCCCGATCAGCACGGTGTCGCTCGACAACGAGAAGGTCGCCGGCGGCGCGGAGCTCGCGTCGCAGGGAGCGGGACAGAAGCCGGTCGAGGCCACGGTGACCGTCTTGGAGACCTGGTTGTTGTTCTCGTCGGTGTAGGTGACGGTCTTGGACCCGGACGAGGCGTAGCGCCAGGTGATCTGCTTGCAGAGGTTGGGGTTGAAAATACAGCTCACGGTGGTGGAGGCGCTGTCGCAGTTGGTGCCCCCGAGCTCCCACGACTTCGGGGTCGAAGACCCCACCACCGTGAACACGACAGCCTCGCCGATGTTCGGGCTGGTGTCGCTGATCGAGAAGTCGACTCCGCCGCCGACTCCCGCCTGGGTGATCGGGAGGGTCTCGGACTCGACCGTGATGTTGGCGCTGCGGGCCGAGCCGCTGTTCGACGACACCGTGAAGCCGAAGTTCCCGGAGCCGGTTCCCGAGCCGTTCTGGATCGTGATCCATGACGCGGAGTCGGAGGCGGTCCACTGGCAGCCGGAGGTCGCGGTGACCGAAACCGTCCCCGACCCGCCGCTGGCGCTGAAGCTGGTGGTGGTGGACCTCAGGGTGTACGAGCAGCCGCCACCCCCAGAGCAGGTGCCGGAGTTCTGCACCGTGATCGTCTTGGGCGTGGCCTGGAAGTTCTGGCCGCCCACCCTGACCGTGACGCTGACGGTCTTGCTGCCGCCGGAAGCGAACTGGTAGGAGGCCGACTTGCAGTCGTTGAACACGCTCGGGGTGCAGACCGTGGTCTGGTTGTAGCCGGTGCACCCTGGCCCGCCGAAGTTCCAGGTCGCCTGCTCGATCTCTCCGGTCACTCCGCTGATCGTGAACAGTGTCGACTGGCCGATGAGCGGGCTGCTCGGCAGCCAGGTGAAGTCCGGGTTCACCGAGCCGTCGGCCACGCTGACGTTCTCGACCGCGACCGAGGTCTCCTGGTTCTGGGTGTTGGTGACGGTGAGGACGATCTGGTGCTGGCCGGGGTTGAGCGAGTCGGCGGGGATCACGCACTGGACCGCGTCGGGGCAGCCGGTGTAGCCGGTCGCTCCGGTGACGTTCCAGTCGTAGCCGAGGGCGACCCCGACCGGCCCGCGCGAGGCGCTGCCGTCGAGGGTGATGGCCTGGGTGTTGAGCGGGCTCGAGGGCGTGACGGCGAAGGCGGCCGCCACCGAGGTCACCGAGAACAGCTTGTTCGCAGTCGCCTGGTAGAGGCCCCCGCCGGCGGCGGTGTGCTGATACGTCGCCACCAGGTCGAAGGTCCAGGTGCCGCTCTGGTTGAGCTGGATCTGGGTCGACGGGCCCTCGGCCCCGGTCGACTGGCCGAGAGGCGGCGACAGGGTCCAGAAGTAGCCGGTCGGGGAGCCCTGGACGGCGCTCGCGGTCAACGTGAGAGTCTCGCCGGTCAGGACGGCCTCCGGGGAGGTGCTGATGCCGACGGTGGGCGCACGGTTGACCGAGATGCCCACCGACTCGAGCTGGTCGCCGGGGGCGGTGAAGGAGAAGGGGTGGTCGTCGTTCTCGACCGCGACGTGGGCGGTGTAGGCCTGGTCGAGGCCGAGGGTGACGGGAACGGTGAAGAACAGGTCGGTGGGCGTGGTTGCGCTGAGCACGGTCGAGCCCGCGACCACCTGGCCCTGGGGATTCGACCCGAGGGTGACCCAGACCGCGGCCCGGGTCCAGGCGCCGACCGAGGTGTTGGTCACCTTCACCTGGTCGCCGGGGAAGGCCGGCTGCGGCGTGAGGGACATGTTGGCGACCGGAATCACGTCGCCACAGGCGGAGAGGTCGAACATCTCCATCACCGAGTAACGCCCGTCGTAGAGGGTCGTGCCGTCGGGCCCGAACTGGGCGTCGTACTCGTTGATCGAGCCGAAGTCGTTCCACGCCTCGGCCGGGTCCCAGAACGCCTGGTCGAGGGGGACCGGGCTGAACGGGTTGGTGATGTCGTAGGTCCAGGCCTTGTGCGGGCTGCCCTTCTCGGCCGCCCACAGGAAGGGGTAGGCGATCGCGACGGTGGTCAGCTGACGGCCGACCTCGGGGACCCAGGTGGTGATGAGCACCGGCGTCGCCGGGTCGGCGATGTCCCAGATCTCGAGGTTGGCGCCCCGACCGACGACCGCGTAGCCGGCGGCGGCATCGACCCGGAGGCCCTTGGAGTAGACGTAGCCGGCGACGAAGGGCGCGCCCTTGTAGTCCAGCACCAGGTTCTGGCCGGAGCCCGAGACCTCGAAGATGTGGACTCTCAGGAACCGGCCGCTTTCGAACAGGTACACAAAGGACCGGCTGCCCTTGGTGAAGTAGATTCCACCGTCGAGCTGGAAGTCGTCGCCCCCCGCCTGGACCTTGTAGAGCTTCGGCAGGTCGGCTGAGTTGACGCCGTTGAAGAGGTGGAGATACAGCGGCGGGCTCAAGGAGGAGTCGTTCGGTACGCCGTTGATCAGGAGGTACTGCTGGCCGTTGTGCTTGAAGGTCAACGCACCGCGCCCCTTGGCGGTCTGGTACTGCGCCTTGTCGCCGAACAGGGGCGCCGAGCCGGTGCCCATGTCGAAGAGCATCGCGCCGAGGTTGAAGCTGGTGCAGCTCGGGAAGCCGGCGACGCCGTAGCGGCAGTCGTCACAGAGCGAGAAGTTGAACAGGTTGTAGTCGCGGTCGCCGCAGTAACCCGCCTTCAGGTTCGACTCGCGCCGGGTGGACGGGCTGAGCGGGTTGGAGATGTCCCACAGGACCACGTTGTTGCCGTTGTTGGCGGCCAGCCAGGGAGATCCGTTCCACCTGAAGGTCTCGACGCCGAGGATGCGGGGGTTCGAAGGGGTCGCGTCGGGGTTGTTCGAGGTGTCATGCAGCAGGGGCGGCACATACTGAATGCACTGCTGGGCGAGCGCCGGGCCGGCCGCAGCCGCCATGGCTGCGAGGAGGATCAGGATTCGCAAAGCGGCGTACCGCGGGTTCGGTGCTCTCATTCGGACCTCCGCGCCGTGGCTGAGCGGCCCCGGCGTCATCGCGAGTCTAGTCTATAGCGCCCGGCAGATCAAGGAGTTAAGGTGGGGTGTGCGGGGTGACCTGGGTCACGGGCAGGTGAATGTCCGGGCTCTCCCGACTCCAGGAATCTCAACCGGAGCCGGGCGGATGGTACCAGACGATCTCCCCATCGCAAGGCGGCGAAGTTCACGACTCTGTAAAACGTCCCTTTTCCGCTGCCTCCGCGCAGGTCACGCCGAGGCACCAGAAAAGGAAAAGGGGCGGCCCGAGGGCCGCCCCTGAGACTCCGTATGGAGCTCGGATCTCTAGAAGGTGTACGCGTCGGTGTAGCCGTTCGGCCACACGTAGTCGTAGTTCACGCCCAGGGTCGGGAGGACCTGGGTCGGGAAGCAGATGTAGTTGGACATGACGGCGCCGGAGTGGAACATGGAGTAGTCGAAGTAGACGTACTTCACACCCATCCAGGTCTGGTAGATGTCAATGTCCTCGCCGTTGGCGGGCGGCCAGATGAAGAGCATCCAACCGAAGGCGCCGACGGTGTTGAACTGGTCGATGGAGACCTCCTGGGTCTCGAGCGGGATCAGGTTCGGACGCAGCTCGGGCTCGCCCGGGAACGACCAGGGGTTCTCGTCCACGGTGATGACGTCCTCGTCCTCATCCCACGCGTAGTAGGTGTAGGCGAGGCAGTCACCGGCGTAGTACTTGCCACCGACGAAGAAGAGGTCCGGGATGAAGGTCGCGAAGGTCGAGCCCTTCCAGACCCGGAGGTAGGTGTCGAAGTCCGGGATGCCGGCGCCGACGTAACGGAAGGCCCACGCGGTCGGCAGCGGCTCGCGGTAGTCGTTCTTCGCCAGGTTGGCGGTCGAGTAGCGGTAGTAGAACGAGTAGGGGTTGCCCTGCCCGTCGGTCAGAGCGACGGCGCCGAGGTTGGTGTCGGCCTCGATGTGGAGGGCGTTGTCAGCCTCGGAGAAGCGCGCCGCGGCGTCGACCCAGATCATGTCGCCGATCAGGACGTTGTCGTACAGGACCTCGTTGTTCCAGTACGCGGCGTCCACGTCGGGGAAGAACTTGTTGCAGGTCCACACCACGTCGGCCGTGATGTACATCCAGGTCGGCTCGGCGTCGGTGCGCTGCTGGAACCAGTCCGACGGAGTGATCTGGTAGTACGAGCCGGCGCAGTTGGTGTGGCCCTTGCCCACCACCTGGGTGGTCTGCAGGAACGACTGCAGGACCGCCAGGGTGACGGCGTCGATGCCGCCGGCGTAGGCGCCGGGGTACGACGGGGAGTTCGCGTTGCAGCGTGCGGACAGCGTGTTGGTGCCGTCGGAGTCGTAGAGACCGACCGGCGGCTCCACCGGACCGTCATCGGACGGGATCGGGCCGTTGACGACCAGGCTGCCCGAGGTCCCGGTCACGGGCAGGATGCCCGAGATCAGGATGTCGCGGATGTTCATCGTCTGCACGTCGTAGCCGGACAGAACGATGTTGAAGTCGAGCACCGCAACCGAGTCGTCGGTCCAGAGGGTCACGTGGACAATCTGAGCCTCGTTCGACACGTTGGTGATCGAGAACAGAGTGGTGGTGCCGTCGACCGGATTGTTGTAGTCGAACGCCACGAACGGGAACAGAAGGGTCGCCGCCGGGACCGGGTCAAAAGCGCAGATATTCGCATACACCACGCTCGACAGACCCAGCACCAGCGCGCCAGCCAGTGCCACAGACAGGAATCTCTTCATACCTTGCTCCTTCCTCAACATTTTTCGCGCTTCAAAGGAACCTCGGAAACTGTGTTCCAGTGTTTTCTCCAACCTTGCAGCCCTCCGCATCACCTCCCGCCAAGTATTTGATTCGAAAAGGCTTAGCAGAATTAAATGTCATCACAGCATAAATATAGCACCGGGCACACACCCTGTCAACCTCGGAGTGAGGGCTCGACGCCATGCGAGGGATTATGCAGATCGGGCCTTTTCGCGTCAAGAGGCAATTCGGCTTAACCACACGCTGACGCCGCCGGGCCTCCCCTCGCGCTCGGCGAGGCAGGTGATGATGTCGTCCATGCCGTCGCCGTCGAGGTCGACCAGCCGGATCCAGAACGGACGGCCGGTGCTTGCCAGCTCGTCGCCCCGCTCGAGGTAGAAGTCCCCCGACTCGGTCTGCAGGAAGGCGAGCAGCCCGCCGTTCTGGCGGCCGGCCACGAGATCGGTCCGCCCGTCGCCGTTGAGGTCGCCGGCGGCGAGCCGCGAGTAGGGATCGATCCGCAGGTCGTCGAAGACCAAAACCCGGCCGGGCTCCGGGATGCCTTCGGGGGTCAGCTGGTAGCGCACCAGACCGGTGCGGGCCTGGTTCTGCTCCTTGACCATCCGGAACTGCTCGAAGACAGCGTAGAACTCGTCGCCTTCCCGGAGGCCGGGACGGGGCACGGTGACGTCGAAGTGGTACCCGTTGGACAGCACGCCGTCTTCCTTCGCCATCGCGACGAAGCCCTCACTGCCGCGGTTGAGGTACACCAGCGTCCGGAAGTTCGAGGAGTTCGAGCCGAACAGGAGGTCGGGGCGGCCGTCACGGTCGGCGTCGACGGTGGTGACGGAGTTGCCGATCAGTCTCTGGGGAAGACCCGCGGTGACCAGCTCCCACGGCTGGTCGCCCCGGTTGAGCACGACCCAGGCGGTCGGCGTCTCGAGCCGGCTCGAGGTGGCCTGGTCGTAGTTGATCTCGGCCTGGACCCCGAGATCGGGACGACCGTCGCCGTCGAAGTCGGCCACGGTGAGGGCTCGGGAGGAGACCCGGGGATCCGGGCTGGGTAGGTTGAGGACCCGAGTGAAACGACCCTGACCATCACCGAAGAGCACATGCTGGGTCTTGAAGTGGATCGCGATCGCCAGGTCCTGGTGCCCGTCGCCGTCGAAGTCGGCGACCTCGATCCCGCCGTAATCCCACGACACCTTGCTCGAGAACACCACCTCGCGCCAGTGCGAGAAGCGACCGTCGCCGGAGCCGAGGAAGATCGTCGGCCTCGGGGCGCCCTTGCGCTCGGGCGGGAAGACCAGGTCGAGCACGCCGTCGCCGTTCATGTCGGCGACCGCGAAGTTCATCTGCCAGCGGCCCTGGCTCGGGAGACCGCTCGGAACCGCCTCGAAACGCAGGCCCTCGACGAATGGCGGCGGTACGATCGCAGCCTCGAAGTCGACGAAGTGGTACGCCACCTGGTTCTCGTCCCGCAGCTCCTCGCCGAAGCGGTAGAACGCTTCCAGAGCCTGGATCTCGAGCCAGGTCTTGTGGAGCGGGGAGCGCGGGTCCTCGGGCGCCAGGCCACGCAGCCAGACCGTGTCGCCTTCCTCCTTCACCACCTCCATCGTCCACGGCACCGTGACGTGCGGCTGGGCGAACTTGTCGTCGAGGCGCACGATCTGGTCCTTGGGGAATGGCCGCGGGGTGAACCAGTACTCGAGGAAGTCGGCCCAGGTCGAGCCCGGCGGCAGGACGCTGGCCTTGATGCGCTCGAGCACCGCCTTCTGCTCGTCGGTCAGCCGGTCGATGTTGAGCGGCGACATGGGCAGCTTGGGCGCCATCGCGCCCGACCGCGGATCCACGCCCGGGGGTCCCTGGGGCTGCCGGGGAGAGGCCGTCTGCGCCACCACGAGCGAGGCGACGGCGATCAGGGCGAGACTGGTGAAAACAATCCGGACACGAGACATCGAGCTTCCTCCGTTCGGCGTGGGACCCGACCGCAACCGCCGCTCCAAGACCGGCGAGCGCCGCACGAGCACGGACGCTCGCGGCCGTCGGGGCCGCGGTATTGTGCCACAGGTCGTCGCGCCTGTCCTTCCGTTCTTCTCTGGGCTGGAGGGCGTGGCGACCGACGCCACGCCCCTCAACGTGAAGCACGTCTGCAAGCCCAGTGCCACATCGTCGATCCAGGGCCTCGTCCGCAGCTGTCGGCTCTGCAGGGAGAGTTGACGGCCGACCCTCACCCATTTAAGATGAACTTCAGGGGAAAGTCCGCCTGGGCGAAGGCATGACCCCCTGCAGGAGGACGGGTTGATTCGAGGCAGCTCCATCGCGACGAAGGCCGGCACCGGGGTCGGTGCCAGACTTCGCCGTCTCCGCAGGGAGCGAGGCCTCACGCAGTCCGACCTGGCACGCCAGATTGGCATCCAGCAGTCCGACCTCTCGCGGATGGAGAAGGGCGAGTACCGGGTCTCGCTGGACAACCTGTTCAAGATCCTCGGCGCGCTCGAGGTCGAGGTGGCGACGTTCTTCGCCGACGAGCGGCAGGCGCCGCGTCCGGCGACGGTTCCCTTGTCCCACACCGACATGCAGATGCTCCAGATGCTGCGCGAGCTCAGCCCGGAGTCCCGGGAGGAGGTCCGCGAGTTCGTCGACTTCAAGCTCCGGCGCGACCGCGCCGTGCGCCGCCGGGTGGAGAGCGACCGCGAGCGGGAGGAGCGTCGATGACCGACGCCCGCTTCGCTGAGCTGCGGGCGCTCGCCCGCGACACCGACCTCGCCGGGCGGCCGGAGGACGCGGTCGCGATCTGGGATGGTGCGATCCTCGAGTGCGAAGCCGCAGGACGCGACGATCTCAGGGACCTGGCGACCTGCCTGCGCTGCACCCCGCTGCTCAAGCTCGACCGGTTGGCCGGCGAGATCGGCACCCTGCAGCGAGTCCTGCTGCGCGCCGCGCGCGCCGAAACCCGTTCGCTGGCGGCCTACTACCTGGCGGTCGCCTATGACCTCGAAGAGGATGGCGAGCGGGCCCACGACTACGCCCGGCGGGCGTTCGAGCTCGCCGACTCGGTCGACGACCCGGCCCACCGGGCCGCCGCCGCCAACCTCGCGGGGACCCTGGCGCTGAACCGGAGCGATTTCGACCAGGCCGAGTCGGCCTATGCGCGGGCGATCGAGACCTTCGCCCTGGTCGACGGCTACGGACCGATCATGGCGGCGCAGGCCCGGGACAACCTGGGTTACGTCTACCTCTGCACCGGCCGCGTCGAGGCGGGCGTGGACCAGGTCGAAGACGCCTGCAAGGCGATGGAATCCTGCGGCGCCGAGGACTTCCTCTACCAAGGGCTGCAGGACCTCTGCTACGGCTACATTCTCCAGAACCGACTCGAGGCGGCGAAGACCGTCGGGCGGCGCGGGCTCGAGCTCGCACAGACCCATGACGATCCGCTCGTCGTCAAGAACCTGCTCTTCCTTCTCGGTGAGGCGTGCGTGCGCTCCGGTGAGCGCTTCCAGGCGCGCAGGTACCTGTCCGAGCTCACCCGCTACTACCCCGACCTCGCGAACAGCGACGAGATGGTCGAGGTGCTGCTCGGCATGGACCTCACCGAGGTGGTGAACCTGAGGGGGTGACCATGAGAGCCCGAACCCTCCTCGCCCTGGTGCTCGTCGTGATGGCCGGAGTGGCCACCGCGGCGGCGGACACCATGGTCCTCGACGACCGCGGCACGCTCTACCGCGCGCTCGTCGACGAGGACGGCATCGCGGTCACGCTGCGCCACGCCGACGATACCGGCGCGACGCTGCTGATTCCGCAGACCACCGGGGTCGATGCCTCGAACATCTCGATCGCAGTCGACTCCGAGACCGGCGCAGTCTTCACCCTGTGGCAGGAGCACCTCGACGCCCGCTTCTCGCGGATCATGCTCGCGGCCTTCGTGCGCGGCACGTGGACCGGCCCGATTCTGCTCGCGGGCGACGACGGCGTGCGCGCCTCGAGCCCGGTGATGCTGCTCCACCGCGCCCGCACCACGCTCGACGACGCGACCGTGATCTCGACCCCGTTCCTCCACCTCGCCTGGTGGCGAGGCGAGCTGGCCCCGGACGGCGGCATCGGCATGTACGGCTGGGTGAGGCTCGACTCGATCGGGATGCCGCTGCTCGAGGACTTCGTCCCCGAGGCGCTGCGCGGCACCCTGCCGTTCGGCCTCAAGTGCGGCGACATCCGCGACTCGACCCGGGCCCTGGCCCACCCCAAGCTCTTCATCGACCCCCAGACCGGCGACCCGCACGTGATCTTCGCCGACATTCAGGAGTGCCTGTTCTCGATCCGCCGCCTGTGGACGGAGCTCGAGGGTGTCGATCCCGACGACGACGTGGTCCACGACCAGCGCCGGCGCCACGTGGTCGTCTACCGCGCCGGTGACAAGAACCTGTCGATCCACCAGGACCTCCAGCTCGCCGACGCCAGCTTCGAGGTCGGCCACAACCTCTCCGTGGTGCTCTACTGGGACCAGGAGAGAGCCGTGCGCTACATCCGGCTCGACAGCGACGGCTGGTCGCCGTCACGCCTGCTGCCGCTCGAGGACGGGCTCACGCACGAGGCCGCCGTCAACCTGATCCGCGGCGTCGCCCGCTAGCCGATCCGAGACCCGACATCCCACGGCCCGCCTCCCGGCGGGCCGTTGTCGTTCCCCAACGACCAGACGAGCCCATGTGGGAGGTCTGCCGGAGTGGAACCGCCGCGAATCCACAACGGCTCTGCTGCCCGACGACCACGACACTTCACGGAAGCTCTCCCCTCGAGGTTCGAGCCTGTCGGTTGCGGCAGCCCTGCGCCCGCGGGCGACCCTCGAGCGACCACGATTCTCGTGGCGGTCCAACCGCCGCAGATCAGCGCACGATCTCGGCCAGCAGAGCCTCCAGCTCGGCGGCGTAACCGTCCCAGGTCAGCCCGGCCGCGGTCCGGCGGGCACCCTCGGCGAGTCGAGCCAGGACCCCGTGGTCGAGCTCGGCGAGCACTCCGGCGATGTCCTCGGGTCGACCGGCGCCGGCGAGACGACCGTTGACCCCGTCCAGCACCACCTCCGGCAGCCCGCCCACGGCCGACGACACCACCGGGACGCCCGCAGCAAGGGCCATCGGCGCCACCGCCGATTGGGAGCCGCGCCGGTAGGGAAGGACCACCACGTCGGCCGCCGCGAGGTAGGCGGACAGCTGGTCCTCAGCGATCCAGCCGAGCCGGAGCGTCACCCGCTCGGCGAGTCCGAGCCGGCCCACGAGCTCCTCCAACCGCCGGCCTTCGCTCCCCCACGGCTCGCCCGCGACCACCACTCGCCAGCCCGCCGCCTCGGGGCGGGCCATCGCCTCGACCAGCCGATCGACCCCCTTGTAGGGCCGCACCAGACCCAGGAACAGCGCGATCCGGCCCTCCTCGCCAAGGCCGAGCCTCTCTCGCGCCGCGCGCCGCCCGGGCGCACCCGAAACCGGGAGCGCCGCGGGCAGCGGGTAGGAGGAGATGGCGAGGCCGGTGAACCTCCGCCGGACGAGCTCGGCCAACGCACGGGCGTGGACGAAGGCCGCGTCGCACCGGCTCATCACCAGGTTCGCAGCCAGCCGTTGCAGGAGCCCGGGGTCGTGATCCTGCACGTTGTGGACGATGACCGTCGTCGGCGGCCGGTCGGGCGTCGCCAGGAGCACTCGCCACAGCGGCGCCCAGGCCCACGTCCAGTAGGGAATCAGCCACGCGTCGGCAGCTTCTGCCCGCGCCGCCCGGCGCACCTCGTCCCAACCCAGCGGCGCGAACGGGTCGAGCAGCGCGCGGGCGTGCGGCACCTGCCGGCAGGCGTCGGGGTCGATGTCCACCCGCCCCGGGAAGAGCCAGCGGGGATACTGGCGCAGCGGCGTGAAGAAGGTCACCCGGTGGCCACGGCGCCGGAGAGCGAGCACCAGCTCGGTGGTGGTCCGGGCGATGCCGCCCCGAAACGGGTGGCCGGGACCGAAGACGACGAGCCGCATCGGGACCCGGCGCCGCCGTCAACGGGTCGGCGGGTGTGTGGTCGAGCGGAACCTGGCCTCGAGCTGCCGCCGCACCGGGTCCGGAACCAGGCCGGTGACGTCCCCGCCGAGGGCGACGACCTCCTTCACGGTGCGCGACGAGAGGTAGGTGTACTCCTCCTTCGGGGTCAGGAAGACGGTCTCGGCCGCCGGGTAGAGCCGCCGGTTCATCAGCGCCATCTGGAACTCGTACTCGAAGTCGGAAACCGCTCGCATGCCGCGGATGACGACCGTCGCGTCGAGCTCCTTGAGAAAGTTGACGAGCAGCCCCGTGAACGCGCGGACCTCGACCGCCGGATCGTCACGGTACAGGGCTCGTACCATTTCGACCCGCTCCGCGGGCGCGAAGAGGGATCCCTTGGAGGGGTTCTTCAGGATTCCCACCACGACCCGCGGGAAGATCTGAGCCGCGCGCGAGATGATGTCGACGTGGCCGAGGTGGATCGGGTCGAACGAGCCGGGGTAGACCGCGACCGGAGTCCTGGCGATGGCCATCTCAACGCTCCTCCCCGCCGACGGTGGCCCGGTTGTGATGGCGATCGACCACCCGCACCACCACCAGGTGGCGACCCGCCGCAGCCTGGAACCTGAAGCTCTCGTCGGGACCGTCGAGCACGCCGTCGGCGGGCTCGAGCGCCTGCCACCGGTCGCCGTCCCGCGACCACTCGGCACGTGCCAGAGGTCCGCCGTCGGTGACGCGCACCACCCACTCACCTCCGGACCGCTCGAGGCGCACCGAGGGCGGCGTGTTGTCGACCTCGAACCACTGCGAGGTCGCCCGCGCCTCGAGCGTCTCCCCCGGGTTGGACGGCGAGTCGTCGGCGCCGATCACGAACCGGTAACGACCGTCCGGTACGGCGGTGGTATCGACCGCGACCTGGGTGGTCTCGAGACGCTCGCGGACCGGCAGGCGGAGGCCGTCGGCCCGCTCCAGCTCGACGGTGAAACGCAGCGCGTCGCCGTTGGCGTCCTCCGCCTTCCAGCTCACCGTGCGGTAGCCGACGCGCCAGTACTTCTTGCCCTGCTTCGGCTTGGTCTCGTTGCTCGCAGTCGGGTCGAGGATCGTGAAGATGCCGTTCACGTCGGGGTTGGCGGCATCGAGCACCGGCCCCGATGGAGGCGGCGCGCCGAGGTAGACCACGCCGGGCTCCTCGACCTCGAGCTCGGACAGGACCGGGGCCAGGTTGACCTGACGGACGGCGACCTCGACCCGGTCCACCACCGCGCCGGCGGGCAGCTCGAGCTCCCACTGCAGCGAGCGGACGGGCGGCAGCCCGACCGTTCCCCGCGCAGCCTGCCAGGAGGACCATGGCAGCCAGAGCTCGTCAGGGCCGTCGGCGGCGGCCGAGCGGAAACGGATCCTGACGCCTTCGGCCGCCGGTTCGACCGCGTAGCGGCCGGAGCGAACCGGGCCGGGGAAGGTCTTCGGCGCTCCCCGGAACCGGCCACCGTCCCCGGAGGCCGAGCGCCACAGGATCGCCGCCGGCCCCTGGGACAGCGCCGCGGCGCCCGGTCCGAGCAGCCGCACGACCTGGACCGCGTCCACAGAGGCGAGCCTGGCACCGCCGTCACCGACGAATCGCCACACCTCGCCTTCGTAGCCGGTCGCGACCAAAACCCCGTCGCCGTCCGCCGCCAGCGCGGAGGCGACCTGGTTGGTGAACCGGTGGATGCCGACCAGGGCCCCTTCGGGGGTCAGGCGCAGCAGCTCGGAGCTCGCGGTCTTGCCGCCGACCTTCGGCAGGTTGAGGGACAGGGTTTCGGTGGCCGCGGCCCCGCTCCCGCCCTCGGCCTGCGCCTCTCCGACCGGCGCGCTCGAGCCCGTCCGCGTCGCCGGCTCGCCGACCACCGCAGCGGCCCACAGGCTGCCCGACGGTCCGGGCGCCAAGGCCGAGATCTCGGTGAACGGGCTGTCGGCGAGCAGCACGACGGCCCCGTCGGGCCGCACCCCGAAGATCAGGCCTCGACCCGAAGTGCCCACAATCAGGGTGTCGCCGAGCACCGCCAGGCACCGGGCGTGGGTGTCCGGCAGCTCGAGCCAGCGCTCCAGCCCGCGCGAGCTCAGCCGATAGAGGGCCGCCGGCGCGCCGCCGGCCAGCACCGCCGAGCCGCCGAAGGTGACGGTATCCCAGATCGCGCCCTCCGGGAGCCGCGCAACCTCCTCGAGGGCGCGTCCGGTCCAGCGGTAGAGCACCCCCGGAGAGGACGCCGCGACCAGCACGCTGCCGTCGGGCTGGACCGCGACCGCGGTCACCTGCTCCTCGGGCAGCTCGGCGAGGCGCTCGGCACGATCACCCCGCACCCGGTACAGGCGCGCGGGGTGGCCGGTGCCGACGAAGGCCGAGCCGTCCGGCGCGAGGTCACCGGCAAACGCCACCGGCTCGTCGAAGACCACCCCGGTGCGCCAGCCCGGCGACCTCACGAGTCGCCCGTCCGTGGTCACGGCGACCCCGTCGCCGTGACCCTTGAGCAGGTCGGCTGTGGTGTCGGTGGTCCAGAACTCGGTCTCGGCGGCGCCGACCGGGCCGATCGCCGCGGCGACCGCCAGGAGGACCAGAACGAAGGCGGGTCGATGGCTCACTGTGCTCCCTCCGGCGAGGCGGGCGCCTCCTCCTCGGCGTCGATGCCGTCGTAACGCACCACCAGCGGCAGGCGATGGCCGCCGAGCAGCACCACGGCCATGGTGCGATCGGCCCGGGCGATCACGCGGTGGGTGATCGGGGCGAGCGCGACGCCGAGCCCCGACCGCAGCGCGAGCTCGATGCTCGGCGGGGTCGAGACCGGACCGCCCGGGAGCGCCACCCCGGGGTCGGCCCTCTCGAGCGCCACCACCAGCCGGTGGGACGGCTCCACCCTGGCGAGCAGGCTGAGCTCGTCGGACGCCGTGCGCGGGCTCTGCGGACGCATCTTGAGGTCGTACTGGGTCCACGAGCCGCCGTCGGCGACGATCGCGTCCAGGCGACCCCGAGGGACATCGCCCGGCACCTGGATCTCGACCCGTTCGACGCTCTCCTCACCGCGCCAGGAGCGCAGCCTGACCCGGATGCCGAGGCGCTCACCAGGCCGGACCACCCGCCGGTCGGGCACCGCCTCGACGATCTCCGCCTGTTCGATCTTCTCGCGGGAGGAGACGCGGACGCGGGCGCCGGCCAGGGGCGGCAGCTCGACCGCCGATCCCTCGAGGTAGGCGAGCAGCATGGTCACCGAGCCGGCCGCCAGAGCGGGGCTGTCGGGAGCCGCGAAGCTCTGCTCCATGGTCGCGGTCGCCCCCCCCTCGAGCTCGCCCTCGACCCTGACCATCACCGTCTGGTCGCCGAACTGGCGGCCTCGGGCAAGCAGGCTGCCCTGGGTCAGGTAGCCGGCGATGAGCGGAAACAGAACCGGATGTCGGATGCAGCGGAAACGGTAGACCCGTCCGTCGGCTTCGACCTCGAGGGGAACCATCGGAATCGACTGCCCGAGGCGGCCCCAGACACCGTGGGTCCGATCGACGCGAAACCCGCCGACGGCTTCCCCAACGCTGTAGAACTTGAACGACGACATGAGGTTGGGCAGCACGGCCACGACCCGGGCGCGGGCCATTGGCATCGGCAGCGAGCCACCACCGAGGAATGGATGTCCGAAGGCCCAGACGTTGTCGCCGCGGACCTCGGTCACGGTTCCGCCGACGCTGAGGCTGGCGTCGCCGGTGGCCAGCAGGCCCGCGACCATCGCGCCGGGCACCAGCGGACCCTGGACCGGGACCGGGTCGACCGCGGTCGCCGCCGAGGCCACCCAGCCGAGGCGCTCCCACGCTTCGGCCAGCCAACCTGCCGGAAGCCCCAGCCCGCCGGTCGAGACCGCCAGGGGCAGCGCCCGTCGGTCGTTCGCCTCCTCAGGCGCAAGCCAGTCGACCAGCACCGTGCCGAGGTCTCCTGCGGCGAGCGAGTCGAGCAGCACCCCCAGCGACGGGCGGCGGGCAGCCGCGCCCGGTGCGCCGTCCCCGGCGCCGGAGCCGATCTCGAGCATGCGGTCGAACGGTGTCACTCCCCCGATCGGATCCTTCGCGAACGGCCACCCGAAGGCCAGCGCGCCGAGCAGCTTGTCCTCGACGTACACGGGCGAGCCGCTCATCCCGGCGATGATCCCCGCGTGCTCGAAGCGAGGACCCTCGAGCCGGACCAGCACCAGCTCGCCCTCGGGAGCGGTGCCCGCCAGACGACCGAGCACGGTCACCGGGACGTCCACCATCTCCCCGCCGTCCATCTCGGTCCGGCACACTCCTCGGGTGCCGGGCGGAACGTCCTCGGGGGCGACCGACGGCACCTCGCCGGCGGCGGGCGCCGCGGCAGCAAGCACGATCAGCAGCACGGTCGGCAGGTTTCTCACGGTAACGGCCATTCTAACCCGCACCTCCCACTACCCCACCGGCGGACCGGCACTGCCGCCGCCGGTCTGGCCAACCCCTTCCGTTGACGCACGCTTCCCTCCCGTCCTAAGATTGTCCTTCTGGGGGACCGATGACCGAAGTGGTGCTCCCGCACCCGAAGCTCGTCGAGCGGCTGGTCGCTCTCGCCCGCAGGTTGAGGGCTCTGAAGCGTCCGACCGAGGCCGCAGAGCTGCTCGAGGTCGCGGCGGCGCTCTCCCCCACGGCGCGGCGCTCCGGGACGAGGCGTTGCGCATGCGCGACGACAACGGCCTGGAGGATTTCGACCGCGAGTTCAAGCGCCGCAACCTCGAGGCATCGCACGCCCTCGGCATGGCGCACATCTACGACTCGGCCGGCCGGGTCGCGCGCGCGATCGAGATGATCGACCTCGCCAAGCTGCGGACCCCGTTCAGCTACCTCGCATACGCCGCCAGCGGCTACCTGCACATGCGGCGTGGCGATCCCACCACCGCACTCCAGGAGTTCGTGCAGGCCCGGCGGCTCAACCCGCTCGACTACAAGCTCGCCGTCGAGTGCTCGAGGGTGGCGCTCGAGACCGAAAGCTACGGCCTCGCCCTCGAGCACGCGATCGACGCGATGCTGCTCGCCCAGTGGCGGACCGAGCGGGAGCAATCCCAGGAGCGCAGGCGAGTGGACACCCTCGCCCGCCTGTGCGACCGCTCGCAACGCGAGATCGACGGGCTCACCCGGATCCGCGCGGCGGCCCTGCAGAAGGCATGCGACCATGTCTCGCTCTCCCACGCCCGGCTGTTCTCGGGCTCGCGCCCGACTCAAAGGCCCGACCTGGGCGAGGACAGCGAGCGCGACAACTTGATCCAGAAGGCCGCCGAGCTCCGCGCCATGGGGTTGTTCCGGCACTTCCCGGACGACCAGTTGATCACCCTCGCACGACTCGTCGAGCCGATCGCCTTCGAGCACGGCCATGTGATCTTCCGCGAGGGAGACACCAACCAGGACCTCTTCCTGGTGCGACGAGGCACCATCCACATCACCCGGCGGACCCCGATCGGCACCCAGGTGCTGACGACCCTCGGCTTCGGCTCCGTGTTCGGTGAGGTCTCGTACCTCGACCAGGCGTCGCGCTCGGCGACGGCGATCGGGGCCGGCTCCGGCGCCCTGTACAGGATCCCCGGCGCTTCGTTGGCGGAGGCCTCGCGCACCGACCCCGAGCTTGCGGTCAGCCTGCTGTGGAGCTTCTGGCACACCCTGGCCGACAAGGTGCGGTCGGCCAACTCGCAGATGAGCGAGCTGCTCGACCTCCCCCAGGGGCCCACGAAGCCCGGCGGCGCGCCGACGCACCGCGGCGAGCGGATCCACATCCCGGAGTCGGCCAAGGTCGACCTGCTCCGCGAGCAGGGGCTGTCCGCCCAGGAGCTGCGCCTGCTCGCCACCTACTCGGTCGAGGAGACCTTCGCCGCGAACACCCTGATCTTCGCCGAGGGCGAACGCGGCGACAGCCTCTCGATCGTGGTCGACGGCAGCGTACGGATCTCGCGCATGGTCCCGGGCTCCGGCGAGGAGTGTCTCGCGGTGCTCGGCCGCGGCGAGGTCTTCGGCGAGATGGCGCTGATCGACGACCAGCCGCGGTCCGCGGACGCCCGTGCCCACACCGGCGGCTGTACCGTGTTCTCGGTCGACCGGACCCTGCTCGAGGAGGTCCTGGCCATGGACCCGGATGCCGCGGTCCAGTTCCTCGGCCTGCTCTGCCGGCTGCTCTGCCGGCGCCTCAGGGCGATGAACGAGCGCCTCGTCGCCTGGCGAGTCATGGCCTCTCACCAATAGCGACTCGCGGGCGCGATTCGTTACGGGATCGCCAACCGGAGCGACGCGTACGAGGCCTGGCGGGTCACGACGTCCATGATCGCCACCGTCACCCGATAGCCGCCCTCCTCCATCAAGAGCTGGAGGTCGAAGCCGTACAGCTGGGAACGGGCCCGCTCGTAATCGGCCTGCGGCACCCGGATCTCGTGCTCTTGGCGCTGGAGGTCCGACTGCTTGCCGTCGTCGTCGCGGGCAGCGACGAACAGCACCACCCGCCCGATATACACGTCGCCCTCCGGGATGAGGGCGATCTTCTCGATCGGCACCGAAATGTGGACCGGAAGCGTCCACCGCTTGCTGGTCGCCGGTGCGGGCCGGTCGGTGGTCACTCCGACCCCCATCGGGTTGTCGTCGAAGTCCACCATCAGGGAGGTCATGACACGGTCCTGGACCCGCGATTCGAGCGACTTCTCGACGAATCGCCGACGGTAGCGGAGCTCGTAGTCCTTGAGCTCCGGCCGGTCCGCGAGCTCGACCTTGATGTGGTGCACCTTGTCGGCGCCGGTGGTGGCCACCGTGTAGCCCAACGAGTAGTAGGTAAAAAGGTCCTGGCGGAACAGGTTGAGGCCTCCCTCGATGTTGTTGGTGTTGGTCACCGAGATGCCGCCTGTGGCGTCGGCCATGTAGCGGATCGAGTCCTGATAGTTGTTGGCCTCGAGCGCCGCCGCCAGCACGTCGGCGGAGTAGCGCTCCTCGGCGGACACGCCGGACGAGATCTGGAGGCCCTGGGCGTCGATGGTGTAGAAGCTGACGTTCTGGCCGTTGGCCGCCTGCACGAGGCCGTCGAACAGCCGGCTGCGGTCGTAGCGACTGCGCAGCGACAGCACCGAGGTGTCCTGCGAGAAGTTGGAGAACTCGTGAAACAGGCCGAGGCCCGGCACCATCGGCAGGCCGTCCGAAATGTAGACCACCACCTTGCGCCCGTCGAGCCCGGCCAGCATCGAGATCACACCGCGGATGGCGTTGATCGTGAAGGTGAGGTTGTTGGCCTCCTCGTCAGCGAACGCCAGGATGTCCTGCAGGATGCTCTGTTTCAGGTAGTTGTCCGTTCCTCGCTGGCGCAGCTCCTGCTCGTCACGACGGATCCGGTCGATCACCTGACGCCGCGCCGAGTCCCGCTCGGTGCGGCCGCCGGTGAACTTTCCCAGCGACCGCAGGGAGTCGTTGACCGCCTTGGAGTCGTCGGTGAACGGCTGCAGGACCTTGAACGACCGCTGGTAGCTGACCACCATCATCTGGACCGGCGGCACCAGGGTCTCGTTGACGAACGCACGCACGTTGCGCAGCACACGGTTGCGGTCGAACGGCCGCAGGTTCTCGTTGTCGATGTACAGCACCATGTAGATCGGCTTGATCTCGGCCCGCATCTCCTCGGGCACGGGGATCTCGGGCGCGAGCTCCGGGATCGGCGCCTCCGCCGCCTCGAGCTGGCTGCGGAAGATCTCCTCGGTCATCACCGCGAAGTGGGAGAGCTCGCGCGGAATGCCGCTCTGGGAGATGGTGAAGTCCTGTTTGGTCAGGCCCGGAACGGGGTTGCCGTCCTTGTCCCGGACGAAGACGTCGACATTGACGACGGTGACCTGGACCTCGTCCTTGAACGTCAGCCCGCCGACCGCCTCCGGGGTGGGTTGGGGGTCATCGGCGGTCGCCGGGAGTGCGGCAGCCAGCATCAGGAGCGGGAGCAGTCGGAATCGCATCGGGTCCTCACCTCCGTCGCCGAAGTGTAGCGCGGTCCGCGCCGGCTCCTGCAATCCCGGTTCCAGGCTGGAACCTGGGGGCCACAGGCTTCGGGAGCGGCACGGGCTGCGGGGACCGACCTCGCTGGTCTGCGTTCTCCCGGATCTCACGGCACATGACTTGCGTACAATGTGCAGCGTGGACATTCTGACCTTCTTTCTCCAGACCGGCTGGGTCGCCAAGCTCGTGCTCGGCGTCCTGGTCCTGTTCTCGCTCGGCTCGTGGTCGGTGATCCTCGCCAAGTGGCGCGAGCTCGGGCGGCGTTCCGCTCGTCCGAGCGCTTTCTCGCGGCCTTCCGCAAGGCATCCCGGCTCAACGAGGCGGCGGACGCGGTGCCGCGCCACCGGGCCTCACCGCTGGTGCCGATGTTCCAGGCCGGGTACGCCGAGCTGGAGGCGCAGATTCGCTCCTCCCGCAGGGCCGGGGGAACCGACGCGGCGCTCAAGGTACGCAGCCTCGATGGGATCGCGCGCTCCCTGGAGCGGGCGATCGGGGCCGAGCAGGAGCGCCTGCAGCGGGCCCTGCCGTGGCTGGCCACCACCGCCAGCGTGACCCCGTTCATCGGCCTTTTTGGCACCGTCTGGGGGATCATGAACACCTTCCACGCGATCGGCGCCACCGGCTCCACCTCGATCGTGACCGTCGCCCCGGGTATCGCCGAGGCCCTGGTCAACACCGCCGCCGGCCTGCTCGCCGCCATTCCCGCCGTGGTCGCGTACAACCACCTTCTGGCCCGCGTTCGCCAGCTGCGGCGGCGAATGGACGACTTCCTGCTCGAGTTCCTGAACCTGGTCGAGCGGAACTTCGGCTGATCATGGCCGGACGCATCTCCTCCGACCTCGACGAGCTGGCCGAGATCAACGTCACCCCGCTGGTCGACGTCATGCTCGTGCTGCTGATCATCTTCATCATCACCGCGCCGATGCTGGTCCAGGGCCTCAACGTCAACCTGCCGAAGCAAAACGCCTCCGCAATCAACGGCAAGGGCGACGAGCCGGTCATCCTGACCCTGACCTCGGACAAGATCATCCTGCTCGGCGACGAGCCGGTCCACCTGCAGCTGCTGCCCGACCGGCTCGGCGCCGCGCTCGCCGGGGCCCCGCGTCCGGTCTACCTGAAGGCCGACGAGTCCTTGCCCTACGGCTTCGTGGTCCAGGTCCTCGCGGTCCTCGACCGGGTCGGCGTCGAGCAGGTGGGCATGGTCACGGCGCCCGAAGGCGGCTGAGGTGGACCCGGTCTCCCGCCTGCTCGCGGAGCGGGAGCGGTCGGCGCCGCGACTGCTGCCGTGGGTGGTTGCCGCCGTCGTCCTGCACGCCGCGGCGGCGGGGGCGGTCGCGCTCGCCACCCGCGTCCGGCCATCCCAGCGCATCCACCTGCCGGCGGTCTCGGTCCGGCTCGTGCAGCCGCCGCCGGTGGTTCGCGAGCCGCGTCGTCGGGCGACGCCCGCCTCCACCTCGGCCCCGGTCGCGACACCGGCACCGGCCCGCGCGACTCCGAAGCCCCAGCCGACCGCAGCGCCCCGACGGCAGCCGAAGGACGACGCGCCGCCGGCCTCCGACACTGCCATGCCCGCCGCCGATGCGACTCCCGTGAGCGCTCCCCCGACCCCGGTCCCGCCGTCGGCGGGAGAAACGGGCGGCGGACGCGGTCTGCTGCTCGGCGGCGGCGACGCCGTCGACGGTCCGCCTGCGCTGCCGCCGGACTTCCGCTTCACCTACTACGTCGAACGGATGCTCGCCCTGATCGAGTCCAACTGGTACAAGCCGCCCGTATCGCAGGGCACACGGGCGCGGGTTCGGTTCACGGTGACCGCGAGCGGCAGGCTCGAGGGCATCGCGCTCGAGGAGGCGTCCGGCGTGCCGTCCTTCGACCGCTCGGCACTGCGCGCGCTCTACGCCGCCAATCCGCTGCCCCCGCTGCCGCCGGCCTACGGCAGGCCGAGCGTCACCGTCCACCTCACCTTCTCGGAGTGACCATGATCCGTCGCGTCGCCCCTCTCGCGATCCTCCTCTGCCTGCTGACCGCATCCGCCCCGTGTCCGGCGCAGGACGAGCTCTACCTCGAGCTGACCCAGCCGGGCCTGCGCCGGATCGCCCTGGCGGCGCCTCCCCTCCTGGTGCTGCCGGGCACCCCTGCCGAGATCTCCTCGGTATTCCAGGACGTGCTCGGCCGCGACCTCGGAGCCGCCGCTCCGCTGGTCCTGGTGGAACCCCGGCTGTACGCCCTGGTCGAGCCCGATCCGCGGCCCGAGGTCAGCCATCAACGGTGGCGGTCGATCGGCGCCCAGTTCCTGCTCACCGGGAGCATCGTCCAGGCCGGGGGTCAGGTGGTGGTCGAGGGTCGCCTCACCGACCTGGTCTCCGGGGAGGTGGCCCTGGCCAAGCGCTACCGGGCCGGGGCGAGCGCGGTCAAGGTGGTCGCCCACAGTCTCGCCAACGACGTCGTCCAGGTCTTCACCGGCCGGCCGGGACCGTTCCTCTCGCGGATCGCCTTCGTGTCGAACCGCTCCGGGAGCTCCGAGCTGTGGCTGATGGACTGGGACGGCGCCAACCCCACCCAGCTCACCAAGCACGGTTCGATCGCGGTCGGCCCCTCGTGGGCTCCGGACGGACAGCGGCTCGCGTTCACGTCGTACCTGCGGGGAGGACCCGCGATCTACCTGCTGACCCCGTCCGAGGGACACCTCCGGCCACTGTGGGACCGCGGCGGCGTCAACTCCTCCCCCACCTTCGCCCCAGACGGCTCGAGGCTCGCCTACGCCTCTTCGGTCGACGGCAATGTGGACATCTGGGTCATCCCGACCGAGGGCGGGGCCCCGGTCAGGTTGACCACCGCCCGCGCGATCGACACCAACCCCGCCTGGGCGCCCAACGGGCGCCAGATCGCCTTCACCTCAGCCCGCGCCGGCAACCCGCAGATCTTCCTGATGGACGCCGACGGCTCCAACGTCCGTCGCCTGACCTTCGAGGGAGAGTTCTTCGACGAGGCGGCCTGGGCGCTGGACGGAACTCGAATCGTCTGCACCACCCGGGTCGGAGGGCGCTTCCAGCTCGCCACGGTCGACACGATCACCGGGACGACCACGATCCTCCCCGGGCCCGGAAACAACGAGTCGCCGGTCTTCTCCCCCGACGGGTCGATGGTCGCCTTCGCCTCCGACCGCACCGGCGAGCCGCAGATCTTCGTCACCGACGCGGCCGGAAGACCCTTGCAGCTGACCCGTGAGGGATCCAACTACTCGCCCACCTGGATCGCGCTGCCGGGATCGCAGTGACGGCCGGCCGGACGACCGGGCTACAATGGCGCATCGGCACCCCCCGACGAGCGCGACCCGCCGGTGCCGCCTCGGAGGCGTCATGAGCGACCGCAAGTACCGCCATCGCGGGTACCAGGACGACGACCGCGACGAGCGGGATCGCCGCCCCGCCGCGCCCCGTCCCGACGAGCGCGGGCGACCACGCATGGACGGCGCACCCCGAGGCCGCGGGCTCGGCAGGCCGGGTCAGGCGGTGTTCAAGTGCGCGGTCTGCGGCCACAAGGTGGCGCAGGTGGACGCAGTGGCGGCCGACAGCCGCTGCAGCGCCTGCGGCAAACCGCTGCACTCCTGCACCAACTGCGCGTTCTTCGACACCGGCTCACCCTTCGAGTGCCGCAAGCCGGTCGAGGCACGGGTGGAGTCCAAAGTCAAAGCGAACGACTGCCGGTTCTTCCAGCCGAAGACACAGCGTGAGCTCGGCCAGGCGGAACCGACCAGGCCGGCCGACGCCCGCGCCGCGTTCGACGCCCTGTTCAAGAAGTAGGTGTGGGTGCGCCCCGGCGGCGTCATCAGGTACCCAACAGGTTCAGAAGTGACCATGGCTCCACGAAATGTCGAGCCTGGCTGCCGACTGAGTCCGCGCGGACCTGCGCCGCATCCCGCTCCCCGCGGCACGAGCTGAACGCGGACGCGGCCTACCCGTCACCGGCGGTGATGGTCTCCAGGCCGTGACTGTGAGGGCCGGTCTCCCGCCGACGCAGAAGCCACGAGAACAGCACTCCGGCGAAACCGAGGGTGGAGAAGATCCACATGCCGAGCGCGTAGCCCTCGGGATTGTCGGCCGAGGCCCCCGCGGTGTCGTTGGCCCACCCGATCATCAGGTTGAACGCGAACAGGCCGATGTTCTGGATCATGGTCATCAGGCCGTACGCGGTGCCCAGCTTGGACTGGTCGACGATGTAGGCCACCGAGGGCCACATCACCGCCGGGATCAACGAGAACGCGATCCCCATCAGGATCATCGGCAGATAGATCGGCAGCGTGAGGTCGAACAACGGAATCGGCAGATCGAACAGCACCCACGACGGCATCCGGGTGTAGGCCATGACCAGGTAGACCGGAATCAGCAGCACCGAGCCGCACATCATGAACAGCGACCGCTTGCCGACCCTGTCGACCAACAGACCGAAGAGAGGCGTGAAGACCATCGCGAACAGGGTCAGGAGACTCGAGAGTGCGCCGCCGACCTCTCGGGTTGCACCGTGGACCTCCATGAAGAACTTCACCGCAAAGGTCTGGAACGGGAAGATCGCCGAGTAGAAGGTGACGCACAGGGCGACGATGAACCAGTAGGAGACCGCCGAACTTGAACAGGTCCCCCCACACCACTCGGTCGGTCTCGCTGGCCCTGCCGAGGTCGTAGCGAGCCTCGGCCCGCCGCTCGACGATCCAGTAGATCAACGGCGCGATCACGCACAGGGTGGCGAAGCCGACTGCGACCAGCAGCGGCAGCCGCCACGAATCGTAGAAGGACCTCCCCCAGCTGGGCGAGTTCAACGCCGCGAACGAACCCAACCGGGCGATCGTGAGGTTGACCCCGAAGGCGAAGGAGAGCTCCTTGCCGCGGAACCACTTGGCCAGGGCGGTGGTGACGGCCACGATGAGCGACTCGGCGCCGAGCCCGAACACCAGCCGCCCGGCGGCCATCACGGCGAGGCTGCTCGACACCACGGTCAGCGCCGCACCGAGAAAGCACAGGACGCCGAACAGCAGCGTGCCGCGCCGGATCCCGACCCGGTCGATGATGACGCCCCCGATCAGGACCATGAGGATGTTCGGGAAGCTGTAGATCGCCTGCAGCAGACCGATGTTCGAGTCACTGAACCCGAGCTCCGCCTTGAGCAGGTCGGCGATCGGGCTGATCGCGTCGTACACGTAGTAGTTGCCGAACATCGCGAGACTGATGATCACGAGCACCGTCCACCGGAGGAACGGCGACGGCTGGGGGCTTGGCGCGGTCTCTGGCATGTCGGGCTCCCTCGGGTTGTTGCTCACGGGATTCTACCGGTGTCTCGCGGCTGCGCCCAGTCTTTCCCGCCGCGTCACCCCGCGCCGGCCCGCAGCGGATGTGGAATCCCTCGCGTTGCCTTCATGTTGCCCGGCACGGTGCCAGGGCGGTGCCCGCGGCTCGCGCCTCGACTCTGATCTCCTGGTATACTCCCTCGACTTTTCGCGGCGCCCGGGGCGTCGCGGCCTGGAGCGACACCCGGTGCTGACACGTCGACGATTCCTGGAGATTGGATCGCTCACCTTCGCGGGTCTGGGCACCGCCGGCCTCGCCGAGGGACAGAGCCTGCCCGGCCTGCGCCGCCGCAGGCTCCTGCTCCCCGATCTCCCTCCCGAGTGGGACGGCCTGCGCGTGCTCCAGATCTCCGACGTCCACGCCGGACCCTACATGGGGGTCGAGCGCATGCGCCGCATCTGCGACCTCGCGGTGTCGACGCCGGCTGACGTGGTGGTCTTCACCGGCGACCAGGTCGACCGCCGCGAAGAGGACGCCGAGCTGTTCGCGCGCGGGTTCGCGGGTGTCGAGGCGCCGCTCGGGGTGTACGGCATCCTGGGCAACCACGACCATTTCATCGACCCCGAGCGGTCGCGGTGGGCCCTCGAAGCCGCCGGGATCCGCCCGCTGGTCAACCAGGGTGTGATGCTCGAGCGCAACGGCAGCCGGCTGGCGCTGGTCGGGGTTGACGACCTGGCGGCCCGGACCGGACACGGCCCGGACTTCGGAGTTCTCGGCGAGCTTCCGATCGGCCTACAGGGTCTGCCTCTGCCACCAGCCCCAGGGCTGGCACCAGGCGATCGAGGCCGGGGCCAACCTGACCCTGTCAGGCCATACCCACGGCGGCCAGATCGCCCTCACCGCCCGAAACCTCAACGTCGCCCGTCTGTCGACCCGGTACATCGCCGGCCCCTACCGCCGGGATGACCAGTTCCTGTACGTGTCGCGGGGAATCGGCGTCGGCGCGGTCCCGGTCCGTCTCGGCGCTCCGCCGGAGATCGACCTCCTCATCCTGCGCCGCGCGGCAACCGCCGCCGCCACCCTCGCCGCCTGACCCAGCCCGGAACGAGGGCGGTTCACCGCAGAGACACGACGACACAGAGAGGGCCAGTGAGGGCCGAGCCGGTCCGACCGCGCCGCCGGGACGGTCCAGCCTCCGCGGCGGCCTCGCCCCGGTAAAGATCCCATTGCATGCGCACGCCTTCCACCCATCTGACTCGTCAGGTTCAGTGCGTGCCCTTGTGCCTTCGTGGTTCGTCCGATCACGCACCTTCCGGGCGCGACCGGCCGATCTCACATCGGGTACAGGCCGTCGTCGCGGTCGGGGGCGCCGCCGAGGCCGCCGCCCTCGCCGCCCATGTCGTCGTCGAGGGCGTCGCCGAGCTCCTCCTCGATCCGCTCCGGATCCTCGCCCGCCTCCATGCGCCGGATCATCTCCTCCATCGCCGGCGTGACCGGCTCACCGGCGATCTCGGTCATCCGGCGGACGGCGCGCGCCATCTGACGCGGGTCGTTCTCGTCCATGCCCTCGAGCTCGGCGGCGAGGCGCATCATCTCGCGCTCGGCGCGCTCCTCGGAGCCCGGGTCGTCCCCGTCAGCCGCCTTGGTCGCCGAGCGGCCGGCGGCGAACCGCGACGGCACGCGGCGCATCTCGCCGGAACCGCACTTCGGGCACACCGGCACCTTGTCGGGATCGATGCGGAACGAGTGGAAGCTGAAGATCCGGTTGCACGGCCGGCACAGGAACTCGTAGACGGGCATCTCGGCCTCTCCTTGGTGACCCTCAGGCGTCCCATCCCTCGAGGCGGTAGGCGCCGAGACCGGCGTCGACCAGGCTGGCGGAGTCGACCCGCGCCGCGATCGCCAGGCTGTCGCCGTCGAACCTCCGCGCGACCCGGTGGGGAAGGCCCAGAGCCCGTTCCACCAGTCCGGCTTCCTCCAGCGGAACCCGCACCATCTCGACCCCGTTCTGGCTGATCAGGCGTGTCCGCAGGGCCGAGCGTAGCCGCTCCGCTCCGGCCCCGGTCACCGCCGACACCGGGACCGCGTCGGGCAGCTCGCCGGGCCGCACCAGAGGACCGCGCGAAGGCACGAGGTCGATCTTGTTGAGCACCACCAGCACCCTGGCCCGGTCGACGCCGAGGCCGTCGAGCACCACGCTGCCGATCTGAAGGTGCTCACGCCACTGCGGATGCGAGACATCCACCACATGCAGGAGCAGGTCGGACTCGGAGGCCTCCTCGAGGGTCGAGCGGAAGGGCGCGACCAGGTCGTGAGGGAGCTTGCGAATGAAACCGACCGTGTCGGTCAGCACCGCGATCACCTCGTCACCCAGGCCGACCCTCCGGCTGCGGGGATCGAGGGTGGCGAAGAGCCGGTCCTCGACCAGCACGTCCTGGCTCGTCAGGCGCTTGAACAGCGACGACTTCCCCGCGTTGGTGTAGCCGACCAGGGCGACTGTGGCCTGGTCTCGGCGCCGGTCGCGTCGCAGCCGCCGGTCACGCTCGATCGTCGCGAGCTTGCGCTTCAGGGCGGCGATCCGCCTGTTGATCAGCCGGCGGTCGATCTCGAGCTGGGTCTCACCGACGCCGCGGGTGCCGATGCCACCCGCCTGCCGTGAAAGGTGTCCCCAACGTCTCGTCAGACGCGGCAGCAGGTAGCTCAGCTGGGCCAGCTCGACCTGGGTCTTCGCCTCCCTGGACCTCGCTCGAAGGGCGAAGATGTCCAGGATCACCGCCGCCCGGTCGAGGACCTTGACCTCCTCCGGTACCACCCGCTCGACGTTCCGGACCTGGGATCCGGTGAGGTCGTCGTCGAAGACCAGCAACCGGACCTCGTGCTCGCGGCAGGCCTCCGCCACCTCGCTCAGGAACCCCGAGCCGACCACGGTGGCTGCATCGGGCGCCTGGCGCTCCTGGACGAACCGGCCGAGCACCGCTCCGCCGGCGGTCTCGACCAGCCGCTCGAGCTCGTCGAGGTGCTCGTCGACCGTCGCCCGAGCGATCGTCGGCAGGGCCAGGCCCACCAGGAGGGTCGGCTCTGCACCGGGGCCTGCGCCCGGATCTCGCTCGCGCTCTCGGTCGGCCACCATTGCCGTCAGGGGAGCTCCTCTTTGTGCAGCTTCAGCAGAACCCGCTCGAAGGCGCCGAGGGTCTCCTCGACGTCCTTGGCGCCGTGCGCGCTGGAGACGAACGCCGTCCCACCGGGCTCGTGGGGCAGGAGAACCCCTTCCCCCTGGAGAAGGTCTGCGAGACGCTGGTAGGCATCCCGATTGGCGGCCTCCGCGCCGAGCCGGTCGGCCACCGGCTGACGACTCATGAAGAGGGCGAAGACCGAGCCGATCCGGTTGACCACCATCGGCCGTTCGAACCGGGAGGCGAGCGCGCTGATGCCGGCCTCGAGCTGCCCTGCGCGCTCCTCGAGCCGCACGTAGGTGGTGTCGTTCTTGAGAATCGAAAGCACCGCCTCGGCGGCGGCCAGGGAGACAGGATGGGGGGCCGGCACGGGCCCGGTGTCGGCGTCCATGACCGCGTCGGCAGGCTCGCGGAAGGCAACCACCCCGATCGGGAACCCGCCGCCGAGGGCGCCACCGTAGACCGCCAGGTCGGGAACGACGTCGAGCCAGCCGGCGGCGCCGTCGCGGGCCACCCTGAAGCCGGACACGCGTTCGTCGAGCACCAGCAGGATCCCGAGGCGCTTGCAGATGTCGGCGATGGTGCGAACCGCGCCCTCCGGCGGCGGAATCACCCCGCACCGGGTCATCAAGGGGTCGAGCACGAAGGCCCCGACCTTCGACGCGCCGGCAGTCAGCGAGGCCTCGATGCGGTCCAGATCCCAGCCCGGCACCGCGCGCACCGGCGCCCGATCACGGTCACCCACCGAGCCCACGACGTCGACCGGCAGCCGGGCGCCACCGTCGAGCACCAGGAGGCCGTCGCGGCCGGTCCGCAGACGCGCCCACTGCAGCGCCCGCCGCATGGCCTCGTCCTGGTTGCGGCTCAACCACAGGCTCGACGCCCAGGGCAGGAACTGCTGCAGACTCTCAGCCAGCTCCACCTCCTGGGTCACGTGGAGGCCGTCGGGCAGCCCGCTGCCGAGCATCTTGCGCACCGCATCGAGGATGAACTGGTTGGCATACCCGACGATGGCGGCGCCCCCGGCCCCGGTGTAGTCGATGAAGCCGAGATTGTCGACGTCGTAGATTCGGGCGCCGGTGGCCTTCAGGGCCACCGGCTGGCGGTCGGCACGGAACAGCAGCTCGGGCAAGGCTCGAGCGCGTTCCAGCAGTTCGTCTCGTCGTTGACCCATGTTCCACCCGCAGCGTTCGCCTTCAGGGCTCCGCGTCCTCGAGATCCTCGTCACCATAGAAGAACACGTCACGGCAGCTGGTCGAGCAGAAGACCCGGCCGTAGCCCGTCACGGCGCAGCGCTGGCAAAAGAGCCTACGACAGATGCCGCACGCATGCAACGAGACCTCGGGCACCGCTTCGTGGCACCTGCCGCACGAGGCGATGGCTTCCGGTTCCTGCTCGACCACCCACCGAGTATACCCCCTGGTGCCGATCGACCCCGCCTTGACGACCCCGCCGCGCGGACGCTACACTCCGCGGTCGCGGCGGTGTAGCTCAGAGGCAGAGCAGGGGTCTCATAAGCCCTGTGTCGGTGGTTCAAGTCCACCCACCGCCACCATTCCCACCGCCTCATGGTCCTCGAGGACTTCACCGCCCACTTCCGCAGGTCGTTTCCGGACCTGCTCGGACGTCGGCTGCTGGTCGCCGTCTCGGGCGGAAGTGACTCAACTGCATTGCTTTACCTCCTCCAGAACGGAGACCTCGCCAGCCAGCTCGAGGTCGCGCATGTGCACCATGGCACCCGCGGCGCCGAGGCCGACGCCGACCAGGAGTTCTGCCGGGATCTCGCCGGCCGGCTCGGGCTGCGGTTTCACCCGCGGCGCCTGGAGACTGAGGCGAGTCCGCCCGACGGCCGTGAGGCCGGCTGGAGACGCGCACGCTATCGTGTACTCGCCGAGCTCGCCCGTGAGCTCGACGCCGCGGCGGTCGCCACCGGCCACCAGCGCGACGACATCGCCGAGGGAGTCCTGGTCCAGATGCTGCGCGGCGCAGGCCCGCGCGCCCTCGCCGGAATCGCGGAGCGCACCGGGTCGGGCCTGGCGCGCCCGCTGCTGCCGTGGCGCCGCCGCGAGCTCCGTGGGTGGCTCGAGGCGCGCGGGCTGAGGTGGCGTGAGGACAGCTCGAACCTGAACCTCGAGCACCTGCGCAATGAGGTCAGGCACCACATCCTGCCGACCCTCGAGCTGACCTCGCCGAGAGTGGTCGACCATCTCGTCGCCCTCGCCGCCGCGCTCGCCGAGAGCGAGGACTCGCTGGCCGCCAGTGCAGCTCGCCTGGTCGGCGGGCTCGACCCGTGGGACCCGGAGGCCGGCGTCGAGATCGCTCACCTGGAGGCGGTCGACCGCGCGATTCGCACCCGCTGGCTGCAGGCCGAGGCGGCCCGCTGGGACCTGACCCGCACCACCCGCCGCCAGCTCGAGCTGATGCACGCCCTGGTCGAGGGGGGGGACCCACCGACGGTGACTCTCGGGAAGAGGTGGCGGTTGCGGCGGGCCCGCGGCCGGGTGTGGCTCGAGCCCCACCACTCGCCTGGACCGTGGTCGGTCACGCTCACCGACGGGGAGGCGGCGGAGCTCGGCGTACCCGGCTGGCAGGCCCGCCTCGGCTCCGCGACGACCGGTCGCGCCCGCTACCGGGCGGCGCTCCCGGCGACGGGCCGACTGACCGTCAGGTCCGCCCTGCCGGACGACGCGGTGATCGCCCTCGACGGACCCCAGCGAGTCGCACGGTTGCTCGCCGCCGCCTTGCCCGTTCACCTGCGCTCCGCCTGGCCGGTGGTGCTCGTCGATGCTACAATTTGCTGGATTCCCGGAGTATGGCTCGACCCGAACCCCGGGATCGCGGGCGTGATGGTGATGGAGGTGGACCGCCCATGACGCGAGTCCGGGTCGTGCACGACGAGCAGGAGATCCGCCAGCGGGTCGCCGAGGTCGCCGCCGAGGTCGCCCGCGACTACGCCGGCAAGCGGTTGGTATTGGTCGGCATCCTGAAGGGGGTGGCGTTCCTCCTGGCCGATCTCGCCCGGGCCCTGGAGATGCCCACCGACTTCGAGTTCGTGGACGTCACGACGACCCTCGCCGAGCGCGGCGAGGTGGTTCAGCTGACCTACGCCACCAACGTCGACGTTCGCGGCCGCGACGTGCTGGTGCTCAAGGATGTCCTGCACTCGGGCGTCACCGAGAACTACCTCATCACCCATCTCAGCCAGCACGGTCCGACGTCGATCGAGGTGCTCGCCGTGGTCGACAAGCCGCAGCTGCGGCGCGTCAACCTGACCGCACGCTACGCGCTCTTCACCCAGGTCCCAGAGGGCTTCCTGGTCGGGTACGGCCTCGGTGCGAGCCGAACTCAGTATGCAAACCGCCCCGACCTCTGTGTTCTCGACGAGGACGCCTGACCGTCGGGCCGGGGAACATCCCCTGGGGGATCGAGGTTTTGCCGAGGGGCGCCGGTGAACGGCGACCCCGGGAGGAATCAAGAGCGTGAATCAGACCGTACGGACCGTCCTGATGTGGGTCGTGATCCTCGTCGGGGTCCTGTTGATTCTCCAGGTCCTGCGCGGCTACTCGACCACCAGTCAGGAGATCCCGTTCTCCGAGTTCCTCGATCGGGTCGCCAACGGCGAGGTCGGCGGGGTCCTGATCAAGGGTGAGCAGATCTTCGTCCGCTACACCAGCACCGACGACTCGACCAAGCCCGGCCCCCGCTTCGACGCGTTCACCTACGACCCCGGCTACTCCGACCTGGTCAGCGATCTGCGGGCGTCGAAGGTGAAGATCGAGGTCGAGAAACCCTCCGACGGGCGGGTCCTGACCGCGCTCCTGTCGTGGGCCCCGCTGCTGATCCTGGTCGGCCTGTGGTTCGTATTCTTCCGCCAGATGCAGGCGGGAGGCACCAAGGCGATGTCGTTCGGAAAGTCGAAGGCGCGCCTGCTGGCCCCCGATGCCAAACGGGTCACCTTCGCCGACGTCGCCGGCGTCAACGAGGCCAAGGAGGAGCTCGAGGAGATCATCGACTTCCTCAAGGAGCCGCAGAAGTTCCAGCGGCTCGGCGGCAAGATCCCCAAGGGCGTTCTCCTGATGGGCTCGCCGGGCACCGGCAAGACCCTGCTCGCCCGCGCGGTCGCCGGTGAGGCGGACGTTCCGTTCTTCTCGATCTCGGGCTCGGACTTCGTGGAGATGTTCGTCGGCGTCGGCGCCTCCCGGGTGCGCGACCTCTTCGAGCAGGGCAAGAAGAACGCTCCCTGCATCGTCTTCATCGACGAGATCGACGCGGTCGGGCGCCACCGCGGCGCCGGGCTCGGCGGCGGCCACGACGAGCGCGAGCAGACCCTCAACCAGCTGCTGGTCGAGATGGACGGTTTCGAGGCCAACGACGGGGTCATCCTGATCTCCGCCACCAATCGGCCGGACGTGCTCGACCCCGCGCTGCTGCGACCCGGCCGGTTCGACCGGCGGATCGTGGTCAACCCGCCCGACGTCAAGGGCCGGGAGGGCATCCTCCGGGTGCACACCGCCAAGATCCCGCTCTCCGCCGACGTCGAGCTCGAGGTGCTGGCGCGGTCGAGCCCGGGCTTTTCGGGCGCCGATCTCGCCAATCTGGTCAACGAGGCCGCCCTGCGAGCCGCCCGGTTGAACAAGATGAAGGTCGACATGGGCGACTTCGAGTTCGCCAAGGACAAGGTCATGATGGGCTCGGAGCGCCGCTCGCTGGTCATGTCCGAGGAGGAGAAACGGATCACCGCGTACCACGAGGCCGGCCATGCCCTGGTTGCGGTCATGCTCCCCGACGCCGACCCCCTCCACAAGGTGACCATCATCCCGCGCGGTATGGCCCTGGGGTTGACTCAGCAGCTCCCCCTGGAGGACCGCTACACCTACTCCCGCACCTACCTCGAGGCCAACCTCCGGGTGCTGATGGGCGGGAGGCTCGCCGAGGAGCTGGTGTTCGGTCCCGAGCGCTCCACCACCGGAGCCGGCAACGACCTCGAACGGGCCACGGAGCTGGCCCGCAAGATGGTCTGTGAGTGGGGCATGAGCGAGACCATGGGTCCGCTCACCTTCGGCAAGCGCGAGGAGGCGATCTTCCTCGGCAAGGAGTTCGCCCGCCACCAGGACTACTCGGATGCGACCGCGGTCCGTATCGACGACGAGATCCGGCGCATCATCACCGACGCCTACACCGGCGCTCGGACGATCCTCGAGGAGCACCGGGAGTCGCTCGAGGCGATCACCGCCGCGCTTCTGGAGCACGAGGTACTCGACGGCGAACGGATCTACGAGCTGATCGAGAACCACTCCGGAATGGACATGCGCCACGACTCCGGCAAGACCGCCCCGGTCGTTTCCCCGGTCGAGGAAAAGGAGGCCGCGGAGCCAGCGTGACGACGCGCCCTGCACCGGCTGCGGCCCGCGCCGATCGCCTGCGCGCGATCTGGTGTGCACGTCGCCCGGCGGTGATGGGCATCGTCAACTGCACTCCCGATTCGTTCGCCGACCAAGGCCGCCGGCTCGGCGGCGACGCCGCGGTGGCTCACGCCGATCGACTGGTCAGAGAGGGCGCCTCGCTGATCGACGTCGGCGGCGAGTCGACGCGGCCGGGCGCCGAGCCGGTCTCGGCCGCCGACGAGGCCGCGCGGGTCATCCCGGTGGTCCGCGAGATCCGTCGGCGCCATCCCTCGCTCGCGATCTCCGTCGATACCTCCAAGGCCCCGGTCGCCGCCGCCGCACTCGAGGCGGGCGCCGACGCGGTGAACGACGTCACCGCGGGCCGCGACCCGGAGATGCTGACCGCGGTTGCTGCGGGTCGCGCCGGGATCGTCCTGATGCACATGCGGGGCGAGCCCCGCACCATGCAGCACGACACTGCCTACACCGACGTGGTGGCCGAGGTGCATGGTGAGCTTCGCGACCGCGCCGCCGCCGCACTCGAGGCCGGCATCCCAGTCGACCTGGTCTGGCTCGATCCCGGGCTCGGCTTCGGAAAGGACGACGCCGGCAACCTGGCTCTGCTTGCCGCCCTGCCCGAGCTCGCGACCCTCGGTCACCCGGTCGTGATCGGCCCGTCGCGCAAGTCGTTCATCGGCCGGCTCACCGGCGCTGCGGTCGAGGACCGGCTCCCGGGCAGCCTCGCGGCCCTCCAGCCTGCGATCGGCGTGACCCGGGCGGTGGTCCGGGTCCACGACGTGGCCGCCGCGGTCCAGTACCTCGAGGTCGCCGCCCGGCTCGCCGAGGCGCGCCCGTGACCGCCTTCCTCGAGCTGCTGCGGGACCTCTTCGACCTCGAGGTCGGCCTGACCGATCTCATCGACATCCTCACCGTGGCGCTCCTCATCTATGCCCTGCTCGCCCTCATCCGCCACACCCGGGCGATGCAGATGCTGTGGGGGATTCTGATCATGGTCGTGGCCACCGCGGCCGCGGCGGCACTCGAGCTCACGACCCTGGCCCGGATTCTCAACTACCTGCTGGGCTTCCTGCCGATCGCCATCATCGTACTGTTCCAGCAGGAGATCCGGCGGATGCTCACCGCCTTCGGCTCGACCGCCTGGTTCCGCCTCGGCCAGCAGGAAGGCCCGGTGCTGCTCAACGAGCTCGCCCTTGCCGTCCAGGCGCTGGCCTCCCAGCGGACCGGAGCGCTGATCGCGATCGAGCGTCGGGACGCGCTCAACGCCTGGGCCGACACCGGGATCACGCTCCACGCCCGCTTCTCCTACGACCTGATGCTCAACATCTTCATCCCCGGGACTCCACTTCACGACGGCGCGGTGATCCTGCGCGGCGACACCCTGGTGGCGGCCTCCTGCTTCCTCCCCCTGACCACCCGCCACGAGCTGTCCACCGAGCTCGGCACCCGCCATCGGGCCGCGATCGGCCTCAGCGAGGAGACCGACGCGCTGGTGGTGGTCGTGTCCGAGGAGTCGGGCACCATCTCGCTCGCGGTGGACGGCCAGCTGCTCCGGCCGCTCGACGAGTCCACACTCCGGAACGCGCTCGCGGAGCAGCTCTTCCAGCTCCGTGCGGCGGGCGAGGAGGCGCCGTGAGACTCCGCCCCCGCCACCCGATGCTGGCCCTCATCGCCCTCATCGTGGCGTTCCTCATGTGGTACCTGCCCGAGCGCCAAGACCGCGAGGAGACCTCGGTCCGCGGTTTCAAGGTGCCCCTCACCCTGGTCAACGTACCCCGTGACCTGGTGATCACCTCCAACGTGCCCGAGACCGTCTCGGTCCAGCTCCAGGGCCCGCTGTCGCGCACCCTCGACCCACGGGCACCGCTCGAGGTCCTGCTCGACCTGCGCAATGCGCGCCCGGGGATCTTCGAGTTCCCGATCAACACCGCTGACATGCAGCTGCCGGACGAGATCGACGTGCTCAGCGTCGATCCGCCCGCCGTCATGGTCGAGATCGAGCGCCTGCGCCGCACCAGCCTGCCCCTTCGGGCGGTCCTGGACGGCGCGCCCGCACCGGGCTTCGAGGTGGTCGAGGTGAGGATCGCGCCTGCCCGCCTCACCGTCCAGGGACCGTCGAGCCTGATCGGCGCGCTCGAAGAGGTCGACACCACGCCGATCTCGATCGACGGAGCGGCGGGCCCGGTCGAGACCGCCGTCCAGCCCCGGCTGCCGCACCCGCTGCTGAGAACGCTGACCGCGGTGCCGGTGCTGGTGGTGGTGGAGATCGCTCCGGTCCCCACTCCCACCCCCACTGCGACCCCGCAGCCCCGACGCCGGCGGTAGGGAAGACCACCGAGACACGGCGCCTCAGAGCGGGTCGTACCCGTAACCCATGGAGTCGGTGGGCGGACGCTTCTGCTTCGGTTCATGGGGATGGGAGAATCCGGAATCGGGTCGCGTCTCCGGTCCCGTTCCGACGCCGCCGCCCGATCCCGGCGGCCCGCCCCCCGGATGGCAACGGCGTCGGCTTCCCGGATCCGGGGCCGGGAGCAGAACACCGCCCCCGCTCACCCGGAAGACCTCGAGGCCTGATCGTTCACCAGCAGGGCTCGCGCATCTCCGGCGGGAAGGTGGCTCTGGGCCTCCCAGGTTCCTCCGCCGTCTTGACGGTCGGGTGAGGGTGTGCGAGGCTTCGCGGACCGAGCCCGGCAGCACGACGCCCGAGATCTCTGGCGCTGTCGACCGCGGCGGATGGACCCGATGACTCAACGTCTTTTCGGCACCGACGGCATTCGTGGGCCGGCCTTCGAGCCGCCTCTGGACGAGCTGACCGTGCGCCGGCTCGGCGCGGCGCTCGCCCTCGAGCTCGGCCATGACCGCGGCACGCCGTACCTGCTGATGGCAGGCGACACCCGGGCATCGACCGAGACCCTCGCGAGCTGGCTGGCGAGCGCCTTCGTCGGCGCCGGAGGGCGCATGACCTGGGGTGGTGTCCTGCCCACACCGGCGGTGTCGCGGCTGCTCGCCACCGGCCCCTGGACCGCAGGGGTGGTGATCTCGGCCTCGCACAACCCGGCGGCCGACAACGGGATCAAGGTGCTCGGCGCGACCGGCGAGAAGGTCGCGGACGCCCTCGAACGACGGCTCGAGCGCCGGCTGGGCGAGGTCACGCCGCAGGACGGTGGGGGGCTGGCCGCCCCGGACGTCGGTCTGGCCGACCGCTATCTCGACCTGGTGGCGGCGAGTCACCAGGAGACCCGGGAGCCGCTCGGTGGCCTCCACGTGGTCGTGGACGCCGCCCACGGCGCAGCCTCCGGGCTCGCACGGACCCTGCTCGAGCGGCTCGGCGCCCAGGTGACAGTGGTCGCGGCCGCGCCGGACGGGACCAACATCAACCTGGGCTGCGGCGCCACCGTGCCGGACTTCGTCGCCGGCCACGTCCGGCGGCTCGGCGCCGACGCCGGCCTCGCCCTCGACGGGGACGCCGACCGCGCGGTCCTGGTCAGTGAGCGTGGCGAGATCCTCGACGGCGACGACATCCTGCTCGCCTGGGCGCGTCACCTCGCCGCACGGGATCGCCTCACCGGCCGCGCGGTGGTTGCCACCGTGATGAGCAACTTCGGCCTCGAGCGGGCTCTCGGCCGCAACGGCATCGGCGTCCGGCGGTGCCCGGTCGGCGACCGCTCGGTGTGGCTGGCGATGCGCAAGCACGGGGTCGTGCTCGGCGGAGAGCAGTCAGGTCACGTCATCTGCGCGCACCACTCCGTGACCGGCGACGGCCTGCTGACCGGCACCCACGTGCTCGCGGTCGCGGCCTCGTCGGGCCGGCCCCTGTCGGCGCTCTCGGACCTCGAACGTCTGCCGCAGGTCCTGCTCAACGTCCCGGTCGCCCGCAAGACGCCGTTCGAGCAGCTGCCCGAGGTTCGGGCGGAGCTCGCGATCACCGAGGGCCGGCTCGCCGGTCGCGGCCGGATCCTGCTGCGCTACTCGGGCACCGAGCCCCTGGCGCGGGTCATGGTCGAGGGCGACAACGCCGTCGAGATCGAGGACCTCGCCTCACGCATGGCCGACACTGTCCGCCGAGCCCTGGCATAAGCCAAGAGCACTGCAACGGAACAGCAGAAGCTCACCGCGGGCCGTGCCCGCAACCCAGGCGACTGGTGAGCGAACGCGGTCGCTTCGGTTCAGACGGAGGCTCCAGCCCGGGGTCGCGCAGCGGGCGACGGGGCGGCCGGTCCGGCCCCGATCGCGAACCGGCGCAGCCGGCCTCCTGTTCCCCGGCCCCGGACTCTCACGGGCGCACGAACGGATGGCGAGCCGGTCCATCGACCGGCCACGCGGGTCGCGGGCACAGCCCGCGTCGAGCGTCCGGGGTTCACTCCCCGATGCTCAGCACCGCATTGACGACCAGGTCGGGGCGCTCGAGCGGCAGGAGATGGCCGGCGCCGGCGACGACCTCGAGCCGGGCGCCGGGAATCCCATCAGCCGCCTCGCGAGCCCAGGCGACGAAGCCCGGCATGTCGAGCTCCCCGACCAGCACCCGGCACGGGGTCGCGATCTCACCGAGTCGGTCAGGCAGCTTCCAGTCCCTCTCCACCGTGTCCCTTTCCTCGGCGAGGTACTCGGCTCCCGGGAAGTCGGCCACCAGCGCAGCCGCCCGGTCTCGTATCCCAGGCGACCGGAACGAGCCCTCGAAGAGCGGACTTTCGAGCCACGGCCCGAGCATCGCCGTCCGGACACCGTGCTCGCGCACCGAGCGGGCGACCCGGCGCAGGCTGTCAAAGAAGGCGGGCTCGAAGGGCCGATCGGGCATCACCGGGTCGACCAGAACCAGACCCGCAACCTGGTGCGGCTCGGTGACCGCGAGCTCGAGCCCGATGCCGCCGCCGAGAGAAAAGCCGACCACCACGGCGCTGGACACGCCGGCGGCACTGAGCACGGCGGTCATGTCGGCGGCGTGATGGCTGACGTGGTATCCCTTGGGCGGACGGTCGCTGTCGCCGTGACCGCGCAGGTCCGGTCGCAGCACGCGGCGTTCCTCCGCGACCAGGACTGCAGCGACCTCATCCCAGACCCGGGCGTCGAAGGTGTGGCCGTGAATCAGGAGGACCGGGTCGCCCTGGCCCTCATCGTAGTACCGGATCCTCACGCCGTCGGAGATCGTCGCGGGCATACCGCCTCCCGTTGCGCGATTGTACGGGATGCCGCGGCCCGCGAGTGGGGTCGGGTACACTGTGCGGCGCTCGCTGGAGGAGGGTCTGTATGAGCGTTTCCGAGCAGGACATCGTCGACGGTCTCCGAGGGGTCGCCCTTCCGGGCACCTCGTCCAACGTGGTGGACGGCGGCGCGGTCCGCGAGGTCGAGGTCGAGGACGGGCGGGTACGGGTCACGCTGGCGGTCGAGGCCTCGATGCCGGGCGGCACCGCGCCTCTGCGCGAGGCGGTCGAACGGGCCCTCGGGGCGGTCTCCGGCGTGACCGCGGTCGAGGCTCGGGTCCAGACCCTGCTCGCGACGGTCGGACCCAGCCCGCAGCCGGCGCCGACCTGGGCCGACCGCATCCGCGGCGTCCGCCACCTGGTGGCGGTGGCCTCGGGCAAGGGAGGGGTCGGCAAGTCGACGGTCTCGGCCAATCTCGCGATCGGTCTGGCCCGCTCGGGGCGCCGGGTCGGCCTGATGGACGCCGACATCTACGGCCCCTCGCAGCAGCTGATGATGGGATCGGGCAGCGGCCCGAAGGCGGACGAAGCAGGACGCATCCTCCCGGTCGAGGGCGCCGGCGGGGTCTCGGTGATGTCGCTCGGCTTCCTGATCGACGTCGACCAGCCGGTCATCTGGCGCGGCCCGATGTTGGCCAAGGCCCTCGAGCAGTTCGTCGCCGACGTCGCGTGGGGCGAGCTCGACTACCTGATCGTGGATCTGCCGCCGGGCACCGGCGACGTCGCGCTGACACTGTGCCAGAACCTCCCGTTCGCCGGCGCGGTGATCGTCACCACTCCCCAGGACATCGCCCTGATCGACGCCCGCAAGAGCCTGAACATGTTCAAGAAGCTGGGGGTGCCGGTGCTCGGCATCGTCGAGAACATGGCCCACTACCAGTGCCCGCAGTGCGGCCACGTGGAGCACGTCTTCGGCACCGGCGGCGGCCTGCGTACCGCCGAGGAGCTCGAGCTCCCCTTCCTCGGGTCGATTCCCCTCGACCCGGCGGTGGTCTCGGGCGGCGACTCGGGTCGGCCGGTGTTGCTCGACCGGCCCGAGACGGCCGCGGCGCGGGCCCTCGCCGAGCTCGCGGCGAAGGTCGACGTCGCGGTCGCCGGCGGCCCGGGCTACTCGCCCTCGGAGTAGGACACCGACCCGGTCGTCGTGCCGTCCTCGACCCCGATCATCACGGTGACGGTCCGCTTCGTGGCCTCGTTCTGGCCGTAGACCACACCACCGGTGGTCGTACTGCCCTCGGAGTAGCTGTTGACGCGGACCTCGAAGCCGGCGTCCCCAAGGGCCTTGCGGAAGTACTCGAGGACCTTTTCCGGGGAGTCGCCGGTGGCGAGGCTGAAGCTGCCGCTGACCCTCCCCTGCTGGCGCATGGTGAGCCCACCTTCGCTGGAGGTACCCGGGTAGACCGGCACCCAGTCCGGCGCACCGTCGCGTCCGGCCGCTCCGGCCGAGAACACGGTCGAGCCCCGCTCGTCGGTGACCCGGACACCCTCCTCGCCACCGCTCAACGTCATCGTCTCGCCGTCGGAGGAGGTGAAGCTGATCCGTCCCTCCTTGAGGTCCTCGAAGCTGACCGTGAGCTCCTTCCCGGTCTTCTTCTCGCGGACGGTGATGGTGCCGGCGTCCTCGTCGACCGCGACCTCCTCGAGCTCCGGGTTCAGCCGGACGATGGTCCGTGCGGTGGCGAGGGCCGGGTTCTTCTCGAAATCGCCGGCGACATCCTTGACCTTCTTCGCCACGAAGACACCGCCCGCGACGACAGCGATCGCCACCACGAGCAGGATCACCCCACATCCGATCGCCACCCACGCCAGGGCGGGCAGCCCCTTCTTCTGAGTTCCGTTGCTCATCGAATCCTCCCCGGGAGGGCGCGTTGCGCCCCGCTGGCTCTGTCTGAGAATGCCGTCAGGATAGCATGGGGACACTGTTGTCGCGTGGTAGGATGCGGCCAATGGACGATCCTCCAGGACGACCGCGATGGACGCTGACCTAGTCGCGGTCCTGCTCTGCCTCGCGGGTTCCGGCCTGTTCTCCGCCTCCGAGACCGCCCTCAGCTCGCTGCCGGTGACCCGACGCGAGGCGCTGCGGGAGCGCTCGGGCCCTCTCACCCGTGCCGGCCTCGACCGCTGGGCGAACGCCCCTCAGGAGCTCCTGATCACCATCCTGGTCGGCAACAACCTGGTCAACGTGCTCGCGTCGGCGCTGGCGACCAAAATCGCCTACCGGTACTTCGCCGAGTCCGCGCTGGCGGTCGCGGTCGGCGGGATGACGCTGTTCATCCTCGTCTTCGGCGAGATCACACCCAAGACCCTCGCCCAGCGTCACGCCCAGTGGATCTCCGCCCGGGTCGCAGCGCCGCTCTACGTCCTCGACCTGGTCCTGAGGCCGGTCAACCGCGTGCTCGGTCTCCTCAGCCGGATGCTGTCGCCCCGCACCCCGCCCGAGGTCCCGGTCACCGAGGAGGACCTCCTGTTCATGCTCCGGCTCGCCCACCGCCACGCCCAGCTCGAGCGCGAGACCAGGCACGTGATCGAGTCGGTGCTGCGGTTTCAGCAGGCGGTGGCACGCCAGATCATGGTCCCCCGTCCGAGGGTGGAAACCGTGGACGCATCCTGGGACCGCGACACCCTGATCGACGCCGTCGGCCGCTCGCTGCACAGCAGGTTTCCGGTGGTCGAGGGATCACCCGACCGGATCCTCGGCGTGGTCCACACCCGCCACCTGTTCCGGCTGCCTCCCGACCGGCCGTGGACCAGCCTGATCGTGACACCGATCTTCATCCCTGAGTCCAAGCCGCTCCCCGACCTGTTCGAGAACATGCGCGACGCCGGGCAACACCTTGCCATCGTGCTCGACGAGTTCGGCGGGTTCTCCGGAATCGTCTCGCTCGAGGACATCCTCGAGCTGGTCTTCGGGGAGATCGAAGACGAGCTCGACCGCGAGACCGGGGCCACGATCGTCCGCGAGGGCGACGGCTGGCTGGTACCCGGCTTCCTGGCGCTGCGCAGGCTGGAGCGTGTCCTCCACCGGACGCTGCCGGCAGCGGAGGGTATCGACTCGGTCGGCGGGCTGGTGGCGTCGCAGCTCGACTCCGATCCCGTCGCGGGCTCGGTGGTGCACTGGCAGGGGCTCGACCTCGAGGTCCGCGAGGTCGCGGACGGACGACCCTCCATGCTGCTGGTCAGGCGGTCCGTTTCAGGCGGGTGAAGACCCCGTCGGGCCGGATCAGCTCACGGCACCTCAGCAGGCGGACCCGGCGGACCTCGACTCCGCGCACGGTGACCACGATCGGCTCGAGCTCCTCCACCTCCGCGAAGAGCTGCGCGATCGCCTCGTCCACCGAGCTCTTCTCGGTGACGAACAGCACATCCCGCCCGGCCAGCGACTCCGGCGGCCGCCAGTACAGGCCGGCGAGCCCGTGCACGCTGTCTCGCAGCCGTGCCAGCAGGACGTCGAGTGAGCCGCCGGAATGAAACGCAATCAGGTGCACCGCGGTGTAGCTCTCCGACGCCACCAGCTCGCCCGGCCTCCGTCGCGCCGCGACTCCGGCCGCGATCTCGTCCCAGCCGAGGCTCATGGCGAGCTGACGCTCCGGCACCCTGAGGGTGCGGCCGGCGACCTGCCATTCGCGCCCGACCAGCGACTCCCGAGCCAGCACCGCGGTCACCAGGACCGCCGAGAGCACGACCCCCACGACCGCACCCACCGCCACCAGCGCGCGGCGCCCCCGGAAACGGTGCAGCACCAGGGCGGCCGCCGCCAGCACGATGCCCGGCGCTCCCCAGTGAGGAGCCACTTTGGTGCCGAGCGCGATCAGTCCGAAGAATACGAAGGGAACCGCCGAGGCCAGTGCCACCACCGACCATGCCGGATCGCCTCGGCGGAGGGCCTTCCACCAGGCGATCACGAGGGCGATCGCGAGCACCGGCGAGACCAGCGCCACCGACCCGGCCAGAAACTCAGCCAGGTGACCGAGCCCGATCGTGCCCCCATGGTGCCGCCCGACCAGCTGGAAACGGATGTTGTCCCAGTCGTGGCCTGCGCCCCAGATCCACACCGGCGAGGTGAGCAACGCCGAGAACACCGCGGCGGCCCACGGCGTGGCGGTGGCGAGCTGCCGCCTCACCGACGTCACCGCCAGCGCCGGGAGGAGCGCAGGCACGACCACAACGGCCGGGAACTTGGAGAGAAAGCCGAGCCCGACCGCCGCGCCGAAGCCCCACCAGGCGCGGCGCTCGCCCTGTGCGAGGGCGACCGCAGCCCAGGTCGCGGCCACCCAGGCGGCGACCATCCCGGCGTCGGTGGACTCATAGAACGAGCCCAGCAGGTAGACCGGTGTCGCGTGCAGCACCAGGTAGGTCGCGGCGGCGTCGCGGGGTCCGCCGCCGAGCCGCCGGAGCAGCGGCAGCAGGCAGAAGGCCGTCACGAGACTGGCCAGCACCGCCGGCATGCGGACCGCGAGCGCCGTGTCCCCGAGCACGAGCCGGAACAGGGCGATCGGCCAGATCATCAACGGGGGCTGGTCGAAGTAGCTCCAGTCGAGGTGGCGGGCGCAGTCCCAGTAGTAGGCTTCGTCCCCGGAGAGGGGCAACGCGGCGGCCAGCACCAGGTGCAGGATGGTGAGGGCCGTGACCACCAGCCCGTACCGCAGAATCCCGTCCGCGGGCCGGGTCAGCCGGTTCACGAGCGAAGATCGCGACGCAGCTTGCGCAGTCCCCGCCACGACTCGGTGACCGCGCCGAGACGGATCGACGAGCTTCCCCGGGTGCGCGGACGGTGGGTGACGCCGACCTGGCTCCAGCGAAGGCCCGCCCTGCGGGCGCGGGCGTAGAGCTCGGCATCGACGATGAAGCCGTCGGAGCTCAGGCGAACGATCTCGAAAAACGAGCGCCGAAAGAGCTTGAAGGCGCAGTTGACGTCGCGCACGCCCGACAGGCCGAGCGCCCTCGCCTGAAGCCAGTTGTAGACCACCGAGGCCAGCCGCCGCAGCCACGGGTCCTGGCGGTTGACACGGAACCCGGCCACCATGTCCGCGTCGCGCAGCCACGGGTAGAGCTCGGCGATCTCGCGGAGGTCGAACTGCGCGTCCGCGTCGGTGTAGAAGACCGTGAGATACCGCGCGGCCTCGAATCCCCTCGCGAGTGCCTTCGAGTACCCCTGCTGCGGGGTCTGGGTCAGCACGCGAATCCGTGGATCGCGGCTGCTCCACTCGCCGAGGATGACCGGCGTGGCGTCCGAGGACCCGTCGTCGACGACGATCAGCTCCCACTGCTCACAGAGCAGCTCGAGCGCCTCCACCGCCTCGGAGAGGGAGTCGGGCAGGACCGCCTCTTCGTTGTGGGCGGGCATGACCGCACTCAGCTCGCGGATCGGCCGGTGCTCCCTGGGCGGAGGCAGCGGCAGATCCGCGCCGCCGGCGGCTGTCTCATCAACGTTGCCGTGCATGGGCGGATTCTAACAAAAGACCGCCGGAATCGTCCCCGTCACCGATCGCGGTCGCGATTCGCGGCTCATCGCCGGCCCCGCACGACCGGGCTCGACGGCTCACGGCCGGCCAGCACCTCGACCACGTTGCGGGCGGCGAGCTCGGCCATCGCTGCCCGGGTCTCGGCGGTCGCCGACCCGAGGTGCGGAAGCAGGACCACGTCCGGCCGGCCGATCAGGCCGGGGTGGACCGAGGGCTCGTGCTCGAAAACGTCGAGCCCCGCGCCTGCCAGACGGCCGGACTCCAGGGCTGCGACCAACGCGGCCTCGTCGACGATCGGCCCCCGCGAGGTGTTGACCAGGAAGGCGCCCGGACGCATCCGTGCCAGGCGGTCTCCGTCCATCAGGTGACGGGTCTCCGGAGACAGCGGCAGGTGGAGTGAGACGACCGCCGACTCCTCGAGCAGGCGATCCAGCGGCAGGCACTCGACCTCGCGGGCGACCTCCCGAGCCGTCCCCCGGGTAGAGCAGACGACGCGCATTCCGAACGCCAGACCGCGCCGGGCCACGGCGCGCCCGATGCGGCCGAAACCCACCACGCCGAGGGTGCGATCCTGGAGCCCACTGCCGAGCAGCAGGTCGAGCCGCCAGCCCGAAAACCGGCCGGCACGGAGAAAAGCGTCAGCCTCGACCACCCGACGCGTCACCGCGAGAATCAAGGCCCAGGTCAGGTCGGCGGTGGCCTCGGTGAGCACGTCCGGCGTGTTGGTGACCCAGACGCCACGCCGCGCCGCGGCCGCGACGTCGATATTGTCGTAGCCGACCGCACAGTTGCCGACCACCCTCAACGCCGGGCAGGCGGCCAGAACCTCGTCGGTGACCGGGTTGTCGAGCAGCGTGACCGCACCCTCGGCCGTGGCGAGGAAACGGATCAGGCCGTCCGCCTCGGTCAGCGGAGGTCCGGAGTGCACCCTGACCCGGGCAACCTCCTCGAGCAGCTCGACCGCTCGTCCCGGCAGCGGCGAGGTCACCGCGACCTGCGGCGGGATCACGGCGGATCGGGGGACCGGCGCCCGGCCGCCTGCGGCCCCAGCGGCGGCGCCTCGGGTTCTTCGACCGTGCGAACCTCGAGGATCCGATCACCCTGGCGGAGCTGCTCGAGGACCTCCCGCCCGGCGGTCACCTCGGCCACGTTGACGAAGTGCCCGGTGAGGTGGTCCGCAGGCAGCAGGGTCGCGAACAGCTGACAGCCGCCGGTGTTGGGGCCCGACGTGGCGATCCCCACCCGCCACGAGTCGAACGGCGCCAGGTCGGGCTCGTCGGCAACCACGAAGCCCGGCCCCCCCCACCCGTCGCCCCGCGGGTCGCCGCCCTGGACCACGAAGTTGGGCACGACTCGGTGGAAGGTGAGCCCGTCGTAGAAACCGGCGCGGGCGAGGTCCCACACCGCGCGGGCCGACAGCGGCGTCGCTGCGGACTCGAGGCGCAGCCTCACCGATCCCCGCTCGGTGGTCAGGTCCAGCCAGTGCTCCCGGGTCGACCACTCGACCAGCTCGCGGTACCAGGCCCGCGGATGCCGGGCCTCGCGCAACGGAACCCTCGCTCGCTCCCCCGTGGCCCGCGCCGCCGCCGCGACCTGGGCGACCACCGCCGGATCGGGATCGGCCATCGCCAGCGCCACTGCGCTGCGGCGTTCTTGAGGCGACCCGCTCTCGATCGCGGCCACCAGCGCCGCGGCCCGGGCGTCGCCGGCCGAGTCGGCGCGCCAGCTGCGGGCAAGCTCCAGCAGTCGGGACGCGGTGAGACCGCCGGCCGCCGCCAGCCGCTCGACCAGCGTGGCGCGCACGGCCGGGTCGGGATCGGCCGCGATGCGGGCGGAGAGCAACGCGACCGGGACCGCACCCTCTGCCGCCGACTCGAGCACGGCCAAGCGGACCGCCGGCTCGGGATCCTCGAGCGCACGCCGCAGCGCGGCCTCGGGACCGGCCAGACGTCCCACGGTGCGAGCCGCCGCCCGTCGGCGCCAGAGGTCGTTCGACTGCAGCCACGAGGTCGCAGTCTCGGCGGCCGACGCCGCGCCGCGCCGGCCGAGAGCCTCGAGGACCTCGGCCGCGAGCCACCGGTCGTCGCAGGTGAGCATTCGGCCCAACGCCGCCTCGCCGCCCGACACCGCGCCCAACGCCCTCGCCGCGGACACTGCCAGATGGGGCTGTGGGGCCTCGAGCAGGCGCGCCAGACGCGGCCCCGCCGCCTCGCCGACCTCACCGGAGCCTGCTGCGATGCGGAGGCAGGCCGCGGCCCGGACCCTGGGGTCGGGGTCGCCGAGCGCGATCAGCAGCCGCTCGCCGTCCTCGTCGCCCAGGCCCCGCAGGGCCGTGGCGCGGATCACCGGCTCAGGGTCCACGACCAGGCGTCGCAGCGGCGAGCGCCGGAGAGGCCCGGAGCCGCGAGCGAGGGAGTAGGCCGCCGCCCGCCGCAGGAGCGGATCGACATGGTCGGCGAAGCTCGCAGCGGCGGACTCCCAGCGGCCCTCAGGCAGTCGCCAGAGGGAGGCGAGGGCAGTCTCGAGCACCCCCGGATCGCGCTCCAGTCGCAACCTGCCCAGCATCGGTTCGAGCAGTGCCTCACCCATGTGGCAGGCCGCCCAGGCAGCGGCGCGACGAACCAGCGCCGACGGCCCTGCGAGGGATGGTCGCACGATCTCGGCGGCGGAGGGGCCGATCCTCCCGGCGGCGATCAACACCGCCTCCCGGACCCGGGGGTCGGCGTCCTGCGCAAAGAGCATGAGGCGCGGCAGCGACGCCGGGTCGGCGGTGGAGGCCATGATCCGCACCGCCAGCACGCGCAGCTCCGGATCGGGCTCACGCCGGAGCCCGCCCCAGAGGTCTCCGGGCAGCCCGCCTCGGTCGAGCCCCTCCAGGAGCACCGCCCGCAGCTCCGCTCGCCCGGCAGTGACCGCCGGCGGTCCGGTCTGGGTCGGACCGGACGCCGCCCACAGCACCACCGCCACGAGCAGAGCGGTCACCCGGCCGCGCGACCGGAGCAGGCCCACCTCATGCGCCATAGAGCAGCCGATCGCCGAGCACCGGGGGCAGTCCCGACTGAAGGATCCGGCGTCGGGCAGCGTTCACTTTGTAGGGGACTCGATAGGCGAACAGACGCCGTTGCCGATCGTCGTACAGCGCGTAGGCCGCCCGCGGATCGCGATCGCGGGGCTGGCCCACCGATCCCGGGTTGACGAGGTAGCGACAGTCCGGGTCGAGGTCGAGCACCAGCCGGGATCCCGACAGCAGCCTGGCCTGCAGGGTCACACGCCCGTCGATCCGGCGCAGGACGAAGAGCGAGGGGATGTGCGTGTGGCCGAAGAAGATCACCCGGTGGGGAACCGCCTCGAACGCCAGCTGGGCATCGTAGGCGGAGAAGACGTAGGCGTCTTCGTCCACCGTCGAGCCGTGACACATGCCGATCTCGTCGGTGACGTCGATCGGTCCGGTGGGGAGCGTCTGGAGGAGCTCGAGATTGCGGGGCTCGAGGTGGGAGTGGGTCCACTCCGCCGCTTCGAGGGCATAGCGGTTGAAGTACTCGCCGCTGGTGAGCCCGGCGCAGACGCGGTCGTGGTTCCCGCGCACGAGCTGGGCCTCGGCCTGGACCGAGCGCAGCCAGTTCAGGACCTGGTTCGGGGAGGCGCCGTAGCCGACCGCGTCGCCGAGGAACAGGACCCGGTCCCACCGCTTGCGCCGCACGTGAGCGAGCACGGCGTGCAGCGCCTCCCAGTTGGAGTGGATGTCGGACAGGATCAGGAATCTCACGCACCCTCCGCGAGCAGCACCGCGATCCGCTGGGCGACCTGAGCGCTCGACTCGTCACCGGTCACGGTGACGGTCATCCGCGCATGGCGGTAGAGCGGCTGGCGCTGGTCGAAGAGCGCTCGGGCCCTGGCATGGTCGCCGAACACCGGGCGGTCGAAGTTCTTGCCCGGCAGCCGGCTCAGGATGACCTCCCAGGGCACGTCGAGGAACACCGTCATGCCCCCCGCCGAGTGGATGAGCTCGCGGTTCGCCGGAATGCAGAAGGTGCCGCCGCCTGTGGCCACCACCGCCCTCTCGGCTTCCACCACCCGGCACAGCATGGCGGCCTCCTGCTCACGGAAGGCAGCTTCGCCCCAGCGCACGAAGAACTCGCGGATGGTGACGCCGAACTGCTCACTGAGACGGCCGTCGAGGTCGACGAACGACCATCCGAGGATCCGCGCCAACTCCCTTCCGACCGAAGTCTTGCCGGCGCCCATGAAGCCCACGAGCCAGGCGGTACCCATCCCATCCCATGGTACTTCAGGCGCGGTCGAGGAGACGTTCCATGAAGTGGGTGTCGAGGTCGCCGCGGCGGAAACCCTCGTCGTCGAGGATTCGCAGGTGGAGCTCGGTCGAGGTCTTGATTCCCCCGATGCGGAGCATGCCGAGCGCGCGCTTGGCCCGCACGATCGCCTCCGCGCGGTCTCGGCCGTGCACGATCACCTTGGCGAGCAGGCTGTCGTAGTGGGGAGGCACGGTGTAGCCGCCGTAGAGGTGGGTGTCGACCCTCACCCCCGGGCCGCCCGGGAGCACCAGCTCCCGCACCAGGCCGGGGCTCGGGGCGAAGGTCCTGGGATCCTCCGCGTTGATGCGGAACTCGATCGCGTGGCCCACCGGCGAGATCTGGCGGCGCCGCGGAAGCGTCATGCGCTCGCCGGCAGCGATCACCAGCTGCTCCCGGACCAGGTCGACCCCGGTCACCATCTCGGTCACGGGGTGCTCGACCTGGATGCGGGTGTTCATCTCCATGAACGAGAACGAGCCCCCGTGATCGAGCAGGAACTCCACCGTCCCGGCGTTCTCGTAGCCTGCGGCCCGTGCGGCCGCTACCGCCGCGGCCCCCATCTCGGCCCGCAGCTCCGCCGTCAGGACCGGCGACGGCGCCTCCTCCATCAGCTTCTGGTGCCGGCGCTGGATCGAGCACTCGCGCTCCCCGAGGTGGACCGTCCGGCCGTGTCGATCGGCCAGCACCTGGAACTCGATGTGACGCGGCTGCACGACGTACTTCTCGAGGTAGACGGTGGGGTCGCCGAAGGCCTTCTCGGCCTCGTTCCGGGCGGTGTCGAAGGCCGCGCGGAGCTCGCGGGCGTCGGCCGCGAGCCGCATCCCCCGACCTCCGCCCCCCGCCGACGCCTTCAGGATCACCGGGTAGCCGATGGCATCGGCGATCTCGAGCGCCTCGGCCCGCCCCTTGACCGGACCGTCCGAGCCGGGCAGGGTCGGCACGCCGGCCTCCTGGACCGCCCGGCGGGCCTCCGACTTGTTGCCCATCAGTCGGATCGCCGACGCCGGCGGGCCGATGAAGGCGAGTCCGCACTCCGCCACGATGTCGGCGAACCGAGCGTTCTCGGCAAGAAAACCGTACCCGGGGTGGATGGCGTCGGCCCCGGAGATCTCGGCCGCCGCGATCACCGAGGTGATGTTGAGATAGCTCGAGCTCGGGTGGGGGCCGCCGATGCAGACCGAGCGGTCGGCGAGCCGGACGTGGAGGCACTCACGATCCGCATCCGAGTGCACCGCAACGGTTTCGACGCCCAGCTCGCGACAGGCGGCGATGATGCGGACGGCGATCTCGCCGCGGTTCGCGATCAAGACCCGGCGGAACATCGGGTCAGTCAGGCCGGACGGCGAACAGCCGCTGGCCGAACTCGACCGGCTGCGCGTTGTCCGGGAAGATCTTGACCACGGTTCCGGCGACGTCGCTCTCGATCTCGTTCATGAGCTTCATCGCCTCGACGATGCACAGCACCTGGCCCTTCGAGATGCCGTCTCCCACCTTGACATAGGGGTCCGCATCGGGGGATGGCGCGCGATAGAACGTCCCGACGATGGGTGAGGTGATGATGTGGAGCCCCTCCTCGAGGTCTGCCTCGGCGGCCGCGTCGGGCGCGGCAGGCGGGACGGGAGCCCCGGGTCTCGGCGCCGCAGGGGGAGCCACCGGCACCGCCGGACCGAGCGATGCCACCGGAGAGGTCGCGATCGTCGGGACCTGCGGCGGCCCCTCGATCCGCAGGCGGCTGCCCGCGTGCTCGACCTCGACCGAGGCCACGCCGGTCGTGCCGACGAGACGGACCAACTCACAGATCTCCTCGAACTTGAACATCGGCCGGCGACCCCTCAGATGAACTCGGAGTAGAGGCGCTCGCCGGCCAGGCGACTGAGGAAGCGGGCCTTCCCCGCGAGACCGTCGGGCGCGAGCAGGACGACGATGAAGTACCCGCCACCCGTGGTGGTCACCACCACGGAGGCGCCCTGGCTGGCGACGCTCAGCTGGCGCAGCGTGCCGTGCTCGAGCTCACGCCCGGCCTGCTCGATATCCCTGAGGATCGAGCTCAGCTCGGCGCCGAGGATCTCCAGCGCGGGATCGTCCGGCGCGAGCGCCAGCGGAATCCCGTCGGGATCGACGATGGCCGCACTCCGCGCGCCCTCACATTGGGCGAGCAGGTCGGCGAGCGCGTTCTCGAAGTTCACAGGCGATGCTGCTCCGATGCCAGTCTAATCGCCTCCATCCAGCCACGCAACGCGGCGACCTTGGCCGCGACCCGGTCCTGCTCGGCCGGCTCGTCCGAGGCGAGCCGTTCGCGCCGGATGCGGGCCAGCATCTCGCGGGCTTCGACGGACTCCGGCTGGCGCTCGACCACCCCGAGCAGAGTGCGCTCGGCCAGCGCGAGATCGCCCTGGTCGTACGCCAGCCGGGCCAGCGTGATGGTCGGGAGCGGAATCTCGCCGAGCTCGTCCCAGGCTGCGGTCTCGTCGGTCGGCTCGTCGTCCCCGGCCGGCGCGGCAACCGGCTGCGGCGAGACCTCGAGCGGCGCAGTCACGCCTGCGTCCGGCTCGCCTGCGATCGCGACATCCTCGGGCTCGGCCTCGGCCGCTGCGGGCTGCGACACGGACGCGACCGGGGGCGGCAGCTCGTCCACCTCCCACTCGGGAGTCGGGACCGCCGGCGCCACCCCGGCCGGAATCGTGGCCGGCTGGTCGGCGTCCGCGACCTCCCACCCGGCGACCCCGGCCGCGACCGGCGCCGTCCACCGCGGCGGCGGCTCCACGATCTCCTCCTCCAGCTCCCAGTCGGGAGGAGCGTCCGTGGTCGGTGTCGGCTCGTCCGGAATCGGGCCGCTCTCGGGAGGGGTGAGCCCTTCGCCGTCGTCGATCTCCCAGGTGGTCTCGGGCGGGAGCTCGGCGGGCTCCTCGCCCGGCACGGCGAGTGCCTCGGCCAGGTCGGGCTCGGGTTCCGGAGGAGCGATTGCGAAGACGTCGTCCCCCAGGTCCCAGACGCCGCTTTCGCTGGAGCGGATGACCTCGAACGGATCGCCGACTTCGTCGAGCTCGATGAGCTCGAGCTTCGGCAGCGCGAGCCGGGTGACCGGGATGGTCTCCGCTGCCGGCAGCGGCGCTGCGGCCCCTCGGGCGGGCTCGAGCATTCCCTCCTCCGCGAGCCGCGCCTCGGCGGCTTCGATGTCGGCATCCAGCCGGTCGTCACGGGGCGAGAGGGCGCGGGCCAGCTTGAGGGCCTTGATCGCCCGCAGCCAGTCCCCGCGAGCTGCGGCGCTGTCCCCGATCCCCCAGGCCGCGACCGCGTTCTCCGGGTCGAGCTCGAGGGCGGCGGCAAAGGCCTCCTCGGCGGCGTCGTACTGCTCGGTCGCCGCCAGGCTGCGGCCGAGGGCGACCCAGGCGGCGACGTAGCGGGGGTGATGCTCGAGCCCGGCCCGGAGCACCCGCACCGCCTCGTGGTAGCCGCCGTCGCGGCGCAGCGACTCCCCGAGCTGGTAGAACAGCCGCGAGGTGGGATCCTCGTCGAGGAGCGCGCGGAGGTCGTTGAGACGATCGGTCATGGGCAAAAAAAGAAGCCCCGGCCCGTCACCGGGCCGGGGCTCGTGTCGTTCCGTCAGTTCTCCTGACCTTCCAGGTTGACGGTCACCGTCGGATCCGTCACGTCGTTCGAGGTGATCGTGACCGATCCGGTGTAGAGCTGGCCGTCGTCCGCCGTCGGGCAGAATCTCACGTTGACATTCGTCGTTCCGCCCGGAGCGACGACAACGTTCGCGTACGGGTTCTGGAACTCGAAGCCAGCACCCGAGATGGCCGCCGAGAAGATCAGGTCCGCATACCCGGTGTTGTCAACCGTGATCGGTGTGTAGGCGGAGCATCCGGGGAACGCGGTCGCCGGAAGCGTCAGCAGGCCACCGTCGGCGGGCGTGGTCACGATGTTCGGCTCGGCCTCCTTGCCGGTCAGCTGGACGTTGGTGGTCGGCTCCGACGGGTCGTTGGAGTCGACCCGGAAGACGCCGGTCTGGATGTTGTTGTCGTCGACCGCCGGGCAGAAGTAGACGTCGATGTCCTTGAACTGGCCGATCGAGACCTGCCCGGCGATGTTCTGGCCGGTGCCGTCGGAGTTCAGGAAGTAGGGCCCGGTGATCGTGACCGCGTACTGGAGCACCAGCGATGCCGGCGGGGCTACATTCTCGATCCGGACTGCAAGAGGTGCGGAGCAGCTTCCCGCCGGGACCTCGTCGGACGGGTTCGGGGTGAAGTTGATCGCAGTCGGGGTGACGTCGATCTCGGGCGAGGTCGCGGTTCCCACCAGGTCGGCGGTCGCCACCGGCGTGTCGGGATCGTTGGAGGTCACCCGAGCGGTGCCGGTGACCTGGCCTGTCTGGCCCAGCGCCGGACAGAAGTAGAGGTCCACGACCCGGTTCGCGCCGGGAGCCAGGGTGCCGATCAGCGGGCCCTGGCCGGTGCCGTTGTCGTTGAGGTAGAAGTCCCCGATCAGGGTGAGGCCGTAGTCGAGGTCGTCGCTCGCCCCCGGCGCGTTGCTGATCGTCAGCTGCTCGGCGTCGGAGCAGCCGCCCGGCCACACTGCCGGGACCGGGTCCGGGAAGGTCACGGTTCCGGGCGAGAGCGAGATGTCCGGCGCGCCGGAGTTTCCGCTCAGGTTGACGGTGTCGGTCGGGTTGACCGGGTCGTCGCTGTCGACCGTGAGCTGGCCGGTGAGGGTGCCGGTGGCGCCCACGTTCGGGCAGAAGTAGACGTCGACCAGGGTCTCGCTGCCGGCCGCCAGGTTGCCCGCCATCGGGCCCTGGCTGGTGCCGCCGGCGTCGAAGTAGAAGCGCCCGGTCAGCGACGCCGTGTAGTTGAGGTCGTCGAAGCCGGCGTTGCGCACGGTCGCCTGCTGCGGCGCGCTGCAGGTCCCGCCCTGGGTGGCCGGGTAGTTGAGGTCGGCCGGGTTGACGACCAGCTGCCCGGCGGCCTCCTGACCCTGCAGGGTGAGGGTGACCGGGTTGTCGTCGGGGTCGTTGGACAGGAACTGCACCTGACCGAACTGGTTCGAGTTGTCGTCGACGGTCGGGCAGAAGTAGACCTCGAGGGTGCTCGAGGCGCCCGGCACCACGGTGCCGCCGCGGCTGAGGTCGCCGGAGGACCCGCTGAACGAGAACGGCCCGGTGATCCCGGCCGTCCAGTCGAGGTTCGAGCCGCCGGTGTTGCGGACGGTGACCTGCTCGAAGGCCGAGCAGGTGCCGGCGCCGGTGCCCGGCAGAGTGATGGTGGAGCCGGCCGCCGGAACCAGCACGATGTTGGGATCGACCACGCACTCGCTGGTCTGGGGCTGGTAGGTGATCGCGCCGGTCAGGGTGTCGGAGCAGTTGCCGGCGGTGTTGGTCACGGTCACGTCGACCGGGGTCGGCACCCGACGGCGGCCCGCGACCCCGTCGCCGTTGACGCACGCGACGGTGTCGAACACCAGCCCCAGGTCGTTCGGGGACGGCAGCTGGTTGACGTTGATGGTGGTCTCGCCGAGCACCTCGATCCACGAGGCGAACAGCGGCGTGTCGTCGAACTCGACTCGAACCGACTCGCGGAAGTTGTCGCCGGTGATCACGGCGCTGGCCGGGCTGACCCCGGCGCCGCCGCCGGTCTCGTTGACCACCGCCGGCGAGATCGAGTACAGGGTCGGGCCTTCACCCAGGAAGGTGAAGCCGCCGCCCTGGACCGGAGCCAGGGGGCTCTCGACCAGGGTGACCCGGAACTGACCGGTGGTGTCGGTGCAGCGAAGCTGGTTCGGCTGGGTCATCACGACCACCATCTGCGAGCCGGAGATCGAGGTGGGGTCGACCCGCAGCGGCGGCGTGAAGCCGAGGAAGTCGACCAGCAGCGGCGGGACGAAGCCGGAGCCGAAGATGGTGACCTCGGTGTCGGTCTTGCCCTCGGTCGGGGTGTTGCCGCTGATGAACAGCCGGTCGCCGTAGGTGAAGGCCGCCTCCAGGCTTCCGTCGCGGCCGGTGTTGACGTTGAGGACCCGGATCGCGGCGGTGAAGGGGGTCTGAGCGGTGAGACCGGAAAAGTCCGGGGTCACGCAGACGATCTCGTCGTTGTCGGCGAAAGAGGTGTCGTCGCGCACCTCGAGCACCTCGGCCTCCTTCTCGAGGGAGCCGGCGGTGAAGAAGACCCGTGCCGGAAACTGGAAGCCGGAGCCGAAGACGGTCACCCGGGTGCCGCCGTCGACCGGGCCGGCCGCGGGCGCGACCCCGGAGATCGACGGCTCGGGCTCGTCGGCCTTGTAGAGGAAGCCGTTGCTGCGGGTCGCGACACCGCCGGGCGTCCTGACCTCGACGGTGACCAAGGTGTTGGTCTGGAGGGGATCAGGCCCGTAGGCCGGCGTGATCACGACGAGCTGGTTGCCGTCGGGGCTCTGGCTGACGAACTGGGCGTCGCGACCGTTGAACAGGACCCTGCCGACGTCGGGGTCGTTGGCGCCGCCGAGGTTGGCGCCCAGGATGGTGACCTGGTCGCCGCCCCGGGCCGAGCCCTGGTCGGGGTAGAGGCCGTAGATCACCGGGAGGAAGATCTCGCGGATGAAGGTGAAGGCCGAGCGGCAGGTTCTGGGTCTGCTCGTTGGCGGTGCCGACGCCGACCTTCACCGAGACGTTCGCTTTCTTCTCGGCGGTGCCGTCGGCGACGGTGATGCGCGGGGTCTCGACGGTGATCGAGCCGGGAGAGCTCGACGGGACCACGCTCATGACGCGCGCCGGGTAGGCGATGCCGTCGACGGTGAAGCTGACCTCGACCGGGGTGATGATCCCCTTGCCGGTGAAGATCACCTGCTCGCCGCCGGCGAACGCGCCCTCGGTGGGCACGACGTCGTAGATCATGAGCGTGCCGTCGACGTCCGGGTCGGTGTAGGAGACCTGGGTCTGGCGGGTGACGCCGGAGACCCGGGCCTGGATGGTGTAGGTCCCCGCCTCACCGGCCGCGAACAGGGCGGCGGCCCGGCCGCCGCTGGTGGCGACGTTGGCCTGGTGGTGCCGGATACCGACAGAAAGACCCCGCCCGAGGCGAGGAACTCGACCATGGTCCCGTCGGGGGCCTGGCCGCCGTTCTTGGTGACCACGGCGGTGACCGTGATCGTCGCCCCGGTGAGCGGCGACGCGCTCGACGTGGACAGCGACGAGATCGCCCAGGTGTCCGACGCCGGGGTCGGCACGGCGGGCGGCTTCGAGCTGCCGCCCGAGCACGATGTCAGGGCGATCACCCCGAGGAGTGCGATGCAGGTGAGAGCTTTCTTCATGGCACCAGTCCCCCGCTCGTGTCCCATCGCCGTCAGCATCCGGTGAAGTTGAAGGCAACGGTGAATGGTCGGACCGAGATGCTCTTGCCCGACACGGTCCTGCCGAAGATCTCCACCCGCAGGCTCTGGCGGATGTTCCGGTTGCCGGTCTCGGGGTCGAAGCCCCCGTTCTCGGGCAGGAGGTAGCTCAGCGGCGGCTGGCTCAGGTACTCCGCCGGGTAGACGCGGTAGTTCTGAAGGTCGGCCTGGCCGCCCGCCGGCACGAAGACGTCGACGTCGTGGCTCCACTGGGGAGAGGTCGCGGTGCCGCCGTCGGTCCGGTACGGGGTCACCACCCATCGCGTCAGGATCACGTCCTGGTTCGCAGTCAGGGTCCCGGTCGGGTCCTTCGACTCGGACCTGATGGTGAGCTCGGCGATCGTGACCTCTCCAGGGAAGCAGACGCTGATGTCCGGGTTGTAAAGCCCGATCTCGGCGGTCAGGTAGACGACCGCCCCGTCGTCGTTCAACGAGCTGTTGCCGCCGCACGACAAGGCGAGCACGGACACCATCGCGAGCACTGACACCGGAACGATGCGGTTCATCGCCTGCCTCCACCTAGTACTTGACGATCCGCGGCGTGATGAAGATCAGCAGCTCGTCGTGCCGCTTGAAAACGTCCTTGTTCTTGAACAGATGACCGAGGATCGGGATCTGCCACAGACCCGGGACACGGTTCTCCGCCTCCTGGTCGTTGATCTGGTAGATCCCGGCGATGACCGTGGTGCCGCCGTCGCGGACCAGCAGCGAGGTCTCCGCGTCGCGGGTGAAGATCGGCACGTTGGTGCCGCCCTCGACCGCCGCGCCGACCGCCGCCTCCTGCTTGCGGATGTTGATGTCGAGCAGCACGGTGCCCTCGGCGGTGATCTGCGGCGTCACCTCGAGCCTGAGGGTCGCGTCGACGTACTGGACGGTCACGGTGTTGTTGGCGACCGTCTGGACCGGAATCTGCAATCCGGAGCGGATCTGCGCCCGCTGCAGGTTCTGGGTCGTCACCCGCGGCGTCGAGACGATCTTCACCGTCCCCTCGGCCTCGGCTGCGGCGAGCAGGAAGTCGAGGTTGAAGGTGTTGAGGACATCGCCGAAGGTGAGCGAGAGGGTGCCGTTGCCGGCGGTCTCCAGCCCGACGCGGCCGGTGCCGGTGATGTTGCTGGGGAACTCGAGCCCGGTCTCGTTGCCGTGGGCGGCGTCCTTGACCCCGGTGAAGCCCCAGTTCACGCCCAGGCTGTAGGAGAAGTCCCGGGTGGTCTCGACGATGCGGCCCTCGATCACCACCTGCGGGGTCGGCTGGTCGAGGAAGTCGACCAGCCGGAGCACGCCCTCGACCCGTTCGACGGTGTCGCGGAGGATGAGCGTGTTGGTGCGCTGGTCGATGTTGACGGTGCCCCGCTCCGACAGCAGGGTCGAGTCCTGAACCAGGATCGCCCGCACGTCCTGCGCCTTGGCGTAGGAGACCGGCTTGATCACCGTCTTGAGCTCGCGTGCCAGCTCCTGCTCCTTGCGCAGCGCCGCGGCGGCCCGCTTCTCGGAGGCGAGCTTGTTGGTGGTCGCCACCCGGAGCACGTTGTTCTCGAGCGCGTAGTCGAGGCCGTTGATCTTCAGGATCAGGTCCAGGGCCTGGTCCCAGGGCACGTCGTGGAGCTCGACCGTGACCGACCCGCGCACACCCGGGTCGAGCACGATGTTGAGGTTGGTCAAGGCCGCGAAGGTCTTGAGCACGTCCGCGATGTCGGCGTCCTTCAGGGTCAGGGTGATCGGCTCGCCGGTGTACTGCTGCTCCTGGGTTTCCACCTCGGTGGTGGCGTAGGTGTCCGCCGGCGTGGTCGGCAGGTCCAGCACCTGGGCCGGCACCGCCGACTCCACCAGCTGCGAGGGGTCGGCCACCCACGGGTTGCGCTCGGCGACGACCCGCTCGGCGGGCGCCTGGGCCGGCTCGGCCTTCGCCGGCTCATTCCGCGAGGGCACCGCGAACATCGACGCCGGGACCGCCGCGGCCTGTGCCTCGGCCGGCTGCGGGCTCGGGTTGGAGCGCCGCATCTCGATCACCCCGGGCGCCGGCGGCGAGGCGTCGGCGACCCGGACCGAGGTCGGCGCCGGGCCGGCCTCGCCGACCACCAGCACCGCACCGCCGTCGACCGCTTCGAGGTGGTGCGCGGCGTCCGAGCTGAGGTCGACCACGATCCGGGTGACCGGCTCCGGAGAGGACCGGAACTGGGCGACCCGCACCCGGTCGACGAGCGGCGACGAGACGCTGTACACGCCCCGCGCGACCCGGTTCACCACCCCGGGCAGGTCGACGACCACCCGGGAGGGGGAGTCCAGGCTGAAGCTGCGGCCGGCCAGCGCGCCGTCCGCGCGCAGCTCGACCCGGATTCCGTCGCCGGAGACCACCGGCACGACCTCGAGCAGGTTGGCGCCGGCGGCCGCTCTGGCGCGCGCGGCCTGGGAGACCGGCGGCAGCGCCGGCTCCGGCTCACGGCTCGGCGACTGCACGACCGTGACCGGGGGAATGACCACCGGGGTCTGCTCGGGCTCCTCGGTCTGCTCCGGAGGCGCCGCTTCGGCAGCCGGAGCGAGGCCGAGGAAGCGCAGCTCGAGCCCGTCGAACCGCCTCTGGAGGTCGAGCCGTGCCGGCTCCGCGAGCCACACGGTCAAGCGGGTGACCCGCTTGCCGAACTCCTCGACGGCGGACAGCTCGGCGCGCTCGAGACCGATGTCCGGATCGCTGATCCGCCCGGCACCTTGCTCCCAGCTCGTCTCCGGCATCTCGACGATCCAGACGCCGGGCTGCGGGCTGTAGTGCACGGTGTCGAGGTCGCCGCTCGCATGCACGCGGATGACGGGGCCGTCGGGACCCGGCTCGGCGTAGAGACCCTCGAGGACCGGTGCGGTGCTCGGAGCGGCGGCCGCAAGGCCGGACCCCAACAGCGCGAAGGCAGCCGCCGCCACGACCACGAAGCGGGCGTTCTTGCACATCATGCCTTCCCCCACTTTCATCCTTCTTCCCCTCGCTACTCCGACAGCCTGCGCACGACCTCTTCGTAGGGCTGCAACTGCTTCGGGTCGCTGACCTGCTGCTTGAAAACCACTTCTTCGGGTGTGATCCGGACGACCTCGCCGTTGTAGAGCTTGGTCCCCGGCCGGATGATGTAGCTGATCTTGTCACGGCCCTGCACGAACGCGAGGACCCCGCTCGAGGTGGCGATGATGCCTTCGACCCGGACCTCCTCGATCTTCATGCCGGGCAGCCCCGGGGGCCGCACCGACTCGGTCTCCGCCTCGCCCGGCCGGGTGTCGAGCAGGGACTCGAACGGATCTCTCCGATCGGCCGGGTCGTAGCCGAAGCTCTCACCGCCGAGCACCTCCTGCTCGCCGCGCAGGATCTCGTCGATCCGCGACACGTCGAGATCGTCCATCTGGAGATCGGTGGTCGGCGTGGGCGTGGCCTCCTGGGCCAGCGACGACCCGGCGGCCAGCACCAGTCCCACGATCGCGACCTGAACCAGACGTCGGGAGATCATGTCGGCCCCCCCGGCTGCACCGCCGCGCCTCCGCTCTCCTTGTACAGGAAAGTGCGCAGCGTGAAGGTGCTCGTGATCGTGTTGCCCGCCTCGGCCGAGCCGCGCTTGCGCCGCACCGGCGTGATGTTGAGCTCGGTCACGTTGATGACCCGCCGCAGGCGGCTCAGGCGGTCGAAGAGCAGGCCGAGCTCGTGGTAGGTCCCCTGGAGGTTCACCGCGATCGGCCACTCGTAGTAGAAGTCCTGCTCGACGAAGTTCTGGGGCGTGAACCGCACCAGGGTGAAGCGGCCCTGCTCGGTGAGCTGGCGGAGCTTGCGGAGCAGGTTGTCGGTCTCGCGGCGGGTGGGCAGGATCTGCTTGAGCCGCTCGAGCTCGATCTCGAGCTCCCGCACCTTCTCTTTGAGGGCCGGAAGGTCCTTCTGGGCCTGGAGGCCCTTCTCGATCTCCCGCTCGAGGCGGGTGATGCTCTGGCGCCGGCTCTCGTTCTCGTCGCGGATCTTCTGGAAGACGTAGAAGTGCATCGCGGCGTAGAGCGCGCCGCCCAGCACCAGGCCGATGATCAGCGCCACGTACCAGGGCTTGTCGTTGAGGTCGAGAGCCATCTCCTGGTCCTCCCCGCCCTAGCCGCCGCTGGTCGCGGCGATGTCCGGCGGCGCATAGGTGAACACGCAGGTCAACGTGAACCGGAACGTCTCCTGGTCCGAGCGCGCGAGGTCGGTCAGCACCGGCTCCTGGAAGAAGGGCGACGAGTCGAGGTTCGAGATGTAGTTGGCGACGTTGTTCTCGTCCATCGCCCTGCCGGTGAGGGTGAGCGCGGTGCCCTTCAGGTTGACCCGCTCGAGCCACACCAGCTCGGGCAGCGCCCGGGAGACCTCGTCCATGATCCGAACCGGGCCGCGCTGGTTCTCCTTGAGGGTGTTGATGACCTCGATCTTGTGCTCGAACTCGGCGCGTTTCTTCTCGAGCTGCTGGACCTCCCGAATGAACACCTGGAGCTCGTCGCGCTGCTGCCGTTTGGCGCGCTCGACCCGCTTGAGATCCTCACGCTCGGAGTGCAGCCACCAGTACTGGCCCCCGACCACGATGGCGGCGATCGCCAGCACCACCAGCAGGAGGATGTCCCCCTGCCGGGAGCCGAGTGAAACCTGGGGCCGTTTGCGGCGGGTTGCGGCCGCCTGCGGCGCCTCCGAGACGAGATTGATCTTGATCATCGCGTCACTCTCCGAGCGTCCGCACGGCGAGGCCCACCGCGACCGCCATCGACGGCGCATTCCGGTTGATCCACTCGGGATCGAAGTCCGATTCACTGTAGCGAATGTTGCGGAACGGGTTCATGACCTCGACCTCGACCTGGAACCGCTCCTTGAGCACTTCGTCGAGGTTGAGCACCTGCGCACAGCCCCCGGCGAGCACCACCCGGTCGAGGCGGTCCACGGACGAGGTGGCGACGAAGAAATCGATCGTCTTCTGGAGCTCCGCCGCGAGGTCCTCCGAGACCGTGTTCAGCACACCGAGGACCTGCTGAATCGAGTGCTCGCCGACCCGCTCGCCGAGCTTGACCCGCTCGGCGTCCTCGCGGGGAAGGTTGAGCTCACGCTGGATCGCCTCGGTGTACTGATTGCCGCCGAACGCCACATCGCGCCAGAAGATCGAGGTTCCCCGGTGGAGAATGTTGATGTTCATCACAGAAGCACCCACATTGACCAGGGCGATCGTCTGGTCACCCAACCCGTAGTTCACCTCGAACGCGTTCTGGAGCGCGAATACGTCGACGTCGACCAGCACCGGCTCCTTTCCGCCCTGCACGATGACCGACGTGTAGTCGGCGATCCGGTCCTTCTTCACTGCGACCAGGAGTACATCCATGGTATCGCCGCCGGATGCGCCCAAAACCACGTAATCCAGATTGACATCGTTGATGTCGAAAGGAATGTACTGCTCGGCTTCCCACTGGATGGACTCGGCAAGCTCGGCTTCGGTCATCGAGGGGAGCTGAATTTTCTTGATGATTACCGAGTGTCCCGACAACGACGTCCCGAAGTTCGGATTCCGCACGTTGTTCTCGGAAATCAGGCGAGAGAGAGCGTCGACGACGAGCGATGAGTCCATGATCGCGCCGTCGACGATGGCCTCCGGAGAGAGCGTCGCCGAAGCCGCGTGCTGGAGCTGGAACTCACCGTTCTTCAGGGGTTTGAGCTCGACGATTTTGATCGTCGAGGAACCGACATCGCAGCCGACAACCTGCCTTTTACGCTTTCCAAACACGGCTTACACCCTGTTCCTCGATGTTTTCGCAGGATGGTTCATAACCCCTCTGAGTTGCAGGCTAGCAAAGGGTTGAGCGAACTGTCAAGAACATTGACGCCAACACGATAGCGATGAAGATCACACTCTCTTGCGATCCGGCCCCGAATGTGGTATCACGTTCGTCCCCCCGCGCGGGGGGTCTCCGAGGGAGGAACACCACATGGCGCAGCGATGTGAGATCTGCGGCAAGGGCCCGATGACGGGCCACACCATCAGTCATGCCCACAACGTGTCGAACCGGCGCTGGCTCCCGAACCTGCAGCAGGTCCGCGCGGTCGTCGACGGCCGGACTCGGAAGGTCAAAGCCTGCACCCGGTGCATCCGCTCGGGCAAGGTGGTCAAGCCCGCGCTCGCGTAGGCGCCCCTCGCCTGTCGACCTGAAGCATCCCGTCCAGAGCGTTCAGCTTCTCCAGCACCCGATTGAGCTGTGAGGCATCGCGGACCGCGATCGTCATCGCGGCCTGACCGGTCTTGGTGTCGTCGGCGCTCATGCGACAGCTGACGATGTTGCAGCCCTCCGACGAGATCCGTTCGGAGATCGCAGCCAGCATTCCGGGGCGGTCTCGGAAGCTCATGTCCAGGTCGACCTGCGCGGCGGACTCCCGGTTGCGGCCGGCTTCGGACGACCATCGCACCTCGATCTCGCGCTCCGGGTGGTACAGCAGCTTCTTGACGTTCGGGCATTCACGGGAGTGCACCGCGACCCCCTTGCCGCGGGTGACGTAACCGACGATCTCCTCTCCCGGCAGCGGGTTGCAGCACTTGGCCACGTAGACCAGAAAGTCGGCGTCACCCGAAACCTCGAGCACCGCCGACTCCCGGGGCGTCGGCACCACGCGCTCGGTCCGCGGCGCCGGAGCCGCCGCCCCCTCCGCCGGCGGCCGCAGCTCGCCGGCGACGACCGATGCGGACAGTCGTCCGAAGCCGATCGCCGCCAGCAGGTCGTCCTCCTGGGCGAGCCCGTGGACCGAGAGCGCCTTCTGCAGCGGCTCGCCCGCGAGCGCCTTCTTGGTCGAGGCGCCGAGCTTGCGCAGCTCGCGGTCGAGCAGCTTGCGCCCGACCTCCACCGCGCGCTCCTTTTCCTCTCGTTTCAACCAGCTCCGGATCTTGCTCCGCGCCCGATTGGTGACCACATGGTCGAGCCAGCCGTGGTGTGGTGCCTGCTGGGGCGAGGTCGTGATCTCGACGATGTCGCCGTTGGTGAGCCCGGTCTTGATCGGAACCCAGCGGCCGTTGACCCGGCCGCCGACACAGTGGTGACCGACCTCGGTGTGGACCCGGTACGCGAAGTCGAGGATGGTGGCGCCGCTGGGAAACGAGAACACGTCGCCGCGGGGCGTGAAGCAGTAGACCTCGTCGGGATACAGGTCGACCTTCAGCGAGTCGAGGAACTCGCGGGGCGACGAGCCCTCGATGTCGCTCATCAGGCTGCGCAGCCACGAGATGCGAGAGTCCCCGGCGACCGCGCCGGAGCCCTGCTCCTTGTAGTTCCAGTGGGCCGCGATCCCGAACTCCGCGATCTTGTTCATGTCCAGGGTGCGAATCTGGATCTCGAACGGATGGCCCTCGGGTCCGATCACGGTGGTGTGGAGCGACTGGTAGGCGTTCGGCTTCGGAATCGCGATGTGGTCCTTGATCCGGCCCGGCAACGGCGACCACTTCTGGTGGATCAGCCCGAGGGTCGCGTAGCACTCGGTCACGGTGTCGACGATCACACGAAACGCGAGAAAGTCGAATACGTTGGAGACGTCGATGCCCTGCCGCCTGAGCTTGAGGTAGATCGAGTACAGGTGCTTGACGCGCCCCTTGACCGACGCCTTGACCCCGTGCTCGTCGAGCAGGCTCACGATCTCGGTCTGAATGCGCGCGAACCACCTCTCGGCGGCGACGGTCCGCTCCTCGACCTCACGCTCGAGCCGCTCCGCCTCGGCGGGGTGGAGGTAGCGGAAGCAGAGGTCCTCGAGCTCGCCCTTGATCGCGCCGATTCCGAGGCGGTTCGCGATCGGCGCGTAGATCTCGAGCGTCTCGCGCGCGATCGCGACCTGGCGGTCGCGCCGCAGGAACTGCAGGGTCCGCATGTTGTGGAGCCGGTCGGCGAGCTTGACCAGGATCACCCGGACGTCGTCCATCGAGGCCAACAGCAGGCGGCGGAAGTTCTCCGCCTCGGTCGCCTCACGGGTCGAGAAGCTCGACTCGAAGCCGGAGATCTTGGTCAGCGCCGACCACCAGCCGGGTGACCTCGGGGCCGAACTCCACCTCGAGCTCCTCGGCGGTCGAGGACGGTGTCCTCGAGGATGTCGTGCAGCAGCCCGGCCGCGATCGCGATCTCGTCGAGCTCCATCTCGGCGAGGATCCAGGGCAACCGTCGAGCGGGTGGACCATGTACGCCTCGCCCGACCGTCGGACCTGGCCCTGATGGCGGTTGGCGGCGAACACGTAGGCATGGCGCAGCAGGTCCTCGTCGAGGTCGGGTCGATAGCGCTCGACGGCGTCGAGGATGTCCTCGATGCGGATCTTGGGGGCGCCGCTCATCCCCCCATTCTACCTGCACGGTCGGTGCAGAGCCTTCGACGGCCGACGCACGACCGCCGCGCCCGGCGGGCGCGACGGCAGAAGATGGCGTCCGGACGGAGCGCTCAGCGGTCTGCGCTTGCGCTCGCGGCGGCTGCTGGAGGGCGCGGCTCATCCACAGCGCCACCGGGGAGGCCACGAAGATCGACGAGTAGGTCCCGACCACGATGCCGACCAGGAGCACGAAGGCGAAGGTGTTGATGACGTCGCCGCCGAAGAGGTAGAGGCAGATCACCACGATCAGCGTGGTGCCCGAGGTGATGATGGTGCGCGACAGGGTCTGGTTGATCGACTCGTTCATCGTGCGCTCGAGCGTCCTCGCCGCGGTGCAGCCGCAGGTTCTCGCGCACCCGGTCGAAGACCACGACGGTGTCGTTGACCGAGTAGCCGACCAGGGTCAGCAGCGCGGCGATGGTCGGCAGGTTGATCTCGCGATGGGTCAGCGCGAGGGCCGACAGGGTGATCAGCACGTCGTGGAACAGCGCGGCCACTGCGCCGATGCCGTAGGGAAGCTGGAACCGGATCCAGATGTAGACCAGCATGCCGACGATCGAGAAGACGATCGCCAGGGTCGCCTTCTCGCGCAGGTCGGCGCCGACCGAGGGGCCGACGCTCTCGGCGCCGAGCAGCGCGAAGGCGCCGGCGGTGCTGATCGACTGGAGGTGCGATCGGACCGCGTCGGACAGCTCGGCGATCGCGCCGAGCTCGTCGATCGAGGCGAAGATGCCGTTGGCCTTGCGGTAAGCCGAGCACGGCGTCGGCCATCGGGGCGTAGTGCAGCTCGCGGCTGCTCGGGATCCGCCCCGAAGGCGTCCGGGTCGGCGTCGACCAGCAGGTCGGTGAGCTCCTGGCTGCCCTGGGTGTTGAGGTCGAAGCGGCTGCCCACCTCGCGTTGAACTCTGGCCTCGAGGTGGTCGAGGATCGGCTGCGTGAAGTCGCCCTCGGTCCCGGACGGGTTCTGGACGCGGATCAGGATCTCGTGCTTCTCCAGCTCGTCGAAGCGCTGGATCACCGGCTCGCCGGCCCCGAGGTCGGCCAGCGACGAGCGCAGCTCGCCGAGGTCCGGGCTCTGCTGGAACTTGACCGTGACCTGGGTGCCGCCGACGAAGTCGATGCCGAGGTTGAGGCCCGGGCCGAGCAGCTCGTACGCGACACCGGCGACGATGACCAGCAGCGAGAGGCCGAGGGCGATCCGGCGGTAGGTGAGGAAGGGGATGTGGGTTTCACCGATGATGCGCATGGTCTTCCTCGCTCAGACGCTCAGGCTCTCGACCCGGTCTTTGCCACCGAGGGCGAGCATGTACAGGGTCCGGGACACGAACACCGCGGTGAACACGCTGGCCAGGATGCCGATCGCTCAGGGTGACCGCGAAGCCCTTGACCGGCCCGGTGCCGAACTGGAACAGGAACAGGGCGGCGATCAGGGTCGTCAGGTTGGCGTCGAGAATGGTCCCGAAGGCGCGGGAGAAACCGGTGTCGATCGCCGGCCCGCACTGTCTTGCCGACCCCGAGCTCCTCGCGGATGCGCTCGAAGATCAGCACGTTGGCGTCGACCGCCATGCCGATGGTGAGGATCACCCCGGCGATGCCCGGCAGGGTCAGGGTGGCCCCGAAGTAGGCCATCGCCCCCAGCAGGAGCACGATGTTGAGCACCAGGGCGACGTTGGCGTTGAGGCCGGACAGCTTGTAGTAGACGAGCATGAAGAGCAGCACCACGACGAGCCCGATGACCGCCGCGCGGACACCCCGGACCATCGAGTCGCGGCCGAGCGACGGGCCGACGGTGCGCTCCTCGAGGTAGGTGATCGACGCCGGCAGCGCGCCGGCGCGCAGCACCAGCGCGAGGTCCTCCGCCTCCTGGATCGAGAAGTTGCCCTCGATGATGCCCGAGTCGGTGATCCGGGCGTTGATCCTCGGCGCCGACATCACCTTGCCGTCGAGCACGATCGCCATGAAGGTGCCGATGTGGCTGCCGGTGTACTCGCCGAACTTCGAGGCCGCCGCGGGCACCAGGTCGAAATGAACCACAGGCTGGCCGTACTCGTCCTGGCTGCGGCGGGCCATCCTGAGCTCGCGACCGGTGATGATCGACGCCTTCTTGAGCAGGAAGAAGTCCCGTCCGATCACCTGGCCTTCGACGCCGGTACGGTTGCCCTGGACCACCTCGGCGTCGGGCGGCGGCTGTCCGCCCGAGCCGGCGAGCAGACTCTGCCGGTCGGGGGCCGGCCCGCCCACCACCTCCTTGAACTCCAGGAAGGCGGTCGACGAGATGATCTCCTTGACCCGGGCCGGGTCGTCGACGCCGGGCAGCTGGATCAGGATGCGGTCGCTCTCCAGGCCCTGGCGCTGGATGACCGGCTCGGACACGCCGAACTGGTCGATCCGGTTGCGGATCGTCTCCAGGCCTTTGCGGACCGCCTGGTCACGGATGATCCGCTCCAGGTTGGGCGGAAAACGGAAGGTCCAGGTCTCGGCGCCCTGGCTCAGATCGTAGTCCGCCAGGTAGTCGTTGGCGACCTCCCGCAGGACCGCCCGGTCCGCACCTTCGGGAATCACGATCCGGAACTGGAGCTGGGCGATGTCGGTCTCGGCCGAACCGAGCTCGACCCCCTTGTCCCGCGCCAGCGAGGCGAAACGCTGCGCGGCGTCGTCGATCTCGGCCTTGATCGCGTCGTCGGTCTGGACCTCGAGCACCAGGTGGATGCCACCCGAGAGGTCGAGGCCGAGGTGGATGGTCTCGGACGGAGGCCACAGCGACCACCCGGCCGCCGCCACCACCGCCACGATCAGCAGGACACGCCACAGTACCTTCTTGTCCACCTGAGCCTCCGGCTACTCGGCCGACGCCGCACCGTCGCCGGTGACGGTCCCGGCGACCGCACTCTTGGCGACGCGCATCTTCACGTTATCGGCCACCTTGAGCAGCACCGCCTGGTCCTCGACCGCCGCCACGGTGCCGTAGATCCCGCCCGAGGTCACCACCCGGTCACCTTTCTTGAGCGCGGCGATCATGGCGTCCTTCTTCTTCTGCTGCTTGCGGGCAGGAAGGATCACGATGAAGTAGAACACCGCGAAGATCAGCACGAAGGGTACCAGCATCGCGATCGGGCTCTGGGCTCCACCTTGCATGGGTCCGGGTCTCCTCTCCCGTCGGGGCTCGGGTCACACCCCGCCGGCGCCGCGAGCGGCCTCGACCGCTGCGCGAAAGCGTGCGTAGCGGCCCGACATGATAGCCTCCCGCGCGCCCCGCATCAAGTTCAGGAAGTACGCGAGATTGTGGACCGTCAACAGGACCACCGAGGTTGCCTCGCGGGCGACGTAGAGGTGGCGGAGCGCCGCCCGCGAGTAACGGCTGCAGGTCGGGCACGGACACTCGGGGTCGAGCGGCCCCGGATCGTCGGCCCAGCGTGCGTTCTTGATCACGATCTCGCCCCGGGAGGTGAACGCCTTGCCGGTGCGGCCGGAGCGGGTCGGCAGCACGCAGTCGAAGAGATCGACCCCGCACGCGACCGCGTGCAGCAGGTCCTCCGGGTAGCCGACGCCCATCAGGTAGCGGGGCCGCCCTTCCGGCAGCATCGGGGCCGCGACCGAGATGCCCCGGTGCAGCTCCTCGCCGGGCTCGCCCACCGCGAGCCCGCCGATCGCGTAGCCGTCGAACGGCAGCTCGGCGAGACCCGCGATCGATTCCGCCCGCAGGTCGGCGTCGGTCCCGCCCTGCTGGATCGCGAACACGCCCCCTTGCCAGCCGCGATCGCCGCGCAGCGCACCGGCCCGGGCGAGCCCGCGCGCCGCCCAGTCGCGGCTTCGTGCCACGGCGGCAGCGAGCGCCGGGGGCGCGGCCGGCCAGCCGACGCACTCGTCGAGCACCATCGCGACGTCGACCCCGAACCGCACCTGGCTCTCGATCGCGCTCTCCGGGGTCAGCCGCCGGGCCGAACCGTCGAGGTGCGACCGGAAGGTGACCCCGTGGTCGTCGAGGGTGCGGCGGCCGGCGAGGGAGAAGACCTGATAGCCGCCGGAGTCGGTCAGGATCGGGCCGTGCCAGGCCATCACCCGGTGCAGGCCGCCGAGCCGCTCGACTCGATCGACCCCAGGCCGCTCGAGCAGATGGTAGGTGTTGGCGAGCACCATCTCCGGCGCCAGCCGCTCGAGCTCCCAGGCGGCGATGCCCTTGACCGTGCCGCACGTGCCCACCGGCATGAAGGCGGGGGTCCTCACCACCCCGTGCGGGGTCGCCAGCTCTGCGGCCCGGGCGGCGGTCGAGGCGTCGCGGTGGGTGACCGCGAACGGCAGCGTCACCCGTCGGCGCCCGAGGAGGCGTGCACCGTCTCGACCCTAACCCCGTCGCCGAGCTCGAGCCGGAAGACGGTGTCCGGCAGGTCCGGGTTGAGCTCGAGGTGGTCGAACTCGAAGCGGGTGCGATCGCCGTCCGCCTCGCGGTACTCCACCACCACCGGCAGCAGCAGCCGGCGGTCGATCTCGAGCTCGACCGCCTCCAGCCGACGTTTGAGGAGGCGGTTGGTGGTGGTGAGGGTGAGGCGGTAGGGCGCCGGCGCGCCCGGGTCGGACAGCGTGACCGCGAACAGGGTGGTCAGCTCGTCGAGCGGCTGGGTGCCGGCCATCACCCTGAGAAAGCGGCGATGGCGACGGGAGGTCTCGACCCGCTCGGCGGTGGCGCGGTCGGGGTGGTAGGTCGTGAGCACGTCGTCGGCGAACACCACGACCATCTCATCGGGCTGCTCGTAGTCCCAGCGGACCGCGTCCGGAGCCCGGAAGCTGAACACTCCGGTCGAGCGGCTCGGCTCGAGCAGCAGCGCGCTCTCCTTGTGCTGCACGAAGGTCGCTCGCATGCCGCGCAGCGAACGCTGGGCGGCCACCACCGCGTCGACCAGCGCGCGCAGCTTGTCGCCGCCGGAGAGGCGGTCGATCTGCTCCGTCCCGACCACGGCCGGTTCCTCGGCAGCCGCACCCGCCGCGATCAGCAGCAGACCCAGGACCAGCAGCGCACCGGCTCGCGTCGACACCGTGCGTACTCTAGCCCGAAACCGCGGCGGAAGCCACGGGGGTCGCCCGCGCCGGCCGCGGCGGGCGTCCGGTTAGAATCGGCCCCGGAGGCACGCCATGAACGACGGACAGGGCTCGGCGCCCCCCAAGCTCAGCATTCCCCCGGAGATCGCCCTCGGGCAGTACGCCAACTTCGTCAGCATCGCCCACAACTACACCGAGGTGCTGCTCGACTTCGGCCGCACCCTGCCGGGTCGAACCGAGATACCGGTCGTCGCCCGGATGATCATGAGCCCGTTCCAGGCCAAGCAGCTGCTGCGGGCGCTCACCCACAACCTCCAGCTCTACGAGAAGAGCTTCGGCGCCATCCCGGAGCCGCCGGTGGGTCGGGCGCCGAACCAGCCGTCCGGGCCCACCAACTGAGCAGCAGCACGCGGGGCGCGCCCGATGCGCGCCCCGCGTGATCACGAACCGCTCCCGGCGAGTGTCACTCGCCGAGCTTGAGCAGGGCAAAGAACGACGCCTCGGCCCGGGGCCGGTAGATGTAGAGGCGCAGGTACTCGCCGGCCCCCACCCGGTCGATCTGGCCGAACAGCTCCTCCGGAGTCGTCACCGGCTGGCCGTTGGCCTCGGTGACCACATCGCCGCGGACCAGCCCCTCTTCGCCGGCCGGTGAGACCGCCCGAACGTGGGTGATCAGCACCCCGGCCACGCCCTCGTCGACGCGGTACAGCTCGCGCAGCCTCGGGGTCAGCTCCATCACCCGGATTCCGACCCGCTCGGCGGCATCGCCCTCGGGCTCGCGATCGCCTCCGACCTCCTGGTCGGCGTCGGCGCCGTCGCGCTGCTCGAGAGTGGCCGACAGGGTCGTGCGGGAGCCGTTTCGTAGCACCTGGAGCTGGACCTTGGTCCCGGGCGGCCGCGACGCGACGTAGTCGATCAGGTCGCGGGTCTCCTGGATCGTGACCCCGTCGACCGACAGGATCACGTCACCCTTGCGCACGCCGGCCTTCTCGGCCGCATGCTCGGGCAGAACCGACTGCACGAAGGCGCCGTCACGGCTCGGCAGGCCGAAGGCCTCCTCGATCTCCTGGCTGATCGGCGCCACGCTGACGCCGAGGTAGCCGCGGACCACTTTCCCGCGCTCGCGCAGCTGGGGCAGGATCGACTTCGCGATGTTGACCGGGACCGCGAACCCGAGGTTCTGGCCGCGGGCGTTGATCGCGGTGTTGATCCCGACCACCTCGCCGCGCAGATTGACCAGCGGCCCGCCGGAGTTGCCGAAGTTGATCGCCGCGTCGGTCTGGATGAAGTTCTCGAACGACGAGTCCTGGGCCAGACCGAGGCGGCGCCCCTTGGCGGAGACCACGCCCACGGTCACCGTGTGGTCCATGTTGAGAGGGTTGCCGACCGCCATCACCCACTCGCCGACCCGCAGGCTCTCGGCGTTGCCGAGCGCGAGCACGCTGAACTCGCGGTCCGGCTTGGTGACCTTGAGCAGAGCGACGTCGGTGGCCTCGTCGCGGCCGACCACCGTGACGTCGTATCGCACCCCGTCGGCGAGCTCGATCTGGAGCTTGTCGGCGTCCTCGACCACGTGGTTGTTGGTGAGCACCTCGCCCGAGGACGAGATGAAGAAGCCGGAGCCCGACGAGCGACGCACCGACGGCTCGCCCTCCTCGTCCTCACGGGGCCCGAAGAAGAAGTGGAACGGGTCGCGAGGCATGCCCTGGCGCCCTTCGCCCGGTTCCTGGATCTCCTGGGTGTAGACCGAGACCACGGAAGGGACCACGCGCTCGGCGAGAGCGGCGAAGTCGGGCGTGCCCATCAGGCTGGCGGCCGGCGCGGGCTGCGTCGCGGCGGCCGCAGGGGCCTCCTCGGTGCGGTCGGCGACCGCCCGGGGCGTCAGGTCGAGGCCGCCGGCGATCACCATGCCGAACAGCACGGCGGCGACGATCACGGCAGCAAGAGAGAAAAGGCGCTGGGTGTCACGTTGCATTTCGGAATCCTCCGCAGGGGGCGCGGCGGGGAGCCGCAGCCGGTCGAAGAGGACAACAGCAATCCGCTTGCCAGCCTTCCTCCCCGAAACACAGGGCCGAGCCCCCCCGAGCTGCCATTTTGACACCGGATCGCGGACCGCCCCGCGAACCTGCCGTCGATTCAGAACGCCGGCGAGCTGCGGGCGGTGCGCACGCAGTCCTTGCCCTCCGCCTTGGCCCGGTACATCGCCTGGTCGGCCTCGCGCAACAGCAGGTTCTTGCGCTGATCGGTGGTTCCCTGGCGGGGCACGTGGCGCGGGTAGGCTGCGATGCCGATCGAGCACGTCAGTCGTTTGCGCCAGTGGACCGGGCCGTCCGCCCAGGAGAAGCTGCCCCGCAGGAACCGGGTCTCCACCAGGGCCGCCCGGAGCTCGTCGGCGACCGTCTCCGCGGCCTCGAGGTCGTGGTCCGGCAAGATCACGACGAACTCGTCGCCGCCGTAGCGGGCCGAGGTACCGCGCGTCGGCGGCACCACCTGCCGCAGCAGGTAGCCGAACTCCTTCAGCACCTGGGACCCGGCGAGGTGGCCGTGGCTGTCGTTGACGCTCTTGAAGTCGTCCAGGTCGAGGAACAGCAGAGCCACCGACGATGAGGTCACGTCGGCGCGCACCAGCTCCTCGGTCAGCCGGTGGTTGAAGAAGCGGTCGTTGTACAGGCCGGTGAGGTCGTCCCGGCGGGCGAGCTCGGCCGCCCGTTGCGCGTCGAGCAGGTTCTCGATCGAGACCGAGGTGTAGCGGGCGAAGATCTCGAGCAGGGCCAGGTCGCGGCCGGTGAACGGTTGGCCGTCGGCGCGGTTGACCAGCTCGAGCACCCCGCACACCGCGCGCTCGATCCGGATCGGCACCGCCACCAGCGAGGTGGTGGTGAACTGGTGGGCCTGGTCGAAGAGGGCGTAGAAGTTCGGGTCGGTGGTCGGCTCGGCCATCAGGTAGGGCTCGCCGGTGCGGTAGACCAGCCCGACCACCCCGCGGTCGGCGGCCAGGCTGTTGCCGAGCAGCTCCGGGCCCGACGGACCGTAGGTGGCCACGAAGTACAGCAGGGTCTCTTCCGGGCGCTCGCCGCGCTCGCGAGGCCGGTCGAGCAGAATCGAGCCCGCGGCCGAGGGCACGAAGTCGTGGGCCTTCAGGAGCACCTCGCTCAGGAACGCGTCCATCTCGAGATGGACCGGGGCGAAGGCGGCGTACCGCTGGCGGTCGAGAAACGGACCGAGGTCCTCGGCGGGCAGGCTGAACACCTCTGGAGCAGCCATCGGGTCAATGTATCACGGGCGTCGAACCAGCCGGCGCAGCCGCTCCTCGAGGTCCTGGATCGTGTCGGAGTGGTCGGCGCGACCGGGCGCGAAACGCACCGCTTCGAGGTCGCGACGGAGGGTCTCGACCTCGTCCCGGTGACCGGTCGGCTCGCCCCGCTCCAGCCACCACCGCTCGAGCACCGCGTGAAGCTCGCGAGCGCGCTCGGAGGGGCTCGAACCCGCCCGGCGACGAGGGATGCGCGGCCCCCGACGCCGCAGCACGAGCCACGTGATCATCCCTCCCAGCGCGAGACCGGCGGCCAGGGCCAGGACGAGCCCGACCCACCCCGCCGGCGCCGTCGGCGAAGCAGGCTCAGGCGCCTCGACCTCCGGCGCCGCGGCGGTCGGCTGCGCCGCCAGCGCCGTGTCCGGGGTCGGAGCGGGGGTCGGCGGCGGCGCGGTCACCTCGAGATCGAGCGGTCCGAGGACCTGCTCTCGATACCGGCCCGACGAGGGATCGAGGACCGTCGCGGTGACCGCAGCGAGACGGATGGTGCCGGCGCGCCGGGGCAGCAGGGTGGTGCGCCAGGTCCGCTGCCCCCGGATCCCCTGCTCGTCCACGGTCAGCCGGTCGTCCTCTTCGGGCGGAAAGGCCTCGCAGTCGGGCGAGCCCGGCCATGCCGGCGGAGGCTCGACCAGCGGCAGGTTGCCGCGCCCCTCGAGACGGATGGTCAGCTGCGCCGTCGAGCCCAGCTCCACGCGCTCCGGGCTGAGCGAAACCGAGTAGGTCAGCTCCCCCACCGCGCCGGCGAAGCCGGCGGGCGCGGGCGGCCGCGGGCGCACCTCGATCTCGGTCGGCCCTGTCGCGCGCTCGACCGCCTCGAGGGGGGCGAACATGGCGCGACCCCGGATCCCGATCCGGGCCGCGGTGGACGGGATCTCCAGGCGACCGGACTTGAGCGGGATCAACACCGCGCGGTGCACGGGATACCGCTGGTAGCGGGCGCCGTCACGCTCGATGAGCTCGGGGGTGATCGAGTCGGGCAGATCCACCGGCTGGGCCCACCAGCCCGGAAAGCTCGGCGCCGTCGCCCACTCGAAGCGCTCGATGCCGGTTGCCGTGGTGTCGAGCACCACCGTCGCCAGGACCGGCTCGCCCAGAACCACCTCGCGATCCGAGACCAGCCGCCGCAGCTCGACCGTGGCCTCGGGGCCCTCGCGGCGACCGAAGAGCTCCCCGAACGGGTCGACCGGCAGCCTGCGTCCCCGGGGCAGCGGCCGCAGCGAGCCCTCGACGACCTCCGCCTCGACCGGAGGCGAGGTCAGGGTCCGCCCCTCGATGGTGACCGAGAGCGGTCCGACCCGGGCGCTGCCGACGGCCTTCGGACGTACCACCCAGACGAAGCGCAGTGCGTAGGAGCTGACCCCGTTGACCCAGTTGAACTGCTGCTCGGTGTTGGGTCCGGACACCGCCTCGAGATTGTCGAGTGCGGGCAGCTGGGGCGGCGAAAGCCCGGTGCCGGCGTCGGTCACGGTCACGATCAGCCGGGCGGCGTCTTCGACCCCGATCCGGCTCGGCTCGAGGCGCACGTCGAGACCGGGCTCGGCTGCGCCCGCCGCCGCGGTCCCGGCCGCCAGCAGGGCCGCGAGCAGGGCCCAACGGCGGACCCGGCTCACCAGTCCTTCTCCACCTTCACCGGCTGCGGCGTGGCGCGCTGCATCTCCTCCCGCGCCTCCTCCTCCGCCCGTTCGAGGGCCGAGTAGATCGCCCCGCGCGTGTCCGGAGTTGGCGTCGGCTGCGGACCGGTGTCGGGCTCGGGTTGATCCTGCGGCTCCGGCTCGGCCTGCTGCTGCTCCTGTTGCTGCTGCTGTTGCTGCTGCTGTTGCTGTTGCTCGAGCAGGCGAAGGGCGAGCTCGTAGTTGCGCTTCACCTCGGGATCGTCCGGCGCCTCGAGCAGGGCGGTCCGCAGCCACGTCACCGCCGGCTCGGCCGCGCCCGCAGCCAGGGCCGCGGTGCCGAGGTTGTAGGCGGCCCCGGGCACTCCCGCCTCGTGCGCCTGCGTCAGCGGTGCCGTGGCAGGGTCGACCTGGCCGCCGCCGGCGAGCGCCGTTCCGAGGTCGAAGAGCCGCTCGCTGTCGCCCGGCGCCAGGCGGGCTGCACCGGCGAAGGCAGCGGTCGCGCCCTCGACATCACCCCCCGCCCAGCGGTCGGCGCCCTCGCGTGCGAGACGGCGGCTGCCGCCGGGCAGCAGACGCTGCCACCACGGCACCTCGATCTCCGCGCCGGGAGCCGCCGGGGCTCCCCGCTGCACCGGCGCCGGGGTCCCGTCCGCCGCCTGGTCCGCGAGGATCGGACCCGCGCCCGCCACCACCACGAGCAGCGACGCAGCCGCCAGTCGCCGCCACGGCGAGACCGCGAAGCCGACCAGCAGGGCCGCCATCGCCGCCGCGAGAAAGACCGGGAAGCGGTCGACCCGCTCGATTCGCTCGGTGGTCGACGCCTCGCGGGTCCTGATCCGCTCGACCGCCGCAGCGAGCTCGAGCACGGCGTCACGATGGCCGACCTCCAGCACCGCTCCCCCGACCTCGTCGGCGAGCCGCGCCAGGGTCTCGCGGTGGGCTCGGCTGACCACGGTCTGGCCCTCGCCGTCACGCTTGTAGCGCACCCGTCCGTCCGCCGGCATCGGGATCGGCCCGCCGGTCTCGGTCCCGGCGACCACCCCCAGGACCGCGACGCCGGCGTCGGCGAGACGGCGGGCCGCGGCGGAGGGGTCGCCCTGGAGGTTCTCGCCGTCGGTCACCAGCACCACCACCCGGCCCTCGCCCTCCTCGGGCAGCAGCTCGAGGGAGGCCTCGACCGCGCGCTCGAGGTTGGAGCCGGGCAGGCCGACCATGCCGGCCTCGACCCCGTCGAGGAAGGTCCCGGCGGCCTCGAGGTCGGTGGTCAGCGGCACCAGGGGATAGGCGTCGCCCGCGAACACCACCACGCCGACCCGGTTGCCGGCGAGGTCGGGCAGCGCCCTCGCCACCAGCTCCAGCGACCGCTCCAGTCGTGACGGACGGATGTCGGCGCAGCGCATCGAGTCCGACACGTCGACCGCGATCACCAGGTCTCGGGTCCTCACCGACCGCTCCCGTTCGAGCTCACCCCACTGGGGCCGGGCGAGCGCGAGCACGACGCCGGCGGCCGCCACGGTCCAGGCCGCCAGCCTGACCAGCCCGGTGGCAGGGGCGCCTCCCATCACCCGCCGCCAGACTCCGGGGCTCGCCAGCCGACGCTGGTCGAGGCGGCGGGCCCGGTGGCGCCAGGCGACTGCCAACGACGCCGCGGCCGGCACCAGCAGCAGCCACAGACGCAGGGGCTCGGCGAAGCTCACCACGGCGTCCTCCCGAGCCCGGTCTCGACCAGGACCGCGGCGGCGAGCAGCGCCAGGGCGGCGAACGCCCAGGGCTCGAACCGCTCGCGGTAGCGCACCAGCCGGGTCGAGGTGAACTCGGTCTTCTCCATCTGGTCGATCTCGTCGAACACCGCCGCCAGCGCCTTCGAGTCCCGCGCCCGGAACGACCGGCCGTTGCAGGTGCGGGCGATCTCCGCCAGCAGCTCCGGGTTGACCTCGACCTCCATCTCGACCACCTTCTCGCGCTCCCGACCGGTGCGCGGATCGCGCTCGATGACCGGAATCGGCACCCGCCCCCCCGAGCCGACCAGCACCGTGTGGACCGTGATCCCCTCCTCAGCCGCCAGCTCCGCCGCGGACATCGGGTCGAGCTGGCCCGCGTTGGAGGCGCCGTCGGTGACCAGCACCACGACCTTCGAGTCGGCCTGGGAGCGCCTCAGGCGGTTCACCGCCGTGCCCAGGCCGAGACCGATCGCGGTACCGTCGGGAAGGGTCTTGAGCGCCGCCTGGGCGAGCAGCCGATTGGCGACCTGGTGGTCGAGGGTGATCGGGCACAGGGTGACCGCGGCGCCGGCGAAGGCCACCAGCCCGATCCGGTCGTGGGGCCGGCGGGCGATGAAGTCGGCGATCACCTCCTTGGCGACCGCGAGGCGGTTCGAGGGTCTGAAGTCGAGCGCGGCCATCGACCCCGAGATGTCGAGCGCGATCACCAGGTCGACGCCCTCCGCCCGCTCGAGCTGGCGCGACAGCACCTCCTGAGGCCTCGCCACGGCGACCGCGAGCGGCACCAGCGCCGCCGCCGCCAGCACCCCGGCCAGGACGGTCGCCGCCGGCGCCAGGGATCGCGTCGCCCCGGGGCCGCCGACCGCCAGCGGGAAGGGAAAGCGCTGCCAGCGCCGGCGCAGCCACCACAGCACCCCCACCACCAGGGAGAGGCCACCCGCCGCCAGCCAGGCCGGGGCCGCGAGCCGGATCACGACGCCGCCTCCGCGGCGGGCCTGAGGTGGTTCTCGAGCTCACGGGCGACCTCGACCGCGGACGTGATCGCCCGGTCGAGCTCGAGAGCCGGCGCCTGGCGGCGCCCGAACCGGACCCCGTCGGCCACCGCCATCACCCCATGCACGCCCCGCTGGACCGCGTCGGGCCAGGCCGCTCGCCGTGCCAACAGGCGCAGCTCGAACGAGGTCATCTCCCGGGCGGGCTCGCCGGTGCGCCGCTCGAGGTAGGCGCGCAAACCCGCCGCCAGCTCGTCGCAGAGCACCGGCGAGGGCTCATGGCCGACCCGACCCGCGAGGCGCGCGGCCAGGGCCTCCAGCTCCTCCAGCGGCCCGAGCTTCGCCGACAGCGGCGCCGGCCGGGCGCCGCGCCGCCGCCACAGCCACGCCGCCGCGACCATCAGCGGAATCGCAGCCACCAGACCGGGCACGAACCACTCCCAGGGCAGGCCCCGGGCGCCGATCGGCGGCCGCAGCGCCGCCGGCTCGACCTCGTCCCCGGGCGGCAGCACCGACGCGACCGTCACCGTCGGCGGCTCCGAGAGGACCGCCGGCACCGGATCGCCGTCGCGCCGCACCGTGACCGACATCGCCGGCAGCGCCAGCTCGCCGACCTTGAGCGGAGTCAGCACGACCCGCCACGCGGGCGGGTCGGCGCCGACCACCCGGCTCGGCTCGACGGCCACCGCCCAGGTCTCGTCGGGGGCGACCGAGAGCTCGCCCCACAACGCCGAGGCGTCACCCACCGCCGCCACCTCGGCGGTCACCCGATCCCCGACCGTGACCGCGCTCGTGGGCACGGTCGCGGCCAGGTGCGGACCCTCCCCGGCCAGCGCCATCGCCGCCACGCCCGCGACCAGGGCGGCAGCCAGGTCAGCGGATCGCACGTCGCCGCTCCCGGCGCTCGAGCAGGGCCCGAACGGTCGGCAGGTAATCCTCCGCAGTCGACAGGTCGACCACGTCGACCCCCGCGGGAAGCACGTCGCCGGTGCCGCGGGCTCGACCGGTCAACACCCCGCGCCGGCCGCTCTCGGCCTCCACCACCGGCAGCGCCAGCCTCGCCGGCGGACGGTCGAGCAACGGGTCTCCGAGCCTCACCACCACCACCTCGTGGCGGCCGGCGAGGGCGGCGAGCTCGCGCCTGGGCAGCGGGCACGCACGGTCGACCACCGCCACCACGATTCCCCTGCGGTGGAGAATCCGGCCGGCTGCCCGCACCGCCGCGGACAGCGCCGTACCACGTCCCGAGGGGCGCGACGCGAGCACCTCGCGCACCACCCGGAGCCCGTGGCGCCAGCCCGGACGGGGTGGGATGACCGCCCGCACGCCGTCGTCGAAGAGCACCGCGCCGACCCGGTCGCGCCGGGCTGCCGCGAGCGCGAACAGCGCCGCCACCTCGGCCGCCAGGTCGTGAACCGTCATCACCCCGGACCCGAACCGGGTCGAGGCCGACTGGTCGACCAGCAGCAGCACGGTGAGGTCGCGCTCCTCGCGGTAGCGCTTGACGTGCAGCGAGCCGGTGCGGGCGGTGACGTTCCAGTCGACGGTGCGCACGTCGTCGCCGGGGCGGTACTCGCGGACCTCCTCGAACTCGAGCCCGAGGCCCCGGAACGCGCTCTGGTACTGACCGTCCAGACCGGACTCCATCGCGCGCCGGGCGCGGATCTCGAGCCGGCGGACGTCAGCCCGCAGACGGGACTCGCCGTTGGCGCCGTGGTCCTGGGGCTGAGGCCGTCCGAGCCAGCGCCCGAGGCGACCGGTGGGGCCGGCGCTCACGGCACCTCCACCGCCAGCAGGACGCGCTCGACGATCTCTTCGACCGTGGTCCCCTCGGCTTCGGCCTCGTAGGTCAGGACCAGCCGGTGACGCAGCACGGCGGGCGCCAGCTCCTTGACATCCTCGGGGGTGACGAACGCCCGGCCGCGGACCAGGGCCAGGGCACGGCCGGCGAGGGCGAGCGCGATCGAAGCCCGCGGCGAGGCGCCGAAGGCGATCAGCGGCACCAGGTCCCCGAGCCCGACCTCCGCCGGCCGCCGGGTGGCGCCGACCAGCGCCAGGATGTACGACTTGATCCGGTCGTCGACGTAGACCCGGCCGACCACCCGCTCGAGCTCCGCCATCTCCTCGAGGGAGGTCACCAATCGCGGCTTCGGGAAGGCCTCGCCGAGGTGGAAGTCGAGGATTCTGCGCTCGTCCTCGGGGTCGGGGTAGCCGACCAGCACCTTGAGCAGAAAGCGATCGAGCTGGGCCTCGGGCAGGGGGTAGGTCCCCTCCTGCTCGATCGGGTTCTGGGTCGCCAGGACCACGAACGGCTGCGGCAGCGCGAAGGTGGTGCCGCCGATCGTCACCTGCCGCTCTTCCATCGCCTCGAGCAGGGCGGACTGGACCTTGGCCGGCGCCCGGTTGACCTCGTCGGCCAGCACCAGGTTGGCGAAGACCGGCCCCCGGTGCGGCACGAAGCGCGCACTCGACGGATCGAAGATCTGGGTTCCCGTGATGTCCGCTGGCAGCAGGTCGGGGGTGAACTGGAGGCGCTGGAAGGTGCCCCCGAGCACGCCCGCCATCGCCCTCACGGTGAGCGTCTTGGCGAGCCCCGGCACGCCCTCGAGCAGCACGTGCCCGCGGCACAGCAGAGCCACCAGGACCGACTCGACCAGCCGCTCCTGACCGACCACCACCTCACCGACCGCGGCCTGGATCTCGCCCAACCGCGCCGCTGCGCGATCGACCTGGGTGTCGACTGTGTGCTCCATACCCTCCCCCGGGGCCAGCTGGCCCTCGCATCCTCTTAGCAAGGACCGCGCCCGATCGAAACCCGCTGTCGTCCCCCTCCGTCGCGCCGAATCGGCCGATCCGGGGTCAGATCGGCATCGCAGGCCGCCTCACCATCGTGCCGGTAGAATGGGTCGATGTCGCTCGAGCGGATCGGACGGTACGAGATCCTGCGCACGCTGGGCCGCGGAGCGATGGGGGTGGTCTACCTCGCCCGCGACCCCCTGATCGACCGCGAGGTCGCGCTCAAGACCCTGCGGGTCGACCTCGACGAGGAGGTCGCCGCGGAGTTCCGGGAGCGCTTCCTGCGCGAGGCACGGGCCGCCGGCAGGCTCAACCATCCGGGCATCGTGACCATTCACGACGTCGGCGAGGATGCCGGCTCCGGCCTGGTCTACATCGCGATGGAGTTCGTACGCGGCCGGGATCTCAAGCAGATCCTGCTCTCCGGGCACCGCTTCCGGCCGGCCGAAGCGGCCAGGATCGTTGCCGACGTGGCTCAGGCTCTGGACTACGCCCACTCGATGGGCGTGGTCCACCGCGACGTCAAGCCCGCCAACATCCTGCTCACCGAGGGCGGTCGCATCCGGATCATGGACTTCGGCGTCGCCCGCCTCGAGTCGTCCAACCTCACCACCGAGGGTCAGTTCATCGGGACCCCGAACTACATGTCGCCGGAGCAGGTCACGGGGCATCCGGTGGACGGGCGTAGCGACCTCTTCTCCCTCGGGGTGGTGCTGTATGAGCTGCTCGTCGGGCAGCGACCGTTCCCCGGCGACTCGATCCACGAGGTGACCCTCAAGCTGGTCCAGCAGCCGACGCCGATCCCGTCGGCGGTCGCACCCTCGCTGCCCCCGGCCTTCAACCCGATCGTGCTGAAATGTCTCGAGAAGGAGCCCGCCCAGCGCTTTCAGCGGGGGTCCGAGCTGGCGCGGGTGTTGGCCGCGATCGCGCGGTCGTTGGTCGTGCGCGATCCCGCCGACGCCGGCAGCACGGCGGTCGTGGCGCCCGATCTCGGCACCCACCCTGCGGTTCCGGCCCGGCGTGAGCCGTCGACCGCCGACCGCCGGCCGGTCCCGCTCCTGTCCCTGCGCCAGCGACTGCTCGAGCGCCTCCCGGATCCCCTCGGCCAGGAGGTCCGGATGGTGTGGGTCGTGCGCATCCTGGCGGCGTGCTCGCTGCTGGTGGCGCTCACCGCCGGGGTCCTGGCGCTGCGACGCGACACCGGTCCCTTCGTGGCCCCGTCCGCCGGCGGCACCCGGAACCTCAGGCTCACCTTCGAGGCGCTCGAGCGCGGCAACCGTCTGCTTGCCGCGGGCGACGCCGTCGGCGCCGAAGCCGCCGCGCACCAGGTCCTCGACCAGGCGCCGGCCTCGCCCGCCGGACGACGCCTGGCCGCGGCGGCGCGGACCGCCCTGGCCGCCCAACGCTCCAGCGACGCGACCAGAGCCCGGGCCGCGGAGCTGGTCACCGAGGGGCGCCGCCTCTACCGCCAGGGTCAGTTCGCAGCGGCCGCCGCCCTGTTCGAGCAGGCGCTCGCGATCGGACCCGAGGACGAGCTGGCCGAGAGCTACCTCGAGCTCGCCCGGGAGCGGGCGCGTCCGGCCCGGGACGCGGCGGCCCCCCGCACCGAGCGGCGGCCCCCCTCGGCGGCGTCGGTGCCGACCGCGCGGCCCCAGCCGACCCCTGGGGTCGCCCGTCTGACCGTGTTCTTCAACTCGCCGATCAACGCCGGCAGCCTGCTGGTGACCCTCGACGGCGACACCCTGGCCCGGATTCCCTTCGACTTCACCCGGTCGGGCTTTCTCGGCATCAAGCGCCGCGGCGCCGGTCAGGTCCAGCGGGTCCTGCTCGCCCCTTCCGGTCGCCACGAGATCGCGATTCGGCTCGACGACTCCGAACGGGGCGCGCTCGGCGCGGAGCGCTTCGAGGCCCAGCTCGAGGCCGGCAGCGACTGGACGCTGCGGGTGGACCTCCCGGAGGGCGGCCTGAAACCGGGGTTCTTCCTGGTTCGGGCCCGGGCGCGGTGAGCCTGCGCCAGCTCGAGCTGGCGACCTCTCGCGGACCGCTCCGGCTGGTCGGCGGATCGCGGGCCGGGGACGGCACCGTGGTGCTGCTGCCGCAGCTCGGGCTCGCACTCGACGCGGGACGCCCGCACCGCGCACTCCCGCCGTTGCCCACCGTGTGCGTCAGCCACGGCCACCTGGACCATTTCGGGGGTCTCGCATTCTGGGCGAGTCAGCGTTTTCTCAACTCTCTCGGACCCGGCACCGCGCTCGTGCCGTCCGCGATCGCCGACCAGATCCGGACCCTGCTCGCGGTCTGCGCCGAGCTCGAAGGCGGCCGCCCCTACGATATCCAGGTCGAGCCGGTCGACGACGGTGACCGCCGGCGCCTCGCGCGCGACCTCGAGCTCGAGCTCTTCGCCACCGACCACTGGGTGCCGACCCTGGGCTCGAGCCTGATCTGGCTGCGACGCCACCTCCGGCCGGAGCTCGCCTCGTTCGACGAGGCCGAGATCGCCCGCCGACGCGGCCTGGGCGAGGAGGTCACCACGGTCGACGAGGTCCGCCTGCTGAGCTACTGCGCCGACACCGGTCCGGGCCTCTTCTCCGCCCGGCCCGAGGTGCTGCGGACCGAGATCCTCCTGGTCGAGTGCACCTTCTACCGAGACCACGACCGGGACCGTGCCGCCCGCTACGGACACCTCCACGTCGACGACCTGCTGGCCGTTCTCGGCACCCTCACCTGCCGCCACCTGGTGCTGCTCCACCCGTCGCGACGGCACCGGCTGCGCGAGGTGGACCAGGAGATCGAGCGCCGGATCCGCCTCAAAGCCCCCTGCCCGGTGCACTCCCTGGCGGTCGACTGGCCGTAGGAGAACCTCACCGGCGCGGAGAGCCCCCACCCATCTATCGGACCGCGAAGACGGGAAGAGCGCACAGAAGCTGCCCGGATGTCAGGGCTGCTGCGGGTTGCTCCTTCGCGTGCTTGGCGTCTTCGCGGTTCAGTACTCGGGCGGGCGGGGGCCTCACGCCTCCGCGACGGACCTGCGGCCGGCTACAGGCTGCCGGCTGCGGCGAAGGCGAGGCCGTCTGGGTCGAGGTGGGTCCGGATCGCCTCCATGACCTCCTCGCGACCGACCGCGAGCAGGCGTTCGGGGTAGCGGTCGAGGCCCTCGACCGACTCACCGACGGTCAGCAGCGTGACCAGCTCGCGGGCGACGCCGGCATTGGTGGCGAGCGCGACCCGGTAGCTGCCGGCAAGGGCCAGCCGCTCGTCCTCCAGCTCGGCCTCCCCGGGTCCCTCCCGCCAGTAGGCGGCCAACACGGCGCGGCACAGCTCCACGCTTCGCTCGAGATCGCTCGGTCCGACCGAGAGGAAGATCGCCCACGGCCCGGGTATCTCGAGGGTGCCGAAGAAGCGGCTGTAGATCCCGTAGGTGAGCCCGGCCCGGTCACGGATCTCGGCTCCCAGGCGCGAGGTGAGGGTCGACTGGCCGAGGCACGAGTTGGCGAGGATCGCCGCCGGGTAGCTCGGATCGCTTCGGCGCAGCCGTCCGGCACGACCCAGGAACACGTCCAGGTTCGGCCGATCGGCAATCGCGATCCGGGTTTCTGCCCCCGGCTCCGCAAGCGGCTGCGGCCACTGCGGCGGCGTCGGGGCGGACGTCTCCCAGCCGTCGAGGACTCCGGCCAGCTCGGTCCGGGCCCGGTCCGGATCGACCTCGCCCACCACCGCCAGTGCGAGGCCGGCCGGCGAGTAGGTGGCAGCATGGTAGGCCGCGAGCTCGTCCCGGGTGACGGTCTCGAGCTCGGCGCGGCGAGCCTCGACCGTGCGACGGTAGTGGGGGTGCCCCTCGGCGTAGAGCAGCCGGGTCAGCGCAGCGAAGCCCTGGGCGAAGGTCTCCTCGCGCTCGCGGGTGAGGCTGCCCATCACCTGCTCGCGCAGGGTCTCCAGCTGATCGGGGGGGAAGGCGGGCTCGCGCAGCACCTCGGCGAGCAGCGCCGCCATCCGGGGCAGCTGCTCCGCGAGGCCCTGGACCGAGACCGTGACCACCGTCGGAAGGCTGCCGGAGGTGTCGACCCCGAGCTGGAGGCCGTGGTCCTCGATCTCACGGGCAAGGGCCATCCGGTCGTGGTGGCGGGTGCCGCGCTCGAGCATCGCGGCGGTCAGGCCGGCGACCCCGAAGCGGCCGTCGGCCACCATCGCGCGCCCGGCGCGCAGGCTGCCGGCGATCGTGAGCGTCGGGGCGTGGGGGTTCGGCAGCACCGCGAGCCGAGCCCCTCCGGGCAGATCGTGCAGGCTGACCCGCTCGGCGAGCGGCCGGCTGAGGTAGCAGGGTCGCGGGCCAGCCGGCGTCGGATCGCACGCTGACGAGCCGCCGCCCGGCTCCGGGATCAGCCGGCCGACGGTCAGGCCACGATCGTGCAGATAGGCCGCAGCGACCCGGGCCACGTCGTCCGCCGTGACCGCCGAGACCGCGTCGAGCTCGGCCGGGAAGCGGCGCCAGTCGCCCATCGCAACCGCCTCGGTGAGCCCGGCCAACAGCTGGGCCGGCGACTCGCGGTGGAAGGCGAGATCGGTCCGGACCTGGACCTTCGCCCGTGCCAGCTCGTCGGCGCGCGGCGGCTGGGCCCCCAGCCGCGAGATCTCGTCGCGGATCGCCGCCTCGACCTCCTCGTGCGGGACACCCGGAGCGAGGGTCGAGTACAGCAGCATCACTCCGGGGTCGTGGAGCTCCATCGGGAACGCGTGCACGCCGAGGCAGCGGTTGGTCTCGACCAGCCGCTGATAGAGGCGAGAGGTCACCCCTTCGGTGAGAACCTGGGAGGCGACGGAGATCGCGGGCAGGTCCGGGTGCAGCCCCTCCGGAATGTGCCAGGTCAGGACCAGCGCGCCGACCTCGGCGGCACGGTAGAGGTCGAACCTGCGCTCACCGCGCTGGGCCCCTTCGCGGGCGGGAACCGCAGGGATCGGTGCCGGGGCGGGCGGAATCGCGCCGAAACGGCCCTCGACCCGTGCGAGCGCCTCCGACTCGACCACGTCGCCGGCCACGATCACGGTCGCGTTGTCGGGGTGGTAGAAGGTGTCGTAGAACCGGCGCAGCACGCCCGCCGAAACCGACTCCACATCGGCTCGCCAGCCGATGGTCGGGTGGTGGTAGGGGTGCTCGAGGTACGCGTGCGCGAAGGCCCCCTTCATGAGCTGCTCGAAGGGCTCGTTCTCGCCCCGCTCGAGCTCGTTGAGCACCACCGTCCGCTCGCTCGCCAGATCCTCCTCGCGGACCCGCGCGCCGCGCATGCGATCGGCCTCGAGGTCGACCGCCAGCTCGAGGTGCTCGACCGGCAGGGTCTCGTAGTAGTTGGTGCGGTCGAGCCAGGTGGTGGCGTTGAAGGCCGCGCCCACCCGCTGCAGCACCCGGGCGATCTCGGTCCCGCGGTCGCGGTTGAATCGCTCGGTGCCCTTGAACATGAGGTGCTCGAGCAGGTGGGTGGCGCCGGTGTGGCCGGCGCCCTCGTGACGCGACCCGACCCGGTAGACGACCCCGAAGCTGACCACCGGCGCGACCGGGGTCGGGCATACCAGGACCGTGAGACCGTTCGAACGGTGCCGCCACTCACGGACCCCATCCAGGCTGTCGACGAGCTCGAAGTCGTGACTCATAGGCCGGCCATTCTACTCGACCGCCGGCCGCCGCGCCCCCGGGCTTGAACCACGGAGGCCAGAGGCACACAGAGCCACCTCCCTGCCGAGGGACCGGAGCGAGGCTCGCGCCCACGCGCGAGCCTCGCTCCGGCTGCCCCGGGTGGGCGGAGGCTCTGTCACTCTCAGTGCCCTCTCTGTGTCTGGTTCAAGTCCTGCGGTGACCCGCGGCCTGCCATCAGGAGCGGGGCGCCGGAGCGTCTTGCCCGGAGGGGTGGGCGCTCGTACCATGGGCGGCCGGCGGCGGCGACGCCGCGGACCTGGGAGGACGAACATGTTCCGACGGTGTGGAGCTTTCGCTGCTGATGCTGCTCACGATCGCGGCTCCGGCCGCGGTCGCCGGAGGGGGAGATCACATGACCGACGAGCAGACCTGGAACCTGGCCGACATCTACCCGGACGAAGCGGCCTGGCGCCGCGCAGCCGACGAGGTGGAGAGCGGGCTCGCCGGACTCTCCCGGTGTCAGGGTCGCCTGACAGCCGACGCGGCGACCCTGCGCGGCTGCCTCGACACCGTCTACGGTCTGGCCAAGGAGCTGCAGCGCGTCGAGTCCTACGCCTCGATGCTGTCCGACGGCGACACCCGCGTGGCGCGTCCGCTCGAGCTCCGGCAGCAGGCGGCCCTGCTCGGAACACGCTTCGCCTCCGCGGTCGCGTTCGTCGACCCCGAGCTGCTCGCGGCCGGGTCCGAGCGGGTCATGGCCCTGGTCGCCGAGGACGCCGGGCTGGCGCCCTACCGGCACGGGCTCGAGGACACCCTCCGCCGCGCGCCGCACACCCTCGGCGAAGAAGCCGAGGGCGTGATCGCCACCGCCGGGCTGATGTCCGACACCCCCTACTCGGTGTACTCGATCCTCGCCAACGCCGACATGCCGTGGCCGACCGTGCGCCTCGCCGACGGCGTTGAGGCGCGGCTCGACCAGTCGGGCTACACCCGCTGGCGCTCGGCAGCCGACCGCGCCGACCGCAAGCTGGTCTTCGACACCTTCTTCGCGACCTGGAAGGACTGGGAGAGGACCTGCGGTGTGTCGCTGTACTCACAGATCAAGCGCGACATGTTCTACGCCAGGGCCCGCCGCTACCCGACCACCCTCGCCGCGGCCCTCGACCGGAACCACGTGCCCGAAGCGGTCTACCACACCCTGATCGAGGCCACCAATCGCAACCTCGACACCCTGCACCGCTACTTCCGGCTGCGCGGGCGGATGCTCGGCATCGACCGGCTGCACTACTACGACATCTACCCGCCGCTGGTGACCACCGAGCTCGCCTACCCGATCGCAGCCGGCGAGCAGCTGGTGCTGGACGCCCTGGCCCCGCTCGGCGCCGACTATGTCGCGACCGTTCGCCGCGGCTTCACCGAGCGTTGGATGGACACCTACCCGCGGCCCGGCAAGCGCTCCGGCGCCTACTCGAACGGGTCGGTCTACGACGTGCACCCCTACGTGCTGCTGAACTACAACGACGACTACGAGTCGGTCAGCACGCTGGCCCACGAGTGGGGCCACGCGATGCACTCCGCCCTCGCCAACGCCGCCCAGCCGTACCCGACCGCCGACTACTCGATCTTCGTCGCCGAGGTGGCCTCCACCTTCAACGAGGCGCTGCTCCTCGATCACATGCTCGCCGCCGCGAAGGACGACACCGAGCGGCTCTTCTACCTCGGGTCGGCCCTCGAGGGACTGCGCGGCACCTTCTTCCGCCAGACGATGTTCGCCGAGTTCGAGCTCAGGATCCACGAGCTGGTCGAGCGGGGCGAAGCCCTGACCGGCGAGCGCCTCACCCGGGAGTACGGCGAGCTGCTCCGGCGCTACCACGGTCACGACGCCGGGGTGGTCACCATCGACGACGCCTACACCGTCGAGTGGGCCTACATCCCGCACTTCTACTACAACTTCTACGTCTACCAGTACGCGACCTCGCTGGCGGCGGCATCGCTGTTCGCCGACGAGGTGCTGGCCGGCACCCCCGGCGCCCGGGAGCGCTACCTGGAGGTGCTTTCGGCCGGCGGCTCGCAGTACCCCTACGAGCTGCTCGCGAAGGCCGGCGTCGACCTCGCCGACAGCGCGCCCTACGACGCCCTGATCGCGCGCATGAACCGGATCATGGACGAGATCGAGGCCATCCTCGACCGCCGCTCGGGCAGGGCGGACTGAACCACAGAAACACGGAGGACCCAGCGCGGGCCGTGCCGCTGTGGTATCCCCCCGGCTCAGGTCAGTAGGCGGAGCGGCGGGGAGCGGGGGTGGCGGCCGGGCCCGTGGGCGGCGCCGGGGCCCGGACCGTGATCCGGTCGACGCTTTCCACCGAGTAGCGCCCGCGCTCGACCCAGGCCACCTTGACCTGACCGAGGGAGGGCAGGTCGAGCTCCCGGCGGTGGCTGATCTGCCTCGTGGCGCCCGCGGAGCGGAAGTCGATCACGAACTCGTACTCGCCGCGGCAGCCGCTCACCTGCTGACACACCGCCACGAACTCCCACCAGGTGCCTTCGGGCTCGGGCGAGGTGTAGAGCCGGCCGACGTGGACCGCCGCCCCGCCCGGCGCCAGCTCGACCCGGTCGGCGGCGAAGCGCGCCGGGGTGGGGGCCGGGGTGGCGATGCCCGCCGGTTTCGGAGGGGTCGCGCCGCGCGGACGCAGCAGCAACCACCCGGCGATCGCGAGCACCGCCGCGGCCGCGACCACGACCGCGAGGCGGACTCCCCTGGGCATCGTCTCAGTAGGCGCTGCCGGTCGGTTGCTGGCGCGCCGCAGCCTCGCCGCCCTCACCCGCTTCGGGCTGGGGCGCCGGCTGGGTCTGGCCCGGCGGACGCGGGGCGCGGTCGTCGGCGGCGGTCTGGAGCCAGTAGACGCGCGCCCTGACGGTCGGGCGCTCGGCGGTCTCGACGTGGTGCGAGAAGGTCACGCCTTCGCCCGTGGCCAGGGTGCTGGCGAGCTCGATGGTCGGCGAGCCGATCGCCTGGTCGGCGCCGGCGAAGAGCTCGAGCTGGATGCGGACGTCGTCCACCGAGCCCGGGGTCCGGTTGGCCACCCGGCCGCGAACGTCCCACACCCCCTGCTCGACCTGCTCGACCCGGATCCCCTCGATCACCACGCCCTGGCCTTCGGTGAACCCGGGCGGCGGTCCCTCGCCGTCCTCGGCGGCCTCGCCGCCGGCGGCCTGGTCGGCGGGCGCGGCCCGCGCGACGTCCTGGTCGGTGATCGCCACCGAGGCCTGCCGCCGGCCCTCCGGCGCACGGGCATCCATGATCGACGGCGGACGGGATTCCGGCGCGGCCGGCGCCTCTGCCGGCGCGGCCTCGGCCCGGCGCAGCGCCTCGAGGTCGACGTCGGCGACGTCGTAGGCGACCCGGGAGCCGTCCGGACGGGTCACCATCACATAGGAGCCGGTGACCTTGTAGGCGGCCGCCTCGACCACCTGGCCGTTGCGGAGCGGTATGTCCACCGCCCCCGCGGTGACGGCTGCCATCAGCAGCGCGAGCACGGCGACACCACCGATCTTCGTGCGCATGGTCTACTCCTGTCGCCAGTTCGTCACCCGGTGGAACCTGAAGCCGAGCATGACGACCTCTTGCTGTATGCCGTCCATCGTCGTCCACAGGGCGATGGTCTGGTCGCCGACAGTATAGTCCGTTCCGCCGACGATCAGCCCTCCTCCGAGGTCTCCGCCACGCTCGTCCCCGCCCGGACCCTCACCCGAGGGGTTGGCGTTCTGGTAGAGCACGTCGTAGAGGCGGCCGATGCCCGAGGCCTGGCAGACCACGATCTCGTTGCCGTCCTCGTCCTCGACGGTGGGCGGGTCGTCCGGGTCGAACGCCGTCCGGACGAAGGTCGGGAACTGGACCCGCTCGTTGGCCACGATGGCGTCGGCCGAGACCTTCTCCCCTTCCCGGAGGACGAGGGTCCAGCCGAACTTGGGGCTGGTCAGGTTGTTCGGGTCGAAGTAGGTCGTGCCCGCGGGGGCGACCGCTGCGTCGTAGGCGATCACCTGGAGGTTGGTTTCGTCGCGCAGCGGCGTCGTGCCGTCGGCGAGGGGGTAGTCGAGCACGAAGTAGAAGCGCTCGACCACCGTCGACTCCTGGTCGAGGGTGGAGCGGTCGCCGGAGCCGATCGCGATCGCCCACTTGTAGCCGTCGGCCTCGAACAGGGCCGGCACCAGCACCGGGGTGGTGTAGAACTGGATGCTGGCGCCGAACGAGTAGAGCTGGGTCAGGGTCCAGTTGTTCACCCGGTAACCCGGCGGCACCTCGGTCCCGCTGCTGGCCAGGATCGCCTCGGCCGAGACGTTGAGCCGGTAGAGCGAGCCGCCGGTGGTGCCGAAGTAGACCCGATCGGCGAAGCCGTCGTCGTCGAGGTCGAGCGCGGCGACCCCGCCCGGCACCGAGGCGTTGACGTTCGCCTTGTAGATGATCTCGCCGGTCTCCATGTCGACACCGTAGAAGAAGTTGCCGGTGGTGTGGTCGCCCTGGGGATCGCGGCCGCCGCCGAAGAAGGCGACGTACATCTCGTCGTCGCTGGCCTTCGCGACCCGGACGATGACCGGCTTCGACCAGGTCTCGCCGAGGTCCCAGCAGTCGGACTCCTCGGTGCAGACGCCGTTGGTGAACCCGTTGTCGGCGTCGGAGGTGTCGGTGAGCTCCCACATCACCCGTGGGTAGTCGTAGGTGCAGGCGCCGGAGACCAGGCAGTCCGGCTGGAGGTCGACCGAGGAGTCGGGGACCTCGTCGGGCTCGGTCACGTCGAGTGCGAGCAGCGAGCGCCCGCCGCCGCGCATGCTGGTGAGCACCGCGGTGCGCCACTCCCGGGCGGCGGGGTCGCTCGACCCGGGATCGCCCGAGTAGTCGACGTCGATCCGCACGTCGCCGGCGACGATCGGCCCGTCGACCATGTACTGCTGCTCACGGGCGCCCGGCAGGGCCGCCAGCTCGAACAGGTTCGGGATCACCGCGCGGGGGATCACCCCGAGCAGCTCCTTGCCGGTGCCGGTGGTGTAGGCCTGGGTGGCGCTCGAGTACTGCCCGAGGTCGAACAGGTGCAGGATGCCGTCGTTGCCGCCGGCGAAGGCGACCCGCCGCCGCTGCTTGTAGGTGTCGGCGAAGCTCGCGTAGTCGTTGACGTTGTTGGCGAGGTACTGGAAGTTGCGCGGGCCGCCGACGATCGCCGGCTGGGAGTGCCAGATGTCGCCCAGGGCGTAGTAGCCGTCGGGCCGGTCGGCGTCGTCGAAGAAGTACATGAAGTCGACGATGTCGTCCACCACCGGGTCGGTCACCCGGGGGTCGCCGCCGGTGAGGGCCTGGAACTCGAGCTTGCGGGTCGCGTTGGTCTTGGCGAGGCTCAACGAGACCCGTTGCCACGTCCCGCTCGCGTTGGACGGCCAGTAGAGGTTGCGGAACGCACCCGCACCACGCAGCTGGAGCGGCAGCTCCAGCCCCGCGTCCCACTGCCAGGCGTCGGAGGTGGTGTCGACCCTGCCGTCGGCGTCGCGGGGCGGGTAGGGCGTCGAGGCGTTGAGCTTGAACGCGTGCAGGTGGCCGTCCCAGACGCTGCTGCCGTTGATCGGCTGGAAGATCGGCACCGTGACCAGGAAGTCGTTCTCCTGGCCGGCGAGGATCGAGGTCAAAGGCGGCGCCACCGAGATCGGCACGAACGCGCGGTCCTCGACCAGGTAGTTGTTGATCAGGCGGTCGAGGCTCTCCTTGAGCTCGGCGGCGTCGCTGGCGACGTAGAAGTCGCTCTCCTGGTTCGCGACGCACTTGAGCGAGGTCCCGGTGACGCTGGCCGAGAAACCGATCGTCGAGACCACCACCGGCGGCAGGTCGCGGGGCGGGTCGCCGACCACGACCGGGGGCGCGCGCAGCAGGTCGGCGCCTTCTCCGGTGCCGCAGGGGTCTCCTCCGCACTGCTCCTCGCCGTCGGTGATCAGGATGATGTACCAGTTGCGGCACAGGTCGAGGCTGTCCTGGGTCCAGGCGCCGTCGCCCGCGCGCAGCGAGACGTACCAGTCGTAGGCGTCCATCATCGAGGCCGCGATCGGGGTCGACCCCGAGGAGACGATGGGGATCGGGTTGTCGGGGTTGCCGTCGACGTAGTCGGCGCGCAGCGGGTCGTTGTAGTCCTGGACGAAGGAGAAGGCGCCGGTGCCGTCCTTCTCGAACTTCACCGCCGAGGCCACCTGCTCGAGATAGCGGTCGATCTTCTCCTGCTGGGCCTGGCGGTCGGCGGCGGTGGCGATGTCGTCCGGGTCCGGCATGTCGACGAGCACGCGGAAGCCGTCGCAGGAGTCGGTGATGCCGGCCTCGCAGTCGATCCGGCCCCACGTCGTGCCGCCCACGATGTCGTTGGTGTTCATGTAGTCGTGCAGGGCGCCTTCGTAGAGCAGCTTGAAGCCGAGCCGGTCGCGGGAGGTCTGGTCGCCGATCACCCAGCCTTCGCTGAAGGGCGACCAGTTGCCGCACGCCAGGCTGCAGCTGTCGGGCCAGCTCGAGAACGTCACGTTGTCGAAGCGCGAGTCCGCCGCGACGGCGTCCCTGGAGGCGGAGTAGAGCCCGACCATCCCTGCGCCGAGGCTCCCGGCATCGGTCCACTCGAACAGGGTCTCGTAGTTGGTGTACTGCGCCACCCCGGCGACCTCGTGGACCTCGCGCACCTCGACCCGGGTGTTGCCGCAGAAGAAGCTGATCCTGATTCCGTAGACGGTGTCCTGCACCATGGTCGGCAGCACCGGCTCGGTCAGCACCACCGGCGCCTGGCCGATGGTCTGGCTGGAGCCGCCGACGTACTTCTCGAGCCGCCACAGCGCGCGCCGGGTGGCCGCCTGGGCCGGTGTCGGGAGGTCGGTGAACGAGAGCAGGTAGCCGTAGCCGTCGCCGAGGCTGACGTTCCACGCCGCGCCGAGGCGGGTCGAGGCCTCCGAGGTGGAGAGCTCGAGCTCGAGCCGGCCGTTGACGTAGCCGAGCGCGGTCGCGCCCGCGAGCAGGAAGGAGTCCCGGCCGACGGTCGCGGCGCTCTCGGCGACGTGCTGCGCCCAGTGGTTGCTCACCGACGCCGGCGGTGAAGTGTCCAGGGCCCACGCCGCACCCCATCCCACCGGGCGTTCGACGACGCTCCAGGCGGTCAGGTCCGCGCCGGAGAAGCCCTCGTCGAGCACCGGGGTGGTGTCCTCGGCGGGGAAGAAGCTCTGCGCCCCGGCCGGCGCGGCCGCCAGGAGGAGCGCGAGGGTTGCGGTGAGCCCGGCCGTCCCGAGGCGGCGCCGGCCGTGGGCTCCTGCTGCGCGAGGTCGATCCATGCCCGTCATGGCGCTCTCCATCCCGGCCTACCAGCCGCCGCCCGCAGGCGTGCGGGTGGGCGTCGGCGTGGGCTGCGGCGTCGGCGTCGAGGTCGGCGTCGGCGTCCGGGTCGGGGTTGCGGTCGGCTGAGGCGTCGCCGTCGGTGTCCTCGTCGGCGTGATCGTCGGCGTCACTGTCGCGGTCGGCGTCCGGGTCGGCGTCACCGTCGGCACCGGCGTCGGGGTCAGGGTCGGGGTCGCCGTCGAGGTCGGCGTCACCGTCGGCGTCCGGGTCGGCGTATTGGTCGGCGTGACTGTCGGGGTCGCCGTCCGGGTCGGCGTCAGCGTCGGCGTCCGGGTCGGCGTCACCGTCGGCGTGATCGTCGGCGTCGGCGTCCGCGTCGGGGTCAAGGTCGGCGTCGAGGTCGGCGTCACCGTCGGTGTGCGGGTCGCGGTCGGCGTCACCGTCGCCGTCGGCGTGACCGTCGGCGTCCGGGTCGGCGTGTTGGTGGGCCGCGGGGTCGGCGTCGCCGTCGGCGTCGGCGTGATCGTCGGCGTCGGCGTGATCGTCGGCGTCGGCGTGATCGTCGGCGTCGGCGTCCGGGTCGGGCTCGGCGTCCGGGTGGGCGTGCGCGTCGCCGTCGGGGTGAGCGTCGCCGTCGGCGTGACCGTCGCGGTCGGGGTGATGGTCGCCGTCGGGGTCCGGGTCGGGGTCCGGGTCGGGGTGCTCGACGGCGCCGGGGTCGGGGTGATGGTGAGGTCGGGTCGGCGTCGGTGGGGTGGCGCCGCTCGATGAGTACGTCAGCTCGCAGCGGGTACCATCATCGAAGGTGAGGTCGACGACGGCGGTCATGTCCACGGATGGGTTGTTCCGTTCGGCGCTGAAATCGATGTTCCAGCGTTCGTTCCGACCGGGAAGCACGGACGGCTGCGTTGAGATGTGCTGCGCCTCGGACGATCGAGATCGGCGAGCTCACGTGCGTCCGAGTAGTACCAGCCCCAGGGCTGGAGCCGCACCACTCAAAGCGTATAGCCCGCGTAGTCCAGTCCATGGGTCTGAGTCACCCGCGCCGACATGGTCGGGTTGTTGTTCCGGAGTCGAGGATGGTGCGGGTCTGGTTCCTGTTCCAGCTCGGTTGGTGATCCGGAGGTCCGAGCAGTCCGCCGGCTCCGGCGTCGGGGTCGGGGTGACGGTGGCGGTCGGGGTGTAGGTGGGCGGCGCGCTGTCGACCTGGTAGAGGTTCTCCCGCGGGACCGGCACCCAGGGCGCCGGCGGCCCGGCGCTGCCGTTCCAGCCCGGGCGGCTGCCCGGGAACGCGGTGCCCGGCGGGGCCCAGTAGAGCTCCGACACGGCGTTGCCGCCGTTCTCGTAGTAGTCGATCCGGATCTCGACGTTGGAGCACTCGGGCACGGTCACCTGGCCGCAGTTGTAGGTCGGCGCCTGGGGGATGAAGCTGTCGATGGTCAGGTTGCCGTCGACCCACAGGCGGTAGCCGTCGTCGTTGCGGCTGCAGAAGACCCAGGTGCCGCCCTGCTCGGCCCGCAGCTCGCCGGTCCAGCGGACCGAGAAGTTGTCGGCGGGCACGTTCGGGAAGCCGGGCAGGGGCGAGCCGGTGCTGCCCCAGTCGTAGAACGGCTGGTCGTTGTCGCGGTGCTCGAGCACCTCGGAGTAGGAGCCGCCGCCGCCGTTGTACCAGACGCCGAGCAGGCCCTGGCCGTCGAGCAGGCACGGCTCGGGAGTCGGGGTCGGGGTGATGGTGGGGGTCAGAGACGGAGTGGCGGTCGGCGACGCGGTCGGGGTCCAGGTCGGGAAGCTCGACGGGATGTCGCACTCGCGGCTGCGGCGCTCCTCGACCACCTCGACGTACATCACCCAGTCGCTCGCGTCGTTGCCGTCGAGGTCGGCGTCGGGGGAGGTGGCGTCGAGGTTGTAGTTGACGACGCCGCGACGACCGGCGAGCTCGACGTTGCCGACCGGCGTGCCGGTCTGGTCGACGGCCAGCGGGTGGTGCTCGACCGTCGCCAGCGGGTTGACCGCGGGGTTGACGATCTCGACCCGCGCCCGCCGCTGCCACTGGGTCACGAGCGTGCCCGCGATGGGCACGTTCCAGGTCGCCTTGCAGGCGTCGGGGTCGTCAGGGGTGCCGTCGTCGTCGGCGTCGATGGTGTCGGCGAGGCAGCGGCGAAAGCGCTGCTCCATCCGGGTCGTGTCCCACGAGCCGTAGGACCAGGGGTCGGCGCCGGAGGGGAAGACCCACGCCGGTGAGCCGCCGAAGTAGACCGGCATCACGTCGTACAGGGTGGGGTCGGAGAGCAGGGTGGCGGCGCCGATCGGGCCGTAGCGGGTCTCCGGCGGCTCGTAGAGCGGGTCCGGCGTCTGGGTCTCGGGGTCCGTGAAGCGCCGGTCATAAAACGCGACCCGCTGCCCGACCATGGCGTCGGTGGCGAGATCGGCGGGATCGCGCAGGGCACGCGAGTCGAAGTCGACGTTGAAGCCGACCCGGAAGGCGTAGCCGGGCTCGACGATCTGGAAGCGGTCGGCGATCGCATTGCCGTCGCCGTCGGTGATCAGCGTGCCGTCGGCCTGGATCAGGCCGAGGGCCTCGTAGACCCAGTGCTTCTGGAAGATCGGATTGGTCTCGGGCAGGGTCTGGCTGTACTGGGCGAAGGCGAAGTTGATGTTGGTCGTCGTCGCCAGGAAGTCCTGCAGCACCCGCTTGGCGACCCCCATCCGGGAGCGGGGGTCGTCACCCGACCCGGGCATCATCGCGAACGGCGCGTAGGGCGGGGTCCGGGACACGCCGCCGTTCTCGGTCGTCCCCACCATCGAGCCCGACGAGTCGAGGATGATGAGGATGTTCGACGGCGCGCTCACGTCGCGGAGCAGGTCGCGGTCGTCCGCCGCCGCCGGCAGGACCGCCGCCGCGATGAGCAGGGCGAGGCAGTTTCTCAAAGTCGTTCGGTGCATCGCCGCCCCCTACGAGCAGAACGGAATCAGGACGTAATTGTCCATGTCGAAGGGCCACAGCAGCACGTCGGCGATCACCGACGCCCGCGCGGTGCCGAGGTTGCCCATGCCGACCGTGCGCACGGCCTGGCTGTCGATGTGCACGAAGCGCTTGCGGTAGTTCTCGGAGTAACCGAGGATCGGCGTCGCCGGCTCGATCTCACAGAAGAATTTGCGGTTGGGGGTCCCGATGGCGTCGTTCCGGATGGTGACCTCGTAGCGCCCCCTGAAGAACCCGGGAAGGACCGGGTCCTCCTCGAGCACGAACGCGGCCGTCGGCGGGACCACCTGCCCGACCTGGATCATCTCGATCATCATCATGATCCCGGCGTCGGCGGCGTAGAGCGACTTCGCCACGTGCCGGTCGGTGCCCGCAGCCTGGTAGCCGAGCGAGGTCTGCAGCAGCAGGCCGAGCCCGAGGGCGGCGAGGACCACCGCCACCATGAGGGCGAGGATCAGCGCCGAGCCGCGCTCGCTGCGGCGGGAATCCGGCGGGGGCTGGGGTGCGTGCATGACGGGCTCCTAGATCGCGTAGTTGCGCAGCGTGGCCACGACCTGCAGCGAGCGCCACTTGGTCCGCAGGACGTCGCCGGTGGGCGCGGTCATGTCCTCGGCCGAGAAGGTCGTGGAGGGTTCCTGCCAGTTGGGGTTCTGGGCGTCGGTGTGGCCGAGCACGGTGATCCGCAGGCCGAGCACGCGGCTCGCGGCGAGGGTCGCCACCGACGGCGCGGTCTCGCCGACGGTGTCGTAGAGCCAGTCGTCGATCGCGCCGTCGCGATCGGTGTCGAGCCCGAGCGCGAGCTGCAGCCCCGCCACCCCGACCGCCACCGGCTCGACCGTGTCCGAGGACAGGCGCCACCGGCGCAGCACGTTGTCGGTGGTGACGTAGAACATGTAGGTGTCGAGGAAGGCGACCCTGGAGACCCGGTTGGGGATGGTGAAGGTCGAGGACGGGTTGCAGGCCAGCCAGGCCGGCCCGGCGGCGCCGGCGCCCGAGCCGTCGAAACCGATGCTCAGCGTGCCCGCGCCGGGGGTCACCGAGGTGACGGTGGCGACGCCGTAGAAGTCCTGGCCCTGGATCATCATGCCCTGGTTGACCGACGGAACGGTGAGGGGCTGCACCAGCCCGGTGGCGGTGGTCTGGTTGATGACCAGCGGGCTCGAGAGCGCGCCGCCGGCGATGTTGACGAAGAAGGGGTCGGCCTCGAAGTAGCCCCGCAGCAGCAGCACGTCCTGACCTGCCATGGTGGTGCGGGCAGTGCCCCGAAAGTCGGTGAAGCTCGAGACGTTGTTGAGCACGTTGGCGGCGAGGGGTATCGCGACCCCGCCGTTGTCGAGGAAGCTGGGCAGCGAAAGCCCCGTGTTGCCGGGTTCTCCCGCCGCCGAGGCGATGCCCGCCATCCGGCCCAGTCGCAGCATGTGGTAGGCGGCGAAGCGCAGGTTCTCCTGCACGTCGGAGAGCTCGGACTCGGTGCGGGAGATCCGGGTCGACGAGTCGAAGAGCTGGAGCAGCGCGACGATCAGGACCGCGAACACGGCCATCGCGACCAGCAGCTCGATCAGGGTGAAGCCCTTGCTCCGTCGCACGGTCAGCCTCCGCTCGGGACCTTGAGCATGGTCACCGTCAGCTCCCGCCGGCCCTGGATCGGCCGGTTGGGGTTGGACTGGACGGTGAGCGTGATCTTCTTGAGGTTGGCGGCCTGCCCGGGGCCCGGAGTCGGCCACGCCGGCGGCGGGGTGCCGGTGCCCTGGATGTTGTTCCACGAGGTGATGAAGTAGTCGATGCAGGTGTAGGTGATGGTGTACTCCCCGGTTCCGGTGGGGTCCGGCAGGGTGGCGGTGGCGCCGCCGGTGTCGGCGACGGCGCCGAACGGCTGGCCCTGGATGACCTCCACCGACTGGCGGGCGACCGACGACAGGGTGGCGTAGTCGAAGCTCGAGGCGTTGACCACGATCGAGCGCGAGAACAGCCCCACCACTCCGAGCACGACCAGGCCGAGGATCGCGAGCGCGATCAGCACCTCGAGCAGCGAGAAACCGCGCGGACGGCCCGGGCCGAGCGCTTCGAGGTCTGCCATCAGAACCTCCAGTGCCGCAGATCGGTGGTCCAGGTGGTGGTGCTCGGGATCTTCATCTCCTTGATCACCGTCCCGGTGCCCGAGTTGATCTGGAGCCGGACCTGGTTGCCCGACAGGTCGCTGAACACCACCCAGCCGAACCCGGTGCCGTCGTTGGCCACGTTCGCGAGCACGATGCCGTCCCGCCGGACCTGCACGCCGGGCCCGGTGTCCGAGCCCACGGTGACCGGGCGCAGCGGGAAGGTGGCGTCGTTCGTCACCTGGACCCGCTGGGACAGCGGCCAGCGCTTGAAGACCTCGTCGGTGGTCTCGAACACGTCGTCGCCGTCGGTGTCGATGACCGCGGACAGGATGGTCTCGGTCCCCGGCGGCACCCTCAACACCACCTGCCGGCCGCTGCGGATGGCCGTGACCCGGGAGATCGCGATCGCCTCGGCGACCGTGTTGACCTCACCGAGCATGACCGCCCGCACCCGGGCCCGCTGCAGGCCGGGCACGGTCACCGCCAGTCCGAGGCCGATGATCGCCACCACCACGAGCGCCTCGAGCAGGGTCACCCCCCGCTCGCGGGACCTCGCACAGGTTGACGGTGGAGCTGGTGCAGCCATCGTCTCCCATCTTGGCGACCGCACCGACCACGAGTCAAGGGCCCACGTCTCGCGTTCACAGAGCTTTGACATCGTTCCTCCACAGTGTGACGGCGGTCACCGTTCGAGCCGCCACACCCTGCCGCCGAGGTCGGCGAGCCACAATGAGCGGCCGGCGGCGGCGACCCCTGAGGGCGTCAGCCCGTCGGCAGCCAGGTCGATCGCGGTGACCCGCCCCGCCCGGATCCGCCACAGGCGGCCCCCGGGGGCGTCGCTGACCAGCCAGTCGTCATCGGCGAGAACCGTCGCCTGGGGCCGGGAGTAGAAGTCGGCCCAGGCGCCCCCCAGCGCGGTCTGGGACACGCTCCGCCCCGCGCGGTCGAAGACCTGGAGGCGACGGTTGCCGGTGTCGCAGACCAGCAGGCGCCCGTCGCCCAGCCACACCACCCCGACCGGCTCCTGGAGCTCCCCCGGCCCGGAGCCCGGACCGCCCCACGCCGTGATCGAGCTCCCGCCCCGCCCGAGCACGACCACCCGTTTGTTGCCCGTGTCCGCCACCGCCAGCCGGCCGTCGGCGGAGGCCGCCACCGCCCGTGGACCGTACCAGCCCCCCGGCGGGACCGGCGCCTCGGCCCAGGTCTTGCGCCCGAGGTCGGCCAGCAGCACCCGGTGGTTCCAGGTGTCGGCCACCGCCAGCACGCCCTCCGGGGTGAACGCCACCCCTTCGGGCTCCGCCAGCGGCGGCAGCCGAAGGTCGGCCGGGCGGCCCTCCGGGTCGAGCACGACCACCGCCGACAGGCCGGGATCGGCGATCGCGACCATCCCGTCCGCACGGACCGCGACCCCGCGGGGCTCGACCAGCAGGCCTTCGCCGAAGACCGAGGCCGCGCTCACCCCGAGCGCGTCGGCGAGCGCCGCCGGCGGAGCCGCCGAACGCACCTCGGGCGTCGCCTCGCCGGTGCGGCGCAGCACGATCACGTCGCTCGATCCGATCACACCCCAGTGACGGCGGGTCACCAGGTAGCGCAGGACATCGCCGACGCCGGGATCGGTGTCCTCGATCACCCACCACGCCCGCAGCGGAATCCGCTCGGACTCATAGCCTGCGCCCAGGGCTCGGCGCAGCTCGCCCTCCTCGGAAGGCTCGCACAGCACCACCGGCGGCCGCTGACCGGGCCGGGGCTTGGCCCACCACACCGGCAGCCGCCGCCACGACCACGCGAGCGGCCAGCCGGCCTCGCCGCTGACCGCCGCGACCGGGTCCTCGCCGGACCGGGCCAGCGCGCGCACCTCGCGCTCCATCGCGGTGAACTCGGGGCAGGTCTGCACGTAGACGAGGCTCTCGACCCGGTCACGGCGCGGCGAAATCTCGTCGAGGACGAAGCTGGCGACCACCGAGGTGGCGACGGTGGCGGCCAGGCCGACGGCGGCGAGGCTCCGGCTCCACCACCGCCCGGCGGGCCCGAAGGTCCGGGCGAGCTGGAGCCCCGCCAGCGGCAGGAACGCCCACACCTGGTGCACGCCCAGCCAGGCCACCTTCTCGCCCAGGTAGGCGTACATCGCCAGGCTGGCGAGGCCGAAGAGAAGCAGCGCGGTCTCGAGACGGCCCATCCGGCGGCGGCGTCCGAGACACCAGGCCAGGCCCGCGAGCAGCGGCAGGAACTCGTACTGGGCCAACCGCGGCAGGTGGTACCACCACGGGCCCGCCACCCTCTGGACCTGGTGCTGGTCCCACCAGTACGAGATCGCGGTCCCGGGGAAGAACCAGTCACCGGGGTGGCGGAAGCCGATCGTGTAGAGCAGGGTGGTCACCACGAACCCGGCCGACGCTGCCGCCACCAGCCCCCACCGGTGACGCACCACGAAGCGCACCACCGCCGGCGCTGCACGGCCGAGGCCGGCGCCGACGGTCATCAGGGCCACGACCGCCGCGACCAAGGCCGCAGTGACGAAGGCGTTCTCCTTGGTCGCGAACGCCAGGCCGGCCCACACCCCGACCCACACCCACGCCCTCGGCCGACCGTGGACCGCCCTCCACGCCGCCACCGCCGCGGCCGAGGCGGTGACCAGCTCGAGCACGTCCATGCGCAGGAAACGCCCGTAGTAGAGCGTGAGCGGGGACACCGTCGCGAGCAGGCCGGTCCACCACGCGGCCCGTCCGCCGAGCGGCCGGCGCAGCGCGAACGCCACCGCGACCAGCGCGATGCCGGCGAAGGCGATCGGCAGCCGGGCGGTGAGGTCGGAATCGCCCGCGAGCTCGAAGGTGGCCGCGGTCAGCAGGTAGAGCAGCGGTCCGTGGTAGGTCGGGTTGTAGCGGTAGCGACCGCTCTCGGCGAGGTCCCAGGCGCCCTTGGCGTGGATCGCCTCGTCGTGGTGGTACGACCGCTGCCCGAGCACCGCCAGGTGGAGCCCGGCGGACAGCGCCAGCAGGGCCAGCCACGGCCCCCAACGCCGCACCTTCGCCTGCCACCGCTGCACCATGCCGCGAGGGTACCCCAGTCGGACCGGGATTCACCACCGAGGGGCACCGCCCCATCGGGTGACGGCTGGAGTCCCCGGAGGGGCCGGGCTTCGAGATCGGCTCGCACCACCCAGGGCCGGCTTTTCCGGGTTCGCTCGAAGCGACTCGCGACGTCCTCCAGTGGACCGCGGAGATCCCTAGCGACGCGAAGGCGACCACCGAGAGCATCCCGCCTCGACCTTTGCGCTCTTTGCGTCGTGGCGGTTCACAATGGCCGCGCTCCCCAACCGGTGGCACCGCTCAGGGTGCGGCAGATCCGCCCGCATTTCGAAACAGCTTCCCTGCCTCGCCCGTGCCCACAGAGCGCCCGTGGGGTCGATCGCAGGCTCTGTGGGGTGTTCGCTCCGCTTGCGCGGGGCAGGCGCCGTGTGGTATCCGACCGCTCGAGACGCCGAGATGTCCTTCTCCCTGCGCCCGCTGCCGCCTCGAAACGGGCTGATCCCAGCCGCGACCGCCGCGGCCGGTGCGGGTCTGGTCGCGGCCGCCGCCGTCCTGGCCGCCCGGGACGACGCGGCAGGGCAGGTCGCGCTCGGCGTTCTCGCCCCCCTCGTCGGGCTCGGCTCGGGTCTGGGGGCGCTGCTGCTCGCCGATCCGGCCCGGCTGGTGGTGGCGACCGGGCTCAGCGCGGCCGCTGCCCTCGTGCTGGTCGCGTGCGCGGCGGCCCGCCTGCGGCGCCCGGCCGCGGCCGAGCACCTCGTCGCGGTCGCGTGCGCGCTGGCCGGCCAGGCCGCGCTCACTGTCGGGGCACCGCTCGCGGGCGGTCTCGGCTACCTCGCCGCCGCCTTCGCGCTGGCGGCAGCCGCGATCGGCGACGGAACCGGCCTGCTGCCGTTGGGCGCCGCCGACACACCGCGCGCACTCGGCCTGAGCGAGTCCGCGGCGCTGCTCGGGCTGCTCGGGGCGGCTGTCGTGTTCCGCTTCTACGCGCTCAACCGGGTCGTCGACGCCTTCGAGGGCGAGCTCTCGCCCTACATGGTCGGCGCCACCAGCCTCCACGGCTCGCTGCTGGCCAACGCCGGCGTCGGCGGGCCCTGGGCCCCCCTCGGCCTGCTCTACTATCTGCCGATCCGGATCGGGATCGCCGCCGCGGGACCGACCGTGCTCGCGGTGCGGCTGGGCTCGGCGCTGGTGGCCGTCCTGACCGTCGGGATCGGCTTCCTGTTCGCCCGCGAGGTGGCCGGCCGCCGCGCGGGGCTCGCCGCCGCGGCCATGCTCGCCCTCGATCCGCTCCAGATCGGGTGGGGCCGCAGCGACGTGCACCCCCACGGTGCGACCGCCTGGCCGGGTCTGCTGCTCGCCCTGGCGACCCTGCGCCTGGTACGCACCAGGTCGACGGCTTGGGCGATCGCCGTCGCCGCCCTGATGGCCCTCACCTGGCACCAGTACCCGTCGGGCCAGTTCGCGGTCGCGGTGCCGCTGCTGACCGTGGCCGCGCTGGCCGTGCTCGACCGGTCGGCGTTGCGCGGTCTCGGTTGGCGACTGGCCGCCCTTCCCGTCGGGCTCGCGCTCTGGTTGGCCGGCTTCCCGGTCACCGAGTGGCTCGCGACCGGTCGGCTCAGCCCGCTCGGCGACTACCTCCAGCGCCTCGGGCCACGGGTCGCGGGACAGGCCTCGGTGACCGACCCGTGGGTCTACCTGGGCTCGCTGGCCGGCCGTCTCGGCGACCTCGGCGAAGGGGTCTTCGTCAAGGCGCCGGTGATCTTCCACCAGACCTTCCTGCCGACCGCAGGAGAGCTCGGACCGCGCACGCTGCCGTGGGCGGTCGCCGCGCTCGCGGCGGTCGGCGTCGTCGTGCTGGCGCTGCGTCCCCGGCGTCCCGAGAGCCTGGTACCGCTCGCCCTGCTGGCCTGCGGCGCGGTCCCGGCGGTCCTGTCCGACATCGCCTACGTCAAGCGCGCCTCGCTGATGTACCCCGCCGCGATCGTGGTCGCCGCGGTCGCGGTCGCGGTCCTCGCGGCGGCCCTCGAGGCGGTCGGCGGCCGGCGGCTGCTTCGCCTCGCTGCGGCGGCGGCTCTCGCCGGCTGGCTGGCCTGGGCCGCGGTCGAGGCGCGGCTCTGGTTTTCGGGCGACTGGTACCGCTGGGGGCGGCCCGCGGAGGAGCTGATCGCCGAGCGCGTGGTGGCCGAGCTCGGCCCCGGCACCCTGGTCGCGGCCTCGTTCTGGGACCACTACATGGTCGGCAAGTTCACCTACCTGCTGAGCGACGACCTGGCTCGGGAGGACCTGCAGCCGGTTGTGTGGCGCGTGGTCGCCCCACCCCGCTGGCCGGAGGTGGCGAGGCGTCCCCTGTCCGCCCTCGCGCCCGACAGCTCGACGGCCTGGGCCGGGACCTGGTCGGGCCTCGACCGGCGCGAGCCCGCGGCTCCGGCGCGGGTGCCGTGGCGGAGGCTGGTGGTGCTGACCCAGGAGACCGACGAGCTGGACGCCTGGGTGGCCCAGCTCGCGCGCAGCCACCCGGAGCTGGTGGTCGAGCGGCTCGCGCCCGGTACCAACCGCCACCACCGGATGCGCCTGATCACCTGCGATCTCGAGCCGGGGGTCGCGCGCGAATGAACCACAGGGGCGGGGAGGAGCACAGAGAGCGCCCACCCATCCGAGAGGACCCGGCGAGCCGGGTCAGGCCGCAGGGGCGGGAGGGGCGGAGCTTGTCTCCGCCCGGCGCACGGGAGCAGGCAAGCTGCTCCGCTACCGCGCTCTCGGTCGTCAATCCCGGGTCTGCGGCCTTCGCGCCCCTGGGTCGAGGTGGGTGTCCGTCGGACTGGCGCGGACCCTCGCCAGCCTCAGCGGGGGACGAGGCCGGCCCGGGGCAGCCAGTCGGCGAGGGTCTCGGCGGCCACGGCGTTGCCTGCCTCGGTCAGATGGCAGTGGTCGTAGTACAGCCGACCGCGCCGAGCTTCGAGGGCGGCGCGCAGCGCGGGCAGGAGGTCGAGGCAGGCCAGGCCGAGGTCGCGGCACATGGCCTCGAAGGCGATCTGCGGGCGGACCTCGTCCAGCTCGGTCTCCGCCTGCAGCCGGATCGGGAACAGCACCACGGCGAAACGCTGGCCGCGCGCCGACACCGCCCGCTCGAGCACCTCGACGATCTCGCTCACAGCGGACCATGCCTGGGCGGTCCAGGCGAGCCCGAAGTCGCGGCGGGCGTTGTAGATCTCGAAGTCGAACGCGTCCCGGTCGCGCCGCCAGTCGCCGGAGCGCAGGTCGCGTCCGGCGCGGAAGTCCTCCGCCCACCCCGGGTCGACCCCGGGCGCGGCGCGCTCAGTGAAGAGCCGCAGCCGCAGCGCCTCGCTGCGGTTGACCACCCAGCTGAGGAAGCGGCTCTCGGACCACGGGGCGCGCAGGCTGCGGGCGGTGAAGCGCTGGCTCTCCTGGGCGTCGTTGAGGTACATCGCGAGCAGCACCGAGTCGGGCGCGACCGGGTCGCGGAGCTCCAGGTAGCGGTAGAACTCGTCGCCGGAGTTGGCGCCGGGCAGCCCGGCGTTGATCACCTCGACCGACCGGCCCGAGCGACCGAGCAGGCTCGCGAGCTGGGCGGTGTAGGTCGCGTCGAACGGCACGTAGTCGCCGAAGGTGATCGAGTCGCCCAGCACCAGCAACCGAAGCTGCCCGGGGTGCTTCGGCCCGAGCTCGGGGTGGCGCAGGCCGAGCGAGCTGGTCTCGATGACCACGTCGCGCCGGCTCAGGGTGTGGTCGTGGATGGTCGCCCTGACGAGCGGGTTGAGCCGCAGGCCGTGGGGTCCCGACCAGTCCAGCAGGACGTCGATGCCGCCCTCCTGCTCGCGCTCCTCGAGAGCTTCGGGAACCGGACGGTCGGGCGCCGGCTCGACCTCGACCACCTGCTGGGGCGGAAGCACGAGCCGCGCTCCGACCTCGGCAATCGAGAGGACCAGCAGCAGGGAGACGACGGCCGCCGCGGCCCTCGCGACGCTGCGACGAGTGCGGCGGCTCAGCTCACCCATGCCGGGAACGACAGCCGGGGCCGAGCGCGGGTCCGACACCTGCCACCAGCGTCATCGAGGATGGTGCCACTGGGTGTATCCACCGTCGATCATCACGATGTCGGCCGTCGGATCGGTCACGATCCCGCGCGGATCGCCGTCGTCCCGCTCTCCATCGCTGCCGAGGGAGCGGATCTCGAGCATGCCGTCGACCCTGGTGATGACGAACGGACGACCCCAGCCGTCCACCGCGGCGACCTCGACACCCTGCGAACCCGCGAGCGAGGCCGCGAGGGCGTTCGCGTCCGCGACCTCGGGCTCGGCGCCGTGGGCGACGACGTAGTCCTCGAGCACGCGGCCGATCTCCCCCATTCGCCGCTGGGTGACCGCGACCGCCTCCGCATCCGCGGCCGCTGCGGCCGCCTCCGCAGACACGGCGGGCCCCGGCGTTGCCACCGCGGACGGGTTCTCGGCGGCCCTCTTGCCGCACCCGACACCGGCGATCACGACCACCAGCAGACCGGACAGCAGACCTCGCATGACGACCTCCGTCCAGTGGACGACGATACCACGGGGTGAGGCCGACGGAGGCGGCACCGTCGACTCAGCCGCGATCGCGCGGTCCCAGCAGCGCGGCGAGGATTCCCGGCGCGTCGGCGGCTGAGGCACACGAGACGACCCCGGACGCGACGGCGGACTGTCCTCGGACCGCCACCGCCGGGCAGCCGGCCTTGTCCGCCGACGCGGCGACATCTCCCGGCGAGGCGCCCGCGCCCGCGACCACCGCCTCGGGAAGCCAGTCGCCGGTCAGCCGTCCGGCTTCCGCGGCATCCCGGGCGTGGCGCGCGTCGGCGCCAGCCGCGACCAACCCCGCCACCAGGTCCGCGGCGGCCACAGCAGAGGGCTCGACGACCAGGACCCTGCGGCCGTCCAGGGGGCCGGCGGAGGGCGGCTCGGGCTCGGCGCCAGGGTGAAGGGGGAGGGTGACCCGGATGCGGGTGCCGCGGCCGGGCTCCGATTCCACCGTCATCCGACCGCGGTGGTCGGTGACCACCGCGTCCACCACCGCGAGCCCCAGGCCGGCACCGCGGCCCCGCCCGCTCCAGAACGGCTCGCGCACCCTGAGACGCTCCCCGTCGGGCATGCCGACGCCCTCGTCCGTCACCTCGAGCACCGCATGGTCGCCGTCCCGCTCGAGGGTGACGGTGATCCTGCCGCCGGTGGTCCGGACCGCTTCACGGGCGTTGAGGAAGAGGTTGAGCAGCAGACGGCGGAGGGCGACCGGGCTGCCCTCGACCACCACCCGTTCGGCCGGCGCCACGACCTCGAACCGCTGGTCGGCGCTGACCAGGCGGCGCAGCACCTCGGCCTGCTGGCGGACCAGACCCGCGAGGTCCACCGGACGGTGGGGAGTGGTCTCTCGGCGGGCCAGCAGCAGCAGCTCGCGGACCACCTCGGTGCCCTGCTCGGCGAGCTCACGGATCGACGCCGCGGCGCGGTCCGCGGCCCCGGGCTCCCGCTCGAGCAACCGGAGGTGGACCAGGATGCCGGCCAGCAGGTTGTTGAAGTCGTGCGCGATCCCGCTCGCGAGGGTCCCGATCGCCTGCAGGGTCTCGGCCTCGCGGAGGCGGGCTGCCGCGGACGCCGCCTCAGTGCGGTCGCGCACCAGGAGGATGGCGTGGTCGAGGCCCTCCGGCCGGCTCAGCGTGCAGGCCAGCACCTTGCCCCCGTGCTCGAGCTCCCACTCGCCCTCGCGCCCGACCGCGGCCCTGTCCACGGCATGCTCGACCGCAGCCTGTCCGAGCAGTGCGAAGGCGCGGTTGGCGAGCCGCACCCGCCCGTCGGAGCCGACCAGGGCGACCCCGTCGCGCATCGCGTCGAAGGTCTGCCGCCACTGCTCTCCGAGCCGACGGACGCGGCCGGTCTGGTCGTGGACCGCCACCAGCCAGCGGCGCTCGCCGGTGTCCTCGAGCCGCCGCGCCCGCAGCTCGACCTCGGCGGAATCACCATCGGGCAGGCGCCATCGGGCCTCGAGGCCCGTGGTCTCGCCTTCGTCGAGTGCGCCGAGCCGGGAGATGATCTCGGCCCTGGCCGGGCTCTCGATCCGTTCCTCGAGCGAACCGTCCTCGCCGCCGAGCAGCGTGCGCGCGGCGGGGTTGGCCTCGACCACCCTGAGCCCCGGGTCGAGCTCGAGCAGCGGCGTCGGCGAGCTGGCGACGAGGTCGCGCCACCGCCCCTCGCTCGCCGCCAGCGCGCGCCGCTGCGACGCGAGCCGATCGCCCATGTCGGCCAACGACCGTGCCAGCTCGACCACTTCGGCCGCGCCGCCGATCTCGTCCACCGACGGCCACGGACGGTCGGTGCCGTACTCGCGCGCGTGGTCGGCGAGGCGCCTGAGCGGTCGCACGATGGCGGCGACCACGGCCAGGCCGACGATCAGGGACGCGGCCAGCGCCACCCCCATTCCGAACAGCATCCGGATCGCGGCGATCGCCAGGTGGCGCCGGATCCGCGAGGTGTCGAGGGTCACCACGACCTCGAGCGGGCCGGTCCGACCGGCGCCCGCGCGGACCGACCCCTCGACCCTCTCGCGGAGGGTGCGCAGCCCGCCCGCGAGAGCCTCGACCTCCTTCGGCGGCAGTCCGAACCGCCACAGCAGAGCTCCGTCGGCGGTGCGGACCTCGATCGCGCGCACGTCACCGAGCACGGCCTCTGGCAGCTCGGCCGGAATCCGCCCATCGCCGACCGCTGCCGCCGAGGCGCGCGCGATCGCTCGGGCGTGCGCCTCCAGCTCGGCCACCAGCACGGTTTCGAGGTGGTCGAGCACCAGCCCGCTCACCACCACCATGGTCAGCACCAGGACGCCGACCAGCCACAGCAGGAAGAGCCGACCGAGCGGCGTCCGTGCGGCGATCGAGCGCTTGGTCAATTCGGCCCGACGGGCCCGGCAAGATCCTCCTCGGGCCCCTCCTCCTCGGTCTCCTCGATCCGACGGCGCAGCATCTCGAGGGAGGACAGGCCGCCCCACCTCGCGAGCACCTCGCCGGCGTGGCGCTCGGCGGCGTCGACCACCGACCGGACCGCGGCCCGCAGCGCCTCCCGGGTGGCGGCGGAGGCCAACAGGCTGTGGTCGAAGCACACGTCGCCGTCATCGTCGATCGAGAACCCGCCGAAGAGGCACTCGGCGTTCAGCCGCACGAGGTGGAGGGCGAGGCTGCCGTCGACGGTGTCCGGCCGGCGGGCGAGATAGGTGCGCACGTTGACCACCGCGTCGTCGTCGAACGGGCTGACGACGACGAAGATCACGGTTCCTCCGACCACGCTGACCAGAGCGCCCTCGCTCCAGCGCTCGAAGGCGCCGGGGCCGAACAGCGCCGTCAGGTCCCGCTCCAGACGCTCCACCAGCTTCGCCAGAAGAGCGCCGGTGCGGTCGCGCTTCACCGGTCAGGCCCTCGCCCGGGGGCGGCATCGGAAGGCCCCTCGTCGTCGAACGGCTCGAGTGCCTCGAGGGCGTCGTCGAAACGGTTCAGCGGCACCTGGACCTCGACCATCGCCCGCTCTCCCTCCGCCGCCTCCCGCCGCACCCGGACCTCGAGGCCGGCTGCGCGCAGGGCGAGCTCGATACGGGCCGCGAGCCGGCGGTCGTCGGTCTCCTCGACGGTAATCCAATCGGAGTCAGGACCGGACACTCCGCGCCTCCCACCTGGCCGAACCGACCACGCCCCGACAGCCCCGGCTCGGAGGGTCAGCCGACGCCGGGCCGGCAGGGCTCTGCACCCCCCGCCGCGATGCCGCGAGCACCGGCGCGCGGCCGGGCCGGTCATGCCGAGTCGAAGTCGAAGAAATCTCCCTCGAACACGTCCGAGAGCTGCCTCATGAGTGCGGTCGAGGTGGCGGTCGCGAGCCCGGCCATGATCGCCGCGCCCTTGGTGCGTCCGACCAAGTAGCCGGCCAGTCCGACCACCACCACCGACGCCATCGGGTGGCGGCGGACCGAGTCGCGCCAATCGATGCCCGACGGCACCAGCGTGTCCAGGATCGCATCGGGGTCCAGGCGCCGACCCAGTGGGGTGTCGCCGGAACCGACAGGTTCGGTCTCCTCGTCTTCGAGGTCCGGGTCGATCTCGAGCTCCTTCATGCCCGCTCCCCTCAGTCGCGGGGACGGGTCGCGTAGCCGACCAGGAACCCGACCGCCAGCGCCATCAGGACCGCCTTGCCGGGGTTGGTGCGGATGTAGTCGAGCACCTGATCGCCCTTCTGCTTGAAGTCCATCTCGGCCACCCGGTCGCGGACCTTCTGGTAGGTCTCCCGGCTCTTGGCGACCAGCGCTTCGTACTGCTCCTTGGCCTTGGCGATGAGCTGCTCGGCCTGCTCGCGGGCACGCGCGGCGAGCTTGGCGGTCTTCTCCTTGGCATCGGCGAGGTGTCGGCGGGCCTCCTCGAGGTGCACGCGGACCCGGTCCGCAGCCTCGGTGGTCCGCTCGCGCGCCTTGCCGTAGGCGCCCTGCATCGCTGCGCGGGCATTATCCATCGCCTGCTGCGCGCGGCTGAGCGACTCCTTGACCTCGACCAACTCGCCCTCGGCCTCGCGGGCCACGGCGTCGATGGCGTCGTCCACGCTCTTTCCGTCCTGTGTCATCGACTCCTCCTCGAGTTCGGAACAGTGTCCATTCTAATGCCCACCCGTCGCGGCGTCCACGCTACGATGACGGACGCGGGAGGTCGCCGTGAAGCTGACAGTGCTCGGAGCCGGCCGCTGTGTCACCGGTTCGAAGTACCTGCTGGAGTGGAAACGGTTCAGCGCGCTGGTCGATTGCGGCCTGTTCCAGGGGACGGCCGAGCGGCGACGGTTGAACTGGAAGCCCCTGCCCACCCCCGCCGCCGGGCTCGGAGCGGTGGTGCTGACCCACGCCCATATCGACCACTCGGGCTACCTGCCGAGGCTGGTCCGTCAGGGCTTCTCCGGCCCGGTGTACTGCACCGCTCCGACCGCCGCCCTGCTCCGGGTGCTGCTCCCCGACGCGGCCCACATCCAGGAGGAGGAGGCCCGCTACGCCAACAAGGAGGGCTACTCCAAGCACAGCCCCGCCCTGCCGCTGTTCCGGGTCGCGGACGCCCGCGCGGCGCTCAAGCGGCTCGAGCCCCTTCAGTTCGGTGTCTGGAAAGAGCTCCATCCCGGGATCCGTTTCCGTTTCCTCCGCCAGGGGCACATTCTCGGTGCGGCGGCGATCGAGCTCGAGACCAAGGTGTCCGGCGGCGGTCGCCGGAGCGTGCTCTTCTCCGGCGACGTCGGACGGTACGGCGTCCCGATCCTGCGCGAGCCGGAGCCGTACCGGGGCTCGGACGTCCTGCTGGTCGAATCGACCTACGGCGACCGCCGGCACGACCCTCGCGACCCGCGGGAGGTGCTCGCCGAAGAGATCCAGGCCGCTCTGGAGCGGGGCGGGATCATCCTGATGCCCGCCTTCGCGGTCGACCGCACCCAGGAGCTGCTGTACATGCTCCACGAGCTCACCGTCGACGGCGACATCCCCGAGATCCCGGTGTGGCTCGACAGCCCGATGGGCATCGAGGCCACCACGCTCTACACCCGTTTCGTCGGTGAGCACGACACCGAGATGCGGCAGTTCTTCGCCGAGGGTTCGAACCCGATCTTCCCGGCCAACATGTCCGTCACGCCGACCTCGTCCGAGTCGCGCAAGCTCAACCAGATCAACGGTCCGGCGATCATCGTCTCGGCCTCCGGAATGGCGACGGGAGGACGGATCCTCCACCACCTCAAGCTGCGGCTGCCCGACCCCTCCACCACCGTCCTCTTCGTCGGCTACCAGGCGGAAGGCACCAGAGGGCGGCGGATCGTGGAGGGCGAGCCGGAGGTCAAGATCCACGGCGAGATGGTGCCGGTTCGGGCCGCGGTCCGTCAGATCAGCGGGCTCTCGGCCCATGCCGACGCGGAGGAGCTCCTGGTGTGGCTCGGACGTCGTGAGCGAGATCCCGAGCGGGTGGTGCTGGTCCACGGCGAGCACCACGCCCAGCAGGCCTTCGCCGAGACCCTGGCAGAGGAGTTCGGCTGGACCTGCGAGATCCCCGAGCTGGGCGAGACGCTGACGTTGTGACACGGGCGCCGCGCATCGCGCGGCGCCCGTGATGGACCGACTCGTCGAAAGGTGAGGTCAGTCGTCGTCGCCGGCGGTTTCCTCGGCCGGCTTCGCGGCCTTTTTCGCGCGCCGGGCGGGCTTCTTCGGGGCCTCGTCCTCGACGGTCTCCTCCGGAGCGGTCTCGATCGCCGGTTCCGGCGACGGCTTGCGGCCGCCTCCGAACACGCCCCGGGCGCGGTCCATCAGCGAGGACTTGCCGGTGGCCGGCGCCGCCTCGGTCTTGGCCTTGAGCTGGTAGTCGACGAACTCGATGATCGCGAGCTGGGCCCCGTCACCTCGCCGGCGGCCGAGGCGCAGGATGCGGGTGTAGCCGCCCGGGCGCTCGGCAAACCGTGGTGCGATCTCCTCGAACAGGCGCCGGACGACGTCCTTGTCGGACACCATCTCGAGCACCCGCCGCCGCGCCGGCAACGAGCCGGTCCGGGCGAGGGTCACCATCCGCTCGGCGAGCGGCCGGAGCTCCTTGGCCTTCTCGACGGTGGTCACGATTCGCTCGTGGACGAACAGCGAGGTCAGCTGATTCCGGAACAGCGCCTTGCGGTGCGCACTCGTCCGGCCGAGCTTCCTTCCCTGGACTCGATGTCGCATGGGTTCCTTCTCCAGTACCACCGGTGCCGTCCCGCGGCAGGCGCCGCGGGGACCGCACTACATGTCGAGCTTCATGCCGAACCCGAGGCCCATGGCCTCGAGCTTGTCCTGCACCTCCCTCAGCGACTTCTCGCCGAAGTTCCGGATCTCGACCATCTCCCGCTCGCTGCGGGAGACCAGGTCGCGGAGGGTGCGGATGTTGGCGTTCTTGAGGCAGTTCATCGAACGGATCGAGAGGTCGAGGCTGTCGATCGACTGGTCGAGGATGCTGTCCTCCTCGGTCGCCGCACCTTCGCTCTCCGCAATCGGCGGAGATTCGATCCCCGCCAGCCGGGCGTAGATGTCCATGTGGCCCTGGACCAGCTGTGCGGCCTGGCTCAGCGCCTCCTCGGGGGTGATGGTCCCGTTGGTCCAGACCTCGAGCACCAGGCGCTCGTAGTTGGTCATGCGACCGAGCCGCGCCATCTCGACCCGGAAGTTCGCGCGGCGGACCGGCGAGTGCGCGGAGTCGATCGGGATGAACCCGAGATCGAGGTCCTCGGTCTGATTCTCCTCGGCCTGGATGTAGCCCCGGCCCGGAACCACGCGGACGCTCATCTTGAGCTGGCCGTCGGCGGACAGGGTCGCGACGTGGATGTCGGGATCGATGACCTCGACCAGATGGGAGCCGCGGAACTGGCCGGCGGTCACCTCACCCGGCCCCTTGGCCTCGAGGTCGAGCACGGACGGTTCCTGGCCATGGACCTTGAACGGGATCTTCTTGAGGTTGAGGATGATGTCGGTGACGTCTTCGACCACTCCCGGAACCGCCGAGAACTCGTGGTCCGCGCCCTCGATCTTGACCGCGGTGATCGCGGCCCCGGGGATCGACGAGAGCAACGCACGACGCATCGCGTTACCGACCGTGGTGCCCCATCCGCGCTCGAAGGGCTGCGCGATAAAGCGTGCGTGGGTCGGAGTGCGCTCGTCCTCGTCGCTCTGAACCTGCGCCGGTCGCTGGAACTCGTGCCAGATCATTCGGCCTCCACGTTAGCGGGAGTAGAGCTCGACGATGAGCTGCTCCTGGATCGGGAACCGGATCTCCTCGCGCGCCGGGGTCTCGAGCACCTTGCCGCGGAAGGCGTCGGGCTCGACCTCGAGCCAGGCGGGCACGCCGCGACCCTGGGCGAAGTCCATCGCCTCGCGGATGGCGGCGTTGGTGCGGCTCTTCTCTCGCACGGTGATCTCCATGCCGGGTCGTACACGGAACGACGGGATGTCGACTCGCCGGCCGTTGACCTCGACGTGGCCGTGACGCACCAGCTGACGCGCCTGGGACGCGCGAGGTCGCGAAGCCGAGCGAGTAGACCACGTTGTCGAGCCGCAGCTCGAGCAGCCGGAGCAGGTTCTCGCCGGTCACGCCCTTGCTCCGGTTGGCCTCCTTGAAGGTCCGGCGGAACTGGCCCTCGAGGAGCCCGTAGATCCGGCGCAGCTTCTGCTTCTCGCGCAGCTGGAGGCCGTAGGCGCGGACCTTCCGGCGGCGTCCGGCGCCGTGCTGTCCGGGCGGGACGTTGCGGCGCTCGATGGCACACTTCTCCTTGTAGCAGCGCTCGCCCTTGAGGAAGAGCTTCATGCCCTCACGGCGGCACAGACGACAGACTGGGCCACGGTACCGTGCCACGTTCCGTTCTCCTTCTCGCTAGACGCGACGCCGCTTGCGGGGCCGGCAGCCGTTGTGCGGGATCGGGGTGACGTCGCGGATGCTGCGAATTTCGAGCCCGGCCGCCGCCACGCGCTCGAATCGCCGACTCGCGCCCCGGTCCGGGACCCTTGACGCGGACGTCGCACGCTGCGCACGCCGTGCTCCTGCGCCTGCTCGGCGGCGTTCCTGGCGGCCAGCTGAGCGGCGTACGGGCGTGCCCTTGCGGGAGCCCTTGTAGCCGATCCGGCCGCCCGACGACCAGCACAGGGTCATGCCGCTCGGGTCGGTGAAGGTCACGATGGTGTTGTTGAACGTCGCGTGGATATTGGCGACCGCCTGCGGGACGTTCTTGCGTTCCCGACGCGGCTTGCGCGCGGCCTTGCGATCCTTGGCCATTCGAGTCTCTCCCGACTACTTCTTGCCGGCCTTCTTCTTGCCGGCCACGGCCTGGCGCCGTGGTCCCTTGCGCGTGCGGGCGTTGGTGTGGGTCCTCTGACCGCGCACCGGCAGGCCCCGCCGATGGCGGATGCCGCGGTAGCACCCGATCTCGATCAGGCGCTTGATGTTCATCGCCACCTCCTTGCGGAGGTCGCCTTCGACCTTGCCTTCGTCCTGGATCACGCGCTGGATCCGGAGGACCTCGTCCTCGGACAGGTCCTTGACCTTGATCCCCTCGCTCGACGCCTGCCTTGGCGAGGATCTTCTGCGCACGGGTGCGGCCGATCCCGAAGATGTAGGTGAGACCGATCTCGACCCGCTTGTTGGACGGCAGCTCAACTCCTGCAATACGTGCCACTCGAGCCTCCTCAGATCAGCCCTGCCGCTGCTTGTGCTTGGGGTTCTCGCAGATCACCCGGACCACGCCCTTGCGGCGGATGATCTTGCATTTCGAACACATGACTTTGACTGACGGACGGACTTTCATCGCCGCGCTCCCTCACTTGTACCGATACACGATGCGTCCCCGCTTCAGATCGTACGGGGACAGCTCGACCAGCACCTTGTCGCCGGGAAGAATGCGAATGAAGTGCTTGCGCATCTTGCCCGAGATGTGGGCCAGCACCTCGTGCCCGTTCTCGAGCTCGACCCTGAACATGGCGTTCGGCAGCGGCTCGACCACCGTCGCGACCACCTCAATCGCCTCTTCCTTCGCCATTCACCTCTCCTCAGTCGAGTCCCAGGACCCGGTGGCCGTCGCGCGTAACTGCCACCGAGTACTCAAAATGGGCTGCGAGTTTACCGTCTTCGGTGCTGGCTGTCCACCCGTCGTCGTCGACCTTCGACTCGCCACGAACCCTGGGTGACCATCGGCTCGATCGCGAGCACCAACCCCGGCTTGAGCAGGTGTCCCTGGCCCGCGGGGCCGTAGTTGGGAACCTGCGGGTCCTCGTGCAGCGAACGGCCGATGCCGTGGCCCACGAACTCCCTCACCACCCCGAAGCCCGCGTCCTCGGCGCGCCGCTGGACCGCCGCTCCGATGTCTCCGAGGCGGTTGCCCGGCGCCACCAGCTCGACCGCGTCCGCGAGACACTGGGCGGTGGTGTCGACCAGCCGCCGTGCCTCGCCGTTGACCTCGCCGACCCCGAAGGTCACCGCGGCGTCACCGAAGAAACCGTCCACGACCACGCCACAGTCGACACTGACGATGTCGCCCGCGGTCAGCCGGACCTTCGGGCTGGGGATCCCGTGCACGATCACGTCGTTGAGCGACACGCACAGGGTCGCCGGGTAGCCGCGGTAGCCCTTGAAGGCCGGCCTGGCTCCCCCCTCGACCAGAATCGACTCGCCCAGCCGGTCGAGCTCGTCGGTCGACACGCCCGGCCGGGCGAGCTCCTGGACCGCTCGCAGCACCCGGTGGACGAGGCGGTTGGCCTCGTGCATCGCGTCGAGCTCGGCGTCCGACTTCAGGAAGATCATGCGCCCACCGGTGTCCCGACCGCGGCCAGCACGGCCGCGGCGACCTGGTCCCTGGGCCCGTTGGCATCGATCCGAACCAGGATGCCCCGCTGGTCGTAGAGATCGACCACCGGCAGAGTCGTCCGCCGCCACGCTGCGACCTGCGCCCGAACCTCGTCGGCGCCGGCGCGACCTGCGAGGCGGCCGACCAGGACCGCCTCGTCGGCATCCAGGAACAGCGCCCGCTCGACCCGGCGACCGAGCTCGGCCAGGAGGTCGTCGAGGATCCGCGCCTGCTCGACGGTGCGGGGAAAGCCGTCGAGCAGAAAGCCCCGTTCGCAGGTCTCACGGTCCAGCCGCTTGAGCAGGAGCCCTGCGACCAGCCGATCCGGTACGAGCTCCCCGTGCTCGACGGCCCGCCCGATCTCCGCCCCCAGCGGAGAGCCGGACCGCGCCTCCTCGCGCAGCAGGTCGCCGGTCGCCAGGTGCGGCACCGCGTAGACCTCGCCGAGCGTGAGCGCCTGCGTCCCCTTGCCCGCGCCGGGCGGGCCGAGGAGGACCAGGTCGAGGCTGGAGTAGCTCGGACCCATCAACGTCTCCCGCGAATGCGCCCGCGCCGCATGAAACCGTCGTAGTGACGCATCACGAGCTGCGATTCGATCTGCTGAACCGTGTCCATCGCGACCCCGACCACGATCAGCAGTGAGGTCCCACCGAAGAAGAACTTGAGGCCGAGGCCCTGGGTGAACCAGGCCGGCAGGACCGAGTCCAGAGCCGGCCCGATCACCGGGATGGTGGCGACCTTGAAGCCGGCGATCAGGATCTCCGGCAGGATCGCGACCAACGCCAGGTAGACCGCTCCGACCAGGGTGATCCGGGTGAGGATCTTGTCGATGAACTCGGCGGTCCGCTTGCCGGGACGGATCCCGGGAATGAACCCCCCGTACTTGCGCATGTTCTCGGCGGTGTCTTCCGGGTTGAAGATGATCGAGGTGTAGAAGTAGCAGAAGAAGATGATCGAGCTGAAGTAGATCAGGTTGTACAGCGGCTCGCCCCAGGCCAGCGCCTCGGTGATGCGGCGCAGCCACGGCTGGTCGATCATCTGGCCCAAGGTCTGGGGGAAGGACATGATCGAGGCCGCGAAGATCACCGGGATCACCCCGCCGGTGTTGAGTCGCAGCGGGAGGTAGGTGCTCTGTCCGCCATAGACCCGCCGTCCCACCACCCGCTTCGCGTACTGAATCGGGATCCTCCGCTGGGCGCGTTCCATGTAGACGATCGCGGCCACGACGATCACCATGAAGACGATCAGGATCGCCACCGTGATGATGCCCAGGTTGCCGGTCTGAATGTCGGTGATGGTCTGGAAGATCGCGGCGGGCAGCCCGACCACGATGCCGGCGAAGATGATGAGCGAGATCCCGTTGCCGATGCCGCGCTCGGAGATCTGCTCACCGAGCCACATCACGAACGCGGTGCCGGTGGTCAGGGTGAGCACGGTCAGGAGCCGGAAGCCCCAGCCATGGAGCTCCTGGGGCACCAGCCACGCCCCGCCCGGAGCCTGGGTCCGCTCGAGAAAGAAGGAGATCCCGAGGGACTGGATCACCGACAGCACGACCGTGCCGTAGCGGGTGTACTGGGTGATCTTGCGCCGTCCGAGCTCGCCCTCCTTCGACAGCTTCTCGAGGTAGGGCCACACCACCGTCAGCAGCTGGAGGATGATCGAGGCCGAGATGTACGGCATGATCCCGAGTGCGAACACGGTCATCCGACCGAGCGCACCGCCCGAGAACAGGTTCAGGAAACCGAGCACGGTTCCCTTCGCGGCCTCGGTGAACTCGGAGATCGCCACCGGGTCGATCCCCGGGATCGGGATGAACGACCCGAGGCGGTAGACCGCCAGCAGCCCGAACGTGAACAGCACCCGCCTGCGCAGGTCCGGAATGGCGAAGATGTTACGGAAGCTGTCGATCACGACGCCACCACCTCGCAATGGCCGCCTGCAGACTCGATGCCCGCCTGCGCCGACTTCGAGAACTTGTTCGCCTCGACGGTGAGCTTCTTGGTCAGCTCGCCGTCACCCAGCACCTTCACCAGGCGACCGCTGCGGACCAAGCCCTTGCGGGCCATCTCCGCCGCCGTCACCGTGTCGCCGTCGGAAAACACCCGCTCGAGGTCGCGCAGGTTCACCAGCTCGTACTCGGTCTTGAAGATATTGGTGAATCCCCGCTTGGGCAGGCGACGCACGAGCGGCATCTGACCGCCCTCGAAACCCGGCCGGCGGGAGTACCCGCTCCGGGACTTCTGGCCCTTGTGCCCGCGACCGGCGGTCTTGCCGTTGCCCGAACCGGGGCCGCGCCCGACCCGCTTGCGGGTCTTGGTCGCCCCGGCAGCGGGACGAAGATCGTTGAGCTCCATCTCAGCCCTCCACTTCCTCCACCGTCACCATGTGGGTGACCTTGTGGACCATCCCCCGGATGCAGGGGTCGTCGGGCCGCGTGACCGAGCGGCCGATGCGCCCGAGCCCGAGCCCGTGGAGCACCGCCCGAACCTTGGCCTGGTTGCCGATCTGGCTCCGCACCTGTGTGATCCGGAGCATCTTCTTGGTGGCCGACTTGCGCGCGCTCATCAGCGTTCATCCTCCTCCGGCTCGCCACCGAAGTCCCCGGCGGCCGGGGCGGGCTCGGGCTCCGAGGCCTCGTCCGGGTCGACGTCGGCGCCGGGGTCGACGCCGCGCAGCCGGCGCACCTGGTCCTCGGTCATCAGCCGGCCGAGCGCGTCGAAGGTGGCGCGGACCACGTTGAACGGGTTCCGGCTGCCCACGATCTTGGTCAGGATGTCCTGCACACCGGCCGATTCCATGACCGCTCGTACCCCGCCGCCCGCGATCACGCCGGTTCCCGGCGACGCCGGCCGCAGCAGAACGCGGGTCGCTCCCCAGTGGCCCCAGACCTGGTGCGGCACCGTGCCGGCGACCAACGGAACATGGATCGCGAACCTCTTGGCCTGCTCGCTGGCCTTGGCGATCGCCGGCGGCACCTCACGTGCCTTGCCGGTGCCGTAGCCGACCTTGCCGTTGCCGTCGCCGGCCACGACCACGGCGGAGAACGAGAAGTTCTTTCCGCCTTTGACGACCTTGGCGACCCGGTTGATGTGGACGACGGTTTCGACGAACTCGGTCTCTCGGTTGATCATCCCCGCACCCCTAGAACTTGAGCCCGGTTTCGCGGGCGGCCTCGGCGATCGCTTGGATCACCCCGTGATATCGGAAGCCCCCGCGGTCGAAGACCACGGTCTCGATGCCCTTCTCCTTCGCCCGCTCGGCAATGGTCTTGCCGATCGACTTGGCGGCGGAGACGCTGGAGGTGCTCTTGAGCCCGCCGCCGATCGTCTTTTCGACGGTCGACGCGCAGGCCACGGTCACCCCCCGCTCGTCGTCGACGAGCTGAGCGTAGACGTGATGCAGGCTGCGGTACACGGCCAGACGCGGCCGCTCCGCAGTTCCCCGCACGAAGCCGCGGTACCGACGCTTGATTTTGGTGCGGCGCTGCTTGCGATCCCTGAGGCGGCTCATCACTTCGCTCCCTGCTTGCCGGCCTTCATCCGCAGCCGCTCGCCCGAGTAGCGCACGCCCTTGCCCTTGTAGGGCTCCGGCGGACGCAGGTTGCGGATGTCGGCGGCGACCTGGCCGACCCGTTGGCGGTCGTGCCCCATGACGGTCACCTTGTTGGTCTTGGGGTCAACTTCGATCTCGATCCCCTCCGGTATCGAGAACCGGATCGGGTGCGAGTAGCCGAGGTTGAACACCACTGCGTCGCTCTGCTTCTCGGCCCGGTAGCCGATGCCGACGATCTCGAGCTCCTTGCTCCATCCTTCGGAGACACCGGTGACCGCGTTGGCGAGCAGCGCCCGGTTGAGGCCGTGGTTGGCCCGGCTCTGGCGGTCGTCGGACTCGCGCACGAGCTGCAGGGTGGCGTCTTCGAGCGTCGCCGACACCCCCGGCATCAGGTTGACCAGCAGGGTGCCCCGAGGGCCCTTGACCTGGACCACACCGTTGCCGACGTGGACGTCGACCCCCTTGGGCACTGCGATCGGCATTTTTCCGATTCGAGACATCGTGTTCTCCCTACCAGACCCGGCAGAGCACCTCGCCGCCGACTTTGAGGCTGCGCGCCTGCTCGTCGGTGAGGACGCCCCGATTGGTGGAGACCACCGCGACTCCGAGTCCGTTCTGGATCCGCGGCAGCTCGTCCACCGCGCGATAGACGCGGCGACCGGGCTTCGAGACCCGCTCGAGACCGTGGATGACGGGCTCGCCGTCCTCGGCGTACTTGAGGTAGATGCGGATGATCCCCTGGGGACCCTCCTCGACCACCTTGAAGGTGCGGATGAAACCCTCCTGCTTGAGGATCTTGGCAATCTCGAGCTTCATCTGCGACGCCGGCACGTCGGTGCGGTCGTGCCGCACCATGGTGGCGTTGCGGATGCGGGTGAGCATGTCGGAGATGGGATCGGTCATGGTCATGGCTCGAACCTCACCAGCTCGCCTTGGTCACGCCGGGGAGAAACCCCTCGAGCGCGAGCTTGCGGAAGCAGAGGCGGCAGAGCTGGAACTTCCGCATGTAACCGCGGGGGCGGCCGCAGACCCGGCACCGGTTACGCTGCCGGACCTTGAACTTCGGCTTTCTCAGGCTCTTGGCGATACAGGACTTGCGTGCCACGTGGCCTCCCCTAGCGCTGCTGGAACGGCATCCCGAGACCGGCCAGCAGGGCGCGCGCCTGGTCGTCGGTGGGAGCCGAAGTGGTGATGGTGACGTTCATTCCGAGGGTGCCCTCGACCTTCTGGTAGTCGACCTCGGGGAAGATCAGGATGTCCCGAACGCCGAGCGTGAAGTTGCCACGACCGTCGAACGAGGTCGGATTGACCCCGCGGAAGTCGCGCACCCGGGGCAGGGCGATCGCGATCAGGCGGTCCAGGAACTCGTACATCCGCTCCCGCCTGAGGGTGACGGTGCAGCCGACCGGCATTCCCTCGCGGAGCTTGAAGGCCGCGATCGACTTGCGCGCGCGGCGCATGGTCGGCTTCTGGCCGGTGATGTTGGCGAGCTGCTCGACCGCCTGGTCGAGGACCTTGGGGTTGCGGGACGCCTCGCCGACGCCCATGTTGCAGGTGATCTTCTCGATGCGCGGGACCTGCATCGGGTTGGTGAGCCCGAACTGCTTCTTGAGCGCGGGGATCACCTCGTCTCGGTACTTGTCTGTCAAGCGCGCCATCGTCCCTCCTACCGGTCGAGAATCGCGCCGTCGACCTTGGCGATCCGGACCTTCCGTCCGTCCTCGAGGATCTTGAACCCGACCCGGCTCGGCCGGCCGCTGTCGGGGGACACCACCTTGACGTTGGAGACGTGAATCGGGGCCTCACGCTCGACGATCCCACCCTGGACTCGCCGGGTCGGGTTCGGCCGGGTGTGCCGCTTGATCATGTTCACACCCTCGACCACGATTCGCTCGCGGTCACGATCCACCCGCAGGACACGGCCACGCTTGCCGTTGTCCTTGCCGGCGATGACCTCGACGGTGTCTCCCTTTTTGACCTTCAAGCTTCGCATCACGCCCCCCTCACAGCACTTCCGGGGCCAGCGAGACGATCTTCATGAATCGCTTCTCGCGCAGCTCCCGGGCCACGGGGCCGAACACGCGGGTGCCGACCGGCTCACGCTGGGCGTTCACCAGCACCGCCGCGTTCTCGTCGAAACGGATGTACGAACCGTCGCGGCGCCGGGTCCGCGAGGTGGTCCGCACCACCACAGCCTTGACCACCGCACCCTTCTTGATGTCGGAGTCCGGCGCGGCCTCTTTGACGGCGCACACGACGATGTCGCCGAGGCTGGCGTAGCGCGGAGCCGACGAACCACCCAGCTGGCGGATCGCCATCAGCTTGCGCGCGCCGGAGTTGTCGGCGACGGAGAGCATGGTTCCCATCTGGATCACGGCCCACCTCCGCCTACTGGGCGCGCTCGATGACGCGGCGGACGCGCCACCGCTTGCGCCGTGAAAGCGGCCGGCACTCCTCGATCAGGACGCGGTCGCCCGGGTTGCACGTGTTCTCCTCGTCGTGCGCCATGAACTTCGAGGAGGTCCTCACGAACTTGTGGTACAGCGGATGAAGGACGAGGTTGTCGACCTTCACCACCACCGACTTGTCGGCGGCGCTGGAGACGACCACGCCGATCTTGGTGGTCTTGCGGCTTTCGTTGGTGGCTGTCGCCATCACGCCCTCCCCTCGTGGCGGCGCTCGCTGAGCACCGTGAGCACCCGAGCGATGTCACGCCGGACACGACGGATCTTGGTCGGGTCCTCGATCTGGCCGGTCGAACGCTGGAAGCGGAGCTTGAACAGCTGCTCCTCGAGCGTCCCGAGGGTCTGCTTGAGCTCGTCCACGGACTGGTCGCGCAGGACCTTGGCTTTCATGCCACCTCCCCGCGCGCGACGAAGCGCGTCTTCACCGGCAGCTTGTGCGCCGCCAGCCGCATGGCCTCGCGGGCGATGTCCTCCGGCACACCCTCCATCTCGTAGAGGATGCGCGACGGACGGACCACGGCCACCCACTCCTCGGGGTTGCCCTTGCCCTTGCCCATCCGGGTCTCGAGCGGCTTCTTGGTGATCGGCTTGTCCGGAAAGACCCGGATCCAGATCTTGCCGCCGCGCTTGACGTGACGGGTCATCGCGATACGAGCCGCCTCGATCTGGCGGGCGGTGATCCAGCCGCCCTCGAGCGCCTGAAGCGCGTAGTCGCCGAAGGACAGCGTGTTGCCCCTCGTGCGCCACGCCCTTCATGCGACCGCGCTGCTGCTTGCGGTACTTGACCTTCTTGGGCATCAACATGACGACACCCCCCCTTACAGACGGCGGCGGATCGCGCGCGCCCGGTGGCGCTCGCCCCGGTAGACCCAGACCTTGACCCCGATGACCCCGTAGGTCGTGTAGGCGGTCTGGAAGCCGTAGTCGATGTCGGCCTTGAGCGTGTGAAGCGGAAGCCGGCCCTGCTGGTACCACTCCGAGCGCGCGATCTCGGCCCCGTTCAGCCGCCCGGCGCAACGGACCTTGATCCCCTGGGCCCCGAAGCGGAGCGCGTTCTCGATCGAGCGCCGCATGGCCCGTCGGAACGCGATCCGGCGCTCGAGCTGGCGGGCCACGTTGGCCGCGATCAGCTGGGCGTCGATCTCGGGACGTTGGATCTCCTGGATGTTGATGTGGATGTCCTGGCCGTAGCGGCGCATGAGGTCGTCGCGCAGCTTGTCCACCTCGGCGCCCTTGCGGCCGATGATGATGCCCGGCCGGCCGGACAGGATGTTCACCCTGATCTTGCTCGCGGTGCGCTCGATGTCGATCGCACTCACGGCCGCGTTTGCGAGCCGCGCACGGAGCTCCTGGCGCAGCTGGAGGTCGTCGTGCAGCAGACGCGAGTAGCTCTTCTTGTCGGCGTACCAGCGCGAACGCCAGGTGTTGTTGTAGCCGAGTCGAAAACCGTACGGATGCGTTTTCTGTCCCACTTCAGCCCCCTCACGAGTCCCGCACGGCGAGCTCGACCGTGACGTGGCACATGCGCTTGAGAATCCGGTGCATGCGCACCCATTTCGAGGCCGGCCGGCCGCGCTTCATCCGCGGACCGTCGTCGACCACGATGTTCTTCACGAACACACGATCGACGTCCACGCCCGGCGAGGCCTGCTCGAGGTTCGCCAGCGCCGAGCGGACCAGCTTCTCGACGTCCGCGGCAGCGTACTTCGGGCTCAGCCGCAGGGACGAGAGCGCGCGCTCGACCGGCTTGCCGCGCACCATGTCGGCAACCAGCCGCACCTTGCGCGGCGACGAACGATAATACCGGAGTTGGGCTCGGGCTTCCATCTCAGCGCGCTCCCTTCTCCTTCTTGCCGCTGTGTCCGCGGAAGGTCCTGGTCGGCGCGAACTCGCCGAGCTTGTGGCCGACCATGTTCTCGGTGACGTAGACCGGCACGAACTTGTGCCCGTTGTGGACGGCGATGGTGTGGCCCACCATCAGCGGGGTGACGGTCGAGCGCCGCGACCAGGTCTTGATGACCTTGCGGTCGCCCGCCGAGTTCATCGCCTCGACCTTCTGCGACAGGTGGTCGTCGACGAACGGTCCCTTACGAATCGAGCGAGCCATCTGCCCCCTCCTACTTCCGACGACGTGACACGATCAGGCGGTCCGAGGGCTTCTTGCCGCGGGTCTTCGCACCCTTGGTCGGCTTGCCCCAGGGGGACACCGGATGACGGCCCTTGTTGCGACCCTCGCCGCCACCGTGGGGGTGGTCGACGGGGTTCATGGCGGTCCCGCGGGTCTGGGGACGGATCCCGAGCCAGCGGGAGCGGCCGGCCTTGCCGATCGACACGTTGTTGTGCTCGGCGTTGCCCACCGAGCCGATGGTGGCGATGCAGGTGGAGAGCACCATGCGCATCTCGCCCGAGGGCATGCCGCAAGGTCGCGTACTTGCCCTCCTTCGCCATGATCTGTGCGCCGACGCGCCGGCCGAGCGCACCATCTGGCCACCCTTGCCGGGCTTGAGCTCGATCGTTGTGGACCAGCGTACCGAGCGGGATGTTCTTCAACGGCATGGCGTTGCCCGGCCGCACGTCCGCGTACGGTCGCCGGCGATCACCACGTCGCCCACCTTGAGTCCCGTCGGGGCAGAGGATGTAGCGCTTGTCGCCGTCGGCGTAGTGCAGCAGGGCGATCCGCGCCGACCGGTTCGGGTCGTACTCGATGGTCGCGACCGTCGCCGGCACGTCGTGCTTGTCGCGCTTGAAGTCGACGATCCGATAGCGGCGCTTGTGGCCCTGTCCGCGGTGGCGCGACGTGATGTGGCCTCGGTTGTCGCGACCGGACGAGCGCGTCTTGCCCTCGGTGAGCTTCTTGTGCGGACGCGATGTGGTCAGCTCGCTCCCATCGGAGTAGGTCGCGAACCGGCGCCCGGGTGAGGTCGGCTTGTGACTTCGGGTCCCCATGGTGGCCTCCTCAGACGCCTTCGAAGAACTCGAGCGTCTTCGAGCCCGGCGCGAGCTTGACGTACGCCTTGCGCACCATCGCGCGGTGGTTGACGGTCCGGCCGTAACGCTTGACCGGCTTGCCCTTGCGGTTGACGACGTGGACGTCGACCACCCGGACGTCGAACAGCTCCTCGACGGCCTTGCCGATCTGGATCTTGTTGGCGCGGCGGTCGACCTCGAAGCAGACCGTGTTCCCGATCTCCTGCATGGTGGTCGTCTTCTCGGTGATCAGCGGGCGAATGATGATCTCGCGGGCCTTCATGACAACACCTCCACCAGCGACCGCAGCGCGGGCTCGGAGGCGACCAACCAGCGGTGGTTGAGGACCTCGTAGACGCTGAGCGAGGTGGCGTCGAGCATCTTCACCTCGGGCCGGTTCCGGCTCGCGAGATGGAGGTTGAGGTTCTCCAACCCGTCGACCAGGAGCACCTTCTCGCCGATCACGCCGAGCTTGCCGAGCCGGGCGATGAAGTCCTTGGTCTTCGGCAGATCGAGCTCGAGGTTGTCGAGCACCAGCAACCGGCCCTCGGCGAGGCGCTGGGACAGGACGCCCTGGAGCGCGACCCGCCGGGCCTTGCGGTTGACCTTGATCGCATAGGAGCGCGGCCGGGGTCCGTGGACCGTGCCGCCGGAGCGCCACAGCGGCGAGCGCCGCTCGCCGGCTCGGGCGCGACCTGTGTGCTTCTGCTTCCAGGGCTTGGCACCGGTTCCGGCGACCTCGCCCCGGACCTTGGTCTTGTGGGTCCCGCGGCGGCGCGATGCGAGGTGGGCGCGGACGACCTCCCACACGAGGTGCTGGTTGACCTCGCGCGCGAAGACCTCGTCCGGCACCTCGAGGTCGCCGACGATCTCGTTGTCCCAGTTGCGAACGTCGATGTTCATGGCTGCCCCCTCACGACGCCTTGACGATGCGCAGGTAACCGTTGGCGCGCGCCCGGCACTCCGCCCTTGAGAAAGAGCAGGTTGCGGTCGGCGTCGACCTTGACCACTTGCACGTTGCGTGACCGTGACGCGGGCGTTGCCCATCTGTCCCGGCATTCCGGTGCCCGGGTAGACGCGCGACGGATCCGCCGACTGTCCGATACCGCCCGGCGCCCGGTGGAACATCGAGCCGTGGGTGGCCCGGCCACCGCCGAAGTTGTGGCGTCGAATCACACCCTGGAAGCCGCGCCCCTTCGACCGGCCGATCACGTGCACCGTGTCGTCCGGTTTGAAGATGTCGGCCAGCACGGCGTCGCCGGGTTTCAGCTCGTCACCGGTCTCGACCGGGACCTCGGCCAGGAACCGGGTCGGCGGCACGCCGGCGGCTCCGAAGTGGCCGGTGATCGGCTGGTTCGCGTTCCGCGTGCGGAGCGTTCCTCCACCAGACCGAGCTGAACGGCTCTCGTAGCCGTCACGGTCGGCGGTCTTGCGTTGCACCACGACGCACGGCCCAGCCTGGACGACGGTCACCGGGACTACCCGGCCCTGGTCGTCGAAGATCTGGGTCATGCCGAGCTTCTTGCCGAGAATGCCGCGTACCATCTCGACCTCCTCAGCGGGCCCCGTAGGCCTTGATCTCGACATCGACACCGGCCGGCAGCTCGAGCTTCATCAGCGCGTCGATGGTCTGCTGAGTCGGCTCGAGAATGTCGAGCAACCGCTTGTGGGTGCGGATCTCGAACTGCTCCCGCGACTTCTTGTCGACGTGCGGCGAACGCAGCACGGTGAACCGCTGGATGTGGGTCGGCAGCGGGATCGGGCCCGAGATGCGGGCCCCGGTCCGCTGGGCGGTGTCGACGATCTCGGTCGCCGACTGGTCCAGCAGCCGGTAGTCGTAGGCCTTCAAGCGGATGCGGATCTTCTCGCTGGCCATCGCTTACTCCAGGATGTCGGTGATGGAGCCGGCACCGACGGTCCGACCGCCCTCGCGGATCGCGAAGCGCAACCCGCGCTCCATCGCGATCGGCGTGATCAGCTCCACCTCGAGGTTGGTGTTGTCACCCGGAATCACCATCTCGACGCCCTCGTCGAGCGTTCACCGAACCGGTCACGTCCGTCGTCCGGAAGAAGAACTGCGGCCGGTAGCCCCGGAAGAACGGCGTGTGACGTCCGCCCTCCTCCTTGGTCAGCACGTACACCTCGGCGCGGAACTTCTTGTGCGGCGTGATCGACCCGGGCTTCGCCACCACCTGGCCCCGCTCCACGTCCTTGCGCTCGGTGCCCCGCAGCAGCAGCCCGACGTTGTCCCCCGCCTGCCCCTGGTCGAGCAGCTTGCGGAACATCTCCACCCCGGTCACGACCTTCTTCATCGTCGGCCGGATACCGACGATCTCCATCTCCTCGCCGACCTTCACCATCCCGCGCTCGACCCGCCCCGTCACCACCGTGCCCCGGCCCGAGATCGTGAACACGTCCTCGATCGGCATCAGAAACGGCTTGTCGACCTCGCGCTCCGGCAACGGAATGTAGTCGTCGCAGCGCCTTGATCAGCTCCCAGATCGACGCGCACTCGGCCGAGTCCGGATCGTCCGACTCGCCACGCCTTCAGCGCCGAGCCCCGGATCACCGGCACGTCGTCACCCGGAAACTCGTACTCGTTCAGCAGCTCCCGGACCTCGAGCTCCACCAGGTCCAGCAGCTCCTCGTCGTCCACCATGTCCACCTTGTTCATGTAGACCACGATGCACGGCACGCCCACCTGCCGCGCCAGCAGGATGTGCTCCCGCGTCTGCGGCATCGGCCCGTCGGCCGCCGACACCACCAGCACCGCACCGTCCATCTGCGCCGCACCCGTGATCATGTTCTTCACGTAGTCGGCGTGACCCGGACAGTCCACGTGCGCGTAGTGCCGCATCTGCGGACTGGTACTCGACGTGGGCCGTGTTGATCGTGATCCCGCGCGCCTTCTCCTCGGGGGCCTTGTCGATCGCATCGAACGGCGTGAAGTCGGCCAAGCCCTTCGCGTGCAGGGTCTTCGTGATCGCCGCCGTCAACGTCGTCTTGCCGTGGTCGACGTGACCGATGGTTCCGATGTTGACGTGCGGCTTGGTCCGCTCAAACTTCGCCTTGGCCATCTCCGCCTCCTCTTAGGCCGTCACACCCCTGGCGCGGGCCACGATCTGCTCGGCCAGGTGCCGAGGCACCTCGTCGTAGTGGTCAAACTGCATGGTGTAGGTCGCACGTCCCTGGCTCTGCGACCGGAGGTCGGTCGCGTAGCCGAACATCTCCGCCAGCGGGACGTGCGCGGTCACGACGTGAAATCCGGCGCGCGGCTCCATCGAGATCACCCGGCCGCGCCGCCGGTTGAGGTCTCCGATGACGTCACCCATGTAGTCCTCGGGGGTGACGATCTCGATCTCCATCACCGGCTCGAGCAGGACCGGGCGCGCCTTCTTGGCGGCCGCCTGGAACGCGAGCGAACCCGCAACCTTGAACGCGATCTCCGACGAGTCGACCTCGTGGTAGGAACCGTCCTCCAGCGCCGTGCCGACCCCGGTCATCGGGTAGCCGGCGAGGACGCCCCGCTCCATCGCCTCCCGGATGCCGATCTCGGTCGGACGGATGAACTCCTTCGGGATGACTCCCATCGTGATCTCGTTCGAGAACTCGAAGTCGGTCCCGTCGGTCAGCGGCCATATCCGGACCTTGGCGTGACCGTACTGGCCGCGACCGCCGGTCTGGCGGATGAACTGGCCTTCGCCGCGGGCCTCCTCGGTGATCGTCTCGCGGTAGGCGACCTGCGGACGGCCGACGTTGGCGCCGATCTTGAACTCGCGCATCAGCCGGTCGACGATGATCTCCAGATGGAGCTCGCCCATGCCGGAGATGATGGTCTGCCCGGTCTCCTCGTCGGTGGAGACCCGGAAGGTGGGGTCCTCCTGGACCAGCTTGGCCAGCGCGGCGGCCAGCTTGTCCTGGTCCGCGGTGGTCTTGGGCTCGATGGTGACCGCGATGACCGGCTCGGGGAACTGCATCGACTCGAGCACGATCGGATTCGACGGATCACAGATCGTCTCCCCGGTCGCGACGTTGCGCAGCCCGACCGCGGCGCAGATGTCACCGGCGAAGACCTCGGAGATCTCCTCGCGCTTGTTGGCGTGCATCTTGAGCAGGCGGCCGACCCGCTCGGCGGTTGCCGCTGGAGGCGTTGGCCACCTGCATGCCGGTGGCGATGCGCCCCGAGTAGATCCGCAGGAACGCGAGCTGACCCACGAACGGATCGGTCATGATCTTGAACACCAGGGCGGCAAGTGGCTCGGTGTCGTCGGGGCGTCGGATGCCGAACTCGGTCGAGTCCGGCCGGTGGCCCTTCGATCGGAGGCACGTCGAGCGGCGACGGCAGGTAGTCCACCACCGCATCGAGCAGTGGCTGGACGCCCGGTTCTTGAACGCCGACCCGCACAGCACCGGGACCAGCACGCCGCTGACCGGTTCCGATCCGCAGCCCGCGCAGGATCTGCTCCTCGCCCAACGTGCCCTGGCCGAGGTACTGGTCGAGAAGGTCCTCTGAGCACTCCGCAACGGCTTCGAGCAGCCGCTCCCGGTACTCGTCCACCTCGGCCCGGTAGGCGCTCGGGAATCGTCCTCCACGTCGTACTCGGCACCGAGGGTCTCGTCCTGGTAGCGATAGGCCTTGCAGCCGCACCAGGTCGATCACGCCGGCGAACGGTCTCCTCGCACCCGAGCGGGATCTGGACCGGGACCGGGTTGGCCTTGAGCTTGCCCCGGATCTGGTCGACGACGCCGGCGAAGTTGGCGCCGACCCGGTCCATCTTGTTGACGAACGCGACCCGCGGCACGCGGTAGCGGTCGGCCTGACGCCAGACCGTCTCGGACTGCGGCTCGACGCCGCCGACGGCGCAGAAGACGGCGACCGCACCGTCGAGCACGCGGAGGCTGCGCTCGACCTCGGCCGTGAAGTCGACGTGGCCGGGGGTGTCGATGATGTTGATGCGATGATCGCGCCAGAAGCACGTGGTCGCGGCCGAGGTGATGGTGATGCCCCGCTCCTGCTCCTGCGGCATCCAGTCCATGGTGGCGGTGCCGTCGTGGACCTCACCGAGCTTGTAGTTGATGCCGGTGTAGTACAGGACCCGCTCGGTAGTCGTCGTCTTACCGGCATCAATGTGGGCCATGATGCCGATATTGCGGACCTTCTCGAGCGGGACGACGCGGGACATGTTGTCAAAGATCTCCGATCGTGGGACGCGAATGGGCTACCAGCGATAGTGGGCGAAGGCCTTGTTGGCCTCCGCCATGCGATGGGTGTCGTCACGCTTCTTGATCGCGGCACCGCGGTTGTTCGCGGCGTCGAGGAACTCGCCCGCCAGCTTCTCGGTCATGGTCTTCTCGTGGCGCTGCGCGGAGTACCCGATCAGCCACCGGATCGCCAGCGACTGCTGGCGCTCGGGAGCTGACCTCGACCGGCACCTGATACGTCGAGCCGCCGACCCGGCGGGACTTGACCTCGACCTGCGGCCGGACGTTCTCCATCGCCCGCTTGAAGACCTTGACCGGATCGTCGCCGGTCCGCTCCTCGATGAGCTTCGAGCGCACCGTAGAAGATCCGCTCGGCGATGGTCTTCTTGCCCCGGCTCATGACCGAGTTGATGAACTTGGTCACCAGCTGGGAGTTGTAGACCGGGTCCGGAAGGACCTCGCGCTTGACGATCGGTGCACGGCGAGGCATGACCCCTACTCCCTCACTTCTTCGGGCGCTTGGCGCCGTACTTGGAGCGCTGCTGGCGACGACCCTCGACACCCTGGCAGTCCATGGTGCCGCGGATGATGTGATAGCGCACACCCGGAAGGTCCTTGACGCGGCCACCGCGGATCATGACCTGCGAGTGCTCCTGCAGGTTGTGGCCCTCTCCCGGGATGTAGGCTGTCACCTCGATGCCGTTGGTGAGACGCACGCGCGCGACCTTGCGCAGCGCCGAGTTCGGCTTCTTGGGTGTGGTGGTAAACACGCGAGTGCACACGCCCCGCCGCTGCGGACACGCCTGCAGGGCCGGGCTCTTCGTCTTGTCGACGACTTGCGTGCGGCCCTCGCGGACCAGCTGCGAAATGGTCGGCATGATCGCTCCCCTGGTGGTGCAGACAGACCGAGGAGAAGGTCCCCTTGGCCGTGATCCCTGGCGTTCGTGCCCGCTCAAGCGGGCCAGAGCCGCGGAAGAATACTGGAGAAACGAGTGGGTGTCAACTCTCCGAGACCGGCCGCTCCCGCTGCATCTCGATGAACGCCGACGCGGCCTCGGTCATCTCCTGGTAGAGGTTCTCCGGCTCGTCCGGAACCTCGAGCTCGTCCTCCGGAACCGGCTCGATCACCGTCCGTCGGTAGCGCGGTGCGCCGGTCCCGGCCGGGATCAGGCGACCGACGATCACGTTCTCCTTGAGACCGTGAAGGTTGTCCACCTTGCCGGACACCGCGGCCTCGGTGAGCACCCGGGTGGTCTCCTGGAACGAGGCCGCCGAAATGAACGACTCGGTGGCCAGCGAGGCCTTGGTGATGCCGAGCAGCAGGGACTTCGCCGTCGCGGGCTCGCCGCCGGCGGTGACCACCCGCTCGTTCTCGCGCTTGAAGAGGTAGTGGGGCACCTGCTGATCGAGCAGGAAGTCGGTGTCGCCCGGGTCGACCACCTTCACGAAGCGCATCATCTGCCGGACGATCACCTCGATGTGCTTGTCGTTGATCGCCACGCCCTGGGAGCGGTAGACCTCCTGGATCTTGTCCACCAGGTGGCGCTGCATCTCCTTCTCGCCCAGGATCGAGAGAATGTCGTGGGGGTTCACCGCGCCCTCGGTGAGCGGGTCGCCGGCCTGGATGAACTCGCCCTCCTGCACCGAAACGTGAGCGTAGCGCGGGATCGAGTACTCGCGGTGCTCGCCGCCCTCGCCCTCGGTGACGATCCGACGCTGACCGCGCACCGGCTCGGTGATGCGGACGACGCCGTCGATCTCCGAGACCACGGTCGGGTCCTTCGGCTTGCGGGCTTCGAAGAGCTCGACAACCCGCGGCAGACCGCCGGTGATGTCCTTGGTCTTGGACATCTCGCGCGGGATCTTGGCGACCACGTCGCCCGACTTGACGGTGTCGCCCTCGCCGACCAACAGGTGGGAACCGATCGGGAGCTGGTAGCGCCGTTCCCCGTCCTTGCTCTCGGCTGCGATGACCAGGGTCGGAATCCGCTTGCCCGAGCCGAGCGGCTCGATGACGATCTTGTGGGCGTGTCCGGTGAGCTTGTCGATCTCCTCGCGGACGTTCTCGCCCTCGACCAGGTCGACGAACTTCACGGTGCCCGAGATCGCGGTCAGGATCGAGGAGGTGAAGGGGTCCCACTCGACCAGGGGCGTTCCCGGCGAGACCAGCTCGCCATCGTCGACCTGCAGGTTGGAGCCGTACACGACGGAGTAGCGTTCCTTCTCGCGCTGGCGTTCGTCGAGGATCACCAGCTTGCCGGAACGCGAGATCGCCACCCGGTGGCCCTGCTGGTTGACCACCGTGCTCACGTTCAGGTACTTGACCCTGCCCTCGTGGTTGGCGACGTGGCGCGACTGCTCTCCGCCGCGCGTCGCGGTGCCGCCATAGTGGAAGGTCCGCATCGTCAGCTGGGTGCCGGGCTCGCCGATCGACTGGGCGGCGATGATGCCCACCGCCTCGCCGATCTCGACCAGCCGGCCGGTAGCCAGCATGCGGCCGTAGCACTGCTGGCAGACGCCGCGCTCGGTCTCACAGGTGAGCACGCTGCGGATCCGCACCCGCTCGATGCCGGCCTCCTGGATCTGGTTGGCGAGCGCCTCGGTGATCTCGACGTTCACCGGACAGATCAGGGTGCCCTCGATCGGGTCGTAGACATCCTCAGCCGAGACGCGGCCGACGATCCGGTCGCGCAGCTGCTCGAGGATCTCGCCGCCTTCGGCGATTGCGTTCACCTCGATGCCGTCTTCGGTGCCGCAGTCGTGCTCGACCACGATCACGTCCTGGGCGACGTCGACCAGGCGGCGGGTGAGGTAGCCCGAGTCGGCGGTCTTGAGCGCGGTGTCGGCGAGACCCTTACGGGCGCCGTGGGTCGAGATGAAGTACTGCAGAACGCTCAGACCTTCGCGGAAGTTGGCCGTGATCGGGGTCTCCATGATCTCGCCCGAGGGCTTGGCCATCAGGCCTCGCATCCCGGCGAGCTGCCGCACCTGCTCCCGCGAGCCGCGGGCGCCGGAGTCGGCCATCATGAAGATCGGGTTGAAATGCCCGCTCTCGATGTCGATCTCGGACATCTGGCTGAACATCTCCTTGGCCACGTGCTCGGTCACGCGGTGCCAGATGTCGACGATCTTGTTGTGTCTCTCGCCGGCGGTGATGAGCCCGGCGGAGCGCTGGCGCTCGACCTCGTCGACCTCGACGTAGGCCTGGTCGAGCAGCTTGACCTTGCCCTCGGGAATCACCATGTCGCTGGACGACAGCGAGAGACCCGAACGGGTCGCGTAGTGGAAGCCGACCTCCTTGAGCGTGTCGAGCAGGCGCACGGTCGGCTGGTGCCCGAGCCGCATGAAGGCGTAGGCGACCAGGTTCTGGAGACCCTTCTTCTTGAGCTGGCCGTTGACGAACGGCAGCTCGTCGGGCAGCTGCATGTTGAACAGCACGCGCCCGACCGTGGTCTCCATCAGCATGTTCTCGACTTCGATCTCGTCGGCGTGGGTCAGGTCCTGGGAGTTGCCCTGGGCGACCAGATCGACGAGCTGGCCGGAGAAGCGAAGCTGGATCGGCGCCTGGGTGCCGATCACGCCCGCCGAGTAGGCCAGGAAGACCTCATCGGCGGAGGCGAAGATCTTGCCGGCGCCCAGGGCGTGCACGTTCTCGGTGGTGAGGTAATAGACCCCGATGACCATGTCCTGGGACGGCACCGCCAGCGGCCGGCCGCTGGCCGGCGACAGGATGTTGCGCGCGGACATCATCAGCACGTGCGCTTCGAGCTGGGCCTTCGGGCTCAGCGGCACGTGGACCGCCATCTGGTCGCCGTCGAAGTCGGCGTTGTAGGCGGCACACACCAGGGGGTGGATTTTGATCGCCTTGCCCTCGACCAGAACCGGCTCGAAGGCCTGGATGCCGAGGCGGTGGAGGGTCGGCGCGCGGTTGAGCAGCACCGGGTGCTCCTTGATCACCGTCTCGAGCGCGTCCCAGACCTCGGGCGTCTGCTGCTCGACGAGCTCCTTGGCCATCTTGATCGTGGTCGCCAGGTCGCGCTTCTCGAGCTCCTGGTAGACGAACGGCTTGAACAGCTCGAGCGCCATCTTCTTGGGCAGCCCGCACTGGTTCAGCCGAAGCTCGGGTCCGACCACGATCACCGAGCGACCGGAGTAGTCGACCCGCTTGCCGAGCAGGTTCTGGCGGAACCGGCCCTGCTTGCCCTTGAGGTTGTCGGAGAGCGACTTCAGGGGACGGTTGTTGGAGCCCTTGATCACCCGTCCGCGACGCCCGTTGTCGAACAGCGCGTCGACCGCCTCTTGGAGCATCCGCTTCTCGTTGCGGACGATGACCTCCGGGGCGCGCAGGTCGAGCAGCTTCTTGAGCCGGTTGTTACGGTTGATCACCCGGCGGTAGAGGTCGTTCAGATCCGAGGTCGCGAACCGTCCGCCATCGAGCGGGACCAGCGGCCGCAGCTCGGGCGGCAGCACCGGAATCACCTCGAGGATCATCCACTCCGGACGGTTGCCCGAGCGGCGCAAGGCCTCGATCAGCTTGAGCCGCTTCGCGGCCTTCTGGCGCCGCATCACCGAGGTCTCGGTGCGCATGATCATGCGCAGCTCGGCGGCCATTTCGTCGAGGTCGAGCCGCTCCAGCAGCTGCCGGATCGCTTCCGCGCCCATCTTGGCCACGAAGGCGTCGCCGTAGTCCTCCCGGGTCTGGCGGAACTCCTCTTCGGTCAGGACCTGCTTCTCCTCGAGCTCGGCGTCGCCCGGATCGACCACCACGTAGGCTTCGAAGTAGAGCACCCGCTCGAGCTCGCGCATGGTCATGTCGAGCAGCAGGCCGATGCGAGAGGGCAGCCCCTTGAAGAACCACACGTGGGACACCGGCGCGGCGAGCTCGATGTGGCCCATGCGCTCGCGGCGGACCTTGGACTTGGTCACCTCGACGCCGCACTTGTCGCACACGACGCCGCGGTACTTCATCCGCTTGTACTTGCCGCACAGGCACTCCCAGTCGGTGACCGGGCCGAAGATCTTGGCGCAGAACAGCCCGTCGCGCTCGGGCTTGAAGGTGCGGTAGTTGATGGTCTCCGGCTTGGTGACCTCGCCGTGGGACCACGAGCGAATCTTCTCGGGGCTTGCCAGACCCAAACGAATGGCGTTGAAGTCGTTGAGGGGCTTTGGCTTCTCGAGGAAACTGCGGACCTCCGAGAGGGTCGAACGCTCCATACTGGTGCCCCCTATCACTCGTCGTCGGCCTGCTGCAGGAGCTCCACGTCGAGGGCGAGCGCCTGCAGCTCGCGGACAAGCACGTTGAAGGACTCGGGAAGACCCGGCTCCTCGGGAACCTGGCCTTTGACGATCGACTCGTAGACTTTCGCTCGGCCCTCGACGTCGTCCGACTTCACCGTCAGCAGCTCCTGGAGGGTGTTGGCGGCACCGTAGGCCTCGAGCGCCCACACCTCCATTTCGCCCAGCCGCTGCCCGCCGAACTGTGCCTTGCCGCCGAGCGGCTGCTGGGTGATCAGCGAGTAGGGCCCGATCGACCGGGCGTGGATCTTGTCGTCCACGAGATGGCTGAGCTTGAGCATGTAGATGTAGCCGGAGGTGATCCGCTGCTCGAACGGCTCGCCGGTCATGCCGTCGAACAGCAGGGTCTTGCCGTCCTCGGGCAGCCCAGCGTCCTCGAGCATCTGGCGGATCTCGTCCTCGGTCGCGCCCTCGAACACCGGAGTCGCGAACCTGAGCCCGAGCTCCTGGCCGGCCCAGCCGAGGTGGGTCTCGAGAATCTGACCCACGTTCATGCGCGACGGCACGCCGAGCGGGTTGAGGATGATCTCGACCGGAGTCCCGTCGGGCAGGAAGGGCATGTCCTGATCCGCGAGGATCTGCGAGATCACTCCCTTGTTGCCGTGGCGGCCGGCCATCTTGTCGCCCACCTGGAGCTTGCGCTTCATGGCGATGAAGACCTTGACCTGCTTGATCACGCCCGGCGGCAGCTCGTCACCCTGACGCAGCAGCTCGACCCGCTCCTGGTTGATCTGCTCGAGAACCTCGATCTGGGACTCGGCCTGGCGCACGATCAGCCGCACCTTGTCGAGCAGAACCGGATCCTTGACCGGCAACGCCAGGAACTCGGCCCTGGTCAGTCGCCGCAGGACCTCCTGCCCGAGCTTGCCGCCCTTCTTGAGCAGCATCTCGCCGCCCGACGAGACCACGTCGTCGGTCACCGTCACGCCGGTGAGCAGGTTGTGGATCTTGGAGTCGCGGACCTCGAGAATGATGCGTTTCTCGTCGTCCGAGTTCTTGCGGATCCGGCCGATCTCGTCGGACTCGATGGTGAGCTGCCGCGAGTCCTTCTCGACACCCTTGCGGGCGAAGATCTGGACCCCGACGACCACACCCTCGATACCCGGCGGGCACCGCAGAGAGGCATCGCGCACGTCGCCCGCCTTCTCGCCGAAGATCGCCCGCAGCAGCTTCTCCTCGGGGGTCAGCTGGGTCTCGCCCTTGGGGGTGACCTTGCCGACCAGGATCGAGCCCTGCCGGACCTGGGCGCCGACGTGGATGATGCCGGCCTCGTCGAGCTGGGCGAGCGCCGACTCGGAGACGTTCGGGATGTCGCGGGTGATCTCCTCGGGACCGAGCTTGGTGTCGCGCGCGGAGGTCTCGAACTCCTCGATGTGGATCGAGGTGTAGTAGTCCTCCTTGACCAGCTTCTCGGACACCACGATCGCGTCCTCGAAGTTGTAGCCGCGCCACGGCATGAAGGCCACCAACACGTTGCGGCCGAGGGCGAGCTCGCCGAGCTCGGTGTTGGGTCCGTCGGCGAGCACCTGGCCCTTGGCCACGGTCTGACCTTCGCTCACGATCGGTTTCTGGTTGATGGAGGTGTTCTGATTCGAGCGCCGGAACTTGGTCAGCTGGTAGATGTCGGCGCCGAACTCACCTTCGCCTTCGCCCTCGACCCGGACGATGATGCGCTGGGCGTCGACCTTGTCGACCACGCCCTGCCGGCGGCAGATCACCACCGCTCCGGAGTCGCAGGCGACCATGTCCTCCATCCCGGTGCCGACGATCGGCGCCTCGGGCTGGACCAGCGGCACCGCCTGGCGCTGCATGTTCGAGCCCATCAGCGCGCGGTTCGCGTCGTCGTGCTCGAGGAACGGGATCAACGACGCCGCCACCGACACCACCTGGCGCGGCGAGACGTCGATGAAGTCCACCTGATCGCGGTCGATCAGCAGGAACTCGCCGCCCGAGCGGGCGATGACCTTCTCGTCGACCAGGTTGCCGGCGTCGTCGACGATCGCGTTCGCCTGGGCGATGTTGAGGTTCTCCTCCTCCCAGGCGGGCAGATAGAAGGCGTGGGTCCGGGCCCAGGCATCGCGCTTGCCGGCCTTGATGAGCTTCTGGTTGGCCTTCTCGAACTCCTTCTTGAGCACGATCTGGCCGAGCGTGAACCCCGAGTCGCCGACCTGGGTGACACAGACGTGATCGAGCACAACGCCTTTCTCGACCTTCTTGTAAGGCGACTCGATGTAGCCCATCGGGTTGAGCCGGGCGTAACACGAGAGCGACGAGATCAGGCCGATGTTCGGACCCTCGGGGGTCTCGATCGGGCAGATCCGGCCGTAGTGCGTCGAGTGGACATCGCGGACCTCGAAGCCCGCCCGCTCCCGCGACAGGCCGCCCGGACCCAGCGCCGACAGGCGACGCTTGTGGGTGACCTCGGACAGGGGGTTGGTCTGGTCCATGAACTGGGACAGCTGCGACGAGCCGAAGAACTCGTCGACCGCCGCCATCACCGGCTTGGAGTTGACCAGGTCGCGGGGCATCGCCGAGTCGATGTCAGGGTGGATCGACATCTTCTCCTTGATCGCCCGCTCCATGCGGACCAGTCCGATCCGGAACTGGTTCTCCATCAGCTCGCCGACGGTTCTCACCCGGCGGTTGGCCAACGAGTCGATGTCGTCGACCCGACCCATGTCGCGGTGGAGGCGCAGCAGGTAGCCGACGAGGTTGAGAAAGTCGTCGACGTCGAGGATTCGTCGATCCAGTGGCTTGGACAGGCCCAGCTTGGCGTTGAACTTGAAACGGCCGACCGCGGACAGGTCGTACTTGCGGTCGTCGAAGAAGAGACCGTTGAAGAGCGTGGTGGCGGACTCCTCGGTGGGCGGATCCCCGGGCCGCTGACGGCGGTAGATCTCCATTCGCGCTTCCATCTGGGAGGTGCTGGAGTCCTTCTCGAGGGTCTGGTGGAGGATCTCGCCGACCGGATCCCAGTCGGGGTACGCCAGCTCGAGGACGTTGAGGCCGGCCTCGAGGGCCTGGTTGAGCAGCTCCTCGGTCACGCGGCTGTTGGCCGGCGCCAGGACCTCTCCGGTCTCGGGATCGACCAGGTCGTCGACCACGATCGCGCCCACCAGGTCGGAGCGGTGGATCTTCACCTTGGCCGGCTTCTCCACCGTCGACTTTTCGAGGCGTTCACGCATGGAGTGGTCGAGGATCAGTCCCGCGAACAGGCTCGGGGTTGCGACCTTCCGGAACCGGAGGGTCTTTTGCCGCTCATGCTCGATGCCGAGAATGCGGCTGTCCAGCCGCAGGGTGGCCTCCTCGTCGTCGGCCTTGAGCTGGACCGGAAAGACCGTGTAGAAGGCACGCAGGATCTGTCCGTTGGTCTCCAGCTCCGGCGCTCAGCGCACGGAGGAAGACGGTCGCCGGCAGGCGGCGCTTGCGGTCGATCCGCACCCACAGGATCTGCTTGTTGTCGTACTCGAACTCGATCCAGGAGCCGCGGTAGGGCACCACCTTGGCGAGGTAGTGGTTGGGCCCCTCGAGGGTGAAGAAGACGCCCGGCGACCGGTGCAGCTGGGAGACGATGACGCGCTCGGTGCCGTTGATGATGAACGTGCCCGTCTCGGTCATCAGGGGAAGCTCGCCGAAGTAGAGCTCCTCCTCCTTGACGTCCCGCACCTGGCGCGACCCGTCCTCGTCGGTGTCGAAGGTGACCAGGCGGAAGGTCACCCGCACCGGCACGGCGAAGGTCATGCCACGCTCGCGACACTCGTTGTCGGAGAAGGTCAGTCGAAGACCGACGGAGGTCCCGCACACGCCGCACGACTGGACCCGGTTGCGGTTGGCCTTGCCGCAGTGCGGACAGACCACCAGGTCGTCGTGCGGATCGCCGGCCTTGAACCGCTCGCCGCAGTGCTCGCAGGTGAGGCGGAGGTGCTCGAGACCCTGCAGACGGCTGCAACGGCAGGCCCAGTTGCCGATCTCGAAGCGCACGAACTGGAGCTCGCAGGTCTCCCGGAAGTCGGTGAACGGGAAGATCGAGTTCAGGACCGACTGGAGACCGGAGTCCTCCCGCTCGTCGGGCAGGCTGTCCATCTGCAGAAACCCGTCGTACGACGTCCGCTGCACCTGGATCAGGTTCGGCAGCGGAATGGTGGACGGGTTCTTCGAGAAGTTCACGCGCCCGTCGGGGCTAGATCGTCATCGAGGCATCCTCCGGACGAACGATGACACGGGGAGACACACCCTCCCCGTGTCGTGAGTCGGCTTGCGATCAGCCCAAGGCTGGGACACAGCGGTCAGCGTTACTTGATCTCCACCTGGGCGCCGGCTTCCTCGAACTTCTTCTTGATCGACTCGGCCTCTTCCTTGTTGACGCCTTCCTTGATCTTGGTCGGCGCGCTCTCGACGAGCTCCTTGGCCTCCTTGAGGCCGAGCGAGGTCACCTCGCGGACCGCCTTGATCACGTTGATCTTCTTGTCGCCGATCGAGTTCAGCACGACGTCGAACTCGGTCTGCTCCTCGACGGCCTCGGCCGCGCCACCTGCAGCCGCCATGCCGCCGGCCATCATGACCGGGGCCGCCGCGGCAGCGGACACGCCGAACTCGTCCTCGAGGGCCTTGACGAGCTCGTTCAGCTCGAGCACGGTCATGCCCTTGATCTGCTCCATCATCTCCTCGATCTGCGCCATGGTCGGTTTCCTCCCTGGGTTCTCAAGCTTTCTTGTCGGCGATCTGGGCGACCGCGGACGTGAGCTTCTGGATTGGGCTCGTTCAGCGCCACCGCCAGCCGGCGGATCGGCGACTGCAACAGGAACAGCGAGCTTCGTCAGCAGCTCTTCCCGAGACGGCAGGTCGGCGATCTTCGCCGCCTCATCCGCGTCGAGGACCTGTCCTTCGAGCCACGCCTGCTGGAAGCTCAGCGCCGGGTGGGTCTTGACGAAGTCGCGCAGCACCTTGGCCAAGGCCACGCCGTCGCCATGGGTGAAGGCGAGCGCGTTGGGACCCTTCAGGCCCGGGCCGAGGCTCTCCATCACGGTCCCCTCGACGGCGAGCCGGACGACGCTGTTCTTGACCACCTTGTAGCTGGCACTCGGTCTCGCGCACCTTCGACCGCAGCTCGTTGATCTCGTTGACCGACAGGCCGGTGTTGTCGAGCAGGAACAGGGTGTTGACGCCGCTGAAGGCGTCACGCAGCTCGTCGGACTGCGCTTGCTTTTGCTCTCTGGTGAGCATCGTCCCCCCCTACTTCACGTCGAGGCTGACGAGGTCCACCTGCACTCCGGGACCCATCGTCGAGCAGAGGTATACGGAGTGCACGTAGCGCCCCTTGGCCGAGGACGGCTTCGCCTTCTGGATCGCATCGACCAGAGTGCGGGTGTTCTCGAGCAGATGCTCGCTCGAGAACGAGATCTTGCCGACCGGCGCGTGGATGATGGCGGTGCTTGTCGACCCGGAACTCGACCCGCCCGGCCTTGATCTCCTTGACCGCTGCGGCGATGTCCTGGGTCACCGTTCCCGACTTCGGGTTCGGCATCAGACCCCGAGGACCGAGCACCCGCCCGACCTTCGACAGCGTCCGCATCATGTCCGGGGTGGCCACCATGGCGTCGAACTCGAGCCAGCCGCCCTGGATCTTCTCGATCGCATCGTCGCCCGCGAGCACGACGTCGGCGCCGGCCTCCTCGGCCTCCTTCTGCGCCGGACCTTCGCACACCGCGAGCACTCGTCGGGTCTTGCCGGTGCCGTGCGGCAGCACCACGGTGCCGCGGACCATCTGGTCGGCGTGACGCGGGTTGACGCCGAGTCGCATCGAGACTTCGACCGTCTCGTCGAACTTGGCGAAGGACGGACTCCTTGACCACCGAGATCGCGTCTTCCAATGTGTAGGGACGGCGCTCGACCTTGGCGGCCGCCTCACGGTACTTCTTGCCCTTGTGCGCCATCGCCACCTCCTCAGCCCGTGACCTCGGATGCCCATCGAGCGCGCGGTGCCGAGGACGGTCTGCACGGCAGCCTCGAGATCCTCGCGTTGAGGTCGGGCATCTTGGTCCGGGCGATCTCCTCGACCTGCGCCATCGTCACCTTGCCGACCCTGCTCGCGGTTCGGCACACCCGAGCCCTTGGCGATGCCGGCAGCCTGCCGCAGCAGGAACGACGCTGGCGGCGTCTTGGTGATGAAGCTGTAGGTCCGGTCGGAGTACACCGTGATGACGACCGGGATGATGATCCCCGCTTGCTTCTGCGTGCGGGCGTTGAACGCCTTGCAGAAGTCCATGATGTTCAGGCCGTGCTGACCGAGGGCGGGCCCGACCGGCGGCGCCGGCGTCGCTTGCCCGCCGGGCAACTGGAGCTTGATCTGTCCGACGACTTTCTTGGCCATGGTCGTCCTCTCACGACGAGCTTCTGGACCTGACGGAACTCCATCTCGACCGGCGTCTCACGCCCGAAGATGGTCACCATCACCTTGACCGTGCTGCGGTCGAGGTTGACCTCCTCGATGACTCCGGTGAAGGTGGCGAACGGTCCATCGGTGATCTTGATCCGTTCGCCCTTCTCGAACATCTCCTTCGGCCGCGGCTTCTCCTGGGTGGCCACCGACTGGTGGAGGATCTGGTTGACCTCTTCGTCGGTCAGCGGCGTCGGCTTCTTGCCGGCGCCGACGAAGCCGGTCACCTTGGGCGTGTTGCGCACCAGGTGCCAGGCGTCGTCGGTCATCTCCATCTCGACCAGCACGTAGCCGGGGAAGAACTTGCGTCGGACCTCGCGCTTCTTGCCGTTCTTGATCTCGACCACGGTCTCCGTCGGCACCGTGACCTCACCGAAGAACTCCTCCATCCCGAGCGCTTCGACGCGCTGCTCGAGGGTCTTCTTGACCCGGTCCTCGAAGCCCGAGTACGTGTGGATGATGTACCACTGCTTGGCCACGATCGGCCCCCGGTCTCACGGCTCACGAGAACACGCCGAACAGGTCGAAGACTGCTTGGTGAGCAACAGGAAGACGAGATCGCAGAGGTAGAGGTAGATGCCGAAGATGAACGAGGCGATCACGACCACGGTGGTCGTGCTCACGACCTCCTGCTTGGTCGGCCACGTCACCTTCTTGGTCTCGACCACGACCTCGTCGAGGAAGGTCTTCAGGCGATTCCACCACTGCATGCCGCCGACTCCAGTAACGGAAGGGTGGCAGGCCAGGAGGGACTCGAACCCCCAACAACCGGTTTTGGAGACCGGGACTCTACCGATTGAGCTACTGGCCTGCACTGCATCCGGTTTGACTTAGACCTCTTTGTGCAGACGTGTGCCGACGGCAGAACCGGCAGTACTTGTTGACCTGCAGCTTCGTCGTCTGCTTCTTCTTGTTGCGGCTCGCGGAGTAGTTTCGCCGCTTGCACTCGGTGCACTGGAGGTGGACGGTATCGCGTGCCATGAGCATGTTACTCCAGGATCTCGGTGATGGAGCCGGCGCCGACGGTGCGGCCGCCCTCGCGAATCGCGAAGCGCAGCCCGCGCTCCATCGCGATCGGCGTGATCAGCTCCACCTCGAGGTTCGTGTTGTCACCCGGAATCACCATCTCGACGCCCTCGTCCAGGTTCACCGACCCCGTCACGTCCGTCGTCCGGAAGAAGAACTGCGGCCGGTAGCCCCGGAAGAACGGCGTGTGCCGTCCGCCCTCCTCCTTCGTCAGCACGTACACCTCGGCGCGGAACTTCTTGTGCGGCGTGATCGACCCGGGCTTCGCCACCACCTGGCCCCGCTCCACGTCCTTGCGCTCCGTGCCCCGCAGCAGCAGCCCGACGTTGTCCCCCGCCTGCCCCTGGTCCAGCAGCTTGCGGAACATCTCCACCCCGGTCACGACCTTCTTCATCGTCGGCCGGATCCCGACGATCTCCATCTCCTCGCCGACCTTCACCACCCCGCGCTCGATCCGGCCCGTCACCACCGTGCCCCGACCCGAGATCGTGAACACGTCCTCGATCGGCATCAGGAACTGCTTGTCGACGTCGCGCTCCGGCAGCGGAATGTAGTCGTCGCAGCGCCTCCATCAGCTCCCAGATCGACTCGCACTCGGCCGAGTCCGGATCGTCCGACTCGCCCGCCTTCAGCGCCGAGCCCCGGATCACCGGAATGTCGTCACCCGGAAACTCGTACTCGCTCAGCAGCTCCCGGACCTCCAGCTCCACCAGGTCCAGCAGCTCCTCGTCGTCCACCATGTCCACCTTGTTCATGTAGACCACGATGAACGGCACGCCCACCTGCCGCGCCAGCAGGATGTGCTCCCGCGTCTGCGGCATCGGCCCGTCCGCCGCCGACACCACCAGCACCGCACCGTCCATCTGCGCCGCACCCGTGATCATGTTCTTCACGTAGTCGGCGTGACCCGGACAGTCCACGTGCGCGTAGTGCCGCTTCTCGGACTGGTACTCGACGTGGGCCGTGTTGATCGTGATCCCGCGCGCCTTCTCTTCCGGCGCCTTGTCGATCGCGTCAAACGGCGTGAAGTCGGCCAGCCCCTTCGCGTGCAGCGTCTTGGTGATCGCCGCCGTCAACGTCGTCTTGCCGTGGTCGACGTGACCGATGGTTCCGATGTTGACGTGCGGCTTGGTCCGCTCAAACTTCGCCTTGGCCATCTCCGCCTCCCTCGTGATTTCGGGTCTTCTGGGTCCGCGAGGTAACGGCCCCGCCCGTGGTTTCGGTCGTGTGAAACGATGGAGCCCACGACCAGACTTGAACTGGTGACCCCGTCCTTACCAAGGACGTGCTCTGCCGACTGAGCTACGTGGGCTCGTACTTGCGGTCATCCTGGAGCGGGAGACGGGATTCGAACCCGCGACCAACAGCTTGGAAGGCTGTGACTCTACCCCTGAGTTACTCCCGCGGGCTTCCTCGATCAGTGTACGGATGGTGCAGGCGGATGGATTCGAACCACCGTAGGCTACCGCCGGCAGATTTACAGTCTGCTGCCTTTGACCACTCGGCCACGCCTGCAACTGGGACCTCTCTTCGTCACCGTCGACTGGCTCGCCGGTGGAGCTGGCGATGGGACTCGAACCCGCAACCTGCTGATTACAAATCAGCTGCTCTGCCAGTTGAGCTACGCCAGCGAACCAATCGCGCGACGACTCCCGCTCGCTGTGAAAGAGCACACCCCGCACAGAGTGCAGGGAGAGGGACGGTAGCATAGCCTCCACGGCGTTGCAACCCCTGCACGGGCCGTACCAGGGCATCCGGGCGGCGCCGAAACTCCATCCGAGGCAGGACGTCACCGAGCCTCCGGGCCGCCGCGACCGCACAGCTCCCAGAGCAGTATCCCGGCCGCCACGGCCAGGTTCAGGGACTCGACGCCGGGCGTCATGGGCACCGCGACCCAGCCGTCGATCTGGCTGCGCGTCTTGGCGCGGACGCCGCGCGCCTCGCCGCCGACACAGAGCACCCATCGTTCCCCGGGGTCGAAGGAGGCGACCGGTGCACCCGAGGCCGCCGCGCCCCACACCCAGTAGCCCGCATCCCGCAGCACTCGCAGGGCGTCGGCAGCGACCGTCACCCGCGCCAGAGGCAGGCGCTCCAGCTGCCCGGCGGCCGCGGTCGCGACCGCACCGGCGAGCGGAGGCGCCGACGGACCGGCGACGATCAGCCCGTCGAGACCGAGCGCGGCGGCCGTCCGGATCACCGCCCCGAGGTTGTGCGGATCGGCCACCCCGTCGACCAGCAGCAGCTGGCCGGGTGCGCCCGCGGGAGCGACCAGGGACTCGAGCTCCGCCCACCCGATCGGCGCCGCGCGCAGCGCGCAGCCGTTGTGCGGCACACCACCGGCCACCTCGTCGAGCCGCGCCCGGTTGACGAACTTGACCGGCAGCCCCCGTTTCCGAGCGGCTGCCAGCAGCTCCCGGACGCGCCGGTCGCGGCGCCCTTCGAGCAGGCACAGCAGATCGGCGGACCGGCCTTCGGCCAGGGCCGCCGCCACCGCGTGATGGCCGACCAGCCAGCCATTCTCAGTCATCGGTCCGCTCCTCCACCAGCGCCACTGCAAGCGCCACCAGACCCTCGCGGCGTCCGGCGAAACCGAGCCCCTCCGTGGTGGTCGCTTTCACGTTCACCGCGTCCTCCGGGAGGCCCAGCCGCGCGGCCAGCTCGGCCCGCATCGCAGCCCGGTGCGGCGCAACCCGCGGCCGCTCCCCGATCAGGGTGAGGTCGCAGCTCGCCGGAGCCCAGCCGCGAGCCCGTACCAGCTCGAGAACCCGCGCCAGCAGATCGGTCGAGTCCGCGTCGCGCCAGCGAGGGTCTCCGGGCGGGAAGTGGTCCCCGATGTCGCCCGCACCGACCGCACCGAGGAGCGCATCGGCAACCGCGTGGAGCGCGACGTCGGCGTCCGAGTGTCCTTCCAGCCCGACCTCGCCCGGTAGGGTCAGACCGCACAGCCGCAGCGGTCGACCCGATCGGAAGCGGTGGACGTCGACCCCCTGACCGACCCGGATCCGGGTCAACGCCACACCTCCATCAGGCCCACGGCCAGCGTCAGGTCCGCCGGCGTCGTGATCTTCGGGTTCGGACGTCGGGCCTCCACGGTCACCACCTCCAACCCGCAGGCTTCGAGCATTGCAGCCTCGTCGGTCCACTCCCGCGCGAGGTCGCACTCCCGCCACGCCCGCTCCAGCCCTTCGCGCCGGAACGCCTGCGGGGTCTGGGCGGCCCGCAGCCGGTCGCGGTCGAGGGTCGACACGACTCGGCCGGCGCCGTCGACCTGCTTGACCGTGTCTGCGATCCGACCGACGAGCACCGCTCCGTCCGCCGTGGCGACCGCCGCGACAACCCGGCGAACGTCCTCCGGTGCGACCAGCGGCCGGGCGGCGTCGTGGATTGCGACCACCTCCGCGCCGGCGACGGCGGCCACGCCCTTCCTCACCGAGTCCTGACGGCGGTCTCCCCCGACGACGCAACCGACCTCGGGGAACGACCGACGCAGCCGCAGCCGCCACTCACGGCTCCGGCTCGGGGGGAGTACCACCACCATCGGGGTGTCGGGAAAGGCCGCCTTCAGGGCCGCCAACGACGTCTCCAGCACGGAACGTCCACCGAGGTCCGCCGCGAGCTTGTCGCCTCCGAAGCGTTCTCCCCGGCCGGCGCCGACGCAGACCATCACCGCAGTCATGCTCGCGACAGTCCCCTCTTCCCGGCCGGTGACCGGGCCGCTGGCAGGGTCGGGCCCCGCCGGCGGACCTCCGCCCAACAACGACACCACGACCCGGGCGTCGGTTCCGAAGAAGGGCCTGAACCGAGTCGAGGACCCGCGGCCGCGGCGGCGCCGTCCGCCGCGCGCCGGCTCACTGCTCGAGGATCTCCTTCTCCTTTGCCGCGACGATGTCGTTCACCTTGCCCACGTACGCATCGGTGAGCTTCTGCACGTCCTTCTCGCCGCCGTGCATGTCGTCTTCGGAGATCTCCTTCGCCTTCTCCATCCGCTTCAGCTTGTCGTTGCCGTCGCGACGGATCTGGCGGATCGAGTTCCGGGTCTGCTCGGCATAACCGTGGGCGACCTTCACCAGCTCGCGCCGGCGCTCCTCGGTCAGGGCCGGGATGTGGAGCCGAATCGCCTTGCCGTCGTTGGTCGGGTTGAGGCCGAGGTTGGACTTCAGGATGGCGCGCTCGATGTCCGCGATCAGCCGGCCCTCCCAGGGCGCGATCACGATCGTCGTCGGCTCGGGCACGGACAGCGAGGCCACCTGAGTGAGCGGCGACGGCGTGCCGTAGTAGTCCACCATGACGCCGTCGAGGATCGCCAGCGAAGCGCGTCCGGTTCGCAGCCCGGCGAGCTCGCCCCGCAATGATTCGACAGCCCCTGACATCCGACGCTCGACGTCCTTGAGCAGCTCCTTCATGCGTCCTCCTCGGGCCCGATCCACGAACCCACCGGCTCCCCGGTCACCGCCCTGCGGAGCAGACCGGGAGTCTGGATGTTGAAGATCTGCAACGGGATGCCGGTTTCCATGCAGAGCGAAATCGCGGCCGCGTCCATCACCTTCAGGCCGCGCTTGAGCACCTCCCGATAGCTCAGTCGCGGCATCAGCTGGGCGGCCGGGTCCTTGACCGGGTCGGCGGTGTAGACGCCGTCCACCTTGGTCCCCTTGATCACGATCTCGGCGTGGATCTCGTTGGCCCGCAGGGCCGCCGCCGAGTCGGTGGTGAAGAAGGGGTTGCCGGTGCCTCCCGCGAACAGGACCATGCGGCCCTTCTCGAGGTGACGGATGGCGCGGCGGCGGATGAACGGCTCCGCCACCTGGTGCATCTCGATCGCGGTCTGGACCCGGGTCGGGATGCCGAGCTTTTCGATCGCCGAGGACAGCGCCAGTGCATTGATCACCGTCGCGAGCATGCCCATCGAGTCGCCGGTGATGCGGCCGATCCCCTGCTCATGGGCCGACACGCCGCGGATGATGTTGCCACCGCCGACCACCACCGCGGTCTCGACCCCGAGGCCGTGCACGCTGGCGAGCTCCTCGGCGAGAGTCCGGACCACGGCCGGAGCGATGCCGAACGCCTGGGACCCCATCAGGGCCTCTCCGGAGAGCTTGATGAGGATCCTCCGGTAACGGCGCTCGGTTGACGCCATCGGCCGCTACTCGCCGCTGCCCTCGCCGAGCTTGAAGCGTACGAAGCCGACCACGGTGGCACCGTCGCCGCCGGCGCTTTCGAGGAACTTCGCGACCGACAGGCTCGGGTCCTTGGCGAACGGCTGCTCGAGCAGCACCGACTGCTCGAAGAACTTCTCCATCTTTCCGGTCACGATCCGCTCGGCGATGTGCTCCGGCTTGCCCTGCGCGAGGGTCTGCTTGAGCGCGATCTCCTTCTCGGCGGCGAGCACGTCCTCGGTGACCTCCGCCCGGCTCGCGAACCGCGGCTCGGCGGCGGCGACGTGCATGGCCACGTCGTGGAGGGCGTCACCCGGGACCGCCGAGGTGCCCTCGACCACGACCCCGATCTTGCCGCCCATGTGGACGTACGACCCGAGGCGGTTCCCGCTGGCGGCCTTCGTCAGAGCGACCCGCGACAGCACGATGTTCTCGCCGATGGTCGCGATCCGCTGCGAGATGGCCTGCTCGACGGTGTGCTCGGGATCACCGGAGAAGGGGCGCGACTTGAGCGACTCGACGTCTGCCAGACCTTCCGCGAGCGCCTGCGCTGCGAGGGCGCGGGCGAAACCCTGGAACTCCGGGTTGCGGGCCACGAAGTCGGTCTCGCAGTTGAGCTCGAGCGCCACCATGGTCGTCTGGTCGCCGACCACCACCACCAGACCCTCGCTGGCGGTCCGGTGGGCCTTCTTGGCCGCTGCCGCGAGACCCTTGGTCCTGAGCACCTTGATCGCCTCGTCGAGGTTGCCTCCGGTCTCGGTCAGGGCTCTCTTGCAGTCCATCATGCCGGCGCCGGTGCGCTCACGCAGCTCCTTCACCGCGGCTGCCGTGATCGTCATGATCTCACCTCTCATTCGAAACATCGGGGCCAGGTGCGATGCGCTCCTGGCCCCGTGATCAGCTCGCGAGCGGACGCAGCCTAGGCCGTCGGCTCGTCTTCGGGCTCCGGTTCCGATTCCGGCTCGGCCTCGGCCTCGCCTTCGTCGAGCGTCTCGTCGTCGTCGAGCAGCTGCTGGGCGGCGGAGCCCGCCACCACCTTCGGCTCGCGCTTGGCGGCGGGACGCGTTTCCTCGGCGACGGGCTCGGGAGAGGCGGCGTCGGCCGCTGCCGCAGCCGCCTCGGGGGCCTTCTCCTCGACCGCCGTCGCGGAGTCGCCGCCGGCCTCGCCGCCGATGAACCGCTCGTCGGCGAGATTGAGCCCCTCGAGCACGTTGTCGGCGATCCGGGAGGTGAACAGCCGGATCGCACGGATCGCGTCGTCGTTGCCCGGAATCGGGAAGTCGACCTCCTCCGGGTCGCAGTTGGTGTCGACGATCGCCACCACCGGGATGCCGAGGCGATTGGCCTCCGCGATCGCGATGTGCTCGTGCACGGTGTCGATCACGAACAGCGCGTCCGGCAGCTCTTCCATCTCCTGATGCCGCCCAGCGCGCGCTCCATCTTGCGGCGCTGGCGGTCGAGCCGGATGCGCTCCTTCTTGGTGAGATGCGACTCCTCGGCCGAGAGGGTCGTCTCGATCTCCTTGAAGCGCTCGATCGATCGGCGGATGGTGCGGAAGTTCGTCATCGTCCCGCCCAACCAGCGGTGGTTCATGAAGAACATGCCGCAACGCGAGGCCTCCTCGCGGATCGCCTCCTGGGCCTGGCGCTTGGTGCCGACGAACAGGATGTTGCGGCCGTTGGCCGCGAGATCGCGCACGAACTCGGCCGCCTCGTCGAAGTGCTGCAGGGTCTTCTGCAGGTCGACGATGTGGATGCCGTTGCGCTTGCCGAAGATGTAGGGCTTCATCTTCGGGTTCCAGCGCCGGGTCTGGTGCCCGAAGTGGACACCGGCCTCGAGCAGCTCCTTCATCTGGATAGTCGCCACGGGTCTCTCCCTTACCGCTTCGAGAACTGGAAGCGCTTGCGCGCCTTGGGCTGACCGTACTTCTTGCGCTCCACCTGGCGAGCGTCGCGGGTCAGGAAGCCCGGCTGACTTGAGCCGCGGCCGAAGCTCGGCGTTGTACTCCAGCAGCGCACGGGCGATGCCGTGGCGGATCGCGCCGGCCTGACCCGCGGAGCCGCCCCCGTCCACGTTGACCAGAATGTCGAACTTGTCGGCGGTCTCGGTCAGCAGCAGCGGCTGGCGAATGACCATCTTGAGCACTTCGTTCGGGAAGTACTCGTCGAACGCCCGCCGGTTGACCATGATGCTGCCGCTGCCGGGCCGCAGGTAGACCCGCGCCACCGCGGTCTTGCGGCGACCGGTGCCGTAGTACTGGATCTCAGCCACGACGCTCTCCCCTTCAGCCCTTGAGCGGGTAGGCCTTCGGCTGCTGGGCCTCGTGCGGGTGCTCACCGCCGCGGTAGACCTTGAGCTTCTTCAGCAGCTTCCGTCCAAGTCGGTTCTTCGGCAGCATCCCCCACACCGCAGCACGGATGATGCGTTCGGGGTACTTCTCGAAGCGCTCGCGTGCGGACTCGGCCTTGAGCCCGCCGGGGCGTCCCGACGTCCGGTAGTACATCTTCTCGGTCGCCTTGCGGCCGGTCAGCCTGACCCGCGCCGAGTTGACGACCACCACGTAAGTCGCCGGTGTCCAGATAGGGTGTGAACACCGGCTTGTGCTTGCCACGCAGCAATCGGGCGACCTCGGTCGCGAGCCGCCCGAGCACCTGCTCGGCCGCATCGACGACCAACCAGTCGTGCGTGATCTCCCCGTCCTTCGGTACGTAGGTCCTCATCGTTTTCAACCCCTCGCCGAGGCTCCCTGTGGGCACAGGGGAGGCAGACTTTACTCGAGCGGGTGCTGCCTGTCAAGCGATCGGTGCACCCGGCGGAAGGGCCGGCGGCCGCGCTGCCGGCAGGTCCTCGAGCCACCCCGGCCCGAGCCAGAGGTGGACTGCGTCCCCGAGTGCCTGGACGGTCACCACGCCCACTGCCAGGGCGGGAGGGATCCACCGCGTCAGATCGATGACCACGATGCCCTCGCCGGGCACGACGTGCACGCTCTCGGACGCGAACGACGCCAGGATGCGATCGACCGCGCCGCGCGGCAGCCGGACTCCGCCGAGCACCCGCGGGCGTCGGATCCTGAACCCCAGCCGACGGTGCCGGAGCCGGATCTCGGCGAGCTCGACCGCCACCGGGATCCGCATTCCACGCCACGGCACCACCGCCGCGAGCCCCAAGGCGTCGCCGGCACCGACCAGCCGCAGACCCTGGAGCCGACCGGAGCGAGCCAGACGCCGGCCGAGGTGCCGTTCGAGCAGGGGCAAATCGAGCACCAGGTGCAGACCGTCCCAGCGCAGGAGGGGAGCGAAGCCCGCGTCAACCATTCGGGCCAGTATAGACTGCGGCGGCGCCTCCTCCGGTCGCCGCCGAGTTGGCGGGGACGCCGGGACCTCCGCGAAGCGCAGTTGTACACTGCGCGCGTGACCAGCTGCGACCGACTGCTCGAGATCATCGACCGGATGCCTTCGTCCTCGGTCCTGCTCTACGGCGACCTGGTGCTCGACCGCTTCATCCTCGGCACGCCCAAGCGGATCTCGCGGGAAGCGCCGGTGATCATCCTCCGCTTCGAGGGTCAGCAGGATCTGCCCGGCGGCGGCGCCAACGCGCTCGCCAACCTCGCGACGCTCGGAGTGCGGACGATCCCGGTGGCGGCGGTCGGCGACGACGAGGCCGGCCACACCCTGGTGACGCTGCTGGCGAGTCGCGGAATCGACACCTCGCACATCGTCACCGTGCCGGGTTTTCGCACCCCGACCAAGGTCCGCATCCTCGGCGGTGGTGGCTCGTCCCTGAAGCACCAGGTCGCGCGCTACGACGTCGAGGACGAGCTTCCTGCCGACGGTCCCTGGCGCGACGCAGTGGCGGCCGCCCTCCGGCAGGCCTCCGCCCACGCCGGAGCGGTCGCGGTTTCGGACTACGGCTACGGCACCGTCCGCCCCGACCTGGCACGGACGCTGACCTCGGCGGGTCCGGCGCCATGTCGCGTCTGCGTGGACTCCCGCTATCGGCTCGCTGACTTCGTCGGGGTCGACGGGGCCACCCCCAACCTGCAGGAGCTCGAGGCCTGCGCGGGTCGGCGGCTGCTCCGCGACGACGATGTGGCGCGAGCCGCCGAAGACCTCCGAACACGCCTCGGGGCGCGGTTCCTGCTCGCCACCCGGGGCAACCGCGGGATGACCCTGGTCGACCAGACCGGACCGCCGCTCCACGTCCCGGTCTGGGGAACCGACGAGGTCGCGGACGTGACCGGCGCGGGCGACACCGTGCTCGCCGTGCTGACGGCTGCGCTGGCCGCTGGCGCAGACCCACGGGAGGCCGCCGTGTTGGCCAACGTCGGGGGCGGGATCGTGGTCATGAAGCTCGGCACTGCCACCGTGTCCCGCGAGGAGCTCGCTCGAGCGGTGCAGCAGGCGCCTCCGGAGATCCCGTGACCGCGCGGGCCGCCAAGCTCAGAAGCCTCGAGGAGCTGGCCCAGGAGTGTGCTGGCTGGCGCCGGGAGGGGCTGGTCGTGGTGCTTGGCAACGGCGCCTTCGACCTTCTCCACGTCGGCCACGTGCGCTACCTCGAGGCGGCCCGGGCCCTCGGCGACCGGCTGGTGGTGGCGGTCAACAGCGACCGTTCGGTCCAGGAGTCGAAGGGGCCGCGGCGCCCGATCCTGCCGGCCGCGGAGCGGGTCGAGATCCTCTCGCACCTGTGGATGGTCGACCGGATCGTGCTGTTCGACTCGACCACCGTGGCGCCGGTGTTGCAGGCGCTGCAACCCTCGGTGCACGCCAAGGGCACCGATTACACAGAGGCCACCGTGCCGGAGCGGGACGTCGTCGCCGCCTTCGGCGGCCGAACGGCGATCTGCGGCGACCCCAAGGACCACGCCACCTCGGACGTCATCGCCGCTGTCCTCTCGCGTTTCCGGGAATGAGGGTCCTGGTGGTCCGGCTGTCCGCCCTCGGCGACGTGGTGCACACCTGGCCGCTCGCCGCGGCGCTGCGCGCGGGCCGAGCCGACCTCCACCTCACCTGGGTGGTTGAGGAACCCCTGAAGCCTCTGGTCGAAGGCCATCCGGCGGTTGACTCGGTGGTCGGTATCGCAACCCGACGATGGCGCCGGCGACCGTTTTCGGCGCGAACCCGGCGGGAGCTGGCGGCAGCGCGCGAGCAGCTGCGCCAGCTACACCCCGAGGTCGCACTGGATCCTCAGGGGCTGCTCAAGTCGGCGGTGGTCGCTTGGTCCAGCGGGGCCCCGGTGCGGATCGGCCTCGCGCGGCCGTGGCGGCGCGAACGGCTCGCGGGCCTGGCCTACACCCGGGTCGTGGCGGGCTCGCGCCATCCGCACGTGGTTGCCACCAACCTCGAGCTGCTGCGCGCGGTCGGGCTCGAGCCGCCGCCGGTTCTGCCCGCTCCGGACGGATCGTGGCTGGCTCAGGCCGCGAGGCACGTGGACGGACCCTGGCGGGCGCCCTACGCGGTGGTCCTCCCAGGAGCTGGACGGCCGGCCAAAGTCCTCGCTGTCGAAACTCTCGCCGAGGTCGCCATCGTGCTGGCGGAAGAGGGCCTCGAGCCGGTCGTCGCCTGGGGTCCCGGAGAGCGCGAACGCGCCGCAGCGGTGGTCGCGGCGGCCGGTGGATCGGCGCGCCTCGCGCCTCCGACCGACCTGTTGGAGCTCGCCGGCCTGCTCGCTGGAGCCTCGCTGGCGGTCGGCGGCGACACCGGGCCGGTCCACCTCGCGGCCAGCCTCGGGATCCCGACCCTGGCCGTGCACCTCGCCAGCAGCCCGGCCCGTAACGGCCCTCTCGGACGGACGGTCGGCACGATTTCGGCGGTGCGAGATCGGGGTCCAACGGCCACCGGATCGGCCGCCGCCCGGCGGGTGCGGACACCCTCGGCGGACGAGATCGGCGGCGCGCTCAGGGAGCTGCTGTCGCGAGTGGAAAGAGCCCGCCGTTGAGCACCCGAAGTCAGACACGATTGTGGTCCCGCTTTGGCGCCAGATTACGTGGTGCGATGGCCGCGACGAACGCGGCCCTTTCCGCCACGGGAAAACTGTGGACGCGTGGTACACTCGGCCCGAGTCGCGTTCTCGATCGGATGGTTCGCTGATGGCACTCAAGCTCGGAGAACTCCTTGTCAAGGCGAAGCTCATCACCAGGGCCAGCTCGACAAGGCCCTGGAAGAGCAGAAGCAACTGGGCGGCCGGCTCGGTGAGCACTTGGTGCGCCTGGGTCACGTGTCGGAGGAGGATATCCTCGACTGCCTCTCGCAGCAGTACGGCGTCCCGTCGATCAACCTCACGCCACTTCGACATCGACGAGTCGATCATCAGGCTGATCCCGGCCGATGTCGCGCGCAAGTACCAGTTCATTCCGGTCTCCAAGACCGGCGCGACGCTGACCGTCGCGATGGCCGACCCGACCAACGTGTTCGCGATGGACGACATCACGTTCATCACCGGCTACAGCGTCGAGCCGGTGGTGGCCGTCCGAGGAGGCGCTCCGCGAGGCGATCGACAAGTACTACGGCACCTCCCACGCCCTCGAGCTCAAGAAGGTCATGGAGGACCTGTCCACCGTCGACGAGGCCTCCCTCGAGGTGCTCGAGGAGGACGAGGAGATCGACGTCGCCGACGCTCGAGGCGGCGACCGACGAGGCGCCGGTCGTCCGGCTCGTCAACATCATCCTCACCGACGCGATCAAGCGGAGCGCCTCGGACATCCACATCGAGCCCTACGAGAAGGACTTCCGCGTGCCGCTTCCGCATCGACGGCGTGCTGTACGAGATCATGAACCCGCCGATGAAGCTCAAGGACGCGATCACCTCCCGCATCAAGATCCTGGCGAAGCTCGACATCGCCGAGAAGCGACTGCCCCAGGACGGCCGCATCAAGATCAAGATGAAGCTCCAGGGCAAGCTCAAGGAGCTCGACTACCGCGTCTCGACCCTGCCCGACCCTGCTCGGCGAGAAGATCGTGCTGCGGCTGCTCGACAAGGACAACCTGATGCTCGACATGACCAAGCTCGGCTTCGAGAAGCCGAGCCTCAAGCGAGTTCGAGGAGGCGATCTTCAAGCCCTACGGCATGGTCCTGGTGACCGGACCGACCGGCTCGGGCAAGACCAACACGCTGTACTCCGCGCATGACCCGGATCAACACCCCGGAGACCAACATCATGACCGCCGAGGACCCGGTCGAGTTCAACTGCCGGGCATCAACCAGGTGCAGATGAAGGAGTCGATCGGGCTCAACTTCGCCGCCGCCCTGCGCGCCTTCCTGCGCCAGGACCCGAACATCGTGCTGGTCGGCGAGATCCGCGACTTCGAGACCGCCGAGATCGCGGTCAAGGCGGCGCTGACCGGCCACCTCGTGCTGTCGACGCTGCACACCAACGACGCGCCGTCGACCGATCAACCGGCTGATGAACATGGGGATCGAGCCGTTCCTGGTGGCGACCTCGGTCAACCTGATCTGCGCCCAGCGCCTGGTCCGCCGCGTCTGCCAGAAGTGCAAGGAGGTCGACGACGTCCCGCTGCAGGCCCTGCTCGACGTCGGCTTCTCGGAGGAGGAGGCGCCGCACGTCCAGCTGTACAAGGGACGGGGCTGTGACGTCTGCAACAACCGCGGCTACAAGGGGCGCGTCGGTCTGTTCGAGGTGATGGAGATCACCGAGGAGATCCGCGAGCTGATCCTCTCCGGCGCCTCGGCGATCGAGCTGCGACGCAAGGCGGTCGAGGAGGGTATGATCACCCTGCGGCAGTCGGGCCTGCAGAAGATCCGCGACGGCATCACCATCGATCGAGGAGGTCGTCCGCGAGACGGTCCTGTAGGACGGAGTCGAAGGGGAGAGCCGTCAATGGTCGGTCGAGCTCTACGCACCAGCTGCTGAAGACCCTGGTCGAACAGGGGCGGCACCGACCTCCACGTCACCACCAACTCGCCGCCGCTGATCCGCATCGACGGCATGCTGGTTCCCCTGCAACCTGCCGCCGCTGACCGCCGTCGACACCAAGAAGCTCATCTACTCGTGCTGACCGACGCGCAGAAGCACCGCTTCGAGGAGAACCTCGAGCTCGACCTCTCGTTCGGCGTCAAGGGCCTGGCCCGCTTCCGCGCCAACGTCTTCCTCCAGCGCGGCGCGGTGGCCGGCGCCTTCCGCCGGATTCCCTGCGAGATCCTCGGCTTCCGGGAGCTCGGGCTGCCGCCGGTGGTGGAGTCGCTGTGCGACAAGCCGCGCGGCCTGGTCCTGGTCACCGGCCCCACCGGCTCCGGCAAGTCGACCACGCTGGCGGCGATGCTCGACAAGGTCAACCGCGAGCAACGCGCTGCACATCGTCACCATCGAGGATCCGATCGAGTACCTGCACTCCCACAAGAAGGCTCTGGTCAACCAGCGCGAGCTGCACTCCGACACCCACTCCTTCCCCAACGCGCTGCGCTCGGTGCTGCGCGAGGACCCCGACGTGGTGCTGATCGGCGAGATGCGCGACCTGGAGACGATCGAGTCGGCGCTGCGCATCGCCGAGACCGGCCACCTGACCTTCGCGACGCTGCACACCAACTCGGCGGCCCAGACGATCAACCGCATCATCGACGTCTTCCCGGCGCACCAGCAGTCGCAGATCCGCGCCCAGCTCTGCTTCGTGCTCGAGGGGATCATCTGCCAGACCCTGCTGCCCAGGGCCGCGGGCAAGGGCCGGGTCCTGGCGATGGAGATCCTGATTCCCAACTCGGCGATCCGCAACCTGATCCGCGAGGACAAGATCCACCAGATCTACTCGACGATGCAGGCGGGTCAGCTCAAGCACGGGATGCAGACCTTCAACCAGTCGCTGGCCACCCTCGTACCACCGCCGGATGATCACGCTCCAGATCGCGATCGGTCACAGCTCGCACCCGGACGAGCTCCAGGACATGATCAATCGCGGCGTCGGGGACCGCGGCCGCGACCGCGGAGATGCGGCAGCAGCAGACAAGGAGGTCGTGATCCATGCCCAGACTATCGAGTGGAAGGGGCGCGACCGCAACGGCACCGCCCAGTCCGGCGTGCTCGTCGCCGACAGCAAGGAGGCCGTGATCGCCGCTCTGCGCCGGCAGCAGATCGTCGTCACCACCGTCAAGGAGAAGGGCAAGGAGATCGCGCTGCCGCAAGCTCGGCGGGGGAATTCAGCGAGAAGGACATCGCGATCTTCACCCGCCAGTTCTCGGTGATGATCGACGCCGGCCTGCCTCTCGTGCAGTGCCTCGAGATCCTCGGCCAGCAGCAGGAGCAACAAGGGCTTCCAGAAGGTCATTCTGCAGGTGCGGCAGGACGTCGAGTCCGGTTCGACGCTCGCCGAGGCGATGCGCAAGCACCCGAAGGCCTTCGACGACCTCTACGTCAACATGGTCGCTGCCGGCGAGGCCGGCGGTATCCTCGACACCATCCTCCAGCGGCTCGCCAACTACATCGAGAAGATCGTCAAGCTCAAGGCGCAGGTGCGCTCGGCGCTGGTCTACCCGGTGGCGGTGATCTCGATCGCCATCATCGTGGTCTACATCATCCTGTGGAAGGTGATCCCGATCTTCGCCACCCTGTTCGAGGGCCTCGGCGGACAGCTTGCCGTTCCTCACCCAGCTGATCGTCGCACTGTCGAACTTCATCGGCCGCTTCTGGTGGCTGATCATGCTCCTGGTCGGCGCGTCGATCTTCGCCTACTTCCAGTACCACAAGACCGAGAACGGCCGCTATCGGACTCGACAAGGTGCTGCTGCGGATCCCGGTCCTCGGCCTGCTGCTGCGCAAGATCGCGGTCGCCCGATTCTGCCGCACGCTCGGCACCCTGCTCTCCTCCGGCGTGGCGATCCTGGAGTCGCTCGAGATCACCGCCCGGACGTCCGGCAACGCGGTCATTCGAGGACGCGATCCTGCAGGTACGCAAGGAGGTCGAGGAAGGCAAGACCATCGCCGAGCCGCTGGCCAAGACCGAGCAGTTCCCGCCGATGGTCGTGCCAGATGATCGGCGTCGGTGAGCAGACCGGCGCGATGGACACCATGCTGTCCAAGATCGCGGACTTCTACGAGGACGAGGTCGATGCGGCGCGGTCGAAGGCCTGATGACGCTGATCGAGCCGATCATGATCTCCTTCCTCGGCGTCATCATCGGCACCATCGTGATCGCGATGTACCTGCCGATGTTCACCCTGATCAGCCAGATCGGGTGATGCCGAAGGGCTGGGGCGCAGCCTCTTCCCGAAGCGGCGGGGCTGTGGCCCCGCCGCTTCACTCTCCCACCCAGCGCTCGCTGCGGTCCCTGATCGCAGTCCGCCTGATCGTGGTCTCGACCCTGTTTCTCGGTGTGCTGATCATCCAGGTCGCCACCCGGATGATCCTGCCGCTTGCCGCCCTCTACGGTGTGTTCCTGTCGACCTACGGCCTGTCGCTGATTTGGCTGGTGCTTCACCTGCGGGCCGTACGTCCCGACCTCCAGGTGCTGCTGCAGCTGCTCGGCGACATCGTGATCGTCACCGCGGTGGTCTACGTTACCGGAGGGATCTACTCCCCGTTCTCGTTCCTTTACCTCACCGTGATCGTGGTCGCGGCGCTTTTCCTCCGCCGCGGCGCGTTCCTGTTCGCCGGGCTGTCGGCGGTGGTCTACGGCCTGCTGGTCGACCTGATGGTCTTCGAGGTGATCCCGATCCCACCCAACCTGGTCGGAACGCGCCTCGTGCTGCCGACCTCGCGGATCTTCTACCAGCTGCTGATTCACGTCGTCGGCTTCATCTTGGTGGCGCTGCTCGTCTCCTATCTCGCGGAATCGGCCCGGACAGCCCACTCGCGGCTCGAGGAGGAGCAGGAGCGGGTCAGCCAGTTCGCCGCCCTCACCGACCACGTCGTGCGCTCGATGAGCGCCGGGATCGCCGCCATCGACCGGGAGGGCAAGATCCTGCACCTCAACCCGACCGGAGCCCGGATCCTGGGGGTGTTGGACGCAGACAGCGTCACCGGGAGGAGGATCGACGAGGTGATTCCGTTGTCCGAGGGCTCGTGGTCGAAGCTCAGGCAGGCAGCAAGCGCCCGGCCGGTCACACGGCTCGAGGCACGACTCCACGGCACCGAGATTCGGCTCGGCATGTCCGTCGGTCCGCTCGACGACGAGGGCGGAGTCTCGGTCGGGCACGTGGTCAACTTTCAGGACCTGTCGGAGCTCGAGACCGAGGACGAGGCGCGACGCATGAAGGAACGAATGGCCGCGGTCGGCGAGATGGCTGCCCGCATGGCCCACGAGATCAAGAACCCGCTGGCCTCGATCTCGGGCTCGGCGCAGGTTCTGGCCTCGGGCCGCGCACCGTCGGCGGCGGGCGGGCGACGCCTGCTCGACATCATCGTCGACGAGTCGAGGCGGCTGTCCGGGATCCTCGACCAGTTCCTCGACTATGCGCGGCCCCGTGATGCGACCCGGCAGCCCTGCGACCTGGCGGCCCTGCTGCGCGATTGCGTCGACCTGCTGCAGCGTTCGTCCGAGGTCCGGCCCGGCCACCAGCTCGAGCTGAACGCGCCCCGCAAGCTGGTCGTGCTCGGCGACTCCAACCGGCTGCGCCAGGTGTTCTGGAACCTGTCGCGCAACGCCCTCGAGGCGATGCCCGAAGGTGGCCGGCTCGACATCGCGGCCGTCCGCCGCGGCGGACACGCCCTCCTCACCTGGTCCGACACCGGGGTCGGGATGTCCGAAGAGGTCCGGCGCCGTGCGTTCGAGCCCTTCGTCACCTCGCGGCCGGGCGGAACCGGTCTCGGACTCGCGATCGTGTACTCGGTGGTCGACGAGCACGGCGGCTCCGTCGAGATCGACAGCAGCGAGGGCGAGGGCACGACAGTCACGATCGAGCTGCCCCTGTCGGCGGAGATGCAATGAGCGCTGGGCGAATCCTGGTGGTCGACGACGAGCGGTCGATCCGTGAGTTTCTCTCCATCCTGCTCGAGCAGGAGGGCTACCAGGTCGCGAGCGCCGACACCGTCGCCGCCGGGATCGCGGCGCTCGAGAGGTCCCCGTTCGAGATCGTCATGTGCGACCTCAAGCTGCCCGATGGGACCGGCATCGAGGTCCTTCAGGCGGCGCAACGACTCCAGCATCCCGCGAAGTTCGTGATCATCACCGCCCACACCACACCCCAGCACGCCCTCGCGTCGCTCCGCGCCGGAGCTGCCGAGTACCTGTCGAAGCCCTTCGACGTCGATGACCTCAAGCTCATCCTCGCCAAGCTGCTGGTCAGGCAGGAGCGGGTCGAGATTGCCGAGTCACCGGCGGGAACGCCTCAGTTCGTCGGCACGAGCCCTCCGATGCAGCGGATCCTGACGCTGTTGCCGCGGGTAGCCGCCACCCCGTCCACGGTGCTGATCACCGGCGAGAGCGGCACCGGCAAGGAGCTCCTCGCGAGGGCGATCCACGCCGCCTCCAGCAAGGCCGGAGGCCCGTTCCTGACGGTCAACTGCGGCGCCCTTCCGGAGGGTCTGCTCGAGTCGGAGCTCTTCGGTCACGCGCGCGGCGCCTTCACGGGCGCGGTCCGCGACCACGTCGGCATGTTCACCCAGGCCGGCGGCGGAACCCTCTTTCTCGACGAGATCGGGGAGCTCACCCTCGCGATGCAGGTGAAGCTTTTGCGGGTGCTGCAGGAGCACCGGGTCCGACCGGTGGGGTCGACCCGCGAGCACGAGATCGACGTGAGAGTGCTGGCGGCGACCAACCGCGACCTTCAGGCCGACGTCGAGGCCGGCAGGTTCCGAGAGGACCTCTTCTACCGGCTCAACGTCCTCAACCTGCACCTGCCGCCCCTGCGACGGCGGATCGACGACATCCCCGACCTCGCCCGCCACTTCGTCATCCGGACCTGCGAGCGCTTTTCGATCGAGGTCAAGCGACTGACCCCGGACGCGATCCGGGTGCTGCAGGCCTACTCCTGGCCGGGCAACGTGCGCGAGCTCGAGAACGTGATCGAACGCACCGTCGCCCTCGAGCCGGCAGAGGTCATCACCTCGGGAAGCCTGCCGGAGCATCTGCGTGGAGCGCCCGCGGACACAGCCGTCGACCACGTCGGTCTGCCCGAGGCCGGAATCGACCTCGAAGAGTTCCTCAACGGGATGCGCCGGTCGCTCCTGCGCCAGGCCCTGGAGCGCACCGGCGGGCAACAGAAGCAAGCCGCCGAGCTGCTCCGGCTGTCCTACCGCGCATTTCGCTACCACGTCGAGAAGCTCGGCCTCAGCCACGGCGAGGAGGGTGAATGAACGTCCGTCTGCCCGCGACCGTCGCGCTCACGCTGGCGTTCGCTGTGGCCTGCTCGGCCCCGGTCCCGGAACCGAGCGTCGCACCGACACCGAGCCCCACCCGGGTGAGCGGCGACGAGCGACCTTCGGTCGTGCTGCCCGATGGCACCAGGGTGGCGCTCGAGGTCGCCATCGCCCGCGATGAGCTCGAGCGCGGGCTGCGCTACCGGGCCTCGCTCCCCGAGGATCTCGGGATGATCTTCCTGCTCCCGCCCGGCGTCCCTCCCATGGCCGAGATGCTCGACACCTGGATCGCTCTCGACCTCGTGTTCCTGGACCCGGCGGGGACCGTGGTGACGGTCATCCACGAGGCGCCGCCGTGCCGGGACGAGCCGTGCCCGAGGTACTCGGCCGGGGGGCCCGCGGTCGCTCTTCTCGAGCTTGCCGCTGGGGTCGCCGCGAAGCACGGCGTCGAGCCCGGCTCTGTGCTCGGCTTCGAGAACGTGGCGACCTACCCGAGCACGACCGCGAGGTCGGGGGACGACGACCGAGCCGCGATCCGCTGACGGCTCACCGCCGCCGGACCGCGCCCTTCGTCAGGCCATCCGGCGAGACGTCAGGGCTCACCCCTGGCGGACCTGGATCTTGATTCCGCTCGCCGCCTGGCGCTCGATCAGCTGGAGCTCGACGAACGCGAGCAGCACCCGGGCGTTGATTCCCGGGCTGAACGGCCCGGTCTCGCATAGCTCGACCAGGGTGGTGCGGCCGTCGATCTTGTCGAGCAGCTGCTGCTCGCCGGTCTCGAGCCGCAGCGAGGCGAGCCGCTCGGATCGTGCACTGCGGACGAAGGTCGTCGATCGGCTGCCGAGCTGTGCGGTCACCCGCCGCGCGTTCCGGATCTGTTTGCAGCCGGAGAGGATCGCTCGGGGGGTCGGGATCTTGATCTTGTAGACCTCATCGTCCCGGAAACGCCCGACCTTGAACTGGACCTCGCCGTCATCCCAGTTGAAGAGGTTCCAGAGGATGCTCTCGACCTGCTCTCGCACCGCGGAGCCGAGCTCCTCGGACGAGAGGAAGCCCATCTGGACGAGGATCGTGCCGTGCCGCGTCCCCGGCGAACGCAGGAGCTCGTCGGTCGACACCCGGTACTGCGCCTGGGTGATCCGGCCCTTGTGGAGGAGGAAGTCACCCAGCGACTCCTCGCGGTCGGTCGAGGTCGCGAAGATGACATCGCCGTCGATGAAGTAGATCCGCCGCGTGTCCTCACCACGGTGCGCTTCCATCACCCCGGGGACCCCGTGGCGGTGGATGGTCGCGAGCATCGCCGGCAGCGTCGTGTCGGCCAGGCTCCCGTTGAAAACGAACTCCGCGTCGGCTTCCATTTCGGTCCCTTCGCGAGGAAAGGAGATGGCGGAAGCGCAAGGGAATCGAACCCTCCGACCGACCCTCCTCGGGCCGGCCCAACGGATTTGAAGTCCGCGGGAGCCACCAGGCCCCGTGCGCCTCCACCGGACGCACGATTCTATCACCGATTGACACCTCGCCCGGTTCGGTGGTACATAGGCCGTCCCAGGTGGGGCCGTAGCTCAGTTGGGAGAGCGCTTGAATGGCATTCAAGAGGTCGACGGTTCGATCCCGTTCGGCTCCACCAAAACGACGATCAGCCCGCCGAACGGCGGGCTGTGTCGTTTTGGTGGAGCCGAACGGGATCCCGCCAAAGGCGGCTCACGGCCATGGGCCGTGAGGACGCCCCGAGATGAGCGGGGTGGCTCTACGCCGCCCCCCTCCCTCTTCGACCCCCTCGGCATGAGCCACCTCCGCTCCCTTCGGTGCGGTCGACCCGTTCTCTCGCTCCCGCTCACAACCACCACCCCCGCCGGGCCAGGTCGGCCGCCACCCGGCGAACCGTGCCGCGATGCTGACTCAACGGACCAGCTGCCGTAGTATCGCGACATGACCGCTGCCAACGCGGGCTCGACCTGGATCAGGTCCATCGAGCGGCCCCACCCGCGGCTGCTGACCTACTACCTGATCACCTCGCTGGTGGCGGGGCCGGGATTCCCGTTCCTGCTCGCCTACCGCCTGGCCCGCTACCACACCCTGCGCTACCGCTTCGACGAGGACGGCGTGTCGATGTCCTGGGGGGCGCTGTTCCACCGCGAGGTCTACCTCACCTACTCGCGGATCCAGGACATCCATCTGGCGAGCGGGATCGTCGAGCGCTACCTCGGTCTGGCCCGGATCCAGATCCAGACCGCGAGCGGCAAGGCGGCGGCGGAGATGACCCTCGAAGGTCTGCTGGAGTTCGAGCGGGTGCGCGACTTCCTCTACACCCGGATGCACGGGTCCGACGACGATGCCGACCGCGAGCTGCCCGCCGGTGCCCCCGGCTGGGGCGCCTCCCCGGCCGAGCTGGTGCGAGCGCTCGAAGAGGTCGCGGCTGCGCTCGACGAGGTCAGAGGCCGGCTCGGCGAGGGCCCGGCCGGTGGCTAGCTTGACGTCGCTGGTCGAGCGGGCGCTTCGTCTGCCGCCGCCACCGGCCTCACCCGACGGCAGCCGGGGTTCGGTGCGGGTCTTCCACCCGGCGCCGGCGTTCCTCCGGATCCGCCTGTTGCGCTGGTTCGCGGTCCAGCTCGGCTCGCTGTTCGGACTGGTGTTCACCTTCGGCTGGCACGGCCTGCCGTGGCTTGAAGCGATCGCCGCCCGCGTGCAGCTGGGCCCTGCGACCCTCGACGACCTGCTCTCGAGCGGGCTGTTCAAGGTGATCGAGGTCCTCGCCGCGGCAGGCTTCGTCGCGCAGCTTCCGTTCACCCTCGCAGCCGTTCGGCTTGATGTACGGCACCGTTGGTATCTGGTGACAGACCGCAGCCTGAGGATCCGCGAAGGTCTGCTCAAGGTCACCGAGCAGACGATGACCTTTGCCAACGTGCAGAACGTCTCGGTCAGCAGGGGCCCGCTGCAGCGGCTGCTCGGCCTCGCCGACCTCCACGTCCGCAGCGCGGGGGGTGGCGGACGATCGAGCGACGAGGACTCCCAGGAGGGGTCGGGCGCAGGCCTGCACGAGGCCGTGTTCCGGGGCATCGACACCGCGGCCGAGCTGCGTGACTTCGTGCTCGAGCGAGTCAAGGCGACTCGCGGAGCGGGGCTCGGCGACCGCCGCCGGACCATGCCGGCCCAGGGCGTTCAGCCGCACCCGCTCGCCACGGCCATTGCCAGGCTGCGTCGGTCGGCTGCCGAGCTGAGGGCGGCGCTCCAGGACCCGGGCCCGCACCACTGACCCGCACCGTGTCGAGACGCGAGAAGGGCCGGGGACCATCCCCGACCCTTCGGATCTGCCTCGCCTCGGCGGGCCTCTCGACTCCAGACGGTGCCGCGCCGAGCGGGCCACTTGAACTCAATATGGGTCCTCGTCACGTTCTCGTCCAGTGGACCACGGGCCTCACCCTCGCGCGCATGGTGGATCTCCTCGATCGGTCAGGGCAGAACGCGAAGATCCTGCCGCGCCGGCGCGGACTGCGCCGGGTCTCGGGCACGTGGCATACTGTCGGATCCCGGAGGAGCCCGTGAAACGGACCGTCCCCGTCTCGTGTGCCGCTCTCGCCCTGCTCGTGGTCGCCGCCTGCGGCACCCCTGATCACGGCCTGCCGCGGGCCCTGGCGGGACTCGGGCTGGCCCGCGTGGCCTCCGGCGAGGAGGCGCGGAACGAGGTCGAGTCGATGCACCGGATCGCGCTCGACGAGGCGCAGCACTTGATCGCCACCTACGGCGACGCCGGCGCCGCGGTGACGCTCTATGCGAGCCGCTACCCGGACGCCGACGCCGCGCGAGCCGACCTGATGAAGATGGCGATGCGCCTTGCCGAGGGCGGCCCGGTGTTCGACCCGCTCGAGATCGCAGACATGGGCGGCTCGCCGCGGTTTCGCACCCGCGGCCTCGGGCTCGAGCACCTCTTCTTCCGCCGCGGCTCGCTGCTGCTCTGGCTCCAGGCGCCGCCGGACCGATTCGATGCGGCCCGGAACGACCTCGAGGCGGCCGACCTCGAGCGCGTCAGGCCCTGAGAGGTTGCGTGAGACGAGCCGACGCCTGCCTGATCGACCTCGACGGGACCCTCTACCACCGAGGCGAGGCGGTGCCCGGCGCGGCCGAGGCGGTCCTCACCCTGCGCCGGGCCGGCGTCGGGCTCCGCTTCACCACCAACACCACCCGCCACCCCCGGCGGGTCCTCGTCGAGCGCCTCCGCGGCCTCGGAATCGCCGTCGAGCGGCAGGAGCTCCACACCGCACCTGCGGCCGCGGCGAGTTGGCTCGCGGCTGGCGGCGCCCGCCGGCTGATGCTGCTGCTGGCGGAAGCGACCCACGAGGAGTTCGCGGCCTTCGAGCCCGACCTCGAGGCCCCCGACCACGTCGTGGTCGGCGACCTCGGCGAAGCCTGGACCTACGCCGTGCTCGACCGCGCGTTCCGGGCGCTGGAACGTGGCGCGCAGCTGGTGGCGATCCAGAAGAACCGCTGGTGGAACCCGGGCGGCGGGCCCCGGCTCGACGCGGGACCCTTCGTCGCCGCGCTCGAGTTCGCAACCGGGCGCGAGGCCGTGCTGGTGGGCAAGCCCAGCCGCGAGTTCTTCGCCACCGCGATCGCCGGCCTCGGCGTGCCGAACCGGCGGGTGGTGGCGGTCGGCGACAACGTGCTCACCGACGTCGCCGGAGCGCGCGCCGCCGGGTGTCTCGCGGTCGCGGTACGCACCGGGTCATTTCGGGAATCGGACCTCGCGACCCAGCCGGCCGACTCGGTGCTCGACTCGATCGCCGACCTTCCGGCATGGCTCGAAGGCTGAGCGGGGAACGAAACCTGCGGCAGGAACGTTGGCTTCGCCCGTGAGGAGGGTGTCAGATGGCGCTCGCGAACGACCGGATCGGGTTCATCGGCTGCGGCACGATGGGGGAAGCAATGGTCAGGGGGCTGCTCCACCACCGGCTGGTCACCCCGGATCAGATCGTGGCCAGCCATCCCCGGCCCGACCGCGCGGCCGAGCTCGCAGCGAGGTGGGACATCACGGTCGTGCCCGAGAACGCCGCCGCGGTCGAGGGCGCCTCGCTGGTGGTGCTGGCGGTCAAGCCCCAGGTGCTCGAGGAGGTCTTCGGCGACCTCGCCGCTCGCCTCGCACCCGAGACCCTGGTGATGTCCATCGTGGCCGGCGCGCGGACCTCCCGAATCGCCGGCGCCCTCGGCACGCCGCGAGTGGTGCGGGTGATGCCCAACACCCCGGCGCAGATCGGCCGCGGGATCTCGGTCTGGACCGCGACCGGGGCGGTCGACGCCTCCGCCCGCGAGCGCGCCCGAGCCGTGCTGCGCGCCCTCGGCCAGGAGGAGTACGTCAGCCACGAGAACGAGCTCGACATGGCGACCGCGCTCTCGGGCACCGGCCCCGCCTACGTCTTCCTGTTCATGGAGGCGATGATCGACGCCGGGGTCCACCTCGGCTTCTCCCGCCGGGTCGCGTCGCGGCTGGTGCTCGAGACGATGCGCGGCGCGGTCGAGTTCGCGGCCTCGGAGCCGGAGCACCTCGCCCGGCTGCGCAACCAGGTCACCTCGCCCGGCGGCACCACCGCCTCGGCCCACTACCAGCTCGAGAAGGGCGGTCTGCGGACCGTGCTCTCGGACGCGGTGTGGGCAGCCTACCGGCGCTGCGTCCAGCTCGGCGAGGCCCAGGCGCCGGAGCGCAACGGCCGCCCGCTGGCCCACCCCTCGCCGGAGCCCCGGGACTGAGGGCGGGCGAGCGTCGAGGTCGTCGTGCCGATCTCGTGCCTGGTGGCTGCCGCTCTTGCCGTGTCCGCCGCGTCCGCCGCGGCGCCCTGCAGCGAGCGCGCGACCTCCGCCCTGCTCGACCTCCCGGGTGTCCGGGTAGTGCGGGTCGAGCGGGCCGACGGCACGGCGTTCGAGCGGGCCGCTCAGGGGATAGATCCCTCGCGCCCCCACGACGTCAAGTCCGCTTCGAAGAGCGTGCTCGGCGCCCTGGTCGGGATCGCGCTCGACCGCGGCCTGCTCGCTGGGCTCGACGAGCCCCTCGCCGGACTCCTCCCCGGGACCGTGCCGGAAGGCCCGAAGCGGGAGATCACCGTGCGCCACCTGCTGACCATGACGTCCGGGCTCGAGTCGACCAGCGGCCCCGCCTACGGGGCGTGGGTCAGCAGTCGCGACTGGGTCCGCGCCGCCCTCGAGCGGCCGCTTCTCGATCCGCCCGGAACCCGGTTCGAGTACTCGACCGGCTGCACCCATCTGCTTGCCGCGGCCCTCGAGCGGGCGGTCGGAGGCGACCTCCCGCGGTGGGCCGACGAGCAGCTCTTCACCCCGGCGGGGTTCGAGGTGGCCGACTGGCAGCGCGACCCCCAGGGGCGTCCGTTCGGCGGCAACGGGTTCGTGATGCGGGCGGCCGACCTGGCCGCGTTCGGACGGCTGCTGCTCGACCGGGGACGGGCCGGGGGAAGGCAGGTGGTTCCCGGGGCGTGGATCGGGGCCTCGTGGCAGCCCCGTGCGGAGGGGTGGCCCGACCGCTACGGCGCCTACGGCTACCTGTGGTGGCTGCCTCCGGGTCCGGACGCGGCCGTGCTCGCGGCCGGCTACGGCGGCCAGTTCCTGCTCCTGCTGCCCGGGGAGCGGGCGCTCGGGGTGCTGTTGTCCAGCCACACCGCCAAGGGTGCGGACTGGGACGCGAAGGTCCTGGCACTGCTGCGGCAGGCGGTCATGTGCGGAGACGGGGTCTCTGCTACCCTCCCCTGACATGATCTCTCCCGACGACCACTGGGCCCTGTGGGCGGTGCTGCTCTCGGCCGGCGCGTTCGGGCTCGCCGCGGAGCGCACCGGCTGGGGCGCGCGGCTGTCCGGCGCGGTGATCGCGATCGCGACCACCTTCGCCCTGTCCAACCTGGGCCTGATCCCGTCCTCGGCTCCCGCCTACGACGTGGTCTGGTCGTACCTGGTCCCGCTGGCGATCCCGCTGCTGCTCTTCGACGCCGACCTCCGGCGGATCCTGCGCGAGGCGGGGCCGACCCTGGCGGCGTTCGCCGCCGGCGGGGTCGGAACGGTGCTCGGCACCGCGGTCGCCTTCCGTCTGGTCCCGCTCGGCGCCGAGGGCTGGAAGATGGCCGGTGTCTTCTGCGCCACCTACGTCGGCGGCTCGCTCAACTACGTCGCCGCCGCCGAGGCCCTCGAGCTGCGCGACGCCGACCTGCTGGCCGCCGGGATCGCCGCCGACAACCTGATGATGACGGTGTACTTCCTGGTGCTCTTCGCGCTGCCGTCGGTGGCCTGGCTCGCCCGCTCCTACCGCCGGCGGGAGGACGTCGGGGTCGAACCGGTCGCGGCGCCAGCTCCACCCAGCCCGTCGGCGGGCCTGGTCGGAATGGCGGGCGCCCTCGCCGTGGCTGCCGTCGCCTGCACCGTGTCGTTTCGACTTGCCGACGTGCTCGGTGCGCCGTCGGCTGGGATCCTGGTCCTGACCGCGCTGGTGGTCGCCGCCGCGACCCTGTTCCCGCGCGCGCTCGCGCCGTTGACGGGAGCACGCGAGCTCGGGACCTTGCTGATGCAGGTCTTCTTCGCAGCCATCGGGGCGAGCGCCAACATCGGCGTGGTGCTGCGCGTCGGTCCGGCTCTGCTGGTCTTCGCCGCCGTCATCCTGGCGGTGCACCTGGCCGTGATCCTGCTCGCGGGGCGCCTGCTGCGCCTCGATCTCGCCGAGGTCGTGATCGCGTCCAACGCCAACATGGGAGGACCGACCACCGCGGCCGCGATGGCGGTCGCGCGCCGCTGGCACGGGCTGGTGATCCCCGCGATCCTGTGCGGCACCCTCGGTTACGCGGTCGCCACCTTCGTCGGCGTCGCCGTCGGCCACTGGCTGCGGTGAGAACCACGGAGACGCGGAGACACAGAGGAACACAGGGTCCGGCTTGGAGGGGCGGGGGCTCCGTGCCCTCTCTGTTCTACTCCTGCCTCCGAGTTGTCGCCTACTCGACGACATTTCGCCCGATCTGTTACTCGAAGTTTCAGATTCAAAGTGTGATCAGGCTCGCCCTTCGGCACGCAGCAGGCCGTACACCAGTCCGCCGAGACGTTGGGCCACATCGAAGATCGCATTCGGGATCTCGATCCCCCGTGCCGCGATCAGAGCGAGAGCAGTCTGTACCTCCTGCACCTCCGCGTAGGCCGCCTCGAGATGCTGCCGGCGATTGCCGAGGGTCCGTCCGCTCGCCTCGGAGAGCCTGAGTGCCACATTATCCGTAGCCCTGACGAGGTGGTCACGGAGGTGGAACAGCCCGCGTGGGATGGACAGCCCGGCGATGGCGCCGGCGAGGCCGAGAGCGACCTCCAGCGCGACCAGCTTGGCCCGGCCCCGAGGGAGGGTGCGGTGGACGGCTCGGGAAGGTCGGGACGAGGGAGTGTGCTGGCTCATGCCCTTCCCACGAGGCGCCCGTCGGCTGGCTGTCAAGGGCGGCCCCGGGCCGTGAGCTTGGCGAGCCTGCCCTTGACGGCCAGCCGACGGGCGCCTACCTCGACCAATTGAGCCAGCACATTCTCCGTCCAGACTGTCGAGTCGCGCGGGACCCTGACGGACCCGGATCCGGGATGCCAACGCCGTTCCCATCCGGGGGGCGGACGGACGGGGGACGGGCAGCGACGTCGGGCCTCATGGGCAACGCGACCCGGTCAAGGACCCGCGCCCCGCCGCGCGAATCCCGGACTCTCACGCGCCTCGATACGGCGTTGGGCGCATCGACCTCCCGGCAGGTCGGGTTGCGGGCACAGCCCGCGCCGTGCTTCCGTGGTTCTCCGCTCAGGCCAGGGCCGCGAAGAACTCGTCGACCGCAGCGCGCAGGGCGTCGACGTCGTCGAGCTCGGAGAGCCGGCGGCGGAGCAGGCGCCCCTCCGGCAGCCCGCGGGTGTAGGAGCGCAGGAAGACCTTGATCCGGTGGACGAGTGCGGTGTCGGCTGAGGTCTCGGCGAGCAGCTCGAGGTGGCGGTGGGCGAGCGCGTGGCGATCGGCGAGGGTCGGCTCCGAGGCGACGGCTCCGGCGAGACGCGCGGCCGCGGCCCGCAGCAGCCACGGATCGGCGATCGCCGCCCGCCCGATCATCACCCCGTCGCAGGCGGTCTCGCGCACCATCCGCACCGCGTCGTCCCCGTTCACGACGTCGCCGTTGCCGATCACCGGGACCGAGACCGTGGTCTTCAGCTCGGCGATCTGGCTCCAGTCCGCCCGGCCTCCGTACTGCTGTGCCGCCGCCCGCGGATGCAGCGTGAGGGCGTCGACTCCTTCGTGCTCGCACGCTCGCCCCACCTCGAGGAAGGTGGGCGCCGCGGTCCGCACCCCGGAGCGCAGCTTGGCGGTCAGGGGCAGGCCGGTCGCGGCCCGCATCGCGCGCACGATCGCGGCAATCCGGACCGGGTGCTCGAGCAGGGCGGCCCCGGCACCCGAGCGCCGGATCGCCCGCGCCGGACAGCCGAGGTTGAGGTCGATGACGTCCGCCCCGGCGCCCTCCGCGATCCGGACCGCCTCTGCCATCGCCGCCGGATCGACGCCGTGGAGCTGGACCGCGACCGGGTGCTCCGAAGCGTGGATGCGGAGCATCTCGAGGGCCGACGGCTCGCCTCGGCGGATCCCTTCGGCCGAGACGAACTCGGTCACCACGAGTCCGCAGCCGCCGAGCTCCCGCACCAGCCGCCGGAAAGCGGAGTCGGTGAGCCCGGCCATCGGGGCGAGCACCACCGGAGGATCGATCGCGAGCGTTCGAAGGGTCAGCGCCACGTGGTCAGTGTAGGTCCTCGACACCGCGGCGAGACCGTCGGCGGCGCACCGGAGGGCGTCGGCCCCTCCACGGTTGCCGCCCTCCGCTGCTACACTCGGGAGGGCCGGATCGGCCGATCGGGAGGCGCCTGATGGAGACCCGCAGCATCGACGAGATCCTCGACTTCGCCATCGCCCGCGAGGAGGAGGCGGCCGCCCTCTACGCCTCCCTCGCCCGGACCGTGGAGCGCCCCGGGATGCGGGAGACCTTCCTCGAGTTCGCGGCCGAGGAGGGTCGCCACAAAGCGCGCCTGCTCAAGGTCAAGGCGGGTGAGCTGCCGGCGATGAGCGGTGAACGGATCGCGACCCTCGGCATCGCCGAGACCCTGGTCACCCCCGAGCCGAGCGCCAACATGACCTACGCGGAGGCGCTGCGGTATGCGATGGAGGCCGAGAAGAAGGCGTTCAAGCTCTACTCGGACCTCGCCGACGCGGCCGCCGACCCGGCGCTCGCCGCGGTCTTCGCGTCGCTCGCTCAGGAGGAGGCGAAGCACAAGCTCCGGTTCGAGATCGAGTACGACGATCACGTCCTGGAGGGGGTGTAGCTCCGGCCGAGTGGGCGGATACCCACTCTTGACAACGTGACGAGGGGGGATCGGGTGACCACCCGGATGCCCCATGGGGTGCGGCTTTGCAGCCGCTACCGACCTGAGTACTCCTCGCCATGAGCACGCTGGCATTCGGCCACCGCTGCATCCCACCTGCTGGCATTTCGCTCCCTCGACGTACGGCAAGGGTACGCCTCGGTCGCGAAACGCCAGCAGGCGGGCGCATCGGCGCCCTCGGTGCGTCACCCTACTCATGGTGAGGAGTACTCAGCCCCCAGGCTTCTGACCTTCGTGATCGGCCACCTCGTCCGAAGGGTCGCATCCCGTGTCGCGGCGCCCGGCCGCGGGGTTCGGGACCGCTCAGGTGGGGACCCCGAGGCGGGGCAGGACCACCCACTGGAGCACCACCCATGCCCCCACGACCAGCAGCACCGGCAGCAGCTCGGCGAGCCCGCTCACACCACCTCCTCGACGCCCCAGACGAACATCGTCATGCGCTTGCCGCAGGCCTCGCAGAAAGCCGCGACCTCGTCCTTGAGCGACCGCACCTGGTCCTCGGGGAGCACCGTGAAGATGATCGACGAGGTCTTCGGAAACGCACCCGAGCCCATTCGGATCCCGGTGTTGCCTACGCCGTGAGCGTCGGGGATCTCGGTGTAGCCGTCGACCTTGCGGCGGCTGAGCAGCACCTCGAGCTCCTCCTTGCACGTGCTGTCGACGATGATCATCAGCAGCTTCATCTCGCGACTCGCCGTGTCCGCGGCCACCGTCAACCCTCACGCAGGCCCAGCTTGCGGAAGATCGTCATCGCCGGGCACCACCGCGTGAAGGCCGACTGGAGCAGGTTGAGCCCCACGAACGCGGTCAGGAGATACCAGTAGGGGTGCACCCAGGTGCCCAGCGCCAGGCTCAGCAAGACCACGAACCCCGCCATCGCTCGCAACGCCTCGTTGACTGTCATGTCACCCTCCCTGTGGGCGCGGCCCACCGGTTGCATACGGTTCAGTCGGAATCGAGCTCGACCACGTTCTCGACGCCCGCGGCCTTGAGGAACATGTAGTAGAGGACCGGGATCACGCCAAGGGTCAGCGCGGTGGAGACCAGGATGCCCGAGATCATCGCCAGCGCGAGGCCCTGGAAGATCGGGTCGGAGAGCATGAACGAGCTGCCGACGATGGTCGACAGCTGGGTCAGGAAGATCGGCACCAGCCTGACCGCGCCCGCCTTCACGACCGCCCGCTCGAGCGGCTCGCCGGCCTTCAGCTCGAGGTTGACGAAGTCGACCAGCAGGATCGAGTTGCGCACGATGATGCCGGCCAGCGCGATGAACCCGATCATCGAGGTGGCGGTGAAGAAGACCCCGAACAGGCCGTGAGCCGGCAGGATGCCGACCAGGGTGAGGGGAATCGGCACCATGATGATCACCGGCGTCACGAACGACTTGAACCAGCCCACCATCAGCACGTAGATCAGCACCATCACGACCGCGAAGGCGATCCCCATGTCGCGAAAGACCTCGTAGGTGATGTGCCACTCGCCGTCCCACTTCATGATGTAGCGGTCCGAGTCCTCCGGCAGGTGAGTGGCGATGACCTCGAGCGGGTCACCGGTCGGGGTCACCACCTGCTCGAGCCGGCGGCCCATGTCGAGGATGGCGTAGACCGGCGCTTCGACCGCCCCGGCGACCTCGCCGTAGACGTAGGTCACCGGCTGCAGGTTCTTGTGGTAGCGGAAGCGCTCGCGGACGTCGTCGACCACCTCGACCAGCTCCTCCAGGGGCACCATGCGGCCGCCGGCGCCGTGCACCGACATCGACAGCAGGTCGTCGAGATGGGCGCGCTGCGCCCGGTCGAGCCGGAGCACGATCGGGACCGGCTCGCGGGCGACCGGATCGTGGAGCAGACCGACCTCGGCGCCCGCGAGGGCGACCCTCAGCGTACGCACCACCACCTCGGGGGTGACGCCGGATCGGATCGCCTGCTCGCGGTCGATCCGGAGCTCGGCCCGCGGCCCCTCCGCCTCCACCTCCCAGTCCACGTCGACCACGCCGTCGGTGGTCGCGAAGATCTCCCTGACCTTGTGCGCGACCTCGAGCCGGCCCTCGAGGGTCGGCCCGTAGACCTCGCCCACCAGGGTCGACATGACCGGCGGTCCGGGGGGAATCTCGGCGACCTTGACCACCACCCCGAGCCGCTCGGCCACCGGCACCACCATCCGCCGCACCCGTTTGGCGAGCTCGTGTGACTTGCCGGCCCGCTTCTCCTTGTGCACGAAGTTGACCTGGATGTCGGCCACACTCGGGCCGGAGCGCAGGAAGTAGTGCCGAACCAGGCCGTTGAAGTTGAAGGGGGAGGCCGTCCCGACGTAGATCTGGTAGTCGGTGACCTCGTCGAGGTCGCGGAACACGCCCGCGATCTCGCGCGCCGCCGCGTTGGTCCGCTCGAGGGTGAAGCCCTCGGGCGCGTCGATCACGATCTGGAGCTCCGACTTGTTGTCGTGCGGCAGCATCTTGACGGTCGTGAACCCGACCGCCAACGTCGCCATCGAGAGCAGCAGCAGGCCCGCGACCCCGGCCAGGAAGAGCACGCGCAGTCCCGACGAGCGGATCAGCGGCGCCATCGCCCGCGCGTAGGCACGCGAGATCCAGGTCTCCCTCTCACCCCCCTCGAGATCGGGCGCCTGCCCGGTCGGTGCACCGGCCTGCTTGGCCTCCTTGCGGAACAGGCGGTAGGCCAGCCAGGGCGAAATGGTGAAGGCCACCATCAGGGAGAAGAGCATCGCCGCCGACGCGTTGATCGGGATCGGTCTCATGTACGGGCCCATCAGGCCGCGCACGAACGCCAGCGGCAGCAGGGCCGAGATGATGGCGAAGGTGGCGAGGATGGTCGGGTTGCCGACCTCGTCGACGGCGTAGATGGTGGTCAGACGCGGCTCCGCCCACCGCATGCGGACATGGCGGTGGATGTTCTCCACCACCACGATCGCGTCGTCGACCAGGATGCCGATCGAGAACACGAGCGCGAACAGGCTGACCCGGTTGAGGGTGTAGCCGAACATGTAGGACGCGGCCAGGGTGAGGGCGAGGGTGACGGGAATCACCACCAGAGTCACGGTCGCCTCGCGACGGGACAGGGTCACCCACATCAAGAGCACGACCGCGAGCGTTGCCGACCACAGGTGCTTGAGCAGCTCGTCGGACTTTTCCTTGGCGGTCGCGCCGTAGTCGCGGGTCTTCAGCAGCTCGACGTCGGAGGGGACCACCGTGCCGCGCAGCCCGTCGAGCACGCGGTCCAGGTCCGAGACCATCTCGACCGCGTTGGTGCCCGGCTTCTTGGCGACGGCGACGGTGACCGCCTCCTGGTCGAGACCGGCGCCCGGAAGCCCCTTCTCCGGCGCGGCCGGACCGGTCCCGAGCCAGACGTAGCTCGCGGGCTCTTCGGGCCCGTCGACCACCCTCGCCACGTCCTCCAGATAGACCGGGCGGTCGCCGGAGATCCCGACCACTACCCGGCCGACATCGCCGGCGTCGCCGAGAAAGCTGCCGACGTCGACCAGAACTTCGCGGTCGGCGAGCGAGACGGCGCCCGCGGGTAGCCGCCAGTTGAACCCCTCGACCGCGCGAGCGGCCTGCAGGATGGAGACCTGCGAGGCGGCGAGGCGCTCGCGATCGAAGTCCACCCGCACCACCCGGCGCTGGCCCCCGATCACCCACACCTGGGCGACCCTCGGATGGCGGGTGAGCTCGACCTTCAGCTCCTCGGCCACGCGGCGCAGCTGGGTCGAGGTCTGGCCCTCGCCCCAGAGGGTGTAGGACACCACCGGCACGTCGTCGATCGAGCGCGGCTTCACCACCGGCGGCGGCATTCCGGGCGGCATCATGTCGGCGGCGGAGGCGATCTTGGCGTGCACCCGCAGCGCGGCCTGATCGGGATCGCTGCCGACCCGGAACCGGACCACGATCAGGCCACCGGACGGCTGCGAGATCGAGTAGATGTACTGGACGTTCTCGATCTCGTAGAGCAGCTTCTCGAGCGGGGTGATGACACGGGACTCGACCTCGTCCGCGGTGGCGCCGGGTGAGGCGACCATCACGTCGATCATCGGCACCTTGATCTGAGGCTCCTCCTCGCTCGGCGTCACGGCGATGGCGAACGCGCCGAGCAAGAGCGAGCCGACGATCAGCAGCGGGGTCAGCTTGGAGTCGATGAAGGCGCGCCCGATCCTGCCCGAGATGCCGAGCTTGCGCCGGGTCATCTTCAGACGGAGGGCCTCGCGGTGCGCCAGGGCCAGCTCCTCGGGGCTCGGACGACGGCGACCGGACGCACCCTCCGGCGCGGCGCGCGTGTCGTCGCTCATGGAACCACCTCCACCGGCGTACCGTCGGCGACCGGCGCCGGCGCATCGAGCACCACCGACTCACTCCCGTCGAGCCCGGACAGGATCTCGACCCGGTCACCGTCCAGGACGGCGCCGGTGGTGACGGCACGCGACCGCGCCCGTCCGTCGCCGCCGCGGATGACCACCAGCTCGAGTCCGCCCCGCCGGTGGACCGCGGAACCGGGGACCGCCAGGCGCTCGGTCGCCTCTCCAGGAAGCGAGGCCCGGCCGCGAAGGCCCGACGCGACCTGAACGCCGGGCAGAGCGACCTTGACCGTGAAGGTCTGGGTGGCGGGATCGGCGGACGGAACGATCTCGTCCACCTGACCCTGGATCGTCCCGAGGTCGGGCCGGGCGTCGATCGTCACCGCGACCTGCTGGCCCTGGACCGCCCGCGGAAGGTCGGAGGCCGACACGATCAGCCACAACCTGCCTCCCTCCCGTGACTCGAGCACCACCAGCGGCCGGCCGGGGGCTGCCAGGTCGCCGATCTCCACGCTGCGCTCCACCACCCGGGCCGGAAACGGCGCGCGGACCGAGGCGTCCTCGGCGACCGCGGCGGCCGCCCGAACCGCACCGCCGGCCTGCTCCACCGCGCCCTTGGCCTGGTCGTGCTGCATCCTGGCCATGTCGAGCTCGACGTCGGACACCGCCCGTTCCGCATGCAGGGCCTGGTAGCGCTGCAGGTTGCGCTCGGCCAGGGCAAACGCCGCCTGAGCCTGAGCGAGGGCGCCCTCGGCCTGGGCCACTGCGCCATCAGCGGTCTGCGGCTGGATCTCCACCAACGGGTCGCCGGCAGCCACCGTCGAACCCGCGTCGACGTGAACCGCGACCACCGGCCCGGTCACCCGACTCGAGACGGAGGCCTGGCGGAGCGGCTGGACCACGCCGTAGACCACGATCGGCTTCGGCGTCGTGACCCGCTCGACGGCTGCGACACGACTGGTGATCGGGGACGGTTCGGCGCGGGCCAGCTCGGCGGTGTCGTGGCCGCAGCCGGCGATCACGGCCATCAGGCCGGCGGCCGAGAGCACGGTGACGGTGCGGGAGACGGCGTGCATCACTCCTCCTCCGTAATGTTCAACAGGTCGATCAACGAGGCGCCCGCCGCGAAGTGCAGGCGCCAGGTTTCCAGCGCGAGGTCGTAGCGCGCGACCAGCTCCCGGGTCTCCGCCTCACGGAGCGCGGTCTCGGCGTCGAGCAGCTCGAGCATGGTGTCGAGGCCCTGCCGGAAACGCAGCTCGCGGACCCTGAGCCCCTCGCGCGCGGCGTCCAGGACGGCGGTCGCTGCGTCGCGCCGGGCGCGCGCCGTGGTCAGCTGCTGCCATGCCTGGCGGACCTCGAGCCGGATTCCGTCCTCGAACCGGGCGATCTGCCGTTCGGCCGAGGCGGTGGTGGAGCGTGCGGCCTCGAGGCGGGCGACATCGGCGCCGCCCCGGAAGAGGTTGATCCGCGCCACCGCCATCAGCGACCCGGAGTCGCCGTGGCTGCCCAGCAGGGAGTCGTCGTAGAGGTCGTAGCGTCCGACCACCGCCACCTCCGGTTTGAAGCCGGAGCCGGCCGCCCGCTCCTCGAGCCGTCCCGCTTCCAGCCGCGCGCGAGCGGCGGCCAGGTCGCGACGGTCGTCGAGGGCGCGGACCTGCCAGCCGCCGAGCTCTCCCGCCACCCGCGGCGCGGGCGCAAGCGGAGCAATCTCGATCGCCGCCGCCTGATCGACCCCCATCTCGTAGAGCAGTGCCGCCGCCGCGAGCTCGGAGCCGTTCTCCGCCTGCGCCACCCGCTCGTCCATCTCGGCCAGGAAGACCCGCGCGCGCAGCACGTCGGCCTGCATCAGCAGCCCCTGCCCGGCGAAGCTCTCGGCCAGCGCGACGTGCTCGGCGGTGGTGGACCGGGCCTCTCGCATCAGCTGCATGAGCTCGCGAGCCTTCGCCAGATCCGTGAAGGCGCGGATGGTGTCGAACCCGACCTGCTCTCGCGCATGCTCCGCGGCCGCCTGCTCGGCGCGGGAGGCCGCCTCGGCCTGACCGATTCGGGCGCTGAGCTGGCCCCCGGTGTAGACCGGCTGGGTGACCTCGATCCTCGTCATCCAGGTGTCGAGCCAGGCCGGGCTGTTGGGGTCGGAGCCGAAGAACCGGTTCATGTCGAAGCGGCCCTGGTTGAGCTGCAGGGCGAAGACCTCGGCAGGGTTGTTGGTCCGTGTGTAGGCCTCGGTGAGGTCGACCGACGGGAGGCGGAAGCCGCGGGCCTGGCGCGCCCCGGAGACGGCGGCATCGGCCCTTGCGCGAGCGGACTGCAGTGCCGGGTTCGACGCCAGGGCCGTCGCGACGGCCTGCTCGAGGCGCAGCGGCTCGACCGCCGTGGCCGTTGACGCGATCAGGATCGGGGCGAGTAGGATCGGAACGGAGCGCATCGGGATCTTCCTCCTCACCTAATGACCATTTAGGAATATACGCAAGTATCAGAGCATGTCAAGCCCTGCCTCGGGTCACGTTCGGCCATCAGATCCCATGATGTGGTCTTGAGAGGAAGACTGCAACCGCAGCACCGGAAACGAGCCTAATCAGGAAGAGGAACCGCTGCGAGTGTCGCGAAACCGCGAGGTCAACCTGCCGTCTCTCCCGCCAGCCGGCGGAGATCGTCCAGCACCTCGGCGGCGTGGGTCTTCGGGTCGACGCTCGGGTACGCCTTGAGCACCATCCCGTCAGATCCCACCAGGTAGGAGATGCGCTTCGGCAGCGGCAGCAGCGCCCGCACCGCCCCGACCTGCTTGGCCAGCTCGCGGTCCTGGTCCGAAAGCAGCCGGAACTGGAGGTGGAACTTCTCGGCGAAGGCGCGGTTGTCCTTCGGGGAGTCGTAGGAGACTCCGAGCACGGCCAACCCGAGATCCTGGATGTCGGTCCAGCGGTCGCGCAGCTCGCACGCCTCGCGGGTGCAGCCCGGGGTGTCCGCCTTCGGATAGTAGTAGATCAGGTAGGGTCGGCCTGCGAGCTCGGCGCTCGACACGACCGACCCGTCCTGTGCCGTCAGGGTGAACGCGGGAAACGGCATTCCGGCCTCGAGCATGGTCCCCTCCTCGTCAGCAGCCGCCGCAAACCCGGCAACCACCAGCACGACTGTCACGATCAGAGCGGTTCGGCGCATCGTCCGACCTCCTGCCCGATCAACCTCGCAGGGTCAGCCCCGATTCCACAGCTCACCGCAAAGGAACCAGGCTGGTGCGGGCTGTAGAGACCCTCGATGAAGGCCCCCCCGGCGTCGCGGCATCAAGGGTCTACCCCTCGACACCGCGGCACCACCGGAACGCCAGAGGTGTGGCTCCGGCACTCAACACGGCACGATGTCCGACGTCCCCGGTTCTGTCGTGAGTCGAGTGGCGCCGAGGATTCCGTCCCCGACAATCGAAGCCCCCGGGCGCCCTCCTCACCGGCCGCCCTTTCAGGGGCGGCCGTCTTCGACATGGGCGATCAGCGGTACGCCTGTGGGTGCAGGTAGCGGCCGCGCTCAGCGTCGGACTTCTCCTCCTCGATCTGGACGGGGTCGGTGCGTGCGTACGGATCGTCGCGAACTGCGGTCACCTGCCACGAGACCTTCAACCCCGGTGCTCCGCCGGCCACGACAAAGCTGTTGTCGGCAATCTCACGTGCCACATACAGACCCGCCGCAGGTGCGCCGATCGGCGTCAGCTGGTAACGGAAGTCGGCGTTGAGCGCCTCGAACCACGACGGCAGATCGACCCGTGCAGATCCCGCGGCACCGAGCACCAGGTTGCCGCTGTAGACCGTCAACATCTCCGAGCTCTCGACACTGATGTGGTTGAGAATACGATCCTTGGGCGCGAGCGGGTGGTCGATGCGGAAGGCCTTGGCGCCGGCGGTCAAGGTGCCGCCGACGTGGAGGTCGCCGGTGACCAGTGCGTCGCCGTCGAAGTACCCGGCCTTGTTGGAACCTGTGGCATGCCCGAACACGCCGTGGGTACCTCCCAGGTGCCCTGAGCTGTTGCTCGAGGTGTTCGCGCCCGACACTCCGACTCCGGCGTCGTCGGTCGTCTCACCGTAGACTCCCACGCTGCCGCTCGCCGTCGCCAGACCCTTGACCCCGAAACCGGCTCCGGTTCCGAGCACCCCGACGCCGCCGGGACCGGTGCTGTCGCCGTGCACACCGCGGGAGCTGCTGGTACCGTACACTCCCGCTGAGCTGGTGGCATGGCCTCCGACGGCGAACCCGCTGCCGGTGTTGGTGATGTCGAAGAGGCCGTTTGGGTGGCTGGCCGAGCCGCTGCCCGCGTACGGCAGGGCAAAGCCAGAAGGGAGCTGCCACGACAACGACGTTCCATTGGTCGACAGGAAGGTACCGGCGGCTGCGCCGCTGGCGTCGATGTGGCGGAGGTTCACTGCGTCGGATGCCAGATCGCTCTGCGACACGCAGCCGCTGCAGGTGACCGCGGACGCAGCTCCGCCCTTGGTGGCGCTGCCAGCATAGTTGAAGCTGACGTCCGCAGAGTCGACGCTGCCGTCCTTGAACGCTCCAGCCGTGAGCTCTCCGTTGATCTGGACGTTCCCGAGGAAGAAGCCTGCCATCGCGGGCAGGTCGGCCCTTCCGTAGACGCCGTGGGTCGCACCGAGCACGCCCTCGGTGTTCTTGAACGGGTTGATCCCCCGCACACCCCAGGCGTCCGCGACCCCGGCCTCGCCCACGACACCGGTCGAGTTCTGGTGGAAGCTCTTGCCGTAAACTGCCGTGTTCGTCGAGCTTTCCGCAACGAGTGCGGGGCGGGTGCTGCCGATGACCTTGATCGCGGGACCCGAGGTGTTCTCGACGGTCACGAGGTAGCCGTCGCTGGCCTGCTGGGCTGTGAACGGCAGGGTCAACGCCATGTCCTGCCAGATCAGCCCCGATCCGTCGGTTCCGAGCACCTGGCCGCTGCTGGCGCCCGAGGCCGCCAGCTTGGACCTGGTGATGCCGCCGTCGGCGACCCCCACCGCGTCGTCCGTGACCACGATGCCGTCGCCGGCGCCAACGTGGAGGGCCACTGCTCCGGTGACTCCGCCGCCGGTCAGACCTTCACCGGCAGTGATCTCGGAGATGGAGCCGCTGCCACTCGACCCCGCCAGCAGAGCTTCGTCATAGAGCATCTCGGCGGTCGAGGGATCCTGGCTCTTGTTGGCGATGCACGAGCCGAAGGCGATCAGGGATCCGGTACCGGAAAGCGCGGTGATCGTCAGCCGCGAGTTGTCGCCCGAGAAGCCCGGAAACTCGTCGCGCAGCGCGAGCTGGCGCGCCTCGTACTGGCGCAACGAGTAGTTCTTCGAGTCCGTCATGAGACCGGACTCGTCCGAGATCGTGACCCGGACCTCGAGCGTGCCGCCCGAGGTCTCGACGAAGCCGAAGTTGAACCGAAACTGGGAATCGACGTGCGGGACCGTCTGGTGAACGCCGAGAATCTCAGTCGATCCCCCGGCGGTGATGGCGAAAGACGCTGGGACCGCGGCGAAGTACTGGCCCGATGACTCTGCCACGTCGCTTCCGGGCTGAGAGTAGATGCGCGAAGCGACGACGACCTTCGAGTCCGAGGTGACCCGCAGCGCCCCGAATGACTCCTCACCGAACATCAGCCACACGGCGTTGTCGTACAGCCGTGTGTCGCCGGGCGGAATGAGGTCGTTGAAGATCCGTGGTGACAGGTTGGCGGTGTTGCGTTCGAGCAGCCGGAAGGTGACGTTGACGGAACTCGGGTTCGGGTTGTGGACCCACACCGACGTGTACCACTGAGATGGTGCGACGCCGGGGCCTCGACCAACTGACGGCAAGAAGACATTGGTTCCCGGGAACGCCGCCATTATCGGTGCGGCGAAGGTCAGGACCACGACAGTGAGGCATGCGGCGGTCAAACGAATGGCTCGGTACATGGGTTTCTCCCTTGTCCTGGTGCGTCAGCGCGTCGGCCGTGAAGGCCCTGCCGAACCGACTTCCTGCGCACCGATTCCGAAGCTGCGATCCGTCTCCAGGCCCTGCTCTCAAGATGGGATTCTCCTAGGTACTTACCTGATAGACTTCTGATGGAATCCTGATGATCGACAAAGTTGGCTCGGGGCGGCACTCCGCATCTGTGGATGCGGCGGGCGAGCGGCCGTTTCACGTCGGCGAGTGGTTCGTCGATCCCGCAGCGGGGACGATCACCCGAGGAGCGGCGACGCGCCACCTCGAGCCGCGGGTGATGCAGGTCCTCGTCGCTCTCGCCTCGCGGGCGGGCGAGGTCGTATCCCGCGAGCGTCTTCTCGCCTCGGTGTGGTCCGAGACCGTCGTCAACGACGAAGCGTTGTCACGGTGTATCGCCGCGTTGCGCAAGGCATTCAGCGATCGCAGGAACCGCCCGCTGGCAATCGAGACGATCCCCAAGAAGGGATACCGGCTACTGCAGCGCGTGAGGTCATGCGCCCAGGCCGCGGCCGTGCTGCCGTTCATCAACCTGACGGGGGAAGAACGTCACGACGTCCTCGCGGCGGGCATGGCGGAGCTGCTGACCACTGAGTTCGCGCGCGTCTGCAGCCTGCGCGTGATCTCGAGCTCGTCGGCCGCACGGTTTGAGCGCGGTCGGACGGCACTTCGTGATTTCGCCGCCGAGACCGGTATCGACATCGTGGTCGAGGGGGCCCTCGTGCCGAGAGGGGAGAAGATGGGCCTCACCGTCCAGCTGATTGACGCGGCGACGGATCGGCACCTCTGGGCGCAGACCTACGAACGTTCCTTCGAGGAACTGGCCGCACTGCAGCACGACGTCGCGTGTCGGTTGGCCGCCGAGTTGCAGCCGACCCGAGGTCCAGCCGTCGCGCGCCCTGTCTCGCGGGTTCAGCCCCGGGCCTTTGAAACTTACCTCAAGGGCAGGCATTTCTGGTCGCGGCGGGATCCCGCGTCGTTGAAGACGGCCGACTCGCTGTTCCGCGAGGCGATTGTGGCGGACCCGGGATTCGCGCCGGCACATGTGGGGCTGGCCGATACACACGTGCTCCTCGCCCTGTACGGGATCACGCCTCCGGAGGTCGCTCGTCGAGCCGCTTCGCTCGCCCTGAACGCCGCACTCGCCCTCGACCCCGAATCGCCGGACGCGCAGGTCTGCCAGTGCGCCATCGGACTGTTCTTCGAATGGCGGTTTGGCGAAGCAAAGCGATGTCTACAGGCTGTCGTCGATGATCACCGGAGCTTGCCGCTGGCCTTCCTCGCCCTCGCCGACGCCTTCGCGATGACCGGCAGCCGGAATCGAGCACTGCATTCGATTCAGACCGCGGTCGACCTCGATCCGTACGATCCCGGCCTCAACATGAACCTCGCGGGTTTTCTCTTCATGGCAGGCCACCGCGACGCGGCCCTCGAGCAGTACCGCAGGACTGTGAGCATCAACCCGGGCTTTCTTCCGGCTCTGTACAGATTGGGAACGACACTGGCTCTCGAGGGACGGTCCGCCGAAGCGTCGACCGTTCTGTCCGAGCTGCCCCTGGACGGCGCGCCGACCGACGTGGTGGTGGGGAGAATCGTGATCGCCTGCCTTGTGGGGGCTGAGGGGGAGGCTCGACGGGGTCGTGCAGAGCTCCAACGGAACGCTCTGCGCGAGTACCTGTCTCCGACCCGCGAGGCCGTTGTGCACGCCGCCTTCGGGGACCACGTTGAAGCCCTCGTGTGCGTTCGTCGCGCCCTCGAGATCCACGATCCGCTGCTGACCCTGCTCAACAGCGACACCGTGCTGGCGCCTCTGCGGTCAGTGCCCGGGCTCTTCCCAACGCTGCGGGCGCACGGGATGGAGGAGAGTATTGACTCATGTCCTGCTTGAGAAGTCCCATGCGCTGAGCGCGAAGACTGCGTGGTTCAGAACGCGACCCCGAACGCGAGATGCCACTCGCCGCCGGACTCGCCCGGCTTGCGGTCGAGCTTGCGGCCGTACTCGAGCCGCACCGGGCCCGCCGGCGTCTCGAGCCGCAGCCCGAGCCCCGCACCCCAGCGCAGCTCGGCGAGGTCGACCGTGTCGGGTCCGGCCCACACGTTGCCGGTGTCGACGAATGCCACTCCCAGCACCCCCCCGGCGAGCGGATGCTGGTACTCCAGGTTTCCGAGCAGCAGCGCGTTGCCACCGATCGGCTTACCGTTCTCGTCGATGGTCTCCCCCGGGATCCCGAGCCGGTCGTTCGCAAACGCGCGGTGGGTGTTCTGGCTGCCGGCGAAGAGCCTGACCCCGATCGGGACCTCGAGGTTCGCCGGCCGGTCGCCGCGCGCGTCGAGCGGCTCGATCAGACCGAGCCGGAGGCCGGCGGCGACCCGACCCCGTCCGAGCGGGCGATACCAGGACACCGCACCCTGCAGCTTGAGCAGATGGACGTCGGCCTGGAACGCGGGGAAGGCGTACTGGAGCGCGAGCGAAGCGAGCACGCCCCGCTTCGGCAGCAGCAGGTCGTCGCGGGTGTCCCACTCCAGGGTCGGAGTCAACGAGGCGATCTTGATCTGCTGCTGCTCCCGCTCGAGGTCCGACAGCAGGTCGATGTCGTCCGCGGTCGGGTCGATGATCTGGTACTCGTAGCGCAGCCACGGGCGCAGAGGCCGGCGGCGGCGGTCGCCGACCTCGATCCACAGCCCCCGCCGCAGCTGCGAGAAGGACTCGAAGTTCTCCTCGGTGCGGTAGACGCTCAGGTAGCCGGGCTCGCCGATCCACGGCAGCTCCTGCTCCCGCAGCCCGATCTGGACGCGCTTCTCACGGCTCGACAACCGCGCCTCGGCGTTGAAGGCGTGCGCACCACCGAGAAGGTTGAGGTGCGACCATCCCACCGTCAGCCGCGCGCGGCTCTCGGTATCCCAGCCGATGCCCAGCAGGTAGCTGCGCTGCTGACCTTCCTCGCAGCGCACCACCAGGTCGCGCTCCTCGGCGCGCTCCTGACCTGGAACCGGGACCACCTCGACCCGGCGGAACAGACCGAGCTGGTAGAGGCGGCGCTGCACGTCCAGAATCGCCGCCAGCGAGTACGGCGATCCCGGGATCAGGCCGGCGCGGTCGATCTGGCGCCGGACCACGGGCTCCCGGGTCGCCACGAGGCCGGCGATCAAGACGTCACCGACCCGCACGAATCGGCCCGGCTCGACCGCGAACAGCACCCTCGCCTCGCCTTCGGTCGAGGTGTCGACCGTCGAGGACACGGTGGCGTCCGGGTAGCCGCGGTTCGCCAGCTCGAGCTCGAGTGCCCGGCGGGCGTCGTCCAGCTTCCGGGAGTCCCACGGTGCCGCGAGCGCGAGCCCACCGTAACCGGAAGGAAGGGACCCGGCCAGCTCGAGCGGCACCCCCTCCAGACGCAAACCCGCGACCCGCCAGCGCCGGCCCTCGGCGACCGGGAACCGCACGACGGCCTTCTGGTCGGTGCTCGGCTCGAGATGCGGCGACCCCACGGCGACGTCAGCGAAACCCTCCCTCAGGTAGAGGTCGGCCACCGCCAGCCGGTCCTGCTCCAACGAGCGGTCGGTCAGCCGCTGCCCGCGCCAGCCGCCGGTCGGACCCGCACGCACCGCCACCGCCGCCCGCAGGACCTCGTGAGGCAGCGAGACGGCTCCGTCGAAGACCACCTCCTCGATGGCGAGCTCGGGTCCCGGCTCGGCGCGCACCCGCACCACCCGTGGCTCGACGGTCGCGTCGAGCTCGACCGAGACCCGGGCCGTTGGCCGACCCCGAGCCTGGAGGGCCTCTCGGATCTGCTCACCCAGAATCTCGGTCTGGGCCGGGTGGACCTCGACCTGGTTCGGGTCGGGGAACGCCTCGCGAACCAGGCTCTCGTCAGCGGCGGGCGCCTCCACCTCGAGCACGAAACGATGGCCCGGCTGGACCAGGACCCGGAGGGATCGCACGCCGCCTTCGCCATCGAGGTCCGCGCCGGTCGATTCAGCCTCCCACCAGCCGGCGGCGCGGACCCTGCGTTCGACCCGCTCGACCACCCGGTCGGCGAGCTTGGCCGAGTAGCGCTCACCCCGGTAGCGCCTGGTCAGATCGGCCAGCTCCTCCCGGTCGAGCCCGACCCCCTCGATCACGACCTCCCCGACCACCAGCGGCGGGCCACGATCCACGTCGAGCCGGAGCGCCACCGTGTTGTCGTCCCGGCGGTAGTCGACCGAGGGGTCGACCGCCGCCTCCAGCCAGCCGCGGCGGGCGAGCTCGCGCTCGACCCGGGCGACCGCCGCCTCCACCGCTCCGGCGGTCACCGGGCTCCCGGTCCGGATCCCGACCCACTCGTGGATCCGGAGCCGCTCCAGCACGCCGACGCCGGCGATCTGGAGATCGCGGAGCCGCGCGGTCGCCCGCACTTCCACCACCACCCTGAGCCCCTGAGGCGTGCGCTCGGCGGTCACCCGCAGACGGTCGACACCACCGCCGGCGTAGAGCGCACGGATCCCCTCCCTCAACCGGCTGCGATCGAGGGGCTCTCCCTCCGCCAGACCGAGCAGCCTCAGGATCGACCCGGCCGGCAGCCCGCCCTCGGTCCTCACCCCCACCGCAGTGACCACCGGCGGCTGCTCCGCCGATGCCGGAGCCGTCGCCAGCGGGCCGGTCAGCACACCCGCGAATGCCAGCGCCAGGCATCCGGTTCGCAGTCGGTGAGTCGCCCGGTGGAGCACGCCCGCCTCAGTACCTGCGGCGCAGCTTGACGTCGAGGCCGACGCTGCCGTCGAGATCGCGGGTCGCCTCCAGGAACAGACCCTGGCCGAGGAACCAGCGCAGCACGACCACCTCCTCCCGGTTGGTCGACAGGTTGGTCTGCAGCATCAGCGACCAGCTCGCTCCGAGCTGCTTGACCACGGTCACCCGCGCGGTCGGGTTGCCGGTCGAGGCCTCGGCGAACGGGTCGACCCGCACCTGGTCGATCGGCAGCAGCTCGCGCGCCCGCCGCTCGAGCTCGGTGTTGAGCTGCCGGGCGAGCAGCGAGGACGCCACCCCGAGGCCGAGATTGGTTCCGCCGAGGCCCTCTCCACTGCGCCCGAACGCCATCATCGACAGCAGCTGGGCCTCGGGCAGCGGCGGGTCGGATGTCACCACCGGGACCAGGCGGTCCATCGTTCCCGTCATCCGAACGGTCACCTGGGTGGTGTCGATCCAGCCCCGCGCGGCGAGATCGAGGTAGGGGTCGATGCGACTCGGGTCCGAGAAGGTGATCACCCCGCGGTCGAGCTCGTAGCGCACCCCCTGGAAGGTGAAGTCTCCCCCCTCCATGAACTCCACCGAGCCCACCAGGCCCGGGTTGGTCGAGGTCCCGGTGACCACCAGCGAGGCCGAGCCGACCAGCCGGAGAAACGACGACCTCGCCTCCAGCGTGCGATCGGCCTCGATCGCCAGGTCGAGCGCGACGCCCCCGCCCGCGGCCTCGGGCGCGGACTCGCCGAGGAACCAGTCCGAGATGATCGTCGCCAGCTCGTCGCGACGGCGCAGGGTCGCCTGGCGGACCTGGAGGTCTCCCGAAAGGGCGAGATCGTCGACCGGCCCTTCGAGCCGGAAGTGCCCCGCCAGTCGCGGCGTGAGACCCGGGAAGAGCGGGTACTCGAGCCCGCTCACGTCCCCCTCGACCAGGAGACTGGGCACCGCCTCGGCGAAGCCGACCGTGCCCCTCCCGGTGCCGACGCCCCGCATGAACCGGAAGCTCATGCCCTCCAGCACCACTTCGTCCGACGAAAACAGGACGGTGCCCGAAACCCCCGACAGCACCTCGCGCCCGCCGGGGATGCGAAACGACCCTTCGGTGACCCGCGCCACGCCTTCCAGCCTGGGTTCGTCGAGGGTGCCGAGCAGCTCGACCACCCCGGTGGCCCGGCCGGCCGGCTCCCACTCTGGGGCCAGGAACCGCAGCAGGAGGGCGTCGACGGTCCCCGAGAGGTTGCCGTGCAGCCCTCCACCCGGGTCCACCGATCCGCGGACGAAGACCTCGTCCCCGAGCAGCCCCAGGCGGACCCCCGGAAAGCCCGCGCCTCCGGACCCGACCTCGAAGGTCGCCGGCTCGATGAGTCGCACCGGCCGGCCCTCGAGGGCGAGCTCGAGCGCCTCCACCCGTCCCTCGAGACGAGGTGCTCCGGCGCCGGGAAGATCGAGCTTCAGGGACGCCTCGATCCGGCCCTCGAGCGGCGCGCCTCCCCGGACTCCGAGCCGGGTCAACAGCGCGGCCACGTTCTCCACCCGCACCATCCCGCCCCCGGCGAGGCCGCCGTCCGGCAGCCGCTCGAGCGCGATCTCGGCGGTCGCGGCTTCGCCCAGCTGCAGCGCCGCCTCGACTCCGAGCGGCCCGATGGTGGCCGTCGCCCGCGCGTCTCCTCCGGTCAGCTCGACTCCGGCCGTCGTGGGTTCTCCCGGTGCGAGGCGGAACGAGCCCTCGATCCCGGCCGTCTGGCCCAGCAGGCGGACCGGCACCGAGCCGAGGGGTCCGATCGGAACTCCCGGCCAGGCGAAGGTCCCGGAGACCTCGCCCCGACCCGGCGCCCACACGACCTCGCCGCGCAGCCCGCGGTCGAACTCGAGGGCGCGCACGCTCAGGGCATCCCGGTCGACGTCGATGACCGCCGAGGCGTTGCCGATCTCGACCCCCGCGACTGCCACGTCAGTCAGCACCAGCGCGCCCGATCCGGAGAGATCTCCGAGCCGGCCGCGCAGCCCTCCGGCGAGAGCAGCCGAACCGGACACGGTCTCCGGCAGCCCGATCCACGGCGCGACGCGATCCAGCGGCAGGTCGCGCGCCCGGAGGTCGAGGTCGACCGCCAGCGGCCCGCCGTCGGGATCGGTGACCAGTCGACCCTCGATCTCTCCCCCGGAGGCGCCGATCCCGAATCGGGTCGGCCCGATCGACAGGGCTCCTGCCCGCCAGGTCGCGTCGCCGACCAGCCCGTTGAAGACCAACGGGGGATAGGACGCTCGCTCGAGGTCGATCCGCAGCTCGACGACCAGGTCCTTCCACCCTCCCGACAACGTCGCCTGAACGGTTCCCAGGCCGCTGCACTCGGGCGGGATCACCTCGCTGCCCGCCCAGGCTCCGACCAGCACCGCGATCTCCTCGACCACCGCGGGCTCGGCCCGGATCGACCAGGCCGGCTCCCACTCGCCGATCCGAAGCGGGCCCTGCCAGGTCACGCGGGAGCCCCCGAGCTGCAGCCCATCGGCGGAGAACCGCAGCACCCCGTCGCCTTCGAGCGCGACCGCGATCCGCCCTTGGCCGGGGATGCCGACCGGCATCGGCGTCAGGTCGGCCCGGCCCTGCCCGCGGCCCGTGAGGATCCCCTTGCCGTCCCAGGCCAGCTCGACCCGCGCGCCCACCCTCGCGCCGACCGGCGTCGGCGGGACCCCGAGCGTGGTGAGGAAACGAGCCAGCTCGAGCCCTTCGGCCTCGAGCTCCACCCGGTGGGGAAAGGGCGGCCCAAGCCGGCCGAGCCGGTAGCGGCCGGCGATGCGCCCGCCGCTCCAGCGGGCCTCCTCCAGAACCCCGATCAGGACGCCGTCGGCCAGCTCCACCCGACCCCGGACCCCTTCGAGCTCGAAACCGACCGCGCCGAGCCGGGAGGACCGCACGTCCGCCCGCACCCGCGGCGCGCCGTCGCGCACGTCGAGCTCGACCGCGATCGAGGCTCGGCCCGAAAGGGACGCCTTCGCCCGCAGCACGCGGTCGAGCTCGGCGAGGTCGAGGCTGCCTTCGGCCTCGACCGCCACCACGCCGTCGAGCCCGATCCGCCCGCGTCCGGTCAGACCGAGCCCCTCGGAGTGAATCCGCCACCTCGGGACCTCGAGCTCCTCGTCGAGCCGGAATCGGCCCTCGAACCCGAGCCGGAACGGCTCGATACCGGGCGCCGAGAGGTCGGCGCCCGCAACCCTCAGGAACCCACGCGGCGGCCCGTCGACAACCGTCCACGCGGCGTCCACCTGCCGCGCCGAGATGGCGATCTCTCCCGTCAGCGGGAGCTCGTCGACCGTGAGCCGGGTGACCGCGAGCTGCCGCACCGAGAGCCGAAGCCAGCCCGGGCCGTCGCGCCGGGAGGTCAGCAGTGGGCGGCTGGTCGAGAGTCGCACCCGATCGGCGACCACCGCATCGAGCTCCAGGGTCCGGCGCAGCAGTCGGAAGCGGTCCAGATCGACCGAGATCCGGCCGACCTCCACCGCCATGCCCGGGGCCTGCACCGCGACCTCGCGCAGCACCACCTGGGGAGGGAAGACCTGGATCCCGAGCGAGCCGATCTCGACCCGGCCGCCGATCGCCGCTCCGGCGCCGCGCTCGATCCAGGCCGCGAGCCGCAGCGACACGGCCTCGCTCTGCACCGCCCGCACCGCCAGCACCACGACCAGCAGCACCAACGCGCCCGCCGCTCCGGCGGCGAGCGCCGTCCGCCGGAGATGGCGATACCTCACGCGCCGCGGTCCCCCCACTTCAGCTTGCGGTGGAGCACATGGAAGAAGGACCGGCGGCGCTCGGTGACGAGCTGGAGGGGTTCTTCGCAGCGTCGGATCTCGATGGTCTCGGCAGGGGTGACGGGAAAGCCCTCCTGCCCGTCCAGGGTCAGCCAGACCTCCTCCGACGGGCTCTCCAGCCGGACCTCGATCACCGAGTCGAGCGGCACAGCAAGCGGTCGGTTGGTCAGGGTGTGGGGGCAGATCGGGGTGACCAGGACGACCTCGAGCGTGGGATAGAGGATCGGGCCGCCGGCGGAGAGGTTGTAGGCCGTCGAGCCGGTCGGGGTCGCCACGATCAGCCCGTCGGCGCGGAACCGGCTGACGAACTCGCCGTTGACGTGGACCGAGAGCACGATCATCCGCGCCAGCGCCGACTTGTTCACCACCGCGTCGTTGAGCACGAAGCGGGTGATCGGCTCGTGCTCGGGAGCCCTCACCGCGACCGCGAGCCGCTCCCGCTGCTCGACGTCGGCGTGCCCCTCGAGCACGGTCGCGAGCACGGCGAACAGGCTCTCCGGAGGGTGCTCGGTCAGAAAGCCGAGCGTCCCCATGTTGATACCCAGCACCGGCGTGCCGGCGAGCCGACCGCGGCACACGCTGAGCAGCGTGCCGTCTCCACCGAGCACCACCACCAGGTCGACCGACGCGGCGAGCCCAGACCGCTCGACCCCGTCCGTGACCCCGAGCGCGTGCCCCGACTCGGCGTCGACCACCCCCTCGATGCCCTTTCGCGCCAGCTCGTCCAGCACGCGCCGCCCGAGCTCGACCGCATCCGGGCTCGAGGCCTTGAGGACCACGCCGATCCGCCGAATCGACCGACTCTCCATTGCGACACATTCTACCCCGCGGCCGACGACCGTCCTGAGGACCGGGGTCCGCCCCGGAGGCTTGACACGGCGGTGGTTCCGACACATCATTGGGTGGTCAGAAGTGGTTCAATGGGGTCAGAAGTGGGATCTCGAGCCGCGGATCCCACGAAACGCGCAGTCGAGGGGGGATTGTGGAGCGATTCCGCGGGGGCTTTCCGGCGACGATCGACGCCAAGGGGCGCGTCAAGCTGCCGGCTCGCCTGCGCGAGCAGCTCGAGGACGCCTACGGCCGCGAGGTCTATGTGTGCTCGTTCTTCCCCCACGAGCTCCGAATCTACCCGCTGCCGGTCTGGGAGACCCTCGAGGAGCGGCTGCTGGCCAAGCCCGGCATGAAGCCCGCGGTGCTGAAGCTGATCGAACGCGTCAACTACGGGCAGCTCGTCGAGCTCGACGATCACGGGCGCCTGATGGTCCCGGCCCTGCTCCGCGAGATGGTGGAGGTGGCGGGAGAGGTCGTGGTCTCCGGTCGGATCAACCACCTCGCGCTCACCAATCGGGATCGCGCGGCCGCGATGCTGCGAGAGGCGTCCCTCGGCGATGGGGAACTGGAAGAGCTCGCCCTGCTGGAGCTGTGATGGAGGAGCCGGGTGCCCTCGGGCCATGTTCCCGTGCTGCTCGATCGGGTGGTGGCGCTGCTCGCGCCGTCACCCGGGGGCCTCTTGGTCGACGCCACCGTCGGCCTCGGGGGCCACGCGGCCGCACTGCTCGCGGCCCGGGCCGACCTCACCCTGCTCGGCCTCGATCGTGATCCCGAGGCGCTGGCGCGGGCCGCGGAGGTCCTGGCGCCACACCTCCGCCGGGTCGAGCTCGTCGAGGCGACCTTCGACCGTCTCCCGGAGCTGCTCGCCGCCCGCGGCGGCCCGCGGCCGGCGGCGATCCTCGCCGATCTCGGCTGCTCGTCGCTGCAGCTGGACTCTGGTCGCCGCGGCTTCTCGTTCCAGCACGACGGTCCGCTCGACATGCGCATGGGGCACGGCGGGCCCTCTGCGGCCGACCTGGTCAACACCGCGGACCCGGAACGGCTGATGCGGATCCTGTGGGACTTCGGTGAGGAGCGTCGCGCACGGGCCATCGTGCGCGAGCTGGTCGCCCGGAGGACGCAGCGACCGCTCGAGACCACCGGCGAGCTGGCCGAGCTGGTGGCCAGGGTGCTGGGCCGGTCCGAACGGCGCATCCACCCCGCGACCCGGACCTTCCAGGCGTTGCGCATCGCCGTCAACGACGAGCTCGGGCAGCTCGAGCGGTTCCTTGAACCCGCAGCTCGGTCCCTCACCCCCCGGGGACGGATCGCGGTCATGAGCTTCCACTCCCTCGAGGACCGGCTGGTCAAGCACACCCTCCGGCGCCTGTCCGGGCGCTGCACCTGCCCTCCCGACCTTCCCCGTTGCGCCTGCGGCGTGCGGGCGACCGTGCGCGTGCTGACCCCCCGCGCGGTTCGGCCCGAGGACGCCGAAACCCGGACCAACCCGCGCGCCCGCTCGGTCAGGCTGCGCGCGGCCGAGCGGCTCGAGGACGAATGATGGAGCTGCCGCTCGCACGCCCGTCGAACCGCTTCCTGGTCCTCGAGCGGGACCGCCGCTGGCTCGGCGTGCTCGGCTCGCTGCTGGTGCTCGCGGTGCTGGTGGCGACGGCGCTCTTCCTGGTCGGCTGGCCGCGCCTGGCGAGCACGACCCTGCACTACGACCTGGTCCGACTGCGGGCGGAGGTCGCCGAGACCGAGCGCGAGGTCCGCACGCTGGAGGTCGAGCTCGAACGGGAGCGGAATCCGGACCGCCTCGCGGCCCGAGCCGAGGCGATCGGGATGGTGCCCCCCGACCCGCCAGAGCTGGCCGACGGTGCCGCGCGATGAGCCGCCGGAGGCTGCTGCTGGTGACCCTCGCCCTCGCCCTCGGGGCGGTGGTCGTGCTCGCCCGCGCGTTCGAGATCATGGTCCTCGAGCACGAGGAGTGGGCCGCGCGCGGCCGCCGCCAGCGTGAGCGGGTGGTGAGCTCGTCACCGGCGAGGGGCGACATCCGGACCGCCGACGGGTATGTGCTCGCCTCGTCGGTGGCGCGGGTCGCGATCCAGGTCGACACCAAGCTGCTCCAGTACCCCGACCTGTTCGCGACCGCCGCCGCGCCGCTCATCGGGGCCGACGCCGACGAGCTGGAGCGGCGGCTCACCGGCGGCGCGCGGGCGGTCTGGGTGGCCCAGCGGGTCGCGCGCGACACCGGGAGCGCGGTGCGCAAGCTGGCCCCGGCCGCGGTGGTGCTGGTGCCCGACGCCGAGCGCGTCTACCCCCTCGGGCGCCTGGCCGCGCCCCTGGTCGGCTTCGTCGGGCGTGAGGAGCTGCGCACGGTCGGGCGAGCCGGACTGGAGCACCACTACGACGCCCTGCTCGCGGGCGAGCCCGACCAGTACCTGGCGGTCTCCGATGCGGTCCAGCGCCAGCTCCAGCTCGAGCGGCTCGAGCAGGGACGCGCCGGCTACGATCTCGAGCTCACGATCTCGGCCCGCCTCCAGTGGTCGGTGGAACGCGAGCTCTCCCGGGCGGTCGAGGAGCTGGAGGCGGAGTCGGCCTCGGCCGTGGTGCTGGAGGTCCGCACTGGCCGCCTCCTGTCGGTGGTCACGGTACCGGCCTTCGACCCGGACGAACCGGGGGCGGTCGGGCCCGCCCGCTGGCGCCTGCGGGCGATCCAGGACGCCTGGGAGCCGGGATCGACCATCAAGCCGATGATCGCGGCCGTCGCCCTGGCTGCGCGCGCAGTCACGCCCGGGGAGCGCTTCGACTGTCTCCACCGGGGACTCACGGTCGGCGGCCGGTGGGTCCGCGACCACGCCGAGCCGGGCCGCTACACGCTCGACGAGATCGTCTCGCGATCGGCCAACGCGGGCATCATCCAGGTCGCGGAGCGGATCGCGCCGCCCCTGCTCTGGAGGGCGCTCGACGGGTTCGGGTTCGGCCGCATCACCGGGGTCGGATTTCCGGCCGAGGCCGCGGGCGCCCTGGCCCCGGTGCGGCGCTGGTCATCGGTCAGCCGGGCGGGCCTCGCCTTGGGGCAGGAGCTCACCGTTTCCCCGCTGCAGCTCGCGACTGCCTACTCCGCCCTCGCCAACGACGGCTGGCTCGTCCAGCCGGTGTTGCTCGCCCGGGTCAGCGGCGACGCCGGCACTCTCGCCCAGCATCCCGAGCCGCCGCGACGGCTGCTCGACCCCGCGCTCGCAGCTCGGGTGTCCTCGATGCTCGAAGATGTCGTCTCCGAGGGCACCGGCTCCCTCGCCAAGCTCGCGGGCTACCGGGTCGCCGGCAAGACCGGGACCGCCCAGCGGGCGGTGGACGGCAGCTTCGACGACCTCCACCACGTCTCGTGGTTCGCGGGCTTCCTGCCGCTGCCCCAGCCGGAGGTCGTGATCGTGGTCGCGATCGAGGAGCCCGGCACCGAGTTCTGGGCCTCAGCGGTGGCCGCGCCCGTGTTCGCACGCATCGCCCAGAGCACCTGCTGCCTGCTCGACCTCCCGGCTGCCCCCCGGCCGGTCGAGGTCACGGCGGGTCAGCCGGACGTGAAAGCCCCCCTGGGAAGGCCGGCATGAGGCTCGGCGCCCTGCTTCCGCGGCTCCCCGGGGCCCACCTCGCCGGCAGCCCGGCGACCGAGGTCTCCGGGATCGTGCTCGACTCCCGGCGCGCCGCCCCCGGTGTGATCTTCGCGGCCCTTCCGGGCCAACGCCGGCACGGTCTCGAGTTCGTCCCCGAGGCCCTCGCCCGCGGGGCCTCCGCGGTGCTCAGTGACCGTCCCCCCGAGGCGGACGTCGCGGTGCCCTGGCTGCTGACCCCCGAGCCCCGCCGCCATACCGCGCTCGCTGCCTGGGCCCTCGCCGGCGACCCCCAGCGCCGGCTGCGGCTGGTCGGCGTGACCGGCACCAACGGCAAGAGCACCACCGTCGCGCTCATCGCCGCCGGGCTCGAGGCGGCCGGGGTTTCGGCCGGGGTCTTCGGCACTCTCGGCTACCGGATCCCCTCCGCCACCGTGGCCGGCGACCGGACCACCCCCGAGGCCACCGACCTCGCCCCGCTGCTCGCCCGCCTCGAAGCAGAAGGCGGCGGCGCCGCGGTGATGGAGGCGTCCTCCCATGCCCTGGTCCAGGACCGGCTGGCCGGGCTCGAGCTCGACGTCGCCGTGTGGACCAACCTGACCCGCGACCACCTCGACTTCCATCACGACATGGAGTCCTACTTCGAGGCCAAGCGGCTGCTCTTCACCCGCCACCTCGCCCCCGAGGGCCGGCGCGTGCTGCCGGTCGACGAGCCCTGGGGCGCCCGGCTCGCCGCCGAGCCTCGCCCGGGGGACGTGACCTGGGGTCTCGCCGACGGCGACGTGCACGCCTGCGACGTTTCGGCGACCCTCGAGGGAACCGCCTTCACCCTGGTCCTCGAGGGCATGCCCCATGCCGCCCGCGTCGGCCTGGTCGGGCTGCACAATCTGCGCAACGCCCTGGCCGCGGCGGCTGCGCTCGCCGCCGCCGGGGTGGACGCGGCCGCCACCCTGACCGCCCTCGCCGAGGCCCGTCCGCTCGCGGGTCGGCTCGAGCCGGTGGCGGTCCCGCTGCCGTTTCCCGTGTTCGTCGATTTCGCCCACACCCCCGAGGGGCTGAGGGCTGTGCTCAGCTCGCTCCGGCAGATCAGCAACCGGAGGATGATCGTCGTGTTCGGCGCCGGCGGCGACAAGGACCGAGGCAAGCGAGGCCCGATGGGCCGCGCGGTCGGGGAGATCGCCGACGTCGCCGTGATCACCTCCGACAATCCCCGCAGCGAGGACCCCGCCGCGATCGCCGCCGCGGTCGCGACCGGGGTCCGAGAGGCCGGAGGCGAACCCGAGGTGGTGCTCGACCGACGGTCGGCGATCGCCCGCGCCCTCGCGCTCGCCGGGGCCGATTCTCTGGTCGTGGTCGCCGGCAAGGGTCACGAAACCGAGCAGATCGTCGGCGACCGGCGGCTGCCGTTCTCCGACCCGGCGGTGATCGCAGAGCTCGCAGGGGGTATCCGGTGCGGATGACCGCGGGCGACCTGGCCCGCCTCGTCGGCGGCGAGGTTACGGGTGACCCCTCGGTGGAGCTCGTCGGAGCCGAGGTGGACAGCCGCCGGCTCGAGCCGGGCGAGCTGTTCGTGGCCCTGGCCGGCGCCCGCCGCGACGGGCACGACTTCGTGCCCGAGGCGCTTCGGGTGGCCTCGGCGGCCCTGGTGCGCCGGGACGCGGTCCTCCCGCCGCCCCCGGCCCGTCGCGCCCTGGTCGCGGTCGAGGACCCCCTCGCCGCCTACCACGCCGTCGCCTCCCACGAACGCCTCCGGCGCACCTGGCGGGTCGCCGCACTCACCGGCTCGGTCGGCAAGACCACCACCAAGGACATGCTGGCGGCGATGCTCGGCCGGCACTGCTCGGTCGGCGCCACCGCCGGCAACCGCAACTCGACCCTGGGGCTGCCGGCCCAGCTCATCGGTCAGCCGGAGGAGGTCGACACCTTCGTCGCCGAGGCCGGCATGAGCCGCGTCGGGGAGCTGGCCGCGCTCGGCGCCATCCTGCGTCCGGACCTGCTCCTGTACACCCGCCTCGCCCCGGTTCACCTCGAGTTCTTCCCCGACATGGCGGCGATCGTCGAGGCCAAGGCCGAGCTGATCCCCTTCCTCGCCTCCGACGGCGTGCTGGTGGTCAACGGCGACGACCCCCACCAGGCCGGGTACCCTGACCGCACCGGCGCCCGGGTGGTGACCTACGGGTCCGGCCGCCCGGCGCGGCTCGAAGCGGTCGAGGACCACGGCCTGCTCGGCACCCGGTTCGAGCTCGTGCTCGGGCCCGGCCGGGCAGCCGTGGAGCTGTCGCTGCCGGGCCGGCACCAGGCGGAGAACCTGCTCGCGGCGGCGACGGCGGCCTGGGCGTGGGGGGTCGCGGCGGACGCGGCGGCCGAAGCGGCCGGGAGCCTCCGGGCGGCGGAACATCGTGGTCAGGTCCTCCACCGCGCCGACGGCGTCACCGTGGTCGACGACAGCTACAACGCCTCGCCGATCGCGGTTGCGCGGGTGCTCGAGCTGCTCGGGGCGATCCCCGGCCGGCGGCGGATCGCGGTCCTCGGCGAGATGTACGAGCTCGGCGAGATCAGCGAGAGCGAGCACCGCGAGACCGGTCGCCGTGCCGCCGTCGCGTGCGACCTGCTGGTGACGGTCGGCGGCGCGCCGGCCCGGACCCTCGCCGAGGCCGCGCGAGGCGCCGGTCTCACCGCCGTCGAGACCGTCGACGACGCCGAGCACGCCGCGGCGCTGTTGACGAAGCGCCTCCGTCCGGGCGACGTCGTGCTCATCAAGGGATCCCGTGGGGTCGGGCTCGACCGCACCGTCGCCGCCCTGCTCGAGGGGGAGGCGGGCTGATGCTGCACTGGCTCCTGGTTCCGCTCTCGGACCATTGGTTCGGGTTCAACGTCTTCCGGTACATCACGTTCCGCACCGGTCTCGCGATCGCGACCGCGTTCTTCCTCAGCCTCGTCGCCGGGCCGTGGTTGGTCGCTCGCCTGTCCCGGCTGCAGATCCGGCAGGCGATCCGCGACGAGGGACCGGAGCACCATCAGGTCAAGGCCGGCACGCCGACCATGGGCGGCACGCTCATCGTCGGCGCGCTGGCAGTCTCGACCCTGCTCTGGGCCGACCTCGGCAACCCCTACGTCTGGACCGTGCTGCTGACCACCCTCGGGTTCGCGGCCGTCGGCTTTCTCGATGACTGGATCAAGGTCCGGAGGCGGCGCAATCTCGGGCTGACCGCGCGCCAGAAGTTCGCGATGCAGGGCCTGGTCGGTCTCGCGGCGGGGCTCGCCGTCCGCGGCATTGCAGCTCCGGCCCCACACGCCGGGGCCCTCGCCCTGCCGTTCTTCAAGGAGGTCCTGGTCCCGCTCGGCATCCTCTATCTGCCCTTCGTAATGCTGGTCCTGCTCGGGACCTCGAACGCAGTCAACCTGACCGACGGCCTCGACGGGCTCGCGATCGGCGCGATGGCGGTCGCCGGCGCCACCTACACGGTCTTCGTCTACATCGCGGGCCACATCCGGATCGCGGAGTATCTGCGGCTGTTCTACGTCTCCGGCTCGGGCGAGGTGACCGTGTTCACCGGAGCGCTGGTCGGCGCCGCGCTCGGCTTCCTGTGGTTCAACTGCCACCCCGCCCAGGTCTTCATGGGCGACGTCGGCTCGCTCGCCCTCGGCGGCGGGCTGGCCATGGTGGCGGTGGTGGCGAAGCAGGAGCTGCTGCTGGTGATCGTCGGTGGCCTGTTCGTGCTCGAGGCCTCGAGCGTGATGATCCAGGTCGCGTCCTATCGCCTGCGCGGCAAGAGGGTCTTCCGCATGGCGCCTCTCCACCACCACTTCGAGCTCCTCGGCTGGGCCGAGACCCAGGTCGTGACCCGGTTCTGGATCCTCGCGGTGGTCTTCTCGCTCGCCGGGCTGGCGACCCTCAAGCTGAGGTAGCGGTGCCGGTCGTCCTCCCCCCCGCGTGCTCGTGGTCGGCCTCGGCCGGTCGGGCCTCGCCGCCTCGCGCCTGGCGGCGCGCGGCGGAGCGGAGGTCTGGGTGACCGACATGCGGCCCGAGGACGCGCTCCGGGAGCAGGTCGCCGCGCTCCCCGCAGGCGCCCGCCTGCTCGCCGGGGGCCACCCCGCCGAGTGCCTGGACGGCGTCGGCCTGGTCGTCACCAGCCCCGGGGTGCCCGTGGATCTGCCTCTGCTGGAGCGCGCCCGCTCGCTGCGGATCCCGGTGATGGCCGAGATCGAGCTCGCCTGGCACCACCGCGAGGACGCCCCCCTGGTCGCCGTGACCGGCTCCAACGGCAAGAGCACCGTCACCTCGCTGGTGGCCGAGATCCTGCTCGGCGCCGGAGTGGCGGCGGTGGCCGGCGGCAACCTCGGCACGGCCGCCTGCGACCTGGTGATGGCAGGAGGCTGGGAGGTCTGGGTGCTCGAGGTCTCGAGCTTCCAGGCCGAGCTGCTGACCGCGATGCGCCCGCAGGTGGGCGTGTTCCTGAACCTCAGCCAGGACCACCTCGAGCGCCACCCGACGGTGGCCGCCTACTTCGAGGCCAAGCGGCGCCTGTTCGCCTTCCAGCGGCCGGACGACGCCGCGGTGGTCAACGCCGACGACCCGCTGGTGGTCCGGCTGCCGACCGCCGCGACCCGGCTCGCGTTCTCACTCCGCGGACCCGCCGACGCGTGGCTCGACGGGACCTCCCTGCGGTTCGCAGACGAGGCGCTGTGCGACGCCGGCGAGCTCGCCCTCAGCGGCCGTCACAACCTCGCCAACGCCCTCGCCGCCGCCCTCGCCGCCCGTCGGCTCGGGGTCGATCCGGTCGCCATCGCCCGCGTTCTGTCGACCTTCGGTGGCCTGCCGCACCGCCACCGCACGGTTGCCGACCACAGGGGTGTGCGCTGGGTGGATGACTCGAAGGCCACCAACGTCGGGGCGACCCTCGCCGGCCTCGCCGGATACCCCGATCGGTCGGTGCACCTCATCCTCGGCGGCCTCGGCAAGGGCCAGGACTTCGCCCCTCTGGCCGACGAGGTGGGTCGAGTCGCGGCGCGCGTCTACCTGATCGGGGCCGACGGGCCCCGCATCGGCCGCGCTCTCGGCGCCGCGGTGGCGATCGAGGACTGCGGCACTCTGGCCGAGGCGGTGCTCCGCGCCGCGGACGCCGCCGCTCCGGGCGAGACCGTGCTGCTCGCGCCCGCGTGCGCGTCCTTCGACCAGTTCACCGGTTACGCCGAGCGCGGCGACCGCTTCGCCGAGCTGGTGGCAGCGGAGGTCGTCGCATGCCGATGAGGCAGCGCTTCGACCGCCTCCTGCTCGGCGCGGCCATCGCCCAGACCGCGGTCGGCCTCACCGTCCTCGCCTCCGCCTCGTGGCTGATCGCAGCCGAGCGCTATCACCGACCGGGGACGTTCTTCGTCGCCTGGCAGTCCGCGGTCGCGGTCATCGGGCTCGGCGTCCTGGTCGCTGCGATGCACGTCCGGCTCGAGCTGCTCGACAACCGCCGGCTGGCCTGGCTCGGGCTCGCCGCGACCTGGCTCCTGCTCGGCCTGGCCTTCCTCCAGCCCCCGGTGGCCAACACCCACCGCTGGTTGAGCCTCGGCGGCATCACCGTGCAGCCGTCGGTGCTCGCCCGGCTCGCCCTGGTGCTGGTCGCGGCGGTCGAGCTGACCCGGGCCGCCGCCGCCGGCTGGACGCTGCGCCGACTGGCGCCCCTCGCCGGCGCCGGCGCCTTCACCTGCGCACTGATCGTGGTCGAGCCCGACCTCGGCTCCGCGGCGCTGATCGTCCTCGTGCTGGGCGGCATGGCCTTCGTCGCCGGACTTCCGATGCGGCTCCTGGCGGCCCCTGCGGCCGCGGCCGCAGCCGGAGTGGGCCTCGCCATCCTCACGTCGCCCTACCGGCTCGAGCGGCTGCGGGCGTTCCTGGACTCCGAGGGCGGATCGGCGGCCGGCTGGCAGACCGCCCAGAGCCTGATCGCCCTCGGCAGCGGTGGACTGCTCGGCCGGGGATACGGGTCGGGAATGCAGAAGCTCTTCTTCCTTCCCGAGCCCCACACCGACTTCATTCTCGCGATCGCCGGCGAGGAGCTCGGCATGATCGGGGTGCTGGTGCTGGTCGCCCTGCCCGCCGTGATCGTCGGGCGGGGGCTGCGCGCGGCGGCGCTCCAGCAGCTGCCGGTGCGGGCCCTGCTCGCCTTCGGCCTCGCGTTCGCGTTCGGTGCGCAGTCCCTGATCCACATGGCGGTCTGTCTCGGTCTGGTGCCCCCGAAAGGCATCCCCCTGCCCCTGGTCAGCTACGGCAAGATCGACCTGCTGGCAAGCCTCGCCTCGATCGGTCTCCTGCTCAACCTGTCTCGCGGGGTGGCGCGATGACGCGCCGGGTGCTCGTCGCGGGCGGTGGGACCGGCGGCCATATCTTCCCCGGCCTGGCTGTGATCCACGAGCTCGAGGCGCTGGGCGTCTCGTGCCACTGGCTCGGGGCGCGACGCGGGCTCGAGGCGGAGCTGGTCGCCAAGCGCGGCATTCCGATCACACTGGTGGACCTCGAGGGCATGCACGCCCGCGGGCCGGTCGACGCCGCACGGGCGGCGGCTCAGATCCCGGGCGCGGTCGCGGGTGCCATCCGGGCGCTCCTGCGCCTGCGGCCCGACGTCGTGCTCGGAGTCGGCGGGTACGCCTCGTCCGCCGGCGTGCTGGGCGCCGGACTGCTCGGCATCCCCTGGGTTCTTCAGGAGCAGAACGCGGTTCCTGGATGGACCAACCGGTTCCTGGCGCCGTGGGCCGACGCGGTGTGCTGCGGTTTTTCCGATGCGCTCAACCACTTCCGGTCGCTGCCCGCCGAGTGGACAGGAAACCCCGTTCGTCGCGAGTTCTTCACCGCCCCCGACGTGACCGTCCACCGGCCGCCCAACCTTCTCGTGCTGGGCGGAAGCCAGGGATCTCTGTTCCTCAACCGGATCGTGCCGCGGGCGGTGGCGACCCTGCGCGCCTCCGGGGTCGCGCCCCGGATCCGCCATCAGGCGGGCGTCCGCTGGACCGAGGTGGTCCGCACCGGCTACCAGGACCTCCACCTGGAGGCGGAGGTTTCGGCCTTCCTGACCGAGCCGTGGCAGGCCCTGGCCGATGCCGATCTGGTGGTGGCGCGCGCCGGCGCCCTGACCATGGCGGAGCTGGCCGCGGCCGGCCGGGGGGCGCTGCTGATCCCCTTTGCGGCCGCCGCCGGCAACCACCAGGAGCACAACGCGCGCGCCCTCGAGCGGCTCGGCGGAGCGCTGGTGATGCGCGAGGACGAGACCAACCCGGAGACCCTCTCCGGTCGCCTCGCGGAGCTGCTCAGCGAGCCCGAGCGGCTGGCGAGCATGGGCCGGGCCGCGCGGACCGCGGCCCTGCCCGACGCCGCCCACCGGATCGCGAGCCGGCTGCTTTCCACCGGCGGTGCCCCATGATGCTGCCGGGTGTGAGCCGCCTCCACTTCGTCGGCATCGGCGGGGTCGGCATGTGTGCCCTCGCCGAGGTGCTGATCGCGAGCGGGTGCGAGGTCAGCGGCTGTGACCTGGCGCCGAGCGATCGCCTCGAGCGCCTCGCCGCACTCGGCGCCGCCGTCGTGGTCGGGCACGACCCGGGCCATGTTCGGGACGTCGACGCCGTGGTGGTCAGTGCAGCGGTCGGCGCGAACGACGCCGAGCTCGCCGCCGCCCGCGCAGCCCGGGTGCCGGTCGTCCGACGCGCCGACCTGCTCGCGGAGCTGATGCGGACCCGGCTCGGAATCGCCGTCGCCGGAACCCACGGCAAGACCACCACCACCGCGATGGTGGGCGCCGTACTGGATGCAGGCGGACTCGACCCGACGGTGGTCGCCGGCGGCCGGGTGGCCTGGTTCTCCGGCCACGGTCGGCTCGGCGCGGGCCGCTTCCTGGTCTGCGAGGCGGACGAGTTCGACCAGTCCTTCCTCGCGCTGCGGCCGGTGTGGTCGGTCGTGACCAACGTCGAGCCCGAGCACCTCGAGTGCTACGGGTCGGTGGCGGCGCTCGAGACCGCGTTCGCCGACTTCGCGGGCTCGATCCCGTTCTACGGCTCCGCGGTGATCTGTGTCGACGACCCGGGAGCGCGCCGGCTTTCCGTGCGGCTCGACCGCCGGGTGGTCACCTACGGGTTGGCGGCGGACGCCGAGGTGCGTGCCGATGCCGTCACCTCGGACCCCGCCGGCAGCCGCTTCCGGGTGGTCGCACGCGGCGCCGAGCTGGGCGAGGCGCGGATGCCGCTCCCCGGCCGCCACAACGTGGCCAACGCGCTGGCTGCGATCGCCGTGGGCCTCGAGCTCGGGCTCCCCTTCGGGACCGTGCGCGACCGCCTGGCGCGCTTCACCGGCGTGGCCCGACGGTTCGAGATCCTCGGCGAGCGCGACGGGGTGACGGTGGTCGACGACTACGCCCACCATCCGACCGAGGTCCGGGCCACGCTGGAGGCCGCCCGTCAGGCGTTCCCGGGGCGCCGCCTGGTCGCCGTCTTCCAGCCCCACCTCTACACCCGGACGCAGGAGTTCGCGGACGGCTTCGGCGAGGCGCTGGCCTCCGCCGACAGGGTCCTGGTGCTGCCGATCTACCCCGCGCGCGAGCACCCGATCGCGGGTGTGACCTCGGCGCTGATCCTGGCCGCGCTTCGCTCCCGCGGGCACGGCGAGCTCTCGGGGCCCGAGTCCTGCGACGCGGCGCTCGGCGAGCTCAAGAGAGGGTTGCGGTCCGGCGACGTGATGCTGACCCTGGGGGCCGGCGACGTCGACCGGGTCGGCGTCGCCTGGCTCGGGGGTGGAGCATGAGCGTGCTCCCGCCCCCGTTCCCCGAGCGCCTCCGTCGGCGGACCGTGCGTCGCCGGCTCCGGCTATGGCCTCTGCCGCCCGCCGCCGTGGCGTGCGCTCTGCTGCTGGCTGCCCGCTGGCAGGTGACCGAGGTTCGGCTCGAGCCGTGTCCCGGACTGCCGCCGAGCGTCGGGAGCGGGCTCGCGGGCCTGGTCGGCAGCCCGGTGGCGACCCTCGACCTCGACTGGGTCCGCGAAGTGGTCGGTGCCTGGCCCGCCGTGACCGGGGTCGACGTCCGTCTCGAGCTTCCCGGAACCCTGATCGTGCGGGCGAGGCCGTCGCTGGTCTCGGGCTCGGTCCGGCTCAAAACCCGATGGCTCACGATCGACGTCCAGGGGCAACCGGCCGGCACCAGCGCCGAACCAGTCCCGCCGGTGCTCGAGGGCTTCCCGGCCGGCCTCCGGGGCCGCGCCCTCAGTGTCGCCGAGCGCGTCGCGCAGTCTTCCGGGGCGGAGGTCCGGTCCCTCCGCTGGGTCCTCCCGGACGACATCGCGGTCGAGGTGATCACGCCGGATGACTCATCCGCGGCCGTCGTCCACCTCCGCTTCGAAGCGACCGAAGGGGAACATTGGTGGACGGAGCGGATCGCCGCCGGCCTCGCCCCGGCGTTCGCCGACGTGCGCTGGAACCACCGGGTGGTGGTGGCCGAGGGAGGTGCGTCATGAGCGACGCGCGTCCCCTGGTCGGCATCGACGTCGGCTCGTCGACGGTCTCGGTCCTGGTCGCGGCGCCCGAGGACGACCGCCAGGTCGTGCTCGGCTTCGGTCAGGCGCGCCACGACGGAGCGCGCAAGGGCGTGATCGCGAATCTCGACGAGGTGTCCGACGCGGTGCGCGCCGCGGCCGAGGAGGCCGAGGCGATGTCCAACGTCCCGGTCGAGCGGGCAGTGGTCGGTCTGGGAGGCACCTCGATCCACGGCGTGGCCGCCCGCGCCTCGGTTCCGGTCACCGGACGCGATCACACCGTGACCCGTGAGGACGAGCGTCGCGCGCTGCTGGCCTGCGCCAAGATGTCGATCCCGCCCGACTACCGGGTGCTCGACGTGATCCCGTGCGGCTACGCGATCGACGGCCAGGACGGCGTCGACCACCCGGTCGGCATGCCGGGCGCGCGCCTCGACGCCAGCGCGTTCGTGCTCTACACCCACAAGACCCACGCCGACACCGTCGAGCAGGCGGTCAACCGGGCGTCAGTGGAGGTGGTCGAGCTGGTCCACGAGCCGCTCGCAGCCGCCGAGTCCGCCCTCAGCCGAGACGAACGCGACCTCGGGTGCCTGCTGCTCGACATCGGCTACGGCTCCAGCGAGTGGATGCTCTTCGCCGACGGCGCCGTGGTGGCGACCGGAGCGAGCGGCGTGTCGGGACGGCTCTTCACCGCCGACCTCGCGACCCTGCTCAAGACCACGACCGCCGCCGCGGAGCGCACCAAACGCCAGGTCGGCGCGGTCCCCGGCCGCGAGGGGCTCGACATGCAGGCGATCGAGGTCCCGTCCCTCGGCGGCGCGGGACAGCAGGTCCACAGCGCCGCCTTCGCCGCCGAGATCCTCTACGAGCGCTCCCGCGACCTGCTGGTCAGGGTCCACCGGTCGCTTGTCGCCGAAGGGCTCGACCGGCTGCCGCGGGCGGGGGTCGTGCTCACCGGGGGTGGAGCCCTGCTCGAGGGCCTCGAGGAGCTGGCAGAGGAGATCTTCGGCTACCGGGTCCGAGTCGGAACCCCACGGTCGATCGCCGGCTTGACCGACCCGGTGTCGGGACCGGACTGGACGGTGGCCTGCGGCCTGGTACAGATCCAACACCGGCGGCGCGTCAACGCGCCCGCCATCTACGAAACCAAGAGCGGCATCTTCGCGCGCCTGCGCAGCGCTCTGGGAGAGTTCTTCGAACTGGGAGGTGGAACGTGATCGAGTTCGACGACGGCATCGACAGCACGATCGGGGACGGACCACGCCAGGCACCTGCAGAAGGGCCCGGCATCTTGCTCGACGAAGGATGCTCGCCGGCCCGGATCAAGGTCTTCGGCGTCGGCGGCGGCGGGTGCAACTCGGTCAACCGCATGATCGAGGCAGGCCTCAGCGGGGTCGAGTTCATCGCCGCCAACACCGACGCCCAGGCGCTCGCGCGCTGCAAGGCGGCGGTCAAGCTGCAGCTCGGCGCCGAGGCCACCCGCGGGCTCGGAGCCGGGGCCAACCCGGAGGTCGGGCGCAACGCGGCCCTCGAGGCGACCGAGAAGATCTTCGACCTGCTCGACGGCGCCGACATGGTGTTCATCGCCTGCGGAATGGGCGGCGGCACCGGCACCGGGGCGGCGCCGATCATCGCCCAGATGGCCCAGGACGCCGGCGCGCTGACCGTGGCCGTTGTCACCAAGCCGTTCAGCTTCGAGGGCTCGCGACGCAGGCACCAGGCCGAGTCGGGGATCGGCGCCCTCGCCGAGCACGTCGACACCCTGATCACGATCCCCAACGACCGGCTGCTCAAGTACGTCGAGCGCAACACGAGCTTCCTCGAGGCGATGTCGATCGCCGACGACGTGCTGCGCCAGGCGGTTCAGGGCATTGCCGACATCATCACCGTGCCCGGCCTCATCAACCGTGACTTCGCCGACGTGCGCACGGTCATGGAGGGCATGGGTCACGCCATCATGGGCATCGGCGCCGCTTCCGGCGAGCACCGCGCGGTGGAGGCTGCGCAGCAGGCGATCGCGTCACCCCTGCTCGAGGAGACCTCGATCGAGGGCGCCCGGGGGCTGCTGATCAACATTACCGGCGGTGAGGGCCTGACCCTGAACGAGGTCAACGAGGCCGCGGAGATCATCACCGAGGGCATCGACCCCCAGGCTCAGATCCTGTTCGGTGCCGTGATCGACCCGGACCTCGGCGAGGGCCTCAAGGTGACGGTGATCGCGACCGGCTTCGCGAACGCCCACGAGGCGGCCCAGCTGCCGGCAGCCGGCCTTCGCACCAAGGGGCCATCACAAGAGCCGGAACCCAAGCCGGTACGCTCGAACAGGTTCTTCGTGCCGGGCGGACCGAACCCGGGGTACGGCGTGAACATCACCGACGAGTACGAGATCCCCGCCATCCTGCGCAAGCAGATCGACTGAGCGCTCGGCCCCCGCTGCTGCGGCGCGCCGCCCGTCACCTCCCGACGGCGTGGCCCGGCAGCGGGGCGCCCTTCACTCTTCGCTTCGCGCACAACAAAGAGCCCACCATGGAACCCAGGCGACCTGCGGCACTCGCCGGCTCCCCCTGAGTGCTGCTCCCTTCCGGGCCTGACACGGTTCGGAGGACGTCGATGCACAGGGCCCGGGCTCCATGCTGGGCTCCGGCTGGGTGCGGTGGCGGAGAGGGCGGGATTCGAACCCGCGGTGGAGTTGCCCCCACACACGCTTTCCAAGCGTGCTCCTTCGGCCACTCGGACACCTCTCCGTCGACATCGATGGCAAAGAGCTTGGCGGAGAGGGTGGGATTCGAACCCACGGACCCCGCGAGGGGTCAACGGTTTTCGAGACCGCCCCGATCGACCACTCCGGCACCTCTCCGCGGCGGGACCGGCATTCTACGACGAAAGACGTCGATTCGCAAAGAACCCCCGGAGCAGGGCCGCGGCGGCCTCGGCCTCGAGCCCGCCACGGGTCGCCAGCGGAGGCCCGAGCCGCGGGTGCTCGGCGAGGTCCAGCACCGTGCCGCACGCGCCCATCACCGGATCGGCAGCTCCCCACACCACCAGGTCGACCCGCGCCTGACGGCACGCCGAGACGCACATCGGGCACGGCTCGAGCGTGACGTAGAGCGTGCAGCCTTCGAGCCGCCAGTCCCGGCGAACGGAGGCGGCCTCCCGCAGCACCAGCAGCTCCGCGTGGCCCGTGGGATCGTGGTCATGCTGGCGCCGGTTGCCGGCTCGGGCGAGGATCCGCGAACCGTCCGTACACCACGGCTCCGACCGGCACCTCGCCTCGTGCGCCGGCCTCGTGCGCCGCGGCCAGCGCTGCCGCCATCGCGGCGCGGTCCCGATCGTCGAACAACCACGCCTCCGTCACTGTCGCAGGATACCCCGGCGCCGTGTCACCATGAGCGGATGGCGTTCGCGCCCTACCGGTTGTTCGACCCGATCCTCGCGAGAGTCCCGCTGGCGACCGGCGTCGAGCTCGAGGAGCTGCCGTTCGCCGGCCTGCTTCGGCTGCGCATGGCGCGGACCTTCGCCGGTCGCCACCTGCGGGACGTGTCCTGCTGGCTGGTCGGAGACACCCTGGTGGACACCGGCCTCGCAGCCCTCGCGCCTCGGGTGGTCGCGATCGCCCGGGCTGCAGGGGTCCGGCGGGCCGTGCTCACCCATCACCACGAGGACCACACAGGCGGCGCCGCGGCTCTCGCCGCCGCCGGGATCGAGGTGATGGCGTCCCCCGCCACCTGCGCCCTCGTCTCCCGGACCCTGCCGATCCGGCCGTACCAGCACCTGGTCTGGGGCCGGGCGGCCCCGCTCGCCGCGACGCCACTCGGGGACCGGCTCGAGCTGGCCGGGCGGCCGGCGTGGGTCCTCCCCGCTCCCGGTCATTCGGCCGACCAGGTCGCCCTCTGGCTTCCGGACGAAGGGTGGCTCTTCTCCGGTGACGTCTTCGTCGCCGAACGGGTCAAGGCCTTCCGGCGCGACGAGGACTTCGCCGCCACCGTGGCGACCCTCGAGCGGCTCGCGAGGCTCCCGGTCGGCGCACTGCTCTGCGCGCATCGGCCGCTGTCCTCCGGCGGGGCGGCGGCGTTGGCCGGCAAGGTCCGGTGGCTGCGCGAGGTGGAGGAGCGGGTCCGGATCCTGGCCGGGCGGGGTGCCGACGTGGGCGAGATCGCCGCCCGGCTGGAGATCCCCGGCACCAGCGGCCTCGCGCTGCTCACCTTCGGCGACGTCACGACCCGCAACCTGGTGCGATCGATCCTGTCCGGCCCGGTAACGCGGCCGGAGGTCGAGTCCGCCCTCGCCGGGTCGGCCGCCGGGGCGGCACCACCGGGAGACTGATATCCTGCGCGCCGGCTTCGTTGGCTGAGCCGAAGGAGGGCGCGTTGGATCTCGGATCACTGCTGAATGCGCTGGAGGGCGTCGAGCAGGGGCTCGCCGACCTCTACGGGTGGTTTGCCGAGTGCTTCGAGGACGAGCCCGCGGTGGCTGGGACGTTCTACCGGCTCGGGATTCAGGAACGATCGCACGTCAACCTGGTCCGGTACGGACGCACCCTGGTCCGTCGCGCGCCCAAGGACTTCCGCCCGGTCCAGGTCGAGACAGCTCTGGTCGAGGAGCTGGTCAGAGCGATCCTCTCGTTCCGCCGCGCTCATCCTGGCCCGACGGTTGCCGAGGCCGTGGCGTTCGCGCTGTGGGCCGAACGGCACGCCGCCGAGCGGATCCACCGGGCCGTGCTGGTGGACTCCAACCCCTCGCTGGCCGGTGTCGTGGCGAGCCTCGCCTGCGCCGACCGGGAGCATGTCGCCATGCTCGAGGCCATGGCGCGCAGCCGCGGTCTCCTTCCGCACGAGCTTCCGGGTACCGAGGGCCGAGCGGCCGGGACCGGCTGACCACGCGGGCGGCCGGTCGCCGGCTCCCTCGGAGGGCCCTGGCGACCATCGCCGCTCTGCATCGACAGCCGGATGGTCGACGACCTCCTGCAGGCGATCGAGTCCTTTCGCGCCAGCTACCGCGAACCGACGCTGACCGACGCGGTCAGCTTTGCTCTCCGGGCCGGGGCCTTCGCGGCCGGAAGGGGGCACCGCACGGTGCTGGTCGACTCGAACCCCGCACTCGCCTCGGTGATGGCGAGCCTGTCCAGCGGCGACCGCGAGCACCCCGCCGCCCTGGATGAGCTCGCCCGGGGACGGGCCATCGACGGCTCCGTCAGGGCTGCCCGGAAAAAGCCGCTTCCGCAGCGAGCTGATCGGAAGCTCGGCCGAGTGGACCGGCGCGCTGCAGGGAGCACCCGGTCGCGGATCACTTCCAATGGCTGGTGATCCACTCCTCGGTCTCGGGCAGCCCGCCCTGCAGAATCAGGTAGCCGTTGTGGGGCTCGCGTTCCGTGATTTCGTGGTTCACCGGGGTGCGCATCAGCTCCAGCACCCGCTCGTGCTCCTGGGTGTGTCCGAGCACCCAACCCAGCTTCATGAGCGCGGTCTCGGGCAACATGTTGTCCAGCGGCACCACGCCGAGGTCGAGCAGGTCGCGACCGGTGTCGTAGACGTACATCTGGGCATAGCCCCACAGCGTCTGGACCGTCATCACGACGTGGACCCCCGCGGCAACCGCCCGCTTGAGGGCCGGGTAGAGCGGCTTGTTCACGTGACCCAGACCGGTGCCGGCAATCACGATCCCTCGATAGCCCTTTTCGACCAGAGCGTCCACCAGGTCCGGCTTCATCCCCGGGTAGTAGTAGAGGATGGACACCCGATCGTCGTAGCCGGTGTCGACCAGCACCTGCCGCGAACGGTCACGCCGCCGGTAGTCGTCGGTCAGGGGCCGGATGCCGTCGCGGCTGACCATCGCGAGGGGAATGTCCCCCACCGTGCGGAAGGTCGAGCGGTAGGAGGAGTGCATCTTGCGGCACCGGGTGCCACGGTGGAGGAGGCCGTAGCGGTCCGATGTCGGACCGAACATGCAGATCTGGACCTCCGCGATGTCTCCCACCGCGGCGGCGCTCACCGCGTGGATCAGGTTGAGCGCGGCGTCGGACGACGGGCGGTCGGAGGAGCGCTGGCTGCCCACCAGAACGATCGGCACCGGCGGGTCCTGGACCATGAAGCTCAGGACCGCTGCGGTGTGCCCCATGGTGTCGGTGCCGTGACCGATGACGATTCCGTCCGCACCGCCCGCGATCTCGTCTCCGATCGCGGCGGCGAGAGTGGCGTACTCAGGCCACGACATGTTCTCGGAGAAGACGCCGAAGAGCTTCTTGGTGGTGAGATTGCAGAGATCGGCGAGCTCGGGCACCGCGCCGTAGAGCTCGCCCGGGGTGAAGGCCGGAATCACGGCGCCGGTACGATAGTCGAGCCGCGAGGCGATCGTGCCCCCGGTCCCCAACAGAGTGACCGACGGCAGGTCCGGCCGGCGCGGGAAGTCCTTCTCCGGGATCTTGTAGATCGCCTCCTTGTAGCCAACCTCCTCGATCGTCGCCACCCGATCGACGTGGACGCCGACGTTGTAGCCGGTTTTGAGCTTGAGGACCAGATGGAGGTCGTCAGAGGTCTCGCTGCGGGGCAGGATCACGCCTTCGAACACGCTGCCCGCCGAGTTGGTCAGGCGGACGTCGCTCCACACCCTGACCCCCCAGGCTTCGAGGCGCTCACGCGCGACCCCACGGTATCCCTTGAGAGGGTCGCTCATGGCATCACCTCCGGCGAGCAGTGGAGCTCGGCCGCCACCTCGGCCACCGGAACCCGGCCGCGGAGCTCGGCCATCGCCCGGCCGAGCAGGAATCGGTGGAGCTGGGCGGGGCTTCCGTCCGGGTGGTCCGGCCGCGCGCTCCGGTTCAGCCCGGCCACCCACTCGCGCCAGCGGTCGCTGCTGCGGGTGAGACCGAGGGTCGTGAACAGCTCGGCGACCGGGAGGTCGGGCCGAGCCGCCATCGCCACGATCACGGATCGCCAGGCCTGCCAGAGATGGGGTCTTCGGTCGCCTTCGTCGAAGAGCTCGAGCCATCGCTGCTCGGGGATGGCATCGACCGCCACTCCCGACCGGCGCAGACCCTTGACACGCTCCCCGAACAGGAAGCAGGCAGCGCGGAGGCGCCCAGGATGCCCTGACACGACCAGATCGACCAACCGCGCAGCGCCGCGCCGGATGAGGTAGTGGGCGGTGAGCCGCGAGACGCCGCACGCGATGTAGCGCGCCTCGCGTTCCCACGGTGGCGGAGGGAGACCGGCGCGCAGGCGTTCGACCCGCTCACGGGTGACGGCCTGCGGCGGGCTGTCGGTATCGGGGTACATGCGATCCGGACCCGGGAGTATCCGCTCGAAGTCGGTGGACCCGTCTTCGAAGGGTTGGCGGGTCTCGTGGGGCACGCCGTCGATCGCATCGCAGTATCGGAGGCGGATCTCCTCGGCGGCGGTCAGGGTGTCGTCCCTCGGACCCCAGACCACGACCAGGGCGTCCTCCGGCGCACAGCGCAGACGGCGCTTGATGCGCCTCATCTCCTGGACGGCGTTCTCGTAGTCCGGCCATCGCTCGCTGGAGAGCAGGATCGGCTGCTGGTCGAGGCAGGCGATCACCCGCACCCGGCCGGCGAGCTCATGGGCGAAGTCGTGGTCCGGCTGGGTCGGCCAGGCGAGGGTTCCGGCAAGACGCGGCAGCCGGATGGCTCGGACGCAGAAAGGCCCCGAGCCGAGCTCGAACCCTGATCGACGGCCCTGCTCGACGACCATTCTCTCCCACGACGAGGCGCGCAGCATCTCGAAGGGTGACGAAGCCACCAGCTCGGTGATGTCTGCGTGCTCGACCTGGACTTCCTCCGGCCGGGTGAAGCCGCGCCGGTGCAGCTCGTCCCGCAGGCGCAGGAGATTGACCTGGCGCACCGCCTCCCCGTGGACCAGGCGTTTCGCCCACGACGCCTTGGGCACGCCCTTGATCTCGACCCGGCGACCGCCCCGCACCGAGACGTTCACGTCCTGCCGGCTGGCGCCGAGACCGACACGGACATGGCCGGTCGAGCGGCACACCCGACCGATCAGCAGGATCGCCTCCTCGACCTCCTCCGGAGTGCGCAGGTCGGGTCCGGTGACGGTCTCGATCAGCGGCATCCCGAGCCGGTCGGCGCGCCACACGATCAGGTGCCCTCGATCCGACACCTCGCGGCACGAGTCCTCCTCGACCGTCACCTGAGTGATGGAGATCTGCCTCTCCCTGAAGGGCAACCGGCCTTCGACCCCGACCACCGCCGTGCGCTGGAAGCCGGTCGGGATCGACCCGTCGAGGTACTGTTTGCGCGCGATGTGGACCTCGTCGACGATGTCGCATCCGAGCATCAGGCACTGCTCGATTGCCACGTCGATGGCCTGGTCGTTGACCAGGAAGGGTGGTGTGTCGTCCATCTCGTAGGTGCAGACATTCGACTGGTGGAGGAGGTAGACGATGTTCTTCTTGGTCTTGAACTCCATCAGGGCGGTGCCATCATAGCTGCCGAGCTCGGAGAGGGTCGGGCGCATGTGGCGCAGGACGGACCCGTCATGGGTCTCGGTGTAAAGCCCGGCCGGGCAGTGGCAGAACATCTTGCGTTCGGTCAACAGCTGCTGGTGGACCTCGAGGCCGGCCATCATCCCGACCTCGGCGTAGTCGATCGTCTCCCCCACGTCACGCCCTCCAGACCCGAGGCGCTTCTCGCCCGGGCGATCTGCCGGTCGTCCCCGGCGGCGGCCGTTCCGAAGCACCCGGCAGTGCCTTGCATGGTCGGGGCCGACGGCCGCTCCCTGACGCCGCCGTACGACCCGAGGGGTGAGCCCCCGCCGCCCCAGTTCTCCCCGTTGCTCTCGCGTCGACGACCGATGACGAGCCCGGGCCAGCGATCCTACCAAACGCACATCGCGGCTGCGAATCCCCGCGCTCGACCTTGGCCGACGGGGGTCGAACGCCGAGACCAAGAAAAATGCCCCGCGAGAAGCTCGCGGGGCACTTTCTTTGAAGGACTTCCCGGCGGCGACCTACTCTCCCACACCATAACGGCGCAGTACCATCGGCCCTGAGGAGCTTAGCTTCCGAGTTCGGAATGGGATCGGGCGTTTCCCCCTCGGTATGACCACCGGAAAAAATTCACAACCGAAACCGAGTTTTCCTACAGACATGATCGACTCGAGACTCGAGAAGACGTGTGGTCAAGCCTCACGACCGATTAGTACGGGTCAGCTTCACGCGTCGCCGCGCTTCCACACCCCGCCTATCAACCAGGTAGTCTTCCAGGGGTCTTCAGGGGCTTGCGCCCGGGACACCTTATCTTAGGAGTGGGCTTCCCGCTTAGATGCTTTCAGCGGTTATCCTTTCCGAGCATAGCTACCCAGCTGTGCCGCTGGCGCGACAACTGGTACACCAGAGGCTCGTCCGTCCCGGTCCTCTCGTACTAGGGACAGATCTCCTCAAGTGTCCTCCGCCCACGGTAGATAGGGACCGAACTGTCTCACGACGTTCTAAACCCAGCTCACGTACCGCTTTAATCGGCGAACAGCCGAACCCTTGGGACCTGCTCCAGCCCCAGGATGCGATGAGCCGACATCGAGGTGCCAAACCCTGCCGTCGATGTGAACTCTTGGGCAGGATCAGCCTGTTATCCCCGGAGTACCTTTTATCCGTTGAGCGACGGCCCTTCCACACGGGACCGCCGGATCACTAAGCCCTGACTTTCGCACCTGCTCGACTTGTAGGTCTCGCAGTCAAGCACCCTTATACCTTTGCGCTCTACGGCTGGTTTCCAATCAGCCTGAGGGTACCTTTGGGCGCCTCCGTTACACTTTGGGAGGCGACCGCCCCAGTCAAACTACCCACCTGACACTGTCCCCGACCCGGATCACGGGCCTGGGTTAGAATCTCAGTCCTGTAAGGGTGGTATCTCACCGTTGGCTCCACCAAGGCTGGCGCCCTGGCTTCACAGCCTCCCACCTATCCTGCACATACAACACCGAGAGCCAGTGCCAAGCTACAGTAAAGGTTCACAGGGTCTTTCCGTCTAACCGCGGGTAACCGGCATCTTCACCGGTAGTACAGTTTCGCTGAGCCCCCTGTGGAGACAGCGCCCAGATCGTTACGCCATTCGTGCAGGTCGGAACTTACCCGACAAGGAATTTCGCTACCTTAGGACCGTTATAGTTACGGCCGCCGTTTACCGGGGCTTCAATTCAGAGCTTCGCCGAAGCTAACTCCTCCTCTTAACCTTCCGGCACCGGGCAGGCGTCAGACCCTATACGTCCGCTTAAACGTTTGCAGAGTCCTGTGTTTTTAGTAAACAGTCGCCTGGGCCTTTTCACTGCGGCCCCCTTCCGCTCCGGCCGCGAGGGCCTTCACGTAATGGAGGCACACCTTCTCCCGAAGTTACGGTGCAATTTTGCCGAGTTCCTTCACAGGGGTTCACTCAAGCGCCTGTGGATACTCACCTCGCCCACGTGTGTCCGTTTACGGTACGGTCACCCAAAGCTCTCCTTAGAGGTTTTTCTTGGCAGCATGGGATCAATCACTTCGCCCAAAAGAGGGCTCGAGATCACACCTCAGGGTTTACAGTCCGGCGGATTTGCCTACCAGACCCCCCTACGTGCTTCAACCTGCACCTCCAGTCGCAGGCTGACCTACCCTTCTGCGTCACCCCATCGTACAAACGAGCTTTGAGTGGTACGGGAATATTAACCCGTTTCCCATCGACTACGCCTTTCGGCCTCGCCTTAGGGACCGACTCACCCTAGGCGGATTGACCTTGCCTAGGAAACCTTGGGCTTTCGGCGAACGGAGTTCTCATCCGCTTTATCGCTACTCGTGCCGGCAGAGTCACTTCTGTACGCCAACAGCAGTCCTCACGGTCTACCTCGTATCTCGCACAGAACGCTCCCCTACCACTTCGCCTTGCGGCGAAATCCGCAGCTTCGGTAGATAGCTTAAGCCCCGTTAAATTGTCGGCACAGGATCGCTCGACCAGTGAGCTATTACGCTTTCTTTAAAGGATGGCTGCTTCTAAGCCAACCTCCTGGCTGTCTGAGCAACCCCACATCCTTGCCCACTTAGCTATCATTTAGGGACCTTAGCTGGCGGTCTGGGCTGTTTCCCTTTCGACTACGGAGCTTATCCCCCGCCGTCTGACTCCCACGCTTGACGTTGACGGCATTCGGAGTTTGATTGGAGTTGGTACCCTGGGAAGGGCCCGCGTCCATTCAGTGCTCTACCACCGTCACGAATCACGTGAGGCTAGCCCTAAAGCTATTTCGGGGAGAACGAGCTATCACGGAGTTTGATTGGCCTTTCACCCCTATCCTCAGCTCATCCAAGCCGTTTTCAACCGACACTGGTTCGGGCCTCCACTCGGTGTTACCCGAGTTTCACCCTGGCCAAGGATAGATCACCCCGCTTCGCGTCTACTCCCAGCGACTGAACGCCCTATTCAGACTCGCTTTCGCTACGGCTCCGCCATCGGCTTAACCTCGCCACTGAGAGTAACTAGCCGGCTCATTATGCAAAAGGCACGCAGTCAGGCATTCTCCTCACCGAAGCGAGGAGCATAGCCCTTCCACTGCTTGTAGGTAGACGGTTTCAGGTACTATTTCACTCCCCTAACAGGGGTACTTTTCACCTTTCCCTCACGGTACTGGTTCACTATCGGTCGCAGAGGAGTATTTAGCCTTGGGGGGTGGTCCCCCCAGATTCCCACAGGGTTCCACGTGTCCCGTGGTAC
>CAVQPK010000002.1:765000-2546936 GCA_963714745.1 uncultured Acidobacteriota bacterium
TGAGGCTCGTTCATCAGATGTCTCCTCCTTCACCCTTGGGTCAGCGCGGCGCGATCGAGGGGTTCGGGGCGCTCTGCCGCCCGCTCGGCCGCCACGTAGGCGATCGCCCCGGTCGGGCAGAACGGCACGCAGCGCGGATCGCCCCCGCACAGATCGCACTTCTGGACGCAGTGGTAGGTGGCGTCCCAGATCATGTTCCCGAACGGACACGCGGCCACGCACATCCGGCACGAGATACAGCGCGACCGCACCATGTCGATGGCGCCGGTGGCGGGGTTGCGCACCAGAGCTTCGGTCGGACACACCGCCGCGCAGGCGGCCTCGTGGCACTGGAAGCACACGATCGGGGTACCGAGCTCGGGGCCGCGGCGGTGGATGTTGATCCGGGTGCGGGACGGGCGACCCTCGCTGCCGTGGGCGAAGGCGCACGCCAGCTCGCACTTGCCGCACGCGATGCAGCGCTCGACCGAGACCTTGTAGATGCTCTCCATGCCGCCCTCCCTCACCCGATCCGGCCGAGGCGGGTGAAGGTGGCCGCGATGTCCCGCCGTTTCGACGTGTCGGAGGTCTCGAAGTACGCGCGCGGCACGCCGGAGCGGCGCGCGAAGTGATCGGCCTGGGCCGCCGTGATCACGGCCTCGCCGGTGATCGGATCGCGCAGCATCTCGAAGGTCTTGCCCCAGATGGTCCGGCTGGCGTTGGTGCTCTCGAACGGTATGCAGCCGGTGGGGCAGATCTCGGCGCAGGCCAGGCATCCGATGCAATCCGGCGGCGCCTCGTGGAACGGCGGTGCGATCTCCCGGCCCGAGCCTCGGTTGACAGAGGCGATCGCCGACACGCCGATGTGGTCGCAGACCCGGGTGCACAGGCCGCACAGAATGCAGTCCGTGGGCTCGGGGTTCGGCGCGTAGCTGGTCGCTTCGATGCCGTGCTCGCGCGCCAGACGCTGGATGAGCGGGGTCGTGGGGCAGCGCGCGAGCAGCAGGTCGAGCACCACTCTCCGGGTCTCGATCACCCGCTCGGTCCGGGTGAAGACCCGCATGCCCTCCTCGGCCGGGTGATTGCAGGCGGTGACCAGCTTGTGCCAGTCCTCGTCCCAGCCCGGCCGCCACATGTCCACCACGCACAGGCGGCACCCGCCCCACGGCTCGAGGCCGTCGAACTGGCACAACGTCGGGATGTGGACACCGGCGCCGCGGGCCGCGTCGAGCAGGTACGCCTCGTCGGGGACGGTCACCCGGCGACCGTCAACGGTGAGGGTCGGCATCACACCACCTCCGCTTCGAGCTTCCACTTGGGGAAGGTCCGGATGGCGTCGTTCGGGCACACGTCGAAGCAGGCGCCGCAGGAGATGCAGGCGTCGTGGTGGATGACGTGGAGCTCCTTCGCGACCCCGGTGATGGCATCGGTCGGGCAGGCCTTGAAGCAGGCGTGACAGCCGTCGCAGTCCTCCGGCACGATCTCGTAGGCGGTCAGATCGCGGCAGATCCCCGCCGGGCAGGCCCGGTCCTGGATGTGGGCGACGTACTCATCCCGGAAGTAACGCAGGGTCGACAGGACCGGATTGGGTGCCGACTTGCCGAGCTCGCACAGGCTGCCGAGCTGCATGCCCGCGGCCAACCGCTCGATCTTCGCCAGGTGCGCGTCCGTCCCGCGCCCGGCCACCAGATCGTCGAACAGGTTGAGCATCTGGATCAGGCCTTCGCGGCACGGTACGCACTTGCCGCACGACTCCTCGGTGAGAAAGGCGAGGAAGTAGCGCGCGACGTCGACCATGCAGGTGCGGTCGTCCATCACGATCATGCCGCCGGAGCCCATCATCGAGCCCGCCTCGGTGAGCCTCTCGAAGTCGACCGGCAGGTCGAGCAGCGACTCCGGCACGCAGCCGCCGGAGGGGCCGCCGGTCTGCACCGCCTTGAACGGCCGGTCGTCGAGGATCCCGCCGCCGATGTCGAAGATGATGTGGCGCAGGCGTGGTGCCCATGGGCAGCTCGATCAGGCCGGTGTTCTTGACCTTGCCGACCAGCGAGAAGGCCTTGGTGCCCTTGGACCTCTCGGTTCCCATCGCGGCGAACCAGGCGCCCCCGTGCTGGATGATGGCGCCGATCGCCCGCCCAGGTCTCGACGTTGTTGAGCACGGTCGGCAGGTCGAACAGCCCCTTGTCGGTGGAGTGCACGTACTTGGCGCGGGGCTCGCCGCTCTTGCCCTCGAGTGAGCGCATCAGGGCCGACGATTCGCCGCACACGAAGGCGCCGCCGCCGCGGGAGATCGTAACGTCGAAGTCGAAGCCAGTGCCGAGGATGTTCTTCCCGAGCAGTCCGTGCGCGCGGGCCTGGTCGATGGCGATCGTCAGATTGACCACCGCCAGCGGGTACTCGTCGCGCACGTAGATGAAGCCCTCGTGAGCGCCGACCGCGTACGCCCCGATGACCATGCCCTCGAGCACACAGTGGGGATCGCCCTCCATGATGGAGCGGTCCTTGAACGCCCCCGGATCGCCCTCGTCGCCGTTGCACAGCACGAACCGGCGCTCGCCCGGGGCCTTCTTGCAGGAGCGCCACTTGCGCGCGGTCTGGAAGCCGGCGCCGCCGCGGCCTCGCTGGCCCGAGATCGCGACCTCCTCGAGCACCTCGTCCGGGGTCATCTCGAACAGCGCCCTGGCGAGGCCCGAGTAGGCGCCCTCGGCGACCGCGTCCTCCAGGTCGGTGGGGTCGATGCGTCCGATGTTGCGCATCGCCACCCGGGTCTGGTGCTTGTAGAACGGAATCTCCGCGTACTGCTCGATGCGCTGGCCGTCGACCGGGTTCTTGTACAGCAGGCGGGGAATGACCTCGCCGCCGATGACGGTCGTGTCGATGATCTGCTCGACCTGGGTCGGCTTGACCTTGGTGTAGAGGATCCCGGAGGGCTGGAAGACCACCAGCGGTCCGCGCTCGCAGAACCCATGGCAGCCGGTGGTCTTCACGAACAGGCCGACCTCCGCATCGAGCCCGCGCTCGGCGACCTGGGCGGCGAAGGCCTCGGCAACCAGCTTCGATCCCGACGCCAGGCACCCGGTTCCGCAGCACACCAGGATCTTCTGCGCGCGGCCGGCTTCACGGGACCTCGCCTGCTCCTGGAACGCCTCGAACTGAGCCCTCGACTCAATTCGCATCCTTCGCCCCCTCGCTGGTCTTCAGGTAGGCGCCCATCCGGGCCGGCTTGGCATTGCCGTGGTACGCGTCGCCGACGATCACGACCGGCGCCATCGCGCAGGCGCCGACGCAGTTGACCGTCTTGACGGTGAACTTCATGTCGTCGGTGGTCTGATCGGGACCGATCCCGAGCTTGCGCTCGAGCTCCTCGACCAGCTGCCCGGCGCCGCGGATGTGGCAGGCGGTGCCCATGCACACCCTGACAATGGTGTCGCCCTGTGGCGTGAGCGAGAACGCCTTGTAGAAGGTGGACACCGAGAACACCTTCGCCAGCGGCACGTCGAGCGCCTCGGCCACACGCACCAGCACGTCGCAGGGCAGGTAGTTGTACGCCCGGTGCACGTCCTGCAGTACCTGGATCAGGGACGGCTCCCGGCTCGGGTAGTGCGCCAGGATCTCTTCGGTAGCGGCCATGTCGATGCACGGGACCTGGTCCATGCGGCTCCCTCCCGCCTCAGGCCTCAGCCGCCGGCCTGCGGTGCGTTGCGCCGAGCTCGAAGCCCTGGTGGAGCGCCTCGAGGTTGACGTCGATCACCTGCGGCTTGGCGGCAAAGGTCTCACGGACGACCTGCTCGACCTCCTCGAGCGACACCGCGCCGGTAGCGCCGACGTAGGCGCCGAGGGCGACCATGTTGGCGCCGCGCGGGTTGCCGAGGGAGTTGGCGATCTCGTTCGCCGGCACCTCGATGACGACGACATCGTCCCGGCTCGACGGACGGCTGATGAGCGATGTGTTGATCAGCAGCACGCCGCCCGGCTTCAGGTGGCGCTCGAACTTGTCGAGCGAGGGCAGGTTCATCGCCACCACCGCCCGCGGCGACTGGATCACCGGCGAGCCGACGGTGGTGTCGGAGATGACGACCGTGCAGTTGCAGGTGCCGCCCCGCATCTCGGGACCGTAGGAGGGCAGCCAGGAAACCTCCTTGCCCTCGTGCATCCCGGCGTAGGCGAGCATCTTGCCGATGAGCAGGATCCCCTGTCCTCCGAACCCGGCCATGATGACGTCGTTCTGCATCCTGACCTCCTCACGCGGGCAGCGGGCGCGGCGCCCGGTCCCCAGCCTCGGGGGTCTTGAACACGCCCAGCGGGTAGTAGGGCAGCATGTTCTTCTCGAGCCATGCCGTCGCCTCGGCCGGGGGAATACCCCAGTTGGTGGGGCAGGTCGAGAGCACCTCCACCAACGAGAAGCACCGTCCCTCGGCCTGGTAGCGGAACGCTCGGCGCAGCATCTCCTTGGCGTTGACCGCGAACAGCGGCGAGTGCACCGAGCTGCGGGCGATGAACGCCGGCGTGCGCAGGGTCGCGAGCAGCTCCGCGACGCGGATCGGGTGGCCGACCTGCTCGACGTCGCGCCCGAGCGGGCAGGTGGTGGCCACCTGGCCCGGCATCGTCGTCGGCGCCATCTGGCCGCCGGTCATGCCGTAGATCGCGTTGTTGACGAAGACCACCGTGATCTTCTCGCCGCGGTTGGCGCAGTGGATGATCTCGGCCATGCCGATCGACGCCAGGTCGCCGTCGCCCTGGTAGGTGAAGACGATCAGGTCGGGCCGGGCCCGCTTGACGCCGGTGGCCACCGCCGGCGCGCGACCGTGGGCCGCCTCGTGGAAGTCGGTGGTGAAGTAGTTGTAGGCCAGCACGGAGCAGCCCACCGGCGCGACGCCCACGGTGCGCTCGCGGAGGCCGAGCTCGTCGATCACCTCCGCCACCATCCGGTGGATGACGCCGTGGGTGCAGCCGGGGCAGTAGTGGGTGGTGACGTCGGCCAGGGCACGGCGGTCGCTCGAAGACCGTCTCAGGCATGGTGCGACCTCCACCGACTCTCCGGCGAGGATCGCGTCGACCTTGTCGACGACCTCCTCCGGCGTCACCAGCATGCCGCCCCGAGCCGTGCAGTGGAAGTGGACCGGGCGCGAGCCGGCGAGCGCGAGGTGGACGTCCTCGATCATCTGCCCGGTGGACAGCTCGACCACCAGCACCGCCCTGGCCTTCTCGGCCGCGCGACGCACCGCCTCGTAGGGGAACGGGAAGAGGGTGATCGGCCGGACCATCGCGACCCTCACCCCGCGCTCGGCGAGATCCTCCATGGCAGTCGAGCAGACCCGAGCCACGGTGCCGTAGGCGACCACCAGCACGTCGTAGTCGCGCGTCGGTGCCGTGCTCCACGACGCGGACCTCGTCCCGTCGTCATGACGTCGTACTTGGCCTCCAGCCGCAGGTTGTGGCGCTCGAGCTCCTCCGGGTCGAGGAAGAGCGAGTTGATGATGTTGGTGGCACGACTGCCGCTCGCAGCCGGTCGCGGCCCAGGTCTTGGGCTCGAGCGGCTTGCTCGGCTTGCGGGTCGTCGCGGAACTCGACCGGCTCCATCATCTGGCCGATCAGCCCGTCGCCGAGGACCATCACCGGGTTGCGGTAGAAGTCGGCGAGGTCGAAGGCGTCCTGCATCAGGTCGACCGCCTCCTGGACCGACCACGGCGCCAGAACCAGACAGCGGTAGTCGCCGTGGCCACCGCCCTTGGTGGCCTGGAGGTAGTCCGCCTGGGAGGGCAGGATGCCGCCCAGGCCCGGACCGGCGCGCATGATGTTGACGATCACCACCGGCAGCTCGGCCCCGGCGATGTAGGAGATCGCCTCGGCCATCAGCGAGATGCCGGGCGACGACGACGAGGTCATCACCCGCTCGCCGGCGCCGGCGGCGCCGTACAGCATGTTGATCGCCGCGACCTCGCTCTCGGCCTGGACGAAGGTGCCGCCGACCTGGGGCAGCCGCATGCGACATGTACTCGGGAATCTCGTTCTGGGGCGTGATCGGGTAGCCGAAGAACAGGCGGCAGCCGGCCTGGATCGCGGCCTCGCCGATCGCTTCGCTCCCCTTCATCAGCTTCTTCGGCATCGCGGCCCCCGCTCAGTAGGCGAAGTAGTGGTACATGGTGCCGTGGGACCGCATCTCGATCGCCACGTCGGGGCAGGTGATGCAGCACAGGCGGCAGCCGATGCACCGCATCTGCTCTACCACTTCCGCGTAGAAGTACCCCTTGTCGTTGATCTTCGGGCCCATGCCGAGGATCTTCTGCGGGCACGCGTGCACGCACAGCTCGCAGCCCTTGCAGCGGTCGGGGCTGATCACGATCTGCGGACACGGCACCTCTCCTTTCCTCAGCCCGACCACGAACAGCGGCCCGATCCGCCGCTGCTCCGGGGTCTGGTCGAAGGGCGGTCGCACGATGCGGCGCAGGGTGATCACCGGACAGGGCAGGCCGTCGCGCCGGAGCTCGGTCGCGAGCTCGCGAGGTCGGCCGCCAGCGCCACCACGGGAACCCCGACCCGCTCGCCGGCGGCGACTGCGCAGCGCGGTAACCTTCGCGCACCAGCTCCGCAGTGGTCTCGGCCATCAGGTGGGTGTTGGACACCAGCCCGGTGACGGCAGTCCGGCCGACCCGCTCGATCGTCGCGGACCATGGCGGCCGCAGCCTCGACGTCGGGTGTCGACGGGCGCCGGAAGTTGAGCACCAGCCTGCAGTCGGTCTCGTCGCGGCGGGATCACGTCGGACAGGGAGCCGAGCACCCTCGCGCCGACGTCGTCCCCCCCGACGTCGAGCAGGAGCCGGCGACCGCCGTCGCGGAGCAGCGCTGCGGATCCGGGGCACGAGGATCGGCAGGTCGGCGTAGACGTGCTCGCCGCCCGGGCGCGACCAGCTCGACGCCGGCCTGCTCGAGCAGATTCCGCGCCGCGCGCGAGCGGAAGTAGGGCTTGACCACGTCGAGGTCGACCAGGGTCACCGGCTCACCGGTCGCCGCCAGGTCGAGTGCGCCGTTGAGGGCGATCTCGGTCTTGCCGCTGCCGAAGTGACCGACAAAGACCGTGACTCGCCGGTGGAGCACCCGTACGCCCTCCTTGGGAACTGAAGTCGCGAGGACCTCGGATGACCAGCATACCCCGCCCCGCGCGGGAATCAAGGTATGTGAAATTCTTCACGAAATCAAGAAGCCTATTCCTGAGACACATTTGCAGCCAGCATCACGGTGCTGCGCAGCGTATGATGGGGACCATGCGCGGCGACCCGGGACGGGGGAGTCGAGGGTGTATCTGACGGGTGTCGTTCATCGCGAGAGGCTGTTCGACGTCGCCAGCCGGTGGCTGGCCGGCCGCGTCGACCCCGAGGACGGCCGCGTTCTGACCGAGATCTTCGTCTTCGAGCGCGCCATCACCGCTCCTTCGGTGCGGGGCCTGGTCGCGGAGCTGGCGCGGGTGGTCGAGCCGGGTCCGCTGGCGCTGGAGAGGGTTCCGACCAAGGACGCCGTCCGGGAGGCGATCCTCGCCGCCGCGTCGTCGCCCAGCCCGCGGGTCGCGGCGCTGCTCGAACGTTATCGCGCCCACCCCGAGGAGTACTTCCCCCGCACGCCGGTGATCATGTCGCTGGTGCGCCGGCCCGACGGCCGGCTGGCGGGAATGATCCGACGCAAACGGCTGCGTCGCATCGCCGACAAGGTCTCGCGGCGGATCGCCGACCGCCTGGCGGGTGAGATCGAGAGCACCGCCCGCACCCTCGCGGCCAACCGCGCGCGCCGGGCCGGAATCAGCCTCGACGCGCTGGTCTCCACCGAGGAGACGATGGCCGAGGACTTCATCGACGCCGAACGGGAGGTGGCCACCAGGCTGCGCGCGATGTCGGTCCCCCTCGACCGCGAAGCCCAGCGCGTCGACGACGTGATCGGAATCAAGATGGTGGGCGCCGAGCCGGAGCTCGCCCAGATCGAACGGGCGGTCACCGACCTCCCCGGGATGAAGGTGTCCGGCCGCGAGGTGCACGACGGCGCGTACAGCGGCACCCACCTCAGAGTCGAGGTCGATCTCCCTCCGACCGGCGAGCTCGCCGAACGAATGCGGGGCACCGACTGGTCGTTCGCCGCCGGTCGGGGTCTTTCGCCCTGGGACCTCGAGTCCGAGTTCTACGCGTACGTCGCGAGCGGGGCCCGCACCTTCTGGATCGAGCTCATCCTGACCACCTTCGACGATCTGGTGGAGTCGGAGTTCGGACGCTCGATCCACGAAGCGCGAATCCTCGAGCAGCGCGACCGGGTGCGCTACTCGGGTCGCATCGCCCAGAATGCCGCCCACATCATCGAGTACCTGCTCCGGGTCGCGGTGTCGCCGACGGTGAGGATCAGCGACCTTCCGATCAAGATCTCCGGGCGCTACCTGCGAGACACCCTGTCGGCAGCGGTCGGCGAGCTGCGCGGCGGCGAGCCCCCCGAGTGGCTGCTCCCGAAGGAGGACGACCCCCACCGCATGCCGCTGTAGGCGGGTGGAGAACCACCGAGGTCCTTCCACCCGGGCGTCCCCGTCCGGAACGCAAAAGGGTCGCAGCGAGGAGGCTGTCTCACACCTGCTCCCGGCCTGCTCCCCGGATCGACTCGACGCGGCGCCCTACGCCTCATGATGGAGCCGAGAAGCGGCCGCCGCGAGAGGCCAAACGGCCCCTCCGCGTTCGTACGCACGGCCGGTACCCGTGGTCACCCCCGGTGACCAGCGCATGCCAGATCTCGCTCTCGACTGGTCGAGCGCGAGTGGGTCATCGGCGCTGCTCTCTCGGGGGTTCGCTGCTTTGCGGTTCAGAACACCGGGCGCACCCCAACCCATGACGTCGGCCAGGGTGCGGCAGGCCAGCTCGAGTATCGGGACAGCTTCCAAGCTCGTCCCCTACGCGTGGCCGGGAGTCTCCCTCGACGAAGGACCGGGATCTGCGGCCGTGCGGATGCGGCGGGCGGCGCACTCGGGGTAGCCGGCGCAGGCCCGGCACACCGGGTCGTCGACATAGCCGAAATCGGCCGGGGCGCAGACGGTGATCGAGGGATCCCGCAGGCGGTCGAGCTCGGCGAGCAGGGGCTCGTCTTCGACCGACGACTCGACCGGCCTCGCGGACCCGGGACTCGGCCGCCCGCACCTTCGGGTCCCAGCCGCGGTTTCGGGTCTCCACCGAAGCGTCCTGGACCTTCGCCACCAGGTCGGCCCTGCGCTTCTTGATCTCGAACGCGACCTTGCGCCGGGACGGCAGCCTCCGGGTGGCGAGGAAGAAGAGGTAACCGGCCGATCCACCCACCACGTTGGCGATCCCGCCGAGCAGACCGTACGCGAAGCTCGTGAGCAGCAGGAAGGCGCCTCCGACGACCGCGATGTACTTCACCTTCACCGGGAGGACGAAGAACAGGCGGAACTCGGTCTCCGGGTAGAGGGTCGCGAAGGTGAACAGCAGCGAGGCCTGGAAGCCCACGTCGCCGATCAGGGCCTTGCCGAGCACCAGCGCCATCGCCGCCGCACCGAGAACCGCGACCAACCAGAACGCGAGAAAACGGGGCGAGCCCCACTCCTCCTCGAGCGGCCTGGCCATGATCCACAGCACCAGCATCGAGATGAAGAACCAGAACATACCCTGCCGAGGAATGAAGGCGTAGGTCAGCAGGCTCCACGGCCGGGCGGCGACCTCCCCCGGAACCAGAGCCAGAGCCAGCAGCCCGTCCTGGTACGACGAGGCGAGGATGAAGACCGCGAAGTAGGCGAAGATCAACCCTCGCTGAGGTGCCAGTGCTCGCGCCGCATCAGCGTCTCCCGAGACGGCGCTCCATCTCGTCCTGCCCGAGACGGAGCACGATCGGCCGCCCGTGCGGGCAGCGGTAGGGGTCGATCGGTCACGGCGAGGTCGGCGAGCAGCGCACGCTGCTCCACCGGATCGAGCGAGTGGTTCACGGTGATCGCGGCACGGCACGAGAGGCTCGCCGCGACCTCCTGCTGCGAGCGCCTCCACGATCCGCTCGGGCACGCCGTCGAGCTCGGTCGCACGTTCGAGCAGCTCGACCAGCAGCGGTCCGACCTCGACCGCCCCAAGCTCGGGCGGCAGCGCAGTGACCCGCACCGTGGCGTGGCCGAACAGCTCGGCCTCGACGCCGGCCCGCCCCAGCACCGGTGCGAGCCGGGGCAGCGCCGCGGCGAGCGCCTCGTCGACCTCGACCAGCACTCGGCTCGAGCAGCGCCTGCGACGGCCACCCGCTCGCCGGCGAGGCGGCGCCGGATGCGATCGTAGAGCACCCGTTCGTGGGCCACGTGCTGGTCGACGATCACCAGGCCCGCCTCGTCCTCGAGCAGCAGGAACGAGCTTCGATACTGGCCGATCAGGCGACCGAACGGCGTGTCGGGGTCGCCGGCCCTGGCGCCGCTGCGAGGAGTCCCCGGCGGGGCGGCGGGCCGACCCGCCGGGGGCGGCGTCCGGTCCGCCTCGGGCGCCGGGTCGTAGATCGGGTGCGCGAACAAAGGTCGGCTGACGGTACTCCGACCTCTCCGGCTCGGCGACCCCCTCGCCGACGCCCCAGGCCGGAGTCTCGACCCGCCGCACCTCGATTCGTCCGTGGCCGGCGGCCACCGCCTCCGCGAACCGCCCGGTCGACCACCGCGAAGACCGCTCCCGAGCGCGCAAAGCGGACCTCGGCCTTGGCCGGGTGGACGTTGACGTCGACCTCGTCGGGCGGCACCTCGAGCAGGATCGCGAGCCGCGAGCCCCGCCGCCGCTCCGGTCTCTCGGAGCGCCCGCATCGCCGCCCCGACCAGCAGCCGATCACGCACCGGACGGCGGTTGACCAGCAGCACCAGCGTCGGCCGGCCGCTGCCCGAGCCGGGGGCGAGCAGCGCCTCTGCCGAGGCTCTCGCGCCCTCGGCCCACCGCCCTCGACCACCGGCCCGGTCGCCCGCCGGCGCAGGAGGTCGGCGAGCCGGGCCGACGCATCAGGCGCCGGAAGCGCCTCGATCAGCGTCCGACCGCCGTGGCGGAGCGACGAAGGCCACCTCCGGGCGGGCGAGAGCCAGCCGCCCAGACGATCTCCTGGCAGTGCCCGCAGCTCGGTCTCGGGTGCATTGAGGAACTTGCGCCGCGCCGGGGTGTTGAAGAACAGGTCGCGAACCTCGACGGTGGTGCCGCGCGGCCTCGCCGCCGGCTCCACGCCGAGCACGCGACCGCCCTCGACGACCACCTCGCACCCCGCCCTCGGCCGGATCCGCGGCGGTCACCAGCCGGAATCGCGACACCGCCGCGATCGAGGGCAGCGCCTCGCCCCGGAACCCGAGGGTGGCGAGCCGGGCGAGGTCGTCGAGGGAGGCGATCTTCGAGGTCGCGTGGCGATCGAGGGCGAGCAGGGCGTCGTCGCCGTCCATGCCGCAGCCGTCGTCGGCCACCCGGACCAGGCTCCGGCCGCCGCCGCGAGCTCGACCTCGACCCGCGCGGCACCGGCGTCGAGGCTGTTCTCGACCAGCTCCTTGACCACCGAAGCCGGTCGCTCCACCACCTCGCCGGCGGCGATGCGGTTGACGAGGCTGTCGGGGAGAACGCGGATCCGCGGCACCGGCCCATGATACCCGGCGCGCCCGGAACCGACCCTCAGCGCAGGGCGTCGACCTCGAACACCGAGGTGTCGGGCTCGGAGTCCGGGGTCACCTGTCGGCTCGGGTCGGCCAGGTCCTGCTTGATGAGCAGGTCGATCAGCAGGTCCCTCACGCCGGCGCGCCCGTGGCGCTTGAAGGCCCCCTGGACGACCTTGGGCCTGAGCTGGATCCCGGTCATGTGCTCGAGGTACTGGCAGAAGACCCTGGCCCGGGACAGGAAGCTGGCCAGCAGCAACAGGAGGAGAACGACCAGGCGCCACGGCCTCGGCGATCTGGACCAGACTTGCGGTGGTGAACTCGAGGCTGCGGATGTCCATCGGCCCTCCTCGGCGAGCCTCCTGATCAGGTCTCGTCCTCGCCGTCGTCGAGGTTGAGCGCGAGCGTCTCGTCCACTTCGGAGAAGTGATCCGGCGGCACCAGGACCTCGCGCCCTTTCGAGCCGTTCAGCGGGCCCACCAGCCCTTCCTTCTCCATCATATCGAGAAGCCGCGCCGATCGCGTGTAGCCGAGGTGGAGGCGACGCTGCACGTAGCTCGCCGACGCCTTGCGGGTCTTGACCACCAGGCGGGCGGCCTGTCGTACATCGGATCGGTCAGGTCGTCGATCTCGTCGTCGCCGATCGCTGTCCGGCGACCTGCCCTTGTCGCCTCCCAGGGGCGGGTGCGTGAGCACGTCGCGCTGGTACTCCGGCTTGCCGAAGCGCTTGACGTAGCGGACCACGGTGCGCGATCTCCTTCTCGGTCACCAGCGGCCCGTGGAGCCGGCTGCAGGTTCGACGTGCCCGGCGGCCAGGATCAGCATGTCTCCGCGGCCGAGCAGGTGCTCGGCGCCGATCACGTCGAGGATGGTCCGGGAGTCGAACTTGGAGCGTACCTTGTAGGCGATCCGACACGGGAAGTTGGCCTTGATGATGCCGGTCAGGATGTCGACCGACGGCCGCTGAGTGGCGCAGATCAGGTGGATCGCCCACTGCCCGCGCCTTCTGGGCCAGGCGGGTGATCGACTCCTCCACCGCTCGCGACGAGGTCATCATCAGGTCGGCCAGCTCGTCGATGATGATCACGATGTACGGCAGCGGCTCGAGGCCCGGAGCGTCGGGTTCGTCCTCGTTCCAGCGCAGCTGCTCGAGGGCGCGACGCAGCTGCACGGGATCGCCCACCAGCTGGTTGTACTGGCCGAGGTTGCGCACCCCGAGCGCGGCCAGCCGCTGGTAGCGGCTCGTCCATCTCGGCCACCGCCCAGCCGAGGGCGTTGGCGGCCTTCTTCGGGTCGATGATGATCGGGGTCAGCAGGTGGGGGATGTCGGCGTAGACGCCGAGCTCGACCATCTTGGGGTCGACGAAGATGAACTTCACCTGCTCGGGCCGGGCCTTGTAGAGGATCGACATGATCATGGCGTTGATCCCGACCGACTTGCCTGATCCGGTGAAACCGCCGATCAGGAGGTGCGGCATCGCGCGCCAGATCGGCGACAGAACGGCTTGCCGTGGATGTCGACCCCGAGGCTCAGGGTCAGCAGCGACGGCGAGCGCTGGAACTCCTGCGACTCGATCAGCTGACGGATGCGGATGGTCTCGCGGTTCGGGGTTGGGCACCTCGATGCCGACCGTCGCGCGGCCCGGGATCCGTTCGATGCGCACCGACTCGGTCTTGAGGGCGAGGGCCAGGTCCTCGGCGAGGTTCTGGATCGCCGAGATCTTGACCCCGGAATCGAGCCGGAACTCGTAGGTGGTGATGACCGGGCCGGTGCGGATGTTGACGACCTCGCCCCCGACCCGGAACTCCTGGCACTTGGCCGTGATCAGGTGCGACATCTCGATCAGGGTCGAGGAGTCCCGCGTCGCTCCCTCCTCGGCCTCGTCGAGGAAGCTGATCCGGGGCAGGTCGTAGCTCGGTCGAGGTCCTCGACGAAGTCGAACTCCTCCTGGACCACCGGCGCCCCGGACCGGGCGGACGGCTGCCGCGGCTTGCGCGGCGGCCTGTCCGGGCGTGCCGCGGGCTCGGACTGCGGCTCGACCTCGAGCGGCTCCGGTGGGCCGGCCTCGGGAGCCGACCGGCGCACGATCCGGAACCGGCCGCGGCCCTCGAGCTCCTTGACCGTGACCGAGCCCGGGTACTCGTCGTCACCGACCAGACGTTCGAGCTGCCGTTCGAGCACCCGACGCCGGGCCGTCTCCTTCTCCTTCAGCCGCCGGCTCGCCGCCTTGCGCTCGCGTCGGACCGCGAACCTCCGGGCGAGCGCGCGGCTGATGCGCTCGGTCGCGGCTGCCGCCGACGCGCCAGAAACCAACAGGAGCCCAACCACCAGCCCGAAGACGAGCAGCACCAGCCGCCCCACCGAGCCGGCAAAGCCGCCCAGCAGCTCGGCCACCGCTCGCCCGACCAGGCCGCCGCCGGGGACCGTCCCGCCCCGCACGAGGAGATCCGCCTGGACCAGGTGGACAAAGGCCGGCACCACCACCGCCAGCACCGCCCAACCCGCAGCGACCAGCCGCGGGTAGGCCACCGGCCGCTCGCGCAGCAGCCGCCACCCGAAAACTCCGGCCACGACAGGAACCAGCACCGAGCTCAGGCCGATCAGGCTCACCAACGCCGCCGACAGCGACGCGCCGAGCCAACCGGCGAGGTTGGCCGGCCGGTCACGAAGCGACGACAGGTGCAACGGGCTCGGGTCGAGGGGGCTGTGGGAGGCCAACGCCACGGCGAGCAGGACCGCGGCGAGCAGCAGCCCGACCGCGGCCGCCTCACGCAGAATCCGGCGGCTCACCACCACCCTCCCAGGGAGAGTGCGAGCACGATCAGCCCGAGCGGCAGGCAGTACCAGGCGAAGCGGTGGAAGTGCCGGGTGCTCAGAGCGCGCAGCACCAGACGGACCGCGATGTAGCCGGAGACCGCGGCGACCGCGGCTCCGATCAGGGCGGAGACCCAGAAGCCGCTGCCGACCGTCGCCAGCGCCTCGCGCTCTCCCAGCAGCGACGCCGCAGTCGCCCCGAGCACCGCCGGAACGCTGAGCAAGAAGGAGAAACGGGCCGCCCACGCGCGATCGAGCCCACCCGCCAGCCCGGCGGCGATGGTGGCGCCGGAGCGGGACACGCCCGGAAAGACCGCGAGCCCCTGAACCAGGCCGACCGAGACCGCGTCACGCCACCCGGTGCTGTTCTCGCCGCGGGCGCCGCCCGGCAGCCAGCGGGTGGCCAGCACCACCGCCGCGGTCACCAGTAGCCCGACCCCGACCCAGCTGACCTTGCCGAACGCCCCTTCGGCGAGGTCCTTGAGCGGGAACGCCACGATCGCGGTCGCGGCGGTGCCGAGCCCGAGCAGCAGCGCCAGCCGGCGCCCGGCGGCGGTCGCGATCATGCGCCGCAGGGCAGCCACCTCGTGGACCAGCACGGCGACCGTGGTGCCGACGTGGAGCATCGCGTCGAAGACCACGCCCGGCTGGTGAAAGCCCGGCACCAGGCGCTGCGCGAGCGCAAGGTGGCCCGACGAGGACACCGGAAGAAACTCGGTCAGCCCCTGAAGCAGGCCGAGCAGAGCCGCCTGCCACCAGGTCATCGGTCGCCTCGCAGACGACGCACGGATTTTCCCTTTTTGCTCATCAGCCGTCCGGCGGCATGGTAGCACCGGCACCCGTCCCGGACCGTGTCCTGGACCCTCCGCCGCTGGCCACACCTCACCCGAGTCGGCACGGCGCGGGCGCCCCGGGCTCAGCCGGAGAGGACCGCGGCGAGCCGCACCCAGTCGGCGAGCTCGAGGGTGCCCGGCCGGGACTCGGGGTCGAGCGACGCGGCCACCACCTCGGCGCCTCCGGCCCGCGGTGCCAGGGCGTTGGCGATCGTCTTGCGCGGCCGGGTGAGGGCGTGGGCGGCGAGCGACAGGGCGCGTTCGAGCAGCTCGGGCGGGTGCGGCGCAGGACGCAGGTCGAGCACCACCACGCTCGAGACCACGCGTGGCCGAGGCCGGAACGCGCCCTGGCCGACGTTGAAGACCAGCCGCGCCTCGGCCCACGCCGCCCGTTCGAGCGCGATCAGACCGTGACCTTTGCCGGCCGGTCTGGCCACGATCCGCTCGGCGACCTCACGCTGCAGCATCACCACCATCCGGGTCACCAGGTCGTGGCGCGGCAACAGCCGTCGCACGATCGCGGTCCCCACCGAGTAGGGCAGGTTGGCCGCCACCTGCCACGGCCCCTCGGCGGCGAGCAGCGGGCCGAGGGGCTCGGTGAGGGCATCGCCGGAGCGGACCTCGAGCGGGGCTGCTGCGAAGCGCTCGACCAGCCCCGGGATCAGGGCCTGGTCGAGCTCGAGCGCGAGCACGCGGTCGAAGCGCTCGAGCAGGTGCCGGGTGAGCGCGCCGCGCCCGGGACCGATCTCGAGCACCCGCCCCGGAGTCGCGGCCATCAGTCCGGCGATTCGGGCCGCGACCCCGCCGTCGGCGAGGAAGTGCTGCCCGAGTCGGCGCCGCTTCGGTCGACCCACCCGCCGCCCCCGATCAGCGCCGGCAGGCCTCAACGAGCGGAGTCACGAACCGCTGGACCGCGTCGGCAAGGCCGTCGGAGTCGCCGACCGCGGCGACCCGGTCGACGATCGCCGATCCGATGACGACGCCGTCGGCGATCCTGGCCACCTGTGCGACCTGGCCCGGGGTCGAGATCCCGAATCCGACCACGACCGGGAGCTTGGACAGCTTGCGCGCGGTCCTGACCTGTCCCTCGAGCTCCGCCTCGAGTGCGCGCCGCGCTCCGGTGACCCCGGTTCGCGACACCAGGTAGAGGAAGCCCCGGCCATGGCGCGCCGCGGCCTTGATGCGCTTCGCGGTCGAGGTCGGAGTGACCAGCATCACCGGGGCCAGGCGCCAGCGATCGAGCGCAGGAGCGAAGCGGCCCAGCTCCTCGACCGGAACGTCCGTGAACAGTACGCCGTCGACTCCCGCGGCGGCGGCGTCTTCCGCGAATCGCTCGACACCGTAGCGCACGACCGGGTTGGCATAGGTGAAGAGCACGACCGGCAGCTCGGCTCGCGAGCCCTCAGCTCGGTCACGATCTCCAGCACCCCGCGCAGAGTCGTCCCGGCGGCCAGCGCCCGTTCGGCGGCCCGCTGGTTGGTCGGCCCGTCGGCGATCGGATCGGAGAACGGGACGCCGAGCTCGAGCAGGTCGGCGCCCCCACGACGCAGCGCCCGTCGCCATCTCGATGGTGCGCTCGGGGCTCGGGTCGCCGGCGGTGACGTAGGCGACGAAGGCCGCCCGCTTGCCCTTGCGCGCGGCGGCGAAGGCGTCCGCGATCCGGCCCTTCACGGAAGCCTCCTTTCTCGACCTGCGACCTCGGCGAGGTCCTTGTCGCCGCGACCCGAGAGGTTGACCACGATGTGCTGGTCGAGGCCCATGGACGGCGCCACCTTGTCGCACGTAGGCGAGGGCGTGGGCGGTCTCGAGGGCCGGCACGATGCCCTCGGTCTCGGCCAGGAGGTGGAACGCTCCGAGGGCGTCACGGTCGTCGACCCGGGTGTAGGTGACGCGTCCGCGATCGTGCCAGGCGGCGTGCTCGGGTCCGACTGCCGGGTAGTCGAGACCCGCCGACACCGAGTGGGTGGCGGCGACCTGCCCGTCCGCGTCCTGCAGCACCCAGGTGTAGGTCCCGTGCAGCACGCCGGGGGCGGCGCCGCCGGTGAATCGGGCGGCGTGCTCGCCGAGCGCGTCGCCGCGGCCCCCGGCCTCGACGCCGACCAGCCGCACCCGGTCGTGCGGAACGAAGGCCGAGAAGATGCCGGCGGCGTTGGAACCGCCGCCGACGCAGGCGACCACGAGGTCGGGCAGCGTGCGGGTCGCCTTGCGGATCTGGGTGAAGGTCTCGCGCCCGATCACGGCGTGGAAGTCGCGCACCATCATCGGGTAGGGATGGGGCCCGAGCACCGAACCGAGGATGTAGTGGGTCGAGCGGACGTTGGTCACCCAGTCCCGCAGCGCCTCGTTGATCGCGTCCTTGAGGGTGCTGCGAGCCCGCTTCGACTGCCGATCACCTCGGAGCCGAGCAGCCGCATCCGGTAGACGTTCAGCTCCTGGCGCCGCATGTCCTCGACGCCCATGTAGACCCGGCAGTCGAGGCCGAGCAGAGCCGCCGCGGTGGCGATCGCAACCCCATGCTGGCCGGCGCCGGTCTCGGCGATCACCCGGGTCTTGCCCATCTCCCGGGCGAGCAGGGCCTGACCGATGGCGTTGTTGATCTTGTGGGCGCCGGTGTGGAGCAGGTCCTCCCGCTTGAGCCAGACCTGCGCGCCGCCGAGGGCGGCGGAGAGCCTGCGCGCCAGGTAGAGCGGGGTCGGTCGGCCGGCGTAGCTCGACAGCAGGTCTGCGAGCCGGGCCTGGAAGTCACGGTCCGAGCCGGGCCCTGCGGTAGGCCTGCTCGAGCTCCTCGAGGGGAGCCATCAGGGTCTCGGGGACGAATCGGCCGCCGTAGTCGCCGAAGTAACCTCTCGAATCGGGGAGCACCTTCATCCGACCTCCCATGGGCGAAACCCGATTGTAGGACTTTTCCTGCCGATTCCCCGCGCTGTGCGCCGGGTGTCGGCAGGAAAAGCTAACGACGACGGCGGGCGGCGGTGATGAACGCATCGATCGAGTCGTGGTCCTTGACGCCGGGAGCGGACTCGACTCCGGAGGAAACGTCGACGAGGCAGGGGCGGAAACGGGCCACCACCGCAGCCACGGTGGCGGCGGTCAGCCCGCCGGCGAGGCCGAAGACGAGGCCGGGCGGCGGCGGGCCGAGGGCCTCCCAGTCCGGAGAGGCGCCGGACCCGGCGCCGGGGTCGACCAGGGGCAGGCAGCGGCCCACGAGCTCCGCGACCCGCGTCCAGACCTCGTGCGGGCGGTCCACCGGCACCCTGCGGATGGTCGCCGGGCCGAGGCGGTCGAGCCATGCGTCGGGCTCGCAGCCGTGGAGCTGCACCCGGTCGAGCGCAAGCAGGTCGCGGACCCGCTCGACCTCGGCCAGGGGCGCATCGCGGAACACCCCGACCCGCTCGGCGCCGCGAAGCTCGCGGATCCAGCCCACCCGGGCCGGGTCCAGGGCCCGCGGCGTGCCGGGCACGAAGATGAAGCCGATCAGGTCGGCCCCGGCCGCGACCGCCGCCTCGGCATCGATCCGCCGCGTCAGCCCGCAGATCTTCACCCGCACGGTCATTGCCTGCGAGACCACAGAGGCACAGAGGCACCAAGGAGCACAGAGGTCCCCCACCCACCCAGAGCCATGGGCACGGGGCGCGCGTGGCGCGCCCCGTGCCCATCGGCTTCGGGCGGGCGGGTGGCTCTGTGTCCCTCTGTGTTCTCTGTGCCTCTGTGGTTCATACCGCCCTCACCAGGTCGCGGACCGCGGCCTCGGGATCGGCGGCGCGGACGAGGTGCTCGCCGACCAGGAAGGCGTGCCAGCCGGCGGCGTGCAGCCGGGCGACCTCGTCGGCCCCCGTGATCCCACTCTCGGCGACCCGTACCCGATCGTCCGGGATGAGCCGGGGGAGATCCACCATCCGGTCGAGGTCGATCCGGAAGGTGGCCAGGTCGCGGGCGTTGACGCCCACGATCTCGGCGCCGCTGGCGACGGCGAGCGCAGGGTCCTCGTCGGCGAAGAGCTCGAGCAGGACCTCGAGGCCGAGCTGGTCGGCCCGCTCGAGCAGCCGCGCCAGGGTCCGCGGCTCGAGCAGGCGGGCGATCAGCAGCACCGCGTCGGCGCCGAGCAGCACGGTCTCCTCCAGCTGCCGCTCGGTCACCACGAAGTCCTTGCGCAGGACCGGGATCGCGACGGCAGCGCGGACCGGGGCAAGCCACCGCGGGTCGCCGGCGAAGAAGTCCGGCTCGGTCACCACCGAGATCGCGGCCGCGCCGCCGGCTGAGTAGGCGCGCGCCAGCGCGACCGGATCGAAGGGCTCGCGCAGCACCCCGGCCGAGGGCGACGCGTGCTTGCACTCCGCGATCACCGCCGGCGAGCGGCGGCGCAGGGCGCCAGCCAGCGACCTCCGGCCCCCGCGGGACCTCCGCCGCGCGGCCTCTTCCGCTCGCCGGGAGAGATCGCGCGGCGCCGGCGTGACGGCCAACCTCGCCTCGACCGCCGCGACGATCCGCTCGAGAATCGACTCAGGCGCCACCGGCGAGCTCCCGGGACCGTCGCGCGAGGGTCTCGAGCCGCTCGAGCGGCGTCCCCGACCCCAGGAGCTCGCGCGCCGCCACGACCCCCTCCGCCAGCCCGGCGACCCGACCCGCCACCACCAGGGCGGCGGCCGCGTTGAGAGCGACCGCATCCGCCGCCGCTGAGCGCTCGCCACCCGAGAGGATGGCGCGCAACCGCGTCAGGTTGGTGTCGACGTCGCCGCCGCGCAGCTCGTCGGCCGGCCGACCCCCGAGCCCGAAATCTCCGGCCACGACCGTGCGCGTGCCGAGCACCGCGCCGTCACGCACCTCCACCACCCGGGTCGGGGCGTTCACGCTGAGCTCGTCGAGCCCGTCCTGGGAGTGCACGACCAGCGCGTGAACGGCGCCGAGATCGGCGAGCGCAGCCGCCACCAGGTCCTGAACCTCGGGCCCCCACACCCCCACCACCTGTCGCCCGACCCCGGCCGGGTTGGTCAGCGGCCCGAGCAGGTTGAAGGTGGTGCGCACGCCGAGGGACCGCCGGACCGGCATCACCTCGCGCATCGCCGGGTGGAGCCGGGGCGCGAACAGGAATGCGATGCCGACCTCGTCGGCGAGCCGACCGAGGTCCTCGGGAGTGAGGTCGAGGCGGACGCCGGCAGCCTCGAGCACGTCAGCCGAGCCGCACCGGGAGGACACCGAGCGGTTGCCGTGCTTGGCAACGACCACCCCGGCCGCGGCGGCCACCAGGGCGGCCGCGGTCGAGATGTTGACGGTGTCGGCGCCGTCGCCGCCGGTGCCGCAGGTGTCGATCGCGGCCGACGGGTCGGCGACCGCCACCGGGATCGCCCGCGCCCTCATCGCGCGCGCCGCCGCCGCCACCTCCGGTCCGGACTCGCCCTTCATCCGCAACGCGACCAGGAACCCGGCCGCGACCGCAGGTTCGAGAAGACCGTCCATGATCGCGCCGAACAGAGCCTCGACGTCGGCCGAGGGCAGCGACTCCCCGGCCATCAGGCGGCGGAGCAACCCGCGCAGGTCGAGCCCGCTCATCGCCGCTCGCCCCCGGGGTCCAGCAGGACGCGCCCGGTCTCCGACAGAGGCAGACCCGCCAGCTCGAGAAACCGGGCCAGGAGGCGCATCCCGTGCCGGGTCAGGTAGCTCTCCGGGTGGAACTGCACGCCATAGTGGGGCCGGGCGCGGTGAGCGAGCCCCATCACCAGCCCGTCCTCGGTCCAGGCGGTGACCTCGAGCTCGTCGGGCAGCGAGGCCCGCTCGACCACCAGCGAGTGGTAGCGGGTGGCCTCGAAGGGGTCCGGAAGACCGGCGAAGAGACCGTCGCCGCGGTGACGGATCGCCGCCGTCTTGCCGTGGACCGGCTCCGGGGCACGCACCACCCGGCCGCCGTGGACCGCCGCCAGCGCCTGGTGGCCGAGGCAGATGCCGAGCAGCAGGAACCGCTGCGGCGGCGGCCAGCAACGGCATCGAGACCCCCGCCTCGTCGGGGGTCCCCGGCCCGGGCGAGATCACGATTGCCCGGGGAGCGAGGGCGAGCAGCCCCTCGGCGGTGTCGGCGTCGTGGCGAAGCACCGTGATTTCGTCCGCCCCGACCTCGGCCAGCTCCTGCACCAGGTTGTACGTGAACGAGTCGTAGTTGTCGATCATCAGGATCACGGCGTCACTCCCGGCCCGCAGCGGCCTCGGCCATCGCGACCGCGGTCATCAGGGCCCTGGCCTTCGAGCCGCACTCCTGCGAGCTCCGCCTCGGGGCGGGAGTCGTAGACGATGCCCGCGCCCGCCTGGACCAGCATCACGCCGCCGCGCTCGACCAGGGTCCGGATGGCGATGCAGGAGTCGAGCTCACCGCCCACGTTCTGGTAGGCCACCGCCCCACCGTAGATCCCGCGGCGCACCTCCTCGAGACGGTCGATGATCTCCATCGCGCGCACCTTGGGCGCCCCGGTCAGGGTGCCGGCAGGGAAGCAGGCGAGCAGCGCGTCCCAGGCGTCGCACCCGGGCATGAGATGGCCAGAGACCTCGCTCACCAGGTGCATCACGTGGCTGTAGCGCTCGACGTCCATCTCGCGGTCGACCCGCACCGTTCCCGGCACCGCCACCCGGCCGACGTCGTTGCGCCCGAGGTCGACCAGCATCACGTGCTCGGCGCGCTCCTTGGGGTCCGCACGCAGCTCCCGCTCGAGCGCGGCGTCCTCCTCGGGATCGTAGCCGCGCCGGCGGGTGCCGGCGATGGGGCAGGTGGTGACCACCCCGTCCCGCACCCGCACCAGCATCTCCGGGCTCGAGCCCAGCACGCGGGCCTGCCCGGTGTCGAACAGGAACATGTACGGCGAGGGGTTGGTCAGCCGCAGCATCCGGTAGACCTCGGCCGCGGTGCACCGGGGCATGCGCCGCCACCGGCGCGACAGCACGACCTGGAAGATGTCGCCGGCGAGGATGTGCTCGCGGGCGCTCGCCACCGCCGCCAGGTAGTCCGCCTCGCCGGGCGTGGCGAGCCACCCGTGCCACGGGTCCGGCCGCGGCCTCCGGGACCGCGCGCGGCCGGGTCACCGCCGGGTCGCGCGCCAGCGCGCCCGGCGAGCCGGTCGAGCCGCCCGATCGCCCAGCTCCAGGCGCGCTCGGGATCGCCGTCGATCCGGGCCGCCGCCACCAGCAGCAGCCGCTGGCGGGCACGGTCGAGCGCGACCACTCCGTCGTAGAGTCCGAACCAGGCTTCTGGCAGGCCGGTCTCGTCCCGACCGCTGGCGGGGATCCTCTCGACCAGCCGGACCGCGTCGTAGCCCAGGTAGCCCATGGCGCCGCCGCAGAACGGCGGCAGGTCGTCGACCGGAGCCACCCGACCCGGGCGGGTGACCCGGCGCAGGACCTCGAGGGGAGGACCCTCCACGCGGGACACCGTCGACCAGCACGGACCCGCCTCGGAGCTCCACGATCCGCCAGGGGTCGGCGCCCGCAAACGAGAAGCGCGCCACCCGCTCTCCTCCCTCGACGCTCTCGAGCAGGAACGGGTTGCGCCCGGCGGCCGCCAGCCCCGACCAGACCGTGAACGGCGTCACCGTGTCCGAGGTGAGCTCCCGCACCACCGGCACGATGTCGTGCTCCCTTGCCAGCTCGAGGAAACGCGCTCGATCCGGACGGAGCACGCCGCCCACCTCAGCCGCCGCCACGGCAGCCCTCCCCGAGCGACATCTCGTGCAGCGGCAGACCCTCGGCGGCGGTGATCGCGGCGGTCGCATGGGCCAGCTTGGGGTAGTGGTGCGGCGCCACGGTCACCACGGTGGTGGTGCGGCAGAAGTCGGAGACCGCCAGCGCGCCCCGAGAGGCCGCCCGGCCCAGGGTGGGCAGCAGATGGTTGCGCCGGAGACCGCGTCCACCAGGGCGGGCGCGCTCCACGGCCCGACCGCGATCAGCGCGACCGCGGCGAGCCGGTCGAGCAGCGGTTCCGGGTCGGCGACCAGCAGCAGCACACGGCTCGGCGCGACCCGGTCGACCGCCTCCGAGGCCAGCTCGAGGTCGGGCGCCACGAGCACGGCGGACCACCGGCTGGCGGCCTCGCGGGCGGTGTGGCCGCGCGGCAGACGGCGGAGGCGGCCCTTGAGCCTCGACGCGACCTTGGCCGCCAGCCGGGAGGAGGTCGTGACCACGAAGGCGAGGGCGTCGGCATCGTGCTCGAGCTGGGCGAGCACGTCGGCGACGATCACGCCCGGATCGGCGGACTCGTCGGCGATCACGGCGAGCTCCGGCGGCCCGCCGACCAACCGCACCGCGACCCGCCGCGACAGGGCCGCTCCGGCGGCGAGCAGCTCTGCATCGCCACCGGCCACCAGCAGGTCGACCGGGGTCACGGTCTCGGTGCCGAGCGCGAGGGCGGCGGCACCGTGCGCTCCCCCCATCAGGTAGATCTCGTCAACCCCGAGGCGTCCGAGAAGGTAGCGGACCGAGGCGTCCCCGAGCCAGGCCCAGGTGGAGCGGCGACCGCCACCCGGGGCACACCGGCGATCTGCGCCGGGACCAGCGCCATGATCAGGGCGGTGAGGTCGAGCCGTTCGACGCCGGCCAGGGCGACACCGACCGAGGACACCGGCCGGACCTCGACGGTCACCGCCGTGCCGTCGTTCTCGACCCGCGAGCCGACCATCTGCTGGCTGCGGTGGACCCGCCGCACCGCGTCCACCGCGGTGTCCAGGGCCTGGCGCAGCTGCTCGCCGACCTCGCCTTCGTCGGCGACAGTTGCCGCGCCGAGCCGCAGCTCCCGCCCCTTGAAGCCGGCGAGGTCCCGGCCCCGGATGCGCTTGAGCAGCGCCGCGTCGCCGCGCCGACGGATCTCGGCGACGACCTCGGCCGCACGGGCGACGGCGCCATCGCCGAGCAGCTTCTCCCCCCGGGTCAGCAGGCGATCCAGGTAGCGCTGGCCGCGGGCGTCGTCGAGCTTGAACGTGCGCACGGTGTCCTCCGGCGGTCCTGCAGTGCCCCGATCCAGGGCCGCGAAGCACCCATTCTGCCTCACGCCTCGGACGGGCGTCCAGCGCACGGTCCGGCGACTGGAGTAGAATGTCGCCTTTCGGGGAGGCGTGCGATGCAGCGGCCGATCGTGACCATCCCCCAGCTCGGCGACCACGTCGGTCACGAGGTGACCCTCCGCGGCTGGGTCTTCAACTGGCGCAAGAAGGGCAAGCTGCGCTTCATCATCCTGCGCGACGGCTTCGGCTACCTGCAGTGCGTGGTCTTCCGACCCGGAGGTCGACGACGCGGGTGTGGGACGCGGCCGCCGCCCTGACCCAGGAGTCGTCGCTCGAGATCACTGGCGATGGTCCACGCCGACCAGCGCGCCCCGGGCGGCTTCGAGCTCAAGGTGACCGACGTCGCCGTCGGTCCAGATCGCGCCCGAGTACCCGATCGCCAAGAAGGAGCACGGCCCGGACTTCCTGCTCAACAACCGCCACCTGTGGCTGCGCTCCAAGCGCCAGCACGCGATCATGCGGGTCCGCTACGAGCTCGAGTTCGGCGATCCGCGACTTCTTCCAGCGCCGCGACTACACCCTGCATCGACTCGCCGATCCTCACCCCGGCCGCCTGCGAGGGCACCTCGACGCTGTTCGAGACCGACTACTTCGGCGAGCACGGCCTACCTGTCCCAGTCGGGCCAGCTCTACCTCGAGCCGGCCGCGGCGGCGCTCGGCAAGGTGTACTGCTTCGGGCCGACCTTCCGGGCCGAGAAGTCCAAGACCCGCCGCCACCTGACCGAGTTCTGGATGGTCGAGCCCGAGGTCGCGTGGATGCGCTTCGACGGCCTGCTCGAGCTCGCCGAGGAGTTCGTCTCGGAGCTCGTCTCGCGGGTCCTCGACCGCTGCGCGACCGAGCTCGAGCGGCTCGAGCGCGACGTCTCGCAAGCTCGAGCCGGCGACCCGCCGGCCCTACCCGCGCATCGACTACGGCGACGCCATCGCGCAGCTGCAGGCGAAGGGGCTCGACGATCGCCTTCGGCGACGACTTCGGCGGCGACGACGAGACCGCCCTCGCCGACCGCTCGACCGGCGGCCGGTGATGATCACCCGCTTCCCGGCGGCGATCAAGGCGTTCTACATGCAGCCCGACCCGGACGACCCGGCCCGCGCGCTGGCGGTGGACGTGATCGCCCCCGAGGGGTACGGCGAGATCATCGGCGGCCGCGAGCGCATCGGACTCCCTCGAGCACCTCGAGCAGCGAGATCGCCGAGCACGAGCTGCCCCGCGAGGCCTTCGAGTGGTACCTCGACGTGCGCCGCTACGGCGCGTTCCCGCACTCCGGCTTCGGCATGGGCATCGAGCGCTGCGTGAGCCTGGCTGTGCGGGCTGCACCACCTGCGCGAGGCGATCCCGTACCCGCGCATCCTCAACCGCATCTATCCGTAGGGAGGAGCCCGGCAGCGCTGGTCGCGCGGCCGGGCTCATCCCTCCGACTGCGCCTCGCGCAGTCTGGCAAGGGTGGCGCCCCAGCCTCCCCGGTCCGGGGGTGCGTCGTGGTACTCGACCACCGAGGGATGGGAGGCGAGCACCGAGCGGACCCGCTCCCGCTGCACCCCGATGCCCCGGCCGTGGATCAGGCGGACCTCGGCGAAACCGCGTGCAACCGCCTCGTCGAGGTAGGTGCGGACCACGTCGGGGATCTCATCGGGTCGGAAAGGGTGGAGGTCGAGGGCGTCCTCGACCGGAAGCACGACCGGGTCGACCGGGGGCGGCTCCTCGGCCTCGTCACCGGGATCGCCCTCGACCGGTTCGCGCGCCGGCGCGCCCCCCGACGTCCGGGCCGCCGCCAGCACCCCGAGGGTCGGTGAGCGTCAGCAGCGCCGCGAAGATCCCGAAGCCGAGCCAGGCCCTGGGGCCGATCACCCGGGCGAGCCCCCAGGTGGCGGCGGCCGCCGCCACCAGCACGCCGGCCTTGGTGGCGACCTACGCCCGCCGCGCCCGCGGATCGGAGAACAGCTCCTGCAGCACGCGCCGAGTGTAGCCGCGACCCGGGGCGGCCGTCACCCGCCTTACCGAGACGGTCGGTCTGGCGAGCGAGTACCAGATACGGACGCACAGCGCGGGCCGCACCCGCAACCCAATCAAGCAGCCGGGCGAGCCCGTCCGTCGTCGCAGAGCGAGGACGCCTGGGGGAGCAGGCTGATCGGGGCGAACCCGGTCGCCGGCCCCCTGCCGCCCGGATGTCCTGGGAGGGGGGACCGGGCATCACAGCGGGTCTACGCAGCACGTACGGGAGCCGGGGCCGGGATCGTCCCGCTCGAATCGACCGTCCGAGCTTGGAACGTGCGGGTCAGGGCTCCAGCGCGGGAAGCGCGCCGAGCGGTGCGGCGGCGCCGTCGGCGAGCCGGTAGTAGATCATCATCCCGTCACGGCGGGACAGCACCATGCCCCCGCTTCGCAGCCGGCTCAGGTGCTGCGAAACCGCGGCAGGGGTCATCTCGAGCACCGTCGCCAGGTCGCAGACGCACAGCTCACCGGCCGCGCGCAGGAGGGCAATGATCTTCAAGCGTGACTCGCCGGCGAGCAGCGCGTGGTGCCCGGCGAGCCTGCGAAGCCGAGCCGAGAGCTGCTCGAGCGCCCGACGAAGCGCGAGCAGCTCGGCGGCGCTGCGATCCGGCGCGACGCAATCGGGCGGCACCTTGACCTCGCGCGTTCGGCGTGACCGACGTACAACCATATCGCCATTTTAGATATTACTAAATAATTGTCAAGCCCGGAACGCCCGCCGCCCCTCGCCGGTTGTCCCGGGCGTGAGGCTCGAGGTTTACTTCGACGGCTGGTGCGGGCTGTGCCGGCTCAGCCGAGCCTGGACGGAGCAGCGGGACGCCATGCGCGGCTGATCCGCTTCACCGACTTTCGGACCATTGCCGGCGACGCACTCCCGGTGGACCTGGTCCGCGCTCGAGGCGACAATGTGGGTCGTCGTACCGCGGACGGCCGCTGCTGTCCGGCTTCGACGGTTGGCGCGTCATCCTGGCGGAGCTCCCGGGATGGTCATGGCTGGCGAAGGTGAGCGGGCTGCCGCCGTTGAGCTGGCTCGGCCGGCCCGCCTACCGGCTGGTCGCCCGACTCCGGCTGCTGCTTCCGGGGGTCCTCGGCGTGCACTGCGAATCCGGGTCCTGCGCTACCCAACGGTCGGGCTCACCGACCGATCGGCCAGCCCGGGGCCGGCACTGACGCGCCCGGGAGCGAGTCGTAGGCCGGCCACCGGCGCCAGCTCCGGTCGTCGACCCGTTCGACCCTGCGCAGGCCGATCACCGCATTGCAGACCCAGACCTCGTCCGCGACCATCAGCTCGGCCAGGGTGAGGTCCAGCTCGGTCGCGTTCAGCCCCAGGGATCGGGCCCTGCGCAGCACCCACGACCGCATCACGCCGGGCAGGCACCGACCCGGCGCAGGCGGCGTGACCAGGCGACTGCCGCGCACCACCAGCACATTGGCGACCGCGGTCTCGAGCACCCGGTCCGCACCGTCGACCAACAGCGCGTCGTCCGCGCCGCGCTCTCGCGCGGCCGCGAAAGCTCGATCCCACGCATCGCGAGCGAGCAGCTTGTGACCTGCGGTCGGGGGCGCTGCGGGCCATCGCCGCACCAGCAGCCGCACCGGTGCCGCGGCCGGTCCGCAGTGCTCGCATGCGGCCATCTCCAGGGACACGCGCCAGCCGGTGCCACGTTCGTCCGGTCGTGCGGCCACCCGTGCCCTCGCCGGCCCGCGGAGGCCCGACGCCGCAAGGCGGGCCGCGACCGTCTGCGCGCTCGGCAACCGGACCGAACGCTCCGGATCGAGCACGGCCAGGGTGGCGGCGAGCCGGGCCCGATGGCGCGGCCACAGCAGCGGGCGTCCCCGGTCGCAGCCGGCGGTGGTGAAGGCGCCGGCCGGCGCCGCGGCCCTGGGCCCCTCCCGGGCGGTCACACCTCCGGCTCCAGCCACGATCGCACCTTGAGCCGGGACTCGGCCTCCTCCCGGTCTGGATCCGAGCCCCACACAATGCCGCACCCGGCGCCCGAACTCCACCTCCCGCCCAACCCGCCACGCGGTTCGAATCGGCAGCGCCAGCTCGAGGTCCCCGTTGCCGGCCACCACCCCGAGGGCGCCGCAGAACGGTCCCCGAGCCACCGGCTCGAGCGCGGCGATGAGCTGCATCGCGGCCCGCTTGGGGCAGCCGGTGACCGAACCGGCGGGCGCCATCGCCGCCAGCAGCCGCCACCACGGCTCACCGGTCCGCGCCCGCGCCGTCACCCGTGCCACCCGGTGGTGCACGTCGGACCAGGTCCTGACCGAGCCCGGGTCGAGCACCCGGACGCTCGCCGTCTCGGCGATCCGTCCCAGGTCGTTGCGGACCAGGTCGACGATCATGGCCAGCTCCGCCCTCTCCTTGGGGTCTGCGTCGAGCTCCGCGGCGAGCTGCCGGTCGGCCGCAGGGGTGACGCCGCGCGGCCGGGTGCCCTTGATCGGTCGGCTCTCGAGGCGGCGACCGCGGCGACGCAGCAGCAGCTCCATCGAGGCGCAGGCCAGCTCGCCGCCATCGATCCGGAGCCGGGCCAGGTAGGTCGGGAACCGTCGTCGCCGTGAAGCCGCCGCAGCAGCGGCTCGAGGCTGCCCCGCCACCCGGAGCACGAACCGCCGGGTCAGGTTCACCTGGTAGACCTGACCGGCCGCGATCGCCTCCCGGACCCGTTCCACCCGCCGCGGTAGCTCTCCTGGTCGAGGCTGGGGCCGAACGGCCGGTAGACCGGTCGGATCGGGCTCGCTCGGCCCCCGCCCCGTCGAACCGGAGCTCGCGCGACCCGGTCCGGTTCGAGCAACCACCAGCCCCGGGGTGCGTGGTCGTTGCGCCAGCCGTCCCCGATCGGGAGCCCTCCAGCGAGCAGGGCCGCCTCTTCGTAGCCGAGGAAACCGATCGCCCAGGGTCTGGCGTCGCGCACACCCCGGTTCGGGAACAGCTGCTCGAGAGCAGCGGCCAGCGTGCCGGCCACCGACCGACCTCCACCCTGCCCTCGAGCTCCACCCAGGCGCGGTCCCGGGGGACCAGCCGACGTCCACCGCACCACAGCCCCCGCCAGCGGCCCCAGGCCGGACCGAGCAGGTCGACCTCGTAGGCCGGCACCGATCGTCACGGTCTCCAGGAGTCGACCGGAACCGGCTCCCCCGGTCTGCCGTCCGGGCCGAGCGGCGCCACCTCCAGGTCGAGGTCGAGCTCGACCGGGCGGTAGCGCGGCACGACCATGAACAGCCAACGTCCGTCGCGGCTCGGCATCGCCTCGTTGAGCTCGCGTCGGAACGCTCCCGGCAGTCGCACGGGCACGACCGCACCGCCCTTCAGCACCAGCTGACGGCTCCCGCGCGAGAACAGCAGCTCGTTGCCCGGCCCGACCCGCGGGGCCCACTCGTCACCCGGAGTGTTGACCCGCGGATCGAGCAGCTTCGGGAAGCTCGGCCTGCTGCGGGTCGAACAGATACAGATCGGAGCTGGTCGCCGAGCGCCGGGAGGCGAACACCAGCTTGGTGCTCGAGCCGGCGAGGTACCCCGCGTCGGTGGCGTCCTCCGCACCGAGCGCGGCGAAGCGCTCGGCGGCGCCCCACGGGCGCTGCGCGACGCTCTCGCGGAACGTCCGATCCACGGCCGGGACGTCACGCTCCGGCGACCGTCACCAGGCACACGGATTCGTCCTCGGAGACCCAGGTCACCCGGACCTCGGCTGCCTCGGCGAGGCCCGCGATCTCCACCAGTCGAGGCGGAGTCCAACCGTCGGCGCCGAGCTCCGTCCGGTAGCTGCGCACCCGGGGAGCCGCGGCTGCGGACGCCTCGCCGAGCCCTTCGCGCCGCGCTCCGAACCACCGCCCGTCAGGCGCCTCGGGCAGCCGTATCCGGGCCGCGAAGTACAGCACCGAACCGTCGCCGACCGGAATCGGCGAGCTCTCGATCCCGGCACTGTTGATCCGGTCGGGATCCTCGAGCGGCTCGTTCTCCTCCTGCCCGCTCGTCAGTCCCGGGAGCTGCCACCGCCGATAGGTGGAGAAGTCGGTGAGGTAGGCCGCCTCGAGGAAGAGATGGCTCGACCCGGCCATCCGGGTGCTGCCCGGCGACCGGGACCACGACCAGCTCGGTTCCCGGATCGAAAGACTCGAGCCCGGACGGTCGACCTCCGCGGAGAACCACTGTGTCGGGCCCGACCGTGACCTCGGCAACCGTACCCTTGTCGAGCGCGGGCGTCGGCCTCCCTTCCGTGCGGTGCGCCTGGGCGAGCGCCCGCGGAATGCCGACCTGCAGCCTGACCACGACCGTATCGCCCTCGGTCGCGGGCTCGACGAGCTCGAGCAGGTTCCCGTACACGGTGACGTCCGGCTGCGGGGTCGGACGTTCGGGGTTGACCAGATCGCATCCGGCCAGCGCGATCACCACCAGGACAGCCGGGGCCAGGGCTCGGCGCATGGTCTCACCTCCGCTGGCTCGCATTATCCACGAGCCGTAGGCTCGCGCCAGGTCCGGACCGTTCGGCTAGAGCAGCATGCCGGCGATGGTCGCGCTCAGGCACGAGACGATCGCGCCGCCGATCATGGCCTTCAGCCCGACCTGGGCGAGCTCGCCCTTGCGCTCCGGGGCCACCGCCGAGATGCCGCCGATCTGGATGCCGATCGACGAGAAGTTGGCGAAGCCGCACAGGGCGTAGGTGGCGATGACCGTCGCCCGATCGCTCAGAGACCCCGTCCTGGATGTAGCCGCCGAGCTGACCGTAGGCCACGAACTCGTTCAGCGACAGCTTGATGCCGAGCAGGTTGCCGACCTTCGCCGCATCCGCCCAGGGCACGCCCATCAGCCACGCCAGCGGTCGCAGCGCGGTGCCGAACAGGGTCTGCAGCGAGCCCGGGAAGACACCCGACGTACTCACCGACCACCGGCGACATGCCGCCGGAGCCGTAGGTGACGTAGGCGCCACCGAGCAGCGCGCCGTCGATCAGACCGTCGAACCAGCTCGAGCACCACGTCGACCACGGCGATCAGGGCGATGAAGCCGATCAGCATGGCGCCGACGTTGATCGCCAGCTTGAGCCCGTCGGTGATGCCGTTGGCGGCGGCCTCGATGACGTTGCCGCCGACGTCGATCTCCGGCATCGAGACGTCGCCCGCGGTCTGCGAGTGCTCCATCTCCGGGAAGATGATCTTGCCGACTGACCAGCGCCGCCGGCGCCGACATCACGCTGGCCGCGATCAGGTGGCCCGCCGGGATGCCCATCGCGATGTAGCCGGCGAGCACGCCGCCGGCGATGGTGGCGAAGCCGCCGACCATGATCGTCAGCAGCTCGGATCGGGTCATGTCCTCCAGGAACGGCTTGATCAGCAGCGGCGCCTCGGTCTGGCCGACGAAGATGTTGGCGCTGCACGACAGGGTCTCGGCGCCGCTGGTGCCGATCGTCCAGCGCATGAAGCGGGCCATCGCCTCGATCACCTTCTGCATGATGCCGAGGTAGTAGAGCACGCCCATGAAGCCGCCGAAGAAGATGATCGTCGGCAGCACCTTGAAGGCGAACTGGAAGCCGAACCCGGGCCAGCCGGCATCGGCGCCCGGGAAGAAGTACTCGCCGTTGGCGAGGTTGCCGAACAGGAAACCGGCGCCGTAGTCGGACAGGTTCAGAAACGCCGCGACCTTGGTGCTGAAGGCGGCGAAGATCACCTGGCCGTTCATCCCCCGCGTCACCAGGTACGCGACCCCGAGCCCGATCAGCAACGCCCCCAGCACCGGTTGCGCCACCGGGACCAGCCGGCTCCGGGCATTGGCGGCGAGGACGAGCACCAGCACTCCGAGCAGGGCCGGCAGCGCTCCCGGCGCAAAGCGACCGACGAAGCTGGCCGCGGCCGCCGCCCCGATCACCACGGCAGCGACCGCGACCGGCCCGCCCGGGAGCCGGCTCCGCCCTGCGACCTGCAGGTAGACCGCGACCAGGCCCGCCAGCACGGCCATCCCCACGAAGCTCCAGGCGTCCTGCTTGAGCACGATGACCGCGAACAGGAACTGGAGCCCGACACCCCACGCCACCGGCCGCAGCCGGACGTCGCGGCGGCGGGCGGACAGGGCCCACGCGATGGCAAGCAGCACGAGCAGGCCGAGCACGCTGATCCAGGCCATTGTTCCTCCCCGGAGGTGCACGGCGGAGTCTACCGCAGCCCGGGCTCCGACCGCGCCCCGCGGTCGCCGACGACCGGTATCATGGCGCCATGCACATGGCCCACGGGGAGTTCGAGGAGCTCGTCGCCGAGGCGATGGACCTGATGCCGGCCCGGTTCGCGGAGCTGATGGACAACGTCGTGGTGCAGGTCCGTGAGCTGCCGAGCCGGGAGACCATGCTCTCGCTCGGCCTCGATCCCGACCGCGGAACGCTCTTCGGCCTCTACACCGGGGTCCCTCTCGACCGCCGTGGCGGGTGGTACGGCGGCGTGCTGCCCGACGTCATCGAGCTCTACCGTCTTCCCCTGACCGCGGCCAGCCCGGATCGCCACCAGCTGGTGCGTCAGATTCAGCTGACGCTGCTCCACGAGATCGGCCACCATCTCGGTTTCGCGGAGAAGGAGATGGTCTCCTGGGAGGAGGAGTTCGCCGGTCTCGAGCCCGGCGGATGAGACCTCGCCGGGCCCTCACCCACGGCCGCGGGTTCGCCCTCGCGGTCCTCCTGCTCGCCGCCGGCTGGCTCGCCGTATGGTCGAGCTGGCCGACCCTGCGCTACTCCCACGACGCGGTCGCTTACGCCGCGCTGGTCCATCGGGCCGCCTACACCGGCGCGCTCGAGGTGCTCTGGCATCCCTACCACATGCTCTACATGCCGCTCGGCTGGCTCCTGGTCAGGGCGCTGCTCGCGCTCGGGCTGGTGGTCGACGTGCTCGGCCTGCTGCAGGTGATGAACCTGCTGCTGAGCTCGGCTCTGGTCGCGGCTGCGGCCGCGGCGACGCGACGGCTCACCGGCCGATCCGGGCTCGCCCTGGGGGTCGCCGCACTGCTCGCCGCCAGCCTCACGGTCTCCTACTACGCCACCGACCCGGAGGTCTACCCGCCGGCTCTGCTCGCCCTGACGGTGGCCTTCACGGCGTTTCTCGGTCTGCTGGAGCGTGGCCGTACGATCGACGCGGTCTGGTCCGGCGCCGCAGCCGGCCTCGCCTGTGGATTCCACGCCGCGGCGGCTGTGGCTGCGCCGCCGCTGGTAGTGGTGGCGGCCCTCGGCGCCCCCGGACCGCCGCGCCGACGCCTCACCCTGGCGGCCGTGCTGGCGGCGGCGTTCACCCTCCCGGCCGCGGCCCCCTATGCGGTCATGTGGGCCGGCCACGACCTGACCCCGGCCGCCGGCGCCGCCGCCCTCGTGCGCGACGTCGCCGGCACCCGCAGCTTCGAGTCCGGTCCGTGGCTGCTCGGCCGAGGGTTCCGGCCGGAGAGGGAGGCGCGAGCGGTGCTCGAGGGCGTCGCCGCCGACCCGGTCGTGCCGTCTCCTACCCTCGGGGCGGCGGCGGTTGCCGCCCGGCTCGGCGTCGTCGGGCTCGTGCTGCTGGTGGCGGCCCGCTGGCCGGAGCTGTGGCGCCGCCACCGCTGGCCGGCGGCCCTGCTCGGCGCGTGGCTGCTCGGGTTCTTCGCCCTGTTCTCCGCCTACAACGTGGGCGCGCTCAAGTTCGTCGGATTCCAGCTGCTGCCGCTGCTGCTGCTGGTCGGTGCGGCCGCCTCGACCCTGAGCGGGCGGTGGCTCACCGCGGCCGCGGCGGCAATCACCGTGATCGCGCTGCTGGCCGCATGGGGCAACCTGGTCGGCACGGTGATCCCGTGGTCCGAACCGGGCTCCAACCCGGCCCTCGAGCGGGCGCGGTGGGTCGCGGAGCAGACCTCGCCCGGCGACGTGGTGGTGCTCCTCGGCCAGGGACCGCAGGCACTGCAGCGGATCTACCTGCCGTACTTCGCCGAGCGCGAGGTGATCCTGCTCGACCTCGCCTACTCCGACCGCCGGCGGTCGGCTCGCGTCACCACCGAGCTGGTGGCGGGTGCGATCACCGCGCGCCTCGCCCGCGGCGACCGCGTGATGGCGCTCGGCGAGCTCCTCGGGGACCCCGACCTGGTGGGCCGCTTCGAGGCCCGCTACGAGCTCCCGCCCGGTACCGTCGCCGGGCTGCTCGGGCGCTTCGACGAACGCCGGCTGGCGGCGCGGGACGACGGCTTCGCACTCTGGCTGCTGCGCCCACCGCCCGCGACAGGAAGGACGGCGGAGGAGAATCCGCTACCCTCAGTGCAGTGAACGGCACCCTCCACCCGGTCGAGGCCTCGCACCTCCACGCCCGCCGTGAGCGGGTCTTCCTGGTCCTCGCCGGGCTCTTCCTCGGCACCCTGGCGATGCTCAACATCCTCGGCATCAGTCGCTTCATCAGGCTCGGCGAGCTCACCACCTCGAGCGGCACGACCCTGACCTTCGCGATCGCGGTCGGGGTCCTGCCCTACCCACTGACCTTTCTCTGCACCGACTTCATCAGCGAGTTCTACGGCCGCCGGCGGGCCAACCTGGTGGTGCTGGTCGGGCTGCTGCTCAACCTGTGGGTGGTGTTCATCATCTGGCTCGGCGGCGTGCTGCCGGGCTTCGAGACCGTGGACCCGGTGACCGGGTCGATCGTGCCCGACGCCGCCGGACGGCTGCCGGTCTTCTTCGAGATCCGGGCGCTCACCTTCGGCGCCGTGACCGCGAGCATGGTCGCCTACCTCGCGGCCCAGCTGTGCGACGTCTACCTGTTCCACTTCTGGAAACGGGTGACCCGAGGTCGACTGCTGTGGGTGCGCAACAACGGCTCGACCATGGTCAGCCAGCTGGTCGACACCACCGCCGTCATCCTCATCACGCACTACTACGCCCACGCGCTCCCAATCGACCCCGAGCAGCCCCTCGGCCGTCAGCTGCTGCTGTTCATCGCGACCGGCTACGCATTCAAGTTCGTCGCCGCGCTCGCGGACACGATGCCCTTCTACCTCGGGGTACGCTGGCTGAGCGCCTACCTCAGCCTCGACCCGCTGCGGGAGCACTCCGGCCTCGAAACCGACGAGCCGGAGGAGGTCCACGCTACGGGATGATCGCGGCCTTGAGGATCTCGCGCGCGGCCATCCGTCGCAGCGCGACCTCGACCTGGTCGAGACGGTACTCGGCCTGGACCAGATTCCGGAACGGCGGCGAGCCGCTCGCCAGGCGGCCGATGGCCGCAGCGACCGTTTCCGGACGATGGTGGTAGACCCCTTTGATGGTGACCTCGTCGTAGTGCAGGCGTCCGGTGTCGAGCCCGACCGAGGTCCCCGGGGGGCAACCGCCGAACAGAACCACGGTTCCGCCCGGTGCCAGGCTGGCAAGGGCGGTCTCCCAGGCCACCGGGTCGCCGGTCGCCTCCACCACCAGGTTCGAGCCCTGGGGGTCGAGCTCCGCCCTCAACCGGGCCGCGTCACCTGGGCCGCCTTCGACGGCCACCGCCGCCGCAGCCCCGAGGCCGAGACCGGCCTCCCGTCGGGCGGCGACCGGGTCCGCGAGCACCACCCGACGCCCCTGCCGGGCCAGCTCGCCGACGAACATCAGCCCGATCGGGCCGCCGCCGAGCACGATCACGTCGGGTGCGTCGTCGGGGCAGGCCGAAACCCCGTGAAGGACGCAGGCCAGCGGCTCGGCGAGGGCGGCGGTGACGGGATCGAGCCCGGCCGGCAGCCGGTAGGTGCTGCGGTCCACGAACCGCTGCGGGACCAGCAGGTACTCGCTGTAGGCTCCGTTGAGGTAGACCAGCTCCCGGCACAGGTTCTCGCGACCGCTGCGGCAGGCGGCGCAGGCCCCGCAGGAGGCAGAGTTGGCGACCATCACACGATCGCCCTCCGACCACGGCCCGACCCCGGGCCCGACCGCGGCCACGGTCCCCGCCACCTCGTGGCCGAAGGGGCACGGCGGCGCGAGCATGGTCGCGTGGCCGCCCCAGCGCCACACCTTGAGGTCGGTGCCGCAGGTGGTCGCGGCGTCCACCCGGAGCAACAACGCCCCAGGGCCCGGTCTCGGGAGGGGCACCTCTCGCAGCTCGAGCGCCTTCGGCCCGACCAGATACACGGTGCGGCAGCGGGACGGCAGCGTGCTCATGGCTCGAGCAGCACCTTCAGCGCGCGCCGGCTGCGGGCCATCTCCACCGCCTCCGGGAATCGGTCCAGGGGCAGGCGGTGGCTCACCAGGGGCGAAGGGTCGAGCCGGCCGTCGCCGAGCAACGCCGCGACCCGACCCTGCTCGTCGAGCCCACCCGAGTAGGTCGCGACCAGGCGGCGCTCGCTCTTGAAGAAGGGGTTGAGGGGGAAGCCGGCGGGCTCGCCCTCGGCGGCGTGGGCGAAGAGCACCGCGGTCCCGCCCGGGCGCAGGACCTCGAGCGCCTGGGCCACCACCGTGGCGCCGCCGACGGTGTCGAAGGCCGCGTCGGCGCCACATCCCCGCCCGACCGTCCCGACCACCGCGGCCAGCTCCTCCGGGGACGCCGCAGCCGCTGCTCCGAGCTCGAGGGCGAGCCGGCGGCGCTCGTCGAGCAGGTCGCTCACCACGACCCGCACCCCGGGATGCACCGCGCGCAGCACGAGAAGGTGCAGGAGTCCCATCGCGCCCGCCCCGATCACCACTGCCACCGTGTCGGCCGCGGGCAGACCGGCCTTGTCGACGCCCCGCAGCACGCAGGCCGCCGGCTCGAGGAAGGTCGCGGCGACGTCGGAGACCGGCTCCGGAACCCGCCACGCGTGCTGCGCCGCCCGGTGGCGGACCACCAGGCGGTCGCTGAACCCCCCCGGCCAGAGCAGGTTCTCCTTGAAGACCTGACACTGGGTGTCCGCTCCCCGACGGCAGAGCTCGCAGGAGCCGCAGGCGACGTGGTGGGTCACCACGACGCGGTCGCCGATGGCGAGGTGGTCGATCCCGGCGCCGAGCACCGAGACCACGCCGACCAGCTCGTGACCGAGCACCGTGCCTTCGGGGGCGAGCCGGTTGGCGAGCTTGAACAGGTCGGTTCCGCACAGGCCGCAGCAGGTCACTCGCAGCTCGACCTCGCCCGGCCCGGGCGCCGGCAGCTCGAGCTCGACCAGGCGGGTCCAGCCTCCGGCGGTGCAGGCCACCGCCCGCACCGGCGCCCCTGGCTGGATCGCGGCCGGCCGGGCCATCACGTCACTCCGCGTGGGCTGAGGCGAACCGGTCGTAGAGCGCGAGCCCGATGATCGTGGCCACCCCGATCAGCGAGAACACGATCCACAGCGTCCGCGGCTGGTTGAGGTGGTCGACGAAGTGCACGTAGAGATTCGCCCCCAGGACCGCGCCGATCGACGAGCCGATCACGCCGTAGAGAAAGATGTACCCCATGTAGGTTCCCACCCGATCACGGGGGGCGATCTGACCGATGTAGCTGATCAGCTTCGGATGCGCGGTCATCTCGCCGATCGAGAAGATCACGATCCCGGCCATGAAGACCCAAATGTCGGTCGAGATCGCGAGGATCGCCATCCCGATGGTGCCCAGGGCGATGCCCGCGATCATGGTGGGGAGCGCGCGGGTCGTGCGCACCAAGGCGGAGATCAGGAGCTGGAGCAGAATGATGGTGCCCGCGTTGATCACCGTGACGTGCTCGATGTCGAAGCGCCAGGTGATCGGGATCCCGAACCAGCCGAGCACACCGTTGACCGCCGAGTTGAGCGAGGTCGCGTCCACGTACGCCTGCACGTACCACAGCACCGAGTCGAACATCTGGAAGTAGAGCACCCAGAAACCCGAGTACAGGAAGATCAACAGCAGGAAGCGCCAGTTGGCCCGCTGGCGCTCCACGTCGCCGGCGTCGATGACGAACAGGGACAGCACCGTGGTCGCGATCACCGACGACACGATCCGCGCGAACAGTGAGAGCCCCGGCAGCAGCCAGAGCGCGGCGAGCAGAATCGCCGCCGTGAGCACGATCACGAAGGTCCGCGAACCCGCAGCCGCCGCCTCGAACCGCTGCTTGCCGGCCAGGATCGCGACCGCAGCGAGCACCAGGAGGGCGATGAAGGCGAGCAGGAAGGGCCGCTTGGCGCCGCGCCGGATCAGGTCGTCGACCGAGTCCGCGGGAAGCGCGGCGAGACCAGGCTGGGCCCTCAGGGCATCGAGCACCGCATCCCGGGACACCCCGCCGAGATCCGGCGCCCGGACCACGACACCGCCCCCTTCGGAGGGGGCGACCTCGAACGGAATGGAGCCGCGGCCGACCTCCAGCACCAGTCGCGGCGGCCGGATCGCGCCCTCGACCCAGGCCTGGAGCTGGGCCGCGTCGAGCCCGGACACCCCCTCCGACTCGAGCGCCTCGAGCATCGCGGGCGCGAGCTCCCCGGAGTCCTCCGGCCGGTGGACCACCAGGGTCGCACCGGAGGGTGCGGAGTCTCGCGCGGCGACCGTGAACGCTTCCTCACGGGTCATGTTGCGGTCGACCCGGACCACCAGGGTGCGCTCTCCCACCTGGTGCGCCACGCCCGGCGCCGCGACCACGACCCTGCGCGGCGAAACGTACTGCCACGCCGCGTAGAGGGTGAAGGTCGCCATGAGCCCCGCAGCGGCGAGCCTGACCACGCGGCTCCCCCGGCAGGCCCTGACCACCAGCACCACCGGCGAGTAGACGATCTCGAACGCGTTCGCCAGGGTCTGGAGGAGGTTGGCGGGCGGCTTGCCCTCGTTCTGCTTCGGCCGCTCGGGCTCGCGGAAGAACAGAAGAGTGGGCAGGATCATCGCCCCGGTCCCGATCGCGGCGGCGACCAGCACCCAGTCCCAACCGATCGAGTTCTTCAGCGCCGGAACCAGGATCAGCGGAAACAGGAAGGCGCCGAGGTTGATCGACCAGTAGTACACCCCGAAGCCGAGGGTGGAGTTGGACTCGTCGGTGACCCGGGCGATGGTGCCGGAGATGATCGGCTTGAAGAAGCCGGCGCCCACGCCCATCACGCACAGGGCGAGGAAGACGGCGGTGTAGGTGGTGACCTGGGAGGTCAGCAGGTAGCCGCCGCCGAGCAGGGTGAAAGCGACGAGCAGGGTCCGGCGGTAGCCGAAGCGGTCGGCGAGGGCGCCGGAGAGAATCGGCAGGAAGTAGAGCAGGGGCTGGATCGTGCCCTTGATGAGCCCGACGCTCTCCTTGGGAAAGTCGAGGATATCGGTCAGGTAGACCGAGAGAATGCTCATCACCCCGTAGTACGACCCGCGCTCGAAGAACTCGAACACGATCACGAGCCAGAACTGTGGGGGGAAGGACCTCAGGACCCCGGGCTTGTTTGCCATGGCCACCTCGCCTCACGCGCAGTCGCCAGAGGATAGCAGGTCACACCACGACGGGGCGGGCCCGGGACCCGGAGGTACGGCGAGCTTCGCGGGAGGCGGGGCGGATCAGCGCTGGGCCAGGCCGAGCAGGCTCAGCCCGCGCTCCTCGAAGGTCCCGACCAGGGCAGGGTTGACCGCCCGGACCTGGGACAGAACCCTGTGCGCCTCGATCTCGTCGCCCTTCGCGCGCAGCAGCTCGACCAGGACCAGACGGTTCACCAGCTTGAACACGCCGAGCGCGGCGCCCGAGTAGGACAGACCGTCGTCGGCGGCCCGGCACCTGGCGACGGCGTCGCCCAGCCGGCCCTCGACGGCGGCCCTCACCGACTCCATGTGGGCGAGGGTTGCTTCGAGCACCTCGCGGTCCAGCTTGCCGACCTTGGCGCCCTTCTCCTCCACCGCTGCCCGGACCCGCTCCTCGAGCCGGTCCGCCAGCTCCCAGCGCCCCACCAGGCAGGCGGCGCGGTGAGTGATCACCACGGCCCCGTCCGCCGGGCCGAGCTCGGCCACGCATGGGGTGTCCGCACGCTCCACGATCGACTGCCAGTCGCGAGCCTCGGCGAGCTCGGTGAGCTCGGTCGAGCACCGGAACATCTGCAGCATCTCCGGCGACCAGACCTCCGCCTGCTCGGCCCGCCGAATCACCTCGTTCATCCCGGCCTGGTCCTCACGCAGGTTCGCGATCAGGAACAGCGTGTAGTAGCTGTTGTAGAAGTCGGGCTTGATCGCGAGCGCGCGGTTCACCGACTCCTCGGCCATCTCGTACCGGCCGAGCAGGGTGAACAGCTCGCCCAGCGAGTCGTGCGGGTTGGCCTGGTCGGGGGCGATGAAGCGGTAGCTGGTCAGATACTCCTCGGCTTCGACGAAGCGCCCCTGACGCATCGTGACGTAACCGAGCATGTTGTAGGCACCGACCCAGTTCGGTCGGATATCGAGGATGTGCCGGAACAGGCGTTCGGCGGTCGCGAGATCACCCTCGGACCAGGCGACGGTCGCCGCCAGGTCGAGGCCGTAGGGGTCGTCGGGGTAGCGTTCGATGTACGCCGAGGTGATCTCCCGCGCCCGCTCGCTTTCGCCCTCGGCAATCGCCCGGGTGCGCTCGACCATCATCTGCTCGCGTGGGGTGAGAGCGGAAAGGTCGGCCGCGAAGACCTCTGCGAACAGCGCCTTGGAGCCTTCCTTGTGGTCGCTGCGCAGGTAGTTGGCCAGCATCAGCTTGGCGATCACGAAACCGGGATCGAGCTCGATCGCCCGCTCGAGGTGGGCGATGGCCTCGCTGTGGTAGTACTTCATCCGGGCGTCGGTCGCGGCCTCGAACTCGGCCAGTGCGGCCGGCGACGAGGTCGTCCACTCCGGCGACCTGGCCAGCACTGAGTAGCCGATCCCCGCGGCCAGGGACACCGCGACTACGGCCAGCAGGATCCACAGTCCTCGCTTCATTCGACCTCCGTCGGGAAACGCCGCCGGCGCGGGCGGACCTTCCCCCATCGATCAGATACGTCGCGATCGCCTCGCGGGTTGCAGCCGGTTCTCACGGCCGGCCTTCCCAGCGCAGCGCGAGCAGGGTGAGGTCGTCGTAGGCGTTCGCGCCGCGGCTGAAGCGGCCGAGCTCCTCCAGCACCCGTTCGACCAGCTCCTCGGGGTCCCCGCCGACCCGGGAGACGAGCTCGATCAGACGTTCCTCGCCGAAGAACTCTCCGCTCGGCGACATCGTCTCGACCACCCCGTCGGAGTAGGCCAACAGCAGGTCAGCCGGGTCGAGCCGGGTCTCGAGCAGCTGGTAGCCGCCGCATCGCATCGAGCCCAGCGGAACCCGGTGGTGCGGCATCTCGAGGGTCTCCACTCGGCCGTCACCCCGCCGCACCAGGGGCGGCGGCTGACCGGCGAGGCTGTAGAGCAGTCGTCCCCCCTCCGGGGTCAGCCCGAGGTAGCCGAGCGCGACGAAGCTGGCGCCGCGCAGCGAGGTCGCGGAGCCACGCAGGGCGTAGAGGCGGGCGTTCGCGAGGTCGAGAATCTCCTCCGGCCGGCGGTCGGCGAGGGCGATCGCGTGCAGGACCTCATGGGCCGCCATCATCATGAGGGCGCCGGGAATCGACTTGCCCGACACGTCGCCGTAGACGATCGCCCGACCGCCGGCGACCGGGCCGGCGAGCTCGGTGTAGAAGTCGCCTCCGACCTCGCGGGCGGGGCGGCAGGTGGCCGCCACCTGCCAGCCGTCGGTGGCCTCCAGCCGATCCGGCAACAGCGAGGCCTGGATCGACGCCGCGATCTCGAGCTCACGCTCGAGCTCAGCCTGGCGGGTCCGCTCCTCCAGCAGGAGACTGGTCTCGAGCGCGATCGAAGCCTGGTGCAGAAGCCCGCGCAGCAGGTCGAGCTCCTCCTGCTCCCAGCTCATCTGTCCGCTCTTGCCCGACAGCATGACCAGCCCGATGGTCCGCCGGGGCGACGCGAGCAGACCGACCACCTCGACCCCGGCCTCGCCGAGCTCCGAGGCGATCCGGTGCACGACGGGGGAGATCAGCCGCAGCGGCGCCAGCTGGTCGAGGCGGACCATCGAGCCCTGGCGGTGCAGCTGGTCGGTGAGGAGACGGGTGCCGGCGAGGCGCTCCGGCAGGCGGTCCGGCCCGGCGGCCCGGATCAGACCATCCGACTCCGACAGGTAGAGGGCGGCGAAGTCGAGCCCGAGCAGACCCGGCAGGCGGTCGACCAACCCCCGCACCACCGGCGCGAGGTCCATGTGCTCGCCGAAGGCCTCTCCGATCTCGACCATCGCCCGTTGGAGCTGGACCCTCTCGGAGAAGAAGAACCGGTCGACCGGACCTTGGAGCCGCTGCCGCAGGGGCTCGAACAGGAGCACGATGGCGAGCGCGAACACGACCGGGAAGTAAGGAGAGGCGGCCAGCTCGGTACCCCGAAACAGCCAGGTGAAGGAGGCGATGCCGAGGGCGTAGATGGCGGTGACCAGCGCGGTGGTGACGGTGTAGAGCAGGCTCTTGCGGAGGATGACGCGGATGTCGAGCAGGCCGAAGCGCACGATCGCGTAGGCGAAGGTGAGCGGCACCAGCACCAGCGGCGCGACACCGTAGAAGAGGAAGCGCTCGGTGTGGAGGAAGGACGGAAACGCGACCGCGAGCACGATGAAGGGCACGACCCCGAACAGGGTGCCGACGAAGACCAGCGCGGCGCCGCGGCGCAGGCGGGTCTCGGGCAGGAAAGCGGCGCTCAGACCGAGTGCGCCGAGGCCGAGCACCATGTAACCCACCATCACCCACCAGTTGGCCGCCGGGGCGCCGCTGATCAGCCCGAGCTGGACGTCCCGGTGGCGCGCCAGGAGCATCACGGCGATGTAGACCACCGGCGGCAGCAGGTAGATCGGGACCAGGTCGCGGCTGAAGGCGGCGATGCGGCCGAGTGCCTGGGCGATGGGGTCGCGGCGGCGCCAGCCCCAGATCGGGCGCGGGAAGATCAGGAAGAAGTGCAGAAACGTCGCCGGCAGGAAGAGCAGGGCGATGGTGCCGGTCGTGAGCACGAAGGAGTCCACCCACGAGTACGACGCTGGCCGCAGCCGACAGACCAGGAAGAGCATGAACAGGCAGCACATGGTGTAGAACACCCGTGCCGCGGCAAGCCGCGGCTGGCGCACCACGACGAACATCCCGACGAAAAAGAACAGGAAGCCCAGCACGCAGGCGGTGAGGTACGCGACGTCCCCGACCCGGCGCCGTCCGAGCTGCACCTGGACCTCGGCCACCTGGCCCCCGGAGCGGATCAGGTAGGGAACCCAGTCGCCGTAGCGGTGCTGGTTGAGCAGGGCCTGGGCCCGGGTGGTGGTGTTGAGCACCGCCCGGTCGATGCCGACGATCACGTCGCCGGTCCGGATTCCGGCCCGGTCGGCACCCGAGCCGGCCACCACCTGGCGCACGATCCTCATGCCCGGGGTGTCGGCCTCCAGCACCACCCCGTCGTACGGCCGCGGCAGGAACATGTCGACCACCGACAGGGCGGCGACCAGAAACGCGAGCGCTCCCGGGACCAGAAGGGTCGCCATGCGTTGGAACCTGGGCCGCATCACCCCTGATGATACGCTGCCGCCTGGATCGAAGTTGCGACAGTCTCGCAGCGAGCTGCCGCTACCGTACCCAGCTCGTGTTGTAGCCCCGGTCCTCGGCGGCAAGAGCGAAGCGGGTCGGCTCGAGCGGCTTGAAGGTGTCGACCATCACCGCCAGCTCGTCGGTGCGGGTGCTCCCGATCGACGCCTCGTAGGTGCCCGGGTGCGGCCCGTGGGGGAGCCCCCTCGGGTGCAGGGTGACCGATCCCGGCCCGACCCCCTTGCGGCTGGTGAAGTTGCCCTCGACGTAGAACAGGATCTCGTCGCAGTCGGGCGACGAGTGCGGGTAGGGGCACGGAATCGCCCGCTCGTGAAAGTCCACCAGCCGCGGGACGAATGAGCACACCACGTAGCCCGAGCCGGCGAAGGTGGTGTGGATCGTCGGCGCCAGGTGGATCTGGCCGGTCTTGGGCTGGAAGGCCAGGATCGGGAAGACGAACGGCCACACCTGGCCGTCCCATCCGACCACGTCGAAGGGATCGTGGCGGAGGTCGAATCCGGTGAGCCGGCCCCCCCTCTGGACCACGAGGCGCCGGGGCGCGTCGAGCCGCGAGAGCCCGTCCTCGGGAAACTCGGGCTCGCGGAAGTCGTGGTGGGTGTACGGCGCGTACATGGTCAGCTGACCCTCAGGGCAGCGGTACTGGCGCGGCACCCGCAGCGACGACCGGCACTCGACGACCAGCAGATGGGCGGGCCCGTCGAGCACGAACCGGTGCGGCAGGCCCTGGGGCAGGTAGACGTAGTCCTTGGGACCGAAGCCGAGCACGCCGAGCGGGCACTCGACCCGACCCGAGCCCGAGTGGACGAAGGTCAGCTCGTCGGCCTCGGCGTTGGCCACCAGGGTCGGCTCGCTCCGGTCGGGCCGCGCGATCCAGACACCGATGTCCGCGTTCGCCGCCAGCAGCCGGCGGGCGAGCAGCGGGGTCCCGCCGGCGGGCATCCTCCCGGTGAGGTAGTGACACCTGCGCAGCGGCCCCTCCCATGAGGTCTCGGCGAGGCCGGGGTGGGCGCCCAGGTCCTCCTCCCCTTCGACCCAGTGCGGCGGCTCACGGTGCCACATGATCGTGTGGGGACCCTCGAATCCCTCACGGGTGAAGCAGTGCTCCCACGCGAGCCGGCCGTCGACCTCGAACACGGTGTGGGGCTTGTCGGGAATCTGACCCCGGCGGGTGCGGTGGATCATGGTGCCTCCGGGCGGTGGGGCGGACGGCCCCACGCGCGCTTCCGGTTAGCGTACCAGACCGGACTGAGACCCTTTCGCGGATCACGCCAGGGGATCCCGAGCTCCCGGCTCCCCCCGCCTGCGGGCCTGCCTCCGAAGCCTCTCGAACCCGGGACACGCGGAGACCTCGGGGTCTTGCGGCGGGCTCTCAGGCCGCCCCCAGCTTGCCGAGCCGCGCCCCGGCGGCTTTCCCGACCTCGCCCTCGGGGTCGAGCTGGCGGGCCCTCCGGTACTCCTCGACCGCGTCCGCCCTGCGCCCGGTCTCCTCGAGAGCCACCCCATACAACAGGTGCGCCTGGGCCTGCTCCGGCAACAGGGTGGTGGCCGCCGCAAGGTGCGGAAGTGCCTGGCCGAAGCGCTTGCCGGCGAGCAGGGACTGTCCGGCCACGATCCGCACGATGAAGATGTCCGGAGCGTCCACGCCCGCCCGATCAGCCTCCCGCATGGCGGCCTCGAGGTGCTCCTGCTGGAGGGAGGCGATGGCGAGGAAGCCCCGCAGCAGGCCGTCCGACGGCCACTCGTCCACCGACTGGCGGAGCAGGCGCTCGGCCTGGGCCGGCTTGGAGTCGGCCATCAGCAGCTGAGCCTCGCCGAGCCGATCGTACGCCTCGCGCCGGGCGATGACGGGGCGCATCACAGAGCGGTACTCCTTCTCCTTGAGAGCCCTCGAGGTGACCTCCGGCGGCTGCCGGCCGACCCGGGCGCGCGCGGTGTCGAGACGCTCCTGGGACATCGGGTGGGAGGCGAACATCTGCTCGATGAAGCTCGGGTCACGCTGCTGCTGCGCCACCAGCACACCCATCATCCGCACCATGCCCTCGGGGTTGTAGCCCGCCGCGACCATGTAGTCCATGCCGAGACCGTCCGACTGCCGTTCCTGGTCACGGGAGTAGCGGGCCAGCACCAGCTGCGCTCCGAGCATGCCGCCGAGGGCGTAGAGCTCGGCGTGCTTGACCTCGTTGGCCTCGAGCGCGACCGCGCCACCGAGCACCAGCAGCTGGGCCAGCATCGCTCGGCTGTACTGGGCCGCCGAGTGGCGCGCCGTGACGTGCCCGGTCTCGTGCCCCAGCACCGCGGCGAGCTCGTCTTCGGTCTCCATCCGGGCGAGCAGGCCGCGCGCGATGGAGATCTTCCCGCCCGGCAGGGCGTAGGCGTTCACGACCGGGTCGTTGACCGCGTTGTAGCGGTAGTCGAGCTGCGGCCGATGCCCCACGGCGGCGAGGGACTCGCCGACCCGCTGAAGGTAGGCCGCGACCTCCGGTTCGGCGACCTGACCGAGAGATTCCTGGGTGTAGACCGGGTAGAGCTGGGAGCCGAGCTGGACCTCCTGCGCCTCACCCATCAGGTCGAGCTGGTTCTTCCCGGTCACCGGGTTCACGGTGCAGGCCGTGACGAGCAGCGGCAGCAGCGCCACCACGAGCCGGATCATGAGTCGCATACCGCCTCCCAACGAAGCAAGCGTACCACTCGCGGTCATGGTCGGGGTCTGGAGGGCACAGCCCTCGATGCGCGCGGCGCCTGGGATCTGGTGCCGTAGCGACCCGGCCGAAGCCCGGGTCGCTACGGCGCGACATCCTACCGGTGGCGCTGCCAGTCGGTGGTCTCCAGCGTGAGCTCCATCTCGCGCCACAGGTCCTCGAGCGGGCAGCGCATGATGATCAGATCCTGCCAGACTCCCGACTGATCCCGCACATGCTCCGGAATCCGGAACTCGTCCTTGAAGCCGAGCCGTCGGAAGATGTGCCGGGCGCCTTCCTGCGGCGCCATCAGCCGAGCCACGATCCGGTCGACCTTCCGGTCGGCGGCGTGGAAGAACAGCTCCTTGGCCATCAGCTTGCCGAGACCGAGTCGCTGGAAGGGACGGGCCACGATCAGCCGGATCTCGGCCACGTTGTCGCCCCAGCCGTGGCCGGCCAGCTCGAGGGCGCCGTCGGCGACGATCTCGTCGCCTCGCGTCGCGACCAGCCGGACCGCCCGCCGCGGATCGAGGTCGGTGGATCGCCGCTCGACCAGGGCGCGCTGGGTCACGTCCACCCGCAGGTACTTGCGGTCCTCGTCGGGGAGTGCGCAGAAGAAATCGTAGGAGCGCTCGAAGTCGTCCGGCCGCATCGCCCGGATCACCACCGGGGTGCCGTCCCTGAGGGTGAGACTGGTCTCCACTGGGGCCTCCTTCCTGCCGCGACGGACACCACGACCGGGAGTGCCGGGTACCCGAGCGGCGGTCTCAAGATCGTTCTCGAGATTCGGCTGTACCCAGAAGATGGCGCCCGGAATGGGATTCGGCAACCGCGGCCAGGCTCCCGCCGCGTTCAGGCTCCCTGGTACGGCCTGAGGCACTCCGGCTTGAAGCGCTGGCGCTCGAAGCCGAGCTCGTCGTAGGGCACGCCCTGGGCGAAGGCGAGGAGCTGGAAGTAGTACACCGGCGGGGTGTGGAAGTCGGCCCCGAACTGCTCTCCGACCCGCTTCTGCCCGTGGTCGAACTGGCCGAAGCAGGTCGGGCAGATCATGCCGAGGATGTCGGCCTGCTCGTCGTGCACGGTGGTCAGGAGGTCGTACATCATGGCCGACGGGATGTCGTCCCCCTGGCAGGCCTTGCCGCAGCACAGGAACCAGTTGCGGTGACGCACCGGCTCGGCGCCGAGGGCTCGCACCAGCTGCTCCATGAGGTGGGGGTCGTCGGGGTCGTCCACCCGCATCACCCGGCTCGGCTTGAGCAGGTGGCAGCCGTAGTGCACGGCGACCTTGAGGCCCTCGAGAGGACGGGTCACCGACTCCCGGACCGCATCCTGACCGGCCTCGTCGCGCACCACGGTGGCGATGTGCCGGACCCGGCTGGTGCCGCGGTAGCTGCGGCCGATTCTCCCGAGCCGGGCGTTGACCTGCTCGCGCAGCTCGTCGTCGCCGAGCAAATGGACGGCTTCCGACAGGGTCGCGGTGCAGCCCGAGCAGTTGGTGACGATGTCGAGGCCGAGATCCTCGGCCAGAGTCAGATTGCGGGCCGCCACCGTGAGCCAGTCGAGCTTGTCCCGCGACTTGAAGTAGATCGGATCGGGGCAGCAGGACGCGCCGTCGAGATCGACCAGCTCGATCCCGAGCCGGGGCAGGGTCTTTCGGATCGCGAACTCCATCGCGGGGTGGCGCGAGGGGATCAGGCACCCGGGGAAGAAGGCGACACGCTTCACGGCTTTGCCTCCGCTTCCGGCTCGAGACCGAGAATCGCCCGGATCTCGTCCATCGGGACCGGCTGGAGCGGCTGGAGGCCAAAGCGCTCGCGCTGGCGGTCGATCGCCGGGCTCGGTGGCACCGTACGGCCGGTGGTCTGGAAGGTGCGGATGATCTTCGTCGCGGTGGCCGGCTCGCGGCCGCGGTCGGCGAGCATGTTCTTGAGCGAGATGATCACCTCGACCGGCTTGACCTCCTGCGGGCAGCGCTCGTGGCAGCTGTAGCAGTTGGTGCACTCCCACAGCACCGAGCTCTCGCCGAGCAGCTCGTCCTCGAGCCCGTAGAGCACCTTGAGCATGATCTCGCGCGGGTTGAACGCCTCGCTGTAGCGGGCCGCCGGGCAGTCGCCGACGCAGGCTCCGCACTGGTAGCAGTAGTTCGCCAGGTTGCCCTCGACCTTGCGGGCCAGCTCGCGCTTGAAGGCGAAGTCGATGCGGACGACGTCATCCTGGGCGGGCACGGTCGCCTCCTCTCACCCGGAACGCGCAGCGGCACGGTGACACACGGTGGGGTTCGCTGACCCTGCCAGGAAGAACCTGCCTCGTGCCGCGGCGCGGCGGACCGGCGACCCCCACGATCAGCTCGCCTTCGCCGCCGGCTTCTTCTTCAGGTGGCGGATCGAGTTCGAGCGGCACTTCGGGCACGAACGCTCCACGTCCTCGCCCTGGACCACCTTCTCCTCGTACTCGTGGCCGCACATCATGCAGCGGAAGGGCTTCATCTCGACCGTCGCCATCAGACCCCCTCCCCCTTCTCACCCCGGAGGCACCGAGCCGCCGGGAGGGCTCCAGACCGCTCGCTCTCCGACAATCGGCGGTTGGCAGCCTGCGCTCTCATGCCCTCTGTGCTCCTCCGTGCGTCCGTGTCTCCCTGGTCTCTCCTATGCCGGCGCCGCGGCTTCTGTCCCGGCACCCTTGGCCGCACGTACCTTCTTCGGTTTCGGCTTCAGCGCCTCCCGCGCGTGGGCGATCTCGTCGGCGGTGACAGTCTGGCGCAGCTCCTCCATCTGTCGCATCACCTTGGCGAACTTCTGGCCCTCGGCCGCGGAGATCCACTCGAGCTGGAGCCGCTCCGGTCGCACCCCGGCCTTCTCGAGCTTGTCCCACAGGCGATTGACCCGCTTGACCGTCTGACGGTTGGCGTTGATGTAGTGGCAGTCGGCGTAGTGGCAGCCGGAGACCAGCACCACCGGAGCGCCGTTGCGGAACGCCTCGAGCACCATGTCCTCCGACACCCGGGCCGAGCACATGGTGCGGACCACGCGGTTGCTCGACGGATACCGAATGCGCGAGATGCCCGCCATGTCGCCGCCGGCGTAGGAGCACCAGTTGCACGCGAACGCGAAGACCTTGTCCTCCGGATGCTCGGCGAGGGTGGCGCGGACCTGGGCGATGAGCTGCTCGTCGGTGAAGTGCCGCATGGTGATCGCACCGAAGGTGCAGGTCGCGCCGCAGGCGCCGCAGCCGGCGCAGGCCGCTTCGACCACCGCCGCGATCTCGCCCTTCTTCCACGAGATCGCCCCGTAGGGGCAGACCGCGGCGCAGAGCCCGCACTTCTGGCAGGTCTCGGCGTCGATCACGCTGGTGATGGCCTCGATCGCGATCTTGACCGGCGTTGAGCAGCGCACCGGCGCGCGAGGCGGCCGCCCCCGCCTGACACACCGAGTCCTTGATGTCCTTGGGCGACTCGCAGAAGCCGGCGAAGTAGACGCCACGGGTCGGCGCGTCGACCGGCTTCAGCTTGGGGTGGGACTCCATGAAGAAGCCGTCCGAGGTCTTCGACAGGGTGAGCAGCCCGGCGAGCTTGTCCCGGTCCCGGGCGGGCTCGACACCGACCGACAGCACCACCATGTCGAGCTCGTGTCGCTCGAGCTTGCCCGAGGTCGTGTTCTCGACCGTGATCACCAGGTTGCGGGTCTCGGGGTCCTCCTCGATGTCCCCCGGCAGCCCGCGGACGTAACGGGCGCCGGCCTCCTTGGAGCGCTGGAACATGTCCTCGAAGGACTTCCCGAACGCCCGGATGTCCTGGTAGAAGACCACGTTCTCGGTGTCGGGGTAGTGGTCGGCCAGGAGCAGCGTGTCCTTGACCGTGTTCATGCAGCAGATGTTCGAGCACCACGGCCGGCCGATCTTCGGGTTGCGCGAGCCGACGCACTGGATGAACCCGATCCGCTTCGGACGCTGCTGATCGGAGGGACGCACGAAGTGCCCGGCGGTCGGCCCTCCGGCGCAGATCAGGCGCTCGAACTCCATCGAGGTGATCACGTTGTCGAAGCGGGTGTAGCCGTACTCGTCCATCTCGGTGGGGTCGTAGACCTCGAGCCCGGTCGCGACCACGATCGCGCCCACCTCCCTGGTGATCAGCCGGTCGTGGTCGTCGAAGTCGATGGCCTGCTTCTCGCACACGTCGGCGCACTTGCCGCAGGCGATCGGGTTGTTGCCGAGGCAGGAGTCCATGTCGAGGATGTAGGAGCACGGCACCGCCTGGGGGAAGGGAATGTGGATCGCCTTGCGCGACGACAGCCCCATCTGGAACTCGTCCGGCACCGCCACCGGGCACACCACCGAGCACTCACCGCAGGCGTTGCACTGCCCCGCGTCGACGTAGCGCGCCTTCTGGCGGATGGTGACGTTGAAGTTGCCGACGTAACCTGACACCTCCTCCACTTCGGAGAAGGTCATGAGCTCGATGCGACGATGCCGACCGGCATCGATGGCCTTCGGCCCGAGAATTCATATCGAGCAGTCCATGGTGGGATAGGTCTTGTCGAGCTGGGCCATGATCCCACCGATGGACGCCTGCTTCTCGACCAGGACCACCTCGTGGCCCTGGTCGGCGAGCTCGAGCGCGGCCTCGATCCCGGCGACACCGCCGCCGATGACCAGCGCCCGCCGCGTGACCGGCACGCTCATCTCCTCCTGCTCCTCGAGGAAGCGTGCCCGGGCGACGGCGCTGGCAACCAGGTCCTTGGCCTTGGCGGTCGCCCCGTCCCAGTCCCCCGGATGCACCCAGGAGCAGTGCTCGCGCAGGTTGGCCATCTCCATCAGGTAGGGGTTCAGGCCCGCCTCGTGCACGCACTGCCGGAAGGTGGGCTCGTGCTGCCGCGGGGTGCAGGAGGCCACCACCACCCGGTTGAGCCGGTGCTCCTTGACCGCGGCCTTGATCTCGTTCTGGCCGGGGTCGGCGCAGGTGTACTTGTTGCGCACCACGCAGACCACGTCGCCGAGCGTCGCGGCATGCTCGGCGACCGCCGCGCAGTCCACCGCACCGGCGATGTTGAGCCCGCAGTCGCAGACGAAGACCCCGATGCGGAGCGCGCCGTCCTTCTCCAATGTCGCCATGTCCGCTCTCCTCTTCGTCACGCGAGGGCCGCCGACACCACCTCGGCGAGGTCCCTCATTTCGATCTCGACAGGGTTCGGATCCTGCATCGCGCACCTCAGGTGCACCTGGCACTTGGGGCAGGCGGTCACCAGCAGCTCGGCCCCGGTCGCCTGGGCCTCGCGCAAACGTCCGACCTGGATCTTCTTGGCGTACCGGTCGCAGCTCGACCAGGTGCCGCCCGCACAGCACGACCGCGCGGGCGCCCGAGTGCGCCATCTCCACCAGCTCCACCCCTGGAACCGCCGCCAGGACCTGGCGCGGCGCCGCGGTCACCCCGAGGTGCCGCCCGAGCCGGCACGGATCCTGGAACGTCAGCCGGGTGGCGCCGCGCGCGACCAGCCCGAGGTCCCCGACGCGCTCCGCGAGGTACTCCGACAAGTGAAGCACCTCGATCCGTAGACCGTCGAGGAACGGTGCATAGTCGAGCCGCCAGGTCCGCGCGCACTCGGCGCATGGGGCGACCAGGACCTCGGCCCCGCTCGAGCGCACCAGCTCGACGTTGTGACGGGCCAGGGCCTCGAAACCGGCGCGGTCGCCGTTCCAGGCCAGGTCGTGCCCGCAGCAGCGCTCCTCGGGCGACACCACCGGCACCTCGTCGAGCCGGTTGAGCAGCATGAGCGCGGCCCGGGTGCCGTCGAGGGTGCGCACCCCGAGCTCGGGGAAGAAGGCGTCGTAGTAGACCGTGCAGCCGGTCCACAGGAAGACCCTGCCCGATGTCGGGTCGCTCTTCAGGTCGCCGCCGAGCCACCCGAGACGGTCCTGGCGGGTGCCGCCGGTGGCCATCATCCGCATCAGCGACTGGAGCGCACCGCCGTGCGGGCAGTCGGGCTCGACCCGCGCGTCGAAGCCGCGCTCCCGCAGCCGTCGCACCAGCGTGGTGTAGTCCACCTCGGCGGGGCAGCGTGCGTCGCACGCCGCGCAGGTCAGACAGGTGAAGAGGGTCGGGCCGTGCACCACCTCCTCGGCTCCCCGCAGGTTGGTGGCGAGCACGTGCCGGCGCGGGCTGTAGGGTGCTCCCGCCCGCGCCAGCGGGCAGGTCCCGGTGCACTTGCCGCAGTCGTAGCAGGCCCAGGCGTTGGTGTCCTTCGCCAGCGGCTCCATCAGCGCACCTCCGCGGTCAACGCCGGCTGCTCGATCTCGAGCTCGGTCTCGGGGCGTACGAGGGGGCTCGGCCCGAGCGCCCGGACCTGGTCGGTGAACTCGTCGATCACGGCAGCGAAGCGGGCGCCCTCGGCGGCCGAGATCCACTCGAGACGGATCCGGCCGGCCTCCAGCCCGAGCAGCCCGAGCACCTTGCGGGTCTTGTCGAACTGCTCCACCGCGCGCTCGTTGCCGAAGATGTAGTGGCAGTCCCCGAAGTGGCAGCCGGACACCAGCACCCCGTCGGCGCCGCGCTCGAAGGCCCGCAACACGAAGCCGGGCTGGATGCGGCCCGAGCACATCACCCGGATCATCCGGAAGTGGGGCTGGTGCTGGATGCGCGACACACCGGCGGTGTCGGCCCCGGCATAGGAGCACCAGTTGCAGGCGAAGACCACGATCCGCGGGTTCCACGCCGGGACCGCCCGTGCCTGCATTCGGTCGGCGGCGGCAGGGGACGACGAGCGCCGTGTGCGGGGGCTCATGGCCTGGCCTCCCCGAAGAACGCGTCGATCTGGGCGATCACCTGCCGATCGGTGTAGTGACGCGCGGCGATCGCGCCCGACGGGCACCAGCTGGCGCAGGTGCCGCATCCCTTGCAGAGCGACGGGTTGACCTCGGCCACCCAGCGGTCCGGCTCGACCTCGGTGAGTGACGGGGCCCGGAACAGGCAGATCTCGGCGCACTGGCCGCAGCCGCGACACCGCTCCGGGTCGACCGCGGCCACCGCCGGGTCGAGCCGGACCTGCTCGTGAGCCAGGAACACCGCCGCCTTGGCCGCCGCCGCGGACGCCTGGGCGACGGTGTCGACGATGTCCTTGGGGCCCTGGACGGTGCCCGCGACCAGGATGCCCTCGACCGCGGTCTCGACCGGCGCGAGCTCGGGGTGGCGCTCGAGGAAGAAGCCGTCGAGGCCGACCGGCGCCTTGAGCATCTCGTGGAAGACGTGGGTGTCGGGCTCCAGCGGACGCATCCCGACCGCGAGCACCACCAGGTCGGCCGGCGCCTCCACCGGCCGGCCGAGGAGCTGGTCGTGGCTGCGGACCGCCGTCGCCCGGCCGTTTCCCAGCACCTCCGGCGTGGTGTCCGGGGGGACCCTGACGAAGAGCACGCCGGCACCCCGGGCGGCCCGGTACATCTCCTCGGCTCCGGTCGAGACGGTCCGGATGTCGCGGTAGAACACCGTGGTGTCGATACCCCGACGGTTGAGCTCGATCGCCTGCTTGATCGCGGTCGGACAGCAGTACCGGGAGCAGCCGGTGAAACCCTCGGGATCGCGCGAACCGACGCAGAGCAGGATCGCCGCGCTGGACGGCGGCTCGCCGCCGAATGCGAGGTCGTCATCCCCGCAGCAGCGCCTGCTCGAGCCGGGCCGAGGTGACCACGTTGGCGAGCTCGCCGAAGCGGTAGGCGGTCCCGGGGTGGTGGAGATCGGCGCCGATCGCGAGGATCACCGCGCCGACCGCGAGGCTGCCGGCTCCGGCTCCGGTCAGGGTGACCTCGAAGCTCCCGACGAAGCCGGTGATCCCCGCCACCTCGGTCTCGAGCAGGACCGTCGCCCCGCTCGCCTCCAGCCGGACGATCTTCTCCTCGAGGACGTCGGCGGCGGGCCGCAGGTTGGGGTAGAGGTGCTTCAGATTGGGCGTCGCCAGCCGCCCGCCGAGGCGGCCGCTCTTCTCGACCAGCGTGACCGGGAAACCCTGCTCGGCCAGGTCGGTGGCGGCCTGAATGCCGGCGATTCCTCCACCGACCACCAGCGCGGCCCGGGTCATCGCCGCCCGCCCCGCCTGGAGGGGCTCGAGGTGGCAGGCCCGCGCCACCCCCATCCGGATCAGGGTCCTCGCCTTCTCCTGGGCGGCCTCGGGCTCACCGGAGTGGACCCACGAGCACTGGTCACGGATGTTGACCATCTCGAGCAGGAAGGGGTTGAAGCCGATCCGCGCCAAGGTGTCGCGGAAGACCGGCTCGTGGGTGCGCGGCGTGCACGCGGCGATCACGATCCGGTTGAGGTCGTGCTCACGGATCGACTCGACCAGCTGCTCCTGGCCGGTCGACGAGCACGCGAAAAGGTCGGTGCGCGTCGCGACCACACCGGGCAGCGCCGCGGCCTCGGCCGCGAGCTGCTCGACGTCGAGCACGCCCGCGATGTTCACGCCGCAGTGGCAGACCATCACCCCGACCCGCGGCGGTCCCGACAGGTCCATCGCGGCTACCGGCTCGGAGGTGTCCTCGTGGCGGTGGGCGCCAAGCCAGCGCTGGGCGCGGGCGGCGGCGGCCGAGGCCTGGGCGACGCAGTCCGGGATCACCTGGGGACCGACCGCGCTCCCGCACACGAAGACACCCTCACGGCTGGTCTCCACCGCCGACACCGCCGGGTCCTTGCGGGCGATGAAGCCGTGCCGGTCACACTCGATGCCGAGCACCTCGGCGAGCCGGATCGCACCCTCGTTGGGCGCCGCCGCGAGCGACAGCACCACCAGGTCGGCGTTGATCCGCTGCCGCGTGTGGCCGAGGGTGTCCTCGACCGCGACCTCGAGGGTGTCGTCCTCGGGAACGTGGGTGATCTTCGCCGGTCGGCCGCGGAGGTAGGTCGCGCTGCCCGACGCCCGGGAGCGGGCGAGGAAGTCGTCGAAGCCCTTGCCGAAGGCCCGCAGGTCGGTGTGGAGGATGGTGACCTCCTCGACCTCGGGGTCGTGCTGGCGGATCAGCATCGAGTCCTTGACCGCGTTCATGCAGCAGAAGCGGCTGCAGTAGTGGCGGCCGCCCTCGCCGCGTGCGCCGACGCACTGGATGAAGGTGATCCGCCTCGGGGTCGCGTGGTCGGTCGGTCGCACCACGTGTCCCCGGGTGACGCCGGAGGCGTTGAGCATGCGCTCGAGCTCGAGGCTGGTGATCACGTTCGGCAGCCGGCCGTAGCCGTAGGCGCCGAGCGCGCGGGCGTCGAACTCCTGGAACCCGACCGCGACCAGGACGGCTCCCACGTCCAGCTCGAGCTCCCGCGGGGTCTGGTCGAAGTCGATCGCGTCGACGTCGCACACCGAGCTGCAGTGGGCGCAGGGAAGCAGGTTGGGGGGCAGATCCGGACGGGCCTTGCGCTTGAAGGCGGCCATCTTGTCGAGCCGGCGGCGCTGCCGGTCGTCGAGATGGGGCAGGAAGTTCAGGCAGGCATCGGGGTCGATGACGTAGGCGGCGGGAACCGACTGGGGAAAGGGCCGGTAGATCGCCTTGCGCGCCTTGAGACCCATGTCGAACTCGTTGCCACCGACCTGCGGGCAGTGGTCCACGCACAGACCGCAGGCGACGCAGCGCTCCTCGTCAACGTAGCGCGGGTGCTTGACGACCCGCACCCGAAAGGCGCCCGGCTCGCCCTCGCAGCCGACCACCTCGGCGTTGGAAACGACCTCGATCAGAGGATGCCGACCGGCATCCAGGGCCTTCGGCCCGAGGATTCAGATCGCGCAGTCCATGGTCGGGAAGGTCTTGTCGAGCTGGGCCATGCGGCCGCCCAGCGACGGCGACCTCTCGACCATGGTCACCGGGATGCGCGCGTCGGCCAGGTCGAGGGCCGCCTGAATCCCGGCGATCCCTCCTCCGATGACCAACGCCCGCAGGGTCCTGGGTTCCTCGGCCGGCTGCGAGGCCTGCTTCGGTTGCGCTCCCATCCCGTCACCCCCTGGTTGACGGCGGCCCCGGACTCCCGGGACCGCCCGGTTCATGCTTCGGCTCCCACCGGCTCGGCGGGCGCCTCGGCCTGGCTCTCCTCGAACGCCGCCCAGCCCGCGTCGAAGGCGCGCAGGTTGAGCGTCCTCGGTGCCCTCCGGCACCGACGCGCGGACCGCCTCGCGCATCTCCTCGCGCGACACCAGCTTGGTCACCGCGGCGAAGAAGCCGAGCATCACGATGTTCTGCACGATCGCCCGTCCGAGGCCCTCGGCGATCCGGGTCGAGGACACGCCGAAGGCCGCTCTGACCGGCGCTTGGGCCTCGGGCTGGACCAGGTCCTGCTCGTAGACCAGGATGCCGTCGTCGGCGAGCTCGTCGTGGTGCTTCTCGTAGCCCGTCGGCCGACATCACGACGAAGATGTCCGGCCGGTGGATGTACGGGTAGAGCACCTCGCCATCGGACACGGCGAGGGTGGTCGAGCACGCGGAGCCCCGCGCCTCCGGTCCGAAGCTCTGGATCATGGTGGCGTGCTTGCCGGCGTTGACCGCGCACGCCCGCCCGATGATGTACCCGGTCAGGACCACGCCCTGACCGCCGAAGCCGGTGATCCGGATCTCTGTGCGTCCCTCAGGCATGGAGCCACCCCCCGTCCGGCGGCATCGGCACGTAGCGGTCGCCGAGGCGTTCGCGGTAGTGGTCGTGCATCGCGTCGAGGAAGGTCGGTCGCTCCTCGTCGACGAAGTTCCCGCACACGATGGTGTTCTGGAAGCCGATGTCGACCTCCCGGGTGTCGGCACCGTGCCGGATCTCGGCGTTGTCGTGGTAGAAGCGCATCAGGTCGAGGCCGCTGCCGAGCCGGTTGAGCCGCGCGTACAGGGTCGAGCAGGGCGCGATCACCTCGATGAAGCGGAAGCCCTTGCGTGCGCAGCGCCATCGCGCATGCACTTGGTGAGCCGGCGGATGTGCAGGCAGGTCCAGCGGGCGACGAAGGTCGCGCCGCAGCTCGCCGCCAGGTGGGGCAGGTTGAAGGGGTGCTCGAAGTTGCCGAACGGCATCGTCGACGAGCGCGCGGTGAGCGGCGTGGTCGGTGCGTTCTGGCCGCCGGTCATCCCGTAGATGAAGTTGTTCACCAGGATGACCAGGATGTCCATGTTGCGGCGCGCGGCGTGGATGAGGTGGTTGCCGCCGATTCCCGACAGGTCGCCGTCGCCGGAGAACACCACCACCTGGAGCTCGGGCCGCCCGAGCTTGAGCCCGGTGGCGAACGGGATCGCCCGCCCGTGGGTGGTGTGGAACGCGTCGAGCTTCATGTAGCCGGCGACCCGCCCGGTGCAGCCGATGCCCGAGACAATCGGCGACCTTGTCGAGGTCGAGGTCGGCCTCCTCGAGGGCGCGTCGCGAAGCACTTGACCACGGTGCCGATGCCGCAGGTCGGGCACCAGATGTGGGGCATGCGGTCCATGCGCAGGAACGGGGCGATGGGGTGCTCCTCGGGCCGCGGAGTCGTCGCTCGGCGGTGCTCATCGCGCTGCCTCCACGATCGCCGCGACAGATCATCTCGCGGGTCGTGCACGCCGCCGCCGGCGTGGGCGACCAGGATCGCCGCGCGCCCGGCCGGCGGCGCAGCGCTCGACCTCGAGGACCATCTGGCCGAGGTTGATCTCGGGAACCACGAACGCCTTCACCTGCGCCGGCCAGCTCGCGGATCCGGCGTCTCGGGGAAGGGCCACACCACGACCAGACGCAGGAAGCCGACCTTGACGCCCTCGTCGCCGCGCGAGGTCGATCGCCATCCGCGCGACCCGCGCCGTGATGCCGTAGGCGACCACGACCACCTCGGCGCCCTCGACGCTCTCTTCCTCGAAGCGCACGATCTCCTCGGCGTGGTCGCGGATCTTGTCGACCAGCCGGCGCACGCTGCTCGTCCTGACACTCGGCGCTCATCACCGGATAGCCGCGCTCGTCGTGGGTCAGGCCGGTGGTGTGGAAGCGGTAGCCGTCGCCGGCGCGGGCGAACTCGGGCACCAGGCTGCCGTCGGTGCGCGTAGGGCAGGTACTCGCCGGGCGGCTTGTCGGTCAGCCGCCGCGGCACGACCTCGATCTCGTCGGCGGCGGGATGACCACCTTCTCGGTCATGTGGCCGACGCACTCGTCCATCATGAACATCACCGGCACACGGTAGGTCTCGGACAGGTTGAAGGCCTCGATGGTGAGGTCGAAGGCCTCCTGCGGCGACTGCGGCGCAGAGCGCGATCACTCGTAGTCGCCGTGGGAGCCCCAGCGGGCCTGCATCATGTCGGCCTGACCCACCATGGTCGGCAGCCCGGTGGAGGGCCCCCCGCGCTGCACGTTGACGACCACGCACGGGGTCTCCATCATCGCGGCCAGCCCGATGTTCTCCATCATCAGCGAGAAGCCGGGGCCGGACGGTGACGGTCATCGCCTTGGTCCCGGTCCAGGCCGCGCCCGACCACCGCCGCCATCGAGGCGAGCTCGTCCTCCATCTGGATGAAGGTGCCGCCCATCATCGGAAATCGGCGCGAGATGCGCTCCACGACCTCGGTGGAGGGGGTGATCGGGTAGCCGGCGACGAACCGGCAGCCGGCCGCCATCGCGCCCTCGCCGCAGGCGAAGTCGCCGTCGAGGTAGTGGACTCCGGTGAGCACTCCGCGTGGATCGGTTTTCAATTTGCCCCCTCCTTCCCCGTCTCGGCCGCGAGTGCTGCCGGCCGGCGACGCAGAAGATCGCGAAGTCGGGGCAGATCATCTCGCACAGGTTGCAGTTGACGCACTGGCCCTCGACTACGACCTCGGGCGGGTGGTAGCCCTTGCGGTTGAACGCCTCGGACATCTCGAGCACCTCTTTCGGGCAGTACTCGACGCAGAATCCGCACCCTTTGCAGCGTTCGGCGAGAATCACCACCTCGCCGTGCGGGACCTGCACGCTGTCGATGTCGAGGGGCTTCCTCCAGTACCTCATCGTCGGGTCCTCCGCTTCATGTCGGACCGGCCGCCGGTCGCAGTGCGCAGCGGCCTCGAATGACCGCCACCGGGCAGCCCACCTCCCGGTAGCCGGCGCAGCGAAAACACGGGTCTCGCAGCGGCCCCATGCCCTCGGCAAGCTGGCCGCAGATGGTCTCGAGCAGCTGGTACAGGTCCTCTTTGCGCGCAGCGCCGAGCCCGGCGAGCACGGGATCGAGGTGGTCCGCCTTCAGCCGCTCGTAGTCCTGCACCAGCCGCTCGCCGGCCTCGGTGGCGCGCAGCACCGCCGCCCTCCGGTCGTGCTCCGCGCCCTGGCGGTGGAGCAGGCCGAGCTGCACCAGCTGCTCGACGTTCTTCGACCCGGAGGCGGGCGACAGGCCGAGTCGCCGGGAGACCTCGCCGACCTGGATCCCGGGCGCGACCACCACCAGCTTGAGACAGCAGAACTGAACCCGGTTCAGCCGCTGGGGGCAGGCGCCGTCGAGGAACTTGTCCTCGAGGATCTCCCGCAGCAGCGCGCCGAGGAGATGCGCCGCATGGAGGAACCGGTGCATCTCATCACTCGACGATCGAGGGCCCCAGCCGGCTTCGGCGGGGCGCGGGGAGGCGCTGCCGAGTGCCATGATTCACGCTCGAAAAGGTTTCCTGAAGAAAAAGATATGTCGCAGAACCGAAACGTCAACCGGGGCGTTCAGGAACGCCCCGGTTGGTTGCGTTTCGGGCTCGAGATCAGACCTTGGGGATGAAGGTCTCGAGGATGTCCCGGGTCGAAGGCGCCGGTCGGCCCGCCATCGCCTGCTGCTTCATGGCCTCGAGCCGGTCCACCAGCGAAGGGGTCTCGACCCGGTACAGGATGCCCTGGGTGATGACGTCCTTCTCGCGGGTGTAGGCGACGGCGTTGCCGCGGCGGGTCGGATCGTGGTCCTCGGGAAGGGTCCGCAGCTTCGCCTTCATGACCTTGAACTGGTCGTCCCCGCGCCAGGTGACGCACGGCGACATCACGTTCAGGAACGCGAAGCCGTGATGGCGCAGAGCTCCCTCGACCAGGTCGACCAGGTACTTCATGTCGCCCGAGAAGCCGCGGCCGACCCAGGTCGCACCGCAGCTGATGGCGAGCTCGCACGGGTCGACCGAGGGCTCCGGGTTGCCCCAGAAGGTCGACTTGGTCTTGTCGCCGGTCGGCGTCGTGGGCGCCACCTGACCTTTGGTGAGGCCGTAGATCTCGTTGTCCATCAGGATGTAGGTCACGTCGAGATTGCGCCGGCAGGCGTGCATGAGGTGGTTGCCGCCGATCGCGAGCCCGTCGCCGTCGCCGCCGACCGCGATGACGGTCAGCTCGGGCCGGGCGACCTTGACGCCGGTGGCCAGGGTCAGCGCGCGGCCGTGGACGCCGTTGAAGCCGTAGGTCTTGACGTAGCCCGGCAGCCGCGAGGAGCAGCCGATGCCGGACAGCGACGACGGTGTTCCAGGGCTCGAGCTGCGAGCTCGGCCATGGCGCGGTAGAGCGCGTTGAGCACGCCGAAGTCGCCGCAGCCCGGGCACCAGACCGGCTTGAGGTCGCTCTTGTAGTCGCCAGGCTTGGCCTGGATCTGCGTGACGGTCGCGCTCATACCAGCACCTCCCGCCGCAGGGCGCTCATCTCCAGCACCTTCTGGATCTTGTCCTCGACCTCGCCGACGGTGAGGTTCTTGCCGCCGGACCGCTTGAAGACGTAGGTATGGCCCTCGGGCAGATCGAGGAAGGTCCTCAGGTACTTGTAGAACTGGGCCGAGAAGCTGAGCTCGATCACGATCACCTCGCGGACGCGAGGCGAGGAACTCCTGGAACTCGTGGTACGGGAACGGGTACGAGGAGCTGCGGCACGAAGGCCGCCACCCGTTCGCCGCGCCCGTTCGCCTTCAGCACCGCCTCTTTGACCGGGCCCTTGGACGAGCCCCAGCAGACGATGCCGACGTCGGCCTTCTCGGCGCCGTAGCGCCGGAAGAAGCTGTATTCCGTCGACGAACGCGCGCAGCTTCCGGAAGCGCTTGGCGTTCATCTTCTCGTGCACGATGTGCAACGAGCTCGGCTGGCCGTACTCGTCGTGCTCGAGGCCGTTGGTCTGGTACTCGCCGCCCTTGATCCCGGGCCAGGTCATCGGCGAGACGCCGGAGGTGGTGTCGCGGTAGCGCTTGTAACTCGTCGAGCTCGCCGACGGTCGGCGACCGGCGGCTCGATGACCTCGTGGTCGAGGGTCAGCATCGACAGGGTCTCGCGCCGCTGGGCGATGGCCTGGTCGGAGAGCACGATGACCGGGATCTGGGTCTCCTCGGCGATGTTGAAGGCGTCGACCGTGGCGTGGAAGCAGTCTTCGACGTCCGACGGGCGCCAGCACGACGCGCGGCGCGTCGCCGTGCGAGCCCCACAGCGCCTGCCAGAGGTCGGACTGCTCGCTCTTGGTCGGCAGCCCGGTCGACGGGCCGCCGCGCTGGACGTCGATGATCACCGACGGGACCTCGGCCATCGAGGCGAGGCCGAGCATCTCGGTCATCAGCGCGAGGCCCGGACCCGAGGTCGCGGTCATCGACTTGACGCCGGCGAACGAGCCGCCGATGACGGCCCCGATCGCCGACAGCTCGTCCTCGGTCTGGACGAGGTAGCCGCCGCACCCGCGGCATCCACTCCGACAGGAAGTGGAGGATCTCCGACGAGGGCGTGATCGGGTAGCCGGCGAAGAACCGACAGCCGGCGTGCAGGGCGCCCGACCGCGCACGCCTCGTTGCCCGACATCAGCAGCATGGGCTCGCGGACGTCGTACTCGCAGCCGCTTGCCGGCGGCGTGGTCGGCGAGGGTCGAGGCGAACTCGACGCCGGCCTGGAAGCCCCTCAGGTTCGACTCGAGGACCTCGGCCTTCTTCTTGGTGAACTTGCCCTCGACGGCCCGTCTCAGGGTCGCCTGCGGGAAGCCGAACATGCTCGCTCAGGATGCCGAGGGTGACGATGTTCTTGGCCAGCGTCGTGCCGGCGGAGTCCTTGGCGAGCTCGATGAACGGCACCGGAACCCAACGCACCCCATCGACGGTCCCGAGGTCGATCTGCTCGCGGGGCGTCTCGTCGCTCGCCTCGTAGAGCACGACCGCGTCTGGGCGGCCACCAGCTCGCCCCGAAAGCGCGCGAAGTCGGCCCAGTTGAACACCACCAGGACGTCGATCGGCGTCTCCCTGCGCGAAGATCGGGTCGGCGCTCATCCGGACCGTGCACGACGACTCGCCGCCGCGGATCTGGGGACCGTAGGCCTCGACCTTCATCACGTGCAGACCTTCGCGGGCCGCACGCCTGGGCCATCATGTCGCCCATGGTGACGACGCCGTCGCCGCCCGAACCGACCATGGCGATCGTCAGGTCCCGTACAGGCATCCTCGCGCTCCTCCCTCCGCGGCGATCAGCCGCTCCGACAGATTGTGAACCGCGTCACGAGAAAAGTCCAACCGGCCCGGACTCGCCATGGAGCGTCCGTCCGGGCCGCCACCCCTCGGTCAATCCGCGGCGGCGAACGGGTACCGGGGATCGATGTCGACCGGCACGTCCCCGAGCCCCTCGAGCAGGCGTGCCATCGCCGGCGGGACCGTGCCCCAGCGTTCGACCATCGCCCGCGCGCCTGCATAGTCCCCGACCGCCTGCACCATCAGCAGCTCGCGGGCAAGCTCGCGGATGGCGTTGGGGAACACCTCCTCGACGGCCCGGAACCGGCCCTCCTCGTCGACCTCGAGCGCACCCCGCTCGAGCAGGAAGCTGACCTGTACCACCACCCCGAGCCCGTGGGCCTCCGTGACCCCGAAACGGGCCGAGCGGAAAAGCCCGGCGGTATAGGTGGTCGGTAGCGTGTCGAGGATCGCAGCGTCCATCACGCCGGAGCCGACCAGGGCGTAGATGTCGTAGACGCCGAGCACGTCGGCCTTGGCCTCCTCGAGCGCGGAGTAGAGCTCCCTGAGCTCGAGACGGACCTCGGTCTCCCGTCCGTCGACAGTGATCCGGCCGGGACCGAGACCGTGGGACAGCTCGTGGTGGAGGACGAACTGAAAGTAGGCGTCGAAGTCCAGCTTCGCCAGGTCCTCGCCGGCCAGCACGCGCTCGGCGATCGGCGCCAGCACGGCGTCGTACTTGGCGTGCATCACGTTCTTCAGCAGGACTTTCTTCGACCCCTTCGCCTCCCGTACGCGCTCGTCGTTGGGTAGATTGAAGGCCAGGGTCTGGACTCCTGCCCGGGTGTCGCCGGCGGTGAAGAGCTCGTCGGCAACCCGGATCGGGGACTCGGAGCCGCGGTCGAAGTTCTTGTGCTCGTCCGGGATCGGCAGGTTGCGCTCGAGGAAGGGCAGCTCGCCTTTGAAGACCTCGAGCTGCGCCGAGTCGGCCGGGTTGACCACGCACAGGAAGGCCTCGAACGCCGCCTTGTAGCCGAACAGGCGATCCTCGTAGGTCTCGTAGGGTCCGATCACCACCTCGACGTCCGAGTCGAGGTCCATCCAGGCCACGTCGGACTCGTAGTAGTCGTCGCTCGACAGGGCCTCTGCCCGGAGCTCGAGAAAGTGCCTCAAGCTCTGGTTGCCGGTCGCCGCAGCCGCCGCCCTGAGATGACCCGCCGCCCGGGCGAGCAGCTCCGCGTAGGCCTCGCTGTAGGGAATCGCCACCAGGCGGTTGCCGTCGCGGCGGATGACGGTGTGGAGCGAGGTGAAGGCCTCGCGATCCTCGGGGTGGGCCTCGAGCCACGCCTCGAACTCCGCCGCCGTCATGTCCTCGGGGTAGTACCCTGCACCGTCGGGGTGCGGATGGTCGCCGACGAACGGCTCGAACTCCGCCAGCCGGTCCCAGGGCCCGACCATGATCCGGTAGTACTCTTTCGCCGCCTCGGCGCCGGGTCCCGAGAGCGCGGCCACGCGGGGTGCGAAGTCGGGGTTCGCCTGCCACGCCTGGCGCTGGAAGACCTCGTCGATCGCCCGCGCGGCGTCGACCAGGTGGCCGAGGGCCTCGAGGTCGCCGGGCTCGAGGTAGGAGACCTCCGCCCCGAGGCTGATCGGGACGAACTGTGCCCGGCGAACCTCGATGTCGTCGGCCACCCGCAGAGCCCCGGCCGGGTCCTGGGATGCCCGCGGACCGCACGCCGCCGCCATCACCGCGATCGCGAACAGGGCCATTGCCTCACGCCACATGGTCGTACCTCCTCGGTGTCAGTGGGGATCGGATTCCGCGCCGGGTGCGCCGGCTGCCGTGCGGGCGACCAGCGCGAAGTCACGCGGGCCGTTGAGCAGCTCGTCCAGTCGGCCGAGCACGCGATCGACCTCCTCCCGCAACGCAGTCAGCTGGGCTGACCCACCCGCGACCCGCGACTCCCGGAGGCGAAACCGCTGCTCTTCGGGGAAGGGATGGAGCCGCTCCCGCTCGACGATCTCGAAGCCGCTCACAGCGAGCTCGATCTCGAGGGTCTCGGGAAGCAGCGGGCGGGAGTGGGTCGGGTCGAGCCAGAAGAGGCTCCCGCCGACACGAAGGGTGCGGGGGTCCGGGCACTCGACGATCAGGATGCCGCCGGGACGCAGGACGCGCCGCACCTCGGCCAGGACGCCGAGCCGCGTGCTGAACGACAGGTGCTCGAAGAGGTGGATCGCGGTCACCGCGCCCCACGCACCACCGGGCTGGGACTCGAGCGCGACCGTCACGTCGCCCTCCATCACGTCGAGGCCCCGCCGCCGGGCTGCCCCCGCCAGGGCGGGATCACCCTCGATACCTCGCGCCGCGATCCCGGCCTCGCCGAGCAGCGCGAGCAGCTCGCCGCGGCCGGCTCCCAGGTCGAGCACGGGACCATGGTCCGCCAGCCGGGGAAGCAGTCGCTCCAAGCGGTGACGGATCTCGTCCTCGCTCCCCCGGAAGGCGGCCAGAAGACGGGGCTGAACCGCCGCCAACGCGGCGGCGAGGTCGCTCTGGGCCGGCTCGGCCGACGGCAGCGGCAGCGGCTCGCGCCGCACCACGCGCTCGACCAGCGAGGCCAGCTCCTCGAGCTCGTCCGCGAGCCGGTCGACCAGCACGTCGACCCGCCCCGACAGGGACGGCACCATGCGGTCCCTGACCCTCTCGAGCTCGGCGATGGTGGCCCGGATCGTGCCCTCGAGGCCGTCGAGGCGTCCGGTGAGGGAGGCCGCCCACTGTGAGCGCAGCCGCTCGAGGTCGTTCTGGAGCACGCCCAGCTCGCGCTCGACGCCGTCGGCACGCACCGCCAGCGTGTGGTCGCGGTCGCGCGCCGCATCGGCCTCGCGCTCGCGCCCTTCGCGCTCCGCGGCCAGGCGGTCGGCGAACGCCGACTCGAGCTCGGCAAGCCGCGCTTCGCCGGCCAGGCTGCGAGCCTCGACCTCGTGCACCGTGGCCGCCAGCCGCCGCAGCCGCGCGAGCAGGGCGCGCGGCCGCAGCAACCAACCCAGGGTCGAACGAGGTGGCGTCGTGCCGTCCCTCCTACCGACCCGTCGCGGCGGGTCTCCGGAAGGGTCCGGGAGCGGCTCTTCGGCCACGCCGCCCGGCCCTAGACCTCGGCCGGCTCCGCGGTTGGCGCATCCTCGGCGGGAACCTCGACCGGCGGCGTCGCGTTCGGCTTTTCGCCGGGGCGCACCACGTGGACCGGCACCGAGACCCTGACCTCGCGGTGAATGTGGACCTCGACCTGGTAGCTGCCGAGAGCCTTGATCGCCTCGGCGAGAACCACCCGTCGCCGGTCGACCTCGTACCCCTTCTCGGACAGCGCACGGGCGATGTCCACCGAGGTGACCGAGCCGAAGAGCGCATCCTTCTCGCCCGCCCGGCGCTCGAACAGGAGCTCGACGCCGTCCATCTGCTGGGCGGCCTTCTCGGCGGCCGAACGGCGCCTGAGCTCGAGCTCCTCCCACCGGTTCTGCTCCTCGGCGAAGCGACGCCGGTTGCCCTCGGTGTCGAGGTAGGCGAGCCCCTTGGGAAGCAGGTAGTTGCGGGCGTAACCCGGCTTGACCTCGACGGTGTCGCCGCGCTCGCCGAGATGCTCGACGTAGTCGTTGAGTATGACCTTCATTCGTTCCTCCCGTCAGGGTTCGCCCTCGGCCTGAGGTCGGCGAAGCTGTCGGCGACGCCGAGCGCCGCCACCACGAACAGCAACGGCACCTGCAGGCAGAGGAGGGCGAGGGCCCAGCGCACGAGCCACCCGCGGCCCACGAGCCGCGCGAGGTGGGCCCGGATCATAGCCAAGCCTTGGGTGAAATACAAGATGACGACCGCCGCGAGCAGGTTCGACGCCACCCACCGCGGGGTTCCGGAGAGCACCAGGGTTGCGAGGCCGGTGACGGCGAACCCGGCACCCAGCCACTCATCGTTGCGCCAGCGCTCGAACGGCTCCACCGGCATCGGGAAGCCGAGCACCGGGAGCCTCGCCCGCAGCCAGAACAGGACCGTCACCACGTAGGCGACCCCCAGCGACGGCAGCAGCCAGGCGACCGTGCGTTCGACGCTGTCGAGGGCGAGGTCGAGCCGCCCTGAGGTGACGAAGAGCTCGGGATAGCGTCCCTGAGCTTCGCGCACGGCCGCGACGACGCCCGACACCGGGTCGGCCGGCGCAACCGCCGCCGCTACGCCGACCACGCAGCCACACGCGATCACCGCGGTGGTCAACGCCATCCAGCGCCCTTCGCCGATGCCGGTGGCGCGCCACGCCTCGAGCGACAGCACGGGCACGACCACCACCAGGCCGTAGCCAGCGAGCAGCGCGACGATGGTGGCGCCCCCGCCGGCCAGGACCGTCGCCGCGAGCAGCGCCGCCACCCAGCCCCAGACCGCCACCGACCGGCGACCGGCGACGACCTGCTGAGCGACCGGAACCAGCCCGAACGGTGCGATCAGGAGCCCGAACGGGAACACCAGAACGAGGCTGGCCGCGAACAGCAGCGACACTGCTCCGGCTGCCGCGACACCGAGGCGCGGCGGCCTCGGCGGCGCCCCGGCCGCTCGACCGGGGGCCTCGTCGCTCACGGGTTGTCTCCGTCAGTCGCCGACGTAGCGCATCAGCGCCATGTAGCGCGCGCGCTTGATCGCCCGGGACAGCTTGTGCTGGAAGGCCGGATTGGTCCCGGTCACGCGCCGCGGCAGGATCTTGCCGTTGGTCGGCGTGTACTCGCGCAGGAGATCGACGTCCTTGTAGTCGATGTAGCCGATCTTCTCGGTCGTGAACCGGCAGACCTTGGCACGGCGGCGGAAACGCTTCTTGCGGACTCCGGGCATTGTCCCCTCCCCCTACTGCTCGTCTGCGGCGGCTTCGGCCTTGGCAGCCGCGCGGGCCGCCTTGTGGGCGACCTTGGCGCGCTCCTGGCGGTCCATCTTGTGCTTGCGGCGGAGCTCGCGGTCCATGTTCAGGGTCAGCGAGCGCATCACCGTGTCGTTGGTACGCATCTCGAACGCGAGCTTGCCGATCACTTCGCCGCCCGCGTTGAAGGCCCAGAAGTGGTAGATGCCGTAGTTCTTCTTCTGGATCGGGAACGCGAGCTGGCGGCGGCCCCAGGCGTCCTTGTCGACCACCTCGCCCCCGGACTCGGTGATCAGGGTCTCGAGTCGCTCGAGGACGGCGGTCTCCTCTTCGGCGGTGGCTTCGGGATCGAGGATGACCCCGAGCTCATACAGCGGCATGGTGCTCCTCCTGGCCTTCGGCCCCGAAATCACGTCCGGGGCGAGGAGTGGTGGTGTCCCGGGTGTACCGGGCCGACGCATTGTACCGATTTCCCCTCGTATTGCAAGTCCCAGACCGCGTCGTGCGCCGGGGGATGAGCCGGGAGGGTCACCGGAGGGAGAGACGGCGCACCGGAACCCCCAGCGTTCGACCGTCGTCGCCGCCGATGACCTCCCGCGGGACGAAGGGTCGCGCCTCGATGCGCACCCGCTGGATCTCCCGCAGACCCGGGTAGAGCTCGTAGACCAGGTTGTCGCCCTCGCAGCCGACCGGACGGAGCTCGAGGCCGTTGGCGAACAGTCGGACACCGCACCGCGCCCAATCGGGGCGCCAGGGGTGGACCGGGTACAGCGACAGGACCAGCTCGGTCTTCCCCTGGGTCGGCCAGCTCAGCCGGCGCATCTCGGCGCTCTCGGAGGTCCAGTTGAAGTCGTCGAAGAAACCGGTGCGCAGGGTCACCACCTTCGGGTCGAGCGCCCCGGCCACCGGCTGGAGCGCGCACCGGATCGGGACCCCCGCCACCGCCGGGTCGTCTGCGAACTCGATCGCCTGGAGGTCGATCCCGACCGGCACGACCTCGCCCGCCGTACCCTCCGACGCCACCGCCCGCACGTCGAGCCGAATCTCGCCGAGGTGGTCGATCGGCCGTTCAGCCGCGAACACCCACACCGGCCCTTCGCGCCCGGTGGGCACGAGCCGCCGTCCGTCGACCTCGAGGTCGAGCACGACCGCCCCCGGCCGTGGGTGCCAACCCATGGTGCGCACCAGGACCACCCGGGCATGGACCGGCCGATCACGCGCCCGCACCGTCACCCGCTCGCCCGTCCACACGCCGTCGGTGATGCCGTCCCAGTCCGTGGTGACGTCGCCTGGCGCCAGAGTCACCACCGGACGCGCGAGGTCGAGTACCACCGTCCGGCCGTCGTCGTAGAGCCTCTTGTAGCTCCGCGCGAGCCCCCTCACGATCTCCTGGTAGCGCTGGTGGCTGCGCAGCATCACCCAGCGGGTCCGCGAACGCGGGTAGTTCATCACGATCCGGGTTTCGGTGAGCGACAGGATCGCCGACAGCTCGTCCATGCCACCGTAGGCGAGGGAGCGAACCCCCTGCCCACGGAGGTACTCCGCGATCTCGTCGGGGCGGTTGTCGAGCCTCAGGCCGGGCGGCGGCGAGGCCATTCCGGGGAGCGACATGATCCACACGTCGTGGCGGTCCAGATCGATCAGGAAGGGCGTCTTCAGCGTCGCGAGGGTGCGGCCGCCGGGCAGCGAGGCGGAGACCTCGTCGGCGACCAGGCGGTCCCACGGAGAAACCGTCTCGCCGCCCTCGATCGCCGTGAGTGCGGAGTCCACTGTGCGCTCCCAGGTCGCTCCTGCGCCCGGCGCCACAACGAACCCGACCACGGCGATCGCCGCCGCGGCGGCCACCGTGCCCTCCCGGCCCTCCCGCCAGCGGGCGAGGGCGGAGACGAACAGGATCAGCATCACCGCGGCCTCGATCGGGAACAGGTAGCGCTCGTGGGCGCGGCTGAGGGTGGGGTCGCCGAACGCCACCACCGCTGCCACAGAGACCACGAGCGCCGCGCCGGCGGCCGCGGTGGCTCCGTACCCGCGCCGACCTCGAGCCAGTGCCAGCAGGAGCCACACCGGAAGCAGCATCACCAGCGGCTCGGACCAGGCTTTGACCTGGTCGGCAAGCGACGGCGAGACCGATCCCGCGATGCGGGCGTAGCCCTGACTCCAGACCGCCCCGTCGAAGCCCCGCCCGAGCAGGGGGTACAGCAGCGTGCCCGACGACTCGAAGCTCGAGATCATCCAGGGCAGCAGGAAGACCCCGCACAGCACCAGGGCGGTCGCCGAGCCGGCGACGGCGCGACGTCGCTCGGCGGTCGCCAGCAGGCAACCCGCAACGGCGGTCGCCATCACGACCGCCGCGGCCGGAATCAGGGTCGACTTGAGCGCGCAGGTCGCGCTCACCGCCAGTGCCGCCATCGCCGCACCGCCGGGTCGGCTGATCGGGAGCGGCTGCTCGCGGAGCAGCCGGAAACAGACCAGCAGTGCGAGCGCGCCGGACAGCACGGCCGAGGTATTGCCCCGCATCAGGGGATGGGGAAGCACCAACGCGGTCACCGCCACCAGCGACGAGAGGCCCGGGCCGAGGCCGGCGGCGCGCGCGGCTCCCCACGCGACCCCGACCAGGATGACCAGGCACACGCCGGCGTCGAGCAGGTGCAGCGCCCTCGTCGGCAATGCCGTCAGGACCAGGGTCTGGAGCAGGGACTGTCCGCCGAGACTGAGCATCCTGCGGGCTTCGAACGGCTGGGCGCCGAGGGATCCCCTGGTCAGCATCTCGTGGGGAAAGACCAGGTAGGCCTGAAGGTCATCGTGCAGGTCGAACGGAGGTGTGTCGACCATGGTGTCGACCGCACCGCCCACCGATCCGGCCATCTGGAGCAACGCGAGCAGGGTCAGCATCACGAGCGCCAGCACCGTCGCCGGCCGGCGCGCTGCCCGGCGGAGGAGCTCTCCCGGCGACTCGAAGGTCACCACCCAGGCCCCGAACCCGATCGCGAGCCAGGTCAGGAGCGCCCAGGCCGACACGCTCCAGACGAGGTTGAGCACGCCGCCGAATACGACCGTCACGGCCAGCCCGAGACCCGCCCGCAGACCCCAGTCGAGACGGTGCGGCACCCCAGCGAGGCGGGCGACCAGCTCGCCCCAACCGACCCAGGCGATGATCAGGTAGACGCCCCAGATCATCGCCAGCGCGACATCCGGCGGGCCTTCGCCCCGCCCGCTCACGGCGAGGCCAGACAGCAGCAGGGCCAATCCGCCTGCGACGGGTCCCCGCCACCGCGCCAGGACCGAGCGCCCGCCGGCAGCGGGCAGCACCGCCGCGACGGCAGCCAAGGCGGCGGGCACAGCGGCCCCGCGGGCCGCCGGCAGAGCGGCAGCCGCTGCCAAGGCAAGAACCAGCAACGGCAGCCACACCCGGAGCGACCCCATCCTCGCCGGAGCCTGGCCCATCCAGACCACGGTGACCAGGGAGGCGAGCACGGCGTAGAGCAGATTGACGGCGATCAGTCCCGACCACGGCAGCGCTGCACTGCGCTCCGCCAGATAGCCGAGCTGGGGGATGAGCGTCAGCGCCAGCCACGCTCCGGTGACGAGGGCGGGCCGCACCAGGCTGCTGCGTGTCACGGCGGAGCTCCGTCCCCGGCGAGGCCCTGGGCTGCGGGCGGCGGAACCACCGGAGGTCGAGCACGCACCACGGTTGCCACGCTCACGGCGGGGGATACCGCCATCATGCCTTCCCCCCTTCGTTCAGGGTCGGACGCTCCGAACCGATGCGCTCCAGTGCGGCTCACGATAGCAGGGTCGGCTCCGCCGGCCTCCGACACGGAAGCACTCACCGCGCCGACCCCGGCTGACCGGCGCGAAGTCGCCGCTGCAGGTCATGGTCGAGCACCGCCCGGGAGACCTGAGACTCGAGATCGACCGCCCGCTCGCCCGCTGCGCACTCCGACTCCGGGACCCGCTCGCCGGTGGTGATCGCCCAGCATTCGCCGTCTTCCACCCGGCGCCCGCGGGGCACGAACAGCAGTCCGCCGTCCTGCCACACGCCGCGGCTGCCGACCACCGGCCCGGCGCCCGGCTCGCCGAGCAGGTTGCGTCCCACGAAGGCATAGGGAGCGGGATCGACCCCGAGCAACGCGAGCACCGTCGGCGCCACGTCGACGTGCCCGGCCGGCAGATCGAGCACCGCGCCGGGGACTCCCGGGACCCGGATCATCAACGGTACGGCGTCGCTCCTCCACCAGTCGGCCGGGCTCGGACCGATCCCCGCCACGCGACCGACCTCGTGGTCCCAACCGAAGCCCGCGTCGTGATCGCCCCACAGCACCAGGACCGCGTGCTCTCCGATGCCGCGGGCGTCGAGCGTGTCGACGAAGGCGCCGATCGCGCGGTCGAGCAGCCGCATCATCTGCAGGTAGTTGCCGAGCGGAGTCCCGTCGAGCCCGCCCAGGTCGAGCTCCCGGCGGTGGGCGGGGAAGGAGGCGAAGGGATGATGGAGGGAGAGCGTGATGAGGTAGGCGCAGAAAGGACGTTCGAACCGGGTGAGGTACTCGGCCATCTGCGCGAGGAAGTCGATGTCGTTGAGACCCCAGCCGATCTTCTCCCCGGGAGCGAAATCCTCGGCGAAGAGGGAGCGCGCGAAGCCGAACGAGCGGTGGGTGACGCGCCGATTCCAGAACCCCCCTTCGAACGCCACCGCCGAGACCGTCGCGTAGCCACGCTCGGCGAGCACGCCGGCGATCCCGTCGTACCGGTTGCGGGGGTAGAGGAAGGACGCGGCCCCGGCGTCGGGCGGAAGCAGTGAGGTCTGGGTCGCGAGCTCGGCGTCCGAGCTGCGACCCTGGGCGGTCTGGTCGAACAGGCGGGGAACGCTGATCCACTCCTGTCGGTGCGCGTCGAGCCAGGGCGTCACCGGCTGGCCGTCCACCTCGAGCCCGACCGCCCACGACTGCATCGACTCGATCTGGACCATCACCAGGTCGGCGCCGCGCGCCGCGCCGAACCGGGAGCCGACCCCCGCCCGGCTCGACGCGGTGGCACTGAACCACGCTGTCACGGCCTCGAGCTCATCGGCGGTCAAACGGCCGGCGCGAAAGCGCCGTTCGAGATCCCGGAACGTGTCTCCCAGGTGGTATCCGAGCACTCCGAGGTGACGGGCGCTGGCGATCGAGGAGAAGACCTGGGCCCCGAACCCGTACCCGCTCGCGATCGAGCCCAAGGCCGCGGCCAGGCCCGGGAGCGCGGCCGCCGCCAGCACGGCGGCGGCGAGAGCCGTGGGCCGCCGGCTGCCCGACCGTGCCAGCCGTGCCACGGCCGCCGCCAGGAGCGCGGCCGGCAGCAGGTGCGCCACGAACCACAGGTCGCTGGACGCCAGCAGCGCGGCCACGCTGTCGAGCACCTGTCCGGTCTGCCCGGCTCCGGCGACGGCCGCGACCGAGAGCAGGTCGCCGAAGTACCTCAGGTAGAGCACATCGGCCACGAGCAGGAGGGTGACCAGGCAGGCCGCCCCCCAGGCAAGCCAGGGACGGATCCGGCGCGGGATCAGGGTCAGCGGCAGCACCAGGACTGCAACCGCCGACCCGGCACGCCAGGCCGATCCAGGGTCGGGGCTCGAGCCAGCTTCGGTGAGCACCGCGCGCTGGGCGACAGCCAGCGCGGCGGTGAGCCAAACCAGGTCGGCCACCGACAGCGCACCGGTCAGCCATGCCGGCGGCCGCCGGGCGCTCGCCACCGTGACCGCCAGACACGCGATGATGGTGGTCAGAAAGGCGAGCACCCTCAGATCGGCGGGTTCCGGCAGGACAGCGACGGACATCTCGCGCAGTGGGCCCGGGGAAGCGCGGGAAAACCAGCACACCCCTTCGTCCACCATGTCCCACTCGAGGTTCCACCTTCCGAGCCCCCGAGGCACCTCGAGCCGGGCCTCGATCTCGACCGTACCGCCCGGAGGAACCGCGCTCGTGACCCGGGTCCTCACCCCCTCCCACACGACGATCGAGCCGTCCGGTCTTCGCCAGTGGGCCACCACGCGGATCGAGCCGTCCGCCGGCCACCCGCGGGCGCCGGTATTGCGCACCACCAGCGGCACCTCGAAGTGCCGCCCGGCGACCGCGATTCGCGGCGTTGAGTGCCGGACGATCTCGAAATCGCGATCCGCCTCCCTCGGCAGCACGACCAGCTTGCGCCGTGGCTCGGGGGTCGGATCGTGCTCCGCGGCCCAGCAGACCATCTCCTCCACCAGGTCCCACTGGATGGTGTAGACGCCAGCAGGCACGGTCGTCCGCAGCCGCGCTGTGACCTCGACCGTCGCCCCCGGCGGCACGTCGTGGGGCAAGCCGGTGCGTTCTCCGTCCCACTCCGCCACCCGGCCGAAATCGTCGTAGAGGTGGTAGGCCAGGCGGAAGGGAGCGTCGGCCCGCCAGGTCACCGTGCCGTCGTTGCGCACGACGAGCCTGACCTCGGTCGCCGCTGCCGCCCTCACCGCCGCCGGGGTTCCGTCCTCGAGCACGGTGAGGGCGTGGCTCGGCGCTTCGGCCGACGCCGCGACGGCCCCCGCCAGCATCGCCACGACCGACGCCAGAGCGCGCAGCCTGCCGCACATGCCGGTCAGGATAGCAGCGAGAGACGGCTCCGTCGGCGGCTACCGAAGCCCGCTCGGGTAGCCTGCCGGAGGGTGGTCGTACTCGACGCCGCCCGCGCCCTCCACCACGGTGCCGATCGGAGAGCCCGGGCAGCCGGCGGCGCGGATCCCGGCCAGCACCTCCGACAGCCGCTTCGGCGCCACCACCAGCACCATGCCGACACCCATGTTGAAGGTCCGCCAGAGGTCGTGCTCGGGAATCTCTCCGGCGGTCGCGAGCAGGCGGAAGATCGGCGGGATCTCCCAGCTCCCGACCTTGACCCGGGCGCCGAGGCCCTCGGGAAGGACCCGGGGAAGGTTGTCGGTGATCCCGCCACCGGTGATGTGGGCCATGGCGCGGATCCGCTGCTTCTCGACCAGCGGCCAGAGCGGGGCGAGATAACAGCGGTGCACCCGGAGCAGCTCATCCGCCACCGTTCGCCCGATCTCCGGCACCGGCTCGTCCACCCGGTAGCTCAGATCCTCGAGCAGCACCCTGCGGGCGAGGGAGTAGCCGTTGGTGTGGAGCCCGTCCGACGGCAGCCCGACCAGGACATCGCCCGCCTCGACCTCGGACCCGTCGACGATCCTCCTCCGGTCGACGACCCCGACGATGAAGCCGGCGAGGTCGTACTCGCCGTCGCCGTAGAATCCGGGCATCTCGGCGGTTTCGCCGCCGAGCAGTGCGACCCCGTGCTCGGCACATGCGGCCGCCACGCCCCCGATCACCGACGCCGCCACCTCCGGGTCGAGCCGGCCCGTGGCCAGGTAGTCGAGGAAGAAGAGCGGCCGGGCGCCCTGAACCAGGATGTCGTTGATGCAGTGGTGGACCAGGTCGCGGCCCACGGTCCCGTGCCGCTCGGCGAGGAAGGCGACCCGGAGCTTGGTCCCCACCCCGTCCGCGGAGGCCACCAGCACCGGCTCGCGCAGGCCCTTGGGCACCCTGAACATGCCGCCGAAGGCGCCCTGGTCGGAGAGCACGCCGTCGGTGTAGGTGCCCCGGACCATCCCCTTGATCCTCTCGAGCGCCCGGTCCTGGGCGTCGATGTCGACTCCCGCCTCGCGGTAGGTGGTCATCCTTCGGCCTCCCGAACGCCGACATTATCCCCCACCCCGGAAGCGGCACACCGGTGACGCGATCCCGGGCCGGCAGCCTGCTGCCCGACCCCGGACTCCCACGCAGGTCGAACGGATGCGACCTCATCCGTTCACCCAGACCATGAGTTGTGGGTACGGCCCGCGCCGGGGCCGGCCCGCCGCCCCTGGCGCGGGCGGGCGGGTCCTGCTACAAACCGCCCATGCAGGTCATCCACCTCTACCGCTCGCCGGCCCTCGGCCCCTCAGCCCGCGCCGCGCTGCTCGCCACCGCCCGCGCACGGGGGTCGGAGGCGATCGTCGGCATCGACACCGAGCTGTGCTTCAACGTCGAGCTCGCGGCCCCGCTCACCGAGGATGCCCGGTCCTCCCTGGCCTGGCTGCTCGCGGAGACCTTCGAGCCGGAGCTCTTCGGCTCGTCCAGCCGGCTCGACCCGTCTGCGGGCGAGATCTTCGAGGTCGGCCCGCGCCTCAACTTCACCACCGCATGGTCGACCAATGCGGTCTCGGTCTGCCGAGCCTGCTCCCTCGACCGGGTGCTCCGTATCGAGCCCTCGCGCCGCTACCTGGTCCGGACCGACCGGGCCCTCGACCCGACCGAGCGCGCCGCCTGGCTCGCCCTCATCCACGACCGCATGACCGAGTGCCCGTACCCGGTTCCGCTGTCGAGCTTCGACGCCGGCATGACCCCGGCCCCGGTCCGCCGGGTCCCGGTGTTGGCCGAAGGGCGCGCCGCCCTCAAGCGGCTCGACCGCGAGCTCGGCCTCGCCTTCGACAGCTGGGATCTCGAGTACTACACCGCCCTGTTCCGGGACCGACTCCGTCGCGACCCCACCGATGTCGAGTGCTTCGACGTCGCGCAGTCGAACAGCGAGCACTCCCGTCACTGGTTCTTCAAGGGCCGGCTGGTGCTCGACGGGGTCGAGGCGCCGCAGCTCGCTGCTCGACGTCGTCCGCGAGCCATTCCTGGCGCGGCCGGGCGCCAGCGTGATCGCCTTCCATGACAACTCGAGCGCGATCCGGGGCGGCCCTGCTCGGGTGATGGCTCCGACCCGGCCTGGGGAACCCGGGCCGCTGACCGCCGACGAGCGCGATCTCGACCCGATCTTCACCGCGGAGACCCACAACTTCCCATCCGGGGTGGCGCCCTTCCCGGGCGCCGAGACCGGCACCGGCGGCCGGATCCGGGACGTCCAGGCCACCGGTCGAGGCGCCCACGTGGTTGCCGGCACCGCCGCCTACTGCGTCGGCAACCTGCGGATCCCGGGTCACGAGCTGCCGTGGGAGGACGGGTCGTTCGCCTACCCTTCGAATCTGGCCCCGCCGCTCAGGATCGAGATCGAGGCGTCCAACGGCGCCTCCGACTACGGCAACAAGTTCGGTGAGCCGGTGGTCCAGGGCTTCACCCGTTCGTTCGGGCTGCGGCTGCCCTCCGGTGAGCGCCGCGAGTGGCTGAAGCCGATCATGTTCTCCGGCGGGGTCGGTTTCCTCGACCACCGCCACGTCGCCAAGGGTGCGCCCGAGCCCGGCATGCTGGTCGTCAAGGTCGGCGGGCCCGCCTACCGGATCGGGATGGGAGGCGGCGCTGCCTCGTCGATGGTCCAGGGCGAGAACGTCTCCGAGCTCGACTTCAACGCCGTCCAGCGCGGCGACGCCGAGATGGAGCAGAAGCTCAACCGGGTGATCCGCGCCTGCGTCGAGCTCGGCGACGCCAACCCGATCGTCTCGATCCACGATCAGGGGGCAGGCGGAAACTGCAACGTGCTCAAAGAGATCGTCGATCCGGCCGGGGCGAGGCTGGAGATCCGCGAGGTCCCGCTCGGGGACGACACCCTGTCGGTGCTCGAAATCTGGGGCGCCGAGTACCAGGAGAACAACGCCCTGCTGCTGCGCGCCGGGCACGAGGCCGCGTTCCGCGCCCTGTGTGCACGTGAAAAGGTGCCCTGCGCGGTGGTGGGGACCGTGACTGGCGACGGCAGGGTGGTGGTCCACGACGCCCACGATGACACCACGCCGGTCGACCTCACGCTCGAGGACGTGCTCGGGGACATGCCGCGCAAGACCTTCCGCGACCAGCGTCGGGCGCCGCAGGTCGCGCCCCTCGAGCTGCCCGCGGGGCTCACGGCCCTCGCCGCTCTCGACCGCGTGCTGCGGCTGCTCTCGGTGGGCTCGAAGCGCTTCCTGACCACCAAGGTGGACCGCGCCGTGACCGGTCTGGTGGCCCGACAGCAGTGCGCGGGCCCGCTCCAGCTCACGGTCGCCGACGTCGCGGTGGTCGCGGCCGGCCACCTCGCCACCGGCGGCGCCGCGATCGCGATCGGCGAGCAGCCGGTCAAGGGGTTGGTTGACCCACAGGCGATGGCGCGGATGACGGTCGGCGAGGCGCTCACCAACCTGGTGTGGGCGCGGGTGACGGCGCTCGAGGACGTGCGCTGCTCGGCGAACTGGATGTGGGCCGCCAAGCTGCCCGGCGAAGGCGCGGCGCTCCACGACGCCGCGGTCGCCATGCGGGACCTCATGCTGGTGCTCGGGATCGCGGTCGACGGTGGCAAGGACAGCCTCTCGATGGCCGCCCGTGCCCCGGGAGGTGACGGCGAGGAGACCGTCAAGGCGCCCGGGACCCTCGTGGTCTCGGCCTACGTCGGCTGCCCCGACGTCACCGCCACGGTGACCCCGGACCTGGAGCTTCCGGGCTCCGGACGGCTGCTCGTCATCGACCTGGCCGACGGCCACGCCCGCCTCGGCGGCTCGGCGCTGGCCCAGGTCTTCGGCCAGGTCGGCGACACGGTCCCCGATCTCGACGACCCGGCGCGGCTGGCGCGGGCATTCGCCGCGGTCCAGACCCTGATCGCCGACGGCCTGGTGCGGGCCGGCCACGACCGCTCCGACGGCGGGCTGGTCACCACCCTGCTCGAGATGGCCTTCGCCGGCAACTGCGGGCTCGAGGCCGATCTGCCCGCAGCCGCCGGCGCCGACCCGCTCGCGGTCCTCTTCGCCGAGGAGCTCGGTCTGGTGCTCGAGGTCGACGAGGCCGACCTCACCACCGTTCTGCACGTGCTCGAGGCCGCCGACCTCCCGTGCGCGGTGGTCGGACGGACAGTTGCTGAACCCCGGGTGCGGGTCGCGGTGGCGGGCGAGCCGGTGCTCGACGGGGACATGCGCGACCTGCGCGACCTGTGGGAGTCGACCAGCTTCGCCCTCGACGAGCTGCAGGCGGACCCGGACCACGTCGCGGCCGAGCGGGACGGGCTGCGCCGCCGCAGTGCGCCTCCCTACCGGCTCGGTTTCGACCCCGAGCCGACCGCACCGGCGGTCCTGGCACGGCGCGACCGCACTCCGGTGGCCGTGCTGCGCGAGGAGGGCTCGAACTCCGACCGGGAGATGGCGGCCGCACTGTGGCTCGCGGGCCTGGAGCCGTGGGACGTGGCGATGTCCGACCTGCTCGCCGGCCGGATCGGGCTCGACCGGTTCCGGGGCCTGGTCGCGGTCGGCGGGTTCTCCTACGCCGACGTGCTCGACTCGGCCAAGGGCTGGGCCGGCACGATCCGGTTCAACACCCGGCTGCGCGACCAGTTCGAGGCCTTTGTCGCTCGCGACGACACCTTCACTCTCGGGGTCTGCAACGGCTGCCAGCTCTTCGCCCTGCTCGGTTGGGTGCCGTTCCGGGGCCTCGCCGACACCGAGCAGCCGCGCTTCATCCGCAACGCATCGGGTCGCTTCGAGTCCCGCTTCGCGACCGTTCGGGTCCTCGACAGCCCGTCCCTGCTGCTGGACGGCATGGCCGGGTCGGTGCTCGGGATCTGGCTCCAGCACGGCGAGGGCCGCGCCCACTTCCCCGCGCCCGAGGTTCTCGATCGGGTCGAGGCCGACGGCCTCGCACCGGTGCGCTACGTCGACGACGCCGGCGAGCCCACCGAGGCGTATCCCTTCAACCCCAACGGTTCACCGCGCGGCATCGCCGCCCTGACCACCCCGGACGGCCGCCACCTGGCGATCATGCCCCACCCCGAACGCACTTTTCTCACCTGGCACTGGGGCTACATGCCCCCCGTCTGGCGTCGCGACCTGCCGGCATCGCCCTGGCTGCGCCTGTTCCAGAACGCGCGCCGCTGGTGCGATCGACGGAACTGAGCGCAGCCGGCCGGCGATGAGCAGCCCGCGGCTGTGGGTGACGGCAGTGGAGGCGGCCCTGGTCGCCGTCGCGGCGTGGCCCTGCGCCCGAGTCCTGGCGCGGCCCCTGACGAGACGACTCGCGCGCGAGGTTCCGACCGCGGCGGCGGCGCTGGCGATCATCGCGTTCGCCATCGGGACGGCGGCCGTGATCTGGTCGCCGATTCGGCACGGCGCCGTTGCCGCCATGGTCGCGGCGGCGGTGCTCGCCCGGTGGAGGGCGCGGCCGTCCTTCGGCCGGCGGCAGAGGCTCCCGCCCGGCTCGCTGGGTCTGGCGGCTTCATTGGACGCGATCGACGACCCGGAGTTCTACCGGCACGGTTTCTCCCGCTGGGGTCCGGTGTTCAAGATGAGCCAGTTCCACCGCCCCACGGTCTGTGTCCTGGGTCTCGAACGCGGGCACGAGCTGCTGCGCCGCCACCGTGCGGAGCTCGCGCCGGCGCCGCTCCCGTTCACCCGCTTGGTCCCGGGGGGCTTCCTCCGCTACCTGCCCCCGGAGCGGCACGACGTCCTCGCCCCTCTGTTCCGGACCGCTTTCGGAACCGACGTGCTGGGGTCGGCCTCTCCCCGGATGACTGCGGCCGTCCGGCGCAATCTCGACCTCCTGGCTGCGGAGGGCGGGACGGCTCCTCGCCCCGCGGTCGAGCGCCTGGTCCATGCAGCGCTGGCTGCGGTCGTGCTCGGCGTCGAGCCCCACGACGAGGCCCGGCTCGATGATCTCACCCGGGCGCTGGAGCCACTCGGCTCCGAGGCGGGCGCCGACCGCCGATCCGCCCGCCGCGCGGCCGCCGCGCTCGAGCGCGTCGCCAAGCTGCTCAGCGATCTCCCCGAGGTTCCGCCGGACGGTCATCCGACCTCCTCGGTCGACACCATCCGCCGCTCTCGTCCCGACGCCCTGCACGACCCCTGGATCTGCGGAAACCTGGCCTTCATGCTCCACGTGGCAGGCGACAACGTGTCCGGTCTCCTGGTGTGGCTGCTCAAGATGGCGGCCGACCATCCGTCGTACGCGGACCGGCTCGCCGCACTGCCCCCGGACGCCGCACGCGAGCTCGCGGATCGCGTGGTGCTCGAGACCCTCCGCCTGGCCCAGAGCGAGTATCTCTACCGGATCGCCTCTCGACCGCTCGAGATCGATGGGTTCACCGTTCCACGAGGCTGGTTCGTGCGCGTGTGCATCCGCGAGAGCCACCGCGAGCCCGGAGTCTTCGACCGTCCGGACACGTTCGACCCGGACCGCTTCGCCGGTCGCCGTCCGACCACAGCCGAGCTGGCCCCGTTCGGCCTCGACCGGCATGCATGCCCCGGCGCCCAGCTCACCCTCGGCCTCGCCCGCACCTTCCTCCTCGAGCTCGCACACCGCTATCGGATCAGAGCCCTCGCCGACGGTCCGCCCGAGCGCCCGCCCCGCCACTGGCATCACTGGCGCCCCAGCGCCGCGTTCCGCGTCACGCTCCAGCCGAGGTCTTCACCGGCGCCTGACGGCCCGCTCTCCTGGTGACGGCCGCCGAGCCGGGCGTCGTCGTCGGCTGCCCGGGGATTGCCCCTGTTCGTCCATACTGTGGTCACAACGGCCGATCATCGTGATCGCAGCGGGAGGTTCACCATGTGCCAGCGCCCACCGGTCCCGATCCGCGCCCTGAGTGCCGTGCTCGCGGTCGCCGCCACACTGATCGGAACTGCGGGCTGCCGCGGCGGCCCGGGCGAGGAGCCCGGCACGGCCATGGCCGAGAGCCGCGACCACCAGCGCACCGCACGGCTGATCTCCCACGTGACCGACGGGGTGGTCGCGCGCGATTCCCGGATCTCGGTCCGTTTCGTCGATGTCCAGCCGGAGCGCGAGCTGCGCGCAGCAGCGCTCGCCGGCGCCTTCACCTTCACCCCGACGGTGGAGGGGCGGGCGAGCTGGGCCGACGACCGCACCCTGGTCTTCGAGCCCCGCTCCGCCCTGGAGGCCGGCACTCGCTACCAGTGTGTGCTCGACGTGGCGGCGGTGCTGCCGACGGTGGAGTCGGTGAAACCCTTCGCGTTCGGCTTCGAGATCGCCGCCAACCGGGTGGTCTCGTGGCAGGCGGACCTCGAGCCGGCCGACGGCGACGATCCGGAGCACATGGTCCTGAGCGGCTCGATCGAGCTCGCGGACCCCACCACCCTGGACGAGGTCGAGCGCAAAATCGGGCTCGCAGCCGGGCGGGAGCGGGTGGCGATGGAGTGGCGCTCGGACATCGGTGACCGCCGCTTCGTCTTCACCAGCGCCCCGGTCGCCCGCGGCCAGAGCCCGCTCGAGCTGCGACTGACGATCCCGGCGGCGCCGTTCGGGCTCGAGCGGGACGTCGAGCGGGTGGTCGAGCTGCGTCCGGTCGGCGACCTCGCAGTGGCGGAGGTGATCGTCCACGATCAGGAGCGCGAGCCGCGGCTCTCGATCCAGCTCTCCGACCCGCTCCAGGAGGATGTCGACGCCTCGGGATACGTCACCGTCGAGCCCTTCGTCGAGCTCAAGGTCTCGATCGCGGGCCGACTGCTGCAGGTTTCGGGCGCCTTCCGTCGAGGCCAGGACTACACCCTGACGGTGCGCCGAGGCCTGCCCAGCCGATGGGGGGCGCGGCTCGCCGCCGACTTCCGGCATCCGCTGCGCTTCGTCGACATGAAGCCCCAGCTCGCCTTCTCCCAGTCCGGGGCGCTGCTGCCGAGCCGTGAAGAAGGCACCGTCGCCTTCCGTACGCTCAACCTGCGGGCGGTCACCGCCACCGTGATGCGGGTCTTCGAGTCCAACCTCGGCCAGTTTCTCCAGGATCACGACCTGTCCTCGGCGCCGACCCGCGACCGGCTGTGGGGGAGCCTCGACCGGGTCGGGATCGAGGTCGCGAGCCAGGAGCTCGAGATCGGCGACGAGCGCAATCGGTGGGTGCAGAGCACCCTCGACCTTGAGCGCCTGGTCACCGGACACGAACGCGGCCTCTACCTGGTGACCCTGTCCTTCAGCCGCGAGCAGATGCTCTACGACTGCGAGGAGGGCCGCAGCTACCCCTACTGGGAGCACCCCTGCGGCGAGGGCTACGCGCGCAACCGGGGCACGGTCGCGAAGCCGGTGATTCTCACCGACGTCGGGCTGCTCGCCAAGCGCGCCGGAAACCGGCTGATCGTCGCGGCCACCCATCTCGGCACCGCGACGCCGCTGCCGGGCGTCGACCTCACCCTGGTCTCCCTCCAGAACCAGCCTCTCGAGCGCCACACCACCGGCGAGGACGGAATCGCGGAGTTCGCGACCACCGACGGCTTCATCATCGAGGCGCGCTGGAAAGGCCAGCGCTCGGCGCTCAAGTTCTCCGACAGCGCCCTCAGCCTGAGCGGGTTCGAGGTCGGGGGCTCGAGCGGCAGCGCGGCCGCCACCCGCGCCTTCGTCTACAGCGACCGGGGGGTGTACCGGCCGGGCGACCCGATCCACCTCGCCGCCATCGTCCGCAACCAGGACGACGGCTTCCCCGACGACCACCCGCTCCGGCTCAGGGTGCGCAACCCCCGCGACCAGGTGGTGCACGAGGAGGTCAGCCGAACCGGTCTCGCCGGCCACTACGCCTTCGTGATCCGGACCGGCGACGGCGATCCGACCGGAAGCTGGTTCGCCGATCTGTTCACCGGCGACACCCTGCTCGCGAGCCACCGGCTCCGGATCGAGACGGTGGTTCCCAACCGGCTCAAGGTGAACCTCCAGCCCGATGCCCCCCGGCTCGGCCCGGAAGACCGCGAGGTCGGCCTGGAGCTCACCTCCAGCTACCTTTTCGGCGCCCCGGCGGCGGGTCTCGACGCCACCCTCGCGGTCAGCTACCGGGCCGCCGAGAAGCGCTTCGAAGCCTACCCCGACTACAGCTTCCTCCACCCCGCGGAGCGCCTCTCGGTCAGCGACCAGACCCTGCTCGAGCGCGCGCTCGACGGCGCCGGCCGGGCGCGGGTGCAGTGGCGTGTGCCCGCCCTCGCCGGCGCGCCGTCGGCGGTCACCGCAACGCTGACCGCACGGGTCTTCGAGCGCGGAGGCAGGCCCACCACCCAGGCACTCGAGATTCCCATCGACCCTTATCCCGCCTACGTCGGTCTCCGCACCCCGAAGACCAGTTGGGTCGAGATCGACCGTCCCCTCGACCTGGAGGTGGTGCTGCTCGACCGTGACGGAACGCCCGTGCCCGGCCGCGAGCTGGAGGTCACCCTGTCCCACAACGAGCGCGCCTGGTGGTGGGAGTACCGCAGCTTCGAGGACTACTCGCTGCGCTTCAAGAGCGACATCTCGACCACCCTTCTCGAGCGGGCGACGGTGACCTCGGGGGTCGGTCCGGTGGCCGTCCGGCTCGCTCCCGACCGCCGAGGGCAGATCCTGGTCGAGATTCGCGACCCGGCCGGCGGGCACCACACCGGCGTCTTCCTGTGGGCCTCGAGCTGGGGCAGCCAGTCTGCCCCGATCACCGCCGGGGCCCAGCTCGAGATGGAGCTCGACCGGGAGCGCTACCGCCCCGGCGAGGTCGCCCACGTCGCCGTCAAGACCCCCTCGGAGGGCGTGGCCTTCGTGTCGGTGGAGAAGGGTGACCGCGTGCTCGATCACCGCTGGGTGCCGCTGGCGGGCCCGGCGACCACCCTCGACGTGCCGGTCACCGAGGCCATGCTGCCCAATGCCTACCTCCACGTGGTCGCGATCCAGCCCCACGCCCAGACCTCCAACGACCGGCCGCTGCGGCTCCACGGCGTGGTGCCGATCCCGGTGGAGCAGGTGGACACGCGGCTCGAGGTCGAGCTCACCGCACCGGGCACGCTGCGGCCGGGTCAGGACTTCGAGGTCGAGGTGAAGGTGCCCCCTGGTCGCCCTGCCACCGTCACGGTCGCAGTGGTCGACGAGGGGCTGCTCGACCTCACCGCCTTCACCACCCCCGACCCGTGGCAGTTCTTCTTCGCCAAGGAGCGCCTCTCGGTCGCCACCTTCGATGTCTTCGACCAGGTGATCGGGGCGATCTGGGGCGACGTGCACCGCCGATTCGAGGTCGGCGGCGATGAGGACAGCTTCCGGCAGAAACGTTCGGGCCCGGTGAAGGCTCGCCGCTTCCCGCCGGTCGCGCTGTTCTCTGCGCCGGTCCGCAGCGACGGCACCGGCCGCGTGCGAGCGCGGTTCACCATGCCCCGCTACCTCGGCTCGGTACGGGTGATGGCGGTGGCTGCCGCGGGCGGGGCCTACGGCAGCGCCGAGGCAGCCGTCCCGGTCCGCGATCCGCTGGTGCTGCTGCCCACCCTGCCGCGGGTGGCGGGTCCTGACGAGAGCTTCGAGCTGCCGGTGACCGTTTTCGCCCTCGATCGCGCCCTCGGGGAGGTCGAGATCGCCGTCGAGGCGACCGGGCCGCTCGCCGTGGTCGGCCCGGCCCGCGCCGAGCTCTCGTTCGACTCTCCCGGTGAGCGCGACGTCGCCTTCACGCTCGCCGCGGGCAACCGCGCCGGGGTCGCCACCGTCACGGTGACCGCGACCGCGAAGGGCGCACGCTCCGAGGCCGTCACCGAGCTCGCGGTGCGACCGGTCAACCCCTACCGGGTCGAGCTGCGCGAGCTCGTGGTGCCGCCCGGCGGCGAGCTGGCGCTCGAGGTCCCCGCGCTCGGGGTCGAGGGCACCCGGAGCGCGCGCCTGCGGATATCCACCATGCCCGGGCTCACCTTCGGTCACCGGCTGACCGCGCTCGTGCGCTACCCCTACGGCTGCATGGAGCAGACCATGTCGGCGGTCTTCCCCCAGCTCTTCCTCAAGGACCTGATGGCCGCCGACCACCAGCGGCACGACGACCTGGCGCGCCAGATCGACCGCAACCTCGACGCCGGCATCGAGCGCCTGCGCCGCTTCACCACCCCGGAGGGCGGCTTCGCCTACTGGCCGGGAGGCGCCGAGACCGATCAGTGGGCGACCAACTACGGTGGACACTACCTGCTCGAGGCCCGGCGCGCCGGCTATCACGTGCCCGACGACCTGCTGCGGGCCTGGACCGGCTACCAGAAGCGGATGGCCGCCCGAGAGGCCGGCGACCTGCGCACCCGCTGCTACCGCCTGTTCGTGCTCGCCCTCGCGGGGGAGCCCCAGACCGGTCCCATGAACCTGATGAAGGAGGAGCGGCTCGACGTGCTCGATCCGCTCTCCCGATGGCTGCTCGCCGCCGCCTACCAGCTGTCCGGGATGGATGCCGCGGCCCGTCAGCTCGTCTCCGGCGCGCCGACCGCGGTCCCGCCCTACCGTGAGCAGGGAGCAACCTACGGCTCCGGGCTGCGCGATGCCGCCATGATGCTCTACCTGGCCACGCTGATGGAACGCGACCAGACCGCCCTCGAGCTGTACAGCCGGGTCAACACCGAGCTCGGCGGAACCGAGTGGCTGTCGACCCACGAGGCCGGCTACGCCCTGCTTGCAGCCGGGAGCTACCTGCGTCGCACCTGGCGCCAGGAGGCTCCGGTGCGGGGCGTGCTCGAGCTCGGCGACGGCGCTCGTGGACTGACCTTCGACCAACGCGGCGGGGCGGTGGGGTTCGATCTCGCCGAGGCCGTCGGCCGCACCGTGACCGTGCGCTCCCGATCCGACGCCCCGCTCCACGCGGTGCTCGAGTGGGAGGGCATCCCGATCGAGGGCCCGACCGAGCCGGAAGCCCGCAACCTCGCGCTCGAACGCCGCTTCCTCGACGAGGACGGCCGCCCGACCGACCCCTCCCGGCTGGCGCAGGGGAGCCTGTTCTGGTGCCACCTCCGGGTCTCCGCGCCGTCCTGGGGGCTGGTCGAGAACGTCGCCCTGACCCAGATCTTCCCCTCCGGCTGGGAGATCGACGCCACCCGCCTGCGCGGCGAAGCCCCACCGGACTGGGCCCGCCGCCTCCAGCTCGGGAGGGAGGTCTTCACCGACATCCGCGACGACCGGGTGATGTGGTTCTTCGACCTGCGCTCGCGCCAGCCCCAGGACTTCCTGGTCAAGCTGGTCGCGGTCACCCGGGGCTCGTTCCTGCTCGCGCCGGCCTCGGTTGAGGCGATGTACGACCCGGACTTTCGGGCGCTGATCCCGGGCGGTCGGGTCGAGGTGGTGGCGGCGGAGGGGAAGTGACGCCCTCCGCCGGTCGTCTCCCGGCGTGTCGCCGCAGCCGCAGGCTGCGGCGTTCGGCGGTCGCGGCGGCGGTGCTCGCCGGAGCATGGCTCGCCGTGCCCCTGCCCGACCCTCCGTTCCCCGACTGCTACGGGACCGTGGTGCTCGACGCCGGCCGCGAGGTGCTGCACGCGTCTCTCGCCCCCGACCAGCAGTGGCGGCTGCGGCTCGGCGAGGAGCCGCTGTCGCCCAAGCTGGCGGCCGCGGTGGTGGCGTTCGAGGACCGGCGGTTCTGGCACCACCCCGGAATCGATCCGCTCGCGGTGGCGCGCGCCGCGGTCCAGGACCTTCGTGCCGGCGCAATCGTGAGCGGCGCCAGCACCCTCACCATGCAGGTCGCGCGCCTGATGCGGCCCAAGCGTCGCACGCTGGCCAACAAGCTGCTCGAGATGGCTCAGGCGGTCAAGCTCGAGCTGCACTACAGCAAGCAGGAGCTGCTGCGGCTGTACCTCGAGCACGCTCCCTACGGCGGCAACCTGGTCGGTGTCACCGCCGCCAGCCTGCGCCTCTTCGGACGCCCCCCCTCACGCCTGACCTGGGCCGAGGCCGCGACCCTCGCGGTGCTGCCGAACGCGCCGACGGTGGTGACCACCCGCCGCAACCGGGAGCGCCTGCTCGAACGCCGCAACCGACTGCTCGAACGCCTCCACCGGCGCGGCGAGATCGACCTGGCGACCCTGCGCGAGAGCCTGGCCGAGCCGCTGCCCGACCCCGATGGGCACCCGATGCCGCGATTTTCGCCACACCTGGCACGTCGGGCCGCGGCCGTCGCTCCCGGCAGGGTGGTGCGCACCACCGTCGAGCGCAGCCTGCAGGAGGGTTTCGAGGCACTTGCCGGCCGCCACGCCCGGTGGCTCTCCCGGCAGGGTATCGACAACCTCGCCGTGCTCGCGGTCGAGACCGAGACCGGCGCGGTGCGCGCCTACGTCGGCTCGCCCGACTTCTTCGACCTCGCGCACGCCGGCCAGGTCGACGGCGTCGTCGCGCCGCGCTCGTCCGGCTCGGTGCTCAAGCCCTTCCTCTACGCCCTCGCCTTCGACGCCGGCCTGCTCCACCCGTCGAGCCTGATGCGCGACGTGCCGGTCTACTTCGGCGACTACGCGCCGGTCAACGCCGACCTCGGCTTCTCGGGCGTGGTGCGGGCCCGCGACGCCCTCGTGCGCTCCCTCAACGTGCCGCCCACGCTGCTGCTCGAGCAGGTCGGGGTGCCGGAGCTCCACAGCTTGCTCAGCCGGGCCGGTATGACCACCCTCTTCCGACCGCCCTCGGACTACGGCCTGTCCCTCATCCTGGGTGGCGCCGAGACCACCCTGTGGGACCTCGCCGGCCTCTACCGGGGGCTCGCACGGGACGGCCGCTTCGACGGCCTCACGGTGCTCGCGGACCGTCCCGCGAAGCCGGGACCGAACCTGCTCTCGCCGGCGGCCTGTCGCACCACCCTCGACATCCTGACCGAGGTCCGGCGGCCGGACGACGACGGCGTCGACCGGACCCTCTTCGGCCCCCGGCGCCGGGTGGCGTGGAAGACCGGCACGAGCTTCGGCAAGCGGGACGCATGGGCGGTCGGGGTGACCCCCGGCTGGGTGGTCGCGGTCTGGGTCGGGAACTTCTCCGGTCGCGGCAACGCCAGCCTCGGCGGCGCCGCGGCCGCGGCGCCGATTCTCTTCGCCGCCCTCGAGCTGCTGCCCGACGAGGGTCCCGGGCGCTGGTTCGAACCGCCGCTCGACGTGCGCTCGGTGACCCTGTGCGCCGAGACCGGATACCGCGCCGGTCCCGACTGCCCCCACCCGATCCGCTCGACCCAGCCGCGGCGCGCGCCTCCCCTGCCGCCGTGCCGATTCCACCGTGCCTACTGGATCGACCGCGGGAGCGGGCTCGAGGTCTGCTCCCGGTGCTGGGGCCCTCCAGGCTCCACCGAGCGCCAGGTGCGCCTGGTGCTGCCGCCCGATGCGGCCCACATCCTGCGCCGCTCAGGACACGTGGTCGCAAGCCCGCCCACCCACCGCCCGGGATGCCCGATGCCGGCGGCGGATCGCCCGCTCAGGTTGCTCTACCCCGCACCCGGCGCCACGCTGGTGGTGCCGCGCGACCTCGGCGGCGAGCGCCAGCGGGTGACGCTTCGCGCAGCCCACGCCTCCGCGGCTGCGACCCTGTACTGGTACCTCGATCAACGCTTCGAAGGCGCCACCCGGGGCGAGCACAGCGTCTCGCTCGCCCTCGCCGCGGGCAGGCACCGGCTCGAGGTCGTCGACCAGGACGGCCGCGCCGCCGAGACCCGCTTCACCGTCGCCGGGCGGAGCTGAGGCCTCCCTGCCATTGGGCATCCGGGCCGGTGAACTCGCGCACACGCCGACGTCGCTGGGGTCGCTGTCATCGAGCGCCGCTGCGGCTCTGGCGACCCGCTCCGGCCACATCCTCTCCGTCCGCCCCGGCGAGAGCGAGAAGGCCGTCCAGATACCGCTCGTAGGTGTGGTGGTCGCGCACCCACCTCCGCCCTTCCACCATCGCCGCCGCCCGCAGCCGGTCGAGCGACCCCAGCGCGATCCCGATCGCCCCCGCGAGAGGTACTACAGCGAGCACCTCCCGGTCAGGACCGCGGGAGCGTCGGGAGCAGCAAAGGTCTCCACCGCCGCGGCTCCGTTGGCGAGCGCGACCTTGACCAGGCGGTGGCGCGAGGCGACGGCGATCTCGACCGCAGGCCCGGCGGCAGCGCGGAAGCCGCAGTCGACCAGATCGGGGACGTTGTTCTGCTCGGAAAGGTGCATCCCCACCACCGCCCGGAGGCGGGGGTTGATGAGCTCGGCGAGAGCCTCGACCGCCTGGTGGTTGGCGAGGTGGCCGGTCGAGGACCGGATGCGCTGCTTGAGCGGCCACGGGTAGGGGCCGTGCACGAGGAGATCCGCGTCGTGGTTGGACTCCAGGCAGAGCAGGTCGCAGTCGGCGAGCCGGTCGGCGAGCAATCGCGTCAGGATGCCGGTGTCGGTGCACACCGCCGCCCGGTGCGAGCCGTCGCCGACCACCACCGCGACCGGCTCGGCGGCGTCGTGGCTGGTCGCAACCGGGAGCACGCTGAGCCCCCCCAGCCGCAGCGGCTGCCCCGAGCGCAGCTCGCCGCCCTTGAGCGAGCGCACCGGCAGGCGCCCCCAGGTGCCGCGCGTGGCCCAGACCGGGAGCGGATACCGCTTGAGCAGCACCTCGAGCCCCCGGCAGTGGTCGCTGTGCTCGTGGGTGACGAGCACCGCCGCGAGCCGGTCCGGCGACCAGCCCACCGCCGCCAGCCGACGGGTCAGCGAACGTGCCGAGATCCCCGCGTCGACCAGCACCGCGGCGTCCCCGGAAACCACCAGGGCGGCGTTGCCGGAGGAGCCCGAGGCGAGGACGACGACCTCCACCGGCTATCTGCCCGTGGACCCGAAGCCGCCGTCACCGCGAGCGGTGTCGGCGAGCTCGGCGGCCTCGACGAAGCTCGCGCTGACCACCGGCGCGACCACCAACTGGGCGATGCGGTCGCCACGGCGGACGGTGAACGGCGTCGTGCTCAGGTTGACCAGCAGCACCCGGACCTCACCACGGTAGTCCGAGTCGACGGTGCCGGGTGCGTTGGCTACGGTCACACCCTCTCGCAGGGCGAGGCCCGAGCGCGGCCGGACCTGGCCCTCGTACCCCGCCGGCAGCTCGAGCACCAAGCCGGTGGGCACCGCCGCCCGCTCACCCGGCGCGAGCACCAGGGGCTCGTCGACAGCTGCACACAGGTCCGCGCCGGCGGCCCCGGCGCTGGCGTAGCTCGGCATTTCGAGCCCCTCGGCGTGCGTCAGTCGCCGCACCCTCACGATCACTCCGGCGTCCATCGGCGGCATCTTACCGCGCACCCCGGTCGGCCGGCCTGGGCCACAGAGGCTGAGCGCGGGCACGGCCCGCGCTGAGGTTCAACCTGGTGCCGGTCACGCGACCTGGGCGGCGAGGCCCTTGGGGCCGCAGAGGGCGGACGCGGAGCGGTCGAGCCGCAGCAGATCGCTGGCAAGGGCAGCGACGTCGTCGGTTGAGACCGCTTCAAGCTCCGCGACTGCCTGCTCGAGTCGGAACCGGCGGCCGCGCTCGAGCAGCTCGCCCGCCTCGAGCGAGGCGAGCCCGGCGGGATCCTCGGCGTCCATCACGATCCCCCGCACCAGAGCCTCGCGGGCGACCGCGACCTCCTCGGCCTCGAGGTCGGCGGGCAGGCGGCCGATCTCCTCGCGGACCACCCGCCAGGCGTCTGCGAAGACCTCCGGGCCGCAGGCCCAGCCGACCTCGACCAGCCCACCCTGCCGGCGCAGGGAGAGCCCCGACCAGACGTCGTAGGTGAGCCCCTCCTCCTCGCGCAGCCGCTGAAAGAGGCGGCTCGAGGCCCCGACCCCGAGCAGCCGGTTGAGCACCGTGAGCGCCGGCACCGAGGCATCGCCCGAAGCCGGGGCGGGGAACGCGAGCCGGGCGTGGACCTGCTCCCCGGGACGGCGGTCGACGGTGACCCGCCCGCCCTTCCACCGCAGCGGCGGCAGCGGTGGAGCGGTCGCGAACCGGTCGAGGGGCAGTCGCGCCAGGCCGCGGTCGACCTCCGCCGGGTCGACGTCTCCGGCGACCACCGCCAACAGCCGGCCCGTCGCCACCAGCTCGCGATGGTGGCGCGCGAGGGCCGTCGGCGTCAGCCGGCGCAGGGTGCGGGCGGTCCCGATCACCGTCCGCGCCAGGGGGTGCCGACCCCAGGCCGCCTGCAGCACGGCCTCCTCGACCTGGTCGGCAGGGTCGTCCCGGACCAGGTCGAGCTCGGCGAGCGCGACCCGCCGCTCGAGCTCGACGTCCTCGCGGTCGAAGGTCGGCTCGAGCATCGCGTCGCTGAGCAGCTCGAGGGCGTCCGGCAGGGCGTCGCACGTGGTCTCCACCGAGAGGCACATGGCCTCGCTCGAGGTCCAGGCATCGACGTCGCCGCCGAGCCGGTCGACCAGCCGGGCGAGCTCGATCCGCTCGCGACCGCCGCACCGGCGCAGCGTGAGATGCTCGACCAGGTGGGTGGCGCCGGCCATGTTCTCGGGGTCGTGGGCCGCTCCGTGCAGAGTCCACACCGCCGCCGTCACCGTGCGGCGGCCGGCGAAGGGAAGCACGAGCAGCGAGGGACGAGGACGCTCCATGGCCGCGCGGATTCTACTCCTATCGCGGCGGGGGCGAGGGTCGCAGCGAGCCGGCCTGCTGCTGGTTCTGCTGCTCCTTGAAGACGAACTTCCAGTCGCAGTAGCGGGTGCGCCCCTCGTAGGTCTTGATCGATTCGTCGCACGAGGTCGAGTGGACGCCGACGATCGGGCCGACCTGCCGGGGCCGGTCGCCGATCCCGCTGAAGGGCCCGTCGTCGGATGCGTCCGGGGGCTGTGTCGGCTGCGGCGACGGGCTCGGCTGCGGTCCGAGCTCGGGGTCGGTCCCGGCGCCGGGGGCGCCGACCTGCTGGCCGTCCTGGCCGAGGAAGACGATCCCCCACCTGTCGGACTCGGTAATCGGGTCCTGCCACTTCTTGCGCAGCACTCTCGGCTTGGCCTCCCACATCTCCTTGAGGGTGACCGGAAAGCGGCCGAACCGGGTCTTGTAGATCCGGATCCCTTCGACGTACTGGCCGCCGCGGAAGATCAGCTCGGCCTCCTTCTCGCGTTGCCGCTGGAAGGCCACGGACTGCACCGCGGCGCCCATCAGGATCGACATCACCGCCAGGATCATGACCAGCATCACCAGAGTGAACCCGGCCTCACCGCGCCGCCGGCGCGCCGCCGGCTCGTCGCCTCCGGTGTCGCAGACCTCGAGCCCGCCGGGAAGAGCGGGCGCTGCCGGGGGCAGCGCCTCGCCGGCGCGCGGTACACACGCACGGGGCGGGCGGGCGCCGGCCACCGTCACCACTCCGAGAACGGGGTGCCGTCGAGGCCGGCGCCGTCGGCTCCGGAGCGCACGTCGATGATGCCGCCCTGGCCGGTGTCGTCGATCGGCTCGAGGTCCTCCTCGTCCTGGGTGTCGGCGAACTCCAGGATCCAGGTGTCGCTCGACTCGGTGATCGGGTCCATCGGCATGCGCCGCATGTAACCGCGATCGACCAGCTCCTGCAGCGAGGGCGGATAGTGGCCGCGGTCGCCGAGGTACTGGTCGATGCAGGATCGGATGGTGTAGAGGTTCTCCTTGAGCACCGCCTCCTTGGCTCGCCGGGGGGCGTTCCTCAGGGCGGGTACCGCGATCGTCGCCAGGATGCCGATGATCGCGACCACGATGATCAGCTCGATGAGGGTGAATCCGGACGCGCCGCGCGCCGGCGTCGACCGGTCACGGGCTCGGAGGTCGACTGCCATGGCTCACCAGTCCTTGTACTTGGTGCCGTCGAACGCGGTGGCGTCGGACAGGGTGTAGACGTCGTAGAGGTTCTCCCCTCCCCACGAGTCGCTGTCCCAGTCGTCCTGGTAGCTGCGCTTGCCCCATTCCGCCTCCCGGGTCATCGGGTCGACCGGGATCCGGCGCAGGAACCTGCGCTTGGTGTCGTCCTGACCGACCAGCCGTACCCCCTCGACCAGGATGTCGAGGTCCTCGGGGTAGCCCTCCGAGCCGAGCTTGATCGGAATCATGCCCTGGTCCGAGAGCCGCTTGTACTCGTCGATGGCGGTCCGCATCTGGCGCAGGGCGAGCCGCAGCTCGGCCTCCTTGCGCCGCTTGACCGTGAACTTCGCCACCGGCAACACGATCATCGTCAGCATCGCGATCAGGGCCGCGACCATCACCAGCTCGGCCAGGGTGAAGCCCCCCTGCCGGCGTCGGGCGAGTCGTGAGATCACGGCGCGCCCCCGGCATCGCCGACCACGAACAGGACACCGTCCCGCACCGCAACCGGCAGCAGGCTGCCGTCCGGCGCGACCGCCCCCTCGACGGTGAAGACCAGCGGCGCCGGGCCGGGTGATTCGCCCCGGAAGCGGGCGAGCCCGATCACCCGCGGCAGCTCGTCGGCACCGTCCAGCTCGAGGTCGAGAGCGAGCCAGCCGTCGTCGGCGCTGCCGTCGAGCCCGACCAGCCGCGCGCCGGCGGCGACGTCGGCGTCGAGCAGACTGACCCGGGTCGGGTCGTAGGACAGCACCAGCGGCAGCCGCACCGCTCCCACCGCCCCGGAGGCGACGATCTGGACCATGGTCTCCCGCCCGGGGTGGACCGAGACAACCGAGGGCTCGATCGCGATCACCAGCGGCAGCACCGCCGCCGCTCCCACCGTCGAGGTTCCGCCCTCCGGCTCGGCCGGCGGCTCCTCGATCCCCTCCCCGTCGGGGGTCACCGGTCCCCGGTCGAGATCCTGGATCCCGCCCGACGGCGCCAGCGACTCACCCTGCGGGACCTCCTCGCGCTCCTCGCCGCGACCCGGCCGGACCAGACGTGGTCGCACCAGCCCGCGGACGCCGGAGGGACCTGCCTGATCCGAGCCCGCCTGGTCGGACCGGTCGCTCTGGCCCTCGCGCTGGTCGAAAGGTCCGCGTGGCGCCCGGCCCGATTCGACCCGAGAGGTTGAGCCCGAAGTACGAGATACGGCTCTCGGTGCCCACCCAGAGCGGCGCCAGGTCCTCCTCGGAGATGTCGGGGAAGCGCACGATGTGGGGGGTCAGGGTCAGCACCAGGTCGACTGTCAACCGTTCCTTCGACTTGTTGGTGAACAGCCGGCCGAGCAGGGGGATGTCCGACAGCCCGGGGATCTTGCTCTCGGACTCGTTGGTATCGACCTGGAAGAGACCGGCGAGCAGGTTGGTCTCGCCGTCCTTGAGGCGGATCACGGTGTTGATCTTGCGGGTGCCGATGATCGGCTGGGCGGGGGCGTTCTCGGCGGTGACCTCGCCGGTCTTGCGCGACACCTCGACCTGCACCTTGAGGGTGATCTCCCGGTTGTGGTGGACCCGCGGCTCGACGTCGATCTTGATGCCGACGTCCTGGTACTGGAAGGAGGTGATCGGGATGACGCGACGAACCGACGGTGTTGGAGGTGTTGAAGCTGGTCACCGGGATCGGCACCCGGTCGCCGATCACGAGTGACGCCTTCTCGCCCTCGGTGATGCGCAGCTGGGGCTGGGCGAGGGTCTGGGCCTCGCTGGTCGACTTGATCAGCTTGATGGAAGATGTTCGGCACCGTGATCGACCAGCGCCGAGCGGGTGATCGAGTCGAGCTCGTCGAGGAAGATGCTGGCATCGCCGTTGCCGACCTTGGTCGGGTCGAGCCCGAGGGTGAAGGCAGTAGGCCGACAGCAGGCGTGCCGATGTCGGTCTCCTTGTTGTGGCTGATCTGGAGCAGCTCGACGTCGATCAGCACCTCGGCCTTGGCCTTGTCGTTGATCCCGATCAGCTTCTCGGCGATCGCCACCTTGTCGGCGGTGTCGCGCAGGGTGATGGCGTTGAGCTGCTCGTTGGTGGCCAGACGCCGGGCCTCGATCAGCGAGCGCAGCAGCTTGTCGACCTCCTTGACGTCGGCGTTGGAGAGGAAGAAGGTCTTGATCACCAGGTCCTCGTACTCGCGCCGGTTCTGGGGCGTGTCCTCGGCGACGAGGATGGTGTGCTCGTCGAGCACCTTGTAGAAGTGGCCGGCGGCCTGCATGACGATCTCGAGCGCCTGCTCGGCGGTGACGTCGGCGAGCTCGATCGACAGCTTGTCGTCCTTCAGCTTCGGGTCGAAGAGCACGTTGAAGCCGTAGGCCTTCGCCATCGCCTGGTAGATCTCCTTGACCGGCTTCGACTTCGGAAAGTTCAGGGTGATCGGCTCCTTGGACCTGGGGTCGAGCAGCGGCGGCTGGACCTTGGCCTCGCGCGCCTTGGCCTTGAGCTGCTCGAGGGTCTGCTCACCGTCCGGGCGGGACAGGATGTCGAGGTCCTTCTCGACCTTGGCGAGCTCCTGCTCGGCGAACTGGTGGGTCGGGTCGAGCTGGAGGGCGAGCTGGAGCTCCGAGCGCGCCGCCGCGAGCCGACCCAGCTCCTTGAAGGCCAGCCCGCGCTGGAAGTGCTCCTGACCGGCCTTCTGGCGGACCCGGATCAGGGCCATCCGGTACTGAGGGTTGTCGGGCTCGCGCGCCAGCGCCTCGAGGTAGTAGTAGACCGCCGCGTCCCAGTTGCGCTGCTCGACGGCGTTCTTGCCCTGGCTGGCCGGACGCTGCGCTGTTGCACAGCCCAGCGCGACCAGCAGCACGAGCGCGGACCCGGCGAGGCGGGTTGTTGAGCTAGTTCGAATCCAGCGGTACACGCACATCCTCCGTCTCGGGGTAGCCGACGAAGCCGATGGTCACCGACTCGTAGCCGATCTCGCGCACGATGTAGGTGTCGTCGAGCACCCACCCCGGATCGCGACGTCCACGTTCTCGCCCTTGCGGAACACCGCCACCACGGTGTGCTCGGGCCCGAAGGCGCCGATGAACGAGCGGTCGAAGGGCGGCGGTGGGGGCAAGCGGCCGTCGGGACCGTCGACCCAGCGCGGGGTCGCGGTCGGGCGCGGCGGCAGGGTGGGCCGCGGCGAAGGCGGCGGCAGGGTCGGGGCCGGGGTCGGGGTCGGCGGGGCGCCGAAAGCGAACGGGTTGCGCTCCCCTTCGCCTGCGGTCTCGGGAACGGGGGTCAGCAGCTCGAGTGCCAGCCGCGGCACTTTGCGGCCCTGGTAGGCCACTGCCCGCGCGGAAGGTCCGCCGGAGCCGTCGCTTCGGGCTCCCGAGTAGTGCACGCCGGCCCACACCAGCAGCGCCACCAGCAGACCGAGCAGCACCAGCAGCCGGCTGCGCTCAGCCTTCGCCACCGGAACCTCCCGTCGCCTCGGCTCCGGTGAGCCGGGTGAGCATCGCCTCGTCGAACTGGACGACGTAGGTCGAGACCTGGAGCCCGATCGTGAGCTCCTGCTGCACCGCCTGGTCGTCGCCGGAGAACGAGATCCGGTCGACGATCAGGAACTCGGGGCTGTCGGCGAGCTCGTCGAGCAGTCGGCGCACCTGGCCGTAGCGGCCTTCGAAGCCGAAGGTGACCTGGAAGCGGGTGAGCTCGAGCGCCTTGTCCTCCTTGGCCGAGTACCGGAAGCTGGCGGGACGGAGCCCGGCTGCGGCGTTGGACTCGCCGATCGCGCGCATGATCCGGGTCAGCCGCCCGTCGAGCCGGCCGAAGACCTGGTCGTGGAGGCGTCCGAGGTCGGCCTCGAGGCCCTCGACCGCGGCGCGGTCGGCGAGTGCCCGGTCTCGGCCCCTCTCGAGCTGCGCGATCTCACCCCGGAGCTCGGCCACTGCAGCCTCGGACGAGGCCCGGCGTCCGATCGACTCCGAGGTCAACCAGACGTAGGCGCCGGCGTTCGCCAGGCACACCAGCACCGCCGGCACCCACGCCGGCCACAGCCGCAGCCAGGGTCTCAGCCCTCCCGTCATCGCTCCGCCCCCCCCCGCGGCTCGGACCCCGGCGGCAGGTAGTCCACCGCCAGGGTGAAGGCGTATCCGACCGTGCGCCCGCTCTCGGGAGACTCCTCGGAGCTCGGCAGCGGGTCGACAAAGGCAGGGTCGGCAATCAGGTTCTCGATCAGCCCGAGCAGGTCGTCACGGGTGCGGGCGACGCCGCGCAGGGTCAGTGCCACCCCCTCGGCGCCGACCTTCGGTCCGATGGTCACCAGCCGGACTCCGTAGGGCAGCACCCGCTCGATGTCGTCGAGCATCGCCGACCATGAGAACGACCGCTCCCGGAGCACGATGTTGACCCCGGAGGCGCGCGCGTCCAGCCGTCGCCACGGCACCTTGTCGAGCACGGCGAGGTCCGACCGCAGCTCCTTCTCGAGGGCACGCTTCTCCTGCTCGAGGGACTGACGCTGCTCGAGCAGGGTGTCGAGCTCCTCGTTCGAGATCACGTAGAGGCGCGCGTTGGCAGCGAAGAGCAGCACCGCCAAGAGCGCGGCCACCGCGGTCACGATCCACACCGGCCGAGTGTTGAGGAACGGCCGCGACGCGAGGTTCGGGGCGATCATGCCGCCAACCCCCCGAGCGGCCCGAGCAGCGACGCCACCCGACCGGGTCCGAGGCGCTCGCTGATCGCAGGATCGACGAGCACGGAGGCCTGCGGCGAGACCACCTCGTGCGACCCGCCCTGGCGCCGCCACCAGTCGCACAGCAGCGCTTCCATCTCGGGATCGTCGGCGACCACCTCGACCCTGACCGGACCGGTGATCTCGAGGGTGTCGCGCAGGTAGGAGAGCCCGAGCCTCATCTCCAGCTCCAACGCCTGGCGACCGGAGCCGTCGGTGCCGAGCTGCTTGGTCCGTACCACCCGCGGAACGCCGGCCGACACGGCCAGCTGGGACAGGAAGCCCAGCTCCTGCTGGACCATCAGGTGACAGAGACCCGGCTGGGGCCGCGCCGCAAGCGCGTACAGCCTCGCCGTCACCAGACCCGGCACCACGCCGGCCCCGACAAAGGCCCGCTCGAGATCGGCGAACGCCCGCTCGAGCCCGGCCATCACCAGCAGGCCACGGCGAGCGGCCGTCCGCGCACCGTGCGGCACCGCCGCGATCCGAAGATCTGCCGGTCGCACGGGGAGCAGCTTCTTGAGCCGCCAGCGGACCACCTCGTCGATCTCCTCGCTGCGGCGCGGAAGCGTGTCGAACTCGAGCAGGTGGGTCCGCATCCAGCCCGTGGGCACCACAACAGCGGCCCGCCGGCCGCCCTCGAGGTGACCCTGGAGAGCGGTCAGGGACTCCCGCAGGCGCTGCGCATCGACCGCCTGGAGTCCGACCGGGCCGATCTCGAACAGGTCGTCGTCGATCACCGACACCACCCCCTGGGAGCGACCGCGGCGATCCAGACGCAACCCGGCGACCTGCCCGGTCTCGACCAGCCAACCGGTCGACGGCGGCGGCTTGGTGAGGAGCTTCTGCCAGTTCATTCGACGAAGGTCACCTTGTTGATCTCGCGCAGGGTGGTCTGCCCGAGCGAAGACCTTCTGCAGCGCCGACTCGCGCAGGAAGCGCATGCCCTCGGCCTTGGCGGCGCGCTTGATCTCCGCCGCCGACCGGCGGTCGATGATCAGCTCGCGGATGTTGTCGGAGAGGTTGAGCAGCTCGGCGATCGCCATCCGGCCGCGGAAGCCGGTGCCGTTGCACTCGATGCACCCGAGCGCCCTCGTAGAAGGTGAAGTCGGCGTAGCGGTCGGGCTCGAGCCCGGAGTCCTCGAGCAGCGTCGTCGGAGACCTTGACCGGCCGCCGGCAGTGCTCGCAGATCTTGCGCACCAGCCGCTGGGCCAGTACGCAGTTGAGCGCCGACACGAAGTTGTAGAGGTCGACCTTCATGTTGAGGAAGCGGCCGAGCACGTCGACCACGTTGTTGGCGTGCACGGTGGTGAAGACCAGGTGGCCGGTGAGCGCCGACTGGACCGCGATCGCCGCCGTCTCCTCGTCGCGGATCTCACCGACCATGACCTTGTCCGGGTCGTGGCGAAGGATCGAGCGCAGGCCGCGGGCGAAGGTCAGCCCCTTCTTCTCGTTGACGGGGATCTGGGTGATGCCCTTGAGCTGGTACTCGACCGGGTCCTCGATGGTGATGATCTTGTCCTCGGTGGACGCGATCTCGGCCAGGCAGGCGTACAGGGTGGTGGTCTTGCCCGATCCGGTCGGGCCCGGTCACCAGCACCATCCCGTAGGGCTCGTTGATGAACTTGCGCAGCTGGCGCTTGATCTCCTCTTCGAAGCCGAGCACCTCGAGGTTGAGGGTGCGGAACTCGGCGTTGGCCGACTCCTTGTCGAGGATGCGGATCACCACGTCCTCGCCGTGCACCGTGGGCATGATCGAGACCCGGAAGTCGATTGTGCGGCCCGACGAGGCGGACCTTGAAGCGCCCGTCCTGGGGGATGCGCTTCTCGGCGATGTCGAGCTCCGACATCACCTTGACGCGGCTGACGATGGTCGAGTGGTGGCGCTTGTCGATCGGTTCCATCGCCTGGTAGAGCACGCCGTCGATGCGGTACTTGACCACCACCTCGCGGTCCTGGGTCTCGATGTGGATGTCGGAGGCGCGCCGCTGGATGGCGTTGAACAGCACCGAGTCGACCAGTCGGATGATCGGCGAGGAGTCGGCGGTGATGCGGTCGATCGACAGCACCTCCTCGCCGTCCTCGGCCTCCTGGACGAGCTGGATGCGGAAGCCTTCGGTCGCCTCGTCGAGCACCCGCTGGGTCGACTCGGACTTCTCGAGGAGCTCGGCGATGCGCCGTGACGGACCGACCGAAAGCTCGACCGGGCGTGCCAGCGCGAGCTCGAGCTCGTTGACGTCGACCATGTTCGACGGGTCCGCCATCACCACCCGCAGCGCGCCGTCGGCCTCGCCGAGGGGCAGGAACTGGTAGCGCAGCATCACCTCGACCGGGATCGCGCGGAACAGCTCGGGCTCCATGTGGAACTCGACCAGCGGCTCGAACGGCAGTCCGAGCCGCTCGGCGAGACCGCGCGCACGCCGGATGTCCTCCTGCTCCTGGCGGGTCACCCCATCGTCGAGCATCTCCAGCGTCTGGTCGAGGTTCGCTTCCGTCACATCGCCCCCTACCCGATCCGCGTGACCAGGGTGAGGAGAGGATAGTAGACCGCCAGCAGGAGGCCGGCAACGATGAAGCCCATCACGACCAGGATCGCGGGCTCGATCAGGGTCACGATCCGGTTCAGCGAGAAGTCGATCTCCTCGTCGAAGAACTCCGAGGTGTGGCTGAGCATCTCGGGCAGCGCGCCGGTCGACTCACCGACCCGCATCATGGCCAGGGCGAGGTCCGGGGCGAGACCGGTGGCGGCCAGGGTCGTCCGACAGGGACTGGCCTTCCTGCACCCGCGGCACGCAGCCGAGCAGCACCTCGGACACATGGCTGTTCGCCACCGAGGTGGCCGAGGTTTCGAGCGCCGGGATCATCGGCGTGCCCCCGGCGAGCAGCACCGCCAGCGAGCGGGTGAACTGGGACATCGCGAACAGGTGGGCGAGTGGACCGAGCACCGGGATCTTGAGGGTGAAGCGGTGGACCACGCGACGTCCGCGCGGGGTGCGGGACCAGAGCCTGATCCCGACCAGCAGCGCCACCGCGCCGACCAGCAGCGCCACCAGGTTCTCGCTGGTGAAGTCGGCGATCGTGATCACGATCCTGGTCGGCACCGGCAGCTCGGAGCCGAACTGATCGTAGAACGAGGTGAAGCTCGGGATGACGTAGGTCATCAGCACGACCACGAGGCCGATCGCCAGCAGGATCAGAATCGCAGGGTAGGTCAGGGCGCCCACGATCTTCTTCCGGACGCCCTCGATCAAACGTTGATACTGCACGAACCGCCCGAGCACGTCCTCGAGCTCCCCGGAGCGCTCGCCGGCGCGCAGCGAGTTGGCGTAGAGCCGGGGGAAGGCGTCGCCCAGGGAGAGAAAGGCGTCGGACAGCGCGACCCCGGTCGTGACCTGCTGGTGGACCTTGTCGAGCATCTGCCGGAACGCCGGGTCCGCCTGCTGCTCCTTGAGCAGCTCGAGCGACTGCGCCAGCGGCAGCCCGGCCCGCAGCAGGGTCTTGAGCTGGGTGTTGAAGAGCAGGAAGTCCTGGCTCTTGACCCGCTCCCGCCGTCCCGGCAGCGCCAGCCGCAGGCCCATGCCGGCGGAGGACACCGAGAACACATGGAAGCCCTCGTCCTCGAGCTCGCGGCGCAGGGCATCGGCCGAGACCGCCAGGCGGCGCTGCTCGAAGATCGACCCGTCCGGCGAGCCGAGCCGGCAGAGAAAGTCGGGCACGCCCTCACCTCCCCGGCGGCTCGGCCTTCAGCACCAGCACCAGGCCGCGGCGCGCCGACTCCGAGGCGCTCGCCGCCACCACCACCTGCTGGCCGGTGGAGAACTCCGCCCTCGACCGCAACACCTCGATCGGCCGGCCCTCGACCACCCGCACCAGCACCAGGTCCTCGAGCCGCACCCTCACGCCTCCGCCCGGCTCGCTCGCCGGGCGGGCGCGGGGCGGCAGCTCGGGCGGACGCAGGACCGTCACGGCGCTCGGGGACGGGAGCTCGATCGGCTCGAGCGCATCGGGCTCGACCCGGAAGCGGATCAGGTAGCCGGCGCCGAGATCGGCACGTGCGGCGCCGCCCACCTCACCCTCGAGCACGGCGGCCCCGACCCGGCGGAAGGAGGTGAAACGGAAGACGTCGCCGAGCTTGAGGTCCGCGGCCGAGGCGCCTCCCGCCGCGGCGTCCTTGGTCGCCTCGTAGAGCTCGACGAGCACCCGGTACCGCGCCGGCGCGACATCCAGCTCGCCGAGCAGCCTGGCCACGGCGTCCACCACCTCCTGGCGGTCCTGCACGGTCAGCCGCGATCCCCGGGCCTCGATCGTCAGGCTGCCCTCCTCGGACAGCAGCGGTTGCACCAGCAGGGCCGCGTCACCGACCCGCAGGTACCTGAGCTTGAAGACCTTCGAGGTGGTCACGGCGGCCGCGGCCAGGGCCGCGGGCAGCACCAGCGTGAGCACGAAGAGGCACAGAGCGCGGCGGGTCATCACAGCTCCAGCGCCGGGTTGACCACCAGCGCCACCGCGGTGTCGGAGTCACCGTCGACGGCGAAATGGTAGACCCGCAGCTCGGCGCCTTCCATCTCGACCTCGACCTCGGGAGCGGGACGGGTGACCGCGGCGGCTGGGCCGACCGCGGGTGCACCGGGCGACGGACCGAACCGCCAGATGACGCCGGCGCTGACGGCGACCACGAGCGCGGCGGCGAGCGCCAGCAGGGCGCGCGGACGACGGCGCACCAGCGAGCGGTCGAGCCGGTCGTGGTGGATCAGAGACGCCACCGCCGCGACGCAGCGTTCGACCTCGGCCGGCGAGGTCTCGCTCGGCCGGGCGCCAGCGAGCACCAGGGTCGGCTCGACGGCGAGCGCGCGGCGGCGGCAGTCCTCGCACCCGGCGAAGTGGGAGCGCCACGAGCCGCGTCCATCCTCGTCGAGCGTGTCCTCGAGGTAGTCGGAAATCGTGGTGAGGAAACGTTCACAGTCCATGTCACCCCCTGGACGCCGCCGGAAGGAACTCCGGGTAGTTGCTCTCGAGCTCGCGACGGAGCACCTTGCGGGCCTGGAAGACGTGGTTGCGCACCGTGGTCGCGGTGCAGCCGATCACCTCCGCCACCTCGGCCGACGACAGACCCTCGACCTCCCGAAGCACGAACGCGGCCCGCTGCTGAGGGGTCAGGTGCCGCAGCAGCTGGCTGAGAATGTCCTCCAGCTCGTGCTCGGCGGCACGCCGCGAGGCCGGCTCGCCGGTGCCCACCAGACGGAGCCTCTGCTCGCCCCCGGCCTGGTGGGCGCGCTCCCGGCTCGAGCGGGCCCGCAGCAGGTCGATCGCCAGGTTGGTCGCGATCCGGTAGAGCCAGGTCGAGACGTTCCACCGGCTGTCGTAGCGGTCCAGACGCTGCCAGGCGCGGAGGAAGGTGGACTGGACCACGTCCCACGCCTCGGCTTCGTCGGAGAGGATCCGGGCGACGGTGCGGTGGAGTCCCTTCGAGTGACGTCGCACCAGTCCGGCGAACGCGTCCTCGTCCCCGCGCCGCGCCCGCTCGATGAGCACGCGGTCGTCCATCGCACCCCCCGGGGCTGCGTCACCCGCACCGTCGACGAGCCGCCACCTCAACGTCATGCCGTCGTTCTCCACGGATTCTACGGAGATCGACCGGAAGGCGTTGGGGGGGCCCGCTCCGGGTACAATCCGGTGACGCGGGGCCACCGCCCCCGCGAGCGGAGGGTTGATGGAGATCACGATCGAGTACTGCGTGCAGTGAAGCTACCTCCCGCGGGCCGCCGGTCTGGCGGACGAGCTGGAGCAGAACTTCGGTTCCCGGGCGAAGCTCCTCAAGGGAGCCGGCGGGATCTTCGACGTCACGGTCAACGGGAGGCTGGTGTACTCCAAGCACCGTAGCGGCCGTTTCCCGGAACCGGGCGAGGTGACTGCGGCGATCAGGGCACTCGGCTGAGAACGACATCACTCGTCGTCGTTGCTCGCGTTCGAGGTCGGCGCGGGACGCCGGTAGACGTGTCGTTCCAGGATTCGGGAGTAGGCCGTCCAGGCCTCGTCGTCACCTCCGTCGGCGGCAATCGCCTCGAGCATTCCGGCGAGCTTGGAGTCGAGGTTGTCGGCCATGTGGACCAGCAGCGCCTCGGGCGTCTTCGGCCGTCGCGGCGAACCGTACTCGTACTCGCCGTGGTGGGCGAGCAGGATGTGGAGCAGCTGTCGGCGGGTCTCCGCCGGGAACTCCTCGAGCTCGCCGATCTGCCGATCGACGTAGAGCACCTCCATCGGCAGGTGGCCCAGCAGCCGGCCGTCGTCGGTGTACTCGATCGAGGCCCCGGCCTCGAGCTCCCAGATCTTGCCCAGGTCGTGGAGCAGGCAACCGGCCACCACCAGGCTCTCGTCGAGGCGGTAGTGACGCGCGAGGATCCGCGCCGCGGTGGTCACTGACAGGGTGTGCTCCAGGAGCCCCGAGCGGAAGCCGTGGTGAAGCGACCTCGCCGCCGGCGCGACACGAAACCGCTCCGCGACGTCCGGATCGGAGAAGACGCGAAACAGGAGCTGCGTGAGATGCGGGTCGGCGAGCTCCTCGATCAGGGTCTCGAGCCGGCGCCACATGATCACCGGGTCGAGGCTCGACGCACGGACGTAGTCGCGCTCGTCGACGTCGCCGGCCTCAGCCGCCTCGGCGCGACGAACCACGAGCTGGAGGCGCTGGTTGTAGCGCTGCACCTGGCCCCGAACACGGACCACGCCGCCGAGCACGAACTCCGAGGCGAGCTGGTCCACGTTCTCCCACACCAGGCCGGCGATCTCACCCGTGCGGTCGACCAGGGTGAGGGCCAGGAACGGGCCGCCGCCGCGGCGCTGCCGCAGGTCGCGGGCACGGACCGCGTAGGTCTCGTCGACCTCCGCGCCCGGCCGGAGGTCGCGGATCCAGGCCCGCCCCTCAGCCACTCGCGAGCCCGAGGAGCGCGAGGCTGAGGAGGTCCCGCCTCACCTCGACCAGGTAGTCGCGCTTGAGCCGGTCGACCAGACCCTGAGTCTGGTCGTTGAAGCGCTCCTGCGACAGGCGGCGGCGCACCAGCTCCTCGACCTCGTCGTAGGGCCTGTAGCCCTCCGCCAGCCGCTGCTTGACGTGCAGAATCTGGTATCCCCCCGGCACCTCCAGCGGTTCGGTGCACCCGCCCGGCGGCACCCCGTCGAGGGCCTGTCGCAGCTCGTCGCGGAGGTCCTCGACCGGGATCGCGCCGAGCGGCTGGAGCTCGACCCCGGCCAGGGTCGCCTCCGCCCTGAGGTCGGCTCCACCCCGGACCCGCTCCACCATCCCGCGGCCGCGCGCCTGGACCTCGCGCCGGTCCGAGTCGTCCTCGGCGACCGGCAGGAAGACCTGCTCGAGCTCGATCTTCTCCGGCACGCGGAAGTCCTCACGGGTGCTCTGGTAGAGGGCGCGCACCTCCTCCTCGGTGATCTCGGTCGGTTTGACCTCGGCCTGCACGGTCCGCTGCACCGTCATCGTGGTGCGGTAGCGCTCGCGCAACCCTTCCTCGGTCAGCCCGACGCTCGCCAGGGCCTGGCGGAAGGCCTCGTCGTCGTTGAGGTTGTTCTCTTCGCGCAAGCCCTTGATCGCCTCGTCGAGCTGAGCGTCGGCGATCGTCACCCGCTTCTCGCCCGCACGCTCGAGCAGCACCAGCTCGTCGATCATGTCGTCGAGGTAGGCCTCGGCGAACTGCTCGAGCTCGGGACGGGACATCTCCTGGGGCCGCTGGGCGAGCTCCTGCTGGAGGCGCTGCCGGAACTCGGAGATCGTCACCACGCGGTCGTTCACCCGCGCCAGGATCGCCTCCACCAGCTGACGCTCGGCTCCTGCCGGCAGCACGCCGGCCAGCATCATCACCAGGACCACGATCGAGAGCTTGATCCGCATCTACTCCTCCGCGTATCGCCCATCGTAGCGGAACCACAGCAGCCGCCGGTCGACGGAGACACCGACCTCGGCCGCGATCCGGTCGAGACAACTGCGCACGAACTCCCGCGACGCGGCCCGCTCGAGCTCCCGGAGGACGTGGGCGGCGAGCTCGTCCCGCGCCACTGGGCCGCCGGGATCGGTCTGAAGAACCTGAAATACGTGATAGCCGGAAGGACCCTGGACCGGGGCCGAGATCTCACCCGGTTGGAGGGCGAAGACCACCCCCTCGAACGCCTCCGGGAGCGAGCCCTTGCGCACCAGGCCGACCTCGCCGCCGTCGTCCGCGTTGGGGGATCGGCTGACCTCCCGGGACAGGACCAGCCAATCCTCGCCTGCGTCCAGGCGGCGTCGCACCTCGCCGGCGGCCGCGCGGTCGTCGAGCAGCATCTGACGGAGCCGCACGCCGGGCTGACGCACCGCGCCCGCGAGCCTCCGCTCGACCTCGGCGTCGACCCGCGCCTGCTCGACCCGGGGTTGCTCGCCGCAGGTCTCCGACAGCAGCCGCTGGACGATCACACCGCGGCGGTCAGGAGCACCGGAGGCGACCGCTTCGGCCTGCGTTCCGGCGACCGCCAGCACCGCCTCCTGGTCGAGAAACTGGTCGAGCAGCCGCGACGCGACCTTCTCGTCGACCGTCTGCCAGCTCTCCCCGGTCACCGACTCCAGGTAGTCCTGGAACGCCTCCACCGGGATCGAACGCTCGCCGACCCGGGCAACCGACCCGTCCGGGGCGCGGCAGCCCGATCCCACCACCAGGATGGTCACGACGACGAGGTTGAGCAGCCGGGCTCCTGTTCGACGCACGGGGCGAAGGCTAGCACGATTCGCGCCAGCGCCGCGCTCCGCGATCAGCACATGGGGCTTCCCGAATAGGACGCTAGTCGCGATCGCGGCCTTCGACCAGGGGCTCCAGCGGCACGGCCAGCAGGCTTCCCACCGGCCGGCCGGTCGCCGCCAGCAGCAGCAACCGGACCACCCCCTCGACCACGAAGAACCAGTCGAGCCACACCAGCGGCGTGCCCTCGCCACCGTGGCGTGCCAGGTTGACCGTTCCACCGATCAGCTCGGTCCCGGCGCCGAGCACGGTCAGCCACCCGGCCCGGATCTCGAGCTGCTCGGCCCACCGTTCCTGGAACTCGCGCCGTGCGAGGCTCGCGTAGGCGGTCCGGAGGGTCGAGGCCAGCACGCTCTGCCAAGGCCGGATCCCCGGTTTCGGCGGGGCGACCGCCCGCTCCGCCCGGCGCCGCGCCGCACGACGTCTGGTGTTCCCGATCGGCGCCAGCAGCAGCGTGCCGGAGGCCTCGCCCGAGAACACCAGCCGGTTGAGCCGCACCAGACCTTCGACGAGCAGCAGCGGTCCGACCACCGCCAGCCACCGCAGCCACGGCGGCAGCAACCACTCCCCGCCGAACGCGACCAGAAGGCCCTGGAGCAGTCCGAAACCGCCCGCCATCAGCTCGAGCACGCTCGACACCGCCACCGCGACCCCGGCCGGGAAGCCCCATTCGAGCCGCCACCGCTCCTGGATATCCCCGGGCAGGAAACCGAGCAGCGGGGCTATCGGCGCCGCCGCCAGCCGGCGCCTGCGGTGACCACGGTCGGCGGCTGCTGACGCCACCGCCGCGGCGACCGCGGCGGCGTCCAGCCGGTGCACGTCCCGCATCGTGTCGCTGTCCGGCCACGGCTTCAGGATCCACCGCGAGCCGGCCACGCCCTCCCTCCGGTCCGTCACTTCCCAGCACTGCCCGTCCCAGAGCACCGCCGATCCCGGGTGGGCTCCAGTCCGGAAACGCCAGCCGAGCTCGATCCCCAGGCACTCGACCACCGCCAGCTCGTCGGCGAACCGGGACACTGCGACCCCTTCTCCGAGGGCCTGCCGAACGGGCTCCGCCATGGTCTCATCCTACCGGCAGGGCGCCTGAGGGGCACCGGGCCAGCCGTCGGATCACGCCGGCGGCGCGGCGAGCTCCTCCAGCAGACGCAGCAGGTCGTCCAGCCGGACCCGATCCGCGGGCACCGTGAGCTGTCCCTGCGGTGTGACCCGGGCGCCGGGCCGAGCGCCGAGCGCGACCGCGAGACCGGGCGGCGGAGCCGCGTCCGGGGCGAGGCTCAGCTGCCACCCCGTCGGCCGGCGCTGCACTGAGGCTACCCCGGCACGGCTCGCCGCGATCCGGACCCGCTGGGCGTCGGCCAATGCGCCCAGCTGCGCCGGCGGCGGACCGTAGCGGTCGGCGACCTCGTCGAGCAGCTCTCCCAGGGCGTGCTCGTCGCCGACCGACGCGAGCCGCTTGTAGAACGCCAGCCGCAGCGACGGCTCCGGGATGTACTCGCCCGGCAGCTGGAGGTCGAGGCCGAGCTTGAGCTCGACCTCGCGGCGGCGAGGCACCGGCCGGCCCTCGAGCTCCGCCACCGCCTCCTCGATCAGCTGGCAGTAGGTCTCGAACCCGACCGCTTCCATGAAACCGTGCTGCTCGGCGCCGAGCAGGTTGCCGGCGCCCCGGATCTCGAGGTCGCGGGCGGCGATCCGGAATCCCGCACCGAGCTCGCAGAACTCCTGGATCGCGGCGAGCCTGGCCCGGGCGGTTCCGGACAGCGTCCGACCAGGCGGGATCAGGAAGTACGCGAACGCGAGCCGGTCCGAGCGCCCCACCCGGCCCCGCAGCTGGTACAGCTGGGCGAGGCCGAAGCGGTCGGCTCGGTTGACCAGCAGGGTGTTGGCATTCGGGATGTCGAGGCCGTTCTCGATGATCGCGGTCGCGAGCAGCACATCGGCGTCGCCGTCGAGAAACGCCCGCATCGCCTTCTCGAGCAGACGCTCGGGCATCTGCCCGTGGGCGACCGCGATCTTGGCTTCGGGCACGGCCCGCCGCAGCCAGTCGGCGAAGGCGGCGATCGAGCGCACCCGGTTGTGCACGAAGAACACCTGGCCGCCCCGTTCGAGCTCGTACAGAATCGCCTCGCGCACGACCTCCTCGGAGAACGGCAGGACCGTGGTCTCGACCGCCTGACGGTCGCGGGGTGGCGTCTCGATGAGCGACACGTCCCGGAGCCCGGTGAGGGCCATGTTCAGGGTGCGTGGGATCGGCGTGGCCGACATCGCGACCACGTCGACCTCGGTCCGCAGGCGCTTGAGGCGTTCCTTCTGGGCGACCCCGAAGCGCTGCTCCTCGTCGACGATCACCAGGCCGAGGTCGCGGAACCGGAGGTCGCCGCCGAGCAGTCGGTGGGTGCCGATCACCACGTCGACCCGGCCCTCGGCGACCCCCTCGAGCACCTCCTTCGCCTCGGCCGGGGACACGAAGCGTGACAGCATCCTGATCTCGACCGGAAATCCGGTCATGCGCCGTCGGAAGGTCTCGAGGTGCTGCTCGACCAGAATCGTGGTCGGCGCCAGCACCGCCACCTGCTTGCCGTCCAGCACCGCCTTGAAGGCGGCCCGGATCGCGACCTCGGTCTTGCCGTAGCCGACGTCGCCGCACGAGCAGCCGGTCCATCGGCCGCTCCGACTCCATGTCGCTGCTTGATCTCGGTCACCGCCCGCTCCTGGTCGAAGGTCAGGTCGTGCTCGAAGGCGTCCTCGAACTCGCGCTGCCACGGCGAGTCGGGCGAGTAGGCGTGGCCGCGGGCGGCCTGGCGCACCGCCGCCAGCCGCAGGAGCTCGGCGGCCATCTCCTTGACCGCCTTCTTGACCCGCGCCGTGCGCCGGCGCCAGGTCGAGCCGCCGAGGCGGTCGAGCCGCGGGGCGCCCTCGCCGTCGCCGGAGGCGTACTTCTGGATCAGGTCGGCGCGCTCGACCGGCACCAGCAGGCTGTCACCGCCGAGGTACGCGAGCGCCAGCATCTCCAGCGTCCGGCCCTCCACCGGGACCCGGCGGAAGCCGGTGAAACGTCCGATGCCGTGGTCGACGTGGACCACCAGGTCACCCGGCCGGAGGTCGCGCAGGTCGGACACGAAGGCGGCCGTCGCCGAGCGGCGGCGGCGGGGTGGCGGCACCGCGGTGAGGTCGCGGCGGCCGTACACCGCCAGCCCGCCGTCCCAGACGAAGCCGTGCTCGAGCTCGCCGAGGACGATCGCCACCCCTCCGGGTCCGGGGGGCGGCGGCGACGGGACCACCTCCCCATCGCCGAGCAGGTGGGCGAAGCGACGCTCCTCGCCGCTCGAGGCGACCACCAGCACCTGCGCCAGATCGAGGGCGCGGCGGTGGCGCAGCGTCGGCACCAGGTCGGGCAGGCGCCGCACGAAGCTGTCGCCGGGGTGGGTCCTGAGCCGCCACCAGCGGGTGGTCGCGTTCGCCACCTCGAGCTGCTCGATGCGCAGTGCCGGCGCCTCCAGGACCGGTCGCAGCCGGTCGGGGTCGGCCAGCAGCTGGTCGGGAGGCGGCAGCGGCACGCTGCGCTCAGCCAGTGTCTGCCACTCGCGGCGCTGCGCCCCGGTCCATCGGGCGAGCTCGCCGGTGACCTCGTCGCGGTCACACACCACCACCGCGTGGGCGAGCCCGAGCCAGGTGGTCGAGCTGCCCTCCACGAGGTGCAGCGCGCCCCACCAGAGACGTCGTTCGGCCCCGGATCGGACCATGCCGGCGAGCGCGGGCCACTCCGGGTCGAGACGCCGGGCAAGCGCTTCGACCCGCTCCGCGGTCACCGGGAACGGGTCCATCGGCGGCAGCTCGACCCGCTCCACCGAGCTGCCAGCTGTCCGCTGGCTGGCGGAGTCGAAGGGACGGATGGCCTCGACCCGGTCGTCGTCGAGCTCGAGCCGGAAACCGTGCTCGTCGCCCGCGTGCACGTCCACCACCCACCCCCGGACTGCGAGCTCACCGGCCTCCTCCACCAGGTCGACGCGCCGGTAGCCGGCGGTCGCCAGGCGCCTCGCCAGCTCGGCGGTGTCGAGCAGGTCACCGACGCATATCACGGTCACCAGCCGCTGGACGGCGGCAGGGTCGGGAATCGGCGACGCCAGAGCCCGCGCCGGCACCACCACCACGTCGAGCTCGTCGCGCGCCAGAGCGGTGAGCACCCGGACCAGCGCCAGCCGGGCGGCGAGAGGTGGTTCGGCGCCGTGGTACGGAGCGGCCACCTCGGCCGGGACCGCTGCGATCGCAAGCGAAGGCACGAGCAGCCGCAGCCCGGCCGCGAGCTCCTCGGCGTCGCGCAGGTGGGGGACCACCACGGTGGCCGGCGCGGCGGGCCACCCGCGGCTCGCGAGCGCCGCCAGCGGCAGCGCCCGGGCCGCCGGCACCACCCCGCCGACCGCCAGCTCGCGTTCGCCGCGCTCGAGCGCCGCGGCGAGCTCGGCGAGATCCGGGAGAGGATAGCCCGCCGTTCGGTGCTCGCAGGACCTCGTGGCGCTCACGGCCACCGCCGATCAGACCAGCTTCAGGAGGTGACCGATCTTGTGCTTCTTCGTCTCGAGGTAGGCCCGGGTGTGGACCGTCGGCGGCACCTCGAGCGGCACCCGCTCGACGATCTCGAGCCCGAAGCCGTTCAGCGCGGCGTACTTGCGCGGGTTGTTGGTCATCAGCCGCAGTCGCCGGACGCCGAGGTCGGTGAGGATCTGGGCGCCGGTGCCGTAGTCCCGCGGATCGGGCGGGAAACCGAGGTGGAGGTTGGCCTCGACCGTGTCCTCGCCACCGTCCTGGAGCTCGTACGCCCGCAGCTTGTTGAACAGGCCGATGCCGCGGCCCTCCTGGAGCAGGTACAGCAGCACACCGCGCCCTTCCGCGGCGATCCGCCGCAGCGCCTCGTCGAGCTGGATGCCGCAGTCACAGCGGCTCGAGGCGAACACGTCGCCGGTCAGGCACTGCGAGTGCACCCGAACCAGGACCGGTCGCTCGGGGTCGATCTCGCCCATCACCAGCGCGATGTGCTCCTCGCCGGTGACCGTGTTGCGGTAGGCGAAGATCCGGAAGTCGCCGTAGCCGGTCGGCAGCAGCGGTCCCGCGACTCTTCTCGACGAGCTTCTCGGTCTGCATGCCGATAGGCGATCAGGTCCTCGACGGTGAGCATGCCGAGCCCGTGCTCGCGGGCGAACTCGACCAGCCGCGGCAGACGGGCCATGCGGCCGTCCTCGTCCATGATCTCGCACAGCACGCCGGCCGGCGTGAGCCCGGCGAGGCGGGCGAGGTCGACGGTCGCCTCGGTGTGGCCGGCCCGCTTCAGGACCCCAGCCCGACGGGCTCGCAGCGGGAACATGTGGCCCGGCCGACGGAGGTCGTCGGGGCGGGTCCGTGGATCGATCAGCGCCCGCACCGTCGCCGCGCGATCGTGGGCCGAGATGCCGGTGGTGGTGCCGTGACGGGCCTCGACCGAGATACAGAACGCGGTCTCGTGGGAGGAGGTGTTCTTCTCCACCATCAGGGGCAGCTCGAGCACGTCGCAGCGCTCCGGGGTCAGGGCGACGCAGATCAACCCGCGGCCGTTGCGGGCCATGAAGTTGATCGCCTCGGGGGTGACCAGGTCGGCGGCCAGCACGAGGTCACCTTCGTTCTCGCGGTCCTCGTCGTCGACCACCACCAGCAGCTCGCCGGCGGCGAGCCGTGCCGCCGCCGCGGGAACCGTCAGCGCCACGTCGTCGGGAATCTCGGAGCGGTCGCGAGTCACTGGCTGTCCTCCTCGATCACGATCGGAAGCTCGGACTCACGCTCCGCCGAGCCGTCGGCCAGGCTGAGCTTGACGGTCAGCAGGTACTCGCCGGCCTCGGGCAGGGCCGAGAGCGGAAACTGCGAGCCGAACATGAACACCCCGGGCGCAACCGCCGACAGCTCGACGTCCCGCGGCGGCGGCTGGTACACCACCTGTCCCCCGCGGCGCAGCCGCAGCCGCACCCGGGCGGCCTGAGCGGCCCCCTCGGCGGCGGACGGAATCGCGGCGAGGCAGAAGTACGCCATGTTCTCCGATTTCAGGTACCGCCCCTCCGGTCGCAGCACCAGGTGGTAGCCGCCGAAGATGAAGGGCTCGCCGGCGACGAAATCCCGGTCCTCCGCGACCTCCGCCCCGGCCATGAACTCGGTCACGTAAACGCCTTCCGCGGGCGCCTCGGGCACCTCGACCGGGCCGGCGGCGACCGGTCCCTCTCCGTTTGCCAGCGCGAGCTCGACCCGGCGACCGGCGCCCGAATCGGGCAGCCGCAGCTCGTAGGTCGTGCCGCGCGAGGAGGCGAGCCCGGCGACCGGCACCGCCAGGGTGCCCACCTCGGCCCCGTCGGGCTCCGTGACCCGGAGCACCGCACGATCGGCAACCGGGACCGAGCCCGGCAGGCGGACGAAGACCCACCGCGGGCGCTGGTTGACCGTACCGATTCCGGTCCCGACGTGGACCACGCTGCCCTCGGGCCACCCGGCGCCGTCGAGCCAGGCGAGCTGGACCGCGGTCGCCGCCGCTCCGCCGTCGACCAGCGGGTAGGTCGGCATCGCGGCGAGCTCGAGGTTCGGCGCCAGCAGCTCGGGCATCGCGGCGAGCACCCGCTGCAGGACCCTGAACTCGGGATGGCTGCGGTCGAGCGCGAACACGCCGTCGCCGCGCGGGTCCACGAAGGCCGCGACCAGGGTTTCGGCGCGGGCGCCGAGACCTGCCTGCTCGGGGATCTGGTCGCGTTGGAAGACCCACATCTCGGCCTCTCCGCGCGCCGGGTCGACGGTGGTGGCGCCTCGGCGCGACCGCACGCCTCCGCGCCAGGCGGTCTCGTCGGTGCCGTAGACCCGCGCCAGGTACTCGCCGGCGGGTCCCCGACTGCGTTCGGCGGGCGGTCCGAGCAGGATCAGGACACGCCCGCGGTCGGTCAGGGCGCCGCGCAGGTCGTCCTCGCCGAAGCGCTCGTCGGCGGCCGCGATCCGAGCCGCCATCTCGTCCCGGACCTGGTTGGCCCGGGTCGCGAGGTCGGGGTCGCGACGAGCCCAGAAGAGATCGATGAAGGCGGCGGCCTCGTCGGGCCCGGTCAGGCCCTCGCATGCCGTTCGCTCGGCGTCGGTGAGCAGCAGGCCCTCGGGGCCGGCAGCCCACTCGGCGCAGCCCCCTTCGCCGGCGGCAGCGGTCGGAAAGAACGGAAGCAGGGCCAGGGCGGAAACGGCGAGGAGCATCGGGCGCATCACGGACACCTCTCGGCGCGGGCAGACCGCGCCGCCGTATGGTAGCGGGCGCTGCGCCGACCCGCAAGCACCACGAAGCTCCGCTGCCGGCTCGAGTTCGCGCGCTACAATGACCGCCCGCCGCCGAGCGGCGATCGTCATGAAGCGGCCCGTCTACCTCGACTGCAACGCCTCGACCCCGTGCGATCCGCGGGTGGTCGAGCGCATGCTGCCGTTCTGGGGCGAGCACTACGCCAACCCGACCAGCATCGGTCACGGGCCCGGCCGCGAGGCGGCGCTGGCGCTGGAGGCAGCGCGGACCACGGTCGCCCGCGCGATCGGCGGCTCGGCGCCGTCGGAGGTGATCTTCACCTCGGGGGCGACCGAGGCGAACCACCTCGCCCTTGCCGGGCTTGCCGGTCCGCGGGCCGAGGCGCGACCACGGCTGGTCGCCCAGGCCACCGAGCACGCCTCGGTTCTGGCTTCGCTCGACCGGCTCGAGCGTCATGGATGGACCGTCGTCCTGATCGGAGTGGACTCGCGCGGTGTGGTCCGGCTGGACGAGCTGGCGGCGGCCGTCGACGGACGCACCGCAGTGGTCAGCCTGATGCTGGCGAACAACGAGACCGGCGCGGTGCAGCCGGTCGCCGAGGCCGCCCGGCTCGCCCACCAGGCGGGCGCGCTGATCCACTGCGACGGCGCCCAGGCGATCGGCAAGCTGCCGGTTGCGGTCGGCGACCTCGAGGTCGACGCGCTCTCGCTGTCGGCCCACAAAGCGTACGGCCCGAAGGGAATCGGAGCGCTCTGGGTGCGAGATCTCGGGCGCGGCGTGGTGCTCGAGCCGCAGCTGCCCGGAGGCGGCCAGGAGCGGGGACTGCGATCGGGCACACCCAACCTGCCGGGCGCCGTCGGGCTCGCCGCCGCGCTCGAGCTGGCGGTCGGCGAGCTGTCCGTCGAGACGATCCGGCTCGCCGCCCTGCGCGACCGGCTCGAGCGCGCTCTGCTCGAGCGACTCGACGAGGTGGCGGTCAACGGCCCGATTCGGCGTCGCCTGCCGAACACCTCCAACCTCTCCTTCGGCGGGCTCGACGGGGCCGCCCTGACGGCCGCCCTGGACGACCTCGCGGTCTCGTCCGGCGCGGCGTGCACCGCCGGCCGCGGGGAGCCGTCCCCGGTGCTGCGGGCGATGGGTCTGTCGCCGGTTCTCGCCGGTGCATCGCTGCGGATCTCGGTCGGCCGCTTCACCACCGTCGAGGAGGTCGACTACGCCGCCGGCCGGATCGTCGACGAGGTCACCCGCCTGCGCGCCCTCCGCCGCCGCCGGTGAAGGACTTTGAACCTCGCCACTCGGATCGGAGGAGCCCTTACACGAGACCGCCGAGGCGGTCGGAAGTGTCGATGACCACCTCCGGGATCTGGATTCCGCGTACCGCCATCAGAGCAAGAGCGCTCTGCACCTCCTGCACCTCCGCGTAGGTCGCCTCGAGATGCTGGCAGCGGTTACCGAGTGTCCGCCCGCGGGCCTCGGAGAGCCGAAGCACCACATTATCGGCAGCTCGAACAAGGTGGTCACGGAGGTGGGACAGGCCCCGTGGGATCGACAGCTCGGCGATGGCGCCGGCGAGGCCGAGAGCGACCTGGAGCGCGACCAGCTTGGTCCGGCCACGAGGGAGGGTGCGGTGGAGGGCTCGGGGAGGATTGGACGAGGGAGTGTGCTGATCGGGGTGAGTCACAAGCCCGAAAGGGCGCCGTATCCCGAACCGGTCGCCTGCCGCCTGACTCCCGATCCCGCACCCGACCCCGGGTCAATCCGTTCCGGGAGCCAGGGGGACGGGCAGCGGCGTTGGGCGCATCGACCTCCCGGTAGGTTGGGTTGCGGGCTCGGCCCGCGCTGAGTTCTCTCCGTGTCTCAGTGGTTCATGACTTCTCACCGGTCGTGGTAGAGGAGGATGCCGTCGAGGGTGGCCTCGAAGGCGGCGACCTCGGCCTTCCAGGCCTCGAGCAGGGGTTCGAGCGGGGCAACGGCCTCGATCCGTTCGCGGGCCTCGGGCGATCCGGTGAGCAGGTCGAGCGCCGGGCGGTCGGCGACGAACTCATACGGTTCCGTCCGCCAGCCGAAGCGTGCCGGGTCGAGGTCGTGCAGGCACTGCAGCAGGTGCAGGCCCAGCGCCACCGGCTCCAGCCGCTCGCGGTCGAGCACGTAAAGCTCGACGCCGCGGCACACCTCGCCGCCGTGCTTGCCGAACTGGGGCCGGAAGCGGGCCGCACGGAAGCCGACCCCGGGCAGCCCGAGGGACCGCAGCCGGCGGGTGAGCGCGGCCGCGTCGAGCCCGGGCGCGCCGACCAGCTGGAACGGCCGGGTCGTGCCGCGGCCCTCCGACAGGGTGGTGGCCTCCACCAGGCACAGCCCGGGGTAGAGTGCGGCGGTCTCCAGGGTCGGCATGTTCGGGCTCGGGGGCACCCATGGCAGTCCGGTCGCGTCCCACCACTCGGAGCGCCTCCAGCCCCGGCAGGCGATCACCGTGAGCTCGAGCTCCGGGTAGCGCTGGCGCTGCAGCAGCAGGGCGAGCTCCCCGAGAGTCAATCCGTGCCGCACCGGGACCGGCACGCGCCCCACGAACGACTCGAGCCCCGGCCGGACTGCCCCGCCCTCGCGGGCGAGGCCCCCGATCGGGTCGGGCCGATCGAGCACCACCAGCTCGACGCCGGCGCCCTGCGACGCCGCCATCGCGGCATCCATGGTGGCGGCGAATGTGTAGTAGCGGGTTCCGATGTCGGGGAGGTCGACCAGCAGCACCTCGACGCCCTCGAGGTCGGAGGGTGCGAGCTCCAGGCTGCCGGCGTCCCGACCGTAGAGCGAAGCGACCGGCGCCCCGGTGAGCGGGTCGAGCTCGTCGGCGACCGCCTCCATGTCCTGGGCGACCCCGTCGAGGCCGTGCTCGGGGGCGAGCAGGCGGACCAGGCGGCCCGGCAGTGCCGCCTGGAGCACGGTCCGGGCGGGTTCCAGCCCGCGGGTCACCGCGGCGTGGTTGGCGAGCAGCGCCCAACGCCGGTCGCCCACCGGCGACGGGTCGGCGGCGAGCAGCTCGAGCCCGGGGACGACCTGCGGCATGCGCCCATCGTAGCGCGCGCCCGACTCCCTCGAGGCATGCCGGGACCGCCCAACCCACCACGCGGCGGGCTCGACAACGGTCCCGGACGGCCGTAGCCTCGCGCTCATGGACCAGTGCTGGCCGCGGGCGATCCTCCTCGATCTCGACGGGACTCTGGTGGACTCCTTTTTCGCCATCACCCTCGCGCTCGACCGCGCGCTGGTCGCGAGCGGCCGCGTGCCGCTCGGCCTCGAGTGGACCCGGGCCCACGTCGGCCGCGGGCTGCGCCGGCTGATCGCGGCCGCGGTCGGCGCCGGCGATGACCGGGCGGTCGACGAGCTGATGCGGGTTTTCGGCGAGCACTACGACCGGGTGCTCGAAACCGACACGCGGGCCTACCCGGGCGTGCCCGAGGCCGTGAGCCGGCTCGCCCGCTGCACTCGGCTCGCGGTGGTGTCGAACAAGCCGGTCCGGTGGAGCCGTCGGCTGGTCGCGCACCTGGCCTGGGACGAGTGGATCCCCGTCGTGGTGGGACCCGAGGACGCGGGCGCGCCCAAGCCCGACCCGGCGATGGTCCGGGTCGCCCTGGCGAGGCTCGGGCTCGGCGCCGAGGACGCGCTGCTGGTCGGCGACATGGTGGTGGACGTCGAGACCGGGCAGGCCGCGGGCATCCCGGTGGTCGGAGTCGCCGTCGACACCGGGGACGCGGCGGATCTGATCGACGCCGGCGCCCTGGCGGTGGTCCCGGGGGTGCACGCGCTGCCCGACTGGATCGCGGGGCACTGCCCCGGCGGCGCCACCTTCCCGCCCCACTGCAGCCACGGCCGACCCCGAGAGTAGGATGGAGACCACGGCCCGCGGGGCCGGCCCGGGAGGCGGAATGCGGCTGGCGCTGATCTTCGGCGGACGCTCCGGTGAGCATGAGGTGAGCGTGGTGTCGGCACGCTCGGTGGCTCGGGCGTTGGCGGGAGGCCGGTTCGAGATCGTACCCATGGCGATCGACCGCTCCGGCCGCTGGGCTGAGCCCGAGGTCGCCGCGAGGGTGCTCGCCGAGTCGGGCGACCGAGCCGACCGGGTGGTCCGCTTCGAGGGTCGCCACCGGCTCGACCCCCGGCTGGCGACGGATTCGATCGACGCGGCGTTCCCCGTGCTGCACGGCCCCTGGGGCGAGGACGGCACCATCCAGGGCATGCTCGAGGTGCTCGGCCTGCCCTACGTTGGCTGCGGCGTGGCGGCGTCGGCGGTGTGCATGGACAAGGCCCTCACCAAGAGGCTGGTGGTCCAGCTCGGGCTGGCGACCGCACCCTGGGTGGAGGTCCCGCGCCACGCCTGGCGGCGGGATCACGCCCCCCTGCGTGACGCCGCCCTCGCACTCGGCCTTCCGCTGTTCGTCAAACCGGCACGGCTGGGCTCGTCGGTGGGTGTGAGCAAGGTCACCGCCGGGGAGGGGCTCGGCGCCGCACTCGACGAGGCCCTCGCCCACGACACGCTGGCGGTGGTCGAGCGCGGGCTCGACGCGCGCGAGATCGAGGTCGCGGTGCTCGGCAACGACACCCCGCGGGCCTCCCTGCCCGGCGAGGTCATCCCCGGCCGCGAGTTCTACGACTACGCCGACAAGTACCTCGAGTCGGGCTCCCAGCTGCTCGCTCCGGCGCCGCTCACCGAGGCCGACAGCGAGCGGGCCCGGGCGCTCGCGCTCGACGCCTATCGTGGGCTCGGCTGCGAGGGCATGGCGCGCGTCGACCTGTTCCTCGAGCGGTCCACCGGCCGGCTGTGGGTGAACGAGGTCAACACGATTCCCGGCTTCACCTCGATCTCCATGTACCCGCGGCTGTGGGAGGTGACCGGACGACCCTACCCCGGGCTGGTGGCCGAGCTGGTCGAGCTCGGCCTGACGCGCCACCGTGAGCGGAGATCGACCGGCGGTTGACCTCAAGCCGGTCCCGGAGCTATGGTCGCCGCCGCACGCTTGTGAACGCTTTCTCGAGCGATGCACGGGGGAGACAGAAAGATGAAGAAGATCACCCGCGACGAAGCCCTCGCGTACCACACCGGCAAACGCCACGGCAAGACCGAGGTCGTGCCGACCAAGCCGTGCGCCACCCAGCGCGACCTCTCGCTGGCCTACACGCCCGGCGTCGCCGAGCCCTGCCTCGAGATCGACCGCGAACGCCGAGCTGGCCTACGAGTACACCAACAAGGGCAACCTCGTGGCGGTGATCTCCAACGGCACCGCCGTGCTCGGGCTCGGCGACATCGGCGCCGCTCGCCGGCAAGCCGGTGATGGAGGGCAAGGGCGTCCTGTTCAAGCGCTTCGCCGACATCGACGTGTTCGACATCGAGGTCGACACCCACGACCCGAAGGAGATCATCCGCTTCTGCCAGATGATCGAGCCGACCTTCGGCGGCATCAACCTCGAGGACATCAAGGCGCCGGAGTGCTTCGAGATCGAGGAGGAGCTCAAGCGCACGATGTCGATCCCCGTCTTCCACGACGACCAGCACGGCACCGCGATCATCTCCGGCGCGGCGCTGCTCAACGCCTGTCGAGGTCGTCGGGCAAGAAGCTCGACGAGGTCAAGGTCGTGTTCTGCGGCGCCGGCGCCGCGGGCATCGCCTGCGCCAAGTTCTACCTGTCGCTCGGCGTCAAGCCGGAGAACCTCCTGATGGTCGACACCAAGGGCGTGATCTACACCGGCCGCACCGAGGGCATGAACCCCTACAAGGAGTACTTCGCGCGTCGAGACCGAGGCCCGCACGCTCGCCGACGCGATGCGCGGCGCCGACGTCTTCATCGGCGTCTCGGTCAAGGGCATGCTGACCCAGGAGATGGTCGCGACGATGGCGAAGGACCCGATCATCTTCGCGATGGCCAACCCCGACCCGGAGATCACCCCCGAGGAGGTGGCGGCGGTCCGCGCCGACGCGATCATGGCCACCGGCCGCTCCGACTACCCGAACCAGGTCAACAACGTGCTCGGCTTCCCGTTCATCTTCCGCGGCGCGCTCGACGTCGCGCGCGACCGACGATCAACGAGGAGATGAAGCTGGCCGCCGCCCACGCGCTCGCCGCGCTCGCCAAGGAGGACGTCCCCGACTCGGTGATCCGCGCCTACGGCGGCAAGCCGCTCAGGTTCGGTCGCGAGTACCTGATCCCGAAGCCGTTCGACTACCGCGTGCTGCTGTGGGAGGCGCCGGCGGTCGCCGAGGCGGCGATCCGGACCGGCGTCGCCCGCAAGCCCGTACAGCTCCAGCGAGGAGTACATCCGGGAGCTCGAGAACCGGCTGTCGCGAACCCGCCAGGTCATGCACGTCGTCTTCGACCAGGCCAAGGCACGGCCCCGAAGCGGATCGTCTTCCCCGAGGGCGAGGCGCACGAAGATCGTCCGCGCCGCCAAGATCCTGGTCGAGGAGGGCATCTGCCACCCGATCCTGCTCGGCGAGACCGCCGACGATCGAGGCGCCTGCTGATCGAGCACGAGGTGCCGCCGCGGCGCGGTCGAGGTCATCGACCCGCGCCAGGACGCTCGCCACGAGACCTACGCCGACGCGCTTATTCACGAGCTGCGCTGGCGCAAGGGCGTCACCGCCCGTGGACGCGCCACAAGCGCATGCACGACCCGGTCTACTTCGGCAACATGATGGTCCACGAGGGGGACGCCGACGGCCTCATCTCGGGCCTCACCATGCACTACCCGGACACCATCCGGCCGGCGCTCCAGGTTCACCGCACCCGGCCAGGGCGTCAGCCGCGTCGCCGGGGTCTACCTGCTGCTGTTCAAGGACCGCATGCTCTTCATCGCCGACACCACCGTCAACCAGGACCCGATCGGCCGAGGAGCTGGCCGAGATCGCGTTCCTGCGCCGCCGAGGTCGCGCGCCGACTACTTCGCGGTCGAGCCCGCGCATCGCGATGCTCTCGTACTCCAACTTCGGCTCCAACCTCGACCGAGCGCAGCACCAAGGTCCGCAGCGGCGGTCGAGATCGCGCGCGAGCGCTGGCCCGAGCTGGTGATCGACGGCGAGATGCAGGCCGACACCGCGGTCGAGCCGACGATCGCGGCCGGAGGCCTACCCGTTCTCGGCCATCCAGGGCGACGCCAACGTCCTCGTCTGCCCCGACCTCGAGGCCGCCAACATCGCCTACAAGCTGCTCTGGCGGCTCGGCAAGGTCGAGGCGATCGGCCCGATCCTCACCGGCATCGGCGCGCCGGTGCACGTGCTGCAGCGCGGGGTCGAGGTCAACGACATCGTCAACATGGCCGCGATGTGCGTGCTCAAGGCACAGTTTCTCGGCCGCTGAGAGCGCGGCCGTGGGCTTCGGTCAGGGCGGCGGAATTCCCGCCGCCCTTTTCGTCCCGCACATGCTCGAGACGAGGACCGTCGACAGGCGAAGCGCATCGGGAATCCTGGAGGTCTCTGGCCTCCGGGAGCCGCCCCAAGCCCCCAACCGCGCCTGTGACCTCCAGGTCCTCGGTTATACTGAGAACGGCGCTCAGGACGAAGAACCCCCGCCCGGTCCCAAGATAGGAACGATGGAGGAAGGCCATGCACCACACACTGAACGAGCTGATCCAACAGAAGGGCTCCCACGTCCACTCGGTGGCCCCCTCGACCACGGTGCTCGACGCGGTGCGTCGCGATGAACCAGGAGCGCATCGGCTGCCTGCTGGTGACCGACGGCGAGACGGTGTTCGGCATCTTCACCGAGCGCGACGTGCTCACCCGAGTGCGTCGACCAGGGGCTCGACCCGGGCTCGACCCCGGTCTCCGACGTGATGACCACCGAGCCGGTGTCGGTCCGGCCCGGGCCGACCGTCGACGAGGCGATGGCGGTGGTGACCGAGAAACGGCTGCCGCCACCTGCCGGTGATGGAGGAGGGCAAGCTGCTCGGCATGGTCTCGATCGGCGACCTGACCCGCTGGGTGGTGCGGGACCAGGCGATCCACATTCAGGACCTGGTCAACTACATCACCGGGCGGTACCCGGGCTGAGCGGGCGGTGTAGCGATGGTGGGCGAACTCAACGACCCGTGGAGGCAGTGCATGAGAGCTGAACACGAAGATCGTGGCGACTGTGGTGGCGCTGCTGGTTCCCCTCGCGGCAATGGCGGCGGAGGGCGGACTGCGCTACTCGATCACCGTGACCGAGTTCGAGAACAAGGCCGGCTGGCCGGCCAGTGGGACATCGGCGACGCCTGGGGCACGGTGCTGACCGACATGCTCAACCAGACCGGCAAGTTCATCGTCCTCGGAGAGAAGCGACATGCGGATCGAGGCCCTGGACGAGCAGGACTTCGCCGCGTCGGGCCGAACGGCGGGCGGCGGACAAGGCGCCGGCCACCGGCCAGATGACCCCGGCCCAGCTGCTGGTCAAGGGCGCCATCACCCACGTCCAGGACTCCACCAAGGGCGGCGGCGGCGGCGTCCGGGTGGGCGGCTTCCGGATCGGCGGCAAAGGCGGCAAGGGTGAGGTCAACGCGACCATCTACGTGGTCGACTCGACCACCGGCCAGGTCCTGGCGTCGACCAGCGTGGTCGGCGAGTCGACCCAGAAGGGCATGAGCCTGGGCTACTCGGGCGCCGGATGGGGCGGCGACGTCGGCGGCTTCAAGAACGACAACGTCGGCAAGGCGGTCGAGGCCGCCTGCGCCGAGGCGGTGGACTTCATCACCGCCCAGCTGCCCATCGATCCAGTGGACCGGCACCGTGGTCCTGGTCAAGGACGACCAGGTCTACATCAACCGCGGCTCGCGCGAGGGCGTCGGTCCCGGCCAGACCTTCGTCGTCGGCGACGTCCGAGGTCATCCGCGACCCCGACACCGGCGAGGTGCTCGACGAGTCGGTGACCGAGATCGCACGGCTCCAGGTCTCCAGCGTCAAGGAGAAGCTGTCGATCTGCTCCGTGGTCTCGGGGGATGCCGGTCGGATCGACAAGGGGATGCGGGTCTCAGCGCCGTAACCCGGACAGAAGGACCGTTCTTCGACAGGGGCGCGACGCCGTGGGGCGTCGCGCCCCTCGTCTTCCGACCGCCTCCGGTCGCGGTGTATACTCTGACGAGGTTCGCAGGCTTCAGGGATCTCAGCTCAGGAACGCGAGGGGCTCATGGGACGGACGTGGCGAGGGCTTTCCATTCTCGGCCTGACGGCCGTGTCGCTCATCGGCGCGACGACGCTCGACGCCCAGCAGGTCGAGCAGGCGACCAGCCCCTTCCAGGCCGAGTTCGAGTACCGGATCGGCGACGAGCTGCGTCCCCAGGTCAGCGTCGACGGCGTGCTCATCGACCTGATCCGGATCGCACCGCGGCGGGCCGAGGCGATCTCGGAGGAGGGCGAGACCGACGTCGAGATCACCTGGTCCTTCAGCAACGCCGGGTCCCGCACCGCCCGTGTGCTGTTGGTCCTGCTGCTGGAGGATGAGCAGAGCACCTCGCTCGAGCGGGTCGAGCTCCCCGCGACCCGGGTCGCCAGCGGCAAGACCAAGGACGACACCACCCGGACCTCGATCCGCGGCCGGGCCCTGCTCGACACCCGCAAGCTCTACGTCTACTGCGAGCTGGAGTAGGCCCGGGCGGCTCGGCGCTACCAGACAACCTGGCGCTGGACCAGAGCGAGAAACTCCTCGCGCACCTTGCGGTCGGCGAAGCAGCCTCGCAGCGCCGACGTGGTGGTGAGGGCACCCGCCTTCTTCACCCCCCGCATCTCGACGCAGAGGTGGCGGGCTTCCACCACCACCATGACCCCGAGCGGCTTGAGTCGCGACCACAGGAACTCCGCCACCTGCTCCGTCAGCCGCTCCTGGAGCTGCGGTCGTTTGGCGTAGAACTCGAGAATGCGAGGGAGCTTGGACAGGCCCACGATCTGACCGTCGGGGATGTAGGCGATGTGGGCATGGCCGTAGAACGGCACGAAGTGGTGCGCGCACATGGAGTAGAACGGGATCTCCCGCTCGATCACCATGTGGTGGTAGCCCTCCTCGTTGGGGAAGGTGGTCACCTTCGGCTCGGAGCCCTCGAACAGCCCGTGGAACATCTCGAGGTACATCTTCGCCACGCGCTCGGGAGTCTGGATGAAGTTGGCGTCGTCGAGGTCGAGGTTGAGCTCGCGCATGATCGCCGCCATGTGCCCGGCCATTCGCTGCACGCGCTCCTTCTCGTCGGTGCGGGGAATCGGGTTGCCGTCAACCGTCGGAACCTCCGACCGTTCGGCGAGGGCGATCTCTTTGGGCACGGTCTGAGCCATCGGGTCTCCTTCGTTTCGGCCACCCGCGATAATGGTCCGCCGCCCTGACGGTATTCCACCTCTGCTACCATCCGCGGGATGCCCGAGCTGTTGGTGACCGGGAGCTACGGCCAGCTCGGCCGTGCGGTGCTCGCAGCGGCCGCCTCCCGCGGCCTCACCGCCGTGGGCCGCGACCTCGACACCCTCGACATCACCGACCCGGCCGCGACCTCTGCCGCCTTCGCTGCGCTGCACCCGGCGGTGGTGGTCAACTGCGCCGCCTGGACCGAGGTCGACGCCTGCGAGACCGATCCCGACCGCGCCATGGCCGTCAACGGCGCCGCCGTCGGCCACCTCGCGGCCGCCTGCCGCGGGCTCGGCGCCCTCCTGGTCCACATCTCGACCGACTACGTCTTCGAAGGCTCCGCCGGTCGGCCCTACCGCGAGGACGACCCGGTCGGTCCGACCTCGGTCTACGGACGTTCCAAGCTCGAGGGTGAGCGCCTCGCGGCCTCCACCCCCGAGCACCTGGTGGCGAGAACCGCCTGGCTCTACGGACATGGGGGGCGGCACTTCATCGGTGCGATCCGGGCCCAGCTCGACTCCGGCGCCACCGAGCTCCGTGTGGTCTCGGACCAGCACGGCTGCCCCACGTTCTGCGACGATGTCGCCGGGGCGTTGCTCGACCTGGTCGACCGCGGCGCGCGAGGCGTCGTCCACGTCGCCAACACCGGCGCCACCACCTGGCACGGGCTGGCGACCGAGATCGTCCGCCGGCTGGGCGCCGCGATCCCGGTGCGGGCGGTGACCACCGCCGAGTTCCCGCGGCCGGCCCCGCGCCCGGCCTACTCGGTGCTCGACACCACACGCCTCACCGGGCTCCTCGGTCGCCGGCTGCCCTCCTGGGAGGACGCGCTCGGCCGGTACCTGGGAGGCGCGTGCGGGTCCTGATCACCGGCGGCGCCGGCTTCGTCGCCGGCCACCTGGTCGAGCACTTGACGGCCCATCATCCGGAGTGCGCGCTGTGGCTGCTCGACCTTCCCGGGCGGTTCGACCCGCCGCGGCTCGGGGCTCCGCCGACGGTGTCCGTGCTCGAGGGCGACCTCACCGAGCCGGCCGCCGCCGAGCGAGCGGTCGCCGAGTCACGGCCCGACGTGGTCCTCCATCTCGCCGCCACCACCTCGGTGGCCGGCTCGTGGGCCGATCCGGCCGCCGTGCTCAGGATCAACGCCCTGTCCCAGGTCAACCTGCTCGAGGCGATTGCGGGCGGCGCCCCGGACGCACGGGTCGTGATCGCGTCGTCGGCCGAGGTCTACGGCCGCGTCGATCCCGACCGGCAGCCGATCCGGGAGGACGAGCCGCTCGCTCCGATCTCACCCTACGGCGTGTCCAAGGCGACCCAGGACCTGATCGGCTTCCAGTACCACGCCGCCCGCGGGCTCGACGTCGTTCGCCTGCGCCTGTTCAACCACACCGGCCCGCGCCAGCCCTCGCGCTTCGTCTGCTCGGGCCTCGCGCGTCAGATCGCCGAGATCGAGATCGCGCTCAGATCGCCGCGCATCGAGGCCGGCGACCTCGACGTGGAGCGCGACTTCACCGACGTCCGGGACGTGGTGCGGGCCTGGTGGATGGCCGCCGCCGCCGGCGAGCCGGGCGCGGTCTACAACGTCTGCTCGGGGTCCGCCGTCACCATCCGACGGGTGCTCGACCTGCTGCTCGCCCACTCCGGCGCGACGGTGGTCATCCAACCCGATCCCGGCCGCTCCCGACCGGCCGACATCCGCGCGCTCGCCGGGCGCCCCGATCGGCTGACCGACGCCACCGGCTGGCGGCCCGAGATCCCACTCGGCCGGACCCTGGCCGACCTGCTGAACTGGTGGCGCACCGAGCTCGCGACCGGCGCCCGGCCGGAGTAGACGCCCCATCCCACCCGTCCGGCAAGCCTCCGATACCCAAAGGCACGAAGTCGGACACGTGAGCACGGACGAGCTCACGAGCCCTTCGATTCTCGATCCGCCCACCTGACGCTGGCGGGAAGCCGGTCGCGAGGCGACCGACGGTCTCCTGGATCGTATCCCCGGCCGCTCGGCGGGAGGGCGGCTCTCACCCAGAGGCCGATGCCCCTTTCCCTCTCTTCATGCGGGTGGGCGGGCGGCGGTGTGCCCTTGAGGTGCAGGCCGGCCGCCGGTTCGCCCGTCTTGAGAATCGGTGGCAGGCGTGGCAGAGTGGGGGCACAGTGAGGCGCCGAGCCCGGAGGACGGATGGACATCCAGCGACGGAACCTGATCTCGCAGTGGGCCTTCGACACCCGCTCGATCCTCGGCCGCTTCCACCTCTGGCTCGAGGACGTCGAGGAGCGCTGGCTGCAGGCCGGTCGACGGCGACCACCTGTCCTTCGTCGGCCCATCCCTGGAGAAGGCGTTCATCATGGCCACCGCCGTGACCGCCCTCGGCACCCGGCTGTTCGGCCGCTACGGCGAGGGCAAGGGGCTCGACAAGGCGGGCGTGAACCGGGTCAAGAAGGACGCCGACGCGGTCTCGGCCTAGCGCCCTGAGCGAGGCACTGTGGTACCTGACCCGCAGCCTGCCCGAGAACCACGCGGTCATGGTCTGCCTCGGCGAGGGCCTGATGCCGAAGGCGGGCGAGACCCCGGAGATGGGCTCCAACCCGCTGCTCGGCTTCGGCCGGGTCTACGCCCGCCCCCAGGTGGCGCGCTTCGTCGACCACCGGATCCACCGGCTGCTCAACGACCCCGCTACGGGTGGGACGACTTCTGGCGCGACCTGCAGGCGGCGGGCATCACCGTGTGGGGCGCGGCGGTCGACACGCTCGAGAACACCTCCCGCTTCGCCAAGGGATCGCGCAACCGGACCGATGACCGTGCTCCACCTCTTCGACCAGCCGCTCAAGGTCGCCCAGCCCTACGAGGGCTACATCGGGCACCCTGGTGCTGCCCGAGCAGGTGGTCGAGCAGGCCGCGGAGCGTTCGATCCTGATCGACTACCTGACCCCGCGCAGCCTGGTGATGGAGGCGATCCAGGCCGCCTACCCGGACATCGAGCCGGAGCAACGTCCACGTCTGGACCCTCGGCGGCGCGTCCCGCGAGCACGCGCATCGGCATCGCTGTGGCAGGAGTGGCGCGAGCTCGGCGCCCACCTCGTCGAGGACGGCTGGAACGTGCCCGGCACCGGCATGGCGGCCTTCACCGAGTCGGGCACCTACGCGCCCACCTTCCGGGTCGGCACCTTCCTCGGCGACGCGACGGCGCACCGCACCTCTTCATCTGCGACGGCTACGCCGCCTCGGCCGAGGCGATGCAGGCCGCGAGCCTCGACCCGGTCCTCGGTCTGCAGACCTCGATGGCGCTGTTCTCCTCCAGGTTCGAGGTCTCGTGGGAGCGCGAGGCGGTCGTCATGCGCCTCGACCCCGACGTCGCCGGACTTCGCCGACCGGCTCGTCCGCATCCGTCGACCAGGAGCTCGACGCCGGCCGATCGTCGAAGCCTACCGGGAGAGCATGCGCCAGGCGCGCGGCGGCCGAGCTGCCGGTCGGCAAGCGGACCCTGACCGTCGACGACTTCTTTCCCGACCAAGCGGTGGCGCGTGCTCGCGCTCGCCGGCTACATGCTGCCCGATCCCTACACCGGGGCCGCGGGCGTCGAGCAGGTCAAGCCCGGCGTCTACCGGGTCGACCACGCACGCCGCCACCCGGCACGGCATCCTCGAGGTGACCCTCACGCTGCGCCTGATGGAGCCGCTCGAGGAGATGCGGCTGGTCTTCTCGCCGCTGCTCGACCGCTTCTACGCCGGGCAGGACTACCGCACCCGGCCGGTCAAGATCTCCGACTCGGGCCGGATCCGCAACGAGCTCCAGACCCTGTGCCTCCGAGGCCCTCGAGTACCTCGCCGACGACGGCATGCGGGTCCACTTCGACGCGATCGACGACGCGGTCATGCCGCCCGACAAGAAGGCGCTGATCCGCGAGGTCCTGACCTGGTACAAGGAGCAACCACCCGATCTGGTTCCAGCTGGCTCGAGCTGGAGTGAGCAGGGGCGAGACGGGCTCACCGCCAAGACACCGAGGCACCAGGCAGGCTAGTAGGCCGGGCAGCCAGGGGGCGGGCCGGGGCGTCGCGCCTCAAGGGTGATGGGTGAGGCCAGTGGTCGGCATCGCGACCCGGTCCCGCGCCCCGTCCCCCGAGACCCGGACTCTCACACGACTCACAACGGTCTTCGCCGCCTCGACCTGACGCGACCTTCAGCTGCGGACACCGCCCGCGCCCTGTCCTCGTGGTGTCTCGGTGGTCGGTCCGGAGGTCTCCCGGTGGGGTGGTACCCTCCGGGGATGGCGACGGTGGAGGTGGTGTGGGGCACGGTGGCGGCGGTGCTCGCGGGGGAGCCCGATCCGCTCGCGCTGCTTGCCGCGGGTGAGCGGGAGCGGGTCGCGGGCTTGAAACACGCGGCGGTCCGCGACCGTTTCATCGCCGGGCGGGTGCTGCTGCGCGGCTGCCTCGCAGCGCGCATCGCAGCCTCGCCCCGAGAGCTGCGCTTCAGCTTCGGTGCCCACGGCAAGCCGTTGCTCGACCCGACGCCCCCCGGCGCGCCGGCGTTCAACCTGGCCCACACCGCCGACGTGGTCGCCGTCGCCCTGGCCCCGGCCGTGACGGTCGGGATCGACCTCGAGGCGGCACGCGAGGTGGGCTCCGCCCTGCGCATCGCCGAGCGGCGCTTCGCCCCGGCCGAGGCGGACTGGTTGGCCGGCCTGCAGGCCGATCATCGGTCCCGCGCCTTTCTCCGCCTGTGGACCGCCAAAGAGGCGGTGCTCAAAGCGCTCGGCAGCGGCGTCGCCGGCGGGCTCGCCACGATCGAGCTCGCGGCGGCGAAGGGCGGCGAGCTGCGAGTGACCTCCTGGCCCCCGGATGCATCCGGGCCCTGGACCCTGCTCGAGACCGAGCTCCGCCCCGGTCTCCTCGCCGCGGTCGTCCTCCCCGGCGGCCCATGGCAGCTCCAGACGTCGCAGGTTCGCCGCCACGACACCACCACACCACGCCATCGCACGAGCTGATTCAGAGACCTCGTGGTGCCGTGGTGGTCTGCCCGCTACTCCTCCTCGAGCCAGTCGGGGGTGGCCTTGGTGGCGAGGAAGGTGCGCACGCCGCGAATGCACTCGGGGTGCAGGCGCTGGCGCGCGTTGATCTCGGCGGCGCGGGCCAGAGACTCACGCCAGCCGAGCCCGAAGCTCTCGTTGAGCAGCCTCTTGGTGGCCGCGAAGGCCGCCGGGGAGGCCTTGCGGGCGATCGCCTCGGCCCACTCCAATGCCCGGTCGAGCCCTCGCCGGTCCACCACCACGTCGTCCACCAGGCCGAGGTCGAAGGCACGCTCGGCGGTGAGCATCTCCGGGTCGAGCAGCAGCCGTCGCGCCACCTGGCCGGTCACCCTCCGGGTCAGGAAGGTCGACACCAGCGCCGGAACGAAGCCGATCTTCACCTCGGTGTAGGCGAAGCGGGCGTCGCGCTCGGCGACCACCAGGTCGCAGGCGACGGCGAGCCCGCAGCCCCCCGCCACCGCGGCGCCGTTGACCGCCGCGACGGTCAGCTTGGGGTGGCCGACGAGGCGCGCGAAGAGGTGCTCGAGCCGAGCGGAGTCGGCGCGCTGCTCGGCGAGGTCGCCGCCCGCCGCCAGCCGCTCGAGCGCGGCCAGATCGGCCCCGGCCGAGAAGTGTTTCCCGGCCCCGGTGAGGACCACCGCGCGCACCCCGTCGTCTGCCGCCGCCTGCTCGAGCGCCTCGGTCAGGGCGTCGATCAGCTGCGGCGAAAGCGGGTTCGCGCGCTCGGGATCGTTGAGGGTGAGCAGGCGGGAGGAGCCGCGGGTCTCGACCAGGACGGGCTGATTCATGCTCCCAGTGTATCGGGTGGTGGAAGCCCGCGGACGATGGTCGCGATCCTCCGCCGCAGCAGGGCGGCGACCGCATCGGGGCCGATCTGGGATCGAACATCCTCCGCCGCCCGGTGTCCGACCGCCGCCGCGAGCTCACGGTCGTCGACCACCCGCCGCAGCTGCTCGACTGCATGATCCGGGTCGGGCTCGGCCCATCGGCCGCCGGCGCCGTAGGGCCCGAAGTCCCGCTCCAGGGTCACCAGCCGGTAGCCCACGGGGAAGCTGTTGGCGGGCGTCATGAAGTCCGCGTTGCCCGACCAGTGGGTGGCTACCACCGGCTTTCCGAGCGCCATCGCCTCGGCGAGGGTGAGGCCGAACCCTTCTGACCGGTGGAGGGAGGCGTAGGCGTCGCACACCGCCACCAGGTCGACGACCTCCTGCCGGTCGAGATAGCGGTCGAGCTGGATCACCCTCGCACCCTCGGCCTCGGCAGCGAGTGCCGCCGCCGCCTGCGGGTCGAAGCCGGCGTTGATCGACTTGAGCACCAGGACGACGTCGTCACGGCCGGCGAACGCGCGCCGGAAGGCCTGCACCAGCCCGCGAGGGTTCTTGCGCTCGGCAAAGCTCATGTAGTCGAACATGAAGAGCACGAGGAACGCATCCTCGGGGAGATCGAAACGGCGGCGGCTCGCGTTCGGGCTGGCCTCCACCGAGACCGCGTGCGGCACCCGGCGGACCGGGATCGGCGAGATCGCGCCGATCACGTCGACGCAGAACCGGCTCGGGGTCCAGATCTCGCGGAACGGCTCGAACGAAGCCCGCCAGTGGTCGGGAAAGGGGTCCAGCTCCCACGCCCAGTAGCCGATGTTGTAGCGGCCGGCGAGGCGCTCCGGGCCGACCGCCGGCACCATCTCCGGGACCTGGTCGGCGTTGACCGCGAACACCGAGACCTGGTGCTCGAAACGGTCGGAGAATCGGGTGAAGCTGGCGTCGCCCCGCCGCGACCTGACGTTGAAGCTGAGATCGGCGAGAACGTGGGGAATGCCCGCCCGTTCGAAGGCGCCGATCAGGAACCGCAGCCCCTGCCCGACCCCGGACTCGGTCCGGATGTAGCCGGCGAGGTTGACCCCGAAGCCCGCCGGGGCGGGGGTCGGCGGGGGCGGAACCACGGACGGCTCGCGATACCGTCGCAGGCGCCGCTTGACGACGCCGGTCAGCCTCGGTCCGAGCAGGCCCTTGACCGCCTCCTTCGCGGCGGTGACGGTGCCGGTCCGAGCAGCCGCTGCGGACACCCGTACCCGCCGCGCCGAGCTCGCCGCCAGGCCAGGGGCGAGCGCCCCCCGAACCGGCCCGAGCAACCCCTGCTCGATCCCGAAGTCCTCGCGGGCGTGCGCCTCGAGCCACTCCGCGAAGGCGGCGAGCTCGGCCCCGGCCGGATCGGGGAACGCGGCCACCAGGTCGGGCCGGCTGGCGTGTGCGGCAGCCAGGATTCTGGTCAGGTGGGGCGCCGGGCCCCGGCGCACCGGCGCGTTGAGCCAGGACCAGTACGAGCCCGCACCGGCGGTCTCGAACGGGTTGCCGAAGGCGGACCGGCCCGGGCCGAGGTCGAGGAAGAGCCGGCGGGCCAGGTCCGGAACGCGGACGCCGTTGTCGAAGTCCCGGAACGCGTAGCGCCAGCTCCGGGTCGACCGCCAGCCCGCTTCGAGCACGCGTCCGGCGTAGTCGAGGTAGAGCTCGCGGGCGCCGCCGAGGTCGTTCCAGCGGAGCCGGTCCTGGTACTTGGAGATGCGCTTCGGGTGCTCGGGGTCGAGCCCGGAGAAGTGGAAGAAGTAGAGCGGCTCGCCGTCGACCCGGGGCTCGGGGTCGGTGGTCACCCGACGGGCGTTGAGGTTCCAGTAGGCGACGTCGTACCCGGGGTCCCGGACCACGGCGACGTCGGCCCACAGCCCCGGCACCAGGTCGACCCACTTCTGGTCGACGAACAGCCCGTCGGCGAGCCGCACCACGCACTGGTCGTAGGTCCGGTCCCGCCACCAGCGCAGGAACTCCCGGGCCGCGGGCACGTCGGCCACCCCCAGGAAGCCGAGGTTGTAGGTCCCGGAGCGCATGATGGTGAGCTCGTCCGGCAGCCCGGGGCCGTCGAGCGGCGAGGTCAGGTGGGGGAGGAGCACGATCGGTGCGCTCGCCAGCCGCTCGAACAGCGCGTCCAGCGGCTCATAGACGCGGATGTCGGGATCCAGGTAGAGCAGCCGCTCGACCCCGTGGCGGTCGAAGAGGTGCTCGAGGAACCACGGCTTGACCGCGGTGTTGGCCTCGAGCACCGTGTACTTGAACAGAAAAGGCGCCAGCTCGGGAATCTCGAGCTGTTCGACCTGGATCAGCTCGAAGGGCTCCCGGGTCGGGTCGAAACGGTCTTCGACCCGGTCGACCAGCAGGGTGAAGAAGCGTGCGCCAGGGTGTGCGTCGCGGAAGGATCTGGCCAGCACCCGGGCGAACGGCAGGTAGTTGGCCGAGACGATGGTGCAGGCTGCGAGCTCGCTCATGAGGGCTCCGAAAGGCGGCCGGCCGCGGCCCGCAGCAGCTCGAGCGTGCCGTGTGCGGTCCGCGACCACGAGAAGCTCCGCACCCGCTCGATCCCTCGGCTGGCGAGCTCGCACCGCCGCGCGTCGTCGACCAGCAGGCGCTCGATCGCGGCCGCGAGCGCTCCGGTGTCGCTGGGTTCGACCAGCTCGGCGGCGTCGCCGGCGATCTCGGGCAGCGAGGTCGTGCTCGAGGTCACCACCGGCGTGCCGCACGCCATCGCCTCGAGCACCGGGAAGCCGAAGCCCTCGGCGAACGACGGGTAGGCGAAAGCGCGGGCTGCGCCGTAGAGCGCGACCAGCTCCGTGAGGTCGACGGCGCCGGCGAAGACCACCTCGAGCCGGCCGGCGAGCTCCGCGAGGCGGGCGTGGATCGACTGGTTGAGCCAGCCGGCGGCTCCGACCACCACCAGGGCGTGGGCGTCGCGCACCGCCGCGGGGAGCGCGGCGAACGCCTCGAGCAGCCCGGCGAGGTTCTTGCGCGGCTCGATCGAGCCCACGGTGAGCAGGTAGGGTCGGCTCACTCCGAGACGGTCGAGCACCGCCGGCCGTGCGGCAGGATCGGCGGGCGGGCGGAAGGCGGGATCGGCGGCGGAGTGCACCACCGCGATGCGATCCGGGTCGACTCCGAGCCACTCGACCGTCTCGTCCCGGGTCGCGGCCGACACCGCCAGCAGGGTGGCGCCGGCGCAGATCGCGGCCACCGTCTCGGTGAGCACCTCGACCCGGTTCCACGGCAGGTGGAAACGGGCGTGGGAGACGAAGGTCACGTCGTGAACGGTGAAGACCAGAGGTCCGCCGAAGCGCGGCGGAGCCTTGAAGGCCGGGCTCAGGAACCCGTCCACCTCGCCGCGGGAGGGACCCGCGCCATCGACCACCTCCACCCGGTCCCCGGGAAGCGCGGGCAGGACCTCGGCGAGCCGGGCCCGGTCCACCACCGGCGACCTCAGATCGTAAAGGCGGAAACGGTCGGCTGGCGCCGCGGCCACCAGGGCGTCGAGCAGCAGGCGGGAGTAGGTGCCGATCCCGTCCGGCACCCCCAGAACCTTGGACAGGTCGTAGCCCCAGACGGCGGCGGCCATCGGCTTCACTCCGCCGTCCGGGCGAGGTCGCGGCCGAGCTCGTCGAGCCGGGCGATCAGGGTCTCGGCGGTCGTGCTCGGCACCCGATCCTTCCAGCGGCAGACCCGGACCCGCAGCCGCGCACGCTCGACACGGCGGCGCAGCCGAGCCAGCTCGGCCGGTCGCCCCTCCCGCGACGCCCGCAGCAGGCGAATCACACCGAGCCCGGCGGCGCTCACCAGCAGGACCGCCAGCACGGCCTTGACGAGCCACACGTCCATCCCACCTCCTGGATGTCAGCCCGGTCCCGGCTCCCCCGCGAGCCATTCCGCGATCGGGCCGCGGCGGTACCGGCGTCGCAGGAGCGCGAGCAGGGCCCGCACCTCCCAGGCCGGCCGGTGGCGGCGATAGTAGCGCAGCTGGGAGCGCCGGTACTCGGCCTCCACCTCCTCCGGAACCGCCGAGCCGCCGCGCAGGTGGACCGCCCGCGCCGCGCGTTCGCGGGTCAGACGCCAGCCGGCCGCGCGCAGACGCAGGGCCAGGTCGGCGTCCTCGAAGTAGAGCTTGTAGCCCTCGTCGAAGCCGCCCACCCCGTCGAACGCCTCTCGCCGCAGCAGCATGCACGCGGCGGTGAACCAGCCCGGGCCCGCCACCACCCGCAGCACCGCCTCCACCGCCTGGTGGACCCCGGGCAGGCGCTCGCAGGGGTTGGCCGCCTTCTGCAGCGCCTCGCCGATCAGGCCGCGGTCCGGCGACCACGACCACTGGGGCCGTCCATCGGGGTAGGCGAGCCGAGGGGCGACCGCCGCCACCTCCGGGTCGCGCTCGAGCCGCCGGGCCATGCGTTCGAGGGCGTCCCCGACCAGCCAGGCGTCGGGGTTGACCAGCAGCAGCAGGTCGCCGGCGGCGAGCTCGGCGCCCCGGTTTGCCGCAGCCCCGAAGCCGACATTCTCCGCCAGCCGGAGAAGCCGGGCGTCAGGCCACCCGCTGGCCACCAGCTCCGGGGAGCCGTCGGTCGAGTTGGTGTCCACGACCACGATCTCGACATCGGACGGAAGACTCGCGAGGCAGCGTTCGAGCGTCGACGCGCTCGAATGGCTCACCACCACTGCCGAGATCACGGCGCCACCGCCCGTTCGAGCTCGGCGGCGAGACGCCCGACCACCGCTCGCCGGGCGAGCGGAGCGAACCTCCCGCCGGCCTCCTCGGCCACCGTCGAGCGATCGGCCACCCGCGCCCGGACGACCGTCGCGGCCACCGCACCGGGGTCGGCGCCGGCGACCCGGAACGGGTACTCGGGCCACAGCTCGTCGAGGGCGAGGCCGGGCATCACCACCGCCGGAGTACCGCACGCGAGCGATTCCAGCGGGGGCAGACCGAAGCCCTCATAAGCCGACAGGTAGAGGGTCGCCTCGGCGTGCCGGTAGAGGGCCGGAAGAGCCGCCTCCTCGACCCAACCGAGCCGGTCGACGGCGCCTGCGAGCCCGGCCTCGGCGATCCGGCCCTCGAGCCCGTCGCCGCCGGCGAGCCCGACCCTGCCGGCGATCACCAGGCGAAGCTCCGGATCCTCGCGACGCAGGACGGCCGCCGCCGCCAGCATCGGCCCCAGCCCCCGGCGGTCGAGCAGCGTGCCGAGGAAGAGCAGGTAGGGGGTCCGCACCCCGAGCCTGTGCAGCCAGGCCGGATCGACCACGGCGTCGGCCCAGCGCCGGAGGTCGAAGGGCGCCGGCACCACCCCGATCCGGTCGGCCTCGACCGCGTAGAGCCGTCCGACCTGGTCGCCGATCGAGCGGGTGTCGGCCAGCACCCTTGCCGCCCGCCGCGACGCCAGCCGCGCCAGCAGGCGGCGCCGCCATCGCTCCCGGGGCCGAAAGTCCTTCGGCCTGACCTCGAAGGAGAGATCGTGCAGGGTCACGACCCGCGGGACCGAGACCGCCAGCGGCAGCGAGTACGCTGGGGAGAACAGAAGGTCGACCGGCGACCGGTCGAGGGCGGCCGGGAGGTCGAGCTGCTCCCACGCGACCGCGCTCCTGCGGCCCGGGACCAGGACCGGGTGGATCCGCGGATCCTCGAAAAGCCCCGGCAGGCTCGGCTCGCGCAGGTAGACCAGCCACTGCCAGTCGAGATCGCTCTCGCACACTCCCGCCAGGAGCTCCTCGAGGTACCGGCCGACCCCGGTCCGCTGGCCCTCGAGCTCGACGCCGACCACCCCGATTCTCACCCCGGACCCCCGCGGTCACACGGCCGTCCGGCCCCTCCTGAGCTACCATGTGAGCCGGTCATGGGAGGGTCAGTGTACGCCACGGCGCGCTTCCTCGGTCATCTGGCGCGTGACCTCGCGGGCACCCTGCGCGGCCGATGGCGGCGGTTCACCCGTCGGTTCGTGGCCGGGGAAGGGGTCGCCGCGGTGGCGGTCGACGTGTTCCCGTTCTTCTACCCTCTGACCGGTGTCGGCTGGTACGAGTGGAACCTGCTCCAAATCCTCGACCGCCGCGACGACGGGCTCGAGTACCACCTCTACGGCTACAGCTTCCTGGACGCCGGCGAGCACCTCCCGGTGCGGGTCCCGGGCAGCCGGCGAATGCGGCTCCGGGTCCACCACCTGCCGCCCTGGCCGGGCTGGTTCCGGATTCCGGCGCTCTTTCTCCTGCGGACCGTCTTCGAGCCGCTGCTGCGCGCGCTGGAGGGCAACGCGGTGCTGTTCGCCCCCAATTTCTTCGCCCACCGCACCCAGGTGGCCTTCGGCCGATCGCTGGTCGCCACCGTCCACGATCTCGCGTTCCACCTGATGCCGGAGACGGTGCGGCCCTCGACCCTCGAGGAGCTGCGCGACCACCTCCCGGAGACCCTGTTCCACGCCGATCGGCTGATCTCGGTCTCGGACGCCACTGCCCGCGACCTGGTCGAGCACCTCGCCGTCGCGCCCCGCCGGATCCACACCGTCCACGAGGGCCTCGACCCCACCTTCGCCGGGCCGGCCGAGTCGCCGCGACCTGCCGGCGTGCCGGAGCGCTACCTGCTCTTCGTCTCGACCCTGGAGCCGCGCAAGAACGTGGCCGGACTCCTGGAGGCGTTCCGTCTGCTGGTGGGATGGGGCTACCCCGGCTCCCTGGTGCTCGCCGGCGGCTGGGGATGGCACACCGACGACCTGCGAGCCGCCCTCGCGTCGTCGCCGGTCCACGACCGGATCGTGCACCTGGACTACGTCGACCGCGAGGCCCTCCCAGGCCTCTACCATCACGCCGACGCGCTCGTCTTTCCGTCGTGGCTGGAGGGCTTCGGTCTGCCCCTGGTCGAGGCGATGGCCTGCGGCACCGCGGTCGTCACCTCGGGAAGGTCGGCGATGCCGGAGGTCGCCGGACCGGCGGCGGTCTATGTCGACCCCGCGAGCCCTCACGGCATCGCGTCGGCGATCGCCGCCCTGCTCGACGACCCCGGCCACCGCAGCCGTCTGATCGCCCGCGGCCGTGAGCGCGCCGCCCGCTTCGACTGGGAGCGGGCGGCGGCGGCCACCGCCGCGGTGCTGCGCCAGGCGGCCGGCCTGGAGCCCGTGGGCGACGACGAGTACCGGGTGAGCTGAAGCCCGAGAGGTCGGCGAGCCGCCCCCAGCCGCACTCACGCGAGCGCCGACTTGCGGTCCCGCCATGCCACGCGCAGGGTCATCCACAGGATCTTCAGGTCGAGCGCGAGGGTCCAGTTCTCGATGTAGTACAGGTCGTGGGCGACCCGCTGACGGATCGACGTGTCGCCGCGCAGGCCGTTGACCTGTGCCCACCCGGTGACGCCTGACCGCACCCGGTGGCGGGCCATGTACTCCGGGTAGCGCGAGCGGAATCGCTCGACGAACTCGGGGCGCTCGGGCCGCGGCCCGACCAGCGACATGTCGCCCTTGAGCACGTTGATCAGCTGCGGCAGCTCGTCGAGATTGGTCCGGCGCAGGAAGGCGCCGACCCGGGTCACCCGGGGGTCTCGGTTGCGGCTCCAGTGGGGCTGTCCGTCGGCCTCGGCGTCGGGCCGCATCGAGCGGAACTTGTAGAGCCGGAAGGAGCGTCCGTCGAGCCCCATGCGAACCTGGGAGTAGAGCACGGGACCGCCGTCCTCGCGCCGGATCAGCCACGCGATGAGCGGGAAGAGCGGCGACGTGAGCAGGGCGAGGCAGGAGGCGGCCCCGAGGTCGAAGAGGCGCTTGACGAGCTGGTTCCAGCCCTGGAGCGGGATCTGGGTCAGGTTGATCACCGGCAGGCCGTCGAGGTCCTCGACCCCGGCCCGCAGCGCGTAGTACTGCAGCAGGTCCGGGACCACCTTGACCTCGACCAGAAGCTGGCCGGCGCGTTTGATGAGCTGCACCGTGCGGTGGTGCGCGGCCAAGGGCAGCGCGAGGATGACCTGGTCGACCGCGTTCTCCGCCACCACCCGCTCGAGGTCGTGGGTGGTGCCGAGCACCGCGAGATCGGACAGCCGACGACCCTGCTTGCCGGGGTCGTCGTCGAGAAAGCCGACCACCCGGAAGCCGTACTCGCGGTGGGCGCCGAGCCGGTCGGCGACCTCTCGTCCGAGCTCCCCGGCGCCGACGATCAGCACGTGCTGCAGGTTGCCTCCGGAGCGCCGGATGCGGGCCAGCAGCGCCGCCACCGCCCACCGGGAGAGGCTGACCAGTGCGACGTCGAGCCCGGCGAAGATCGCGAGCACCGCCCGGGAGTACGAGAACTCACGGTAGAAGGTGAGCCCGGCGGTGAGCAGCACCGTGGCCAGCGCGACCGCGATCAGGACCCGTACCAGCTCGTCGATCGGCACCCGCGCGCGGCGGCGCTGGTAGAGGCCCTGGAAGTAGAACACCACCGGCCACAGCACGGTGGTGACCGGAATCAGGTACAGGTAGGGCTCGAGCGGCGGCACCCCCTTGGTGACCTGCACCATCTCGACGTCGAAGCGCAGCCAGTAGGCGGCGAGCAGCGCCGCCGCGGTGGCCGCGACATCACCGACGAGCTGGAGGAAGGTCTGGATCTGCCGCCGGCGCTGGATCATGCCCGCATCCCGTAGACCCCCAGCCGGTCGAGGGTGAACCGGAAACGGGTGATGAACCGCTCGCGAGAGAACGCCAGCGCCCGGTGGCGCAGCGCCGCTGGATCCCACTCCCGGTCGAGGGCCCGTCGGGTCGCTTCGGCGAGGGCCTCGACGGTGGGCTCGATGGCGAGCTCGCCCTCGACCCCGGGGCGCACGATGTCGGCGGTACCCGAGGCCGCCAGGCCGACCGCCGGGGTGCCGCAGGCCAATGCCTCGACCGTGACCATGCCGAAGTCCTCGATGTTCGGCACGATGAACGCAGCGGCCCGGCGGTAGAGCTCGCGCAGCCGATCGCGCTCGACCCAGCCGATCAGGCGCACGTCGTCGCCCGCCTCGCGACGGAGCGAGTTCATCCGCGGGCCGGTCCCGACGACGTCGAGCGGCCGCCCCAGCCGCCTGGCCACCGCGATCGCCACCTCCACCCTCTTGTACGGAACCAGAGCCGCGACCGTCAGCAGCCGGTCGCCGCGCTCCCCGCCGGGGGTGAAGAAGTCGGTGTCGACCGGGGGCGGGATGATCTCCGCGCCGCGGTTCCAGTAGTGCTTGATCCGCCACGCCACCAGTCGCGAGTTTGCGATCAGCCGGTCGACCCGGGCCGACGACACCATGTCCCACTGGCGCAGCCCGTTGAGCCAGATCTCGGCGAACGGCGCCACCAGCCGGGGCATCCGGTCCAGGTAGAGCCCGCGCTGGTCCCAGGCGTAGCGCATCGGGGTGTGGATGTAGCTGAGGTGGAACGCCCCCGGGGGTGGGATCACGCCCTTGGCGACGCAGTGGCTGGTCGAGATCACGAGGTCGGCGCCGGGAAAGGTGAAGCTCTCGATCGCCGGCGGCATCAACGGCAGCAGGTGACGCCACCGGCGACCGCCGAAGGAGAACTTCTGCAGCCAGGAGGTGACGATCGGGTGGCCCTCGAGATCGGGGGTGACGGCGCCCCGGCGGTGGACCAGGGTGTAGATCGGAGCCTCCGGGAAGATCCTCGCGATCTCGTCCAGCACCCACTCCCCGCCCCGCATCCCGGTCATCCAGTCGTGCACCAGCGCGACTCTCACAGCGTCGCCTCCCCGAGGGCCTGCCGGTAGACCTGCAGTGTACCCTCCACGGCTTTGTCCCAGCTGAGATTCTCGGCCCGGCGCCGGCCGGCCTCGACCATCCTCCGGCGCAGGGGATCGTCGACCAGCACCCGCTCGAGGGCGGTCGCGATCTCCTCGACGTCGAGCGGGTTCACCAGCCGGGCGGCGCCTTCGCCGACCTCCCGCATCGCCCCCAGGTTCGAGGTGATCACCGGCAGGCCGGCCCGCATCGCCTCCAGCACCGGCAGGCCGAAGCCCTCGTAGAGGGCGACGTGCAGCAGCTCGGAGGCGAGGTGATAGAGGCCGTGGAGCTCGTCGAACGAGACCCTGCCGAGACAGCGCACCTTGTCGCCGAGGCCGAGCCGCGCCGCGCGCGCCGCCAGCTGGCCGTCCGGGGCCGGACCGCCGACCAGTATCAGCTGGCCGGGCACGCGGTGGCGGCGCACCGCCAGATGCCAGGCCCGGAGCACGACGTCGAGGTTCTTGTGCCGCTTGTCGTTGCCGACCACCAGGATGAGCGGCGCCCGGAGCCCGTAGCGCGCCTTGAGCGCGTCCAGGGCGTCGGCCGGTGGGCGTTCTGCGAGCCCCCCGTCGACCCCGTTCTGCACCACCGCCAGCCGGCTCGGGTCGGCGTGGAAGAGCCGGATCAGGTCGTGACGCGACGACCGTGACACGGTGATCACCCGCCGCGACCGGCGGAGCGACTGCCGCATCATCAGACGGAGGTAGTAGAGCGCGATCCGGCGACGCTTCTCGGGCGGGTAGAAGAGCTGGATCACGTCGTGCACCGTGACCACCGCCGGCGCCGGCAGCAGCGGCGGCAGGACGTAGTGCGGCACGTGGACCAGATCGACCCGCTCCCGCCACAGCGCCGCCGGGATCGCGAAGTGCTCGGAGACCGTGTAGCCGGACGCACCGACCCTGATCAGGTGGGCACCGGGCGCGAGCGCGGCGGCGCGTTCCTCGTGACCGTCCCGCACCAGGAGGGTGAGCTGGACCTCGGGTCGTTTCGCCAAGCCGCGCATGAGCGCCGTCAGGTAGGTCCCGATCCCGAAGTCCGTGAGCTTGCGCGCGTCGAGCGCCAGACGCATCGGCACGGCGCCATTGTAGGGGTATTCCGGGAGGGAGGCAGCCACCGACCTCAGGTTTCGGCGTGCGGTCCTCCGGGGCCCGAGGCGAGTGAAGCGCGGTGGGTGTGCCGGACGCGGCCGGGACCGGCCGAGTGGACAGGGCTCGAGGTCGCGGTCTGGCGAGCACCGCCGTCTATACTCGCGCCATGTCCGGCTCGAGGCGAGATCTCACGGTGTGGGCGGCGCCCGCCGCCTGGGCGGTGCTCGCACTGGTGTCGGTCCGCGTCGGTCGCACCGGGCTCGAGGTCGCCGCCTGCTCGGCGCTGCTGGCGGCGGTCGGGCCGGGCCTGTGCCGGGCGCTCGCCACGAACCGCGGCGGAATCGCCGGGCGGGTCGCCGAGCTGCTTCTCGCCGGCGGCGGAATCGCCTGGCTGCTCGCCGACGCCCCCTGGCAGAGGGACCTGCTGGCGCTCGCGGTTCCCGCCGCGGCGGGTGCGCTGGGGGTTGCGGCGGTGTGGCCCTCCGCCCCGCCCGTTGTCCGCCGGCGGATCGCAGGGGTCGTCGGGCTCGGGGTCGGTCTGCTGCTGCTGCCCGGCCTCGAGGGCGCCCCATGGTGGGGCGCCAAGGCGGCGGCGGTGGCTCTCGCCGCCGGTCTCACCGGCCGGCTGCTGGCCGAGACCATGGCGCCGGCCCTGGCGGCGGCGACCGTCGCCGCGGTCGGTGCCGCCCTCGGTCCGGGCCACACCGCGGCCTGGCTGCTGCCGCCCCTGGTCGCAGCTATCCGTGTGCTGCTCGGACGCCGCCAGCCGCTGGTCGCGGCGGTGCTCTCCGTCGCGGCCGCCGCGGTCCCACCGGCCGGCCTCGCCCTCGCTGCAGGCTCGATCGCCGCCGCCGCGGTCACGGCCCGGCGGGCGGCACTGCTCGCGGCTCTGGCGCCCGCCGCCGCCCTGGCCTGGTGGCGGCTTCCGCACGGCGTGACCCTGCTCCACGCACCCGCCTGGGAGCCCCTTCAGGCCGCGCTGCCCCTGGCGCCGACCGCGTTGCCGCTGCTGCTGCCCGCCGCCGTGCTCGGGCTGGCGGCCGCCGGGACGGCCCCGCTGGTCGGGCTGGCGGTCGCCCTCGCGTCGCTGACGGTGGTCGGCGGCGGTCCCTGGTCGGCGGCGGCGGCCGCCGCGGCCTGGCTGCTGGTGCTGCCCTCCGGACGGCGAGTCGACGCGGCGGCCGCCGCCACCCTGCCGTGGACCTGCGGCGCCGCAGCGGCGCTGCTGCTGCTCGCACCCTGGGATGCCGCGGCGCTGGTTGCGGTTCGGCCGGCGCCGCTTCTGGTCGCCTGGACCGTCGCCCTCGCGCTGTCGCTTCTCGGACGGCGCGCCGCCCGCCTGGCCTGGGTGCTGCCGCTCGCAGGCCTCGCCTGGACCGTCCCGGTGGAGGGGATCGACCGCAGCCTCGCGGCGGGTGAGCGCCTCGAGCTGCCCGCCCCGGCGGGAGGTGGGTGGGCTCTGCTCGCCGCCCACACCGGGTCGACGCCGGCCGCGGACGGTGCGTCGCTGGTGGCGGTCGGCGGGCTCGCCCCGCTGCGGGCCGGCCACGACCTGCCGACCGTCTCCGGATCGACCCGGCACACGATCACGATGGTCGCGGGACGGGGGCGGGAGGCCGGCGGTCACCGACGCGGTCTGGCAGTGCGCCGCGTCGCGCAGCCGCTGACCGTGGAGGCGGCGGTCCCGGTGGTGATCCGGACCGAGGACCTCGCCGCCTGGGAAAACCGGCGGCGGCGGCTCACCGGCCTGCTCGGCGGCGCCCTGGTCTTGCTCGCGCTCGCTCACCTCGCCGGCAGCCGCGGACGGGACGGTCCCCTCGCGCTCGGGACCGGCCTGGTGATCGCGGCCGGGGTCGCCGCCGGATGCGGCGTCGAGCCCCTCGCCCTGACCGCCCACCGCGGGGTCGCCGACCTCGCGCTGGCGGTGGCGGCGTGCGCGGCGTGGAGCGCCCTGCCCGCGTTCGGGCGACGCCGTTTCTTCGCCGGCGCCGCCCTCCTGGTCCCGTTGGCCCTCGCCCAGCCGCTCCTGCGCCACCCCGCCGGCGACGAGGTCTACCACCTCGAGCTGCTCCAGAGCCTGGCCCAGGACCACGACCTCGCGCCGGCGAACAACTTCGACCCTGCCGAGCCGTCGGAAGCGGTCTACCTGGCACACGGTGACACCCTGATCCACTCTCCCGGCCTGGCGCTCGCCCTGCTGCCGGGATACCTCGCCGGCGGTCACCCGGGGGCGCTGGTCCTGATCGCCCTGATGGTGGCCGGCGGCGCGGCCCTCGCCGCCCGCCGCGCCGAGGCGATCGGGCTCGGCCGCCGACCGAGCACCCTCGCCTGGGCCCTGGTGGCCGCGAGCTACCCGGCGGTCACCTTCGCCAGCCAGATCTGGCCGGCGGCGGCCGGGGTGCTGCTGGTCGGCCTCGGGCTCGAGGCAGCGGCCCGCGGCCGGGTGGTCGCCGCCGCCGCCGCTGCCGCGGTCGCGGTGGTGGTCAAGGTGCGTCTCGGGCTGGTCACCCTCCCGCTGGCAGCGGCCGCGGCACTGCGGGGCCGGGGGCGCGGCCTGCTGCTCGCCGGCGGGGCACTGGCAGCCGCCGCGCTGGCCGTGGCGGCGGTCTTCGGCGGACCGCTGGGGCGCAACCGGCTCGCCCAGCTGCTGCCCGACGATGCCCTCCAGTCGGCCCGGGTGGTCTGGGGCCTGGCCTGGGATGCCGCCGGGGGGCTCGCCTTCTCGGCCCCGCTGTGGCTGCTCGCCGTGGCCGCGATGCCGTTGGTGTGGCGGCGGGCCGGCGCCGGCGAGCGCGCGCTCGTGCTCGGCGGCGCCGCCACCGTGGTCGCCCTCTTCGACCACCCGGACTGGTTCGGCGGCGGCTCGCCGCCGGCCCGCTACCTGGTGCCGCTGCTGCCGCTCGCCCTGCTCGGGATCGCCGCAGCCCTCGGCCGGACCGCCGGCCGGCGAGCGGTCGGGCTGCTGGTCGGCCCGTCCGCGATCCTGGCCTGGGTCGCCGTCACCCGCCCGCTCGCGCTCTACCACGGCGGCGACCCGGGCTGGTGGTTCGCGGACGGCCTGTCCCGGGCTCTCGACGGCGCCGGTCGCAACCTGTTCCCGTCGCTGCTGCGACCCAACCTGGCGACCGTGCTCGTGCCGGCGGCGCTGGTCGCGGCCTGCTGGTGGTGGGCGCGCCGGCCGCGCCGGGTCGCAGCGGCTGCGATGGTGCTCGCGGTCGCCCTGACGGCGGCGTGGACCGCAGGCGGCCGGGAGTGGCGGGTCGAGGCCGAGGACCCCCAGGTGCGGGCCTTCGGCGGCGCGGTCGAACCCCCGATCGGGACCATGGGGCGCGCCGGGCGGATCCTCGGCTGGCGGCTCGAACCCGGCTCCGCGCTCGAGCTGCCGTGGCGTCCGCCGCTGGGCGCGGAGCTCGCGGCGGTGGTCCGGGTCGCCGACCGCGACCCGGAAGCCCGGCTGCAGGCGTCCTGGGACGGCGGCCCCGCGCGCCCCCTCGAGGTCACCGCGGCCGAGTGGAGTCAGGTCGCCCTGCCCCCGCCACCCGGGCTCGGGCGCAGCGTCCTGCGGCTCGCATGGACCTCGCCCGGCGGCTCGGTCCTCCACCTCGACCGGGTGGAGGCGCGGTGAAGATCCTGCTGGTCACCGACGATCTCGTCGGCCCGACCATGGCGGGCTCGGCGCTGCGGGCCTGGGAGCTGGCGCGGGTGCTCGCGCGGGAGGACCACGAGGTCCGTCTCGCGGCCGCCCCCGGCTCCGCGCCGCCCGACCCGACCGGCCCGGAGGTGGTCGACCGCCCACCCTGGAGCTGGGCCGAGGCCGTGGTCGCGCCGCCGTGGAGCCTGCCGCCGCGGGCCTTCGTCGGCCGGCGCCGGCTGGTGGTGGACGGGGTCACCCCGCTGCTGGCCGAGCTCGCCGCGATGCCCGAGGACGAGCACATTCGGCGGCGGCGGCGCACCGCAGCGGCACGCCTGCCCCTGGCCGCCGCCCGCGCCGACGCGGTGCTGGCCGCGGGCGAGGCGCAGGCCGGGTGGTGGCGGAAGCGGCTCGCCAGGAGGCCGACCGTGCCGGTGCTCGAGGTGCCGTTCGGCATCCCGGAGCGCGACCCGCCCGACGAGATCGAGCCGATCCCCGGAGTGCCGCGGGAGTGGGCGGTGGTGCTGTGGTGGGGCGGCGCCTGGCCGTGGCTGGATCTCGAGACCCTGCTCGCGGCCCGCGCCCGGCTCGGCGGGGCGCCGGTCAGCGTCGTGGTGCCGACCGCCGCCCGGCCCGGCGCCGGCACGCGTCCGCTCGACCCGCCGGCACTGGCGGCGGCGGCGGCCCGGCACGGCCTCGCACCCCCCCAGGTGGTCGGCCTGGAGCGCTGGGTGCCCTACGGCGAGCGCCACCGCGTGCTGCTCCGGGCGTCGCTGGTCGCGGTCCTGCACCGTGACGGCGAGGAGACCCGGCTGTCCTTCCGCACCCGGGCGCTCGACGCGCTGTGGGCGGGCGTGCCGCTGCTGGTCAGCGACGGCGGTGAGGTGGCCACCCTGGTGCGCCGGGGCGGCTGGGGCGGGGTGGTTCCGGTGGCGGACGCCCGAGCCACCGCCGCGGCGCTCGAGCTCCTGCTCGGTGAGCGCGAGCAACGCCGGGTCCGCGAGCGGCTCGCCGGCGACCGCGACCGGTGGCGTTGGCAGCGGGTGGCGGCGCCGCTGGTGGAGGCACTTCCGACCCTTCCCCGGGGCCCCCGTGGGGCGCTGCTCCCGGCCGCGCTGCGGGCGGCGTTGCGTCTCGCCGGCCTCGCCCGGGAGGCCCGGAGGTGACCGCAATCGCGGCGGTGGTGGTCCGCTGGCGCGGCGGCGAGGAGGTCGCGCGCTGCCTCGGGTCGGTGCTGTGGAACGGCGGCGAGCGGCTCGCCGAGGTCGTTCTGGTCGACTCGGGCTCGGGCGACGGCGGCGGCGAAGCGCTGGCCGCGCGCTTTCCCTCGGTGCGGCTGCTCGGGCTGGAGTCGAACCGCGGCTTCGCCGCCGCGGCCAACGCCGGCGTCGCCGCTTCGGGCGCGCGGGCGGTGCTGCTGCTCAACCCCGACACCGAGCTCGAGGCCGGGTCGCTCGATCGCCTCGCGGCCCCGCTCGAGGCGGACCCGGGCATTCCGGGAACCGTGCCTCTGCTGATTGGACCGGACGGCCGCTCCCAGCACCGTTGGCAGCTGCGGCGGCTGCCGTCGGCCCTGCGGCTCGCGCTCGGCCTGCCGGGGGCGGCGGCGTTCACGACCGCGCCGTCCGAGCCGGCGCCGGTGCCGCAGCCGGCTGCCGCGGCCTGGTTGCTGCGTCGCTCGGTGTGGGACGAGCTCGGCGGGCTCGACGCCGAGTTCGCGCCCGCCTGGTGGGAGGACGTCGACCTCTGCGCCCGGCTCGCCCACCGGGCCGGGCGCGGCTTTGTGGTCATTCCCGACGCGAGGATCCGCCACCTCGGCGGCTCGAGCGTGGCGTCGCTGAGCGACGAGGCCTTTCTGACCGGCTACCACCGCAACCTGGTCCGCTACGCCCACCGCCACCACCCCGGGCAGGCAGGGAAGATCGTCGCGGTGCTGCGTCTCGCGCTGGCCGCCCGCGCCGTGGCCCGACCCGCCCGCCGGACCGCCTACCTCGCCGCCAGGAAGGCGGTCGGTCGAGCTGTCGACTCGGTCCCGGACCGCGCGTGAGATACCACAGAGACACGGAGGCACAGAGGCACGACAGGGACGGTCACCGCCGGTAGGGTCCCGACGGCTGCCGAGGGCAGCCGCCGTGCTTGCTCTCTTCGTCTCGGACGGTCCGGAAAGAGCGCGGCTCCGGAAACCCGCTCGTCTGTGTCTCCGCGTCTCTGTGGTTCATCCTGGGAAGGGCGGGGGAGCCCCCGGTGCGCGGACCGCGGCCAGGCTGAGGCAGGGCCCGTGGGGGTGGTCGGCGGTCTCGTGGCCGACCGCGACCACCTCGAGACCATAGTGCTCGAGGGCGCGCTCGAGGTCGTCGCGGCTCAGCCACGAGGCCCAGGGTCCGGTGCCGCCGCAGAAACCACCCCAGCGCAGCGGCAGGTAGCGGCGGCGGTGGTAGGTGACCGTGAGCCCGTCGCGCTCGACCGGGGTGCCGTCGAGGGACGGGAAGTGCAGGCGCCGGGCGGCGGCGGCGTCGCGGTCGAAGACGTGGGTCCACAGGTAGAGGCGGCCGGTCACGCGGGCGATCGCCCGCAGCAGGGCGAGCGGGTCGGCCATGTGGTAGAGCACACCGGAGGCGAAGACCAGGTCGTAGCGCGCGTCACAGCCCTCGAGGTGACCGAGCGCATCGCCGAGCAGGAAGCTCGCCTTGAGGCCGAGCGCGTTCTTGACCACCAGGGAGCGCAGGAACGCCCCGGTGTCGGCCTCGACCGCGGTCACCCGGGCGCCGAGAGCCTCGAGGCGAGCCGTGTGGGCGCCCTCGAGCGGTCCCAGCTCGAGCACCGAGCGCTGACCGACCCCGCCCAGGGCGGCCGCCGCCCAGTCCACCCGGGGGTCCTCGAAGAGCGGATCGGCTCCGGTCACGGCCTCGAAGCCCGGCACCCGCGAGGTCCACAGACCGGCGAAGAGCCGGAACCCGGCGGCCTCCTCGGCGGGCCCCCGCCAGGGGCGGAAGCGCACGCCCCGGGCCCGGGCCGCCAGCGGCAGCCGGCGCAGCGCGCGGGAAAGGGCGGAGCGGGCGCCGGACGGCATGTCAGGAGTCTACCCCCGCGGACGATGGAGAGGGGGTCGGAATCGCGGGCAGGGCGCCCGGCGGCGGGAGTTTGGAGCGGGACCGGCCCCGCGGCCCGCACGCCGCCGCCCGATCCCGGACCCTCAGCCGGCATCCGCCGGGTGACGTCCGCCCGCGACATGTGCCAGGATGGCGCCATGGCCCCGAGCGACGGCTACGACATCGTGGTGGTCAGCCACAACCACGCCGACGTGCTGCCGGCCTGCCTCCGGGCGGTGGCCGGCCTCGAGCCCAGGCCGCTCTCGGTGACCCTGATCGACAACGCCTCGTCCGACGGTTCGGCGGCGGTCGCGCGGGCCTTCGTCGACCGGCTGCCGGTGGCGGTGGTGGCCGGCTCGGCCAATCTCGGCTTCGCGGGCGGCGCCAACGCCGGCCTCGCTCGCGGCGCGGCGCCCTGGGTGCTGCTGCTCAACCCGGACTGCGCCCCGCGGTCGGACTTCGTCGCCGCCCTGCTCGCCGCGGCCGTCGCTCGGCCCGAGGAACCCGAGATCGGCAGCGTCACCGGCCGGCTGCTGCGCGGCACCGGGGCCGCGCTCACCCCCGACGGGCGGCTCGACGCGGCCGGCATGGTGGTCAATCCCGACGGCCGTCACCGCGACCGCGGCGCCGGCGAGCCCGACGACGGCCGCTGCGCCCGGCCGGCCTGGGTCTTCGGCGGCACCGGGGCCGCCACCCTGTACCGCCGCGCGGCCCTCGCCGACGTCGCCTACCCCGACGGTCAGATCCTGGCGGAGAGCTTCTTCGCCTACCGGGAGGACGCCGAGCTCGCCTGGCGTCTGTTGTGGCGGGGCTGGCGCTGCCTGTACGTCCCGGACGCGGTCGCGGTCCACCGGCGCGGCTTCCGGCCCGAGCGCGGCAGGCAGGGCCACGAGGTGATCAACCGGCTCTCGGTGCGCAACCGCTTCCTGCTCCGGCTCCACTGTGCCGACCTGCGGTGGCACCTGGCCTGCCTGCCGTGGTGGCTGGTTCGCGACCTCCTGGTGGTCGCCGCCTGCCTCACCGTCGAGCGGTCCTCCCTGGCCGGCCTCGCGGAGGCGTGGCGCGGCCGGCGCGAGGCCCGGACGCGCCGGCGCTGGGTGCTCGAGCGGCGCCGCATCCCGTCGCGACGGATCACGCGCTGGTTCCGTACAGGGGGGTGGGTGGACGAGCTGTGATCCGGAGACCGGCACTGCGCTACCATCTGCGACCGGCTCCGACGGACGCCGCGGAGGAAGAGTGCTGAGAGAGCGCGCTCGCGCGATCGCATACTGGGTCTGGACCACCGACCTGGTGCTCACCACCGGGGCGTTCCTGCTCGCCTGGTGGCTGCGATCGAAGGTCGCGCCACTCGTCCTCCCGAGCCTGTTCCCGGGCGAGCTCTACCCGCTCACCCGCTACCTCGGGCTGCTCCCCCTGGTGCTCGCGATCTGGACCGTGCTGCTGGTCACCCGCGAGGCCTACACCTCCCGGCGCACGGTGGCGCTGCACCAGGAGGCCTGGCAGGTGGTGCAGGTGGTGGTGCTCGGTATTCTCGCCCTCGCGGCCTGCGGCTGGCTGCTGCGGCTCGACTTCGTGTCGCGGCCGTTCCTGATCCTGTTCGGAGTGCTCGACCTCGGCCTGCTGCTGGGTGAGAAGCTGCTGCTGCGGCTCGCCGCCCGCAGCGTCCGCCAGCGCGGGCTCAACTACCGGACCCTGCTGATCGTGGGCCTCAACCCGCGCGCCGAGGAGGTCGCCCGGATCATCGAGGAGCACCCCTACTGGGGCTTCCGGCTGCTCGGCTTCGTCGCCCCGAACGGGGAGCGTCCCGAGTCGTTCGCCGGGCTGCCGGTGCTCGGCAGCGCCGACGACCTGCCGCGGCTGCTCCGCCAGGAGGTGGTCGACGAGGTGCTGTTCATCGTCTCCCGCCGCCAGATCGCGGAGTTCGAGGACGCGCTGCTGCTGTGCGCCGAGCTCGGCATCCGCGCCCGGGTCGCGCTCCACTTCCCCCGTCTGCGCGCGCGGGTGGTGCTGGAGGACATCGAGGGCATCCCGCTGCTGACCTTCACCACCACCCCGGCAGCGCCCTTCCCGCTCTTCCTCAAGGACGCCGGCGACCGCCTCGCCGCTCTGCTCGCCCTGGCCGCGCTCTCGCCCCTGCTGCTCGGGATCGCGCTGGCGGTGAAGCTCTCCTCCCGCGGCCCGGTGCTCTACCGGCAGGTGCGCTGCGGGCTCAACGGGCGACGTTTCACGCTCTTCAAGTTCCGCACCATGGTCGCCGACGCCGACCGCAGGCTCGGCGAGGTCGCCCACCTCAACGAGATCGAAGGGCCGGCCTTCAAGAGCCGCCACGACCCCCGGATCACCTGGGTCGGCCGGCTGCTGCGGCGCTTCTCCCTCGACGAGCTGCCCCAGCTGGTCAACGTGCTGGTCGGCCACATGTCGCTGGTCGGCCCGCGCCCGCCGATCCCCGAGGAGGTCGAGCGCTATGAGCACTGGCAGCGCCGTCGGTTGTCGATGCGGCCCGGCCTGACCGGGCTGTGGCAGGTGTCAGGGCGCGCCGCGCTCGGCGACTTCGACGACTGGATCGCCCTCGACCTCGCCTACATCGACCAGTGGTCGCTGTGGCTCGACCTCAAGATCCTGCTCAAGACCGTCCCGGCGGTGCTCTCCGCCCGCGGCGCGGCGTGAGGGAAAGACCACAGAGACTCGGCGCGGGCCGTGCCCGCAACCCAACTGACTGGTGAGCGAACGCGGCCGCTTCCGTCCACACGGAGGCTTCAGTCCGGGGTCAGGCAGCGGGCGACGGGCGGCCGGTCCGGGATCGGGCCCGCGTCGCCTGTCCGGCCCCGTCGCCGCCGCCCGCTCCCGGCCGCCCGTAAACGGGCGGAAACGGCGTCGGCATTCCGGATCCGGGACCGGGATCGTCCCGCGCGACTCGACGGTCTGGGCGGGGAGTGTACGGGCTCCTCCGAACCGAGTGGCGTGGTTGAACGCCCCTCAGATCAGTGGTTTCAGAGTGCTCTACAACCGGAACGTCGTTGCAGAAGCGACGATTCTCGGTCGGGAGGAGCACAGAGCCACCGCCCATTCGAAGTGAGCTTGGTTCTGCTCGTCGACGAGCAGGACCATGCTCGCCAGGGCGGGTGGGGGCTCTGTGCTCCTCTGTGTCTCCGCGTCTCTGTGGTTCACTCCGGCTGGACGGCCGCGGCGTCCCGGACCAGCAGCTGAATGTACCCTTCTCGGCGGAGCAACCGCACGAAGAGCGCGGCCCGGTCGGCGGCATTCTCGGCCTCGTGCTCGCTCTCGATCGCGGCGGCCAGCTCCGCGACCGAGGTCCGGCCGTCGATCAGCCTCCAGACCGAGGTGCCGAGGGCGTCGAGCCTCACCTTGCGCGGCGACAGCCACCACGAGACCAGGTCGCCGATCCCCTTGAGACCGGCGGTGGTGGGCTTGGGACGCTCGAGCACCACCCGGCCCTGCTCGTCCTCGGTCCACGAGGCGAGGGGACGGGGGATGGTCGCGAGGATCGGGTCGGCGTCGGTCACGGGGCCGTTATAGCAGAGCGGCGAGGACCATCGGCGCGACGAGGAGGAAGGAAACGGGCCCGCCGAGGCGGGCCCGCGGTCTCGAGCAGCGGTTCGACTCTACATGCTCACCGGCGGCGGAGCCGGCTCGTCGGCCCGACCCGCGCGGCCCAGGGGCCGCAGGATCAGATAGCCCGCCACGATCAGCATGAAGACAATCGCCAACCAGCCGGTGACGCTCCCGAGGTCGGTCCTGGCGACCAGGGCCTCCCAGGCGTCCTGGTTGGAGAAGACGATCGCGGCGACGAGCAGACCCATCAGGGCCTCGCCGGCGATCAGGCCGGAGGCGGTCAGGACGCCGGCGTTCTCGACCCGGGCGCCTCTGGGCCTCGTTGTAGCGGCGGCGCTTGACCATCGTGTCCACGATCCAGCGGATCACGCCGCCGACGAAGATCGCGAAGGTGGTCTCGAGCGGCAGGTACATGCCGACCGCGAACAGCATCGGGCTCTTGACCTTGACCAGGATCAGCGCGATGCCCATCACGATGCCGACGATGACCAGCGGCCAGGCCATCTCGCCGCCGACGATGCCCTGGGAGAGCGTCGCCATCAGGCCGGCCTGGGGCGCGGCGAGCGCGCGGTCGCCGAAGCCGATGCCGCCCTGCTTGATGTTGGAGAAGTGGAGCACGAACAGCGGGACGAACATGAACGCGCCCGCCGCGACCACGCCGATCAGGTCGCCGACCTGCATCTTCCACGGCGTGCCGCCGAGGATGTGGCCGACCTTGAGGTCCTGCAGCATCTCGCCGGCCACCGCCGACGAGACGCAGACCACCGCGGCCACGCCGAGCACCGCGGCCACGCCCTCGGTCGCCGGAGACGCCGATGATCACCATCATCAGCGCCGCGACGATCAGGGTGGCGAGGGTGAGGCCGGAGACCGGGTTGTTGGACGAGCCGATCAGGCCGACCAGGTTGCCGGACACGGCGGCGAAGAAGAAGCCGGTCGACCAGCATCACCAGGGCGGCCATGATGGCGCCGCCGATGACCCCGGTGAAGTACCAGTAGAGCAGGCGATCATCAGCGACGAAGACGACGAGCGACGCCGATCAGCACGAGCTTGAAGTTGAGGTCGCGGTCGACGCGGCTGGTGGCCTCGTGGCGCCTCGGCCGACTTCTTGACGTCGGCGACGCCGCGCTTGATGCCGAGCCAGAGGTTCTTGCGCATCTTGTAGAGCGTGTAGCACGGCGCCGACCAGCATGCCGCCGACCGCGATCGGGCGGACGATGAAGGTCCAGACGTGGTCGGCCATCGCGATCCAGGTCGCGTCGGCCGGTCGGGCGCCGCCGTTCGCGGCGGCGAAGCTGTCGATCAGGCTCGGCCCGAGGAAGAAGACCAGCAGCGGCACGAACAGGCCCCAGGCGAGCAGGCCGCCGGCGAAGTTGAGCGCGGCGAGCTCGGGTCCGATGATGTAGCCGACGCCGAGGTAGGCCGGGCTGACCGCCGGCGCCGACGATGGTCGAGGCGCCGCCCGCCGGGACCGTGTAGGCGTCGCGTCTTGAAGCCCAGGCGGACGACGCTCTGCCCGATCTCGCCGACCGTGAGCAGAAAGTCGTTGGAGGCGCGTGAAGACGCTTGAGCTCGCCGAGCAGCTTGATCAGCGCGCCCGACGCCCATCGCCTGGAACAGCTGCATGGCCGCCGTCGGCGCCGCGCTGGCCGGCCTTGTGGATCTCGGAGGCGGCCACCGACTCGGGGAACGGCAGCTCCGGGTCCTCGACCATCACCCGCCGCAGCATGGTGACGAAGAGGATGCCGAGGATGCCGCCGACGATCATCAGGGCGGTCGCCTCGAGGTAGTCGCGCGAGGCCGTTGAACTCCCAGAGGCCCGAGGATGACGAAGGCCGGGATGGTGAAGATCGCCCCGGCCGCGACCGACTCGCCGATCGAGCCGACGGTCCGGGCGAAGTTCTCCTCGAGCAGGGAGCCGCGCAGGAGCCGCAGCACCGCCATGCCGATCACGGCCGCCGGGTAGGTGGCGGCGATGGTCATGCCCGCCTTCAGCCCGAGGTAGGCGTTGGCGGCGCCGAGGATCACGCACATGAACAGGCCCGAGGATCAGGGCCCGCAGCGTGAACTCGCGCATGTCGGACTCCGGCGCGACGACCGGCCGGAACTGGGGTGCACTCATGGTGCGTCCTCCTTCCTGAAAACGGGATCGTGGAGAGCGGCGCAGGTGGAGAGAATGGCGAGGGCCACGGTCATGGCGGGGATTGTAACCCAGACCCCGCGAGCGGCTCGGGACACCCGACGACGCCGCCTCTGTGGGACCGGCGCCACCGCGTCACTCACGCAGCTTCTGCTCGAGCAGTCGGCCTGCGATGCGCATGAACTGGTTCTCGGTGACCACCCCGACCAGGTGCCCGTTCTTGACCACCGGAACGCAGCTGAGCTTGTTGCGCCGCATCAGCTCGATCGCCTCGAGCGAGGACGCCTCAGGGGACACGGTGAGCGGGTTGGCCTGCATGATCGCCGACACCGGCAGCGGCCCGTCGAGCTGCTCAGGGTTGTAGGTGCCGACCAGCCTCACCAGCGCCCGCTGGGACACGATCCCGACGAGGTGGTTGTCGGCGTCCTCGACCAGCACGTGACGGATGTTGTTCCAGTCCATCAGGTGGGCCACCAGGTCGACCGGCTCGTCCTCGCCCACCGTCACCAGGTCGGTGTCCATGCACTGCTCGACCACCAGGTAGTTGTGCTTCCAGCCCCCACCCTCGGCCAGGGTCGCCGGGTCCCAGGTGTGGACCGGCTCGCCGGTCGCCTGGCGCTTGATCGTCGCCGCGGTCAGCGCGCTCATCCGCTCGGCCAGCGGACCGCGATCGCCCATCGCGGTGATCGAGGACAACGCCCACTGGGCGCCGGTGCGTCCGGTCCGGACCCGGGCCTCGACCACCCCCAGGTAGTGGTCGGCCTCGGCGGCGTCGACCCCCGACGACACCAGACCCTCGCGGGCGAGCGGCAGCAGGGTGCCGAGGATCAGGCGGGGAGCCGGCTCGAGCCGGCGGTTGGCCCACGCGAGCTGGGCGTTGAGCCCGTGCTGGGCGGCGGCGGCGAAGTTGCCGTGGGCGTCGTCGAAGGTCATCACCTTGGTGACGTCGCCGTACTCGCCGACCAGGCCGCTCACCAGGCCGAACCAGAAGGCGGCGTTGGCGACCTCGTCGCGGGGCGTCGGGCCCGACGGCAGGACGCGGTTCTCGATCCGCAGGTGGGGGCGTCCGTCCGAGATCCCGTAGCAGACCCGGTTCCAGCGGTAGACGGTGCCGTTGTGGAGCCGCAGCGCCTTCAAGCGTCGGCGCCTCACCCCGGGCGAGCGCCGCGAAGGGGTCCTCGTCGACCTCGGTCGACAGCAGGGTGCGGAAGCGGGCGATGTCCTCGCGGAAGATCTCGAGCACCGAGGCCCGCACCCAGTGGCGCCGAAGCTCACCCGCGGCACCTGCTCGCGCAGGTGAGGCGTCGATCTGCCGGGTGTCCACCGACTGCTGGAAGAGCGCGACCCGGGTCTCCCACCACAGCCGTTTGCCGAACAGCAGCGGCGAGTTGGCCGCGGCCGCGAGCACCGGACCGGTCGCGGCCTGGGCCGAGTTGTAGAGCCTGGCGAACTCGTGGGGCGCGACCTGGAAGTGGACCTGGAAGCTGGTGTTGCAGGCCTCCAGCATGATCGAGTCGTGGTGCAGGTGAATCTCGTCGAGGCCCTTGAGGAAGAACTGGTAGTCGCCGCCGCGCAGCCGCGTCATCGCCTCGTTGAGCGCCAGGTAGCGCGGGTTGGGCGTCATGAAGTCGAGCTCGAGGTCGCCCTTGGTCAGGGTCGGCAGGATCCCCGTCAGCACGACCTCGGCGCCGCAGCCGCGGGCCGCCTCGCGGACCCGGCCGAGCAGCTCCTCGATCTGGCGCTCCATCCGCGACAGGCAGTCGCCGCCGAAGGTGCAGCGGGTCGAGGTTGAACTCGAGGTTGAAGCGGGCGAGCTCGGTGGTGAAGTGGGGGTCGTCGAGCCGCTTCAGGATCTCCAGCGCGAGCGGCGCCGGCGCGCCAGTTGCGGTCGACCAGGAAGAGCTCCTGCTCGGCGCCGATGCGGCGCACGCCGGACTCGAAGCAGTCCCGTCGAGCATCTGCTCGAGGGCCCGCACGTCGGTCAGGAGGTGCTTCAGAAAGACCCTGATCTCGTCGGAGCGTGACCGCTCCCGAACGTCCTTGTCGCCCATTGCTTGTCTCCGGGTTCGAACGGCGGCCTCATTCTACCCGAGACCGGATCACACTCTCGAGCCCGGGAGGCGCGCGGGATACCACAGAGGCACGGAGGCACAGAGCCCCCAGCCACCCAGAACACACAAAATCTTATGGAAATAAACTCAGATGTGTCTCCGCAAAACTTGACAAAGAGTGACTCATATCATAGATTCTCCCCACGGGCGATCACGCCCGTGGGGAGAATCCATGATCAAGGACCGCTTCACCGTCAAGGCCGCCGAGGCCGCCCAGGAGGCCGCGCAGCTCGCCGGAGCCCGCGGCAACCCCGAGGTCGTCCCGGCCCACCTCCTGCTCGCGCTGCTGGCGCAGGACGCCGGCATCGCTCCGCGCCTGGTGGCCCGCGCCGGGGCCGACGCCGCCGCCGTCGCGCGCGAGGCGGAGGCGGTGCTCGAGAACCTGCCCGCGGCGCGCGGCGGCGCCGAGGCGACGCCCTCCCGAGGCTTCCGCTCCGTGCTCGAGCGGGCGGCAGCGGTCGCGCCGCAGTTCCAGGACGAGTACGTCTCGGTCGAGCACCTGCTGCTCGGCCTCGCGTCGGTCGACAGCTCGGCGCGCGAGACCCTGACCCGCCACGGCGTGACCAGCGACACGCTGCTGGCCGCGATCCGCGACCTGCGCGGGTCGCACCGGGTCACCGACGACAGCCCGGAGTCGAAGTACGAGGCCCTTCGCAGCTACGGCCGCGACCTCACCGAGCTCGCCGCGGCGGGCAAGCTCGACCCGGTGATCGGGCGCGACGAGGAGATCCGCCGCGTGATGCAGGTGCTGACCCGGCGGACCAAGAACAACCCGGTCCTGATCGGCGAGCCCGGAGTCGGCAAGACCGCGATCGCGGAAGGGCTGGCCCAGCGCATCGCCTCCGGCGACGTGCCCGAGGGCCTCAGGAACCGCCACATCGTGTCGCTCGACATGGGCGCGCTGATCGCCGGCGCCAAGTACCGGGGTGAGTTCGAGGACCGGCTCAAGGCGGTGCTCAAGGAGGTGGTGGACTCCGAGGGCGAGATCGTCCTGTTCATCGACGAGCTCCACACCCTGGTCGGCGCCGGCGCCGCCGAGGGTGCGGTCGACGCCGCCAACCTGCTCAAGCCGGCGCTGGCGCGCGGCGAGCTGCGCTGCATCGGCGCCACCACCCTCACGGAGTACCGCAAGCACGTCGAGAAGGACGCCGCGCTCGAGCGTCGGTTCCAGCCGGTTCAGGTCGACCAGCCCTCGGTCGAGGAGACGATCGCGATCCTCCGCGGCCTCAAGGAGAAGTACGAGGTTCACCACGGCGTGCGCATCACCGACGCCGCCCTGGTGGCCGCGGCCTCGCTCTCCAACCGATACATCCCGGACCGCTTCCTGCCCGACAAGGCGATCGACCTGGTCGACGAGTCCGCCTCCCGGCTGCGGATCGAGATCGACTCGCTGCCGACCGAGATCGACCAGCTCGAACGGCGAGCGCTCCAGCTCGAGATCGAGAAGCGGGCCCTCGCCAAGGAGACCGACGAGCCGTCGAGGGCCCGGCTGGCGACACTCGACGAGGAGCTGGCCGAGATCAAGGAGCGCAGCACCGGAATGAAGGCGCACTGGCAGCAGGAGAAGGGGCTCATCGCCCGGCTTCGCGAGCTCAAGGAGAGCCTCGAGTCGACCCGCGAGGCGGCCGAGCGGGCGCAGCGGGACGGTGACCTCGAGCGGGCGGCGACGCTGCGCTACGGCACCCTGCCCGAGCTCGACCGGGAGCTCGCCGCCGTCTCCGAGTCGCTCCACGCCCACCAGCAGCAGCACGGCACGATCCTGTCGGAGGAGGTCGGAGAGGAGGACATCGCCCGCTCCGTCTCCCGTTGGACCGGCATCCCGGTCGCACGCCTGCTCGAGGGCGAGAAGGCCAAGCTCCTGAGCATGGAGGAGCGGCTCTTCCGGCGGGTGGTCGGGCAGGACGACGCGGTGCGGGCGGTCGCCAACGCGGTCCGACGCGCGCGCGCCGGCCTCAAGGACCCCGACCGTCCGATCGGCTCGTTCCTCTTCCTGGGCCCGACCGGGGTCGGCAAGACCGAGCTCGCCCGCGCCCTGGCCGAGTTCCTGTTCGACGACGAGCGCGCGATGCTGCGGCTCGACATGTCGGAGTACATGGAGAAGCACTCGGTGGCACGCATGATCGGGGCGCCCCCGGGCTACGTCGGCTACGAGGAGGGCGGCCAGCTCACCGAGGCGATCCGCCGGCGGCCGTACGCGGTGGTGCTGCTCGACGAGATCGAGAAGGCGCACCCGGACGTGTTCAACGTGCTGCTGCAGATCCTCGACGACGGCCGCCTCACCGACGGCAAGGGCCGCCGGGTGGACTTCAAGAACGCGGTCCTGATCATGACCTCGAACATCGCCTCGCAGGTGATCGCCGAGCTTCCGGCCGTCGAGCACGAGCGCATGCGGGAGCTGGTCGAAGGTGAGCTCAAGCACCACTTCCGGCCGGAGTTCCTCAACCGGGTCGACGAGACGCTGATCTTCCACCGCCTCGAGCTCCGGCACATGCGGGCGATCGTCGCCATCCAGCTCGAGCGCCTCAACGCGCTGCTTGCGGACCGCAGGATCACGGTGGTGGCCGACGAGCCCGCCCTCGAGCACCTCGCTCGCGAGGGTTTCGATCCCGAGTTCGGCGCCCGGCCGTTGAAGCGGGCCATCCAGCGGCTGGTCCAGGACCCGCTCGCGCGGGAGGCGCTGGAGGGCCGAGTGCACGACGACCAGACCGTCCGCCTGACGGTCGCGGACGGCCGCCTTGTCCTGCAGACCGACCAGAACGCCGACACGTCGACCTGAGGGATGCACACGCTGCACACGAGCCGAGGGGCGCCACGTCCGGCAACGCCCTTCACCCTCCTGACGCACGCAGCGCATCCTGGGATCTGGTTCCGCCTCGACCGGGACGACCTGCCCGAGGGTCACACCCCGACCCAGGGTCAATGCGGAACCGGATCCTAGGTATACTCGGGGCGTGATCCACGGCACTCTGGGCCGCCTCCACCTCGGCGACCTGTTGCAGTGGCTGCAGATGGGCGGCCTCTCGGGCCGGCTCGCTGTCCGCAGCCCGCAGGGTGAGCGTCGTCTCGACGTGCTCGACGGCCGGGTGGTCTTCGCCTCCTCCACGGTTCCCGAGGAGCGCGTCGCCACCTGGCTCGCCCGGGAAGGCATGCTGCCGGGCGCCCGCCTGCGCCAGCTGCTGGGGTGGTCCATGCTGCGTCGCACCCTGTTCACCGACGCGGTCGTGGCCGAGGGGGGCGTGCCGGCCGAGGCGCTCCGGGCCAGCCTGTCCCGGCTCGCGGGGGTGATCACGATCAGGGTGCTGCACGGCGACGAGCTGCACTTCACCTTCGACCCCGCCTACCCGGTGCGCGACCTGCTCGGAATGGACCTCGACGTGGAGCCGAACACCCTGCTGCTGGAGGCCGCGAAGCTGGTCGACGAGGGCCTCGACCAGGCCCGAGACGCCGAAGCGGCCGATCTTCCCTTCACCGGCGAGGCTTTCGAGCGCTTCTTCTGGTCGATGATCCGGGAGGCGGTGCCCGCCGACGAGCCCCTCGACGGCGAGGGCCTCGCCCAGCTCCACGGCATCACCCGCGACATCATGGGAACCCTGGCCCAGTGGCTCGGTTCCAGCCCCGGGCTGGTGCCGCTGCCCTCGGCTCAGGCGACCGAGATCTCGGCGCAGGTCTCCGACGGGGGCGACGTGCGGCTCGAGGGCCTTTCTCAGGCGAGCTGGAACCAGAGCGTGCTGGCGTGCTCGGTCCGATCGTCCGAGCTGCTCGCTCCCCAGACCCTGAACGGGCTCGAGCAGACCGCCACCGAGCTCGACCTGTGGGTGGAGATGACCGGGACCGACGGCTGGCGGCGACCCCACGCCGACCGGCTCGACGGGCTCACCCGACGGGTCGTCCTGACCTGGTCGCGGGCGGCGGCCGCCGCCGCGCCCCACCTCGGTGTGGAGCCGGGAACCGCGGCCCTGGCGGCGCACCTGGCGGTGGTTCCCACCGACCTGGTGCTGTGGGTGCTGGCCTCGCTGTCGGTCCCCCACGCCCGCACCCGGCAGACCCTGCTGCAGCGCCTGCCGCAACGCATCGGCTGCGGCCTCGCGCGGCTCGCCGACTTTCCCGAGCCGCTGCGCCAGGTCTTCGAGTGGAGCGAGCCGACCCCGATCGGGGCCTGCCTCGCGCTCGCCCGGGAGACCCTCGACTCGGGCGCCGTGTGGCTCGCGACCGCCCCCGACGACTCCGACCGGCTGCTCGAGGTGGCGGACCCCGAGGCCCTCGCGGCCGCCGCCGCGGCCGCCCGCGCCGCAGCCGAGGGACGCGGGGGGGCAGCCCGGAAGTGAGCCGCGACCCGCGCCTCATCCCCGCTCCCGAACGTGACGCGGTGCAGTTCGCAGGCTAGGATGGCAGCATGAGGGTGCTGGTCTTCGGCGGCACGCGGTTCATCGGGCGGGCGATCGTGACACGGCTGCTCCGCGACGGTCACGATGTCACGCTGATCAACCGGGGTCTGTCGAGCGATCCGTTCGGCGCGTCGGTCAAGCGGGTGCTGGGCGACCGCCGCGATCCTTCGACCCTCAAGAAGGCCGCCTCACGACCGGACTACGACGTCGCCGTCGACATCACGGCCTACCACGAGTCGGAGACCTCGAAGGTGGTCGAGCTCTTCCGCGACCGGCTCGGCCACCTGATCCACATCTCCACCGCGGCGGTCTACCTGATCCGCCGCAATCTCCTGCCTCCCTGGCGCGAGCAGGACTTCGACGGTCCTCTGACCTCGCCCGGCGCGGGCGACGAATCGTCGTGGCGCTACGCCCACCACAAGCGCCGCTGCGAGGAGGTGCTCGCCACAGCCTGGCGAGAGAGCCGCTTCCCGTCGACCTCGCTCCGTCTGCCGATGGTGGTGGGTCCCCACGACTACTCGCGCCGCACCGAAGCCTACCTGGAGCGGATCGCGGCCGGGGACGGCCCGCTGCTGCTGCCCGAGGGCGGGCTCAACAGCTGGGGCTTCCTGTGGGTCGAGGACGTCGCCGAGACGATCGCGGCCAACCTGATGAACCCCGTGACCTTCGGCCAGGCCTACAATCTGGCCCAACGTGAGGCGCTGAGCCTGCGCGGCCTGGTCGAGCTGTCGGCGAGCTGCCTCGGACGCGCCGTGACCCTGCTCAGCCTGCCCGGCTCATGGCTGAAAGCGGTGGGGCTCGGAACCGGATTCAGCCCCTACTCCCACCAGGGCGACATCCTGCTCGACTGCCGGACCGCCGCCGAGGACCTGCTGTTCCACCCGACCGAGGCGCAGCAGTGGATCGAGAAGCTGGCGCAGGACTTCCGCGACCGCTGGGACGGGGTGCTGCGCTCGTTCGCGTCGACCCGCTCATTCGAGCTCGCCCTCGCCCGCGAGGTGAGCCGGATCCACCTCCCGTCCTACGTTCCCAGACCGGCGCGAACGTAACCGCTCACCACGGAGACAGAGAGAGCTCAGGGAGGGCGTGTCTCCGGGGTTACGTCAGGCACCGGCGGACCAGGGCGATCAGGGCCTCGTCGTCGAACGGCTTGGTGACGTAGTGGTCCGCGCCGGCTTCGAGCGCCCGCTCTCGGTCGGCCGCCTGTCCCATGGCCGTCACCATGATCACCACCGTCCGCGACAGCACGGGATCGCTGCGGATCCGGCGGCAGACCTCGTAGCCGTCGATCCCCGGCATCATGGCGTCGAGCAGCACCAGCTTCGGCCTCAGCTCCTTCGCCCGGACCAGCCCACGCTCCCCATCCTCCGCGGCCACCACCTCGAAGCCCTCCATCTCGAGCAGAAAGCCCAGGGTCTCGCGGATGTTGGGCTCGTCGTCGACGAGCAGGATGGGGCCGCTTCCGGACATCGTCACGAGCCCCCGCCCGTGTTCTGGGGCAGCAGGAGAGTGACCTCGGTTCCTTCGCCGACCACGCTCGACAGGCTGACCGAGCCGCCGTGGTTCTCGATCACGCGGCGCGCGATCGCGAGCCCGAGGCCGACTCCCCGCGGCTTGCCGGTGAGCACGTTGCCGCCCTGCCAGAAGGTCTCGAAGACGTGAGGCAGCTCGTGCTCCGGGATGCCGACGCCGGAGTCCCGGATGCCGATCTGGAGCCAGGGCTCGCCGTCCCGCGCGATTCGGCGCACCTCCACCGTGACGCTGCCGCCGGCGTGGTTGAACTCGACCCCGTTCTTGATGATCGCCCGCAGCGCCGCCTCCATGGTCTCGGCGTCGCAGGGCACCGCGTCGAGCCCGCTCGCGATCCGGAACTGGAGCTGCACCTCGCGCTCGCGAGCAAGATCACGCAGCGGCGCGACGGCCCGCTTGAAGAGCTCCTCCACCGGCACCGCTCGGCGCACGATCCGGTCGCTCGGCGCAGCGAGGACTGCGGCCTGGAACACGCTCTGCACGATCTCGGACAGCTTTTCCGCCTCGGCCCGGATGATCTCAACGAAGCGGGCGCCCTTCTCCGCCGGGGCGTCGCGGAACTTGTCGAGGATCTTCGCCGCGGTCAGCAACGACGTCACCGGTGTCTTGAGCTCGTGGGAGATCCTGGTGATGAGCTCGTTCTTGATCCGATCGAGCTCGGCGAGCTCGCGGTACGCGTCCTCCAGGAGACGGTTCTTCTCGGCCAGGTCGGCGGCAAGCTGGGTCGAGCGCTCGAGGCTCTTCTCGAGCTCCCTGGTCCTCGCCTGGACCTGCTCCTCGAGCCCCCGGTTGAGCTCCTCCAGGCGCCGCCACGCGACCGCGCTGGTGTAACCCACCGCCGCGGACCCGGCGAGCACCGAGGCGAGCTGGAGATCATCGTCGTCGAGCGGTGCGCGTTCGCGGCTGCCGTAGCCGGTGAGCAGGCCGACGATCCGGTCCTGGGCCACCATCGGGACCGCGATCCCGGAGCCGAACCCGGCGGTCTCGACGGCGCGGACGAGGAAGCTGTCCTCGTCGGAAAGCTCCGGGGCGATCAGGCGCGGCGTCCGGGCCTCGACCAGCCCGACCGCAAACGACTCGCCGGCTTCGTCCGGGGTGCGCAGCAGCGGATCCTGCTCGAGGCCGTGCATGGCGGCCTCCCGCATCGGCCCCGATCCGGGCACGAAGAGCACCGCCGCGGCCTGGACCCGGAGCAGCCGGACCGTGGCGCGCAGCAGCTCCCTGAGCACCTCGGCGGGGTCGGCCGCCGCGCTCACCGCGCGCCCGAACTCGGTGATTCCCCCGAGCACGCGGACCTTGCGCTCGAGCTGCCTGCTGGTGGCGTCGAGCCGGGCGCTGAGGTCGGTCATGGCGAGGTTGGCGCGGACCGCTTCGCCCACCAGGACATCCTGGGACAGGACCCGGTCGTCCGGCCGGGGGAGACCTGCGGCTGCACCACGTGCACGTCGTCGCCAGCGGGCGGCCGGTCCTCGGCGAGGAGCGGCTCCAGAGAGCCTCGGACCTGCCGCAGCAGCCGGTCGAGCGCGGTCTGGTTCGACCCGACGCCGAGCTTGTCCGCGACCGCCGCGAGGGTGAGCTCGGTGATCTCGGCGAAGCCCTCCATCACCCCGTCGCCGTTGATCGCGACGGTGGAGAACGCCGGCAGCCCGCGCGGGTTGAGCTCCCGGTCCATCGTCGCGACCTCGAGCACCGGGGACAGGTCGCGCTTGTTGTACAGCAGCACCAGCGGGATCGAGTCGGCCTCGAGCCCGTTCGCTCTGAGGTTGTCGGCCAGGTTCGCCAACGCCTCCCGGTTGGCCTCGGCCTGGCTGGTCTGGGAGTCGGCCACGAAAACGACTCCGTCGGCCCCCGACAGCACCGCCCGCCGGGTCGCGTCGTACTGGACCTGGCCGGGCACGGTGTAGAGCTGGAGTGCGAGCCGATAGCCGCGGATGCGGCCGAGGTCGAGAGACAGCAGGTCGAAGAAGAGCGTCCGGTCGGTGGCGGTGTTGAGCGAGTAGAGCTTGGTCCGGCGCTCCGGGTCGATGGCCCGGTGGATCTGCTGCAGGCAGGTCGTCTTGCCACCCAGCGCCGGCCCGTAGTAGACGATCTTGACCTTGATCTGCCGGAACTGGTTGTCGAACTGGACCATCAGTCCTCCGCGGCCGAGGTGCGAGCGGGCAGCCGGAACGCGAATCTCGACCCGCCGGTCGCTCGCGGCTCGTACCCGATGGTCCCCCCGTGTCGGACCACCAGCTCCCGGGCGATCGCGAGCCCGAGACCGGTGCCGGGAATGCCGCCCGACTGGCCACGGACGAAGCGTTGGAAGAGCTCCGGCCGGATGGCATCGGGCACCCCTGGACCGTCGTCCTCCACCGCCACTTCGACCTCACCACCGTCGCCGCGGTCCGCCGTCAGCCGCACGACGCCACCGGCAGGCGAGTGCTTGATGGCATTGCCGATCAGGTTGCCGAGAACCTGGATGACCTTGTCCCCGTCCACCATCAGCTCGAGGCGTTCCGGTGGCAGGTCGACGGCGATCCCCACCCCGGTGTCCGCGGCCATGCTCGCGAACGAATCGGCGACGTGCCGGATCAGACGCGAGATGTCGTCGAGCTCGTACCGCCACTCCATCCGCCCCGACTCGATGCGGTGCAGGTCGAGGAGGTTGTTGATCAGCCGCAGCAGGCGATCTCCCTCCTCGACGATGATGCCGGCGAAGCGCTCCACCTTCTCCGGATCTCTCGCCACGTGGCGCTTGAGGATCTTGGCGGACGACAGGATCGCGGTCATCGGAGTCCTGATCTCGTGGGCCACCACCGAGTAGAACTCGGTCTGGAGCCGGGTCATGCTCTCGCTCTGGCGCGCCCGGAGACGCAGCTCCCGCCCCATCTCGACGATCCGGACCGCGGCCGCCACCCTCAGGTCGAGCTCGTGCTGGGTGCTCGGCCAGGGCACGGCGACGTCCGCCCCGAGCTCGAGCGCATCGGCGCAGCGATCCCGGGGGCACAGCACGAGCACGTACACCGCTGCCGTCTCCGGCTCGCTGCGGACCGCGCGCAACAGGTCCTCGGCGGAGTCACACCCGTTCGGCGCCACTGCGACCAGCTCGACCGCCTGCTCGGTCAGCGTGCCCCGCGCGGCAGCCTCACCCTCGGGCTCGAGCACTCGAAAGCCATGGCCGTCGAGGGCCGCGCGCAGCGCCTCTCGAGCAGCCACGTCACCGGCGACCAGCAGCGCGACGGGATCAGCCATCATGGCGGCTATTGTACCGGCGACACCTCCCGACGGGCGACTGCTGCGCGGTGCGGTTCGGAAAAGGTCCCGGCCACCCGGCGGACCTCCCCTTCGACCTCCGGGAGCGGGCGCGGCCCGCGAGCCCGTGCCGAGGCAGCGGCGGCCTCGAGGCCGACCGGCGACCACCGCGCCGGGGCGAAGCTCCCGTCTCCGGTCGCACGGTTGACCACCGACGCATAGGGGAAGACGAGCGCGTCGTCGGGGCCGTCAGCGAGGTAGAAGACCAGGCTGCCGCCCTCGACGGCGGTCGCCAGCCTCCGCTGCACGTGGCCGAACGGCGGCACTCTCAGCTCCTCGGTGGCGAGAACAGTCCCGTCGGCGTCCTGGACGTCGACCCTCACGGTGGTCCAGCCGGCCGTCCACGAGGCCGCTCCGACGTTGGTCCGGAAGACGGCTCCGTCGTTGAGCACGCCGGCCAGGTAGCCGAGCGTCGCCCAGTCGACACCGTCGGCGGCCCGGGCGGCAGCAACGGTCTGGCCGAACTCGCCATCGGCCGACAGCGGGTCGGGGGTGAAGGTGCGGGAGCCGACCAGGAGATCGCACCAGTCTCCGGGACAGTCGGCCGGGTCGAGATCGACCCACACCAGCAGTGCTGCGGTCCCTTCCAGGTCGAGCACCTCGGGGCCGAGCACGTCCCACAGGTTGGCCGTGCCCCATGGCGGTACGTCGACCACCACCGTCGGCACCGACCAGTTCTCGCGGTTGGAGGCCAACGCCTGGATCGCCACCGGGAGCGTGACGCTCTGCGGGTTGTGGATCGACAGGTCGGTGAGCCAGAAGGTGCCGTACTCGCCCGGCGTGTTGGCCGCCACGGGCACCATCCACGCCGGCGCCAGCTGGGCGTCGAGACCGCCCACGGCGAGCAGCAGGAGCACGGTCGACAGCAGCACGGTCGAGCGTCGCATGATGACCTCCGCCGGTCGGTATTGCAGTCCACGTGCCAGCGCCGGGCCGACAGGGCCTTCCCGCCGGCCCTTCATGTGACCTCTCTGCAGGACACCCGGCCGGACTACACTGGGACGTGCGCGCCGTCTCCCCGCTCCTGCTGGTGGTGCTCATCGCCGCGGCGATCGTGATGCTGCTCAACGCCCGCTCTGCGAAGGAGGCGTTCGAGGGGGTCCAGGACGTCGCCGTGACGCTCCAGGAGCGCAACGTGACCGGCCGGCAGTTCGACCGCGACCAGGCCGCGCACACCATCGCCGCCCTCGACCAGCTGCTCGCGACTCCCGATCTCATCTCCGTGCGCGCCGACTGGCTGCGGACGGTCGCCGACCTCGCCGCCGCGTGGGCCAGGGCCGCCGCGGTGCCGAGCCCGGAGCTCCGCGTTGCGGTGTCGGTGAGGGGTGCGGCCGACGAGCTCCGGAGCTACGCGCTGCGTCCTTCCCGGTACCGGATCCTGGCGGCCCGCCGGCTGCTCGCCGAAGCGCGCGCGGTGCTCGCGGGGGAGGCCGTGCCCTACGGCCCGGTCGAAGGCCTTCGAGACCAGATCGAGAACCTCGACCGCGCCCACCAGGAGCAGCACCAGCGCCTCGACGAGGAGCTCAAGCGGTAGGCGCCACCGGCGCGGACGCCGGAAGCGGATCCACGAGCTTCTCGATCTCGCGGGGTCATCGGCACAGGTGCCAGCCCGTCGCCTTCACGGCGAAGACTCGAAGCCGCCGAGCACTCCCGTTCAACCTCGCCCCTGCCCCCCGGCGGGCGGGAGGTCGAGAGAGCGGACGAGGAAGGTGCGCTCAGTCTCGTGGTGTCGTGGTGTCGTGGTGGTTCTTTCCGGCGGCACCGCCTCGGTCCGCGATCACCAGCCCGAGGTCGACGAGCAGGTCGTCGCCGAGGTTGGTGGTGGTCACCGCGCCGGCGCCGTGGCGCTGCAGCGCCGCCGCCACCACCGCCAGCCACCGCTGCACCGCCCGGGTCCGCTCGACCGGGAGCGTGGGCCACAGCCTGACCACGGTCTCGCGCTCGTGGGGCATGACCAGCGCAACCGGGTGGAGCGGGCGCGCGAGCTCGACCACGACGCCCTCGACCAGCGCCGCCCCACCGTCCTGGCGGAGCCAGGCGCCGCCGAGCTTGAGCACCGCCCGCCCCCAGCGGTGGACCTCCTGTCCGAGCTCGGGGACCACCCGGTGGCAGTCGAGCCGTCCGTCCAGCACCAGGTGCGGCATTACGCGCCCTCGCAGTCGCCGACGAAGGCGAGCACCACCCGCCGCTCGCGCGCCCGTCGGTCGCACTCCACCAGCACCACCTGCTGCCAGGTCCCGACCACCGGCCGGCCCCCACGCACCGGAATCGTCACCGAAGGGCCGAGCAACGCGGCGCGCAGGTGGGAGAAGCCGTTGCCGTCCCCCCAGCGCCGGTCGTGGTGGTACTCACGGTCGGAGGGCGCGATCCGCTCGAGCGCCTCGCCGAGGTCCTCGACCGCCCCGGACTCGTACTCGATGGTGGTCATCGCGGCGGTCGACCCCGGAACGAAGACCGTGACCATGCCCTCGGTCGCGTCGACCTCCTCGAGCCACCCGACCAACCCTGCGGTCAGGTCCACCACGTCCCCGTGTCCTCGGGTCCTCAACGCCATCTCGCCGCTCCGGCTCGCCATCTTCGCGAGTATATCGGGAGCGTCGGGCCCTGGTCCCAGGGCGGCGGCCCGTAGACCTGTCGGCCGTTCCCGGCTACGATGCCCCGCGTGCGCGTGGCGGGGTGGCTGTCGGCGATCTCGGAGGTCGTGCTCCCGAGCCTGTGCGTCACCTGCGACGCACCTCTGCCGGGTTGGGCGCGCGCTCTCTGCCCCGAGTGCTGGGGCGCCGTGGTGCCGATCGCGGGGGCTCGCTGCCCGTCATGCGCGGGACCGTCGGACGAGCCCGACGAACCCTGTCTCGCCTGCGTCGCTTCGCCCCCGCCGCAGCGGGCCACAGTGGCCTGGGGTGAGCACGCCGGCGTGCTCCGGCAGGCGCTGCTCGCCCTGAAGCACCGCGGACGCGACGAGCTCGCCCGACCTCTCGGCCGCCGGCTCGCCGTCCGGGCGTCGACCGAGCCCTGGTCGAGCCGGCTCGACCTGGTCACCGCGGTACCGTCCCATCCACTCCGGCGGCTGGCACGGCCCCACCCGGCGGCGGTCGAGCTGGGGCGGGTCGCCGCGGCGGAGATCGGGCTCGGTTTCGTGACCGCCCTGAGGCGTCGCGGCCTGGGCCGCCAGGCGACCCGGAGCCGGGCGGCTCGGCTCGCGCTGCCGCGCCGCAGCTTCGTCGCGCGGCGGGCTCTGCGGGGCGCCCGTGTCCTGCTGATCGACGATGTCACGACCACCGGCACCACCCTGCGGCGAGCGGCCCAGGCGCTGCTCGACGCCGGGGCCGGAGGCGTGTGGTGCGCCACGATGTCGTGGGCGCCCGATGCCAGGAGGCTGCCATGAGTGTGTTCGACGCCCTGGTCAAGCACGGACTCCCGCTGGTCCCGAAGCCGATCGTGGGGCGGTTCGCACGCCCCTACGTCGCCGGGGCGAGCCTCGACGACGCCGTCCGGACCGTCCGGGATCTCAACCGCGAGGGCGCGATGGCGACGGTCGACGTGCTCGGCGAGGAGGTCCACGAGCGGGCCAAGGCGGAGGCCGCGGTCGCCGAGTACCTGTCCATCTTCGACGTGGTGCGGGACCAGGGCCTCGACTGCAACGTGTCGATCAAGCCGACCCTGCTCGGCCTCAAGATCGACGAGGCCTTCTGCACCGAGATGATCGGTCGGGTGGTGGCGGCGGCGGCCGAGCACTCGAGCTTCGTTCGGATCGACATGGAGGACCACACCTGCACCGACGCGACGCTGCGGATCTACCGTGAGATGAAGGCGCGGCACGGTCACGTCGGGGTTGTGCTCCAGTCCTACCTGCACCGCACGGTCGCCGACGTCGACGACCTTCTCCCCGGTCAGCCGAACATCCGGCTCTGCAAGGGCATCTACCGGGAGCCCAGGCGGATCTCCTGGCACGACTTCGACACCGTGCGGGCCAACTTCGTCTACTGCCTCGAGAAGCTCCTCGCGGGAGGGGCCTACGTCGGCATCGCCACCCACGACCCCTACCTGGTCTGGGCCGGCATGGCCCTGGTCGACCGACTCCGCCTGGCGCGAGACCGCTACGAGTTCCAGATGCTGCTCGGGGTCGACCCCGAGCTGCGCCGGGTGATTCTCGACCTCGGCCACCGGCTGCGGGTCTACGTGCCCTACGGCCGCGACTGGTACCCCTACTCGGTGCGGCGGCTGCGGGAGAACCCGACCGTCGCCCGGCACGTGCTGCGCTCGATGGTCGGCCTGCGCGGCAGGTGAGGGAGCCTGAAGGGTTCACCACCGGCGCGTGGTAGCGTGGGCGAGGTGATCGCAGGAAACCCGCTGGCCGCGACCGGCCTGGTGGTCGGCGGCATCGTGTTGCTCGCGCTGGGGGCGTCGTGGCTGGTCGACGGCGCCTCGCGCCTCGCCCTGCGGCTCGGGATCACTCCCATGGTGGTCGGCCTCACGGTGGTCGGGTTCGGCACCTCGATGCCGGAGTTCTCGGTCTCCGTCCTGGCCGCGGCCCGCGGCTCCGGGGGTTTGAGCCTGGGCAACGCGATCGGGTCGAACATCATGAACCTCCTGCTGGTGCTCGGCCTGGCCGCCCTGATCGCGCCGATCCAGGTGGCGGGCGGCGTGCGCGTCATCCGGCGTGACCTCGGCTTCGGCCTGGTCCCGGCCGCACTCCTGCTGGCCGCAGCCTTCAACGGCACCATCGAGCGCTGGGTCGGGCTGCTCCTGGTGGCGGTCTTCGCGGCCTTCCTGATCGCCTGCCTGCGCGCCTCGCGGCGGGTCTCTCACGACGAGAACGCCACCGTGATCCGGGGCGCGACCGTACGCCACGCCCTGCTCACCCTGGTCGGTATCGCCCTCCTGGTGGCCGGCGCCGAGGCGATGGTGCGGGGCGGCGTCAGCCTCGCCCGGACGTTCGGCATCAGCGAGGCGGTGATCGGCCTGTCGCTGATCGCCCTCGGGACCTCGCTGCCTGAGCTCGCGACCTCGGTGGCGGCCGCGGTCAAGCGCGAGTCGGACCTGTCGGTGGGCAACGTGCTCGGCTCGAACGTGTTCAACCTCGGACTGATCATCGGGGTGGCGTTCACCCTCCGCCCGGGCCCGGTGCCCACCTTCGTCGTGCGCCAGGACCTCCCGATCCTGATCGGCGCCACCCTGCTGGTGGCCCTGGTGATCTTGAGGGACGGTCGGATCGGACGCCGCGAAGGTGGTGTGATGCTCGCGGCCTTCGTCGCCTATCTCGGCTTCCTGGCGATCCGCGGCGGCGGCTGAGGGGTCGCCAGCACCAGCACCAGGTCGGCCACGTTGGTCCCGGTCGGACCGGTGGCGAGGGCATCACCCGAAGCGAGCAGCGCCGAGCCGGAGTCGTTCGCGAGCAGGGCCCTCCCGGGATCGAGACCCGCGGCCGCCACCCTGGCGGAGGAGCCGCCGTCCACCACCGCGCCGGCCCGGCCGGTCGACCCGTCGACGCCGTCGGTGCCGGCGGCGAGCAGGACCCGGCAGGATCGGCCCGCGAGCTCGATCGCGGCCGCGAGCGCGAGCTCGTGACACCGGCCCCCGCGACCCGCTCCCCGCACCGTGACCGTGGTCTCACCGCCGGCCACGATCGCGATCGGGCCCGCCGGCTCGAGGGCCGCGGCCAGGGCGCCGAGCTGACGGCCGCGGACCGCGGCCTCGCCGAGCACCGGCCGCGCCAGGACCACGGTCTCGAAGCCCGACCTTCGCAGCCGGGCAGCCGCCGCCGCGACCGCTGTCCGGTTGTCGGCCAGCACCGCGACGCTGGGCGTGGGCACGGTCGGGTGAGCGGTCGAGGGTCCGGACCGATCGAGTCCGGCACGGACTGCCGGTGACGCGGCCACCCGCCACCTCGAGAGCACCGCCGCCGCATCCCCGGGTCCGGTCGGCGACTCCAGGGTCGGGCCGGAACCGACATCGCCGAGCTCCCCGGCAACGACGTCCGAGACGATCAGGGTCGTGACCGAGGCGGGCGCAGCGGCGCGCGCGAGCCCCCCGCCCGCGGCGGCGAGCAGCTCCCGCCGCACCGTGTTGAGGTCGCCGATGGGCGCCCCGGCGGCGAGCAGGGCGGAGGTGGTCGTGATCAGATCCTCCAGCGCCACCCCGCTCACCGGGGCGGCGAGCAGGGCCGAAGACCCGCCCGACAGCAGCACCACGAGGGCGTCTCTCGGCCCGAGCGAGGCGGCGAGGGCGAGCAGCTCCCGAGCCGCCTCCGCTCCGGCCCGGTCGGGCACCGGGTGGGCGCCCCGCCGCACCGTCGCGCGCGCTGCGAGCCCGCACGGCAGAGGGGTGCCGTGCGGCGCGAGCACGAAGCACTCGGTCGCCCAGCCCGGGAGGTTCTCGAGCCAGGCCCACGCGAGCCCGGGCGCCGCCTTCCCGATCGCTGCGACCACCCGGCGCCCGGGCGGGCGGGGAACCTCGAGACCGGCGACGATCGCCTCCCTGCCGGGGCCGAGCCGCACCCCGGCGATCAGCCGGGCCGGGTCCACCGCGGCCAGGGCGGCCTCGAACGCGGCCGCCGCCTCGCTGCGAAGCTCCTCCTCACCGGCCATCGCCGCCAGTCTAAGCTGCTATCATCGGGAGGGTCCGAAACCCGCGGCCAGGCGCGGGCGGACCCGCCGGCCGGGGAGGAGCTCGCAGTGATCATCACCTGCCCGCAGTGCACCACCCAGTACCGCTACGACCTCGCCAGGTTCGGAGGTGCCCAGCGCAAGCGGCTGAAGTGCACCAAGTGCGGCGGCGTCTTCGAGGCGGTCAACCCCGAGGTCGACACCACCGACGCGACCAACGTCGGCCCGAAGAAGGCGACCGTCGTCCGCGAGTCGCCGAGCACTCCCGACACCGACAAGATCAGGATCGAGCCGGAGCAGCCCGAGTTGCCGGACCTCGCCCCCCTGCCCCGGGACCAACGCTACTCCCTCGCGGTGATCGCCGGCGGCCAGGCCGGCACCGTGTTCCCGATCGCCAAGCCGCGGATCTACCTCGGCCGCGGATCCAACGTGGACATCCAGCTGCGCGATGCCGAGATCTCCCGCCGCCACGCCATGATCGAGGTCCGCGGCGAGGCCACGATGCTGTTCGATCTCGGCTCGACCAACGGCTCGTTCGTCGGCGGCGCCCGGATCCAGCAGGCGGAGGTCCACAACCAGACCGAGTTCACGCTCGGATCGACGACCCTCATGCTGATCGTCACCGACACCCGGGAAGCGCAGTAGGCTGTGGCGCTGCCACACGATGAGATCGCACCGAAGGCTCAGGTGCGCGGCGCGCATCGGCCAGGCTGACTTGAGCGGCGACGGGAGCGCGCCGCGCCGACCTCGTGTCCGGTGTGCCCGCGCGTTGACGTCCCGCCACAGTGGCCTCTCGATGGACAAAGTGGCCATGCCGCGCGGCTCCCTGCGCCACTGAGTCGGGTCCGAATCTGGTAAGGGAGTTGCTTATAATGCGCGCTCGGGTGGCGGACCCCCGAGGGTGGCTGTCCGTCTTCCAGTCGACACTCGACGAACCGGGAGGAGGAGCGAGCGATGATCGAGGTGGAACGCCTCAGCAAGGTGTTCGTCGACACGCCGGTGGTCGACGACATCTCCTTCTTCGTGCCGGAGGGCCAGGTGTGTGGTTTTCTCGGACCCAACGGTGCCGGCAAGACCACCACCATGCGGATGCTGACCGCCTTCCTGCCGCCGTCGGCGGGTCGAGTGGTCGTCGCCGGCCACGACCTCGACCAGGACCCGGTCGCGTTGCGACGCTCGATCGGCTACCTGCCCGAGAACGTCCCCCTGTACCCGGAGATGCGGGTCGACGAGTACCTTCGTTTCCGTGCCGACGTCGAGGAGGTGCCCCGCGCCGCGGTCAGGGAGCACCTCGAGTACGTCGTCGAGCGGTGCCTGCTCGAGGACGTGCGCCGGCAGGTCATCGGCACCCTCTCGAAGGGCTTCCGTCAGCGGGTCGGGCTGGCCGGGGCGCTCATCCACAGGCCGCCGGTGCTGATCCTCGACGAGCCGACGGTCGGACTGGACCCGAACCAGATCATCAAGATCCGGGAGCTGATCCGCGAGCTCGGCCGCGATCACACCGTGATCCTGTCGACCCACATCCTGCCCGAGGTGGAGCAGATCTGCGAGCGGGTGCTGATCATCGACCGCGGCCAGATCGTCGCCGACGGGACGCCGGAGGAGCTGCGGACCCGCATGGTCGGCGACCCGGCGATCCGGATCGAGCTGTCGGGCGCCGACGACGAGGCCTCGACCGCCCTCGAGGGGCTGTCCGGCGTGAGCGGGGCGACCGCGCTCGGCGCGGGCCGTTTCCGCATCGAGCACGCCGCCGACGCCGATCCTCGCGAGGCCGTCTTCCGGCTCGCGGTGGAACGGGGGTGGGTCCTGGTCGAGATGACCCGCGAGCGGGCCACCCTGGAGGATGTCTTCGTGCGCATCACGACCCGCGAGGCCGCCCACGAGGCGACCGCGGTCGCCGAGGAGGTGTGAGATGCCGGCCGGACTGCGCAAGGTGCTGGCGATCACCCGACGCGAGCTGATCGCCTACTTCTCGTCCCCCATCGCCTACATCGTCCTGACCGCCTTCCTGCTGATGCAGGGCTACATCTTCTACCTCATCGTGTCGTTCCTGAACGACCCGCGCACCCAGGCGATGCGCGCCGCTCCAGCTCTTCTTCGGCGGCACCATCTTCTTCTGGCTGTTCCTGCTCTTCCTGGTCCCGGTGGTCACCATGCGGCTGATCGCCGAGGAGCGGCGTTCGGGCACCATCGAGGTCCTCCTGACCTCGCCCCTCACCGAGGGCCAGGTGATCACGGGCAAGTTCATCGCGGCGCTCATGTTCTACGTGGTGCTGTGGCTGCCGACCGTGATCTACGTGTTCATCCTGCGCCAGCACTCGGAGATCGACCTGCTGCCGGTGGCCTCCGGCTACCTCGGGATCCTGACGCTCGGGGTGCTCTTCCTCGGGGTCGGCATCTTCACGTCGACCCTGACCAACAACCAGCTGATCGCGGCCATCCTCTCGTTCGCCGCGACCGATCCTGTTGTTCTCGGTCGGCCTGCTCGAGCAGCTCGTGGTCTCCGCTCCTGCGCTCAAGGCCGCCCTCGCCACATGCCAACCTCTGGGTCCACATGGACGACTACGCCAAGGGCATCGTCGACACCCGTCATCTCGTCTACGAGCTCTCGGTGGGCCTGCTGTTCCTGTTCTTCGCCACCAAGTCGCTCGAGCTCAAGAAGTGGAGGTGAGGGATGCGCAAGCAGGCGATCCGGATGGGAGCGACCGGCGCCGTCGGCGTGGTCCTGGCCGTGGTCCTGATCGGGATGATCAACTGGCTCGGCGGCCGTCACTACCAGCGCTGGCGACTGGACCCGGTCGAAGGTCTACACCCTCTCGGAGAAGACCCGCGGCGTGCTCGCCGAGCTTTCCGAGCCGGTGCGCGTGGTGGTCTTCATGACCCCGGGCAGCCAGCTCTTCCCCGAGGTGCGACGAGCTGCTCGAGCGCTACGCCGCCGCCATCGACCAGCATCAGCGTCGAGTACATCGACCCCGAGCGCGAGCCACTCAAGACCCGCCAGCTCGCCGAGCAGTTCGGCATCTCGGTCGCCGACACCGTGGTCTTCGCCGTCGGCGACCGCACCAAGTACGTGACCTCCGACCAGATGGCGGAGTACGACTACTGCGGCATGCAGATGGGCCAGGCGCCGACGCATCGACGGCTTCAAGGCGCGAGGAGCAGTTCACCGCCGCCATCCTCTCCCTGGTCGCCCCCCGGGTGCCCAAGGTCTACTTCGTCACCGGCCACGGCGAGGCCAGCCTGGCGGGCGGCGGCGGTACGCTCGCCGACCGCGGCCTGCGCTACCTCGAGGAGGCGCTCAAGCGGGAGAACATCGAGGTCGCCGACATCTCGCTCTTGTCCGGCGCGATTCCCGAGGATGCCGACGTGCTCGCGATCCTCGGCCCGACCCGGCCCTACACCGACGTCGAGATCGACGCTGCTGCGCGGCTGCCTCGCCGGCGGCGGCCGGCTGCTGGTCTGCCTCGATCCCGCTGATCGAGCGCGGCGGCACCATGCGCACGACCCGGCTCGAGGCGCTGCTCGAGGAGTGGGGGGTCACGGTCCGCGACGACCTCGTGGTCGACCCTTCGCGTCGGCTGCCGTTCTTCGACCTGTCGGCGGTCTACCTGCACGGACATCCGTCAGCCACCCGGTGACCACCGGGCTGGAGGGTGTCGCAGTGCTGTTCCCGGTGACCCGTTCGCTGGAGGTGACGTCCGGCGACGGGCGGACCGGCACGGCCCTGGTCGAGACCTCGGCCGAAGGGTGGGGCGAGACCGACCTCGCCGCGCTGCTCGCCGGCCAGCCGGTGAGCACCGGCGACTCGGACCACGCCGGACCGGTGGCGGTGGCGGTGGCGGTCGAGCCAGAGCGCCGCCTGAGGACGGCGGCGCCGCCGACCTGCCGGCACCCGGTTGGTGGTCTTCGGCGACTCCGACTTCGTGACCGACGGCGAGATCGGCAACGCCGGCAATCTCACCCTCGCGCTCAACGCGTTCAACTGGCTCGCGGACCGCACCGAGAGCCTCGGCATCCCGCCGCGGGAGATCGAGCAGGTCAACCTGTTCCTCTCGGCCGACCAGCTCGACGCCATCCTGCTGCTGGTGCTGGTCGCGATGCCGGGCGCGGCGATCGTCGTCGGGATGCTGATCTGGCGCCGCCGGCGTCACTGAGCGGGGAGGTTCGCGATGCGTACCGGACGCCTGCGCTGCTCACCTGGCCTGGTGGTCGTCGCTCGGCGCCTTCATCTGGTTCGTCGAGCGTCATCGGCCGACCAGTGACGAGACGCAGGAGCAGGCCGATCGGTGTTCCCGGGTCTCGAGCGCGACGCCGTGATGGGGCTCGAGCTGCACCAACCACGCACGGCGACGCTTCCGGCTCGCGAAGCGAGGGCGACGACTGGCGGCTGGTCGAACCGATCGACGCCGCCGCCGACGGCATGGCGATCTCGTCGCTGCTCGGGCTCGCTGGTCAACCTCAAGGCCGAGCGGACCTTCGTCGCCGGACGAGGTCGAGCCCCGCCTACGGTCTCGACGCGCCGCGTCGAGGTGACCCTGGTCGACGACGCCGGGGAGAGCCAGCGCCTGCTGGTCGGCGAACAGGCCGCCGCTCGGCTCCGACCGCGCGGTCAGCCGCGACGGCCGACGACGTGCTGCTGGTGCGCGGCTGGTTCGCCTCCGACCTCGACAAGGACCTCGACGACTGGCGCTCGCGGGACGTGCGTCGAGGTCACGGCGCGACGAGCTCGTCTCGCTCGAGATCGACATCCGGCGAGGACCGCATCCAGGCGGTCCGGGAGCGGGCCGCTGGCGTCTGCTCGCGCCGGTCGCCGACCTCGCCGACCGCGACCACGTGCGCAACTTCGTCAGCGATCTCGAACGCACTGCGCATCGAGGAGTTCCTCGACGCCGACGCAGACCTCGCCGAGCTCGGCCTGGACCCCGCCGCGCACACCGTGACCCTGGTGCGCCGCGACGAGGCGGGAACCGACCGTGCTCGAGCTCGGGCGCCACCCGCGATCGGGACGGCGCGACCCAGGTCGCCTGCCGCACGGACGGCCGCGACCTCTACTGGGTCAACGACCGCGGGCAGGAGGCCCTCGGCGGGCGCCGGTGCGGTGGCGCGCCCACCGTCGCCTTCCCGTTCGAGACCTGGAACGTGGACGCGGCGGTCTTCACCCAGGGGGAGCAGACCGTCTCCGTGGCTCGCCGCGACGGCGTCTGGAGGCTCGCCGACGACGGCGAAGCCGACGTCGACCGCCGTGCTCGACCGTACTCGCCGCGCTGGCCGGCGCTCGAGGCGGTCGACTTCGACCTGGTGGACGCCCGGCACCCCCGAGCTCGGGCGGGTCGAGCTGACCCTGGCCGAGGAGGGCGGCCGGCGCAGCCGGCCCCGCGCAGGTGACCTTCACGTTCTTCCGGCCGCTCACCGAGAGCGGACGGGCGGTGGTGGAGGATCTCCGCCCGCAGCGCCCGGATCAGCGTCGACGCCGCCGAGGCCGAGGCGATCGTGGGCGACCCGGACGCCCTGGCGCGGCCCGTGACCCCCGACACCGAGCCCCACCGCGGAGGCGGACGCTCGCCGGCGCGAGTAGAGGTCGGGTTCCGCCGCCCGGAGCGGTGACAGGCTACAATCGCATCACCGGCCGCCGGCTTGCCGAGGAGGTGTGCGTGGAGCCTCAGGCGCTGGCTGGCGACACAGTTCGAGGACCTCCAGGCATCGCCGACCCGATCTCGCCGAGCGGGTCTGCCGCAAGCTGCTGGTCGACATGCAGCGACAGGGGCTGGTCGACTTCGACGCCCTCGACGACGAGCTCGCGGTCGCGTCTGCGGCTGGTCGGCTCGCGCCACGCCGACCCCAACCGGCCCCAGCCCCAGATGCCGGCGAACTCCCACCACGCCCTCTACGACCTCGCCCTCGCGCTACGCCGAGCGTTATCTCAAGCCGCGAGGAGATCTCGGCCACCATCCTGCTCACCGAGAAGCGTCAGCTGGCCTACGAGGTCTCGCGCCTGGCCGAGGACTCCGACACCCCGCTCGCGGCGCTGCGCGACAAGATCCACGAGTTCCTCAACTTCGCCCCCGGCGAGGCGATCGCTGCCACGGGAGGACGTCATCGGCACCCGGGCCGCCCTGGTCCGCCGCCTGCTGACCGACCAGCTCGACTTCATCTCGGTCGCCAAGCGTTTCGTCCGGGTGCGCGACTTCGGCCGACGTGATGGACCACATCATCGCCGACCGACGGCAACCAGGGTCGGCTCGGCGGCAAGGCGGCGGGCCTGATCCTCGCGCCGCGATCCTCGACCGCGCGCGCTCCGAAGGACCGGCTCGACAGCGAGTTCAAGGTCCCGAGTCTCGTACTACATCCCGTCCAACGGCATCCTCGAGTTCATCGAGTACAACGGCCTCGAGGAGCTGATCAACGTCAAGTACCGGCCGATCGACGAGGTGCGCGAGGAGCTACCCGCTGGTCGAGCGGCTGTTCAAGAGCGGCAGCCTTCCCGCCGACCCTCCACGACGGGCCTCGCGGCGATGCTCGCAGAGATCGGCGAGCGTCCCGCTCGTGGTGCGCTCCTCGAGCCTGCTCGAGGATCGCATCGGCCACGCCTTCTCGGGCAAGTACAAGAGCCTGTTCATCGCCAACCGCGGCCCACATCGAGCAGCGCCTGGCCGAGCTCGAGGACGCGATCGCCGAGGTCTACGCCTCGATCTTCCACCCCGACCCGATCGAGTACCGGCGCGAGCGCGGCCTGCTCGACTTCCAGGAGCAGATGGGCATCCTGATCCAGGAGGTGGTCGGCACCGAGCTCGGCGACATGCTGCTTCCCGGTCTTCGCCGGGGTCGCCTTCTCGCGCTGCGAGATGCGGTGGTCGCCGCGCATCCGGCGCACCGACGGCATGGCGCGGCTGGTGCTCGGCCTCGGCACCCGCGCGGTCGACCGCACCGGCGACGACTACCCGGTGCTGGTCGCCCTCGAGCAGCCCAACCTGCGCGCGATCCAGCAGCCGCGACGAGGTCTACCGCTACTCCCAGCACAAGGTCGACGTGGTCGACCTCGCGCGAGGGTCAGTTTCGAGTCGCTGCCGCTCGACGACTTCTGTCGCCGCGTCGGCCGCAAGCTGCCGATGCTGCAGACCAGATCTTCTCGATCTACCGCGACCGCCAGATCGCTGCCGATGGTCGGCATCATGGCCCAGCTCGACCCCGGGGAGCTGGTGGTCACCTTCGACGGCCTGCTCAGGTCGGGTTTCCCCGCGAGCTGAAGGCCATCCTCGACATCCTCGAGGAGGGCCTCGGCGAGCCGGTCGACGTCGAGTTCGCCCACGACGGCGAGTCGCTCTACGTGCTCCAGTGCCGGGCCCTCAGCCTCGCCTCGGCCGCCGCGCGGGTGCCGATCCCGGCCGACGTGCCGCCCGACGACATCGTCTTCACCGCCGACCGCTACGTCCAGATGGGCCAGGCCCGCAACCTCGAGTACGTGGTGCTGGTCGACCCCCGCGACTACGAGACGCTGCCCAGCCCGGAGGCGATGCGACGGGTGGCCCAGAGCCGTCGGCCTGCTCAACCGGATGCCTGCCCGGAGCGCCGCTTCATCCTGATGGGTCCCGGCCGCTGGGGCAGCCGCGGCGACATCCGGCTCGGCGTGCCGGTGACCTACGCCGACATCTGCCACACCTCGATGCTGATCGAGATCGCCCGCCAGAAGGGCTCCTACCTGCCCGACGTCTCGCTTCGGCACCCACTTCTTCCAGGACCTCGTCGAGTCCGGGATCATCTACCTGCCGCTCTACCCGGACGAGCCACGGCGTGGTCTGGAACGAGGACTTCCTCAACGGCTCGGCGAACTCGCTCGCCGACGTCGCTGCCTCGAGTATCGCCGACATGGCCGACGTCGTGCGGGTGATCCACGTCCCGGCGGTCGCCGACGGCCGTCTGCTGCACGTCATCATGGACGGCGACGCCGACCGCGCCATGGCCTTCCTCGCCGCGCCCTACCGGTCGGAGTAACGTCTGCGCGGGCCGAGCCGGCAACCCAACCTGCCGGTGTTCCGGTGCACTCGTGTCCGGTGCGAGGCGGGTGAGAGTCCGGGATCCGTGCCGCGGGGCGCGGGTCCGGGATCGGAGGTCCGGCAGCGGGCTGCCGGACCGGGATCCGCTGCGGACGGCGGGTACGGCGCCCATTCGGGCGTGTCACTCGCCCCGATCAGGCCCGATGCCGCCGCCCGTTCCCGGCTGCCCGTCCCCGCGGAATGGAGACGGCGTCGGCTTCCAGGGTTCCGGGCGACTTCCTTCCGGACCCTGGGCCCGAGCAGGGACCCGACCCGAGGGTGTGGAGGTCTTCGCGATCCCGGGGGGGACCCTTCGGCTTCGCGGCCCTCGCGGGCCGCTCCACTCAGGGTGACGGGGCAGGAGAGCGGTCCGCTCTTTTCCGGCCATCCCGAGCGAGCCACACCCCACCACTGTCATCCTGAGCGAGCGAGTCCACACCCACTGTCATCCTGAGCGAGCGAGCCCACTGCATCCGAGCGAGCGAGCCACACCCCCACTGTCATCCTGAGCGAGCGAGCCACACCCCCACTGTCATCCTGAGCGAGCGAGCCACCCCCCCACTGTCATCCTGAGCGAGCGAGCCACACCCCCACTGTCATCCTGAGCGAGCGAGCGTCAGCGAGCGAGTCGAAGGATCTCCTCCGGAACGACAACTCCCTCTCAGCGCTCCCAGACTGCTCTGCGACCTGAACGTCGTCGCGGACGCGACGATTCGCGGCGGGTCGTCGCACAGAGCGTTCTCCCGTCCCGAGACGACACTCGGCCCGCGCAAGGCGCGGGCCGTTTCTTGTCTCTGGACGGGCGGAGGCTCTCCGTGCCCCTCTGTGGCCTCGCTGTCTCTGTGGTTCCCTCGTCGGGTCCCCGGGTCAGGCCCAGCCGCGCAGGTGGCAGGCGGTCGCCACCCTCTGGATGGCGATCATGTACGCCGCGTCGCGCATGTACTCGCCGGTGTCCTCGGCGAGGTCGGCGACCGCGTGGAAGGCCTTGGTCATCTTCTGGTCGAGGCGCGCGAGCACCTCGTCCTTGGGCCAGAAGAAGTTCTGGTTGCACTGCACCTGCTCGAAGTAGGAGCAGGTGACGCCGCCGGCGTTGCACAGGAAGTCCGGGATCACGAAGATGCCGCGTTCCTTGAGCACCTCGTCGGCCTCCGGGGTGGTGGGGCCGTTGGCGCCCTCGGCCACGATCTTGACCGTCTTCTTGATCTTCGCCGACGTTGTCGGCGGTGACCTGGTTCTCGAGGGCGGCCGGGATCAGGATCTCGACCTCCTGCTCGATCCACGCCTCCGCCGGCAGCACCTCGTACCGTCGCCTCGCGGGCCTTGTCCTTGTCGATGGTGCCGAAGCGGTCGGTGATCGAGAGCAGGAAGTCGAGGTCGATGCCGTCGGCCTTGCGGAAGGTGTAGGCCGCGTGGTCGTCGTTGTCCCAGCAGGACACGCAGACCACGATGCCGCCGAGCTCGATCAGGAGCTTGGCCGCGTACTGGGCGACGTTGCCGAAGCCCTGGATCGCGGCGCGCACGCCCTTCATCGGGATGCCCATCCGCTTGCAGCGCCTCGCGCACGGTGTAGATCACGCCGAAACCGGTCGCCTCGGTGCGGCCCAGGGAGCCGCCGACCTCGACCGGCTTGCCGGTGATCAGCCCGGGGTAGTGGCCGCCGGTGAGCTTCTCGTACTCGTCGAGCATCCACACCATGTGCTGGGGGTTGGTCATCACGTCCGGCGCGGGCACGTCCTGGAGCGGGCCGATGTTCGGCGCCACCTGGCGCACCCAGCCGCGGCACAGCAGCTCCTGCTCCCGCTGGCGAGAGGTTGTGCGGGTCGCAGATCACGCCGCCCTTGCCGCCGCCGAGGGGGATGTCGACCACCGCGCACTTCCAGGTCATCCACGTGGCCAGCGCACGCACCGTGTCGACGGTTTCCTGGGGGTGGAAGCGGATGCCGCCCTTGGCCGGGCCGCGGGCGTCGTTGTGCTGCACCCGGAAGCCGCGGAAGACCTGCACCGAGCCGTCGTCCATCCGCACCGGGACCAGGAAGTGGTACTCGCGCAGCGGCCACCGCAGCAGCTCGCGGATGCCGGCGTCCAGCTGCAGCTTCTCGGCCACGGCGTCGAACTGGCGCTGCGCCATCTCGAACGCGTTGAACTCCTTGCCCATCTCGACCTCCTCGTGATTCCGGGGGCTCGAGGCCCGCTCCGTAACGCGGCTTTATACGCCCGGGCCAGCCGCTCGTCAACCGTTTTCGCCCGACATTGTGCAAAACGTCACGAGTCAATCCCACAATGATTTAGACGTCCATCCTCCGCCGCCACTATACTCGCTCGGTGGACTCGGAGCCGCTCTCGGTGGTGCACGCGATCTCCAAGGTGAGCCTCGCGACCGGCTCGGTGGTGCAGATGATGGACGCCGCGGCCGGGCAAGCCCGGCGCGGCCACCGGGTGACGGTGGCGGCGCCGCCGGGCGGCGATCTCGGGCCGGCCTGCGCGCGGGCCGGGGTCGGCTTCGTGCCCCTCGCGATGCGGTCGAGCTTCGACCTCGCCGCCGCATTCCGGCTGCGCCGCCACCTGCGGGCCGAAGGCTGCGACCTGATCCACGTGCACAAGGGCCGGGCGCACGCCATCGCCCTGCTCGCCGCTGCCGGCCTCGGACCGCAGCCGGTGCTGGTGGTCAACCGCGGGGTCTCGTTTCCCCTCGACCGATGGAACCGGCCCAAGTACCGGCACCCCAGGGTCGGCGCGGTGGTGTGCGTCGCCGAGGCGGTGCGTGAGGTGACAATCGAGAGCGGCCGGCTCGATCCTGCACGGGTCCACGTGGTCCACGCCGGGACCGACACCGCTCGCTTCGACCCCTGCCGGGTCGATCCACAACGGGTCAGGGACGAGCTCGGACTCCAACCCGACGACCTTCTCGTCGGTCAGGTCTCGGTTCGGGACTGGAAGGGCTGGCGAGAGCTGCTCGCCGCCTTCGCCGCAACATGCTCGTCTGGCCCTTCGGCCCGGCTGCTGCTGGTCGCCTGCCCGGGACCCTGCCGCGAGCAGGTTCTCGCTGCGGCCCGCGGCTGCGGGGTGGCGGACGCTCTGCTCACCCTGCCCGAGCGGCGCGACATGCCCGACCTGCTCGCCGCCTGCGACGTGGTGGTCGACGCGTCGTGGGCCGGGACCGGGATCACCGGCACCATCCGCGAGGCGATGGCGCTGGAGCGTGCCGTGGTGGCGACCGACGTCGCCGGCAACCGCGAGCTGGTGGTCGACGGCGAGAACGGGCTGCTGGTCCCGCCGCGGGACGTCGCGGCCCTCGCCGCCGCCCTCCACCGCCTGCTCGGCGACCCCGGGCTGCGCGTCCGGCTCGGCGCCGCCGCCCGCCGGCGGGTGGTCGCCCACTTCTCCACCGAGGCCCGACTCGACCGCCTCGACGCCCTCTACCGCGAGGTCCTGGCGGCACGTGACTGAACCACGGAGACACAGAGGCATGCGGAGCTCCAGCTCGATCCTTGCTCGCCCGCCCTGGGGCCGGCGGCCCCAGGGCGTGCGAGCGCCGGGAGGGCGGGCGGCCTCTGTGCCTCCGTGTCTCTGTGGTGAAAACTCAAACGCCCCGGGGACCGGGGCGGTGGTGGGGTCGGGTTTTGGCTCCGCAGGAGGGATTTGAACCCCCAACCTAGTGGTTAACAGCCACCCGCTCTACCATTGAGCTACTGCGGAGCACGGGCGACAAGCCGCTATTGTAGTCGTGGGCGGAGGGTTGTCAACCGCGCTCGGCCGAGGGTCGCAGCAGGGTGAAGGTCAGCCGCTCGACCGGCGCCCGGCGGAGCGCGTCGCGCAGCTCGGGTCCGGCCTGGAAGATCGCCGAAGGGACCCGCCGCCCCTCGACCTGGAGCCTCACCCGGGTCCCCTTGAGGGGCCACGGCCGCACGACCAGCGTGCGCTCGCCCGCCGGCTCGAAGGTCAAGACCTCGAGCTCCCCTGCCGCGTTGACCGCCGGCGCCTCGAACGGTGCGGGCAGCGCCCCGCAGAGGTGGACCGACACCAGGTCGCAGGCGGCGAGGATGTGGGAGTTGACCGACCATCCGCGGTGCTCGAGGAAGGGTCGAAAACGGGGGTCGACCGCCAGCTCCTCTCGCCACGAGGCCTGCTCACGCTCCATCTCGGCGCGAAAGGACTCGGCGCTTCGGGCAGCGGCGGTGTCCCCGACCGAGAGCTGGTCGCGGGTCTTGCGCTCGGCGAGGCGCGCGAAATGCGCGGCGACCAGAAGGCCGGCGTAGCGGGCGTGCGGCGGCCGCCTGGCGCACGCTCGCACGCCAGATCGCGAGGTGCTCGACCGGAGGCATGCGGTCGAAGGTGCGCGGCCGGCCGCGGCTGTCGAGGCCGGGATCGGCGTCGAAAGTCGGTCCAGCCGCTGTCGTGGAGGAGCACCGCGGCCAGCACCTCGGCGCGGGGCGAAGGGGCCGGAAACCTGCGGTTGCCCCAGTGGTCCGCGAGCTGCCACGCCAGCCATGAGTGCGAGGTCTGGGGAATCAGAACGGCTCCCCGCGCGGCGCGTTCGGCAAAGAAGAACACAGGTCATTGTAGCCCGAACCGGGACTGTCGCGGGGGCCCCGATCCGGGTCGTGTGGGGGTCCTCGCGGGTGGCGCGAACGGCGACAGCTCTCGTGCTAACCTCGGGCCGCGATGGTGCAGTTCGGGACCTCCGGATGGCGCGGCATGATCGGCCGCGAGTTCACCTTCCGTACGGCGCGGGTGGTGATGCAGGCGATCCTCGACGTGCTGCGCTCGACCAACGGCGAGCCGGACCTGCTGATGGTGGGCTACGACACCCGCATGCTGTCGGAGAAGTTCGCGCTCACCGCCGCCCAGCTGATCGCGGCCAACGGCATCCGGGTCGAGCTCACCACCCGGGACGTGCCCTCGCCGGTGCTCGGCTGCGCCGTCATCGACCGCCGGGCGGCGGCCGGCATCACCTTCACCGCCAGCCACAACCCGCCCGAGTACAACGGCCTCAAGCTCTACACCGCCGACGGCATCCTGGCTCCGGCGGAGCTCACCGACCGGGTCGAGCAGCGCTACTGCGAGCTCGAGCCCGGGTGGCGACGACGTCTTCCTGCCGGACCCCGAGCTGATCGGTCAGCATGACCCCAAGCCGGCCTACCTCGCCCGCCTCCAGGAGCTGATCGACTGGGACGCGATCCGGGCCAGCGGCCTCGAGCTGGTGGTCGACCCGCTGTTCGGCACCACCCGCGAGTACCTCGATCACATCCTGCTCGAGAACCAGATTCCGGTGACGGTCATCCACAACACCCGGGACCCCTACTTCGGCGGCTACGCCCCGGACTGCACCTCCGAGAACCTGACCCGGCTGCGCGACGTGATGCGCCGCACCGGCGCCCGGCTCGGGCTCGCCACCGACGGCGACGGCGACCGTTTCGGGATCCTCGACCAGGGCGCCCGGATGAAGGACTCGAGCTCACGCGATCGCGCTGGTGCTCGACTACCTCGCCCGCCGCCGCGGCCTCAAGGGAGGCGTCGGACGCACCGTGGCCACCTCGCGGCTGATCGACGCGGTCGCCGGTGAGCACGGCCTCGAGGTGATCGAGACCGCCGGTCGGCTTCAAGAACTTCGGCCCGATGCTGGTCGACGGCACGCTGGAGTTCGCCGGCGAGGAGTGCGCCGGGCTGGCGTGGTCCCGCCACCTGCCGGAGCGGGACGGCGTCCTCGCCTGCCTGCTCACCGCCGAGATGGTGGCGGTCGAGGGCAAGAGCCTGGTCGAGCTCAAGCAGCAGCTGACCGAGCGGGTCGGGACCTACGCCTTTCGCCGCACCCAGGTCCCCCTGACCGCGCGCACCCAGCAGATCGTCGAGCGCAGGCTCGCTCGAGCAGGACTGGACCGAGCTCGACGGGCGCCGGGTGGTCGAGATCAGACCGCACCGACGGGCTGCGGCTGGTCTTCGAGGGCGGCGGCTGGATCCTGATCCGGCTCGCGGGCACCGAGCCGAAGGTCCGTCTGTACGCCGAGGGCCGCTCCTCACGAGGAGCTGCGGCACCTCATGCACCTGGCTCGCCAGACTCGTCTCCAACGGGAGGTTCTGATGTTCGACATCGATTTCGTCACCGGCCGTGAGGTCCTCGACTCCCGCGGCAACCCCACGGTCGAGGCCGAGGTCGTGCTGTCCGGCGGCGCGATCGGCCGCGCCATCGTCCCCTCCGGCGCCTCGACCGGCTCGCGGGAGGCCCTCGAGCTGCGCGACGGCGACGCCGAGCGCTTCCTCGGCAAGGGCGTGCTGACCGCGGTCGAGCACGTCAACGGCGCCCTCGCCGACGCAGTCGAGGGGCTCGACGCCCGCGACCAGCTCGGCGTCGACCAGGCCCTGCTCGAGGCCGACGGCACCGACAACAAGGCCGAGCATGGGCGCCAACGCGATCCTCGCCGTGTCGCTGGCGGTGGCCCACGCCGCCGCCGACGCCTGCGGCCTGCCGCTCTACCAGTACCTCGGCGGCTGCGGCGCCCGCGAGCTGCCGGTGCCGATGATGAACATCCTCAACGGCGGCGCCCACGCCGACAACTCGGTCGACTTCCAGGAGTTCATGGTCCTGCCCGGTGGGCTTCTCCTCCTTCTCCGACGCCCTGCGCGCCGGGGTCGAGGTCTTCCACACCCTGAAGAAGGTGCTGCGCACCCGCGGTCTGGCCACCGCCGTCGGCGACGAGGGCGGCTTCGCCCCCAACCTGCCGTCCAACCGGGCGGCCCTCGAGCTGATCATGGAGGCGATCGAGAAGGCCGGCTACAGCCCGGGCGAGCAGGTCGCGCTCGCCCTCGACGTGGCCGCCTCCGAGCTCTTCAGCGACGGCGCTACGACCTCGCCGGCGAGGGCCGCTCGCGGGCTGTCGTCCGCCGACCTGATCGGGCTGTACACCGAGCTGGTCGACGCGTTCCCGATCGTCTCGATCGAGGACGGCCTCGCCGAGGGCGACTGGGAGGGCTGGGCGGCGCTCACCGACGCGCTCGGCGACCGCGTCCAGCTGGTCGGCGACGACATCTTCGTCACCAACCCCGAGATCATCGCCCGCGGCATCGAGGAGCGGCGTCGCCAACTCGGTGCTGATCAAGCTCAACCAGATCGGCACCCTGTCCGAGACCCTCGAGGCGATCGAGATGGCCCACAAGGCGGGCTACACCGCCGTGATCTCGCACCGCTCCGGCGAGACCGAGGACACCACCATCGCCGACCTCGCGGTGGCGGCCAACACCGGCCAGATCAAGACCGGCTCGGCCTGCCGCTCGGAGCGGATCGCCAAGTACAACCGGCTGCTGCGGATCGAGGAGGAGCTCGAGGACGCGGCCCGCTTCCGCGGCGCCGCGGCGCTCAGCCGCGGGGGGCGATGAGACGCTGGCCCCTGATCGTCGCGGCGCTGGCCGCCCTGGTCGCACTCGGCGCGCTGTCGAGCCTCGTCACCCAGGGCTTCCAGGAGGTCGCCGAGGCCGAGCGCGAGAGGGCGCAGCTCGAAGCCCAGCGGGCCGAGCTCGAGGGACATCGCGCCGAGCTGCAGTCGACTCTCGACGCCCTGCGAACCGACCCGGCGGCGGTCGAGTCCATGGCCCGCCGCGACCTCGGCTGGGTGCGGCCCGGCGAGAAGGTGCTCCTGCTCGCCGCGCCGACCCCTGTGGCCACACCGGTCTTGACACTGCCCGAGCCCACCCCTATACTTTCTCTCCCTGACTGACGCGGGGTGGAGCAGTCCGGTAGCTCGTTGGGCTCATAACCCAAAGGTCGCAGGTTCAAATCCTGCCCCCGCAACCAGAGAACGACAGGCCGCGCAAAGCGCGGCCTTTTTCGTTCTCTGGTTGGGACACCACGACCCCGGGAGCGGATCGACCATGGCCAATGCGGGTCGCAGGCTCAGCTCGCTGAGCCGGAGAGCGCGGGCGGTTTGGCCAGCGGGCAACCACTCGTGAGGTCGGGGCGCGATGGGACGGCCTTCGAGGCTGGCCCGTTGTGAACCACAAGAAACCTCCGGCCGCCTTCGGGCGGCCGGTTTTCGTGCCTCTCAGCAGCCCGGCCTGTCGTTCGCAACTCGTTGCTAAAAAACATGTTACAATAGCGACCCAAGCATCGCACCCGATCCCTGGAGTGATGGCCTGCCCGGCTTGTGCCGCCTCGCACAGTGAAACCCGCATTGAACCCTCGACCTCAATCCTGAGCCATATCGTTCTGCAAGAAAAAGACTTGATCAGCAGTCCAGAGGTACGGGGTTCAAATCGGTACGCACAGCTGTTCTTTGCTTGCGGTTTCGTTCTTGGAATGCAAAAGTTTGCATTTTGTGCTAATTTCTGCAGGTGAATTGAAGATCCAGCCAATGCCATCCCCACTGTCGATGCCGCGCTGGGTGGAGCAGCTTCAGTCTGAAGGCCGGTACACCTTCACCCGATTGGAGGCCGAGGCTCGCACCGGCCGCTCGTTCGTCGCGGTCCAGTCGGCTCTGCGCAGGCTCAAGCAGCAGGGGCGCATCGCGAGCCCGCGGCGCGGGTTCTACGTCATCGTGCCACCCGAGTACCGCGCGGTCGGCTCACCGCCGGCCAGCTGGTTCATCGACGAGCTGATGGGCCACCTGGACCAAACCTACTATGTCGGGTTGCTCACCGCAGCGGCGTTCCACGGCGCCGCCCACCAGCAGCCGATGGTATTCCAGGTCGTGACCGCCAGGCCAACGCGCGCCATGAGGTCCGGCAGGGTCAGCATCGAGCTCTTCATGAGCAGCAAGGTCAAACACATGCCGGTTGTCCGCGCACAGACCGAAACCGGGACCATGCGCGTGGCCACCGCCGAGGTCACCGCATTCGACCTCGTGCGCTTTCCAGCCGGGGCCGGGCACCTCAGCAACGCTGCAACCGTGCTCACCGAGCTGGCAGAGCGAGTCGACGCCGCAGCCCTTGTGGCCCTGGCCCCGCTGATGCGACTCCCCGACGTCCAGCGGCTCGGCTACCTCCTCGATGCGGTCGGTGAGTCGGGAATCGCTGAGCCCCTGGCCTCGTGGCTCCGCGACCGTTGGCCTCGCACGGTGCTGCTGCACCCAGGAGGGCCGGATTCCGGAGCTCACAGCTCCCGCTGGCACGTGAAGGCTAACGGGGACCTGGAGCCCGACCTGTGATCCCTCGCGCGCACATCACCGCGTGGCGCACACGTGCGCCGTGGCCTTCCAATGAGCAGGTGGAGCAGGACCTCGTCCTCTCCCGGGCCCTGGTCGCCGTCTTCCAGCATCCGATCGTCGCCGGGGGCGCCGTGTTCCGAGGCGGCACCGCGCTGCACAAGCTCTTCCTCGAATCGCCGGGACGCTACTCCGAGGACATCGATCTGGTCCAGCGCAGCCCCGGTCCGATCGGCGAGTTGGTCGACGCGATCCGCGAAGCTCTGGATCCATGGCTGGGCAACCCGCGGTGGAAGCAGAGCGCAGCACGGTTCACGCTCGGATATCGCTTCGACACCAGCTTCGAGCCCGTGGCAACGATGCGGCTGAAGGTGGAGATCAACACTCGCGAGCACGTCAGCGTCCTCGGCATCGGCCGCCGCACCTTCGCCGTTGAAAACCCGTGGTTCGACGGTGAGGCTGACATTCCCAGCTTCGAGCTCGAGGAGCTTCTCGGTACCAAGATGCGCGCTCTGTACCAGCGCAAGAAGGGCCGGGACCTCTTTGACCTCTGGCTGGCCCTCGGCTCGACCGATGTCGACATGGATCGGGTTGTCGACTGCTTTCGGCGATACATGGAAAACGACGGCACGACAGTGTCTCGCGCTCAGTTCGAGGCCAACCTGAAGCGCAAGCTCGGTGACCGAACGTTCCTCGAGGACACGCGATTCCTCATACCGACCGATGTGGGTTTCGAGCCGCTCGTCGCTGCGCGCCTCGTTCAGGCTACTCTGATCGCGAGGCTCCCCGGAGAGCCCTGGAAGGGTCGTGGTTCAGGCAAATGACCTCGCTACCGACCGGAGGTCTTGGCGAGATGTGCTTGGCAGGCGGCCTCGAAGCAGAACTGGAGAAGGCGCTGCAACCGGGCCTGTTCATCGCCTTCAACGCGAGCTTCGATTTCGTTCAGTCGCTCGAGGGGATTCACACCCGGCTCAAGGAAATGGTGGATGCCGGAGAGGGTGATGCCGCAGCTGCCCACCTCGAGACCTTCATCGCCGTCTGCTACGAGAAGGTGGAGGAGATCGACGACTCTGGCGGTGGTCTCAGCCAGCTGGTCGAGGACCTCTTCTGCACGTGGGTTCGTGCCCGTCAGGTCGCGGACGCGGATGCCGCCGAGACGGTCGGCCTCCTCGTGTGGTGGATGGAGCGCGACGACTACGGTTTCTGCCACCGCCTCGAGCGCGACGTGGTGAAGGTGCTCGACGACGATGGTCTGGAGGCACTCGCCGCCGAAGCACGGGCTCGGCTCGAAGCCGCGGCGGCCGATGACGGTGGACTGGCCGGCTATCCGCGGAGGCGTTGGTCCGAGGTTCTCAAGCACACGCTTGCCGCCCGGTCCGATGCCCAAGAGTACCTCGCGCTGTGCGAGCTGACACGCCTGGCATCGAGCGACTGCGAGGTTCTCGCAGCGATCCACGAAAGCCGGGCCAACCTCGACGAGGCCCTCTCATGGGTCGAGCGAGGGCTCGAGCTGGCCGGCCGCGAAGGCTACTCCGGCAGCGCCGAGTACGATCTCAAGAGACGCCAACGCAACCTGCTGCTGCGTCTCGGTCGTAGCAAGGAGGCCATCGACCTGGCATGGCGAGACTTTGAGAAGGGTCCGCACCTCTTTGGAAACGAGGTCCTGATAGGGCTGGTTCCGCCCGCCGACCGTGACAGTTGGCACCAGAGGGCCATGGTCGTGGCGAATGGCGCCGGTCTGGAGTCGGTTTGCGACCTTCTTGTGGAAGTCCGGGAGGTAGAGCGGCTCGCGAAGAGGATCGCAGCCGCGACCGACCACGAGCTCGACGGGATCAGCGAGCAATCCACCGAGGCAGCGGCCGACCTCCTCGCCACATCGCACCCCGAGCCGGCTGCTCGGGCTTATCGCGCGCTCGGGCTTGGAATCGTGAACGCCAAACGGAGCAGGTCCTACGACGCCGCGCTCGCCCACCTCGAGCGCGCTCGCGACTGCTACCTAACTGCCGGCCGATTAGACCTGTGGGACGAGCTGGTTGCCGACGTCCGTCTTCGGCACGGGCGCAAGACAAGCTTCATGTCGGGCTTCGAGCGAGTGGCAGCGGGTGGTCCTGCGGCGGAGCACGAACCGTCCATGCTCGAGCGCGGCAAGAGCAGGTGGCCGAAGCTTGGCGACCGGTGACGGGCTTCAGTGAGTGACACGTCAAAGCCGGAGCGTGATCACCATCGCCGCGAGGTCTCTCATACCTCCGTATCGGGCCGCCGCAACCAGAGAACGACCAGCCGCGGAAAGCGCGACCTCTTTCGTTCTCTGGTTGGGACACCACGACCACGGGAGCAGATGGACCGCTGCCCATGGGGGGTCGAAGAGGGCGGGCGGCTCGGCCAGCGGGCATCTGCTCGTGGGGTCGGTGTGCGGAGGAGCTTCGCGCCTGGGGCTTCCCGGCTCCCGTGGCGGCAAGGAGGCAGACTGCCCGATCCGCCATCGAGTCAGCCTTCCTCAAGACGAACACCCGGCAGCTTCTGCTGACGATTGAAGCCGGGGAGGTCGCCTCGGTCCTCCACGGCACCGGTCATGTCGCTTCGCGCCATGCCTGGCGCACAGAAGAAGGGCCAGGCCGGCACCGTCGGCACGGGCCACCGTCGCATGCTGCCCAAGGGACGGGATCTGTCATCATGCCCCGAAGCGAAGGAACCTCGTGGCGAATCAGACCCGGCCAAGGCAGATGCTCGTCATCGCAGGCTTTGCGAAGTGCGGCACCACCTCGCTCTTTTCGTACCTGTCGCAGCATCCCGAGATCTGCCCATCGAGCGTCAAGGAGACCGCGTTCTTCGTGCCGACCCAGAAGCTGCTCTCCGAGCCGGGGCACGCCTTCCCCCCGCGCAGGTTCGAAGAGGGTTGGAGCGCGTATTCCAGGTACTTTTCCGATTCCGACCTGCCGGTGTGGCTCGAAGCCTCGAACTACGTTCGTTTTCCGGAGAGTGCCACCAACCTGCGCGCGCTCTGCCCGGACGCGAAGCTGGTCTTCCTGGTCCGCCATCCTCTCGAGCGAACCCTGTCTGCGTTCCGGTTCCGGAAGCTGGTGGGCACGCTCGCTCCCGACCTGTCCTTCGAGGAGTACGTCGCCAGGGAGTCCCATCCGGGCCCCCACCTCCTCTTCGGTATCGGCGATCTCGCGATGTGTCGCTACAGCGACTTCCTCGAACCGTTCTTCGCCGAGTTTCCCAGGCCGCAGCTGAAGGTCGTCGGCTTCGACTCCCTGGTTCGGCAGCCGCTCGCGGTGTTGGGGGACATCTGCCGATGGCTCGAGGTGGACCTTCATGCGCTGTGCCGGGTCGACCTCACCCCGCGCAACGTGACGTACTCTCCCCGAAGCTGGCTGCTTCACCGCTTCTACACTCTCCTCAGAGGCAGGTTTTGGGCCATGCGCCGTCGTTTTCCACGCCTGGTCGAGCACGCCGCCGAGGTTTTCCAGCGCACGGGGGGCCGCCTGTACCTCCGTCTCAATGCTCATGCGGCAGCCGAAGAGACGCTGGGTCCAGAGATGCGGAGCCGTTTCCGGGTGTTGTACGAGCAAGAAACCGAGGCACTGCACAGCTTATGCGGACAACCGCGGTTGCTCGAGCCGCTGCGACCCGACGAGGCCCTGTGACCGAGCCCGCAACCACGTCGGCACGCCATCGACCCGGAGGAGCAGATGAGCCAGGAAACCGACTCCACCCAGGGCGCATCGGACGAGGCCCTTCGCGAGACACCCCCGCTGTCGGTGGTGATCGCCACGGTCGACCCCTGGCCGGCCATCGAGAACGCCTTCAACTCGGTGCTCGATCAGGCCTCGGAGCTCGGAGCGGAGATCGTGCTCGCCGACGGCCACGGCGACGGCGTTCCCGACCGCGTTCTGGTCGGCAACGTGGTTCGCGTCCGGGCTCCGGGCACGTCCATCTTCCAGGCCCGAGCCCACGGGATGTCGGCGGCACGGGGCGACATCGTGGCGGTCACCGAGGATCACTGCCGGGCTGCCCCCGACTGGTGCCGCCGGGTGCTCGAGTGCTTCGAGGAGCATCCGGGAGTCTCCGTCCTGGGCGGAGCCGTGGAGAACGCCGCCACGGCGACCCTCCTGGATCACATGCACTTCCTCTTCGCGAACGGCCATTCCATGCGTCCCCTCGGTACGGGGGGGCCGCGTTCGATGTCCGGTCAGGCCAACGTCAGCTACCGCAGGGCTCAGGTCCAGACCGTGGACCCCGACCGCGGCGTGCTGCAGATGCAGCTCAACCGCGACCTCGGTCGAGCCGGAGTGGTCATGCGGCTCGACGAACGTCCGCTGACCTGGCACGATCAGCCCCTCGACCTTCCGGGCGTGGTCGCGATGCACTTTCACAACGGCCGCTGCATCGCAGGATTCCGCAACCCACGTCTGTCGCCGGCGTGGCGCGTGATGCGGGTGCTCAGCACTCTCGTGCTCCCGGCCTTCCTCACCGCCAGGGCGGTGCTGACCGCGTGGCGCAAACGCCGGATGCGGCTTCGTGCCGCGGCCGGACTGCCGTGGTTGGCGCTGATGGGCTGCAGCCACGGGGCCGGCGAGCTGGTCGGCTACCTCACGGGGCCCGGAGACAGCCCTGCCCGGATGCGCTGAGCTGGCGGTAACACTCGATCGTCGACCTGGCGGTCGCGAGCAACGAGAAGCGTCGTGCCCGTACCAAACCGGCCTCGCGAAGGCGAGCACACTCGTACGGATCAGAACACAGCTCGAGCATCGCCCTGCCGAGGCCTTCGTGATCGTCGGGGTGGACCAGGCGCGCGGCCCCTTCGAGGTTCTCCCTGAGCGAGGACGTGTCTCCCGCGATGACCGGCGTACCGCAGGACATCGCCTCCAACGGGGGGAAGCCGAATCCCTCCTCGATCGAGGGGTACACGAACACGGTCGCGCCACGGTAGAGCTCGACGAGCCGCTCGTCGCTGACGAACCCCTCGCAGGTCACCCGGTCCTCGAGCACAGGCCTGCGGACTGCCTTGATGAGCCCGTCGAAATCCCAGCCGGCCTGCCCGGCGAGAACCAGCCGATGGGGAAGGTCGTTGCCGACGACGTCGCGGAGATACGCCGCCACGAGGGCAGGCAGGTTCTTGCGTGGCTCCAGGGTGCCGACGAAGAGGATGTACGGACGGTCCGGGTTCTCCCCGACCAGGGGCCGATTCGAGGGGGAGAACTCCGGTCCGATGCTGAGCGGAATCGTCCGGATCCGATCCTCGGGCACATCACGAAGGACCCTGAGCAGCTCCCGCTTGACGAAGCCGGAGGGCACGGTCACCAGGTCTGCTCGCCGGATGCTCGAGGAGACCGCCGCCCGAAAGACGCGGCTTCGCCGCAGCGGGCTGTGGCACCACGGCCGGGTCTGCATCGTCATGTCGAAGACGGTGAGCAGATGGCGGGCGCCGGCACGAATCGGCGGCAGGAGAAAGGACGGCGAATGGACCACTTGGATCCGACGCTGGGCGACGAACCAGGGCAGCAGGACGCCCATCGCCACAGCCCGTCCGAATCGCCCCCCCCGGCCGGCTTCGACAACCTCGGCGCCGTTTTCGGCGAGCGCAGAAACCTCCGGAAGGTCGGAGCGGTTCACCAGGATGGTGAGGTCGATCCCGGGGAACCCTGCCTCGGAGAAGCCCCTGACCAGGTTGACCAGGTAGCGGTCCACACCGGTTCGCACCGGCATCAGCGGCGTCAGGTCGAGGCAGACCCGAACCGGCCGCGTCATGGGCTCGCCACCCGATGGTAGGCTGCGAGCACCTTTTCTGCAGTTCGCTCCCAGCTGAACCGGCGGCATCGCCGGGCGCCGAGGGCCGCCAGCGTACTCCTCGCCTGTGCATCGCAGACGAGATCTCGAATCGCCAACGCGAGCTCCACGGGGTCCGTGACGTCGACGACCCTCGCAGCATCGCCGACCACCTCGGGCAGCGAGCCGCCGCTGCCGCACACCACAGCAGTGCCGCACATCATGGCTTCGAGCACCGTCATCCCGAAGCCTTCAACCAGGGAGGTCGAAACGTAGAGTTCCGCGCCGCTGTAGAGGGCCCGCAGATCGTGGTCATCGACCCCGCCGACGAACCGCACGCCGTGAACCGCCTCACGCTCGCCGGCATCGACGTCTCCGGCAACGACGAGCTGCAATCCCGGGTGGTCGAGGCCGCAATCCCGCCTCAGGATCCGCCAGGCTTCGATCAGGCTCCGGGTGTTCTTGTGGGGCAACCGGCTGCCGACATGGAACACGAACGGCCCGTCGACTCCAAGCCGCCGGCAGGCCTCACGCACCTCCTCGCGCGAGCACGGTGAGAAGCCCGGGTCGGCGGCCAGGGGAGCGACGGTGACCTTCTCTTCGACGCCCGGCAGCAGTCGGCAGAGAGCGTTCCGGGTCGCCCGCGACGGCACCAGGACCGCCTGCGACCGCCTGCACGCGAGGGCGACGCCGACCCGAAAAACGATCCGATCGAGCATGGCCCGCCTGCGCCAGCTGGGGTGCAGCGGGATCAGGTCGTAGATGGTCACCACCACGGGACACGGGACGAGGAAGGGGCGAAGGAAGAACGGTGCATGCAGAACGTCCGGCGCCAGCCTTCGAACCAGGGGCGGGAGCCACACCTGCTCTGCAGGCACACGACGCGGGATCGCGGTGCGAATCAGGCGCAGGGTGTCGAGCGCCTCGAGGGCGGAGAGATCACACCGAGCGCCGGTGTCCGGGGGTGCGACGAGGAGGAGCAGCTCCTCGTCCGACACCACCTGACCCAAAGCGCGGCACAGGTTCAAGGTGGCCCGACCGATTCCCGGGTAGCCGTCGGCGATGGTGCGGCCGTCGACCAGGACCCTCAGCCGGCGGGGTTTCCCGTGCTTCCTCACCGGGCCGGGATTCCGCGAGCGAACCCCAACACCTTCGCGACCGCAAGGTTGAAAGGCGCCATCGTGCACTCGTCGCAGAGGCACTCCGCGACCGGCCGCCCGGTCCGGGGCAGCCCTCGGCCCAGCCTGCGGAAGGACTCGAGTCGTTCGGACCGCCAGACCGCCCCGAGCCGGTCTCCCCGGGGCATGCTCCCGAGCACGATCCCGGAACCTTCGCAGGGACGAAGCGTCCCGTCGACGTCGACCTCGAGGTAGAGGTATCCGACGACGCAGGGGATCTTCGAGTAGAGCTCCTGCGTTCGCGGCACGCCGTGTCTGGTCAGGTTCCAGGTCGAAGCGGACTCCGCGAGGTTGGTCCTGATCCCGTACCGCGCGGCCAGCGCGGCGCATCGAGCGAGCTCGCCTCGGAGCGAAGCGAGATCCCCGGGATCGACGAGCACCGGCGACCTCGCACCTTCGGCACGCACCGGCAGGTAGAGGATCTCTCGCACCCCCAGACGGCGGGCTTGGTGGACGGTCTGCTCCAGCTTGCCGACGTTGGCCCGTTGCACGACGTGCAAGGTCGAGACCCGGGCCCTCCGCCCCCGTGAGAGGCGTCGGATGGCCTCCTCGAGCCTTCGGAAGTCGCTCTCGCATCTGTCGGGGTGCACGGCCAACCAGGTCTTCGGGTCGCCGGCATGGAGGCTGAACCTGAAGTCGGCCCTGCGCTCGGCCCACAGACGGACCCTCGCGGTCTCGAGATCCAGACCGTTGGAGATGACGTAGCTGCGCAAACCGAGGTGGTGTGACCGTGCGAGCAGGTGGTCGAACTCCGGGTGCAGCGTCGGCTCGCCATGCCCTCCGAGGACCACTCGATAGCTCCCGAGGGCCCTGCATTGCTCGAGCACGTCTTCCGCCACTGCAACATCCATGAAGTCGAGCTCTGCCTGCTCGCCGCAGGCAGGGTCGAGAGGTGAGTGGTACCAGCACATCACACATCGAGCGTTGCACCTGGTGGACAGGATGAGGACCACGGTTCTGGGACCGGCGAGGCGGCCTGACCGACCGATGATGGCGGCCAAAGACCGGACCCCGCTCCACGCGTTCCTGATCATCGGGCCGTGAGAATACCAAAGGCCGGGGCCGTCGGACGTGGTGATCTCCGCCGGGTCCTCAGGTCACGACAGCTTGCCTTGACCGCCCGTCTGGAACCGTATACCTTATGTACGCCCCGTTGATCCGGGGGGTCCGTCCATGCTGCACGACCCGGGGAGCCGGTCGGCCCCGCCCGCCGGGAGCGCCGGAATCCCACACGAACAGGAGTGGAGCATGGAGCTGACCGAAGCCCGGACCATCGTCAGGACCCTCGCCCAGGGGGTCGATCCGACCACCGGCGAGGTGTTCGCCGCCGACAGCCCGTACAACCATCCGAAGGTGATCCGCGCCCTGTTCACCCTCCACGAGCACGCCCGAGCCACGCGCGGCAGGATGGGCGCCGACGAGAAGCGCCAGCGCAACCTCGAGCGTGGCCTGCCGGGCAACGCCGGGCTGCCGTGGACCGACGACGACCGCGCGCGGGTCGCGTCGGGGTTCGAGGACGGCCGGACCCTCACGGAGCTGGCCGCCGCCCTCGAGCGCAGCCGGAGCGCGATCCACGCCGAGCTGGTCCGCCAGGGCCTGGTGGAGCCCGTCGCCGCCGGCTGACGGTCCTCGCGCCGAGCTCGCGAGGCGCTGCCCGAGCGGCACGGGGGGGTTTCGGGCCGGTCGGATCTCGTCGATGGTGGCCGGTGCCCCGGCGCGGCCTCACGACGCCCTTGAGGAGCTGCGCGCGGCCGCTCAACGATCAGGGGCCGACGCAGGGCCCCGGCGGTGACCCGCCGGGGCCCTTCTGGAGGTCCGCCGGAATCAGCGCAGGTCGAAGCGGTCGAGGTTCATGACCTTGTCCCAGGCGGCCACGAAGTCGTGCACGAGCTTCTCCCGGGCGTCGTCCGAGGCGTAGACCTCGGCCAGGGCCCGAAGCTGGGAGTTGGAGCCGAAGACCAGGTCGGCGCGGGTGCCGGTCCACCTGCGCGTGCCGGTGGCTCGGTCACGGCCCTCGTAGACGCCCTCGGACCTGGACTGCTTCCACTCCGTGCCCATGTCGAGCAGGTTGACGAAGAAGTCGTTGGTCAAGGTCCCCGGCCGGTCGGTGAAGACCCCGTGCTGTGACCCGCCGTGGTTGGCGCCGAGCACGCGCAGGCCGCCGACGAGCACCGTCATCTCGGGGGCGGTCAGCGACAGCAGCTGCGCGCGGTCGACCAGCAGGTGCTCCGCCGGCCGGCTGAAGCCCTTGGCGAGGTAGTTGCGGAAGCCGTCGGCCTTGAGCTCGAGCGGGGCGAAGGAGGGCGCGTCGGTCTGCTTCTCCGACGCGTCGGTGCGCCCCGGAGCGAAGGGGACCTCGACGGTCACCCCGGCCTGCTTGGCGGCCCTCTCGACCGCCGCGCAGCCGCCGAGCACGATCAGGTCGGCGAGCGACACCTTCTTCCCGCCCGACTGCTCCGCGTTGAACCCCCGGCGGATCGTGTCGAGGGCCTTGAGCACCTTCGCCACCCGGGCCGGCTCGTTCACCGCCCAGCCCTTCTGCGGTGCGAGGCGGAGGCGGGCGCCGTTGGCGCCGCCCCGCTTGTCGGAGTTGCGGAAGCTCGAGGCTGCCGCCCACGCGGTGAAGACGAGGTCAGAGATCGACAGCCCGGACCCGAGGATCCGCTTCTTGAGGGCGGCGATGTCGCGCGTGCCGATCAGCTTGTGGTTGACCTCGGGGACGGGGTCCTGCCACACCAGCCGCTCCTTCGGAACCTCGGGGCCGAGGTAGCGCGAGACCGGTCCCATGTCGCGGTGGGTGAGCTTGAACCACGCCCGGGCGAAGGCGTCGGCGAACTCCTTCGGGTTCTTGTGGAATCGCCGCGAGATCTTGTTGTAGATCGGGTCCATCCGCATCGCCATGTCGGCGGTGGTCATCATCGGCCGGTGCTTCTTCTTCGGGTCGTGCGCGTCCGGCACCATGTCCTTGTCGGCGACGTCCTTGGCGTACCACTGCCAGTGGCCCCCGGGGCCCTTCAGCAGCTCCCACTCGTAACCGAAGAGGACGTCGAAGTAGCTCATGTCCCACGTCGTCGGGGTCGGCGTCCACGCGCCCTCGAAGCCGCTGGTGATCGCGTCGCCGCCCTTGCCGCTGCCGAGGCGGTTCTTCCAGCCGAGGCCCTGCTGCTCGAGGGGGGCGCCCTCGGGCTCCCGGTCGAGGTACTCCCCGTCCGGCCCTGCCCCGTGGCACTTGCCGAAGGTGTGGCCGCCGGCGGTCAGCGCCACCGTCTCCTCGTCGTTCATCGCCATGCGGGCGAAGGTCTCGCGGATGTCCCGGCCCGACTTGACCGGGTCCGGCTCGGCGTTGGGTCCCTCCGGGTTGACGTAGATCAGGCCCATCTGCACCGCACCGTACGGGTTCTCGAGCACCCGGTCGCCGCTGTAGCGCTCGTCACCCAGCCACTCGCGCTCGATGCCCCAGTCGATGTCCTGCTCGGGCTCCCAGATGTCCTCGCGCCCGCCGCCGAAACCGAAGGTCTTGAAGCCCATCGACTCCAGCGCGCAGTTGCCGGCGAGGATCATCAGGTCGGCCCACGACAGCTTGCGGCCGTACTTCTGCTTGATCGGCCACAGCAGCCGGCGGGCCTTGTCGAGGTTGGCGTTGTCGGGCCAGCTGTTGAGCGGCGCGAAGCGCTGGCTGCCGGACGAGCCGCCGCCCCGGCCGTCCTGGATCCGGTAGGTGCCGGCCGAGTGCCAGGCCATGCGGATGAACAGCCCGCCGTAGTGACCGTAGTCCGCCGGCCACCAGTCCTGCGAGTCGGTCATGAGCGCATAGAGGTCCTTCTTCACGGCCTCCAGGTCGAGCGTCTTGAACTCCTCGGCGTAGTCGAAGTCCTCGCCCATCGGGTCACCCGCGGGCGGGTTCTGGTGGAGGACCTTCAGGTCGAGCTGATCCGGCCACCAGTCCTGATTACGCATCGGGTGCGTGTGTCGTCCGCCCGTCACCGGGCACTTGCTGGTTTCGTCTGACATGGTCGCCTCCCTCATGGTTCGTGGGTGTGGTCGTGGGTTGTTGCTCGATCGGTCACACTTCCATCGCTCGCGTGCGGATCGTGCGGATTGCGGGCGGTTTCCCCCTCAGTCCCCGGCCGGTCCCGGGGCTGGTCGAGGCACTCGGGGCAGCGGCCCCAGTAGACCACCTCGGCCTCGTCGATCTCGTAGCCCCAGTCTCCGGCGGGGGTCAGGCACGGCGCGGCGCCGACGGCGCAGTCGACGTCCACCATCCGGCCGCAGGCGCGGCAGATCAGGTGGTGGTGGTTGTCGCCAGCCCGGTCCTCGTAGCGCGCCGGCGACCCGGCGGGCTGGATGCGGCGGATGAGACCCTTGTCGGCCAGCACGCCGAGGGCGTCGTACACCGCCTGGCGGGAGATGACGCCGATCTCGGCCCGTACGGCAGTGGCGACGTCGTCCGCCGTGCCGTGCGGGTGGGCTGACACCGCCCCCAGAACGGCGAGGCGCTGAGCCGTGACCTGGACACCGTGCCGGCGGAGCAGATCAGCTGCGTCGTGATACATGACTGTAGTATGAGTCTGATTCTTGACTCTGTCAAGAACCTGACCGAGGTTCAGCTCCGTAGGCGGGCCGGCTCCGTCGCCGGAGCGCAGCCTCCCGGCCGAACCGGAGTCACCCCCCGAGGACGGCCTTGCCATCCGGCCTCGAACGCCGAATGAGCCGGACCGCCCCGGGTACCCACCTGCGCGGATGCCTGCTCGGTCACCGGGCCAGGGGGGAAGAAGACCACAGGCAGACGTCTGACATGCGTCGCAAGCCGCCGGCTTAAGACGGCGATTCAGCCACCCGCTCGCATGGTCGTCAGGTCGTTCGTGGTCAGGGCCTTGCCACCGATACCCCACTGTCCACTGGGGACCTCAATGACGCGTACCCAGGTCACACCGCGCATGATCTCGCCCTCGATGGCGACCATTGTGTCAGTGACCCTGCTGATCATGTTCTGCTTCTCGGCAGCGCTGAAGACGCCCTCGATGACATGGATATCTACTAACGGCATTTCACTGTCCTTTCTCTGGTCCGTCGCCGCAGTGGCAGGGCGCGGCCGACGGAAGTGTTGACGAGTGGCACCCGGCGTCAGGCTTGAACGCCTCGAGACGTCGGATGACGAGGACGCCGGTCACCCGGGCTCGTCCGCCGTGGGGAGCACCGTTGTCGGCGATCGCTGCACCACGGGCAGGATCAGGAGACCGTCAGCCCTGCCTATGTCGGTTGAAGGACCACGTTCATCCACAACAGGAGAACGCAGACGAACGACGCCCAGAAGAACAGCATTCTGTGAAGGACCCCGTTGTAGGTCAGATGGATGGAAGCATGCGCATATCTCAGGGCGACGAACGACCATGCAAGGACAAGCCCTGGAAGGCCCTCGACACCGAGGCTGATGGAGAGAGTGCAGGCCACATAGAACAGCACCGGCACCTCGAACATGTTGTTGAAGCAGCGAGTCGTGACGGTGACCCTCTCTGGAACTTCCTGCCCCTGCATGAGCTTGAAGTACTTGTACTTGACGTCACCGGTTCGCACACCGGCGAACCTCGCTCGTGCGGCGAGCAGGCCGACAATGAACGTCAGCAGGACCATCATGGCCATTGGGTACAACAACGTATTCCTCCTCAGTTCTGTTGGAGCTCGAGACCACTCGAGATCGAGTGATCATCTCGGTATTGATCAGACACGCTGGGCGGCTCCGCCGTCTTCCCCGGCGTCCACCCGGAAGTCCACATCGACGCCGTTCTTCAGCGTCTGGAGGACGACGCAGCACCTCTCGGCCGTCTGCACCAGCTCCTCGACCTGGCTGGGGGACACCCCGGGGCCGGGTAGGGCCTTCACGCCGACTCGCATCGTGGTGAAGCCGACGCGGACCGAGGGGTCGACCAGCAGCGTACCGCGCAGGTCGATGTCCGCCTGGACCTCCACCTCGAGCGACTGCAGCGGGACCCCGAGGTTGTTGGAGAGGATCCGGATGGTGGTGTCCACGCAGGCCACCAGCGCCGCGCACAGGATGTCGCCGGGAACGGGAAGGTCGTGCCGTCCTCCAACCCCGCGGTGCACGCCCACGGGGGTGGTGATGCCGAAGCCGGGGGCGCCGATCTGGACCGATCCCCACATCGGGGAGGCGCCGGCTTTCGCCACCGAGGTTGCGGTGTCGGTCACGAGCGCTTCCTCGGGGGCGTCCACGCGGTAGCGCTTGCGAAGTGCCCCCTGGTCTTTGCGCAGCGCGTTGCAGTGGGCGGCGAGGGTGTTGGTGTCGAGGGTCTGCATGATGTCTGCCTCCTGTCTCTACCCCTGAGGCGCCAGCTTCCGTCTGGCACGTCGCCAGATCGGTTCTGGCAGCGCTCAGGTGCTCCAGGCGACCGGCAGCTCGGGCCGGTACCGGCAGGTCGCTCCCGTCGAGACTGAGGCTGTCAGGTGGGCGGCCAGCTCGGGATGGTGGCCGCCGATCGTGGTGATGGCGTCTCGGATCCTCGCGGAGACGGCCTTGCGCGCCCGCTCAGCCGGAGAGGCCATGGTCCGCACCCGGTCTCCGAGCCCTGTGACCTGGTGCAGGTGCTCGACCAGCGCGTCGTGCTCCGCCTGTGCCCGCTCGGACCACGCCATGTCACCCCTCTGCTCGGCGTGCTCCAGCTCCTCGGCCAACTCCCGCAGGCGCGATCGGTAGGCGACCAGGGCGTGCCGGTCAACCACCGGCTCGGGCGTCGGTGGCAGTGGTGCGTCGGGTCCGGCGTAGAGCTCGAGGGCCTCGACCGACTCGCCCGGTCGGCTCAACAGGACGCCCAGGTCGGCCAGCCCCTTGGCGTGCTTGACGTGGATCGTTCGCCGGTCGAAGCGAATGGTCCAGATGTCACCGCTGCGCTTCCAGGAGGGCCGGACGACGGGGACATCCGCCGTCGGTGTGTCGTTCAGGAAGGTCAGTATCGCCGACAGAATGGGCTCGGCCTCGCCGAGCCACGGGAGGTGGGCGCTGCCTGGAACGGGTAGGAACGTCGCATCGGGCAGGCGGGAGGCCAGGTCCCGCCCGGCGTCGAAGCGGACGGTGTGGTCGCCCTTCCTGTGGATCACCAGCGCCGGGCAGGTGACACGCGCCGCGGCCTCCCGGGAATCCATGGCAAAGCTCAGCCCGAGGAGCCTGGCCGCCATCTCGGCCGAGCTCGAAGCCAGCTGGTCGCGCCCGAAGGCGCGCGCATCCTGGCTCGACAGGTCCGGCGCGAACAGCCGGTTGATGGCCTCGGCGCCCATGCCCCAGTGGGCCTCGACCAACAACATCAGGGCGTCGCGGATCCTCTCCGAGCCAAGGTCCGAGCCGCAGGCATAGGCCCCGACGAACACCATCTGCCGAACGCGCCCGGGGTTGGCGGCGGCCCAGGCGAGGGCCACCGGGGCGGCGCAGGAGAAGGCCAGCAGATCGACCTCGGGCGTGGCGAGGCGAGCCACGACGGCCTCGAGGACCTCGACTTCGTTCTCCTGGGTGAAGCCCTTTCGGTCGCGAGTACTGAGGCCGGCGCCGGGACGGTCGTAGCGGACCACCGTCCGGTGCTGCGCGAGGGCTGAGAAGAAGGCGCGGAAAGGCTTGTGCTTCCAGTCTCTTTCCAGGTGTGAGACCCACCACGCCGGGCACACCAACAGCGGACCCGACCCGTGGGTGGAGTACGCGACTCGGGTGCCGTCCGCGAGGCGGCAGAAACGGATGACGGGGTCAGTCATGGTTCATTTCAGACAGCTGGGCTCCCGACCAGTCTACCTCCACGGTGAGCTGTCACCGTGACCCGGGCAAACAGGGGGACGGCGGGCGCATTCGACCGCGCTCTCCACCACCCGTGAAACCCGGACCGCCCTCGCCACCATCGGAACGAGGCGCCCGGCTCGTCCCGCGTGGGCGAATCTCACGCGACGAGAAGATCGCGACGCCAACTGTGGATCCAGAAACAGCGCACCACGGTGCCCCCCATCAGACCTTGCAGCCGGGGAGGTCCCATGGTCCGAACCCGCTTCGTCGTCTTCGCTCTGCTTCCCGGTCTGATGCACCCGGTCTCGGCTGCCGACGAGTTCGACCCTGTTGCTTCCCGGGCGCGGGCCGCCTATCGTCCGTGAAGGCGCACGCAGCCACCGGCAGGTCCACCGACCGGTGAGGAGGGTCACGATGCGAGGAACCAAGCGACGCATGATGGGCGCGATCGTGGTGTCGGTCGCGTTCGCGATCTCGGTGGCGGCGATGACCGCCACCGAGGCGATCCAGCAGCGGCAGCAGGAGATGGAGGGGGTTCGCGACGGGATGAAGACCCTCGCCGCCATCGCCAAGGGGCAGCAGCCCTTCGACGCCGGGGTCGTCAAGACCAGCGGCGCGAAGATCGCCGGCCACCTCGATCGGGCCGCCGAGCTCTTTCCGGAGGGCAGCGACAGCGGTGAGGTGCAGACCTGGGCCAAGCCCGAGATCTGGACCGACCGCGAGTCGTTCGACCAGATCTTCGCCAGCACGCGCCAGGCGGCGGTCGACCTCGAGGCCGTGACCGCGGCCGCGGAGTTCCCGCCCGCCCTGGGCAAGCTCGGCAACGGCTGCAAGAGCTGTCACGACCTGTACCGCCTGCCCAAGCAGTGACGGTCTCCCGGCGTGCGTGGAGGATCGCGGCGGCCCTGGCGGTCGCTGCCGTGGCGGCGACCGCCGCCCTGATCGCCCTCACCGCGGCCGGTCCCGGCGGAGCGGCCCTGCCGGCCCACCAACCCGACCCGGCCGACGGCGAGGTGATGTACCACGCCGGCGGGTGCATCTCCTGCCACAGAACCTCGGCCACCGCCGGCGTCACCGGGCCACCCGCCGGGGGAGCGGCCTTCGAGACGCCGGTGGGCACCTTCTGGCCCGGCAACCTCACCCCCGACTCCGAGACCGGACTCGGGGGCTGGACGGCGGAGCAGTTCGTCGACGCCATGACCCGAGGGGTCTCCCCCGACCGCCGGCACTACTTCCCCGCCTTCCCCTACCCGTCGTACCGCCACATGCGGGTCGAGGACCTGCTCGACCTGTGGGCGTACCTCGGCACTCTCGAGCCGGTGCGCTCGCCGGCGCGGGATCCCGAGGTCCCGATGCCCGGGCTGGCCCGGCGTGCCGTCGGGCTGTGGAAGCGGCTGGCCCTGGCGGAAGCGGGCTTCCATGCCGACCCGGAGCGCAGCGAGGCCTGGAACCGCGGCGCCTACCTGGTCAACGGCCCGGGGCACTGCGGCGAGTGCCACACGCCCCGCGACGCCCTGATGATCCCCGACCGCTCCCGCGCCTTCGCCGGCGGGCCGCACCCGCGGGGCGACCAGGGCGAGGTCCCGAGCCTGCTCGACCTCGAGGGCCGCGGGCGGTACTCCGACGTCCCGGATCTGGCGCTGGCGCTGCAGTTCGGCGAGACCTTCGGCTACGACAAGCTCTCCAGCGGCGGCATGGCGGACGTGCAGATGAACCTCGCCATGCTGCCCGAGGACGACCTGCGCGCGATCGCCGAGTACCTGCTCAGCCTGAGGTGAGCGGCGCGCCGCCGTTGTCCTGATCCGGTCCGCCGAGGACCTGCCCGAGCCGCGGGAGGCGCTCGCTCCGGCTCCACCAGCAGACGCCGGCTCCCCCCGGGCGGGAGCCGACTCGAGCGCGGCCTCCGTGCCGGGCTGTGCGCATACCATGTGGTATGGTATGTTCATCTCGATGAGCCGTCGAGGCGTCCGGCTGAGCCGCGAGGACTGGTTGGCGGCGGGCTACGAGCTGCTGCGGACGCAGGGCGCCGGCGCCCTGACCATCGACCGCCTGACGCGCCGCCTCCGGGTCACCAAGGGCTCCTTCTACCACCACTTCGCCAGCCGCGAGGACTTCAGCCACGCGCTGCTCGACCGGTGGGAGCGGACCCTCACCCGGGAGCTGATCGAGGCCAGCCGCGGCGGCGCCGGCTTCACCGAGCGCAACCGCCGGCTGACCCGGCTCGGCGAGCAGCTCTCGGACCCGGCCCTCGAGATCGCGATCCGGGCCTGGGCGCTGCGCGACCCCGAGGTCATGGCCTACCAGGAGCGGGTCGACCGGCAGCGCCTCGCCTACCTCTCCGAGCTCTACGGGCTGCTCGGGGAAGGAGCCGGCCGGGCCGCCGACCTCGCCCTGATCCGCTACGCCTTCGCGGTCGGCGCCCAGCAGATCCTGCCCCCGCTCGAGCCGACCGCCTTCACCCGCGTCTTCGAGCTGCTGCAGCGGCAGCTCGTCACCATGGCCACCGTCGACGAATCCGGAGACCACCCATGAAGACGATCATCGAGCCCTTCCGCATCAAGATGACCGAGCCGCTCAAGATGACGACCCGCGACGAGCGGATCGCCAAGCTCGCCGTCGCCCACCACAACGTCTTCCTGCTCGACGCCGAGGACTGCGCGCTGGACCTGCTCACCGACTCGGGCACCGGCGCGATGTCGGCCCGGCAGTGGGCGGCGATGATGCTCGGCGACGAGAGCTACGCCGGCAGCCGCTCGTGGAAGAGCTTCCGCGACGTGATCCACGACATCACCGGGCTCGAGCACATCCTCCCGACCCACCAGGGCCGGGCCGCCGAGGGCATCCTCGCGGAGTGCGTGCTGACGCCCGGCGACGTGGTGCCCAACAACAGCCACTTCGACACCACCCGGGCGAACGTCGAGTACCGCGGCGCGGTGGCGCTCAACCTGCCCTGTCCCGAGGCCTACGACACCGCCGCCGAGGCGCCGTTCAAGGGCAACATGGACGTCGGGGCGCTGGAGCGCTGCATCGCCGAGCACGGGACCGAGCGGATCCCCTTCGCCATGATCACGGTGACCAACAACACCGGCGGCGGCCAGCCGGTGTCGATGGCCAACGTCCGGGCGGTGAAGTCGGTGCTCTCCCGCCACGGCATCCCGCTGATCCTCGACGCCTGCCGCTTCGCCGAGAACGCCTACTTCATCCACGAGCGCGAGGAGGGCTACCGCGGGCGGTCCCTGCTCGAGATCGCCCGGGAGATGTTCTCCTACGCCGACGGCGCCACCATGAGCTGCAAGAAGGACGGCATGGCCAACATCGGCGGGTTCCTCGCCTGTCGGGACGCGGAGTGGGCCGAGCGCTTCCGCAACCTGCTCATCCTGCGCGAGGGCTTCCCGACCTACGGCGGGCTCGCGGGCCGCGACCTCGAGGCGATCGCGGTCGGCCTGCGGGAGGCGCTGGACTACGACTACCAGGTCTACCGCCACGCCACCATCGAGTACATGGCGTCCGCACCTGCTCAGCCTCGGCGTGCCCATGGTGCGGCCCGCCGGCGGTCACGCGATCTTCCTCGACGCCCGCAAGATGGTGCCCCACGTCGAGCCGCTGCACTACCCCGGGATCGGCGTCGTCAACGCGCTCTACGTGGCCGGCGGCATCCGCGCGGTGGAGCTCGGTTCGGTGATGTTCGGCCACGTCGATACGCAGGGCGTCGAGCACCCGTCGCCGCTGGAGCTGGTGCGCATGGCCTTCCCCCGGCGCGTCTACACCCAGAGCCACTTCGACTACGTGATCGAGGTCATCGAGGAGGTGTGGAAGGACCGCCACGCCATCGGCGGACACCGCATCACCTACCAGCCGCGGCAGCTGCGCCACTTCACCTGCCACCTCGAGCCGCTGGGCTCGGCGGTCGACGCGGCTGGCGCAGCGCACTGAGCCCTCTCCTGGGGCCTCCCCGCTCCCGGCGAGCAGCCGGCGGGACGCGACCCGAGCCGGCCCGCGGCCTTCGGGCCGACGCACCCGGGGCCTGTATTCTGGGTGACAGACCTCATGCCGAACCCAAGGGAGCGGACCATGCGATCTGGCCCACCGGCGCGGTGCGCCCTTCACGCCTTCCTGCTCGTCCTGATGCTGACCTTCGCGGCGAGACCGGGAGCGACCGCCGAGGCCGGCTCGGTCCTCGATCCCACGGTGGTGACCGCCGCCGACCGGTTCGAGAAGTACCCCGCGCTGGCGGTCACCCCCGACGGTGTCGTGTGGCTGGCCTCGGTCGACTCCGACGGCGAGCGCGATGCGGTGGTGGTGAGGCGGCTCGGTCGGGACGGCTGGTCCGCGCCCGAGCGGGTCGACGCCGGCGAAGGGTGCGAGGGCCGCCCGCGGCTGGCGGTTGGCCCCGGCGGGGTGCTCTGGGTGGCCTGGCACGGGCGCCGTGCCGGCCGCTGGGGCGTGTACGCGCGCCCGCTCGAGGACCGACGGTGGGGGGCCGAGGAGCGGGTGAGCCCGCCCGGGGAGGACGCCCTCAACCCCTCCGTCGCGGTCGATCGGGACGGTCGCCTGTGGGCGGCCTGGGAGGCGGGCAGGGCCGGCGGCTTCGCCATCCGGTTGGCGGTGCTGGCGGCCGGCCGCTGGAGCGCGCCGGCCGCGGTGACGGTGGGCGACTCCGACCGGCGGCCGGCGCTGGCGCCCCACCCGGACGGCGGGGTGGTGCTGGCCTGGGACGCGGCCCGCTGCGGACGTTTCGGCGTCTGGCTGGCTCACGCGCGCGCCGAACGTGACGGGTCCCCGACCCTCAACAAGCCGCTCGCCGTGGCCGGCGGCGAAGGAATCGCCGACTCGCCCGCAGTCGCCTGCTCCCCCGACGGCACGGTGTGGGTGGCGTGGCACGCCGTCCGCCGCCAGGTCGCGGGCGGCCACCGGCTGCGCAAGCACTGGGGGGACGTGTTCCTGACCGCGGTGCGCGACGGCCGCCGCTTGGCCCCTTCGCCGCCCTCGGGCGAGTCGCTGCCGGGACAGGTGAGCCTCGGCCACCGCAACAAGAGCGTTCGCGCCCCGGTGGAGGCAGGGCACCAGTGGCGGCAGACCCACGGCTACCCGGCGGTGGTGGTCGACGGCCGCGAACGGGTGTGGGTGGTCTGGCGCTCGGACCTTCGGCCGGCCCACAACTTCGACCTCTTCGCCCGGGTCTGGGACCGGGGCCGCTGGTCGGAGGCGTTGGACCTGACGCCGTTCTCGCCCGGGCGGGACGAGTGGCCGGCGCTCGCGGCGACGTCCGACGGCGTGCACGCCGCCTGGGAGGGCCAGCGCTTCGATGCGATCGGAGCCGAGGACCGCGGCGCCATCGCCGCCTTCCCTCACGAGGCGGCGGGCAACGTGGTGATCGCCGGCACGCTCCCGGAGCCGGCCGGCCCGTGGACCGACGCGGCGCTCGAACCCGCCCCGGAGACCGTGTTCGTGGCCGGGGACGCCCTGCCCCCGGCCGCCGGAGGTCACGCCGCCGGCGCGTCTCACCGGCCGGTCCTGTTCGGCGACCCCCACAGCCACTCGGTGCTCTCCGACGCCGCCACCGGCCTGCCCGACCAGCTGCTGGTCCTCGCCCGCGACCTCCTCGGCCTCGACTTCGCGGTCGTCTCGGACCACGCCGAGATGGGCCGGCTGCTGCCCGGCGAGTGGGCCGAGCTGCAGCTCACCGCCGAGCTCTTCACCCAGCCCGGCCGATTCGTGTCGCTGTCGGGCTGGGAGTGGTCGGCGGGGATCCGCTTCGGACACCGCGTCGCCCTCTACCCCGACCTGGGCGGCGCCACCCTGTCCTCAGCGAGCGCGGCGGGGGACACCGTCGAGGAGCTCTACGCGCTGCTGCGCCGCGACGGCGGAATCGTCTCGCCGCACCACACCGCCAACGCGCTGTGGGGGCGCTGGAACCCCGACGCGTTCCACGACGAGGACCTCGAGCCCAACTTCGAGATCGCGTCCTGGCACGGACGCTTCGAGTTCTTCGGCAACCCCTCGTCGGTGCGGCCGCAGGTCCCCGGCCACCACTACCAGGACGCGCTGAGGCGCGGCCGGCACGTCGGGGTGATGGCCGCCAGCGACAGCCACGACCTGGTCCCGGGGGACGGCGGCCTGACCGCGGTCTTGACCGACACCCTCGATCGCCCGGCGGTGTTCGCGGCGCTCGCCGCCCGCCGCTGCTACGCCACCACCGGGCCGCCGGTCCTGCTCGACGTCCGGGTCGCGGGCGCCGAGATGGGATCCCGGATCACCGCGGAAGGGCCGGTCGAGATCGTCGTGCGGGTCGCCGGTACCGCCCCGATCGAGCGGGTTGAGGTGGTGCGCGACCTCGAGGACTGGTTCGCCGCCGTCCGCACCGAGCAGGATCCGGCCGGTGACGCCGGCGCCTTTCACGTCTACGACTCGGCTCGACCCCTGGCGCGCCAGGTGGAGCGGGTGGAGAGCACCCGCGAGCTGGAGCTGCGCTTCAGCGACCCGAGCCCTCCGGGCGAGGAGACCAGCTACTACGTGCGGGTCACTCAGGCCGACGGGCACCAGGCCTGGTCCTCACCGGCCTGGGTGCGGCGGCCGCCGGTGAGCTGAGCGGGGTCACGCTCGCACCTCCCCCGCGGCGAAACAGCGGCCGGGGGCGGCCCCGGGTTGGATGCCTCCGGCACGGGGCGGAACACGCTACCATCAGCCCACCGCGACAAGGAGGCACAGGGAGATGCACGACCGTCGGTGGGTGAAGGAGGCGCTGCGACGGATCGAGGCGGACTTCGTGCGCTCGGCGGACACGCACCTGGTGCCGCTGGCGGTGGCGTCGATGCCGGAGGTCAGGCTGTACTTCAAGGACGAGTCGTCGCACCCGACCGGGAGCCTCAAGCACCGGCTGGCCCGGTCGCTCTTTCTCTACGCCCTGTGCAACGGCTGGCTCGGGCCGGAGACGACGGTGATCGAGGCGTCGTCGGGCAGCACCGCGGTGTCGGAGGCGTACTTCGCCCGGCTGCTCGGCCTGCCGTTCGTGGCGGTGATGCCGCGTGCCACCTCGGCCGAGAAATTCGCCCAGATCGAGTTCTACGGCGGGCGTTGCCACGTCGTGGAACGGGCCGAGCAGATGCACCCCGAGGCCGAGCGCCTGGCCGCCGGGACCGGCGGCCACTTCATGGACCAGTTCACCTACGCCGAGCGGGTCACCGACTGGCGCGGCAACAACAACATCGCCGAGTCCATCTTCGACCAGATGGCGCGCGAGCCCCACCCGGTGCCGGCGTGGGTGGTGTGCCCGGCCGGCACCGGCGGCACCTCGGCCACTCTCGGCCGCTTCGTCCGCTACCGGGCGCTCGACACCCGGGTGTGCGTGGTCGACCCCGACGGCTCGGTCTTCCTCGACTACTGGCGGACCGGCGACCGCACGCTGACCTCGGACCAGCCGCCGATGGTCGAGGGCATCGGACGGCCGCGGGTCGAGCCGTCCTTCGTGCGCGAGGTGGTGGACCGCATGATCCGGGTGCCCGACGCGGCGTCCTTCGCCGGGGTCCGGTTCCTCAGGCGGGTGCTCGGCCGGCTGTGCGGGCCCTCCACCGGCACCAATCTGTGGGGCGCGCTCCAGCTGATGGCCGAGATGCACGCCTCGGGCGAGGCGGGCTCGGTGGTCACCCTGATCTGCGACGGCGGCGGCCGCTACCTCGACACCTGCTTCGACGACCGCTGGCTCGCCGAGCGGGGCTACGACATCGGGCCCTTCCTCGGGATTCTCGAGGAGGTGCTCGCGACGGGCCGGTGGCCGTCCCCCGCGAGCTGAGCTGCCGGCCCTCCCCGCGAACCTCTCCGACGTCACGCCGCGCAGGCGCGGCCGATGACCGCGGTCAGGGCACCGGGATGCCGAGCGGGCCCATCTTCTCGAGCTCCCACATGTCCCGGATCGGGATCCCCTCGTAGCCTCGCTCGGGCAGCTTGGGCTTGTGCTCGCGCACCCGGTCGACGGCGTCGAGGTGGACCCGCACCAGCCGGTAGCCCCGCGAGAGGTAGAGCCCCACCGCGCGGAGGTTGTCGTTGGTCATCAGGGCCCAGGCCCGGCCGAGGCCGAGATTGTGGAACCTGTTCTCCACCGCCTCGAGCAGCAGCCGCCCGAAGCCGCGGCCGCGGACGATGGTGTCGAGGGTGACGATCTGTCCCGCCGGTCCGTCGACGTGGTAGGTCACCAGCCCGGCCAGCTCGTCATGGTGATCGACCAGGGCCAGACCGTCGACATCCCGGGGCGCATAGACCCAGTCGAGGCCGACGACCATGCCGAACCAACGCTCGTCCCACACCGCCTGGATCTCCTCGGTGGTCGCGGATCGCAGGCGCATGTCGTGCTGGCGGAGCGGTGTCATTTCGGCCTCCTTCTGGGTGCGGTTCGTGGCTTCGTGTCCTGCCGGTCGCCGTCGATACGTTGTCACGATCTTACGGTGAGGTGCTCCTGTGCCGCAAGCGAGCCTCAACCTGACGCGTCCGGGCACGACTTTGTCGCGGGCGCCCATCGTCGCTCGGAGATGCTCGACCTATCTTCTGGTTGATCGTCACGACGCGAGGAGCAGGACCATGAGTTTTCGCAGCTGTGCAATCGGTGCTGTGGCACTGACCGTCGCGGTGCTGTGGGCGAGCGGCGGTTCGGCCGAGGTCTTCGAGCTTCCTCCCATCCAGGAGGGTTCGGTGACCACCGGGAGCGACGGCCTCCCGGTCCGGCTCGACTCGGCCGCGAGCGTGGGAGACACCAGCGAGGGAAGGTACTTCCGGGCGGTGTTCGCGTTCGACCTCTCCTTCCTGCCGCCCGGATCCACGGTCTCCTCGGCGGTGGTCCGGTCCCAGGTCAGCGCGGCCTACGGAGACCCGACCTCGCTGGGGCCGCTGCGGGCGGCCCGGATCTCCGACGTCCGGGGCCTGCCGAGCGTCGACATCCAGGGCGTGTGGGGCACCGCGCTGCCGGCCGGCTCGCCGGTCGAGGTCACGGGCGCCCTGAGCGGCGGCTCCGACCTGTCGGTCGACCTCACGGCGCAGTTCCAGGGCTCCTTCCCGACCCCGGAGTACAGCCAGGACCCCGGTCGGGCGGTGGTCCGGTTCCAGCTCAGCACCACGAACGACTCCGACGGAGTCGACGACTTCCTCTACCTCTCCCGACCCCGGCTCGAGCTCGACGTCGAGCTGCCCGATCCGATCACCACCCGGCCGATCGGCCGCCACCTCCTGCGATGCCTCCCGGTGGCCGCCTCGCTGCCCGGCGCGTCCGGCACCCAATGGGTGACCGAGCTGCAGCTGACGGCGCGGCACGACGGCTCGGTGTGGCTCTACTTCACCGAAACCGGACAGAACGGGGCGACCAGGTTCCTGGTCCGGCGCGTGGACCTCGGGATGTGGCAGACGGTTCGCTACGAGGACGTGCTCCCCGACCTGTTCGGACTCGAAGGCACCAAGGGCTGGATCGAGGTGTTCGCGACCGACCCCGAGCTGGTGGTCACGGCGAAGGTGGCGAACGTCGGCGGGGAGGGCTCGTACGGCCAGACCGTGCCGCTGGTCGGCGAGTCGAAGATGCTGCGCCTGAGCGAGCCCCGATTCGGGGACAGCTACCGGCGCCTGGTCAACCTGGTGATGGTGGACGCCGAGAACCGCACCAACCTCGGACTGGTCAACCTGGGACCGGGCGAAGTGGCCGCGACCATCATCGCGATCGCCCCCGGCGGTTCGTTTCTGGGCAACCACACCGTCGAGCTGGGCCCGTTCGAGCACCGCCAGATCGACCGCCTGGAGTCGGTGATCCCGGCAGCGGACGGGGTCGGCCTGGTGGCGCTCTCATTCGGGCTGGAGAGCGACAGCGAAGGCCGAGGCCTGCGGCAGGGCGTCGCGGTCTACGCCAGCCGGGTGGACAACACCACCGGCGACGCGGTCTTCGCCCTGCCGTGACGCGTACGGGGCCCGGAACCGCCGGAGGACCGACCGTGCGTCTCGGCACCTTCGAGGCCGTGCGGCGCGGGCGGAAACGCGGCCGGCGCAGGGTCACCTTCGGGTCCTCGCTGTCCCCGTTGCGGTCACGGAGTGGAACGGGATCACCGGGATCCCGAGCTTCGACCGCCACCTCGACGGCCTGCCCGGAATCGTCCGCTTGCGCCGACCACCTGACAATCACCCCCCGGACGCGCTAGACTGCCGTGCCGGTCGCGGCAAAAGAAAAATTTCACGAGGACGGACCATGACGACATCGAAGATCATCTGGACCAAGATCGACGAGGCGCCGGCGCTGGCCACCTACGCCCTGCTGCCCATCGTCCAGGCCTACACGCGAGGGCACCGGCGTCGAGGTCGAGACGCGGGACATCTCCCTCGCCGGCCGGATCATCGCCAACTTCCCCGACCACCTGACCGAGGACCAGAAGATCCCCGACCACCTGGCCGAGCTCGGCGAGCTCGCCAAGAAGCCCGAGGCCAACATCATCAAGCTGCCCAACATCAGCGCCTCGATCCCCCAGCTCCAGGCCGCGATCAAGGAGCTGCAGGCGAAGGGCTACGACATCCCCGACTACCCCGAGGAGCCGAAGAACGACGCCGAGCGGGCCCTGCAGAAGCGGTTCGCCGTCTGCCTCGGCTCGGCGGTCAACCCGGTCCTGCGCGAGGGCAACTCCGACCGCCGGCCGGCGGCCTCGGTCAAGCGCTTCGCCCAGAAGCAACCCCCACAAGATGATGAAGCCCTGGCCCGAGTCGGGCTCGAAGGCGCGGGTCGCCCACATGAGCGGCGGCGACTTCTACGGCAGCGAGACCTCGACCACCATCGACCGCGCCGACCGAGGTGAGGATCGAGTTCGTCGCCGGCGACGGCACCGCCACGGTGCTCAAGGACAAGCTGGCCCTCACGCCGGGCGAGGTCATCGACACCGCGGTGATGAACGTCGCCGCGCTCCGGGAGTTCTACGCCGAGCAGATCGAGGCGGCGAAGAAGGACGGCGTGCTGCTGTCGCTGCACCTCAAGGCGACCATGATGAAGATCTCCGATCCGATCATGTTCGGCCACTGCGTCTCGGTCTACTACCAGGACGCCCTCGACAAGCACGCCGGCGACCCTCAAGGAGATCGGCGCCAACGTCAACAACGGCCTCGCCGACGTGCTCGACAAGCTCGACCGGCTGCCGGCCGACAAGAAGGCCGAGATCGAGGCCGACATCGACGCGGTCTACGAGACCCGTCCGGCGCTGGCGATGGTCGACTCGCGCAAGGGCATCACCAACCTGCACGTGCCCAACAACGTCATCGTCGACGCCTCGATGCCCAACGTCGTCCGCGACGGCGGCAGGATGTGGAACAACGACGACCAGCTCCAGGACTGCATCGCCATGGTGCCCGACCGCTGCTACGCCACCATGTACGCGGAGATCCTCGAGGACGCGAAGAAGCAACGGCCAGTTCGACCCGGCGACCATGGGCAACGTCTCCAACGTCGGCCTGATGGCCCAGAAGGCCGAGGAGTACGGCTCCCACGACAAGACCTTCGAGGCCCCCGCGGCCGGCACCATCCGGGTCGTCGACGCCTCGGGCGCGACGCCTGCTCGAGCAGACGGTCGAGCCCGGCGACATCTTCCGCATGTGCCAGGTCCAAGGACGCCGCGATCCAGGACTGGGTCAAGCTGGCGGTGACCCGGGCCCGGGCCACCGGCTCGCCGGCGATCTTCTGGCTCGACGAGAACCGCGGCCACGACGCCCAGATCATCGCCAAGGTCGAGACGCTACCTGCCGGACCACGACACCACCGGCCTCGACATCCGGATCATGAAGCCGGTCGACGCGATGCGCTTCTCCCTCGAGCGGATCCGCCGCGGCGAGGACACCATCTCGGTCACCGGCAACGTCCTCCGGGACTACCTCACCGACCTCTTCCCGATCCTCGAGCTCGGCACCAGCGCGCGGATGCTCTCGATCGTGCCGCTGATGAACGGCGGCGGCCTGTTCGAGACCGGCGCCGGCGGCTCGGCGCCCAAGCACGTGCAGCAGTTCGTCAAGGAGGGCCACCTGCGCTGGGACTCGCTCGGCGAGTACTGCGCCCTGGTGCCGTCGCTCGAGCTGGTCGCCGAGACACACCGGCAACCCGAAGGCGACGGTCCTCGCCGAGACGCTCGACCAGGCGATCGCGACCTACCTCGAGAACGGCCGGCTGCCGTCGCGCAAGGTGAACGAGATCGACAACCGGGGCAGCACCTTCTACCTCGCGCTGTACTGGGCCCAGGCGCTGGCGGCGCAGACCGACGACGCCGGCGCTCGCCGCCCGCTTCGCCCCGGTCGCGCAGGCAGCTCGCGGAGAACGAGGCCACGATCGCCGCCGAGCTGCTCGCCGCCCAGGGCCGCCCGGTCGACCTCGGCGGCTACTACCTGCCCGACGACGCCCGAGCCGAGGCCGAGATGCGCCCGAGCACGACCTTCAACGCGATCATCGACGGCATGAGCTGACGACACGCCCCAGCCTGCGATCCACCCGCCGGCCTCCGCCGGGAGGGCGGCGGTCGTCATGCCCGATCAGCGCCCTCAGTGGTCACGCCGGGCCGCGTGCTCCACACTGTCATCAGTCGGCCTCGGGCGGAGTGCCGCCGCGCTCGGCGACCGAGGCTGCGGAGGTCGTCACCATGGACCCCATCGACACCCTGGCCAGCGAGCATGGCCTGATCCGTCAGTACCTCGACAACCTGACCCTGGCCGTCGAGCATCTCGGCGCCGGTCGCAGGCCCCCGCGGGCCTTCTTCGAGCGGGCCGTCGAGTTCGCGCGCAGCTTCGCGGACAGCTTCCACCACTCCAAGGAGGAGGAGGTCCTGTTCGTGAAGCTGGCCGCGAAGCGTTCGGGCGAGCTCGACGACCGACTCGCTGCCCTGCGGAGCGAGCACGAGAGCAGCCGGGCGCTGGTCGCCGCGATCGAGGACGCGCTCGACGGCTACCAGGCCAGAGTCGCCGGCGCGGAGGCCGGGCTCCAGAACGCGACCTCGGACTACATCTCCCTGCTCCGCCACCATCTCTGGGTCGAGGACCACCAGGTGATGCCGGTCGCGCGCCGGAGCCTGACCCGGAGCGAGCTCTTCGAGGTCGAGATCGCCTTCGTCAAGGCCAGGGCCCAGCACTGGGACAACGCCTTCGAGCGCTCCCACCGGCTGGTGGTCGAGATGGGCGGGCTGCTGGCCGAGCTCGACGAGTGATCCGCCCGGCCCGCGCTCGGCGATCCGGCTGGGGTCTCTCGGGCCCGCTCAGAAGGTATGGTTCGCGATGAACCCTCCAGAGCAGGTTCCACCAACCACCGGAGCGGTTGACACGTAGGGCGGCTTGTAGCCCGGCACCGGCCCCGACCCGAGAACGTTGATCACATTGCAGCCCGCCATGCAGGTGGAGAAGCGTCCGCCGAGGTCGGTGGCGAAGGACTGGATCGCCACGGCGGCTCCGGGCTCCGAGGCGGCGTCGCCGAGCTTCCCCGACACCGCGGAGGCGAGACCTCGCGGCGACATGGCGCCGACGCCCCTCGAGGCGAGGGTCCCGAGGGGGCTCGGCACGTTCGGCGTCGGCGGGGCCTCGGCGGCCGGGTAGGCCGAGAAGCTCGGGTACCAGGGCAGCCCGGGAAGGGTGATCCCCTTCGCCCACGTGGTCCACGAGGCGACGAAGGCGGCATCCCATGCCTGGGCCACCGAGCCGGGGGCGCCGGCCTTGCGGAGGGCCTTCTCGACCCGGCCCGACAGCGTCGCCGAGCTCGTCACGGCGCCGGGGCCGGCGGTCGCCGCCGGGCCGTCGACCCGGCACCTCCCCTTCGGGATGCTCGCCCCGGCGATCCACTCACCGGCGACCTGGCGCGCCGCGGCGGCGGCGGCGTTCCCCCACAGGGACCACTGGGCCGGGCTGCCCACCGGAGGCGGCGGGGCCGGGCCGAACACCTGGTCGAGCACCGCGTCGACCACCTGCTGGACCCAGCGGGCCGCCGCCGCCATCGCCTGGGCGGCGGCCTCCCGGGAGAGCTGGGCATGGTCCTTGAGGGCCTGGGTCGCCTGGAGCAGGAAGAGCTGCCCCGAGCCGATGTTCTCGTAGACGATCTGCGCCAGCAGCGCGGCCGAGCCGATCACCGCCGCAGCCACCTGCACCGCGGTCGCGGGGGCGTACCCGGCGGCGACCACCGCCGCCGCCGCGATCTCGGCGGAGACCGCCAGCACCTGGGTGAGGGCGGCGAGCACCTCGGCGGCCGGAAAGCCGGCGTCCTCGAGGGCCGACGCCGCGGTCCCGGCGCCGAGCCCCGGGATCGCGGCGACCATCGCCTGGAGGACCTCGACGCAGCCGAGGCCGTGGTCCTCGAGCAGCCCGGCGATCTGGGTCGCGGTGGCCTGGTAGACCGAGCGCATCGCCTTCGCCACCACCACGGCGTCGTGGCCCGCGTCGAACAGCCAGCCTGCGAGCTGGGCCTGACCCGCGCCGTAGGCGGCCCTGACCCCGTGGGCCGTCAGGATCGGGTCGAGGTTCGTCTGCGCGGCCAGCTCGACCATGGCGGAGCCCGAGAGCCCGAAGGAGGCCTTGACCTGGGCCACGATCTGGGCCACCGGAACCCCCTGGGCGACCAGGGCCGCCACCAGGCCCTCGGGGCTCAGCGGAGGGCCCCCGCCTCCTCCCGAGAGGCAGGCGACCTTGGTCAGCTCGTGGTAGGGAGCGTAGTTCACCCCGCCCGGCGGGTCGCTCTCGCCGGGGGCGAGCTGCCGGTTGATCTCCGGAGCGCCGGCGATGCTCAGGTAGATCCTCACCGGCTGCGAGCCTTCGTTCTTCACCCGGAGCATGCCCTCCTGGTTGACGTTCTCGGTGCTGCCGGTGGCGATGTCGACGGTGTAGCTCGACGACCCGCCCGTCGTCGGCGCCCAGACCACCTTGACCTCGCACCCTCCTGCCGTCTGTGATGTACCGACGCAGATCGTCAGCGCGACCAGCGCCAGCGCGATGGCGAAACCTCTCACATCTTCACTCCATGTCATGAGCTCTCCCGTCACCGCGGCGCGCGGTCACCCCCTCAAAGGTGGGTTGTGACGAGGCATGCGACATGACGACGAGATGAAGATTGCATCACTATCGCATCTATCTCGACGGCGGGACCGCCACTCTCTACGAACCGTCGGCGAGCGCCTCGTCGGTGTAGCGGACCGCCTCCGGGTCGGCGATCAGCTGCTTTCGCACCCGGTGGTAGCGCAGGTAGAAGCGGGCGGCCCGCCAGGTGGTGGCGAGGAAGCGGCCGAGACAGCGTAAATGGAAGACCACCGGGGCCTCGAGCGGCAGGCCGGAGCGGCGGTCGCGGCGGAAGCGCAGGCGCAGGAAGCCGGCCTCGAGAGGATCGACCCGCTCGAAGGCGACGCTGCCGTACATCCACGCCGCGGCGCCCAGGACCTTGCCCGGGCTGAGCCCGCTGGCCCGGGCGCGGCGCAGCAGCGCCACCATGTGGTCGTGAGAGTAGAAGCTCCGCCACGCCTCGTCGTGGGCTCGCTTCCAGTCCTCGCGGGACATCGTGTCGTGCTCGGTGGTGATGTGGGCGAGGTCGTAGCGGTTGAGGTCGGGATCGAGGGGTTCGCCGGACCCGAGCTTGCGGCGGTGGTCGAGCGACCCCGGCAGCGGCGTCAGGTAGTGGAACTGCACGATGTCCACCGGCAGCTCGCGCTTGACGAGCTCGACGTCGCGGCGGATCGACTCCTCCGTCTCGCCGGGGAAGCCGAGGATGTAGCCGGCCACCGTGATCACCCCGATCCGTCGCCAGGCCTGGAGCATGGCCCGGTACTCGGCGATCCGGTTCTGGGGCTTGTCGGCGGCGGCGAGGCTCGCCGGGTTGACGCTCTCCAGCCCGATGAAGACCCGCTTGACGCCGGCCCGGCCGGCCTTCTCGATGAAGCGCGGCACCCGGTGCGCGAGCGCGTCGACCTGCAGCACCAGGTTGAGCTCCATCCCTTCCCGCTCGCGCAGCTCGATCAGCCGGTCGAAGATCGGCTCCCACGCCCGGTTGCGGGCGAAGTTGTCGTCGGTGATCAGGAACCGCCGCACGCCCTGGGCGAGGTTCGTGCGCACGATCCGCTCGACCGACTCGACGCTGCGCGAGCGCGAGCGGCGGCCCTGCACGTTGATGATGGTGCAGAAGCTGCACTGGAAGGGGCAGCCGCGGCCGGTGTCGAAGCTCGACTGACGGCCGGCGGTTCGGCCGACCGTCCTCGCCGACAGGATCGGCGTCGGCGCGTCGCCGATCTCGGGCAGCTCGTCGAGAAAGTCGTAGACCGGCCGCAGCTCGCCGGCGAACGCATCCCGCAGGACCGTCTCGAGCCGCCCCTCGGCCTCGCCTGCGAACAGCGCGACGCCGAGCTCGAGGGCCTGTCGGAGCTCGGCGGGAAGCTCCGAGAGCATCGCCAGGCAGCCGCTGACGTGGAAGCCGCCGATGCACACCGGCAGGCCGGCAGCGCGAAAGCGGCGCGCGAGGTCGAGGGCACGGGGGAACTGGTTGGTCTGCACCCCGACCAGCCCGATCAACCCCCCGCCACCCTGACGGCTGACCCGGCGGGCGATCCGCTCGGGCCGCACACGGGTGTTGCTCTCGTCGACCACCTCCAGCACCAGCTCGACGTCGTCGCCGAGCACCCGCCGCTGCCGGCAGTCCACCGCCAGACCGTGCAGGGTCGCGAGGCTGTTCGACGGCATCGCCGAACGTGCCCACTGGATCACGTAGCCGTCGTCGTCGTAGTGCGACGGCTTGATCATCACGAAGGTGAAGCGCCTCATGCTCGACGTCCCGTCGTACCCCGCTGCGAGCAGTCTACCGGTCGCGTGCGTTGTACGATGGTGTACTGAGACACCGTGAGCCGGTGAGATCCGCCCGGGCCGAGGGGGCGCCGTCCTCTTGAACCAAGAGCGCCCGGCGCAGTTCGGTGACCGAGGTCGACCGAAGGGGACGGCGGTCGGCGGCTGAGGAGAGGTCCTTCGGCCGGATGCCGCTGTACCCGGGCGCGGGCAAGGGCAGATCGGACCGGCCGCGGGTCGGAGGTTTGAGGTGGCCAAGAAGGGCAAGCCTGCAGCGCGACGACCGGCCACGGCGCGAGCCGGCGCCGAGGACCGCTCGGCTGCGGCACGGGTCGAACCGGCCGCCGGGGACTCCACCCCCGGGGGTCCCGGCTTCCCGATCGTCGGCATCGGCGCGTCGGCCGGCGGGCTGGCGGCCTTCGAGGCGTTCTTCTCCGGCCATGCCGGCCGACCCCGAGACCGGCATGGCCTTCGTGCTGGTGCAGCACCTCGCGCCGGACCACAAGAGCATCCTGACCGAGCTGGTCAGGCGCTACACCCGGATGCAGGTCTTCGAGGTCGAGGACGGCATGGCGGTCCAGCCCAACTGCGCCTACATCATCCCGCCCAACCGCGACATGGCCCTGCTCAACGGCAGCGCTGCAGCTGCTCGAGCCGAGCGCGCCGCGCGGCCTGCGGCTGCCGATCGACTTCTTCTTCCGCTCGCTGGCCCAGGACCAGCGCGAGCGGGCGATCTGCATCGTGCTGTCCGGCACCGGCAGCGACGGCACGCTGGGCGTGAGGGCGGTCAAGGGCGAGGGCGGCCTGGTGATGGCGCAGAGCCCCGAGTCGACCGAGTACGACGGCATGCCGCGCAGCGCCATCGCCACCGGCCTGGTGGACTACGTGCTGCCGCCGGCCGAGATGCCGGCCCAGCTCATCGCCTACGTCGACCATGCCTTCGGCAGAGCTGCTCGACGCCGTTCAGCCGCTGCCGGCGACCCCGCAGGCGCGTGCTGAAGAAGATCTGCGTCCTGCTGCGCGACCAGACCGGCCACGACTTCTCCCAGTACAAGGAGAACACCCTCGCCCGCCGCGTCGAGCGGCGCATGGCCCTGCACCAGATCGAGCGACCGGACGACTACCTCCGCCTCCTCCGGCGAGACGCCGGCCGAGGTCGACGCGCTGTTCCGCGACCTGCTGATCGGCGTCACCAGCTTCTTCCGCGACCCGGAGGCCTTCGCCGCCCTCGAGACGCAGGTCGATCCCGCGCCTGTTCGCCGACCGGCCGCCGGCGCGAGCCCGGTCCGGGTCTGGGTGTGCGGCTGCTCCACCGGCGAGGAGGCCTACTCGATCGCCATCCTGCTCCAGGAGCACGTGGAGACGCTCGAGGCAGCCTATCAAGGTCCAGATCTTCGCCACCGACATCGACCGCCAGGCCATCGAGCAGGCCCGCAGCCGGCGTCTATCCCGCCAGCATCGCCGCCGACGTCTCGCCCGAGCGGCTGGCGCGCTTCTTCACCCAGGACCGGACGGCGGCAGCTACCGCGATCCAGAAGGTCGATCCGCGATCTGCTGGTCTTCTCCGAGCAGGACGTGATCAAGGATCCGCCGTTCTCCAGGCTCGGACCTGATCAGCTGCCGCAACCTGCTGATCTACCTGAACGGCGAGCTGCAGAAGCGGCTCATCCCGCTCTTCCACTACGCCCTGAACCCGGAGGGCGTGCTCTTTCTGGGCACCTCGGAGACCGTCGGCGAGTTCGCCGACGCTGTTCGCCGCGCTCGACCGCAAGTGGAAGCTCTACCAGCGCCGAGGACGACGTGCCCGGGCGCACCGCCCGGCTGCCGGGCGCGCTTCGTCGCCGCGCGACCGGCGGCGGCCGCCGCGCTCGCCGCGCACGCCGGGTCGGTGGCCGTCGCGAGCCCAAGGCCGACCTGCCGCGCGCTGACCGAGCAGGCGCTGCTGCGAGCACTACGCCCAGGCCGGCGTGCTGGTCAACGGCCGCGGCGAGATCCTCCACATCTACGGCCGCACCGGCAAGTACCTGGAGCCGGCCCCCGGCGACGCCGGCGTGAACATCCTGCGCGATGGCCCGCGAGGGGCTGCGGCGCGAGCTGACCACCGCCCTGCACACGCGCGGTGACGCAGCGCGAGCCGGTCGCCGGCGCAGGGGCTGCGGGTCAAGACCAACGGCGACTTCATCACCGTCAACCTGACGGTGCGCCCGGTGGCGGCGAGCTCGGCGAGGCCGCCGCGCCGGATCTCTTCCTGGTCATCCTCGAGGAGGCGCCGGCCGGCGTCGACGGCCCGCCGGACGCGGACGACGCCGAGCGCCGGTCGTCGAGCGCACTCGACGGGCGACGCGACCGGATCGCCGCGCTCGAGCAGCGAGCTGCGGGCCAAGGAGGAGTATCTCCAGACCACCCTCGAGGAGATGGAGACCTCCAACGAGGAGCTGCAAGTCCGACCAACGAGGAGATGCAGTCGGTCAACGAGGAGCTGCAGTCCACCAACGAGGAGCTGGAGACCTCCAAGGAGGAGCTGCAGTCGGTCAACGAGGAGCTGGCCACGGTCAACGCCGAGCTGCAGACCAAGGTGACCGATCTGTCGCGCGCCAACAACGACATGAACAACCTGCTGGCCGGCACCGGCATCGGCACCCTCTTCGTGGACCACGCAGCTGCGCATCACCCGCTTCACGCCCGGCGACCACCGAGGTGATCAACCTGATCCAGACCGACGTCGGCCGGCCGGTCGGCGCACATCGTCTCCAACCTGGTGGGCTACGACCGGCCTGGTCGGAGGACGTGCAGGCGCGTGCTGGACACCCTGGCGCCCCTCGAGGCCGAGGTCCAGACCCGGTCGGGCGCGTGGTACCTGATGCGCATCCGGCCCTATCGCACCCTGGAGAACGTGATCGAGGGCGCGGTGATCACCTTCGTCGACATCACCGGTCTGAAGCAGGCCCAGGAGGCGCTGAACCGCGCGCGGGTCCTGGCCGAGAGCGTCGTCGCCACGGTCCGCGAGCCGCTGGTCGTGCTCGACGGACAGATCAAGGTGGTCACGGCGAATCCTTCGTTCTACCGGACCTTCGGCGGGACGCCGGCGCGCGACGAGGGCCGCGGCCTGTTCGAGCTCGGCGGGGGCCGGTGGGACTCTCCCGAGCTGCGGCGGCTGCTCGAGGAGGTGCTGCCTCGAGATGCCGCGTTCGAGGACTTCGAGCTGACCCAGGACCTCGGGCCCGCCGGGCGCCGTACGATCCGGCTCAACGCGCGCCGCGTGGTGGTCGACGACGGCGAGCCCGAGCTGATCCTGCTCGCGTTCGAGGACGTGGCCGCAGTTTCCCGATCGGGACCCGGGGCCCCGCACGACGGCGCCCCGCCGACCGGCCGCGAGTGAGGTGCAGGATGGCACACGACGAGACCAGACCGGAGCCCCCGGCCGATCCGCCCGAGGAGGGCCAGGCTGACGCCGCGTACCTGAGCCTGCGCCGACGGGCGGAGGACACGGTGACCGGCGGCGAGCCCGAGGCGACCGACGCGCCGTCGCCGGACGACGCCCGGCGCATGCTCCACGAGCTGCGCGTGCACCAGGTCGAGCTGGAGGTGCAGAACGAGGAGCTGCGGCGGGCCCACGAGGCGCTCGAGCGAGTGCAGGCGCGCTACTTCGAGCTCTACGACCTGGCTCCGGTCGGCTACCTCACCCTGACCGAGAAGGGCCTGGTCGAGCAGGCGAACCTGACCGCCGCGACCCTGCTCGGAACCACCCGGGCGGCGCTGGTCGGCCAGCCCCTGAGCCGGTTCGTGCACCCGGATGATGCCGACCGCCTCTACCTCGACCGCCGCCGGCTGCGCGAGGGTCGCCAACCGGATCCCTGCCAGCTGCGCCTGCGGCGGGGCGACGACGAGTGGTTCTGGGCCCGGCTCGACTCGACCGCGGCCGAGGACCCCGAGACCGGCGCGACCCTCGTCCGGACCGTGATCACTGACGTCACCGCGCAGAAGAAGGCCGAGCACGAGCTGCGCGAGAGCGAACGCCGCCTCATGCGGGCGCAGTCGATCGCCCGGATCGGTGACTGGGAGTGGGATCCCGCGACCGGCGCCGCGATCTGGTCCGACGAGGTCTACCGGCTGTTCGGCCTCGAGCCGGGGCGAGCCGAGCCGAGCTACGAGCTGGCCGGGTCGCTGGTCCACCCCGAGGACCTCGAGCGGTGGGAGCAGGTCACCGGCGCCTGGCTGGAGCCAGGCGGGCCGACCGAGCTCGAGTACCGGGTCAGGCGGGCCGACGGCGCCACGGTCTGGGTGCGAAACGAGGTCGAGGTCAAGCACGACCGCTCCGGGGCCCCCATGCGAGTGGTCGGGACCGTGCAGGACATCACCGAGCGACTGCGGGCGGTGGAAGCCCTGAGGGAGTCTGAGCGGCGCTTCCGCGAGACCATCGAGAACGTCGACCTGATCGCGGTCGCGCTCGACACTCGGGGCTGCATGACCTTCGTCAACGACGAGACGCTGCGGCTCACCGGCTGGAGTCGCGACGAGGTGCTCGGCCGCGACTGGTTCGACACCTTCCTGCCCGCCGCTGAGCGCGACGAGGTGCGCAAGACCTTCCTCCGGACCGTCGAGGAGGGCTCGTTCCCGCCCCACTACGACAACCCGATCCTGACCCGTGGCGGCGAGGAGCGGATCGTGCACTGGTCCAACGCGACCCTGCGCGACCCCGATGGCCGCGTCTCCGGGACCTTCAGCCTCGGCGAGGACCGGACCGAGGTCGCCGCCGCCGAGGCGTCACTGCGCGCCAGCGAGGAACGGTACCGGACCCTGTTCCAGACCATGCGCCAGGGGGTCTTCTACCAGGCCGCCGGCGGTGAGCTGCTCGACGCCAACCCGGCGGCGCTCGAGATGTTCGGCGTGACCCTGGAGGAGCTCTGCGGCCGGACCTCATCCCACCCCGGGTGGGACGTGGTGCGCGAGGACGGCACGCCTCTGCCCGCGGCCGAGCACCCCTCGATGGTCGCGCTCGCGACCGGCAGGCCGGTCCGGGACGTCGTCGCCGCGGTGCTCAACCCGGCTGCGGGCTCCCGGGTCTGGCTGTCGGTCAACGCCGTCCCGGAGTTCCGGCCGGGAGAGGACGCACCGTTCAGGGTGGCGGTCACCCTGCACGACCTCACCGAGCAGAAGCGGGCCGAGAGCGAGCTCACGGAGCGGCTCGAGGAGCTCAGGCGGTGGCACGCCGTCACCCTCGAGCGCGAGGGCCGCATCCTGGAGCTCAAGCGCGAGGTCAACCAGGTCCTCGCCCGGGCGGGCCAGGCGCCGCGGTACGTCACGACCGCCGCCGGCGACACCGACCGGCCCTCGGGCGACCCGCTCGACAATCCCGGCTCGAACCGGCACGAGAAGCCTCCCGAGCCCGGAACGAGCTGAGGTTCCGGTGCAACACACGTTCAAGGACCTCGTCGACGTCCCGAGGCTCCAGGAGCTCACCGACGAGCTCTACCGCGCCACCGGCATCCCGTCGGCGATCATCTCGCTCGACGGCGAGGTCCTCACCGGGTCCGGCTGGCAACGCATCTGCACCGATTTCCACCGCTTGCACCCCGAGATCGAGAGGCTGTGCATCGAGAGCGACACCCACCTGCGAGCCGAGGGCGACGCCGGCGAACCGTTCGCCGTCTACCACTGCCCGATGGGCCTGGTCGACGCCTGCTCGCCGGTGCTGATCGCGGGTGAGCACGTCGCCAACGTCTTCTGCGGACAGCTCTTCACCGAGCCCCCCGACAGCGCCACCGAGGCCCGGTTCCGCGACCAGGCGCGGCGCTTCGGCCTCGACGAAGAGCGCTACCTCGAGGCCTTCCGCGAGGTCCCGGTGCTCACGAGCGAGCAGTTCCGGGGCGCCCTCAGCTTCCTCGCCCGGCTCGCACGCGTGGTGGCCGAGATCGGCCTGACGCGGCTCCGCGAGCTGGAGGCATCGGACCGGTCCCGCCTGGCCCTGCTCAGCCTCGCCGAGGACCAGCGGGCGGCGGCCGAGGCCCTGCGCGAGAGCGAGGCGCGGTACCGCCTGCTGCTCGAGCACTCGGGGGTCGGCATCGGCTACTACCTGCTCGACGGAACCACCGTGATGTTCAATCACAAGGCGGCCGAGCACCTGGGCGGACGGCCCGAGGACTTCGTCGGCAGGTCGGCCACCGAGGTGCTGGGCCCGGAGTGGGGCGCGCGGCTGGTGGAGAGGATCCGGGCGACCGTGTCCGCAGGTGCTTCACAAGGGTTCGAGGACGAGGTCGAGCTGCCCGCCGGGCGCAAGTGGTTCCTGTCGAACTACGCCGCGATCCCCGACGACGAGGGGCGCCCGACCGGAGTCCAGGTCGTTTCCCAGGAGATCACCACGCGCAAGCGCGCCGAGCTCGAGCTCGAGGAGCACCGGACCGAGCTCGAGTGGCTGCTGCGCTCGATGAGCAACGCCTTCGTGCTGTTCGAGTCGGTCTACGACGACTCCGGCACCTTCGTCAGCTACCGCTTCGTCTTCATCAACGAGGCCTACGAGCAGATCACCGGGGTCAGGAACGACGAGGTGAGGGGCAGGACGGTCCACGAGGTGTGGCCGGGCACCGAGGACAGCTGGATCCTCAAGTACGGCGAGGTCGCCGTCACCGGGGTCACCCAGCGGTTCGAGATGTACCACGACCCGACCAAGAAGCTCTATGACTGCACCGTCTACCGCCCGTGGCCGACCCGGGAACGGTTCTGCGTGGTGTTCGAGGACGTCACCGAGCGCCGGCGGGCCGACGACGCGCTACGGGAAAGCGAGGCCCGTTACCGGGGGCTGTTCACCACCATGGTGGAGGGGTTCGCCCTCCACGAGCTGGTCTGCGACGAGCAGGGCAACGCGGTCGACTACCGGTTCCTGGACGCCAACCCGGCGTTCTTCGAGCTCACCGGCCTCGACCGGAGCATCATCGGCCGCACCGTGCTCGAGGTGCTCCCCGGGACCGAGAGCTTGTGGATCGAGACCTACGGCCGGGTCGCACAGACCCGGGTCCCCGAGCAGTTCGAGCAGCACTCGGGGGAGCTCGACCGGTGGTTCGAGGTGCGGGCCTTCGCGCCACAGCCGGGTCGCTTCGCGACCGTGCTTCCTCGACGTCACCGAGCGCACGCGCGCCGAGCACGGAGCGCGCACGGCTGCTCGCGGACCTCCGGGGCATGGCCGGCCGCCTGGCCTCGGTCCAGGAGGCCGAGCGCAAGCACCTCGCCCGCGAGCTCCACGACCGGGTCGGCCAGAGCCTGACCGCGCTCGGCCTCAACCTGACCCTGATCCGCAACCGCCTGCCCGCGGAGGTGCTCGCCGAGGTCGGGTCGCGCTTCGACGACGCGAGCCGGCTGATGGCCGACACCGTCGGCGAGGTGCGCCAGGTGATGGCCGAGCTGCGACCGCCGATGCTCGACGAGTACGGTCTCGTGCCCGCCCTCGGCTGGCTCGGCGAGCAGTTCGCCGAGCGCGCCGGGATCGACGGTCGACGGTCACCGGGGCCGAGCCCGAGCCCCGGCTCGGCGCCGACATCGAGATGGCGCTGTTCCGTATCGTCCAGGAGGCCCTGACCAACGTCGCCAAGCACGCCGGGGCGACCAGGACCGAGCTCACGGTCGTCCCGTCCGGACACGAGGTGAGGCTGACGGTGGCGGACGACGGGCGCGGCTTCGAGCCGGCGAGGGACCGGGAGCACGAAGCCGGCGGAGGATGGGGGTTGAGGATCATGGAGGAGCGGGCGACCGCCGTCGGCGGCGACCTGAATGTGGCTGCGAGCCCCGGCCGGGGCACCCGGGTGGTGGTGACGATCTCGCGGGAGCCGGCATGACGATCCGGATCCTGCTCGCCGACGACCACGCCCTGGTGCGGGACGGGCTGCGGATGATCCTCGACGCCCACCACGACCTCGAGGTGATCGGAGAGAGCGGGTCGGGCCGGGACACCATCGAGCTCGCCCGGCGGCTCGACCCCGACGTGGTGCTGATGGACATCGCGATGCCGGAGATGGACGGCATCACCGCCACCGCGCGCCTGGTCGAGGAGCGACCGCAGGTGCAGGTCGTGGTGCTGTCGATGCACGCCACCTCGGAGCACATCTACCGGGCCCTCAAGGCCGGCGCCCGCGGTTACCTGGTCAAGGAGTCGGCGGGCGCCGAGGTGGTGGACGCCGTGCGCGCGGTCGCCTCGGGGCGTCGCTACCTGAGTCAGCGGATCGCCGACACCGTGCTCGACGAGTACACCAGGCTGCGCGGAGACGAGCGCGACCACTCGCCGCTCGAGCGGCTGTCGCCGCGCGAGCGGGAGGTCCTGCAGCTGGTCGCGGAGGGCCGCTCGTCGGCCGCGATCGCGAAGCTGGTCAACCTGTCCCCGAAGACGATCGACACCTACCGCTCCCGCCTGATGAAGAAGCTCGGTCTCGACGACCTCGCCGGCCTGATCCGGTTCGCGGTCGAGCACGGCCTGGTCCGCCCGTCGTAGCAGCGCGGCGCACCTGCGCCTTCACCACAACCGCCACCGTCGGTCGTAGGGGCGCGGCGTGTCTGCGCCCGTGCGATGAAACAACGTGAATTCGGCCTCCGGACCTCCGTCGATCAGTCGCAGTCCGGCCATGGGTCGAGGATCAGCGACCCGGCAAGGGGGTACGCCCTGGTGTCCTTCACCAACCCCTTGCGCACAGGGTTGGCGAGGATGTACCCGGCCGCTCTCCGCAGGTCTTCCTCCGACCGCAGGGCGTGATCGTAGAAGCTCCGCTGCCAGAACGGCTCGGGGTTTCCTCGGGCTCGCCTCAGCCGGTAGCAGCGGGATTTCCACGCCTGCACGAACGAACCCAGCGGCGTCGCACCGACCTGAAGCAGCAGGTGCACATGATCGGGCATGAGACAGTAGGCCCAGACACGGGTCGAGGAGTCTGCGGCCAGAAAGCGGAGCTGGCCGACACACGCGAGACCGAGCTCGAGATCAGTGAAGATCGGCGCCCGCGGTGACGTTCCGATGGTCACGGAGAACGCCCGCCCAGGCTGGCCGTAGACCGAGGGGTCGAGCCGGATCCTACGCCGCTGGGGCCGCTCCATCGTGCAAACCTACCAGAGCCGGCCATACCCGTTCGTCGGGGTGCAACCTGACAGCCCCATCACCACGCCCCTCGCGTTCCGTCGTACTGCGTCGACACCACGAGCTCCCTCAGTCCGTCGTAGGGGCGCAGCTTGTCTGCGCCCGTGCGATGGAATGACACGAATCGCGCCCCCGGACGAACGGGCGGAGGCAAGCTCCGCCCCTACGAGAGCCCGTGCGATGGAAAGATACGACCCGCGCCCCGGGCGAACGGGCGGAGGCAAGCTCCGCCCCTACGAGAGCCCGTGCGATGGAAAGATACGACCCGCGCCCCGGACGAACGGGCGGAGGCAAGCTCCGCCCCTACGAGAGCCCGTGCGATGGAAAGATACGACCCGCGCCCCGGACGAACGGGCGGAGGCAAGCTCCGCCCCTACGAGAGCCCGTGCGATGGAACGATACGACCGTGCCCCGACGAACGGGCGGAGGCAAGCTCCGCCCCTACGAGAGCCCGTGCGATGGAAAGATACGACCCGCGCCCCGGACGAACGGGCGGAGGCAAGCTCCGCCCCTACGAGAGCCCGTGCGATGGAACGACACGAATCGTGCCCCCGGACGAACGGGCGGAGGCAAGCTCCGCCCCTACGAGAGCCCGTGCGATGGAAAGATACGACCCGCGCCCCGGACGAACGGGCGGAGGCAAGCTCCGCCCCTACGAGAGCCCGTGCGATGGAACGACACGAATCGCGCCCCCGGACGAACGGGCGGAGGCAAGCTCCGCCCCTACGAGAGCCCGTGCGATGGAAAGATACGACCCGCGCCCCCGGACGAACGGGCGGAGACAAGCTCCGCCCCTACGAGAGCCTGCCGATCACCCGGTCCGTGCGGAGTCACAACTCCACCGTCGGTCGTAGGGGCGCAGCTTGTCTGCGCCCGTGCGATGGAACGACACGAATCGCGCCCCCGAACGAACGGGCGGAGACAAGCTCCGCCCCTACGAGAGCCCGTGCGATGGAAAGATACGACCCGCGCCCCGGACGAATGGGCGGAGGCAAGCTCCGCCCCTACGAGAGCCTGCCGATCACCCGGTCCGTGCGGAGTCACAACTCCACCGTCGGTCGTAGGGGCGCAGCTTGTCTGCGCCCGTGCGATGGAACGACACGAATCGCGCCCCCGGACGAACGGGCGGAGACAAGCTCCGCCCCTACGAGGACCTCCCGACAGGAGGTGTCGAGGTCTCCCGACAGACAGCGCCCGTCCCGCGGCCCACCCTGTGATGAAGGGCCACTGCGCCCGACGGGCAGGGGGGAGACGGTATGAAGGAGCTTTCCGTTCTCGTCGTCGAGGACCATGACGCGGTGCGGCGCTCGTTGTGCGAGCTGCTGCAGAGCGGGTTCCCCGGGATCACATGTCTGGAAGCGTCGAGCGGCGAGGAGGCGGTGGACATGGCGTCGGCCGCCGACCCGATGGTGGTGCTGATGGACATCGGCCTGCCCGGGATCAGCGGCATCGAGGCGACCCGCCGGATCCGGGCCCGGTCGCCGGCCACCCGGGTGGTGATCGTGAGCATCTTCGACACCGCCGCGCACCGGGCCGACGCAGCCGCCGCGGGCGCGGTCGGCTACGTGCCGAAGATCGAGCTCGGGCACGCGCTGCTGCCGGTGCTCGCCAGGCTGCTAAAGACCGGGGGCAACGGCCACGGCGCCCCGACGACGGCGCCGCAGGACCGGTGCCCGGCGGCCGCAGACGAGGGCGGACCTCGATGAAACCCGTTCGGCTGCGGGTGCTGCTGCTGGTCGTGATCCTGGCCGCCGTCGGCCTCGCGGTCGCCCTGGCCACGTTGACCACCCTGTACCGGTCCACCCTGGAGCTGCAGCAAGACCGCCTCGTCGACCTGGTCGCGGCGCGGGAGTCCCTGACCGACGCGGTCTACCGGGCGAGCCGCGACGACGAGGTCACCCTCGACCTCCTCGCGGAGGCCCAGCGGGAGGCGCCCGCGCTCGGCGAGACCGGTGAGTTCACCATCGCCCGTCGCGAGGGGGACGAGATCGCCTTCTTGACTCCCCTCCGCCATGCGGTGGGCGGCGACCCATCGCGGGTCTCCGGCGCCGGTCGCGCCGAGCCCATGGTGCGCGCGCTGGCGGGGCTATCCGGCACCATGATCGGGCGCGACTACCGTGGCGAGCGCGTGCTCGCCGCCTACCGCCCGGTGGACGGTCCCGGGTGGGGGCTGGTCGCCAAGATGGACCTGGCCGAGATCCGGGCGCCGATCGTGCGCGCCGGCGGCCTCGCGCTGCTCAGCACACTGCTGTTCGTCTCCCTCGGGACCTTCGCCTTCCTGCGCGTCACCACGCCGATGACCCGCCGCCTCGAGGAGTCGGAAGAGGAGCTCAAGACCTACTTCGACGAGTCGCTCACCGCCATGGCCTTCACCTCGCCCACCAAGGGCTGGCTGCGGGCGAACCCCGCCCTGTGCGAGCTGCTCGGCTCCAGCTTCGACGAGCTGGCCGCGACGACCTGGGCCGAGCTGACCCATCCCGACGACCTGGCGGCCGACGTCGCCCAGTTCGAGCGCCTGCTGGCAGGTGAGATCGAGGGCTACCGCCTCGAGAAGCGGTTCGTGCGCAGCGACGGCGGCGTGGTGCCGACGCTGCTCGCGGTGAAGGCCGTCCGCAACCCGGACCGCTCGGTGCGCTACGTGCTGGCGCAGCTGCAGGACATCACCGAGCGGGTCGAGACCGAGGCGGCGCTGGCGGCGAGCGAGCAGCGCTACCGCAGAATGTTCGGCTCGGCGCCGGTGTCGATCTGGGACGAGGACTGGAGCGACGTGATCACGATCGTCCGGCGCCTCGCCGATCAGGGGGTGGGCGACCTCCGAACCTACCTCGAGCAGCACCCTGAGGTCGTCCAGGAGGCGCTCAGGGCGGTCAGGATCCGCGACGTCAACGCCGCCACTCTGACGATGTTCGAGGCCAGCGACAAGGAGGACTTGCTCGGCTCGCTCGAGACCGTGTTCGCCACCCCCGACACTCTGCCCGGCTTCGTCGGCGAGCTGGTGGCCCTGGCCCAGGGCCGCGAGGTCTACGCCACCGAGATGGCGCTGCGCACGGTCACGGGCCGGCTGATCCACACCCTGCTGACGATGAGCTTCCCGCCCGCCGGCTCGGACTCGGGCGAGGTGCTCGTCAGCCTGATGGACATCTCCGATCGCAAGCGGGCCGAGGGCGAGCTCGCCGACTCGCGGGCGATGCTGCAGACCGTGGTGGACAGCGTGCCGCAGCGCATCTTCTGGAAGGACCTCGACAGCAGGTACCTCGGATGCAACGCGCCCTGCGCCGCCGACCTCGGCCTCGCCTGCCCCGCGGACATCGTCGGCACGAGCGACCACGACCTGCCCTGGCGCGAGGTCGCCGAGGCCTACCGGGCCGACGACCGCGCGGTGATGGAGTCCGGCGAGGCCAAGCTGGCCTTCGAGGAGCCCATGACCGACGAGCAGGGGCGGAGGCTCTGGGTCCGCACCTCGAAGGTGCCCCTGCGCCGGCACGACGGCGAGGTCTACGGCGTGCTCGGAACCTACGAGGACGTGACCGCGGCCAAGACCGCCGAGGAGCGCCTGCGCGCCAGCGAAGAGCGTCTGCGGCGGGTGGTGATGGACGCGCCGTTCCCGATCATGGTTCACGCCGAGGACGGCGAGGTGCTGATGGTGAGCCGGGTGTGGAGCGAGATCTCCGGCTATCGGCCGGAGCAGATCCCGACCATCGCCGACTGGACCTCGCGCGCCTACGGCGAGCGCCGGGAGACGGTGCGGGCGGTCATCGACGAGCTCCACGCGAGCCAGCGCCGCAGCCACGAGGGCGAGTTCCGGATCACCACCAGCAGCGGCGAGGAGCGGGTGTGGGACTTCAGCTCCGCCCCGCTCGGGACCCTGCCCGACGGCCGCCGGGCGGTGGTCAGCATGGCCAACGACGTCACCGAGCGCGAGCAGGCGCGGCGCGAGCTGGAGGCCGAGAAGAACTTCAGCGAGGCGATGCTGGCGAGCCTGCCCGGGGTCTGCTACCTGTTCGACGAGACCCTGCGCTTTCACCGCTGGAACCGCAACTTCGAGACCGTCACCGGCTACTCGGCGGCGGAGGTCGACGAGCTGACGCCGCTCCAGCTCTTCGGAGGTCCCGACCAGGCGCGGGTCGCGGAGCGGATCGGCGAGGTCTTCGCCACCGGCGAGTCGTCGGTCGAGGCCGGCTTCCTGGCCAAGGACGGCACCACCACGCCCTACCTCTTCACCGGCCGCATGGCGGCGATCGGCGACCGCAGCTTTCTGGTCGGCATGGGCATCGACATCAGCGCCAGGGTCACCGCCGAGCGCGAGCTGGCCGAGCTCAACGCAGAGCTCGAGCAGCGGATCGCGGCCCGCACCCGGGAGCTCGAGCTCACCGTGGAGCAGGTGGCCGCGGCCAACCGGGAGCTCGAGTCGTTCTCCTACACCGTGTCCCACGACCTGCGGGCGCCGCTGCGGGCGATCGACGGCTTCTCGCGGATCCTCCTCGACGAGCACGGCGCCCAGCTCGAGGATGAAGCCAGGCGGTACCTCCAGATCGTGCGCGACAACACCCGACAGATGGGCCTCCTGATCGACGACCTGCTCGCCTTCTCGCGCCTGTCGCGCCAGGAGCTGCGCACCCAGCCGGTCGACCTCGGCGCGCTCGCCAAAGAGGCCTGGACCGAGCTCGCCCCCGATCGCGACGGTCGCCGGGTCGAGCTGGTGGTCGGCGAGCTGCCGACGATCTCCGGCGACCCGCGCCTGCTCAAGCTGGTGTTCGTCAACCTGCTCGGCAACGCCCTCAAGTTCACCCGGCCCCGCGAGCTCGCCCGGATCGAGGTCGGCCGCTCGCGAGCCGACGGCGCCGACGTGTGCTTCGTGCGCGACAACGGCGTCGGCTTCGACGCACGCTACAGCGACAAGCTGTTCGGCGTGTTCCAGCGCCTGCACCGGGCCGACCAGTTCGAAGGCACGGGGGTCGGGCTCGCGACCGTCGCCCGCATCCTGCACCGCCACGGCGGCCGGGTGTGGGCCGACGGCGCGCTCGACCAGGGCGCGACCTTCTACCTGAGCTTCGACGGAGGTGACCGTGGTTCCGACCAACCCAGTTGAGATTCTGCTCGTGGAGGACAACCCGTCCGACGAGGAGCTCACCCTCCACGCCCTCAAGGCCAACAACCTCGCCAACTCGATCAGGGTGGTGCGCGACGGCGCCGAGGCCCTGGAGTTCATCTTCGCCACCGACCGCTATGCCGACCGCGACGTCAACCACGCGCCGCGGGTGATCCTGCTCGACCTCAAGCTGCCGTTCGTCGACGGCCTCGAGGTGCTGCGCCGGATCAAGGCCGACGAGCGCACCCGCAACATCCCGGTGGTGGTGCTGACCTCCTCGCGCGAGGAGCGCGACGTGGTCGAGAGCTACCGGCTCGGGGTCAACTCGTTCATCACCAAGCCGGTCGACTTCGAGCAGTTCACCGAGTCGGTGCGCACGCTGGGCATGTACTGGCTGCTGCTCAACCAGCCGCCCGTCGACCACTGACCGCCGACCCGAGAGGGAGCATGACCATGAACGCCTCCGACGGCCGCCCGCGAGCTTCTTCGGGGCCGACCGAGGAGGGGCGGCGTGCGGAGCCGGCGCCCGCTGCCGGCGACGGGGTCTTCCGGGCGATCGCGGCTTCCGCCCGGGACGGCATCGTCGTGCTCGACTCCAAGGGCTGCATCGCGTTCATGAACCCCGCCGCCGAGCGGATCTTCGGCCACTCGGCCGCCGTGGCCATCGGTATGGACGTCCACCGGCTGCTGGCCCCAGCGCGGTATCACCAGGCTGCGCTGCCGGCGGTCGAGCGGTTCCTCGCCACCGGTCACGGACCGGTGGTCGGCACACTCCAGGAGCTCGAGGCGGTGCACCTGGACGGCACCGAGTTCCCGGTCGAGCTGTCGGTCGCCGCCCTCCAGGTCGACGGCGGCTGGAACGCGGTCGCGATCGTCCGCGACATCTCCGAGCGCCGCCGGGTCGAGGCGGAGCTCGCGGCACACCGGGAGCGGCTCGAGGAGCTGGTCGAGGCACGGGCCGCCGCGCTGGCCCGCTCAGAGCGGGAGCTGCGCATCAGGACTCGGATCGCCGAGATCTTCCTGACCGTGGCGGACGACGACATGTTCGCCGAGGTGCTCGAGGTGGTGCTCGAGGCGCTGGCGAGCAGCTATGGGGTGTTCGGCTATGTCGACGAGCGCGGGGACCTCGTGGTGCCGACGATGACCCGCGAGGTCTGGGACCGCTGCCAGGTTGCCGCGAAGAGCGTCGTCTTCCCGCGCGAGACCTGGGGCGACAGCTCGTGGCCGCGGGCGATGCGGGAGCGCCGCGCGAACTTCTCGAACCGGCCGTCGGCCAACCTCCCGGCCGGGCACGTGGTGATCGAGCGCCACGTCTCGGTCCCCATCGTCCACCAGGAGACCTCGATCGGCCTGCTCCAGGTCGCCAACAAGGCGACCGACTACTCCGCCACCGACCTGGCGCTGCTGGAGGCGATCGCTGCCACCGTCGCCCCGGTGCTGAAGGCCCGGCTCGACCGTGACCGCAGCCTGCGGATGCTCGCTTCGAGCGAGGAGCGCTACCGCTCTCTGGTCAGCGTCCTCACCTCGGCGCCGTGGACCACCGACCCGGAGGGGCGGTTCGTCGAGCCGCAGGATGACTGGGCGGCCTACACCGGCCAGAGCTGGGAGGAGCATGCCGGCTTCGGCTGGGCGGACGCCCTCCACCCCGAGGACCGCGAGCGGGTCGCGGCGCGGTGGCAGGAGGCCCTGGCGGCGCGAACGCCGTACCGCTCCGAGGGCCGCGTGTGGCACGCCGCGAGCGGATGCTACCGTCACTTCGTCGCCCGCGCGGTGCCTCTCCTCGGTGAGGACGGCTCGGTGAAGGAGTGGATCGGGACCGTCACCGACGTCGACGACCAGAAGCAGGCCGAGGCCGAGCTGACCCGCCACCGCGACCACCTCGAGGAGCTGGTGGCCCGCCGCACCGCCGAGGTCCAGGAGAGCGAGCTCCGCTTCCGCGCGCTGGTCGAGGGCCTCCACGAGGCGGCCTACCGGATGACGCTCCCGGACGGCCGCTACCGGTACATGGGGCCGGCTGCACGGCACGTGTTCGGATATCCGCGCGAGACGTTCGAGACCACGCCGGGGTTCATCGCGAAGATCCTGCACCCGGAGTCCGTACCGTATTTCGAGGCCGCACTGGCGGAACTCATGGAAGGGTCGGTGCGTGCGGTCTACGAGTACCGGGTGGTCGACCCCGAAGGCGGCGCGCGGTGGATCATCCAGTCCAACCGGGGGATCTTCGATGAGCACGGGACGCTGGTCGCGCTCGAGGGGCTGTGCCGGAACGTCACCGAGGAGAGGCGCGCGCTCGAGCTGCTCCAGCGCCAGCGCAGGGAGCAGGCCACCATCCTCGACTCGATCCCGGCGCTGGTCTTCTACAAGGACACGGAGAACAGGATCATTCGCGTGAACCAGGACTTCGCCGAGGCAATGGGCATGGAGCGCGCGCAGCTCGAGGGTCGCACCTGCTTCGAGCTCTGGCCGGGCCAGGCCGAGGCCTACTGGCGGGACGACCAGGAGGTCATGGCGACCGGGGTCGCGAAGCGGGGCATCGTCGAGCCCCTGGCGACCCCGGAGGGCGAGCGCTGGCTGCGGACCGACAAGGTACCCTTCCGCGACGAAGACGGCGGCATCACCGGGATCATCGGCTTCTCGGTCGACATCACCGAGCGCAAGCGCGCCGAGGACGCGGTGGTCGAGCTCAACCGGCGGCTGGAGCGCCGCGCCGCCGAGCTCTCCGACGCCAACCGCGAGCTCGAGGCGTTCTCCTACTCGGTGAGCCACGACCTGCGCTCGCCGCTGCGTGCGATCGACGGCTACTCCCGGATCCTGCTCGAGGACCAGGCCGACGCCCTCGACGACGACGGCCGCCGCGTGCTCGAGCAGGTTCGGGCGAGCGCCCAGGAGATGGGCGTGCTGATCGACGGCCTGCTCCAGCTCTCACGCCTCGGCCGGCGTTCGCTGCAGACCGAGCCGGTCGACCTCGCGCGGATGACCCGGCGGGTCTTCGCAGAGCTCGTCGAGGCCTGCCCCGGGCGCGACCTCCGGCTTGAGGCCGGCGAGATCCCCGAGGCCCACGGCGACCCGGTGCTGCTGCTCGAGGTGCTCCGGAACCTGATCGGCAACGCGGTCAAGTTCAGCTCCCGGCGCGACCCGGCGGTGATCGAGGTCTGGGGAGAGATGGAACGCGACGAGAAGGTCTACCACGTGAGGGACAACGGCGCGGGCTTCGACATGCGGTACGCCGACAAGCTGTTCAAGGTCTTCCAGCGGCTCCATCTCAGCTCGGACTTCGAGGGCGTCGGGATCGGACTGGCGCTGGTGCATCGGATCGTCAGCCGCCACGGCGGCCGGGTCTGGGCCCGCGGCGAGGTCGACCGCGGCGCCACGGTCTCGTTCACGCTGCCGTCGAAGGGGGCCTGAGCCATGGACCACAGCGACGCGGTCGAGATCCTCTTGGTCGAGGACAACCCTCGCGACGTCGACCTGACCATGCGCGCGATGAAGAAGCACAACCTGGCCAACAGGGTGCACGTCGTCATGGACGGCGCCGCGGCGCTGGACTGGATCTTCTGCGAGGGCGAGTATGCCGGCCGCGACATTCTCGACCGGCCGAAGGTGATCCTGCTCGACCTCAAGCTGCCGAAGATCGAGCGGCCTCGAGGTCCTGGAGCGGATCAAGGCCGACCCGCGCACCCGCATGATCCCGGTGGTGGTGCTGACCTCGTCGAACCAGGAGAGGGACCTGGTGCGAGAGTTACGACCTGGGGGTCAACAGCTTCATCACCAAGCCGGTGGACTTCGACCGTTTCCTCGACTGCGTCGCCCAGCTCGGCATGTACTGGCTGCTGCTCAACCAGGCGCCGGGACGGTGAGTGCGGAGCGCGGAGTGTCGCCCCTCGTGGCACGCTGTTGGTCCGGAGCTCCGAGCTCCGAGCTTTGAACTCCGCGCTCGACACGGATCGGAGTTCGGACGTTGGAAGCGAGAGGGAGCATGACTGGCGACCGACTCAGGGAGCGGACGAAAGCGTTTGCACTGCGCGTGATCAAGCTCGCCAGCTCGCTGCCGCGCACGCCGCAAGGCAGGGTGATCGGGGATCAGATCCTGCGATCCGGAACGAGCGTCGGGGCGAACTATCGAGCGGCGACACGAGCCAAGTCGACAGCGGACTTCATTCACAAGATGGGGACGGTCGAGGAAGAGGCCGACGAATGCATGTATTGGATGGAGCTGATCGTCGAGGCCGGGCTCATGGGCCAGGAGAAGCTCTCCGACCTCTACCGCGAAGCGGACGAGGTCCTGGCGATGGTAGTGGCGTCGATACGGACCGCGAAGAAGAGGAAACCATGATGAGTGCGGAGCTTTGGAGCGCGGAGTGCCGCCCCCCGCAGCACGCCCTTGGTCCGGAACTCCGAACTCCGAACTCCGCGCTCCGCACTGCTGTGGCTCGGGCCTGAGGGAACGCTGGCGATGACCAACGAACCGGACGACGACGCAACGCGCGAGCCGAGGTCCGAAACTCCGAACTCCGCGCTCCGCGCTCCGCGCTCTTCGGAGCTCCGCGCTCCGCGTTCGTTGCGCGTTCTCGTCCTCGAGGATCGCCCGGCCGACGCCGAGCTGATGGTGGCGGAGCTGCGGCGCCACGGGTACCGGCCGGAGTGGCAGCGGGTGGAGACCGAGGAGGCCTTCGTGGCCGCCCTCGACCAGGACTTCGACGTCATCCTGTCTGACTTCACGCTCCCCGGGTTCGACGCCCTGCGGGCGATCGAGCACGCCAACCGGCTCGCCGTGACGGCGCCGCTGATCGTGGTCAGCGGCGCCATGGGTGAGGAGACCGCCGCCGAGTGCATGCGCGAGGGCGCCTCCGACTACCTGCTCAAGGACCGGCTCGGCCGGCTCGGCCCGGCGGTGGCCCAGGCCATCGAGCGACGGCGGTTGCAGGAGGAGCAGCGAGAGATCGAGCGCGCCCTGGTCGAGAGCCAGAGCGAGCTGGCGACGATCTTCGACAGCGGGCCGGTCCCGATGGTGATCGTCGACCTCGAGCGGCGGGTGGTGCGCGCCAACCAGGCGGCGGCGAGCCTGTCCGACCGTGCGGACCACCAGCTCTTCGGGCTCCGGCCCGGCGCCGCCTTCGGCTGCCGGTTCGCCGTCGGCGAGCCCAGCGGGTGCGGCGGCGGGCCCGAGTGCCGGGCGTGCTCGCTGCGCCAGGTCGTGGACGCGACCCTCGAGCAGGCGGTCGCCCACCGCGGGTCGGAGTGCACCCTTGAGCTGCTCGAGGGCGGCGCGAGCCCGCTGCGCACCTTCCTGGTGTCGACCTCCCCGATCGAGACCGCCGGCGGCAGGCTGGCGGTGGTCGCGCTCGAGGACATCACCGCCCGCATGCAGGCCGAGGACCGGGAGCGCAAGCTCCGGCAGCTGCTGGCCACGATCCGCGAGATCAACCAGCTCATCGTGCGCGAGCGCAACCCCGCGTGGCTGCTCGCCGAGAGCTGCCGGATCGCGGTCGAGCAGGGCGGCTTCCGGATGGCCTGGATCGGCGAGGCGGACTGGAGCAGCGGCGAGCTCCGCCCGGTCGCGGTGGCGGGAGCCGACGACGGCTTCGTGGTCGAGATCGGCGCCCGCTGCGACGACTCGGCCGGCAGCCGGTGCCCCGCCGGAATCGCCGCCAGGGAGCAGCGGACGGTGGTGGTCGGCGACGTCGCCACGGGGAGCCTCGACCGATCCTGGCGGCAAGCCGCGATGGCGCGCGGCTTCGGGTCGATGGTCGCGGTCCCGATCCTGGTGGACGACCGGCGCTTCGGGGTCGTCTCGGTCTTCGCCGAGCGACCCGACGCCTTCGACGGCGAGGCCGTCGGCCTGCTCGAGGAGCTCGCGGAGGACCTGGGCTTCGCCCTCGGCGCGCTCGAGGTCGCCGCCCGCCGCAAGGAGGCGGAGCAGGCGCTCAAGGAGAGCGAGGACCGCTACCGCTCGTTGTTCGAGGACTCGCCGACCGGGATCTACCGGTCGACCTGCGACGGCCGGGTCCTGGCCGCCAACCCGGCCCTGGTGCGCATGCTGGGCTACGGCTCGATCGACGAGCTGGCCTCGATCGACATCGAGCGGGAGGGCTACGCCTCCGACGAGGGCCGGCGCAGCTTCCGGGCGCGGATCGACGCCGAAGGCACCGTCACCGGTCACGTCTCGGCCTGGCGGACGAAGGACGGCCGGACCGTGTTCGTGCGCGAGAACGCCCGCGCTCTGCGCGACGGAACCGGCGCCGTCGTCGGCTACGAGGGCACCGTCGAGGACATCACCGAGGCCACCCAGGCGCGGCGGCAGCGGGACCTGCTGTTCGACCTCGCGGCGGACATGTTCTGCATCGCCGGCTTCGACGGCTACTTCAAGCAGCTCAACCCGGCCTGGGAGACGACCCTCGGGCGACCGCTCGAGGAGCTCCTCTCCCGGCCCTTCCTCGAGCTGGTCCACCCGGATGACCGGGCCGCCACGATCGAGGTCTTCTCAGCGCTGACCGAAGGCCGCAAGGTGCTCGGCTTCGAGAACCGCTACCGCTGCGGTGACGGGTCCTACCGCTGGCTGAGCTGGAACTCCCACCCCCTGCCCGAGGACCAGCTCGTGATCGCCGTCGCCCACGACACCACCGAGCGCCGCCGCGCCGGCGAGGCCCTCAGGGCGAGCGAGGAGCGGTACCGGAGCTTCTTCGAGGAGGATCTCACCGCCGACTTCATCACCGAGCTCGACGGCACGCTGGTCGACTGCAACCCGGCCTACCTGCGGATCCTCGGCTTCGCCGACCGGGACGAGGCGACCGCCCATCCATTCACCTGCCTGTTCCCCCGCCCCGAGGCCCCCGGTCAGCTGATCGAACTCTTGACCAGTCGCGGCCGGCTCGAGAATCACGAGCTCGAGCTGCGCCGGCGCGACGGCACCCCGCTCCACGTCATCGCCAACTTCGGCCTGGAGCGCGACGCGAAGGGTCGCCCCGCGCGGCTCAAGGGCTACCTCTTCGACGTCACCGAGCGCCGCAACCTCGAGGAGCAGCTGCGCCACGCCCAGAAGATGGAGGCCCTCGGCCGGCTCGCGGGCGGGGTCGCCCACGACTTCAACAACCTGCTCCAGGCGATGCTCGCCACGCCTCGAGTGCCTGCACGCCCGGCAGACCGGACGCCGGCGCCGCGGTCGAGGAGCTGACCGAGCAGGTCCGCCGCGGCGCCGGTCTCACGCGCCAGCTGCTGCTGTTCGCGCGCCGCGGAGTGACCCGGTCGGAGACCCTCGACCTCAACCAGGTCCTGACGCGGCGTCGACCAGCCTGCTCCAGAGGGTGCTGCCCGCCAACGTCGCCATCGAGCTCGAGCAGGTCGAGCAGCCGCTGCCGGTGGAGGCCGACCGGGGCCAGCTCGAGCAGGTGCTGACCAACCTGGTGCTGAACGCCGGCGACGCGATGCCCTCAGGCGGCGCGCTCAGCGCTGCGCAGCTGGGGCGACGCCGAGTGGGTCGGCCTCGAGGTCGAGGACACCGGGGAGGGCATGATCCGACGAGGTGAGCCGGCGCATCTTCGAGCCCTTCTTCACCACCAAGGGCGAGCGCGGCACCGGCCTCGGGCTGGCGGTGGTTCACGGCATCGTCAGCCAGCACGGCGGCACCATCTCGGTCGACTCCGCACCCGGCGCCGGGCACCCGGTTCCGGGTCGCCCTGCCGCGCTGCGAGCTGCGCACTCGCGACCACGGCGACCCAGCGGACCGCGACCGAAGGCCTCGAGCGGGGCCGCGACGAGCGCATCCTGGTGGTCGAGGACAACGAGCAGATCCGGGTGCTGTTCGACAAGATGCTGGCCAAGCTCGGCTACCGCACGACCACCGTCGGCTCCGGCGAGGAGGCGCTCGCCCAGCCCGTGGACGGCGGGTACGATCTCCTGATCTCGGACGTGATGCTGCCCGGCATCACCGGCGCCGACCTCGCCCGTCGCGCTCCGCGAACGGTGGCCGGGCCTGCGGGTGATCCTGATGTCGGGTTACGCCGAGGACGACGTGCTGCGCCGGACCGTGTCGGCGGGGGAAGTGCGCTTCCTCCAGAAGCCGGTCTCGATGGTCGCCCTCGCCCGTGAGGTCAGGGCCGCGCTCGACGCCGAGGCCGGCGGCCCTCCGGCCTGACGGCTGCGCGGTGAGCGCGGCCCATGCTCGGGGCCGCGCGACAACTTCACAGAATGAAGTGCAGGACTGCTTCATGGTTCTCCCGACGCGCGCCCAGCGTCGTTTACTTCACGAAACGAAGTCAACGCACTTGACGAGAGCGCACACTGCACCTATCTTTATCGTGTGAAGCAAAACTGTCGGCACACCCCCGGTCCTTCGCCCGATGCACGTCCGAGAGGCCGATGAGCTGCTCGGCCTGCCCGCGAGGCTGGCCGTGACGGCGACCCTGGCGGACGGCGGCCGGTGGAGCTTCAGCGCCCTCGGCGAGGAGACCGGGCTCGCCGACGGCAACCTCCACGTGCAGCTCGGGCGCCTGGTCGAGGCCGGCTACGTCGCCCGGGACCGGGAGCGGCGGGGCAACCGGACGGTGACGGTCTTCGAGCTCACCGGCCGCGGGCGGGCGGCGCTCGAGGCCCAGCTCGACCGGCTGCGGGCCGCGGTCGCCCGGGACCGGCCCCAGCTCGTCGCCCGGCGCGGCGAGCTGGGCTCGGCCGGCGACGGTGCGCGATGACGTCGAGGGTGTGGTGAGGGGGAGCGTCAGGATGAGGATCGCGATCGGCGCCGACCACGGCGGCTTCGAGCTCAAGCAGCGTCTCGTGGCGCACCTGCGCCAGCAGGGCCACCAGGTGGTCGACCTCGGCACCGACTCCACCGAAGGCGGTCGACTACCCGGTGTTCGCCCGCGCGGTCGCCGAGGCGGTGGCCGCGGGCGCGGCCGAGCGCGGGATCATGATCGACGGCGCCGGGATCGGCTCCTCGATGGTCGCCAACAAGGTGCCCGGGGTCCGCGCGGCGATGGCCTACGACCTGTCGAGCGCTCGCAACGGCCGCGAGCACAACGACGCCAACGTGCTGACCCTCGGCGCCGGCCTGATCGGCGCCAGCCTCGCGACCCAGATCGTCGACGTCTTCCTGGCCACCGACTGCACCGAGCCGAGCGTCACCTCCGGCGGGTGGCGATGATCGAGGAGCGCGCCGGCCACCGGCTCGGCGCCGTCGGCGCGGGCACGCGCGCTGGCGGGCCGTCGCGCCGGAGGACCTCGAGCGGATCTGCGGCGGCTCGAAGGCCTGATCGCCGGCGGCGCCGGGCTGTCGGCGCCTACCACGGCGACCCGAGCGTCGGCTCGCGCGCCCGAGGTGGCGCGCCGCTTCATCGAGCTCGGCGCCGGCCGGCTGAGCACCGGCCCGGGTCGGCCGGCCGCGATCCCGAAGGACATGGCCGGCTTCATCGACCACACCATCCTCAAGCCCGACGCCACCGAGGAGATGATCCGCGAAGGTCGTCGCCGAGGCCCGCGAGCACCGCTTCCGCTCGGTCTGCGTCAACCCGTGCTGGGTGCGCACCGTGGCCGACGGCCTGCGCGGCTCCGGCGTGCTGACCTGCTCGGTGGTGGGCTTCCCGCTCGGCGCCAGCACCCCGGAGATCAAGGGCCTGGAGACCCGCCGGGCGATCCGCGACGGCGCCACGCGAGATCGACATGGTGATCAACGTCGGCGCGCTCAAGGGCGGCGACGACGACGTCGTGCTGCGAGGACATCCGGGCGGTGACCGAGGCCTGCCGGGACGGCAGCGCGGTGTGCAAGGTGATCATCGAGACCGCCCTGCTCACCGACGACGAGAAGGTGCGCGCCTGCGAGCTCGCCCGCACGCGCCCGCGCCCACTTCGTCAAGACCTCCACCGGCTTCTCCTCGGGCGGCGCCACCGCCGAGGACGTCGCCCTGATGGCCTCGGTGGTGCGCGGCGCCGGGATGGAGGTCAAGGCCTCGGGCGGCATCCGCTCGTTCGCCGACGCCCGGCGGATGATCGAGGCCGGAGCGACCCGGATCGGCGCCAGCGCCTCGATCGCGATCGTCGAGGAGGCCCGCGAAGTGACGGTCAGCCCCTGACCGCAGCGGAGGAATGAGGAGACCATGGTCGACCTGCGCGCCTACTGCGTCATCGACAGCCTGCAGCCCCAGTTCGCGTCGTTCCAGGCGACGATCGCCCAGGGCTTCCTGCCCCGGGTCGGCCAGGCGAGCCTGTTCGTCGAGATCGCGCCCGGCATCGAGATCAACCGGGTGACGGACATCGCGCTCAAGTCGACCCACGTCACGCCGGGCATGCAGATCGTCGAGCGCCTCTACGGCATGCTCGAGGTCCACTCCGACAGCCAGGCCGACGTGCGCCAGGCAGGGCGCGCGATCCTCGAGGCGCTCGAGCTCGAGGAGGACCAGCGGCTCAAGCCCCGGATCGTGTCCGACCAGGTGGTCCGCCACCTCGACGACCACCAGTGCATGCTGATCAACCGCATGCGCCACGGCAACCTGATCCTGTCCGGGCAGACCCTGTTCGTGCTCGAGTGCGAGCCGGCCGCCTACGCCGCCCTGGCCGCCAACGAGGCCGAGAAGGCGGCCGAGATCAACATCCTCGAGGTGCGCGCGTTCGGCAGCTTCGGACGGGTCTACATCGGGGGCGAGGAGGCGCGACATCGACGGTCGCCCGGCCGGCCGCGGTGGCGGCGCTCGAGGCGCTCGACGGACGCGCAGCCCGAGTAGCGGATCGGGAGCAACGACATGGACCCGTGTCTCAACGACACGCCGTCGAGGAGGAAACGAGATGGCAGACGCCCTGGGAATGATCGAGTGCAGGAGCTTCGCGGCGACGGTCGAGGCCGCCGACGCGATGGTCAAGGCCGCCCGGGTCGAGCTGGTCGGCTACGAGAAGACCGGCGGCGGCTACACGACCGCGGTCGTGCGCGGCGACGTGGCCGCGGTCAAGGCGGCGTGCGACGCCGGTCAGACCGCCGGCGACCCGGGTCGGCGAGGTGGTCGCGGTGCACGTGATCGCCCGGCCGCACGCCAACGTCGACGTCGGTGATCCCGCTCGGCCGCCAGAGCACCGGCGTAGCGGCCATGAACCTCGCCAAGGTGCTCGGCCGGGTGGTCGCGACCCGCAAGGACGAGCGAGCTCGAGGGCCTCAAGCTGCTGCTGCTCGGCCAGGCGGGCCCCGACGGTGAGCTCACCGGCGGGATCGTGGTCGCGGTCGACGCGGTCGGCGCCGGGGAGGGCGAGCTGGTGCTCTACGCCTCGGGCTCGTCGGCCCGCCAGACCCGTCTCACCGACGCCAAGCCGGTCGACGCGGTGGTGATGGCGATCGTCGACAGCTGGGACATCGGCGGCGAGGAGCGTTACCGCAAGGGGCCTGACGGATGAGCCGGCTGTCCGAGCAGCAGGTCGACCTGATCGCGGCCCGGCTCGCCGAACGGCTCCGGCTCGGCGCCGTCCCGGGTCGCGGCCCGGTCGCGCCCGGAAGTCCGCCGGGCGAGGCGCCGGCGGGCGGCTACGTGGTCAACCCGATGCGGGCGCCCGGACCGGCCGCGCGACCCGGGGACCGCTCCGGGGAGGGCGTCTTCGCCACCGTCGACGACTGTGTCGAGGCCGCGGCGGTCGCTTTCCGCCGGCTCAACCAGTCGACCCTTGCCCTGCGCTCCCGGGTCATCGCCGCGATCCGCGAGGCGATGCGCCGCGACGGCGAGGAGCTGGCCCGGCTGGCGTGGCAGGAGACCGGGCTCGGCCGCTGTCGAGGACAAGGTGGTCAAGAACCGCCTGGTGACCGAGAAGACCCCGGGCACCGAGGCGCTGCGCCCGGAGACCACCACCGGCGACAACGGCCTCACCCTGATGGAGTGGGCACCGTTCGGGGTGATCGGCGCGATCACTCCGACCACCAACCCGACCAGCACGATCATCTGCAATACCATCGGCATGGTCGCCGCCGGCAACAGCGTGGTCTTCAACGTGCACCCCGGCGCGGCGGCGTGCTCGATGGCCGCGGTGCGCTCGATCAACCGCGCGATCGTCGGCGGCGGGCGGTCCGCCGAACCTGGTCACCGCGGTGGCGCGCCCGACCATCGAGTCGGCCACCGAGCTGATGCACCACCGCGGCATCAACCTGCTGGTGGTGACCGGCGGACCGGGGGTGGTCAAGGCCGCGATGGCGAGCGGCAAGCGCTCGATCTGCGCCGGCCCCGGCAACCCCCCGGTGGTGGTCGACGAGACCGCCGACCTCGCCAAGGCCGCCCGCGACATCATCACCGGCGCCTCGTTCGACAACAACATCGTGTGCGTCGACGAGAAGCAGGTGTTCGTGGTCGAGCGGGTCGCCGACGAGCTGATCCGCCGGATGCGGTCCAGCGGCGCCGAGCTGCTCGACGCCGCCGAGCTGCGCCGGCTCGAAGGCGAGATCTTCTCGGAGCTCCGCGGGCCGCGCAGCCACGGCGTGATCAACAAGGCGATGGTCGGCAGGAACGCCGGCGAGATCCTGGCCCGGATCGGCCTGAGGCGGGGCGCCGAGGCCCGGCTCGCGATCGCCGAGGTGGCCGAGGACCACCCCCTGGTGTGGAGCGAGCAGCTGATGCCGGTGCTGCCGATCGTGCGGGTGCCCGACGTCGACCGGGCGATCGCGCTGGCCCGCGAGTCCGAGCACGGCTTCGGCCACTCGGCCTCGATGCACTCCCGGGACATCGACGCCCTGAGCCACATGGCCCGGGTGATCAACACCAGCATCTTCGTCAAGAACGGCCCGATCATCGCCGGCCTCGGCGCCGGCGGCGAGGGCCACACCAGCTTCACCATCGCCAGCCCGACCGGCGAGGGCCTGACCTACCCGGTCAGCTTCTCCCGCCGCCGGCGCTGCGTGATGGTGGACCACTTCCGGATCGTGTAGGGCCCGGCCGGCGATGGGTCCTGCGCTCGCGCTGCTCGAGTTCGCCAGCGTCGCCACCGGGGTGCTCGCGGTGGACCGGATGCTGAAGCGCTCGCCGGTCGCCATGCTGCGCTGCGGGACGGTGCATCCGGGCCGCTTCCTCGCCCTGGTCGGCGGGTCGGTGGCGTCGACCGAGGAGGCCCACGCCGAGGGGGTCGAGATCGGGGCCGCGGCCGGCGCCCTGGTCGCCGAGGTCTGCCTTCCCGATCCCCACCCGAGCCTGGTGGCCGCACTCGAGGGCGCCCGCCGGGCGCCGGCGGGCGAGGCGGCGGGCGTGCTCGAGGCGACGACCTCGCCTGGCTTGCTCGCGATGCTCGACGTGGTGCTCAAGGCGGTGCCGGTCGACCTGGTCGAGGCTCGCGCTCGCCGACGACCTCGGGGGCCGCGCGGTCGCGGTGGTGACCGGGACCCTGTCCGACGTGCGCGAGGCTCTCGACCGGGCCGGTGCGGCGGCGCCGCTGGCGGGCTCGTCGCTGCTGCCCCGGATCGACGACACGCTGCGCCGGGTGCTCGGCGAGGGCAGCCGGTTCGCGACCTGCCGCCGCTGGGAGCCCGACGGGGCGGAGAGCCCGGAGGAGACGCCATGTTCCTGGGCAGGGTGATCGGCCGGGTCGTCCCGGCCGTGGTCTGCGACGGCCTCGAGGGCGTCCCGCTGCTGTGGGTCCAGCCCCTCGACGCCTCCGCCCACGACCGCGGCCGGCCCTTCGTGTGCGCCGACGGGACCCGGATGGCCGGGCCCGGCGAGCTGGTCTACTGGGAGGCCAGCCGCGAGGCGGCGCTCACTCTCGACCCGAGCTTCGTGCCGGTCGACCACGCGGTGGTCGGAATCGTCGACGACCTCCAGCTCGACCCCGAGCCCGATGCCCGGACCGGCGGAGGCCGGCGATGATCCTGGCGAGGGTCGCCGGCCGCATCACCTCCACCATCCACCACCGGGACATGGCCCGCCGCACCCTGCTGCTGTGCCGCGCGGTCGATCCCGAGGGCCGTCCCACCGGCGGCTACGTGATCGCGATCGACACCGTCGGCGCCGGCGCCGGCGAGACCGTGCTGGTGCTCGACGAGGGCAACGGCGCCCGCCAGGTGCTCGGGGTGCCCGGCATGCCGGTGCGCTCGGTGGTGGTCGGGATCGTCGACGACGTCGGCTGAGGACACCTCACCATGAGCACGGTGACGCGCCGAGGCCCCCTCCTGCTGGCGTTTCGCGGCCGGGGCGTACCCTGGCCGTGCGTCGAGCGAGGGAAACGCCAGCAGGCGGGATCCAGCGGCGGCCGAACGCCAGCGGACTCACGGTGAGCAGTCCTGAGGCTCTCAGGTCCCGGTCCGGCCCCGCTTGCGGGCGATCGAGCGGCGCATCAGGTCGAGCAGGATCCTCCCCGAACGGTCGGGGTCGATCGAGAGGTTGGCCCCGTGCACGCGCTTGGAGAGCAGCAGCCGGGGGATGACCGAGAGTGGAAGACCGAGATCTGCGGCACGCGCGAACCAGTCGACATCCTCGCCGAACGGCAGCCCGGGGTCGAACGGCCCGACCCGTTCGAACGCCTCCCGCCGGCCGACCAGGGTCTCCATGATCCTCCCGACGTGCTCGCCCTCCAGCAGCTCCGGTCGAAACCCGCGCGGGCACACACAGCCCGGCTCGAGGAAGAAGCGGACCAGACCCACCGTCAACATGACCTCCGGATGCTCGGCGAGGTGTTCCACCTGGCAGGCGAGCTTGCCCGGCGCCCACAGGTCGTCGTGGGAGAGGAAGGCCACCAGCGGCCCGCGCGCTTCGGCAACGCCGGTGTTGTACGCGTCGGCCACGCCTCGTCCCCGCTGCGTCACCACCCGGACATCGGGAAAGCTGCCGGCGATCTCCACGGTGCGATCGGTCGAGCGCCCGTCGACCACCAGCACCTCGATCGGCCGGTGGTCCTGCGCCTCGATGCTGGCAAGCGCCGAGCCGAGGAAGCGCTCGCCGTTGCGGACTGCGACGATCACGCTGACCAGCGGCGAGCTCACCTGCTTCCTCCCTCACCGGACGCGCCCACTCGACGATCCCGGGCCGCGAGCAGCTCGAGGCAGTCGAGCGCCGTTCGCACGCCGTGGCACGGCGTCTTCCAGTTCCCGGCCTTGCAGCCGGACGGCCGCCGCCGCAGGTCGACGAGCTCGAACCACTCGCCGCGGCGCCAGTCCACCTGGAAGCGGGTCACCCAGTCGAGGGTGCGCAGGAAGACGGCGGCGTACCTCGCCTCGCCGGTCAGGCGCCACATCTGGAGGCTGGCGCCGAGGGCCTCGGCCTGGGTCCACCAGGACTTGACCAGCTCGTGTGCTCTGCGCCCAAGGCGGCCGGCCTCGAACAGGCCGCCGTCACGCCGGTCCCAGCCCGACCTCATCGCCGCCGCGAAGAGCTGACGGTAGAGCTCGAGGTGCGTCTCCCGAGGCACGCCGGCAGCGGCGCAGACCGCGGCCGTGAGGGCGATCCTCTTGAGGTCGAACCCGTACTCGACCCGCTGCGTGGGCAGCGGTGTCCAGTCGGCCCGAAACGCGGTCACCCCCTGGCGGCACGCCCGATCGGACTCGGTCAGGATCCCGAGCAGCTCCCGCAGCCGCGCCTCCAGCATCGGCTCGGGCGCCACGCGGTGGAGGGCGGCGAGGCCGTCGGCGATGTGGAGGTGGGTGTCGAGCATCTTCAGCTTTGGGTCCTGTGCCCAGTAGCCCGGCAATCCCTCGGCCGGAGACCAGTCGCGCCGGTGCATCTCGACGTAGCCGCCCCGGGCCGAGTCGTGGGCGACCCCGTCCCAGACCTCTACGGCCCGTGCGGCGAGTGCGAGGGCACGTACGTCGCCGGAGGCCTGCCAGTACTCCGCCAGTGCGAGCAGGGGATACGCCTGACCAAGCGCGTGCTTGTGCGGCTCGAGCGGCTCGCCGTCGGCCAGCACCTGCCACGCGAACCCCCCGTGCCGGTCATCCCACAGCCGGCTGCGGAGAAAGTCGAAGCCGTGGCGGGCGGCCTCCAGGTCGCCCGGCTCGCCCAACGCCGAGCGGGCGATCCGCGAGAAGAACCACAGCGTCCGTGACTGGGCGACGACGTGCCGGGGCGACGGCCCGAGGTCCCGTCCCTCGAGGTCATGGCGGAGATGGTAGCCGCCGCGATCGCGGTCGACGACGCGCTGACGCCAGAAGGGCAGCACTGCGTCGACGAGAATCCGCTCGAGCGTGGCGGCGGCCTCGTTGAGCCGACGGTCGAGAGCCTCGGGGCCGCCGACCGAGCGGGGCCAGCCGCCGACGCGGGTCGCGCGCACGGCCTCCGCAGCGCCTCGTCGAAGGCGGCCGAGCGTCCGCCGCGCCGCAGACCGGAACGCCGGCGGTCGATCCGGAGCCGGCAACGCCGTCTCGTCCCGGACAGCAGCCGCGCGAACGTCGATAAGGAAGCTCCGTTTGCCCTCCGAGTAGGAGACCGGGTCGTCCGGGTAGCGCTTCGCGAGATCCTCCTTGAGGGCCTCGTAGGCGCGTGCCGCCTCCTGGTGCTCCCGGAAGTACTCCCGAAGCCGGATCATGTGCGCCCAGTCCGGGTGGTCGGGCCGATAGACGTGCAGGTGATGAGTGCTGGCGCCGAACGGTCCCTTGCGGAAAAAGCGTCGGTGGGGGCTCTGGACCTCGTACTCGGGAAGGTACCGGTAGCCGAGCCGGGCCAGCGCCTCGACACACTCGGCGACCCGGCCCAGGTCGTCGACGCCGATCATGATGTCGATCACCGGCTTGGCTCGGAGCCCCGGGACCGCGGTGCTGCCGATGTGCTCGACGGCCAGCACCCGATCGCCCATCGCGCGGAGGATGCGGTCCTTCTCGTCGGCGAAGAGCTCCGGCCACCGCGAATCGGGCTCCACCACGGCGATCGCGACCTTTCCCGGCTCCGGTTTGCCGCCCCCGGCGGCCGACGCCGAGCCCACCCCGGCTTCGGGCGAGGGCTGCTTTGCTGACCGAGGGTGCGAACAGTCATCCGGCCGCGGCACGACGGGTCTCCTTCAGCTGGCGGTGGCGGGCGATCGCCCACCGCACGACCTCCCGGCCGCGGGGGGTGTGGACCAGGTTCACGTACTCCCAGGGGTCCGACTCGAGGTCGAAGACCGCCAGCCGGTGCTCCGGAAACCCCCGCTGGGCGAAGGTCGTGTCGACGCCGCCCGCGGGCAGCCCGGTGGAGACGAGCTTGAGGCCGTCGCTGCGCACCATGCTGAGACAGCCCCCGCCGAGCGGGGCCTCGGCGTACCGGTCACGGGCCGCGAACCGACCGGAGGCAAATGCCGCCAGCATGCTCTCCCCGTCCGTCGACATCGGCTCGACCCCGGCGAGGTCGAGAATCGTCGGCGCGAAGTCGATCAAGCGCCCGATGCCCGCCATGGTCAGCGGCGGGTGCCCCGGGATGACCCACATCTGCATGTTGGCGTAAGCGACCTCGTAGGGGTAGTTGCCGTGCGAGGTGCCTTCGATCATGGGGTACCCGTCCATCTCGGTCACACGGAACGGCAGGAGACCACGAAAGTGGTCGAAGACCTCGCCGTGATTCGAGTACACGACAAAGCTCACGTCATCCCGGTCGTGGACGGCCTCGAAGACCTCGGCGACCAGCCGATCGGCGGCCGCCAACCCCTTCCGGCGCAGCGCCGCGAAGCCGTCGGGGTCGACGAGGGCCGCCCGCCGGGCCCACGAGGCGTCCGCCGGCCACCCGTGGCCGTTCGACCCGGAGCGTCGCCGCAGCCACGCCTTCAGCCCGCCTCCTGCCTGACCGGCCAGTCTTCGGAGCGCATCCTCCTGGCCCCACGGGCGATGGGTCTCCCGGAGCACCAGGTGGGCGTAGAAGCGCTTCGAGCCCCGAAGGCCGGCGAGCAGCCGGCGCCGGTCGAGGCGGCGCGGCAGGCCGAACTGCCGCCGGCGCTCGAGGTCGTGCTTCAACCACACCGCGCGCATTCCGCTGTCCGCCGCCGCACTGCCCAGGCCGAGCTCCGGGGCGTAGTCGATCGCGGTGAACAGGTCGTAGCCGTGGTCCCCGAGGTGCTCGATCAGGGTCCGCGGCAGCCAGCCCCGTCGAGGCGCCACGAATCCGGACTCGCCGAGCTCGGAGTCGCAGCAGCGCGCGGTCCACACCCCGGTCAGCTCGGCGATCAGGGAATCACCCTGGTGGTGGCCCTGGGCACGGCCCATCGGGATGAAGACCGAGCGCTCGCGAAGTCGGTCGAGGAACGGGGTCTCGCGCAAGGTGCTGTGAAAATCCCGCATGTCGAGACAGTGCAAGCAGAGGATGACGAAGTTCACGGTCGGCAGACCCCCTCGGTGAGCCCTCGTTCCCACCTGTCCACGCGTTCTTCGTATGATGATATCGGCATCCGCGTTCGGGGCCCGGCGACAACAAACCGGCGCCCAGGTCGAGTCGGCACCGGAGACCGTCCGCCGGCCGCCCACCTCGCGCCACGGGCCGGGGGTAGGCGCCAGGGAGGTGGCGAGTGGTGGTGAGCATCGCACGACGCGCGCTGCGGTCGCTGTCAGCGCGGCGCCAGCGGCAACGGCTGGGGCAGCTCTCACGGCGCCTCGAGGGGTGCCCCGACTACGCCTTCACCGCGGACTACGTGAGCGCCCACCTCGAGGTCTGGTCCCGCTGGCTGAAGCAGCTCAGCGGTCGTCCCGACCTTCGCGTGCTCGAGATCGGCAGCTTCGAGGGACGCTCCGCGATCTGGTTCCTGACCGAGCTCCTGACCCACCCGGATTCCCGTCTCGTGTGCCTCGACCCGTTCGTGATGCCCGGCCAGGAGCTGCGATTCGACCACAACCTCGACCTCGCCCGAGCGACGCACCGGATCACCAAGCTCAAGGGTTTCTCCGGCAGCGTCCTGCCGACCCTCGAGGCGGAGAGCTTCGACCTGGTCTACGTCGACGGCTCCCACCGCGCCGCGGACGTCCTGCTCGACGCGGTGCTCGCCTGGCGGCTGGTCAAGCCGGACGGCCTGATGCTCTTCGACGACTACTGGTGGCGGATGGACAAACCGCTCCACGAGCGGCCCAAGCTGGCCATCGACCTCTTCCTCGAGCTCTTCGCGGGACGTCACCAGCTGCTGCTCAAGGAGTACCAGGTGCTGGTGCGCAAGACCGAGCCGGCGCCGCCGGCCGCCTGAGCGGCAGGTTCCACCGATCCCGGCACCACTGCGCCCGGTCGGTTGCCCACCCGTTTTCGACTCGGTATCCTCGACCGAGGGGACGACGAGCAGGCTTCGACCGGACGTCGGGTCAGCGGTGAACCCGCTGCGCTGCGATACGACGGATGGTCATGGTCGACGGGCTGAACGTGCACAGGGGAGATCGCCCTACATGAACCGTGATCGGGTCTATCGAGTGAACGCGCCGCGCGTGATCAGCGAGAGCATCGAGGGCGAGCTGGTGATGATCAACCTCGAACGGGGAACGTACTACAGCGTGGAGGGATCCGGGGACGCGATCTGGCGCCTGGTCGAGGCCGGGCTGAGCCACGGCGAGATCCTGGCTGCAACCCGCGACGCCGTTGCCGGCGGTGACGACCCGGGAGGGATCGAGTCGGCAGTCGAGGCCTTCCTCGGGCGCCTCCTCCAAGAGGAGCTGATCGTCCCGATTGACGTCTCGCAGGGACCCGGAGACTCCGCAGCCGGTGCCGGTTTCGAGGCGGACGGCGAGTTCGTCGCGCCGGTCCTCCGGGTCTACTCCGACATGGCCGATATCCTTCTGCTCGACCCGGTGCACGATGTCGCCGAGACCGGCTGGCCGCAGCCGAAGCCGGCGACCGAGCCGAGCTGAGAGCGGCCGCCAGGCAAATGCAGCGCGACCACAGCCAGGCCCTGAACCCAAACCGCTCCGAGCTGGTCAGCGTGGTGATCCCGTGCCGTGACTGCGAGCGCTATCTCGGCGCCGCCATTGAGAGCGTTCTCGAGCAGACCTGGCCATCGCACGAGGTGATCGTGGTCGACGACGGGTCAACGGACCGCAGCGTCGAGGTCGCACGCGGGTTCGGCGACGCGATCCGGCTTCTGAGCCAGCGGACCGCTGGCGCGGGCGCTGCCCGCAACGCCGGGCTCGAGCTCGCCAGAGGACGCTTCTTCGCTTTCCTGGACGCCGACGATCTCTGGCCCCCGGACTCGCTCGCCGCGCGGATGCAGGCCTTCGCCCGTGACCCGGGGTCCGAGCTCGTCGCCGGAATGGCGGTTCACTTCATGAGCCCCGACCTCGACCCGTCCAGCCGCCGCCTCGTCCGCCTCCCGGAGGGCCCCTCGTTCGCCCGCCTGCCGGGCACGATGGTGATCCGGCGCGAGCCGTTCGAACGAGTCGGTGGCTTTCCCACCGGTCTGGTTGCCGGCGAGGCGATGGACTGGGTCATGCGGGCCGACGAGGCCGGGGTCCGCAGCTCGGCGGTCGACCGGGTCGTACTGCGCAGGAGGCTGCATCTCGGGAACATCGGGCGGACCTCCCCGTGCCGCCAGAGCGACTACCTCAGGGTGGTCAAGGCCGCGCTCGACCGTCGCCGGGCAGGACCAGACGCCGGAGGTGCCACGGAGCCGGAACGATGAGACGCGACGGCGGCGCTCGCGGGGAGGTCTCGCGCGGTGACGCTGGGGCCTGGCCGACGCCGCAGCAGGAGCTCCTGTTGACCGCCGCCCTGGCAAGTGCGGAAGCTGCGAGCACGGCCTTCGAGGCCTGGAAGAGCTGCACCGACCTGGTCCGGGATCCGGTGGACCCGGGCTCCATCCGGCTGCTGCCGCTGCTCTACCGCAACCTCGCGCGGCACGGGGTCGATGATCCGATCATGCCGCGGCTGAAGGGCGTGTACCGCTACTGGTGGCTGCGCAACCAGGGCACGCTCCGCCGCACCTCCGAGGTGCTGCGCGTCCTCTCCGTGCGCGAGATCGACACTCTGGTGCTCAAGGGCGTCGCCCTGTCGCTGCTGTACTACCGCGACGTCGGTGCGCGACCGATGTCGGATTTCGACCTCATGGTCCCGCCGGCCCGCGCAGCGGAGGCGATCTCGGCGCTCACCGACGCCGGCTGGATCGAGACCGGGACCCGGCATCCATGGCGTTTCCGCTTCCTCCACGGCCTCGAGCTGGTCGACGGAATCGGGTCGAAGTGCGACCTCCACTGGCACCTGCTGCGCGAGTCGGTCCGCGACCGCGAAAACGAGGACCTGTGGCGTCGCACCCTCACGGCCGAGGTCGGCGGCGCGCCGACCCGGGCTCTCGACCCCACCGACACCCTGCTCCACGTGATCGTGCATGGGCTGCCGTGGAACCCGATGCCGTCGCTGCGCTGGGTCGCCGACGCACTCGTGGTGATCGAGGCGGCTGGTGATGACCTCGGGTGGGAGCGTCTGAGCCGGTCGGCGATCGAGAGCCGGCTCGCGCTGCGTGTGCGCCGCGGCCTCGACTACCTTCGCCGAGCCCATCGGGCGCCGATTCCCGAGGCCACCCTCGCGACCCTCGACGCGGCTCCGGTGTCCGCTCTCGAACGTTTGGAGGCTCGCTACCTGATGATGGACGACCACCGTCGGTCGCGTCTTCTGCTGCGCGGCACACCCTTCCTCCTGATCGCCTACCTCCGGCTCGCGGCGGGGCTCGGGCCGGCCCGCGGGCTGGCGGTGCTGCCGGATTTCCTGGCGTTCCGGCTCGAGCTCCGACGCAGGCGGCAGCTGCCCGCGGCGCTGCTCCGGCTGACCGGCCGCAAGCTGCGCCGGGGGACCGCTCCGAGCCTGGAGTCCTGCCCGTGAGCACGCCGACCGGCGCTCCCCGCTCGCGTCCGCGCATGCTCCAGAAGGAGGCGTGGACCTACATCGCCGGGTTCTACCGGAGACGCCTCCTCCGCCTGTTCGGCTACGGGCTGGTGGCGGCGGGTCAGGCACTGCTGGTCGTCCCGGTTCTGGTGTTGGTGCGGTCGGCGTTCGACCGCGCCATTCCGGCAGGGGACGTCCGGCTGCTGGTGCTGATCGGCGTCGGCGTGCTCGCGCTGCGACTGGCCCACAGCGGCATCTCGCTGCTGCTCAGGGCGGCGCACCTGAGGCTGATCAAGGACGCCATCCTCGAGCTCCGCGAAGACCTCGTGGTCCGCCTGTTCACCTTCTCCCGCAGCCTGTACACCCAGCTCGACCGCAACACCACCCACGCCCGCATCGTGCAGGACACCGAGCGACTCGACGCGGTCTCCAACGACCTGGTCTCCAGATTGCTGCCGTCCGCCTTCACCAGCCTCCCATTGCTGGTTCTGCTGGCGGTCCTGAACTGGCGCCTGCTCCTGGTGATGGCGTCGTTGTTCCCGGTGCTGGTGCTCGCCGCCCGTCTCACCTCGCGCCTGGTCCAGCGCAGGGTCTACTCCTGTCACCGGGCGTTCGAGAAGTTCAGCAAGGGCATGTACTTCGTCCTCCAGCACATGGACCTGACTCGCATCCAGTCCCACGAAGCACGGGAGACCGAGCGCCAGCGGGGCCACCTCCTCGCGCTGCGCGAGACCAGCGAACGGATGGCATTCAGCTATGCGATCCACGGACAGGTGCAGTCCGCGGTCACCAGCCTGGGCGGGCTCGTGCTGCTGGTTGTGGGCGGCGCGGCGGTCGCCCGCAGGACGATGACGCTGGGCGAGCTGCTCGCGTTCTGGGTCGCCGCGAGTCTGCTCTACGGTCACGTCACCACGATCATGAGCTCGATCCCCCAGGCGATCGCCGGCCTGGAGTCGATCACCACTCTCTCCGAGCTGGCCGGCGGCGGGCCGCTCAGGCCCTACCGTGGGACTCGCGTGATCCCGTTTTCCGGCACACTCCAGCTCGAGGGCGTCTGGTTCGGCTACGGACGCGAGCCGGTCCTGAACGGAGTCGACCTGACGGTCTCGCCCGGACGCACCCTCGCAGTGGTCGGACCAAACGGTGCCGGCAAGAGCACGCTCCTGCTCCTGCTCCTCGGCTTCTACCGACCTGACCGCGGCCGACTGCTCGCCGACGGCGAGCCCTACGACGAGCTCGACATGGTCGAGCTCCGCCGATCCATCGGGGTCGTGCCGCAGAACCCGGCGTTCTTCTCGGGGAGCCTGCTCGAGAACCTGACCTACGGAAATCCCGAGGCCTCGCGAGAGGTCGTGCTCGAGGCCACCGGGATCGCCCTCGCCGACGAGTTCATCTCCCGCCTTCCCGAAGGCTACGACACCCAGGTCGGGGAGGGAGGCGTCCTGCTCTCCGGGGGGCAGGCGCAGCGGCTGGCCGTCGCCCGCGCGCTGCTGCGCCGACCGCGGGTCCTGGTGCTCGACGAGCCGACCAACCACCTCGACCGGGATGCGATCGCGCGCCTGATGGACAACCTGGAACGCCTGGAGAACCGCCCGGCGGTCGTGCTCATCAGCCACGACGCCAGCGTCGTCGCCCACGCTTCCGAGACCGTGGAGCTCCGGGAGGGGGTGCTGTCGCCGGCGGCCGTCCCCGGCTTCGCATCACGGGCGGGCTGAGGAGCCGCGGCATGGACGTCGAACCGCGCAGCGAAGAGGAGCAGGTCGCCTTCTTCGAGTCGATCCACGCGCGCTACCTGGAGGCGGCACGGGCGGTGGGAGAAATCGAGCACGTGATCCGGGTGGCCGGCACGACCGTGCGCCTGCGGTTCGCCGGCGAGCGGCTGGTCCCCCAGATCATGCCCGCGCTCGAGCACCTTCGAGCCGACCCCGGCGCAGGACCCGAGGTGACCTTCTGCCTGTGGGACAGCGAGTCGACCGCCGTCGCCATGCCCCCGGCGCCGTGCGAGAAGTCCTGCTTCACCGACCGCGGCGACATCTGGGGCTTTGCCAGCGCCCGCATCCGAACCGCCTTTCACTACTACGACTTCTCGGTCAACCTCCTGGACCTCGACCGGCGGGTCGCGGTGTACTGGGTCAACGGCCTTTCCAGCCTTCCCTACTGGTCCAGGTCGTCGCCGCTGCGCACGCTCTTCCACTGGTGGCTCGAGGAGCACGGCGCCCAGCTCGTGCATGCGGCTGCCGTCGCGACCGCGGGCGGAGCCCTCCTGCTGACCGGAAAAGGAGGCGCCGGCAAGTCCACCACCGCGCTCGCCTGCCTCCGCGCCGGGTTCGACTACCTGGCCGACGACTACGTGATCGTGCAGCTCGAGCCCGAGCCGACGGTGCACTGCCTCTACGCCACGGCGAAGGTCGACGGCGACCGGGCCGGGTGGTTCCCCGAGCTGGCGGACCAGGTGGTCAACCCGGATCGGCTCGGCGACGAGAAGGCGGTGATCCAGCTCCACCCCGCGCTCGGCCGCAGGCTTCGGCCCACCGCACCCCTGCGGGCGATCCTGCTGCCGCGCATCCGGGACGGCGTGCCCACCGCGCTGGTCGAGGCCGAGCCGGAGGAGGTCCTGCACGCAGCCCGTTTCACCACGATGTCGCAGCTGCCCTGCGCGGGGCGGCGGACCCACGACAACCTGGGTCGGTTGTGCGCAACGCTGCCGGGATACACCCTGGAGCTCGGTCGGGACCTCGCGGCGATTCCCGCGGTGGTGGGTCGCGCCACCTCCCGCGAACGTCCCGCGCCCGGTATCCGGCGGCGCGGCGCAGGTTCGACCCGCGTCGAGCCCCTGATCAGCGTCGTGATCCCCGTGTACAACGGGCAGGCGTTCCTCCGTGAGGCCGTCGACAGCGTCGTGGGGCAGGGCTACCAGAACCTGGAGATCCTGATCGTCGACGACGGCTCGACCGACCGGACGCCGGACGTGATCGCCGAGCTCGCGGTCGACGTGCGCTCCTTCACCCAGCCGAACTCCGGAGCCGCCGCCGCCCGGAACCGCGGAATCCGGGAAGCGGCTGCCGAGCTGGTGGCCTTCCTCGACGTCGACGACCTCTGGCCCGAGGGCTCGCTGCGGATGCTGATGCGACACCTGGCCGAGCATCCGGAGCTCGACCTGGTCCGCGGATGGGCCCAGGTCATGGTGCACGAGCCGTCGACCGACACCTACGAGCATCGGGGCTGCCCGACCGAGTCCTTCCCCGACTACATCGGTGCCGCGCTCTACCGCAAACGGGTATTCGCCCGAGTGGGGCTGTTCGACCGCACGCTGCAGTTCGCCGAGGACGTCGACTGGTACAACCGCGCCCGGGAGCTCGGGATCCCGATGCAGCGGCTCGACGCGGTCACACTCCACGTTCGCCGCCACGGCCGCAACATGACCCACGGCCGAACCCTTCAGGAGCTCAACATGCTCAAGGCGTTCAAGAAGCACCTCGACCGGAGGCGCGCGGCGCCGGGAGGCAGGGCCCGCGACGGCGACCGCTGATCAGCCCGCGGGCCGGCCGCTCAGCTCCAGCCCCGCTGCCGCCTCAGTGAGGCGCGCTCGGCCGGGGAGAGCGAGCTCGCGCCGCTCTCCCAGGCCGCCCGTTCTTCGGGCAGCAGTCCCCAGCGGTCGTGCATCCACATCCACCGCTCCGGCCGGTCGAGGATCTCGCGCCCGAGCGCCTCGAAGTAACGCTCGGTGAGCCCGGCCACCGCCGCGTCGCCGTCGCCCTCGGGCCAGATCGGCTCCCCGACCAGGAGCCGGTAGCGGGCCCGACCGGTGGTCACGCAGGTCACCGGAACCGCCGGCGCCCCCGAGCGCAGGGAGGCGAAGGCCGGAACCGGGGCGCTGCGGGCCGGCCGGCCGAGGAAGGGCACGATGACGCCGGTCAGCGGCGGCGGCCGCTGGTCGATCACCAACCCGACCACGCCGCCCCCCCGGAGCAGGCCGAGCAGGCGGTGGGCCGAGCCACCGCGGGAGATCTCGGCGCTGCCGAATCGCTCCCGGACGCGGCGCAGGTCGCTCGCCACCCACGGGTTGTCGGTCGGCCGGACGACCAGGTGGATGCCTCCCAGGAGCAGGCTGTTGGGGTAGGCGGCGAGCTGCCAGGAGCCGTAGTGGCCGGCGATCAGGAGCACTCCGCGCCCGACCGACCGTGCCGCCTCGAGGCGCTCCCAGCCCTCGACCTCGAAGCGCTCCCGCACCCGCTCGGCGCTCCACCGCGCCACCGGCAGGAGCTCGAAGAAGGCGCCCCCGAGGTTGCCGAAGCTGGCGACGGCGATCCGGCGCCGGGCGGTCGCGTCGAGGTCGGGCATGACCGCGGCGAGGTTCGCCTCGGCGAGGCCGCGGTGCCGCCGGTCCACCCGGGCCCACAACCTGCCGAGCCGGCTCCCGATCTCACGGGCGGCCGCCGCGGGCAGCCGCTCCACCGCACGGGTGAACGGCAGGTAGGCCAGGTACTCGAGAGCATGGCGGACGGGAACCTGCTTCACGGGTCCTTCCCGCAACCTGACCGCGGACACGGCGGCCGGCGGTCCGCCGCTGGAGCGGTCCGGCTCATTGTAGGGTCGACGGGGGCCGGATCAACCGGATCCCGGCCACGCCCGGCGACCGGACCAGGTCGCGACGTGGCGGCCCCGGACGCCTCGGCCGCCGGCGCCGGTCAACTCGTGGGGGCCGTCGGCAAGCCTCCGGCGGGGGACGCGGCGAACCCTGTGGGCGGCAGCTCCCCGGCACCCTCGCGCCACCGGCGGACGACCGCCAGGGCGGTGCCGAGAATCACCAGCACCGTGCCGAGCCAGACCGCGGCGATCAGCGGCTTGGTCGCCACGTCGACCACGAACACCGGCGGAGTGGAGTCCGGCCGACCGGCGGTCGGCTCGACCAGCTCGACCTGGACCCGCCCCTCGTCGACCGCGATCCGGAGGGTGCGGATCTCGCCGGCTCCTGGTCCGGGAAGGGCGGCCGCGATCGGGTGGAGGTGGCCGTCCGCGGTCATCTCGAGGCCGGGCCGGACCACCACCGGCTCCGCTCCCGGCCGGCGCACCTCCACCGGCGTGAAGACCGTCATCGCCCCCTGGCCCATCCCCCGGCCGGCGAGGTCGAAGCCGGTGAAGGTGAGGCTCCAGCCCCGGTAGTCTTCGGGCTCGCCCTTGGCGAGGATCAGCGGGACCCCGGCGCCGCGGCTCTCCGCCGGACGGTACTCGACCGGCGCCAGGTAGAGATCGCTGGTGAACGTGCTCCACACGTCGGGGTTGGCCACCATCTGGTTGCTCTTGGCGTTGACCCACATCTTCGGTCGCATCGTCGTGGAGCCGCCGCCGTCGGCGACCTCCACCACCATGGCGTCGCGTGCCGCCGGGGTCGGCTTCTCCACCCCCCTGAAGGTGAGGGTGCGGCCGAGCGCCTCGACCGGGCTGCCCTGCGGCAGCGACACCCGCTGCTCGCGTCCCAGCCACCCGGTGGTCATGAACCCGACCAGCATCAGCGCCACGCCGACGTGGGCCAGCGCTCCGCCCGCCGCCGCCCAGCGTCCGGTCCTGACCCAGTCGACCGTCGCCCACAGGTTGGCGACCAGGCCCGTGGTCGCGGCCGCGACGTAGACGATGGCGAGCGGACGGTGGAGCCCGAGCAGGACCCCGACCAGCGTGATCGCGACCGCAGCCGCGGCGGACAGGGCGATCTTGCGGCCGGCGGCCTGATCCGCCTGGCGCCACCCGAGGAAGGGCGTCACGCCGAGCAGCCCGCCGAGCAGGATGGCGAGCCAGACCCCGACCTGGTTGTAGAACGAGGGACCGACCTGGGACGGCTCGCCCCACAGCCGGGTGATCAGCGGCGACGAGGTTCCGACGACCACGATGAGGGCGATCAGCAGGCAGGTCAGCACCGCCAGCACCGTGAACACGGTGCGCGAGAAGAACGGCTCCTCCCCGCCCTGGGTGGGGATCTCGCGCCATCGCCACGCCACCAGGCCGATCGCGAGCACGACGAAGAAGCCGATGTCGACCACCAGCCAGGCGGTGATGCCGAGGTCGACGAAGGAGTGCACCGAGAAGTCCGAGAGCACCCCGGACCGGGTCAGGAAGGTGGCGTAGATCACCAGCACGTGGGCGGCGACGGCGAGCACGAGGTTGAGGCGCCGGAACCGGCCGGTCATCTTCTGGAGCACCATCCCGTGGACCAGCGCGGCGGTCACCAGCCACGGCACCAGGGAGGCGTTCTCGACCGGGTCCCAGCCCCAGTAGCCGCCCCAGCCGAGGGTCTCGTAGGCCCAGTAGCCGCCCATCATCAGGGCCGCCCCGAGGGTCCCGAGTGCGACCAGCACCCAGGGCAGACAGACCCGGGTCCAGTCCTCGTAGCGGCGCATGGTGAGGGCGGCGAGGGCGAAAGCGAACGGGATCGCGAGCGCGGCGTAGCCGACGAAGGTGAAGGGCGGATGGATCACCATCCACGGGTTCTGCAGCAGCGGGTTGAGGCCCTGGCCGTCGAGCGGCACCCCCTGGGCGGTGAGACCCTCGTGGAACCGGAACGGGCTCTGGCGCAGCATCAGCACCAGCAGCCAGAGCAGGGTCAGGTTGTAGAACAGCATCACGCGGGGCTCGTACTCGCGCGCGAGCCGCATCAGCGGCAGCCCCATCAGCACGCCGCACAGCACCCAGAGCAGGAAGCTGCCCTCCTGGCCGGCCCAGAAGCTCGACACCAGGTAGGCGAGCGGGAGCGAGCTGTCGGAGTAGGACCAGACATACGCGAGCCGGTAGTCGTGAACCAGGATGAGGTACATCAGCAGCGCCGAGGCGAGCACCACCGCAGCGGTCATCAGCCAGTAGGCCTGGCGCGCAATCCTGAGCCGGTCCCCGGCCTGACCGGGGGCCGTGGCAAAGGCCACCGTCGAACCCAGACCGGCCGCAAAGGCCAACCACAACAGCACCACTCCCGGTGTGTACATCCCGCTCTCCCTCCACGGCCGACGGCCACCCGTCACGCCGGGCGCCCGGCGGGGACGACGCCGACCACCCGTCCGCAGGGGCGGGACCTTCAGTCCCGGTTCGCAGGGGACAGTCGCTCCGTCGGCGCGGCCGACGCCGGACCGGAGTATACAGCCCTGCGGTACCCGGCTCCGGCCGGGCACCCGGAGGGTCGCAGACGACACCGGGGGACCCGTGCGGGTCCCCCGGAAAGGTCGTGGCGATCGCCTCGAGCTACTTGCAGGTCAGCTTCCTCGGGTGGCACATCAGCGAGCAGCAGTCGGCGTTGGTGGTGCAGGGGTCGCCGGCGGGAAAGCAGCTGCCGCCGCAGCCTTCGTCGATCGTGCCGTCGCAGTTGTTGTCGACCCCGTCGCAGACCTCGGTCGCGCCGGGGAAGACGTCCGGATCGGAGTCGTCGCAGTCGAAGGGCACGCAGGCACCGTCACCGTCCGCGTCGGTGCAGCCTCCTCCGCCGCCGAGCGCGGCGTAGGCCTGCACCAGGCCGAACCCGGTCTTGGAGTCGTACCCCGGGTCGCCGAGATCGATCGTGGTAGTGATCAGCGCCTGGTAGACCTCGTCCGGAGTCGAGGCGACGCCGTCGGCGATCAGCAGCGCGGCCACCGCCGCGACGTGGGGCGAGGCCATCGAGGTGCCGTCGAAGAACCAGTATCCCCACCCCTCACCCGGAATGAGCGTCTCCTGCAGCACGCCGTCGCCGTAGCCGTCGCCGTTGAGGTCGGCGGCGCTGTTCCCGCCCGGCGCCATCAGGTCGAGCCCGTAGCCGTAGTTGGAGTAGCTGGTCTTCTGGTCGGCGTAGTCGGTCGCGCCGACCGCGATGGTGGTCGGGTAGATGGCCGGGTAGGAGACGTTCTTGCGCCAGCCGTCGTTGCCCGCCGCGCACACCACCGTGACCCCCTGGGAGTAGGCGTAGTCGAGCGCGGGGTCCATGACCGGGTCCGAGCGCACGTTGTAGCGCGCGTTGATGCCGAGGCTCATGTTGATCACGTCGGCGCCGTGGTCCACCGCCCAGTAGATCCCCTCGGCGATGTCCGCGAACGAGCCCGAGCCGGAGTCGTCGAGCACCTTGACCGGCATCACGCAGGCGCCCCAGGCCATGCCTGCGACGCCGATGCCGTTGTTCGTCCGCTGCGCGACGGTGCCCGAGACGTGGGTGCCGTGGCCGTCGCCGTCGAAGGGATCGCTGTCCCCGTTGACCATGTCGTAGCCCGCGACCACGCAGCCGATGCCGTCCGGGCCGCCCGGGGCGAGCCCGCTGTCGAGCACCGCCACCACGGCACCGGCGCCGGTGGTGAGGTCCCAAGCCGGCTCGGACTGGATCCGGGTCAGGTGCCACTGGTAGGGCGAGTAGAGCGGATCGTTCGGAACCGCGAACTTCTCCGCCCGGAGGTTGAGGTGCGCCCGCACCCCCCGTTCCCGGAAGCGCTGCAGCTGACCCCACTCCTGGCCGGAGCTCACCGCGACCACCGTCAGTCCGGACCGGGGCAGCACCTTCACCACCTGGAAGCCGTCGAGCTGGTCGGCGCCGCCCTGAACCACCAGCTGTCCGGCGACGAACGGGGGTCCGGCGCTGCTGTCGCCGGCGACGGCCGCTCCCGCCACCAGCAGGACACACGCCACGATCGCGATACCCAATCTCCTCGTCATCAGCCCTCCTCCTTCGTCCCAGTGCCGACGCAGCCTCTGCGCGGCATCGCTGCAAGACCTCCCCTGCAACCGATTCGAAACGTGCTGCACGACACCCTACGTGCCTCGTCCCGGCCTGTCAATGAGACTCGTCATGTAACTCTTCCGAACAACTGCCCTCTCGAGTTTGCTCCGAAGAACGAGAGCCCCGTGGCGCTCGTGCGACCGCCTCGCCACGGGGCCCCCGGCGCGCTGCACGCCCGCGGGGACCGCGGATCGCGCGCCGGACGCGGTAGACTCCTGGTGTCGGCTCCGCGCCCCGACGAGACCTCGGAGGCGAGATGGTGCGAGTTCACCTCGAGCGCAGGGACCGGGTGGCGGTGCTCACCCTCGACGACCCCGCCCGTCGCAATGCCCTGTCCCTGGCGATGGCCGAGGCGGTGGCGACGGCACTGTCCGAGCTCGCCGGCCAGCCCGACCTGGCGGCTGTCGTGGTGACCGGGAAGCCGCCGGCCTTCTCCGCCGGGGCCGACCTCGACGACCTCGCCTCGGCGACGCCCGAGAGCCTGGCCCGGATCTACGACGGCTTTCTGGCCCTGGCCCGCTTCCCGCTCCCGACCGTGGCGGCGGTCAACGGACCCGCGGTCGGGGCCGGCTTCAACCTGGCGCTGGCCTGCGACCTGCGGGTGGCGGGACCGGACGCGCACTTCGAGTCGCGCTTCCTCGACCTCGCGCTCCATCCGGGAGGGGGGCACCTGTGGATGCTCGAACGCCTGCTCGGGCCCCAGGGTGCGGCGGCCATGGTCCTGTTCGGACAGGCGCTGGATGGTGCCGGGGCGGTCCGTTGCGGGCTGGCGTGGCAGGTCGTCGACAACCACGAGCTGGTCGAGGCGGCGGTCCGGCTCGCGGCGCGCGCCGGCTCGGCCCCGCGGGAGCTGCTCGAGCGCATGAAGGCGACCCTCCGGGAGGCGCCCGGGATCCACCAGCACGACGAGGCGGTGCGGCGCGAGCTCGAGGACCAGTTCTGGTCGACCACCCGGCCCGCGTTCCGCGAACGGCTGGCGGCCCTCCAGGCCCGGATCGCCCGCCGTTCGCGGTCGTGAGCGGCCGGCGGAAGGGGGAACCGTGAAGCCCACCACCATCCTGGTCGAGCGACGACGGCCCGGTGGCCGTGGTCCGGCTCAACCGGCCCGAGCGCATGAACGCGGTGATCGAGGCCATGTATCAGGAGCTCGGCGACGCCCTCGACAGGCTCGCGGCCGACCCAGAGGTGCGGGCGCTGGTGCTGACCGGCTCCGACCGGGTCCGCGACGGGGTGGTGAAGCAGGCCTTCTGCGCCGGCGCCGACCTCAAGGAGCACGGAGCCGGCCGGCGGACCCGCGCCGGGCAGCGCGCCTACATCGAGCTCGCGCACGCCACCACACGTCGTCTCGCCGAGCTGCCCAAGCCGGTGGTCGCGGCGGTCAACGGTCCCGCCCGGGGCGCCGGCGCCGAGTTGGCCGTGTGCTGCGACCTGATCCTGATGGCCGACGACGCGACCCTGGCCTTCACCGAGACCGGGCTCGGGACCTTCGTCGGCGGCGGGGTCACCCTGCTGCCTGCCCCGCCTGCTCGGGCTCGCCCGGGCCAAGGAGCTGATCTACACCGGCAGGGTGGTGGACGGGCCGACGGCGGTCGAGCTCGGGCTGGCGCTGCGGGCGCTGCCGCGGGGGCGGTTGCTCGACGAGGCGCGGGCACTCGCCCGCGAGCTGGCCGAACGAGGCACCGCTGTCGATGCGGCTGGCCAAGCAGCACCTGCACGAGGCGGCCACGCCGCGACCTGTCGACGGCGCTGCGAGCGCGAGACCGAGGCCATTCTCGCCTGCATGGACACCGCCGACTGGCAGGAGGGCGTGCGGGCGTTCGCCGAGCGTCGGCCGCCCCGCTTCGAGGGGAGATGACGATGGGTCTCGAGAGGATCCTGGACGCCCGCTCGGTGGCGATCGTGGGCGCCTCCCGCGACGAGAGGAAGCGCGGCTACCAGGCGGTCAAGGCGCTCATCGAGAGCCGCTACGAGGGTGAGATCTACCCGGTCAACCCGCGCGAGGAGCGGATCCTCGGCCTGCCCTGCTGGCCGTCGGTGGCCGACATCGAGGGACCGGTCGACCTCGCCCTGGTGACCACCCGGCCGAGATCCGTTCCCGAGGTGCTCGAAGCCTGCGCCGCCAAGGGCGTCGCCGGCGCGGTCATCGTCGGCGGCGGCTTCGGCGAGCTCGGACGCGACGGGCCGCCGGCTGCAGGAGCGCATCGTGCAGATCGCCCAGCACGGCGGGGTGCGCCTGATCGGACCCAACACCAGCGGGATGATCAACGTGCACTCGGGTCTCAACCTGGTCGGTCTGTCGGGTGTGCCGAGGGGGGACCTGGCGCTGATCTCCCAGAGCGGCAACATGGCGCTGCACGTCATCACCGAGGCGTCGGCTGAAGAGCCAGAAGGGCTTCTCGCTACTACGTCGGCGTCGGCAACGAGGCCGACATCAAGTTCCACGAGTACCTCGAGTTCCTCACCGACGACCCGAAGACCCGCGCGATCATCCTCTACGTCGAGGGGATGAGGGACGGCCGCCAGTTCCTGCAGCAGGCCTACCGGACCACCCTGGTCAAGCCGATCGTGCTGCTCAAGGGCGGACGCTCGGCCACCGGCAGCCGATCGGCGGGCTCGCACACCGGCGCCCTGGCCGGGATCTCCGAGGTCTCCCGCACCGCCTTCGGCCGCGCCGGCATCGTCACCGTCGACCACTCCGACGAGCTGTTCCCGGTCGCCGAAGCGCTGTCCAGCCTGCCTCCGATGGCCAAGCCCGCGGTCGCGATCCTCGCCGACGGCGGCGGCCACGCCACCATCGCGGCGGACGTGCTCACCGACCACGGGCTCGGCATCCCGACGCTGGGCCGCGCGACCCGCGAGCGGCTGGCCGCGGTGCTGTCGCCCAACGCCACCCTGCGCAACCCGGTCGACGTCGCCGGCACCACCGACGCCGACCCCGGGGTCTTCGCCGACTGCGCCCGCATCCTGCTCGAGGACCCGAGCGTCGGCGGCCTGCTGCTGGTCGGGCTGTTCGGCGGCTACGGGATCCGCTTCGCCGACCGGCTGCGCTTCATCGAGGAGGACGCCGCCCACCGGATGGGCAAGCTGGTGCGGGAGACTCGGCAAGCCGATCGTGGTCCACAGCCTCTACAACTTCGCCCGGCCCCACGCGCTCGACCTGCTCCGGTACTACGGGATCCCGGTCTTCGACTCGGTCGACATCGCGTGCCGAGCGATCGCCGCGCTCGCGCAGTACGGGCGTCACCTCAAAGGCGCCCACCGTCGCACCAGCTTCGTCTTCCGGTGGGGCCGGCGGGCGACTGCGGAGGGCCGCGCCCTGATCGAGGGCGCCCTTGCCGAGGGCCGCCGCGCCCTGCTCGAGCACGAGGGCAAGCGGCTGCTCGCCCTGCACGGCGCCCCGGTGACCGCCGACCGCCTCGCCGCCACCGCCGCCGAGGCCGTCGGCTCTGGCCGCTGCCGCCGGCGGGCCGGTGGCGCTCAAGATGTGCTCGCCGGAGATTCTCCACAAGAGCGACGTCGGCGGGGTGCGCCTCGGGCTGGAGGGGGCGGACGCGGTCGCGGAGGCGTTCGAGGGGATTCTCGCCATCGGCCCGCCGCCACCACCCGCAGGCCGATATCCGCGGCTGCGTGGTGTCGCCCATGGCCGCCCCGGGGACCGAGGTGATCGTCGGCACCAAGATCGACCCCCAGTTCGGGCCGGTGATCATGTTCGGGATCGGCGGCGTGCTGGTGGAGGTGCTCAAGGACGTGGTCTTCCGGGTGCTGCCGATCAGCCGCGGCGCCGCCCGCGCCATGATCTCGGAGATCCGCTCGGCGCCGATCCTCAACGGCGTGCGCGGCCAGCCAGCCGGCCGACCGCGAGGCGCTGGTCGAGCTCCTGCTGACCGTGTCGCGAGGTGGTCGAGGCCTACCCCGAGATCCTCGAGATGGACCTCAACCCGGTGATCGTCCGCCCCGACGGGATCGACGTCGTCGACGCGAGGATCATCCTCAAGCGGAACCACCGCAACGGAAGATGACCCCAGAAACACTGAGGACACAGCGCGACACAGAAATCCTCCACCCACCCGGTCGCCTGCCCTGCGGTTGAACGGCAGGGCAGCGGACCGCGGCAAGGGCGGGGCTCTGTGCTCCTCTGTGCCTCCGTGTCTGGTATTCCCTACCCTGGGAACGCCTCGAGGGCGGCAAGGGCCTCGGCGACGTCGGCCTCGGTGTGGGCGGCGTTGACCTGGAAGCGGATCGTCTCGTCGCCCTTCGGCACCACCGGGAAGGTCAGGCCGACCACCAGCACGCCGTGGTCGAAGAAGTGGCGGACCAGCCGGCGGGTGCGGTCGGTGTCGCGGACCAGCAGCGGCACCACCGGGTGGGGCCCGGCGATCGACTCCCATCCGAGGCCGCTCGATGCCGTCCCGGAACTGGTGGATGCGGCGCGTGGAGGTGGGTGCAGGCGCTCGCGACCCTCGGCGCTGTCGAGCAGGTCGACGGCGACGATGGCGGCGGCGCAGTCGGCGACGCTGAGGGGTTGGTGTAGATGTAGGTGTCGGCCTTCTGGCGCACCGCCTCGATCGACCTCGCGGCTCGAGGCGACGAAGCCGCCGTTGACGCCGAAGGCCTTGCCGAAGGTGCCGATGACGACGTCGGCCGGCGTCGCGCAGTGCTCCTCGGTGCCGCGTCCGGTGGCGCCGTAGGCGCCGATGCCGTGGCTGTCGTCGACCACCGTGACCAGGCCGCCGGAGAAGCGATCGCGGTGCGGCTCGCACCGGCGCATCGATCTCGTCGATCGGCGCGAAGTCGCCGCGCATCGAGAAGATGCCGTCGAAGATGACGACCACGCGCTCGATCCCGTCGGGCACCTCGCTCGCAGGCAGCGGGCGAGCACGTCCATGTCGTTGTGGGGGTAGATCGCCCTGTTCTCGCGCGGCACCCCGGCGATGCGCATCGCGCGGATGATGCAGTTGTGGTTGAGGGCATCGCCGATCCAGTAGGTCGACGGGCTGGACGACCGCCAGCGCCAGCCCGCAGTTGGCGGTGTAGGCCGAGTTGAAGATCTTGGCCGCCGGCTTGCCCACGAAGGCCGCGATGCGCCGCTCGAGCGCGACGTGGTGGACGAAGGTGCCGTCGATGAAGCGCACCGCGCCGGGCCCGACCCCGAACTCGTGCGTCGCCTGCGTCGGCGGCCGCCATCAGCCTGCGGGTGATGGGACAGGGACAGGTAGCTGTTGGAGTTCATGCGGATGAAGACGCGCTCGGCGCCCTGGAGCCGGTAGCGCGGACCGCGCTCTCCCTGGGACGGCACGTAAGCGTCGATGACGCGCTCGGGGGCCTTGGCACGACCCTCGGCCTCGAGCGCCTTCACGTCCTCGATCAGTGCGGCGTTGAGCTTGGCGAGCGACACGAGACACCTCCCCGCCCGTCGGGCGGGACGAAGCTACCACGATCGGCGGCGGGAGGGGAGCGTCCGGTCGCGGTCGTGCGGCCGCTCGCAGGGTGGCGCCGGTGCGGACCCTCCGGTCGCGACGCCGACGCGAGCGCGACGCCGCCCGTATGATGGGCGCGTGGACCAGCCTCCGGACGCCATGACCGGCCCGCCCCGGACGTCGATCGTGATCGCCAGCCATGACGGGCGACGGCATCTCGAGCGCTGCCTGCCCGCGGTCGCCCAGACCACCTCCGGGGCGACCGAGGTGGTGGTCGTCGACGACGCCTCGTCCGACGGCACCGCGGACTGGCTGGCCGCGGCGCACCCGGAGGTCCGGGTGCTCCGGCACGACCGCAACCGGGGCTTCGGCGCCGCCAACCGGACCGGCGCCGAGGCCGCCCGCGGCCGCTTCCTGGTGCTGCTCAACAACGATACCGAGCCCGAGCCAGGTTGGCTCGACGCGTTGCTCGAGCCGCTCGAGCGCGACCCCGAGGTGGCCGCGACCTGCGCCGCCCTCGTGCTCCTGGACCATCCGCAGGTGCTCAACGCCCTCGGCGGCGCGATGGCCCGCCTCGGCCACGGTGTCGACCGCCTCTTCGGCCTGCCCCGGACGCTGCTGGAACGGCGACAGCGCCACGAGGAGTGCCTGTTCCCCTCGGGTGCCGCAATGGCGATGCGGCGCGACGAGTTCCTGGCACTCGGAGGCTTCGACCCGGCCTTCTTCATGTACCACGAGGACGTCGACCTCGGCTGGCGGCTGTGGCTGCTCGGCCGGCGCGTCGTCGCCTGCCGGGACGCCGTGGTGAGGCACCGGTTCCTGGGCTCCGCGGCGGGGCCGCGGGGACGCGGACGTCGGGCTCGGCTCGGGCTCCGCCACGCGGTGCGCAGCCACCTCAAGCACGCCCCGTGGCGCGAGGCAGTGGGCTCGCTCGCCGGGCTGTCCCGGTTCCTGCTCGCCGAGCGGGCGCTGGTGCTGGCGCTCGACGCCGCCGCCTGGAACCTGGCCCGCCTGCCGTCGACCCTGGTCGCCCGCCGCCGGCTGCAGCGGGCGCGCCGGCGAGACCACTCGGAGCTGGTCGCGCGGGGTCTGATCCTGGCGCGCGACCTGCCGCCGCCGACGCCGGACCTGCCCCGTGTCCCGGACCTGCCCGACCCCGCGCAATGGCTGGCCGTGCCCCGCCTCGATCCGGGACGGCCGTCGGCGGAGAGCCGCCTGGGCTGGGGCTGGTACGGGCCCGAGGTCCTCGATGGCGACCCGGTGCGGGTGACCTGCGGCGCGGCGCGGGCGCTGCTGCGGGTCGACGGCCGGGCCGCTGGCCGCCTCGAGCTCGACCTGCGCGCCGGCGGTGAGGGCCGATCCGAGGTCACCGTCTCCTGCGGTCAGACGGCGGCGACGGTCACGGTCGCAGCGGACTGCTGGACCACCGCCGCGCTCCCGGCGACCGCCGGTCCCGACGGCCTGCTCGACCTGAGGATCGTCTCGCCGTCGGCCGTCGGCGCCTCGGGTCGGGCGGAGGGCGCCGCCGTGCGCCGGATCGAGCTGATCGGCGACGACGTCGCCTCACCGCCGTCCTGCACCACGATCTCGGTGGTGATCCCGACCCGCAACCGCTGGCAGGTGCTCGCCGCCACCCTCGACGCGCTCGCTGCCCAGTCCCGCCCCGTGCTCGAGCTGGTGGTGGTCGACGACGGGTCCACGGACGGCACTCGTGAGGCTCTCGCCCGGCGCCTCGACGAGCGGCCGTTGCCATTCCCGGTGGTTTCCGTCCGCCAGGGGCACGCCGGCCAGGGCGCCGCCCGCAACCGGGGCATCGCTCGGGCCTCGGGCGACCTGGTCCTGCTGCTCGGCGACGACGTCCGGCCGGCGCCGGGCTGCGTCGCCGCCCACCTGGCGGCGCACTCGAGCCTCGGGCTCGACGCGGCGGTGGTCGGCCCGGCATGGTGGGACCACGACACGATGCGGGTCTCGCCGTTCCTCGATTTCGTCCAGCGGGACGGGGCCCAGTTCGCGTGGGACCGGATGGTGGACGGCGCCGAGGTCGGGTTCGGCCACTTCTACACCTCGAACGTCTCGCTGCCGCGCCGGGTCGCGCTCGCGTTCCCGTTCGACGAGTCCTTCCGGGCCTACGGCTGGGAGGACATCGAGCTCGGGGCGCGCCTCCAGGCCGCCGGGCTCCCGATCGTCTACCGCGCCGACGCCGCCGCCCGCCACCACCACCCGACCACGCTGCCCGCCTTCCTCGCCCGGCAGCGAGAGGTCGGCCGGACCTTCGGCGACCTGCTCGCGAGACAACCCGAGCTCGCCGGCGATCCCCGCCTGCCGCGCACCCCTCCACCGCGACGGCTCCGGCTCGAGACCCCGCTCTGGCGCCTCGCCGCACCGCTGGTCGCCCTCGCCGACCGGGCCGGCGTGCCGCTGCCCTGGACGGTCTACCGCGAGCTGGTGCAGTGGGCCTTCGTGACCGGACGCCGGGACGCGGTCAGGTCCCCGACATCAGCGCACTGAGCACGGCCGCGAGCTGCTCCATCGAGTACGGCTTCTGGAGGAAGGCGTCGCAGCCGCGGTCGAGGATCTCGGCCGCTTCTCCGTCCTCGCTGTATCCGCTCGACAGCAGCACCCGGAGGTCCGGCTCGATCGCCTTGAGCGCGTCGAAGACGTCGCCGCCCCGCATGTCCGGGAGGATCAGGTCGAGGATGACGGCCGCACATCGTGGTCGTCCGGCCTGGATCGTGGCGACCGCTTCCGCACCGCTGGATGCCGACACCGGCGTGTAACCCAGCCGCCGCAGCATCGCCTCGGTCGCCCGCAGGACCGCGGGGTCGTCGTCCACCACCAGCACCGCGCCGCGACCCGTCTGGACCCTCCTCGTCACCGGCGGGACCCCGGGCGGTTCCTCGGGCGCCTCCTCGGTGGCCGGCAGCAAGATCAGGAACGTGGTGCCTTGCCCGGGCTCGGAGAAGGCGTCGATGTACCCCCGATGGGCCTTGACGATGCCGTAGGCCGACGACAGCCCGAGCCCGGTGCCTCCGGAGCCGCCCTTGGTGGTGAAGAACGGCTCGAAGATCCGCTCCAGGGTGGCGGCGTCCATGCCGACCCCGGAGTCGGTGACGGTGAGCTGCACGTATCGGCCCGGCTCCACCACGTACCCGCGGCCGGTCAACGACGCCTCGGTGACCTCCCCGGTGGACACCACCAGCTCGCCCCCTCTCGGCATCGCGTCGGCCGCGTTGACCAGCAGGTTGAGCAGCACCTGCTCGAGCTGGGTCCAGTCGGCACGCACCGCCGGCACCGCCGGATCCAACTGCTGCCGGATGCGGATCTCCCGGCGGGCGACCGAGAAGGTGTCGAGGGTCCTCGACGCGAGCCGGTTGAGATCGATCGCCCGCACCTCGTGAAGTCCGGAACGGGCGTAGCCGAGCAGCTGGGCGGTGAGCCGCGAGCCGCCCTCGACCAGGGTCGCGATGGTGCGCAACCGCTCCGCCGCCTCACCGGTCGGACCGAGCTCCGCCGCCACGAGATCGGCGTTGGCCTGGATTCCCATCAGCAGGTTGTTGAAGTTGTGGGCGATGCCGCCGGCCAGGCGGCCGAGAGACTCCATGCGCTGGGCGTGCCAGAGCTGGATCTCGAGCCGCTCCCGCTCCTCCTCGGCGCGGAGCCGCTCGGACACGTCCCGCACGATGCCCCGGAACCCGATCGGGTCCCCGGTCGCCGACCGGACCAGGGAGATCGACGCCTCGACCGGCACGGCGCGCCCGTCCTTGCGCCGCAGCTTCCAGCCGAACGCCTTCGCCGGCTCGCCCGTGCTCCAGACCCGGTTGAAGGTCTCGAACACGCGGGCGGCGTTGTCGGAGTCCATGTACTCGCGGTTGTTGAGCCCGATCAGCTCGTCCCGGCCGTAGCCGAGCAGCTCGAGAAGGGCGCCGTTGCAGTGCAGCATGGCGCCGGCATGGTCGACCTCGTAGTAGCCGTCGACGATCGCGTCGAGCACGGTGCGGTAGCGCTCTTCGCTGTCGCGCAGAGCCGCCTCCGCCCTCCGATGGGCGTCGAGGATCTGGTCGATGTCGCTCTTGATCAGGGCGACCGCGTCGGCCACCGGCGCCATCGGATGGCCGGGGTCGATCCCTGCGAGCGTCTCGCCGACGCCCTCCTTCTCCCAGTCGACGCCGGCCAGCAGCGTGAGCAGCTCGTCGACGTCCCGTCGCACCGAGGCCGGGCGCCGGCCCGCGCCGGGCCCGTCGAGCACCCGACGGAGCCAGCCGCCCTGGTCGGGCCCACTGCGCGCGAGCTCGAACGCCTCGTTCGCCCCGGGCGCGAAACGGACCCGGAAGGGCACCAGCGGCCGGCTCAGGTTGACCGCCGCCCGCAGCGACCGGCTCGCCCCGTAGATGAGGAAGAGCCGGAACGGCCACTCGCCGTGCCACCTGCGGACCCACTCGACGAAGCCCCGGCGGGCGCTCAGGGTCAGCCGATCCAGGCGCTCGGCGTTGACCACCACCGCCGCCTGCTCGGGAGGGCAGGCGATCCGGGTCGCGACCCTTCGGTTCATGGCGAAGACCGCCGGCAGGTGCTCCGGGTTGAGCCGGCCGACGCCGATGCCGTGGAGGATGGAGCCGTCGACGATCTCGTAGCGGACGTCGAGGCCCGGAAGGGCGAGCTGCCACTCCGGACGGCTGGAGACCCCGGAGCCGGGCGCGGCCAGCTCGAGGTCGGCCGCGGGCGACGGCTCGAGCGCAACGCCGTGCTCGGCGAGCAGCGCGACCGCCCGCTGAACCGCGGCCGGGTAGTCGCGCACCAGCTCGACCCGGCGGCCGCGCAACAGCGTCAGCCGTGCGAGCTTGACCGCAAGGGTCAGCAGCGGCGAGGCGCCACAGAACACGGTGGCGACAATCCCTTCCCGTCGCAGCGTCGTCCGGGCGTAGGCCTGGCGCGCACCCCGCGAGGCGCCACGAAGGGAGGTGAGGTCGGAGAGGTGGACGAACAGCCGCCCGCGCCCGATCCCCTCGCTCACGGCCCGGTCGACCAGCTGCGCCGAGCGCTCGATTCCGTTGCCGGTGGCGTAGCCGAACGACCGAACGCAGACCACCGAGCGGGCGAGCACCTGGACCTGCACCCCGTAGTCCGCGCCGGGGGTCGGATCGGACCAGCCCTGTCGCCAGGTCACGGGCAGGCCGCTGATCGGGCAGAGGTCCGTTTCGCTCACGGCCGAAACACCTCGAGCGGCTGTGCTCTCGCAGGGACCGGCTGGCTGCGGGTGTCGGGGAGCATCCGGCCCGAGTATAGCGGGCCGGTCGTCACCTCCGCCCGACGAAGCTGACCATGGCCAGCTCGAGGGCGGCCTCACCCTGGTTCCGCACCCGCAGGTGGCGGTAGGCCAGAGCCTCCGGTTCGAGCGAGATCGTCCGCCGGCCGGGCCGGTCGAAGACGAGTCGGGCGAGCTCGTGCCACAGGTCCTCCTCGAGCCGCCAGCCGTGGAACGGCAGCCCCTCCACCGCGAGCTCACCGCAGCTCAGCGCCTCCACGACCACCGCGACCTCCCGGAAGGGCGACATGTCGACCCGAAAGCTGGCCTCGCTGGGCTCAAGCCGCGGGTGGGGGTGGACCGCCTCGCCCGCGAGCTCGTAGAGCGAGCTCGAGTCGAGCACCACCGGCCGGGCCACGTAGGGTGCCGACGGGGGGTCGAGGGGCGACGGACGGCGGAGCCGGAACAGGGTCAGGGCACGGGCCGACACGTCGCCTCCGGAGTCCCGGCTGGCGCTGACCGCGCCCCACAGGAAGCGGCCGTCGTCGGCGAGGGCGGTCACCCAGGTGCCGCCGAAACCGAGCTCCGCGAAGCTGACGCCGCCGTCGGCGCTGACGTAGAGGGCGCCCCCCGAATCGGCCCGCACGCAGTCGCCGGTCCACCGATAGCTCGAGCTGCCCGCCGCCAGCAGACCGTCGAACGAGGCCAGCAGACCCCGGAACTGGTGGTAGTCGTGGCGGCACTTGCCGAGCACGTACTCGAAGTCGCCGGCGGCGATGGTCTCGCGGTTGTCCAGGATCCGGATCACACCGCCGGCCACCGACTCGTTGCCGACGAAGACGTGCTTGCCGTCGCCGGCGAGACCGACCAGCCGGAAGCCGGGCCGCTCGCGCAGCACCCAGACCGGCTCGGCGAGGCGGCGGTCGGCGTCGAAGCCCTCGATGCAGATCACGCCGCTGGCCTCCCCGGACGGGTCGTCGCCGCCGGTGACCCAGAGGCGTGCGGTGCGGGTGGTACCGACCAGTCGCGGCAGATAGACCTCGTGGACGTGGTCGCGGAAGATCCCGCCGAGATCGTGGCGCCGCCAGCTGCGGCCATCGTCGAGGCTCCAGTAGAGATGTGCGTCGCTCGCGGTGTAGGGCGCCACGGCCACCATCGGGAGGCGGTCGGGCCCGAAGAAGCCGGCGCTCGCGTTGCCGCTGCGCGAGGTCGCCCAGGCCGGGTCGGTGACCACCTGGCGGACGAAGCTCGCGTGGCCCCTCGGCTTGCGCCACACCACGCCCCGTTCGCCCTCGCGGAAGGCGCGGCTCGAAGGGTCGTCGGCGCGGCGGTCGCGGCCGATCAGGAGCACGGTCCCGTCGAGGGTCTCCACCACCATGTCGATCGCCTGCACCGACGCCGGCACCAGCTCGCCGCCGCAGGTGTTGACCTCGGCGACCTCGCGCAGCGTGGCCAGGCCGTCGTCGCTCGCGAACAGCCAGGCGCCCCCCACGACGAGGTAGAGCCGACCCTCCTCGACAGCGAAGGCGAGCGTCGTCACCCGGGCCTGGTGGGGGTCGTCGAGCACCGGCGGCGCCAGGTAGTGCGGGTCGAGGGCGAGCAGTCGGGGCCTCAGATCGATCAGCTCCAGGTCCGGGGTCATGGCTCCTCCCGGGGGCTCGGCGTTGCCGGGCAAAGATGGGGTCGACGGCGCCACGGCGGCGGCAGCACCGGCGTCGGGCCGCGCCTGCACCACCACCTCGCAGTCGGCCACCGCACGGCCGGCGTCGTCGGCCACCTCGACCCGGTAGGTGCTCGAGTCGCCTCCCGAGGCGACCCGCGCGGCGGTGGCCACCAGGTCCGCGTCGAGCGACGGCGGGGCGAGCCAGCGCATCCGGGCGCGCGCCACGGTGGTTCCGCCGTCCATCTCGGCCTGGGCGGCCGTGATGGCCGCGCCCAGGGACACACCCCCGAGGGGATGGACGCGGCGCCCGAGCGGCTCGGCGCCGCCCGCGATCGGCGCCATCAGCAGGCGCAGCACGTCGCCGGGCACCCGCAGCCGACCCGGTCCGTCCCGTTGCGGCGGACGCAGCCGCAGGAGGTCGGCGCGGGCGGGCTCGACCGGGTCGCGGAACCTGACCCCGTCGGCCTCGGCCTCGACCGCCGGGTGCACCCCCTCGACCAGCTCGAGTGAAAGCGAGAGGTCCGGCCACCAGCCGTCGAGCGCCGCCGACAGCTCCGGTACTCCGCCTTCCGGCGCCGGGTCGAGGGCCGCAAGGACCTCGTCCCCTCGCATCAGCCGCGCCGACGCCACCGTCTCCGGCAGCACGTGCAGTGGCGCCGGCACTGAGACCGGCACCGCCAGCCCGGGCTCGGGCGCCAGCTCTCGGCCCAGCACCCGCACCGGGAAGCGCCAGCGTCGGGTCTCGGGATCGCCGCTGCTCGGCGCCCACCCGACCATGGCCACCGGGGTCGGGGCGACCTCGTCGAGCAGAGCCGCCACCGCCTCGCCGCAGGTCGAGACGCGCAGCCCGGTGATCCGCTGCCGAAGGTGCTCGAGGTGCTCGAGGACCGCGTTGATCGTCGCCTCCCCGACGGCGCCCGTGGGCGCCACCAGCCCGACCACACGAACCCCCGAGCGCGGCTGGGCCTCGAGCCTCGCCGCCAGCTCACGATTCAGGGCGCCGGCGTCGGCGTTCGGGCCGAGCTCGACCAGGGGCAGGTGGATCAGCCTCGCTCTGGCGAGGTCTGCGGTCTCGCCCCACCAGCCCGTCCGGCCACCGTTCGTGCCCTCGGCCGGGGTCGGCACCACCACCGCCCGGACCCCGGCCGCCACCAGCGCGTCAGCAACGGCGGCCTCGGTCGGGGCCATCGCCACCGGCGGACCGAGGGGGCGGCCGCCGCGCCGCGCCGCCCGGGCCGCGGCGCGGCGCACCGCCTCCGGTTCCGCGGTTTCGAGATGCAGCACCACGTCGGCGCCGCCGAGGGCGCCCCCGTGGTCGATCAGGCTGACCGGAACGCCCGCCGCCTCAGCCGCGCGGGCGAGCTCGTCACCGCCCGGACCGACAACGAGCACCCACAGCACCTCGTCGCGACCCCCGCCGGCGACCTCGACCGGCACCTCGAGCACGTCGCTCGGGCCGAGGCCGTGGCTCGACAGCCGGAGCTGCCAGGGCCGCCCCAGGTTGACCCCGTCCGGGCGCACCGCCGTGAGCTCGAAGGTCACAGTCTCGACACCGTCGCCGGCTGCGACCTCGTGGGACATCGGCCCGTCGAGCCGCAGCCCACCGCCGAACGGCGGTCGCGCCAGCACCCAGCACGGCTCGGCCCCCCGCCCCACCGCCACCGCGACCGTGGCGCGCTCGCCCGGTCGCACGCGGCGCGGCGCGGCGGCCAGGACCAGACCGCCCGGGCGATCGGGCGCGGTCGCCGGCGCGGCCACCGGCACCATCCGGGGACGGTCGACCCGAACCATGCGCACCGTCCCCTCGAGCAACGGCACGCCGGCCGCGGTCCGCACCGCCACCGCCAGCTCGGCGCCGCGCTCGTCGACCGCCGCGACCCGGGCCTCGGCGAGGAGCCGGTCGCCGGGAGAGGGAAACCCGTGCCAGCGCACCGACGCCTCACGGCCGGCCCAGGCACCGCCACCGCCCTCGAGCAGCGCCCACACCGCGGTCACCGCCAGGCCGAGCGGGTGGTTCGCCCGCGGCTGGTAGCCGGCGCCCGCCCCGAGCCCCTCGAGCAGGGCGATCAGCCCGGGCTCGCAGCGCACGCGGGCGCGGTCGCCGACCTCGAGCGCCCCACGGGTCCGGCGCCACACCCCCTCGATGCGGGGCACCGGCACCGCGAGCCCGTTCACTGGTCGCCGTCTCCGTCATCCCCCGGCGGGGTCCAGCGCAGCTGGCGCAGCTCGGGTGAGAAGCCGAGCCGCCGCCAGAACGCCTGCCCACGGGGGTTGGCCTCGTAGACCTGGACCTCGACCGCACGCGCCCCCTCGGCCACCAGCCGGTCGCACGCGGCGCGCACGAGCCGCTCCCCGATGCCGTCGTCGCGCGCCTCGGCGGTCACCGCGACGCTGGACACCTCACCGACCGGCGCCCCGCCGAGGAACGGCGGCGCAGTCTTGAGCCGGGCGAGCAGGTAGCCCACCAGCCGCCGGTCCCGCTCGGCGACCCAGAGGAACGAAAACCGGCCGAGCCCGCGCGAAAACGAGGCCAACCAGAGCTGCTCCGCGTCCTCGGGCGCCGCCATCGGGATCCCCAGGCCCTGGTGGAAGCCGACCAGCTCCCGCCACAGGCGGGCCGCCTCCGGAAGGTCCTCGAGCTTCGCCTCGCGAATCACCACCCCGATCACCCGATCGCCTCCCGCACCGCTTCGGGCCAGCCGGCGGGGTCGAGCCCGTGCTGGGCGAGGAAAGCGAGCGCCAGCCGCTCGAGCCCGAACGCGGCGCACCCGGTCCAGGCCGGCGCCCCGTCGGGCAGGGTCAGGCCGGCGTGGCGTCCGAAGAAGTCCTGGTGGACGTTGAACGATCCCACCGCCAGGTCGCCGTGGCGATAGGGCAGGTCGGCGCGAACCTCGAGCTTGAGCCGGAAGGCGGTCTGGAACGCCGCCTGGCGCCGGAACTCGCCGACGAAGAAGGGATCGTGGGCGGTCTCCACGTGGTGGTGCAGACCGGCCGCGTGGAACACCTCGCGGGCCAGCTCCCGCGCCCGCTCGCGCCGCTCGACCACCCAGTCCTCGGGACCGACGAAGACGATCTCGCGCATGGTGAACGACCACAGCCGCTCGAGCCCGCGCAGATTGCGGCCCTCGTACCGGAAGCACGGGCCGACCGCGGTCGCGGCCAGGCGGCCGCCCGGTACCGGCCCGTCCGCCAGCAGGTGGTAGAGGTGGTAGCAGACCGCCGGGGCGAGCAGCGCGCGCGGGGCGGCGAACGCCTCCGGCGGCGAGTCGAGGGCCCCGTCGGCGCAGCAGGTCGCGTTCGGGAAGGCCTCGAGCACGTCGAGGTCCTCGCGCAGGTGGGTCGCGAAGCTGAGCGAGTGGGGAAAGGACCGGAAGTAGCGCACCCGCTCGAGGAAGGCCGCCGAGATCAGGGCCGGGACCCGGTACGGGGGCGCGTCGAGGGCCTCGGCGATGGCCTCGAAACGGCGGTCGAACCAGGCCGCGACCCGCGACGGCAGCGGCCCGAGGGTGTAGACCCCGTCGTCCTGGCGCGCGGCCTCGTGCCGCGCGAGCAGCTCGGGCAGCGGGTCGCGATGCCGCACCGCCGGACCGGGCCGATGCTCCTCGTGGATCTCGACCCGCGGCGAACGTGCCCCTTCCACCATCGAGCGCACCAGACGGCGCGCCTGGTGCTCGAGCCTGCCGAGCTCCTCCTTCGGGACTACGCGTCGCAGCGTCAGGGTGATCGTCCCGCCGCCGGGTACGACCTCGGCGGACCCGATGCGCTCGTCGACCCAGGGCAGCCGGAAGCAGACCTCGGACGCGAGCCACTCCGGAACCACGATTCCCGGGTCGAGCTCGAGCCGCATCACATCCGCCCGCTGTCGCGCAGGAAGGCGGCGATCGAGCTCACGCTCACCAGCTGCGGGATCTGGTGGGTCTCGACCCGGACAGCGAAACGCTGCTCGAGCTCGAGCACCATGTCCATGTGCCCGACCGAGTCCCACTGGGGCAGCTCGCCGTAGCCGAGGTTGCCGGCAACCTGTTCGAAGGGCACCCGCAGCGCCTCCGCCAGGAACCTCCTGACCGCTGTTTCGAGGTCCGCCTGCCCTGACTCCACCGTGACCGCCTCCGTCGCCGCGGGAGCCGCCGCGGCTGCCGTGGTGCTCGTGCGCCGCCCAGTCTACCCTGCGCTCATTCCCTTTCAGCGTCCGTTGGTGATCGCCGGCACCTCGGGTCGCGGTCCTGGAGGTCATTCCGGCTCGCGCTGTATCTCGGGGGGCGATCATTGGAACAGATGGCCAGCGGTACGCCGACCGCGCGTCATCGACCTCGGGTGTGGCGGTCGTGCCAAGGGGGGTGCCATGAGTCACACCATGTACTGGCTGCAGCTGGGGGGCTGCGGCGGCGACACCATGTCGCTGCTCGGCGCCGAATCGCCGGACCTCCCGCAGGCCCTGGGCATGCTCGACGTCGAGGTCCTCTGGCATCCGTCGCTGTCGGCGACCACCGCCCAGGAGCACCGCGAGCTGGTCGAGTCGCTGACCGCAGGCGAGCGGCAGCTGGACCTGTTGTGCGTCGAGGGGGCGGTGATCCGCGGGCCGGGCGGCACCGGCATGTACGACACCGTCGAGGGCAAGCCCAAGAAGGACCTGCTCCGGGCGTTGAGCGAGCGGGCTCGCTTCGTGGTTGCGGTCGGCACCTGCGCGGCCTACGGCGGCATCACCGCCACCGGCAACGTCGAGGCCTCGGGCGTGCAGTTCACGCGAGAGCAGGTGGGCGGTTTCGTCGGCCCGCGGTTCGTCTCGGCCGGCGGGCTGCCGGTGATCAACCTGGCCGGATGCCCGTGCCACTGCGACATCGTCATCGGGGCCGTCGCCGCCCTCACCCAGGGCCGCAGGCTCGACCTCGACGAGGCCAACCGGCCCGAGCAGTACTACGGGATGCTGGTCCACCAGGGCTGCGTGCGCAACGAGTACCACGAGTACCGGGTCGAGGAGCGGGACTTCGGCGAGCGCGGCTGCCTCTTCTTCCACATGGGCTGCAAGGCGCCGCTGACCCACGGTCCGTGCAACAAGCTGCGCTGGAACCGGCGCAGCTCCAAGACCGCGGTCGGCGTGCCCTGCGGCGGGTGCACCGAGCCGAGCTTCCCGCGACCCGATCCGTTCTTCCGCTCGCGCGGCCTGGCGGGCATCCCCGTCGACCTGCCGATCGGCGTCGACCGCGCCCACTACCTGGCCTACAAGAGCATGGCCGCCGCCGCCGCGCCGGACCGCCTGCGCCGACGGCGCACCATGGTCTGATCGCGCGCGGGAGCGTGAAGGGGGAGCCGTTCCATGTCGCCACGAACCACCATCCACGTACCGCTGAACCGGGTCGAGGGTGATCTCGAGGTCTCGGCCCGGATCGAGGACGGCGTCGTGGTCGACGCCTGGTGCTCGGGCACGATGTACCGCGGCTTCGAGGCCATGCTCAAGGGGCGCAGCGCCCTCGACGGCCTGGTCCTCACGCCGAGGGTGTGCGGGATCTGCTCGACCAGCCACCTGACGGCCGCGGCCCGGGCCCTGGACATGGTCGCCGGCGTGTCGCTGCCGCCGAACGCGGTCAGGATCCGAAACGTCGCCCACCTCGCCGAGACCATCCAGAGCGACGTCCGGCACAGCTTCCTGATGTTCACCGCCGACTTCGTCAACCCGGCCTATCGCGACCAGCCGCTCCATGACGAGGCCGTGCGCCGCTACCAACCGTTCGCGGGCGAGACCGTGGTCGAGGTGATCCGCCAGTCCAAGCGCATCCTCGAGGTGGTCGCGATCCTCGGCGGCCAGTGGCCGCACTCGTCCTACATGGTCCCCGGCGGGGTGGTCTCGGTGCCGTCGTTCGCCGACCTGACCCAGTGCCAGCTGCTGCTGGCCGAGTACCGGCAGTGGTACGAGCACCGCATCCTCGGCTGCGCGATCGAACGGTGGCGGGAGGTCACCACGCCCGAGCTGCTCGAGGCCTGGCTCGAGGAGGATCCGAAGCACCGCGACAGCGAGCTCGGGTTCTTCCTCCGCTTCGCCCGGGCCGTCGGGCTCGACCGGATCGGCGCCGGCCACCGGAGCTTTCTCAGCGTCGGCGGGTACGACCGTCCGGAGGGTGACGTCAACCCGCGGGCCGACGCCGGTGGACAGCTGATCCGGGCCGGCTTCCGGCGCGGCGGAGCGGTCGAGGCCTTCGACCAGGGTCGCATCGCCGAGCACGTCGCCTACTCATGGTACGAGGGCGAGGTGGGAGGGGCGCACCCCTGGGTCGGTGAGACCCGACCCTACGCGTCGGGGTCCGAGGACACAAAGTACTCCTGGGCCAAGGCGCCCCGCTACGACGAGCAGCCGGCGGAAACCGGGCCGCTCGCCGAGGCGCTGGTCGCCGGCGACCCCCTGCTGACCGCCCTGGCCGCGGCGCACGGCGGAGCCAGCGTGCTCTGTCGTCAGCTCGCCCGGATCGTGCGACCCGCCACCCTCATTCCCGCCATGGCGCGGTGGCTCGGCGAGATCGAGCCCGGGGCCAGGTGCTATCAGCCTGCCGGCGAGATCGTCGAGGGCGAAGGCTTCGGGCTGCACGAAGCGACGCGGGGCGGGCTCGGCCACTGGGTGCAGATCCGCGACGGCGTCATCGAGCACTACCAGATCATCACACCCACCGCCTGGAACGCGTCGCCCCGCGACTCGCAGGGAGTCCGCGGACCGATGGAGGAGGCTCTGATCGGCGCCGAGGTCGAGGACGGCGGCAACCCGATCCGTCTCGGCCACATCGTGAGGTCGTTCGACGCCTGCCTGGTGTGCACGGTGCACGCGGTCGGACCCGGGCGCCGGTCGTTGGGACGGATCCGGGTCGGGGCGACACCGTGAACCGCATCATCTGCGTCGGCAACTCGCTGGTCGCGGACGACGCCGCGGGGTGGCTCGTCGGGCGGCGCCTGGCCGAGCTCGAGCTGCCGCCTGACGTCGAGGTGGTCGACGGCGGTCTCGCCGGCCTCGGGCTGCTGACGGTGGTCGAGGGCGCCGAGCGGGTGGTCTTCGTCGACGCCGCATGGGGGGTCGGTCCGCCGGGCACCGTGCGCTCGCTCGACCCCGCTCTGGTGGCCTCGGCCGCGGACCCCGAGGACGGCCACGGCGCGGGCCTGCCCTACCTGCTCCGGGTCCTCCCCGCGGCCTGCCAGGCGCCCCCGCGAGAGATCCACGTGGTCGGGCTCGAGCCGCCGTGGTCCCACCACGAGGTCGAGGCCGCCGCCCGCCTGGCGCTCGAGCTCGCCGTCGGCGACCCGTCGCCTGCCCAACCGCAGGACGGTGCCCGATGCCCCGGCTGATGCGAACGCCCACGATCGAGGACCTGCTCGCCGACAACGCGCGGCTCGCCGAGGAGGTCCAGGTCGCCCGGCGCGCCGCCGACATCACCGCCAACCTGGTGGTGGAGCAGTTCGAGCGGCTCGAGGAGGTGCTCGCCGAGCTCGAGCAGAAGGTGGCGGCGGAGCAGTCGGCCAAGCGCTTCCTCGGCGCGTTGCACGCGACCACGCTCGGCCTGATGTCGCGGCTCGAGCTCGACGACCTGCTGCTGTCGCTCGCCACCCGGGCCGCCGAGCTGCTCGACGCGGCCCACGCCTTCATCTTCCTCCAGGATGACGACCCGGACGCCATCACCTGCCGGGTCGGCCTCGGCTACTTCGCCACCAGCAAGGGCGTGAGGCTCGAGCGCAGCCAGGCGCTCAGCGGCCGGGTGTGGGCATCGGGCGAGCCGCTGATCATCGACGACTACGACCGCTGGGACGGGCGCGACCGGTTGATCCCCCACGGCTCGCTGTCGTCGGTGGTCGGCGTGCCGCTCAGGGCGCAGGAGGAGGTGGTCGGCGTGCTTGGCCTCGCCCGCGCCGCCAGCGACCCTGAGGGCTTCGACATCGGCCACGTCAGCCAGCTCGAGCGCTTCGCCGAGCTCGCCTCGGTGGCGCTCGACAACGCCCGCCTGTTCAGCGAGGCCGAGGCGGCCCGGCGGACCGCCGAGGCGGCCGGCGAGGCGAAGAGCGCCTTCCTCGCCAACATGAGCCACGAGATCCGGACCCCGTTGAACGCGATCATCGGCATGACCGCCCTGTCCCGCAAGCTCGAGCTGACGCCGAAGCTGCGCAGCTACCTGACCATCGTCCAGACCTCGGCGCAGACCCTGCTCGAGCTGATCAACAACATCCTCGACTTCTCCAAGCTCCAGGCCGGACACCTCACGCTGGAGTCGGTCGCCTTCGACCTGCGCCAGACGATCGAGAAGATCTGCGACCTGTTCTCGGAGAAAGCGACCGAGAAAGGCCTCGAGCTGCTGGTGGTGATCGAGCCCGACGTGCCGTGCCTGCTGCTCGGAGACTCGCTCAGGCTCGGTCAGGTGCTGACCAACCTGGTCGCCAACGCGGTCAAGTTCACCGAGTCCGGCGAGGTCGTGCTGCGGGTCCGGGCGGAGGACGTGACCGCGACCGGCGCCCGGATCGTGATCTCGGTCCGGGACAGCGGCATCGGCATCGACCCGTCCCAGGTCTCCCGCCTGTTCGAGGAGTTCACCCAGGCCGACGAGTCCACCACCCGGCGCTTCGGCGGGACGGGGCTCGGGCTCGCCATCAGCCGTCAGCTGGTCGAGGGCATGGGTGGGGCGGTCACGGTCGAGAGCGAGCTCGGGAGGGGCACCACGTTCACCGTCTCGCTTCCCCTGGACCGCAGCGAGGCGGAGCCCGAGCGGGCGCTGGTGGTGCCCTCCTCGCTGCGCTCGCTGCGGGCCCTGGTCGCCGACGACAACGAGGCGGCACGCCTGATCGTGGGCGAGATGCTGTCGTCGTTCCACATCGAGACCGAGACCGTGGCCTCGGGCGAGCGGGCGCTTCAGACCCTCGGCGAGGCCGCACGGGAGGGTCGGCCGTTCGACCTGGCCGTGATCGACTGGCGCATGCCGGGCTGGGACGGGATCACCACCGCCTCCCTGATCCGCCAGGACTCCGGCCTCGCCCGCACCCGGATCGTAATGGTCACCGCGTTCGGCCGCGAGGAGGAGATGCAGCGCGCCGAGGCGGCCGGTGTGGACGCGTTCCTGGTCAAGCCGGTCAAGCAGTCGCTGCTCTTCGACACCATCATGGAGCTGTTCGGGGTGACTCCGGCCGGGGCCGCCGGCCAGGCCCCGCTCCCGCGATCGATCCAGGACCTGCTCGCCGGCGAGCGCATCGGTGGGGCACGGGTGCTGCTGGTCGAGGACAACGCCATCAACCAGCTGGTCGCGACCGAGCTCCTGAACCAGATGGGGCTCGAGGTGGAGGTCGCGAGGGACGGCGTGGAGGCGGTCCAGGCGGCCGGCGGCGGCCCCTACGACGCGATCCTGATGGACGTGCACATGCCGCGGATGGACGGCTTCGAGGCCACCCGCGCGATCCGCGCGCTGCCGCACGGCGAGCGGCTCCCGATCATCGCCATGACCGCCCACGCCCTCCAGGGAGACCGCGAACGCTGCCTGGAGGCGGGCATGGACGACTACGTCTCCAAGCCCGTCGATCCGGACGCCCTGGTCGCCGTCCTGCTGCGCTGGATCGCCCGCGACCGCACCCCGCGACGGCCGGCGGCGCCGACCCCGGCCAGGGCTGCCCTCGAGCTCGAGCTCCCAGCGGAGATCCCGGGGGTCGATGTGGCCACGGCGCTGGCCCGGCTGGGCGGCAACCGCACACTGCTCGCTCAGCTGCTGGCGACCTTCGTCGGCGACCACGCCGACACCGCCCGCGAGATCGCGGACGCGCTCGAGGCCGACGACACCGACGCGGCGCGGCGCATCGCACACACCGTCAAGGGGGTCGCCGGCAATCTCGGGATCGTCCCGGTGCACGCCGCCGCGGCGGCGCTCGAGCCCCTGCTGGGCTCGGCGGATCCCGGGCTCGGGGCGGCTCTCGACCGGCTCGCCGTCGCGGTCGAGCGGACCTGCAGCGCGCTGACCTCGACCCGGCCGGTGAGCCCTGTCGGCGGGCCCGCCCAGAGCGGACCCTCCCGGCCGTTCGACGGGACCCGGGTGGCCCCCGTGCTCAGGCGGCTCGACCAGCAGCTCGCCGCCAACGACCTCGACGCCGAGGCGACCCTGGCCGAGCTCGCCGGCCACCTCGCCGAGAGCGCGGCCGCGGAGGCGTTCCACCGGTTGCGGACGGCCGTCGAGGGGTTCGACTTCGAGGGCGCCCGGTTGGTCGTGCGCGAGCTTGGGGAGACCGTCTCTGCCGCCGAGGTGAGGTCATGAGCGACGGGCCGTGGAGCCGCCACCGGGTGCTGATCGTCGACGACGCCAAGCCCAACCTGATGTTGCTCGCCGAGGCGCTCAAAGGCGACTACCGGGTCAGCTTCGCCGCCAACGGCGCCGATGCCCTGCGGCTCGCCGCCGCCGAGCCTCAGCCCGACCTGATCCTGCTCGACGTGGTCATGCCGGGCATGGACGGCTACGACGTCTGCCGGCACCTCAAGGAGCGGCCCGAGACCGCCTCGATCCCGGTCATCTTCCTGACCGGCAAGAGCGAGGTCGAGGACGAGACGCGCGGGCTCTCGCTCGGCGCCGTGGACTACGTCACCAAGCCGTTCAGCCTCGCCATCGTCCAGGCGCGCGTCCGCACCCACCTCGAGCTCAAGCGCCACCGCGACCTGCTCGAGAAGCTGTCGGCCCTCGACGGACTGACCGGCATCCCCAACCGGCGCCGGCTCGACGAGGCGGTCGCCCTCGAGTGGCGCCGCGCCGCCCGCGACCGCGAGGCGGTCGGGTTGCTGATGATCGACGTCGACCACTTCAAGAAGTTCAACGACACCTATGGGCACGGCGCCGGGGACGACTGCCTGCGCCAGGTCGCGACCGCCATCAGCGGCGCAGTGCGACGGGCCGGCGACCTGGTGGCGCGCTACGGCGGCGAGGAGTTCGCCGTCATCCTTCCGGCCACCGACAGCGCCGGCTGCCGAGTCGTCGCCGACACGATTCTGGCAGCCGTCGCCGCGCTCGACATCCCCCACGCGACATCCGGGGTCGGCGACTCCGTCACGGTCAGCGTCGGTGGCGCCTCTCGGGTGCCGCAGCCCGGCGATCCCTGCAGCGCGCTCTTCGAGCTCGCCGACGGCTGCCTGTACGAGTCGAAGAAGTCGGGCCGGAACCGGGTCACGATCGCTCCCGAGGCCGAGAAGCCGGATCACGACCGGGCGCCGGGTCCGGCGACCGCCGGCCGGGACTGAGGGCGGACCACCGGTTCACGTTATGCTGTCCACGCGCCCCGGGCGGGCGTCGCGAGGTGCCATGGACGCTCCCTTCACCCTCACTCTGGACCGCTTCTGGGATTGGCTGTCCGCGCACCCCAACTGCATCCTGCGTGCCGGAACCCCGGAGGTGGTGCTGTACGACGATGACGACCTCCACTGGATGGTCGGGGTCGAGGACGAGACCACGCTGCTGGTGCAGCTGCTGCGCGGTAAGCGCCCGGTCGGGGAGCTGCTGGTGGAGCGGGAGCAGGTGGCGTACGTCGAGGCCGCGCCCCAGGAGCGGCCCGAGGAGCACCTCTTCGAGCTCATCTCCGAGTCCGAGGGCGACCGCTTCGCCGCCTACCACTTCACCATGGCCCACGGATTCGACGAGGAGGACCCCGCGCCCCCGGGCCGGCTGCACGTGCACTAGTCAGTCCGGTGCCATCTCGGCGGCGCCTTTCGCCGCCGGCCGGGTCGCGACTCCTTGACGTAGGACGAGGCGACGACTGTGTCGTCTCGCCATGCCAGGAACCACCTTGGCTCCGCGTCAAACACCTGAAACTCCGCGAACCGGACACTCGCTCCTTCGATGCGCTGCGGGCATCGGCGAACGACCGTTCCCCGCGGGGGGAGCAGGATCCCGAAGGCAGACCGACGCCTGTCCGGTCCGGTCCGTAGAATAGACGGGGGCGAGCGGGTCCCCGGGGAGGTGGACCATGCGCCACGGCGCTCTCGTTCTGGCTGCTCTTGTGCTGGCGCTGGCCCGACCGTCGGCGGCCGGGTGGGAGGAGGCGCGGGCCGCCGCCGAGCGCGGCGACTGGGCCGCCGCCGAGCGCGAGCTGGTGGCGGTGGTGGGCGAGCTCCCCGAGTGGGCCCCGGGATGGGCGCTGCTGGCCGGCGCCCGCTTCCACCGGGGCGACGCGGAGGCAGCCGCGGAGGCCTACGAGCGCGCCGTCGCTCTGCGGCCGGAGAACGCGGAGTACCGCCTTGGCCTGATTCAGGCCCTGATCGCCGCCGACCGCGCGGGCGAGGCGGTCACGCTCGCCGAGAGCGTCGACTCCACCGATCTCGCGCCCGGACAGCAGGAGGCGTTCGTGCTGCTCGTCGCCCAGGCCCTGCTCGACCTCGACCGCCCCGGCGACGCGGTGGCGCTGCTCGAGGGCCGGCTCGCGCGGGCCGAGTCGGCGACCGTGGCCCGGGCGCTGGGGCGAGCACAGGAGGCGGCGGGGGATCCCGGTCGGGCGGTCGACGCCTTCGCCCGCGCCTTCGCCCTCGACCCCGAGCACGAGCTGCCGGCGATGCGCCGGGCGATCACCCTCGCCCGCCGGCTCGCCGCGGAGGCCCCTGACGACGACCAGGTCAAGGGCCGGTGGACGGCGCGCTCGCTCGAGCTCGCCGGCCTCCTGGTCGCCGGCGCGCCGGGCACGGACAACCTCCGCCTCGCCGCCGAGACCGCCCTCGCCGCCGAACGGCCGGAGGTCGCCGCGACCTGGCTGAAACAGGCGGTGGCCGAAGCCCCCGCCGACCCCCGGCTCGGGGCCCTGCTCGGCCGCTCGCTGGCCGAGTCCGGCCACCCCGACGCCGCCCGGAACGAGTTCGAGCGGGCGCTCGCTCTTCACCCCTCCGACGAGTTCTTCCGCGAGCTCCACGGACGCATCGCCCGGCTCGCCGCGGCCGAGCTCGACTTCGACGCCGCGGTCGCCCACTACGAGAAGGCCGGCGACCGCAAGCGCGCGGCCGAGCTGGCGGCGATCGGGGCGAGCCACGCCGAGGCGATCGCCCGCCGCGACCGTCTGCGCATCTCGATCGAGGAGCTCGACGAGATGCGGCGCACCCTCGAGGGCCTCGGCGACGACGCAGGTGTCGAGGCGGTTTCCGACCGCCGCGCCGCCTTCGCCGCGGAGCTGGCCGGGATCGAGGCCAACCTCGCTGAGGTCCGCGCCGCCCTCACAGGGCAATAACCACAGCGACCTCGAGACCCGGCGCGGGCACGCCCCGCGCCGGGTCTTTGCGTCATCGTGGTTCCTCTGTCCGGGTGCTGCTCCATGCCAGGGTGACGGTCTGAGCTGTGGGGGTGATCCGGCGCAGCGTCTCCGCCGACAGCCAGGCTCCGGGCCCGTCGAAGCGAAGCTGAACCACGGCGTCAGGCGCGCAGGCGGCGAGGGCGGCCGCGATCCGGGCCTCGAGCCCGGCGGGGTCGCAGCCGGCCGACGGGACCTCGATGACCTGCATCGGGCGCGCGGGCAGCTCGTGGAACCGCCGGCCGGCGAGGCGACCGCCGTCGGGGCCGGGCTCGAGCTCGAGGGTGAGAAAGCCCTTGACCTCGTCGCGCTCGGCGAAGCTGGTGCGCTCGACCGCGCCGGGGTAGAGCACGGGCGCCGCCAGCGGCCGCCCGGCGAGGTCTCGGGTGAGCACCTGGTGGCGGTGGATGTGACCGGCGAGCACCGCGGCGAATCCGTTCGGGATGTCCCGACCGCGGACCACGTCGGGGCCGCCGCGGAAGGTGTAGCCCGAGGGACCCACCCGCGCGCCCTCGACCGTCTGGTGCAGGGCGAGCAGCCGAACGTCCGCCGGAAGCCTGTCGTCCGCCGACCGCACCAGCTCGGCGAAGTGGTCGCGGACCCTGTCCCGCTGACAGGGGAAGCCGACCACCGCGACGGACGTCCCGCGCAGCGTGAACCGCGCCGTGCGCGGCCGATCGAGCACGAACAGCTGCTCGTGGGCCGCGAGCATCGGGTAGGGCAGCGCCGAGCGCTCGTGGTTGCCGGGCACCAGCACCACCGGCACCCCGCGGTCGGCGATCTCGAGCAGCGGCTCGAGGGCCCGGACGACCAGCGCGGGCGGCACCTTCGAGCGGTACAGCAGGTCGCCGCCATGCACCACCAGGTCGACCTCGCCGCCCCTGGCCGGCGCCAGGGCGCGGTCGAGGTTGGCGAAGAAGTCCGGGCCCCGCCGCCGGCGTTCGACCCGAGGCCGGGCCGGCAGGTCGAAGCCGAGGTGGGTGTCCGCCAGGAGGAGAACACGCAGCATGTCCGGTAGCGTAGCGTGCCGGTCGCCGGGGGGGTCGCCCGACGGCCGGCGGTATGATGGAATCGAGACTCCAGCGGGAGGAGCACCGTGCACCAGTCCCTCACCTCTCGGCCCAGCGGCATGAACGGCCACGAGGGCCGCTGACATGGACCTGGCGATCCGCCGCGTGCTGCGCCCGGCGAGCCTCGACGAGGCGCTCGCGCTGCTCGAGGCCGAGCCCGGCGCGCGGGTGGTGGCGGGCGGCACCGACCTCGTGGTCCAGCTCCGGGACGGGCGTCGGACGGCGGACACCCTGGTCGACCTCGGCCGGGTCTGCCTGAGCTGGATCGTGGAGCGAGAGGGTGGACTCGAGATCGGCGCCGGCACCCCGATGGACACCATCGCCGATTCGCCCGTCGTGCGGCGCGACGCGCCGGCGCTGGCAACGGCCGCCGGCCAGCTCGGGGCGTGGCCGATCCAGTGCCGCGCCACCCTCGGCGGCAACCTCGCCAACGCCTCCCCGGCCGCCGACACGGCGCCCCCGCTGCTGGTCGCCGAGGCTGCGGTCGAGCTCATCTCGGCCGCCGGGCGGCGCACGCTCCCGCTCGCCGATCTCTTCCTGGGCCCCGGCCGCACTGCGCTCGCTCCAGGCGAGCTGATCCGCGCGGTCCGGGTCCCCGGCCTCGCACCCGGCGGCTTCGAGCGCTTCGTCAAGGTCGGTCCGCGGCGCGAGCAGATCATCTCGGCGGTCAGCCTCGCCCTGCGCACCCGGCGCCGCCCGGGCGGCGTGCTCGAGCGGGTCCGGATCGCGGTCGGAGCCGCGGCGACCGGTGCCGCTGCGGGCGCGCGCCGCCGAGACCGCGCTGGAGGGCCGGCGTCCCGATGAGACCACCCGCGCGGCGGCTCTTCGCGCGCTCCAGGGCGACCTCGCGCCGATCGACGACATCCGCGCGCCGGCCGGCTACCGCCGGCTGGCGGCGGCGGCCCTGCTCGACCGTTTTCTGCGGGAGGCCGGCGATGGATGACCGGGTCGAGGTCCGACTGACCCTCAACGGCGAGGCGCGCGTCTTCCGGGTGCCGCCGGGCCGTCGGCTGCTCGACCTGCTGCGCGACGACGCCGGCCTCACCGGCACCAAGGAAGGATGCGGCGCCGGCGAGTGCGGCGCCTGCGTGGTGCTGCTCGACGGCCGTCCGGTCACCTCCTGCCTGGTGCTCGCGGCCTCCTGCGACGGCCGCGAGGTGGTCACGGTCGAGGGCCTGGTGGCACGCGACGGCACGCTCCACCCCTTCCAGTCGGCCCTGGTTTCCGCCGGCGGCGTGCAGTGCGGCTTCTGCACCCCGGGGCTGGTCGATGACCGGCGCCGCGCTGCTCGAGGCGGGGGTGCGCGATCCCGACGAGCAGCGCCGCCTGATGTCGGGCAACCTGTGCCGCTGCACCGGCTACACCAAGGTGCTCGCGGCCCTCGAGGAGGCCGGCTCGTGAGCGGGTCCCGCCAGGCCGGGCCCCTCGGCGGCCGCCACCCGCGCCCCGACGCCGCCGCCAAGGTCTCGGGCGCCACCCGCTACGTCGGCCGACCTTGCCCTGCCGGGTTTGCTGCACGCCGCGCTCGCGGTCTCGCCACGAGGCCTCGGCCCGGGTGCTCGGCCTCGACACCGACGCCGCGCGGGCGGTGCCGGGTGTGGTGGCGGTGCTCACCGCCGCCGACATCCCCGGGGGCAACCAGATCGGCGTGATCTTCCCCGACCAGCCGCTGCTGGTCACCGACCGGGTGCGCATGGTGGGCGACCGCCTCGCCCTGGTCGCCGCCCGTACCCCCGAGGCGGCGTGGGCGGCCGCACGCGCGGTCGCGCCCCGGCTCGAGCCGCTGCCGGGGGTCCACGATCCGGTGGCGGCGCTCACGCCAAGGGCGCCCACGGTCCACGACAGCGGCAACCTGGTGCGTGAGTTCCGGGTCGTGCGCGGCGACCTCGAGGCCGAGCGCGAGCGGGCGGCGGTGGTGGTCGAGGCCGAGCTACGACGTCGGCGGCCAGGACCACGCCTACCTCGAGCCCCAGGGCTGCCTCGCGATCCCCGAGGGCCGAGGGCGGATCACGATCGTCGCCTCGTGCCAGTGCCCGTTCTACATCCAGCACGGGGTGGCGCGGGTGCTCGGCCTGCCGCTGGCCGCGGTGCGGGTCGAGCAGGCCCCGACCGGCGGCGCCTTCGGCGGCAAGGAGGACTACCCCACCGAGCCGGCCGCATGCGCCGCGCTGCTCGCCTGGCACACCGGCAGGCCGGTGCGGCTGCTGCTATCCGCGCGAGCTCGACCTGCAGGTCACCACCAAGCGCCATGCCGCGGTGGTGCGCCACCGCTGGGGCGCCGACGCCGACGGGCGCCTGCTCTTCGCCGAGGTCGACGCGGTGCTTGACGCCGGCGCCTACGCCGGGCTCTCGACCGTGGTCGCCGAGCGCGCCAACGTCTCCGCGATCGGGCCCTACCACGTGCCCGCGGTCCGCGTGCTCGACCCAGGGTCGCGCTACACCAACAACCTCTTCGGCGGCGCCTTCCGCGGCTTCGGCGCGCCCCAGGTGACCTGGGCCGCCGAGGCGACCATGGACCGGCTCGCGCGCGCGCTCGGCCTCGACCCGGTCGAGATCCGCCGGCGCAACGTGCTCGACGACGCGCAGCCGGTGACCTGCACCGGCCAGGAGCTGCGCCGGCCGGTGCTCGCCCGGGAGTGCCTCGAGCGAGCGGTCGAGCTCGCCCGCTGGGACGACGGCGTCGGCCCGGCACGGGCAGGACGCCCGCGAGGGGCTCGGGGTCTCCCTGGTGATGTACGGCTGCAACCTCCACCACGGCGGCCAGCGCCTCGACCGCTCGTCGGCGGTGGTGATCCTCCAGCCCGACGGCTCGGCGATCGTCCGGGTCGGCCTCACCGAGATGGGCCAGGGCAACCTGGTCGCCTGTCAGACCGTGGCCGCGGCCGGCCTCGGGCTCGACCCGGCACGGGTCGAGGTGTGGCAGCCCGACACCACCACCGTCGCCGACTCCGGTCCGACCGTGGCCTCGCGCGGCGCCCACGCCTCGGGGCTGGCGATCCTCGACGCCGTGCGGCGGCTGCGCGGGCGCCTCGACCCGGTCGCCGCCGAGCTGCTCGGCTGCCGGCGAAGACGAGCTCGAGCGCGGTGGCGGCGATCGTCTGGGCGGCCGGCTGACCCGGGCGCCGCGTGACCGTCGCGAGGGTGGCCCAGGAGATGGCGGCGCGGCGGATCGAGCCGATCGCGACCGGCTGGTACCGGTCGCCGGAGCGCCGCCTACGATCCCGAGACCGGCCAGGGCGCGCCCTACGAGTTCTACGCCTTCGCCTGCCACGTCGCCCGGGTCGAGGTCGACCCCGACGCTCGGGCTGGTGCGGGTGCGCGAGGTGGCCGCCGCCCACGACGTCGGCACCGTGCTCCACCGCGCCGCTCTCGAGGGCCAGGTCGAGGGCGGCGTCGTGCAGGCCATGGGCTGGGCGGTGAGCGAGGAGCTCCACCTCGAGCGCGGCCGCCTGCTCAACCCCAACTTCACCGACTACGTGCATGCCCGACCGCCGCCGACGCGCCCGAGGTTCGGATCGCGGTGCTCGAGAGCGAGTGCCGCGGCCGGTCCGCTCGGCGCCAAGGGGGTCGGCGAGCCGTCGTTCATCCCCACCGCCGCCGCGGTCCGCAACGCCGTCGTGGCCGCCCTCGGGGTCGAGCTCGACCGGCTGCCGATGACCCCGCCGGCGCGTGGTCGCCGCCCTCGGCGAGAGCCACCCCTACGCCTGGGTCCTCGCCCCGGTCCCGGCGGCCGAGCCCCGCTGACATCATGACGGCACGGAATACCACAGAGACACAGAGATACGGAGGAGCACAGAAGGCTCTTCGAGCTGACAGGCTGCGGCGTCGCGCCGCAGCCTGTCAGCTCGAAAGTTGCACGCCTCTCTGTGCCTCTGTGGCTCTGTGGTTCAACTCCCAGCTTCCGGCATCGGGGACGCGATGGCCGAGGTGAAGTTTCGGCTCGACGGGCGGGAGGTCACCGCCGCCTACGAGGACGGCATGCACCTTCTCGAGGTGCTGCGCGAGGGCCTTGGCGTCACCACGCTCAAGGACGGCTGCGCGCCCGAGGGGGTGCTGCGGCTGCTGCACGGTGCTGGTCGACGGCCGGCCGGCGCTGGCCTGCCTGAAGAAGCCCGAGCAGGTGGCGGGACGCGCGGTGACGACCCTCGACGGGCTGCCCGAGGCTCAGCGGCGGCTGCTCGCCCGCGCCTTCGTGCGCGAGGGCGCGGTCCAGTGCGGCTTCTGCACGCCGGGGATCGCGATGCGGCGGCCTAGCGCTGCTCGAGCGCGGCCGCGCGACCGACGAGGCGGCGGTGCGCAAGGCGCTCTGGCGGGCCACCTCTGCCGCTGCACCGGTTACCTCGCGGATCGTCGACGCGATCCGCACCGCCGGCGAGGCCTGGGAGCAGGGGGTCGGGCTCGACGAAGGACCGCCGCGGCGCGATGCCGCGAGCTGGCCTCGCCGACGGCGCGCCACGGCGCCGAGCGCCGGCCGTCGACGCCGACGGGGTCGGCGCCCCGGCGCACCGCTACCGGGGCGTCGAGCCCTGGTGCTGGGCGAGCAAGCCGTTCGTCGCCGACCTGACGGTCCCGGGGATGCTGCACGCCGCGCGTGGTGCTGCGCCGCGCACCCGCGCGCGCGTGGTGCGCGCGCATCGACCTCGCGCCGGCGCTGGCGCTGCCCGGCGTCGATGCGGGTGCTCACCGCCGCCGACGTGCCCGGCGAGCGCTACGTCGGCCTGATCGAGCGCGACTGGCCGGTGCTGGTCGCCGTCGGGGGAGACGACGCGGTGCGTCGGCGACGTGCTCGCGGTGGTCGTGGCCGACAGCCGCTGCCGCGCCCGCCGTGCGGCGCCGGCGGTGGTCCAGTCGACGCTCGAGGTGCTCGAGCCGGTGACCGACCCGGACGCGGCGCTCGCACCCGGCGCGCCCGGCTGCACCCCGGCGGCAACCTGCTCGAGGTCTGCGCCTTCGCGCCGCGGCGACGTGGACGCCGCCCTCGCCGCCTCGGCCCACGTGGTCGAGCAGACCTTCACCACCCAGCGCATCGAGCACGCCTTCCTCGAGCCGGAGGCCTGCCTCGCGCGTGCCCGACGGCGGGCGGCCTGCAGGTCTACTCGCCAGGGCCAGGGCGTGCACGACGACCAGCGCCAGATCGCCGCCGTGCTCGGCCTGCCGCGAGGAGCCGGTCGAGGTCGAGCTGGTCGCCAACGGCGGCGCCTTCGGCGGCAAGGAGGACCTCTCGGTCCAGGCCCAGCGGCGCTCGCGGCGTGGCTCACTCGGCCGCCCGGTGCAGCTCGCCCTGACCCGCGAGCGAGTCGCTGCTGGCTGCACCCCAAGCGCCACCCCCTCGACGATGCGACTACACGGTCGGCTGCGACGCCGAGGGCCGGCTCACCGCCGTGCGCGCGCGCATCGTCGGCGACACCGGCGCCTACGCCTCGGTCGGCGCCAAGGTGCTCGAGCGGGCCGCCGGCCACTGCTGCGGCCCCTACCGGGTGCCGGCGGTCGACGTCGAGGCGCTGCACCGTCTACACCAACAACCCGCCCTGCGGCGCGATGCGCGGCTTCGGCGTCAACCAGACCGCGTTCGCCATCGAGGGCGTGCTCGACCGGCTCGCCGACGCGGGTCGGCATCGACCGCTGGGAGATCCGCGAGCGCAACGTCCTGCGGCCCGGCGACCGCTTCGCCACCGGCCAGGTGATGGACGCGAGCTGCGGCATCGCGCGCCACCCTCGAGGCGGTGCGGGACGTCTTCAAGCGGCGCCCGCCGCGCCGGGATCGCCTGCGGCATCAAGAACACCGGCATCGGCAACGGCCTCGCCGACATCGGCCGGGTGCTGCTGCGCGGTCCTCGGCCGGCGGCCGGCTCGAGGTGCTCACCGGCTTCACCGAGATGGGCCAGGGGCTGCTTCACCATCCTGCGCCAGGTGGTCGCCCACGAGACCGGCCTCGACCCGGCGCTGCATGGACGTCGGCGCACGCTCCGAGCTCGCCGTCGAGTGCGGCATGACGACCGCCTCGCGGGCCACCGCGCTGCCGACCATGGCCGCCCAGCGCGCGGCCGCGGAAGCTCGCCGCCGACCTCGACGCCGCCGGCGGCGAGCTCTCGCGGAGCTCGCCGGGCGCGAGCTTCCACGGCGAGTACATCTGCGACTTCACGGTCGCCGCCGGGCACCGAGGTCGACAACCCGGTCACCCACCTCACCTTCGGCTACGCGACCCAGGTGGTGATCCTCGACGACGACGGGCCGCATCGCAGCGGGTCGTCGCCGCCCACGACGTCGGCCGCGCCATCAACCCGCTCGCACTGCGCGCAGCAGATCGAAGGCGCGGTGCACATGGGCCTCGGCTAGGCGCTGTCAGCGAGGACTTCCCCTGCACGGGCGGCCGTCCCGACTCGACTCGGATGCGCGACCTCGGCATCATCCCGGCCGCCGGCATGCCCGAGGTCGAGGTGCATCCTGGTCGAGGTACCCGACCGAGGTCGGCGGCTACGGCGCCAAGGGGGTCGGCGAGATCGGCCTGGTGCCCACCGCCGGCGCCGTGGCCTCGGCCCTTCACCGCCTTCGACGGCAGGTGGCGCACCTCGCTGCCGCTGGAACCGCCGGAGAGACCTTAGCGGCACGAAAGGCCCGCCCGCCCGGGGGGCGATCGACCGCAGCGGACCGAGGTCGCAGGTCGCTCGGCTTGCGGGTGCCTCTGGTCTCGCGAAGAACCGCGGTATAGTCGAGATCAAGGGTCGCTTGAACGGCTCACCACGCTCACGGCGGCAGTCGAGGGCACGACAGACGGACGAGAACCATGGCCAGTGTGCCCCTCAAGCTGCGTCGACATCCCGCTCCCCCCGTACGGCCGGTTCGACTCGCGGCGTTGCTCGCCGCGGTCCACGTCGGGTGCGCGCTGGTATGGCTCGTGATCTCCGCCCGGTTCTCCGCCTCGATCTCCGAGTCCCTGCCGCAGCTCGAGAACCGCGAGCTCATCGTGGGCGCCGGCTTCGTCCTCGTCACCGCGCTGGCCTTCTTCGCGATCTGCACCGCACTCCTCCAATCGGTGCGCCGTCAGGAGGAGCAGATCGCGCGCGAAGCCACCGTCCTCGCCGAGGCGGAGCGCGCGACTCTTGCGGGCGTCTTCGCCTCCGCGGTCGCCCACGACGTCAATAACGCGCTCACAGTCGGCCTGGCGGCGGCCGCGGAGCTGAACGGCGGCGGGGCGCCCGGCGTCGACCGCCCGGTGTGCCAGGTGGTCGAGTCCCTGGAGGCCATCCACGGCTTCACCACCAGCCTGCTCGAGCTCAGCCGCGACACCGTCCGCGAGCCGCCGACCGCCTTCGATCTCGCCGAGATGCTGCGCACCACCGTCGACTTCGCGAGCCACCATCGGACCCTGCGTGAGTGCAACGTCCGCCTCGAAACCGACCGGCCGTCGATCCCCTTCACCGGCCGCGTCCACCTGGTCCGGCGGGCGCTGCTCAACATGATCCTCAACTCCGCGGAGGCCACCGAGGGTCGCGGGACCATCGTGGTCGGCGCCGAGAGCGCGGAGCCCGGCGTCCTGCGGCTGCGGGTCGACGACGACGGACCGGGCATCCCGGCCGCGCAGCGCCGGGTGGTGCTGCGGCCGTTCTTCACCACCAAGCCCAAGGGCACCGGGATCGGCATGCTCTCGGTGGTGGCCTGCGCCCGCGACCACGGCGGCAAGGTGGTGATCTCCGATTCGCCGCAAGGCGGTGCCCGGGTCGAGATGTGGCTGCGGAAGTCCCAGACCGCAGCGTGACGCCTGCCCTTCGGGACGTCTACCACGCCGACACCGAGGCACAAAGCGGGCGCCGGCGGCCCCGCATCGATGCGGTCGGAAGGCCCCGTCGGGGACCGGGCCGATGGCTCCAGACCCGGCGGCTTCCCCTTCAGCGGCCGGGCGGCCGCGGTCCGGGAGGAGTCACCGGCCCTCCGAAACGCCCGTAGAGCACCGGCAGCACCACCAGGGTGAGCAGCGTCGAGCTGAGCGATGCCGCCCATCACGATCACCGCGAGGGGCCGCTGCATGTCCGCGCCGGCGCCGCGCGCCCAGGCCATCGGAGCGTAGCCGATGAAGCTGGTCAGGGCGGTCATCATCAGCGGCTTGAAGCGCAGACGGCAGCCCTCGCGCACGGCCTGCTCGAGTGAGCTGCCGCGGCGGCGCAGCTGGCGGAAGAAGGCCACCAGGACGACGCCGTTCTGGACCGCGATGCCGAGCAGGGCGATGAACGCCACCGCGGCCGAGACCGAGAGCGGCAGGCCGAAGAGCGACTGCGGCGGCGACCCCGCCGATCAGGGCGAAGGGCAGATCGCGAGCACCAGGGCGGCGTCGCGGACGCTACCGAGCGCCGCCGTGAGCAGCATCATCACCAGCAGCCAGGGAGACCGGAACCACGACGGCGAGGCGCCGCATGGCGCGCTGCTGCTGCTCGAACTGGCCGCCGTACTCGACCCAGGCGCCCGGCGGGCAGCTCGGCGGTGAGCCCGGCGCAGGGCGCGGCGCGCCTCGGCGACGAAGGAGCCGAGGTCGCGGCCGCGCACGTTGGCGCTCGACGACCACCCGCCGCATTCCGTTCTCGCGCCCGATCACCATCGGCCCTTCGACCGCCCGCAGCCGGGCCACGCGGCCCAGGGTCACGGTCGCGCCGGAGGGGGTGGGCACCAGGAGCCGGGAGAGGCTCTCCAGGTCGTGCCGCGCCTCGGGCGGGAAGCGCACCACCACGTCGATCCGGCGCTCGCCCTGGATCAGCCGGGTCACGGCCCGCCCGGCGAGGGCCGCCTCCATGGTGCTGGTGACGTCCTCGGCCGCCAGCCCCCACCGCGCCATCGCCTGCCGGTCGAGCTCGGCCACGACCTCGACCATGCCCGTGACCTGCTCGACCGTCACGTCACGGGCCCCGTCGATGCCACGCAGCACGACCGCAGCGCGGTCGGCGAAGGTCTTCAGCACCTCGAGGTTCGGTCCGAAGACCTTGACCGCGAGGTCGGTCTTGACCCCCGAGACCAGCTCGTTGACCCGCAGGGCGATCGGCTGGGAGAAGGCCGCGCGCAGCCCCGGGACGGCTGCGATCTGGGCCGCCATCGCGTCGACAAGCTCGGCCTTGCTTCGTCCCGTCGTCCACTCGCGCCGGGGCTTGAGCATCACGAAGACGTCGCTCTGCTCCGGTCCCATCGGGTCTTCGGCGATCTCCGGCCGTCCGGTCTTGGTGACCACGGTGGCGACCTCGGGAAAGGCCAGGAGGCGACGTTCCAGCAGCCCGGCCACGACCACCGAGCCCTCGACCGAGGCATTGGGCAGCCGCACGACGTTGATCGCGATCGAGCCCTCGTCGAGCTCCGGCAGGAAGGTGGTGCCCATTCCCGGCACCAGCGCGATCGCCAGGAGCAGCGCGACGACCGCCGCCGCCAGGGTCGCCCGGGGGTGGCCGAGCGCCGCGTCGAGCAGCCGGTGGTAGCCGGAGGTCAGGGCCCGCACGGGGGCCAGGTCCCGGGGCTCCCGTCGGGCGAGCAGCAGGTCGGCCACCGGCGGCACCACCACCAGGGCGACCCCGAGGGAGGCCACGAGCGCCAGCAGCAGCGCCAGCGCGAGGGGCCCGAACATGCGCCCCTCGAGCCCCTCCAGGCCGAGCAGGGGCAACAGGACGAGGGCGATGACCAGGATCGAGAAGGTCACCGGCCGGGCGACCTCGGCCACCGCGCGGGCGATCACCCGCGCCCTGTCGGCCGTCGCCTCGGCCGCGAGGTGGCGGCGGACGTTCTCCGCGATCACGATCGAGGCGTCGACGACCATCCCGACGGCGAAGGCGAGACCGCCGACGGTCATCAGGTTGGCGGTCAGGCCGAGCCCGCGCATGGCGAGGAAGACGGCGAGGAAGGTGACCGGCAGCGAGAGCACCACCACCGCCGCGGTGCGGACCTCGGCCAGGAAGAGCGCGAGCACCAGCACCACCAGCACAGCACCCTGCCCGAGAGCACCGGTCACGGTGTCGAGACAGGCACGGACCAGCTCGGTACGGTCGTAGAAGACGTCCAGGCGAGCTCCCTCGGGCAGCGAGGCGGCCAGGTCGGCGACGGCCCCCTTCACCGACTCGACGACGGCGCGGGAGTTCTCACCCCGCAGCATGATCACCATGCCGCCGACGGTCTCTCCCTCGCCGTCCCGGGTCACGGCGCCCTGCCGCACCGGGGGGCCCGCCACGGTCACGTCGGCCACGTCTCCCACCACGACCGGCGTGCCGGCTTCGCCGGTCGCCAGCACCACGTCGAGGATCTCGGACGGCGATCCGTAGAGGCCCTCGCCCCGGATCACCATCTGCTCCCACCCGCGCAGGATGTAGCCTGCGCCGGCGCTGACGTTGCCGCGCGCAACGGCCTCCTCGACCTGTCGCAGGGTCAGGCCGTGGGCCAGCAAGCGGTCCGGAGAGACCACGACCTGGACCTGCTCCACCTCGCCGCCGAGGCTGTTGACCTCGGTGACCCCATGGACCGCCCGCAGCCGCGGCGCCACCAGCCAGTCCTGGATCGACCGGCGCTCCATCAGCGAGAGCCCTTCGCCCTCGACCGTGTACTGGAAGATCTCACCGAGGCCGGTGGACAGTGGCCCGAGCTCGGCGTCGACCCCGGGCGGCAGCTGCTCGAGCGCGTGCTCGAGGCGCTCGAAGACCACCTGGCGGGCGAACCAGGGGTCGACCCCGTCCTCGAACACCACCACCACCTGGGCCAGCCCGGCGCGCGACATCGAGCGCACCAGGGTCACCCTCGGCAGTCCGCCCATCTGCTGCTCGATGGGGTAGGTCACACGGCGTTCGACGTCGGTCGCGCCCAGCCCCTCGGCGCGGGCGATCACCATGACCTGGATGTTGGTGACGTCGGGAAAGGCGTCCACCGGCAGGGCCCACCAGGCGGCGCCGCCGGCTGCCGCCAGCACTCCTGCAAGGGCCACGACCAGCAGCCGGCGCTCGAGCAGGAAGGAGACCAGTCGCTCCATCTGCCCCTCCTCAGTCCGCGCAGCCGGCGCCCATCTTGGCGCGCAGCACGTCGGACTTCAGCAGGAAGGCGCCGGTACTCACGATGCGGTCGCCCTCGGCGAGCCCGGCGACGATCTCGACCTCGTCCTGCGCCGCGACCCCGGTGCGGACCGGACGGCGCCCCCAGTAGGGGCCCTCGACGTGCACGAAGACGAACTGGCGGCCCTCGTCCTCCAGCACCGCCTCACGCGGCACCACGATCGCCGTGCCGCTGGCGGCGAGGGCCAGCCTCACGCGGGCGAACATGCCGGCCCGCAGGAGGCCGCCGGAGTTGTCGACCACCACCCGGGCGCGGACGGTGCGGGTGACGGAGTCGAACCTGCCGCCGATGCTCTCGACCCGGCCGGGGAAGACCCGGCCCGGCCATGCCGCGACCTCGACCTCGGCGGCGGGACCTTCCGCACCGTTGAGGGCGCCGAGGTCGTGCTCCCTCAGCTCCGCCATGACCCACATCCTCGAGGTGTCCGCCACCACGATCATGCCGTCTCCGGGCGACACCCTGGCGCCCCGGGTCACGGTGCGCTCGACCACCTCACCCGCGAGGGGCGAGCGAACCGGCAGCAGCCCGGCCTCGGTCCCTCCCCGCAACCGCGCGACGTCGCCGCCGCCGAGCCCGAGCGCGATCAGGCGGCCTTCCACCGCGCGCCGCGCGGCTCCGGCCGCGGCCAGCCGCGCCCGGGCCTCGAGCACGTCCTTCTCCGGGCAGATCTTGCGCCGATGCAGCTCCTCCTCGCGCGCCGCCGCCGCAGCCGCGGCCTCTTCGTCAGCTCGGCCGCTGATCAGCTCCGCGGCCGCTTCCCGGTAGGCCGGGCACTCCAGCTCGGCCAGCACCTCCCCGGCCTCGACCCGGGCGCCGAGGTCGACGTGCACCACCTCCACGACGCCCTCGGTCCGTGGCGAGACGGCCACCGTGCGGTTGGCGTCGAAGACCACCTCTCCCGGGACCGATCTCACCGCGAGCTTCACCCCCCGGCGCACCTCCATCGCGACCAGCACGCCGCCCCGGTCGGGGTCGAAGAGCGACTCGTCGGCCTTCACCACTCCGACCTCGTAGCGACACTCGTCGCAGCGGTGGGTCAGGATGTCGTGCTCGCATCGCGCGGCCATCAGCGCGGCGAGCGGCTGGTCGAGGTCGGAGACCTCGCCGGCCTCGTGATCGTGCGTCTCCGGGCCCTCGTCGGCCAAACCGGGGCTCGCGACCTCGCCGACGGAGCACCCGGCGCAGGCCGCGAGCACGAGCACAATCTGCAGCACCCGGTATCGACTCGTCATGGCGTACCTCCTGCCGACAGGGCCGGCGGGGTCAGGAATCTCAGCAGCCGCGCGCGTGCGAGGGCCTGACGCTCCAGAGCCTCGACCTGCCGAGTACGGGCCTCGGCGAGGGCGCGGCGGGCCTCGAGCAGGTCGAGCAGGCGGAACTCGCCCAGGGCGTATCCCTCGCGCACCGCCTGGTAGACCTCGCGCGCCGCCGGAAGGACCTCGTCGACCACCAGGCCGACCTCCAGGCCGGCCTGCTCGAGCTCGGCCCTGGCCGCGCGCAGCTCGGCGGCGGCCTCGGCGCTCTCCGCCTCCCGGTCCTTCAGCGAGGCCGCCGCCAGGGCCTCGGCCTCGGCGGCCGCGCCGAGGCTTCGGTCGAAGAGCGGCAACGAGAGCCCGACCGACACCACGAAGGTGTCGTCGCCGGTCTCCCGGAGGCGGCGGTAGCCCGCACCCAGCTCGAGGTCGGGAACGGCTTGACGGCGGAGCCTCTCGGCCGCTGCGGCGCCGAGCTCGCTCTCGGCGGTGAGCCGGCCGAGCTCGGGGAGCGCGGACGGGTCCGCCCGCTCTCGCCAACCGGCCGGCAGCTCGACCACGCGGGCGAGGTCCGCCGCCGCCCCGGGCTGCTCGCTCCCGGCCCACAGCGCCGCCAGACGCGCACCTGCGGCCTCGAGCAGGGACCGCACCCGGGTCGCCGCGGCGGCGGCGACCGCGGTCTCGGCCTGGGCGCGGGTGGCCTCGATCGGCGACACCTCGCCCGCCTCGACCATCGCCGCCACCGTCGCCGCGACCTCGGCCGCGGTGGCCGCTGCCTCCTCGGCGATGACCAGCCGCTCCTGGGCGGTGAGCACGGCGATGAAGGCCTGGTCGACCCGGAACAGCAGCTCGCGCCGGACGACCTCGACCTCGGCTGCCCGCACCGCCCGTGCCGCCTGAGCCTCGGCGACCCTCAGCCGCCGCTTGCCGCCGGTCTCCAACGTCTGCCCGAGGCTGAGGGTGAGCTCGGCCGCGCCGGTGGTCGGCAGGTCCCCGCCGAGGTTCTCACCTTCGAGCTCGAGGTCGGGGTTGGGCGGCCGGCCGGCCTGCGCCACCGCACCTTCGGCCGCGGCCACCCGCAGCTCGGCCGCCTGAAGCCCCGGGTGGGCCGCGAGGGCGCGGGCCCGGGCCTGGTCGAGGGTCACGGGCTCCCGCGCAGCGACGAGCGGCGCGTGGAGGGCGACGAGCATGAACAGAACGCGGGGCGTGAGTCTGGACATCGTGGGTCTCCTGCCGTGGGGTGATGGGGGAGCGGGCCGGCGACCGGCCCGGGAGAGGCATCACCGGGGACGGGAGATCAGAGCCTCAGGCAGGTCCCGTCGAGGTCCGAAGCGACGCTCGCGTCGAGCGCGACGCGAGGCGCACATCGGATCGCCCGCGGCGGCACCGCGACCGCAGCGACCGCCGGCACGAGCGTCGGTCCGGGAGCGGGCGGCGGGGCGGTGGCGCTGCCGGCGAGGCCGAGGTCGAGGCAGGGGCCACAGCCGTCGGCAGCCGCCATCAGCCCGGCCGAGGCGGCAACGGCGTCTGCCTCGGCCTCGCAGCAGGGCTCACCGGACCACTCCACCGAGGCGTGGTCCTCGGCGATGCACCACACCGCCCCGGTCGATCCCGAGAGGACCACCAGGAGCATCGCGGCGAGCGCAACGAGCGGGCGCGAGACGGACACCGGCGCGAGCCTACCACACGCCGCCGGCTGGCGCCGCGAGGTCGCGCCGCCCCGGTCCATCTCTCGGGTTGACCGGCGCTGCTGGGCGCGGTATCAGGGCCATGATGGGCTTCTCGATCGCACGGCTGGTGGCGGCTCTGGTCCTCCTCGCGGCGTCCTCGGCCACAGCCGGTCCCGCCTCGGTCACGATCTCGACCCTGCCGGCGGCGCCCGTGGTCGACGGGATCCTCGGGACGGACGAGTGGGCCGGGGTCCCCGTCGTCGAGTCGCCCTTCGTCCAGGTCGAGCCCGAGCACGGGCGGCCGTCGCCATTCGTCACCCGGATGCGGTTCGCCCAGACCGCCACCAGCCTGTTCGTCGCTGTCGAGCTCCTCGACCCCGAGATCGAGCGGCTGGCGGCGGCGGTGACGGTACGGGACGGCGAGCTCGACGACGACGACTCGATCGCGGTCCTGCTCGACCCCTTCGACGACGACCGCACCGCCTTCGTGTTCCGGACCAACCCGCTCGGCACCCAGCAGGACGGGCGGATCGCCGACAACGGCCGCACCGTCGACCTGCGCTGGGACGCCGCCTGGTGGTCGGCGGCGCGCCGGCTCGACGACCGCTGGACGGCCGAGCTGGAGATCCCGTTCGAGGTCCTGCGCTACCCGGGCGGCGGGAAGGCCGCCTGGGGCCTCAACGTCATCCGCACCGTGCCGCGCCGCCTGGAGACCTCGCTGTGGTCGGGACCCGCGGAGTCGCCGTGGCGGGTGTCCCGGTTCGGCGCCCTCGAAGGCGTCGTCCCGCCCGACAGGGACGAGAGAAGCTGGCAGCTCATCCCCTACGCCCTGGCGGTGGCGGGGTCCGGCGAGGGCACCACGCTCGACGCCGGCGGCGACCTGCGCTGGCGTCCGTCGAGCCGGCTGGGGGTCGACCTCACGGTCAACCCGGATTTCGCCCTGGTCGAGGCGGACGTCGAGACCGTCAACCTCACCCGATTCGAGCTCCAGGTCCCGGAAAAGAGGCCCTTCTTTCTCGAGGGCAACGAGATGCACAGCCAGCGCATCCGCCAGTTCTACAGCCGCCGGATCGGCGACATCGGATGGGGCGCGAAGAGCACCGGGACCTTCGGCGGCACCGGTTTCTCGGCCATCGTCGCCTCGGAGGACCGCGACGGGGGCGACTCGGCCCAGTACGGGGTGCTGCGCCTCCAGCACGGTCTGGGTCGCGGGTCGAACGTCGGCCTCCTGGCCGCCAGCCGTCGGCTCGACGGGGACGACGCCGGCTCGGTCGGGCTCGACGCCACGCTCTTCTTCACCGAGACCGTGGGCCTGACCGCCCAGCTGCTGCGCGTGCACGGCCCGACCGCCGACGGCGGTCTCGCCTGGTTCCTGCGTCCCGCCTACGACAGCGCGACCACCCACTTCCACGTCCGCTACACCCATCTCGACCCGGGGATCAAGGATGACTTCAACGCGGTCGGCTTCCTGCGCGACGACGACCGGCGCGAGCTCGACAGCAACCTCACCCACACCTTCTGGGTCCCCTCCGGCCCGGTGGAGAAGGTCGAGGCCGGAACCAACTACAACCGCTACGGGGGCCGGGACGGCCTGCTGCGGAGCTGGGAGCTGGACAGCGAGATCGAGGTCGTCCTGCGCTCCGGCTGGGAGCTCGAGCTCGAGCGCTTCGATGAGTACAAGCTCTTCGAGGCCGAGTTCCGCAACCACCGGACCGTCCTGCGCGGCGGGTGGGACGGCCGCGATGGGCGCGAGTTCTCCGGCTTCGCCGGCTCGGGCGAGAACTTCGGCAGCGACCTCACCCTGTGGGGCGCCGAGGCGGCGTGGCCGTTCGGCGACCGGCTCCGCCTCGGCTGCAGCCTCACCCGCCTCGAGCTCGACCCGGACCCCGACCGCGACACGACCTGGATCCACGTGCTCGAGGGCCGCTACGCCTTCACGCCGGACCTCTTCCTCAAGCTCTTCGTGCAGTCGAACTCGGCGATCGGCAAGGACAACGTGCAGGCCCTCTTCGTGTGGCGCTTCCGGCCACCGTTCGGCTCCCTCCAGGTCGCCTACCAGCGGGGCACCTCCGCCTTCGGCGAGCAGTCCGAGCAGGGCGACACCCTGTTCACCAAGCTGGCCTGGGTGTTCTGAGCCGGGTCGCCGGCCGCGCGGCTGAGGAGGTCGCCCCGCACCTACTGGGTCGCCGCACAGGCGGCCCCGAGATGCTGGGAGCGGTTGCCCAGGGTTTGGCCGCTCGCAGCGGACAGCCCGAGCACCACGCATTCCGCGGCACGGACGAGGTGGTCCCGGAGGTGGGACAGCCCGCGAGGAATCGCGAGCTGGGAGACGGCGCCGGCGACGACCGGCCTCGAGGGGGAGCAGGTCGGACCGGTCCCTGTCCCGACTCCGCGACCCGTCGCCTCCCGTCCGGGCAGCGGGCTCCGCAACCCACCAGCAGCCGGAAGCGAACCAGGGCTCGGGTCGCGGGCAGAACCCGAGCCCGGGTCCTCCGCCCTACACCCCCGCCAGCAGCCGCCCGCGCGCCGTGGCGGGGTCGGTGAGGGCCCCGTCCCGCACCACCTCGACCCCGTCGAGCAGCACGTGCTTGACAGCGAGCCGGGTGGTCGCCGAGGGCAGCGGCGGGTAGGCGTCGGCGAGGGTCGGGACCACCGCGCGCTCGGGCCCTTCGGGGTCGACCACGATCAGGTCGGCGTCGGCCCCGACCCTGATCGCGCCCTTCTTCGGCGCCATTCCCAGCACCCGGGCGGGCGCGCCGCAGAGCCGCTCCACCAGCCGCTCGACCGGCCAGTCGTGGCGGCCGACCAGCAGGTCCCAGGCCAGCGGCAGCAGCGCCCCGACTCCCGGCAGGCCGGTCGGCACCGCGCGCAGGTCGTCCCGCATGACGTCCTTGTCGGTGCGTCGGAAGGGGCAGTGGTCGGTGGCGAGCAGGTCGATCGCGCCGTCGGCCACTGCCTGCTCGAGAGCGGCCCGCACCTCCGGCGACCGCAGCGGCGGCGTGCACAGCAGGCGGTGACCGCCGTACGCGGACAGCGCACGCTCGTCGAGCAACAGGTAGTGGGGCGCGGTCTCCGAGCTGACCGGGGCGCCGGCCCGCGCGGCGGCCACCATCGAGGCGCCGTAGGCGGTCGACACGTGCACCACGTGGGTCGGACAGCCGGTGTGCTCGGCGAGGTCGATCAGCCGGGCGATCGCGGTCACCTCGGCCCGCTCGGGCCGCAGCCGGGCGTGGCTCGCCGGGTCGGCGAGGTCGAGACCCGCCGGGTCGACGGCGTCGAGCACCCCCTGGTCCTCGCAGTGCACGAGCAGGGTGACGCCGAGCGCGGCGAGCCGCCGCATCAGCGAGCCGAGGCGGTCGTACCCGGTCATGAGGCCGGCCTCGGCGTAGGTGGTGTAGAGCTTGAAGGTGCGGAAGCCGAGCCGGACCAGACCGGCGATCTCCTCCCAGTCCCAGTCCTCGCCGGTGGGTGTGAGGTGCAGTGCGACGTGGGCGTGGCTGCGGCCCCGGGCGCGGCCGACCATTCTCGCGACCGCGGCGGTGAGGGTCTCCCCGGGCCGCTGGGTGACGAAGGCGCCGACCGAGGTCACGCCCTCACGCACCGCCGCCTCGGTACCGGTGCGGAAGTCGTCGGCGATCTCGACCCCGGCGACCAGGTCGTCGAGGTGCACGTGGAGGTCGATGACCCCGGGCATCACCAGGCAGCCGGCGGCGTCGATCACCGCTTCCCCTCGCCGAGGCTCGAGGCCGCCGAGCTCGGCCACCCGGCCCGCCTCGACCCGGATACTGGTGGCCACCGTCCCGCGCGGCGTGACCACCCGCCCCCCCACCACGAGCACGTCGCCCTCGCTCATCCAGACCTCCACCCGAAGGCGAACCACCACGACACCACGACACCAAGGGGGAGGTTCAGGGCTCCAGCGGCTCTCGATGCGGCCCGCTCTGCTGAGACTCCGCGAGCCCGGGAGGTCGAGGCCGCTTCCAAAGCCCGCGAGGAGGGGAGATGCCCCAGAGTAGAGAGGACTTCCGCTTGGTGTCTCGGTGTCTTGGTGGTGGTTCTCCCCATCCCCATCGCGCGCCTCAGATCCGCTTCCAGAGGGCGGCGGCTCGTTCTCTCGCTCGGGCGGCCACCTCGGCGGGATCGAGGTCGAGCTCGAGCCGGCCCTCGGCCATCAGCACGCGACCCGCAACCACGGTCGTGACCACCGGCGCGAGCGCCATCCCGAACACCAGGTGGCCGGCGAAGGTGGCGGCGTCGAAGGCGGTCGGCGGGTCGTAGCCGAGCACGATCAGGTCGGCGGCCCGCCCTTCGCGCAGCTCGCCGACCCCCCCGGGCCAGAGCCGGGTGGCAATCGTGGGGTTCCCGACGGTGAGCGCCGTGAACGCCTCGCCGAACCCGGCCCCCGGGTCGCGGCGGGCGAGGCGCTGGCTCCACACCGCAGCGCGCAGCTCCTCGCGCATGTCGACCGTCATCGCGTCGGTTCCGAGGCCCACCAGGACCCCGGCCGCGGCCATCGCCGGCAGGTCGGCCACCCCGACCGCATTGTTCATGTTGGACTGCGGGTTGTGGACCAGGGCGGCACCGCTCTCGGCGAGCAGCTCGATCTCCCCGGGCTCGAGGTGCACGCCGTGGGCCGCGACGCTCGAGGGACCCAGCAGGCGGTGACGATCGAAGCGCTCGACCACCCGGCAGCCGTGCTCGGCGAGGCAGTGCGCCTGGTCGGCGGCCGACTCGGCGACGTGCACGTGCACGCCGACGCCGTGCTCGGCCGCGATCCCGGCGGCCCGCTCGAGAGTCGCGTCGGAAAGGGTGAACGAGGCATGGAGCCCGACCAGGCCGCGCAGCAGGGGCTCCGGGGCGTCGCGGCAGCGACGCATGAAGGCCGCGTTCTCCGCCAGGCCGGCGTCGCGCACGTCGGAACCGTCGCGGTCGGAGACCTCGTAGCACAGGCAGGCCCTGAGCCCGACCGAGCGCACGGCGTCGGCGAGCACCCCGAGCGAGCCCTGGACTGCGCCCGGGCTGGCGTGGTGGTCGACCAGGGTGGTGGTGCCGTGGCGCACGGCGTCCACCAGGGCGACGAGCGCCGAGACCCGGCAGTCCTCGAGATCGAGGGCGCGGTCGAGGCGCCACCACAGGTGGCGCAGCACCTCGACGAAGTCGCGGGACGGCTCGGCGCCACCGAAGCCGCGCACCAGGGTCGAGTAGAAGTGCATGTGGGCGTTGACCAGGCCCGGCATGACGACCCGCCCGCGGGCCTCGAGCTCGCGTCCGCCGAGGCCGACCGCCTCACGGTCGGGGACCACGCGGGTGATCCGACCGTCCTCGCAGACGACGGCGTGGTCGGCCAGCACCTCGCAGGGGCTGCCCAGTGTCACCACCGTACCGCGGCGGACCACCAGCCGGCCGGGGGCGGCCACTCAAGCCTCCTCGAGCATCGCCGCCTCGGCTGCCGTGCGCGGCCGCATCGCGAGCGCGCCCGACGGGCAGCGCTTCGCGCACAGCGAGCAGCCGATGCAGCGCGCCGGGTCGGTGCGTGGGATGAGCTGGTCGTCGAGCTCGATCGCCAGGTAGGGGCAGCGGGTGCAGTTGCCGCAGTGCAGGCAGAGCAGCCGGTCGACGTCGGACACCGGCTTCGCCGACGCGAGGGCCTCGAAGCCGGTGATCGGGTCGGGCAGGGCACGGCCGATCAGCTCGGCCACCGAGTCGAGGCCGCGGGCCTCGAGCAGGTGAGAGAGGCCCGAGTGGAGGTCGTCGACCACCCCGTAGCCCCAGCGCAGCACGGCGGTGCAGACCTGCACGTTCGCCGCCCCCAGGGCGAGCAGGTGGGCCGCGTCCCGGGCCGACATGACGCCGCCGTTGGCGGAGATCGGCACCCCGACCGGGGCCGCCCGCGCGACCGCGAGGGCGGTGATCGGCAGCACCCCGGCGCCCGACATGCCGACGATCACGCCCTCCTCCCAGGGTGCGTCCGGACGGGGCCTGAAGGCCAGCGAGGGGAAGGTGTTGGCGAGGGTGATCCCGGCCTTCGCCGCCGGGTGGCGCTCGAGCACCGCTCGCACCGCGGCCACCACCGGGACGATCGCCGTCACCGCGGCGGTGAGCTTGAACAGCTTCGGCACCCCGGGATCGCCGGCGGCCAGCACCCACTCGACCACCCGCGCGGTGAGCTCCGGGTCCTGGGACACGATGTCGCCCCGGGTACCGTCACCGCCCTGGGGGCAGGACAGGCTGTACTCGATGCCGTCCGCGCCGGCCGACTCCAGCAGCCGGGTGTTGGCCTGCCAGACCGCCGAGTCACCGGCGTCGTCGCCGGACACCGGGCCTCCGGTGGAGGCGAGTGTGAGCCGGTCGGGGAACTCCCGGCGCAGGATCTCGATCTCGCGGCAGACCCGGTCGAGGGAGTGCCCGGAGACGTTGTCGCAGTTGCCGTAGGTGTCGCGGGAGAAGGTCACCATGTACTCGGCCGGGATGTGGATCGGCACGCCACGGAAGGCGGTCTTGAGCACGCCCCCGGCCCAGCCGGCGCGGTACGCGCGGCGCATCTGCTCGAGACCGTCGGTGGGGGGCGCCGCCGACAGCAGCAGGGGCGAGCGGATCGTGCGGCCGAAGAAGTCGCACTCGAGCGCCACCGGCTCGAGGCTCCATCCCGGCAGCACGCCGCAGCTCTTGACCTGCCGCTCGGGCTCGGGACGCGGCCGGCCGGCGAGCAGGGCCTCGACTGCCGCGGCGGCGTTGGTGCCGGCGGCGACCGCCTCGACCACGGTGGTCGGCCCGTTGACCGAGTCGCCGGCGACCACGATCCGGGCTCCGCCCTCGGCGGCCCCGGTCGGAACCGAGCCGATCGCCACCACCACCGCGTCGATGTCCGGACGGAGCTGGGTGCTGCCGTCGACGTCGCGGATCGCCGACGGTTCGAACGGCGTGCCCTCCGGCAGCCGAACGCGCACGGTTTCGATCCCCGCGACGCTGCCGTGCTCGAGCCGGATCGCGGTCACCCGGGTCCGGCCCGTGACCTCGACTCCGGCGATCTCCACTGCGCGTCGCTCGGCCTCGGTCAGCGGCAGCTCGGCCAATGCCTCGAGGGCGACCAGCTCGACCGAGGTCGCCCCCAGCCGCCGCGCCACCAGGGCGCAGTCCACCGCCACCGCGCCACCGCCGACCACCGCGACCCGCCGGCCCTCGAGCCCGAAGCGGTCCGGCTCGGCGAGCAGCTCGAGCCCGACCACCGCGGCCTCCTCGCCGGGAACCCCGAGCCGGATCGGCCGGCCGCGCCCGGTCGCCACGACGACGGCGTCGAAGCCCTCCTCGAGCAACGTCCAGGGGTCGTCGACCCGCTCGGTCACGGGTCGCACGTCGCCGAGGGAGTGCACGAAGGCGAGGTCGGCCGCGAGCATCTCCCGGGTCAGTCGGAAGTCGGGGATCGAGGTCGCCATGCCGCCCTCGCGGGCAGGCTCGAAGACGGTCACCACGTGGCCGCGCTGGGCCAGCGACGCGGCGGCGCCGAGACCGGCAGGGCCGCCTCCGACCACCGCGACCCGCCGGCCGGAGGGTGGCACCGGAACCGGGAACGACGGCATCACCCCGAGCTCGCGGGCCCGGGCGACGATGGTCGCCTGGACCGCGGGGATGTCGATCGGCGCGTCGAGGGCGGCCCGGGAGCACTCCGCCATGCAGTGGGTGTCGGGGCAGACCATCCCGCACACCCCGCCCAGGGGGTTGGAGCGCATGACGATGGCTGCGGCCCGGCGGAAGTCCTCGGGCTCGCCGCCCCTCACCGCCATCAGGAAGTCGCCCGGGGAGCAGCTCACCGGGCATCCGCCCCGGCACGGCCGGGTTTCGCAACCGAGGCAGCGCTCGACCTCGGCGCGCAGCTGCGCGTCGGTCAGCAGAGCCCGTCGAGATTCCATCTGGTCCTCCACCTCCAACTTTACAGGACTTTCTGTCCCGTTCACCCCTCGCAACGACCCGCCCGGCTCGAGCCTGCTCAGCCGACCGCGACGAACCCAGGCGTGGGGTTCGCGAAGCGAATCACGGGATCGTCGAGGGCATAGGCCGGGACGCCGCTCGAGCCCCGGCACCGCGACCGGGGCCTATGCCCTCGAAGATCCTCGGTGTAGGATCGCGACCTGGAGGTGCCGGTGTCCTCCGAGATGAGACGTGCACGCGATCATGCCCTCGAGCGCTGCCGCGAACGCGGCATCGTGATCCCCACCCTGGCCGAGCAGCGCGACCCGACCACAGCTCCCGAGGCAGTGCGGACCCGCCTGTCGTCGGTCGACCCGAACGCGGTCGACCCGCTCAACCTGTACCGGATCACCTGGCACAACGACCCGGGCGCCGGCGGCTTCGGCCCGGTCGACGCGGTCGAGCTGCCGCCCGAGCTGACCGGGGTCGAGGCCCGGATCGTGGGCCTGGTGGGCCGCCACTTCCCGACCGGCGCGCACAAGGTAGGGGCCGCCTTCGGGTGCCTGGCGCCGCGCCTTGTGACCGGCGCCTTCGACCCCACCACCCAGGTCGCGGTCTGGCCCTCGACCGGCAACTACTGCCGCGGCGGCGCCTTCGACTCCGCCCTGCTGGGCTGCCGCTCGCTCGCGATCCTGCCCGAGGAGATGAGCCGCGAGCGGTTCGAGTGGCTGGCTTCGATCGGCGCCGAGATCCTCGCCACGCCGGGCTGCGAGTCGAACGTCAAGGAGATCTTCGACGCCTGCTGGGAGCTCAAGCGAACCCGCCCCGACGTGGTGGTCTTCAACCAGTTCGAGGAGCTCGGTAACTACCTGTGGCACCACGCGGTGACCGGCCCGGCCGTGAACGAGGTCTTCGCCCGCCTCGCCGGACCCCGGACGCGGCTCGCGGCCTGGGTGTCGGCGACCGGGTCGGCCGGCACCCTCGCGGCCGGTGATCGGCTCAGGGACGACCACCCGGGCTGCCGGGTGGTCGCGGCCGAGGCCCTCCAGTGCCCGACCCTGCTCGCCTGCGGCTTCGGGGGCCACCGCATCGAGGGCATCGGCGACAAGCACGTGCCGTGGATCCACAACGTCAGGAACACCGACGCGGTGACCGCGATCGACGACGAGGCCACCCTGCGCCTGCTGCGGCTGGTCAACGAGCCCGCCGGGAGCGAGGCGCTCATCGGGCGGGGTGTTCCGGAGGCGGTCGTCCGCCGCCTGCCGCTGCTCGGCATCTCGAGCCTCTGCAACCTGCTCGCCGCGATCAAGACCGCGCGCTGGTTCGAGCTCGACGGCGACGACATGATCCTGACCAGCTTCACCGACTCCGTCGACCTCTACCGCACCCGGCTCGCCGAGCTCGACGCCCAGCGCGGCCCCTACCGCGAGCTCGACGCCGTGGTCGACCTCGAGCGCCACCTGTGGGGCGCCACCACGGACCACTACCGGGAGCTCGGCTACCACGACCGCAAGGCGATTCACAATCTCAAGTACTTCACCTGGGTCGAGCAGCAGGGACGCACCGTCGAGGAGCTCGAGGCGCTCTGGCGACCCGGGTTCTGGCGCGAGGTGCAGGCCGGCGCCGACCGCTTCGACGCCGAGATCGTGGCCTTCAACCGCGACGCCGGCGTCGCCACCGGGAGCCGCCCATGAGCCACGACCCCGGCCACGGCCTGATCGCGGACGCCGCCCGCCACGAGGGCGAGATCGTCCGTTTCCTGCGCGACATGATCGCGATTCCCGCCGAGAGCGGACGCGAGGGAGAGCGCTGTGCCCGGGTGCTCGCCGAGTACGAGAAGCTCGGCTTCGACGAAGCCCGCTTCGACGGCCTCGGCAGCGTGGTGGGTCGGATCGGCTCGGGACCGGTCACGGTGCTGATGGACGGCCACGTCGACTGTGTCGGGGTGGGCGACCCTTCGGCCTGGGCCCACGACCCCTTCCGGGGCAAGCTGGAGGCGGGCGAGGTCTGGGGCCGCGGCGCGGTCGACGAGTTGCCCGCGGTCGCGACGATGCCGTGGGGCGCGCGGCTGGCGGCCGACCGCGGCCTGCTCGACGGCGTGACCCTCTACGTTGTCGCGTCGGTGATGGAGGAGGCCTTCGACGGCTTCCCGCTCCAGTGGCTGATCGAGCGCGAAGGCGTGCGTCCCGACGCGGTCGTGCTCGGTGAGCCCACCGACCTGGCGGTCTACCGCGGCCACCGGGGCCGGATGGGGATCGAGGTGGTCGCGCACGGGGTCTCCGCCCACGGCGCCCACTGCGACCGCGGGGTCAACGCGGTCACCAAGGTCGCACGGGTGGCGCTCGACGTCGACGCCCTCCACCACCGGCTGCCCCGCCACGCGGTGCTGGGCAAGGGCACGGTGACGGTCAGCTTCGTGGAGTGCACCACCGCCTCGCTGAACGCGGTGCCGGACCGCGCCCGTCTGGTGCTCGACCGGCGGCTGACGGTGGGCGAGAGCCCGCAGTCTGCGCTCGAGGAGATCCGCTCCCTGCCCGGGATCGGCGACTGCGAGGTGAGTCTGCTGCACTCCCGCGGCCGCTCCTGGCGCGGGGTCGAGGTGGAGCTCGAGGAGGCCTACCCGACGTGGCTGCTCGAGGCCGACCACCCGCTGGTCGAGGGGGTCGCCCAGGCCGCGGCAAAGGTGCTCGGCGCGCCGCCCCGGCTCGGGGTGTGGACCTTCTCGACCAACGGCGTCGCGACCATGGGCCGGCTCGGCATCCCGACCGTCGGCTTCGCCCCCGGCCGCGAGGAGCTCGCCCACACCACCGACGAGAGGGTCGCCGTCGCCGACCTCATCCGAGCCACCGCCGTCTACGCCCTCATCCCCGCCGCCTTGGGCACGAGGCTCGGAAAATGAACCACAGAGCTCAAGACCGTCGATGCCGTGCTTCCGGTCCATCTTGCCCAGGTCCTCACATATCTGAAGCTCTCGGGCCACCGGCTCGGCCTGCCGATCAACTTCAACGTCCCCGCCATCAGGCAGGGCATTCACCGGCTGGCACTTTGAGATGGCCATCGGCCTCATCTCTGTGCGGCTCTGTGTCTCTGTGTCTCTGTGGTTCAATCTCCGACGAGGGAGTTCGCGATGCAGACTCGGCTGAAAGGCAAGCACTTCATCACCACCCAGGAGTGGACGGTCGAGGAGCTGGAGACGGCGCTCACGCTGGCGGCCGAGCTCAAGCTGGCCAAGGCGGTCGGCCGGCCCCACAGGCTGCTCGAGGCGAAGACCCTGTACATGATCTTCTTCGACGCCTCGACCCGCACCCGCAACTCGTTCGAGACCGGGATGACCCAGCTCGGCGGCCACGCGATCTACCTGTCGCCGGACAAGATGCAGATCTCCCACGGCGAGAACGCCCGCGACACCGCGAACGTCCTGTCGCGCTACGGCGAGGGGATCGCGATCCGCCACTGCGCCTTCGGCCAGGGCAACGACTACCTGCGTGAGGTCGCCCGCTACGCCTCGGTGCCGGTGCTCAACATGCAGTGCGACGTCTACCACCCGTGCCAGATCCTGGCCGATCTGCTGACCATCCGCGAGAAGCACGGCCGCACCCGCGGGCTCAAGCTCGGCGTCGCCTGGACCTCGGCGCCCAACTACGTGCGCCCGCTCTCGGTGCCCCAGAGCCTGATCCTGATGATGCCCCGCTTCGGCCTCGACGTGACCCTCGCCTACCCGCCCGAGTTCAGGCTCATGCCCGAGATCGAGGAGCAGGCGAGGGCCAACGCCGAGGAAGCCGGCGCGAGGTTCGAGATCAGCAACCGCTTCGAGGACGCGTTCGCCGACGCCGACGTGGTGATCCCGAAGTCGTGGGGGCCGCTGCTCACCACCCGCGACACCCGCGAAGGCATCGAGCTCATCGCCCGCTACCCCGAGTGGCGGTGCGACGCCGATCGGATGGCGCTCGGCAAGCGGTCGATGATCTACATGCACCCCCTGCCCGCCGACCGCGGCCGCGAGGTCACCGACGAGATCATCGACGGCCCGCAGTCGGTGGTCTACGACCAGGCCGAGAACCGGCTCCACGTGCAGAAGGCGCTGATGGCGCTGACCATGGGGTGATGGCCGGCTTCACCCTGGTCTGCACCGAGTGCGGGCGCCGCCACGACGCCTCGGCCGAGCTGCTGGTCTGCCCGGTGTGCGGCCCGGCTCGGGAGCCGGGCGGCGAGATCCGCGGCGTGCTCAGCGTCGAGCTCGAGGCCCCGCCGACGGCGTGGCCCGAACGCGGCTTCGCCGACCACGACGCCCTCGCCGCCTGGTGGCCGATCGAGGGTCCCGGGTCGCTGGCCCCGCTGGCGGTCGGCGGCACCCCGCTCTGCGCAGCGCCGCGGCTGCGGCGGTCGCTCCGCATGCCGCGCCTGTGGCTCAAGGACGACACCCGCAACCCGTCTGGCTCGACCAAGGACCGAGCGTCGCTGCTGGTGGTCGCGAAGGCCCTGGAGCACGGCCGGGGCACCGTCATCACCGCCTCCACCGGCAACGCCGCCACCGCCCTGGCGGCGGTGGCCGCCGCAGCGGGAGTGCGGGCGGTGGTGCTGGTGCCGGCCGCGGCGCCGCCGGCGAAGCTGGTCCAGATGGCCGCCTACGGAGCCACCGTGGTGCCGGTCGAGGGCAGCTACGACCAGGCCTACGAGCTCGCCGCCGAGGCCGCCGAGCGCTTCGGCTGGACCTGCCGCAACACCGCGCTCAACCCGTACACCGTCGAAGGCAAGAAGACCCTCGCGCTCGAGGTCGCGGCCGACCTCGTCCCGGAAGCCCCGGACGCGGTCGTGGTGCCAGCCGGCGACGGGGTGATCGCAGCCGGGGTCGCGAAGGGTTTCGCCGACCTCGTCGCGGCAGGGCTGCTCGAGCGCCTGCCGCGCCTGATCCTGGTCCAACCCGAGGGCTCTGCGGCGCTGGTGCGGGCGCTCACGCGCGGGGCGCCGAGCGCCGAGCGGATCGACGCCGCCAGCGTGGCCGACAGCCTGGTGGTGGACGTCCCCCGCAACGCCCGCCTCTGCCTGGCCGAGGTCCGGCGATCCCGGGGCAGCGGCGTGGAGGTGTCGGACGAGGCAATCGTCGCGGCCATCGCCCGCCTCGCCGGGCTCACCGGTGTCTTCGCCGAGCCGGCGGCCGCGGCGGTGCTGCCGGGCCTCGAGGCGGCCCTCGAGGCGGGCCTCGTCGACCGCGACGAGCGGGTGGTGCTGCTGGTCACCGGGTCCGGTCTCAAGGACATCGCCGCCGCCTCGCGGGCGGTGCGCCTGCCCGAACCCGTCGACCCCACCCCGGACGCCGTCGCCCGCGCCGTTCAGCGTGCGTGAGTCTCACCACAGAGACACAGAAGCACAGAGAGGACACACAGAGAGCCGCCCACCCTCCCAAATGCTGTCTCAGGCTCGGGCCGGAGCGCGGGCCCGAACCCGGTGTTGTGGGTGGGTGGGCGGCTCTGTGATGCTCTGTGTCTCCGTGCCAGCGAACACGGTTGCTCTGTGGTTAGATCTCCGGCTCGAGGATCGCGAGGGCGGCCGCGCGGGCGGCGAGGCGGGTCGCCTTGCCCTGGAAGAGGGGCGGTCGGCCGCCGCCGCGGCCGCCGAGGGCTTCGGCCACCCGCGGCCCGAGCGCGGCCAGGTCGAGACCGCTCGCGGCTCCGGCGACGAGGACGAAGGCGCCATCCGGGTCCTCACCCGCTGTGAGCAGGGCGGCACGGTCGGGCGCGATCTCGGCCAGCCGGCGTCCGAGCTCGACCAGGAAGCCGGCGTCCTGGTCCGGCCAGTGCCCGTCGAGCACGGTGCCGGGTCTCACCGACAGGGCGGCGGCCTCCGCGCGGGCGAGCTCGCCCGCGAATCGCTTGACCGTCCGGCGCGCGTCCCGGAGCTGGTTTTCGCGCAGCTCGGTGAGCGCGACCAGCTCGGCGTCGGGCGCCCCGAGCAGCTCCCGCAGCCTGAGGTTGCGGGCCTCGTGGGCGGCCATCCGCCGACGCGCGCGGCCGCCCGCAACGAAGAACACCCGGGTGCCGCCGCGCAGCCGCTCGGTTCCGACCAGGCACACGGGGGCGAGCTCGGCGGTCGAACGGACGTGGGTGCCGCCGCAGGTGTTGAGGTCGACGCCGGCGATCTCCACCAGCCGGATCTCGCCGGCGTGGCCCTCGGGAAGGCCCCGAGATCGAACCGGCAGCTCGGCGTACTGCTCCGGGTTGACCCGGCGAGCGGTGACGGGGTGGCCCGCGCACACCTCGGCCGCGACCGCGTCCTCGAGCGCTGCAAGACGCTGCGGACCGAGCTCGGCCATGTCGAGCTCGACGTCGCTCAGCTCGGGGCCGAGGTGGAATGCGGTGGTCGGCCAGCCGAAGCGGGCGAGGGCGACCGCGGTCAGCAGGTGCTGGGCCGAGTGCTGCTGCATGTGGTCGAGACGTCTCTCCCGGTCGAGGCTCTGGTAGACGGCTCCGGGTCCGACCGGCGCCGCGAGCGTGTGCACGACCCGTCGGTCGACCCACTGCACATCGACGACCTCGATCCCTGCGAGCGTGCCCCGGTCGGCGGGCTGGCCGCCGCCCTCGGGGTAGAAGAGGGTGTCGGCGCACACCGCCCACGGCCGGCCGTCATCGTCGACTCCGGCCTCGACCACAGCCGTCTCGAGCTCGGTTAGATACGCGTCCCGCTCGAAGGCGTACATCGACCCGCCCTCCCCTCACGAGCGTCCATTATCCCGCCGTCAGAACAGGCGGCGGTTGAGGAAGGTCCAGCCGCCGGCGGTGACCGCGACCCCGGACAGGGTCTCGACGTCGATCACCCGCCCGGCGCGATCGCGGTACTCCACGGTGAGGTCCCAGCGGCCGGGGGGCAGCTCGAGCCGGGCGATCCCGATCTCGCTCGGCAGGGTGGTCCAGCAGCGGGTGTCGGCGGCCTCGGTGAGGACCCCGAACAGGTTCACCAGCAGGCCGGCGATCTCGTTCTCCTTCTCCGCCGCGCGGGTGGCCGCATACTTGGCGAGCCCGCGGGCGATGGTCTTGACCAGGATCTTCGGCCACTCCGCCTCGAAGGCGGCCAGGGCTCGCCGGTCGAGATCGTCGACCCGCAGGGTCTCGGCCGCGGCACCGCCCGCGACCGCCAACCGCGCCGACGCCGCCCCGCGCGGCGCCGGCGGGGCCATCTGGGGGACCGCGACGGTCAGCCAGTAGCGGATCCGGCTCGACGACGGCACCACCCAGCCGGGACCCACGCGGAGGGCGATCGCCGCCGCCCAGTCGTCGTCCGAGGCGAAGCGGTCGCCGGCGAGAATCGGGAGGTTGAGGGTGACCTGCTCGCGGTGGGCGACGAAGCCGCGCTCGACCAGCAGCACGACCTGCCCGGAGCCGTCGCGTGGACCTGGCTCCTGCCCGGCGAAGAGCTCGGGGAGCTCTCCGCGCAGCTGGTCGAGCTCGGCGGCGAAGCCGAGCCGGCGCGTGCTGCGCTCGAGGTCCCGGGCGAGCGGCAGCGGCGGCTCGAGGGCGACCAGGCCGCGGGTCGCCGACCAGGCCCGGGCGGCGTTGCGGTAGGCGATGAAGGCGTCGTTGGGCTCGCCGTTCCACTCGTAGAGCATCCCCGCGAGCCAGTGCAGCAGGGGGTTGTCGGCGAGCCGGGCGGCGTCGGTCCGATGGTTCTCGTCGAGCTCGCCGAGGGTCGCCTCGACCGCGCGCGCGAGGGTCAGCGTGGCCTTGCGGGCCTCGACTGCGGCGCCCTCGCGGTCGCCCAGGGAGATGTAGTTGAACGCCCGGTAGTAGGGCACCATCGCGAGCTCGAACGGTCTCCCGCGGTAGTCGATGGTGAGGTCGTTGGTGACCAGCGACAGCGCCGCCTGCGAGACGCTCTTCGAGTACAGGGCATCGGCGAGGTCCTCGGCGTCCTGAAAGGCCCGGTTCGACTCCTCGAAGCGGCCGGCGTAGTGGAGCACGTGGCCGCGCTCGAGCAGCGCCAGCAGCCGGTCCCGGGCGCGCCGGTCGCCGCCGGCGACGGCGAGCGCTTCGTCCCAGTCGCCCCGCGAGAGCGCCGGCCGGACACTGAGCTCGGGCGGAGTGGTGCTGACGCAGCCGCTGACCGCCGACGCCAGCACGACCACCACCGCGGCCGCGCGCAGCCTGCTCGTCAGGTTCATTCCGGCTGCAACCGTTTCGTCAGGGGCGATACGCAGACCGGCCGACGAACTTCTTGATCCGGGTCGAGCCGGTCCAGACCTTGACGTTGGTTTCGAGGTCGACCAGGTAGCTGTCCACCTGGTAGTACTTGACCTCGTCTTTGCCTTCGCGGTCGAAGATCGCGTTGATCTCGCCGAGCAGCATGTAGTCGGCGCCGCGCTCGGCCCCCCACCGCTTCATGGACTCCTCGGAGGCGTACTGCTGCTGGTCCTCGCGCTCGGCGCGCACTCCTTCCCGCTCCTCGGCCGAGGCCACCACGGTGACCCGGCCCGAGTTGATGAAGGAGCGCTCGAGGTCCGCTACCAGGGTCTTCACCGGGATGTGCTCCGGGGTCTTGTTGCGGAGGTCGCCGATGATCAGGGTCGGCCGCCGGCCATGGTCCTCGAGGTGGTTCTCGACCCACGGCGTGGCCAGGGACTGGTCCACCAGGTCGCGTGCGGCCTGCTGGCTGTCGACGTCGTTCCAGCGGCCGGAGAGATCGATCTGCTCCTCGGCCGGCACCCGGGTCACGGTGGTGGTGGCGCAGCCGACGAGCATCAGCGCCACCGAGAGCAGGACGAACGGGCGGTGCATGGTCACCTCCAATTGCGCGCGACGGCCCGAGCCGTGCGCCCGAGCATTCTACGCCGGGCGGTACACTGTGGTTCGACCGAAGGGAACGGACGATGGCCGACGAGACCTTCTACCGCGAGCTGGTCGACAGCCTCTACGACGGGGTCTACCTGGTCGACCGGGAGCGGATGATCAGCTACTGGAACCACGGGGCGGAGCGGATCACCGGTCACCCGCGGGACGTGGCCGTCGGCCAGACCTGCGCAAACAACCTGCTCGCCCACGTCGACCTCGACGGCAACCCGCTGTGCGGCCGCGACAGCTGCCCGGCGCTCGCGGTCATGCGCACCGGCCGCCCGCTCGAGGCGCGGGTCTACCTGCGCCATGCCGACGGCCACCGGGTCCCGGTGCGGACTCGGATCGCGCCGATCCGAGAGCCCTCGGGCGAAGTGGTCGGCGCGGTCGAGATCTTCACCGACGACTCCGCGGCGGTGGCCGCCGAGGAGGAGGTGGAGCGGCTGCGCGCGGCCTCGCTGCTCGACCCGCTGACCGGGATCGGCAACCGGCGCTTCATCGAGAGCGAGCTGGGGGGTCGCTTCGACGCCTACCAGCGCTACGGGTGGGGGTTCGCAGTCGGCTTCGTCGACATCGACCACTTCAAGGCGGTCAACGACTCCCTCGGGCACGCGACCGGCGACGAGGTGCTGCGTCTGGTCGCCCAGACTCTGCGCCGGGCGGTGAGGGGCTCCGACATCGTCGCACGCTGGGGGGGCGAGGAGTTCGTCGTGGTGCTCGGCTTCCCGACCGTGGCGGGGGACCTGACAGCCGCCTTCGACCGTCTGCGGCGCCTGGTCGCGTCCGCGCGGATCCGCCACGAAGGTGTGCGGGTCGCGGTGACCGTCTCGATCGGAGCCACCGCGGTGCGGTCGGGCGACACCGCCGCCGACCTGGTGGCGCGCGCCGACCAGCTCATGTACGCCAGCAAGACCGGCGGGCGGGACCGCGTGACCTGCGACGAACCCGGCTGACCGGGATCAGGGCTCGAGGCGGCGGACCAGCTCCTTGACCTCCTCGGCGCGGTCGGCGGGCACGATGAGCGTCCGTCGGCCGGCGCGCACGACGACCAGCCCTCTGACCCCGATCAGGGCGACCTGCTCCTCGGGATCGGACGCGAAGACCAGGTTGTCGGCGGCGTCGAGGCAGACCAGGCTGCCGCGGACCCGGTTGCCGTCGGGGTCGGCGGGCAGCCGGTCGCCGACGGCCAGCCAGCCGCCGACGTCGGACCACTCGAACGGCGCCCGGACGCAGCGCACGTCGCGTGCGTGCTCCATCACGGCGTAGTCGATCGAGGTCCGCTCGAGGGGCGCGAAGGCGGCGGCGAGGGCCGCCTCCCAGGCCGGCGTGCCGTCGGCCGCAACCGCCGGAGACAACGCGGCCAGGTGCGCCGGAAGCTGCCTGCCGAGCTCGTCGAGGATGGCCTCGGCTCGCCACACGAACATGCCCGAGTTCCACAGGTAGGTCCCGGCCATCATGTAGGTTCGTGCGGTCATGGGGTTGGGCTTCTCGTGGAAGCAGGCGAGACGGAAGTGGTCGACCCCGTCGTCGGTGTCGATCCGCTCGCCGAGCTCGAGGTAGCCGTATGCGGTCGAAGGATTGGTCGGGATCACCCCGAAGGTGTAGAGGGCGCCGGTGTCGGCGGCCGCCCGGGCCGCGGAGCGCGCGGTGCGGTGGAAGGTCTCGACCGGGTCGATCAGGTGGTCGGCGGTCACGGTCAGCACGAGCGGGTCGGCGAAGCGACGGCGGACCAGCAGGGCGCCGAGCGCGACCGCGGCAGCGGTGTCGCGCCGTTCCGGCTCCCCGATCACGTTGGCCGCGGGCAGCTCGGGCAGCTGCTCCCGAACCAGGGGTACGAAGCTGGCGTTGGTCAGGACCAGGGTGCGCTCCGGAGGCACCAGGCCGGCGAGGCGCTCGAACGAGAGCCGCAGCAGTGAGCGGTCGCCGAACAGGGCCAGGAACTGCTTCGGACGCGTGGGGGTGGACAGGGGCCAGAAGCGGGTTCCGGCTCCCCCTGCCATGATCACCGCCACCAGCTGCTGGTCGACACTTGCCACGGGCGCTCCCGCCTTCCCGGTCCGCGATGCTCGCCCTCGCGATGGTACACGGTTGCGGCGGGGGCTGCCCGGAAGGTACCCGGAACGAGCCCTCAGACGAGGGCGAGGAGCATCGGGGTCCGCCGGTTCGACCGCGGGAGCAGGAGCCGTTCGACCCCGCCGGCGGCGAGGCCGTCGCCCTCCGCAGGCCGGTGTCCGTTCGCTTTCCAAGCTCCTCGGGCCAGGCCTTGACAACTGTGCTTGTGTGTATTACTGTATACACAGCGGAGGACACAACGTGGACCAGCTCCCACTCCGACTCTCAGACGCCAGCGGGGTGCCCTACTACCGCCAGATCGTCGACCAGGTGGCCGAGCTGATCCGGTCCGGCCGGCTCGCCCCCGGGATCCAGCTGCCCTCGGTGCGCGAGCTCGCCGGGCAGCTCCTGGTCTCCCTCATCACCACCCGCCGCGCCTACGCCGACCTCGAGGCCGCGGGCCTCCTGGTCCGGCGCCAGGGCAGCGGCACCTTCGTCGCAGAGGAGGTCGAGATGGCGACACGCGAGCAGGCACTCGCCGAGGCGCGCGGGGGGCTCGAGGACGCGGTCGACCGGGCGCGTCGGCTCGGCGTCGACGACGGAGCGATCCGCCGCCTGGTGGACGACGCGCTGGCTCAAGGGAGGACAGACGATGGCCGCAGCTGACCACATCGAGCTTCGTGACCTGATGGTGCGGCGCAACGGCTTCACGCTCCGGGTACCGTCGTGGCGGGTCGGCAGGGGCGAGGTGATCGGAGTCGTCGGTCCCAACGGCGCCGGCAAGACGACCCTGCTCGAGACCCTCGCCGGCCTGCGCCGACCCACCTCGGGCACGGTCAGGGTCTTCGGCTGCGACCCCTGGCTGGAGCCGGTCGCGGTCCGCAGCCGGCTCGGCTTCATGACCGACGACATGCCGGTTCTGGTCCAGCGAACCGACCGGCTGCTGCGGCTGCTCTCGGGCTACTACCCGAGCTGGGACGCGGGCCTGGTCGAAGAGCTCCTGGCGAGATTCCGCCTCGACCCGCGAGCCAAGGCCCACCAGCTCTCCAAGGGCCAGGGCACCCGGCTGCGCCTGGTCACCGCGATGGCCTTCCGGCCTGCCGTGCTGGTGCTCGACGAGCCCGCGACCGGGCTCGACGTCGGGGGCAGACGGGCCCTGCTCGAGAGCGTGCTCGAGGTGGTCGGCGACCCCGAGCGGAGCGTGATCGTCAGCTCACACATGCTGGCCGACGTCGAGCGGGTCGCCGACCGCCTGCTGGTGCTGAACGCCGGCGAGGTGGTGGCCGAGGGACCGACCGACGCGCTGGTCGGTGAGGACCGCACCCTCGAGGAGGCGCTGGTCGCCTGGGGAGCGGCGGGATGAGGGACGCACTCGCCGGCTGCTGGCGCCACCTGCTGGTCCGGCTCCGGGCGGTGGCCACCGACCCCGAGTCGGCGGTGCTGATGCTCGGCTTCGGCCTCGCCGCGGCGCTGACTCCAACGATCGCGTTCGGGCTGCACGTCGTCGACGGCGGAGCCGGCGCGGCGGAGTCTCTCGACCTGATCGGATGGCTGTGGTTGTGGCCCGCGGTCCCCGCGGTGCTGGTCGCCGGCCGCTCGACGGCTGGACCGGGCGGCACGCCGTTCGTGACCCGGGCCCTGCCGGCGCTCCCGGTCGGGCTGCGGGCACGGGCGCTGGCCGAGGTGGCGGTCGCGATAGTGGTCACGGTCGCGGTCTGGGCCCCGTTCGAGCTGCTCATCCGTCATGGCGACCTCTCGGTGGCAGGGCCCAGGATGCTGGCCTCGCTGCTGCTTCTGATCCCGACCCTGGCCGCCTGGACCATCCCGAGCAGCTCGCCCGGAATGACGATGGTGCGGCCGTTCGCGGTCGCCGTGGTGCTCGGCGGCACGGCGCAGCTCGGGTGGCTCTCGAGCCCGCCCGGCCTGCTCGCGGCGAGCCTCGGTCTCCTGGTCCTGGTCCTGGCGGTGGGAGACCGCGAGCCGGCTCGACTGCTGCAGCTCACAGCCCGGATGGGCTCGGCTCGGCGGGCACGCCCGGGGTTGGCGCCGGAGAAGCGGCTGATCCGGGACACCTTCGAGCAGCCGCTCCGGCTGTTCGGACCCTGGGTCCTGGCCGCGTCGACGGTGCTCGCGGCCGCCCTCGTGCTCGAGCTGAACGGTCGGCTCCCCGTGCTGGCGCTGTTCGTGGCCGCCGAGCTGGTCCTGATCCCGCTCCTGATCGCCAGCCTGCGCCCGCTCGGCTCGGAGCTGATCGGCATGGCCCTGACCGGCAAGCACGGCGGCCGCCGGGGTGACTTCGCCCGCGCGCTCGCGGTGCTGCCGATCCGGTCCAGAACCTGGCTGTGCTCGGTGTGGCTGCAGGCCCTGGTGCTGGCAGCGGCGGTCTGGCTGCTCGCACTCGGGCTGTTCGCCCTCCACACCTGGCTCGACGGCGGACGCTGGGCTCTCATCGACCGCGACGGCGACTCGCTCGTGCGGCTGCTGCTCGGGTTCGGGGCGATCATCCCCTGCCACGCGGCGTTCGTTCTGGCGGCCGCGGTCGGTCACCGTGTCCACATGGTCGTGTCCGGAGTCTGCTGGCTCCTGGCCATGCACGGCGGTCCTCTCCTGCTGCTGGCGGCCGACCGTCTCGCGGGGCGCGCGAGCGCCGGTTCGATCGCGCTCCAGGTCGCCGTGCTGGTGGTCGTGGCCGCGCTCGGCGGTGTTCCGCCGCTGGCTCACCTGCGGCGGGCCCCGGAGCGATTTCGGTGAAGAGCGCCGAAACTCTGCTGGCGGCCGCGATGGTCGTCGTGCTCGGCGTCGCCGCGGGGATCGTCGCCGGCGTTCGCCGAGCCCAGGAAGCCCCGCCGTCTTCGGTCAGCGTCACCGACCAGCGGCCGCACCGCTTCGCGCTCGAGGTGGGCGGCCGCCAGATCGTGGTCTGGGTCGGCACCGCGCCGCCCTCCCCAGCGACCCCCACTCCGAGCCCGGCGCCGGTCCCCTTCCGCAACTCCCCACCACCTCCCCCGTAGAACTCGAGAGCCCACTCATGCTGCGAGATGCAGCCTCGGCCTGCCACGGGAGGATGGTCCCCCGTGGCGGTATGTGTGCGCTCACCGGGGAGGACTCCATGCCGTTGAAGGGAACCACGCTCCTGACTGTGATGCTGGCAGTCGCTGCGGCCGCCTGCTCGCCGACCGCCGAGCAGACCGGGCCGACCACGATCCCGATCACCACCGCCTCCACCGAGGCCCGAGCCGCCTACCTCGACGGGCGGGCCCTGCTCGAGTCGCTGCGGGCCACCGACGCCCGGGCGCACTTCGAGCGCGCGATCGAGCTCGACCCGGGCTTCGCACTCGCCCACCTCGGCATGGCCAACACCTCGCCGACCGCGGCGGAGTTCTTCGCCTCCCTCGAGCGGGCGGTGGCGGCCACCGGCGGCGCCAGCGAGGGCGAGAGACTCCAGATCGAGGCCTTCGCCGCCGCCGTCAATGGCGAGCCGGCGCGGCAGAAGGCACTGCTCGACGCCCTGGTGGCCGCCTTCCCGGACGACCCCAGGGCCCACAACGCCCTCGGTGGTTATTACTTCGGCCGCCAGGAGTGGCAGCAGGCGGCGAGCTGCTATCGACGTGCGACCGAGCTCGAGCCCTCGTTCTCGCAGCCCTACAACCAGCTCGGCTACGCGCTCCGCTTCGAGAACGACTACGCAGGCGCCGAGGCCGCCTTCCAGCGCTATGTCGAGCTGGTGCCCACCGAGCCCAACCCGTACGACTCCTACGCCGAGCTGCTGATGAAGATGGGCCGCTTCGAGGAGTCGATCGCCCGCTACCGCGAGGCGCTCGAGCGCAACCCACACTTCGTGGCCTCGTTCGTCGGCATCGCGCTCAACCAGACCCTGCTCGGTGACGGCGACGGAGCCCGCGCGACCCTCGCGGAGCTCGAGGCGAAGGCCCGCAACGACGGCGAGCGACGCGCAGCCTGCTTCCAGGGCGCGGTCTCTCGTCTCCACCTCGGCGACCACGAGGGCGCGCTCGGGGAGCTCGCACGCCAGAAGGCGATCGCCGAGGCGTCCGGCGACCTGGCCGCGGCGTCCGGCGACCTGAACCTGATGGCGAACGTGCTGCTCGCCATGGGGCGGGCCGAGGACGCGCTCGCCCGGTTCGAGGAGGGGCTGGCCGTCTCCGACGCCTCCAACGCCACCGACGAGGTCAAGGCGGCAGCCCGGCGCAACCACGACTTCGATCTCGGCCGGGTGTTCCTGGTCCGCGGCGAGGTCGACGCCGCCGCCGACACCGCGGCGCGCTACCTGGCGGCCACCGAGACTTCGGGCGTCGCCTTCGAGCAGTGGCAGGCGCACCACCTTTCCGCCCTGGTGGCACTGGCCCGGGGCGACACGGAGGGCGCGCTGGCGGAGCTCGAGCGCGCCAACCCGCAGGATCCTCGGGTGCTGGTGGCCCGAGCTCGCGCCCTGCTGGCATCCGGACGCCACGACGAGGCGCTCGCGACCTGCATCCAGGCCGCCGAGTTCAACGGGCTCGGCTTCAACTACGCCCTTGCCCACGGGCCGGTCCGGGAGCTGATGGCCGAGCTGGGCGGCGCCTGAACGCCACCGGCGGGATCGACCCTCGTCCGCCCCGCCGCGTTGCCTCAGCTCTGGCTCACCAGCTCTTTGTGCGCCTCGATCAGCGCCTCCACCACCGACGGGTCGGCCAGGGTGGTGACGTTGCCCAGGTCGCCGTACTCGGCGGCCGCGATCTGGCGCAGGATGCGGCGCATGATCTTGCCCGAACGGGTCTTGGGCAGCGCCGGCACGATCAGGATCGCGTCCGGGGTCGCGATCGGTCCGATGACGTGGCGGACCTGCTCCTTGAGGGCGCCGACCAGCTCCTGGGGCTCCTGGCCCTCGGCCTCGAGGTTGAGGATGACGTAGGCGAAGATGCCCTGGCCCTTGATCTCGTGCGGGAAGCCGACCACCGCCGCCTCGGCGACCGCCTCGTGGGCGACCAGGGCGCTCTCGACCTCGGCGGTGCCGAGGCGATGACCGGAGACGTTGATGACGTCGTCGACCCGGCCGGTGATCCAGTAGTAGCCGTCCTCGTCGCGCCGGCAGCCGTCGCCGGTGAAGTAGAGCCCGGGAAAGCGGGTGAAGTAGGTCTCGCCGAAGCGCTCGTGGTCGCCCCACACGGTGCGCGCCTGGCCCGGCCAGGCCTGCGCGATGCACAGGTTGCCCGAGACGCCGTTGCCGTCGAGCACATCGCCCGTCGTCGTCCACCACCAGCGGCTTGACGCCGAAGAAGGGCAACGTGGCCGAGCCCGGCTTGAGCGGCGTGACGCCCGGCAGCGGGCGTCATCAGGATGCCGCCGGTCTCGGTCTGCCACCAGGTGTCGACGATCGGGCAGCGGCCGTCGCCCACCACGTCGTGGTACCACCGCCAGGTGTCGGGGTTGATCGGTTCGCCGACCGTGCCGAGGATGCGCAGCGACCTGCGGGAGTACTTCGTGACCCACTCGTCGCCGGCCCGGATCAGGGCGCGGATCGCGGTCGGCGCGGTGTAGAAGATGTTGACCCCGAGGTCGTCGACGATCTGCCAGTAGCGGCCGGCGTCGGGATAGATCGGCACCGACTCGAACATGACGGTGGTGGCGCCGTTGGCGAGCGGACCGTAGATGATGTAGGAGTGGCCGGTGATCCAGCCGATGTCGGCGGCGCAGAAGTAGATGTCGCCGGGGTGGTAGTCGAAGACCAGCTGGTGGGTCATCGCCGCGTAGACCATGTAGCCGCCGGTGGTGTGCAGCACTCCCTTCGGCTTGCCCGTCGATCCCGAGGTGTAGAGGATGAACAGCGGGTCCTCCGCGCCCATCCACTCGTAGGTGCAGGTCGAGCGCTGCTTGCGGCACTCCTCGTCGAGCCAGAAATCGCGACCCGGCCGCATCGTCACCTCGGCGTCGGTGCGTCGCGCCACCAGCACCGTCTCGACCAGGTCGAGGCCGTCGACGGCGCGGTCGACGGTCTCCTTGAGGTGCAGGCGCCGCCCGCCGCGCAGACCCTCGTTGGCGGTCACCACCACCCTGGCCCCGGCGTCGAGGATGCGATCGCGGATCGCCTCCGAGCTGAAGCCGCCGAAGACGATCGAGTGCACCGCGCCGATCCGTGCGCAGGCCAGCATGGTGTAGGCGAGCTCGGGGATCATCGGCATGTAGATGCACACCCGATCGCCCTTGCGGACGCCGTGGTGACGGCAGCACGTTGGCGACCCGGCTCACCTCGTGCTTGAGCTGGCGGTAGGTGATGTGCTGGTACTCGCCGGGCTCGTCCTTGGCCCAGATGATGGCGACCTGGTCGCCTCGGGTGTGGAGATGGCGGTCGACGCAGTTGTAGCAGGCGTTGAGTCGCCCGCCGAGGAACCACCCGAAGTCGACGTTGTCGTAGTCGCTGTCGAAGACCGTGCCCCAGGGGTGGAACCAGGTCGATGGTCTCGGCCTGCTTGGACCAGAAGGTCTCCGGGTCGTCGAGCGAGAGCCGGTACAGTCGGAGGTACTCCTCGAAGCTCCTGATGTGGGCACCTGCCGCGATGTCGGCCTTGGGCGGATACAGGTCCGTACGCTGCTCGTCGGCCATGCTGTCCTCCGCAGGGAGTTCTGGGACAACACTAACAGAAAATTCGTATATCCAAATATCTTCAAACAGCAGGTCCGCCGCTCAGCGCACCACCATGAAGCCGATCCTGATCTGTGACGGGAGCTTCTGGTCGTAGGTGCGCAGCGTCTCGCCCCAGCCGTTGAAGACCTGGAGGTGGAGGTAGGCCTCGAGATTCCCGCCGAGAAGCCGGTCGAGGGGGTAGGAGAGGTCGAGCTGGACGCTGCCGTACCCCGAGTCGGCTCCCTTGCGGAGGGTGGCGGACACACCGAACCCTCCCGGGCGCATCCACTCCACCAGCAGGTCGACCCAGCCCCGGTAGTCGGCGATGTCCGGGTTGTCGGAGAGGTCGCCGAGATAGACGTAGACCTTGGGCGCCAGCCGCAGCCGTCCGCCCCCGACCCCGTCTACGCTCAACACCGGGGTCAGGTAGGCCACGTTCAGGCTCCGCGACGCCTCGCCCCCCTGGCCGTTGGACTCGTGCTCGAGGCCGAACCGCAACCCGAGTGTCCGGGTCGAGCTGAAGCTGTGCACCCGGTTGCGCAGAATGAACAGGCTCGGGCGGTAGCTGGTGTCGAAGAACGGCGCCGACTCCGACTGCAGGTCCCACAACGTGGTCTGGGTGTAACCGATGTGGAGGTGACGCAGCAGCCGGAGTCGCCTCGCCATGCCCCCTTCGGGGTCCATCAGGCGGTAGCGGAAGCTGATCTGGAACCTGGCGTTGACCGCCTCCCGCCAACCGACCGAGAAGTACAGGGGCTCGTGGGTCGTGAGCTTGGAGGCGAACCGCTGGAAGCGGTCATCCTCCGGAGTCGTCTCGTCGCCCGACGCGGCCTCGGGCGAGGAGGCCGGCTCGGGCACCTGCGGATGGCCGATCACGGACGCCAGCACGATCGCCGGGAAGATGAGGGCGACGAGAGAACGGGCACGCCGCAGGCCGGACAGGCGGGCCCGGTCGACGAGCCGGCCGGCCCGTCGCTCAGCCACGCGCGACCGCCTCGAGCAGGGTCGAGCGCAGGTGGTCGCACCACGCCGACCATTCGGCGTCAGACGGTGCCACCACCGATGCTCGGGCCCAACCCGGGGCGCCGAAGTCCTCGCCCGGCCACAGACCCAGCCCCCACCGCTCGGCCGCGCGCTCGCACCACTCGACCGTCGGGCCGTCGCCGGCCAACGGTCGCAGGTCGCACCAGGTGTAGAAGCCGCCTTCGACCGGCGCCACCGTGAGCCCTGCGCCCTCGAACGCGCGCCGGACCTCGGACAGGCGCCGCCGGACCACCGCCCGCGCCGCCTTGATGTCCTCGTCGGGCACCGAGGTCACCGCGACCGCGGCGCGCTGCGCCGGCGTGTTCGGCGGGTTGAGCAGCTCCGACTGCCAGCGTTCGACGGCCTCGGCCAGCTCGGAGCGGGCGACCACCCATCCGATCCGCCACCCGCACACCGCGAAGGTCTTGGAAAGGCTCCGGACCTGGACCACGACCTCGCGCCCGGGATCGATTTCGGCCGGGCTCCGGGCCGACTCCGGCCGGAGCCGGAAGGCGTCGTAGGCTTCGTCGCACACCAGCACGATCCCGTGCGCCCGGCAGGTCTCGACCAGGCGCGCCGCCTCGGCATCGCGCAGCACCGCACCGGTCGGGTTGCACGGCGAGGACAGGACGACCATCCGAGTCCGCGGCCCGATCGCCGCCACGACCGCGTCCAGATCCCAGCGGGCGCCCCCGGCCGCCGGCGCGACCCGCACCGCGCGGGCCCCCACCGTCTCGGCCGCGCGCGGGTACGCCGGGTAGCAGGGCAGGGGGCAGATCACCTCGTCTCCCGGCGCCAGCAGGCCGCCGCACAGGGCCAGCAGCCCGCCCTTGGCGCCATGGGTGACCACCACCTGGTCGGCGGTCGCCGGCTGTCCCTGGCGCCGGTGCAGCTCGGCCAGCGCGGCCCGGAGCTCGGGCAGCCCGGCGGCTGGTCCGTAGGGCGCTCCGGCGGCTCCCGCGGCGCGCGCGAAGGCCGCCCTGAGACGCTCCGGGGGTGGGAACGAAGGCTCCCCGATCAGCCAGCCGCGACGGGCTCGCGGCGACCGCTCGAGCGCGGCGACGACCCGGTCGACGGCCCTCACCCGGCCTCCTCGAGCCCGGTCGAGGCGAGAAAGGCGCGGCACTCCTCCATCGCCCCAGCAAACCCCGTCCCGTCGTCCCGCCCAACCAGTCCGACCAGCTCCTCGACTGCGTCCACCAGCCAGCGGCCGGTTTCCGGGGTGAGCCGGTTGAGGGCCTGAATCTCGAAGTAGAGCCCCGGGTTCTCGCCGCTCACCTCGCGGGTGGTCGCGAGCTGGCGGGAGAACGTCACCCCGGCGACCTCGGCCATCGCCTGGGCCGACACGCCCGACCGCCTCAGGGCGCGGGCGAAGACCAGGTTGGCGAGATGGGTCAGTCCGAGCACCACGCTCATCCGCCGGTCGTGCTCGTCGACGTCGAGCTCGATCACCCGCGCGCTGGTGTCGGCGAAGAGGCCGCGCACCACCGCTCGGTCGGCCTCGGCGCCCTCTCGGCAGATCACCACCGTGCGCCCGCTCAGCATCCGGACGTCGGGGCCGAACATGGGGTGGAAGGAGACCAGGCGCAGGCCCGAGGCTCGAGCTCTCGCGATCGCCTCGCCGAGATGCGCCTTGAGGCTGCACATCTCCGCGACCACCCCGGTGGTGCGCAGCTGGCCGAGCCGGTCGATCAGCTCCCCACAGGCGGTCATCGGCACTGCCAGCACGACGAGGTCCGCGTTCGCGACCGCCTCGGCGAGGTCGGTCACCTCTCGAAACGGGGTCTGCCCTGGCGCCGGGTCGAGCACCGCCACCTCGTGGCCCTGGCCGGCCAGCAGCACCGCCATCCAGCGACCCATGCCGCCCTTGCCCCCGATCACCACCGTGCGCAGATGCTCGCCGGCATAACCGGCGTCGTAGAGCACCGCCTGCTCCTCGACCGCCTTGCCGATCAGGAAGAGAGCCAGCTCTCGTCCCAGCCTCGGGTCGAGGTGGAGGTCGCGGCTCGCACGTTCGAGCCGACGGTGGACCTGGGCCTCGACCTCGAAGTTGCGCAGCGGGACGCCGCAGCGCCGCTTCAGCTCCCCCACCTGGCGGGCCAGCTCGAGCCGCTCGCACACCAGGTGCAGAATGCGGCGGTCGAGCGCCTCGATGTCGCGCCGGTGCTGCTCGAGCAGCACCCCGGGGTCGGGTCCCCGTGCGGGCGGATCGTCGGGCGGGAGCGCCGCGCTCATCGTCGCGTACGGTCCATCAGAAGGTGTAGAGGAGTCGCAGCGACCAGGTCTCGTAGCCGAGGTTCGCGTCGCCCACGTCGACCGACACGGTGTTGAGCAGGGCCTCGACCTGGATCGTACCGAGCAGACCGACACCGGCGCCGACGCCCCAGGTGGAACCGCTGCCGGCGTCGCCCTCGAGCACCCGGTCGAGGGAGGCGTCGGTCCAGCCGTAGCGGGCGGCAAGGTAGACCGGCCCCAGCACGTGCAACCGGCCTACCGCGTACACGCTGTACCAGCTCAGGTCGCCGTCGGCGTTCTCGGGGCTCCTTCCGCTGGCGTACTCGAGCCCCGCGCCGAGCTCGATCAGCGGAATGTCGAGCACCACCTCGAGCCCGAGGGTGTAGCCCGAGCCGGAGTCGAGGTCGACCGCGCCGAGGTCGAAGGAGCCTCCGAGGTCGAGGCCGACCGCGAGGTTGAGGTCGAGGTCGAAGGCCGCTGCCGGGATCGCCGCCGCGGCGAGCACGGCCACCAATGCCAGACGTCGCAGCATGGAGCTCCTCCGCACGACGGAGTCTAGCCCGGATCAGCGCCGAAATCACGCCAGCTCTCGATCTACGCTGGCGACCGGCCGCTCCGTCAGGGCTCGCCGGCGACCCGCCCCCGCCGATCAGGGCGAGCCCGGACGCTCCGGCGCCTCGTCCACCGCCGCGCGCAGCTCGTCGATCGTCGTCTCCTCGCTCAGCGGAACCCCGCTCCGGTAGGCGGCCCTGGCGATGAGGTGGGAGGCGACCGGTGCGGTGAGGAGCAGGAACAGCACCACCAGGGCCGCGCGGACCGCGATCGCGGCCTCGCCGAAGTGCACGCCGACCGCGGCCAGCACCAGGGCGGCGCCCAGGGTCCCAGCCTTGGAGGCCGCGTGCATCCGGGTCGGCAGATCGGGCATGCGGACCAGACCGAGGCCGGCGACCAGCATCAGCAGGACTCCTGCGAGCGACAGGGCGCCCGTGACCAGCCAGCTCACCGTCGCCCCCGGGCTTCGAGGAACCGCGCGAAGGCCACTGTCCCGACAAAGCTGATCAGCGCCACTCCCAGTGCGACGTCGAGAAACGCCGGCTGGTCGTGGACCAGCGCGGCAAGAGCCGCGACCGCAACACCGATCGCCGCCAGCAGGTCGAGCGCGACCACCCGGTCGGGCAGGCTCGGCCCGAGCAGCAGGCGCACCATGGCGAGCAGCGCGGCGAGACCGAGCGCAGCGAGCAACAGCAAGCCGAAGTCCGCGCTCACCGCAGGAGCTCCAGGACCCGGCGCTCGAAACCGTGCTTCAGGGCCCGGCGCAGCCGGTCGGGGTCGTCGACGAACATCGCGTGCACATACAGCGTGCCCCGGTCCGGCGAGACGTCAAGGCTGAGGGTCCCGGGGGTCAGGGTGATGAGGTTCGCGAGCAGGGTGATCTCGAGGTCCGAGCGCGCGTCGAGCGGCACCGCGATCACGCCGGGGCGCCGATACGCCTTCGGTGTGACCACGTCCCACGCCACCCTCAGGTTCGACAGCACCAGCTCCCATCCGAAGAACAGCACGAACCGGACCAGCTGAGGGAGCTTCTCGAAGTACCGGCTGTCGCCGAACAGCGGCTTGAGCGCCACAGCACGAGGTAGGAGACCACGAAACCCACCACCAGGTGCGACGAGTCCACCGATCCGACCATCGCGGCCCAGAGCAGCGCCAGCACGAGATTCACGAGCAAGGCCGTCACGAAGGACCTCCCCCTCGCGCGAGGCCGACCGCGAGCCGATAGGCCCCGGGATCGAGGAGGGCGTCGGCGGCGCGGCCGGCGAGATCGAACAGCGGCTGGGGCGCGAGGCCGATCGCCACGGTGAGCGCGGCGAGCACCACGATCGGCGCCATGCGCAGGACCGGTCCCGGCTGCCGCCGAGCGAGGGTGGAACCGGCCGGCGCCGGCTTCCAGAACGCTTCGTGCCAGATCTTGACCATGCTCATCAGGGTCAGCAGCCCGGCTGCCAGGGCGGCGGCGACTGCCGGCCACTCGCCGGCCTCGATCCCGGCCCGGAGCACTGCGAGCTTGGCCCAGAAGCCGGACAGCGGCGGGATGCCGGCCAGGCTTGCGGCGGGAACCAGGAACAGCGCCGCCAGCCACGGCGCCGACCGGGCCAGCCCGCCGATTCCCTTGAGCTCTTCGCTGCCCGTGCGGACACGGATCACGCCCGCGATCAGGAACAGGTTGGTCTTCACCAGAATGTGGTGGGCGAGGTAGAAGATCGCGGCGGCGAGCGCCAGCCGCGCGGTCGCCGGCGAGCCCGTGCCGACCAGCGCGAGCCCGAGCACCATGTAGCCGATCTGGCTGACGATGTGCCAGCTCAAGACCTTGCGGACGTGGAACTGGGCGACCGCCCCGAGCACCCCGGCGACCATGGTCAGTGCGGCGACCGGAACCAGGATCCGGTACGCGCCGTCGAGGCCGGGAAAGACCAGGGTCAAGACTCTGATCAGGGCGTAGACTCCGACCTTGGTCAGCAGCCCCGCGAACACCGCCGACACCGCCACCGGCGGGGAGTGGTAGCTCGCCGGCAGCCAGGCGTAGAGCGGGAAGACCGCGGCCTTGATGCCGAAGGCCACCAGCAGCAGCGCGCCGACCGCCGCGATCAACGCCGGCTGCTGGGCCTGGATCACGGCGACCCGCTCGCCCAGGTCGGCCAGGTTGAGGGTGTGGGTGATGCCGTAGAGGAGACCGACCGCGGCCAGGAAAAGGGCCGACGAGACCAGATTGAGGGTCACGTACTTGAGCCCGCCCTCGAGCTCGCTGCGGCCGCCGCCGCCGGCGAGCAGCACGAAGCTCGCCATGAGCATGACCTCGAACCCGACGTAGAGGTTGAACAGATCACCGGTCAGGAACGACAGCGAGACGCCCGCGAGCAGCACGTGGAGGAGGGGGTAGAACCCGGCGAGAATCCGGTCCGACGAGATCTCGTCGAGCGCGTACACCGCCGCCGACAGTCCGACCAGCCAGGTCAGGACCACCATCAGGCTCGCGAGAGGGTCGGCCACCAGCGAGATCCCGAACGGGGCCTGCCACCCTCCGGCCTGCACCGCGATGACACCGTGCCGCGCCACCGCGACGGCGAGCGCGATCGCTGCCGCCAGACCGACGGCCGGACCGACGATGCCGAGCACCCGCTGGAGCCGTTCGGAGCGCCACCCAGCCACCCCGACGGCCGCGGCCGCGAGGGGGATCACGATCGGCGCGACGACCAGCGCGTTCACTCCGTCGACCTCAGCTCGTCGCTGTCGTCGGTTCCGACCACGACCACGGCTCGGCCGACCAGCACCGCCGCGAACGCCACCACCGCGAAGCCGATCACGATCGCGGTCAGCACCAGCGCCTGGGGCACCGGATCCGCCACGCCGAGCGGGGGCGCGTTCGCCCCCAGAGGCACCAGCGGCGGACGGCCCCGGACCAGACCTCCGACGGTGAAGATGAGCAGGTTGGCCGCGTGGCCGAGGAGGATCAGGCCGAAGACCAGCCGCACCACGCTGCGCCGCAGCATCAGGTAGACCCCGGCCGCGTAGAGACCGCCGATGACCGCCGCGAGCACCACCGTCATCGATCCGCCTCACCGCCGAGAGTAGAACAGGATCAGAACCGTCGTGCCGACGACCACCAACCAGACCCCGACGTCGAACAGCAGCGGCGTGCCCAGCTTGCCGATTCCCGGAACCGGATCCGGCAGCCACAGTCCGGACAGCAGCGGTCGCCCGGCGAGCAGGCCCAGCACGGCGGCCGTGATCGACGCCGAGAGGCCGGCCCCGACCAGCGACCTCGGGTCGACCCGCAGCAGCCGGCGCGCCGCCCCAACCCCGAAGGCGAGCTGGTAGAGCGCGATCCCGGCCGCTGCGAGCAGCCCTCCGATGAAGCCGCCACCGGGTTCGTTGTGGCCGCGCAGCAGCACGAAGACCGAGATCAACGCGAGCATGGGGACCAGCCCGCGGGCCGCGGTGCGGAGGATGAGCGAATCGCTCACGGAGTCTCCTGCGGGCCGCCACGAGCAGCCCGTCGCACCAGTGCGAGGATCCCCAGCCCGGCCACCGCGACCACCGTGATCTCGCCGAGGGTGTCGAGCGCCCTGAAGTCGACCAGGATCACGTTGACCACGTTCCGGCCGTAGCCCTCCGGCAGGCTCGCCTGGAGAAAGTACCGCGCGGTGTCGGTGTCGAGGTGGAACGCGGCAGCCGCTGCGAGAACCAGGACTGCCATCATCCCGCCGGCGGCGACGGCGACCGCGAGGTCGCGGACCCGAGCTGCTGCGGTGCTGCGCCGGACCGCCCCAGGAAGTCGGGCGAAGACGAGCACCAGAACGATCACGGTGAGACTCTCGACCATGACCTGGGTGAGCGCGAGGTCGGGGGCGCCGTAGAGCGCGAACAGGATCGCGATCCCGATTCCGGAGGCGCCGAGTGCGGCCACCGCCCCGAGCCGGGAGCGCAGCACTGCGGCCATTCCCGCCCCACCGAGCACAACCGCGGCGAGCGCCAGCTCATGGAGACGGGGTGGAGGCCCGGGTGGGAGCAGCTCCGCGGTGACCAGAGCCGCCACCGCCGGACCCACGGCGACGCAGGCGACCGCCACCACGACCAACAGCGCGTGGCGCAGCAACCCGGTCTGGACCCTCCGGGTCAGCCAGCCCGCGACCCTCGGCAGCGCCTCGACCCCGACCTCGAACGCCCGCGCCGGGCCGAGCCGTCCGAGACCTTCGGCGGCAGCGGCCGCGCGCGGCAGCCGCGGTCCCAGCACCCGGTAGAGCAGCCAGCCGAGCCCGAGGGTGGCTGCGCTCAGGCCCACCACCGCGATCGCAGCGAGGTTGAGGCCGTGCCACAGCTTCAGCTGCATCACCACCGGCCGCCCGAGCACCGCCGACACCGCCCCCGAGCCGAGCGCGTCCTCGAAACCCTGCGGCGCCAGCCCGACCAGGAGGCCGACAGCGGCCAGCATCAGCGGCCCGAGGAGCATGGCGAGTGGTGCCTCGTGGGGCGCCCTCGGCGTCGTGCGCGGGCGACCGAAGAACGGGCGCACCGAGACCATGAGTGCCGACGCCACCAGGGCGACATTGGCGAGCACCGCGGCCAGGATCAGCCACACGCCGATCGACTCGAGATCGAGCTTCGCCTTGTACAGCAGCTCCTTGCCGACGAAGCCGAACATCGGCGGGGCGCCGGCCTTGGACAGCGCCGCCAGCACCCCTGCCGCAGCGGTCCACGGCATCAACCGGCGCAGGCCACCGAGCGCGGTGACGTCGCGAGTGCCGGTCTCGTGGTCGATGCTGCCCGCCACCATGAACAGCGCCGCCTTGTACAGGGCGTGTGCGACCAGGAAGACGACCATGGTCTTGACCGCGAGCTCGGTGCCGATCCCGAGCAGCATGGTCAGAATCCCGAGCACCGCCACGGTCGAGTAGGCGAGAATCCGCTTGAGGTCCTTCTGACCCAGGGCCAAGCCCGCTCCGAGCACCATGGTCGTGGCGCCCAGCACGGTCAGCGGGACCTCCCAGATCATGGTGCCGCCGAGCGCCGGGTGGAGCCTGGCCAGCAGGTACACCCCCGCCTTGACCATGGTCGCGGAGTGCAGGTAGGCGCTCACCGGGGTCGGCGCCGCCATCGCCGCCGGCAGCCAGAAGTGGAACGGGACCTGGGCCGACTTGGTGACGGCTCCCGCCACGATCAGGAGCACGATCGCCGGGTAGAAGACATGGCCGGCGATCCCGGAGCCGGCCAGCTGCGACAGCCGGACCGTCTCCAGCCCGAGGTCGCCGCCTGCGACTGCGATCAAGATCAGACCCGCGAGCAGCGCGAGGCCACCGGCGCCGGTGACCACGAGCGCCTTGAGTGCGGCAGCGCGGCTCGCCGCCCGCTCGTGGTCGAAGCCCACCAGCAGGTAGGACGCGACGCTGGTCAGCTCCCAGAATACGAACAGGGTGATCGGGTCGTCCGCGAGCACGACCCCGAGCATCGCGCCCATGAAGACCAGGAGAGTCGCGTACAGGCGGCCGATCCGCTCCTCACCGGCGAGGTACCCGCCGGCGTAGACGAGCACCAGCGCGCCGATCCCGGCGATCAGCACGACGAAGGTCGCGGCGAGGCCGTCGAGGCGCAGGGCGAGCTCGACCCCGAGCCCGGGCACCCACGCCATCGTCCACTCGCGGGCCGCTCCGGCCGCGAGGGGGAGCTGGCCGAGCAGCCACAGCACGATCGCGGCCGGAACGGTGGCCAGCAACCAGCCGGCCCGGCCGCCGAGACGTCTTCCGAGCCACCACGCCGCCGGCGCGGCGGCGAACGGAGCGAGCACGACGATCCACATCTCCCGGTGACAACCCAGGGACGGGCCGGGTTCTTCCTGCGACGAACGCGGCGAGGACCGGCTCCAGGGACCGGAGACGGAGCCGTCTCGTGATTGCGCAGCTTCGCCGCAATCGACCGCCACGGCCTCGCGATTGCGGAATAGTGCGCGCCGCGGGATTGCTGAGACCGCCGACGGAATCGGCCCTCGACCGACGCCGCCCGAAAGGCCGTCACCATGCGCACCACACTCCGCGTCACCGGCTTCGTCCTCGCCGCGCTCCTCAGCGCCGGCGCCGTCGCCGCCCAGCGCCCTCCGGCCGACACCCTCGAGTGGTCCCTGGGGATCGGTCTGATCTCGTCGCCGCGTCCCTACGTCGGCGCCTCGAACAACACCTTCCCGGTGCCGCTCCTGCAGCTGCGCTACAAACGGTGGTCGGTCGACGGCATCCGGGCGTCGTACCGTCTGGCCGGTGACTCCGGGCTCCGCCTCGACCTGGTCGGCGGGCCGAGCTTCACCAGCCTCGACGCGAACGACTCGCCTTTCCTGCGCGGCATGGAAAGCCGCGACCCGACCTTCGAGCTCGGGCTCGCGGCGGGCTACGACCGCGCCCGGTGGGGCGTCCTGGCATGGGCGCGCCAGGATGTGCTCGATCGCTCGGGCGGCCAACGGGCGGGGATCGACCTGGCCCTGCGCCGGACGTATCTCGAGGGCCGCCTGTTCCTGATCCCCGCCCTCGGCGTCGAATGGCAGTCGCGCGAGGTGGTCGACTACTCCTACGGGGTTCGCCCCACGGAGGCGCTGCCCGACCGGCCGGCCTACCGGCCCGGCTCCGCCCTCAACCCGAGCGCCAGCCTGCTCGCCCGCTACCGGCTCGCCGAACGCCTCGACCTGGTCTCTTTGGTACGCGGGGAGCTGCTCGACGACACGATCACCGCGAGCCCGATCGTCGACCGCGACTGGTCGTGGTTCGGGCTGGTCGGTCTGTCCTGGCGCATGCGCTAGACCGCGCAACCCGCGACGTCGCGCGGCCGTACGATGGCACCGGAGGACGAGCTGCCGATCGAGTCTCAGGTGCCGAAACCCAGGCGACGGACGAGCGGTGACCGACCGGGGACGCGGGTCGGCTCGCGCCGTTCACGGCTGTTCGACCTGCGGCCGGGCGAAGCGGTCCCGCTGCTGCTCTCGGCCGCCTACTTCTTCCTCCTGCTGGCCAGTTACTACGTGTTGCGGCCGGTCCGCGACGAGCTGGCGGTCGCCGGCGGTGTGCGCGAGCTGCCGTTGTTGTGGACCGGCACCCTGGTGGTCACCCTGGCGGCCCACCCCCTGTTCGCGCTGGTGGCGACGCGCATGCCGCGGACGCGGTCGATTCCGCTCACCTACCACGTGATCGCCGCCAACCTGCTGCTCTTCGCCGCGGCCTGGTTCGCCGCTGCGGAGGACCAGGTGGTGTGGCTGGGTCGCGGGTTCTACGTCTGGGTGAGCGCGTTCAACCTGTTCGTGGTCTCGGTCTTCTGGTCGTTCATGGCCGACACCTTCCGCCCCGATCAGGGCGCGCGTCTGTTCGGGGTGATCGCGTTCGGCGGGACCGTCGGCGGCATCGCGGGCTCGGGGCTCACCGCGCTGCTCGCGGAGCGGGCGCCGACCGCGGCCCTGCTGGTCGTGTCGGCGGTTCTGGTCGAGGCGGCGGTGGGGTGCGTCACCCTGCTCGCCCGCCGGGTGCCGGCATCGGCCGAGGCCGACGGGGGCCGGGAAGGCGGGGTCGGGGGCCCGGTGCTGTCGGGGGTCGGTCACGTGCTCCGGTCACCCTACCTGCTCGGGATCTGCCTGTTCCTCCTGCTCCACACGATGGCCGGGACCTTCGCCTACTTTCAGCAGACCGAGATCCTGGGCGCCGCGATCGCCGACCGCGGCGCCCGGACCGCGTTCCTCGCCCGCATCGACCTGGCGGTCAACGCGCTCACCGCGGTCATCCAGCTCCTGCTCACCGGACGTGTGCTCCGGGTGCTCGGCGTCGGCATGACCCTCGGTCTGCTCCCGCTGGCGTGCGTGATCGGCTTCTCCTCGCTCGGCGCGTTCCCGACGCTCGCGGTCCTCGCGGGCTTCCAGATCGCGCGTCGGTCGGCCAACTTCGCCCTCTCGCGCCCGGCCCGCGAGCTGCTGTTCACGGTCCTCGACCGGGAGGACAAGTACAAGGCCAAGAACCTGGTCGACACCTTCGTCTACCGGACGGGCGACCAGCTCGCCGCATGGTCGTACGCCGGTCTGGCTGCGGTCGGGCTGGCCGCCGGGGGGCTCGCCGCGGTCGCCGTGCTCCTGTCCGCAGGCTGGCTGTCGCTCAGCCTGTGGCTGGGACGGCGGCAGCGTTCGATGGTCGGGCGCCGGATCGAGGACTCCCGGCAGCCCGGCACACCGACGCCGAGCAATGGCCCCGACCGGTGGTAGCATCCGCCTGACGAGCACCATGAGCCCGAAGCAGCCCCCCTCGCCCCCGGAAGGACCGCCGACGGTGGTCGGTCGGATCCCGGACGGACCCGCGCCTCCCGAGCACGATGCGCCGGTCCTGGTGGTCCTCGCCGGTTGGGAGATCGGGCGGGTGATCCGGGTCGACCGGCCTCTGGTGCTCGGACGGTCGAGCAGAGCCGATCTCAGGGTCCCCGGCCCGGAGGTCTCCCGCCGACACGCGCGGTTGGTTCCCGGTCCGGAGGGCGAGCTGACGGTCGAGGACCTCGGCTCGTCCAACGGGGTGTGGGTCAACGACCAGCGGATCGAGCGCCGCGTGCTGGCCGCCGGAGACCGGCTCCGGATCGGCAGGGCGGTCCTGCTCACGACCGTGGGCGACGCGGCCGAGGCCCGCTTCTACGATCGGGTGCACCGGCGCGTCCACCGCGACGAGCTCACCGGCCTGGAGCGGGGCGACGCCGTGCTGACCGCGCTCGAGGCCGAGATCGGCCGCGGGCAGGGCCCCCTGGTGGTCGGGATGACCGACCTGGACGGGTTGCGCGAGATCAACGCCGCCCACGGCCATGGCGCCGGGCGGGCGGTGGTCGGGGCGATGGGCGCCGCGGTGAGGTCGAGCCTGGCTCCGGGCGGCCGCGCCGGCCTCTACGGCGGTGACGAGGTGATCCTGCTGTTCCCGCGGACCGGGCTCGCCGTCGCCGCCGAGGCGGCGGAGCGGATCCGCCGGGCGGTGGAGAGGATGGCGGTGTCCTACCTCACCACCACCCTGTCGGTCACGGTCAGCATCGGGCTCGCAGAGGGGCCCCGGCACGGCACGGCCGCCGCCGAGCTGCTCGCCGCCGCAGACCGCGCGCTCTACCTGGCCAAGGCCAGGGGACGCAACCGCGTGGTCACCGCGGACGACGAGGCGGAGGTCTGAGGGGTCCCGATCGAAAGCGCAGGCCCGAGCGCCGAGCGGCCCGGGAGCGCCACACGGGGAGCGGCTCTGCGCCCACGAGGCGCGCGCGGCACAACCGGAGCGCCGCTCCGGGCCGAGGGTGACGCGCGAGCCGTGGAACGCGCGCTTTCAAAGCGGGGAGGTGCTGCTATCCTGTGGGGCGGAGATTCGGTTTCATGATCGTGCTGCAGGTCGTCTCCAACGCCGCCGGCATGTTCGAGCGGCGTTTCACCGGCGAGGAGGTCGTCGTCGGACGGTCCTCGAGCGCGGACCTGTCGGTACCCGATCCCTCGATGTCACGCCGACATGCCCGTCTCCGGCTCGACGGCGGGGCGTGGCGGGTCGAGGACCTCGAGTCGCGCAACGGCACCATGCTGAACGGCAGCAAGATCGTGGGCGCGAGTCCGGTTGCAGCTGGCGACATCCTCACCGTGGGCTCGAGCCGGATCACGGTGATGTCGGTCGCCGAGGCGGAGCCGGCCCACACCCCCGACGCCTCGAGCCACACCGTGTTTCGCAACGCCGCGGAGCTGCTCGCCGACTCCTCCCCGACCCCGCTTCCCGAGCGCCTCGACCGCGAGGTCCGTCGGTACGCGGAACGCTTCCGGCTGCTGACCGAGATCCACGCCGCTCTCGGCCGCTCGATCTCACTCGACGAGCTGCTCGAGCTGATCCTGGACCGCGCCTTCGAGCACCTCGCCCCGGAGGACGGCGCGCTCTTCCTGCGTCTGCCCGATGACCGCTACGTCTGCGCCGCCCACCGCTCGCGGCGCAAGGGCGACACCCCGCCGGTGATCTCGATGCAGCTGCTTCGGGAGGTGGCCGAGAAGGGCCAGGCGGCGTTGGTGCTCGACACCACCACCGACAGCCGTTTCAACCAGGCAGCGAGCCTGGTCAGTGCCGGTGTTCGCAGCCTGGTCGCGGCGCCGCTGCTCGACCCCGAAGGCTCGTTCGGCATGATCGTGCTCGGCTCGACCTTCGGGATCCGCCAGTTCACCGAAGAGGACATGGAGCTGCTGACCGCGCTCGCCTCGGTGGCCGCGATGCGCTTGCGGAACGTCCGCCTCGCCGAGGAGGCCGCGGAGCGCCGGCTGCTCGAGGAGGAGGTGGCGCTCGCGCGCCGGATCCAGAAGGCCCTGCTGCCCGAGCGGCTGCCGGAGATCGCCGGCTGGAGCCTCCACGGCGCCACCACCCCGTCGCGCGGGGTTTCGGGCGACATGTTCCGGGTCACCCTGCTGGAGGACGGAACCACCGCGAGCGTGCTGGTCGCCGATGTCTCGGGCAAGGGAATGGCCGCCTCGATCCTGACCGCCTCGCTCGAGGCCCTCACCGCCGGGCCGATCGCTGCCGGTCTCGGGCCGGCGGAGGTCTTCAACGTCGCCTCGAAGCTGCTCTTCGCCAGGACCCCGCCGGAGAAGTACGCGACCGCCTTCCTGGCCGAGGTCGACACGAGCAGCGGCACGGTGCGGTGGGCCAACGCGGGCCACAACCCCGCCGTGGTGGTGCGTTGCCACGGTGAGATCGAGACCCTCAAGGCCACCGGAACGCCGCTCGGGTTGCTCCCGGTGTCCCGCTACGAGGCACGCGAGGTCGCGCTGCAGCCCGGGGAATGGCTCGTGGTCTACACCGACGGCATCACCGAGGCCGAGAGCCCGGACGAGGAGGAGTACGGCATGGAGCGGCTGCTCGCCCTGTGCCGGGCGCACCGCGCCGAGGACGCCACCGACATGGCGGCCTCACTCGGCTCCGATGTCGAACGATTCGTCCGCGGCGTACCCTACGCGGATGACCGCACCCTGGTGATCCTCAAGCGCGAGGGCTCGCTGCGACCCGCCCCACAGCCACGGTGACACCCCAAGCCCGGATCCCCGTTCACACCGTCGAGCCATTCCCGACCAAACCGGCTCGCGACCCCCGTGCCCACCACATCCAGGCTGCGGACCACCGGCCGCGGGGCTCGGGATCGGCGACGTGGGAACCGCGATTCGGCGTCCGATCCCGGACCCGCACCCTGGATTCCTCTGAATCTCCGCGGTTCAGCGGCCCCGGTTCGTGCCCCGGTCGTCACCCCGGGCCGGGACCCGCCGCGCGACGGGTGTCGGCCTGGGGATCGAGGGTCGAGCCCGGACCGGCCAGCACCACCCGCCCATCGGGGTAGACCGCCTCGAGACGCTGGTCGGCGCCGATCTCGAGCGCCGCCGGGAGACCGGAGTCGACGAAGGCGACCCTGCCCAGAAAACGAACGTGGATCGTGCCGTCGTAGTGCTCGGTGTGGCCGAGGACAAAGCGGTCGGCGTCCATCGTCGTCAGCAGCGTGTCGACCAGCTGGGCATGCTCGTCCTCGCTCCAGCTCGCCATCCCCCGGTACCACAGCGGGCCGTCCGGGTTGAGCAGGAACCAGTCTGAGCAGCGCAGCACCGGCTCGAGCCGCATCGCCTCTGCCCTGTCCGCGGGAGTGAGGCGCCCGCGGCGCTGGGCCTTCGCCTCGATCCTGCGGATCTCGTTGAGCGCCTGGAAGACGAGCCCCTGCACCGAGGCGGTCGGCAGGGCGAGTCCCTCCGCGATCATGCTCGTACGGAGGCGGTCGTAGGCGGCGATCTCCTCGGCGATCCTCCGGTTGATGGTGTCGGCATCGAGATCGAGGTGCTGGGGACCGACGCCTCCGTGCATGAACACCGAGCGCCCGACCCGAACGACCGCGGGAAGCGTCCGGAGCCATTGTCCGTACCTCCCGTCCGGCCCGAGGGCCTCGAGGTACTCCAGCCGACCCGGTGGAAAGGTCGCCATCCACTCGTGCTCGGACTCAGGGGTTTCGCGTTGGGCCCGCTGGCCGAGCTCGAGCAGGCGCCGGCTGTGAAAGGCCCGCTCCTTCGCCCACGCCTCCTGTCGTCTGCGTTCCGAGTCGCGGTCGGCGAACGCGGCGAACGCTGCCGGGTTCACGTCGCGGTGGATGCCGAGCAGGTTCATCGCCTCGTGGTTGCCGAGCACGACGATCACCCGGCCGCCGGAGGCGACGGCCTCGGATTGGAGCTGCATGAGCAGGTCGAGGACCTCCCTCACGTCCGGCCCGCGGTCGAGGAAGTCGCCGACCTGGACCAGAATCGACGCGCCTCCCACCCACCGGTCGCCCGAATCGATCAGCCCCGAGCCGCGCAGCACGACCCTCAGGTGGTCGGCATCGGCATGGACGTCGCCGACCGCGATCACGCGCCGTGCCGAGGGGTCCGGCACGGTGTCGGCGGCGGCGGCGAACGGCATGCTCAGAGCCGCCGTCGCTGCGAGAGCGAGACCGGCCGGTCTCACCGCAGGCCCCCCATCGGCGACGCCTCCGCCGAGGCGGAGGCGATCCGCCGGAACAGCGCCTTCACGATCTCGACGTTGTTGGACAGCAGGTCGAAGAAGTCGTCCGACGCGATCGCGAGCAGTCGCGAGTCCTCGGCCGCGACCGCGCTGGCGGTGCGAAGGCGCCCGCTGAGGATGTCGACCACCCCGAACGAACCGCCCGCCTCGACCGTCGTGTCGGCAACCCGCACTCTGCCTTCGACGACGCAGAACAGCGCGGCCGCGGGCTCGCCAGGGCGGTAGACCGCACCGCCCGCCGCAATCGGCAGCTCACTGGCGATCGCTGCCAGCTCGAGGATCTGCTCCGCGGAGCACGATCCGAGAAGGTCGACCTCCCTCAGGGCGAGCACCTTTTCGATCCGCGCCATTGCGGCCATCTCCGAGCCCTCCGCATCGCCCACGTACCGCCGCCGGGCGACCCAGGCCGCGGTCTCTCGCACCACCGGATCCGCGGCCTTTCGGGCGAGCTCGGCAGCGACCGAGGTCAGGCCGTGATCCGACTCAGCCGCCGCGGCCTCGAGCGCGGCGACAACCATGTCCGCCGCCGCGGGGTTGTCGTCCGAAGCGGCGGTCATGAGACGAAGAATCGTATCACGGCGGGTGCCGACCACGGTCCCGTAGAGGGCCTCCCCCTGGCGCAGCTTCCACTCCGCCGGCAGGTCGTCGATCACCGCGAACAGGTCGCGTCGCACGCGGCCGCCGACGGTGTTGTCGAGGAACTCCAGCGCGTGCGCGCGCAGGGTCCGGTCGGGCGACGACAGGCTGCGGTGGGCGGCGCGCACGTCCGCCGCGGGATGGAGCAGCTCGAGCAGGCCGAACAGGCTGCTCACGTGATGGGCCATCGTCTCCCGCAGCAGCGCCTCGAGGAGCGGTTCCTCGGCGTTCTCCGGCGCCGGAATCGGACCCTCGCCGGCGGCCGCGCCGCCGACTGCGACCAGGTCCGCCAGGGTCTGCAGAGCACGACCCGCATCGACCGTGATCGCCTCCCGCACCGGTTGCCGATCGAGCGCCAGTCCCGGCTCCCGGGACACCAGGTAGACCAGGGCCTCGACGATCTCGCGCCGGATCACCGAGTCGGTCAACCGAAGGCCCTCGACCAGCGCGGCCGCCGCCTCCGGGCCGCCGATCCGGGCGATCGTCTTCGGCACCGCGCGGCGCACCTGGATCTGCTCCTGACGCTCGTGCATGAACAGGGTCAGCGCCGCGACTGCCCGCGGTCCGTAGGCGTGCAGCGCAGAGCGTGCGTCATGCTTGAGATGGCGGTCCCGGAGGAGCGCGATCAGCAGCGGCAGGTAGATCGGGTTCGGGCCGTCCCGCCGGGTCCGTTGACGCACGGCGGCGATCGCCCCCCGTACCACCTCGGTGCTGCGATCGTAGAGCAGCTGGACCAGCTCGTCCTGGCGACTGGGCATCGGCAGCTGGCCGAGCGCTCGGCAGGCCTCGAGGCGCACCGCGTCGCGGTCGTCGGCGATCATCGCCGCCAGCGCCCGATCGGCGTCTGCGGCCAGCTCTGAGCTGCCGTACTGCGCCAGGCAGACCACCGCGGCCGCGCGAACACGCGGGTCGGCGTCGCCCAGCCGGGGCGCCATCAGGTCGCAGGCGTCACGGCCCTGCAGGTGGGCGAGCGCCCGGACCGCGGCACTCCTCACCTCCGGGTCCGGATCGGCGAGTCGGCGCTCGACCAGAGGCGACGCGTCGAGACGCCCGAGCCCGGCGATCAGGTCGAGAGTTCTCAGGCGCACCGCCGCCTCGTCGTGGTAGAGCAGCAGCGGCGGCACCAGCCGCCCCCTTCCGTGCATGGCGAGCAGGTCGATGGCGGTCTCGACCTGGCGGGGATCCGGGCTGCCGAGGGACGTCACCAGCGAGGTCACGGTGGTGACGTCCTCGAGGTCGATTGCCGCGTCCGCGTGCACGGTTCCCGACTCGAGGCCCTGCCGGAAAGCCTCCACGTACTCCCGCCGGGCCAGCACCGTGACCCCGATCCAGACCACGACCAGGCCGAGGGTCAGCCAGGAGAGGTCCTCGACCGCCACCAGCCCGAAGGTCACGGTGAGCAGCGCCAGGGCCGAGGCGCCTTCGGCGAAGCGCTGCACGAAGACGTCGAGGTAGGCCTTGGCGCGCTGGCGCAGCGCCGGCGGCACTGGAAAGAAGAGCAGCTCGCGGGTCGACTGCTCGAGGCTGTGTCGCAGCCCGCTCTCCCCCAGCTTGAGGAATCCTCCGGCGAGCAGCATCGGGCCTGCACCGAGACCCGAGGCGACCAGCAGGGCCACGCTGCCGGCCCCGACGGTCACCGGCATCACCCGCATCGCGAAGCCGACCCCGAGCACCCGGTGGATCCAGCGGGTCGCCACGACCTGGAAGGCGAACGCGAGCACACCCATCACCGAGAAGAAGTTGCCGAACAGGGCGGTGCGCCGGTCGAGACCGTCGGTGGTCTTCTCGACCACCCAGTTGAACTGGACGTCGACCACCTGGGACACCACCATGGTCATGAACATCACGGCCGCGATCAGGACCAGGAGCCGCGAACCGACCAGTGCGCGAAAACCGCCGCGCGCCTCCTCGAGTGTCCCTTCGGCCACCGCCGGACGCTCCGACGGAGGCGGACCCTGTGGGCGTGACCGCCACCGCTGAAGGGCCACCGTGAGCAGCACCATCAGCGACGCCGCGACCAGCAGACCGGCCCGGGTCCCGAACGCACCGGCGGTCACGCGGGCCAGCTGACCGCCGGTCAGCCCGCCGAGCAGACCGCCCGCGCAGACGAAGGCGAACAAGCGACGCGCCTGGCGGGGATCGAAAACCTGGGCCGAGTAGAGCCAGAACTGGCTGATCGCAATCCCGAAAGCGGTCGTGATCCAGAGGTAGAAGACCAGCGCAACCCATGCCTCGCCGGTGGCGAAGAGCAGGTAGAAGGCCACCATCGCGAGACCCTGCACGGCGCTGGTCGCGGCGACCAGGCGGTGCAGGGGACGGCCGCGGGCAAGCCGGCTGTAGGCGAACAGTACCGGCACCGAGGTGGCGGTGAGCAGCAGGTAGACCCACGGCAGCCGCTCGGCGCCGAGGGTGTCGATGTAGGTGGCCTGCCTGACCGACTTCGAGATGTAGTGGCAGGTCTCGAGCAGGAGAAAGAAGCCGAACAGCGCCCAGGCGGCACGCTCCTCGCCCTCGTGGACGCCGAGCCAGGCGAGCGCCCTCCGCGACCACCCGGAGAGCAGGCCGTGCCCGGCCGTGCCCGGTCGGCGAGGGCTTCGGTCGGGTGTCGAGGGCGCGATCACCCGGAACCCAACCGGCAGGTCCCGTCAACGCTCATCAACCGCCCGCACCGTGATGCTCGACCGACGCACCATGACCGGCCCATCGGCCGGGGGCGACCCTGAGGGGAGAGATGGACCGGGTTCAGCGGCGGTGTTCGGACCCACGCGTGCTGAAGTGTAACATCGGTCGCGCGACCGATTCGCAGTGCCGCGGTCGAACCAGGAGAGCCCTTTTCCGTACTCTGAAAGGGTGCGCATCCCTGCCCGGAGGCTCGCCATGTCGACGTCCCCCACATCCTCCCCGCCGCACGCCGTTGCGCGTGCCGCCGCGATCGTGCTTTTCGCCGCGAGCATTGCCGCCGCGGGCCCCGCAGCAACCGTGCCGTGGGCGGGACCCGACGGCGAGCCGCTGCCCTTCTCCGACCCCTTGCAGGTCGAGGAGTTCCTGGTCTCGGCCGCGGTGGTGGAGCGCCGAGAGCTCGCCACCGGGACCTCGAAGCCGGTCAAGCTGCTGCTCGAACGGGACGGGGTCCGCGCGCACGCGATCTTCCGCACCGTCGACGTCCGGGGGTTCAACATCAACCAGCAGGCGCGCCACGACTCGCTGCTCACCGACAGCTACCTGCACGAGGTCGCGGCCTACCGGCTCGCCCGCCTGCTCGGGCTCGACGAGGTGCCGCCCACGGTGCTGCGGACGATCGACGGCCGCGACGGCTCGGTGCAGCTGTGGATCGAGAACGCCCGCACCGAGGAGGAGATGAACGGGCGCGGCGAGACCCCGTCGAACCCCTTCGCCTGGGTCATGCAGCAGCGGATGATCCTGGTGTGGGACAGCCTGATCTCCAACTGGGACCGCAACACCACCAACATCCTGGTCGACCGTGGAGAACGGATCTGGTGGGTCGATCACACCCGGTCGTTCCGGCGCGGTACCGGCTTCGACCATCTCGAGCAGGTCACGGTGTGCGAGCGTCGGCTGTGGCAGGCCCTGACCGCCGCCGACGACGAGCAGCTCAAGGCCACGCTGGCGCCCCTGCTCGAGGGCGCGCAGCTCGTCGCCCTGGTCAAGCGCCGCCGCATGTTGGTCCGACACCTCGAGCAGCGCATCGCCGCCGAGGGAGAGGCCGGCGTGCTCTACGACCTCGCCGACGCCGAGCTCCTGCTCGCCGCGGCGAGGGCCCGCGGCGACCTGCCGGCGAGTTGAGACCGGACCTGAAACCGGCTATGCTGCTGGTGGTCCGACGCTTGGCGTCGGAGGAGGTGGCTATGCGCACGGTGGCCTTCCGGGTGGCGGCGGTTTCGGGCGTGCTGGCGTGTCTCGCCGCGTCGGTCGTCCTGGCGGGGGCGCAGGCGCGCCTGCGGGGGAAGGTCGTCGACGGCGCCGGCCAGCCGATCCCGAACGCGGTGGTGGTCATCACCTGCGACGAGCTCGAGGGCTTCCGCAAGGAGGTTCAGGTCAAGGACAACGGCGGGTTCTCGACCGTGATCCTGGACGCGACCCGGGAGTACGCCTTCCTGGTCGAAGCTCCCGGCTACCTGCAGCACCGTGAGCCGTTCAAGGTCCCGGCCGGTTCGAGCGACAACGATTTCACGTTCACCCTGAAGAGCATCGAGCAGGCGCGCGCGGAGCACGCACCGCAGCTCGCCGAGCAGCCCGGCTGGGCGGAGATGACCGAGGCCCAGGCCCTGGTCGACGAAGGCAAGCGGCCCGAGGCCCGGGCGGCGCTCGAGCGGGCGGTGGCGGCGGCCCCGGACCTCTTCCCCGCCCACCTGATGCTGGCGGACGTCTGCTTCGCGCTCGGCGACCACACGGCCGCGCTCGCCGCCGCCGAGCGTTGCCTCGAGCTCGACGACGAGTCGACCGGCTGCCTGGCGCTGGCGGCCAACGCCGCTGCCGCTCTCGGTCTCGCCGACCGCCACCAGGGCTACCTCGCGCGCTACCAGGCGCTCAACCCGGACGACCCGGCGGCGCTTTTCAACCAGGCCGCGAAGTACCTCAACACGATGGACGACGAGGGGGCGCGACCGCTCCTGGAGCGCTGCCTGGGGGCCGATCCGGAGTTCGCCAAGTGCCTCTACGAGTATGGCATGCTGCTGCTGCGCACCGGTGACCTCGAGGGCGCGAAGAGCCACCTCGAGCGCTACCTGGCGGTCGACCCGGAGGGATCCGACGCGGCGACCGCGCGCGAGACCCTGAAGTACCTCTGACCGCGGCCGGGCCGCAGCACAGGCGGGGGGAGTGGTGACCTCGAACACACCGCTCGCGATCGGGGTCGCCGGAGGGACCGGCTCCGGCAAGACGACCGTCGCCGACGAGATCTCCCGCCGGGTCGGGTCGGAACGGATCGCGGTGATCAACCACGACCGCTACTACCGGGACCTCTCCGATCTGCCGCTGACCCACCGCCACCAGCACAACTTCGACCACCCGCAGGCACTTCAGACCGAGCTCATGGTCGAGCACCTGCGGCTGTTGCGTTCGGCCCGTCCGGCCCCGGTCCCGATCTACGACTTCACCAACCACATCCGCACCGCCGAGGTGGAGTGGATCCAGCCGCGCCCGGTGATCCTGGTCGAAGGCATCCTGATTCTCGCCGAGCCCACCCTGCGCGAGATGCTCGACGTCAAGATCTTCGTCGACACCGACGCGGACATCCGCTTCATCCGGAGGCTCGAGCGCGACATCCGCGAGCGCGGGCGGACAGTGACCAGCGTGGTGCAGCAATACGTGGACACCGTGCGTCCGATGCACCTGGAGTTCGTCGAGCCGTCGAAGCGCTGGGCCGACGTGATCATCCCGGAGGGCGGCCACAACCGGGTCGCTCTCGACCTGGTGATCAGCCTGATCGAGCGCCTCGGCATGTAGCCCCGCTGTCCACAGAGCCTCGGTCTCGAATCGCACTCAACCGCGCCCGGGGGGCACTCCCCCGAACGGGGCGTCCGGCTCGGGAGCCGTCCTGCCCCGGGCTGGGGACCCTCCGGAGGCGGGGCCATCCGCCCCGCGGTCGAGGTGCAAAGGGCGCCGATCTCCAGTAGAGTTGCAGCGCATGCGTCGAATCATCACCGTTTCCTCGGGGAAGGGAGGCGTCGGAAAGACCACCTTCGCCGTCAACTTCGCCCTCACATTGGCCCGCGTCGCCCCGACGGTGCTGGTGGACCTCGACACCGGAACCTCGTCGGTCCGCAACACCCTCGACGTTCCGGTCGGTCGCGACCTCTACCATTTCTTCCGGCGCGGCCGCCGCCTCGACGAGTGCCTCACGACCCTCGATGGACGGCTCGACCCGACAGGCATGTTCAACCAGTTCGCCTTCGTCGCCGCGCCGCGTCATGCGATGGACGAGATCACCAATCTCTCCGAGACCGCCCGATGGCAGCTCGTCCATGCCATCAACCAGCTCCCCGCGACCTTCATCGTGCTCGACCTGCGGGCCGGCCTCGACGCCAACGTGCTCGACTTCCTGCCGCTTTCGAACTCGGGGGTGCTGGTCTTCACCCCTCATCACCCGGCGGCGACCCTGGCCGCCGCCGACATCGTCAAGAGCCTCCTGTTTCGCAAGCTGCGCTTTCTCTTCTCCGAGGACTCGCCGATCTTCGCGCGCTCCCGGGACCGCCGCCAGCACCGCATGGTGAACGAGCTGCTCGACCAGGTGGAGGACGTCTACGAGGAGCGGCTGCCGAACCTCGACGTCTTTCTTCGCGACCTGAAGGAGTCACTGGGCGACAACCCCTACCTGACCGCGATCTCGGACGTGGTCCACTCCTTCGGTGTCTACTTCGTGCTCAACATGTTCAACGGGGTGCGCGAGTCGTACGAGGGCGCGATCAAGCCCTTCGTCGAGTACCTGACGCGGTTCGTGTCCGCGCGACTGCGGCTGACGAATCTCGGATGGGTGGTTCAGGACGACCTCATCCACCGGGCCAACTGCGAGCGTCGCCCGATTCTCCTGCAGCCGATCACCCGCGCGGTGGAACGGCCGGTCGACCCGATCCTCGCCGAGCTCGCGAGCCTCGAGAGCTCGGTGCTGGGGCTGCCGAAACCGGCGGAGTTCCAGCCACCACCTCGCTACCGCGACGAGATCGCGCACATCGAGCCCCGCGCCGCCCTCTCCCGCCAGCTCGAGATCCTGGAGCGGATGTACCACACAACCGGCAAGATGCAGGTGCGAGACAACTTCGCTTACATCGCCCACCGCGGGCTGCACCTCATGCGCACCCTTCCCGGGACCGCATTCGGTCACCCCCAGCTCGCCACGCCGCTCGAGATCTTCCAGCAGCTCTTTCCGCCGCAGAAGATGCAGCTCTGACCGGCTCCGGCCCCACGAGGGGTACGGCGGGCGCAGCACACCCCCGGAACGTGTGCCGCTGCGCCCCCGGGTCCTCCGTCACGGGGCGATCGGCGCGTTCGACGCTCTACGGCGCGCGTTCCTGGCGCGTCAAACTGACCTGTCGCGGTCGGGGGCCGGCCGGCGGCGGCGGCGGAGGTGGAGCTCCTCCTCCTTGAACATGAACTTGATCGAGTGCTTGAACAGCAACAGGTTGGGGGCGTCGCTGCGGTTCAGCTTGATGCAGGTCTTGTCGTACCACTCGATCCACCCGGTGAGCTCGGTTCCGTCGAGGAGCACGACGACCATCGTGGTCCTCGCCTGCATCTGTTTGAGGTAGTAGAAGTTCTCAGCGTTCGTCTGCTCGGCTGGAACCTGCTTCCGGCGACCCGTGGCGCGAGACGGGAATCGTTCCATCATCTCCGTCATCGAGGGTCGGATCAGCTTTCGGTCGGACATCGATCGACTCCCTGCACCTGCCGTCGAGGTCTCGCGGAGGACACCTTGCCTGTTCGACCAAGCAAGACCCGGGCCATGTCGTGGCGGCGCGAATTGCTGACCCATCATACCGGACGGCGCGAGCGGCGGGACCGGCTGGGCACGGAAAAGCCGGCTGGAATCAGCCCGCGGTGGTCGGCGCCGGCTCCGGATGCGAGCGTCGCCGAGGGGGATAGAGCTCGTACTCGTGGGCCAGGCAGCACATCAGGCGGCCGCACAGGCCGGAGATCTTGGCCGGGTTGAGCGACAGGTTCTGGCGCTTCGCCATGCGGACCGTCACCGAGTGGAAGCGCGGCATGAAGGTCGAGCAGCACAGGCAGCGGCCGCACGGGCCCAGCCCGCCGGAGAGCTTGGCGCCGTCGCGGACACCGAACGGGCGCATCTCGACCCGGCGTCGGAAGCGTCCGCCGAGCTCCTTGAGCAGGGGACGGAAGTCGATTCGCTGCTCGGCGGTGAAGAAGACGATCGCCTTGCGGCTGTTCAAAGGGACGCGAACCGCAACCGGCTTGAGGTCGAGGCCCAGCGTCCGGGTGCGCCGGCGCAGGTAGGACTCGATGTCGTCCGCGATCCTGCGGTTGCCGGTCGCGGCCGCGACGTCGTTTTCGCCTGCCGGCCTCACCACCCTGCCGCCCGGCCAGGAGGGCGGCCGGAGCACGGGGCAGGCGAACACGGTCGCAGTCCCCACGAACTGGCCGTCCTGAAGGTCGACCACGACCTCCTGGCCGTGCTCGAGCTCGAGCCCGCCGGTCCGGCACGGGATCGACGGCATCTCGGGATGGATCAGGACGCGGATCCAGTCCTCGAGGTGGCTGGCCACGCGGCAGGGTGCGCAGCAGCTCACGACGGGTCGCCCCGGAGGCGGGAAGCAACCGCCGCGCCGACCTCTCGGTCACCGCGCTCGACCGCCTCCGCACCCTCGCGGCGAGCCTCCTGGAGCGCGACCGCCACCTCGGGCCGGCCGGCGGCGACCACCTGTGCGGCGAAGTACGCCGCGTTGCGCGCCCCGGCGGACCCGACGGCGAAGGTCGCGACCGGGACGCCGGGCGGCATCTGCACCGTGGACAGGAGCGCGTCCACCCCGTCGAGCACGCCGCCGGGCAGGGGTACGCCGAGCACTGGCCGGAGACTCACGGCGGCGACCGCGCCCGCGAGGTGGGCCGCCATTCCGGCCGCGCAGATGAAGGCCTGACAGCCTTCGGCCTCGGCCTCCCGAACCAGAGCGACGGTCCGCTCCGGGGTCCGGTGGGCGGAGGTCACGTGGACCCGGAAGCGGATCCCGAGCCGGGCGAGGACCTCGGTCGCCGGCTCCACGTACTTCCAGTCGCTGGCGGAGCCCATCAGAACGGTCACCTCAGTCGCCACTCTCGCCTCCTCCACCCAGCCGCGCGAGCGAATCGGCACCGATGTCGGTCCGGTAGTGCCGGCCGTCGAACCGCACCGCATCGAGGCCGTGGTAGGCGACGGCGAGGGCCTCACGAAGGTCGCCGGCGCGGCCGCAGATCGACAGTACGCGCCCACCGGCGGTGACCAACCGGGCGCCTTCCCGCCGGGTCCCGGCGTGGTAGACGGTGACGCCGGGCAGCGCCATCGCGTCGGCGATCCCGGTGATCTCGTCGCCGCGCCGGGGGCTGCCCGGGTAACCGGCCGCCGCCAGCACGACGCAGGCCGCCGCCTCCCGGCGCCAGGACAAGGACGACACGGACAGCTGACCGTCGGCGGCAGCCCGGAGGGTGCCGGCGAGGTCGTCGTCGAGGCGGAGGAGGATCGACTGCGCCTCGGGGTCGCCGAGGCGGCAGTTGTACTCCAGCACCATCGGACCCGCCGCGGTCAGCATCAGGCCGACGTAGAGCACCCCGCGGTACGGTCTCCCGTCCGCCGCCATTCCGGCGATGGTCGGGCGGACGATCTCCTCGAGCAGGCGTCGGGTGGTACCGGAGGCCAGCACCGCGGGGGAGTGGGAGCCCATACCGCCGGTGTTGCCGCCGAGATCGCCGTCCGCGGCGCGCTTGTAGTCGTGGGCGGTGGCCAGCGGCACGACCCGGGTGCCGTCGCTGATCACCATGTAGGAGAGCTCCTCGCCCACCAGCCGCTCCTCGACCAGCACCTGCTGCCCCGCGTCCCCGAAGCGGCGCGCGACGAAGAAGGCGTCGAGGGCCTCCTCGAGGGCTTTCCGGTCCGCGACCACGAACACGCCCTTGCCCGCGGCCAGGCCGTCGGCCTTGAGCACCACCGGCAGGCCGAAGCGGTCCACCGCCGCCCGCGCCTCGTCCAGCGAGCGCACGATCTCGGCGGCGGCAGTGGGAATGTCGTGGCGCTGACAGAAACGCTTGGCGAAGACCTTCGAAGCCTCGAGCTCGGCCGCGGCGGCCGACGGTCCGAAGAGCCGCAGGCCGCGGCGCTGGAACTCATCTGCGATTCCCAGCGCGAGGGGCAGCTCGGGACCGATCACCGTGAGGTCGACCTTGAGGTCGGACGCCGCCTCGGCCAGCCCGGGCAGGTCGTCCGCGGCCAGCGGGAGCAGGTCGGCCGCCTCGGCGATGCCGGGGTTTCCGGGCGCGGCGAAGATCGCCGACACCCCGGGCGAGCGCCGGATCGCATGCACCAGAGCGTGCTCCCGGGCGCCCGACCCGACGACGAGGACGCGCATCGGCGGCTCAGCCTCCGGCCTGGAGCATGGTCAGCCACGTGGTCTGAACGATGTCGGAGGCCGAGCAGCCCCGGCTGAGGTCGTTGGCGGGCTTCGCGAGACCCTGGAGGAGGGGACCGAGGGCGCGCGCGCCGGCGAGGCGCTCGACCGCCTTGTAGCAGATGTTGCCGGCGTTCAGATCGGGAAAGACCAGCACGTTGGCGTGCCCGGCCACCGCTGATCCCGGCGCCTTGCGCTCGCCGACCGACGCCAGCAGCGCGGCGTCCAGCTGGAGCTCGCCGTCGAACGCGAACGTCGGCCGACGGCGCTCGAGCTCCGCCGCGGCCGCCTTGACCTTGTCGACCAGGGGATGGTCGGCGCTCGAACGGGTCGAGAAGCTGAGCAGGGCCACCCGCGGCTCCCCGCCCACGACCATGCGGAAGGTGTCGGCTGCTGCCGCCGCGATGTCCGCGAGCTGCGCCGGATCGGGATCGGGCATCACCGCGCAGTCGGCGAAGACCATCACGCCGTCGTCGCCCCAGCGGGCGTCCGGGTGGACCATGATGAAGGCCGACGAGACGGTCTTCAGCCCGGGCTTCGCGCCGATCGAGTGGAGCGCGGCGCGCACGGTGTCGGCTGTGGTCCGCACCGCACCCCCCACCGAGCCCGAGGCCTCGCCCGTGGCGACCATCAGCGATGCGAAGTAGAGCGGGTCGGCGACCGCCTCGAAGGCCTCGGCCTCGGTCATCCCCTTGGCCTTGCGTCGCGAGTGGAGGTGACCGGCGAGCCGTCCGCGCATCGGGTCGGTGACGGGGTCGACCACGACCGCGCCGAGCGCCTCGAGGACGTCGTGGTCCGGCCCGCGATGGGCGTTCGGGCACAGCAGCGTGACCTGACAGATGGACCGTTCGCAGAGCTCTCGTGCCGCCTCGAGGGCTCGCGGGTCGTCACCCTCGGGGAGTACGACCCGTCCCGCAACCGCCCGTGCACGCGACTCGAGCCCCTCGAGAAACCCCATGGACTCCTCCACCGGCGCATTGTATCGCAGGTTCCGCGCCTCGCTGCGAGGCGTTCTCAGGGTCCACGGGGGGCCCTCGGCTTGACAATTCCCGGCAAAAATCTATATTAATGATCGTGTTCATCATGAATATGAGCGACCGCTACCGGCTCCTGGCTCTCGCGGAGCTCGGAGCCCGGTTTCCGGACACCATCCCGGCATCGGAGGTCGCCCGGCGGCGGGCGATCCCTCCCGCCTACCTGGCGCAGCTGGTCCGCGAGCTCGCCCGGTCGGCGATTGTCCGGACCCGCAGAGGGCCGGGCGGCGGGCTCCGCCTCGCCCGCCCCCCGCAGGAGATCCCGCTCGACGAGGTGCTGGTCGCGGACCCGGGAGCCCGGGCGCAGAGCGTGATCGAGGCCCGGCTCCGCACCGTTCTCGCCGACGCCCTCGACGGGGTCTCCGTCGCCGATCTGGTGGTGTGGGAGCGGGAGGCGGCCCCGGCATCGGACTACACCATCTGACGAGATCAACCGGAGGTATGCGTGCACATAGCGAGCGACGTCACCCGACTGGTCGGCAACACCCCCCTGGTCCAGCTCAACCGTGTGGCGGGCGGACTCCCGGCACGGGTTGTCGCCAAGCTCGAGTTCTTCAACCCCGCGCACTCGGTCAAGGACCGCATCGGGGTCGCTATGGTCGAGGCGCTCGAGCGGGACGGCCACCTGATCCCCGGCGAGTCGACGATCGTCGAGCCGACCTCGGGCAACACCGGCATCGCGCTCGCGATGGTCGCGGCGGCGCGTGGGTATCGCTGCGTGCTGACCATGCCGGAGTCGATGTCGCGGGAGCGGCGACGGGTGCTGAAGCTGCTCGGTGCCGAGCTCCACCTGACCCCGGCGGCGGAGGGCATGCGGGGCGCAACCGTTCGCGCCGAGCAGCTGGTGGCCGAGATCCCGGGGGCGGTGATCCCGCAGCAGTTCGTCAACCCGGCGAACCCCGAGATCCACGCCACGACCACCGCTCAGGAGCTCTGGCAGGACACCGACGGCACCATGGACGTGTTCGTCGCCGGGGTCGGCACCGGAGGCACGCTCACCGGCGTCGGTCGGGTCTGGAAGCGCCGCCGCCCGGCGACCCGGATCGTCGCGGTGGAGCCCGTCGACTCACCGGTGATCTCAGGCGGTGAACCTGGCCCGCACAAGATCCAGGGCATCGGCGCCGGCTTCATCCCGGACAACCTCGACCGGTCGGTGGTCGACGAGGTCGTCCGGGTGTCCAATGAGGACGCATTCGCGACCGCGCGGCGCCTGGCCGCGGAGGAGGGCATCCTGGCGGGCATTTCGACCGGCGCCGCCTGCAAGGCCGCACTCGAGATCGCGGCGCGAGACGACATGGCCGGCCGACTGATCGTCTTCGTCGCCCCTTCGACCTCGGAGCGCTACATCTCGACCGACCTCTTCGCCGGCCTCGACGGGTGACAGGGAGCGACGCTCAACCCGGCAGGCGCACCAGCAGTGGGTCCACGTCCACCCAGACCTCGACCGGGAGAGTTCCGGCGACGTCACCGTCGATCTGGTAGGGCAGGTCGCCGCCGTCGAAGGGATCGAGCCGCACCCGGTCCACCGACATCCGCACCACGTCCCGCCGCCGCAGGTGCCGGCCGAGCCCGATCCCGGCCGCAAAGCACAACGCCGGCCACCGACCGCTGCCGGTCTGGATCACGGCCTCGAGGGCGGGAGCGAACGGGTCGGCCCCGGGTGTGGCGCGGAACGGTCCGGCGTAGCAAGCCGACTTCCCCACGATCGCCCACCCGGCGGCAAGGGTCCGCCCGCCCGCCGTGACGCTCAGGCGCGGCATCGCGCCCGGCCGGATCAGCTCGAACCCTGCCTGCAGGGCGACCCCGATCCGGCCGCCGAGCCGCTTGAGGCGCGGCCCGACCCGTTCGAGCACCAGCGCGTCGGGCCCAGCGGAGACCATCAGCAGGAAGGTGCGGCCATGGCTGGTCCGACCGACCCGCATCGCGCGGTCGGCCCCGGCGAGCAGCGATTCGAGCGCCCTCGTGGCGGGTCTCGGCACGGCGAGCTCGTAGGCCAGCACCGAGGTCGTCCCACCGGGCAGCACACCCATCGCAGTGGCGCTGCCCACAAGACCCGCTGCGACCTCGTTGTAGGTCCCGTCGCCGCCGTAGGCGAGCACCATCGGGCGCCCCTCCGCGCCGGCCCTCGCCGCGAGCTCGGTGGCGTGTCCCGGGGCCCGGGTCGGCCACCACTCGAGGCGCACCCCCGCAGCTGCGGCGGTGCGGTCGAGCTCGAGCCGCAGCCGAAGCAGCCGACCGCCGCCTGCGACCGGGTTCAGGATCACCGGGATTGCGGTCACGAGGGTTCCTCGAAGAGCTTCCCGGGGCCGGTGGATTGGGGGTGCCCGAGGTGGCGCCGTGCGCGGTCGGTGACGACCCTCCCGCGCGGCGTGCGCTGGAGCATCCCGATCTGGAGCAGGTAGGGCTCGTGGATGTCCTCGAGGGTGCCGGCGTCCTCCCCGAGCGATGCGGCGAGCGCTCTGAGCCCCACCGGCCCGCCGCCGTAGACCTCGAGGATGGTCACCAGCAGCCGGCGGTCGAGGATGTCCAGCCCCCAGGCGTCGACCTCCATCTGCTCCAGCCCCCATCGCGTGGCCTCGAGGGTGACGCTCTCGCTTTCGAGATGGTGGGCGAAGTCGCGGACCCGGCGCAGCAGCCGGTTGGCGATCCTCGGCGTCCCGCGTGCCCGGCGCGCGATCTCGGTCGCCGCGTCGTCGTCGATCCCGATCCCCAGAATCCGGGCCGACCGATGCACGATGACCTCGAGCTCGGCGGCAGGGTAGAAGTCGAGCCGGTGGACGATCCCGAAGCGGTCGCGCAGCGGCGCGGTCAGGAGGCCGGTGCGGGTGGTTGCCGCCACCAGAGTGAACCGGGGCAGGGTCAGCCGCACCGAGCGCGCGGCCGGACCCTGCCCGATCACGATGTCGAGCTCGAAGTCCTCCATCGCCGGATAGAGGATCTCCTCGACCGCGGGCGCCAGGCGGTGGATCTCGTCGATGAAGAGCACGTCGCCGGCATCGAGGTTGGTGAGGATCGCCGCCAGGTCGCCGGCACGCTCGAGCACCGGACCGGAGGTGGTGTGCAGCCCGCCGTCCATCTCCGCGGCGATGATCTGGGCGAGGGTCGTCTTGCCGAGCCCGGGGGGCCCGGAGAACAGGACGTGGTCCAGGGCCTCGCCGCGGTCCCTGGCGGCGGCGATGAAGACCCTGAGGTTGGACACCAGCCGGACCTGGCCGACGAACTCGTCGAGCCGTCTCGGCCGCAGCGTGTCCTCGACCGGCCGCTCGTCGGGACCGAGCCCGGCGGACAGAACCTCGTCCAAGCTCACGATCGGGTCAGGCCCTTCAGGGCGAGCCGCAGCAGCTCGCCGAGCTCGCCGTCGGCGCCGTCGGCGAGCGCCTTCTCGGCGGCGCGTTCGGCGTCGCGGGTCGAGTACCCGAGGTTGGTCAGCGCGGAGACCACGTCGCTGCGACGATCGGGCGCAGCGGGCGCCCCGGCTTCCAACCTCCCCCGCAGCTCGAGCACGATCCGGTCGGCGGTCTTGCGTCCGATTCCCGGAACCCGCTGAAGCCGGGGAGCGTCCCCGGCCTCGACCGCCGCCGCGAGCTGGGCGGGGTCGAGCCCCGACAGCACCGCCAGGGCGGTCCGCGGTCCGACCCCGGCGACCCCGATCAGGCGCTCGAACGCATCGAGCTCCGCGCGGTCCGGAAAGCCGTAGAGGACGATCGCGTCCTCGCGCACGTGGGTGTGGATCCAGAGCGTGGCGGTCGCAGTCCCCTCGAGCTCGCGGACCGCTCGCAACGTGGTGTGGACCCGGTACCCGACGCCCCCGGCGTCGAGAATGACCTCCCCCGCTCGCACCTGGTGAAGACGACCCTCGAGCCGACCGATCACCTGTCCCGTCGCCCCCGGACCGGCTCAGCAGGGTCCCACGGCACGATCCGCCTCACGAGCCCTGGGGCTCGAAGCGAGCCAGCAGCTCGCTGTTGACGTTGATGAGGGTGGTTCGCCGCCGCTCCGCGAGGATCGACGACAGCAGCTGTTCGCCCTTCTCCTGCATCAGCTGCGAGCGGACGAGATCGCTCTCGGAGGCGATCCGGGTGGGGTCGAGCCGCACCACGCGCTCCACCTTCGCGATCACGGTCCCACGATCGGCCAGCTCCACCGGACCGACCACGTCCCCGTCGGCGGCCGCAAAGACCGCGCGGTCGAGGTCGGCGATCACCCCGAGGCCGCCCGGAACCACCCCGCTCCTGCGGTGGTCGCGGGCGCGGGCGACGGTGGCGCCGACCTCGGCCGCCAGGGCCTCACCGTCGGCGCCGGCGCGCCAGCGCTCGGCGAGCCCACGACCGGCCTCGACCGCCTGCTCCACTGCTTTGGCTCTGGCCAGCTTCTGCGAGACCTGATCGCGGACCTCCTCGATCGGCGGCACCCCGGCGGGGCGGACATCCTTGAGCTGCCACACGATCCAGCCGCGAGACACCGCCCGCGGACCGTGGACCTGACCGGGTTCCGCGGCGAAGATCTCGGCCGTGAGGGCGACGTCGTCGCCGAGGCCGGGCACCGACTCGCCCGCCGTGACCGGGGGTGTGAAGTTGAGCGTCAGGACCTCGTCGCCGTCGGCAATCTGCTGCCAGGACTCGTCGCCGTCGGGCTTTTCGCTCTTGATCCGCTTGGCCAGGGCGAGCGCCCGTGTTTCCGCCTCGGCGCCGGCCCGACCCTCGAGCAGCCGGAAGCGGACCTGGTCGCGAACCTCCTCGAGCGGACGCTCGCGAGCCGGTTGGTGGCCCTCGACCTTGATCACGTGGTAGCCGAACTGGCTCTCGACCGGGCCGACGATGTCGCCCGGCTTGGCGGCGAAGACCGCGTCCTCGAACTCCTTCACCATGCGCCCGCGACCGAACCAGCCGAGGTCGCCGCCCTGGTCCTTGGTGCCGGGATCTGCGGAGTACTTCGCCGCGAGCTCGGCGAAATCGGCGCCGGCACGGGCCATCGCCGCCACCGAGTCGGCGGTCAGCTTGGCCTGGCTCTTCGACTCGGGGTCGTCGGGCGAGAAGCGCAGCAGCACGTGGCGCGCCCGGGCCTTCTCGGGCTCCAGGAACTCGCTGCGGTGCTCGGCGTAGAACGCCGCGATCTCGGCATCCTCGACCGGCAGCACGCGCCGCAGCCGGCCGGTGTCGACCAGCAGGTAACGCACCGACCGCTGCTCGTCCCGTTGGAGCTCGTCCTGGTGCGCGTCGTAGTAGGCCGCGATCTCGCCATCGGAGACGACGGTTTCAGGCAGGAAACGCTCGTAGCGGATCTGGATCGCGTCGAAGTCGGATAGCTCACGGGTCCGGCGGAGCTGCTCCTCGACCTCGTCGTCGGAGACCCAGACGCCCTCCTCCACCATCGACCGCAGCTTGCGGGTCAGGATGTCGTCGATCACTGTCGACTCGAACGCCTGGGGCGTCAGTTGGTTGGCGGACAGGAAACGACGGTAGGCGTCGGGACCGACAAACCCACCGCCGTCGCGCTGGAACATGGGGTAGGAGAGAATCTCGTCCTGGAGCTCCTGCTCCGAGACCCGCAGCCCGAGCTCCTTCGCCTCGGCGACCTCGAGCTCGCGCATGATCAGCTGCTGGGCCAGTCGCGAGGCCACGTTGACCTGGGACCTGAGCTGGCTCCACTGGTCGCCGAACATCTGCTGGTACTGCTGCTCCTCCTGTCGGAGACGGAGCAGGAAGTCCCGTTCGGAGATCTCCTGATCACCCACCTTGATCGCGTAGTTGCCGGTCGGACCCTGCTGCCGACCGGTACCCCAGTCGACGAACACCAGCAGGACGAATACCGCGACCACCCCCCAGAGCACGATCTTGAGGTGCTTGAACTGATCTCGGAGCCACTTGAGCGCCATCCAGATCCTCCACAGGGCTCAACCGGAGCCCTCTTCAAGGGGGCGCAGTGTATCGAAGCGCCGGTTGGCGCGCAACCGCCTGGATCAGACCGGCTTGGAGCCTCGAAAACCGCGTCCGGAGCGGGTTCGTCTCGCTTGCCGCTCCCATACCGGCATGTTACCGTGGCCGTTGGAGGTAATCCCCCGTGCCGCGGGGCTTTGAGATCGACTGGGTCATCGTCCGCGTGAACACCCTGCGACGCACCGCGGCGCTGGGCGTGACGGTCCTCGTGGCGCTGGCGCTGCTGGGCTTCGCGTATCTGCGTCTCAACCTCCCGCCGGAGACCCGGGCGCGCCAGGCGATCGCCCGCGCCGAAAGTGCCCGCGAGAAGGTGCTGAGCTCGCCGATGGCGGAGGCGTGGTTCGGCGAGATCCAGCAGGCCTCGGGCCAGCTCGCGTCGGCACGCTCGGCCTTCGTCGACGAGCACTGGCAGCAGGCGATCGACGAGGCCGACAGCGCGCGCCGTCGCTTCGAAGCCCTGCTCGGTGTGGGCGGACGCGAGGTGGTCGGAGTCGGACAGGTGTTCAGCCTCGAGGGACGGGTGACGATCCAGAGGGCGGGAAAGTCGGAGTGGAACCCGGCGATGGAGGAGATGCCGGTGTTCAACGGCGACTTCGTCCGCACCGGCCGCGACGGCTCCGCCGAGATCCTGTTCGCCGACGGCAGCCTGTACCGGATCGCTCCCAACTCCCTGCTCGAGATCCACCAGGGTCGCCGGGCGTCGACCGACAGCGGCGGCGCGGTCACGATGCGGGTCGGCCGGATCAACGTCTACACCTCCACCTCACCGTCGACCGTGACCACCGAGGCCGCGGAGACGCGGGTCGAGGGCGACAGCCGGGTCGCGGTCGGCGTCGACGAGGGCGATCGACAGACCGTCGTCGAGGCGTACTCCGGAAACGCCAGGGTCCGCAACCCGTCGGGCACCGAGGTGCTCCTGGGACGTCGGGAGCGGGTCGCGGCTCGCACCGACGGCACGTTCTCGGACAAGGCCCGGCTGCCGGACCCGCCGCGCCCGGTGGCGCCGGAGAACAACGCGGCCTTCGACCTCGGCGACCGCTCGACGGTGGAGCTGCGCTGGCGGTTCGTCACCAGCAGCCACTCCGCCCGGCTTCAGGTCAGCCGGTCGAGCCGGTTCCTGCGCCGAGCAGATCGAGGTCGACGCGCCCGCCGTGGCCAAGGAGTGGGCACGTCTGAAGGCACTCCAGGCCGGGATGTACTACTGGCGGGTGGCGGCGGTCGACCGGCAGTCCCTGCAGTCCGAGTGGAGCCAGGTCCGGCGGTTCCAGGTCTACTCCCCCGACCGACGCCTGCTGCTCGAGGACAGCTCGCCTCCCGAGCTGACCGTCGAACCGGCGCGGCAGCTGGGGTCGATGTTCATCGTCGAAGGCCGGACCGAGGTCGGGGCGACCGTCACGGTCAACGGCGAAGCCGTCGAGAACTGACGCCACCGGCCGTTTCCGCAAGATGGTCGAGGCCGGCCGTACCGGGTGGAGCGACCTCCGGGTGGTCGCGGTCGATCCCTCCGGCAATCGCGCCGAAAGCACGCAACGCGTGTTCGTGGAGGTCTATTGATGCGTTTCGGGAGCCTGCTCGGGGTCTTTTCCTCAGACCTGGCCATCGACCTCGGCACGGCCAACACGCTGGTCTACGTCCGGGGGCGCGGCATCGCGGTGGTGGAGCCGTCGATCGTCGCGGTCAACCGGGTCACCAACCGGGTCGAGGCGGTCGGGGCCAAGGCCAAGGACATGCTCGGCAGGACCCCGGCAACATCGTCGCCATCCGGCCGATGAAGGACGGCGTCATCGCCGACTTCGAGGTCACGGAGAAGATGCTCGACTACTTCATCAAGAAGGCGCACGGCCGCGTCGTTCCTGGTCCGGCCGCGGATCGTCATCTCGGTCCCGTCGGAGATCACCCAGGTCGAGAAGCGGGCGGTGCAAGGACACCGCGCTCAAGGCCGGCGCGAGCGAGGTCTACCTGATCGAGCAGGCGATGGCGGCGGCGATCGGCGCCGGGCTGCCGATCACCGAGCCGTCCGGCAACATGATCGTCGACATCGGCGGCGGCACCACCGACGTGGCCGTGATCTCGCTGGCCGGGATCGTCTACTCGCGCTCGGTGCGCGTCGCCGGCAACGAGATGGACGAGGCGATCATCCAGTACATCAAGAGGAAGTACAACCTGCTGATCGGCGAGCGGACCGCCGAGCAGATCAAGATCGAGATCGGCTCGGCCTACCCGCTGGACGAGCCGCTGACGATGGAGGTCAAGGGCCGCGACCTGGTCGAGGGCGTCCCCAAGACCCTCACGGTCACCGACGAGGAGATCCGCGAGGCGCTGGCCGAGACCGTCGCCACCATCGTCGACGCGGTCCGCATCGCCCTCGAGCGCACGCCGCCCGAGCTGTCGGCCGACATCATGGACAAGGGGATCGTCCTCACCGGCGGCGGCTCGCTGCTGAAGAACCTCGACAAGCGCCTGCGCGAGGAGACCGGCCTGCCGGTCGCCCACTGCGACGAGCCGGTCTCGGCTGTGGTTCGCGGCACCGGCATGATGCTCACCAACATCGACCTGCTGCGGCAAGATCGCGATCGACTGAGCCGAGCCTCGATGGTCATCCCGCACTCCGCCGCCGGCCCGAACCCCTCACGGTGACCTCCGGCCGACCTGAGACGCTGCGGCTGATCCTGGTCTGGGTGCTGCTGGAGACCCTTGCCGCTGCGCAGGTCCGCCGCGACCAGGAGTCGCTCCTGGTCATCTGGGCGCGCGCGGCGGTGCGCCCGGTGGTGGCTGCCGCAGAAGGCGTCGACCGCACCCTGCGTGCCGCCGCCGACGGTCTCAAGGACACCCTCGACCTGGTCTCCGAGGTCGCGAGCCTCCGTACCGAGCTGGCCGAGTCGCGCACCCGGGTGCGCCTTGTGGAGGAGGATCGGGCGGCATTCGAGGAGGCGGTCGAGGTCGCTGTGGCCCTTCCCCGGCTCGAGGCGAACTGCCTGATCGCCCGCTGTACGTGGCGCGATCTTGCACAAGGCCTGATGGAGGTCAGTGCGGGCCAGGCGGAGGGCGTGCGGCCGGACACCGTGGCGGTTGGCGCCGACGGCGTCATCGGCCGCGTGGTCCGGGTCAGCCACCACACCAGCTGGGTCGAGCTCGTGACCCGGCCCACCGCCGCGGTCGCTGTGCGAACCGCCGACGGGTCGGCGGAGGGGCTCGCGGTCGGCACCGGCGGCGCCTCCCTGCGGGTCGAGTACCTGCCGCGACGGACCGAGCTGCTGCGCGGCGCCGGGCTGCTCACCACCGGCGCAGACGGCGTCTACCCCCCGGACCTGCCGGTCGGCACCGTGACCCTGGTGCGAGAAGGGCCCGGGGCGTTTCTCGAGGTGGCGGCGGATCCCGCGGTGGACCTCACCCGGGTGCGGGTGGTCGGCCTCCTGCTCGGCTGGCCCGGAGGGGGACCGCCGCCGTGACGAGGGTGCTGCTGATGGTCGCGGCCCTGGCCGGCCAGCGCCTCCTGCAGCTGCCCGGTACGCCGGGCTGGTTCACCGCGCTGATGCTTCCGATGGTGCTCGTGGTCGCGCCGCGGCTGCGACGACCGGTCGCCGGATTCCCGTGGGAGGCGATCGCCCTCGGCCTGGCGTGGGACATCACACTCGAGCCGGTGATCGGCCCTGGCGGAATCGCGTGGAGCGTTGCCGCGCTCGCGGTCGCCGGACTCGCGCGGGTGGTGGCGGACCGTTCTCCGGCGGCCTGGTTCCTGGCCGGAGCCGCCGGTGCCGTCGTGGTGGTCGTGGTCCGCTTCGTGGCCGAGCTCCCCCTCGGCCTGGCCTCGACTCCCGGCCCGTTCGTGGTCCTGGCCGCGGCCTTCGCCACCGGCGCGTGGTGCGGAGCCGTGGGCGCCATCGGCGCCCTCGGTCTTCCGGAGCGGTGGCGCCGGTGGCGCGCCCGCAGGTTGCGCTGAGATGGAGCTCCGGGAGGACCTCGGTCCGCTACGGCGACGCGGCGCGGCCCTGACTCTGCTGGTGCTCACGGCCCTGGGGCTGATCCACGCCCGTCTCGCCATGCTGCAGCTCGTGCAGGGCGGCCGCTACCGGGCGATGGCTGAGGACAACCGGGTTCGGCAGGTCCCGGTCGAAGCACCTCGGGGGCGGATCTACGACCGTCGCGGTGCGCTGCTCGCCGACAACGTCCCGACCTGGCGTCTGCTGCTCTTTCCCGACGAAGTGCGCGACGTCGACGCGACCCTGCTCTTCCTGGCCCAGGCCAGGATCGCCGACCTCGCCACCCTCAGGGAGCGCATGCAGCTCCCGCGGTGGGGGCAGATGGCGCCGGTGGTCATGGGCGAGGACCTGACCTGGTCCCAGGTGGCCCGAATTCGCGCCCACCAGGCGGACCACCCCGAGCTGTCCGTGCTCGCCGGCTCCCGGAGGCACTACCCGAACGGCGCTCTCACCGCCCACGCGATCGGCTACCTCCGGTTGCCGACCCTGGCCGAGCTCGCCGGTGACCCGCTCCTGAGGCCCGCTGTCCTGGTCGGTGCGACCGGGGTCGAGGCGCAGGGCGAGACCCTGCTCGCCGGCGTCGACGGTGACCGCTGGGTGGTCTCGAGCGCCGTCGGTCAGCAGCTCGGAGTGGTGCGCGAGACGCCCTCGCGGGCGGGAAGCGACCTGACGCTCACGCTGGATCTCGAGCTCCAGGCCGCGGCGGCACGCGCCCTCGGCGAGGAGGCGGGCGCGGTGGTCGTGCTCGATCCCCGGACCGGAGCCGTGCGAGCGCTCTACTCCGCTCCGTCCTTCGACGCCAACCGCTTCGTGGGCCGGCTGTCCACCGAGGATTGGGCCGTGCTCAGGGACGATCCCGGGAAGCCGCTCCAAAACCGTTGCACCCAGGGCACCTACCCGCCCGGCTCGACGATCAAGCCGTTCCTCGCCCTGGCCGCCTCGAGCGACGGGGCGGTGCCCGATGGGTGGGGGGTGCGATGCGCAGGTGAGGTCGTGCTCCACGGTCATCCCTTCCGCTGCTGGCAGCGGGCCGGCCACGGGTGGGTCGGCCTCGAGCGGTCGCTCGAGGTCTCCTGTGACGTGTACTATTACCAGCTCGGGCAGCGTCTCGGCATCGACGGCATCGCCGCGTGGCTCGATCGCTTCGGATTCGGACACGAGACCGGGATCGGCATCGGCAGCGAGTCGGCGGGGCTGGTCGGCACGCCGGAGTGGAGTCGGAGGGTCCGCGGTCAGCCTTGGTACCCTGGCACGACCGTTTCGGTCTCGATCGGACAGGGGCCCGTGGTCTCGACCGCCCTCCAGCTGGCCCGGGCTTACGCGGCACTCGCCAACGGGGGCTTTCTCGTGACCCCGCACCTGGTTGCGGGCTCGGTCCCGGAGCCTCCTGCCAACCTCGGTCTCGATCGCAATCGGCTGGCCGAGGTCGTCGCCGGGCTCCGCGATGCGATCCACGGCCCCGAGGGGACCGCCCGGGTGCTGGCTCCGCTTCCGGTCGCAGGCAAGACCGGGACAGCCCAGGTGATCCGGCTCCAGGACGGCGTGCGCGTCGAACAGATGGAGCACCACCTGCGGCACCACGCATGGTTCGTCGGGTGGGCCCCTCTCGACCGCCCGCAATGGGTCGTGGCCGTGCTCGTCGAGCACGGTGGGGGGGGCGGGGGGGTCGCGGCGCCGGCCGCGGGTTGGATCTTCCGGACCGCCCTCGCCGCCGGCGTCGACCCCGTTCCCGTAGAATCGGGCCATGGACCACCGGATTGACCCGTGGCTGATGCTGGCGGTGGTCGGCATCCTGGGGGCCTCGCTGGCGACCCTGGATGCGGTCGCCCCGGTGGTCGGCTCGTCGCTCTTCCTGCGTCAACTGGTGTGGGGTACCGCCGGTTTGGCCCTCATCTGGCTGCTGTCGCGGCTGCATGCGACAGTCTTCGAGCGCTTCGCCGGACCGCTCTATGTGGTCGCGCTCGCCGGTCTGGCGGCGGTGCTGCTGGTCGGTGAGAGCCGCGGCGGCACCCGCGGCTGGTTCGCGATCGGGCCCTTGACGCTCCAGCCGAGCGAGTTCGCGCGCCTGGCCACGGCGTTCGCGGTCGCGGCCTGGCTCGGCAAGGCTCGCCACCGCAGCCTGTCCTCGCGCGAGGTGGTGTTCACGGCGTTGCTCGTGCTGGCCCCGGCCGGGCTGGTGCTGCTCCAGCCCGATCTCGGCGTCGCCCTGACCTACCTGCCGCTGCTGGCGGTCGCTCTGTGGCTCGGCGGGCTGCCGGGCCGGGTGTGGGTGGTTCTGATCCTGGCCACGGCGGCGCTTTCCGTCGGCGCATGGCACACCGCGCTCAAGCCGTACCAGAAGGAACGCGTGCTGACCTTGCTCGACGCGGAACGCGACCCGTACGGCGCCGGTTACCAGGTGCGCCAGTCCAAGATCGCGGTCGGCTCCGGCGGGACCTTCGGCCAGGGGCTGGGGCGGGGTACCCAGTCCGCGCTCCGTTTCCTCCCAGCCCAACAGACCGACTTCATCTTCGCGGCCTGGGCCGAGGCCACCGGCTTCGTCGGCTCGACGGTGCTGATGCTCGCCTACGCCCTGCTGCTGGTTCGGGTGGCGACCGCAGCGCTCGCGGCCGACACCCGTCACGGCCTGGTGCTGGTCGCCCTGATCGGGGGCTGGCTGGCGTTCCAGGTGGTCGTCAACCTCGGAATGGTGGTCGCGTGGCTGCCGACCACCGGGATCACCCTGCCCCTGTTCAGCTACGGGGGCTCTTCGCTGTTGACCACGTGCGCCGCCCTCGGGGTGGTGCAGTCGGTGTGGCGTTTCAGGCTGGTCAACCAATGAGCGGAGCGGTGCTCTACCTGTCCACCAACCCCTTCGAGACCCGGGTCGCGGTGCGCGAGGAAGGCCGCCTGGTGACCTACCGGACCGAGCACCACCGCGCGTCCTCGGTGGTCGGCAACCTCTACCGGGGCCGGGTCACCCGGGTGCTGGCCGGCATGCAGGCGGCGTTCGTGGACATCGGCCTCGGCCGCGACGGTTTCCTCTACGTGCGTGAGGCCGGGGGTATCCACGACGAGTTTGCCGAGGTCTTCGACCGCGAGCGGGACGGCGCGCCGGCGATCCCGTCGGACACCGCGATCGGTGACCTGCTGCGCGAGGGCCAGACCGTGCTGGTCCAAGTCGTCAAGGACCCGCTCGGCACCAAGGGCGCCCGGCTCACGACCTACATCACCCTGCCCGGGAGGTTCCTGGTCTACCTCCCGACGGTGCGTCAGCACGGCGTGTCGCGACGCATCACCGACGCCGACGAACGCACCCGGCTGAAGGCGCTGGTCGAGTCGTTCGAGGGTACCGGCGGCTGGATCGTCCGCACCGCCGGCGAGGGCCAGGGCGCCGTCGAGCTCGAGCACGACCGTCGCTACCTCGAGCGGCTCTGGCAACGGGTGCATCTCGCTGCCGAGCGGGCCCATCCTCCGGCCCTGGTGCACGAGGAGCTGAGCCCGGTCCTGCGCACGGTGCGCGACCTGTTCACCGGGTCGTTCCAGGAGTGCTGGATCGACGACGAAGAAGCGCTGCGGGAGATCCTCGACTTTCTGGAGCAGTCGGATGCGGGCCTGGCGACCCGGATCAAGCTGTTCGAGCGCGGCGCCGACCTGATGGCGGCGTTCGGCATCGACCAGGAGCTCGAAAAGGCGCTCAAGCCGAGGGTGTGGCTGAAGTCGGGCGGCTACCTGGTGGTCAACCAAACCGAGGCACTGGTGGCGATCGACGTCAACACCGGAAAGTACGTCGGGTCCACCTCGCTCGAGGACACGGTTTTCAAGATCAACCTCGAGGCGGTCCGCGAGGTCGTGCGCCAGCTGCGGCTGCGGGACCTCGGGGGCATCGTGGTGATCGACTTCATCGACATGGAGGAGGGCGCGCACCGCGAGCAGGTCTACTCGGCCCTCGCCGAGGCGCTCGCCAGAGACCCGGCCCGCACCCAGCTGCTGCCCATGTCGGACATCGGTCTGGTGCAGCTGACCCGCAAGCGGACCCGCCCGAGCCTGGATCGCACCCTGAGCCGCGAGTGTCCCTACTGCTCGGGATCCGGCAGGATCAAGGCCCTCGCCACCATCTGCCTCGAGATCCGGCGCCAGGTCCTGGTGACGGCGGAGAACATCGGTTCGAGCCAGAGCCCTCAGGTCTCGCTCGTGGTCCATCCGGAGGTCTCACACTACCTCCAGGGTCCGTTTCGCGAGCTCCTCCGCGAGCTCGACGAGCTGCACGGCATCCAGGTGATCCTGCGCGAGAACGCCGCGTTCCACCAGGAGCAGTACGAGATCCAGGACTGATCTCACCCGGGGCTCAGAGCACGAGCCGTCCGACCCACACCCGCCGGTTGCCATCCAGGCGCACCAGCCGTTCGGCCAGAAACCGCCTCACCAGCGCCCGTGCCCGCTCGCTGGCCGGAGACCAGTAGTCGTCCCGGCCCCTGAGCCCGGCCAGCCAGCTCATCTCGCCCTCGTTGACCAGCGCGTAGCTGACTCCGAGGGCGGCGACCGCTGCTGCCAGGTCGTCGAGATCGGTCGCATTCTCTGCGAGCTCCAACAGCAGCGGCGTGCGGTTGGGATCCTCGACCACGACCCGGTGGTCGAGATAGAGCGATCTCGGCTCGCCCACCAGCAGGATGCCGGCGTCGGCCGGCAGCCGCTGGATCGTCTCCACCACCGGCCAGTAGCTCACCCATCGCTGGAGCAGGGCGGTCTCCGGCTCGACCCCGACGGTGGTGGCGATCCGCTCGAGGGTCAACGAAGTGGCCAGCGTCGAGCCGTTCCAGGCGAGCACCGCGGCGATCAGAAACCCCGTCGCGCGGCGCACCGCCGGGGCCGCATGGCGGCCGGTGAGGCGCGCCGCCGCAACCCCGGCGAGCGCCGAGGCGGGGACCAGGGCCGGCAGCAGGAAGCGGCCGAACGGCAGCAGCGCCCCCCAGCACAGTGCGCCCACACCGGTCACGAGCCAGAGCACTCCGGCGCTCCGCGACCTGGCGAGCAAGACCGCGCCCGGAAGCAGGATCAACCACTGCGGACCGAGCCCGCTGGCGGCCTGGAGCGGCGCGAAGGTCCTCACCACCGGCGCCGCGAGCGCGTGGCCGAGCACCGCGAAGGCCCCGGTCGGCCGGGTCGCGTCCTGCGCCATCATCGTCGTCGCGTCGAGGTCGACCGGCGGACCTCCGAAGAGCCCCTGCGCGAAAGGGTAGACCGGGTTGCCGTAGAGGACGAGGTTGCGCCCGTACCAGGGTGAGGCGACCACCACCACGGCGGCGGCAAAGAGCACGCCGAGAGCGGCAGCGCGTCGGGGACCCCGGCCCGTCGCCAGGGTGGCTGCGACCACCGCTCCGGCGACCGGCACCAGGACCGTCGCCAGTGCGAGGTACTTCGCGCAGATCGCGGCGCCGACGCATCCTCCGGCGAGCACGACCCGCCCGCCGGGCCGCAGACGCCAGGTCTCCGGAGCCACCAGGGCGACCACCGCCGCTCCGGCCCAGCCCGCGACCGCCAAGTCCACCATCGCGTATCCGGCGAGCTCGAGGAACGCAGGGGTCAGCCCCAGGAGGAGCACCGACCATCGGGCGGCGTGGCGGCCGCCGAGACGGTGGGCGAGCGCGCCTCCGGCGAGCAGAGTGAGGATCCCGAACCAGGCGTGGACGGCTTTGGCCGCCCACGGGCCGAGCAGGGCGAGCGGGTACAGGTAGAGCGCACCGACGGTCGCGGGAAAAGCGCTGTACGCCTGACGCGGGAGCTCGACCGTCCCCCCGGCGAGCAGCCACTGCGCGGGAAAGGCGAGGTGGTAGTGGAGGCTGTCGTACATCACCGGCGGCGCCGACAGGGTCGCGAAGACCACCACCAAAGCGGCCGCGAGCGGCAGCCCCAGGGGACTGACCGGCAGCAGCCCGGGCCACCTGAGCCGAGACGCCTGACGGCGCCCGACCGCCGCCCGGATCAGCGCCGCGGCAAGCACCGCACCGAGGCTCCAGGGTCCGACCAGGCCGGCGAAGGAGAGCGCGGTCGCCGCGCTCGCGAGCACGACGGCCCCGACCGCGAGCACCAGCACCGCCGCGACCGGCGCGTCTGGCCGGAGCTGGCAGGCGCGCACCAGATCGTAGCCGGCGCCGAGCGCCGCTCCTGTCCACAACGCCAGCCACAGCCACGGCAGCAGCAGCCGGACGAGCGGCTCGAGCGGCACCACCGGCCGGTACGCCCACAGCACCGGAAGCGCGACCAGCACCACCACTGTCGTGGCCAGCCCGATGCGGCGTTGGGTGCCCACGCCAGAAGTATAGGCCGCACCCGGTGCTCGCCATGGTCTCGACGTGGTCACACCCTCACTCGGCCGCCCTTCGTCGGAGCCGGAGCGCAGACTCGCGCACAGGCCCCGCCCGCCCTCTGTTCTGCTCCTGGCCTCGAATCGTCGCCACCGGGACGTTCGCCGCAGCGCACTCCGGACCAGTTGATTCCTACGGCGCGCAACCGCGCCGGCCGGATCGGAGACGCCCGTCCACTCCACCCCCGAGGCGGCCTGCCGCGTCGACCACCGCCTCCGGGATCGGGATGGCCCGTACCGCCACCACAGCGAGAGCGCTGTGCACCTCCTGCACCTCGGCGCAGGCCGCCTCGAGATGCCGGCAGCGGTTGCCGAGGGTCCGCCCAATGGCCTCGGAGAGGCGAAGCGCGGCATTGCGGCGCCGCTCCGCGGCTTGTGACTCACCACCCAGGGCGGCCGGCGGTCAACGGCGGCCCGGGGCCGTGCATGCGTGGCGAGCCTGCCCTTGACCACCAGCCGGCGGGCGCCTGCCCCGACCGCGTGAGCCAGCCGCTTCCCCGTCCAGACCGTCGCATCGCGCGGGACGGCGGCGGCGGCGGAACCGGGAACCGGTCGCCGTTTCCGGCCGGGGGCCGGGCGACCGGGAGCGGGCGGCGGGGTCGCGCCGGCTACAAAGGCTCGTAGAGCGTGCGGCGTTGGCGCGCAGTGAGCCCCGCTCCGGCGATGACCCGCTCCATGTCGGCCTGGGTCATGCGGTGCTCGGCGCCGGCGGCGGCGACGACATTCTCCTCGAGCATGATCGAGCCGAGGTCGTCGGCTCCGAAGAAGAGCGAGAGCTGGCCCAGCTTGGGTCCCTGGGTCACCCACGAGCCCTGGACGTGGGTGATGTTGTCGAGCGCCAGGCGCGAGATCGCCAGCGTGCGCAGATAGTCGTACCCGCCCGCGGTCTCGACCTCGCCCTCGAGGGCGGTGTTGGCGTCCTGAAAGGTCCACGGGATGAAGGCGGTGAATCCACCGGTGGCGTCCTGGAGATCGCGCACCGCGATCAGGTGGGCGACCCGCGCTGCGGCGGGCTCCCCGACCCCGAACATCATGGTGGCGGTCGTGCGCATGGCGAGGGAGTGGGCCGCGCGGTGGACCTCGAGCCACTGCTCGGTCGATGCCTTGGCCCGGGACCAGATCCGGCGCCGGGTCTGATCCTCGAGAATCTCCGCCCCGCCGCCGGGAATGGAGTCGAGCCCGGCGTCACGCATCCGACGCACGACCTCGACCACGGGCATGCCCTCCACCTTGGCCACGAACCAGATCTCGGGCGCCGAGAAGGCGTGGAGGTGGACCTGGGGGAAACGCTCCTTGAGCCGGGCGAGCAGCTCGAGGTAGAACTCGAGCCGCAGGCTGGGGTGGACCCCTCCCTGGAGCAGGATGCCGGTGCCGCCGGCCGCGACCGTTTCCGCGACCTTGGCGGCGACCTCGTCGAACGGCAGCACGTAGGCGTCGGCCGCACCGGGCTGCCGGTAGAAGGCGCAGAACCGGCACCGGTAGACGCACACGTTGGTGTAGTTGATGTTGCGGTCGATGATGTAGGTCGCGGTGCCGGGCTCGGTCAGCCGGTTGCGCACCGCAGCCGCCGCCTGCCCGAGCTCGAGCAGCCCACCGTCGTCGAACAGCCGCAGGATTTCGTCCCGGGCCAGCCGTCCGCCGGCCACCGCCCGGTCCAGAACCGCATCAAGGGTCCCGCTCGTCATCGACACTCAGTCTCAAACAAACCGGCCCGGCAGTCAACAACCACCGGCCGCCTGTCTTCCACCACCACCGAGCTCACCGGCCCGAACCACGGGCCGGGGCGCGCACAGCGGATCCGGAGGGATGAGCTCGGCGGAGTCTCGGCGTCGCCGCCGCCACCACGACCGTCCCCGGCTCCACCGTGCTCATCCCTGGGACATGGCTTCCAGGAAGTCGCGGTTGGTCTCCGCCTTGGACAGTCTCTCCAGCAGCAGCTCCATCGCCTCCACCGGCGACAGCGAGCTGAGCACCTTGCGCAGCACCCAGATCCGGCGCAGCTCCCACTCGTCGATCAGCAGCTCCTCCTTGCGGGTGCCGGACTTGTGGATGTCGATCGAGGGGAAGACCCGCCGCTCGACCAGCTTGCGGTCGAGGTGGACCTCCATGTTGCCGGTGCCCTTGAACTCCTCGAAGATCACGTCGTCCATCCGCGAGCCGGTGTCGATCAGGGCGGTGCCGATGATGGTCAGGCTGCCGCCCTCCTCGATGTTGCGGGCCGCGCCGAAGAAGCGCTTCGGCTTCTGCAGGGCGTTGGAGTCGACGCCGCCGGAGAGCACCTTGCCGGACGGCGGGACGACGGTGTTGTAGGCGCGGGCGAGGCGGGTGATGGAGTCGAGCAGGATCACCACGTCGCGCCTGTGCTCGACCAGCCGCTTGGCCTTCTCGATCACCATCTCGGCGACCTGGACGTGGCGCGTCGCGGGCTCGTCGAAGGTCGAGGAGATCACCTCGCCCTGCACCGAGCGCTGCATGTCGGTGACCTCCTCGGGCCGCTCGTCGATCAGCAGCACGATCAGGGTCACCTCCGGGTGATTGGCGGTGATCGCGTTGGCGATCGCCTGCAGCATCATGGTCTTGCCGGTCCGCGGCGGGGCGACGAGCAGCCCGCGCTGGCCCTTGCCGATCGGGGTCATCAGGTCCATGACCCGGGTGGTCATGTTGTCGGACACCTCGAGCTTGATCCGCTCCTCCGGGTAGAGCGGGGTCAGGTTGTCGAAGTGGACCTTCTCCATCGCCACCTCGGGAGGCTCGAAGTTGATCGCCTCGACCTTGATCAGCGCGAAGTAGCGCTCGCCCTCCTTGGGCGGCCGGATCTGCCCCGACACGGTGTCTCCGGTGTGGAGGTTGAACCGCCGGATCTGGGACGGGGACACGTAGATGTCGTCCGGCCCAGGAAGGTAGTTGTACTCCGGCGCGCGGAGGAAACCGAAGCCCTCCGGCAGCACTTCGAGCACGCCCTCACCGAAGATCAGCCCCTCGCGCTCGGTCTGTCGCTGGAGGATGCGGAAGATCAGGTCCTGTCGGCGCATGCCGGTGGGGTTCTCGACCCCGAGCGCGCGGGCGATCCCGGACAGCTCGTTGATCGTCATCTCCTTGAGCTGCTTGAGGTCGAGTCGGCCCTCCTTGGTCGGGTCGGCCGCCGCCTGCTCGTACTCCTCGATCTCGTCGTCAAGGTCGAGCGGAATCACCACCGGCTCCTGATCCTGTGTCGTCTTCTTCTTGCGTCCCATCTCAGGTACTCCGTTGCAGCTGGTGCGCCTGTCTCCAACCGGCGACCAGGGTATCGATGCACTTCAGCAGCTCGCTGCGCCCTTCGCCGTCGGCGACGCTGACCGCGAGGGGCTCATGGTCCAGGCCCAGCACCTCGCGCGCCCGGTGACGCATCGTCGCCCGCCGCCCGCGGCTGAGCTTGTCGGCCTTCGTCAACACCACCTTCCGCGGCCTCCCTTCGGTCGCGAGAAGGGCCTGGAGGTCGAGATCCAGGGGCGTCGGGTCGTGCCGGATATCGACCAGGCACAGCACGCCGGCGATGCGATCGTCACCCACGAGGTAACCCCCAATGGCCTCGCCCCACTGCTCGCGCAGGGAGCGCGCGACCTTCGCGTAGCCGTAGCCCGGGAGGTCCACCATGTAAAAGGAGCGGTTGACGAGGTAGAAGTTCAAGGTCCGCGTCTTGCCCGGCGCCTTGGCCGTCTTGGCCAAAGGCCGTCGAAACAACCAGTTCAGGAGACTCGACTTGCCGACGTTCGATCGGCCCGAGATCGCGATATGCGGGAACGGCTCGCGGGGCACGTCGCCGGGCCGCAGGGCGGCGGTGCGAAAGGTGACGGTGTCGATCTCCACGTCATGACTCAGTGAGCCAGCGAGGGCGAGGTGGTCTCGCCTCCGGCGCCGTCGGCGGGAGCAGCGACCTCCTCACCGACCGGCCGTGCCAGGGCGGTCGACAGCACCTGATCCATGTGGTCGACGTAGTGGAAGGTGGTCTCGCCGCGCACGTCGGCAGCGATCTCTTCGACGTCCTTCTCGTTCTCCTCCGGCAGGATGATCTCGCGGGCTCCGGAACGATAGGCGGCCAGGACCTTCTCCTTGATGCCGCCGACCGGGAGCACCCGCCCGCGCAGGGTGATCTCCCCGGTCATGGCCACGTCGGCCCGCACCGGAACGGCGGTGAACGCCGACACCAGCGCGGTGGCGATGGTGATCCCCGCCGAAGGCCCGTCCTTGGGGATCGCACCCTCGGGCACGTGGACGTGGACGTCGGTCTTGTCGAAGGTCTCGCGGGTCGAGGTGCAGCTGCTCCGCGCGCGACCGGACATAGCTCAAGGCCGCCCGCGCCGACTCCTGCATCACCTCGCCGAGCTGGCCGGTGAGCGTCAGCTTCCCTTGCCGCGCATGAAGGTGACCTCGGTCGACAGCAGCTCGCCGCCGACCTGGGTCCAGGCCAGACCGGTGGCCGACGCCGATCACCGGCTCGAGGTCACGGCGCTGGCGACGGTAGCGCGGCTTGCCGAGCAGTTCGCGATCGGTCTCGGGGCCGACCTCGAGCGCCGGCGCCGCGGGCGATCCGCTCCTTCAGCACTCTGCGCGCGAGCTTGCGGCAGATCGAGGCGATCTCGCGCTCGAGGTTGCGCACTCCGGCCTCGCGGGTGTAGCGCTCGATCAGGATGAGGAGCGCCTCCCCGGTGAAGGAGACCTCCATACCGACCGAGCCCGTGCTGCTCGACCTGACGGGGGACCAGGAACTGCTCCGCGATCGCCAGCTTCTCGTGGTGGGTGTACCCCGACAGGTGGATGACCTCCATGCGGTCGAGCAGCGCCGGCGGGATGGTGTGGGTCACGTTGGCGGTGCACGATGAACATCACCTTGGAGAGGTCGTACTCGACGTCGAGATAGTGGTCGTGGAAGGTGTGGTTCTGCTCCGGGTCGAGCACCTCGAGCAACGCCGCGGCGGGATCGCCGCGGAAGTCGGCCGCCATCTTGTCGACCTCGTCGAGCAGCAGGACCGGGTTGACCGCTCCCGGCCTTGCGCATCATCTGGATGATCTGGCCCGGGAACGCGCCGATGTAGGTCCGCCGGTGGCCGCGGATCTCGGCCTCGTCGCGCACGCCGCCGAGGGACAGACGCACGAACTTGCGCCCGGTGGCGCGCGCGATCGACGTGCCAGCGACGTCTTGCCGACCCCGGGCGGACCGACGAAGCACAGGATGGTGCCGGTGGTCTTGCGCACCAGCTGGCGCACGGCGAGGAACTCGAGGATGCGGTCCTTGACCTTCTCGAGGCCGTAGTGATCCTCGTTGAGCACCTTCTCGGCCCGGCCGATGTCGCGGATCTCGCGCGTCGCCTTGGTCCACGGCACCGCGAGCAGCCAGTCGACGTAGTTGCGCGAGACCCCCGCCTCGGCCGACACCGGCGGCATTCCCTCGAGGCGGCGGATCTCGATCAGCGCCTTCTCCTTGGCCTCTTCGCGTCATGCCCGACGTCTCGACCTGCTTGCGCGAGCTCGTCGAGCTCGTCCTGGGTGTCGTTGCGTCCGAGCTCCTCGTTGATCGCCTTGATCTTCTCGGAGAGGTAGTACTCTCGCTGCGCCTTCTCCATCTGCTTCTTGACCTGGGCGGAGATGCGGCGGTCGATGTTGAGCTTCTCGATCTCGACGTCGAGGAGGTCGTTGAGGCGCTGGAGGCGCTCCAGCGGGTGCGCCATCTCGAGCAGCTGCTGCTTGTCCCCGGTCGGCAGCGACAGGTGGGCGGCCAGGATGTCGGCGAACTGGTCCGGGTCCTGAGTCTGCAGCGACGCGAGCACCCCCTCGACGCGGACAGGTGGTGGGAGAGCTTGGCATACTCCTTGAACAGCTCGACCAGGTGCAGCATGTAGCTTGGCGACTGCGGCGTCGGCCACCGACCTCGCGTACGAACGGCTCGACCTTCGCCATCACGCACTCGGGCCTCGACCTCGAACTCCTCGACCCGGGCCCGCTCGAGGCCCTCGACCATCACCTTGATGTTGCCCGACGCGAGCTGGAGATGCTGGACCACCCGGCCGATCACGCCGACCCGGTAGATGTCGTCGGCCGCCGGCTCGTCGACTCTTGGGGTCACGCTGGGTGACGAGGAAGATGCGCTTGTCGGGGCGCTCGAGGGCACGCTCGAGCGCGACCACCGACGGGCGCCGGCCGACCACGAACGGCGCCATCATGTGCGGGAACACGACCATGTCCCGCAGCGGGACGATCGGGAAGCAGCCGTGGCTCGTGAACTTTTCATGCCACCTCGAAGCTTCGGCAGCACGTCGGGTGCAGCCGGTCGAGCTGACCTTTCCGGCACTGCGGATCGCAGCGAGCGGCACCGCGCCGTTCGACCACGTCCCGCGAGATCACCAGCTCCTTGACGTCCGGGACGGAGGGCACCTGGTACATGATGTCGAGCATCAGCTCTTCGAGGATGATCCGCAGCCCGCGCGCGCCCACCTTGCGGGCGAGCGCCTCCTCGGCGATCGCGTCGAGCGCATCGTCGGTGAAGCGCAGCTCGACGCCCTTCGAAGGAGAGCATCGTCTGGTACTGCTGGACCAGACGAGTTCTTGGGCTCGGTGAGAATGCGCACCAGGGCTTCGTGGTCGAGCTCGTGGAGGGTCGAGACGACCGGGATCGCGGCCCACGAACTCCGGGATCATGCCGTACTTGATCAGGTCCTCGGGGTGGACCTGGTCGAGCAGCTCGGTCGCCCGCGCGCTCGTCTGCGCCGAGGATCGACGCCGAAGCCCATCGCGCTTCTGGTTGAGCCGGCTGCGCGACGACGTCCTCGAGACCGACGAAGGCGCCGCCGCAGATGAACAGGATGTTGGTGGTGTCGATCTGGAGGAACTCCTGGTGCGGGTGCTTGCGGCCGCCCTGGGGCGGCACGTTGGCGACCGTGCCCTCGAGGATCTTGAGCAGCGCCTGCTGCACGCCCTCGCCGGAGACGTCGCGGGTGATCGAGGGGTTCTCGGCTTGCGGGCGATCTTGTCGATCTCGTCGATGTAGACGATGCCGCGCTCGGCGCGCTCGCGGTCGCCTTCGGCCGCCTGGTAGAGCCGCAGCAGGATGTTCTCGACGTCCTCGCCGACGTAGCCGGCCTCGGTCAGGGTGGTGGCGTCGACGATCGTGAACGGCACCTCGCAGCTGGCGCGCCAGGGTCTGGGCGAGCAGCGTCTTGCCGGTCCCGGTGGGCCCGATCAGGAGGATGTTGGACTTGGCGAGCTCGACGTCGGGGCGGCCGCGAGCCGGTGTGGTACTCGATCCGCCGGTAGTGGTTGTAGACCGCGACCGCGAGCTTCTTCTTCGCCGCTCCTGGCCGATCACGTACTCGTCGAGGAAGGCCTTGATCTCCTCGCGGCTTGGGCAGCACCTGCTGGCGGGTCTTGCGCCTCCTGGACGCGGTCCTCGGCGATGATGTCGAGGCAGATGTCGACGCACTCGTCGCAGATGTAGACGGTGGGCCCGGCAATCAGCTTGCGCACCTCGTGCTGGCTCTTGCCGCAGAAGCTGCAGCGCAGCACGTCGGACGCGTCTCGCGGTGCGACACTCGAACTCCTCCGCCGACTCATTGTACACCCCGTAGGTCCACACTGCCGCATCTAACTATTCCCTGGATACCGATGATCTTGTCGATCACGCCGTAGTCCAGCGCCGCGCCCGGCCTCGAGGATGAAATCGCGCTCGGTGTCGGAGTTGATGCTCTCGAGCGGCTTGGCCGGTGTGATGGGCGAGGATCTCGTTGAGACGTTGCCGCAGGCGGAGGATGTCCTTGGCGTGGATGTCGATGTCGGTCGCCTGACCCTGCAGCCCGTACAGCAGGGGCTGGTGCAGCAGAACCCGGCAGTGGGGCAGGGCGAAGCGCTTGCCCTTCGTCGCCGCCGGCGAGCAGCACTGCGCCCATCGACGCCGCCTGGCCCGATGCAGATCGTCGAGACGTCCGGCTTCACGTACTGCATGGTGTCGTAGATCGCCAGCCCGGCGGTGATCGACCCGCCCGGCGAGTTGATGTAGAGGTAGATGTCCTTTCCGGGTTCTCCGCCTCGAGGAACAGCATCTGGGCGATCACCAGCGAGGCCACGTGGTCGTCGATCGGGTCTCCGAGGAAGATCACGTTGTCCTTGAGCAGCCGCGAGAAGATGTCGTAGGCGCGCTCGCCGCGGCTGGTCTGCTCGACCACGTAGGGAATCGTGAAGGTCATCAGCCCTCCTCGCCGCCCGCCCGCCGGATCAGCTCGTCGACCACGGCCGCCAGGCGCGCGGCGTCACGGATGCCCTCGAGCTTGCCCTCGCGGGCGAGGGTTGCCTTGTGCTCGGCCGGGGGCGCACCGGCGCGGGCGGCCTCGCCGCGCACGTAGGCGTCGACCTCGGACTCGGGAACCGCCACCTGCCAGTCGTCGGCCAGCTGCTCGAGGATCAGGCTGTCGAGGGCCCGGCGCCGCGATCCCGGCTCGAGCTTGGCCGAGATCTCCTGCCAGTCGATCTCCCCGGCCTGGGGGTCGACGCCCCGCATCGCCATCGAGTAGGCGAAGCGGTGCATGTCCTCGTTGAGAGCCGCCCGGACCACGGTCCCGGGAAGCTCGTTGGGGTCGATCCCGGCCGTGAGCTGGTCGAGCAGCGCGCTGCGCCAGGTCGACCTGCGCTCCGCCAGCTTGCGGTTGCCCAGCGCCTCCCCGATCCGTCGTCTGAGCTCCTCGAGGGACTCGAGACCGACCACGCGGGCGAGCTCGTCGTCGAGCTCCGGCAGCGTCTGGCGCTTCACCGAGGTCACCTCGATCGCGTACCGGATCAGCTTCCCGCGCAGGTTCTCGTCCTGATGGTCGTCGGGCAGCCGGCGCTCCGCGGTGCGCCGGTCGCCGGCCTTCGCGCCCTGCAGCGCCTCGCTGATCTCCGGCAGCAGGGTCTCGCTGCCGATGTGAAACCGGGCGCCCTGGTCCTCGAACGGCTCGCCGCCTCCTTCGGGGAACTCGGCCTTGAGGTCGGCCTCCACCAGCATGCCGTCCGCGACCGGCTCGTCGTCGGCCGGTTCCCAGACCGCATGCTCGGCGCGCAGCTTCTCGAGCTCGGCGTCGAGCTCGGCGGGCTCCACCTCGATCGGGACCTCGGGCAGGGTCAGCCCGTCGGCGGAAGGAAGCTCGAAGCGGGGACGGGTCTCGAGCTCGGCGGTGAGCCGAAAGCCGCCGTCCGCCTCGAACTCGGCCGCCGTCACCCGCGGCGAGGTGAGGGGACGCAGATCGTCCTCACCCTCGACGACCTCCGACCAGAGGTGCTCCGCCAGGTGCTCCTTGAGCTCGGACGTGATCTCGTCGGCGAATCTCGCCTGGACGACGGTGAGTGGGGCCTTGCCGGGACGGAAGCCGGGAATCCGGGCGCGACGGCGAACGCCGGCGGCGATTGCCGTCCGCTCGCGGGCGACGGTGTCAGCGTCGAGGGTTCCCGAGATCTCGAGGGCGTAGTTCGGGCGCCGGGTCAGGGTGTAGGCCATACGTGAGCTCTCCGAGTGGTGCGAAAGGGGGGATTCGAACCCCCACGGGGGCGACCCCACGAGATCCTAAGTCTCGCGCGTCTACCAGTTCCGCCACTTTCGCAGCGAAGGGGGTCGATGGTGAGCCGTGGAGGAATCGAACCTCCAACCTAGGGATTAAGAGTCCCTTGCTCTGCCAATTGAGCTAACGGCCCACACACCCGGCGGAGTGTAGCGGATTCGCGGCCGGCGGGCAAGTCAGCGGTGGACCAGGTGCTTCATCTCGGTCTGGCCGAGCTCGGAGACCGCCGCGATCACGACGGCAGAGGTCCCGCTGTTGAACTGGGGCAGCGCGGTCTCCACCGAGTAGGTCCCGTCGGCGGCCGTCTCGCCCTCGGCGAGCAGCAGTCGGCGAGGCTCGGCGGTCGACTTGAACAGCACCGTGATCCGGACTCCGGCCTGGGGCTGGTTGGAGTGGGACTCGACCGCGGTCACCGCGACCCGCACTGGGCGTCCGTACACGAAGTCCTGGTCACCAGTGCCGCGCAGCACCAGGTGGGCGCGCTCGCGCTGCGCCTCGAGGTAGTCGAGGATCACCTCGTCGAGGCTTCGCTCCCGCGACGTGGTGACCGGTGGGGCCTGGGTGCGGGAAATCGTGGTGTCCTCGTCGGCATCGGCCTCGTTGGAGGCGGCGAGCTGTCCGAGTCGGCCGCGGCGGATCGCCTCCACGAGAGTCCGGTGCTGGCGCTCCATGAGGGTCGCGATCGCCTTCGAGTCGACCTCCTGGGCGACCAGGTCGTGGTACGGCGTGCGCCGGGAGTAGAGGATCTCGCCCCGGGCGTAGACCAAAGACTCGACGAAGGGGTTGGACCGCCCCTTGTCCTCGGTCTGGACGTGGTACGTCGTGCCCTGGAAGTCGATGTCGGTGTTGAACCCGGTGAGGACCACTCTGGTTTGGCTCCGTCTCCCGCGCTGCCCCAGGCTAACCCGCGACACGGCAGCGGTCAATCGGACAGCTCCTCGAACCTCTCGGCAAAGTGCCGCAGAACCGGCGGCTCGTAGACCAGTCGAAGACCCTTGAAGCGGTCGCGGCCCTCGGAGAGACGCTCGATCACCTCGGCGACGTACTCGAGGTGCGTGATGAACCACGCATTCTCGGCGAACCGGCAGGCGTCGAGGAAGCACGGAACGCCGCGGCGGCGGCAGACCTCTCCCATCCCGCGAATCGTGGCCAGGCTGACCGGCTGGCCGCCTCCTGAGGTGTTGGTCACCGTGAGCATCGCGATCGGACAGGTTGATCGGCTCGACAACCTCGACGCGCCAGGGTTCGGGTCCGGGTCGCATGATCGTCCCCTCGAGGCGCTCGCCCGGGTCCAGTCAGCGGCCGATCGTCGCGGGCGGGTGGATCGTGGCGTGACGACGACGCCTGGTCGCGCCGGCCGCCGTACAATGACGGTCATGACGCCGCTCAAGGTCCTGTTCCTCTGCATCGGCAACTCCTGTCGGTCGCCGATGGCGGAAGCGATGGCCAACTCCCTCGGCGGCGGCCGGGTCGAGGCGCACTCGGCGGGCCTGGCGGCCATCGACCACGTCTCGGCCGGCACCGTGCACGCTCTCGAGGCGCTCGGCTACCCCTCCGAGGGCCTCACCTGCAAGGACGTGAGGACGGTGGCCGTCGAGGAGATGGACGTCATCGTCAGCCTGATCGGGCGCGACGCGTTCACCTACCTTCCCGGCCATCTCCCGGCGCGTCGGGTCGCGTGGTCGATCCGGGATCCCTTCGGTGAGGATGACGAGGTCTTCCACGAGGTCGCGCACCAGATCGAGCGCCGCGTCCGCAGCCTGATCCGGGAGCTCGCCAGGGAACTCCCGACCGTCTGAGGGGTCTCACTGGCTGCTCGCGGTCTCGCCGCGATCGTGGTTCGTGGCACACTGGGCCGGTGACGTTCGAAGAGGTCTACCGTCGCTTCAAGCGGCCGGTGTGGCGGCTCGCGCGGAGGTTGACCGAAGGTGAGGAGGAGGCGCTCGATGCGACCCAGGAGATCTTCCTCAGGGTCTGGCGTGGGCTCGACGGATGGCGCGGCGAGGCGACGCTGTCGACCTGGGTGTTTCAGATCGCGTGGAACTACCTGAGGTCGCTGCGAAGGCGCCGGGCCCAGCGGGGGAGGGAGGTGTCCTTGGACCCGGTCGACGGTGCGCCGGAGACGGTCACGGTCCCTGATCCTGCGCCCGACCCGGAGCGCCGTGCCGGCGCCGCCCAGCTGCTGGGGAGGATCGAAGGCGCGCTCGGGCTGCTGAGCGAGCAGCATCGGACGGTGATCTGGCTGCGGGACGCGGAGGGCCTGACGTACGAGGAGATCGCGGCCGTGCTCGACGTTCCGCTCGGGACCGTGCGCTCGCGGCTGGCCAGGGCGCGTGACGCCCTGCGACGGGCGGTGGAAGGATGATCGACGAGACCACGAGGGAGCTGCTGAGCCGAGCGCTCGACGACGACCTCGAGCCCGAGGCCCGGTCGGCGTTCGAGGCCCGGCTGGCGGCGGAGCCCGAGCTCCGCGACCGCCTCGAGCGGCTGCGCGAGCTCCGCGGCGCTGTCGCCCGCCTGGCGGAGTCGGAGCAGCCGCCGCACACGCTCGACGCCCTGGTCGAGCCGCTGCGGCGCGGGCGTCCGCCCCGGCGAGCGGTCCGTCCGGCCTTCGCGTGGCTCGCGGCGGCCGCCTCGGTGGTGCTCGCTGCGACCCTCGGCCTCGAGCTTGCCCGCACCAACCCGTCCCCGGCCCCGGCGCCGCCGGTCGGTGAGCAGAAGGTGGGACGCGCCGCCCCGGCGGCGACTCCCGGAGCGCGGGGTGTCTTTCGCCTCTCCCCGCTGCCGCAGCCGCGCGACCCGGAGAGCGTCCCACAGGGAGCGGCCGAGCGCCTGCTGCGAGAGGGGCCCGCGGAGCCCAGGATCGAGCCGCCGGAGCCGCTCGAGGTGGTCGGTCCGCTCGACGCGCCGCCGCCCGCTTCGCGCGACGGTCGATCGCAGGAGCTGTCCGAGGAGCTGGCCCGGACGAGCACGGCGAGCCACGGAGCCGAACCTGCGGAGGGCGGCAAGGGCCGGAGGGAGCGCGCCCGTGACGAGGCCGGCTCGGCCTCCTCGCCGTCGGCTGCCGAGAGCGAACAGATGGCGGCCCCGGCCGCCGGCGGTCGCGCCATGTCCACGGTTGCGGATCGGACCGAGTCGGTGCGCGCGCCGGGGCCCGTGCCGGACACCCGTCGGCCGGTGGTGCTCGAGGTGGAAACCGGAGGGTCGTGGTTCCGGGTGACGGTCCCCGACGGCGGGTTACCCGGCGGCGACGGGCTCCCGCTGGCGCTCATCGTGCGGGGCTCGCGGATCGTCACGGTCAGCGCTCGCGGCGACGGCCCGCCCCCACCGGACGGACTGGTCACCGCGTTGCTGGCGCTGGACGCCGTCGGGCTTCCGGATGGCAGCCATGCCGCGGTGGCGCGACTGGTCGCGCGACGATAGAATCGAGTCAGGGTTGGTGGCAACGATGCGGCACCTGAAGCGGGTCCTGATCGCAGACGACAACCGGGTGTTTCGCGCCGTGCTCGAGGAGGTGTTCGCAGCCTTCGGCGCGGCGGTGGAGTCCGTCGCCACCGGCCGTGAGGCTTTCGACCGGCTCGCGGCTGGGGGAATCGACCTCGCCATGGTCGACATCCTCATGCCCCAGATGGACGGCTTCGAGGTGCTCGATCGGCTCGCGGCGGAGACCTTCGCCGGCCTCTCGGCGGAGGAACGGCCGATCATCTTCCTCACCACCGCGGTCTACAAGGGCCGGAGGTGGGAGAACGAGGCGCGTCAAACTCACGGTGCGCACGAGTTCCTGCCGAAGCCGGTCGACCCGGACGAGCTGCGCACGGTCCTCGAACGTTACTTCGTGCTCAGCTGATCGCTCGGATCGCCTGGTCTCGGCGCGCGACCGGCCGGACAGCACGCCCGGTCGGACCTTTGCTGCGAGCTGCAGAACCGTACCCGCCATTGCGAGGACAGCGCCTGCCGCCGGGTGTGGAGCTGCGCCGGACGCGGGTGAGGCGACGCGCCTCGCCCGGATCGCAGCCGGTCGGCGCGATACGGGTCAGCTCCTGAGCGCGGACAGCGCCTCGCCCTCGTTGTCGAACACGTCGAAGACCGTGATCAGCTGCGTGACCTGGAGGATGTCGTTGATCTTCGGGGACAACCGGAGGAGCTTGAGCTGCCCGTCACGCTTCGTGACCGTGGTGTAGCAGGCGACCATCTCACCGATGCCCGAGGAGTCGATCGCGCGACACCCCGCCGAGGTCGAGCAGGATCTTGGATCCGCCCGTCGTCGAGGGCGCTCGTTGATGAGCTCGCGCAGCTTGACGTCCCCGGTGCCGATGGTGATCTTGCCCGAAAGCTCGATGATGCGGATGTCGTCGAGGTCACGAATCTGACTCTTCATGATCGTGTCACTCCCTTGCGTCGGTTCGAGACTCGCCGGCTCATGACCACCGGCGTGCCGCCTGCGTCTGATGTGTCCGAAGTCTACCCGGTCCATGAACTGCCGCATGTAGAAGATCCCGCGTCCGCTCGGACGGCAGCAGGTTCGGCGGTGCGGTCGGGTCGGGAATCGAGCCCGGATCGAATCCCTGACCCTGCGTCTGCGACTGTCACATGGACAAGCCCCGTCGACAAGGCGGTATTCCACCGTCCATGGGGCGCGGGATCCCCGCGGTTGCCGTGGCGAATGGCGTTCGCCAGCGCCTCGCGGAGCGCGGATACGACCCAGTACTCGTCCTCGGCAGCGAACAGCCGCCCAGGCGCACGAGCTCGAGCAGGGCGCGCTCGGCGACCTCGAGGTTCTCGAAACGGCTCGCGAGCAACGAGGTTGCATCGCAGGCCCTGGGGGTCGCTCGTCGACGACGGATCGTGCACCGCGGCTGGCCGTTCAGTCGTAGACCGGGCCGTCGTCGTCGCTCGTCGTCGGCAGGCTCGACCATGCGCAGGATCCACTCGTGGAACGCACGCTCGGCGAGGGTCGACGGGCAGGGCGAGGATCTCGGGAAGCTCGTAGGAGTGGAACTCCCGGATCGCTTCCGAGACCCGCTCGAAGAGGCGCCGCGGAGTCTTGATCAGGAGCAGGTACTCGGTGTCCTCGCAGACCTTGCCCTTCCAGCGGTAGATCGAGCGCAGGCAGGGGACGATGTTGATGCAGGTGGCGAGCCGCCGCGCGATCAGCTCCTCGGAGATCTCCACGGCCTGCTGCTCGGTGCCGACCGAGGTGAGGACGAGGATCACGGGCTCAGGCTCGCTCATGGAGGCACGCTAGCCGAACTGCCTGGAGCAGTCAAGGAATCGGGCGGCGGGTCCGGACGCGCTCGTGTGCTCCCTGCTCAGTACTGGCGGATGAGGCCGACCACCACGCCCTGGATGCGGACCCGGTCGGCCGCGACCACGATCGGCTCCATCGCCGCGTTCGCCGGCTCGAGGCGAACGGTCCGGCGTCGGCCGCGATAGAGGCGTTTCAGGGTCACCTCGGAGTCCACCAGCGCCACCACCACCTGGCCGTCAGCGGCCTGCTCACGGCGCTGCACCAGCACCAGGTCTCCGTCCTGGATTCCGTCCTCAACCATCGAGTCGCCACGAACCCTGAGCGCGTAGTGGTCACCGCTGCGCAGGAGCTCCGGGGGACCGCGATCGTCTCGTCGCCAGGAAACGACTCGATTGGCGCGCCGGCGGCCACGGTCCCGAGGAGAGGAACCCGGGGTCCCTCGTCCACGTTCACCTCGAGCCCCCGTTTCTGATGCTTGGCCTTGCGCAGCAGGCCTTTCTCCACCAGCAGCCCGACGTGCTTCTGCGCGCTCGCGGTGGAGGAGAAGCCGAAGTGCGCCGCGATCTCCTTCAAGGTCGGGGCGACGCCGCGATCGGCCTGGCTCCGCTTGACGAAGTCCAGCACGTCCCGCTGTCGCTCGGTGAGGTAGGTCATCGGCCGCTCTCCCGCCTCCACGATAGGCGAACATCAGGCGTACGTCAAACGCCGTCATCAAACACCTGGAAGGGGAGGTGGCTGGTCGGGGCGAGTGGATTTGAACCACCGGCCTCACGGTCCCGAACCGTGCGCTCTGCCAGGCTGAGCTACGCCCCGAGCCACAAGGGCGGCCATGCTACACCAGGGCCCACGGGTTGGCAAGGGCGGAGGGACACTACTGAAAGAAGCGCGAAATCAGGATGATGGCCACGAAGAACGGACACACGAGGAGGACGAAGAAGCGCCAGGCGCCGGCGATCCGCACAAAGCCCCGCGAGCTGCTGATGATCTCGTCCGACGGCCCGCCGCAAGCCCCAGGCCGCCGAAGCGAAGAGGCAGAGCATGAGCGCGCCGAACGGCAGCGAGAGGTTGACCCAGAGGAAGTCCATCAGGGAGAAGAAGCCGTCCTGCCCGAGAATACGGACGCTCGCGACCGGCTCGACGCCGACCCACGCCAACGCCGACGGCAGACCGACCGCGAACGTCGCTGCGCCGGCGGTCCACACCGTTCGGCGCCGCGACCAGCCCCGCTCGTCGATGAAGTAGGCGGCGACCACCTCGAGCAGGGAGACGGTCGAGGTCAGCGCCGCGACCGCGAGCAGGAAGAAGAAGACGGCGCCGACGATCTCTCCGCCGGGCATCGCGGCGAAGACCGCCGGCAGCACCTGGAAGATCAGGGTCGGGCCGGCCCCGGGCTCCTGGCCGAGCGCGAAGACCGCGGGGAAGATCATGAATCCGGCGAGGATGGCGATCACGGTGTCGAAGAGCACGACGAAGAGGCCGCACTGGAGGATGTCCTGCTTGCGCGAAAGGTACGAGCCGTAGGTGAGCATCGCGCCCATCCCGAGGGACAGCGAGAAGAACGCCTGGGCCATCGCGTCCAGCACCACCGGCCAGCCGAGCTTCGAGAAGTCGGGGTGGAGCAGCCAGCGCACGCCCTCCATCGCCCCCGGCAGCAGCAGGCCGCGCGCGATGATCCCGAGCATCATGACCAGCAGCAGCGGCATCAGGATCTTGGCCCAGCGTTCGATCCCACGCTGCACCCCACCGACCACCACCAGCACGGTGAGCAGCGTGAAGAGGGCGAAGAAGCCGATGCTGGCCTCGGGTCCGAAGGTCGTGAACAGGGCGGTGTGGGTCAGCGGTCGCTGGAGGTAGTCGACGAACTGGGCGAGCACCTCGCCCGCGATCACCGCGTAGAAGGAGAGGATTCCCAGGCCGGTGGCGATCGCGAGGTAGCCGAGGAGCTTCCACGGGCCGCGGGGGCGGATCGAGCGGATGGCGCCGACAGGGTTCTTCTGGGTGGCACGCCCGAGCGAGATCTCGAGCAGCATCACCGGCAGCCCGAGCGCGAGCACGCACACCAGGTAGACCAGCACGAAGGCGCCGCCTCCGTTCTCGCCGGCTGAGTAGGGGAACCGCCAGATGTTGCCCAGCCCCACCGCCGAACCGGCGGCTGCGAGGATGAAACCGAGCTGTCCGCTCCACTGTCCACGTGGGGTCGTGGGTGCCGTCACGCGTTCCTCCCTGCATCGGGGCCCGCACCGGCGTACGGCGCGGAGAGTCGGGGATCGACGCCAGGAAAGCTAGCGGGAGTCGCGGCCGCTGTCAAACCGGCCGCGGCCGACGTGGCGAGCGAGCGGGCGGCTATTTCTCCGCGACCTCGAGCCGGGTCTCGGCGAGACGGACCCGGGCGGCAAGCTCGTCGACCGCCTCGGCGCTCGCGTCCTTGAGTGCGGTGTTGGCCTCTTCGCGGTCGCGGCGCGCGGCGGCGGCGTCGATGTCCGCAGGCCACTCGGCGAGGCGCGCAAGCACCGTGACGCGGTCGGGCATGACCTCCGCGAAACCACCCTGGACCGCCATCGCCCGGGCGCCGTCGGCACCGACAAACCGCAACGGACCCGTGGCCAGGGAGGTCAGCAGCGGGGTGTGCCCGGGCAGCACCCCGAGCTCACCGAGGCTGCCGGGCAGCTGAACCGTGGCCACGTCGCCCTCGAAGACCACGCGGCTCGGGGTCACCACCTCGAGGCGCAGCCGGTCGGCCATCTCAGTCCTCCGCCTTCATGCGCTCGGCCTTCTCGATCGCCTCCTCGACCGGCCCGACGTACAGGAAGGCCTGCTCGGGAAGGTGGTCGAGCTCGCCGGCGCACAGCATCTTGAAGCCCGCGCACCGTGTCCTCGATCTTGACGTAGCGGCCCTTGAAGCCGGTGAACTGCTCGGCGACATGGAAGGGCTGCGAGAGGAAGCGCTGGATCTTGCGCGCCCGGGAGACGGTCAGCTTGTCGTCCTCCGAGAGCTCGTCGATACCGAGGATCGCGATGATGTCCTGGAGGTCCTTGTAGCGCTGCAGGATCCGCTGGACCTCGCGGGCGACCATGTAGTGCTCCTCGCCGACCACCGTCGGATCGAGGATGCGCGAGGTCGACGCGAGCGGGTCGACCGCCGGATAGATGCCGAGCTCGGCGATCTGTCGTGACAGCACCGAGGTCGCGTCGAGGTGGGCGAACGCCGTCGCCGGTGCGGGGTCGGTGAGGTCGTCGGCGGGCACGTAGATCGCCTGCACCGAGGTCACCGAGCCCTTCTTGGTCGAGGTGATGCGCTCCTGGAGCTCGCCCATCTCGGTCGCGAGGTTGGGTTGGTAGCCGACCGCGGAGGGCATCCGGCCGAGCAGCGCCGAGACCTCGGAGCCGGCCTGCGTGAACCGGAAGATGTTGTCGATGAAGAGCAGAACGTCCTGGCCTTCGTTGTCGCGGAAGTGCTCGGCGACCGTGAGGCCGGTAAGACCTACCCGGAGCCGGGCACCTGGGGGCTCGGTCATCTGGCCGTAGATCAGGGCGGCCTTGGACTTCTTCCAATCGCTCGGGTCGATGACCCCCGACTCCTGCATCTCCAGCCACAGGTCATTGCCCTCGCGGGTGCGCTCGCCGACGCCGGAGAAGACCGAGAAGCCACCGTGCTGGAGGGCGACGTTGTTGATCAGCTCCATGATGATCACGGTCTTGCCGACCCCGGCGCCGCCGAACAGCCCGGTCTTGCCGCCCTTGGTGTAAGGCTCGAGCAGGTCGACGACCTTGATCCCGGTTTCGAACATCTCGACCGAGGTCGACTGCTCCTCGAGGCTGGGCGCCGGACGGTGAATCGGGAGCCGCTGCTCGGCCTCGACCGGACCGTACCCGTCGACCGGCTCGCCGATCACGTTGAGCACCCGGCCGAGCGTCGTGCGACCCACCGGGACGCTGATCGGCGCCGCCAGATCGACCGCACGCATCCCGCGCACCATTCCGTCGGTGGCCTGCATGGCAACGCAGCGCGCACGGCCCTCGCCGAGGTGCTGGGCAACCTCGGCGACGACATCGATCGCGACCGCGCCCTTGTCGCCGTCGTCGACAATCCGCACCGCGTTGAAAATGGGAGGCAGGTGCTCGTCGGGGAACTGAACGTCCACCACCGGACCGATCACCTGGACGACGCGGCCTTCTACCTGCTGGCTCATCCTGCTCGACTCCCTAGTCTCCCAGCGCTTGGGCGCCGGACACGATTTCGATGAGTTCCTTGGTGATCGCCGCCTGGCGGGTGCGGTTGTACAGCATCGTCAGGCTTTCGATCATCTCTTTGGCGTTCTTGGTGGCGGCGTCCATCGCTGTCATCCGGGCCGCCTGCTCGGCAGCTGCAGAGTCATAGAGGCTGCGCTGGATCTGAGCCTCGACGTGGCGGGGCAGCAACTCGGCGAGCAGGGTCGGTGCGTTCGGCTCGTAGAGGAAGTCGACGGTCCCCTCGTCGCCGGGCGCGGCCTCGGGCGGGTCGATGGGGAGCAGGCGCTGGAGGGTGAACTCTTGGCGGATGAGGCTCGCGAAGCGGTTGTAGCACAGCCACACCTCGCCCACCCGGCCGGTGGTGAACTCCTCGATGAACCGGCTGCCGAGCCGGTGACCCTCGCCACCCTCGAGTGAGGACATGGTCTCGCGTTCCTCGTGGGCGATAGTCCACTGCCGCCGCCTGAAGTAGTCGGACGCCTTGCGTCCGATCGCGACCACCTCGGCGTCGCTCCAGCGGTCGCCGCGCAATTCGCGCTCGGCGGCGCGCAGCAGGTTGGCGTTGAAGGAGCCGCACAGCCCCTTGTCCGACGAGATCACCACCAGCCACACGCGCTGGGATTGGGGGCGTTCGAGCAGGGGGTGGCTGTGCTCGGTGCGGGCGGCGACGTCGGCGAGGACCCGCGCAAGCCGGTCGGCGTACGGCCTCGCCTGGGTGATGCGCGTCTGGGCGCGGCGCAGCTTGGCCGCCGCGACCATCTTCATCGCCTTGGTGATCTGCTGGGTGCCCTTGACCGAGCGGATCCGCCGGCGCAGGTCTCTCGTGCTAGGCACGTCCGGCCTCCGGGTTCTCCTTCAGGAAGCGCTCGACGGCCTCGCCGATCAGTCCGCCGAGCTCGGCGGCCGTGGCGTCGTCGATCTTGCCGGTCGACAGGATGCGCTCGAGCGTCGCGGCGCCGTTCTCGCGGACGTGACGGTGGAGGAAGCCCTCGAAGACGCGAACCGCGGAGACCTTGAGCTTGTCGAAGAAGCCTTTGGTACCGGCGTAGATGGAGACGATCTGAAGCTCGACGGGCAGAGGCTGGTACTGGCCCTGCTTGAGCATCTCGAGCAGGCGCTCGCCGCGGGCGAGCTGGCGTTGGGTGGCCTTGTCGAGGTCGGAGCCGAACTGGGCGAAGGCGGCCAGCTCGCGGAACTGGGCGAGCTCGAGGCGGAGCGAGCCCGCGATCGCCTTCATCGCCTTGATCTGGGCGTTGCCGCCGACGCGGCTCACCGAAAGGCCGACGTTCACCGCCGGCCGCTGGCCGGCGAAGAAGAGGTCGCCCTCGAGGTAGATCTGGCCGTCGGTGATCGAGATGACATTGGTCGGGATGTAGGCCGAGACGTCGCCCATCTGGGTCTCGATCACGGGCAAGGAGGTCAGGGAGCCGCCGCCGAGCGCGTCGTTGAGCTTGGCGGCCCGTTCCAGGAGCCGTGAGTGGAGGTAGAAGACGTCGCCCGGGTAGGCCTCGCGCCCCGGTGGGCGGCGGAGCAGAAGCGAGATCTCACGGTAGGCCTGAGCGTGCTTGGTGAGGTCGTCGTAGAAGGTGATCGCGTGCTGGCGATTGTACATGAAGTACTCGCCGATGGCGGCACCGGCATACGGCGCGAGGTACTGCATCGGCGCAGGGTCGGAGGCGGTCGCGGACACCACGACTGTGTGGTCCATGGCGCCGTGGCGGTCGAGGATCGCGATCACCTGGGCGACGGTCGACCTCTTTTGCCCGATCGCGACGTAGATGCAAATGTTGCCGGTGCCCTTCTGGTTGATGATGGCGTCGAGGATGACCGCCGTCTTGCCGGTCTGGCGGTCGCCGATGATCAGCTCGCGCTGACCGCGGCCGATCGGGATCATCGCGTCGATCGCCTTGATGCCGGTCTGCATCGGCTCCTTCACCGGCTGGCGGTCGACCACGCCGGGCGCGATGCGCTCGAGCGGATAGCGCTCGACCGAGGCCACCGGGCCCTTGCCGTCGAGGGGACGGCCGAGCGGATCGACCACGCGACCGACGAGCTCGGGACCAACCGGGACGTCGAGGATGCGGCGCGTCCGCTGCACCTCGTCGCCCTCGGCGATGAGGTGGACCTCGCCCATCAGCACCACGCCGACGTTGTCCTCCTCGAGGTTGAGCGCGAGGCCGTACACGTCGTGCGGGAGCTTGAGGAGCTCGCCGGCCATGACGTCGTCGAGGCCATAGACGCGGGCGATGCCGTCACCGACGGAGATGACCGTGCCCACCTCGGTCATGTCGATGGTCGTCTCGTGTCCCTCGATCTGGCGGCGGATGATGTCCGCGATCTCGGCTGCCTTGATCTGCATGGTCTACCTCTGCTCCCCTCCGGCCTGGCGGCGCAGCTGATCGATCTGACCCACCAGGGAACCGTCAAAGACTTTCGAGCCCACCTGCGCGCGGAACCCGGCAAGCAGTTCGGGCTTCTCGACGAACTTGGCCACCACCGTGGCGTGCACCACGTCTTCCAGCACCGCGACCAGGCGATCGGTCTCGGGGTCGGCGGCGGGCGCGGCGAGCTCGATCCGGGCGCGGACGCGGCCGAGTGCTCGATCAACCTCCTCGCGATAGGCGGCGAGGATCTCGGGCATTTTCTCGAGCCGGTAGTGGCGCTGGAGCACGTGCACGAAGCGGCGGGTGGTCGTGCCGATGCCGAGCCGCTCGAGCACCTGCTCCAAGATCACGGTCTTGGTGTCGGGGGGCACTGTCGGTGTGACCATCACCCGCACCAACTCGGGGACCACCCGGATTGCCTCGGCCACCGCGGCGAGCTCCTCGATCGCGCGCTCCGCCACCGCCGGCCCTTCGCCGGTCAGCACTCCGTGAAGGGCCCGGGCGTACGGGATGGCTCGGAACCGTGCCATCTCACTTCCCTCCCTCAAGCGCGGCCAGGGCGGCGAGGCTGCGCTCCATCGCGCGCCGCCGGTCAGCTTCGGTCATCTCCCGCTCGAGCAGCTCACGGGCGAGCTGGGCGGTCAGCTCAGCGGTCTCGGCCACTAGCCTCTGGCGGGTCTCCGCGCTGCGTCGCTGGATCTCATCGTTGACCCGGGAGGCGAAGCGCTCGGCCTCGGCCTCGGCCGCCGCGGCGATCCGCTCGGCCTCGGCCCTGCCCTCCTGCTCGGCCCGGCCGCGGATCTGGGCGACCTCCTGCTCGACCGCTTCGAGCCGCGCCTGCACCTGGGCGCGCAGCTCGTCGGCGTGGCGGAGCTTGTCCTGGGCCTCCTTGAGCTCGCGGGCGATGTCCGACCGCCTGCTGTCGAGGAAGCGCGCCATCGGCCGGCCGACGAACCAGTAGAGGAAGAAGAGGAAGGCCGCCAGGTTGAGGGTCATCCAGATCGGGACCGGGATCCCGAGCTTGGTGCTGCCCTCGGCGGCAGTGGCCACGGTCGGGGCGGCGGCGAGTACGACCGAGACGAACGCGGCCCGCCTCACGACGCCAGCTCCCGACCCAGCAGCCGCCCGGCGAAGGCGGCGGCAAGGGTCTGGGCACTGGCCCTGAGGCTGTCGCGCGCCGCATCGGCGTCGCGGTCGAGCTCGACCAGGGCCTGTTCGAGACTTCCCTCGGCCTGCGCGCGAGCGTCCTCGAGGCGCGTCTGGCGCGCGCCCTGGGCCTGTTGGCGGCGCTCCCCGCGGACCCGGGCGGCCTGGCGAGCGGCCTCTTCGAGCTCACTTTCGAGCCGGGCCGTGGCGTCGAGGAACTCCCGGTTCTTGCCCTCCCACTCACGCTCGGCGCCGGTGATCCGACCACGGCGCTCTGCGACCACTCCCTGAATGGGCGTCAGCAGGAACTTCTGGACCAGCCAGAAGGCGACCCAGAAGCAGATCATGATGAGGATGAGCGATCCATCTGGCGGGGTCATCCGACCCTCCCAACGCGCCCTCTCCTGCGGAAACTGCAGGGCGGCTCACGGTACCAAACGGCAACCGGCCGGTCAAGCCGTCTCCTCCGATCATGGCCTGCGGGAACCTTCGTCGCGAGATTTCATCGCAACATGTCCCTCCAGGCTGGCTCCGTCCTCCATCACCAGGCGCGGGGTGACGATCTTCGCCTCCACCTTCGACCCGGCGTGGAGCACGACCCGCTCGGTGGCGGTGATCGCGCCCCGCACGGTCCCGGCCACCAGACAGCGCGCGACCACGACCTCCCCGACGACCGCGCCGCCCTCGCCGATCACGAGCTCGGCCGTGGAGCGCACGGTGCCCTCGACGGTTCCTTCGAGGCGGAAGGTGGTGGTGAACTCGAGCTCGCCCCGGATGGTGCAGCCGGCGTCCACGAAGCCGTCGAGACCCTCGAGCGCTCGTCGTGTCATCCGTCCCCCATCAGCAGGTCGAAGACCCGGATCAGCTCGTCGGCGCCGCTACAGGAGATCACGATCCGGCCCCCCCGCGAGCGTTGCTGGATCTCGACCGACGCGCCGAGCCGGAGGGCGAGGCGGTGGGCCGCCTCGCGCAGGTTCGGGTCGGGTTGGGCGCGCCGGCGCCGGGTCGGCGACGACCTCTGGGCGGCGGCGGTCCGCTCGAGATCGCGCACGCTGACCCCGCCGGCTGCGGCGCGCTCCGCCCACTTCAACCGGAGCGCGTGGTCGTCGAACGCGAGCAGGGCGCGTGCGTGGCCGGCCGACAGCCGGCCGTCCTCCACCATCGCCTGCACCGCGTCCGGCAGCTTGAGCAGCCGCAGCGCGTTGGACACGGTGCTGCGGTCGATCCCGACCCGGGCCGCGATGTCGGCCTGCGAGAGCCCGAAGCTCTCCGCGAGGCTGGCGTAGGCCCGCGCCTCCTCGAGCGGGGTGAGGTCGCGACGCTGGAGGTTCTCGACCAGGGCCAGCTCGAGCTCGTGAACCCCCTCGAGGCGCTCGCGGACCACCGCCGGCACGTGGCTCAACCCGGCCTGGCGCGCAGCACGCCAGCGGCGTTCGCCGGCGAGCACGACATAGTGGCCGTCGCCGAGGTCGGAGACGAGCAGCGGCTGGAGGACGCCGTGCTCGGCGATCGAGCGGGCGAGCTCGTCGAGGGAGACCGGGTCGAAGATGCGACGCGGCTGCTGCGGGTTGGGCCGGAGGCTGTCGACCGGAAGCTCGGCGAGACCGGAGCGCGGCCGAGGGGTGTCCGGTAGGAGGGCCTTGAGGCCGCGTCCGAGGGCCGGCTTACGCGGCACCGGCCGCCTCCCGCCGGGCCAGGTACTCGCGGGCCAGCGCGAGGTAGGACTGGGACCCGCGGCTGCGCAGGTCGTAGGCGTGGATCGGGCGCCCGTGGGAAGGAGCCTCGGCGAGCCGCACGTTGCGGGGGATCACGGTCGCGTACGCCACCGGCCCGAACACCCCCCGGACCTCGTCCGCGACCTGCTGGGCGAGGTTGGTGCGCTCGTCGTACATGGTCAGCACGACGCCTTCGATCTCGAGCCCCGGGTTGAGGAAACGGCGCACCTCGTCGACCGTGCGCATCAGCTCGGAGACTCCCTCGAGGGCGAAGTACTCGCACTGGATGGGCACCAGCAGACCGTGTGCGGCGGTGAGGGCGTTGACCGTCAGGAGCCCGAGGGCGGGCGGGCAGTCGATCAACACGAAACGGTGGGTGGCGGCGGCGAGGGCATCGCGGAGCCGGAACTCCCTGCCGACCATCGCGACCAGCTCGACCTCGGCGCCGGCGAGCTCGGGAGTCGACGGTGCGATGTCGAGGCAGGGGAAGGCGGTCGGGGCGACCACCGCCTCCAGCGCGCGCTGGCCGGTCAAGAGCTGGTACGTCGTCGCCGTGCGGTCGGAAGGCTCGGCGCCGACCCCAGAGGTGCAGTTCGACTGCGGGTCGAGGTCGACGAGGAGGGTGCGCCGCTCGTAGGCCGCCAGGGCCGCACCGAAGTTGATGGCGGTGGTCGTCTTGCCGACGCCGCCCTTCTGGTTGGCGACTGCGAGGATGCGTGGTTTCACGTGAAACATGGCTCCAGCTCGGCGAGGCGCCCGCGCTCCAGACCGGGCAGCGGCGAGAGTACCACACGCCATCCGCCCGCCCGCGCCAGCTCCGCGGCGCCGTCCTCGGTCGTCCACAGCAGCACCCGGCCCCCGGCGCCGAGTCTCCCAGCGGCCCACTCGAGCAGCTCCCGGTGGCGACCGAGCGCACGGGCGCAGATCCTGTCCAGCCCGGCCAGGTCGGCCGGCGCATCCTCGAAGCGACAGGCTTCGACCTCCGCTGCGAGACCAAGCTCCCGAACGGCCGCGCGCAGGAAAGCCCACCGTTTCTGGCGCGGCTCGAGCAGCACCCCCCGCCACCGCGGGCGCGCCACCAGGAGAGGGATCCCGGGCAGCCCGGCGCCGCTGCCGACGTCGACCAGCCGGCCGCACTCGCCCAGCCGGGCGGCGCCGGCCAGGGAGTCCATCAGGTGACGCTCGACCAGCTCCCGGCGGGACGCGAACCGCACCAGGTTGTGGACCGCCGACCACCGTTCGAGCAGCACGGCGTACGCCGCCAGCCGGCGGCACGCCTCCGTGTCGGCGATCCTCTCCGCCAGCAGGCGACGGTAATCGCTCAGCGCCTCACCGGCCACCGGCACGCTCACCCCCGGTCCGGCGCACCAGCCACCCTGCCAGCAGCGCCACTGCCGACGGGGTCATGCCCGCCACCTCAGCGGCCGCGCCCAGGCTGCCGGGCCGCTCTCGCTCGAGGGCAGCGATCGCCTCGCCCGAAAGGCCGCTGACGCGGCGCGGCTCGAAGTCGGGCGGGATCTCCACCTGCCGCAATCGCGCCAACCGAGCGCTCTCCCGGTCGTGGCGGGCGAGGTAGCCCGCGTATCGCAGGCGGCCGAGCACGATCCGGCGGTCGTCCTCCGGGAGCTCGGCCAGCAGCGGGTGGCCGGCCGCGTCCTCCTCGTCCACGTCGTGACGAATCAACAGCTGGCCCCAGGTCGTCGGCGTCGTCGGCTCGACCCCGAGCAGGCCCCAGGCCTCGGCCCGAACCGCACGGCTCGGGTTGACCACAGCCGAGGCGAGCTCCTCCTGCGCGCGGCGGCGTCGCCGCCACCGCTCCTGTTCCACGTGAAACGCCCGCTCCGGGACCAGCCCCAGCCCGTGGCCCCTCGCCATCAAGCGCTCCCGAGCCGAATCGACCCCGAGCCGCAGTCGGTGCTCCGCCCGGGAGGTGAGCATCCGGTAGGGCTCGCGATGGTCGCTCCGGACGAGGTCATCGACCAGCACCCCGAGATAGCCCTGATCGCGCCGCAAGACCACAGGCTCCCGGTTCCGGACCGAGCACGCCGCGTTGACTCCCGCCAGAAGACCGAGCGCCGCCGCCTCCTCGTAGCCGGAGGTGCCGAGCACCTGGCCCGCCAGCCAGAGCCCCGGCACCTCTCGGGCCCGCAGGCTTCGATCCACCGACGCGGGGACCACCACGTCGTACTCCACCGCATACCCGTACCGCAGCACCTCCGCCCGCTCGAGCCCCGCTACCGCGTGCACGATCGCCTCCTGGACGTCTTTCGGGAGGCTGGTCGAGAGCCCGTTGACGTAGATGCTCTCGCCCGCCTCGCCCTCGGGCTCGAGGAACAGGGTGTGCTCCCGGTGGTGGGGAAAACGCACGACCTTGTCCTCGATCGACGGGCAGTACCGGGGGCCCACACCCTCGATCCGCCCGCCGTAGAGCGGCGAACGGTGGAGGTTCGCGTTCACGATCTCCTGCACCGCCTCCGGGGTTCTCACGCTCCAGCACACGATCCGGTTGGTGACCTTCCTGGTCCGCCACGAGAAAGGCCGCGGCCGCGCGTCGCCCGGCTCGACCCGGAGCCGCGCCAGGTCGAGGGTCGAACGCCGGAGTCGCGGCGGCGTGCCGGTCTTGAAGCGGCGCCGGGCCAACCCGAGGCGCTCGAGGTCGTCCCCGAGCCCCGCGCTCGGGGGCTCGCCGTCCCGCCCCCCGGGAGCCGAATCCCGGCCCGTGTGCAGCACCCCGCCGAGAAAGGTCCCGGTGGTCACCACCACCCCCCGCGCGGCGAGCCGCAGTCCGCCGCGGAGCCGCACGCCCGTGACCCCTCGGTCGTCGCTCAGCAGGCCCTCCGCCTCCCCCGCCACGACCTCGACCCCCGGCAGTCCCCTCAGGAGGCGTGCCATCAGGGCCGAGTACCGCAGCTTGTCGCACTGTGCGCGTGGTCCCCACACCGCCGGACCTCGCGACCGGTTCAGGGTCTTGAACTGGATGCCCGCACGGTCCGCCGCCCACCCCTGGAGCCCGCCGAGCGCGTCGAGCTCGGCGACCAGATGCGCCTTGCCCACTCCCCCGATCGCGGGATTGCAGGGCATGACGGCGATCCGCCCGGGGTCCATGGTCACGACCGTGACCCGCAGGCCCATCCGCGCCGCCGCCGCCGCGGCCTCGACCCCGGCGTGGCCCGCACCCACCACGATCAGATCGACCGTCACCGCGCTACTTCCCGATGCAGAAGCCGGCGAAGACCCGGTCGAGGACCGCCTCGGTCGGGACCGCACCGACCAGCTCGTCGACCGCCTCGAGCGCCCACCGGACCGCCTCGGCGGCCAGCTCCGGCTCGCCGAGCTGACACCCGGTCAGCTCCGCGGACGCGCGCCGCAGCGCTTCCCGATGGCGCGCACCCACCACCACCGGCGCGTCGCTCCCGCCGGCACGCTCCCTGGCCACGGCCGCGATCGCCCGCTCCAGCTCACCGACCCCTTCGCCCGTCAAACCCGATACCGCGAGGCCTTCGGTCCCGGCGTGCCGACCCAGATCGCACTTGCTTCGCACCACGATCAGCGGCGCCCCCATCACGTCCGCGCCGACCTCGCCGCCGTCCTGATCCGCCGCCGTCAACAGCACCACCGCATCGGCCTCGGCCAGCGCCGCCCGGGTCCGGGCCATACCGGCCGCCTCGAGCTCGTCGGCCGCGCTCCCGATCCCCGCGGTGTCGACCAGCACCACCCGCACTCCCTCTATCTCCAGCACCCCCTCGAGCAGATCGCGGGTGGTTCCCGGGTGCGGGGTCACGATCGCCCGATCACGGCCCAACAGCCGATTGAAGAGCGTCGACTTGCCGGCATTCACGGGCCCGGCGAGCACCACCCGGACACCGTCCGACACGACCCGACCCCGCTCGGCCGCGGACGCGAGCCCGGCGAGCATCCTTCGGCTCGCCTCGAGCGCCGCCTCGAGCGCCGCCGTGCTCGGACCAACCCCGTCACTGTCCCCGAAGTCGACCGTGGCCTCGAGCTGCGCGAGCAGACCCACCAGTGACTCGCGGAGGGTCCTGTAGCGCTCCGAAAGCCCGCCCGTGAGCTGCTCTCGCGCCGCTCGGAAAGCCGACCGGCTGTCGGCCTCGATCAGCGCCGCCACCGCCTCGGCCTCGACCAATCCGAGCTTGCCGTTGGCCACCGCTCGTCGGGTGAACTCCCCCGGACCCGCCACCCGCGCACCCGCGGCCACCAGCCCATCCACCACCCTCCGGAGCAGAAACGGCGACGCGTGCACCATCAGCTCCACCATGTCCTCCCCGGTGTAGCTCCGGGGCGCCGTGTAGGTGATGATCACCGCTTCGTCGAGCACCTCGCCTCGGTCCACGACCGGCACCAGCTGCGCCCGCCAGTCCCGCTGCAACGTGAGCCCTGGGCACACGCGGCGCACCACCTCGTGCGCGCGAGCACCGCTCACCCGGACCACGGCGAGGGCGCCGCGCCCGGGCGGCGTCGCCACCGCAGCGACGGTGTCAGCCCCGCCCGCGAGGTCGGACGACCACCCGCTTGAGGAAGCCGTTGCCATGGGACTCTGTTTCGACCCGTCGGTCGTCGTGAAGGGCGAGGTGGATCTCGCGCCGCGCCGCCGGGGTGAGCGGGCCGAGCGTTACCGACCGCCGGCTCCGCACCACCTCTGCGGCCGCGGCGCGGGCCTGGCTCGAGAGATCCCGCGCCCGGCGCTCCTTGAACCCCCCGGCGTCGAGCTGCACCGGCGGGTGGTCCTGGAGGCGGTGGTTGAGCACCCGATTGCACAGGTATTGAAGCGCATCGAGGCCTCGACCCGAGCCCGCCGTCAGGATCTCGAGATCCTCCCCGGTAAGGTCGCCCCGCAGAACCTCGACGTCCTGATCGACCCGGACCCTGAGCTCGAGACCGCCCGCCCGGAAGGTCTCGGCCAGGAACAGTCCCAGCACCGCCACCGGATCCACCGCCGCCTCGACGGTGACGCCTTCGCTCCCGGAAGGCTCGGCGATCTCGTAGTGGAGCTCTCCGAGCCGCACGTGCAGAGCCTCACAGGCCCTGCTCAGCGCGTCGTCGAGCGTGCGGCCGGTGACCCTGATCTGGCCGGTCACTTCCCGCTCCTTCCCTTGCGCCGGGTGCGCTCGCCGATGAGGTGCAGGGTGATCTCCTGCTGGAGGATGGTGATGACGTTGTTGGTCAGCCAGTACAGCACCAGCCCGGAGGGGAACTGGAGAAACATGATGCCGAAGATCAGCGGCATCAGCCGGAAGATCTTCTGCTGCTGGGGATCACCCGCCTGGGGGGCCAACCGCTGCTGGAGCCACATGCTCGCGGTCATCAGGATCGGCGTCACGTAGTACGGGTCCTTGGTCGAAAGATCGTGGATCCAGAAGATGAACGGCGCCCCGCGGAGCTCGATCGCCTTCATGAACAAGGTGTAGAGCGCCCACAGGATCGGCAGCTGGATCAGCATCGGCAGACACCCGCCCATCGGGTTCACGCCTTCGACCTTGTACAGCGCCATCATCTCCTGCTGCATCTTCGCCCGCGCCTCGGCGTCGCCCTTGAGCTTCTTGTACTTCTCCTGGATCGCCTTGACCTTCGGCTGCAGCTTCTGCATCCGCCGCATCGACACGGTGCTCTTGTGCATCAACGGAAACAGCAGGATGCGGATCGCGAGGGTCAGCAGCACGATCGCGAAGCCCCAGTTCCCGACCCCGTCGTGGATCCAGCGCAGCGCCTTCAAGAAGTAGACCGAGATCGGGTGGAAAAAGCCGAAGTGCAGCGTCTGCTCGAGACCCCCCCCGACACGCTGGAGCAGGTCGTACTCCTTCGGCGCGGCGAACAGCTCGCCCTCGACCCGCGCCTCCGCCGACGTCAGCCTGACCCGGAGAACCGGGATCGGCTCGGCTCCCTCACCGGCGCCCGGCGGCGACACCTCCAGCCGGTCCACCGCCACCGCGCTGATCGGCGTCAGCGGACGCCACATGTCCACGAAGTAGGTGTCCTCGAATCCGGCGAAGCTGAGCCGTCCGGGGCGTACGACCGCATCCTCTTTCAGCTTCGCCCGCTGCCAGCGCTCGATCTCGCCGTCGTACGCCACCGCCACGTCGCCCCAGGTCGAGTACCTGTTGTCCTGCTCGAACTTTCCCCGATCGCGAAGGCCGGTACCCAGGCTGAGGTCCCACTCGCTCGCCCGGCCCCACCGCTCCACCTCGACCGCGATGCCATAGCCCGACTCCGGCAGCGTGACGGTCTTTTCCACCCGCGCTCCGGCCCCGTCCGCCCACACGAAGACGCACCGGCGACTGCCACACTCCGCCTCGTAAAGGCCGGCGTCCGGCCCGTTGTCCGACACCAGTTGGAGTGGAAGCGTGCGCCGCGGATCGTCGATCGTCTGCACCAGATCGAGCGGCTGACCTTCGTCTGCGGTGTAGCTGCGCAAAACCAAGGACGTCACCGCAGCCCCGCGATTGCTCAGCTCGACCCGCAGCCGGTTGTTCTCGAGCACGTGCCGCGTTTCGCCCGCTGCCGCCACCGCCTCACCCGTCGCCGGCATCGTCTCGACCTGAGGTGGCCTGGTGGCGACCGGTGTCGCAGCAGCAGCCGCGGTCGGCGTCGCCACCGTGATCGCGCCCCCGTCTCGCTCCGGGCTCGGCCGCTCCGGAGGTGGAAACAGCACCGACCAGACGGCGAAGATGACCGCCGAGATCACGAACGCCAGCAGTAGTCGTTTCTCCATGCGGGCTCCTCAGGGCACCGGATCGTAGCCGCCCCGGTTGAAGGGGTGGCAGCGCAGCAAGCGTCTCACGCCGAGCCAGAGTCCTCGGGCGAGCCCGTAACGTGAGACGGCATCGGCAGTGTACTCGGAGCAGGTGGGTTCGAAGCGGCAGGCGGGGGGTAGCAGGGGGGAGATCCAGCGTTTGTACCCGCGGAGGAGCCCGAGGGCGATCCGAGCCGCGAGCGAACGATCGCCATGCACCGCGCAAACTCCCGTCGTAGCTCGTCCCAGGGCGCGTCTGCAAGCCCCCTGCGGGCATTCAGCACCACGTCCAGCGGCGGACGTCGATCCGGATCTTCAAACAGTCGGTAGAGCTCTCGCAGCCGGCGCCGACATCGCGACCGGACCACGGCGCGACCGACCTTGCGCGACGCGGTCACGCCGAGCCGCCCCCGTGCCGCTCCCGATCGGATCAGCGCAAACACGACGAACCACCGCGACGGGACCCGAAGACCGCCACGGTAGGTCTGCTGAAACTCGACGCGACGCCGCAAACGGCCGCGACGCGGCAACCGCCGGGTCACACGGCAAGACGCTTGCGCCCCTTCCGCCGCCGGGCCTGGAGAACCCGTCGTCCGCCCTTCGAACGCATGCGCACTCGAAAGCCGTGATTCTTCTTCCGGCGCCGGTTGTTGGGTTGGAATGTCCTCTTCATGGTTCATACCTTTCACGACACAGGGGGCTCACCCTACCCCAGGGTCCAGCGCCTGTCAAGGACGCCCGGCCGGCCGGCGAGGGCCCTGTGTTAGGCTACCCGAATGGACCGCTGGACGGAGCTTCAGCCTCGCCTGCGCCAGCTCGTGGGCGAGGACGACTATGCCACGTGGCTCGATCGGGTGCGCCTCGTCGCCGACACCAGCGAGGGTCTCGTGCTGCGAGCGGACAATCCGATCGTCGCGGAGTGGGTTCGCGACCACGTGCTGAGGGACATCGAAGCCGTCGCTCGCAGCGAGTGGGGCCCGGCCTTCCGGATCACACTCGACCTGGGCGTGGTCGAACCCGGACCTCCACCCACCGCCGGGTCGGTCGAGACCACCGGTCATCTCAACACCGCCTTCACCTTTCAGCGTTTCGTCACCGGACCGTCCAACCAGTTCGCCTGCGCTGCCGCGGAGGCGGTAGCCGATCGTCCCGGTTCGGCCTACAACCCGCTCTATCTCTACGGCGGCTCAGGGCTGGGAAAGACCCACCTCCTTCATGCCATCGCGCATCGGGTGCGGTCGGCAAGACCCCGTCTCAAGGTGGTCTACATGACCACTGAACACTTCGTGAACGAGCTCATCAACTGCATTCGTCGTAAGAGGATGGACGAGTTTCGCCTGACCTTCCGGGCGGTCGACGTCTTGCTGCTCGACGACATCCAGTTCATCGCCGGCAAGGAACGAACCCAGGAGGAGTTCTTCCACACCTTCAACACGCTTCAGTCAACCGGCCGCCAGGTCGTTTTCACCTCCGACGCGAAGCCCGCCGACATACCAGGGCTGGAAGAGCGTCTCCGGTCCCGTTTCCTCCAGGGCCTCCTGGCGGACATCCAGCCGCCCGACCTCGAGACCCGCTGTGCGATCCTGCGCGAGAAGGCGCGCGCCGCCGGTTGGGAGCTCGGTGAGGATGTGGTTCTGTTCATCGCCCGACGCGTCCAGAAGAACGTACGTGAGCTCGAGGGCTGCCTCAACCGCTCGCTCGCGTTCGCCCAGCTGACCAACCGCCCGCTTTCCGTCGACGTGGTCAAGGTCGCGCTGTCCGAGCTCCTCCCGGAAGAGCGCACCGTCACGCCGGCAGACATCATCCGGTTCGTCGCACATCACTACGGCATCCGCGTCGCCGACCTCAAAGGGCGATCGAACCGCCGCTCGATCGCACTGCCACGACAGGTCGCGATCTACCTCATCCGCGAGATTCTCGACCTCAGCTTTCCGGAGATCGGCAGGATCTTCTCCAAGCACCATTCCACAGCCATCTACGCCGTCGACTCGGTGCAGAAGATGCGCCAGTCCAACCCGGACTTCGACGCCACCTTGACCTCGTTCCGCGACCATTTCGCCTGATGTCCACAGGCCGGGCCCTCCGGCCTGTGGGCTCCTGTGAGTTCCACAGCACCCCACAGCCTCACCGCAGCTCGCTCCACAGGTCCCGGTGGAGCCAACCTCCCGACCACCCTGCAGCTACCAGCCCTCCCACAGTTTCAACCGTCTCGACGACGACGACTGTATATGCTATCTTTCCTCATATGAGAGATTTCGTCGTCACTCGAAAGGGCCGTCGATGGACGTTACGCTGAACAAAACTGTCGTGCTCCAAGAGCTTTCCGTGCTCCAGGGTGTGGTGGAACGGCGCACCACCATCCCGATACTTTCGAACATCCTCATCGAGGCCTCCGATGGCCGGCTCCAGCTGGTCGCGACCGATCTCGACATGACCATCCTCACCTCGTGTCCGGCCGAGGTTCACGGCGGCGGCCGGCTGACCCTCGAAAGCCGGGTGGTCCAGGACCTGGTACGCAACCTGCCGGCCGAGGAGTTCACCCTTCGACTGGAGGGTGACACGGTCGAGATCGTCAGCGGGCGCTTCCGCTCGCAGATGGCGATCTCCGATGCCGCCGAGTATCCGACCCTGCCCGAGCTCCCCCCGGACGGCGGGTACGCGATCCCGCTCTCGCTCTTTCAGCTCATGCTCCAACGGGTCGCGTTCGCGATCACCAAGGACGACCCGAAGTTCCAGCTCAACGGCGCGCTGGTCAAGCTGTTGGCCGGCGAGATCGAGATCGCAGCTACCGACGGCCACCGCCTGGCCGTGGTTCGGGCCCAGGTCCCGGAGGGTCAGCCACCCTTCGAGCAGCAGCTGTTTCCTCGCAAGCTGCTCGCCGAGTTCGCGCGATTCAGCGACGAGGATGTGGTGTTTTCCGCGGGTGAGAACCACCTCGGTTTCCGGATGGGTGAGCGCAATCTGATCTCCCGTGTGGTCGAGCTTCGTTTTCCCCAGTACGAGCGCGTCATCGTTCGGAATCACCCTTTCAGGGCGCGGATCGATCGCAGGGAGCTGCTCGCGTCCTTGCGCCGGGTCAGCCTGATGGCTCATGAGAAAGCGCGTGGCGTGCGCTTTCACTTCGATCCTGCCGGCGAGCTCAAGCTGGTCTCGATCGGCTCTGAGCGTGGCAGTGCCGAGGAGTTGTTGCCGATTACCTACCAGGGCGAGCGGATGGACATCGCACTCAATGCCCAGTACGTGATCGACGTGCTTCAGGTGCTCGACTGCGATGCAGTCGACTGTCAGCTCAAGGACGGTACCAGCCAGTGCGTGGTGGTTCCGGTCGAAGACGACCCTCGGCTCGAAGAGTACGTCTATGTCCTGATGCCGATGAGGATCTGACCCGGGTGCATCTCGAGTGGCTCGAAACCGGGACGTTTCGAAATCTCCAGCCTGACCGCCTCGATCTGCCAGACGGACCGATTCTGGTCTCCGGCGGCAACGGCGAGGGTAAGAGCAATCTGCTCGAGGCGATTACCGTGCTCGGTACGCTGCGTTCCTTCCGCGCCGCACCTGCGCGGGCGATCGTGCGTCACGGCGAGCGCGCCTTTCGCGTCGAGGGTCGGGTCATCGCTCGCACCGGTGCGACCCGGATCCGGCAGATCGTCACGCTCGGCCCTCCGCTCCAGCGCGAGCTGGCCCTCGATGCCAGTCCCGCGGGCCCGGCGACGTACCTCCAAGCATGGCCGGTGTTTGCCCTCAGTCCCTCCGACCGCGAGCTCGTGGTCGGCGGCCCAGACGGGCGGCGAGCGTATCTCGACCGTCTGCTCTTCCTCCTCAACCCCAGCGCGTTCGATGATCTCCGCCGCTACCGCCGGCTCCTCCGGCAGCGCAATGCGGCCCTGAACAGCGGGGTGAACGATCAGGATCTCAGCCCGTGGGAGAGCGGTCTCGCCGATGCCGCGAGGGTGGTGTTGCGGCGTCGGATGGACGTCCTCGAGCGGTTGCGTCCTTACGCGGAAGCGGCCGCCGAGGGCCTGCTCGGCGCGGACGGCGGAAAGCTCGAGCTGGACTACCGAGGCGACCGCTGGCTGGACCTCTCGAATCCGGACGAAGTGCTGGTATCCGAGTACGAAACGCGGTATCATGAGAACCGGGCGCGGGACCGTCAACAGGGCTTTACCGGTGACGGACCGCACCGTCATGACCTGCGAATTCGGGTCGACGGAAGAGCGGCTCGCGAGACCCTGAGCGCGGGTCAGGCCAAGGCAGTCGCCCTGGCACTGAGGCTCGGCGCGGTGAACCTCGCCGAGGAGGTGCGTGGAGAACGGCTTCCGCTGGTCGTGGATGACATCGACACCGAGCTGGACGGGCCGGCGCTCGCCCGACTGCTCGCCGTGCTGGGTACGACACGGCAGACCTTCCTCTCCAGCGCACGAGCGGAGACCTTCGAACGGATCGTACCGTCGAGGTTACAGGTACGAATGCGCGGCGGATCCTGGACGACCCGGGACCCCGCGGGAGACACGGGATGAGCAACTCGTACACGGCTGACGACATCAAGGTCCTCAAGGGGCGCGACGCGGTGCGCAAGCGACCGGGGATGTACATCGGCGATGTCGACGACATCGCCGGCCTCAATCACATGGTCTGGGAGGTGGTCGACAACTCGGTCGACGAGGCGCAGGCAGGCTACTGCGACCGCATCACGGTGACCCTCCACGCCGACGGGAGTGTCTCGGTCGAGGACAACGGACGCGGGATCCCGGTGGATGTCCACAAGGAGAGCGGACGTTCCGCCGCCGAGGTCATCATGACCGAGCTGCACGCCGGCGGGAAGTTCGACAACAACTCCTACAAGGTGTCGGGGGGGTTGCACGGGGTCGGCGTCAGTGTCGTCAACTTCCTCTCCGCCTGGCTCGAGCTCGAGATCCGACGCGACGGGAAGGTGTGGAGCCAGCGCTACGTCCGGGGCGTACCAGAGGGCGAGCTGACCGCCATCGGTACCACTCGCAAGACCGGGACGTTGATCACCTTCATGCCCGACGCCGAGGTCTTCTCGATCACCGAGTTCCACTCCGACCTTCTCGTCAAGCACCTTCGGGAGCTTGCGTTCCTCAACTCCGGTCTCGAGATTCGATTCTCCGACGAGGTCACGATCCGGGACGAGTCGTTCCGCTTCGAGGGCGGAGTGACCGAGTTCGTCTCCTACCTCAACCGTTCGAAGAACGTGCTCCACAGCCAGCCGATCGATCTTCTCGAGCGCACCGACGACGGAGAGTCGGTCGAGGTGGCCTTGCAGTGGCACGACGGCTACAGCGAAAACGTGCTCGCGTTCACCAACACCGTCTTCAACCGCGACGGCGGCACGCACCTGGCCGGTTTCCGTTCCGCCCTCACCCGCACGATCAACGCCTACGCCATGTCCGAGAACCTGCTCAAGGGCATGAAGGAGAACCTCTCCGGGGAGGACGTGCGCGAGGGCCTCACCGCCATCATCGCAGTCCGGGTCCGTGAGCCGAGGTTCTCCAGCCAGACCAAGGACAAGCTGGTCTCGAACCACGTCAAGGGCTGGGTGGAGTCGATGATCAACGCCCGCCTCGCCACCTTCTTCGAGGAGAACCCGGCGATCGCGCGACGCATTGTCGGCAAGTGTCTCGAGGCCGCCCGCGCGCGCGACGCGGCCCGCAAGGCGCGCGAGCTCACCCGCCGCAAGAGCGCCCTCGAGAACACCTCCCTGCCCGGGAAGCTCGCGGACTGCTCGGAGCGTGATCCAGCCGGAGCCGAGATCTTCCTGGTCGAGGGGGATTCAGCCGGCGGGTCCGCCAAGCAGGGGCGGAACCGGCGCTTTCAGGCGGTGCTCCCGCTGCGCGGCAAGATCCTGAACGTGGAGAAGGCCCGCTTCGACAAGATGCTCTCCAGCGAGGAGATCCGCACCATCATCCAGGCGCTCGGGACGGGTATCGGGCCCGAGGAGTTCGACCTCGCACGGCTGCGCTACCACAAAGTCATCATCATGACCGACGCCGACGTCGACGGCTCGCACATCCGGACCCTGTTGCTGACCTTCTTCTACCGCCAGATGCAGGAGCTCGTCGAGCGCGGCCACCTTTTCATCGCCCAGCCGCCGCTCTACAAGGTCGCTCACAAGAAGCGCGAGGCCTATCTCAAGGACGATTCCGAGCTCTCACATTTCCTGCTCGACCGGGTCGAGGACGAGTTCCGTCTGGTTTCGGCGGTGACCGGGGACGGTTACGAAGGCAGCGACCTTCGCCGCATCGTGCTGACCGCCCAACGCTGGGTCGAGAGCGTGCTCCACCTCGAGCGCCGGGGTTGGCCGCGCGACCTCGTGACCGCGGTCCTCGAGCTGCTCGACGGGGATCTCGGTGAGCTGGGAAGTGAGCGGTTCGCGACCGCGCTGACGGAAGAGCTCGCCGCGCTCGGCTACCACGATTCGACGCCCGCCTTCGACGAGGAGCACGGGGTGTGGGAGGTGACCTGCTCGGTGACCTCGAACGGACGGTCGTGGAGCGCGGTCGTGGGCCGGACCCTGAAGGCGAGCTGGAATCTGCGTGTCGCGCGTGACATGCGGGCCCAGCTCGGCGAGCTGAGCGTGGGTCCGTACCACCTGGAGCGCAACGGCGACCGGCGCACCCTCGAAACGCTCGCCGACCTCGTCAACGAGGTGTACGAGGTCGCCAAGAAGGGGCTCAACATCCAACGATACAAGGGGCTCGGTGAGATGAACCCGCAGCAGCTCTGGGAGACCACCCTCGATCCTGACGTGCGCCGTCTGCTCCAGGTGACGATCGAGGATGCCGCGGAAGCCGACGGGCTCTTCACCGTGCTGATGGGCGACGCGGTCGAGCCGCGGCGCCAGTTCATCGAATCCAACGCCCTCGAGGCGCGCAACCTGGACATTTGACATGAGTGAGAATCGATCCACTCCGGGCGCGAGCCGCGTAACCGTCGCGATCGAGGAGGAGCTCCGGAACTCCTACCTCGACTACGCGATGTCCGTGATCATCGGCCGGGCGCTGCCCGACGTCCGCGACGGTCTCAAGCCGGTCCACCGGAGAATCCTCTACGGCATGGCCGAGGGCGGGTACGGCGCCGGCAAGGCGTTCAAGAAGTCGGCGCGGATCGTCGGCGACGTGATGGGCCGCTACCACCCCCACGGTGACGCCGCCATCTACGACACCATCGTCCGGCTGGCGCAGGACTTCTCGATGCGCTATCCGCTCGTCGACGGGCAGGGGAACTTCGGCTCGGTCGACGGCGACGCAGCGGCGGCGATGCGGTACACCGAGGTCCGGCTGACCCGGATCGCCGAGGAGCTCCTGGGCGATGACATCGGCAAGGAAACGGTCGATTGGGCGCCCAACTACGACGGCTCGACGCAGGAGCCGACCGTTCTGCCGGCACGCTTCCCGAATCTCCTGGTCAACGGTTCCTCGGGGATCGCGGTCGGGATGGCCACCAACATCCCACCACACAACCTGCGCGAAGTCATCGACGCGACCGTCGCCCTGATCCGCAACCCTGAGCTCAGCTTCGCCGAGCTCGTCGACCTGGTGCCCGGGCCGGACTTCCCGACCGCCGCGACCATCCACGGCCGCCAGGGCATCGTGGCGGCCTACCGTACCGGCCGCGGCATCATCCAGATGCGCGCCACCGCCCAGATCGAGATCGATGAGGACGGTCGCCACCAGCGCATCATCGTCAGCGAGCTGCCGTACCAGGTCAACAAGGCCAGGCTGGTGGAGCAGATCGCCTCCCTGGTGCACGCCAAGCGGCTGGAGGGCATCAGCGACCTCCGGGACGAGTCCGATCGCGACGGCATCAGGGTCGTCGTCGAGCTCAAGCGGGACGCCATCGCCGAGGTGGTGCTGAACCATCTCTACAAGCTGACGCCGATGCAGAGCACCTTCGGCATCATCCTGCTCGGGGTCCTCAACAACCAACCGAAGGTCTTCACCCTCCTCGAGCTGCTCCACCACTTCATCGACCACCGCAAGGAAGTGGTGGTCCGGCGGACCCGATACGACCTCGCCAGGGCACGCGAGAGGGCGCACATCCTGGCCGGCCTGGTCATCGCACTCGACCATCTCGACGAGGTCATCGCGTTGATCCGCGGCGCAGCCGATCCTGCCGCCGCCCGCGACGGCCTGGTCGCACGATTCGACCTCAGCGAAGCCCAGGCTCAGGCGATCCTCGACATGCGCCTGCAGCGGCTGACCGGGCTCGAGCGGGACAAGATCCTCGCCGACCACCGCGAGCTGCTGGCTCAGATCGAGCATCTCGAGACCGTGCTCGCTACGCCCCAAATGGTGCTCGAGCTCATCGTCACCGAGCTTGAAGAGGTGAAGGCTGCATACGGCGACGCCCGACGCACCCAGATCCTCGACGACCCCAACGACATCTCGATCGAGGACCTGATCCCCGAAGAGGACATGATCATCACCGTCTCCCAGGGCGGCTACATCAAGCGCACGGCGCTCTCCGAGTACCGCGCCCAGCGTCGCGGCGGCCGCGGGCGCAGGGGAATGGCAACCAAGGCCGAGGACGTGGTCTGGCGCCTGTTCGTCGCCTCGACCCACGCCACCGTGCTCTTCTTCACCACCACCGGGAGGGTCTTCTCGCTCAAGGTCTACCAACTGCCCGAGGTCGGGCCGACCTCTCGCGGGCGGGCGTTGATCAATCTGCTCGCGCTCGAGCCCGACGAGCAGGTCGCGACCCTGCTCGCGGTGCGGGACTTCGCCGAGCACGACGACGCGTACCTTCTGTTCGCGACCCGGCGCGGCCGGGTCAAGCGCACACCGCTCGCCGATTACGCCAACATCCGCTCCAACGGCATCCGCGCGGTGTCGATCGTCGAGCACGACGACCTCCTCGCCGTGCGCCTCACCCACGGCGCCAGCCAGGTCTTTCTCGGCACCCGCCGCGGGCGAGCGATCCGCTTCGAAGAGAGCGAGGTCCGACCGATGGGTCGGGTCTCGGCCGGCGTCCGCGGGATCTCGCTGCGGGGAGACGACCGGGTCGAGGCCCTGGCGACCCTCGACCCCGCCGCCGAGGGGGACATCCTGGTCGTCACCGACCGCGGCTACGGCAAACGAACCGCGGTCTCCGAGTTCCGCCTCCAGGGGCGCGGCGGGCTCGGGATCACCCTGGTCAAGCTGACCGAGAAGAACGGCGCGGTGGTCGGCATCCGCCACGTCCAGGACGACGACGAGGCGCTGCTGATCAGCGAGACCGGGATGCTGATCCGGATGCGGGTCGACGAGATCTCGCTGATCGGCCGCGCGACCCAGGGCGTGCGCTTGATCCGGCTCGATGACTCCGATCGGCTCGTCGCCATCGCCAAGCTGGTCGACAGCGAGGACGACGGCGACGACGTCGAGGCCTGATCGGGAGCTCCGGTGCGGGTGCCGGGAGAAATCCGGCCGGTCCCGGCGACGGCGGTCGTTCACCAGGAGGGGGTGATCGCCCTCGTGGCGCTGGCCGGCCTGGTCTTCACCGAACGCGGCATAGTCGCCGGCCTCGCGCCGATCGGACGCCTCGAGGTCGGGCTGGCGGTCGGCGCCGCCTGCGGTCTGGTGCTCGCGCTGCTGATGTACCTGCTCCGCGCGGTGCCGGCCCTCGGCGAGCTGGAGGCTTGGCAGCGCAGGCTGGTCGGTCACTGGAGCCGCGGTGACGCGATCACCATCGCCGTCTTCTCCGCAGCGGCGGAAGAGGCCCTGATGCGGGCGCTGCTGCAGCCGGTCATCGGGCTGGCGGCGGCCGCCGCTCTGTTCGCGGTGCTCCACGTGGTGCCCGACCGGCGGCTCTGGCCGTGGCCGGTGATGGCGTTTGGAATGGGGCTCGTCTTCGGCGCGCTCTCCCGGTGGTGGGGCTACCCGGCCGCCGCTGCGGCGCACGCTGCCGTCAATCTGGTCGGGCTCATCAGGCTGCGGGCCTGAGGGCTGTTTCGCGCTGTGTACAATAGGCCGCTGCCGCCCTGCCGGCAGCCCCTCAAGGAGGCGAGAGATGGACTTCCATGACCCCAAGTTCCGAGTCAAAGTGGGTCTGGCGGAGATGCTCAAGGGCGGTGTGATCATGGACGTCACCACCGCGGAGCAGGCCCGCATCGCCGAGGACGCCGGCGCTGCCGCGGTGATGGCCCTCGAGCGCGTACCCGCTGACATCCGCGTCCAGGGGGGCGTCGCGCGCATGGCCCCGCTCGACAAGATCCGGGAGATCCAGGAGACGGTCTCCATTCCGGTGATGGCGAAGTGCCGGATCGGGCACGTCACCGAGGCCCGGATCCTGGAGGCGCTCCAGGTCGACTTCATCGACGAGAGCGAGGTCCTCACTCCCGCGGATGAGGAAAACCACGTCCACAAGCACCCGTTCACGGTGCCGTTCGTGTGCGGCTGCCGCAACCTGGGGGAGGCGCTGCGCCGGATCGGCGAGGGTGCGGCGATGATCCGGACCAAGGGCGAGGCCGGCTCCGGCGACATCGTCGAGGCGGTCCGCCACCTGCGGGCGGTGCGCCGCGAGCTGCGCACCCTCACGATCCTCGACGAGCACGAGCTGATGGCCGAGGCCAAGCGGCTCCAGGCCCCCTACGAGCTCGTCACCTGGGTCGCCCGCGAGGGCCGCCTGCCGGTGCCGAACTTCGCAGCCGGCGGGATCGCGACCCCGGCCGACGCCGCCCTCTGCATGACCCTCGGCGCCGAGGCCGTCTTCGTCGGCTCGGGGATCTTCAAGTCCTCCGACCCGGCCCGGCGGGCGGCCGCGATCGTGCAGGCCATCACCCACTGGGAGGACCCGGCGAAGCTGGCGGAGCTCTCCGCCGACCTCGGCGATCCCATGCCCGGCCTCGACGTCGGCAAGCTGACGCCGGAGGAGATGCTCTCCCGCCGCGGGTGGTGAGGTGAGGGTCGGCGTCCTCGCGCTGCAGGGCGATTTCGCCGCCCACGCCGCGCGCCTGCGGGAGCTCGGAGCGGAGGTTCACCCGGTGCGGGCCGCGGGCGACCTCGAGCGCGCCGACGCGCTGGTGCTGCCCGGCGGCGAGTCCACGACCATGCTCCGCCTGATCGCAGCCGGTGGCCTCGAAGCCCCGCTCCGCGATCGCCTCGCGAACCACGTGCCGGTGCTCGCCACCTGCGCCGGGGTGATCCTGCTCGCGCGAGCGGTGCGGCCTCCCCAGACGTCGTTCGGCGTGCTCGACGTCGAGGTGGAACGCAACGCCTACGGTCGCCAGTTGGTCTCGACCGTGCTCCCGGTCGACCTGACCGCTCCGACCGGCGGAACGATGGAGGCGGTCTTCATCCGCGCCCCGCGGATCGAGCGCTGCGGGCCCGGGGTCGAGGTGATCGCGCGGCGCGGTACCGACCCGGTGCTGATCCGGCAGGGGCGCATCCTGGCAGCCACCTTCCATCCCGAGCTCTCCGCCGACGTCCGCGTCCACCGGTGGTTCCTCGAGCTGGGAGCGCCGGTCCCGGCGTGATCGACACGGACCGTACCGGCGGGCAGGCGGCCGCCCGGCTGCTCGCGACGAGCGTGATCCGGATGCGACCGTCGCCGCGACCGCCCCACGACCGCACCGCGGACGGCTGGTACGGCTCACCCGAGCAGTGCGCGAACGCCCTCGCGGATCTCCTACCAACCGGGGTCGTCCGCTCCTGGTTCGGATTCGGCGGCCCCTGGCCGGTGATTCAGCTCGGCCGGCTCCTGGTCGCGCCCGGCCTCCCCGCCGCGGTCGGTCCTGGCGGGTTCGACGGCCCGGACGGTCACTACCACGCGAGCTCCGAGACGGTGTGGCGAGACGCCGCGGGGGTTCTCCGGCCGGTGCTGTCGGCTGCGGCCGGCCCGCACGAGCCGCCATGCGATCTGCTGTGGTTCGGCGACGGCGAGCGCTTCACGGTGCGGGCGGGACGGATCGAGGTCGAGGACCGCGTGTGCCGTCTCAGCCTGCCGGCGACGCCGGACCGGCTCGAGCGGCTGCTGGTCCGCCAGCGGCGGCTCGATCGCGCTGTGCTCGAGGACCTCCCCGAGGCGGACCCGAAGCCGCCCACCCTCGAGGTGTGCCGAGCCGCCGCGCTGGTCGGCCCGACCTGGCGCGATCCAGCCGCAGTCGTGCGGGCTCGGATCGGGGTGGCGGCGGCCGCGCTGACCGGCGATCACCTCGCGGTGACCCTCGAGGACGGAGCCCGGCAGAGCTTCGTCGTGGAGACCACCGCATCCGGATGGCGGGCCGAGCGCCATGGGGGCGCGGGCCCGCTGGCGGCGATCGGGCTGTCGCTCTCGGGCGACGAAGTGCTCGCCCGAGCCGAGCTCGACCCCGGGCTCGACCCCCTCGCTCCGGGTGTGCGCGGACGAGTGGCCTTCGACCTCGCTTCGGACCTGGTCGTGCTCGGCCGCTCGGGGTGAGGTTTCCTCCGACGGAGGCAGCCGAGCGCCGCGAGGCACCGGCCCGGCGTCTCGCTCGACGACGGTGACGAGGGCCTCTGTCAGGGAGGGGAATCTCACCGGAAAAGGCCGCCGGAATCGACCGGGCTCAGAAGTCGTAGACCCGATCCTGCTCGAGCTCCTCGATCGGGAGCGGCAGCTCGGTCGCGGCGAGCTCCGAACGGAGCTCGTCGACGTAGGGCGGCTTGAAGTGGTAGATCAGCGCACGCACCGGTCGGTCGAGCTTGGCGAGCTCGGTGGCGAGGGTCTGCGGGCTGAGATGGCGACTGACGTCGGCGAGCTCCTGGAGCCGGTTCGGGAACGAGCACTCGGTGATCACCGCGGCCAGGTCCGGGGCCCGGTTGGCGAGCTCCCAGACGCGCTCGGTCGGTCCGGTGTCGGAGGTGAACAGCACGCTCGTCCCGCCCTGGCGCAGCAGCAGGCCGACGGTCGGGACGATGTGGTTGACCGGGATCGCCGTCACCTCGAGGTCCCCGCCCGGCAAGCCCGCGATCACGAACGGCGTTTCGGCCACGACGTCGACGAACCGCACGGTGGGATAGAGCTGGTTGGGGATTCGGCTGAAGTCGGGCCAGGTGTCGTTGTTGAACAGGTGGCGCCGAACCACCCCGAGGATGCGCTTGGTGGAGTAGATCGAAACCGCTTCCGAGTTCGCCCCGAAGGTGTTCTCGAGCAGGAACGGGAGCGTGGCCGTGTGGTCGACGTGCGAGTGGGTGATGAGCACGTGCCGGATCGCGCGCTGCTCGGCGATGGTGAGCGCCCGCGTGATTGCTCCGGCATCGACGGCGACGACCCCGTCGACCAGGAACGAGGTCATCCTGCACGTCGGGCTGTCACCCCCGAAGCTACCCAGCACGCGGAGCTTCACGTGGGAAGTATAGCGTGCCGCTTTGCCGCGGCGTCGCGTTACCATGCCGGGGTGACCACGAGCGATCCCGCGCTCCAGCGACTCGCGCTGATCCTGGCCGGAGGAGGGCGCCGTCTGCGCGTCGCCGTTGCCGCGAACGGCCGCCGCCGCGACCTGCTGGCCGCTCTCGCGGGCGAGCCCGCCCTGGCCCCCGCGGCGCGCCTCGCCGCAGAGCTCGCGGTGGCCGAGGCCCCCCGGCTGCAGGAGCGCCTCGGCGGCGGCGGGTGGCGCTGGCTCACCCCCGACGATCCGTCCTGGCCGGAGCTGCTGCGCCACATCGCCGACCCGCCGCTGGGGCTGTTCGTGCGCGGCACCCTGCCCGGTCCCGGCCGTTGGGTGGCGGTGGTCGGATCCCGCCGGGCCACCGCCTACGGACGGCAGGTTGCTCGGCTGCTCGGCGAGGAGGCGGGCCGCGCCGGCCTGCCGCTGATCTCGGGGATGGCGCGGGGTGTGGACGCGGCCGCCCACGAAGGTGCGCTGGCCGTCGGCGGGGCGACGGTCGCGGTCTGGGGCACCGGCCCGGACCGTGTCTACCCCCCCGAGCACCGCCGGCTGGCCGAGGCGATCGCGGAGGGCGGCGCGTTGGTGACCGAGTACCCGCCCGGAACCCCGCCGCGCCGCCATCACTTTCCGGAACGCAACCGGTTGGTCGCCGGAATGTCAGAGGCGGTGGTGGTGGTGGAGGCGGCCGCCCGTTCCGGCGCCCTGGTGACCGCCCGCTTGGCACTCGACGAAGGACGCGACGTGCTCGCCGTACCGGGCAGCGTCTTCTCCGAGCTCTCGCTGGGTCCCAACGCCCTCCTCCGCCTCGGTGCCCGACCGTTGGTCACCCCGCGGGACCTGATCGGGGAGCAGGCCGGGTCAGGGAACCCGGCGCCGGAGGCCGATCGCGTGGACGGAATCCTGCCTCGCGGCGAGGCGTTGGCGGTGGACGACATCGCCGCCCGTACCGGCAGCCCCGTGACCGAGATCCTCACCGAGCTCCTCCAACTGGAGCTCGGCGGCGTCGTGGAGAGGCTGCCCGACGGACGCTTCAGCCGAAGGTGACCGCAGACGAGTGTGGTAGGGTGCGCGCCCGGAAGGAGAGCGCATGGCCGACAAGCTCCTGATCGTCGAGTCCCCCGCCAAGGCGAGGACGCTCGGCAAGTATCTCGGCCGCGAGTTCGCGGTCAAGGCATCCGTGGGGCACATCCGCGACCTGCCGAAGAGCTCGTTGGGCGTGGACGAGGCGAGCGGATTCGAGCCCGAGTACGAGATCTCCGCGGACAAGGTGAAGGTCGTGGACGAGCTGCGCCGCGCGGCGCGGGCGGCGACGGAGGTGTGGCTCGCAACCGATCCCGATCGTGAGGGCGAGGCGATCAGCTGGCACATCGCCGAGCTGCTGCGAGACCTCGGGCGGCCGCTGCACCGGGTCGAGTTCCACGAGATCACCAAGAAAGCCGTCCAGGAGGCGATTTCCCACCCGCGTGACCTCGACATGGATCGGGTCGATGCCCAGCAGGCGCGCCGGGTGATCGACCGGCTGATCGGGTACCGGCTGTCGCCGCTGCTGTGGGACAAGGTCAAGCGCGGCCTGTCCGCGGGTCGGGTCCAGTCGGTGGCCTTCAAGATGGTGTGCGACCGCGAGGCCGAGATCGACGCCTTCGACCCCGAGGAGTACTGGCTGGTCGACGCGTTGGTCGCCGCGCCGGAGCCGCCGGAGTTCCGTCTCCGGCTCACCCGGCGGGACGGGCGCAAGAAGCGTCCGGGCACCGCGGACGAGGCGGCGGCGGCGCGCGGCACGATCGAAGCCGGACCGCTCAGGGTCGACAAGGTCGCTCGCAAGAGCTCGACCCAGTCGCCCAAACCTCCCTTCATCACCTCCCAGCTTCAGCAGGAGGCCGCTACGCCGGCTACGGCTTCCGGTGCGGCGGACGATGCAGCTCGCCCAGCGGCTCTACGAGGGCGTCGACCTCGGAGAACGTGGGACCATCGGCCTCATCACCTACATGCGGACCGACTCCGTCCGGGTCTCGGCGGAGTCGATCGCCGCCGCCAGGGAGCTGATCGCCGAGCGCTGGGGCGAGCAGGCTCTGCCGCCCACGCCGAACCGCTATCGCAACCGCTCCACGGCGCAGGACGCGCACGAGGCGATCCGGCCGACCGACGTCACCCGGACCCCGGAGGCGGTGGCGCGGTACCTCGACCCGGACGCCCTTCGCGTCTACCGGCTCATCTGGCAGCGTTTCGTGGCCTCGCAGATGCGCCGGCGACCAGTTCGACGTCACCCAGGTCGAGGTCACCGTCGGCCGCTACGGCTTGAGCGCCACCGGCAAGGTGGTCAAGGACCCGGGCTTTCTCCGCCTGTGGCAGGAGAGCGACGGCCCCGAGGAGAACGGGGACGAAGCCCTGCCGTCCGGGCTCGAGAACGGACAGGGCCTGGTCTGCCGGGAGCTCAGGACGGAGCAGAAGTTCACCCAGCCGCCGCCGCGCTTCACCGAGGCCGGCCTGGTCAAGGCGCTCGAGGAGAACGGCATCGGCCGCCCCTCGACCTACGCCTCGATCATCGCGACCCTGTCGTCCCGCGACTACGCGGTGCGGGAGAAGGGCAGCTTTCACCCCACCGAGCTCGGCAAGCTCGTCACCCGCCTGCTGACCGGCTCGTTCGCCGACCTCATCAACGAGAACTACACCGCGAACCTCGAGCGGGAGCTCGACCGCGTCGCCGAGGGCGAGGAGGACTGGCGGGAGCTCGTCGGCCGTTTCGCCTCGTCCTTCCGCCGCGACCTCGACCAGGCCCAGGAGAGCATGGAGCAGGTCAAGGGCAAGGGGCTTCCCACCGACGAGAGCTGCCCCGAGTGCAGCTCGCCGCTGGTGCTGAAGTTCGGGCGGTTCGGGGACTTTCTCGCCTGCTCGAGCTACCCCGGCTGCGACTACACCCGGGACACCGGGCGGCGAGCCCGAGCCGAGCAGCGACGGGGAGGCGCCCGAGTGTCCCGAGTGCGCGTCGCCGATGGTCCAGAAGCGCTCGCGATTCGGGCCGTTCTGGGCCTGCACCCGGTACCCGGAGTGTCGGGGCACGCGGCGCATCGGCGGCAAGGCGCCCGCCAAGCCCGCCCCACGGGAGTCGCCTGCCCGCGGCCCGACTGCGGCGGCGAGCTGTACGGGCGCCGGTCGAGCCGCGGTCGGACCTTCTACGGCTGCAGTCGCTACCCGAAGTGCAACTTCACCATGTGGGACCCGCCGGTGGCGGTTTCCTGCCCCGACTGCGGCCTGGCGGTGATGGGTCTGAAGGAGACCAAGCGGCGTGGGCGCGAGCTGGTCTGCTCGGACAAGGCCTGCGGCCACCGCATGCCGGCGCCCGACGTCGCGGCGGGAGACGAGCCGGCCGGGTGAATCGGGTTCAGGTGATCGGCGGCGGCCTCGCCGGGTGCGAGGCCGCGTGGCAGCTCGCCGACGCCGGGTCCGGGTCGAGCTGGTCGAGATGCGGCCGGTCCGGACGACCCCGGTCCATCGCACCGACGACCTCGCCGAGCTGGTCTGCTCCAACTCGCTGCGCGGCGACAACACGGCCAACGCGGTCGGCCTGCTCAAGCGCGAGATGGAGGTGCTGGGCTCGCTGGTGATCGCCGCGGCCCGGGCGGCGGCGGTACCGGCCGGCGACGCGCTGGCGGTCGATCGCGACCGGTTCTCCCTCGGCGTGACCACCGCGATCGCGACCCATCCCGGGATCGGCTGCGGCGCGAGGAGCGCGGCCACCTGCCCGCAGGGCCGGCGATCGTCGCCACCGGCCCGCTCACCTCCCCCGCGCTGCACGCGGCCCTCGAGGCGGAGCTCGGAGAGGGGTCGCTGGCGTTCTTCGACGCCATCGCGCCGATCGTGGCCGCCGACTCGCTCGACCTCGAGCGCCTGTTCCGCGCCTCGCGCTACGGCAAGGGGGGCGGCGACGACTACCTCAACGCCGCCCTCGACCGCGATGAGTACGAACGCTTCCTGGCCGCTCTGCTGGCCGGCGAGCGGGTCGCGTTCAAGGACTTCGAGGCCGGGGACGTGCGCTACTTCGAGGGCTGCCTGCCGATCGAGGTGATGGCCGAGCGCGGTCCGGACACGCTGCGCTACGGACCGATGAAGCCGGTCGGGCTGACCGATCCGCGCAGCGGCAGGCGACCGTGGGCGGTCGTGCAGCTGCGCCAAGACGACCTCGCCGCCGAGCATTGGAATCTGGTCGGCTTCCAGACCAAGCTCTCCCGCGCCGCGCAGAAGGAGGTGCTTCGCCTGATTCCCGGTCTCGAACGCGCCCGGTTCGTCCGTTTCGGCATGATCCACCGCAACACTTTCGTCAACGCCCCCGCCCATCTCGACGCCCAGCTGCGGCTTCAACGGCGGCCGGAGCTGCGTCTCGCAGGCCAGCTGACCGGCGTCGAGGGCTACGTCGAGTCGGCCGCGACCGGCCTGGTGGCGGCCCGCAGCCTGGCAGCCGAGCTCGCCGGGCGGCCCCTGGCGCCGCCGCCTCCCCACACCGCGCACGGCGCGCTGGTCCGCCACCTGACCGAGCGGTCGGCGACCGTCTTCCAGCCCGCCAACGTCACCTGGGGCCTGATCGTCTGCCCTCCCGAGCTCGCCGCTGTGCGGGACAAGGCGCGGCGACGCGAGCAGCAGGCGGAGCTCGCCCTGGCCGCGATCGCCGCCTGGGGCGACGCGACCCCTGGAGCCACCCCGGCCGCTGCCCGATCCCGGATTCTCGTCTCCCCTTGAACGGAGGCGGCCGCGATCGCTCACCCCTATCTTGGGTTGCGGGCACGGCCAGCGCCGGGGCTCCGCCTCTACGCCTTGGGGTGGGACTTGCGGTAGACCGCCATCAGGTGGGCGAGGTCGACGTGGGTGTAGACCTGGGTGGTGCCGAGCGAGGAGTGGCCGAGCAGCTCCTGGATCGCCCGCAGGTCCATTCCGGCCTCGAGCAGGTGGGTGGCGAACGCGTGTCGCAGCGCATGCGGGTGCAGCCGGTGCACCGAGGCGGTCCGGTCGACCGCCGCCTCGAGCCGGCGTCGGACCGTGCGGTCGGTGAGGCGTCCGCCGCGGGGGTTGACGAACAGCGGCTCGATGCCGTCTCCCGACATGCGGCGGCGCCAGGCCGCACGGTCGGGGAGGTAGGCCGTGATCGCGGCGGCCGCCTGGCGACCGAAGGGCACGATCCGCTCCTTGCGCCCCTTTCCCCGTACTCTGACCAACCGGGCGCCGAGCTGGAGGTCGCCGAGGTCGAGACCGACCAGCTCGCCCACCCGCAGCCCGGCGCCGTAGAGCAGCTCGAACAGCGCCCGATCCCGCCGTCCGACTGGAGAATCCGGGAGGTGCTCCAGCAGCGCCGAGATGGCGTCGAGGGTGACCACCTCGGGAACCGGCCGCGCGCGACGGGGGTGGGGAACGGCGCGGGCCGGGTTGGCCCCGACCACGCCCTCGTCGAGCAGAAAGGAGAAGTAGGTCCGCAGCGCGGCGAGGCTCCGCTCGACCGAACGTGCTGCGAGCCGCGCCCCATGGAGGTGGGCCAGCCACCCGCGGACATCCACCGGCGCGATCTGATCGGGGCTCTCACGACCGAGCTCGTCACCGGCAAACGTGAGGAAGGCCAGGACCTCGCGTCGGTACGCGGCGAGCGTGCGCGGGGCCAGGTTTCGCTCCCACTGGAGGTGCTCGAGGAAAGGCTCGACGAGGAAGCGGGCCTCTCGGTCGCTCATCGCCCGTCCGACGCCTCAGCATCCGACGCGAGCGACGCCGGCCGTGCCGGAAGCCTGCCGACCAGTCTCCGCGCGGCCAACCGGAGCAAATCGTGGAGCATCTCGGTGGAGTGGCGGACCGGTGAGACCCGGGAAGCCTCGACGTGGCGCCAGCGGACCGGAACCTCGACCAGCCGGTAGCCCCAGTACCTGGCCAGCAGCAGCAGCTCGACGTCGTAGGCGAAGCCGTCGAGCCGCTGCGCTCCGGCAAGGGCGCGCGCGAGAGCGCCGGGAAACAGCTTGAAGCCGCACTGGGTGTCTCGCACCCCACCCACCGCCAGGAGGCGGACCGCGAGGTTGAAGGTGCGCCCCATGAGGTCACGGTGGAGGGGCTGTCGGACCTCGATCCGGCCGCGGTCGACCGCCCGCGAGCCGATCGCGACGCAGCCGGGTCCGCACTGAGCGGCGAGCAGCTCGAGCTCCTCGATCGGAGTGGCGAGGTCGGCGTCGCTGAGCAGCGTCCACTGGCCGCGAGCGGCTGCGAATCCGGTCCGGACCGCCGCGCCCTTGCCGAGGTTGCGCGAGTGGGTGTGCAGCACGACCTCGAGGTCGCCGCCATCCTGCCGGCGCCGAGCAACCGCGGCGGTCTCATCCGAGGAGCCGTCATCGACCACGATCACCTCGGCCGGGCGCCACCCGGGAGACCCGGCCAGGAACGCGAACATACGGTCCAGCGTGCCGCCGAGGCGGCCGGCTTCGTTGAACGCCGGAACCACGACGCTGAGCCGGATCACCCACGCGCCCCCGTCCGGTCATCGCCGACCCGGGTGCTACAATTCTCCGAAATGCACTCCAGGCGCGGGAGGGAGGACGGCATGGACGACGTTCGCTGGGAGTACAAGATCATCAACATCCGCTCCGAGAACTACCGCCTCGACCCAGCATACGAATCCCAGCTCAACGAGCTCGGCGACCAGGGCTGGGAGCTCGTCGCCATCACCGCGATCAACTTCAAGACCGGCGCCACCGACCACATCGGGATGGTCTTCAAACGACGGCAGCCCTGAGCCTGTCGTGCGGTCCCGGCCGCGTCCCCCCCACTCACTCGAGGCCGACTCCGCCGCACTGCTCCAGCTTCGAACCCGTGACCCGGGCGATCAGCGGCCGGCCGCCGAGCGGCCACGCCGCAACCCCGAGGGTCGCCGCCCCGAGCAACCCGGCGGCGAGTGCGGCGGCGAGTGCTCCCCCGCGGGGCGCCCGCGCGAGGGCCACTCCCGCCATGAGCATGCCCGGCGTGGCGCGGCGGACCACCAGGAGCACGCTGGCCGCCGCCGACCACCAGGTCACGGCCAGCACCGCAGCCCAGGGAAGCGCGGCGAGGTTCACCGGACGGCCGGAGGCGAGCACCGCAGCCAGGGCCGCAGTCACCACCGCCACCCCGGCCACCAGGTCGCCCCACGCCGCCGCCACCAGCGTGCCGGGCTCGATCCTCTCCTCGCCGAGCGCCGGGCGGTCGTCCGGTTCGTTCTCCGCGGCGTGCAGCAGGTCCCAGTTCTCGGGTGACGGCTCGGGTCGGCTTGCGCTCGGGTCGTTCATCGTGGGGACAGGCTGGCGATGTAGGTCTCCATCAGCGGGTCGACCGGCCGCGACTTGTACTTCTCGATCAGCTCGAGGGTTCGGGCGACCTCGGCGTCGTCAGGTCGCCGTCGCTCGAGGTCGCGCAGCAGCACCTCGCCGCCGGCGAGGTTGTAGGCGCGCAGCTCCGAGAGGGCGCCGTTGAACAGGGCGCGGTCGAGCTGCTCGGCGAGCTCGGCGCTGTCGGGGTACGCCTCGACGAGATCGCGCGCGATCGGCATCGCGGCGCGGGAGTCCCCGCTGGTGACCTGGTTGTAGAGGCTGCCGATGCGCGGCTCGCGGGCCAGGATCCGGGCGCGCATCTCGAGCAGCTGCTCATCCTGCGGGTGGCGCTTGAGGCCTTCCATCACCGACCAGTAGGCCGCCGCCAGGCGGTCCTCGTCGAGGGCTTGGCGGGCCGCCAGCAGGGTCTCCGGAATCGGCGTCGGCGTCGGCGGTGCGAGGGCCTGTTGAAAGCGCGCGAGCCGCTTCGCGATCCGGGACTGGTCGAGCCCGGTCGCGGGAAATCCCTGCAGGAGGGCGATGGCTTCGTCGATCTTGCCGTCCTTGAACAACGCCTCGGCCTCGACCAGCGCCCGGTTGAGTGCCTCGGTCTGGTCGACCTCGGAGCGCGACCCGAGCAACTGGGTGCCGAACCACACTCCGAGCAGCACCACAGCCAGGCCGGCACCGGCGAGCAGGATCTGCCGGATCGGAAAGCGGCGCCGTTTCGGCCGCGACAGGGGGACCGGTTCGGATGTCACGTCGAGGTCGAGATCGGGCAGGGCCTCCGGAGAGGGCAGGGCGTCGTCGAAGAGGTCGTCCGAGAGGTCGGGCATCGTCGGAGCGGCCGCCACGGCGCCGCCCTCCGGTCCGCCGTTGGTCAGGTTCTCGCGCAGCTGGATGGCCTCGAGGTGGTTGGGCTGAAGGGTGAGGATGCCGTCGAGCAACCGCGCCGCCTTCTCGGTCTCACCCGCGACCGCTGCCTCCTGGGCGTCGTACAGCATGTGCTCGACCCTGCGATCGACCTCCTCCTTGCGTCGACGCGCCTCGTCGATGCGTTCCTGCGCCAGCTGGTGGGACGGGTCGACCAGGTAGATCCGCGACCACGCGTCGATCGCCTCCTGAAAGTCCCCGCGGTCGAATGCCGACTGGCCGGTGGCGAGAAGCTGCTCGATCCGCGCTGCCTCCTCGCTCGGCCCCGGGGACGGCTCGATCGGCTCAGGCTGGGCTCGGGCTCGGTTGAGGCCACGTCGAAGAGGTCCGAGAGATCGCCGGCACCGCCGGCTTCCGGACCGGAGTCGAACCCACCGTCCTCCGGTCGCGGCGGAGCCGAAGGCGGGGCAAAGAAGTCCTCGTGCGCACCCGCGGGGGCGGAGGGCTCACCGAAAGCGCCCCCCTCAGCAGCGGCGGCGAGGTCGGCGGCAAAGCCGGCGTCCCGATCGTCGAGGGTCGCGAAGGAGACCGCGAAATCATCCTCCTCGGGCTCGCTGGCGGCGAACCCGCTGACCTCGACCGCGGACCCGCCGGCGGCACGGATCCCGGCGAGCATGGCGTCGATCCCGGCGTGGTGGGGGTCGAGCGCCTGCGCCATCATGACGAAGTTGGCGGCCTCCTGGGGGTCGCCGAGGTCGAGGGCCTCGCGGGCCTGGGCGAGAAACTGACCGACCTGCGATTCGACCTTGAGGGCCTCGGCGATCTGGGCGGCGAGCTGCCGCGCCTCCGGGTGTCCGGGGAGGTCCGCGAGCACCCTCTCGACCTTGTCTCTGGCTTCGACGAAGCGGCGCTGGTTGAAGTCGTCGACCGCTTCGACCAGGTACTCGTTGATCGCGTCGGTGGTCGGGGCCTGGAGCTGGGAGATGATGTCCGAGAGATCGATCTCGGATGCGCCCGAGGTCAGCTGACGCTGGAGGTTGGCCGCCGGAGCGAACGAGGGGTCGAGCCGGAGCACGAACTCGAGCCCGATCAGCGCCTCCTCGCGCTGTCCGTCCTGGAGCTTCGCCACCACTTGGCGGAACGCGGTCATGACCCGTTCTTGCGCTTGGCCGGAGAGCTCTGAGTTTCCGGGATACACCATTGCGGACCCGATGGTATCAAGGGGGCCGGAACGGGGTCAATGAAGCTCCTCGTTCGCCTCGAGCAGGCAAGCGGCCGGGAGGACCAGGCGGGCGGAGGTACCGCGGGGTGCGCGCGGCACCAGCTCGAGCGTACCCCCGTGGTCGACCACGATGCGCTGGACCAGGGCGAGGCCCATGCCCGAGCCCCGCCCCTTGGTCGAGTAGAAGGGCTGCACCAGCAGGCCGGTGTCCTCGGTCGGCAGTCCGGCACCGTCGTCCGAGACCTCGATGACCAACCCGCGGGCCTCGCGGGCGGCCCGGACCGAGACCTCGCCGACCTCGCCGACCGCTTCGACCGCGTTGTCGAGCAGGTTGACCAGGGCCAGCCTGAGCAGGGTCGGGTCGACCAGAGCGCGCAGCGGGCCGGAGGGATCCTGGAGCCGCACCCGCAACCCGGACCTGAGGTCGCCGTAGAGCGCGGTGACGTCGTGCACCAGCTGCGCGACCGAGGCCGGCCGTGGGTTGACCGCCGGCATGCGGGCGTATTGGTGGAAGGCGTCGACCAGCGATTTGAGGTCGGTGACCTGCGCGATGATCGCGGAGCAGCCGTCGTGGACCACCTGGCGCAGGTCGTCGTCGAGGTGCGCGGTCCGGCGCTGGATGCGTTCCGCGGCCAGCCGGATCGGAGTCAGCGGGTTCTTGATCTCGTGCGCGATTCGCCGGGCGACCTCGCTCCAGGCCGCCTGACGCTGGGCGCGGAGGAGCTGCGTGAGGTCGTCGATCGCCACCACGAAGCCGCCGCCAGGGAGGGGCCGTACCGACACCTCGACCCGCCGCACGGTCCCGTCGACCTCCAGGTTGAGCTCGACCGGGTGGGTCGGGGGGGTGTCCCCCGCCAGCTGCTGGTGGAGGGCGGCGAGCTCCGGCGAGGCCAGGACGTCGAGATCGAGCCACCGGCGGGCGGCCGACGCCAGTCCGAGCAGTCGCGCCGCGGCCGGGTTGGGTCGGAAGCGGTCTCGCTCCGCGGTCACCGTGAGCACGCCGGTGGGGATCGTCGCCAGCAGGGTCTCGAGCTCCTGGTTCGAGGCCAGGATCTCGGCCTCGGTGGCGCGGACCCTCCGGACCATGGCGTTGAACGAGTCGACCAGGACCGCGACCTCGTCCGACGCCGGGATCGCGACCTCCTCGAGCCGGTTGCCCTCGGCGACCCGCTGGGTCGCGGCGGCGACCGCGAGCAGCGGCTCGGTGAAACGGCGGGACAGGTAGAGACCGACCCAGACCGTCGCGAACAACAGCAGCAGGGTCACGGCGAGGAAGACCAGCAGGGTGGTGGAGGTGATCGTGCCGCGCGCGAGCTTCATCTCCTCGAAGGTGGCTTCAGCCGCGGTCGCCCGCTCGAGGTTGACGAGCACCTCGCGCGGCAGCAGGTCGCCGACCACCACCATGGTGCCGGCGGAGTCGACCGGAGCCCAGCCGCGGACCAGCAGCCCTCCCCGCCAGCGGTCGCTCCGGGTGCCGCTGACCAGCATGGTGGCCGGGGGCAGCGGCGGCAGCGAGCGCGGGATGCGGCGGGCGTCGGCGATCGCGTGCAGCAGCTGCTGGCCCTGGTAAAGGGCGATGAAATCGACCCCGAGCAGCGCTTGCAGCGTGGTGAGGCGCTCCGGTCGGCGGTCGTCGCGGAGCTCGCCGGCGGCAGTCGCGGCCTGCCGGAGCAGGCGCTGCTCGGACCGCTCGCGCAGCTGGACCGTCATTTCGGCCCCGCCCCGAAGCACCTCTTCGACCGGGGCCGAGAACCAGCGATCCACCGAGCGCTGGAGCAGGTTGGTGGCGATCAGGAAGAGGAGCACGACCGGAAGAAGGTCAGCCCGACGTACGTCAGCACGAGCTTGGTTCGGAAGCGGCTGCCGAGAACCCCGGTGCGCTGCTCGACCGCGAGCCGGACCAGGTTGCGCAGCAGCACGAACAGCAGCACCACGATCAGCGACACGTCGAGGTACCACAGGACGAAAAGCAGAAGCCGGTTGGTCAGCTCTCGAGGCGAGGCCTCCTGGGTCCTCTGGAGCAGCCACACGGCGCCGACCGAAAGCGTCATCAGGGTGACGAAGGCCGCGATCAGGAACCGGTTCTGCCGCCGCCAGCGGTGCCATGCGCGGACCCACTCGCTCACAGGGGCTCGTCCGGCACCATTTCGATCCAGTCCGTTCCTTCGACCGAAGGAAATACCAGCCAGGTCGTCGACGACTGGAAGACGGCTCGCGCTCTGACGTAGAGCCGCGGCGATTGCTGGACCCGGGGCAGCACCAGACGGACCGGCGGCGGGTCGGTCAGCCACGCGCGGGCCGCTTCGACCCGCTCGACCTCGTCGCTGGCGACCACCACGTCGTCGAGGGTGAGCTCGCAGCGCCACCGCCCGGTGAGTGGATCGAAGGCGGCAAACGAAGTGATCGTGCCGCGCCAGATGCGACGGTCCCACCACAGCTTGCGGCGCGAGCGCACCTGCAGGCGGTACTGGACGCGAACCTGGGCTCCGGAGGGCAGGGCTTCGACGAACGCGGCCGGCAGCGGCTCCGCCAGGTGGAGCTCCACTCTGAGCGCGCCGCGGTCCGGGCTGACCACCACCGAGAGCGGGTCGGGCCCACCACCGCCAACCAGCAACGCGACCGCGAGGAGGAGCCCCATGATCCTGCAACTCTAGCACACGGCGGGCGCCTAAGATCACTCTGCGGAAGTGTTTGGGTTGTGAACCAGGGGCCGCTGCCCGGGCCGCCGGTGCTACACTCGGCGGATGGCGCGGTGTCTGATCGGAGCTGCAGCACAGGGAAGGGTGCGACCGTGCCCGCGGTGATCGCGGGTTGGACCCCCGAGCACGACCGCACGTTCAAGGAGGTGCTGTACCGCTTCCTCGAGGAGGTGCAGAGCACCAAAGCGGCCCTCTACCTGCTCGCACCCGACGGGACGTACGTCCTGACCACTCAGTACGGGTTCGGCCGCCGAGACCAGCTGGCGGTCGCCCACGGCCCGGGTGATCCGTACCTCGACCTGCTCCGGGAGCTTCGGACCAATCCGCGAGCCTTCAACCGCCCGGCCGAGCGGCCCGAGATCGCGGGCTACCTGGAGGCCGCGGGCACGGCGCGCCTGCTGTTGGTCCCGCTGGCCGCGGACTCGCGGGTGTATGGCTTCGTCGATGCCAGGGACAAGGGCCGAAGGCGTGCGTTCGAAAGCGAGGACATCCGTCGGGCGAAAGCGATCGCGCGCACCCTGATGACGATGCTGGGCAGTGTGGGGCTTTACCCCGAGCTCGAGATCGAACGAGACCCTCAACCTCGGGAGGTGGCTTTCGACCGAGTCGAGGATCACCTGGAGGCCGGGGCCGAGGATCCCGTGCTCGACGAGGCCGGCCTTGCCGAGGTGTTCGACGCGGTGGTCCGGCTGGCCGCCACAGGACAGCTCACCGCCGCCCTCACGGTGATCGATCGAAGCGCGGCCGCGAGCCGGCTGGTCGCAGCTGGGGAGCTTTCGGAGTCCGACCGGATGGCGATCCTCCGTCACCAGTCGCAGGTCCTGGTGGGCGAGGAGGTGAGCGCCCCCGACCTCGCCGCGTGGCGGGTCGACGTGCGGGTCCTGCCGACGTCGAGGCCGCCGGACCGGGAGCGCGAGATCCACACCGCGATTCTCTCGCAGGTCGCGGGGTGGACCGCGTTGGTGTCATTCGTCGGGCTTGCCGGAGGTTCGGCGGCAGCGGCCCTCGATCACACGACGGCGGTGGCCCGAGGCGCACAGGAGGCGTCAGCCCTGCGCTGGAACCGACGCCGACTCGCCCGCCGGCTGCTGGCGCCGGGCGAGCGGCGGATACCGTCCCTCGAAGCGCACGCAGCCGCGGTCTCGCGGTTGGTCTGGAGCATGGCCCACCTGCTCGGCTGGGAGGCGAGCCGCGCCGAGGAGGCCGCTCTCGCCGGTCTCCTCCATGACGTCGGGCTGCGTGAGCTCGACGACGACCTGCTGCATCACCCGGCGCCCGGGTCGGAGGAACGGCGACTCTACCAGCATCACCCGGTGGCCGGCGAGCGGATCGTCAGCGCATGCGGCCTCGACCCGGTGGCCGAGGCCGTCCGGCACCATCACGAGCGGTGGGACGGCAACGGCTACCCGGACCGCCTGTCCGGGGAGGGGACGCCGGTCCTGGCTCGCATGGTCCACGTGGCCGAGGTCTGGGACGTGCTGACCGCGAGCCACAGCTACCGGCGTTCGGTGCCGGCGGAGCGCGCGATGGCCATCCTCCGCGCGGCGGCGGGACACCAGTTCGACCCCCGGATGGTCGATGTCCTGGCCCGGGCGGTGACATGACCCGGGAGGGGCGGCCGCTGGCCGTCAACCGGCAGGCTCGGTTCGCCTACGAGGTGCTCGAGCAGGAGACCGCCGGCATCGCCCTCACCGGCAGCGAGGTCAAGGCGATCCGGGCCGGCCGCGTGAACCTGAAGGAGGCCTGGGTCGAGATGGTCGGCGGGGAGGCGTTCCTGGTCGGCTGTCACATCGGCCAGTACGAGAACGCCGGCTATGCGAGCCACGAGCCCCTGCGTCGTCGCCGGTTGCTGCTGCACAAGCGCCAGATCGAACGTCTCGCCGGCAAGGTGCGCGAGAAGGGGCTGACCGTGGTGCCGCTCGCGATGCGCCTGGAAGGCAACTGGATCAAGGTCGATCTCGCCCTGGTCCGCGGCAAGCAGCTGCACGACAAGCGGGAGACCCTCCGCCGCCGGACCCTCGAGCGCGAGGCCGAGCAGGCGCTCAAGGAGCACCGGTAACGATCCGTCCGGCAGCGACCCGGAGCCTCAGGCGGGTGCTGGGGCGGCATTGAGGGTCCGCTGCCCGGCGGAACGCTCTCGAGGTGCTTCGCGCCTCGTGGGGGCGGGGTATACTTCGGACGTAAATCGGGAGTGGGTGCAGCCCTGAGGAAGGGTCTCGGGGCCGACCTCGTTCGAGGGGAGGGAGCACCGAAAGCGATGCACGACGAGATCGTCATTCGCGGGGCGCGCGAGCACAACCTGGCCAACATCGACGTCACCATTCCACGCAATCGGCTGGTGGTGGTGACCGGGGTGTCGGGCTCCGGCAAGTCGTCGCTCGCCTTCGACACCCTCTTCGCCGAGGGCCAGCGCCGCTACGTCGAGTCGCTGTCGGCCTACGCGCGCCAGTTCCTCGACCAGATGGAGAAGCCGGACGTCGACACCATCGAGGGCCTGTCACCGGCAATCTCGATCGAGCAGAAGACCACCTCCCGCAATCCGCGCTCGACGGTTGGTACGGTGACCGAGATCCACGACTACCTCCGGCTGCTGTGGGCTTCAGTGGGGGTTCCCCACTGCCCCGACTGCGGCGACCCGATCAGCCCGCAGACCGTCGAGCAGATGGTCGACCGGGTGCTGTCGCTGCGCGAGGGGACACGGTTCCTGCTCCTCGGGCCGGTGGTGCAGGGGCGCAAGGGAGAGCACCGCAAGCTCTTCGAGCAGATGCGGCGAGAGGGCTTCGTCCGCGCCCGGGTCAACGGAGAGGTGGTCGATGTCGCGCAGGCTCCCGAGCTGGACAAGAACCGCAGCCACCACATCGAGGTGGTGGTCGACCGGCTCTCCGTTCGCGAGGGCGCAGCCACGCGATTGGCCGACTCCCTCGAGACCGCGCTCGCGATCGGGGAGGGGCTGGCCCGGGTCGCGGTCGAGGACGGCGAGGAGCTGGTGCTGTCCTCCCGTCACGCCTGTGCCGAGCTGCGGGTTCTCCCTTTCGCCGAGATCTCGCCGCGCCTGTTCTCCTTCAACTCTCCCCACGGCGCCTGCCCGGCCTGCTCCGGGCTCGGCTTCCTGCGTGAGGTCGATCCCGAGAAGCTGGTCGTCGACCCCGAGCGCTCGATCACCGCCGGTTGTCTCGCCGTTCATGCCGCCGGGCTCACAGTCGTGGATCAGGCGCCAGCTCGAGCAGGTCGCCGAGGCGCCTCGGATTCGACCTCCACACCCCGTGGCGGAGACTGCCGGAGGCGGTGCGCCGCTTCATCATGTACGGCTCCGACGAGGAGCTCGAGTTCGTGTGGCAGGGTCGCAAGGGGGCCTACCGGTACCGTGACCGGTTCGAGGGTCTGGTCGGCCGGACTCGAGCGCCGGTACCGGGAGACCTCCTCCGAGGAAGTCCACCGCGAGCTCGAGCGCTACATGTCGTTCGCGCCCTGTCAGACCTGCCACGGGGTGCGGCTGCGGCCGGAGGCCCTGGCGGTCCGGGTCGGCGAGGCGCAGCATCGCCGAGGTCTCGGCCCTGCCGGTGCAGCTCGCGCTCGGCTGGTTCGAGCGGCTCGCAGCTCGACGAGCGGGACGCGCGGATCGCGCGCAAGATCCTGCGCGAGGTTCGGGATCGGCTCGGCTTCCTGGTCGCGGTCGGGCTCGACTACCTGACCCTCGACCGGATGGCGGGCACGCTGTCCGGAGGCGAGAGCCAGCGCATCCGTCTCGCCACCCAGGTCGGCTCCAAGCTGATGGGCGTGCTGTACGTGCTCGACGAGCCGTCGATCGGCCTGCACCAGCGGGACAACCGCCGACTGCTCGACACCCTCAAGGGGATGCGCGACCTCGGCAACACGGTGGTGGTGGTCGAGCACGACGAGGAGACCATCCGCGCCGCCGACTGGGTGATCGACCTCGGCCCCGGGGCGGGCAGCCACGGCGGGCGGGTGGTCGCCGCCGGGACCGCCGCGAGGCGATCGCGGCATGCCCGGAGTCCCTGACCGGGCGCTACCTCGCCGGCCGGGCCGTCATCCCGATCCCGGCGCCGGCGGCGCAACGGCAACGGCGAGTCGGTGGTGGTGCGCGGCGCGAGCGAGCACAACCTGAAGGGTATCGACGTCGCCTTTCCCCTCGGCCGCCTGATCTGCGTCACCGGGCGTGTCGGGATCGGCAAGTCGACCCTGGTCAACGAGATCCTCCACAAGGCGGTGGCCCGCGAGCTGTACGGCACGCTGGCCCGTCCGGGGCACCACGAGCGGCCTCGACGGCGTCGCGCTGCTCGACAAGGTGATCGCCATCGACCAGTCGCCGATCGGGCGCACGCCGCGCTCGAACCCGGCGACCTACACCAAGGTCTTCGACCCGATCCGTCAGCCTCTTCGCCGCCACCACCGAGGCCCGTGCCCGCGGCTACAAGCCGGGCCGGTTCAGCTTCAACGTCAAGGGCGGTCGCTGCGAGGCCTGTCAGGGCGCGGGGCAGATCCGGATCGAGATGCACTTCCTGCCCGACGTCTTCGTCACCTGCGACGTGTGCCGCGGCCGGCGCTACAACCGCGAGACCCTCGAGGTCCACTACAAGGGCCGACGATCGCCGACGTGCTCGACCTGACCGTCGACGACGCGCGCGAGCTCTTCGCGCCGGTGCCGCAGATGGCGCGGATTCTCGACACGCTGATCTCGGTCGGGCTCGGCTACCTCCGCCTCGGCCAGCCGGCGACGACGCTCTCCGGCGGCGAGGCGCAGCGCATCAAGCTCTCCCGCGAGCTCGCCAAGCGGGCCACCGGGCGGACGCTCTACCTGCTCGACGAGCCGACCACCGGGCTCCACTTCGACGACGTGCGCAAGCTGCTCGCGGTGCTCCACGCCCTCGTCGACCGCGGCAACACCGTGGTCGTCATCGAGCACAACCTCGACGTGATCAAGACCGCGGACTGGATCATCGACCTCGGCCCCGAGGGCGGTGACGGCGGCGGCCGGTCGTGGTCGACGGGAACGCCCGAGGAGGTCGCCGCCTGCGAAGCGTCGCACACCGGCCGCTACCTCCGCCCCCTGCTCGCCGCCGCCGAGCAACCTCCCGCCCGGTCCGCGTGAGGCGCCGCCGCCTCGGTGGAGCCTCAGGTGGGATCCTCGACCGCGATCGACGGAACGGAGGATCACGCCAGGATCGAGTAGCCCCCGTCGACCACGAGGATCTGACCGTGGATCATGGACGCGTAGTCGGAGCACAGGAAGACGACCACGTTGGCCACGTCCTGGGGCGTCGAGCAGGCGCCCCGCCGGGGTGCGGCGCGCGCGCACTCCTCGAGCAGCTCCTCGCGGTTGGGAAAGTGGAGCAGCGCGTCGGTGTCGACCGTGCCGGCCGAGACCGCGTTGACGCGGATGCCCTCCGGAGCGAACTCGGCCGCGAGGTGCCGGACCATCGACTCGAGCGCCGCCTTCGAGGCGCCCGACGGCGGTGTAGTTCGGGATCGCGCGGATCGCGCCGAGCGACGACACCGCGACGATCGTCTTCTCGCCGCGCTGCGAGGCATCGCGCGAGGCCCTGGATCAGGGGCAGGAGCGCGGCGGCGTTGATGTGCATCGCCCAGTCGAAGTGGTGGAGGGTGAGCTCGCGCGCCGGCTTGAGGACTCCGGAGGCGGCGTTGGAGATCGAGGATCTCGAGGCCACCCCACTCCTCGGCTATGGTGTCGAACATCCGCTCGACGTGGTCCGGACTTGGCGACGTTGGCCTTGAGGACCAGCGAGCGTGACCCCGCGGGACTCGATCTCGCGCGCGGTCTCCTCGGCGTGGGTCCGGTTGCGCAGGTAGTTGATCGCCACGTCGACCCCGAGGTCGGCCAGCGAGAGGGCGATGGCGCGCCCGATGCCGCGCGAGGACCCGGTCACGAGGGCCCGCTTGCCGCGGAGCCTGAGATCCATATTCACCTCCGGAGCGGCCCACGCTACCGGCCCGAGTGGTCGAAAAACAAGACATCGAGCGCGCATCTTCCCTTGACACCGCGTTCTCGGGCGACCAATAATGGCGGCACAGTACGAGCTGCGCAGGGAGGTTCGGATGAATAAGACCGAGATGGCGATGAAGCTCGCAAAGAAGACCGGCCTGAGTCAGGGCAAGGCCGCGGAGGTGCTCGATGTCCTGTTCTCGGCGCAGCCGGGCAAGGGCATCATCGCAACCGCCCTCGACGCCGACGAGAAGGTGACGATCCCGGGATTCGGGACCTTCTCGAGCAAGCGTCGTGGCAAGCGCCAGGGGCGCAACCCCGCGACCGGCGCGACGATCACCATTCCGGCGAAGAAGTACGTGCACTTCAAGCCCGGAAAGACGCTGCGCGAGCGGGTCGAGAAGTAGGCCCGCGCGCCCTCGGGCGCGCCGGGACGCAGAGGCGGAGGACGCTGGCGAGCGCTCCGGTTTCTGGTCGAGTCGATGCATCGGCCGGGCCCAAAGGCCCGGCCGATGTCGTTTCTTCGATCAGTTGCGCGCGAAGGCGTACGGTACGGTGACGGTCGCGGTCGACTTGACCCGAACCCCGTTCTTCGTCGCCGGCTTGAACACGTAGCCGCGCACCGCCTCCATCGCCGCCTGGGGGATGCCGAAACCCTCATGGTCGGCGCGGAGCACCTTGACGTCGTCGACCCGTCCAGAGGCGTTGACCGTGGCCTGCAGGATCACCACCCCGCGCCGTCGCGACATCACCGCGAGGCGCGGCCAGACCACCGCTTGGTCCTTGAGCACGGTCGGCAGAGAGTCGCAATCCGGAGCCGGTACGTACTGGTTCTCGGTGACGGCGCCGCCGCTGGACGCGGTCGGCGCACTCTTCTCGGCCACCCGCACAAGGGTCGGGCTCGGCCGCGGCGTGGCGGGGACATCGGCTGCAGGTGCGGAGGTGGGTACGGTGGCCGCACCCGGTCCCGAGGCCGACGAGGTCGCCCGGGCAGGGGGCTCCTTGGTGTCCGGCTCGACCTGATCCTCTGAGGCTGCCGCGGCAACCTGCTGCTGAGCAGCCTCGAGGGCCTTCTGCCGCTCCGCCTCGAGAGCCGCCTCCTGCTCCCGCTTGGCCGCCTCCTCGGCGGCGAGCTGGCGCTCGATCTCGGCCCGCGTGCGCTGTGCTTCCTTGGCGTCGGAGCCGCCGCTGCGGCTCTTCTTCTCCATGTCCTGGAGCCGCCGCTGGAGCTCGTCGATCTTGCCCTGACGGGCCAGCAACTCCTCACGGATCTGCTGCTCGCGCTCGGCGAGCATCGCCTCGAGCTGCTCCTGGACGAGCTGCTGCATCTGGCGCTGCTGGGCCTCCCGGCGGGCACGCAGCTCTTCGGGTCCCGGGGTCGGCGTTGGCGGCGGCCCCGAGGGTTCGCGCATGAGCAGGAGGCCCAGGCCCACGATCACGACCGCCGCGGCTGCAGCGATGCCGATCCAGAGGCCTTTGCCGGGCCCGCCGGTCTTCTCGGGCGCCGTGGTGAGCTCGGTCGGCTCGATCTTGGGCTCAGGACGGAGGTAGGACGCCGGATCGACCTGTGACTCGGCCGATCGCTCGCGTTCCTCGGTCTCGACCTCGGCGCGGAACAGGCGGTCCATGAACAGGGCGAGGTTGAAGGTCGTGGGGCTGTAGGCACCGCCGTAGAGCAGCTTGTCGAGCTCCTTCTTGAAGTCCGCCGCGGAGCTGAAACGGTCCTCCGGCCGGGCGCCGAGGGCACGCTCGAGCAGCGCCCGGATGTCGGCCGGCACCGGCTGGTCGTCGTAGGCGAGCTCGGCGTCGGCGAGGGCCTGGGCGCGTGCGCCCGGATCGGCCGGCAGCGCGTGTCCGGTCAGCAGGTGGAAGAGGATCGCCCCCAGCGAGTAGACGTCGGCCCGCTTGGAGGGTGTTCGGCTGGCCAGCACCTCGGGCGCGAGGTAGGGAGCGAAGCGGTCCCGGTTGCCGGGGTCGTCGAGCACCCCGAGCAGCTGATCGGCGAGCCCGAAGGCTGCGAGCTGCGCCTCGCCGTCGGTCCCGACCAGCACCAGGCCGGGATGGACGAAGCCGTGGACCAGGGCCTCGCCCCGAATCTCGAAGGCGAGCGCGGCGGTGAGGGCGAGTGCGATCTTCTCGAGGATCAGGAGGGCGTTGTCCACCGGGACCGGGAAGCCCTCATCGGTCACCCTCTGGAGGGTCTTGTTGAGCGGTTGCGCGGATACCCAGTCCCAGGCGACGGCGACGGTACCCCCCTCCACGAGAACCTTCGGTCGCGAGACCAGGGTGCCCGCCTCGAGCTCCCTGCCGATCTGGGTCGCCACCTCCAGTCGGGCGATGAGATCGGCGCTCGGGATGTAGGGCCGGTCGAAGACGCGCAGCCAGACCGTGCGGGCGATGCCCTTGCGGTCGAGCTCGGCGGCACGCCAGAGTCGGCCCAGGTCGTCCCGGAGCACCTCCTTGAACAGGATGTAGGACCCAAACGTACTGTAATTCTCGGACATGACCCTCCTCCCCAGCGTCACGCTACCAAAGGTGCCGGGAGGGGTCAACGCGCCGCGCCGCGGAGCTCGGCGACGGCGCGGTTGTGCTCGGCCAGGGTCCGGGAGAAAGCATGGCCTCCATCGGGGCGGGCGACGAAGTAGAGGGCGTCGGTGGCGGCGGGCTCGAGCGCTGCCCGGAGCGCCGCCCGACCGGGGGAGTTGATCGGCCCCGGAGGCAGGCCCGGATACCGATACGTGTTGTAGGGATGGTCGACCAGAAGGTCCCTGCGCAGCAGCCGGCCCCTCCAGGCGCCGGTCTGTCGCAGCGCGAAGACCACGGTCGGATCGCACTGCAGGAGCATGCCCCGATGCAGCCGGTTGCGGAACACGCCGGCGATCAGGGCGCGCTCCTCCGGCAGATGGGTCTCGGCCTCCACCAGCGACGCCAGCGTCACCAGCTCGAGCACCGGCTGCGTCCCGTCCCGACCCGCGGTGAGCTCGTCCCACACGGTGTGGAATCGCCGGACCATGTGCCGGGCGACCCGCTCAGGCGTGGTGCCGACCGCGAACCGGTAGGTGTCGGGAAACAGGAATCCCTCGAGAGAGGGAGCGCCCGGGGCGAGATCCCGGACCCAGCCGACCCGGGCTGCCACCGCCTGCCATTGCGCGGCCTCGCCGATGCCCGCGGCCGCGAACCGAGCCGCCACCTCCTCGAGGATCGAGCCCTCGACGACGGTCACCGAGATCAGGTCGACCGCCCCCTCGAGCAGGCGGTCGAGCACCTCGTGAGGGCGTACCCCGGCCTCGAAGCTGTATCGACCCCAGTGTACCGACCGGCCGCCGGCCGCCAGCGCCAGGTAGAGCCGGGCGGCGATCGGCGAGGGCACCAGCCCGATCTCCCCGGCCCGCGTCAGCACCTCGCGGGCCGCGGTGCCCGGCGATACCTCGAGCGTGGTCTCGAACGCCGGGCCGGGGCGCAGCAGGGCCCAGGCCAGCCATCCCGCGGTCGCGAGCCCGGCCGTCACCGCCAGCCCGAAGGCCACCACCAGCCGTCGCCTCATGTGGCCTCGATCAGGTCCTCGAGCAGGACCGCCGCCGCGAGGTGGTCGACCGGCGCGCCGCGCGCCAGCCCGATCTCCCGGGCGCGACGTCGGGCCTCGTCGGTGGTCAGGTGCTCAGGATGCAGGACCACCTCGAGGCCGAGCTCCCGAAGGGCTTCGGCGAGGGCCTCGGAGCGTCGGCACGCTGGCGTGCGCGAGCCGTCCGCCGCGACCGGCAGGCCGACCGCCACCCGCTGAGCGCGGTGGGTCTGGGCTGCCTCCGCGATCACCCGGGCCGCGGCGGCGATGCCGCTCACCTCGACCACCGCGAGCGGCGTCACCAGCCCGGACCTCCGGTCGGCGACCGCCAGACCGAGCCGGCGCCCGCCCGGATCGACCCCCAGGATTCGCACCCGAACATCCTACCTTCCCCTCCCCGTGGCGGCACGCCGCCCGCGGGCTACAATGGGCCCGCCGTCGCCACGGCCCAGGAGGTTCCATGGCCCTGCCCGAAGTCGTCATCCTGTCTGCCGCGCGAACCCCGATCGGCAGCTTTCTCGGAGCGCTGGCCTCGGTCCCGGCACCTCGCCTCGGCGCGGTGGTGATCCGCGCTGCGGCCGAACGCGCCGGAGTCGATCTCGCTGCGGTCGACCAGGTGATCATGGGCAACGTCCTCCAGGCCGGGGTCGGCCAGGCGCCCGCTCGTCAGGCCTCGCGCTACGCCGGCGTGCCCGACGGGGCGGGAGCGCTCACCATCCACAAGGTCTGCGCGTCCGGTCTCAAGTCGGTGCTGGTCGCCGCCAACGACATCCGGTGCGGAGACTCCCAGCTCGCCGTGGCCGGCGGCATGGAGAGTATGTCGCTCGCCCCCTACCTCCTGCCGAAGGCCCGGACCGGCTACCGGCTCGGCCACGGCGAGGTGCTGGACCATACGGTCTTCGACGGGCTTTGGGACCCTTACGGCGACAAGCACATGGGCAGCTGCGCCGAGACCTGCGCCCGGCACTACGGGTTCACGCGCGAGGCCCAGGACGCGTTCGCCCTGCGGTCCTACGAGCGGGCCCGCGCGTCCGCAGAGGATGGCAGCTTCGCGCGCGAGATCGTCGCCGTCGAGGTGCCCGGCCGCAAGGGTCAGGTCACGGTCGTCGACCGCGACGAGGAGCCCTTCAAAGCCGATCTCGCCAAGATGGCGGCCCTCCGTCCCGCGTTCGACCGCGACGGCACTGTCACGGCGGCCAACGCCTCCAAGATCAACGACGGCGCGGCCGCCGTCGCGGTCGCCAGCGCCGAGCGCGCCGAAGCTCTCGGCCTGCGTCCGGTCGCCCGCCTGGTCGCGGCAGCTACCGCATCGCAGGAGCCCGAGTGGTTCACGACCGCCCCGGTCGGCGCGATCCGAAGCGCGGTCGCGCGGGCGGGGCTGCGGCTCGCGGACATCGATCTCTTCGAGATCAACGAGGCGTTCTCGGTGGTGGTCCTGGCCGCGATCGAGGAGCTCGAGCTCGATCCTGACCGGGTCAACGTGCTCGGGGGCGCGGTCGCGCTCGGCCACCCGATCGGTGCCTCCGGAGCGCGAATTCTCACCACCCTCTTGAACGCCCTCGAGGCGCGCGGCGGTCGCTTCGGCTGCGTCGCGATCTGCAATGGCGGGGGCGAGGCGGTGGCGGCGGTCGTCGAGCGGAGCCTCTGAAGGTCGCACCGTGCGTCGGCTCCTCCTCACCGCCGTCCTCGTCCTGGTGGCGGTCTCGATCCGGGCGGCCCAGCCCGAGGGGGAGCAGATCAACCTCACCGCAGAGACCCAGGAATGGGTCGAGAACACCTGGCGCGGCGTCGGCAAGGTGCGGATCACCTACCAGGACGTCAGCATCCAGTGCGACTCGATGGAGCTCGACCGGTCGACCATGGAGCTGGTGGCGCGGGGCAACGTCGTGATCGACCAGGGGCCGCAGCGCCTGTCCGCCCACGAGGTCCGCTACAACCTCCGCTCCAAGACCGGCGTCTTTCTCGAGGCCTCGGCCTTCATGCCGCCCTCCTACAGCTTCTCCGGCGAGGTGCTCGAGAAGCTCGACGAGACCCACTTCCGGCTCGAGAACGCCACCTTCACCACCTGCGAGCCCGGTGAGCGGACCCCGTGGGAGTTCCGCAGCGCCAGCGCCCTGATCGAGATCGAGGGCTACGGGACCTTTCGGGGCACGTCAGTGCGAGTCCGGGGGGTCCCGATCTTCTACCTCCCCTACCTGGTGTGGCCGGTGAAGCAGGACCGTACCACCGGCCTCCTGGTGCCGTCGTTCGGCTACTCGAAGCGCCGGGGCGGCTACCTCGGGAACGCCTTCTACCTCGCCCTCGGCCGATCGTGGGACACCACCGCCCACCTCGACCTCTTCACCGAGGGTCACGCCGGTCTCGGGAGCGAGTGGCGTTGGGCGCCGGAGGCCGACGCGCGCGGCGACATCACCCTCTACACCCTGCGGGACGCCGACACCGGCAACTGGGAGTGGAAGGTCAACGGCACCCATCGCGACGACAACGTCAAGGGGTTCAAGCTGCTGTCCGAGGTCCACGAGATCTCCGACATCGACTTCTTCCAGGAGTTCGAGCGGTCGTTCGACAACAACGCCCGCCGCGACACCTACACGTACCTCTACCTGACCCGCTCATGGGGTCCGACCGCCCTCAACCTGCGCGCCGACCGCCGCGTCACCTTCCTGTCCTCCAACGACGTCTACCTCCACCAGCTGCCCGAGGTCGAGCTCCGCGTCCGGCCCACCCGCGTCGGCCGGAGCTCGCTGTACTGGTCGCTGATCTCCTCCGCCAACCTGCTCAACGTGGACCGCGGCGGCGAGTTCCGCGGCACCTACGGCCGGGTCGACGTCTTTCCGTCGGTGTCCTACACCCTTCCAGGCCCCGCGTGGCTGTCGATGACGCCTCGGGTCGGGGTCCGCGGGACCTACTGGACCAAACGCTACGCGGAGGGCGGCCGCTCGTTCGAGAATCAGGGGGTCGACCGCACCTATGCCGAGGCGGGCCTCGACCTCGTCGGACCTTCGTTCTCGCGCGTCTTCGAGGCCTCGATCGGTCCGTACCAGAAGTTCAAGCACCTGGTCGAGCCGCGGATCGCCTACAGCTACGTGTCCGACCCCGGGGACACGTCGCGGGTTCCCCTCTTCGACGAGGTCGACTCGACCTTCGTCACCCACCGAGCCCGCTTCACCCTCGCCAACCGCCTGTTCGGCCGCGGCGAGGCGGGCTCGACCGCGCGCGAGCTCGCGTCGCTCGAGCTGTACCAGGACTACTCCTTCGATGAACCGCTGAACTTCAGCTCTGACCGCAGTCTGACCAGCCAGTACGGCCCGCTCGGGGCGAGCCTGCGGGTGACGCCGGTCCTGGGGCTCTCGGTCGACACCAGGGTGAGCTACGACACCCTGTTCAGGAACCTCCGGTCGACCTCCCTGTCGGCCTTTCTCACCCGTGGCGGCAGCTCGCTCAACCTCACCTGGTATCAGGGTTTCACCCCCTCGACCGGGCAGCGCTCGAGCTCCCAGGTGCGGACCGCGTTCGGGTACGGCGGCCGCGGCAAGCCGTTCAAGTTCAACCTCCACCTGGCCTACGACATCGAGAACCAGGAGTTCCTGCAGCAGCGGGCGGTGGTGGAGTACGAGGGCAGCTGCTGGGGGATCGCGGTCGAGTACCGCGATCTGCGGGCCGCGGCCTTTCCGACCCGCGACTACCGGATCACGATCGACTTCAAAGGGGTCGGCAAGCTGATCGAGATCCAGGGCGGCCTGAGCTCCCTCGGCCAGTAGCTGCTGGCTGCCGGCCGAGGGAGCTCATCCGCCGTTCGAGGCCGGCGGCCGAGAGGCGGGCGCCGGGCTCGAATGGCGGAGGGAGTGGGATTCGAACCCACGGAGGCGTGAACCTCAGCGGTTTTCAAGACCGCCGCCTTCGACCACTCGGCCATCCCTCCGAACCACGCCACTTTACAGCTGCGGCGCCCGCCCGTACAATACCGCTCCCAGACCGGAGAGGTGCTGGAGTGGCCGAACAGGACTGCCTGCTAAGCAGTTGTCCGGGGTAACCTGGACCGGGGGTTCGAATCCCCCCCTCTCCGCCAGTCGAGATCCCGCGCCGCCCGCCGGGCGGCGTTTTTTCGGAGCCGACAATGGTTGCAGCCGTTCGAACCCGGATCGCGCCCAGCCCGACCGGCGACCCCCACGTCGGCACGGCCTACGTGGCGCTGTTCAACTTCGCTTTCGCCCGCCGGCACGGCGGTCGTTTCGTGCTGCGGATCGAGGACACCGACCAGCAGCGCTCGAATCCCGCCAGCGAGCGGATGATCTTCGACGCCCTCGGTTGGCTCGGCCTGACCTGGGACGAGGGTCCGGATGTCGGGGGCCCGCACGGACCCTACCGGCAGAGCGAGCGCACCGCGATCTACCGCGAGCACGCCGAGCGGCTGGTCGGCTCGGGCGCGGCCTACCCCTGCTTCTGCACCCGCGAGCGGCTCGACGCCCTCCGCGAGGCCCAGCGTCAGCGCAAGCAGGATCCCCGCTACGACGGGCTCTGCCGGACCCTGCCGGCGGCCGAGGCGGCGACACGCCGCGCCGCCGGCGAGGCCCACGTCATCCGGCTGTCGATGCCGTCCGAGGGCGAGCTCGAGGTGCGCGACCTCTTGCGCGGGGTGATCCGCTTCGATGCCTCGACCCTCGACGACCAGATCCTGGTCAAGTCCGACGGCTTCCCGACCTACCACCTGGCCAATGTGGTCGACGACCACCTGATGGAGATCAGCCACGTGATCCGCGCGGAGGAGTGGATCTCCTCGCTGCCCAAGCACGTCCAGCTCTACCGGGCGTTCGGCTGGCCGGAGCCCGTCTTCTGCCACCTGCCGTTGCTGCGCAACGCCGACCGTTCCAAGATCTCCAAGCGCAAGAACCCGGTCAGCCTCAACTACTACCGCCGTGCCGGGTACCTTCCCGAAGCGGTCCTCAACTACCTCGCCATCATGGGGTGGACGATGCCGGACGAGCGCGACGAGTTCACCCTCGACGAGTTCTCGGCGGCGCTCGAGCTCGAGCGGATCACCCTCGGCGGACCGGTGTTCGACCTCGACAAGCTGCGCTGGCTCAACGGCCGCTACCTGCGCGGGCTCGAGCTCGACGGTCTGCTCGCTCGGCTGAGGTCGGAGCTGCTCGGCGACGCCTACCTTCGCCAGGTCCTGCAGCTGACCCAGGAGCGGGTCGACACGCTCGAGGACTTTTTCGCCTACGCCCAGTTCTTCTTCGTCGGCGACCTCGAATACGATGCCGACGCCCGCGCCCGTCTGGTGGCCAAGAAGCGCACTGCCGCCGCCACCGGAGCGGCGCTCGGCGAGCTGCTCGAACGGGACCTGGACCCGCTGCTGGACTGGACCGCGGAGACCCTGGAAGCGACCCTGCGGAGCTACTGCGAGCGCACCGGATGGAGCCCGCGGGAGCTCTTCATGCCGGTCCGGATCGCCGTCACCGGGCGCGCCGCGACCCCGCCCCTGTTCGAGACCATGACAGTGCTCGGGCGCGAGGTGTGCCGGCGCCGGCTGCGGCGGGCCATCGAGCTGCTCTCGACCCTCGACGCGGAGACCCGGGAATGAACGACACCGACGCTGCCCGGCTCGACTTCATTCGTCAACGAGTCGCCGACGACGTCGCCGCGGGCCGCCGCGGCGGGCGGGTGCTGACCCGGTTCCCGCCCGAGCCCAACGGCTTCCTCCACATCGGCCACGCCAAGGCGATCAGCCTCAACTTCGGCCTCGCCGGCGAGTACGGCTACACCGCCAACCTGCGTTTCGACGACACCAACCCGATCAAGGAGGAGGACGACCTACGTCGCGCGATCCGGGACGACATCCGGTGGCTCGGGTACGACTTCCGGGAGCTCTACGCGTCGGACTACTTCGACCAGCTCTACCGGTGGGCCGAGCTTCTGATCGGCAAGCGGCTCGCCTTCGTCTGCGACCTCACCGCGGATCAGGTCCGCGAAACCCGCGGAACCCTGACCGAGCCGGGAACGGCGAGCCCCTACCGGGACCGCACGGTGGAGGAGAACCTCGACCTCTTCCGGCGGATGCGGGCCGGCGAGTTCCCCGACGGAGCCCGGACCCTGAGGGCTCGGATCGACATGACCTCACCCAACCTCAACCTGCGCGATCCGGTGATGTACCGGATCCTGCACGCGCACCACCACCGGGCCGGTGACGCGTGGTGCATCTACCCGACCTACGACTGGGCCCACGGCCAGTCCGACGCGATCGAGGGCATCACCCACAGCCTGTGCTCGCTCGAGTTCGAGGACCATCGGCCGCTCTACGACTGGTTCCTCGAGGCGATCGGCCTCGACGAGCGGCCCGAGCAGATCGAGTTCGCGCGCCTCAAGCTGAGCTGGACGGTGATGTCGAAACGGCGCCTGCTCGAGCTGGTGCGGGAGGGCCTGGTGGACGGCTGGGACGACCCCCGCATGCCCACGATCTCCGGCCTGAGACGGCGGGGCTTCACCCCCGAGTCGATCCGGACCTTCTGCGAGCGGATCGGGATCGCCAAGCGCGACTCGGTGGTCGATCTGGCCCTGCTCGAGTGGGCGATCCGCGACCATCTCAACCTGACCGCGCGCCGGGTGATGGGGGTGCTGAGGCCGCTCAAGCTGGTGATCGAGAACTACCCCGACGGTCTGGTCGAAGAGCTCGAGGCCCCGTACTACCCGGACGACCCGCCGAAGATGGGCTCGCGGACGGTACCCTTCTGCCGCGAGCTCTGGGTCGAGCGCACCGACTTCATGGAAGACCCTCCGAAGAAGTTCTGGCGCCTGGCGCCGGGCCGCGAGGTGCGGCTGCGCTGGGCCTACCTGGTCACCTGCACCGGCGTGATCAAGGACGCCGCCGGCGAGGTGGTCGAGGTCCGCTGCAGCTACGACCCGGCGACGCGAGGCGGGGACGCTCCGGACGGGCGGCGGGTCAGGGGCACGCTCCACTGGGTCTCGGCGCGGCACGCGGTCGAGGCCGAGGTCCGGCTCTACGACCGGCTCTTCGCCACCCCCGATCCGGGCGCAGGCGAGAGCGACTGGCGGCAGCACCTCAACCCCGACTCGCTCGAGGTGCTGACCGGCTGCCGGCTCGAGCCTTCGCTCGCCGCGGCCGAGCCGGGCGACCGCTTCCAGCTCGAACGCCAGGGGTACTTCTGCGTCGACACAGGCGCCGCAGAGCCCGGGCGGACGGTGCTCAACCGCACCGTGCCGCTCAAGGACACCTGGGCCAAGATCGTGCAGGCGGCAGGCGGCCGATGACCTCCCGGGAGGCGCTCTGCGTCGCCCTGGACGGGTCCGACCGGGGCTGGATCGGCACCACGGCGCGCCGGCTTGCGGGAGCGGCGGGCTGGCTCAAGCTCGGGCTGGAGGCGTTCACCGCTTTCGGGCCCGATCTGGTTCGCGAGGTGGCCGCAACCGGGGTCAGGGTCTTCCTCGACCTCAAGCTCCATGACATCCCGAACACCGTGCGCCGGGCCGCCGCCAACTGTGCGGCGAGCGGCGCGGACATGATCAACGTTCACGCCGCCGGAGGCCGGGCCATGCTCGAGGCGGCGGTGGAAGGGGCCAACAGCGGACCGGGAACGCCGTTGGTGATCGCGGTGACCGTGCTCACCAGCCTCGACCGGCCGGCCCTCGCCGAGCTCGGGCTCGACGCCGACCCGGCCGAGCTGGCGGTGCGGTGGGCGGTGCTCGCCCGGGAGGCCGGCCTCGACGGCGTGGTGGCCTCGGCCCGGGAGGCCGGGTCGGTCCACCGCGCCTGCGGCGACGACTTCTTGGTGGTGACCCCCGGCATCCGACCCCTGGGGGCAGGTGTCGGCGACCAGCGTCGGGTGATGTCGCCGCGCGAAGCCCTCGCGGCCGGCAGCGACCTTCTGGTCGTTGGCCGTCCGATCACCAGCGACCCAGATCCCGCCGCCGCCGCCGCGCGCGTCCTCGCCGAGATGCAGGCGGCGGCAGGCTGAACCTCAGCGACACACTCCCGGTCGAGATCGTCGGGACGCGCGGGACGACCCTGGTTTCGGATCCCTGACCGGCCGCCGGTCGCCCGGTCCCCGACTGGAGCCTCCGCGTGAGCGGAAGCGGCCGCGAGTGCTCACCAGTCGCATGGGTTGCGGGCACGGCCCGCGCCGGGCCCGCTTTGTCTCGCTGCGGTGTCCGCGTCAGAACAGCGGGCGGTTGGTGATCACGTCCCGGTGCCAGATGTAGGTGTAGAACGGGAACTTGACGATCACATCGTAGGTCACGCGGATCTCGATGTACGACCGCGAGCGCTTGATCTTGACCGCCTCCGGCGCGACGTTGAGCCGCAGCTCGTCGGCTGCCTCGAGGATCTCCTCGTGGATCTTCTTGTCCTTGTAGTCGATCCGGTTCGCACGATCGGCGAGGGACTCGATCTTGTTCTCGAGCTCGTAGACCGCAAGCGCCCGCGGCACCCAGGAGATCGCGATCACGGTCGCGATCAGGAGGACCACGACGCCGACCAGGCAGCCGATGCTCACCTCGCCACGCTCACCTCGTCGTGCGGTCATGTTTGCCTCCTCCCGTGCAGCGAGTGCGGGTCGTCGTGGGCATGGTATCGGGATTGCCCCAGCGAGACAAGGCAGGCCGCTGTGGCCCGCCGACGGGAGGTGCGGCGCGGCGGCCGATCCGCGCCGGACTCAGCGGATGATGCGGAACTGTCTCTCCCACCGCGTCTTGGAGAAGAAGTGGAGGGCGACGTCGCCGAGCTGCTTGAGCCGATGGCCGAGCCCGTGCCACTGGCCGTCGGAGCGCGGCGCCTCGAAGGACCAGTAGATCAAGACCGCGCGTCCCTTCAGGTAGCTCAGCGGAACCGCGCCCCAGAAGCGAGAGTCGAGCGAGTTGTCGCGGTTGTCGCCGAGGCAGAAGACCGAGTCCGGGGGAACCACGATCGGTCCGAAGCTGGTCGCGCAGCCGGTAGCTCGGCCGGACCGACGGCGAGTTGCTCCAGGTCTGCGAGTCCTTGTGCACCACGTAGGGCTCGTCCTGCAGCACTCCGTTCACGTACAGCCGCTTGTCGCGTATCTCGACGGTGTCGCCGGCGAGCGCGATGCAGCGCTTGATGAAGTCCCGCCGCGGATCTTCGGGGAACTTGAACACCACCACGTCACCCCGGCGCGGGCGCCCGGTACGGCAGCAGAGCATGCAACGGCGAGTCGAAGTGTGGAGAGTAGATGAACTTGTTGACCACGAGATGGTCGCCGATCAGGAGGTTGTCCTCCATCGACCCGGACGGGATCTTGAAGTTCTCGAAGACGAAGGTCCGGACGAACAGGGCCAGCAGGAACGCGACCAGGATCGCCTCGTAGTACTCTCGTGCCACCGACTTCTTCATCGTCTCCCCACCATCGAGCGGCTCATCCTACCATCCCGCCGGCAGGCGAGGCGGCGACCCGCATGCCCGGCGGCTGCCACGCCTCGCGCGCCCGGGCGTCGAGCCTGCGCGGGTCGTGACGGACGCCGCGCGCGAAGGCCAGTTGCCCGGCGCGCGCGATCATGGCCGCGTTGTCGGTGGTCAGGCCGAGCGGCGGCAGCGTCACCTCGAGGCCCAGCCGGGCGGCGGCGCGCTCGAGACCGGCCCGCAGCGCGGTGTTGGCGGCGACCCCGCCCGACACCGTCACCAGCACCGGCCGGTGGCGCTGGGCGAGGGCCTCGAGCGGTCCCAGCAGCTGGCCGACGACCGCCGCCTCGAACGAGGCCAGCAGGTCGCAGACCTCCGGCGGCGCCTCACCGTCGGGCGTTCCGGCGAGCCCACGCTCCCGGACCTGCCGGATCACTGCCGACTTGAGCCCCGAGAACGAGAAGTCGAGGCTGTCGTCCTTCAGCCTCGGTCGCGGCAGGTCGACCGCTGCGGGGTCGCCGCGACGGGCGAGGCGGTCGACCACCGGTCCGCCCGGGTACGGCAGCCCGAGCGCCTGCGCCACCTTGTCGAAGGTCTCGCCGGCGGCGTCGTCCCGGGTGCGGGTGAGACGGGTCGACCGGCCCGCGGCGTCGACCAGGTACCAGCTCGAGTGGCCGCCGGACGCCACCAGCGACAAGGTCGGCTCCGGCATCGGCCGGGCCGGGCCGTGATCGAGGCCGACGAACGGCGACACCAGGTGCCCGTCGAGATGATCGACCGCCACCAAGGGCAGGCGCCGGGACCAGGCGAAGGCGGCGGCGAACCGGACGCCGACCAACAGGGCCCCGATCAGGCCAGGGCCGCCGGTCACCGCGACCAGCTCGATCACGCCGGAGGCGTGCTCGAGGGCCCGTGCGACGAGCCACGGCAGCGCCGCCAGGTGCTCGCGGGAGGCGAGCTCCGGCACGACTCCCCCGTAGGGGGCGTGAGCCCGGACCTGGCTCGACAGGAGGTTCACCTCGACCGTGCCGTCCCCCGCCAGGACCGCGACAGCGGTCTCGTCGCAGGAGGTCTCGATCGCGAGGGTCCTCACTCAGGACGTCCGCCAACTAACCGGGCGAGGGCCTGGCCGAAGGGAGCCCGGGCGACCCCGCGCTCGGTCACGATCGCCGCGATGAGCTCGGGGGGCGTGACGTCGAAGGCTGGGTTGAAGACCTCCGTGCGCGGCGGTGCCGTCGCCACCCCGAACACCCGGCGGACCTCGTCCGGCGGCCGCTGCTCGATCGGGATCGCGGCCCCGTCCGGTACCGCGAGGTCGACCGTGGTGGTCGGAGCGACCACCACGAACGGCACACGGTGGCGGGCCGCGAGGACCGCGAGGGTGTAGGTCCCGACCTTGTTGGCGGTCGACCCGTCGGCGGCGATGCGATCGGCCCCGAGCACCACCGCCGCCAACGGGCGGTGCTGGAAGACCGTTCCGGCGGCCGTGTCGGTGACCAAAGTCGCGGGGAGACCGAGCCGTTCGGCCTCCCAGGCGGTGAGCCGGGAACCCTGCATCACCGGACGTGCCTCGCACGCCCACAGGCGGGTCAGGCGGCCGCGCCGGTGGAGCTCCGCGATCACGCCGAAAGCGGTGCCGACGCCGGCCGTGGCGAGCGCGCCGGTGTTGCAGTGGGTCAGGATCTCGACCGCGCCGTCATGGCCGAGCAGGTCCGCCCCATGGTCGGCCATGGCGGCGCAGGCGGCCTCGTCCTCGGCGTGGATGCGCCTCGCCTCGGCGAGGGCGACGGCGGCCCGCTCGGCGGGAGGCGCGGCGAGGGCGGCGGTCAGCATCCGGTCCACCGCCCACGCCAGGTTGACCGCGGTCGGCCGCGCCGCCCGGAGGACCTCGGCCGACTCGCCGAGGGCGGTCGGATCGGGATCCGCGGCAGCTGCGGCGGCCATACCATAGGCCGCGGTGACGCCGATCGCCGGCGCGCCACGGACCACCAGGTCGCGGATGGCGTCCGCGGTGGCGGCCGCGTCACGGCACTCGACCCACACCTCCTCCAGCGGCAGCCGCCGCTGGTCGAGCAGCTCGAGCCGTCCCTCCCGCCAGCGCAGGGCCAGCGTCGACATCTACTTGAGGCTCGCGCGGACCGGGACCTGGAGGGTGGGGAACTGCGGGTCCGTGGTCCGGATGGTGAGGCTGGCATCCCGGCTGCCCGGCGACGCGTCGGGCTTGACCGTCACCGTCACCTGGTAGCGACGACCGTCCTCGATGGTGAGGACCGCGGCCTCGAACGCCGGGTCGTTGACCTCGGCGCCGGTCACCTGGACCGGCTCCACCTCACGGTTGTTGACCACCACCACGTTGCGGCCGGGCTGCATCGACGCCTCGACCTGGCCGAACTGCAGCTGGGTCGGAGTCACCTGGAGCAGCGCCCGGACCACGCCGAAGACCCGCACCGGGACCTCCTTCGCCTTCGGGTTGTCGGTGGCGATGGTGATCTCGGCGTTGACCGGTCCGACCGGCGCGTTCTCGGCGAGGGTCAGCGCGACCTCGTACTGGCGCGCCTGCTTGCCTTCGAGGCGCTCGCCCTCCTCGAGGGCGCGGACCTGGCTCGTGATGTACGGCACGCTCGAGGTCACCCCGGTGATCTTGAAGGGCTTCTCGAGCTCGGTCACCACGACCACCTTCTCGGTCACCGGCTGGAGCTGGATGGTGTTGAAGCGAACCACCGGCCGGGGAAGGACCTCGATGATCGGCTGCACGTCCGCCTTCAGGACCAGGTTGACGCTCGGCTTTTCCGGATCGTTGGTCATCACCAGCAGCGACTTCGAGATCGGCCCCTTGAAGCTCGAGGTGTCGAGAGTGGCGTGGATCGTCCCGGTTCCGCCCGCCGCGACCTCGGGGTCGAACTTGGCGACGGTGCAGCCGCAGGTCGGACGCACGGCGCGCACCTCGAGGGTGGCGTCACCTTGGTTCCGGAGGGTGAAGGTGGCGTCGACCGTCACGCCCTGGGTGACGGTACCGAAGTCGAGGACCATCTGGTCCACGACCATCTTCGGGGCCTGGGCGAAGGCCGGCACGGCGGCCAGCGCCGCCAGGGCGGTGAGCAGCAGAGTGCGTCGCAGCATGTTCGGTGTCCTCCTCATCGTGACGAGGACCGATGGTAGGGATCCGCCGAGCGCCCCGCAACCGGGTTGCGGGACCTTTTGCAGTCCCCATACCACCTGAGACAAGATCGCAACATCCGGGGGCCGGGTGACCGCGGCGACCGGCAAAGGATCGCGGACGGGAATCCGGGCTAGACTGCAGGCGAGACGGCGCCGCCGCCGACTGCCGACGATGGCGACTCGAGAGCACCTCTACCTGCTTCCGATCGGAGGGACCGCGATGGCCTCACTGGCCGGCCTCCTGGCCGCGTCGGGCCACCGCGTCGAGGGCGTCGACAGCCAGCTCTACCCGCCGATGTCGACCCTGCTCGAGGAGCTCGCCATCCCGGTGCGGCTGGGCTGGGACCCCGAGCGCATTCCGGAGGTCGACCGGGTGATCGTCGGCAACGCGGTCGGCCGGGCGAACCCCGAGGTCCAGGCGGTGCTGGCCCGCCGGCTGCCGATGGTGTCCCAGGCCGAGGCGGTGGCCCACTACCTGCTGGCCGAGGGTCGCGAGTCGGTGGTGGTCGCCGGGACCCACGGCAAGACCACCACCAGCGCAATGCTGGCCTGGATCCTCGAGCAGGTCGGCGCCGAACCCACCACCCTGGTCGGCGGCATGCTGCCCTGGTCGCAGCGGTCGTTCCGTCTCGGTGTCGGGCGGTTGATGGTGATCGAAGGCGACGAGTACAACAGCGCCTTCTTCGACCGTGGACCGAAGTTCCTCCACTACCGACCCCACGTGCTCGTTCTGGGGCCGGTGGAGTTCGATCACGCCGACCTCTTCCCCGACCTCGACGCAGTCCTGACCGCCTTTCGCGCCGGTGCCGCCCAGGTTCCGCGGGACGGCGCGGTGGTGGTCAACGGCTGGAGCCCCGGCAGCGAGGCGGCAGTGCGGGACGCGACCGCGCCGTTGATCCGCGTCGGTCCCGCCGCGGGCGCCGACATCCGGCTGGAGGCGGTCCGGGTCGGGACCGAGGGAGGGCGTGGCGAGCTGGCGTGGCCCGACGGCGCCCGGGTTCCCCTGCGGACCGCGCTCGCGGGCGAGCACAACCTGCAGAACGCCGCCCTGGCGGTTGCCGCGGCGAGCGCCGCCGGGATCGACCGGAGTGCCGCGGCGGCGGCCCTGGCCGCGTTTCCGGGCGTGGTGCGCCGGCTCGAGGTGATCGGAGACGCAGCGGGGATCCTGGTGGTCGACGACTTCGCCCACCATCCCACCGCGCTGGCCGCTACCATCAGCGCCGCCCGCAGCTGCTGGCCGGGACGGCGGCTGGTGATCGCGTTCGAGCCCCGATCCCTGTCCGCGGCCCGGGCGGTCTTCCACGACGGCTACCTGGCCGCGCTCGCGACCGCCGACCTGGTGCTGGTGGCGGCGCTGTACCACCACGATCGCCTGCGCCCCGGCGAGCGCCTCGACCGCGCCAGGCTGGCCGCCGAGCTCCTCGACCGCGGCGTCGAGGCCCTGAGCCCTGCCGCGGGAGAGGATCCCGTCGCCGCGCTGCGCCCCCGGCTGCGACCCGGCGACGTGGTGATCGGGTGCTCGTCCGGCGACTTCGGCGGATTCCACCGGCGGCTGCTCGCCGAGCTCGGGCGCGGCTGAGCGGTGGCTCGCGGCATCCGCCTGGCGCGTCTGATCGCGACCTGCGGTTCCCTCGGCGAGCGCCTGCCCGCGCCCGGAACCACGGTCGGGTCACCGGCCGCGATCGCCGGGTGGGTGCTGCTCACAGCGACGCTGGGCGAGCTGCCCGCACGGCTCGCCGTCGAGATCGCGGTGCTGGCCGCGCTGACCGTGGCGGGAACGTGGGCGGCGGGCGCGGAGGCGCGGCGTCGGGGCACGACCGATCCCTCTCCGGTGGTCGTGGACGAGGTCGCCGGGCAGTGGATGGCGCTGATCGTCACCCGCTGGGCGGCCGGTGAGCCGTCTCCCGGGGAGACGATCCTGGCAGCGACGGCCTTCCTCGCCTTCCGGGTGCTCGACATCACCAAGCCGTGGCCGATCCGGCGGCTCGAATCGCTGCCCGGCGGTCTCGGCATCATGGCCGACGACCTCGCCGCCGGTCTCCTCGCCGGCCTGCTCACCGGTGGCGCCTGGCGCCTGCTCGCCCCCTGACCGCGGGCGGAGGACGTCAGCGCGGGCCGCGCCCGCAACCGGCCGCCTGCCCCTCGGTCGGAAACGGCGTCGGCCTTGCGGATCCGAATCCGAGGTCGCCCCGCGCAGCACGGCGGTCCGAACCAGGAAGGCGCCGGCTCAACGGGCGCAAAGAGGCGGTTTGGGTCGCTGTGGCGACTCGCCGGTGAGCTCGGGTGTGGGGATGACCTCGGCGACCAGGATCGCGGGGCCGGTGAGACGCGCGGCGCAGGCCGGCGGCTCGCCGAGGGCCTCGACCACGAGCTCGTCGCCGCCCCGGGTGCGGCACACGACCCGCCGCCCGCCGCCCGCCGCCAGGTGGACCAGGGCGGCGGCGACCACTCCGGTTCCGCACGACAGCGTCTCGCCCTCGACCCCGCGCTCCCACGACCGGACTCCCAGGCAGCCGTCGTGCGCGGGCCAGGTGAACGAGACGTTGGCGCCGTCGGGACCGAGCTCGGGGTGGCGGCGCAGGGGCGGGGCGACCCGGGCCAGGTCGAGCCGGTCGAGAGGCACGCTGGAACCGACGATGAGGTGTGGCACCCCGACCACCCCATACCATCCCTGGACCACGGCTCCGCCCACCGCCAACGCCAGCGGCTCGAGAGCCTGCGAAGGCGGAGGAAGCTCGACCGCGACCAGGTCGCCGCGCACCTCGGCCGGCACCTCGCCGGCGTCGGTCGCCACCACCAGCCGCGAGCTCAGACCGAGCCGCTCCACCGCCGCCAGAGCCGCGCAGCGCACCCCGTTGGCGCACAACGCGGCCCGGGTCCCGTCGGCGTTGAGGTAGGCGAGGCGAACCCGATCGCACGCCTGCACGAAGAGGGCGAGCACGCCATCCGCGCCGATCCCGCGCCGGCGGTCGCAGAGGCGCACCACGAGGGCCACGTCCTCCTCGAGCCGGGGCGCCCAGGCTCCGGCCCCGACCAGGAAGTCGTTGCCCGCGCCGTGGGCCTTGAGCAGCCAGGTCACGGTGCGGTTCCGCCCAGGGTGGCGGCGCAGCTCGCGGGCTCGGAGAGGTTGCCCGCCCGGTCGGCGGCGCGGACCTCGTAGATCAGGTCCCCGAAGGGCGGCTGGGCGTCGACCAGGCCGAGCTCGGAGAGGCCGTCTCCGATCACCACCGCCGGTCCGGCGCCGCTGCGCCGGGAGACCCGGTAGCTGACCGCGTCGGCGCCGGCACGCCACCGCAGCAGCACCCGGTCGGTCTCCGGCAGGCAGACCAGGTCGACCGGCGCCTCGGGCGGATAGAGGTCGGGATGCTCGACGACCACCACGGCGCCGGGCGGGCCGAAGACCGGGGAGCCCCCCGCTCGCGGACGCACCGACCGCAGCCGATAGCTCCAGGTGCGACCCTGGCCGGCGGTGGCGTCGAGCCGTGTTCCGCCGGTCACCGGGTCGGGGGAGAGCGAGGTCCAGATCTCGCCGTCCGCCGAGCGCTCGATCTCCACCGGCAGCTCGTCGGTCGGCGACCAGGCGAGTGCGACGCCCTCCTTTCCGGGCTCCGCGGTGAGCTCGGTGGGAGGCGCCGGCGGCACGTCCGGCTCGAGCCGGGCGATGTTCGAGAACTCCGACCGCCGTCCGCCGCAGCAGCGCGAGCGCACCGCGTACCACACCACCTCGCCGCCCTCGGCAGGCAGGTCCGCGAGGTCCTCGACCGCCACCAGGGACGACCCGCGGGTGGCCTCGTCGAGCTGGGCCACGTCGAGGGTCCGGACGAGCTCGCCGCGGGCAGCGAGCAGCCGCAGCCGGTCCTCCCGCGCTCGCTTCGAGTCCCCGCGGGGCTCCTGTGCCTCCGGCATCAGCGCACGCCACACCTCGATCGCCTCGAGGTCGGGCAGCGGTCCGCCGACGCTGGTCATCGAAGGGTAGCTCCAGCCCAGCACGGCGGTGTCGGCCCGCTGGACCACGGTGAGGTCGGTGGTGGCCTGGGCGACCCTCACCACCGGCGGCAGCGGGTCGCCCTTGCGGCCGCAGCCGGTCGTGGCCGCCGCCACCACCAGCGCCGCCGCCAGCCAGCGGGCCTCAGAGGATGTAGCGTGCCAGGTCACGGTCCGACATCAGGGGTTCGAGCAGCGCGCGGATCTCCTCCGGGGTGATCTCCACCACCTCACCCGCCCGGTCCGGCGCGGTGAAGGAGACCTCCTCGAGCAGCCGCTCGAGCACGGTGTGCAGACGACGAGCGCCGATGTTCTCGGCCGCCGAGTTGACCTCCGCGGCGCCGGAGGCGATCGCCTCGATCGCGCCGTCGGCGAACCGCAGCGTGACCCCTTCGGTGGCGAGCAGCTCGCTGTACTGGCGGATCAGGGAGTGCTCGGGCTCGACCAGGATGCGGGCGAAGTCCTCGGCCGACAGGGCCGCCAGCTCGACCCGGATCGGAAACCGCCCCTGCATCTCCGGGATCAGGTCCGACGGCGTGGCGACGTGGAACGCGCCGGCGGCGATGAACAGGACGTGGTCGGTGCGCACGGTGCCGTAGCGGGTGGTGACCGTGGTGCCCTCGACGATCGGCAGCAGATCGCGCTGGACCCCCTCGCGGGACACGTCGGGCCCGCCCCGCCCGCCGCCTCCTCGCGGCTCGCGATCTTGTCGATCTCGTCGAGGAAGACGATCCCGTCCTGCTCGACCCGCGCGACGGCCTCGCTCTCGACCTGGGACGCGGTCGATCAGGCGGTCCTCCTCCTCGCCGAGCAGAATCCGCCGCGCGTCCGCGACCTGCATGCGCTTGCTCGCCTTGGCTGGCCCATCAGGCCGCCGAACATGTCCTTGAGGTTCAGGCCCATGGTCTCCATGCCCTGGGGCGTCGAACATCTCGACGGTCGGCATGCGGCTCTCGTCGACCTCGATCTCGATCTCGCGGTCGTCGAGCTGCACCGTCCCGCAGCAGGCGCTTGAGCGCGCGCCGCGTGTCGTCGATCGACTCGGCGCTCGCGGTCGCCATCGACGACGGCATCAGCAGGTCGAGCAGGCGGTCCTCGGCGGCCCGCTCCGCCCGCACCTGGACCTCGTCCGCGCGCTCCGCCGCGCACCAGCTGGATGCCGGCATCCGACCAGGTCGCGCACGATCGACTCGACGTCGCGACCGACGTAGCCCACCTCGGTGAACTTCGACGCCTCGACCTTGAGGAACGGCGAGCCGGTCAGCCGGGCGAGCCGGCGCGCGATCTCGGTCTTGCCGACGCCGGTCGGCCCGATCATGATGATGTTCTTGGGCGTGACCTCGTCGGCGCAGCTCGGGGTCGAGCTGCTGGCGCCGCCAGCGGTTGCGGAGGGCGATCGCGACCGCCCGCTTGGCCGCCGGTCTGGCCGACGATGTAGCGGTCGAGCTCGGCCACGATCTCTTGCGGCGTCAGGTTGTCCGCTTTCACGAGCTCAGCACCTCGACGGTGATGTGGTCGTTGGTGTAGATGTCGATCGCGGCGGCGATCTCGAGCGCCGGCGGACGACGTCCGCCGGCACCGAGATCGGTGTGGGTCATCAGCGCCCGCGCCGCGGCCAGGGCGTAGCCGCCGCCCGACCCGACGGCCACCACCTCGTCGTCCGGGGACAGCACCTCGCCGGTGCCGGACACCAGCAGGGTGGTCGCGCGGTCGGCGACGATCATCATCGCCTCGAGGTGGCGCAGGGCGCGGTCGGTGCGCCACTCGCGGGCGAGCTCGACCGCCGCCCGCTCGAGGTTGTGTCCGTACTCCTCGAGCTTGGCCTCGAAGCGGGTGAACAGCGCGAGCGCGTCGGCCACCGAGCCGGCGAAGCCGGCCAGGACCTTGCCGCCGGCCAGCCGGCGCACCTTGGCGGCGCCGTGCTTGAGCACCGTCGTGCCCAGGGTCACCTGGCCGTCGGAGCCGATCGCCACGGTGGCGTCGCGACGCACCGCGCACGATCGTGGTGTGGTGCCACTCGGACATCGTCACCTCCGCGAGGATTCTACTCGGGTGCGGTCGTCCACGTGCGCGTCCAGGGTGACCAGGAACACCCCGAGCTCGCGCCGGTCGGCGGGCGGTCGGTAGGGCGACGCCTCGAGCGTGAGCAGCAGCCCCCCGTCGGCTCCCAGGTCGGCGGTGCCGACCGTGAAAAGGAGATCGTCGACCCCGCGCACGGTCGTCTCCACGGTGCGCCCGCCGACCTTGAGTCGGACCGTGGGCGGGTCCGGCCGAGGAGCCGCCAACCGCAGCCGCCAGCTTCCGGCTCCCAGGGGCGCGAGCACCAGCGCCCGCGGACCTGTCCACCGGCCGCGCAGGGCACCGCCTGCAACGCCCACCGTCTCCGGCCCGTAGACCCCCTCGAGAACCACTCCGCGGCGCGCCAGCGGGGCGGTCTCCTCGGCGAGATCGACCGCGGCCAGCGGGTCGAGGGGCAGCTCGGGCACCGCCGACACGACCGAGCGGTCGCTGGCGTTCCGGGCGGCGAGCCCGAGCTCCTCGGCGCGAATCAGTGCCTCCGAGCCCGGCGTCGCCACCACCCAGCGCACGCCCCACCGGTGGCGCAGCCAGGCCGCGGCCGTCGCCAGCGGGGGCGCGGCGGCCACCTCCCCGTGCCCGAGCAGGGGCCCGATCACCGGGTCGAGCCGGCGCCGCTCCCACTGCGCCTCGGGCCGGCGCGACAGGTACCCCAGGGTCTGCGGCCGGCCGTGGCCGAGCTGGCGCACCAGCCCGGTCACGTCGGAGTCGAGGTCGAGCACCACGCCGTCGCCAGGGGCCGCTGCCAGCCCGGACATCGCCGGATCCACGGGCCAGCGCATCACCGGCGGCGTCACCGGCGCGTACTCGACCGCGAGCACGGCCACCGCCGCCGCCAGGACCGCACGGCCGCGACCGCCACCGGCGTGGAGCCGGTCCGCGGCCCACCCGGTCGCGAGCGCCAGCGGCAGCGCGGCGAGCTGCACCAACCGGCTCGCGCAGCCCCCGGTCGCGAGCGCCGGGACCGCCGCCTCCAGCCACCGGTAGGGCAGCGGGATCTCGAGCCAGCGGTCGAAGATCCGCGGCGCCGGACCCAGCGCCAGCACCAGGCCTGCCGCGCCCGCCGCCAGCGCCCAGTCGAGGTCCCGCGGACGCTGCGTGGGGCGCGCCAGCAGCCAGGCCAGGGCCGCGAGCGGCACCAGCCCGAGGTAGGCAGCGCCCTCGGCGAGATTCTGGCTGTTGCGCCCGGTCAGGCCTTCGGTCCAGGCGGCGACGCGCTGGACGCGGTTGGGCACCACCAGCGAGGTCAGCGCGGTCGAGCAGTGCCGGGGGTCGTGGCCGCGAATGCCGGGCTCCGCCGCGAGCGGCCGAGCGACCGGCGCGAGGGCGGCAAGCGCGATCACGCCGGTGAGACCGAGCCGGAGGGTGATCGCCGCCCTCCGTCCGCCGCCGCGAGCCAGCTCGAAGGCCGCGAACGTGGTCGCGGCGAGGGCGCCGAGCAGGGCCAGGTACCAGTCGGTGAGGCCGAGCGCGAGCAATGCGGCGGCGGCGACGGCCGCACCGGCCCAGGCCCGCGCGCCGGTGCGGCGCGCCGCGACCACCAGCCCCTCGAGCGCGAGCGGGACCAGCCCGAGGGCGCACAGGTTGAGATGACCGAAGGCGCGCGCGGTGCGGGCCGGGGCGAAGGCCAGCGCCAGGCCCGCGAGAAGCGCGGCGCCGGGCGACAGCCCGAGCCGCCGCGCGAGCCGAAAGGTGGTTGCCCCGGCGAGCGCGAAGGTCAACAGAACGAGCACGTTGTAGGCGACGTGCGGGGCAAGCGCACGGGCGAGCAGTGCGCCCGGGACCGAGAGCGTCGGGGCCAGGGTGTGGGCGCGAAGCGAGGCGCCTTCGGGCGCCCACACCTGGTGCGAGAACCACAGCCCCGTCTCGCCGTCGAGCACCCTGCGGACGTGGTCCAGGTTCCACAGGCTCTGCCACGCGTCGCCGCCACCGACCGGTCCGGCCATCCAGTCAGGGCCGACTCCCAACGCCAGCACCGCCATCATCGTTGCCGCGAGGGCGGCGCCGAGGGTTGCCAGGACGCCGGGCGTCGGCGGCGGAAGGGGCGGGGCCTCGGCCCCGCGGCTCACGCCTTCTCCAACCGGGCGACGGTCGGGACGAGGGTCTTGCGTCCGGCGCGGTCGAAGTAGACCACCAGCTTGAGCCCCGGGCCGCGGCCCTGGCACGACAGCACCACCCCGGACCCGAACCGGAGGTGGCGCACACGATCGCCGGGACGCCACCCGGTTCCGTTCTCGTCCACCGCGGTGGCCGCGATCCTCGCCCGCGACGACCGCGGGGCCGGTGCCGGGGCGACGGAGCCCACCGGACGTCGCGGGGTCGCCTCGGCTGCCGGCTCCGAGATCGCGATGGGCAGGTCGGAGAGATCCCGGTAGGCATCCCGCGGCAGCTCGAGCAGGAACCGTGACGGCCGGGTCGGCTGCCGCTGGCCGAACAGGAAACGGCTCCGGGCGGCGGTCAACGCCAGCCTGCGGCGGGCCCGGGTCATCCCGACGTAGGTCAACCGCCGCTCCTCCTCGAGCCCGTCGGGCTCGTCGCGGGCGCTGGCATGGGGCAGCAGCCCGTCCTCGAGACCGGCCAGGACGACCACGTCGAACTCGAGCCCCTTGGCGGCGTGCAGGGTCATCAAACTGACCGCCTCCGGGGCGGTGTGCTCGTCGTCCTCCTCGAGCAGGGCGACGCCGTCGAGCAGCTCCTCGAGGCTCTGGCCGGAGGCGGCCGCCTCGGCCACCGCGGCGGCGAGCTGGGCCAGGTTCTCACGCCGCGCGACCTTGTCCGGCTCGGCGCCGTCGTAGAGCGCGAGCAGGCCCGAGCCCTCGAGCAGCCAGCCGACCAGATCGCCGGGCTCGAGCGCCTCGCGGAGAGTCCGGGCCTCGTCGAGCAGCCGGAAGAAGGCGCCCAGGGCTTGCCGAGCCCGTGGGGTCAGCCCCTCAGGGAGCTCCGCCGCGGCCACCGGCAGCGGGCTGGCGACCGACTCGGCGTGGCGCGCGAGCACATCGAGGGTCGCCGCCCCGATTCCCCGCGCGGGCACGTTCACCACGCGCTGGAATGCGACCACGTCCTCGGGCCGGACCACCAGCCGCAGGTAGGCCAGTGCGTCCTTGACCTCGGCCCGCTGCCAGAAGCGCAGCCCGCCGACCACCCGGTGGGGAATCCGGCGACGGGTCAGCTCCTCCTCGAACGGTCGTGTCTGGGCGTTGGTGCGCACCAGCACCGCGAGCTGCTCGAAGCCGTGCTCGGGGGCGAGCTCCTCGAGGTGGTCCGCGACCCAGCGCGCCTCGCCGCGCTCGTCGTCGGTGATCGTGAGCACCACCGGCTCACCGCCCACGCGCTCGGTGAAGAGGTTCTTGCCGCGGCGCAGAGCGTTCTTGGCGATCAGGGCGCCGGCGGCGCTGAGGATCGGTGCGGTCGAGCGGTAGTTCTGCTCCAGCGCGACCACCCGCGCGCCGGCGAAATGGCGCTCGAACGCGAGGATGTTCTCCATCTCGGCGCCCCGCCAGCGGTAGATCGACTGGTCCTCGTCGCCGACCGCGGTCAGGTTGCGTTCGCCGTCGAGGGCGAGCGCGAGCAGGTCGAGCTGGATCGCGTTGGTGTCCTGGAACTCGTCCACCAGCAGCCACCGGGCCTGACGCCGGACCTGCTCCTGGATCGTCTCGTGCTGTCGCAGCACCTTCCCCGCCAGCACCAGCATGTCGTCGAAGTCGATCGCACCCGCCGCCTTCTTGGCCTTGCGATACCGTTGCCAGGCCTCGGCAGCCACCCTGTCGAGGGGCGACAGGGCGGCTTCGAGGCTCGCCGGTCCCCTGCCGGCGTTCGCCGTCGCCGAGATCCGCGCCAGCACGGCGCGCGGCGAGGGATCCCGGCCGTCGTGACCCATCTCCTTGAGCACCCGGGTGATCAGGGCGCGCTGGTCGTCCGAGTCGAGAATCGCGAATCGCGGCGGGAGGCCGGCGGCTTCGGGATGCCGACGCAGCAGCATCAGCGCCCAGCGGTGGAAGGTGCCGACGAAGCCGCCCCCGAGCGTGCCGCCGACCAGGCTCTCGACCCGCTCGCGCATCTCCCGTGCGGCCTTGTTGGTGAACGTGACCGCGGTGATCTCCCAGGGCTGGGCGTCGCCGCGCCGGATGAGATGGGCGATGCGGTAGGTCAGCACCCGGGTCTTGCCCGAGCCGGCTCCGGCCAGCACCAGCAGCGGACCGCCGCCGTGGGTGACCGCCTCGCGCTGGGCCGGGTTGAGATCGTCGAGCAGATCCGTCACATCCCCTCCATCTCCCACTCGGCCAGCGCCCGTTCGCGGGCGGCGAAGGCCTGCCTCCGGGTCAACAGGCCGAGGAAGCGTCGATCCTCGCCATCCGTCACCACCGGCAGCTCCTCGAGGTCGCAGCCGGCGAACACGTGCATCGCCTGCTCGAGAGTGGCCGAGCCGTCGAGCGCGGGCACCTCGTCCGAGGTCACGTCGGCCGCCACCACCAGCTCGGCGAGCTCGGCGGCGTCGAGGTGGCCCCTGAGGTCGGCGAAGGTGAGCGAGCCGAGCAGCGAGCGGTCGGGCGCCAGCACCGGAAACAGCAGCTGGTCCGAGGTGGCGATCACGCGCAGGATCTCCCGGTAGGGCGTGCCCGAGGAGAGGGTCACCACGTCGCGGCGCAGGATGTCCGCCACCCGGATCCCGGCCAGCAGGCGGCTCTCGGGCAGCTCGCCGGTCGGCCCGCCCATCTCCTCGAGCCTCTGGTGGTACATGCCCCGCTTGAGCAGCACCCGTCCGACCGGGGTCGCGACCGCGCATGCGGTCATGATCGGCAGGATGACCTCGTACGATCCGGTGAGCTCGAACAGCAGCAGGATCGCGGTGATCGGGCAACGAACCGCCGCGGTCAGCATCGCGCCCATGCCGACCATGGCGTAGGCGCCCGGCTCGAGGCTCAGGCCGGGAATCAGCGTGTCGAGTCCGCGGCCGTACGCGCCCCCGAGCATCGCTCCCATGAAGACCAGGGGTGCGAAGTCGCCGCCCCAGCCCCCGCTGCCGAGGGTGAGGGCGGTCGCCACCAGCTTGGCGCCGACCAGCGCCAGCATGAGGGCCGCGCCGGGCGGATCGCCGAGCGCGTTCTCGACGTGGGCGTATCCGTTGCCCATCACCTGGGGCAGCGCCAGCGCGATCAGGCCGACCCCGAGGCCACCGACCACGGGCCGCAGCAGGATCGGCAGCCGCGAGCGGCTGATCCGGCGGTGCACCCAGCGCTCGAACTGCACGAACAGGGGCGCGACCAGGCCGGCGGCGAGGCCGACCCCGGCGTAGAGCCCGATCTCCCACCAGGCTCCGAGCCGGTAGGGTGGAACGGCAAAGCCCTCCGCCCCGCCGCCCTCGAGCGCGCGGCAGACCACGGTACCGGCCACCGAGGCCAGGACCACCGGCGACAGGGTCGCGGCGGTGTAGTCCTCAAGCACCACCTCGAGGGCGAAGAAGACGCCGGCGAGGGGCGCGTTGAATGCAGCCGCGATCGCCGCCGCGGTGCCGCAGCCGATCAGGATCTGCCGCCGTCGGCTGAGCAGGCCGAGCCGGCGGCCGACCCAGCCCCCGAGGATGCCTCCCATCGCGACCACCGGCGCCTCGCGTCCGGCCGAGCCCCCCGAGCCGATGATCAGGGCCGAGGCCAAGAAAGTGGCGGGCAGGATCACCAGCGACAGGCTGCCGGGGTTGGTGCGCGCGTCGAACATCACCCCGGGTACGCCGAGCCGGTGAGGTATCCCGAACAGGCGCACCGTGACCAGCGCCATCGCCAGCGCCCCGAGCGCGGGGTAGAGCGACAGGTAGATCTCGGGGCGGCCGAAGGGGCTGCCGAGCCATCCGGCGAGGGCGGGGGCGAACCAGCGGGTGCCGGCGAGGTCGACGAGGTGGATCGCCCACCAGAAACCGACCGACATCAGGCCGGCCACCGATCCCACCGCAGTGGCGAGGACGAGCATGCCGGCTCCGCCCGGTTCGAGCGCCCGGGCAAGCCAGGGTTTGAGACGTCGCGGCGCGCGCGAGAGGTCCATCACTCCACGGTCACGCTCTTGGCCAGATTGCGCGGCTGGTCGACGTCGTGGCCGAGATGGCTGGCAACGTGGTAGGCCAGGAGCTGGAGCGGGACCACCCCGATCACCGGCTGCAGCAGCGGGTGCACGTGGGGCACCGGCAGGACCAGGTCGGCCACCTCCCGCACCGAGACCGCGTCGGGCTCGGCGACCGCGAGCACCAGCGCGCCGCGGGCGCGGACCTCCATCAGGTTGCCGAGCAGCTTGTCGCGGGTCGGCTGGTCCTGGGCCACGGTGACCACCGGGAACCCTTCCTCGAGCAGCGCGATCGGCCCGTGCTTCATCTCGCCCGCCGGGTAGCCCTCGGCGTGGAGGTAGGAGATCTCCTTGAGCTTGAGGGCCCCTTCGAGGGCGATCGGGTAGAGGATGCCGCGGCCCAGGAAGAGCGAGTCCGAGGCGCCGGCGACCGCGTCGGTGGCCTCGCGGTAGACCGCCCCGTCGGTCGCGAGCACCTGCTCGACCGCCATCGGCAGTCGCTGCAGCTCGCCGACCAGGGTCCGGTCGAGCTCGTCGACCAGGCCCCGCGCCCGGCGCACCGCGAGCGCCAGGAGGAGCAGGGCGACCAGCTGGGTGGTGAACGCCTTGGTCGAGGCGACGCCGATCTCGGGCCCGGCCTGGGTCAGCATGCGGGCCTGGGCCAGCCGCCAGCAGGACGATCCCCTCACGTTGCAGACCGTGCCCAGCACGGCCCCGGCGGCCTCGGCCAGCTCCATCGCGGCGAGGGTGTCGGCGGTCTCGCCGGACTGGGAGACACCGACGACCAGCACCTCGGGTCCGATCAGGGGCGCCCGGTAGCGGTACTCCGAGCCGTAGTCCACCTCCACCGGGAGCCGCGCCAGCGCCTCGAACAGGAACTTGCCGACCAGGCAGGCGTGCCACGAGGTGCCGCAGGCGACCAGGTGAATGCGCTCGACCCGCGCCAGGATCTCGGGCTCGAAGCCCATGCCATCGAGGTTGACCCCGCTGCGGTCTGCGTCCAGATAGGCGAGCACGGTGTTGCGGATGGCGTCGGGCTGCTCGTGGATCTCCTTGAGCATGAAGTGGCGGTACCCGCCCTTCTCGGCCCGGGCGGCGTCCCAGTCGAGCCGCTCGGGGACACGCTCCACGGGGCGCCCGGCGGTGTCGAGCAGCTCGACCCGGTCCCGGCGCACCACCGCGACCTCGCCGTTGAGCAGGAAGAGCACGGTGCGGGTGCGGTGGAGCAGGGCGGTGACGTCCGACGCGACGATGTTCTCGGTCTCGCCGAGCCCGACCACCAGCGGCGGACCCTGGCGGAAGGCGACCACCACGCCCGGATCGTCCCGGCTCACCGCGACCACGGCGTACTGGCCCACCAGGCGGGGCAGCACCTTGAGCACGCGCTGGGCGAGCGTGCCCTGCTCGCGCCCGAGGAGCTGGGCGATGAGCTCGGTGTCGGTGTCCGAGCTCAGCGCCACGCCGTCGGCGAGCAGCTCGCGGCGGAGCTCGCTGTAGTTCTCCAGGATTCCGTTGTGGACCACGGCGATGCTGCGGGCGGAGTCGGTCTGGGGGTGGGCGTTGGCCTCGGTGGGCGCGCCGTGGGTGGCCCAGCGGGTGTGACCCACTCCGAGGGTGCCGTGCAGGGGGTTCTGGTAGGCGAGCTGCTCGAGGTTGCGCAGCTTGCCCGCCGCCCGCAGGATGTCGATCCGGTCGTCCTGCAGCACCGCCAGGCCGGCGGAGTCGTAGCCCCGGTACTCGAGCCGGCGCAGGCCGTCGAGAATGACCGGCACCACCTCGTCATGGCCGACGTATCCGATGATTCCACACATCCTGATTCGCCTCCGGTCCGCGTCGGGCGGCCCCACGGGACCGCCAAGTATACCCGCGAGCGGCGGACGGTCGCGGGCCCTCGGGTGGCGGGAGCTATCCGGCCAGGACCTTCCGGGCGGCGGCTTCCACCCGGTCGGCGGTCATGCCGAGCCGCTCGGCGACCTCCCTGCCGGGCGCCGAGGCTCCGAAGCGGTCGATGCCGACCACCGCGCCGCGCTCGCCGACCCACTCGCGCCAGCCGAGGGTGACCCCGGCCTCGACCACCACCCGCGGCGCGCCGGGCGGCAGCACGGCGTCGCGCACGCCGTCCGGCTGTCGGGCGAAGAGCTCCCGGCAGGGCATCGAGACCACCCGGACCCGGAAGCCGTCGGCGGCGAGCCGCCGCGCCGCCTCGAGCGCGAGCTGGAGCTCGGACCCGGTCCCGATCAGCACGAGCTGCGGCGAGCCGCCGCCGATCTCCGCCAGCACGTAGGCGCCCCGGGACACACCCTCGACGGCGAGCTCCGCGGTGCCGGCAAGGGTCGGGACGCCCTGGCGGGTGAGCACGAGTGCAACCGGTCCGTCGCGGTGCTCGAGCGCGGTCCGCCAGGCCGCGACCGCCTCGTTGCAGTCGGCCGGACGGATCACGTCGAGGCCCGGGATGGTGCGCAGCGCCATCACGTGCTCGACCGGCTGGTGGGTCGGTCCGTCCTCACCCACCCACACCGAATCGTGGGTGAAGACGTAGATCACCGGCAGCTGCATCAGCGCCGCGAGCCGGATCGAGGGCCTCATGTAGTCGGAGAAGACCAGGAAGGTCGAGCCGAACGGGCGCAGGCCGCCGTGCAGGGCGAGGCCGTTCAGCAGCGCCGCCATGCCGTGCTCGCGGATGCCGAAGTGCAGCACCCGGCCGGCGTGCGCGCCGGGGCCGACGCTGGTCGACGAGGTGATGGTGGTCTTGCACGAGGGCGCGAGGTCGGCCGAGCCCCCGATCAGCTCGGGCAGGGTGTCCGCGATCGCGTTGAGCACCTTGCCCGACACGCCGCGGGTCGCGCTCGGCTTGCCATCGGTGGACAGCGGAGGCAGCCGGTCGGTCCAGCCTTCGGGCAGCCGCCCGGCGAGCCGCCGGTCCCACTCCGCGGCCAGCTCGGGATGGGCGGCACGCCAGGCGGTCACCTCGGTGGTCCAGGCGGCATGCCGTTCGGCCCCGCGGCTGACCGTCTCGGCGCCGCGTGCGGCGACCTCGGGCGGGACCACGAAGCTCGCGTGCTCGGGCCAGCCGTAGGCGCGCTTGGTGGCCCGGATCTCGTCCTCGCCGAGGGGCGCGCCGTGGGCGTCGGCCGTGTCCTGCTTGGTCGGCGCGCCCCAGGCGATGTGGCTGCGCACCGCGATCAGGGTGGGTCGGTCGGTCTCGGCCCGGGCGGCCTCGAAGGCCGACGCGAGCGCCTCGAGATCGTTGGCGTCGGCGACCCGCAGGGTGCTGCCAGCCGAGAGCCCTGAAGCGGGCCTCGACGTCCTCGGAGAACGCGAGGTCGGTCGAGCCCTCGATGGTGATGCGGTTGTCGTCCCAGATCCAGATCAACCTGCCGAGCCCGAGATGGCCGGCCAGCGACGCGGCCTCCGTGCTCACGCCCTCCATGAGGTCGCCGTCGGAGACCAGCGCCCAGGTGTGGTGGCCGACGACGCTGTGCTCGCGGTTGAACGTCGCCGCGAGGTGGGCCTCGGCGAGGGCCATCCCGACCGATGCCGCGCAGCCCTGGCCGAGCGGGCCGGTGGTGATCTCGACCCCGGGCACGAGGCCGTGCTCCGGGTGCCCTGCGGTCAGCGAGCCCCACTGGCGGAAGCGCCGGATCTCATCCAGGGGGAGCTCGTAGCCGGTCAGGTGGAGGATGCCGTAGAGCAGCATCGAGGCGTGGCCGCAGGACAGCACGAAGCGGTCGCGGTCGGCCCACCCCGGGTGCCGCGGGCTGTGCTTGAGCACCCGCGTGTACAGCGCCCACGCGGTCGGTGCGAGCGCCATCGGGGTGCCGGGGTGTCCCGAGTCGGCGGCCTGGACGGCGTCCATCGCCAGGGTGCGAAGGGTGGTGACGGCGAGCTCGTCGACCTGGTCGAAGCGGTGGGCCACGGTCTCCTCCGGTGCGGGTCTCGCGGGCGGCGCCAGCCTAACACCGCGCACCAGCTGCGTGAAGGCAGACCACGAGGACACACCGCAGGAGCTCCTCACCTGGGAGGAGCACGGAGGCACGGTCCGCGCTGTGTCTCCGTGGCTCTGTGGTGCTGTCCGTTCCGCTCGGTCAGCCCGTAAGGTGGGCGAGGGGGGGGATCTCGGCGCCGGGGGGGACGTCGGCGCCGTCGAGCACCGCGTGGGCGCCGATCCGCGCCCCGGCGCCGACCCGGGTCCGGTTGCGGAGCACGACCCCGGGCTCGATCACCACGTCGCGGCCGACCTCGCACGACGGCTCGATCCAGGTGGTCTCGGGATCGGCCACGGTCACGCCCCCGTCCATCAGCCGCTCCAGCGTACGCCGGTTCAGGATCCGAGCGACCCGGGCGAGATCGGCGCGGGTGTTGACGCCGAGCATCTCCTCGGGGTCGGAGAGCACCACTGCCGCCACCCGGCGCCGCTCCCGGCGCAGGGCCGCGACCACGTCGGTCAGGTAGTACTCGCCCTGGTCGTTGTCGGGCCTCAGACCGGCGATGACGCGCTCGAGGGGCTGGCGGCGGAAGGCGTAGATGCCCGCGTTGACCTCGCGGATCGCCCGCGTCGGGGGATCGGCGTCGCGGGCCTCGACGATCGCCTCGACGCCGCCGTCGGCGGCGCGCACGATGCGTCCGTATGCACCGGGGTCGGCGAGCTCGGCGGTCAGCAGGACCGCGTCCGTGCCCGCCGAGAGATGGTCGCGGAGACGGGCCAGGGTGGCGGCTTTCAGCAGCGGCACGTCGCCGGACAGCACGAGCACGGCGTCGCCCTCGGGCAGCGTCCCGAGCGCGGTCCTGACCGCGTCGCCGGTCCCGAGCTGAGGCTCCTGGAGCACCGTGGCGAAGCCTCGCCCCGCGAGGTGCGCGGCCACCTGGTCGGCGCCGTGGCCGACCACCACCACCGTGCGCTCGGGAGGCGCCAGCTCCGCCGAGCGGTCGAGCACCCAGTCGAGCAGCGCCCGTCCGGCCAGGCGGTGCAGGACCTTGGGCAGCACCGACCGCATCCGGGTGCCCTTGCCGGCCGCGAGCACGGCCACCGACCACTTCATGTCGCACCGCCGTCCGCGATCCGCAACACGGCTGCCGCGAGGGCCTCGCGGTCGTGGCGGACCAGGCCTTCCGGGGTCTCGGCCAGGAGCGGCCACGGCAGCAGCCGTCCCGGGCCCGGCCAGGGGTCGGCCGGATCGACCAGCAGAGGTTCCTGGTCCTCGTCGGCGTAGCGGCGGCGTGCCGCGTCGGACGGCGCCACGCTGTTGGCGATCACCACGTCGGGAACGACTCCCGGGGCGTGGCGGGCGAACGCCGCGAGGTGGTCGAAGATCGACATGCCGAGGGTCTCCCGGGCCTGGGTCATGAGGTTGGCGATCCACACCAGCCGGCCGCGGCGTCCGCGGACCGCCTCGGCGACCCCCGGGACCAGCAGGTTGGGGATCACCGAGGTGAAGAGCGAGCCGGGCCCGAGCAGCACCAGGTCGGCGTTGGCGATCGCGGTCACCGCCTCGGCCACCGCCGCCGGCCCGGACGGCTCGAGCGCGATCTCGACCGGCGGCCCGCCGGAGGTGATCTCCAGCTCGCCGTCGAGCTTGCGGCCCGAGGCGTCGCGTCCCACCAGGTGGACGTTGGCGGTGGTGGCGGGCAGGATCGTGCCGCGGACCTTGAGCACCTCGGCCGAAAGCCGGGCGGCGAGGGCGAAGTCCCCGGTGATCTGGACCAGCGCCGCGATCAGGAGATTGCCGAGGCAGTGGCCGCCGAGCGCGCCGCGGCCGCCGAAGCGATGGGCGAAGAGGCGCGCCAGGAGCTCGTTGTCCTCGGCCATCGCGACCAGACAGTTGCGCAGGTCGCCGACCGCCGGGATGTCGAACTCCTCCCGCAGGCGGCCGGTGGAGCCGCCGTTGTCGGAGACCGTGACCACCGCCGCGAGGTGCTCGAGCGGCAGCCGCTTGATCCCGTGCAGCAGGGAGGCCAGGCCGGTGCCCCCGCCGAGGGCGACGATCCGGTAGCCGGTGGACATGATCGCGGAGGTTCTCTACCTACGGCGCAGCTCGTACAGGACCTGCTTGGCGACCGCCTTCAGGGTCTCGAACACGCCCATGCCCTGGGTCGCGACGGCCTCGAAGGTCGGCTCGCCCTTGAAGTTCAGGGTGCGGTACATCGACTCGACCGGCATCGCGGTCGGCAGGTCCCGCTTGTTGAGCTGGAGCACGTAGGGGATCGTCTTGAGCTCGAAACCGTTCTCGCTCAGGTTCTCCTGGAGGTTGCGGAGCGACTCGACGTTGGCGTCCGTCGCGGGCCTCCTGGGAGTCGGCGACGAAGACGACTCCGTCGACCCCCTTGAGGATCAGCTTGCGGCTGGCGTCGTAGAAGACCTGACCGGGCACGGTGTAGAGGTGGAACCGGGTCTTGAAGCCGCGCACCGTGCCGAGGTCGAGCGGCAGGAAGTCGAAGAACAGGGTGCGGTCGGTCTCGGTCGCGAGCGAGATCAGCTTGCCCTTCTGCTGCGGGTTCGACTTCTCGTAGATGTACTGGAGGTTGGTCGTCTTGCCGCACAGACCGGGACCGTAGTAGACGATCTTGCAGTTGATCTCGCGGGCGGCGTAGTTGATGAAGCTCATTCGGAGAACAGGGCGTCGATGTCCTCGTCGGTGATCTCGGCGAACGGGGAGGCGATGTCTGCCGCGCCCGATCTCGCGGGCCTTGCGCTCCATGTCTCCGCAGCACCCGCTCGAGGTCGGCCGACGCCTTGCGGACCCGGAGCCGGACCAGGCCGAGCGACGAGCGCTCGTCGAAGATCACCACCAGGATCAACCGCTGACCGACGATCGAGATGTGGATGTTGTCCTTGCGACCCTCGTGGAAGAGGATCGAGAACTCCTTCTCACCGATGAGCTTGGCCAGACCGTCGGTGGCGGCGACGTTGCCGGCGGTCAGGGAGGCCAGCGAGGTCGTGTCGACCTGCTCGATCTCGCCCGCGCCGGCGATCTGCTGGCCGTTCTTGTCGACCAGGAACACGATCTTCGCGCTGGCGTCGATACGAAGGCGGTTGAGCAGCTGAGAAATCCGCTCGAACTCCTCCTCGTACATGACCAGGCTGGACTCCACGGCCGCGACCCCCTCGTGACCTCACGTTCTAGCACACTCGCAAGTTGCGGGCAAGGGAGCCGGGTACGGCCGGTTCGGGGTCGGGGGGTCGGAGGTCACACCCGCCGGCGCCGCTCGAGAGCCTGGGCGAGGGTGGCCTGGTCGACCGCCGCCAGCTCCCCGCCGACCGGGATCCCGGACGCCGGGCGGCTGATCTCGATCCCGAGCGGCTCCAACCGTCGCGCCAGGTACAGGGCGGTGGTCTCGCCCTCGACCGTCGGGTCGGTGGCGAGGATGACCTCGCGCACGCCGCCCTCCCGCACCCGCTCGAGCAGGAGCTCGACCGTGAGGTCCTCGGGCCCGACCCCGCGCAGCGGCGAGAGGTGACCGAGCAGCGCGTGGTAGAGGCCCCGGTAGGCCCGGGTCGCCTCCACCGACCATGCCGCCGTCGGCTCTTCGATCACCAGGATCAGCGACCGGTCGCGGGACGGGTCGGTGCAGACCGGGCACGGGTCGGCGTCGGTCAGCAGTGCGCAGCGCGAGCACAACCGGACCGTGGATCGCAGGCCGCCGAGCGCGGCGGCCAGCTCAGCGACCTCCTCGGGCGCGATGGTCAGCAGGTGCTCGACCAGCCCTCGCGCCGACCGCGGGCCGATTCCCGGCAGGCGCTGGAGGCGCTCGAGCAGGGCGCTGACGGCGGCCGGCCGGATCTCCACCCGGTCACCTCACCGGCCCGACTCGTCGGGGCGAATCGCGACCACCTCGCCGCCCAGGACCTCGAGCGCCAGCTGCACCTGGGGATCGTCGGCGACCACGCGCTCGAGGCCGCCGTCGGTCACAGCCTCGACCTCGATGCGAACGCCCTCCAGGCCCGGCAGATGGTGGCGGACGGCGGCCTCCAGGCGGGTGCGCTCGCTCTCCGCGTGGCGTGCGAGGGCGAGCTCGGCGGCGGCGAATCGCAGCACGAGGTGGCGCTGCTCGACCCGCACCTCCGACGCCTCGACCGCTCCGGCGAGGCGCGGCCGTTCGGACCACAGGGCCTCGGCGAGGCGGCTCCCGGGATCGGCGGCGGACGACGATCCCCCGGCTGGGGGCGGGTCGCCGGCGGCCGGGGCCGCCGGCGCCTTCGGAGGCGACACGGCGGGGGGATCGGCGGCGACTCCCGGGTCGGCGGCGAGCAGGGCCTCGAGCCGCTGCACCGCCGGCCAGCGGGCGAGGCGCAGCGCGGCGACCTCGAGCGCGAGCTCGCGGTTGACCGCGTCTCGCATCAGGCCGGCCTGCTCGAGCCACAGCCCGAGCATCCGCCCGAGGGCCACGGCGCCGAGCCCCCGGGCGACCTCGGCCAGCTCGCCGCGGAGGTCCTCGCCGAGCCCGGTCTCGAGCTCTGGCGCGACCGCGAGGTGGAGCAGCACCCGCAGCACCCGGCCGACCTCTGCGGAGAGCACCGAGGGGTCCTGGCCCCGGGCGAGCTGCTCCCGCAGCAACGTGAGCGCGGCAGCGAGATCGCCCTCGGCGAGCGCCCGGACCAGACGGACCGTCTGCTCGAGGGGCGGCACGCCGAGCACCGCCTCGACCGCCGCCTCGTCGACCCGGTCCCCGGAGAATGCCCGCAGCTGGTCGAGCAGCGACAGCGCGTCCCGGACGCTGCCCTCGGCCGCGCGGGCGATGGCCCCGGCGGCGGCCGCGGACAGCTCGAGGGACTCGCCCTCGGCGACCCGGCTCAGGTGGGAAGCCAGCCGCTCCACCGGCAGCGGCCGGAAGTCGAGCTCCTGGCAGCGCGACAGGATCGTCGCCGGCACCTTGTGGCGCTCGGTGGTGGCGAAGATCCAGAGCACGTACGGCGGGGGCTCCTCGATGCTCTTCAGCAGCGCGTTGAACGCCGAGGTCGACAGCATGTGGACCTCGTCGATCACGATCACCCGGAAGCGGTCGCGGGTCGGCCGGAAGCGGAGCAGGTCCTGGAGGTCGCGCACCTTGTCGACCTGGGTGTTGGTGGCGCCGTCGATCTCGATCACGTCGACGCTCGACCCGGAGGTGATCTCGCGGCACGAGACACACTCGCCGCACGGCTCGGCGGTCGGGCCCTGCTCGCAGTTGACCGCCTTGGCGAGCAGGCGGGCGGCGGTGGTCTTGCCGACCCCGCGCAGGCCGGAGAACAGGTAGGCCTGGCCGAACTTCTCCGACGACAAAGCGTTCTGGAGCGTGCGGACCACGGCCTCCTGGCCGATCAAGTCGGCGAAGCGCTGCGGGCGCCAGGTGCGGGCGAGAACTTGATAGGTCACCGGGCGATGGTACCGCACGCCCGCTCAGCCGCAAGGGTCGCGAGGGATACCGACGACCCGACGCGTCTGACATGATGGCCCGGCCGCGTTCGGTCGCGTTGCGGCGGGGAGAAGACGATGCGGACGAGGTGCTCCGGCGGCGTGGCGGCGATGCTCGTGATCATGACCTGCTCGGCGGTCTCGGCGATGACCCCGGGGCGCGAGGTCTGGCTGCCGGCGGCGGCACGGCTCGGGGGGTGGGTCACCGACCTGGTGGTGCTCAACCCGGGCGATCAGCCGGCCGCGCTCGAGCTGACCTGGATCGATCGCGACCGCGACAGCCGGGCCGCGGTTCCGGTCGGCCGAGTGCTCGCCGGCGGGGCGACCCTGGTGCTCGACGACGTCGTGCTCGGCCTCTTCGGGCGCGTCGAGGGCGCCGGGGCGATCCGGGTCGCCGCGGACCGGGAGGTGGTGGTCAGCGCTCGGATCTGGAACGCCGGCTCCGGCCCGGGAACCCGGGGCCAGGGCTTCGAAGGCGTTCCGGTGGCGGCAGCCGTGACCGCCGGGGAGCTGACCCACATCCCCGGAGTGGCCCAGGACTCCGGCTTCCGGTCCAACCTCTTCGCCGTCAACCCCGGCACGATCCCCGCGGTGCTCCGGTTCGAGCTGCTCGACCCCGCCGGGACCGTGCTCGCGACCTCGTCGGACTTCACCCTGCCGCCATGGTCGGCGTTCTACCGGCCGGTGACCGACCTCGGCGGTCCCGCCCTCGCCGCCGGAACGGTTCGTGTCCTCCTGCTCGCGGGCTCGGCGATCGTGGTCGGCTCGAGGGTCGACAACCTCTCCCTCGACCCGACCACCCTCGAGGCCTGGTGGCGCGGTGGGGTCGCGGGCGGGGTCGCCGGCAGGTGGCACGGCACCGTGACCGATCCGGGCGGGTTCCTCGGTGGGATGGTGCTCGCGGTGAGCGAGGACGGCACCGTCGGCTCGGTCGACCTGACCTTCCCGTCGACCCTGTGCGGCATCAACTTCGCCGCCGACCAGACCTTTGACCCGCCGCCGGGGCTGGCCGAGCTTTCCGCGGGGCTCGTGGTGCAGGAGGCCTACGACGGCGGCGGGTCGATGCGCTTCACCCTGCGGCTTTCGGCGGCGAACGACGCGTTCTCCGGTGTGATCGAGGCTCTGGGCAGCGGCTTTTCGGGCTCGTTGGCGGCCTGCAACGGCAGCCACCCGACGGACGCGGTCCGGCTCGGGCGGCTGGCGCCGTGATCTGTGTCATCCTGAGACCTGTGATCACCGTCCGAAACCCTGGAATCGGGCGACGTATAGAGTTGTAGTGGAGTCCGTGAGAGCATTCGAACAGCGGAGCCGGGCGCACCGGCCTCACAAGGAGAGCATGATGAAGCACCGAGCCGTCCTTCTGGGACTCGTCGCGACTCTCGCCCTCGCCCTCCCGGCGGCGGCACTGAGCCCGGGTACCGACATCCTCGTGCCGGCCGCGGCCCGCGGCGACGGAGCCAACAACTCCACCTGGATCACCGACCTCTGCCTCTACAACCCGGGCACCGTCGCGGTCACCGGCAGCGTGGCGTGGATGGTCCGCAACCAGGCCAACGCCTCCCCGCAGACCTTCAGCTTCACGCTCCTGCCCGGCGAGACGCTGTGCATCGACGACGTCATCCTGAACCGCTTCGGGCTCACCTCCGCCGGTGGCGCGTTCCGGGTCCAGGCCTCGGGTGCGGTGGTGGCGACGTCGAGGATCTACAACCTGAAGAGCGGGGTGACCTTCGGCCAGGGCTTCGAGGGCATCCTGCGCTCGGCCGCGACCGGCGCCGGCGGGTCGACGGACGTGGTCGGGCTGACCAACAACGCCAGCTTCCGCTCGAACATCGTGCTGATGGACGCCTCGGGCTCGGGCTCGACCGTGGCTCTGAGCCTGCGCGATGCCTCCGGCACCGAGCTCGGCTCGCGCACCTACACCCTGCTCGCCTACGAGCCCAAGCTCTTCAACGTCACCGATCTCGGCGTCTCCACCTTCGACGTCGGCACCCTGCACGCCTCGGTGACCGCGGGCTCGGCCCTGGTGGTGGGCTCGAAGATCGACAACGACCCCGCGACCGGCGACCCGACCACCCTCGCCCCGGCGCTGGCGGCCGGCGCCGGCGGCTCGGTCGACGGGACCTACCACTTCGCGATCTACGACTCGCTCAACTACGCCTCGGGCGGCAACCTCGTGATCTCCGGGGGCGAGGTGGTGGCGGTCAACGGCACCTACGTCAACTTCGACAAGGTCGACGCCCAGCAGAACCCGGAGTGCACGCTGATCTTCGGCTTCGGCTCCGGCCTGCCCGCGTCGACCACCGTGGCCGACCTCGCGTCCGCGCAGGGTGTGGAGTGGTCCGAGTCCTACACCGATTCGGGCGACATGCTGTGGACGCTGCGGGCGACCTTCTCGGGCGGGACCTTCGTCTCCGGCACCGTCGACGCCGTCGGCTCCAACTTCCCCTCCCCCGACGAGGGTTGCAACGGTGTCTTCGGCGACCAGCCCCTGACCCTGCTCGGAGGCAAGTCGAACTAGGTGGTTTCGATCGTCGCGAAACAAGCGGCCGCCCGCCGCGACGGCGGGCGGCCTGGCGCGGGCGGCGCGGTCTGGACGTGACACGGCCCCGCGCCGGGCCTCGGTGTCTCGGTGGTCAATCCACGACCTGCAGGGGATGGCTGGCCAGGTACGCGGGGTCGATGGCGTCGAGCATCACCCGGCCCTCCATGTACTGGGCGACGGGCAGGCCGATCAGGTAGCAGAGCGTGGGGGCGACGTCGGCGAGCTGCGCGCGCTCGACCCGGTGCCCCGCCACCACACCCTCGCCGGAGAGGACCAGCACCCCGTCCGGCGAGCCCTCGGGGCTGGTCCGCCACCCGCCGCCGATCCCGAGCAGCCGCTTCAGGCTCTCGGCCGGACCCGGGGCGGCGAACCCGTAAGGAGAAGCCACGGCGACCAGGGTCCCCGGGGGGAGGCGGGCGACGAGCGCGCCGAACCGGTCGTCGAGGATCTCCAGCAGCAGATCCCAGACCGCGCGCTCGGCGCTGTCGCGCGGGTCCAGCGACTCGAACCGCCGGCGCATCTCGGCGACCATCCGCAGGTGGACCCACACGCTGCCGGCGCCCCTCTCGAGCGCGTCCGCCGCTGCGCCCATCCGACCGAGGTCGCCCTCGACCGCGCGCAGCACGTTCTCGCGCAGGTCGGGGAAGGGCTCGAGCACGGTGTCCAGGGAGGCCACGGTCACCGGGTCGAGGAGCGCGGTCGCCGGCGGCCAGGCGGTCCTCCGGGAAACCGCCCCTGCGGGCCACGAGCCCGGCCAGTCCCAGACCTCGGTGTCGATCCCCGAGGCGGTGAACCGGTCCCACAGGGCGGGAATCGCGGGTGGTGCCGGCTGCCGTCGCCGCGCCAATCCCCAGGGCATCACCCAGCCCGAGCCCAGCTGCGGCCACGGCAGGAGCTGGAACGAGAGGTCTCTCGGCCAGGCCAGCTCCCAGCGCCACCGCGAGGTGAGCCCGTGGCGACGGGGATAGGTCCCGGTGGCCAATGTGGTCCAGAGGGACTGGCGGAGAAACGGGAGGTAGGCGTCGACCGGCCCCCACGCCCCCTCGTCGACGAGCCGGGCCAACGCCGGGTAGCGCCTGCTGCCGGCAGCCGGCAGCAGGACCGAGGCGTCGAGACCGTCGATGCCGAGCACGACCAGAGCCCGCTCGGGAGCCCCGAGCCGCCGAGCGGCCACGGTCTCGGCCTCCCGCAACGGTGTCGGCTGGAACGAGATCCGGAGCAAAGGCAGGCCGATCGCCACCACGGCAAAGACCACTCGACCCCAGGGCGGCGCGCCGCGTCGGCGCACCGCGATGCCGGCGAACAGCACCAGCAGTCCCGCCACCAGCCAGGCGACCGCGTCCTGTCCCAGGGTTCTCTGGCCGCGGCCGGAGAGGAACTCGGGATGGAGGTCGGCGTTGACCCGGCTGGTCACGGCGGCGAGCACGAAGACGGCAAAGCCGAGCTCGGGCATCGGCCAGCTGCGGGCGCGCTCGGAAGCAGGGCGCACGCGGCGGGCGATCAGGGCCGCAGCCAGCAGCGGCAGACCGGCGGTCGGCAGGCCCCACGAGGCCCACAGCATGACCGCCCCGGCCAGGACCGCGGCGGACAGGTCGAGCTCGGGGTTGAGGCGCAGCAGGAGGATCAGCTGCAGCAGCCCGGCGCTCGCCCCCAGCGCCAGCGCGTCGCCGCGCAGCCGTCGCGGTCGGAGCGGTTCGGCGTTCACCTGCTGACCTCGCGGATCACCGGTCCTCACCGGGACACGACGACCCGGGGAATGGCCCCGGGTCGGTGATCGAGTGGTGGTGCCGAAGGCCGGACTCGAACCGGCACGGGTCGCCCCACACGGCCCTCAACCGTGCGCGTCTACCAATTCCGCCACTTCGGCTCGGGCATCGCGTATCCTAGCGCCGCTCACCCTTTCAGGCAAGCTCTCACTCCCCGCCGGAAGGCTGCTCTGCGGGCGGCTCCTCGGCCGGCGCGGGCTCGGTGGCCGTGGCCTCGGGAGCCGTCCCCGGCAACGCGAAGCCGTCGTCCGCCGGCGCCACCGCGGGGGTCACCACCGGGGTCGGGGCCGTCGCCACGCCCTCCATCACCGAGCCGCTGCCTTGCCCCGAGAGGATCGCCAGGGCGAGTGACAGCACGACGAAGAGCACGAAGGAGACGGTTGTCAGCCGGTGCATGATGTTGGTCTGGGTTCGGGGGCCGAACGAGGTCTGGCTGCCGCCGCCGCCGAAGGCGCCGGCGAGGTCCGCCCCTTTGCCCTGCTGCAACAGCACGACCATCACCAGGAACAGACACACCAGGATGTACAGGATCACGAGCAAAACGGTCACGATGTCTCTCCCGCGGCGCGGTCCGCCGCAGCGCGGATAATAGCGGAGAACGCGTCAAGGTCAAGACTCGCCCCGCCGATCAGTCCACCGTCGACGTCGGTCCGGGCGAGCAGATCGGCGGCGTTGGCCGGGTTGAGGCTGCCGCCGTAGACGATTCTGAGGGCCTCGGCGGCGTCGTGCCCGAAGCTGCGGGCGAGCCGCTCGCGGAGGAAGAGGTGGGCCTCCTGGGCCTGGTCGCCGGTGGCGGTGCGGCCGGTGCCGATCGCCCACACCGGCTCGTAGGCGACCACCAGGCGGCCGGGGTCGAGCCGGTCGAGGGCCGACGCCTGACGGTCGAGCACCGCCAGCGTGCGGCCGGCGTCGCGCTCCTCGAGGGTCTCCCCGACGCAGAAGATCACGTCGAGCCCGGCCGCCTGCGCGGCCAGGGCGCGGTCGGCGGCAGTGGCATCGGTCTCGCCGAACAGAGTCCGGCGCTCGCTGTGGCCGACGATCGCCCACTCGACCCCGATCTCGACCAGCATCGCCGCCGCGACCTCGCCGGTGAAGGCGCCGTTCTCGGCCCAGTGCACGTTCTGCGCCCCGAGACCGACCCCGGACCCGGCGAGCATCATCGCCGCCGCGGGCAGGGTGACGTAGGGTGGGCAGACGACCACGTCCACCGACTGCGGCAGCTCGCCGCCGAGCAGCCCCTCGAGGAACGAGCTCGCCGCGGCGACCCCGAAGTGCATCTTCCAGTTGCCCGCGATCAGCGGTCGCCGCGCCATCTCATCCTCCCAGCGCCCGCACCGCGGGCAGGGTCTCGCCGGTCAGGAACTCGAGCGAAGCCCCGCCGCCGGTGGACACGTGGTCGATGCGATCGTCGAGCCCCGCGCGCTTGACCGCCATCACCGACTCGCCTCCGCCGACCACGGTGAACCCGTCCGAGGCCGCCATCGCCTCGGCCACCGCCATGGTGCCGGCGGCGAATGCCTCGACCTCGAACACCCCCATCGGGCCGTTCCAGAACACGGTGCGGGCCGAGGCGACCGCCTGCCGCGCCCGCTCCCGGGAGCGGGGCCCGAGGTCGACCACCATCAGGTCGGCGGGGATCTCCCCCGCGGGCAGGGTCTCCACCCGGGTCGGGCTCGCGATCGCGTCGGCGGCCACGACGTCGGTCGGCAGCAGGAGGTCGACACCACGATCACGGCAGCGCCGGATCACCCGCCGCGCCGTGTCCAGCATCTCGTCCTCGACCAGCGACCGCCCCACCTCGAAGCCTTCGGCCCGGAGAAAGGTGTTGGCCATGCCGCCGCCGACGACCAGTGCCCAGACCCGTTCGAGCAGGGCCTCCAGGGGCGCGGTCTTGGTCGAGATCTTGGCCCCGCCCACCACCGCGACGAAGGGCTGCTCGGGCTGGTGTACCAGTCGGGAGAGCGCCGCCACCTCCGAGCCCATCAGGAAGCCCGCAGCCTTGCGGCCGGCGCCGTAGAGCCCGGGCACCCCCGCCACCGAGGCGTGCGCGCGGTGGGCGGTGCCGAAGGCGTCGTTGACGTAGTGGCTGAACGGCTCGGCGAGCCGGCGCGCGAAGTCGGGGTCGTCGGACTTCTCGCCCGCGTGGAAGCGCAGATTCTCGAGCACCAGGAGGGCGCCCGGAGCGGCCTCGGCAAGGGCCGCGGCGACCTCCGAGCCGACGCAGTCGGGCACGAAGCGCACCGGTCGGCCGAGCAGCTCGCCGAGCCTGGAGGCGGCCGGGGCGAGGCTGAAGCGCGGGTCGGGCGCACCCTTGGCCTTGCCGAGGTGGGAGCAGGCGGCGACCACGCCGGCCCGGTCGAGCAGCCAGCGCACGGTCGGCAGGGCCGCCTCGATCCGGGTGGCGTCCTGGACCTCGCCGTCGGCGATCGGCACGTTGAGGTCGAGCCTCAGCAGCACCCGGGCGCCGTCGAGCGCGGTCAGGTCGGCCAGGGTCGGGACGCTCACGCGCCCTCCCGGCCCACCATGTAGGAGAGCAGGTCGACGCAGCGCAACGAGTAGGCGTTCTCGTTGTCGTACCAGCCGACGACCCGGAAGAAGTCCGGCGCGACCTGGTTCATGATCTCGAGGTCGACCACCACCGAGTGGCGCTCGCCGATGATGTCGGACGACACCAGCGGCTCGCTCGAGGCCTTCAGCACGCCCTTCAAGGGACCGGCCGCCGCCTCCCGGAACGCCGCCTTGAGCTCGTCGACCGTGCCCGCGCGGCCGGCCACGAAGGTCAGGTCGCAGACCGATCCGTCCGGCACCGGGACCCGCATCGCGGCGCCGTCGAGCTTGCCGGCGAGCTCGGGGTAGACCAGCCCGATCGCCTTGGCGGCCCCGGTCGAGGTCGGAATGATGTTGATCGCCGCCGCCCGCGCCCGCCGCATGTCGGAGGAGTGCTGGACGTCGAGGATGCGCTGGTCGTTGGTGTAGGCGTGGGTGGTGGTGAGCCAGCCGTGCCGGATGCCGACGGTCTCGTGCAGCACCTTGGCCATCGGCGCCAGACAGTTGGTGGTGCACGAGGCGTTCGACACCACGTGGTGGGCGAGCGGGTCGTAGAGCTCGTGGTTGACCCCGTAGACGAAGGTCGCGTCGACCTGCTTGCCGGGGGCGGTGATGACCACCTTGCGGGCCCCCGCCTCGAGGTGCGCGCCGGCCTTCTCGCGGCTGCGGAACAGCCCGGTCGCCTCGAACACGTAGTCGGCGCCGAGCTCGCCCCAGGGCAGCTTGGCCGGGTCGCGCTCCGCCAGCACGCGCAGTCGGTCGCCGTCGATCATCAGGTCCTGGCCGTCGATGCCGACCTCTCCCGGGAAGATCCCGTGGACCGAGTCGTGCTTGAAGAGGTACGCCAGCATGTCCGGCGAGGTGAGATCGTTGATCGCGACCAGGTCGAACCCGTCGCGCGCCGTGAGATGCCGGGCGACCAGCCGCCCGATCCGACCGAACCCGTTGATCGCGACTCGAATGCTCATCGATGCCTCCATCTCGCGCGTGGTGTCCGCACTGTACCAGGAACGGTCGCCGCCCGCCGCCTCTTCCTCCGCCACCGGGCTTGCGTGCCGAAAACACCTGTGGTAATTTCCCCCTCCGTGCGGCGCGTTCGTCTAGGGGTCTAGGACGCCGGCCTCTCACGCCGGTAACACGGGTTCGAATCCCGTACGCGCTGCCATGACTCCCTCCGGTCGTCCATCGGTACGGTCTCCGCGGCCCCCCTCACCCCCCACCCGCCGAGTCAAATCCCGTACGCGCTGCCATGACTCCCTCCGGTCGTCCATCGGTACGGTCTCCGCGGCCCCCCTCACCCCCCACCCGCCGAGTCGAATCCCGTACGCGCTGCCATGACTCCCTCCGGTCGTCCATCGGTACGGTCTCCGCGGCCCCCCTCACCCCCCACCCGCCGAGTCGAATCCCGTACGCGCTGCCATGACTCCCTCCGGTCGTCCATCGGTACGGTCTCCGCGGCCCCCCTCACCCCCCACCCGCCGAGTCAAATCCCGTACGCGCTGCCAACCCCACCTCTGAGCTCCGCCGAGTGCCATCGCCGACATCTGGTCCGAGGTGCGGTCGAGCCGGTCTTCAGCGTCGGGTCGCACGCACGGAAGTGACCTGGTCCTGGCCGGCCCTCATCCCGCCTTCTTCGCCAGAAAGTACTCCTGCGCCTGCTTGATGGCGGTGGCGGGGTCGACGAAGATCACCCGGTCGCCGGCCTCCAGCTGGGTGTTGCCGCGCGGAACCACGAACTCCCGATTGCGGATGATGGCGGCCACGACGCGCTCGCCGGGGATGGAGATGTCCTTGATGAGCCGGCCCGCCACCCGGGACCTCTCGCCCACGTCGACGCCGATCAGGCTCGCCACCCCCGCGCGATGGTCTCTCATGGCCCCTTGCGAAGAGCGGAGATCGCGATAGAATCTCTGTGACATCCACCGCTGGAAGGGCCCGGCTTTTCCTCACCGACGTGCAGGAGGTTTGTATGACCATGGACGACGCCCCTCAGGGACACGCTCCCGCGACCCCGCCGCCGCCTCCGGCGACCCCGCCGCCGCCGGCCCCGGGCCCGCCGCCCGGACCGGGCAAGGTCTCGGACAACCGGACGATCATGATCGTGCTCTCGTATCTCGGGCTGCTGGCCCTGATTCCGCTGCTGGTCGAGAAGGAGGACCGCGAGGTGCAGTGGCACGCCAAGCACGGGCTCGTGCTGGCGGTCACCTGGATCGTGCTCTTCATCGGGCTGCAGATCGTCGGCATGATCCTGGGCGCGATCACCGGCGGTCTCGGCTGCCTGGTCGCCCTCCTGTTCCCGCTGGTCGCGATCGCGGTGCTGGTGATCCACATCCTGTGCATCGTCAAGGGCGTCAAGGGAGAGCGCTTCCTGCTGCCGGTGGTGTCCGAGTTCGCGGATCGTTTCTGAACCTGGCCGGGCGCCGGCGGCGAACGGTCGCCGCCGGCGTCGTCGTGCTGGTCCTCGTGCTTGCGCTCGTCGCCGATCTCCGGCGCCCTCCAAGCGGGCAGATCGCAACGCGGGCGGCCGTGGGGCTGATTCGACTGTACCGGGCGACCGGCTCGGGCTGGGTGTCGAGCGTCGGCGCGCGGTGCCGGTTCGAGCCCACCTGCTCGGTCTACGCGGAAGAGGTGATCGCCGAGCGAGGCGTGCTCTCGGGCGGCGCGCTCGCCATCCGCCGTCTGGCCCGTTGTGGTCCGTGGACCGATCCCGGTACCCCCGACCCTCCACCCTAGCCCGCCGTGCGCTGCCCCTCCCTTGCGTCCCCTCCCACACCGCCGTAGAGTGATCCGGGGTTCGAAAGGGGACGCCGCGCCGTGCAGCTTGTCCGCCACCTCTCGCCCGATCTCGTCCTCATCTCGCCGGCGGTGTCCGGGCGCGACGAGCTCTTCCAGGCGTTCGGCGCTCGGCTCGAGAATGCCGGCCTGGTGAAGAGTGCGGCCGAGGTCAGCGACCGTCTGATCGAACGGGAGCAGATCCTGTCGACCGGAATCGGCTCGGGCGTCGCCGTGCCCCACGCCCAGGTGCCGGGGCTCGGCCGACTGGTGATGGCGGCCTCCACCCACCCCGAAGGGCTCGCGTACCCCTCGCTGGACGGCCGGCCCGTCCGGCTCGTGTTCTGCCTGCTCGGCGACGTCTCGACCGCCGCCGACCACCTCGCCGGCCTCGCCCGACTGGCCCGGCTCGCCCGCCGCACCGACGGGCTCGAGAGCTTGGTGGCGGCTGCCACCGGCGAGGCCTTCGTCGCCGCGCTCGGGCGGCTCGAAGGGGGATAGGTGCACCTGCTCGCGGTCATTCTCCACCAGGAAGAGCTGCTCGACGAGGTCCTTTCGCTCTTAGTGGAGCTCGAGCTTCCCGACGCCATCGTCATCGAGAGCCGCACCGGGCTCGAGCTGCTCGAGCGTGACCTGCCGATCTTCGCCGGGCTGCGCGCGCTGATTCCCGGAGGCATCGACTTCAGCCGCATGGTGCTGACCGTGGTCCGGGACGACGTTCTGGCTCACGAGGCGCTCGACCGCATCCAGCTGTGGGGCCGCGAGGCCTTTCCCTCCGACGGCGGTCCCCGCAACGCCGTGGTCCTGCTCCCGATCACCGCCGCCGCCTGGTTCTGACCGGGAGGCGGACGGCATGCTCCGGGGCACCGTCGCCTTCCTGGTTCTGGTGGTGCTGGCGGCGATCGTCGCCGAGCTCAGCCGCACGGCGCGGCTGCGCGGCGGGATTGCGGCGACCGACCCGTTCCTGCCCTTCCTGGCGGTCGGGTTCCTGCTCGGAGACCACCTGCTCGGCGTCTTTCCGCCCGACCTCCTGGTCGGCCTGCGACCGGTGGTGCTGCTCGGGCTGGCGTGGATCGGGCTGGTGTTCGGGATGCAGGTCGACCTCAGGATCCTGGGCCGCCTGCGGCCGTGGCACCGCCGGGTTGCGCTCGGGCTTCCGATGGTTCCGGGTCTGGTCGCGGCGGCGGCGGGCGTGGCGCTCGGCCTGACTCCGGCCGTCGCCCTCGCCCTGGGCGGAGTGGCCGCGGTCGCCTCTCCCGCGATCCTGATCGGTCACGGCCGCGGCCGGCGTCCCAGAGACCGGGCCAGCCTCCGGCTGCTCACCCTGGTGGCCGCGTCGTCGGGCATCCCGGCCGTGGTCTGCTTCGGGCTCGCCACCGCAGGGGCGAGCCCGCTCGCCCTGGCGCAGGGGGGAACCGTTCCAACCTGGCAGCTGCTGCCGCTGCCGTTCGCGCTCGGCGCGGTGCTCGGATGGGCCCTGGTGGTGCTGGTCCGGGGGATCGGCGACCGGATCCGTCTGCTCGGCCTGCTGGTCGGCATGGCAGCAGCCGCCGCGGGTGCAGCAGCGGTTCTCGGGCTTTCTCCGCTCCCGGTCGCCGCAGTTGCCGGCGCCGTGGTCGCCAACCGCGCGGCGCTGCCGCACCGTACGCTCAAGGTCGCCCATGCGCTCGACGGACCGATGCTGGTCGCCCTGCTGGTGCTGGTCGGTGCGTCCTGGTCCGGGGCGGCGTTCTCGTGGCGCACGATGGCCGTGCTGGTGGCGGCCAGAGCCCTCGGCCTCGCCCTTGCCGGACGTTGGTTGGCCGGGATCAGCGCCCGCCACGGAATCGTGCTCGGGGTCCCGGCGCCGTGGTGCGGGCTGCTCGCCCAGGGCGAGCTCGCGCTCGGGCTGGTGGTGGCGCTGATGGGGGCGCTGACCGGAGGCCAGGGGGTGCTCGCCGGGGCGGTCGCCGCGATGGTCGTCAACCGCGGACTCGCCCTGCTGTGGACCCGACGGGTGCTCTTCGCCACCGACGGCCCAGCCGCGGAGAGCCCACCGTGAGGTGGGTCTTCGTCGCGGTCCTGGCCGCCCTCGCCTGGGTCTTCCGGACGGTGGGCGGGGAGGTGGTCGACGACCCCAGCGGGTCCGCCCTGCTGGCCCTCGGCTGCCTGCTGGTCGGCGGCCTGTTCGCCGGTGAGCTCGCGGCGCGCCTGAGGCTGCCGCGGGTCACCGGGTACCTCGTGCTCGGCATGCTCGGCGGGCCCAGCGTGACCGGCCTCGCAACCACCGGAGACCTCGGCGCCCTCCATCTGTTCGAGGAGCTCGCGCTCGGGTTGATCGCGCTCACCGCGGGCGGCGAGTTCCGCCTCCGGGGCGGCCGCCTGGGGACGGTGGTGGCGATCTCCGCGACCCATCTGCTCGTCATCCCGGCCGTCGTCGGAGGTGTGGTGGTCGGAATCCTGCTGATCTGGCCGGTGCTCGGCCCCCTCCATCCGGGCGAAATCGTCGCCGCCGCCGCCCTGCTCGGGGTGATCGCGGCGGCCAAGTCACCGGCGACGACAATCGCGGTCATCACCGAGCTCCGGGCCCGCGGGTCGCTGGTGGACACCGTCCTCGGAGTGACGGTGCTCAAGGACCTGCTCATCCTGCTCGTGTTCACGTCGGTCTACTCGCTCGCCCAGTCATGGGCCGTGGCGACGCCGGTGTCGCTCGCCGCGCTGCACGATGTCGGGGTCGAAATCCTCGCCTCGCTCGCGGTCGGCGCCGTGCTCGGCGCGCTGTTGGGGACCTACCTGCGTGCCGTCGGACGCCACGCCGAGCTCGCCGTCCTCCTGCTCGCCCTGGTCGCGACCCAGATCGGGCCGCTCGAGCACCTGCTGGTGTGCATGGCCGCGGGGGTCACGGTACGCAACCTCTTCCCGCGCGAGGCGAGTCAGTTCCTCGAGGCTCTCGAGCGCTCCTCGCCGCCGGTCTACGTGGTCTTCTTCGGCCTCGTCGGCGCCGGCCTGGCGCTCGGCTCGCTGGCCCGGCTGTGGCTGGCCGCACTGGTCTACGCGCTGGTCCGGCTGGGCGCGATCTGGCTCGCCACCGGCGCCCCCGCCGCCCTCTCCCGCGCCCCGCGTCCGGTGGTCCGGGACGGGTGGATGGGGTTCGTCGCCCAGGCCGGGCTCTCGCTCGGCCTGGCCGCCCGGGTCGCCCGCGACCTTCCCGGCTTCGGACGGGAGGTGGCAACGCTGGTGGTCGCGGCGGTGGTGCTCAACCAGCTCATCGGCCCGGTGCTCTGGGCCTGGGCCCTTCGCCGCAACGGCGAAGCCAGGGAGTAGCCCGGGAGGAGCCACGGAGACACTGCGCGAGCTGTGCCCGCAGCCCGAGTTGCAGGTGGGCGGGGGATTCCTGGGTTCTTCCCTGTGTCGGTGTCTCCGCGGTTCGGCCAGACCGCCCCGGTTAGGTTAGAGTGCCGGCATGCGGTTGTCGGTGGTGGTGCCGGTCTTCAACGAAGAGCGCACGGCGGCGACCCTGCTCGCCCGGGTGGCGGCGGCGCCGCTGCCGGACGCGATCGAGACGCTCGAGATCGTGGTCGTCGACGACGGATCCGCCGACGGAACCTGGGCGCAGCTCGAGACCTTCTCACCCGAGCCGCGCGCCGATCGCCGGCCGGTCGAGATCAGCCGCCACCAGCACCCTGCCAACCGCGGCAAGGGCGCGGCCCTGCGCACCGGTTTCGGCGCCGCCACCGGCGACCTGCTGCTGGTCCAGGACGCCGACCTCGAGTACGACCCCCGCGAGTACCCCGGCCTGCTCGCGCCGATCCTCGACGGCCACGCCGACGTGGTCTTCGGTTCGCGCTTTCTCGGCGGGCCCCACCGGGTGCTCTTCTTCTGGCACTACGTCGGCAACCACTTGCTGACCCTGCTGTCGAACATGTTCACCGACCTCAACCTCACCGACATGGAGACCTGCTACAAGGTCTTCACCCGCCAGGTCCGCGACCGGGTCCGGCTGACCGCCGACCGCTTCGGCTTCGAACCGGAGTTCACGGCCAGAGTGGCGAGGCTCGGGGTCCGCATCTACGAGGTGCCGATCTCCTACCACGGGCGGACCTACGCGGAGGGCAAGAAGATCGGGTGGAAGGACGGCGTGTCGGCGATCTGGTCGATCCTGCGCTTCAACCTCTGGGGCCGGTGAGGGCCGCGGGGCGGGCGCCGCGGGCCCACCCCTCCGCCCACATCGGTGTCACGGTCCCGTGAGCGGGTGACCGTAGCCCGCTTCGCGGGCGCGGCCACGGACCGCTCCCGGGGCCGCGGTCAACCGCCCGCGTCGCCCGCCTCGGGGTCCGCATCTACGAGGTGCCGATCTCCTACCACGGGCGGACCTACGGAGAGGGCAAGAAGATCGGGTGGAAGGACGGCGTGTCGGCGATCTGGTCGATCCTGCGCTTCAACCTCTGGGTCCGGCCTCGACGCTCAGGGGCGGTGTTCCTTCCCCTCTCCCAAGGGGACCGAAACGGGTCGAACAGCAAGGGAAGCTGAATCGTAGCAGCCACGGGTGATCCGGACCAGAGCTTGGGAAGGCCACCTGCGCATCGCCACGAGGCCCTCGCTGTCGGGCTCAGCAGGCGAACGGACGTCCACGACCCGCCGATCGGGTCGCGGGAGTCGCGAGGCCGGGTTGTCGCTTATCACGAGGGAGAAGCCGAGCGGAGCGAGAATCCGCTCGGCATGGGGACGGATGAGGTCGGGGAGGACGACGTCGGTCGTGGCGGGGTCGAACCGCGCCGCGACCAGCTCGAGAATCTCCCAGACGGGCGCCGGTCCGTGGGCTCGCCGGGCGATGTCGGGACCGATCCAGGCCGCCATCGCGAGCCCGGCACCGACAGCCGATGCGAGGCCGGCACGACGAATGCTGGGTCGCGGGACGAGAACAATACCGGCGGCGAGCAACGCGAGCGCCGGGAGCGCGGGGAGCAGGTACCGAGGCGCGTTGTCGAGGTTCATCGTCCACGGCGCCAGGGCGAGGTATGGGCCTCCGGAGAGCCAGCCGATCAGTGCCGCCCGAGGTCGGTCAGAGAGCAGCCAACCGAGGGTGCCGAGTAGGACCAGACCCCAGAAGACCGTCGCGAGCGCGGGCTCGCCGAACGGTCGCACAAGCCAGGCATCGAGCACCCGCTCCGGGGCAGCGCCGGGCAGTCGCGAGAGCGCCTCGTGGGACGCGACCCACTCGCGGGTCCATCGAATCGCCGTGAGGAAGCGCGCGAGGCCGGTCGACCAGATCGCTGGAGCCCACGACGCGATCACGACCGCGAAAGCGGTGCCCCCTGCGACCACCAGATATCGCGCGGCGCCGCGCTTGGCGGTGCGAATCACGAGCCAGGTCGCAGGCGCCACCAGTGCGATCCCGACCTGCGGCCGAACCCCGATCGCCACCGCAGCCAGTCCGGCCGCAGTGACCAGCCGGCCGCACGAAACCGGGCCTTGCAGCTGCCGGGCGAACGCCCACAAACCGGCGGCGCATGCTCCCGCGCCCAGCGCATCGGACATCCCGACGTTGGCGTGGAAGGCAAAAGCCGGTGAGGTTGCGAGAAGGAAGCCAGCTAAGGAGCTCCCCGATCCCGGCGAGCCGAGGTCACGCGCGGTGAGAACCGTGAACAGAAGTGCGATCGCGGCGCCTGCGGCCGCTGCGACCTGAGTTGCCTTTACAGCGTCGCCGATGACGGCATCGATCGCCTTGGCCAGCCCGACGTATACGGGGTAGCCGGGGGGATGGGGGCGATGGTCCCCAACATCAAACCGCTCGACCGCGTTTGCGAACTGCACCTCATCCCAATCAAACGGCGTTTGGGGCAGGACGGCGACGAGCACACCGGTGAACCCGACGAGGGCGACGACACCGACCACGCGGGCGGTGCGTGAGGACCACCCGTCCGGGTCGAGGAGCCTCACCAGACGTCCGAGGGCCGCGCCGAGCGACCTCAACCACACACCGATCCCTCGCAGGATCGGGGCCGCCGCCTCGATGGTGGCTGCGGTCAGCGGACCTGTCACGAGGAGAAGCACGATCGTGCCCGTCGGTGCCACTGCGCGCAGTGGGCAGAACAGGGGCAGGGCCGCGGCAACGCCCAGGAGCGAGAGCGCGAGTCCGAGATCGCGGACCGAGCGCCGCCAGGCGGTCTCTGGCGACAGGCCCCGAAGCGTCCGCCTGGTCAGACCGGCCGCCAGCAGGCCTGCGGTGAGGACGCCGAACACCAGGGCGGGCGCAGCGCCAGGCTTGGCGCGAGATCTGGTCTGGTGCACCAGCCAGCCGGTAAGCGGCGGGGTCCCTACGCCGTGGAAGTTGGTCCAGGTCAGCCGCGAGAGGTGGACCGGCCGCGTGGCGCCGCCGGTTCGCTCCAGGATCAACCGGTCGCCTGCGATCGGGGTGGTGATCTCATGCTGCCGCCAGCAATCGCCGACCTCGAGCACCGCGACCTCACGGTCATCGACCCGTACTACGACGCGTTCGGCGGCACCCTGGAGGCGCGCGACCAGCCTGATCCGATCCCCGGCGCCGATACCGACCGGGAGGGTCGCGAGTCGCAGCCCGTGCCAGGCCAGATGACCGATCGGACTCGGGCCGACCTCGAGGGGGGTCTCGAACGCCTCCGCGGGGGCGTCGAGGTTGCACCGGACTGTGCGCGGTGCGAAGCCTCCGTCGAGAAGGGACAGGCCGGCAACACTGGCGACAACGGAGAGCGAGGTTGCCAGTAGCACGCGCATCCAGACCTGTGCGGAACACACGATGGAAGTCTACTCGCGCCCCTCTCTTCCCCCGTGGGATAACATCCGCTAAGGTGTCGCCGGCCGTCCGGGATCGGACGGGCGACGAACCTCCGGGAGGGACGATGGCGAAACGAACCGTGGTGGTGATGCCCGGCGACGGGATCGGGAAGGTGGTGACTCCGGCGGCGATCCGGGTGCTCGAGGCGGTCGGCTTCGAGGCCGACTACGTGCACGCCGACATCGGCTGGGAGTTCTGGGTGCAGCGAGGGCAACCCGCTGCCCGAGCGCACGGTCGAGCTGCTCGCCGAGCACAAGCTCGGCCTGTTCGGCGCGATCACGTCGAAGCCGAAGGACGAGGCGGCGCGCGGAGCTCGCGCCCGAGCTGCGCGACAAGGGCTTCGTCTACTATCAGCCCGATCGTCGGCCTGCGCCAGCGCTTCGACCTCGACATCTGCATCCGGCCCTGCCGCTCCTTCCCCGGCAACCCGCTCAACTTCATCCGCCGCGCCGCCGGACGGCGGCTTCGAGGAGCCGCGAGGTCGACGCGGTGATCTTCCGCCAGAACACCGAGGGCCTCTACGGCGGCGTCGAGTGGACCAACCCGCCCGACCAGGTCTGCGCAGGCGCTCGACACCCACCCCAAGTTCAAGGCCTTCGCGCGACGTGCCCCGGCGAGGACCTGGCGGTCTCGACCCGCATCTTCACCCGCGCCGCGTGCCGCCGGATCTGCGAGGCGGCCTTCGAGTACGCCGACGAAGCACGGCTACAAGTCGGTCACGGTCTGCGAGAAGCCGAACGTGATCCGCGAGACCTCGGGCATGATGCTGGACGAGGCCCGCGCAGGTCCACGAGCGACTACCCCGGACATCGAGCTCTGGTACACCAACATCGACGCCCAGATGATGTGGCTGACCAAGAACCCCGAGGACTACGGCGTGATCGTCGCCGGGAACATGTTCGGCGACATCATCTCCGACGGCTTCGCCGGCCTGGTCGGCGGCCTCGGCTTCGCCGCGTCGGCCAACATCGGCGAGACGGTGGCGCGTGTTCGAGCCGACCCACGGCTCGGCGCCCAAGTACGCCGAGCTCGACCCGTCGATCGTCAACCCGATCGCCATGATCCTGTCCGCGGTGCATGATGCTCGACCACGCTCGGCGAGACCGAGACGGCCGAGCGGATCCGCGACGCGGTCGCGGCCGTGGTCGCCGAGGGCAAGGTCCGCACCTACGACATGCTGAAGCTGCGCGGCGGGCCGCAGGCGATCGCCCAGGGCGCCGCCACCACCGACCAGATGACCGACGCCATCATCGCCGCGCTACGATGACCGGGTGAACCACCCGGATGACCACGAGACACAGAGGCACAGAGAGGGCACTGAGCCTCCTCGCCCAGAGATCGGACAGCACCCGGCTCGCGCCCGGCGCAAGCCGAGTGCTGTCGTCCGCTGAGTGGAGGTTCTCCGTGCTGCCTGTGTCTCCGTGCCTGTGGTAAACGCGGGTAGGGGTCGCATGACCACGTCAAGACTGGTGGCGGCGGCGGCGGGACCGACCGGGTCCGAGGTGCGCTCGGACTGCTCGGTGGCGTACGAGCCGGGGCCGCGGCCCGCTCGCGGTCGAGATCACGAGCAAGGTCGACTACCTCTACGGCGAGGCGATCGACGCCTCGGTGCGCCGGGTCGCCGCGGCCCTCGGGGTCGACCGCGGCACCGTGACGGTGACCGACGGCGGCGCCCTCGACTGGGTGATCCTGGCCCGGGTCGAGGCCTGTCTGCGCCGCGCCGGGGCCCACGGGCCGGCGGTCCTGCCCGGCCCCGACCCCGACGCCGGCGCACCCACCGCCCGCGACCGGCTGCGCCGCAGCCGGCTCTACCTGCCCGGCAACGAGCCCGAAGCTGATGCTCTCGGCCGGGCTGTACGGCGCCGACGGGATCATCCTCGACCTCGAGGACTCGGTCCCGCCGGCGCAGAAGGACAGCGCACGGCTGCTGGTGCGCAACGCCCTGATCGCGCTCGACTGGGGCGCCGCCGAGCGCATGGTGCGCGTCAACCAGGGCGAGCGCGGGCTCGAGGACCTGCGCCGCGGTCGCTCCCCACAACCCGCACGTCGTGCTGCTGCCCAAGGTCGAGGACCCGGACGAGGTGCGCGAGGGCGGCGGCGGTCGCGGCGCGAGCGCCGCGCCGGACGATCCGCCCTTCCTGATGCCGATCCTGGAGTCCGCCGCTCGGCATCGACCGGGCGTTCGAGATCGTCGGCCGCCGATCCCTCGGTGGTCGCGCTCACCCTCGGCCTCGAGGACCTCTCCGCCGACCTCGGCGCGCCCCGCACCGAGGAGGGCGGGAGAGCCTGCTCGCCCGCCAGACCGTGGTCAACGCCGCCCGCGCGGCCGGCGTGCAGCCGATCGCCTCGGTCTACACCGACGGTCGACGACGAGGCGGTGCTGGAGGCCTACGTGCGCCGCGAGCGCGCGCTCGGCTTCGACGGCATCGGCTGCATCCACCCGCGCCAGATCCCGGTGATCCACCGGGCCATGACCCCGCCCGAGGCCGCAGGTCGAGCAAGGCGATCAAGGTCGTCGCGCGCCGCCCGCGAGGCCGAGGCGCGCGGGCTCGGGGCGGTCGCGCCTCGGCTCCAAGATGATCGACCCGCCGGTGGTCAAGCAGGCCTTCCGCACCGTCGCCCTGGCGGTGGCGGCGGGGGCGCTCGACCGCCGACTGGGACGCGGGAGGCGACGTCATGACGCTGGAGACGGAACGCCGCCGGCCGGCTGGTGCCGACCGAGGTCAACGGCCGCGAGCAGGTGCCCTTCCAGGGGGTCGGCGGCCACCGCCCGGCCGGCCGCAAGGCCGCGCCCCGGATCGCCACCTGCGCCGACTATCCCGCCGACGGCGACAAGCGGGTCGGCTCGCTGGCCGAGGCCCTCGAGCGTGCCGGCCTCGCCGACGGCATGGTCGTCTCGACCCACCACCACCTGCGCAACGGCGACCGCGTCGCCAACCGAGTCTTCGACGCCGCCGCCGCGCTCGGCGTCCAGGACCTGATGTGGTTCCCGTCGGCGTCGTTCCCGGTCCACGCCAACCTGATCCGCCACCTCGACGTCCGGCGTCGTCCACCACATCGAGGGCACCATGAACGGCCCGCTCGGCGACTACTGCTCGCAGGGCAAGATGCGCGGGCTGGGCGTGCTGCGCTCCCACGGCGGGCGCTGGCAGGCGATCCAGGACGGCGAGGTCCACGATCGACATCGCGGTGATCGCCGCGCCGACCGCCGACCCGTTCGGCAACGCCAACGGCGCCCACGGCCCGTCGGCCTGCGGCTCGCTCGGCTTCGCGCTGGCCGACTCGATCTACGCCGAGCAGGTCATCGTCGTCACCGACAACCTGGTGCCCTTCCCCTGCATCCCGTGGCAGATCCAGGGCAACAACGTCGACTGCGTGGTCGAGGTCGACTCGATCGGCGACCCGACCAAGATCGTCTCGGGCACCACCCAGATCACCGCAGAGCCCCGACCGGCTGCTGATCGCCGAGCTGGTCGCGCGCTTCTGCGCGACGCCGGCATCATGCGCGACGGCTTCTCGTTCCAGGCCGGCGCCGGCGGCATCGCGCTGGCCTTCGCGATCTACCTCGCGCGAGCATGATGCGCGAGGCGGGCGTCACGGCCCGCTTCGTCCGCGGCGGCTCGACCAAGTACCTGGTCGAGATGCTCCAGCGAGGGCCTGACCGACTACATCCTCGACGGCCAGACCTTCGACCTCGACGGCGTGCGCTCGATGCGCGAGGACCCGCGCCACGTCACCACCTCGCCCTTCACCTCCTACAACTTCCACGGCAAGGGCAACTTCGCCTCGATGGTCGACGTCGTCGTGCTCGGCGCCACCGAGGTCGACCTCGACTTCAACGCCAACGTCGTCACCCACTCCGACGGCCGCCTGCTGCACGGCATCGGCGGCTGGCAGAACTGCCTCGCCGCCGGCTGCACGATCCTCGCGGTGCCGTCGTTCCGCGACCGGATCCCGGTCATCGTCGACGAGGTCACCACCCTGTGCGGCCCGGGCGAGCTGATCGACGTGGTGGTCACCGAGCGCGGCATCGCCATCAACCCGCGCCGCCAGGACCTGCTCGACGCGGTCGCGGGGCTCGGCTCTGCCGATCCGCCCGATCGAGGAGCTCAAGGCCGAGGTCGACCGGATCTGCGGCGGCCGCCGCAGGCTGCCCCGCTCCGACCAGCCGGTGGCGGTGATCAAGTGGGTCGACGGCACGGTGCTCGACACCGTCTGGCGGGTGGTCGGGGAGTGAACCACAGAGGCACGGAGGCACAAAGGAGCACAGAGTGCCCCCACCCACCCCGGGGAGGTCGGCCTCGCGCCATGTGCGAGGCCGACTTCGGTCTCGGGAGGGAGGGGGCGCTGTGGATCTCCGCGGTCTTTGAGCCTCTGTGGTACTCCCCTTGCCAGGTGGGTGGGGAGCGTGTATGATTCCGCGTCCTCGGCCCCGCCGGCCGGGGGGAGGTGCGAGATGAAGCCCGGAGCCCATCCCGAGTACCACGAGGTCGAGGTCCGTTGCGCCTGCGGCAACACCTTCACCACCAAGTCGACCAAGAACGAGCTGCGGCTCGAGATCTGCAGCGACTGCCACCCGTTCTACACCGGCAAGCAGAAGCTCGTCGACACCGCCGGAATGGTGGAGAAGTTCGAGCGCCGTTACGGCAAGACCTCCAGATAGCGACCCCCGGCCGCCCTCGGGCGGCCCCGCGAGCCCCGTGCCGACCGTTGCGGTCCGCGCGGGGCTCGACGTTTTCCAGGGGTCATGCGCCGGCAGCCGGTGCATGTTTGCGGCCCGAGGGGGTTTGAGATGTTCGAACGACTGACGGAGATCGAGAGGCGCTACGACGGCCTGGTGGCCCAGCAGGCCGACCCGGAGATCGCCGTCGACCCGGCACGCTACCGCGAGGTGGCCAAGAAGGCCGCCGAGCTCGAGCCGGTGGTCGAGGCGTTCAGGAGCTGGCGCCGGGTGGGCGAGCGACCTCGCGGGAGCGCGCGAGGTGCTGGCCGAAGCCGACGACGCCGAGATGCGCGAGCTCGCCGGCGCCGAGGTGGCCGAGCTCGAGCAGCGCCTCGAGGCCCTCGAGGCCGAGCTCAAGCTGCTCCTGCTGCCCAAGGACCCCAACGACGACCAGAACGTGATCCTCGAGATCCGGGCCGGCACCGGCGGCGACGAGGCGGCGCTGTTCGCCGCCGAGCTGCTTCCGCATGTACACGCGCTACGCCGAGCGCCAGCGGCTGGAAGGTCGACGATCACTCGACTCAGCCGAGACCGGCATGGGCGGCCTCAAGGAGGTCGATCGCGATGATCGAGGGCGACGGCGTCTACTCGCAGCTGCAAGTACGAGAGCGGCGTGCACCGGGTGCAGCGCGTGCCGGCGACCGAGGCCTCGGGCCGCATCCACACCTCGGCGGTCACCGTGGCGGTGCTGCCCGAGGCCGAGGAGGTCGACGTCGAGATCGAGGAGAAGGACCTCCGGATCGACACGCTTCTGCTCCTCGGGCCCCGGCGGCCAGAGCGTCAACACCACCTACTCCGCGGTGCGCATCACCCACCTGCCCGACCGAGCATCGGTGGTCTCCTGCCAGGACGAGAAGCGCCAGATCAAGAACCGCGAGAAGGCGATGAAGGTGCTGCGCGCGCGCCTGTACGAGGAGCGCTCGCAGGAGCAGCAGAAGGCGATCGCGAGCGAGCCGCCAAGGCAGCCAGGTCGGCACCGGCGACCGCTCGGAGAAGATCCGCACCTACAACTTCCCGCAGGCGCGGGTCACCGACCACCGCATCGGCCTCACCGTGCACCGCCTGCAGGCGGTCCTCGACGGCGACCTCGACCTCCTGATCGAGCCGCTGGTCGCCCACGACCAGAGCGAACGCCTCAAGGCCGAGGTGGAGAGCGCGTGAGGGGGAATACCACAGAGACACAGAGGCACAGAGAATCACAGAGCCGCCCGCCCACCCAGAGGACCGGGCTCGGCTTCGCGCCGAGGCGCGAGGCCGAGCCCGGAAAACTGGCTCTGTGCTCCTCTCTGTGCTTCTGTGTCTCTGTGGTTCTTCTCCGATGACCGCCGCCGAGCTGCTGCAGGACGCGCGCGACCGGCTGCCGCGGCGGACGGGGATTCCCGACCCGGCACGTGAGGCGCGGTGGCTGCTGTCGGCGGCCTGGGGCCGTCGGGAGAGCTGGTTGCTCGCCCACTCCGAGGAGCAGGTGCCGGCCGAGGTCGCCGCCCGCTTCGCGGCCTGGCTCGACCGCCGCGCGGCCGGCGAGCCGGCCGAGCACCTCACCGGCGAGTGCGTCTTCTGGGGCCGCAGCTTCGGGGTCTCGCCGGCGGTGCTGGTGCCGCGGCCGGAGACCGAGCTCATCGTCGAGGCCGCCCTCTCCCTGCCGCTGTCGGGCACCTCGCGGGTGCTCGACGTCGGCACCGGCTCCGGCTGCCTCGCCGTCACCCTGGCCGCCGAGCGGCCGCGCTGGCGGGTCGCCGCCGTCGACCGCTCGCTGGCCGCGCTTGAGGTCGCACGCGCCAATGCCGCCCGGCACGCGCCGGGGGTCGGCTTCGCCCGCGCCGACCTGACCACCGCAGTCGGACCTCCCTGGGACCTGGTGGTCGCCAACCTGCCCTACATCCCCTCCCCCGAGATGGCCGCCCTTCCGGTCGAGGTCCGCCGCGACCCCGCCTCGGCCCTCGACGGAGGCCCGGACGGCCTCGACCTGGTGCGGCGGCTGGTCGCCGACCTGCCGCGAGTGCTGCGCGCCTGCGGCGGCGCTGTGCTCGAGCTCGGCGAGGACCAGGCCGACGCGGTCGCCGACGCCGCCCGCGACGCCGGCCTCGGCGTCGCCCGCCGGATTCGCGACCTCGCCGGCTGCGAGCGGGTGCTCGTGCTCGAGCCGAAACCCTGACCCGCACTTTTCCCCGGGTGCCCGCGGGCTCGCGAATGTTCCGCAGGCGTCCGACGTTGACAGGTGTCGGCTGGAGCGGTTGCGGCCGCTCAGCCCGAAGGGAGACGGCGCATCATGACCAGGTTCAAGCTCACCTACTTCGACATCGACGGCGGCCGGGGGGAGCCGATCCGGCTCGCCTTTCGTCTCGGCGGCATCGAGTTCGAGGACGTCCGGCTGAAGGGCCCGGAGTTTCGGGAGGCGCGGGAGTCGTTCCGGTTCCATGCGCTGCCGGTGCTCGAGATCGACGGCCAGCAGGTCACTCAGTCCAACTCGATGCTCCGCTACGTGGGCAAGCTGGCGGACCTCTACCCCACCGACGACCTGCAGGCGCTGTACTGCGACGAGGCGATGGGCGCCGTTGAGGACCTGAACCATGCCGTCGGCAGGACCTTCGGTCTCAAGGGCGAGGCCATGAAGCAGGCACGAGAGGAGCTCGTCAGGGGTCGCCTCGCGACCTACCTCAAGGGCCTCGATGCGCTGCTCGCCCGCGGTGGGGGAGAGTACTTCGCGGACGCTCGCCTGACCGTCGCCGACCTCAAGGTCTTCGTCGAGACCAGGACTCTGGCCAGGGGTGTGCTGGACCACGTCCCGACCGACCTCGTCGAACGGCTCGCACCCGCATTGGCCGAGCACCGCGAGCGCATCGCCACCGACCCGCGGGTCGTGGCCTGCTCCGCCCGGTAGCCCGTAGAGCTCACCGTCATCCCCGCGAGGGCGCCGAGGTGTCGTGAGCTGACGACGCGGCCGCACCTCCTGCGTGAGCAGCTGCTCGCGAGGGGTTCCGACGGTGTCGAGCAGCTCGTGATCCTCGGCGACGGCGAGATCGCGATCGAGGCCATCCTCACCGAGGACGTGCCGTCGGGAATGGTCGTCGAAGGGGTGCGCTTCGTGAACCCGTTCGCCACCGGGTTCGAGATCGACGACTGGGTCTGACGGCCGTCGTACTGCCCATCGACGACCAGCCACCACAGTCTTGACATCCAGTCTCTCTCGCCCTACATTGGTAACCAGATGGTTACCAATGGCGAGCTCGACCTGATCTTCGGCGCCCTGGCGGACGGGACGCGGCGGGCGATCCTCGCCCGGCTGGCCCGCGGCGAGGCCACGGTGGGCGAGCTGGCGGCGCCGTTCGAGGTGTCGCGGCCGGCGATCTCGAAGCACCTGCGGGTGCTCGAGCGGGCCGGCCTGGTGGCGCGCAGCCGCGACGGGCGGGTGAGCCGCTGCGGGCTCGACGCCGAGCCCCTGCGCGAGGCCGCCGACTGGGTCGAGCGCTACCGGCAGTTCTGGGAAGGCCGGCTCGACGCCCTGTCGAGCTATCTGGTAACCGAGCACGGCGCAGGCCGTGACGAGAAGAACCGAGAGCAGGAGGACGAATGACCACCGCGACGACCAACACCCTGACCCTGAAGCGACTGATCCGCGCCGACCGCGAGGCGGTCTTCCGCGCCCTGACCGTGCCCGAGCAGATGGCCCGGTGGTCGGCGCCCGAGGGCATGACCCTGTCCCGGGTCGAGGTCGACCTGAAGGTCGGCGGCCGCTTCCGGCTGCGCATGCACGAGCCCGAAGGGGCGACCTTCAACGCCTTCGGGACCTACCTCGAGATCGACCCGCCCCGGCGCCTGCGCTACACCTGGAGCTGGGAGGAGCCCGAGCACGACGTCGGCGAGACGGTCATCACCATCGAGCTGCACGATCGGGACGGGGCCACCGAGCTGACGATGGTGCACGACCTGTTCCCGAGCGCTGAGGCGATGGCCGAGCACGAGCAGGGCTGGACGAGCTGCCTCGACCGGCTCGAGGCGCTGCTCGCGGGTTGAGATCCCGGCTCCCGTTCACCGCAGTCGGCGCGCGATCACCACCCCGAGCCAGATCAGGAGCGAGAGCAGCGCGAGCGGCAGGAGCAGGAACGCGAGGCCGAGCTTGGTGGTGGTCAGCACGCCGGCGACCGTGGCGAGAGCCTCGGGCCTGGCCGGGTGCGCGAGGGTGATCACCACCAGGGCCAGGTCCTCCAGCACCTCGACGACGACCAGCACCACCGGCAGCACGAGCAGCCACCTGAGCGCCGTTCTCTCCCGGCCGGTGGCCAGGAGCGCGAGGGCGAGCAGCAGGGCGAGCACCGCGCTCTGCGCGATGAAGAAGGGCACGTCGAGGGCCTGCACGGCGAGGTACCCGAGACGGCCGTCGGGCGCCATCCGGTCGACCGCGTCGAGCACGCGCACCGCATCCACGCCGGGCCGGCCCTCGGGGAGCATGCCGCCGGCGGCCGCGCTGACCGCGGCCCAGGGCGACAGCGGTCCGAAGAGCAGTGCCGAGAAGATGACCAGCGCCAGCACCGCGAGCCCGAGCCGGGCCGGGGTCGCCGCCGCGAGGATGAAGCCGGTCGTGCGTTCGAGCACGGGCGCCTCCAGGTCGGGTTCTGCCTCAGCGCAGGGCGCGGATCGCGTCGATCACGGGTTCAGGCCGCACCCTGACCCGCCAGTTCTCGGTCAGGCTGCGCCAGCGGACGACGCCGTCGGGGCCGATCACGAAGGTCGCGGGGCGCGCGATGTCGACACCGCCGATGCCGCCGGCCGTGTGCACCACCCCGAAGGCCGCGATCGCCTGGCGATCCGCGTCGGAGAGGATAGGGAAGTCGAGGCCGAGCTTGGCCACCACCTCGCGGTTCTTCTCCACCGGGTCGACGGAGATCGCGAGCACCTCCGCCCCGGCCGCCCTGATGTCCTGGATGCGCGACTGCAGACCCTGCAGCTCCGACAGGCAGAAGGGTCACCAGAAGCCGCGGTAGAAGACCACCACCACGCCGGAGCCGGCCATGTCCGCGAGGGACACGACGCGGCCCTCGTGGTCGGAGAGGGAGAGGGGGGGCGCCGTCTCGCCGACCGCGACCACGCCCGCGGTGTCGGGCAGGCTCGCGGAGAGCGAGAAGACATAGAAGGACAGCAGGCCGGCGAAGAGCAGCGACAGCACCGTGCCGGTGACGCGCCAGAACCCGCGCCGCGCCCACAGCGCCCAGACCGACAGGCCGAGGCCGACCAGCACGAGGGCCAGGTTGACGATCGCGGTGTCCCTGAGGAAGGGCACCCGGACCGCGAGGGTGAAGTAGGTCACCAGCCCGACCAGGGCCACCACGGGCCCGAGCCATGCGGCGAGGCGGAGACGACGAGGATGGTCTGTGGGGGGCATGACGAGTCGGGGAACACGTTGCGACCGCGTCTGCTTCCCGAGTCCAGGGCGGTCAGGCTGACCACGAGGACCACACCTCACTCCCCACCCGCGTCGCGGCGAAGGCCCCGAAGACGCCGGGGAGAACCGCCCGGTTCGTCAGCGTGGGACCTCCCCATCGGTCCTCCGAGGCCGCCGTCCCTTCAGCGCCAGCCCCGCGACCGCCAGCCAGCCGACCAGCCCGACCAGCGACCAGCCCACGAGGCCCGGCGGGCGGTAGGTCCAGGCGCCCGGCGGGTCCTCCCGCCAGCCGGGGTCGTCGGACGGGGCGGGCAGCCCCGGCGGCCCGATGCAGCGATTGGGTCCGTGCCAGGTCCGGTGGGGCAGGAGCTCGAGCACCGGCAGCCGGTACAGCCGTGCGGCCCCTCCGTCAAGCGGGATCGGCAGCAGCGGCAGCTCCCGGTCCGCCTCCACCAGCAGGAAGCCGGCCCGCAGCTCGACCTGCACCTCGGGTGGCATCGGTCCGTCCGCGAGCTCCAGCCGCCCGGACTGGAGGCGGTCGGGCAGGGCCGATCCGCCGGTGGTGGCGGCGATCTTGAAGACCGCGGGCAGGCCGCCCTCGAGCAGCTCGACCCGCTCGCGGACCGCGCCGGCGAGGTCGCCGCCGACGATTCTGCCTGCTCGCCGGTCGAAGCGCTCCTGGGTCAGCGGCAGGGTGTGGAGCCGGGGCCCGTCGGGGGCGGTGTGGGCGGCGAGCCACTCGATGGCAGGGGTCGCGGTCAGCAGGCCCGCGGCAGGCATCGCCAGGTGGAGCGTGCGGTGGTGGTGCACGAGGTCGCCGAGGACCGCGACCGCGAGCACGGCGGCCAGCACCGGAGCGAGCCGGCGCCGGCGGCCGGCGCCGCGCTCCAGGGCGAGCTCGAGGCCGCCGGCGGCGAGCAGGGGGAGGGTGAGCGCGGCGGCCGCGAAGTACTTGAACGGGTAGCGCAGCCAAGGTGCAGCCGCCGCCACCGCCGGGCCCAGCAGGGGCAGGGAGGGCGAGGCGGCGAGGACCACCGACACGAAGGTCGCCGCGAGCAGGGCCCGGGAGGTGCGCCGACGGCGAAGCGAGCCGACGAGCGCCAGCAGCAGCGGCGTCGCGCCGAGGTAGATCGAGCGCACGTAGCTCCCGGACGGCCCGGAGAAGGGGCCGGTCGGGGGCCTGACGAGGGCGTCGAGTCGACCGGGATCGAGGCCGCCCGCACCGCCGGCCGCATAGGGCTCGGTCCCGACCCGGTCGGAGCGGCCGACCATGCCGGCGAAGGGGCCGAGCACCGGCGCGCAGCTGGCCGCCACCAGCACCGCCACCGCGAGCCCGCCGCCCAGCGCGCGCCGCAGCCGGGCGGGTGAAGGCGCCTCGGTCCAGCCACCGGCGGCCGCCAGCACGACGGAGAGCGCGCCGCCCACCACCGCCACCTGGGGCGCACCGCCGAGGAGCGACATCGCCGCGGTCGCGGCCCAGGCGGCGAGGGCGCGGCGGCTGCCGGTGGCGGCCCAGGCCACCGCGGCGAGGCAGGTCCAGGGCAGCCAGGCCTCGGTGCAGAGCTGATTCGACAGGTCGACCAGCGACTGCAGGTAGCCACCCGCCATGAAGCCCGCGGAGGCGACCAGCGCCGCGGGCCGACCGACGCCGAGCCGCCGGGAGAGGGCGAGCGTTCCCCATCCCGCCCACGCGAGGTGGAGCGCGGTGAAGAGCGAGAGCGCCCAGGCCGTCCCGGGCACCATTGCGAACAGCCAGTTGGGCGGGTAGAGCACCTGGGCGATGAGGTTGGCGAAGAAGGGCTCGCCGCCGAGCGTCCACGGGTTCCAGAACGGAATCGCACCCTCGCCGAGGCAACGCGCGAAGTGCACTTTGAGCGGGTAGAAGAAGTCGAGCAGGTCGCGGAAGACGAGCAGCTCGCCCGGCCGCAGCACCGAGGGCACCAACGCCACCGCCGCCAGGCCGACCAGCACCGGCGCCCCGAACCGTCCGACAGTCGTCCGCACCCCCCAATTGTACGGACCTGGCCTCCGTCACACCTCCATCGGCCCTCGCCGCCAGGAGATCCTCAAAGGTCCGATCTTCCCGTGGCCTCCTACGATGGCTTCCGGACGCCGGAAGCCATCGTGTTGACAGGCCACGTGCGTCGTTTCACAATCGCGGTTTCCCGCAGCGGGCGGCAGCGGAGGCACCATGGGCGAGAAGAAGGTCAAGCAGGCGAAGCAGACCGAGCAGCCCCGGATCCAGGAGCTGGCCCCGGCCAAGAAGCCGGTGGCGGTGATCGCCTTCGGCGGCAACGCGCTGCTGCGGCCCCAGGACCACGGCACCCAGGAGGAGCAGTTCACCCTGGCGTGGAAGGCCACCCGCTGGCTGGTGGAGATCATCCACCGCGGCTACGAGCTGGTGATCGTGCACGGCAACGGCCCGCAGGTGGGCAACATCATGATCCAGGTCGAGGAGGCGATCACCAAGATCCCGCCCCAGACCCTCGACGTCTGCGTCGCCCAGACCCAGGGCTCGATGGGCTTCATGCTCGCCAACCAGCTGCGCAACCGCTTCAACGAGGAGCAGCTCGACAAGCCGATCGCGACGGTCCTCTCCGAGGTCGAGGTGGACCGCGACGACCCGGCGTTCGAGAACCCGTCCAAGCCGGTCGGGCCCTACTTCACCGCCTACCGCGCCAACCTGCTGATGCAGGAGCAGGGCTGGCAGATGGTCGAGGACGCCGGCCGCGGCTGGCGCAAGGTGGTCGCCTCGCCGCCGCCCACAGCGCATCCTCGGCACCGGATGCTGCGCAAGCGCTGGTCGACGACGGCGCGGTGGTGGTCGCCGGCGGCGGCGGCGGCATCCCGGTCTACCAGGACGTCGGCGGCTACTACCGCGGCGTCGAGGCGGTGATCGACAAGGACTACATCGCCTCGATCCTCGCCCGCGAGCTCGACGCCGAGCTGTTCATCGTCCTCACCCAGGTGCCGCAGGTGGCCGAGAACTTCGGCCGCCCCAACCAGCGCTGGCTGCGCAGACCTGCCGGTGGCCAGGGCCCAGGAGATGCTCGACGCAGCAACCAGTTCCCGCCCGGCTCGATGGGGCCCAAGATCCGCGCCGCGCATCGAGTTCGTCGAGGCGACCGGCAAGGAGGTCCTGATCACCGACGCCGAGCACCTCAAGGAGGCCCTGGCGCGCCAGGCGGGGACCTTCATCGTGCCCCGAGGGGAGGTCGAGACCGCGCCGCTGGCGTGACCCGGCCTCGGGCCGGTGGTTCATCCTGCCCGGGATGGCCGGCGCGAGCCTCTGGCTGTATCGGGTGCTGCTGCACGGCGCGCTGCCGCCTCGTCGGGCCGGTGCTGCTGGCCCGCGACCGGACGACCGGCAAGGCGCGGCCGCCGCTCGCCGACCCGCTTCGGCCGCGACCTGCCGCCGGTCGAGCCTGGCGGGCTGTGGCTGCACGCGGTCTCGGTGGGCGAGGTGGAGATCGCCCGCCGGCTGCTGGCCGAGCTGGCCGAGCGCGCTCCCGGCACGCCGGCGCTGCTCACCACGACCACCGCCACCGGGCTCGGCCTCGCCCACCGCACGGTGTCGTCGCTGGCGGTCGTCCACCCGTGCCCGCTCGACCTGCCGGGTGCGGTCGGCCGGGTGCTCGACGCACGCCCGGCCCCGGGCGGTGGTGGTGGTGGAGACCGAGCTGTGGCCGGAGCTGCTCCACCAGGCGGCCCAGCGCGGAGTGCCCGACAGCGGTGGTCAACGGCCGCCTCTCGCCGGGCTCCTTCGCCCGCTACCGGAGGGTGCGGTGGATCCTGAGATCGCTGCTCGCACCCCTCGACCTGGTGCTGGCGCGGGAGGCCGCGGACGCCGAGCGCTTCGTCGCCCTCGGGGTGCCGGCCGACCGGGTTCGGGTGGCCGGCAACGTGAAGTACGATCTCGACCCCGTCGCCTGAGCCGCTCGCGTGGGCCGAGCTCGCCCGGAAGCTGGCCGCGGGCCGGCCGGTCATCGTGGCGGGTTCGACCATGGACGGCGAGGAGGGGGCGGTGCTCGACGCGGTCGCCGGCTCGGGGGCCTTCCTGGTGCTCGCTCCCCGCCACCCGCAGCGCTTCGAGGCCGCCGCCGCCGCGCTCACCGCGCGCGGGCTCGCCTTCGTCCGGCGCAGCCGGCTCGACGCGGCGCCGCCGGCGCCAGAGGTGCTGCTGCTCGACACCATCGGCGAGCTCGGCCGCGCCTATGCGCTGGCGGCGTTCGCCTTCGTCGGCGGCTCGCTGGTCCCGACCGGGGGTCACAACCCGCTCGAGCCGGCGGTGTGGCGGGTGCCGGTGCTGACCGGGCCCCACGTGCACAACTTCCGCGAGGTCTACGACGACCTCGCCGCCGCCGGGGCGGCCCGGGTGGTGGCCGACGGGTCAGAGCTCGGCGAGGCGGTGCGCGCCTGGCTGGCGCAGCCCGAAACCGCGCACGCCGCGGGCGAGGCCGCCTGGCGGGTGGTGGAGGGGAACCGCGGCGCGACCGCGCGCACGGTCGAGGCCCTGCTCGGGCTGGCGGGCGGGCCGTGACCGCGGTCGAGGCCCTGCTGCTGCCGCTGGGTCCGCTGTGGTCGGGGGCGGTGCGGCTGCGGCGTGCCGCCTACCGCCAGGGCTGGGTCCGCACCGAGCGGCTGGCGCTGCCGGTGGTCTCGGTGGGCAACCTGACCTTCGGCGGCACCGGCAAGACCCCGCTGGTGATCGCGCTGGTGCGCGACCTGATCCGCCGCGGCCGGCGGCCGGCGGTGCTGACCCGCGGCTACGGCCGCCGCGAGCGCGAGCCCCAGGTGCTGGTCGGGCCGGACCGCTCCCTGCCCCGGAGCGCGCCGGTGACGAGCCCCTCGAGCTCGCCGCGAGGCTGCCCGGGGTGCCGATCGTGGTCGACGCCGACCGGGTGCGCGGCGGGCGCGAGGCGCTGAGGCAGGGCGCCGACGTGGTGGTGCTCGACGACGGCTTCCAGCACCTGCGGCTGGCCCGGGACCTCGACCTGGTGGCGGTGGACGCCGGCGACCCCTGGGGCGGCGGCCGGATGCCGCCCCGCGGCCGGCTGCGGGAGCCCCTCGACGGGCTCGCCCGGGCCGACGCGGTGGTGGTGACCAAGCTGCCCCCCGTCGCCGGGCCGGTGCTCGGTGCGGTCCGGGGCGAGGTCGAACGCCACGCGCCCGGCATCCCGGTGATCGGCGCCCGGCTCGTGGTGCGCCGGGTGGTGACGCCCGAGGGCGTGGTCGGCGCCGAGACGCTCGCCGGCCGGAGGCTGCTCGCGTTCGCCGGGATCGGCCGCCCCGAGGGCTTCGCGGAGCTGCTCGCCGGGGCCGGGGCGGCGCTGGTCGCGCGGCGCTGGTTTCCCGACCACCACCGGTACCGCGAGGGCGAGCCGGCGGCCCTGGTCGAGGAGGCCCGCCGGCTCGACGCGGTCGCCGCGACCACCGCCAAGGACGCGGTCAAGCTCCCGGCCGGCTCTCCGGTGTGGGTGGTGGAGTCGGCCCTCGAGCCGGTGGCCGGCGACTGGCTCGACCTGTGGTCGTTGAGCGAGGAGCTCTGAGGTGCCGAAGCAACGTTCGCGGCTGCGCAACCGGCTCGAGTTCGAGGCCTACCGGGTGGCGCGCGCGCTCGCACGCCTGCTGCCGCCGCGGGCGCTTGCCGGCCTCGGGACGGTGCTCGGCACCGTCTACTTCGCCGTCGACCGGCCGCGGCGGCGGGTCCTGGAGCGCAACCTCGAGCTGGCGATGCCGGAGCTGGACGCGGCTGCCCGCCACCGGCTCGGGGTGGCGTGCGCGCGGCACTTCGCCCGCATCGCCCTCGATGCGCTGCGGCTGCACGGCGCCACGCCCGAGGACCTGCTCGCCGAGACCGAGGTGGTGGGCGCGGAGAACCTCCACGCCGCGCTGGCCGACGGTCGCGGTGCGTTCGTGCTCTCGGCTCACCTCGGCTCGTGGGAGGTGGCGGGCCTGATCGCCGGGCTCGAGGCGCCGAAGGGGCTGGCGTTCGTCAACCGGCCGCTCGACAACCCGCTGCTGGATCGAGAGCTCGATCGGCTGCGATCGCTGTTCGGCAACCGGTCGCTGGGCAAGAAGCGGGTCACGCGGGACCTGCTGACGACCCTCCAGAAGGGCGGCGTGATCGGGATCCTGATCGACCAGAGGGCGCTGCCCCGGATGGCGATCCAGGTGCCGTTCTTCGGCCGGCCGGCGCCCACCCACCCGATTCTGGCGCGGTTCATGCTGAAGACCGGGGCCCCGGTGGTGCCGCTGTGGGGCCTGTGGGAGGGTCCGGCGCGCTACACGGTGTACTTCGGCCCGCCGATCCGGGCCGAGGACGTCCCGGAACAGGAGCGCAACGACGTCGGCCTGACCGCTCACCTGCTGGCGGTCACCGAGGCGGCGATCCGCGAGCGGCCGGAGCAGTGGCTCTGGTTTCACGACCGCTGGCGCTACCGGGACTACCCGCCGGACTCCCCCGCCTGGGGTGGGCCGACGTGAGCTCCGCCGCCCGCCACCGGCTGGCGCGGTGCGCGATCGCCCTGCTCATGGTCGCCTTCGCCCTGCCGGGGCTCGACGCACCCGCCAACCCGCAGCACTTCGACCAGGCCAGGGCGCTGGTCTCCGGCACGGTCTGGATCGCCGCGCCGACGACCACCCACGACCTCGCCCGGGTCGGCGAGCGCTGGACCTCGCCGTTTCCTCCGCTGCCGGTGGCGGTGGCGGCGGTCGCCCTCGCGGCCGGTTCGCACGCTGACCTCGCCTATGGTCTGATGGTTCTCGCCGCGGCGCTGGCCGCGCTGTGGCTGGCGGGAAGGCTCGGCGACCGCCTCGGGGGTCCGGCGTCCGGCACCTGGGCCGCGGTCGCCCTCGGCGCCGGCAGCGGCCTGCTGCCGGCGACTGCCCTCCACGACACCTACCACTCGGCCCACGTGCTCGCGGTGGCGGCGACGCTGGCGGCACTCTGGCTCGTGCTCGGCCGCCGCCGACCGTTCGCGGGCGGTCTCGCGCTCGGCCTCGCCGCCCTCGCCCGCCAGGCGGCGGTGCTGGCGGCTCCGGCCCTCGCCGGCCTCACCGGGCGGCGATGGCGGGCCGGGCTCGCGGTCGCCGGCGCCATCCTCCCCCTGGTGGTCTACCTGGCGCTCAACCTCGCCCGCTTCGGCTCGCCGTTCGCGGCCGGTTACGACCTCGCCGAGCACCTGCCCCACCTCAAGGCGGACGTCGCGGCCCACGGCGCCTTCTCTCTCCACTGGCTGCCGCGCAACCTCGGGTATCTGCTCGGCGGCCTGCCGAAGAGGGTTCCGGTGGCGCCGTACCTGGTGCCCGACGTGCGGGGCATGGCCCTGTGGCTGGTTTCCCCTTGGGCGCTGGCCGCGCTGCTGCCGCTCGTGCGTCCCGACCGCCCTCGCGCCCGGAGGCTCGCCGCGTGGTGCTGGCTCGGGGCTGCCCTGGCGGCGATCCCGAGTCTGCTCTACGTCAACACCGGCTACGCCCAGCTCGGGCCGCGCTTCGCGCTCGACTTCCTGCCCTTCCTGCTTCTCGCCGCGGTGCTCGGCGTGCGGCGCCGACCGCCGCTGGTCCCCGCCGCGCTGGTCGGCCTGGCGGTCGCGGTCCACCTCTGGATGCTGTGGGCCGCACGCAGCTTCGCCGCCTGGTCACCCTACCTGCCCCCGTGAGGGGACCAAACCACAGAGGCACGGAGGCACAGAGGAGCACAGAGCTCTGCTGCGACCCCTTCGGCGATCGGGGCGGGAGGGGGCTCTCTGTGCCTCTGAGCCTCTGTGGTTCCCTCTCCCCTCAGGCGAGGTCGTCGCGCACGAGCGGGTGGGTCAGGCAGTGGGGGCCGCCGCGGGCGCGGGAGATCTCGTGGGTCGGCAGCAGGATGCAGACGCGGCCGGGCTCGGTCGAGGTCGACCTCCTCGCGGCCGAGCAGCACGTCCTCGGCGTCGACGATGCTGGAAGCCGTGCGCGGTCGAGCTCCTCGGCGGTGGCGAGGTTGCGGTCGTAGAGGGTGATCACCCCGGGCGCGAGCGCGAAGGCGTTGGCGCCGTCGGTCCACTGCTCGCGCTGCTGGGCGATCGGGTCGCCGCCGCCGCAGGGGATCGGCTCGAGGTCGAGGCCGCGCGCGGCGAGCGCCGCGAGCAGGTCGCCGCGGTGGACGCGGCGTCGGGTCGTCGGCGTGGAGGTCGATCTCGTAGACCGCGGCTGCCTCGGGGCCGTCGGCCGGAGATCACCGGGCGGGAAGACCAGGCCGGCGTCGCGATCGACGGGGTGAAGACCGTGTCGAGGTGCATGTAGGCGCGGCGCTGCGGGAGCTCGCACGATCTCGAGCCAGCGCGGACCGTCCTCGCGACGCGCGAGGGCCTCGGCGAGCAGCTCGATCGCCGACCTCGGTTGGTGCGCTCGGACAAGCCGACCGCGACCACGTCGGGCGACAGCACGAGCACGTCGCCGCCCTCGAGGCGCGGCCGGTGGAGGCCGAGCAGGCGAGTGGCGCCGCGGTCCGGACGCGAGCGGGTCGAGCAGCACTCGGCGCGCCGCGCAGAGTCGGGTGGAAGCGGAACATGGCCGCGCGAGCAGACCCTCGCGCCAGCGCGCCGGGGTCGCCATCGCGGAGATCACGACACCGTCGCCGAGCACGATCTGCGGGTCGCGCTGGAAGCACCAGTTGGGCAGCGGCGGGAGCTCGAAGAGGTCTGCCGACGTCGACGCCGCGCGGGCCAGGTCCGCGGCGGCAGGCCCGCGACCAGGGCCGCGGCGCAGGTCGTCGGCCGACGAGGCTCGCGAGCCGGCGATCGCAGCCCGTGCGGCAGCCTCGGGCGGCGAGAAGCTCCAGCAGCCAGTCGCGCGCCACGGCTCGTCGGCGAGGGTCTCCTCGAGCAGGTCGCGGGCCTCGAGCACCTCGACCCCGACCAGCTGCAGCAGTCGGCGGAAGCGGCGGTGCTCGTCCCGCGCGCCGTCGCCGAAGAGGATGTCGTCGAAGAGCAGCTCCTCCATCATCGCCGGCACCATCCGGTCCACCTCGGGACCCGGCTCGTGGACCAGCACCCGGCGCAGACGGCCGATCTCTGAGGTCACGCGCAGCATGCGCGCCATCATACGCCGGGACGGCAGGAAGCCGCGGAGGTACAGAGAAGAGCTCCGTCCGTGGGTGCGGTGGGGGCTCTGTGACTGCTCTGTGTCCTCCGTGCCTCCGTGGTATTCCTCCTGCTCCGGCTCGCTATACTCCGCTCGGGAGGCTCCATGGCCCAGCTCGACGGCTTCGACCACCCGCTCGCCGGCCGCTACGCGTCGCCCGAGATGCTCCGCCTCTTCTCGCCCCGTCACCGCTACTCGACCTGGCGGCGGATGTGGCTGGCGCTGGCCGAGGCCGAGCGCGAGCTCGGAATCCCGCATCCCCGCCGAGGCTCTCGAGCAGCTGCGGGCCCACCTGGAGGTCAACGAGGAGGACCTCGAGCGGGTGCGCGAGTACGAGCGACGCACCCGACACGACGTGATGGCCCACCTGCACGCCTACGCCGACCGCGCGCCGGCGGCCCGGCCCTTCCTCCACCTGGGGGCGACCTCCGCCTTCGTCGGCGACAACGCCGACCTGCTGATCGCCCGCGACGCCCTCGACCTGGTCGACCGGCGGCTGCTGGCGGTGGTCGCGGCGCTGGCCGCGTTCGCCGAGCGCTGGGCCGACGAGCCGACGCTCGGCATCACCCACTTCCAGCCGGCGCAGCCGACCACGGTCGGCAAACGGGCCTGCCTGTGGATCCAGGACCTGCTGCTCGACCTCGAGCGGCTGCGCTTCGAGCGCGGCACGGCTGAGGCTGCGCGGCGTCAAGGGCACCACCGGCACCCAGGCCAGCTTCCTCGAGCTCTTCGACGGCGACCACGACAAGGTGCGCGAGCTCGACCGGCGGGTCGCGAGGCGGCTCGGCTTCGCCGACACCTATCCGGTGACCGGCCAGACCTACCCGCGCAAGGTCGACGCCTTCCTGCTCGACGCCCTGTCCGGGATCGGCCAGTCGGCCGCCAAGCTGGCCACCGACATGCGGCTGCTGGCGCGGCTCAAGGAGCTGCGCGAGCCGATGGCGGACGGCCAGGTCGGCTCCTCGGCGATGCCCTACAAGGCCAACCCGATGCGCTCGGAGCGGGTGACCGCCCTCGCCCGCTGGCTGATCTCGCTCGCCGCCAACCCGGCCCACACCGCGGCGGCCCAGTGGCTCGAACGCACCCTCGACGACTCCGCCAACCGGCGAATGGCCCTGCCCGAGGCCTTCCTCACCGCCGACGCCATCCTCCGGATCCTCCACAACGTGGCCGACGGCCTCCAGGTCTTCCCGGCGATGGTGCGCCGCAACCTCGTGGAGGAGCTGCCGTTCATGGCCTCCGAGGCGATCCTGGTGGACGCGGTGCGCCGGGGCGGCGACCGCCAGGCTGTCCACGAGCGCCTGCGGGTGCACTCGCGGGCCGCCGCGGACCGGGTGCTGGGCGAGGGCGGCGCCAACCCGTTCCTCCAGCTGGTGGCCGAGGACCCCGAGGTTCCGCTCGACCGCACCGAGCTCGACGCCCTGCTCGACCCGGCGAGGTTCGTCGGCCGGGCGCCGCAGCAGGTGCGGGAGTTCCTCGCCGAGGTCGTGCGCCCGGCGCTCGCCGACGCTGGCGAGCTGCCCGAGGCGCGCGACCTGGAGGTCTGAGGGTGCCGCGCCGCGACCGCCGGCGGGTCGCCGTGCTCCTCGCCGTGCTGGCGTCCGCCGGCTGCGCCCACCGTGGGGCCAAGCCGCCGCCGGCGACTCCCTTCCCCGCCTCGGGGGTCGAGCGCGGGATCGCCTCCTGGTACGGCAAGCCCTACCACGGTCGCCGCACCGCCTCGGGCGAGGTCTACGACATGCACGGGATCTCAGCGGCCCACCGCACCCTGCCCTTCGGCACCGTGGTGCGGGTGACCCGGACGCGACACCGGCGACCGGGTCGAGGTGCGCATCAACGATCGCGGTCCGTTCATCGAAGGCCGGATCATCGACCTCAGCTACGGCGCGGCGAAGAAGATCGGGCTCGACGCCGACGGCATCGCACCGGTCACGGTGCGGGTGGTCGACCGCAGGGGCGAGCCCGAGCCGAAGCCGAGAGCGCGCGTACCCGAGCCTCCGGCGCCGGTGGTCCGCGATCCCGAGCCGCCGCCCGAGGAGGGCTGCTGGTGGGTCCAGGTGGGCGCCTTCTCGGAGATCGAGAACGCGCGTCGCGCCCGCGAGCGGCTCGCCGCCGCCGGCGAGCCGGCGGTGGTCATGGAGGGGCCGCGGCGCCTCGAGCGAGTCCGCGCGGGGCCCTACAGCACCGAGGACGCCGCGGCGGCGGCGCGCTCCCGCCTGCTGCTCGACTGGCCCGAGGCCGCGGTCGTGCCCTGCGGCTGACGCGCGCGGAAAGGTCAACCACAGAGGCACAGAGACACAGAGAGGGGCACAGAGGTCCCCCTCCCACCCAGAGGGACAGGCCGGGCTCGCAAGCGAGCCCTGCCCGTTCCGTCTCGGGGTGGTGGTGGCTCTGTGATCCTCTGTGCTTCTGTGCCTCTGTGGTTCAGCTCTGTGGTTCAGCCTTTTTCGCAGCCCGGGCGAAGGCCCACAGCAGCTCGCGGGCGATGTCCGCGCATCGCCGGTCGTAGGTCGCCGCCTCGTGCGCGGTGCCGTCGGCGGCCTTCGGGTCGTCATAGGTGAGTGCGATCCGGAGGTCGGCCCCGGCCACCACCGGGCAGGCGGCGTCGGCTGAGGAGCAGGTCATCACCGCCGCGAAGCCGGCTCGCGGCAGGGCAGGGTGGTCGAGGGTCTTGGAGAAGGCCTCGAGCGGCGGTACGCCGGCGGCGTAGCGGACCCGATACCGAGGGTTGGCAACCTGGTCGAGCCTCTGGACCTCGAAGCCGGCACGGACGAGCGCCGCCGCTGCGTTGGGGTGGAACGCGGTCGCCTCGGTGCCGGCGGAGAAGACCTCGACGCCGCCGAGGCGGGTGCGGTGGGCCGCCGCCGCCGCCAGCGCCATCGCCATCTGGCTGCGCCGGGAGTTGTGGGTGCAGACGAAGACCAGGCGCGACGGCTCGCCGGTGTCGCGTCGGCGGGCGAGGTGATCCGCGAGCAACCCAAGGGCGGCCAGACGGGGGCCGGGGATCCGCCCGGCCTCGCCCTCCCGGGCGTCGGCATACCCCTCCAGCGCTTCCAGCAGCCGGCCGCTCACGTGGCCTCCTCGGCGAAGTACCTGCGCCGGATCCAGAGCGAGACGTGGACCAGCCCGATCAGCACCGGGACCTCGACCAACGGGCCGATCACGGCGGCGAAGGCCGCGCCGTGGTGGATCCCGAAGGTGGCGATGGCGACCGCGATCGCGAGCTCGAAGTTGTTCGACGCGGCGGTGAACGAGAGCGTGGCGGAGCGTTCGTAGTCGGCCCCGACCCGCTTCGACATGGCGAAGGAGACCAGGAACATGACGACGAAGTAGATCAGCAGCGGCAGCGCGATCCGTGCCACGTCGAGCGGCAGCTGCAGGATCACCTCGCCCTTGAGCGAGAACATCACGACGATGGTGAACAGGAGGGCAACCAGCGTGATCGGGCTGATCCGGGGGATGAAGCGCCGGTGGTACCAGTCCTTGCCGCGCGCCTTGACCAGCACGAGGCGGGTCAGCATCCCGGCGAGGAACGGGATTCCGAGGTAGATGAAGACGCTCTGGGCGATCTGGCCGATGGTGACCTCGACCGCGAGGCCTTCGAGCCCGAACCAGGTCGGCAGCACGGTGATGAACAGGTAGGCGTAGACCGAGTAGAACAGGACCTGGAAGATCGAGTTGAAGGCAACCAGCCCGGCGCAGTACTCGGTGTTGCCGCAGGCGAGGTCGTTCCACACGATGACCATGGCGATGCAGCGCGCGAGGCCGATCAGGATCAGGCCCGCCATGTACTCGGGCTTGTCGGGCAGCAGCAGGACGGCGAGCGCGAACATGAGCACCGGTCCCACCACCCAGTTCTGGATCAGCGACAGGGCGAGCACCTTGAGATCCCGGAAGACCCGCCCGAGCTCCTCGTAGCGGACCTTGGCCAGGGGTGGGTACATCATCAGGACGAGCCCGATCGCGATCGGCAGGTTGGTGGTGCCGACCGTGAACCGGTTCCAGAAGTCCGCAACCCCGGGCCAGGCGGCGCCGGCGCCGACGCCGACCGCCATCGCGAGGAAGATCCACACCGTCAGCCAGCGGTCGAGCAGGGACAGCCTGCCGGTGACGCCCGGTCCTGCGCTCATTCCGTCGTCTCCCCTCGGTGGCGGCGCCGGGTCTCGGCGAGCCCGAGCCGGCACAGGTCGTCGACCGGGAGCCGCCGCAGCTCGGCGACCAGCCGGTCATCGTCCGCGATCTGACCGGCGCCCTCGGTATGGGCCAGGGCGCAGGCGATCCAGGCCGGCGCCGCGCCCTCGGTGGCGAGGCCCACGTGCACCCACCTGCCCTGCTTGCGCTCCACCACCAGCCCGGCCCGCTTCAGCTCCCGCAGGTGGGCCGAGACGGTCGACGGCGCCAGGCCGAGCACCGCGGTCACCTGGCACACGCACAGCTCGCCCGAGCGCAGCATGGCCAGGATGCGGATCCTCGCCGGGTGGGCGAGGGCGCGGGTGGCGTTGACGGCGGCGTCGAGGTCGGAGGTCTTCATTTCGTCATCTCGCGAAATGTAGAATCAAGCCGGCCCGCCGTCAAGCGGTGCAACCTGTGCGACCATGCGGACGGGCCCGAGGAGGACCAGCGGTGAGCCACGACCACGCCCACGGGAGCAACTCGCGGCGACTGGCGTGGACCCTCGTCCTGGTGCTCGCCTACATGGTGGCCGAGGTGGTCGGCGGCCTGCTCGCCAACTCCCTGGCGCTGCTGGCGGATGCCGGCCACATGCTGTCCGACGCGGCCTCGCTCGGGCTCGCCCTGGCCGCCATGTGGATCGCCCGCCGCCCGCGGACCGCGTCCCACACCTTCGGCTTCCACCGCGCCGAGATCCTGGCGGCGCTGCTCAACGGCGCCACTCTGGTGGTGATCGCGGTCTTCATCCTCGGCGAGGCGTGGCAGCGCCTCCAGGCGCCACCCGAGGTCCGGGGCGGGCTGATGCTGGCGGTGGCTTCGGGCGGTCTGGTGGTCAACCTGGCGGGCCTGTGGCTGCTGCACGGCGGACGGGAGGAGTCGCTCAACGTGCGCGGCGCCTGGCTGCACGTGCTCACCGACACCCTCGGCAGCGTGCAGGCGATCCTGGCGGGAGGCCTGATCTGGGCCTTCGGCTGGCGCTGGCTCGACCCGCTGGCGTCGGTGCTGATCGCGCTGCTGGTGGTGTGGTCGGCGTGGTCGCTGCTGCGCGACGCGGTCAACGTGCTGCTCGAGGCCGCGCCCTCGCACCTCGACACCCGCGAGATCGAGGCCGCCCTGGTCGCGATCGACGGGGTGGCGGCGATCCACGATCTCCACGTGTGGACCATCACCAGCGGCTTCATCGCGCTGTCGGTCCACGTGGTGGCCGGGCCCGGCGCGCCCGACAACGTGCTGTGGCAGGTCCGGGAGGAGCTGCGGTCCCGGTTCGGCATCGAGCACTCCACGGTGCAGGTCGAGGGGGAGGCGCAGGCGTCGAGCACCGGCCTGCCGACCCGCGGCTTTCCGGCCGGGGACTGAGGATCCGGGAGGCGCCGGTTGTTCGTCTTCGTCTCGGGAGTCGAGGTCGAGTGGTGGCTGCCGCCCGTGGTGGCGTTCGTGGTGTCCCTGGTGACCTCGACCGGCGGGGTGTCCGGCGCCTTCCTCCTGCTGCCCTTCCAGATGAGCGTGCTCGGCTTCACCAGCCCGGCGGTGAGCGCGACCAACCAGCTCTTCAACGTGGTCGCGATCCCCTCGGGGGTCCTGCGCTACATCCGGGAAGGCCGCATGGTGTGGCCGCTGACCTGGGTGGTGGTGGTCGGGACCCTGCCAGGGGTGCTCGTCGGCGCCGTGGTCCGGGTGCGCTGGCTGCCCGACCCGACTGCGTTCAAGGTCTTTGCCGGCGCGGTGCTGGCATGGATCGGCGCCCGCCTGGTGCGGGACCTGCTGGGGGCGGGGCCGCCGGGCGGTGCGGCCGCGGCCGAGGCGAGGTTCCGCGAGCTGGTGAAGGGCCACCGGGCCGGAGTGGCCGGCACGCCCGCGGTCCGGGTCACCGACTTCACCCTCACGCGGGTGGCCTACGAGTTCTACGGCGAGAGCTTCGCCTTTCCCACCGTGACCGTGTTCGGGCTCAGCCTCGCGGTCGGCGTGATCGGCGGCATCTACGGCATCGGCGGCGGCGCGATCGTGGCGCCCTTCTTCGTCGCCGTGCTCGGGCTGCCGGTTTACACCGTGGCCGGCGCCGCGTTGATGGGGACCTTCGTGACCTCGGTCGCAGGGGTCGCCTTCTACCAGGCGATCGCGCCCCTGCACCCCGAGCTGGCGGTGGCCCCCGACTGGGCCCTCGGGCTGCTGTTCGGGCTCGGCGGGGCGGCCGGCATGTACTGCGGCGCCCGGCTTCAGAAGCGCCTCCCGGCGCGGGCCATCAAGTGGATGCTGGCGGCGGTGATCCTGTTCGTGGCCGGGAAGTACCTGATCGGGATCGCGCGGCTGCTGTAGCTGTCAGCGAGAGCGATCGGGCTTGTAGCGGATCACCTCGGCCCGCTCGAGGGTGATCAGGCCGCCGCAGTTGGCCTCGTCGAGCAGGTTCTCGACCCGCTCGACGAACGGATCGATCCGGTCCGGCATCTCCACCACCTCGATCACGATCGGCAGGTCCTGGGACAGCCGGAGCAGCCGGGTGGTGTGGTACACCGAATCGGCGCCGTACCCGGCGACGCCCCGGAGCACGGTCGCTCCGGCGAGCCCCATCTCGCGCGCGGCGAGCACGATGGTCTCGTAGAGCAGCCGTCCGTGCACACGATCGCTCTCGCCGATGAAGATCCTGACCAGCTTGCCGTCGCCGTGGATGTGCGTCATCGATCGTCCCTAGACCCTTTCGGCGAGGCTCAGACCGAGCCAGCAGGCCGCGAGCGCGCCGACCACGCTCACCGCGACGTTCAGAAAGGCGAACCGGAGCTGGCCGACCCGCAGCGCCTCGAGGGTCTCGTAGGAGAAGGTCGAGAACGTGGTGAAGGCGCCGAGGAAGCCGATCGCGAGGCCGACGCGGACCCGAGGCGACAGACCGAGAGCGCCCCCGGTCGCCAGGCCCATCAGCAGACCGAGGGCGAACGAGCCTACGATGTTCACGCTCAGGGTGCCGTAGGGAAACGCCGAGCTCCGGGTGGCGCGAGCCACCCAGCCTGAGACCCCGTACCGCGCGAGAGCTCCCAAGGCGCCGAAGAGCGCGACCAGCGCGAGGCGCATCACCTCGTCACCTTTGGGCGGCCGCCTCGCCTGCTGCGCCGTGGCGCCCCCGGGTTGCCGTCGCTCATGGCTCCTCCTCGCCGCTCGACCTCTGCCCTCGTTTGTGCGTCGCGCATCTGCCGCGGGCTCGCCAGCCCGTGGCGAGTCTATCCGATCGTCCGACCGTGGCCCCGCCGTACCGTGCCGGTTGACAGCTCGAGATATTTGGCTATATTGCCAAGTAATGGGAGTGCCGCGTCGGCTGCAGGGTGAAACGCGGGCCCGGGTCGAGGCCCGGGCGACGGTCATGAAGGCCCTCGCCCACCCGACGCGACTGTTCATCGTCGACCAGCTCGCGCTCGGCGAACGGTGTGTGTGCGAGCTCACCGAGATGGTCGGCGCCGACGTGTCGACGGTGTCGAAGCACCTCGCGGTGCTCAAGAAGGCCGGGGTGGTGCGGGACGAGCGGCGCGGCCAGCAGGTCTTCTACCGCCTGCGCGTGCCCTGCATCCTCAACTTCTTCGGCTGCGTCGAGGCGGTGCTCGAGGAGGTCCGGCGGGTGCAGACGCCGGACGGGACGTGAACGGCGTGTGTGTCTGGGAAGATTGACGAGAGTGCCAAGTATCTCCGACTGCGCGTCGGGAGGCGTGAGGTGATCGACTGGACGCGCGAGTGGAGGCCGCTGGCGTGGATGGCGGCCGCGTTCGCCACCTTCTTCTGGCTGCCGGTGGGCTGGCCGCGCTTCGACGGCGCGGTCACCGAGGCCCTCGCCCTGACCCGGTGGTACGCCCGCGAGCACGTGCTGCTCTGCCTCGTGCCGGCGTTCTTCATCGCCGGTGCGATCGCCAGCTTCGTCAGCCAGGCCGCAGTGATGAAGTACCTGGGGCCGAAGGCGCCGAAGGCCGTCGCCTATGGTGTGGCCTCGGTGAGCGGATCCATCCTGGCGGTGTGCTCGTGCACGGTGCTGCCGCTGTTCGCCGGCATCCACCGGATGGGCGCCGGGCTCGGGCCGGCGACCGCGTTCCTGTACTCGGGACCGGCCATCAACGTGCTCGCCGTGGTGCTCACCGCGAGCGTGCTCGGGGTGAAGCTGGGCGCCGCCAGGGCGGTCGGGGCGGTGCTCTTCGCCCTGGTGGTCGGCGGGCTGATGGCGGTGATCTTCAGGCGCTCGGAGCAGAACCGGGTCGACGCCGCCATGGCCCTGCCCGAGCCCGACGGAGTCCGGCCGCTCGGCCAGACCGCGGCCTTCTTCGCCGCCCAGGTGGCGGTTCTGGTGTTCGCCAACTGGGCGCGTCCCGAGGACCCCGCCGGGCTGTGGTTCGTGATCTGGCGCGCCAAGTGGTGGCTGACCTCGGCCAGCGCCGTGGTGCTGGCCGTGGTCCTCGTCCGCTGGTACACGCTGGCAGCCTGGAAGGCGGCGGCGGTGGGCCTGCCGACGGCGCTGCTGGCGCTGGCCCGGCCGGAGCAGCCGGCGATGGCGTTCACCGCCGGCGTGATCGGGCTGGCGGTCGTGACCGCGCGGGACCGGGGCGAGCTCGGTGAGTGGTTCGGGGCAAGCTGGGGCTATGCGAAGCAGATCCTCCCGCTGCTGCTCGGTGGCGTGCTCGTCGCCGGGCTGCTGCTCGGCCGCCCGGGCCACGAGGGGCTGATTCCGTCGGTCTGGATCGAGGCGGCGGTGGGCGGAAACGGGGTCCTCGCCACCCTCTTCGCCTCGGCGGCCGGGGCTCTGATGTACTTCGCCACCCTGACCGAGATCCCGATTCTGCAGGGGCTGATCGGGGCCGGCATGGGTCCCGCGCCTTCGCTCGCGCTCCTGCTGGCCGGACCGGCCCTGTCGCTGCCCAACATGATCGTGATCGCCAGCGTCATCGGCTGGCGCAGGACCTCGGTCTACGTCGGCCTGGTGGTGGTGATGGCCACCGTCAGCGGCCTGCTCTACGGATGGTTCGCCGCATAGGAGGTGTGACGTGAAGAAGCTCATCGTGCTCGGCCCCGGATGCCCGCGCTGCGAAACCCTCGCCAGCCTGACCCGGCAGGCCGCCGACCAGCTCGGGATCGAGTACGAGCTCGAGAAGCTCACCGACATCACCCGGTTCGCGAGCTACGGCCTGATGATGACCCCGGGCCTGGTGGTCGACGGCCGGCTCAAGGTCCACGGCAAGGTCCCTTCGCTCGAAGAGATCAAGAACCTGCTGGCATAGGGAGGCGACCATGCCCAAGCCCCGGCTCCTCCTCGTTCTTCTGCTCGTCGCGGCGGGTACGGTCGCCGCCGCCCAACCGGGCGGCGCCGAGGCGGAGCCCGCCCTCGACGGTGCGTCCGACGCCACGACCCGGGTGGTCGCCTACTACTTCCACGGCAACGTCCGGTGCGCGACCTGCCGCAAGCTCGAGGCCTACTCCGAGGAGGCCATCACGGAGGGTTTCCCGGGCGAGCTCGCCGAGGGACGACTCGTGTGGCGTGCGGTCAACGTCGACGAACCCGACAACGCGCGCTTCGTTCGCGACTTCGAGCTGGTCTCCAAGGCGGTGGTGCTGGTCCGCTACCGCGGCGAGGAGGTCGTGGGCTGGCGCAACCTCGGCCTGATCTGGCAGCTGGTCCGCAGCCGCGAGGGTTTCCTCGCCTACGTCCGCGACGAGACCCGACGTTTTCTCGCGGAGGGCTGATGGACGGCACCTGGTGGGCGGTCGGCACCGCCGCGTGGCTGGGCATCCTGACCTCGATCAGCCCCTGCCCGCTGGCCACCAACATCGCGGCCATCTCGTACGTCGGAGGCCGGGTCGGCAGCACTCGGGGCGCGCTCCTCGCCGGTGGGCTGTACACCCTCGGACGGACGGCGACCTACCTCGCGCTCGGTGCGGCGGCGGTGTGGTCGTTGATGTCGATGACCACGGTCTCGAGCTTCCTGCAGGGCGGCTTCCACCGCGCACTCGGCCCGGGGCTGGTCGTGGTCGGCCTCCTGCTCCTGGGCGTCTTCACCGTGACGCTGCCCGGCGTCGGCGTCAGCGAGCGGCTGCAGCGGCGGGTCGACAGTGCGGGCCTGTGGGGTGCCGGGCTGCTCGGCGTCGTCTTCGCTCTCGCCTTCTGCCCGGTCTCGGCAGGACTCTTCTTCGCCACGCTGGTGCCCATGGCGGTCGAGCGCGGCTCGCCGCTGCTCCTGCCGGCGGTCTACGGGGTGGGGACCGCCCTTCCGGTGGCCGCCTTCGCCGTGCTGGTGGCGCTGGGGGTGGGCTGGCTGGGGGCGGCGCTCGACCGGGTGCAGACGTTCGCGATCTGGGCGCGGCGCGTCACGGCCCTGGTCTTCATCGCCGTCGGCGTCTATGAGACCCTTCGCTCGACGCTCTACCTGATCTGAGCCCAGGAGTCGAACCATGAGGTGCTCTGACCATGCGGTGACGCCGGTCCTCGTCGGGCTGCAGAGAGTCGGCCTCGTCGGCCTCCGGGAGGCGGTCGCACACGCCGCCGCCGTCGGCTCGCCCGACCGCGAGGCAGTCGTCGACCGGATGCACGCGGAGCTCGCCCAGCGCAACTACATCCCGGATCCGCGAGACGAGGCCTACCGCACGGCGCTGTGGCGGGAGTACCTGCGCCACACGGGCGGGGACTTTCGCGCCTTCCTCTCGGAAGTGGCGGTGACTGTCACCGGGCCCGCGGGCGCGGTGCGAGAGCGTTTCGTCGAGCAGGTCCGGACGGTGCTCGCGAAGCTCGAGCTGCAGCCGGTGGTGGACTTCGAGGCCGGCGCGGGGGACGAACCGATCCCCACGCTGGTGATCCGCGGCGAGCGGATCGCGACCGCTGACCAGAGCCGCCCCAGCCTCGAGGTCGCCATCCGGCACAGCGTCTCCGACTGGTGACCCGGCTGAGGCTGAGCACGGGGCGCGTGCCGCCCCGCCGCACGACCCGAAACCTCGCCGCGCGCGGCCCGAGCCCCGCGCATTCCGTCCACGCCGGGGCGGTCGGCTGCGGGAAGGGGGACCGCGAGTCGGGGCGGTGTCGGGACGCGACACGATCCCGCACCTCCGGGCCCGTCCCCGGAACCCCGCCGGCAGACGGCCCGGTTGCGCTACCATCGCCCCGTGAGAGCGCGTCTCCTCGCCGTCGCCGCCGGGCTGCTGGCAGCCGGTCTCGCCTGCCGCTCGGGCCCGACGGTCGCGCCGCGCGCCGAGCGCGTGGTGCTGGTTTCCTACGACGGGCTCGGCGCGGACCTTGCCTGGCAGTGGATCGAGGGCGGTCTGGCGCGCGACCCGGACGGCCTGGCGGCCCTCGCCCGCAGCGGTCTGTCGCTGCGGCGGCTGCGCATGGTCACCCCCACCCTGACCGCGGTCAACCACACCACCCTCGCGACCGGTCGCTGGCCGTCGGGGCACGGCATCGTGTCCAACGTGTTCCGCATCGCCGGGACGCCGATCACCGAGCGCGCGTCGGGGTACTCGGCGCCGATCGCAGCCGAGACCCTGTGGCAGGCGGCGCGGCGGCAGGGCGTCCCGACGGCGGTGATCCTGTGGCCCGGCGCCGACGGCACCGCGCCGGAACGCTCCGGCGACGTCGGCCTGGCCTGGCCCACGCACCCGCTCGCCGACAGCGCGCTGCTCGAGCTGTCGGCCGCCAGCGCCGTGGTGCGCGGCGAGATGCCCTCCCACGACGGCCTCCCGGCCCTCGGGTGGTCGGTCACGGCCGACGTCGTGGCCGCCGAGATCGACCGGATCGAGCTCGAGCTCGCCGCGGTGGACGGTGAGGAGGACGGCGTTGCCCGCTACGACACGGTCCTGGTGCGCGGACCCGCGGACGAGGGCTTCCGGGCCGTTGCCGAGCTCGGCTGGATCGAGCTCGACCTCAGCGCCCGGGCGCTGGGGGACGAGCGGCCTCACCGCTACCGCAGCTGGACCAAGGTGCTGCGGCTCGACCGGCGGACGGGTGCGCTGCGGCTCTACCGGGGCGGGTTCTGGCGCACCCTCGCCTACCCGGAGAGCTTCGCCGACCGGCTCGAGTCCGAGCTCGGTCCCTGGCCCGGCGTTCCCGACGAGCACGAGCTCGCCGCCTGGTGGCTCGACGTGCTCGAGGGGGTCGACCTCGACACCTTCCTCGAGCAGGCGGAGCGTCTCGACCGCTGGCTCGACGCGGCGGTCGAGGTCACGCTCCGTAGCGAGCCCGCGGGTCTGGTGCTGGCCTATCACCCGACCCCGGACGAGTACCAGCACTCGAGCCTGGTGGTGGAGCAGAACCAGTGGGCGTGGTCGCCGGGCAAGGCGCTGGCGGCGGCCGAGGGGCTCAAGCGGATCGGCCGCTCGGTGGATCGATCGGTCGGCGACACCGCACGCGCTCTCGACCTCGGGCGGGACGCCCTGGTGGTGGTGTCGGACCACGGTCTGGTTCCGTTGCACGACGTGGTGCACGTCAACACCGCCCTTGCCGCCGCCGGGCTGGTCGCGACCGTCGGTGACGGCGATGGACGCCGGATCGCGCCCGGCACCCCGATGCTGGCGCTGTGCTCCGGCGGCGCCGCCCACCTCTACCTGAGCCTGGTCGGGCGCGAGCCTGACGGCGTCGTGTCCGAGGCCGAAGCCCCGGAGCTGCTGCGCCGCGCCGCGCGAGCCCTCGCCGATCTCGAGGTCGACGGCACGCCGGTGGTCGAGCGGATCCTGGACCGCGTCCAGGCCGCACGGGAAGGTCTCGACCATCCGAGCTCGGGCGACCTCGTGGTGCTCCTCAGACCCGGCTTCGCCGCCTCGTCGGCGCTGTCCGAGACGGCGATCGCGCCCAGCACCTACTACGCTCAGCACGGCTACCACTCCGGTCACGACTCGATGTGCGGCGTGCTGCTGGCGCGCGGTGTGGCGGTCCCGGTCGAGCGCCGGGCCGAGATGCCCGCGATGGCGGTCGCACCCCTGGTCGCCTCGCTGCTCGGCATCGAGCCTCCCCGGGCACAGCCCACCGACTGACCCCAACCCTTCACGCCGTCTTTACCTCCGACCCCTGAAGCCTTCACACCGGTGGTGTGTCCTGCGCACGCGGATCGTTTTGGGAAGGCCGGTCCGCGACCGCAGCCCTTCACTCACGGACATGGAACGGACGGAGGAACAATGCACATGAAGGTGAAAACGGGTTGGCTGACCCTCGCCCTCGGGCTGTGCCTGGCGGCGGGGACCGTCTGGGCGGACGGCACCATCTCGGGAGTGGTCGTCGACGGCCTCACCGGGCAACCGGTGCGCGGCGCCACCCTGGCCATCGAAGGAACCGACCTCAGCTTGAACACGGACCTCGGCGGGGCCTTTCGCGGCCCCGCCCCGGCAGGCACGTACACCATCCTGGTCTCGAAGGAGGGCTTCGACGCCCAGCGAGTGACCGACGTGGTGGTCGGCAACGGCGCGGTCGCCGACTTCGCGGTCGTGCTGCTGCCCTCGACCGGGGCCGCCGAGATCTTCGACGCGGTGACCGGCGAGGTCACGGCCGGTGGCGAGGGCGATCCGGCCACCGGGGACGAGACCGGCGGAGGCGCCGCGTTCACCGGAGAGATCACGGTCACGGCCGACGTCGAGCGCGCCACCGAGGCCGCCCTCCTGGCCGAACGCAAGAACGCCGCTCAGATCTCGGACGCCATCGGCAAGGAGGAGTTCGGCAAGAACGCCGGCTCCGACGCCGCCGACGTGGTCAAGCGCGTGGTCGGCATCTCGCTGCAGGACGACAAGTTCGTTTTCGTCCGCGGGCTCGGCGACCGCTACTCCAACACCTCCCTCAACGGGTCCAAGATCCCCTCGACCGAGTTCGACAAGCGGGTCGTGCCCCTCGACCTCTACCCTGCGGATCTGCTCGACTCGATCAAGGTCTCGAAGTCCTACACCGTCGACAAGCCGGGCGACTTTGCCGCCGGGCTGGTGGAGATGGAGACCCTCGACTTCCCCGCCAAACAGTCCGCTTCGGTCGGGTTCTCGTTCGGGAACCACAGCGTGACGACGGGCGATGCCTTCGGGCAGTATGCAGGCGGCCTGGGCACCTCCGGCAGCGGAGGCCAGCCGCTGCCGTCGATCCTCCCCGACCAGCCGTTGGTCAGGCAGAACCCGCTCACCGGGGTGGGCTTCACCCCGACCGAGCTGCAGGAGTACGGGCTCGCGATTCTCGCCGCGGGCCCGGTGTGGACCGCCGCCGGCGGAGCGGCCAGGTTTCCCTTCGCCGGCTCGACCTCGGACGCGCCCATGGACGGCGGCTTCAATGCGAGCTACGGGAACACCTTCGGCCGCCTCGGCCTGGTGGTATCCGGCACCTACGGTCACGACTACCGGACCAAGGAAGAGCAGCAGAACTTCTACCGCTTCAGCGCCTCGGAGCCCAACAACCAGCGTCTCTGGGACTCCTACGACTTCGACGTCGACAACGAGACGGTCAAGACCGGCTTCACCGGCAGCCTCTCGTACCGCATCAACGATCGGCACCAGGTCAAGCTCCGGTCGATTCTCTCCAACCTGTCGACCGCCGAGACCCGGCTGCAATCCGGCTACTCCAACGACTTCGGCGCCGAGATCCGGGATTACAAGGTCGAGTACAAGGACCAGGAGACCCGCACCTTCCAGCTGATCGGGGAGCACTTCTTCGACTACGGCACGCTCGGCGGGCTGCTCGAGTGGCGTGCGGCCACGTCCAGGGCGACCACCAACCAGGACCTGCGCTTCTCGCTCTACCTCGACCGCACCTCCAGCGGCAACTTCGTGCTCACCGACAACGCCCAGTCGCTCTTCATCTACACCAACGACCTGGAGGATACGGTCGACGACTTCGCCGTCGACTGGACCAGCTTCCTGTCCGGCGACGCCTACTTCGGATCGCTCAAGGTCGGAACGGCCTACACCCACAACGTCCGCGACTTCGCCGGCCGCCGGCTGCGGTTCCGGCCGCGGAGTACCTCCGGCATCGACCTCACGATGGCGCCCGAAGAGGTTCTGGCTCCCGGCAACATTCGCCCCGACGGATTCGAGCTCGAGGAGATCACCCGGCCGACGGACTTCTACGACGGCGACCACGCGATCTCGGCGGCCTTCGCCCAGATGGACTGGACCTACCGACGCTGGCGGGTGATCGGCGGCGTGCGCTACGAGGCCTCGGATCTCGAGGTCACGACCCTCAACCGCCAGAACCCGACCATGGAGCCGATCATCTCGCTGGTCGAGGACCGCGACTGGCTCCCTGCGCTGTCGGTGGTCTACAAGCTGTCGGACGCGCAGAACCTGCGCTTCTCCGGCAGCCAGACCGTCAACCGGCCGGAGTTCCGCGAGCTGGCGCCGTTCCGCTTCAAGCCCATCGCCGCCGGCTTCGAGCAGACCGGAAACCCCGACCTGCTCAGCGCTTCGATCCAGAGCTTCGACCTGCGCTGGGAGTGGTTCCCGGCGGCCGCCGACGTGGTCGCCGTCAGCCTCTTCTCCAAGACCTTCGACAACCCGATCGAAGCCGTCCAGATCTCGGGCGCCCAGCTCACCCAGACCTACCAGAACGCCGACAGCGCCTCCAACAGGGGAGTCGAGCTCGAGTTCCGGCGCAACCTCCGCGTGCTGTCCGAGGCCCTCGAGCCGTTCACGGTGATCCTCAACTACTCCTACATCGACTCTCAGATCTCGCTCACCTCCAACACCATCCAGACCAACCTCGACCGCGCCCTGGTGGGCCAGCCGGACCACGTCGGCAACTTCGTGGTCGAGTGGCTGCCGGCGAGCGCCCGGTCGTCGGTTCGGGTGCTCTACAACTTCGCCGGCGACAAGATTGCGTTCGCGGGCACCAGCGGCCTCGACGACATCGTCGAAACCGCGCGCGGCACCCTGGACCTCGTCTACCGGCAGAGCTTCAAGGTCTTCGACCTCGACTGGACGGTCAAGATCTCGGGCCAGAACCTCACCGACGAGTCCTGGGACTACACCCAGGGCGGCGAGATCTGGCGGACCTGGGATCCCGGCCGCACCGTCGGTCTGTCCCTTTCCGCCAACTTCTTCTGATGCTCACACAGGCTTCACGTCGCTCCCAGACCCTGGCTCCCGGGCCGGACCCGCGGCGCACACAGCGTGGCGTGCAGCCCACACCGATGTTGAAACCGACAAGGAGGTTCATCCGATGAGACGAGTCGTCACTGTTGCTCTCACCGCCGCAGCCCTGTCCGCCGCCACCCTGGTGGGGCCGCCGGCTGCCGCGCGCCAGCTCCCCGAGCGGGTGCGCGACGCCGCCGAGCGCAAGCTCCCTGACTGGGTACGCCCGGCCGGGGTGACGGCGACCGCTGCCGCCACCATGAGCACCCTGCTCGAGCCGATGGTGGCTCACCGGCCCGCGATGCTGCTGGAGACGGACTACTACGTGTACCCCTACGCCGGCGGCGACCGGCCGACGGTGTACCTGACCATCGACGGCAACGGCTACGGCACGCCGGTGACGATGTGGCTGTACTGGGAGAACCGGAAGACCGGGGAGCGCCGCTACGTCAACCAGGCGAGCGGACTGCTCGATCGAGGCGCCATCAGCGACCTCTTCGGCACCCCGGGCTCGCCGCTGGCGATGTACGCGCCCTCGTTGACCGATCTCCAGCTGCTGGGCACTGACGGCGCCCTCGGTCAGGCCCCGTTGCTGCCCACCGGCCTCTACCAGTTCGTGATCGAGCTCCGCGATGCCACCGGCGCCAAGGTGATCTCCCGCGACAACGCCATGTACAGCCATATCGACGGTGTCGTCACGGTGAGCGGCACGATCACCCAGGACACGATCTGGACCAGCAACAACGCCTACCTGCTCGACTCGGCGCCGGTCTACGTCGGCGGCAACCCGATCACCGGCGACCCGGCCCCGATCCCGACCAGCCTCTTCATCGAGCCCGGCACGGTGATCCTCGGCTCGACCCAGAACCAGGGCACCCTGGTGGTCACCCGCGACTCCAAGATCTTCGCCACCGGCACCCCGTCGCTGCCGATCATCTTCTCGTCGGTCCAGCCCCTCGGTGGCCGCGCCGCCGGTGACTGGGGCGGCCTGGTGCTGAACGGCAATGCGCCGGTCAACGAGGTCGGCGGCGAGGTCGCCGAGGGCGAGGGCGCCTCGGGACCGTTCGGCGGCGACGACCCGAACGACAGCTCGGGCGTGCTGCAGTACGTGCGGGTCGAGTTCGCGGGCATCCGCTTCTCCGACACCAACGAGCTCAACGGCATTGCCCTGCAGGGCGTCGGCCGCGGGACCGTGGTCGACCACGTCCAGGTGAGCTTCAACCAGGACGACGGCATCGAGTTCTTCGGCGGCACCGTCAACGTGTCCTACGCCTTCATGTACGGCGCCCGCGACGACTCCTTCGACTGGACCCTCGGCTGGACCGGCCGGATCGACAACGGTGTCGCGATTCAGCGCGGCGACGACGGCGACAACGGCATGGAGTGCGACAACTGGGAGTTCGGCTTCGACTACATCCCGCGCTCGATGCCCCAGCTGCGCAACATGACCTTCATCGGTCGTCAGGACCAGCCCGGACAGGAGAACGGCTCCGGCGCCCGGATGCGCGCCGGCACCGCCGGCCTCGTCGTCGGTGCGATCTACTCCAACTTCGGCCGCTCCGGCGTCCGGATTCAGACCACAGAGAGCCTCGGCCAGATCGCCGAGGGCAACCTCAACATCGCCAACTCGATCATCTTCAACAACGGTACCAAGCCCTTCGAGGGTGACGACCAGGCCGTGATCGCCGCGATGCTCGAGGGTGCCGCCAATCACAACCTGTTCTCCGATCCGATGCTGGCCGATCCCCTCAACCCGGTGAAGCCGGACATCACCCCGCTCGCGGGCTCGCCGGCGGTGGACGCGCGCAACGCCGGGACCCTCGATTACATCGGCGGCGTCGACCCCATGAGCCCCTGGATCTACGAGGGCTGGCTCTCGTGGTCGGACAACTGAGGGAGGAGCGGAACATGAAGCGCGCAATCCTGACTGCTGCTGTGTGCGTCCTGCTGGCGCCGGCGATCGCGCTGGCTGCAGGCTTCACGGCCAGCCTGAGCGGCGACGCCGGCTCGGGCCTGGCGGTGATCACCATCAACGGCACCACCATCGAGTACAACATCCTGGTCTCCGGCCTCTCCAGCCCGAGCACGGCCACCATCTCCGACGGTCAGACCACCGTCGACCTTGCCCCCACCTTCGTCGGCGGCTCGGCCTTCGGCTCGGTGACCTCCGACGACGCGTCCGACATCGCCGCCGACCCGGCCGGGTGGACGGTGACCGTCGGAAACGGCACCTCCACCCTCAGTGGTCCCCTTGCGGGCGCTGCCGAAGCCGTCGTGCTCTACTTCCCGGTCGCCGCCAGCATCCAGGGCCAGGCCGGGACCCTGTTCAAGACCGACGGCCGCTTCGTCAACCGCACCGGCGGTACGGCCACCGTGACCATCGACTACTACGCCGAGAGCGTAGCCGGGCACTCCGCGCCGACCGCGACCCAGACCACCACGATCCTGGCCGGCGAACAGGCGGTGGTGGACGATGCGGTCAACGCCCTGTTCGGTATCACCAACGGCAAGGGCGCGATGGTGGTCAGCTCCGACCGGGCGATCTCCGGCGACATGCGGATCTACAACGACCAGACCGATGCCGGCCTGGGCACCTTCGGCCAGTTCGAGCGCGGCCTGCCGATGAGCGAGGCCTACAGCTCCGGGCTGCTGCCCTTCCTCTCCAACCAGCCCTCGGGCTCGGGAGCCGGCTTCCGCGCCAACGTGGGCTGGTTCAACCCGACCGGGAGCGCCGTCTCGCTGACCCTGCGCGGCTGGGACTCCGACGGCACCCTGCTCGGGGAGATCACCCGCACCGTCAACGGCTTCGCGCAGGAGCAGTACAACGTCGCGACGCTGTGGCCGGCCCTGGCCGACTACGGTGACTTCTACATCACCTACGAGGCCTCCGGCGCGGTCTTCACGTACGCCTCGGTGGTCGACAACGTCAACGGCGACGCGATCTACGTGCCCGCGGCGCCGCTCAGCTAGACATTCCCCGAGCCCTTCCCATTCGATCTCGTCCGTTCCGTTCCGCCCCGGCGCCCCCCGCCGGGGCACTTTTCTGTGTTCCGGCAACGTTCCCAGCCGGGTACGATGGAAGGGTGACCCCTACGACCGCTCGCGGATCGGTGGCTCTGGCGCTCGGGTTGGTGACCGTCTGCGCGTTGACGGCCTGGGGGGATGGACCCGGGACGCCCGAAAGGCTGGCGGCCTCGGTTTCGGCCCAGCGACTCGAGCACACGGTCACGACCCTGGCCGCGGACGAGCTCGAGGGCCGCGGGCCGGGATCGGCCGGCTCCGCGCGCGCAGTGGAGTGGCTCGAGACGCGGATCGCGGAGCTCGGCCTCGAGCCGCTCGGGGACCGAGGCGGGTTTCGCCAGGCGGTTCCGATGGTGATGACGACGACACTGCCCGGGACCGTGCTCGAGGTTTCCAGCTTCGGTCGGCGGCAGGTTCTCGAGCTCGGCACCGACTATGTCCTGCTCGCCACAGGAGATCAGACCGAGCTGCCGCGACCGCTGCCGCTCGTTTTCGTGGGCTGGGGGATCGTCGCACCCGAGTTCGACCATGACGACTACGCCGAGCTCGACGTACGGGGGAGGGTTGTCGCCTATCTCGACGGCGAGCCGCCGTCGGACGATCCGGACTGGTTCCGAGGGCCGCAGCCGACGGTGTACTCCGATCCCGAGACCAAGCAGCGGATCGCGCTCGCCCGGGGCGCGGCCGGCAGCGTGCTGCTGCCGGTGGGACAGGGCGCGGTCGCGGGCTGGTCGCGCAGGGTGCGCGGGTACGGATTCCCGCACCTTCTCCCGGCCGCCGACCTGCCCCGACACCTGGCCGTCGCGCTCAGCCCGGTGCGGGTCCCGGAGCTCTTCGCGGAAGCGCTCTACGGCTTCGACCAGGTGATGGCGATGCGGGCCGCCGGGACTCTTCGTTCCTTCCACCTGCCGTGGTCGATCCGGTTCGAAGGCGAGTTCGCGGTCCGAACGCTGCTCGAGCCCAACCTGGTCGCGCGGCTCCCGGGCAGAGACCCACGCCTCGCGGACACCTGCGTGGTCGTCTCCGCGCACTGGGACCACCTCGGGCGCGGTCCGGAGATCGCCGGCGACGGAATCTACAACGGTGCGGTCGACAACGCCCTGGGAGTGGCGGGTGCGCTCGAGATCCTGCGAGTGATCGCCGAGCGACCGCTCCGACCTCGAAGGTCGGTGGTGCTCCTGCTGACCGCCGGCGAGGAAGCGGGGCTGCTCGGGGCGCGCCACTTTCTCGACCACCCGCCGGTTCCGCTCTCCCGGATGGTGGCGAACGTCAACGTCGACGGGCTCGCCTTCCTGGCTGGGTTCAACGACCTGATCGCGGTCGGAGGTGAGCTGTCCGACCTCGGCGAACGGCTCTCCCAGGTCGCAGGACCGCTCGGTCTCAAGGTAGTCCCGCCCCCCGAAGAGGTCTGGAGCTCAGAGGCGTTCGTGTTCTCGGACCAGCTCGCCTTTGCCGAGCGCGGGATTCCGGCGGTGCTGGTCAACGAGGGCTTCGAGTGGCCGGGCGTCACCCGAGAGACGGCCATCCGGAGGGCGCTGGCCTGGATGCTCGAGGTCTACCACTCACCGTTCGACGAGCCCGCCCAGGGCATCGACTGGCAGGCGGCCCGACGGCATGCCGGGGTGGTGGCGGCGTTGGTCGCCGGCGTAGCCGACTCGCCGCGGGCGCCGGAGTGGCGGCCCGGCTCACCCTACGCCTACCACCGGCTGCTGAGCCTGGCCGAGGAGCGGGCCAGGTGAGGACGGCCTCGGTTGCTGCTCTCCTGGTGCTGGCCGCGTGCGCCAGCTCGTCGTCGCAGGCTCCGGGCCGGGGGGAGATTCGGATCGCCGGGTCGGACACGATGCTGGAGCTCAACCGCCGGCTGGCCGAGGGCTTCATGCGGGCGAACCCTGGGGTCGCGGTGCGGGTCGCAGGCGCCGGCACCGCCACCGGCCTCGAGGCCCTGGTCGCGGGCGAGGCCGAGATCTGGGCTGCCTCACGTCCGCCGAGCCCCGACGAGGTGCGGCGCCTGTACGAGCGCTTCGAGACCCTCGGTGTGACCTGGCTGGTCGCTCGCGACGCGCTCAGCGTCTACCTCAACCCGGCGAACCCGGTGCGCGGGCTGTCGAGCGCTCAGCTCCGCGGCATCTTCTCGGGCGAAGTGAGGGACTGGTCGGAGGTCGGGGGGCCGCAGGCGCGAATCCGGGTGCTGATCCGGCCGCCCACCTCGGGCACGCACGCGTTCTTCCGCGACCACGTGCTCAAGGACCGGGACTACAGCAGCGACGCCGAGATGGTGGCCCGCACCTCGGAGATCGTGGCTGCGGTCGCCCGGGACGCCGCCGCGATCGGCTACGGCGGAGTCGCCTACGGGCCCGAGCTGGTCCACTGTGCGGTCGACGGGGTCGCCCCACCGGGGCCCGGGGCCGCGGGGCGCTACCCCTTGAGCCGCAACCTGTCGTACGTCACCGCGGCGCCGCCGGCCGGCTGGGTGCGCCGTTTCATCGACTGGTCGCTGGGCCCGGAGGGCCAGCAGGTGGTGGCAGAGGTCGGCTACCTCCCAGTCTGGGAGGAGGACCGGACGGGTCAGCCGTTCGGCAGCTGATCGGCCGGATCGGCGCCCGGTCCGTCGCGTCGGAAACCGATCCGGTCGAACGGGTTGACCACGCTCGACGCGATGTTCATGAGATGGGCCGAGACCCGTTTCAGGAACCGCACGTAGAGCGCCACCGCGACCGCCTCCCGGCAGGGCAGGACCGGGACCTCGCTCTGGAGCAGGGTGTTGACGATGCCGTTGGACCGCTTGGCGATCCACCAGTGCTCGGACATGACCTCGCCGGCCTTGTCGACGTCACGGGCCGGCAGCGCCTCGAGCAGGAGCCCGAACATGGCCCTGACCGTGTTCTCGATCCGCCGGACGTCGTCTTCGAACGGTCCGCATTCCAGCCGCGTCGGGTGGTGGAGCGCGAGCTCGACGATGTTCTTGGTGTAGTCGCCGATGCGCTCGATGTCGATCACGATCGAGATCAGCACCAGCCCGGCGTGGAGGTCCCGGTCGGTGTCGACCGCGAGATGGGTGAAGACCTTGCGCCGGACCTCGCGCTCGTAGGCGTTGATCTTCTGGTCGGTGGCGTAGATGTCCTGCTTGATGCGGGCGTCGTCCTGCTCCCGCAGCGACCGGATCGCCGCCTCGAACATCTCGCGGTCGACCCGGAGCATCTCCAGCGACCGCTCCAGCGCCTGCTGGAGCAGGTCGTCGCCGCGAAGCAGCTCGATGAACTTCTTGAACATGGTCTCACCTCAACAGCAGGATGACGGTAAAGGGCAGGACATAGAAGAAGAAGATCACCCAGATGATCGGAATGACGCGGTTGCGCAGGGCGAAGCGGGTGAGGCGGATGGAGAGGTTGATCGGCAGCGCGCGGACCGCGCGGACCGGCCAGATCAGGCAGATACCGAAGACGTTGAACAGCAGGTGGGCGAAGGCGACCGAGACCGCGCCGACCTCCCCGACCGCGAGCGACGCGAGAATCGCAGTGATCGTGGTGCCGACGTTGGCGCCCAGGGTGTAGGGGAAGATCTGCTCCAGGGTCAGGATGCCCGCCGCCGCGAGCGGCACCGCGAGCGAGGTGGTGATGCTCGAGGACTGGACGAGAACGGTCACCAGCAGCCCGAACAGCATCGCCCGGCCCGCGTTCTTGAAGATCACCTGGTCGAAGAGGGTCTCGACCTTGCGCAGCACGAGGCCCTTCAGGAGTATCACGAGAGAGCGCAGGGCGCCGAACATCAGCACCAGAGAGAAGATCAGCAGGAACCACGGGTGAGCGCCGAACTCGGCGGCGGCGAGCTCGACCGCCGGCCTGGTGAGGAGCTTGAGCGGGCTCGCGAAGGTGAGCCCGCCGACGTTCTGGAACGCCGTCGCGAGAGCCGTCGAGAGCGTGCCGAGGAAGTTGGTCGACCACTGCAACGGGAACAGCAGGAGCACCGCGAGGACGTTGAAGAAGTCGTGGACGTTGGCCGCCTGGAAGGCACGCTGGAACTCGCGACCGCGGGAGATGTGGCCGAGGCTGACCAGGATATTGGTCACCGAGGTGCCGATGTTGGCGCCCATGATCACCGGAATGGCGGTGGCGACCGGCATCGTGCCGCCGCCGACCATGGCCACCACCAGCGACGTCGTCGTCGACGAGGACTGCACCAGGCTGGTGACGAGAATGCCGACGAAGAGCCCGATGAGCGGGTTGGACGCGTCCTGGATCAGGTGGTCGACGAAGCCGCCGCCGAAGAGCTTGAAGGCCTTGCCGATCAGCCCGATGCTGACCAGAAAGCAGTACAGCGCCGCGACCAGGGCGGCGACCCGAAGCGGGGTCGCGATCCGGAGCGCCTGCGCATTCGGCCGGGTTGCGGCCGTCTTCGATCCGATCGTCAACGGCGAGACCTCCGAGACTCGGCGCTGGAGCCGACAGCGGGAGTCTACAGAAGGCAGCGAACGGAGGCACGTCGCGGCCCCGCCGGTGTGAAGCCCGTGTAAGGGGTGCGTGGGCTTCACGTCAGCTTCACATGCCTCGCTCACCCTGCGCACCGGCCGGCGGTTCGTGCCCTGCACCGCGGACGAGATCGACGCCGGGCCCGAAGGGAAGGAGCTCGAGAATGCACACTTGGATGAGGTACCTGGTCGCCGGCCTGCTCGCGCTCGCGGCCTCGCTCGCCTTCGCCGGCGGGGTCGAGGACCTCGACCCCCTGCTCCGGCTGCTGGTGAAGAAGGGCGTGATCACCGTCGAGGAGGCGCTCGCGCTCCAGGCGGAGGCCGAACGTGAGGCGGCGCCACAGGTCGCCGAGCCGGAGCCTGCGAAGGCCGCTGCGGCGAAGGCCTCCGACACGACCTCGAAGTGGTACGACCGGATGGAGATCAAGGGTGACGTCCGGCTGCGTTACGAGGGCTTCAGCAAGCACGGCGCGTTCTACGACGACCGCCGTGACCGTTTCCGCATCCGGCTGCGGGCCGGAGTGGAGGTCGCCATCGCCGAAGGTCTCCGCTTCGGCTTCCAGCTGCGCAACGGCGACCCCGACGACCCGGTCTCCAACAACACCAGCTTCGACGGCGGTTTCCAGCACAAAGAGTTCAACCTCTCCCAGGGCTACCTTGAGGTCAGGCTCTCCCCCAGTTCGGAGATGATCGGCGGCAAGTTCGACCCCAAGGACTGGTGGACGGTGTCGGACTTCCAGTGGGATGACGACGTCACCGTCGAGGGCGCGATGGCGAAGCTCGAGCTCGGCGGTGAGCGGGGCAGCTTCCGAGGACTTGAGCTGGTTCCGTACTGGTTCATCCTGGAGGAGTCCAGCGGCTCGCCGGACGCCTACGTCTTCGGTGGCCAGGCGCGGGCGAACTTCGCGCTCGGCGACCACGACTCGCTGGGCTTCGGCCTCGGTTTCGACTTCTGGGAGAACCCGCAGGCGGTGGTCGACCTGAGCCGGAGCGGCAGGCTCGGCGGCAACGCGGTCACCAACCTGCTCGACAGCAACGGTCGGCTCGAAAGCGACTTCGAGATTCTGAACCTCTTCGCCGAGTGGAAGCACAGCGCGTCAAAGCGCTGGCCGATCAAGGTCAACCTGTTCTACTACAGGAACCTCGGTGCCGACGGTCTGGGCGCTGACGAGGACACCGCCGCGTTCGGCCGGATTCAGGTGGGCGACTACAAGGCCCCGGGCCAGCTCGCCTTCCGCTACAGCCTCTACTACGGCGAGCCGGATGCGCTGCTCTACGTCTTCACCCAGTCCGACACCTCCCGCTCGTCCGATGTCAAGGCGCACAGGTTCGACCTGCGCATCGGCGCAGTGGCACGGTCCTACTTCAACATCACGTGGTACAACACCCGACCGGCCCTGCGCGAGGACGAGCCCCTCGACCGCTGGCAGGTAGACTACATCGTGCGGTTCTGAACGCCCCCGGCGGCCGGTCTTTACCCGGGCTTCATGCGCCCTTTCTATGCTCCCCGCGGCTTCGCAGCGCAGTCTGCGAGGCGGCCAACCCAAGGAGGACCTCCATGCACCGCAGGATCTCTCTGGCTCTCATGGGGCTCTGTTTGGCAGCTGTCACGGTCGGCGCGGCCGGGCCCCAGCTCGACCCCGCGCTGGCCGCCTACCAGAAGGCGGACGGCATCCGCGGCACCCTCAACGCCGCCGGCTCCGACACCATGCTCGAGCTCCAGACCCTGATGGCGGAGGAGTTCCGCAAGCTCTACCCTCAGGTGAAGATCCAGGTCGAGGGCAAGGGCTCCTCGACGGCGCCGCCGGCGCTGATCGAGGGCACGGTCCAGCTCGGCAACATGTCCCGGCGGATGAAGAACAAGGAGATCGACACCTTCGAGGAGAAGTTCGGCTACGAGCCGACCCGCTTCGACGTCGCGCTCGACACGCTCGCGGTCTTCGTCAACCGGGACAACCCGATCGAGTCCCTCGACCTGACCCAGGTCGATGCGATCTTCTCGAAGACCCGCAAGTGCGGCTCGCCGGCCGATGTCAGCGTGTGGGGTCAGCTCGGCCTGCGGGACGATTGGGGGACCGCCCCGATCTCGCTCTACGGCCGCAATGCGGCTTCGGGCACCTACGGCTACTTCAAGGACCACGCGATGTGCAAGGGCGACTACAAGGACTCGGTCAAGGAGCAGCCCGGCTCGGCGTCGGTGGTCCAGGGGATCGAGAAGGACCGCTACGGGATCGGCTACTCCGGCATCGGCTACGCCACCTCGGGGGTGCGCGCGGTGCCGCTCGCGCCGGCCCCGGGCCAACCCGCGGTGGCCGCCAGCTCCGAGAACGCGGCCGACGGCAGCTACCCCCTGGCCCGATTCCTCGAGGTGTACGTCAACAAGGCGCCCGGCAAGCCCCTCGACCGGCTGACCTCCGAGTTTCTCCGCTTCATGCTCTCGGCGGACGGTCAGCGGGTGGTGATCAAGGCCGGGTTCGACCCGATCGACGCCGCGACCGCCGCGCTCCAGCTCGCCAAGCTCGACGGCTGACGGTAGGATTCTCGCGTTGCTCCGACTGATCGACGACAAGCGCAAGGACCGCCTCGCCGGCGCGGTGTTCCGCGTCGGCGGGGTGCTGGTCATCCTGGTCGTGATCGGGATCGTGGTGAACATCGGGCTCGAGGCACTGCCGTTGTTCTTCGCCGCCCGCCAGGGACCGATCGAGGACCTCGGGCCGAGCGCCGCCCTGGCGGTCGGCAGCGACCCGCGCCGGGAGCTGATCTGGACCCTCGGCGCCGACGGTCGGATTCGTTTTCCCAACCGGGCGGGGGAAGATCCGCTCGCGATCACGGACGAGGCCGCCCTGGTCGCGGCCGATGCCGAGATCCACGACCTCCTGACGGCGGTCGACGCCGCGGGCAGGGCGGTGGTCGGCAGGGTCCGCTTCAGCGACCTCTGGCAGGGTGACCGGCGCTCGACCTCGGCCCGGTGGCGGGCCTCGGCCGATCCCCGCGAGCTCGGTCCTCGCAGCTGGCGGGGGGTGACCGCCAACTCGGACGCCGACGGCGGCCTGCTGCTGCTCGCCTGGGACGCCGACGGTGCCCTGGCTGGTGCGCGCTGGGACGCCGACGACGAGAGCTGGAGCGAGGAGGCGACTCCGTCGTTCGGCCCGGTGGCGACCGCCGCGGTGGCCGAGGAGCTCGGCGCCGTCGCGGTGGTCGAACGGCCGGGACGGCTGCGGGTGTTCCTGACGCCGGGCTGGCGGGAGGTCGCGGTCGAGGGAGTCGAGCGGCCGACGGCTGCGGTGCGATGGCTGATCGGCGGCGGCACCCTGGTCGCCGCCGGAGACGACGGATCGGTCGACGTGCTGCTGCTGGTCCCCCGGGTGACGGTGGTCAACCGCGGCAGCGCAACCGTCCACGCCGGCGGGGAGGCGGTGGCGCCGGGCGCGAGCACGGTGGTGCTCGACGACCAGGTCGGGGCCGGCCTCGCGTCGTCTCCTGAGATCGAGGTTCGAGCCGCCGATCCCGTCGCGCGGGTGGTGCGTTCGCTGGCGCCGGTCGACGGCCGACCCACCGTGGTCGCGCCCTCCCACCGCCGGCGCGGCTTCCTGGTCGGCAGCCGGTCCGGCTCGATCGGGCTCTACTACGCCACCACCGGCCGCAGGATGTTGCTCGACCGCTGGGCGGACGGCCCGGTGACGGCCCTCGCGATGGATCCCAAGGCCGACGGCGCCGTCGCCGTGGTGGCCGGTCGGGCCCAGCGCCGGACGATCTCGAACCCCCATCCCGAGGTCACCCTCAAGAGCCTCTTCCTGCCGGTGTGGTACGAGGGCTACGCCGCTCCCAAGTGGGTCTGGCAGTCGACCGGAGGCTCGGACGCGTTCGAGCCCAAGCTGAGCCTGTGGCCGCTGCTCTTCGGCACCCTCAAGGCCACCCTGTACGCGATGCTGCTATCGGTGCCGCTGGCGCTACTGGCGGCGATCTACGTCTCCCAGCTCGCCCCGAAGTGGGTGCAGACCACCGTCAAGCCGACGCTCGAGCTGATGGCCGCAGTACCGTCGGTGGTGGTCGGCTTCCTGGCCGCTCTCTGGCTCGCGCCGCGCCTCGAGGCGTCATTGTTCCCGTCCCTGGTCACCATTGCCGCGCTGCCGCTCGCTGTGGTGGCGGCGGTGGCCGCCTGGCGGGTGACGCCCGGCGCCTGGAGACGGCGGCTGCCGCCCGGCGGTGAGCTGGTCGTGCTGCTGGTCTCCTCGGCGGTCGTGGGATGGATGGCCTTCACCGTCGCGACTCCCCTCGAACGCTGGCTGTTCGACGGCGACTTCCAACGCTTCCTGTTCACCGAGACCGGGATCCGCTACGACCAGCGCAACGCGCTCGTGGTCGGGATCGCGCTCGGGTTCGCGGTGGTCCCGGTGATCTTCACCATCGCCGAGGACGCCTGCTCGGCGGTGCCGGCCGCGCTGGTGAACGCCGCCCGTGCGCTCGGCGCGACCCGGTGGCAGACTGCTGTTCGCCTCGTGGTGCCCGCTGCGAGCCCGGGCCTCTTCGCCGCCGTCATGCTCGGCCTCGGCCGTGCGGTCGGGGAGACCATGATCGTATTGATGGCGGCGGGCAACACCCCACTGCTCGACCTGTCCCCGTTCAACGGCATGCGCACGATGTCGGCCGCGATCGCGGTCGAGATTCCCGAGGCGCCGGTCGACGGGACCCTGTTCCGGGTGCTGTTCCTGACCGGAACCCTGCTGTTCGTGCTCACCCTCGCGGTGACCACCGGTGCCGACAGCGTCGGGCGCTACCTCCGGAAGCGTTATGGCCGGTTCTAGCGTTCGCGCCCAGGACGGTTTCATGGGAGCACCGGTGGCTCCGGGCCTGCCGGGGATCTGGACCACCGCCCTCGCCACAGCCCTCGTGCTCGGGCTTCTCCTGGCGCTGCTGTGGATCGTGGTGGTCAACGCCTTCGCATGGTTCGCGCCATCTGACCTGTGGCACGTCGAGCTCGCCGACGGGCGCGTGCTGGTCGGCGAGGAGACCGGCCGCGACACCGCCCGCGACTCGTCGGGAGACCGGCGTGAGCAGATCCAGCTCAAGGTCGGCAACCGCGACGTGCTCCCCAACGACTTCGTGTGGCTGGACGTCGGGGAGATCGCCGCCCGGTCCCGTCCCGACGACCTGGTGCGAATCGTCCGGACCGAGTACGGCGACGCGTTCGGCCGCGTGGTCGCTGCGGCCGCGCCCGGCGGAGCGCCGTTGGAGTCCCTCTCCCGCGACGTGCTCGAGCCGGTGCTGGCCGAGGGGCGAGCGCTGCGCCGGCAGCGGGAGGACATTCTCGACCAGCTCGAGAAGACGCGTCGGCCGTTGACCCATGTCGAGGAGCAGCTCGACCTGATCGAGCGCTCTGCCCGGGCGGCGACTCCCGAGGCCCGCACCGCGGCGGCCGCGCTCGAGCAGCGGATCGCCGAGCTGACCGAGCGTCTCGGCCCTGGGCTCGCCGAGCTCGAAGCGAGGCTGGCCGAGGTGGATCGCGACCTGAGCACGGGGACGCTCGAGCTGGTCGCCGGCGAGGTCCGGGTCAGCGTGCCCCTCGGCCACGTGCTCGAGGTGATGTGGCCGAACCGGATGGGCACTGCGGCACGCCTCGCCCACACCGTCGTCGCCGGACTCCGCTTCCTGTTCACTGAACCGCGCGAGGCCAACACCGAGGGCGGCATCTTCCCGGCCCTGTTCGGCACCGTGCTGCTGGTGCTGCTGATGAGCGTGGCGGTGGTGCCGCTCGGTGTGATCACCGCGGTCTACATGACCGAGTACGCCCGCGACGGCTTCCTGCTCAGGCTCGCCACCCAGGCGGTCAACAACCTCGCCGGCGTGCCGTCGATCGTTTTCGGCATGTTCGGGCTCGCGTTCTTCGTCTACGGCGTCGGCGGCACCCTCGACCGGACCTTCTTCGCCGACCGCCTGCCGACTCCGACCTTCGGCACCGGCGGCATCCTGTGGGCGTCGCTGACGCTCGCCCTGCTGACCGTCCCGGTGGTGGTGGTCGCCACCCGCGAGGGGCTGCTGGCAGTGCCCCGCAGCTGGCGCGACGGCTCGCTCGCGCTCGGGGCGACCCAGTGGCAGACCCTGCGCCGCATCGTGCTGCCGGCCGCGATGCCCGGCATCCTGACCGGCCTGATCCTGGCGGTGAGCCGCGCCGCCGGCGAGGTCGCGCCGCTGATGCTGACCGGGGCGGTCAAGCTGGCGCCGAGTCTGCCGGTCGACGGCATGCCGCCGTTTCTCCACCTGCAGCGGAAGTTCATGCACCTCGGCTTCCACATCTACGACGTGTCGATGCAGTCGCCCAACGTCGAGGCGGCCAAGCCGATGGCCTTCGCCACCACTCTGGTCCTGCTTGCGCTGGTGGTGCTGATGAACCTGACCGCGATCGTCATCCGGCGGCGCCTGCGGGCCGCGTACCGCGGCCAGGCGGTGTGAGGACGCCCATGACCGAGCCCCGTACAATGCTCTCCGCCCGCGACCTCCGCCTGCACTACGGCGAGACTCACGCCCTCAAGGGGATCTCGCTGGACATGCCCGAGCACCGGATCACCGCCCTGATCGGACCCTCGGGCTGCGGCAAGTCGACCTTTCTGCGCTGCTTCAACCGCATGAACGACGTCATCGAGGGGGTCCGGGTCTCGGGCGAGGTGCTGGTCGACGGGCACGACATCTACGAGCCGGGAGTCGACCTCGAGCGACTGCGCACGCGGGTCGGCATGGTGTTCCAGAAGTCGAACCCGTTTCCGATGTCGATCCGCGACAACGTCAGCTTCGGGCCCAGGATGGCGGGCGTCCGGGACCGCGTCCGGCTCGAGCGAGATCGTGGAACGGTCGCTCCACCAGGCCGACCTCTGGGACGAGGTCAAGGACCGCCTCGACGGCTCCGCGCTCGACCTCTCGGGCGGCCAGCAGCAGCGGCTGTGCATCGCCCGGGCGCTGGCCAACCAGCCCGACATCCTGCTGCTCGACGAGCCGGCCTCGGCGCTCGACCCGATCTCCACCGCCAAGATCGAGGAGACCCTGGTCCAGCTCAAAGGCGCTACACGATCGTGATCGTGACCCACAACCTGCAGCAGGCGGCGCGGATCGCCGACTTCACCGCCTTCTTCATGCTCGGGGAGCTGGTGGAGTTTTCGGAAACGACCCAGATGTTCACCAAGCCGTCTCAGAGCCTGACCGAGGAGTACGTGACCGGCCGGTTCGGCTGATTGATACGATGAGACCAGAGACCACCCCGCCGTTCGCTGGAGTGTCCGGGACTGTTCCGGCGCCGACCGCGGACGTCCTGCGAGGAGCCGTGATGCAACGCCAGTTCGAGACCGAGCTCGCCCAGATCAAGGAGACCGTGCTGACCATGGCCGGGCTCGCCGAGAAGGCCCTCGACGACGTCTGCCGGGCTCTGCTCGAGCGCGACTCCGCGCTCGCCGAGGGGGTCATCGACCTCGACGACGAGGTCGACCGCTACGAGGTCCTGATCGACCAGCTCGCCGCCGAGTTCATCGTCCGCCACCAGCCGACCGCCACCGACCTCCGGTTCGTGCTGGTCGCGATCAAGCTCGGCCCCGAGCTCGAGCGGATCGCCGACCACGCGGTCAACATCGCCCAGCGGGTGCTCGACCTCAACGTGCGGCCGCCGGTCAAGCCGCTCATCGACCTGCCGCGGATGCTGGCCCAGGCGCGGGCGATGGTGCCCGACGCGATCTCCGCCTTCGTCGCCCGCGACACCGAGCTCGCCCGAGAGGTGATCCGCCGCGACGACGAGGTCGACGGGCTGTACGTGCAGATCTTCCGCGAGCTGCTGACCTTCATGATGGAGGACCCGACCACCATCACGCGGGCCCTCGACCTGATCTTCATCGCCCGCTTCGCCGAGCGGGTCGCCGACCAGGCGACCAACATCGCCGAGGAGGTGGTGTTCCTGGTGGAGGCCCAGGACATCCGGCACACGTCGATCGACGGCACCGAGCGCAAGCACAAGGAGGAGTTCCCAGAGGATCCCGAGCCCTGAGGGCAAACCCCGGTGCCCGCAACGGAGGAGCCATGGCCCGCGAACGGATCGCGCTGGTCGAAGACGACCCGGACCTCTCCGCCACCCTCGTCATGGCGCTGGAGAGGGACGGCTACCAGACCGCCCGCTACGCCACCGGACGTGACGGGCTCGAGGGCATCCTCGGGACGCCGCCCGACCTGGTGCTGCTCGACCTCAACCTGCCCGACCTGGACGGGCTCGGGGTGTGCCGCGAGCTGCGCGAGACCGATGCGGTCCGCGACCTGCCGATCATCATGCTGACCGCCCGGGTCGAGGAGTCGGATCGTGTGCTCGGTCTCGACCTCGGGCGCGGACGACTACATCATCAAGCCGTTCTCGCTGCGCGAGCTCAAGAGCCGGATCCGCGCGCTGCTGCGCCGTCGCAGCCTCGACGTCGGCGTACCCGAGGACGAGTACCGGGACTCCCGGCTCGAGGTCGCCCGCGGGCCGATGACCGTCGATGCTCGACGGCGAATCGATGCGGCTGACCGTGCGCGAGTTCGAGCTGCTGTGGTACCTGATCACGACCCGTCCGCGGGTCGCGCCGCGGGAACGAATCCTCGAACGGGTGTGGGGGCTGTCCTGCGATGTCGAGACCCGCACCGTCGACGTGCACATTCGGGCGCTGCGCGCCAAGCTCGGCGCCGAGGTGATCGAGACCGTGATCGGCGCGGGCTACCGTTTTCGGGGCTACCCGTGACGGCTCCTCGCCGGTCCTCCTGGTCGCCCTCGCTGCCCTGCCGCTGCTGCTCGTCACTCTCGGCGCCGGCGGCTCGCGAGGCCTGGCTGCGATCGGCTGGGCGGTGGCTGTCGCGGCCGCCTCCACGGTGCTGTGGATCAGGGTCGTTCGCCCGCAGGTCGACCTGTCCCGCGAGCTCGGGGCGGTTGGCGATGCCGGTCAGCTCGGTTCGCGAGCTCCAGCAGCGGCTGACGGCCGTCGAGGGCCAGCGCGGCGAGCTCGCCCACCTGGTCGAGGACCTCTCCGGGGGTCTGGGCGAGGGTCTGCTGGTGGTCGACGCGAAGCTCAGGGTCCGGCTGATCAACCCGGTGGCGCGGCGCTTTCTCGGCTCGGGCGGGGTCCCGCCGGGAACCCATCTGCTCGACGTGCTGCGGGTACCGGACGTGGTCGAGGCGGTGCGCGGGGCCGCGGCCGGGGGAAGCCCGGAGCCGGTGATCGTCGAGAACCCCCGTGGGCTGTGGGAGGTGCGGGCGTTTCCGATCCGCCAGGGCGGGGCGGTGGTGATGCTGGCCGACGTCGGGCTGGTGCGCCGCTCGGCGGAGTTCCGGCGCCGCTTCGTCCAGGACCTGTCGCACGAGCTGCGCTCGCCGCTGGCGGTGCTGCGCACTACCGTGGAGGCGCTCGAAGGCGAGGTCGACGAAGCGCTCGCCGGACGCCTGGTGCGCCAGGTCGAACGGCTGACCCGGCTCACCGACGAGCTCTACGAGCTGGCCTCGATCGAGGCCGGTCAGGTCGAGCTCCGGCCCGAGCTGCACCGGCTGGCGGGGATCGTCCGGGAGGTGGTCGACGACTTCCAGGCGCCTGCCGACGAGGCCGGCGTCGAGCTGCGTCTCGACGTGCCCGAGGAGCTCTACTGCACCTGCGACCGGCGCGGGCTGTACCGCGTGCTGTCCAACCTGATGGACAACGCGATCAAGTACAACCGCCGCGGCGGCTGGGTCGAGGTGCGCGGCTGGGCGTCCGGCGACGCGGTCCACCTCCGGGTGTCCGACAGCGGCAGGGGAATTCCCTCCACCGAGCTGAAGGCCGTGCTCCAGCGCTTCTACCGGCTCGACCAGGCCCGTACCCCGGGCGAGGGTGGGCTCGGCCTCGGCCTCGCGATCGTCAAGCACATGGTGCAGCACATGGGCGGGACCCTCGACCTGGACTCGCGGGAAGGGGTCGGAACCCACGTGACCATGACCTTTCCCACCCGCCCCGGGATCGCCGCGGTTGCGCCCGGGCAGGCCGGCACAGGGCTCACGCCGAGGACGAGACCGAAAACGACCTGAAGCCTGAGATCTTCGGCGACCGGCGACCGCGGAGGTACCCTTGAGCGGTGGCACGCCTGTCAACCCGCGGCTGGCGCCAGCGTCCGACGGATGTGTTGCGAGCTGACGTGATGACGCCGACTCGATCCGGTCTTTCCCAAGCCGATGACGACGATCTCGTCGCCGCCGCCCGGTCCGGCGACCGCGACGCCTTCGGCGAGCTGGTCGGACGCCACCAGCGGCGGGTGTGGCGGGTGTGCCGCCAGTACGTCGGCGCGGACGAGGCGGACGCGGCCACCCAGGATGCCTTCGTCAAGGCCTTCGTCCGGCTCGGCTCGTTCGACGGCCGCGCCGCCTTCACCACCTGGGTGACCCGGATCGCGATCAACACCTGCCTCGACGACCTCAGGCGGAGGCGGCGCGAAGGGGTCCGGGCCGACGACGACGACAGCGGTGACGGCGCCGGTCTCGCAGGGATGGCCGACGAGGGCGTCGACCCCGAGGCGCGCGCGGTCCAGCGCCAGGCGGTGCGGCGGCTTGCCGCCGCAGAGGTCCGGCTTCCGACCCGCCAGCGCGAGATCTTCCGACTGCGCTTCTACGCCGAGCTCGAGCTCGACGAGATCGCCGCCAGTCTCGGCGTGCACGTCGGCACCGTGAAGACCCAGCTGCACCGCGCCGTGCACCGCATGCGGCGCGAGCTTGGAGATGTGAGATGAGCAGCCACCTCGATGACGACGACCTGGCCCGGGCGACCGCGGACCTCCCGCTGCCGCAGGAGGCGGGCGACCACCTCGCAGGGTGTCTCGCCTGCCGCCTGCGGGTGGGCGCGAGCCGCGAGCTGCTCGCCCTGCGCCGCGCTCAGCGGACGGCCGGAGAGCCGGACTGGGATGCCCAGCGTCGCACCATCCTCGGGCGCCTGCCCGTTGCCGGCGGCGAGGTGGTGGCGATCGCGCCGCGCCGCCGCTGGCGCGCGCTGGCAGCGGCGGCTGCGGTGGCTGCCGGGGTCGGGATCGGGCTGATCACCCAGCGCGGATCGGTGGCACCCGAGGCGGCGCTCGAGGTGCCGGTCGAGCAGATCCTGGCCGAGGTCGAGGCGACCCTCGAGGGTCCCCGCTACCCCGGATTCGAACCGCTCGAGTCGATCGTGCCCGAGGCCGACGAGCTCGAAGCAGCGCTTTCCAACACCACGTCGTGAGCGGGCGCGGGAGGACGACGATGAGGACCCGACGAACCCTGATCACCATCCTGGTCCTGGCGCTGGCCGCGACCGCGGCCGCGCAGGACCTGCGCATCCCGCCCGGAAAATGGTGGGAGAACCCCCGCCTGGTGGAACGGTTGCGGCTGACCCGCGAGCAGCAGGGGCAGATCCGCGAGCTGGTGGTGGAACACGCCCGGCGGATGATCGACCTCAACGCCGACGTCAAACGCGCCGAGCTCGACCTTGCCGACCTGGTCGACCGCGAGCCGCTCGAGCCGAAAGCCGTCCGTGAGGCCTTCGGCGCCCTCCAGGTGGCCCGGCAGCGGCTCGAGGCGGAGCGTTTCGAGCTCCTGCTCGGCGTGCGCCAGTCGGTCACACCCCAGCAGTGGCACGAGCTCGAGCGGATCCGTCAGGATCTCCGTCAGAGAATGGAGCTCCGCACCCCGGGAGGGCGTCAGGGCGCGCCCCCGGACGGCGGGCCGCCCCGACGCCGTCCGTGAAGGCTCCACACTCCGATCCGCGGCAACGCGTCTCGAGGGCCCCGTCGGGGCCCTCGAGCATTTGACAGATAACCCGGTCTCTGCTAAAAGGATCGCTCCCGTGGAGGGAGAGGTGCGGCATGAGTGATTACGCGATCGTCGAGCATGGTGGCAAGCAGTACCGGGTGAGCCCCGGCGACGAGCTCAACGTAGAACGAACCGAGCCCGGCCTCGAGCGCGGCGACTCGCTGCTCTTCGAGCGGGTGATGATGGTCTCGGTCGGTGAGGCGGTCCGCATCGGACGTCCCGTGGTCGAGGGCGTGCTGGTCCGCGGCCAGGTCGTGGCCCCCGTCCGCGGGGACAAGGTGATCGTCTTCAAGAAGAAGAAGCGCAAGGGCTTCCGCAAGACTCAGGGTCACCGCCAGGACTACTACCGCGTCCGGATCGAGGCGATCGAGGCCTAGGGGGAGACGATGGCGCACAAAAAAGGTCAGGGCTCGAGCCGGAACGGGCGTGACTCCCACGCCCAGCGCCTGGGGACCAAGGTCGGCGACGGCCAGACGGTGCACGCGGGCACGATCCTCGTCCGCCAGCGCGGCACCCGGTTCAAGGCCGGTCAGAACGTCAAGCGCGGCGGCGACGACACGCTCTTCGCAACCTCCGAGGGTCGGGTGAAGTTCCAGGATCGCGGGCGGATGGGCCGATTCATCAGCGTGCTCTCGGCCGCGACCGAGTGAGCCTCCGGCCCCCGGTCTGACCCGGCCGGCGATGTTCATCGACTCTGCGCGAATCACCCTGCAGGCCGGCAGTGGGGGCAACGGCTGCGTCTCCTTCCGGCGCGAGAAGTTCGTCCCGAGGGGCGGCCCCAACGGCGGCGACGGCGGCCGCGGAGGCTCGATCCTGGTCTGCGCCGATCCGAGCTTCAACACCCTGCTCCACCTCCACCACAAGCGTCAGGTCCGGGCGCCGCGAGGCCGTCACGGCCAGGGCTCCAACAAGACCGGCGCGAGCGGCAAGGACGTCGTGGTGAAGGTGCCGCTCGGAACCGTGGTCCGCGACCATGTCAGCGGTGAGCAGCTGGCCGATCTGGTCGCGGCCGGCCAGGAGGTGGTGGTCGCCCGGGGCGGCGACGGCGGCCGCGGCAACGCCCGTTTCGCCACTTCGACCAACCAAGCCCCGCGCCGTGCCGATCCGGGCCGCCCGGGCGAGGAGCGCGAGGTCGACCTGGAGCTCAAGCTGCTCGCCGACGTGGGTCTGGTGGGCCTTCCCAACGCGGGCAAGTCGACCCTGCTGGCGACGATCTCGGCGGCGCGGCCCAAGGTCGCCGACTATCCCTTCACCACCCTCGAGCCGCACCTCGGGGTAGTCGCCGCTCCCGGCGACGACACCTCGACCCTGGTGGTGGCGGACATTCCCGGCCTGATCGAGGGCGCGCACCACGGCGCCGGTCTCGGGATCCGCTTCCTGCGCCACATCGAGCGCTGTCGGGTCTTCGCCCATCTGGTCGATCTCGCCGACGAGGCGCCGCTCGCCGAGAGGGTGCGGACCATCCGCGGCGAGGTCGCGGCGTACGCCGCGGAGCTCGACCGTCGGCCCTGGCTGCTGGTCGGAACCAAGCTCGACCTGGTGATGGAACGGGAGCGGGTGCTCGAGGAGCTGGCTGAGGCTGCCGCGGCCCACGGCGTCGCGGGCCTCGCCGTGTCAGCGGCCACCGGCGAGGGCGTGAACGCTCTGCTCGGAGCCCTGTTCAGCGCCGCACGCGCGCAGGCGGAGGCGCCGTGAGGCGACGGATCGCGGTCTACGGGGGCAGCTTCGACCCCTTCCACCTCGGTCACCTGGTCCCGACGGTGCGAGCCGAAGAGACCTTCCGCTTCGACGCGGTCCACTTCGTTCCCGCCGGCAGGCCTCCGCACAAGGGCGGGCTGCCGTTGACCCCGGTCACCCACCGGCTCGCGATGGTTGCCCTCGCCACCCTGCCGTACGAGCGGTTCTACGCGTCCGACGTCGAGGTCTTCGCGACCGGCCCGACCTTCACGGTCGAGACGGTGCGCCGCTTTCGCGTGCTCGAGCCCGACGCGATCCTCTACTTCCTGCTCGGCTCCGACTCGTTTTCGCAGATCGGGAGCTGGGAGCGGTGGCGCGAGCTGGTCGACCTGGCACACCTGGTCGTGCTGCACCGCGCTCACATGTGGGACGCCGAGCTCGAGCAGCGGATCCCCACGATGCTGCGGACCCGCCTGCGCACTGTGCTCCCGTTCGAGCGGGTTCCCGACCCTGAGGAGGCGACCATCTACCTCTTGAATCACGAGCCGTTCCCGATCTCCGCGACCTCGATCCGGGAGCGCCAGCGACGCGGCCTGCCGATCCGCGAGCTGGTGCCCCACGAGGTCCACTCCTACATTGAGAAGTACGGCCTGTACCGTGCGACCCCGGCAGACGAGGCCAATGGACGCTGAGATCCGCGACGCCGTCCGGACCGTGGTCTCCGCGGCCCACGAGAAGAAGGCCTTTCAGATCGTGGCGCTCGACGTCTCCGCGATGACCTCCCTCGCCGACAGCTTCGTGATCTGCTCCGGGGCCAGCCAACGGCAGGTGGGCGCGATCGCCGACGGGGTGGCGACCGCGCTGCGGGCCGGCGGCCGGCGCCCGCTGCACATCGAAGGGGAGCGCGGCGGCGACTGGGTGCTGATGGACTACGGCGACTTCGTGGTCCACGTCTTCGCCGAGGAGCGCCGCGCCTATTACGCCCTCGATCGGCTGTGGGCCGACGCCCCACGCCTGAACGCGGGCGTCGACGACCTGGTCGGGTGAAGCTCCGGGTCATCTGGTTCGGCCGGCCCGGCGGGAGCCCCTTCGAGGCCGAGGTCGCCGACTATCTGCGACGCGTGGGCCGTCGCTGGCCGGCCGAGGATGTGCCGGCTCGTCCGGCCCGTGGCGGTCGGGCCGGGGATCCGCGACGGGTTCTGACCGCCGAGGCCGAGACCGTCCGGAGGCTGGTTCCGGCCGGATACCGCCTGGTGGCGCTCGACCGCCGCGGGCGCGGTCTGTCGAGCCAGGAGCTTGCGGCGTGGCTGGGCGGGCGAGAAGGCGAAGGGGTCGAAGGGGTGGCGCTGGCGATCGGCTCGGACCTCGGCCTCGACCCCGAGCTGGCCGCGTCCGCCGACCTCCGGCTTTCGCTCGGAGCGATCACCCTGCCGCACCTCATCGCCCGTCTGGTGGTGTGGGAGCAGCTCTTCCGTGCGACCCAGATCCTCGGGGGTGGGGGCTACCACCGCGCGGGGAGCGGCCGCGGCGATATGGAATAGAATGGTGCCGGCATCCGTATCCTGGGCAGGCGTTCGTGGCCCGTTGGGCGGGCGGACCCGGTCGGTCCGGGGGTCGGGCGCTGCTGGAGGACTCGACCGATGAAGGCCCAAGCGCTTGCAAAATTTCGCGCTCAGCTCGAGGCGAAGCGGGAGGAGCTGCTCGCCCGGGTGCGTGCGGCGCGCAGCACCGAGCACGAAGGCAACGACGAGGACGCACCCGACCTCGGCGATCGCGCCCTGAGCACCATGACCCGTGACCTGTCCTACCAGCTCTCGACCGGTGAGCGGGGCATCCTGAAGGCGATCGACGACGCCTTGGCACGGGTCGGGGCCGGCTCCTACGGACGGTGCACCAACTGCGATCGCGAGATCCAGGTCCCGCGCCTCGAGGCGGTGCCGTGGGCGCGCCACTGCATCGACTGTCAGGAGCTCCAGGACCGGGGCGAGCTCTGAGGGTGCACGGCCGATCGACTGCACGGGGCACGTCCTCCCTGCGGCGGGGCCTCGTCAGTCGTCCGGGCTAGCCGAGCATGGCGCCGGTTCGGCTGATCGCGTCGCCGAACGACTACCTGGTCGAGGAAGCGGTCAAGGAGGCGGCCGAGCAGGCCGCGTCGCATCTCGGCGTCGAGGTCGAGCCCCTGGCCGAGGGCGCCGATCCCGCCGATGTTGCCCTCGAGGCCCGGTCGCCTTCGCTCTTCGCCCCTGCCCGGGTGCTCGTGGTGAGGGATGCGTCTGCCTGGCTCGGGGCCGGCGGCACCTCCCTCGATCCCCTGGTCGAGCTGGTCGCCGAAGGCGTGCCGGAGGAGGTGGCGCTGATCCTCGGCGTCTGCTGCGACAAACCACCCAAGGGGCCGCTGGCGGAGGTGGTCGCCGCGAGCGGAGACCGGGCGGTCACCTGGCTGCCGCTCCCGGCCGAGCCCAAGCCATGGGAGGAGCTCGAGGTGTCCGCCGACGAGGCGGCGATGCTGCGGCGCCTGCTCGAGCGAGCCGCACCCGGGGTGCGCTTCGAGCCCGACGCGGAGAGCCTGCTCTTCGAGCGCCTCGGCTTCGACCCCCGGAGGCTCGCCGCCGAGGCGGTCAAGCTGGGCGCGGCCGCCGGTGAGGACGCGGTCGACGCGGCCCTGGTGCGGCGGCTGGTGATTCCCCACGACCGCTCGCTGAAGCGGGTCGAGGAGGCGGTCCTCGAGCGGCGCCCGGGACCGGTGCTGGAGCTGCTGGCGGCATGGGACCGCGGCGAGGTCATCCGCGACTGGCGGGGCGACAAGGAGATCGGTCGCGGCATCGTGCTGACCATCCTGCTGGGCCAGGTGACCGGCCTTCTGGCGCAGCTGCTCGCGGTGCGCACAGCCGCGGTGGCGGCGGGCCTCGAGGGCGAGCTCGACCCGCGGCGGACCGGAGCGCCCTACTGGTACCCGCGGCGCTTCAAGGGCGAGATCGGGCCGCGCCTCGAGACCGCCCTCGACAACGACCCGGACCGGCTCCACGTGCGCGGTCGCCGGCGCCCGAGCCCGTTCCAGCTCGGCGGGCTGTTCGCGGGCGCCTCGCGCTGGTCCGAGCCCGACCTGGTCGGTGCGCTGGCCGACGGCGGCCGCGCCGAGACCGCGCTCCGGGGCGACGGCGCCATCGCCGGCATGACCGCCTTCGTGGTGACCTGGCTCGTTCCCGCGGAGCGCGCCCGATGAGCGATCTCGACCGGCTCCGGCAGCGGGTCGACCGCCTTCAGGCAGTGGTCGACGCCAGCCTGCTGGTGAACTCGACCCTCGAGCTCGACCGGCTCGCCGAGCACGTGATCGCGATCGCCACCCGGCTGATCGGCGCCGAGCGCGGCAGCCTCTTCCTCGCCGACCCGACGGGAGGGTCGCTGAGCTCCCTGGTCGCCCAGGGCATCGACGGCCGGCCGCTCGAGGTCGCGACCGGGATCGGCATCGTCGGCACCGTGGCGGCCACCGGCGAGGCGGTGATCCTGAACGACCCCTATGCCGACCCGCGCTTCGACCCCGGCTTCGACCGCCGGACCGGCTACCGAACGCGGTCGCTGCTCACGGTTCCGGTCTGCGACCGCGACGGACGTCTGGTCGCGGTCCTGCAGCTGCTCAACCACAGGGAGGAGGGCTTCACCGAGAGCGACGTCGCCTTCCTGGCCGAGCTCGGGACCACCTTCGCCATCGCGCTCACCACCGCGCGTCTGCACCGGGACATTGTCGCCCGCGAGCGGGTCGCGGAGGAGCTTCGGCTCGCGGCCGAGATCCAGGCGACGCTGCGTCCGCGGAATCTGGCGGCGGTTCCGGGGCTCGAGATCGAGGTGCTCACCCGGCCCTGCCTGGAGGTCGGGGGCGATTACTACGACGTGATTCCGTCGCCCGACGGCGAGCGCTGGTGGCTGGTGGTGGCCGACATCTCGGGCAAGGGCGTGTCGGCCGGTCTGATCGCCTCCAACGTCCAGGCCTACATGTGGAGCCGTCGGGGCGACCGCCGTTCCCTGATGCGGGTGGTCGAAGAGGGCAACGAGCTGCTCTACCACCTCGCCCGGGGGCGGAAGTACGCCACCTTGGTGATCTTCGAGTGGCGGCCCGCCGAGCGCGAGCTGGGCTGGGTCAACGCAGGCCATCCTCCGCCTTACCTGCGGCGCGGAGATCGCCTGGAGGAGCTCGAGGCCACCGGGCGGCCGATGGGCCTGCTGCCCGACCAGTCCTATCAGCAGGGACGCAGGGTGCTCGCGCCCGACGACCTGCTGGTGCTGTACACCGACGGGCTGACCGAGGCGGGCATGGGAACCGCTCGCGGGGAGCTCGGCTTCACCGGGCTGGCCCAGAGCGTACGCGGTGCGAGCAGTCCCGCAGAGGCGGTGGCCCGGCTCGACGCGATGCTGGCCGAGCACCTCGGCGAGGCCCACCCCGACGACGACGTGACCTTCCTCGCCGCCCGCGTGCGCTGACCGGAGCATCGCCCGGGAAGCGTCCGCAGCCCGCCTTCGGTCCCGGTCCGCCGGGCGGCGTTGAGATCGGTTGGGGGATGTCGTACTCTCGCCCGGGCCGCGGCTGGAAGGGCGGGGACCGAGTCCGCCGGGCCCGACCATACCGCCCCCACTGGAGACGGACTCAGATGGTCATGTTCCAGATCGCCGTCGTGATCCTGCTCGGGCTCGCCGTGTCCGATCTGATCGTCGGGGTCAGCAACGACGCGGTGAACTTCCTGAACTCCTCGATCGGCTCGCGGGCGGCGCCCCGCAGGGTGATCCTGGCGGTTGCGGGCCTCGGGATGCTGGCCGGGGTGACCTTCTCCAGCGGCATGATGGAGGTCGCACGCAAAGGCATCTTCCATCCCCAGTTCTTCACCATGCCCGAGCTGATGGTGATCTTCCTGGCCGTGATGTTGACCGATGTCATCCTGCTCGACCTCTACAACACCTTCGGCCTGCCGACGTCGACCACCGTCTCGATCGTATTCGAGCTGCTCGGGGCGGCGGTGGCGGTCTCGGTGCTCAAGCTCCACCAGGCGGGCGGCAACCTCGCCGACGTGGTCAACTACATCAACACCGGCAAGGCGCTGGCGATCATCTTCGGGATCCTGCTCTCGGTGGTGGTCGCCTTCTTCGCCGGCGCCGCGGTGCAGTTCGCCAGCCGCGTCCTCTTCACCTTCGACTTCGAGCGCCGGCTTCGCCTCTGGGGCGCGCTCTGGGGCGGCGGCGCGCTGACCGCGATCGTCTACTTCATCCTGATCAAGGGCGCCAAGGGCGCGTCGTTCCTGAGCGGTGACGTGGTGCTGTGGATCCAGGGCCATACCTGGCTCATCCTGGCGGGCTCGTTCGCGGCCTGCGCGGCGGCGCTCCAGCTGCTGCTGTGGTTCACGCGAATCCACATTCTGAGGGTGGTGGTGCTGGCCGGGACCTTCGCGCTCGCGATGGCGTTCGCCGCCAACGACCTGGTCAACTTCATCGGCGTCCCGCTCGCGGGCCTTGCGGCGGTGACCGCGGCCGGCGCGAGCGGCTCGCCGATGACCCAGGCGATGGAGGCCCTGCAGCATCCGGTGCGGTCCAACACCGTCTACCTGCTGATCGCCGGTGTGATCATGGTGTCGACCCTGTGGGTGTCGCGCAAAGCGCGGTCCGTGACCAGGACCCAGGTCCGTCTGAGCCGTCAGGACGAGGGCTACGAGCGGTTCGAGTCGACGGTCCTGTCGCGGGCGATCGTCCGCCTGGTGGCTTCGGTCTTCGAGAGCGTGCTGAGGCTGGTGCCGCGCACCGTCCGCCGGTGGATCAGCGGCCGCTTCGACCGCTCGTCGTACCGCCCCGTTCCCGATGCCGACGGCAAGGTGCCGTCCTTCGACCTGCTGCGGGCCGGGGTCAACCTGATGGTCGCCGCCGCGCTGATCTCCCTCGCGACCTCCTACAAGCTGCCGCTTTCGACCACCTACGTCACGTTCATGGTGGCGATGGGCGCCTCGTTGTCCGACCAGGCATGGGGCCGGGAGAGCGCCACCTACCGGGTGAGCGGCGTCCTGACCGTGATCGGGGGCTGGTTCGTGACCGCGATGATGGCGTTCACGATCTCGGGCCTGTTCGGGTGCGCGATCTTCTTCGGACGCGGAATCGCCGTGCTCGCGATCGCCGTGCTCGCGGTGCTGGTCATCGTGCACACCCATCGTATGCACCGCAACCGTGAGCAGGAGGAGCGGGCGGCGGAGGTCTTCAACCTGCGCAAGATCACCGACGCACGGGCGGCGATGGCCACCACCTCGGAGCACGCCGGCATCCTCCTCGACGTGGTGCGGGAGATCCTCGACGTGGCCTTCACCGGACTGTTCGCCAACGACCGGCCGACCCTGAAGGCCAACCGCTACCGGCAGCGCACCGTGCAGCGGTGGTCGAACGTGATCGCCGCCAACATCTTCAAGGTGCTGCGGCTGCTCCAGCGCGCAGACGTCGAGGACTCGCAACGGTACGCCCAGACCATCAGCTCGCTCCAGGAGATCACCGAGAGCCAGCGCGACATGGTGATGCGAGCCCACCTCCACGTGGCCAACAACCACGCCGGGCTGCTCGAGGCGCAGAAGGTCGAGCTCGAGCAGGTGCGGCACCAGGTGGTCGAGATCCTCGAGCTGGCCTCCTCGGCGCTGCGCACGAGGTCCCGGCCCGACCAGTCCGCGGTCGCCGAGCGCCACCGCGCGCTTCGTCTCCTGGTCCACCAGTTCGACCAGAACCAGATCGCCCGCATCCAGGACAACTCGTCGAAGACGCGTCTGAGCATCCTGTTCTACAGCTTCCTGTGGGACTCGTTGAAGATCGCCGAGCAGACGATCCACCTGCTGTCCGTGTTCCGCGAGCCCATGTCCCTCGAGGGACCGGCGGAGAAGGAGCCCCGCCCCGAAGGGATCGAGGAGGTCCGCCCGCTCCCGGTCTGAGCCTCAGTGCCCCTCGCCTTGTGGTGTTTCGCGACCGAGGCGTACCCTTGCCGAACATCGAGCGAGCGACAGGCGGGCGGGCGGGATGCAGCGGTGGCCGAACGCCAGCGCTCTCACGGTGAGGGGTACTCAGGGCCCGAGCAGGCCGAGCAGGCCGTCGAGGCGATCGATCCGTCGGAAGCCGTCATCCCGGAACATCCCCGGACGGTCGATCAGCACCGGGGTGAGACCGGCGCCGGCAGCCCCCCGGTAGTCCTCGAGCGGGCTGTCGCCGACGTGGAGCGCGGCCTCGGGAGCAACCCCGAGCCGGGCCACGGTGCGGAGGAAGATCTCCGGGTTGGGCTTCTCGATGCCCTCGATCCGCGACACCGTCAGTGCGGCGAAGTAGCGCTCGAGGCCGAGGTCGGAGAGGATCTCCGGCAGGCGGCTGTCCCAGTTCGACACCACCGCCAGCCGGAGGCCACGATCGACGAGGGCGCTCAGGGTCGCCTCCACCTCGGGATAGGTGCGCCACAGCTTGGGGTCGGCGAACGCCGCCCACAGGGCCTCGAGCAGTGCCTCCGGCGGGGCATCGTGCTCGAGCCGGCGAACCACCCGACGGACGAACTCGCCCCACCACTCCCGCTCGCCGCCGGGCCTGCGGCCGTAGCGGTCGATGCCGGGGGGCGACTCGGCCTGCATCGCGGCCCACTCCGCGGCGAAGGCCGGTCCGACCTGGCTCGCGGTCACGGGGCGGCCGAGCCGGCCCATCTCGCGGGCGTAGAGCTCCGACGGCTTCGGATCGGCGTAGATCAGGGTGTTGCCGGCATCGAGGCACACCGCGGAGACTTCGCATCCGGACACCGGTCGGATTGTACCCCTGCCCTCGCGAGGATCTGCGATACTGTCGCGATGGTCGCCGCCACCTTTTCCCGTCACCGCTCCGGTCAGGTGGGCACACGACCCACCGTGATCACGCGCAGCGTCGTCGCCGTGCTGCTGGCATCGGCCCCCCTGGTGGGGCTGGCCGGTGGGGTCCAGGAACGGGTCGACCACCACCTCGACCAGGCGGTTGCCGGCGGGCTCGCTCCGACCGACTTTCACCACCTCACCTTCGCCTTCGGCTGGCGGGAGACGGTGCCCGACTGGCGCCGGCTCGACGGGGCGCTCGACCGGCTCGCGGCGGCACGCCCGGCAGACCCGCTGATGCTCGAGGAGGTGCGACTGCTGCGCGCCCGGATGGCGGTCGACGAGGGGCGTCCCGAGGCCGCGCGCGAGCTCTTCCGCGGCTCAGGAGGGCTCGAGCGGTGGTGGATCTCGGGCCCGGTCTCGCTCGCCGAGCTGGAGGACTTCGACGCCCTCGCAGTGGCGCCCGCGGCCGATGCGGTCTGGCGGCCGGTGCCGGGAACCGATCCGCTCGGCTGGGTCCGGCTCGCCGGTCTGACGTGGCCCGCGCAGCGCAAGCTGGTCTACCTGGCGACCACGGTGGTGAGCCCTCGGGAGCAAGCGGTCGCGGTCTGGGTCGGTGCGGCTCAGGTGGCGCGGGTGTGGGTCAACGGTCGCGAGGCGCTGACCACTCCACGACCGCTCGACCACGCGGAGGATCAGGCGGCGGGTGGTGCATGGCTGCGGGAAGGGCCCAACCTGGTGGTCGCCGCGGTCGCCTCGGAGAGCGAGGACTGGTGGCTCCGGGTGCGTGTCGCCGCCCCCGACGGGTCCCGCCTGGCGGGCCTGGCGGAGCGCGGCGACGCGCCGTCACAGGCGAACGCGGTGCGCCTCGACCCGCCCGAGATCAGGACTCTCGACAGCGAGCTTCGGACGGCGGCGGCCGTCGGCCGGCCCGGCGCCGCGACCGCGCTCGCAGCCCTGCTGGTGGCGCGACGCCCGCAACCGGTGGAGACCGGCGACGCCCGCGCGGCATGTACCGCCGCTCGGGTCGAGGCGCCGGGGGAGGCGCGGCTGCTGGAGAGCCTCATCACCGGCGAGCCGAAAGCCCTCCGGAGCCTGCTCGAGGACGCGGTCGAGGCCGATCCGGACCTGGTCTGGGCCCGCATCGCCCTCGCCGGGTGGTACCACGCCCACGGACTCTTCGCCGAGGCGGCCGAGCGGCTCGCGCCGGCCGGGGACGACCCGGCGGCTCGGGCCGCGCTGCTCGACATGGAGGCGGACCTGTGGGGGGTGCTGGCTCTGCCCCGGCTGGATGCGGTCGCGCGAGCCGCGCCGCGCTGCGTGTTCGCGGGCCGGCTGCTGGCCGAGAACGCGGTCGACGCCGATCGCTGGCCGCTCGCCCGCGAGGCGGTGGCCCGGTTGCAGGACGTCGCCCCCGGCCGTGCCGAGGTGCTCGCGCTCGCCGATCGACTCGCGGTCGGCTGCGGGGACGGCGCCGGCCTGAGCCGGCAGCTCGAGCAGGTGCTCGAGCGCGAGCCCAACCTGCCCGAGGTCAGGGTCCGGCTCTGCCGGCTGCGGCTCGCAGGGGACGACGTCGAAGGAGCCCGGTCGGTGGTCGAGCAGGGTCTGGTCCGCAGCCCGAACGACGTCGACCTGCTCATGGAGCTGGCCCGCCTCGAGCACGGGTTCGGCGACCAGGACGCCGCTGCGGCGGCGGCTCGCCGGATCCTCGAGGTGCGCCCCCAGGATCGTCGCGCCGAGCGGTTGCTCACCCGGCTCGGCGAGCATGCCGAGGACGAAAGCTGGAGGCGGTCGCCCGCCGACCTCAGGGAGCTCGCCTCGGCCGCGCCCGCCGGAGCTCCGGCGGTCGCCGTGCTCGAGCACCGCGAGGTGCGCTTCCTTCCAGGGGAGCTCACCGAGGAGCGGGTCCAGCTGGCGTGGCTGGTGCAGGTCGCCGATCAGGTCGAGTCGCTGCGCGAGTACCCGATCGCCTACGTGCCCGAGCGTCAGCGGCTGCGGATCCTCGCGGCCCGGGTGCTGAGCCTCTCCGGCGCCGAGACCGCGGCGCGGCAGAGCGACACACCGCGCCTCTCCGAACCCGAGTTCAACCTCTACTACGACACCCGGCTGCGGCGGCTGGTCTTTCCCGAGCCCTCCGAGGGGGACCTGATCGAGGTCTGCTACGTGCTCTCGGAGACCTCCGAGGCCAATGAGACCGGGCCCTACCGCGGTGGAATCCTGCCGGTCGGGAGCGAGCTGCCGACGGTGCTCGCCGAGCTCGAGCTGAGCGCGGCCGGCGAGCGCCTGCCGGCGTGGGAGATGGCGCATCTCGACGGCTCGCCCGAGCGCCGTCAGGATGCGGACGGCACGGTTCGAGTGCGCTGGACCTGGCGCGACCTGGCGGCTGTCGCGCGCGACGTCCCGGCAGCGCCGCGGCTGCTGGTCCAGCCGCACCTGCTCTACTCCAACCATCCCGACTGGGGTGACCTGGCCGACTGGTACCGGCGTCACGTCGCACCGCGCGTGCGCGCCTCGCGCCAGGTCGAAGAGCTGGCCGAACGGCTCGCCGGCCACCTCGACGACCGTGCCGCCAAGATCGACGTGCTCTACCGGTACGTCACCAACGAGATCCGGTACGTCGGCCTCGAGCTGGGCGAGCACCGGTTCCGTCCGTTCTCGGCCGATTGGGTTCTCAATCACGGGATCGGCGACTGCAAGGACAAGGCCGGGTTGCTGGTGGCGCTGCTCGGTGCGGTCGAGATTCCGGCCCGGATGGTGCTGATCCGCACCGCCGACCAGGGTCCGGTTTCGACCTCGCTGGCGGTGCTCGAGCACTTCAACCACGCCATCGCGTACCTGCCCGAGGACGACATGTGGCTCGACGGCACCGCTTCCGGCCATGACGCCAGCCTGCCGCCCGGGCTCGACCAGGGCGCATGGGCCCTGGTGATCGACGGGTTGGACAGCCGGCCGGCCACGACCCCCCTGGTGGGCGCCGGCGTCGCCCGTACCGACTTCGTGCTGCGGCGCCAAGACCCCGCGACGGTGGCGCTCGAGGTCCGGGTGCGGGACACCGGAGACGCCGCCAGCCGCCGTCGGGGCAGCTTTGCCGGCAGCTCGGACCCGAAGCGCTTCGCACGCTGGCTGCAGACCATCTTCCCCAGTGCGGACCTGACCGGCGATCCCGTCACCAGGATCCGTGCGAGCCGTGATCCGGTGGTTTTCCGGCTCCAGGCCACGGTGCCGCGGACCGCGTTGCTGTCCGGGGGCGGCATCCGGACCTTCCCGGACGAGCTCGATCTGGTGACCCGGCTCGCCCCCGGCGCCACCCGAACGGGACCCCTGATGGTGGTGGCGGAGCCCCGGCTCGAGTGGAGCGTGGAGGTCGACCTCGGCCGCTCTCCCCGCAGCCTTCCGGAGTCGGTCGACCTGCGCTCGGGGTCCGGCCACCTGCGGCTCCAGGTCGAGGGCGCATCGGAGGGCTATCGGGTGAACGGGAGCTTCGAGCTCACGCCGGGCCTGGTCGCCGCCGAGCAGGCGGGGGAGCTCCGCGACTTCCTGATCGCCGTCGAGCGAGTGCTCGCTCGTCCGCTGGAGGTTCCATGAGGCGCGCGCTGACGGTCGCCTGGGTGCTCTGGCTGACGCTGGCGGCCACCGCCTCCGGGGACGAGACCGGGTGGTGGCGGGTGGTGAGCGCGGACGCGGCCCTCGACCTCCCGGCCGCCCGCGGCGCTGCGTTGGCGGCCGTGGCCGCAGATCCGTTGTCGGCCGAGGCGGTGGCCGCGGCCGCGTGGTGGCTCGCCAACCTCGACTATCTGAGCGAGCCCGAGGCGCTGCTCACGGCGACCGACGGTCCACGGGACCCGGCGCTCGGTTTCCTGCTCGCCCGGCTGGAGGCCGAGCTTTCGCTTCGACCGCCGGCCGGATCGCTCACCACGGTCGAGATCTCCGGTCCCTTCGGCGTGTTCGACACCCTGGACCTCGAGCGCGGGGTGGTCCCCGGTGACTCCGAGCTGCCCGAGCCCGGAACCCGGTATCGCGACGATGCCCATCCCTTCCGGCTTCGGCTGCGCAGCCTCGACGGCTGGGCCGGTCCGCCCGAGGGGATGCTGTACTCGGGCGTGTACCTGGCCGCCTGGAGCCTCGAGCTGACCCGCCCCTTCGACGGCTGGCTCGTGGTCGAGGTGGCCGGCAGCGCCAAGGTCGAGCTCGACGGACGAGAGGTCGACCACGTCGTGCGGGCCGGCCGGCGCGACTCCGCAGTGCGCTGGTACCGGGTCGGGCTCGACGCCGGCCGCCATCGCCTGCGCGTTCCCTTCGCCTCCAGCCGACGACCGGAGGTCAGGGCGAGCTTCTTCGACACCGCAGGTCAGCCGGTGTCTCTCGCGGTGGCCGACGGGGCGGTCGAGAAGACCGCGAGCTCGACCATCGCGCGGTCACGACCACAGAGCCTGGCAGCGCTCGATGCCAGGATCGGCGCCGCCGACGCCGATCTGCCGACGTTGCTGCTCGGGGCCACGACGGCGCGCGCCGAGCGCGACCTGCGGCGAGCCTGGGATCTGATCGGACGCGCGCTCGCCGGCGCGCCCGAGGACCCGCAGGCCAATCTCGACGCGGCCACGCTGCTGCTCGAGGAGGACCTCGGGCTGGCGCCCGAGGTGGCCTGGCGACGGGCGAGGGAGCACCTGGCCCGGGCCGGACGGCTGCCCCTGGCCCTGCTCGCCGAGCGGGCGCTGGCGCTGCGCGAGCGCCGGCAGGAGGACGCGGAGCGGCTCCTCGACCGGATGGTGGACGAGCACGGCGACGACGCCCGCGTGCTGGTGCTGTGGGTGACCGAGGCGGTACGGAGGGGTTGGGTCCGCGAGGCCCAGGCCGACCTCGAGCGGCTCGGGGCGCTGCTCCCCGGAAGCCGCCGGGTGGCCGAGCTGAGGATCGAGGTTGCGGAAGCCCAGGAGCGGTGGAACGAACGGCTCGAGCTGCTGAGGGCTCTCGCCGCGAGCGAGCCGGAGGATCTCGAGCGAGTCGATCAGCTGGCGGCTTCGTGCCTGGCCGACGAGGCCATCGCGGTGCTCGACCGGCTCCGGGAGCGCGCTGACGACGCCGCGCTGGACTCGGCGGCGGTCCGGCTTCGACTCGAGGCCGGCCGGGTCGACGACGCCGCGGCGGAGCTGGCGGTGGTCCGGGCGCGCTGGGGCGGGCTGCAGGCTCTCGACGAGCTCGGTCTGGCGCTCGCGGCTGCCCGTGGAGAGCCGCTCGAAGCCCTGCTCGACGAGGTGCTCGAGCGCCGTCCGGCCGATCTCCAGCTGCTCTCGCTGGCCTGGAGGCTCGGCGCTCCGCGTTTCTTCGAGCCGTTCAGGGTCGACGCCCTCGCGCTCGCCCGCGAGCGACGGCCCACCTCCGGCGGGGTCGACGCCGAGCTGCTGCTCGACCAGGCGGTCGAGCGCATCTTCCCCGACGGTTCGTCGGTTCACTACTACCACGGGATGAGCCGGGCGGTGACGCCGGAAGGAGTGCGGCAGGCGTCGGTCCTCCAGCAGCTTCCCGGCTCGCTCCGGCTCAGGGTGCGGATCATCAAGCCGGACGGGACCGTGGTGGTGCCACCGGAGGTGGCGCCGGACCGGGACGTCTTCTCGCTCGCGGATGTCGAGCCCGGAGATCTGGTGGAGGAGGAGTACGTGGCCGCGATCGCGCCCACCGGCGCCTCCCGTCGCGGCCACATGTCGCCGTACATCTACCGATTCGCCGACGCGGATCGTGCCTTCGGGCTGTCCGAGTACGTGCTGCTGGCTCCGCCCGGCGTCGAGCCCGAGGTCGAGGGGCGGTTCGTCGGTCTCGAGCACGAGGAGTGGGAGCAGGACGGTCTGCGCGCGATCCGCTGGCGCGCCGAGCGCATGCCTCCGGTGCCCCAGGAGCCGTTCGCGCCCCCCGCCCAGGAGCTGCTGCCGTGGGTGACCTACGGCTTCGGCGTCAGCTGGCAGGACGTCGGCGACGTGGTGAGGGACCGGTTCCTGCCCCTGCTCGATCCGACCTCCGAGCTCGCGGACCTGGCGCGGTCCCTGCCGACCGCCGATCCGGGGCGGGCGGTGGCCGTTCTGGCCGATGCCCTCGAAGCGCGGGTCAAGCCCGGTCGGCGGGGCCTCGACGTCGGAGCGCCCGCCGGGGAGGTGCTGTCCCGGGGCGAGGGCAGCCGGCTGGTGGTCGCGGCCGCAGCCCTGATCGCCGCCGACTGGCAGGTGGACCTGGTGCTGGCCCGGCCCCGGGTTTTCGCCGGCAGCCACCTCGCGGTGCCGACCCTCGAGGCCTTCTCGACTCCGGTGCTCCGGGTGGCCGCCGCCGACGGCGAGGTGTGGTACGACGTCGACGAGGGGCGCCGCGGCGCCGGACGGCTGCGCGCCATCCTCCAGGGCTCCGACGCGCTCGTGCTGCCCCTGAGCCGGCCGACCCGTCCGGTGGAACGGATCGGCGAGCTGCCCGAGTTTCCGAACCCGGACCTCGAGGAGGTGGTTCTCGCCCGGGCCGAGCTCGGCACCGACGGGACCGCCGGCATCCACTTCGAGCTCACCCTGCGCGGCACCCAGGGAGCGCGCCTCGAGGAGACCCTGCGCGGTCAGCCTCCGGACCGTCAGCAGGTCGTCTTCCGGCAGATCGCGGTCGGCCTCTTTCCGGGCGCGGACCAGGTGCGGGGCCGGCTCGAACGGGTCGAGGCCGGGTTGCGGCTCGAGCTCGAGCTGGTCTCCGCCGGGGCCTGCGAGCTCGACGGTCCGACCATGGCGTGCCGGAGCCTGGTGCTCGGCAAGGCTCTCGCTCCGGCCCTGGCCTCCCTGGCGGAGCGGACCTTCCCCCTGGTCCTCCATCTGCCGATTCTGCAACGGTACGAGCTCGAGCTGGTTCCGCCTCCGGGCTGGTCCGGCGAGGCCCGTCCGCGCAGGCTGGAGACCCGCTGGGGATCGGTCCACGAGGAGCTCGAGGTCGGGGCCGGGCGGGTGCGCTCGGTGCTCCGGCTGGAGCTCCCGGCCCAGACCGTCGACCCGGCGGACTACCCGGAGTTCGCGCGCTTCTGCCACGCGGTCGACGAGCTGGTGCTGCGCCCGCCGGTGCTTCGTTTGAGCAACCGATGAGCCGGGTATACTGACGCGGTGTCGGAGCTCGTCCAGGGCACGGTGATCGCCATGCACGGGCCGCTCGTCCGGGTCCAGGTCGGCGAGCGGACGCTGGTCGTCGCCAGCCGTCGGCGGCTGAAGTGGGAGGGCGGTGGCGCGACCGCGGGAGCGCTGGTGGTCGGCGACCGGGTCAAGGTCGAGATGGACAACGGCGACGGGGTGGTGGCCGCGGTCGAGCCGCGGCGGACCTGCCTCCTGCGCCGGGCGCCGGGCACCACCAAGGCGCAGGTGCTCGCCGCCAACGTCGACCAGGCGCTGCTGGTCTTCGCCGCCCGCCGCCCGGAGCCGAAGCCCGGTCTGCTCGATCGGTTTCTCGCCGCCTGCCAGCTCGCCGGCATCGAGCCGCTGATCACCATCAACAAGGTCGACCAGGGCCTCGAGGAGATCGAGGGCTGGCTGTCCATCTATGCCGGAATCGGCTACACCGTGCTGCGGGTCTCGGCCCGCACCGCCCGCGGCCTGGGGGAGCTCAAGCGACGCCTGCCCGAGCGGACCACCCTGTTCTGCGGTCCGTCCGGCGCCGGGAAGTCGTCGCTCCTGAATGCGGTCTATCCCGGCTTCCGGCTCAAGGTCGGCTCGATCTCGGAGGCCACCGGAAAGGGCCGGCACACCACCTCGCGGGCGGAGCTGATGCCGTTGCCCTACGGGGGTTTCGTCGTCGACACGCCGGGCCTGAAGGAGTTCGGGCTCCACGGTGCGACCCGGACCGAGCTCGAGACGGCCTTCCCCGAGGTCCGGCGGGCGGCCGCCCGCTGTCGCTTCGCCGACTGCCACCACGCCAGCGAGCCCGACTGTGCGGTCACCGCCGCGGCCGAGGCGGGGGAGATCTGGCCCGACCGGCTGCGCTCCTTCCAGGCGATGCTGTCCGAGATCTGACCGGGCCGGGAGCGAGGTCCGCGGGGCTTGGTTCGTGACCCGGGCGCAGGCACGCTGCGCGCCTACGAGAGGGATGGGCGGCCGCTGAGGCTCTGTGGTTCAGCTCCGTCGGGTCCGGTCCGTGCGGCGGGATTCGAGCTCGTCGAGGGTGCGCGGCCAGTCGGCCTTGAGCAGGCGGGAGAGGGAGCGGTCGGCCAGGAGGCGGCCGCCGGTCTGGCAGCCGGCGCAGTAGTTGGACTCGCTGTCCGCATAGCGGATTCGCTGCACCGGCGCGCCGCAGTCGGGGCACGGGCGGCCGGCGCGGCCGTGAACCGCCATCTCCTCCCGGAATGCGGTGACCCGCGCCGGGAAGCCCTCGCCGACCTCCTTCCGGAGTCGCTCGGTCCACTCCGAGAGCACCGCGAGCACCGCCCGGTGGAGGCGGTCGATCTCTTCGTCGGCGAGTGCCTGAGTCAGCTTGAAGGGTGACATCCGCGCCCGGTGGAGGATCTCGTCCGAGTAGGCGTTGCCGATTCCGGCCAGGATCCCGGGGTCGGTGAGGGCGCGTTTCAGGGTGTGGCGCTCGGCCCGGAGGGCGGCAGCGAAGGCGGCTGTCGAGGAGGCGAGCGGCTCGAGGCCCCCCGGGTCGTGGCCGGCGAGCCGGTCGCGGCCGCGGACCAGGTGGAGCGACGCCCTCCGCTTCGACCCGACCTCGACCAGCGCCAGGCTGCCTTCGTCGACGGTGAAGACGGCCAGCGAGCCGCGACCCCTGGGACTCGCACCCTCGGCGAGCCATCGCAGCCGGCCGAGCACCATCAGGTGGATGACCGCGAAGCGCTCCCCCTCGAGCTCGAGCACCAGCCGCTTGCCGAGCCGGCTGACGATCTCGACCCGACGGCCGACCAGCTCAGCCGGCGGCGGGTCGACCGAGCGCAGCACGAAGGGGTCGAGCACCTCGAGCCCGAGCAGCGTCCGGCCCGCCATCCGGCGCGCGATCGCTTCGTGGTACACGGTGAGATCGGGAAGCTCCGGCACCCGGCCATCCTAGCCGGGCGAGCGAAAATACCACAGAGCACGGCGCGGCCCGTGCTGAGCCCTCGCTGGCTCTGGGATCAGCTGTCGTCGTTCTTGAGCCGGAGGTAGGTCTCCGGGAAGAGGGCGTAGAAAGCCATCGCGGGCTGGAGCTGGGCGAGTGGGATCTGGTCGTTCACCGAGTGGGAGTGGACCTCGTCGGCGGGCCCGAAGCCCACCGTCGGTATCCCGAACATGCCCGCGGTCGCGCAGCCGTTGGACGAGAACGCCGACCTCTGGATGCGCGGCTCGCGCCCCAGCACTGCGTGGGCGGTGGCCAGGGCGGCGACGACCGGAGCGCTCTCGCGTGGGGTCTCCCACGCCGGGAAGACCTTGCGGGTGGGATAGGCCAGCCCGCGCCAGGACGGCATGTCATAGTCGATCGTCCGTACCACCGCACCCGCAGCCTGGATCTCCGGCAGCTCGACCAGCTCGGCCAGAGCGGCGTCCGGGTCCTCGCCGATGGTCAGCCGGCGGTCGACGTGGATCGTGCATTCGTCGGGGATCGCGGTCAGCGAGGGCGATCGGGAGCTGATGCCGGTGACCGCCAGCGACCCGGTTCCGAGCAGCTCGTGCCGGACCGTGAACCGGGCCTGCATTCTCGACAGGGCAGTGATGATCGGCGCCATGCCGTAGATCGCGTTTGCTCCCCGCTCCGGCTGCGAGCCGTGGGACGACACGCCGCGGGTGGTGACCTCGAGCTCCATCCGTCCGCGCTGTCCCCAGCAGACCCCGAGGTGGGAGGGCATGGCGACCACCACGACCTCGGGGACGAGACCTCGATCCCGTACCAGGTACTGCCAGGCGAGGCCGACGCAGTCCTCACCGTTGACGGTGGCGGTCACCACCAGCGACAGCTCGCTCGGGATGCCGCGCCGTGCGGCGACAGCGACACCGTGCACCGCGGCGGCGAGGCCACCCTTCTGGTCCGAGGCGCCGCGGCCGTAGAGGATCCCGCCGGAGACCACTCCCCGGAACGGGTCGAATCGCCACTGGGAGGGGTCGGTAATGCCCACCGTGTCGACATGGGCGTCGAAGGCGATCACCCGGGGCCCGGCGCCGAAGCGTCCGATGACGTTTCCCATCGGGTCGACCTCGACCTGGTCGTAGCCGAGCTCGCGCATCTCGCGGGCCACCCGTTCACAGGCGAGACGCTCGCCCCGGGTGGGTGACGGGATGGTGACCAGGTCGCGGAGAAACTCGATGCAACGCGGGGCCGACTCGGTGGCGAGTCGGAACAGGTGCGGTTCGAGCGAAGGTGCGACGATCGGCTTCTGTTCCATGGTGCGTCCAGCAGCATCGCTGCTGGATGCGCATTTTTTCACAAGTTCAGGGAGAATGCCAGAGCTCAGTCCCGGTGACCGAAGATGGCCGTTCCCACCCGGACCATGGTCGCACCCTCCTCGATGGCGATCTCGAAGTCGGCGGACATGCCCATGGAGAGGGCGGCGAGGGGGAGGCCGAGGTCGTCGCGGAGACGGTCCGCGAGCGTGGCGAGGTCCTTGAAGAAGGGTCGCGAGGCCTCCGGCTCGGCGCCGAACGGGGGAATCGCCATCAGCCCGACAGGTTCGAGCCGGCGGCTGCCCGCCGCGAGCCGGACCAGCCCTGCGACCTCGTCGGGCGAGGCCCCTGCCTTCTGGCGCTCGCGGCCGACGTTGACCTCGACCAGCACCGGCAGCACGCGATCGGGCCAGTCCCGTTCCAGCAGCAGCTCGAGACGTTCGACCAGCTCGGGGCGATCGAGGGTGTGCACGACGTCGAAGGTGACCAGGGCCGGGCCGACCTTGTTGCGCTGGAGCGGACCGATCAGGTGCCAGCGCGCCGCGTCGCCGATCTCGGGCCGTTTCCCGGCGGCCTCCTGGACCCGGTTCTCTCCCAGATCGAGCACCCCTGCGGCGACCGCCTCGGCGATCGTCCGAGCTGTGTGGGTCTTGCCGACGGCGATCAGGGTCACCGTGTCGGGGTCCCGCCCCGCCCGCGCGGCGGCGGCAGCGATCCGGGCACGCACCGCGGCGATCCGCTCAGCGACCGCCATTCCGATCTTCCGCTCGCGTCCCCCGGTCCATCGCCTGGTTCGCGAGCCGGTCGGCCTCGCGGTTCTGCTCCCGCCGAACGTGAACGATGCGAAACCTCTCGAATCCGGCCAGGCGTCGCTTGGCCTCGAGGAACAGCGGCTGCAGGTTGCCGGCCTTGACCCGGTAGGCGCCGTTGAGCTGGCGCTCCATGAGCTGCGAGTCGGTGCGGACCTCGAGCCGGGTCACGCCGACCCGCGCGGCAAGCTCGAGCGCGGCCAGCAGACCTTGGTATTCGGCTTCATTGTTGGTTGCCCGGCGTGCGAACCCGGAGTCGGTGAACCGCTCGTCTCCCACCGTCAGCAGGACGCCCCAGCCAGCCGGGCCGGGATTGCCGCGGGAGCCCCCGTCGACGTGGGCGACCCCGGTCATGGCTGGTCGGCGGTCGCCTGCTCCGGAAGGTAGAGGATCCGGTGGCAGTGCTCGCAGGCGATGATCTCCTGGGCCCGCCGAACCCGCTGCATGAGGTGGGGGCGGAGCGAGAAATGGCACAGGGAGCACGATCCTTCGGCGACCGGGGCCAACGCGGTGCCGCGCTTGCGCTCCAGCAGGCGCAGGAACCGGGCGCGGTTGGCCGGCTGGATGTCCTTCTCGATCGCACGAGCCTGGCTGGAGAGCCGATGGACCCGGTCCTTGAGCTCGTCCCGCCTGGCATCCCAGGCAGCGGTGACCGATCGCTGCGCCGCCTCCTCCTCGGGGCGTGCCTCGCGGCGCGCAGAGAGCTCGTCGCGCAGGGCCGCGATCTCCGCCTCGAGCTCGGAACGGCGGGCGCCCAGCTCGGAAAGGGCCTTGTTGGCGTAGTCGATCTCGCTGATCACCGCGGTGAACTCGCGCTCGTTGGTGACCATCGCCTTCTGGCGCTGGAAGTGCTCGAGCTCGAGCTGCCACTCGGCTTCCTTGCGCCGCACCTCGGCCAGATCGCGCTCGCGGTCGGCCGTGTGGGCCTCCTGTGCCTCCAGCTCTTCCTGCCTGACGCGGTTCGCCTCCTGAAGGGCGCGGACCTCCTCGGGCGGTGAGCCGTGCTCGGCGATCGCCACCGTGATTTCGTCGTACACGGCCTGCAGCTGGATCATGAGCTCGAGATCGTGGCGCGCGCTTTCCACCTCTGGCCGTCCTCTCGCCGTCATGGCCCTGCGCCGACTTCCCGCCGAGGTCACACTCACCCCAACCGATCGCGGGCACGATCGGCTGTGGGAGGGTGCCACGGACGGCGTCCTCGCGACGGCTCCCTTTGCGTGTCGCTCGGCGGTGCTCCGGTGGGCCCACCAGGATTCGAACCTGGGACCTACCGGTTATGAGCCGGCGGCTCTCACCGCTGAGCTATGGGCCCGGCGTCATGGTAGCGCGTCGGCCGGTGACCGGCAACAGGCGCGGTTGGCGCGGCGACGTCAGGCGGTGCCGTCGGCGAACGGCTTGAGCAGGTGCGCCCGCGTCGGGTGGCGCAGCTTGCGCAGCGCCTTGTACTCGATCTGACGGATCCGCTCTCGGGTCACGTTGAAGGTCCGGCCCACCTCCTCGAGGGTGTGCTCGGTTCCGTCGCCGATTCCGAATCGGAGCTTCAGCACCTGCTCCTCCCGCGGCGTGAGGGAGCGCAGGACCGTGTCGGTGTGATCCTTGAGGGTGCGCATGATCACCGCGTCGATCGGCGAGACCGAGTTGGTGTCCTCGATGAAGTCGCCGAGGTGGGAGTCCTCCTCTTCGCCGATCGGTGTCTCGAGGGAGATCGGCTCCTGGGAGATCTTGTGGATCTTGCGGATCTTGGAGACCGGCATCTCCATGCGTTCCGCGATCTCCTCGACGCTCGGCTCGCGACCGAGCTCCTGGACCAGCATCCGGGTGGTGCGGGTCAGCTTGTTGATGGTCTCGATCATGTGCACCGGGATGCGGATGGTCCGCGCCTGGTCGGCGATCGCTCGGGTGATCGCCTGCCGGATCCACCACGTGGCGTAGGTCGAGAACTTGTAGCCCCGGCGGTACTCGAACTTGTCCACCGCCTTCATGAGGCCGATGTTCCCCTCCTGGATGAGGTCGAGGAACTGCAGGCCGCGATTGGTGTACTTCTTGGCGATCGAGACCACCAGGCGCAGGTTGGCGACGATCAGCTCCTGCTTGGCCTGGTCGGTGTCCCGCTCGCCGCCGCGAACCTCGGTCAGGAGCACCTTGAGCCGGTCGAACGGAACCCGGAACCGGTCCTCGAGGCGTTCGAGCTCCTTCTCGTAGCGCTCGATGCGCTGGCCGTAGAACTGGCGCCGCTCGACGTTGCGCTCCTGCTGGAGCTTCTTGCGGTCCTTGGAGATGGTCAAGATCGGGATCGAGAACTGTCGCTCGATCTCGCCGAGGAAGGTCAGCAGGCGATTGCGGGTGGTGGTGGTGAAGTCGGCTCGGCGGACCAGGATGGCGATGTCCGAATCGTTGGCGTCGATCTTCTCCGACAGCTCGAGGTGCCGCTTGCCGCTCCTCTTGCAGCGCCGGAGCCGGCGCTTGAGCTCGCGGCTCTCCTCGTCGAGGCCGTCGATCTTCTCGAACAGCTCCAGCGTCTCGCCGACCCGTTCCTCCGCCTTCTCGTCGAGCCGCGCGCTGTGGCCCTGGAGCAGCTCTCGCATGCCCCGCCGCTCGCGCCGGGCGAGCTCGTTGGTCCGCAAGAAGAGCCGCAGCAGGTCGGGCTCTTTGGCGAGCGCGATGAACACCCGGGCCTCGCCGGCCTCGATCCGCTGGGCGATCTCGACCTCACCTTCGCGGTCGAGCAGCTTGACCGTTCCCATTTCGCGCAGGTACATCCGGACCGGGTCGTTGGTCTTCTCGAGCTGCTCGGGCGGACGCACCTCCGCCTTCGGGGCTGGCTGGGCTTCGCTGGTTCCGGCCTTGGCCTCGGCGCCCTGGCGCTCGCCGTCCCGGCCCTCGGCCTCCGCCGTGTCGGCATCCATCACGTCAATGTCGAGCTCGTTGAGCCGCACGTAGATGTCGTCGAGCTCCTCGGCGATCCCGGTGACCTCTTCCGGCAGGTTCTCGTAGAGCTCTTCGTACAGGATGAAGCCGCGCTCCTTGCCGGTCTGGATGAGCTTGCCGAGCTCGGGGTACTTCTCTTCGATCAACACGCCGATGCCCTCCATCGGGAGCGGTCACGCTGGGGTCAGGGTGGCGGGAGAGCCGGCGCCGCGGAGCCGTCTTCGCTCGCGCACTCCCGCGGCCCCTGCAACGCAGGCGGGATAACAGTCTTGCAGAGCCTTCCCTTCCCTTCGGGAATCAGCCACGTTGTGTCTGCCGCTGAGGAGATAACGTCGCGCGCCGTCCGAGGACGCCCGCCCCCACGCTGCCGGCCGCCGCCATCCCCCGAAATATGGGGCGCACTGCGCGGTTTGGCAAGGGTTCTCGGTCGCACTTCCTCAGGAATCTGCCGGTTTCCGCCAGATTCGCACCTTCTCAGCCAGTAAACGGTCCGCCTCCGCCCGGTCGCCTTCGCTCTCCGCGGTCTCGATCGCCCGCTGGAGGCGCCTCGCGCGCTCGGCCCGCTGGCGCTGAGCGAGCACCCTGAGCTGGTTCGCCACCGCGGGGTCGTCGAGCGCCGGCCGCTCGTCGGCGACCAGCTCGGCCACGAGCCGGGTCGCCTCCGGATCATCGAGCGCGTCCAGCAACCGCCGGCAATAGGCTGCCGGATCGAGCTCGACGGGCTGGTCGACGTTGCGCGCGGCGGCAAAAAGGCTGCGGACGCGCGCGTCGGCCAGCATGTCGGGATCGACGATCTCGAGCAGCTGGTCGCGCCGGGTAGCCGGGCCGTCGATCAGGATCCTGGCCAGGTTGCGCTCCCCGGCGGACGGGCCGCCGGAGGGCCGGAGTGCGGCCTGGGCATTCCCCCGTGGGCCGCCACGGCCGTGCTCGAGGAGCACCTCGAGCGGAAGATCGAGCCGCCGGGCGAGCCCCTCCAGGAGCCCGAAACGAATCACCGGATCGCGCGCCGCTGCGACCACCTCGGCGACCGCGATCCCGGAGCGCCGACGGGCGGCGGGGTCATCCGGCAGCTCCGAGAGCAGCGCGTCCAACAACGGCACCGGTCGTGCCAGCACCTCTTCGACCGCGGCCGCGCCGCCCTCCCGCACCAGGTCGTCAGGGTCGACCCCGGCCGGGAGACCGAGCATCGCGACCTCGAGACCCGATTCGAGCAGGACCTTGGCGCCGGCGACCGCCGCCCTCCGGCCGGCCGGGTCCGCGTCGTAGGCGAGCAGCACCCGTTGCGCCAGGCGCCGCAGCAGGCGGGCGTGGTCGGCAGTGAGCGCCGTGCCGAGGGTGGCGACCGCGCTGGTGACCCCCACGCGGTGCAGCGAAAGGGCGTCGAAGTAGCCCTCGACCACCACCGCCGTGCCGCCGTCGGCCACCGCGCGGCGGGCGCGGTCGAGCAGGAAGAGGGTCGACCGCTTGGCGAAGAGCGGACCCTCCGGGCTGTTCAGGTACTTCGGCTCGGCGGCGCCCAGCGCACGCCCGCCGAATGCGATCAACCGTCCGTCGGCGGCGCGGATCGGAAAGGTCACCCGGCTGCGGAAGCGGTCGTACGGGCGTCCGCCGCGCTCCGGAACCACCGCCAGGCCGGCCGCCACCAGCGCGCGGTCGGTGTGGCGACGGGACAGGTGGTCGAGCAGCCGGCGCCAGTCGTCGGGCGCCCACCCGAAGCCGAACTCCGCCCAGCACCCGGGAGAAAACCCACGACGCTCGAGCTCGCGGCGCGCGGCAGCGCCGTCCGACGACCCCAGCTGCTCGACGAACCAGGCCTGCGCCTCCTCGAGCACGGTCCGCAGCCGGTCGACCTCCTGACGCCGACGCGCCGCGTTCGGATCGCGCTCGGGAAGAGTGACCCCGAACCGGCGGGCGAGCTCGGTGACGGCCTCGGGGAACGAGAGCCGCTCCAGGCGCATCACGAAGTCGATCACGTCGCCGCCGGCGTGGCAGCCGAAGCAGTAGTAGAGACCACGTTCCGGATCCACCGAGAACGACGGCGTCTTCTCCTCGTGGAACGGGCACAGGCCGATCCAGCGGCGACCGCGCTGGCGCAGCGCGACGTGCTGGCCGACCACCTCGCGGGCGTCGACCGCGTCGCGCAGTCGGGTCAGCACCGCCTGGGAGAGGTCCACGTCAGACATCGCTGTCCTCGAGCTCGATCTCGGTCGCCCCGGTCCCGCCCCGGTTCTGGGGCGGGTGCTGGAAGCGACGGACCGCGGGGTGCGACCTGCACAGCTCGCCGACCATCCTCCGCAGGGTCCCGGTGCCGTGGCCGTGCACCACGCGGACCTCGCGGCGACCGGCGGCGAGGGCGCGGTCGAGAAAGCGCTCGAGGCGCTCCCGCGCCTGCTCGGCATCCAACCCCAGCAGCAGCAGCTCCCGCTCGCCGGAGTCCTCCGTCTCGACCCTGATCGACGGAGGCGCTGCCGGAGGATGGCGTCCCTCTTCCAGCCGGACTCCGTCCGCCTCGACCCACAGCCGCTTGCCTGCCGCGGCCACCAGGGCACGGGTGCCGCGCAGCTCGACCAGCTCACCGACCGCTCCGAGGCCGTCGAGACGCACCCGAGCCCCCGGCGTGAGCGCACCGGATGTCGGTGCGGTCTCCGCAGCCGGGGAGGGGTCGATGTCGAGCGCGGAGTCGCGCAGCTTCTGCCGTTGCCTGCGTCCCAGGTCGCGGGCGCCCGCGACCGCCTCGTCGAGCCGGGCGAGCGCCTGGTCGAGCTTGCTCTTGGCGCGCCGTCGCAGCCGGTCCCGCTCCTCGGCGAGACGCTGCGGGAGGGCTGCCCGCTCCGCATCCAACCGGAGCCGGGCCGCCTCGGCCTGGTGCCGGTCGCGTTCGAGCTCGAGCCGCTCGGCGGCGACGGCGGCCCGCTCGCGTTCCAGCTCCGCCTCCTCCGCCTCGAGCCGCTCGAGCCAGCGGTCGAGCTCGAGCTGTTGATCGCCGAGCAGCTCCCGGGCCCGCTCCACCACGGTCCGGGAGACCCCCATCCGGCCCGCGATCTCGAGCGCGCGCGAGCGGCCCGGCCGACCGATCCGGAGCCGGAAGGTCGGTCTCCCGGCCGCCTCGTCGTAGTCCATGGCCGCGTTGTCCATGCCGTCGGCGGCGTCGGCGGTCATCGCGATCGCGACCAGGTGGGTGGTCGCCACCGTGAGGGTCCCGCGGCGGGTCAACTCCTCGAGCAGGGCGCATCCGAAGGCGGCGCCCTCGAGGGGATCGGTGCCGGCGCCGAGCTCGTCGAAGAGCGCGAGCGTCGCGCCGTCGGCCCGTTCGAGCAGGGCGGCGGTGGCGACCATCGCGGCCGAGAACGTGGACAGGTCGGTGGCGACGTCCTGCTCGTCGCCGATGTGGCACCAGACGGTGCGGAACGCCGGCACCGCGCTGCCGGCGCCTACCGGCACCGGGATTCCGTGCGAGGCCATCAGGACCACCAGCCCGAGGGCCTTGAGCGCCACCGTCTTGCCGCCGGCGTTCGGGCCCGAGATCACCAGCGTCCGCACGCCGTCCGGGAGCTCGAGGTCGAGTGGCACCACCCGCCGTCCAACCGCCCGTGCCGCCTCGGCCCCCAGGATGTGGGACCGCAGCCCGGCCAGCCGCTCGTCGAGCAGCGGGTGCCGGGCCTCGACCAGGATCAGGTCGTGGCCCTCGGGCACCACCAGCCGTCCGCCCACCGCCCGTCCGAACAGCGCCCGGGCCTGAGCCGCGTCCAGCTCCGCTGCGGCCTCGCGACCCCGTGCCAGGTCGTCACGGGCGGCCCCCAGGGCCGCAGCCACCTCGGACAGGATGCGCGTGACCTCTTCGATCTCCCGCGCGACGGTGTCGGCCAGGGCGTTGTTTCGCTCAACGACGGCGAACGGCTCGACGAAGACCGTCGCGCCGCTGCCCGAGCTCGCCAGCACCAGCCCGGAAAGCTGCGACCGGGCACCGGCGCGCACGGGTAGGCAGTAGCGGTCCCGGCGCAGGGTCGGAGGTGCGTCGGTCGTGGCCTCCGGGTGATCGCGGCGGATCGCGTCGAGCTCCTGTGACAGCTCGCGGCGCAGGGTGACCGCATGGCGCCGAAGCCGGCCGAGGGTTGGCGATGCCTCGTCGAGCACCTGTCCGTCGGGACCGATCCGGCTGAACACCCAGGCCGCGAGGGCCGCGGTATTCGGGACCTCGCGCGCGATCTCGAGCACCGCGTCGAGCTCTGCGGGGATCGCAGACAGCCGGCGGTGGAGCTCGCCCAGGGCGCGCGCCAGAGTCGCCAGCTGGATCAGGTCCGAGACCTCGCTGGGCGGCGGGGCGTCGGAGCCGAGCCAGCTCGCGCCAGCGTCGAGGTCGGCGAGCGGGAACGGACCGTCGGTCTCGACCAGGTGGGCCACCTGGTCGGTCAGCCGGGCGCGCCGGGAGGCGGTCTCGGGCGGAAGGTAGTCGGGATCGGCGCAGACACGAACGCGGCCCACGCGCGAACGCGCGTGGGCCGCGACCAGGTTCAGGACGATGTCAAACTCGACGGCTTCGGCGAGCGGCCGCGTCACCGTCAGCTCACAGCAGCCCGGCCTTGCGTTGCTTCGCGAGCTTGCGGAGCATCTTCTTGCGCGCCTGGATCATCTGGCGCTTGCGGCGCTCGGAGGGCTTCTCGTAGAAGCGGCGTCGCTTGACCTCGGAGAGGATGCCGGCCTTCTCGCACTTGCGCTTGAATCGGCGCAGTGCCTGCTCGAACGACTCGTTGTCGCGTACGGTCACACCTGTCGGCATCTCGGCTGTCACCCCCTCCTCCGCCGGTGTCGGTGCGCCTGGGCGCACCTGGCAGGGGCGTCATCGTAACAACGGCGGCCGTCTGCCGTCAAGGCAGCACGACCGCCGTCGGGAGTCCGCGAGCGGGGTTGTGGAGCGGGGCCGGTCAGCCCTCGTCGGCCACCTTGGTCTTGACGGCCTCGAAGTCGGTTGCGTACACGGTGTTCTTCTTGTTGAAGTAGATCGCCGCCGCGCCGCCCTCGCGCTTGGGGTAGAGCCAGAAGGTCACGCCACCCTCGCCGGTCTTGATGTTCATGTAGTACGGCACCCCTGCGGTGTCCCTCACCTGCTGCTCGGTCATGTTCTTGGTGACGGCATCGAAGCGCTGGCGGGTGATGTAGCGCCAATCTTCGAGCTCGGCGATCTTGTCGAGCAGGAGCTGCGCCGGCTCCTTGTTGATCACCTCGTAGTAACCCTTGGCGGAGTTGACCGTGTCGATCGCCTTCTTGTAGTCGCCTGACTTGCGGACGATGTCGTTCGCGTTGTAGACCGCCTCTTCGGCGTACATGAGCAGGCCTTGGGCGGTCTTCTCACCGTCAGGGAACTCGTTGAGTGCGAAGTTCAGGAAGTCGGCCAGACGCGCCTGGTAGTCGTCGTAGGCGGCGTCGAGCGTGGTGGTGAGCTCCGGGATTCGGGCCGTCGCCTCGTCGAAGCTCGCCTTCTGCTCGTCGGTCCGCTTCTTCTCCTCGATCGCCTCGATCTCCGCCACCATCGCCGTCGTGGCGGCGAGCTCGTCGCGCACCGCGGCGAGCTCGCCGCGGCTCTGCTCGAGGGCCGCGAACTGCTCGTCGATCTGGGCGACCTTGGCCTGGGTTTCCTTCGACTCCCCCGAGCACCCGACGAGGACGCCCACCACCAGGACGGAAATCGTGATGCACGGCAGGATCCGCTGGTACCTCATGACGCCTCCCTTCGCCGAGAACCTAGCAGAATCCTGGTGGAGAGACAATGCGACCGTGCTGTTTCCTTGACGTGAGCGAAAAGAGACGTGGATAATGAAACGACTGCACATCTGGAGGCACCATGGACGCCTACGACGCCATTCTCGAACAGCTCCGTCGGGCGCAGAAGCGGGGCCTGGAAGCCGTCACCAACCGCCTCGACTTCGTGATCGAGAGCCTCGACGAACTGATCAAGGAGGCGAGGTCGTCCGTCCAGGAGGCCCTGCCCCAGGAGGCGGAGGAGCTGTTCCCGCTGGCCGAGGTCGAGGCAGCGCTGGCGTCTTCTCAGGGTCGGCTCGCGGAGCTCGAGGCCAGTCTCTCCCAGCTCCAGGCGAGCAACGCCGAGCTCTCCGAAGAGCTTGCGGCCGCCGCGGCGCGTCCTACCGGAGGGCTCGGCACCGATCTGCTGCGCCGCCTCGACGCGGCGCGCAGCCAGTCCGAGCTGCTGCGCGAGCTCCTGCCCCTGATGACCGAGCACGCCGCCCGTGCCGCGGTGCTGGTGATCCGGGGCGGCGAGATCAGCGCCTGGAGCGGGATCGGCTTCACCGGAGGCGAGGCCCTCCGGCAGTGGCGGGCCGAGGTCGGGGCGTCGCCGGTCTTCTCGCGCTTCGCCAGCGAGGGTCTTCCGCTCACCTTCAACCCGGCCGCGGATCTCCTGCTCGAGGGCTGGCTCGCCAACGAGGCGGTGGCGGAAGAGGCGGTTCTGGTCCCCGTCTGCCTGCGGGGCAAGGTGGTGGGAGCGATCTACCTCGACCGTCTGCCGGACCGGCCCTGGGACCCCGAGGGCGCCCAGGGGTTGGTCGCCCTGGCGAGCTGGCTGATCGATACTCTCCACTACCGCCAGACCGTTCCCTGCCCCGCGTTGGCGGCATTCGCCGACGGCGACGGCGGACCGGAGATGATGGAGGAGACAGCCGAGCTCGGCCACGTGGTGGTGGCGGGGCCCGAACCCGAGGCGGAGGAGGAGCCGGAGTCGGAGCCTGCTGTCGACGTGGTCGACGAGATCGATGAGGTCGACGAGGCGGCGGACCAGGACGAAGCGCCGGCCCCGGAGGCCGAGGTCGACGAGCACGTCATGCCCGACGAGCACATCGGCCCGGAGGCCGCGGCAGAGCCGGACGAAGAGTACGTCGAGGTCGAGGTGCCCGCGGGGCCGCCGGGAGATGAGCTCGACCCCTCGGCCACGGTCAGGATCGACCCCGGCCAGATTCCGCCCCCGGTCACCATGGAGGCCGCGGTGGAGTCCGCTGAGGCCTCGCTCGAGGTGACCGAGCCCGGTGCGGAACCCGAGCTCGAGGAGCAGGTCGAAATCCCGGTCCCGGAGCCGCGGGCCGCCGACGAGGAGGATGCCCAGCACGAGGAGGCGCGCCGCTTCGCGCGTTTGCTGGTCTCCGAGGTCAAGCTCTACAACGAGGACGAGGTCGATCGCGGTCGCGCCGCCCGCGACCTCTACCGGCGGCTCAGGGACGACATCGACCGCAGCCGCGAGATGTACGAAAAGCGGATCGCACCCGAGATCCGCGCGGCGCGAGACTACTTCCACGAGGAGCTGGTCCGCATTCTGGCCGACGGAGATCCGGACGCCCTCGGAATGTGACCGCCCGCGAGCCCGGGTCAGGAGCCGACCCTTCGACCGGCGTCCGGACTCCCGGCTCCGGTGAGGCGGCCCGCTGCCGCCCGGATTCCCGGCGCCGGTTGGTGATCTGCCGGTTCGGCACGTCGCCGCCCGCGATGTGGCCGTGAGACGCCGGTTCCTCGTGGCCGCGGCGGTGGTGCTGCTGCTGGCGGTCTGTGCCGTGCAGCGGCCGGACGATCAGCGCCGGCTCGTGCTGCTCAGGACGGCCTTCGCCGAGCAGGCGGCGCGGCCGCTCGAGGCGGCGCGCCGTTTCGAGGCGGCCGGGCCCGGGGCGCTGCTCGAGCAGGCCCGACTCGAGGCGTGGCTGCGCGCCCTGGAGCGGTCGTCGGCACCGTCGGGCGACTGGCGAAGCCTTCTCGAGGCCCCCCCGCCGGTCACCCAGCGGGCCGCCGTCCTGGTCGGTCTCGGCTCGGCGCTGCTCGCCGAAGGCCGGGTCGAGGAAGGCGTGGCGGCGCTCGAGGAGGCCCGCGACGGCGGAGATCTGCGAGCGCTGGAACGGCTGCTCACGGTGGCCGACGACGCCGTCCGCCAGGCGGCGGGGCGGCGCCTCGCGGTCGCCGACCCGGTTCGGCTGAGGCGACTCGACCGCGGGCTCGAGGCGACGGTGCTTGCCCTCCTGGGACCGCCCGAGTGGCTGGATCGTGCCCGGGCGTGGCGAGCGGCCGGGCGATCCGCTGCGGCCCGGGGCGAGCTCAGGCGGCTTCGTTTCGCCGACCGCGACGAACATGAGCGCCGGCTCGAGCTGGCTCGCGCGGAGATCGCCGGCGGGGCGCCTTCGGCGGCGCTCCGGACGTTGCCGTCGCCTGCCCGCTCGGGGAGCGACGAGCTGCTCGTGCGCGCGGAAGCCCATCGGCGCCTCGGCTGGGGCCACGTGCCCGCGGCGGCCTCCCGGTCCGCCTTCGCCGCGTGCCGCGATGCCGCGATTCGGGTCGACGGCCCCGAGGCCGCGCGCTTGGTGGTCGAATGTGCCACCGAGGCCGGCGATCTGGACACGGCGATCACGGCCTGGCGGGGGTTGCCGGCGGGCGACGAGCCCGACGGTCGCGGTGACTGGACCGCGCGCCGGCTCGGCGTGGCGCTCGCTGTCGCGGGCCGGCGGCGGGAGGCGGAGGAGCTGGCGGCCCGCCTTCCCGACCACGCGCGCTGCCTGCGCTTCTGGGCCTCCCACGGGGCGGCGCGCGAATCGGTCCTGCGCGATCTGGCAGCGGCCGGCGCGCCCGATCTCTATGCGCTGTGGGCGCGGGACGAGGTGGGTGTGGTCGCGGCGTCCGGCTCCCGGTTCGCGCCGCCGGTGGGTGCCGCTGCACCGCCGCTCTCGGTCCGCCTGCTGCTGGAGTGGGGTGCGGCCGGGGAGGCTCTCGACGAGTGGAGTCGGGTGGCGAAGGTGCGCGGGCTCGCGCCCGGGGAGGCCCTCGCCGCCGCCGAGCTCGCACGCTCCCTGGGTCACGTCAACTCCGCCATTCGCTGGCTCCGGCTGGCGGACGCCGAGCTCGGCGGGGTCGAACTCGACCGGGCGCCGAAGGACCTCGCCCGCGCCTACCTGCCGCTCGATTGGAGGGAACCGCTGTTCGAGGCGGCTGCGCGCTTCGGGCTCGATCCCTGGCTGGTGGCGGCGGTCGCGCGGCAGGAGAGCGTGTTCCTGGAGTCCGCGCGCAGTCCGGCGGGTGCGGTCGGAGTGCTCCAGCTGGTCCCCGGGACCGGGCGCCGTCACTCCCTCGCGCTCGGTCTCGGTGGACGGCCGGACCTGACCGATCCTGCGCTCAACCTCCTGCTCGGATCCCGCGAGCTGGCGGCGCTGATCGACCGTTTCGGCGCGGTCGAGCCCGCGTTGGCGGGCTACAACGCCGGCGAGGCGAGGGTGAGGCGCTGGTGGCGGGCGTGGCCCGATCGCCGTCGTTTCGTCGAGCAGATTCCGATCCCGGAGACCTACACCTACGTCCGCCGGGTGGTGTACCTGGCCGAGGCGTACCGCCTGGTCTATGCTGGTGGCAACGACCAGCAGCAGGGGAGCGGCGGCTGAGCGAGCCGGCGCCCGGGAGGCGGCCATGCGCGAGATCCAGGTGCGCTCGACGGCGCATCGGGAGATGGTGGAGATCACCTCCGAGGTGGAGGCCGTGGTCCGCGCCGCCGGCTTCGCCGAGGGGCTGTGCCACGTCTTTGTCTCCCACACCACCGCCGCGATCGTGGTGAACGAGAACGCCGACCCGGACGTGCGTCGCGACCTGCTCGCCGCCTACGAGGCGATGGTGCCGGAGATTCCCTTCGCACACGGGGAGGGCAACTCGGACGCGCACCTGCTCGCCTCGCTGATCGGGACCTCGGTCACGATTCCCGTGAGCCGCGGGCGACTCGCGCTCGGGGCCTGGCAGGGCGTATTCCTGGTCGAGCTCGACGGGCCGCGCGAACGGCGGCTGTGGGTCAGCTGCCGTTAGCCCGCCCACGGGCAAGGTGGCCTCACGAGGCCGGCGAAGCGGCGCCGGATGCCGCGCCTGTCGCGGCTCGGGGGGCGCAGGCGCCGCAGCGCTCCACCGAGGAGCGCGAGCCGGGAGAAGCGCGACCGGTGACGTCCATCCGCCGGCCTCAGTCGAGACCCGGGGAACGATGTTGGATAGACCGATTCTCAACACGATGACATTCTCCTCAGCGCTCGTCTGAAGTTTCGTTCATGAAGCGGCCGCTTCCTTGACAGGGCCGCTCCTCGGTCACCACCATGAAGGTGCTGACCGGCAGGCGGCGCCGACGTCGCGGTCAACGCGGAGGGGTTCCGATGTCATTGCGTCTTCGCCTCGCCCTTGCGGTCTGCATCGCGGCGGCGGGTGGCGTGCTCGCCCAGGAGCAGGAGTACGAGCCCATCACCGGCGACGACTGCGCGAGCTGTCACGAGGCCTCGGGCCACGGGACGGTCTTCGCCGACGACCTCAGGCACTCGGTGCACGAAGGCCTCGGGTGCCTCGACTGCCACCAGGACAGGGACACCACACCCCACCGGGCGGTGGACGGCTTCGACGTCGCCTGCAAGGCCTGCCGGGACTGTCACGACGAAGCATCGGAGCAGTACCAGGCGCACGGGAGGGCGGTGATCGGCGAGTGTGAGGACATGCCCAAGTGCGCCGACTGCCACGGCGACCACGACATCCTCCCGTCCGACGTCAAGGCCTCCAAGACCCACCCGCTCAACCTCCCCCGGACCTGCGGCAGGTGTCACGAGGACCTCGACCTCACCACCAAGTACGACATCCTGATCGATCACCCGATCGAGATCTACGAGTCGAGCGTGCACGGGCGGGCGTCGCGCGGCGGCGTCTATGTGGCCGCGACCTGCAACGACTGCCACTCGACCGGCGGCAGCGCCCACCGGATCCTCGCCCCCGGCAACCAGACGTCCTCGATCAACCACTTCAACATTCCCGCCACCTGCGGCAGGTGCCACAAGGGGATCGAGAGCGACTACTGGGAGGGCATCCACGGCCAGCGGGCCGCCCGTGGCGAGACCGACGTTCCGGTCTGCACCACCTGCCACGGCGAGCACGGGATCATCTCGCCCGACGACCCGAGGTCTCCGGTCTCGTCGGTCAAGGTTGCCGAGGCCACCTGCTCGCCGTGCCACGAGTCGACCGTGCTCAACGAGAAGTACGGCATGCCCTCCGGTCGGCTGACGACCTTCATCGACTCCTACCACGGGCTCAAGTCGAAGGCCGGCGACACCCACGTGGCCAACTGCGCGTCGTGCCACGGGGTCCACCGGATCCTGCCCTCCCGCGATCCGACCTCGACCGTGCACTCGGCCAACCTGCGCGCCACCTGCGGCGAGTGTCACCCGGGCATCTCCGAGCAGCTCGCCCACACTCCGATCCACGGGGTGAGGGGTGAAGGCCTGCGGACCCCGATCGCCGATGTGGTCGAAGACCTCTACATCGTCGCCATCGTGGTGATCATCGGACTGATGCTGATGCACTGGGCGATCGACGTCTGGCGCCACCTGGCGTCGGTGATGCGGAAGCGGCCCCAGGTGGTGCGCATGCGACGGGGCGAGGTCTGGCAGCACCTGATGCTCGCCGCGACCTTCATCGCACTGGTGATCACGGGCTTCGCGCTGCGCTACGATCAGGGCTTCATCTCGCGCTTCTTCTTCGGCTGGGAGGGCGGTTTCCAGCTTCGTGGGACGCTGCACCGTGGGGCGGCGGTCCTGTTCATGGGCACGGTGGCCTGGCACGCGGCGTTTCTCGGTCTCACCGCCCGCGGGCGTGAGTTCGTCGCCGACATGCTGCCCGGGTGGGCCGACTTCACCGGCTTCCTCCAGCGCATCATGTACAACCTCGGGCGGCGCAGGGAGTCACCGCGGTTCGGGAGATTCAGCTACGTCGAGAAGGCCGAGTACTGGGCCCTGGTCTGGGGCACGGCGGTGATGGTCGTGACCGGGCTGCTGCTGTGGTTCGACAACTGGTTCATCCAGTTCCTGCCCAAGGGAGTGCTCGACGTGGCGCTGGTGGTCCACTTCTGGGAGGCGTGGCTGGCGACCCTGGCGATCCTGGTGTGGCACATGTACTCGACGGTGTTCAGCCCGGCGGTCTACCCGATGAACCCGAGCTGGCTCACCGGGACCATGCCGGACGAGATGTACCGGCACGAGCACCCGGAGCACTACGAGGCCGCCCGCGAGGAGACGGCCGAGACCCTGCGCCGCGAGGTCGAGCGGCTGGGCTCGCGCAACGGGGAGACCCCGCCCAACGAGCCGATCTGAGATCCCGATCGTTCGGCTCGTCGGCGGCAGCTCCTCCCCGGCGCGCGAAGCAGGCCGCTGGGGAATCGGAGCTGGTCCGGCCGTCGCAGGACGGTCGGTCCTACGCCGAATCCTGACGTACACTGTGCGCCGAAAGGAGCGCCGCGCCATGCCGGTCGATCCCAAGCTGTTGGAGATCCTGGTCTGTCCGGTCGACAAGTCGCCGCTGCGCGTCGTCCCGCTGCCGACAGCGGTCTGTGAACGGCTGGTGGCCAGGTACCGCGACCAGTTCAAGGACGAGGAGCCGGTGGTCTCCGAGGGGCTCGCCAGCGACTCCTCGCGTCGTGTCTACCCGATCGTCTCCGACATCCCGGTGATGCTGGTCGACGAGGCCCTGAGCTGGGAGGAGGTGTTCGGCTGAGCCTCGCCAACCTCGCGGCGGGCCTGCTCGTCGCCGGGACCGCGCTGAGCTTCAAGCTCGGGCTCGCGAACGGCCTGTACGCGCTCGCCGCGCTGGCGTGGATCACGGCGCTGGTCCGGGGCGAAGCGCAGTGGCGACCGTGCGCGCTCTACCTCCCGATCCTCGCCTACGTGGCGGTCAGCCTGCTGTCGGCACTGGCGTCGAGCGACCCCTGGTTCAGCCTCAAGGAGCTCGGCGAGCTGGGTACCTTCCTCGTGGTGCCCATGATGGTGTCGGTGCTCGATCGCAGGTGGTGGGACCGGATGCTGATCGCGCTCACCACCACCGCCGCGACGGCGGCAGCGGTCGGACTCTGGCAGTACCTCAACGGCGCCTCGACCCTCGACCGGCGACTCGACGGACTGATGTCCCACTACATGACCTTCTCGGGGTGGACGCTCCAGGTCGCCCTGCTGCTGGCCGCGGACATCGTCTTTCACGGCCGCCGCCGTCGCCTGGCCTGGACGGTGCCGGCGTTCCTGCTGATCGCGGTCGCCCTGCTGCTGAGCTACACCCGCAACGCCTGGGTCGGCCTCGCCGCCGGCCTGGTGCTGATCGCCGCGGTCTGGCGGCCCAAGGCCCTCTACGCCTACCCGGTCATCGCCGTGCTGCTGCTGGTGCTCCTGCCGCGCCCGGTGGTGGATCGTTTCGTCTCGATCTTCGACCTCTCCCAGCCCTCGAACTACGACCGGCTGTGCATGGTCGTGTCCGGGACGCAGATGGTCCGCGACCGCCCGGCCCTCGGGGTCGGCCTCGGCATGGTGAAACGCCGCTACCCTCTCTACCGGGCGGAGGACGCGCCCCGCTGGAGGGTGCCCCACCTGCATTCGAACCCGGTCCAGATCGCCGCCGAGCGTGGTCTGCTCGGTCTCGCGGCCTACCTCGCGATCGTCGCCACCGCGGTGGTCAGGGCCTGGCGCATGCTCCGTCGCTGCACCGGGGCGGACTTCGCAGCCCTCGCCGGCAGCCTGCTGGCGGTGATCGGGGTGACCGTCGCCGGGCTGTTCGAGTACAACTGGGGCGACACCGAGGTCTGGATGGTGACGCTGGCCTGTCTCGCCGCGCCGTGGCTGATCGCGCCGGAGGAGCCGGCGTGAGGCGGGGCGTGTGGTCGGTCTCGGAGCTCGTGCGCGAGCTCAACCTGCTCCTCGAGCAGGGCTTCTCGGGGCTCGCGGTGGACGGCGAGCTGACCAACGTCAGCTCCTCCGGCCGGGGTCACGTCTACTTCACGCTGACCGACGGCTCGGCGGCGATCGACTGCGTGATGTGGGCCTCCCGTGCCGGCAGGGTCCGCTTCCGGCTCGAGGACGGGCTCGCCGTGCGGGCCCTCGGCGCGATCACCGTCTACCCCCAACGCGGCCGTCTCCAGCTGGTGGTCGAGGCCCTCGAGCCGCTCGGGTTGGGGGCGTTGCAGCTGGCCTTCGAGCAGCTCAAGGCGCGGCTCCAGGCCGAGGGGCTGTTCGCTGCCGAGCGCAAGCGGGCGCTGCCGGTCTTTCCCCGCCGGATCGGGGTCGTCACCTCGCTCGCCGGGGCGGCCCTGCAGGATGTCCTCAAAGTGCTGCGGCGGGTTCCCTTCGCCGAGGTGGTGGTGGCCCACGCCCCGGTTCAGGGCGAGGGCGCCGCCGAGCGGATCGCGGTCGCGGTCGACCGGCTGGGTTCGAGCGGGCTGGTCGACGTGCTCCTGGTCGGCCGCGGCGGCGGCAGCCTCGAGGACCTCTGGGCCTTCAACGAGGAGCCGGTGGCGCGGGCGATTGCGGCCTGCCCGGTTCCGGTGGTGGCCGGGGTCGGTCACGAGGTCGACGTCACCATCGCCGATCTCGTCGCCGACCTGCGCGCGGCCACTCCCACCCACGCCGCCGAGCTGGTCGCGGACCGCCTCGAGGACGCAGCGCGGCGGCTCGACGAGGCCGGCCTCCGGCTCACACGTGACCTGCGGCGGCACCTCGGTCTCGCCCGCACCCGGCTCGCCGGGCTCGAGGGATCGTCGGGTCTCGCCCGTCTGCCCCAGCGGGTCCGGCTCGCTGCGGCCCGGCTGGCTGCGGTCCAGCGGCTTCCGGGCCTGCTGAGCCGGCGGCTCGAGCGGGCACGCTCCGGCCTGTCGCGGATCGAGGTCGGGCTCGGACGACTGCCGGCGAGGCTGGCGGCGGGCGGGCACCGGCGACTGCTGATCAGCACCCGGACCCTGCTCGAGCGCACGATGGCCGCCCGGATCGCGGCCGGCAGGCGCGCACTGGCCGGCTGCGAGCGTTCGCTCGGTCACCTCGGGCCCCAGGCGGTGCTCGAGCGGGGATACTCGATCACCACCGTCGACGGCGAACCGCGACCGCTCAAGGACGCGACCGAGGCGAAGGCGGGAGCCGTGCTCGCGACCCGACTGGCCAGGGGGACGCTGCGCTCGGTGGTCGCGCGGGTGCGGTCGGCGGGCGGAGCCGCACCCCGCGGGAGGCAGCGACACCTGTTCGAAGGGGAGGAGGAGGGGTGATGACCGATCCACAGGAAGGGGAACGCTTCGAGGACCAGCTCGCGCGGCTCGAGGAGATCGTCGACCGGCTCGAGGACGAGGGAGTCGGTCTCGAGGAGGCCCTCGGGCTGTTCGAGCAGGGCATGGCGCTGGCCCGGGCGTGCCGGTCCCGGCTCGAGGCGGTCGAGCTCAAGGTCGCACGGCTGCTCGAGCCGGACGAAGGCGACGAGGGACAGACCGAGCCGCTGGAGACGGACGGCCCGTGACCCTGGTGGAGCTGCTCGCCGCGGAGCGCTCCCGGGTCGACGAGGTCCTGGCCCGGGTGCTGCCCGCCGCCGACGCGTGGCCGGGTCGTCTCCACCGTGCGATGCGCTACGCCGTGCTCGGCGGCGGCAAACGGATCCGTCCCGTGCTCGCTCGTCTTGCCCACCGGGCGGCGGGCGGCGACCCCGAGGCAATCGTCGAGGCCGCGTGCGGGCTCGAGCTCATCCACTGCTACTCCCTGGTGCACGACGACCTGCCCCCGCTCGACGATGACGTGCTGCGCCGCGGCCGGGCGACGGTCCACGTCGCCTTCGACGAGCCGACCGCCATCCTGGTGGGCGACGCGCTGCTCACCGAGGGTCTGCTGCTGCTGGCGCGCCACCCGGTCGGGACCGAGTGGAGCGTCCGTCGGGCGGCGGCCCTCGAGCTGGTGGCGGAGGCGGTCGGCTCGCGCGGGATGGTCGGTGGTCAGATGGAGGACCTCGAGGCGACCGGCCAGGTCGCCGCCGGCGAGGTGGCCCCTGCCGAGCGCCTCGACCGCATCCACCGGCACAAGACCGGCTGCCTGATTCGAGTCTCGATCGAGGTCGGCGCGCTCCTCGCCGGGGCCGATCCGGGCCGGCGCGCCGAGTTCGCGGCCTTCGGCGAGGTCCTCGGCCTCGCCTTCCAGATCGCCGACGACCTGCTCGACGCGACCGCGACCGCCGCCGAGCTCGGCAAGTCGCCCGGCAAGGACGCGCGGGCGGGCAAGCTGACCTTCGTCACCCTCTACGGTCTCGACGAGACCCGGTCCCGGCTGGCCGCGATCGAGGAGGAGCTGGTCGAGCGCGCCCGGCGGCTCGATTGCGGTGACGGCCCGCTGGTGGAGCTGGCGCGCTACGTCACCAGGAGGCGGCGGTGAGCTCACCACGCCAGCGGACCGCATGGTGGCTGCTGCTGGCCGCCGGCCTGCTGCGGCTCGTGACCCAGGGTTGGGACTCGGGCCTGCTCTCCCCCCATCCGGACGAGCGCCAGGTCGCCTTCGTCACCGAGCGCCTCGGAGGGTGGTTCGCCGACCCCGGCTTCTACGCTTACGGCTCGCTCCACTTCCAGCTGGTGCGGGCGGCTTCGGTGGTGCTCGGGGAGGCCGGCCGCTACGCCGGGCTGCTGGTCGGCGGCCGCCTGCTGTCCCTGCTGTGCAGTCTCGCGGCGCTCGCGATGGGCTGGTGGATCGCGCGCCGGGGCTGGGGCGAGCGCACCGCACGCTGGTTCCTGCTGCTGGCGATGTGGGTGCCCCTCGACCTCCAGCAGTCCCACTTCGCGACCGTCGAGGCCCACCACGCGGCCTGGACGCTCGCCGCGCTCGCCGCCGCGGTCGCCGTGGCCACGCGGGGCTCGGACCTCGCCGCGCTCGCCGCCGGAGCGGCGGCCGGCGCCTCGCTGGCGGTCAAGGTCGCCTCGTTGCCGCTCGCCCTGCCGTTGGCCGTTGCTGCGGTGCTCGCTGCGCGAGGGCGGGGGGGGTGGACCGCGGTCCGGCTCGCAGCGGTGATGGCGACGAGCGGAATCGCCGCCTTCTGGCTCGCACAGCCGTGGGCCTTCGCCGGCGGCAGGCCGCCGCTGGTGGCGCTCGGACCTCTCGCCGTCGGGGCACTGGCCCTGTGGGCCTCGGCAAGGCCGACGGCGTCCCGGCCGACGGCGCTTGCGCTCGCCGGGGCGATGGCGACTCTGGTCGGGCTGGCTGCCCTCGCCCTGTTGCGGCTCAACCCTCTCTACCTAGCGGGTGTCGGCGAGCAGATCGCAATGGTGCTCGGGCAGACCGACCTGCCCTACGTGCGGGTCTACCGCGCCACCCTTCCGGTGCTCTACCCGGCGCGCGAGCTCGCCCTCTGGGGGCTCGGCCCGGCCCTCGCGCTCGCTGCGCTCGCCGGCGTCGCCGCCGCGCTGCTGCGGTTGGGCAGTCGCTGGCGCAGGCTCCTCGGCCGACGGTTCAACCGGGCCGACGCCACCCTCGTGGTGGTGCTGTCGTGGCTGCTCCCGATGGCGGTCCGGCTCGCCACCCTCGAGGTCAAGTACCTCCGGTACTGGACGCCGCTGGTGGTTCCGATCGCCCTGGTCGCCTCCTGGGCACTGGTCCGGCTCCCGGCCCGCGGACGTCGGTTTGTGGCCCCCGCGGCGGCCGCCACCACCGCGCTCGCCGGGCTCGCCTTCCTGTGGGCGTTCATCACCCCCCACCCCCACCGCACTGCGGCCGAGTGGCTCGCGCTGGTGGTCGAGCCCCAGCAGACGGTGGCCTTCGAGCACTGGGACGAGACCGTGGCCCTGCCCCGGGTGGAGGGCGTGCGCACGGTCGAGCTGCCGTCCTACGAGGTTCCGGACGACGCCGCCAAGGTCCGCGCCTGGACCGCCACGCTGGCCGAGGCCGACTGGGTGGTGCTCACCTCCCACCGCGTGCGCCGCACGGTGCTCGCCAACCCCGGGCGCTACCCCCACACCGCCCGGCTCTACCAGCTTCTGCTCGCCGGCGAGGCCGGTTTCAAGCCCCTGACCACAGTCTCGCGGGCGCCCCGCCTGCTCGGGCTCGAGCTCGACGTCCAGCGGGCCGACGAGAGCTTCGTGAACTACGACTTCCCCAGGGTCGTCATTCTCCGTCGGGTGGCTGCGGTGGATCCCGAGGAGCTCGCCCGGCGGGCCGAGCGCCCCCTGCCGGGGCTCGAGGGACTCTCCGGTGACGCCTTCGAAGCTCGCCTGGTCGATCCCCTGCCCGATTTGCCGCCGGTGCCGGACGGCTGGCGCCAGGCGGCCGACTCGGTGGCCTGGGTGCTCGCCCTCGCCCTCGGCGCGTCCGCGGTGTGGGCGCTCGCCCTGCCGGTGCTGAGGTCGTGGCCCGACGCGGGGGTCGGGCTGGCGCTGGTGACCGGGTGGCTGGGACCGGCGTGGCTGCTGTGGCTCGGCTCGGAGCTGGGGTGGTGGCAGGTCGGGACCCAGACCGCCGCCGCTCTGCTCGGCCTGCTGCTGGCGGCTGGGGCCGCAGCCGCGTGGCACCGCCGGGCACTGGTCGCTCGGCTGCTCCGCCAGCGCGGCCGCGGCATGCTCGCGGTGGCGCTGGTGACGGCCTCGGTCTGGCTGCTCTTCCTCGGAATGCGGGCGGTGAACCCGGCCGTCCACTGGGGCGAGAAGCCCATGGACCTGAGCTTTCTCGGGGCCTTCGTGCGTGCCGACGCGTGGCCGCCGGGTGAGCCGTGGCTGGCCGGGATGCCGCTGTATTACTACTACTTCGGCGAGGTCCTCGCATCCTGGCCGATCCTGCTCACCGGGACCCCGGTCGCGCTCGGCTACAACCTGATGGCGGCCTCCGTCCCGGCCCTTGCGGCCGCTCCCCTCGCCGCTCTCGCGCTCGCCGCCGGCCTTCGGCGCCGCCGCCGGGCCGCCGCCTGGCTGCTGCCCCTGTTGGTGCTGCTCACCGGCAACCTGGCGTGGCCCTTCCTGCTCGACCTGGCCCGGGCCGGGAGATGGTTCGACCTGTGGTGGGCGACGTCGCGGGTCGTGCCCGGCTTCGCGATCGACGAGTACCCCTTGTGGACCTCCACCTTCGCTGATCTGCACGCGCACTTCCTGGCGCTGCCGGTGGCCGTCGCCGCGATGCTGTGGGGCTTCAGGACCACCACCGCGGGCCGCGAGTGGCCGCTCGCCGCGGGTCTCGCGGGGGTGGCGGCGGGGGTGCTCGCGGCGACCAACCCCTGGGACCTGCTGGTGCTGACCGCGGCTCTGGCCACCGTGGCGCTGGCCGGTGGGCGCCCGGTCCGCTCCCTTGTCCGGCTTGCGGCGGCAGGTGCGGTGAGCCTGGCGGCGGCCGCGCCCTTCCTGTTCGAGCTCGCGGCGGGGTTCGCGCGCGGCGTCGGGGGTCGGGGGATCTTCCTCACCGGCGAGGACTACGCGCCGTGGTGGGCGGTGGTCCGCCACTTCGGCGTTTTCCTGGTCCCGCTCGCGATTCTGGCGTTCGCGACCCTCGGTCGTGCGACCGCGACCGCCACCGTCCTCGCGCTGGCCGGCATCGGGGCAGGATGGTACCTGGGCTCGTCTGCGGCGGGGCTGGCGCTCGCCCTGTCCGGGGTCTTCGTCGCGCGCGGCGCCGCCGAGGGGGAGCCCGGCCGCCGCTTCGCCTGGGCGCTGGCGGCGCTCGCCGGGGCGCTGGTCGCGGTCGCCGAGTGGTTCACCTTCATCGACCGGATGAACACCTTGTTCAAGATCTACAACGGGGTCTGGCTGCTGCTGGCGGTCGCGCTCGCGGTGCTGCTGCTGCGCGAGCAGGGATCGAGGCGCCGCCTGCTGGCTGCGGTGTGGCTGCCGCTCCAGCTCCTCGGTCTGGTCAACCTTCCGCTCGGCATCGCCCAGGGGGTCCTCCAGCCGAGGGCGGCGTCACCTCGGCCGACCCTCGACGGGCAGGCTTTTCTGCGCGAGCGAGACCCCGACACCTGGTTTCTGGTCAGGACGCTGAGCGGAGCGTCGGCGCCGGGCGAGGTGGTTGCCGAAGCCGCCGGGCCGTCCTACCAGGACTTCACCCGGATCGCGATGCATACGGGCCAGCCGACGGTGGTCGGCTGGGAGTACCACCTCCAGCAGCGCGGGCAACGGATGGCCGAGATCGAGGCCCGGCGTCGCGACCTCGAGCGGCTCTACACCGACCCCGATCCGGCGGTGCGGCGGGCGGTGGTCGACCGCTATGACGTGCGCTGGGTGGTGGTGGCTCCGCTCGAGCGTGCAGCCTACGCGATCCAGTCCGCCGAGCCGCTCGCCGGAACCCCGGGCCTGGCGCCGGTCGCCCGCCGCGGCCAGAGCGCGGTGTGGGCGGTGCTCCACGAGCCGGCCGCCACCGCCGTGGCGCCGGTCGCCTCCGCCGCGTTGCCCGAGGGCGCGGTCCGGATGGGCCGGGTTCCGGTGACGGTGCCGCAGCCGCTGCGATCGCTCACGGTCGACGCGGAAGGGGGCGCGGTGGTCCTGCTCGACGGCTCGGTGCTGCGGTTGGGCCGCGACGGCCGGCCGCTCGCTCCGCCGTCGCCGCCGGCGTGCTCGACCCTGTCGGCGGTCGCCTGGCGGGGGGCGACCTGGGCGTTGTGCGCCGGCGGGGCGCTGATCCGAGGCGACGGGGGCGGCTGGCGCGAGGTTGGCCGGATCGAGGGCGCGACCGGGCTCAGTTCGGGCAGCCGGCTCTGGGCCTGGGGACCGCGGGGCGCCTTCGCGAGCGACGACGGTCTGGGCTGGGCGCGGGTGGTGGAGGGCTCCATCCGCGCCTTCGCCCTGCGTGGTGAGGAGATGGCATGGAGCGACGGCCGGGTCGTCCGCGCGCGCTCCGCCCGCGGCGAACGGGTGGTCGGCGGCCGGCGGAGCGACGTCACCGGTCTCGCCTGGGACCGGCGCGGGCTGTGGGCGCTGTCGACGGCCGGCCTGGAGCGGTCCGGCGGCGGGCTGCTGCCCTGGCGGCCTGCGCTCGACGAGCTCGGGCCGGTGGCCGCGGTGGCCGGCGACGTCGACCGGCTGTGGCTGGTCCGAGGCGACGGCGATCTGATCGAGTGGTCGGGCTCGTCCTGCGCCCCGCCGTGGTCCCAGGACTCCGGCCTCGCCGAGCCCCGAGGGGTTGTGGTGGCGCCCGAAGGCTGGCTGGTGGTGGCTGACACCCGGAATCACCGGCTGTGCTGGTACGACATGTCGGGCCAGTGTCTCGACCAGCTCGGCGTCGAGGGCACTGGGCCCGGGCAGTTCCGGGAGCCGTCCGGATTGGCCGTGAGAGCCGACGGCACCCTGGCGGTGGCGGACACGTGGAACGGCCGCATCCAGCTGATCGGGCCCGACGGCTCGATCACCGTGGTCGGCCGCGACCTCTACGGCCCCCGCGGAGTGGCCTGGGCCGACGACGGCTCGCTCTGGGTCGCCGACACCGGGAACCGCCGGCTGCTGCGTTTCGAGCCCCGGAGCTGGTCGCGTGCCGCGGTCCTCGATCTGGGGGCGCCGGTGGTCGGCGTGGTGGTGGTCGGGGAGAGGCTGGCGGTCGCTGTGCCGTCACGCGGCGAGGTGGTGCTGGTCGATCCCCGGGGACCGACCGCGGAGCACACCCTGCCTGTTCCGGGTTGGGTCGACGGGGGGCAACAGGAGGGGTACCTGGCAGTGCTGCCGTCGGGCGACCTGTTGGCGAGCGCGCCGGCGCGGGGCGAGCTGTGGCGCCTCGACCCGGCCGGTGAGCGGCCTCCGGTCATGGTCGCCGAAGGCCTCGCCGGCGTCACCGGGATCGCGGCCGTTGCCGAGGCTCGTGTGCTCGCCGCGCTGACCTGGCAGCACCGGGTGGAGCGAGTGGCGTTGCCGTGAGCTCCCGGGAGCGGCTCGACGTCGCCCTGGTGCGCACCGGCCTGGCACCTTCGCGGGCCCGGGCGCAGGCGTTGGTGCTGGCGGGGCGGGTGCGGGTGGACGGCCGTCCGGTCGCCAAGGCGGGGACCCCGGTGGCGCCCGAAGCCGCGCTCGAGGTGGTCGGTCCCGAGCACCCGTGGGCCTCGCGTGGGGCGCTCAAGCTGGAAGCGGCGCTCGACGCCTTCGCCATCGATCCCGGCGGACTCGACTGCCTCGACGTCGGGGCCTCCACCGGGGGCTTCACCGATCTCCTGCTCGCGCGCGGAGCCGCTCGGGTGATCGCCCTCGACGTGGGCCGCGGCCAGCTCGACTGGCGGCTGCGCTCCGACCCCCGGGTGGTGGTGATCGAGGGCGTCAACGCCCGCCGGCTGGAAACCGGCGACCTGCCGTTCCCGGTCGACCTCGCCACCGTCGACGTGTCCTTCATCTCGCTCCGCCTGGTCGTCCCGGCGCTGCTTCCGCACCTGCGGCCGCGTGCCTGGCTGGTGTGCCTGGTCAAACCCCAGTTCGAGGCCGGACGCGAAGCGGTCGGCAAGGGCGGCGTGGTGAGGGACGAGGCGGTGCGCCGACGAGCGGTCGACGACACCGTCGCGGCATTGGTCGGGCTCGGTCTCGCGCTGGTCGGCCTGGTCCCGTCGCCGATCGCCGGGCAGAAGGGCAACCGGGAGGAGCTGGCGGCATTCCGGACTTGACACGCGCCGGAGGATCGCCGAGGGTTCCTCGCGCACGAGGAGGCAGATGCAATGGCCGACGACCTCATGACGGTGACCTTCGACGGCGGCAAGCGGGTCAGCGCGCACTACGCGGGGTTCGACATCCTCACCGACCAGAGCGAGAAGTACGGCGGCGACGCCTCGGCGCCGGAGCCGTTCGACCTCTTCCTCGCCTCCCTGGCCACCTGCGCCGGGATCTACGTGCTCGGCTTCTGCGCCAAGCGCGACATTCCCACCGACGGCGTGGGCCTGCGCCAGCGCTGGCAGCGGGACGACAAGGGGAAGGTGGTCCGGATCGAGCTCGACATCGAGCTGCCAGACGGTTTCCCCGAGCAGTACCGCGAGCCGGTGGTGCGCGCCGCCTCCCAGTGCGCGGTCAAGAAGCTGATCGAGAACCCGCCGGAGATGACAGTCCGCGCCGTCACCGCCCGCTGAACCACAAAGACACCCCCGGAGACCCGCCGCGGGCCGTGCCCGCGACCCGACCTGCCGGGAGGTCGATGCGTCCAGCGCCGTGTCGAGGCGGGTGAGAGTCCGGGAGTCGGGCGGCTGGGTGCGGGCCCGGGACCGGGTCGCGTCGCCCGTGAGGCCCGACGCGGTCGCTCTCCCGGCCACCCGCCCCCCGGGCTGGAAACGGCGTCGGCTTCCCGGATCCGGGGCAGGGATCGCCCCGCGCGACCCGACTGTCCGGGCAGAGAGAGCGGGCTGATCGGGGCGAGTCACACGCCGCGGAGCGGCGGCGTGACTCTGCGCTCCGGCTCTCCGGGGCGAGCAGGAGGACGGTCGGATACCGCCCCCAGCATCTCGAGGAGGCCTGGGCCGAGGTGCGGGAGGTGCAGCGCGCTCTCTCGTTGTCTCGGGCGGGGGGGCGGACTCAGTGCCTCTGGGGCTGTGTGGTCAGAGCTCGTCCGCTTTGGTCGAGATCGGGCCGCGGTAGTTGTGCTGCAGGTGGACCTGCGCCACCTCGGGGCCGAACCCGCGGTAGATCTCCTTGATCCGGGTCAGTGCGTTCGACCGCCAGTCCACGTAGGGGTTGTCGATCTGGACCGGGTCGAGGCAGCCGGCGAGGGCGACCTTCGAGCTTGCGCAGAACCGGCTCATGAGGGTCTTGGCGAGGTGCCGGTCGCCGTTCTGGAGCTCGTCGACGAGCACGATCGAGCGCTCGATGTCGAGCCCGCGCAGCAGCGAGGTCGAGATCATGCTGAGCCGGTCGGTGGCCCGGAGGTCGTTCAGGAAGTCGTGCTCGTTGGTGATCGAAAGGCCGCGGATCGCCTGCATGAAGGGCTCCAACCAGGGCGACAGCTTGGTCTCGTAGTCGCCGGGCAGGTAGCCGAGCTCGTACTGGCTCGAGGCGTGCTCCGGGCGCAGCATGAGCAGCCCGTTGTCGTAGCCGTAGTCGGGCTGCAGCGGCTGCGACTGGGGTGAGACGCGGAGCTGGGTCGGCTGGCCGAGCAGCATGTAGAGCGCGGCGGCGACCATCAGCCGGGTCTTGCCCGAGCCGGCCGGCCCGTCGAGCACCACCAGCTGCACCGACGGGTCGAGCAGGAACTCCATCGCGAGCAGCTGCCCGGGGTCGCGGGGAGTCAGGCCGAGGATCGGCCGCGGGCGGTACTCCTCGCGCTTGCGGTCCCAGTACTGGGCCCAGCGCAGGTCCTCGAGCACGCCGTCGCCGGCGTGGCAGCGGGTCACGAGCGTCGCCTGCCCGGTGCGCAGCACCACCCCGAGGTTCGAGGGCAGCGCCCGGTCGCCGAGGGTCGGGACCGCCTCCACCTCCAGCCGCCGTTCGCCGGGTGGTCCGCTGGCCATGAAGCGCTCGACCACCCCCTCGTCGGCCTCGACCTCGAGCACTCCGCGGTAGACCTGCTCCACCGAGTCGAGGCTGACCTTGCCGTAGCGCAGGTTTTCGGCGCTCACCGCGAGCGCGTCGCACTTGAGCAGCAGGTTCGAGTCCTCCGAGATGACCACGACCTGGAAGCCGGGATGACCGTTGGCCCGCGCCGCATCGGTGATCCTGCGGGCGCTGGCCAGAATCAGGTTGTCGCCCGAGCTCGCCGCGTAGGGCTCGACGGCAGCCACGTCGGGCTCCCATGCGAGCAGTCCGCCGGCCGGAGTGCGGGCGAAGCCGGCCGGGTCCACCTCGTGTCGCAGGAGCCTCTCGACCGCGTGGTGGATGAGGCCCTGCCGGCGGTAGTCGAGCAGCTTGCGCGCGACCTGCCGGGCGGCATGCCGGACCCCGTCCGACTTGGTCTTCGAGGACTGCAGACGGCCCAGCTCCTCGACCACCTGGTGGAGGAGCAGGACCACGTTGCCCCCGGTCATCAGCCGGTCGAGAGCGTCCGGGTTCTCGATGAGGGCCGAGGTGTCAGGGATGTAGACCGTGCCCGAAAGCGCGTCCGACGTGTGGTGCATCGTGCCCCGAGTTTACCATTCTGGGTGGCCCTGGTGATCACGCCGCCACCTCCGCGGAGCGTGACGTCCGGCTGTTGAGCCCGCGTGAAGGGAGCCTCCCGCGTCGCGGTGTGCTCTCTCGTGCAGCCTACTCGAGGTCGCGGCGGACGGCGTTGAGCTCGACCAGGAGGGCCTCGGCGTGGGGGAAACGGTGTTCGGGTCGGCGCGCCGTGAGCCGCTCGATCACCGCCCACACCGGGTCCGGAACGGCTCGCCCGAGCCGTGCGCGGTCGGGCGGCGGACCGTCGACGTGACGTTTCAGGAGCTCGAGCGGCGTCGTCTCGGTGAACGGCGGGCTGCCGGCGAGCATCTCGTAGAGGATCAACCCGAGGGCGTAGAGGTCCTGGCGGCCGTCGCAGGGTTCGCCCGCGATCGCCTCCGGTGCGGCGTAGGTCGGGGTGCCCATGAAGACCGAGGTGGTGGTGAGACCGCCGCCGTCCTCGACCCGCGCGATCCCGAAGTCCATCACCAGGACCGTCGCATCCGGTCGGGTCATCAGGTTCTCGGGCTTGAGGTCACGGTGCACCACGCCCTTGGAGTGCGCGTAGTCGAGCGCTTCCGCGACCTGCCGGGCGACCTCCAGGGAGCGCTCGACCGGCAACGCGCCGGCGGCGGCGAGCAGGTCCCTGAGAGTGCGGCCGCGGACCAGCTCCATCGCCAGGTAGGGCTGCCCGTCGTCCTCTCCCGCGTCCAGCAGCCGCACGATGTTGGGGTGGTGGAGCTGGGTGCCGAGCCGTCCCTCGCGCAGGAAACGAGCCCGGAAGCGGGGGTCGTCGAGGCAGTGCTCGTGGGGCAGCTTGACGGCCACCTCGCGGCCGTCCGAGCTGCGCACCGCGCGCCAGGTGGTCGCCATGCCGCCGGCTCCGAGCCGCTCGAGCAGCCGATAGGGGCCGACCTCGCGGCCGCTTCCGGCGGGCGGAGGCGCGCCGGGCATGCGCTCGGTCGGGGTGATCTCCAGGGCGCGTCGCCGGCGCCGCCGGCCCATCGCGAGCACCAGGCCGGCCGCCGCCAGAACCGCGGCGGCCGCTGCGATCGTCGCCAGCCGCGGACCGAGGGCGGTCCAGGTGCGCCGCGGAGGCGGGGTGGCCGAGACCGGTGGTGCCGTCGGGGTCACGGTCGGCGAGGCGGTCCCCGGGGCGTCGGTCGGCGCCGCGATCACCGTGACCGTCTCTCCCGCCGCGACCTCCACCGCGAGGTCGACCAGGGTCACGCCGCCGACCGCGATCACCACGTGGTGGCCCCCCGGGCCGACCTCCGCTTCCGCAGTGCCCGCCGGCAGAGCCCGACCGTCCAGCGCCACCGCCGCCTGCTCCGGGAGATCGGGGAAGCGGATCCGGCCGACGGACGGTGTCGGGGTCGGAGGAATCGTCGGCACCGCGGTGGCCGACGGCTCCGCCTCGGGGGTCGGCGGCTCGGTCGGGCTCGGGAGCGCTCGCTCGGCCAGCCGTCCCGCCGGGCTCTTCCGGGCCAGCTGCTCGGCCAGCCGTTTCAGGTCCGCGCGCGGCGTGACGCCGGCCCGGGCCGAGCGCTCGAGCGCCCGCCGGACCACGAAGGCCGGGGCGTCGGACTCCAGCGCGCACCGTGCGAGGTGCACGTACGGATCGTAGTCGAGCTCGCCGACCGGGCCGAACCCGACTCCGGCCTCGGGCTCGGGGTGGAGGCTCGCGGCGCGCTCGAAGCGGTCCATCGCGGGTCGCCACTGGCGCTCGGACTCGAGCCGGATCCCCTCGAGATAGAGCCGCTGCCAGGGTGTCGTGGGACCCTCCGCCGACGCGACCGCGGCGGCGATGAGCGTCACCGCGAGGGCGAGCACGAGCCGACTTCGGGTCATCGGCGCTCCATTTCGAGGTCCTCCCCGGGGCGGCGGCCGAGTGTACCATTGCGTCGTGACAGCCGTGGTGGTCGCCGGCGCCCCCCTGGCGTGGACCGAGCCCCTCGCCGCGCTCGCGGCGTCGGGCCGGCCCCTGCTGGCGGCTGACGGCGGCGCCAACCACCTGGCCCGGATCGGGCTCATGCCCGAAGTGGTGATCGGCGACCTCGACTCGCTGACAGCCCCGGTCCGGGCCTGGGTGGGCGAGCACCGCCTGCTGCACCGCCCCGACCAGGACCGGACCGACCTCGACAAGACCGTCGCCCACGTCTTCGACGAGCTCGGCGCCCTGCGGTTGACCGTGCTCGGGGCGCTCGGCGGTCGGGTCGACCACACCATCGGCAACCTCGGTCTGGTGGCGCGCCTCGCCCGTGGCACCGACCTGGTGCTGCGCGAGCACTCGAGCGAGCACCTCGCGGTCTCCGGCGAGGCCGAGCTCGAGGCGCTGCCGGGCGAGACCTGGTCGGTGTGGACCTTCGACCCCGGCGTGCTGGTGACCCTGATCGGCTTCCGGTGGCCGGTGGCGGACGCGCCCCTCGACGCCGGCGGCCGGCCGTCGATCTCCAACCTGGCCGAGGCCGACCGCGTGCGCGTCATCACCCGCGGCGGACCCGCGCTCCTCACCCGCTACCTCACCCCGCCCCCCCATCGTTGAGGGGGGAAGACCACCAGACAGCCACCAAGACACCAGGAGGTCGATGACGTGCGGCCGTCGTGTGCCCGTCCAAGACGGCGAATCGGAGAGGCTCTCAAACCCTGGAAGGACTGCAGCGAAGCAAGAGGCCCGCTGACAGTAGGTTTCGCTCTGAGGTCCCCTTGGTGTCTTGGTACCTCGGTGGTCCATCCCGCTCGTGTCTCAGCCGGCGGCGAGGATGGCGACTCCGGCGACGGCGACCAGGGTCCCGATGAGGCCGCTGCTCGAGGGCCGACGCCGTTCTACCGCGCACTCGACCCCGAGACCGAAGATCGGAGGCGTCGCCAGCAGCACTGCGGCCACCGATGCCGGCGCCCAGGCGACGCCGGTCATCATCAAGAGCATCGCGAGGTAGGTTCCGAAGAAGGAGGCCAGCGAGAGCCGGCCGAGCTCGCCGGGCTCGCGCACCGCCGCAGCGGCGCGGTGGAGTGTTCCGGTCGCAGTGCCCACCGCGAGCAGTCCGAGAGCGCCGACCGCAAGCCGCAGCAGGGTCGAGGGGAGGATCGGCAGGGTCGCCATGCCGGTCTTGGCGACCACCACTCCGGCGCCCTGCCCGAACGCGGACAGCACGCCGAAGACGATCCCTACACCGATCCCCGCAGCCGCCACCTGTCGCCGGTCCACGTGCCCGGCGAGCACGATTGCGACTCCGCCCAGGATCACCGCCGAGCCCAGCCACTGGGCGGCGCTGAGCCGCTCTCCAAGCCCGAGGGCGAGGGCTGCGGCGAAGATCGGCGCCAGAGTCTGGAGCAGCAGCGCCCGGTGGGGGCCGAGACGGGAGACCGCGGCGAAGAGCGCGGTGTCACCCAGGGTCAGGCCGAGCAGCCCGGAGAGCGCGACCAACCCGAGGTCGCGAGGCGAGGTGACGGCGTAGGCCCGCCACGACCCCGCCGCGGCCACCGTCGCCACCAGCAGCACAGTCGCGAAGGTGCACTTGAAGAGGTTGACGGTCCGGGCCCCGTGGCGGGCGATCGGACCGCTGAACAGCTGCACCGAGACCGCCCACAGGAGGGCGGCGCCGAGGCAGGCGGACTCGCCGAGCAGAGGCAGGCTGGCAGCATCCATGACGAGAAGGCCCGGCGTGAGCCGGGCCATGGGTCTGCTCGAAATGGCTGGGGTGCAGGGACTCGAACCCCAATTCTACGGTCCAGAGCCGTATGTCCTGCCATTGGACGACACCCCAGCAGGACCCCCCTTTCGGGGAAGCGTGATTATACCAGCCGGCTCCCGGTCGTCAACCGGTCACGCCTCTCGAAGCCAGCGCAGCAGCTCCCGGAGCTTCGGTTTGGAGCCGTGCATCAGGATCCCGATCCGGTAGACCTTGCCGACCAGCCAGGCCATGGCGAGGATCGAGCCCAGCATCAGCACGATCGACAGCGCGACCTCGAGCGGCGGCACCTGGATCAGGGTCATGCGGAGGAACATCAGCATCGGGGTGAAGAAGGGGATCAGCGACAGCACCACCGACAGCGTTCCGTCCGGCTGGTTGAAGATCTGGAACATGAGCACGATCGGCAGGACCATGAAGAGGCTGATCAGGCCCTGGAAGTTCTGTGCCTCCTGCTCGGTGTCGAAGGCGGCCCCGATGCCCGCGTAGAGGCTGCCGTAGAGCAGGAAGCCGAGCACGAAGTAGACCACGAAGAAGACGATCGTGCCGACCCCGATCGCGGGCAGCTCGGGCAGTCCGACCGCTCCGGCCATGCCGGGGGCGGTGAGCGCGAACATCACCGCGCCCCAGATCAGGAACTGGGTCAACCCGACGGCACCGATGCCGAGGATCTTGCCCAGCATCAGCTCGAACGGCTTGACCGCCGACACGATCACCTCGACGATGCGTGAGCTCTTCTCCTCCAGCACACCGCGCATCACGTACATGCCGTAGGTCAGCACGCTGGCGAAGATGATCATCACGAAGGCGTAGGAGAGCATGAAGGTCTGACCCTGGTCGCGGGTCTCCTCGCCCTTGGCGCCGAGCTTGATGGTCTTGAGCTCGGTGCGGCGGGTGAGCTCGGAGACCCGGTCGGGGTCGAGCCCGGCGTCGGTGAGGCGGTCGGCGACCAGCACGTCGTTGACCGAGCGCTCGAGAGTGGCGAGCAGCCGGAACGCGGTCACGTTGGGCGCGATGTACTCCGGCTCGCCCTCGCCCGGCAGCGTGGCGGGCAGCACCAGGAGTCCGTCATAGTCGCCGTCCCCGACCTCGGTCTTGAGCGACTCCCGGGTCGCGTCGACGTCTGGGCCGGGCTCGACCTGCACCAGTGTCACCACCAGCGCGTCGTCGCCGTCGCCGAGCCGGACCGCGACCTCGGCCGCCACCGCGTCGGCGAAGCGCCCGGTGAGGTCGAGGACCGCGATCGTGAACTCGCCCGCACCCCGCGCCGCGAGCCATGCCGGAATCACCATCATCGCGGCCATGAAGATCGGCACGATGACGGTCGCGATCCAGAATGCCTTGGTGTGCACCCGCTCGAGGTACTCTCGCCGAACGACAACGGCTATCCGCCGCAGCATGCCTGGCTCCTTCTCATGACGTCGCTGTCCATCGAGGAACGACCAGCCTGCAGGCTACGCGACATGGCGATCCCCCTCGACGGCGCGCAGGAAGATGTTCTCCAGGTCGGGTACGAGGCGGGTGAAGCCCGACAGGCTGCCGAGCTCGACCACCTCGTGGACCAGGTCGCGGAACGAGGCGCCGGTCTCGAGCTCGACCAGGGTCGCGCCGTCGATCGGTTGCACCGACGTCACGCCGGCCAGGCCCGCCAGCCGCTCGACCGGAATGTCGCTCTCGATCCGCCAGGTATTGCCGCCGAAGCGCTCCCGGATCTCGCCCAGGGCGCCGACCAGGATCGGCCGCGCACGGTTGATCAGGCACAGGTGGGTGCAGAGCTCGTCGACCTGGGGCAGCACGTGGGTCGAGAGCACCACCGTGACCCCGTCCTTCGACATCTGCAGCAGGAGGTCCTTCATCTCGCGGGTCACCAGCGGATCGAGGCCGGAGAACGGCTCGTCCAGGATCACCAGGCTCGGCCGGTGGAGAATGGTCCCGATGAACTGGGCCTTCTGCTGCATGCCCTTGGACAGGTCCTCGACCTTGTGCGACGCCCACTCGCCGAGCCCGAACCGGTCCAGCCACGCCCCCGCCCGTCGCCGGGCCTCACCCGGCGAGAGCCCGCGCAGGGTGCCGAGGAAGACCAGGTGCTCGATCACCTTCATCTTCTTGTACAGGCCGCGCTCCTCGGGCAGGTAGCCGATCAGGCGCCGGCGGTCGTCGTCGATCTCCCGGCCGTCGAGCAGGATGCGGCCGCCGTCGGCGGTGATCACGCGCATGATCATCCGGATCGTGGTCGTCTTGCCGGCGCCGTTGGGGCCGAGCAGGCCGAACACCGATCCCCGCGGGACCGAGAACGACAGGTCGTCCACCGCCAGGTGGCGGCCGTAGCGTTTGCTCACGTGCTCGAGCTCGAGGATCTCCTCCACCGTCGTGCCTCCCGTGCTGCGCAGTGTACGGGTTCCGCGTACGTGCGGTTTTCAACCCGGGCGGCCGGCTGGTCCTTCCCCGACGGTCCCGGGGCCCCGCGGCCGAGGGGCGCTGTGGGTTCCTGCGGCGCCGGTTCGCCGTCGGGGTTGCATGGCGCCCGGCCCTGTGGCACAATCCCTCGTCCGTAGGTCGCACCGGTAGCTCAAATGGATAGAGCATCTGACTACGGATCAGAAGGTTAGGGGTTCGAGTCCCTTCCGGTGCACCACGTTTCTCCTGCGGAGAAACGCAGTGGGGCCTCGCGCTCCCACCCGACCACCCACCCTCGCGAGCCGAGTCCCTTCCGGTGCACCACGTTTCTCCTGCGGAGAAACGCAGTGGGGCCTCGCGCTCCCACCCGACCACCCACCCTCGCGAGCCGAGTCCCTTCCGGTGCACCACGTTTCTCCTGCGAACCAACGGTTCGCTGCTCTCGTTCGTCTAAGGGACAAGGCAGAGGGCGACGGTCCGTCCGGAGGAGTGACACGATGCAGGCCGAAGCAGTCACGAGATTCGAGGCGACCCGGGCGGTGATCGAACGCACCGAGAGGGACCGCCCGGTGGTGGTGATCACGGACTCGGGCGACCGCGCCAAGCTGGTGCTCTACCCTCCGGGGACCGGCCTCTCCGTCGGCCAGGCCCTGCTCGTGGCCGGGTCGGCCTGGCAGGTGGTCGGCTGGCGCCCCTCCGCGCGCGCCTGGATCGCCCGGCCGCGGCACCACTGACCGGAAGCTCACCACCAAGACACCACGACACCAAGGCACCGCTGTGAATGTGGCCGATGGAAGAGCGTCGTCGGCTGCGAGCGACAGCTGCCCTGTCTCGCCTGGGGGCAGCGCCCTGGGCGGTGGGACGACTGCTTCGGAATCGCAGGAGCCAGGCTCCTCAGGGTCGAGATCCAGTCACGCGCGGCCCCACGAGCTCCTCCCGATCGCTGAGGAATCTCGTGGTGTCGTGGTGTCGTGGTGGTTTGACTCCTGGCGCCTGGGCGGCCGAAGCGGTAGGCTGGCGCGCGGCCTGCAACACCCGGAGGTCGGGTGCGTAGGATTCCGCCCAGGGAGGGACCATGACGTCACGACACGCACGACTCTTGCTCATCGCCTCGGCGGCGCTGGTAGCCGCGGCCGCCGTCCCGGCCGAGGCCCAGACCAAGCTGCTGCGCTTCCCCGACATCCACGGCGACCGGGTCGTCTTCTGCTACGCCGGCGACCTCTGGACGGCGCCGGCGGACGGCGGCACGGCGACGCGGCTGACCGCCCACCCGGGGCAGGAGCTGTTCCCCAAGTTCTCGCCCGGACGGCGCAGTGGATCGCCTTCACCGGCCAGTACGACGGCGACGAGCAGGTCTACGTCGATGCCGGCCGACGGGCGGCGTGCCCGAAGCAGCTCACCTACTACCCGGCGCGCGGGCCGCTGCCGCCGCGCTGGGGCTACGACAACCAGGTCTACGGCTGGACGCCCGACGGCGCGCAGGTGCTGTTCCGCTCGCTGCGCGACGCCGACGGCGGCCGGACCGAGACCGCGCTCTACACGGTGCTCGGTCGAGGGCGGGCTGCCGGTGCAAGCTGCCGATGCCCGACCTCGGGCGCCGGCGACTTCTCGCCCGACGGCACGCGGATCGTCTACTCGCCGCTGTTCCGCGACTTCCGCACCTGGAAGCGCTACCAGGGCGGCTGGGCCCAGGACCTCTACATCTTCGACCTGGCGACCCACGACGGTGACGCGCGATCGCCCACATCGCGCGCACCGAGCGCGACCCGATGTGGATCGGCGACACGATCTACTTCGCCTCCGACCGCGACGGCACGCTCAACCTCTACGCCGTTCGACGTCGGCTCCGAGGAGGTCGAGCCAGCTGACCGCAGTCGACGACCTGGGACGTGCGCTGGCCGTCGTCGGACAACCGCTCGCGGATCGTCTACGAGCTCGAGCGGCGAGCTGCAGGTCTTCGACACGACGACCGCGAGCGCGACGCGCGAGCTCGCCATCCGCGTGCCCGACGACGGCCTCGCGATGCGGCCCGTCGCGCGTACTCCGCGGCGCGACGACATCGAGGACTTCGAGCTCTGCGCCCAAGGGCGAGCGGGCGCTGTTCGTGGCCCGCGGCGACGTCTTCACGGCGCCGATCGAGAAGGGCCCGACCCGCAACCTGACCGACTCCTCGGGCGCCCACGACAAGTGGGCCGCGCTGGTCGCCCGACGGCACGCACGATCGCCTTCATCTCCGACCGCAGCGGCGAGGACGAGGTCTACCTCGTCGCCCAGGACGGCTCGGGCGAGCCCGAGCAGCTCACCGACCGACGTTCGCGGCGATGCTCTACGCGCCCGCGTGGTCGCCCGACGGCAAGCGCCTCGCCTTCGCCGACAAGGACGGCAAGCTCTACGTGCTGACGGTCGCCGACAAGCAGCGTGGTCGAGGTCGCCGACGACGCGCTACGGCGGCGTCGGCGACTACACCTGGTCGCCGGACGGCGCGGTACCTCGCGTTCTCGCTGGGCGAGCGAGAACGGCTTCAGCTCGCTCTACATCTGGAGCGTGGCGCGACGGCACGCTGCACCGCGTCACCGACGAGCACGTTCAACGAGTACGCGCCCGGCCTGGGATCCCGAGGGCGAGCTACCTCTACTTCCTCTCGCGACCGCGAGTTCGCGCCGCAGATCTGCCGGCGTCGAGTGGAACTTCGCCGGCAACCGCGACGACCGGCATCTTCGCCCTGGCGCTGCGCAAGGACGTCGACGCACCCGTTCGCGCCGGAGAGCGACGAGGTCGACGGTCGAGGACGACGAAGGACGAGGACAAGGCCGGACGCCAAGACGGCCAAGGCGAAGAAGGGCGACGAAGGACGAGGACGAGAAGGCCGCGAAGAAGGACGAGCCGAAGCCGCGTCAAGATCGACTTCGACGGGCTCGCCGCGCGCGTCGTCCGCGGTGCCGGTCGAGGCCGACAACTACGGCGGCCTGCAGCGCGATCAAGGGCCACCTGCTCTACTCGACGCGCGGGGGCGCTCGTTCTACGGCCGCGCAGCTCCGACGAGAGCCGCGCTCGACGATCTTCGACCTCGAAGGAGCGCGAGGCGCTCGACGCTGGCCGACGACGTCGGCGGCTACGCGCTGTCCGCGCGACGGCACGAAGGTGCTGGTGCGCGCCAGGCGGCGCCGTTCAAGCTCTACGACGCCAAGCCCGAAGGCGAAGGACGCGCAAAGACGTCTCCACCGACGGACCTGATGGTCGACCGCGTCCCGGCCGAGGAGTGGGCGACGATCTTCGACGAGGTCTGGCGCCGCTACCGCGACTTCTTCTACGTCGACAACATGCACGGCTACGACTGGGAGGCGATCGGCGACCGCTACCGGCCGCTGCTGCCGCACGTCGCCCACCGCTCCGACCTCAACTACGTGCATCGGCGAGATGATCGCCGAGCTGAACGTCGGGCCACGCCTACATCCAGGGCGGCGACTACGAGATCCCGGCCCGGCCGCAGGTCGGCGCTGCCCGGCGCCCGCTTCGAGCTCGACGCGAAGGCCGGCCGCTACCGCATCGCGCAGGATCTTCGCGCGGCCAGAACGAGGAGGAGAGGTACCGCTCGCCGCTGACCGAGGTCGGCGTCGACGCGCGCGTCGGCGACTACGTGCTGGCCGATCGACGGCGACGAGCTCGACGGGCGACGACAACCCGTACCGGCTGCTGCAGCACAAGACCGACCCGGTCACGCTGACGCTCAACTCGCAAGCCGACCATCGACGGCGCGCGCAAGGTCGACCTACGAGCCCGATCACCAGCGAGGCGGCCCTGCTCTACCTCGACTGGGTCGACGGGCAACCGCGAGAAGGTCGCCGAGCTGACCGACGGCCGGGTCGGCTACCTGCACATCCCCGACATGGGCGCGCGACGGCATCCACGAGTTCATCAAGTGGTTCTACCCGCAGATCCGCAAGGAGGGCCTGGTCGTCGACGTGCGCTCCAACGGCGGCGGCAACGTCTCGCAGTGGATCATCGAGCGGCTCGACACGAAGCTGCTGGGGACCCGCTTCGGGCATGGCCAGCGACGAGCCCGCGCACCTACCCCGACGACCGTCTTCCACGGCCACATGGTGTGCCTGCATCAACGAGACCTCGGCCTCCGACGGCGACATCTTCCCGGCGCGCTTCCGGAAGGCCGGGCTCGGCCCGCTGATCGGCAAGCGCTCCTGGGGCGGCGTGGTCGGCATCACCAACCGCGGGCCGCTGATCGACGGCGGGCACGGTCTTCGTGCCGCATTCGGCCACCAACGACGTCGACGGCGAGCTGGATCATCGAGGGCAACGGCGTCGACCCCGACATCGAGGTCGAGAACGACCCGGCCGTCGGTGATCGCCGGACGCGACCCGCAGCTCGAGCGGGGCGTGGCCGAGGTGCTGACGGCGATCGAGAAGCGAGCCGATGAAGCTCCCGACGCGGCCCGCCGGACCCGGTGAAGACCCGCTGATTCGAGACACCCGCTCTTCCTGCAACGGCCCCCGCGAGGGGGCCGTCCGTTTCACCGCGGCGATACGGGGGCACACAGGAAACGCAGCACAGGCGGTGGCGGCAGCCCAATCGACCGCCCACCGAGCCGAGACGGTCGTGGCGGGAGGCGGGCGGCGGAGTCCGGGATCCGGGCTCGGCGCGCAGTAGAAGCGGACCGACGTTCGCCGCCCCCAAAAAAGAGAGGCCCCACGATGGGGCCGTTGGGAAGGAGGAGGTCTTTCGAGTTCCTGATTCCCGCAACTCGAGAGACCGGGTCTCCATTCCCGGCCCACGGCCGGGCCTTCCGGCGCTGCGGCGGGGGCTCAGCCGCGGGCGCGAACGATGCCGACCAGCCCGATCACCGCGGCGATCGCTCCGACGCCTGCGGCGAGCTGCTGCTTCCATCCGAATCCGGGGTTGGGTCCGAAGCCGAGCGCGTCGGCGCCGACGCCGATCGCGATCAGGACGACGCCGACCGCGAGCAGAGCGAGGTTGCGTCCGTTGTTCTTCATTTCTCCTCCGCGACCGCCGCGACGGCGGTCGGACGGGTGGTCAGGTATCCGTTCTGCTCGAGGTACTCGACCACCCGGCGCGCACTCTCGATCTCGTCCTCGTGGTCGGTCCGGAGCACGAGCTCGGGGTTGTCGGGCGCTTCGTACGGGGCGGAGATGCCGGTGAATTCCTTGATCTGGCCGGCCCGGGCCTTGGCGTAGAGACCCTTCGGGTCGCGCTGCTCGCAGACCTCGAGCGGGCACTCGACCCAGGCCTCGACGAAGTCGCGCGTTTCCTGGATCGTCCGGCACCGGTCGCGATCCTCGCGGTAGGGCGAGATGAACGCCACCAGGTTGACCACCCCGGCCTGGGTGAAGAGCTTGGCCACCTCGCCGACCCGGCGGATGTTCTCGTTGCGGTCGGAGGGGCTGAAGCCGAGGTCGCTGTTGAGCCCGAAGCGGACGTTGTCGCCGTCGAGGACCCAGCAGTGCACGCCGCGGTCGGTGAGCATGCGGTCGACGTGGGCGGCGATGGTCGACTTGCCCGAGCCCGACAGCCCGGTCAGCCAGATGGTGACCCCCCGGTGGCCCATCTTGAGCTCGCGTTCGGCGCGGTTCACCCTGAGCTCGGTGCGCTGGATGTTGCTGCTCTTGGGCTGATCCATGTTGGTCGCTGACTCCCGTCGATCGGCGCGGACCGGTTCGGCGCGGGCACGCTCCGCCGGCGCCTCGACACGCCTCCTGTCCACGTGGCCGCGGATCATAACGTATCCGGGCTGGAGAGGGAAGCCGACCGCTGCGGCCGGTCACCGGGTGATCCGGGCCGGCACAGGACCGGGCAGGAACACCGGTACACCCACAGACTGTTCCTACGGGAGAGAAGGGAGGACGCCATGCACGAGTTCGCATCCCACGACGGTTCGGACGACGCCCGCCAGGCAGTCATCATGGTGCCGGAGATCCTCCCGATCTTTCCCCTTGCGCGCACCGTCCTCCTGCCGGGCGAGGTGCTGCCGCTCCACATCTTCGAGCCGCGCTACCGGGAGATGGTGGGGGACGCGCTGGCGAGCCACCGGATGATCGGCATGGTGCAGATCCTGCCGGGCCACGAGGGTGACGACGACGTGGCGCCGACGCCGGTCCAGCCGGTCGGTTGCGCCGGGTTGATCGCCCAGCACCAGCGCCTCGACGACGGCCGCTTCCTGATCTGGCTGGTGGGTGTCGAACGGTTCAGGATCAGCGAGGAGATCGGGTCCGACCGGGCCTACCGCCAGGTCCGAGTCGACTACGTTCCGCTCGACGAGCCAGCGAGCGCGGTGGCCGGGCTGACGCCGCTGCGTCGCGACCTGCGCGCCGTGATCCCGTCCCTGGTCGACGCCGACTCGCAGACCCGCCGCGCCGTCGCCCAGCAGATCGAGGACGCGAGCGACAACCAACTGCTCGCCCTGGCCTGCCACGTGCTCGAAATGGGCAGTGACGAGAAGCAGGCCGTGCTCGAGGCATCGTCCCTGATGGACCGCTACCTGCGGGTCTACGACGCCCTCTACCGGAGCACCGGCTCGGAGTCGGCGATCGACCCGGCGACCCTGAACTAGGAGGGTGGAGGACATCGATTGGCGACGCCTTTCGGGCGCCGTGAGCGCCCGTTTTCGGCGGATCGTCGGCCCGCGCTCGATGTACCGCTCCTCGAATCCGCCGAAAACGGCCATCCCGCGGCGGTCTCCCCCATGCTCGCTCCCGGTGTGCTCCTGCGGCTCCGGCCGTCCTCCTGCGATTCCGCCTCGTCGGTGCCGGAGGTGACGTCCAGGCCAGAGCTCAGATTGGATGGTTCCAACCCTGCGGGATTGGTGCTTGCGGCTCCCCTGGAACGCCTCTAGATTGGGTATTGGAGCCGACCAACTCATCCGGGGGCGTCGATGGAGATCCTGCTCGACCGCGGTTCGGCCGCACCGCTCTACCGCCAGATCGAGCGCCAGGTGCGCGCTCAGATCCTGTCGGGCGCGCTCCGGCCCGGATTCCGGCTGCCGCCGGAGCGCCGGCTCGCCACCGCCCTCGGGGTCAACCGGACCACGGTGCTGGCGGCCTACCGGGAGCTTCGCGCCGACCAGCTGGTCGCATCCCGGGTCGGACGCGGAACGGAGGTGGTCGGACCACCGTCCCCGCGGCCATCGGCCGGATCGCCGCCGTGGCGTCAGCTTTTCCGCGACTCGGTGCCGGGCGCGGCGGACTCGCTGGTTCGAGATCTGCTCCAGCTCACCGAGCGCTCCGACGCGATCTCGCTCGCGGTCGGGCTGCCCGCCGCGGATCTGGTGCCGGTGGAGCTGGTGCGCACGCTCCTGGACCGACTGCTGTCCGAGATCGGGGCGCCGCTCCTGCTCTACGGTCCGACCGAGGGTCTGACACTCCTGCGTGAAACCCTCGCCGGCTGGCTGGCCGGGCGCGGGATCGACGCCTCGGCGACCGAGGTGATGGTCCTTTCCGGGTCGCAGCAGGGGCTCGACCTGGTTGCGCGTGCGCTGCTCGAGCCGGGCGACGAGGTGGTGGTCGAGGAGCCCTCGTACTTCGGAGCACTCCAGGTCTTCCGCGCCGCCGGTGCGCGCCTGCTCGGGATCCCGATCGACGACGACGGCATGCGCACCGACCTGCTCGAGGCGGTGCTCGAACGCCAGCGTCCCAAGCTGATCTACACCCTGCCGACGTTCCAGAACCCCTCCGGCCGCTCGCTGCCGAGCGCCCGCCGCGAGCACCTGCTCGAGCTCGCGGCTCGCCATGGGGTGCCGGTGCTGGAGGACGATCCCTACTCGGACCTGCGCTACGAGGGCGACCCGCTGCCGTCGCTGAGGGCCCTCGACCAGTCCGGCACGGTGCTCTACCTCAGCACCTTCTCGAAGGTGCTGTTCCCCGGCCTGCGGCTCGGCTTCATGGTCGCGCCGCGGCCGGTCGTGCGGCAGCTGGCGCTGGTCAAGCAGCTCGCCGATCTCCACACCGGGACCGCGGCCCAGTGGCTGCTCGAGCGCCTGCTCTCCGAGGGCCACTACCCGCGCCACGTCGAGACGGTTCGTGGCGCCTACCGCGCCCGTCGCGACGCGATGGAGGCGGCGCTGGGGTCCGGCGTCGGCCGCGGCCTCCGGTGGCGGCGTCCGGAGGGCGGCTTCTACCTCTGGATCACGCTCCCGCCCGGTCTCGACCGATCGCGGCTGATGGCCCATGCCGGCGAGCGGGGGGTCTCGTTTCTTCCCGGCTGGGCATGCTCCCCGGACCGACCGGGCGAGCAGGCCGTCCGGCTGAGCTTTTCGTACCCGCCCCCGGATCGCATCACCGCCGGGGTCGGCCGGTTCCTCGACGCGGTCGCCGCCGCGACCGCCGAGACCAGCGACGACATCGACCAGGTCGGCACGCAGCCGATCGTGTGAGCCTCCCACGCGGGGAGGCCGGAAGGAGGGCGAGCATGGCGGTTCGACTGGCGAGCAGGATGGCGGACCTGAAGACCTCGGAGATCCGGGAGATCCTCAAGCTCACACAGCGGCCCGAGGTGATCTCGTTCGCCGGCGGTCTGCCGGCGCCGGAGGCTCTTCCCGGTCGCCGAGCTGGCCGCGGCTCTCCGCCGAGGTGCTCGAGACCGAGGGTGCGCGAGCTCTGCAGTACTCCACCACCGAGGGCGATCCCGAGCTGCGGCGGCTGATCGCCGACCGGATGAACGCCGTTCGGGGACCACGGTGGCGGCCGACGAGGTGCTCGTCACCAGCGGCTCCCAGCAGGGCCTCGACCTGACCGGCCAGCTGCTGCTCGACGAGGACGACGTGGTGCTGTGCGAGAGCCCCACCTACATCGGGGCGATCAACGCCTTCAGGGCCTACCGGCCGCGATTCGTCGAGGTCGCGACCGACGACGACGGCATGCTGCCCGGGGAGCTCGAAGCTCGGATCGCCGACGAGCCGCGGGCGCAGCTGATCTACGTGGTTCCGAACTTCCAGAACCCGACCGGCCGGACCTGGTCGCTGGACCGCCGCGAGGCGCTGCTCGCGCTGGCGGTGCGCCACCGTCTGCCGGTGATCGAGGACAACCCTTACGGCGAGGTCTGCTTCGACGGCGAGACCGCCGCCGTCGCTGGTGTCCCTCGACCGGGACGGTCTGGTGGTGCACCTCGGGCACCTTCTCCAAGGTCTTCTGCCCGGGCCTGCGGCTCGGATGGCTGACCGTCCGGCGGCCGCTGTTCGACGAAGTACGTGCTGCTCAAGCAGGCGGTCGACCTGCACACGTCGACCCTCGGCCAGCGGCAGCTCGCCGCCTACCTGCGCCGCCACGATCTGGACGCCAACCTGGTCCGGATCCGGTCGACCTACCGCGCTCGGCGCGACGCGATGCTGACCGCGCTGAGCGGCCGAGATGCCGGACGGTGTGTCCTGGACCCGGCCCCGCGGGGGCCTCTTCCTGTGGCTCGAGGTGCCCGAAGGCGCTCAACGCCCGCGACGCTGCTCGAGCGCGCGCCTCGAGCAGAACGTCGCCTTCGTGCCGGGCGGCTCGTTCTTTCCCAACGGCGGCCACGAGAACACCATGCGGCTCAACTTCTCGGCGATGCCCGAAGACGCGCATCGCCGACGGCATCGCCCGGCTCGCGGGGGTGATCCGCAGGGCGATGGCGGAGGTCCCGGCGGCGGTCTGAGCACACGGGATTCGTTGGTTCGGCGTGCGACGGGCCTCGACGTTCGACGCGGCGAAGCCGGCGTACCACCCCGCTGAGCCGCCTGACCCGAGCCCGCGCGCTGACTCGCTCGCTCAGCCCGCCGTGTCGCGCGGGGCGATCCCGGCCCCGGATCCGAGCGGCCGGGCGAGCCCGTCGTGATCGCGGCGCAAGGACGACTCAGGAGCAGGCTGATCGGGGTGGGTCACACGCCCGAATCGGCGCCATGTCCCGGACCGGCGACCTGCCGCCCGCCCCCGGGACTCCCGCGGGCCCACGACGAAGTGGCCAGCCGGTTCGCTCGCCGGCCACCGGGGTCGCGGGCACCGCCCGCGCCCGGTCCCTGTGACCTGCCTCTTCACGGGGTGAACATTCGGCGCCGGTTCTCGTTAATGGAGGTGGACATCGCTCGTTTGACCCAACGAGCCCGCCCGAGACCGGAGGCCACCATGACCGTCAAGACCAAACGCATCACCATTCGCGTCGCGGCCGGTGTCGCGGCGCTCGCCCTCGCCACTCTGGTCGTGCTGTGGGTGAGCCCCGGCTCGGGTCCGCGGGCCGCCGAGGCCGCCGACGGCAAGGCGCCCGCGGAGTCGACCACTCAGGAGGCCAAAGCGCCGATTCCGGTTCGGGTGGCGATGGTCGAGCGGGGCGAGATCGCCTCGTACATTTCCGGCACCGCCAACCTGGTGGCCGAGAACGACGTCAGGGTGCTCGCCGAGGCCGAGGGTCGGGTCACACGGCTGGAGGTCGAGGAGGGTGACCGGGTTGCAGCCGGCGCCGTGCTGGCGGTGCTCGACCGCGCCGACGCCGAGATCGCCGAGCGCAAGGCCCGGCTGCGCGCCTCCAACGCCGATCTCGCCTTCGAGCGCGCCGCCCGGACGCTGGACCAGGGCCTGATCTCCAACGAGGAGTTCGACCGTCTGCGGATGGAGCATGAGGTCGCCGAGCAGGAGGTCGCCGAGGCCGAGTGGCAGCTCGAGAAGACGGTGATCCGCGCGCCCTTCTCCGGTCGCGTCACCGAGCGCCTGATCACCGTCGGCCAGCACGTGCGCCCGGGCGACATCCTGTTCGGCCTCGCCGACTTCGACCCGCTGGTGGCGCGCATCTTCCTGCCCGAGTCCGACGTCCTCGACCTCGAGACCGGCCGTGAGGTGAGGATCACCCTCGCGGCCGACCCCACGGTCCGCTTCGCGGGCTCGCATCCGGCAGATCAGCCCGGTGGTCGACACCGCGACCGGCACTGTCAAGGTGACGGTCGAGGCGACCGCACCGCCGCACGGGGTCCGACCCGGCGCCTTCGTCACCGTCGACATCGTCCGCGAGCGGCGCGAGGGCGCGGTGCTGGTGCCCCGGGAGGCGGTGATCCGCGAGCTGCGCTCGGCCCACGTCTTCGTGGCCGAGGACGGCCAAGCCGTCAAGCGTGCGGTGACCCTCGGACTCGAGGAGGGCACGATGGTCGAAGCCCTCGAGGGTATCGAGCCCGGAGAGCAGATCATCGTCGCCGGCCAGGGCGGGCTCAAGGACGGCGCCGCGATCAAGACTCTGTAGCCACCGCCAGCCGGCGGCTGCCGGTCGCTCACGGATTCGGCTCCTCAGGCGCCGAATCCGGGTTTTCCGGAGGTTCCATGCGCATCGTCGAGTTCTCGCTCCGGCGCCGGGTGACGGTCTCGATGTGCGCCGTCGCCGTGGTGCTGTTCGGCCTGGTCGCCTTCACCCGCCTGCCGATCAACCTGCTGCCCGACCTCTCGCTACCCGAGCCTCACGGTCGAGACCGCTGCTCGAGGGCGCCGCGCCGGCGGAGGTCGAGTCGCTGGTGACCCGCCCGGTCGAGGAGGTGGTCGGGCGTGGTCGCGGGCGTGCAGCGCCTGACCTCGGTCTCGCGGCCGGGCCTGTCCCAGGTGACGCTCGAGTTCGGCTGGGGCCGGAACATGGACTTCGCGGCCCTCGACGTGCGCCAGAAGCTCGACCTGGTCGCGCCTGCCCGCGAGGCGCCACGAAGCCGGTCCTGCTGCGCTTCGACCCGGCGAACGACCCGGTGATGCGGCTCTACCTGACCGGCGGTGACGACCTCTACCAGCTGCGCTACGTGGCCGAGGAGGTGCTCAAGAAGGACCTCGAGTCGACCGAGGGCGTGGCCGCGATCAAGGTCAACGGCGGCTACGAGGAGGAGATCCAGGTCCGCGTCGACGAGGGCAAGCTGGCGCTGCTCGGGCTCGGCATCGAGGAGGTCAACGACCGTCTGCTGCGCGAGAACGTCAACCAGGCCGGCGGCAGCCTCTACGAGGAGGAGGCCCGCTACCTGGTGCGCGCCAGCAACGAGTTCCGCGATCTCGACGACATCCTGCGACACGGTCATCCTGACCGCGCGGCGGGCGCCGGGTCGACGGTCGGCGACGTCGCCGCGGTGACGCGCGGCCACAAGCAGCGCGAGGTGATCACCCGCTTCGACGGCCGGGAGGCGGTCGAGCTGGCGATCTACAAGGAGGGCGACGCCAACACGGTCCAGGTGGCGCGCTCGGTGTCGGGCCGGCTCGAGCGGATCGGCGAAGGAGCTGCCCGAAGGGCGTCGAGATCGCTCACCGGGGTGGACCAGTCGCGGTTCATCCGTGCCTCGATCCGCGAGGTGCTCTCGCAACGCTCTGGTCGGCGGGTCTGGTCGCAGTCTTCGTGCTGCTGCTCTTCCTCCGGGACGGCCGTTCGCACGCTGATCGTCGGCGTCTCGATCCCGATCTCGATCGTCGCGACCTTCTTCCTCATGTACCGGACCGGCACGACGCTCAACATCATGTCCCTCGGCGGCCTCGCGCTCGGCGTCGGAATGCTGGTCGACAACGCGATCGTGGTGCTCGAGTCGATCTTCCGTCGACGCGAGCAGGGCCTGTCGGCGCTCGAGGCCGCGCCAGCCGGGCGCCTCCGAGGTCGGCCGGGCGGTGATCGCGTCGACCCTGACCACGGTCGCGGTCTTCCTGCCGGTGGTGTTCCTCGAGGGGATCGCGGCGCAGCTCTTCCGCGACATGGCGCTGACCGTGTCGTTCTCGCTGATCGCCTCGCTGGCCGTGTCGCTGACCTTGATCCCGATGCTGGCCGCGCTCGCGGGCCGGCCGGGACGGCGACGGCGCGCTCGAACCGCCGACTCCCCGCCGCGCGCTGGCGCCGGGTCCTGCGGATGGTCTTCGTGGTCGTCCCTTCGCTCGTGCTCAGCGCGGTGCGCTGGCTGCTCGGAGGTCTCATCCGGGTGCTCACTCTGCTCGGCCGGCCGGTCAGCGCGGTCTTCGACTGGTCCTCGGCCGGGTGGTCTCGCGGCTACCCGCGGCTGCTCGAGTGGGCCCTCGACCATCGACCGACCGTGCTCGCGGTGGTCACCGCGGCAGTCGCGCGGCTATTGCGCTGGTGCCGCGCTGGGCTTCGACCTGATCCCGCCGTTCTCCCAGGGTGAGTTCTCGTTCCGGGTCGAGCTCCCGGAGGGCACGCCGCTGGCGGTGACCGACCGGAGCTCACCGCCGTGGCCGCGAACCTCGAGAGTGCGGCATCGGTCGAGAGCGTGTCGACCATCGCCGGCGGCGCCGGGCTCTCGCTGACCTCGACCGGGACCGAGGGGGAGAACGTCGGTCGGGTGCAGGTCCGGCTCGCGGAGGGAGCGGGCCCGGGAGCCGAGGAGCGGGCCGCCGGGCTCGTGCGGGAGGCTCTCGAAGGGCTGCCCGAGGTCCGCTTCAAGTTCGAGCGGCCGCACCTACTTCAGCTTCCGCACCCCGATCGAGGTCGAGGTCTACTAGCGATCGCATCGACGAGCTGCACCGGTCGCCGCCGAGCTCGTCCGACCGCCTGACCGAGGTCCCCGGCCTGGTCGACGTCCGCACCACCGCCGAGCTCGGCAACCCCGAGCTCCAGGTTCGCTTCGACCGCGACCAGCTCGCCCGGCTCGGGCTCGATCTCGCCACCGTCGCCTCTGTGGTCAGCGACCAAGATCCAGGGCGAGGTGGCCACCCGCTTCACCGAGGGCGACCGCGAGATCGACATTCGGGTGCGCTCGGTCGAGCTCGGCAACGCCTCGGTCGGGGACATCGGCGACCTGATCGTGGGCCAGCACCGCCGAACGGCCGATCTACCTCAAGTCGGTGGCCGAGGTTCGCCTCACCGAGGGTCCGACCGAGATCCGGCGCATCGGTCAGAAGCGTGCCGCCGTGGTCACCGGCAATCTCGACCGGCCGCGACATGGGTGCGGTCGCGGCCGACGTCCGCCGGGTGCTGCGCGAGGTCGCCTTCCCGCCGGAACCACCGCGACCCTGAGCGGCCAGCAGGAGGAGATGCAGCGCTCGTTCCGCTCGCTCATGCTCGCGATGGGGCTCGCGATCTTCCTGGTCTACCTGGTGATGGCGTCGCAGTTCGAGTCGCTTCTGCACCCGTTCGTGATCATCTTCACGCTGCCGCTCGGCGCCGTCGGCGTGATCCTCGCGCTGGCCCTGACCGGGCAGACGCTCGAACGTGGTCGCGATGATCGGCGCGGTGATGCTGGCCGGAATCGTGGTCAACAACGCCATCGTGCTGGTCGACGCCGTCAACCAGCGTCGCCGCGCCGGGACCGGCAAGCGCGAGGCCCTGCTCGAGGCCGGCGCCGCGCGCCTGCGGCCGATCCTGATGACCTCGGCGACCACCGTCCTCGGCCTCCTGCCGATGGCGCTCGGGCTGGGCGAAGGCGCCGAGCTGCGCGCACCGCTGGCGATCACCGTGATCGGCGGCCTCACGGTCGCCACGCTGCTGACCCTGGTCGTCATCCCGGTGGTCTACTCGCTCGCCGACCGGGAGGCGCTGGAGACGGTCGCCGAGGCCGGGGAGGCGAGCGACGAGCCCGAGCCGGTCGAGCCCCTCGGCCCGGCGCTGGCGCGGTGACGGGAGGGCGCCGTGAGTCTTCCCCAGCTCGCCGTTCGCCGCCCGATCACCACCGCGATGCTCCTGGTGAGCGTGCTGCTGGTCGGCGGGATCGCCGTTCTCCGGCTGCCTCTGGCGTGGCTGCCTGAGGTCGACGCCCCGTTCATCGGGATCCAGATCGTCTACCCGAACTCCAACCCGCGCCAGGTCGAACGCGAGATCACCAAGCCGATCGAGGAGGTGCTCTCGACCCTCTCGGGCATCCGCAAGATGACCACCACGTCGGAGGCCGACGGCGCGATGGTGATCCTCGAGTTCGACTGGGGCCAGGAGCTCGACATCGTCCGCATGCAGGTCTCCGAGAAGATGGACCAGGTCCGGTCCTCGCTGCCCGCGGACGTGGGCGAGGTGCTGATCTTCTCGTTCAACACCACCGACATCCCGGTCGTGCAGGGCCGCATCGCTGCGGCCGGGGTCGACCTGTCGGAGAACTACGACCTGCTCGAGGCCCGGGTCGTCAACCCGCTGCGGCGGGTCGCCGGCGTCGCGCGGGTCGATCTCAACGGGGTCGAGGCCCCGGAGATCTTCATCGACCTCATGCTCGACAAGGTCAAGGAGCACGGGGTCGACGTCGGGCGCCTGGTCCGCCAGCTGGACGGGGCGTCCGCGAACCTCGTCCTGGGCCAGGTCTCGGACCGCGGGCTGCGCTACACCGTGCGCTCACTGGGCACCTTCGAGTCGCTGGACGCGCTCGGCGACCTGGTGATCGACGAACGTGGCCTGCGCCTCGGCGAGATCGCCGAGATCCGGCTACGAGGAGCCGCCGATCGAGTACGGCCGCCACCTCGAGGGGCGGGCGGCGATCGCCTTCGACGTCTACAAGGAGTCGACCGCCAACACCGTCGAGGTGGTGCGCGGGGTGACCCGGGTGCTGACCGAGGAGATCGACCGCGACCCGCTGCTCGAAGGGATCAACGTCTTCGTCTGGGAGGACCAGGCCCAGGAGATCACCGACGGGATCGACGGCCTCAAGGCGGCCGGGGTGATCGGTGCCCTGCTGGCGATCTTGAGCCTGTACTTCTTCCTGCGGCGGCTCGACTCGACCCTGATCGTCTCGCTCTCGATCCCGTTCTCGATCCTGGCCGCCTGCGGGGTGTTCTACTTCATCGGCGGCTCGCTCAACGTCCTGTCGATGATGGGCCTGATGCTCGCGGTCGGGATGCTGGTCGACAACGCGATCGTGGTCCTGGAGTCGATCGACCGCCAGCTGGCGAGCGGCCTCGACCGAGGCCGCGCTGCCCTCACCGGCGCCGGACAGGTCCTGATGGCGGTCACCGCCTCGACCGCGACCACGCTGATCGTCTTCCTGCCGCTGGTCGTGGGCTCCGGCAGCGCGCTCACCACCTGGCTGCGCGAGGTGGGGCTCACGATCTCGATCGCGCTGGCGTGCTCGCTGCTCAGCTCGTTGACCCTGATTCCGTTGATGTCGGCCCATTTCCTCAAGGTGCGCGAGCCGCGACCGAACCGCCCGATCGAGTGGCTCGAGGAGCGGTACGTCAGGGTCCTGGCCTGGACCCTTCGCCACACCTGGAAGACCGCCGGCCTGCTGATGCTCGGCCTCGCTCTCGGCTTCCTCCCCTTCATGGTCGGCTGGGTGAAGACCGCGATCTTCTCGGCCACCGTCAACGAGCGGCTCTACCTCGAGTACGAGTTCGACGACTTCGCCTACAAGTGCGATGCCGAGCGTGCAGTGAACCAGATCGAGAGCTACCTGTTCGCCCACTCGGAGGAGCTCGGGGTCGCCTCGGTCTACAGCTTCTTCGCCGAAAACCGTGCCGGGACGACGATCACCCTGTCGCGCCGCGATCTCGGCGACGAGGCGGTCAAGGAGCTGCGGACGAGGATCCGCGACGGGCTGCCCGAGATGGCCGGCGTGCGGGTGGTGTTCGACGAGGAGGCCGACGAAGGGGGCTCGGCGACCTACTTCGCGGTCAAGCTCTTCGGTCAGGACTCCGGGGTGCTGGCGGGCTTCGCGGACGAGGCCGCGCGCCGGATCGAAACCGTCGCCGGGGTCGAGGACGTGCGGCCTCCCCGGGCCGGCGGGCGCCGCGAGGTCCAGCTCAGGATCGAGCGGGACAAGGCGGCGGGTCTCGGGCTGACCGCCCAGGACGTGGTGCAGCTGGTCTCGTTCTCGCTCGGCGGGCTCCGCCTCGACCGGTTCTCGACCGGGGATCGCGAGGTCGACACCTGGGTCGCGCTGCGGATCGAGGACCGCGAGAACCTCGACGATCTGCGCCAGATTCCGGTCGCGAACCGGGACGGGCGCCCGGTGCTGCTCGGCGACATCGCCACCTTCGAGGTGGTCGAGCGGCCGCAGGAGATCGTGCGCGAGAAGCGCAAGGTCCAGGTGGCGGTGCGCGGCACCTACGAGGGCGACAGCTGGGACGCGGCGAAGACCGAGATCGAGGGCCTCATGAACGCCTTCGACCTGCCGGCCGGGTACACCTGGAGCTGGAACGACCGCATTCTCGAGCAGCAGAACCAGGATCAGGAGATGGGCGTCAACTTCCTGCTCGCGCTGGTGCTGGTCTACCTGGTGATGGCGTCGCTGTTCGAGTCGCTGGCGCAGCCTTTCGCGATCCTGTTCTCGATCCCGTTCGCGCTGCCCGGGGTGGCCTGGGTGCTCGCCGCGACCGGGACCCCCTTCAACCTGATGGCCCAGATCGGTCTCCTGATCCTGATGGGGATCGTGGTCAACAACGGCATCGTGCTCGTCGACCACATGAACCACTTCCGCCGCGAAGGCGCGAGCGGCGAGGACGCAGTCCTCCACGCCGGCCGCGAGCGGCTGCGCCCGATTCTGATGACCGCGGCCACCACCATCATCGGCCTGCTGCCGCTCGCGATCGGCGGTGCGAACGTCTCGGGGCTGCTCTACTACCCGCTGGCCCGCACCGTGATGGGAGGGCTGGTGTCATCGGTGGTGCTCACCCTGGTGGTGCTGCCCTGGGTGGTGCTGCGGGTCGAAGCCCTCGCTGCATGGGGAAGGCGGGTGTGGGCTCGATCGCGGCCCATGGTCGCTCCGGCGGCCGCCGCCCTGGGGACCACCGCGCCAACGGCGTGACGGCCGACACCGGGGACCTTTCCCGGTGCGCTACGATGGAGGGGTATGGCCGTCCCCGGTCGTCATGTCCTGGTGCTCGCCCCACCCGAGAGCCCGGTCGATCGCCTGCTGCCCTCGCTCAGGGGGGCCGGCTTCGCGGTTCACCGGCTGCCCCCGGGTCCGGGAGCGCTGGAGCTGGTCCAGGCGACGCCGTTCGAGCTGGTGATCGCGGCCACGCCGCTGCCCGGCCTGACGCTCCTCGATCTGGTCGAAGCGATCCGGAACGGCAGCGCACCCTGCCGCCGCGCCGGCCTTCTGGTGGCTGCGCTCGAAGATCCGGCCGAGGCGGAGGCACTGCTCGGCCGCGGCGTCAACCGGGTGGTGCGCGGCGCCTCGGCGGGCCGCCTGCTCGAGGCGGCCGCCGATCTCCTCCAGGTCGAGCCCCGGCGGCGGGTCCGGGCCGTGGTCTCGCTCGAGGGCGGCGGCGGATACCTGGCCCAGCGGGACGTGGCGCGCACCCGCGATCTTTCGCTCACCGGCATGCTGGTGTCGGGCGCGAGCGGGTTTTCGGTCGGTTCCCGTTTCGCTTTCGAGCTGCTCCTTCCGGGAGACCCTCGGTCGATCCGGGGCCATGCCGCGGTGGTGAGGTGGACCGACCGTGAGCGTGAGCGAGTGGACGGCTTCGGCGCCGCCTTCGAGCTCCTCGAGGACGACGGCCAGGAGCGACTCGCCGGGTTCCTCGACCAGGACTGACGGCGCCCGATGCCCGCGACCCGACGTCTCCTGATCCTCTCGGCGCGGCCCGAGCTGGAGGTCAACCGCCGTCTCGCAGAGGCGGCCGAGGCGCGCAGCGCAGAGGCACAGGTGGTCGACGCCACCCGTGTGGCGGCGAGCGCGGGTCCGCGTCCGGCGCTGTGGCTCGACGGCGAGGACCTGCTCGCGGACCCGCCCGACGCGGCGATCGTACGGGTCGGCAACTGGCGTCCGGACGCGTTGCTCGCGGCGCTCGACGTGGTCGCGGCCGCGGGGGTCCGGACCGCCGGCACGGCGGCGGCGGTGCGGCGCGCGCGGGACCACTGGGAGACCGTCGCGGCGCTGGCTGCGGCGGGCGTGCCGGTTCCGGAGTCCCTTGCCGGCGCCGACCCCGAGTCGCTGGTGTCGGCGACCCGCCGGCTCGGGCTGCCGGTGGTGGTCAAGCAGCGGCGGTCGCGGATGGGGGTGGGTGCGATCCGCTGCGACGGCTGGGACCACCTCGAAGCGGTCCTCGACAGCCTCTGGCGGGTCGGCGACGAGCTCATGACCCAGCGCTACCTGGAGTGCCGGGGCGAGAGCCTGCGGCTGGTGGTGGTGGGCTCTCGGGTGGTGGCCTCCGCACGGGCCGCCGCGGCCGCGGGCGAGTGGCGCTCGAACGCCGCCCGCGGCGGGCGGTTGACCGCGTGCACGCCGTCACTGCGGGAGCGGGAGCTGGCACTGACCGCGGCCGGGCTGCTGGAGCTCGGGGTGTGCGGGGTCGACCTGTTGCCGACCGCGGCCGGCCCGGTGGTGTGCGAGGTCAACCCGACCCCAGGCTTTCGCCACCTCGAGGCCGCCACCGGCGCCGACGTCGCCGGCGCGGTGGTCGAGTACCTGCTCGGGTGAGGTGGCGAATACCTCAGCGCGGGCCGCCGTCGCAAGCCCAGCGACTGGTGAGCGAACGCGGCCGCTTCCGTTCACCCGGAAGCACGAGCCCGGGATCGGGAAGCGGGCGACGGCAGGCCGGTCCGGGATAGGGCGCCCTTTCGGGCCTGTGGCTCACCCCGATCAGCATGCTCCCCCGGTCGGCCGCGCCGAACTCATGGCCCGGGGTCGCGCGTGACGGCCGACCGACGGCCGTCACGGGTGCGGGCGCCTTCGATCCGAGCGACATGGCTGAACAACCCTCGACTCCTGGGGGGAGGGCCTCCGAGTCTCTGCGGTTCGGCCGGCGCCTACTCGGCGGCGGCGGTCGGGGTCGGGAGCGGACGGCCGGCGAGCTCGCGGTCGAGCATGAACAGGCCCTGCGGGCTCGACTCGAGCATCTTGACCTGGTGGAAGAGGGTCTCGGCGGTGGCCTCCTCCTCGACCTGCTCGTTGACGTACCACTGCAGCATGGCCGAGGTCGCGTGGTCCCGCACCGAGTCGGCGACGTTGACCAGGTTGTTGATCCGCTCGCTGATGTGGCGCTCGTGACCGAGCACCACTTCGACCGCCGCCGAAGGGGAGGCCCACTCCGCCTGGGGGGCGTCGAGGGCCATCAGGCGGACCCGGCCCCCGCGGTCGTGGACGTAGTCGAAGAGCTTCATCGCGTGGCCGTACTCCTCCTGCGCCTGGATTCGCATCCAGTGGGCGAAGCCGTCGAGGTGCCCGTCGGTGAAGTAGGCCGCCACCGAGAGGTAGAGATAGAACGAGAAGAACTCGGCATGGATCTGCTCGTTGATTGCGGTCTGGACCTTGTCGCTCAGCATGTCCTGGCTCCCTTGGCTGATGTGCGCCGGTGTCCCCCGGCGCGGTCAGCCGAGTATACCGACTCGCGCCGGGTTCGGCGAAACAGGCGGTCAGGTACCGTCGGGATCGTCCAGCAGCGAGCGCGGCAGATCGAGCCGCTCGGGAACCGGCCGCATCCATGGTCGCAGGTTGTTCATGCCGTCCGGCCGCGCCCAGAGCACGGCCCGCGCCTCGTCATCGGCGAGCGGACGGCCAGCGACCGCCACCCCGGCGGCGAGCGCAAGGGTCCAGATCAGGAGCCAGGCCATCGATCCGGCACGGACCGGCTCGAGAGGACGGACGTACGGTGCCGGGTATCCGTAGAAGGCCACCGCGAAGGCAATGACCAGCGGCGCCGCAGAGGCCACCGCGGAGGGGAGCGGAAGCCCTCCCCGCAGCAGGGCCGTCGCGGCGACCCAGCCGGCGGTCGGCAGCCCGAGGTGGATCAGCACCGTCGTCAGGCGCAGCGCGCGGCCGCAGCTCCGATGACCGGCCCGCAGCAGCGCCAGCAGGCGGAGCACTGCGGGGACCGCGGCCACCGCGGCCAGGGTCGGCGCGAAGCTGGCGAGCTCGGCCGGCCATCGGTGGAGGAAGAGCCACCGTGCCAGGTGGCCGTCCTCGGGATCGAGCAGCGGCAGCCACGCCCCGCCGATGACCGCCGCGAACCACGCGGACTGGACCACGGCGAGCTCCCAGGCCACTCCCTGCAGGCGCGGCAGCAGCGCCACCGCGAGGGCAGCGAAGAGGAGCGGGAGGGCGAGCGAGCCGAACCAGTAGCCGAGCGCGGCCGGGCGGATCGCGAAGTCGAGGGTGGGCTGGTTGACCAGCGCCCAGACCTGGCGGTCGGGCGGCAGGCTGAGACCGATCCACCGACAGCCGCCGAGAACCGCACCGAGCCCTTGCCCGAGCGCCGCGAGCAGCGGTGCCAGAAGGGCCCCGAAGCAGGCTCCGAGCCAGCTCGCAAGGACCGCGCCGGGCGCCACGACATTGATCCTCGAGGTCACGGCCGGCATGCTACCATGGGCCCCGTGATGTCATTCGAAATCACTGCTGCACAGAAGTTTGCCGCTCTTGCGCTGGTCGTGATCCTGATCGGCGGAGGTGGTGCGGGAGCGCAGACCCTCGACATCGACCGGCTCCCCAACGGGACCGCAGTGGTGCAGGTCGCGATGCCGCTCGCGGAGGCGACCACGGTGGCATGGCCGGGAGCGGACGACGCGGACGCCGCGTCCGGAGCCGGTGTCCGGACCCTGGTGGGAGGTCAGCTCACCCTCGTGGGCCGGGTCGAGGCGATGCTCTCCGGAGTCGGACCGGCGCCGCCGGTGGTGGTGGCTGTCGGCAGCGCGTCGGCCGGCGAGCTGCGCTCGCTGCTCGGGCGCCTTCTGCTCGGACGCGAGGTTCTACCCAGGACCCAGGCCGATGCGCGCCGCGCGGCGGAGGGAGGGCTCGACCGGCGGCTCGGAACCCCCGGTTCGGAGGCCTCATTGCGGCTGGCGGTCCCGATGCCGCCGCCCGGCGATCCCCAGCGGAGCCCGGTCGAGGTGCTCTGGGAGGCCCTTCCCGCGGTGCTCGGCGCGCAGTTCCAGGGGCTCTCGAGCCGGCTCGACGGCGAGCTGGGGGTGCTCGAGGTCCGGGTCGATCCCGACCTCGCCGAGCTCAGGGTGCGCGCGCTGAGGCTCGCGCTCGCCCGGCTCGCCTCCGAGCCGACCCTCGACGAGGCGATGGTCGCGGCGGCGCGCACGCGGGTGGAGATCCGCCGTCTGGCGCGGCTCGAGCGCCACCCCGAGGGCGGCGAGGCACTGGTCCGGCGGTGGCTCCAGGCAGGTGAGGACGGAGTCCGAGAGCTCCTGTTCGGGACCAGCGGCGTGACCCTGGCCGCGGTCCGCGAGGCGGCTGTCGCATGGCTCCCGAGGCATCCGGGCGCGGCCCAGGTCGTCCTGCCTCCTCGGGTCTTCGATCCGCGTTTCGCGGCCGGCCCCGAACGGCTGGCTCTTGCCAACGACCTCGCCGCGGTTCTCCTGGAGCGACCCGCAGCGCCGCTGTCGGCGGTCGCGCTGCGGCCGGTCATCGTGCCCGACGTCGACGGCGCGCTGTCGGCGACCGTGCTCGCCCGGGTGGCGGCCGAGCTGCGTTCGCTCGGGTCCTGGCCGGGCTGGATCGGGGTTCGTGCCGAGCCTCCCACCCTCGAGCTGGCCGGGCAGCCGGATGCCTTTCCCGAGCTGATCGAGGGGCTGCGGACCGCGCTCGACCGGGTGGTCGCCGACGACACTGCGGTCGCGCCGGCGGCCGATGACGCCCGGCGTCGCACTCTGGCCCTGGTCGGCAGCCAGCTCGGGCTGACCGGGTCCGGCGACCTCTCGCCCGCGCTCCTCCTGCGTCCCGCGAACCTCGCCCTCGGTGGCGTGGTCCCGGACGGCGAGGCTGCCGGCGAGGCTTTGGCCAAGCTGCTGGTGGAGGGACTGCCCTCCGCTTCCACTCCCCTGACCCGCGACGCCAGGCCGGGGGCCCGCACCCGCGAGGCGGTGGCGGGCAGCGGTTCCGCTCTGGCGGCTGTGATTCCCGTGGTCGGACCTCCGGGTCCCGCGACGCAGGCTCTGGTCACGGACCTGCTGAGGTCGCGGGCGACCGTGACCGTGCCGGAGGTTCACCTCGAGGTGCTGTCACCCCTGGTTCCGGGACGACGTGTGCTCGTGGTCCTGGTCACAGCCGACCTCGACCTCGACGCGCTCGAGCAGCTGCTCGCGTCGGCGTGGCCGCGGCTCACCGCGGTCCCTTCGGAGGTCGAGCTCGAGGGGATCCGGCAGGAGACGGCGGCGCGGATGGCCGCCGCCACCGGTGGGACTCTGGGCCGCGCAAGTGCCTGTGCCGCGATCGCAGCCGGCGAGCGCGGATGGCAGGCGGCGCGCGAGGTCGAGCTCGAGGTTCTGAGCATCGGCCCCGAGGCGCTCGCCCCGATCTTCGCTGCGGTGGCGAGCTGGGAGGTCGTGGAAACGGCCGGCGCCGGGGTGATGCCGATCGTCGATCCGCGCGACCTGCCGCCGCCACGCCGCCGCTGAACCTAGAAGAAGGTGGTCTCCTGCTCGACCTTCTGGGCCTCTTCGCTGAGCCCCTGGATCTGGATCGAGATGAAGGACGGCCGGAAGCGGTGCTCCTGGCAGATCCGGCGCAGCCGCTCGTCGAGCTCGGCATCCCAGAACTCGATGATCTTGCCGGTCGCGGTGCAGACCATGTGGTGGTGGCCGCCGCCTGGCTCCATCTTCTCGTAGAAGTAGTGCTCCCGGCCGAGCCGGCTCTTACGCACCAGACCGCACTGAACCAGCAGGTCGAGCGTGCGGTAGACCGTCGCTCGAGAGACCTTGCGGTTCTTCGTCTTCATCCGCGCCAACAGCTCGTCGGCGTCGAGGTGGTCGTTGGTGGCGAAAATCTCGTCCAGCAGGGCGAGGCGTTCCTGGGTCACCTTCAGGTTGTTCTCCCGAAGGTACTGGACGAAGAGCTTCTGGGCGCGCTGGGCTAGTTTGCTCATGATGTTCTAATCCAGTCTCATTATCAGAGTCTCAATCAAAGATAGTCGGGCGATGAAGCGATGTCAAGGCCATTGGGACTTCGGGTGTCCCATCGTCCCGCGCTCGGCCGACGGATCCGTCTCGGGTATCCGTGCAAGCTCTACATCTCAGTATTACTCGATGACGATTGAATGAGTGTTCAAAGAGAGTTGCGCCGGCCGATGTCGCAATGGTAGCCTCCGGCGAGACGTCGGAAGGGAGGCGGAGCATGGGCTATCCCATCTGGGAGATCTCCATCGGAGGGGCCGTGCTGATGGCGGTGGTGGCGATCACCCACGTGATCGTCGCCCACTTCGCGATCGGCGGCGGCCTGGTGATCGCGGTGACCGAGACTCTCTCCGTGCGCCGGGGAGACCCGGCCTTGCGTGAGCTCGCCCGAAGGTCGTCCCTGATGCTCATCCTGGTGTCGACGGTCTTCGGGGCGATCTCCGGGGTCGGCATCTGGGTCGTCGCCGGTCTGATCTCGCCGGCGGCGATCTCCGCGCTGATCCACAGCTTCGTCTGGGGATGGGCGATGGAGTGGGTGCTGTTCATCGTCGAGATCGTCGCCGCGTTGGTCTACTACTCGACCTGGGGGAAGATCTCGAGGGCCGCCCACCTCATGGTGGCGTGGATCTACTTCGCCGCCGCCTTCGGCTCGCTGGTGGTGATCAACGGCATCCTCACCTTCATGCTGACGCCGGGCGAATGGTCGACCAGCCACGCCTTCTGGGACGGGTTCTTCAACCCAACCTACTGGCCCAGCCTGCTCCTGCGCACCGGCATCGCGGCCGTCATGGCGACCGTGTTCATGGTCTTCCCCGCACTGCGAGCGGGCGTCGCCGATCGCGGCCGGCTGCTGCGGTACCTCGGGCTGTGGCTGCTCGCCGGTGTCGCGCTCTCTTACGCCGGCTACCGGTGGTGGGAAGCGGCGCTTCCGGACGGTGTCCGGGCCCTGTTCCTCGGCGCCGAGCCGACCCTTGCCGCACTCGCCGGCACCCGTTCGTTTCTGCTCTGGTCGCTGACCGGGACGATGATCGCTGGCTTCGTCCTCCTGGTCGCGGCCCCGCGGCTGGCCCGGGCTGCGACCGCCGCCGTGCTGATGGTCGCGGCGTTCGCCTTCTTCGGCGGCTACGAGCGGCTCCGGGAGGGGGTCCGCAAGCCCTTCCTGATCTCCGGCCACATGTTCTCCAACGGCCTCCTGGTGACGGACATCGAGGCGGTCAACCGTGACGGGTTCCGGGCTCACTCGGGGTGGGTTGACCTGCTCGGCGCGGGCGAGCCTCTCGCCACCGGACGCGAGATCTTCCGGGCGCAGTGCGGCAGCTGCCACACCCTCGACGGCTACCAGGCGATCCGGAGCGTGCTGCCCTCGGTGGCGGACGTGCTGGCGGTGGCCGCCGACTCGCCGTCCGGTTCGGGCGCGCGACGGTTCCAGGACCGGTGTGCCCGCTGCCACCCGGATGTCGGCTTCGAGGACATGCGCGAGATGCTTCCCACTGCCGAGGAGATCGAGGCTGATCCGGAGATGATCCGCGACCTCAACCTCGGCATGATCAGTGCCACCATGGCCCGTCTGCACGAGATGGGCTCCGTCTACGCCGGTGCGGCTCCCGACCGGGCCGCCGCGGCGCACCGGACCGAGTTTCCGTTCATGCCGCCCCTGGTCGGCTCCGACGAGGAGATCGATGCTCTGGCGGCCTATCTTGCGTCGATCGCGGACGGCCCCCCGCCACGGCAGGTCGCCCGGGCTGGAGGTGAGTGATGCAGCCGAGCCTGATCCCGACCGTCGACCTCGCCGGGCTGCCGGGACCGCCGTGGCTGTTCCACGTGCTGCTGGTGCTCACCTTCGTGCTCCACATGTTGTTCATGAACCTCGCCCTCGGAGGCTCCTTCCTGGCCGCGCTCGCGCACACGATGTCGCGAGGTCGGGCCGGTGATCCGCGCACCGTGCTCGCCGGGCGCCTCACCGCCATCAACGGCTACGGCATCTCGCTCGCGATCACCACCGGGATCGCGCCCCTGCTCTTCGTCCAGGTCCTGTACCAGCAGTTCTTCTACACCGCGACCATTCTGCTCGGGTGGGTGTGGTTCGCCTTTCTGGTGATGCTGCTGGTCGGCTACTACTCGACCTACCTCTACAAGTTCCGCGGCGTGCCGTCGGGCCGTCCGGGAGGTGGGGTCTGGCTGTGGCTGTCGGCAGTCCTGTTTCTGGGCATCGCGATGGTGCATGTCGCCGTGCACCTGCTCCAGGTGCAGCCGGAACGCTGGGCGTCGGCCGCTGCCGGATCGTGGACGGTGCTCGCCGACCCGACGTACTGGCCTCGCCTTGCACACTTCGTGCTCGCTGCACTCGGCTTCACGGCGTTGATCGTCGCCTGGTGGGCGGCCCGTGAAGGCGCCGCCGGGCGTGAGCGGGAGACCAACCGGGCGATCGCGGTCTTCGCCTGGCGGTGGGCCCTCGTCAGCACCGCCCTCCAGGTGGTCGACGGCTTCGTCCTGCTCGCCCTGCTGCCCCGTCAGGTGCTGCTCGGGGTGATGCGGGGGGGAGCCGCGACGCTGGCGCCGCTGACCGTCGCGATCGTGCTCGGAATCGGTCTCCTGATGATGCTGTCCCGGATCAGGGACCCCCTGCAGGCGCGCTCGACCGTGACCGGGACCCTGGCCGCGATGGCGCTCACCATCACCGTGATGAGCGTGACCCGTCACCAGATCCGCGCGATCTACCTCGACCCTGTGGTCGCCGGGACGGAGTTCGGCGTCCAGGCGCAGTGGGGGAACGTCCTGCTGTTCGCCGCGCTGCTCGCGGCGGGGCTCGCGACGGTGGCCTTCATGGTGCACAGGGTGCTCAACAGCTCGGCGGCCGGCGAGGAGGCCGCCTGAACGCCGGACGATCGAGTTTCGCTGGTGTAGCATGCGTTCGAAATGCGTCCGAACGAGATCGTCCGGTTCCTCAGCGAGAGCCCCTTCTTCCAGGCGCTGCCGCAGGAGGAGAGAGTCACCCTCGCCCAGCTCGGGCGCTTCAGCCGCCACGGCGCCGGGGAGGTCCTTTTCCGCCCCCGCCAGGCCCCGTCGGCGCTGTACCTGGTGATCGAGGGGATGGTGGAGGTCTGCCGCGCGGAGAGCCCGGGCGGTGAGCCCGAGCCGGTCGCCTATCTCGGACCGGGCGCCACCCTCGCCGAGAGCAAGGTGGTGACCGGGACGCCATTCAACTCCCTCGCTCGCTTCCCCGAGGGCGGTGCGACGGTCCAGTGGCAGCGCCCGGTCGTGCTGCGGAAGCTCTACTCCTCGCGTGATTTCTCGATGCAGTACCTGCACAACCTCGCGCGCCGCCTCGAAGGCACCTTCGCCACCCTCGGCGGCCGTCGGGCGCGCCTCGGCGGGAACCTCGAGCACTTCGACCTGCCGACCATCCTCCAGACCATCGTCGAGTCGGGCACCACCGGCACGCTCGAGGTGTCCGACGCGCTCGGCGCGAAGTTCGGGGCCATCCACATCGCCGACCGGGCGGTCGGGCCGATCGCCTGCGGCATCCTGACCGGGGCGGAGGCCTTCCTCGAGATCCTCGTCTCGCCGCCCGAGAAGGGGAGCTTCAACTTCACCTCGTCGGCGGTCTCGCTCGCCGGCGCCCAGCGCTTCGAGCTCACCCACCTGCTCTTCGAGTCGGCCAGGATCAGCGACGAGATGCGGCGCTTTGCCGACCAGGTGCCTGACGACCAGGCGCTGGCGATCGCCACCCGGCAGCTGTCCTGGCGCGATGGGGGAGATCTCGAGCTGCTGCAGAGGGTATGGGAGTCGGTCGAGGCGGGCCCGATCGGATGGGGCCGGATCGCTGACCGCCTGCCCTACAGCCGGGGCCAGGTCGCCCTCGCGGCTCGCGACCTGATCGAGGGCGGAATGCTGTGCGTGGCCGCGCAGCCGACCCCGGAGGACGCCGACGCGGTCAGGTGAGATCTCGGACCGTTCGGCGGCCGGCGATGGCATCATGGAGGCGGAGCGAGCCCGTGGTCCGGCGCACGTCGCCGGGATGGTGAGACGGCGGCGAGGGCGAGCGGGCGCCGATCAGCCCGCCCGCCGGCCGGAGACCGGTCACCGACCGACCGCGGCGGAGGGGGAGCATGGCGTGGGTCGGCGAAGCTGACGGAGGGCCGGCGGTCACCGCCCGGACCTCGGCGCTGTTCCCGGTCGAGGGCGGGCGGCTCCGTCGAGCCCTGCTGACCGCGATCGCCCTGGTTGCGCTCGCCGTCGCCGTCACCTCGTTGGTACGCACCACCCGCAGCTTCTTCATTCTCGACTTCGCCGTCACCTGGGTCGAAGGCGGGATTCAGGTCGATCTCGCGCCGGTCGGCTCCTCCGCCCATGCCGCCGGGCTCGAAGAGGGCGACCTGGTGGTGACGATTGACGGAGTCTCGTTGGACCGGTTCGAGGATCCGGTCTTCGCGCTCGCCGCGGGCAGCCATACGCTGACGGTCCGCGGGCGGTTCGGAGCGGTGCGCGAGGTGGTCTTCCGGGCTCCAGCCCCGCGCATCGACCTGGTCTACCTCGCGCGCTCTCTGGTCGCCGTGCTCGGTCTCGCCTGCGCGCTGGGCGCTGCGTTCACTACCCGGCGTCGCGAAGCCGCGACCTTCGTCCTGCTGGCGGTGGCGTCGCTGCTGGTGGCGACGATCCCCCACCGTACCGCCGACGCGGCCCAGACGCTGCGGGTGCTGCACCGGATCGCGGGGGCGGGCGTTCCTTTCATGCTGCTGCGCTTCTTCGTCCTGTTTCCCGAGCGTCGCACCTCGCTCCGGGTCTTCGACCTGATGACCCTGGGGGCGATGGGGATCGCGGCCACGACGGCGATCGCCCCCAGCGGTCAGGTCTGGTGGCCGGCGGTCGCCGCCGGGCTGCGGGTGGCGTTCGGGGTGGCGCTGCTCGGAGGCGCCGTGCTCCAGGTCCGCCGCTGGCGGGCCGCCATCAGGGTCGCCAGGATCCGCCGCCAGATCGAGTGGGTCGTCCTGGGGATGTTCGTCGGTCTCGCCCCGTACGCCACTGTGGTGGTGCTTCCGCGCTGGTTCGGGGTCGGCTTCGAGCCCTTCTCCTGGCTGGCGGTGATTCCGGTGGTCGCGGTCCCGCTCGGTTTCCTCGCCGCGCTCGTCGAGTACCGGCTGTGGGATCTCGAGCCGATCTCCCGCGACCTCCTGTCGGCGACACTGGTGGTGGCGGCCGGCGGCCTGATCTTCTCGGCCACCAACCGCGTCCTGCTCAACTATGCGACCACGCTCGGGCCACTCCGCAACCTGGTGGCGTTCGCCACCGGCGTTCTCCTGGTGCTGCTGGTCCAGCCCATGCGGCAGCGGGTGGAGCGCTTCCTCGACCGCTGGCTGTACCACGGCCGGCCCGCTCCCCAGGGCCTGCTCGCCCACACCGCGCGGGAGTTCCTGCGCGCGGGGGAGGCCCGAGAGGTGCTCAACCGGCTCGCCGAGATTCTCCATGACGGGCTTGAGCTCGAGCTGGTGGCGACCTACGTCAAGCGATCCGACGATGTCTTCCATCGCGTCTCGTCCACGGCGGAGAGCGTGCCCGAGCGGCTGCCCTCCGACGTCGTCACCGGGCCCTTTCCGAGCTACCCGGAGCGGGACATGGCCGAGGCGGGTTTCGCGCTGCGACTGCCGCTGGAGCGGGGCGGCGTGGTCCACGGCCTGGTCCACCTGGGGCTGCGGCGAGGCATCTTCCCGCTCGGCAGCGACGCCCGCGAGGTGGTCAGCGCGTTCGCCGCCCAGGCGGCGCTGGCGCTGGAGAGCGCCCGCCTGTTCGACGATCTTCGGCGCCAGGCCGAGGAGTACCGGATCCTGCACGCCAATACCCAGCGGATCATCGAGTCATCGGCGGCCGGGATCGTGGTCTGCAACGCCACCGGCCGGATCCTGTCCGGAAACGCCGAGGCCGCCGGCATGTTCGGCTGTGAGGCCTCCGAGCTGGTGGCGACCTCGCTCGGCGACCTGGTCGAGCTGCCGGAAAGCTGGTATCCCAACCTTCCCCTCCACGCCGAGAACGCCGAAGCCCAGACCCGGCTGTCGCCCGCGCGGCGAGTCGTGATGGCGGTGTCGGTGCTCGAGCTCGACAGCGGCAGCTTCGACGGCCGGGTGGTGGTGCTCCAGGACGTCACCGAGCTCAAGGACCTCCAGGACCGGCTCCGCGAGCAGGAGCGGCTGGCCTCGCTGGGCCGGCTCGCCTCCGGGCTCGCCCACGAGATCAACACGCCCCTGACCGGCATCGCCTCGTTCGCGCAGATGCTGGGTGAGATGACCCCGGGCGAGGACCCCCGCGCGGAGCTGGTGGCGAAGCTCGTCACCCAGAGCTTCAGGGTGTCCAGGATTGTCGCCAACCTGCACGCCGCGGTCCGCGGCAGCGGTCCCGATCGGGTGGTCTTCGACCTCGTCGAGGCGGTCGAGCGGGCAGCCTTCGACGCCGCGCGGAGCGCCGGATGGGACGACCGTTTGGAAATGGTCCGACCCCCCGGCCCGGTTCGGGTGTGGGGGGCGCCCGGGGCGGTCGAGCTCGCGGTGTCCAACCTGGTCCGCAACGCGATCGAGGCCTCGCCCGGTGACGCGGCGGTCCAGGTGGTGGTCGAGGAGTCGTCCCACTGGGGCGAGGTCCACGTCGACGACCAGGGTCCAGGAGTGCCCGAGGAGCTGTGGGATCAGGTCTTCGAGCCGTTCTTCACCACCAAGGTGGAGCGCGGCGGGACAGGGCTCGGTCTGGCCATCACGCGTGATATGATCACGCAGCTCGGGGGGGAGGTCGCCATCTCCACGTCTCCATTGAGTGGTGCGCGTGCGACCCTCCGGCTGCCGCGATGGGAAGCTCAGGATCCATCCTCGTGATCGATGACGAGCCCGTCCTCCAGGACGTGCTCGGGACCCTGCTGCGCAAGAACGGGTTCGAGTACCACCCGGCGACCACGGCCAGCGACGGGATGCGGACTCTGCGCGAGGAGGAGATCGACGTCGTCCTGCTCGACCTCATGCTGCCCGACCGCAACGGGCTTCAGGTGCTTCCCGAGATCAAGGCCTACGACCCGCACCTGCCGGTGGTCGTGATCACCGCCTACTCGTCGATCGAGTCGGCGATCGAAGCCATGCGGCAAGGCGCCTTCCACTACGTTCCGAAACCGTTCAAGAACGACGAGGTCCTGCACGTCATCCGGCAGGCCGCCGAGCGTCGCCGCCTCCAGGTCGAGAACCTCCAGCTCAAGAGCCGGCTCGAGGGGATGGGCGAGATCGTCGGCACCAGCCGCCGGATGCAGGAGGTCTTCGAGCTGGTCCGGCGGGCAGCTCCCGCGCGGTCGAACATCCTCATCGTGGGCGAGTCGGGGACCGGGAAGGAGCTGGTCGCGCGCGCGGTCCACAACATCAGCCCACGCCGGGAGCGGCCGTTCGTGCCGGTCCACACCAGTGCGATACCCTCGGAGCTGCTCGAGTCGACCCTCTTCGGCCACGTCAAGGGTGCCTTCACCGGCGCCGTGTCGAGTCGCAAGGGCCTGTTCGAGGCCGCCCACGAGGGCACCCTGTTCCTCGACGAGGTCGGGACCGTTTCGCTGGAGACCCAGACCAAGATGCTGCGGGTGATCCAGGAGCGCGAGTTCCGAAGGGTGGGCGGTGTCGAGCCGATCTCGGTCGACGTCAGGTTGGTGGCGGCGACCAACGTCGACCTGTGGGAGGAGGTCCAGTCGGGCCGCTTCCGGGAAGACCTCTACTACCGCCTCAACGTGATCTCGATCGAGCTGCCGGCGCTGCGCGAGCGCTCGGGCGACATCCCGATGCTCGCCGCCCATTTCCTGCGCCTCTACGCGGCCGAGAACCAGCGCCAGGTGGAGGGTTTCACCCCCGCTGCGATGGAGCTGCTGACCTCCTACTCCTGGCCCGGCAACGTGCGCGAGCTCGAAAACGTGGTCGAGCGGGCGGCGGTGCTGTGCCGCGGCGAGCTGATCGACTGCGACGAGATGCCGCCGGCTCTCACCGAGGCGCGCGATCGGCGGGCTGCCGAGCCGGCGTTGCCCCCCGACGGGCTCGACTTCCGCAGCGCCGTCGCCGAGTACCAGCGCCGGCTGATCTCCGAGGCCCTCGACCGGACCGGGGGCGTGCAGCGCCAGGCGGCGCGCCTTCTCCGGCTGAGCCCGACCACCCTCAACGAGATGGTCCACCGACTCGGCCTCAACGGCGAAGCCTGAGCGCGCCGCAGAGCCTCGTCTGTTCTCGGGGCAGGGGCGGAGCGTGGAGGCCCTTTCACAATCCCCGTCGGCCCGCTTCTCCGGGTTCACCCGATGTGGCTCCCCAGGTCTTCGAGTCAACCGCCAAGATCGCCGAGGACGCGATGAGGATCGCCAAGAGGATTCAGACGCTGCCTTTGCGTTCCTTGTGTCCTCGCGGTCCAGAATGTCGGGCGCACCCCACTCCATGACGACGGTCAGGGTGCGGCAGATCACCTCGAGCTTCGAGACCGCCTCATTGTCTCCGCCCGTGACACGGGCGCACGTAAGGTGTGCCCGTACGGCGATTTCTCTGCGATTGTCCCGTGCGGCGCAGCCGTCACCGGTCGAGCAACGTCTTCCCCAGAGCCAGGGCGCGCTCGCTTCCGGGTGACTCGGCGAGGGCGCGGGCGAGCTCCCGCGCCACGGCTGCAGGGTCGATCGTGCCCGCCGCGAGGCCACGCGCCAGCTCTTCGCCGTCGTCCGGACGGACGACACGGTACTCGCGGGCGGCGAGCCACCCGGGGTCGAACGCCTCCCGGTCGACCAGCACCATCGCCTGGTCGTCCCAGTAGATCAGTGCCCACCGCCGGGTTGGGAGCCAGAGCGCGGAGAAGCCGCGCCGGCCGATCGCGGCGCCGTCCGGGGTCCGGACGGTCGTCGGCGGGTGATAGCGCACCAGCGCGGTCCGGATCCCGTAGCGGTCGAGCATCGCCTGCCAGGATCCGACGTCGCTGGTCTGCATCTGCCGCCAGATCTCGGCCAGGAGAGAGGCGTGGATCTCGTTGCGGTCGTCCAGGAAGACCGGGTGCGGGGGCCAGTCCCGGCCCAGGATGTAGCCGCCGAAGTTGACGTCGTTGTAGACCGGCCAGCGCCACAGCCCTTCGTCCTCGATCCTGTCGCAGGCCGCCACCGGGTAGACCGGGGCCCACGGACCGACTCCGAAGGGTGGCCAGGGCGCGATCACCCAGCCGACGGCCAGGATCGCAGCGACCAGGCCCGCGATCACTGCCTCGTGGCGGGCAAGGGCGGTCCGACCCGAGCTCAGCCGAGCCAGGGCGGGGGCCGCGACCACCGGCAGGATGACGAAGAAGAGGCCGACGTGGCGCACCGACCGCATCGCGAGCGCGGTGGCGGCGGCGAACAGGAACCATCGTGCCGGACGGCGCTCGGCCGCAGCGAGCAGGCCGGCGGCCACGGCCGCCGCGGCGAAGAGCGCCGGGACGTCACCGAGCCCGGGCGCCGCCCACTCAGGGTTGGGGATGAACGGCTGACCGATCAGCTCGGCGAGCCGCAGCGGCACCAGGTAGAGGTCCACCCCATAGGGGTTGACGAGGGGCGCCAGCGCGGCGGCGGCGAGCACGGCCGCGCCGGAGGCGAGCCGGCCGCCCTCGAGCCGGCCCCCGGAGGCGGACGCGAGCGCGTCGCCGGCAAGGGCGAAGGCGATCAGCGCGGGCGCGGCGAAAACCCCGGCGTGGCAGTTCGCACCGATCACCACGAGGCCCGCGACGGCGGCCGTCGTCCTCAGGGTCCCGAGGCGGTCGCGCTCGAGGAAAAGCGCCACCACCGCCGGGACGACCAGCAGGGTGACCAGCTCGGGACGCATGAAGAAACGCATCCTCGCGCCGGCGATCGCGACCGCGGCGAGGGCGAAGGCGAGGCCGGGCCGCAGGCCGGCACGGCGGGCCAGCGCGCACAGGAGCGCGCCCAGCGCCGCGGTCAGCAGTGCGCGCAATCCGACCAGGGCGACCGGTCCGCCCAACCTCTCCACCGCGGCTACGGCCACCTGGAAGAGCCACTCGTGGTCGACCCAGGGGGTGCCGGCCGCGGTGAAGCTGAAGGGGTCGGACCGCAGCCACTGCCGGTGGTGGAGGATCCACCGCCCGGAGGCGAGGTGCCAGCCGATGGATGTCGCGTGGAGGGCGGTGGTTCCGGCGAGGCCGCCGAGCACCGCTGCGGCGGCGACCGGCCAGCGGTCGCGGGCGGCGGCCGCCGTCGTCGTCAGTCCTCCGCCGGCTGCCGGTGGCGGAACCACTCGTCCTCGAACGCCAGGCTCGCCATCGAGGTCATCCGGTCGAGGAACACGACTCCGTCGAGGTGGTCGAGCTCGTGCTGGATGACCCGGGCGTGGAAGTCGTCAGCGGTGAGCGAGAACGGCTCGCCGGTCACGGTCGTGCCCTTGACCTTGATCCGGGGATGGCGGGGAACCAGGCCGCGCAGGCCGGGGATCGAGAGGCACCCCTCCCAACCGTCGACCAGACTGTCTCCCACCGGCCGGACCTCAGGGTTGACGATCACCACCGGCTCGACCTCAGGCCTGCCGTCGTCCCCCGGGACCCAGTAGGCAAAGAGCCGCAGCGGCTCCGCAACCTGGGGCGCGGCGAGCCCGACACCGTCCTCCTCGAGCATGGTCTCGATGAGGTCGCGCGCCAGATCGCGCAGCCGGCCGGTGTCGAGCCACCCCTCGGGCACCGGCTCGGCGATCTGCCGCAGCACCGGGTGTCCGAGGCGGACGACCTCGAGTCGGCGAGACGCGGGATCCGTCATCAGCCGCAGCCGGAACAACCCTGGGAGCTGCAGCCCCCGCTCGCCACCGGGGCGTTGGGATTTTCGACCGTGAAGCCGGACCCGCGCTGGTCGTCGACGAAGTCCACCGACGAGCCCGACAGGTGCGGCGCGCTGCGGGGGTCGACCAGTACCTTGAGGTCGCCGGCGTCGACCACGGTGTCGCCGTCGCGCAGCTCGTCGAAGGTGAAGCCGTAGACGAAGCCGGAGCAGCCGACCCCCTGGATGAATATCCGCAGGTCCTTGCCGCCTGCTTCCGGCATCTGGCTCGAGTACTCTCTCACCTTGTCGATCGCCTTCTGGGAGAACGAGATCATCCGGACCTCCTCGACGGGACCGTCAACCCTCCCGGGGCCGACGCCATTCCCTGTGTTCCTCGGCCCGAGAGGGCCGCTCAGAGCCTACTCGATTCCGTGCTCGGCGAGCCACCGTTCGGCCTCGATCGCGGCCATGCAGCCGGTTCCGGCCGCGGTGACCGCCTGGCGGTAGTACGGGTCCTGCGCGTCGCCGCAGGCCCACACGCCCTCGACCGAGGTTCGGGTCCGACCGGGCACGGTGCGGATGTAGCCGACGTCGTCCATCTCGATCAGGCCGGCGAACAGCTCGGTGTTCGGGCGGTGGCCGATCGCCACGAACACACCCTGGGTCGCAAGCTCCCGGGTCGCCCCGGTCTCGGTGTCCTCGAGCTTCACCGCGGTGACGCCGCCCTCGCGCGTGCCGATCACCTCGGTCACCACCGAGTTCCAGGCCCACCTGATCTTGGGGTGGTCGAACGCGCGCTGCTGCATGATCTTGGACGCCCGCAGCTCGTCGCGTCGGTGAACCACCGTGACGTTGGTCGCGAACTTGGTCAGGAACAAGGCCTCCTCCATCGCGGTGTCGCCGCCGCCGACGATGACCACCTCCTGGTCGCGGAAGAAGAAGCCGTCGCAGGTCGCGCAGGCGGAGACGCCGAAGCCCATCAGCTCTCGCTCCGAAGGCAGGCCGAGCAGCTTGGCGGAGGCTCCTGAGGCGATGATCAGCGCCTCGCAGGTGAAGCTTCCGTTGGCGGCGGTGTGAACCGAAAACGGCCGTTCGGCCAGGTCGACGCCGGTCACCGCGTCGAATACGAAGCGGGTGCCGAATCGCTCCGCCTGGGCCTTGGTGTGCTGCATCAGCTCGGGCCCGAGGATGCCGTCGGCAAAGCCGGGGTAGTTCTCGACCTCGGTGGTGATCGTCAGCTGCCCGCCCGGCTGCAGGCCCTCGATGACCAGGGGCTGGAGCTCGGCGCGAGCAGCGTAGATCGCTGCGGTGAGCCCCGCGGGTCCGGAGCCGATGATCAGTACCTTGATGTGGCGCTCGTCCATGAGGTCTCTCCCGTGGCCCGCGCCGGCGCCCCCGCGACGCCGACAGCCCTGCATTATCCACGGACCCCGGGCTCGGGTACAGGCCGGGACCGGGATCGATGGCGGCCGGGGCCGTTGACACCGCTGGAGAGCGCCGACTAGCCTGAGCCCGATGTCCCATCCACCGGCATGGCGAGGCGGCCGACGGCGCAGGGTTGCGGGGTAGCCCGGTGGCCCCGCTTGACGTCGCGTCCAGTAGCCTACCTCATGGCCGACGCGGAGATCCGGGGCGGCGCTCGGTCGCCGACGGCGGCTGAGCCCGATGGACCTTTCCGGCTCCCGCCGCAACCGCTGGCAGACCCTCCTGCTGCTCGTGGTGGCCAGTCGGCTGTCGCTCCAGGCGGTCGGGGTGCTTGCGGTCGGACTGTTGCCGAAAGCGGCCGGCCCGGCGAGGATCAACCTCGTCTACCACCGGCCGGCGGCGGCCCCGCTCGAGATCTGGGCGCGGTGGGATGCGGAGTGGTACCTGCTGATCGCCGAGCGGGGCTATGACGTCGGTTCGTGGCTGCAGAGCACCGGGTCGGCGGCCGACCCCGGGGGCACCGCCGGCTTCTTCCCGGTCTACCCGCTCCTGCTCCGCCTCCTGTCGCCGCTCGCCGGCGGGGTCGGCGCCGGAGTCCTGATCTCCAACCTGGCTCTGGCGGCGGCCGCCCTGCTGCTGTACCGGTTCACCCGCGACGAGGCCGGGGGCGGGGAGCTGGGCGACCGTGCCGGGACCGCTTCGGTCGTCCTGCTCCTGCTCCACCCGATGAGCCTCTTCCTGTCCGCCGTGTACGCCGAATCGCTCTTTCTCGCCCTGTCGTTGGCGGCGCTGGTGGCGGTCCGCGCCGGCCGGCCGATCACCGCGGCGGTGTCGGGAGCGCTCGCGGCCGCGACCCGTCCGCTCGGGATTCTGCTCGTGGTACCGCTCGCAATCGACTGGTGGCAGCGGCGGCGGCTGGCGCCGGCCTCGGCGGCCGGACGCTGGGGGCTGCTGGTGGCGGCGGCGCCGGCGGCCGGGATGGTCGCCGTGCTCGCGTGGTCCGCGCGGACCTTCGGCGACCCGTTCGCGTTCATGGTCCGGCAGGCGCGCTGGCGTGGGTCCATGGGAGGCCCGTGGCGGGCCTTCGTCAGGTGGTGGGAGACCGGGCCCGAGCTGCACGGCGCCCACGGATCGACCCTCGAGCTGGTGATCGCCCTTGTCTGTCTGGCGATGCTCGTGCCGGCGGTCCGCACGCTCTCTCGCGCGTCGGTCGCGTACGCGGCGGTGTGTGTGCTGGTGCCGCTGAGCTCGACGCTGTGGTCGTTCGGCCGTCTCAGCCTGACCGTGTTTCCGTTGTTTGCGGCCGGGGGCATCATGGTCGCGAAGGGCGCCAGGACGCTGCCCGTGGTGTACGGGTTCGCCGGCGGCGCGGTCGGTGCGCTCCTGATGGCGCTCTACGCCGCCTGGTGGTGGGCCGGGTAGCCTGCAGCCCGGTCGTCACGGCGGCTGCGGCCCGCGATCCGGCGCAAGCCCCGGCGCTTCCGGACCGCCTCAGGTCCTCGACGGGGCACGAGGTCGGTGCGACAATCACGACGAATGAGAACGCTTCGCGATCTCCTGGTGATCCTCGCCCTGGCTGCCGCAGCTTCGGCTGCCGACCGTGCGGACCTCGCCGACCTGGCGCGCGCCGGGCAGTGGTCGAAGATCCTGACCGAGGTGGCGGACCGCGACCCGGGGGCTGAGCTCGATCCGCAGGTCGCGCTGCTGATGGCGTATGCGGCCCGAGGCGAAGGGATGGGCGACATCGAGCGCGCGGCCTGGACGGCGGCGGTCGGTGACGATCCCACGGGTCAGGTGGCCCGTGCCGAGCTCTCGGCCCTGATGCTGGCCGACGACGCTGTGGCCGCCGCGGAGCTGGTGTTGCCGATGCTGACCTCGGCGGCCTCGCGCCCGCTGCGCGAGCGGGCGGTGGAGGTGCTCGAGCGGGCCCTCGCCAGCGACCCGATGCCGGAGCTCGAGGCCCGTCTCGACGGCGTGCTGCGGCGCGTTGACCGCAGCTCGCGGCGCCGGATCGAGGCGGTGCTGGCGGCGCGCGGTGGAGAGCAGGCCAGAGGACGCGCACTGGCGCTGCTCCAGCAGTCGACCGGCGACCTCCCCGCGCTGGCGGCGGCGCACAGGATCGAACGCGAGACCGACCCGACCGCTCGGGAGCGATGGCTGGCGGCGAAGGCTCTCTTCCGTCACGGACACTACCAGCGTGCCGCGGTGTGGTTCGACGCGCTGGCGAAGACCCGCGATACCGGCATCCCCGTCTGGGAGGTCCGTTTTCTGCGCGGACGGTGCGGGTTCCGGCTCGGACGCTGGTCGGAGGCCGCGGCATGGTACCGCCGCGCCGTGAAGCTCGCCCCGGACCGCGAGACGGCGGCGGATCTCGAGATCCACCTCGCGCGGGCGTTGGAGCTCCAGGGTGATCTGGAGCAGGCGATCGAGGCCGCCCGCCGGGCGGTGGTCACGAGGGCCAGCGACGACCGGAGGATCGCCCTGGCACGGCTTCGCCTCGCCAACGACCAGCGGGATCGTGCGGAGGCCGGGTTGAGCCGGCTGACGGGCCGCGAATCGCGGGATCGGGCCGCGATCGTGCTCGCGCTCGACGCGTTGCGCCGCGGCGACGAGCCGCGCGCGCTGGCGCGGCTGGCGGAGGTTCGGAGGACCAGGATCTGGCGCGGTCCGGCCGCCGTGCTCGCCGCCGAGCTCGACGGTGATGCAGGGCGGTGGTCGGCCTGCGCCCGGCGCCTGGAGGCGGCGGCCCACGAGCTCGATGCGTTCTGGGGCGAGGCGGCGCGGAGGCTGGTCGTGGGGATGCCGGCCGCGGTCAGGGACCCCTGGCTGGCGGAGATCGCAGCGCGCGGCGGCGCCGCCACGGACCCCAGGGACCGCACTCTGGCGACCTGGTCGGTGCTGGAGGTCGACGCTGATCGCCTCGCGGCCGCCCGGCGGCGGGTCGCCGAGCTCACCGGCCTCTCCGATCCCGCCCCTCGATCCGGCCTCGGGGCGGTGGCGAAGGCGCTGTGGGAAAGCGGCCTGGAAGCGCAGGCGGTCGCCTGGGCGCCGGAGCAGTTCCCGGACCGGGACGGGCCGTCCGCGGCGTGGAGCGCACTCGAGCTTCGGCGCTACGGGGCCGTCCGGGCGGCGATCTCGGTGGCCGACACCGCACGCTGGCGGAGCGCCCCGGGGCTGCCCGAACGTGTGCTCCCGGAGCCCCTCCGCCGCGCCCTTTTTCCGCTGCCGTTCCGCTTTGAGGTGGGCTCGGCGGCGTCCGCGGCCGGAGTGCCCTGGACACTGCTGGCGGCGGTGGTCCGCGCCGAGTCGAGCTGGGAGCCGGCTGCGCTGTCGGCGGTCGGGGCGCGGGGCCTCACCCAGCTGATGCCGGCAACTGCCGAAACCGCGGCCCGACGCGCCGGGGTCCCGGTCCCTCGGCAGCAGGACCTGTTCCACCCCGAGCTCTCCCTCGAGCTGGGTGCGACCGAGCTCGGCCGACTCCTCGAACGCTTCGGCGGCCGGGCCGATGCCGCGGTGTCGGCCTACAACGCCGGCGAGAGCCAGGCCGCACGGTGGCTCGAGGGGTGCGGCCCGGCGTGCCTTCCGTCGCGGTTCGTGCTCGGGGTCTCGTTCGACGTCACCAGGGGTTACACCACGGCGGTGCTGGCGGCGGAGTCGGCCTACCGAGAGCTGTGGGGCAGCGATCCCCACCCGGTGGGCCTCACCGACCGTAGCGCGTCACCCCGAGAACCGCCTTCGCCTCCGCGGTCCACCGTTCCAGCTCGGCGTTGAGCTTGCGCTCCTCGAGGACCCTTCGGATCGCCTCGCGCACCTCGTCGAGGGCCGGAGGGGTCACTCCCGCGGGCGTCAGCTCGTCAGCGACCAGGCGCTCGTACTCGCGGACGATCTCCTCGTGCGCCACCGCGACCGCCGGGCGCAGCCGCTGCTCGGCGTACGCGGTCGCCGCAGCGATCCTCAGCGCGAGCTCGCGAAGGTCCTCGTCGCCGAGGCCTGCGGCGGCCAGCGAGGCGGCCAGGTTCTCGGCGCCACCGGAGCGCTCGACGATGAGCCGGTGCGCGCCATCGACGTCCAGCGTGAGCCGGTAGAGCACACCGGACCGCTCGAGATCCCGGTACTGGAGCTCGAGCCGGATCCGGGCGTCGAGCAGCTTCGAGCGAAAGCGCTCGGCGGGCTCCGCGTCGTCCCGGGCCACCAGCCGGACGATCTCGCCGAGGGTCAGATCGCTCGCCAGCAGCGGAGTTCGACCGACCACCGCCACCACCTCCTCGATCACCTCCTCGGCGGCACACCACGGGGCCAGGATGAGGACAACGGCGAGGGCAGCGGAGCGCACGGCCTCATGCTACCGGACGCCGCGATCTCCGGCGAGCCCGACCGAGCTGTGGCGTGCGGGCAGGGGATAATGGAGCCGACCATGGAGCAGGAGCAGGGCACGCTGTGGCTGGTCGCGACGCCGATCGGGACACTCGGTGACGTGTCCCAGCGCGCCAGGGAGGTGCTCGCCGCCGCCGATGTGGTGCTGGCCGAGGATACACGACGCACCCGCAAGCTGCTCGGCCACCTCGAGATACCATCCGGCCGGCGGTTGCGGAGCCTGCACGAGCACAACGAGACCGTAGCGGTGCCGGCAGTGCTCGACGAGCTCGCCGGCGGGCGGGATGTGGCCCTGGTGAGCGACGCCGGCACCCCGGTGCTGTCGGACCCGGGGTTCGTGCTGGTCCGCGAGGCGCGTCGCGCCGGGATCGCAGTCCGCAGCGTACCCGGGCCTTCGGCCTTTACCGCGGCGTTGGCAGCCTCCGGTCAGCCGCCGTTGCCGGCGACTCTGGTCGGGTTCCTGCCACCCCGGCGCGGCCCGCGCAGGCGCCGGATCGCCGAGCTCGAGTCCTCCCCAGGCTCGCTGGTGGTGCTGCTCTCCCCGCATCGCCTTGCGGGCGAGCTCGAGGACCTGGCCGAGGTTCTGGGCGCCGATCGTCCGGCAACCCTTCTCGCCGAGCTCAGCAAGCTCCACGAGCGCGCCGAGATGGCCCCGCTGGGCGAGCTTGCCGCATCCGCCGGTTCGGCGGTTCCGCGCGGAGAGTACGTGGTGGTGATCGGGCCGAGCCCGGACCGACGCCGGCCCGGGGAGGTCGACGCCACGACCGCGAAAGCGGTCTACGAGCAGGCCCTCCTCTCGGTCGGAGGCAGCCGCCCCGAAGCCCTGCGGTCGGCGGCACGGATGCTGGGGCTGCCCCGACGTCGACTGTTCGAGCTCTTGGTTGAGAGTGACCAACGGGAGCGGGGCCGGTGAGTGCAACCGGCGGTCCGGACGGTGTGTGCTAACCTGGCTGACGGGCCAGACGGAGGTAGGGAATGGCACGCCATGACGGCTTTCGCGCCGCGCTGCTGCTGCTTGCAGCGGGCTTGACCTGCGGTTGCGGATCGAAGCCGGTGGTCGGTGTTCTCCTGCCCACGACGGGCACGGCCAGCGCGTACGGCGAGGCGATCGAGAGCGGGGTCCGCCTCGCCGTCGCCGAAGGGAGACAGTCGGGCAAGCTGCCGGCCGGCGTCGAGATCGTCTGGGCCGACACCGGATCCAACCCTGATCAGGCGGTCGCCGAGCTGCGTCGGCTGGTTTCCGAGCGTCATGTTCAACTGGTGATCGGCGGGGCCACCAGCTCGGAGGCGATCGCGCTGCTCAAGGTGCTCGACGACACCGGCGTGGTGCTGCTGTCCCCGACCGCCTCGGCGCCGGGGCTCACCCGGGAGTCGAAGCTCTTCTTCCGCCTTTACCCTTCCGACGAGCTCGAGGCCTCGGCGGCGGCCGGGTTCCTCTCCCGCAAGCTCGGCGCAGGCACCGTGGTGATGTACGTCCAGGACGGCGACTACGCGAGCGGCATCGAGCCGGAGTTCCGGGAGCAGTACGAGGGCGAGGCGTTGGCGGGCAAGGTCGTCGGGCGGGTCGAGATCGGTGGTGCCGACTGGCAACAGCGGTCCAAAGCGCTGCTGACCGCCGAGAAACCCTCCGCGGTCTACATCGTCGCCTACGCCGAATCCAGTCTCGGGGTGCTCCGCCACCTCCACGAGATCGGGTACGAGGGCCGGATCGTCACCACTTCGGCGTTCGATTCGACCCGGGTGATCCAGGAGGCGGGGGCGCTCGCCGACGGTGTGATGTTCCCGCTGCCGCCCTTCGACCGCACCTCCGAGCAGAAGCTGGTCGCCGACTTCGTCAAGAGCTACCTCGAGACCTACCAGCGGCCACCGGACGTGCAGGCCGCGCATGGGTACGACGCGATGCGGCTGGTCATCGAGGTGATCGGCATCGCCAAGCCCTTCGTCCCGGTCGAGATCAACAAGGCGCTTCACTTCGGGGTCCAGGACCTGATGGGCGTCACCGGGCCGATCCAGTTCGACGACCGCGGCGACGTGCGCCACAACCCGATCATGTTCATCTGCGACGACGGTCAGGTCGTCAGCTACCAGACCTACCTCGACCGCAAGCGCAAAGAAATCCTCCGCAAGATGCAGGATCTTCTGGCCCCGAAGGGCTGACCCCGAGCGATGACCGTGCTCCGCCTGCTGTGGCGTCACCGGGCGCTGCTCGCGGTTCTGGTGCGCCGCGAGCTCGGAGCCCGCTACCGCGCGTCGGTGCTCGGGTACTTCTGGTCGCTGCTCAACCCGTTGCTGCTGCTGGTGGTCTACGCGGTGGTGTTCACCACCGTTTTCCAGCCCCGGGTCGCGGGGATGGACCCGTACCCGCTGTTCTTGTTCACCGGTCTGCTGCCGTGGTTGTTCTTTTCCGGCGCGCTGACCGACGCTTCGGTGACCCTGGTGGCGAACGGGCCGTTGCTGGCCAAAGTGGTCTGCCCGCCCGAGATCTTCCCCGCGGTGGTGGTGCTCTCGCACCTCGTGCACCACCTGCTCGCGCTTCCGGTGCTGGTGCTGGCGGTGACGGTTTCGGCCGCGGTCGGCTGGCACCCGTTTCCGTGGACGATCGTCTTGCTGCCGTTGGCCCTGGTGCCCTGGATCGTGCTCACCGCCGGGCTCGCGATGGCGGTCGCGCCGCTGGCGCTCCACTTCCGCGATCTCAGGGATCTGCTCGGGCACATCCTGAACCTGTTCTTCTTCGCGTCGCCGATCATCTACTCCCTCGACGGCCTTCCGGTCGAGTGGTTGCGGCGGCTGATCGCGGCCGGGCCGCTCGCGCCCTTGGTGGAGGTCTACCGCTCGCTCGCGTTCGACGGCCAGGTCGCCGGTCCCTGGGTGTGGCTCGCCGCCTGTGGGGTGGCGCTCGCGGGCTGGTGGCTGGGGGTGGTCGTGTTCACCCGGTTGCGGGAGTCGCTGGTGGAGGCGGTGTGACGGGTCGGATTCGGCTCGAGGCGGTCTCGAAGACCTACCGTCGGTCCGCGGCCGGCCGGTTCAACACCCTCAAAGGCGCCTTCTTCCACCGCCAGCTCGGCTCCCGGCGCCGCCCCGCGGCCGAGCACCTCGCGCTGACCGGCATCGACCTCGAGGTCGCGCCGGGTGAGGCGTTGGCGCTGATCGGCCCCAACGGCTCCGGCAAGTCGACCCTGCTCAAGCTGGTCAGCGGCATTCTCCGTCCGACCACCGGCCAGGTCGAGGTGACCGGCCGCGTGACCGCTCTGATCGAGCTCGGCGCCGGCTTCCACCCCGAGATCACCGGGCGGGAGAACGTGGTCATCAACGGCATGCTGCTCGGTCTCGGACGGGCCGAGATCGAGGACCGGCTGGACGAGATCGTCCGCTTCGCGGACATCGGGGACTTCATCGACGAGCCGGTCAAGACCTACTCGTCCGGGATGTACGTGCGGCTCGGGTTCGCGGTCTCGGTCGCGGTCCGGCCGGACGTGCTCCTGATCGACGAGGTGCTCGCGGTGGGCGACGCCGCCTTTACCCGCCGCTGCCTCGACCGGCTCGCGCGCATGCGCCGCCAGGGCGTGACGATGCTGCTGGTCTCCCATGACCTCGACCTGGTGCAGGACTTTGCCGACCGCGCCGTGTACCTGCGCGCGGGGCGCGTGGTGGCCGACGGCCGCGCAGATGCCGTGGTCGCGCGGTACCGCAGCGACGTCGCCGGTGCCGAGCTCGAGGCGAGAGAGCGCGACGACCGCGCCTCGGTCCGGGTGGTCGAGGAGGGCAAGCGCTGGGGCAACGGCGATGTCGAGATCACTGAGGTCGCTTTCTCGAGCCGGGGGATTCCGCTCCGCGTGGTGTCCTCGGGGACCGACTGCACGATCCACCTCCGCTACCGGGTCCACCGGCCGGTCGAGGACTTCGTGTTCGGGATCGCGTGGCACCGGATGGACGGCATCCAGGTGGCGGGCCACAACACGGAGATCGACGGCCTGCGGCCGCTGCGGCTCGACCGGTCGGGAGAGGTCCGCTGCAGCTATCCGTCCCTGGCGCTCGCCCCCGGCGACTACGTGGTCGACGTCGCGGTCCATGCCGCGGACGGCCTCGCCTACGACTACTGGTGCCAGGCCGCCCGCCTGAGGGTCACGGCGCCGGTCGACTGGCCGGGAGTGTGGGCGCCGGAGCACGCCTGGGAGGGCGACGGTCCGGAGTGGGACGGAGGGGGCGAATGACGTTTCACGGTACGAGGCGCCGCCAGCGCTGACGTTGGGCGTCACTTCGTGATGACGCGACTCACGTTGAATCTTGGCACGGTTCCTGCTATGATGCTCGTTGGAGTTGAAAGGAGGAGTTCATGCGCAGACAGCGTGGTTTCACCCTCATCGAGCTGCTCATCGTGGTGGCTATCATTGGCATCATCGCGGCGATCGCGATCCCGAACCTGCTCAACGCCATCAACCGCGGCCGGCAGAAGCGGACCATGGCGGACATGCGTTCGGTGGCGACCGCCATCGAGGCGTACGCCGTGGATCAGAATTTCTACCCCTTCAATATTTCGACTGCCGGCGAGCTGGGCACCTACGTCACCCCGACGTACATCAAGCGGATTCCCAACAACGACGGATGGAACAACCCGATCCTCTTCTTCACGGACAACGAGGGCCGGCACTACACCATCATCTCGTACGCCCGTGACAAGGAAGGCGCTGGTTTTACCGGCGGCACCACCAAGGGCTTCGACTGCGACATCTGGTACGAGGACGGCAGCTTCACCCAGTGGCCGGAAGGCGTTCAGGTCGACTGACCGTTTCGCCTGAGACTGTACCGGGGGCGCTTCGGCGCCCCTTTTTCTTTGCTACGCTCCGAGGGTGACGGCCCAGACCACGTTGCTCGCCGTGGCCGTGTGGGTGGCTTGGCGGCCCGCCGAGATTCACGCCTCGACGCCGCTCGTGGTCGCGGCGGCGGCGCTCGGGCTGGTGCCGTGGGCGTGGCGGCGGCGCGCCGAGACCGGGATCCACGTTCCGGCGATCCTGCTCCTGGCCGGCCTGCTGGTTGTGTCGGGCCTCTCCGGCGCCGACCCCTCAGGGGCGATGCGCAGCGGCGCGCTGGTCGCAGCGCTCGCCGCTCTCGGGTGGTGCGCGTCGCGCGAGCGTCCCGACCGGTGGGCGATCACCGGGCTCGCGCTCGGGATTGCGGCCCTCGGGCTGGCGGCGCTCTGGCAGGTAGTCGCCGGCCTCGACCGCGCCGCCGCCGAGCTCGGCAGCCTCCCGGAGGGGTTGCAGGAGGATGCCGCGGCTCGGCTGGCCGAGGGTCGCGCGTTCGCCACGATGGTCGTTCCGGGTCACCTGGCGGTGGTGATGGCGATGGCCCTGCCGGTTCTGGTCGAGGCGCTCCGCGAGCGCAGGTGGCGGCTGCCGGCGGCGGCCGGCATCGTCACGGCCACCACCGGCGTGGTGCTGTCGCGTTCGCCTCTCGGGGCCGGGCTGGCCGCGCTCGCCGTGCTCGCGGTGCTGCTGGCGCGGCACCGTCGGGCCGCCCTGGGAGCGGCCGTCCTCGGGCTCGTGGCCGTGGTCGGGATCTCGGTGGCCAGGACCGACCTCGGCCGCCTCGAGCCGCTGCGCCTGCGGGCCGAGAACTGGCGGGTCGCGGCCTGGGTGTGGTCGACGGCGCCGGTCGCCGGGGTCGGATTCGGCGGCTACGGTCAGGCCTCGTTGGCGGTTCCGTTCCCGACCGAGAACCTGCCTTCTCACGCCCACTGCCTGCCGCTGGAGTGGCTCGCGGAGCTCGGTGTGGCCGGCGCCGCCCTGCTGGTGCTGGCGGCCGCCGGCCTCGGTGGCGCGGTTCGACGCTGCTGGCGCGACCGGCCGGGTCTCGCGGCAGCGGTGGCGGTCGTGCCCCTTCACAATCTGGCCGACTTCTCGCTCTGGACCTCCGGGGTGGCGATCCCGTGGGCGGTCCTGCTCGGGTGGGCGGTCTCCCGGCCGCCGGCTCCGCTCCCGACCGAGGGTCCGGTCGGCCGCCGGCGCGCAGCGGCGTTCGGTCTCGCCGCCGCCGCGGTCGTGGCCGGCGTCCTCCACCTCACCAGCAGCGAGGTCGGGCGGGCGGCTGCCGCTGCCGAGGGTCCCGCTGCCCGGGTCGAGACCTGGCGTCGAGCGCACCAGCTGGCTCCGTGGAGAGTCGGACCGCTGGTCTCGCTCGGGGCGGCCGCGCTCGAGGCCGACCGACCCGATCTCGCCGATCTCGCCCTCGCAGAGCTCGATCGGTGGCGCTGGCTGCGGCCGCGCTCGGCGTCGCTCGCCAGCCTCGCGTCGCAGCTCGAGCTGATGACGGGGGAGCTGCAGGCTGCGGTGATCGAGGCTTGGACCGCGCACCGTGCGCGACCGATGGACGGTCGCCTCAGGGAGCAGGCCGACCGCCTGCTCACCGCCGCCGAGGACGCGGGTGCTGCGGATCGCTGACGCAGCGCCGGTGGTCGGCGCCCTGGGGGCGGGCCTGGCGGCGGTCCTCGGGGGGGCGTTCTCGCCCACCCCGCGGCTCGGCGCCACCCTGGTGTTGGCGGCAGCCGTCCTGCTCGCCGTCGGTGCTCTTCGCGGGGCGCCTCGCGCCGAGGAGAGCTGGCTGCTCGCAGTCCTCGTCTGGGCCGGTGCGGTCGCCACCGTCCAGGGGCTGTCGCCGCTCGCCGGCAAGGAGACGGTGGCCGCCTGGCTGGTCGCCGTGGGCCTCTGGGCCGCGGCCAGGAGGTCCCGGGAGCCCGCCCGCCTCGCGGCCGGGCTGGTGCTGCTGACGGCAGCGGTCGCGGTCGCCGTTGCGGTGATCGGTGAGTGGCTGGCCCTGGGCCAGCCGAGGGCCGGCGGGCTGCTCGAGAACCCGAACGTCGCCGCTGCGCTGCTCGCACCGACGGCGGTGGCGGTGTGGGGGCTGCGCGGATCAGTCCTCCCGCGCTGGCTGGCGCCGGTGCTGAGTGCGACCTTCGCGGCGGCGATCCTGGCGACCGGCTCACGGGCGGCGCTGGTCGCCCTCGCCGCTGCCGCGGTCATGATCCCGCTGCGGCCCCGTGCCCGCGTCGCGGTGGCGATCGCCGGCCTGGTACTGGTCGCCGGCGCCGTGGCTTGGCGGCTCGCCGTGCAACGTGACGTCTTCGCCTGGCATCGGGTCACGATCTGGAGGTCCGTCGTGCACACCGCCCTGGAGCACCCGTGGACCGGGGTCGGTCCGGGAGCGTGGGCCGATGTGGCGGGCCGGGCGCGCATCACCTACCCGGACTCTCTCGCCCGCCACGAGATGCGTCCCACCTATGCCGAGTCGACGCCGATCGGGATTCTGGCTGAGCTCGGGCTGATCGGCCTTTCGCTTTCGGCCGCGGCCGCGACCGCGGCCTGGCGCGCCGCGCGCCGTCGCGGCGGCGGCCGGCTCGGCCGGCTCGCGGCGCTGCTCGCGACGATGGCCGTGATCGCCTCGCTCCACGATCTGCTTCGGGTGGAGGTGGTGCTGTGGTGGTGGGCGGTGCTGGTCGGGCTGACCGAGCCCCTGGTCGGCCGCGAGCCCGGGCGCCGGTCCCGGTGGGGCTGGCTCGCCGGGGTCGCGGCGGCGGCCCTGGTGCTGTGGGGACTGGCGGCCCCGGCCGAGGCCCGCCGGCGCTGGCAGGCGCTCGGCGGGCCGGCATCGTGTGACGCCGTCGAGGCCGCGATCCGGGCCGAACCCTGGCTCTCGGGACCGGCTGTGCAACGGGCGGCCGCCCTCGCGGCGGGTGGATCGTGGGCCTGGGCCGAGGCGGCCGAGGCCTGCGCATGGGCGGAGCGGGCGGTGGCCGCCCACCCCGGCAGCGTCGAAGCCTGGACCATCCTGAGCCGGGCCGGCGCCCGCACGATCGTGGAGCTGGGCGGGTCGCGCCGGACCGTGGCGCGGACCCGGGAGGCGTTCGCCCGCGCCACCTCGCTCGAGCCGCATCTCCCCTGGGGCTGGCTGGAGTGGGCGCGGCTCGAACGCAGTCTCGGCGATCTCACCACGGCTCGTACCCTGGCCGAACGGGCCGTCACCGAGGAGCCCGCGTTCGTCAGGGGATGGCTCCTGTTGGCCCGGATCGAGCTCGACCTCGGGCAGGTGCCGGCTGCCGCCGAGGCCACCGAGCGAGCCCGGCGAGCGGCGGCCATCCGGCGGCCGCGTCGGCTGAGCTCCTACGAGCGAGAGCTGCTCGAGCTGCCGCTCTGGCAGCTCGAGCAGCTCGATCGGGCGCTGCGGTGACAGTGGCGCGTCCGGTCCGCGGCGGGCATGGACCGGGGTCTGGGCGAGGAGGATCTCAGTGACCAGGCGGGTGGGTGCGCTCTTCTTCCTCTCCGGGGTCACCGCCCTGGTCGGCGAGGTGGTCTGGGCGCGGATGCTCGGGCTGGTGCTCGGCAACAGCGTGTGGGCCGCGTCGGCGGTGGTCACGGCGTGGATGGGGGGCATGGCGCTCGGGGCGTGGCTGGGAGGACGGGTCGCCTCCCGGGTCCGCGCTCACCTGCGCTGGTACGGTCTGGCGGAGGCCGGGATCGGCGCGTTCTTCGCGCTCTCCGAGCCACTCCAGCGCCTCCTGCTCGGTCTCGGCGCCCGGCTCCTGGGAGAAGACCTCGGCGTCGATCCCGCCGGCGGGATCGCCGTCCGGCTTGCGCTCGCGGTCGCCGTGCTCGCGGTGCCGACCGTTCTCATGGGACTGACCCTGCCGTTGCTGGTCGAGCGCCTCCACGGGCTGGGCCTCACCGCGAGAGTGGGCCACCTCTACGGTCTGAACACCCTCGGCGGGGCGGCCGGGGTCTTCCTGGCCGCCTACCTGCTGCTGCCGTGGCTCGGGGAGCGGGGAAGCCTCGCGGCGGCAGCGCTCACCTGTGCCGCGGTGGCGGTGTCCGCGGTGGCCCTCGAAGGGTGGGTCCCGCGCGGCGTCCCGTCCACCCCGGCGTTCTCGTCGGCCCGGCTGCGCGGCTACCTGGCGCTGGTGGCGGCGATGGGCGCCGGCGCGCTCGCGGCGGAGCTGCTCTGGGTTCGTGTCCTCGTGCTGCACCTGGGTTCGAGCGTCTACGCCTTCGCCGCGGTGCTCGCGGTCTACCTGGTCGGGCTCGCGCTCGGCAGCCTGGCGGTCCGCAGGCTCGGGTCTCGGCTCGGCTCCCCGGGTCCCGCCCTGGCTGTGGCCCAGCTCGGGATCGCCGGTCTCGTGGTGATCCAGCTCCCGCTCCTGGGGGGGTTCGGAGACGCCCTCGCCTGGCCGGCCACGGTGATCCGGATCCCGCTCGGCTTCGCCTCGGTCCAGGCTCTGCTGGTGGCCGTGGTGTCGCTCTACCTGCTGCCGGTCGCGGTGCTCTTCGGCGCGTGCTTCCCGCTCGCAGTCGCCGCCGACCCGAAGGCCCGCTCCGACGGCGGTCACGCCGGGGCGATCGCCGCGGCGAACACGCTGGGCGCGATTCTGGGCGCTCTCGGGGCGCCCTTCCTCCTGGTCCCTGCTCTCGGCGTGCAACGCAGCCTGCTGGTCGTCGCAGCTCTCCACCTCGGGGTCGGGCTCGCCCTTCGTCCGCCGGCGCGGTTCGCCCGGGTCGCCGCCGCCGCCGTCGTCCTGGCGGGTGGCGGCCTCTGGGTCGGCCTGCCCCGCGACTGGGTCCTGCGGCAGGCGAGCGTGGTCGAGGACGCCTCGAGCGAGCTGCTCTCGCTGTCGGAGAGTGTCTCCGCGACGGTGGCCGTCAAGCGGTACCTCGCCGGCCCGGCACCGTGGACCTCGCTCGAGCTCAACGGCATGAACGTCGCCGGAACCAGCCGCTCGTTGCTCGCGGTGCAGCAGCTCCAGGGCAACCTGCCCCTGCTCCAGCTGGCCCAGCCGCGGCGGGTCCTGCACGTCGGCTTCGGCTCGGGCGGCACCTGCTGGGCGGTGTCGCGCCATCCGGTGACCGCGATCGACGTGGTGGAGATCGCCCCCGAGGTTCTCGAGTCCGCAGCCCGGTGGCTGGGAGACATCAACCGGGGCGTGCTCTCAGACCCCCGGGTTCGGGTGGTCATCAACGACGGACGCAACTTCCTGCTCGCCACCGACCACCGCTACGACGCCATCCTGTCCGACTCGATCCATCCCCGCCATGCCGGCAACAGCACGTTGTACACCCTCGAGTACTTCCAGCTGTGCCGTTCCCGGCTCGAGCCCGGCGGGGTGGTCTCGATGTGGCTCCCGCTGTACTCGCTCGACACCGAGAGCTACCTGCGGATCCTGTCCGCCTTCCATCGGGTCTTCCCGCGAACGGCGGTCTGGTACGACATCTCGACGGTCAACGAGAACACTGTGGTGACCGGGTCGGCCGCGCCCGGTCCGCTGCGGGTCGACTGGCCGCGGATGGCGGAGCCGGCGGTCGCCGCCTCCCTTGCCGCCGCCGGCGTCGGCTCACCCGACGATCTCGCCGCCCTGCTGCTGCTGGGGCCGGCCGAGGTCGCCCGTCTGGTGGCCGGCACGCCTGCGCTGATCGACGATCTGCCCTACGTCGAGTACGTCTCGGGTCGTGTGCTCGACCGACGGCGGACATGGCTCGCCAACCTCGACCTGCTCGCCCGCGCCGCCGCGCGCGGACCGAGCCCCTTTTCGGGTGGGTCGGTCGACTGGGCGGCCGCCGTCGAACGGCGTGACGACGCGCTGCGGGCGACGCTCGCGCTCCTCGCTCGGGGCGAACCCGACACTGACTAGCGACCGTCCGAGGCCGCCCGTTGGAGGAGCGCGGCGAGCTCGCGGAGGCGGTCCTCCCGTCGGTACTCGGCGAGGGCGCGCCGCCAGCCCTCGCGGCCGAGCCCGGCCGCGAGCTCCGGCGCGGCCGCCAACCGGAGCATGGCGTTCGCCATTTCGGGCACGTCTCCCTCGTCGACCAGATACCCGGTGACGTTCTCGTCGACCGCGTCTGCGATGCCCCCGTGCCGGGTGGACACCACCGGAAGGCCGGCCGCCATCGCCTCGAGCACCGCCAACGGCGTGCCCTCCATGTCGCCGCTCGCTGGCCGCACGGAGTGCTGCACGAAGCAGCGGGCGGCAGCCATCGCGGTGGCGACGTCGGCCGGCGGCAGGGCGCCGGGGAACGCCACCCGAGCGGTGATTCCGAGCGCCTGAGCGAGGCTGGTGCAGGCCTCGCGCAGCGGCCCGTCGCCGATCATCTGCAGGGTGGCCTCGGGCACCGCCCGCGCGACCCGGGAGAAGGCGAGCAGGGTCAGGTGGGGAGCCTTCTTGTCGACGAATCGTCCCACCGCGAGGAAGGACGGGGGTGCGGCGCCGGGGTCGGCCCGGGGCGCTGCGGGATCGACCTCGACCCCGTAGGGGATCAGCGCGACCCGCTCCGGCGGGGCGCCGAGGGCGATCAGCTGCCGGCGCATCGAACGCGACACGGCCACCACCGCCGCCGCGCGGGCGAAGACAGCGCGGTAGGCTTCGCCGTGCTCGGCGATCACGCGGTGCTTGGCCGCGTCGTAGCCGTGGAAGTGGACCACCAGCGGAATCTGGGCGAGGCCGCACGCCCGCGCCAGAGCGACTCCGGTCGGTCCGTACTCGGCGAGCACGACCGAAACCCGGAGCCGGCGCAGGGAACGCGCCAGGGCGCGGTCCCGGGCGAGCGGACCGAGGGCTCGGACCAGCGCCTGGTCGAGGCGTTCCGGCTCCAGGCCCAGGGCGCGGGCGACGACCCGGCGGACCGCACCACCGAGCGGCGACGCCAGCGGACGGCCGTCGCCGTCCCAGAGCGGAAACGGCTCACCGTGGAGCCGGACGACGGGTCCGGGCAGCCCCTGGACGTGGGCCTCGATGAAGGTCTCGGTCAGCAGCCCGACCCGCGGTTGGGCGATGCAGATCGGTCGGCCGCCGTCAGCCACGGCGATCGACCTCGGGACCCGCCGCCATACCGTCTTCAGCGGCTCCGGGACGTAGTGCCTCCACAACGCGCCAAGCTCGCGGGGAGGGCGGATCGGGCCCCGCGGACGGCGGAACCTCCCCGTCTCGACCTCCTCCGCTGCTCGCCGGATCGCCGCGGCGTAGCTCTCCGACATCCGCTCGGCCGTGTACGGCCCGCCGACCACGGTCTCCGGGCGGCTCGGGCGAGACGTCGGCGGGGGTCGCCGTCTCGCCACAGCAGGATCAGCTGCTCCGCCGAGATCCTGCCGTGTCGCCGACCGGTGCGGTGAGACCGTTCAGGCCTCCGGTGACGACCTCGTCGACCCCGCTTGCGACCGCGGTCGTGACCGGGACACAGCCCGCTGCCATCGCCTCGAGGAGAGCATTCGGAAGCCCCTCCGAGCGGGAGACCAACAGCAGCGCGTCGTGCTCGGCGAAGGCCGCGGCGATCTCACCTCGAGAAAGCACGCCGGCAAACTCCACTAGACCCCGCTCGACCAGCCCTCGACACCTCTCCCGGAGGCGGGGCTCATCCTCTCCACCCCCCGCGATGGTCAGAACGACCCGCGCTCCGCGCGCGACGGCGATCTCGACCACCTCCGGAAGGTCCAGAACGCCCTTCGGTTGGTGTTTGAGGAGGCCGGCGTAGAGGACCCGCAGCGGCCGCTCGGGGTCGCCGGGAGGATGCCCGCGTTCCGGGGGTACCGGCACGCCGTTCGGTATCCTCACCAGGCGTCTGTCGGCCTCGGGCGAGATTTCGACCAGCGCGGTCGCGATCCTCTCGCTCACTGCGGCCACGACGTTCCAGGTGTGTCCCAGCCGCTCGAAGTGCTCGTAATGCTGCGGGTCGTCCCCGTGCACCACGCCGACGACGATCACGTCGTCCGGAAGGCGCGGGGAGACGCACGAGGTCGCCGTGTCGTAGTTGGGGAAGTAGACGCAGGGTGCGCAGGCGCGGAGCCGCCGCCGGAGTGCCCGCCAGCGCGCGACGTGAGGCGCTTCGGGCGGTACCGCGAGATCGACGACCGGCAGGTCGGCCGGCCGTTCGAGGGGCACCTTCTCGTGCCGGCCAGGACGCGTCACGACCACCTCAGGCTCGAATCCCAGCCGCGCCAGCCCCCGACCGAGGTTCAGGGTGAAGACGTTGACCCCGTTCATGCGCCAGGTCGGCGAGGTGAAGAGGACCCGGCGATACCCGAACGAGCGCTCGAAGGGTGAGGGGCGGATGGATGCGGTCACCGGATCATCCCAACTCGAAAGCGCCGGCCACGGTTGTCGATCTCGCCTGAGGTGACGCTGTCGTAGAAGCGTTCGAGCTCACCGATCCGGTTCTCCCTGCTCAAGATCGAAGCGTGATCAACAACCCTGGAGCGCAGCCCGTGGAGGCCATCTGAAGAGAGCGCGAACAGACGGTCGAGTGCCGAGCGCAGGGATTCCGCGGAACCGTTCTCGAACAGGAACCCCGTGAGACCCTCGTCGACCATCTCCTCGAGGCTGGATCGGTTGGACGCCACGACGGGAAGACCCGCGAGCTGTGCTTCCAAGCAAGCGTTCGGGTAGTTGTCCACCCGCGAAGGGATCAGCGCCGCGATCGCCCTCTCGAGCACCGGGAAGAGCTGAGATCGCGGCAGTGGGGGAAGATGGACCACTCGATCGGACGCGGCGCCACAAGCAGAGAGGACGGCCTCGACGATCGAGCCTCCCGAACGGAAGCCACGGTCTCGACCGACCAGCACCAGGTGCAGATCCTTGTCGCGCATGAGGAGAGGGGGCATGGCCCGGGCCAGCAGGTCGACGCCTTTGTGGGCCGAGATCTGCCCGAAATATACGAGGTAGCTGAGTCCGCGCAGTCGACTGTTGAAGACCGAAGGGTCGGGCTGGCTCGGCGGCTGTGGAAGGGGGCTTCGGATCACGTCGACGGAGAGCGCTTCGAGCTCGGAGACCCAGCGTGCGACAAACTGACTCGGGGCAAAGGTGGCGTGGCAGCCAACAGCTTGCTGGATCTCCAGCGTGTCGACCAAGGTCTCGGCGACGTTCCGGGTGACGCTGTCCTTGGACCGCCAAAGGGGAGAGTAGGACGAGAACCTGGTCACGACAGGTGGAGCGCTCGGGCGACGGACGAGGAGCGCTGCAGACGCACGGATGTTGGCAGCCTGGACCAGCTGGATCGGTTCCCTACGGTGTATCCGGAGCACGGCCCTGGTGGTGCGCCTGGCGTTCTCCACACACTCAAGTGCCGGTAGAAACATCCAGGCAACGCGAACGCGAGCCAGGGCGGACGGGGTGCGGAACCTGGGGATCTCGACCAACCGCACGCCATCGTGGGTTGTCTCGCTACGATCGCTAACCGCGCACACGGTCACTCTGTGGCCCCGCTCCACAAGGCGGCTACTGACAGTCCCGAGATAGGTCGCGAGACCGCCCTGGGGGGTCGCGGCCCCTGGAAACTCCGTCGTCAGAAACGCGATGTGCATGTTCTCGGGCGCCCGGTCTCGCGCTCATGCGCCGATCTGAGCGAGCGTGCTCGATCGCGAAGCTCGAGATGGGGTCGTTTCGAGAAGCAAACAGGGGATGGCGATGCCGAGCGCCCCGTCTGCCGCAGCTTCTCCGACCGTCGAATGACCGACCTCCCTCGTTCACCGGTTGAGCCTAACTCAGAAGGAAGGGATAGGGTACAACTCCCGAGGCTCAAGAGTCGGGTCCGTTCGGCCGCGGGCCCGGCTCGGCTGGACACCTCCCCGATGATGCTGCATCCTGCTTGGGAGTGCCCGCCATGTGGCTTCGAACCCTTGTCGTGACCGTGATGTGCTTCGCTGTCGTTGCCGCGGCCATGGTACCGACATCGCCCAACGAACAGACGGAGCCGGGCCGCGACTCCGGCGCGTTCCTCTACGTCGCGATGACGATGCGAGATGGCGGGCTGCCGTACCGAGATGTTTGGGACCACAAACCACCAGGGGTCTATGTTCTGAATCGACTCGCGATCCTGCTGTCCGCCGATCCGATCCGAGGACTTTGGGTGGTGCGCTTCGGGGCTCTCGGACTTGCTGCGGTGCTCGGGTTCGTTGGGTTGTCGCGTGCCTGGGGCGACGGGTCAGCAGCGGTCGGCACCCTGGCTTGGGTCGTGTACCTCCCGCTGTTGTCCGAAGGTGGGAACTTCACCGAGGAGTGGGCTCTTCTCCCGAGCTTCGCCTCCCTGGCGTGTGTGTCCGCTGTGGTCACGGGTTCGGCAAAGAGGACTGCGCCCTGGGCGTCCTCGGCAGGCGTCGCTGCTTCCACCTCGTTCCTCCTCCGCCCGAACCTGATCGGCTTCCATGTCGGGCTCTGCGCTCTGCTCATCCTCTCCGGGCTGCGCTCAAGGGGGGGCTGCGAAGCCTTGCGACGTTGGTCCTGGATCGGGCTCGGGACGATCGTGCCGCTCGGAGCCGTCACTGCGGTTCTGTGGTCGGAAGGGGTCATACGTGACGCGATCGATCAGGTCATCCGGTACAACCTGGTCTACACGTCCGAGCCAGGTATGTCCACCGTCGAGGTGCTTGCTCGAGGGCTCGGTCTCCTGGCCACGGTCAAGCTTCCGCTGTGGCTATCGCTGGCGGGGCTGGCAGGGGGTCTCGTAATCGCGGTGAGGAGGAAGCTCATCCTTCAACCGACTGCAATGCTCGCGACCATGGTTCTCGAGGGCCTGTTGCTGTCGATGGCCGGCCGAGCCTTTCGCCACTACTTCTTGTCGCTTCTTCCGTACGTGGCAGTCGCCTCCGCCCTCGGTACGAACACACTCGTCGGGCTTCTGGCCAGGTCGACCTCACACGGGCGCGCACGGTGGGTAGCGTCCGTGCTCGTGGCCGCCGTCGCCTGTGCGTTCCTCGTCACTGGGCTGATTCGAGGAGTTGAGATCGAGCTGGGCCGCATTCCGTCAACCAGGCTGGACGAGGTGAAAGCGGAGATCGCCCGGGTCGTTGGGCCACGGGAGACCCTCCTGGTGTGGGGTGCTGAAGCGGAACTCAACGTCGTACTGGACCGACGCGCGCCGACGCGCTACGTCTACCAGTATCCCCTCTTCAAGCGCGGCTACACGACCCCCGGTCATTGGCGGGAGTTTGTCGACAGCCTGAGGAGGCGACCCCCGGCGGTGATCGTCGACGCCGCTCTGCCTGCTGCGGTCCCTCGATTGGGTTCAGACATCGGCGCCGAGGTCACCCGACGAGCCGCTATTCACGCTCTCGCAGCTGAGGAGTTCGAGGCCTGGTTCAAGAGCATGTACGAGTTATCGGGCGAGGTCCCTGTGGGGCACGAACGCTGGCGGCTGTTCGTCCGACGCCCGTCTCCCCTCTCCGAATCACCGGTGTACGAGAAATCGGCGAGGGTCCCTCCCGACCGGAGTGGATCACCCCCGTCCGGGCTCGATCGGGAATGACGGCATGCTCCGGATTCTCGCCGAGGACGAGGAGATCACGACCGATGTGCTCGGGGGCTTCTGCCCATTCTGGACGGTGATCGACGGGGCTGTGGTCATCAGCGAAACCGCTGAAGAGCTTTTTGATGCAGTTCCGGCGGATCGCCGAGCGATCGATCCCGCGGCTGTGCTCGAGCTCTTGCAGTTCAACCACCTGTTGGGTGATCGCACCGTGGTGTGCGGCGTTCGACGAATGCCGTGGAATGCGTCGCTGGATGGACGCGGTCGCCTCGTGCGGAGACCTCCGCCCTCGCACGGCACGACGGTCGGTTCCGCCCGTGCCGTCGGCCTACGGCTCGCTGAGCTTCTTCGGGAGGAGTTGTTGGCGAAGCTGTCAGGGTACCGGCGCGTCATCCTCCTGCTGACGGGGGGGCTCGACAGCCGAGTGACCGCAGCCGCGCTGAAGGAGGTGGAGCCGGCTCTGTCGGTCGAGGTGCAGTGCATGACCTGGGGACTGGAGGGAAGCCGCGACGTGGCCTATGCAAGAGGAATCGCCGAGCTTTACGGGTGGCCACACCACCATGTTCCCTACGACCGTGAGCTCACCTGGGCCAACATCCGACGCGGTGCGGAGTGGGGCGGAAGCGAGGTCGTCGGTGTTCACCTGCACGGGATGGACTGGTTCCGGGCCGCAGCCGAACCAGGCGACGTAGCTCTCGCGGCGAGCTGGGGAGACAGCATCGGCCGGGCCGAGTACAGCTCGCACCACCTCACGCGGCTTTCATTCGATCCAGTACGCAACGTGGCTAGGATGATCGACCCCCGGATCGCGGAGTGGGCGACTCGGTGCGCCGAGTCGGATCGGGCCACGGCATGGCAGACCGGCGACGACGGGCGTCTCACTACGCGGTGCGAACTCGATCAGCAGGAAAACTACATGCGGCGGATGATCGGCCACGCGATGGACTACATTCGTCAGTTCTGCCCCTTGGTGCAGTCGTTCACCCAGAAAGAGACCGTCACTTACGTGTACTCTCTCTCTCCCGAGTGCAGGACGGATCGCGTGTATCTCGAAGTCCTTCAAGAGTTGGATCCCAGACTGCTTCGCATCCGGTGGGCACGCACCGGCAGACGGCTCGACGGGGTACCGGAGGCCGCCTGTCGTCTCACGAAGGACTATCACGACTGGCAACACTGGCTCGACATCGACCTTCGTCCTGACCTCGAGGAGCTCCAGCGATCCCCTGAGCTAGCGAGGCTCGGCGTATTCTGGGGCAGGGCCCTCGCTTCTCGGCTGTCGTGGCGCCGACTGGTCAAGGTCGCCTCCATCGAGCTGACGAGGCGACGCTTCCAGTTGCTCCCGTTCCACTGGAGCCGGACGGGTGCCTACGCTTTCAGAGGACTCGTCAAAGGACTCGCGTGGGGAGTCGGGGCCGTGATCAGGCGAGGATGAGCGCTAAGCCTTGATGTTGCCGGTGTGGTTCAGGCCGTGCCCTGGGATTCCGGGCTGGCTGTGGTGCCGGGGACGTGCGACGGGAGAAGAACCTCCCACCCAGCGGAGGCCCGAACTGGCGCGAGGCTGCGGACGCCACCACGCATCCGGTCATCGACAGTCATACGAAGGCAGTTGCCGACCCGGTCATGGAGCACGTTCAGCTCGTCCCCTAGCCACACGGTGACATAGTAGTCGCCGTTGTTGAGGAAGTTCCGAGGCAGGGTCACGCGGACCCAGGTGTCCTCATTGGGTAGTTCAATCTCAAAATGGTCGTCGCTGTTGTTCAAGTGGATGATGAGATTGCCGAGACGATCTCGGAGCGAGACCGCGAGCAGGCAGCATGAGCCGGATGTTCCCTCGACGCGGATCAAGAAAGCGATCGGCTCGTCGAAACCGAAGGTCGATCTGTGCTTCCCGTCTTCTCCGCAGGATGTGACCTCTCTGACTCTCATCGGCCCGGTCCCGGTGCGTTCGGCGGTCCACTCAGTGAGGTCGACGCGGGCACGGTTCGAATCCCGTTCGAGGTACCTTGCGAGCACGTCCGCGGGCGCCCCGTCATCGACGATCGACCCCGCGCTGAGGGTCAGGCATCGAGAGCACAAGCTGCCGATGACCCCGAGGTTGTGGCTGACGAAGACGACAGTCCTCCCACGCTGCGCGACCTCGTCCATCCTGCCGAGGCACTTGCGTTGAAATCCGACGTCTCCCACCGCGAGCACCTCATCCACGAGCAGAATGTCGAAGTCGAGATGCGCAGCGACCGCGAAGGCGAGCCGGACGTACATCCCGCTCGAGTACCGTTTGACCGGAGTGTCGAGAAACCGGTCGATCTCCGCAAATGCGACGATCCTCGAGAACTGATCCTCGATCTGTCGCCGGGGCATTCCGAGGATGGCCCCGTTCAGGTAGATGTTCTCGCGGCCCGTGAGCTCGGGGTGGAAGCCGGTTCCCACCTCGAGCAGCGAACTCACTTGGCCCCAGAGCTCGGCGCTGCCGGTGGTGGGCACCGTGATCCTGGACAGGATCTTGAGCAGCGTGCTTTTGCCTGCTCCGTTTCGGCCGATGATGCCGACGACCTCGCCGCGCGAGACCTCGAAGGTGACGTCCTTGAGCGCCCAGAGGATCTCCGCGCGCGACCGCCTTCGGCGGAGCACCGACCGCGCGCCATCCGAGATCGCGTCCCGCAGCGAGCCGACGCCGGTGTGCGTGCCGAGCAGGTACCGCTTCCCGAGGCTACGAACCCGGATCACCGTCGGCTCTGACATCAGGCCGCTCCTCCGCCCACGGGCAGGCGCGCCGGACGACCGCGCTCAGACGACATCGGCGAAGTACCTCTCCATGCCGCGGAAGAACCACAGCCCCGACAGGCCGAGGAGGAGCGTGACCACGACGCTCGCGGTAACGAGGCCCGGGGTGACGGTCCCGGCGCCGAGGACCGCCCAGCGGAAGCACTCCAGGGCGCCCGCCATCGGGTTCAGCCCAACCACCCAGCCCGGCAGCCCGCGCTCTGCGAGTGCGGCCACGATCTCGCTGCTCGGATAGATGACGGGCGACAGGAACAGACCGACCTGCACCGCGAAGGGGACCACGTGGCGCACGTCCCGGTAGATCACGTTGATCGCCGAAAGCCACAGCCCGATGGCGAACGACGCGGCGAGCGAGCAGGAGTGCCCCGGGGACCGTCGCCAGTCGCAGGCCCGGGTACTCGCCGCTGTAGGCTGCGGCCCCCACCAGCAGGGGTGTCGAGACGGCGAGGTCGACGAGGCCGGCCAGCACCGCCGCGAGGGGGACCAGAGCTCTCGGGAAGTACACCTTCGTGATCAGGTGGGGCGCGTTGACGAGGCTGTTGGCGGACTGGGTGACGCCCTGGGCGAAGAAGGTCCACAGAATGAGTCCGGCGTACGAGAACAGGCCATACGGGACTCCCGTCGGACTCGATCTTGGCGATGCGTCCGAACAGCACGGCGAAGATGGCGGCTGCGGCGAGGGGTTGGAGGACCGCCCACAGCACGCCCAGCGCGGTTTGTCGGTACCGCAGCTTCACGTCCCGCCACAGGAAGAAGAGCAGCAGTTCACGGAATCTCCACAGCTCCCGCAGGTCGAGGAGGTGGAGCCGTCCCACCGGCTCGATGACCAGGGGGGGTGGGGTCGACCGAGCTCCGCCGCTCGCGGCTCCCAGGTCCTGATCTCCATCCGACCGTGGCACGAGAGCAAGGTATCACGGCGTCCACGAGCCTCGCGCGCAGCTCGCGCACGAGTCGGAAGAGCGACGAGTACCCGTCGTCCCACACTCGATCCGCTGCCTCGCAGTCCAGGACGACGGAGTACGCCACCACGGCCACCGCTGCCCGCGCCAGCGGCTGGAGCAAACAGGTACTCGACCCCGGCGTTCCGGAGGTTGGCGCACAGCTGCTCGGGTAGGACCGGGTCGGGCGCACCGCTCGTCCACCACGGGGGCCGCTCGCCGCGCCGCCATCGGACAGCCAACGGCGTCGTGGGGCCGCCGTGCCAGGAGACCTGGACCGGTTCGAGCTGGAGGCGGCGGCCGAACACCGGGTAGTACTGGTAGGTCTGCGGTCCGAACCACGCGACCCGGGCGTCGGCCGGGAGAGCCTCCAGAGATCGCCAGCCCCGCCCGACGGGATGAGACGGGCTCTCGTGGCTGAAGATCCGGAGGTCGGTTGCGTGCTGGACCGACGGTGTCATAGCGGCCAGGAGCGTCGCCCCGAGCACCGAGGCGGCGACGACCACTACCCTCCGCTCGATCCAGCGAGACCAGGTCGTCAGCGCGGCGACCGCGACTGCGGCGAGCAGCGCAACGGCCGCGTCGACGCCGTCACCTCCCCACGCGGTCGCGCCCGCGACCACCACGCCGGCCCACCACAGTGCACCGAAGCCGCGCGACGACCCCGCGGGGCTGGTAAGGACGAGGCCCGCGAGGTAGGGCAGGAGGAGAAAGCGCAGCGCGATTCGCAACGGGGCGTCGGGCGAGTTGGTCGAGCCCGCGAACGGCACGAAGGGGTAGGTGGCGAGTGCGAGCGTCCCGAGCGCGAGCACCAGCCTCCGGGCGCTGCGCCGGGCTGACGGCTCGTCAGCCGACCGCCGCTCGGCGAGCACGGCGGCTGCATATCCCGCGGCCGCGACCAGGGCCGGGCCGAGGGGCCAGGCGAGGTGAGCCCGGGCCATGTCGAGCCAACCGCTGGCATCGAGCTCGCCGGACGTCATCCACCAGGCCATCGTGGTCCGGGTCTGCTCCGCCCGGCCGAGCGGCCCGTCAAACGGCCCGAACGCCGCCGGAAACAGCGGATTTCCGGTCAGCCACAGGTTCCGCAGGTACCAGAAGCTCCCGGTGGCGGCGGCGGCGACCGCCGAGGTCAGCACCCGCGCGGCCGGTCGCCGGGCGCGGCCGCCGAGCCACCCGGCCGCCGCGACCAGCAGCAGCGCGGCGGGGGCGAACGACGGCTTGCAGCCGACGGCGTAGCCCGCCAGCGAGCCGGCCCACGCACAGCGCGCGAGGGTCGGGGCCGTGCCGCCGCCGAGGAGGAGCGCCGCGGCGGCGAGCGTGGCGGCGGCCGCGGCGAGGTCGACCGCCGCGAAGGTCCGCGCCTGATCGGCCAGCGCCGGAGTGGCGACCGCGAGCGCGGCCAGGGCCGCGGCGGCAGCCGGGGTCGCGCCGAGCCGGCGGCCGAGGGCTGCCGCAGCCAGCCCGGCGAGGGCCAGCCAGAGCACACCGGCGAGGCCGACCCAGCCGTCGCCGCGGGTCGGCAGCGCCAGCCACAGGCTCAAGGTCTCGGCGTTGAACGGGTAGTGCGCGTGGTAGTTGAACGGGGTCGGTCCGAATCCGCCGTCCCTCACCCAGTGGGCGACCGCGGTCGCGTGGTAGGTGAGATCGTCGAAGGAGAAAGCGGTTCCCTCGACCAGCTGGCGTCCGAGCACCACGGTCCCGAGCCCGACCGCGACCCCGACCGTCGGCCCGAGGGCCGGCTCGTCCCCCGGCGGGTGCGCGGGGGGCGGTGCCCGGCGACGTGCGGTGCGCGCCGCCCACCACAGGGCCGCGGCCGCGATCAGGACCGCGATCGCGAGGCAGGGCAAGGGTGCGAGGGTTCCCGACGCGCCGAGCGGCAGCACCACCGCGAGCACGATCACCGGCGCCCCGGCCAGCGAGGCCAGCGTCCGCTCGAGGGCCGAGCCGTCGGGCAGGCTGGCCCGGGCGAGGCCGTGGGCGGCCAGCACGGGCGCGAGCAACGCCAGGGCCCACAGGAAGAGGCTCACACCACCGGCCCTCGGGGCGGGTCCGAGAGCCCGCCGAGGGAGGCGACCGGAGGCAGCTGGCGGATCCTCGCCGCGAAGCGCTCGGGATCGGTGGCCTCGGTGGTGACGCCGGGTCCCGGGTTGTAGACGTAGACCACCCGCCACACGTGGCGCGCGTGCTCCCGGGCGAGCTCGAGCATGGCGAAGTAGAGCGCTTTGTCATCGGCTTGCGCCCAGAGTTGACCGGTAGTCGGGTCGATGAGCGCGTGCCTTGGAACGTGTGCGAGAAGCTCCTCTCTGAAAGTGTGGAGGTGGCCCGACGCCCACGGCCGCCGTCTCACGGAACCCTCCCTCACTGCCCTCCGGGGCGGCGGCAGCTGGATCGGGATCACGCCGTCGGTCTGGCGCATGGTGTTGAAGGTCGCCCACACCTCGGGGTCGCGGTAGACCCGGGCCAGGAACGGCAGCACGCCGGGGTCCGGCAGCCAGTCGTCACCGTTGAGCTCGAGCACCACCGAGCCCGGCCGCGCCATCTTGAACCCGTCGAGGTTGTTGACGGTGCCGCCGACCGGGGTCGCACGCCGCACCAGCTCCACCGGGTGGCCCGGGTTCCGGTCCATCCAGGCCTGGACCAGATCGGCGGTGCCGTCGGCCGAGGCATCGTCGAGCATCACGTGGCGGACCCTCGCCCGCGGCCAGCGCTGACGGTGCACCGACTCGACGCACCGCAGGGCGGCCTCGCCGGCGTTGCGCTGGCTCGAGACGATGTGGAACTCGAGCCCGGGATCCGGCCGCACCGCGGCGTAGCGGACTCGCTCGGCGAACCTGCCGAAGGCCCGCAGCACGAGGCGGACGCGGTAGCGGCGGAAGAACCAGGCGAGCATCGGGTGAGGTGCCGTCGGGGGACGCGGTCCCTGGTGGGATCGTAGCAGAGCGACCCGCCGGCACGGCCCCGGTGTAAGGTTGGGGGGCGAAGACGAAGGGCCGTCGCGGCCGACCGGAGGTGACGTGCGGATCCTGGTGGGGACGCTGGCCAGCGGCGAGAACGAGCTCGACGCCTGCCGCGGGGCGCTCGAGCGCCAGACCCACCGCGACTGGGAGCACGTCGTGCTCGCCAACCTCGGCAAGAAGGCAGCGATCGCGGCCCTGTGGCGGACCTTCGAGGCGCGGGCCGGCCAGTTCGACCTGTTCGTCAAGCTCGATGCCGACATGGTGCTCGCCGACGACCGTTTCTTCGCCCGCTGCGTCGAGCGTTTCGCGGGCTCGCCCGAGCTCGACGAGCTCCAGGTGGCGGTGCACGACTTCTTCTGCGACGAGCCGATCATGGGCCTGCACGTCTTCCGCAGCACCGTGCGGTGGCCGGAGAACGACGAGCGCCTGTTCACCGACGCGACCCCGGTGCCCCGAGAGCGGCGGCAGGACGACTGGAGCGAGCTCGCGCCCGCGGCCCGGCACTGCCCGGATCCGTCCCCGATGCAGGCGTTCCACTTCGGGGTCCACCGCGCCCTCAAGGTCCTGCAGCCGGATCGCCGGCGGAGTAACCGGGGCCAGCTCCGCAACCACTGGCGGACCCTCGAGCGGACCCGGGCCGCGGCCCGGTCGAGCGGCGACCGCCGGCGGGCCCTCGCCGTGCTCGGCGCCGAGATGGTGTTCGCCGGCCGGCTCACGCTGGCCGACGTCGATCGCGACAGCGGCGCCCTCAGGTCGCTCGTGACCGAGCTCGAGGGGGAGGGCACCGAGAGCCTTCTGGCCCGGGCCGACGCGCTGAGTGCGGGGCGGTTCGGCTGGCTGCCCTCGCCGTGGCGGCGGGAGGCGCTGGCGTGGTGGTACGGCGGCCAGCCCCTCCACCCGCTGGCCCTGGCATCGCTGGCCATGGGGGTCGCGGAGCTGCTGCTCGGCCGGCGCGGCCGCGACTGGGAGCGGCGGTGAGCGTCGTCGGCGGCGCCGCAGAGGGTCCGGCGAGGACCATCGCCATGCTCTCCCACCTCGCCTCGCGGACCGCCCCGACCGGCGCCGAGCGCAGCCTGGCGCTGCTCGCCGAGGGGCTCGCCGCCAGGGGTCACCGGGTCGCCGTGGCCGCCCCGGGCCCCTGGGTGCTGGCGGAGTCCCTGCGCCGGGCCGGCGTCGCCCTGGAGACGATTCCGGTGCGGGCGTGCTGGCTGGTCCAGGCCGGCCGCCCTCCGTTTCCACTCCAGCTCGTGAGGTGGCTGCGGTACGCGGCGCCCGATCCTGGCCGCGGCAGGCTCGAGGCCTGGCTCCGGCGGCTCGGGCCCGCGGCGGCGCACGTCAACTGCCTGCCCCACCTCCGGGGAGCGGCTGCGGCCCGGGCCGCCGGCGTGCCGGTGGTGTGGCACGTGCGCGAGATCCTGCCGCCGGGACCGCGACGGCGGTTCTTCGCCCGGCGCCTGAAGCGCGACGCCGACCGTGTGGTGGCGGTGAGCCGGGCGGTCGCCCGCTGGCTCGAGGCGGAGGGGCTCGCGGACCGGGTCGACGTGATCCCGAACGGTGTCGACCCGCCCCCCGAGCTGCCGGCCCGCGCCATTGCCCGAGCCGGTCTCGGTCTGCCGCCCGGGGCGATGCTCGCGGTCTGGCTGGGTCAGCTCGTGCCCCACAAGGGTGCGGTCGAGGCCGTGCGCGCGGTCGCGGCGGCGCGGGAGCAGGGCGTCGCCGTCGAGCTGGTGCTCGCCGGCGACGGGCCGCCGGGCGAGGTCGTCCGGCTCGATCGAGAGCTCGAGGGCCGCGGCTGGGCTCGCAGGATGCCGCCCCAGGCCGAGCCCTGGGAGCTGCTCGCGGCGGCGGACCTGGTGATCGTGACGTCGTTGGTCCCCGATCCGCTGCCCCGGGTCGTGATGGAGGCGATGGCTGCGGGACGGGCGGTGGTGGGCTTCTCCGGTGGCGGGGTGCAGGAGATGGTCGAGAACGACGTCACCGGGGTGCTGGTCCCGGTCGGTGAGCTCGCCGCACTCGCCGCTGCGCTCGCCGCGGTGGGTGCGGATTCCGGGCTGCGGGAGGCACTGGGCGCCGCCGCCCGCGAGCGTGCGCTCGGCGAGCTCTCCCTCGCCCGTCACGTGGCGCGGATGGAGGCCGTGCTGGCGGCGGCTGCCGCACCTTCGGCCCCCCCGGGCCGGGGCGGGGAGCGGGCGCGGTGAGCGCTCGTGGCTCGGCTGCGGGCCGCCGGGTGACGGCCGTCCTGGTGGCGGTCGGCGTCCTCCTGACCGCCGAGACCGTGCGGTTGGCGCTGGCGACCCCCAACGCCCACGCCGACAACCTCTACAACCTGGGCATGGTGCGCCACAGTGCGGCGGCCCCCTGGTGGCCCCTGCTCGAGACCTCCTACCTGCACTGGTTCTTCGAGGCCTACCCGGTGACCCGTCCCGAGGATTGGCACCGGGGCGCGTCCCTGGTCATGGTCGCCGGAATCGCGCGGCTGGTCGGAGGCGGCCGCGAGCTCCTGCTCAGGCTGCCCCACCTGGGTTGGGTTCTCGGGCTGTGGTGGGTCGCCTGGCGGCTGGCCAGCGCGGTCGCGCCGGGCGGGCGCTCCGGGTCCCGGCGGACCGCGCTCGCCGTCCTGGTGCTCGCCTTTCTGGTCCTGCTTCCTCCCGGCCCACAGGTGATCTCCGGCGCGTTCATGGACGACGTGCCGGCAGCGTGCTGCACCGGGCTGGTCCTGCTGCTCCTGATCGACCCGCGGACGGTCGCCGCCCGCCGCGCGGCGGCGATCGGAGCCCTCGCCGGGCTGGCCTTCCTGATGAAGGACATGGCCCTCCAGTGGGGGCTGCTGGCGCCCCTCCTGGTCGCCGGCAGCACGCTGCTGTCGCCGGGTCGGCGGCTTCGACCGCACGTCCTGGCGCCGGCCGCCGTCTGCCTGGCTGCGTTTCTTGCGGTGGCGGGGGTCAAGATCGGCTGGAACCTGGTCGACCTCGGGGAGCCGCTGCCACAGCCTGCCCGGCTCGGGATGGTGGCCCGCAACGTTCCCGGCGTGGTGGACGGCGAGCACCACCTGTGGTTCCTGGACCGGTCGGCCGCGGTCGACGACGGCCGGCTGACGCGGGCCCTCGACTCGCGGCTGGCGGCTCGGGTCGGGCTCGGTGCCCGGCTCACCTCCTTCGCGCTCGCCGATCTCGCCGCATCATGGCTGCTGTGCGGGGTCGGCCTGCTGGTCCTGCGCCGGACCGAGTCCCGGCCCGCGGCGGTGCGCCTGGCCGGGTTGACCGGCGTGGTGGCGGCCGCCACCGTCGGGTTGGGGATCCTGCACCTGATCGAGCCGCTGCAGCTGCGCTACTGGCTTCCGGTGACGATACCGGCGGCGGCCCTCGGCGCCGCCGCGGCCACAGCGCTCACCTCGGTGCGCCTCACGACCGCGGTCAGGGTCGCCGCCGTGGCCGGCCTCGCGACCGCGGTGGCGCCGGCGGCGGCGGTCCACGGGCGGACGGTCACCAAGCTCGACCACCTCCAGCCCTACTCCCCCGACGCGGTCGCAGCGGCCAGGCGGGCGGGACGATCGGGCCCGGTGATGGTCGAGGCCGTCCGCGGGACCCGCCTCTGGGCCACGAGCCCCGATCTCGAGCTGGTCGGGGTTCGGGCGGCGCCGATCGCGGCTCTCGACGGGCGACAGCTGCGGCTCTTCCTGAAGGCCTACCCGGTGGCGGCGGCGGTGGTCGATCTCGAGGCCGACCCGATCCTGGCCCGGGTGCTGGTGCAGCGGGGATTCGTCGCCCGGGAGCGGTTCGGCTCCGAGCTGGTGCTGGAGCCGCCGCGTCGAGTCGGGCCGGATCCGATCGATCGCTCCACCACCGGACCGGGGACCGCGCCGGCCGATCCGCGGCAGGGCGCACCATGAGCTCCCCCGGTCGGATCGGCGCGGTGGTGGTCAGCCACGACTCGGCCGGGGATCTTCCGGCCTGCCTCGAGGCGCTCGTCGGGGCCGAGGGCGTGGCCCGGGTGGTGGTGGTCGACAACGCGTCCAGCGACGGCTCCCGCGCGGTGGTGGCGGGGATCGGCGACCCCCGCGTCACCCTGCTTCCGTTCGAGCTCAACACCGGCTTCGCCGGCGGCTGCAACCGGGGATTCCGAGCTCTCGCGGGAGAGATCGAGTGGATTGCCGTGCTCAACCCGGACGTGGTCGTCTCCCGGGACTGCCTGGCGCGCGCGACGACCGCGTTGGCCGCCGCGCCGGACGCCGGGGCGGCAGCTCCGCGGCTGATGCGGCCCGGCGGCCGCATCGTCGACAGCGTCGGCCAGGGACTCCACCGGCTCACCCTCGAGGTCCGCGACCGCGGCTACGGCGACGGGCTCGACGAGAGCCTGCTCCGGGCGCGGCCGGTGCTGGCGCCGTGCGGGGCGTTGGCGGTCTTCCGGCGGGCGGCGCTCGATCGGGTGGCCGAGCGCGAGGGACCGTGGGCGGAGCCCTACTTCTGCTTCTGGGAGGACCTCGAGCTCGGCTGGCGGCTCGCCAACCTGGGATGGTCGACGATCACCGTGCCGGATGCGGTGGCGACCCACCGGCGCGGCGCCGGCGCCCGCTCGGGACCCGGCCCCCTCAGGTGGCGACGCCCGGAGCACCTCGAGGCCTGCATCCTCACCAACCGCTGGATGACCCTGATTCGCCATCTCCACCCCCTTGATCTCAGCCCACGCATCCCCCTACTCTTGGCCTGGGACCTCACTGCCGTCGTCCTGGGCGTCCTCCGGCGTCCCCGCCTCGCCGGCCACCTCCGGCGCCGCTGGCCGCTGGTGGCCGCCGAGTGGCGGCGACGCCGGACGCGTCCGCGCCGACGGCTCCACGAGCTGCCATGGTTGTCCGGCTGATTCTCGGTTTTCTGCTCGCCTATCTCCTGGCGCTGGTCGGCACGCCGATGGCGCGCGAGGCCGCCTTGCGCTTCGGTGTCGTCGATGCGCCTTCGACCGGGCTCAAGCGGCAGCGGGAGCCGGTGCCCTACCTCGGCGGGCTGGCCGTCTTCATGGCCTTCCTGCTCGCGCTCGGGATGACCTTCGAGCTCGGCTGGAGGTTCTCGCCCTCCTGCTCGCCTCGACCATCGTGGCGACCCTCGGCCTGATCGACGACTTCGGGGTGCTGACGCCCCGGGCCAAGGTGCTCGGTCAGCTGGTGGCGGTGTTCGTGCTGATCCGCGCGGGCGTGATGGTCGAGCTCGCGTTCATGCCATGGTGGGTGCGGATCGCCGTCACCGTGCTGTGGCTGGTCGGGATGTCGAACGCGATCAACCTGGTCGACATCATGGACGGGCTCGCGGGCGGGGTCGGGGTGATCGCGGCCACCTTCCTGCTCGCGATCGCGGTCGGCGGCGAACGGTGGGTGGTGGCCGCCTTCACGGTGGCCCTGATCGGCGCCCTGCTCGGCTTCCTGCGCTTCAACTTCCACCCCGCCCGGATCTACCTCGGCGACTGCGGCGCGCTCTTTCTCGGGCTCACGCTCGGAGCCCTGGCGATGATCATGGACTACACGCGCTCGAACCCGTTCGGCTTCATCGCGCCCCTGTTCATCCTCGCGGTGCCGCTGGTGGACACCGCCTTCGTGACCGTGCTGCGGATCCGGGCGGGACGCAAGATCTACCACGGCAGCCCGGACCACTTCCCGCTCCGGCTGCGGCGGCGGCTCGGAGGTTCGACCCGTGCGACCGTGCTCTCGGTCTACGCCTTTGCACTCGTCATGGGCGGCCTCGGCCTCGCCGTCCCCTCGCTGGACGCCCGCACCACGGTGGTGATCACCGGCGCGGTGGGGGTGCTCGTGATCGGGCTCCTGGTGTGGCTGGCGCGGGTTCCGATGGAGGACTGATGGCGGCATCGAAAGCGACCGTCGTGATCGGCGGCGGGCTGACCGGGCTGGTCGCTGCGGAGCGCCTGGCGGCGAGCGGAGTTCCGGCGGTGGTGCTCGAGCGGGCCCCGGAGCCGGGCGGGGCCTGCCGCTCGATCGAGCGCGACGGCTTCACCTTCGACCACACCGGGCACCTGCTGCACGTCGGCCGCCCCGAGACCCGGGCCTACCTCGAGCAGCTCGGGGCGTGGGCCCAGCTCGAGGTGCACGAGCGGCTCGCCTCGATCCGGATCGGCGCCCACCTCACGCCGTACCCGATCCAGATCCACACCCACGGGCTTGCCGCCGAGGTACGGCGGGACTGCCTGCTCGGCTTCGTCCGGGCGTGGGCCGAGCCCGCCGGCGACCCGCCGGCCAGCTTCCGCGAGTGGGTCCTGGAGCGGTTCGGCGCCGGCTTCGCCGAGCACTTCTTCTTTCCCTACAACCGCAAGCTCTACCGCGCCGAGCCCGAGCAGCTGTCGCTCGACTGGGTCGGCCGCTACGTGCCGAAACCGGGTCTCGAGGAGGTGGTCGACGGTGCGTTCGGCCTCCACCGCCAGGCGGTCGGCTACAACGCGGTGTTCCGCTACCCGCGGGAGGGTGGCATCCGGCTCCTGCCCGACGTCGTGGCCCGCAGCGTTCCGGAGCTCCGTCTCGGCACCGCCGTCACCGCGGTCTGCCTGGCCGAGCGCTGGGTGGAGACCTCGGCCGGCGAGCGGCTGCCGTTCGCGAATGCGGTCGCGACCGCCTCCTTGCCCCACCTGGTCGACCTGGTGGTGGACCCGCTGCCGGAGCAGGCCGCGTCGGCGCGGCGCAAGCTGCGCTGGGTCAGGGTGGTCAACCTCGCGCTCGGGGTCGAGGGCGCGGCGCCGCGCCGGGAGCACTGGGTCTACCTGCCGGACGAAGGTCTCGCGGCCTACCGCGTCGGGTTTCCGTCGAACCATGGGCGGCTCGCGCCGGAGGGCTGCCACACGGTCTCCCTCGAGCTCAGCCTCGACCCCGGAGCCGGCGACCCCGAGGCCGCCGCCGCGGCCGCCGAAGGTCAGCTGGTCGGGCTCGGCTGGCTCGATCCGGGGGCGGTTCGGGTCCGTCAGGCGACCGTGATCGACCCGGCATACGTGGTCTTCGACCACGCCCGCCGCGATGCGGTCACGACCCTGCGCAGGCTGTTCGCCCGGCACGGTGTCCTGCTTTCCGGTCGGTGGGCGGAGTGGAAGTACTCGGCGATGGAGGATGCGGTGCTGGACGGGATGGCGGTCGCACGGCGCATCGTGGCCCGCGCAGGCGGCGGTGGCTGAGCCGGAGGCGACCGGCGAGCGGCCGGTTCGGGTGCTGTATGCCATCACCCGGCTCGAGCTCGGCGGCGCCCAGAGGGTGGTGCTGGACCTCGCCGCCGGGCTCGACCGCGGGCGGTTCGAGGTCGGTCTCGCCTGGGGACCGGGCGACCTGCTGGACGGCGACGCCGAGCGGATCGTGGATCTCGTCCGGGTGCCGGTTCCGTCGCTGGTGCGGGAGCCGCGTCCGGGTCGCGACCTCGCCGCCCTGACCGGACTGCGGCGGGCGATCCGCCGCTTCCGTCCCGCGATCGTGCACACCCACTCCTCGAAGGCCGGCATCCTCGGCCGTCTGGCGGCCCGGCTCGAGGGCGTGCCGAGGGTGGTGCACACGGTGCACGGTTTCGGGTTCACGCCGCTGCAGTCGGCTCCGGTGCGGGCGGCGTTCTTCGTCGCCGAGCGGGTGGCGTCGCGGTGGACGGACCACGTGGTGGTGGTGGCTGCGGCGCACGCCCGGGCGGGCGTCGAGCTCGGGCTGTTCGAGCCGAACCGGGTCTCGGTGATCCGCGCCGCGATCGCGCTCGACCGGTTCCGGGGCGGCGGCGACGGGGCCGCGGCGCGTCGCCGCCTCGGGGTCGCGGACGGCGCGCCGATCGTGGTCCAGGTCGGGAACTTCAAGCCCCAGAAGGGGCCCCTCGACTTCGTCAGAGTGGCTTCCCTGGTGGCCGCAAGAGTCCCCGAAGCCCGCTTCGTGATGGTCGGGGACGGCCCGCTGCGGCCGGCCGCCGAGGCGTTGGCGGGCCGGCTCGGGGTGGCGCCGCACATGGTCTTCGCCGGCTGGTGGGACGACGTTCCGGGGCTGCTCGCGGCGGCGCGGGTGGCGGTGTTGACCTCGCTTCACGAAGGGTTGCCGTGCGCGGTGGTCGAAGCGCTCGCCGCCGGGGTGCCGGTGGTGGCGACCGCGGTCGACGGAACCGCCGAAGTGGTGCGCGACGGAGTCAACGGTTTTCTGGCCCCTGCCGGGGCGGTGGCGGATCTCGCCGCAGGGGTCGTACGGCTGCTCACCGACCCGGAGCTGCACCGTCGTTGTGCCGCATCCGCGCCCGACGGTCTCGAGGAGTGGGAGGTCGGCGCCATGGTGCGCCGGCATGAGGAGCTCTACCGATGCTTGATGCGGTCGTGAACGCCTACGCCTTCGCAGTCGGAGCGGTGGTCGGCAGCTTTCTCAACGTGGTCATCCACCGACTGCCGCGCGGGGAGTCCCTGGTGCGTCCGCGGTCTCACTGCCCGTCCTGCGGCGAGACGATCCGATGGTTCGACAACCTGCCGGTGCTGTCGTGGATCCTGCTCGGCGCCCGGTGCCGTCGATGCCGGGCTCGGATCGCGCTCCGGTACCCCCTGGTCGAGGCCGCCGCCGGACTCGCGGCGGTGCTCACGGTGATGCGCTGGGGTCCCACCGTGGCCGGGTTCGAGGCGGCGCTCTTCGCCTGGGTCTCGCTGGCGCTGGCTTTCATCGATCTCGATCACCAGATCCTCCCCGACGTCCTCACCCTGCCGCTGATTGCGGTCGGGATCGCCGCCTCGTTCGCCGGCGGGCTCACCAGCCCGCTGGAGTCGCTGCTCGGCGCGGCGGTCGGGGCCGCCATCCCGGCGCTCGTGATCGTGGCCTACAAGGCGCTGCGGGGCGAGGAGGGCATGGGCTGGGGCGATGTCAAGTACCTGGCCGCGATCGGCGCCGTGGTCGGGGTTCGCGACTGCCTGTGGATCCTGGTCGCAGCCGCGGTGCTCGGCGCCGCCTTCGGCCTGACGTTGGTCGCGACCGGGCGCGGCAGTGGCAAGACCGCGTTGCCGTTCGGGACCTTCCTCGCGCTGGCGGTGCTGGCCTGGCTCTACCTGCCGCCGTCCTGGCGAGTGCTCGCGCTGCCGTAGGCCCGGATCAGGGTCGCGAGCAGCACCCGCTCCTGGTCGGGCCGCACGGTGCGGAGGTCGAGCAGCACCCGGTCCTCCTCGAGGCGGGTGATCACCGGCGGCGCCGAGGCGCGGAGGGCGTCGGCCAGCGCCTGCCCGCCGGCCACCGCGAGACCGTGGCTGGCCACGCTCGAGCCCGGCGTGGTGCCGCCCCCGACCACCGCCCGCATCGCCGTGCTGCGTGCCGGCACGCCGGCCTCTCGCAGCCGCCGCGCCATGCTCGCGGCCCGGCGGCGCAGCACCGGGAGGGGGATCTCGAGCATCGCGTAGAGCGGGATGTCGGCCAGACGTCCCTCGCGGTGGGAGCGCAGCACCCGGTCCATCCAGACCAGAGCCGCCTTGTCCGGTCTGAGCGCCCGGTAGAGCGGGTGGCGGGCGAGGGGCTCGAGCCAGCGCCTGCGGCCGACCACGATCCCGGCCTGGGGGCCGCCGATCAGCTTGTCGCCGGAGCAGCAGACCAAGTCGGCGCCGCCGGCCAGCAGCTCCGCGACCGTCTCCTCGTGGGGCAGGCCCCAGCGCTCGAGGTCGTAGAGGCAGCCGGAGCCCTGGTCGACGATCAGCGGCAGGTTCCAGGCGTGGCAGAGCGCCGCCAGAGCGGCGGTTCCAGGTTGGGTGGTGAAGCCGACCATGCGGAAGTTGGACTGGTGGGCCACCAGCACCGCCGCGGTGGCCTCGCCGATCGCGGCCTCGACGTCGCGCAGGTGGGTGCGGTTGGTGCAGCCGACCTCGACCAGGCGGGCGCCGGAGGCGGCCATCACGTCCGGCAGCCGGAACGAGTCGCCGATCTCGATCAGCTGGCCTCGGGAGACGATCACCTCGCGGTCACGGGCCAGGCCGGAGAGGATCAGCACCAAGGCGGCCGCGTTGTTGTTGACCATCAACGCCGACTCGGCGCCGAACAGCTCGGCGAGCCGGCGCCGCAGAGGCGCGAGCCGCTGCCCGCGCCGTCCCGCGGCGAGATCGTACTCGAGGGCGAGGTAGCCGCCGACCACCTCGTCGGGCACGGGTGGCAGCGGCGCGCGGCCGAGATTGGTGTGGAGGAGCACGCCGGTCGCGTTGACCACCGCAGGGTAGGCCGGCCGGCCGAGGCGCTCGAGCTCGGCCAGGACCGCGTCCGGAACCCTGGTCGCCTCGCCGGCGACCGTGGCGGCATCGATCTCGCCCGCGGCGATCCGGCGGCGCAGGTCGTCCAGGACACGTCGACAGGCGTCGGCGACCCAGCCGTGGCCGCTTGCCGCGACCGCGCCGGCCAGGCGTTCGCTGGCGAGCACCTCGTGGACAGCGGGCAGGAGGCGGTAGACTGTGTCCGGCACCGTCGGCATTGTAGCCCGGTCGACGGGCGCCGCACCGGGAGGCGCGTGGACCTCGACGCCGCAATCGCCCAGGCCGAAACCGCCCTGCGGGACCTCACCCGCGAGTGGGAGAGGTTTCTCGCCGGAGAGCGGCCGACGCCGCCGCAACCCCAGAGGGTGGCGCTCGAGCGCCGCCTGAGGTTGCTCGAGGACAGGGCGGACCGGTCGGCGGACCGGTTCCGGATCGAGCAGGTCCAGAACCGTTTCATGACCTACGTCCAGCACTGGGAGCGCCAGCTGCGGGCTCGCGAAGAGGGCAACCTCCCGGCGGCGGTGGTGGCTCACAGGGGCCGCCGCGCCGCTCCCGCCCCCAACGTCGAGCCGGTCCGGCCCGTACAAGGGGCGAACCATGACGACGTCTACGCCCGCTACGTCGCTGCCAAGAAGAGCCTCGGGGTCGAGCCCGGGGTCGACCGCGAGTCCTTCCTGGCCAAGCTCGAGGCGCAACGGGTGCAGCTCGAGGCCAAGCTCGGCAGCCGGGTCAGCTTCGACGTCGTGGTCGAGGGTGGTAAGGTGAAGCTCGCGGCCCGGCGGATCGCGCCGCAGGGTGACCAGGGGTGAGTCGATGATCCGACGCGTCATGCTGGGTGTGGTGGCCGCGTTCGTGGCGGTCACGGTCGGTGCGGGAGAGGTCGCGGGACCGATCTTCCTCCGCTGGTTGGTGCCCGGAAGCCCGCTCGACGAGACCATCGCGGTCTACTGGCAGCGGGCCGAGGCCGACCAGCTCGGCGCACCGGCGCTGGTCGATCTCGGGACCATGCTGTGGGAGAAGGGCTTCCCGAGGGATGCGGTCCGGCTCTTCAAGCGTGCCCTCGAGCGTGACCCGGACCTGGCCGAGGCCTGGTTCCGGATCGGCCTCGTCCACCACCGCGAAGGCGAGATCCGGCAGGCGCGGAAGGCCTACCGACGGTGCCTCAAGGTGCTCACCGGGCACGGCTGGTGCAACTTCTACCTCGGCCTGCTCGAGGAGCAGGCGGGCCAGCCGTCGGACGCGATTCACCACTTCCGGCGCGCGTTCAAGTTCGCGCCCGAGCTGGCCGATCCGGAGTTCAACCCCGAGATCCTGTCCAGTCGGCTCGCGCTGGCCGGCATCCTGAAGAACGAAGCGCGCACCCGATTCGGCCTCAACGTGCCGCTCCACTACCTCGAGCCCTCCGCGGTCGCCGAGGTGAGGGTGCGGTTCGAGCCCCCGCCGCCGACACCCGACGTCGCCAACGCGCCCGAGGCCGCCGCTCCGCCCCAGAGCCCGACCCCTGCACCGACCAGGGTGCGCCTGCAGCCGGTCGACGGCCGGCTGCGGGCACCCGCTGCGCCGCCCGCCGCGGCGGGCGACTTCGACCCGGCGATGGGTCCGGCCCGCCCGCCGGCCGATGCCGACGTGCCCGACGGGTCGGCGGCCGCCCCGAGGATCGGTCCCGTCTCACCCGAGGCGGCGGTCGGCATCCGCCCCCGCCGCCCCGGAACGAGCTGAATCAAAGGCACGGAAGCTCAACGCGGGTGTGGCCCGCAGGCCATGGAGTCGGTGACCGAACCGGTCGCCTGCCGCCGGACTCCCGATCCCGGCCCCGGTCCCGGCGGCGTTCCATCCCGGGAGCCGGGCGGGCGGGGGACGGGCAGCGGCGGCGGGCCTCACGGGCAACGCGACCCGGTTCCGGACCCGCGCCCCGCCGCCCGGATCCGGGACTCTCACGCGCCTCGCGACGGCTTTGGGCGCATCGACCTCCCGGCAGGTTGGGTCGCGGGCACGGCCCGCGCTGGGGCTCAGACGTTGAAGCGAACGTGGAGCACGTCGCCGTCCTGGACGACGTAGGTCTTGCCCTCCAGCCTGAGAGTGCCGCGCTGGCGGCAGGCGGCGAGGGAGCCCGCGTCGAGCAGCTCGTCCCAGGGCACGACCTCGGCACGGATGAAGCCCCGCTGAAGGTCGCTGTGGATCACCCCGGCGGCTTCGACCGCCGGAGTTCCGGTGCGGATCGACCACGCCCGGCACTCGTCCTCGCCGACGGTGAAGAACGAGATCAGACCGAGCAGCCGGTAGGACTCGTGCACGACCCGGTCGAGGGCGCCCTCGGCGAGACCGAGATCGGCCATGAACGCCGCCGCGTCGTCCCCTTCGAGCTCGGAGAGCTCGGCCTCCAGCGGCGCCGAGACCCGGGTGAAGGCGGTTCTCGACTGGCCGAGGCGCTCCCTCCAGGCAGGGTGGGCGAACGGGTCCTCTGCGATCCGGGCCTCGTCGACGTTGAGCACCACCAGCAACGGCTTGAGAGTGAGAAAGGTGAAGCCCCGCAGACGCTTCAGCTCGTCTTCCGTGAACGGCTCGGCGCGCAGGGGCCGTGCCTCCTCGAGCACGCCGAGACAGCGTCGCAGGAGATCACGCTCGGCTGCGAGCTCGGGCGCCTTGCGCTTGGCGAGGTCGCGGTCGAGGCGTTCGATCCGGCGCTCGACGATCAGCTGGTCCTGGAGCACCAGCTCCTCCTCGATCCTCGCGAGGTCGCGGAGCGGGTCGAGCCCGCCGAGCGGATGCGGCACGGCTTCGGCCTCGAAGGCCCGCAGCACCAGCATCAGCACGTCCGCCGACCGCAGCTCCGGGAGGTTCAGGCTGGAGTCGGCACGGTGCTCCTCGGGCAGGCCCGGAACGTCGACATAGCGGATCGTGGCGGGGGTGTGCTTACGCGGCCGGAAGAGGGCGCTCAGCCGGTCGAGCCGCGGGTCGGGAACCCTGGTGATGCCGATCCCTGCCGCGTCATGGCGGCCGGTCCCTGCCGGCGCCTGTCCGGTGAGCAGTGAGAACAGCGTCGACTTGCCGCTCGCCCCGAGGCCGAGAATCCCGATCTCCATCGTCCGTCCCGTTCCGCGCCAGGTGCGCCGCGGGAGTCTACAGGAAACCGTCGCGTCCGGGCCTCGAACGGCCCTTCACGAGCTAGGTGACGACCTTCTGGGCCCGGATCAGGAGCGAGGGGGCGGATACGAAGCCGGCCGGGGTCTGGACCCACCGTGCGTCGGTGCCGACCGCCTCGATCCTCCGCAGCAGCCGGCCGAGATGGCCCCGGACCTCGACCACGGGGTGTCCGCCGGCCAGGCGGCCGCGCTCGATCCAGATTCCCGACGCGAGCAGCCGAACGGCGTCCGCGGAGGGCTCCACCTCCACCGGCGCGACCGGCCGGGTGAGGTAGAGCGCGTTCGCGGTGCGAGCGAGCAGGGCGGCGGGTGAGAGACCCTCGTCGGTGGCCACCCTCAGGTTCGAGATTCCGCTGGTCGGGTACTCGCGGTAGGAGGCCCTGATCGCGCCACCGCGCGGGAGATCGCCGCTGACCACCGCGTCGTGGTACGAGGCCAGGCGGTGGCGGGGTATGCCGCGCTCCAGGAGCAGGGTGCGACGAGCCGGAAGCCCCTCTCCGTCGCACGGGCCCGGCATCGGGGCCCTTCCGTCGGTACGGTCGTCCACCAGCGTCAGCGCATCGCCGGTGAAGCGGCCGTCGCGGTCGAGCAGCCGGGACATCGGGTCGTCCGCGGCGTTCGAGGACAGGAACACGGGCACCAGGGCCGCGATCAGCGCCGCGGTGACCTCGGGGTGGAGCAGCACGTCGCGAACTCCGCTCGAGCCGGGCCCCACGGTCCGGCCGAGGGCGGCGCGGTCGGCGATCCGGGCGGCCACCGCCGAGCAGTCGAAGGTGGTGGGATCGGGAACGTGGAGCCAGTCCCGCCAGCTGTGCGGGTTCGGACCCGAGGAGGCCACCTCGGCGATGACCGCGACCGCGGTGCCGGCGTGGGTGGCGACGAAACCCTCGCCGGTGGTCAGGAGCCAGGCGTAGGCGCCCTCCTCGATCGCCAGCCGCACCACCCTGAGGCCGGCGCCGAGCGCCGCGACCGCGTCGGCGAGGTCGTGGGCGGTGTGAGCCGACCATCCGACCGGCGGCAGGTCGGGCGCCCGGTCGACACTGGCCGCGCCGAGCAGGCGGGCCGGCGGGATCGGGTCGAAGGGGGTGGCGAGCTCGGCCGCGAGGGCGCCCTCGGCGGCCCGTCGGGCGGCGCCGTTCTCGGCCCCGGACGCGGCCGCGAAGCCGCTCGAGCCGGCACGCGAGGTGCGCACCGCGACACCGGTCTCGTCGACGTGGGCGACCTCGAGCGGGGCCCCCGGCCGCCACACCAGCTCGCGGGTCACCGACGCCTTCGCGAACACCTCCCACCGGGGCACCGCAGCGTGGGCGAGCAGGTCTCGGGCGGCCGCCGCGGTGCGGTGCAGCCGTTCGAGGTGCTCGGGAAGGCGGACCTCGTCGTCCGGGGCCGAGGCGCGCTCAGGGTCGGTCATGCGTCCAGGCCGCAGGAGGCCGGGGGAGCAGACCGCTCGCGGCAGGTCGGGCAGCGACGAGGCAGGCCCACGCTGGAGTCGCGCCGACGGTCGCTCGGACGGAGCGCGACGAACCACAGAGGCACGCAGGCACAACGACGCCGGGTCCGGAAGCTGGCTGTCGACGGTCCGAGCGAGCGGGCGAGAGCGTGCCCGATTCCGGCCGCCGACCGGCCGCTGCATCCCGTAGCGGGGATCGTGCCCTCGATGAGGGAACCCCGGTGTGCCCTGGTGTCGTCGTGGTGGAGCCTGCCCCGGTGCATCTCGTCGCCGTCCAGTCTAGAGCACCTCGAGGCTGCGGACGAGGAGGGTCGGTGCCTCGGAGCCGGTCGGCAGCGGCGAGCCGTGCTTGACGCACCAGCCGAGCCGCCAGTCGGGGGTCGGGTCGTCACCGAGCGCAGGGTCGATCGCGGCCAACACCTCGGTCACGCTGCCGGTCAGCGAGCAGGGTGCGAGCGCCCTGCGGCGGCGCCCGTGACGGACCTCCCACCCGCGCTCGACCTGCAGCACCGCTCTGCCGGAGGACGGATCCACGGTGGCGCCGGCCAGCCGTGTGATCACGAGGCCGTGGCGCAGGTCCCGTTCGAGGTTCTCGGGGGGAGTGCTGCCCGGGGCCAGCACCAGGTTCGACAGCCGCGGCTCGGGTGGTCTGGACCACGCCGGCCGTCGACCTCTTCCGGGCCGGCAACCGAGCCGTGCGGCGCCGGTCCGGTCTCCCAGCCAGCCCACCAGCCGCCCGCCGTCGAGGATCGGCTGCGGGCTCGCGGTGACGCCTTCGTCGTCGGCCGAAAAGGCGCCGGGAAGATCAGCCCGCGTGGGGTCGTCGACCAGGTCGAGCGCGGCGTCGCAGAGCGTTGCGCCCGCCAGCGCCGCCAGCGGCGAGGTCGCAGCGGCGACCAGGTCGGCCTCGACCAGGTGTCCGATCAGCTCGTGCACGAGGACGCCCGCAGTGCCCGCGGTGAAGACCGCCGGGATCACGGCGCCTCCTTCGGGCGCCCAGCGGCGAGCCGGGCACGGTTCGTCGAGGGCGGCGATCCACGAGGCGAGTCGCGGGTGACCCCAGACCGCGAGCAGGGCGCCGGAGCCCTCGCGACCGCCGAAGGCGGCTCGGACCAGCGGCGGGGTGCTCACAACGGTCCATTCGCCGGGACGGACCACCGCCGCCTGGCGCTGGAAGAAGAGCACCGTGCGCCGCTCGCCGGCGAGCCGACCGGCGACCTCGAGCGCCCACTCCCGCCAACCCCGGGGCGGGTCGAGCTCGGGCGGCGGCACCGCCCGGTCGGGGGCGGGAACCGAGCTGCCGCCCCACCGCCCGAGCAGCCGGGCGACCACCGCCGGGGAGGTGCCGGCCGCCGAGTGGTTCACCACCCGGGAGGGGAAGCGCCACCGGGCGGCCGTGCCGGCGGTCCGGATCTCCTCGGCGCGGGCCGCGCCGGCAGCGACCGACACCCTGACCTCGAGCCGGCGCTCGAGGTAGAGGTCCTCGAGACGCGGCGGCCGGCGGTCCCGGGCGCCGCAGGCGGCGGCGAGACCGTCCAGCCAGCGTGGGTCGAAGGAGGGATCGGCGGCGACCACGCAGGGATGGTAGCGCCGTTTCGCATCCGCTGCCGGGCTGCGGCCCGCGGGCGCCGATTCGAGATTGGGTTCGGAGGGTTGTACGGGTGGGGATACAATGCCGCGGATGTCCGCACGGCCGGGGGTGCCCGGAGGGGGAGAGGCCGCATGAGCCGGAGGGTGGCCGAGAAGCTCGAGGAACGCCTCGCCGCGAATCGTCGGGGCGGCGGTGAGGACCGCATCGCACGTCATCACGAGCAGGGCAAGCTGACCGCGCGCGAGCGGGTCGAGCTGTTCCTCGACGAGGGCAGCTTCGAGGAGGTCGACGCCCTGGTCGAGCACGACTGCCGAGACTTCGGGATGGAGCAGCGCCGGGTTCCGGGCGACGGCGTGGTCTGCGGCCACGGCCGGGTCGACGGAAGGCCGGTCTTCGTCTTCGCCCAGGACTTCACCGTGTTCGGCGGCTCGCTGTCGCTGGCGAACGCGCGCAAGATCTGCAAGATCATGGACCTGGCGATGAAGGTCGGAGCCCCGGTGGTCGGTCTCAACGACTCCGGCGGCGCCCGGATCCAGGAGGGGGTGGCCTCGCTCGCGGGCTACGCCGACATCTTCCTGCGCAACACCGTCGCGTCGGGCGTGATCCCCCAGATCTCGGCGATCATGGGGCCCTGCGCCGGCGGCGCGGTCTACTCGCCGGCGATCACCGACTTCGTGTTCATGGTCGAGCAGTCGTCCTACATGTTCGTCACCGGTCCCGAGGTCATCAAGACGGTGACCCACGAGGAGGTGACCAAGGAGAAGCTGGGCGGCGCGATGACCCACAACTCGGTCTCGGGGGTGGCGCACTTCGCCTCCGGCACCGACACCGAGTGCCTCGCGCAGATCCGCCGCCTGCTGTCCTTCCTGCCCTCGAACAACATGCAGCAGCCTCCGGTGACCGCGAACGACGACCCCTTCGACCGGGAGCTCACCGACCTCGACGAGTTCGTGCCGACCGATCCGAACAAGCCCTACGACATCAAGCAGCTGATCCGCCGGGTCGCCGACGAGGGCGAGCTGCTCGAGGTCCACGAGCACTTCGCCACGCAACCTGGTGGTCGGGTTCATCCGGATCGGCGGGCGCCCGGTCGGCGTGATCGCCAACCAGCCCAACCACCTCGCCGGCGTGCTCGACATCAACGCCTCGGTCAAGGGCGCCCGTTTCGTGCGCTTCTGCGACGCCTTCAACGTGCCGCTGTGGATCGTCGAGGACGTTCCGGGGTTCCTGCCCGGAACCGCCCAGGAGTGGGGCGGCATCATCCGCCACGGAGCCAAGCTGCTCTATGCGCTCGCCGAGGCCACCGTGCCCAAGGTCACGGTGATCACCCGCAAGGCCTACGGCGGCGCCTACTGCGTCATGGGCTCAAAGCACATCCGGACCGACGTCAACTACGCCTTCCCGACCGCCGAGATCGCGGTGATGGGGCCTCAGGGTGCGGTCAACATTCTCTATCGGAGCGAGATCGTCAACGCGGACGACGCCGAGGCCGCCCGCGCCCGGATGGTCGGCGAGTACCAGGAGAAGTTCGCCAACCCGTTCGTGGCCGCCGAGCTCGGCTACCTCGACGAGGTCATCCACCCGCGATCCCTGCGCCGCAAGCTGGTGGCTGCATTCGCCCTGCTGGCGACCAAACGCGACTGGATGCCGCCCAAGAAGCACGGCAACATCCCGCTGTGAGAGGAGTGCCGCGATGAAGCTCCTGATCGCGAACCGGGGCGAGATCGCGGTGCGGATCATCCGCGCCTGCCGCGAGATGGGCCTCGAGACGGTGGCGATCTACTCCGAGGTGGATCGGCTCGCACCGCACGTGTTGATGGCCGACCAGGCGTTCCCGGTCGGCCCGGCGCCGGCGCGCTCCAGCTATCTCGACCTCGACCGGGTGCTCGAAGTGGCGCAGTCGAGCGGCGCCGACCTGGTGCATCCGGGTTACGGCTTCCTGGCCGAGAACGCCGTCGCTGCGGAACGGGTCGGCAATGCCGGGCTGACCTGGGTCGGACCTCCGCCCGACGCGATCCGTCTGATGGGCTCCAAGACCGAGTCCCGCAAGCTCGCGGCCGCCGCCGGAGCGCCGGTGATACCGGGGTTGATGGAGCCGCTCGAGGCGCTCACCGAGCTCGAGGCCTTCGTCGCCGAGCACGGCCTCCCGGTGCTGCTCAAGGCGGTCGCCGGCGGGGGCGGCAAGGGCATGCGGGTGGTCCGGCGACGAGAGGACCTCGCGGCGTCCTACGACCGCGCGCAGTCCGAGGGCGAGGCGTACTTCGGCGACGGGCGGGTCTATGTCGAGCGGTTGGTCGACCGTCCCCGTCACATCGAGGTCCAGATCGCCGCCGACCGCGAGGGCAGGACCGTCTCGGTCGGTGAGCGCGAGTGCTCGATCCAACGGCGCCACCAGAAGGTGCTCGAGGAGTGTCCGTCACCGGTGGTCGACGCCGGAGCTACGCCGCCGGCTCGGCGAGGCGGCGGTGGCAGTGACCCGCCGGGCCGGGTACCACTCGGTGGGCACGGTCGAGTTCCTGCTCGACCCCGACGCGCATTTCTACTTTCTGGAGATGAACACCCGGCTCCAGGTCGAGCACCCGATCACCGAGGAGGTGTACGGGGTCGACCTGGTGCGGGAGCAGATCCGGATCGCGCTCGGCGAGCCCCTGTCATGGCGCCAGGAGGACCTGGTGCCGCGCGGGCACGCGATCGAGTGCCGGGTCTACGCCGAGGATCCCCTCAAGGGCTTCGCGCCCAGCCCGGGCCGGATCACTCACCTCCAGCGTCCGAGCGGGCCCGGGGTCCGGGTCGACTCGGGAGTCCTCGAGGGTGGGGTCGTGCCCCTCGAGTACGATCCCATGCTGGCCAAGCTGGTGGTGTGGGCGCCGGATCGCGAGGCCGCCATCAACCGCCTCGGTCGTGCGCTCCAGGAGTACCACGTGGGCGGCATCGCCACCACCCTGCCCCTGTTCCGCGCGCTGGTCGACATGGACGAGTTCCGCCGCGCCGAGTTCCACACCGCGTTCCTCGACGAGCTGCTCTCGAGCCATCGGCTCGAGGAGCTGCACGGGCGCCAGGACCCGGCCGCCGAGGAGGCCGCGGTGGTGGCGGCGGCCTGCCTCGCGACCCTGCGCGCGGGCCGGATCTCGGGCGACCCCTTCGCGCACGCCGCGGCGGCCGGCTGGTGGGAGGCGGGTCTGCGCGACATGCACGGGAGGTTCCCGAGATGAGGTGGATCGTCCGCGGCGCGTCCGGCGAGCACGAGGTCGAGGTGGAGCGGGTCGGCGACGTCTTCCGGGTCGTGCGCGACGGGCGCCGCCAGCAGGTCGAGCTGGTCGCCCTCGACGGCTCGCTGGCGTCGCTGAGGTACGACGACGGTCGCAGCTTCCAGGTCACCTTCCATCAGGGACCGCGGCGCGAGCTTCGGGTGGCGATCGGAGAGCGGGAGTTCGCGTTCCGGGTGCTGACCCCGGTGGAGGCGATGGAGGCCAATGCCGGCGGGCCGGGCTCGGGCGCGAGCCGGGTCGAGGCGCCGATTCCGGGCAAGGTGGTCGCGGTGCGGGTCGCCGTCGGCGACCAGGTCGAGGTCGGCCGCTCCCTGGTCGTGCTCGAAGCGATGAAGATGGAGAACGAGCTCATCGCCGAGCGCGCCGGGACCGTGAGCGCGGTCCACGTCGAGGCGGGCGCCACCGTCGATGCCGGCACCGTCCTGGTCGAGCTCGAATGAGGGTGGGTTCTGCGGTCCACCGAGCGAAGGGACGAGACGGGTCCCACGTGGGACGACCCGCCGGTCTGGAGAGACGAAACTATCCGAGAAACCGGACGCGCCGGCCGGGAAGCCGTACGTTGAGCGGTGTTCTCAAGAAAACCCGCCTTGACAGTTGGGAGAATGCTGGCACAATACGTGCTCGTGTCATCGAGTGCGATGTCTCCGCGTAGTCCTGCGTGGCGCGAAGGGAGGATTCCGGGCCATGCGTCGCGGAAGGGTTCGAGCCATCGTGGGTCCGATGGGACGGATCGGGAGGTCCTTCCCCAACGAAGCGTTTTCTGACTGAGGCTGAACGCCTCGAATTTTTTGACGAACGAGGAGGTACTGCGATGCGACTGAAGTCATTCATCTTTCTGGTGCTCGGGATCGCGCTGGTGGCAGCGCCTGCGCTCGCGCAGCTGCCGACCGGCACGGTCACGGGCAACGTCTCCTACGAGGGCAAGGCACTGCCCGGCGTGATGGTGACCGTGGCGTCGCCGGCGCTGCAGGGCCAGCGCTCGGCGGTCACCGCGGGCAACGGCGACTACCTGTTCCGCCTGCTGCCCCCCGGTGATTACACCGTGAGCTTCACCCTCGACGGCTTCCGCACCCTCGAGATCCCGGTCAAGGTCTCGGTCGCCCAGGCCAAGACCGTCGACGCGGTGATGTACCCCGAGGCGATGCAGGAAGAGATCGTCGTCACCGGGTCCTACGAGACCATCAGCACCAACACCCAGGCTTCGACCACCATCGACTACAAGACGATGGAGAAGCTGCCGGTGCCGCGTGACATCTACAACGCGGTCGCGCTCGCCCCCGGCGTGCACACCACCGGCCCGTCGAACAACATCACCATCTCGGGCGCGCAGTCGTACGAGAACCTGTTCCTGATCAACGGCGTGGTGGTCAACGAGAACGTCCGCGGGCAGGCGACCAACCTGTTCATCGAGGACGCGATCCAGGAGACCACGACCTCGACCTCGGGCGTGTCGGCCGAGTACGGCCGGTTCGCCGGCGGCGTGGTCAACATGATCACCAAGTCGGGCGGCAACGAGTTCTCGGGCTCCTTCCGGGTCAACCTGCAGAACGAGAAGTGGGAGTCGAAGACCCCGCTCACCACGACCCAGCAGGACGAGCTCGACAAGACCTACGAGGCCACCCTCGGCGGCTTCCTGTGGCGGGACAAGATCTGGTTCTTCGTCGCCGGCCGTGACAACTCCCAGAGCCTCACCGGGCAGACCTACAACCCGGACCCGGCTTTCATCATCAACTTCCCGCGCGGGATCACCGAGGAGCGCTACGAGGACAAGCTGACCCTCTCGCCGTCGGCCTCGCACCGCATCGTCGGCTCCTACATCAAGCGCGACCGCTCGTGGACCAACTACTACTTCCCGTCGCTCGACATCGTCGACATCGGCGACTCGGTCTACGACCGCTCGATCCCCGAGGAGCTGACCGCGTTCAACTACACGGGCGTGCTGACCGAGAACTTCTTGATTGAGGCGCAGTGGTCCGAGCGCAAGCTGACCTTCGTGCAGTCCGGCAGCCGCTTCACCGACATCATCCGCGGCACCGTGATGTACGACAACACCAACGGGGACGTCGGCAACGCGCCGATCTTCTGCGGCGTGTGCGAGGACGAGAAGCGCAACAACGAGAACTACCTCGTCAAGGGCTCCTACTTCCTGACCACCGCCGCGGCGGGCTCGCACGACATCGTGTTCGGGTACGACCACTTCGTGGACTACCTGGACTCGAACAACCACCAGTCCGGTTCCGACTGGTGGTTCTCGGCCACCGAGTTCGGCTACAGCGGCTCTGACTGGTACCCGATCGTGTACGGCGGCGACACCTTCTCCGCCGACTACGACTGGTACCCGATCCTCGAGATCTCCCAGGGCGCCGAGATGCAGGTCGACTCGATCTTCGTCAACGACTCCTGGCGCTACAACGAGAACTGGTCGTTCAACATCGGCTTCCGCTACGACAAGAACGACGGCAAGAACTCGGTCGGCGCGAAGGTCTCCGACGACTCCAAGGTCAGCCCGCGCCTCGGCGTGAGCTGGGACCCGAAGGGTGACGGCGACTGGACCTTCAACTTCAGCTATGCCAACTACGTGATGGTCCTCGCCAACACCGGCAACGTGGCCAACCAGTCGCCCGGCGGCCAGCCGGCGCAGTTCATCTGGTTCTACGACGGCCCAGACATCAACGTGGGCTGCACCCCCGGCGTGGACTGCCTCGGCCCGCAGGAGACCCTGCAGTTCGTGTTCGACTACTTCTTCAACGAGTTCTGCGATGCCGACGGCAACTGCGGCACCGCCTACAACGGCGACTTCGGGCCCTACGGCGTCGACGTGCCCGGCAAGAACCGCCTGATCCAGGGCTCGCTCGGCTCGCCCTACGCCGAGGAGTTCTCGATCGGAACCACCAAGCGCCTCGGAACCCGCGGCATCTTCCGCGCTGACTACACCTTCCGCGAGTTCAAGGACCTGTACGAGACGATCGTGACCCTTGGCACCGGCGACGTCGAGCTCACCGCCCTCGGGCAGAGCTTCGGCCTCGTCGACCTCGGGTACATTCGGAACTCGAGCTACAACGAGCGGACCTACCACGGCGTGACGCTGGCGGCCCAGTACCGGCTGTCGGACCGCCTGAGCGTCGGCGGCAACTACACCTGGTCGCAGGCGTACGGTAACTTCGACGGTGAGACCTCGGGCTCGGGCCCGATCACCAGCTCGAACAACCCGGACTACTACCCCGAGTACCGCGACGTGTCGTGGTCGAACCCGAGCGGCCCGCTCGCCATCGACCAGAGGCACAAGATCCGTGGCTTCATGACCTGGGACATCGTGTCCACCAGCCGCCACAACCTGAGCTTCAGCTGGCTCGAGAGCTACTCCTCGGGCACGCCGTACCAGGCCACCGGCACCGTGCGCAGCTCGCTGTACGTGACCAACCCGGGCTACCACAACCGCCCGACCAACGTGACCTACTACTTCTCCCCGCGCGGCGCGTTCAAGACCGACGACGTGCACAGCACCTCGATCTCCTTGAACTACTCGTTCTTCCTCCCGATCGCGGGCGTCGACCTCGAGTTCTTCATCCAGCCCGAGATGATCAACCTCTTCGACGAGCAGGCGGTGACCACCGTGAACACCACCGTGCTCGACTACCGCAACGGCTACGCCCACTTCAACCCGTTCACCGACACCCCCGTCGAGGGCGTCAACTGGGACAAGGGCTCACGCTTCGGTCAGCCCACCAGCGCAACCCACTACCAGGCCCCGCGGACCTTCCGGGTCTCGCTCGGCCTGCGGTTCTAGCTTCTCTCCACTTCACTGAGACTCGCCCCGGGGCACAGGCCCCGGGGTTTTTTCATGCCCCGCCGATCCCTCGCGCCCGAGCCGTGACCGAATCGTGACACTCCTGACCATGTGTCCGGTTTTCGAGACGCCCGCGGACGGTCGCTCGGATGCAGCTCCCCGCGGCAACGGTCCTTGCATCAGTTTCCGGAACCTGAACCTGGCACGTGTCCTGCTTCTCCCACCGTCAGAGCTGCGATCGGAGGTGACGCAGGCGCCTGGGTGACCCGTCGAAACGGTAGAGGGGAGATCGAGACGACGGCCGATTGAGCGGCGCGCGGGAGCCCCGCGAAGACCGCAGTACCAGGCCGTCCACACAACACACCCGACATCGAGCTTGAAAGGAGGTGCCCGCACCACAGTGAAGGTGTGCGGAGGTGAGGTGCGGCCCCACTCGGGGCGCGACACACCATCCAACCGGCTTCGTCGCGTGCTGCAACCGCGGCGGAGACCGTACGAGGGGGACGAAATGGAAGAGCTGCCCATCCCGCGCGACGTGGCCAACGCCGTGGCCCTCGCCGCGGGGGTGCACACCACCGGGCCCTCGGGCGACACTGCCATCTCGGGCTCGCATTCGCACGAGAGCCTGTTCCTGATCAGCGGGTGATGCGACCCACTCGGGCGGACCGCCGTCATCTCCGGAACGACCCGCAGCTCCAGAACTTCTCGTCGAGCACGCCGTACGAAGCCGAAGGCAACGACCTCGTCTCGTCTTTCGTCGACAGCCAGGGCTCCGTGAACAGGTCGCGCGACGTGCTTCCCACCTTCACTCCGCAGCGGGCGCTCGAGGCCGACCACAACCGTCGGCCGGATCCGGCGCCGGGAGGGTCGGCGGCGCTGTCGGTGTCAGGATCTGACCTCGTCCTCGACCAGCTCCTCGGCGGCGGGCCGGGTCGGGGGAGCTCTCGCAGCGGCGACGACCCGCCGCGGTCCGCCCGGGGGTCCGAGGGACCCGCGCCGCCGCCGGCGGGGGGAGACCCCTCGGTGGACGGCATCCGTCGGCGGGGATGGTCCCGGAGGGCCGGCCCGGGACCGGCCGGATGGGCGGTGCGGCCCCGGCTGGTCGTCAACCTGGTGGCGTGGACGGCGGTCGGATCGATCTTCGCCGCCCAGGAGCTTCTGCTCGCCAGGCGCTTCGGGACCGCGATGACGGTCCAGGGAGCGCTGCTCGAGGGATTTGCGGACGCCTACCTCTGGATGCTGCTGACGCCGCTTCTGGTGATGGTGGTGGAGCGGTATCCGTTCGAGCGCAAGAGCTGGCTCCGCCGCTTGGCGGTCCACCTGGCGGTGGGAACCGCCGCCATGCTGGTCTTCCTGGTCACGAGCACCGGGCTCATGGTTGCCCTCGACGCCTTCGCCGGACTCCAGCCGATGGGTTTCCTGGACGGGATGCTGCTGGTCGGCGTACTCAAGACCCGGACCCTGCTGCTCCCGCCACTGGTCGTGCTGGCGACCGCCAACGCCGCGATTCAGTTCCGCCGCTCCAAGGCGCGGGAGCTGAGGGCGGTGCGCCTCGAGCGCCTGCTCGCCCAGGCGCGCCTCGAGGCCCTTCGATCGCGGCTCAACCCGCACTTCCTGTTCAACACCCTGAACGGAATTGCGGAGCTGCTCCACGAGGATCCGGACCGGGCGGAGGCGATGGTCACCGGTCTCAGCACGCTGCTGCGCCAGGCCTTTGCTTCCGCCGACAGGCAGGAGGTCGAGCTCGAGGCCGAGCTCGAGATCGTCCTCCACTACCTGGCGATCCATCGCCAGCGCTGGGGGGACCGGCTGCGCACCGAGATCGTCGTTCCGGACGAGCTGCTGACCGCGCTGGTTCCGAGCATGTCGCTTCAGCCCCTGGTCGAGAACGCAGTGGTGCACGGCGTGGCCGTGCGACCGGGCGGCGGCAGGATCCGCCTGGTGGCGGCTCAGCGGGGTGAGCGCCTCGAGCTCACCGTGGTCAACGACTGTCCCGAGGACCCTTACGCCGGCTCGACCCAACGCCAGTCGGGGGTCGGGCTTTCAGCCACCCGCGAGCGGCTCGAGCAGCTCTACGGCGACGACCACGAGCTCCGCCTGCACCGCCTCGACGACGGCCGCTTCGCCGCAACCCTCAATCTGCCGCTGCGTACCTCACCGCAGGGGGATGAGACAGCATGGCGACACGATTCGCGCTGATCCGCGCGGTGATCGTGGACGACGAGGCGCTCGCGCGTTCGCGGCTGCGCCGGCTGCTCGGTGAGCACCGGGACGTGCGAGTGGTCGGCGAGCACGACTGCGCCGCCGAGGCGGTGGATGCGATCCTCGCGGTCCGCCCTGATCTCGTCTTCCTCGACATCGAGATGCCGGGCATGGACGGGTTCGAGGTCCTGGAGGCGATCTCCGCAGAGTACCGGCCGGCGGTCGTCTTCGTCACCGCGTTCGGCGCCTACGCCCACCGCGCCTTCGATTTCGAGGCGGTGGACTACGTGCTCAAGCCGTTCGACCGCGACCGCCTCGCCCGCGCCCTCGACCGGGTCCGCTCCCGCCGCCAGGGCCTCGACCAGGAGGTGCAGGCGCGCCTGCTCGGTCTGCTCGAGTCCTTCGACGGCAAGCGTACGTTCGTCGACCAGGTCGCGCTGCGCCACGACGGCAGGATCGTGCTGCTGCGCACCGCGGAGATCGACTGGGTCGAGGCGTCCGGCAACTATGTCCGGATCCACGCCCGCGGCACGACCCATACGATGCGCTCGACCCTGGCGGCATTTCAGGAGCGCCTCGACCCGGACCGTTTCCTGCGGATCCACCGCTCGATCGTGGTCAACCTCGACCGGGTGCGCGAGATCACCCCGTGGTTCCACGGCGACTACGCGGTCATCCTTCGCGACGGCGAGCGGTTGAGCCTCAGCCGGACCTATCGCCCACAGGTGGAGCGGCTGCTGACCTGACGGCCGGACACCGCCGGGCTTTCAGCGTCCCCGGGACTGGTCCCGCCCGTGGTGCGCTTGCCGAAGGTGAGCCGGCCGATGGGCCGATCCTGGCCGGATCGCGGGTCGTCCCCGGCTCGCGGCAGCTCGTCCCAGGACTGTGGGCAGAGCGGCGATCGGGAACGATCTTCAACTTCGACAACGAGACGGGTGCCATGAGAGCACCCTCCACATCACGAGACCTCCACGTTCGTCCCACTCACGCCCCGGCGCCAGCCGGGGTCCTTTCTTGTTCCTTCGGCAACCCCGTGCGCCCTCGTGAACTTTCCCACAATCCTTGGTAGGATGGCGCGGGACCGCGGTTCGCGCACGGCGGCTCGCGAGCGCCGGGTGCACGAAAGACTGCGGTCGCGGGAGGTCACCATGCGCTCGACGACGCGGACCCTCATGGTTCTGCTCGGGCTCGCCGTTGCCCTCGGCGCCGCCGTGCCGGCGTCCGCTCAGGCGATGGGACGAGCCACCGGAACGGTCACCGACTCCGCCGGCAACCCGCTTCCGGACGTGACCATCACGGTCACGACCCCGGAGCTCAGCACGTTCTCGATGGTCAAGACGACCAACAAGAGGGGCAAGTACACCATCGCCGTGGCCGACGCCACGCTGACCTACGACATCCGCCTCGAGAAGCAGGGCTACCTGACCCTGGTCGACCGGATCAAGGCCAGCGTCGGCGGGTTCTCGACCAAGGACTTCACGATGCTCAAGCCGTCGGAGGGCCAGGGTGCGGTGGCCCCGGCGGAAGGCGGCGAGCCGGGTGCGGGCACCGGTGGCGGGGGTCTGTCGCGGGCCGCGATCGCTTACAACGAAGGCGCCGACGCGCAGGCGGGCGGTCACCTCGAGCAGGCCGAGGCCCGCTTCCGCGAGGCCTCCCAGCTCGACCCCACGATGGCGGCGCCCTATACCGGCCTCGCCAGCGTGGCCCTCCAGCGCAACCAGTACGCGGAGGCTGCGCGGATGGCGGAGAAGGCACTCGAGCTCGACCCGTCCGACTTCCGGGCGCTGCACATCCGCTTCGAGGCCTATCGCCAGGTCGGCGACTCCGACAAGGCGGCTGAAGCGGCGGCCGCGCTCAAGGCCGCGGGCGGCGGCGGAGCGGCGGCGAAGCGCCTCTTCAACGAGGGCGCCGACGCCTACAACACCGGCGACACCGTGAAGGCCAAGGAGAAGTTCGAGCAGGTCATCATGCTCGACCCCGATCTGGTGCCGGCCTATCTGGCGCTGGGGGCGCTGTACCTCCAGGACGGTCAGCCGGCGGCGGCGACCAGGATGACGGAGGAGGTGCTGAGTCGCGAGCCCACCAATGTTCGCGCGATGCAGATCCGCTACGGCGCCGCTCGTGCCGCAGGTGACGTTGAGGGTGCGCAGGCGGCTCTGGCGGCCCTCGCCGCCGCCGACCCGCAGTGGGCGGCGACCGGGCTCTACCAGCAGGCGGTCGACCTCTTCAACACCGACAAGGCTGCCGAGGCCAAGGGCCTGCTCGAGCAGGTGCTCACCAGCAATCCCGACCACGCCAGGGCGCACTACACGATGGGCCTGGTGCTCTTGAACCAGGGCGACGTCGACGGTGCGAAGCGACACCTTCGCCGTTTCCTCGAGCTGACCCCGGACGATCCCGAAGCGGCCACCGCGCAGGCGATCCTCTCCGACCTCGGCTGATCGCCGGGCGGCGCCCGAACCTTCGCGCCGGCGGTCGCGTCGACCGTCGGCGTTTTCATGCCCGTCGGGCTCGGCCACGGTCGCGTCGTGCCGCTGCGGTAAGTAGAATGACCCGTCAACGGGGGGAGCGGGTGGTCAAACCGACCGACGAGAGCCTGGTCGCGCTGGCTGTCGAGGGCGACGAGGCGTCGTTCGCGCGGCTGGTGCGGCGCTATCAGCGGCGGCTGACGGCATTTCTCGCCCAGCTGGTCGGCGATCTCGAGCTCGCCCGGGAGCTGGCCCAGGAGACCTTCCTCCGGGCCTGGTCGGCGCTCCACCGCTTCGACCCCCAGTACCGTTTCTCCACCTGGCTGTTCCGGATCGGCCACAATCTCGGCATCGACCAGCTCCGACGGCGCCGGATCCAGACCGTGCCCCTGATCCGCGAGGACTCCGACGGCGACGAGATCGAGCTGATGGTCTCGGACGGAGGCAAGGACCCGCTCGAGCACTTCGAAAACCAGGTGCTCGCCGACGAGCTCCGCCAGGCCATCAACGGGCTCCGGCCGGAGTACCGGGAGCTGATCCTCCTGCGCCACTTCGCCGGCCTGAGCTATCAGGAGATCGCGGATTTCAAGGGCATGCCGATCGGTACCGTGAAGAACAAACTTTTCAGGGCCCACACCGTATTACGGAATGCCCTGGCCAGCTTCCTGTAGGCTGGCGCGAGAGGAGGCGTCCCATGACGAGCCGCTGTTCGGACATCCAGGAGCTGGTGATGGTGGCTGCCGGCCGACTCGACGAGCTGCCGGCCGAGGTGCGCGAGCACGTCGCTGGGTGCCCGTCGTGCGCGGTGGCGGCCCGCGGCGAGCGGACTCTCGCGACCCTCCTCGAGGCGGCGGTCCCGGCGGCGCCGCACGGGCTCGAGCAGGCGGTGATGGCCGCCCTGCCGCCGAGGAGGTGGCGCCGCACGGTGTGGTCCCTGATCCCGGTGGCGGTCTCGTTCCTGATCGCCGCCGCCGGTGCCGTTCTCGCGGGCGGCGTGCCCGGCGGGAGTCTCGTGACCCATCTGCCCCGGATGGCCGCCGGCGGTGTGCTGGCCGTGCTCGGTGCAGCTTCCGACTGGACCGCGACCCTGCTCGCACTCTCCAGGACGGTGGGTGCGACCCTGCCGCCCGGTGTGACGGCGGGTGCGTCCTTGGTGGCGCTCGCCGGGCTCGGCGGCCTCGTGCTCGCGGTCCGGAGATGGGCGCCGGAAACCGCATGGCGTCGCGGGCGCTGACCCGGGCCCTGGTCCTCGCGGGCCTCCTGATTGCGGCGCTGCCTGCGGCGGCGGCCGCGCCCGGGCGGGCGGCGTTCGTCTCCGACATCGTGGTCGACGACGAGGTTGCCGGGGACGTGGTCGCGCTCGGCGGCGACGTCCGGCTCGGTCCGGGAGCGAGGGTGCACGGGCACGTGATCGCGGTCTTCGGCCGGGTCGACGCCGATCCCGCCGCCGTGGTGGACGGGCGAGTGATCGCCATCCGCTCTCTGGCGGCGCTGACCACCCACCCCGACCAGGTGCCGGGCACTGCCACCGCGGCTGCGGTCCGGCTGCTGACCGCGGGCGGCTGGCTGCTCATCACCACCGGGCTCGCGCTGCTGTTCCCGTTCCCCGTACGCGCCAACGCAGAGCTCGTGCCGCGGCTCGGGTGGCGGGCCGTGGTGTTGGGCGCGCTCGCGTGGATCACCCTGGTGGCCGCCCTGGTTGCGTCCCTCGGGCTCGGGCCGGCGGTCGGCGTCCCCCTTGCCACCGGGCTGTGGCTGCTGTTCCTCGCGGTCAAGGCGGTCGGGCTTGCGGTGCTCGGCGCCGCGCTCGGCGCCGTGGTGCTCCGCAGGATCTTGCGCCGAATTCCTCCGCCGTCGGCGGAGGTGCTGGTCGGAGTGGCCGTGCTGCTGACGATCCGCCTGCTGCCGATGGTCGGCGGAACGGCCTGGACCGTCGTGTCGGTGGTGGCGCTCGGCTCGGGAGTGTTCACCCTCGCGCTCGCGGCGAGCTCCGATCCGGTCGCGCTCACCCTGCGTCTCGGCGGCTCCGCCCGTCATTGACGCCCCCCGGCTCGGTGCTATACTTCGCATTCGCGCCCGGGAGGGGTGTGTGACGATCGACCTGTCCCGCATCGACGCAGAGCCGCAGGACTTCCGCACCGAGGTGGAGATTCCGGCGGAGCGTCTCGACGCCGACCAGGTGGCCTCGCCGATGAGCGTCCGCCTCGAGGGGGTCGTGCGCTCGCAGGGCTCGTGCTTCGTGGTCGACGGCAGGCTCGAGGTCCAGGGGCACCTGGTCTGCGTGCGGTGCCTCGACCCTGTCCCGTGGCGCTCGAGCGAAGTTTTCCGAATCGAGCTGGTCCGAACCATCGAGCCGCAGGTCGACACCGACGAGCTCGAGCTCGCTGACGAGGAGCTCGATCGTGTGGTCCTCGGGGACGATCGGCTCGACCTGGACGAGCTGGCCGCAGAGCAGGTCCTCCTGGCCCTGCCGATGCGGACCATCTGCCGAGACGACTGTGCCGGGCTGTGTCCGACCTGCGGCGCCAACCGCAACCGGCCCGAGGCCTGCGGCTGCGAGCCGGAGAGCGACCCCCGCTGGGAGGCCCTGCAGGGGCTGACCGGACGGCCCTCCTGAGCCCACTACGAACGGAGCGAGAAGATGGCGAACCCGAAGAACCGGATCTCCCGGACGCGTCGCAAGCAGCGGCAGTCACACCACGCCCTGGTGCCGCCCGGCTGGAGCCTGTGCACCTCGTGCTTCGAGCCCAAGCCGCCCCACCAGGTGTGTCCTCACTGCGGAAGCTACAAGGGCCGTCAGGTGGTCGAGGTCGAGAACCTCGACTGATCAGCATGGTGCGAGCCGAATCCGCCGGCGTGGAGCTCCGACCGACCGCCTGCTCCAGGAGCGTCGCGTGACCCGGAGGGCGCCGGCGGCGGAGGCCTGAGTGGCGGCCCGCCCACTGGCGATCGCGGTCGACGCCATGGGAGGCGACGGCGCTCCGCGCGCGACCGTCGAGGGCGCGCTGGCGGCGGTCAAAGAGTTTGGAATCCCGGTCAAGCTGGTCGGCCCGATCCGCCGCGTGCGGCGAGAGCTCGGGCTCTTCCGGACTCTCCCGGAAGGGCTCAAGGTCGTCGACGCCCCCGACGTCGTCGGCATGGACGAGAACCCAGCAGTGGTGCTGCGCTCCAAGCGGCAGTCGTCACTCAACGTCTGTGCACGGTTGGTGCGCGAGGGCGATGCCGCGGCGATGGTCACCGCCGGCAACACCGGAGCGGCCTGGCTTGCCGCCCGGTCCGGCCTGGGCATGATCCAGGGCGTCGAGCGGCCCGCGCTGGCGGCCCTGCTGCCGCGGCGCTCCGGGCACACGCTGCTCCTCGACGTGGGCGCGACGGTGGAGTGCAAGCCGGGCCATCTCATGCAGTTCGCTGTGATGGGAGAGTGCTACGCCGCGACCGTGCTCGGGGTCGACGACCCCCGGGTCGGCCTGATGTCGATCGGCGAGGAGGAGAGCAAAGGGGGCCGACGGGTGCGGGAGCGGTTCCAGCTCCTCGCCGGGACCGGGATCCGCTTCATCGGCAACGTCGAAGGCAACGACATCTTCACCGGCGACGTCGACGTGGTGGTGTGTGACGGCTTCACCGGCAACGTGATCCTCAAGGCCGCGGAGGGTCTGGGGGAGCTCGTGATCAAGGCCCTGATGGATGAGGTCCGCCAGTCGCCGGTCTACGGCGCAGGGCTGCTGATGGCGAAGGGCGCCTTTCTTCGGTTGCGGCAGAAGGTAGACTACACCGAGTACGGAGGGGCGCCTCTGCTGGGCATCAACGGCGCGTGCCTGATCGGGCACGGCCGGTCCTCGGCGCGCGCGATCCGCAGTGCCATCCGGGCGGCCTCGTCCTACGCCGCGAGCGGGGTGATCGACCGGATTCGCGAGAAGCTGGCCGAGGCGCCGGTGAGACCCGATGAGACGGAGGGCGACTGATCATGCACGACGGCTTCGCGCGAACCGCGAAGATCACGGGACTGGGGGCGTACCTGCCCGAGAAGGTGCTCACCAACCACGACCTCGAGGCGATGGTCGAGACCAGCGATGAGTGGATCACGAGCCGCACCGGCATCCGCGAGCGGCACGTGGTGGCCGAGGGCGAGGCGCTGGTGGAGCTGGTCGAGCGGGCCGGCAAGGCGGCGATGGCCGACGCCGGAGTCGAGCCGGAGTCGATCGATCTCTTCATTCTCGCCACAGCCACGGTCGAGCAGCCGATTCCGGCCACCTCGGCGATCGCGCAGCCTCGGCTCGGGCTCGTCAACGCGGCCTGCTTCGACCTCTCCGCGGCCTGCTCCGGGTTCGTCTACGCGGTCAACGTCGCGCGCCAGTTCCTCGCCACCGGCGCCGCGCGCCGGATCCTGGTGGTCGGCGCCGAGTGCCTGACCCGCTACACCGACTGGACCGACCGCTCGACCTGCGTCCTGTTCGGCGACGGGGCCGGCGCGGTGGTGCTGGAGCCCGCTTCGACCGGGGAGGGCATCCTGCAGCTCGGCTGGAAAACCGACGGCACCTACGCCGACCTGATCTCGATGCCCGGCGGCGGCTGCCGCTTTCCTCCCCACAGCCGCGAGTCGATCGACCAGGGCCGGCCGTTCATCAAGATGCGCGGCAACGAGGTCTTCAAGGTGGCGGTCCGCTCCCTCACCGAGCTCAGCCAGGAGGTCCTCGATCGGGCCGGGGTCGGGGTCGAGCAGCTCGACCTGTTCGTACCCCACCAGGCCAACATGAGGATCCTCCAGGCAGTGGCCACCCGGCTCGGGCTGCCGGACGAAAAGGTGATGACCAACGTCCAGAGGGTCGGCAACACCTCGGCCGCATCGATCCCGCTCGCGCTCGCGGACGCGGTGGCCGAGGGACGAATGAAGCGCGGCGACCTGGTCCTCGCCTCGGCCTTCGGCGGCGGCTTCACCTGGGCCTCGATGCTGTTCCGATTCTGAGAGGACGACATGGCACGCACGGCGGCACTGTTTCCCGGTCAGGGCAGCCAGACGGTCGGCATGGGCCGTGACCTCGCCGAGCAGTGGCCCGAGGCGGCTGCGGTCTTCGAGACCGCCGACCGCGCCCTCGGGACGTCGCTGTCGCGGATCTGCTGGGAGGGCCCGGACGAGGCCCTCAGGCTCACCGAGACCACCCAGCCGGCGCTGCTGGCCCACTCGATCGCCGCGTGGCGCGTGCTCGTGGCAGGCGGCTTGAGGGTTCACGGGGTTGCCGGCCACAGCCTCGGTGAGTACTCGGCGGTGGTCGCCGCCGGCGGCATCGGCCTCGACGATGCCCTGCGCACCGTGCGGCTCCGGGGCCGGCTGATGCAGCAGGCGGTGCCGGTCGGCGAGGGTGCGATGGCGGCGGTGATCGGGCTCGCCGACGAGGCGGTGGTGGCAGCCTGTGAGGAGGCTGCGGCCGCGTCGGGAGAGATCGTAGTGGCGGCGAACTTCAATGCTCCCGGGCAGGTGGTCATCGCCGGTTCGGTGGCCGGCGTCGACCACGCTCGGCGGACCTGCAGCGAGCGCGGCGCGCGCCGGGTGCTGCCGCTCCCGGTCTCGGCGCCGTTCCACTCGCCGCTGATGATTCCCGCGCGCAGGGGGCTCGAGCCGTCCCTCGCCGAGCTTCGGCTCAGCGACCTGACGATGCCGCTGTACCGGAACGTCGACGCCGCCCCGGTGCACACCGCGGCAGAGGTCCGGGACGGGCTGGTGCGCCAGGTCGACGCCCCGGTGCGCTGGACGGAGACCATCCGGCGGATGGCGGCCGACGGCTTCGACACCTTCGTCGAGGTCGGCGCCGGGACCGTGCTGTCGGGCCTGGTCAAACGGGTCGACCGCGAGCTCACCTGCCTCGCGGCCGGGACCGCGGACGGCGTCCGCGAGACCCTCGAACGGCTCGTCTGAGGAGGTGGGTGCGATGGCCGGACTCGAAGGACAGGTCGCGCTGGTCACCGGCGCCAGTCGCGGGATCGGGCGGGCGATCGCGGTCCGCCTGGCGGCCGAGGGCGCACACGTCGTCTGCGCCGGCCGGGATCGTGCAGCGCTCGACGAGACCCTGGCGGCGATCACAAGCGGCGGCTCCGGGGGCGGCGAGGCGCTCGAGCTCGATGTGACCGACCCGGAGCGGGCCGCCGAGGCCGTCGCCGAGCTCCATGGCCGGCACGGTCGCCTCGACGTGCTGGTCAACAACGCCGGCATCACCCGCGACAACCTCCTGGTGCGCATGAAGCCCGCGGAGTGGCGGGAGGTGATGGCCGCCGACCTCGACGGCGTCTTCCACGTCACGCAGCCGGTCGCCAAGGTGATGCTGCGGCAACGCTCGGGTCGGATCATCACCGTGACCTCGGTGGTCGGGTTGACGGGCAATCCCGGGCAGGCCAACTACGCCGCCGCCAAGGCCGGCCTGGTCGGCTTCACCAAGAGCCTCGCGCGCGAGCTCGGCAGCCGGGGTGTGACCGTGAACGCCGTCGCCCCGGGTTACATCCAGACCGCGATGACCGCGGGCCTGACCGAGGCCCAGCGGGAGGCGCTGCTCGGTTCGCTGGCGATCCGCCGGCTGGGTGAGCCGGAGGATGTCGCCGCCGCGGTGGCCTTCCTCGCCGGCCCCGACGCCTCCTACATCACCGGCACGGTGCTCAACGTCTCGGGCGGGCTCGCCATGTGATGCCTTCGCTGCGCGAAGCCATCACGGCTGAGGCAGCCTCCAGATCAGGGTCACACCGCCGCCCGACGACGACACCTCGTCCGCCAGCGCCCGGAATGCGCTCCCGGCGGTCCGCTGGGGCCCTCTCGAGCGCGGGTAGTGAAGCGTCAGCTCCTGCCCGGCCCGAGTGAGCTGGATCTCGATCCGGCCGCTCGCAGGACCTTCGCCGAGAATCGCCGAGGCGACCTCACGGACCGCCGCGACGATGGCGTCGGGCTGGTCGGTCAGACCGGCAAGGAGGACCTCGGTGGCGGTCGCGAGCACCGCCGCGTAGGCCGGGACGGCAGGCGCCGACAACCGGATCCGGAGATCGGGTTCGGGCTCGGGAAGTGCGCGCCGGACCATGCTGTCGCTAGGGTACACTGACGCTGGGAGGTTCGCGATGCCGCGCCACATGAAGGTGCGCGAGCTGATGTCCCGGGAGCTGGTGACGCTGACCGAGGACGAGACGCTCGCGCACGCCGAACGGTGCATGGCTCGCGGCCGGATCCGGCACCTCCCGGTGGTCCGCGGTCGGGTGCTGGTTGGTCTGGTCACCCATCGCGACCTTCTGGCGGCCTCGTTCTCGGTCTTTGCCGACGTCGACAGCGGCGAGCAGCGTCGGGTCTTCGCCACCATTCCGGTCAACGAGCTCATGCACCACAACGTGGTGACCGTCGGGCCCGATCTGCCGGTGGCGGAGGCGGCCCGCATCCTGATGCGGAACAAGTACGGCTGCCTGCCGGTGGTCGAGGAGGGCGGCGTGCTGGTCGGAATGCTCACCGAAGCCGACTTCCTCCGCCTGACGGTGCGCCTGCTGCCATGACCCTGCTCGACTGGGTGTTGGTCGTGGTCTGGGCCGGAGTGAGCCTGGCCGGCTTCTGGCGCGGCGCGGTGCGGCTGGTGCTCGGGCTCGGCGGCGCGGTGGCCGGGGTCTGGCTGGCGGTGGCGGCCGGGGACGACATCGGCGCCGAGCTCGCGGGCGTGATGGGACCGGACTGGCTCGCCGCCGTGCTCGGTCGGCTGATTCCGGTCGTGCTCTGCACCCTGGTGGCCTGGGCCGCCGGCTGGGGCTTCGAGCGAACCCTCGAGGCGCTGCGCCTGGGATGGCTCAACCGCCTGCTCGGAGCCGCCGTGGCCGGGGTCGCCGGCGCCCTCCTGCTGGCGGTACTGCTGGTCTCCGCGGCGCGCTTCTCGCCGACCGCGGCCGCGGTCTGCCGGGAGGCGCGGCTGACGCCGTGGCTGATGGCCGGCCTCGACCTCGTGCTCGGCGAGGCCACCCCGCCCGACCTTCCCGTCCCCACCCCCGAAGGGTGAAGCGCCCGGGGGGCGAGAGCGCTGTCAGTCACCCACCAAGACACCACGACACCAAGAGATGGACTTGAGGCTGAGGGTTTGGGCGGTAGCCCAGAGAGTCCAAGCACTGCGACGGGCTCAACGGGCTGCGAGCCCAGAGGTCCAAGGTCTCCAGAGCCCGGCCGCCCTCTCAGTGGTCTCGACGAGAGACCGAGCTCGTGGACGTCGCTCTCCTCTCAGTTCGACGTGGTGTCTTGGTGGTGAGCCCGGTCACGCGACCGCGGTCAGGGGGCGGTAGAGGGTGTCGCGGAGCACGGGGGTGCGACCGGCCTCGCGGATCAGGCTCTCGAGGCGGGCGCGCGGTCATGCCCCTGCCGGCGGTGCCGCCGGCGGCCTAGGTGATGCGCTCGTCGATCACGGTGCCGTCGAGGTCGTCGGCGCCGAAGTGCTGGGCGACCTGCGCGACCTTCTCGCCGAGCATGATCCAGTAGGCCTTGATGTGCGGCGATGTTGTCGAGCAGCAGCCGGGCGCAGCGGCGACGGTCTGGAGGTCGAGCCGGCCGCCGGTCGGGGGCAGGTGTGTCGAGGGCTGTGTTGGCGGGGTGGAAGGCGAGCGGGATGAAGCACTGGAAGCCGCCGGTCTCGTCCTGCAGCTCGCGCAGGGCGAGCAGGTGGTCGACCCGCTCCTCGGCGCGTCTCGACGTGGCCGTAGAGCATCGTGCAGTTGGATCGCAGGCCGGCCCGGTGGACCGATGCGGGCGACCTCGAGCCAGCGGTCGCCGTCGGTCTTGTGGTCGCAGATCTGCTCGCGCACCCGCGGCGCGAAGATCTCGGCGCCGCCGCCCGGGCACGAGCCGAGGCCGGCCGCGCACGAGCCGGGCGATCACGTCCTCCACGGTGGTCCGGCCCAGCGAGGCGAGGAAGTCGAGCTCGACCATGGTCAGCGCCTTGAGGTGGACCCAGGGGAAGCGGCTCTTGAGCGCCCGGAACAGCTGCCTCGTAGTACTCGACCTTGAGCTTGGGGTGGAGGCCGCCGACGATGTGCAGCTCGGTGACCGTCTCGTCGAGGTCACGCGCCGCCACCTCGACCGCCTGCTCGACGGTCCAGGTCCAGCCCCGCTCGCGATCCCGCCACGGGACGTAGAAGGCGCACAGCCTGCACGAGGCGACGCAGACGTTGGTCGGGTTGAGGTGGCGGTTGATGTTGAAGTAGGTGACGTCGCCGTGGAGGCGCTCGCGGACCAGGTTGGCGAGCCGGCCGACGCCCGAGCAGGTCGTCGGTGGTGGCCACCGCGAGCCCGTCCGCACGGTCGAGCCGTGCTCCGGCGAGCACTTTCTCCGCGACCGGTTCGAGCCGGTGGTCGGTGAGTCGGAGCTCGGCGACACCCGTCATGCGCCCTCCCGCTCGAGGGTAGCTGAGATCGCCTCTCGATTCAAGCTCACCTCAGCTGCAGGGAGGACAGGAAGTGCTGGTTGGACGGGAACTCGCGCACCTTCTGCAGCAGCAGCTCCATCGCCGCCTCGGGCGACAGGGCCGACAGGGCCCGGCGCATCAGGTGGAGCTTCTCGATCTGCTCGGGCGGGTAGAGCTTCTCCTCCTTGCGGGTCCCGGACTGCGGGATGTTGATGCAGGGGAAGATCCGCTTGTCGAAGAGCTTGCGGTCGAGCACGATCTCCATGTTGCCGGTGCCCTTGAACTCCTGGAAGATGACCTCGTCCATCCGCGAGCCGGTGTCGATCAGGCAGGTGGCGACGATCGTCAGGCTGCCGCCGTGCTCGACGTTGCGGGCCGAACCGAAGAACCGCCGCGGCTTCTCCATCGTGCGGGCGTCGATGCCGCCGGACAGGATCCGACCCGAGCCCTTCTGCGAGCTGTTGTAGGCCCGCGACATCCGGGTCAGGGAGTCCATGAACACGACCACGTCCTCGCCGAGCTCGACCAGCCGCCGCGCCCGCTCCATCACCATCTCGCTGATCTGGATGTGGGACTCCAGCGACTGGTCGGAGGAGGACGCGAACACGTCACCGCGCTTGATCGACCGCCTCCAGTCGGTCACCTCCTCGGGCCGCTCGTCGACCAGCAGGACGAAGATGGTGGTGTTGGGGTGATTGCTCGCCGATCGCCTGGGCCATCTGCTGCAGCAGCGTGGTCTTGCCGGCCTTCGGCGGCGACACGATCAGGCACCGCTGGCCCTTGCCGAGCGGCGCGATCAGCTCCGAGACCCGGGGCTCGACGATGCCGGGCTCGGTCTCGAGCCGGAAGCGCTCGTTCGGGTCGATGCTGATCAGCTCGGTGAACGGCAGCGCCTTCGCCCGGTACACATCGGGCGGCATCTCCTCGATCGCGGTGAGCTCGACGACCCGGGGGCGGTCTCCGGGCACCGCCATCGCGTCGATCAGCAGGCCGCTGTCGAGATGGAGCGGCCGGATCAGCTCGTGCGGGACCAGCGGAGCGTTGCGGCCGGCCACGAAGTTGTTGGCCGGGTCGACCAGCACCGCCTGGCCCTGGTCGCGGACCCACAGGTACCCGCGGATCGCTTCCGGCGCTGCGCTCGGCTGGGAGCGCCGGCGCGAGCGGCGTCGCCGCCGGCGCGAGCCGGTTCGCTCGTTCTTCGGTTTCGGTTCACGAACGTCGTTCATGCCCTGTCCTCATGTGCGGAGGCGTGGTCGCTTCGGACGGGTCGGCCACGTGATCGCGCGGATCCCCGATTGGATCTCCCCGGCGGCGGTGGCGACCTCACGGGGTGAGTCGCCTGCAACCGGCCGCGGGCGGACCGTGGCTGACCCCTTATACCACGTCTGTGCGGAACCGGGCCAGAGCTGTCAGCTCGGACCGGTCCGGGAGCTCATCCGCCGGCCGGCGGCGAACCGGCGGTCCAGCGGTCCATCCACTCGAGCACCACCTGGTGCCACTGGATCGAGTTGAGCGGTTTCAGGACCCAGTGGTTCTCGTCCGGGAAGTAGAGCAGGCGCGACGGGATGGCACGCCGCTGCAGGGCGTTGAAGGTCGCCAGCCCCTGGGTGTCGACCACCCGGTAGTCGAGCGCCCCGTGGATCACCAGCTCCGGGGTCTTCCAGCGAGCGACGTGCTCCACCGGCGAGTGCTTCCGATAGGCCTCGGGGCGTTCGAACGCCGGGCCGCCGTTCTCCCACTCGGGGAACCACAGCTCCTCGGTGTCGTAGTAGGCCATCATCTCGTCGAGGTTGCCGTCGTGGCAGACCAGGGCCTTGAAGCGGTCGGTGTGCCCCTGGATCCAGTTGATCATGTAGCCGCCGAAGCTGGCCCCTGCCGCCGCCATCCGGTCGCCGTCGATCCACCGGTTGGAGGCCAGCAGCACGTCGAGCCCCTTCATCAGGTCTTCGTACGGGGCCCCGCCCCAGTCGCCGTTGATCGCGTCGGTGAAGGCCTGCCCGTATCCGGTCGAGCCGTGGAAGTCGATCATCGCCACCGCGTAGCCGTGGGCGGCGTAGATCTGGGGATTCCAGCGGTAGTGCCAGTGGTCGTCGAAGCTGCCCTGAGGTCCGCCGTGGATCAGGAACGCCAGCGGATACGAGGCCTTGGCGTCGAAGCCGACCGGCTCGATCAGGTAACCGAAGACCTGGTCGCCGTGGGCGCCGGTGAACGAGAACTGCCGGGAGCGGCCGAAGTCGAGCTCGGCCAGACGCTCGCGGTTGAGATCGGTGATCCTGCGCGGCTCCTCGCCCGGCCGGTCGAGCACCATGACCTCGTCGGGTTGGACCAGGCTGTCCTGGAGAAAGACGATCGCGCCCGAGGCCAGGGGGTGCGGATCACTGTTCGAGTGCCGCGAAACCAGGGCGGCGACATCGCCGCTCGCGGGGTCGATCCGGAACAGGGAGTGGTTGCCGACGTTGTCGGCGGTCGCATAGAGCGCCGCTGCGTCCGCGGCCCACTCCAACGACGCCGGTGACCGGTCCCAGTCGTCGGCCACGACCCGCGGGGCGCCGTCCGGCCAGTCCATCACCGTCACGCGGAAGCGGTCGGACTCGTAGCCCGGCCGCGCCATCGCCAGCCAGGCCAGGCGGCTGCCGTCGGGAGCGAACCGCGGCGAGGCGTCCCACGCCGGGTTCCCCTCGGTGAGGCAGCGGGCCGGGGCGGAGCCGTCGGTGGGCACCAGCCACAGGTCCCAGTCGGTCGACCACGCCTCCTCGGAGCCGTCGACCACCTTGGCGGCATAGACCGCCCACCTGCCGTCGGGCGAGATCGTGAGATCTCCCTCGTCGCCCCACGGGTCGGTCGGGCTGTCGCCGTCGACCCCGGCCATGAGGTCCGTCGGCGGCCCGGCGGGCAGGCCGTCGTCACCCAGGGGGAGACGGAACCAGTGGTTGCGGCGGCCGTCCTCCCAGGTGTCCCAGTGACGGACGAAGAGCCGGTCGTAGACGCGGCCGGTTTCGCGGGTCCGCGCGAGCTTCTCGAGCCGGCCGGCGGTGCAGGGCACCGGATCGTCGCAGTCGGGAAACACGGTCAGCGCCAGGTACAGGCCCCGGCCCTTCGGGCCGACCACCAGCGCGCCGACCTCGAGCGGGAGGTCGCTGACCTGCTCGGCCTCGCCGCCGTCCAGCCGCAGCCGCCAGACCTGGGCCGAGCCGGACCGGGTCGACAGGAAGTACAGGGTGTGGGCACCGACCCACCGGGGCGCCCAGTCGTTGGCCGGGTGGGTGGTGAGCCGGGTGACCGTCGAGCCGTCGAGGGTCGCCAGCCACAGGTCCTTGCGGCCGCCGTTCTTCTCCAGGTCCATGGTGGTGACCACGAACGCCACCCGCGAGCCGTCCGGCGACGGCTGGGGGTCCGCGACCCTCTGCATCGCGACCAGATCGTGGACGGTGAACGGCCGCGCCCCGGCGAGACCGGGAGCGGCGAGGACCAGGGCGACAACCACCATCGTCAAACGGCGCATGCTGCACTCTCCCTTCGCGGCGATATCTTACCCCCGCCCGGGGGGGCACACCACAGAAACCCGGAGGTCTCAGCACCCGGCCCCCCGGGGTTGACGACCGGGATCACCGCAGGGGAACAGCTTGCCTGCTCCCGTGCAACGGGCGGAGACAAGCTCCGCCTCTCCTCTCGTCCCGCCCCCTCAGGGCAGGGGGAGCTGGGTGGCGCCGGGGACGAAGACCGCGTCGCCGGTGAGGTTGTCGACCCGGGAGAGGTAGGCGAGCAGGCGGCCGCCGGTGCCGGGCGCGGCCGCCACCACGAGCCGCACGCCGGGTGTGCCGGGCGCCACGCCGATCAGGTCGAGCACCCGGGTGACCTGGGTGTGGGCGAACGGCGGCAGCTGCAGGGCGAGGGTCGAGCCGACCACAACCGTTCCGGTCAGGGCGCGGACCTCGACCTCGAGCGGCACCGCGGCGACGTTGACCACGCCCAGGTTGGAGCGCCAGGCGGTGTCCTCGCGGACCTCGAAGAGCTGGACCACGTCGGCGTTCGGCGCCAGCCCCGGCTCGCCGTCGTCGCCCACCGCCCACTCCGCGGGGACCGCGGGAACGTGCTGACCGAAGCTGCCTTGACCGCCGCCGATGTTCGCGATCCGGGCGTGGGCCAGGATCGGGGCCGAGGCCACGAGGTCGAGCGAGCCGGTGACGTCGTCGAGAGCGAACAGCTGACCGACCGCGTCGGAGAAGGTGAGCACCGATCGGGCCGGAACCACCACCTGGGCCGAGCCGGCGGGCGTGGTGTTGTCGGTGTCGGAGAGATTGAAGAACAGGGCCACGGTGGTCGCCCGGTCGGCGATGTTGAAGATCTCGAGGTCGGTGGTCCAGCGGGTGCCGTTGAGCCCGGGGTTGCGGGCGGCCACCGGCAACACCAGGTCGGTGCCGGCCGCGGAGGGGATGTCGAGCAGCGGGCTCGTGCCGGCGGCCAGGGCAGGAGTGCCGACCCCGGCCGCGAAGCCCGCTGCCGGCGCGGTCCCGACGTCGCCGTCGGCGACCAGCGCGAGTCCGTCGGCGAAGCGGTCGACGCAGGTGGCGTCCGGGCAGGTGCAGCCGATGAGGTCCCCTCGCGAGACCGGGATCCGGCACACGAACGTGGCGGTCGCCCCCGGGGGAACGGCTTCGAGCGGCGAGGTCCCGACCTGGACCAGGCGTTCGCCTTCGGGGCGCCACACCTTGAGCATCACCCGGGCGCCGGAGGTCGAGTGGACCCGCCACAGCCGAAGCTCGCCGCTCGCCGTCACCGGGTGCTCGGCGTCGAGGTAGGTCGCGCCTCCTGGGGCGGGGGTTCCGGGCGCCGGGTCCCGCCCCGCCTCCTGCGCCGGCAGGGCGGCCGCAGCGGCGAGGGCGAGCAGGGTCGGCAGCACGACGCGGGGCGTCACCCGCCGATCATACGCCGCGCTCACCGGGCGTCGGGCACCAGCGCGAGGGCGCCGGCGGCGTCGAGCCGCGGTGGGTCGCCCTCGGCGACGGGTGAGGCCGATCCCTGGACCAGGGCTGCGGCGATCTCGGCCGGTGTCAGGCGCGGGTTGACCGACCGCAGCAGGGCGGCGGAGCCGGCGGCAAGCGGGGCCGCCATCGAGGTCCCGCTCCACCAGCCCTGCTCGCCGAGGTCGAGGGCGCTGTAGATCTCGACCCCGGGCGCGGACAGCAGAACCCCGTCTCCCCGGTTGGAGAACTCCGCCAGCCGGTCGTCGAGCCCGGTGGCGGCGACCGCGATCACGCGGTGGTCGCGGGCCGGAAACGGCAGTGCGATCGTGCCGTCGTTGCCGGCGCCGGCCACCAGCACGACTCCGCGTGCCACCGCCTCGTCGAGCAGCCGGTCGAGCACCCGCGATCGCAACTCGCCCGCGAACGACATGTTGAGCACGTCGGCCCCGCGGTCGATCGCGGTCAGCACCGCCTGGCAGAGACGGAATGCGGTGCCGTGCCCGTCGTCGTCGAGCGCCCGCAGCGGCAGCACCCGTGCCGCGGGGGCGGCCAGGAGCACGACCCCGGCGACGAAGGTGCCGTGCCCGGCGGCCTCGTCGATCTCGCCGTCACCGTCCGAGTCGATCCCGTCGCGGGTCTCCCACGGGGTGTCGTCGCCGTCGACCAGGTCCCGGCCGCCGGGGGCCAGGCGGTGGCGCAGCAGCGGATGCAGCGGATCGACGCCGGTGTCGATGACCGCCACCAGGGCGCCTCGGCCCAGGGTGCGGGTCCGGCCGGCGTCGAGGCCCGCGGAGGCGACCGCCCTCTGCTGGTTGAAGTCGCGGCTCGACGGTGCTCGGTTCACGATCGGCATCCGGCGCCGGATCGTCTCCGGGTCGGCGTAGGGCAGGTTGGGCTCGACCTCCTCGACGTCGGGGTCGGTGAGGAGCTCGCTCAGGCCCTGCTCGTCTATAGGCGCCGGCCACCGCAGGAGGTGGACGAGGATGCCGGGCAGGGTCCCGACGAGCTCGGCGTCGTGCCGCGCCGCGACCTCGCCGGCGTCGGCGCCGGGCGCGAGCACGACCAGCGCCTCGTCGACCTCCGCCAGCACGGTCCACGGGCCGGTCCAGGGCGTCGGCGAGTCGGTTCCGTCGACCTCCACCCGGGCAGTCAGGGCCCGCCACTGGTGGTCCCCCAGGGGCACGCAGTCGGCGGTGACCATCAGTCCGACGACGATCTCGGTGACGGTGTCGACGTCACCGTCGAGCTCGGTGAGCCCGTCGATCGTCACCCACTCGCCGCCCGCAAGCAGGAACCGGTCGGGAGCCTCGAGGTTGACGACCCGGCCGGAGACGGTGGTCAGGCCGTCGGCCGCGGAGGCGAGCAGCGTCATCGTCCCGACCACCAGACGGCCGTCGCGGGTGTAGCGAGCGGTGGCCTCGACCACGCTTCCGGGCTCGAGGTCGGCGAGTGCGGACGCACCGCCGGCCCACTGCGTCGCCAGGTCGAGGGTGAGGGTCGTCTCGGAGGTCGAGCACCAGCCGGTCGGGGAGCAGCACCGAGGCCACGACCCCGACGATGCGCAGCTCGAGCCCTTCGCCTCCCGTGGCCTGGCCGCCTCCTGGTCCCTCGCCGACACCCAGCACGACGCCGTCCGCCACCAGAGTCCGCGGCCCGTCGCCTGGCCGACCGGTGACCGCCACCGCGTCGCCGGGCGCCAGCTCGGAGAGGTTGGCGAACCCGGTCAGCGTCGTGCGGGCGTTGATCAGGACCTGCCATCCGTCGCTGGTGGTGAAGCGGTCGGCGGCGACCTCGGCGACCGTGGCGAGCAGCTCCAGCAGGCCGTCGGGCGCGGCGATCCGGGTCACGACCAGGGCCTCGAGACGGCTGCTCCCGGCCTGGGACCGGGCCTCGACCCGGATCGGGTCGCCCACAGCGAGGTCGGCGACCGAGTCGAGGCCCTCGAAGCGGGTCCCGGGACCGGCCTCGAGCTCGAGGCCGCCGCGCAGGCCGAACCGGTCGGGCGGCTCGACAAAGGCCACTGCGTCCTCCGCCACGACCGTGGTCGGCGCCGCCGGCGCGAGCCGTTCCACGGATGCGGCGAGCAGATCCGCCGCGCCCGCCGTCGGGGTGCCGGTGACCCTCACCGTGTCGCCTGCCCGCAGCTCGTGCCAGCCCGCGATGCCGACCCAGCCGGTTGCAGCCCCGGTGACGATCCGCGCCCCGTTCGCCAGCACCAGCCCTGAGGGCGGGCTGATCAACGCGACCACGCCTTCGATCACGGTCGGCGGCTCGGCGGCGAGCAGCCGCGTGACCTGGTGGGCGGCGACGGTGTGGGCGTCGCGGCGGACACCCTCCACCCGCACCAGGTCGCCGATTCCGAGCTGGTCGGCCGAGGGCACGTTCCGCCAGGTGGTGGCGCCGTCGACCAGCACCATGGTGCCGTCGGCGAGCGTGAACGAGCCGGCCGCCGCGGCGCCGGCGACCGCGCCCAGCAGCACCGCGTCAGCGGTGGTCTGGGCGGCGGTCCCCCGGGCGTCGTGGTCGAGACGGGCGGCCGGGGCGGCGAGGGCGACGGCCGCGGCGAGCGCGATCACGGCGGTGAGAATGCGCTTCATGGTGACTCCCAGGGCCGCCCGTCGCCGTAGAGCTGGAGTGCGGCCCACAGCGCCGGATGGGGATGCTCGTCGCGCACGGCGAGGAGGGCGCGGCGGTGTGCTTCGCCCGGGCCGAGCTCGAAGAGGTGGTCGTAGAAGACGCGGGCGGCGGCACGCCCGACCGAGTCGTCGAGGCTGCCCGGGGCGAGCACGGCGGTCCGTACGCCGCTCGCGAGCAGCGCCCGCAGCAGCCCGGCGAGCTCGTCGCCGTGACGGACCGCGACCGCACCCGACGCGCACGCCCCGACCGTGACCAGGCTCGCTGCGATCGGCGCCCGCAGCAGGTCGAAGGCGGTCAGCCAACCGTCGGCAAGGCGGAGGCCGGAGCCTTCGGGCACCAGAGGCTGGAACGCGCCGTGGCCGGCGATGTGGACCGCGTCGCAGGCGGCGAGCAGCTCGAGCACCCTGGCGACCGGCGCCGGTGAGACGGTGGTGGCGGACTCGAACCGTCGCGCCACGTCGGCGAGCTCTGCGGCGACCTCGGGCAGCTCTGGGGGGGCGGCACCGGCCACGCCCAGTGTCTGTGGTCGGCGGGAGGGGCGCTCGAGCACGCGCGCGAGCACAGCGGCGCCGGGAACGACCGCGACCGGGCATGCCGCCACGATCGGCATCCCGCCGAGCTCGAGCGCGGCGAGGGGAAGGTGGTGGAGCGGACCGTGCGGCGCCAGGATCAGCCGGCGCGGGGTCGGGAGGCCGTCGAGCGGGGCGAGCAGCTCCGCGCCGAGCGCGGCGAGGTGGTTTCGGGCCTGCCCCACCAGCACGGCGCCCGCGGCGACCAGATGGCGCCGACCGTAGGAGGCCTTGCCGAGCTGGAAGCGCAGCGCCCGCGACCGGGCCTCGACCGCGGCGCGGGCGCCGCGGCGGATGGTGACGCGGAGCCCGCGTCGGGTGAGCCGGAAAACCACCAGGTCGGCGTCCACGAAGAAGGTCTCGAGCAGCACCTCGCCCGGCTCGAGCATGGGGCGCAGCTCGGGCTGGCCGCCGCGTTCGAGGGCGAGCGCCAGCGGTGCGCGGTGCCGGGCCAGCTCGGCCTCGACCTGCTCGAGATCGCGCACCGTGCGGCGCACCCTGGTCTCCACTGCGGAGGCCACGTAGCGGGCCCCCTCGCCGTCGCGACCCTCGAGGGGCGTCAGCATCCCGGCCAGCTCGCGGCTGAGCTCGATCCAGCGCGCGACCAGGTCCGGCCGGCCCCGCCAGCGGCGGGCGAGGAGGGGGTGCATCGCCTCCATCAGGGTGCGCGACTTGACCCGAGCCACGACCGCGAAGGCCTCGCGTCGGCTGCGGGCGTCGCCGCGTTCGAGCAGGGCCGCCACCAGGGCCCCGTAGGCCTCGACGCTGCGGCGCGCGAAGCCTGCCCGGTCCCGTTCCGCCACCAGGCGCCCGCGCACCGACTCGGCGATCCGCACGGCCGCACGCAGCTCGGCGACCGCACACTCCGGGCGGGTCCGAGCCTGGAGGACCCGGGTCAGCAGGCGCGGGCGAACGGCGCGGCCTCGGCGTGAGGCCACCCGGCGACAGCACCGGTCGGCGGCGGCGCGGCGGCCGTGCCGCAGCTCGGCCGCGGCCACCGCCAGCAAGGCCAGGTCGGCGTGCTCGCTGAGGCCGGCCCGGCTGAGCAGCGCCGCGTCACGCCGCGCCCGCGCCAGGTCGGCGGACTGCCCGGCCAGGGCGAGCTCGGCGCGGAGCACCGCTGCGGCCACCGGAAGACCGGCGGTCGCGAGCGCCGCCTCGGCCTCCTCCTGGGCCGCCTCGGGGTCCCGTCCGGGGGTCTCCGCCGCGGCGATCGCGGCCAGCGCTGCGAGCCGGGCGGCATCGTCGAGCCGGCCGCGCTCTCGGCAGCGGGGGATGGTCGCGTCGGTCAGCGCGAGGGCATGCTCGGGCCGCCCGAGGTCGAGCTCGATCCGGGCCAGGACCAGCGCGCACTGGAAGCCGAGGTCGTCGTCGCCGAGCCGCTCCGCACGCTCGGCGACCCTGGCGGCGGTGACGCGAGCCGCCGCGAGATCTCCCGCAGGGCCTGCACCTCGGCCAGACCCAGCCGGGGTTGCAGCGCGGCGGCGTCGAGGCCCTCGGCGTCGAACGCAGCGGCGGCGCGACGGTACAGCCGCTCGGCCGCTGCGAACCGGCCGAGCGCCTGGAGTGCCCCGGCGAGGCTGGCGTCGACCAGCGCGAGCCGTCTGCGGTCGGCGGGGTCGAGCATCCGGCGGGCCTGCCGCCAGAGCTCGGCCGCCTCGCGGACGCGGTCCCGCGCGTCCGCCAGGCCGGCCAGGTTGGCGAGCGCGTAGGCGGTCCGCGGACGGTCCCCGGCGCGCCGGAAGGTGCTCACGGCGCGCCGCCCGCGGGTCGCGGCGGCACGGTGCCGGCCGAGGCAGGCGAGCGCGTCCATGAGCACGAAGTCGACCCGGGCGGCGGAGTGCGCGTCGCCCCGCCGGCGGAAGCTCCGGGAGGCGGCGTCGAGCAGCCGGGCGGCCCGGGTGGAATGGCCGATGAGATGCTCGCCGATCCCCTCCGCCCACTCCGCCCAGGGCCGGAACGAAGCGCCCCGCGCCGCCGCGTCGCGCACCGCCCGGTACAGCCCCGGCAGCCTGCGGGGGTCGCTCCGCGCCGCGTGCTCGAAGACCTCGAGCACCGCCTCGCCCAGGGTCGGCAGCCGCTGCGGCTCGGCCCGGGCGAGCTGGTCGAGGAGACCGGGTTCGTTCATCGTCCGTCCTGGCTGTTCCTCACCATGAGTGCGGTGGCGCACCGGGAGCGCCGATGCGTCCGCCTGCCGTTCGTCGAGCGATCGAACCGCCAGCAGGCGGGATGCAGCGGTGACCGAAAGCCAGCGTGCTCATGGCGAGGAGCCTCGAAGCTCCTCCCCGCCGTCGAAGCGGGACACCACCAGGCGATCGTCGCCGCGCTGGGCGATCACGGTCACGCCCCAGCGTGCGGCCGGCCCGTCGATCCGGAACTCGCCGAACGCATCGCTCGCCACGGTCGTGGTCACTCCGTGTGCTCCCACCGCCGTCACCTGCCAGGGCGCGGGAGTCGGATCGTCGACCGAGACCACCTGCCCGTGCAGCCGGGCGCCCGCGCGGTCCGGCTCGAGCCGGAGGTCGACCTGGAAGCGCTCGTCGCCGTAGAGGGCGGCAGCCGCCGCGGCGCCCGCCCTGACCTCGACCAGCGGTCCGGCGCTGGCGGCGAGCAGCGCCAGCAGGCGCGGCCGCGGCCGATCCGGCGCGGCGCATCGGGCATAGGCGACCGCCCATCTGGAGAGGGCTTGAGGCGGGGGGTCGGCGTGGTGCGCGAGCTCCAGCGCCCCTGCGGTCCGCCGTACGGCTGCGGCCTCCTCGCGGCAGCGTTCGCAGGCCGCGAGGTGCGGGTGGCCGGCGCCCTCCAGGGCGTGTCCGACCAACGTCTCGGAATCGAGGTGGCGCATCCGTCCTCCCACCTACGGGTCGTCGCCGGGCCGGCCGTGATACAGGCCGGTGTAGAGGTCCGCCAGCCGGGTCAGGCAGCGGGCGCGGATCGGGCCGATCGAGCCCACCGCGAGACCGGTCTGGGCCGCGGCCTGCCGATAGTCGGCCGGGGGGTCGGCGAGGAAGAGCAGCTCGAGCAGCCGGCGGCAGCGGGCATCGAGCAGGTCGAGGGCCTGGTGGAGGGCCGTGGTCGCTTCGAGCTGCTCGAGGGCGGCCCCCGCCTCGGGGGGGATTTCCGGCTCGAGCCCGCTCCCGAGCGCGGCGTCGAGCGAGACCGCCCGCCGGAGACGGCGGTGCTCGCTCCACAGCCGCATGGTCTGGTAGCGCGCAGTGGATGCGATCCACGAGGTCAGGCGGCTCGGGTCGCGGAGCTCGTGGATGCCCTCCACCACCGCGACCCAGGTGCGCTGGAAGATCTCCTCCGCCTCGTCCTCGCGAGCCCCCAGCGAGCGCGCCACCGACCACAGCAGGCGGCCGTAGCGCTCGAGCAGCTCCTCCCACGCGGCCGCCTCGCCGCGGCGGCAGCGAGCCACCAATCGTTTCACCTCCGACATGAGGCCATCGTAGCGTGCTCGGGAGACGACAAAGACACCACGACTCATCGCGGGCGGTGCCCGCAACCCATGTGACCGGTGGGCGGACGCGGCCGCTTCCGTTCAAACGGAGACAAGAGTCCGGGGGCAGGCAGCTGGCGGCGGGTCAGGGCCCGGGAGCCGGGATCGTCCCGCGCGACTCGACGGTCCGGACGGGAGGTGTGCTCCGTGGTTCGGTCCGACCTGCGCCGGGACGATGGTATTCTCCGCCTCGAATGGATACTCCGTCGCGTCTGATCTCCGACCGCCGTCCGGCCTGCCTGGTGCTGGCCGACGGCGCGGTCTTCCGCGGCTTCGCGGCCGGCTCCTCCGCGGTGGTCGACGGCGAGGTGGTGTTCAACACCTCGATGACCGGCTACCAGGAGATGCTGACCGACCCGTCCTACCACGGTCAGGTGCTGGTGCTGTCGACCGCCCACGTCGGCGAGGTCGGGGTCAACGCGCTCGACGCCGAGTCGGACCGGGTCTGGGCACGGGCGCTGGTGGTCCAGGAGCTCGACTTCGAGCCCTCGTCGTGGCGCTCGGAGGAGGGCCTCGACGGCTGGCTCGCTGCCCGCGACGTGGCGGTCGGTTGGGGCTTCGACACCCGGGCCATCGTGCGCCACGTGCGCGCCGCCGGTGCGGTGCCGGGCCTCCTCGCCACCGACGGTACCCCGCCCGAGGCGCTGATCGAGAGGGCCCGGGGAGCGCGCGGCACCGACGGTCGCGACCTCGCGGCCGAGGTGGCGTGCACGGCTCCCTACCCGTGGACCGGGGCTCCGTGGCGGAGCCCGTCCGGAGAGCACGCGCCCGTGCCGCCGCCCGGGCCGCGGGTGGCGGTCGTGGACTACGGCGTCAAACGTTCGATCCTGCGCCGGCTGGTCGGCGAGGGGCTCGAGGTGGAGGTGGTGCCGCCGTCGACCGGACCCGACGCCCTGCTCGGCGGCAGATTCGGCGGCGTGGTGCTGTCCAACGGACCCGGCGACCCGGCGGCGGTGGCCGGCGCCCGCCGTCTGATCACAGCCGTGCTCGGGCGAGTGCCGGTGCTCGGCATCTGCATGGGACACCAGCTGCTCGGGCTCGCCCTCGGCGGCCGCACGGTCAAGCTGCCGTTCGGCCACCATGGCGGCAACCACCCGGTCCGGGAGCTCGCCACCTCCCGGGTGCTGATCACCGCCCAGAACCACAACTACGCGGTCGAGGAGTCGTCGCTGCCGCGCGAGGTCGAGGTGACCCACATCAACCTCACCGACGGCACCGTCGAGGGGCTCGCCCACCCCGGGCTCGGGGCCGAGGCGATCCAGTTCCACCCCGAGGCCGCGCCCGGCCCCAACGACGCCGCCGGGCTGTTCGCCCGCTTCGCGGCGCGCTGCCGCGGGGAGACCCCGTGAGCCGCCGGCTGCCGCTGCCCGAAACGGTCTGCATCCTCGGTGCGGGGCCGATCCGCATCGGTCAGGCCTGCGAGTTCGACTACTCGGGGGTCCAGGGGGTCAAGGCGCTGCGCGAGGAGGGCTGCCGGGTCGTCCTGGTCAACTCCAACCCGGCGACGGTGATGACCGACGCCCGCCTCGCCCACCGCACCTACGTCGAGCCGCTGACCCTCGAATCGGTGACCGCGGTGCTCGAGCGCGAGCGCCCGGACGCGCTGATCCCCACCCTCGGCGGGCAGACCGCGCTCAACCTGGCGGTCGAGCTCCACCAGACGGGCGTGCTCGAGCGGCTCGGGATGCGAGCTGCTCGGCGCCTCGGTCGAGTCGATCCGGCTCGCGGAGGACCGTGAGCGCTTTCGCCTCGCGATGGAAGCGGCAGGCGTCCCGGTGCTGCCCGCGGTGACGGTGGCGACGGTCGACGAGGGCCTGGCGGCCGTCGACCTGGTGGGACTGCCCGCGATCCTGAGGCCGTCCTTCACCCTCGGCGGCTGGGGTGGCGGCGTGGCCGAAAGCCGGGACCGGTTCGTCGCGCTGCTCAAGCGGGCCCTCGAGGCCTCCCCGGTGCACCAGGTGCTGGTCGAGGCGTCGGTCCTCGGGTGGAAAGAGTACGAGCTCGAGGTGATGCGGGACGCCGCCGGGACGTTCGTGGTGGTGTGCTCGATCGAGAACCTCGACCCGATGGGGGTGCACACCGGAGACTCGATCACCGTCGCCCCGGCCCAGACCCTCACCGACCGCGAGTACCAGGCGTTGCGGGACGGCGCCCGGCGGGTGCTCGACGCGGTCGGGGTCGCGACCGGCGGCGCCAACGTCCAGTTCGCGGTCGACCCGCTCGACGGCCGGTGGGTGGTGATCGAGATGAACCCCCGGGTGTCGAGGTCGTCGGCGCTGGCCTCCAAGGCGACCGGGTTCCCGATCGCCCGGATCGCAGCCAAGGTCGCCCTCGGCAGGCGGCTGGACGAGATCGACAACGACATCACCGGCACCACCCCGGCGTCCTTCGAGCCGGCGCTCGACTACGTGGTGGTCAAGATCCCGCGGTTCGCGTTCGAGAAGTTCCCCGGCGCCGAGCCGGTGCTCGGGACCTCGATGAAGGCGGTCGGCGAGGTGGCCGGCATCGGGCGCTCGTTCGAGGAGGCGCTGCTCAAGGCGATCCGCTCGCTCGAGGTCGGCCGCGACTCCCTCGATGCGCCCGCCGATCTCGCCGCTGCCGGCGACGACGACCTGGAGGCGCGCCTTGCGCGGCCGACCCCGGAGCGGCTGTGGGAGGTCGCCGAGGCCCTCCGGCGGGGTTTCGGGGTGGCCCGGGTGGGCAAGCTGACCGCGATCGACCCCTGGTTCCTGCGCAGGATCGCGGGCCTGGTTGCCGCCGAGGGCCCGCTTGCGGGCGTCGCCGACGACCCGGAGCTGCTGACTGCGGCCAAGCGGCTCGGCTTCGCGGACGCCCACCTGGCGCGTCTCGCCGGGCTCGACCGGGATGCGGTGCGGAAGCTGCGGCTGGAGCGCGGGCCGCGCCGGGTGCATCGCCGGGTGGACACCTGTGCGGCCGAGTTCGAGGCCCGGACGCCCTACCTCTACGGCAGCTTCGGCGACCTCGACGAGCAGCCGCCCCCGCGGCGGCCGGTGGTCATCCTCGGCGGCGGCCCGATCCGGATCGGCCAGGGCATCGAGTTCGACGCCTGCTGCGTGGAGGCGGTGGCCGGGCTCAACGAGCAGGGCTTCGAGGCGGTGATGGTGAACTGCAACCCGGAGACCGTGTCGACCGACTACGACGCGGTCGACCGGCTGCACTTCGACCCCCTCGACCCCGAGGACGTGCTCGACCTGTGCCAGGCCGAACGCCCGGTGGGTGTGCTGGTCCAGCTCGGCGGACAGACCCCGCTCAAGCTCGCCTCCGACCTCGAGCGTTCCGGGATCGCCATCTGGGGGACCTCGCGCGACGCGATCGACCGCGCCGAGGACCGCGGTCGCTTTTCGGCGCTGCTCGCCGAGCTCGGCCTCACCCAGCCGCCGGGGCGGATGGTCACCTCCCTGGAGCAGGCCGCGGCCGCCGCCGCCGAGCTCGGCTACCCGGTTCTGGTGCGGCCGTCCTACGTGCTCGGCGGCCGTGCGATGGAGACCGTCTACGGCCGTGACCAGCTCGCGGAGTACCTCGAGAAGGCGGCGGCGGTCGAGCCGGACCGACCGGTGCTGATCGACCGATTCCTGGAGCGCGCGCTCGAGGTCGACGTGGACGCGGTCGCAGACGGCGAACGGGTTGTGGTCTGCGGCATCCTCGAGCACATCGAGGAGGCCGGGGTGCACTCGGGCGACTCCGCCGCGGTGACGCCGCCGGTGAGCCTGCCGCTCGAGCTCCAGGCCGAGCTGCGGCGGCAGGTCCGGTTGCTCGCCCTCGCGCTCGGCGTGCGCGGCCTGATGAACGTGCAGTTCGCGATCCAGGAAGGGATCGTGCACGTGCTCGAGGTCAACCCCCGCGCCTCCCGCACGGTCCCCTTCCTGGGCCGCGCCACCGGGGTGCCGTGGGCCGAGCTCGCGGCGAGGGTCTGCGCCGGGGCCCGCCTCGCCGAGCTCGATGTGCACGACGGCGTGCCGACCGAGGTCGCGGTCAAGCTCCCGGTGTTCCCGTTCGAGCGTTTTCCCGGGGTCGACCCGCTGCCGGGCCCCGAGATGCGGTCCACGGGCGAGGTCATGGGCCGCGGCCGCACCTTCGGCGAGGCCTTCGCGAAGGCCGCTCTGGCCGCCGGCTGGCGGCTGCCGCTCGAGGGCGAGGTGCTGCTGTCGCTGGCCGATCGCGACAAGGGACGGTTGCCGGCCCTGGCCGCGCGGTTGGTGGAGCTCGGCTTCTCCCTCGCCGCCACCGCCGGGACCGCCGACGCGCTGGCGCGGGCGGGCTTCACCGGGGTGCGGGCGGTGGAGAAGATCGGCGCCGGCTCCGGCGACATCCCCGAGCTGCTCGCCTCGGGCGCGGTCGGGATGACGGTCAACACCGCGGCCGGGCGCCGCGCGGTGCGTGATGCGGGCTCGATCCGGCGCGCGGCCCTCGACGGCGGCGTGCTCTACCTGACCACGATTCCCGGAGCCCACGCCGCTGCCGAGGCCGTCGCCGTGCTGCGCCGCGGCCCCCTGCCGGTGCGCGCCCTCCAGGACGACGCCCGCGGCATGCCGCCCTGGGCCGCCCGCTGGCGATAGCCGGCTGAACCACAGAGGTACGGAGACCACGGAGAAGCACAGAGCCCCCACCCATCCACGGGGCCTGAGCCTGGCCGCCATGCGGCCAGGCTCAGGCCCCGTGGGGGCGGGAAGCCTCTGTGTACTCTCTGCGCTCTCTGTGCCTCTGTGGTGAGATTCCGTCTCCCTACGAGAGCATCTCGAGGCGGAACTCGGCCAGGAGGCGGGCGTCGATCAGGTCCCAGTGGCTGCCCTCGAAGCGGAACCAGTGCCGCCCGATCAGGAACGCCCGGTCGAGCTCGCGCTGGAGGTCGCCGGTCGGCGAGGAGAGGTGCAGGGTCATCCCGATCGGGACGTAGCTGACCATGCGGAGGTCGTCGCCGGTGTCGAAGGCGCCGTCGGGTCCCGCCGAGACCATCTCGAGCCGCAGGGTCTCGGTGCGGTCGAGCTCGGGGGTGCCGCTCCGGAAGAGGTTGGCCTCGAGCCCTGCGGCGAGGTCGGCGGCCACCTCCGGGTCGGCGGCCCAGTCGCCGCCGCGCGGGAGCAGGCGGGTGGCGACCCGGTAGGGCCGGCCCCAGCCGTCGTCGGCGCGCACGCGGTAGAACTCTCGCACGCCGTCGGGCGCCAGCTCGGTCGACGCACCGTAGAAGAGCAGCGGGATCCACCCGCGGATCTCCGGGGTGGCGTAGGGCGCCAGCTGTCCCGCCCAGCCGGCGTCGAACGCTGGCGCCTCGACCTCGCGCAGGGCGTAGCGCGCGGCGGCCGAAGCGGTCTCGAACGCGCGGTGCAGGGTGACCAGCTCGGCTGCCCGTCCGCCGTCCCCGAGCACGATCCAGCGCAGGGTGGTCGGCAGGTCGCGACCCGGCCCGGTGGACTGCAGGCGCAGGGTGGCGGCGACGACAGCCGCGACTAACAGCGACAGCACGGCGAGCCGCCATCCGCCGGCGGCGAGGATCGCGCCGATCCGCGGTCGGGGGCGCTCGAGCGCCGCGGTGGCCGCATCCCAGCCGCAGGCCGGGCAGAGCGAGACCGTCGCGGGCATCGCCGTCCCGCAACCGGCGCAGGTCAGGGCCTCCACCACCGCCATGGCCGCACAGCCTACCGCACCGTCCCCGGTTCGCAAAGCCTGAGGGCGAGGGACCACGGAGGCAGGGAGGGGGCTCTGTGCGACTCCTCGCCGCGAATCGTCGCTTCCGCGACGACATTCGGGTCGCAGAGCGGCCTGGAACCACTGAGAGGCAGTGGTCTTCCCGGAGGAGATCCTTCGACTCGCTCGCTGACGCTCGCTCGCTCAGGATGACAGGAGGGTCGTGTGGCTCGCTTGCTCGGGATGACCAGATCCCAGTGTCACCCTGAGCCCAGCGGCCCGCCAGGGCCGCGCAACCGAAGGGTCCCCGCCGGGAATGCGAAGACCTGCACACCCTCGGGTCGGGTCCCTGCTCCGGGCTCGTGGTCCGGAAGGGACTCGCCCCCACCCTGGAAACCGACGCCGTCTCCATTTCGGGGGCCGGGCGGCCGGGGGCGTCGGGCCTGGCTGGCCACGCGGTTCGACACCGGATCGGAACCCGGGCCCGTCACCCGTCCCCCGGAGCCCGGAATGTCGCGGGTTCTGCACCGGATGCGACCGCTCCCGCCCACCGAAGACCTGGGTTGCGGGACCCGCCCGTGCTGAGCCCTCTCGGTGTCTCGGCGTCTCTGTGGTTCAGATGGCCTCGGCCCGGTCCGCGCGGAACGCGGCCACGAACGCCTCGACCTCGTCGACGATGGTGTCCGGGGTCGAGGCGCCGGCGGTGAGGCCGACGCAGGCCACGCCCTCGAGCCATTCGGGGCGGATGTCGGTCGGGCCCTGGATCAGGTGCGAAGGCGCCAGGCGCGAGGTGATCTCCCACAGGTGGTGGGTGTTGGCGGACCGCTTGCCGCCGATCACCAGCACCAGGTCGACCTCGGGGTCGGCCGCGAGCTGGCGCGCGGCGTCCTGGTTCTCCTTGGTGGCGTAGCAGATGGTGTCGGCGCGCGAGGTCGCCGGGTTGGCGGCCTCGATGTGGCGGACCACCTCCTCGAAGTCGTCGGCGTTGAGGGTGGTCTGGTAGAAGACCTTGATCCGCGGGTAGGCCGACCACTCGACGGATCGGGCGGCGTCCATGGTGGACACGATGTGGTACGAGCCGGGCTCGAGATCGTGGGTGTAGCCCACCACCTCGCGGTGCTCCGGGTCGCCGATGAAGACCAGGTGGCAACCTTCGGCGAGGGCGTCCCGGGACTCGTGGTGGATGTCGTAGACGAACTTGCAGGTGGTGTCGAGGACCCTGAGGCCGAGCTCGTCGGCGCGCCGATGGAACGACGACGGCACCCCGTGGGCGGAGAAGACCACGGTCGGCTCGTCCACCTCCTCGAGCCGCTGGACGGTGCGCAGGCCGAGGCCCTCCATCTCGGTCACGACCCGTTCGTTGTGCACGATCTGACCCAGGATCGCGCCCCGCTCGCCGGAGCCCGCGAACCGCCTCGCCTTGATGTCGGCAACCCGGACGCCTGAGCAGAATCCGTACTTCGCGGCTCGTTTGACTCGAATCACCCGCCGATACCTCCCGGGAGACTCGCCGCGCGAATCTCCACGACGGCGCTCTGAAAGGTCAATCGTCCGAGCGGGGTGCGCGATTCCCGACCGGCCGCGCAGCCCACCAGGGAGCGAGCCGGGAGCAGTAGGCGTCCCAGGCGGCGTCGAGGTCGGCGATCGCATCGCCGCCGAGCTTCTCGAGCAGGGCGTCGGCGAGGATCAACGCCAGCATCGCCTCGACGATCACCGGCGCGGCCCCGATCGCGGTCACATCGGACCGCTCCCAGGTGGTCGCGCGGGCCTCGCCGGTGGCCAGGTCCACCGACGGCAAGCCCTTGCGCAGCGTCGAGATCGGCTTGAAGTAGGCGCGCACGACGAGGTCCGCGCCGTTGGTCACGCCGCCCTCGAGCCCGCCGGCGCGGTTGGTCGGCCGCTCGAGACCGCCTTCGCCATGCACGATCGCGTCGTGGGCCCGCGAGCCGACCTCCGCCGCGACCTCGAGGCCGGCCCCGAGGGCGGCCGCCTTGACCGACGGGATCGCCACCAGGGCCTGGACGACGCGGCCGTCGAGCTTGCGGTCCCAGTGGGTGTAGGAGCCGAGGCCAGGGGGCAGGCCGCGGACCACCGCCCCGACCACCCCGCCGAGGGTCTCGCCCTCGCCGCGGGCGGTGCGGACGGCCTCCACCAGCACCTCCTCGTCGTCGGGGCGGGGCGTGACCAGGGGCGAGTCGGGCCGCACGCCGGCGAGGTCGTGCCAGCTCGGCGGCCCGGCATGGACCACGTGGGGCCCGACCTGGAGCACCGCCGAGCGGAAGGTGATGGCGTAGCGTGCGAGCAGCTGGGCGCAGACCGCGCCGGCCGCGACCCGGGCCGCGGTCTCCCGGGCCGAGGCCCGCTCGAGCACGTTGCGCAGGTCGGCGAGCTGTCCGGTGCCGAGGCCGCCGGCGAGGTCGGCGTGGCCTGGGCGGGGCGCGGTGACGGCGCGGGCGGCGGCGGTCTCGGGATCGACCTGCCACGGGTCCATCGCGGTCGCCCAATTCTTCCAGTCGAGATTGGCCACCTGGAGCACGAGCGGCGAGCCGAGCGTGACGCCGTCGCGCAGGCCCCCGGTGACCTCGAGCCGGTCGCGCTCGATGCGCTGGCGACCGCCCCGCCCGAAGCCGTGCTGCCGGCGGGCGAGCCAGGCGTCGACCGCGGCCCGGTCGACGGGCAGGCCGGCCGGCAGACCCTCGAGGATCGCGGTCAGGCCGGGCCCGTGGGACTCGCCTCCGGTGAGCAGGCGCAGGCGTCTCATGGAATGGCTCCCCGGTACGACACCGCCAGGCTCAACCAGCGTCCCGGAAGCGGAATTCCGTGCAGCTCGGCGATCTCGCGGTCGAGCAGGTTGGTGCCCTCGAGCGCCACCGCCAGGCCCGCCCCGAGCTCGCGCTCGAGACGGAGATCCAGCGTCCACCACGAACCGGCGTCGACCGGGTCGCGCCACCGCACGGCCCATCCCGAGCGCCATCGGCGGCCCAGCTCGGCGGCGCCGCTCCACGCCGCCTCGACCCTTGGGTGGGCGAGGGCGTAGCGCGAGCGCTCGGGGTCGACCTCGAGGTCGGCGTCGAGCACGGTGACGCCGACCCGCTGCCAGGTCAGGCGGCCGGCGCGCGGCAGGGCGACACCGGCCTCGAGGCCGAGGGTGTCGACGGCGCCCGCGTTGGCGGCCCGCCACACCCCGTCGTCACCGAGGATGAAGTCGATCAGAGGGTCGGTGCGACGGGAAAAGACGGTCGCCGAGGCCGGACCCCAGTCGAGGCCGAGCTCGGAGGTCCGGCCGCGCTCGGGCTCGAGGTCGGGGTTGCCGAGGGTGGACGGCGAGACGTAGTAGAGGTCGGTGAACGAGGGCGCGCGGAAGCTCTGTCCGTGGGACAGCCGCAGCCGGGCGCTCGGTCCGAGGCTGACCGCCCCGCCCGCAGCGACGGTCCCGACCGCGCCCCAGGGCTCCTGGCGGTCGAGGCGCAGCTGCACCGATCCGGTGACCGGCCCGTCGAGCCGACCGGCCTCGACGAAGCAGCGCGGTCCGGGTGCGGTGGTGGTCGCCGAGGTTCGACGAGGAGATCTCGTCCCGCGAGACCTCGGCGCCGAGCGCGACGTCGAGGCCCTCCAGGCGCGTTCGCAGCACGGCGTCGACCAGCGCGCCGCGGGTGGTGTGGCGGTTGCGGAACCAGTCGGGGCGCGAGCGGTCGAGCACGAAGTCGTCGTCGTGATCCTGGACCCGGAGGCCGACCTTCAGGCGGGCCGCGCCGACCGGCAGGTGGAGAATGGCGGTCACGAGCCGGCCGTAGGTTCGCTCCCACTCGTCGGGAAAGCGGACGGAGTAGAAGGCGTAGGCTCCGAAACGGCGGCGTCCGGCGGCCGTCGCGAGCTCGAGGCGGGTCCCGCCCCAGGACCAGCGGCCACCCGCCGCGGCCTGGTTGACGTCGGCCTCGGTGCCGTCGCGGAAACCGGTGTGGACCTCCCGTTCGATCGCCGCCCACACGGCGCCGGCGGCGCCGGCCGCGACCCCGCCCGCGAGGCCGTGCTCGCCGACGCGGGCCTCGACCAGGGGACCGTCGACCCGGGTCACGATGTTGACCGCGCCGCCGAAGGCGTCCGGCCCGTAGGCGGCCGAGCCGGGTCCGTACAGCACCTCGACCCGTTCGATCGCGGCCGCCGGGATGAACAGGTCGAGGTGGTGGTGGCCGGTCTGGGGGTTCGAGACCCGGATCCCGTTGACCAGCACCACCGCCTGCTCGAAGGTGCCGCCGCGCAGACCGAGGTCGGCCTGGACGCCGCGCGCGCCGCGGCGCTGGAGGCCGACCCCGGGCAGCACGGCGAGCACGTCCTGCAGGGTGTGGACCGGCAGCCGCTCGATCTCCTCGCGGGTGATCAGGACCTCTCGCCTGCCGACCGTCCCGGGGTCGTCGGCGACCCGCGAGGCGACCACCTCCGCGGAGCCCGTGAACCGGGGCGGTCCCGCGGGCCCGGCGTCGAGCCACTGGGCCGCCGGGAGAACGGCGAGCACCACGGTCAGGAGTGCGGAGCCGGGTGGGTGTCGCTGCATCGAAGGCGCGAAGTATACGACGAGATCGCGCCCGGCGTGGGTAGAATGGAGGCGCGCGGAATCTCGGGTGGCTCGTCGTTACCTCGCCTCGTTCCTCCTCTGGCTCGCGGTCGTGAGCATGGCCGCGGTGGCGGCGTCCCAGGACCCCGCCGCCCGCCAGGCGCTGACCCTGCTCCACACCTCCGACCTCCACGGCGCGGTGCTGGCCTGGGACGAGCTCCGGGACGCCCGGGCGGCGGGCTCGCTGTCCAAGGTCGCCGCGGTGGTCGAGGCGGTGCGGGCGGAGGCCGACCGGCCGGTGCTGGTGCTCGACTCCGGCGACACCCTCCAGGGCACACCCCTGGAGGAGTTCACCCACGTCCGGTGGGCCGAGCCCAGCCCGACGGTCGCCGCCATGAACCGGATCGGCTACGGGGCGATGGCGGTCGGCAACCACGAGTTCAACTTCGGGCTCGAGGCGCTGCGGCGCGGCGGAGCCGGAGGCGGAGTTTCCGTTTCTGTCCGCCAACATTCTCGACGCCGCCACCGGCGAGCCCGCGTTCCGGCCCTACCTGGTCCTCGACGCCGGCGCGGTGCGGTCGGCGTGCTCGGCCTGACGACGCCGAACATCCCACACTGGGAGGAGCCCGAGCACTATCCGCGGGCTGACCTTCGTGGCGATGGACGCCGCGGCGCGGTGCTGGGTTCCGCGCGCTCCGCGCCGCCGAGCGCCCGACCTGGTCGTCGTCCTGGCCCACACCGGCTTCGAGCGCGCCCGATGACGACACGACGAGAACTTCGCCCGCCGCCTCGCCGCGGTGCCCGGCGTCGACGTGCTGCTCACCGGCCACACCCACCGCGACATCGCGCCCCGCCAGCTCGACGGCGACGATCGTGTCGCAGCCCGCGGCGCGGGCCCGGGTGGTGACCCGGATCGACCTCGAGCTCGAGCGAGACCAGGAGGGCTGGCGGGTCGCCTCCTGGGCGGGCGACAACCTCCCGATCGCCGAGGTCGCGCCCGACCCGGAGATCGAGCGGGCGCTCGCCGGCCCGGCTGGCCGCATCAGGGGGGCGCTCGACACGAGGATCGCCGCCTCGACCTCGGCGGTCACCGTCGCCGGCTGCCGGCTCGCGGACTGCGCGGCGGTCGACCTGATCCACGCCGCCCAGCTCGAAGCCACCGGCGCCGAGCTCTCGCTGGCCTCGCTGCTCTCGGATCGCACGCCGGACCTGGCGCCGGGGCCGGTGACGCGGCGCTGGGTGCAGAGCCTGTACGTCTACCCCAACACCCTGGTCGTGGTCCGGCTCACCGGCGCCCAGGTCAGGGACGTCCTCGAGCACGCCGCGCGCTACTACGACGGCCTCGAGTGCGGCGCCGAAGGCTGCATCGTGCTCACCGACGGCGACGTCGCCCGCTACAACGTCGACACGATGGCCGGGCTCCAGTACCGGATCGACCCGACCCGGCCCGAAGGCGACCGGGTGCACGGCCTGCGCTGGCACGGGCAGCCGCTCGACCTTCACCGGGTCTTCACGGTCGCCTGCAACAACTACCGAGCCGCGGGCGGGGGCGCCTTTCCCCACCTCCACGACGCCGAGGTGGTCAACCGCGATTCCCGTCCGATGGACGACCTGATCGCGGAGCTCCTGCTCCACAGGGAGGTGTGGACGCCGCGCGCGGACGGCAACTGGATGTTGGCACAGGTGATCGCCGGCGAGCGTTCCGAGGCGGCCGAGCGGTGGTAGAGTGACCGCGTTCGATGGGGGTTTTGCGTTGCGATCCTGTATCACGTCGAGCTCCCCGGCAGGGGGGGAAGGAGCTTCATCCATGTCGAGTCAGTCCAGAGTTTTGATCGGAGTCGTCGCCGCGGTGGCGGTGCTGGTCGCGCCCGGTGTGGCGTGGGCCCAGTCGAACGTCGCCACCGGCCAGATCCAGGGTCAGGTGGCGGGCCCCGACGGTGCGGCCTTGCCGGGCGTGTCGATCACCGCCACCAACGCCGCCACCGGCTTTTCGCGGACCATCGTGTCCGACGCCGGCGGCGTCTATCGGATCGACCTCCTGCCGTCGGGCACCTACGAGGTCCGAAGCGAGCTGCAGGGCTTCTCCTCCGAGGTGAAGCGCGGCATCTCGGTCACCCTCGGGTCGTCGGTGCGGATCGACTTCGCCCTCAAGCTGGGTGCGGTCGAGGAGGAGATCGTCGTCACCGCCGACGGCGCCGGTGGTCGAGACCACCAACCCGAACGTGTCGAACGCGGTCAGCGCCGACGCGATCGCCAACCTGCCCCTGAACGGCCGCGACTTCACTCGACTTCATCGTGCTCACCCCGGGCTCGGTGGCCGGCACTCCGACGAGGTCCCGGGCGGCCGCGGCGGCGTCAACATCAACGGCATGCGCGGCATCCAGAACTCGTTCAACATCGACGGCTCGAACTCCCAGTCGGCCTTCTTCGGTGAGGAGCGCGGCGGCACCCGGCCGCCGTTCACCTTCTCCCAGGCGGCGATCAAGGAGTTCCAGGTCATCAACTCGTCCTACAACGTGCAGTTCGGCAACGCCTCCGGCGGGGTGATCAACGCGATCACCAAGTCGGGCACCAACGACTTCACGGGCGAGGTCTTCTACTACCACCGGCCGGACAGCTTCGTCGGCGACTACGCCGACCAGCGCGAGGCCACCGACTTCGAGCGCAAGCAGTACGGCTTCACCCTCGGCGGCCCGATCGTGCGCGACAAGGTCCACTACTTCCTGTCCTACGACGGCCAGCAGCCTCGACCAGCCGCTGTTCATCGAGTACCGGAACTTCCCCGCCGGCCGCGAGGCCGACTACGAGCGCCCTGACCGGGATTCGCCTACGACAAAGACATCGGCGAGATGATCCAGACCAACGACGCCGACTCCTTCCTGGTCAAGCTCGACTGGCAGGCTGAGCCGACAACCACCTGGTCACCATCCGCGACAACTACAACGACCAGTCGGGCGACAACCTGACCTCGAACTTCGTCACCGCCGGCCGGTCCAACAACGGCCTCGAGGAGAACTCCTTCAACTCGTTCGTGGCGACCCTCAACTCGGTGCTGTCGGACGACGCCTTCAACGAGGCGATCCTCCAGTACGCCAAGGAGGAGCGGCCGCGGACCGCCAACGTGACCTCGATCCCCGAGGTCCGGCTCGGCTCGGGCTACGACGCCACCTTCGGCCAGAACAACTTCCTGCCCAACTGCCTCGACGAGGACCGCATCCAGCTGATCGACAACTTCACCTACTACCTCGGCGCCGAGCACACCCTCAAGGCGGGCGTCAACTTCGACCTCGTCGAGCTTCGACGACGGCTTCTTCCGCTACGGCGGCGGCCAGTACTACTACCGCAGCTGGAACGACTTCTTCGACGGACAACGCTCTACCGCTACACCCAGTCGTTCTCGGACTACAACGGCGCGGTCAAGTACGACATCAACTACTACTCCTTCTACGTCCAGGACGAGTGGCGTGTCAACCCCAACCTGACCGTCACCTTCGGTCTGCGCTACGACCTCCAGGACCACGACAACCCGAAGGAGACCAACCCGCTCTACCCGGACACCGGGCAGATCCCCGACGACACCAACAACTGGGCGCCCCGGGTCGGCTTCGCCTGGGACGTCGCCGGCGACGGCAAGCAGGTGCTGCGCGGCGGCATCGGCTACTTCTACGACAACACCCCGACGCTGCTCGACGCCAACGCCATGCTGACCAACGGCGTCCGGGTGGTCACGGATCGAGCTGCAACTGCTCGCGACGGAGACCTGCCCCGAGCTGGCCCAACCGGATCCCGTCGCTGGGCATCGCTGCCGACGGTGACCCCGGACATCTTCGTCTACGACCCGAGCTTCGAGAACCCCGAGACGCTGCGGCTTCTCGCTCGGCTACGAGCGCGAGGTGATCGACCGACTTCTCGGTCGGCGTCGACCTGATCTACTCCGAGACCGACAACCTGCAGCGCAAGCAGGACCACAACCTGGCGCCCGACGGCGGCACCACCCTCGACGGCCGGCCGACCTACGACCAGCGCGCCAACAACTCCAACTTCGGCAAGATCATGACCGTTCATGTCCGACGGCGAGGCCGAGTACAAGGCGATCGATACTCAAGGCCCGCAAGCGGTTCTCGAACGGCTGGATGCTCGACGCCTCCTACACCTAGTCCGACGCCAAGGACAACGACTCCAACGAGCGCTCGGTGTCGTCCTCGAGCGACTACCCCGAGGACCAGTACAACCTGCAGGCCGACTGGGGCCCGTCGAACTTCGACGTCCGCCACAAGTTCGTCGTCTCGGCCACGCTGCGTGCTGCCCTGGGACATCATGCCTGTCGGGCATCCTGACCATCCGCTCGGGCTTCCCCTACACCGCCTACGACTACACCGACTGGAACACCGACGGCTACTTCAACGACCGGGCCCTGGTCGAGACCTCCCCCGGCGTGTACTTCCACTACCCGCGCAACTCCTTCCGCCAGGAGTACAACCGCCGCTTCGACCTGCGGCTGGCGAAGGCCTTCCGGCTCGGCGCCGACTACGAGCTCGAGATCATCGGCGAGGTCTTCAACGTCACCGACGAGGCCAACTGGATCACCTTCTCCGACGAGCTCGTCGACCGCAACGGCGAGATTCGCACCGACTTCGGCGACCGCGACAAGTCGGGTGAGCCGCGCCAGTACCAGCTCGGCGTGAAGTTCCGCTTCTAGCCGAAATCAACCGACCGAACACCTGACGGGGCCTTCGGGCCCCGTTTTGTGTGGGCTACCATGCCCGCGATGACGAAACGGCTCGAGATCGCCTCGGAGCGTGGCGCCTACCCGGTGCTGGTGGGCTGCGGCCTGCTCGGGCGCTTCGGCGAGCTGTGCGCGGACGAGGGCCTGGCCGGGCCGCGGGCGGTGGTGTCGAACGTCACGGTGGGACCGCTGTGGGCCCGGGCCGCCGCCGCGGCGCTGGGCGCCCCGCCGCCGCTCGAGCTGCCCGACGGCGAGGCCTTCAAGCGCTGGCCGCAGGTCGAGTCGGTGCTCGCGCGCTGGCTCGAGCTCGGCGTGCATCGTGGCGACGTGGTCGCGGCAATCGGCGGGGGCGTCGTGACCGACCTGGTCGGATTCGCTGCCGCGGTCTACCTTCGCGGCATCGACTGGGCGGCCGCGCCGACCACGCTGCTTGCCATGGTCGACGCCGCGGTCGGCGGCAAGACCGGGGTCAACCTCGACCAGGGCAAGAACCTGGTCGGGGCCTTCTGGCCGCCGCGTCTGGTGGTCGCAGACGTCGACACCCTGACCACCCTGCCGGGACGCGAGCTCAGGGCCGGCCTGGCCGAGGTGGTCAAGCACGGCTGGCTCGGCGACCGCAGCCTGCTCGAGCGGGCGGGTGAGGCGGCCACCAGCGGCGCCGCGCTCGCTTCGGACCGCTGGGCGGATCTGGTGGCGCGGGCGGTCGCGGTCAAGGCCGAGGTGGTCGCCGCCGACGAGCGCGAGGCCGGCCGGCGGGCGGCCCTCAACCTCGGCCACACCGTCGGCCACGCGCTCGAAGCGGCCACCGGCTACCGGCGATTCCTGCACGGCGAGGCGGTGGCGTGGGGGATGCGGGCGGTGGCCGAGCTGGCGGCTCGGCGGGGGCTGCTGTCGCCGCCGTCTCGCGCCCGTCTCGAGTCCGCGGTGGCCGCCCTGGGGCCGCTGCCGCCGGTCGACGACCTCGGGCCCGAGGTGGTGCTCGAGCACCTCGCCCGCGACAAGAAGACGGACGACGGCGGCATCGCCTGGGTGCTGCCCACCGACGACGGCGTGCTCCTCGGCCAGCGCGTGCCCACCTCCGAGGTCCTCGACGTGCTCGCCACACTCGGCCGGAGGAGACGGTGAATACCACAGAGACGCAGAGAAGACACAGAGAGACACAGATCCCCCTCCCTCCCGAAGAGCCGGGGCAGGGCTCGCGCCACGCGCGAGCCCTGCCCCGGCTGCCCTGGTTGGGTGTGGGCTCTGTGTCCTTCTCTGTGCTCTGTGGTTCAATCCGGCGACGCGGTAGGATGGGCGTCTGATGGCGAGCACGGTGGAGATCTCCCAGGCGCTGCCGCAGCGCATGCCGCACGAGCCGGAGGCGGAGCGTGCGGTGCTCGGCGCCGTGCTGGTCGACCCTGGCTCGCTGCTGCGGGTGATCGAGGTGCTGCGGGCCGAGGAGTTCTACCTCGACAGCCACCGCCTGGTCTACCAGGCCTGCCTCGACCTCCACGAGCGCGCCCAGGCCGCGGACCTGCTCACGGTGACCAACTACCTGCGCGAGCAGGGCCAGCTCGAGCGGGTCGGCGGCGCCAGCTACCTGGCCTCCCTGGTCGACTCGCTGCCCGACGTCGCCAACGCCGCCCACTACGGCGAGATCGTGCACGACAAGGCGGTCAAGCGGCGGCTGATCAGCGCCGCGCAGAAGATCCTGACCACCTGCACCCTCGACCAGGGCCTCGCCCGGGAGGCGGTTGAGCAGGCCCAGCGCGACGTCTACCGGATCGCCGAGGACACGCTCGCGGGGGGGCTGGTGCACATACGAGAGCTCGCCCGCCGCGAGGTCGCCCACCTCGAGGCGGCGCGCACCAGCCACTCGACCCTGACCGGGCTCGACACCGGCTTCACGCGGCTGAACGAGTTCACCTCCGGGCTGCAGCGCAAGGACCTGGTGATCCTCGCCGCCCGGCCGTCGATGGGCAAGACCTCGCTGGCGCTCAATATCTGCGCCCACGCCGCAATGCGGGGCGGGGCCAAGGTGGCGGTGTTCTCGCTCGAGATGTCGGCCGACTCGCTGGTGCGGCGGCTGCTCGCCGCGGAAGCGCGGGTCGACCAGAAGCGCTTCGCGACCGGCTACCTGGCGAAGTCCGACTGGCCGCGGCTGACGATGGCCGCCCAGAACCTCGAGGAGGCGCGACATCTGGATCGACGACAGCCCGGGCATGACGGTGCTCGAGCTCTCCGCCAAGGCCCGCAGGCTCAAGCAGGAGCGCGGGGCTCGACCTGGTGATGGTCGACTACATGCAGCTGATGTCGGGCGGGGGACGATTCTCGAGCCGCAACGAGGAGGTCTCGGCGATCTCGCGGGGGCTCAAGGCGGTGGCCAAGGAGCTCGACGTGCCGATGCTGGTGCTGTCCCAGCTGAGCCGCCAGCCGGACCGCCGCGGCGGCGACCACCGGCCGCAGCTCTCGGATCTGCGGGAGTCGGGCTCGATCGAGCAGGATGCCGACGTGGTGATGTTCATCATCCGGCCCTCGATGTACGATCCCGAGGTCGACGACAAGCGGCTGGCGGAGCTGATCATCGCCAAGCAGCGCAACGGTCCGACCGGTCAGGTCGACCTGGTGTTCCAGCACGAGTTCACACGGTTCGAGAACGCCGACTTCGCCCACAGCGAGGGCGACGCACCCTGGTGAGGAGGGTCCGGTGACGTCCTTGTTGGAGCGACTGGGCCTGGCGGCCCTCTTCGTGCTCGAGGAGCTGGGCCGGTTCTTCTACATCGTGGCGCGCTCGTTCGCGTGGATGGTGCGGCCGCCCTTCGACCTCGCCCAGTGGATGAAGCAGATGGTGCGGGTCGGGTTCGACTCGATTCCGGTCGTGTTCCTGACCACCATGTTCACCGGCATGGTGCTGGCGCTGCAGACCTACCGGGGGTTCGAGCGCTTCCACGCCGAGGGCTTCGTCGCATCGGTGGTCGCGCTGTCGCTGACCCGGGAGCTGTCGCCGGTGCTGACCGGCCTGATGGTCGCCGGCAGGGTCGGCTCGTCGATGGCCGCCGAGCTCGGCACGATGCGGGTCACCGAGCAGATCGACGCGCTCTACGCGATGGCGACCGAGCCGGTGCACTACCTGGTGGTGCCCCGGGTCGGCGCCGCGGTGCTGATGCTGCCGCTGCTCACCCTGGTCGGCGACGCGATCGGGATCCTCGGCGGGTGGCTGGTGGCGGTCGGCCTGTTCGAGCGCCAACAGCTACCTGTACTGGGAGCGCACCTTCCAGTTCCTGGAGGTCAACGACGTCACCTCCGGCCTGATCAAGGCCGCGTTCTTCGGCTTCATCCTGGCGGTCACCGGCTGCTCCAAGGGCTTCTACACCTCGGGCGGCGCCGAAGGCGTCGGGCGGGCGACCACGGCGGCGGTGGTGATGGGGTCGCTGTCGATCCTGCTGTCCGACTTCTTCCTCACCAAGATCCTGTTCTGAGGAGGCGGGATGACGACCACCCTCGAGCCGAAGATCAGCGTCATCGTCGCTGGTGAAGTCGTTCGGGAGCAAGCAGGTGCTCCACGGCATCGACCTCGACGTGATGGCCGGCGAGTCGCTGGTGGTGGTCGGCGGATCGGGCGCGGGCAAGACGGTCTTCCTCAAGCACCTGATCGGGCTCCACCTGCCCGACCAGGGCCATGTCGTGGTCGACGGGATCGACCTCACCGCGGCCGAGCCCTCGGTCGCCCTGGAGCTGCGCAAGCGGTTCGGGATGAGCTTCCAGGAGGGCGCCCTGTTCGACTCGATGACGGTCTTCGACAACATCGCCTTCCCGATCCGCCGGCACACCCGGCGCAAGCGCGCCGGAGATCGCCGCACGGGTGCGCGAGTGCCTGCACCTGGTCCGCCTCGACGAGGTCGAGGGCCGCCTGCCCGCCGAGCTGTCGGGCGGGATGCGGCGGCGGGTCGGCTTCGCCCGGGCGATCGCGCTCGAGCCCGAGATCCTGCTCTTCGACGAGCCGACCACCGGCCTCGACCCGATCAACACCGCGCGCATCGCCAGAGTGATCAACACGATGCGCCGGCAGCTCCGGATCACCACGGTCACCATCACCCACGACATGAGCCTCGCCATGCGCATCGCCGACCGGATCGCGATGCTGCGACATGGCCGCATCATCGCGCTCGCTCCGCCCGACGAGTTCGCCCGCGACCCGGATCCCTACGTGCAGGCGTTTCTGAGCGGCGAGGTGCCCGAGGACGAGGAGGAGAACACCGCATGACCCCGGCCGCCAAGATCGGACTTTTCATGCTCGTCGGGCTGATCATCCTCGGCGCGTTCATCATCAAGATCGAGGACATCCCGATCGGCGAGCGCGGTGACCGCCAGACCGTGCGCGCGGTCTTTCCCTCGGTGGCGGGGCTCGACCGCCAGGCCGCGGTGCGGATCGCGGGCGTCAGGGTCGGCAAGGTCGAGGAGATCCAGCTCGACGGCAATCGCGCCCTGCTGGTGCTGTCGCTCCAGCCCGACGTCCGGCTCCACCAGGGCGCGGCGGCTCAGATCGCCAACCTCGGCATGCTCGGCGACAAGTACGTGGAGATCGTGCCCGGCGACCCCACCGCCCCGCTGCTCGACCCGGACACGATCCTGGAAGGCGGCTCGCCGCCTTCCTTCGACGACGTGCTGAGGGTGGCCAACGACATCGGCGCCGACGTCAAGCAGGTCACGGCGGCACTGCGCGACTCGCTCGGAGGCGCGGAAGGAGCCCAGGCGATCAGCGAGATCGTGGCCAACATCCGCGAGATCACCGCCGCGCTCAAGCAGCTGATCGCCGAGAACCAGGCCAACGTCAACGCCACCACCGCGAACTTCCGCGACTTCTCGACCACTCTCCGGGACGAGCTGCCGCGGATCGCCGACAAGATCAACGCCCTCGCCGAGCAGCTCCAGGGAGTGGTGGGCGAGAACCGTGACAACTTCCAGGGCTCGCTGGCCAACATCCGCGACCTCTCCGACCGGCTCAAGACCTCGGCCGACAACCTCAACACGATCACCGGCAAGATCGCGGCCGGCGAGGGCACCATCGGCAAGCTCGTCAACGACGAGACCACGGTCGACAACCTCAACGAGACCCTCGACTCGATCGACTCCGGGGTCAAGACGCTGCAGGACAGCATCGGTCGCATCCAGCGCTTCCGGCTCGACATGACGCTGCGCACCGAGGCGCTGCCCGGGATCTCGGAGAGCCGCTCGGCGTTCGGCTTCGACCTCTGGATGACGTCGAAGCGGTTCTGGCGGGTCGAGGGTGTCGACGCCCCGTTCGGCCCCAGCCGCACCAAGACCGAGACCATCACCACCGACTACCCGGACGGCAGCTTCGAGACCTTCACCCGGACGACCACCAGGACCGAGGACAAGATCACCTTCAACGCCCAGGTCGGCTACCGGCTGTGGCCGACGACCACGGTGCGCGCCGGCCTGTTCGAGTCGAGCGGGGGCGTCGCCGTCGACCACGAGCTCCGCGTCGCCCAGCGTCCGCTGCGGCTGACGCTGGAGGCCTTCGACCTCAACCGCGACCTCAGCGACAGCCCGCACCTCAGGTTCGAGACCCGGTACTTCCTCACCCCCAGCGTGTTCCTGATGGCGGGCTGGGACGACCCCCTGTTCTCGGACCGCTCCTCGGTGCTGTTCGGGGGCGGGGTCACCTGGACCGACGAGGACGTGAAGTACAGCCTCGGCCTCGCCGGCTCGGCGGTGAACTGAGCGCGATGGCGGCGAAGGAGACGCTCTTTTTCTGCACCGAGTGCGGCAACGAAGCGAGCCGCTGGCAGGGCCAGTGCCCGGCGTGCGGCGCCTGGAACAGCCTCGCCGAGCAGCCCAGGGCGCCGCGGTCCAAACGCCGCACGAAGCCGTCGGCCGGCCGGGTCCGCCGTGCCCCGGTGCCGATCGCCGAGGCGGTCGCGGCCACCGCCGAGCGTACCGAGACCGGGCTCGACGGCGTCGACCGGGTGCTCGGCGGCGGCCTGGTGGCGGGCTCCGTGGTGCTGCTCGCGGGCGAGCCCGGGATCGGCAAGTCGACCCTGCTGCTCCAGGTCGCCGCGGCGATGGCGCGGCCGGACCGGCCGGCGGTGTACGTGACCGCCGAGGAGTCGGCCCAGCAGGTGGCCCTGAGGGCCCGGCGGATCGGCGCCGAGGGCCGGCACCTGCTGCTGGTGGCGGAGACCTCGGCCGACGCCGTGCTCGAGCACCTGGTCGCGCTGTCACCGGCGGTGGTGGTGGTCGACTCGGTCCAGACCCTGTCGGTCGACGACCTCGACGCGCTCGCCGGCTCGGTGAGCCAGGTTCGCCAGGTGGCGGCCCGCTTCCAGGAGTGGGCCAAGACCGGCGGCAGCCCGGTGGTGCTGGTCGGCCACGTCACCAAGGAGGGCACGATCGCGGGCCCGAAGCTGCTCGAGCACCTGGTCGACGTGGTGGTCGCCCTCGACGGAGAGCCCGGCCACGACCTGCGGATGCTGCGGGCGGCGAAGAACCGCTTCGGGACCGTCGCCGAGCTGGCCCTGTTCGCGATGACCGGGCGCGGCCTGGAGGGCGTGCTCAACCCGTCGGCCTGGCTGCTCGAGGACCGCCAGGCCGGCGCACCGGGATCGGTGGTGGCGGTGGCCCTGGAGGGCACGGCGCCGCTCCTGGTCGAGGTGCAGGCGCTGGTCGGCGCGAGCGCGCTCGGGACCCCGCGAAGGGTGGCGCAGGGCTTCGAGGGCTCTCGCCTCGCCCTGCTGCTGGCGGTGCTCGAGCGCCACACCGGGCTTTCGTTCGCCGACCGCGACGTCTACGTCAACCTGGTCGGCGGCCTCACCCTGCGCGAGCCGGCGCTGGATCTCGCGGTCGCCACAGCGCTGGTGTCGAGCGCCGCCGACCGGCCGGTGCCGGCGGATGTCGCGGTCTTCGGGGAGGTCGGCCTGCTGGGCGAGGTGCGCGGGGTCAGCCGGACCGCCGAGCGGGTTCGGGAGGCGGCCGCGCTCGGCTTCCGCCGGGTCGCCCTGCCGGCCCGTGACGCCGGCGCCGAGCTCGCGCTCGGCGCGCTGCCGGTGGCCCGCGTCGACCAGCTCGCGGGGCTGCTCGGCCGCCGCAGGGAGTGAGGCGGCGGGTGGACGGCCCCCGACCGCCGGCGCGCGGGCTGGTCGGCGCGCTCGTGTGGGGCGGAGCCCTGGCCGTCGCTCTGACCGTGTTCGTCGTCCTCAACCCGCCGGTGCGGGCTGCGTTTCAGGCCCTGGCGCCGGCCGGAACCGCACTCGCCGTGATGGCCGCGATGCTCGGCTTCGGCGCGCCGGTGGTCCGTACCGCGTGGCCCCGGCTGGGGCCGGTGGACATCCGCCTCGCCGCGGTTGCGGTGGGCGCCGGGCTGAGCTCGCTCGCGGTGCTCGTACTCGGGCTTGCGGGCGTGGTCGGTCCGGTCATGTCAACGTCGTGGTTCGCCCTCGGCCTGGCGCTGGCCGCCGTCGACCTCGCCCGGCACCGAGCCCGACCGTCACTCGGTACCCTGCGACCCCTCGATGCGGTCAGCCTGGCACTGATGGTGGTGCTGCTCGCCGCCGTGGTGCCGATGCTGGCGGCGCCCGAGACCACCAACGACGCGCTCGAGTTCCACCTCCTGGTGCCCAAGGCCTACCTCGCGCACGGCGGAATCGTGCCCCTGCCGGGCCTGGTCGAGTCGAACTACCCGGGGCTCGCGACCCACCTCTACCTGCTGGTGCTGCCCCTGGCCGGCCCGGCGGCGTGCAAGGCGCTGCACTTCTGGTTCGGTCTCCTGCTCCTGGTCGCCCTCGCCCGGCTCTCGGCCCGGGTCGACCCCGAGGGGGGCAGGCTGCTGGCCCCGGCGCTCTACCTGTCGATGCCGGTCGCCGTCCTCGTCATGGGCTGGGCGTGGAACGACGCCCTCTTCGTGCTCCTGCTGCTGCTCGCCCTGTCCGCCGTGGTCGACTACCACGGCGCCGGCGAGGGTCGCGGCCGAACCGCCGACGCGGTGCGGGCCGGGCTGATGGTCGGGCTCGCCGGGTGGACCAAGTACACCATCGTGATGGTCGGTCTCGCGCTGCTGCCGGTGGTCCTGATCGGCCTCCTGCGCTGGCGCTGGCGGGCGCGCCACCTGCTCGCGGCGGCCGTCCCGGCGGCCGCGGTCTCTGCCCTGTGGCTGGGCAAGAACTGGGCCTTCACCGGCAACCCCGTGTTCCCGTTCCTCAACTCGCTCTTCGCGAGCCCGCTGTGGAACCAGGCCGCCAACGACTACTTCGTCGGAACCCTGACCCGCTACGAGATGCCGGATTGGGGCTGGACGACCTTCCTCACCTTTCCGTTCCGGCTGACCCTCGCCCCGCGGGTGATGGACGTCCAGCTGGGCGTGCTGCCGCTGCTCCTGGCCCCGCTCCTGCTAATGCGCGGCGCGGGCCGGGCCGCGGCGCCTCTGAAGATCTTCGCGATCGGCTCGGTGGCCGCCTGGCTCGTCGTCCAGACCGAGGTTCGATCGCTGCTCACCCTGCTCGCGGTGATCGCCTGCCTCGGCGCGGCGACCCTCAACCGCGTGACGCGGTCGCGCTCGCGGCTCACCCCGCCGCTGGTCGTGCTGGTGGCTGCCGCGGTGGCCGCCAACCTGGCAGTGGTCTCGTCGATCGCCCTCATCCGCTTCGACCCGGTTCGCCACCTGCTCGGCCTCGAGTCCGGCGCCGACTATCTGGAGCGGTCGGCCCGGTCGCACCGGACCTACCGGTGGCTGGACCGCGAGCCCGCGGTGAGGACCGTGCTCCTGGTCGGTCTGCACGGCCCGTTCTACCTCGAGCGCCCGGTGCTCTTCTCGAGCTGCTGCGACCCGCCGGTGGCCGAGATCCTGGCTGCCGGAGCGACCAGCGCCGAGGAGATCTGGGGCCGGATCGAGGCGCTCGGAGTGAGCCACGTGGTGGTCGACCACAGCGAGTGGGAGCGTGAGCACGCCGACGGGCTCTACTCCTGGGGCGAGGACGGCCGCCGGCGCTTCGAGGCCTTCGTCGCCCGCCACTGCGACGCCGTCGCGACCTTCGGCCACGACACCGTCTACGCCGTCCGTCCGGAGTGAACCACAGAGGCACAGAGCGACACGGAGCCCCCGCCCGCCGCGGGGCACTGGGAGCGGCCGCGTGCCTGGCACGCGGCAGGTCCGGGTTCGCTCGGGAGGGAACGTGCTCTGTCTCTGTGGTATGACCCGGCGTCACCCCGGGGCGCGGTGGGGGGCGGCGAGGAAGCAGCCCAGGTATCCGTTGCGCTGGCGCACGCTGGCCAGCGGCAGCGCGCGTCCGGAGGTGTCCCGGCGCAGGGTGTCGTAGAGCCCGGCGAGCTCCTCGCGGTGCCGGAAGAGCCACATCTCGATCGGCTCGCCGCGCTCGAGGTCGGGAGGCCTGAGCGGGACCTGAAGGGCGTGCAGGAGGACGTCGTCGAGGTCCCGGTACTCGCCGAAGATCCAGGTCCGCATGCCGCGGTCGTCGAGGAAGGTGACGATCGCGAGATCCTCCGGCACCGCGGCCGGAAGGACCTGCTCGTCGGCGGCCTGGTGGCTGTCGAGCTGCCGCAGCAGCTGGAGCAGCGTGGCCGGGCGCGGGACCGCCTCGCTGCCCTCCGGCGGTCCGGTCCACACCGCGGCGGCCGCGAGCTCCTGCGGCGGCAGCCCCTTGAGACGGGCGACGCCGAGGTAGCGCAGCCCGAACCAGAGGCTTGCCGGGTCGTTCGGGTCGGCCGGGTGCACCACCCACCGGTGGCCCCACGCGGTGGCCACGGCGGGTCGGAGGTCGCAGAGCTCCGTATGAAGCTCCTCGACGAAGGGGATCGACAGCACCATGCCCTCGTTGATGAGCTCGCCCCGGGCGTCGATCCAGGCCGGGTAGGGCTGACTGGCGTGCTCGTCACGACCGCCGCGGGCGGTGAGCAGAGGCGCCAGGAAGCTGTCCACCTGGCCGGGCTCGAAGCCCGAGTGGACCAGGAACTCCGCGATCTCGTCGACCTCCCGCACGCTCTTCCCTGTGGTCAGACGCGCCAGCTCCACCACCGAGTGTCCGAAGAACTCGAAACGCGCGGAGTCGTCGTCGGCGAGCAGCGGGAGCAGGTGGTACGAGCCGAAGTTCATCGCGAACCGGATTCCCTGGTCGAACGGAAAGCCGTGGTGGCGCAGCTCGTCGTACACGAGCTGGACCTCGCAGGCGGCGGCAACCATGCGCAGGGCCCGGCGGGACGAGTAGAAGGCGCCGTCGCCGAGGAACTTCTCGAAGGTCAGCCGGCGGCGTCGGCGAATCTCCTCGAGCCGACTCAAGAACGCGTACATGAACCGCAGCGCCTTGTCCTCCGCCGCACGGCCTTTCTTGCGCACCTCCTCGAGCAGGGCGGTGAAGTTCGACAGGTCGTAGACCATCCCGAAGCGGCGCACCGCGGTGTCGACCACGCCCGGCCGGGTGAAGTCGAACGGACGCAGCGAGGGCGCGATCGCCACCCTCGCCGAGCGGGTGACCAGCCGCAGCTCGACCCCTTCCGCGGCGATCGGGAGCACCCTGCGCCGCAGTGTGCTGAGCAGCTCGAAGCGCTTGAGCCGAGAGCCGATCTCGCCCAGCAGCTGGGCCTGTTGGGTCGACAGCCCGACCCTCTCCCAGAGGCCGGCGCGGCGCATCGCCTCGAGCACGCGGGTGTCGAACAGGATCTGCGGGCGGTCGAGGTCGACGACCTCTCCCACCGCCATGTGGATCACCTCGGCGAAGGTCGGAATGCGGGAGATCACCTCCCTGAGGCGCGTGAACGCGGTGTCGCGGACGGCCGCCACTGCGGTCGTGTCCTGTCGCATGCGGACCCGGACGTACTCGCGCAGCCCCTCGAGCCCGGTCGGTACTGTCAACTCCACCAGCAGCAGCTGGTCCTGGGTGATCGCCGCCAGCACCGAGGGCGCGGCCGCCGGTGCGACGCTCGCCAACCGGCGGAGCTCCTGCATGGCGGTCTGGGTCGCCCGCTGCAGGAGGTCCGCGAAGATCCCCACGATCTCCCACCGCATCGCCTCGGTGCGGTCCCGTGCGAGCTCCGGGTTGCGCGACCGGACGATGCCCATGACTCCTTGCAGCAGGCGGGCCAGGTCGGCGGAGTGGAACAGCAGCAGCACCTCCGCCAGCCCGCGGCCGTAGTCGTTGAGCAGCGCGTTCTCCAGCACCGGGGCGAGCATGCGCAGGTAGCGCTCCCGGTGGAGCATGACCTTGCTCTTGTCGTCCCCGTGGCCCGCGATGGAGGCGAGCCGGTACTCGATCTCGACCGCCAGGTGCTTGCCCATCTCGCGCCTGAGCTGCTCCACGGCAGGTGTGATCAGCACCGGGTAGCCGTGGGTGAGGACGGAGTCCTCGTTGCTGCCGAAGATCGGGTAGGGAGCGGGCAGCCGGGTCAGGTCCGGGAAGCGCTCGCGCCACGCCCCGGCCACCTCGGCCCGCGACAGCCACACCGGCTGGCGGAGGTCGGTCTCGAGGACCTTCTGCAGGAGCCCGGGCCCGGTCGCAGGATGACTCACGCGCCCATTGTAGAGATTCCAGTCCGATCTCCTCGCCGTCCGGCGGGGAGATCGGACTGGAATCTACGGTGGCATCGCACGAGGAGTGGGAGATCTGCTCCTCGGGTCGGCGAGCTGGAGTCGCCGCAGGAGTCTCGAGGCGGCCCGCGAGCTCGGCCCGCCACTCATCCGATCGCTCGCAGGGTGGCCCCGGCGGCGCGGTCGAGGGCGCGGTAGGCGATCGCCTCGGCGACGTGCGGGGCCTCGATCCCGTCGGCCCCGGAGAGGTCGGCGAGGGTCCGCGCGACCCGCAGCACCCGGTGGTAGGCCCGGGCCGACAACGCCAGCGTGCGGGTCGCCCGCTCGAGCAGACGGGCCGCCTCGGCCGAAGGCACGCACCAGCGGGTGATCCCGTCCGGTCCGAGATCGGCATTGGCCCCGAGGCCGCAGCCGGCGTATCTCTCGGTCTGGCGGCGGCGGGCCGCCCGGACCCGGGCGGCGACAGCCGCCGAAGGCTCCCCACGCCGCTCGCCCACGAGATCCTGCCACGGCACCGGCGCCAGGGTGACCTGGAGGTCGATGCGGTCGACCAGCGGTCCCGAGAGCCGCGCCTGGTACCGCGTCACCGCGGTCGGAGTGCAGACGCAGGTCCGCCGGGGGTCGCCGAGAGCCCCGCAGGGGCACGGGTTGGCGGCGGCAACGAGCTGGAACGCGGCCGGGAAGGTCAGCGCCGCCCGCGCTCGGGCGACGGTGACCCGGCGATCCTCGAGCGGCTGGCGGAGGCCCTCGAGCACATCGCGTCGAAACTCGGTGAGCTCGTCGAGGAACAGCACGCCGTGGTGGGCCAGCGACACCTCCCCGGGCTGCGGGGCGGCGCCGCCGCCGATCAGGGCCGCGGCCGAGATCGTATGGTGCGGCGCGCGGAACGGTCGCATGGTGACCAAGCCCTGGGGGCGGGGCACCCGGGTCGAGACCGAGTAGACACAGGTGGTCTCCACCGCCTCGGAGCTCTCGAGCGGCGGCAGGACTCCGGGCAGGCGGCGGGCGAGCATCGACTTGCCGCTGCCCGGGGGGCCCAGCATCAGCAGGTGGTGGCCGCCGGCGGCAGCGACCTCGACGGCGCGGCGCGCGACCTCCTGGCCGATCACGTCCGCCAGGTCGGGGTCGCGCCGGACCTCCGCATGGCGGCCCGGTCCGGGTATCGGGTCGATCACCCGTCGGTCGGGCACGACGCCGTCGCGGAGGTAGCGGACGACCTCGCCGAGGGACCGCGCGGCGACCACGCGGAGGCCCTCGACCACCTCGCCCTCGGGCCGGTTGCCCGCGGGCAGGATGACCTCGGCGAGACCGTGGTCGCGGGCCGCGAGCACGATCGGCAGCACGCCTCGAATCGGCAGCAGCTCGCCTTCGAGGGAGAGCTCGCCGAGCAGCAGGCGGTCGTCGAGGGAGTCCACCGGCAGCTCCCCGGCCGAGGCCAGCAACGCGACCGCCATCGGCAGGTCGAGCCCGGCGCCCTCCTTGCGCTCGTCGGCGGGGGACAGGTTGATCACGATGTTGGCCGGTTCCGCCGGCCGGCCGAGGTGACGGATGGCGGCCATCACCCGCTCCCTGGCCTCGCGCACCGCGGTGTCGGGCAGGCCGACCACGGTGACGGACGGCAGGTTGGCGCGGAGACGATCGACCTCGACGGTGACGAAGAGTGCACCCACACCGCGCGGCGTGGCACTGAGGGTCTTGGCGTACATGGACCTCTCCCGTGCTGTGCAGCGTGGGCTCAGTCGAGGGTGCCACGGCGCCGCCCCCACGTCAAGGTGGCGGTCAGCCGGAGGTGGTAGAATGGAGGGTACGTTGGATCCTGGGGGCGTACCGGGTTCGACGGGGAACAGCGTCCGGTCACCGGCAGCGTGTCGAGGTCCATCTCCTCGTTAAACAGGTGGGGCTTTACAGCTGCCAACGCTGACTACGCACTGGCTGCTTAGGTAGCCACGTCGCCCCCGAGGTTCTGCCTGCCGGCACGGGGCGCGATGTCATTCAGGCGGGCTGGGCCGTCGTGGAGCCCGGACGCGACGGCCGAGACATGACGGGCTGGCCCCGTGGCGCGGGGGCCCGCTGACCGAACACGGGGCGAGATTTTCCCCGGCGGGCTGCACACGGAGACACCGGTGACCGGAGTTCCTCGGACGTGGGTTCGATTCCCACCGCCTCCACCAACTTCCTCTTCCAAGCTACACTCGAGCGCGCGCGGAACGCCGCGCGGAGGTGTAGCTGTGACCGAGCGTCAGCTCTGCGGCCCCCGGCTCGGGCCGCCACCCGGAACCGCCCCGTCATGGGCACACGGCGCCCGACCGCCAATCCGCAGGTCCGGCCGCAGCCTCGCCCATGCATAGACTCCGCTCGACCCTGCTGACCGTTCTCCTGGTCCTCGGTGCGGGAGCGGCCGCCGCCCAGAGCACCTTGACCTTCGGCTACCTCGGGCAGACCGATGCCGTTCCGACCTTCTCCGGCCGGGTCGAGGTGATGCCGGTGGTGCGGCTGATCGGCGCCGAAGCCGGGTTCTCGCCCGCCGCGGGCACCTACCGGATCGTGCTCGGCGACCGCGAGGTGCAGCTCGCGGTCGACCGCAAGATGCTGCTCGTCAACGGGACGCTGGTGGAGACCGCGGAAGCCCCCGTGGCCTCGCCCGGGGGGGTCGCGGTCAGCCTCGACCTGCTCGAACGGTCGGTGCTGGCCGGGTTCGGGCTCCGCCTCGAGCGCACCGTCTGGGGCTATCAGATCGTGCCCGGCGTTCGTCCCGCGGAGCCGATACGGGTGCGGCCTGCGGCGGCGGACTTTCCTGCCACCACCACCCTGGTGCTGACGCTCGGCCGTGACGCCGATGTCGAGGTCGAGGAAGCGCCCGGCGGGGCCGTCGTGGTGCGGTTCCGCGATGCGGTTCCGGTCGTCGACGGGTTGGTGCGTTCGCGCCGGGTGCGGCAGCTGGTGGTGGACGGCCGCGAGCTCAGGGTCGAGCTCGCCTCCGACGCGGCCCTGCGCGCGTGGCACCGGCTCGACGCCCCGCCGCGGTTGATCGTCGAGCTCGGCCGGTTGATCCCGACCCCGACCCCGGCGCCGTTCGTACCGTCGGCCGGCGCCGAGCGGCTTCCGATCGTGATCGACCCGGGCCATGGCGGCGACGACACCGGGGCGGTGGGTCCGGACGGTCGTCTGGAGAAGGACCTCGTCCTCCAGGTCGCGCGCCGGGTCGCCGGCGCACTCGAGGCTCGCGGCCACACGGTGCGGCTGACCCGCACCGGAGACGAGACCCGGGCTCTGACCGACCGCACCGCGCTCGCCAACCGGGTCGGGGCGAAGGCCTTCATCTCGCTGCACGCCAACGCGTCGACGGTGTCGGCGGTGCGCGGTGCGGAGACCTACTACATGAGTCTCGACGAGTCGGCCAGCGACGCCCACGCCGCGGCCACCGCCGAGCTCGAGAACCGGGCGGGCAACGGACGGCACGAGCGAACGGCCCTCGACCTCATTCTGTGGGATCTGGCCCAGGCCGAGGTGCTCAACGAGAGCGCCCGCCTCGCCCTGGTCGTGCAGCGACGTCTCAACGCCCTGCTCGGGCTCAAGGACCGGGGAGTGAAGCAGGCGCCTTTCGTGGTGCTGACCGGGGCCACCATGCCCGCCGTGCTGGTCGAGGTCGGCTTTCTCTCGAACCCGGACGAAACCAGGATGCTGGCCGACTCCGACTACCAGCAGCGCCTCGCGGAGGCGATCGCCCTCGGGATCGAGGACTTCGTGGGTTCGCCATGAACCGTCGCGCGATCGTGATCGGGCTGGTGGCGGTTGTCCTGGCGGCAGCTCTCCTGTGGCTGCTGGTGGGACGGCAGGGCCCCGGCCGACCGATCGCGGTCACCGTGGTCGAGGAGCTGCCGACCCCGACGCCGGCGCCGGAGCAGCGCATCCTGCTGCTGTTCGCTGCCGCAGACGGCCTGCTCCATCCCGAGCTGCGCCCGGTGCCGTTGCCGTCCGAGGTCGCGGCCCGGGTCAAGGTGGTGGTCTCGGAGCTTCTCGCCGGCTCGCGCGAGAACCGCCCCTCCGCGGTGCCCTACGCCGCCGAGCTGCTCGGAGTCTACGTCGACGCCGCCGGTCGCGCCTTCGTCGACCTCAGCCCTCCACCCGAGCCTCTCGGCGGGAGCCACACCGAGCTCCTCTTCGCCTACGCGGTGGTCGACTCGGTGCTGTTCAACTGCCCCGAGCTCGAGGCCGTGCAGCTGCTCTTCGGGGGCAACGAGGTCGGCTCGCTCACCGGGCACCTCGACCTGTCGCGGCCGCTGCGCCTGAACAAGGCGTTCATCGGGGCCTCGTGAACAGCCGGCCGATCGGGATCTTCGACTCCGGGGTCGGGGGACTGACCGTGCTCTCCGCCCTGCGCCGGCAGCTTCCGCGCGAGGACTTCCTCTACCTCGGCGACACCGCCCGGCTGCCCTACGGCACCAAGTCGGCGGGCACCGTGCAGCGGTACGCCGTGAACGCCGCGCGCCACCTCGCCGGCGAGGGGATCTCGTTGCTGGTGGTCGCCTGCAACACCGCCACGTCCTACGCCCTCGACGCGGTCCGCGAGGCGAGCCCGGTGCCCGTGGTCGGGGTGGTCGAGCCGGGTGTGCGAGCCGCCCTCGGCACCGGCGCACGGCGGGTCGGTGTGATCGGGACCGAGGGCACGGTGCGCTCCGGCGCCTACCAGCGCGCGCTCGAGCGGCTCGGCGACGGGGTCTTGGTGATCGCCGCCGCCTGCCCGCTGTTCGTGCCGCTGGCCGAGGAGGGCTGGGGCGACCACCCGGTCACGGACGCCATCGCGCGGCACTACCTCGCGCCGATCCTCGAGTGGCAGGTCGACGCGCTGGTGCTCGGCTGCACCCACTACCCGCTGCTCGCGCCCTCGCTCCAGCGGGTGGTCGGGCCCGGCGTCCGGTTGGTGGACTCGGCCTCGAGCGTCGCCGAGGCGGTGGCCGAGGAGCACGGGGCGGGGCTCGCCGGCGCGGGGGACGGTGACGTGGTCGTCCAGCTCACCGACGGCTCGGAGCACTTCCGCAAGGTCGCGCGGGCGATCCTCGGCCGCGACCCCGAGCACCTCGAGCTCGTCGACCTCAACCACCGCGGTTGAACCACAGAGGCTCAGCGGACACAGAGAGGCACGGTGCGAGAGCCGGACGTTGAAACGCCAAGACGCCAGGACACCAAGCCATCGCAAAGACGGGTGAGCGGGCTCGCAGGTCCCGGCGGCTGCCGTCAGCAGCCGCTCCTCCTGTCAGGGCGGTGCGCTCTGCGCGCGGCGGGACCCCACACGGTCGATGCCAGTGCCTCGTGCCCGCCGTGGGCCGCCGGACGCCACCAATGTGTGCTCGGAGCACCCCCGCGCTGGAGCCCACCACGGTCCTCTTGGCGCCTTGCCGCTCCTTCTTGATCTCCGATCGAATCACCACGATCGATCTGGAACACCTCCGCCCTGCGGCGTTGGGTTGCGGGCAACGCCCGCGCTGTGCCTCCCTGCGTCCGTGGTGTACTTGCGGCGGCGGTATACTCACGGGCCTGAGGGAGGACTGATGCGACCTGACGGACGGCAGCCCGGGGAGATCCGCCCCGTCACCATCGAGCCGGGGTTCATTCGCTACCCCGAGGGCAACGTGCTCTACCGCGCCGGCGACACGGTCGTGCTGTGCAGCGTCTCCCTCACCGACCGCACGGCGCCCTTCCTGCGCGGTACCGGCGAGGGGTGGGTGACCGCCGAGTACGCGATGCTGCCCCGCGCCACCGACACGCGGACCGACCGCGAGGTCTCCCGCGGCCGCCCCAGCGGCCGATCCCAGGAGATCCAGCGGCTCATCGGGCGCGCCCTGCGGGCCGCGGTCCGCCGCGAGCTGCTCGGCGAGCGCTCGCTGGTCGTCGACTGCGACGTGCTCCAGGCCGACGGCTCGACCCGCACCGCGGGCATCTCGGGGTCGTGGGTCGCGCTGGTGCTCGCCCTTCACAAGATGTGGGAGCAGGGGCTGCTCACCGAGTGGCCGGTGGCGCACCAGGTGGCCGCGGTCGCGGTCGGCATCGTGCGCGGCGAGGTGCGGGTCGACCTCGACTACGGCGAGGACCTCGACTGCGACGTCGACCTGAACCTGGTCTTCACCGGCGACGGCCGGCTGGTCGAGGTCCAGGGCACCGCCGAGGGTGAGCCGTTTCCGCCCGGGCTCCTCGCCGAGGCCGTGGCCTCGGGCTGGCAGGGCGCACGGCAGGTGATGGCCGCGCAGCGCCAGGCGGTCGAGCCGATCCTGCGCGGCCTCGGCCTCGAGCTGCCGGTCACCGGCGCGTGAACCGCCGCGCCGGGGTGACAGCCGACCGTGCGACGAGGCCCCCAGGGCGCGCCTTGACTTCGTTCCGAGCCGATCACTATACTCGCCGTTCGCCGATGGCGGCGGCTCTTTGGCAACACGTAGAGGACTGAGGAATCGGGGTGTAGCGCAGCCTGGTAGCGCACCTGCCTTGGGCGCAGGGGGTCGGAGGTTCAAATCCTCTCGCCCCGACCACCGCCCCCGAACCCTGATCCTGATACCCCGAGGAATCCGCCTGTAGCTCAGCGGGATAGAGCAACGGACTTCTAATCCGTGGGTCGGAGGTTCGAGTCCTCTCAGGCGGACCAGAGCATCGTGTGGTGGGCGTAGCTCAGTCGGTTAGAGCGCCAGGTTGTGGCCCTGGAGGCCGAGGGTTCGAATCCCTTCGCTCACCCCATCCCCGTGCGACGCGCCCGTAGCTCAGCTGGATAGAGCGTCAGACTCCGGATCTGAAGGTCGTGAGTTCGAATCTCGCCGGGCGCACCATTCTTACCAAAGCACTGAGCCTCCCCTCGCGGGAGGCTTTGGTGTCTCTGGACTGGGAGGTTCATCCGGCGTGCGCCCTCGACTCCGGCGCCGAGTGGTCGGAGCGGTGCGCGGGTGACACTGAGCCGAGCCGCGCGGCCGAGCCATCATCCGACGGCCCGGCTCCGGGAAACCGCGGGTGAAGTACCATTCCGGCATGAAGCTGGTTGAAACCGCGACGGTCGACCGGTCCGCGTTCTCCGTGGCCCGGCTTGCGGACCCTCCCGACGACCGCGACTACTGGCACTCGAAAACGCCGGCCGAGCGGCTCCGAGCGCTGGAGCTCATGAGGCAGGTGCTCTATGGCTACGATCCATCTGCCACCCGACTTCAGAGAGTTCTTGAGGTGGTTGCATCATCACGAGGTTGAGTACCTCCTGGTCGGAGGCTACGCCGTCGGCTACCACGGCTACCCACGAGCGACCATGGACATCGACTTCTGGGTTGCCCGGTCCCAGGCAAACGCCCACAGGATCGTCGCGGCCCTCGAGTCGTTCGGCTTCGGCGGCGAAGCGCTGAATGAAGAGCTCTTCCTGGAAGAGGGGACGATCGTTCGCATGGGTCTTCCCCCGGTCAGAATCGAGATTCTGACCGCGATCGATGGGGTGGAGTTCGACAGCGCTTACGCCGATCGGGTTCACGACCTGATGGACGGAACCGAGGTCAAGATCATCAGCCTCGAGCACCTCAGGCAGAACAAGAGGGCCGCGGGCAGGGCCAAGGACCTGGCCGACCTCGAGGAGCTGCCCTGAGGGGCGGCACCGAAGTGCCCATCGGTCGGGCGCGGAAACCTCGCTACAACTCGGGAGTCGCCCCCAGTCCGAGACGACGCGCCACAGGACCCTCGGAAAAGGGGGGGGTTCCAGGTGGACAACCGCCTCACGCCGGGGCCGAGTCGCCCGGGTATCTTGATTGGAACAATCGACACCACCGACTGGCTGTCATTTCCACCCCAGCGATGTCGTCGTGATGGTGGCAGTCGCCGCCGTGCCGGCTGCGGCCGCGACCCGCAGCGACAGCCCTACCTACGGGGGTCTCTCAGCCACCACTACCCTCCGCATCATGCACTCTGCGGGGGGTGTAGGTGAGACCTGCCTCGCTCACACCAGGTCGGGGTAGAGCCGCTTGGCGCAGTCGGGGCAGAAGCCGTGGCTGAAGACGGCTTCGCTGTGGTCCTGGATGTACTCCTCGACCTGCTTCCAGTACCCGTCGTCGTCGCGGATCTTCTTGCACGAGGCGCAGATCGGCAGGAAACCCCGGAGGGTCTTGACCTCGGAGAGCGCACGCTGCAGGTCCGCGATCAGGCCTCCTTCTCGCGCTCGACCTGCATGCGACGGGTGATCTCCTGCTGGGCGAGGGTCAGCTCCGCGCGGACCTGGGAGACCTCCTTCAGGATCGAGAGCACCGGGCGGTGCTCGATCTCCACGCCCGCCTTCGACCTCTGCCAGTGCAGGTAGAGGTAGAGGAAGGGGAAGGCGAAGATCGAGATCACCAGCCGGCTCGACAGGGTGCCGGTCATGATCGCCAGGTACTCGGGGGTGCCGGCGAAGGCCCCGGTCGCGAACAGCAGGACGTCGAGCCACATCACGCCGAGCAGGGTGAGGTAGGACCGCAGCCAGAGCGGCATGCTCAGGCGGCGCGTGCCGAGCAGCTCCCAGGCGATGGCGAGGAAGAACAGGTCGGCCACGGTCGCCGCCACGGACGCGCTGTTGATGCGCAGGCTCGGGATCGGCACGTAGCCGATGTCGCCGTGGCCGGCGAGCCGGCTCTGGAGGTGGAGGGTGAGCGCGATCAGCGGCACCATGACCGACACCCCGGCGATGGTGAGGATCGCGATCCGGGTCGCGCGCGGCCCGTCGAAGACGTAGACCACGAACACGCCGAGCAGCAGCGAGGTGTAGAAGACGGTCGAGCCGACCATGAAGCTGATGCCGGCGACCTCGACCGTGACGCCGGCGTCGGTGACCCACGACATGACCGCGGTGAGCCCGCCGATCAGGGCGTAGAACGGGGCCAGCCCGGTTCGCGGACGCAGGGCGTGCACACTCAGCACGAGGACGAAGACCACCATCGCCTCGAGGATCAGAACGGTGAGCTCGTGGGTCATCGGTTTCTTCGTACGCCGAGGCGGCTCGGGCTCGATCGTCTCCCGACCGGCGACGTTGGCGACCCCGGCGGGTCGCGCACCGGGTCGTGGGTTCGCAGCGCCGGCAGCACGTCCGCTACCACCTGAGAGACTATCACGAGCGGGTCAGCCGGGGCCAACCATGATCAGAAGGTGACGGCGTACACGAAGCTCGCCCTCGGGAAGCGCAGCACGCGCTCGGTGATCAGCGCCTGCGGCACCTCCTCGCCGTCCACCATTCGCGAGGCCCACGCCTCGGCGGCCGCCCGGTCGCCTCGCGCCTTGATCGAGCCGGACTCCCGCATCAGCGCCTCGGCGGCCGCCGGAAACCGCTCGAAGTCGATCGAGAACGCGCCCCGGTCGGCGCCGTTGGCGGCGAGGGCCTCGGGGTCGAAGCGCAGACCGCCGTGCTCGAGCAGGAACCCGATCTGCATCGCAGCGAGCTGGCTGTAGGCCTTGCGGCTGCCGTCGGCGGTGTACATCCCGCGCGCGATGTGGCCGAACGCCCACACGATGGCGTCGACCGAGCTCTGGCGGGCGAGCTGGTCGGTGATCACCTTCTCCCGGCGCAGCAGCTCGACGTACCACAGCGCCGCCGACTGGGCCTTGAGCTCCTCGAGCACGGACGCCATTCCGCCGCCGAAGAGCTCGGTGTCGGTGCGGCCGCCGACCTCGTACTCGTGGGCGGGCCCCAGGTTGTGGGCGGCCTCGTGGAGGATGGTCCCGAGCAATCCGGGCTCGGGGCTGTCGGAGTAGGCCTCGATGGTGGCCGCGTCGAGCAGCGCAGCGGCCTGGCCGCGACGCATCTCGAGGCTGTCGGGATCGGTGTAGAGGTTGCTCATCGCGACCGTCCGGCCGCGCCCCTCGTTCGCCACCGGTCCCCAGTTGGGCAGGCTCTGGCCGATGGTGGCGCCGACCGGCGAGCGGTCGTCTCCGGCGTTGGCCACGATGTCGATGAAGTCGGGCAGCTGGAAGGCGACCTCGCGCGGGGCGTAGGGCGGGCCGATCAGTGCCGCGAGCTCGTCCTCCATCTGCTGACGCAGCGGCGACAGCCGGTCCTGCCAGGCGAGGGAGGCGCGGTTGATCCGGGCGAAGGTCATGTGGAAGCCGGCCTTGAGCGCACAGGGCTCCCAGTAGACCTCGTCCGGGGCGACCCGCAGGTACCAACGCGAGTTGCGCGCCCCCATCGCGGCCCAGGCCTCGTCCGCCGGGGCCCAGTCGTTGTCGCCAAAGGCCGTGGCAGCGGCCCGCAGGTAGGCGCGCAGGGCGTCCTCGTCGGGATCGTCGAGCTCGTCGGCGGCGGTTTCGAGCTCGCCGGCGACGGCAGCCATGAGCTCCGGCCAGGCGTCGGGATAGGGCACCGCGACCAGCTCGCCCTGGGCTTCCCGCACGACCGTGAACGGGTCCAGCAGCTGCTCGGAGCCGGGCCGGGCCGCGAGCTCCGCGCAGAATCCCTCCCGCCACTGCATCGAGGCCGGGTAGACCGCGACCCGGGGGGTGGGTGCGTCCGGGATCGCCGAGCACTGGGGATCCTTCTCGGTGGACGGCGCCACGCCGCGCGGACCCTGGTTGCGGCGGAACAGGCTCTGGCTCGCCGGGTCGTCCGCCGGTACCTGGTCGGCGAGCTCGGCGACGCCCTTCTGGTGGAGGTAGAGCTGCTCGATGAGGCCCTGAACCCGGAGCATCCTGCTGGCGAAACGGCGGTGGCTCTCGGGCAGGTCGCGCAGATCGCTCAGCACCAGGGTCGGGATGCCGTAGTCGAGGTCGGCCCGGACCAGCTCGCGGCGGTGGATCTCCGCCGGGGCGAGGCCCTCGGGTAGCTTCGCGGTGCCCTCGGCCTCACGCACGATGGCGTCGTAGGCACGATCGAAGTCGGACGTGAACCGGCCGCGCTCGGTCCACCGGCTTTCGCTGGGGTAGAACAGGAGGGGGACGATCTCCTCGGGCGCGACCACGCCGTCATCGTTTGTGTCGGCCACCCAGTAGACCGGGAGATTGAGGCGCACGGCGGCGCGGTTGAAGGCGTGGCGGTCGACCCGGCCCCAGCGCTCGCCGCGGGTGCAGGCGCCAGTGACCAGGACCGCGCCCGCGCACAGAGCGACGGTGAGGGCTGCAAGCGGATGGGAGTGCGGGCTCATGGGACCTCCGACTGCCGTGCCGGGTTCGCCCGGCGAGGCCGCACGCATCCTACCGCGATTCTCGATGTATGCTCGTTCCCGACCCCCGGGAGTGCGGGCCGCGCGCCACCGCGGCATGGGGACTGAGGCGCCGGCCGCGGGGACCGCTCGGGGGGAGGAGAGTCGATGCGTGGGCTCAACCCTGCAGCCGTTGTGGTCGGGCTCGTGATGGCGAGCGCTCCCGCGGGGGCCGGGCAGCCGTCGCCGGTGCGGCCGGTCTCGACCTACTCGATCGTGGCCAGAGACCCCGGAACCGGACAGCTCGGGGTGGCGGTGCAGTCGCACTGGTTCTCGGTCGGGAGCCTGGTGACCTGGGCCGAGGCGGGGGTCGGCGCGGTCGCGACCCAGTCGTTCGTGGAGCCGGCCTACGGGCCCCGTCTGCTGGCGCTGCTCGCGCTCGGGGTCGAGGCGCCGGCGGCGCTCGAGGCGCTGGTCGCGGCCGACCCGGGGCGCGACGTGCGCCAGGTCGCGGTGATCGACGCCCGGGGCCGGGTTGCCGCGCACACCGGCGGCCGCTGCATTGCGGCGGCGGGACACCTGGTGGGCGAAGGCTTCAGCGTGCAGGCCAACATGATGGGCTCCGAGACCGTGGTGCCGGCGATGTTCCGGGCCTACGAGGCGGCCGAGGGCGAGCTCGCCGACCGCCTGCTGGCGGCGCTCGAGGCGGCCGAGAACGAGGGCGGCGACATCCGCGGCCGCCAGTCGGCGGCGATCCTGATCGTCGCTGCCGAGGCGACCGGCAGACCCTGGCTCGATCGGCTGGTCGACCTCCGGGTCGAGGACCACCCCGATCCGGTCGCCGAGCTGAGGCGCCTGGTCACCCTGCACCGCGCTTACGAGCACATGAACCGGGGCGACGCCGCGATCGAGAGGGCCGACCTCGAGGCGGCCATGCAGGAGTACGGGGCCGCCGCCCGGCTCGCTCCCGACAACCTGGAGATGGCCTACTGGCACGCCCTCGCCCTGGCCACCAACGGCCGCGAGGAGGAGGCCGCGCCGCTGTTCCGTCGGGTGTTCGCCGCCGACCCCGGCTGGGTCGAGCTGACCCGGAGGCTGGTGGCGGCGGGCCTGGTCCCGGACACTCCGGAGGGGAGGGCGCTGGTCGGACGGATCGTGGCCCTCGCGGCGCAGGCCGCGACGGGGAGGTGACTGTGCGCGGAGCGACGGCAATTCTGGTCGGAGTCATCGTGCTGGCGGCGGCGTGTGGCCGGCGGTCGGAGAGCCCGCCGTCGGATCCTCTCCAGGGTCTGCGCGAAAGGCTTCCGGTCGAGGTCGAGGGGTGGCGGGCGGACCCGACCGCCGACGGGATCTGGGACACCGAGTCGATCTACGGCTACATCGACGGCCATGCCGAGGTCTACCTCGCCTACGGCATGACCGGCTGTCTGTCGCGAACCTACCGCGGTCCGGAGGGGGAGGGCGACGTCGTGGTCGACCTGTTCCGGCTCGCCTCGTCGGCGGATGCCTGGGGTGTGTTCCGGCACGACGCGGACGGCGAGCCGGTGGAGGTCGGCCAGGCCGCTCGGCTGCGGCCGGGGTGGCTGACCGCCTGGCAGGGGCCCTTTGCCGTGTCGGTGACGGCCGACGGCGCGGCGGTGCCGGCGGAGGTGCTGGTCAGTCTCGGCCGGTCCGCCGTCGAAGCGATCGGCGTGAGCGGCGCCCCGCCCAGGATCGTCGGTGATCTTCCGGCCGACGGCCTCCTCACGGAGAGTGTGCGCTTCGTGCGCCACCCGTTGCTGCTCAACTCTCACCTGTTCCTCTCCAACGACGACCTGCTCGGGCTCGCGGGCGATGCGGAGGTCGCGCTCGGTCGCTACCGCCGCGGCGACAGATCGTCGTGGCTGGTGATGGTGGACTATCCCGGTGAGGAACGGGCCGAGGCAGGGGAGAGGTCGGTTCTCGCCGGCTACCTGCCGGAAGCGCGCGAAGCCGAGCCGGTGGCGACCGAGGACGGGACCTGGTCCGCGGTCGGCCGGCGCGGCCGGCGGCTGGCCCTGGTGGTCGGGGCGGAAACACCCGAGCTGGCGCGGGCCCTGCTCGGGGACGTGATCGGAGGAGGTGGACGATGACGGTCACCCGGCGGGACTTCCTGAAGGCGGGCGGCGGGGCGGCGCTGAGCGGCCTGATCAACCTTCCGGCGGCGGGCGGTGCGACGGCAGGGCCGCGCAGCCGGGTGGTCCTGGTGCGCAACCCCGCAGTGCTCGACGGCGACGACGCGGTGCGCGGGGAGGTACTGGCGGGCATGCTCGACGAGGCGGTGTGCGCGCTGCTCGAGGTCCCCACGCCGCAAGCCGCATGGCGCCGGTTGGTGCGGCCCGACGACGTGGTCGGCATCAAGACCAACGTCTGGAGGCACCTGCGCACGCCACCCGAGCTCGAGGCGGCGATGGTGCGGCGGGTGACCGAGGCCGGCGTGCGGGCCGGAAACGCCGCGGTCGACGATCGCGGGGTGCGCAGCCACCCGGTCTTCGCCCGAGCCACCTGCCTGCTCAACGTCCGCCCGGGTCGGATCCACCACTGGTCGGGCCTCGGCACCTGCCTGAAGAACCACATCATGTTCGTGCCTCGGCCGGCGGACTACCACGGCAACGCCTGCGAATCGCTGGGGGCGATCTGGCGGCTGCCGGAGCTCGAGGGCAAGACGCGGTTGAACGTGCTCGTGATGCTGACGCCACTGTTCGCCGGCAGCGGACCGCACGCGTTCTCGAAGGACTACACCTGGCCCTATGCCGGGCTGGTGGTCGGGACCGACCCGGTCGCGGTCGATGCGACCGGGGCGCGCATCATCGAGGCCCGCCGCGGGGAGCACTTCGGGGAGCCGCGCCCGATCAGCCCTCCGCTCCACCACATCCGGGCGGCCGAGACGACCTACGGGCTCGGCACGGCCGACCCGGCACGGATCGACCTCGTCCGCCTCGGCCCGATGGAGGGCGCGCTGGTCTAGCCGGGGAAGGGCTACACCAACTCGAGAAAGCGCAGCAGGCGGTCGCTGGCGGTCGCGCTCCCGTTGAGGAACTGGATCGCCATCCGGTCGTACATCGAGTCCGACGGTCCGGTCGGCGGCTGGTGCCTGACCACCCAGCCGTCGGTGGTGAAGCTGGCGCCGTGGCTGTCGGCGGTGAGCTCGATCTGGCACCGGGTCCCGACCGGGAGCAGTCGCTGGGTGGCGACCAGCAGACCGGAGGCCGAGAGGTTGACCACCGGGCAGGTCAGAGGGCTGGAGGGAACGTCCGGCACCACCCGCGCCGTGACGACGCCGCGCGGCCGCTTGCGGGGCGCCGCCGAGACCAGGCGGATGAGCACGGTTCGCAGCAGCTCGTCCGGGGCGTGCCGGACCAGCACCGTCGCCGACCCGCCGATCTCGCGCTGCACTTCGGCGCGCAGCTCGGTCCGGGTCAGGACCAGCAGGCCTCCCTGTCGGCGACCGGTGCGCGCCCGCAGTTGGCTCACGAAGTCGCTCAGGTTCATGTCGGCGATCGGCGTTTCCGCGACGACCAGCAGGTGCTCGGTCCGGGATGCGATCTCGAGGGCGAAGCTGCCGCTGTCGACCACGATCGTGTCGAGGCCGTGCTGCCGCAGGAGACGGTCGACCCGGCCCGTCAGCGCGGGGTCGGCGATCACCAGGAGGGCGACCCGCGCCGGTCCGGAGGGGGCGGTCCGCTCGCTGGTGCGGTGGGGCTTCAGAAGCCTGCGAATGGTCTTCAGCAGAATGGACATCTCTCACCAGGATTGTACTCGCGACGTGCCGATCGGCCCGGCCGGGCACGGTCGGCACGAGGCGCGACCCGCGGCGCCGTCCATGGTACCACCGTGGGCGAGAATACTCTCAGGTCTACAAATCTTATGATCTATCACTCATCTTCGAGAGATCGTCGAGATGGGACTTGACAATCTCACACTCAGATATTATATTGACCGTGGGAGCTGAAAGGCTCCCGGACATCAACCACGGAGGTTCACCATGAACGGTATGACTCGTTGGGATCCGATGCGTGAGATGGCGGTCGTGTCCGACCGCATGAACCGGCTCTTCGACCACCTCGCCGGCCGCGGCGGCAGGGTGGCGGACGAGGGCGCTCTCGCCGCCGGGTGGGTGCCCGCCGTGGACGTCAAGGAGTCCGCGGACAGCCTCATCCTGACCTTCGAGCTGCCCGGCATCGCGCCGGACAAGGTCGATGTCTCGGTGGAGAACAACATCCTGTCCGTCAGCGGCGAGCGGGTGTTCGAAAAGGCCGTCGAAGGCGAGACCTTCCACCGGGTCGAACGGTCCTACGGCAGCTTCGAGCGCACCTTCCGCCTGCCGGCCTCGTTCAAGGGCGAGGACGTGACCGCACACTACGGGAACGGTCTACTCACCCTGACGGTCCCCAAGCGGGAAGAGGCCAAGCCGCGTTCGGTCAAGGTCAACATCGAGAGCGTCTGAGCTCCATCAGGCGAACGGCTCCTGGACGACCCCGCTGCGGCGGGGTCGCTTTGTGTGTCCCGGGAGAGTGTCCTCGGGGCTTCCGCTCCGGGAACTGAGACATCCGTCCGGCGGACCGGACGGACCCGGCGCCCCGCTCGGGCACATTGCTGGCACGAACCCTGCAATTAGAGCTGCCGTCACGCCGGTGTGAGCGATGCACCGGTCTCGCCTTTTCTTCTTCTCCTCTGTGCCGACGACGTGGACCGGAACGCGAGTCCCGGTGACCCGTCGCGCCTCGGCGTCCGGGATCCCCGGGCCCCTGGAGGTGCCCCAGCCACGGGTCGGACCAGTTCGGATCACTGCACGTCACGCGGCCGCCGGGTCGGCGACCGCTCTTCGAACCACGTTCAGTACAGAGGGGGATTCCATGACCAGACGCTCTATCTACCTGCTGATCCTGCTGCTCGTCGCAGCGCTTCCCGCGGTCGCCCAGAACCCGACCGGGACCCTGGCCGGGCGGGTGACCGACTCCAGCGGGCCGCTGCCGGGCGTGACCATCCAGCTGACCTCGACCGCGCTCCAGGGCAGCCGCACCGCGGTCTCCACCGCGAACGGAGACTACATCTTCCGTTTCCTGCCACCCGGCGACTACACCGTCGTCTTCACCCTCGACGGCTTCAAGGAGCAGACCGCCGAGGTCAAGATCTCCGCCGCTCAGGCGAGGACCCTCGACGCGATCCTGTACCCGGAGAGCTTCGCCGAGGAGATCCTGGTGACCGGATCATTCGAGACCATCTCCACCGGCAACCAGGCCTCGTCGACCTTCGAGCAGGACCTGATCGACAAGCTCGCTCTGCCACGAACCAACGTTGAAGCGGCGTTCCTCACCGCCGGTGTCTCCAACACCGGGCCGGCGGCCACCAACTCCGCCGAGCCGACCCAGGCGGTGATCGCCGGCGCCCACGCCTACGACACCCTCTTCCTGGTCAACGGCGTGGTGATCAACGAGAACCTGCGAGCCGAGTCGCTGCCGCTGTTCATCGAGGACGCGATCCAGGAGACCACGGCAACGGTCTCCGGCATCTCGGCCGAGTACGGCCGCTTCCAGGGCGGCGTCATCAACACCATCACCAAGTCCGGCGGCAACGATTTCTCCGGCTCATTCCGGATCAACCTCCAGAACGACAAGTGGATCGGGTCCAACCAGGAGTCACCCGACCGGGTCGACGACATCAACCAGATCTATGAGGCCACCGTCGGCGGCTTCGTGCTCAAGGACCGGATCTGGTTCTTCCTCGCCGGCCGGGACAAGGAGATCAGCGCGTCGGACCAGACCCGATACACCTTCCTGCCCTTCAACCGGACCGACCAGGAGAAGCGTTACGAGGGCAAGCTGACCTGGTCGATCGTGCCCAATCACCGCCTGATCGGCTCCTACATCGAGATCCAGCGCGATCGAACCAACACGTTCTTCGGCAGCGTGCTCGACTACGCGTCGCTGAACCCCAACCGGTCCGACCCGCAGGACATCTGGTCGGTCAACTACACCGGCGTGTTCACCGAGTCCTTCTTCGGTGAGGCCCAGTACTCCCAACGCTACTACGGCATCGCCCAGGGCTCGGGCTCGCCCACCACGGAGATTCTCGGCGGCACCCTGCTGCTCGACCTGAGCCGCGGCTCGGCGCGCTACCACACGCCCACCTTCTGCTCGGCGCCGGAGTGCCTCGAGGAGGAACGCAGCAACGAGGACACGATCCTCAAGGGCTCCTACTTCGCCTCCTCCGACGAGTGGGGATCGCACGACATCGTGTTCGGTTTCGACCGCTTCAACGACATCCGGGCACAGGACAACCACCAGCAGGGCTCGGACTTCCGGATCTACGGCTCGGGCGCGGTGATCCGCGACGGGGAGATCTACCCGGTCTTCAACAACCGCGCCGGACTGCCGTCGATCCCCTCGAACCGGAGGACCTTCTATCGCTGGACGCCGATCTTCGCCGCACCGCAGGGCACCGACTTCATCACCGACTCGATCTTCGTCAACGACACCTGGCGGTACAGCGAGAACTGGTCGTTCAACCTCGGCCTGCGGTACGACAAGAACGACGGTACCGACTCCTCGAACAACACGGTGGCCGACGACTCGCGCGTGAGCCCGCGGCTGGGCGCGACCTGGGATCCGACCGGCAACGGCGACCTGCTGTTCAACCTCGGGTTCGCCTACTACGTCACCGGTATCACGCAGGGAATCGCCAACAATGCGGGCGCCGGCGGCGAGCCGGCCTGGACCAAGCTCTGGTACGAAGGTCCGTGCGTCAACTGCGAGGCCTGGGACCCGACCACCAACAGTGCCGACAACGACTACTCGGGTCCCCTGCTCAGCCAGGACGAGGCAATCCAGGTCTGGTACGACTGGTTCCTCGCCAACGGTGGTGTCAGTGAGCTGCCGGGCTTCACCGGCGGGTCCTTTCCCGGTTTCACCCCGGTGATCCGCACCTCGCTCAAGTCGCCCTACACCGAGGAGTGGACGATGGGCGTCACGAAGCGCCTCGGCACCCGGGGCATCGTGCGCGCTGACATCGTGCACCGGGAGGGCAACGACTTCTACGTCGAGACCACCACCCCCGGCGACGTGGCCGACACAGGTTTCGTCGGTGACGTCGACGTGTCGGTCATCACCAACGACAGCTCGGTCTACTCGCGTAAGTACGACGGTCTCCACACCTCCGTGCAGTACCGTTTCGGCGACCGTGTCAGCGTCGGCGGCACCTGGGCGTGGTCCCACGCCCGCGGCAACCTCGACGGCGAGACCTGGAACTCCGGCCCGGTCACCGGTCTGCTCACCCAGTACCCCGAGTACCGGGAGGCCCGCTGGAACGAGCCCTACGGGGACCTCAACGTCGACCAGCGCCACAAGGTGCGCGGCTGGGTGGTGTGGGACGCGATCTCGACCTCACGCCACAGTCTCTCGGTGAGCCTGATGCAGAACTTCGCCTCGGGGACCGGCTACTCCGCGATCGGCGAGGTCGACCCGACGCCGTACATCACCAACCCCGGCTATCTGACCCCGCCCGAAGCGGTCAATTACTACTTCGGCGGACGCAACACCTACAAGTGGGATGACGTCACGTCCACCGACCTCGCGCTCAACTACTCCTTCACCGTGCCGGCCTTCGGCGCGGACCTCGAGCTCTTCCTCCAGCCCGAGATCCAGAACCTGTTCAACGAGAGCGCGCAGATCAACGGCAACGTCGATGTCAACCAGCTCGCCGACTTCAACCCCTTCACCGACACCCCGGTGGAGGGAGTGCACTGGGAGCCCGCCGACTCCTTCGGCGATCCGCGCTCGGAGCGCGACTTCCAGACCCCACGGACCTTCCGGGTCTCGCTCGGCATCCGTTTCTGATCGCGTCACCCGACGCACTCCGGCCCCGGTCTTCGGACCGGGGCCTTCTTGTCTACCGCGGCGAGCGGCCGAGAAAGGAGAGGATCATCGGGGCGACGCGTTCGGGGTGCGTGAGGTGGACGTGGTGGCCGCCCTCGACCTCGGCCCGCTCCGCGGCGGTCAGGGCGGCCACCCGCGGACCCAGGTACTGCTCGGGGAAGGGCCAGCCCTGGCGGGCCCTGATCGTGAGCATCGGGCACCGGATCGCCGACAGGAAGGCGAGCACCTGTGCCTCGTCCAGCCGCATCCGCGACCGCGCCTTCAGCCGGGGATCGTGGCGGAAGCGGATCCCGCCGGTGCCGTCGGGCTCGGTCCCGCGCTCGGTCAGCAGCCTCGCCGCCTCGGGGTCGAGGTCGGTCCGGCGCTGCCGGGCCTCGACCGCTGCCGCGAGGTCCGGGAAGCTGCGCCGCGGCGACCCGGCCGCCCGCGCCTCGTCGGCGAGCGCGGTCGCGAGCCGGCCGGGCGCCCCTTCGGGCTCTCCCGACAGCGGCCCGAGGCCCTCGATCAGGACCATGCGGCCGACCCGGTCCGGGACAGTCGCCGCGACCAGGGTCGCGATCCCCGCCCCCATCGAGTGCCCCAGCAGCGAGAACTGCTGCCAGCCGAGCACGTCGGCAGCCGCGAGCACGTCGGCGACCCAGTCGATGAAGTGGTAGCAGGCTCCCTCCGGGCGGCGGTCGGAGCGCCCGTGACCCGGCAGGTCGAGCGCCACGAGGTCGAGCCCGGGCAGCAGCGGCGCCAGCCGGGCGAAGGTGGCGGCGTTGTCGAGCCAGCCGTGCAGGGCGAGAACCGGGGCGCCGTCGCCAACACCCCAGCGCAGGGCCGACAGCCGAATCGGACCGATCCTGAGGTCAACCTCGCGCGGCGCGTCCATCGTTCGACTCTACAGGACTCCGAGGATCCCGAGCGCCGCGTCCGCAGCGCCGTTGAGGGGAGCAGCAGGCGGGTCGCGGCTCCTCCAGCAGCCGGTCCATGCGGTCGAGCCAGCTCCCTGAAGCGAGCTCGGACACGCTGGTCGCCGCCGCCGGCAGGTGTCGCCGGACGAAGCTCTCCAGCACCGGGGACTCGGGGAAATCGGGTCGCGGGAGGTAGAGCAGCCGGGCCCCGGAGTGCACCGCCTCCGCCACCGTCGAGTAGCCGAGCTTGCCCACCACCAGGTCGGAGGCGGCGACCAGGTCGGGGTGGAAGTGCCCCGAACGATGGGGCAGCGCCAGCAGGCTGCCTCGGCGCTCGGGCCGCTCGGCCGCTCCCGGGACGACGAAGACCGCTCGCTGCCGGCGCTCGAGCGCGCCGAGCCCGTCGTGCCGCCAGCCGATGCCGCCCATGGTGACCAGGACCATCGCGAGGTCGTCGGCGATCCCGAGCCGGCGGCGGACCCGGCTCCCGGGGGTTCTCGGGGTGCGGCTGACCGGAGCCACCCAGAGGGCTCCCGGGAACGGGGCGCAGACCGGCTCGGTCTGCACCCGAACCGTCGCCGCCGCGGCCAGCTCGCGGCTCGCCTCGATCGCCGCCGCGAGGCCGGGCGCACGATCCAGGTAGGCCCGGTAGATCAGGTCCCAGGTGAAGTTCTCCACCAGGACCGACGGCAGGCCCGCCCGACGGGCGGCCGCCAACCCGAGCGGAGCGATGTCGCACACCACGAGGCAGCAGCCGAGCTCGCCGAGTCTCCCGGCCAGCCGCTCGATCCGGGCCCGCGACGGCGGAAGCACGTCAGCGAGCCGCCTGACGGTTTCGGCCGGATCGACCTCGACGGCGGTGCTCTGCGCCAGCCCGACGTCGCAGGCCTCGGGGTGGTATCGGTATCCACCCGCCAGGGACTCGGCGAAGAACCACTCCGGGACCGTCGTGAAGAGCTCGAAGCGGAGCTCCGGATCGCGCGCCCTGAGCGCGCTCAGGACCGCCGCGGCTCGAGCGGCGTGGCCGAAACCGTGAGGAGAGACGAAGACCGCGATCGAGCGTGAGGCCATCGCCGCTGAGTGTAGCCCGGGCCGGGTCGGGACCCCGTGGTAGCATGCCGCCATGCGTCAGCTCGCCGCTCTCGCCGGGATGCTCGCGCTGGCCACGGGTGTCGGCGCCGCCGGGCCCCGCGCCTGGCAGCAGCGGCTCCAGGTCGCGGTCCCGCTGACCCTGCCCTATGTCGAGCTCGAGCCGGTCAATCCGTTCGCACGACGGCTCGAGGTGCCACCGCGTCTGCTCGCCGCGACCGTCCCGGAGGACCTGGAGGTCGGCGGGACTGCGCTGGTGGCGGTCCATGTCGACGCCAACGGTGACTGCCGCGAGGCGGTGGTGCTCGAGCTCCCGTTTCCGGGGTTCGCGTCCCCGCTGATCACGGAGCTCAAGGCCCAGCGCTACGAGCCGGCGCGGATCGCGACCACGGCGGAGCCGTCCTGGTCGGTGCTCGAGATTCAGTTCTCGAGCGAGGTCAAGAGCGGTCGGGTGGTCGACCAGGCCCTCGAGCTCCCCGACCCGGCACAGCCGCCGGCGGTGGTCGATCCGTTCGCCACCATGCGCTCGGACCGGCTGGCCGCGCTTCCGGCGACGGATCCCGAACGGCTCAGCTCCCGGGCGACGCCGAAGCGGATCCGGGTCAGGCTCCCGCGTCGCGAGGTCGAGGTCGGTGTCAGGCTGCTGCTCCACGTGAACGAGAGCGGGCGCTGCGACCGGTTCGTGCCGGTCGAGCTGGAGTCCGGCCTCGAGGCCTGGATCGGCGCCTACCTCGCCACCTGGCGATTCGACCCCGCGCTGGTCGAGGCGCAGCCGGTGGCGGCGTGGGTGACCTGGACCGCACGGCTCGCCGTCGACCTCGGCACCGTCAAGTCCCGCGAATTCAAGCTGGTGCGGGATCGTGACTTCGCGCCCGGTCCGCTCACTCCTGCCGTCGCGGCGGGAGCACCTTCCGCTCCATCCCCGTCCGGAGGGTGACCCGCTCGGAGTCGAGCCACTCGAGGATCGGGATCGCCAGCTTCCGGGTCAGACCGAAGCGGTCCTTGAACTCACCCACTGCGAACCTCTCGACCCCCCACTCGCGGATGCCGCGGACCACCCCGTCGAGCGCCGAGCGGTGGATCAGGAACTTGCCGTCGAGGCGGACCAGCCGCCCCCGCTGGACCAGGAAGCGGCAGATTCCTTCCACCGTGGCCGGTCGGGCCTCGAGGCGGCCCGCGACCTCGACCGGGGGCGGCGGGTCGAGACCGGCGTCGTGGTAGAGCTGCTCGATGCGGCGGGAGAGCTCCTCGCCGAGCTCGGTCATGTGGCTGCGGGCGCCCGGCGGCAGGACCCGGCCCTCGGTGAGCTCGAGGACTCCGCGCTGGCGGAGCTCCTCGAGGTAGAGGTCGGCCAGCGGCAGGGCCGCGCGGGGCAGCAGGAGCGCGGCGAAGTCCCGTGCCGGGACGCCGGCCGAGACCTCCTGCCCTTCGAGGCGGCGGGCGACGGCCGGACCCGCCGCTGCGGTCAGCTCGTCGAGGTGCCGGGCGGCGACCAGGCGCCGGGGCTGCGGCGAGAGCAGGCGGACGGCCTTCGCCTCGAGCAGCCTCCCGAGTGCTGACTCGATCGCGTCGGCGGTGGTGCCGAGTCGTGCCGCCAGGTCGTCGACCGTCACCGCGGTCAGCCCGGCGTCGTCGATCCAGCTCCCGAGCAGGGCAGGCCACTGGTCCCGGCCGACCCCGGGCAGCTCGGCCAGGGTCGCGCTCGAGCGCCGACGCACCCGTCGGCGATGGGCGTCGAGGACCAACCCTCCGGCCAGGGTGTTGACCGGCGACGGCCGCCGCAGGATCACGCGGTCACCGGGGAACAGCAGCACCGGCTCCCGGAGGGTGAGCTGGGCCTCGGTCGACGCGCCCGGCGGCAGCGGCCGCGACGCGAGGCGCTCGAGGCGTGCCGGAGAGCGCGAGGCCAGGGCGTGGAGCTCGAGCTCATCGCCCTCGTCGAGCGGGTGGGGCGCATCGGCGAGCAGCTCGAGCCGCAGGGTCACGAGCCGGGTCGGCTGCCACGGCCCCGGGGTCAGCACCTGGTCGCCGCGGCGCAGCTGGTCGGTGGCGAGCCCGGCGAGGTTGATCGCGACCCGCTCGCCGGCCTCGACCCGGTCGCGCTCCTCGCCGTGCACGTGAAGCCGTCGCACGCGGCTGCCGAGCCCGCTCGGCAGCACCACCACCTCCGAGCCGACCGCGAGCTCGCCCCACAGGGAGGTTCCGGTGACCACGGTGCCGGCGCCGGTGAGCGTGAAGACGCGATCGACGGCCTCGCGGAACGGTCGGCCTGTGATCTGGCGCGGGCGGACCGAGGCGGCCTGGTCGACCAGGACCTGCCGCATCGCCTCGATGCCGGCTCCCGTGGTGGCCGAGACCGGCACCACCGGCACCCCGGCGAACGCGGTGTCGCCGAGCAGCTCGCGGATCTCCTCGAGCACGATCTCGATCAGGTCGTCCTCGACCAGGTCGGCCTTGGTGACCGCCACCGCGCCACCCGGCACACCCATCAGACGGATGACCTCGAGGTGCTCACGGGTCTGCGGCATCACCCCCTCGTCAGCGGCCACCACCAGCAGGGCGAGGTCGATGCCCGCGGCGCCGGCGATCATCGTGTGGACCAGGCGCTCGTGGCCGGGGACGTCGACGAAGTGGACCCGAAGGTCGTCCGCCTCGAGGTGGGCGAAGCCGAGGTCGATGGTGATGCCGCGGCTCTTCTCCTCGGGGAGACGGTCGCAGTCGATGCCGGTGAGGGCGCGGACCAGACTGGTCTTGCCGTGGTCGATGTGGCCCGCGGTGCCGTAGACGACATGGCGCATGGCGCCATGGTACCGCGCTCGAGCGAGCGGCAGGCGAACCACCAGCCACCAAGGCCGCCCTCCGGCCTGGGGCAGAGAGAGCTCGGGCCCGCGGTTGAGCCCTGCGGGATCGCCAGGTCGGCCCGATTCGCACACCGCCGGGGAGGGCGCGGCCGCCCTGGAGAGCAACATGGCGACCCGAGCTCCTCCCACCCTCTCGGTGTCTTGGTGGTTCGCCCCTGCGGGGTTGGCGGCGCCCGACGATGGCGGTAGGCTCGGACCATGAACGGTCCCGTCGAGAGCGAGCTGAAGATCCCGGTCGAGTCTCTGGACCCCGTTCGCCGCCGACTGGTGTCGGCCGGCGGCGAGCGGCTCGCTCCGGCGGACCGGGAGACCAACACCCTGTTCGACTTCGCCGACCGCCGGCTGACCCGGTCGGGTCACGCGCTGCGGCTGCGCCACAGCGAGGGCCGTTGGCGGGTGACCCTCAAGGGACCGGTGCAGTACCGGGGCCCGGTCAAGGAGCGCGAGGAGCTGGAGACCGGCGTCGGCGACGGTGAGACCGTGGCCGCGGTCTTCCAGCGCCTCGGGCTGGACCCCTCGCGCCGGTACGAGAAGGAGCGCGAGCGGTGGCGGCTGGGCGAGGTCGAGGTGGCGCTCGACCGGACCCCGATGGGTTGTTTCGTGGAGCTCGAGGGCCCGCGCGGGGTGTTGGCCGAGTCGGCAGGACGGATCGGGCTCGACCCGGCGGACGCGGTCCAGGGCTCCTACGTGAGCCTGTGGGCTGCCCACCGGGAGGCGCACCCGGAGCTGGACCTGCCCGAGGACATGGTCTTTCCGCCGTGACCCCGGCCTCCGGCTCTGACCGGCCTTCTCCAGCGCCCGGAGGCGGACTGCGACCTCCGGCGTCGTCTCGCCGCGCCGCAATGGTCCTGGCCGCGGGCCGGGGCGAGCGCATGCGGCCCCTGTCCGATCGTGTTCCCAAGCCTGCCCTGCTGCTGCCGGGAGGGCCGGTGGTGGGGTCGGCGCTGCGCCTGGCCTCCGCAGCCGGGTGCCGGAGCATCGCCGTCAATGTCTGGCACCTCGCCGGGATCATGCGCCGCCGAGTAGCGGCCGCAGTGCCGGATGGCGTGGCGGTCGAGATCTCCGACGAGCCGGTCCTGATGGGGACCGCGGGAGGGCTGGCGCTGGCTCGAGAACGCGGTCTGCTCGCGGGCGAGGGCCCGGTGCTGGTGGTCAACGGGGACGGCCTGGTCGAGCTCGACCTCGGACCCCTGTACCTCCGCCATCTGTCGTCGGACGACGAGGTGACGCTCGGGCTTCTCCCCCATCCCGATCCCCTGCGGTGGTCGCGGGTCGTGCTCTGGCCCGACGGCAGGGTGGCGGCCATCCGTCCCTCCGGCGAGCCCGAGCCCGACGAGCATCCGTTGCTCTACCCCGGGGTGATGCTGGTCTCCCGCTCGGCCCTCGACCGGCTCGCGGTGGAGCCGTCCGGGACGGCTGACCGTCTGTGGTGGCCGGCGATGGCGGCGGGCCGCCTCGGCGCCGCCGTGCTCGCGGGGCGCTGGCGGGAGGTCGGGACCCCGGCCGCCTACCTCGAGGCAGTGGTCGCCGAGCTCGACGGCGTCCGGGAGATCTCGCCGGGAGCGGCAGTCGAAGCCGACGCCGTCGTCGAGACCTCGTTGGTCACCGCCGGCTGCCGGATCGGCCGGGGCGCCGTGGTCCGGGGCTCGGTGCTCGCCGAAGGCGCGAGGGTGGGGGCCGGCGCCGCGGTCGAGTCCAGCGTGCTCCTCGGCGGGGTGGTGGTTCCGGCGGGAGAGCGGATCGCCGGCTGCTTCCTCACCGGTCCCGTCGCAGTGTGAACCACACCGACACAGCGCGGGTGATGTCCCCATCCCATGCTGCCGGTGAGCCAACCGGCCGGCCATGTGTTCAGGGGCCCACGCCAGTCCGGGGTCCGGTGGGCGGTCGGCAGGCGGCGGGTGCGGGACCGCGCCGCCGGTGAGGGCCGACCCCGAGCCCTCCGCCCGGACGTCGTGGACGACGGGTCGGGCACCCAACCGGGGTCAGACGGCAGGCATCGGAGAGCAGTGGACGGGGTTCGGGCCTGTGTCGCCGGTCCGGTCCTGATGCCGCCGCCCGCACCGCGGATGGAAACGGCGTCGGCATCACGACTCCCGGGCCCTTGCGACCCCCACGCGCACCATCCTGGCAGCGGGCTGCCGGGCGCGGGCGGAGGGAAACTGCCCGGTCACATTCCGCAGCGGCGCCAGCCGGGCCAGCCGGATCGCCAGACCAGGGTGCGGATGCGTCCCGTTGCGCCGTACACGCGCACTACGCGCATCCGCGAGCGGCCGTCGGTCAGGAAGACCGACGACGGGGTCGCGGTGCCCACCGGAGTGAAGCTGATGATGTCGCCGCGACCTGCGCGCACGGGGTCGTCCAGGTCGCCCCGGAGCCGTCCGCCGCCTGCGGGGTCGGGGACCCGCTCTCCGTGGAGGATCCCGAGACCCGCGTGACCGTCCTTCAGGCGCACCACCTCGCTCACGATGCGGTCGCGTCCGGTTTCGAGGTCGGCGCTGCGGATGCCGTCGCCGTCGAGGTCCTCGGCGATGAAGCAGCGCCAGCCGCCGGCCTCGCGCTCGAAGACCAGCCCGGTGGTCAGGCAGTGCATGATGGCGTGGGCTCGGCATCGCGCCATCAGCCCGGAGATCCGGCCGGTCGCGGCGCGAAGCTCGGCGGCGCCCCTGGCCTCGCCGAACCCGGGCACGACGATCACCGCGGTCGCGGCGACCAGGACGAGGGCCGTGACCACCTCGAGCAGGGTGGCTCCTCGTGGATGTTCATGGGGCGAAAGCGAAGGCGTGCGCGGCATGATGTCCTCCTGAGAGAAAGCGGCCCCGAAGGGCCGCATCCCGTCCACGCTGCGTGTTGTGGTTGTCGATCAGCGGGCGTCGCTCGACGTCCGCCGCGGGGCCTTCACCTTCTCGGTCAGGGTGGTCTCGCCCTTCACGCTCAGGTACGGCTTGAGGCGCTCGAGCGACTTCTCGCCGACGCCCTTCACCGCGACCAGCTCGTCGACCGACGCGAAGGCGCCGTTGGCCTCACGAAAGGCGATGATCCGCTGGGCGAGGGCCGGGCCGACCCGAGGCAGCAGGGTGAGCTGCTCGAGGCCGGCGGTGTTGATGTTGACGACGCCGGCCGCGGCGGGCTCGGCAGCGCCCACGAGGGACGCTGAGAGCAGCAGGACGACGGCGACGAGGATGACGGGGCGACGGTGCATGGGGGTCTCCTTTCGGTTTCTGAATCGAAGGACCAGGAGCTCCACGGTTCGAGCGGCTACGGCGGCATCGGCGTCCTCCCTTCGTGCCGAGGTCCTGAGCACGCTGTGTGCCGGTATCGCTTGTTCTCATAAGAGATTTCTTTTGAATATCTTGAATGGAGCTCGCTCGGGTCGGGGTGGCGGCGGGTTCGACACCGCGGGTTGTGCACCCCCGGGTGGTCTGTATGAAAATTCTGTCACTGTCGGGCTGCTATACTCCGCCCCGTGAGGCGTATGCAGGCGATTCCGGGCCGGCGACCCCGCCGGTCCTTGGTCGTTCAGGAGCCCGGTCGTGCCCGGCCGTGAGCTGGTGCTCGCGGTGTCGGGGGCGTCGGGCGCCGCGCTCGCGGTGCGCTTTGCCGCGGCGGCCCTCGAGCACGCCGGGCTCGACGCCCTCCATGTGGTCCTCACCGGAGCGGCGGGCAAGGTGCTCTCCCACGAGCTCGGGCCCGAGTGGAGCTCGCCGCGGGGCTTCCGCGACCGTCTGCCGGTCGACGGGGCGCTGCGGGATCGGGTCCGCCCGTGGACCGACGCCGATCTGATGGCGCCGGTCGCCTCCGGGTCCCACCCGCTGCTCGGAGTGGTGGTGCTGCCGTGCTCGGCGGGCATGGCGGGCTCGATCGCACACGGGATCTCCCGCGGGCTGGCGCAGCGAGTCGCCGACGTCGCCCTCAAGCAGCGCTGGCCGCTGGTGCTCGGGATCCGGGAAACGCCGATGTCGCCGGTGTTGCTCGAGAATCTGCTGCGGCTGGCACGGCTCGGCGTGCACGTGGTGCCCCCGGTGCCGGCGTTTTATCTCCGGCCGAGCCCGGAGGCTGCCCACGAGGTCTTCCTCGACCACTACTGTCTGCGGGTCCTGGACCTGCTCGGGATCCAGCTCGACCGGAGCGACCTCAGGTGGAACGGCTGAGTCTGCTCGACGGGCTTCGCGAGACCGCCGACATGATCAGGTGGCAGCACACGGTCTTCGCACTGCCGTTCGCGGTCATCGCGCTGATCACGGCGGCCGGCGCCGGCTGGCCTGGGCTACGGGAGTGGTTGCTGGTGCTGGCTGCGATGGTCACCGCACGGACCGCGGCGATGGCGTTCAACCGCCTCGCGGACCACCGGCTCGACGCGGCGAACCCGCGTACCGCGAGCCGGGCGCTGCCGGCTGGTCGGCTCGGTCGCGGGTTCGTGTGGTCGGTGGTCGCGCTGTCGGCGGCCGGATTCCTGGCCGCGGCCGCGGCCCTCAACCCGGTGTGCCTGGCGCTCGCTCCGCCGACTCTGGCGATCCTGCTCGGCTACTCCTACGCCAAGCGTTTCACCGCCACGGCCCATCTCTGGCTCGGGCTCGCGCTCGGCCTGGCGCCGATCGGCGCATGGGTCGCGGTCACGGCCTCGGTCGAGACCCCTGCCCTGGTGCTGGCGGCGGCGGTGCTGACCTGGGTCGCCGGCTTCGACGTGATCTACTCGCTCCAGGACGAGGATCACGACCGCGCGGCGGGGCTCCACTCGCTGCCCGCCCGGCTCGGGGCTCGCGGAGCGCTCGCGGCGGCGCGCCTGCTCCACGTGACGGCGTTTGCCGCCTTCGCCGCGTTCGGGATGCTGGCGGGCGGCGGGACGCTCCGGTGGGCCGCGACTCTGGCCGCCGGAGCGCTGCTGGTGTGGCAGCACCGGATGGTGGGGCCGGGCCGGCTCGATCGTGTCGACGCGGCCTTTTTCACCGCCAACGGAGTGCTTTCGCTGGCGATGTGCGGGCTGTACCTGTCTGCTAAGATCGCCGGGTTGTGATGGCTCGGGCACAGGTTCCCTTCCGCCACATCGCCGTCGAGGGGCCGATCGGGGTCGGCAAGACCTCCCTGGTTCAGCTCCTCGCCGAGCGTTTCGAGGGCGTCATGGTCCTCGAGGACATCACCAACCCATTCCTCCCGGCCTTCTACGAGGGTCGCCCCGGCGCCGCGTTCCAGGTCCAGATCTACTTCCTGCTGTCACGCTTCCAGCAGCAGCGGGAGATCGCCCAGATGGACCTCTTCCAGCGCCTGGTATTGGCCGACTACAGCTTCCCCAAGGACCGCATTTTCGCCTATCTCAACCTGGACGACTCCGATCTCGCGGTCTACGACAAGCTCTACCCGGTGCTCGAGCAGGAGGTTCCACAGCCGGACCTGGTGATCTACCTGCAGGCGTCGATCGACCGGCTGGTCGAGCGGATCCGGCGCCGGGGAAGGGACTTCGAGCGCAGCATCGACACCGGTTACCTCGAACGGCTCAGCGAGGCGTACTCCTACTTCTTCTTCCACTACCGGGAGACGCCATTGCTGGTGGTCAACACCGAGGAGATCGACTTCGTCAACCGACCCGCCGACCTCGACGCGCTGGTGGAGCAGATCCTCCGCTGCCGTCGCGGGACGCAGGTCTACGTACCGCTCGGATCCTCAGCGACCGAGACGCTGCCCGGCCAGGGTCCCCCGCTGAGGGACGAGCGGTGAGGAGGACCCATGACGGAGCGCGTCACGGTTCCTGACGTGCGCGCGGCCAAGGGCCGCGAGCCGCTCGTCATGCTGACCGCCTACGACGCCCCCACCGCAGGTTGGGGGGAGGCCGCCGGCGCCGACCTGTTGCTGGTCGGAGACTCGCTGGCAATGGTCGTGCTGGGGCACGAGAACACTCTCGCCGTGACCCTCGACGAGATGATCCATCACGCCCTCGCGGTGACCCGGACAGCCCGCCGCTGCCTGGTGATCGGCGACATGCCGTTCGGATCCTACCAGTCGGGGGCGACGGCAGCGGTCGCGGCCGGCGCCCGCTTCCTCAAGGAGGCCGGGGTCCACGCGGTCAAGCTCGAGGGGTGCTGGCCCGAGCAGGTCCGCGCCCTGGACCATGCCGGGATCCCGGTCATGGGCCACCTCGGGCTGACCCCTCAGTCGGTCCACCGTTTCGGCGGTTATCGGGTCCAGGGTCGCACGGTCGAAGCCGCCGAGGCCCTGGTCGCGGCGGCTCGGGAGCTCGAGGCTGCGGGTTGCTTCTCGGTGGTGCTCGAGGGCGTGCCCGCCGAGGTGGCCGCGGCGGTCACCGCCGAGGTCCGGATCCCGACCATCGGAATCGGCGCCGGCCTCGGCTGCGACGGCCAGGTCCTCGTCATCCACGACCTGCTCGGGATCAGCCCGCCGCCGAGGCCGCGCTTCGTCGCCCCCTACGCCGAGCTCGGCGAGGCCGCCGTGGCGGCCGCCGCGCGCTGGGCCGCCGACGTTCGCGCCCGCCGGGTGCCCACCGCCGAGCAGTCCTATGCCCTGCCCGCCGAGGCGGCTGCCGCCTGGCGGGAGCTTCGCCGGGGCGCGTGACATGGAGGTCCTGAGGACCAAGCTCGAGCTGCGGAGCCGGCGGGCGGCCGCTCGGAGCGCGGCCCGTCCGGTCGGCCTGGTGCCGACCATGGGCTTCCTCCACCAGGGGCACCTCGCCCTGGTGCGGCGAGCTGCGGAGCTGGCGGACGAGGTCTGGGTATCGGTCTTCGTCAACCCGACCCAGTTCGGGCCCCAGGAGGACCTGGCCCGCTACCCCCGGGACCTCGGACGTGATCTCGAGCTGCTGGCGTCGGAGGGGACGGCGGTGGTGTTCGCACCCGAGGCCGTCGAGGTCTACCCCCGCCCGGCGGCGGTGAAGATCTCGTTTCCGGGCATGGACGACGTGCTCGAAGGTGAACACCGGCCCGGCCACTTCGCAGGCGTCGCACTGGTGGTCGCGAAGCTCTTCCACCTGATCGAGCCGGACGTCGCGGTGTTCGGGCAGAAGGACGGCCAGCAGGCGCTGCTGGTCCGCCGGCTGGTCGAGGACCTGGACCTTCCGGTCCGGGTGGACGTCGCGGCCACCGTCCGCGAGCCCGACGGGCTCGCCATGAGCTCGCGCAACGTCTACCTGAGCGCCGACCAGCGGGCGGCGGCGCCGGCCATCTTCCGGGCGCTCGAGCGCGGCGCGGCTGCGGTCCGCGATGGCGAGACCGACCCCGGGCGGGTCGAGGCGGTGATGGCGGCGGTGGTCGACGGGGCGCCGCCGCTCGAGCTCGAGTACGCACGCTGCGTCGACCACGACAGCCTCGCGACGCCGGGGCCGATCGAACGGCAGGTCATGCTCGCGATCGCCGCCCGTGCCGGGTCGACCCGGCTGATCGACAATGTTCTGGTCGACCCGTCCGACGACGAAGGGAAGTGACGGGATGCTGCTGCGCACGTTCCTGCGATCCAAGATCCACCGCGCGACGGTCACCGCCGCCGACCTCGACTACGTCGGCTCGGTCACCCTCGACGCCGACCTGATGGACGCCGCCGACCTCGACCACCTCGAACGGGTCGAGATCTACGACGTCACCAACGGCAGCCGGCTCAAGACCTACGCCCTGCGCGGCCGGCGCGGCTCGGGCGAGGTCCAGATCAACGGCGCTGCGGCCCACCTGGTGCGCCCCGGGGACCTGGTGATCGTCGCCGCCTACGCCCAGATCGACCGCACCGAGCTGGCCTCGTTCCGCGCCCGGGTGGTCCTGGTGGACGACTCCAACCGAGTGGTCGAGGTCCGCCAGCCCGGACTTGCGGAGTCGCCGGAATAACCAGATACAGAGGCTCAGCGCGGCCCGTGCCCGCAATCCATGTCGCCGGTCGGCGGACGGAGTTGATTCCGTTCACACGGAGGCACGAGTCCCGGATCGGGCAGCGGGCGGCAGGCAGCCGGTCCGGGATCGGGTTGCGTCGTGGGTCGGCTCCGGCGCCGCTGCCCGCTCCCGGCCGCCCGCCCCCTGGATGGAAACCGCGTCGGCTTCCCGGATCCGGCGCCGGGATCGTCCCGCGCGACTCGACGGTCTGGACGGGGAGTGTGCCGGCTCAATCGGTCGAGGTAGGCGCCCGTCGGCTGGCCGTCAAGGGCAAGCTCGCCACGCTCACGGCCCGGGGCCGCCCTTGACAGCCAGCCGACGGCCGCCTTGGAAGAGGAGGCATGAGCCGGCACACTCCCTCGTCCAGACCTTTCCGAGCCGTCCACCGCACCCTCCCTCGGGGCCGGGCCAAGCTGGTCGCGCTCGAGGTCGCTCTCGGCCTCGCCGGCGCCATCGCCGAGCTGTCCATCCCACGCGGCCTGTCCCACCTCCGTGACCACCTGGTTCGGGCCGCGGATATCGCCGCGCTTCGCCTCTCCGAGGCCGGCGGGCGGACACTCGGCAACCGCTGCCAGCATCTCGAGGCGGCCTACGCTGAGGTGCAGGAGGTACAGAGCGCGCTCGCTCTGATGGCGGTGCGCGGCATCCAGATCCCGAAGGTGGTCGTCGGCACTGCCGACCGCCTCGGCGGTCTCGCGTAGGGGCTCCTCCGTTCGGAATGGCGTGGTTGAACGCCCCTCAGATCAGTGGTTTCGGGGTGCTCCGCAGCCGAAACGTCGTCGAAGGAACGACGATTCTCGGTCAGGAGTAGAACAGAGGAGAATGGAGGCCCCCACCCACGCAGGAGCCTCCAAACGGCACGCGCCGACAGCGCGTGCCGTTTGGAGAATCTCGGGTAAGCGGGCGGCTCTGTGCCTTTCTGTGTCCTCTGTGTCTCCGTGGTCTCTTCTGTGGCTCCGGAGGCCGGAAGGCCGTATCATGCTTCACCCGAGGAGGTTGCCGATGCTGCCCCGTGAGCTCTTCCGCAATGACCCCGACCGGATCCGCCGCATGCTCGCCGACCGTCGCACCGAGGCGCCCCTCGAGCGGCTGCTCGAGGTCGACAGCGAGTGGCGCAGCCTGGTGGTCCGGGTCGAAGAGCTGAAGGCGAAGCGCAACGCGGGGTCCAAGGAGGTGGGAGCGCTCTTCAAGGCAGGCCGCCGTGAGGAAGGCGAGGGCCTGCGGGCCGAGATGGCCACGATCGGCGACGAGATCAAGGCTCTCGAGGAGGGCGCGAGGGCGCTCGAGGCCGAGCTCTGCGACCTCGAGCTTCGGATCCCGAACCTGTTCGCCGAACGGGTTCCGATCGGGAAGGACGAGTCCGCCAATCGGGAGGAGCGGCACTGGGGATCGCCGCCCGTGTTCGACTTCGAGCCCGAGGCGCACTGGGACCTCGGGCCACGGCTCGGCATTCTCGACTTCGAACGCGCCGCCAAGGTGGCGGGGGCCAGGTTCGCGGTGCTGCGCGGCGCCGGGGCGGCGCTCGAGCGCGCGCTGGTGTCGTGGATGCTCGACCTCCACGTGCGCGAGCACGGCTACCTGGAGGTGCTGACTCCCTATCTGGTCTCCACCGAAAGCCTGGTCGGCACCGGTCAGCTGCCCAAGTTCGCCGACGACCTGTTCAAGATCGAGGGTCGAGACCTGTTCCTGGTGCCCACCGCAGAGGTCCCGGTCACCAACCTCCACCGTGACGAGGTGCTCGAGGAGCATTCGCTCCCGGTCAGGTACTGCGCCTTCACCCCGTGCTTCAGGGCCGAGGCCGGGTCGTACGGCCAGGACGTGCGCGGGCTGATCCGCCAGCACCAGTTCCACAAGGTCGAGCTGGTCCAGCTGACAACGCCGGAGCGGTCGTGGGCGGCCCTCGACGAGCTGACCGGTCACGCCGAGGCGGTGCTCAAGGGGCTCGAGCTGCCCTACCGGGTCATGTGCCTGTCGAGCGGTGACCTCGGCTTCTCCGCCGCGACAACCTACGACCTCGAGGTCTGGCTCCCGGGCCAGGGGCGCTACCGGGAGATCTCCTCCTGCTCCAACTTCGCTGACTTCCAGGCGCGGCGCGCCGGATTGCGGTACCGCCCCGCCGACGGCGGTCGCCCGCGCTTCCTCCACACCCTCAACGGCTCGGGGCTCGCCATCGGCCGCACCCTGGTCGCGGTGCTCGAGAACTTCCAGCGTCGCGACGGCTCGGTGGTCGTGCCCGAGGTGCTGCGGCCCTACATGGGCGGCCGCGAGCTGATCGAGCCGCAGGGCTGAGCCGCTGAGACCCGCCGTGCAAACCCAGCGGACGAACAGCGAGTGAGGCCCGGCATCACACGCCACCTCGCCGTGAAGTCCCGACGGAAGGTCAACGAGGCCGCGAGCGCGTCCGCGAGGGCGCGGACGCGCCGGTTTCCGGGATGCTGCTTCACAGTGCGCCGCCGGCGGGGGCCCACCTCGACCGATTGAGCCGGCACACTCTCCGTCCGGACCGTCGAGCTGCGCCGAACGATCCCGGTCCAGGGTCCGGGAAGCCGACGCCGTCTCCATCCCGGGGGCGGGCGGCGGGGTCCGACCGGCCACGCAGCTCGCCCCAGGGTCGGAACCGGAGCCCGGACCGGTCCCCGTCGCCCGAATCCCGGAATGCCTCGCACCCTGCGACCGAGGCGGCCGCGCTCACTCACCGGTCATCTGGGTTGCGGGCACGTCCCGCACCGAGGTTCTTCCGTCACTCGACGGCCACGGCGAGCACCACGCGCACCGGGAGCCCGCTCGAGGCCCAGCCCTCGGCAGCAGCCGCCAGATCGGTGACGGCGCCCCCCGCCCACTGGAAGCCGCCCCGACGGTGCACCAGCACCCTGCCGGAGACACCGGCGTACCGCCGCCGCCAGTCGTCGACCCTGATCACCACCAGCGAGGGGTCGTCGAGCACCCAGTCGAGCAGCGCCGCCCCGTCGATCAGGCCGTAGGGGTCGGAGCTTCTGAGGTAGTACGCCTTGCCGAGGCCGCGCGGCCGGTCCAGCACGTCGCCGAGCGGGAACCACCTCTCACCCCGCACCATGGCGATCGGCTCGCCGGCCCGCAGCTGCCCGGCGACGGCTCGCGCCTCGGTCAGCAGCTCGCCGTGGGCGGCCGATATCGCTCGCGCGTCCTCGATCTCGCCCGCCCTGAGTCCGCTGCCGCCGAGAACCACGCCGACCGCCCACACCGCGGCCGCCGTGGCGGCCGCGAGCCGCCACCGCGCGCCACACTCGCCGACGACCTCGACCACCGCGGCCGCGACCAGGAGCAGGAATCCGGCATAGGGGGCGGCCACGTACCGCAGGGGCTGGAACGGGACCAGCAGGGTCGGCAGCGGCGAGGCGACCAGGAGGGTGAGCCCGACGACCCCTGCCGGGCTGCGGCGCCGGAGAACCCACAGCGCGAGTGCCACGATCACCACCGCGGCGGACGCCGCCGCCCAGTCGAGCTCGAAACCCGCAGGCCGCAGCCTGCTCAAGCCGATGAACGCGGCCGCCGCGTTGCCGGCCTTCGCCGCCGCGCCGAGGCCCGGCTTCAGGTAGCCGGGGTGCGCTGGCATCCAGACCGCGTGCACGACCAGGTAGAGGCCGACCAGGAGCGTGCACCAGGCCGCGTGGGGGAGCGCGGCCCGCCACCGGAACCCGCTCGCGACAAGGGCCGCAGCCAGCACCAACGCCGGCGTCACCACCCACACCTCCTTGCTGGCCATCGCGAGCAGCAGGGAGGCCGCCACCGCGGCCGTCCGCGCGATGGTCCAGCGTCGGCCTGCGAGCGGCCAGACGAGCAGCAGCAGACACCAGCCGATCAGCAGGTGGCTGTCGTGCCGGACCGAGATCGACAGCACCGCCTCGCTGGCCAGCGGCGACACCGACCAGATGGCGCCCGCCGCCAGCGCAACTCCACGCGGCAGCCGGTAGCGGATTCCGACCAGCACCAGGAGAACCGCCGCCGCCCAGTGGAAGACGAGGTTCGAAAGCCGGTACCCGGCCGGGTCGGTCGACCACAGCAGTCGGTCGAGCGCAAGGGTCACGGTGTTGGTGGGACGGAAGAAGCCGAAGGGCGCGAGCAGCAGGCGGGGCGAGTGCAGCGCCCGGTGGGCCCACTGCGCCCACTCGTAGTCGTCCCCGGTGAGCTCGAGCCCGAGGGTCCCGCCGTAGGCCGAGGCGATCAGAACCGCGAGCACCACTCCGGTGAGCAGGATCCAGCGACCACCGGCCCTGGCCCCGCCCCACCCGGCCTCGGGAGTCACGAGGGCCGCTCCGGCGGCACGAGCCGGCAGGGTCCACCGGGCCGGGAAGCCCACCGCCCGTTGCGATCGTCGTCAGGAGCAGGCGCCACGTCCGAGGCTGGCACGAGCCCGGACCACCGTCAAGGAGGATGGTCGGCCCGCAGGCCGGCGCCGACGGCGTCGCGTCGGCTACCGGTTGACCGAGTGCACCGCCTTGCCGAGCGCCGCCTCGACCGCCTCCTGAAAGGCCTCGGACATGGTCGGATGGGGGTGGATGGTGAGCCCCACGTCCTCGAGGAAGGCGCCCATCTCGAGCGCCAGAGTTGCCTCTCCGATGAACTCCGACACCCCACGGCCGACCGCGATCACGCCCAGCATCTGCTTCGAGCCGGCGTCGGCCACCACCTTGACGAAGCCGTCGGTGGCGTCGAGCGACATCGCCCGGCCCGAGGCGCGGAACGGGAAGGTCCCGGTGAGGACCTCGTGGCCCCGTGCGCGTGCCTCCGTCTCGGTCAGCCCCGACCACGCGATCTCGGGGTCGGTGTAGACCACGGCCGGCACGCTCACGTTGTCGAACGCAGCCGGCTCGCCGGCGATCACCTCGGCCGCGACCTTGGCCTCCTGGTAGGCCTTGTGGGCGAGCAGCGCGCCGCCGACCACGTCGCCGATCGCGTAGATCCCGGGCACCGAGGTCCGCATCTTGTCGTCGACGGTGATGAAGCCCTTGGCGTCGGTGGCGACGCCGATCGTCTCGAGCCCGAGGTCGTGCGAGTTGGGCACCCGCCCGACGCTCACCAGGCAGAGATCGGCCTCGAGCCGCAGCTCGCCCTTCGGACCTTCGGCGACTACCACCGACGGATCACCGGCCTCGAAACGGACCGCCCGGTGCTCGAGCCGGACCTCGATCCCGAGCTGCTTCAAACGGCGCCCGAGGACCTTGCCGACCTCGTCGTCGAGGCTGGGCAGGAGCGTGGGCAGGAACTCGACCACCGTGACCTTGGAGCCCAGCTTGGCGTAGACCGAGCCCAGCTCGAGCCCGATGTAGCCGCCGCCGATGACCACCAGGCGACCCGGCACGCGCCCGAGGTCGAGCGCCTCCTTCGAGGAGATCACCCGCTCGCCGTCGAACGCGAAACCGGGAAGCTCCATCGGCGAGGAGCCGGTGGCGATCACCGCCTGCTCGAACTGGATCTCGCCGGTGCCGTCCCCGGTCTCGACCTGGAGCGAGCGGTCGGACAGAAAGCGTGCACGCCCCCGCACCACCTCGACCCCGTTGGCCTTGCAGAGCTGGGCGATGCCGCCGGTCAGCCGGCGCACGATGCCGTCCTTCCACGACACCATCTTGGGCATGTCGACCGCCAGCCCGGCCACCGACAGGCCCATCGAGTCGGCGTGCTGGACCTCGTGGGCGAGGTCGGCGGCGTGGATCAGCGCCTTGGACGGGATGCAGCCCTCGTTGAGGCAGATCCCGCCGAGGCGCTCGGAGGCCTCGACCAGGATCGTGTCGCGGCCGAGCTGGGCGAGCCGTATCGCGGCCACGTAGCCGCCCGGTCCGGCGCCGATCACCACCGTCTGACAACCGCGGGAGACCGAACCGACCACCATCGTCAGATCCTCACCATCAGCCGCCCCGGCTCCGACACCAGCCGGACCAGGGTGGTCATGAAGCGCGCCGCGTCGGCCCCGTCGATCCAACGGTGGTCGAAGGACACGCTCAGGTACATCATGCTGCGGATCACGATCTCACCCGCCACCACCGCCGGCCGCTCGCTGATCTTGTGGAGGCCCACGATCGCGAGCTGCGGCTGGTTGATGATCGGGGTCGCGAACACGCCGCCGAGCGGGCCGATGTTGGTGATCGTGCAGGTCCCGCCGCGCAGCTCCTCGAGGTTCAGGGTGCGGCTGCGCGCCCGCTCGGCGAGGTCGGCCACCTCCCGCGCCAGGGTCACCATGTCCTTGGTCTCGGCGTCCTTCACCACCGGGACGATCAGGCCCTCCGGGGTGTCGACCGCGATGCCGATGTTGTAGTAGTTCTTGAGCACGATCTCGCCGGCGGCTTCGTCCACCGACGCGTTCAGCATCGGGTACTGCTTCAATGCCGCCACCAGCGCCTTGACGAAGAACGGCAGCGGCGAGAACTTGGCACCCGTCTCGGCCTCGATCTCCGGCTTGACCGCCCGGTAGCGGGCCATCAGCTCGGTGACGTCGGCCTCGTCGACGTGGGTCACGTGGGCCGAGATCTGCTTGGACTCCCGCATCGCGCCGGCGATGACCTTGCGCAGGTGGGAGATCGGCACCCGCTGCTCGCGCTCTCCAGGCGCCGCCGGGGGCAGCGCCCGGGGCCTCGGCGCAGCAGCCGGTACCGGTCGCGGTGCCTGCGCCGGAGCCGTCTGCGGACCGCCCGCAGCGGCGCGCTCGACGTCCTCGTCGGTGATGCGACCGCCGCTGCCGCTGCCGCGGACCCCCGCGAGGTCGACGCCGAGCTTGCGCGCGAGCGCCCGGGTTCGCGGTGTGGCCAGCGGCCGCCGGGCCGGGAACGCCGTTACCGAGCCGGCGACCTCCGCGGCGGGCGGCTCCGGCGGCAGCGCCGGGCCGGCCGCGGCCGGCCGGGCCGGGCCCTCCACCTGCTCGCCGGGCTCGCCGAGCGTCACCAGGGGATCGCCGACGTGGATGGTCTCGTCGGCGGCAGCGTGGATCGCCAGCACCGTGCCCTCGCGGGGCGACGGCAGCTCGACCACCGCCTTGTCGGTCTCGACCTTGACCAGCGGCTGGTCCTCGGCGACCTGCTCGCCCTCGGCCACGAGCCACTCCACGACGCGGCCCTCGTGGATGCCCTCGCCGACGTCTGGAAACTGGAACACGAACGCCATCGCTGCCCCCTTGCCGGTGCCGGTCGGTGTCGGGTCAGAACTCGAAGGTCGCGTGGACCGCTCGGACCACGCGGGCGCGGTTGGGCAGATAGAGATGCTCCTGCCGGGCGAGCGGGAAGACGGTGTCGAACCCGGCCACCCGCTGCACCGGCGCGAGCAGCTGGAGCAGGGCGTGCTCGCCGATCTGGGCCGCGATCTCGGCGCCGAAGCCGCAGGTCCGGGGCGCCTCGTGCACGATCACCGCGCGGCCGGTCTTGACCACGCTGGCGATCACCGTCTCGCGGTCGAACGGGTTGAGCGTTCGCAGGTCCACGACCTCGGCCGCGATGTCCTCGCGAGCGAGGGCCTCGGCGGCGTCGAGGCAGACGCGCACCATCGCGCCCCAGGCGATGAGGGTCACGTCGGTGCCCTCGCGGGCCACTGCGGCCTGGCCGATCGGCACCGTGAAGGCGCCGTCCGGCACCTCCTCGCGGAACGCGCGGTAGATCCGCTTGGGCTCCATGAAGAGCACCGGATCGGGATCGCGGATGGCCGCCACCAGCAGGCCCTTGGCGTCGTGGGGGTTGGAGGGAACCACCACCTTGAATCCCGGGGTGTTGAGGAACAGGGCCTCGTAGCTCTCCGAGTGGTGCTCGGGCGGGTGGATGCCCCCGCCGTAGGGCAGACGCACCACCAGCGGCATGCCGACCCGCCCCCGCGATCGGTTGCGCATCCGGGCGACGTGGCCGAAGAGCTGGTTGATGGCCGGGTAGACGAAGCCCATGAACTGGATCTCGGCCACCGGCCGGAAGCCGGTCGCGGCAAGCCCGATCGAGGTCCCGATGATGGCGCTCTCGGCGAGCGGGGTGTCGATCACGCGGTCGGATCCGAACTGCTCGATCAGACCCTCGGTGGCGCGGAACACTCCGCCGTCGACGCCCACGTCCTCGCCCAGCACGATCACCGACTCGTCACGGGCCATCTCGTCGCGCAGGGCGTCGCGCACCGCCTGCGCGATGGTCAGCTTCTGGCTCGCGGTCGCAGCCGCGGCGGCTTCGCTCATGACTGCACCTCCTCGAGCAGGGCGTCCCGCTGCTCGCGCAGGTGGGGCGGCAGCTCGGCGTACATCGAGCCGAAGATCGCCTCCGGCTCGGCCGGCTGCATCGCCTCGAACGCCGCAACCTGCTCGTCGACCCAGGCCTTGACCTCTTCGGCGAGCGCGGCCTCCTGGTCGTCGTCCCAGGCGCCGGATGCCTCGAGCCACAGGCGCAGCCGGCGGATCGGGTCGCGCGCCTCCCAGGCCTCGACCTCCTCCGCCGTGCGGTAGCGGCTGGCGTCGTCGGCCGTGGTGTGGTCGCCGAGACGGTAGGTCACGGCCTCGATCAGAGTCGGGCCGCCGCCCGAGCGGGCTCTCTCGAGGGCCTCGCGGGCCGCCGCGTAGACCGCGAACACGTCGTTGCCGTCGACCTGGATCCCCGGCATGCCGTAGGCGTGGGCCTTCTGGGCGAGGGTCTCGGACGCGGTCTGCTGGTGGAGCGGGATCGAGATCGCCCACTGGTTGTTCTGGATCACGAACACCGTGCGGGCGCGGTAGACCGCGGCGCAGTTGAGCGCCTCGTGGAAGTCGCCCTCCGAGGTCGAGCCGTCGCCGCCGAAGGTGACCGCCGCCGCCGCCTCGCCCCTGAGCTTGAGCCCGAGCCCGATGCCGGTGCCGTGCTGCCACTGGCTGCCGACCGGAACCGCGATCGGCAGGCAGCGGGTGCCCTCCGGAAAGCACGAGCCGCGCTCGTCGCCGGCCCAATAGGCGTACAGCAGATGGCCAGGGATTCCCCGCATCAGCATCACGCCGTGCTCGCGGAAGGCCGGCACCAGCCAGTCGTCGTCGACCATCGCCATGGCGACTCCGGCCTGGATCGCCTCCTGGCCCTTGAGCGGCGGCCAGGTGCCCATCCGACCCTGGCGCTGCAGCTTGAGCGCCTTGTCGTCGAAGGCCCGCATCATCGCCATGCTGCGGTACAGCTCGCGAACCTGACCGGCGTCCAGATCCGGCATCAGCTCACGATCCACCCGGCCGTCGGGGTCGAGAACGGACAGGCGCTCGGTCACCGCGTGGTAGATCTGCTCGCGAGGCACACCCTTCTCCCTTCGCCGTCGACGGTCGGGATCGGAAACAGGCCCCTCCGGCGGCTTATTTCGCCGCCGGGGGCGGCAGCGTCGGGTCCGCAACCGGCGCCCAGCGGGGCTCGCGCCAGGGCGAGAGCAGCCGCTCCGGGATCTCCGGCCGTGACCGCGGACCGGGCTCGAGCTCGAGCGCCGCCGCGATCGCGGCGCCCACAGCGGCCGCCACCTCCGCCGGCTCTCCCCCCGGCACCGCCGCGGCGAGCGCCTTCGCGACCCGCTTCGGCTCGACCCGGAAGACGGCGGCGTAGAGCTCCGGGTCGAGCCCGAGGGGCACGGCCGCGTGGATCAGCACCGAGCGGGCACGCCGGGCCTGGGCGCAGCCCACCGCTTTGCGGCCGTCCGGCGTCGCCAGGGTGTCGGCGAGCTGGTCCTCGAAGCAGATCGGAGATCTCACCTGAGAGGCGTGGCGGGGCTCCGCGAGCCGCCGGAGGTCTGCCCCGGCGGCGGCCAGGCCGGGCAGGAGCGCGGACAAGAAACGCTCGTAGAGCTCGGCGATGCTCCGCGCCCAGGGGTGTGCGATCGGCAGCGCCAGCGTGGCCCCGAGGTCGCCGCGGTGCACCACGCCGGTGCCGCCGGTGATCCGGCGCAGCACCGGGATCCGGTGCTTCCGGCACCACTCGAGATCCACGTCCGAGGCGGGCTGGGCGTAGCCCACCACCACGACCGGCCCTGGCCAGGAGGCGAAGGCGAGCCCGGGCCGGCCTTCCGCGGCGCGTTCGAGCAGCTGCTGCTCGAAGGCGAGGTCGGCGGCCGGTGGGCCGCGCCATGAGTGGAAGAGATCGAGGGTCCCGGACACGGCTCGACTCTACCCCGTTCCCGCGGCCCGAGCGACACGATCCGCCTCACCTCCGATCACCCCGAGCTGATGTACAGTCCACCGGCGGAGGTGGTCCGACCTGAACCGACTCGATGCCGTGCTGCGCCAGGACGGGTTCCAGAGGGTCATGCTGCCCCTGGTCGCGACCCCGGTGCTGGTGGCGGTCGCCGGGGCGGCGCTCCGGATCGCGCTCGGCCGGCCCGAGGGCGGGCTGCTCCCCCCGGGTGAGCTCGCGATCCAGCTCGCGGTCGGCTGGCTGCTCGCGGCCGTGATCCGGCCGCTGCCCCGCGCTGTCGCGGCCCACGCCGTGGTCATCGCCTCGGTCGCACTCGCCCAGTACCTCAAGGTGGCCCACATGGGCACGCCGGTCCGGCTCCACGACCTGGCGGCGTTCCCGGAGCTCGCCCGGGTGATCGGCCCCTGGCGGCTCGCCCTGCTGGCGCTTCCCCCCGCCGTCCTCGCCGCCCTGGTCGCGGGCGCCCGCACCTGGCGGCGGACTCCCGCCGTCTTTTCGGCGGCGCTCGGCATCACCCTCGCCGCCGGCCTGGCGGCGGCGCCCCGGACGATGGTCGCGCTGATCGACGGCGGGGCAGAGCCGAACCCCTGGAGCCCGACCACGACGATGCTCAGCGCTGGCCCGACCGCCGTGCTGCTGCGGGATGCGGCCAGGCTCGCGGCCGAGCCGCTCACTCCACCCTCGGCAGCCGAGGTGCGGGCGGCCCTCGCGGCCGCGCCCGACCCTGCTCCCGCGACCGGTGGTGTGACGCGTCGCCCGCTCGTGATGGTGGTCCTCGAGTCCTTCTGGGACCCCGCCCTGCTCACCGCCGCCGGGCTCGGGGACGACCCCTTCGCCCCGGACTTTCGGCCGCTCTGGCAGGCCGCCGGCGAGAGCACCGCCCTCTCCGGTGAGTTCGGCGGCGCGACCGCCAACCCCGAGCTCGAGGTCCTGTGCGGCCTGCCGACCTCGCTCGTGCTGCCCGGCGTCGCCTTCGCCTCGAGCCTGGTCAACCGGGTCCCCTGCCTGCCCGCCCTGCTCGCCGGGCAGGGCTGGCGGGCGGCCGCCTTCCACCCCAACCGGCGCGGGTTCTGGAATCGCGGAGAGGCGTACCCTCGGGTCGGCTTTCCCCGCTTCGTCTCGCTGAAGGGGTTCCAGCTCGACGACCTGAACGGCCCCTACCTCTCCGACGCCTCCCTCTACCGCCAGGCCTGGGAGGAGCTCCGGCCCGGGCCGGACGGCCCGCCGCCCTTCGCCTACGTGCTGACCTACACCGGCCACTGGGACTACCCGCTCGAGCCCGACCGCCGGCCCTACCTCTACACCACCACCTCCTCGGTGCCGGAGGTCGCGCGCTACGCGAGCTCGGTGCACTACTCGGCGGCCGAGCTCACCGGGTTCATCGATCGGGTCCTGGCCGACCAGCCCGAGGCCCTCGTCGTCGCCCTCGGCGACCACCTTCCGGTGCTCGGCGCCAACGTCGCCGCCTACGCCGAGTCGGACCTGTTCGGCGAGTGGGTCCCCTCCTTCACCCCCCGGCAGCTGCGCACCCTGACCTCGGTTCCGCTGCTGGTGGTGGACGGTCCCCGCGGCCCGCTCCCGGTGGGCACCCTCGCCCAGTTCGAGCTGCCGTCGCTGATTCTCGAGCTGCTCGGCCTCGACGTACCGGCCTGGATGTGGGCCGCCCTGCCACCGCCCGGGTGGCACATCCGCACCCGTCCCGAAGGCATGCTGGTGCTCGACCCCGAGGGTGGCGAGCGTTTCTGCCGCTCATCCGGGGAGTCCGCCGCGTGCGCGGTCGCCTTCGACTGGCTCAACCGGGCCCGGGTGATCGCCCGCGACCTCGCCTTCGGGCGCCAGCACGCGCTCGATCCGGCTACCATGGCTCCGTGACCGTCTCCCTCGTCGTCGTCACCCGGTTCTCCGCCGCCGAGCTCGCCGGGTTGCTCGCCACCCGTGACGGCATCGACGAGGTGGTGGCCGTCGACCACTCGGAGGACGACGACGAGCGCGGTCGGCTCGAGCGACTGCCCGTCGACCGGCTGATATGCCAGCCCAACGCGGGCTACGCCGCCGGGCTCAACCGCGGCGCGCGCGAGGCATCAGGCGAGGTCCTGCTGCTTGCCAACCCCGACCTCGAGCTCGCACCCGGCGCGGCGGCGGCGCTCGCCCGGGCGGCCTCGTCACCCGGAGTCGGCGTCGCCGCCCCTGCCCTGCTGTGGGACCACGAGGGCCGCTGGCGCCTGCCCCAGGCCACCCACCACACCTGGCGCGCCGAGCTCGCCGGCCGGTTCACGCCTCGGGCCCGCACCCGTGCCTGGCACCGCCGCCAGCTCGCCCTGTGGCGGGCCTCCACGTCCGTCGCCACCGAGGTGGTCAGCGGCACCCTGATGGCGACGACCCGCGCGGTCTTCGAGGCCACGGGAGGCCTCGACGAGGGCTTCTTCCTCTTCTTCGAGGAGAACGACTGGTGCGCCCGGGTCCGCCGGATCGGCCTCGCGGTCCTGTTCGTCCCCGAGGCGCGTGCGGTGCACGCCGTCGGCCACGCCGTCGGTCGGACCGAGCCCGAGCACTACCACCGCTCGCTCGCGCGCTACCGACGGCTGCACTTCCCCGCCTGGTACCGGCGCCTGGTGCCCCGCCCGCTGCCGCCGGCAGCCCCGCCACCACCCTCCGCTGCGGCTCCGCCGTCCGCGGAGTGCGAGCTCCTGCTGTCCCCGTCACCCACCCTGGTGCCGGCGGTGCTCACCCGGTGGCACGGTGGACCCTGGCGCCGCGGCGCCCTCCTGCCCGCCGGCAGCCGGTGGAACGGCGTTTACGCCGCCGTGGTCGAGGGCGAGCGCGTCACCCCCCTCGGTCCGGTCCCCGGCTGACACGCCGGCCGTTGCCACCGCGGCGTCGTCCGCCCGGTCCGGCGCCAGCACCCGGACGAAGCCCAGCCGCTCGAGGGGGGTCTCGAACTCCGACTCGATGAACGCCAGGTAGTCCTCGGGCCGGCCGCCCCCGGGGATCACCTCGCTGTCGTCAGGCGCTCGGATCGCCTTGACGAACACCTCGCGGGACTCCTTCGGGGCCCGCGCATCGAGATCGAAGCGCAGCTTCCAGCTCGGCGTCTCGAGCAGGAAGATGCTCGGCGTGTTCTGGATCCCGGCCGCGGCCGCGCTCGCGAAGGAGGGCCCGGAGCCGTCCCGGAGCAGCGACACCCCGTCGCTCGACGCCGGGATCATCGCACCCAGACCGACCGCGTCGAGAATCGTGGCCATGATGTCCACCTGGCTGGCGACCACCTCTCGCCGCCCGGGCGCCAGGCCGGGCACGGAGATCGCCAGCGGCACGTGGAGGTCCTCGTTGTAGAGCGTGTGGCCGTGCATCATGAAGCCGTGCTCCATGAACTGCTGGCCGTGGTCGCCGACCACCACGATCATGGACTCCTCGAGGAGGCCCGAGCCCTCGAGGGCGGTCACCAGCCGGCCGAAGAGCCAGTCGGCGAAACGGGTCGTGTTCAGGTAGCGGTTGAAGATTCTCGGCCGGTCGGTCTCGGACAGCTTCTGCGCGACGCCCAGCGGAGGCCCTTCGAGGGGAGTGCCGACGTAGGGGGTGAACTCCCCCTCCATGCCCTCGGGCCAGCGGTACGGAAAGTGGCTCGAGTCCCAGAACACGAGGTTCATCGTGCGCTCGTCCGGGCCGACGGCGAGGCCCATCTCGATCAGCTTCTCGAGCACCCGGACGTCCTGCTCGGGCGGGGGGATGTCGGGATGGTCGCTGAGGTAGTCGTAGAGCGGCTGGAGGTCGCCGAACATGATCCGCTTCGACTGCAGGTAGCTGAGGTCCTTCGCGGTGTGGACGCGGATCGCGAAGCCGGCCCGCTTCATCGCCAGCAGGGCCGCCGATCCCAGCAGCCGGCCCGAGTCCCGGTAGGTCTCCCACCAGAGCGGGAAGCGCGAGTTGACGATCGCGTACCAGCCGTAGTGGGTGGCGTTGCCGTTGGCGATGGCCTGGGCGAAGGTGATCGAGCGGTCTTGGAAGGCGACCAGGTTCGGGGCCACCCCGGGCCGGATCACGTCTGCGCGGATGCCCTCGAGAATCACCAGGAAGACGTGGTGGATGCCGTTCGGCGGCGGCACCGAGGGCATGCGCGCGATCACCAGGTCCTTGCGAACGAACGGCTCCACCTCTGCCTGAAAGGACAGGATCGTGTCCGAGGCTCGGCGGAGGACGGGATAGAGCGGCAGCAGCGCCTGCTCCCGGACCACCAGCCGCTCGGATCTCACCGCCGGACCGACCAGCTGCTCGACGGCGATGCCGCCGAACAGCAGCGCCGCAACGGCCGCCCACCCGACCGCCGCAACCCTGAGCCGGCCCGACCTGTGGAGCCTGGCGGTGAGCCACGCGAACCCCAGGCTGCCGACCACCGCGGCCGCGATCGCCAGCTCGTAGGAGACCAGCACCCTCCGGGGCAGCTTCATGAAGCCGATGTTGCGCCCGAGGTTCTGGAACCCACCCTCGAGCAGCATCGCGAGCCCGTGCAGGAGGTGCATCCCGTTGAGCCGGTAGAGCAAGGCGTCGCCGAGGTAGGTCCCGGCGAGCAGCAGCAGCCCCCACCAGACCGTGACCTCGATGCCGCGGCCGTCGCCAGCGAGCAGACCCCGGGCCGCGAGCACCAGCGCCACCACCAGCTGGAACTGGAAGGTCGCGGAGAGGAAGGCGAGCGCCGCACCCGGGCTCGGCTCGGCGTAGATCGCTCCCAGGAACAGCCAGTTGGCGTACGAGCTGACGGCGAAGGCGACGAGCCAGGCGGCCCAGGTGAGCGGCCGCCGCTCCCAGGCCGCCTGCCACAGCCCGCCCGCGAGCTCGACCAGGGCCCGGTCGATCCTCGCCGCCAGGTCCTGCCGGGCCTGCTCCAGCCGGTCGGGTTTGGCAACCACGAACCACCAGCCGACGAGGAGCAGCCGCAGCAGCGCCGTGAGCGCAATCGTCGCCAGCACCGCGACCAGCGCGAGCTCGACCGGGCCCGGCCGGACGTAGCGCTGGAGGTCGTTCGACAGCTCCACGAAGGGGTCGTTACCCGCCGACTCGATCAGCAGCCCCCCGTCAACCGGCGCGAAACGCCGGATCGAGTTGAGGATCTTCATCGACCGCCGGAACTCGGGCTCGAGCTCGACCAGGTGCCAGCGGGAGGTGTGGTAGCGCAGCCCGCGCACCACCACCGTGCCGTCTGACCAGACCGGATCGAAGCGGAGCCTGGTCACGGCGGGCCCGCACGGCAGCTCCGCCCGGAACCGGTAGAGGTTGTCGTGCACCCGGTGCTGGTCGTCGTACTTCAGCCAGACGCTGCGGTCGCCCGAGTAGCGGTCGCCCGAGGTGCAGAAGAGCTGCGCGACCGTCGGCGTGTCGGGAGCGACCAGCTCGACGGTCAGGTCCACGGTCACCGGACGGGGGCGGGCGGCCCACAGGACCGGGATCCCGGCGAGCATCGCGGCGAGCGCCAGCGTCACCCGGTGGCGCGCGATCAGGGCACCCAGCTGCACGACGACCACACCCCCAACACACGCCGGTAGGACCCAGCTCGCCGACGGACGCTCCCGGCGGGCCTGAGCGATCGAACCGGCAGCATGGTAGCTGACCCCTCTGTCGTTATACGGCGGGGCCCGCCCCTCCGTCGAGCCGCCGGTTTCAGCCCGCCGCCCCCCGTCCCGCGAAGAACGCCGCCAGCACCAGCCGGTCGACCAGCCACGCCGGCAGCCTGACCCCGTGCCGGTCGAGCCGGTCGCAGAGTGGAACCAGCAGCGGCGCGAGACGACCGGCGGCCCGGACGCCGCGGGAGGGCCGCGCCGGCGGCAGGAACGGGTCGCCGTCGAGCTCCGGGTGGAGCTCGAGCAGCCGGCCGAGGGTCCGCCCGACCCTCTCCTGACGGGCGAGGAAGCTCCTCAGGCCGTAGGGGTGGTGGTGGTCGACCCGCGCCGACCGGTTGTACACCACCCTGACCCCGCGCAGGCTGAGGCGGTAGCCGAGCTCCACGTCCTCCCAGGAGGCATGGGCGAAGCCCTCGTCGAAGGGCTCCTCGAGCAGGACCGCCCGCTCGACGGAGAGGTTGGAGGTGTAGAAGCAGGTGTAGGGGACGTCCTCGCCGTCCGCCATGTGGGCGTAACCGAACTGGTGGCCCTCGACGTTGATCCGCTCGAGCACCGGGGTGACCCGCATGCGCTGCCGGTCCCAGTCGGTGAAGCCGACCACCGCGCACGGTCCCTCCAGCTCGCCGTGGCGTGACCGGTGCCGCGCCAGGAAGTCCGGCGCGGGGACGGTGTCGTCACCGAGGAAGACCACCAGGTCGCCGGTCGCCGCCGCCACTCCGCGGTTCCTCGCCGCACCCGGACCCGCGTTGGCCTGCTCCAGGAGCAGCAGCCGGTACCGGGGCGGCCGGCGCTCCGCCCAGTCCCGGACCGCGGCGACCGAGCCGTCGCTGGAGCCGTCGTCGACCACCACCACCTCGACGTCGAGGAGAGTCTGCTCGGCGAGCGCCTCGAGGGTGCGCAGCAGGACCTGGCGACGGTTGAAGGTGGGGATCACCACCGAGACCGACCGCAGCCTCGGGGCCGGCTGCTCCTCCGGGACGAAGCGCAGCTCGCGCACGGCACAGCCGAGGGTCCGGAAGTCCCAGTTCCCGAACAGGTCGTGGGGCAGCCACGGCGGGCTTTCGATCTCCACCTCGAGCAGGCCGCGGGGATCCGCGGCGGTCGCCACGGCCGCCCTCTCCCAGAACACATCGACCGGCTCGGCCACCACCTCGCTGTGGTTGCTCCGGAGGGTCACTGGGCGGTCGGACCGAGCCGCCTCCGGTCGGTGGAAGACGGCCTCGAGGGTCCCCTGCGCGCCAGGGGTGGTCCGCAGATAGCAGCTCGCCCGGGGTCCGGTGGCCCGCGCGACGACGCCGCCGATCGGCTCGGGCGAGTGCCAGCCGAAGCCCAGCCGCCCGAGCGCGGAGTGCCGACCGGGCAGCAGCAGGGGTGAGGCGAGCCATCGCTCGGCCGGGGTCCGCCGATCGGCGCGGGGAAGGTCCGGCGACGGGGGCGGGTAAGGGGCGCTCCAGATCAGGCCCCGCCCGAACAGCTCGGCGTCGCGGACCCGGCGCCGGCGCTGGATCCTCCGGCGTGCCGCGAGCGTCGAGGGCAGACGGAGCAGGTTCCACACCGCCGCCCGCCAGGCCAGGCCGAACGCCCGCTGCTGCTTCCACAGACGCAGCAGGCCGCGGGCCGCCCGGGCCAGGTTCCAGAGCTCGAAGTGCTTGATCAGACTGCGTAGGTTGTGCCGCGCACCCAGCCGCTCGCGCCACGCGAGGGAACGCTCCTGCTTGAGGGTCCCGCCGTGGGCGTGGTGCACCACCGCGTCGCGGACCACCACCACCCGTTGGCCCTCGAGCCACAGTCGCCAGCCGAGGTCGACGTCCTCGTGGTACATGAAGAACGCCCGGTCGAACCCCCCGATCGCCTCGAAGTCCCTGCGCCGCATCAGCATCGCTGCCGCGGTCGGGAACAGACAGTCGGCGAGCTCCGGCGCCTCGCTGTCGGCGGGCTGGCCGAACTCGTGGTCGAAGCCGAAGCCCAGCTTGGTCATGCCGCCGCCGCGGGCGTTCAGCACCCCGGGGTGGCCGAGCAGGTGCAGGGTCGCGCAGGCGGCGCCGATCCCCGGGTCCGCCATCATCACCGCCAGCAGCGGCCGCAGCCAGCCCGGCTCGACCACCGTGTCGGTGTTGAGCAGGGCCACCCACTCACTCCGTGCGGCCGCGATCCCACGCCGGTTGGCCTCACCGAAGCCGAGGTTCGCGCCCATCGGCATCGTCCGGACCTCGGGATGGTGCTCCCGAAGCCACTCGACGCTGCCGTCGGTCGAGCCGTTGTCGACCACGATCGTCTCGATCTGAACCTCGCGGGTCGTGGCCAGAGCCGGCAGGCAGCGCTCCAGGTGGTGGCGGCCGTTGTAGTTGACCAGCACCACCGAGACCGGGGTCCGGGTGGTCGGGTCGGCCGCCTTCGCCGCGGCGAGCATGGCCGAGACGTCGCCGCAGCGGTCCTCCGCCTCCGCCACGGCCCGCTCGGCGGCGGCCACCCGGGCCTCGGCGTCGGCGAGCTGCCCGCGCAGGAAGTCGATCCCCCGCTGGCGCTCGGCGGTCCCGGCCTCGAGGTCGGCGACCCGGTCCCGCCACGCCACGAGCTCGTGGGCAATCTCCCGCGGCAGCACGTCGGCCTTGACCGCGTGCTGGACCCGGCTCAAGACCTCCGGCGTCAGCCGGTGCCAGTGCTTCGCGTAGAGCCGCGCCCGGCCGAGGTCCTGCCGCTCCTGGCCGCCCTCGCCGGTGATGAAGCCGCCCCCGAAGACCCGGTACTCGGCCACCTCGTCGTCGACGAAGCGGAACGGCAGCCGGTCGCTCAGGCGCAGGAAGAGGTCCCAGTCCTCGAAGCACTCGAGGTCCTCGTCGACACCCCCGGCGGCCCGGACCACCGCGGTCGGCGCGAGGCAGCCGATGATCGGGATGAAGTTCTCGAACAGCAGCACGTCGGGGTCGAAAGGCCGGCCGAAGGTGCGGAACCGGCGCCGCTCGGCCACCCCGTCGGGGTAGTGGAAGGCGCCCACCTTGCCGTAGTAGAAGCCCTCGCCACCCGAGCCGGCCGCGCTGGCGAGGGTGGCGATACCCTCCGGCAGCCAGACGTCGTCGTCGTCCGAGAAGGCGAGCCACGACCCGGTCGCGAGCCCGACGCCGAGGTTGGCGGCGGCCGAGCGCCCGACCGAGGTCTCGAGCCGCCGGTGGATCACCGAAAGATCGCCTGGCAGCACCGCGAGCACGTCGTCGACCGGCTTGCCGCCGTCGTTGACGACCACCACCTCGAGCGGCCGCCAGGTCTGGGCGCCGAGCGCCGCGAGGGCCTCCGCGAGGCGCTCGGGACGGTCCTTGGTGCGGACGATCACCGAGACCCGGATCGAACCGGTCACCGTCTCGTCGCCAGGGCGCTTCTGCTCGTCAGCCACCGCGGACAAAGGTAGCAGACGGACGGCCGCCTGGCCGCACGCGCCCGTCCCGCTCGACGAACCGGTACGTGGTCAGGCGATCCCGACCATCCTCTTCGCAGCGCGCGGCGACCGGCCCCGGGCCGAGCGACACTCGTTCAGCGTGGAGAATCACCACCAGGTGAGGTCCTTGACCCGCTCCCCGGCGACGACCTCGATGCCGCAGCGGCTCCCGCCGGTCGAGCCGCCGAAGACAACCCGCGCCTCGAGTGGGCGCTGGGCGACGAGTGGCGGCAGCTGAGCGGTGAGCCACTCGAGGTTGGTGAAGAAGTCGGCAGCGACGGTCTGCCCGGACTTTGCTGGGAAAAGGTGCCCGGCACGTCACGTGGTGTTCCACCTGTGGGAGATGCAGAGGGCGGCGCTCGGCCCAGGGTCACGGTCCTGAGAGGAACCGCTCCAGCATGCGCTCGAGATCCCTCCCGCGATGGAACCCGCGCTCGGTGATCAGGCGGAGCGCCTGCCGTGCTGTCTCGAGGTCCTGCCCGGTTGCGGACTCGAGAAGCGTTGTCAGGTCGAGAGCATCCTGGGGTCGCCGTTCGTCATGCGACAGGACCTTGAGCGCGATGAGGTGGGCAGCGCTCGCGACCCTCGACACCAGCCCCGGGAAGAGCTCGACAGGCTCGGCAGAGGCCACCACTTCGGGCTCGATGCCCGAGGAAGCGAACAGCAGGTCGACCACGATGCCACCCTCGGGCTCGCCGGGTGGGAGCAGGCGTGCCGTCGCGAGTCGACCGATCTTCTCCTGCTCGACGGTGGCAGTGACCGCATAGCCCACGGCAATGAGGTCCCCGATGAGGCGTTCGGCCTCCCGGTCGTCGCGGACTGCCACGACGAGGTCGATGTCGCGGGTGAACCTGGGCTCGGCCCTCGCCGCGACGGCGAGCCCTCCCGTCACCGCGAACGGGACCTCCCGACGTGTCAGGATCGCCGAGATCCGAGCCAGCTCGCTCTCGAGGCGGCTCACGTGGCTCTCGGCCACCCGCCGGGGCGGCCTTCGGCGTCGCCGTGCTCGGCGCCGGGCCGGTGATGGAGCCACTCCGTCAGCTTGGCCGTCACCTCGGCATCATCGGCATCCGGATGCTCTCGCCTGATCCGGCACCGCATCAATCGCACCCCCGCCTCGAAGAGGTCGAAGGCGGTGCGCATGCGCTCGGCAGGGGTTCCCGATCCCACGGGAAACAGTATAGATGGTCTCGGGACCGGCGCGACCGACGCCGAGCGTCAACGCCGACCGTACACTCTCACGACCGCCTTGCCGCCGAGGGACTGCGCGTCATACCAGAGCTCGATCCGCTGGATGATGCGGTCGTCGCCGACCAGGTCGATGACCCGGGTCTCGCCCCCGGCGGGGATCACGCGACGGATCTCGACGTCCTGGACCGCTCCGTTGGCGAAGTGGACCTTGACATCGCGGAACTCGACCGCGTGGCGCCGAACGGTCAGCTTGATGGCGCGGAAGTCGCCGCGGGCCGCGGTGACGACGATGACGTCGTGGTCGGCCCGGTCGGTGACCGTGCGCTTGCCGAGCAGCACCCAGTCTCCGGGACCGTCGGCGAGCACCACCGCGGACGCGGCCACCAGGACCGCCAACAGCACTGACGTCAGGACGACGCTCTTCGCTTTCATGAGACCTCCTCGGAACCTGGATTCGAACCGGTCCTCGAATTCTACCCGGGCTGACCGGCCACCCCGGCTGTCGAGCCCTGCGCCGCGGCCCAGTCGTCCAACGACATGGCGCGGAGCGCCTCCGAGGAGGTGACGTGGAGGGCGACCGCGCGGTTGACATGGGACGGCAGGGTGAGACGGCGGGCGGCGGCGATCGCGTCCATCACCTCGAGGTAGGGCACGACGCCGGTCTGGGAGCCGAACCGCCGCGCGGCGGCCATCACCTCGGGCCAGACCGCGGTCACGTCGACCAGGAGGTTCGGGCGCAGGAAGCCCGAGACCTCATAGCAGGCGAGGTCGCAGGCCGGCATGCCCGGTTCCTCACGCAGAAGCTCGTGAACCGCCACCGCGAGCGCGCGGTGGTCGGGGTGGAGCTCGGCGGTCGAAGGGACCAGCACCACCGCGGGCCTGACCTCCCCGAGAAGGTCGGCAAGACGTCGCCGCAGGCTCGCGTTACCCGGGTCGAGGCTGCGGTCGGCCAGGCCCCAGAACTCCGGCTCAGGTAGGCCGAGGCCGGCCGCGGCAGCGCGCGACTCGGCGTAGCGGGTCTCAGGGTCGCCCTGGGCCCCGCCGTCGGTGAGCACCACGATACGAACCACGGCCCCCGCGCGAGCCGCCTGGACCAGCACCGCGCCGCACCCGAAAACCTCGTCGTCGGGGTGGGGCGCGAGCGCGAGCACCGGCGAGCCCTCGAGCCGCCCGGGGGCGTAGGGGATCAGCTCCGACTCCGGCCGCATCGACCCATCATAGCCGGGTGGCGGGACGGTGGACCTCAGAGGCGCAGACGGCCCCTCCCACCCCGAGTGAACCACGAGGACGCGAAGATCGCGAAGGAACGGCCACGAGCCGTCGAGAGAACTGCAACCGCCAGCTCGACCCTGGCGACTGGTCCGCGAGCGAACCAGAAGGCCATGAAGCCCGAGTCAGCTCAGCACCTTCGGGCTCCATGCCGCCTCTTCTCTGTGGGTTCCCTTGGCGTGGGTCGCGTCGTTGCGGTTCAACCCAAGGCGGGAGGGGGTCCTCCGGGTTCGCCTGCCTCTCAAACTTCGCGGTATTCCGGCCGTCCCGGTGAGCGGGACCACTTTGGAACGGTCGACGGTTCACCGCCGACTCGCTAGGATGCGCCCATGGCGCGAACACAACGGGAGCGACCGGCGGCGAACGCCGCGCCGTGGAGGCACCTGCAAGCCTGTGCGGTGCTGCTCTTCGCGGTCGAGGTGGTGGTCCTGCCCGGGGCGGCGAGCCCGTTCCGGCTGCCCAAGATGGCGCTCGCCCTGGCCGGCCTCGCTGCGATCGGCGCCCTCGCGGCCGCCGCCTCCCGCGGTGCGCTCAACCTCCGCCGGGGCCCGCTGACCGCCGTGGTGGCGGCCCTGCCGCTGCTGGCGGCGGTCTCGGCGCTGTGGGCCGACAGCCCACGGGTCGCCCTCCTCGCTGCCGCTGGCTCGGCCGTCTGGGCGGCAGCGACGATCGCCCTCGCCTCGCTGGAGGCTGCGGATCTCGAGAAGCTGGCCCGGGCGGCGGGATGGGGCGCGGCGGCCTCGGCCGGGTTCATGGTCTTCCAGTTCCTCGGTACGCCGCTGTTCCCGGTCGAGCCGGCCGCCACCGCCTCCCGGCTTCAGCTGACCGGCCTCACCGGCAACCCGGCCGACCTCGCGATGGCCCTGCTGCTGCCGCTCCCGGTGATGATCGCGGCCCTGCTCGGAGCCGACGGCGGTCGCCGACGCTGGCTCCTGCCCGCCGTGCTGGTCGCGGCCGCACTCGCCACCCGGACGTTGACTGCGGTGGTCGCGGTCGGCCTGCTCGCCGCCGTGGTCCTGCTCTCCACCCGCAGCCGCAGGCTGCGCAGGATCGTCGCCGCCGCCCTCGTGCTCGCCGCCGTCGTGGTGCCGTTCACCCAGCTCGGCACCCGGGTCGCCCGCGCCAGCCGCCGGATCGCCTCCGGCGACTGGTACCGGCTGCTCTCGGCGCGCGCAGACGGCTGGTCTGCCGGGATCGAGATGATCGCCGAGCACCCCGGGCTCGGGGTCGGCGCCGGGCACTTCGACCGGGCCTACTTCCCCGCCCGGGTGGCATGGCTCGACCGGCACGGGGGGGTCGGCAGGCGAGGGGAGCTCGCCACCCACTTCGAGCACGCGCACTGCGAGCCGCTCCAGGTCGTCGCCGAGCTCGGTCTACCCGGTGCTGTCTGGCTGCTCGCACTCGCGGCCGCCGTCGGCTGGCACTTGCTCCGGCGGCAGAGCTCGCCGGTGTGGCTGCTGCTGGCCGTGGCACTGCCGTTCGCGTTGCTCCACTACCCCCTTCGGCTCGCGGTCGGTCTGGCTCCGCTCGCGCTCGCCGCGGCCGCCCTCCTCCGCGATGAGCCGTCGTGGTCGCTCCGGGCGCCTCGGCGTCTCCTGACCGCCCTTGGTACCGCCGTGGCGACGGCCGTGGTGATCTGGCAGCTCGGGCGGATCACCGGCGACCGGTGGCGAGGGGCTGCGGAGCAGAGGCTGGTCGCCGCGGAGCGCATGGCAGCCGCCGCGCGAGTGCCGGTGCTCCTCGACCTCGAGCGCGAGGCCGAGGCCCGCGCGGCCGGCGTCAGCCCCTCGAGTGGGGACCTGTGGCGGGTGGTCGGGCGTGCCCGTCTGCTGCGCGGCGATCCGGCGGCGGCAGCAGCCGCGTTCCGCACCGCGCACACGCTGTGGCCCCACGAGGAGGCGGAGTTCGGCCTCGGGCTCGCGCTCGCCGCCCAGGGCCGCCGGACCGAGGCGGTCGCGCGCCTCGGGCGGGTGTGCCGCACCAACCCGAACCTGCTCGGGCTGATCAACGACCCGAGCCTGCGCACCGCGGTCGAGGATCTCGTCGCCGCCGCCCGGGCACGGGCGGAGGACTGAACCACAAAGGCACAAGAGGCCTCGAGCTGGCCGGCGCGGAGAGCCTCGCGTCGCGACTGCAGTGCCTCGAGCCCGGAACTCTGGGCCCTGCACCTCTTGGTGTCTTTGTGGTGGGGGCTCGGGCCCTCACCGGGTCGCGACGGCAGCGGTGACGGCGTCGAGGATGGCGGCCTTCACCGCTTCCGGCTGGTAGTGCCGGGCCCACACCGCGCGGCCCCGCTCGGCGAGGGCGGCGGCGGCGCCGGGATCGGTCAGCAGCCGGGTCAGGACCTCCACCCACTCGTCCGGGCGCTCGGCGACCGCCACCCCCGGCGCGGGATCCTGCTCGAGCCCGGCCGCCGCCCACGGATGCGCCACCACCGGCACCCCGGAGGCCCACGCCTCGAGCACCTTGATCGGCACCCCCGAGCCGGTCGCCATCGGGGCGACCGCCACGGTCGAGCGGGCAAGGAACAGCGCCAGGTCGGGCACGTCGCCGTGGACCTCGACCCCGGGCGCGGCCGCGAGTGCCCGCACCGCCCGGGGCGGGCGGGCGCCGGCGATCAGCCACCGGGCCGACGGCACCCGCTCTCTCAGCCGGGGCCACACCTCGGAGGCGAACCGGAGCGCCGCGGCGGCGGTCGGCCGGTAGCCGAGGTTGCCGGACAGGAGCACGGTCGGCGGCCCGCTCGCGGGCGGCACGACGACGGGCGGCGCAACCCCGATCGCGACCAACCGGCTCCGCTCGGGGCCCGCGCCGAGCGCCTCGAGGTCGCGGCGGGCGACCGCCGTGACGATCTTCGCGTGGGCCGTCAGCCCGGCTTCCACGGCCGCGCAGCGGGCGGCCTCCGCCGCCAGCAGCCACCGCCACGGCGGCCTCGCGGCAGCGGCGGCACGGCCGAAGTGCAGCGCCATCGAGTCGATGGCGTCGAACAGCACCGGCAGCTCCCCAGCCCGCCGGGCGAGCACCGGCAGCGCCCAGGCGCAGCGCACCAGCTGGACGACGACCAGGTCCCAGGGCCCGGCGGCGAGCGCCCCGGCCAGAGCCCGGCGCGCCGCAGGCCCGGCGTAGAGGCCCTCCTGTGCGGGCCTGCCTGCCGCCGCCCAGACTGCAGCCCGGACCGCCCCCATCGCAGGGTTCCAGCGGTACAGCCGACGTTGCCTACCGTCCTCGGCCAGGCTCGCCGAAGGCGCCGGCGCCACCACGCCCGAGCCGTCGAGGGCGTTGAGCCACTGGGCGGTGCGGACCTCGTTACCGCGCCGGCCGGTCGAGGGCAGGCGGCTGGCGACGAGCAGCACACGCACCGGAGCGTCCCCGTCAGCCCCGCCGGTAGAGCTCCGCGATCACCGCCACGACCTCCTCCTGCTCGGCGACGGTGAGCTCGGGAAAGACCGGCAGGGCGAGGACCTCTCGGCTGGCCTGCTCGGCGACCGGGAAGTCGCCCTCGCGGTGGCCGAGGTCGGCGAAGCAGGGCTGCAGGTGCAGCGGCAGCGGGTAGTAGACCGCCTGGCCGATACCGCGCTCGGCGAGGAGGGCGCGGAGCCGGTCGCGCTCGGGCACCCGGACCACGAACTGGTTGAAGGTGTGACCGCGCCCGGACACCGCCTCCGGCAGCTGCACGACGTCGGCCAGCCCGGCTTCACGGAACAGGCCCCGGTAGCGTTCGGCATTCGCCCGCCGGCCCTCGACCCAGGCCGGGACGTGGGGCAGCTTGACCCGCAGCACCGCCGCCTGAAGCGCGTCGAGGCGGAAGTTCCCGCCCACCCGGGGGTGGTGGTAGACCCCGGACTGGCCGTGCATGCGCAGCTCCTTGAGGAGCTTCGCCAGCTTCTCGTCGTGGGTGGTCACGAGGCCGCCGTCGCCGAACCCGCCCAGGTTCTTGGACGGGAAGAAGGAGAAGGCGCCCATCAGACCGATGCCGCCGGTCATCGTCCCGCGGTAGTCGGCTCCCCACGACTGGGCGCAGTCCTCGAGGATCGGGATCGTTCCCGACGCCTCGCGGACCCCGTCGAGGTCGGCGGACTGGCCGAAGAGGTGCACCGGGAGCACCGCCTTGGTGCGGGGGCCGACGGCGCGCGCGAGGGCATCCGGGTCGAGGCAGTAGTCCACCGGGTCGACGTCGACGAAGACCGGCCGCGCGCCGAGCCGGGTGACCACTCCGGCGGTGGCGAAGAAGGTGAAGGTGGGGACCACGACCTCGTCGCCGGGGCCGACGTCGAGCGCCATCAGGGCGATCAGGAGGGCGTCGGTACCCGAGCTCACGCCGATCGCGTGGGGCACGCCGAGGGCCTCGGCGCACTCGTGCTCGAAGGCCTCGACCTCGGCGCCGAGAATGAAGCGCTGGCTCTCGCACAGGCGGTCGATGGCCTCGCGCACGGCCTCGCGCAGGGGTGCGTACTGACGGGTGAGATCGAGCAACGGAACGGGCATGGACGATCCTCCGGGCGGCGTCGATCAGTGACGGTACCAGACGTGATAACGCGGCTCGGCCGGGCGGACACGCCCCCGACCGCGCAGGGCTCGGGCGAGGGCGTAGCCGTAGACGAACCCGCCCACGTGGGCGAACCAGGCGACCCCGCCGAGCTGCGACGCCGCGGCCAGGGACAGGGTCCCCTGGAAGAACTGGAGGATAAACCAGAAACCCAGAAAGACGATCGCCGGGAGCTCCGCCATGGTGATGAAGAAGCCCAGGAAGACCAGGGTGTGCACCCGGGACTGGGGAAACCACGCCAGGTAGGCCCCGAGCACCGCCGCGATCGCGCCCGAGGCGCCGATCGTAGGAACGGTCGACGAGGGGCCGGTGAGGGCGTGGGCGAGGGTCGCCGCGACGCCCCCGCCGAGGTAGAAGGCGAGGTAGCCCAGGTGCCCGAGCGCGTCCTCGACGTTGTCGCCGAAGACGTAGAGGAACCACATGTTGCCGATCAGGTGCAGCCAACCGCCGTGGAGGAACATCGAGACCACCATGGTGGCCAGGTTGCCGATCAGGCCGTAGTCCGGCTGGGGCGCGCTCCACGCCGGCAGCGTGTCGAAGAGGCGCGCCGGGATGAAGGCCACCTCGGCGAAGAACGCCGGCAGCCGCGCGCCGAGGGCGAGCTGGTACAGGAAGGCCACCGCGCAGGCGGCGATCACCGAGAGGTTGACGAACGGTGTCGTGCGGGACGGGATCGAGTCCCGGACAGGAAACAGCATGGCGGGATTCTACGTCGGAACCTGCGCGCGGGCCGGCGTCTGGTACCATGCGCGCGCCCTGCGATCGAGTGGCCTCGAGGAGGAGAGCATGCACCTCTGCATCGTCGGAACCGGCTACGTCGGCCTCGTGACCGGCGCCTGCCTCGCCGACTTCGGAATCGACGTGACCTGCGTCGACAAGGACCGGTCGCAAGATCGACATGCTCGAGCGGGGTGAGATGCCGATCTACGAGCCCGGCCTGGACACGCTGGTGGCGAAGAACGTCAAGCAGCAGCGGCTCCACTTCACGACCGAGCTCGGGCCGGCGATCCAGCGCGCGCTGGCGGTCTTCATCGCGGTCGGCACGCCGCCCAGGGAGGACGGCTCCGCGGACCTCTCCTACGTCATGGAGGTGGCCGAGTCGATCGCCGACAACCTCAACGGCTACAAGGTCGTCGTCACCAAGTCGACGGTCCCGATCGGCACCGGTCAGATGATCGAGAAGATCATTCGAGGACGCACCAACGGCGCCCACCCCTTCTCGGTGGTCTCCAACCCCGAGTTCCTGCGCGAGGGCTCGGCGATCGACGACTTCATGCGCCCCGACCGGGTCGTGATCGGCGCCCGCGACGCCCAGGCGATCGCGATCATGAAGGACATCTACTCGCCGCTCTACCTGATCGAGACCCCGTTCGTGATCACCAACGTGGAGTCGTCGGAGCTGATCAAGTACGCCTCGAACGCTTTCCTGGCCACCAAGATCACCTTCATCAACGAGGTCGCCGAGCTGTGCGAGCGGCTCGGCGCCGACGTCCACCACGTCGCCAAGGGCATGGGTCTCGACAATCGCATCGGACCCAAGTTCCTGCACCCGGGCCCGGGCTACGGCGGCTCGTGCTTTCCCAAGGACACCCAGGCGCTGACCGAGATCGCGCGCAAGGCCGGCCGCCCGTTCGACATCGTCGAGACCGTCGTCGCAGGTCAACGAGAGGGTCAAGCAGCGCTCGGTCGACAAGGTGCGCGCGGCACTCGGCGGCTCGGTCGAGGGCACGCACCGTCGCCCTGCTCGGGCTGTCGTTCAAGCCCGAGACCGACGACATGCGCGAGTCGCCCTCGATCCCGTCTGGTCGAGGCCCTGGTCGCCGAGGGCGCCGACGGTGCGGGCCTTCGACCCGGTCGCGGCGAGCAACGCCCGCGAGGTGCTTCCGGCCTCTGTGGTCTACTGCGACGATTCCTACGACGCCGCCGACGGGCGCCGACGCGCTGGTCATCGTCACCGAGTGGAACCAGTTCCGGTCGCTGGACCTCGCCAAGATCCGTGCGGCCATGCGCCAACCGGTCATGGTCGACCTGCGCAACGTCTACGAGCCGAAAAAGGTGCGCGAGCAGGGCTTCACCTACGACTGTGTGGGGCGCGCCGCGACCGACCTGCCCTGAGGGCCGCAAAGAGGATGGCATTCGGCGCGAGACTCCATCGATGAGCGACGAAACCCTCGACGCGGTGCGGCTCGACATCTGGCTCGACGTGGCATGCGTCTACAAGACGCGGTCGCAGGCCCAGACCGCGTGCAAGAACGGGCGGGTCGAGGTCAACGGCCACCGCGGCACCGCCCACCGCCTCGTGCGCCCGGGTGACGAGCTGCGGATCTCGCTGGCGGGGGGCCGGCGCCGGATCTTGAAGGTCGCCGGCCTCGCCGCGACCTCGATTCCCAAGGCGGAGGCCCGCGCCCTCTACGAGGACCTGACCCCGCCGCCGACCGCCGAGGAGATCGAGCTCAGGAAGCTGCAGCGCCTCGCCGCGCCGCCACGCCGCGCCCCCGGCTCGGGCGCGCCGAAGAAGAAGGAGCGCCGCGACCTGCGCCGCATCAAGGAAGAGCTCGAGTAGGCCCCACGGAAACAACCACAGGCACCCAGAGGCAGAGAGGCCACAGAGCCCCGTTCCCCCGACCCAGGTTTGAACCACGAAGACGCGAACGGAGGCCAGGTGGCCGGCAACGGGCTCGTGACCTCCGGTTCGGCTCGTTCACCGACACCCCTCTGAGGTCCTCAGGGACGAGGAGCTCACGACGCCTTGAGCTCGACTGATCTCGGCCCCTCTTCTCCTCTTCGCGCCCGTGGCGTGGTGGCGGTTCCATCTCGGGTGGGCGGAGGACCCCCGAGCCTCTGTCTCCGCTGTTCAACCCCCGGCGATGTCGTCCGACTTGCCGACGAAGCGGACCCACAGCACCGGGGCCGCGAGCACGATCGGCAGCAGCAGCCACTCCGGCGCGAGGTCGTACCCGGCCGGCAGATAGCCGAGCACGATCGCGATCGCCGCACCGAGCAGCGCGTAGGGCAGCTGGGTGCGGACGTGGTCGACGTGGTCGCAGCCGGAGGCCATCGACGACATGATGGTGGTGTCCGAGATCGGCGAGCAGTGGTCCCCGAAGACCGAGCCGCCGAGGATTGCCGAGGCGGTCAGCGGCAGCAGCAGCCAGAGGCTCTCCGGGGCCGCGGCGTGCACCACCAGCGGCACCGCCAGCGGGGTCAGGATCGCCATCGTGCCCCAGGAGGTCCCGGTCGCGAAGCTGACCGCCGCGGCCACCGCGAACACCATCGTCGGCACCAGCGCCGCCGGCAGCGCTGATCCGACCAGGCCGATCAGCCACCGCGCCGTGTCGAGCTCGGTGCAGACGTCGCCCAGGGCCCAGGCGAAAGTGAGGACCACCATCGCCAGCAGCATGCTGCGGAAGCCGATCAGCATCGCCCCGAGGGCCTGGCGGAGGTCCAACAGCCCCTGCAGCACGGCCAGGCCGATCGCAGCGACGAGGCCGATCAGGCTCGCCCACAGCAGGACCGTGAACGGATCCGAGGCGCCGATCACGTCGTACAGGGCGGGGGCGAGATCTCCAGCCGCCACCCGGGCCTGTCGACCGGTGGTGTAGAGCCCGACCAGAGTCACCACCACCACCATCAGGACCGGTACCGCGGCGTTCCACCACCTCTGGGGCGTCCCGGGAGCCGGCTCGAGGCCCGCGCCCTCATAGTCGGCGAGCGGCTGGGAGCCTTCCCTCAGCACCTCGCCTTCGAAGGCCCTGAGCTCGGCGGCCCGCATCGGACCCCAGTCGCGCCCGAGCAGCGCGATCGCCAGGGTGGTGATCAGGGCGACGTAGGGGTAGTAGGCGTAGTAGAGCGAGGACAGGAAGACCGAGAACGGGTTGGCGTCGAGACCCTGGGCGGCGATCGCGTCACCGAGCAGCGAAACCTGGGTCCCGACCCAGGTCGAAACCAGGGCGACGCAGGCGACCGGCGCCGCGGTCGAATCCACCAGGTAGGCGAGCTTCTCCCGGCTGACCCGATGGCGGTCGCACACCGGCCGCATCGAGTTGCCGACGATCAGGGTGTTGGAGTAGTCGTCGAAAAAGATCGCCACTCCCATCAACCAGGTCGAAAGCTGGGCCCGGCGCCGGGTGGTGGCGAGGGGCTCGAGCAGCCGGACGATGCCATGGGTTCCGCCCGACCGGCTCATCACGCCGACCATGCCGCCGAGCAACATGGAGAAGAGCACGATGCTGACGTGGTCCGAGCTGGTGAGCGCGTTGCGGACCGAGGTGTCGATCACCCGCAGGAAGCCGGCCCCGAGGTGGCCTCCGGCGAGGATCGACGCCCCTAGCCAGACGCCCAGGAAGAGTGACACCAGGACGTCTCGGAAGAGCAGGGCAAGTGTGATCGCGAGCGCCGGCGGGACGATGCTCCAGAAGGTCCCGCGGGCCGCTTCGGCACCGGGCAGCAGCCACCAGACGAGGGCGCCGGTGAGCACGGTGGCGAGGATCCCGAGGCGGCGTCGCACGGCGGCGAGGGTACCACGCGCCCCGTCCCGCCACGCATTCCGGGCTGCCGGGCGGCAGTCCGCAGTACGATGAGTCGGTGGACCTGGGCGACGACGACGGGCTGGTGCTCGACTCGCGACCGTACCGAGACCGCCACCTGCTGCTGACCGTGCTGACGCCCGGCCACGGTCCGGTGCGCGGCGTGCTGCGGGGCGCCCGCGGCGGCAAGACGCCCGCGGCGGCGGCCGCCCAGGTGCTCTCCCTGGTGCGAACGGGGGCCTTCCTCTCTCCCCGGGCCGAGCTCGCGACCTTCCGTCGTCTCGATCTGGTCGAGTCGTCCTTTCCGCTCGCCCGCGACCTCGCCCGCTTCGCCGCCGCCAACGTCGTGGCCGAGCTGCTCACCACCTTCTGCCCGCCGTTCGAGCCCGCCCCCAAGCCGTTCCGGCTCGGCCGGACGGCCCTGACCGGCCTGCTCGGCGGGGTCGACCCCGACGTGGTGGTGGCCTATGCCGAGCTGTGGACGCTGGCCTTCGCAGGCGTGCTGCCGCCCTTCGATCGCTGCAGCGCCTGCGACCGGGCGCTCGAGCCGCCGATCTCGATCCGGACCGAGGACGGGCTTCCGGTCTGTCGGCGCTGCGCACCCTCCGAGGCCTGGGCTCTGACCGACGCGGACCTCGCGTTCCTGGTCCGTTGTCGCCGCCTGCCGCTGAAGGAGGTCGACGGCCCGGCCCCGGCCGCCGCGGCCGGGTGGCTCGACCGCGCGGTTCGCGACGCCGCCGAGCGCCCCCTGCACGCGCTCGACTTCCTGCGCCGCCACGCGAGATCCGGCCGGTGACCGGGATCCGCATCGATGCGCTCGAGGCGGCCACTGCCGTGGTCTTCCGACGACCGATCCTGAGCCGTGCGACCCTCGAGCAGCTGGCCGCGGTGCTCGATCGCACCGCGGCGTCGAGGCGCCCTCTGGTGCTGTGCTCGGACCATCCCCGGATCTTCCTGGCCGGCGCCGACCTGCAGGAGATCTCGCGGCTCGACCCGGCCTCGGCCCGCGGCTACGCGGAGGCCGGTCGTCGGGTCCTTGCCCACCTCTGCGTGCACCCTGCACCGGTTGTCGCAGCGGTCGACGGGGCGTGCACCGGGGGCGGCTTCGACCTGGTGATGTCCTGCGACCGGGTGGTCGTGGGCCCGTCGGCGCGGTTCTCACACCCCGGCGTGCGTCGCGGCCTGGTGACCGGCTGGGGGGGCACCGTGACCGCGCCCTCGACCCTCGGCGCGGCCGTCACCCGGCGAGCGCTCCTCACCGCCGGAGAGCTCGACGCCGACGACGCGGTCCGCGGGGGGTGGGCGATCGGCGGGGGAGTCGCCCCGATGGCGACGGCCCTCGCCGAGGCGGCCCGACTCGCGGGCCTCCACCCGGGCCGGATCGCAACGTGGAGGTCGTTGCGTGCTGGCAATTTCGTTGACAGGTTCCGGAGCGTCGTGGTACACAACATCGGTAGCCGGGATCCCCAATCGGAGCGGGAGTCGCCATGAGCAGCACCCTCCTACTCGCTGATGACAGCCTGACGATCCAAAAGGTCGTCGAGCTGACCTTTGCCGACACCGACTTCGAGGTGGTCGCGGTGTCGAGCGGTGAGGAGCTGCTGAGCCGGCTTCCAGAGTGCCGTCCGGACGTCATCATCTGCGACGTCATCATGCCGGGCAAGGACGGCTACCAGGTCTGTCAGGAGGTCAAGTCCAACCCCGAGTCGCTCCACATTCCGGTGGTGCTGCTGACCGGGACCTTCGAGCCCTTCGACCGTGATCGCGCGCTCGCCGCCGGGTGCTCCGAGGTGATCACGAAACCCTTCGAGGCGCGCAAGCTGGTCGAGGCCGTCGAGCGGCTGGTCAAGCACGAGCTGGCGGCGGGGGCCGAGCCCGAGCAACCCTGGGGGAACGACGGCGGTTTTCAGCCCCTCGACAGCTACGGCGGCGACGACGACCTGGACTTCGGGACCCGGCTCTCGGTGCCGCGCCCCGACTTCGCGGACGACCCGGCGGCGGAGACCGGAGACAGCTTCGGGGCGCCCGATGAGCTTCCGCCCCTCGCCGAGGAGCCGCCCGCTCCGGTCGAGGAACCTCAGCTCGAGCGCGGGGATTTCGGCGAGGTCGAGCTCGGCGCCGCCGAGGCCGACGACACCCCCCCGCCGCCTTTCACCACCGACGCGGAGGACGACTTCGCCTTCGGCGAGCCCGCCGAGCGAGACGACCTCGAGCCGCGGGGCGAGACAGCCCCGGACGAGTTCATGGACCTCGACGCGGCAGAGGCGAGCGCGGCCGAGGAGTGGGCGCCGGTCACGACCGTGCCCGAGCAGGAGACCGATCCGATCCAACCGTCTCCGGACCCGGAGCCGCAGCTCGCCGGCGGCGGGTACGCCGTGGTCGATGCCCGGGGCGACGCAGGAGACCCCTTCGGCGCCGACGAGCCGCCAGAGGAACCGGAGCTCGAGACCGGTCCGGTCGCCGGCCAGGCGCCCGAGGCCGAAGTGCCTGCGTTCGGCGCGCCCGTGGCGGCACCCGTTCCGCAGCCCGTCGCCATCGGCGAGCTCAGCCAGAACGATATCGACCGCATCGCCCGCCGGGTCCTCGAGCTGGCTGCAGGGTCCATCGAGCGGGTCGCCTGGGAGGTGATTCCGGACATGGCCGAGATGGTCGTCCGGGAGCGGATCCGGCAGCTCGAGGCGGAGGTCGAGGCCAGCGGCGCCGACGAGATCCAGTGAACAGCCGCCCGACAACCGAACGAGGGACACTGTGGCACGCAGGACGCACGTCCTGGCGGTCGATGACGACCCTCTGAGCCTCGAGCTCATCGTCGAGCTGCTCGGGAGTGGCTACGAGGTTTCGACCGCGGCCGACGGTGAGGAGGCCTGGAGCCTTCTCGAGAGCAGCTCCTCGGTCGACGTCGTGGTGGCCGACCGGATGATGCCCCGGCTGGGCGGCCTCGAGCTGCTCGGGCGCATGAAGAGCCACCCGCGGCTCCGCCACCTGCCGGTGATCATCGAGACCGCAGCCGCCGATCGCGATCAGGTCGCCGAAGGTATCGCCGCAGGGGCCACCTACTACCTCACCAAGCCCCTCGACGGTGCTCTGCTCGAGTCGATGGTCCGCGCTGCCTCGGCCGACCACGCCAGGGTGCGGGAGCTGCTCGCCGAGGTGCGCTCGAGCGCCGACGCGATCCGCCTGCTGCGGCACGGCCGGTTCGCCTACCGGACACCGGCCGAGGCCTCCGGCCTCGGGGCACTTCTGGCGAACTCCTGTCCCGACCCGGAACGGGTGGTCGTGGGGCTGACCGAGCTGCTGGTGAACGCGGTCGAGCACGGCAACCTCGAGGTCACCTACGCCGAGAAGGGCGAGCTGATGCGGACCGGCCGGCTGCGAGAAGAGCTCGAGCAGCGGTTGGCCTCGCCCGTCCTGGGCGCTCGGATCGCCACCGTCGAGCTGGACTGTCGGGACGATGCGGTGGTCTTCACGATCTCCGACCAGGGTGGTGGCTTCGACCCGACTCCGTTCCTGAAGATCGACCCCGCCCGCGCTTTCGACCCCAACGGGCGCGGCATCGCCATCGCCAACCTGATGAGCTTCGACAGCCTCCGCTACCGGGACGGCGGTCGGGTCGTCGAGGCCCGCCTCGAAGAAGCCGCAGCCTCGGCGACACCCGGAGATGCCGCGAGCGAGGCGCCCGACGATTGATGAGAATCAAAATCAACCTCCCCTGATATACTCGAGCGAGCCCCTCCGAGGGACTCAAGGAGAAGCCCCGGTCCGCAACCGGGGCGGACTCGTTCGATTTCGGCCGGCGCGGGCGGCCGCGGGCGTTCCCCGCAGGTACGGCTGAGGTGTCACCGGGCCGGGGCCGACGCGGCGGCGCACCCGTGGGTCGTTCGGGACGCAACCGGAGCCGTCGCGGTGCGTACCGGGTAGAGTGCTTGGATCCGCAGGAGCCCCCCGCCCGGGCGAGGAGGTCGTCGTGAGACCGTCGCGTTGCCGTTTCACCCGTGTTGACGCCGTCATTGGGGCCGTCGCCCTGATCTGGATCCTGGCCGCGACCCCGTCACCGGGCCAGGAGACCATCGTCGAGTCCAACAAGTTCTTCGACGTGGTCAAGGTCAACGTGGTCAATGTCGAGACCTTCGTCTCCGACTCGAAGGGGCGGCCGGTGCTCGGGCTCGGCCCGGAGGACTTCGAGATCCTGGTCGACGGCGAGCCGGTCGCGATCCGGAACTTCTTCACCGTCGAAGGCAACAAGGTCCGCTCCCAGGAGGTGGCGCAGCGCAGCGGGGCCGAGCCGTCGGCGGTCGAGCCGCCGCCGCTGCCGGACTACCAGCGGCTCAACCTGATCGTCTACGTGGACAACTCCGCGATCCCGCCGAGGGCGAGGAACCGCGTGCTGGGACAGCTCAAAGCCCTGCTCGCCGACAACATCGGACCCGACGACCGGATCATGGTGTTCTCCCACGGGTCGTCGCTCGAGATCCGGCACCGGTTCTCCGACCCGGTCTCCGACATCGGCCCGCTGCTCGACAGCATGGCCAAGGAGGTCGGCCTCGGCGGGCTGTTCGACCAGGACCGCGACTTCATTCTCCGCACCATGGACCGCACCAACACTGCCGAGCCCCAGATCGGGACCGGTCAGGACACCCGGCTCGACGAGGCCCGCTCCCTGCTCGAGCAGATCCGCGGCTGGTGCCAGTACAAGTACGACGCGACCCGGACGTCGATCCGCACCCTGCGCCAGCTGATCGACTCGCTCGCCGGCCTGCCCGGGCGCAAGGCGGTGATGTACGTCGGCGAGGGCACCTCGATGCGGATCGGCGAGCCGCTTTTCGAGGCCTGGGTGCGCAAGTTCTCCTCGATGTTCCCCACCATCCCGGATGCGCCCTCGTTCATGAGGGGCCTGTCGCCCCAGACCGAATCCAACCGCTTCAGCGTGCAGTCCTTCTTCCGCGACCTGGCCAACCGCGCCAACTCCAACCGGGTGACCTTCTACGCCGTGGACGCGTCGCAGTCCGCGGTCGACAGCTACATCAGCGCCGCCAACCCCGGGTATGAAGGCGGCTCCCAGATTGCCGCCCTGCAGGCCTTCGGTCAGCAGGCCTCGCTCCAGTACCTCGCCGGCACCACCGGCGGCCGCCACCTCACCAACCTCGAGAACGTCGCCCTCATGCTCGAGCAGCTCCAGGCCGACTTCCAGAGCTACTACTCGCTCGGCTTCTCGCCCAACGAGGAGAGCGACGGCTCGTACCACCGGATCGACGTCAAGGTGAAGCGCGAGGGGTGCCGCGTACGCCACCGCGAGGGCTTCCGCTCCAAGCCCGCCGACGAGTTCATGTCCGACCGCACCCTGTCGGCGGTCTTCCTCGGGGTCACGACCAATCCCCTCAACATCGGCCTCGAGACCGGAGCCGCCCACCTCACCGAGGACAAGAACGCCTACCTGCTGCCGGTCAACATCACCATCCCACTCGGCCGCCTGCTCCTGCTGCCTATGGAGGACGCGCACGAAGGCCGGCTGACCGTGTTCGTCACGGTGCGAGGGACCGACGGCCGCGCCTCCGACGTCCAGCGCCGCGAGCTTCCGCTGCGGGTGCCCAACGAGGTCCTGCTCGAAACCGCCGAGCGCAACCTGAGCTACACCATCGACCTCATGATGCGGGCCGGCGAGCAGACCGTGGCGGTCGGCGTGCGCGACGAGCTCGCCGAGATCGACTCGACGGTCTCGGTCGAGGTCGAGGTGGGCGCCAGCGAGGCCGCCACCGCCGGCTGACCCCGTCGCTCGCGGTCACGCCCGGTTGGACACGGCCAGACCACGTGGGTAGACTGCGCGGATCTCGTCCACTCATCGGGGCATCGCCCAATGACGACGGGTGGAGCGCGCCAGCTGGCGGACCGGAGAACGAGTCATGACGGAACCGACCCTCGACACGAGGTATGACCCCGCACGCTTCGAGCGCCGCTGGTACCAGCGCTGGGAGTCGTCCGGCGCCTTCAACCCCGATCACGGCGCCGGCACCGAGCCCTTCTGCATCGTGATCCCGCCGCCGAACGTGACCGGCAAGCTGCACATCGGCCACGCCCTGCAGTTCACCCTCCAGGACCTGGTGACGCGCTGGCGTCGCATGCAGGGTGCGAAGGCGCTCTGGCTGCCCGGGACCGATCACGCCGGAATCGCCACCCAGGTGATGGTGGAGCGGCAGCTCGTCCGCGAGGGCGTCAGCCGTCAGGAGCTGGGTCGGGAGCGCTTTCTCGAGCGGATGTGGCAGTGGAAGGCGGAGCACAAGGACAACATCTCCGAGCAGGCGAAGGCGCTCGGCTCCTCGTGCGACTGGACGCGGGAGCGCTTCACCCTCGACGAGGGGCTCTCGAACGCGGTCCTGCACTCCTTCGTGACGCTCTACGACCAGGGCCTGATCTACCGCGACCGGCGTCTGATCAACTGGTGCGTGCGGTGCCACACCGCCCTGTCCGACCTCGAGGTGGTGCACCAGGACCGCCAGGGACACCTGAGCGACTTCGCCTACCCGCTCGAGTGGGGCGGCGAGATCGTGGTCTCGACGACCCGCCCGGAGACGATGCTCGGGGACAGCGCGATCGCCGTCCATCCCGACGACCACCGCTACCGGGGCTGGTGGGGTCGTTCGCCGTGCACCCTTTCCTGGGACGGCGGATCCCGGTCATCGCCGACGCCGAGCTGGTCGACCCCGAGTTCGGAACCGGTGCGGTCAAGGTCACGCCGGCCCACGACCCCAACGACTTCGCCACCGGGCAGCGACACGACCTGGAGTTCATCAACATCCTCGACGAGGATGGCCGGATCAACGACGCGGGCGGCCGGTTCGCGGGAATGGACCGGATCGAGGCCCGGACCGCGGTGACCGAGGCCCTCCAGGCCGAGGGCCTGCTGCGCGGCGGCCGCGACCACGCGATGGCCGTCGGTGGATGCCAACGCTGCGACACGGTGGTCGAGCCCTACCTTTCGACCCAGTGGTTCGTCCGCACCCGTCCGCTCGCGGACCAGGCCCTCGAGGCCGTGGCGAGCGGTCGCGTCAAGCTGGTGCCGGAGTTCTGGGTGGCGACCTACAACCACTGGCTGGAGAACATCCAGGACTGGTGCATCTCCCGGCAGCTGTGGTGGGGCCACCGCATCCCCGCCTGGTACGACGCCGACGGCCGCCCCTACGTCGGCCGCGACGAGGCCGACGCCCGCTCCCGGGCCGGGCTCGGTGCGGACGTCCCCCTGACCCAGGACCCGGACGTGCTCGACACCTGGTTCTCGTCGGGGCTGTGGCCGTTCTCGACCCTCGGCTGGCCCGAGACCACCGACGACCTGCGCACCTTCTACCCCACCTCGGTGCTCATCACCGGCTTCGACATCCTGTTCTTCTGGGTCGCGCGGATGGTGATGATGGGCTGCCACTTCGCCGGAGACATTCCGTTCCACACGGTGCACCTCACCGGTCTGGTCCGCGACGCCGAGGGCCAGAAGATGTCGAAGACCAAGGGCAACACCATCGACCCGCTCGAGGTCTGCGGAACCTACGGCGCCGACGCGGTGCGCTTCACCCTCGCCGCGCTGGCCTCCCCGGGTCGCGACCTGCCCCTCGACCTCAAGCGCATGGAGGGCTACCGCGGGTTCGCGACCAAGGTCTGGAACGCCGCCCGTTTCGTGCAGATGCAGCTCGAGGGGGACGAGCTCTCGCTCGACGACCTCGACCCGGCACAGCTCGGCCCCACCGAGCGATGGATCCTCTCCCGGCTCAGCCACACCGCGCGCGCGGTCGACCGGGCGTGGGAGAGCTACCGCTTCGACGACGGCACCCACCACCTCTACCACTTCATCTGGCACACCTTCTGCGACTGGTACCTGGAGCTCGCCAAGACCGAGACCGACCGGGTCGAGGTGCGCTCGGTGCTCAAGGGGGTGCTGCTCGAGGCACTCGCCCTCCTCCACCCGGTGATGCCCTTCATCACCGAGGAGATCGCCGAGCACCTCGGCCATGACCGGATGCTGATCACCTCCCGCTACCCGGCACCGCGACCCGAGCTGGAGGACGACGAGCTCGAGGCCGACCTGGAGACCCTCCAGGAGCTGGTCGGCGGCCTGCGCTCCTATCGCTCCCTGGTCGGCCTGCCGCCCCGGCATCCGATCGCGATCACCCTGCTCGACTCGGCCGCCCGGCGGGCCGGATTCCTGCGCGCCCAGGCGCGGCAGCTCGAGCGTCTCGCCGCGGTCTCGGCGATCGAGGTCGGCAACGCGCCGGAACACTCGGTGCACGAGCTCTTCGGAGGCATGGAGGTGGCCCTGGTCCTGCCCCCGGGCTCCCTCGGTGCAACCCAGCTGGAGCGCCTCGCAAAGGAGATCGCCGGGCTCGAGAAGGAGCGGGAAGGCCACACCAAGAGGCTCTCCAACGAGGGCTTTCTCGCCAAGGCGCCGGCGGAGGTGGTGGCCGGTGCCCGGACCCGGCTGTCCGAGGTCGAGACGCGGCTCGCCCGCCTGCGTCAGACCCTCGACGCGGTGACTGGATGAAGCAGCTTCTCGACCGGCTGTGGTACCGCCTCGGCGACCGGGTCGACAACCTGGTCTGGCTGCCCGAGGTGGACTCGACCCAGGCGGTCGCCGCCCGGCTCATGGACGAGGTCGACGACGAGGACGCCACGCTGGGGCCGACCGTGGTCATCGCCGGCCGCCAGACTGCCGGTCGCGGGCGCGGCGAGCACGGGTGGGTCTCCCCCGAAGGAGGGCTCTACCTGAGCTGGGTGCGCTGCGGCGTCGACAGCGGGCAGGCGGCGGCCCTGCCCATGCTCGCCGCCGCCGCCGGCTGGAAGGCGCTGGCCGCGGTCGGCCTCGAGCAGCACCGGGTCAAGTGGCCCAACGATCTTCTGGTGGACGGCCGCAAGGTGGCGGGTCTGCTGGTGACCGCCCGCCACGGCGCGCCCCACTGGGCGGCAGTGGGCTTCGGGGTCAACCTCGACGCCGTGCCGGAGCTCGGTCCCGAGGCCCTGCACGTCCCCACCTGCCTCAGCGCCCTGCTCGGAACCCGGACCTGGGCGGAGTGGGTCGAGCCGATCGTCTACGAGCTCGTCGCCGGCCTCGCCGACGGCCTCGGCGATCCCCAGCCCGCGCTGGCCCTGTGGCGCGAGAAGCTGGTCCACCGCCTCGGGGACCCGCTCACGGTCCGGCTCGGCTCCGGCGAGGCGGTGCGCGGGACCTTCCTCGGCCTCAGCGACGAGGGCTACCTGCGGCTGGCGACAACCGGCGGCGAGAGAGTGCTGTCCGCCGGCGAGATCGTCGAACGCGGTTGAACCACACAGGCAGGGAGACTCAGCGCGGGCCGCGCCCGTATTGAGCTCTCCCTGCCCGTGCGGTTCAGTCGTCGCAGCAGGCGTCCTCGCAGGACTCGCCGCGCAGGCCCTCTCGGCCTTCCTTGACCAGCCACGGGACCATTGCGAGGGCGGCGAGCGGGTCGGCCCACCACCAGCCCAGCAGGGCGTTGAGCAGCAGACCCACGAGCAGAGTGAGGGACAGGTAGGAGCAGGCCAGGGTCTCCTTGGCCTCGGCGGCCAGAGCCCGGCTCGCGATCTCGCGCGCGGCGCGCAGCTTGCCCCAGGCGATCAGCGGCATCACGAGCAAGGACGCGGCGGCGAGCACGATCCCGAGCAGGCTCTCCTCGGGCGCCTCCTGCCGCCACAGGGTCCAGCCGGCCTGACCGACGACGTAGATCGCCAGCAGCACGAAGGTGAGGCCGATGAAGCGGTGGACCCGGTGCTCCACCTCCTCGACCCGCTCGGGATCGGCGCCGCGGGCCTCGACACCGAGCCGCCACAACAGGGCCGAGGCAGCCGCCAGCTCGATGATGCTGTCGAGCCCGAATCCCACCAATGCGATCGAGCCCGCGGTGGCGCCGGCGAACAACGCGAGACCCGCCTCGACCGCGTTGTAGGCCATGGTGACGACCACCAGCGCGAGGCCGATCCGCTGCCAGCGTGTGGCGGGGTTCATCGGCACCTCGGGGCCGGCTCAGCCGCCGCCGGCGGCGCGCTCGAGCCTGCCGAGGAATCGCTGGGGGGGCTCGAACCCGGTGATCCTGAAGCTCTCCTGGCCGCCGCGGTAGACGATCACGGTCGGCACACCGCGCACGTCGTAGGCTTTCTGGAGCGACGTGTTGCCGCTCCGAGGAGCGGGTCAGGTCGACCTTGAACCGCGAGTAGCCGGCCAGCGCCTCACGGACCGCCGGGTCGGCGAAGGTGATCGCGTCGAGCTCCTTGCACGGTGCGCACCAGTCGGCGTAGAAGTCGAGGATCACCGGGCTGCCCGACCCGACCGCGGCGTCCGCCGCCGACTGGTCGAAGGCTGTCCACTCGAGGTGGCCGGCCTCGCCACCGCCGGCGCCGAGCCGAAGCCCGGGCGCCAGGACCACTCCGGCAACCAGCATGACCGCGCAGGCGATCCGCACCGCACGGTCGATCGCCGGCTGCTCGTGCCCGGTGCGGTCGACGACCAGGAGATAGAGCGCTCCCGACACCAGCACCACCGGCATCAGCCAGTCGCCGAGCCGGCCCGGGACCAGCGGCGCCGCGAAGTAGGCCGCCATCGCGATCAGGATGACGCCGAAGATCCGCCGCACTCCCACCATCCACAAGCCCGAGGCGGGCAGACGGCCGATCAAGCCGGTGAAGGTCCCGAGCAGCAGGTAGGGCACGCCGAGCCCGAGGGCGAGGGTGAAGAAGACCACGAACCCGAACACCGGATCGCCACGCTGGCCGACCAGGGTGAGCAGGCCGATGACGAACGGGCCGATGCAGGGCGCGGCCACGAAGCCCATCAGCAGCCCCATGACCAGGGCGCCGACAACGCCGCCTTTGCCGCCCGAGGCCCGCTGCGCCCAACCGGGCACGCGCAGCTCCCAGAGCCCGAACATCGAGGTCGCGAGGGCGAGCAGGACCACAACGATGGTGCCCACCACCCACGGGTTCTGGAGGGCGGCTCCGAACAGCGCCCCGCCGAGCGCGGCGAGCACGCCGAGCACCGAGTAGGTGAGCGCGATGCCGAGCACGTAGGCGAGTGCCAGCGGGAAGGTCGCGCCGGTCCGTCGCTTCGCCTGCTGAGCGAAGAAACCGATCGTGATCGGGATCAGCGGAAAGACGCACGGGGTGAGGTTGAGCGCCAGGCCGCCGACGAAGACCGCGATCAGGAACAACGGCAGGGACCGGTCGCCGAGGTCGCTCCCGGAACCGGGGGACTCGCCACCACCCGAAGGAGCAGAGCTGGTGATGGCGTCATCCGCCTGCACGAAGAGCGCGAGGTTCATCGGCTCGACCGCCGACCCGGCCGCGCGGACCGTCATCTCGAGCCTCGCGGTGACGTCGGTCGGGGGCAGGCACTGGGAGTCGTTGCACGCCTGGGCGGTCACGGTCACCGTCAGCTCCACCTCGCCGGTCGCGTCCGCCGGCACGCGGAGGGTGGCGGGGATCACCACCGTTCCCTCCCACACCGAGATCGGCGCGTCGGCGAAGTCGAAGCGGATCGGAACCCCGGCCGGGTAGCCGTCGACCGCCACCAGCCAGCTCTCCGGCACCGCCCAGGCCAGGGTCGTCGGCACCGAGAAGTCGTCGCCCGGGCGGTCGCTGTTGATGTGCCAGCCGCGGTCGACGATCACCGACACCGCCAACCGGGCGCTGTCGCCGGCCACCAGGGCATCGCGGTCCGGCGCGACCCGGACACGGAACACCGGCTCGTCGTCGAAGCCCTGGGCGGCTCCGGTCAGGGCGGCCAGCAGGAACACGGTCACCATCACAGCACGCTGCATCGTTCCCCCTGTCGAGCCCCGGGCACCGCTCACTCCCCGGCCAGCTCGGGCGCCAGCGAACGGACCAGAGCTCGCGCGTCCTCGTCCAGGCGCCCCCAGTGCTTCTTGATCAGATCGGGCCGGCGCGTTACGGTCAGCCCCACCGCCTGCTCCAGCCGCCAGCGCCGGACCGCGCCGTGGTCGCCGGATCGCAGGATGGACGGGACCTCGAGCCCTTCGACCTCGGCCGGACGGGTGTAGCACGGGTGGTCGAGCAGGCCGCCCGCGAACGAGTCGGCCTCGACCGACTCGGGATCGCCGACGACCCCGGGGACCAGCCGCGAAACCGCCTCGATCAGCACCATCGCCGCCACCTCGCCGCCACCCAGCACGAAGTCGCCGATCGAGACCTCCTCGGGTCGGAGCAGGTCGAGCACGCGCTCGTCGAAGCCCTCGTACCTTCCGCACACCAGGATCAGCCGGCCCCGGCCCGACAGCTCCTCCACCAGCCCCTGGTCGAGCACCCGGCCGCGGGGGGTGAGGAGCACGACGGACGAGGGCCCACCGGCGAGGCCCGCCACCTCGCGCACCGCCGCCAGCACCGGAGGCGCCTGCAGGACCATGCCGGCGCCGCCGCCGTACGGCTCGTCGTCGACCTGCCCCCAGCGGTTGCCGGCCCACGATCGCAGGTCGTGGGTCTGGAGCTCCACCCTTCCCCGCTCGATCGCGCGGCCGAGCACGCCGGTGGCGCAGAACGAGTCGAAGAGCCGGGGGAAGAGGGTGACGACGTCGAAGCGCATGCCAGGCTCCGCTGGACGGCGATCAGACCTGCTCGGCGTCGTCGTCGAGCAGCCCCGGGATCGGCTCCACGGTGACCACCCGACCTTCGAGGTCGACCGCGGGTACGATCTCGGGCACGTACGGCACCAGGAACTCCCGCTGGCCGCGACGGACGACGAGTCGGGTCTGGCCGCCGCCGCTGGGGTCGATGCCGACCACGGTCCCGAGCAGTTCGCCGGCCGGCGAGCGGCACTCGAGACCGGTCAGGTGATGCTCGTAGTAGTAACCCTCGGGGAGCTCGTCCAGCGACTGCTCGGGAAGGAAGACGTACCGCCCCCGCCAGCCCTCGACCTCCTCGCGCCGACGCATGCCGACCACGCTGAGCAGCCAGCTGCCGCGATGAACGCGCACGGCGAAGGCCTCGTGGTGCTCGGTCGGACCACGATCACCATCCGGCCCGAGCCCGAAGCGCACGCCGGCGGCGAGTCGCTCGGGGAAATCGGTCAGGATGTCGACCACCAGATCACCGTGGACGCCGTGCGGCTTGGATACCACGCCGACGACGAGCCACTCGCGGGAGTCCGCGGGCTGCTCGCCGGAGTGCATCACTCGAGGATCTCGAGCACGAAGCGTTTGTGCACCTTCATTCCCGCGGCCGACAGCAGAGTCCTGAGCGCTCGCGCCGTGCGACCTTGCCGTCCGATCACCTTGCCGAGGTCCTCGGTGCGGACGCGGAGCTCCAACACCGTGGTCTGCTCGCCCTCGACCTCGGTCACCTGTACGTCTTCCGGATGGTCGACGAGTGCCTTCGCGATCTCCGTCAGCAGGTCCTTCATCGCGCTCACGGGAGCTCCTTTCGCCGTCGCCGCCGCCGTCAAGCCTGCTTCTGAGCCTTGTGGATCAGGGTTCGGACAGTCTCCGAGACGCCCGCGCCCTGGGCCGTCCACTTGGCAACCTTGTCCATGTCGATGCGAATTTCCGGCGGGTCGGTGCCCGGGTTGTAGGTCCCGACCTGGTCCAGGTAGTCGGCGGTGGGACGCTTGCGCGAGTCGGAGACCACCACCCGGTACATCGGTTCGTGCTTCGCGCCACCGCGGCGCAGTCTGATCATCAACATCTCTTCAGTCCTCCGTGGGCAACCGGCCTCCGGTCGCCGTCGACGTGGTCGGTGTTCATCGGATGCCGAGCTGGCGCTTGAGGGCCTTGGGATCGGCCTTCCCCAGCCGCTTCATCAGCTTACGCATCTGCCCGTACTGGCGCAAGAGGCGGTTGATCTCCTCGACCCGGGTTCCCGAGCCCTTGGCGATCCTCTTCTTCCGGGATCCGTTCAGCAGCTGCGGGTGACGTCGTTCGCGCGGCGTCATCGAGCAGATGATCGCCTCCATCCGTTTCAGCCCGTGCTCCTGCTCCTCGCTGATGCCTCCGCTGGGCAGGACGTTCCCCATCCCCGGGATCATCTCCATGACCTGCTGGAGAGGTCCCATCTTGGCCAGACTGCGGAGCTGGTCGCGGAGGTCCTCGAGGTCGAACTGGCTCTTCTTGAGCCTGGCCTCGAGCCGCTTGGCCTGGCGCTCGTCGACCGCGTCCTGCGCCTTCTCGACCAGGGTGAGCACGTCGCCCATGCCGAGAATGCGCCCGGCCATGCGATCGGGGTGGAACTGCTCGAGGCCGTCGAGGCCCTCGCCGATGCCGGCGAAGACGATCGGCTGGCCCACGACCTCCCGCACCGACAGGGCAGCGCCGCCGCGCGCGTCGCCGTCGAGCTTGGTGAGGATGACGCCGGTGATGCCGAGCCGTTCGTGGAAGGCCCGGGCGGAGCGCACCGCGTCCTGTCCGGTCATGGCATCGGCCACGAACAGCATCTGGCGCGGCTTGAGAATCGCCTTCAGCCGTTCGAGCTCGTCCATCAGCTGGTCGTCGACGTGAAGGCGCCCGGCGGTGTCGAAGATCAGAACCTGGTAACCCTTGATCTGGGCCTCGCGCAGGGCTCGCCGTGCGATCGCCTCGGGGTCGTCCATGTCCCGGGTGTCGACGGTCGGAATCGACGCCTTGCCTCCCAACACCAGGAGCTGCTCCCGCGCCGCCGGCCGCGAGGTGTCGGCCGGCACCAGCAGCGGGAACAGCTTCTTTCGGGCCTTCACCCACAGCCCGAGCTTGGCGGCGGTGGTGGTCTTGCCCGAGCCCTGCAGGCCGACCAGCATGACCACCGCGGGACGACCCTTGAAGTCGAGCTCGGTGGTCTCGCCGCCGAGCAGCCGGACCAGCTCCTCGTGCACGATCTTGGTGACCATCTGCGCCGGGGTCACCGAAGTCAGGACCTGCTCACCGAGGGCCCGGCTTCGAACCCGGTCCACGAAGCGGGTCGCCACCTCGACCGCGACGTCGGCGGCGAGCAGCGCGAGACGGATCTCGCGCAGCGCGGTGTCGACGTGGTACTCGGTCAGATGGCCCTCGCCGCGGAGGGTCTTGGTGATGCGGGCCAGGCGTTCCTGGAGGCTCTCCAGCATAAGGTCGGCAGTCTAGGTCATCGGGCGATGTCGGTCAACCTCAATGGGATGGCCTCGCACCGCCCGCGCCCGGACGGTCCCGAACGGACGGGATCTCGAGACGCTATAATCAGATGAGATGGCGGCCACGCCTTCCGTTCTGGTGCCGATGGCCCCCCCGCCGTGCGACGACGCCGAGGTGGCGGCGTTGCTCGAGGCGATAGCTGCCGCCACCGGCTCGGAGTGGGTGCAGCTCGAGCTCGGGCTCGAAGGGACCGGAACTCCGCGGCTCTACTCCCGCGGATCACACGCGCCAGGCGGGACCGCAGTCGAGCTGCAGTCGGCGGGACGCTTCCACGCCCGTCTCACGCTCGGATCCGCCGCCCCCCCGTCGCCCGCCCTGGCCGAGCTCGCGACGCTCCTCCTGCACCACCTCCTCGAGTCGAGGCGGCTCCAGGAACAGGCCGCCCTCCTGCGCAGCGCGCTCGACACCAGCGCCTCGGCTCTCCTGCTGTTCGACCACCGTGCGGCCATCGCCTACGCCAACCTCGAGGCGGACCGACTGCTCTCTCGGCAGACCGAGGACGGCCTCGAGGTGCGCCGGTCGGGGGAACCGCACCAGCCTCTTTTCGACCTGCTCTGCTCGGTCGCGGAGGATCTGGTCCGCTCGACCGAGAACGTCGGCGCCTGGGAGGGGAGGCTGGCGTTGTCGGACGGCACCGTGCTGGGCTGCGAGATGATCCGCCTGAGCCCGGAGCCCAACCGGGCAGGGGCCGGGCCGGCGGTGCTGGCGCGACTGCGCCGCTCGAGCGGCTCACCCGACCTCCAGGTTGACGCGTTCGCAGCCACCCGGGGTCTCACCCGTCGGGAGGCCGAGGTCCTGAGGTTGCTGGTGAACGGTGTCTCGGTGGCCGAGGCCGCCACGCGTCTCGGCATCAGCCACCACACGGTCCGCGACCATGTCAAGCGGCTCTACCGGAAGACCGGTGCCTCGTCGCGCAACGAGCTGCTGCGGCTGATGGCCTCGGCCACCGCGGCGCCGCCGGTTTCTTCCTGAGAGGCGAACCCGTATACTGCTGAAACGACAACGGAGGACCAAACATGCGCCGCTGGCTTCCACTTCTCTGCGTGCCGCTCCTACTGGCACTGATCCTCAGTGCGGCGGAGCCGCCTCGGGGCGGCTACGTCGTGGTCCTGAAGAACGGACACCGCATCCGTGCCCGTGAGCCGCTCCGGATCGAGGGCCGCAGCGCGATGATCACCCTCGTCACCGGAACGCTCTCCAGCCTGCCGCTCGAGCAGGTCGACCTCATCGCCACCGAACGGTACAACCAGCTCGGCCTCGGCGACGCTCTGATCATCGACGAGCTCACCGGCGAGACCCCGGTACCGACCTCGACCCCGAGGATGTCGCTCGGCAACTACACCCAGCTCGACCTGGAGGCCAACCCGTACCTCGGCGTGGCCACGACCCCGACCGCCACCCCGACTCCCGGCATTCGGCTCCAGACCGTTCCCTACGGCAACCAGCGCATCGAGCGTGCCCTGACCCAGGCGTTCGAGGACCGCCACTTCTACCTCTACCGGACCAGCGCCGGCACCCAGGAGCGTTTCTTCTACATCCAGGCCGTGACCGACTCGCAGAAGCAGGTCTTCGAGGCCCTCAAGATCATCACCGAGTCCTACGTCCTCATCCACCGGCTCGACCCTGCCGAGGCCCCGGTTGCGGTCGAGATCGAGCTGCTCAGCTCCCAGGGCAAGGCCGCAGGGACTTTCAGGCTGGATGTCGAGACCGCCAAGGTGCTCGCCAACGGCGAGGTGAGCGTGGAGCAGTTCTACGTCGATCACGTGATCTTCTGAGGGTGGTGGCTGGCAGGGGTTTCTTGAGCGGACCGCGTGGAGGGCCATCTGCGGTGCTTTCAGGGTGTCGACGATGCTCAACGCAGCCGGACCGCCTGCGCTCGTCGGCGGGCCCGAATCCCCTCATCTGACGCCCCCTGACGTTCCTCGCGGCGAAGCCGCCGACCGCCAGTGGTCCTTCCCGCCCCGGTCATCCTGTGCGAGCGAGCGCCAGCGAGTGAGTCGGAGGATCTCACCCGGGTTGGTCGTACCGCCACCGTAACCTGTGGCGGAACCTCGGGAACGGGAGAGCACTGCCGGCCTGGACGGGCCGGGTCCGACGAGGGGAAACCGCATGCACGAGTTCCGGGCACCGCGTCCCGACGACGAGCACAACCGCGAGCTGGTGGCGAACGTGCACCCGCCCGAGTGGCAGAACCCGGTCCCGGCGGACCGATACAACCTGGTCGTGGTCGGCGGCGGCACCGCCGGTCTGGTCGCAGCGGCTGGCGCCGCCGGCCTCGGCGCCCGGGTGGCACTGGTCGAACGCCACCTCCTCGGAGGCGACTGCCTCAACGTCGGCTGCGTGCCGTCCAAGGCGGTGATCCGGTCGGCCCAGGCCGCCGCTGACGTCCGGGACGCCGCTCGCTTCGGGATCAGGGTCGGCGACCCGGTCGAGGTCGACTTCGCCGCGGTGATGGAGAGGATGCGCGCAGTCCGGGCCGGAATCAGCCCCCACGACTCGGCGCGCCGGTTCCGCGACCACTACCGGGTCGACGTCTTCCTCGGCGGGGCCCGCTTCGTGGGCCGCGATACCCTCGAGGCGGCAGGTACGCCGCTCCGCTTCGCTCGCGCGGTGATCGCCACCGGCGCGCGGGCGGCCGTGCCACCGGTCCCGGGACTCGCCGAGGCGGGCTACCTGACCAACGACACGGTCTTCGAGCTCACCGAGCGACCGCCGAGACTGGCCGTGGTCGGGGGCGGTCCGATCGGCTGCGAGCTCGCCCAGACCTTCGCCCGGCTCGGCTCGCGGGTCACCCTGATCGAGATCTCCGACCGTCTGCTGCCGCGCGACGACGCCGACGCCGCAGAGGTGGTCCGAGCCGCCCTCGAGCGTGATGGGGTCGAGCTGCGGCTCGGCGCGCGGCTGTCCGCGGTCGAGCGGGCGTCGTGTGTCACCACGCTCCGCCTGGACGGAGTGGCGGGTCAGGCAGCCCTCGAGGTGGATGCCGTGCTGGTCGCCGTCGGGCGCACGCCGAACGTCGAGGGCCTGGGCCTCGAGGCGGCGGGTGTCGAGCTCGACCGGAGCCGGGTGAAGGTCGACGACACCCTGAGAACGACCAACCCGCGGATCTACGCCTCGGGCGACGTGTGTCTGCCGTTCCAGCTCACCCACGCAGCCGATGCGGCCTCCCGGGCGGTGGTCCAGAACGCCCTCTTCCCCGGCCCCAAGAAACGGTTCAGCCGCCTGGTGGTGCCCTGGTGCACCTACACCGATCCGGAGGTCGCCCACGTCGGGCTGACCTTCGAGGGGGCGCGCGATCGGGGCATCACCATCGACACCATCCGGGTCGACATGGGCGAGGTCGACCGGGCCCTCGCCGAAGGCCACACCGAGGGCTTCTTGAAGGTCCACCTCGCCCACGGCAGCGACCGCATCCTCGGGGCGACGCTGGTCGGCCGCCACGCCGGCGACACCATCTCCGAGATCTCGGCCGCGATCGCCGGAAAGCTGGGCCTGGGCAGCCTCGCGGGCGTCATCCACCCCTACCCGACCCGGGCCGAGATCGTACGCAAGGCCGGCGACGCCTTCAACCGGACGCGCCTCTCGCCGACCCTCGCCGCCATTCTCCGGCGCTGGTTCGCCTGGCGAAGGTGACCGAGGGACACCCAAGAGGCTCTGAGGAGCACAGAGCCCCCGCACGCCCTGCTGCCGCCGACCTCTGCTCGCTGGCGAGCAGAGGTCGGCGCCGATGGGTGATGGGTGGGTGGGGGACCTCGGTGTCTCTCTGTGCCCTCCGTGCCTCTGTGGTTCACCTTCCCCCGCCGAGCACCACACGGGCGATGACCGGGTCGTGATCGCTGGCCCGGCCCCGGGCCGGAAACTCCGCGTTGACGTGGACCACGTCGACCTCCGCCCCGCGCGCCAGCACCGGGCTCACCAGGATGTGGTCGATGGCCTGGGAGGACCCCTGGAAAACATAGCTGTAGCGCTCGTTCTCGGGGAGGCGCCAGGTCAGGTTGACCATGCCCGAGCCCTCCAGCGCGCGCATCGGAGGCCGCCATTCGAACTCGTTGAAGTCGCCCAGCACCACCACCGCTGCCAGCGGGTCCACGGCGAGCAGACGCTCCACCACCGATCGCACCGCAAACGCCTGCCGCAGGCGCTGGGCCTCGCTGCGCGGGCTCGGCGGCTGGTGGGGGCCGAAAGCGCGGTCGTCGCCGCCCTTCGAGGTCAGGTGCACCACGACCACGAACAGCTGCCGTCCGTCGACCTCGAGCTCGACCACCAGGGGACGGCGGGCGCCCGATGCCTCGCCGTCGGGGTCGCCTTCGAACGCCGGGTGCTCGAGCCGCGCCGGGCTGGCGGCCAGGTGCGGCCCGGGGAGCACCTCCACCCGGTCGGCCGGCCCGTCGGCGCGCCGCACCGGCGTGACCCGCGACCGGTCGACCAGCAGTGCGACCCTGATGTTGCCGCCGGGCTGGCCTCCCTCGCGACCGTCACGGGGGTCGAGCTGAAGCCAGTCGTAGTCCGGACCACCCGCGGCCGCGATCGCCGCGACCAGCTGGTCGAGGGTCGCGGCGGCCGTCACGGTCCCGTCGTCGCGCGGACCGGAGTCGTCCTGGATCTCCTGAAGCGCGACCAGCTCGGGGCCGTGCAGGCGGTGCGCGATGATCGCGGCCGCCGCCCCGATCCGGCTCGAGCCGGCGGCCAGGTTCTCGACGTTGAAGGTGGCCATCGTGAGGCGGCCGGGGGTGCGCACCAGGTCGGCGGTCTCCGGGTCGACCCCGCCCGGGGCCACCTCCGGGAAGCTGGCGGCGGTCACCCGGTAGCGGCCGAAGGCGAAGTCGAGCACCCCCTCCACCGCGCCGGCGAGACGGCTCCCCACCCGAGCGGCCGGCGGATCGGGGCCTTCGACCGGAACCGCCTCGGGATGGAGGTCGTCGACGGTCCGGAGCAGCCCGCCGCGGGCGGTCCCGGGACCGACTCCGTCGACGCCGTCCGCCACCACCCACAGCTCGCCGAAGCGCGACGTCGGCCCCACGACCCGCGGGGTCCCGATCACCACCCGCATGCCTTCGAGCGACTCGAAGAAGTCGAGCGCATCACGCTCGGGCTCGAACCGGGCCATGCCGTCGTCGTCGACCACCCGGGCCGGCGGCACCCGGCCCGCGCGGCCCAGCCGCACCGGATCGGGGAGCGGGGCGCTTCCGATCCGCTCGACCCGGGCGTGGTCGAGTCCGGTGACGGTCAGCTCGCCGGGGCGGCCGCCCTCCACCACCAGGCCCGCGACCCGAACCAGATCGCCGGGACGAAGGTCGACCTCGGGCTCCGGGCGGACCCAGATCGCGTCGGAGGTGGCGGCATCCCCATCCGGGTCCGCCTGCACGAAGACGCCACCGCCCCGCCTGCGGTCGCGACCGGCGGTCACCACGCCCTCGACGTTGTCGGCCCACTCGCCCAGACGGGGGCTGGCGTGACCCCGCCCCTGGAGAGTGCCGACGACGCCGGTCCCGGCCCTGGGCGGCGACGGTCCGACCGCGAACGCGAGCACCTGGGTGAACTGCAGAAGAGGTTTGAAGTTGTTGTCGCTGATCATGATCAGGGTCCGGCGTCCGTCGCGCAGACGGGGTCCCCAGGTCATGCCCTCGAGGTTGTCGAGCGGAATCCCGAGCGAGGACAGGTCGAGCACCAGACGCTTGGCGACCGGACGGACCTCGGCCAGATCGGCGAGGGTCTCCGTTCCGGCCAGGTCGGTCGCACCGGAAAGGTCGATCTCGTAGAGCCGGGCTCCGTGACCCGCCCCGATCGCGAACCAACGTTCGAGGGCGAAGAAGCGCCCTTCGTCGACCGCGAGAAGCTCGGACAGGCCGTTGGTCGCGAAGCCGCCCGCGGGGCGGGGCGCAACCGGGATCGGCTCGACCCGGTAGAGATATTCTCCGACCACTCGACCCGAGGGCAGCTCGAGCAGCATGATCCGCACCGGGCTGGCCTGGTCGAGCCCGGCCTCGGGACCGTCCTGGAGCAGGGCGTTCTCGGTGGCGGTGACGATCAGGCGGTCATCGTCGGCGAGGCAGAGGCTCTCGAGGGAGAGGTTGGTCCTCACGCCGCGGTGATCGCCGGGCAGGAGGTGATGCGGCAGCGGCAGCTTCTCGAGCAGCTCCCCGTCGCCGCCGAGCCGGGCCAGGAACGGCTCGGCGCCCCGCCGCGGATCGCCTTCGGAGCTCACGAAGAGGCTGCCGTCGCCGGCACGGGCGAGCCCCTCGAGATCCGCCGACCACGGCGGGAGCGTGCGACCCGAGGCGTCGCGCAACGCGGTCACGGCGACCACGGTGACGTCTGCCGGCTCGAGGCGGCCGTCCCCGATCTCGATACGCAGCGTCACGAATCGGATCGGCTGATCGACCCCACGGTCGTCCGACACCGCGACATAGAGATCGCGCGAAGGATCCCAGGCGATCCCGGACAGCCCGCCGACCTCGAGCCCGTCGACCCGGATGCCGGTCGGAAGCCGGACCTCGCCGAGCAGCTCGAGCTCGGCCGGGCCGCCCGCGACGGCCGCCCCGACCGTCACCAGGACCAGAGCCGCCGCCAGAAAGTGCCTCATTCCCCGTGTCCTCCGCGGGCGAGAATCCACCGCCCGCGGATCGCTGTCAACGGTCCCCAGCAGCAGCAGCCGAAGGCGGCAGCGGATCGAGCAGACCGGCGAAGGCCGGGTCGACCGCCGCGAGCACCTCCGGCCCGAGTGCGCGATAGGTCACCAGCACCGGCAGCAGGACCACGGTGCCGACGAACGGCAGCGCGAGCACGACGAAGAAGGCACAGCATGTCAGCAGGCCGACCACGGCGATCGCGATGCCGACCAGGACCGCGAGGCCGAGCAGCAGCAGCGCATAGATGACGAACGGCCACGGGTCGCGGGACACCCGGGGCAGAAGAACGTCCCAGGCAGCGAGCACGCCGATCCTCGAGCGGACCATGATTGGCACCACGAAGCCGTCGAGCAGCACCGCGACGAACGCGGCGACGAGGCCTGCGACCACGCCGAGCGCGACCACCCCGACGACGCCGGCGATGGATGAGCGCACGGAGTACCCGAGCAGGAGCAACATGCCGACCACCCCGATCGCGGCGGCGGCGAAGCCGATCCGGAACAGGAACAGCGAGTCGCCGAGGCGGCCGAGCCGACGCCACGGCTCCGCCACCGCGGCCCGGCCGGTGGCGACGTTGTCGTAGAAGATCAGCTTGCCCCGCGAGCTCAGCCACAGCAGGACCACCACCAGCGCGAGCACCGCCAGCACGACGAGCACCACCACCGGCCCCAGCACCGCGTGCGACCACAGCTCGCGCCCGGCCTCGGCGAGCTCGTCGGGGAGACGCTCCACCTCACTCTGCCACCCGGCGCCGCCGAGATTGCGGACGCCGGTCGAGCCGCCGCCGCCGCCGCCGCCGGCGAGCCGGGCCAGCCACGCCGTAAAGCCCATCACGATCCAGGTCCTGAGCACGAACGGCTCGAGCAGGAGCCTCCGCGCCCGGGCCCACGCCCGCCCCAACGCCTCGCCGTACGCCACGTCCACCACTGAGCCTCCTTCCGGGTTCGGGTCCGGTCGTTCGTGAGGAGAAACGCAGCTTCGCTGCGCCGGGTTCGTCACTGGGAGTCGAGCGCGCCGGCCAGGAGCTCCGCCATGTGGAGCGGGCGACGACCGAGCAGGTCCTCGACCTGGTGGCGGCAGGAGGTGCCCGAGGCGACCAGCTCCGCCCCCTCCGGCAGCGCCCGGATCTGGGAGAGGAGCGGCGCCGCCACCTGCCGTGACAGGCTCGTGGTGGCCTCGAGCATGCCGAAGGCCCCGGCCATGCCGCAGCAGCCGGTGTCCAGACGGTGCGGCTCGACCCCGGGAATCCGCGCTGCGAGCTCGGTCAGGGCGAGCGGCATCACCCAGCGCCTTGGCGTGACAGTGGGCGTGGACCGCCACCTGGAGCGGACGGCTCGCGAACGGCAGCGCGTCGGGCTCCCGGCGCAGCAGGGAGTCGACGAAGTCCTCGAACAGCACCGTCCGCCCGGCGACGGCCGCGGCGCCGCCGATGCCGAGCTGCCGGTACTCGTCGACGAACATCGACCAGCAGGACGGCTCGAGGAAGACGATCGGCTCGGAGCCGCCCTCGAGCAGAGCCAGGTTGTGCTCACCCAGCCGGCGGACCTCGTCGAGCAGGCCGCGACTCGCCGCCGGCCGGCCGCAGCAGGCGCGCCCCCTGGCGAGCCGGACCTCGAACCCGGCCGCCTCCAGCACCGCGACCGCGGCTTGGCCGATCCCCGGCTCGTGGTAACGCACCCAGGTGTCGTCCCACAGGATGACCGCGCCGCGCACGGCCGGCGCCGAGCGACCGCGGCGTGCGAACCAGCGGTCGAAACGCTGCCGCGCGAAGGTCGGCAGCGGGCGGTCCGCGGCCAGCCCGAGTGCCGCCTGCATCAGCGCACGGACGGGCCGCCACCTGATCGCCCGATTGGCCAGCGGCGCGAACGCCGAGCCGAGCCGGCCGACGGTGTCGGCCGCGGCGATCACCCGGTCGACCAGTATCACCCCGTCGAGCCGGTGGCGTGCCTGGAGCAGGTTGGTCTTGAGCAGGGCCATGTCGACGTTCGACGGGCACTCGGTGAGGCAGGCCTTGCAGGCCAGGCAGCTGGTGAGCACCTCGGCCAGCTCGGGCGCCAGCAGCCCACCGCCGTCGGGGCCGTCGAGACCTCCCTCGAGGGCGGCCCGGATCATGTTCGCACGCCCCCGGGTCGACATCACCTCCTCGCCGGTGGCGAGGAAGGTCGGACACATGGTCGGGGCGTCCTTGCGGCAGCCGCCGCAGCCGTTGCACTGCTCGAGGTTGCTCGACCAGGCCCAGGTCCCGGTCGACGAAGCCCGTCGCCGGGTGGAACGGGAGCGTGATGTGGGCCCCCGCGCCCTGGCGCAGGTCGCCGTCGATGCGCCACCGTCCGAGATCGATCGATCTTGCCGGGGTTGAGCACCCCGCGTGGGTCGAAGAGGCGTTTGATGTCGGCCGAGGCGGCGGTCAGCTCCGGCCCGAGCTGGCGGGCGAGGTACTCGGTGCGGGCGATCCCGACCCCGTGCTCGGCGGCCAGCGAGCCCCTGAAGCGCAGGGTCAGCTCGGCCACGCCGTCGGCCACCCGACGCAGCGCCGCCACACCCTGGGCGGTGTGGAGGTCGAGCACCGGGCGGACGTGGAGCTCCCCGGACGCGGCGTGGCCGTAAAACGACGCCTCGAGCCCGAGCGGCTCGAGCAGCTCGCGCAGACCGGCGACGTACTCCGGCAGCCGCTCGGGCCGCACGCACACATCTTCGATGCCGGTGGTCGGCTTGGCTCGCCCGGGCCGCGCGGTCAGCAGGTTGAGGCCCGCTCGGCGCACCGCCCACACCATCTCCTGCTCGGCGGGATCGGTCAGGGCCAGGGTCCGCAGGCCCAGGTCGCGGGCGGCGAGCTCGGCCAGGCCGTGCTCGACACGCTCGTCGAAGAGCTCGACCAGCAGCATCGCCTCGCACGGGCGGCGGTCGAGGTCGAGCAGCGCCCGGGCGGCGGCGAACGGCCGCTGGCCTCGGGTCTGGTCGAGCAGCAGGCGGTCGAGGTGCTCGATCGCCGCCGCGCCCAGGTCGAGCAGCTCGACCGTCGCCTCCATCGCCTCGGCGACCGAGGCGAAGAAGACCACGCCGAGGCCGCGGCGGCGCGGCCGCGGGACCAGCCTCAGCTCGGCCGACACGATCGCCGCCAGCGTGCCCTCGCTGCCCGCCACCAGCTGGACCAGGTCTCCGGGGGCGGCGAGCGCGCGGTCGAGCCCGTAGCCGGACCAGCGCTTCGCGAGCCCGGGCGGCAGGCGCGCCGCGATCGCCTCGGCGTGCCCGCGGACAACCCCTTCGGCGGCGGCACGAATCCCGGCCAGCCCGGCGCGCCCGTCGCCGACCTCGGCCACGGTCCCGTCGACCAGCACCACCTCGAGGGCGGCGACGTGGTCGGCGGTGGTGCCGTAGAGCGGCGCGTGCGCGCCGGAGGAGTTGTTGGCGATCATCCCGCCGAGGGTGGCGCGCGAGCTGGTCGCGACATCCGGCCCGAACCACAGGCCGTGCGGACGCAGGAAGGCGTTGAGCTGGTCGAGCACCGACTCCCGGGCCGACCCGTACGGTGCGCCGATCGAGGTCGAGATCGCGGATCCACCGACCCCGTCGCGCGAGGTCCACCACCAGCCCCTCGCCGAGCGCCCCGCCGGCGAGCCCGGTGCCGGCCCCGCGCGGCGTGACCGAGAGCCCGGAATCCGCGGCCGCCGCGAGCACCGCGGCGGTCTCCCGGGCGTCGCGCGGAAAGGCCACAGCCGCCGGCCGCACCTGGTAGATCGAGGCGTCGGTGGCGTAGAGCGTTCGAACGAGGTCGCCGAACCCCAGCTCGCAGCCGGACGCCGCGAGGGCAGATCGTTGGTTGGAGGTCAAGACGCCCACGCCGGCATTGTAGGGGTATCGCCAGGAGGTGGGGCTTGAAATCCGCTCTGCAGGCGAGCTAGGATCGACCAGTCACATCAGCCGACCGGACGCGGGTGGCCCCGACAACGGGTCTTGTGCCGGGGCGGCGGGGTTGTTTCGACGGAAGGAGATCCTCGATGGACCGAAGAGCAGCACTCTCAGGCGTTTTCCTCACCATGGTCGTTCTGCTCGGCGCGGCCCCGGCGGCCGCCCAGCTCGACAGCCTCGGCACCGACTTCTGGGTCGGTTTCATGCACAACCACACCGGGGCACAGAGCTTGCCGCTCTTCATCACCGGACCGACCGCGACCAGCGGAACGGTCGAGGTTCCGGGCCTGGCCTTCTCCCAGAACTTCAACGTGACCCCGGGGACGGTGACGACGGTGACGGTGCCGGTCGGTGCCGAGGTCCGCAACAACGATGTGGTCGAGAACAAGGGCATCCACGTCACCGCCAACGACCCGGTGACGGTCTACGGGCTCAACCGGCTCGGATTCACCACCGACGCCTTCCTCGGCCTGCCAACCGACGTGCTCGGCACCAGCTACATCACCCTCGGCTACGTCAACACCAACGTCGTCAACAAGACTGAGTTCATGGTGGTGGGCGCGGTCGACAACACCACGGTGACGATCATCCCCTCCGACACGACCGGCCCGCGCACCGCCGGCACGCCCTACAACATCACCCTCAACCAGGGCGAAGCCTACCTGCTGCAGAACACCGTCAACGGCGACGACCTGTCGGGCAGCTTCATCAACTCCGACCAGCCGATCGCGGTCTACGGCGGCCACGGATGCGCCAACATCCCGGCCGGCGCCGTCGCCTGCGATCACATCGTCGAGCAGCTGCCGCCGACCGACGCCTGGGGCAACCAGTTCGTGACCGCCCCGCTCGCGACCCGGCTCAACGGCGACACCTTCCGCTTCCTCGCCTCCACCGACGGCACCTCGGTGTCGGTCAACGGCGGCAACGTCGCGACCCTCAACCGGGGTCAGTTCCACGAGATGATCATCAACGGGCCGTCGACGGTGAGTTCCTCGGCGCCGATCCTGGTCGCCCAGTACTCCAACGGCACCTCCTACGACAACGTCACCTCCGACCCGTTCATGATGCTGATCCCGCCGTTCGAGCAGTTCCTCGGCGGCTACACGATCACGACGCCGGCGAGCGGATTCTCCGGCAACTACGCCAGCGTGGTCGCGCCGACAGCGGCGATCGGCTCGGTCACCTTCGACGGCGCGCCGATCGCGCCCGGCGACTTCACCGCGATCGGGGCGTCGAGCTTCTCCTACGCCCACGTCACGCTGACCCTCGGCGCCCACAGCTTCGCCAGTCCGCAGGCCTTCGGCGTCTTCACCTACGGCTTCGACTCCGCCGACTCCTACGGCTATCCCGGCGGGCTGTCGCTGGCGCCGGTGGCGATCGTGTCGACCCTGGTGCTGACCCCCGAGACCCAGAGCTCGCCGGTCGGCCTGCAGGTCTGCCTCGACGCCACCGTGCGCGACCAAGGCTCGAACCCGCTCGCGGGCGTCCGGGTCGACTTCGCGGTCACTGGCGTCAACCCGACCAACAGCTTCGCCTTCACCAACGCCGCCGGCGTGGCCCAGTTCTGCTACACCGGCACCAACGCGGGCACCGACACGGTGACCGCGTCGGTCGGCGGCCTCAACGACACCTCCCAGGTCTTCTGGGGCAGCACGGCGCCGACCCCGACGGCGACCCTCCCGCCGCCGACACCGACCCCGCCGACCCCGGTCCCGACCTCGAGCCCGGGCGGCCTGGCCCTGTTCATCTCGCTGCTCGCCGCGGCCGGTCTCTTCCTGCTGCTGCGCCGCACCGCCTGATCCCCGAGCCTGCGATCGCACCCGGCGGGCCGGCCCTGGTGGCCGGCCCGCCTTTTTCTGCCGCGCCACCGGCGGCGGAGGGCCCGGCGGCCTCGAGGCTGGACAAGCCGCTGACGGCTGCATACCCTGGCCGGCGACCGGGAGGTGGACGACGATGAATCCTCTGCGGCGCCTCAGTGGGCTCGGCCAGTCGGTGTGGCTGGACGAGATTCGGCGTTCGATGCTCGAAGGCGGCGACCTGGCACGCCTGGTCGAGGAGGACGGCCTCGCCGGCGTGACCTCGAACCCGGCCATCTTCGAGAAGGCGATCGCCGGCTCCGCCGACTACCGGGACGCGACGGCGCGCCTGCTTGCCGACTCGCCGATCTCCGCGGTCGAGCTGTACGAGCGGCTCGCCATCGCGGACATCCGCGACGCCGCGGGAGTGCTCCGGCGGGTGTGGGACGCCACCGACGGCCGCGACGGCTTCGTCAGCCTCGAGGTCTCCCCACACCTGGCCCATGACACCGACGCCACCGTCGCCGAGGCGCTGCGCCTGTGGGCGGAGCTCGCGGTGCCGAACGTGATGATCAAGGTCCCCGCGACCCCCGAGGGCATCCCCGCCATCGAGCGGCTGATCGCGGAGGGCGTCAACGTCAACGTCACGCTGCTCTTCTCCTGCGACGCCTACGCCCGGGTGGTCGACGCCTACTTCGCCGGGCTCGAGCGTCGCGCCGCCCGCGGCCTGCCGCTCGACCGGGTCGCCTCGGTGGCGAGCTTCTTCGTGAGCCGCATCGACACGGTGGTCGACCGTCGCGTGGAGGAGCTGATCGCCGGCGCCGACGGCGCCGTCAGGGCCGGTCTCGAGAGGCTCATGGGCGCGACCGCGATCGCCAACGCCAAGATGGCCTTCGAGATCTCCAGGAAGCGCTTCGCCGACGGCCGCTGGCAGGCTCTCGCCGCCCGCGGCGCCCGCCCGCAGCGGCTGCTCTGGGCCTCCACCAGCACCAAGAACCCCGCCTACCGCGACGTGATCTACGTCGAGGAGCTGATCGGCCCCGACACCGTCAACACCCTGCCCCCCGCCACCCTCGCCGCCTTCCGCGACCATGGCGAGCCCCGGCTCAGCCTCGAGCAGGGTCTCGACGAGGCCCGCGCCCACCTCGACCGGATCGGCGCCGCCGGCATCTCGCTGACCGCGGTCACCGACCAGTTGCTGGCCGACGGGGTGCGCCTCTTCGCCGAGGCCTTCGACCGCCTGCTGGCTGCGGTCGAGAAGTCCCGGTCCGAGATCCTCTCGACCCAGGTCCGCCCGATGCGCGCCGCACTCCCGGATGCCCTCGCGGCGGCGGTTCGCGACCTCGCCGCCGAGTGGCGCGAAACCGACGGGACACGCCGGCTGTGGTCGCGCGATGCCACGCTCTTCACCGGCGCCGACGAGGCTTCGTGGCTCGGCTGGCTCGACGTCGCCGAGGCCCAGCGCGCCGACCTCGCCCGGCTCGACCGGGTGGCCGCGCTCGCGCGGCCCTTCTCACACGTGCTCCTGCTCGGCATGGGCGGATCGAGCCTCGCCCCCGAGGTCCTCGCCGCCGGGCTCGGACCGCGACCGGGCCGGCCGGAGCTGGTGGTCCTCGACTCCACCGACCCGGATCAGGTCCGCTCGGTCGAGGCCCGGCTCGACTTCGCCGACACCCTGGTGGTGGTGGCCTCCAAGTCGGGTACCACCCTCGAGCCGCGCCTCCTGCTGGCGTGGGCCCTCGACCGGCTCGCCGCCGCGGTCGGACCCGAGCAGGCCCCGCGACGGGCGGTCGCGATCACCGATCCCGGCTCCGCCCTCGAGCGTGAAGCACGCAGGCGCGGCTTTCTCGCCGTGCTCCACGGCGTGCCCGAGATCGGCGGCAGGTTCTCGGCCCTGTCCGACTTCGGCCTCGCCCCGGCGGCGATGGCCGGGGTCGATGTCGCGGCTCTTCTCGACCGTGCGGTGGTGATGCGTGCGGCCTCCGGTCCCGATGCGCCCGAGCTCGCCAACCCGGGCGTCGCCCTCGGCCTGATGCTCGCGGCCGCCGCCCGCACCGGCCGCGACAAGCTGACCCTGGTCGTGTCGCCGGGCATCGCCGGCTTCGCCGACTGGCTCGAGCAGCTGGTCGCGGAGTCGACCGGCAAGCACGGACGGGTCATTCTCCCGATCGCCGGTGAGCCGCTCGGGCCGCCAGGGGTCTACGGCAGCGACCGGATGTTCGTGGCCCTCACCGTCGACGGCGAGGCCGAAGGGCTCGAGCCCGCTCTCGACCGCCTCGAGGCCGCCGGCCACCCGGTGCTCCGGATCGGGCTCGCCGACCGGGCCGACCTCGGCGCCGAGTTCTTCCGCTGGCAGGTCGCGACCGCCGTCGCCGGAGCCGTGCTCCGGGTCAACCCCTTCGACCAGCCGGACGTCGAGGCGGCGAAGGTGGCCGCGCGCGAGCTCAGCGCCGCCTACGAGACGCGAGGCGCGCTGCCGCCGCAGACACCGCTCGCTGCCGGCGACGGTCTCACGGTCTTCTGCCCGGAAGGCAGCGCCGGCGACCTGCTCGCCGCGGCGGGCGGGGAGCACACTCCCGCCGCACTGGTCGCCGCCCACCTGAGACGACTCCAGCCAGGCGACTACCTGGCGCTGCTCGCGTGGCTCGACCGGAGCCCGGAGCACGCCGCCGCCCTCGACCGGATCCGATGCCTGGTTCGCGACCGGCGCAAGGTGGCGACCACGGTCGGCTTCGGACCGCGTTATCTGCACTCGACCGGGCAGGCCCACAAGGGGGGCCCGGGAAGCGGCCTCTACCTGCTCGTCACCGCCGAGCCGGCCGCCGACCTGCCCCTGCCCGGGATGCGCGCGACCTTCGCGGTCGTCGAGGCCGCCCAGGCGCTCGGCGATCTCGCCGTGCTGGCCGAGCGCGGACGCCGGGTGCTGCGGGTGCACCTCGGACCGGACATCGACGGAGGCCTCGACCGGCTGCACGAGCTGGTGGCGGACGCGGTCGGCGACGGAGTCTGATGGCTGCCACCGTTCTCGCCGGCGACATCGGCGGGACCAACTGCCGGCTGGCTCTGGTCGCGGTCGACGACGCCGGCCTGCGGACCACCGCCGAGCGAAGCTATCGGAGCGCGGCCCACGGGGGCCTCGAGGAGGTCGTCGAAGCCTTCCTCTCGGCGACCGGGGTCCGCCCCGACCGCGCCGCGTTCGGGCTCGCGGGGCCGGTCCTCGGCCGGGTGATGCGGACCACCAACCTGCCCTGGACGGTCGACGCCGACGCCCTCGAGGCCCGCTGCGGCTTCGCCTCGGTCGAGCTGCTCAACGACCTCGAGGCCGCCGCCTGGGGCCTCGGCGAGCTGGCGCCCGATCAGGTCAGGGTACTCCGCGAGGGCGCTCCCGACGCCCGCGGCAACGCCTGCGTGGTCGCCGCGGGAACCGGGCTCGGCGAGGCCGGGTTGGCATGGGACGGGCGGCGGCATCACCCGTTCGCCTGCGAGGGCGGACACACCGCGTTCGCCCCCTCCGACGAGCGCGAGGACGCCCTGCTCACCTTCCTGCGCCGGCGCCATGGACGGGTGAGCTGGGAGCGGGTCCTGTCGGGACCGGGCCTGGTCGCGATCGCCGAGTTCATCCATGAGCGCCGCGGCGAGCCGCTGCCGGCCTGGCTCGAAACCGGTCCGGACCGGGCCGCGCAGGTGGCCGACGCCGCATTCCAGGGGCGGTCGCCGGCTGCGGCGGAGGCCCTCGACCTGTTCGTCCGGCTGTACGGCGTCGAGGCCGGCGAGCTGGCGCTCAAGCTCAACGCGCTCGGGGGGGTCTGGGTCGCCGGGGGCATCGCGCCCCGGATCCTGCCCCGCCTGGTCGACGGTCCCTTCCTGGACGGCTTCCTGGACAAGGGACGGATGCGTCGCCTGGTCGAGGCGATGCCGGTCCGGGTGGTGCTCGAGCCGCGAGTGGCCCTGCTCGGCGCCGCCCGCCGCGCCGCCGGAGGCTGACCCCGCACCGTCGCCTGCGGGCGCTCTCAGGCTTGCCGGGTTGCTGGCAGCGAACCCTCGGCCGGAAGCACCACCAGACGCCACCGGTCGCGCGACCGGTCGAGGCCGGCGACGGCGAGTCGCACGACATCACCGAGACGCACCACCTGACCCTCCCCGCGGGCCTCGATCTCGAGTGGGTCGACCCGCCAGCGGCCCGGCTGATCGCCCAGGTAGACCTTGAGGTCGAGCCGGGGCAGGTCGAGCTGCACGTACAGGCGGTCGTGACCGAAGCCCATCACCGTGCTCACGAGAGCCCCCTCGCCGCGCACCGAGAGCCATCGGTCGAGCACGACCCTCGCCGCGGCTTTGTCGAGCCGTCGCTGCAGCTCGCGGGAGCGGTTGCCGGCCTCGACCACCCGCTCGCGCAGGGCGAGGTCGTCCTGGGTCCTCCCGCACGGCACCGCGCCCAGCAGCTCGAGCACCTCCTTGTGGGTGAAGACCCCGACGACCTCCCGCATCGGCGAGCTCAGCCGAGCGTAGTGGGGCGCGCCGATTCCCGAGTGCGGCGCCGGCTCGGGTGCGTAGCGCGACGGCTGCTGGATCCGGATCGCCTGCCGGTCGATGGCCCGCGCGAGGCGGGCGGCCCGCCCGGCCCGGGGAAGCCGGGCGAGGAAGCTCCCCAGATCTGAGCCGTCCGGGTCCCACGCCCAGCGGCCGGGATCGAGGCCCCGCCGCGACGCGAGCACCGCGAGCCTGCGCGCGAGCTGTTCGAGGTCCTCCGGTGACGGCCCCGGGTGGACCCGGAAGACGGGCTGCACGCGCTCCTGCCCCAGCCCCGCTGCCAGCAGTCGGGCCCCTTCGACGTTGACCAGCAGCGAGAGCTGCTCGTTCCACTCCTCGACCGGCAACCGGGCACGGGCCGAGGCCCGGAAGCCTCCCGGCTGCGCCTCGTCCGGTTGCAGCTCGATCTCCTCCCGATGGATCCGGGCGACCTGTCGTCGCTGCGCCTCGGCGAGCCGGGCCCCACCCACCTCGGCCAGCAGCTCGAGGCTCTCGAGCCACTCCCGGTGACGCCGCGCACCACCCCATGGATCGTCGAAGAACCGCTGTGCCCCCCGGTACGACAGCCGGGCCCGGCTGCGCACCCTCGCGCGGACGAAACGCGTCGACTCGACCTCGCCGCCGGCGCCGAGCCGGCACTCGACCACGAGCGCGCGGCGCGCCCGGCCCGGGACCAGAGAGACGAGATCCTCCGACAGCCGGGGGGGCAGCATCGGCACCCGAAGGCCGGGCAGGTAGAAGCTCGCCCCGCTCGCCAGAGCGTGCGCGAAGAGCGCGGAGCCGGGAGCCACGAAGTGGGCGGCATCGGCGAGGGCGTAGCGGACCACGAACCCGCCGCCGGGGCGACGCCCGAGGTGGAGCGCCTGGTCGAGGTCGCGTGCGCCGGCCGGATCGACGGTGATGAACGGAAGCCGCTCGAGATCATCCAGCGCCGGATCGTCGGCGTCCGGCGCCGCGGTCTCAGCCTCGGCACGGGCCGAGGGCGGGTGCGACAGCTCGAGCCCGTGCTCGACCGCGAGCCGGAGCATGTCGGAGCGCCCGCTCCCGGCGCGCGCGAGCGCCGGACCGACCGCCGCGGACCGGCCGGATCCGGACTCCTCGACCAGCACCAGGTCACCCTCACCGGCCCCGGCCGGGAGCCGGTCGAGGACCAGCGTTCGGCCGTCGGCAAGGACCTGCACGCGCGGCACCGCGCCCCCTTCGATCACCTCCGCGACCGTGCGCCATCCGTCTCCGCCCATCCCCGCCATTCTAGTGTCCCCTTTGACGAGCTCCGGCGCGCCCCGTGCCAGGAGCCAGCCGGGGTGGACGTGCTCCCCGTGTGCCTGGAACGCCCTCGAAGCCATGTGTCCGGACCGCGCCCTCCTCACTCCTCGTTTAGAATCCCCCCATGAGCGACATCCGCGACGCGGGCGGGGTGACCGGCTGGAGATACCGGCTCCACGAGATCATCTTCGAGGCGGACACCCCCGCGGGACGGGCGTTCGACGTCGTCCTGCTGGTCGCCATCGTGGCCAGCGTGGTGGCGGTCAGCCTGGAGAGCATCGACCCGGCCGCCGCCCCGTGGCGGGCCCGGTGGGGGCCCTGGCTCCGCGCCGCAGAGTGGCTCTTCACGGTACTGTTCTCGGTCGAGTACGCCCTGCGCCTGACCTGCGTTCGCCGGCCGTTCGCCTATGCGCGCAGCTTCTTCGGCGTGGTCGACCTGCTCGCGGTCCTGCCGACCTACCTCAGCCTGGTGCTCCCTGGCGCCCAGTCGCTGCTGGTGATCCGCGCGCTGCGCCTGCTGCGGGTGTTCCGGGTCTTCAAGCTCGCGCACTTTCTGGCCGAGGCCCGGGTGCTGCGCTCGGCCCTCGCGGCCAGCCGGCCCAAGATCGTGGTCTTCCTCGGCACGGTGCTCACCATCGTCCTGATCGTCGGCGCGACCATGTACCTGGTCGAGGGCAGGGCGAGCGGCTTCGACTCGATTCCCCGCGGCATGTACTGGGCGATCGTCACCCTGACCACGGTCGGCTACGGCGACATCTCGCCGCAGACGCCGCTCGGCCAGGCGTTGGCTTCGGTGGTGATGATCCTCGGCTACGGGATCATCGCGGTCCCGACCGGGATCGTGACCGTCGAGCTCGGGCGAGCCAGCCGCCGGTCGGTCACCACCCAGGCCTGCCCGAGCTGCGCCGCCGAGGGCCACGATGCCGACGCCCGGTTCTGCAAGTACTGCGGCGCCCGGCTGTGACCTGACGGCCCTTCCGCGTCGGCAGGCGTCTCAATGGCGGCCCTCCGCCTGCTGGTGCGGTCGCGTTCGCGACGGTACACTGATGCGAGCCGTTCGGTCGAGGAGGACGCCGTGGACGACATCAACACCCTGTTCGCCAACAACCAGGCGTGGGCCGCCGAGGTGACCGCGGCCGACCCCGACTTCTTTCGCAAGCTCGCCGCCCAGCAGGCTCCCCACTACCTGTGGATCGGCTGCTCGGACAGCCGGGTGCCGGCCAACCAGATCGTCGGGCTGGCGCCGGGAGAGGTCTTCGTCCACCGCAACATCGCCAACGCCGTGGTGCACACCGATCTCAACTGCTTGTCGGTGATCCAGTACGCGGTCGAGGTGCTGCGGGTGGAGCACATCATCGTCTGCGGGCACGACCATTGCGGCGGCGTGCACGCCGCGATGGACCAGGCCGACCGCGGCCTGATCGACCACTGGCTGCGCCACCTGCGCGACCTCTACCTGAAGCACCGGACGGAGCTCGAGCAGATCTTGGACGACGACCTCCGTCTGACGCGCTTCTGCCAGCTCAACGTGCTCGAGCAGGTCCGCAACGTGTGCCACACGACCACCGTCCAGCGGGCCTGGAAGCGCGGTCAGAAGCTCTTCGTGCACGGCGTCTTCTACCGCCTCGAGGACGGCATCCTGCACGACCTCGCGGTCTGCCTCGACTCGCTCGATGCGATCGAGCGCATCCATCGGATCTCGGGCAGCAGTCACTGACCTCGTTCCGACCGGGCAGATTCCAGACCCCGGAGCTGTTCTCCAGCCGACGTCGGACCACCTCGTGACCACCCCCGTCACCCGCTCCGGGACGCTCGCCGCGGTCTCCGCCTACCTGATCTGGGGGCTGGCCCCGATCTACTGGAAGGCGCTGCTGGCGGTCCCGCCGCTCGAGCTGCTGGCCCACCGGATCGTGTGGTCCTGTGTCCTGGTCATCGCTCTGCTCGCGCTGCGGCGCAGCTTGGGGGACATCCGGACCGCTGTGTCGCGTCCGCGCACCGCGGTCACCTTGCTCGTGACGACCGCTCTGATCGCGTTCAACTGGGGTCTGTTCATCTGGGCGGTCACCACCGGGCGGGTCCTGTCGGCGAGTCTCGGCTACTACATCAACCCACTGGTCAGCGTGCTGCTTGGGTTCGTCGTGCTCGGCGAGCGCCTGTCCCGGGGCCAGACGGTCGCCGTCCTGCTGGCGGCGTTCGGGGTCGCGGTGCTGGCGGTCTCGATCGGACGCCTGCCCTGGGTGTCGCTGGCGCTCGCCTTCTCGTTCGGGCTCTATGGCCTGCTCCGCAAGACAGTGCGGGCGGAGGCCGCGGTCGGGCTGGCGGTGGAAACGGCCCTGCTCGCACCCGCTGCCATCGCGTTCCTGGTCGCGCGGCAGCTCGCCGGGGTCGGCGCGCTCGGCCGGCTCGGGGCCGGCACCGACGCGCTGCTGCTCGGCGCCGGCCTCCTGACCGCGGTCCCGATGCTGCTCTTCACCGTCGGCGCCCGCCGGCTGCCGCTGTCCACCCTCGGCCTGCTGCAGTACATCGGTCCGACCTGCCACTTCCTGCTCGCCGTGGGGCTCTACGGCGAGCCCTTCGGGCCTGCCCACGCCGTCACCTTCGGCCTGATCTGGCTCGCACTCGCGCTCTATACTGCCGACACCCGGAGGCAGGTGGCTCGCCGGCCGGCCTGAAAGGTGCAGCAGCCATGGACGACACGTACAGCCTGGTGATCGACCTCGCGACCGCGCGCACGGTCTTTCTCGAAGTCGGCCTCGACGCGATCGCGCTCGCGGTGCTGGCCGGGATCACGCCGGAGGCGGCATGGCACGGCTGCCTGCTGTACGAGGGACCGTCCCCTCTCGACGAGGGCGAGACCGCCTGTCTGGCCACCCGCGGCCCCGGCGCCGACCGGCTTCAGGAGCGCCTGGTCGAGGCCCTCGAGCATCTCGGGATCCCGGTCCTGGCGGTCTACGAGGGCGGTCCCGACGTGCGCCGTGCCCTCGCCCGAGCCGACACCGGCCGCTGGGTCTCGGCGACCTAGGGGCGAGAGCCGCAAAGCCACGGAGACAGAGCAGCTCGGCGCGGGACGACTCCGGACCCGGGAAGCCGACCCCGTGTCCGTCCGGGGGGCGGGCGGCCGCGGGCGCACGCTGATCGCGAAACGCCCGAAAGGGTGTCACCCGCCGTCCCGTCGCCCGCTTCCCGACCCCGCGCTCTCACCTCCGCGTGACCCGAGGCGGCCGCGTCCGCTCACCGGCCGCACGGGTTGCGCGCACGGCCCGCGCTGTGCCGGCGTGTCGCCGCGGTTCAGGGGGCCTCGTCGTCCTCGGGCAGATGCCCGAGCATGATCATCTTGCTCCGGAAGGCGGCTTCGCGACGTCGCTCGAGCTCGGTCCGCTCGGCCCTCAGCGCATCGAGCTCGCGGGCGAGACGGTCCCGCTCAGGGCCCTCGGCGTCGTCCAGCCTGCGCCGTACACCGTCGACCCGGTTGCGCAGCTGGTGTATCGCGGCCACGATCGCGGCCTCCTCGCGGGTCACACCCACCTTGGGCTCGCAGCTCGGGCCGGGGTGGGTTCCGAGCTGTCCCGGCGCCAGCGGCAGTGATCGTCGATCGTATTCGTTCATCACGACATCCTCTCAGCCGTTCCCGCCGAGGGGGATCCGCAGCGGCAGCGCCAGCTTGAGCGCCAGCCTGGCGACGACGAGCCAGTGGTCGCGGTCGGACCGGGCCAGTCCGGCCTCCATCGTGATCGCGACCCGTCCGACGCCGGACTCGGTCCCGACCGAAAGCCCGCGGTGCAAGCCGTGGCGTTCATGGCGCAGCTCACGGTAGCGCAGAAAGGTCCCGAAGAACCCGAGCTGCTCCTCAGCCGATGGAACCCGCCGCACCCCGCCCCAGCCCAGGGTCCACACGGACGACTCGGAGGTCGCCGCCCACTCCCGGCCGTAGCCCGCGAAGACGCTCGTCGAGCGACCGTCGGAGAGTGAGACAAAGAGGTCGACTGCGCCCGCGTAGCCGCCCGGCAGGCCCAGAATGCCGCTCACGCCGGGGTAGAGCCCGAGCGAGAACCCGTCCGACCGGTGCTCGTCGGTCTCGATTCCGAACCCACCGCGCTCGGCGTGCCAACGGTCGAGATCGAACCCGGCGACACCGTCGCCGCCCCGCGAGTCGGCGGCCCCGCAGCAGGCCACCACCAGCGCAGCGAGCAGGAGGCGCGCCCTCACCAGAGCACGCCGAGGGCGTCGACCGCCTGCTGCCGCCCGCCGAGATCCTGCTGGAAGCGGGCCAGGTCGTCGGCGCCCAGCCGCACCGCCAGCGGCCCCCCGTCGACACGACGGCTCCCCTGTTCCCCGTTACAGAGCACCCAGCGGGGGCCGTGAGAGGTGATCGCGGCGAAACGATCCGCGAGCCTCCGGGTGAAGTCGCGGTCGAGCACCGCCAGCCCGGCCTCGGTGTTGAAGTGCGCCGACCGGTAGTTGAAGTTCGACGAGTGGACGATGCCGATCCGGTCGTCGACTCGAAGCAGCTTCGCGTGCAGGGACGAGCCGGGGAGGTCGAGGGTCCTGCACCCGGCGGCCTCGGCGGCCTCGACGGTCGGCCGGTTCCCGCGCCAGCCCCAGACCTCGACCCCGGCGGCGATGAGCCGGATCAGGGTCGGCAGCTGCGCCTGCCAGAAGGCGCCCTCACGGACCAGCGCCTCCTGGGTGTTGACCAGCGCACGCACCCGGACCCCGCGCCGGTGGGCCGCGATCAGGGCGTCGGTCAGCTCGACGGTGAAGTTCGGGAACGGCGAGGCGATGTCGATCTCGGTATCGGCGCGGCGCACCAGCTCCTCGACCAGGTCCTGGCTCGGCGCGCGCTCCCACACCAGCGGGTTGTCGTACAGCACCGCAGCGCGGACCCCGTCCGGGAACGCCGACGGTGTCGGGAAGAAGCCGGGTCCGGCGAAGGGTTCGAGCGGGCTCGATCCGCCCGGGAACCTCCCGGTCGCCCACAGGGTGCGCAGGTCGGCGCGAACCGCCTCGGGCGGGCGCAGGAGGTTCAGCGGCGAGGTCGAGTGGCGTCCGGTGACCCACGCCTTCAGGAAGTGCATCTGCAGCTCTTGGACGGCGGGCCCTTCGACGGCGACGTCCGCGTCGTACCAGGACAGCATCGGATCGAAGTACTTCGCGTTGAGGTTGCGCCCGCCGAAGATCGCCCGCCGGCCGTCGGCGATGACCATCTTGTCGTGCAGCCGCGCCGAGTACAGGGGAGTCAGCGCCCACGACGGCGGGTTGAAGTGGTGGACCTTCGCGCCCGCCCGCTCGAGCAGCCGGCAGACCCTGTGGAGATGGTCGTACGACAGGCCGGGGGTGGTGAAGTCCACCATCACCAGCACCGTGAGCGGGCGCCCCTCTGCTCTGCGGTCGCGGATGGTCTCGGCCACGGCGTCCAGCATCGCGCGACCGTGCGGGTCCAGGTTCCACAGGAAGGTGCTGATGAAGAGGTGGTGGCGCGCCGACCGGACCAGCTCGAGACGCCGGGAGAAGGCGATGTCGGCGACGTCGAGCAGCTCGGCCCGGTTGCCCTCGGTGAGGTGGGTGTGGCCCAGCCTCACCACGAGCTCCTCGAGGCCGTCGGCACGCACCGCTCCAGGCACCGCCATCGACAGCGCCAGAGCGGCCACCGCCGCGCGGACGACCCGAGACCTCATCGCCATGCTCCCGACCGGGTAACCCGACTCGGGGGGGGCGGGATTTCTCGGCCCCCGACAGGCCACCGCAGCGCCGTGCCGCCGCCGGTCCCCGCAGCGCGCGGTTGGCGCCGACCGGCGACCTCCGGATCGAACCCGACGGCTCGAAACGCGTAGACTCGGCCACCACCAGGGGAGGCCGGGAGGCCTCGCGGAGGAGCTCGTGCTGGTCGTCGTCCGCCGGGTCGCGCATGCCTACCGGGCCGCCTTTTCCGGCCTCGAGCGCGAGGTGTGGCTGCTCGCGCTGGGCGCGTTCGTCAACCGGGCCGGCACGATGGTGCTCCCGTTCCTGGGCCTCTACCTGACCCGCCGGCTCGGGATGAGCGCCATCGAGGCGGGCCAGGTGCTCGCCATGTACGGCGTCGGCTCGGTGCTCGGGTCGTTTCTCGGCGGCTGGCTGTCCGACCGCCTCGGTGCGATCAGGGTTCAGCTGCTCTCGCTGGTCACCTCGGGCGCTGCCTTTCTCCTGATCACCGCCGCCGACGACTTCCTGACCGTCGCGCTCGCGGTGCTGCTCGCCTCGACCCTGGCCGACGCCTTCCGCCCGGCGATGATGGTGGCGACAGCTCATTTCTCGACCCCGACCACCCGCACGCGGGCGTTCGCGCTCATCCGGCTCGCGGTCAACCTCGGGATGGCGATCGGACCGGCGGTGGGCGGCGTGCTGGCGGTGCGCCACTACGGATGGCTGTTCATCGGCGACGCCGTCACCTGCTGGGCCGCCGCCGGGCTGCTCGCCGCCACCCTCGGGCTGCCCGCGGCGAGGGTCCGCCGGGAGGGGGCAGCCCCGTCGCCCGCGATCGGCGGCTCGGCATGGCGGGACCTCCCGTTTCTCACCTTCCTCGGGCTGATCCTCGTGCTCGCGGTCGTCTTCTTCCAGATCTGGAGCACGATGCCTCTGTACCTGCGCAACGAGATCGGCCTCACCGAGCCGGCGATCGGCGGCCTCCTGGCGCTCAACGCGATCGCGATCGTGCTCTTCGAGATGCTCCTGCTCAAGGCGGTCGAGCACCTCGACCCGCTCCGACTGGTCGCGCTCGGCAGCGTGCTCGTGGGAGGCGGGCTCGGCCTGCTCGCGCTCCCGGGGGGATTGCCGGTGGCGCTCGCGAGCGTCGCGGTCTGGACCCTCGGCGAGATGCTCACCCTGCCGCTGTCCAATGCGGCCGTGGCGCATCGCGCCCCGCCCGATCGGGTCGGCTCCTACATGGGCGCCTACATGGTCTCGTACTCGCTCGCGTTCGTGATCGCGCCGCTGGCCGGGACCGCCATCTACGGCCGGTGGGGCGGGATCGCGCTGTGGCCCTCCCTGGCCGCGATCGGAACCGTCCTCGGCCTCGGCTTCGCCGCCCTCTCCCGCCGCTTTCGGCAAGCCACCACGTGATCAGCTCCGGCCGCCGGCGCTCCGCCCATCCGGTGCACTGCCTGCACGCCGCTCGTCTTCGGGAGGATCTCGCGCCTCGGCGGCGCCAGATCCGCGTCAGTATCGCAGAAGCGCAGCCACCGAGCCGAGGCCGTTGAGCTGCTCGGCGGCGCGCCCGTCGAGCACCTCGACCCGGCCCCCGAGCTCGAGCACCGCCTGGTTGAGCCGGTCCACCAGCTTCTCCTCCGGCACCAGACGTGTCCGACAGGTCGGGCAGAATCCCTCCGCCACGGTGCTGAAGCCGCCGCATCCGCGGCACTCGCCGCCCAAGGGCGCGAAACCTTTCGCGTAGAGCAAGGTCCAGACCCGGCCGTGGTTGAGCGCCTCGAGCACCGCCTCGAGCCCGGCCACCGCCTTGCCGCCCTCGTGAAGCTCGGCGATGACCCCGGCCACCAGGGCCTCTTCGTGCCGCCGCTCCATGCGGCGTTGGACCTCGGTCAACCGGTCCCGAACCTCGCGATGGGACGCGGTCACGGACATCGGGACCGTCTCGGCGAGCTTGCCGTGCAGGCGGCGCGGCAGGACCCTGGCGACCTGTGCCGCGGCCTCGGTGGGACCGGCGATGATCAGGCGGTCGAACGGCGCCCGCAGGGCGAGCTCCGCGAGCGCCTCGACCACCCGTCTGGCGTGCGCTGCCACCTCCTCGTCGTGGTGACGTTGAAAACGCTTCTGGGACCACCAGCGGTCGGTGCCGGTGGTGGAGGTCTTGCGGGTCGTCGGGGAGAGCAGGTCGGAGTGCTCGACCAGCTCGCCCATGTACAGGGTGAAGAGCCGGGCGCGCTGCTTGTCCGTCAGCACCACTCCGTAGCGTTCGTGCTCGTTCATCGCCTCGACCACCGGGCGGAGGAAGGCGCCGCGCCGCCAGTGGCACGACGCCGCCAGGGAGAGCTGCATCTGGTGGATCTCCTCGACTCCGGTCGCCGCGTGGACCACCACCAGGGCGGTCGAGCCCTGTGGCTCGAGCCCGGCGACCAGCTCTCGCACCCGCGTCATCGCGGCCTCCAGGTCGGGCTCGCCGGGATGCTCCGCCCGCACCGCCTTGAGCAGTGCGTCGGACTGCACTTCGAAGCCGCGGTTCCGATTCGACTGGCGGTTCTGGTCGATGTCCAGGTACAGGGTGAGGGTGGGCGCGTCCGACTCCGTCAGGCAGTGGAGCCGGCTGAGGACGCCACGACCAAGCATCGTCCACCTCCCTTGTGGGGTCTTCCTTCCACTATACCCCGCACCCGCAGCGTGCCCCGCGACTCACCACAGAGACGCAGAGACCCGGCGCGGGCCCTGCCCGCAACCCGACGCCGCAGGGCGGACGTGCTCCAGGTTGTGGTTCAACCCGAGTCGCTTTCGCGCACCGCCCAGAGCAGGATCCCGGCCGCGACCGCGACGTTGAGCGACTCGACCCCGCGCCCGAGCGGCAGCGCCACCGTCCGATCCGCGAGCTCGAGGGCCTCGGCCGCCAGGCCCCGGCCCTCGGCGCCGAGCATCAGCAGCAGAGGCTCGCGGACCCGGCCCGGCGCGAGGGTCTCGCCGGCGCCGGCCGCGGCCCACACCTCGCCGCCGCCCTCGCGCACCCGGCGCACCGCGCGGGCCGCGGCGACCTCGCGCTCGACCGGGATCCGGAACACCGCCCCGGCTGCGCCCCGCACCGCCGCCGGCGACCACGGGTCCGCCGAACCCGGGCCGAGCAGCACCGCCGACGCCCCCAGGGCCGCCGCCGAGCGCACGATCGCCCCGAGGTTGCCCGGGTCCTGCACCGAGTCGAGCCACAGCGCCACCCCGCCCGCGGCTCGCCAGGCCGGCCAACGCGGCTCGGCGACCACCGCCAGCACGCCCTGGGGCGACCTTGTCGGCGCCACCGTCGCGAAGACCTCGGGCTCGACCACCCAGGTCGACTCGCAGACGGCGGCCAGCTCCCGGCCCGCTGCCGACCCGGCGGCCTCCGGCGTCAGGTAGAGCTCGACCAGCGGCACCTCCCACCGCACCAGGTCCGCCACCACCCGGCGGCCGTCGACCACCACCTGCCCTGCGGGCCTCCTTCGGACCCTGCTCCGGAGGTCCCTGAGCCGCGCGGAATGGCGTCCAAGCTGATCCACCGCCACCAAGAGTAGTCCTCCCCGCAGCGAATTGCGCGGCAGATCGCTCGTGGAAAGATTCACAAGAATCTGAGAGAATCGCCGGCACCTACGGCCGGCGATCCGGACCGGCAGAAGGGACCGGCCATGAGCCTCTCCTTCATCGCTCAGTCGATCGGCGAGTCAGCGACCCTCAAGCTCAACGAGATCGCCGCCATTCTGCGCGCCAAGGGCGACCCGGTGATCCACCTCGGCGGCGGCGAGCCCAAGGGCAAAGCCCCGCTCGACGCGATCCTCGCCGCGACCTCGCTGCTCAACTCGGGCGAGGTCCGCTACACCCCGCCCGACGGCATCCCGGCGCTCAAGAAGGCGATCATCCGTTACCACGAGCGAGTTCTACGGCTGGCGGCCGGCGCCCGAGAACGTGATGGCCTCGGGCGGCGCCAAGCAGGCCATCATGTCCGCCCTGCACGCTCTGGTGAACCCCCAGGAGGAGGTCGTCTTCCCGGCGCCCTACTGGGTCAGCTACCCCGAGATGGCCAAGCTCGTCGGCGGAGTGCCGGTCGCGGTCCACCCGGAAGACGGGTCGTTCGTGCCCCGCATCCAGGACATCGAGCAGGTGGTGGGCTCCTACACCAAGGCGGTCATCGTCAACAGCCCCAACAACCCGTCGGGCGCCGTCTACCCCGAGAGCTTCATCGCCGACGTGGTGGACTTCTGCGAGCGGCGCGGGCTGTGGCTGATCATGGACGACATCTACCACCGGCTGATCTTCGACGGCCGGCGCCCGCTCAACCGCTACGACTACGCCAAGGACCGCTCGGACAACTCCAAGCTGATCGTGATCAACGGGGTCTCCAAGCAGTACGCGATGACCGGATTCCGGATCGGCTGGGCTGTGGCGCAACACGCGGTCTGATCCGGGTGATGACCAACATTCAGGGCCACGAGACCTCGGGCCCGTCCGCGCTGCTCCAGCATGCGGCAGTGGGCGCGATCAACGGCATCCAGTCCTCGGTCGACTCGCTGCGCGCCACGCTCGAGAACAACCGCAACGTGCTGGTCGCCGAGCTCAGGGCCTTCGCAGGCGTGCACCTCGAGGTGCCGGGTGGGACCTTCTACTCCTTCCCCGACTTCAGCCACTACGGCAAGGACTCGGTCAAGCTGGCCAAGTTCCTGCTCGACAAGGTGCAGGTGGTGACCGTACCGGGCAGGGAGTTCGGCCTCGAAGGTCACCTCAGGCTGTCCTACTGCGGCTCGATCAAGGAGATCACCGAGGGCATCGAGCGCATGAAGTGGGCGCTCGACCCCAACTCGCCGAACGAGCTCTGGATCGGCGAGCGCAAGCTGGTGAGGGACTGGACATGAGCAAGTACCTCGAGTTCGACACCCCCGCGACGGCCCAGGCTGGCGACCTCGCCAGCCGATTCGGGCTCGCCAATCACGGCCTGGCCCACCTCGATCGGGTGTACTGGAACCTGCCGCCGGCCGCGCTCTACGAGGAGGCGGTGTTCCGCAAGGAGGGCCACATCGCCCACGGCGGGCCGTTCGTGGTCAACACCGGCACGTGGTCGGCGCGGGCCGCCCAGGACAAGTTCATCGTCAGGGAGCACTCGACCGAGGATCGGATCTGGTGGGGCGAGTACAACCGGCCCTACGATCCCGAGAAGTTCTCGGCCCTGCTACGCTCGGGTGCAGGCGTTCCTCCAGGACGAAGAGCTCTTCGTCCAGGACTGCTACGTCGGCGCCGACCCCGACTACCGGATGCCGATCCGGGTGATCACCGAGTACGCCTGGCACTCCCTTTTCGCCCGCACCATGTTCATCCCGCCCAAGAGCCAGGACGAGTTCCAGTGCCACGTGCCCGAGTTCACGGTGATCGCGGTGCCCTCGTTCCGCTGCGACCCGCGGGTCGACGGCACCCGCACCGAGACCGCCATCATCCTCAACTTCGCCCAGCGGCTGGCCCTGATCTGCAACTCCTCCTACGGCGGCGAGATCAAGAAGAGCATGTTCACGGTGCTCAACTTCCTGCTTGCCGTTCCGCGAGGTGCTGCCGATGCACTGCTCGGCCAACGTCGGGCCGGCGGGCGATGCGGCCCTCTTCTTCGGCCTGTCCGGTACCGGCAAGACCACCCTCTCGGCCGATCCCGGCCGGCGTCTGATCGGCGACGACGAGCACGGCTGGATCGTCGAGCGGAGTGTTCAACTTCGAGGGCGGTTGCTACGCCAAGGTGATCCGGCTCTCGGCCGAGAACGAGCCCGAGATCTACGCCACGCACCCGCCGCTTCGGCACCATCCTCGAGAACGTGGTTCAGGACCGCACCAGCCGGCGGCTCGACCTCGACGACGACCGTTTCACCGAGAACACCCGCGCCGCCTACCCCCTCGACTTCATCGACAACGTCGTGCCCGAGGGCGTGGTCCACTCCCATCCGAAGAACGTCATCCTGCTCACCTGCGACGCCCAGGGCGTGCTGCCGCCGATCGCCCGGCTCACGCCCGATCAGGCGGTCTACCACTTCATCTCCGGCTACACCTCGAAGATCGCGGGCACCGAGATCGGGCTCGGCGTCGAGCCCGAGATCGCCTTCTCCGCCTGCTTCGGGGCGCCGTTCATGGTCCACCACCCGTTCGAGTACGCCAACATGCTGAAGCAGAGAATGCTCAAGCACGGCGCCACCTGCTGGCTGGTCAACACCGGCTGGGTCGGCGGCGGCTGGGGAGTGGGCAAGCGAATCTCGATCCGCCACACCCGCAACCTGCTCAACGCGGCGCTCGACGGGCGTCTGGCCGAGGTGGAGTACCGGCGCGACCGTCTCTTCGGCTTCGAGGTCCCGCTCGCCTGCCCCGACGTGCCCGACAACGTGCTCGAGCCGTCCACCTCGTGGGGCAGCAAGGACGAGTACTGGCGTCGCTACGACGCCCTCGCCGCCCGCTACATCGAGAACTTCAAGCTGTTCGCCGACGGCTGCCCTCCCGAGGTCGCCGCCGCCGGTCCCGGTCGCCTGAAGGACCTCAGGTAGGGGTGCGGAGTGCTCACAGGCCCCAGGCCCGGCGGCCGGCCGCGGTCTCCGGTGGCGCCGGCTCCGGCGCCGGGGGAGCGGGCTCGAGCTCGGCGAGCGGGGCGAACGAGAGATAGAGGGCGACCCGGCTGAAGGCTCGCACCAGGGCCGCTGCCGCGATCACCACCAGCCCCCAGGAGCGATCGGCGAGCCCGGGCGACCACACCAGCAGCCCTCCGCCCAGGACCATCGCGGCCGCTGCCAAGGTGTCCCACACGGCGAGCGCGGCCGCCGCCGCGAGCGGGCGTCGCATGACCAGGACCAGCCCCTCCAGCCACGACCTCACGACTCCGGGGCGGTCCGGGCGGACCACCCGCCAGGCGCCCGCGAGGATCGCTGCCCGGCACAGCCCGACCACCGCCAGGCCGGCCACGGCCCCTGCCGCCAGGATCACGACCAGCAACTGCTCGGCGCCCCGGGTCCACGCCCACAGCACGGCTGCGGAGAGGGCCAGGGCGACGGCCGCCAGCGCCACGGCGCCGACCGCCCAGCCGATCGCCAGCACCGCGGCCATGCGCCACCAGCCGATCAGGCCGAGCCCGAGCAGGGCCGTCAGCCGAACCGGCCGTCCCCTCCGCCACACGGACCAGGCCCCGACCCCGGCTCGCCACAGCACGCTCCACCCGGCCAGCGCCACGATTCCTCCGGCCGCCAGCGCCGCGAGCACCCCGCGCTGGTGGTCGAGGGCTCCCCGCACGATCAGCACCAGCTCGCCCCTCGGCATCCGTTCGAGCGCCTCGGGCAGCCTTCCGAGTGCCGGGGCGAGGAGCCGGTCGGCCGCCAGCCAGGCCGGCATGAGGGCGGCCGCCGCCGCGGCCCAGCCGCCCACCACCACCCGCAGCCAGACCGGTGCGGTCGTCAGGCCCGAGATCACCGACGGACGGGCCGGGTGCGCCACCTCAGGCGCCCCCGAGCCCGGCGAGGACAGCCGTTGCCAAGGCCCACACGCTGCGCAGCCGGTTGCGCGCCGAGCTCGAGGGCCGGCGGCGCCAGCGGTTGTCGTCCCGCCGTGTCTCGAGCTGCCACACCCCGTCGGGGTCGACGGTGACCGCCACCACCGCAGCGGAGGTCTCGAGCCGCCACTCGGTCCACCGTTCGCCGTCGTCCCAGGTTCGGCGCTCGCGGCTCCCATCCTCAAGCTCGATCTCGACCTCGACCGGAGCGACCAGCCCTCCCGGCCGCCCGAGCTCCACCACGACCTGCCAGCCGTCGCCGTCCTCACGCCGCCCCTGCCGGACCCCGAGCACCGCCCAGTCGGGCTCGTCGTCGCCGCGCACCGCCCGGTCGAAGAACCAGCCGAGGTCGCGCCCCGCGACCTCTGACAGCACGCCCTCCAGGTCCCGCTCGCCGGGGTGTCGGTAGGCGTAGCGCTCGACGTACTCGCGGAGGCCGCGGGCGAGCAGATCGGGTCCCACGAGGCCTTCCAGCGTAGCCAGCGCCAGGGCCGGTTTGGTGTAGGCGGCGGTCGCGTAGTCCGCCCACGACCGGTGGCCCCAGGCCGGCCGCGCGACCGTGACCGGAACAAGACGCCCGGCCAGCTCGAGCCGGTCGCGCAGGAACGGCATCGCGAGCAGCGCTGGGGTCCCCGGACGGTCGGCGACCAGGTCCCGGAGAAAGAGGTTCTCGGCGTACTGGGTGAGACCCTCGTCGAGCCAGGGCGACTCACCCTCGTCCGACGCGACGATGCCGTAGAAGTACTGGTGGGCGAGCTCGTGCCCGGTGACCGATTCGATCCACGGCGCCCGGTCGAAGGGCGGAATCGCCTGCAGCAAACTGGCGCCGGTCACGATCAGGGTCGGGTACTCCATCCCGGCTGCGCCCTCGGCGCCGAGCGGCGGGCTGACCACGGTCAGGCGCGGGTAGGGGTAGGGGCCGTAGGCGAGGCCGAGCCAGGCCAACGCGAGCCGGACCCCGCGCACCATCCGCGGTACCAGCACCCGCTGGCTGCGCGGAACCAGCAGGCACAGGGAGGTCGGCGGCAGCTCGAGCTCCGCCGCCGTGAGCCCCTGCCGCCGCACCGCCCGCTCGAGCCACACCGCGGGCACGTCCCGGCCCGGCTCGAAGTCGGTTTCGACCCGCTCCATCAGCGAGGCCGGCGCGACGGAGAACGCGAAATCGTGCACCCGGTCGGCGCTCCAGACCTGCCGGCGGCGACCCGGCGACGGGGTCTCCTCGCCCGCGGCCTCGACTCCGGTCGCGGCCACCAGCCATCCCGTGGGGACCTCGATCGACACCCTGAAGCGGGCGAAGTCGGCGAAGAACTCACCCAGGGCGTGGTACTGGTGGCAGCTCCATCCGTGCTCGCCCAGAACCCCCGGCTTGGGGTACCACTGGGCGACCATGTGAAAGTCGCCGGCGACGCCCGACCGGGCCAGCAGCTCGGGGAGCTGGGTGGTGAATCCGATCTCGAGCTCGAGCCTTGCCCCCGGAGCAAGCGGCTCCGGCAGCGGCACGCGCACCACGGTCGCGTCGTCGGGGTTGCCGTCGTCGGGCCGGATCGGCTCCATCCCGGCCAGCAGGTCGACCCCGGCGGCGGTTCTCAGGACGTCGATCCGGATCCAGCCCCAGGGGTCGAGGGTCACCGGCTGGAGGCCCTGCGACCACTCCCGGAGAAAGGTCGTGTCCGGGCTCGAAAAGGCGTTCATGTAGAGATGGAGCTGAAGCTCGTCGGTCGGCCGCGAGCTGGGGTTGGTCCAGTGCAACGAGCCGGTCGCCGTCACCCGATGGGCGGACGGGTCCAGCACCACCTCGAGGTCGTACTCGACCGGCGCCGCCCACGCCGCGGCGGTCACCACCTCCAGCGCGAGCAGCACAGGGGCCCATCTCAGCATGGGTCAGAGTCTACCGAAGCCCGGGATGATTGGCGCGGAGACGGGTGTTGACCTACAGTGGAGGCGGAATGCGGAAGCTCGCGCTCGTCCTGCTCGTTCTGACCACGCCGGCGGTGGCCGGCTCGGCCGACCGCGCGTTCAGCCTCCGCCTCGGGTCGTTCACCTGGCCGCCGCCCGACCCCCGGACCGAGCAACGGCGCGCGGTGTGGGACTCTCCGACCGGTCGGCTGGAGCACGAGATGGCGCAGCAGCGCGCAGGGCTCGGAAGCTCCGGGCTGGTGGGTGCGGGCGGTGCCGGGCTCGCGGTGCGGGTGCGCGTCCAGCGGGGTTTCAGCCCCCGGCTGGTGGCCTCGTTCTCCGACCGCGGGGTCGAGCTTTACGAGCAGTCCCTGCCGACCGTCCGCTGGCCCTGGCAGGACGAGTCCCCCGAGGAGGTGCCCTCGCTCGACGAGCAGCTCGGCGCCCTGCTCGAGCGCCGCCTCAACGCCAACTCGTAGGACCTCGACCTCCGGTCGAAACCCTACAGCTGGTCCTTGAGCCCCTTCGAGACCTTGAAGCGGACGGTCTTCGAGGCCGAGATGGTGATCATCTCTCCGGTCGCAGGGTTGCGGCCCTGGCGGCTCGGCCTCTCGCTGACCTGGAAGGTACCGAAGTTGGGAACGGTGACCTTGTCGCCCTGTGCGAGAGCTTCGGCCATGAGCTCGAAGAGGATGTCGTAGGTCATCGCCACCCGGGTCTTGGGAATCCCGGTGAGCTCCGCAATGCGGTCCACGAGATCGGCCTTGCCTGACATGTGTCCTCCGTGGATTCGTCTCGTCGCCGGGCAGGCTAGCGCGCCGTCTGGGGTCGGTCAAGCCGGGACCGTGCGATCGAGGTGTAGGTCACGACCTGGTTCTTGCCCGCCCGCTTCGCCTCGAGCAGCGCCGAGTCCGCCTTCCACACGACCTCCATCGGATCGATCCCGCGCTCGAGGTCGGTCGAGGCCGCCACGCCGAAGGAGGCGGTGTAGCGCACGCTGCGGTCGCCGATCTGGAGCCGGCGGTTGTCGAGCACCCGGCGCACCCGTTCGGCCGCCGCGGCGGCCTCGGGCCCGCTCGCCCCCGGCAGCAGGACCAGGAACTCCTCACCTCCGTACCGCACCGCGATGTCGAGTGAACGCAGCGAGCCGACCAGAATGCCGGCCAGGTCGGCGAGCACCGAGTCCCCGGCGCGGTGTCCGAGGGCGTCGTTGATCTGCTTGAACCAGTCGATGTCGAGCATGATGATCGCGAACTCCTCTCCCCGGCCTGCGAGGGCGCGCAGCGCGCGCTCGAAGTAGCGCCGGATCGCGACCCCGGTCAGGGGGTCGGTGTTCGCGAGCCGGTACAGGCGGGCGTTGGACAGCGCGGTCGCCGCCTGTCGGGAGAGGGTGTCGAGCAGCGAGACCTCAGCCGGGTCGGGCTCGGAGCCCGCGGTGAAGTCGATCCGCAGCCGCGCGCGGGCGGTCTCCCCGAGGTCGAGATCGCGGGTCCAGGCCGGGTGCCCGTCGGGCTCCCAGACCAATCCCTCCGGACGGCCTTCGGTCTCCGCCACGATCTCGGGAGTGATCTCGGCGCGCTGGCCCTGGGCGTCGAAGGCGAAGACCTGAGACAGCCGCTCGGAGGGATCGTCGAGCAGCACCAGCATCGAGTCGAAGGTGGTCACGTCGCGGGTCACCCGCCACAGCCTGCGCACCAGCTCGCCGAGGTCGAGGGTGCCACCGAGCGCCTCTCCGCCCCGGTGCAGGAGCTCGAGGTCGTGCAGCCGGTCCTCGAGGGTCTCCCGATCCAGCCACGAGCGCCACCCGAGGAACGCCGCCAGCAGGTAGAGCCAGGCGAGCAGCGCGAAGGCTGCAAACCCCAGTCGGACCTCGGTGACCGCCAGCAGGAGGGCGGCGGGCAGGGCGAGGAACTCCGCCAGGGCGGGCGCCGGAACCACGGTTTGCAGCACCCGGCCGACATCGCCCCCGGTGGCGACCGAGAGCAGCAGGCTGGCGAGGTTGTGCAGCAGGTAGACCCCGACAGTGAGCACCAGCGAGGCGCCGACGGTCTCCAGTCGCACCGCATCGACCGGAGCTTCGACCCCGAACAGCCAGAAGGCGCAAGCCGTGGCAACCCAGTACACCATTCCTGCCACGCCCGCCGCAGACAGGAGGCGGGCGAGGGCGAGCGCCAGGGGTTCGGCGTGCTGGTGCCGGGCCACACCGCCCCGCACCATCGAGCCGGCCACCGAGACCAGCGCCACCGTCGCCGCCCCGGCCGCCGGACCTACCAGCAGGCAGGCGGCGAGCAGGAAGCCGACCCCGAGCGAGACCCGCGCATGCGAGACCCGGACCGGAAACGCCTGGGCCACGAAGGCGAGCACAGCGAGGGTCAGCAGCGACGGCCACGGGACGGACCCGGGCCAGCGGAGCACGGCTAGGGCTGCGGTCGCTGCCGAGGCAGCCACCCCCACCACGAGGTGCGCGACCACCACCCGGCCCCGCATCGACGGCTGGATCGGCTCTCGGACGAGCGTGTCGGCGGTCCACCCGGCGAGGGTGAAGTCGCTGGGAAGGGGGCGGCCCGGTCCGCCCGCCAGACCGCCCTCGTCAGCCTTCAACCCTCACCAGCCTTCTCCCGCAGGAGTGGACGCGCGCCACCCGGCAGCGGATTCTGCCGTCGCGGTGCTCCGCATCCCGAAGGGCAGGTCCGCGCGGCCCTCGGGCCGGAGGCGAGCCGCTGACGCGGGCGCGGGTGGCTGTGCGCAACCCGGCGAGATCAGCAGGCTCGCGAGGCAGGCGTGGGTCCTCGTGGTCGTCCTCCGGGAGCATGCGAGCGACGCAGAGAATAGCAGACCGGCGGCGCGCAGGAGGCGTCGGCCGGCTACACTGCCGCGATGCAGGACCTCTCTTCACCACGAGCCGTTCGAAGCTGGATCCGGGTGAGCGACGAGCCGCTCGCCGACCTGAAGATCTTCCGCGCCGAGCTGGCCGTCCGACGCTCCCCGACGACCGGCCGGGCACATCGCTACACCCGCCTGCTGGCGCCGGACTGGGTCAACGTGATCGCGCTCACCGCCGAGGGACGGCTGGTGCTGGTGGAGCAGGTCCGCCACGGCACCGGCCGGGTCACGCTCGAGATCCCCGGCGGGGCCGTCGATCCCGGAGAGGAGCCCGCCCGGGCGGCGGTTCGTGAGCTCGAGGAGGAGACCGGCTACGTGGCGGCGGCCTGCGAGCCGATCGGCCGCGTCGAGCCGAATCCCGCGTTCCTCGACAACTCGTGCTGGACCTTTCTCGCCACGGGGTGCCGGAGCGACGGTGCGCTCCGGCCCGACCCCGGCGAGGAGCTTTCTGTTCGCCTGGTCGAGCTGCCCGACTTCACCCGGCTGATCGACGACGGGAGCATCCGCCACGCCCTGGTGGTCGCGGCTCACGACCACCTGCAACGCGGCCTGAGCCGCGGCGCCCCGTGGGCCGCCGGCCTCGGCGGGCGGTAGGAGTACCACGGCACGGGCGGTGTCCGCACCCTCCCTCCCGGTCGATACAGGCGGTCGACTCCGGTGCAGGGCGCGCTCCCTTCCGGGATTCGGGTGACAGCTCCGGGGCCCGGTTCCGGCCCTGGATCGAGCCGAGGGGCCGGTCAGGCCCCGAAGCCGGAGCCCGCTCACCCGGGATTGACGACCGGGATCACCGTAGGGGAGCACCCTGGAGGCTGTCTCGAAACTCGAGCTGATCTGCCGCACCCTGACCGCCGTCATGGGTCGGGGTGCGCCCGACGTTCTGAACCGCGAAGACGCAAGGAACGCAAAGGTCGTGTTGGTGTCTGAATCCTCGTGGCGGTCCCCTTCGCGTCCTTGGCGATCGTCGCGGTTCACTCGAAAACGTGGGGAGTCACACCGGGTGAACCCGGAGAAGCGGGCCGAGGGGAGTTGTGAGACAGCCTCCTTGCCTGCTCCCGTGCAACGGGCGGAGACACGTTCCGCCCCTGCCCTGTGCTCCTCCGTATCTCTGTGGTTCAAACGACGAACCGGGTATCATGTCGTCTGCATCACCCGCGGAGGCAACCATGAACGAGCTGCTCAGCACCGAGAACATCGACTACCAGGAGCGCGCCCGCGAGGTCGCCGAGAAGTACGTGCGGCCCGTCGCCGCCGAGCTCGACCGCACTGGCGAGTACGGCTGGGACATCCTGGAGGCGTTGAAGCGCTACGAGCTGACCGGAATCTGGATCCCCAGGGAGTACGGCGGCAAGGACTCGGGCGTGCTCAACATGTGCCTGGTCGTGGAGCAGCTGTCGCGTGCCTGCGGCGGGGTCGGCGTGGCCTACGCGGTCAACGCCCTCGGCTCGTTCCCCATCATCCTCGGCGGCAGCGACGAGCAGAAGGCGCGCTGGCTGCCGAAGATCGCGACCGGGGAGCACCTGATCGCCTTCGGGCTGTCGGAGAAGCCCTCGGGCTCGGACGCCGGCAGCCTGCGCACGACCGCCATCCGCGACGGCGACCACTACGTGGTCAACGGCGTCAAGAAGTGGAACACCAACGGCGGCGTCGCCTCGGTGTTCACCGTCTACGCCCTCACCGACCCCGAGCGCGGGATGCGCGGCATCTCGGCGCTGGTGGTCGAGCGCGACACCCCCGGCTTCGTGGTCGGCAAGCGTGAGGACACGATGGGCATCCGGACGGTGCCGGTGAACGAGCTCGAGTTCACCGACTGCAGGGTCCCGGTGGGCAACCTGCTCGGCGGCAGCGAGGGCGCGGGCTTCAGAAACGCGATGATGACCCTCGACCGCGCCCGGCCCGGGGTCGCCGCCCAGGCGCTCGGCCTCGCCCAGGGAGCCCTCGAGTGGGCGCTGCGCTACACCTCCGAGCGCCGCCAGTTCGGCCAGACCGTGCTCTCGCACCAGGGGGTCCAGTTCATGCTCGCCGACATGGCGACCCAGGTCGAGGCGGCGCGGCAGCTGGTCTACGCCTCCGCGCGCGCGATCGACGTCGGCGCCAGGGACATCTCACGCCTCGCCGCGATGGCCAAGGTCTTCGCCACCGACACCGCGATGAAGGTGACCACCGACGCGGTCCAGCTCTTCGGCGGCTACGGGTTCTGCCGCGACTACCCGATCGAGAAGTACATGCGGGACGCAAAGATCACCCAGATCTACGAGGGCACCAACCAGATCCAGCGGGTGGTCATCGGCCGCGCGCTCACCCGCGACACCAAGGCCCTCGGCGACCTGCTCGAGGTCAAGGTGGAGCACTTTCCCGAGGCCGAAATGTGACCGCGGTCGCATCCGACCCGTTCTCGCTCACTGTCTCCTGAACCAACTCGTGTCATAATCGATAGTTGGACAGGAGGCACGACCATGGTCGAGCTGGCACCTCTCGACATCCTCGGACAGACCTTCGGCCGGCGGTTGAAGGGCTACGACACGGACGAGGTCCAGCAGTTCCTCTCTCAGGTCGCGTCCGCGATGGAGGAGCTGCTGCGCGAGCGCGGTGAGCTCAAGCAGCTGCTGATCCGCCGCGAGCAGGAGCTGGCCGCCTTCAGGGACCGCGAGAAGGCCCTCCAGGACGCGCTCGTGGCCGCCCAGCGCTCGGCCGAGCAGACCCTGGTCGGGGCCCGCGCCGACGGTCAGCGCCTGGTGGACGAGGCCCAGGCCCTCGCCGACCGCCTGGTGGAGGAGGCCCACCAGCGTGCGCAGACCATCGAGACCACCATCGCCGACCTCCGCTCCAACCGGCGCGAGGTGCGGGCCGAGCTGATGCGTCTGGTCGAGCTCCTCCAGGGGCTGGTGCACGACGATCAGCAGCTCGAGCGGGAGGAGTCCACCAGCCCGAGGCTCGCCCTGCTCCAGCAGCGCCGTCGCCGCCGCGGCGGCGGCGAGGGCCAGGCGTGAGTCTGCTCGTCGCGGGCGCCCGACAGATCGCCACCCCCCGCGGCCGCCAGGCGGTTCGCGGCGCCGCCCTCGACCGCCTCGACCTGCTCGACCGGGCCGTGGTGCGCTGCGAAGACGGACGGATCGTCTTCCTCGGCAGCCCCGCCGAGCACGCGCGCCGTTTCCCGCCCCCGGACGAGGTCCTCGACGCCGACGGCGGCTGTGTCCTGCCCGGCTTCGTCGACCCCCACACCCACCCGGTCTGGGCCGGCTCCCGGGAGGACGAGTTCAACCGCCGGCTGCGCGGCGAGGGCTACATGGCGATCGCCGCCTCGGGCGGCGGCATCAACGCCACCGTGCGGGCGACCCGCGCTGCACGACCACGAGCACCTGGTCGCGGGCACGCTCGAGCGGTTCGACACCTTTCTCCGCCACGGCACCACCACCATCGAGGGCAAGTCGGGTTACGGCCTCGACCTCGCCACCGAGATCCGGATGCTCGAGGCGCTCGACGACCGCCGGCGCGGCCCACCCGGTCGAGGTGGTCCCGACCTGCATGGCCGCCCACGAGGTGCCGCTCGAGCACCGCGACGATCCCGAGCGCTTCGTCCGCCTGGTGATCGACGAGATCCACCCCGAGATCGCCCGGCGGGAGCTTGCCGAGGCGGTCGACGTGTTCTGCGAGACCGGGGTCTTCGACCTCGAGCAGACCCGCCGGCTGCTTGCCGACGCGCCCCGCCACGGATGGCGGATCCACCTCCACGCCGACGAGCTCACCCCGCTCGGCGGGGCCGAGCTCGCCGCTGAGCTCGGCGCGCTCTCGGCCGACCACCTGATCCACGTCACCGGGGCCGGGATCGAGGCTCTGGCCGCTTCCGACACCGTCGCGGTGCTGCTGCCCGGCACCTCGTTCTTTCTGCGCACCAGCTTCGCGCCGGCGCGTCGAATGGTCGAGGCCGGCTGCGCGGTTGCGCTCGCGACCGACTTCAACCCCGGCTCGTGCCCGACCGAGTCGATGCCCGCGGTGCTGGCGCTGGCCTGCCTCGGCATGGGGCTCACCGTCGAGGAGGCGATCCACGCCGCCACCCTCAACGCGGCCGCAGCCCTCGGCCGGGCCGACCGGCTGGGCAGCCTCGAGGAGGGCAAGGCGGCCGACCTGGTGGTTCTCACCGGGCCGACCTACCACCACCTGGTGTACCACTGGGGCGTCAACCCGGTGCGCCACGTGGTCAAGGCCGGACGGGTGGTGGTCCGCGACGGCGTCGTCCTGCAGCCAGCCGACCGGCCCCGGAGTGGGTGACGAGCCCTGCTACCATGGGCGACCGCGGGCAACCCGTGCGCCCGCTTCACGTACACCCTGAAGACCAGCCGCTGATCGGCCCGGAACCCGGCCCGAAGCGGCACTCTCTCAAGGAGGCCCCGATGCGACGATTCGTCTTGCTCGCCCTGGTGACCGTGGTCGCCGCGACCGTGATCGGCTGCGGAGCGACGGCTACCCGGGAGGCCGAACCCCCGATCATCGACCGCGAGCTGTTCTTCGGCGATCCCGAGATCTCCGGCGCCCAGCTCTCGCCCGACGGGCAGTGGATCTCCTTCCTCAAGCCCTACCGGGACGTGCGCAACATCTGGGTCAAGGGCATCGACGAGCCCTTCGACGCCGCCCGCCCGATCACCGCCGACGAGCGCCCGGTGCTGGGCTACTTCTGGAGCCAGGACGGCCGCTACGTCCTCTACGTCCAGGACAAGGGCGGCAACGAGAACTTCCACGTCTACGCGGTCGACCCGGCCGCCGAGGCCGAGGCGGCGACCGGCGTGCCGCCGGCGCGCGATCTGACCCCGATCGACGGCGTGCGCGCCGCGATCTACGCGGTGCCCGAAGAACGACGCCCGACATGATCATCGTCGGCCTGAACGACCGCGACCCGGCCTATCACGACGTCTACCGGGTCGAGCATCGCCACCGGCGAGCGCGAGCTGATGATCGAGAACACCGAGCAGGTCGGCGCGCTACGACGTTCGACCTCGACGGCAACGTCCGGCTCGCCATCCGTCAGAAGCCGGGAGACGGCGGCACCGAGATCCTCCGCGTCGACGGCGACGGACTCGACCCCGATCTACGACGTGCACCTACGAGGAGCAGTGCTTCGCCTGAGCCGCTTCCACAAGGACGGCCAGCGCGTCTACCTCGTCGACCAACAAGGGCGACGACGTCGATCTCAGCCGCTCTGCTCCTGATGGATGTCGCAGACCGGCGAGACGGAGCTGGTCGAGTCCGACCCCGAGGACCGAGGTCGACTTCGGCGGCGCGGTCTTCGCCGAGGCCACCGACGAGCTGATCGCCACCTGCTACGTCGGCGACCGCCTGCGCATCTACGCCAAGACCCCGGAGTTCGAGCAGGACCTGCGACTGTCCGCGAGGAAGCTGCCGGACGGCGAGCTCGGGCTGCCCTCGACGACCCAGCGACATGCGCAAGTGGCTCGTCACCGTCTCGAGCGACGTCGATCCCGGCTCGGTCTACCTCTACGACCGCGCGACCGGCAAGGTCGACCTGCTCTACCGGTCGCCGGCCGGATCTGCCCAGCGAGCACCTGGCCCCGATGAAGCCGGTCCGCTACAAGGCCCGCGACGGCCTGGAGATCCCCGCGCTACCTCACCCTGCCCAAGGGCGTCGAGGCCAAGAACCTGCCGCTCGTGCATCCACCCGCACGGCGGCCCGTGGGCGCGCGACATCTGGGGCTACGACCCCTACGCGCAGTTCCTGGCCAACCGCGGCTACGCCGTGCTGCAGCCCAACTTCCGCAGCTCCACCGGCTACGGCAAGGAGTTCCTCAACGCCGGCAACCAGCGAGTGGGGCACCGGCGCCATGCAGCACGACATCACCGACGGCGTGCAGTACCTGATCGACGAGGGCATCGCCGACCCCGAGCGGATCGCCATCTTCGGCGGCTCCTACGGCGGCTACGCGACCCTGGCCGGGGTGACCTTCACCCCCGATCTCTACGCCTGCGGCATCCCCTACGTCGGCGCCGTCCAACCTCATCACCCTGATCGAGTCCTTCCCGGCCTACTGGCGGCCGTTCCTCGAAGGGATCCTGGTACCGGCGGGTCGGCGATCCCGACGATCGAGGCCGACCGGCGCGACCTGCACGCGCGCTCGCCGCTGACCCTTCGTCGACCGGATCAAGGTCGCCGCTGCTGGTCGTGCACGGCGCCAACGACCCGCGGGTCAAGCAGGCCGAGTCCGACCAGATCGTGGTCGCCCTGCGCGACAAGGGGCGCCGACGTCGAGTACATCGTGGCCCCCGACGAGGGCCACGGCTTCCGCGCGCCGGAGAACCGCATGGCGCTGGCCGTGGCCATGGAGCAGTTCCTCGCCAAGCACCTCGGCGGGCGCGTCCAGGAGGACGTGCCCGAGGACGTCGCCGCGCGCCTCGCCGAGATCACCGTCGACGTCGGCACGGTCAAGATGCCCGAGACCAAGGGCTGACACACCCCCGAACCACCCGAATCACGACGGCCGCGGCCTCCTGCCGCGGCCGTTTTCTCTTCTCCGAAGCTGTCGCGACCGCGCCGGCGCCCACCTCGCGCTCCAGGCCGGCGACACAGGCCGCCCACAAGGTCAGGGTGCACAGACCCTCCTGGATCGACAGCCGCATCGGGTTGTCGGGCGTGGCCGGGGTCAGACCGAGCGGACCGCAGACCTTGCCGACCAGGGAGTCCGCCGGCCGTTCCGGCTCCTCGTCCGGCGCCTGGTCCGCCCAGTGCGTCGGGTCGGTCTCGATCGGGGTCCGGGCCACCGCTTCGATCAGGGTGATCGCCGGCCGCGGATCCCGCACCGCCGGCGGGTCGGAGCCGAGGCAGATCCCGGCCTCGTGATCGCGAAACACCGGGCACGGCATGTGGTGGTGCCAGCGCGGGTTGCCGGCACTCCGGCTGAGAGCTGGCTGGTCCCGACGGGTCGGCACGAGCACCCGGGCGCGACTGGGGTACGGCTCTGGCCTTGATCGACCCCTGACCGGGAACCTGCCACCCGTCAGAAGTCCGCCGTCAAGGACACGAATCCAGAGGCACGTTACCTGACGTTTCCGCCGTTTCCTCGAGGGCGGCAGCAGTCTTGCCCCGATCGACCCGCGCAGACCATGATCGTATCTCGCGATGTGATGGCCTCACTGAGGTCCCCGCGTTGGCTTCTCCACCCGCACCAGCTCAGCGCCGCCGTGACGGTCGAGCACGGTCATGGACCAGGCCTCCCGCAGTCGATCGGCAACGGGCGCGGACACGGCCAGCACTGTGTCGCCGGACCTCAGGGCGCCGGGCTCCGGAAAGACGAGCTCTACGCCTCTCGCAGCGAGAATCGGGCGGTAGACCCGCAGGTGCACGTCATACCCATCGCGGAGCACTGCGAGTCGGTCGATCTCCGGGTGGGAGCGATGAATGGCGCGCAGAATCCAGGATGGGTCGAGGGTTTGGGGATCCTCGGGGCTTCTCGGCGGCGGGCCGGCGCGGTCGAGGGCGGCGATCCAGGGCAGAACGAGGACGGCGAGGACGACCGCGATCCGGGTGAGCCCCGGCCGTGCCCAGCCACCGGCCCGCGCCGCGAGTACCGTGGCGAACCCGTCGATTCCAGCCGCCACGACCAACGCCGCCAAGGGGTAGATGGGTGCGTCGTACCAGGGCAGCTTGGTGCTCGAGGCCGAGACCACCACGAGCTGGCCGGCGGCGACCGTCGCGGAGAAGAGGGCGAGCCGCCGTACGCGCCGATCGAGCGGCACCAGGAGCGGCAGCGGCAGCAGGTAGAGCCAGGGCAGGAAACGGCCCCAGGAGAGGCCCTGGAGGTAGAACCACGCCGGGTGGAGGTGGTTCTCGATTGTGGTGGTCAAGCGCCCGAGCTCGCTCGAGAGCACATCGGCGAGATAGCCGGGGGCCGCCGCTTCCCGCGCCACGTACCAGACCAGAACAGGGGCAAGCGCCGCCGCGGCGGCGAGCCACGCCCGGCGGCATCCGAGGACCTGCCGCCAGCGCCCAAGCAGGACCACGCCGAGGGCGAGACCCGGTAGGGGCAGGAGTGCGGCGGCGCCCTTGGTGAGCAGAGCGAGGGCGAAGGAGAAGGCGCCCAGCCACAGCCGGCGGTCGTCGCCGCGGGCCCCGTTCTCGAGCCAGCCGTACAGGGCGAGCACGGCGGCGGTCAGCCACAGCACCAGCAGCGCGTCCGCGTCGCCGGTGCGCGCGACGTGGTGGCCGACGTAGCCCGGGCTGGTGACGAGCACCAGGGCGGCGACGGCGCCGAGGCCCGACCTGGCGAGCCCGCGGGCGCAGAACAGGACCAGCAGGAGCGCAGTGGCGATCGCGGCGAGGGCCGAGGGCAGCCGCAGCGCCAGCTCGCTCGGACCCAGCACCGCGGTGCTGACCATGAGGGCCCAGTACTGGAGCGGGGGCTTGAGGTTGTCTCGGTCCGGCACGCCGCCGAGGGTGGCCACGATCGGGTCGCCGCGCTCGAGCATCTCGAACGCGCCGAGGCCGAACCTGGCCTCGTCCCAGCACTGGACCGGAAGGTCGCCGAGCCCGCGCAGAATCGGAAGGGCGATCACGATCAGGAGGGCCACGACCGCGAGGGTCCGCACCACCCAGGCCATGGATCAGGGCAGGGCCACCGCGGACACGGCGTCCCGCGCTCCGTTCCCGGACTCGACGATTCCGAGAACCGCCTCGGCGACCTCGGCGGCCTCGATCTCGGCCAGGCAGCGGTGGTGGCCGAGAGGGCACACCGGCTCGAAGCAGGGCGCGCACTCGAGGTGGCGCCGGATGAGACGACGTCCGCCGACCCGCGGGGCGGTGCGGGCGGGATCGGTGGGACCGAACAGGGCCACCACCGGCACGCCGGCCAGGTCGGCGAGGTGCATCGGGCCGGAGTCGTTGCCGACCAGGACCTCGAGCCCGGTCACCACTCCGAGCAGCGCCGCGACGTCGAGGTCCTCGCCGAGCACGACGGGCGCCGGGTCGCCGCCGGCCGCCACGACCTCAGCGGCGACCACGGACTCGCCGGGCCCCACCAGGATCACGGGTTCGAGCCCGCGCGCCCGGAGCATCCTGCCGAGCTCGCCGAACCGGGCCGCCGGCCAGCGCTTCGACTCGCCCCACCCGGCCGACGGGGCGATGCCGACCAGGCCCCGCCCATCGCGGCCCGCGCGCTGGAGCCGCTCGCGGCCCTCGCCGACGAGCTCGGGCGGGACCTGCGGGCGCCAGTCGGGATCGACGGGCCGCAGGCCGAGGGTGGCCAGGAGGGCGTCGTGGTCGAGGGTCTGGTGGCGCTCGCGGTCGACCGCGTAGGCGTCGTTCAGCAGCAGCCGCGAGCCGGCGCCCCTGCTGCCCAGCGCCCGCCGACCGGCGATCCGAACCAGGAGCTTGGCCCGGGTCGCGTTGCGCAGGGTGACGGCGAGGTCGTATCGACCGCCCCCGCGCAGCAGGCCGAGCGCGGTGAAGGGCGGAAAGGACCGGCGCCCGGAGGCGACCACCCGGGCTTCCGGGTAGACCCCGGCCAGGAGCCTCGCGACCGGAGGACGGCAGTGCAGCACGGTCTGCCCGCCCCGGTTGGCGGCGGTCAGACGGCTCACGGCCGGCAGCGCCATGACCACATCACCGACCCAGTTGGGAAGGTCGACCAGCAGGCGGCCCGGCAGCGACGCCGGCGCGCTCATCCCGTCCCGTCGACTCGGACCCGGCGGATCGCGAGCGCGCGGCCGGTCGCAGGATCGGCGTCGATCAGCGCGCCGCGCAGCTGAAGGCCCCGCTTGGCGGGCTCGAAGGGGCGCGGGGTGTTGTAGAGGAACCGCTCGATGACCTTCTCCGGGCGCATGCCGATGACCGACTCGTAGGGGCCGGTCATGCCGACGTCGGTCTGCAGGGCGGTGCCGCCGGGCAGCACCCTCTCGTCGGCGGTGGGCACGTGGGTGTGGGTGCCGAGCACGGCGGTCGCCCGGCCGTCGAGGTACCAGCCCATCGCCTGCTTCTCGGAGGTGGCCTCGGCGTGCATGTCGACGACCACCACCCGCAGCTCCTGGTGGGCGACGCGAATCTCGGCGAGCACCCGGTCGGCGCCCCGGAACGCGTTGTCGATCGGCTGCATCAGGGCCTGGCCCTGGAGGTTGACGACCGCGACCGGAACCCCCGCGGCGGTCTCGCCGACGCACCAGCCCCGGCCGGGGTTGCCCTCGGGGTAGTTGGCCGGACGCAGCAGGGTCGGGTGGGCGTCGAGCAGCTGGACACCCTCCTTCTTGTCCCAGACGTGATTGCCGGTGGTCCAGACGTCCACCGGCAGCTCGTCGAGCTCGGCCATCACCTTGGGGGTGAGGCCGAACCCGCCTGCCGCGTTCTCGACGTTGACGATCACGAAGTCGACCCGTTCGCGGTCGACGAGACCCTCGAGCTCGGCCCGCAGCACGCGCCGACCGGCCTCCCCCATCACGTCGCCGACGAAGAGCACACGGATCACTTCGCGTACTCCACCGCACGGGTCTCGCGGATCACCGTGACCTTGATCTGGCCGGGGTAGGTGAGCTCGGACTCGACCTTGCGGGCGACGTCGCGGGCGAGCCAGATCGCGGCCTCGTCGGAGATGCTCGCCGACTCGACGACGATCCGCAGCTCGCGACCGGCCTGGATCGCGAACGCCTTCTCGACGCCCTTGAAGTCGTTGGCCAGGGTCTCGAGCTTCTCGAGCCGCTTGATGTAGTTCTCGAGGATCTCGCGGCGCGCGCCGGGACGGGCCGCCGACAGGGCATCGGCCGCGGTGACCAGGACCGCCTCGACCGAGTGCGGGTCGTAGTCTCCGTGGTGGCATTCCATGGCGTGGATGACGGCATCGGTCTCGCCGCAGCGGCGCAGCATCTCGCGTCCGATGCTCGAGGTGCGTCCCTTCCATCTCGCGGTCGATCGCCTTGCCGATGTCGTGCAGCAGCCCGGCCCGCTTGGCCACCTGGGCGTCGACCCCGAGCTCGGCCGCCATGTGGTGGGCCAGCCACGAGACCTCGATCGAGTGCTTGAGCGCGTTCTGACCGTAGGACGACCGGAACTGGAGCCGGCCGAGCAGTCTTGAGCAGCTCCGGGTTGAGATCGGGGATGCTCGACCTCGAGGGCCGCCGCCTCGCCGTCGGCGAGCAGCTTGTCCTCCATCTCGGCCTGGACCTTGGCGACCACCTCCTCGATCCGGCCGGGGTGGATGCGCCCGTCCTGGATCAGGTTGGTCGAGCGCCATGCCGGGCGATCTCGCGCCGGACCGGCTCGAAGCACGACAGGATCACCGCCTCGGGGGTGTCGTCGACGATCAGGTCGACCCCGGTGGCCTGCTCGAAGGCGCGGATGTTGCGGCCCTCGCGGCCGATGATGCGACCCTTCATCTCGTCCGACGGCAGGTCGACCACCGACGACCGTGCTCTCGACCACGTGCTCCGAGGCGATGCGCTGGATTGCCATCGAGATCACGCGCCGGGCCTTGTCCTTGGCCTTCTCGATCGCCTCGTCCTCGATCCGCTTGACCAGGTTCGCGGCCTCCATCTTGGCTTCGTGCTCGAGCTTCAGCATCAGCTCCGCCTTGGCCTGCTCGGCGGTCAGCCCGGCGATCTGTTCGAGCCGCTGACGGTGCTCCGCGGCGGCCTGCGCCAGGCGCTCCTCCTCCTCGCGAAGGCGCTCGATCCGCTCGGCGATGTCGGCTTCCTGGCGGGCGATCTCCTCGCCCCGGGTGCCCAGCTCTTCGCGCAGCGCCACGAGCTCGTCGTCGCGCTCGGTCAGCCGCTTCTCGAGGCCGGCCAGGTCGATCCGGAACTCTCTGGTTTCACGCTCGAACTCGGTTCGTGCCGCGAGCAGGCGCTCGCGACTGGCGACGTCGGCATCCCGCAGGATGCGCTGGCTCTCGATCTCCGCCTGGCCGACGATGCGGCGGGACTCGGCCTGGGCCCGGTCGAGCAGCTCGGAGCCGGCCTGATGCGCCTTGCGCCAGAGCACCCACACCAGGACCGGACCGAGCACCACCAGCACGGCGCCGATGGCGAGTATCACGTAGTCCACGGTCCACCCCCATTGTCAAGGAGCGACCAGGGTGACCGGCGTGTTGAGGTGTCAGGCTCGCGTCACGAATCGAGGGTTGGAAGCGGAGGTCCCCGCATCGGCCGTGTGGGCTGGCCTATTTGAACCTGCCTTACAACAGGTGGGCGCCTGCTCCACGCCCGTCTCCTGCCGTGAGGCGGGCATCGGGGCGGGAAGACCCGGCAACCCTTCAAATAGGTGTTGGTTCAACGATAGATTCACCCATCACCAACCGCGCAGGGACCTCCAGGTCCTATGGTACCTCGGGCGGCCCAGTCGGGCCGAGGGCCTGTTCGAGCTTCGCAACGAGACGTTGAGCCTGGGTATCCAGCTCGCGTTGCCGGGCGTCCTGGTCTTTCTCTCGCTCTTGGTAGAGCTCGTCCGCGATGTTCAACGCCGTCAACACGGCGACCTTCACCGTGTCGACGCTGGAGGTTCGGTCCGCAACCTCACGCATCCGCCCGTCGACGAAGCGGGCCAGCTCGTGCAGCCGTTCCGCCTCACCCTCGGCCTTCAGTCCGAGCTTCTGACCGAAGATCTCGACGGTGGCTCGCGAGGTCACGATTCCTCCTCCGTGTCACGGTAAGTATACCGCAAAGGGGGAATCTTCCCTGGCGGGCCGGACGCGCCGCCGGCCGCTCGGGCGCGCGGCGGCGAGCGGACTCAGTCCGCTGCGGCCTGGTCGAGGGCGCCGTCGAGCGCCGTGATCACCTTCTCGAGCCGCGCGACCAGCTCCTCGTGTTGGGACTCGAGCTCGCCGGCGCGGCCGGCAGCGGCCTCGGCGTCGGCGAGCTGGGCTTCCAGCTCGGTGACCCGGGTCTCGAGCTCGGCGACCCGCGCCCTGGCGGCCCCATGAGCGGTGACCAGCTCGTCGATGCGCCCCTCGAGGCGGGTGAAGGTGGTCTCGAGAGCCATGGTGCGTTCTCCTCCCCTCGCTCGTGCTCGGAACCGCCCTCAGGCGAAGCGGACGCCGAGCTGCTCGGCCAACCGGCCGCGCAGGGCATCCTGCTCGGCATTGACCTCGTCCTGGGTCAGCGACCTCTCGCCATGGCGGTAGACGGCACGCAGGGTGGTGCGCACCATGCCGGGGGCGAGGTCCCCGCCCTCATATCGGGCGACCAGATCGAGCCGCTCGACCAAGGCGCCGGCCGCGGTCTGAGCCGCCTGCTCGAGATCGGCGAAGGTGAGCTCGCTCTGGTGCTCGACCGTCATGTCGGCCGTGACCGCGGGAAAGCGCGGCAGCGGTTCGAAGTGCGGCCGCACCGGCTCGACCGCCGCCGCCAGGTCGAGCTCGGCCGCGTACACGGCCTGGCGCAGCTCCAAGTGGTCGGCGACGGCGCCCGCGACCAGGCCCGCGAACCCGACCACCCTGCCCCCGGGCTCGACCAGCACCGCGCCCTCGCGCTCGTCGAGCCACGGCGTTCCGCCGCGCCGCCACTCGAGGGCCGGCATCGGCGCCCTGGCAGCGACCGCGTCCACGATTCCCTTGAGGGCCGCGAAGCGTACCGGCTCGCTGCGGTCCCAGGCGCCGGTAACGCCGGTGACGGCAATCGCCAGTCGCTCGGACTCGGCGGGCTCGCCTCCTGCGAGCCAGAACACCCGCCCCTGCTCGAAGACTGCCAGACTGCGCTCGCCTTGGTTGAGGGCGTCGCGGAGCGCGGTCAGCAGGCCGGGCAGGAGGCTGCGCCGCATGGTCGCCTGGGTCCGCGCGAGCGGGTTTTCGAGCGGCAGGGGACTGCCGGGCTCGAGGGGCGCGCCGGTGGCCAGCTCGTCGGCGGCGGTGTCGATGAAGGAGTAGGTGACGATCTCGGTCAGGCCCGCAGCCACCGCCGCGTCACGTGCACGGTCGACCAGCCGCCAGCCGGGGCTGCGCTCGCCCGGGGAGGTCGACAGCACCGGCAGCTCGGACGGCACCGCGTCGTAGCCGACATGGCGGATGACCTCCTCGTAGAGATCGGCGGTGCGCTCGACGTCGACCCGCCACGAGGGCACGGTGCACCGGATCCGGTCGCCGGAGACCTCGGGTGCGAAGCCGAGCCCGTCGAGGATGCCGAGCACCTTCGCCCGGTCGATGGCGAGCCCGGCGAAGCGCGACACGCCGTCGACGGTCAGCTCGACCGTCCCCGGAGTCCGCGGCCGCGGGTGGGCGTCGATCCTGCCCGGGCAGACCGTTCCTCCGGCGAGCTTCGCGATCAGCGCCGCCGCCACGTCGCAGGCCGTGGCCGCCATCTCGGGGTCGGCGCCGCGTTCGAAGCGGTGCGAAGCCTCGGTGTGCATGCCGAGGGCGCGGGCGGTGCGCCGCACCGACAGCGGGTCGAAGTGCGCGCTCTCCAGCAGGACATCGCGGGTCGACTCGGAGATCTCGGTGTCGGCGCCGCCCATGATCCCGGCCAGGGCGACCGCGCGCTCGGAATCGGCGATCACCAGCATGTCGGAGGTGAGCTCACGCTCGGCGCCGTCGATCGTCGTGAGACGCTCGCCGGAACGGGCGCGGCGAACCACGATCCGACGCCCGGCGAGGGTGTCGAGATCGAAGGCGTGCAGCGGCTGGCCGAGCTCGAGCAGGACCAGGTTGGTGGCGTCCACCACGGCGTTGATCGGCCGCACGCCGCAGCGCTCGAGCCGCTGGCCCTGATCCACTCCGGGGAGGAGACCAGGCGGACCCCGCGGATGATCCGCGCGACGTAACGCGAGCACAGGTCCGGGTCGACGATCTCGACCGAAGCGAGCTCGGCCGCCGGCGCACCGCTCTCGCTGAGCTCGGCCGCCAGAGGCCGCAGGCCCGAGCCCGCCGCCACCGCCGCCTCGCGGGCGATGCCGCGGTGGTTCATGGCGTCGGGGCGGTTGGTGGTGACGTCGACGTCCCACACCTCGCTCCCGCCGCTCGGCTCTCGGGTCTCGACGTTGAGCCCGCACGCGGTCAGCCGCTCGGCGAGCACGTCGGCGGCCGGCGCGCCCTCGAGCTGCTCGGTGATCCACCGCAGGTCGAACCTCATGCGAACTGCCTCGTCAGCCTCGGGTCGCCGGTCGAAGAGCTGGCGCAGGTCCGGGATGCCGTAGAGCAGCATCGCCACCCGGTCGAGGCCGAGCCCGAAGGCGAAGCCGGTGTAGCGTTCGGGGTCGATCCCGCACCTGCTCGAAGACCCGCGGGTCGACCATGCCCGAGCCGAGGATCTCGATCCAACCCGAGCGCGAGCACACGCCGCAGCCGGCGCCGTCGCAGAAGATGCAGCTGACGTCGACCTCCGCGGAGGGCTCGGTGAACGGGAAGAAGCTGGGCCGGAAGCGCACCGCCACCCGGTCGGAGAAGAGCGCCCGGAGGAATGTCTCGAGGGTCGCCTTGAGGTGGCCGAAGGTGATCCCCTCGTCGACCAGCAGCCCCTCGATCTGGTGGAACATCGGCGAGTGGCGCAGGTCCGAGTCGCGTCGGTAGACCCGGCCCGGGACCACGATCCGGATCGGCGGCTGCTGGCGCTCCATGGTCCGCACCTGGACCGGCGAGGTGTGGGTGCGCAGCAGCAGCCGCCGGGCAGGTAGAAGGTGTCCTGGTCGTCCCGGGCCGGGTGGTCCGGGGGGATGTTGAGCGCCTCGAAGTTGTGCCAGTCGTCCTCGACCTCGGGCCCGTCGGCCACCGAGTAGCCCATGCGGAGGAAGATCGACTCGATCCGCCTCCGCGACCAGGTGCACCGGGTGCTCGGCGCCCCGCCGCAGGGCCTCCCCCGGGAGCGTGACGTCGACGACGTCGCCGGGCGCCGCCGGCAGCGGCGGCCTCGGCGGCGCTGCGAGCGGCGTCGAGGCGCTCCTCGACCAGCTTCTTGAGCTCGTTGAGCGCCGCCCGTAGTCGCGGCGCTGCTCCGCGGGAAGCTCGCGCAGCGCTGCAGTCAGCTCGTTGCAGCACCCCCGAGCGGCGGCCGGCGTAGGCGACGCGGACCTTCTCGACCGCGGCCGGGTCAGCGCCGGCGGCCTCGAGGTCGCGCAGGAAGCCCTCCCGGACCGCCTCGATCCGGCCCACTCCCACGGCAGCCACCGCTCAGGCCTGGACGGCCTTCTTGGCCATCTCGGCGAGCTCGGTGAAGCCCTCGGGATCGCGCACCGCGAGGTCGGCGAGCACCTTGCGGTCGAGATCGCAGCCGGCGGCCTTGAGCCCGGCGATGAAGGTGTTGTAGGACAGCCCGTTGATCCGCGCGGCGGCGTTGATCCGGGTGATCCAGAGCGCGCGGAACTGGCGCTTCTTCTGCTTGCGGTCGCGGTAGGCGTAGACGAGCGACTTCTCCACCTGCAGCTTGGCGATCCGGTGCAGGCGGGACTTCGACCCGTAATAGCCCTCGGCGAGCTTGAGGATCTTCTTCCGACGGTCCTTGCGGTGTGGTCCTCTCTTGACGCGCATGGTTCCTCCTCACCCGCCGTACGGGCAGCATCGCTCGAGGACCTTGGCGTTCGCAGGGATGCACGATCGCGGACGAGCGCAGCTTGCGCTTCCGCTTGCGGGTCTTCTTGGTCAGGATGTGTGAGTGGTAGGCGTGGTGCCGCTTGAACTTGCCCGAGCCGGTGCGCTTGAACGCTTGGCGGCGCCCCGGTGGGTCTTCAGCTTCGGCATGATGGTCTCCTCTGTACTGGCCGCGCGTCAGGAGGGTGTCACCCTCCTACAGCTCGCGCGACCGGGTCGTGACGACGTTGGCGATGCGCTCGACCACCGCGGCGACGGGCTGCACACCCTCGTCGCGGCGGTGGCGCAGTCGGAGCGAGACGGTACCGGTCCTCGGCCTCGCGGTCGCCGACGACCAGCAGGTACCGGGACCTTCATCGGTCTCGCCCTCGCGGATCTTGTAGCCCGAGCTTCTCGTTGCGCTCGTCGACCGCGGCCCGCAGCCCGCGCGCCTCGCAGCTCGGCGCGCGACCTCCTCGGCGTAGCCGATCGACGGCGTCGGTGATCGACAGCACCCGGACCTGCTCCGGGGCCAGCCAGAGCGGCAAGTCGCCCCGCGAAGTGCTCGAGCAGGACGCCGAAGAAGCGCTCGATCGAGCCCGAGCATGGCGCGGTGGATCATCACCGGCCGCTGCTCGCTGCCGTCGGCGTCGACGTAGCGCAGGTCGAACCGCTCCGGCAGCACGAAGTCGAGCTGGATGGTGCCGAGCTGCCAGCTCGCGGCCCATCGCGTCGTGGACCACGAAGTCGATCTTCGGGCCGTAGAAGGCGCCGTCGCCGGGGTTGACGGTGTAGTCGACGCCGCGGTCCTCGAGGCACCGCGGCGAGCACGCGCCTCGGCGTGCTCCCACATCGCGTCGTCGCCGATCGCCTTCTCCGGCCGGGTCGAGAGGAAGATCATCGACCTCGGCGAAGCCGAACATGCTCGTAGATCTCGAAGATCAACTCGAACAAGCGCGTCGATCTCGGCGCCGATCTGCTCCGGGGTGCAGAAGATGTGCGCGTCGTCCTGGGAGAAGCTGCGCACCCGGGTCAGCCCGGTGACCACGCCGGAGCGCTCGTAGCGGTGCAGCCGGCCGAAGTCGGCGATGCGCATCGGCAGGTCGCGGTAGGAGTGGCGGCCGTGCCGTAGAGCAGGCAGTGCGAGGGGCAGTTCATCGGCTTGACGCGAACTCGCGGCTCGTCTCGACCCGTCGGCGAAGAACATGTTGTCGCGGTAGTGGTCGTAGTGGCCCGAGCGCCTTCCACAGCTCGACGTCGAAGATCTGCGGCGTGATCACCTCGTCGTAGCCGTACGTGCCGGTACAGCTCCCGCACGTAGCTCGACCAGCTGCGTTGTAGACCACCGCGCCCGTGGGGTGGAAGAACGGGCTCGCCGGGGCCTCGGCGTGGAACGAAGAACAGGTCGAGCTCGCGGCCCAGCCGGCGGTGGTCCCGGCGCCTGCGCCTCCTCGAGGCGCGCGAGGTAGGCGTCGAGCTCCTCTGGCCGAGACGAACGCGGTGCCGTAGATGCGCTGCAGCATCTCGTTGCGCTCGTCGCCCTTGAAGTAGGCGCCGGAGGCCTCGAGCAGCTTGAACGGCGCCGATCTGGCCGGTGCGTTGGACGTGCGGCCCCGGCACAGGTCGACGAAGTCGCCGTGGCGGTAGAGGGTGATCGTCTCACCCTCGGGGATGTCCTCGAGCCGGATCAGCTTGATGTCCTCGCCGCGCTCGGCCATCAGCCGAGCGGACCTGCGTCGCGGCCGGCCTCGACCGCGCTCGAACGGCAGGTCCTCGCTCGATGATGCGCGCGCATCTCCGCCTCGATGCGCTCGAAGTCCTCGGGGGTGAAGCCGCGCGGGAAGCGGAAGTCGTACTGGAACTTCTCGGAGTGGTCCTGGCGACCGGCGTCGATCGGCGTGCCCGGCCACAGACGCTTGACCGCGTCGGCGAGCACGTGCTCGGCGGAGTGGCGGATCACCTCGCCGGCCTCGGGGTCGCGGGTGGTCACGACGCGCAGCTCGGCATCCCGGTCGAGGCGGGTGCGCAGGTCGACCAGACGACCGTCGACGCATGCCCGGCGACGGTGTCGCGGGCGAGGCGCTCGGCCCGATCGACTCGCGCGATCTCGAGCACGCGTCACGCCCCGGGAGACTTCCCGCTGGCTGCCGTCCGGCAGCTGATGCACCTGCTGCATCGTCCTCGCTCCGCCATCTTCGACCTGCGCCGCGCCGAAACAAAAAAGCCCGACCCACGGGCGGGGTCGGGCTCCGCACAGTCGGCGTGGTAGGCGCGATGCGGACTCGAACCGCATGACCTCATCCGTGTGAGGGATGCGCTCTAACCAACTGAGCTACGCGCCTGCACGGCTCAAACGTCATGGTAGGCGCGAGCGGACTCGAACCGCTGACCTCTACCGTGTCAAGGTAGCGCTCTAACCAATCTGAGCTACGCGCCTTCAGGCTGTCGACGGGTGGTCCCCTGGGACACTTCCGACCCGTCCTCGACCGTTCTTTCAGTGCCAAAGAGCAGAGCCTCCCCGAGAGGAGGAGGCGCAGCATAACAACCGCCCGCCGCGACTGTCAACCGGAAGCTCGCACGGTAAGATGGACTCATGGCAGCCGATCGGGTCACCGTCGCGCGGGCCCAGGGCGAGCTCGAGGCCCAGCAGATCGTGAGCTTCCTCGCCGCCCACGGCATCGCGACCTTCCTCCGCGGTGAGGCGTTGCGCGTCACCCACGGCCTCACCATCGACGGCATCGGGCTGGTCGAAGTCCAGGTCGGGCCGGACGACGTCGTCGAGGCCACCACCCTGCTGATGCAGGTCCACCGCGGCGAGCTCCGCCTCGAGGACGACGAGGCCGGCTGAACCACAGAGGCACAGAGACGCACCGAGCAGAGCGCGACCGGACCTGATCAAACTCCCTGTGTCTCTGTGCCTCTGTGGTATTCCGACTGTCTACCGTTCCCGGAGGCGGAGGCCGAGCTCGGCGAGCTGGGCGTCGTCGACCGTCGACGGGGCGTCGGTCATCAGGCACGAGGCCGAGGTGGTCTTGGGGAAGGCGATCACGTCGCGGATCGAGTCGCGCCCCGCCATCAGCATGACCAGCCGGTCGAGGCCGAGGGCGATGCCGCCGTGGGGCGGCACGCCGTAGCGGAAGGCCTCGAGCAGGAACCCGAACCGGGTCTGCGCCTCGTCCTCGCCGATCCCGAGCGCGGCGAACATCCGCCGCTGGAGGTCCGGGTCGTGGATCCGGATCGAGCCGCCGCCGAGCTCGACACCGTCCATCACCACGTCGTAGGCGCGCGCCCGCACCGCGCCCGGCTCGGCTCTCGAGCCGCGCCATGTCCTCGCTGCGCGGCGAGGTGAACGGGTGGTGCATGGCGTAGAAGCGGCGGTCCTCCTCGGACCACTCGAGCAGGGGGAAGTCGGTCACCCACAGGAAGTCGTGCCGGCCGTCGGGAATCAGCCCGCGCTCGCGGGCGAGGTGGAGCCGCAGCGCGCCGAGGGCGGCCAGCACGACCTTCTCGGCGCCCGCCGACGACCAGCAGGAGGTCGCCGTCACCGGCGCCGGCGGCATCGAGGAACCGCGCCACGCCGGCTTCGCCCGAGCGCCTTGTTCGCGGGCGAGGCCACCCCCTCCGCGGTCCGGCGGAACCACAGCACGCCGGCCGCGCCGTAGGGCGGACCACCTCGGACAGGTCGTCGAGCTGCTTGCGCGACGAGCTCGGCGCCGCCCGGCAGCACGAGGCCCTTGACCCGACCGGTCGCAGCGGCCTCCTCGAGCACCCGGAAGCCGCATCCTTCGCAGAGCGGCCCCGAGCTCGACCAGCTCGAGGCCGAAGCGGGTGTCGGGCCGGTCGCTGCCGAAGCGCTCCATCGCCTCGCCGTAGGTCAGCCGCGGGAAGCGCTCCGGCGGCTGCGATGCCGGCCAGCGGGAAGATACGGGCGAACAGCCCCTCGATCAGGGTGAAGATGTCCTCCTCGCCGATGAACGAGGCCTCGACGTCGATCTGGGTGAACTCGGGCTGGCGGTCGGCGCGCAGGTCCTCGTCGCGGAAGCAGCGCGCGATCTGCAGGTAGCGGCCGACCCCGGCGACCTGGAGGAGCTGCTTGAACAGCTGCGGCGACTGCGGCAGGGCGTAGAACGAGCCCCGGTGCACCCGGGACGGGACCAGGAAGTCGCGCGCGCCCTCGGGCGTCGAGCGGGTCAGGATCGGGGTCTCCACCTCGACGAAGCCCGCTCGTCGAAGTAGCGGCGCGCCTCGGCCACGACCCGGTGGCGGAGCACCAGGTCGCCGCCATCACCGGCCGGCGCAGGTCGAGGTAGCGGTAGCGCAGGCGCAGCTCCTCGGACGCGTTGCACTGGTCCTCGACCACGAACGGCGGCGTCTCGGCATCGGGTCAGGATCTCGAGCTCGCGTCGACCTTGACCTCGATCTCGCCGGTGGCCAGCTCGGGGTTGGCCTGACCGTCGGCGCGCTCGCCGCACCACGCCGGCCACCCGGACCACGTCCTCGGCGGACAGCTCGCCGCCGGCCTCGCGCAGGGCGTCCTCGAAGACCAGCTGCACGATTCCGCTGCGGTCCCGGAGGTCGACGAAGACCAGGCCGCCGAGATCCCGCCGGCGCCGGATCCAGCCGACCAGCTCGACCGGTGCGTCCGAGGTCGGCGCGGCCGAGCGATCCGCACCACGGTCTGTCCCACGCTGAAACGGTCATCTCGCGCTCCCCGCGCGCCCGAGCGCGCGCCGCGTAGTGTATCGCGCGCCCGGTCAGCCCAGTCGCCGGACGAGCTGCTCCACGACCTCGCCCAGCGGCACCGACTCCTGGCTGCCGGCGACGAGGTCGCGGACCAGAGCCGCGCCGGCCTCGAGCTCGGCCGCGCCGAGGATCACCGCGGCCGCAGCGCCCATCTTGGTCGCCCACTTGAGGCCGGCCTTCAGCGACCGGCCGGTGACCTCGGTGTGGGCGACCAGGCCGCGGGCGCCGAGCTCGCGGGCGATGGCGAGGCAGCGGGTCGCACCCGCCGCGCTGTCCAGCGGCAGCAGCAGCCGCCGAGGGCCGCCCCAGCACCCGGTCTCGGAATCCCGCGGGGAGGACGTCGATCAGCCGGTCCTCGCCGATCGCGAACCCGATCCCGGGGACCGCCGGCCCGCCGAGGTCGGAGATCAGCCGGTCGTAGCGGCCGCCGCCGCAGATGGACAGTGTCCTCCCCGAGACCGGGGGAAATCACCTCGAAGACCGTCCGCAGGTAGTAGTCGAGGCCGCGGACCAGGCGCGGCGAGCGCCGGACCGGGATCCCGAGCTCCGCGAGCCCGGCCTCGACCGCGTCGACGTGGTCGCGGGTCGCCTCGGACACGACCTCGGCGACCGGGGTCGTGTCGGCCACCAGCTCGCGGCAGCGCGGCACCTTGCAGTCGAGAATCCGCAGCGGATTCTCGTCCCAGCGCCGCTGGCAGTCCGAGCAGAGCTGGTCGCGGTGGGGCTGGAGCTCGCCCTTGAGCCCGGCGATGAAACGCGGCCGGTCCTCGGGATCGCCGAGGTTGTTGAGCAGGATCACCAGGTCGTCGAACCCGAGCGCGGCGAGGAAGGCGTGCAGGGCGAGCAGCACCTCGACGTCGGCAGCGGGCGAGTCGGCGCCGAGCAGCTCGAGCCCGATCTGGGCGAACTGCCGGTAGCGGCCCCGCTGCATGCTGCTCGTAGCGGAACATCGGGCCCATGTACGTGAGGCGGATCGGTTGAGGGCGCTGGGCGAGGCCGTTCTCGATGAAGGCCCGCGCCACGCCGGCGGTACCCTCCGGACGCAGCGTGAGCGAGCGGCCCTTGCGGTCGGCGAAGGTGTACATCTCCTTGCCGACGATGTCGGTGCCTTCGCCGACCCCGCGCACGAAGAGCTCGGTCGGCTCCATCACCGGCAGCCGGATCTCGTCGTAGCCGAAGCCGCCGAAGACGCGGTGCGCCTCCGCCTCGACCGCCGCCCACAGGCGCGAGTCCGGCGGCAGGATGTCGCGCGTGCCCCGTGCCCGCTGGATCATGGTCCATCCTCCGGCTCCAGCTCGTCGACCGAGGCGATCGCCACGTCTGCACCGCCGGCGAGAAAGCGGCTCTTGTACCCGAGGTAGTTGACCGCGACTCGGGCAACGCGCTCGCGCTCCTCCGGCCGCAGATCGCGGCGGACAGTGGCCGGCACACCGGCGGCCAGGGAGTGGGGAGGCACCTCGAAGCCCTCGCGGACCACCGCCCCGGCGCCCACCAGCGCACCCTCGCCGATCACCGCGTCGTTGAGCACCACCGCGCCGGCGCCGATCAGGCACCCGCGCTTGAGGGTGCAGCCGTGGAGGATTGCGCCGTGGCCGACACTCACGTCCTGCTCGAGCAGGGTCGGGCAGAGCTGGTTCTCAACGTGGACGAGAACCCCGTCCTGCAGGTTCGAGCGGGCTCCGATCCGGATCCAGTGGATGTCGCCGCGGACCACGCACCCATACCAGATCGAGACGTCGTCACCGACGGTCACGTCTCCCACGATCACCGCGTTCGACGCCACGAAGACGCGTCGTCCGAACCGCGGCCGCATCCCCGACACGTCCCGAATCAGCATCGTGTGCCCCCTCCCGCCGCCTGACCGGGCGTGGTCTCGCCACCGCCGGCGCGGGGACGGCCACGCTACCACAGGGGTTCCCGAGCGGCAACGCTGGAGAAGGCTCCAAAACCCCGCGCGACCGTGAGTTGTGGGAATCGCTCCGAACCGGCCCTGTGGCAACGACCGGCGGATCAAGGGCTTAGATTTAAGTTATTGATTTCAAGATGTTTGACGAAATCCCACAGTTGCACGGGCGGGAGCCCGAAGTACTTGGTTCACACGAGCTTAACGAGAATTCCACAGCGTTTTCCACAGCCTTTTCCACAACCTGTCAAACCTGCACCGGCCACGGCTGGGGCCCGCCACGCAGCACCCGCGCAGGCTCGACCGTCAGGTCCACCACCGTGCTTGCCGAGCCCCCTGGCGTGGCGCCTCCGTCGAGCACCAGATCGGGCCTGCCGTCGAGGGCGGCCAGCGCCGCGGCCGGCCGCCGGGCCGGGGCGAGACCGTGGCGGTTGGCCGAGGTTCCCGTCAACGGACCGGTCAGTGCGAGGAGGTCGCGCAGCAGCTCGAGGCCCGGGATCCGCACCGCGAGGGTCCCACCCGGCGCGCAGGCCGCGCGGGCACGGCTGCGCAGGACCACGGTGAGCGGTCCCGGCCACACCCTCTCGAGCACCTCGCGGTTGTGCGGCGCCACCTCGACCAGCTCCTCGACCTGTCTCCAGTCGGCGCACAGCACCGGCAGGGCCAGCACCCGGGGCCGCCCCTTGAGCGCGTACACCCGGGCCACGCCGGTGGCGGAAAACGGGTCGGCGGCGAGCCCGTAGAAGGTCTCGGTCGGCACCAGCACCACCCCTCCGGCCGCGACCACTCCGCCCACCGCGGCGACCGCCTCGGCGAGGTCCTCGGGGCGTTCCAGTCGCCGGCGTCTCATGACCGCTCCAGCAGGGCCCGAGCGTGGGCCAGGGCCGACTCCCCGAGCCTCTCGCCAGCCAGCATGCGGGCCACCTCCTCGGCGCGCTCGGTCTCGGCGAGGCGTCGGACCCGGGTGACGGCCCGGCCGCCGGAGGAGACCTTCTCGACCCGGAACTGACAGTCGGCGAGGGCCGCGACCTGGGGCAGGTGGGTGACCACGAGCACCTGGTCCGAGGCCGCCAGGTCGGCCAGCAGCCCCGCCAGGGCGGCCGCGGTCGCTCCGCCCAGGCCCGAGTCGACCTCGTCGAAGAGCAGCGTCAGGCGCTCGCCCGGGCGGCGCCCTCTGAGGGCGGTCCGCAGAGCGAGGTGAAGCCGCGACAGCTCTCCGCCGGAGGCGATCTTCGCCATCGGCCGGAGCTCTTCGCCCGGGTTGGGTGCGATCAGCAGCTCGGGGATCGCGACCCCTGCGGCGGAGAACGCGACCCCGCGGCCGTCCCGCTGGAGCGGGCTTGCCGGGTCGGGACGGGGTTGCCAGCGGAAGTCGAGCGCGGCTCCTGACATGTTGAGGCGGGCGAGCACGGTCGACACCGTGTCGAGCAACCGCCGGCCGGCTTCCTTGCGGGCATCGTCGAGGGCCTGGGCTTCGCGCGCGTACGCCTCCAGCGCGTCCCGCGCCGCCCGGGTCGCGTCCTCGAGGCGCTCCTCGACGTGCTCCAACGACCCGCGTTCGGCGACCAGCGCCTCGCGATGCTCGAGCACTCGCTCGATCGGCGACCCGTACTTGAGCATGAGCTGCTCGAGCCGGGCGAGCCGGGTCTCGACCGCGTCCAGCTCGGACGGGTCCTCCTGGATTCCCGCAGCGAGATCCTGGACCTCGCGGAGCACCTCTTCGACCGCGACCCGTGCGTCGCCGAGCCTGGCCGCGGCGCCGTCCAGGGGAAGGCCGAAGCTCGCCACCTCCGCGACCTCGCGTTCGGCCCGCGCGAGCTCGTCGACCACGCCGACCTGCTCTCCCTCACCCAGCCGCTCGAGCACCGCCGTGGTCAGCTCGAGCAGCCGCACCGCGTGGCGGAGCACCTGTCGGCGTTCGGCCAGGGCCGCGTCCTCGCCGGGCTCCGGAGCCAGCCCGTCGATCTCGGCAATCTGGAAGGAGATCACGTCGAGCCGGTCGCGACGGCGTGAGCGGGCCTCCTCGAGCCGGCGACGCTCGGCCTCGGTCTCCTCCCACTCGGCGAACGCCGCCGCCACTTTGCCGACACACTCGCCGTGGTCGCCGTACTCGTCGACCAGCCGACACTGGACGTCCGGGTCGGCGAGGCCGTACTGCTCGTGCTGGCCGTGAATGGCCAGCAGGTGGGGGGCCAGCCGCTGGAGGGACCCGGCGGTCACCGGGACGTCGTTGAGCCACGCCCGGCCGCGACCCTCGGAGGTGAGCTCGCGCCGGATCACCAGCTCGCCGTCGTGGTCGACGCCGAGCTCGGCGAGCAGCTCCTCCGGGCCCGGGCCGGGGCCGACCCGGAACCAGCCCTCGACCGTGAGCCGGTCATCCCCCGAGCGGACCATCTCCGAAGCCGCCCGTTGACCCGCCAGCAGCTTGAGCGACTCGACCAGGAGCGACTTGCCGGCACCGGTCTCCCCGGTGAGCACCACGAACCCGGACCCGGGCTCCAACGTCACCGCGTCGATGATCCCGACGCTGCGCACCACCAGCCGTTCCAACATGGCCACGATGCTACCAGTACAATGGCACCAGCGGAGGTGGAGCATGAGCGACGGCCGTATCCGACCGGTGGTCCGCCCGATCTCGACGGTTCAGGAGCAGCGGGTCGCGCGGGCCCGGGGCACCACGATCCAGGTTCTGCTCGGCCCCGGCGACGGCGCACCGCACTTTGCCACCCGCCGCTTCACCATCGCCCCCGGTGGCCGAATCCCGAGCCATCGGCACGACGCGATCGAGCACGAGCAGGTGGTGCTCGAGGGCGAGATGGTGATCGGGCTCGACGACAGCGAGCGCACGGTCCGCGCCGGGGACTGCCTGCTGATTCCCGCCGGGATCGCTCACTGGTACGAGAACCGCGCCCAGGCCCCGGTCCGCTTTCTGTGCGTGGTGCCCAACACCACCGAGTACCAGACCGAGTGGCTCGAGCCTCCCGCGGGATGAGCCCGCACCTCCCGAGCCGGCCGGCACTGGACCGAGCCTAGGTCGGCGGACCGGTCGCCCTCGTCGCGCAGCGCCGCGCCACCTCGTCCCACGCCCGCACCAGCTCGGCGGCGAGCGCGTCGGCTTCGCCGGAGTTGTCGATCACCACGTCCGCCGCCTCCCGCTTGGCGTCCAGCGGGAGCTGTGCGGCGAGAACGGCCCGCGCTCGCTCCTCGGACACGCCCCGGGCGACCGCCCGCTCGAGCTGCTGCTCGGCCCGGCACCAGACCACCACCAGCACGTCGTAGTCCCGGAAGGAACCGGTCTCGACCAGCAGCGCCGCCTCGACCACGGCGACCGGCACCGAGGGCCGACGGGCGCCGAGCGCCTGCAGCCAGGCCCGGATCTCCGCCCGCACCAGGGGGTGGATCGCCCGCTCGAGCGCCGTCCGCGCCCCGTCGTCCGCGAGCACCAGCCCGCCGAGCCGCTCGCGGTCGACCCCGCCGTCCGGATCCAGCACCCGGTCTCCGAACAGGGCGCGGACCGCCGCCGTCCCCGCCGCCCCCGGCGCGTAGAGCCGGTGCACGATCTCGTCGGCATCGCGGCACGGCACGCCCCGGGCGGCCAGCAGCCGGGCGACCGAGCTCTTGCCCGACGCCAGCCCGCCGGTCAGCCCGACCACGCACGGGGGTGTCCCGCCGACCGTCACCTCACCCACCGTACCTCCTGGGAGCCCCGCGACCACGCCGACCTCGCGAAGCGGGTCGTCTCGCTGCCGCCGGTGGCGGTGGAGCCGCGCCGCTCGCGCCGCTGCGACTCATCCGCCGGACCTCCGGGCCGCCCTCCCTACAGGCCGCGGCGCAGGCGCGCGGCGCGGAGGGTGTTCGACATCAGCATCGCGATCGTCAGCGGGCCGACCCCGCCGGGAACCGGCGTGATCCGCGCCGCCCTGGGAGCGACCGCGGTGAAGTCCACGTCCCCCGCGAGCACCGCGCCGCGACGCTCGAAGGCGGCCATCTTCTTGTCGTTGCCGGGCCACAGCCGTTCGACGGTGGCGCGGTCGGTCACCCGGTGCATGCCGACGTCGACCACGATCGCGCCCTCCCGCACCCCGTCGGCCCCGATCAGGGCGAGCTGCCCGACCGCCGCCACCAGCAGGTCGGCCTCGCGGGTGACCGCCGGCAGGTCGCGGGTGCGCGAGTGGCACACCGTGACGGTAGCGTGGGCGTGCAGCAGCAGCATCAACATCGGCTTGCCGACGATGTCGGAGCGACCCACCACCACCGCGCGCATCCCCTTGGGGTCGATGCCTTCCCGACGCAGCATCTCCATCACTCCGGCGGGGGTGCACGGCACCAGCCTCGGACGTCCCTGCTGGAGCAGGCCGACATTCTCGCTGTGGAAGCCGTCGACGTCCTTCCGGGGGTCGATCCGCTCCAGCACCGCGTGGGCGTCGAAGCCCTTGGGCAGCGGCAGCTGGACCAGAATGCCGTCGACCTCGGGATCGTCGTTGAGCCGGTCGACCAGGGACTCGACCTCGCGCTGGGCGGCGGAGGCCGGCAGGATGTGGGTCTGTGACGCCATCCCGAGCTCCGCCGAGGTCTTCGCCTTGGAGCCGACGTAGACCTGGGACGCCGGGTCCTCGCCGACCAGCACCACGTGCAGCTGCGGCCGGATCCCGTCGGCTTTCAGCCGCTCGACCTCGGCCTCGACCTCGGCCTGGATCTCCTTGCCGATCCTGGCTCCGTTGAGGAGCTTGCCGTCATCCACCACCGTCGACCTCCTCCGGTCGCGTCCCTTCGTAGAGGGTCGCGACGCCTCCAGTCAGGCGCCGGGCGTACACCGCCTCCAGACCCGCCGCGGACAGCGTGCCACAGAAGGCGGCGGTGTCGGGGAACTCACCCACCGACGCCGGTAGATAGCTGTACGCTTCCCGATCGCCGGAGATCAGCCGCCCGACCCGCGGCGGTACCGCCCCTGCCCACCACCCGAGCAGCGGGCCGAGCGGCCCCGAGGGCCGCGAAAACTCGAGCACCAGCAGCAACCCGCCCGGCCGCAGCACCCTGTAAAGCTCCCCGATGCCGTCCTCGAGACGCTCGAAGTTGCGGACCCCGAACGCGACCGTGACCGCGTCCGCGACCCGGTCGGGCAGCGGCAGGCGAAGTGCGTCGGCGGCGAAGAGCGGCAGTGGTCGCCGTGCTGAGGCGGCCTTTCGGCGGGCCAGCGACAGCATCGGCAGGCAGAAGTCGCTGCCGACCACGCCGTCGCCGAGCGCCAGCGCGACGTCCCCGGTCCCGGTGCAGACGTCGAGCACCAGACCTGCACGGGCCTCGCCCAGTCGTCGCGCCACGCGCTGCCGCCACGCTCGGTCCCGCCCCAGGGAGAGGAGCCGGTTGAGCAGGTCGTAGCGGTGGGCGATGCGACCGAACATGCCGCGAATCTCGGACCCGCGCCGGGAGATCAGCTCGTCGCGCACCGACGGAGTCTACCGCGGACGGGACAAACCACGGAGGCACGGCCCGGCACCGGGTCGCGTTGCCCGTGAGGCCCGACGCCGCTTCCCGCCCCCCGTCTGCCCGCCCCCCGGGTGGGAACGCCGCCGGGACCGGTGCCGGGTTCGGGCAGCGGGCGACGGACGGCCGGTCCGGGATACGGCGCCCATTCGGGCTTGTGACTCGCCCCGATCAGCCTGCTCCCCCAGTCGTCCTCGCATGGCGATGACGACGGGCTCGCTCGGCTGCTCGCGGCGAGGTACGGCGCCCATTCGGGCTTGTGACTCGCCCCGATCAGCCTGCTCCCCCAGTCGTCCTCGCATAGCGATGACGACGGGCTCGCTCGGCTGCTCGCGGCGAGGTACGGAGCAGCGTCGCCGGTCCGGTCCCGACGCCCGCCGCCCGATTGAACCGCGAAGTCGCCAAGGACGCGAAGGGAGGGCAGGGAGGAGGTGAGCCGCTCGGACCGGAGGCCTCGGATGTGGCGCCAGCCCGCCCGACCTGTCGAGTGACCGAAGTAGCTCTGATCGATCAGGCCTTCGACCTCTTCAGCGTGCTCTCCTCCCGAACACTTGGCGCTCTTCGTGTTTTCGCGGTTCAACCGGGTGGGACGGGGCTCGATGGTTATCCCTCCGCCGTCAGTACGTCGCGGAGGGCGAGCAGGGCGCGGCGGCGGTGGGAGATCGCATTCTTCTCGCCTTCGTCCATCTCGGCGTAGCTGCGTCCGTCGCCGTCGTCCGGGATGAAGACCGGATCCCACCCGAACCCGCTCGCGCCGCGAGGTGCCTCGGCGATGACCCCTCGAACGACGCCGAGCCCGACCCTTTCGGTCGAGCCGTCGGTGGCGCACGCGAGGCAGCGGACCACCGCCCTGGGATCGCCGAAGGTCTGCGCCACCCGACAGATTCCGGCCGGTCCGACGCTGGCCAGCAGCCACCGCACCAAGGGGCCCGGGAACCCCCCCATCCCGACCAGCTCGAGCGAGGTGTCCTCGACCAGAACCGGCATCCCGAGCCGGTCGAACGCGGCCGAAGCCTTGGCCCGTACCACTTCCTCGAGATCCAGCGACTGCACCTCCGGCAGGTCGAGCGCGCTGTGCTCCAGCTTCACGCCCAGCACCTCTTCGGCCTCGCGCAGCTTGCCCAGGTTGGAGGTGACGAAGATGAGCTCGTCGAGCCGCATCAGGCCTCCAGGTCGACCCGGCTGATCTCCTCCAGTGCGACCCGGTAGACGGCGATCTTGCGGCTCAGGCCCTTGAGCTGGAAGTTGCCGAGGTGCTCGGTGGGAAACAGGTGGGCGACGGCAGCCTGGGTCGCCTCGCCGATCACGACCTGATTCGGGGTCGCGACGAACTCCTCGAGGCGCGCGGTGACGTTGACCGTGTTGCCGAGCACGGTGTAGTCGACCCGTCTGGCCGAGCCGATGTCGCCGACAACCACCGGTCCGGAGTTGATCGCGATCCGGATCTCGACCGGCTCGAGCCCGGCCAGCGCCCGCTCGGCGTTCCAGCCCCGAACCGCCTTCAGGATCGCGATTGCCGACCGCACCGCGCGCTCGGCGTGGTCCTGCTGCGGCAGCGGCGCCCCGAAGAACGCCATGACCGCGTCGCCGATGAACTTGTCGAGGGTCCCGCCGAACTCGAAGATCGAGTCGGCGGCGAGCGAGAAGAACTGATTCAGAAAGGCCGCGACCTCCTCCGGCGGGAGCGATCTCGCAGCGGGGCGTGAAGCCGACGATGTCGGCGAACAGGATCGAGGTCTCCCGCAGGGTGACGTTCGACTCCTCGCGCTCGGGGGCGCCCAGCACCGCCTCGATCACCGCCGGCGAGTGGTAGCGCTCGAGTCGCGTGCGCTCGATCTGCTGACGACGGATGCGCTCGTTGAGCCGGGCGCGCTCGATCGCGACCGCGGCGTAGTTGGCGAGCGCCGTCAGCAGGTCGAGGTCGCCGGTCGAGAAGGACCCGACGTGCAGCGGCGAGTCGACGTGAATCGCCCCGATCACCCTGTCGCGGTGCCACAGCGGCGCGCACATCGCCGAGCGGATCTGGTGGATGCGAATCGACTCGTCCGGCCTCGAAACGCTGGTCGGCCTGGGCGTCGTGGGTCAGCAGCGCCACCTTCTGGCGGGTCACCATGTCGAGGATGGTCTGGAGATCGGCACCTCCGGGGCCTCGTCGCCGCCCGACTCGCGGGTCCGGTAGAGCTCGAGGCGCGGCTCGCCGTCCTCGTCGAACAGCACGATGAAGCCGCGGTCGACCAGCAGGTGCTCGAACACGACGTCCATCACCTTGTCGAGCACCGGCTCGAGCTCCTCCACCTGGAGCAGGGTCTTGGCCACCTGGGCCAGGATCTCGAACACTCGCTCGCGGCCCCCCACCTCCCGCGAGGAGGACTGCTGCGCCGTTCCTTCGAGGCCGTAGTCGTCGTTGAACTCCTTGAGCGGCCTCAGATAGGTCGCCGACGACAGGCCGTCGGTCTGACCCGAGGCATCCTCGACCAGCAGGGTGAAGCTGCCGACGACGAGGTGATCGCCCGCGGTCAGAGGCGAGGACGTGACGAACGCGTCGTTCACCTTGACGCCGTTGGTCGAGTCGAGGTCGAAGATGGTCGCGACGCCGTCCTCGACGTCGATCCGCGCGTGGTGGCGGGAGACAGAGAAGTCCCGCAGGACGACGTCGTTGTCGCTCGACCGACCGAGCGACACCCGGCGGCGCACCGGCACCCGGTGGGTCGCGCCACCCTCCTCGTAGACCAGCTCGAGCATGGGGAGATTGTACCGTGCCGCCGCCCGCGGCGGATCACCCCCGAAGCAGGTTCACGCCAGCAGGAGGGTGCCGTCCTCGAGGTCGATGCGGTGCTGGACCCCGAGGGTCCGGTCGAGCGCAGTCACCGCGTCGGCCAGCACCCGCACCGCGTCCTGCTCGGCACCGTCCAACACCAGCCGAACTCCGACGCCGGCGGGAGGGGGGTCGATCGCATCGTGCAGACGTTTCGCGATCCGCCTCGCCGCGGCAGGCTCATGGGCGGTCACCAGAATCCCGAGCCGTCGCTCCCCGATCCGGGCCAGCACATCCTCGCTGCGGACCTGCGCCGCGACCGCCACCGCCCACTCGGCGATCGGCGCGTCGGGGGCCGCCTCCACCACCAGGACCGCAACCGGCTCTCGCCGGCGCCGAGCCCTCGCCAGCTCGCGCTCGAGGGCGACCAGGAAGTGGCGCAGGTTGGGAAGCCCGGTCGCGGCATCGAAGCCGGCACAGCGCGCGAAGCGGGCCGCGAGCCGCAGGGACTGTTCGTCAACCGTCACCGTACCCCTCCAGCTGACGGTACCCCCCTCCGGGCGGCGAAATACACCCCTCATGTCAAGAAAGAAGCGGGAACCCATGAATCGCTTGAAAGTAAAGAAAAGACAGCTCGAGCTCGAAAAGCAGCCGATCGAAGGTCGCGCGCGGTCAACGGGCTCCGCGCATCTCCTCCATCCTTTTCTGGTGCCAGGACTTGAGGATCTCCCGACGCTGCCGGTTGCGGGGGCTCTCCGCCTGCAGCACCTCGAGCTCGACGTAGGGCGCTCCGCACCGGTAGAGCTGGCTGGCCGCGGTGGACCACCAGGCCGGGTCGCCGCGCTCCAGGACCGACCACCAGGCCGCGCACGCGTCGGCGCCGAAGGGGTCGGTCCCGCTCAGGCCGAGCTCGGCGAAACCGGCGGCCAGCAGCTCCCGCGGGTCGTCGGTCCGGCACACGTCGTCGAGCCAACGGTCGAGGCGGATGAAGCCGTCGCCGTACACGTCGTCGGGCCGCCACACCGGACGACGTCCGCCCGGCGAAACCAGGAATCGGCGCAGGCCGAGGGCCTCGATCAAGCGCAGAAGCTGCGCCCGTGCCTGGAGCGACCGTGCCCGCCGATACGCGCCGATGACCTCGGAAAGGTCCTCCGCACGGGCCACCACCGAGGCGCCACGGATGCAGACCGGCACCGACCTCTGCAGCACCACCCCGCTCCAATCCGGCAGGTCGACGCCGTCGGCCCTGAGGGCGGAGGCCAGCCACAGCTCCACCAGGTCGGCCCGCTCGAGGGTCGTCGCGACCGACCGGATCTCACGTGCGAGCCTGAGGCCGTCCTGTTCGGAGACCCCGCTTCGCACGTCCGGCAGGGCGTCGCCGAGCAGATCCCGGTAGCCGTAGGCGGCAGCCTGCCGCTCTCGCGGCGTTCCGTGTCGCGCCGCGTCGGCGTAGACCGTGAGCAGCACGGGGTCGTGGAAGGCCGCTGCACCGAGCAGCAGCGCCACCCGGCGCGGCTCGTCGAGGGTCCCGTCGTGCCACAGATCGACCAGAGCCGAAGGCGCCGGCCAGGCGCGCAGCGCCCGCTGCTGGAGGTACTCTCGACCCTGGGCGTCGTAGTAGGGACCGGGGAAGTACCCGAGCTCGGAGGGCACCGCGATGGTACCCGCGACCAGGATTGCCACAGCCGCGATCATTGCAGTTCCCTCCCTGGCATCTCCGTGCGAGGATACCCGCGATGGACCAGCGGGTGAAGCTCACCGTCGCCTATCTGGGTTCGGGCTTCCGAGGCTGGCAGCGGCAGGCCGACGGTCGCACGGTCCAGGGCGAGCTCGAGGCCGCGCTGGAACGGGTCGTGAGCGCTCCGGTGGCGGTGGTGGGTGCGGGCCGGACCGACGCCGGCGTCCATGCCGCCGGCCAGGTCGCCCACGCCGATCTCACGGTCGCGATCCCGATCGCGAATCTCGGCCGGGCCCTGGCCGACACCCTCCCTCCCGATCTGCGCCTGCGCTCGGCACGGCGGGTCGGCGACCACTTCCATGCTCGGCGCAGCGCGACCGGCAAGGTCTACGCCTACCGGGCGAGCTGGCGTCGTTCCGGGCTGCCGTGGGTCGGCCTCCGCCGTGCGGTGGTGCAGCGTCCAATCGACCTCGGCGCCATGACCGACGCCGCACGACTGCTCGCGGGACGGCACGACATGGCGTCGTTCACCGTCACCGACCCGACCCAGGGTCCGACCGTGCGCACCCTGGACCAGGTCGAGCTCCGGGTCGGCGCCGACGGTCTGACGCTGAGCTTCGTTGGGGATGGGTTCCTGCGCTACCAGGTCCGCCGAATGGTCGGGGCGCTGTTCGAGGTCGGCTGGGGACGACGATCGGTCGCCGACCTCGCCCGGCTGATCGACCGGCCGCTCGCCGGGGCGCCGGTCTGGACCGCTCCGCCCGAAGGGCTCACCCTCGAGCGCGTGCACTACCGGCCGGTCGCGGCTGCGGCCGGGAACCGCACGCGGGTGCGCCGCTCCGCCGGTCGCGAGCGGCCCCTGTGGTAGACTCCCGCGTTCAAAGGAGCACGATGCGGTCCTGGGATACGGTCGCGCCGCAGGGCAGTCCGGAACGTCGCGTCCTCGAGCAGCTCGACCCGGGGAAGATGCCCAGTCACCTCGCGGTGATCATGGACGGCAACGGACGCTGGGCTCGCGCCCGCCACCTTCCGCGGGTCGAGGGCCACCGGGCCGGCATCCGGGCGGTCCAGTCGACCCTCGAGACCACCGCCCGCCTCGCGATTCCCTTCCTCACCCTCTACGCCTTTTCGACCGAGAACTGGAAGCGGCCGCGGGCCGAGGTCCAGACCTTGATGGCGCTGCTGAAGGACTACATCGACCGCGAGCTCGACCGCTTCGTCGACAACAACCTGAGGTTGAGGACCCTCGGCCGGACCGACCGTTTGGAGCCTGCCGTCCGCCGCCGGATCGAGCACGCGATCGAGGCCACCGCCCACTGCTCGGGAACCACCGTGCAGATCGCGCTCAACTACTCGGGGCGTCAGGAGCTGGTCGGAGTCGCGCAGGCCGCCGCCCGAGAGGCGCTCTCCGGCCGCCTCGACCCGGAGGCGCTCGACGAGGCGTGGCTCGCGGCCAGGCTCGACACCGCCCCTGGTCCGGATCCCGATCTCCTCATCCGGACCTCCGGCGAGCAGCGGGTGTCGAACTTCCTGCTGTGGCAGATCGCCTACGCGGAGATCTACTTCAGCCCGGTGCTGTGGCCGGACTTCGGCCCCCTGGAGCTGCTCACGGCGCTGGTCGACTACCAGCGGCGCGAGCGACGGTTCGGCGGTCTCGCCGACGAAGACGGATCGCCGGCCCCGGCCGGAGAGCACCGTGCTGGCGCGTGAAGCGGTTGCCGCGGTCGGCATTCCGGTCGTCCTCGGGACGATTCTCTGGTTGCCGCCATGGGTGTTCCTCACCGTGCTCGGCGCGGGTGTCCTGCTCGCCGCCGACGAGCTGCTGACGATGGCCCGCGGGGCCGGCGTGCAGTGCGGCCGGTGGCTGCCCCTCAGCCTGCTTGCCGCGACCCTTGCCGCCGCCTGGACCGTGGGCCCGGCGGCCCTGCTGGTGGCGCTCACCGCCTCGGCCTGCGTGCTCCCGGCGGCGAGGCTGCTGGCCCCGGATCGCCCGCGGGGCGCGCTCGCGGGCTCCGCGGTCGCGACCTTCGTCGTCACCTTCGTCGGCACCTGCACCGCCTGCCTCGGGTGGCTCAGAACCTGGCCCGCGGAGAACCGCGGGATCGGGCTGCTGCTCTTGTTCCTGGCCGTGATCTGGGTCGGCGATTCGGGCGCCTACTACGTCGGGCGTACCTTCGGACGACACCGGATGGCCCCCCGCATCAGCCCCAAGAAGACCTGGGAGGGGTTGGCCGGCGGATCGTGGCGACCTCGTACCTGGCAGCCGCGCTGGTTGCCTGGGGCCTCGGCCTCGCTCTGCCGTGGCCGCACGTGCTCGGACTGGCGACCGTGCTCGCCGTCGTGGCGCCGCTCGGCGACCTGGTCGAGTCGCAGTTCAAGCGCGACGTCGGGGTCAAGGACTCCTCCGGTCTGCTGCCCGGCCACGGCGGAATGCTCGACCGCACCGACAGCCTGCTCTACTGCGGCGCCGCCGTCCTCGCCTACCTGCTGGTGGCAGGCCTGCTGCCGTGAAGCGACTCGCGGTTCTCGGCTCGACCGGCTCGATCGGCCGTTCGACGCTCGACGTGGTGGAGTCGTTCCCCGAACGCTTCCGGGTGGCCACCCTGGCCGCCGGGAGCGAACCTCGAGCTGCTGCGGGCCCAGATCGTCCGCCACCGGCCGAAGCTGGTCGCGGTGGCCGACGCCGGCGACGCGGCGGAGCTGCGCCGCGAGCTCCCCGGCCTCGAGGTGGCGTCGGGTGCCGAGGGCCTGGTCGCAGGCAGCCTGCGCTCCCGAGATCGACCTCCTGGTCGCCGCGCTGGTCGGCTCGGTCGGGCTGCGCCTCGACCCTGGCGGCGGTCGAGGCCGGGATCCCGATCGCCCTCGCCAACAAGGAGACCCTGGTGGTCGCCGGCGACCTCGTCACCGCTGCCGCGCACCGTTCCGGCGCGGAGATCCTCCCGGTCGACAGCGAGCACAACGCGATCCACCAGGCACTGCGGGTCGGCCCCGCCGGGTCCGTGCGGAGGACTCCTCCTGACCGCCTCCGGCGGCCCGTTCCGAACCTGGTCGGCGGAGCGGATCCGGAGCGCGACGCTCGCCGACGCCCTGGCCCACCCGACCTGGTCGATGGGGCCCGAAGATCACCGTCGACTCGGCGACGATGATGAACAAGGGTCTGGAGATCATCGAGGCCCACCACCTCTTCGGCCTCGCCGGGCGACGAGATCGAGGTCGTCGTCCACCCGCAGAGCCTCGTGCACTCGCTGGTCGAGTACGTCGACGGCACGCTGATCGCCCAGCTCTCGGTCAACGACATGCGGTTCCCGATCCTCTACGCCCTCGCCTGGCCCGAGCGGTCTGCCCTCGCCGATGCCGCCGCTCGACCTGGTCGAGCGTCGGCGACCCTGACCTTCGAGGCGCCCGACCCGGAGCGTTTCCCGGCCCTCCGGTTGGCCCGGGCCGCGCTCGACGCCGGTGGCGAGATGCCCGCGGTGCTGAACGCCGCCAACGAGGCCGCGGTCGGCCGCTTTCTCTCCGGCGGACTGCCGCTTCACCGGCAATCACGGACACGGTCGAGGCGGTGATGGACGAGCGTGGGCGGGCCGCAACCGGCCGCTCGACAGCTCGTCGAGCAGGCTCTTGAGGCTCGACCGCGAGGCGCGCCGGTCTGGCCCAGGAGCGGCTCGGGAAATACCCTGGGGGACTGAGGTCGTTCGCAATGGCGATGTTGGTGAATCTGCTGGCCTTCGTTTTCGTGCTCGGCGTGCTGGTGGTCCTCCACGAGGTTCGGCCACTTCGCTCGTCGCTCGACTGCTCGGGCGCCCGGGTCGAGGTGTTCTCGGTCGGGTTCGGCCGCCGGCTGTGGGGCGTCCGCAGGGGGCGAAACCGACTACCGCCTCAGCCTGGTGCCGTTCGGCGGCTACGTCCGGATCGTCGGGCTCGGCCCGACGAGTCCTCGGTGTCCGGCGCCACGAGGAGGTCGAACCGGAGCTGCTCCCGCGGTGGAAGCGGGCGCTGATCCTGCTGGCCGGCCCGGTGACCAACCTGGTCGCTGCGGTCGGCTTCATCGCGCTCGCGTTCCTGATCGGCATCGAGGTCCCGGCCTACCAGGACGAGGCCGCCGTGGTGGGATGGGTCGAGCCCGGCTCTCCGGCGGCCGAAGCGGGGCTCGCGGCGGGAGACCTGTGGTCGCGATCGACGCCGACCCGATCTCGAGCTGGCGCGACCTGGAAACCCAGATGCTGACCTCCGGCGGCCACGAGGTCGACCCTGACCGTGTCCCGCGGCGGCGACGATCTTCGGATTCCGATCACGCCCCGCCGCGTCACGCGATACGGCTTCGGATACTCCGGCCTCGCTGCCGCCCCTCGACGCCACCATCCGCGCGGTGCGGCCCGAACTCGCCGGCCGAGCTGCGCCGGGCTCCAGCCCGGTGATCGCGTGACCGCGATCGACGGCGAGCCGGTACGTCAGTTCTACGATCTCATCCGCTTGATCTCGCCCCGTCCCGGCGAGGCGCTCCAGCTGCACCGTCGACAGGGACGGGTCCGCGAGAACGGTGGCGGTGACACCTCGGGACGAAGCCGGGGAGGGCAAGATCGGCATTCCGGTGGTGTTCCCCGACTCAGCTCCGGAAGCTCGGGCCGCTCGCCTCGGTCCGCGCCGGAGCGCTCGAATCGTGGCGCATGACCGGCGAGACCTTCAGGGTGATCGGCCGCCTCGTGACCCGCAAGACGTCGATGCGCCAGGTCTCGGGGCCGATCGACATCGCCCGCATCTCGGGCGACGCCGCGCGGAGCGGCATCCGCCCGCTGATCTGGTTCCTCGGCCTGATCTCGCTCCAGCTCGGGATCTTCAACCTGCTGCCGATCCCGATCCTCGACGGCGGTCACCTCACGATCATCGGCTTCGAGTCGACCATCCGCCGCGACCTCTCGATCCGGGTCAAGGAGCGCATCCTCGAGGTCGGCTTCGTGCTCCTGATCCTGCTGATGGTGGTGGTGCTCTTCAACGACATCGTCAAGGTGCTGCCCGAGAGCGTCTACAAGGCCCTCCACGGCGGCAGCTCGCCCTGACCCGCGCCGGATCACACAGCGCGGACCGGGCCCACGAGCTCGGACGCACCTGCCAAGAGCCCCGCCTTGCCTGCGCACCTGCGGCAGCGAGCTTCGGCCCCGTCCCGCCCGTGGCCCGAGCAGTTCCCGGGGTGACGGGGCTCACGCCGAAGGCCACGCAGGGCCTGCTCCGCGTGGTACATTCAGGCGGATGGTAGGCCGTCTGCTGGCAGCCCTGGCGTTTCTCGTGGTTGCAGGGGTGACCTTTTGGTTCGCCCTCGTTCACACGTTGCACATGGGCACTCTCACGGTCCCCGACCTGCGCGGGTCGACCGTCGACGAGGCTCTCCGTTCCGCCCACGATGTCGGGCTCGCGCTCGAGGTCGACAGCGACGGGGTCTTCACCGCCGACGTGCCGCCCGGGACCATCGGCGCCCAGAACCCGCACCCGGGCTTCCACGTCAAGACCGGATCGACGGTCCGCGTCAGGCTGAGCCTCGGCAGTCAGCGAATCGCCCTCACGGGCATGGAGGGCGAGTCGCTGCAGGGCGCAGAGCGGGCGCTCGACCAGCTCGGGCTCCGACTGACACACACCGCGAGGGTGGTGGGGGAGGCAGCCGGCAACACCGTGCTCGCCGGCGACCCTCCGCTCGGTGCCGAGGTGCCCCCGGGGAGTGGCGTCGGGCTGCTGGTCAACACCACGCCGAGGCGCGAGCTGTGGGTGACGCCGTCGTTGGTGTCGCAGCCGTCCGCGACGGTCGAGTCGTTTCTGCGACGGGCGGGGCTCAGGATCGGGCAGGTCCACGGGGTCGCCTACCCCGGTATCGCCGGTGGGACGGTGCTCCAGCAGTATCCGCCCGCGGGCAGCCCGCTGTCCCGGTCGGACATCGTGACCCTGTGGGTGAGCCAGTGACGGTCCGCATCGCACCGTCACTGCTGTCGGCCGACTTCGCGCGCCTCGCCGAAGAGGTCGACGAGGTCCAGCGGGCCGGCGCCGACCTCCTGCACCTGGACATCATGGACGGCCATTTCGTTCCCAACCTCACGTTCGGTCCGCCGGTGGTCGCGGCGCTCGCGCCGCACTGCAGGGTGCCCCTGGACGCGCACCTGATGGTGACCGACCCCGACGCGCTGCTGCCCGGGCTCGCCGAAGCCGGCGTCGCGCGGATCGCGGTCCACGTCGAGACCTGCACGCACCTGCATCGAACGCTGACCGCGATCCGGGAGCGGGGGATCGCCCCGGGCGTCGCCCTCAACCCGGCGACACCCCTGGCCGCACTCTCGGAGGCGCTTGCCTGGATCGACTTCGTCCTGGTGATGTCGGTCAACCCCGGCTTCGGCGGGCAGGCCTTCATCCCCGACTCGGTTGGCAAGATCCGTCGCCTGCGCGGACTTCCCGGGGGCGACGTGATCGACGTCACCGTCGACGGCGGGGTCGACCTCGGCACTGCCCCGGAGCTGGTTTCCGCCGGCGCCACCACCCTGGTGGCCGGCAGCGCGATATTCGGCGCCCGCGATCGGGCTCGTGCCCTGGACGAGCTGCGGCGGGCGACCTCGGAGGCTCTGACGACATGAAGAGAATGCTCCCGTTCATTGCCGCAGCGGCGATCCTGGCCGGCTTCGCCGCGTGCCGGACCGCGACCACCGAAGACAAGATGATCCAGGAGCTCGCCGGGCTGGAGAAGCAGGAGATGTTCGACCGCGCCGAGGCGCTGTACCAGGACCGCAAGTACGAAGACGCGAGACAGATCTTCTCCTTCGTCTACGACACCTTCCCCAACGACCCCCTGGGGCACAAGGCCGCGCTTCGGGTCGCGGACACCTTCGCCGCGCGCCAGGACAGCCAGAGCCTCACCGAGGCGAGGCTGCGGTACAAGGACTTCGCCAACCGGTACCCCAACGACCCCGACCGCGATTATGCTCTCCTGATGCTCGGCACGACCCACACGGTGAGGAAGGTCCGACCGGATCGCGACCTGACTCCGGCGCGGGAGGCGATCGCTTCCTACCAGCAGTTGGTGAACCTCTATCCGAACTCACAGCACGCCCCCGAGGCCCGTGAGCGGATCGCGGTATTGCGCGGGACCCTGGCAGAGCACGAGATGATGGTCGCCGAGTTTTACGCCAAAATCCGGCGTTGGCATGGGGCCCTGTGGCGGCTCGAATACCTCAAAGAGAACTTCCCGGAATACCCTGATATGGCTCGAGTTGACTCCATGATCACCGACATGGAGGCCAAAGTCGAGGAGCTCCGAATCGCCTTTGAAAAGAAGAATCCGCCGGCCAATCCGCCGGCTGTTGACGATGAGAACACGGTGGAGTAATCTTGTTCTCGGTTCCACATGCGGGGAGAAGGCCAATGAGAAAGTCGATCGCAGTGGCCATCATCGCGGCAGCATTGCCGGCGCTGGTCGCGGCCCAGGCGGTGTCTCCCCCGCCCCGGCCGCTCCAGCTGAGAGGCGACCACTGGACGCCGTACAACCCTCCCACCGACTTCCCCGAGGGCGCCCGGATCCACATCGTGGAGCGGGGCGACACCCTCTGGGACCTGGCGGCCCGGTACCTCGGGGATCCCTACCTGTGGCCACAGATCTGGGAACGCAACCCGTACATCCGCGACTCGCACTGGATCTACCCCGGCGATCCGATCGTGATCGACATCGCGGTCCAGCCGGTGGAGGTTCCGGTGGTGGAGCAGCCGGTCGTTCCCGAGGAGACGGTGACGGCCCTGCCGCCCGAGGAGGAGGGTTTCGGCGACGCCCCCGAGGGTGAGCCGTATCCGCTCGGCACCTCGGCCGACGTCTACTGCTTCGCGCGGATCTACCATGACGAAAGCGGTTTCCCCTTCACCATCGTGTCGGCCGAGCTGATGGACTTCCAGGACTCCTTCTCGGAGGGCGACATCGTCTACGTGAACGGCGGCACCGCCGAGGGTGTCGGCGCCGGCGACCGTTTCTTCGTGATGCGGCGCGAGCGGGATCTGAGCCACCCGGTTTCCGATGCCGCCATGGGCACCATCTACCGCCAGCTCGGCCAGATGCGCGTGCTGTGCGCCCAGGAGCACACGAGCATCGCCGAGATCGTCTACGCCTGCGATCCGATCTGGATCGGAGATCTCCTGCAGCCGTTCGAGCCGGTGCCGGTTCCGCTGGTGGTCTCCCCCGAGCGCACCACCCGCTGCGACGCCCCGAACGGGCTGCCGACCGGCTACATCGTCTACACCCGCGACGACGTCATCGACGCCGGTCCGAACTTCCTGGCGATGATCGACCTCGGTCGTGCCGACGGGGTCTACCCGGGGCAGTTCGCCACCATCTTCCACCCGAACCCGGCTGAGGGCATGCCGCGGCTGGTGGTGGGCGAGCTCGGTGTCCTGACGGTCGAGGAGCACTACTCGACGGTGAAGATCACCAACGGCTGGCGGCCGGTCGGGGTCGGAAGCCGAATCGAGCTGAAGTAGCGGCGCGGCGCGCTACGACGACTTGGGGCCGGCGCCGTCGCCGGCCTCTTCGTCGTCGGCCTTCTCTCCGCCCTTGACCGAGTCCTTGAAGTTGCGGATGCCCTCTCCGAGCCCGCGCCCGAGCTTGGGCAGCTTGTTGACGCCGAACAGCACCACCACGATCAGGAGGATGATCAGCAGCTCTGGCAGTCCGAGGCTTCCGAACAGCAACAGCATGTCGCGATCCTCCGGTCAGCAGTCTAGCAGAAGGTCCGTGACCAAGGCCGGCGCCCCTGCAGCCGCGGCCCGGGACGCGACCCTCGGCAGCAGGTCCGCGAGCCAGCGTTCGTAGCCCGTGCGCCCGCACGCCTCAAGACGGGCGAAGGTCCCGATCACCTTCAGCCCGCGCTGGAGCCCGGTCAGCTCGAGGCGCCGCTCCCAGCCTGGAGCTGCGGCGGTCAGCTCCGCCCACCGGGTGGCTGCCCGGTGGCGATCCGCCGCCGGCAGCAGCCCGGGCAGTGCACGCTCGCCGAGCAGCGAGGCCAGGTCGTAGGTGTCGGGACCGACCAGCACGTCCTGGGCGTCGATCACGCCGACCTCGCCGTCGGGAAGCAGGAAGAGGTTGTTGAGGTGGTAGTCGCGGTGGCAGACCCGACGCGGATGGTCCGCGACCTGCCGGGCGAGTGCATCGAGCCACTCGGTGAGGGCCCCGGTCGGCCGCCGGCCCTTGCGATCGACGACCCACCACAGCTCCCATCCGGCGAGCTCCCAGCGGAGCCGATCGAAGTCGAGAGGGGGGTTCCACGGGGGCAGGTCCTCGACCGGCACGGCGGCCAACCGTTGCAGGGGAATCAGCAGTCGCTCGACTGCCGCGAGGCGGTCGACGCCGACCATCACGGACAGGGCGTCGGCGGCGTCGGCCGGTCCGAAGTCCTCGAGCAGGGCGGCGATCCCCGTGCTGTCTCGCGCCAGCACCGCCGGGACCCGCAGCCCGCGCAGGCCGAGCCAGGCTGCCGTCTCCAGATCCCTTGCGAGGCGGCCCTGGTCGTGCGCCGGGTACTCCACCCTGATCAAGGTGCGGCTGGTCGGAAACCGGGCACGATGGTAGCGTCTGCTCGAAGCGTCTCCGCAGAGAGGCTCGAGCTGGGGCAGCGAAGGGGGGACCATTGCTGCAGTATGCTCTCGGCGCCCGGCGACTGTCGAGCCGGGAAGATTGCCTCGCCGGGGAGGGTTTTTTGACTTGCGGAGGGAGTCCTCGTGGAGTCACGGACCAAGAAGCTGCACGAGCTGCTCAAGCGTCTGGGAGGCGCCGTGCACGGCTCGATCGTGAACTCGGAGGAGGTCTCCGCCTGCCTCAAGGAGCTGAAGGAGGGCGGCTGGGATGCGGTCATGCTGATGGAGGCCGCACTGGTCTGCCGGGACGAGGGCGGCAGCCCGGTGGAGGCCTCGTCGCTCCACATCCACGTCGACCCGACGGCAGAGAAGGTCAAGTATCGCATCAGCCCGACCGATGCCCGCCTGCTCACCCGGCTCGGGATCTCCCCCACCCGTCACCGCTCCCTGCCGTCCGCGTCCCGACCGACACCCGAGGGCCCGGCCGGGGGCAGCGACTGACCGCGGCCTGCGCCGATGATCGTCGCCGCCCCGGACCGGGCCAATCTGATCGGACTCGCGAGCGCGGAGATCTGCGCTCTGGTCGCTCCTGAGGTCGACCGGCCCTTCCGCGCCCGCCAGGTGGCCCACTGGATCGTGACGCGCAACGTCTCCGGCTTCGACGAGATGAGCAACCTGCCCAAGGACCTGCGCAGCAGGCTCTCGTCGCTCTTCTCCCTCGCCGAGCCGGAGGTGGTCGCGACCACATCCAGTCGGGACGGGTCCCACAAGCTCCTCTTCAGGCTGGCCGACGGAACCAGCGTCGAGGCGGTCGCGATGCCGGAGGGCGGCAAGGTCACCCTGTGCCTCTCGTCCCAAACCGGATGCGCTGTGGGGTGCACGTTCTGCGTGACCGGTGCGCTCGGCGCCGGCCGCAACCTGACCCCGGAGGAGATCGTGGGCCAGTACCGGGTCATGGTCCGGCACCACTGCGGCGCGGCGGACCGGGTGAACGTCGTCTTCATGGGCATGGGCGAACCGTTGCTCAACCTGAGCCACCTCGGGCAAGCGCTCGACGCGCTCACCGAGCGCGTGAGCCCGCGCCGCATCACGGTCTCGACCTCGGGCATCCTGCCGGGCATCCGGTGGCTCGCCGCTCGTGAGCGCCGGCCCAAGCTGGCGGTTTCGCTCAACGCACCCGATCAGGAGCGCCGCGAGCGGATCATGCCGATCACCCGGAAGTGGCCGCTCGACCAGCTGATGGACGAGCTGAGGCGGTTCCCGCTCGAGCGCGGACGCCGGATCACCTTCGAGTACGTTCTGATCCGGGACTTCAACGACCAGATCGCTGACGCCGTCAGGGTCGGGCAGCTGCTGCGCGGTCTTCCGTCGAAGGTCAACGTCATCCCGCTCAACGAGGACCCCCTGTGGCTGCCCGAGCTGAGACGACCCGACGACCAGGTGGTCGATGCCTTCGGCGCGGCGCTCCGCGATGCAGGTCTCACGGTGACGGTGCGGTGGTCAAAGGGCAGCGACGTCGCCGCCGCCTGCGGCCAGCTCAAGGGTCACCATCAGCTCGAGCGCGCGACCAGGGACCACTGACGTCCCGCCCGATCGTGATCCCGCCGATAGGAGGCCAGGGCCGGGTCGCATGCGGTGCACGGCCCGGCCCGCACGACCCGGGTCACCCCCGCGACGGCAAGCTGCAGCTGGAGGAAACGACGCAGGTCCACCCGGTTCTCGACCAGCCAACCGCGCTCGCCGGGCAGCGCGTGGGAGAGAGCGGAGACGACATCGTCGCCGACGGGGTAGTGGCAGGGCCCGACGGCTGGGCCGAGCACCGCCTCGACCCGATCCGGCGGCACCCCGTACTCGACCTGAAACCGCCGCACCGCGGCGGCAACGATGCCCGCCGCCGCACCTTTCCAACCCGCGTGGATCGCCGCCACGACCCCGTCGCCGGCGAGGAGGACCGGAACGCAGTCCGCCGTCCACACCACCAGCGCGAGCCCCTCGAGGTCGGTGACCAGACCATCGCAGACTCCGACCTCGGCGGCGCCCAGGTGGTGACCGCCATGGGGCCGACCAAGCGACGCGATCGCCCGTCCATGGACTTGACGGCAGCCGCGCACCGCCATCCCGAGCTCGCCGGCGAGGGCGCCGAGCCGGGCGAGACGGTCCTGCCGGGGATCGGCCGGGCCGCAGCCGAGCAGCACGTCGGCGCCGGCGAGGCAGCCGCGCCGAGCAGCCTCCGACCCCAGCGCCACCGGCTTCCACTCCGTAGACCATCCGTCGGACATGGCATACCCCGTTCCTGCGCGTGACCCGATGGTACAATGCGCGCCACCCGGAGCGCCCGTGCACCAGCTCCTCAATGCCCACCCGAGCCCCGCCGCCGCACGCCGTCGACGCGGCCGTGCGTCCAGTCGGCAGCCCGCGGGGGGTGCGCTCTGATCCGCCTTCGACAGGTCGGAAAGGACTACGACGGCCGCGCCGTGCTGCGCGACCTCAACGTTCAGGTCGAGGCCGGGGAGTTCGTCTTCCTGACCGGCCCGTCCGGGGCCGGCAAGAGCACCCTCCTCCGGCTGCTGTACGGCGCCGAGCGGCCGACCGAGGGTGAGGTCTGGGTCGCGGGAAGCCAGGTGGATCGGCTCCACCGTGGGGAGATGCCGGCCCTGAGGCGCAAGATCGGCGTCATCTTCCAGGACTTCAAGCTCCTGCGACGCAAGACCGTGGTGGAGAACATCACCTTCGTGCTGCGGGTCCACGGTCTGGCGCCGCGCGAGGCCCACCGGCGCGCCTACATGGTGCTGCGTCGCCTGGGGCTCCACCACCGCCAGTCGGCCCTGCCCGACACCCTCTCCGGTGGTGAGCAGCAACGGGTCGCGATCGCTCGGGCGCTGGCCTATCAACCGCGCCTGATCCTCGCCGACGAACCCACCGGCAATCTCGACGCCGACCTCGCCTCCGAGCTGCTCAGCCTGTTGTGCGACATCAACTACCAGGGTGCGACGGTCCTGGTGGCGACCCACGACCACTCGCTGCTGGAATCGATCCCCGCCCGTTGCCTGGTGCTGGCGTCGGGAACCATCGAGTACGACGGAACGTGGCCGCCGTGATCCGTCATGCCGTCGCGGAGGGTTGGCTGCTCTTCCGGCAGCGGTGGCCGGTCAGCGTGACTCTGGCCCTGGCGCTGGCGATCCCGGTCTGCCTGGCCGGCTTCACGGTCACCCTCGTGCGCTGGCTGGGGCCGGTGATCGCGCAGACCGGTGAGACCCAGGTCGTCCCGGTGCTGCTCCATCCCCACATGGACGACTCTCAGCGTGAGGCGTGGATGGCCGAGCAGGCGATTCGCCATCCCGACTGGGGCCTCCGGCAGGTGCCGCCCGAGGAGCTCGCGGAACGCCTCAGCCACTGGTTCCCCTACCTTCGGGACCTGCTCGAGCGGGAGCGGCGGAGCCTGCTGCCGATCCTGGTCGAGATCACGGCGCCCGACCTCGACCAGCTCGACGCCCTGTCGGGGAGCCCGGCGGTGATCGCACTCGGCCCTCGCTCGCCGCTGCGGAGTGCGCTCGAAACCGTGTCGACCAGGGTCGGCTGGGTCCTGTCCACCGTCAGTGCCGTGCTGCTCGCCGCGGGCGCACTGCTGGCCGCGGTGTGGGTCCACCTCGAGCTCTTCCGACACGGCGACGAGATCATCGTGATGCGGCTGGTCGGAGCGACCGAGGCCGCGGTTCGTGGCCCTTTTCTGGTCGCGATCGCACTGCCTGCCGTGATCGCTGCCGGCCTCGCCGGGGCCGGCACCGTGGCACTGTGCGGCGCTGCCAGCCGGCTCGGAGCGACCCTCGGGCTGCCGCCGGTGGTCGCTCCCGTCGGTGTGCTCGCCTTCGAGGCCGTCATCTCGCTCGTCCTGCCGCTGGCCGCTGCTGCCTTCACGGTGGCGCGTCACGCCGTGGACGACAGCGAGGGGTAGCGTCCGAAGGCCACCCGGTGCACCTCCGGCGGGCCGTCACACGCCTCGCGACGACCCGCTGAACCCCGCGCCTCTGCCCGACAGCTCCCGAAACGGAAATCGGCGCGACCGGGGACCGGCCGCGCCGAGATTCTCGAGGTCTGATCCGGTCAGCGGCAGCGTTCGCGGTAGGACTGCTCGAGGCCGGGCAGCTGCTCGCGCAGAGGCTGGACCTGCTCGGTATCGCCGAGCTTCTCGAGCTCGGTGATCTGCAGCCGGAGGGCCTCGATGCGGCGCCGGAACTCGTCGCACTCCTGGGCCGCCTGTTGGTTCTGCGCGGCCATCTCCTTCTTGCTCTCCATCTCGGCGACCTTGCCGGCGGCGCCGATCTCGCGGTAGACGCGGATCGCCTCATCGTACTTCTTCTGCTTGTCGAGCACGTACCCCATCTGGTTGTACACCTGCCGGCGCAGGCGGTCGTCCGGTCCCAGCTTCAAGGCCTGCTGGAGGTCGGTCATCGCACGATCGAGCTGATTGAGGGAGGTGTAGCACTGGCCGCGGTAGTAGTAGATCAGCGCGTTCTGGTTCTGCTGCCGCTGGGCCTTGTCGAACCAGGTGATCGCCTTCTGGTACTCCTTCGCCCCCAGCCAGGCCTCGCCGGCGAGCAGGTTGTGCTCGAAGCTCCCCTTGGTTCCGGCCAGCTTCTCGGCGATGGCGGCACCCTCGGTGTAGAGCCGGGCCTTCTCCTGGTCGGTGCGGCTGCGGCGCGCCATCCCGATCGCGGCGTAGGCCGCCGACCGGCCGACGCCCTCCTCGGAGGGGTCGAGCTCGTAGGCGCGCTTGAAGGCGGAGTAGGCCTTCGGCTGATCGTCGAGGGAGTCGTACGCCACTCCGAGCGCCTGGTGGAGCCTGGCGTTGCGGCCGTCGGCCCGGATCTGAGCGGTGAGCACCCGGACCGCATCCGACGCGTTGTCGCTCCTGGTCGCCGCCTGGGCGAAGAGCAGCGCATAGCCCGACCGGTGGGTCGCATCCATCGAGTCGAGCGCGACGCCCTTCAGCGTCGAGTACGCTTCGGAGTACTGCTTTGCCTGCAGCAGCGCCTGCCCGAGGGCGACCCGGTACGAGGTCTGGGCGCCGTCGAGCTCGACCGCCTTGCGGAGGCTGGCCAGGGCCTGGCTGAGCTTGCCCATGTTCGACTGGCTGAGTCCCAGCATGTAGTAGGCGCCGGCGTAGTCCGGATTGGTCCGGGTGACCTCCTCGAACTCCTTCACGGCGGCCGCCCAGTCCTTGGCGCGGAACGCCTCGGTGCCCTTGGCCCACTCGGCAACGGCCGGGACGGCGACCGTCGCGACCAGCGCGAAAACGAGCAGCCACCGTGGTGTCTTCCAGTACATCTCTTCCCCCTTGTGGTCAGGCGCCGGTTCCCTACTCGGGCCCTCGCAGGCCGCCCAGAAGGGGTCGAACCTGCTCGTCGAACATCGCCGCCACGTCTGCCCCCTTGAGCAGCGAGATGGCCTTGCTGTTCTGCTCCACCATGGCGCGGATGGCCTCGAGGCCCTCGCCCTGCTCGATCTGGGTCCGTGCGCCCGCGTACTGCTTCTCGATCGTGCGTTCTCGCCCCGGCACCGACCACCTCGCAGCGCCACGCTGCGGATCTTCTCCGCCAGTCCGAGGAGCGTGAGCGGCGCTCGGACCGGCTCTCAGCGCCCTCGGCGCCGGCGACATCGCCCGGTGCCCGCAGGCCGACCAGTCCGGAGGTGATCATCCCGAACAGGAGCTTGGAGACGTCGAACGCCGCCCACCGGAGATCGCTGGCGATCTCCTCGATCGACCGCCGACCGTCGATACGGGTGACGAGGATCCACTCGTGCGGGCTCAGCGTCACCTGATCCTGGCCGCGGTCGCGCGGCAGGAAGAAGGGGATCCGATCGAGGGACGGGATCTTGCGTGACAGCACCCGCCACTCGTCGAGCCGTGCGGGCGGCCTCCATCATGAGGTTCGCGTTCGACCTGTGGACCGTGACCTGATCGCTCTCCTCACCGGCCGTGAACGAGAAGTCGCCGCGACGACCAGATGGCCATCTCGTAGACCGCGTGCTCGCCGCGCAGATTGCCGACGAGCGCGTCGACGATCTGTCCGTCTCTTCAGGATAGATCCGGCCGATCTCACCGTCACGATTGAGGTCGAATGCGCCCGTCTTCCCCGACACGCTCACCAGCTGGATGACGTCCGGGAGTGACAGCTCGGAGAGCGATCCCTGAAGGGCCATCATGCTACTGCAGGTTGAAGCGCACCGTCAGGATGTAGAGGACCTCGACCGGCTTGCCGTTGAGGGTCGATGCCTGGAATCGCCACTTGTTGACCGCTTCGACCGCGGCCTCGGTGAGACCGAGCGGCAAGCCGCGCAGCACCTTGACGTCGTTGACGATCCCGTCCTTGCCGATGGTGCACTCGAGCACCACGACGCCCTGAATACGTGCCCGGCGGGCCGCCTCCGGATAGAGCGGATTCGGGCCGCTGACCTTTTTCGGCTCGGTGATGTTGCCGCCGACCACGAAGCGTATCGGACCCTCCGGCTCCGGCGCCGGCGGGGCGTCGGGGACGCCGAGGACCAGGTTCTCGTCGGGCACGAAGTCGATGTCCTCGTCCTGGATCCTCGTCCCGGATCGGCTCGGGCTCGTCCGGCGTCGGATCAGGGATCGGGACCTTCTTCGTCTTCGGCTTCGGAATCTGCTGCATCTCCTGCTTGGGAGGCTGCTTGAACTTGACCTGCTTGACGACGTAGATCTTGGCCTTCTTCTGGTCGGCGGCGGAGATCGCACCGGCAAGGGACGGCCAGTGGATGATGAAGATCGCGAGGTGGAACACCAGGGCGATCGCGAACGAGATCCTCGTGATCCTCGTGTCCGCTCGCTCCTCGGCGGCGATGATCTCGATCACCGTCGGCGGCAGTCCGGAGTCCTGGCTCACGGCGGTCTTCTGGGGTTCGCTCACGGCGGACCTCCCCTCTATCCGACGCCCAGCAGCGACCAGATGTTCTGGATCTCGCGCTGGGTCGGAATCGAAATCGTCTTGATCTCGATCCCTATCTTCTCTTCGGCCCTGCGGAGCTCGTCGAAGACTCGGATCATGTCGCCGTACGTCGCCTCCGGATCGGTCCTCAGAATGACCGGCTTCTCCGGGTTCTGCTTGAGCTTCTCGGCGATGTACGGCAGCAGCCGCTCGAGCGGCATGATCTGTTGCCGTCGACCCGCAGGGTCTTGTCGGCCGCGACGAAGACGTCGATCGCGTCCTCCTGCTTGATCTCGGGCGGGGTCTGGCTCTCGTCCGGCAGCGCGAAGTCGAGGCCTCGAGTCGCCGAGAACACCGAGGTCACCATGAAGTAGATGATCAGCAGGAACGAGATGTCCGCCATCGACCCGGTGAAGATCTCGGACTGGATTTCTTTCTTGTTGGTCAGCTTCATCATCCCCCCCGGATCAGCCGCCCTCGACGGTCTGCTGATCGGACAGCAGGTAGATGAACTTCACCTTGGACTGCTTGAGGGCGTCGAGCACGGCATCGACCCGTTCGTAGCGCACTCCCTCGTCGGCCTTGATGATGAACTTCTTGTTCGGGGTCCTGCGCCACGACGTTGGAGGCGAAGGTCACGACCTCTTCGTCGGTCGAAACCGGAAGCGACATCTCCTCACCGGTCGAGACCCGGATGATGGTGCCCTGCTCGGGCGGAGCGATGGAGATCACCGCGGCGTCCTTCGGAATCTCGCTGCGGTTCCAGGTCTCGGGCAGATCGACCTGAGTGCGGTCCTTCTCGGTGTTGTAGGTCAACACGAAGAACACGATCAGCAGGAAGACGATGTCCGCCATCGAGGCGGTGAAGATCTCCGCCCCGGTCTTGCGTCCTTTGCCGCGAACGATTGCCATCGCGGACTCCCTTCCTAAGCCTGACCCTCGCCCCCCTGGCCGTACCGCTGGCTGTCCATCTCGATGAAGGTCTCCAGCAGCATGTTGGTGGCGGTCTCGATGTCGCGCACGAAGCGGTTGATCTTGGTGGTGTACCAGTTGAAGGCGAGCTGCGCCGGAATCGCGATGATCAGACCCGTGGCGGTGGTGATCAGCGCCTCGGAGATGCCGACCGCGACCGCGCCCGGGTTGGTGAGACCCTGGCGACGCGAGGGTGTCGAACGACTTGATCATGCCGGTCACGGTGCCGAGGAAGCCGAGCATCGGCGCGACGTTGGCGGTGGTCGCCAACACGCCCATCCGCTTCTCGAGCCGGTCGAGCTCGTACAGAGCGGCGTTCTCGATCGTCTTCTCGATGTCCTCGCGGGTGTGACCGTAGCGGAGGAGGCCGGCCTTCATCACCGACGCCACCGGACCCTGGTACTGCTCGCAGACCTTGATCGCTTCCTTGACGTTGCGGTTGACCAGGAGCGCCTTGCGGATCTTGGTGAGGAACTCGTTGACGTTGATCTTCGCCTTGGTGAAGACGATGAACCGCTCGATGATGAAGATCAGCGCCAGGAGCGAGAAGAAGAGCAGCGGGTACATCATCGGGCCGCCCTTGAGGAAATAGGTGTACAGCTGTCCGGTCACGGTCGTGCCTCCTCACAGTCTGAGTTGTCGGTCGAGGCCGAAGTTCCAGTCCGCCGGAAACCTATTGTGAACGAACCCAAGGTTCGACACAAGAGCCTCTTCGACCACTGCTTTTCACCATCGGACAAGGGACCCGATGGCCTGCGAGCCGCCAGGCTAACACCTCGGTTTTGCAGCGTCAAGAAAGGTCTGACCGAGTGGCGCGCCGGCGCCGTGGAGGTAGCTGATGGCGACCGCCATCGCGTCCGAAGCGTCGCGCGGCGGCTCGCTGTCCAGCCCCAGCAGACGGACCACCATGTAGGCAACCTGGGCCTTGTCGGCGCCGCCGTGGCCGACCACCGAGGCCTTGACGGTCGCCGGCGTCAGGCCGCACACCGGCACCGAACGCCTGCCGAGCGCCGCCAGCACGACTCCCCGGCATTCGGCAAGGCTGAGACTGGTGCGGAGGTTGCGGCCGGCGAACGCGAGCTCGACCGCGGCCACGTCGGGCACGAGCCGCGCAACCAGGTCGTCGAGCCGATCCGCGAGCTGCGCAAGGCGCAGCGAGCGGTCCTCACCCCGGGGCCGGACGACCCCCGCCTCCTCGAGCCGGTACCGGTTGCCGCGGCCGACCACCAACGCCCAGCCGGTCGCCGCCGAGCCGGGGTCGATGCCGAGGACCCGGCTCACGCCCCGGCCAGGAGCTCGTCGTCGATGTCGAAGTTCGCCCACACGTTCTGGACGTCGTCGTGATCGTCGAACGCTTCCATCAGGCGGACCATCTGCTGCGCCGGCTTGCCCGTCGAGCCTGACCGTGGTCGACGGCTCCATCTCGAACTGAGCGGTCTCGACCGCGATCCCCCGGCTTTCGAGCGCGTCCTTGACCTGGTGCAGCTCCTCCGGGGCGGTGTAGACCCGGAAGTACTCGTCGTCACCGGTGTCGAGGTCCTCGGCGCCGGCCTCGACCGCGGCCTCCATCAGCTGGTCCTCGTCGGGCCCGTCGCCGCGCAGGATCAGCAGCATCCCCTTGCGGGTGAAGACCCAGCCAACGCAGCCGTTTTCACCGAGGTTGCCGCCGTGCTTCGAGAACAGGTGACGGACCTCCGGCGTGGTGCGGTTCCGGTTGTCGGTGAGGCACTCCAGCATCACGGCGACACCGGCCGGGCCGTAGCCCTCGTAGGTGACCTCCTCGTAGGACACTCCCGGAAGCGCCCCAGTGCCCCGGTCGACCGCCCGCTTGATGTTGTCGGCCGGCATGTTGGCCGCCTTCGCCGCCTGGATCGCGGCACGCAGCCGGGGGTTGGCGTCGGGATCCCCGCCGCCCTCGCGGGCCGAGACGGTGATCTCGCGGATGATCTTGGTGAAGATCTTCCCGCGCTTGGCGTCGGCGCGCCCCTTCTTGTGCTTGATCGTGCTCCACTTGCTGTGACCGGACATGGCTGCCTCCTCACGGACGACCCGTCGGGCGGGCGAGCCCGGAGCGGCCGTATCTTACCACCGGGACGGCTCGCAGGACGCCGCGGGTGGCTTTCGCGGTGGTCGCGCAAGGGACGGTAAGACGAAGGGTTGCGACTGTCGCTGTTGACTTCACGAGGTGGTCGCAGATATATGAGGTCGTGGCTTTCTCGACGGGGGCTGGAAGGCGGTGGCATGAGCGCGAACATTCTCCTCATCGAGTACGAGCCTCGGTACATCGACAGGGTCAAGAAGGCGCTCGGTGAGTCAGGATACCGCCTCGAGGTGTGCTCCGATCTCGACGGCGCCGTCGAGCGATGCGCCCACTTCGAGCCCAACCTGGTCATCCTGACCTCTGTCCTTCCGAGGCTGAAGATCGAGGACGCCATCACCCAGCTCCGCGCTCGCGCCGGACTGCGGACGACCCCGTTCCTGGTGCTGATGTCGGGCTACCGCGGCAGCGACCCCCAGGGCGATGCGACCCGTTACGGCGCCCAGGACATCCTCGAGCGACCGTTCGCGGGCGAGGTCCTCGTGCAGCGCATCGAGCGGCTGCTCCAGAACGCCCCGAGCCCTGCGACCACCCAGGCGATCCCTCAGGACATGCTCGAAGCGCTGCGGCGCAGCGCCGGCCTCACCGGAGGTGCGGAGTCGCTGACCTCCGACCAGCTGTTCGGCGACATCGTCTCCGACGTCGGGACGAGCGACTCCCCGGCGCCGCGAGCCCGAGCCTCGCGAGAGCCCGAAACCGGCTCCTTCGGCCGCGCGGTGACGCGCTCGATCGACAGCTCGCCGACGTCCTCGAGGGGTCGAAGCCGGCTGCGCCAAAGCGCGCGGCGCCGGTCGAGCGAGACCGACGTCGACATGATCCTGTCGCAGACCCTCGCCGGTCTCGACATCCAGCCCGCCCGCAAGCCCAAGCCGGCGGCCCCGCCGGCCGAGCCTTCGGCACGGGTCGAGCAGCCCGCGCCGCCCCCGGCCTCCCCACCGCCGCCGGCCAAGGCTGCGCCGCCGCCGGCGAAGCCGGAGCCTCCCGCCGCCAAGGAGCCGCGCACCACCGGCCAGCGAGGGCACGCAGTTCGGTCAGTACGTGCTGCATGGAGCACATCGCCACCGGCGGAATGGCCGAGGTCTACAAGGCCCGGATGATGGGCATGGAGGGGTTCCAGAAGACCGTCGCCATCAAGCGGATCCTGCCCCACCTGACGGACAACGACGAGTTCGTCACGATGTTCATCGACGAGGCCAAGCTCGCCGCCCAGCTCAACCACAACAACATCATCCACATCTACGACCTCGGCAAGATCGACCGCTCGTACTACATCGCGATGGAGTACATCGAGGGCCGCGACCTGCGTTCGATTCTCCAGGAGTGCAGGGACCGGGGCCTGACGCCGCCGATCGCCGCTCGCCCTGTCACATCGCGACCCTGCTGACGTCGGCCCTCGACTACGCGCACCGCAAGCGCGACTTCGAGAACCGCGACCTGGGCCTGGTCCACCGCGACGTGTCGCCGCAGAACGTCCTGATCTCCAACGACGGCGACATCAAGCTGTGCGACTTCGGGATCGCCAAGGCCGCCTCGAAGGCGTCGCACACCCGAGCCGGCGCGCTCAAGGGCAAGCTCCAGTACATGTCGCCCGAGCAGGCCTGGGGCAAGGACATCGACCACCGCTCCGACATCTTCTCGCTCGGCCTGGTGCTGTACGAGATGCTCACCGCCGAGAAGGTCTTCGCCGGTGACTCGGAGCTCTCGATTCTCGAGCAGGTCCGCAACCCGGACGTCGCTCCGCCCTCGACGCCAACCGGCCGGAGCTGCCCGCCGAGATCGACCGGCATCGTGCTGAAGGCGCTCGAGGCGGACCGCGAGAATCGCTACCAGTCGGCCCGCGACCTCCAGCGGGACCTCGAGAAGGTGATGCGCCAGAAGGGCTGGTCGGCGGACGTGGCCGACGTGGCGAAGTTCCTCGCGGAGATCGCGGGCGAGGTCAAGCCGGTCGAGGCGCCCTCGGCCGCAGCGGTGCGGCCTTCCGTCGCCGAACCAGTCCCGGCCAAGGCCGTCCGCCGCCCCGCCCGCCCCGGTCGGCAGCCGCCGCCGAACCGCAGGTGAGCTGGCCACCGACCAGCTCGACGAGCCCGCAGGATCGGGAGGCGGAGGACGGTGGCTGTGGATCGGGCTCGCCGCGGCGGTGGTCCTGGCCGCCGGACTGTGGGCGATCTTCGGCCGCGGCGACGGACAGCAGCCACCGATCGCGACCCCGACCCCGTCGGTGGCTGCCGCGACTGAGCCGAAACCGACGCCGACGGTGACCGAGGAGCTGATGGAAATGGTCCGCGAGCAGGCCGCCGTGGCACTGGCCGAGCAGGAGGCCCAGCTTCGCAAGCGGCTCGAGGCCGAGTTCCCGACCCCGACCCCGGTTCCGCCCACGGCAACCCCCACCGAGACCCCGACCCCCGAGCCGGAGGCGACGGTCACCCCGACCCGGCTGCCGCCGACTGCGACTCCGGTTCCGCCGACTGCGACTCCGATTCCGCCGACCCCGACCCCCGAGGTCCGGGAGGGCGACGTCGTCGGGCCGGGCCCGGGCGTCATCCTGCCGGTGGCGGTCAAGCAGATCGAGCCGGAGTACCCGCCGGCGGCACGCCAGTCTTCGGGTCAACGGCGAGGTGCAGATGCAGGTCCTCGTGGGCATCGACGGCCGGGTCGAGGACGTCAGGATCCTCAAGGTCTCCCAGAACAACCTCGGGTTCGAGAAGCGCGTCGGAAGAGGCGGTCCGTCAGTGGCATCTTCCGTCCGGCGACCAAGAAAGGCGTCAAGGTTCGGATGTGGATCTCGATCCGCATCCCGTTCAGCTATCGCTAGCGCAAGGGAGGAGAGAGCATGGCCGCACTGACCGACGCACAGAAGAAGTTCTACGAGGAAGCCCTCAAGCAGACCAAGCAGGAGATCTCTGAGCTGGAGAATCAGATCCAGGACGAGCTCGCACGGGTGAAGCAGAAGATCGCCGACCTCCAGTCCGGCCAGAAGGCGGCCCGGCAGATGTACGACGCGGCCTGCATGCGCCTCGGCATCCCGAACGATCTCGAGGAGGAGGGCGCGCAGGGCTGAGGCCCGGCCGACCCACCCGTCCTCGCGCCCCGGGTTCTCCCGGGGTCGCGTCGTTCAGAGGACGGGGCCGCCGGCCGGGCGCTCGACGCCGGCCGGCGGAGCGGGTCGGGCCGTTCGGCCGCGAGATGCTCATCTGATGGCGACTCCCACCGGCGTTCCCCACGGCCTCTGGGTCAAGTGCGAATCCTGCAAGGAGATCCTGTATCACAAGGAGGTGGTGCAGAACCTCCAGGTGTGCCCGCGCTGCGATTTCCACTTCCGCCTGACCGCCGAAGAACGGCTCGCGATGCTCTTCGACGGTGGCCGGTCCAAGCCGCTCTTCCCGCGTGTGAGATCGCTCGACCCCCTCAAGTTCGTCGACTCCAAGCCCTACTCGGAACGGCTCCGCGCGGCTCAGAAGCACATGCCCGGGGACGCGGTCCTGGTCGCCCAGGGTGAGATCGACGACGTCCCGGCGGTGGTCGGAGCCATGCAGTACCGGTTCATGGGCGGCTCGATGGGCTCGGTGGTCGGCGAGAAGCTGGCCCGGGCGATCGAACGGTGCCTGTCCCGGAAGCTGCCGCTGGTGATCGTCTCCTGCTCCGGCGGCGCCCGCATGCAGGAGGGCGTCCTGTCGCTGATGCAGATGGCCAAGGTCTCGACCGGGCTGGCCCGGATGCGGGAGCGCGCACTGCCCTATCTCTCGGTGCTCACCGACCCGACCACCGGCGGCGTGACCGCGAGCTTCGCCATGCTCGGCGACGTCAACATCGCGGAGCCCGGCGCCCTGATCGGTTTCGCGGGCCCGCGGGTCATCGAGCAGACGATCCGCCAGACCCTGCCCGCCGGGATTCCAGCGCTCGGAGTTCCTGCTCGAGCACGGAATGCTCGACATGGTCGTCCACCGACGCGACCTCAAGGCGACGGTCGCCCGATGCCTGCGTCTCTCCGCTGACCCTCGCCCGCCGCGGTCCGTCGCGCATCCGGCCCGACCTCTCGGCGCCTGAGGGCGGCGCTCGAGCAGCTCGGATCACCCCACACCCGCAGCCCGAGCGTGCTGGTTGTCGGCACCAACGGCAAGGGATCGACGGCGGTCATGCTGGACGCCATGCTCGCCGGCCATGGGCTCTCCACCGGCCTGTACACCTCGCCACACCTGGTCCGGGTCGAGGAGAGGATCCGACTCGCAGGCGCCCCGATCGCCGCCCCGGCGCTTGTGCGATGGCTGGCGGCGCTCGAGCCGTTCGACGACCTGACCTACTTCGAGGCCCTGACCGCGGCCGCCTTCCTGGCCTTCGCCGACGCCCGCCCGGACCTGGTCGTCCTGGAGGCCGGCATGGGCGGCCGGTGGGACGCGACCCGGGTCGCAGGAAGCGAGATCGCCGGACTCACCAACGTCGGCACCGATCACCGCCGCTGGCTCGGCGACACCCGCGAGGCCATCGCCGCGGACAAGGGTGCCGCGCTGGCGGCCGCCCGTCTCGCGGTGCTCGGTCCCGACGTCGACGAGCCGGTCGTGCCGTTCCTCGGCGCACCAGAGGCGCTGCGAGCGGCGGACCTGGTCGAGGTCCAGGAGGCGGGGCCCGGCGTCGTCAGGGTGCGGCTCGACGGCCGGAGCTTCGAAGCGCCGCTGCCCCTCGCCGGAGACCACCAGCTCGGCAACCTCCAGCTCGCCCTCGCCCTGCTGACGGCGGTGCACCGGGCGGGCCTCGGGCCGCGGCCGCGGCCCGAGGCGATCATCGCCGGGCTGGCCACCGCCCGCTGGCCCGCGCGGCTGACCCGCCACCGGATCGCAGGACGCGAGCTGGTGCTGGACGGCGCCCACAACCTCGAGGGCGCCGCAGCTCTCGCTCGGTGGCTCGACGCGCAGCCGGAACGCCACCACCTGCTGTTCGCTTGCCTCGACGACAAGCCGGCGCACGAGATGGCGTCCCTGCTGCGGCCGCGGGTCGGCCGGGTCGCGCTGGTCGCCCTCGACGACGAGCGCGCCATGCCCCTCGCCGCCCTCCGGGAGGCTTTCCCCGAGGCGGTCGCGGCCGCCGGCCTCGCCGACGCGCTCGCCGCCCTTCCGGACCCGGTGGTCGCGGCGGGAAGCCTGCGGCTCGCCGGTGCGCTGCTCGAGATGGAGGAGGTGCCACGATGATCCGTGACCGGTCCGCGCTCGAGGCCGACGAGGCCGCCAGACTGGCGCCGTGGGCGACCCTCTCGGCCTCGGCATCGCGGCGGCGGGAGGAGCCGCCGTCCTCGCGACTCGACCTCCGCCCTGCCTTTCAGCGTGATCGCGACCGTCTGCTCCACTCCCGGGCCTTTCGCCGGCTCAAGCACAAGACCCAGGTCTTCGTGCCCCACGTCGCCGACCACCCCCGGACCCGGCTCACCCACACCCTCGAGGTGGCTCAGCTGGGCCGCACCGTCGCCCGCGCCCTCGGGCTCAACGAGGATCTCGTCGGAGGCCGTCGCCCTCGGTCACGACCTCGGCCACACCGCCTTCGGCCACACCGGAGAGCGGGCTCTCGACGAGATCCTGCGCGGCGAGATCGCGGAGGTCGGGCTGCCTGCCGCGGTGGTCGCCGAGGTCGGCGCCTTCAAGCACAACTACCAGTCGGTGCGGGTGGTCGACCTGCTCGAGCGGCGCTACGCCCGCCCCGGTCTCAACCTCACCGACCAGGTCCGCGAGGGCATCCTCAAGCACACCTCGTGGCGCTCCGGGTTCCCGTTCCCGCTCCCCGATCCCGACGGGCTCCGGCTCGATCGCGCCTGCCACCTCGAGGGTCAGGCGGTCGCGGTCGCCGACGAGATCGCGCAGCAGACCCACGATCTCGAGGACGGGCTGCGCGCCGGGGCCGTCCGGCTCGACGAGGTCGAGGGGCTCGAGGTCGCCCGCGAGGTGATCGCCGGTCTCGGCGACGCGTGGACCGCCGAGCGGCGTCGCCTGGCTGCGCCAGAACCTCCTGGTGCGGGGTCTGATCGACCTCTTCGTCAGCGACGTGGTCACGACTTCCGCGAGCCGGCTCGAGCGTCTCGTCACCCGCCACGGAGTCCGCGACCGCGCCGGCTGGAGCTCGGCCATGGAGGGACTGTCACAGACCACGGTCTGGTTCTCGGGCCCGGTCGAGGACCGCTTTCGTGAGCTGAAGTCGTTCATCTATCGCGACATCATCAATCACCCTCAGGTCAACCGACAGGACTGGCGCGCGCGCAAGGTCGTCGCCGCCCTGTTCCACGCGTTCTGGTCCAACCCGCTCACCCTGCCCTCCTACGTGCTGCTGCGTGCACGCGAGGAGCTCGACCTGCCCTACCTCCGGGAGCTCGAGCTGTCCGCGGTTGCGGGCGCCGTGACCTCCCGCTACCATGCCAGTCCCGGCTTCGCCCGCCTGGTGGCGGACCACATCGCCGGGATGAGCGACCGGTTCGCCCTCGAGGAGTACCGATCCCTCGAGCAGCCGACGCCGGACCAGGTGTTCACGGGAGGCCTGCGGTGATCGTTCTCGCGTCGGACCACGCCGGTCTCGAGCTCAAGCGCCACCTCGCGGAGCGGCTCGCCGCCCGGGGCGAGGCGGTGGAGGATCTCGGTGTCCACGATCCCTCCTCCGTCGACTACCCCGACCAGGCCCACGCCCTCGCCGTAGCGGTCGCCTGCGGCCGCGCCGGGCGCGGCATTCTGGTCTGCGGCACCGGAATCGGCATGTCGATGAGCCGCCAACCGGCACCCCGGCGTGCGCGCGGCCCTGTGCCACGACGCCTACACTGCCGAGATGGCGCGCCGGCACAACGACGCCAACGTGCTCTGCCTCGGGTCGCGGGTCACCGGCGCCGGAGTCGCCGAGCAGATCGTCGACCTCTTCCTCGCCACCCCGTTCGAGGGCGGTCGCCACGCCCGACGGGTGGGCAAGATCGAAACCGAGCCGCTCCTGGAGGAGTCATGAGCCTGAAGCAGCAGCTCTTCGCCATTCACGATCAGCTGGTCGCGGCCGCCGATCCCGAGGTCGCCGCCGCGCTCGAGGCCGAGCGCGCGCGCCAGAACGAGGGGCTCGAGCTGATCGCGTCGGAGAACTTCGTCTCGCCGGCGGTGCTCGCGGCGATGGGCTCGGTGATGACCAACAAGTACGCCGAGGGCTACCCCGGCAAGCGCTACTACGGCGGCTGCGAGTACGTCGACGTCGGCGAGGAGCTCGCCCGCGAACGGGCGAAGCAGCTGTTCGGCGCCGAGCACGCCAACGTCCAGCCCCACTCCGGCGCCCAGGCCAACATGGCGGTCTACCTGGCGGTCCTGAAGCCCGGCGACACCCTGCTCGGCATGGACCTCACCCACGGCGGGCACCTCACCCACGGCCACCCGCTCAACTTCTCGGGCAAGGAGTTCAAGGTCGTCGCCTACGGCGTCCGCAAGGACACCGAGACCATCGACTACGACCGCCTGCGGGAGCTGGCGCTCGCGAGCACGGCCGAAGCTGATCGTGTGCGGCGCCTCGGCCTACCCGCGGACCATCGACTTCGCCCGCCTGCGCGCCATCGCCGACGAGGCGGGCTCGCTGCTGATGGCCGACATCGCCCACATCGCCGGGCTGGTCGCCGCCGGCCTCCACCCGTCGCCGGTCGCCCACTGCCACTTCGTCACCACCACCACCCACAAGACCCTGCGCGGCCCGCGCGGCGGCATGATCCTGTGCGGCGCCGACTGGGCCGAGGCGATCGACAAGGCGGTCTTCCCCGGCATCCAGGGCGGCCCGCTGATGCACGTCATCGCCGCCAAGGCGGTGGCCTTCGCCGAGGCGCTGAAGCCCGAGTGGAAGGACTACCAGCGCCGGGTCGTCGACAACGCCCGCGTGCTGTGCGAGGCGGTCGCGGCCAAGGGCTGGCGGATCGTCTCCGGCGGCACCGACAACCACCTCTTCCTGATCGACCTCGGCGCCGACTTCATCTCCGGCAAGAAGGCGGAGCGCTGGCTCGGGCTCGCCGACATCACGGTCAACAAGAACACTGTGCCCTTCGACACCCGCAAGCCCTATATCGCCTCCGGCCTGCGTATCGGCACCCCGGCGGTGACCACCCGCGGTATGGGCCCCGCCGAGATGAAGACCATCGGCGAGCTCATCGACCGCGTGCTGCGGCTCGACGAGAACACCGACGACCCCGCCGCCATGGCCGCCTTCGAGCGCGGCTGCGACGAGGTCAAGGCCGAGGTCCACGCCCTGACCGCGCGGTTCCCGCTCTACTGACGCGGATCGTCACCGCGTACGAGGAGGTCACGCCGATCGACGCGAGCGCCGTCCCGAGGTCGCGGGCCGCCCGCCTGGCCAGGATCTCCATCCCGCTGCTGCCGGTGCTGGTGTGGCTCCTGTTGCTGCCCCGCCTTGGCTGCCTCCAGTACGACGACTACTACGACGTGGTTCTCCGGGTGTCCAACGGCATCGGGTGGTCGACCGACCCCGGCCGGTGGTTGGCGGTGACCTCCAACGAGCACCACGTTCCGCTGGCGGTGCTGCTCTACTTCGCCAACTGGCTGGTCGCGGATGGCGACAACCGCTCCCTCGCGGTCGCCGTGCTGGCGATACTCGGCGTCTCGATCACCGCCCTCGGTGCGATGCTCCCGGGGTCCGTGCGGCGATGCAGACTCACCGCCACCTGCGCCGGCCTCGGTTTCGCCGCGATCCTGGCCGGCCCCGGCGCGGCGGCCCAGGTGGTCAAGGCCTTCGCCGGTGCGATGTGGCTGCTCGCCGACGCCTTCGCGCTGGTCGCCCTGTGGTGGGTGGTCCGACGGCGGGCCCTGTGGCCGGCGCTCGCGCTCGGCGTCGGAGCCTCGCTGAGCTACACCACCGCCCTGGTCCTGTGGCCGGCGCTGCTGCTGGCCGCGTTTGCGGTCGGCAGGCGCTGGCGTGACCGGTTGCTCATCGCCGGTGCGGGCGTGGGGGCGTGCATCCTGTACATCGCGACCTATGCCCGGCCGGTCTACCACCCCGCCCTGGAGACCCGGAATCCCGGTGCGCTGGTCGACTATCTGCTCCGCTTTCTCGGCTCCCCGCTGGCCGCCGACCCCGGGACGGCGACCGCACTTGGAGCCGCCCTCCTGGTGGTGGGCGCAGTCCTCGCCGGGTTCGCGCTCGGCCGCGGGGGCGCCCTGCCGGCCGCAGTCGCGCCGTGGCTGGGAGTCCAGCTCTATGTGCTTGGCAATGGGACGATGGCCGCTGTGGCCCGGGCCGGATTCGGGCTCGACGCCGCACTGGCGGCCCGCTACATTCCGCTCGCCAGCTTGTTCGTGATCAGCCTGCTCGCCATCGCCCTGATCGTGGCGGTCGAGGCGCCGCGGCTTCGGCTGCGTCGTGCCCTGCTCGCTGCGGTGGCCGCGGCCGGGATCGCGGCGGTGGCGGCCGCCTGGGGGCGGGGAGGGCCGATCCTCGAGCTGCTGCTCGACCACGCCGCCCAGCAGCCCGCCGCCGCCTGGGCCCTACGCGAGCATGTCTGGGATCCCGCACTGGTCACGACGGCCTTCTGCCCTTGGCCCAAGGGAGCACTCCCGGCGATGCTCTTCCTGCGCTCGGTCGGCCACGTGCCCTTCGACCAACCGCCGGACCCCGAGCTCGGCACGATCGTGGAGGCCTCCTCCGGACCGGTCGACGGCGTGCGCGGCACGCTCGACCTCGTCACCCGCCACGACCCCGACTGGGCCCGGGTCGACGGCTGGGCCTTCGCCGGCGGGCGACCGGTCCGCGAGGTGGTGCTGGTCGACGGCGACGGGGTGATCCGGGGCAAGGCCTTCGTCGGCTTCGTCCGCGCCGACGTCGCCCGGCTGGTCGACCCCGGGGCCCGGCGGGCGGGCTTCGTCGGCTACGCCCGGGTCGAGCCGGGCACGCCGCTGCGCGCCTTCGCCCGGGTCGAGGGGCTCGCCGGGGCCGTGCCCCTCAACCTCGAGCGCGTCGCACCCTGAGCCGCCGCCGGTCCGGTACCGTCCCCGCCTCCGCGGCCGGTCGCCCGGATCCCGGATGGAAACGCCGCCGCCGTCTTCATCCGCCGCGACGGCCACTCATGCGCCCCAGCCGGCCGTGATGCGCTGGATCGGCCGTTCATCGGCCCGAGGGAGTCTCGACCTTCGCGTCCCGGACGGCTCGTCGCTCTCGGCCGCCGGCTCCCCCGTGCCGGCGGAGCTCTCGGCTCCGCCGAGCGCCGCCCTGGCTCGCTGCTCAGCGTCCAGAGCGGAGCTGCGCGCCGTCGGGCGCCACCGCGAGGAGGAAGATCGGGTCGCCCGTGAGCTCGTCAACCACCGAGGCGTAGGCTGCGAAGCGCGCGCCGGGGCTCCAGGAGATCAACTCGGCGGTCGCCCAGCCAGGCGCGGCCACCTCGACACTGTCGAGCACCCGGTTGAGCTGGATCGAGCCGAGCGGGCCGAGCTCCAGCTCACGGTCGATGAGAAGATCCCCGCTCTCATTGCGGAGCCGAAGCTGGATCAGAATCGGTACCGTGGCTGAGCTCACCACTCCCAGGTTGGTCCGCGGGGCCCCGAGCCCAGGGTAGACGACAGGCAGGGGCGTGATGACCGCCGTCTCCCCGGCCCGGAGCCAGTCGCGCTCGCTGAGCACCGGAACGCCCTGGCCGACGGTGCCGCGCCCGGACGTGGTGAAGGTCCGGCTCGAGACAACGAGCTCTCCACCGCGAGGCTCGAGCCGCAGCCAGCCCGTGACCGGGCGGCCGACCCCGCCGAGGACGTCCTCGAGCAGCGTCGACGACCTCCCATCACGACTGGCGGCCGTGACGGGCATGGCCGTAGCACCCGAGGGGAACCTCTCTACCAGCTCGACTCCGACGAGCGCACCCTGCGGGGCAACCGCAAGCATCGCCAGCTGGCTGCGCCAGTGGGTGTCGAGAGCCCCGGGAAGGTGCGCCGCTGCCGGCACCACCACGGAGCCGTCGGAAGGCAGGGCGACCGACACCAGGGCGGGGTCGCCGGTCGCGTTGTCCACCACCGAGGCGTAGGCGCCGATGCCCTGCCCGGAGACCACCTCGAGGGATGCCCAGCCGAGGTTGGAGCCGGCGCCGATCGTCACCGGACCGAGCTGTCGTGAGCCCCAGGGCGGGATCAGCGCCGCCTCGGAGCTGATCGGTCGGCCGAGCGTGTCGTGCAGCGCGAGCACCGCCGTGGCGGCGACCGGAGACGCATTGCTCAGGCCGATGTTGGTGCGAAACGAGCCCACTCTGATCGGCACCAGGAACCCGACCTCGCCGGCCTCCAGCAGCCTGCCTTCCGGAATCGCCGGGATCGCCTGCCCTAGCCGGCCGTCCCCGGAGCGAGTGGCCGTCTCCGAGAAGACCGACAGCCACCGGTCCGCCGTCACCAGCAGCGAGCCCGCACCTCCGGGCCAGCCGAACAACCCGCCGACCACGTCGGCGAGCACCCTGGTCTCACCGGGCGCGAGCTCGAAGGACCGAGCGCGCAGCGGGGACGGACGATCCTCACGGGGAAGCAGGTAGAGGTCGATGCGCAAGGGCTCGTCACCGGTGGTGGCGAGGGCCAGCTCGGACCGCCAGGCGGTGCCCGCGAGACCGTCCACGGAGGCGACCGCCGGCACCAGCCACCGCTCGGGCCGCAGGTCATCGAGAGGTCGGGCGCAGCCGCCATCGAGCACCGCTCCCGCTCCTCCGACCAGCAGCGCGCCGTCCTGGGATGGGACTGCGCCGAGCAGGCCCATCGGGGTCGGCGCGCGCTCGGCTGTCCAGCGCAGGCCGTCTCGACTCGAGGCCGTCACCGTCGACCCGAAGAAGTCCGGCGGACCCGGATACCATTCAAACTGGCTGGGCCAGTAGTCCCAGCGTCCGCCCCCGGCGACGAACCGGTCGCCGACCCAGACCACCGTGCGGTAACTGGAATGGGAGAAGCCCGCATGCGGGAGACCCTCCCCCTCCAGCCACGTTCCGCCGGACCGAGCCAGGACCACGTCGGCTCCGACCGTCACCTCCGTGCCGTCAGGTCCGACGCTGACCGCCTTCAGGCTGCGGTCGGTCGGCGTGGGTTCCATCTGCCATCCGCCGGTCGCGGTCGAGCGCAGCACCGTCCCCCGGTCACCGACCACGATCCAGGCGTTCCCGTCCCAGGTGATCCCGTGCAGCTCGGTCTCGACGCCGCTGGCCTCGATCTGCCAGTGCTCGCCGTCGAGGCTGGAGAGGATCGCACCCCCGGTGCCGACCGCGAGAAAGCTGCTCCCGTTCCACTCGACGGCGAGGAGCATCTGGCTCACGGGGAGCGGAACCTCGCGCCACTCGTCAGGCGAAGCGGCAAAGAACGCGACCCCCCACCTGCCCACTGCCACCGCGCCGGGAATCCCGCAGGCCACCCCGAGCATCGGCGGATCCCACTCGGTGCCGCCCGCGAAGACCTCGGTGAAGGTCCCATCGGCCTCGCGAAGCACCACCCGCCAGTGGTCGCCGGCGAGCAGGAGTCGCCCGTCTCCGAGATCGCACCCGTCGTGAAAGCCCACCTCGGACGACGGGAAAACCGGCTCGACCGAGCCGGCGGGGTCGATGCGGGCGACCGAGCCGAGCTCTCCGAGGACCACCAGGCGCTGCCCGAGCGGGGCCGCTGCGTACAGGTTCGCCTTCATGCCGGTCGTCACCCTGCGCCAGACGCCCGCCTCATGGCGCGCGACCACGCCGCCGTCGATGCCTACCGCCCACACGCGATCGCTGCTGTCGACGGTTGCGTTCCGCAGCAGTCTGGTCGGCGGCGCCTCCTCCTCGACCCAGCTCTCGCCGTCCGGACTGACCACCACGAGGGAGGACGACTGCCACTGGAACCTCACGCTGATCGAGTAGCCGCCGACGGCCACGAACTCCTTCCCCGTCCACACCACCTTCTCGAGCCACTGGAGGGGATCGAAGGCGACCTGTCGCCACGAGTAGCCATCCTCGCTGATGAAGATCCGCCCGTGCCGATCGTCGGACCAGAAGCTGGGACAGCCACCGCCGACGCCGACCCATTTCCCACGTCCCCACGTCACCGAGCCGAGCCCGAGCTCGGGCTCGGGCCGCAGCTCCCAGGCGATGCCGTCACGGCTCGCCAGCACCGTGTGGCCCTGCCCCACCACCAGGTACTCCGTGCCGTTGTCGGCCACGCCGCAGAGGTCCCAGGCGGTCGGCGTCGGCCGGCGCACCCAGTGGAGGGCATCACGACTGGTGAGGACCACGCCGTCTTCGCCCACGGCGACCAGGCCTCGCGGTCCCCACAGCACGGAGCAGAGGTCGGTGGTCACCGGTGAGTCCACCCGCCGCCAATCGACCCCGTCGGCGCTCAGCGCGATGGCGCCGCGGTCGCCGACGGCGACCACGAGGCCGTCCCGGGATGAGGCGTCGTTCCAGGAGTCCGCGCCGGGCCGCCCGTCGAGCCACTGCCACGGGCCGCACCAGTCGGCCTCCTCCGGCGAGGCGGCGAGCGACAGGGCCGCTGAGACGACCAGGAGCACCCCAGCGAGGTGTCTCATTGGCGGTTTCCTCTCTGCACCTTCTACGATCTGACCCGGTTTCCCGTCCAACCAGGGCAGCGGCCCGCGGGCCTGAACCGCAGACACGCCGAGGCGGGACGATCCCGGTCCCGCCTCCTGCTGCCCGATCCAGGACTCTCACGCGCCTCGCACAGGAAGTGGAAGCGCCGACCTGTCGGGAGGTCGGGTTGCGGGCACAGCCCGCACGGAGGTCTCCTCGCGCCCGTGGTGCTTCCCGCCCGTCATCAGCCCTCGAGCCAGGCCTCGAAGTCCTCCGGCTGGAGACGGTTGAGCACGGTCGCGGGGTCGAGCTGCGCCCGCATGGCGATCGCCGAGGCGTAGCCCACGAACTCGAGATGGGTGGTGGCGTGGGCGTCGGAGGCGAGCAGGAAGGCGCAGCCGGCGTCGGCGGCCAGCCGGGCGAGGTCCCAGTCGAGGTCCTGGCGGCGCGGGAAGCCGTTGATCTCGAGCGCGACGCCGCGCTCGGCGCAGGCCGCGAACACGCGCTCCCAGCGGACCTTGAGCCCGGGGCGGTGGTGGAAGTGGCGGCCACGCGGGTGGGCGAGGGCGTGCACCCCGGGGGTCGCGACCGCCCGCAGCAGGCGCTCGGTCTGGTCGCGCTCGGGGTCGAACTGGCGGTGGACGGCGGCGACGATGCAGTCGACGTCGAGGCGCTCGCCGCGGGGCACGTCGAGGGTGCCGTCCTCGAGGATCTCCACCTCGAGCCCCTGGAAGAGCCGCAGCGCCTCGCCGTGGCGGTGGTTCCAGCGATCGACCGCGCGCCGCTGGAGGCGGACACCCTCGGGGTCGAGGCCGGAGGCCACCTCGAGCCCCTTGGAGTGGTCGGTCACTACCGCCCAGGTCGCCCCGGAGCGCATTGCGGCGCGGGCCATGGTCTCGAGCGACGCCCGCCCGTCGGAGGCGGTGGTGTGCCAGTGGAAGGCGCCGCGCAGTCGCCGCGGGTGCAGGTCCGGCGGCCCCTGGGCGAGCAGCTCGGCGACCTGGGCGCGCGACAGGTAGCGCTCCCGGGTCGCCCGGCGGCGAGGGATACCTCCGGACGACAGGCGTTGAACCGCGGCGTCGAGGGCGCCGCGCCCGGGGCACGCGGCGAGCTGCGAGACGATCGGCTTGAGCCATGCCGGTGAGGCGTCCTCGACCACGCGGCGGGCCGCGCCGGCTGCGTCGAAGGCGGCGTAGCCCGCCTTCAGATACGCGACACGGCGGTCGCCCGGCGGCTCGGTTTCCGCCAGTGCGAACAGCGCCTCCGCCAGCTCACCGTTGGCCGGCTCGTGCCGTCGGGCCGCGATCCTCGGATTCACCGGCCGCCTCCTCTCCGAGGGAGAACTGCCAGGCGCACGCCATCCCTTCCGGCGCGTCCGGGGGGCAGCGCAGGCAGCGGGTCCGGATCCGTGGGTCGACGGTCGCGGCGAAGGTCGCGAACTCGACCTCCCCGACCGGGCGGCACGGGAAGTCCGGCAGACCCTTGCGCCGCCGCGTCTCCTGCACCCGGCAGCGGTCCATGACGAAACGCAGGGTGCGGCGGTCGTCGGACCACTCGGCGTGCTGGGCGTTCACCAGCGCGTACATCCGCAGCGCCAGCGCCCGCTCGAGCGCGACCAGGCCGCCCTCCTCGGGCAGCCCGAGATCGCGCCGGATGCGCGACGCCTCCGCCGCCGCGAAGCGCCGCCAGGACTCGCGGTCGAGCTCGATCGCGGCCTCGAGGCCGAGCCGCTCCTCGGCGGCCAGGAACCAGCAGCCGTCGTGGGCGAGCCACGACTTCGCGAACATCTGCAGGGCGGTGTACAGCTCGTCGCGGGACATCTCGGCGTAGGCGTTCATGGCCCGAGCCTAGCAGAATGGACGGAGGGCAGGTCCCGCAGAGGGCCCTGGTGCTCGCGGCTCGGAGCCGCGAGCAGGAGCCTCGTCCTGGGCGGAGCGGAGCCGGCGGCCGCCTCCGCTCCGCCCAGGCCTCGCCTCCCGACCCGCTCCGCGGGTCGCCAGGGCCCCACCACGGCGGAGGCAGCTCGCAGCAGTAGCTCGCCCCCGTGACGTCCCACCCCGCCACCCCCCACCCAGCCTCCCTCAGAGAACCGGCCCGGCCCCATAACGAGAAGACGCCCGGAGCCGCTCGCGGCCCCGGGCGCTGCGGTCACGGGTCGGGCGCCGTCAGTAGCGGTCGAGGTAGCGGTCCAGCTCCCAGCGGTGGATCTCCTTGATGTACTCCGCCCACTCGGTGCGCTTGTTGTGCAGAAAGTGGGTGAAGATGTGCTCGCCCATCGCCGTGCGCAGCACCGCGTCCTTCTCGAGGAAGTCGAGCGCCTCGTCGAGGTTGGCCGGGAGCTGCTCGATCTTCAGCCGCTTCTTCTCCCGCTGGGACATCGCGAAGATGTTCTGGTTGACCGGCTCGCCCGGAGTCGAGGCCCTTCTCGATGCCGTCGAGGCCCGCGGCCAGCATCACCGCGAAGGCGAGGTAGGGGTTGCAGGACGGGTCCGGCATGCGGACCTCGCAGCGGGTGCCCACGCCGCGCCGCGCGGGAACGCGGACCAGCGGCGAGCGGTTGCTGCTCGGACCAGGCGACGTTGACCGGCGCCTCGTAGCCGGGCACCAGCCGCTTGTAGGAGTTGACCAGCGGGTTCGTGACCGCGCACGATAGCCCGTGCGTGCTCGAGGATGCCGCCGATGTAGCGCAGCGCGGTCTGCGACAGCTGCCACGGCCCTCGGCGTCGAAGAAGGCGTTCTCGCCCTCGCGGGAGAACAGCGACTGGTGGCACGTGCATGCCCGAGCCGTTGACCCCCGCCAGATCGGCTTGGGCATGAAGGTCGCGTGCAGGCCGTAGTCCAGGGCGACCTTCTTGACGATGAAGCGGAAGGTCACGATCGTTGTCGGCGGTGGCGACGGCGTCGCCGTACTTGAAGTCGATCTCGTGCTGGCCCGGGGCCACCTCGTGGTGCGCGGCCTCGACCTCGAAGCCCATCGCCTCGAGCGCGATGACGATGTCGCGGCGCGCACTCCTCGCCGCGGTCCACCGGGGTCAGGTCGAAGTAGCCGCCGGTGTCGTGGGTCTGCGGCATCGGGTCGCCGTCGCCGTCGCGCTGGAAGAGGAAGAACTCCGCCTCGGGCCCGGCCATCATCGTGGAAGCCCATCTCCTCGGCCCGTCCGGTCGCCCGCTTGAGGGCGGTGCGCGGGCAGCCGGCGAAGGGCGACCCGTCCGGGTTGGTGACGTCGCAGATCAGCCGCGCGACCCGCCCGTGGTCGCTGTCCCACGGGAAGACCTGGAAGGTGTCGAGGTCGGGACGCAGCAGCATGTCCGACTCTTCGATGCGGGTGAAGCCCTCGATCGAGGAGCCGTCGAACATGATCTCGCCGTCGAGGGCCTTCTCGAACTGGCTCCGGGGGACCTCGACGTTCTTGATGATGCCGAGGATGTCGGTGAACTGCAGCCGCAGGAAGTGGACCTTCTCGTCCTCACAGCGGGCCAGGATGTCCTTCGTTCGATGCGGCATGGTGTCTCTCCTCTTTCTACCAGATGACACCTTATAGAGAGACAGATTGCCGTTGTCAAGCCCATGATGGACGATTTGGGAGGATGATTGAAGCAGAATGACACGATTCGACGACGCACCACCGCGAACGCTAGAATGGAGCCCGGAGGCCACGATGGCACACCTGCCCAACCGCGAGGAGGCATGGGCCCTGCTCACCGAGCACACCACCAACCCGAGCCTGATCAAGCACGCGCTCGCGGTCGAGGCGGCCATGCGCGCCTACGCCCGGCAGCTCGGCGGCGACGAGGACTCCTGGGCCGTGGTGGGGCTCGCCCACGACTTCGACTACGAGCAGAACCCCACCGAGGAGACGCACCTCCACGTCGGCTGCCGGATCCTCGCCGACCGGGGATGGCCGGAGGAGCTGGTGCGGGCGATCGCGTCCCACGCCGACTACATGGGTGTCCCCCGCGACACCCCGATGGCCAAGGCGCTCTACGCCGTCGACGAGCTGTGCGGTTTTCTGACCGCCTGTGCGCTGGTGCGCCCGGACCGCTCGATTGCCGCGGTCGAGGTCAAGTCGGTGAAGAAGAAGCTCAAGGACAAGGCTTTCGCCCGGGGCGTCAACCGCGACGACGTGCGACGCGGGGCCGAAGAGCTGGGGGTCGAGCTCGGTGCGCACATCGCCTTCGTGCGCGACGCGATGGCCGAGATCGCCGACATTCTCGAGCTTCCCCCACCCGCGGCGTAGGAAACACCACCAAGACACCAGGACACCACGACACGCGATCATCTCGGCGCGGGCTGTGCCCGCAAGCCACGTGGCTGGTGAGCGGGCGCGGCCGCTCCCGGTCAGGAGTCGAGCAGAGACGACACGGAGGCCCCGCCCGCCCGACCACCCGAGTCGCCGTCAGCGGGTTCGCGTCCGGCGCCGCCCGCTGGCGGCTTCAGGGTGGGATGGCCGTGCGCTCCTCCGGGTCTCCGTGGTACTCCGGAAAGCGACGTAGAATGGCCCCGCCGGAGGACAGGATGGCGCACCGAACCGTGGACGAGTTCAGGCAGGAGCGTCAGCAGCTCAACGAGCTCACGCTCGCCCAGGCCAACCTCGAGATCAAGCGTTTCTTCAGCCTCGACAGCCAGACCTACCGCGACGGCGAGCTGCCCGGGCGCACCAAGGAGATGCTCGGCCTGGTGGCGTCGCTGGTGCTGCGCTGCGACGACTGCATCCTCTACCACCTCGACCGGTGCCACGAGGAGGGCGTCGGCGACGCCGAGCTGATGGAGGTGCTGTCGGTCGGGCTGGTGGTGGGGGGCTCGATCGTGATCCCCCACCTGCGCCGGGCGGTGCGGGCCTGGCAGGAGCTGAGGGGATGATGAGCCGCCTGCGACCCGGTGCGGGCTGGATCGAGGTGGTCGCGGGGCCGATGTTCTCCGGCAAGTCCGAGGAGCTCATCCGCCGCCTGCGGCGGGCGGCGATCGCGCGCCAGCGGCTCCAGGTCTTCAAGCCCGCTCTCGACACCCGGTACGCCGACGGTGAGGTGGTCTCGCACTCCAACTGGCGGATCCCCTCGGAGGCCGTGCAGCGCTCGGCGGACCTGCTCGAGCGGCTCGACCCGCGCACCGAGGTGGTGGGCATCGACGAAGCCCAGTTCTTCGACCTCGAGCTCGGGCAGGTCTGCCGCCACGTCGCCGATCTCGGCAAGCGGGTGATCGTCGCCGGGCTCGACATGGACTTCCGCGGCGTGCCTTTCGGTCCGATGCCGGAGCTGCTCGCGATCGCAGAGGAGGTCCAGAAGGTGACCGCGATCTGCGCCCGGTGTGGGGCGCCGGCGAGCTACACCCAGCGCCTGATCGACTCGGACGCCCAGGTGGTGGTGGGCGCCTCCGGGATGTACGAGGCCCGCTGCCGGCGCTGCCATGAGCCTTCCGGTGCGGTCGACACCGCCGAGCCGTGGCTGTTCCCTCCGCCGCCGGGCAGTGACCGGGATCCGGCGCCGTGAGGCTCTCGCGTCGCGCCCTGGTGTGGATCGTCCTGGGCCCCGTGACCGCGTTCGTGGCGGTGGTGATCGGTGAGCGCAGCGAGCCTGCCGTCCTCCCGTTCGTCGCCTGGCTGACGGTCAGCCTCCTGCTCCTGCTCCGGGGTGCGTGGCGCCGGCTGACCTACCGGGTCGGCACGCGGTTGGTCCTGAGCTACCTGCTGCTCGGCCTGTCGCCGTTCCTGTTCTGCGCCGCTCTCGCGGTGGTGGCCCTGTACATGGCGATGGGGCAGTACACCTCGGTGCGGCTCGGGTTCGAGATGCGGGAGCTGCGCGACCAGCTGAGGGACGGCTGTGAGCGGGTGCTCGAGGCGACGCGGGACGGCGGAGCTGCCGCCGGCCGGCTGGCGTTCGAGAGGGCCGCCGTCGACCTCGGGGGGGCTCCCGGCCGAACCCTGTGGCACGCGAGGCTGAGCGGACGTGAGCTGGCGAAGCCGTCCGACTCGGACCTGCCGCTTCCGGAGTGGGTGCTCGCCGAACGGCACGGTGGCGGGGTGGTGGTGCACGACGGCCGTGCCTACGTGATGATGGCCGAAGCGGACGATGCCGGCAACCTGGTCGCCGGGCTGGTTCCCCTCGACGGCGCGACCGGGGCGGCGCTGTCACGGAAGCTCTGGTTCGACGTCGGCTTCCTGGTTTCCGGCCGATCGGGCGCGTTCGCCCTCGACGCCTCCGCGGGCGGCGAGCACGGCGGTACCCGGCTGGTGATCGGTGACACCGAGATCCCGGTCGGCGAGGCATGGGGTGAGTGGGCGCGCCCCGGGGACGGCCTGCTGGACCGACCGTGGGTGATCTGGTTCCGGGTCGTCGAGTCGCTGCGTGTGCTCGGCACCGGCGAGAGTCTCGACACGGCCCGTGCGGTCAGCTTGCTGCGCACCTCGCCCCGTCTGGTGTGGGACGACTTCGTGCTCCAGCGCTACGAGCTCGGGCGCGAGATCCAGGGCGCGCTCGCCGCGCTCGCGGTGCTGTTCCTGGTCATCTACGGGATCGCCTTCGTGGTCGCCGGGTCGATGATCGCCTCGATCGCGCGCTCCACCGCGCGGCTGAGCCGCGGCGCGCGGGAGGTGGCGGCGGGCCGTCTCGACTGGCGGATCCCGGTCCGGCGCCACGATCAGCTCGGCGATCTCGCCGCCTCGTTCAACTCGATGACCGAGTCGGTCGAACGCATGCTCGGCGAGGTGGCGGAGAAGGAGCGGATGGCCGGGGAGCTCGAGCTCGCCCGCGAGATCCAGGAGGGGCTGCTGCCCGCCTCCCCGGTCCGATTCGGGCCGATCGAGGTCCACGCGGTGCTCGAGCCCGCCGTGGAGGTCGGCGGCGACACCTTCGACATTCTTCCGCTCGGTGAGGGCCGAGTGGTGGTGGTGGTCGGCGACGTCGCCGGCCACGGCCTGCCGACCGGACTGCTGATGGCCGCCCTCAAGTCGGCGGTGGCGGCGCTGGTCCGCGAAGGGCGGTCCGGCGCGGCGCTCCTCGAGAGGGTGAACACCGTGCTGCGGGGGCTGGGCCGACGCCGGCTGATGGCGACCCTGGTCGTCGCCGAGCTCGATCTCGAGCGAAACGAGGTCAGGGTCGCGAACGCCGGCCATCCGCCGCCGTTCCTGATTCCCCCCCACGGCGAGGTGGTGGAGCTCGAGGCGCCGGCGCTGCCGCTCGGCTTCGCGCTCAGCCGGCCGGCCGAGACGAGGGCGCCGCTGCTGCCCGGGAGCCGTCTCGTGCTCTACTCCGACGGGCTGGTCGAGGCCGCGGACCCGAACGGCGAGATGCTCGGCTACGGGGCGGTCGCCGAGACGCTGGCCGAGCATGCCTCGGCGCCGGCGGAGCGTCTGATCGAAGCCCTGCTCGCCAGGGTCCGGAGCCACACCGGGGGTGCGCCGCCGGCCGACGACCTCACCATCGTGGTGGTCGATCGGGCGGGCTGAGCCGGTGGACGCGGACGTCGTCGTGGTCGGCGCCGGTCCGGCGGGCTGCCACGCCGCCCGCGAGCTCGCGGCGAGGGGCTGGCGGGTGCTGCTCGCGGACCGGTCCCGGTTTCCGCGGTGGAAACCCTGCGGCGGCGCGCTGTCACAACGCGCCTGGGACCGGCTGCCGCAGGAGCTGCGGGAGCTCGCGGTCGCCGAGGTCTCTGCAGCCGACCTGCGCCTCGGCGCGCGGGGACGGGTGCTGCTGCAGGCGAGCCGGCCGGTCGGGCGGCTGGTGCACCGGCCGACCTTCGACCTCGCCAACCTCGAGCTCGCGGCTGCCGCCGACCGGGTCGAGACCCTGCTCGGATGGCCGGTGGCCGCGGTGCGCGAGCAGCACGACGGGGTCGCAGTCGAGGGTCCCGGCCGGGCGCTCCGGGCGCGGGTCGTGATCGGGGCCGACGGCGCCGAGGGTGCGGTCGGCCGCGCCCTTCGGCGGGGCGACCCGCGGCCGCGGGCGGTCGCAGTGGAGACCGAGGTGGAGCTGCCGCCGGGCGAGCGGCCGCTGCTCTTCGACTTCGGTGCGCCCCCGGGGGGCTACGGGTGGCTGTTCGCCAAGGGACCCCTGTCGTCGCTCGGAGTGTGCGTGGTGGCCGGCACGGGCCGCGGGCTGCGCCTGCAGCTCGAGCGCTTCGCGGCCGCGCTCGGGTTGGCGCCGGTCGCCGGCCCGGTGCGGGGCGCGCCGGTGCCGCTCGGCGGCGCACGGGTGCGGGCGGTCTCGGGTCGGGTGATCCTGGTGGGGGACGCGGCCGACACCGTGGACCCGCTCACCGGGGAGGGCATCGGCGGCGCGCTGGAGTCGGCCGAGCTCGCCGCCGAGGCGGTCGACCGGTTCCTTGCCCGGGGCGAGCCGCTGAGCCGCTATCAGCGCTCGCTCTGGCGGCGAGTCCATCGACCGCTCGCGATCGCCCACCGGGTGGCTCCCGCGCTCTATCGCCGGTCAGAGCGCACCTTCCGGCTGCTGCTCGCCGACCGGGACGTGGGCGCCCGCTTCGTGGCGCTGCTGCGCGGCGAGGCGTCCTACGCTCGCCTGCTCGCGACCGCCGCACGGCGAGTCCCGGGGCGGGCGCTGGCGGGGCGCGAGGCCATCCGGAACGTACGCCACGTGGTACCCTGAGGCACCGCTGACAGGGTCACGGCCGGCCTCCGCACCCGGCCGGGGAGCACGCCGATGCGAAACCTTGCCACTGCTCTCCTGCTCACCTTGGTGGCGATCGCGGGCGCCTGCTCGCGCGCCACCGAGCCACAGCTCGCGCCAACGCCCGAGCCGACTCCCGAGGCGGCTCGCGAGCAGCCGGCGGGGGCGCCGGCGGTGGTCTACGAGATCAGCGAGGGCTCCGCCGTGAGCTTCGTCGGCAGCAAGGTGACCGGCCTCAGCGCCGGGGGCTTCCACACCATCGAGGGGGAGATCGCGGTGATCGAAGGGGACCCCACGCGCTCCAGCGTCCGGGTGGCGATCGACACCACCTCGTTGTGGGCCGATTCTCCCGAACTGAGCGAGCATCTCAAGAGCGACGACTTCCTGGCGGTCTCCTCCTACCCCTGGGCGAGCTTCACCTCGACCGGGGTCGAGGCGACCCAAGACGGCCACTTCGTGCTCACCGGCAACCTCGACCTGCACGGCATGGTGCGGGAGATCTCGTTCCCGGCGCAGATCGCGATCGGTCCGGATGAGGTCGCGGCGACGGCAACCGTCAGCCTCGACCGCTTCGAGTTCGGGGTCGACTTCCCGGGCATCGCCGACGACCTGATCGTGCCCGAGGTCAAGGTCGACCTCACCGTCCGCGCCATCCGCCGCCCCACCCCGGAGTCGCCGGAGGGCTGACCACAACGACACGGAGGCCCAGAGAAGCACAGAGATCCCCCTCCCTCCCGGAGCGAATCGGGCCGGGCTTTGAGAGAGCCCGGCCCGATTCGTCAGGATGGGTGGGGGCTCTGTGTCTCTCTGTGTCCTCTGAGCCTTCGTGGTTCAGCCGTCCGACGGCGGCTTCGGGTCGGCGAGGGCGGCGGCCAAGGGCGGCTCGAAGTCGAACCCGAACAGGTCGGGACGTTCGCCGATGATCGCCGCGGTGAGGATCCGGAAGACGTACCCCCAGGTCTCCTTCGGCACCGTCTGCCGGTGCTCGAGCAGGAGATGCCAGAAGTTCCGCTGGCGGGGGTCCTCGGGCATCGTCCGGATCAGCTTGCGGACGTTCGACCCGCCCCAGTTGTAGGCGGCGATCGCGAGCATGCCCGAGCCCTTCGTCTCCCGCAGGTAGAGGTCGCGCAGGAAGCGCGCCGCGGCGTCGGTGGATCGGGCGAGATCGTGGCGCTCGTCCTCGGGGTCGGGCCGACGCAGGAGATAGAGCGGTCCCGTCTTCAGCCCATACGCCCTCGCGGTCGAGGGGATCATCTGCCAGGGCCCCTTGGCGATGCCGAAGCGGGTCTCGGGGCCGCACGCGTCGAGCCGGAAGTCGCTCTCCTGGAGTGCGACGTAGAACAGCTGGGGCGGGAGGTTGTGGCCTTCCAGGACGCGCACCACCGGCTCGATGTAGCCGTTGGACCTCGCCCGCTCGAGGGCCTTGGTCAGGCGGGTGTCGGCGCGCCACGCCTCGAGATGGCGGTCGATGGCGTCGGAGAGACCCGGCGGCATCGCGACCTCGCACTCGCCGAACACCCGCACCATGCGCAGGGTCAGCCGGCGCTCCTCGCTGACCGAGTCGCCGAAGATCCCCATCTCCTCGAGAAAACGGTCGTAGCTGTGCTGGAGGTCGGCGAGGCGCTCGCGTCCCGTGCGCAGCGCCGCCGCGGCCTCGTCGTCTCCGGCCGCGAGCCGATCCGCGAGGCCCTCGAGCTGCAGCTCGAGGTCCTTCATGACGTAGAAGATCTCCTCGGCGGCGACGCGCTGGCGTTCGAGCTCGGCGCGCTGGTGGAGCGCGTACAGCACCACCGCCCCGAGCGCCGCCACCGCGACCGCGACCACGCTCATCCAGACGATCCTCTGGCGGACGCGCTGGCGGGCGACCGCCTCCCGGATCATCCGGGTGCGGCGCCCGACCGGTCCGTCACCGTCGGCGTCGACGTAGCGACGCACGAAGTAGGACATCGAAGGCATCCCGTCGTGGCCTTCGGCGCCCTCGACCTCGAACTCGAGCACGGGGCCCGAGGGGCCCAGCTGCAACGAGCCGTGGGCCGGCAGATCGGCGGCCTCGATCCGGATCCCGTCGAGCAGGGTGCCGTTGGTGCTGTCGAGGTCGCGCACCCGCCAGCCGGCGCCCTCGGGGAAGACCTCGGCGTGACAGCGGCTGACGTCGGCGCTGGCGAGACGCAGGCCGCACTCCTCGCCGCGGCCCAACCGGCACGCCTCGGTGAAGCGGTGCATCTCGCCGTCATCGGTCCGGATGATCAGGGTCGGCGGACCGTCTCCGGTCTGGGCCGCCGGCGCGACGGCCCTGAGCACCATCGTGGTCGGGTCGAGGTTGTCGGGATCGGTCACATGAGGAGTGTACCAATGAGTCGGGCTCGGTTGACGGGTCACCCTCCGTTCGAGGAGTAGGCCAGGACCTCCTGTCCCCGGCCTACAATGGGGGCGGACGACGTCGAGGGGGCGCGGAATGGCCGGACCGGACGAGGGGCGCACTGATACGCGGCAGCTGCCGCCTGCGGTGCGGATCCTGGTGGTCGACGACGATCCTGCCGCGCGGGCCGCGGTGCGCGGGGTGCTCGCCGTGAACCTGCCGACGACGCAGGTCGAGGAGATCGTCGACCACGTCGGGTTCTTCCGCGCCCTCCAGGGTCGCGCCTTCGACGCGGTGATCACCGAGCACACGCTGCACTGGTCGACCGGCGCCGAGGTGCTGGCGGCGGTGAAGGCGGTCCACCCGATGATCCCGGTGGTGATGGTCGCCGGCTCGGACGACCGCGAGGCCATGGCCGGCGCGCAGCGGGCGGGGCTCGACGCATGGGTCGCCAAGGGTCCCGGCTTCGAGGACCGGCTCCGCAGCGCCCTGCGGACGGCACTCCAGCTGGTGGAGTTCACCGAGCGGGTGTCCGGCCTCGAGGCCCGCCAGCAGGCGCTGCTCGACCGGATCGGGGTCGGCGTGTTCCGCGCCCGGCTCGACGGCCGGATGCTGGAGGCCAACCCGGCGTTTCTCGATCTGGTCGGGGTCGAGAGCCAGGACGCGATCAGGGACCGGAGCCTGGACGAGCTGCTCGGGCGCGAGGGGCTCCGGCTGGAGCTGCTCGAGCTGATCGGGGTCGACGGTATGGTGCGCGATCTCGAGCTGGCGGTGGCCGAGACCGAGCAGTGGGTGGAGCTGACGGTCACCTGCGAGTCGGTGGGGGACGGCGAGCTGGTGCTCGAGGGCCTGGTCGAGGACGTCACCGAGGCGCGTCGGACGAGGCTCGCACGCCGGCTCGCGAACGAGCAGTACCGGACCGTGTTCGAGACCACCTCGGCGGCGACCGTGATCGTCGACGAGGACGGCACGATCGCGCTGGTGAACGCCGCCTTCGCGGAGCTGACCGGCCATCTGCGCTCCCAGCTCGAGGGCGAGCGCGCCTGGGGGGAGTTCATCGCCGGTCCCGATCGTGACCGAGTGGTCGAGCTGGAACCGCCCGACGACGCCCCGCACACGGTCGAGTTCCGGCTGCTCGACCAGGAGGGCCGCCCGCTCGACATGCGGGCCACGGTGGCCCGGCTGCCGGGAACCTCGCGTACCGTGTGGTCGCTGATCGACCTCACCCGCCGCCTCCAGGCCGAGGCCCAGGTGCTCCACGGCGCCTTTCACGATGCCCTCACGGGACTGCCCAACCGGCACGCCCTGCTCGACCGGCTCGACGAGCTGTACGCCGGCGGGGGCGTGGAGAAGGCGGTCCTGCTGCTGCTCGACCTCGACCGTTTCGGCGTGGTCAACGACGGGCTCGGTCACCGGGTCGGGGACCGCCTGCTGAAGGCGGTGGCGAGGCGCCTGCAGCGGACCATCAGCGCCGAGCTGATCGCATGCCTCGGCGGCAACACCTTCGGCTTCCTGCTCGAGGCGGTCGCCGATCCCCGGCGAGCGATCCGGGTCGCGGCCGAGATCCAGCTCGAGCTGGGGCGGCCGTTCTCCGTCGCCGGGCGCCAGGTCTTCACCTCGGCCAGCTTCGGCATCGCCCACGCTGCCGAGGCCGAGGCGGCCGAGGAGCTGCTCCGCAACGCCGAGGCGGCGATGAACCAGGCGAAAGCCACCGGGCGCAACCGGTGGGTGGTGTTCGAGCCCGCCATGGTCGAGACTGCGGCGCGGGCGTTCGAGGTCGAGAACGACCTCCGGCGGGCGTTCTCCGCCGACGAGCTGCGGGTGCTCTACCAGCCCGTGGTGCGGCTCGTCGATCGTGAGGTGTCCGCGTTCGAGGCCCTGGTGCGGTGGCAGCATCCGAACGAAGGCCTGGTCGGCCCGGCTCGATTCCTCGCGGTCGCCGACGACGCCGGGCTCACCGTTCCGCTCGGCCGCTGGGTGCTGAGCGAGGCCTGCCGCAGCCTGCGCGGCTGGCTCTCCGCCGCGAGCGGGCTCACCATCGGGGTCAACCTCACCCTCCGGCAGCTGCTCCACCCCGATCTGCCCGACGACATCTCGCGGATGCTCGAGCAGCTGGTCCTGCCCGCCGAGCGGCTCGAGCTGGAGCTCGGCGAGGGCCTGGTCGCGGCCGACACCGAGGCGGTCGCCGCGACACTGGCGCGGCTCTCGGACCTCGGGGTTCGGCTCTGCCTCGACGACTTCGGCAGCGGCTGGGCTTCGCTCGGCATGCTCCACCGGGTGCCGTTCGCGCGCGTCAAGCTCGATCGCTCGCTGCTGGTCGGGATCGGCGACGACCCGCTGCGATGGCGGGTCCTGGAGCGCGTCCACGAGGTTGCGCGTTCGCTCGACCTCGAGGTGGTGGTGCAGGGAGTCGAGGACGAGCCGCAGCTCGAACGCCTGCTCGCGATCGGCTGCGAGGTCGGTCAGGGCCACCTGCTCGGGGCGCCGATGGAGCCCGCCGCCGCCGCCCGCCTCCTCGCCGACTGACCGCGAGCCCGCCCGTCCACAGGGCGAAACACCAAGCCACCAAGACACCAAGAGAGCACTGAGTGCCAGGCGACTCCTCGGAATCGCCGGGGCCTTCGTATTCTCGATCCCCGGACGCAGCGACTCAGTGTGAGTATCCTCGCAGCGGATCTTCAGCAGGGTCCTCTGACTTCGCCGGACGGGAGGGGGCCTTGGTGCCTTGGTGGTGATCCCCCCGTCACGACCCGCGGGGGTCGAGGGTGCGGGGGCGGGTCATGGCGTCGAGCGAGAGCAGCTCGTCGAGCTCGGCGGCGGTCAGCCAGCCCTTCTCCAGCGCGAGCTCGCGCACCGGCCGGCCGGTGGCGAGGGCCTCCTTGGCGAGCCGGCTCGAGCGGTCGTAGCCCAGGGCCGGCACCAGCGCGGTGACGATGCCGATCGAGCTCTCGACCATGTCGCGGCAGCGCTCGCGGTTGGCGGTGATGCCGCGGATGCAGCGCGCGCTGAGCACGCGCACCGCTGCGGCCAGCATGTCGAGCGACTCGAAGAGGTTGAACGCGATCACCGGCTCCATGACGTTGAGCTGGAGCTGACCGGCCTCGGCGGCCAGGGTGATCGTGAGGTCGTTGCCGATGACCTGGAAGGCGACCTGGTTGACCACCTCGGGGATCACCGGGTTGACCTTGCCCGGCATGATCGACGAGCCGGGCTGCATCGCCGGCAGGTTGATCTCGTTGAGCCCGCAGCGCGGGCCGGAGGAGAGCAGGCGGAGGTCGTTGCAGATCTTCGAGAGCTTGACCGCCATCCGCTTGAGGACGCCCGAGAACATCACGAAGGCGCCGGTGTCCGGCGTGGCCTCGACCAGGTTCGGCGCCAGCACCACCTCGAGGCCGGAGACCGCGCGCAGCTCCTCCACCGCGAGCGCCGGGTAGCGCGGGTCGGCGTTGATGCCGGTGCCGATCGCGGTGCCGCCGAGGTTGACCTCGAGCAGCAGGCGGGAGGTCTCCTCGAGCCGTGCGATGTCCTCCCGAGTGGTGACCGCGAAGGCGTCGAACTCCTGTCCCAGGGTCATCGGCACCGCGTCCTGCAGCTGGGTGCGGCCCATCTTGAGCACGTCGGCGAACTCGCGGCCTTTCGCCTCGAGGGCGTCGGCGAGCTCACGGAGGTCGCCGAGCAGCTGGTCGAGCTTGAGCACCGCCGCGATCCGCATCGCCGTCGGGTAGACGTCGTTGGTCGACTGGGAGAGGTTGACGTGGTTGTTGGGGTGGCAGTGGGCGTAGTCGCCGCGGCCGTGGCCCAGGAGCTCGAGCGCCCGGTTGGCGATCACCTCGTTGGCGTTCATGTTGGTCGAGGTGCCGGCGCCGCCCTGGATCACGTCGACCACGAAGTGGCCGTGCCACTGGCCGTCGACGATCTCCGGGCAGGCGGTCTCGATGGCGTCCGCGATCCGGCCGTCGAGCAGGCCGAGCCGTCGGTTGGCCCGGGCCGCGGCCTGCTTGACCATCGCCAGGGCGCGCACCAGGTGCGGGAAAGTGGGCGAGGTGGATGCCGGTGATCGGGAAGTTCTCCACCGCGCGCAGGGTCTGGATACCGTACAGCGCCTCGTCCGGCACCTCGCGGTCGCCGAGCAGGTCGTGCTCGGTGCGGGTTCGGCCCGACCGGTAGACGAGGTCCCAGCCGACCCGGCGGGCGGGGGTGAACTGGAGGCGGCGGATGATCAGTCCGGCGACTCTCGCCATCACCGCCATGGCTGCGCGGGCGTCGTGCACGAGCTCCTCGCGGACGGCCACAGCTGGCAGCTCGACCAGCTCGACCGCGGTCAGCGCCCGGGCCGACGCGGAGTGCTCTCCGGTGCCGAGCAGCGAGGCCTCGCCGACCGCCTCACCGGGCCCGAGGATGACCATCGTCCCCGCCCCCTCGCCGGTCTCGACCACCACCTCCAGGCGTCCTTCTCGGACCAGGAACAGCGCGTCGCGTGGGCTCCCGGCGGCGAACAGCTCCTCGCCCGGCTCGAGCCGGCGGCTCCGCGCGGCGCGGTCGAGATGCTCGAGCTCCGCCGGCTCGAGGCCGGCGAAGAGGTCACACTGGGCGAGCTGGTTCATGTGATCCATGGTCGCTCCTCCGGTCCCGGACGGGACGCCGGCAACGGTAGCACGCGGCTCGCTCGTCCCCTGCGTCGTTGCGGTGATCAGGTCGGGAACCGTCCATCACCCGGGCGGCGGAGGTAGGATGGCTCCGAGTCGGAGGTGACGATGAAGCGGCTCGCGGTGATCGCCGCAGTGGTGGTCGTGGTGGCGGCGCTTGTGGTGCTGTCGGTGGTGAAGGTCCCGGCCGGCGGCGCGGCGTGGTGCTCCGGCCGTGTGCTCGGCCCGGGATTGCAGCTCAAGTCGCCATTCGCCCGTGCGGTCCTCTACCCCGCAGGTGAGCTGCGGCTCAAGGCGGAGCGCGAGGTGGCGGCGTCCGACGAGGGTTCGCGCAAGGTCACCGTCGAGCTGGCCTACCGCTGGGATGCGAGCCGGCTCTCCCTCGACCCGGTGCACCCGGAGCGGCTCGACGGGCGGGTCGAGGCGGCGCTGGCCGCCCTCGACCGCCGCTACCCGGAGCGCACCCTCGGCGCCTCGGTTCGTGTGGCCCTTCCGGAGGCGCTGGCCGCACTGCCGGTCGAGGTGCTGAGCCTCGCCGTACGCTACCCCGGCGAGCCCTTCGAGGCCCTCGCCAGGGCGGCGCGTCCGACCGGCGGGCGCACCGTGGTGATCGGGCTCGACGGCTTCGACTGGGGCCTGCTCGGCCGTCTGCTCGACGAGGGTCGCTGCCCGACCTTTGCGCGCATGAAGCAGGACGGCGCATGGGGCGAGATCGTGTCCCGGCCGCCGGTGCTGTCGCCGCTGATCTGGACCACCATGGCGACCGGGCGTCTGCCGGAGGACCATGGGGTGCTCGACTTCGTGGTCACCGACCCGGCGACCGGAGACGACATCCCGATCACCAACCAGTCGCGGCGGGTGCACGCCTTCTGGAACCTGCTGTCCGCGGTCGGCCAGTCGGTCGACCTGGTCAACTGGTGGGCGACCTATCCCGCCGAGCCGATCGAGGGCGTCATGGTCTCCGAGCGGGTCTTCTACCAGCTGTTCGGCATTCGGCCCTCGCTCGACGACCCCGCCAACATCTACCCTCCGGAGGTGATCCCCGAGCTGCTGCCGCTGGTGCGCGACGCCGACGACGTCGGCTACGAGGAGGTTTCGCGGTTTGCCGAAATCACCCGGGCCGAGTACGACGCCGCGATCGAGCGTGCGCGCCTCGCCGAGAACCCCTACGACGAGCGGGTCAACCACCTGCGCAAGATCCTCGCCGTGACCGACGCGGTCTTCGACATGGGACGCTGGCTGCTCGAGCACCGTCCGGCCGACCTCACGTCGCTCTACGTCGAGGGCACCGACACCATCGGCCACCGCTTCGCCCACTTCCTGCCGCCCAAGCTCGCCTGGGTCGACCGGGCGGACTACGACCGCTACCACGAGACCATGGCGCGGTACTACGAGCGGGTCGACCGCCGGCTCGGCGAGCTGATGGCGGGCGCACCGGCGGACACGACCTGGATCGTGGTCGCCGACCACGGGTTCTTCACCGGCGCCGCGCGGCCCAGCGTGCTGCCCGACGACTTCGCCACCGGCGCGCCTCAGTGGCACCGGATGACCGGGGTCTTCCTCGCCTCGGGGCCGTCGGTGCGGCCCGGACGCATCGAGCGCGTGCACATCGACGACCTCTGCCGAACGCTGCTCCGGCTGCACGGGGTCCCGGCCTCGCGCGAGCTGCGCGGCCGCGCGCTCGAGGACATGATGACGCCCGAGTGGCTCGCCGCCCACCCCGCGCCTGAGGAGGTGGCGAGCTACGCCGACCTGCCCCGGACCTGGATCGCCGAGGAGGCCCGGTCGGTGCTCGACGAGGCCCGCATGAAGGAGCTGCGGGCGCTCGGCTACCTGGGCTCGAGCGGGCAGTCGGCGGGGCGGCAGGCCGCCGCGGCGCCGACGGCGCCGCCCTCCCAGGGCGCAGTTCGTCCTACCGAGCCCTACAACCAGGCCAAGATCGCGGCCCGCCGCGGCGACCTCGACGCCGCCGAGCGGCTCTACCTCGAAGCCCTCGAGATCGACCCCCAGTTCGCGATCGCGATGATCTCCCTGGCCGACGTCTACTCGCAGAAGGGTGAGCACGACCAGGCCCTGCGGTGGACCCTGCGCGCGCTCGAAACCGGCAGCGACATGCTGCCCGGCCTGACCCTGGTGCAGTTCGTGCGCGAGGCCGACGCCGCCGGACGACTCGAGCGCGTGCTGCCGGCGCTCGAGATGATCCGGGAGCGGTGGCAGTCGACCTCGTCCTACTTCACCGCCCGCGGTATGGCGTACCGGCTCCAGGCCGACCCCGACGCCGCCGAGCGTGAGTACCTGCGGGCGGTCGAGCTCGATCCCGGCGACCCGATCGCGACCGAGGAGCTGCTCGCCCTGGCGGCCCAGGGACGGGCGATTGACGTCGACGGCATTCTCGCCCGCCACCTCGAGGCCGTCCGGGGCGACCTCAAGAAGCTCAACGACCTCGCCGTGGTTTGCCTGCGCCAGGGGCGTCCGGCCCTCGCCGAGCGCGCGCTGCGCCGGGTGCTCGCCAGCGACCCCTCCAACCCGGGCGTGTCGGGCAACCTGGCGGTCGCCCTGCAGATGCAGGGCCGGGGCGACGAAGCGGCGGGAGTGCTCGCAGAGGCCGCCCGGGCTCGACCCGACGACGGTCAGCTGCGCTTCAACCTCGGCGCGACGCTCGCGTCGCTGGGGCGCAACCAGGAGGCGCTCGAGGCGATCGAGGCGGCCGAGAGGCTCGGCCTGCAGGGCCCTCGGGTCGCCTCGGCCAAGGCCAAGGTGCTGGTGCGGCTGAGCCGGATCGCCGACGCCGAGCGGGTGCTGGCCGAGGCGGTGGGCCGCTGGCCGGAGGATCCCGAGCTGCGCGAGCTGCTGGCAGCTCTCCGGCAGGGGGGATGAAGGCCCGCTGCTGGGCCGTCGCGGCGCTCGCAGCGGGCGCCTCGGCCTGCACGGCGCCGCCCCCCGAGCCGCCGGCTCCGGCGGAGCCGGCGCGCCACGCGGTGGTGGTGGTGCTCGACACCGCCCGCGCGGCGGCCTTCTCCTGCTACGGCAACCCACGCAGGGTCACACCGAGAGTCGATGCCCTGGCCGCCGAGGGGGCGCTCTTTCGCCAGGCCTACGCCCCGTGCTTCTGGACCCTTCCCTCCCATGGCGCCCTGCTCACCGGACGCTACCCGTCCCGCGCCGGCTCGACCTCGGAGAGCAACCACCTGCCGGAGGCGGCGCTGACCCTGGCCGAGCGGCTGGCCGCCGAGGGCTGGGCGACCGGCGCCTTCGTGCGCAACGCCTGGCTCACGCGCGACCGTGGCTTCGCCCAGGGCTTCGAGGTCTTCGACGAGGGCTGGCGATCGGATGACGGGCGCGGCGAGCTCGACGGCGAGCGCGCGGCGGTCGACGGCGCCCTCGTCTGGCTCGGCCGAGAGGCCGCCGCCGGCCGTCGTTGCTTTCTCTTCGTCAACCTCAACCTCGCCCACATGCCCTACACCCCGCCCGAGGAGATCGCCGCGGACTGGCTGCGCGACCCTCCGCCGAGCGAGCGACTGGCACGCCTGCGGGGTCTGACGGGAGGCTGGGGACACCTCGCCGGCCGGCTCGAGCTCGATGCCCGCGACTACGGCGCGCTGCGCGATCTGTACGAGGCCGAGGTCCACCTCGCCGACGGGCTCGCGGGGCGGGTTGCCGACGGGCTCGCGGAGCTCGGCCTCGCCGAGGACACGCTGCTGATCATCACCTCGGACCACGGCGAGAATGTCGGCGAGCACGGCATGATCGACCACGTCTACTCGATGTACGAGACCACGCTCCGGGTGCCGCTGGTGCTGCGGCTGCCCGGCAGGATCCGGCCCGGGACGAACGTCGACGCCCTGGCGAGCCTGGTCGACCTGGCGCCGACGGTGCTCGAGGTCGCGGGTCTCGAGCCCGACCCCGCCGGTTTCGACGGCCTCAGCCTGGTCGGCCCCGGCGCCGACGGACGGGGCGCGGTCTTCGCCGAGAACGGCCGCCCGGTCAACGGCCTCAAGCTGCTCGCGCGCCACTTCCCCGACTTCGACGCATCGGCGCTCGACCATGCCCAGCGGATGGTGCGCTCCGGGGAGCACAAGCTGATCTGGAACGTGGGCCGCTCGGCCGAGCTCTACGACCTGTCGGCCGACCCCGGGGAGCTGGCGGACCTGGCGGGAGTCGAGATCGCCCGGCGCAACGACCTGCTCGACCTGCTGCGGGGGTTCGCGGCCGGCCTTCCGGCCGTGATCCGGCCGACGCCGCCCCCTGCCGACCCCGCCGCACTCGAGAAGCTGCGCGCGCTCGGGTACGTGCAGTAGCCGAGGGCGCGAAAAAGGGGGCGCCTGAGCGCCCCCTGCGTTCGATCGTTGATGTCCTGGACTACCAGCTGAACTTCACGCCAACGCGGATGTTCTGCGGGGGTGCGTAGACCAGCGCTTTGCCCCAGTTGTCTTCACAGTGTCCGTAGGTCGCGCACGCGGCCGGGTCGCCCTCGTCCGGGGGCGCGACACCGCCCGGGTACTCTGCCGGCTCGAACACGGTCCACCGCTGGTCGACCTCGATTGCGACCTGCTCGTCGAAGAGGTTGAACACATCGAGCATCAGGTCGAGGGTGTAGTCGCCGATGTGGATCGGGTAGGCGAGGTGGAGGTCCCAGTTCATCCAGTCGTCGGTCGTGCCCTCCGAGCCCCGCGGGGTGACGAAGCGCTCGTCGAGGCCGTAGCTGTGGTCCGCGCCGAGCTTCGAGATCGGGTTGCCGGTGAGGTAGAACATGTTGACGCCGGCGATCAGCCCGAAGTCGAAGAGGTAGGAGCCGTAGGCCTTGAACTGCCACTCGCGGTTGTTCTGCAGGAGGCCGTCGGCGTTGGCGAGCAGCTCCGGCAGGTCGAACTTCGAGGTGATGTTGGGGTCGATCTGCTGGTTGTCGCGGCTGTACAGGCCCTCGTAGTTGCCCTTCAGCTCGGACCACATCAGCGAGCTGTAGAGCTGCCAGTTGTGCGACAGCCGCTTGTTGAGCGACAGCTCGATACCCTCGAAGTCGCGCTTCGGCTTCGGGAAGGTGGTCGGGGTGTCGAGCTCGACACCGGTCGCCGGGTTGACGGTGTAGGTCCCGCCCGGGTTGGTGATGTAGTAGGTGTTGCCGCGGTCGACCGAGATGTCCTCGATCACCCGTCCGAGCGAGCGGTTGATGTACTTCATGCCGACCGCGAGGTCGGTCATGACCTCGTACTCGCCGCCGAGCACGTACTCCTCGAGGTACTGGGGTTTGATGTTGGGATCGACGAAGCTGGTGCCGATGTTGTAGATGTAGGTCAGCAGGCCGGGGTTCGAGGTCGACGGCAGCAGCCCGTTCTCGGGGTAGGAGTAGTAGTAGAAGTCGTAGTGCTCGTTACCGAACGCGCGCACGTTGATGGTCAGCGGGATCGACTGGTAGAACTTGCCATAGTGGGCGAAGACCTTGGAGCGGCCGTTGCCGGCCGGGTCCCAGATCAGACCGACCCGGGGCGCGAGCATGTCGCTGAAGCCGAAGTCCAGCTTCTTGACCAGGCCCGCATCCGACACCTGCCCGGACGAGTTACCGGTGGACTTGGACGACTCGGCGCGCAGGCCGAGCTTGACCGTGAAGTTGTCGGTCACCCGCCACGAGTCCTGGAGGTAGAGGTTGTACTCCTCGGTCTCGCCGTTGGAGGCGTTCTTGTAGTTGCGGTTGTAGTAGTAGCCGTTGCGCAGGCGGAAGCGGTTGCCGAGCCGGGCCGGCATCTGCACGCCGTCCAGCTCGCCGTCGCTGTTGGAGTCGCAGTTGTACGGCACCTGCACCGCGTCGCCGGTGGTGATGTCGTAGGTGTACACCCCGCCCGGGTCGCCGGGGGCGCAGAACGACGGTGACGGCCCCGCAACGTCGTAGATCATGTCGTAGTCCACGTTGTTGTAGCCGGCGCCGATCTTGATCTCGTGGCTCTCGCCGAGGAACCAGCTGAACGAGCCCCTGAGCTGGTCGCGGGTGCGGTCGTCCTTGGGCTGCTGGAAGTTGGCTCCACCGAAGAAGACGCCGTCGCCGAGGCCGTTCGTCCACAACCCGCGAGTGGTCTGGTCCTGGTAGTTGGTCGGCGTCGAGCTGCGGCACCCACTCGTCCTTGTTCTCGTGGTGGCCGAGGGTCGCTTCGAAGAAGGTGTCCTCGCTCATCACGCTGTTCCAGGACACGCCGTAGTTGATGCCGCCCTTGTCGGCGTTGTAGAGCAGGTTGGTCTCGGGCACGAACGGCGAGTCGACGTAGTCGGTCGTGGTCTGGCGAAGTCGTTGGTCGACTTGGTGGGGTCGCCGAGCACCGAGAAGGTGACCGAGTTCGACTGGTTGGCCTGCCAGGTCAGCTTGCCCGAGAAGTAGTCACGGTCGTAGGTGCGGATGAACTGGTTGGTCTGGACGACCACCGACCCGTTCGTCACGTCCTTGCGGACCGCCTGGTCGAGGGTGCTCGGGTTGTAGCCCACGAAGTACCACAGCTTGTCCTGGATCAGCTTGCCGCCGATGGTGAAGCCGACGTCGTACTCGCTGTCGACCGTCTTGACGTCGCCGCGGGTCTCCGGGATCTTCGCGGTCGCCCACAGCGAGTCGTTGGTGAAGTAGCCGAACACGTCGCCGTGGAACTCGTTGCCGCCCGACTTGGTGATCATGTTGACCACCCCGCCGAGGGCGCCGCCGTACTCGGCCTCGTAGCCGCCGGTCTTGACCTGAACCTCCTCGATGAAGCTCGAAGAGATCTGGGTGCCGGACCGGCCCTCGGCCGCGTCGGTGGTGTCGAGCTCGTCGACGACGTAACGGTTCTCGAGCGCCGAGGCGCCCATCACGGACGCGTTTCCGGCTACGTTGTCGTCGGTGTAGCCGCCGCCGTCGACCGCCCCCGTGGCGAGAAAGGTCACGCTCTTGAAGTCGCGACCGACCGGCACGTTGTCCAGCACATCCGAGGAGAACTCGGCTGCCGATCGCCGCCGAGGTGACGTCGACCACCGGTGCGTCACCGGTGACCACAACCTCCTCGGTGAAGGCCGACTTCATGGTGACGTCGACCGTGATCACGCGCTCGAGGCCGAGCCGGATGTTCTCCTGCTCCACCGTCTGGTAGCCGGAGAGCGAGAACACGGCCTTGTAGGTTCCTGGAGGCAGCAGCACGAAGCGGAACTTGCCACCTTCGTCGGTGATCGCCGTCCGCGTGCCCTGCAGCTTCTCTGAGGTGATCACGACGCTGACGCCGGGCAGCGCCTGGCCGCCGTCGTCCACCACGGTCCCCTGCAGGCCGCCGCTCGACGACTGCGCCCACAGAGTCCCCGCGGCGAGCGCGCAGGCCAGCACCGCCACGAGCACCTTTCCGTTGATTTTCATGCGAATCCTCCCTTCCTCGATCAGACTGCAGTTCATCTCATCCCGTTCATCTCATCCCGAAGAAAAACGACGCGATGGTCGGTCTCAGCCATCACTCCTTTCCGATCCGACGCCGACGGCGCAGCAACGCCAGCCGTGGAACCTGTCGGGACCACAGCACCACGCCCGCCCCTCGAGCGGGGACCTCTTCGATTGCGGAGCGCATCTCTGCGCTCGAGCATACCACACGAGAGTCCTTGTCTGGCAGTCGTGACAGGTGTTCTCGGGGGCCGCCGAGGCGCACCCCCGGCGGTCACCGGCCGGCGTTTCGGTTGCGGTACAGGGCGGGGTCCACCGCCGCCGCCATCGCCCGGACGTCGAGAGTGCCGCCGACGAAGAGTGCGACCCGCCGGGCGGTCGCCTCCGGATCGGTGATCGTCTCCCGGTAGTTGACGAACAGAGTCGCGAACCAGGGTCGATAGCCCAGCTGGAAGCGCACCGTGTCGAGGTGCTCCCGGTAGCGTTCGATCAGCCGGGCGTCGTCGGCGCCGTCGTCGCTCTCCCTCCGGTCCATCATCTTGCGCTGCGAAGCGAGGATCTCGTCCAGGTCGCGTTCCATGAACACGACCCGGTAGCGGTAGCGCGGCGGCAGGTGGCGCAGCAGGGGCGAGACCACCTTGACCGCCGCGCCCCGGGCGTCCTCGACCCACCCGACCACGCCCCGCTCGAGGTCCTTGACCTGCTCGAGCTCGAAGTACCCGACCGGGTTGTCCTCGTCGGCCGCGCGCCCGTGATCGGTCACGATCCGCATTCCGCCCGCCGCGAGCATGCGCATCATCATCGACGTCCCGGAGCGGGGCAGCCCGCTCACCACCACCACCGGTCGCCCGGCCCGAAGCCGTCGCCAGGCCTCGCCCAGCATCCCCGCCATCGCCGCCATCGTAGCCCGGCCCGGCTCGCACGTGACCGGGCTTCACCACAAAGACACAACGGAAGAGCTCGGAATCGAGCCGAGGCCTCGACCGCGTGGTGATGCGGGCATTCGGCTGATTCTGAGCTCCTCTGTTTCGGTTCGCTGACTTCGGGCCTTGGTCGTTGGTGACGTGCCCATCGAAGGTCTGACCGCCTGACCGACCTGGCGCGCACCGACGGCCCTGTGCTGCGGGCACCGCCCGCGCTGAGATCGACTGCTCCGGTTCAGGTATCCTGGCCCGGATGGGCGGCGCGACGGAGTCTGCAGATCGCCCGGCGCGGGGTCGTCGGGCGGTCGTCGCAGCGGCGGTGTTGGTGGCGCTGGCAGCAGCGCCGGCGGAGGCCTACATCGGGCCCGGCGCCGGCTTCGCGCTGCTGTCGTCGTTCTTCGTGCTGTTCACGACCCTGCTGCTGGCGCTGGTCTCGCTGCTGATCTGGCCGTTCCGGACCGCTGTGGCGGGCGCTCCGGCGGCGCACCGCGTCGAAGCCCTGGTGCAAGCGCCTGATCGTGGTCGGCTTCGACGGCCAGGATCCGCAGCCTCACCGAGCGGCTGCTGGCCGAGGGCAAGCTGCCCAACTTCCAGCAGCTCGCCGACCGGGGCTGCTACCGCCGGCTCGCGACCACCTTTCCGTCGATCTCGCCGGTGGCCTGGTCGTCGCTTCAGCACCGGGACGAACCCGGCCAAGCACAACATCTTCGACTTCCTCGACCGCGACCGGCGCACCTACCTGCCGCGTGCTCTCCTCGACCCACATCGGCGAGGTCCACGGCGTCCTGAAGCTCGGGCAAGCTGGCGCATCCCGCTCGCGAAGCCCGAGCTGCGGCTGCTGCGCAAGTCGCAGGCCGTTCTGGTCGATCCTCGGCGAGCACAACATCTGGAGCACGGTGCTGCGGGTGCCGATCACGTTCCCGCCGGACAAGTTCTACGGCGCGCAGCTGTCGGCGATGTGCGTGCCCGACCTGCTCGGAACCCAGGGGACGTTCCTGCTCTTCACGACCCGCCGCGGCGGCGAGCAGTTCAAGGAGGGCGGGATGCGCGGTTCGCCGCTGCGAACGGCGGCGACGGAACCGCTTCGAGGCCACCCTCAAGGGACCGGAGAACAGCTTCCTCGAGGGCAACCCGCCGCTCGAGCTCGCCGCTCGACGATCGGTCCCGGACCGCGCCGGGAGCGGAGCCGCAGGTCAGGCTCGGCGACGAGCGGTCACGCTCGAGCCCGGCGGCGCTCAGCGACTGGGTCAAGCTCGACCTTCACGCGGCGCCCCGGCGATCAAGGTCGGCGGCATCTGCCGGATGATGCTCACCGAGATGGGCGAGCACGTCTCGCTCTACATGACGCCCGCTCAACATCGACCCCGAGAAGCCGGCGATGCCGATCTCCCACCCGTCGTACTACGCCACCTACCTGGCGAAGAGGATCGGGCCCGTACGCCACGCTGGGCCTGGCCGAGGACACCTGGGCGCTCAACGAGGGGGTCATCGACGACGCGCACCTTCCTGCAGCTGACCTACGACATCGACCACGAGCGCGAGGACGATGTTCTTCGCCGCGCTCGAGCGCCAGCGCGCGCGGCGCGCTGGTCTGCGTCTTCGACGCCACCGACCGCATCCAGCACATGTTCTGGCGCTACCTCGAGGAGGGGCACCCGGCGGCGGCACGGCGCGGGAGCGAGCCCGGCCAGCACAAGGACGCCATCGAGCAGCTCTACCTCCACAACGACGCGCTTCGTCGGCCGAGGTGCTGGACAAGCTGCGGCGACGGACGACATGCTGATGGTCCTCTCCGACCACGGCTTCACCTCGTTCCGCCGCGGCGTCAACCTGAACGCCTGGCTGCCGAGCAACGGCTACCTGCACGCTCAAGGAGGGCGCCGACGGCGCGCGAGTGGCTGCGCGGACGTCGACTGGTCGCGGACCAAGGCCTACGCCCTCGGCCTCACCGGCATGTTCCTCAACCTCGAAGGGCCGCGAGGCGCAGGGCATCGTCGAGCCCGGCGAGGAGGCCGCAGGCGCTCAAGGACGAGCTCATCGCCAGCGCTCGACCGGCCTGCGGGACGAGGAGAAGGGCGCGGTCGGCGATCCGGGAGGTCTTCGACACCGCCCGAGCTCTACCACGGGCCCTACCTCGGCGAGGCCCCGGACCTGCTGGTCGGCTACAACCACGGCTACCGCGCCTCGTGGGACTGCGCCACCGGGGTGGTCGCCGGGCCCGGTCTTCGAGGACAACACCAAGGCCTGGAGCGGCGACCACTGCGTCGACCCGCGCCTGGTGCCCGGGGTCCTCTTCTGCAACCGCCCCATCGACGCCGACGACCCCGCCCTCATCGACATCGCGCCGACGGCGCTGCGCCTGTTCGGCATCCAGCCGCCCGCCCTACATGGACGGCACGGCCGCTCTTCGAAGGCGCGCCCCGGCGACGGCAGCCCGCGAAGGCTCTAGCGATGCAGGCGTCAACCGATGAGCTGTCCTCGTGCGTGCGTGCGCCGCGAGTCGGCCGTCGCTGCAGGGCCCTGGCGGGCTGTCGGCCGGCTGCGGTGGCGCCGCGAGCGAGGCCGGACCCCGGCGCGGTCATCGTGCTCGGCTTCGACGGCATGGACTACGCCCTCACGACGCGGCTGATGGCCGAGGGCCGGCTGCCCGAACTCTGGCGCGCCTGGCGGAGACGGGCGGCTTCTCCGCCGCTCGGCACCTCCGTTCCGCCCCAGAGCCCGGTGGCCTGGTCGGACTTCATCACCGGCGTGGACGCCGGGCGGCCACGGCATCTTCGACTTCATCCACCGCGACCCCGAGACGATGATGCCGTACCTCTCGACCAGCCGCGCCACGGCGCCGCCGCAGCGCTATCGTCCGCGTCGGGCGGCTGGCAGTTCCCGCTCGACGCGGGCAAGGTCGAGCTGCTGCGCCACGGCGAGGCGTTCTGGGAGGTGCTCGAGGAGCACGGCGTGCCGACGACCATCATCCGCATGCCGGCCAACTTCCCGCCCTCGGGCACCGCCGAGCCGCGAGCTCTCCGGGCATGGGGACGCCCGACATCCTCGGCACCTACGGGACGTTCTCGTTCTACACCACCGACCGCGCTCGCCTTCCTCGGCGAGCGACGATCGTCCGGCGGCGAGGTCATCACGCGTCGAGGAGCACGACGGGGTCGTCGACGGCCGAGCTCCACGGGCCCGACCAACCCGTTCCGGCGCGACGCCCGAGCCGGTCTCCGCACCGCTCACCGTCTACCCGGACCCCGAGCGGCCGGCGGCCAAGCTCGTGGTCGGCGGCGAGGAGCGGATCCTCGCAGGCGGGCGAGTGGAGCGACTGGGTGCGCGGTCGAGCTCGCCGCTGATCCCGACCCAGTCGCTGGCGGCGATCAGGCCCGCTTCTACCTGCAAGGCAGGTGCGGCCCGACCTCGAGCTCTACGTGAGCGCCGCTCAACATGGACCCCTCGCAGCCCGGCGCTGCCGATCTCGACCCCGCGACGACCTACGCCGCCGAGCTGGCCGAGGCCACCGGCCGCTACTACACCCAGGGCATGCCCGAGGACACCAAGGCGCTCTCGGCGGGCGTGCTCGACCGGGACGAGTTCCTGGCCCAGGCGCGGCATCGCCGGCGAGCGAGAACAGTCGCCCAGTACCTGCATCTGCTGACCGACTTCCGGGGCGGGCTGCTCTTCTACTACTTCGGCAACGGCGACCTGATGCAGCCACATGATGTGGCGCTCGCATGGACCCCGAGCACCCGGCCTACGACGCCGAGAACGGACGCCCCCTACGCCGACGTCATCCCCGCGCTCTACGCGCGCATGGACGAGATGGTCGGCGAGACCCTCGACGCACATGGCCGCCGACACCCTGGTGATCGTGATGTCCGACCACGGCTTCACGCGCTGGCGGCGCACCTTCCACCTCAACGCCTGGCTCCGCGAGAACGGCTACCTCGCGGTGCACGACCCCGAGCCTGCCCGAGGTGGAGGCCCTGCTCCAACGTCGACTGGACGCGGACCCGGGCCTACGGCTTGGGCCTCAACGGTCTCTACGTCAACCTGGCCGGGCGCGAGCGCGGGGCGTGGTCGAGCGCCGGCGACCGCGAGCGCCTGGCCGACGAGCTGCAAGGCCAAGCTGCTGGCGGTCGTCGACCCGGACACCGGCGAGCCGGTGGTCACGCAAGGTCTACCGTGCGCGACGCGTACTTCGGCGACGGCGGCGACCTCGAGATCGGGCCCGACCTGGTCGTGGGCTACTCGCAAGGGCACCCGGGCGTCGAACGAGTCGGCGCTGGGCGAGGTCGCGACCCCGGTGTTCGACCGACAACGACGAGCCCTGGAGCGGCGACCACTGCATGGACCACCACGTCGGTGCCCGGGATCCTGGTCACCAGCCGGCCGCTGGTCGCGGCCGGCGACCCGGCTCGGCAACCTGGCGGCGGCGATCCTGGCCGAGTTCGGCGTCGACGGCTTTCCGGCCCTGCCGGCCGAACTGAGGGCGAGGAGCATCGATGTTCGGCACCACGACCAAGGTCAAGCTCGACAAGGAGCTGGTCGACACGGTGCAAGCGGTACGCCCAGATCGCCGGCTACTCCTCGGTCGAGGAGTTCATCACCCACGCGCTCGAGAAGGAGCTCGCCAAGCTCGAGGACGCCGACTCCGAGGAGGAGATCAAGAAGCGGCTCCAGGGCCTCGGCTACATTCCTGAAGGACCGGCAGCATGGCCCTCGTCAACCGTGCCGCGGCATACCTGGTCGGACTGCTGATCGGCCGTTCGCCTCGCTGCCGCCGATCGCCGGGGTGGCGGCGTGGTCGCTGCTGACCGCTGCCGTCATGCTGCTGGTGTTTCGGCACACGTCCGACCAGGAGCGGATGGCCCACGTCAAGCGGCAGATCCACGCCTGCCTGTTCGAGATCCGGCTCTTCACCGACGATCTCCGGGCGGTGCTGCAGGCCCAGCACGAGGTGCTCGGCCACAACCTGCGCTACCTGCTGCTCACCCTGCGACCGATGGCCTGGATCCTGGTGCCGCTGGTGCTGGTGGTGGGACAGCTGCAGTTCCGCTACGGCTACCAGGGGTTCGAGCCCGGTCGCGCCGGGGTACTGGCGGTCGAGCTGGCGCCCGCGGCCTTGCCGGCTCCGGGACAGCGGCCTGAAGCGAACCTGGTGGCGCCCGACGGCGTGCGTGTGGAGACCGCGGCGGTGTGGGCCCCCGCACTCGGCGAGCTCGCCTGGCGGGTGGCGGCGGTCCGACCGGGGCGCTACGAGCTCACGGTGGAAGTTGCCGGCGAGCGCGTCAGCAAGACATTCGACGCTGCTCCGGGGGTCGCCCGGCGCTCGCCGCGGCGGCCGTCGAGCGCCGTCTTCGACCAGCTCGTCTACCCCGCCGAGGCGCCGGTGCCGCCGCATGGGCCGATCACGGCCGTGCGCCTCGATTACCCCTCCGCCGCGGTGAGCCTGGCCGGGATCGAGCTCCACTGGATGGTGTGGTACTTCCTGCTGTCGATCGCCTTCGCCCTCGCCCTGCGCAAGCCCTTCGGCGTCGTGATCTGACCCGATTGAATCACCACGATCGATCTGGAGCGCTCCCGGCCTGCGGCGTCGGGCAGCGGGCGCGGCCGCGTTGCGGCAATGCCCGTCGTCACTTCTCCGGGGGGTCGAGGAGGAGGTAGCGGGCGAGGGCGGAGAGGTCCTCGTCGGAGCCCCGGATGGCGGGCATCTTGAGGCTGTAGGTGTCGCCGAGCTGGAGCAGACGCGCGTGGTGGCCCCGCACCTCGTCCGGGTTGCGGAGGTAGCCGATCAGCCCTTCCTCGTCCCAGTGCGGAGCCAGTCCGGTGAGCGGGGGCGCGGTGCGCTGACCCTCCCTCAGCTCGCCATGGCAGCGTTCGCAGGCCTGGGTGTCGTAGACCTTTCGACCCGCCTCGGCGATCTCGCGCTGCTCGGGGGCAAGATCGGCGTAGGGTCCACGACAGGCCAGCGCGAGCAGGACGACCAGCACCGGTGCGGCGGCAGCACAGCGATGTCCGATGCGACGCATGGCTCACTCCTCGATGAGGTGGTCGACCTTCGCCGCGCAGATGAAGTCGTTCTCCGACAGCCCGGCGACCGAGTGGGTGCTGTAGCGCACCGAGACGGTGCTGTAGCCGACCACCATCTCGGGGTGGTGGTCCTCACGGTGGGAGATCCAGGCCACGGCGTTGACGAACGCCATGGCCTGGTAGTGGTTCTCGAACTGGAACGCCTTGCTCAGCTGACCGTCGACGACCTCCCAGCCCTCGGCGTGGCTGAGCAGGTGCTCGAGGTCATGACCGGCGAGCGGCGGAGTGCCGGCCGCGAGCGGACGACAGGCGCGCATCACGAGGTGGTTGTCGCACATCGCATCCTCCGTGGTAGCGGCTCCAGGCTATCACGCGCGAGGGGCTTGACAGATTTTTAGTCCTGCCTAAAATAGAGCGAATGGACGTGGGGCACGTGCGGCCGAGGCTGACCGAATCCCAGGAGGACTACCTCAAGCAGATCCTCCTGCTCGGCGATCCCGAGGGCAGGGTGAGCACCCAGCGGCTCGCCGACCGGCTCGGTGTGCGCCCGGCGTCGGCCACCGGGATGATCCAGCGGCTGGCCCAGCTCGGGCTGGTCCACCACACCCGCTACCGCGGCGCCCGGCTGACCGAGCGGGGGCGGCAGGTGGCGCTCGAGATCGTCCGCCACCATCGCCTGGTGGAGACCTGGCTGGCCCGCTCCCTGGGTTACGGCTGGGACGAGGTGCACGCCGAGGCCGAGCGCCTCGAGCACGTCATCAGTGAGACCTTCGAGGCGCGGATCGCGGCCCTGCTCGGCCACCCGACCCACGACCCCCACGGCGATCCGATCCCCGACGAGGGTCTGGTGCTGCCGCCCGCGAGGCCCGCGGTGGCGCTGGCCGATGCCGAGATCGGGCGAGAGCTGGTGGTGGTCCGCGTCACCACCCAGGAACCGGTCCGGCTCGCAGAGCTCGCCGCGCTGGGGCTCACACCCGGGAGTCGGCTGCGGGTCGAGGCTCGGGCCGAGGCCGGTGGTGTGCGCGTCGAGGTCTCGGGACGCCCGGTCGCGCTGCCGGTCGCGCTCGCATCGGTGCTCCGGGTCGCAGCTGTCGAGAGCTCGGGGCCGCCGGCGGGGAAGGCGTGATGAAAGGAAGACCAATGACGAGCTCTGCTTCGGCGATGTCCTGCCGGATTCGGTCTGCCGCCCGTGGAGTCCTGGCGGTCGCCGCAACCGCCGCGCTGCTGGCGACAGGCTGCGCGGTCGAGGGGCCGCCGCAGGGTGGCGCCGGCGGCGTGCTCCCGGTGGTGGCGACCACTACGATCGTATCGGATCTGGTGCGTGAGATCGGGGGCGACCGGGTCAAGGTCGAGGCCCTGATGGGACCCGGAGTCGATCCGCACCTCTACAAGCCGAGTGCCGGCGACGTGCGCAGGATGTCGCAGGCCCGGGCGGTCTTCTTCAGCGGGCTGCACCTCGAGGGCAAGATGACCGAGGTCCTCGCGGAGATCGGTCAGCGCGGCATCCGGCCGGTGGCGGTGGCCGAGTGCGTGCCAGAGGCCGAGAGGCTGCAGGTGGCGGGCTTCGGCGGTCTCTACGATCCCCACGTGTGGTTCGACGTCGGGCTGTGGCGGCACGCCGTCGACTGTGCCCGGGACGCCCTGGTCGAGCTCGATCCCGACGGCCGCGAGGCGTTCGTCGCGCGGGCCGCGGACTACTCCGCGCGGCTCGGAGAGCTCGACGAGTGGGTCCGGGCGGAGACCGCGAAGGTGCCCGAGGCGCAGCGCGTCCTGGTCACCGCCCACGACGCCTTCTCGTACTTCGGCCGGGCCTACGGCTTCGAGGTGCTGGGTTTGCTCGGGGTCTCCACCGCCTCCGAGGCGGGCGCCGCCGACGTCCAGCAGCTCGCCGGCACCATCGTCGGGCGCAGGGTCCCAGCCATCTTCGTCGAGACCTCGGTCTCACCGCGCTACCTCAAGGCGCTGCAGCAGGCGGTTGAGGCGCGCGGAGCCGAGGTCGCGATCGGGGGCAGCCTCTACTCCGACTCCCTGGGTGATCTCGACGGCCCCGCCGGTACCTATGTCGGAACGGTGCGAGCGAACGTCGAGACGATCGTCGGGGCGCTGGTCGGCGAAGGCAGTGGGCGATGACCCGCGCGATGGTGGCGATCCTGGTCGCAGCGGCGTCGGTCGTCGGCGCCGCGCCGGTGAGGAGGGCTGCATGAGCGAGACCCGGTGGGCGATCGAGGTCGAGGACCTGACCGTGGCCTATTCGGCCGAGCCGGTTCTGTGGGACGTCGACGTCTCGATTCCCGCCGGCGTCAAGATGGCCGTGGTGGGGCCCAACGGCGCCGGCAAGAGCACCCTGGTGAAGGCGATCATGGGGTTGATCCAGCCGGTGGCAGGCGAGGTGCGGCTGTTCGGCCGTACCGTCGACCGCGCGCGGGGTCGGATCGCCTACGTGCCCCAGCGATCGACTCTCCAGTGGGACTTCCCCACCGACGTTCTGGACACCGTGACCATGGGCACCTACGGCGGCCTCGGCTGGTTCCGGCGAGTGGGGGAGCGCGAGCGTGCGGCAGCGGTGGCGGCGATCGAGAAGGTGGGCATGGCGGAGTACATCCACCGTCCGATCGCCCAGCTCTCCGGGGGTCAGCAGCAGCGTGTGCTGCTCGCCAGGGCGCTGGTCCAGCAGGCCGAGGTCTACCTGCTCGACGAGCCGTACCAGGGTGTCGACGCGCCCACCGAGCAGGCCATCGTCCGGGTGCTCGACGACCTCGCCGAGGAGGGCTGTACCGTGGTGGTGGTCCACCACGACCTCCAGACGGTGCCGGAGTACTTCGACTGGGTCCTGCTGCTCAACGTGCGCGCCATCGCGAGCGGGCCGGTCGCCGACGTCTTCACCGACGAGAACCTCCGCATGACCTTCGGCGGTCGCGTCGGCGTGCTCGCGCGCGTCCCGGAGAACGCCGGCCGATGATCCTGTTCGCCGACTGGACGCTGCGAGTCGTTGCCGGCGGCGCGGCGGTGCTCGGCGCGACCGCCGGCGCGCTCGGCTCGTTCGCCGTGCTGCGCCGGCAGAGCCTGGTCGGCGACGCGCTCAGCCACGCCGCACTGCCCGGAATCGCACTCGCCTTCCTGCTCACCGGATCGAAAGCAACGCCGGTGCTGATGGTCGGCGCGGCAGTGGTGGGGTGGTTGGGAACCGTCGTCGTGCGGACGGTCGTCACCCGGAGCCGGATCCCCTACGACAGCGCCCTCGGGATGATGCTGTCGGTCTTCTTCGGCTTCGGGCTGGTCCTGCTGACCGTCATCCAGCGGCGTCCGGACGCGGCCCAGGCCGGCCTCGACACCTTCCTCTTCGGCCAGGCGGCGGCGCTGCTCCTGTCCGACGTCGTGGTGATGGCGGTGCTCGGGATGTTGGCGCTGGCCACCGTGACGGTCGGCTGGCGGCGCTTCAAGCTGCTCGCCTTCGACCCCGAGTACGGCGCCAGCCTCGGGCTGCCGATGCGCGCGGTCGACGGACTGATGACCCTGCTGCTGGTGGTCGCGATCGTGATCGGCCTGCAGACGGTGGGGGTGGTCCTGATGAGCGCGATGCTGGTGGCGCCCGCCGCCGCAGCCCGCCAGTGGACCCGGTCGCTGGGTACGATGGTCTGCCTTGCTGCGGCCTTCGGCGCCGGCGCCGGCCTGGTCGGGGCGGTCGCCTCGAGCCTGGTTCCGAGGCTTCCGACCGGGCCGACGATCGTCCTGGTGCTGACCGCGGTGGTCGCGATCTCGCTGGTGTTCGCGCCCGAACGCGGTCTCCTGTGGCGGCGGCTGCGGTTGGGCAGGATGCGCCGGCTGCCGCGGCTCGACCCGGTGCTGATGCACCTCTATGCGCTCTCGCTCCAGCACGACGAGGACCCCGACCACGGCCACTCGATCCGGGTGCTCGAGACCATGAGCTCACCGACCGTCGACCTCCCTGCGACCCTGCGCGCCCTCGAGGCGCGCGGCCTCGCCACCACGACGGCCGCCGACCACTGGGCCCCGACTCCGCTCGGCCGCCGGGAGGCCCGCCGTCTGCTCGAACGGCGGGAAGGGGGCGGGCGATGAGCCCGGATCTCGAGATCCTCGCGATCGCGGTGGTCACCGCCGTCGCCTGTGCGATCCCCGGCTGCTTTCTCGTCCTGCGACGGATGGCGATGACCGCCGACGCGATCAGTCACGCCATCCTGCCCGGGATCGTGATCGCGTTCCTGCTCACGGGCGACCTCTCGTCGCCGCTTCTGGTGGTCGCCGCGGCCCTCACCGGCGTGCTCACGGTGGCGCTGATCGAGGCCCTCAACCGCACCCGTCTGGTGGCCGAGGACGCGGCGATCGGGATCGTCTTTCCGGGCCTGTTCTCGATCGGCGTCATCCTGGTGTCGCGGCTCGCCGGTCGAGTCCACCTCGACACTGACGTGGTGCTGCTCGGCGAGCTCGCCTTCGCCCCCTTCGACCGGCTGGTGGTGGCGGGGGTCGATCTCGGCCCGAGGGCGCTCGTGACCATGTCCTCGGTGCTGGCGCTCAACCTGGTGCTGCTCGTCCTGGCGGCGAAGGAGCTCAAGCTCGCGACCGTCGACGAGGGCCTCGCCGTCCTGCTCGGGTTCTCGCCGGCGGTGATCCACTACGGGCTCATGGCCTCGGTTTCGGTGACCGCTGTCGGCGCGTTCAACTCGGTCGGCTCGATCCTGGTGGTCGCGCTGATGGTCGCCCCGCCGGCGACCGCCTGGCTGCTGACCGACCGGCTCGGCCGCATGCTGTGGGTCGCCGCGGGCTCGGCGGCCGTCAGCGCGGTCCTCGGTTACGGCGCGGCCCGTCTCGGTGACCTCTCGATCGCCGGCTCCATGGCCACGGCGTCCGGCACCGTTTTCGCCCTCGCGCTGATCCTCGCGCCGGGCAGGGGCCTGGTGGCCCAGGCCCGACGGCGCAGCCGCCAGCGGCTCGAGTTCTACCTCCAGATGCTGGTGGTCCACCTCCATCACCATGAAGGCAGGCCGGAGGAGGAGCAGGAGAACCGGGTCGGTGGGCTCCACCGACACCTCCGCTGGTCATCGGGGGAGACCCGCCAGGTGGTCCGCCACGCCGGGGATCGGGGGCTGCTGGAGGCGAGAGACGACCTGCTGGTCCTGAGCCCGGCCGGACGCCGTCTCGCCGGACGAGCGCTCACCGGCGCCGTGCGATCGGAATGAACCGCCACGCCGGCCGATCCGGGGTTCCTCGGCGCCCCTGGTCGTCGGTGCAACGGCCGACGGAGGCCGTACGTTCGTCAGGGTGCCGGTAAACCGGAGTGAGGGCACGGGTTGGGCCTCCGGCGCGAAGGAGATTGGGGTATACTCCTGCGGCTTGGGGCGTCGGCAAGCGGTAAGCCACCGGTCTTTGGAACCGGCATTCGCAGGTTCGAATCCTGCCGCCCCAGCCAGGGAGAGCCGTGCTGAAGGAACACCCGCTGCAGGTCTTCTCCGGACGGGCCCACCCGACTCTCAGCGTCTCGATCTGCGACTACCTGCAGATCGAGATGGGGAGCCTGCAAGCTGGGGAGCTTCTCGGACGGTGAGATCTACTGCCAGATCGAGGAGAACGTGCGCGGCGGGGACGTGTTCATCGTCCAGCCGACCGGGCGTCCGGCGAACGAGACCCTGATGGAGCTGCTGATCATCCTCGACGCCTTTCGGCGGGCGTCGCCGACCCGGGTGACGGTGGTGATGCCCTACATGGGATACGCCCGCCAGGACCGCAAGGACGCGCCGCGGGTGCCGATCACGGCCAAGCTGGTCGCCAACCTGATCACCACCGCCGGGGCCCACCGGTTGCTGACGATCGATCTCCATGCGGCCCAGATCCAGGGTTTCTTCGACATTCCGGTCGACCATCTCTACGCCGCTCCGGTGCTGATCGACGCGATCCGCGAGCAGAACTTCGAACGGCTGACTCTGGTGTCGCCGGATGCCGGAGGGGTCGAGCGTGCCCGTGCGTTCGCCAAGCGGCTCAAGGCCGACCTCGCGATCATGGACAAGCGGCGACCCGAGGCGAACAAGGCCGAGATCATGAACGTGATCGGTGAGGTTGAGGGTCGTGACTGCGTGATCGTCGACGACATCATCGACACCGCCGGGACCCTGGTGAAGACCGCCGAGGCGCTGATCGAGCGCGGTGCGAGCTCGGTGTCCGCGTGCGCGGTGCACCCGGTGCTGTCGGGACCGGCGATCGAGCGGATCACCGCCAGCCCGCTCGAAAGGTGATCGTCACCGACACGCTGCCGCTGGCCGACGAGGCCGCGGCGTGCCCCAAGATCCGCCAGCTGTCGCTGGCCGTGCTGCTCGGCGAGGCCATTCGGCGCATTCACGAAGGCGCCTCGGTGTCGAGCCTGTTCGTGTAAGTGATTCTCCGGAGGGAGTTCAGGAAATGACCGAAGCGAAAGACATCGTCATCACCGTTGAGAGCCGCGAATCCCAGGGCAAGGGCCCGACCGGCCGGCTGCGCCGCACCGGCAAGGTGCCCGCCGTGGTCTACGGCGGCGGCATCAGCCCGGCCTCGATCGTCGTCGACGAGAAGGCCGTCCAGGACCTGCTGCGGTCCGCTGCCGGGGAGAACACCATCTTCCTGCTCAAGCTGGCCGGATCCGACCAGGAGCGCCGGGCCATGATCAAGGACATGCAGGTCGACCCGATCTCGAAGCGGATCGAGCACATCGACTTCATCCGCGTGATGAAGGGCCACAAGCTCTCGGTCTCGATGCCGATCGAGCTGGAGGGTGACTGCATCGGCGTGCGCCACGGCGGCCTGGTGGACTTCGTCTCCCGCGAGCTCGAAATCGAGATCCTGCCGCGCGAGATGTTCGACCGGATCACGGTGGACATCTCGCAGCTCGAGATCGGCCAGAACATCATGGTCGAGGACCTCATGGGCAAGTTGCCACCGAGCGCCCGCTTCCTCGAAGACCCGAACCGCGTCGTGGTGCTGGTCCACCAGCCGCGTGGTCCGCAGCTCTCCGAGGAGGAGGAGGCCGAGGCCGAGGCCGAGCGCGTGATCGCGGAGCAGGAGGAGCCGGAGCTGATCAGGACCCGCGGCAAGGCCGGCGAGGAGCAGTGACCGGGCCGGGATGACGATCGAGCTGGTCGTCGGTCTCGGCAACCCCGGCGTCGAGTACCGCGAGACCCGTCACAACGTGGGTTTCATGGTGGTCGGCGCCGTCGCACAGCGACTCGGTGCTCTGTCCTGGCGGCGCGGTGGCCTCGCCGAAACCGTCCGCGTGGGCAACCTGTGGCTGGCCCGGCCGCAGACCTACATGAACCGGTCCGGCGCTGCGGTGGCCGAGCTGGTGGCGACGCTCGGGCTGGCCGGACCCGAGCACGTGCTGGTCGTGGCGGACGACCTCGACCTGCCCCTCGGGCGCATCCGGCTGCGGCGGTCGGGCGGGCCGGGGACCCACAACGGGCTCCGCGACATCGTTGACCGGGTCGGACCTGGGTTCCCCAGGCTGAAGGTCGGCATTCGCGGCGAGCAGCTCGGGGAGGACCTCGCGGACTGGGTGACCTCGCCGTTCGCGGACGACGAGCGGGAACCGGCCGCGGCCGCCGTGGAGCGGGCCGCCGAGGCGGTGCTCGCGGTTCTCGAGAGTGGCCTCACGGCGGCCATGAACCGGTTCAACCGTGCTCCCGAACCGGGTACCCCTCACCGGAACGGAAGCGTGACGGAACAACCGTAGGGGCGCACCTTGGAGGCTGTCTCGGGGCTCGAGCTGAACCGCCGCACCCTGACCGCCGTCACCGGTTGGAGCGCGCCCGACGTTTCGAGCCGCGAAGACGCCGAGAACGCGAAGCTGTCGTTTGACTTCTTTCGGCCGCACCCTCCGCGTTCTCCGCGGTCTTTGCGGTTCCATCATGAAGACGTTGGGAGTCGCGTCACCTGACCCAGGAGAAGGCGTCCGACAGGAGGTGTGAGACGGCCTCCAAGCTGCCCGTGCCAGGGAGGGGGGCACACTTCGCACCTCCGGGGGACGGGTAGCCGTGGCACAAACCGGCCGGCTCAGGTACGGGGGGCGCGGACGGTGAGCTGAGGCACGGTCGCCCGCCGGAGGGTGTTTTCCGCGGTCGATCCGAGCAGCAGGTGCTCCAGCGCGCTGAGGCCGCGCGCCGCCATCACGAGCAGGTCGAAGGCGGGCCGGACGGCGCGTCTCGCGATCCGCTCCGAGGCCCGGCCGACCTCGACGATCGTCTCGTGCTCGAGCTCGCCGAGCATCTCGCGGGCGACCTCGCCGAGCGACTCGCGCGCTCGCTCCTCGATGCCGGCCAGAGTGTCCTCGGGCAGGGCGTCGACGGAGTAGAACTCGGGGTAGACCACCGGTTCGACGACATGGAGCAGTGTGATCGCGGCCCCGAGGCGGCGCGCCCACACCGCAGCGGTGCGGATCGCGAGATCGGAGTCGTCGGAGAAGTCATGGGCGACCAGGATCGAACGGATGCCGTCCGGTGGCACGGCGGCCTGCGGTCCCACCGTCATCACCGGGGCGTTGGCCGTGCGCACCACTGCCTCGGCGACCGACCCGAGGAGGGCCGCCTTGAGGCCCCGGCGGCCGTGGGTGCCCATCACCACCAGGTCGCAACCGAGCTCGCCGCAGGACTCGGCGATCGCCTCGGCGGGGGACAGGCCGCGCACCACGTGGGTCGCCACTTCGAGCCCGCGGGCGCCAGCTCCGCTGCGGTCCAGCGCCTCCGCGGTGCCGTGGTCCGCAGCCTCGAGCAGGCGCTGCACCTCGTCCCGTCGGGCGTCCTCGAGATGGGGCTCCTCGAGCAGGAGCCGGACGTGCAGGAGGTGGAGCTGGGAACCGAAGGCCCGCGCGAGCTGCGTCGCGAGGTCGAACGCCCCCTGGGCGCACGACGAGAAGTCGGTGGGGACCAGAATCCGCCGCGGAAGCCTGGGCTGCATGACCACCTCCGGTGGAAAGTATACGTGGCGTTGTCCCGTCGCCCGGTTCCTGGTAGACTCCTCGTGGGTGTCCTCCGATCGTACAGCTCGTGACTGGGCAGCGTGGGGTATCAGAACCGCAGTGTCCGGGAACCGTTGAGTCGGAGAGAGTGGATGAACGAGCGACGCCGCATTCCCCGACGCCAGGTTGTCGACGAGGTGATCGGACGCGTCAAGGCGACGATCCCCGCACGAATCGTCGACATCTCGCCCTTCGGCGCCCAGGTGGAGGTCTCAGCCGCGCTGCGGCCGACGGTCGAGTGCGACGTCTGGGTCCCGGTCGACGACGGTCAGCTCAAAGTGAGGGCGGCGGTGCGCAGGTGCCGGGCAACCGGCGTTCGCGGCGACGGCCGGGAGGGCGCGGCCATGGTCTACCGGGCCGGCCTCGAGTTTGTCGGGCTGTCCGAGAGCGACGCCGATGTCCTGACCCGGGCCTACCCGCTACCGTGTGAGACCGACGCCCTCGAGCAACCGGCCGCCACGCCACGCCGCGGGCCGCTCAAGATCCGGCTCAACGTCGACTCGGTCCGCCGGCGCCTGGACGAGGTCGAGACCTAGCTCCGCCGGATTCTCGCCGCCGTCTCGCGGGAGGCCGCCCGCAGGCGGTCGAGGTCGATGGTCTTGAGCTGGTGATTCCTGACCACCAGCTTGCCGCGCACCATCACATGGCGGACGTCGGCGGCGCGCGCGGCGTAGACCATGTGGGAGAACGGGTCGTAGAACGGGGTCGCGTGGGCGCCGTCGATCGCGACGCAGATCAGGTCGGCCTCCTTGCCCTCGCGGAGGGTCCCGATGCGATCCTCGAGGCCGAGCACCCGGGCCCCGCCGAGGGTCGCCATCTCCAGCACCGTTCGCGCGGGAAGCACGGTCGGGTCGAAGCTCGCGCCCTTGTGCAGCAGCGCGGTGAGCTGGAGATCGCGCACCAGGTCGAGGGTGTTGTTCGAGGCGGTTCCGTCGGTCCCGAGGCCGACCTTCACCCCGCGGGCGAGCATCGCCGGCACCGGCGCGATCCCTGACGCCAGCTTGAGGTTGGAGGCCGGGTTGTGGGCGACCCCGACCTCGAACTCGGCCAGCAGGTCGATGTCCTCGGGAGAGACGTGAACGCAGTGGGCGGCGACCACCCGTTCCCCGAGCACCCCGAGGTCGGCGAGGTAGGCGACCGGCGACTTCCCCTTCTCCGCGAGCAGCTTCTCGACCTCCCACCGGGTCTCGGAGACGTGGATCTGGAGCGGCAGGCCGAGCTCCTCGGCCAACTCCGCTTCCTTGACCAGGTTCGCGGCGCACACCGTGTAGGGAGCATGGGCGGCGATCGACGGCACGATCAGCGGGTGGTCGGCCCACGCCTCGGCCATCTCGCGCTGCTTCTCCATCATCTCCTCGGGTGTCGCGCAGCGCGGGGTCGGGAAGTCGATCAGCGACTCGGCGACCACCCCCCGCATTCCCGCAGCTGCCAGCACCTCGGCCACGTCGTCGCCGAAGAAGTACATGTCGGTCGTGGTCGTGACACCTCCCAGCAGCTGCTCGGCGGCAGCCAGCTCGGTGCCGAGCCGGACCGTGTCGCGGTCCATGTGCTCCTTCTCCGCGGGCCAGATGTGCTGCTCGAGCCAGGTGGTCAGGGGGAGGTCGTCGGCGAGGCCCCGCAGCAGGGTCATCGCCAGATGGCTGTGGGTGTTCACCAGCCCCGGCATGACCAGGCAGTCCGAGGCGGCGAGCAGCGCCCCCGAGGGCGCGAGGTCGAGCAGCTCCTCGGCCGGTCCGACGGCCGCGATCCGGCCGCCAGCGATCGCGACGGCTCCGTTGGCGATCGGCTCTGCGCCCGGCTCCATGGTCAAGACCGAGGCGCCGACGACGACGAAGTCCCACGCGGCAGGTTGGGTCATGGTCTCCCTCCAGACAGCCACCCGACATTGTAGAGGAACGTTGGTTTCGGCGGACGATCGAGGTGACGATGGTCCGGACGCTGGTGCTGGCCCCCAGCGGCCCGCCTTCCTGCACCACGCTGCGCGCCTTGAGGGGAAGTCACTCCAGGGGGACCTGTTTGAGGGCCTTGGAGAGGGCTCGGAAGTCGTCGGTGCCGGCGCGTTCGAGGAGCTCGAAGAGAGCCGACTCGGTCGAGGTCACCACCACCCCGGCCCGCGACAGGCGGTCGAGGGCGCGGTCCCGGTCGCCAGGACGGCGGGAGCTGACCGCGTCGTGGGGAACATGGACCGAGCGTCCTTCGGCGAGCAGGTCGAGCGCGGTCTGGCAGACGCAGACGTGGGCCTCGATGCCGGTGACCACCACCTGGGATCGCCCGGTGGCGGCGAGCGCGCGACGGAACTCCGGCTCGCCGATACACGAGAAGCTGTCCTTCGCGAGGGGCGCGACGCGGGTGAGAGCGGCGAGCGCGGGCACCGTCGGCCCGAGGCCTTTCGGGTACTGCTCGGTGACGAGGAGCGGCAGTCCGAGCCGGTGGGCGGCGGTCACCAGCAGCTCGATCCTCGTCAGGTAGCCGGGGCTCGCCATCACGGGGTGGAGCCGCTCCTGAACGTCGACCACGACCAGGACGGCGGTGTCGCGGTGGAGCTCGTCGGGGTGTCGGACCATCGGTCACCTCCGGCGACAGTATGGACCGTCGCCCCGGCAGTGGTGTCGAGCCTCGATCCGCGTACAATGCGCCCGTGACGAAGGACGCCGCTTCCCGTCGAGCCGCGCCGCAGCCCGAGTGGTCGGTCCAGAGGTCGAGCGAGCTCTACGGAGTCGAGGCCTGGGGACACGGCTACGTATCGGTCAACCGCAAGGGCCACGTCACGGTGCGTCCGGACCGGAGGCCGGGCCGGACCATCGACCTCTTCGAGGTGGTCGAGGGGCTCGGCGAGCGTGGCATCGGAACCCCGGTCCTGCTGCGCTTCAAGGACATCCTCGCCAGCCGGCTGCGCGCCCTGCACGACGCGTTCGCGGGGGCGATCGAGGAGCACGAGTACCGCGGCGGGTACCTGTGCGTGTACCCGATCAAGGTCAACCAGCAGCGCCAGGTGGTCGAGCAGGTCCGGAACTTCGGCGCGCGCTACGGCTTCGGGCTCGAGGCGGGATCGAAGCCGGAGCTGCTCGCCGTGCTCGGCATGACCGACTGCTCGTCGCCGATCCCGATCGTCTGCAACGGGTTCAAGGACAGCGAGTTCATCGAGACCGTCGTGCTGGCGACCAAGCTCGGACGCACGATCATCCCGGTGGTCGAGAAGTTCTCTGAGCTCGAGCTGATCGTCCGCCACGCCGAGCACTACGGCGTCCGCCCGACGATCGGGATCAGGGTCAAGCTCTCCACCCGGGGCAGCGGGCGCTGGGAGGACTCCGGCGGGCTGCGCTCGAAGTTCGGCCTCCACGTGGCGGAGATCCTCGAGGCGGTCGAGTTCCTCGCGGCCCGTGGCATGGCCGACTGCCTGCAGCTCCTGCACTGCCACATCGGCAGCCAGGTCTTCGACATCCGCAGCGTCAAGAACGCGGTCTCCGAGCTGGCCCACGTCTACACCGAGCTGCATCGCCTGGGCGCCGGAATGCGCTACCTCGACATCGGCGGCGGCCTCGGCGTCGACTACGACGGCAGCCAGTCGACCCAGGACTCGTCGATCAACTACACCCTCGAGGAGTACGCCGGCGACGTCGTCTACCGGGTCGGCGAGGTGTGCGACGCGGCCGGGGTTCCCCACCCGACGATCATCTCGGAGTCGGGACGTGCGATCACCGCGTACCACTCGGTGCTGATCTTCGACGTCCTCGGCGCGACCAGCTTCGAGGACTTCGAAGTGCCGGGGACGATCGAGGAAGCGGCCGGGGACCGCGCCCCCGAGTCCCTCGCCCAGCCGCTGTGGGACCTCTACGGTGCCTACGACCTGGTCCGCGACGGGCGGCTGGAGGAAGCGTTCCACGACGCGGTCCAGGCCCACGACGAGGCGATGAACCTGTTCCGGCTCGGCTACCTCGACCTCGTGGACCGGGGTCTCGCGGAGCGACTGTACTGGGCGGTGTGCTCGGAGATCCTGCGCCGTGTGCGCAGCGAGGGTGAGGTGCCGGAGGAGTTCGATCTCCTGGTCCGCCAGCTCTCCGACATCTACTTCTGCAATCTCTCGATCTTTCAGTCCATGCCGGACAGCTGGGCCATCAACCAGCTGTTCCCGATCGTCCCGATACACCGCCTCGACCAGCGGCCGAGCCGGCGCGCGATTCTGGCCGACATCACCTGCGACTCCGAGGGTAAGATCGACCGTTTCGTCGGCCCCGGCGACCCGCGCGCCGTGCTCGAGCTGCACACGCTGGAGCCCGGCCGCCCCTACTTTCTGGGCGCCTTTCTGGTCGGTGCGTACCAGGAGATCCTCGGCGACCTGCACAACCTCTTCGGCGACACCCACGCGGTCCACATCGGCTTCGACGAGGACGGCGAGTGGGCGATCGAGGAGCTGGTCCCCGGCGACACCGTGCGCGAGGTTCTGAGCTACGTCCAGTTCGAGCCCGAGCGCCTGCTCGAGTCGCTGCGTCAGGACGTGGAGCAGGCGGTGCGCCGCAAGCGCCTCACGGTCAAGGACGGACGAGCCCTGCTGCGGTTCTACCAGCACGGACTGGACGGCTACACCTACCTCGAGGAGGGGTGATGCCGGCACCCCCCGCGCGCGAGCGGCGCCTCGGGAGTGGATGCCCAATCGTGCTCGCGCTGCTCGCAGCGCTGTTGGTGGTCGGGTTCCTGGCCCTCGACCGCAGCGTCGACTGGCTGGTCGAGCGCGCCGGCGAGCGGGCCGCGGCCGCGATTCCGGGCGAGCTCGCCGGCGCCCGCCGTGCGCGGCTCGTGGACCGGCTCGAGCGCTTCGCCGAGGCGCTGGCGCACGCCGCTGGGGACCGCGAACGGCTGACCGGTGAGTTTCTCGGCCGGGTCGGGGCGATTCTCGACGACCGGCGGATGACCGTCGCGGAGGCCGAGTCCCTCGACGCCTGGCTCGCCGAGGCGCTCGGCGAGCCGGTCGGCCCGGAGCGCTCGCCGTGAGCCGCAGGTTCGAGCTGAGGTCACCGTTCGAGCCCGCGGGCGACCAGGTCCAGGCGATCGAGCGGCTGGTCGCAGGGCTCGCCGACGGGCTCGCGTTCCAGACCCTGCTCGGGGTGACCGGCTCGGGCAAGACCTTCACCATGGCCAAGCTGATCGAGGCGAGCGCCCGGCCGACCCTGGTGCTGTCCCACAACAAGACCCTGGCGGCGCAGCTGTACCAGGAGTTCGCCTCGTTCTTCCCGGACAACGCGGTCGAGTACTTCGTCTCGTACTACGACTATTACCAGCCCGAGGCCTACGTTCCGACCACCGACACCTACATCGAGAAGGAGACCTCGATCAACGAGGAGATCGACCGCATGCGCCTGTCGGCGACCCGTTCGCTGTTCGAGCGGCGGGACGTGGTCATCGTCGCCTCGGTGAGCTGCATCTACGGCCTCGGGTCGCCCGAGGCGTACTTCGGGATGCTGCAGCTGTTCGAGACCGGAGCCACCTCGCCCCTCGAGGAGGTCCTGCGCCAGCTCGCCAAGATGCAGTACCAGCGCACCAATCTGGACCTCGCCCCCGGGGTCTTCCGGCTCCGCGGCGACGTGCTGGAGCTGTGGCCGCCCTACGACGACAGTGCCGTCCGGGTCTCGTTCTGGGGCGACGAGGTCGAGTCCATCGAGCGCATCGATCCGGTGCGAGGCGCCGTGGTCGAGCCCGTCGACCGGCTGCCGGTCTACCCGCGCAGCCACTACGTGACCCCACGCGAGAGAATGCTGGCGGCGGTCGACGGGATCCGGACCGAGCTCGACGAGCGGCTCACGACCCTGCGCACGGATGACAAGCTGCTCGAGGCCCAGCGCCTCGCGCAGAGGACGCTGTTCGACCTCGAGATGCTGACCGAGCTCGGCTACTGCCAGGGCATCGAGAACTACTCGCGACACCTCACCGGGCGCTCCCCGGGCGAGCCGCCGCCGACCCTGCTCGACTACTTCCCGAACGACTTCCTGCTGATCGTGGACGAGTCGCACGTGACCGTGCCCCAGGTTTCGGGGATGTACCACGGCGACCGCTCCCGCAAGCAGACCCTGGTCGACTTCGGGTTCCGGCTGCCGTCCGCGCTCGACAACCGGCCGCTCACCTTCGAGGAGTTCGAGAACCGCCTCAACCAGGTGGTGTTCGTGTCGGCGACCCCGGGGCCCTTCGAGCTCCGGAGGACGGGGGAGAGGTGGTCGAGCAGCTGATCCGGCCCACCGGCCTGCTCGATCCGGTGGTGGAGGTGCGTCCCGCGGTGCACCAGGTCGACGACCTCCTGGCCGAGATCAGGACCGTGGTCGCCCGGGGGGAGCGGGTCCTGGTCACGGTGCTGACCAAGCGCATGGCGGAGGACCTCACCGCCTACCTGGCGGAGATGGACGTGCGCGTCCGCTACCTCCACTCCGAGATCGAAACCCTGCAGCGGATGGCGATCCTCGCCGACCTCCGGCGGGGCGAGTTCGACGTGCTGGTCGGGATCAACCTGCTGCGGGAAGGGCTCGATCTGCCCGAGGTGTCGCTGGTGGCGGTTCTCGACGCCGACCAGGAGGGCTTCCTCCGGTCAGAGACCTCGTTGGTGCAGACCGTCGGTCGTGCGGCACGTCACCTCAACGGTCGCGCGGTGCTCTACGCCGACCGTCGCACCGGGTCGATCGATCGCGCCGTCGCCGAGACCGAACGGCGGCGGGCGGCCCAGGCGGAGTACAACACACAGCACGGCATCGAGCCCAGGACCATCATCAAGGACGTCGCCAACCCGCTGGTGGCGATGAGCGAGCTCGACTACATGACGCCGGGCTCGCGCTCCCTCCGGGCCGCCGAGCGGGGCGAGCTCGAGCTCGACGACGCCAGCTCTCTCCACACCCTCATCACCGAGCTGGAGAAACGCATGCGGGAAGCGGCCAAGCGGCTCGAGTTCGAGGAGGCGGCGCGGCTGCGCGACCGCATCAAGGAGCTCCGTCGCCAGCAGATCCTCAAGGGGTGAGGGGACGAAGGCCCACGGGACCGGACCCTGGTCTCAACGGCGATTCTGTGCGCCGAGCGGCCCTCGTGATATCGTGAAGAATGCTGCTAAAGCGCGGTGACATGGTCTCCTCAGGGGTCCCTGAGATCGGGTTTGGGTTGCCTTCTCGTCCGAAGGAGGTCCGCATGGCTAGCAACGGTGCTCGAGGTGCTTCGAGGTTGGTCAGCGCGTTGGTGCTGCTGCTCATTCCGGCTGCCGTCGTGGGTCAGCAGTCCGGGCCGGCGCTCTCCCCCCGATCTGGGGCTTCTGCTGTGGGGGGAGACGAGGCTTGGGAGGTCACGGAGACGCCCGGCGCCTTCGGCCCCTTCCAGGAGCGGACTTGGGTCACGGCCGCGGAGTTCAGGCCCATCGACCACGAGGGCCAATGGGATTACTGGAGCACCGGATACTGGTACAACCCCTGGGACAACCTCTTCTACAATCGCTTCGTGGCTCCCCTCGGTCTTCCCGAGGGGGCGCTCATCTATGGGTTCTACGTCCACGCCTTCGACAGCAACGAGAACTTCAAGCTCGACATCGGACTGTGGCGATTCATGGACGACCCGAGCCAACAGAGCGTCGCCTTCGACCAGATCGGCTCGACCTACTCGACCTCGCTCGTGGGTACTCCGGGCTACGTTGCGGACTATCTCGACGTTGATCCGAATCACTCCTTCATCACCCAGAGTGGATCCGAGTACTACCAGTACGCGTTCGTGCTCGACCTCGAGGAGTGCCGGAGCTGCGCTTCAAGGGGGTCAGGGTCTCGTGGGCGCGCCAGGTGAGCCCGGCACCCGGATCGGCCAGCTTCACTGACGTGCCGGTCGGCCACTGGGCCTTTCAACATGTCGAGGCCCTCAAGGCTTCGGGCATCACGGCGGGCTGCGGCGCGACCGAGTTCTGTCCCGACGCCGCCCTGACTCGCGCGCAGATGGCCGTCTTTCTCGCCAAGGCGCTCGGACTTCACTGGAACCAATGACTGCTTCCGGGAGCTGCGAGGAGGCTGCAGACCCGGACCGCGGCCCGGCTTCGCGTTTCGTTGTCGCTCGCGAGGAAGTGGTTCAGTCCTCGTCCTCGTCGTCGCCCCGAACGGCCGCGGCGATGATCTTCTCCTGGAGCTGCTTCGGCACCTCTTCGTAGTGCGAGAACTCCATGTGGTAGTCGCCGCGGCCGCCGGTGATCGAGCGCAGGGTCGGGGAGTAGGTGAGCATCTCGGCCAGCGGGACGACGGCCTGGATCACCGTCGTGCCGTCCTCGGTGTCCATGCCCTGGACCCGCCCGCGACGCGAGTTGAGGTCGCCCATGACGTCGCCCATGCTCTCGTCCGGGGTGTGGACGGCGACCTTCATGATCGGCTCGAGCAGGGTCGGCTTGCACTTCGCCGCGCACTCCTTGAACGCCTTGCGCCCGGCGATCTTGAACGCCATCTCCGACGAGTCGACGGAGTGCTCCTTGCCGTCGAGCAGCGTGACCTGGAAGTCGACCATCGGGTAGCCGGCGAGCACAGCCGCGCTCGGCGGCTTCCTGGATGCCCTTGTCGACCGCCGGCCGGTAGCCCTGCGAGATCGAGCCGCCGAAGATCTTGTCGACGAACTCGTAGCCCGCCGCCGCGGTTGCGGCTCCATGCGCGATCTTGCACTCGGCGAACTGGCCGCGAGCCGCCGGTCTGCTTCTTGTGCCGGCGGTCACCTCGGCCGCGGCGGTGATGGTCTCGCGGTAGGGGACCTTCGGCGGCTGCAGGACGACGTCGACCCTGTAGCGCTTCTTCAGCCGACCGACCACGACCTCGACGTGGAGCTGGCCGGCGCCGGAGATCAGCAGCTCCTTGGTCTGCGGGTCGCGACCGACGCTGATCGTCGGGTCCTCCTCGCGGATCCGGGCCAGCCCCGACGCGAGCTTGTCCTCGTCGCCCTTCGACTTGGGCTCGAGGGCGAAGCTGATCGCCGCCTCCGGGATCTTCACCGGCGGGCACGATCGAGCTCTTGGCCTCGCACAGCGTGTCGCCGGTGTGGGTCTCCTTGAGCTTGGGCACCGCGCCGATGTCGCCGGCGGCAAGCTCCTCGATGTGGATCAGCTCCTTGCCCTGGGGCATCGAGAGCGCCCCGAGGCGCTCGGTCGCGTCCCGGGTCGGGTTCTCGACCGTGGCGTCCGTGCTGATCGCGCCGGTGAACACCCGCATCAGCGAGATGCGGCCCGCGAAGGGATCGGAGATGGTCTTGAAGACGTAGGCCGAGAACGGCGGCCCGGCGGGGTCGACGAGCTCCTTCAGCTCGCCGTTCACGGTTGCTTTGACCGGCCGCGAGTCGGGAGGCGGCACCAGGTCGACGAGGGCGTCGAGGATCGGATGGACCCCGATGTTCTTGCCGCGGCGAGCGCGAAGACCGGGAACAGGTCGCGCTGTCGCACCGCCCTCGCCAGGCCGGCGCGCAGCGACGCCGTCGTCGAGCTCGCCGGCCTCGAGATAGGTCTCCATCAGCTCCTCGTCCTGCTCGGCGACCATCTCCATCAGCGCCTCGCGGGCGGCGGTGACGGCCTCGGCCAGGTCGGCCGGGACCTCGGTCGCCGCGTGCTGCCGCTCTCGTCGGTCGGCCAGGTGGTAGGCGATGCCGGTGAGCAGGTCGACCACGCCGCAGAACGAGCGACTCCTCGCCGATCGGCAGCTGCAGCGGCACCACGTCGCGGCCGTACTTCTTCTGCAGCGCCTCGAGGGTGCGGACGAAGGAGGCGCGATCGCGGTCCATGAGGTTGACCGCGAACAACAGCCGGCAGCTCGAGCTCGGCGGCCGCCTTCCACAGCTTCTCGGTCTGGACCTCGATGCCGGCGACCGCGGAGACCATCAGCAGCGCGGCGTCGGCCACCCTCAGCCCCTGGATGGCGTCGGTGGTGTAGATGCCGTACCCGGGGGTGTCGATCAGGTTGATCTTGGTGCCGCGGTGCGCGAAGTGGGCGACGGCGGTGTTGATGGTGATCTTGCGCTCGATCTCGTCCTCGTCGAAGTCGGTGATCGCGTTGCCGTCGTCGACCTTGCCGAGCCGGTTGACCATGCCGCTGTCGAAGAGCAGGGCCGACACGAGGGTCGTCTTGCCGGTCGACGGAGTGGCCGACGACGGCCACGTTGCGGATGTTGTCGGTGGTGTAGGTCTGGGCGCTCATGGTCTCTCCTGTGAACCCGTCAAGGGCGAGATGATGGGACGGCGTCGAGCTGGAGGTCGGAGCCGGTCAACCGCCGGTAGGCCTCCAGGTAGCGCTCGAGGGTCCCGGCCACGACCTCCGGGGGCAGCACCGGCGCCGGCGGCTCACGGTTCCAGCCCGAGCTCGACAGCCAGTCGCGAACGAACTGCTTGTCGAAGGAGGGCTGACTGCGGCCCGGGCTGGTAGTCGTCTGCCGGCCAGAAGCGGGAGGAGTCGGGCGTCAGGGCCTCGTCCATCCACACGATCCGGCCTTCGCCGTCGAGACCGAACTCGAACTTCGTGTCGGCGATGATGATGCCCCGCTCGAGGGCGTGCGCGGCCGCCTCGCCGTAGAGCCGGAGAGTGAGGTCGCGCAGCGCTTCGGCGGTCGGACCGCCGACCAGCTCCACCATCCGGTCGAAGCTGATGTTCTCGTCGTGTCCGGTCTCGGCCTTGGTGGCCGGGGTGAAGATCGGGGTCGGGAGCCGGTCCGACTCGGTCAGGCCCGGGCGGCAGGTCGATGCCGCACACCCGCCCGGACTCCTGGTACTCCTTCCAGCCGGAGCCGGAGAGGTAGCCGCGGGCCACGCACTCGACCGGGATCCCTCTGCAGCCGACGCACGAGGACGCTGCGCCCCGCGAGCTCGGGGTGGCTGCGGTAAGGCTCGGGAAACTCGGCCAGCTCGGTCGCGAGCAGGTGGTTCGGGACCGCCGTTTCGAAACGGCGGAACCAGAAGGTCGACAGCTGGGTGAGGATGACGCCGCGACCGGGGATGCCCGGCGAGAGCACACTGTCGAAGGCGCTGATCCGGTCGGTGGCGACCAGGACCAGCGCATCGTCGACGGCGTAGATGTCCCGGACCTTGCCGCGGCTCACCAGCCGACCCTCCGGGACGTGGTCGAGGTGAGCAGCGCGGCGCGCATCGTCACGCGTCCTTGGGGCGAGCAGCGACTCGGCGTGGCGCGCCATGCGCGACTTGTAGCGTGCCGCGGTACGGCGGTGGAGCACTCCCCGTCGCCAGCCGCGGTCGATCACCGACATGGTCTCGGGCAGTATCGCGCGCACCTGGTCAGCGTCTCCCTCGGCGATCGCGGCCCGCATCTTGCGCATCTGGCGGCGGACCCGGGTCCGCACCGACTTGTTCCGCATTCTGCGTTCGAGCGACTGGCGGTGACGCTTGCGCGCCTGCCTCTTGGTTCCCTTGATCGTGGCCATCTCGTTTCTGTCTCCCTTGCACGGCCCGGGTCGATCGAGACCCGCGCCTCGTCAGCGAATCGTCAAGCCCAGCGACCGCAGCCGCTCGCGGGCGAGGTCGGCCTCCTTGGTGCTGGGGTGCTCGTACACCACATACTGGAGGTTGACAACGCCCTGCGCCTGGTCGCCCATCTTGAGGTAGATGAGTCCCTTCTTCAGCTGGGCCGCAGCCGCCTTGTCGCTGGTGGGGTACCTTTCGAGCACCACCGAGAAGGCATCCAACGCCTCCTGGAAGCGCTCCTCGGCATCATAACATTCTCCGATCCAGTACAGGGCGTTGTCGGCGAGGTCGGTCGAGCCCCAGCGCCGGATGTACTCGCGAAAGCCCTCCGCGGCGAGGCCGTAGTTCGAACGCATGTAGTCTTCGTAGGACGAGCGGTAGAGCTCTTCGGGGGTCGAGGCGGTGGTGGAACCGGCGGACTCGGCCGTGCCCGGGGGACCCTCGGCCGGATGGCCCGCGGCCTGCTCCTGACCGGGGGCGGTGACCACCGGCGGCAGCGTCGGACGGCTCCCCGCCTGGGTCCTCACCGCAGCGAGCTCCTGGGAGATCGACTGGAGCTGGCGGGTGGTCAGCTCGAGGCTGGCGTGGAGCGCTTCGATCTGCTCCTGCAGGCGCTCGACCCGGACCGCGAGGTCGGCGTTCGACTTCATCGTCTTCGCGGTCAGCTCCGACATCCGCGACTCCATTGCGGCGAGGTCGGCCTTGTCGAGGGCGGAGGTCTCGAGCCGCTGCACCTGACGCTGGACGTCGGTGATCTCGCGGTGAAGCAGCGTCATGTCCTCGGAGGACGTGCACGCCGCGGCGAGCAGGGCGATGCCGACGATGGCGAGGCGGCGCATCCGTACCTCCCTAGCGCGCGATGATCACGAAGTGGCTGCGGCGGTTGAGGCGCCACGCCGACTCGTCGTGGCCAAGGGCGAAGGGGCGCTCCTCGCCGTAGCTGATGGTCTCGATCCGGTCGGCGTCGACACCCAGGAAGACCAGGTAGTCCCGGACCGCCGCCGCGCGACGCTCACCGAGCGCGAGGTTGTACTCGCGGGTGTTGCGTTCGTCGCAGTGGCCCTCGACCAGGATCCTGACCCCCGGATGCTGGAGCAGCCACTGGGAGTTGGTTGCGAGCGCCTCGCGCGAGTCCTGCATGAGGTCGAAGCGGTCGGTGTCGAAGAAGACGTCACGAAGGTACCCGCGGCGATTGAGCTCCTGGAGGTCCTGGGGCAGCTCCTCCTGGATCTCGACCGAAGGCACGGTCTCGGTGGTCGGCTGGCGGACGACCTGCTCCTCGACTCGAGCCGGCGCTGGAGTCGAGATCGCCGTCGAGTCGGCACCCTCGGGCGAGGCTGCGGTGGCCGACGGCTGGGACGACTTGCACCCGCCGGCCACGGCGGCGGCGAGAGCCAGCAAGATGGCGGCGATACGGCTCGACGAGGTCATCTGCGCCTCCCTGGGGCTGTCACTCTAGCCTGTACTTCCAGCCGTTGCAACGGATTGCCGCTGCGGCGGCTGCCCGCGCCCGGCCCCGACCGGGACGCGAGAGGAGCAGGCTACCAGCACTCCAAGTGGTTGACAAGCAAGGAGACCGGGTTCCTGTGGGGCCTGAGTCACCCTGTCTGAGTGCTCGTCACCGCGAGCACGGTGACGCACCGAGGGCGCCGATGCGCACGGCTGCTGGCGTTTCGCGGCCGAGGCGTGCCCGTGCCGCACGTCGAGGGAGCGACAACGCCGGCAGGCGGGATGCAGCGATGGCCGAGGGCCGGCGCCCTCACGGTGAAGAGGACTCAGGCAGGCCCCCCTGCGGCCGGTCGAGCAATCCGTCGCGGTGCAGCTTGCCGAGGTGGTCGTAGAGCACCAGCGAGCCGGCCACCGCGAGGTTCAGGCTGGGAACCAGCCCCCACTGGGGGATCTGCACGATCACCGCCGCCGCGTCGAGCAGCTCGGGTGGGACGCCGCCGAGCTCGGCGCCGAGCAGGAAGCAGGGGCGCTTCGGGTAGACGGCGTCGAACAGCGACACGGCTCGCGAGTCGAGCTCCACCGCCACCAGCTGCCATCCGCCCTGCTCGAGGTGCTCGAGGAACGCCTCCCGCCCGGGAACGTGGACGATCGAGGTGTAGAGCTCGGCGGTGCGCGCAGCGTAGGAGTTCCAGTCGCGCTCGCCCACCAGGATCACCTCGCTGACGCCGGTCGCATGGGCGGTGCGGACCAGGCTGCCGACGTTGTGCTCTTTGGTGATCTCCCACGCCGCCAGGGCCATCGGCCGGAGCCCCGTCCGATACTGTGCGAGACGGCGACTCCGCCGCTCCTGGCGGCGCTCCTCCGACCATCTGAGGTGCTCCCGTGACGACACGGCACGTCTCCTCGGTCGTAGAGATGTCGGGCGAAAATAACGAAACCCCGCAACAGCGGGATTTCGTCGCGGCGGGTATGCCCGCCCGGACCATTGCAGTGGGTCTCGCGGCTGCCGGGTCCGTCTCGCGCCCGCGGTCCCGAGGGACATCTCCAATATGTGGCGGACCCGACCCGGATGTCAAGCCAGGTCGCCCGATCCGAAGGCGTCGGGGAGCAGGCCCGCGACCGTGAGGTGCCGTCGGGTTCCGGAGACGCTCGCCGCCACGACCGGAAGGTCGCCGAACTCGAGCAGAACCTGACGGCAGGCCCCGCACGGGGTCACGGGCGGATCCCGGTCGGTCACGACCACCAGCCCGGCCAGCGGCGCGGCGCCGGCTGCGATCGCGGCGGCCACCGCGTTGCGCTCGGCGCAGACGCTGAGACCGTAGGAGGCGTTCTCGACGTTGCAGCCGACGAAGATCCTCCCGTCCTCGACCAGCACCGCGGCGCCGACCTTGAAGCCGGAGTAAGGCGCCCATGCCCTCGCGCGGACCTCGACCGCCGCTGCGACCAACCGCTCGACAATCTCGGGTGCGAGCGCCATGAGCCCATTATCACCTGTCAGCCGGGCCTCACTTCCGGGTCGGACGACTGGACGAGGCGGACTTCGGCGCCGGCGCCGGTCGCGACGACCCACCGCCGGTGGAGCGCGGGGTCGACCGGGTGGCCGGCCGAGAGCTGCTCCCCGGCGAGGTGGTCGACCGGGTCGACGACGGCCGCCGGACGGCCGGAGGAGGGCTCGATGAGCCGCCGGACGAGCGCGGGACCACCACCGGTCGGGAGCCTCCGGTCGAGCGGGGAGCGGTCGGCGGGCCGATCCCCATCGCCGGCCGGCGAGCTCCGCTTGGCGCCGGTCGTGCCGCGCTGCCCGGGGCGACCCGTCCGCCCGGTGCGTCGCGCCAGGTGGACCGGGCGCGCGGCGCGGTGGCGCTCGGAGACCGGGTGACCCCGGTCCTCGGCGTCGAGCCTGGCTCCGGGGAGCGCCGTGCGTCGGTGGGCAGCGTCGAACGGTGGATGTTGGGAACCGGCTGCGACCTCAGGGTAGGTGGGTTGCCGGTGGTCCGGCGGGCGGCGGTCGGCTCCGGTTGGCGAACCACCGGGGATCGCCGTGCGATCTCGCGGGTTGTGGTCGGACGGACCAGTCGAGCCGCCTCGTCGGCGCCCAGGCCCGGCTCGCGCGCCAGAATCGGCGACAGGTCGCGGGTCGCGGTCGGCCGCTCCCTCAGGAAGACGCGTTCCACCGCCGAGCCCGGCGCGGCGCGCACCGGCGCGTCGGTGACCAGGGGGCCGGTCACCACCACCGCACGCTCGCCGGCGCGACCGCGCAGAGCGCGCTCGCCCGGTTCCACCACCCGGGTCAGGTTGGGGCTGTCGAAGTCACGGGTCGCGACCACGTTCCAGCCGCGCGGGTCGACCCGGTCGAGCGGCACCTCTCCGCGCAGGTCGAGCGCGAAGCGGGTCGGGTCCGCCGGGCTCCGGGTGTCCGGGGCGGGCAGGCGCGAGGTCACCTGGCGCGGTGGAACCACGTCGCCGCGCGGCGGGTGCGGCGCGCCGCCTCCCCCTCCGCCGGGCGGGTAGCGGTACCGACCGGGGTGTCCCCACGAGTAGTGGTCCCAGTACCACGAGCTGTAGAAGCCGGCCGGGCACCAGCCGACGTATCCCGGCCACCACATCCAGTTGACCCAGGCCGGGCCCCAGTATGGGCCCCACGACCAGGTCCAGCCGAGCGAGGTGGTGAAGCTCCACGAGCCGTAATGGTGAGGCAGCCAGCCCCAGGGCTCGTAGGAGATCCAGGTCCATCCGGTGGAGGTCCAGTACCACCGGCCGGAGGTGTAGGGGCGCCACGAGGGGTCGACGTCGGGCCGCCACACGTAGTCGCCGGTCTCGTCGTTGAAGACCCATGATCCGTAGTTGTCGAGCTGGGCGGCCTCGCGCCCGAAGCGGGCGTCGACGTACTGCAGGCTCTCGCCGGCGGTGATCCGCCGACGCTCCTCGACCCAGCGGGCGAAGTCGTCGCCGCGGGTGAGCGCAGCCTCGACGGGCCCCACCGAGCCGGCCCCGGCCTCGACCGCCGACCCGGTCCGCACCACCACGCCGCCGGTGGCGTTCGTCGCTTCCGCCATGCCTTCCCAGACCTCGAGCCGGAGCGCGCCGGAGCGCTGGGCCTCGATGCGGTAGGTGCCGGCCGTGGTCAGGTAGAAGGTGGTCGATGCGCCGTCGATGCGCATCGGTTCGACCTCGGCCGCGAAGCCCGGAATCTCGACCAGGATCGCGCCCTCGGCGAGAAACAGCACCGTGCGGTCGCCCTGGGTGTCGCGACTGAGCGCGATGGCGTCGAAGGAGACCGAGGTGTACTGGTCGAGCCACACGATCGTGCTGTCTGGCAGACGAATCTCGACCCGGGCCATGCGCGCCGTGTCGATCCGGTCGCCGGGCACGACCGGCATGTTGTGTACCGCCTCGAGGCTGTCCTGCTGGCCCGCGGGCTGCAAGGTCGCATAGCGTTCGAGGTAGGCGATGTAGCTCAGCGAGGTCATGGCGTCCTCGTCGGAGGCCATCCCCGGGAGTGCAATGGTGAGGATCGCGGCCGCAATCAGCGTATGCCGCATGGTCCACCTCCTGTCCGCCCTGAAGGTATAGCAATCTTCGTGCCGGGGGTGAACCTCGGCGCGGGCCGAGCCCGCAACCCGACCTGCCGCGGGGTCGATGCGCCCGACGCCGTGTCGAGGCGGGTGAGAGCCCGGGTCTCGGGCGGCGCGGCGCGGGTCCGGGTCGTGTTGCTCGTGAGTCCCGACGCCGCCGTCCGTCCCCCCGGCTCCCGGAACGAAGTGACCCGGGGTCGGGTCCGGGATCGGGAGTCAGGCGGCAGGGCCGGGAGCGGGTCCGGGGATCGTCCCGCGCGACTCGACGCACCGGCCGGGGTGTGTGCCGGCTCAAGGAGGTCGAGCAGGCGACGACTCGGAGGCAGGAGCAGAGGAGAGGATCCCCCTCCCTCCAGAGCGGCCTGGGAGGCGGTCGCGCTCGGCGCGACCGCCTCCCAGGGGCTGCGGCGGGTGGGGCTTGTGTTTCTGTGGTCAGTGGCCCTCACCCCTGAGCCGGCTCATCTCGACCAGGTGCTGGCTCTGGCGGACCTTGACCAGGGTGCCGGCGGGATAGAAGCCCGAGCGGAGGGTCGCGTTGGGGTAGGTCACGCAGCCCGGGGCCATCAGCACGCCCGGGTTCAGCACCGTGTTGCAGCCGGTCTTGCACTCGTCGCCGAGGATCGCTCCGAGCTTGCGCAGGCCGGTGCGGATCACCTCGTCGCCGACCCGGAACGAGACCTCGCGGCCGATGTTCTTGACGTTCGAGCAGATCGTGCCGGCGCCGAGGTTGACCTCTCGGCCGAGGATCGAGTCGCCCACGTAGGCCTGGTGGGGCGCTTTGGCGCGCGGCAGCAGGATCGAGCCCTTGACCTCGCTGTGGGCGCCGACCAGCGCTTCGGGGCCGACGATCACCCGCTCGCGGACGTAGGCCCCGGTTCTCACCGTCGCGCCGTCGCAGAGGATCGCCGGCCCGACCAGCACCGCGCCGGGCTCGATCCGGCACCCGCGTCCGATCCGAATCCGGTCTCCCAGCAGGTGGACTCCCGGATGGAGCTCGCTCTCGATGGTCCACTCCCCGATCGCGTCGAGGTAGTCGGCGAGCCGGTCGCCAAGGGCGGCCCACACCGGACCGTCGTCGAGAAAGACCCCGGCGTGCTCGAATCCGCTCAGGTCGAAGAATGCCGCGGCAGCGAACAACTCGCTCATCGGGACCCCTTCTCGGGCTTGGCGGGCCTGCGTTGGATCAGGTACAGGGTCTGGTCGTCCTCCGGGGTGTCGAGCCCGGTGAAGCGCGCCACCTCGTCGAACACGCGATCGACGATCCGGCGCGGATCCTCCTGCCGCATCTCGTGCAGCAGCGAGACCAGCCGCTCCTCGGAGAACTCCCGCTCCTCGACCGGCTCGCGGGCTTCGGTGATCCCGTCGGTGTACAGCGCGAGCAGGTCTCCCGGCTCGAGGCGGGTCAGCCCGATGGCGTAGCGTGCGTCGGCGGTCGGCCCGAGCAGGATGCCGCCGGTCGAGAGGCGCTCGACCGAGCCGTCGGCGCGAACGAGAATTGCCGGGGGATGGCCGGCGTTGCAGAAGATCACCGGACCCGCCACGTCGATCTCGGCCAGGAAGAGCGACACGAACTTGGTCGACAGGCGCGAGCGGTGGATGATCCGGTTGAGCCGCTCGAGGGTGCGGCTCACCTTGAACTCCCGCGACAAGCCCATCCGCAGACCGGTGAAGACGTCGCGCACCTGGAGTGCGGCCGGCAGGCCGTGGCCGGTGGCGTCGGCGATGACCACGTCGAAGACCGTGTCGGCGAGCACGATCACGTCATAGAAATCACCGCCGACGATCTCGGCGGGAACGGTGCGGGCGGCGAGCTGGAAGCCCGCGGGGCGCGGCAGCCGACGAGGCAGGATGGAGTTCTGGATCCGGCGGGACTCCTCGAGGATCTCGCGCATGCGATCCTCGCGCAGCTTCTGGCTGACCGCGAGCCGGATGATGTTGAGGGTTGCGACCAGGTCGTCCTCGACCTCCTCGGCGTCCTCGGCGACGTCGAAGGAGAGCACGTACAGGCCGTCGGCCACGGCCACGGCGGCGAACCACTCCCGGGTGCCGACGTCGGCCTCGAGCCGAGGGTCGAGCCGGGGTCGGAGCGACGCGCGATCATGCAGCCGATGTCCAGCAGCAGGTCGAACTGCGGGTAGGTGCGCGGAATCCGGAGGCCGATCGGGGCCTTGGCGACCTCCCCGAAGGTGGCGACCAGCTCGTAGAAGCCCTCGTCCTGGGCGTAGATCCGACCGCCGAGTATGCCGAGGTCGTCGGCGAATCCCTTGACCAGGAACTCGGCGGTGCTGCGGATGGTCTCGAGCGGCGTCGATCCCTGGGCGATGGTCTCGAGGGCGCGCTCGATCCGGCGAAACAGGTGAGTGGATCGGCGCGGCATGGCGGGATCTTGCCATGTGTGGCCGAATCCTGCAAGACGAGCGCCTCGTGAGGTAATCCGTTACACTCGGCCGCGGAGGTGCGCATGAGCCGGAGGTGGTCGCTCGGGGTGGCAGTTGTCGGGCTCGCCGCGGCCATTGGCTGTGGCGGCGAGGCCACACGGGAGCCCGGGCCGCCGGGCGCGGAGGCGGTCGTTTCGCACCGACAGGCCGTCGTCCGCTGGGAGTCCGACTGGGAGCGCGCGTTCGAGCGAGCCCGGTCCGAGGGCAGGCCGGTTCTGGTCAACTTCTACGCCGACTGGTGCGTCTGGTGCAAGCGGCTCGAGACCACCACCCTGCGCGACCCGAAGGTGGCCGATCTGCTCGCGACCCGGGTGGTGCCGCTCAAGCTCGACGTCGACCGCGAGGGCCGCGAGCCGGCCGCCCGGTTCGAGGTCGACGGCCTGCCCACCCTGGTGCTGCTCGGCGCCGACGGCGCCGTGCTGGGGCGTTTCTCGGGCTACATGCCCCCTGGCGCCTTCCTCGATACCGTCGCCGGGATGCTGGCTGCGTCGCCGGGTGCGCAGTCTTAGAACCACAGAGCCACCCGCCCGCCCGAAGCCGATGGGCACCGGGCGCGCCAATCGCGCCCCGTGCCCATGGTCCGGGGTGGGTGGAGGACCTCTGTGCTTCTCCGTGTTTCTGTGACTGTGTGGTTCAGTTCCCGCGCACCGGAACCGCCTAGTCCGCTTCGGAGCCGTCTTCCTTGGGGGTGAGGCGCTCGTCTCCGGCGGCGATCGACTCCGGGGTCGGCATCGGCTCGCCGACGCGTGCGGTGTAGAACGGAAGCTGGAACGGCCACGGCAGGTCGAGGACCCTGTGGTCCTCAGGAGTGCAGGAGACCGTGGGCTCGGTTCCGTCGAGGAAGGCCTCGAGCACGACCGGCGTGCACGACGGAATGGTCCTCTTGCCGGTCCGAGCGTCGACCGTCGAGAAGACCACTCCGGCGGGGATCGGGAAGTCCTCGCTGCGCTGCTCTTCGGACAGGGTGTCCAGGTAGGCCGCCATGAACCGGGTCCAGATCGGGAGCGCTGCCTCTGCACCGGTCATTCCTCTGCCGATCGGCTCCTTCACGTTGCGACCGACCCAGACCCCGACCGTCAACCGGGGCGACGAGCCGATGAACCACGCGTCGGTATGGCCGTCCGTGGTTCCGGTCTTGCCGATCAGGTTCGCCTCGAGCCGCCGCGCCGCTGCCCCGGTGCCACGTTCCACGACGCCGCGCATGACGTGCAGCATCAGGTAGGTCGGCGCGGCAGCCATCGCGCGCTCGACCCGGGGAAAGGTCCGTTCCAGCGTGCGGCCGTCGAGGCCCACGATCTCGCGGATGAAGAACGGCTCCGGCACCTCGCCGAGGTTGGCGATGCCGGCGTAGGCCCGCACCAGGTCGACCAGCTTGACCTCGAGCGAGCCAAGGGCCAGCGAGGCGTAGGGGTGCAACGGCGTCGAGATCCCGAACCGCTGTGCGGTCTCGACCACCGCTTCGCCCCCGACCAGCTGCTGGAGCTTGACCGCGGTGGCGTTGTAGCGAGTCCTCGAGCGCCTCGCGCAGGGTGGTGATGCCGTAGTACTTGGGGTAGTAGTTCCGCGGGCAGTAGGTGAGCTCGCCGGTGCCGTCGGGGAGCAGGAACGGGGCGTCGAAGAGAACGTCGGCGGGTGTGAAGCCCTGCTGGAACGCGGTCATCCAGACGAAGGGTTTGAACGCCGATCCGCACTGGAGGCGGGACTGGACCGCACGGTTGAACTCCGAGCGCCCGAAGTCGAAGCCTCCGACCACCGCCAGGATCGCCCCGGTCCGGCTGTCCATCGCCAACAGCGCGCCTTCGACCTCGGGCTCCTGCTCGAGCCCGACCTCGAGCACCGCGGTCGGGTCCTCGGGGAGGGGGTCCGGCAGCCGCACCAGCACCAGGTCGCCGGCCTCGAGCAGCCGCTTGAGCGACGAGGTCTTGGTCCAGGCGGCGCCGGTGAGAGCAAGCCGGGCCTCACGATCGGCGATCCTGAGCTTCGCGACGCCGGGCTCGACCTCGAGCACCAGCGCGTGGACCAGCGCGCCCGGGGTGAGCTCGAGCCGGCTCCAGCTCGGGTCCTTCCAGCTCGCCAGGTCGGTGTCGGTGGCGCCGGCCAGCAGGTTGGCCGGATCCCGCCAGCCGAGCCGGTGCTCGAGCGTGACCAGACCCTTCGCGAATCGCCGACTCGGCCGCCGCCTGGAGGCCCGGGTCCATGGTCAGGCGGACCTCGAGCCCGCCCTTGTAGAGGGCGTCGGTGCCGTAGCGCGCGTCGACCGCCTGCCGCGCCATCTCGAGGAAGTACGCCCCTCGCGACTCCCGCTCCCGGTGGAGCGCTGCGCCGAGCGGGGCCGCCGAGGCCTCGGCGTGCTGAGCCTGGTCGATGAACGTCAGCTCGAGCATCTTGTCCAGAACACGGTTGCGGCGCGCGAGCGCCGCCTCCGGCTTGCGGACCGGGTCGTAGCGGTTGTTGGGGCTGGGGATGATCCCGGCGAGCAGAGCGCACTGGTCCAGGCTGAGCTCCCGCGCAGGGACGCCGAAGTAGAGCCGGGAGGCCGCCTCGACGCCGTAGGCGCCGTGGCCGAAGAAGATCTGGTTCGCGTACAGGGTCAGGATCTGGTCTTTGGAGAAACGCTTCTCGATGTCGATCGCGAGCAGCGCCTCCCTGATCTTCCGGGTCAGGGTCCGCTCCCGCTGCAGGAACAGGTTGAGGGCCAGCTGCTGGGTGATCGTCGAGGCTCCGCCGCGAGCCCCGAGGCGCCCCGAAGTGAGGCTGAAGAAGGCGGCCCGGAGAATGGCCTGGGGATCGACGCCGCCGTGCTGGTAGAAGTCGGCGTCCTCGATCGCGACGATCGCGAGCTTCAGGGGGTCCGGGATCTCCTCCGGCTTGAGCACGACCCGTCGCTCGAGTGCGAACGAGGCCGCCAGGGAGCCGTCGCCGGCATAGAGTCGTGTGGTCGCAGCCGGGGTGAAGCCTTCGATCGCGTCGACCTGCGGCAGGTGGAGGGCCTGGGCTGCGATCCAGCCGGCGAGGGCCCCGACCACGCCGCCGGCGACCACACCCCAGACCACAGTGGTCAAGATCCCCAGGGCCTTCCGCTTCACTCCGGCAGGGTAGCAGAACGCCGCCGGATTCCTGGTTGCGGGGCAAGGTACGATCGCAGCAGGATGCGGCTGCTGCTCGGGCTCGGTGGCAATCTCGGCGATGTCGCCGAGGCGTTTCGCACCGCCTTGGTGTCGGGGGCGGACGGGTGGTCCGTGCTGGCCGTGTCGGGGCTGTGGACGAGCCGGCCGGTCGGCCCCGCTCAGCCGGACTTCACCAACGCCGCGGCGGTGGTCGCGACCGACTCTCCACTGGACAGCGTGCTGGCACAGGCCCAGCGCCTCGAGCGCGAGGCCGGCCGGGTGCCCGGCGAGCGGTGGGGTCCGCGCCCGCTCGACCTCGACCTGCTGCTGGCGCCGGGTGTGGTCCGGGTCGGCGTCAGGCTGGTGCTGCCCCACCCCCGCTTCCATCTCCGCCCGTTCGCGCTCGGCCCGGCGGCCGAGCTCGTCGGTGACTGGGTCCATCCCCTGGTCGGCCGGACCGTGGCCGACCTCGCCGCCGAGGCCCTCGCCGCCGACCCCGCCGCCGCCACACCCGTCGGCCCGTGGTGGTAGGCCGTATTCACCGCACAGAAGAGGAGGTTCAGATCGGTCGCGAGCCCGGCTTGACGAGGGGTTCACCGGCGCGGCAGAGGGGGCAGTCGGCCGGATCCCAGGTCGGGAACTTGACCTCGAGCAGGGCTTCGAATGCCGCCGGGGCGAAGACCCCGGTGCGACCGGTGCGGTCGACCACGGCGCCGACCGCGATCACCTCGGCGTCGGCAGCCGCGAGCAGTGCGATCACCTCGCGGGTGGACCGCCCGGTCGTGACCACATCCTCGACCACCGCGATCCGCTCGCCGGGGGCCACGGCGAAGCCGCGCCGCAGGCACATCTCGCCTTCCGAGCGTTCGGTGAAGAGGAAACGCACGTCGAGCGCGCGGGCGACCTCGTGGCCGATGATCAGGCCGCCGAGGGCAGGGGAGACCACCAAGCCCGGGGCGGGCCGCACCGACGCCAGGCGTTCGGCGAGCAGGCGTTCCTGCCCTTGCCGCGCGCCGCGGATCGGCCAGGAACAGGGCGCACTGCAGGTAGTCGCCCGAGTGGAGCCCCGAGGAGAGCCGGAAGTGGCCCCGCTGGTGCGCGCCGCAGGCGGTCAGGTCGGAGAGCTCGAGCGGCCCGGTCATCCGTCCTCCCGTTTGAGGTCGTAGGCCTGGATCTTCTTGTAGAGGTTCGAACGCGGGGTGTCGATGGCGCGCGCGGTCGCGGCCACGTTCCAGCCGTGCCGGTCGAGCTGGTGCTCGATGAAGGCACGCTCGGCGTCACGCTGGAAGTCGGCGAGGGTCGCCGCGTCGAGCAGCGAGTCGAGCGCCCCGGCCGCGCCCGGAGCGGTCGGCAGATCGACCTCCTCGACGGTGTCCTCGAGCTCCATGATCACCGCGTCGCTCGACCACGTTCTTGAGCTCACGCACGTTGCCCGGCCAGGGGTGGCGGCCGAGCTGGCGCAGCGCCCCCTCGCTCCAGGTCTTCGGCCGCCGGTTGTACTCGTGGCAGAAATGGTCGGAGAAGTGACTCGACCAGCAGCGGGATGTCCTCTGGCCGTTCGCGCAGGGCCGGGGTGCGCAGGAGCACCACCGCGAGCCGATAGTAGAGGTCCTCTCGGAAACGCCCCTCGCGGACCTCGGCGACCAGGTCCTTGTTGGTGGCCGCGATCACCCGTACGTCGACCGCGAACGGAGTTCCGGCGCCGACCGGCTCGACCTCCCCGTCCTGGAGGACCCGCAGGACCTTGGCCTGGGTCTTGAGCGATCATGTCGCCGATCTCGTCGAGGAAGATCGTGCCGCCGTCGGCCTGGACGAACTTGCCGACCTGCCGGCGGTGCGCGCCGGTGAACGAGCCCTTCTCGTGGCCGAACAGCTCGGACTCGATCAGCTCCTCCGGGATCGCGGCGCAGTTGACCCGGATGAACGGGCTGCGGGCGCGCTCGGAGAGGTGGTGAAGACGGCGGGCGACGAGCTCCTTGCCGGTTCCGGACTCGCCGCTGACCAGGACGGTGGCCCGCGACGGCGCCACCCGGGCGATCTCCTCCCGGAGCCGCTGCATCGGCGTGGCTCGCGCCGAGCAGGGCGGCGGCTCGGGCGGCCGAACCGCATCCCTGGCGCGAGGCGACCCTGGGCCACCGCGCCCCGCACCGCCAGCAGGAGGTCCGACCGGTCCGGCGGCTTGGTGAGATAGGCCGAGCGCGCCGGCCTCGAGGCACTCGCGGGACGTGAACTGGTCGCCGTGCCCGGTGAGCACGACCACCGGGATCTCGAGGCCGCGCTGGCGGAGGTTGTCGAGCAGGCCGAGGCCGTCCATGCCCGGCATCTTGATGTCGAGCAGGACCGCGTCGGGGGGCTGCGTGTCGAGCCGGTCGAGGGCCTGGAAGGCGTCGCGCGGCCTGCTCGACCGCGTAGCCGGCGCCGGTCGAGGATGCGCTCGAGGACCGTGCGCACGCGCGGCGTCGTCGTCGACGATCAGGATCGTCCGTCCATGCGGACATCGTAGCGCAGCGCAGTCTGCTCGCAACGAAGCGGCGGGCCCGATCCGGGCCCGCTGTACCTCGCCGGATCCGCGCCTAGTCGAGATCCTATCGACGTCGAAGGTCACGCCCTGCGCCAGCGGCAGCTCGTTGCTCCAGTTGATCGTGCAGGTCTGGCGGCGCATGTAGGCCTTCCAGGCGTCGGAGCCCGCCTCGCGCCCGCCGCCGGTCTCCTTCTCGCCGCCGAACGCGCCGCCGATCTCGGCGCCCGAGGTGCCGATGTTGACGTTGGCGATGCCGCAGTCGGAGCCCTCGTGGGAGAGGAAGCGCTCGGCCGAGTGCAGGCTCGACGGTGAAGATCGCCGAGCGACAGCCCCTGGGGCACCGCGTTGTGGAGCGCGATCGCCTCGTCGAGGTCGTCGTACTCGAACACGTAGAGGATCGGCGCGAAGGTCTCCTCGCAGGCGATCGGCATGCTCGCGCTTGGGCCGTGACGATGGTCGGCTCGACGAAGTAGCCCGGGCGGTCGACCCGGCCGCCGCCGCAGAGGATCTCGCCGCCCTGCTCGCGGACCTTGCTCGAGGGCCGCCTCGTAGTCCTCGACCGCGTCCTCGGTCGACCAGCGGACCCATCAGCGTGCTCGTCGTCGAGCGGGTCGCCGATCGGGACCGACGCCGTAGGCCTTCGCCAGCCGGTCGACGAAGCCGTCGGCGATCGCGCTTCGTGGAGGAAGAGCCGCCGCAGGCTGGTGCAGCGCTGGCCGGCGGTGCCGACCGCGCCGAAGAGGATCGCGCGCAGCGCGAGGTCGAGGTCGGCGTCGGCCTCGACGATGATCGCGTTGTTGCCGCCGAGCTCGAGGATCGAGCGCGCCGAACCGGCGCGCGGCGGCCTCGGCGACGTGCCGGCCCATGCGGGTCGAGCCGGTGAACGAGATCAGCGGGACCCGGCGGTCGTCGAGCATGCGCTCGCCGACCTCCGCGCCGGGGCCGACGACGAGGTTGAAGACGCCCTCGAGGCCGTGGCGCTCCATCACCCGGTTGCAGATGTTCTGCACCGCGATCGGCGGTCAGCGGCGTCTGCGACGACGGCTTCCAGACCATGGTGTCGCCGCACACCGCGGCGAGCGCCGCGTTCCACGCCCACACCGCGACCGGGAAGTTGAAGGCGGTGATGATGCCGACCACGCCGAGCGGGTGCCACTGCTCGTACATGCGGTGGCGGGGCCGCTCCGACTTCATGGTCAGGCCGTAGAGCTGGCGCGACAGGCCGACCGCGAAGTCGCACATGTCGATCATCTCCTGGACCTCGCCGAGGCCCTCGGAGAGGATCTTGCCCATCTCGAGCGAGACCAGCCGGCCGAGCGCCTCCTTGTGCTCGCGCAGCTCGTCGCCGAGCTCGCGCACGATCTCGCCGCGCTTCGGCGCCGGCACCATGCGCCAGGCCGGGAACGCCGCCGCGGCGGCCGCGACCACCGCCTCGTAGGCTTCGGCGTCGGCCTGGATCACGGTCGCGATCGGCTCGCCGGTCGTGGGGTTGACCGAGGCCAGCTCCCGCCCACCGGAGGGGCGGATCCACTGTCCGTTCGACGCACCCAGGTTGGTGGGCTCGATGCCCAGCTCCGAGAGGATCTTCGCGACGTCGCTCATGGTCCCTGCCTCCAAACGGCGGGGATTGTACCACCGTGCACAAGGCTTCTCCGAGCGTGATCTCAGCGGCCGCCGTGGGGATTGCGACGGGCAAACCAGGACTCCCAGTCCGCGACCTCCTCGGGGCTCAGGCTGTCGGGTGCGGACCCGCCCTTGTGGGGTGGAGGCAGGCGCCATTCGGCGAGCCCGCGCACCCGTGCGCCACGAGACGTGACCCGGGCGGCCAGCCCGCGGTCGTCGGTCACGACCGTCCAGCTCCGTGCCGAAGGTCCGTCGGGCAGCGACCGGACGATCACGTCATCGGCGCTCGCCGGGGCTGCCCAGACCACCGTGACCGAGCCCAGGAACTCGCGCGCCGGCGAGCCGGCCGGCGGCGGGCCGTCGAAGACCACCGTGACCCGCGTGCGCTGCTCTCTCACCCGTGCCAGCACCCGGCGGCGGACCTCCTCTCGGCGGGGAGAGTCGAGGCCGAGCGCGTGGGCCAGGTTCGAGCCGTCAACCAGGATCGGCATGGCGGCGGCGGCGTCGACCGAGCAGCCAGGCCAGGGCGACTGCCGCGAGCAGCAGGGCGACCAGCGGAGCCAGCAGCGCGAAGATCGAAGCGGTGAACGCGAACCCGTCCTCGGCGACCGACAGCACCGGGTTCATCGCGCCGCCGGTAGCCGAGGTCGAGGCCAGCCGTCCGGTCGCCTTCGCACCGTGGAAGAGCAGCGAGGTGACTCCTCCGAGAATCGCGGCGATCACCACCCATCCTTCGCCCTGGCCGCTGACCACCGCCACCGCAGCCGCGGCGCCCGCCACCGGGCGGATCACCGTGTGCACCAGATCCCAGGCGTGATCGACCGCGGGGACCTTGTCGGCCACGAACTCCACCAGGTAGAGCACCGCGAGCACCACCAGCACCCAGTCCTGGGCGAAGAAGCGCGCGGTGGACGAGGTCAGGGGCACGGCGTCGAACCGCACCAGCAACCCGAGCACGAGCAGGGTGGCATAGGCGTTGACTCCGGCCGCGGAGGCCAGGGTGAGCGCGGAGACCACGGTCGTCATGTCTTCGCCTGCCTCGCCCGGCGGAGCAGCCGGTCGAGCTCCCTCTGGCCGCGCAGTGCCTTGTACATCTCGCTCGCCCGCCGGTCCTCCGGCGCGTGGGCAAGCGCGCGTTCGAGAGCCTTGCGCTGACGCTCCGGGTCGTTGCGGCGGCGCCAGAACTCGGCCAGCTCGATCCAGGCGTCGACCAGGAGGGGATCGAGCTCGATCGCCTGCCGCAAGTAGGCGAGGGCGCGCTGGGTCCAGAGCGGGTTGCGGAGCAGCAGCCGGGCGAGCTTGAGCAGCTCGGGGGGGCGAGGCTCGATGGCGCAGGCCTGCTCGAGGAGCTGGATCGCCATGAAGACCTCGCCGTCCCGCACCAGCTCGGCGGCCCGCTTCAGGTTGGCTTCGACGATCTCGCTGCGAACCCGGGCGTCGGTCCGTGGGGCAGCCCGTGACTCGAGCTGCTTGCGCTGCTCTTCGGTCGCTCGCAGGATCGGGTCGTAGCGTCGTCGCGCAGCCGGGGATGACAGCACCTCGTGGGCCTCCTGGGCCCGTTCCACGACCGCGGACAGGTGCGGCCGCATGTCGCGGAGGTGCGCCTCTCCCGACCTCTCGGGCGAGAACCGGGCCTGGATCTCCTTCCAGGCCTGCTCGACCTCGGTGAGCCGGGCGCCCGGCTCGAGGTCGAGGGCGCGGTAGTGGTCGACCCGGGTCACGGACTCGGCTCGCTCGCGGATGAGGGCGCGCTCCCGACGTTGGTTCGGGTCGAGCCGCTCCTCGTCGACGATCAGCGGAGCCGACGCGGGACCGCTGCGACGTCCGCCGAGGTCGGGCAGCGGGCCGGGCCCCGGAGAGGGCGCGGCACCGACGCCGATCAGACCGGCGACCTTGAGCGAGTAGAGGGTCCGGGCCGCCTCCTCGCGGGGAAGCGACGACAGCGCGTACAGGTTGGCCAACCGTCCGCGGCCGTCGAGACGGCTGAGCATGAACGCCTCGGTGGGGGTCAGCTGCAGCTCGCCGAGCAGAGCGTCGAGGGCGCTTGACGGCCACACGATCTGATCGTGCGGGCCCAGCCCCGACTCGATCGCCGCCGCGTCGCTGAAGGCGCGCGCCGCCACCAGGAGCAGCTGGGTCGTGGTCAGGGCGGGCAAGGTGTCGGGCTGGTCGGACGCGCGGCCCTCCAGGAACTCACAGTAGGTCCTCGGGGCGGCCGCCGCGCTGCGGATGATCGACAGCGCGAGCTCGGCCAGCTCCGCCTCGAGCGTGGTCTGATCGAGGCAGCCCCGCGTCACCAACAGGTGGCCGAGCGGTGGGGCGTGCTCGCCGCCCTGCCCGAGCAGGGTCAGTGCCCGCTCGTCCTCGCTGATCAATCCCCGGTGCACCAGCCACGAGCCCAGCTTCTGTTCCTCGACGTCCGAGCGAGCGGCGCGCGCCTCGCCGTCGACGAAGACGATCTCGCGCCTCGCCTCACCGGCGGAGGCGACCAGCACGCCGGTGGCCCGGTTGTGCGCCAGGTTGCCCATCAGCTCCGGGAGCGGCTGCACGCGGTGGAGAGCGAGACGTCCGCCGCCGGCCATCGGGTCAGCTCCCCCCGTCGCCGTCGAGTCGAGCGGGATGGGGCGTGAACCCCTCGCGGATGAAGCCGCCTGGGACCTTGCCGATCGCGGTGAATGCCTCGTCCTCGGAGTCGAAGCGACCCCAGACCAGGCGCCAACAGGGGTCGTTTCCGGCCAGCGAGGCTCGAATCGCGCGAAGGTCCTTCGGGTGCTGATTGGCCTTTTGAAGGACCCGCTGCAACTCCTGCGGCTCGCAGCCCATGTCGACGACCACGGTCCACGTCCCGGAAGCGGCAGGGTCGATTGCCGGAGCGCCCCGTCCGTCCCCGCGCAGCAGCACGAAGGTGGCCACCGAAAGCACCAGGGCCAGAGTGGCGGCGGCCGCGACCAGCCACTTCACCGGAACCCGCCGGCGCGGAGAGCCTCCGGCCGACTCCGGCCTGCCCTGGAGCATGCCGGAGTCCTCCGGGGACGAGGCGACAGGGACCGGCTCCAGCATGCCGGTCAGCACCAGCGCCGCCAGCAGCCGGATGACCTCGTCGCGACCGTGAGGCGACCGCGCGGCGATCTCCAGAGCGGTGCGCTGGCCGGTGATCTTGGCAACGATCAGATCGGCCTCCTCCGACAGGCGGAGGGGCGCGTAGAGATCGAGAAAACCGCCCGAGCGGCGCAGCAGGACCTCGAGGTCCGGCAGCACCGCCCGGGAGAGCTCCTGACCTTGGTCAGCGAGCACCAGCTCGACCAGGGCGTGGGTGAGAGAGATGGTTGGCCCGCCGCCGGACTCGACCGGCCCCTCTGCCACCTCCAGCGAATGGTCGGGATCCACCAGCCAGCTGCGCAGGCGCCGCTGCAGGACCGCCTTCGCGGCACCCACCGCCTGGGTGTCCGGGATCTCATGACGGGTGGCGAGGGCGTCGGCCTCGACGAGAAGGTCGGGGTGGCCGACCGGCGTCACGCCGAGCTCGTTGCCCACCTCGGTGGGGTCGACGCCGCGCACCGAGACGATCTTGCCCGCGATCACCTCGAGCACCACCGGACCCGGCCCTCCGGAGAGGGTGACCGTTCCCGCCACCCGGCGCGCAATCCACCTGCCAAGGCGCCAGGTGATCCGTGGATCGTCCATGGCTCACGATATTCCATCGTCCGCAGGCTTGTAAAGGGAGCACGACCGTTCGGGCGCTTGACAAGAGACGGGCCTCACTCTACGATGCATCTCCCGGCGGGAAGCCGTCTGGGAGGTTAGCTCAGCGGTAGAGCACCTGCCTTACACGCAGGGGGTCGTGGGTTCAAATCCCCCACCTCCCACCACCGCGGGCGAGCCGTGCGGGGTCGTAGTTCAGTTGGTTAGAACGCCGGCCTGTCACGCCGGAGGTCGAGGGTTCGAGTCCCTTCGGCCCCGCCACTCTCCACCTTCAAAAGCCGCCCTTCGGGCGGCTTTTTCGGTGTTTCGTGGCGGGGCCGAAGGGACTCGACGCCCCTGGATGAGCGGGTGGTCGTAGGCCGTCCGCCGCCCTCTCCGGCGCAGCGAGGCTGCGCCTGCGGAACCCGCCGGGGGGGTGGAGGAGGGGCGGATGCGGGGGCGGCGGGTCAGGGTGGGTGGTCGGGTGGAGCACCCCCACGGCCACGACCACCATCGCTCCTCCAGGGGCGAGCCGAGCCCCTTTCTCGGGCTCGGGAGGTGGTGGCGGTGGCAGCGTGGATGAGCGGGGAGGGGGCTGGTCGCCGCGGAGTGGGGGGGCGGTCGGGTGGCTGGAGAGAGCGCGGTTGCGGGGCTGCTGGTGCCGTCACGTGACGGGTTCGTTTCGTATACTGGCGCTGCTCGGGAGGCAGGTATGGCAGCTGGGAGCAGGCCGACCACGGTCGATGTTCGCCGCGCAGGGGGGCTCGATGCGGCTCGCGACGAGCTCGACGCGGCCCGAACCCTGCTGCTGAACCTGCATCGCGGCGGCTTGGCCGCCTGCGTTCACCTGATGCGCGCGGCGTCGCTGCTGGGGTGGGTCGCCGGCTCGCTGTCGGACGACTCGGTCCTCGAGGGCCGTCCGACGGCGCTCGCTGATCCGGCTGCGCTTTCGCTCCCCGGGCTCGACCGGCGCCGTTCGGAGATCCTGCGGCGCCACCTGCCGGTGGTGGCCGAGCACGCCGGGCTCGAGCCGGCGCGCCCCAACCGGCCGGGGAGGGCCGTTGAGGCCAGCGCCAGGGTGGTCCACGACCTCCTGGAGCGCGAGCTGCGTCACCTGCGGGGGGCGAGCCGGCCGCGCCGGACGGTGCGGGTGCTCTGGGTCGCGGCGGCGGTCGCCCTGTGCGGAGCCGCCGTGATGATCGCCATGGGCTGGGGAAAGAACGACTCCAGGAGGGCGGCGCGTCCGGTCCATCGGTCCGAAGCACCTCCGAGCCGTCCGATCGAGGTCGCGCTCGCCGACCTGGCGACCCCGAGGGCGGCGGGGACGCCGTGGGACGTGCCCGGCGCGATCCGGATTCCACCCCGCCCGGGTACGATGACGGTTCGGCTCGGCGAGAGGATGTTCGCCCCCGAGATCGAAATCAGCGCGGACAACAACGATCGTTACCGGGTCGAGCTCCTGCTCGGGGACGAGGTTGTCGCGCGGCTCGACGCGGGTCCGACTCCGAACCGGGGAGGACTGGCGGTCTACCGTCTGAGCGTGCCGGCCGCCGCGATCGCGCGGGGATACGACCTGATCCGGGTGGTGGTCCTCGAGGGCGACGGCTCCTACTCGATCGGGCACCTGCTGCTGCTCCCGCCGTCGGTCGGTGCCACGGGGCCGGGCGGCGCGGCGGCTTCAGATGGACCCTCCTGACGGCGCCCCGGTGACCGGCGAGCGGTTCGGCGGGCTCCGTTCACTTTTCGGTGGGCTCCTGCTCGCTGTGCTGCTCGCGGTGCCGATCACGGCGGGCGTGGCCGGAAGCTACGGTCGTCCGACGCTGGCGAGCCTGGCGCCGGTGATCCTGGCTCTGCGTGACCTGGGTCGCTGGCTGGCCCTGTGGTGGCCGGGCCACGCCGGCGGCCTGGCGGTGGCGGTCACGGCCATGGCGCTCGCGGCGACGGCGTGGTGGGCGCTCGGACGCGGGAGCTCTCGTCCCCACGCACAGGTCTGGCCGCTGTGCGCAGCCGCCGCAGCGGTCGCGTCTGCGGCCGCCCCCTCCGGTCGGTGGCTGGTGGCCTCCGGCGCTGCCCTCGCGCTGGCCGTCCTGGCGGGACCCGGCCGGGCCGTTTCCCGGTCCGTCACCGAACTCGGATGGTCGCGGCAGCTCCTGCTCGCGGTGCTGGTGCTGGCGGCGGTGCTGCGCTTCGTGCTGCTGGCCGACCATCCGCTGGGCTTCGGGACGCATGGGGTCATCCACCTCGGGATGTCGGTCGACCTGGTCGACCGGATAGTGTTCGGTCCGCAAGCGCTCGGAGGCCGTTTCGACCCGACGGTTTTCCTGGTCGAGCAGCACGGTCCGATGGCGGTGGTCAACGCGCTCGGTTTCCTGCTCTTCGGGGTCGGGTTCGTGCAGGCGCGGCTGACCCAGGCGCTGCTCGGCGTGGTCACCGTCTGGCTCGCCTTCCTGTTCGGGCGACGGCTGGCCGACGACAGGGTCGGGCTGGTGCTGGCGTTCCTGGTGGCGGTGTCGCCCTGGCACGTGACCATCTCGCGCTTCAACGACGCCGAGCACGTGCTGGCGCCGCTCCAGGCGCTGCTCGCGTTCTGGGCGGTGCTGCGCGCCGACCGCGATCGGACCGTCGGGGCGTTCGCCTGCGCCGGGCTGGCATGTGCCTTCGGGTGGTACATCTACGCCACCAATCAGGCCCTCCTGGTGGCCCTGGTCGGCTTCTTCGGGTGGCGGATCGGGCTCACTGCCCGGGGCCTTCGCCGCCACGGTTTCGGGCTGCTGGTGTTCGCGGCCGTGTTCGTCGCGGCCAGTCTGCCCCATCTGGTGACCAGCGTGCGTGCCGGCCGTCCGATTCCGATCCGTTCCGGATACCAGCTCGGGGGCCAGGGGCTGTACGCCGTGACCGCGCTCGAGAAAGTGCCGGCGAACCTGCGCGCCGCGGTGGAGTCGTTGGTCCTGCGAGCCGACGATCCCTGGTACACCAAGCCTTCCGGAGGCGGGCTGGATCCACTGCCGGCGGTGCTGCTGCCGGGAGGGCTGGCCTGGTGCGTGCTCGCCCTGGTCCGGCGCGGACTTCGGTCGCGGGCGGTGCTGCTCCTGCTCTGGGCGGGCGCCGGCCTGGTCCCGGCGGTGCTGCTGTCTCAGGTGGAGTTCAGGCGGTTGATCCAGCTCGAGCTGGCGGCCGAGGTGATGGCGGCGGTGCTGGTGGTGGAGATCGCAGGCCTCGCCGCGGCGACCCGGGCCGGACGAAGGGCCTTGTGGGTCGCCGTTCCGGTGGTGGCGGCGGCCTGGATCGGGGTCGCGACCTTCATCTGTTGGGACCGGGTGCAGGTGCCCGAGAGCAACGGCTCGACGTACTGGGTCGAGCTGGCTGCCGAGCTGCGCGGCCATGTCGACCGCGGGCCGGTGGTGGTCGTGCTGGCTGCCAACGGGGACCTCGCGCCGGAGCACCGTGCCGCGGTCCGCCTCGCGCTCCACGATCGGCAGCGCGCCCTGGCGCGAACGGGCCTCTCGCTCGACAGTCTGGTTCGAACGGCCGCGGTGCCCGACCTGGCGAGCACGGTCGAGGCCCTCGCGCAGCCAGGCCGACCGGTCCGGGTGGTGGCGGCGTGGGCCCTCGCCGACCCAGGTCTCGACCGGGTGATCCGGGAGCTCGTGCCGGGGGCTCGGCGCGAGCGGGTTGTCGACGCCCTCGGACGACCGACTCTCGCGACCTGGACGCTGCCCGCCCGAAGCGGCCCTCCGGAGACGGAAGGCCCGGCTGCCGGCGGAGGAGAGCCCGGCTGACGGTGTGGCCGGGGTGCGGCGGGAGCACACGGTGATTGCGCACGGCCGGACGATCGCCACCAGAGGTTCGCGACCCGGACGGTGCCGGCGTGCGACAATCCTGCGGTGGCGAGAAGCTCCGGGATCGTGATGGTGCTGATGCTCGCGCTGCTCGGCGGTTGGCGGTGGGGAGCGACCGCTGAGCCTGCGCCCGAGCGGCTGCGGGTCCGGGTGCTGCGGACCCTCCCCCATGACCGCGACGCCTTCACCCAGGGTCTGGTGATCGTCGACGGCATGCTCTACGAGTCGGTCGGCCGCTACGGGGAGTCCAGGGTGCGCCGCATCGACCTCGCCACCGGCGACGTCCGGACCGAGGCCTGGCTGGAGTCGGGGCTGTTCGGCGAAGGCCTCGCGCGGGTCGGCGACCGGCTGGTCCAGCTCACGTGGCGCGAGGGCCGGGCCCTGATGTGGACGCTGCCGGACCTCCGTCCGGCCGGTGAGAGGCTGTTCCAGGGCGAGGGGTGGGGCCTCACCTTCGACGGGCAGCACCTGGTGATGTCGGACGGCAGCGACCGGCTCACCTTCCGCGAGCCCGCCACCCTGGCGCCGCTGCGAACCGTGGCGGTGACCCTCGCCGGAAGGCCGGTCTCGGCGCTCAACGCGCTCGAGTGGGCCGAGGGCGCGGTGTGGGCCAACGTCTGGGGTCGGGAGGAGATCTACCGGATCGACCCCGCGACCGGTCGGGTCAGCGCGGTGGCCGACGCCTCGGGCCTGCTGCCGGAGGCCGAGCGCGACAAGGTCGACGTGCTCAACGGCATCGCCTTCGACCCGACGACCAGGCGTTTCTGGTTGACTGGCAAGCTCTGGCCGAGTCTCTTCGAGGTCGAGCTGGTCGCGTCCGCGACCCAGTGAGCCCGGCCCAACGCGCGGACCCGGTGTATCCGCACGGGCCCCGCGCGGTACCGGGTCTGTGGTGGATGGGCGCACGACCGGTCGTGGCGCAGACGGGCTGGCCGATAGCCTCGAGCATCACGCCGCGCCGCCGCGGGCGGGGTGTGAGGAGGGTCGCGGCGACGGGGCGGGAGGGATGAGACTCCGCCGCCCGGCGCCTCGCCGCAGGGATCGGGAGGTCGTGGACGGGTGATCGCAAGCGACAGAACCTCTCGAAATGTCCGCCCAGAGCCCGGCGACCAGCGGGTCGCCCTGCTCGCGCGGGCCCTCGCCAGCCTCGGCGAGGGCGTCTGCATGACCCGCGACGACGACGTGATCGTGTGGGTCAACGAGAGGTTCTGCGAGATCTTCGGTTATGGCAGGGGCGAGCTCGTCGGCCGTCACATCAGCATGCTGCGACCTCCCGACTTCGAGCGTCACCTCGACCGCGAGATCCGCGACGGGACTCTCGCCGAGGGTTACACCGGCGAGGTCGTGAACGTGACGCGGGACGGCCGCGAGATCCTGGTGTCGTTGACCACTGCCGCGGTGCGGGGGGACGACGGCGAGCCGCTGGCCCTGATCGGCGTCGTCCGCGACGTGACCGAACAGCAGCGGGCCGCGGAGGCGGGGCGCAAGCGGCTCGAGCAGCTCGGTGCGGTCAACCGGATCGCGCGTCTGCTGACGGCAACCCTGGATCCGGAGAAGGTGATCACCACCGCGGTCCGCGAGACCCAGAGCCGGCTCGGCCTGCACAGCGTGATCCTGGTCATGATGGACCGCGAGTCCGGGGAGCTGGGCAGCCAGGAGGCGGCCGGAGCCTACCGGGATCGGCTGCCGGCCGACTACCACCGTCGGGTCTGGCAAGGTCTCATCGGACACGCGGCCAGAAGTGGAGAGACGGTCGTCGTGGGTGACGTGCTGCAGGACGACCGCTTCGTCGCCGCCTGCGACGGCGAGAAGGCCACTCGCACGGAGGTCTGCGTCCCGGTGCAGCTCTCGGGTGAGGTGCTGGGCGTGCTCGACGTGCAGTCGACCCGGCCTCGTGCGTTCGATGACATCGACGTGCAGACCTTCGAGACGATCGCCGACCAGATCGCGGTCTCGACTCGCAGCGCCACTCTGTTCGCCAAAGCAGAGCGCGATCTCTCGGACCGGATCCGGGCCCAGGAGAGGCTGCGGGCGAGCGAGTCCCGCTACCGCGACCTGGTGGAGTCAAGCGGTGACCTGATCTGTACCCACGACCTGGATGGCGTCCTGTTGTCCGTGAATTTCTCCGCGCTTCGCGTACTCGGATACACCGCCGGCGAGATGGTCGGTCGTTGTCTCGCCGACTTCATGTCCGAGAAAAGAAAGCCGGAGTTCAACCGCTACCTCGAGGAGATTGCTGTCTCGGGCAGGGCTCGAGGGGTGCTCGAGGTGCTCGGCAAGACCGGCGATCGGGTGTATTGGGAGTACCACAACACTGTTCGTTCGGATACCGATCCGCCGATTGTGCGTGGGGTCGCCCGCGACGTGACCGATCGGGTGGTGGCCGAACGCGCGCTGCGTGGGGAGAGGGATCGGGCACGGCAGTACCTGGACCTCGCGGGAGTGCTCTTCGTGGCGGTGGACGAGCAGGGTCGAGTGACCCTGGTCAACCGCAAGACCTGCGAGATCCTCGGTCGCAACGAGGGCGACATCGTCGGCCGCTGCTGGTTCGACGAGTTCGTGCCGGCGAGCCACCGCGCCGACGCGCAGCACGCGTTCGACCGCCTCATGTCGGGAGAGGCCCACCAGTACGCGGAGTCCCCGGTGCTGACGGATGCCGGGGTCGAACGCCTGGTGGCGTGGCGGAGCACCGCGGTGCTCGACGGCCAGGGACGGGTGATCGGCATGCTGGCCTCGGGCGAGGACGTGACCGAGAGGCGGCTGCTCGAGGAGCAGCTGCGGCACGCGCAGCGCCTCGAGGCGATGGGACGGCTTGCCGGCGGCGTCGCGCACGACTTCAACAACCTGCTGCAGGCCATGCTGGTGACGGCGCAGATGGTGCGCGACGAGCAGGACCCGTCGGCAATGCGGGAGGCGATCGCGGAGATCGAGGAGAACATCCTGCGCGGCTCCTCGCTCACCCGCCAGCTGCTGCTGTTCGCCCGCCGCGGGGTGACCCGTCCGCAGCGGCTCGACCTCAACGAGCTCGTCCGGACGGCTTCGAGCCTGCTTCAGCGACTGGTGCGGGAGAACGTCGTCCTGTCGCTGCGGATCGGCCGTGAACCGCTTCCGATCCGGGCCGATCGCTCCCAGCTCGAGCAGGTGCTGACCAATCTGGTGGTCAACGCGACGGACGCCATGCCGGACGGGGGCGACCTCGAGGTCGCCACAGGGGGGGACGCCCGGGAGGTCTGGTTCGAGGTCCGCGACTCGGGCTGCGGTGTCCCGGACGAGCTGCGTGGTCGGATCTTCGACCCGTTCTTCACCACCAAGGAGGCGACCAAGGGGACCGGCCTCGGGCTCGCCGTCGCCCACGGCATCGTGAGCGAGCACCGCGGTCGAATCGAGCTTTCGGCCGGGCGCGACCCGGGAGCGTGCTTTCGGGTGACTCTGCCCCGCGAGCCGGGCGGCGGCTCCGGGGCTCGCAGTCAGCCGCGGGAGCCTGGTGCCGGGCTTCCGAGAGGCCGCGGCGAGAGCATCCTGCTGGTGGAGGACAACGACCAGATCCGGGTGACCTTCGAACGCATGCTGGTCCGGCTCGGCTACGGTGTGAGGGTGGCCGCGAGCGCGGCGGAGGTCTGGGGTCTGCCCGACGAGCCCGGCTTCGACCTGCTGATCAGCGACGTGGTGCTGCCGGGGGAGCCGGGCACCGAGATCGCGCGCAGGATGATGGCTCGGCAGCCGACCCTGGCGGTGATCCTGATGTCCGGGTACGCCAAGAACGACGTGCTGGTCCAGGAGATCTCCTCGAGTGACGTGTGCTTCCTCCAGAAGCCGGTCGACCTTGCGACCCTCGCCCGCGAGATCCGCAGGGTCCTGGACGCCGGCGAAGACTAGAGGTTCCGGTCCCCGGCCGGGGTCGGCGGCCCGCTCCAGTCGCTGACGAGATCGGCAGGAATCGTCCCTCGTGCAACGTCCGGCGCCCCGCCGCGTTCTACACTGGGACGTGCGATGAGCACCTTCGACCGCAACTGGCGCGAGCTGCAGCTCGAGACCCTGGTCGACTTCTCGTTGACCTTCGGGGGCGTGCGCAGCGAGGACGAGCTGGTGGAGGAGCTTCTCCAGCGGGCGGTCGGGACCCTCGATGCCGGCCTCGGCCTGGTGGCCACTCTTCATCCGTGGGGCCAGGAGGCGACCGTCCGGTCGGTCGGCCTGCCGGCGTCGGTGGAACGGGTGCGGTCGCTGTTCCCGCCTGACCTCCTGGAGGCGCTGGCCGGCGGGCGGGTGGTGCGCAGCCAGCGCGAGTCGGACGACCCGCCCCACGAGCTGCTGGCCGCGCCGATGGTCTGGCAGCGGCGGGTGATCGGCCTGGTGGTGCTGGCCGACAAGGAGACTCGCGAGGGGCGGACGCCGTTCACCGACGCCGACTCCCGGTTCCTGCTGTCGCTGGCCAGCCTTGCCGCCGCCTCGGTGGCGACCTCGCGGACCGTGGCGGCGATCGAGCGTGACCGGCAGCGGCTCGAGGAGGAAAACCGGGCGCTGCGGGGTGGCGCCCTGCGCGAGGGTTTCGTGGGCGACTCGCCGGCGATCCGGGAGGCGCTGGAGCTGGTGCGGAGGGTCGCCCCCACCGACGTCAACGTCATGCTGCGCGGCGAGTCTGGGGTCGGCAAGGAACGTGTCGCTCAGCTCATCCACCGTTCATCTTCCCGTGCCGACGGCCCGTTCGTGCCGCTCAACTGCGCGGCATTGCCCGAGTCGCTGCTCGAGGCCGAGCTGTTCGGCATCGAGGAGGGCGTCGCTACCGGAGTGCAGCGCCGCCTCGGCAAGATCGAGCTCGCCGACGGCGGCACTCTGTTCCTCGACGAGGTCGGCGACCTGACGCCGGTCCTCCAGGCGAAGCTGCTGAGGGTGGTCCAGGAGCGCGAGCTGGAGCGCCTCGGCGGCCGCGAGCGGATCCCCGTCAACCTGCGCCTGGTGACGGCCACCAACCGCGACCTGGAGCGCATGGTCGACGACGGTGAGTTTCGGCAGGACCTCTACTACCGGCTGCGAGTGGTCGTGGTCACGGTGCCCCCATTGCGCGAGCGGCACACCGACATCCCGCTCCTGGCGCGACACTTCCTCGAGCTCTACGGTGAGCGTTTCGGGCGGCCCGGTCTGCAGCTGGAGCGGGATGCCCTCGACGTCCTCCTGCTCCACTCCTGGCCCGGCAACGTCCGCGAGCTGGAGAACGTGCTCCAGGCGGCGGTGGCGCTGGCTCCAGGTGCGACCATCACGGTCGATGACCTGCGCCTCGTCGATCGGCAGATCGAAACCGACGCCGGCTCCGCGCAGCTCACGCTCGACGAGGTCCAACGACGTCACGTGGCGCGGGTGCTCGAGTCGGTGGACGGCAACCGGGCGGCCGCGGCCCGGATCCTGGGAATCGACCGGTCGACCCTCTATCGGCGTATGTTGCAAGATGCATCTTATGGTGCAAATAGCAACAGTTCTCCACCGGAGGAGTCGCGAAACACCCCTTCCCCACCCCGAAGAGCCACCGGATCGGGTCGCGGCTCGTCTCGATAGACTCTCATTAAATCAGAGATATAAACACTTTAAGTGTCTTTCTCGAAGGCTGGTGACGATCCGCGCTGGCTGGAGCGAACCGCCCCTGGCCCGTGGACTCCGGAGGGGTCCGGTGTCGGAGATCGGAAGCAGCAGGGTGTCGAAGGGGCCCTGTTCTTGGAGTATGTTGCAGAATGCATCATGAGGACAGAGCGAAACCTGGCCTCGCGCTGGCACGAATTCTGCTGCAAGGAGGGCGGAGGTGGCTTGATGAGGTCCGTGGCGCTGCTCCGCTTCTCCCTCGCCGCGTTCGGTGCGGTCGCCCTCAGCACGGTGACCGCTCAGCTCGCGCAGCTCCCGCTCGCCATCCCCACTCACCACCTGCAGCTCGCGTGGACGCTCGCCAGGGTTCTGCTACAGTTGTAGCCGCTGGTGACGAGCACGGTATGGAGGTCGAGCTGCACCTTCCGGTGGTGCCGAACGTGGAGCTGGTCGCCGCGAAGGCGGTCGAAACCCTCGGAGCCGCCCTCGGGATGGATCAGACCCGCGTCGAGGCGGTCAGCGTGGCCGTGGTCGAGGCGTGTCTCAACGCCATCGAGCACGGGGGCGGGCCGATGGTCGTGCGGTTGGACGGCCGCAATCAGGACGACCACCCGCGCCTCGTGGTCGAGGTCGAGGACCATGGCGACGGCTTCGACCCCGAGGATCCGCCGGTCGATGGAGCTTCCCGCAGGTTCGGCTGCACCCCGAGGCGCGGCTGGGGTCTGACCCTCATCCGTGAGCTGATGGACGAGGTGCAGATCCGATCGGAGCCGGGGCTCACCCTGGTGCGGATGTCGAAGTATGTGGAGAGTGCGCCATGACCGACGACACGATCAAGCTCTCGACGGACATCCTGTCCGAGGGGGTTGGAGTCATCGCCGCAGCCGGTTACATCAACAACGAGGGCGGGCAGGCGATCGCAGACGCCGCCACCGGGCTTCTCGGGCAGGGTGTGCGGAAGCTCCTCATCGACCTCGAGGGAACCCGGATCATCAACTCGATCGGCGTCTCGATCCTGCTCGAGATCATGGAGAAGCTGCTCGAGGACAACGGCCGGCTGGCGTTCTGCAACCTCACCCCGACCATCGCGAAGACCTTCGAGATCATGGGCCTGGTCCAGTACGCGTCGATCTTCCCGGATCGTCGGACGGCGTCGACCGAGCTGGGGGTCGATGTCGCTTCGTGATCTCCTGCGCATCGCCGAGCAGGCGATGGGCGGTCCGTCGAGCCCGCAGGCGCCCGAAGAGGTGGTTCGCGCGGTGCTCGAGGCCACCGGCTCCGGCGTCGGTGTGCTGCGGCGCGGCGAGCGGGTGGCCGCCCGATGGCCGCGCTCCGCCGGTCGCGGCGTCGAGGAGGCCACCGAAGGCTGGACCCAGGTCGAGATTGCCGACGGCGACGACTCGTGGACCCTGCGGCTGCTGCGCCCCGAACGCCTCGACGAGACTGTTCTCGGCGCGGCGCGGCTGGCTCTGAGGGCCCACATCCTGCGCGAGGAGCTCAAGCGTACCCGGTTCGACGAACGGTTCCGGCTGTGGGAGCTGGAGGCGGTGCGCTCGATCGCGACCTCGATCGGCGGCATCCTCGACCGCGGGCGCCTGGCCGAGGAGCTGATCGCCCACCTGGTGGCGCTTCTCGGCGTCCGCTCGGCGCAGCTCTACCTGGGAGCGGACTCCACCGCCGCGGAGTGCGTGGCGAGCTTCGGCACCCCCGCCCTCGACGACCGCGACCTGCCCAAGGCGTGGCTCGAGGAGATCCTCAGCGACGAGCTGATCGCGGTGCCGCTGGAGAGCGAGGGCGGCACCCTCGGCGTGCTGGTGGCGGCGCACAAGGAGGCCCGGGCCGGCACCGAGCCGTTCGCCGCCAACGACATCCGCCTGGTCGAGCTGTTCGCGATCCAGGTCACGGTCGCCCTCGAGTACGTCCGGCTGACCAGCGAGTCGCTCGAGCGCGAGCGGCTGCGGCGCGAGCTCGAGGTCGCCGCCGTCATCCAGTCGCACCTCTACCCGCAACGCTTTCCTCGGCTCGCGGGGTGGCGCATCTCGGGCCGATCCAGCTCGTCGCGCCAGGTCGCCGGCGACACCTACGACGCCCTCGTCCGCAACGATCAGCTCCTGGTCGCCGTGACCGACGTGTCGGGCAAGGGGGTCGGGGCGGGCATGCTGGCCTCGGGCATCCACAGCGGGATCCGGCTGCTGGCCGACGAGAGCCTGACTCTCCCCGAGCTGGCCGGCCGCCTCAACCGGTACCTCGTCGGCGCTACCGCCGACAACCGTTTCGCCACCATGGCGCTGATCCGCCTGGCGCCGGACGGCGGTCTGACCGCGGTCAACGCCGGGCACTGCCCGATCCTGATCCGGCGACGCGACGGGCACATCGAGCAGATCGACTCGGGCGGGCTCCCGCTGGGAATCCTGCCCGCCGCCCAGTACAGCGAGAGCTCGAGGCAGATCGAGTGCGGCGACCTGGTCGCCCTCTACACCGACGGGCTCACCGAGGCGGAGAACCCTGCCGAGGACGAGTTCGGCGTCGAGCGGACCGCCCAGGTCCTCGCCGAGCTGGCGACGCCGACCGCCGACGGGGCCTGCGAGGCGCTGCTCAACGCGGTCAACCGCTTCGCCGGCGGCCGGCCGCTGAACGACGACGCGACCCTGCTGGTGATCGAGCGCCTGCCCGCCGAGGCCGAAGGCCCGGGGCCCACCACCACCGATCCTGCGATCTGACCAGGCGGGAGCTCAGCGCGGGCCGTGCCCGCAGCCCAAGGAACCCGTGAGCGAACGCGGTCGCTTCCGTTCAAGGGGAGGCGAGAATCCGGGATCGGGCAGCGGGCGGCAGGCAGCCGGCCCGGTATCGGATTGCCGGTCCGGCCAGTCCCGGCCGGCCGCTCCCTGCCGCCTGCTCCCCGAAATGGAAACGGCGTCGGCTTCGCAGATTCGACCCGACTCCGGTACGGTGCCCCCCGGGGACGGGCCAGACCCTAGGCTGTGACGGTGGTTGGGGTGCCGGAGGAGACCCTTCGAATGCGCGGCCCTGGCGGGCCGCTCCGCTCAGGGTGACAGGGTGGGGCTGCCACCGATGCGGACCCCGGCGCTCAGGGTGACGGCTCTTGTGCGGCGCCGCGAACGCGGGCGTTCCGTGTACGCGAGCCGGTCTTCCGCCGCCCGCGTCCCCTGAGAGAGCGAGCCGGAGGCGAGCGGGCGGACGCTCGGCAACCGCTGCCGGCATCTCGAGGCGGCCTGCGCCGAGGTGCGGGAGGTGCACAGCGCCGTGGCTCTGATGGCGGTGCGGGGCATCCGGATCCCGGAGGCGATCGTCGCTACCCCAGACCGCCTCGGCGGTCTCGTCTATGGGCTCCTCCGATCCGAGTGGTGTGGTTGAACTGCTTTCAGAATCAGTGGTTTCAGAGTGCTCTACAGCCGAAATGTCGGCGTAGGAACGACGGTACTCGGTCAGAAGTAGAACAGACGTTCCCCTTCCGCTCCGAGTCCGTTTCACCGGTCACGTGGGTGGGGGCTCGGTGCTCTTGTGTCTCTGTGGTATCTCAGCCGCCCTGGCCGGCGCGCCAGGCCTCGGACGCGATGAAGACCCGCACCAGGTCGGCGTCGAGAGCGCCGCCCTTGACCTCGTTCTCGAGCACCTCGAAGGCGGTCTCGGGTGCGAAGGCGGTGCGGTAGGGCGGTCGCCGGAGGTGAGGGCGTCGTAGATGTCGGAGATGGTGAGCATGCGCACCTCGACCGGGATCGTGTCGGCGGCGAGACCCTGGGGGTAGCCCGACCCGTCGAGCTTCTCGTGGTGGCGGGCGGCGATCACCGGCACCTTGGCGAGGTGGCGCGGCCACGGCAGGGTGGCGAGGAACCGAGCCGAGTGGACCACGTGGGACTCGATCTCGCGGCGCTCCGCGGGGTCGAGGGTGCCGCGTTCGACCTGGAGCAGGCGCAGCTCGTCGGGCTCGAGCAGCCGGCGGTCGAGGTCGTCGAGCCCGGGAAAGCGGCGACCGGCCATGTCCTCGAGCAGGTCCAGGTCGAGCTCGACGGTCTCGTGGCGTCCCTCGGCGGCCGAGACCACCTGGGTCAGCCACCAGTCAAGCTCGTCCGTCAGTCGTGCCCGGGCCCGGTCGAGGCGGGCCAGGTCCGAGGTCACTGGGGCGGCGCCGCGGCGCATCAGGTCCCGGAGAGCGCCCTCCAGGAGCCGGACCTCGAGCGCGCGTCGTGCGTGGCCGAAACGTTCGACCACCAGCCGCTCCTGGTCGGGGTAGAGCTTGCGCCGCTTGGTCAGCACCGCCTCGCGGACGCCGAGCTTGCCGACGTCGTGGAGCAGCGCGGCGAAGCGCAACTGCTGCAGCTCGTCGGCGCTGAAGTCGAGCCCGCGCAGCGGCGGCGGCGGCCGATGGGCGGTGGCCCGGGCGAGCGCGACGGTGTAGTCGGCGACCCGGAACGAGTGGCCGGAGGTGGGAGGGTCGCGCTGCTCGATGGCGGTCACCGACGCACGCACGAAGGCGTCGAAGAGCTGACGCACCTCGGCGGCGAGGCGCGAGCTCTCGAGCACGACCGCGGCCTGCGAGGCGAGCGCCTGGACCAGCTCGAGGTCGTCACGGGTGAACGGGTCGACCGTCCGGGACTCCGGGTGCGCGCGGGAGGCGCCGACCTCCGCCGCCCGAAGGCGGTTGATCAGCTGGATCACACCGACCAGCTCGCCGGCGCGGGTGGTCATCGGGACCACCAGCAGGCTCCGCGTCCGGTACCCGGTAGCCTCGTCGAACGCCGGGTTGAAGCGGTAGGGGACCCCCTCCGGGAGCGAGTAGGCGTCCTCGATCTGGAGCGGGCTGCCGGTCACCGCCACCACCCCGGCGAGGCTCGACTCGTCGACCGGCAGCAGCGACTCCCGCCACGGTCCGGCCACCGAGTCGTTCTGCGCGAGCGTGAAGCGCAGGCGCCGGGAGTCGTCCTCGCCCTCGAGCAGATAGAGCGAGCCGGCATCGGCGTGGACCAGAGCCCTCGCGGTGGTCAGGATCCGCTCCAACAGGCTGTCCACGTCGCGCTCCGCGGACAGCGCGGCGGCGACCTCGAGCAGCTCCCTCTGGCGGGTCGTGTGCTCACCAGCGGCGAACTCCGCGGACAGGCTGTCCCGTGCGGCGGCGACGGCACGGCTGATTGGCCAGTCCCCTGCGCCGTCCGGCAGCTGGAGGAAGCAGTCGGCCGGCTGGTCGCCGTAGCCGATCACCACCAGCCGGCAACCGTCGGGAAGACCGGCGAGGTCCGCTGCCGTGGCGACGACCACCGACCCCGACTGCGCATCGGCAGCTCGGTCGATCGTGATCGCGTCGGGGATCGACACCCCCACCGCCCGCGTCACCATCACCGGGATCGTCGCCATCGGATCTCCTGCCGACCATCGTACCCGGATCGAACCACAAAGACACAGCGCGGGCAAGGCCCGCGCTGTGTCTTTCTGTCTCTGTGGTTCAGTCCTGGCCGACGGCGGTCAGGTACGGCGCCAGTGGCCGGGGAGCCAGGTCCAGCCGCCGTGTCGCTTGACCCAGTGCCCGCCGACCCACGTCGAGTGCGGTGAGGGCCTGCGGACCCAGGTACCGGCGGACCACACGTGGCAGCGGCCGTTCCAGCGCCAGTGACCGGCGACCCAGACGTGGTCGGGCCCGGGGCGGCTCTCGCGGACCTCGATCCGGGGGCTCGGCGGGGCCTTGACCACCACCAGGGCTCCGGCTTCGGCCGGGGTCGGGGCGACCGCCGCTCCCAGCACGAGGGCGGCGGTGACGAGCAGGGCGAATGGTGCGGTGCGGTTCATGGTCGTCACCTCCCTTTCTCGCCACGGGAGACGGGAGGGGCCGGAGGCGGGTTGACGGCGGGCTCAGGCCGGGGTGATGCCGATCACCTCCGGCGGACCTCGCCGAGGACCACGCCGAGCGTGCGCCGGTCGGCCGACACAGGGTCCAGCTCGGCGGGCACGAAGGGGTCGGAGACGTCGATCGTGACGGTGACGCGGGCGAGCGAATCCGCAAGCGGCACCCGGACGGTCACCGGGGCCGGTCCGACCGTGAGCTCCGCCACGAAGCCGGCTTCCGGACACGCGACCCGAACCGTCGCGGGCACCGGCCGCGGCGCTGCGAGATCGAGCTCGACGACAGCGCAGGCAGCCGGCAGCTCGAGCCGAGCGGCGGCGGTGGTCCATCGCCCGCCCCCTCCCGGCAGCGGCAGGCCGGCCTCCACCCCGTGGAAACCGGTGCTGCGGATCAGCCCGCCGAGGCCGTCGTCCTGGTCTGAAGGACCCAGTCGCGCCGGAGCCGGAGAGCGGTCGGGACGGTCGATCCAGAGCCTCTTCAGGCGCACGCCTGCGGCGCCCTCGACCGCGACCCGGAGCTCGAGCGGGCGGCCGGGCGGTCCTGCGGCCGGGATTGCGAGCACGCTCGAGCCCGGTGGCAGGGCGATGCGGGTCGCTCCGCTTCCGGTCGGCTCGACCACCAGCCAGGCGGCGGACTCCGACTCCACCACTCCCCCGAGCACGCTGCCTGCGGGCGCCGGCTCGGCGAGCAGGCGAACCGGAACGTCGAGCCTCAGCCCGCCGTCCGGGTCCAGCACCGGCCACCGGGGGTCGAGCACCAGGGCCCCTCCCTCACAGGTCCACGCCTCCAGAAAACGGTCCTGGGCGAGGGCGGCGAGACGTGGTGCGTCGATCCGATGTCGTGCAGGCAGCGGCCATGCCGGAGGCAGCCACACGATCGGCGTCCCCGCGGCCCCGACCAGAACCCATGGTCCGGGGATCGTCTCCAGCGGAATCCGCCCTTCTGCGACCAGCGGTCGCCAGTAGGCGGGCAGGCGTCCGCGCCGGGCGAGCGCACGCAGGTCGGTGAACGGGCTCAGAGCCCCGTCCACCATGACCGCGCGGGCGGTGGTCGAGGCCTCGGCGGCGGCGAGCGCGGCGAGCGGAGGGAAGGAGGCTGTGGCCTGGGTCCACACCGCCGGGGCGGTCCATGCCGCCGCGACCGCGGCGAGCGCAGATCCGGCCACCACCGCGCGTCGTCGGCCGCCCAGGAGCAGCTCGAGCCCGCCGATCGCCGGCCCGACCAGCAGCGCGAGCGCCGGCAGGGTGTAGCGCGGGTAGGTCCGGTTGTGGGCCAGGAGCAGCCAGGCGACGGTCCCGGCCAGCACCGCCAGACCCCAGACAGCGGCCCGCGGCTGTCGCCGCCGCCAGCCGGCCCAGCCGACTCCGAAGAGGACGCAACCGAGCCCCGCGGAAGGAAGCCCCCCGAGGGCTCGAACCAGCCCCAGCCGGGCCGGCCGCCAGGACCCGAGGTGGAGGGCTCCGGCATGGGTCGCACCGTGCTCCGCCAGCGACGCGACGAACCGGTCCCAGCCTCCGGTGGCGACCACCAGCGGTGCGAATCCGGCGACCGTGACGGCGATCCCGGCGCCCGCGGCGAGCGCCCGATCACGGGCGGTGTCACGCCGGAGCAGGGTCGCGGCCAGGGCGACCAGCACGAGCAGGGGCGCCAGGATCGGCCGGGTCAGGACGGCGCCCCCGAGCAGGGCCGCCGCCACGACCAGGGGCCGACGGCCGGGGGTGAGCAGGACGGCGCAGCCGGCGCAGGCCAGGGCCAGGGCGGGAGTGGTCGAGAACGCCCGGGGGGCGTGGAACCAGACCGCGGGCAGGAAGGCGAAGAGCACCGCTGCGGCCTCGCCGAGGGGGCGGCTGCCGAGGCCTGCGGACCACAGGCGGGCGAGCAGGACCACGGTCACGATCGACGCCAGGGCGGAGACGACCTGGAGCACCACGAGCGGGTCGCCGAACGTCACCCGGCCCAGGGCCCCGATGCCCACCCAGAGCGGGAACCCGGGCGGGTGGGGGCGGTGAGCGACCAGGTCGACCGAGAACGAGGCCGCCGCGAACAGGGCCTCGTCCTGCTCCCACGGCACGCCCGGGATCGCCAGCAGTCGACTCGCCGCGATCACCGCCAGCGACGCCGTGAACCAGCGCGAATGCCGGTTCTCGGTCACGGTCGTCCCCCCGGGTCGGCGAGCTCCCGACCTGTGGGTGCGCCCCGCGACCCGCCGGCCCAAGCCGGAGGGATCATGGTCAGACGCGGCGCGCGCCGGGCCTCGCGGTCGGCGCGTGCTCGCGGTGCACGGCCCGTTCCGCTCAGCTCTCGTAGAGGCGGCGGATCAGGTCGGCGTAGTCCTTCTCGACCACCCGCCGCTTGACCTTCAGGGTCGGCGTCAGGTGGCCGCCTTCGATCGACAGCATCAGCGGCAGCACCGCCCACTTCTTGATCTGCTCGTAGCGGGCGAGCTTGGAGCTGACCTCCTTGACCACCGCGTCGTAGAGCGCGATCACCTCGGGCTTGGTGGTGAGCTCCTCGATCGAGCCGTACTCGATTCCGCGCTGCTTCGCCCACGGCTCCAGCTCCTCGGAGTTGGGCGAGATCAGGGCGACGATGAAGGCCTTCTGGTCGCCGATCAGGACCGCGTTGTCGACGAAGGGCGAACGTTTGAGCTCGTTCTCGATCGGCTGCGGGGCGATGTTCTTGCCCCCCGCGGTGACGATCAGGTCCTTCTTGCGGTCGGTGATGCGGACGAAGCCGTCCGGGTCGAGCTCGGCGATGTCCCCGGTGGCGAAGAAGCCGTCGGCGTCGAAGACCTCGGCGGTCTTGTCGGGCAGGTTCCAGTAACCCTTCATCACGCTCGGACCCTTGACCAGGAGCTCGCCGTCGGGGGCGATCCTGACCTCGACGTTGTCGATCGGCTTGCCGACCGTCCCGAGCCGGGTCATACCCGGTTCAGCCCCGTTGACCGCGATCACCGGCGAGGTCTCGGTCAGGCCGTAGCCCTCCAGGATCCAGACCCCGATCGACTGGAAGAACTCGTTGACGAAGGTCGGCAGCGGCGCCCCGCCGGAGATGCAGAAGCGGACCCGCCCGCCGAGGCCCTCGCGCACCTTGGACAGCACGATCTTATCGGCCAGCTTGAAGCCGAGGCCGCCCGGCGAGCGGCCGGCGAGGCGCTCCGGGTAGGCCTTCTTGCCCGCGCCCAGAGCCCACGAGAAGAGCGCCCGCCGGAGTGGCGGCGCCGCGCCGACCTTGCCCATGATCTTGTCGTAGACCTTCTCGTAGAAACGGGGCACGCCGGCGAAGACGGTCGGCTTGATGGTCGCCACCAGGTCGCCGACGTGGTAGACCGAGCAGTAGGCCTTGGACACCGCCTTCGACATCAGCAGGTAGCCGACCATGCGCTCGAAGACGTGGCACAGCGGCAGGAACTCGAGCCCGAAGTCGTCGCGGTTGATCGGGGCGCGGGTGGCGGAGGGCAGCACGTTCTGCACCAGGTTGCGGTGGGTGAGGGTGACGCCCTTCGGGTTGCCGGTGGTTCCCGAGGTGTAGATCAGGGTCAGCAGGTCGTCCTCGGTGACCTTTTCCGCCCGCTGCCAGAACAGGTCGCCGGCATCGGGGGTGGCGCCGGAGTCGATCACCTCGGCGAACGACAGCACCCCGGCGGCAGGCTCCCCTTCGATCTGGATCAGGTGCTTGAGGTCGGGGCACTCGTCCCTGATCTCGAGGAACTTCGCCATCTGCTCGGGGGTCTCGGCGACCGCCGCGACCGCCCCGGAGTCCTTGGCCTGGTAGGCGACCTGGGGCGGCGTCAGGGTGCCGTAGATCGGCACGTCGACCCCGCCGAGGTCGACCACCGCCAGGTCGACCATGTGCCACTCGGGCCGGTTGTCCGACAGCAGCATCACGCGATCACCGGAGGAAACCCCGAGCCGGGCGAGCCCGCGGCGAGCCCCGCGGTACGGCGGAAGTACTCCGCCGTCGAGAGCACCGACTTTCCCCCGGGGAAGAAGTGGAAGTAGTGCTGGTCGCGGGGGGCGTCGTGCTCGAGTCGGTACAGGTCGAGGATCGTCTTCGGCGTCATGATCCGGCTCCCTCGTGGTAGTCGCAGGGGACGAGTCCCTCGGTCAGCAGGCGGCAGAGGGGGGCGTGGTGCCGGACCAGGTCGCCGGGCTCGTCGGCCACCAGCCAGCTGTTGACCAGCTCGTCCACCGCGCCGAACACCAGATTGGTCGCGAGACCAGCGCTGATGTCGCGACGGAACGAGCCCAAGTCCTGCCCCTCCTCGATGATCGCTCGCAACAGACTGAGGTACTCGCCGAGTTTACCATGCGTGAGCAGGGTCATGAACCGGCGCGAATGTCGTGTCTCGATCTGCAGCACGTGCGCGAGATCGCGATCTCTCCCCAGCGTCTCCAGGTGGAGACGGACCATGATGCGCAGCTTGTCGATCGGGTCGTCGAGCCGCTCGACCTCGACCTCGGCGCGGTCGATGAACCGGGTCAGCACGTCGTCGAAGATGCTGGTGAGCAGGTGCTCCTTGCCCTCGAAGTAGAGGTAGAGGGTGCCGTCGGCGACCTCGGCGGCTCGGGCCACGTCGGTCATCCGGGCGGAGAAGAAGCCCTTGCGGGCGAAGACCTCGATGGCCGCGCGCAGGATCCGCTTGCGCTTCTGCTCCCGCGGGCTGAGCTCCCGGGCGGTCTGGCTCTCCGGCATGCTTCCTCCTGCTGAATGAACGCTCATTCATTGTTCCCCCGGCGGAGAGTGCTGTCAAGCCGCCGAGCACGCTCGCGGCGGGGGTTCGGCGCTCGCCTTGTCCCTCACCTGCGCGCACCGTACGATGGCGTCATGCGAAAGGGGGGCCGATGAGCAGGTCTTCACACTCCGGCGAGCGCGAGCTGCGCAAGCGGGTCTTCGACAGCTACAGCGAGCTGTTCGCGAGCGCGCCGATCCGGCTGATGAGCCGGACGGTGAGCGCGATGCGCTCCCAGGGCTACCCCGACCTGGCGTCGGCGATCGGCGACCTCGACTGGAAGACGGTCCCGCCCGACGACCCCGAGGACCCGTCGCTGCGCGCCGACTGGGGCGACCTGATCAGCTGCGCGATCGAGCACATCGGAGGATGGATGGGCCAGCTCGGCGCGCATCCGATGGGCTACAACCTCGACTCGGTCGGCTGCGAGGTGGTGGTCAACGCCTGGAGCGCGATGTGGAGGCGCCAGCTCGGCATCGAGTTCGGCAATCGGCACGGGGCCCTGCCGGAGGTCTACCTCTTCCACGGCGGCAACCAGGCCCTGCAGGCGGCCTTTCTCGGGGTGTGTGAGGCCCACCGCGACCGCGTCGGGACGAGCTCGCCGCCGACCGTGCTGGTCCCGATCCCGACCTTCTCGTGCCCGATGGACCAGATGGCGCTCCAGGGCATGCGGGTCTACTTCGCGCCGCCTGCCGACCCCGGCATGGACCCCTCGCCCGAGGACGTCGCCGCAGTCCCCGAGGGGATCGACGTCGACGCCGTCTACCTGATGCCGATCAACAACCCGACCGGCCGCACGCTGCCCCCGGAGCGGCTCCGCGCCGTGGTCGACGAGGTCCTCGCCCGGTGGCCCCACGCCGGCGTGATCCTGGACTCGGTCTACGTCCGGCTCCACCCGGACCACAAGCGCCAGCTGGCCTGGTACAACGACGATCCCCGCTACCGCTCGTCGGTGATCTTCATCGACTCGCTGTCGAAGAGCCACGGGGTCACCGGGCTGCGCGCCGGCGCCCTGCTCACCGCCGCGACCCGGTTCGCCAAGGGCATCGTGCGCTACTCCCAGAACGTGCTCGCCGGGCCCTCGAACGTGATGCAGGCGGTGATGCTGTCGCTGCTGGCGCCGTTCGTGACCGGGGACGAGGAGCTGATGGAGTGCCGGATCCGGCTCGGCCTGCGGATCGGGCGCCACCTCCAACGCCGCCGCCGGCTCTTCCTCGAGCGGGCCTTCTCCCAGCACCGGGCGCTGCTCGATCCGGAGCAGCCGCTGCTGCCCGATCCCGTCGGCTTCGACTGGCCGGGCTCGATGTACGCCGACCTGCGGCTCTCCGACCGCTGCCTCGAGATCGCCGCCTCAAACGAGGTCTCGCCGACGGTGGCCTTCTACCTCGAGACCGGCATCGGCGGCGTTCCGCTCGACGGCTTCTGCCGCAACCGCAACCTCGACCGCCACGGCCTCGTGGTCAACGGCGACGATCCGGGCCTGCGGGCATTCCAGGACGAGAGCAGCCGCTACGTTCGGCTCTCCTTCGGAATGACCCCACCCTCGAGGGGGATGTAGCGCCAAGACCACCGGAAGACAGCGCGGGCATGGCCCGCGCTGTGCCTCAGTGTCTCCGTGGTTCCACCTCCGCTCCCGCAGCCGGCAGGCGGCTCACGGCGAGGGCGGCGAGGGTGGCGAGGGCGAAGGCGGGGACCAGCTCGTAGAGGTGGCGGAGGTCCCACTGCTGGACCAGCCACCAGGAGCCCAGGGTGAGCCCGACCGCGGTCAGCACGGCGGCCAGGTCCGAGGGCGCGAAGCGCCGGGTGGCGCGGCCGATCAGCAGGATCAGCGCGCCCAGGGCGAGGGTCGCGAGCGGGACCAGGGCGAACGCCTCGGGATTGGCCGGGATGTCGCGGCCGAGCTTCCAGGCCACAGTGACCCCGGCCCCGGTGAGCATGCCGGCGAGGGCGCCGTGGCGGGTGACCGCCTTCGGACCGGCGACCGCGAGCAGCACCAGCGGGCCGAAGCTCGCCCCCAGCGCCGACCAGGCGAAGAGCACGAACCAGAACACCAGCCTGACCTCGGTCAGAGCGACCAGGATCCCGAGCAGGCCGACCACCGCGACCGACCACCGCCCGAGCACCAGGCTGCGGCGGTCGTCGGCGGCCCGGCCGAGCATCTTCTCGACCAGGTCGTAGGAGACGGCGGAGGCGACCACCAGCAGCTGCGACGAGACCGTCGACAGGATCGCCGACAGCACGGCGGCGAGCAGCAGGCCCGCGACAAGGGGGTGGGTGAGCAGCAGGGCGAGCGCCATCAGGCCCTGCTCCGGTCGCCGAGGTCGGGCAGCATGACCCGCGCGGTCAGCCCGATCAGGCCGGCGCCGTAGAAGACCGCGACGCCCCACAGGATCGCGATCAGCCGCAGTCGGTGCACCTCGGCCTCGTTGCGGGTCGCCATGTAGCGGGTGACCACGTGGGGCATGCCGGGGTAGCCGAGGCCGATGCCGAGCTCGCCGACGATGAAGCCCCACATGGCGGGGCCGATGCGGTCGCCGGTCGCGGACAGGAGTCCGGGATCGGCGGCGCCGAGCCCGGCGAAGAGGGCGCCGAAGCCGCCCAACCGGGCGATCGCGTAGAGCGGCAGCGCGACCAGCGCCGCGGCCATCAGCAGCCCCTGGAAGAGGTCGGTCCAGGCGACCGCCCTGAAGCCTCCGACCGAGGTGACGATGGTGATCACGACCGCGCCGATGACCACGCCGAGCAGGTAGCCGGTCCGCCCCTCGAGCACGAAGATCGACGAGAAGGCCTTGCCGGCGGCGGTCATCTGGGCCGCCACGTAGCCCATCATCGCGATCATGATGATGGCGGTGGCGGTGACCCGGACGACATGGTGGGGGTCGCCCCAGCGCAGGCTCAGCACGTCGGTCAGGGTGACCGAGCCGTTGTCGCGCGACAGCCGGCGCAGCCGGGGCGCGACCAGCGCACACGTTGACCAGGTAGCCGAGCAGGCAGCCGGGCGCGTACCACAGACCCGAGATGCCGTGGACGTAGGTCATGCCGACCGCGCCCAGGGTCACCCAGCCCGACTCGGAGCTCGCGGTCGACGAGATCCCCGCCGCCCACGCGCCCAGCGAGCGGCCGGCAAGGTGGAAGTCCTCGCCGCCGTGGGTCCGGCGAGCCGCCCGCCAGGCGATCACCAGCAGTGCCCCGAGATAGGCGGCCATCACCGCCGCGACGGTGGTGGTGGTGCCGGCGTCGGGCGCGGTCACCGCCGCCCCTCCGGCCGCGGCCGGACGAGCACCGCGAGCACCACGCTCGCCGCGGTCAGAACCAGAGGGAACGCCCACAGCAGCAGGTGCGCACCCGGGGTCAGGTGGGGCTCGACCATGTCTCCTCCGTGCGTCGCAGTCGGTTATACCGTGGTCGGCGGTTGCTGTCATTCCGCGGATCGACGGGCTACACTCCGGCGCGATCGAGGGAGGTCACGGTGAAGGCAGTCGTGCTCGCAACGGGTTTCGCGCTTACCGCGTTCGCGGCCGGCGCCGGGGAGCCGGCCCGCGTCCACGTGATGGCGGTCAACGACGACGGGGTCGACGCGCCGGGCCTGGCCGCGTTGGTGGCGGCGCTCGCGGCCGACCCGGGTTACCGGGTGACGGTGGTGGCGCCCGCCGACCACCAGAGCGGCATGGGCCACTCGCTCACCCTGCGCGGCGAGATTCCGCTCGCGCCGCACCCGCCGCTGTCGGGCTCGCCGACGTGGTCGGTCGGGGCGACCCCGGCCACCACCGCGCGTGTCGGGCTCCTGACCCTGCTCGCGGACGACCCCCCGGACCTCGTGGTCTCGGGCATCAACCGGGGTGAGAACGTGGGCCGGATCGCCTGGTACTCGGGGACCGTCGGGGCGGCGCGGGAGGCGGTCCTGTCGGGCGTGCCGGCGATCGCCTTCTCGCTCCAGCTCGACTGGAGCGACCCGCGGCCCGACTACGAGGCCGCGGCCCGCTGGGCCAAGCCTCTGGTCGACGCGGTGGCGCAGCTCGGTCTGCCCGAGGGGGTGCTGCTCAACGTCAACCTGCCGCGCAACGCCGCGGCGACCCGGGGCTACCGGGTGGCCCGGATGGGTCTCGCCGCGGACACCGTGTCGGGGTTCGAGGTCGTGCGCACCGAGGACGGGACCCGCATCCTCAAGGCGATCTGGTCGCCGGCCCGCGACGACGAGCTCGGCACCGACAACCACGCGCTCGCCGACGGCTGGGTCTCGATCGCACCCCTCGGCCTCGACCAGAGCAGCCTGCCCGCGCTCGCGACCCTGGTCGAGCTGAACTGGCTGACCGGCCCCCCGCCGGTGTCGGCGTCGGAGCCGGTGGCGGCAGCCGCCGCGCACTGACGTGCCCGAGGGCGCCGCCGGCCTCGCCGCCCTGATCGCCGCGCTCGCGGCGCTGGTGCTGGCCGGCATGGCCCTGGCCGGCGCGCGTCGGGCGCGCACAGACCGGCTGACCGGCGACCAGGCCGCAACCGTGCGGGCGCTGGGCGAGCAGCTCACGGGGGCGGTCGACCGCTTCCACCAGCGGGTCGCGGAGCTCGAGCGGCGGCTCACCGCCGAGCAGGGCGCCGCCGGGGCGGCGCTGCAGCAGGTGGTGGCGGAGCAGATGTCCGCTTCGCAGCGAGCCCTGGGCGATGGCCTGACCGGTGCGACCGAGGTCTTCGGCCGGGTCCAGGGCCGGCTCGGCCAGGTTGCCGAGATGGCCGCGCGGATGGAGACCCTGGCGCGCTCGGTGGACGAGCTCGGCTCGATCCTCAAGGCGCCCAAGCTGCGCGGCCTGCTCGGCGAGCGGGCGCTGGAGACCGTGCTCGCCGAGGTGCTGCCGCCACGGCTGTGGTCGGCTCAGTACCGCTTCGCCGACGGCCGCACCGTGGATGCCGTGGTCCGGCTCGGCGGGCGCCTGCTGGCGATCGACGCCAAGTTCCCGCTCGAGGCCTACCGTCGGCTCCAGGACGCGCCCGACGAGAGCGCGCAGAAGGTCGCGCGCCGCGAGCTCGAGCGGGCTGCCAGGTTGCGGGTCGACGAGATCGCGGCGCGCTACCTGAGGCCCGACGAGGGCACGCTTCCGATGGCCCTCATGTTCGTGCCCGCCGAGGGCGTCTGGGCCGAGCTGGTGGCCGGCGGTGACGGCGGCGAGTCGCTGGTCGACTACGCGCTCGGGCGCCGCGTGGTCACGGTGTCCCCGGCCACCCTCTACGCCTACCTCACCACGGTCGCGAGCGCCCTCAAGGGGCTCGAGGTGGAGCAGCGTGCGGCCGAGATCCTGGCCGCGCTCGAGGCCCTCGAGGGTGAGCTCGGGCGCTTCCGGGAGGAGTTCGAGACCGTGGGCCGTCACCTCCACCACGCCGGACAGCGTCACGCTGCCGCCGAGGCCCGGCTCGCCGGCGTCGAGGCCAAGCTCGCCCGGGCGGCCCGTCTGGAGGCCGGCGACGATGGCTGAGCCGGCGGTCGCTCGAGCGTGGCGACGGCTCACGGGCGGGTGGCGGCAGGAGGCGGCGCTGGTCGGGCTCGGTGCGGTGCTGGTGCTCGCGATCGGGATCGCGGCGCTGCCCCCGTTCGGGCGCGACGAGGGCCGCTTCGCGCAGGCGGCTCGGGAGATGCTCGACCGCGGCGACTGGATCGTGCCGACCTTCGCCGGTCGTGACCGCTACGACAAGCCGATCCTGATCTACTGGCTGACCATGGCGAGCTATGCCGCGTTCGGGGTGAAGGCCGGTGCGGCGCGGCTTCCCTCGCTGCTGGCGGCGGCGGCGACCGCGGCGCTGGTCGCCGGCGCCGCGCGCCGGCGATGGGGTCCGGGCGCGGGTCTGCTGGCGGGCGCACTCCTGGTCGCCTCCCCGGTGTTTCATCTCGAGGGCAAGGCGTGCACCGCGGACATGGTGATGCTGCTGCCGACCACCGCGGCGATGCTTGCGCTCGGCCGGCTGTGGCGCGGCGAGGGCGGGCCAGTGGCAGCGGCGGTATTGTGGGCCGGGATCGGCTTCGCCGTGCTGGCCAAGGGCCCGGTGGCTCCGGCCGTGATCGCGGGGACGGCGCTGGCCGGCTGGGCGGCGTGGCGGTCCTGGCGCCGATGGCAGGTCGCCGTGGTGGGCCTGCTGGCAGCGGTCGGGTGGGCCGGGGCGGGGCCGACGGTGCTGTTCCCGCTCGCGGTATGGGCTGCGGTCGAGGCTGGGAGGGACACGGGAGTCCGCGCCCGTCTCGCCCGTCTCCGCGTACCCTGGGGCTCGGCGGTCGCCGCCGCACTCGTTCTGCCGTGGGCCGCGCTCGCCTGGTGGCGGACCGACGGGGCCTTCGTCGCCGCCGCGGTCGGCCGGCAGGTGGTGGAGCGGAGCCTGACCGCGTTCGAGAGTCACGGCGGGTTCCCCGGCTTCTACCTCGCGACCGCGCCGGTGGCGGCGTTTCCGTGGCTGGCGGCCGTGCTCGCGGCGCTGGTCGGGTTCGCCCGCCGCGGCGCGGGGGAGGACGAGCGCTTCGCCCTCGCCTGGCTGATCGGCACCGTGGCGGTGTTCGAGCTGACGGCCACCAGGCTGGTCCACTACGCGCTGCCGGCCTACCCCGCGGGCGTGCTGCTGGCGGTCGCCTGGGCGCGGCGAGCCGGATCCCGGCCCCGGTGGTGGGCGACGGCGGTGCTCGCCGGCGGCGGCCTGCTCCTCGCCGCGGCCCCTGCGGCCGCCCTCCTGCGCCTCGGTCTGGAGCCCGGCCTGGGCTCGGCGGTGCTCGCCGGCGGCGCCGTTGCCGCCGGAGTCGCGACCGGGGCGCCGGTCCTGCGACGGTCGCCGGCGCGGGGTCTCGCCCTCGCGGCCGGCGGCGGGATGGTGGGCCTGGTCCTGCTGACCGCTTCAGTGCTGCCGCGGATCGCGCCGGCCACCATCTCCAGCCGGACCGCGGCAGCGCTGCTCGACAACCGCGACGAGGACGAGACAGTGGCCGTTCTCCATCCACGGGACGACGAGATCTTCTTCCTGCTGCCCCTCGACGCCGAGGCGGTGCGTTCGGACGACGAGCTCGCCGGCCGGCTCGTCGCCGGCGAGCCGGTGCTGGCGGCGGCGCGGGCCGAGCGGCTGGAGAGCTTCCGCGACGCACATCCCGAGGTCGGGGTGGAGGTCGTGGCCCGGGTGCGCGGGATCGACCTGGGTCGCGGAGAGTGGGCGGAGTCGGCGGTGTTCCGAAGCCCGGGAGCAGGGGTCGGTGATGACCGCTGAGCAGGCGCGCGAGGTGATCCCGCGCCGGTTCTTCTGGTGCGCGGTGGCGCTGGCGGCGGCCTTCGCCTGCGACGGCACCGGCTACTACCACCTGCTGCGCGCGGCGATCCGATACGAGCACTCCGGTGAGGTGCGCGAGGGCCTGATGGCCGCCAAGTTCCTGGCCTCCGGCCTGGGGACGGTGGTGGTCGCCATGGTGGTCGCGGCCCTCGACCGGCGGGGGTGGCGGCGCGCACTGGTGCTCGGGCTTGCGGTCGCGTCGGCGACCGCGGTCGGCTCGGGGCTGAAGGGACTGATCGGTCGGGAGCGCCCGTCCCACCTCAGCCAGACCCCCGGTCGGGAGCGCGTGTGGGCGTTCCACGGACCGCGCCTGGGGATGCGGCTGGCGCCTTTCCAGTCTTTTCCTTCCGGCCACACCGCGAGCGCCTTCGCCGCCGCCACCGTCCTGGCCGGCTACTACCCCCCGGCGCGCGTGGTGTTCTACCTGGTGGCGGGGGCGACCGGAGTGAACCGGGTCGTGAAGCACCAGCACTTTCCCTCCGACGTCGTGGCGGGGGCGTCGATCGGCCACCTGGTCGCACTGTGGCTCGTGTCACGCCGCCGCGTGCGGGCGTGGTGGGCCGGCGAGGAAGTTGACAGGCGGTCGCGGGATCCCTAGAGTTGGCCGGCCCGTGCGCGCCGACGGACGATCGCACCCGGTGGCCGGGGTCGGCCCCGCCCCCCGGTGACGAGGCGTCGGGCGGCCGGAGGGAGCCATGACCGCACGCATCACTCGCAAGCAGCTCAAGGGGGACGAGTTCGTCTCCACCGTCGACACGATCATGCGGTGGCTGGTTGGGAACTGGCGTCCGCTCGCCGCGGCGCTCGGGGTCCTGCTGGTGATCAGCATGATCTGGTGGGCGGTCTCGTCGTGGACCGGCGGACGGTCCGACCGGGCGTCCTACCTGCTCCACCAGGCGGTCGCCGCCTACGACGCGGCCAAGGGCACGTCCGAGGCCGAGACCGGCCTCGCGGACGCCGAGTCCAAGCTGCGCGACGTCGTCGACCGCTACGGGCGCACCGACCAGGCCGACGTGGCCCGGCTGTACCTCGCCCGGATCGAGCTCGACCGCGGCGAGACGGACTCCGCGCGCGAGACCTTCGTCCGGCTCTCCCGAACCCGCAAGGGCGACCTGATCGGCCGCCTCGCCACCCTCGACCTGATCGCGCTCCGGGTGGCCTCCGGCCAGGGCGCTGAGGTCGCGGCCGAGCTCGAGGGCATGATCGGCGGGACCGATCCCCGCCTGCCGCGCGATGCGGCCCTCTACCAGCTCGGGCTGCTGTACATCGAGGAGCAGAACCTCGACCGCGCGCGCGAGGTGCTCGGCATCCTCTCCGAGGAGATTCCGGACTCGCCCTACGCCGGCGCCGCTCGGCAGCGCCTCGGCGAGCTGGGTGCGGCGTCCTAGGTGAGCTTCGTCGAGGTCATCGCCCGCAAGCGGGACGGTGAGGCCCTCGAACGAGACGAGATCGCCCGCTTCATCCGCGGCGCCGCCGACGGCAGCCTTCCCGCCGAGCAGCTCGCCGCCCTGCTGATGGCGATTCTGCTCAAGGGCATGGACGCTCGGGAGACCCGCTGGCTGGTCGAGGAGATGCTGCACTCCGGGGAGACCTGGTCGCTGGCCGAGGCGGTTCCGGGTGTGGTCGACAAGCACTCGACCGGCGGCGTCGGCGACACCGTGTCGCTGGTGATCGCGCCGCTCCTGGCAGCGGTCGGGATCCCGGTGGCGATGATGGCGGGCCGCGGGCTGGGACACACCCAGGGCACCCTCGACAAGCTCGACGCGGTGCCCGGCTTCCGCAGCGAGTGGGACCGCGCGGACGCGGTGCGGCTGATCGAAAGCTGCGGCGCGGCGATGGTCGCGCAGACCGCGTCGGTGGCGCCTGCCGACCGGACCCTGTACGCGCTGCGCGACGTCACGGCGACCGTGCCCTCGCTGCCGCTGATCGTGGGCTCGATCATGTCCAAGAAGCTGGCGCTCGGGGCGTCGGCGCTGGTGCTCGACGTCAAGGCCGGGTCGGGCGCCTTCTGCCGCTCCGAGCTGGAGGCGGCGCGACTCGCGGGCTCGCTGAGGGAGGTGGCGCGCGAGGTCGGCGTGGCCTGCGAGGCGCTGCTGACCGACATGAGCCAGCCGCTCGGCTGCGCGCTCGGCACCGCGTGCGAGGTCCGGGAGTCGCTCGCGCTGCTCGGCGGCGCGGGCGACCCGCGGCTGCGCGAGGTCACCGTGCGCCTGGCCGAGGAGGCCGGCGTGCTCACCGGCCACGACCGCGCGCCGCTGCGCGCGCGCCTGGAGCAGGCGCTCGACGACGGCAGCGCACTCGCCGCGTGGCAGGCGATCGTCCGCGCTCACGGCGGCGACCCGGACCCGGAGCGGCTGGCCGTGCCGCGCTCGACGGTGACCGTCCCGGCTTACCGCGGCGGTGTGCTCGGCGCGGTCGACGGGGAGGCGCTCGGGTGGGCCGCGGTCGACCTCGGCGCCGGCCGGCGCACCCGCGACGAGCGTCTCTCACACGGAGCCGGGCTCATCGTCCACGCGCGCCTCGGCGACGCGATCGAGCGCACCCAGCCGCTCGCCACCCTGCTCCTTGGCGAGCGGGAGGTCGAGGTCGACGCCGTCGTCCGCAAGGTCAGGGCCGCGTTCACGATCGGCGACCAGCCGGTCGAGCCGCCGCCGCTGGTGCTCGGCACCGTCGACGAGGTCGCGGTCCCGGTCTGAGCCGGCGAAACGAACCGCCACGACACCACGCCACCGTGAGGGTGGAATGAGCTGAAGCCCACGATCGCTGCACGTTTTTCGACGCGGGAGCACCGAACCGCCTTCGCACTCCTGAGGCGATCACGGCGCTGCCACCGTGTCGTGGGCAACAGGTCGCTCCGCGGTGTCACGGTGGTGCACAGGACGGGCATCGACCGCGTGGCCGAGACCGGAGTCGCGGCGGTGTCGTGGTTCGGGCCGCGGGCGCTACCCTCAGGGTGCTTCCGTGGCGACGACGTCTGCCGCCCCGCGCGGTACACTCCGTGCGCTCGGGAGGTCGCCGATGACGCTGCCGTTTCCGCTCTCCACGCTCGCCCGCGGGGCGCGCCCGTCGCCGATCCGCGAGCTGTTTCCGCTCATCCGCCGTCCGGGGATGATCTCGTTCGCCGGCGGCCTGCCGGCGCCCGACGCCTTTCCGGTCGAGGCCTTCGCCGCCTGTGCCGAGGTGCTGGCGACCCGGGGCCGCGAGCTGCTCCAGTACGGCGCCTCCGAAGGCGCGCCCGAGCTGCGTGAGGTCCTGCTCGAGGGCATGGCCGCTCACCTCGGGCGGGAGCTTGCGGGTGACGAGCTGTTGGTCACCACCGGCTCCCAGCAGGGGCTCGACCTGCTCGCGCGAGCGCTGCTCGACCCCGGCGACCCGGTGCTGGTCGAGGCGCCGACCTACCCCGGCGCGATCCACAGCCTGCGCAACGCCGGCGCACGCTTCGCCGCCGTGCCGTCGGACGGCGCCGGGATGGTGGTCGACGCCCTGCCCGGCATCGTGGCGGCGGTCGAGCGGGAGACCGGGCGGCGCCCCAAGCTGGTGTACGTGGTGCCGGACTTCGCCAACCCCACCGGCGCCTGCCTCTCGGTCGAGCGGCGCCGCCGACTGGCCGGCATGGCCGCCGAGCTCGAGATCCCGGTGCTCGAGGACGACCCCTACGGCCGGGTGCGCTTCCGCGGCGAGCCGCTGCCGGCGGTGGCTGCGGTCGCCGCGGGGTCGCCGTGGGTGCTCTACGCCGGCTCGTTCTCCAAGGTGCTCGCTCCCGGCGTCCGTCTCGGCTGGATGACCGGCCCGCCCGAGCTCATCCGCGCGCTGGTGCTGCTGCGCCAGGGCGCCGACCTGTGCCCGCCCACGGTGACCCAGGCACTGGTCGCCGAGTACTGCCGCCGCGGCCACCTCGGCACCCACCTCGAGCGGGTGATCGCGATCTACCGCGAGCGCGCGGAGGCGATGCAGCGGGGCCTCGAGGGCGAGCTGCCGGCGGGCGCGGCCGAGTGGCGCGAGCCCGATGGAGGGTTCTTCTTCTGGCTGCGCTTCCCGGGTCGCGACACTGCCGAGCTGTTCCGGCGCGCGGTCGAGGAGGGAGTCGCCTTCGTGCCGGGAGCGGCGTTCTCCCCCGAGCCCGGCGAGCAGGTCGGGGGCCGGGCCGCCGACTGTGAACACGCCCGCCTCGCCTTCACCTTCGCCGACCCAGACGGCATCGCAGAGGGTTGCCGGCGGCTCGCCCGGGCTGTCGCGCGGTGAGCCCGGACCCCTGGTCCCCCGAGCGCTACCTGCGCTTCGCGGCCGAGCGGGCGAGGCCGTTCCGCGACCTCGTCGCCCGCATCGAGCACCCTTGCCCGCGGCGCGTGGCGGATCTCGGCTGCGGCCCGGGAGCACTCACCGCCACCCTGCCCGAGCGTTGGCCGGACGCCTACGTGCTCGGCGTCGACGCCTCGCCGGCGATGCTCGAGCGAGCCCGCGGACGGGCACGGCCCGGGCGTCTGGGCTTCGTGCTCGCCGATCTCGCGACCTGGACACCGGCCGCGACCCTCGACGTCATCGTCTCCAACGCCACGTTCCACTGGCTGGCCGACCACGCCTCGCTGCTCGACCGCCTGTTGAGCCGGCTCGCGCCGGGCGGCGTGCTCGCCTTCCAGGTGCCAGCCAACGCCGAGGCGCCCTCGCACCGGGCGGTGGCCGAGCGTGTCGCCAGTGCCGAGTGGGGCGATCGTCTGACCGGGACGCTCGCCCCGGGCGCGGAGAATCTCGCGTGGTACGTGGGGCACCTTGCCGAGTCGGGCTGCACGGTCGACGCATGGGAGACCACGTATGTCCACGTTCTCCACGGCGACAACGCAGTCCTGCACTGGCTCGAGGGGACCACCCTGCGGCCCGTGCTCGCCGCGCTCGAGACCTCGGATCACCCGCGCTTCCTCGACCAGCTTGCAGCCGTGCTCCGCGTCGCCTACCCGCGCCGGGAGTGGGGCACCGCCTTTCCCTTCACGCGCCGCTTCGTGGTGGCGACCCGAGCGTGACATCCGAGCCCGGGTGATCTCTCCGGGCTCGTGGCGCGGGCGGTACTCAACACTTCCCCGCCCGGCTGCGTCATGGGAGTGAGGCACGATGGAGTGGTGGTGACCGAGATGACCGACGCGCAGCTGGTGGTGCGGGCCCGAGAGGGAGACCGGGAGGCGTACTCGAGCCTTGCCCGGCGCTCAGGGGGGCCGCTGATCGGCGTCCTGCGGCGCGTGCTGGGGGACGACGACGACGCTCGCGACGCGGCACAGGAGGCGTTGCTCCGTGCGTGGCTGCGGCTCGACACCCTGCGCGATCCCGAGCAGTTCCGGCCGTGGCTCCACCGCATCGCCGTCAACCTCTGCCGTGACCGGCACCGGCGCCACGGGGGCGTCCGCCTGGTCGGCCTCGAGGCGGTCGACGCGAGGGGCCCCGTGGAGAGCGACCACGGCTCACCCCAGGACGCCGCCGAGCGCCGCGACGCCGCCGCGGCGGTGCGCCGAGCCCTGATGCGGCTGCCGCTGGAGCAACGGACGGCGCTCGTGCTCCGGGAGTACGAGGGCTACACCTCGCGCGAGATCGGCGAGCTGACCGGGGCGCCGGCGGCGACCGTGCGATCACGGATCTACCACGGACTGCGGGCCATGCGGGCGATGCTGCCCGACCATCGCCCCGGAAGCGAGCCGGGGCAGGGAGGCGAGCGATGACCGATGAACGACTGGACCGGTGGCGCGACCAGATGGTCGCGGCCCTGTACGACGAGCTGGACGCCCGGGAGAGGTCGGAGCTGGAGTCCGAGCTCGAGCGCGATCCTGAGCTCGCGCGGGAGTGGCGGGAGCTCAGGGAAGCCCGCGACTGGCTCGGCGCGGACGCCGACGGCGACGCCGGGGTTCGCGGCCTCGATCTACTGCTCCCGGCGAGGAACTCCGGGGCCGGCACCTGGCGGCGGGCGGCGATGGCGGCCGGCGCCGGGTTCGCGGCGGCGGCGTCGCTGTTCGTGGTGCTGCTGCTCGCCGGCCTGCGGGTCGACGCGACCGAGGGCAGTGTGGTGGTCCGCTTCGCCGAGCCCGGAGGGGCGACCGCCGCCAGCGCCGTGGGCGCCGGCGGGGGACCGACGCTCACGGCGCCGGACGCCCGGCCGGTCACCCGCGAGGAGTTCGCGCACTTCGCCGACCTGCTGGTGCGCGCGACCTCGAGCCGGCTCGACGACCTCGAGCGCCGCCAGTCGGCCAACCAGATGGAGCTGGTCGGAGCGCTGTACGACGCCCTCGCCGTCGACCAGCGCCGCCAGTACGACGACCTGCGCGCGAGGCTCGACACTGCGATCGTGCGCGCGGCGATGACCGAAACGGGCAGCGCCCTGCCGAAGCGGCGCTGAAGGGGGATGAGATGCACGATGTGAGGACGCTCGACGGGAGGACAGGAATGCGGGACGACGGGATGCGATCGACCCTGTGGCGGGTGCTGCTCGCGGCGCTGATGGTGATCGTCCTGTTCGGCATCCTGGTGGCGGTGGGCGCCGCCGAGGAGGGTGACCGTCTCGACCGGAAGGTCGCGGTGATGGAGCGGGTGATCGACGAGGTGCTGGCGCAGAGCCCGAACGTGGCGGTCAGCTCGCGCCAGGCGACGCGAGGGCTGGTGCTGGAGGGCTACGGCGTGGTCTTCATCTTCGAAGCGGGCCTCCACCTCGCGACGCCCTGGGGAGGGCGGGCGGTGGTCGCCCCCGACGGCGTCTTCCGCCGGCGGTCGAGCTCCCGCGGGCGGCCGGCACCCGGCGCCCCGGAGCCTCCGGAGGCGCCCGAGCCTCCGCAGTCTTCCGAGGACGCCGATGTGCTCTCCCTCGAGCAGTGGGAGGCGCAGAGCGCCGAGGAGCGGCAGAAGCGGCTCGAGGGCCTCAAGACCGAGCTGGTGGACACGCTGCTCGACTACGGGCCGACGCTGGGCGAGCTGCGCGACGACGCCTGGGTGACGATCGTGGCCTTTCTCGGGGACCGCGGCCCCTTCGATCGCGGCGGGCCGGCGCGGCTGAGCGTGAAGGCGAAGATGCGTGACCTGCGCCGCGGTGCGAGCGGCGGCCTCTCCCGCCAGGACGCGAGGGCCGCGGTGGTGGTCGAGCCGCGATGAGGACCCTCGTGGTCGGGTCGTCGCGATGCCGGCGACCTCCGGGGGCCACCGGCCGGGGAGCACGCTCCCCGGCCGTATCATCAGCGGCCCGAGGGGGTACAGTCGAGAGTGTGTGCCAGGGTGGAGGAAACCCGGCAGCACACGTCCCGATCCGTCCTGGGGTGCGCCCGTGGCCCGGTCTTGGGATCACGTTTCGGTACTTGAACCATCGTGCATCTAAGGCACAATGGGGACGGCGTCCGAAGTCGGCCGGCGAACGCGGGCATCGAGGGAGAGAGAGTGACCGAGCAACCGTTCAACCCGGCGCACGTCACCGTTGCTCGGGTGCTGGAGTGCATCGCCGACGGCTTTCTGTCGCTCGACGGCGGGTGGCGCGTACTGGTCGCGAACGCTCGCTGCGGCGAGCTGCTCGGCCACCCATTGGACACGCTGCCGGGGGCCCACCTGTGGACCGAGCTCGGGCTGGGTCCCGGCGACGCGCTCTTCGACGCCTGCCACCGGGTGGCGGCCGATCGGTCCCCGGCCGAGATCCGGCACCGCGTCGAGGGTACCGGCAGGTGGCTGGAGAGCCGCATCCTCCCCGTGCCCGATGGTATCTCTCTCTTCATCCTCGACGTTGCCGCCCGCCGTCCGGCCGAGCTGGAGCGGGCGGAGGCGGAAGCATCCTGCCACCGGCTGCTCGAGCTCGCCAATGACGCCATCTTCGTTGCGGAGGCCGACAGCGGGCGGTTGATCGACGCCAACCGGCGCGCCCAGGAGCTGACCGGCCGGACGCTGGACGAGATTCGAGGCATGCACCAGCTCGACCTCCACCCCGTGGAGGAGAGCGAGCGGTACGAGCGTCTCTTCCAACGCGCGGCGTCCGAGGGCGCCGTGGTCTTGCGGGGGCTGGACGTGGTTCACCGCGACGGCCGCCGGATCCCGGTCGACATCAGCGCGGCCGTCGTGTCGGTCGGAGGTCGGCCGGTCCTGCAGGGCATCTTCCGGGACATGTCGGGGCAGCGGGCGGCCGAGGAGGCCTTGCAGGAGGCCGCCGCCCGCACCGCGGCCATCCTCAGCGCGGCCGCCGACGCCATCATCACCATCGACGACCGGGGTCGGGTCGAGGGTTTCAACCCAGCCGCCGAGAGGATGTTCGGCCACCTGAGCCGGGAGATCGTGGGGCGGGACGTCGAGTTGCTCGCGCCCGGAATGGGCGAGGGCGACCACGCCCGGCTGATTGGAGACTACCTCCGCACCGGAAGCTCGAGCGTGGTGGGCCTGACCCGCGAGCTGGAAGCCCGACGCAAGGACGGGACGGTCTTCCCGATCGAGCTCACGGTGAGCGAGGTCCGACTCGCCGAGAGGCGGATTTTCACCGGCATCGTGCGCGACGTCTCCGAGCGCCGGCGGGCGGCAGAGGCGCTGAGGGCGAGCGAGGAGCGCTACCGCCTGCTCTACGAGCAGTCACCGGTCGGGGTCCTCCTGTACGATCCCGAGCTGCGGATCGTCGAGTGCAACGACCAATTCGTGAGCCTGCTCCACACCGAGCGAGATCGCCTGATCGGCCTCGACATGGGCTCGCTCGACGACACCTCGGTGCTGCCGGCGTTGCGCTCGGCGCTGGCCGGCGAGCGTGGCAGCTACCAGGGCCGGTACAGGGCGACCACCAGCTCCGCCACCGTGTGGATCTCGATGCAGACCGCCCCGCTGCGTGCCGCCGACGGGCGGGTGACGGGAGGCGTCGGCATCGTCGAGGACATCTCAGAGCGGGTGGAGACGGAGCGCGAGCTCCGTGACAGCGAGGAGCGGTTTCGCTCTCTGTTCGAGGCCAACCCGCTGCCGATGTGGGTCTACGACCTGGAGTCGCTGCGCTTTCTGGCGGTCAACGACGCCGCCGTCCACCACTACGGTTACAGCCGCGACGAGTTCCTGGCCATGACGTTGCACGACATCCGGCCGGCCGAGGACGTCGCAGCGCTGGAGGCGTCGGTCGCCAGGGTCAGATCAGAGCCGGGCTACCTGCGCAGCTCCGGCTGGCGGCACCGGAAGAAGGACGGCACCCTGATCGACGTCGAGATCAGCGGCCACACCCTCGACTTCACCGGGCGCCCGGCCGAGGCGGTGCTGGTTCACGACGTCACCGACCGGCTTCGCGCCGAGAGCGCTCTTCGTGACAGCGAGGAGCGCTACCGGGACTTCTTCGAGGACGACCTGACCGCGGATTTCATCTCGACCGCCGACGGCAGGATCGTCGACTGCAACCCGGCGTTCGTCCGCATGTTCGGCTTTGCCTCCCGGGACGAGGCGCTGGCGGCCCCCGCCGCCGGGCTTTACCCGGACCGGGCGAATCGCGAGCAGCTGCTCGACCAGGTGAGGGCGAGCGGGTCGCTCGAGTACTACGAGCACGAGCTGCGGCGATGCGACGGAGAGCCGGTACACGTGGTCGAGAACGTGATCGGCCTGTTCGGCTCGGATGGAGAGTTCGAAGGGCTCAAGGGGTACATGTTCGACGTCACGCCACGCAAGCAGCTCGAGGAGCAGCTGCGCCGGGCGCAGAAAATGGAGGCCGTGGGTCGGCTCGCGGGTGGGGTCGCACACGACTTCAACAACATCCTGATGACGATCATGGGCTCGGCAGAGCTGCTGCTGTTCGACACCGACGACGACGACCCACGCGTTCAGGTCATCGAGGAGATCCGGCGCGGCGCCGAACGGGCTGCGGCCCTGACCCGTCAGCTTCTGGCTTTCAGCCGACGGCAGGTTCTCCAGCCGAAGGTGCTCGATCTCAACGAGGTCCTGCAGGACCTCGAGGTGATGCTGGCGCGGCTGATCGGGGAGCACATCGAGCTGCGCGTCAAGGCGGCTCCGAAGCTCGGCGCGGTCCTGGCCGATCCGGGACAGATGGAGCAGGTGATCGTCAACCTCGTGGTCAACGGCCGCGACGCCATGCCCGATGGCGGCCAGCTCACGCTGGAGACCGCCAACATCGATCTCGACGAGGAGTTCGCCCGTCGGCACGTGGACGTGAGCCCCGGCCCACACGTGGTGCTGACCGTCTCCGACACCGGCTCGGGCATGGACGAGGAGGTCCAGAGCCATCTCTTCGAGCCGTTCTTCACCACCAAGGACCGCCGCGGGGGGACCGGGTTGGGGCTGTCGACGGTCTACGGGATCGTCAGGCAGAGCGGGGGTGCGATCTGGGTCTCCAGCGAGGTCGGCGTGGGCACGACGTTCACGATCTACCTGCCGCGGCACGCGGCAGCGGCCGGCGGCGACGCGGCGCCGATAGCCGGGTCCGTCCCGGCAGAGAGCCGTGGCGGACGTGAGACGGTGCTGGTGGTCGAGGACGACCCGGGTGTCAGGGACGTGACTCGACGAATGCTCGAACGCTTCGGCTACGCGGTGCTCGAGGCACCGTCGGTGGAGGACGCGATGCTGGTCGCCCGCAGCCACCGTGGGCCGATCCCTCTTCTCCTGACCGACGTGGTGATGCCCGGCCTCAGCGGACCGGAGCTCGCCACCTTGCTGCTGCAAGTGCGGCCCGAGATGCGGGTGCTCTACATGTCCGGCTACACCGACGACGCCATCGTCCGCCACGGCGTCCTGGACGAAGGGGTGGCGTTCATCGAAAAGCCCTTCACTCCGGAGCAGCTCGCCCTCATGGTGCGCAAGGTGCTGGACGGGGCAAAGCGCTCGGGCTGACCCCCCCGCCAGGTCGAGGTGGGAGCTGGTGCTCGCAGTGCCGATCTTTGCCCCGCCGATGACTGCGATGACGTCGCATGGGGCCTGCCCACGCGCCCCGCGCGACGGTGTCGTAAGCTCGCCGGCACCGCGGTCGCCTTCGCGCCGGTGCCTTCACCGATCGATTCGGCGCATTCAGACGCCGAGTGGCGTCGACCGGGTCGATCACGGTGCTCGTAACGGCAACGATCTTCCCCTTCGGGTTCGACCGCCCTCACATGACGAGCGAGGGGTCCTGAACGAGCAGTCAGTCGGCGCCTCGCCGGCCGGTGCGAGTGGCCGAAATCCGGCAGCGGAGAATGCGGTCACCGGGACGCCGCTGCACGCTCTCGCGGGTGTGGGTGCTGTGGGACGGGCCGTCGTCCACTGGGTGTGCTTCGGACCACTGCCACCGCCACGAGGCGCCGGACGGCTCGTCTGTCTCAGTGCTGAGAACTATTTCAAATAGCAAATCTCGGAGTCGTGCCCGGAGTGGGGTTGCACGTGCCGTCGAGCGGGCGTAGATTACCGGCGTGTGGCTCTGAGACAGCGGGTGTTCCGAGGTCGGGTCATCCGCAAGGAGGGGTGTGATGAGCGTGCGAACGGGTCTGGGTGCAGCGGTTGTTCTCGCCATCCTGTCCTGGTCGTGGGCGGCGACGGCTCAGGTCATCGTCGACGAGCAGGGGGTGACGGTCGACCTCGCCGCCGGTTACGAGCCGGTGACGGTCAACGGCGCACTGACCCCGATGGAGGCGTCGGGCGAGGCCTGGGGCACCATCGGCTGGGTCGCGGTCAACATCCCCGGCATCGCCTTCCAGCCGCAGTGGGACGGCCAGTTCGGGCACTTCGGCAATGGGTCGATCCACAAGGCCGCCGGCGGGGCCAACGGCGCCTTCCTCCACGCTGGGGTGGTGCTGCCCGAGGGCGCGCTGATCGACGGCTACACGGCGACCGTCTACGACTCCAGCGCAACCGAGAACCTCTCGCTCGAGCTCTATCGCTGCGCTGGCAACCCCAACGACGCGTGTACGGAGCTCGGTGACCTCGAGACCTCCGGGAGCGCGGGGTGGGAGGTGATGTACACCGACCTCCCCAGCGGCGACCACACCTACCGGACTTGGGACTGGGGGACCACCGACCCGGTCTTCTACCGGTTCTACCTCGAGCTGAGCTCCCTCGACGGGATGGACTCCTCGCTCCGCTTCAAGGGCGTGATTCTCTGGTACAAGAACCAGGTCTCGCCATCGCCGGCGACCGCGACCTTCACCGACGTGCCGACAGGGCACCCCTTCTTCCAGCACGTCGAGGCGCTGGCCGCCTCCGGCATCACCGCCGGCTGCGGCGCCAACACCTTCTGCCCCGATGCGCCCTTGACCCGCGGCCAGATGGCGGTCTTCCTGGCCAAGGCCCTCGGCCTGCACTGGGTCCCGTAGCCGCGGCGTTTCGGGCAGGTCGGGCCGAGCCCGGTCAGGCCCACGGAAGCCGGTCGAGGTCGACGTTGCCGCCGGACAGCACGAGGCCGACGGCGAGGCCGGCGAAGCGCTCGCGGTGGGCGAGCACGACCGCGAGCGGCACCGCTCCCGAGGGCTCGACCACCAGCTTGGCGCGCTCCCACAGCAGCCGGGTAGCGGCCACGATCCCGTCCTCGGTCGCGGTCAGGATCTCGATCCCGTGGTCGGACAGGACGCCGAAGGTGAGCGGGCTGAGAGAGGTTCTGAGGCCGTCCGCGATCGTCACCGGGTCCTGGGACGGCACGATCCGGCCGAGCGCGAGCGAGCGCATGGCGTCGTCCGCCGCCGCCGGCTCGGCGCCGACCAGGTGCACGTCAGGCGCGCAGGCCGCGAGGGTGATCGCCGAGCCGCTGGCGAGCCCCCCGCCGCCGACGGGCGTGACGATCACGTCGAGCTCGGGCGCCTGCTCCACCAGCTCGAGGGCGCAGGTGCCCTGGCCGGCGAGCACCAGCGGCTCGTCGTAGGGATGGACGAAGGTCGCGCCGGTGGCCGCGACCACCCGCTCGAGAGTCGTCTCGCGTGCGGCCAGGGTGGGCTCGCAGAAGGTGATCCGGCCGCCGTAGCCCTCGACCGCGGCGACCTTGACCCGGGGCGCGGTGGACGGCATCACGATGTGGGCCGGGATCCCGCGCAGGGCGGCGGCGCGGGCCAGCGCCCCGGCATGGTTGCCCGAGGAGTGGGTGCAGACCCCGCGGGCGGCGGCCTCGTCGCAGAGCGAGAACACCGCGTTGGCGGCGCCGCGCGCCTTGAACGCCCCGCCCTTCTGGAGGTTCTCGCACTTGAGGTGGATCCGGCAGCCGGCGAGGCGGTCGAGGGTGGCGCAGGTTTCGACCGGCGTCAGGTGGACGTGGGGTGCGATCCGCTCCCGCGCGGCGAGAATCTCGTCGAACGTGGGGGCAGGCCCCGCGCTCACGAGCCCTCTGGAAGCAGCACGACCACGGCGTTGCCGCGCTCCAGCCCGAGGCGCTCGGCGGCGGAGCCGTCCCTGATCGCGACCTCGAGGAACCCCGACGAGCCGATGAGCAGCACCGGGCGGCCGGCCTCGGCCTCGGCGTAGGTCGTGACCCGTGCCGTGACCTTCAGGAAGCCGCACCCCAGCGCCGCGCCCGGGGGGACGTCGGCCGCGGGGATGGTGGTGACCACGTTGCCGAAACGGTCGACGTGGGCGACCGCCCCGTGAATCCTCGTCCCGACATGGCGCGGCTCGGGCAGCGGGCACGGAACCAGGCTGTCGACCGGCGCCTCGTCGCCGAGCGACGCCGGGCCGGCGCCCAGTGCGAGCCGCGCGGCGGCGGGGGCGAACAGGTCGCGGCCGTGGAAGGTCGCGCTGGGCTCACCGAGGCCCATGGTCCGCCAGTCGAGCGCGACCACCCGGACGGCCGGGCCGACCGCGGCGGCGAGCCCGTTGTCGGGCGCCACCAGCCACCGGGCGCCGACCGCGACCGCGAGCGGACGCCGGGAAGAGCCGACGCCGGGGTCGACGACCGCCAGGACCACGGCCTGCGCGGGGAGGTGCGGCCAGCTGCATCGCAGGAGGTAGCTCGCGGTCCAGATGTCGCCGGCGGGGACCTGATGACCGAGGTCGAGCCGAGTCACTCCCGGAGCATCCCGCTCGAGCACGGCGTGGAGCGCGCCGACGTAGTGGTCGTCGAGCCCGAAGTCGCTGAGCAGGCAGACCGGCCTCATGTCACGTGGTGCAGCCGGATCTTCTTGGGGTGGATGAAGTCCTGGTCGGCGAGCCGGTGGGCGAGCGCGATCACGCCGTCGACCCGGCCGACGTAGCGGCCATGGGCGGCGACCACGTAGTCGTGGACCGGAGAGTAGAGCTCGACGCCCACGGCATCTTCGGAGACCTTCTCAGTGACGTCGTAGCCTTCCAGCCTCACGTCCTCGGGAAGGTCCTGCTCGATCACCCGTCGAACCGCCGCCCCGTCCTCGCGGTCGAAGCAGCGGAACTCGAACTCGAGCTCGGCGTAGTCGATGCGGTGGCGCGTGCCGACCGTGAGGCCGAGGTCCCGAGCCCCGTCGAGTGCGGCGGCGAGCTCCTCGATCAGCCCTTCACGGCCCACCACCCGGGTGTGCAGGCCGACCCGCTCGCGCAGCGAGTCGAGCAACCCGTCGGCCTCGAGGGTCTCCCGGCCCGACAGCCAGATCGGACCGGTGTCGGGGCGTGCCAGGCGGAACCCCTCGACGAATCCGATCGCGCGATCGCTGCTGCCTTCGATTTCGAGCTCGACGAACACGGCCTGGGCCATCGCGTACCCCCTCAGATCAGCAGGAAGGTCACCAGGATGAAGATCGGGATCAGGACCGGCAGCGAGAAGCGCGAGCATGTAGCCGAAGAAGCTCGGCATCTCGATCCCGCTCTCCTCGGCGATCGACTTGACCATGAAGTTGGGCGCGTTGCCGATGTAGGTGATGGCGCCCATGAAGACCGCCCCGAGCGAGATCGCCACCAGGTAGTCGCGTCGTGTCGGCGATGAGCTCGTGCACCACCTCGCGGCTCGGCCATGCCCGGGAAGAGCAGGCCCAGGGCGGTGGTGAGGAAGGTCAGGTAGGTCGGGGCGTTGTCGAGGAACGACGACAGGCTGCCGGTGACCCAGAAGTAGTGCCACGGCTCGTCGCACCGCGCGCATCAGAGAGGCCATCGCGCCGTGCTCGCCGGCCTTGAGGATCGCGAGCGCCGGGATGATGGTCATGAAGATGCCGGCGAAGAGGTACGCCACCTCCTGGATCGGGAACCAGGTGAAGCCGTTGTCCTTGCGCAGCGCCTTCGAGCGTGGTGACCAGCGAGAGCAGGCCCATCGATCGACCAGGATCGCGTCCCGGGCCAGGTTCTGGACGTGCTGGTGGACGCCGAGGATGGTGACCTCGCCGGCATGCCACATGCCGCGACATGATCACCCCGGCGAGGATGCCGCCGAGGAAGAGGAGGTTGTGCAGGCCCTCGATCCTGAGCTTCTCGCCGGACCTTCGACCGGCTGCCGCGCGGCCTCGGTCTCGCGCTTCCAGTAGCAGCGGTCCATCAGGTAGTAGACCGACGAGCAGGATGCCGGCGACCAGCGCCATCTCCGTGATCAGGCCGAGGGTCCAGAAGAACGGCACCCCGTGGAGGAAGCCGAGGAAGAGCGGCGGGTCGCCGAGCGGGGTCAGCGAGCCGCCGATGTTGGCGACCAGGAAGATGAAGAAGACGATGGTGTGGACCTTGTGGCGGCGGCGGGCGTTGGCGCGCAGCACCGGCCGGATGAGCAGCATCGCGGCGCCGGTGGTGCCGACCCACGACGCGATCAGCGGTCCCGATCAGCAGGAACACCGTGTTGACGGCCGGGCGTGCCGTTGAACGACCCGCGGATCAGGATCCCGCCGGCGACCGTGAACAGCGCCCACAGCAGGATGATGAACGGGATGTAGTCGATCAGGTAGATGTGCAGGATCTCGTGCACCGCCTCGCCGTGGTAGGCGAGCACGAAGGGGATCGCGAAGGCCAGCGCCCAGGCCAGCGAGATCTTGGGGAAGTGGTGGTGCCAGAAGCGGGGCGCGACGAGCGGGAAGATCGCGATCGAGAGCAGGATCCCGACGAAGGGGATCACCGACCACAGCGGCAGCACCGCTCCGAGGTCGACGCCGCCGCCCTCGCTCGCCGCCGCTGCGGTCGGAGCGAGCAGGATCGCCGCCATCGCCAGCAGCCCGTGTGCGCCCCAGCGTACCCGACGGGTGACCATAGGCCCTCCCCCTCCAGCCTCCAGCGGAGGCCGTCTGAAGGTACCACAGACCCTCTCCCCATTCGGTCGTGGGGGAGGGTCCCCCCTCGTCCACGTTGTGACATGTGAGCCATTTAAAGACTTTGAGGGCTGCGGGTGGTCTGCTATCCTCCGCGCGCCATGGACGGTCGAGCCATCCTCGAGGAGCTGGTCCACGCCGCCCTGATCACCGGGCTGGTGGTGGTCATGATGGCCTTGGTCGAGCTGGTCGCGGTCGCCACCCGTGGCCACCTCGAACGCAGCCTGGCCGGCGGCCGCCTGCGCCAGTACCTGGTCGCGAGCGTGCTCGGCCTGATTCCGGGCTGTGCCGGCACCTACCTGGCGGTCTCGCTGTACTCCCACGGCAGCTTGACCCTCGGGGCGGTGACCGCGGCGCTGATCGCGACCGCCGGCGACGAGGCGTTCGTGATGCTCGCCCTGATCCCCAAGACCTTCCCGCTGTTGGCGGCGGTGCTGTTCGCGACCGCCCTCGCCGGAGGCGCCGCCACCGACCTGGTGCTCGATCGCTTCGGCCTCGCCCGTCGCGACCCGTGCCGGATGGCCGAGCTCCACCCGGAGGACCTGGCGGCGCCCGGAGCCCGCGAGCGGTGGCTGCCCCTGCGACCGCGGCTCGCACCGGCAGGTCCGCGGTTAATCCTGGTGGCGGCCTTCGTGCTGCTGCTCGTCGCCCTGCTCGGGGGCGCCTTCGAGCACCACGACCTGCCCGCGACCGCCGCGCACCCGACCCCGCACGGCCACCTTGCGGAGGAGTGGATCTTCCTGGTCGTGGTGGCGACGGGGCTCGCGATGTCGATCGCAGCGCCTTCCCACTACCTCGAGGAGCACCTCTGGCACCATGTCGCCCGGCACCACGCGCCCCGGATCTTCGCCTGGACCGCCGGCACCCTGGTCGTGGTCAGGCTGCTGGGCTCGACCGTGGACCTCGGCGCCATGGTGGGCGGGCACGGCGGGTGGGTGCTGGTCGGGGCCTGTCTGCTGGGCTTGATTCCCCAGTCGGGGCCGCACCTCATCGTGCTCGCGCTGTTCGCGAGCGGCCAGGTCCCGTTCGCGGTGCTGGCCGCGAACTCGATCGTGCAGGACGGTCACGGCCTGCTGCCCCTGCTCGGCGTCGCGCCCCGCGACGCGCTGCTGGCCAAGGCGGCCAATCTGATCCTCGGCCTCGCGGTCGGCGGGCTGCTGCTCGGGCTCGGGTGGTAGGCGGTCATCGCTGGTGTGACCTGGGATCGTCCTTGACGGCCAGCCGACGGGCACATACCTGGACCAGTTGAGCCCGCACACTCCCCGTCCAGACGGTCGAGTCGCGCGAGACGATCCCGGCCCCGGATCCGGGGAGGCGACGCCGTTTCCGTTCGGAGGGCGAGCGGCCGGGTGCGGGCTGCGGCGTCGGGGTCCGACCGGCGATGCGCACCCGATCCGGGACCGGCTGCCTGCCTCCCGCTGGCCGACCCCGGAGTGGAGCCTCCGTGTCAGTGGAGGCGGCCCGGCTCGCTCACCGGTCACTTGGGTTGCGGGCACGGCCAGCGCTGAGCCTCCGTGTCCCTGTGGTACGGCCCGAGCTGTCGCGAGCTCCCGAGGGCTTGCCCGATCCTGGCATAATCGGCGCTCCATGGTCATCGTCGTCGAGGCACCTGCGGCCGCGCCTGAGAAGTCCCGGGGCGCGAGCGTGCCGCGGGCCGGAGCCGGCGGGCCGGGGGCACGATGAGCGGGGGTCCGGCGTCGGCGGTATTCGACCTCGAGCGGGCCGCGAGCTGGCGGGCCGCGCTCCTGATGGGCGCCGGGCTGGTCGCCGTCTGCTTCGCGAGCGGGCTGGACAACTTCTTCTCCTGCGACGACTACCACTGGCTGTTCGACGGCCTCAAGATGATCCACCTGCCGGGTGAGCACTTCGCCCCGATGAACAACCACCTGCGCCAGACCGAGGCGCTGTACTTCGTCGCCAACCTGCTCCTCGGGGGCGCGCGGCCGCTCGTGTACCAGGCGTCGGCGCTGGCGATCCACGCGGTCAACTTCGTGCTGGTGGCGCTGCTCTTCGCCCGGCTTTCGGACCGGACCGCGGCGCTCGCGGGGGCGCTTTTCTGGGCGCTGAACTACCGGCTGGCCGAAGTGGTGCTGCGCCCGTATGCGGTCGCCGACTCGCTCGCGCTCTGCTTCGGCGTCGCGGCCATGCTCCTGGTCCTGCGAGGGCGGCCGCTGTGGGCCGCGCTGTGCTTCGTCCCGGCCCTGTTCGCGAAGGAGAACGCGATCATGCTCGGGCCGCTCGCCGCGCTCGCGCTCGTGACCTGCCGCGAGCGGGTGTGGCCGCGCATCGCGCCGCTCGCGCTGGTGTCGGCAGCATGGGTCGTGCTGGCGGCGATCCTGCGGCGGGACGCGGCGAGCGGTCCGGTGATCGACTGGCGCGCCATCCCGCGCTTCTGGGACGTCGTGCTCGGCTACCTGGGGCCGGACCTCGACCGGGTCAGCGTGATGCTGCTCGACGGTCGCTCGCCGGTGCTGCCGCTGCCGGCGGCGCTGGCGCTTTCCGCCGGGCTCGCGGTGCTGGTGTGGCGAGCTCGCGGACCCTACCGGTTCGGCCTGGTGTGGATGATCGCGACGCTGCTGCCGACGGTGTTCCTTCCATTCCAGGCGTCCCGCTATACCTACGTTCCCCTGGTCGGCCTCGGGCTGATCGTCGGTGTCGGGGGCGTCGCCTGGTGGCGGCGGGCCTCCCACACGGTGCACCGCGTCGGCGTGATCGCCGCGGCGGCCGTCGTCGGCACGACCTTCTTCGTCGGCATCCACCTCGAGGAAAGGGACTGGGCGTACCTCGGAGAGCTCCACCGGTCGGCGTCGCGGTCCTTCCAGCGGGACGTGCTGCCGAGCCTGCTGGCGAGCCCGGAGACGACGGTGGTGTTCGTCAAGGACGACAGCCGGGTGTGGATCGAGCGGGCGTACGAGGAGATGCTGGCGGCGCCGTGGTACCTGCCGGTGACCTTCAAGCGGCTGCTGGTCCGGCCCGACGACGTGCTCGGGATGTCGGACACCGCGGCGTTCGTGACCGCCTGCGCCATCGGTCGAACGCCGACGCCGCTGTTCGTGAGGGTGTCACGGGCCGAGCTCGACCGGCGGCTCGAGGCCGGCGATTTCGTGGCGGTGGTCCACGACCGCGACAACCGGTTCTCGATCGGCTCGGTGCAGGTCCGCGACCGGATCCGGTCCGCCGCGGGCCGGTCCGGGCTCTACGACCACCTCCGTCCCGGGCGCTTCGACCCGACCTTCCGCGGAGGCCTGAGCGAGTGAAGGGCCCGCTGGAGCACCCCGCTGATCCCACCGGCCGCGTGGTCGTGATCGGCGCAGGGCTCTCCGGGCTCGCCGCGGCGTGGGACCTCGCCCGGGCCGGGCGGACGGTGGTCGTGCTCGACGGGGCCGACGCACCCGGTGGGCTGGCGAGCTCGGTGCTGATCGGAGGGCGTCCGGTCGAGCGCTTCTATCACTTCATCTGCGCCGGTGACGACGACCTCGTCGGCCTGGTCGACGAGCTCGGCCTCGGGCGTACGCTCCACTGGCGCCCCGCGCGGACCAGCTTTTCTTCGACGGGCGGATGTACCCGTTCTCGACGCCGGTCGACCTGCTGCGCTTCGCGCCGGTTCCGTTCGGCCAGCGGGTGCGCTTCGGCTGGAACATCGTCAACAGCCGGTTCCGGCGACGCTGGCGGCAGCTCGACCGGCTGTCGGCGCGGGCCTGGCTGACCCGTCAGATCGGCGCCCGGGCGTACGAGGTGATCTGGGATCCCCTGCTGCGGATCAAGTTCGGCGACGACCACCACACGGTGTCGGCGGCGTGGATCTGGCACCGGATCCACCGGGTGGCCTCGTCGCGCCGCCGGCTGTGGGAGGCGGAACGCTTCGGCTACCTCGAGGGCGGGTCGGCGACCGTCGTCGACGCGCTGCTCGAGCGGCTCGCCGCGCTCCCGAACGCCGAGGTTCGCCTCGCAACCCGGGTCGAGCAGATCGTGCTCTCTGACGGTGCGGTCAGCGCGGTCAGGGTCAGCGGCCGGTCGGCCCCGGAACCGTGCTCGACGGTGGTCTCGACCGTCGCCCTGCCGATCCTCGCCCGGCTCGCCCCCAGCTCGAGCCGGGCTACCGCGAGCAGCTGCTCGGCATCGACTACCTCGGGGTGGTGTGCGGGCTGCTGCGCCTGCGGCGGCCGGTGAGCGACAGCTTCTGGGTCAACGTCCATGACCGTCGGACGCCGCTCAACGGGATCATCGAGTACACCAACCTCAACCGGCACCTCGACCTCGGCGGCTCGTCGGTGGTGTACCTGCCGCAGTACCTGTCCGCGTCGAGCCCACGGTTCGGGCTCTCCGACGCCGAGCTCGAGGCCGAGTACCTCGACTGCCTGCGCCTGCTCAACCCCGCCTTCGACCTCGCCTGGGTGGAGGAGCTCCGCATCTTCCGGACCTCCCACGCACAGGCGGTGTGCCCGGTCGGGTTCGCCGAGCGGGTTCCGGATCACCGGGCCCCGGCCCGGGGCCTGTTGGTGACCGACTCGACCCAGTTCTACCCCGAGGACCGCACGCTCAGCGCGGCGGTCCGCCTCGGCCGACGGGTCGCGGCGATGATCTGCGAGGAACGACGCGGTGGAGGGTGAGGTGGTGAGCGTCGCGGTCGATCGTGCGGCGAGGCAGACCGCACCGGTCGCGGTGGTCGCCACGGCCCCTGACCGCGAACGGGTGATCGCGGACACCCGGCGCGCCATGGAGCTCGCCGACTGGACGCGGTTCGTCACCCCCGGCGCCGACCTCGCGCTCAAGGCCAACCTCGGCTGGGACAAGCTGATCCCGGGCGCGATCAGCGCCCCGTGGGTGGTCGAAGGGGTCATCCTGACCGTGCGGGAGCGGGCGGGACGCGTGTTCCTGGTCGAGTCCGACCAGGTCGTGCTCGACGTCGAGCGCGCGGTCCGGCTGACCGGGCTGCTCGAGCTCTGCCGGCGGCTCGACGTCACCTGGTGCAACATGTCGTGCGGGGCGACCGTCCGGGTCCGCGACGACCGCCGCGTCGTGCTGCGCGACGTCAACATCCCCGAGATCCTGACCCGCACCGAGCTGATCACGCTGCCGCTGGTCAAGACCCACAACAAGACCACCGTCACCGGCGCGTTGAAGAACCAGTGGGGGTGCCTGGAGTCGCTGCGCCACACTTTCCACCTCGTGCTCACCGACGCCATCGCTGACGTCAACTGCCTGATCCAGCCGCGCTTCGCGGTGATGGACGGGACCGTCGGGCTGGAGGGCAACGGGCCCAAGTCGGGGGTCCGCACGCGAGCTCGGGGTGGTGCTGGCTTCGGCCAACCTGGTCGGGGTCGACGCCGTGGCCGCGCGACTGATGGGGTTCGACCCGGCGGCGATCCCGCACCTGGTGCGCTGCGCCGAGCACGGTCTCGGCTCGCTGCCCGGAGGCTTCGCCCAGGTGGGTGACGAGGTCGCACCGGCGGCTCCACCCTTCGTGCCCGCGAGCCACAACCCGGTGTCGTGGCTCGAGCTGATCCTCCGCCGCTCGGCGGCACGCCGGCTCGCGTTCGAGACCCCGCTGTTCGCGCTGCTCTGCTGGGGGGCGCGGCGCTACTACGACCTCTGGGACCTCGCGGTCGGCCGCGGCCGGCGGCGACGCTTCTTCGCCCGCTCGCCGTACGCGGCGCAGTGGGCGAACGCGGGACCCTCGGCCCGATGACCGGAAGCCCTCCGCGGGCGCAGCGCCTTCGCCGGGGACGACCGCGGTCGTTTGTGGAGTGGAGCGCGCTGCGCAGGTGGGGGAGGCTGCCGGGTTGGGAACGCGACGTTCCCGGCTACCTGTTGCGGCTCGCGCGATCCGAGGCAGGCCTGTCGCAGCAGCAGGTCGCGGAGCGGCTCGGGATCACCCATCAGGCGGTGTCGCACGCCGAAAGGTGGAGCTCGAACCCGACCGTCGGCCTGATGCGCAGGTGGCTCGAGGCGTGCGGCCGTCGCCTCGAGCTCGACCTGAGCTCGTGAGGAGGGGGCCGCGTGGCTCGGCAACCGAAGCGGATCGGGTGTGCGCATCGTCCGGATCGGTACCTCCCAGCGGGAGGAACAGCACGGACGGTCGATCTTGACGCCACGGGCGAAGACCGACAGATTGATGATGTGGCCCGATGGCGCGATTCCTGAGCGGAGGTGCGCACGATCCGTCGATTCCATGACGCCGAGGAGCCCTCGACGAGCGGCGCCGAGAGGCGACGGCGGGCCGCCGTCTCCTGTGTCGCGCTGCTGATTTCCTCCGTCGCGCTCATTCAGCCGGTGCGCTGCGACGAGCCCGGCTGGGCCGGGCTCGGCCCGGACGGCGGCGAGGTCCTGTCCCTTGCCGTCAGCCCGCACCTCGATCACGCAGTCTATGTCGGTACCGGCTCCGGCGTGTTCGTGAGCCGCGACGACGGCGCGAGCTGGCGACTGGCGGGGCTCGCCGGGGAGCGGGTCCTCGCCCTCGCCGTCGACCCGACCACCCCCGGTCTGGTCTGGGCCGGGGTCGACTCGAGCGATGTGCAGGGCAGTGGCGGCGCCTTTCTGAGCACCGACGGGGGCGGAACCTGGACGCCCGCTCGTCAGGGTCTCGAGGACCCCTGGTATCCACCCGACAGCCCGCACTTCCACTACGAGCCGGTGCATTCGCTTCTGGTCGACCCGCACGACGGGAGCACGGTCTGGGCCGGGACGTACCGCGGGCTCTTGAGGAGCGACGACGGAGGTGCGACCTGGGTGCAGGCGGCCTTCGACCGCACCGTGTCGGTGTTGGCCGCGAGTCCGGCGGCGCTGCTCGCGGGGGTACGCGACTCGTACCGGTTCTACCGGTCTGCGGACGGTGGGGCGACCTGGCTCCGGCTCGGAGCCGACCTGGCGCGGGCGTCGGGCCTCGGCTCGGTGGGGCGGGTGGTGGGCGTGGCGGCCGCCGTCCAGGGCCCGGAGGTGATCTACGTCGTCACGGACGAGGAGATCTTCCGCAGCGACGACGGCGGCGAGGGCTGGCAGAGCCTCGGATCGCTGCCGACTACCGTCGACTACAACGGGCACGCCACACTGGTGGCCGTCGCGGTGGATCCGCAGGACTCCGCGACCGTGGTCGTTGCGACCCGCTTCGAGGGTGTGTTCACGAGCCGCGACGGGGGGGCTTCGTGGCTGACGGCGGGCGACGGTCTCGAGTGCGGCCCCGACAGCTGGGGCGTCGGGCACCTGCGGGCCTCATCGGTCGCGGTCGCGCCCGGGACCGGCGTGGTGGTGCTCGGCACCGAGCGCCACGGGATCTACCTGCGCTCGGGCCATGACGATCCATGGCGTGCCTCGAGCCGCGGGCTGCACGCGGTCGGGGTGTCCGCACTCGCGGCTGACCCGGACCGGCCGTGGCGGCTGCTGGCGGCGACCCGCGGCGTGGGTCTCTTTGCGAGCGCCAACTCGGGCGTCGAGTGGAGCGCCGACAACGACGGCGTCGACGATCCCTGCGGTCCGCCCGACTTCGTCGCGTGGGCCTTCCCGGTGCCCGACTGCAGGGTCATGAACGACGCGGTGTGGATCGGTGGGGAGAGTGATGCTCTCGTGGCGGGCGAGTGTGGAATCCACACCCGGGCGCCGGGGAGCTCGTCGTGGAGCCTGGAAGCGTCACCCGGTATCTGGTCGACCTCGGTCATCGCCCTCTCGTCACGGGAGCTGTGGGCCGTGCGCTGGCACTCCGAGATCGTGCACAGCCGCGACGGCGGCGCGACCTGGAGCGAGGTCTCAGAGCTCCCGTCGCGGCTGAGTCCCACCTCGCTCGCGGTCGCGTCACAGGGCGGGACCCTCGCCGCCGGGAGCCCGCGCGGGCTGTGGCTGAGCCGGGACTCCGGCACCACCTGGGAAGGTCCAGTGACCGAGATCAACGCCACCTGCCCCGACGCCGAGTGGACCTCCGTGCCGGCCATGGTGTTCACGCATGAACAGCCGCAGCGGCTTCTCGTGGGCACCACCTGCGGGGTCTTCGTCGGCGCCCCGGACGGAACCGGATGGCAGCGGGCGGGACTCGACGGCCACCGCGTCACGGCATTCGCGTTCTTCCGACACCGGGTGTTCGCCGGAACCCGGGACGCCGGGGTCTGGGTCAGCGAGGACGGGCTCGCGACCTGGCAGCCGCTGACCGGACCCGCGGGTCTGGTTTCCGTCACCAGCCTGACGGTCGACGCCGCGGGGCGGCGACTGTATGTGTCCACCGCGGCGAACGGGGTCTTCGCGCTCGAGCTGCCCCGACCGTCCCCGCGGCGGGGGCGCGCCCGAGCCGGTGGTGCTCCTCCCGGCGGGGGCGAGCGGGCACGGGTCACGCCCTGACTTCGAAGGACTCCTCCGTCGTGACTCGAACCGCGGGTCCGAACGGCGCAGCCCCCGCAGCACCGTGGCTCACGGTGCCGCCCGAGAAGGAGGACGCACGGTGAGAAGATCGAGGATCTGGCGCCTGCTCGTCATCGGCACGGTCGCCGCCGCGGCGAGTGCGGGATGCGGCGGGAACGCGTCTGCGCCGGGCGAGGCTCGGTTTTCGGTGGACATTCCGCTGCCGCCCGGTGTCACCTACACGACCCAGATGGGCGGGACCTCGTACGGCGACGCCGGTGAGGCCCACAACAGCATGGCCTGGTTCTACGACGTCGACAGCACCGACCGGGTGGTGTCGTTCTACCGGGCCAAGCTCGAGGAAGCGGAGGTGGAGGAGGCCGACGACTCGGTCACCTTCATCTTCAGCCCGGACGACGTCTCGGTGGTCGAGCGGGTGACGGTGACGGTATGGCTCGACGAGCGGGAGCTGCAGATCACCGAGTCCTACGCCTCCGAGGGCCCGGAGTAGCGACACGGCAGGCTCCCTCCCAGGGCCGTGAGATCAGGACAACGAGGAAGCCGGTCGAGTCGCGAAACTGGCGCTCCTTTACGCCGTAGATCCGGTGTCGTCCAGCAAACTCGAGGAGGGACCCATGGCACGAGAGTCGATATCCGATCTCGACCGGCGGGGTTTCGTCACCCGCCTCCTGCCCGCCTGCCCTCTCGCCTGGCTCGCGCTGGGCAACGTCGAGGCCCTCGCTCGGCCGGGACAGGATCAGCCGGCCGCCGGCACGACCCACAAGTTCGACATCGAGTCGAGCACCACCACCACCACACGCCAGCAGGTCACCCAGCAGAACAGGGCCCTGATTCAGCTCGTCAAGACCCTGCAGGGTGAGATGAACGAGGCGGAGCTGCTCAGGTTGCTCAGGCTCTACTCGGCCGAGGTTGGTCGACAGGTCGGCGTCCGGCAGGCGCAGCGGTCGCCGGACACCACGTTTGCGACCTTCGTCGCCACCTTCAGACCACCGGCCTACGCCGACACGCTGACCCACGAGGTCGTGGAGGACAGCGCCACCAGCTTCAAGTTGAAGGTGACCGAGTGCGTCTGGGCGAGCGTGTACCGCGATGCCGGTCTGGGTGGCGAGATCGGCCATGCGGCGGTGTGCAACATGGACTACCACTGGCCCGAGGCCTTCAACCCACGGTTCAGGATGGAGCGCACCAAGACCCTGATGCAGGGGCACGAGTGCTGCAATCACCACTACTTCGCGCTGAGCTGAGCACCGCTACCAGAGGCCGGGGACGAGGCGGGAGCGCACCCGCGCGGCATAGTCACGATATCCCGGGAGCCCTTCGCGGAGCATGGCGTCCTCGAACGCGGTTCTGACCGCCAGGCCACCGACGGATACGACTCCCGGGATGCACGCCCATGCCGAGCCGAGGATGAGCGGGATCCCGACCAGCATCAACGAGAAACCGACGTAGCCCGGGTGGCGCACGAACCGGTAGGGTCCGGCGCTGACCACGACGTGCCCCCGCTCGGTCTGGACGGCCACCTCCTTGGTGAAGAAGCGGTTGACGGTCGCTGACCACAGGAAAATCAGATCGCCCAGGACCAGGAGGGCGACCCCTGCGGCGTGTCGCCAGACTGCCCACTGTGGCGTCCAGCCGTGGCGAAAGTCGAGACCCGCGACGACGAAGATCCCGAGCACCGCAATCGCTGTGACCACCGCGACCCGTCGATCCCGGGGATGGTCATCCCGGCGCCCGTGCAGGCGTGCGTCCACGACCGCCGGGTTGAGGGCCACGAGCACGACCATGTTGAGCGCGAGGCAGACCACGAGAACGACAACGAACAGCCACCCCGCCGGCCACCGGATCGTGCCGGCGGGCACCAGCACGAGAGCCAGAAGCACCGGAACCCCGAGCACGAACCGGAGCGCGCCCGCACGTGCCAGGGAGCCAACCCTCGAGCGGCGTGCATCGCCCGGGCAGTCATGGTTCGAGGTCATGGTCAGTCTCCAGGTTGGCGGTCCGTCCTGATCCCGGAGGCCGCGCCGGTCCTGCCGGGTCGGGACCGATCCCGAGGGGGTGAGTGGAGGCGGTCGGCGCCATCCGATGGCATCCGCGGTACGGTGTGTGCTCACGAGGCTCGGTCAGGTGAGTGTACGCACGGCCACCGGCCTGGTTCGGGGGGCCGCCCGAGCCCTGGCGGCCGCGCTTCATGGGGTCGGGAAGCCGAGACGACCGCGGCGATCAACTCACGCCTCCACAACCCCGGCATGGGCCTCGAGAGCGCGCGTGCCAGGGTGCGAGCAGGTGCAGTTCTCTCCGAGGCCCGCGTACCATGGTGGCCGGGAGGCAGGCATGCGGACGCTCGAGCTGTTGCTGGCCGGGGAGTGGCACGAGGGGAGGGAACGGATCGAGGTGCGGTCGCCGTGGGACGGCCGGGTGGTCTCGCGGGTCGCGCGCGGCGGGCCGGACGAGCTCGACGAGGCAATGGCGGCGGGGGAACGGGCGGCGCCCGTCGTGGCGTCGCTGGCGCCCGCCGAGCGGGCGGCGATCCTCGAACGGGCTGCCGCGCTGGTCCGCGAGCGCCGGGAGGAGCTGGCGTCGGCGATCAGCGAGGAGGCGGGCAAGCCGATCACGCTGGCCCGGGTCGAGGCCGACCGCTGTGTGGACACCCTGACCGAAGCGGCGGCGGTGGCGCGCCATCCCGAGATCGAGGCGGTCGACCTGGCCGGGTTCGGCTCGGGCGCCGGCCGGCTCGGGCTGGTGCGGCGGGTACCGGTCGGGCCGGTGGCTGCAATCACACCGTTCAACTTCCCCCTCAACCTGGTCGCCCACAAGCTGGCGCCGGCGGTCGCCGCCGGCTGCCCGGTGGTGCTCAAGCCCGCCAGCCAGACGCCGTCGCCCGCGCTGCTGCTGGCTCGGGCGCTGGTCGATGCAGGGCTGCCGCGGGGCGCGCTGTCGGTGGTCCCGAGCCGGGGCCCGGACGCCGAGGTGCTCGCCACCGACGAGCGCATGGCCCTGGTCACCTTCACCGGCTCGATGGAGGTCGGGTGGCGGCTCAAGCAGCTCGCCTGGCGGCGCCGGGTGACGCTGGAGCTCGGTGGCAACGCCGCGGTGGTGGTGGAGCCGGATGCCGGCGACCTCGAGTCGGTCGCCCGCCGGATCGTGACGGCCGCCTACGGCTACGCCGGACAGTCGTGCATCGCGGTCCAGCGAGTTCTGGCCCACGAGGAGGTCTACGTGGCGCTGCGCCGGGCGCTGGTGGAGGCGACCGAGGCGCTCGCCGCCGGCGACCCGGCCGACGAGGCGACGGTGTGCGGGCCGCTGATCGACGAGGCCAACGCGGACCGCGTGGCGTCGTGGCTCGAGCGCGCCGTCGCGGCCAAGGGGCGGCTGCTGGCCGGAGGGGCGCGCGAAGGCAACCTGATCACACCGGCGCTGCTCGAGGAGGTTCCGCCCGAGGAGCCGCTGTCCTGTGACGAGGTTTTCGGCCCGGTCGCCGTGCTCGACCCCTACGAGGACTTCGCCCAGGCGCTGAACATGGTCAACGACTCGCGCTACGGGCTCCAGGCGGGGATCTTCACCGCGGACGTGGGCAAGGTCCAGGAGGCGTGGGAGCGGCTCGAGGTCGGCGGCATCATCCACGGCGACGTGCCGACCTGGCGCACCGACCCGATGCCGTACGGTGGCGTCAAGGGCTCCGGGGTCGGCCGCGAGGGCCCGCGCTACACCTACCGGGAGATGACCGAGGAGCGCCTGCTGGTGCTCCGCAGGTAGCGCGCGACCGAGCCAACCACAAAGACCCGAAGACACAAAGGGAAAACCAAGCGCTGGGCACGGCCGGTCACGTGCGCGCGGGGTCAGGGGAGGCTCACCCCCCGATGTCCGTTCGCCACCCACGGGAAGCGTTCGTCGCCGTGACCATCAGACGCCAGGGCTCGAACCGCCACGGGCCTCTTGGTGCCTTCGGGTCTGAGTGGTTCGTTCGTTCCGGCCCGGTTTCGAGTCGTCACCGCCGCGACCGTCATCCGTGTCGCTCTCACCGGCGACGGGCTGCCCCCCGGCGCGGCCGGTGGCGCGGCGAGGAGGGGCGGAGGCGACCTGGCCGGTGACCACCAGGGCGAAGGGCTGCGTGCCCCAGCGGATGGCGTGGGGCGCGACGCGGACCGTCCACGCTCCGGCGCTCGCCCGAGGCAGCCACACCACCTCGAGGTTGTTGAGGCGGTCGGACTCGCCGCCGCCTGACGACTGCCCGAGCGAGAGCACGTTGCCCAGGAAACGACCGTCGGGTCCCTCGACGACGAGGTCGAGGTCGTTGACGAGGTGGGTCGTCGCCGCCGCAGTCGAGGGCGGGTCGGACCAGGCGAGCACCACCTTGAGCGGGCCGTCCGCCGCGAGCACGACGGCCTTCGCGACCGGGGTCCGGACCAGGTCCGCGAAGGGGGTGACGCCGTCGAAGGCCAGCAGGCGTCGCGATCCGCCCTCGAGCGGAAGGGCGGTGTCGAGCTGGACCAGACCCCAGCCCTGGTCCGGGGAGGGGATCGGGCGAGCGGAGGTGCAGCCGAAGGTGGAGACGTCGACCGCCGAGGCGACCAGGGTCGCGCGCACCAGGGCGGCCGAGGGCTCCCGCCCCCGGGTCGGCTCGGGGCGGCCGTCGGGCGCCCGGCCTTCGCGGTAGAACTGCCGGACCAGCGCGGCCAGACCGGCGGCGGTCGGGGTGGCCATCGAGGTGCCGCTGGCGGTCCGAGCCGCGCAGTTGGCGGTCGCGACCGACCGGTCGGAGGCTGCCGAGTGGACCGAGGTGCCGGGCGTGACCAGGTCGGGCTTGATGCGGCCGTCGTCGGTCCACCCGCGCGACGAGAAGTTGGCGACGCAGGGCAGGGAGGCCGAGCCGTGCAGCGTTGCTCCGACCGCGATCACGTTCTTGCCGGTCGCCGGAGAGCCGACGCTGCCGTCGCCCTCGTCGCCGGAGTTGCCCGCCGCCACCAGCACGACCGCATCGGGGTGCTCCCAGACGAAGCGGTCGATCTCGGCAGTGCGCTCGGTGTACCCGTTGGATGGGCGGAAGTTCTCCTCGTCGCCCCAGGAGTTGGTGTGGATGCGCGCGCCCTGGGCCCGGGCCTGGGCGAGCACGGGGGTCAGCGGAGCGAGCGGGCAGCCGAGGCCGGGCAGGTCGGCACAGTCGTCGACCGTGGCGCCGCCGTCCTGGATCACCAGCTTCGCCGCCGGCGCCATGCCGTCGACCCCGTCGTGCACGCCCCACTGCCCGTCGTCGCCGGCGGCGCTGCCGGCGACGTGGGTGCCGTGACCCTGATCGTCCCAGCTCCCGGCGCCGGGATCGGGCCAGTCGTGATGCCACAGGAAGTCGACCGCGAGCACCTTGCGGTGTCCGGGCGAGGTGGCGAGGCCGTCGCGGCCGTTGACCGCGGGCAGGCCGAACACGCGGTCCGAGAACATGCAGTGGTCCGCGTCGAGGCCGGTGTCGATCACCGCGATCACCTCGCCCGCTCCGTCGAGGCCCGCGTCGGAGAGCGGGACGAGGCCGGGGATGCCGCTCTGGCAGCGCCAGATCGAGGCGTTGTTGCGGAGCCGGGCGCCCGATACGAGGTCCGTCCAGACCAGCCCGTCGGCCTCGAGCAGGGCGCGGCGTGCGTCGTCGAGGGCCGACGGCGGGATCCTCATCCCGAGCTCGGCGAGCCGGCTGCGCTCGTCGCTCCACACCACCCCGGCTCCGGCGGCCTCGAGCCCGGCGCGTGCGGCGGCGAGCTGATCAGGCCGCGAGAAGGCGGCCACCACCGGGACCCCGGAGGCGAACCGCAGGGCTTCGGCCTGACTCAGGCCGGCGAGGGCGGGCAGCAGCGCCTGGCGACCGCTCCAGTGGAGGCTGTCGCCCACGGCCCCCACCGCCTCGAAGCGTCCGTCGACCAGCAGCGCGTCGTCCGCCAGGACGGCCAGGACGCGGCCGCCCGCGGCCTCGACCCGGGCCGCAACCCGGGCCGACGCGCCGGGCTCGACCCGGAGGACCCTCGGTCCGGTCTCGGTCGGATCGGCGACCCGTTCGGGCGTCGGAACCGCCAGCCGCAACGGGCCCGGCGGTCCGGCTGCCTGCAGGCCAGCGGCCGATGCCAGCGCGAGCGCGAGCACGAGGCGCCTCATGGTTCTGGAATAATACCCGCATGGCGAACCCCGACCACCTCGCCCGCCTGCGCGACGGCCAGTGGAACGAGTGGCGCGCAGCGCACCCCGCGATCTCCCCCGACCTGATCGACGCGTCGCTCGTCGGCGCCGACCTCTCCGGGCTCGACCTGCACAAGGCCCATCTGCGCGGCGCCGACCTCTCGGGGGCGCGGCTCGACGGCGCGGACCTGAGCCGATCGGTGCTGGACGGCGCGATCCTCCAGGGCGCCTCGCTCAAGGGCACCAAGCTGGACGCCGTGCAGCTCAACTTCCTCGACCTCTCCGGGCTCGACCTGACCGGTGCCTCGCTGCGCGGCGCCGCCTTCCGCGGCTCCAACCTGTCCCGGGCGATGCTGCGGCGGGCGGACCTCTCCCAGGCCCAGCTCGAAAGCGCGGTGCTCGACGGGGCTGACCTGTCGGGGGCGAACCTGTCGGGAGCGTCGCTGCGTGGCGCCCGCTTCGCCGACGCGGTGCTGCGCGGGATCCGCGCCCACTCGGCGGTGCTCGAGGGGGTCGAGCTGATCAGGCTCCAGCTCGAGGGCGCGGACTTCACCGGCGCGATCGCCGACAACGCACAGCTCAAGGAGTCGCGGCTCGACCGGGCGATCTTCACCCGAGCCACCCTGCGGGGGTCGAACCTCTACGGCTGCTCGCTGGTGGACGCGGTGTTCGAGGACGCCCAGTGCGAGGGCATCACCCTCGCCCACACCGACCTCGAGCGGGCGCGGCTGATCCGGACCAACCTCTCCTCCGCCGACCTTCGCGAGGCCAACCTGCTCCACGCCGAGATCGACGGCTGCCTGCTCGCGGGCGCGCAGCTGGTCAAGCTCGACTTCCGCACTCCGCGCCTCGGCAAGCTCTCGTTCGCCAATGCAGACCTGCGCAGGGCGGTGTTCACCCGCTGCGAGCTGCGCAACGCCAACTTCCGTGAGGCCAACCTCGAGGAGGCCGACTTTCGCGAGGCCAACCTCGAGGGTGCCGACCTGCGCAAGAGCCGGCTCGCCGACGCGAAGCTGCGGCACGCGAACCTCAAGCAGGCCGACCTCACGGACGCCCAGGCCCAGGGCGCGGACCTGTCGGGCACCAACATGATCCTGGTGACGGCCCGGGGCGCCGCCATGGTCGGCGCCGACTTCCGCTTCACCGACGCCGTCGGCATCGACCTCGACGGCGCCGACATCCGGTGGGCCGATCTCCGCCATGCCGACCTCACCAAGGCGAGCCTCGAGGGGACCCGGATCTGGGGCGCCCATATTTACAAGACCAAGCTGCCGCCGGCCAAGGCGCAGTGGCTGCTGCTGCTGCGCATCAGCCAGCTGTTCCGGCGCTTCAGGACCAAGACCGAGAAGCTGCGGAAGGCGCGCGAGCGCAAGCGGGTCCGGGAGGTCGCCGACCTGGTCAGACGCCGCGAGCAGAGCCGGAAGCGGAGGCCACGATAGGCTCTCCCGTCGAACCGGAAAATCGATTGCCACGCCGGACCGTGCGCACCGTGGTGAGGCCCGGGGGCGCTGAGGAACCCGGTTCAGCCCGGGCTCGTGGGCGGCAGTGAGACCGTGGTGGCGGGAGCGGTGGAGGTGTGGGTGACGGGCGCCGGTTCCGGCGCGTCCCGGCCGGCGACGAGGGTCGCGAGAAGGCCGAGCAGGAGCACGAGGAGGGCCGCGATCACCAGCGAGGCGACCTCGTGGCGGGTGCCGGTCGCGAGACCCATCGGCGAGATCCAGTCGCTGCCTCCGGCCATGATCCGCTCCTCCGCACTCGTCCACCGAAAGAGACGTGACGGGCCGGCGCCGTCGGCGCCGGCCCGGACGATCGCCTACTTGGCCGCCATCCGGATCTCGACGTGCTGGTCGAGCATGTGCTCTCCGATGTACTGCGCGATCTGCGCGCGCGGCATCTCGCTGAGGGTCGCGGCCAACTCGACCTTGCCGCCCTGGCGCTTGACGGTGTAGGTGACCTGGGAGCCGGGCCCGAGGGAGTGCTTGACCTTCGAGATCGCCTCCTTGTTGGCCTCGTTGAGCTCGACGCCGTTCATCGCCACCAGGAGGTCGCCGGGGCGGAAGCCGGCCGCCTCGGCCGGGCTGCCGGGCACGACGACCGTGACCTGGTAGCGGCCGTCGGCGGCCTTCTCGGTCTCGACCCCGAGCCAGCCCTTGGCGGAGAGCTTGGCGTGGATCTTCTTGACGCAGTCCTCGGGCGATCCCTTGCAGTGGTCGCCGCCGGCGAGGGCCGGGGTGACTGCCAGGGCGAGGACGACGAGCACGACGGGAAGGGTCCTGCGGATCATCAGGGGCTCCTTTCGGGCGGCCGGATCCGGCCGGCCTGCCGCGTTGATGCACCCACCATCGGTTCCGCCGACGTCAATGTCCTGGCGGTGCAGTGAAATCTCGTGACCGATGTTGCCGAGCTGTGAAACGGGGTGCCGAGCAGCGGGGCGCTGCACTACATTGGGTGCGAGCGGGGCGGACTCGCAGGGAGGCGCCGTGGGCCGGAATCACCAGACGAGGGGCGGGCCGACCTTTCCGGGCGTGGGCTTCACAGGCCGGCGACCGTTGCTCGCGCGCCTCACCGGCACCCGTCTCGGGCTGTGGGCCGCGTTCGCCGCGGTGCTGGTTCCGCTCGCGGTCCTGCTGGTCCTCCAGTACCGGTGGCTGGTGGACCTGGAGCACAGCTCGACCATCGCCCGCCACACCTCGCTCGGCAAGTACCTCGAGGTCGTCGGCAAGGAGGTCGAGTACGTCTACGGCACGAGCGCCGAGCGGGTGCTCAACGTTCCGGCGTCGGTGCTGAGCCGCGAGATGCTGCCCAAGCTGGCCGCCTTCTTCGCCAAGCGCAAGGTCGAGGGGTTCAAGCGGCTCTTCGTGGTGGCGTACGACTCCAAGGAGGGCCTCTACGTCTTCGACGCCGAGCGCGTGGAGATGGTGGTTCCGGAGTGGAACCCGGAGACGATCGCGATCTGGGCCGCCACCTCGCCGTGGAAGTACCTGCACAAGAAGGGCGGCAGGCTCGAGACCACGATGCTGTCGGTGGACGAACGCGACCCCGACCACCGGATCATCCTCAACCCGATCACCGACGAGAAGTGGAAGCTGGTGGGGTTGGCCGGGGCGGTGGTCGACCAGCGGTGGTTCGAGGACGAGGTGCTGCCGAAGGTGATCACGAGCTCGCTGCCGAAGCTCTTCGAGGAGGGCAAGCTGGTGGTCTCGGTGCGGGACCAGCGCGGGCGGCTGGTGTGGCCTTCACCGCGCGACGCCGCGGCGGCCGGCGACGACGTGGTCACCCGTCCGTTCCGGTTCGTCTTCACCGACTGGAAGATCAGCCTCGGGGGCGGGGCGGCGTCGCCGGAGCAGTGGGCCCGCTCCAACTTCGCGCTCAACGTCAGCCTTTCGGTGGCGCTCGCGGTGGTCCTCCTCGGCGGTGTCGTCCTGGCCCTGCGCACCGCCTCGCGGGAGATGCGGCTGTGCCAGATGAAGGGCGAGTTCGTCTCCAACGTCTCCCACGAGCTGCGCACTCCGCTGGCCTCGATCCGGGTCTTCGGCGAGCTGCTGCGGCTCGGCAAGGTCACCGAGCCGGAGAAGGTCCGCGAGTACGGCGAGTACATCGAGACCGAGAGCCGCCGCCTGACCCAGCTGATCAACAACATCCTCGACTTCTCGCGGATCGAGTCGGGGCGCAAGATCTACAGCTTCGAGGAGGCCGACCTCGAGGAGGTGGTCGCCGAGACCGTGGCGACCTTCGCGCGGCGCCTGCGCACGGTCGGGCTCCGATCTCCTTCGACGGGCCGTCCGACGAGCCTGCCGCCGATGCGGCTCGACACCGGCGCGATCGACCAGGCGGTGGCCAACCTGCTCGACAACGCGGTGAAGTACTCCGACGGCGGCACCGAGGTCGCGGTCGGCGCTCGAGCGCGGGAGGACGGACGCCGTCATCTCGGTCACGGACCACGGGCATCGGGATCCCGCGGCCGAGCAGGAGCGGATCTTCGAGCGCTTCCACCGGGTCACCACCGGCCTGGTCCACGACGTCAAGGGCAGCGGGCCTCGGGCTCTCCATCGTCCAGCACATCGTGGGCGCTCACGCGGGTCGGTCGGCGGTCCAGCCGAGCCGGGGCGCGGCAGCACCTTCTCGATCGTGCTGCCGATCGCGCCCGGGCGCGATCGGGCGATCCGGATCGTGGAGGCGTGGCATGGAGCGCGAAGGTGCTGGTCGTCGAGGACGACGAGGCGATGGCCGTGGCGCTGCGCGACGGCTTCACGTACGAGGGTTACGAGGTGGTGGTGGCCGGCGACGGGGTCGCGGCCCTGGAGGCGGTCGAGCGCCATCGGCCTGACCTCGTCATCCTCGACGTGATGCTGCCCAGGATGACCGGCCTCGACGTCTGCAAGCGGATGCGCGGCGCCGGCAACGCGATCCCGATCATCATGCTGACCGCCCGCGGCCAGGAGATCGACAAGGTCCTGGGCCTCAAGCTCGGCGCCGACGACTACGTCACCAAGCCGTTCAGCTTCATGGAGCTGATGGCCCGGGTCGAGGCGGTGCTGCGCCGGACCGGGGGCGGCGGGCGAGAGGCCGCGGGCCGGGTGGTCGTTCGGGGACGTCGAGGTGGACTTCGGCGCCCACGAGGCTTCGAAGGCGGGAGAGCCGGTCGAGCTGTCCCCGCGCGAGCTGCGCCTGCTCGAGCTTCTTCGTCGAGCACCGCGGCGAGGTGGTGACGCCGGGAGGCGCTGCTCGAGGCGGTCTGGGGCTACGACACCATTCCCTTCACCCGCACCGTGGACATGCACATCGCGAAGCTGCGCAAGAAGATCGAGGACGATCCCTCGGATCCGCGCTCATCGTGACCGTGCACAGGGTCGGCTACAAGTTCCTCGGCTAGGCTGGAGCGGCCGAGTCGCCGGCTGCCGGCTCGCGACGCACCAGCATCTCCGGTCAGTTCGAGGCGTCGCCGTTGTCGACGCAGCGCCGCTGCGCCTGCGGGGTCAGGCGGGGGCGTCGTCGTAGCAGGTCTGGATGAGACCGTCGTGGGCCAAGAGCAGCTCGAGGAGATGGGGATCGAAGTGCTCCGGCCGGACACGCTCGTCCCCCCGGGCGAGGATGCGAAGGGTCTCGTTGTGGCTGTAGGCGGCCTTGTAGGAGCGCTCGGAACGGATCGCATCGTAGACGTCGGCCAGCTTGACCAGGCGCGCGTCGTACGGGATCGCGTCGCCCGCGAGGCCGTCCGGATAGCCGCTTCCGTCCCAGCACTCGTGGTGGTGACGGGCGATGCTCCGCGCCATCGCCAGGTGCTCCGCGCCGGTGAGCAGCGCCTCCCCGTCCACGGTGTGGCGCTGCAGCCGGGTCAGCTCCACGGGAGTGAAATCCTGCCGGGTCAAGACGGCGATCGGAATCGTGATCTTGCCGACATCGTGGAGCTTCGCCGACTGGGTGAGCCAGCGCACGAAGCGCCGGTCGCGCCCGTCGAGCCGCGCGAGCTGACCGGCGAGGGCGCCGACGCGCTGGATGTGGGCCGCTGTGCCGTGCTGGTAGAACTCGGCCGCCAGGGCGAGCGCGTCCATGGTGTGAAAGAACGCCCGCTCGGTCCGCAGCGCCTCCTGACGGATGCGCTCGAACGCCTCCCAGTGGCGGTGCATGGCCCGCAGCAGGGCGATCTCGTAGGTCCCCACCTCCCACGGGTACCCGATCGCGATCAGGACGTTGCCCTCGCGGACGAAGGCGACTGCGCCCACCTGGTTCGCCGAAGGAGGCACGCCGATGGCCCGCGCGCCCTCGGCGCCGAACATCCCCTTGACGATATGGGCACCTCCACCCGGGGGATACCGCTGGAGCCACGAGAAGACCTCCGCTGCCGGGACCTCGACCGGGTGCTCGTCGAGCGCGTCGCCGACCCGGCGCCACCACCCGCCGACCAGCCGGTCGCCGTCCCTGAGCGCGGCCCACAGCAGGCGAGGCCGTGCGCTCGACCACTGGTCGGCGTCGAGCACGTGGTGGGCCATCGCCCGCGCGACCTCGACCCTGCTCCAGTCCGCGACCGGACGCTTCACGAACCCCTCGGCGAGGTCGCCCAGGCGGTCGAGCTCGTGGTAAGAAACCAGCAGGCGATCGCTCAGCTGCTTCGCACGCAGCAGGGACCTGACCCTGGCGCCGAGCTCGCTCCGGCTCCCCGGCTTGACGATCACGTCGTCGGCGCCGGCCTCGAGGCAGGCGAGCCGGTGCTCCTCGGACTCGGAGGCGGTCAGGATGATGACCGGCATCCGGTTGGTGGCCTCCCCGGACTTGAGCAGCCGGCACAGGTCGAGGCCGCTGCCGTCGGGGAGGTCGAGGTCGAGGATCATGAGGTCGGGCCCGTCGCTGCCGAGCGCCTCGCGCGCCTCCCGGCACGAAGCGGCGTGCAGCACGACGCGCTCGGTGCCCTCGATCCACGAGGCGACCCGTCGGCGCACGAGATCGGAGTCATCGACGATGAGGATTCGGTTCACGGCGAGGCCCTGATCCTAGAATACCTCCCCGGGTCCAGGCTCCGTCCGGGGACGCCGCGGAGCAGCCGATGGGGGAGACTGCGGGCCGTGGTGAGCCGGCTCGACGGCCCGGCTACTTCTCGAGCAACCGTCGGACGAGGTTGATCACCAGCGTGAGCAGGATCGAGAGCACCAGCATGGAGCCGAGGGGCAGCCAGACCTTGATCCGCTCGCCCTCGAGACGGAGGTCGCCGGGCAGCCGGCCGAACCAGCCGAACGCCCCGCTGAGCAGCAGCAGCCCGACCACAGCCATCATGGCCGCGGCGACCAGCAGCAGGATCCCCAGCTCCTTGTGGGTCATCGGTCAGCCGCCTCCCGGGGCACCGCCGGCGGCGGCGATGCGGCCGCGCCGCACCACCGCGGTTCCGGCAGCGATGATGGACTCTCCACCGAGACGACCCACGGCATCCGAAACCTCACCCCAGACGACCCGGCCGATCAGGCTCCTGGTGAGCAGCTCGGCAGCGGCAGTCAGAACCGATAGCCGAGGCCGAGGCCGACGATCCACGGATCGATGTCGACCGTCACCAGGTCGAGCGCGTCCCCCGGCACCCCCTGGGGCACGATCTTGACGTCGGTCTCCACCTTGGCGTACTTCAGGTCCAGGTTGAGAAACCAGTTCGGGCTGACGTCGATGTCGATGCCGAGCTGCGCGGCCGGCGCCACCGAGTCGGACAGCACCAGCTTTTCGACGCCCAGGTCGTCGAGGGTGGCGCTGAGGTTGTAGTTGTAGAACGTGGCGACGGTGAGGCCGAGGCCGACGTAGGGCCTCGCGGAACCCTCGGGCAGGAAGTGGTACTGCACCAGAAGGCTCGGCGGCAGCAGTCCGACCGATCCGAGGTTGGCTTTGTCCAGCGCCCCGCCCTTCGCCGCGAGGTCGTGGCGCGCGGTGGCCAGCACCAGCTCCATGCCCCAGTGCCGGGCGAACATCCAGGTGACGTCGAACTCCGGCGCGAGCTGGGAATCGACCGCCACCTCGGAGCCGGAGTCCAGAATCGTCTCCGAGCTCTCGTCGGGCGAGATGTAGATCGCTCGGACCCTCCAGAAGAGGTCGCCGGCCGAGGCGTTCGCTCCGGCGGCGAGGACGAGCAGGGCGAGGCAGGCGACGATGGTGCAGCGGCGCATGGCATGCTCCTTTGGTCTGGCTCGGGACCCTCCGGGGGATCCCGTCCCTGTCCGATTCTCGGTCGGTCCATGCTGGCAGAGGCGCCCCCTGTCCGTCAACTCGCCGCCAGCAGCGACGTGTGGCCAAAGCCCCGCCGGAGGCGGGGCCATTGGCCACTCGCTGATGGGGGCGAGTCGCGAGCCGAGGAGGGGCTCTGTCAACTCGCCGCCAGCAGCGACGTGTGGCCGAAGCCCGGCCGGAGGCGGGGCCATTGGCCACTCGCTGATGGGGGCGAGTCGCGAGCCGAGGAGGGGCTCTGTCAACTCGCCGCCAGCAGCGACGTGTGGCCGAAGCCCGGCCGGAGGCGGGGCCATTGGCCACTCGCTGATGGGGGCGAGTCGCGAGCCGAGGAGGGGCTCTGTCAACTCGCCGCCAGCAGCGACGTGTGGCCGAAGCCCGGCCGGAGGCGGGGCCCTTGGCCACTCGCTGATGGGGGCGAGTCGCGAGCCGCGCAGCGGCTCAGCCAACCCGCGCCCGGTGCGAGCTCCGCGGTACACTGCACCGGGCCGGGTGGCGAGGCCGGCCGCGCGGAGGATCCCATGTCCGGTCACGGCTCGGGCCTCGACGACGAGACCCTCGACATCGTGCTCACCACCCTGAAGACGGTCACCGAGCGCCGCCTGGGCAAGGAGACCCGGCTCCACCTCGACGAGCTCGAGGAGTTCCCGGTCGAGCTGGTCACCGAGATGCTGGGGCCCCAGGTGGGCCTCCATCTCCTGTTCCTGCCGGAGGATGTCGGCGGCCTCGGCGGCGGCGCCCGCGACCTTTTCCGGGTCTCCGAGGAGATGGCGCGGGTGGATCTCGGCGTCGCCACGGCGTTCCTGGCGATCGCCCTCGGCGTCGACCCGATCGTCGTGGGCGGCACCGAGGAGCAGCGCCGCCACTGGCTGGGACGGATCGGCGAGGAGGGGCTGATCGTGGCCTACGGCGTGACCGAGCCGGCGGCCGGAAGCGACGTGGCGACGGTGGGCACGGTCGCCGAGCCGCTCCGCGACGCCGGCGGCGCCCTGACCGGCTACCGACTGTCGGGGACCAAGCAGTTCATCACCAACGGCGGCGTCGCGCAGATCTACACCATCCTGGCGCGCGCCCCGGGCGGACCGTCGTTCTTCGTGGTCGAGCGCGAACGTCCGGGGGTCACGGTGGGCGCCCCGGAGCACAAGCACGGCATCCGGGCGTCGAACACCACCCAGGTGATGCTCGACGACGTCGAGGTGCCCGCCGACCACCTGCTGGGTCTCGAGGAGGGTTGCGGGCTCGAACAGGCCAACCGGGTGTTCGGGTTCACCCGCTTGATGGTGGCCGCGTTCGGGCTCGGCGCGGGGGAGGAAGCGCTCGGCCGGGCGGTGGCCTACGCCCGCGAGCGGATCCAGTTCGGCGAGCCCCTGTGGTCCAAGCAGGGGTTCACCCACAAGCTGATCGTGCCCCACGCGGTTCGGCTCGAGGCCTCCCGGGCCTACTGCGAGGAGGTTGCCGCCCGGCTCGACGGCGGTGAGGAGGGCCTTCAGGTGGAGGGCTCGATCGCCAAGTACTTTGCCACCGAGGCCGGCAACGCGGCCGCGGACGCCGCGCTCCAGGCCCACGGCGGCTACGGCTACACCCACGAGTACGAGGTCGAGAAGATCCGGCGTGACGTCAGGATCACCACCATCTACGAGGGCACGTCGGAGATCCAGCAGTCGATCATCGGCACCCACCGGTGGCGGGCGGTGGTCCGGTCCAAGGGGCAGTTCTACCGAGAGCCGGCGGCGGCGCTCGCCGGGCAGGGCCCTGCGGGCGAGGCGGCGGCACATGCGATGCGGGCCCTGGCCGCCCTGATCCTGGCCTGCCACGGTGTCCGCCTGCCGCGCGAGCAGTGGGTGCTGTTCGAGCTCGCCCGGCTCGTCGCCGAGGTCGAGACTGCGGCCGCGATGGTCCGTAAGGTCTTCACCGCACCCGAGCACACGGGCGACCTGCTCGTGCCCTGCGCCCGCCTGCACGCCGCCGCAGCGGCGCGGGAGGTGGCGGTCACCGGTCTCCGGCTGGCGGCGGCGGCCGATCGGTTCTCGCCCGACGAGATCGAGGCGCTCAGGCGCGACCTCGACCTCGAAAGGGCGTTCCGGCTGTCGACCGGAGAGCTCGAGTGGATGGCCGCCGTCGGCGACGCCCTGGCCTCACGCCAGCAGGCTTGACAGATCCGATGCGGGCTGGGAATCCCCCGGGTTGAGCTGCCGCAGCAGGTCCGACCCACCCAGGCCCGAGCTCGACCTCATCCGCGCAGAGTCCTCAGTCGTCGCTGCCGACGTCGTTGGACGGCTCGGCGGTCCAGTACTCCTCGGCGAAGAGCTTGGCGGCCAGGCGCGACACCGGCGACTGGGACTGCCGCTGACGACGCGCGGAGCCGTCGCGTTCGGGCAGCGCCAGGTTGGCCTCGGCGGCGTGGAACTCGTCGAGCACCCGATCCTCGACGCGCTTGCGGGCGTCGCTGGTCAGGGGGTGGGCGATGTCGCGCAGCTGTCCGTTGCGCGCCTTGCGGGCCGGCATGGTGACGAAGAGCTGGCCGTCGCGTCCCTCGACCACCCTGAGGTCGTTGACGATGAAGCAGTCGTCGATCACGATGCTGGCGAATGCGCGGACCTTGCCGCCCTTCGACGGGCTGATGCGCACTTCGGTGATCTCCATCTCGCCTCCCTGTCCCGCCGCCCGGTGGCGGACGGGACGTCGCTGCGGGGCGCGCCGGCGGTCGAGGCGACCGGCTCCGTGCACCCTCCGTGCAGCCGAATCATAGCCGGTTCCGGCGGGCGGTCACTCCGCCCGCCCACCCGGACCGGCAGGATCGAGCTCGCGGACCTCAAGCCTCGCCTCGTGACGGCAGAGGGTCCGGCCGAGATACAGCCGGCCCCCCCCGGTGAGCGATTCCGCGGCGGTCTGGGCTTCGGCGGCTTCGGGAAAGAGCGCGTAGACGGCGGCCCCTGAGCCGGTCATGCCCGTCCGTTCGGCGGCGCCCACCGCGTGCAGCCGGGCCAGGGCCTCGGCCACCGCCGGCCATCCCTCCTCCACCACGGGCTCGAGGTCGTTGCGCATCGCCGACCACGGCGGCTCCGGCACCAGCCCCGCGGTGAAGGCCAGGATGCGCTCGTCGGGTCGGCGCCACTCCGGTCCGGGGTCCAGCCGCCCGTAGGCCTCGGCGGTCGCCACCGCGACCCCCGGCACCAACACCACCGTGCGGCGGGTCGGCAGGTCATTCAGCGGGATGACCTCGTCGCCTCGGCCGAGCCCCAAGGCGAGCCCGCCGCTGAAGAAGAACGGTACGTCGGCGCCGAGCCCGGCGGCGATCCGGTGGCGCTCGGCGGGGTCGGGCTCGAGCTCCCACAGCCGCTCGAGCAGCACCAGGGCGGCCGCGGCGTCCGCCGAGCCGCCGCCGAGGCCGCCTCCCTGCGGGATCCGCTTGGTGAGCTCGAGCCGCGCCCCCCGACCGGGGGCGCGCGACCCGCGCAGCGCCGCGGCTGCGCGCAGCACGAGGTTGTCTTCGCCGGCGGGAGCGGCCCCCTGTGGTCGCACGACCAGCTCGAGCCCGCCTTCCGTCGCCTCGCCGGTGAGCTCGTCCGCGAGGTCGATGCTCACCAGCAGCGTGCGCACCTCGTGGTAGCCGTCGGGTCGCCGGCCGAGCACCTCGAGATGGAGGTTGAGCTTGGCCGGGGCGGTGACCGCGAAGCGCCGGCTCATCGGGCCGCTCCGTCCGCGGCCGCGCAGGGCGGCAGCTCGGGCTCGGTCGGCAGCTCGGGCGCGGCCGGCCACTCGAGACGGACCAGCTCGAGCTCGGCCCACCGCCCACCCTCGTGGGTGAGCCGTGCGAACCCCGGCACCGACGAGGTGTGGTGGTCGAGCCGGATGGTCCAACCCTCACCCTCGACCCGGACCACCCGCCACGGCTCGGCCGCGAGCACGACCCGGCAGGTCCAGCCGTTCCCGAGAACGGCGACCGTTCCCTGATCCGGTTCGACCACGATCACGTCGTCCGGAAGCGCGGGCAGCCTGCCGGCGAGAAGACGGGCGGCCTGAGGCAGCGGCAAGCGACCGACCCCGAGCACCGCAGCGGTGTTGACAGCTTCCATCCGGCAGCCGTGATCGAGGTCGTAGAGCCGGGCCTCGGCGCCGTTCCAGGCTGCCACCGAGACCGCCGCTCCGAACGGCTCGCTGATGGTGAGCCGGCCCTCCGGCCCTGCGGTGAGCACCGTCAGGCGGAGCCCTCCGGTGGCCGCGACCCGCAACCGGTAGAGCGCAGCGAGCTCGCCCGGCAGGGACCGGGTGAGTGCGCTCACGCCCTCCTGGAGTGCGTCCGCGGACACCAGCGCCGGTGCGCTCCTGCAGCCGGAGGCCGCGGCGAGGAGCAGCGCCGCGAAAGCGATCTTCGCGCGCAGCCACCCCCGGCGGCCGCAGCTGGCCGCCGGGGCGCCGGCCGGGTCAGTCGGACGGGCCATTGCCGAGAGTCTCGAGCAGCTGCCGGACGTGAGCCGGGTCCTCCGGACCGAGGTCGAGCGCCTGCTGCAGGATCCGTCGGGCCTCGCCGGCTCGCCCCAGCGCCGCCACCACCTCGCCGAGGTGGGCGAGCACGGTGGCGTCGCCGGGCGCGCCGTCGGCGGCGAGACGCAGCCACCGCTCGGCCTCGTCCAGGTTGCCGAGCCGGAAGTGCACCCACCCGAGTGAGTCCTGGTAGGCCGGGTTGTCGGGCTCGAGCTCGACAGCGCGCCGGATCAGCCGGAGCGCCTCCTCGAGGCGCTCGCCGCGATCCGCCCACATGTAGCCGACGTAGTTCGCCGAGGCCGCGTCGTCAGGGGACTCGGCGAGGAGCTCGAGGAAGATCGCGGTCGCCTCGTCGATTCTTCCCTGGCGCTCGAACGCCGCGGCGCGGGCGAAACGCAGCTGGCGGTTGGCCGGGAACCGCTCGACCAGGAGGGCGAGCTCCCGCTCGAGGTCGGGCCAGCGCTCGAGAGTCTGGAGCACTCCGAGGGCGGCGAACACGGCGTCGAGGTTGGACGAGCCGAGCAGCGGCCGGAGCCTCTCCATGCCGTTCGCCTCGCCCAGGCGCATCCGGCACTCGGCCTCGAAGGCGGTCGCCTGGAGCCGGGCGGCTCCGGTCAGGCGGGGCTGGAGCCGGAGCATCGCGCCGATCGCCTCGCGCCACTGCTCGGTGCGCCGGTAGGTCAGCGCGAGCAGCCTGACCAGGTCGGGCCCGCCGGGCTCGGGGTCGCCGAGCCGGTCGAGCCACTCGCGGGCGACCAGCGGGTGGCCGGTGGCGAGCTCGATCCGGGCGGCGGTCATCGCGACCTGCGCCGGAGTCCGCGGCGAGGACGAGCGGGCGGCAACCTGCCAGGCACGTTCGAGGTGACCACGAGCCTCGTCGGTCCGGCCCCCACGTGCTTTCGCCCAGGCCAACGGGAGGAGCACGTCGAGGTCGTCGGGCGCTCGCCGCTGGAGCGCCGTGAGCCGGGTGAGGGCGTCCTCCCAGCGACCGAGCGCGGACAGGAGCAGTGCCTCGAGGGTCTGTGCCCGGACCGAGCCGGGCTCGACCGCGAGCACCCGCCGCACGGTCCGCAGGGCCTGCTCGGTGCGGCCGCCGTCCGACAGCAGGGTCGCCGCCTGCAGGAGGCCGTCGAGGTCGTCCTCGGCGAGCCAGGCGAGCATGCTCTCGCCGGCCTCGGCCGGTCGCCCGAGGGCGACGAGGGTGTCGCGCAGGCCCTGTCGGCAGGCCGCGGCCTGCCCTCCGTCGGAGCCGGCGCAGACCTCGAACGCCTCGGCCGCCTCCTCGAGTCGACCGAGACGCTGCAGGAGGGAGCCGTGGAACGCGGCCAGCTGGGGGTGGCTGCCGCGCGCGGCGCGGATCTCGGCGACCACCTGCTCGGCCCCGGCGAGGTCGCCCTGGCGCTCCAGCACCTGGGCCAGTGCGAGCTGAACCTGGGGGTCGTCGTCCCGTTCCGACAGAGCCTGCTCGAGCGCCTGCGCCGCCGCCGGCAGCGTCTCGGGACGGCGGGCCGCCTGTTGGGCGAGGGCCATGGCCAGGGTTCGCCGACCGTACCAGTCGAGGTCGGTACGGCCGTCGAGCAGCTGCACCGCCGCGTCGGCCAGACCGAGCTCGGCGAGCAGCGCGGCGTACACGATCCGGACCTCGCCCGACTCCGGCCGAGCCTCGAGCGCCTCGCCGTAGCCCTCGAGGGCCTCGCGGTAGCGGCCCTCCGACTCGAGCAGGCGAGCGCTCAGAAAGGTGTCGAGGCCAGCGGGCGGCGGCACCGTCTCCTGCCCGTTGGCGCCGGCGGCGGCGACAGGAGCCGCGGCGATCGCGGCGACCAGGAACGCAGCCAAGGATCTGGTGGTGATGACGACACGGTCCACGGATCGAACTCCCTGCCCGGGCTCGGGCGCGAGGTCGGCCGAGCGCGGCCCCTCAGTGTACAGTCAACGGAACCGGCGCCTGCTACACTCCCCGGCGATGGCCGACGACCACCGTGACCAGCTGTTCGCCGACGCGACCTTCGATGAGATCGACCTCCCGGAGCCGGTGCGCCGGGCGGTCGACGAGCAGGGCTGGACTCGCCTGACCAGGGTCCAGCACCAGGTGCTTCCGCTCGCTCTCGCCGGCCGCGACGTGGTGGCACAGGCCCAGACAGGCTCGGGTAAGACCGCAACCTACCTGCTGGCCATGTTCACCCGGTTCCTCAACACTCCGCGGCAGACGTCGGAGGAGGTCCCGAGGGGCCTGATCGTGGCGCCGACCCGCGAGCTGGCGGTGCAGATCAGCAAGGACGCCGAGACCCTCGGCCGCCACCTCGGGATCCGGGTCCACGTCGTCTTCGGCGGCATCGACTACCGCAAGCAGCGCGACATTCTCGCCGCCGGCACCGATCTGCTGATCGGCACCCCGGGGCGTCTGATCGACTACCACAAGCAGGGCGCCTACTCGCTGCGCGACACCGAGGTGGTGGTGGTCGACGAGTGCGACCGGCTCTTCGACATGGGTTTCGCGGACGACCTCCGGTGGTTGATGCGGCGCCTTCCGACGCCCGAGAAACGCCAGTCGATGATGTTCTCCGCAACCCTGTCCCGGAGGGTGATGAGCATCGGCTGGCGGCACATGAACGACCCCGAGGAGGTGGTGGTCAGCCGCGAGCAGATCACGCCCGAGACGATCCGGCAGAGCCTCTACCATGTCGCCTCGAGGGAGAAGCTGTCGCTGCTGCTCGGGTTGCTCGAGCGTGAGTGCTCGACCCGGACCATGATCTTCGTCAACACGCGGCACGGAGCGCGACGGCTGGTCGAGGACCTCCAGCGCCACGGGCACCAGGCCCGCGCCCTCACCGGCAACGTCGTCCAGACCAAGCGGCTGCGGGTGCTCGACGACTTCCGCGAGGGCCGGCTCCCGATCCTGGTCGCGACCGACGTCGCCAGCCGAGGGCTGCACATCGAGGGCGTCACCCACGTCATCAACTACGACCTTCCCCAGGATCCCGAGGACTATGTCCACCGGATCGGGCGCACCGCGCGCGCCGGAGCCGACGGAATGGCGATCGCGCTCGCGTGCGAGGACTACGTCTACTCGCTCGACGCGGTCCAGAAGCTGATGGGCTACGAGATCCCGACCGAGTTCGCGGACGACACCCTGTTCGCGACCGTGGTCCCCTACGGCCGGCGGCCCCCACGGCCGGGAGGACGGCGACCCAAGGGGCGGGCGGTCGACACCGGCGCCGCCTCCCCCGAGGTGGCGCGTGACGGCGGCGACGCCGCGGCGCCGCCCAAGAAGCGCCGTCGGCGCCGGCGCAAGCCGGGCGGTCCTTCGGGTGGCTCCGGCGGCAGCGATCCGGAGTGACCGAGGCGACCGAGTTCCTGGTCTGGTGCCGGGGGCTCGCCGAGACCCCGGAGAGGCTCCGACGGCTGCTCGCCCGAGCCCCGACCGCCGCCGCGTCCGGTGTGGTCGCCTCGATGGTCCGCCACGACCGGGCGGCGCTCAGCCGGCTGGCGGAGATGGTGGGCGCGCCGGCGCAGCCTGCCGTGACCGCGGGTGACGGACCGGAAGACTTCGCCGCCGGACGCCGCCGCCTGGTGTCGATGCTCGAGCGGGTCGACGGAAGCTGCTTGCACCGCGAGCTGCTGCTGCCCTCCGGCAAGGCGCTCGACCCGTGGCGACTCGCCGGCGAGCTGGCCGAGCTCGACGTCCGCCACCTGGCCGAGATCCGTCGTTTCATCGCATCCGGCTGAACCACAGAGACACCGAGGCACAGAAGAGGACCCCGAGATCCCCCCCGAGAGCAGGTTGGCCTCGTGCTCGAGCGCGAGGCCAACCTGCCCTTTGGGTGGGTGGGGGCTCTGTGCCTCCGTGGTTCAGCGTTCCCCGGGGCGGCGGAGGTCGCGGGTGGCGGGGGTCGGCAGGCGGTCGGACCACTCTGGCAGCGGCGGTCCCTCCAGGGCAGGGTCGCACCACACCACGTCCCGCGGCGCCTCGCCGAGCTCGACCTCGTACAGCACGCCGCCGTGGTCGAGCTCGGCCACGGCCAGCCGGCCCGAGGCCAGGCCGACGGCGGCGAACTCCCCGGTGGGGCTGAGAGCGAGCCGGACCGGAGCTGCCGACAGCGCGCCTGTTGCCCGCGGTTTGAGCTTGAGCCCCTTCTTCGCGGGCTTCAGCTCCACCACGGCGAGGCTGCCGCGGCCGTCGTGCTCGGCGACCGCCACCAGCCGGTGGCCGTCGGCCGTGAACGCGACGTCCACCGGTCGCCCGTCGACCGGAACCACGGTCACCGTGGCCAGGGTCGCGGGCTCGACCAGAAGCACCGCGCGGCCGGTGCGATCGGCGAACGCGAGCACGCCGAGCGGCGTCGACAGCGCCATCCGGGTGACGTCCCCGGGCAGGATCGCCCTCTGGGACACCTGACGCGCCGCCAGGTCGACCACCACCAGGGTGGTCGGGCCGGTTCCGTCGGGACGTCGGTCGAGGATCAGCGCCATCATGTCGTCGGGCGTCTGGGCGACCTGCCACGGGCTCTCCACCTCGGCGGCGATCCTCAGCAGCGGCGCCCGCTCGGGGTAGCTGAAGGCGAGCAGATCTCCGGCCACCACCAGGTAGCGGTCGGACTGGCTGCCGAACCTGGGCATCGTGACGCCGTCGAGGCGCTCGGCGATCTTCCAGCTGCGCAGGTCGAAGACGGCGGTCCGGCCGTTGACCAGATCGGGGGCGAAGAGGCGGCCCCCGGGCGCCGGGTAGAGGAAGCCCACCGGTCCGGTGGCGTGGGGCGTCGCCGCGCCGGTCGTCGGCTCGATCAGCAGGACCCGGTCGCCCGCCGAAGCCACGATCACACCGGTCGGGGTCGGCTGCCTGGTCGATACCGGCTGGGCGGCGAGCAGGCAGGCGACCAGAGGCACCATGACTCGGGATCTCATGGTCGACATGGTACGCCGCTTTCGCGGTTCGGTCGGGCTCCCCTCGCAACGATCCGTGCTCGAGAGCAGGGCCGGACAGGGGTGCATCGGCCGCCGACCGGTGCACGATCCGGACCCGGTGCGATACTCGAAGCATGGAGAGCCTCACCGTCCGGCTCACGCGGCGCGCCCTCGAGGAGGGCTTCGACCTGGTCGGGGTTGCGGCCTGCGGCGGCGCCGCGACCGCGGACCGGCTCCGTGAGTGGCTCGCGGCCGGACGGCACGGCGGGATGGCGTGGCTGGCGCGGACCGAGGCCGAACGCAGCGACCCCGGTCGTCTGCTCGCCGGCTGCCGCTCGGTGGTCGCGGTGGCGATGAGCTACCGCAGCTCGCTGCCGCCGTCGACCGATCCGTTGCCTGGCGACCGGGTGTGGATCTCGCGGTATGCCTGGGGCAGGGACTACCATGACGTGCTGCGGCGCCGACTGGTCCGGCTCGGGCGATGGCTCGGCGCCGAGGCGCCGGGCTGCGGGTGGCGTCCCGCGGTGGACACCGCACCGGCGCTGGAGCGGGAATGGGCGGCGCGCGCCGGGCTCGGGTGGATCGGCAAGAGCACCATGCTGCTGAACCGCCGGTTCGGGTCCGAGCTCTTTCTCGGCCTGCTCCTGACCGATGTCGAGCTCGAGCCCGACCCGCCGACGAGCGAGCACTGCGGCCGCTGCACCGCCTGCCTCGACGCCTGCCCGACCGGCGCCTTTCCGGCCCCGCGGGTGCTGGACGCCCGGCGGTGCATCGCCTACCTGACGGTCGAGCATCGTGGCCCGGTGCCGGCCGACCTCGCCCAGGCGGCAGGGCGGATGGTCGCCGGCTGCGACATCTGCAACGAGGTGTGCCCGTGGACCCGGCGCGCCCCCGCGGATCTCCATCCCGAGCTCGCTCCTGCTCCGCACCGATTCCGGCCTCAGCTCGCCGAGCTCGAGCGGCTCGACGAGGCGGGCTGGCTGCAGTGGCGCTCGGGCAGCGCGCTGCGGCGCATCCGCTGGCAGCAGATGTTGCGCAACCTGCGGGTCGCGCGACGGAACCTGGACGAAGGATGTGATGGAGTACGCCACGGGCGGGCCCCGTCATCCGCAGAGGCCGCCTCGCGGCGGAGGGGGATCGCCGGCGATCCGCCGCGGGTGAAGGAGCCGGCTACTTCTTCTGGGGGCGAAGGACCATCGTGAGGTCTCGGCCTTCGAGCTCCTTGGACGGCTCGCGGTCGACCTTGGCCACGTCGGCCAGACTCTCGCGGACCCGTCGCAGGATCTCGTAACCGTTCTCGGGACGGCGCAGCTCGCGCATGCGGAACATGATGGTCACCTTGACGTGCTTGCCGTCCTCGAGGAACCTCTCCGCCATGCGCACCTTGGTCTCGAAGTCGTGGGGGTTGATGTTCGGACGGAACTTCACCTCCTTGACGTCGACCGAGTGCTGCTTCCGCTTCTCCTCCCGCGCCTTCTTTTCCTGCTCGTAGCGGAACCGACCGTAGTCCATGATCTTGCAGACGATCGGGCGGGTGTTGCCCGCGACCTCGACCAGGTCGAGGCCCTTCGAGCGGGCGAGGCCGAGCGCCTCGTCGACGGGGACGACGCCGACCTGATTGCCTTCGTCGTCGATCAGCCTCACGGGAGAGAGCCGGATGCGCTCGTTGATGCGCACCTGCGGCTTCTCGGGGTCCTCGCGAAACGCGTACTTCCGAATGATCCTCCTCCTTTGCCCAGGGCCACAGATCTCCGTTGCGTCCGTCTGAACGCAGGGACTGCCGGAGTATATCAACAAGGCGGTCTGTCAAGGGGCGATCGGCGCGGTTTCGAGCCGTTTCGAGACCCACGGCCAGGCCGCGGCCACGGCGGCGGAGAGGATGGCGGCCGCGAGGAACGTCCCGGCGCCGCCCCACGCGGCCCAGGCCGGACCGGCGAGCGCAGTGCCCGCCACCACGCCGAGACCGAACGCGAGCCCGGAGTACAGGGCTTGGGTGGCTCTGGCCGCCCCGGCGGGAGCGGCACGCTGCACGAGCTGGATTCCGGCCAGATGGGCGACCGCGAAGGTCGCCGCATGGCCGATCTGGGCGAGCACCAGCACCGGGGCGGTCGGCGGCAGCGCGAGCAGCAGCCAACGCACAGGGGTCAGCACCAGCGCAGCCCCGAGCAGGCGTTTCAACCCGAACGACCGCTCGAGGGTCGCCCCGGCGCGGAACGCGACCAGCTCGGCGATCACCCCGGCGGACCAGAGCGCGGCGATCGCGACGGCGCCGTAGCCCGCCCCCGCCACGCGCAGCGAGAAGAACGCGTAGTACGGGCCGTGGCTGACCTGGTGGAGGGTCAGCAGGGCGAGCAGGGCGACGAGTGCTCCGGTGGCGCGGGTCCGTCCGCGAGCCGTGGCCGTCGGTTGCGCCGCGCGCTCGAACGGGGCGCACGAGACGAGCAGGGCCAGCAGGGCGGCCCCGACCGCGAACGGGAAGGCCCCGAGCCGGCCGCCCAGGACGGCGCCCGAGGCGGTCGCGAGGAGGACGAACCCGACCGAGCCCCACAGGCGCAGGGCGCCGTAGCCGGGACCGGGCAGGCGCTCGAGCACCGTCGCCTCCACCAGCGGCAGCACCGTCCCGTAGCCGACGCCGATCAGGAACAGCGCCGGGGCGTAGGTCCAGGGGACCACGATCCAGGCGATCGCGAACGCCGCGAGGGCCGACAGGCCGACGTGGGCGGTCAGCAGGCCCCGGAACCACCGCCCGCGGTCGACCAGCAGGCCGAGGACCGGGGCGAAGACCAGCTTGGGCAGCGAGAACGCGGCGGTGGCGAGCCCGATGCCCACGCCGCCGAGCCCCCGCGAGGCCAGGTACGGCCCGAGGAAGGGCAACACCACTCCCAGCACGCCGAAGTAGGTGGCGTAGAAGACGGCCGTCCTCTTTGACGGCACCGGATGCGTCGGGTAGCGTGCGTTCATGGTCGAGACGGTCGCGGTCGTCGGCGCCGGTCTGGCGGGGATGACGGCCGGGCTGCGCCTGGCAGAGGCAGGATATCGGGTCCGCGTGTGGGAGCGCTACCCGGGCGCCGGCGGGCTCGCACGGGCGTTCGAGGTCGGCGGCGAGCCGCTGGAGGCGTTCTACCATCACCTCTTCACCACCGACACCGACTACGTGCGCCTGGCCGCCGAGCTCGGGCTCGCGAACCAGATCGAGTGGCTGCCCTCACGCATGGGGATCTGGACCGAGGGCCGGCTGTGGGACTTCGGGACCCCGGCCGCCCTGCTCCGTCTGGCGCCGCTCGGGCTGGCCGGCAAGCTGCGCTTCGCCCTCTGGACCCTCTACCTGCAGCGCTGCCGCAAGCCGGAGCCGTTCGAGCACGTGACCGCGGCCGAGTGGCTCAAGCACCACCAGGGCGAGCGCGCCTGGCGAACCGTCTGGGGCCCGCTGCTCGAGCAGAAGTTCGCCGACGACGCCGAGCGGGTCGCGATGGTGTGGCTGTGGCGCAAGATCTCGCTCCGCGGCCGGTCCCGGTCGGCGTCCGGGATGGGCGAGCGGCTGGGCTACATGCGGGGTTCGTTCGGCAGGCTGGTGGACGCGCTCCGGGACCGGGTGGAGGCCGCCGGGGGCAGCTTCCACTTCGCGGACCCGGTGCGGCGGGTCGAGCGCGCCGGGCGCGGCTTCCGGGTGGTCACGCGGACCGGCGAGGCCGATGCGGACCGGGTGGTGGTCGCGGCGCCCGTGCCCGACTACCTCGAGATCGCCGCCCACCTGCTGCCCGAGCACGAGGCCGCCAGTCTCCGCGCACTGCGGGCGACCGGGGCGATCTGCACCGTGCTCGAGCTCGACCGTTCGCTGACGCCGTACTACTGGCTCAACATCGCCGACCCGGAGATGCCCTTCGGCGGACTCATCGAGCACACCAACTACATTCCGGCCGAGCGCTATGGCGGCGTCCGGATCCTCTACATCTCGAACTACATGTTTCCCGACAACCCGCTGTTCAGGGCGCCCAGGGCGGAGGTGCTGGAGACCTACCTCCCGGCCCTGGCGCGGGTCAACCCCGCCTTCGACCGTTCGTGGATCCGCGCCGTCCACCACTTCCGGGCCGACTACGCGCAGCCGGTGGTGACGGTCGGCTACCGGGACCGGATTCCCGCGCTGCGCAGCCCGGTGCCCGGCCTCTACCTGTGCTCCATGGCCCAGATCTACCCCGAGGACCGGGGCCAGAACTACGCCGTGCTCTACGGTGAGAAGGTCGCGCGGGCGCTGCTCGAGGACGCCGGCACGCGGTAACGGCCGCGAGCCTGGTCACTCCCTCCGGAAGGGGATCCACGCCGAGTCGTTGGTCCGGTTGTCGACCCGGGTCGCGTAGGGGTAGACGCCGGCGTCGTCGCAGGACACCTCGGCCCGGCCGGTCTCGAGACCGTAGATCCCGAGCACCCGGTTGAGCTGGATCTGCGACAGGGGGGCGATCTCCCGGAGCAGGGTGACGACGGTCGAGCCGTCCGGTGCAACCAGCCGGATGCGAACCGTCACCGTCTCGGTGTTCGGGTTGAAGACCCCGACGTGGGTACGGAAGTCGAGGTTCTCTCTGAGGCCGAGCAGGTGGGCGGTCCGGCCCGCCGTGAGCGACTCGCCGAAGGCGAGCGCAGGGATCGCCTGGCCCACGGTGCCCTCGCCGGGACGCAGCCACGCGGTGCGGGTCACGGCCTCGACCGGCGACGACTCGGCGCAGATGACCAGCCCGCCGAGGAAGGGCTGCCAGATCCGCTCCAGCACCAGGGCCGCGACGTCGTCGACGCGGATCGAGGCGCCGGGCGCGATCGGCGCCAGGATGGCGATTGGCGCCAGGCTGTTGTCCTCGCCCCGGAACAGCAGCGCCAGCGACACCCGGGTGGGCTCGTCGCCGACGTTGGCGAGGTCCATCTCGGTCACCCACCGCCGGTCGAGGGCGTCGGTCAGGGTACGGCCCATCGCCGGCACGACGCGGCAGGTCGGCCAGGGATACGGGTTGCCCGCGGCATCGCGCTGCTCGACCTCCTGGGCCGAGACCGGGAACGCGAGGACCACGACGAGGGCTGCGAGCATGGCGGCGCTGCGGAACATTGGGGACCTCCCATGGGACCGTGTCTCAGGGTACCCGGACCCCGTCCCTGCCGCCAGGCCGAAGGTGTGCGCCGGGTCACCTGCCGCGCCGTCCCGAGCGCCACAGGGCCGGGATCGCGTTGCGGAGGGTCCGACCCGATCCCCGACGCAGGGCCCTTGAGCGCGCAGGCCCCGCGAACGCTCCGAACCACGTGTCGGCGCGCCCCAGCCTGCGGCCTGCAGGACCCTAGAGCCAGCCGCGCTGACGCGCCGCCAGGCCCATGATCCGGTAGGCGAGGCGCGCCACCAGGAAGTCCCCCCCCACCTGTCCGGGCAGAGGCGCCAGCTCGACCACGTCGGCGCCGACCAGCGTGCGACGGGCGGCGACCGCCTCGAGCAGGTCGACCACCTGACGCCAGCTGAGGCCGCCGGGCTCCGGGGTTCCGGTGCCGGGCATGATCGACGGGTCGAACCCGTCGACGTCCACTGTGAGGTAGACGTGCTCGGCGAGCGCGTCGACCACGTCGGCGGCCCACTGTACGGCCGGCCGGTCACCGATCTCGCGGGCGAAGAAGGTGGTGACCCGGTCGGAACTGCGGATCAGCTCGTGCTCGGCGCGGGTCAGGGAGCGGATGCCCACCTGGACGACCCGGGTGCCGCCGTCGACCACCCGCCGCATCACCGAGGCGTGGTTGTGGGGGCTGCCCTCGAAGTCGGCCCTGAGGTCGGCGTGGGCGTCGATCTGGAGCACGGTCAGCTCCGGCCACAGGGCACGGTGGGCGGCCACCAGAGGGGCGGTCACCGAGTGCTCGCCGCCGAGGCCGACCAGCAGGCGGTCGCGGTCGACCCACTGCCAGGCCGCAGCCTCGATACGTGCCATCATTGCCGCCGGGCCGGTCGTCTCCGGCTCCAGCGGCGCGAGGGTGGCGATGCCGATCTCGCCGGTCTCCGCCTCGAGCTCCTCGTCGTACCACTCCATGTGGGTCGAGGCTTCGATCGCGGCCAGCGGCCCGCGGCGTGCGCCGGGCTGGTAGGAGGTGGTCAGGTCGTAGGGGATCGGCAGCACCCGGATCCGCGCCTCCTCGGGGCGGGGTGGGTTGTCATAGCCGAGAAAGCTCAGGTAAGGCGGCGACCAGGTCATCGGCTCCTCCGTCGGAAGTCTACACGTGGCGAGGCGAGGGCCGTGATCCGGATGTAGTACCATGTCCGCGCGCCGGTTTCGGGCGCGTTTCCGAACGGAGGCAGTGCATGGCTGGCAAGGCAATCCCGGTGACTGACGGCGACTTCGAGACCACGATCATGAAGGCCTCGAAGCCCGCGCTGGTGGACTTCTGGGCGGTGTGGTGCGGCCCCTGCCGCAACGTTGCACCTGTGGTCGAGGAGCTCGCCGAAGAGTACGACGGCCGTGTCGTCGTGGCCAAGCTCGACGTGGACTCGAATCGGGACACCGCCGTGCAGTTCGGGATCCAGGCGATTCCGACCCTGCTCTTCATCAAGGACGGAAAGGTCGCCGACCGGGTGGTCGGGGTGGCCGACAAGAAGAGCCTGCAGGCGAAGCTGGACGCGCTGCTGTGAGGCCGCGCGGCTGCGGCCGCGCCCGCCCGATCCCGGACTCCGAACGATGCTGACCACAGCCGGTTGCCCGTCGCCTCGAGGGGCGTGCATCGACGCCGTCGGGACCGGTGCGGCCGACGTCGGCCGCTGATCGGAGGTCCTGGATGGAGATCCGAACCCTGGGAGTCGTCGGCGCCGGACAGATGGGCAGCGGCATCGCCGAGGTCGCGGCGGTCGCCGGCCTCGAGGTCGTGCTCACCGACATCGACGACGAGGCGCTCGGCCGGAGCGTGGCGCTGGTGGCGCGCCAGCTCGGGGCTCGGGTGGAGAAGGGGCGCCTCTCGGCCGGGGACCGCGAGGCGGCGCTCGGACGAATCCGCAGCTCGGCCCGGCTCGCCGACCACGCTGCGGCGCAGCTGGTGATCGAGACCGCGGTGGAGCGGTTCGAGATCAAGGCCGAGATCTTCCGGCAGCTCGACGCGACCTGCGGTCCGGAGGCCATTCTCGCCTCCAATACCTCGGCGATCCCGATCACCCGGCTGGCGGCGCTGACCGCGCGCCCGGACCGCGTGATCGGCATGCACTTCATGAACCCGGCGCCGGCGATGCGCCTGATCGAGGTGGTGCGCGGGCTCGAGACCTCCGACGCCAGCGTGCACGCGGTGACGAGGCTCGCCGAGCGGCTCGGCAAGACCCCGGTCGTATGCCTCGATCACCCGGGCTTCGTCGCCAACCGTGTGCTGATGCCGATGATCAACGAGGCGATCTTCGCGCTCTCTGAGGGTGTCGCGGACGCAGATTCGATCGACCGCATGCTGACCCTCGGTGCGAATCACCCGATGGGGCCGCTGGCGCTCGCCGACCTGATCGGCCTCGACAGCTGCCTGGCGGTGCTGCGCAGCCTCCACGAGGGGCTCGGCGACCCCAAGTACCGGCCGTGTCCGCTGCTGGTCAAGATGGTCGACGCCGGTCGCCTCGGCCGCAGGTCGGGTCGCGGCTTCTACGAGTACCCGGCGGAGTGATCCCGGTGCTGTGCCAGTTCTGCGGCGCCGCCAATCCCGACGTCACGGGAGGCGTGCGTGCGCTGCGGGACCCGCCTGATGGTCATCTCGGGGGTGGTCGACGACGGCGACGAGGCCACCGAGGAGCTCATCCTCGAGGCTCAGGAGGAGCTCGAGGAGCACCTCCTGGAGCGCATCTCGTCGCTCGAGAAGAGTGTGCGCCAGCTGGCCTCGGCGCTCGCCGCGGCGGGTGAGCGGCTGGCTCAGATCGAGCACAACCTCACCGTCACCCATGCCGGGGTGCAGACCCTCGGCGGGCTGCTCGAGGGGCAGGGGATCGTGTCGCGCACCGAGGTGGTCGAGGGCTGGGAGCGCCTGGTCGACCAGGAGCTGCTGGAGCGGGACCTCGCCGAACGCTTCCGTGACCGCGCCGTCCGCATCCGTTCGCTGGCCGAGCACCGGGGCGCGGCGACGCCGAGGTTCCGCCGCCGGCTGCGCGCCCTCGAGCTGGCGGTGGTCGGCGGCCAGGTCGACGAGGCCGCCTCGCTGCTCGCCGAGCTGGTCGGGATGGCGCCCGACAACGACGAGCTGTGGAGCTTCGTCGGCGAGGTGGCGTTCTCGACCGGAGACCTCGAGGCGGCGCGGCTCGCGTTCAAGAAGGTGCTGGAGCTGCGCGCTCCCCACTACGAGACCCTGATCTACCTCGGCACCGTGGCCTCGGACCTGGGGCGATGGGACGAGGCCGAAGACGCCCTCGAGCGCGCCCGGGCGATCTCGCCCGAGTCGTTCCTGCCCCGCTTCACACTCGGCGCCGTGAACGTGCTGCGCGGGCGTCACGCGCTCGCGCTCGGCCACCTCGAGTCGAGCCTGGAGCGCGAGGAGACCTCCCAGGCGCGGTACCTCGAGGGCGTCTGCCGGCTGCACCTCGACCAGCCGGTGCTCGCGATCACCGCGTTCGACGGGCGGTCGAGCTCGACCCCGAGTTCGAGGACGCCCTCTACCACCTCGGGCTCGCCTGCCTTCGGCGAGGCTGGACGCGAAGGGCGATGGAGGCTTTTCACCAGGTGCTGCGGCTCGACCCGCAGCGCCTGCGGTACCAGGAGACCGTGCGCCTGCTGAGCGGCCGCGCGGCCGCCGATCTGCCCGCCGGGGCCGCGAGGCTGGTCGAGCGGGCCGAAGGCGCGCTCGAGCGGGGTCACGGCGACGAGGCCCTCGGGCTGTACCTGGCAGCGATCGAGGCGGCGCCCGGCGAGGCAGGCCTGCGCGCCACCGCCGCCCTGCTCGCCTCCGCCGTCGGCCGCGCCCGCGCCGCCGTCGGCCACGCCCATCACCTGCTGCGGGACGACGCCGGGGTGCCCTTCCGGGCCGCGGCGGTGGTCGCCCTGCTGGAGTCGTTGCGCCACGCCTCCCGGCCGCTGGCGGCGCGACGGCTCGCGCGACGGCTGTACTCCGACGGGTCCGATCCCCTGGCGCGGAGCATGGCCGCGTACGAGCTCGCCCTGATCGAGGCCGACCTCGGCGACGACCTCGAGGCCGCCCGCGAGCTCGCCCGCGAGGCCCTGGAGAGCACCCCCCGCGAGCTCCGCCACTACCCTCTGGGGGCCATCGGTGCGATCGCGCTCAAGCGCGGCCGATACCGGGAGGCGGTCCAGGCCCTCGAGCAGGCGGTTCGGCTGGCGCCTCAGCCGGGGCTCTTGCGCCAGCTCGCGGTCGCCCGGCTCGGGGCCGGCGATGCCGGCGGCGCCGAGGCCGCGCTCGAGGCTGCGCGGGGCAAGCCGTCCGCCGGCCTCGACGAGGAGCTTCTCGGCCACGTGCGCCAGCTCGGCGCTCTGCTCGGACCCCACGAGCGACCCGTCCGTACCCGTTCCTGAGGAGGCTCGACACGATGCGCTGGACCCAGACCTTCATCCACACGCTGCGCCAGGACCCGTCGGACGCCGAGGTGGTCTCCCACCGGCTGATGACCCGCGCCGGGCTGATCTCCAAGGTCGCGGCCGGGATCTACACCTACCTGCCGCTGGGCTGGCGATCGATCGCCAAGCTCGAGGCGCATCGTGCGCGAGGAGATGGAGCGCGCCGGCTCGGCCGAGCTGGTGATGCCGGCGGTGCAGCCGGCGGAGCTGTGGCAGGAGTCCGGGCGCTGGGCCAAGTACGGGACGGAGCTGCTGCGGCTCAAGGACCGCCACGACCGGGACTTCTGCTTCGGCCCGACGCACGAGGAGGTGATCACCGACATCGTCCGCCGGGCGGTGACCTCGTACCGCCAGCTGCCGGTCAACCTGTACCAGATCCAGACCAAGTTCCGCGACGAGATCCGCCCCCGCTTCGGGCTCATGCGCGGGCGCGAGTTCATCATGAAGGACGCCTACTCCTTCCACGTCGACGCCGCCGACCTCGACCTCGCCTACCGGGCGATGGAGGCGGCCTACCGCCGGATCTTCGAGCGCTGCGGGCTCGGCTACACGCCGGTCGAGGCCGACACCGGCAACATCGGCGGCTCGGAGTCCCACGAGTTCATGGTGCTCGCCGACACCGGCGAGGACGCGATCGTCTCCTGCGCCGCCTGCGGCTACGGCGCCAACGTCGAGAAGGCGGAGACCGGGCGCCGTCGCACCGGCGCCCGAGTGGCCCCGCGACCGCCCCGAGGCACCGCAGGCGGTCGACACCCCCGAGCATGCGCTCGGTCGAGGAGGTCGCCGACTTCCTGGGCATCGCACCCCGCGCACCTGATCAAGACCCTGATCTTCGAGACCGACGAACGAGTACGTCGCGGTGCTGATGCGCGGCGACCTCGAGGTCAACGAGGTCAAGCTCAAGAACGCCCTCGACTGTCTGCACCTGCAGCTCGCCTCCGAGGCAGAGGATCCTCGAGGTGACCGGCGGCCGCCAGGGCTTCTCCGGGCCGGTCGGGCTCAGCGGGCGTGCGGGTCCTGGCCGACCCCGCGGTGATGGACCATGCGGTGGCCGCGACCGGCGCCAACCGCGCCGACACCCACCTGGTCGGGGTCGTCCCCGGCCGCGACTTCGCCCCCGTCGCGGTGGCCGACCTCACGCTCGGCCCGCGCCGGCGACCCGTGCCCGCGCTGCGCCGGCACCCTGGAGGAGAGGCGCGGCATCGAGGTCGGCCACATCTTCAAGCTCGGCACCAAGTACTCCGAGGCCATGGCGCTGCGACTACCAGGACGCCGAGGGCGGCGAGCAGCCGATGATCATGGGCTGCTACGGCCTCGGCATCGGCCGCACCGTGGCCGCCGCCGATCGAGCAGAACCACGACGACAAGGGCATCATCTGGCCGCTGCCCCTGGCGCCCTACGAGGTGCGTGCTCGCGGTGCTCAACGCCGACCGGCCCGAGGTGGTCGAGGCGGCCGACGCGCTCTACGCCGAGCTCCTCGCAGCCGGGGTCGACGTGCTCTACGACGACCGCGACGAGCGGCCCGGGCGTGAAGTTCAACGACATCGACCTGATCGGCTTCCCGCTCCGGGTCGTGGTCGGCGCCCGCGGGCTCGAGAAGGGCGAGGTGGAGCTGAGCCTGCGCGCCGACGGGCTCAAGCGCCAGGTCCTGCGCCCCGACGCTGTGGCCGAAGTCGAGCGCACCCTGGCCACCCTGTGCAGCGGGGCGTAGGAGACAACCACCGTCACTCGTGGCCCGCCGATCCAGGATTGGCGACCAGGAACACCCTGCGGGCGCAGCTGGCCTGCTCCCGTGCCACGGGCGGAAACGCGCTCCGCCCCCACGGGCAGATGGTTGGTCTCCGCGACGCTCCTTCCTCCCCTTCCGGCCCATAATGGAAGTGTGCGGGTGATCACCACCCACCTGTCGGCCGACTTCGACGCGTTCGCGGCGGCGTGCGTGGCGGTGAGGCTGTACCCCGGCGCCCGGGTGCTCTTCCCCGGCTCCCAGGAGGCCGCGGTGCGGCGGTTCCTGGCCGCGGTCCGGTGGCCGTTCCCGGAGCTCAAGCTGCGCGAGGCCCGGCGGCGGCGCTGGGAGCACGCGGTGGTGGTGGACACCCGCAACCCGGCCCGGCTCGGCGAGGCCTGGGAGCTGATCCTGCGCGAGGGCTGCCCGGTGACCCTGATCGACCACCACGTCGGCGAGGTCGAGGCGCTGGGTGCGAAGGAGGTCTTCGAGCGCCCGGTCGGGGCGACCTGCACGTTGCTCGCGCAGCTGCTCGCGGAGCGCGGGGTCGCGCCCACCCCGGAGGAGGCCTCGCTGCTGCTGATGGGCATCTACGAGGACACCGGCGCGCTCGGTTACCGCGACACCACCGCCGAGGACCTGCGGACCGCGGCCTGGCTGCTCGATCAGGGAGGTACCCTCGATTGGGTCCGCCGGTGGGTGCAGCGGGGGCTCGAGCCGGAGCACTTCGAGCTCCTCTACCGCTTCGTCGACAACGCCGAGGAGCTGCGGGTCCACGGCGTCCCGGTGGCGATCACCCTGGTCGAGGTCGACCGCTACCACGAGGAGGCGGCCTACGTGGTGCACCGGTGGATGGAGACCTTCGACCTGCCGGTCGCGATCGCGATGCTGGTCGGGCAGCGCCAGGTCAACCTGATCCTGCGCTCGCGGGTCGAAGGGCTCGACCTGGGGGCGGTGGCCCAGCGCTTCGGTGGCGGCGGCCACGCCACGGCGGCCTCGGCGCGGGTCTCCGGGCTGACCGCGGTCGAGGTCCGGGAACGGCTCCGCGCCGCGCTCGAGGAGGCGATGCCGCCGGAGCACCGTGCCCTCGACATCGCCGTGCGGCGGATCTTCACGGTCGCCGCCGGAGCCACCGTGGCCCAGGCCAAGGACCGGATCAACCAGCTGCGGGTCAACGCGCTGCCGGTCGCCGACGGCGCCGGCGAGCTCATCGGTGTGGTCACGCGTCAGATCCTCGACCGGGCGCTGTCCCACCGGCTCGACGACCGGCCGGTCGAGACCGTGATGCAGCCTGAGGTGCCGACGGTCCCGGCCGACACCCCCCTGGGCGAGCTCGGCACCCTCTTCCTCGAGCGCTCGTTTCGCTTCGTGGTGGTCGAGGTCGACGGCAGGCCGGTCGGCCTGATCACCCGGATGGAGCTGTTCCGCAGGCTGTTCGGGCGTCAGCACGAGGTCGGGTCCGGGCTCGACAACCGGATGGCCGCCGCCCGCGCAGTCAGCCAGCCGGTGGGCGGCCTGCTGCGGGACCTCGCCCCGGGATGGGTGCGGTCGGTGCTCGAGTCGGTGCCGGCGGTGGCGGCCGAGCAGAACATCTCGGTCTACCTGGTCGGCGGCATGGTGCGCGATCTGCTGCTCAAGCGGCCGAACGAGGACCTCGACCTGGTGGTCGAGGGCGACGGCATCGCGTTCGCCCGCGCTTTGGCCGGGCGTCACGGCGGCCGGTGCCACCCCCACCAGCCCTTTCTCACCGCCGCGGTGACCCTTCCCGACGGCCGGAGGGTGGACGTCGCCTCGGCGCGGACCGAGTTCTACCGCACGCCCGCCGCCCTGCCCGATGTCGAAACCTCGCTCATCCGGCAGGACCTCTACCGCCGCGATTTCACCATCAACGCCCTCGCCGTGGTGCTGACCGGAGACCGCTACGGCCAGCTGGTCGACTTTTTCGGTGGCCGCAAGGACATCCAGCGCCGCGAGATCCGGGTGCTGCACTCGCTCAGTTTCATCGACGACCCGACCCGCGCGATCCGCGCCGTGCGCTACGCGGGCCGGCTCGGCTTCGCACTTGCGCCCGATACCCGGGAGCTGATCCACACCGCGGTCCGCGAGGGCGTGTTCGAGCGGCTCTCGGGGCAGCGGCTGCGGCGAGAGCTCGAGGCCCTTCTGGCCGAGGACCGGCCGGCCCAGTCGCTCGCCCTGCTCGCCGAGCTCGGCCTGCTGCGGGCCGTCTCCCCGGACCTCGGCTGGAGCCGCGAAACGGAGCGGTTCACCCTCGAGCTGGCAGGCCAGACGGCGTGGTGGCGGCTCGACGGGTTCGGGCCCGCCCCGCTCGGTTGGATGCTGTGGCTGGGCGCGCTGGTCCTGCACCAGGACGACGGCGTCGCCGAGCGGCTGGCCGACCGGCTCGCGGTGGGCGACACGCTCCGCCGCCGCCTGGTGGCGCTCAGTGCCGAGGTCCAGGAGGTGCGGGAGGCCGCCGGGCTCGAGCCCCGGTCGGCCCGGGTGAGGGCGGTGGAGCGACAGCCGGTGGAGGCGATTCTGCTCGCGATGGCCGGGCTCGAGCTCGAGGATCGGCGGCGGATCGCCGACGCTGTCGGCGCGGCGGCGAGGGTGCGGCCGCCGGTGGCCGGTGCCGACCTGGTGGCCTCCGGGGTACCGCCCGGACGGTGGATCGGGCAGACCCTGCGCCGCACCCGGGACGCGATGGTCGACGGCGAGATCGGCGAGGCCGAGGCGCTCGCGTTCGCACGCCGCGCGGCGCGGGAGTCGGCGGCCCGGAAGGAGCCCGAGTGATGGGTCCGCTGCTGCTGGTCGCGGCGCTGATGGCGCCGACGCCCACCGTGACCCCGGTGACCACTCCGTCCCCGATCGTCGAGCGCACGGTGGTGCTGCGCGAACGCGCGATCCGTATCTCCCTGTTCTCCAACCGGGTCGCCGTGGTCGCCGTGCGGGAGGCCGGGGTACAGGTGCAGGTCTCCCGGCTGACCCTCGACGAGGCGGCCTTCATCGCCTATCTGGCGGCGATCGAGCGGGATGCCGTCGAGGCCGAGCCCGATCAGGTCCGGAGCGCGGTCCGGACCCGCGAGTCGACCGCAGTCATCGACCTGTGGATCGGACCGGGGGCGCCGCGGCGGATCGAGTACGCCCCGATCGACACCCTCGAGCTGGCCGCCGCCCGGCTGGTGGCGACCCTCGACGACCTCGAACGGGTGGTGCTCGAGGCCAGCCCGTCGGCGGAGGCGCTGCGCGAGTGGCGTCCCCGGCGGGGCGACGTGGTCGAGCTGCTCAACGGGCACGTGGCCCGGGTCTCCGACGTGCGCGAGGACGGCACGATCGTGATCGAGTACCTGGAGACGCCGATGATCGAGGTGGTGGCGGCCGGAATCCGGGACCGGGTGATCCTGCGTGTCCTGCCCGAAGAACCGCCGTGAGAATCACCGGCGGGAGGTGGCGGTCGCGGCAGCTGCGCGGACCGGGCCGGGCGATGCCGCTGCGGCCGACCCCCGACGCGATGCGCGAGCGGGCGTTCGCGGTGCTCGGCGACCGGGTGGTCGGGGCCGTGGTGCTCGATCTCTTCGCAGGGACCGGGGCGGTCGGTCTCGAGGCGCTGTCGCGCGGGGCGTCCCGGGTCGTCTTCGTCGAGCGCCACCGGAGCGCCGCACGGCTGATCGAGGCGAACTTCGCAGCGCTCGGTACGGGTCCGCCGGAGGTGGAGCTGATGGTCCGGCCCGCGGTGGCCGCCGTCGGGGTCTTGTCGCGGCGGGCCGCGAGCTTCGACCTCGTGTGGGCCGACCCGCCTTTCGAGTCGTGGCGGGAAGGTCTCGAAGCGCTGATCGCTGCGCGCTCGAGCGGCGTGCTGTCCGCGCACGGCGTCGCCTGTCTGGAGTGCCCGGCGCGGGCCGATCTCGGTGCCGGTGCCGGCGGTCTGCGGGTGGTCCGCGACCTCGTCGGGGGCGCGTCGAGGGTCGTGATTCTCGAGCGGCAGAGCAGAGTCGAGGATGAATCCCCGCCCGCAGAGCGTTCCCCGTAGGGTCCGTGGTGCCGCAACGCGACCCGGCGCCGGGCCGTAGTACCCCCAGGAGAGAGCATGGACGACACCAACCGGCAACGAAACGAGTCTGCCCCGTGAACCCCGTCACACCCACCGTCCTGGGCCAGCTCGACCGGCTGCGGGCGTCGGTCCTGCGGGTCTACCGCGGGCGTGCCGAGCTGGTCGACGCCCTGATCGCGTCGCTTCTGGCGCGCGGACACGTGCTGCTCGAGGACGTGCCCGGGAGTGGGCAAGACCACCCTCGCCCAGGCGCTGGCGCGCTCGCTCGCAGCTCGAGTTCCACCGTATCCAGTTCACCTCCGACACGCTGCCGTCGGACGTGATCGGGATCTCGGTCTTCCGCCAGGAGAGCGGCGGTTTCGAGTTCCTCCCCGGACCGCTCTTCGCCCACGTGGTGCTGGCCGACGAGATCAACCGCGCCACCCCGCGCACCCAGTCGGCGCTGCTCGAGGCGATGAGCGAGCAGGCGGTGACGGTCGAGCGGACCCGGCACCGGCTGGTCGAGCCGTTCCTGGTGGTCGCCACCCAGAACCCGGTCGAGTCGACCGGAACCTACCCGCTGCCCGGAGTCGCAGCTCGACCGCTTTCTGATGCGGCTGTCGATGGGATACCCGCCGCGTGCGGCGGAGCGCGAGCTGCTCGCCTCGGGTGGGGCGGAGCCCGAGCTCGAGCTGCTCGAGCCGGTGCTCTCGGCCGCCGATGTGGTCGCCCTCCAGCACCGCGTCAGCGAGGTGCACGTCGCCGACAGTCTGGCCGACTACGTGCTCGACGTGGCGGAGCGCTCGCGCAGTCACGAGGCCCTGGCGCTCGGGATCTCCACCCGGGGCGTGCTCGCCTGGCACCGCTCGGCCCAGGCTCTGGCGCTGGTCCGGGGCCGCCCGTTCGTGATTCCCGACGACCTCCAGGAGACCGCCGAGCCGGTGCTCGCACACCGGATCCTGCTCGCCGACCCCCCGGTGGGCGACGGGTGGGAGCGCAGCCGACGCGAGCGGGCGATGGTCCGCGCACTGCTCGACGAGCTGCCGGTTCCGAGGTGAGCATGGCAGCCGTGCGCCGACACGGCGGCGGTGCGCCGGCAGCAGGTCTTCGGGCGCCGAGCGGGTGGCGCGAACGCTATCCGGGCTTCGGCCTCCGCATCACCCGGTGGGGGGTGGTGTTCCTGGTGCTGGTGGTGGTGGTGGGATTGGCGGCGGTCAACACCGGCAACAACTCCTTGATGATGGTGCTCGGCCTCGCCCTCGGCAGCTATGCGGTGTCCGGCGCCTGGTCGCGGCAGGTGCTGGGGGGCGTCGTGGTCCAGGTGGAGCGGCCGCGGGAGGCCTATGCCGGCCGCCCGGCGCCGTTCGCGATCACGCTTCACAACACCTCGCGCCTGCCGGCCTACGGACTGGTGGTGCGGGACCATCGCGGGCGGCCGCTGCTGGTCGAGCCGCTGCTCGCCGGAGGACGGTCGGTGCGCCACGGCGTCGAGATGGTCCTGCCGCGACGGGGCTGGACCGAGATCGGCCCCTGGCGGCTCGAGGTTCTGCTGCCGCTCGGTTTCTTCCTCAAGTCCAAGCGGGTCGAGGTGGGCGGCGCGCTGCTGGTCTACCCCCGCCTGGTGCGGGGCGCCACCGCACACGGCGGCGACGACGCCGGCCGCGCGGTGGCGCTCAAGGCACGGGACCGCGGGCGCGAGGGGGAGGTCACTCAGCTGCGGGGCTTCCGGCCCGGCGACGAGCACCGCCAGGTGCACTGGAAGCAGACCGCCCGCCAGCAGCGGATGATCGTGACCGACCGCCAGCACTACCGTCAGGGCCCGATCTGGCTGAAGCTCCAGACCCGGCTCGACGGACCCCACGACGCGGCCGCTCTCGAACGCTTCGAGGCCGCGGTCAGCGCGATGGCGGAGGAGGTGGTGCGGCGGCTGGGCGAAGGCGAGACCGTCGGCGTGGCGCTGGGTGAGCGCCGGCTACGGGCCGGCGACCTCACCTTCGAGGGCCCGCGGCCTGCTGCGTCCGCTGGCCGAGGTCGGGCTGGAGCGGGGCCGCGGAGAGGCGGCGGGATGAGCCGGGGCGAGCTCCGCCGCCTGCTCGGTGGCCTGCTGGCGTGGGCGATCCTGCCCCTGCCCCTGACCGGCATCACGCTGCTTGCGTTCTGGGTCCCCGCCGCAGCGGCGGCGGCGTGGCTGGTGGCGCGCCCGGAGCGGCCGCTGCGGCTCGGGACCACGGCGCAGAACCTGATCGCGATCGCGATCCTGGCGGCGGTGCTCGCGGCCGCCGGGCTGCGGGTCGGTCCGCTGCGCCCGCTCGGCCACCTGCTGCTGCTGCTGGCCGCGGTCAGGGTTCTCCTGGTGGAGGACCGCCGCGGGATGGTCCGGGCCATGCCCGCGGTCGCGCTGCTGTGGCTGGTCTCGGTCGCCTCCTCGACCCATGTCACCCTGCTCGCCTACCTGCTCGGCTCGGCGGCGCTCGCCTGGTGGGCGGGCATGCGGATCGTGCTCGACGGACTGCCGGCGGCCGCCGTGGTCGGCCGGAGAGCGGGTCCGCGACCGCTGCACGCAGCCGTCGCCGGCCTGGTGGCCTGCGCGCTGGCGGTTCCGGTCTTTCTTGCCATGCCCCGGCTGCGCTCGCCGTTCGTGGCCGGCAGCGGGGGCGCGCGGGCGGTCTCCGGCTTCTCCACCGCGGTCGAGCTGGGCTCGGTGGGAGCGATCCGGGAGTCCCGCGAGGTCGCGCTGGTTCTGACCGCCCCCTCGCGGGTGGTGGTCGAGCCGCAGTGGACCCGATTGCGGGCCACCGCCTTCGACCTGGTTCGGACCGGGGTGTGGGCTCCGCGCCGGGCGGGTCTCGAGCGTGTCGAGAGGGACGACGAGATGGTCCGCCTCGACCCGGACGCCTCCCTGCGGGGCGCGGTCAAGCTCGAGATCGAGCTGCTCGAGCCCGAGCGCTACCTGTTCCTGCCCGAAGGCGCGGTCGCGGTCCGGGCGCCGGTGCCGCTGTGGCGAGACCCCGCGGGCGGGCTCCTGATCGGGCGGCGTCTGGCGGGCGCGTTGAGGTACGAGGTGTGGGTCAGCCGAAGGAGCCTGGTGCGCGGCGGTGAACCGGCCGACCTCGATCTCCACGTTCCGCGGCTGAGCCCGGAGGTGGCTCAGCTCGCCGAGCTGATCGCCGGCGGCGAGCATCGTCCGCGCCGGCTCGCCGAGCAGGTCGAACGCTATCTCGCCCGCAACTACTCCTACTCCCTGGACGCGGCGCCGCGCCGCTTCGAGCCCGACCCGGTGGGTTGGTTCCTGACCGAGGGCCGTGCCGGCCACTGCGAGTACTTCGCCGGCTCGATGGTGGTGCTGCTGCGCAGCCTCGGTGTCCCCTCGCGCATGGTGGGAGGCTACGCGGGCGGCTCCTCCACGCCCTCCGGGCGGGAGGTCCTGGTGCGCCAGGCCAACGCGCACACCTGGGTCGAGGTCTGGCTCGGGCCGCGAGAGGGATGGCAGGTCTTCGACCCGACCCCGGGCGAAGGCGTGCCGGGGCTGGAGATCCCGAGCCGCGTCGATCGGCTGCGCAACGCCAAGGACTGGTTGATGATCGCGTGGGACCGGCACATCCTCACCTTCGGCCTGGCCGATCAGGTCGAGCTGACTGCGAGCGCGGTCGGGGCGCTGCTGGGCGCGGCGCGCTCGCCGGCGGTGGCGGCCGGTCTGGCGGCGCTGGCGGCGGCCGGCCTCGGGCTGGCGGGGTGGCGGGTGGCGCTGCGCCCGCACCTGGTGCGGCGGATCGGTCGCCGGCGCCGCCCGGCGGCGAGCGCGGTGAGAAGACTGGAACGCCGACTCCAGCGACTCGGCGAGCCGCTTCCCGCGAGCGTCACGGTGCGTCGGATCGGCGCCGCGGCCGCTCGCCGGTGGCCGCCGGCGAGCTCGGCTGCGATGCGCCTGGTCGAGCTGGCGGAGGTCGAGCTCTACGGTCCCGATCGCCGGGCAGCCGGGTCCCGGGACGAGGTGGCACGGGCCTGGGCGGCGCTCCGGGAGGCGATCCGCAGCGACTGAGCGGTTCCCTTGTTCGTCGGCGGAAGGAGACCTATGATGAGAGCAATGAAGTGGACACGATGGGTGGTCGTGGGGGCCGCGACGTTGGCCGTGACCGCTGGTACGGTCGGCGGGGGCGAGGTGGTGAGGCTGGTGGTGGCCGACACGATCCAGCCGGCGTCGCAGCGGTTCATCGAGCGGGCGCTCGCGGAGGCCGAGCTCGAGGCGGCCGCGCTGGTCGTGATGGAGCTCGACACGCCGGGTGGGCTGCTCGACACGACCCGCGAGATCTCCACCGCGATCACCCGTCGCAGCGTTCCGGTGGCGGTGCTACGTCGCGCCGGCGGGCGCGCGCGCGGCGTCGGCCGGCTTCTTCATCCTGATGTCCGCCGACGTCGCGGCGATGGCGCCGGGCACCAATACCGGCGCCGCCCACCCGAGTGAGCGGCGAGGGCGAGGACACCGGCGAGACGCTCGAGACGAAGGCCACCAACGACGCCGCGGCGATGATCCGGTCGACTCGCCGAGACCCGCGGCCGGAACGTCGAACAGGCGGTCGAAGCGGTTGCTCGAGAGCGCCTCGTTCACCGCCGAGCGAAGCGCTCGAGGCGGGCCTGATCGATCTCATCGCCGACGACCTCGACGGCCTGCTGCGAGGCAGCTCGACGGTACGCGAGGTGACCCGCTTCGACGGCCGCGACCGAGACCCTCGATCCTGACCGACGCGACGGTGGTCGAGGTCGAGTCCTCGCCGGCGGAGCGCTTTCTGTCGGTGCTCGCCAACCCCAACATCGCCTATCTGCTGATGGCCTCGGGCATGCTCGGCATCTACGTCGAGGTGACCCATCCCGGGGCGATCTTCCCGGGGGTCGTCGGGGTGATCGCCATGCTGCTCGCTCTGTACTCGTTGTCGGTGCTTACCGGTCAACCTCGCGGGGGTGGCCCTGATCGTCGTCGCGCTGGTGCTGTTCCTGCTGGAGGTGAAGGTGACCAGCTACGGTCTGCTGACCATCGGGCGGCTGGCCTCGTTCGTGCTCGGCTCGCTGATGCTCTTCGACTCGCCGATCCCCGACATGCGGGTCAGCCTCGCGGTGGTCGCTGCCGACTGCGCTCTTGGTGGCGGCGGTCACCATCTTCCTGCTGTCGCGGGTGCTGCAAGGCCCACCAGCCGGCGTCCGATGACCGGGCGACGAAGGTCTGGTGGGCGAGGTCGGGCGAGGTCCTGGCGACCTCGACCCCCAGGGCAAGGTCGCGGTGCACGGCGAGTACTGGGACGCCCGGTCGCCTCGGCGGCGAGCTGCCGCGGGGCGCCGGGTGCGGGTGGTGTCAATCGACGGTCGCCGGCTCGAGGTCGAGCCGACCGGCGACGCTGAGAGGTGCTCGTCACCGCGGCTGCGGTCGAGGGGCGTTCGAACACCATCGCGGTAGCGGTGAGGAGCTCTCGAAGGAGGTCAGGTGTCCCGTTCGGTTCAGGTCTGGGGCTTGCGATCTTCGTCGTCGTCTTTCTCCTCTTCAAGTGGATCAACATCCTCAACGAGTACGAGCGGGGCGTCATCTTCCGCCTCGGCCGGGTGCTGCCCGAGCCCAAGGGGCCCGGGCTGGTGCTGCGTGCTGTGGCCCATCGACCGCATGGTCAAGATCAGCCTGCGGACGGTGGTCCACGACATCCCGCCGCAGGACGTGATCACCCGCGACAACGTCTCGGTCAAGGTCAACGCGGTGGTCTACTTCCGGGTGATGGACCCGGTCAAGGCGGTGATCGAGGTCGAGAACTACATCTACGCCACCTCGCAGCTGGCCCAGACCACGCTGCGCTCGGTGCTCGGCGAGGTCGAGCTCGACGAGCTGCTGTCCGAGCGCGAGAAGCTCAACGTGCGGCTGCAGGACGATCATCGACCAGCACTCCGACCCGTGGGGCGTCAAGGTCTCGATGGTCGAGGTCAAGCACGTCGACCTGCCGCCCGACATGCAGCGCGCGATGGCCAAGCAGGCCGAGGCCGAGCGCGAGAAGCGGGCCAAGATCATCCACGCCGAGGGCGAGTTCGAGGCCTCGAAGAAGCTGGCCGAGGCGGCCGAGGTGATGTCCGTGAACCCGGTCACCATCCAGCTCCGCTACCTGCAGACCCTGACCGAGATCTCGACCGAGAACGCGTCGACGATGGTCTTCCCGGTCCCGCTGAGGCTCTTCGAGGGCTTCTTCAAGACCAAGAGCTGACCGCGCTGGGCGGTCCTGCGCTACCCTGGGCGCCGTCGACCGCGGCGACTGCGGGGCGTCCGCCCGACCAATGACGGGGGCTGGCTGACGATGGCACCGACCTACTACCAGATCGACCTCAGTGGCCGCACCTTGATCGGCCTCGTCGTGGCCCTGGCCCTACTCCTGGTGCTGGCGTTCGCGCTCGGCTACGGGGCGGCGTGGACCACCCTGCGCCCGGCGGACGTGATCGCGGCGCCGACCTTCATGCCGACCCGGACCCCGACGCCCATCCCCGAGGTGGTGGTCGCGCCGCCGGACCTCGTCCTGCCTTCACCGACCCTGGCGCCGCCGGTCTCGACCCCGACCCTGGCGGCTCCGGCCACCGCGACGCCGGGGCCGCCGCTTGCCACCCCGACGCCGCAGCCGCGGCGGCCGAGCCCGACCCCGGTCGCGGAGCCCGTCGGCTACTGGGTGCAGGTGATCGCGGTGTCTCATGCCGACGCCGTCGCCGACGCCCGCGGTCGGCTCGAAAGGCTCGGCTTCGGCGGTGACCGGCAACGGGTGCTCGAGTCACCGGTCGCCGGCGGGAAGCATGCTGTACAAGGTGCGTGTTGGACCGTTCCCGGACCGCGAGTCCGCGGACCGGGTCGCGGCCCGGATGCAGGCGGCGGGGTTCAACGACTCCTGGGTGGTGACACCGTGAGCTTCGGAGGCCAGATTCCCACCGGGGCGGCTCTCCCCGAGTGGATCAGGGGCCGCAAGCTGCGGCTCGGCGAGCTGCACGAGATCAAGCGCACCATGCGGCGCGGCGGTCTCCACACGGTCTGCGAGGAGGCGCGCTGCCCGAACCGTTCCGAGTGCTTCGGCCATGGCACCGCGACCTTCCTGATCAACGGCCGGGTCTGCACCCGCAGCTGCAGCTACTGCTCGATCGCCCACGGCCGCCCGGCCGCCCTCGACCCGGCCGAGCCCCGCGAGCTGGTCGAGGCCGTGGTGGCGATGGGTCTCCGCCACGTCGTGATCACCGCGGTCGACCGCGACGACCTGCCGGACGGCGGCGCCTCCGGCTTCGTCGCCTGCATCGAGGGGCTTCGGGCACTGGACGGCGTGCCGACCATCGAGGTGCTGACCCCGGACTTCCGCGGCGACATGACGGCGGTCGACCGGATCGTCGCGGCCGGGCCGGACGTCTACAACCACAACGTCGAGACCGTGCCCCGGCTCTACCGGCAGGTGCGGCGGTCGGGCCGCTACCGGTGGGCGATGGACGTGCTGGAGCGGGTCGCCGAGCGCGCGCCCGGGATGCTGCGCAAGTCGGGGATCATGGTCGGGCTCGGCGAGAGTCGGGACGAGGTGCTCGAGGTGCTCGGCGATCTCGCTTCGGCCGGCTGCCAGGTGGTCACCATCGGCCAGTACCTGCGGCCGACGCCGGAGCAGGTCGAGGTCGTACGCTACTGGCGCCCGGAGGAGTTCGACGAGCTCGAGGCCGAGGGACGCGCCCGCGGGCTCGAGGTCTTCGCCGGGCCCTTCGTGCGCTCCTCCTACCGCGCCGAGGAGGCCTTCCTCCGCGCCACCGGCCCCTCCCGCCTCCCGGTCGTCAACGGCTGACCGGCACCGGCCAAAGGCTCACCACCAGGACACCAAGACACCAAGAGGGACTGCTGGTTTCCATCGTCGAGCGTTCGATCGGGGGCCTCTCCCCACCGCGGCGAGGATGCGAGGCACAGACTGCCGCCTCGTCTCCTGGCATGTTCCGCACGAGGAGACTCTTGGTGTCTTGGTGGTTTTCATTCGACTGCGATCCCGGGACGAGGCGGCGTCGCTATACTCGCCGGCGTGGGCCGTGGGGTGTTCATCAGCTTCGAGGGTGGCGAGGGGACCGGGAAGTCGACCCAGGTCCGGATGCTCGCCGAGCGACTCGCCGCCGCGGGCCGCGAGGTGGTGGTCACGCGCGAGCCGGGCGGCACCCCGCTCGCCGAGGCGGTGCGGGCGATCCTCCTCGACCCCGCCTTCACGCCCGACGGCGCGGTCGAGCTCTTCCTGCTCGAGGCGGCCCGCCGCGACCACGTCCTCGCGCTGGTGCAGCCGGCGCTCGCGCGCGGCGCGGTGGTTGTCTCGGATCGCTACGCCGACTCGTCGACCGTCTATCAGGGCATGGTCCGGGGGTTCGGCGTCGAGCGGGTCGAGCAGCTCAACGAGCTCGCCACCGGCGGGCTCGAGCCCGACCTCACCGTGGTTCTCGACCTCGCCCCCGAGGCCGGGATCGACCGCGCCCGGCGCCGCAACGCCGACCGGCCGGCCAGCGACACCCGGCTCGACGACGAGCCGCTCGCCTTTCACCGAGGAGTCCGCGACGGCTTCCTGGCCCTCGCCCGCCGGCACCCCCATCGGGTGCGGGTGGTGGACGCCGCCGGCGAGCCGGCCGAGGTCCACCGACGGGTCGTGGCGGCGGTTGGGGACCTGTGATGAGCGACGGCGTGAAGACCTGGTTCGACGACGCGGAGCTCGACCGCGAGCGCTGGGGCGGGCTGGTCGAAGGCGCGCTCGAGCGCGTCGCGGCGGCCGCTGCGGCGAACCGGCTGGCCCACGCCCTGCTCCTGGTCGGACCGCGGGCGATGGGCCGCGAGCTCGCCGCGGTCGAGCTCGCCGCCCTGCTCACCTGCCCCCGGGAGACCGGGCCGTGGTGTGCGTGCGGATCGTGCCGACGGGCGCGCGGGGGCGGGCATCCCGACGTGGTCGCGCTCTTCCCGCGGCTCAACCCGAAGACCGGCAAGCCGTTCAAGCTGCTCACCATCGAGCCGATGCGCGACGAGGTCGTCACCGCCGCCGACGGGCGGCCCTTCGAAGGACGGCGCCGGGTGTGGATCTTCTCCTCGATGCACACCGAGGAGCCGGACGGCATCACCACCGAGGCGGCCAACGCCTTTCTCAAGACCCTCGAAGAACCCCCGTCCCACTGCACCTTCCTGCTGCTGGCGGCGAACCCCGACGCGGTCCTGCCCACGATCCGCTCACGCTGCCAACGGGTCGCCCTGCCCGGCCTGGTGGCGGTGGCGCGCGGGCTCGGCGAGGCGGCGGCTCCCGAGCTTGCCGCCGAGGCCGCAGCCGGGGTCGCGGTCGACGACGAGCTCGCGGCCGTGCGGGCGGCGCTCGCGGACCGGTCGCCGCTCGAGCTGCTGCGCGCGGCGCGCCGGCTGGCGGATCTCGACTCGGGCTTCGAGCTCGCCGCATCGGCCTGCCTGGCGGCCGCCGCCGACTCGGGCCCCGAGCACGGCGAAGACCTCGTGCGCCTGGCGCGGGACCTGGTGGCCGCCGGGAGGCGGACCAGGGTGCTCAACCTCTCGGCCGAGCGCCAGATCCTCACCTGCCTGCTCGACTGGCACCGCCTTCGGGTGGCGGGAGGGGAGCGCGACTGACCCGCCCAGGCACCGACGACGCAGAGAAGCTCAGCGCGGGTCGCGCCCGACGCAGCCGCCGGCTGCCGGTCGCCGAAGGGCCGCGGCTTCGGGGCTTCCTCGACACTCGAGACGACCCGCCGAGCCCTGACCGCAGTCGCGGGTCGGGGTGCATTTCGGATCGGACTGGCGTAGGCTTGGAGACGCCGTTCGGGCCGGGGATGCCCGCTGGAAAGCGAGCGAGAGCACCTGATGCGAAATGTCCGCGTTGTCAACAGGCCGATCCACCTCCGCGCCGCGGCGGTGGTCGCCGTGGTCGTCGTCGCGCTCGCTGCGGGGGCGGGTGACTGGAGGCCGATCGGACCCGGCGGCGGGCCGGTGGCCGCACTCGCCTTCCACCCCGCGCGGGCCGACGTGCTGCTCGCCGGCAGCCTCGGGGCGGGGCTCTACCGCAGCGAGGACGGCGGAGTCGACTGGATGCCCGCGGGAGCCGCTCTGCCCGCGGTCGAGGTCTGGAGCCTGCTCTGGTCGGCCGACGATCCGGCCGAGGTCTGGGCCGGGACCGGCGGCGGGCTGTTCGTGAGCCGCGATGGCGGCCTCGGCTGGTCGGCGGTGAGCCCGAGCCCGGGCGGCGCCTCGGGGGTGGTGGGTGCGCTCGCGGTCGATCCGTCGGATCCAGGCGTGATTTACGCGGCCACCGACCGCGGCCTGTATCGATCACCGAACCGCGGCGGGAGCTGGGCGCCGGCGGGGCTCGCCGACCGCCAGGGGGTTCCGCGGGTGGTGGCGGTGGATCCCACCGAACCGGCGGTGCTGGTGGTGGTGATCCCCGAGCTGGGGATCTTCCGCAGCGGCGACGGCGGTGCGCTGTGGCGGCGAGTCGGCCCGCTGCCCGAAGGCGGCGACACCGCGGTCGGGTTCGCCTTCAGCGCGGTGCTTCCGGGTCGCGCGTATGCCGCCTTCGCCGATGCGAGGCTGCTGGTCTCCGACGATCGAGGAATCAGCTGGCAGACCGTCACCCGCGGCCTGCCGAGGGCCGCGCGGGCGACCGCACTGACCGTCGCAGCCGATGGCATGGGCGGCGAGCGGGTGGTGCTGTGGACCGACTCCGGCCCCTGGCTGAGCCTGGACGCGGGGTACTTCGAGCCCCTCGCCGCGCACTTCCCGCAGGGTGAGGTCGGGGTGACGACCGTCGCTGCGAGCGATCCGGATCGTCTGGCCGCGGCTCTCGGCGACGGCATGGTCTGGGCGAGCGGCGACGGCGGCCGGTCGTGGACGCGGTCCACGCGGGGCGTCGGCGCATCGTGGGCGACCGCCGTGGCGGTCGACCCGCTCGAGCCCGGCGCAGTGTGGGCCGCCACCGACCGGGGCCTGTACCGGTTCTCCCCGGCCAGCGGGCGCTGGTCCGCTACGGGGCTCGACGAGCCGCTGACGACGGTCGCGGTCGCAGCCAACGACCCCGAGGTGCTGTACGCCGGTGGTGTCGGGGTCGGGATCGTGCGCTCGCGCGACGGCGGCTCGAGCTGGGAGACGGCGGCGCCGTTGCCGGGGGGCGACGGGGTCGAGCCGGTCGCGCTCGCGGTCGACTCCCGCGATCCCAGGGTGGTGTGGGCGGTCTACCGTCCGATCGCGGGCGACGGTGGGCTCGCCCTGTCCCGGGACGAAGGCGCGACCTGGCAGGTGGCGGTTCCCGGCGCCGACCGGTTCGTGAGTCTCGACCCCTTCGACTCCGGCCATCTCTTCGCCGGCGGCGCCCAGCTGTGGGAGAGCGACGACACCGGCGAGACCTGGCGAGAGCTGCTGCGCCCCGCGTCGGATGAAGCCGACGGTGTCGCCTTCGACCCGAGCGGCTTCGACCACTATTACGTGGTCGGCGGAGGCCGCCTGCTGAGGACGACCAACGGCGGCCGGACCTGGTCAGTGGCCGATCGCGGCCTCGGCCTCGGCTGCGTACCCCAGCCTCCCCCGGCCCAGCCGCCCGAGGTCTGCGGTCCGCCGGTCTCGGGGCTCCTGGTCGACTCGCTCGCGTCCTCGCGGCTGCTGCTCGGCTTCGCGGACGACGGGGTGTGGTCGACCGTCAACCGCGGCCGGAGCTGGTATCGCGCGGCCCCGGGTCTGCTCAACCGGAAGGTCAGCGGGCTGGCCTTCGACCCCGCGACCCGCGCCGTCTACGCCGCCACCCGCGGCGGCGGGGTGTGGGTGATGGAGCTCGAGCCGCTGCTGCCGCCGCGCCGAGCGAGCGGGCGCGAGGGCAGCCCCTGAGCCGCCAGCGTGCGTGACCGGACCACAGGGCAGACCCAAAGACTCAGCGCGGGCCGTGCTCGCACGCGAAGGGTTCGGCGAGCGAACCTGGTCGCATCCGTCGAACAGACCGCGACGGACCGGGATCCGGGCGGCGGGGCGCGGGTCCGGGCCCGGGTTCCGACCCGGAAACGAATCGTGAGGCCGGTGAGGCCCGCGACCGCCTCCATCGTGTCACCCTGAGCGGAGCGGCCTGCGAGGCCGCGCCGTCGAAAGGTCCCCTCCGGGAAACGAACACTGTGACGAGCCAGCCCTTCCCGAGCCGTCCACCGCACCCTTCCCCGGGGTCGAGCCGGCCTCGTCGCGCTCGAGGTCACTGTCGGCCTCGCCGGTGCTGTCGCCACGCTGGCGATCCCGCGCGATCTCTCCCGCCTCCGCGGTCATCTCGTCAGGGCCACCGACAACGCAGCGCTGAGGCTCTCAGAGGCGAGCGGGCGGACCCTCGGCAACCACCGCCAGCACCTCGAGGCGGCCTACGCGGAGGTGCAGGAGATCCAGACCGCCTTCGTTCTGATCGCGGCGCGCGGCATCGAAGTCCCCAGCTACGTCATCGCCACGGCCAACGGTCTCGGTGGGCTGGTGTACGGAATCCTGCGCTTTGCAGCGCAAGCCGGAGAACGTTCTGAATCACAACCCCGAAGCAATGGCGCCGACGAAATGTCGTCGAAAACGCGGCAACTCGGGCGCGGGAGTAGAACAAAGCAGGATTGGAACGGCCCAGCACCTTCAGAGCTCCGCAGGCGTTGTACCAGCCGCCCCGATTGGGTCCGTTTGGACGACTGGACGCGCGGGCGTCGAGGACCGTAGAGCGGGCAAGGAGGGTCTCCAATGCCCACCGTCCAGGCCCGGTTCTTCGTCCTCCTCGGTCTCGTGGTGGTCGCCGCCGCCGGGTCGGCGCCGGCCGCCCAGTGGACCTCGATCGGCCCCGACGGGGGCGAGGTCGACCGTCTCATGGTGCACCCCACCCGGCCCGAGCTGCTGATGGTCGCGATCGGTCGGGAACGGAGTTGGGAGCAGGTCTTCCTGAGCATCGACGGCGGAGAGCGCTGGCAACGGCTGCCTGGCCGGGAGCTCGGCACAATCATGGTGGGGGTTCGTTCCGCGGCCTTCGACCCCTGGGATCACCACCGCCTGTGGCTGGGCACGAACGGCGGGCTCTTCGTCAGCCCCGACCTGGGTCGGAGCTGGCACCAGCTTTCCGGCACGGGCGGATTGCAGGAGGGGCCGTGCACGCTGGTCGCGGCCGACCCGATCACGCCCGGTCTCATCCGAGCCGTGTGCGCCGGGATCCTCTCCGCAAGCCGCGACGAGGGCGCCACCTGGGACCCCCTACCGTCCCAGCCGGATCTCGTGTACGGTCCGGGCGAGCTGGTCGCCGACCCCTTCCGGGCCGGTCACCTGCTCGCCGCCGACGTCGTGGGAACGGTGTCGGAGACCTCGGACGACGGCGCCACCTGGACGCCGGTCGCCCGCACGGGAGATGCCTCCGACGGGTTGTCGACGATCCGATTCAGCCTCGCATGGCCGGACAGGGTGTGGGCACGGACCCCCGGCGGGAGGCTGGTGCGCTCCGAGGACGGCGGGAGAACGTGGTCGCCGGGCGGCGCCGGAGTGCCTGATGACGTCGTCGTGGCGGACCTCGCCGTGACCGGCGGTCCGGATGAGGAGAGGGTCGCGCTCGCGACCTCGTTCGGCGCCTACCTCAGGGTGGGCGAGGGCATCTTCGAGCCCTGTGCCGCGCAGGCGAGCCGACGCCGCATCGCGCTGGTGGCCGCCGCCGGCGAGCGGCTCTGGGTCACCCTGGACCGGGCCTGGCGCGAGGAGGCGCGGGCGCGCGAGGTGTGGCGTTCCCTCGACTCCGGGCGCTCCTGGCGCCCTGCGAGTGCCGGCCTCGCCGCGATCCGGGTGCGCGATCTCGCGGTGGACCCCCGCTCCCCGGGCTCGCTGTGGGCCGCGACCGACCACGGTCTGTGGCACCGCGACGGCGTCGGCGGGGCCTGGATCTGGGTGGGGCCCGACCCGGCGGGAAAGCCCGTCCTGGTGGTCACGGTGCACCCCGCGGATCCGGACACCCTCTACCTGACCCAGGACGAGGGAGGGTACCTTCTCGGCCTGATCACGAACGACGGCGGTGAATCCTGGCACCCGCTCGAGCTCTGTTACATCAACTGCTGCGATCCGCTGCCCGGAGCCAGGTACTGCGTCGCGGCGACGGGTCGCCCGGTCTTCGACCCCAGGGATCCCGATCTCGTGCTTTTCCGCGGCGGCTTCGGCGGCCTCCGGTGCGCCTCCGGACGGTCCCCCGGCCAGTGTGACGTCGAGCAGCTCACGGGGATCGGCAGGTTTGTCCGAGATGTCCACGACCCCGACCGGCTGATCGGTTGGAGTGGATCCTCGGTGTGGGAGAGCCGAGACAACGCCGAGACCTGGACGATGCTCGTGGACTGGAGGCAGGACACGAGGGAGGTGGAGGACCTGGTCGTCGACCCGCTCCGGCCGGGGACGATCTCCGTCCGCGTCAGGTCCGGGATCATGGTCAGCCGTGACGACGGCGCCTCGTGGGCCTCCGCCGGCCAAGAGCTCGGCATCGAGTGCTACATGATCGGGTCGACGCCGACCAGTGGTCACTGGTGTTGGCCCTCGGTGCTCGACCTGGAGCCAGCGGAAGACGGCCGCGCCGTGCTCGCCCTCGACGACGATCCCCGAACGTGGTGGTCAACCGATGCGGGCCTCACCTGGCGCCCGGTCGAGGTGCGGGGTCCCGCCTTCCCCCCGTCGGTGCTCGTGAGCGACCCGACGATTGGCGTCGTGTACGCCGGGAGCATCGGCCTCGGGGTCGCGAGGCTCGACGGCCTGGGCGGCAGACCACCTCGCCGGCCGACGGGCCGCGTCACGGGTCCGCCGGGGAACCGGTCGCGCGTGTCCCTGGCCTACCGCGAGTAGTACGGGTTGGCACCGACCGAGTGGTCGGTGGCGTCGACCACCTCGGTGATCTCGGGCACCTCCTCGAGGATCGCGGCCTCGATGCCCTGGCTCAGGGTCACCTTGGACATGCCGCAGCCCTGGCAGCCGCCGCCCATCTCGATGAAGGCGCGGTGGCCTTCGACCTTGACCAGGTCGACCCAGCCGCCGTGGCTGGCCACCGACGGGGTCACCTTCTCGTCGAGCACCTGCTGCACCCGCTGGGCGAGCGGATCGTCCCAGGTCATCTTCGCGTTCGGGTTGTCGATCTTGAAGCCCGAGCCGGAGAAGTCCGACACGAAGTCGACGGTGGTCCCGTCGAGCAGCTCGGCCGAGCGCGGGTCGAGGTGGAGCGCGAAGCCGTCGTGGTGCTCGACCAGATCGTCGACGTAGGTCTCGCCCTCGAGCACCAGGGTGAAGTCGTAGCGGAAGTTGCGCCGTCCCTGGAGGTGGGCGACCAGGCGCAGCCCGACCGGGTGGTTGGGTGCGGCCTCGAGGTACTCGCGGATCTTGTCCCGCGCGGAGTCGGTGAAGGTCACGTGCATCGGGCGCCTCCCGGGACCGTCCACGGTCCCATCTTCGCAACGTGTGCCGGCCCCAGGGTATTCGGTTCCGGCTCGCGGCTCAACGGGCAGCCAGTGTGGCGGTCACGGTCAGCTCGGCGCCGTCCCGCCGCAGGGTGAGCGTGACCTGGTCGCCCGGGGAGCGGGCTCGCAGGGCCTCGGCATAGGCCCTGAGGTCGGCCAGCGCCTCGCCGTCGAAGGCCAGCAGCAGGTCGCCGGCGCGGATCCCGGCGGCCTCGGCGGGCGAGCCGGCGAGAACCTCGGCGACCGCCACTCCCGGGCCGGTGTGGGCGAAGTCGGGCACGGTGCCGAGGGCGGCCCGGCGCGGCGCCGACCCGGCGGCCGCGACAGGCGGCGCGCCCAGCTGGGCGGTGAGCGGCTCGGTCCGCTCGGCCAGGTAGGCGACCGCCTCGAGGGCGGCCTCCGCCACGACGGCGAGCCCGGCGGCGTCGATCCGGTCGGCGGTGTCGGTCGGCCGATGGTAGTCCGCGTGGGGGCCGGTGGTGAGCTGGACCCCAGGGACCCCGAGCTCGAGGCAGGCGCCCTGATCGGAGGCGTCGAGCCGCTCCGCCACGACCTCGAGCGGGGCGCCGGTGGTCGCCCCCACGCCCATCCACAGGAAGCGCCACTCGCGGGCCGACGACGCGTCGAGTACGAGGAGCTTGCCGTCGCCGAGCCGGCCGACGGTGTCGAGGTTGAGGCACGCCGAGGGCAGCCGGTCGGGCGCGAGCCCGGCCAGCAGCCGGCGGGCGCCGACCAGTCCGGCCTCCTCCGCGGTGGTCACCGCCAGCAGCACCGGCCGCGGTCGCGGCGGGTCGGCGGCCAGCAACCGCGCCAGCTCGAGCAGCACGGCGACGCCGGAGGCGTTGTCGTCGGCGCCCGGGTGGATCAGACCCTCGTTGCCGGCGCGCACGTCCGGCCAGCCGCGGCCGAGGTGGTCGAGGTGGGCGGTGACCAGCACCGGGTGGTCTAAAAGGGCAGGGTCCGTGCCCGGCACGCGGGCGACCAGGTTGGCCAGGTCGAGCTCGCGTGGGGGCTCGCCGCCGGTCCAGGTCCATCGCTGGCGGAAGCCGTCGTCGCCGGCCGGCTCGAGCTCGAGCGCGGCCAGCCGGGCCTCGACCCGGTCGGTCGCCTGCGCCAGACCTTCGGAGCCGAGGCCGCGGCCCTCGAGGGATGGATCCGCGAGCTCGGCGACGGTGGCCGCGAGCGCGGCCGGCTCGACCGCCGGCGGCATCTCGGCCAGCGGCGCCCCGTGGGCAAGCACCAGCTCGGGCAGCGGACCGTCGGCGAGGGCGCGCACCAGGGGCGAGCCGACCGGCCGCCACAGGCCCTTGCCGATGTTCTCGGGCTCGTCGCCGGAGAAGGCGAGCCAGCCGTAGCGGGTGTAGTGGGGCAGCTTGCGGGCCAGGCCGGGGATCGCCGCCTGCGGGTCGGCCGCGACCCAGCCGATCGCCTCCGCGGGGTCGTGCTCGCCGCGGGCGACCAGCACCAGCGAGCGCCCGGCGCGGGGCAGAGCGCGGTCGGGCAGGGTCACGGCCGCCGGCTCGAGCTGCACGCCCTGGTCGGCGAGCCGGGCCGCCACCTCGCCGGCGAAGCGGTTGTGCGCTCCGAGCACCCAGGCCGGGCCCGGCGGCAGCGCCTCGAGCTCGCGGTCGAGCGCGATCCGCGGCTCGCCGCGGCCGCGCCCAGCCGGCCGCGAGCTCGCGCCAGGCGGAGCGCTCGGCCTCGGGGGCGCTCGCGGGAAGGACGAAGAGGGGGCTCGCGGCGCCGAACAGGGTGGACAGCGCGGGGGGCACCTCGAGCGGGTCGAGGGTCCGCATCACGTCGAAGGCCGGGTCGACGTCGAGCCGCAGCGGCCGGGCAGGGCAGGCCAGCACGGCTCGACAGAGGTCGTCGGCGCAAGGCCCGGTGGAAGCCAGGATCGGGTCGCGCCGACCCTCGACGGTGACTGCGACCGGCACCCGGATCGGGAACGGCGACCCGCGGGGCTCACGGCGCAGGACCACCTCGACCTGCCACGGTTCGGGCCCGTCGAGGTCGCGGCGGACGAAGACTCCGGCGATCTCGAGCCGCGGCGCGCCGGTCCGCGTGGTCCAGGCGGCGACGAACGGGCGCCAGTCGGTAGCGGTCTCGGCGGTGAAGGCGTCGGCGAGGTCCGACCACGAGGCGCGCCGGAAGCGGTGCTCGTTCCAGAACCGGCGCAGCGCGGCTGAGAAGACCTCGTCCCCGACCGAGCGGCGCAGCATGTGAAAGACCATCAGGCTCTTGCCGTACCCGACCGCCTCGCTGGCCGCGCTGCGCCGGCTGCGGAAGTCGACCAGCGGCAGGTCGTTCCCGGAGGCCGCGAAGTCGGCGTACTTCTGGAGCGTGGTGCGTCGGTAGAGGGCGCCCTCGCCGCGCTGCTCGGCGAAGAGGTGGTCGGCGAGATAGGCGGTCAGGCCCTCGCACCAGTTTCCGGTGTCGTAGTCGACGTAGACCGAGTTGCCCCACCAGGAGTGGACCAGCTCGTGGGGGTAGGACGAGGTCAGGATCCAGGGGAAGCGGATGACCTTCGGCCCGAGCAGGGTGAAGCCGGGCATCCCGTAGCCGGTCTCCCAGAAGTTCTCGACCAGGCTGAAGGACGGGAACGGGTAGGGCGGCAGCAGATCCCGGTAGAGCCGGAGGTAGCGCGCGGTGGCGCCGAGGTAGCGGGCTGCGAGCGCCGGATCGTCCGAGCGCAGGAAGGCCAGCAGATCCACCTCGCCGGCGCGATCGGCGTACTCGTGCCAGGGGCCGGCCACCAGGTAGACCTCCTCGGTGGGCTCGAGGGCCCTCCAGAGCGACGAGCCCGGTTGTGACTCTTCGCGTCGGCCCTGGCTGACCGCGGACCATCCCTGGGGCAGCCCCGAGACGGCGAGCTCGAAGGTGACCAGACCGTCGCCGAAGGTCGGCACCCAGAACGAGGCCCCCGCGAGGAAGACCCCGTCCGGACCGATCAGGCCCGGGGTCTCCGAGAAGCTGCGCTGGTACTCCTCGCCGCTGGTCGCGAGGGGGTGGTGGACGGCGCCACCGTAGGCGAGCACGACCTCGTCCGCGGCTCCCGGCCCCGGGACCAGCCGCCAGCCCTCGAGCGGGACACCCTCGGTGAGGGTTTCACTGGTCGCGTTGAGGCCGATGAAGGTGCCGTCGACCGGACCCGGCGCGGCCTCGAGGCGCCAGGCGCCTTCGACGACACGTGGCTCGAGGCCGGCGTGGAGAACGAACCTCACCGCTCCGTCCTGATCGTGCTCGAGGTCGGGCGTCAGCCGCAGGTGATCGAGGACCTCGAGGTGATGGCCGGCGGGGTCGACGGTGGCGACCAGCCGATGGTGGACCGGGGCCGGCGAGGCCGCGGCGGTCGCGGCGGCGAGCATCGGGACGGCGAGGGCGAGACGGAGTCGCACGGGCACCTCCGCGGTGGATTCTACGCGAGCGCAGCCGCGGGTAGGGCGCCAGCGGCGTCTGGGGAGAGTCGGGACGAGATCGAGCCGTGGGAGCCGACGGGAGGACCGGGTGCGTTTCCTGACCCCGACCGGCACAACGAGGGGGCTTCTCCCCCGCAGGACCTATAATCGGACCACGGTGTCACCGCCAAGCACACCACGAGGTTGGGGCAGAGGCCCCCTGGTCGCTGCCGGGGTCGCGATCGCCGGCCTGCTCGGGGCGCTCGCGAGCCTCGTGCTCGGCTTCGCCTCGCGCGAGGAGCTCACCGGCGCCCTGTTCGCCGCCGGCCTGATCACGCTCGCCCTGGCGGCGCTCGCGGTGCTGGCGGTTCTGCTCACCCTCGACCGCTTCCCGCGGACCGTGCTCGACCGGCTGGCGGCGCTCGAGGCGCGGCTCGAGGACGGCGCGGGCGCCGTCCCGTCGCCGTCGTCTCCTCCCGAGGCCACGATCGCCGCCGCCCGGCGCGCACAGCCCGCGACCGCCGAGCCCCCGGCCCCACCCCCGACGCCTCCCGAGCCGGACCTCGCGCCCGCTCCGGCGGTCGCCCGGCCGGAGCAGCCGCCGGCTGCCCCTCCGGCGATACCGCCTCCACCGCCTCGGCCTCGCCCGTCGCTGGAGCTCCTGCTCGGCGGCCGCGCCTTGGCGATCGCAGGAGCGGTGGTGCTGGTGGTGGCGGTCGGGCTGCTGGTCAAGTACGGGTGGGACCGGGGCTGGTTCCGTCCATCGCCGGCGGCGAGGGTCGCGATCGGGGTCGGCATCGGGCTCGCGCTCCTCGGGCTGGGAGAGGCGGCGCGGCGGGCGAGCCGGTACCTGGCGCTCGGCCAGGTGCTGACCGCGGGAGGGGTCGGCGCCCTCTACGTGAGCGCCTGGGCCGCCCACGGGCTCTACGAGCTGGTGCCGGCGGCGACCGCATTCCTGCTGCTGGCCGCCGCCGCCGCGCTCGGGGTCGCGGTGGCGACCGCCACCGGGGGCCGCGTGGTGGCCTGGCTGTCCACCGTCGGCGGCCTGGTGGTGCCGTGGGTGGTCGATCTCGGTCCGCGGCCGCCGACCATGCTCTACGGTTACCTGCTGGTGCTGCTGGCCGCGGTGCTCGCGGTGTCCGCGGTGCGGCGCTGGCCCGAGCTGGGCGCGGTCGCGCTGCTCGGGACCGCCGCGCTGGTGGTCGCCGCGTTCGAGTGGCGCTGGCCGCAGCAGGCGGGGCGATACGTCGATGCCGGCTTCCTGCTCGCCGCCGCCACGGTCTTCTTCGCGATCACGCTCGCCTTCGCCTGGCGCCGGCGGGCGGCGCCCGGCCGGTTCGAGCTGGTGGTGCTCGCGGTCGCCTCGCTCGGCGCCTGGGCGGCTGGGCTGATCCGCCTCGACCCCCTCGGACCCGCCGTCGGCGGCGCCTGGACCGTGGCGCTGTTGCTGGTGGAGCTGATTGCGGCCCACGTGCTGCTGCTCCGGCTCGGGGCCGGGGCCCAGGGCCGCCGCCTCTTCCTCGGCCTGGCCCTGCTGCTCCTGACCGCCCTGCCGCCGGTGCTATGGAGCAGCGCCGGGGTCGCAGCGGCGTGGTCGGTCGAGGCTCTGGTGCTGGCGCTCGCGGTGCGGGTGTCGGCAGGGGGCCATGCGGCGGCGCTGGTGGCGCTGATGGCGGCGGGCGCGGCTGAGGTGGCGGCCGAGGCCGCGACCCGCGACCTCGCGCTCGGCGGCTGGCACTCACCTCTGCGCCTCGCGGCCGCAGTGGTGCTCGGCGCCCTGCTGGTGATCGTCGAGCGCCGGCGTGCCGCCGGCGACGCTCCGGCGCTCTCGCTGCAGCTGGTCGCGGCGCCGGCGGCGGCGCTCGCCGCGCTCGCCTGCGCCATCCCGGAGCTCGAGAGCTGGGCGGCCGCCACGGTCGCGCCGCGCCTCGCCGGCGGCCTCGCGGAGGTCGGCATCGGCCTCACGCTCGCGCTGCTCGGCGGGCTCCTGCTGGCCGCCTGGAGCTGGCCACCCCTGACCATGACCTTCGCGGTCGGGGCGACCCTCATCGCCGGGAGCCTGCTCTGGGACGGTACCGGTGTGACAGCCCTCGCGGGCTGGCGGAGCCCGGCTACGGCGGCGCCCCTGCTGTGGGCTGCGGCTGCGGTGGCCGTGCTCGCCCTGCGGACCGGAGGGCGCGCGCGATCCCTCGAGCTGTGGACGGTCGGGTGCGGCGCGGTGGCGGTGGCGGCAGTGGCCGTGCCGCGGCTCGGGTCCGCCTGGCCGGGAGTCGACGCCATGCGCGGGGCGGCCGCTCCCGGGGTGATCGGGGCGGCCGCCGCGGGCCTGCTGCTGCTCGCCGCGGCGATCGGACGGGGCTGGCAGGAGCGGGTCGCGGCGCGGACCGCGGAGATCGCCGGGTGGGTGGTGATGGTCGCCGCCTCCTCCAGGGTGTTGGCTTCGGCCGTGGCGCTGGCGGACGGCTCGCCGGATTCCGAGAGCCGCCGCCTGGCGGTGGTGGCGCTGTCGGTGCTGTGGGGCGCGGCGGGGCTCGCGGCGGTGCTCGCCGGGCTGGTCGGGGGTGCGGCCCACCGGCGCTACCTCGGCCTCGCGCTGCTCGCGCTCACCCTGGCCAAGGTCTTCTTCGTCGACCTCGCAGCGGCGCCGACCCTGCTTCGGATCGTGGCCTTCCTGGTGACCGGGCTCGCGCTGCTGGCGGGCGCGTTCCTCTACGCCCGCTACCAGGAGCGCGTGGAGGGCGGACGATGAGCCTGCTGGCGGTAGCTCTCACGGCGACGATGTGGACTGCGCCGGTCGTGCTTCCCGTCCCCCAGGGACCCTGGGCGGTGGCGCCGGTCCCGGGTTGGTTGGAGGCGGAGAAGGACCTCGATCAGGGTCGCGTGCGGCTGCTCGAGCCCGACGGCGACGAGGTTCCCTACCGCCTGATCGACGGCCTGCGGCCGGACGACGGCGGCTGGCTCGAGACCAGGCTGGTGAACCTGCGGCGCACTTCCGAGGGGTTCCACTTCGTGCTCGAGCTTCCGCCGGGCGAGCTGGTCGACCGTCTGAGGCTGACCCTGGACGGCGACGAGGGTGTGATGGCGGCGACGGTGCGCGGCGGCGACCCGCCCGGGGTGCTGGTCGAGGGCGTTCGGGTAGGTAGGCTCCAGGGGGCCTCGGTCGTCGATCTCGAGCTTCCGCCGAGCGATCTTGCTCGACTCGAGGTGGAGCTGGTGGTCCTGCTCGCCGGTCTCGAGCCCTCGGCGGTCCAGGTTCGCCGGGCCGAAGCGGTCCGGAGACCCGAGGTCCCGACCGTGGACTACCGCCTCAGGGTCGCGCCCGACGTCGACCGTCGAACGCGCATCGTGCTCTCGGCCGACGGCCCCCCGCCGAGGATCGACGCTCTCCTGCTCGAGGTCGAAGGACCGGTGGTCTTCAGACGGCGGGTCACGGTGCTCGACCGCACGCCCGGTGAAGAGGGTCCTTTGGCGGGCCGGGTCGGGTCTGCCGAGCTGGTCCGGCTGCCCCTCGGGGACGGACGACCCGGGCTGGAGACCCTCACGGTACCGGTCACTCCCGGTTCGTGGCCGCGGCTCGAGCTCGAGGTCGAGCGGGGATCCGAAGCCGCCCTCGAGATCGTCGCCGTGCGCGGCCGGGTGGCGCCGCGGTGGATGCTCTTTCCGCACCCGGGACGAGCGGATGCCGACCTCAGGCTCGCCAACGGCAGCGCGACCCGCGTGCGGAGCCTGGAACGGGGAGGACTGCGGGTGGATCTCCGCGCTGCGCCGCTTGCCGGGGTTGCAGCGCCCTCCCCCGCAGCTTTGGAAAACGGCCCCGAGGCGGACGCAGCTGCGCCCTGGGTCAGCCTGCTCTTCGTGCTGGCGGCGGCTCTGCTGGGCTGGCTCGCGTGGCGCGTGTTCGCCGGCGGCGCCCGCGGTTGAGCCGGGGCCCGGACCGTGGGCCCGGGGGAATGTCGTTGGCGACGGCGCCGTTGGGCCGTCCGGCGGCCACCCGCCGTCGGAGGGGGACCTCATGATCGCCGTCATCTCGGGGACCAACCGTCCCGGCAGCTTCACCCGCAGGGTCGCGACCCTGGTTGAGGAGATCCTGGCCGGTGCCGGTCGCGAGGTGCAGCTGGTGGACCTCGCCGAGCTGCCTCCCGAGGTCTTCTCCCCGGCGAGCTACCGCGACAAGCCCCCCGGTTTCGAGCCGTTCCAGCGCGCCGTGCTCGCGGCCGAGGGCATCGTCACCGTGGTACCGGAGTACAACGGGTCGTTCCCGGGCGTGCTCAAGTACTTCCTCGACATGCTGAAGTTCCCGGAGAGCCTGCTCGAGGTGCCGGCGGCCTTCGTCGGCGTGGCGTCGGGCCGGTGGGGCGCCCTGCGCGCGGTCGAGCAGCTCGAAGCGGTCTTCCACTACCGCCATGCCCAGCTCTACGGCCACAGGGTCCTGCTTCCCGGAATCCGTCAGGCTCTCGACGGCGAGGGTCGGCTCTCGGATCCGGCCGTGGCGGACCGCCTCGGGGTGATGGTGCTCGGCTTCGCCGACTTCTGCGATCGCCTCGGCCGGGACGGGTAGCCCGACGGCCATGGCCGTACGCCGTCCGCGTGGGCGCGGCGCAGCGGGTGGCTCGGGAATCGGTATGATGCGCCGTGCGCGGGGTCGTGCCCGGTGCCGACCCGGAAGGGAGCTCCATGAACCGCCGCACTCTCCTCGTCCTGTTGGCTGTCGTCCTCGCCGCCGGCACGGTCCTCGCCGACACCAAGGTGGTGAAGAAGGTCCACACCGACGGCTACTCGCTGATGGGCCAGTCCCAGCCGCCGCAGGATTCGACCGTCACCGTCTGGATCGCCGATGACCGGCTGCGGACCGACCAGCCCGACACCAGCCTCATCGTCCGGCTGGATCAGAAGGTGATGTACGTGGTCGACAACGACCGGAGAACCTACAGCGTGATCACGCTGCCGGTCGACGTCAGCGCGGTCATGCCCCCCGAGATGGCGGCCGCGATGAAGCAGATGATGACCTTCACCGCCGAGGTCACGGTGACCGACGAGGTCGAGCAGATCGGGGGCCGAAGCGCCCGCCGGTACGATCTCACGATGACCTCGCAGGCGATGCAGGTCCAGGTCGAGGTCTGGGCGACGAAGGACGTCCCGTTCGACCTTGCCGCGTTCCGCAGGATGGGCGACGAGATGCAGCGGATGCAGCCCGGGATGGAGGACGTGCTGCCGGAGCTGCGCAAGATCGAGGGCTTCCAGCTTCGGCAGACCAGCACCCTGCGCATGACCATGACCGGGGGCACCGAGATCACGTCGCGCGAAGAGGTGGTGGCGTTCGAGCAGGTCGAGGCGCCCGAAGGCCTCTACGAGCCTCCGGCGGACTTCACCCGGAGCGAGCTCGACTGGAAGTCGATGATGCAGTCAGGCGGGCGGTGAGCCCGACGCCCGGGGCCGTCCTGAACGGCATCGCGCTGCTCGACAGCGGGCGTTTCCACGCCGCGCACGCCGCCTTCGAGCGGGCGTGGCGTGAGGCGCAGGGCTGCGAGCGCCGGCTGTGGCAGGCAATGGTGCAGATTGCAGCCGCCGTCCACCACGCGGAGCGCGGTCGGATGCGACCCGCAATCGCCCTGCTCAGGCGGGCGCGCCGGCACCTCGTCGGGCTGCGCCCGGGCACCGGCGGGATCGACGTCAGCGGCCTCCGGACGGCCGCCGCTCGCACCGAGGAGAGGTTGCTCGAGCTCCAGGGCTCGGGACGGGGCTGGTGCTCGGGCTGGGCGCCGAGGATCGAGCTCTCCTCACCCCCGCCCTGACGGCTCGCCGGAGTCCGACGCGAGGCGCGCGGGGCACGCTGCGCCGGGCCGCCCCCGTCGAGCGTGCTTCGACCCGGGCCGCGCAGCGCGCGCCGAGCCCGCCACCCAGGTGACCGGTGGGCGAACGTGGTCGCTTCCGTTGCTCAGACACCACCCGTCCGATGATCTTCCGATGAGCCGGAATGAAATCCAGGGTCTCAGGGTCCCGGCGGGAGACCTGGCGCCCGCTCGATTTCTAGAATTTTTCTAGAAATTAGGAGAAATATCTTGACATGTTCCCTCACACGACCTAGATTAGGTCTCAATGAGGAGGGCGCCATGACCACCACCTTCGACACGGGCATCTGGGACTTCAGCGCCGGGGAGCTTCCGTTCCGCCGCCAGCTCTACAAGTCGGCCCTGCGCATGACCCGTTCCCCCGAGGACGCCGAGGACCTGCTGCAGGAGACCTACCTGAAGGCGTACCGCTACTACGACCGCTTCGAGGAGGGCACCAACCTCAAGGCGTGGCTGTTCAGGATCATGAAGAACACCTTCATCAACGCCTACCGGAAGAAGAAGGTCACGCCGATCCACGTCGAGTTCGAGGATGTGAGCGACACCCTCGACGACGCCGTGCTCGCCCAGTCCGGGCCCGATGCCGGCAACCCCGAGCTCGTGATGCTCTCGGGCGAGCTCGACCACGAGCTGCGCGACGCGCTGATGGAGGTACCTCACGACTACCGGATGGCGGTGCTGCTCGCGGACCTGCACGGCTGCACCTACCAGGAGATCGCCGACCTGCTCGCGGTCCCGGTCGGGACCGTGATGTCGCGCCTCTACCGCGGCCGCCGCCTGATGGAGAAGGCGCTGCTGCGCTTCGGCCGCCGCTACAACTATGTCAGCCAGCCGCCGGCGAAGCTGCGCGACGGCTCGATCGATCTCGGCGACTTCTTCGGGTCGCGGGAGGCCGCCGCCAGCTGAAGCCGAGCTCGGGGGCCTCGGCGAGCCGGCGGGAGCCGGCCTCGCCGGGCCTCGATCCCGACCCCGTGCGCGGAGGTCTGTGCCTCGGAGTTCCATCACGTCCCAGGATCTTTCCTTTTCTGGGGCGAGCCATCCGCCCGCGGGTGAAGTAGGCTCGTCCCGTGCGCTGGAACGAGCTGCCGACCCCCGCGGCGCTGGTCGACCTCGACCGCTTCGAGGCCAACTGCGCCGCTTTCACCGACCGGGCGGCCGAGCTCGGGGTCCGTCTCCGCCCCCACGTCAAGACCCACAAGACCGTCGAGGGTGCCCGTCTCCAGGTGGCGGGATGTTTCGGTGGCGTGACCGTCTCCACACTCGCCGAGGCCCGCGGGCTGGCGGCGGCGGGCTTCGGCGACCTCACCTGGGCGGTCCCGGTCGACCCGAGGCGCCTGCCCGAGGTGGCGGACCTGCTGGCGTCGGGCGTTCGCCTGGGGGTGGTGGTCGACCACCCGAGCACGGTCGCCGAGGCTTCGGCCTGCGCGACGGCCCGCGGGGTGCGCCTGCCGGTCTGGCTCGAGGTGGACTGCGGTGGAGCGCGGACCGGGCTCGACCCGAGCTCCCGCACCGCGGTCGAGCTCGCGGTCCGGATCACCGGATCCCCCGGGCTCGAGCTGAGCGGGTTGCTGACTCACGCGGGCCAGGCCTACCGGGCACGGGGCCGGGACGAGGTTCGCCGCGCAGCGGTCGAGGAACGTGACGCCGTGGTCGGGCTCGCCCGACGCCTCGAGGCTTCAGGCATCGAGGTGGCGGAGGTGAGCGTGGGCTCGACCCCGACCCTGGCGGCGGACGAGGATCTCACCGGGGTCACCGAGGCCCGACCCGGGAACTACGTCTTCTTCGACGCGGTACAGCTCGCCCTCGGGAGCTGCGCCGTCGAGCAGATCGCCTTCACGGTCTCGGCGACGGTGATTGCCGTCCACCCCGAGCGGGGCCGTCTGGTGCTGAACGCCGGCGCCCTCGCCCTGAGCCGTGATCCGGGACCGACCCACCTGGATCCCGACTGCGGTTTCGGGATCCTGCTCGATCCCGGCACGGGAGCTGTCATGTACGGTTGGCGCCTGGAGGCGCTCTCGCAGGAGCACGGGGTGGTGCGCGCAGTCGGTCCGGTGAGCTGGGATCACCTCCCGATCGGGACCGTGCTGCGGGTCATCCCGAACCACTCCTGCCTCGCCGCGGCCGGCCACGACCGGTACCATGTGGTGCGCGGAGCCGAGGTGGTCGGCGAGTGGCGGCCGCTGCGCGGCTGGTGACCGCCCGCGATCCGGACGAGGAGGACCCCATGAAGCTCGCCCTGGTCCAGCAACGTGCCGGGCACGACCTCGGGGACAACCTGCGCCGCGGCCTGGCCGCGGTCGAGGAGGCCGCCCGCCGCGGCGCCAACCTGGTCTGCTTCGCCGAGCTCGCCTTCACCCCGTTCTACCCCCAGCGCCCGGCCGGGGGTGCGGTGCGGGAGCTGGCCGAGCCGGTGCCGGGCCCGACCACAGACCGCTTCGCCGAGCTCGCCCGCCGTTTCGGGATCGTGATCGTGCTCAACCTGTTCGAACGCGACGGCGACCGATGCTACGACTGCTCGCCCGTGATCGACGGCGACGGCCGTCTGCTCGGCCGCACCCGGATGGTGCACATCACCGACTACGCCTGCTTCCACGAGCGCGGATACTACGCGCCCGGAGACACCGGTGCCCCGGTCTACTCGACCCGGGTCGGCCGGATCGGGGTCGCGATCTGCTACGACCGCCACTTTCCCGAGTACATGCGGGCCCTCGGCGTGGCCGGCGCCGAGCTGGTCCTGGTGCCCCAGGCCGGTGCCGTGGACGAGTGGCCCGACGGGCTGTACGAAGCCGAGCTCCAGGTGGCGGCGTTCCAGAACGGCTACTGGACCGCGCTCGCCAACCGGGTCGGGCGTGAAGAATGTCTCGAGTTCGCCGGCGAGTCCTTCGTCTGTGCTCCGGACGGACGGGTGGTGGCGCGCGCGGCCCAGGGCCGAGACGAGCTGCTGCTGGCAGACCTCGACCTGACCGCGGCCGCTGGGTCGCACGCGCGGCGCCTGTTCCTGCCCGATCGAAGGCCCGAGCTCTACCCGGGCTGGCTGGGCTGATTCGCGCCGACTCGGGCCCGCGACAGGATCGCGTCCTGGAGCGCGGGCAGCGCATCGGTGGTCCTGGCGCGGGCTATCGCCCACAGCTCGAGCCCGACCGTCGGCGCGCTCATGTACCGCATCCGCGGCGACGGCGCGACCGGGTCCGTGGCCGGAACCACCCCGAGCGCGACCTGGCCGGCGAGCCGGACCTGGCCGAGCCGGCCGAGCACGTCGGACTCGAGCACCGCGAGCTGTTGGTCCTCCGGAAGCCGGCGCCGGGCGTCGCGCACCACCTCCAGTGCCCGGGTGCGGCGCCCGCTGTCGGCCAGCGCCCGGACCATCTCGTGGTAGGCCACTGCCGAGGCCCAGGCCGGCGCGTCGCCCTCGACGACCGCCTCGAGCGCCTCCACCGCTCGCCGGGAGGAGCGGGTCCGCGCGAGGTTCACGCCCAGCCGGAGCCGCGCCTCCCAGCGATCGGGTGCGACCCGGAGACACCGCTGGAGGAGGTCAGTCGCCTCCTCCCGATGACCCCGGCGCTCCTCCAGTGCCGCCAGCCCGAGCAGGATCTCGGCGCTGTGTGGGAGATGCCCGAGCGCCCGCCGCATCAGGTCGACGGCGAAAGCCTCGGTGCCGGCGAGCACGTGATCGCGGGCGAGCGCGACCAGGATCGCCGCGGCCAGCTGGTCGCCGTCTGCGACCGAAGGCGAGGCCGCGAGGTGGTCGGCGAGATCGGCCGCGAGCGACCAGGCGTGGAGCGCGAGCGGCTCCTCGCCCGGCTCGCGGTACTCGCGGGCAAGGGCACGGTAGAGGACCGCCACCGGCAACCCGGCATCGTCGTGGTCACGCATCAGGTCGCGCAGCAGCCCGAGCTCGGCCGCGTGCAGCCGCCGAAGCGAGTCGACCCCGCCCCGCTGCCAGCAGGCCCGTTCGAGAGCGGCGATCGTCCGGCCTGCGCCGGTCTCGTCGCCCGATGCGAGGGTGGCGAGGGCGCCGAGCACCAGCTCGGCGGCACGGCTGGCGTCCGCCGCCATCTCCGGGTCGATCGAGACGGACGCGCGGGGCGCCGCGGAGGTGATCACGGCGATCGGCAGGGCCTGGGACGCGGAGGTCGAGCCGGCCGTTTCCTCGACCGTCACCACCAGCCCGTAGTGCCCCGGGAGGAGGTCCGCCGAGCGCAGGCTCGCGGTGGCGGTCCGGGGCCCTGTCGCCTCGAGCTCGACCTGTGGCTCGTCGACCGCTCGGCCCAGCGAGTCGACCAGACGGGCGGCCACCGTCCCGTCGTTGACGGTCCCGGTGAGCTCGAGCTCGAGCGGACGCCCGAGGGTCAGGATCGGCAGCGCCGTGGCCGGGCGTCCCTCCCGGCCGACCACCGGGAGCTGCTCGAGATCGCTCGACAGCCCCAGTACCCAGCCGTCGTCGGGCTCCGCCACCAAGGGCGGCAGCAGCCAGGGTGCCGCGCTCTCGTCCTCGGGAAGGTCGACCACCAGCCGCGCGACCAGCACCCGCCGGGTGCGGGGGTTACGCGCCAGCACCCGCAGCGACCAACGTCCGGGCGAGAGCGTGATCGGGGCTGCCAGCTTGAGACCGCGGGCGCGCACCCCCTCGACGGGGGCGCCTGCGGGTACTCGGAATCCCTGCCCGATCCGTCCCGCGACCTCGCCCCGCTCGGACACCGCGTAGCTGAGCAGGACCACCGCCAGGTCCGGCCCCGGGTCCCCCTCGAGCAGGCTGCTCCCGTCGAGGTCGAGCAGCACGATCACCCTGCGGTGATCGCCCCTGACCGTGGTGGGTTCCAGAGTCCACAGCGCGGCGCCGGCGATCTCTCCGCCGCTCTGGCCGGACAGCAGGAGGGCCACGCTCGACGCCTCGAGGGCGCCGAGCGTCTCGCCCCGGACCTCGTGAATCACGCCGGTCGGTGGTGCGGCCGAGGCCGGCAGCGCCGCGGCCGCGAGAACCAGCGCGAGGCCACCACGCAGGCGAGCCGGGGTCCCGGCCCTCATCCTGCCGTCGGGGCGGCGGTGACGTCGACCACCGAGGTCGCGGAGGCCTCGCCGTAACTGTCGTGGACCCCGACGCCGATGCGCAGGTCGCCCGGTTCGACCACCAGGTTGAACAGCACCTCGACGCTGCGTCCGAGCGCCGACGGGAACTCGCTGTTGGCGACCGCGACCGGGAACTCGCGCCGCTCCAGACCGCTCACCTGGCCGTCGGCGCCGCGCACCGCGAGCGCGATCACGACCCGCCCCTCGTGGGCCGCGCCGTGGGCGGTGAGCCCGAGACGGCGCAGCGGGATGCGCACCGTCAGCGGGAGCAGCAGGCGGCCGTCGTCGCGAACCGCGGCCGGGTCGGTCGAGACCTCGATCCCGATCGGGTCGTCGGCCACTGCGAGCACCGCGGCGGCAAGGGTCCGGTCGACCAGCACGTCGGCGTCGGCCGCCGCCATGAAGCCCTCGCGGTGCCGCGCCGTCAGCCCGGCGTCGGAGAGCTCCACCCTGAGGGTGTGGAACCGGCCGTCCCGGGGCTGGTTCGGGACGAAGCCCAGCGAGTAGCCGGCAGCGATCTCGCCGGCCACTGCGGCCAGGTCGCGGTCCAGCGTCCTGCTCCCGATCGCCAGGCTGCGGCCCCCGGTGGCGGTGGCGAGCAGCGCCAGCGCGGGTGCGTCCGCGAAGCTCCCGTCGGAGCCGAAACCGCTGCCGAAGGCGAGCCCTTTGGTCTCGGCCTGCACCGAATCGAGCTGGCGACCCGAACCGGCCCTGAGCTCGAACACCGACACCCGGTGCGCGGTCGCCAGCCGGACCAGCTCGCGGACGGCGTCGGTCAGGTCGACCTCGAGCAGTGCCGCCCTGGGTTGAATGGCCACCGACTGGATGATGTTGTGGAAGAGCTGCTCCCAGGCCCGCACCAGGGGCTCCCCCGGGTTGGTCGCGAGGCCGTCCGAGGCCACCAGCAACGCCGTGCGCCCTTGCACGCCGGACAGCGAGCGCAGCAGGCGGCCGAGCACGTCGAGGCTGCTGCGCTGGCGCTCGCCGGCGGTGCGCGCGTAGTTCTGGATTTCGTGGAGGAAGCCCTGGGCGACGCCGGACGCGTAGTCGTTGGCTTCCAGCGGGCGCGCCGATCGCGGGGCCGGGCGGCCGTACTGCTCCTGTGGACCCTGGCTGGCCACCTCGCTTGCCGCGACCTGCATCTCGCGCAGCAGTCGCGACCTCTCCTGGGCCTCGGCCGAGATCGTGCGGCTGCCCTCCATCGCCTGGAGGGCCCGTGCCACCTCCGCCAGGTCGTCGGTGAGCGGTCCGACCACTTCGAGCCCCGGCTTCATGGTCAGCGTCATGACCCGCAGCCCGAGGACCGGCGGCGCTTCGAGCAGCCGCCGAAAGTGGGTGAGCGCGGCACGACGAGCGGCCGGCTCGAGGCGCGTCTCGTCGAGCAGCAGCACGAGGTTGACCGGTGCCGAGGCCTGCTCGCCCGGCGCCGGGGGTGCGGCGAAGTGGCTGAGATCGACCGGCGTTCCGTCCTCCCACACGCTGAAGTCCTCGCGTGAGAGCCCCGTGACCGGGCGTCCCTCGGCGTCGAGCACCACGACGTCGAGGTTGACCAGCACGACGTCCAGCGGTGCCGAGAACGCCCGCTCCGACCGCTGGGATGCGACCGGAGAGGCTGCCATCAGCAGGCCCGCCATCGCCGCCGTGAACCTGCCGGCGCTGCTTCGGATCATCGGGAAGCTCCTTGTCGATCCTTCCTTCCAGTGTACGCGCGTCGCTGGGGGGAGTTGCGGACGGGGTCGCCGGGTTATAGATTGCAACGTCGAACTGAAGGCGACGGTCGAACCGGCAGGAGCCGGTCGCCACCGCCGGACAGAAAGGGACACGTCCATGCGAATGATGCTGCGATCGAGCCTTGTGCTCCTCGGCCTTGCCGCGCTGACCGCTCAGGCGGCGGAGGTCACCCTGTACCAGTTGACCCTGCCAGAGCGCCGGACCGTCAAGGTCCCCTTCGCGGCCAGCGCCCAGGCGCCCCGCGCCGAGATGGAGGCCGAGCTGACCTTCCGCGAGGGTCAGGCGGAGATCGAGATCCGCTACGACGACATGAAGCCCGCCGTGCTCTTCGGCGGCGACGTCACCAGCTACGTTCTGTGGGCGGTCGCCCGCGATGGCGCGGTCGAGAACCTCGGCGAGCTCAAGGTCCGCGACGCCAACGACAAGCTGTCGTTCGCCTCCGGCCTCAAGTCCTTCGGCCTGCTGGTCACCGCCGAGGCCTACCCGCGGGTCGCCGGACCCTCCGAGCTGGTGATGTTCACGTCGGGCGCTCCCACCAAGGAGCGCTATCCCGCCGATCCGTTCACGTTCGCACGGTTCTTGCCTTCGCCTCAGGTCGGCAACCGTTCGCTGTCGGCGATCGGCTGGGATCGCGGCTCGGCGCTCGATGTCGTCCAGGCCGAGCGAATCGTCGAGATGGCCGAGCGCGAGGGCTCCGGCGAACGAACCGCCGACCTGTGGCGCGAGATGCAGGTGACGCTGGGTCAGGCCCGCAACTTCGCGACCAAGTCGTCCCGCGAGCGGTCCGCCACCGACTACGCCGGCCGCACCGTCGCGCTGGCCAGTGAGTCGCTGCAGATCATCCGGCGCCAGAAGGAGTCCGAGGCCCTCGAGCGGCAGATCGCCGCCCGCAAGGCCGAGATGGCCGCCCTCGAGGAGCGCGCCTCGGCGGCCGAGCGTGAGGCCTCCGCGGCCCTCGCCCAGGCGAGCCAGGCGCAGTCCCAGGCCCAGATGGCCGAGGCCCAGGCGGCGGCGGCCCAGGCTCAGATGGCTGAGGCCCAGGCCCAGAGCGCCGCGGCGGCCGCGGCGGTCACCGCGGCCCAGCAGGAGCTCGCCCGGCTCGACGCCGAGAAGCTCGCGCTGCAGGCGACGGTGGCGGAGGAAATGGCCCGCGCCGAGCGGCTCAAGGCCGAGAAGGAGGAGATCTCCTCCCGGCTCCAGGGTGCGCTCTCCCAGGTCGCCGACACCCAGGCCAGCGCCCGCGGCCTGATCGTCAACCTCCCCGACATCCTGTTCGACACCAACGAGGCCACCATCAAGACCGGCGCCCGTGAGGTGATCGCCAAGCTGTCGGGCATCCTCCTGATCATGCCCGAGCTCAACCTCCGGATCGAAGGCCACACCGACTCCACCGGCTCCCGCGACTACAACCAGCGCCTGTCGGAGAAGCGTGCGGTGTCGGTCCGCGACTACCTCGCGTCGCAGGGCATCAGCGCGACTCGCATGATCGCGGTCGGCTACGGGTGGGACCGGCCGGTGGCCGACAACACCACCACCGGGGGCCGGAGCAAGAACCGCCGGGTCGAGATCGTGATCGGCGAGGGCGTCATCCAGGAGGCGCCGCCTCAGTAGCCCGCCTCCCGCGGTCGTTGTGAGACAGGGCGGGGCCTCGCGGCCCCGCCCTTCGTCATCATGCGAGCCGGACCGGCAGCCGGAAGCGGCGGACCACCCGCGCCCACACCTCCCGCAGGTCGGCGGCGGCCGAGCCGCCGGTCTCCACCACGGTGCGCGCCTCGACCTGGGCCGACGTGAACGCCCGGTCGTCGCGGATCCTCCCGACCCCGGCGGCGCCCGAGCCGGTGGCCAGAGACTCGATACGGGCCGTCGTCTCCTGGTCGAGGTCCCATCGGTCCACGCTCACCGCCGAGGGCACGCCGGACTGCGCGCCTCGCCGCTCGCGGTGTCGACCACCGCGAGCACCGGGGCGGGACCGACTCCGCCGTGGTGTCCGCGGTCGTGGAACGAGTGCTCGTGGCATGGCTCGCCGGCGGCTGCTCGGAAACCGCTGCCACCATCTCGAGTCGGCCCACGCCGGGGTGCGGGAGGTGCTGAGCGTTCTCGCTCTGATGGAGGTGCGCGGTATCCGGATCGCGGAGATGGTCGTCGACACTGCCGACCGTCTCTGTAGTTCTCTTCGACCGCTTCTGCCGTCAGTTCACGGTGCCGGTCTCTCCCAGGTGGCGCTCGGCCCACTCCGCTGCGCGGGCGTAGCAGGAGTGGTCGCGGCACTTCTCGGCCAGCAGGTGGAAGGCCTCGATCGCCTTGTCGCGGCGGCCGGCGGCGCCGTAGGCCACCATCAACCGCTCGAGGGTTTCGCAGTCGTCGGGCTGGGCGAAGCTGGCGGCCTCCGCGAAGACCAGCGCCTCGTTGGTCTGACCGATCTCGGCGAAACAGGACTCGAGGAACATGTGGACGTTGGCCGAGTAGACCTCGTCGAAGACCTCGTGCAGGAAGGGAAGGCAGCGCAGCAGGAAAGGGACCGCGTCGGCGAAGCGGCCGGCGTCGTGGAGGATCACGCCGAGGGTGTAGCAGGACTGGGTGTAGACGTTGATCACGCCGTCGAACGACGGCAGGAAGACCCGGTAACCCTCGATCGAGCGGGTCAGGACCGTGAGCGCGGCCTCCTCCTCCTCGAGCTCGTAGTGGACGGTTCCCGCCAGGCCGAGCAGGAACGAGCGCCAGTTGATGTCACCCTCGCGCTCGAGCAGCTGGTGGAGGCGATCGATGTCGTCGTGGTCGGCGGACTCGGCGTCCATCCGCTCGATGATGGTCTCGATCGTGCGGGCGACCTCACCCGAGGTGTCGGTTCCCGTGTACCACTCCGGGAAGGGCCATGGATCCTCCGTCGGCCGCCCTCTGCGGTTGGTGCAGGATGTCACTTCCTGTCCCGACGATCAACGCGCCGGGGCTGTGCCCGGCGAGAGCCGGCCCGTACGGAGGGCAGGTGCTCGGGTCAGGACCCCAGGGCTCGAAGGGCGGTTGCGGCGGCCCGGGACAGTGCAGCGGCCAGTGGCGGAGAGAGCTCCTCGCCCCATGCAGCACTGCCGACGCCGACCACGACCAGGTGCGCGTCCGGAGCGCGGCCGAACACGCGCGCCGCGAGCTGCAGCAGGGAGCCGGGGTCGAGCTCGTGGCCGAGCCCGCAGCCGCCTGGGGCGGGGCCAAGCGGGCGGACCGCGACCTCTCCCGGGGGGAGATCGGCGGCTGCATCCACCAGGACCGCTCGCTCGGCCCCTGCAAGCCGCTCCGCCAGCTCGGGTGTCGGCTGGTGCACGACGACCACCTCGACGGTCGGGTCGAGCTCGGCGACCTCAGCGGCCACCCGTGCGGCGACTCCGTCATCGCCGCGGAGAGGGTTGCCCCAGGCGATCAGCAGCCGGCTCACCCGGCCGGCCGCTCCCGGCGGTCCACCACCGTGCCGTCGGCCGCGACCAGCTCGACCACGAGCGGCATCCGGCCGACCGCGTGGGTCGAGCAGCTCAGACAGGGGTCGAAGGCCCGGATGACCGCCTCGACGCGGTTGAGGATCCCATCCGAGAGCACGCCGTCCTTGACGAAGCGCTTCGCGACCTGGAGCACCCCGCGGTTCATGGCGAGGTTGTTGTGGCCGGTGGCGATCACCAGGTTGACGTCGCGCACCAGCCCGTGCTCGTCGACCCAGTAGTGGTGGATCAGGGTGCCGCGGGGAGCCTCCGCCACACCGATCCCCTCGAAGGCGTTGGCCGACGCATGGGAGCGCACGTGGGGACTCAGGATCGAGCGGTCCTCGAGCAGCTGCTGCATCCGCTCGAGCGCGAACAGGATCTCGATCAGGCGCGCGTAGTGGGCGTAGAAGGTGCTCTGGACGGTGCCGTGGCCGAGCAGCCGGAACTCGGCCAGCTCCTGGTCGGCCCAGCGTGTGCCGCAGCCGTCGATCGCGTTGAGGCGGGCCAGTGGGCCGACGCGGTAGATTCCCTCCGGGTAGCCCTTGGCCCGGAGGTAGGGGAACTTGAGGTAGGTCCAGGGCTCGGCCCGCTCGGCGAGGACCTCGTGGTAGCGCTCGGGCTCGAGGTCGTCGACCACTGCCTTACCGGCAGCGTCGATCACCCGCAGCCGTCCGCTGTAGTGCTCCAGCCCGCCGTCCTCGTCCACCAGGGCCATGAAGTGGCTCGGGAAGTTGGCGAACGAGCGGATCTCCTCGGTGAAGCCGTCGAGCAGGCCCTTGAACCAGTCGACGGTGCGCAGCGCCACCGTGAGCTGCTCCGGGATCCGGGCCAGGATCGTATCGCGCTGCTGCTCGGTGAGCGGGGCGGAGACGCCTCCCGGGACCACCCAACCGGGGTGGATTCGGGTCCGGCCGAGAAGAGCGATCACCTCCTGACCGAGCTGGCGCAGGCGGATGCCTTCGCGCACGATCCCGGGGTGACGGAGGCCAGCGCGAGCAGGTTGCGGGCGGCCGGGTCGCCGTCCATGCCGAGCAGCAGGTCCGGGCGACGAGAGGTGGAAGAAGCTCAGGGCGTGGGACTGGATGATCTGGGCCAGGTTCATCACCCGGCGCAGGTTCTCGGCCGCCGGCGGGATGCGCACCGCCATGATCGCGTCGCAGGCCTTGGCGGAGGCGATCAGGTGGCTGACCGGGCAGATGCCGCAGATGCGCGCCATCAGCGCGGGCATCTCGGTGAAGGGCCGGCCCTCGCAGAGCTTCTCGAAGCCCCTCAACTGGGTGACGTGGAAGCGGGCGTCGTGCGACCTGGCCGTGCTCGTCGAGCTGCGATGGTGATGCGGCCGTGGCCTTCGATGCGGGTGACGGGGTCGATGACGACGGTGGATTGCCATGGATCGGCTCCTAGCCCCGAACCGGGTCGCGGTGGCTGAGATCCGGGATGCGGCCCTCGAGCAGCTCGGTGAGGGCGTGCCGATCAGCGTCCGCCGACGGCGGGCAGCCTGGAAGGACGAGATCGACGCTGACCCGCTCGTGCACCGGGCACGCGCGCGTCGAGCAGCACCGGCAGGGCCGAGTCCGCCGGCGGCTCCTGGCGGCTCGGTGTCGCGTGTCCGGTAGGCGCGCTCGGCGACGCCTTCGACCCCGAACGGGTTGCGCATCGCCGGACACGTTGCCGGTCACGGCGCAGTCGCCGAAGCGCGACCAGCAGCCGGGTGCGCTCGCGGATGTTGCGGATCTTGACGAGGTCCTCCTCGGTTGCCGACCGCGCCTTCCACCAGGGTGACGTCGACCTGCTCCGGGAAGTCCTTGACGATCGACCAGCGGGCTATAGACCAGGTCCGCCCGGGTCGGCCAGCTCGAGCAGCCGCTCGTCCAGGTCGAGGAAGGACATGTGGCAGCCGGAACAGCCGTCGAGCCAGACGGTGGCCAGGGTCGGCCGGCTCATTCGCGCACCTCCCGCATCAGGGTCAGGTAGGGCAGGAACTCGCGCCGCTTGGTCATCTCCGCGACCGACGCCGCCCTTTTCGACCAGCGCGCCGGTCGGGCAGACGTGGACGCACTTGCCGCACCCGGTGCAGCTCTCCGACTCGCCCCAGGGTTGGTTGAGGTCGGTGATCACGCGGGCCTCGACGCCGCGGCCCATGACGTCCCAGGTGTGGGCGCCCTCGATCTCGTCGCACACCCGGACGCAGCGCGAGCACAGCACGCAGCGGTTGTGGTCGGCGATGAAGCGGGGGTGGGTGGCGTCGACCTCGAAGCGGGGGTACCGGTAGGGCACGTGGACCTGGTTCATGCCCAGGCGGCGCGGCCAGATCCTGCAGCTCGCAGTGCCGGTTGGACACACAGACCGAGCACACGTGGTTGCGCTCGGAGAAGAGCAGCTCGAGGATGCTCCGGCGCTAGCGGCGCAGGCGCTCGGAGTCGGTGTGCACCACCATGCCCTCTTCGACCCGGGTCACGCAGGCGGGCAGGGTGCGTCCGGTGCCCTCGATCTCGACCAGGCACAGCCGGCAGGCGCCCACGGTGGAGAGCCCCTCGAGGTGGCACAGGGTGGGGATGTCGATGCCGTTCTCGCGCGCGACCTGGAGGATGGTCTCGTCGTCGCGGGCGCCGATGTCGCGCCCGTCGATCTTCAGCGTCACGATCCGGGAGGCAGGTTCTCATCTCCAGGCCTCCGCCAGCGGCCGTCCGTGCGACCGCGGCGGCAGTACTCGTCGCGGAAGTAGCGCAGCGTGCGACAGCACCGGGTTGGGCGCCGACTGCCCGAGCCCGCACAGGCTGGTGCTCTGCAGCCAGCTCGCGCGAGCTCTTCGATGCCGGTCGAGGTCTCTCGGGTGCGCCCTCGCCGCGGCGATGCGGTCGAGCAGGGTGTGCATGTGGACGGTTCCGACGCGACACGGGACGCACTTGCCGCACGACTCGGTCATGCAGAACTCCATGAAATAGCGGGCCACGTCCACCATGCAGGAGGTCTCGTCCATCACGATCATGCCGCCGGAGCCCATGATCGAGCCGAGCTCCCTGAGCGACTCGTAGTCCACCGGCGTGTCGAGCCGGTCACCGGGGATGCAGCCGCCCGAAGGGCCTCCGGTCTGGACCGCCTTGAAGGTGCGGCCTTCGGGGATGCCGCCGCCGATCTCATAGACGATCTCGCGCAGCGAGATCCCCATCGGCACCTCGATCAGGCCGGTGTTGGCGATGCTGACCGGCCAGCGCGAACACCTTGGTGCCCTTGGAGCGCTCGGTGCCGAGGGAGGCGAACCAGTCGCCGCCGCCGGTCGAGGATCGCGGGTACGTTGGCGAAGGTCTCGACGTTGTTGATCAGGGTCGGCCGCCCCCAGAGGCCGCTCTCGGCAGGGTAGGGGGGACGCGGTCGAGGGTTGCCCTGGCGGCCTTCGATCGACGCGATCAGGGCGGTCTCCTCGCCGCACACGAATGCGCCGGCGCCGAGCCGGACCTCGACCGTGAAGCTGAACGGCGTGCCGAGCACGTTGTGGCCGAGCAGACTGTGCCTTCTGGCGTGCTTGATGGCCCGTTCGAGGCGCTCGATGGCCAGCGGGTACTCGGCGCGCACGTAGACATAGCCGTGCTCGGCGCCGACCGCATAGGCCGCGATCGCCATCCCCTCGAGCACCCGGTGAGGGTCGCTCTCGAGCACGCTGCGGTCCATGAACGCACCCGGGTCGCCCTCGTCGCCGTTGCAGACGACGTACTTGGGGCGCCCCTCGGCCTTCGCCACCGTGATCCACTTCAGGCCGGTGGGATAGCCGCCGCCCCCGCGGCCGCGCAGGCCGGAGCGGGAGATCTCGTCGATCACCTGCGCCGGCGTCAGCTCGGTCACCGCCTGCACCAGGGACGACCATGCGCCGGCGGCAAGCGCGTCCTCGATCCGCTCGGGGTCGATCCGGCCCGAGTTGGCGAGCACCACCCGCTCCTGCCGGGTGAAGAAAGGTATGTCGGTGGGCACGACCAGCCGTGCGACCGGCGTTGCGCCGAGGCTGGCGACCAGCTCGGCGGCGTCGTCAGGCGCCACGCGACCGTAGAGCAGACCCTCCGGGTCGACCGCCACCAGGGTGCCCTCGGCGCACAGGCCCATGCAGCCGACGCCCTTGACCTGCACCGATCCGCCGAGCCCCCTCTGGTCGATCTCGGCGGTGAGGGCCTCCTTCACACGCTGTCCGTTGGGACATCCCGAGGCGGTGCAGACCAGCAGTCGATGACGGAAGCGGCCGGCAGTGTCACGGCTTTCGGCGGCGAGCTTCTCGAGCTCAGGCGTCAGCATGGCGGCAACACCTTTCCACGCGCGCGACGGCTTCGTCGGCGGTCACCTTTCCGGCCAGTTCGTCGTCGAAGACCACGATCGGGGCCTGGCCGCAGGCCCCCAGGCATCGTGCGCTGCCCAGGGAGAGCGTGCCGTCGGGAGTGGTCTGGCCGGGCCGGACGCCGAACCGCGCCTCGAGCGCGGCCAGGATCTCGGGCACCCCCTTGATGTAGCAGGCGGTTCCGGTGCAGACGATGCAGCTGTGCTCGCCGCGCGGTTCGAGAGAGAAGAAGTGGTAGAAGGTGGCGACCCCGTAGACTCGGCTCAGCGGCACCCGGAGGCTCGCGGCGACGTAGCGCAGCGCGGCGCCTTCGAGGTGGCCGAAGTTCTCCTGGACCGCGTGGAGAGCCTCGATCAGGGCGTCGGGTCGGTGACCGAGGCGGCGCATGGTCGCGTTGACCGTCTTCCACCGCTGGTCGTCGGAAGGTTGGGGAGCTCCCAGGTAGTGCATGGGCGGTGCCTCCGGACCCCTGGGGGTGAGGCCGCGTGCGGCCGCCCCGTTCGTCTCCACGATAGGGTCGAGGCTCGCGAGCGTCAAGTGAAAATTTTCACTTATGTGATGGGCTCTACTTTCTCGATCACGGCGCCCGGTGAGGGACCGTCGGGGCGCGTGCTCGGCGGGGGCTGTCAACCGTTCGCGCGCGGCGGCGTCAGACGGGTGGACGGGCCGACGAGCCCGTCGCGTCGTGAGCCGACACGAAAGGAGAACGGAGCATGCGACGAGTGGTGCTGGTGCTGATGACGGTCGCCCTCGCGGTCCCGGTGATGGCACAGGAGAATCCCGGTGCTGACCACCCGATCTTCGGCCGCGCCCAGGAGGCGGTGAGCCGGTTCCTGCAGCTCGGCGAGGACCAGGTCGACCAGTGGAACATCCTGATCACGAATCACCATGCCATCGTGGAGCCCCTGCGCGCGGACCGGCGCACCGCCGCCCAGGAGCTCAAGGACCTGCTCGCCGCCGACCCGCCGGACCCGACGGCGATCGGCGAGAAGGTGCTCGAGATCGAGGCCCTCAACCAGGCGATCCGGACCGCCAACCAGGACTACGTTGCCGGCTTCGAGGCGCTGCTCGACGAGGAGCAGGCCGGACGCCTCGGGTTCATGCGCCGAGCCGAGCATGTGCAGCCCCTGATTCCGGCCTTCCGGGCCGTGGGCCTGCTCGGCCCGGCGCCGCCGCCGGAAGAGCAGGGTGAAGGCGCCCCGGTCGGTCCGGGACCTCAGCCCGGCAGCCCCGGCGGAGGATTCGGCCCCCCGCGCTGACCGATCGCGGGCCTCCGCGAGCCACCCAGGGCCCGGCGTCCGACGCCGGGCTCGATTTCTTCTCAGCCGCGATCGGTGGTCGCGAGCCAGCCGACCGGTCGGCCGTCCGGGGTGACGAGGGGCCGCAGCCGGAGTGAGGCATGCCCGCCGGGGAGGTAGGCCTCGGACCGAACCTCCGGTTCCCCGTTCCGTTTCCGAAGATCGACCGCCAGAGCCTCGAGGGCCCGGTCCGCCATCTGGTCCAGGGTCGATGCCACCACCCGCCCGTCGGGCGCGACCAGCGCGGCCGGCTCATCCCGCGCCGCGAGCAGGGCGACCAGCACCTGTCGCTGTTGGGCGAGCCGGCCGTCGGCGCGACTCTCGGAGGTTTCCAGGGCGTCGAGCACCGAGTTGAGCTGACGTGCGACCACCCCGAGCTCGTCGCGCCGGGACGCGCTCGACGAGCGGCGCCGCCGGTCACCGTCAGCGATCGCCTGGGCGACTGTCTTGAGCTCGGCCAGAGGCTCCAGCAGGTCGCGGCTCAGAGCCCGCGATACGAACGCGAGCGACAGCAGGGCGAGGGCGACCAGCACCCCGTTGAGCACCGCGCGTCGGGTGGCGTCCTCGCGCGCGGCGCGGTCGGCGACGACCGCCGCCCGGTTGTTGACCTCGAGCAGGTCGAGCACCCGGGCCTTGACCGCCTCGAAGGAGGGATAGGTCTCGCCCTCGTACGCCGCCAGCGGCCGCTCGGGCGACGACGCGAGCAGGGCGTCACGGGAGCTCAGGTAGTCGGCGAAGCGCTGGTCGATCTCGGCCAGGAGCGCGGGCTCCTCGGGCAGGGTGACGTTGGACCGGGCGCGCTCGAGGGCCGCGGTGAACGACCGCTCGGAGGCCTCGATCGCCGCCGCGCCTCCACCTTCGCCGAGCAGCGCCGCGAGCACCGCGCTGTCCTGGCGCTCGAGCGCCTCGAGCATCTGGGTGACCGCCTGCATGGAGGCGACGTTCTCGTCGAGAACCCGTCCGATCGAGCTGCCGAGGTGATGGAAGCCGAGCGCGGCGCCGAACGCCGACAGCACGACCAGGCCGACCAGGAACCCGTAACCGAGCAGGACGCGGGTGCGCAGGGTCATGTCAGGCGAGGGCGGCGAGGCGGCGGATCGCCTCCGGCTGACCGATGGCGACCATCACGTCTCCGGCCTCGATCCGTTCGCTGCCGCCGAGGTTCGCGTGAGTCGATCCGCCACGCCGCAGCGCGACCACGGTCACCGAGAAACGGCGGCGGACGTCGAGCTCCACCAATGACTTGCCGACGAAGGACTGGGGCGCTGCGAGCTCGGCGAGCTCGGCGTCCGTTCCCAGCTCGAGGCGCGCGATCACGTTCGGCTCCGCCAGCTGCCGGGCCAGCCGGAGTCCCATTTCCGCCTCCGGGCTGACCACCTCGTGCGCGCCGACGGCGTGCAGCACCCTGGCGTGCAGCTCGGTGAGGGCGCGGGCGACGATGCGGGGCACGCCGAGCTGGCGCAGCAACGCGGTGACGAGTATCGACGCCTCCATCGACTCCGCTCCGATGGCGACGACCACGCAGGCCATGCGGTCGACGCCGATCTCGCGCAGGGTTGCCTCGTCCGTGGCGTCGACGCAGACCACCGCATCCAGCTCGCCGGCGAGGGCCGCGACCTCCTCCTGGTTGCGATCCACGGCCAGCACCGCCTGCCCGCTGCGGGCCAGGTTGAGGGCCACGCTGCGCCCGAAGGTGCCGAGGCCGACCACCGCGAACTGCTGGGGCATGCTTGCTTATCCCACCATGAGCCGGGCCTCAGGATAGCGCACGCGGCTGCGGCTGCGGCGGCCGAAGAGCAGCGCGAGGCTGAGCGGGCCGACGCGGCCGACCAGCATCACGGCCACGATGACCAGCTTGCCGAGGGTGTCGAGTTGGGCCGTCGCCCCGAGCGAAAGCCCGACGGTGCCGAACGCGCTGACGGTTTCGAACAGGAGCGACTCGAAGGCGCCCGACTGGCTGGCGATCAGCAGCACACCTGCACCGGCCACGGTGAGCACGCCGAGCACGGCGACCGCCGCGCTGCGGAGCACCGTCTCGAGAGGCACCGTGCGGCCGAAAAGGGCCACCCGGGACTCGCCCCGGACAACGGCGGCCACCGACGCGAGCAGCACGACCGTGGTCGTGGTCTTGATGCCGCCGCCGGTCCCTCCCGGGCATGCTCCGATGAACATCAGCACCATCATGATCAGGACCGACGCCGGGTGGAGGTGGTCGAACGTCACCGAGTTGAAGCCGGCGGTGCGCAGCGTGACGCTCTGAAAGAGCGCGTTGAGGGCAGCGTGGGCTGGGTCGAGCCCGGACAGCGACCGGTTCCACTCCAGAGCCGCGTAGAGCGCCGTTCCGGCGCCGACCAGCGCCAGCGATGCCCACACCGCCACCCGTGCCTGGGTCGCGAAGCCGAGCGCACGGCGGCGCCCGAGCCGCAACCAGCCGAACAGGAGGACCGCGAAGCCGATCCCCCCGAGGGTGATCAGGGTCGCCACCGTGAGCAGCACCGTCGGGCTGGTGGCGTAACCGACCAGAGAATCCGACTGGAGCGCGAAGCCGGCGTTGCAGAACGCGGAGATCGAGGTGAAGACGCCACGCCAGGCGGCGGTCAAAGGGGCGTCTCCGTGTCCGAAGAACGCCAGGCTCAGAATCGCTGCGCCGATTCCCTCGAGGGCGAGCGTGCCGAGCACGATGAACCGCACCAGCCGTCGCGGCGACCGGGCCGGCTGCAGGTCGAGGACCTCACCGAGAGCGACCTCGCCGCGCAGCCCGAAGCCCTGGCCGAGGAGCAGGGCAGCGAACGCCGACAGCACCATGATGTTGAGCCCGCCCGCCTGGATGAGCGCGAGCACCACGCCCTGCCCGGTCAGGGAGAGGTCGTGCGGGGTGTCCAGCACGATCAACCCGGTCACGCAGGTTGCGCTGGTTGCGGTGAACAGGGCGTCGACCGGCGCGATCGGCCGTCCGCCGGAAGCGGCCGCCGGAAGGCTCAGCAGGAGGGTCCCTAGGGCGATCAGGGCTACGAAGGAGACCAGCACCAGCTGTGCAGGTCGGCCGACGAAGTGCTCGACCAGCTCGCCGACCACCTCGGTTCGCGCCGCCAGCAGGACCAGCACCACCACCTGGTAGGCCGCGAGCCAGGCCAGAGCGGAGGTGGGCGTCGCGGAGGAGGCCAGGGCTGCAAGCAGCAGGGTCGCGGCGAGGAGCGGCGCTCTCGAACCGCGCCGAAGGAGCCGCGCCAGGAAGCGCGCGGTGAGCACCGCGACCGCCGCCGACAGGGCGAGGCAGATCGCACCTGGAACCCAGCTCGCCCCGACCCGGTACCCGACCACAGCCAGGGTCAGCACGACAGACACCGCGGTCAGGTGGCGCGCGGCGGCGCCATTGACCGCCAGCCAGCGCTCGAGCGGGTCCTGGTCGGCCACCGCACGTACCCCGCGGAGGGTGGGCTGGGGGGTCGGCTGGAGGAACGAGACCGCGATCACCAGGCACCACAGCACCAGGCTTCCTACCACCACCGGGTTGGCGGCGAGGGCGCCGACGAAGGCCCCGATGACGACGGCACAGGTGGTGATGGCCGCCACCGGCGCCCATCGACGACGCCGGTAGAGCCCGGAGGCCGCGAGCGCCGCCAGGATCAGCTCGACGGCTGTGAAGGTCGCGCCGGCCGCGGTCATCCGGTCGGCGGGCCCGAAGTAGCCGTGCCGCATGTCGACCGCGAACTGGGCGAAGCCGGCGAGCGCGGCGACGCCGACCACGCGGCACACGCCGAGGCGGGCCCGGGACACCGCCCGCACCGTGGCCGGATCGCGAGCGCTCCGAGAGTCGGCGCCGGACATGGCCGCAGTCTATCCCGTGCCGGTGGCCGGTGGTGTCGGGTCGAGCCACAAGCCCGAGAGGGCGCCGTATCCCGGACCGGCTGCCTGGCGCCCGCTTCGCGATCCCGGACTCTTGCAACCGAGTGAGCGGAAGCGTCCGCGCTCGCTCACCGGTTGTTTGGGTTGTGGGCAGCTCCCGCGCCGAGGTTCAGCCTTCGGGTTGCTCGATCGTGATCCGCTCCACCTGGACCGGGGTCCGAGGGCGGTCGCCCGCGCCGGTTGGTGCGGACTCGATCGACCGGACGACATCCATCCCTTCGACCACACGGCCGAAGACCGGGTGCTTCGACGGTCCCGGGGTGAACCAGTCGAGGTAGGCGTTGTGCACGGTGTTGATGAAGAACTGCGATCCGCCGGAGTTGGGGCGGCCGGTGTTCGCCATCGACAGGGTGCCCGGCTCGTTGGAGATCTTGGCGCCCTCGGGGTGCTCGTCCTGGATGGTGCCATGGGGAGGTCCCCCGGTTCCGGCGAGGCGGCTCGAGGGGTCCTTCGAGTGGGGGCAGCCGAACTGGATCATGAAACCGTTGATGACCCTGTGAAAGTGCAGGCCATCGTAGAAGCCGCGCCCGGCGAGATCGAGGAAGTTCTGAGCGGTGACGGGCATCCGGTCGAGGAAGATCTCGGCCTTGAAGGTCCCGAGCGTGGTGGTGAACACGGCGATGGGGTTGGCCACGTGGCGCTCCTTGGTTCGTGGTGCGGCGGCCAGGGCCTCCGCCCGGGTCACCCTAGCACGACCTGTGGGACCGAGTTGACCGACAGTCAGCCCGTCCCCCAGGTCGTGCAGGCTATGATCGTGGCGGTACGGAGGCTCTCGATGCCCATCACGTTCGACGACCCGGCGCGCAGGGAGTTCCACGTCTCGCGCGCGGCCAGGGATCGGTACCGGTTCGAGGACGGGTTCTTCGGATTGACCGGAAACGTCGTGCTGGCCGATTTCCGGGCGGCGCGCCGATTCGCCGCGCAGATGAACGCGGCCCGGGACCTCGCGTCCGACCCGTCGCTGGCGGTCTCCGCGGGCGACCTCAACGCCATGGGCCTGATCGACGAGGTTCTTCACGTGATGCTCCGGCGGTACCGCGAACAGCACGAGCCGGACCTGCTCGCGAAGGCGCTCGACAGCCTGGCCACGGATCTCGGCAGCGACCGGGTCGAGCGGACTCTGGCCGAGTTCGTGCGGGAGTTCCCCCCGGTGGCCGTCTACCGCGGTGAGATCGGCGGGGAAACCTACCTCGCGGGAGCGTCGGGGGCGACATCCCATCGCGAGGTGGTCCTCGAGGAGCTCCTCATGCTCCGGCTGGCGAACCTCAACCCGGCCTACACCCCGTTCGAGGAGCTGTTCGACGAGGACGGGCTCGACCGCAGCTCCGAGTATCCGCAGGTCACCCGCCTGCTCGAGCGTTTTCTCGACCGGCGCACCGCCGCCGGTCCCGAGGGTGAGACCCTGTGGCAGCTGCTGCGCGCGCCCGCGCTGGCTTCGCCGGGCTCGCTCGCGGGCCAGCTCGACTTCATCCGTACCCGCTGGGGTGCGATCATCGGCGCCGACCTCACCCGGCTCCTGACCAGCCTCGACCTGATCGCCGAAGAGCAGCGGCCGGTCTTTCCCCCCGGTCCCGGGCCGGTGGAGATCTACCGCTTCGCGGCTGACGATCCCGAAGTGGAGGCCTTCAGCGAGGACCTCGACTGGATGCCGAGGGCGGTGCTGCTGGCCAAGAACGCCTTCGTCTGGCTCGACCAGCTGTCCCGCCTCCACCAGCGGGAGATCCACCGGCTCGACCAGGTTCCCGACGAGGAGCTCGACCGGCTCGCCCGCTGGGGCATCACGGGGCTGTGGCTGATCGGCGTCTGGCAGCGCAGCCGGGCGTCGAAGGAGATCAAGCACCGGATGGGCAACGCCCACGCCGAGGCCTCGGCGTACTCTCTGGCCGACTACCGCATCGCCGACGACCTCGGCGGGCAGGAGGCCTGGGACGAGCTCAAGGCACGGGCGTGGTCGCGCGGCATCCGGATGGCCACCGACATGGTGCCCAACCACATGGGGATCGACTCGCGGTGGGTGGTCGAGCACCCGGACTGGTTCGTCGGGCTCCCGTCGAGCCCGTTCCCGACCTACACCTTCAACGGGCCCGACCTCTCGCACGACGACCGGGTGGGGATCTTCCTCGAGGACGGCTACTGGGACCGACGGGACGCCGCGGTGGTGTTCAAGCGGGTCGACCGCTGGACCGGCGACGTGCGCTTCATCTACCACGGAAACGACGGCACCTCGATGCCGTGGAACGACACCGCGCAGCTCGACTACCTCAACCCCGAGGTGCGCGAGGCGGTGATCCAGACCATCCTCCACGTCGCCCGCCTGGCGCCGATCATCCGCTTCGACGCCGCCATGACCCTGGCCAAGCGTCACTACCAGAGGCTGTGGTTCCCGGAGCCGGGCTCGGGCGGCGACATCCCGTCCCGGGCCGGCCTCGGTCTGACCCGCGAGGCCTTCGACGCCGCGATGCCGAAGGAGTTCTGGCGCGAGGTGGTCGACCGGGTCGCGGTCGAGGCGCCGGACACCCTGCTGCTGGCCGAAGCCTTCTGGCTGCTCGAGGGCTACTTCGTGCGCACTCTCGGCATGCACCGCGTCTACAACAGCGCGTTCATGAACATGCTGCGGGACGAGAGGAACGCCGACTACCGCCAGCTGATCAAGAACACTCTCGAGTTCGACCCCCAGATCCTGAAACGGTTCGTGAACTTCATGTCCAACCCCGACGAGCGCACCGCAGTCGACCAGTTCGGGGACGGTGACAAGTACTTCGGGGTCTGCACCCTGATGGCGACCCTCCCGGGCCTGCCGATGTTCGGTCACGGTCAGGTCGAAGGCCTGCGCGAGAAGTACGGGATGGAGTTCCGCCGCGCGGCCTGGGACGAGCCGCCGAACCAGGGACTGGTCGAGCGTCACCGACGGCAGGTCTTCCCTTTGCTGCGCCGCCGCAGGCTCTTCGCCGAGGTCGACGACTTCGTGCTGTTCGACTTCTACACCGGCTCGGGAGCGGTCGACGAGAACGTCTTCGCCTACACCAACCGCCACCGGGGCGAGCGGACGCTGGTGCTCTACCACAACCGGTACGGCGAGACCGCAGGCTGGGTCAAGACCTCGGCCGCGTTCGCCCAGCGCGCACCGGACGGTGACAAGCAGCTGGTTCGAAGGGAGCTCGACGAAGCGCTCCAGGTCTCGCCCGATCCCGACACCTACCTGGTGCTGCGGGACCTGGTCGACGGCCTCGAGTACCTCCGCGGCACTGCCGAGCTGGGCGAAAAGGGCCTCTATGCCGAGCTGAAGGCATACCAGCTGCACGTCTTCGCCGGTCTCCGGGAGGTCCGTTCGAGCGTCGAGAAACCCTACGCCGAGCTGGCCGAAACCCTGGCCGGACGCGGCGTGCGCGACGTCGACGAAGCGCTCGACGAAATCCGGTTCGCCGCCGTGCTCGAGCCGCTCGCGACGCTGCTCGAGCCGGAGTCGATGGCGGCGTGCTTCGAGCCCGGGGAGACGACCCGACAGGAATGGGACGACGAGGCGCTCGAGGCCTTCCACGCCGCCGCGGTCGAGCTGTCCGGGTGCGAGCCCGCACAGCAGGCGGCGAACGTCGCGGCCTCGCGCGCCCGGGTCGAGGCGCTCCGGGGTCTCGCCGCCCAGGCAGAAAAGGACTCGGGCCGCCGAGAGGTCGCGGAGGAGCTGCTGACCCGGGTCGTTCCGGAGCACCCGGCGGCGCGGGCCGCGCAGCTCGCGTGGGCCGTGGCGGTCGGAATCGGCAGCGGCACAGACGAGGTCGTCGCGCCGGCAGATCGTGCGGTGGGTTGGCGCCTGGGGCGGGCGGTCGAGCGGGCCGCGCTCGCCGCCGGCGCAGCGGAGGAGGCGGCGCGGCGGGCGGGGGACGCCCTGGTGGTCGCGCTGGCAGTCGGGGCCGTGCTCCGCGAGGGCCCCCGCTCGGAGGTCGTGGCCCGCGCGGTGTCCGCGACCCTCGGCCGGCCGGAAGGTCAGAGGTTCCTGGGCGTCAACCGCTGGGACGAGGTCGAGTGGTACCGGCGCGAGTCGTTCGACGAGTGGATCGCGCTGGTGGCCGCGGTCGCCGCCGCCGAATCCGTCGTCGCCGGCGACGAGCCCGGTGTGGCGATGGTCGGCGCATCGCGGCTGATCGCGGAGCTCGAGGCGGCCGAGACCGCCTCGAGCTACCGCGTCGACCGTCTCCCGGTCGTTCAGTCGACCCGGACCGCCGGAATGAAGACCGGATCGCCCGAGCGGTTGTCCACCACCGAGCCGTAGGCCAGGTACCGGGCGTCCCCGGTCGTGGTCGTGACCACGGCGTACGCGTCGTCCAGCTCCTGGTCGGTCACCTGCGCGAAGACGTCGTTGATCTGGACGTGACCGAAAGCGGGCAGGGTCTGGGTGAGCTGACCGAGCGACTGGCCGGAGCCGGCGTAGAGCTGGATCAGGATAGTGATCTCGACTGCGCTCACGTTGACCAGCCCGAGGTTGGTGCGGAATCCGGTGGCTCGGTCCGGCGAGTGGGCGAGCTGCACCAGCCTCGGAGCCGCTCCCCACGACACGGCGTCGACGTCGCGGATCGCAGGAATGAGCTGGCCGTAGGTGCGGTCCGCGAGCTGGTTGAAGGTGCGGCTCGAGGCCAGGACGGCGCCCCCGGAGGGTGAGATCTTGAGGGCGCCGCTGCCCGAGAACCCGAACAGCCCGGACACGGCGTCGGTGAGCCTGGTGCAGCTGCCCTCGGCGAGAGTGCGGTCGACAGCCTGGGGGCTCGGGTTGCCCTGACCGGTGCGCAGCAGCTCGATGCGGGCGGAGGTCGCACCTCCGGACGGCGACATCAGCTCGAGGTCCGTGCGCCAGTCGGTGTCGTTGGCGCCGGTGACGTGGGCGGCCGCGGGGATCCAGAGCACGCCGCCGGTCGACCTGACCGGCGCCACGAACACGGGGTCGCCCGAGGTGTTGTCGACCACCGACGCGTAGGCGAAGTACTGGGCCCCGGAGGTCGGCGAGGACACCCGTGCCCGGCCGTCGCCGACCTCGGGTTGGGAGCTTCCGGAGAACACCCCGTTCTCCTGGTGGTAGCTCCAGGGCGGAACCTGGAAGGTGCGCTGGCCGATCGGGCTGCCGTCGGAGGAGAAGAGCTCGACCAGCACGTCGAGGGTGAGGGCCGTGGGGTTGGCGACGCCGAGGTTGGTGCGGAAGCGCGAGTCGTGCTCGAGCTGAATCAGCTCCGCGGCGTCGCCACGGTGCAGGGCCGCGTTCAGCGGGTAGCCCGGGATGTACTGGCCGTAGGTCCCGCTGGCGGAGTTGTTGTAGGTCCGGGAGGAGACCACGAGGAAACGGTCGGACCCGACCAGAATCGCCCCCGAGCCGGTGGCCACGCCGAAGCTCGTCGCGACCACGTCAGGCAGGCGCAGCGAGCGACCTGCGGGGACCGTCACCTCGATGCCGGCCGCGGAGCTGGAGTCGGTGTCGGCGCGCATCAGGAAGAGGGCAGCGGTCACATCGGCGGTGGCGGGGTTGTGGAGCACCAGGTCGGTCACCCAGGAGGTGCCCGCCGAGCCGCCCACGTGGGCCGCTGCGGGCACCACCGTGACCACCGGGAAGGTGTACGAGATCGGTGGGATCTCCCCGGACGCGGGCGCCACCGCGACCGACCGGGTCAGCGAGGCCGTGCCGGCCGAGCTCCACACCTCGAGCTTGACGTCGAAGGCGCCCGCCGTGGCGAAGACATGGACCGGGTTCGCCTCGGTGCTGATCGAGCCGTCGTCGGAGAACCACCACGATCGTCCGGTCGGGCTGCCGGTGGAGAGATCCGTGAACTGCACCGTCTCGCCGGAGCGGGGTGAGGCTGGGGTCCAGCTGAAATCGGCGCCCGGGGGGGTGCCGACCTCGCTGCATCCACCGACGTCGAAGACCGTCACCCCGGCGGCGCCGTCGGCGAGCAGGGCCCGGTCCCCGTTCACCGCCACGTCCCAACCCTCACCGGGCGTGCGCGCCGAGCCGATGACCGCCGGGTGGTCCGGGTCCGAGACGTCGAGCACCACCAGACCCTCGAACGAGTTGGCGACCAGGGCGAGGCCGTTCACCACCTCGACCCGGCGTGCGTAGCCGTTCATGTCCGCTGTCGCCCGCAGCGCCGGATGGACCGGGTCGGACACGTCGACCACGTGGACCCCGGAGTAGTAGGCGGCGACCACGGCGTAGCCGCCGTCCACCACCACGTCGAGGGCGATCCCGGGCAGCTCCAGGGTGGCGACGCGGGTTGGTGACGAGGGAACCGAGACGTCGAAGACCAGGAGGCCTGCCGAGCCGTCGGCGACGAAGGCGTAGCCGGCGGCGACGGCCACCCCCGACGCCCGGTCGTCGGTCGCGGCGGAGCCCACCTCGCCGGGCTGGGCAGGGGAGGACACGTCGATCACCCGCAGCCCGCCGTCGAGGTCGGCGACGAAAGCGTAGTCGCCGGAGACCGCGACCGACTGGGGGTTGCCGGGCGTGTCGACGGTCCCGAGGGTGGTCGGATGGGCCGGGTCGGACAGGTCGACCACCGCGACCGGGCCCCAGCCGAGGGCGACGACCGCGCGTCCCGAGGCCACCGCCACATCGTTCGGGTTGCCGTTGACCTCCACCGAACCGAGCTCGGTGGGCGCGGCGGGGTTCTGGAGGTCGAGCACCCGCATCCTCACCCCCGACCAGTCGCCGACCACCGCCCGGTCGCCCAGGAAGCTGACGACGTGCGACTCGCCGGCGCCAGGGATCTGGGTCCTGACGGCGGGCTGCGCCGGAGTCGACCCGTCCACGCCCGCCAGGCCGTGGGTCCACTGGGCGACCCAGGCCCAGCTGCCGGTGGTCGCGACCGAGACCGCGGTCCCGAGGGTGCCGACGTCGGCGACCTCCGTCGGGGCCGCGGGGTTCGAAATGTCGATCAGCCGCAGCCGGCCGAAGTCTGCTGCGACCCATGCGAGATTGCCCGCCACGGCGACGTCAGTGGCATGCCCGGGCGTGGCGACGGTGCCGAGCAGGGTGGGGTTCGCCGGGTTCGAGAGGTCGGCGATCGCGAGCCCCGCCGGTCCGTCCGCAATGTAGGCGGTGGTGCCGACCAGGGTGACGCCGGTGGCGTCCCCGGCGGTGTCGAGCAGCGCCACCGCGACCGGCTGGCCGGGGACGGAGCCGTCGATCACCCGCACGCCGAGGGTGCCCTCGGTCAGCAGGACGGTGGTGCCGGCCGCGGCCACCGCGGTCGGGCTGCCATCGACGGCCAGCGAACCGACCTGCGTGGGGTTGGCCGGATCGACCAGGTCGAAGACCGTCAGGTCGGCCCACAGGTCGGTGACCCAGGCGTGTCCTGACGAGACGGCGATGCCGCTCGCGTGCCCGGGGAGACCGGTGGCGGAGAGCACCCGCATCGAGCTGGGATCGACGATCTCGACCACCACGAGACCGGCCTCGTCGGCGGCGACCAGCGCGAGATGGCCCGAGATCTCGATCGCTCGGATGACGCCGCCGACGTCGATGACGCCGACCTCGGTCGCGAGCAGCGGATCGAGGGCGTCGACCGCGACCAGCTGCGTGCCCCGTCCGAAGAACACGTGGTCGGCGGTGGTGGCCACCGCCCAGCTGACGCCGTTCGCCCACCGGCCTTCGAGGGCGGGGCAGTCCGCTGCATTGCCCGGCAGGGTTGCGGCGGCCAGAAGTGCGACGAGAACGAGGATCGACGGGGTACGGCGCATGGTCTTCCTCCTCCGGGACCGCCGGATTCGGGCGGCCCCGTGCCGGAGGCCTGCGCAAGTTCGCTGCCAACCCGGTGGGACGGGTGATCGGTGTCTCGGTTTTGATGAAGTTACGCTCTTTCAGACACTTCTCGGAGAGCTCGTGTGAAGCAGCGACGCTTCCGTGCCTCACCGCTGAGACGGGCTCATCTCATCCGTGATATTCCCGATGAGATCAGGAATCGCGTACGGACCTCGCCGGATCAGTCGAGGGAGACGGTCAGGCGGAGCGGCTCGCCGTCCGCCGGCCGCAGCCGCAACGTCGCCGACGGGCGCCGGTGTCCCGCCAGCGCTTCACCGAGGGTCGTCGCGCGCCCGAGCAGGCACTCGGCGACGCCCCACGGGGCCTCGATGTCGAGGCGGCCTGCGTCGTCGCCGACGAACGCGAGCTCGAGGGTTCCGCCCCGGCGGCGGGCGTCGAGCCGGCCGTCCTCGCCCCGGATCGTGACCCGCGCCCGGCTGCCGCGCCGCTCGAGGGTGGTGAGCACGTCACGCATCCCGGCGTCGAGGGTGGCGCTGCAGCTGACGTCCCCGCCCATCAGGGCCGCAATCACCGAGTCCACGGCCTCGGAGGTGAGGCTCACCGAAGCGCGTCCGCCCTGCGCCTCGAGCTCGAGGCTGGCGGAGTGGTGCTCCGGCTGGGAGCCGGCGCAGCCTGCGGCGGCGAGGGCGATCACTATCGTGAGGCGAACGGGCAGTCTCATAAGAACCTCCGCGAGAAGAAACGCACACCCGTCCCGGCTGGTTCGCCGGTATCCCACGGAGGTACAGAGGGCACAGAGGGAACACAGAGCCGCCTCCCGTCCGAAGCCCAGGGGAGCGGTGCGCGCTACGCGCGCACCGCTCCCCTGGCTCAGGGTGGGTGGGGGCCTCAGTGCTCCTCTGTGTCTGAGCCTCTGTGGTTCTTCCCCGCCGCGCTACGATGCCGGCGGAGGCGGCGATGACCCCTGACGAGCTTCGCGCGATGATGACCTTTCTCGAGTCACGGGTGGTGCTGGTCGACCCGGCCGGTCGGGAGGTGGCGTTCGCGCTCCCGGACGAGGCCGAGCTGCTCGCCGCCGGGCTCGAGCCGGAGGGTGTCCGCCGCCTGCTGGCCCAACCCTGGCTCTCAGAGATGGTCGAGGAGGTGGTCGAGACCCCCGAGTTTTGCGACCCGGAGGACTCCCCGGAGCAGGTGCTGCGCTACGCCCGCGACGTGGTCGTCGAGTACCTGCGCAAACGCTTTTCGCTCGAGTAGCCGTCGCCCCCACGACACCTCGGCGCCTCCGGGAAGCGCGCCCTGTGTCGCGGGGTCCTGCACCCTCACGGGCTCGACAGCCTCCGGATCTTCGAGTGCCGCGCCCGAGCTCAGACGGGGCACTCACACCAGCTCGCGCACCCACTTCTCCCGGGCGAGGCGCCAGAAGACCACCAGGAAAGCGGTCAGCGGAATCGCCAGGATCATGCCGGTGAGGCCGCCGAGCGCGGAGCCCCAGAAGAAGATCGCGACGATGATCACCATCGGGTGCAGCCCGGTGCGGTCGCCCATGATGCGCGGCGTCAGCAGGTAACCCTCGATCATCTGGACCACGACGAACACGACCACGACGAGCGCCACCCGGACCAGACCCCCGTCGGTCTGGAAGAAGGCGAGGGGAAGGGTGGTCACCAGGGTCAAAATGCTGCCCAGGTAGGGGATGATGTTGAGGAAGCCGAACACCAGCCCGAGCACGAAGCCGTACTGGAGCCCGACCAGGGTGAAGCCGATCGCGAACAGCAGGCCCTGGAGGAACGCGATCACCAGCTGGCCGCGGAAGAACGCGACCATGATGTCGACGAACTGGTTGACCAGATAGCCGACGTCCTCGCGGGTCTCGGCCTTGAGAAAGGGCAGATAGCGCTCGATCTCGACGATCCGGGTGCGGTCCGAGATCAGGAAGAAGGCGAAGTAGACCGGCAGCACCACCCACGCGAGCAGGCTTCCGACCAGCCCGAGCACGCCGGCGCCGGCCGAAATCGCCCGGGTGCCGAGCGCCTGGATGCCCTGGACCAGGGTCTCCTGGTGCTCCTGCACGGCCCCGGTCAGGCGGTCGTAGATGCCCTTCTCTCGCAGGTAGGCGTTGACCTCCGGGGCGTGCTCCTTGGCCCAGCTCCACACCTTCTCCGCCGCCTCGGGTACCTGGCGGATGAGGTCCGCGACCTGCGACACCAGGATCGCGCCGAAGAACCACAGGAACGCCACCAGCGGGATCACCACCGAGAGGAAGACCACGATCAACGCCGGGATCCGGCCCAGGTGCGCCGTGGTGCGCAGCCACTCGAAGTAGGGCCGGAACACCAGCGCCGCCACCGCCGCCACCGCGAGCGGCAGGAAGACGTCGGAGAAGCGCGCGAAGAACGAGCCGATCAACCAGAACAGGGCGCCGATCGCGACCACGATCACGCACGCCGAGAGGATCGTCACCGCGGCGGCGGCGGTGGATCGTTGGCGCTCGGAGAGCTCGAGGGGCATGGCCGGCCTCCAGGGATGGGCCGATGGTACGGGCACGCCGAGCGGACATCAAGCGCCGCGCGGCCCTGGGAGGTCGAGTGGCCGACGGCTCACCCCAATCCATCGGGGTTGACGATGCTTCTCCCGCGCCCCATGCTCGCGGTCATGGATGCCGACGCCGCGACCCGTGCCGTGCTGGCGCTCTACCCGGAGCTCTACCGGTTGCTGGCGCGCCGGCTCGAGGCGGGCGCCCACCGGCCGAGCCCCGAGGCTCTGGCCGTGCTCGGCCACCTGGCCCAGTCCGGTCCGGTGACCATCGCCGAGGCGGCAGGCCATTTTGACCGCTCCCAGTCCGCCACCAGCGAGCTGGTGGACCGGCTCGAGGCGCGCGGCCTCGTCGAGAGGATGCCCGACGAGCGTGACCGGCGCCGTCACCTGGTGTGGCTGACCCCGGCCGGGCTCGAGGTCTTGAAGGCGGCGCGCCAAGTGCTCGATCCCAAGCGCCTGGCCGAGGCCGTGCACCGACTGTCGCCCGAGGCGCGAGCGGGCCTGGTGGCGGGCTTCGAGGCGCTGGTCGCGGCGGCAACACAGCGAAACGAGGGGGAACACGATGACTGACACGATGGTGAAGTGTGAGAGCTGCGGGATGCCGATCGAGGTCGGCCCTTACTGCGGGCACTGCCTCGACGAGCACGGCGCCCTGCAGACCTTCGACGAGCGCCTGGCGCGCATGAGCCAGTGGGCGCGGCGCCACGAGCCCGGCCTGAGCGACGCCGATGCCGAGGCGCGCACACTGGCCTACATGGCCACCATGCCCGCCTGGCGCGACCACCCCGAGCTGAGGCGGCGGCTCGCCCAGTCGTGACAGGCGGGGGGCGCAGCCCGTGAGGCCGGATCGTCGACCACACGCCGCGGGGAGCGCTGACACTACTGCTTGACCAGCCGGATCATGCCCTCGGCGGTGCCGCCGCCGGTGAAGAAGACGGTGTAGCCGGCCAGGATCTGGTCGGCGGCGAAGACCCCGCTCGAGGTGAAGCGGTCGATGCCGGCCGCGGGCACGTTCGGTGCGTCGCTCGAGAACCGGCCGCGGGCGTCGATGGTGGTGGTGGTGGTGCCGAAGACCGGCGAGGTGGTCTCGAAGCTCCCGCCCCCCGGGCCGACGGTGAAGGAGTAGACCTCCGCCGGCGGATCCGATCCCCCGAGCACGTTGCCGCCGAGGTCGACGGTGACGCTGGTCGCGCCGGTGGCGGTGTCCACGGTCACGGTTCCGGTCGCCGGACCGCTGGAGAAAAAGGTCTGGTTGAACCAGCTCCCGAGGTAGGTGCCGGCGGCCTCGCCGGTCGCGACCAGGGTGGGGTCGGCGATCACCCCGGCGAGGGTGAAGGGGTCTCCCGAGACCTCGTCGATGCGCGAGCCGGCGAACCAGGCGTCGCCGGCGGTGACCGCCGCGGCCACTGTGACGTCGCCCGGGCTGCCCGAAACGAAGTCGGTCAGGGAGGTGAAGAAAGCCCCCCAGGGCGGGACGGTGACCGTTCGGCTGCCGAGGCCGCTGCCCGCAGGCGTCCTCCCGGTGAGGGTGAAGCTGGCGCCGTTCGGTCCGGCGACCGCGAACACGTTGCTCCGGCTGCCCGCATCCTGGCGGAGACCGGCGATGGTCGTGCCGGCGCCGGCGGCCACCGCCGCGGCGGCGGAGAGCCCGTCGAAGCCCTGGCCGAAGGTGACCCCCGACTGCAGGTTGTAGATCCGCGAGGTGGCGGCCACGGGACGGTTGGAGGTGACGAGGATCGCGCCGGCGCCGGACTGTCGGCCCAGGCGAGTGCCGATCACGTCCTCGATCACCAGGGTCTGGCCGGCGGGGACGGTCACCGTCACCGGCGCCGCGCCGGTGTTGTCGGTGTTGCGCTCGAGCCAGGTCAGACGGACGGTGGCGGAGGCCGAGCCGTCGTTGATCAGAACCAGGTCCATCTGCCACACCGACGTGCCGGCGCCGGCGCCCCGGGCGGCGGCGGGCACGACCACCAGGGTGCCGGGGGTCAGGGCCGCAGATGCGGCGGCTGTGAGGGCGACCAGGGCGGCGAAGAGTGCGACGCGACGCAGCATGGGAACCTCCAGGGTCCGGTCTGAGCTGTCCTCACACTGTTCATGCGCCGTCGGCCCTGGAAGCCTGACACGGCGCCGCCCGTTGCACCCGGTGCGGCGTTCGTCCGCGAGCAATGGAGGAGATGATGGGAATGCTGGTCAACGGCGTCTGGAAGGACGTCTGGTACGACACCACGAGCACCGGCGGACGTTTCGTGCGCCAGGACTCGGCTTTCCGTGACCGGGTGACGGCGGACGGGTCGTCCGGCTTCGCTGCCGAGGCGGGCCGCTACCACCTGTACGTGAGCCTGGCCTGTCCCTGGGCCCACCGGACGCTGATCGCGCGTCGGCTCAAGGGGCTCGACGAGGCGATCTCGGTCTCGGTGGTCAACCCGCTGATGCTCGAGCACGGGTGGACCTTCGAGCCGGCCGAGGGCGTGGTGCCGGACCCGATCCACGGCGCCCGCTTTCTCCACCAGGTCTACACCGCGGCGCGCCCGGACTACACCGGCCGGGTCACGGTGCCGGTGCTGTGGGACCGGGAGCGCGCCACGATCGTCAACAACGAGTCGGCGGAGATCCTGCGCATGCTCGACCGCGAGCTCGGCCCTGCCGGTGCCACCGGGCCGGTGCTGTGCCCGCCCGAGCTGGAGAGCGAGATCGACGAGGTCAACGCCTTCGTCTACCCGCGGGTCAACAACGGCGTCTACCGGGCCGGCTTCGCGACCACCCAGGAGGCTTACGACGAGGCGGTGACGGCGCTCTTCGCGGCGCTCGACACCCTCGACGAGCGGTTGGCGCGGCAGCGCTTCCTGGTCGGCGACCGCCTCACCGAGGCCGACATCCGGCTCTTCACCACCCTGATCCGCTTCGACCCGGTCTACCACGGCCACTTCAAGTGCAACCGTCGCCGGATCGTGGACTACCCCAACCTGTCGGGCTGGCTGCGCGACGTCTACCAGACCCCCGGGATCGCGGACACGGTCCACTTCGGCCACATCACCCGTCACTACTACGGCAGCCACCCCACCATCAACCCGACCGGAATCGTCCCCGTGGGGCCCGATCTGGACCTCGAATCCCACCACGGACGGGAGCATCTGGCCGCCGTCGGGGGATAATCGGTCCACGACCGATGCCCCACGCCGACCCGACGCCCCTCGATGCGTTGTGGCCCGCCGTGGCCTCCCGGCTGCGCACGACGGGCTGCGAGCCCGTGCCCGTGAGCGCCGCGCGCGACCGGGTGCTTGCCGCCGACGTCCGGGCCGGGCGCGACCTGCCGGCGGCCGACCTGGTGGCGCGGGACGGCTGGGCGGTCCGGGCAGCCGACACCGCCGGAGCCTCTCCCGGCCGGCCGGTCCGGCTGCTGCGGCTGAGCGGCCACGCCTTCGCGGGCTCGGGCGAGCCCCCGGCGGTCCGCCCCGGGACCGCCGTCGCCGCAGCGACCGGCGGGCTCCTCCCCGAGGGCGCCGATGCGGTGGTGGTCGCCGAGAAGGCAAGGGTCGACGCTGGTGACGTGCTGGTCGAGACCGCCGTCCGGCCGGGCCGGTACGTCCGGCTTCGCGGCAGCGAGGTCGTGGCCGGAGAGACGGTGGTGGCCCGGGGAACCCGCGTCGATCCTCTCCATCTTGCGGCGCTGGCTGCGACCGGGGTCACCGAGGTCGAGGTCGCGCGCCGGCCGCTGGTGGCGGTCGTCGCAACCGGCAGCGAGCTGGTGCTCGAGGGGTCGGCTGCCGAGCGGGGACAGGTGGTGGCCACCAACGGGCCCCTGCTGGCGCGCTGGCTGACGGATCTGCTGGGCACGCCTCAGCCGGCGCCGCGGCTCGAGCCCGATGAGGCGACCACGCTCGAAGGCGCACTCTCAGACGCCTTGGCGACCTCCGACGTCGTGGTGACCACCGGTGGCACCGCGGTCGGCGACCGCGACCTGGTCCGGGAGGTGCTCCGCCGGCTCGGGGTCGAGCCGGTGATCGACCGGATCGCCGTGCGCCCCGGGCGCACCACCTTCGTCGGCCGGCGGGACGGGGCATGGGTGGTCGCCCTACCCGGCCCGCCTGCCGGGGTGGTGGCGGGATGGGCGCTGCTGGTGCGGCCCCTTCTGCTGGCCTTGCAGGGAGCGGCTGACCCCGGGCCGAGGAGGGTCCCGGTCCGGCTCGCGGCCACCCTCGAGCGTCACCCCTCCGAGACCCGGCTGGTGGAGTGCCGCCTCGCGGCCCGCGAGGGACGGCTCTGGGCCGCCCCGGTGCCCGGCCGGGGTCTGCCCGCACTGGCCGGCGCGGACGTGCTGGTGATGGTCCCGCCCGGCACGAGCCCCGCCCTGACGGGGGACGACCTGGAGACGATCCTGCTCGAACGGTAGGCAGGTGTCACCCCAGCGACGCGGAGGCTCAGAGCGGGCAGCGCCCGCGCTGTGGTTCAGCCCTTCGCCTTGCCCTGGGCGGCGACCGCGGCGGCGCGGGCGGCGATCGCCTCCGGGTCGCCGAGGTAGCGATGGGAGATCGGCCTGAGCTCGGCCGAGAGCTCGTAGACCAGCGGCACGCCGGTGGGGATGTTGAGGCCCACGATCTCCTCGTCGGAGATGCCGTCGAGGTACTTGACCAGGGCTCGCAGCGAGTTGCCGTGGGCGACGATCAGGACCTTCTTCCCGGAGCGCACCACCGGAGCGATCTCCGAGTGCCACAGGGGCAGGAAACGCTCCACGGTGTCCTTGAGGCACTCGGTTCGGGGCAGCTCGTCGTCGGTGAGCTCGGCGTAGCGCGGATCGCGGCCGGGGTAGCGCTCGTCGTCGGGGTCGAGGGCCGGGGGCGGGGTGTCGTAGCTGCGCCGCCACTCGTGCACCTGCTGCTCGCCGAACTTCTGGGCCATCTCGGCCTTGTTGAGGCCCTGGAGTGCGCCGTAGTGGCGCTCGTTGAGTCGCCAGCGGCGCAGCACGGGCAGCCACATCAGGTCCATCTCGTCCATCAGCAGCCACATGGTGCGGATCGCGCGCTTGAGCACCGAGGTGTAGACGACGTCGAAGGTGAAGCCTCCGGCCCTGAGCAGGCGCCCGGCCTCGCGGGCCTCCTCGACACCCTTGCCGGTGAGGTCGACATCGGTCCAGCCGGTGAACCGGTTCTCTTTGTTCCACACGCTCTCGCCATGGCGAACGAGGACCAGGGTGTGCATGCTGTCACCTCCGTCGGGGGTGCGGCGGCGCCGCGGCTTCGAGCATAACAAAACGGATCCCCGGCTTCGCCGGGCCGAGGCGGAGGATACGCAAGGTAGACTCGGCAGCGCCATGGCTGAGGTCGGATCGGATCGGGGGTCGAAGGCGTGCGCAGCGATGCTCGTCATCGTGGTGCTGGCTGCGGGATGCGCTCCGGCTCCGCCGCCGATGGCCGACGGGCCGCCGCAACGCATCGTGTCGATGGCGCCCGCTCTCACCGAGACCGTCTTCGCCCTCGGCCTCGGCGACCGCCTGGTCGGCGTGACCCGCTACTGCGACTTTCCCGCCGAGGCCCTCGAGCTGCCCAGGATCGGCGGCTACCTCGACCCCGACTGGGAGGCCCTGGTCGCGCTCGAGCCCGACCTCGTGCTGCTGATGCAGGACCACCGGGAGATCCAGCCGCGGCTCGAGGGGCTGGGCCTTCGCACCCTGCTCGTGGAGCAGGGCGACGTCGACGGGATCCTCGCCTCCTTCGAGGCGGTGGCCGACGCCTGCGGGGTGCCCGAGCGGGGCCTTGCGCTCGCCTCCCGGGTGCGCGAGCGGCTCGACGCGGTCGCCGCCGCGACCTCGGGGCACGCGCGCCCGAGCACTCTGGTGGTGGTCGAGCGCGAGCTCGCGGCAGGTCCGGTGCGCAGCGTCTGGGTGGCGGGCCCGGGGACCTTCTACGACGACCTGCTGGGCCTCGCCGGCGCGGTCAACGCCTGGAAGGGACCGGCGGCCGCGCTCTACCCGGAGGTCAGCCGCGAGGGTCTCTACGCGCTCGACCCGGACGTGATCCTCGACGTGGTCACCGAGCTCGAGCGCCGCGGGCTCGACCCCGCTCTGGTGCCGGCCGGCTGGCGCGGGGTGGCCGAGCTGCGGGCCGTCCGCGAGGGTCACGTGCACGTGCTCGCCGCCGACTACATGGTGATCCCCGGCCCCCGGATCGCGGACGCGGTCGAGGCGGTGGCGCGGGCGGTCCACCCGGAGGCGTGGCAATGAGGGCGCCGGCACTCGCGGTCGAGGGGCTCACGGTCGAGCTCGGCGGATCGCCGGTGCTGGTGAGTGTCGACCTCGAGGTCGCGAGCGGCGAGCTGGTCGCCGTGGTCGGCCCCAACGGCGCCGGAAAGACCACGCTCCTGCGCTGCCTCGACGGGCTGGTGAAGCCGAGCGCGGGACGGGTCGAGATCGAGGGCCGGCCGCTGGGGGGGTTCCGGCGCCGCGAGCTGGCCCGTCGCGTCAGCTACGTGCCCCAGGCCGACACGCGGGCGGTCCACTACACGGTCGCGGCCTTCGTCGAGATGGGAAGGTACCCCCACATCACCGGATGGTCGGGGCTCGGGCCGGAGGACGCCGAGGCGGTGCGGGCGGCGCTCGCGATGACCGAGACCGAGCACCTCGCGGGGCGCAGCCTGGAGTCCCTTTCCGGGGGCGAGCGGCAGCGTGTGGTGCTGGCCGCCGCGCTCGCCCAGGGCGGCCGGATCCTCCTGCTCGACGAGCCGACCTCGTTCCTCGACGTCCGCCACCGGGTGGGGGTGATGGCGGTGCTCGAGCGCCTCCACCGCGAGCGAGGCCTGACCGTGGTCGCGGTGACCCACGACCTCAACGGCCTGGTGCCGGTGGCCGACCGGGTGCTGGCGCTCAAGGCGGGCCGGGTGGCCGGCCTCGGCCCCCCCGCGCAGGTGCTCGACGAGACCTTTCTGGGTGCGGTCTTCGAGACCCCGTTCCAGCTCGTTCCGGCGCCGGGGCGGGCGCTGCCGATCGCGGTGGCGAAGGGGAGGGGGGCGTGAGGCCGGCGCGCGGCCTGTGGCTGCTCGCGCTCGCCGCCCTCGCGGTGGTGGCGGTGGCCCCGATGGTCGGCCTCGAGCGAGTGCCCCTGACCACCTTCCTCGACCCCAACGGCGCCTCGCCCGAGGCGGTCATTCTGTGGCGCATCCGGCTGCCGAGGGTGCTGGTGGCGCTGCTCGGCGGGGCCGGGCTCGCGATCGGCGGGGCGGCCTTCCAGTCGGTGTTCCGCAACCCCCTCGCCACTCCCTACACCCTCGGGCTCGCCTCGGGCGCGGCCTTCGGCGTCGCGCTCGCCGCCCGGCTCGGGGTCGGTCTGATCGTCGCCGGCCTGCCCGCGGGCGCGCTGGCGGCCTTCGCCGGCGCTCTGCTCGCGGTGGCCACGGTGTGGACGCTGACCCACCTCCGGCCCGCGTTCTCGACCACCACCCTGCTGCTCGCCGGGGTGGCGATGAGCTTCTTCTTCTCGAGCCTGATCCTGTTCCTCCAGTACACCGCGTCGCTCGGCGACTCGTTCCGGATCGTACGCTGGCTGATGGGCGGCCTCGGTGCGGTCGACGGTCGCTCGGCGCTCGGTGTGCTGCCCTTCGTGGCGGTGGGAGTGGCGGTGCTGATGTGGCAGGCCCGGGAGCTCGACCTGCTCGCCACCGGCTCCGAGCTCGCCGCGAGCCGCGGGGTCGACGTGGCCGCCACCCGTCGGACCGTCTTCCTGGCGACCTCGCTGATGATCGGCGGGGTGGTGGCGGCCTGCGGTCCGATCGGCTTCGTGGGCATGATGGCGCCCCACATCTGCCGGCTCCTGGTCGGGCCCGATCACCGCCTCCTGCTGCCGGCGAGCTGCCTCTTCGGGGGCGCCTTCCTGGTCGCCTGCGATACCGTCGCGCGGGTCGTGATCGCCCCGGCGGAGCTCCCGGTGGGGGTGCTGACCGCATTTCTCGGCGGCCCCTTCTTCCTCTGGCTCCTGGTGCGCCGCGGCGGCGTCGCGGGCATGGGATAACCACAGAGACACGGCCTCAGGAAGATCCCATCTCGACGGTTGTTACCAGGATCGTCTCTCAACGGAAGGAGCACGTCGTGCCAGTCAACCCACCGGAAGGCATGCCGCGGATCACGCCCTACCTGCTGTACGAGGATCTGGCGCCCGCGCTGGAGTGGCTGGCGAGCGCCTTCGGCCTCACCGAGCGTCTTCGCATGGCGGGCCCGGACGGCAAACCCAGCCACGCGGAGATGGCCCTTGCGGACGGTGTCGTCATGATGGGCCATCCCGGCCCCGACTACTCGAGCCCCAAGCGACACGGGCACGTCTGTCAACTCATATACGTCTACGTCGACGACGTGGACGGCCACTTCGAGCACGCCAAGCAGGCCGGCGCGCACATCCTGTCCGAGCCTGAAGACAAGCCCTACGGTGACCGGGTCTACTCGGCGGAGGACCTCGAAGGTCACCACTGGTTCTTCGCCCAGCACGTCCGGGACCCGGACCCAGGGGCCTGAAGAAGCCCGATCTCCCCGCCTTTCCTGATCTTCCGGGGCCAGGCCCGCGTGCGATCTCGGCCCGAGCACCTCGCCGGACGACGAGTCCCGTGCGCTCCCTGCCCCGGGGTACCAGACGGTCAGCCCGGCCGATGCTCGTCCGGCAGCTGGTAGGTGCCGTCGAGGCGGGTGAGCATCTCCTCGTAGCGGCGCTCGAGCTCGGCGAGCTCGAGCGCGTGGGTCTCGGCGTCGATCTCGCCGCGGGCGCGCCGCGCGTCGAGCGCGGCGCGGTGGGCGTCGAGCCAGCGCTCGGGGTCGAAGTTGTAGGTCATCCTCGGCGCCCGAGCCGGATCCCGGCCACCAGCCGGCGGCCGGGGGCGGGGTAGCCGAGCACCGCCTGGTAGGCGCGGTCGGCGAGGTTGACCACCCGGACGGTGGCCTCTGCGGCGCGGGTCAGCCGGTAGGCGAGCGCGAGGTCGGCGGTGACGAAGCCGCCGGTCGTGGTGCGCTCGAAGCTCGCCGGGTCGACGTCGTCGCGGCTGCCGACCCAGAGCGCGGTGAGGTCGCCCCGCAGGCGGGCGGCGAGCTGGCCGCGCAGGGTCACCGAGCCGCTCCACTCCGGCCGGCGCAGCAACGGCAGGCCGCCGTCGCCCTCGGTGTCGAGCCAGGTGAGCTGGGCGGCGCCGACGAGGCCTGCGCCGAGCGCGGCCTCGAGGCCGGCCTCGACCCCGTGGATGGTCGCCGAGCGGACGTTGGCGAACCGGTTGACGGTGAAGTCGTACTCGATCAGGTCGTCGAGCTCGGTGGCGAAGGCGCTCACCTGCCACGCGACCGGACCCCGGCCGCGGGAGGCGAGGCCGAGCTCGGCCGACCTGGACAGCTCCGGCCTCAGGTCGGGGTTGCCGAGGAACGGGAAGTAGAGCTCGCCCACCGCGGGCTGGCGGTAGGCCTCGCCGTAGCCGGCCCGCAGCTCGACCCGGTCGCCGAGCGCGAGGCCGAGGGCGAGTCGGGGCGAGACCTCCGAGCCCCACGCCTCGGCGTCGTCCCAGCGCAGGCCCGCGACCACCTGGACCCGCCGCGACGGGCGCCAGACGTCCTGCACGAAGACCCCGGAGACGTCGCTCGAGGCGTTGTCGAGGTTGACGCCGTAGGAGGACCGGTCGTCGACCTCGTCCCGTCTCCACTCGCCGCCGACCGTCAGGGCGTGGGAGCCGATCGTGTGGTGGGCGGCGAGCCGGGTCTGGAGGCCGGTGGTGTCGGTGTTCGACTCGGTGAAGCCGAACGGGTCGTCGGGATCGGCATACCCGAGCTCTCCGACCACCACTGCGGCGCTGGCCTCGAGCTCCCACCCCTCGGCCACCGTCCAGCGCAGGGGCAGGGCCACCAGTGAGCTTCGGCTGGTCTGGCGCGCGAACGGGGTCGGCGTCGCCCCGGAGAAGGGGATGCCGACCTCGGCGTCGACCCGCTGCACGAGCAGGCCGACGCGGTTCCCCTCACCCCAACGCCAGCCGGCGTCGACCAGCAGCTGCCGGGTGGAGAAGTCGTCGTTGGCGAGCTCGCCGCCGCCGTCCCGGGCGGAGCCCGAGACTGCGAGCTCGAAGCGCTCGGCGCCCCAGGCCACCGCGGCCTCGGCGCGCCGCCAGGAGTCGGCGCCGCCCTCGAGCAGCAGGCCCCCGGCCAGTCCCGGTTCGGCCCGGCGCGGGATCAGCTGGACCACTCCGCCGACCGCGTCCGCCCCCCACAGCGCCGAGAAGGGGCCGCGGGCGACCTCGATCCGCTCGAGCCCTGCGGTCGGGGCGGTCGACCAGTCGAAGCCCGCGAAGTAGGGCGAGTTCATCCTGACGCCGTCGTAGAGCACCAGGGTGTGGTCCGACTCGGTGCCGCGCGTGAACAACGAGGTGACCGAGCCCTCCGCGCCGGAGCGCGTCACGGTGAGGCCGGGCTGGCGCCGGAGCAGGTCGGCGACGGTGTCGGCCTGGGCGTCGTCGAGCTCGGCCCGGCCGATCACCGAGATCGGGACCGGCACCTCCCCGACCGCCTCCTCGCGGCCCGTGGCCGTGATCGTGATCTCCTCCTCGAACACCGGCGGCGCGGCGGCTGCGGAAGCGGCCGCGGTGGTGAGCGCGACGAACAGGATGGACCGGGCGACGGGGCGACGGCTGGACGACATGCGAAACCTCCCGTTTCGGTACCGAACGGCAGGTCTCCTGGCTCCCGGATCCTCCAGGCCCGCTCGCCTTCCCAACCGGTCGACCCCGGCCCGCGCACCATTGCGCGGATCGCGGGATCACGCCGGCCAGTGGCTGGGTTTCCCCGTGAGCGGCCCGTCCCCGGTCACAGTGGCGGGGGCCGCGCCGGACTTCCACCGGCTTCCCTCGAGCGCCTCGCGGCGACCGTTCTGCGCCCGACGGTAGACCTCGCCGAGGCCCCCGTCAAGGGCGGCCCTGTCGCCGCCCGCGGGCGGTGTCGCGGTAGGATGGCGGCTGGAGGCAGCCCATGGCGCGTCGCTTCGTACTCGCACTCCTGATGGCCGCCGCGGTGGCGTCGGCTTCCGCCGCGCAGCCCAGCTTCCTGTGGCAGGTCCGCGGCGACGGACCGGGCACGGTCTACCTGCTCGGGACCGTGCACCTGCTCCACCCGGACGCGGCCGAGCTGTCGCCGGCCATGGAGGCCGCCTATGCCGCGGCGGACCGGCTGGTGGTCGAGGTCGACCTCGATCGGCTCGAGGGGGCGGCGGCCGCGATGTTCGCCGCCGGCACCCTGCCCGAGGGCTCCTCGCTGCAGCAGGCGCTGTCGCCGGAGACCTGGACCCGTCTCGAGGCCGCCGCCGAGGGCGGCGCGATTCCGCTCCAGCTGCTGGGCCGCTTTCGGCCGTGGCTGGTGGCGATGACCCTGACCGTCGACCGGCTGCGGCAGGCGGGCTACAGCGATGCGCTCGGGGTCGACCGCCGGCTGCTGTCGCGGGCCAGGTCCGATCACAAGGAGGTGGTCGCGCTGGAGACCACCGAGCAGCAGATCGGTTTCTTCGCCGACCTCTCGCAGGATCAGGACGAGGCCTTTCTGCTCACCACCCTGAGCGAGATGGAGGAGCTCGAGCCCCTGATGGCCGAGCTGACCGCAGCCTGGCAGCGGGGCGACTCGAGCCGCGCCGCCGAGCTGCTCGCGGAGGGCTTCGCCGACGCGCCCGAGCTCTTCGATCGTCTGGTCATCCGGCGCAACCAGGCCTGGCTGCCCACGATCGAGGGTTTCCTCGCCGAGCCGAAGACCACCCTGGTGGCGGTCGGGGCGCTCCACCTGGTCGGAGAGCACGGGCTGGTCGCCACCCTGGCCGCGGGCGGCCGTCGGGTCGAGCAGCGGTGACCGGGACGAACGGAGGGCCGCGGTGGGACCGGCCTCGACCCACTCCATGACGGGGGAGGCCGGATCCGGCACGCGGCGCGGGCTCACGGGTCGGGTGGTGCGGGAGGCGCGTCGTCGCTGGCGCTGCCTGCGGCGCGCCTGGACCCACCGCGAGGTCCGCTTCGTCTACCACCCGGACTACGCCCACTCCCTGACCGGCGTCCCGATGGACCGCCGCCGCGCCGAGCGCGTGCTCGCGTTCCTGGTCGAGGAGGGCCTGGTCGACCGGGCCGACCTCGAGGTGCCGCGCAGCGCCTCCCTGCGCAACCTGCTGCGCGCCCACACCGCCGGCTACCTCGAGGCCCTGGAGCGCAGCGACGCCCTGGTGCGCATCCTCGGCCTCACACTCTCCGACGAGGACGCGGAGCGGGTGCTCGAGCTGCAGCGGACGGTGGTCGGGGGCACCATCCAGGCGACCCGCCTGGCCCTCCAGGGTCGGGGCATCGCGGTCAACCTCGGGGGCGGCTTCCACCACGCCCACCGCGACTCCGGTCAGGCGTTCTGCGCCTTCAACGACATCGCGGTCGCGATCGCCCGGCTCCGCGCCCGGGGCTTCCGCGAGCCGATCCTGGTGGTCGACCTCGACCTCCACGACGGCAACGGCACCCGGTCGATCTTCGCCCTCGACCCGACGGTGTACACCTACTCGGTGCACAACGAGCACTGGGGCGACACCCGGGCCGAGGCCGCAACCGCGATCGCGCTCGGAGCGGGCGTGACCGACGAGGTCTACCTCGGCACCCTGCTCAAGACCCTGCCCGACGTGGCCGAGTCCTTCCAGCCCGGGATGGTGATCTACCTCGCCGGCGCCGATCCCGCCGCGGACGATCAGCTCGGAAACTGGAAGATCACGGCCGAGGGGATGCTGACCCGCGACCGTTTCGTCACCGAGCTGTTCCGCCGCCGCCGCCGGCCGCTGCCGATGGTGGTGCTGCTCGCCGGGGGGTACGGTGCCCGGGCCTGGCGCTACCCCGCGCGCTACCTGGCCTGGCTGGCGAGCGCACGGGTGATCGAGCCGCCCGGAACCGAGGAGCTGACCCTGATGCGGTTCCGAAGGCTGGTCGACCAGCTCGACCCGGCGGCGCTGACCTCCGAACCGGGGGACTTCTCGTGGCGGCTCACCGACGAGGACCTGGTCGGGATCGTGCCCGGCGGAGCCCGCCCGACCCGGTTCCTGCGGTACTTCTCCCGGCGCGGGCTCGAGCTGGTGCTGGAGCGGGTCGGGATCTTCGACCAGCTCCGGTTGCGGGGGTTCGACCATCCGGCGATCGACCTCGAGCTCGACCATCCCCTCGGCCAGACGCTCAGGATCTTCGGCGGCCCCGACCGCAGCGAGCTGCTGGTCGAGCTGCGGGTGGACCGGTCCGCGCGGGTGGTTCCCGGCAGCGAGGTCCTGGTGATCGAGTGGCTGCTGCTCCAGAACCCGAGGTCGGAGTTCGGACCCTTCAGGCGGCCGCTGCCGGGGCAGAAGTACCCCGGCCTGGGCATGCTCAAGGAGCTCTTCGGGTGGCTGGTGGTGGTGTGCGAGCGGCTCGGCCTCGACGGGATCTACTACGCCCCGTCGAGCTTCCACGTCGCCGCCCAGAGCCGCAAGCTGGTGCGCTTCGTCGACCCCGGCCACGAGGCGCGCTTCCGGGTCCTGGAGCGGGTGCTCGAGGGCCTGCCCCTGGCCGAGGCCAGCCGTGCGGTCTCCGAGGGCCGGGTGGTGGAGGCCGCGACCGGCGATCCACTGAAGTGGGAGGGCTGGCCGATGGTGCTGCCGGTTTCCGATCGCCTCAAGTCGAAGCTGCTCGGCGACGGCTCCGAGCGGGAGGTGGCCCAGGCGCCGCCGTCGCCGGACCTGCGGCTGGAGCCAGCGGCCGCGCCGTGAGATGGGCGCTGCAGCTGGCGGCGGTGGTGGCGGCGGCTGGCGTGGCCTCTGCGGCGGGGGGCGATGACGGGCTGCTGTGGCACGCCGAGACCCTCGACGGCGCCGTGGTGGCCTCCCGCGGTGCCGACCTCCCGTTCAACCCCGCCTCGGTGGTGAAGCTGGCGACCTCCCTGGAGGTTCTCGACCGGCTCGGCCCGCGTCACCGGTGGACCACCCGGGTCGGGATCGCCGTCGATGGCGGCCGGACGGTTCTGGTCGTGACCGCGGACGGCGACCCCGACCTGCAGCCGGAGAACGTGATGCTGATCGCCCGGGCGCTGACCGGCCTGGGCGTGGTGAAGGTCGACGGCGGGATCGTGGTCCGCGGCCCGCTGACCGTGGGCTGGGAGCACGGCGTCGACGGCAGGACGGCGGACCCCGAGGAGCGCCGGAGAACCATGGCGCAGCGCTTCCGCGACGCGCTCGACCCGCGAAGGTGGGACGCCACCCACCGAGCGTCGTGGCGGGCGCTGGCCGGGCGTCGTGGCTGGAACCCCGACGCGCCGCCGCGGGTCGAGGTCGAGGGCGCGGTGGTCACGGCCGACGGCCTCGGGGAGCGTGTCCTGGTGGAGCACCGGTCCGCCCCGCTGCCGGTCGTGCTGCGTCGTCTGAACGCCTACTCGAACAACGACATCGTCAGGGTCGCGGAGCCTGCCGGTGCGGCCGGAGTGGCAGGGTGGCTGGAGCGTCGCCTGGATGTCGGTCCGGGCGAGGTGACGCTGGCCACCGCCTCCGGCGAGGGCGTGAACCGCCTGACCGCCAGCCTGGTGGTGCGGCTGCTGAGGGCGGCGCGGGGCGACCTCGCGGCACGCGGCATGGCGCTGAGCGACCTGCTCCCGGTCTCCGGCTGCGACCCCGGCCCGCTGTCCTCGGGATTCTCCGCGTTGCCCGCGGGTGCCGTGGTCGGCAAGACCGGAACCCTGCGCTCGACCGATGGCGGCGTCGCCGTGCTGGCCGGGATCGCCGCCACCCGCGGTCGGGGTCCGGTCCTGTTCTGCGTCGCTGCGTCGGCGACCGGCGGTCGCACCCGCACGTGGCGCGAGCGCGAGCAGCGCTGGCTGCTCGATCTGGCGGGCTCGTTGGGGGGGATGGCCCCCGCCGCGTGCGGCCCGCCGCTGCCGTTTTCGGATCGCGACGCGGTGGTCGAGGCGGTCGCCGGCCCGGTTGCCTCCCGGTCGGAGGATGCCGTACGCTGAGTCGGTGCGGAGGCCCCATGCTGCGTGACGAGGTGCTGCGGATCTGGCCCGAGCTGGAGTGGATCGAGGATCCGGATCTGCGCCGCCGGACCACCGACTGCTGGGTGCGGGCCTTCGAGCTGTCGCCGCTGGAGCCCGCCGACCTCGAGCGGATCCCGTTCACCCTCAAGGCCCCCGACTGCCCCAGCTTCATGGCCCACAAGCGGCTGGTGGTCCACGTCGCCCGGGACTCAGGGATGAAGGTGCGGGAGTTCTTCGGCGCCGCGCTGCCGGTCGACATGGACGTGCTGATCGCCGGCGCGATCCTCGCCGACGTCGGCAAGCTGCTCGAGTACGAAGGCGACGGCGACGGAGGCTCACGGCAGAGTGCGCGGGGGAGGTACCTCCGGCACCCCTTCACCGGCGTCGCGCTGGCGATGGAGTGCGGGCTGCCGGACGCGGTCTGTCACATCGTGGCGACCCACGCCGGAGAGGGCGACATGGTGGCGCGGACCACCGAGGCGTGGATCGTCCACCACGCCGACTTCATGACCTTCGAACCGTTCGTCAAGCGCCTGGTGGTGTGAGCCGGCAGCACGAGCCCGTGGTCCTGGTGCTCGGTTCCAGCGGCCGCTGCGCCACGGCTCTGCTCCATCTGCTCGCCGATCGCCTGCCCGAGGCCAGGGTGGTCGGAGTCGACCCGGCGGCGCCCCCTCAACGACCCGAAGCCGTTTCGTCCCTGTTTCTGGCGGAGCACCGCGAGCGGCTCGACGTGGAACGCGGCGAGCTGCCCGAGCTGGTCGCCACCCACGGTGTCGACGTGGTGGTCGACCTGGCGACGGAGGACCAGCTCGCCCTGTGGCGCCAGGCGAGCGCCGCCGGCGGCGTGTCGGTCGTCAACACCACCATCACTACCGCCGACACCGAGGTCTGGGACCGCATGCAGGTCGGGCTCGGGCTGAGCCGCGACCCCGCCGCCTCGGTCCACGTCTTCAATACCGGGATGAACCCGGGGATCGTGGGCTACTGGGCGGTGGAAGCCGCGGCGCGGTGGGGTCGTCCCGAGGAGGTGGTGATCTGGGAGTACGACGACACCACCTGGGCCGACGGCTGGCAGCCCGGGGTGACGTGGGAGGTCGAGGACTTCATCGCCGAGACCTTCGTCGACGCGGCGATGGCCATGGACGGAAGGGGGCAGCCCCGCTTTCTCGACCGACCGGCGATCGAGGCCCCCGAGGCGCTGGCGCCGTTGCTCGCCGGCGCCGGCCTCGATGTGCCGCCGGAGGCCGTCGGGATGACGGTTCCGCACGAGGAGCTGGTCACCATCGCCGAGGCCCTGGACTGCCCCGCCCGGTTCCTCTACGCGCTCCATCCCAGGACCGTCGACCACGTCGCCCGGCTGCACCTCGACGGCGGCGTCCGGCCCGATCACCTCGACCGCCTGGTCAACCTCCCGGACCGCGAGCTGGTGGGCAGGGACCGGGTGGCGGCGCTGCTGAGGTACCCCGAGCGCTCGGTCCACATCGTCAACCGCCGCGGACACGGCGACCTCCCGGACGGCACCAACGGCACCGCGCTCCAGGTGGCCGCCGGAGCCTGGGCGGGTCTGGCGACGGTGCTGGAAGGCCGGCTCGAGGGCGGTGTCTACTTTCCGGAAGATCTGGTGGGCACCGGCTACGGCCGTCGGGTCCGCGACGTGCTGGAGGTCGAGGAGATCGTGGTCGAGGCTCTTGGCGAGCCGGCCGGCCCGGGGTAGACTCCCGCCATGCACGTTGACGTTCGGCACGTGGAAGACGTCATCATCGTCGACCTCAAGGGGCGGCTGGTGATGGGCGTGGGCGACGAGCTGCTGCGCGAGGTCACCAACGAGCTCCTGGCCCAGGACTGGAAGAAGATCGTCGTCAACCTGGAAGGGGTGACCGTGATGGACAGCTCCGGGATCGGCGAGCTGGTGTCCGGCTGGAAGCTGGCCCAGCGCTTCGGGGCGACGGTCAAGATCCTCCGGCCCGGCGACCGGCTGCGCCACACGCTGCACCTCACGCAGCTCCTGCCGCTGCTGGAGGTCTTCGAAACCGAGGGTGACGCGATCGGCAGCTTCCAGTAGGTGCTCGCAGGACGGAGGCGCCGCCCGGCGCCGCCGTGAGCCGTCGGCCTGACGAGCGTTCCTACTGCGCAGCCCCCCCCGAGTCGGACGAGTCCGCCTGGACCGTCTGAAACAGCCGCTCGAGGATCCTGAGGTGCTGTCCCTCCCAGTCCGCGAGGAAGCGGAAGAACCCGATCGCCTGGGGATCCTCGCTCTGCTCAGCGGCGGTGGTGAAGAATGCGACGGCGTTGGACTCGAGCTGCATGCCGATCGACAGCACCCCTGCCGCCGAGTCGACCCGCCGGGCCTGCTCCCGAAACTCCTCGGTGAAGATCCGCGACGAGAACTCGTCGAGGCCGGGGTCCTTCGGCTCGATGAGGAAGCTCTCCGCCCCGAGCTCCTCGAGCCTGCGCATGACGTTCCTGAGGTACACCTGGTGCTCGATCTCGTCGCGGGCAAGCCTGAGCAAGAGGCTTCGGACGGCGGGCTCGTCCACCTTCTCCGCGGCCATCGAGTAGAAGGTGTGGCCGTCCAGCTCGACCTGAAGGGCCTTCTTGAGGATATCTCGAACGGGACCCAGCTCCATGCCCATGGCGATTCTCCCCCGGAGGTCGCAGTCCGGTCGGCAGCGCGCTCTCGGTGTGTCCTGACTGCAGGCTACCACGCCGGGGGAGAGGCCTGCGGGTGGACCGCGCCGCGCGTCCGCGACCTCGACCACGAGGACCGCGCTGCGACGACGCGAAGTGCCGGGCTCGGGACGGTCCCTGCATGACGCAACACTGGGGGCTGGCAAACCATTATAGATCAGTCACTTGATGTATCGACCCAGGGCGGCGGCTGGTCCGTGGTCAGGGTATGATGGTCAGCCGAAAGCGAGCTCGAAAAGGCGACGATCAAACCCGGACCGTCACACAAAGGGGTCGACGATGCGTCAGTTCGAAACCCTGGATCTCTACTCCATCGACGGGTTGCTCACCGACGAGGAGCGCATGGTGCGCGAGGCGGTGCACGACTGGGTGCAGCGGCGCGTCATGCCGTCGGTCGAGCAGTGGGCCTACGAGGGCGTGTTCCCCCGCGAGCTGGTCCCGGAGATCGGCGAGCTCAACCTGATCGGCGCGAGCTACTCGGACTACGACCTCCCCGGCCTCGTCGAGCGTGGCGTACGGCCTGATCTGCCAGGAGCTCGAGCGTGGCGACTCGGGGCTGCGGTCCTTCGTGTCAGTCCAGACGTCGCTGGTCATGTACCCGATCCTGATGTGGGGCAGCCAGGAGCAGAAGGACCGGTGGATCCCTCGGCTCGCGCGTGGTGAGGCCGATCGGGTGCTACGGGCTCACCGAGCCCGACTTCGGCTCGAACCCCGGCGGCATGCGGACCAAGGCGGTCGCGGACGGCAACGGCTGGGTGCTCAACGGCGAGAAGGCGTGGATCACCAACGGCGCCATCGCCGACGTCGCCGTGGTCTGGGCCCGAACCGACGGACGGGATTCGCGGCTTCCTGGTCGAGCGCGGCACCCCGGGCTTCTCCACCGTCGAGCACAAGGGCAAGTACTCGCTGCGCGTTCTCGGTGACCTCACAGCTGGTGTTCGAGGACTGCCGGGTTCCGGCGGAGAGCCTCCTCCCGGGCACCACCGGGCTCAAGAACCCGCTCCAGTGCCTCACCCAGGCGCGCTACGGCATCGCCTGGGGCGCGATCGGCTCGGCGATCGCGACCTTCTCGGCGGCCCTCGACTACGCGACCACGCGAATCCAGTTCGGCGGCCGGCCGATCGCCGCCCACCAGATCCAGCAGCAGAAGCTGGTCTGGATGTACAACGAGATCGTCAAGGGTCAGCTGCTCGCGCTCCAGCTCGGCCGCATGAAGGACAGCCGGGCACGATGACCCACCAGGCCGTTTCGCTGGCCAAGCGCAACAACGTCTGGGTGGCGCGCGAGTGCGCCAAGCTGGCGCGCGAGATCCACGGCGCCAACGGGATCGTCAACGAGTACCCGATCATGCGCCACCTGATGAACATCGAGTCGGTCTACACCTACGAGGGCACGCACGACATCCACACCCTCGTGCTCGGGGCAGTACCTGACCGGCATTCCGGCCTTCGACCCGCCTGGGGCCGAATGAGGCCGGGCAGGGCTCAGCCGGGCGCCTTGCCCCAGGTCGTTCCGGGTGCCTCGACGGTGTAGTAGACCTTGATCTCCTCGATCTCCTCGAAGATGCGCGGGCACGACCTGGACCTCCATGCCGATCTCGACCTCGTCCGCGGGGATCGTGTCGCCGATCCAGGCCAGCAGCCGGCCGCCCTCCTCGAGGTCGACCACGGCCACGGTGTAGGGCACCTCGTCCTCGAAGCCGGTCGGCGCCGCGGCGATCGTCGGAGAAGGTGTAGACCGTGCCCCGTGCCGCTGCACTCCCGGAACTCGAACTCGCCGCTCATGCACTCGGGGCAGTCGGCGCGCGGCGGGAAGCTGACGTACGCCGCAGTCCTTGCAGCGCCGAGCCCATCAGGCGGCCGTCCTTGAGGTGGACGGCGAAGTCCGAGACCTTGGAGTAGGGCACGAAGCTGACCTTGCCGAACCAGCTGAACATGGCTCAGTCCCTCCTGAAGAGGTGGACGAAGGTGTACTGCCCGATGCCGCCGACGTTGTGGGTCAGACCGACGTCGGCGTCCGGGCACCTGGCGCTCGCCCGCCTCGCCGCGCAGCTGGCGTGACGATCTCGTAGGCCATCGAGACGCCGGTGGCGCCGATCGGGTGGCCCTTGGCCTTGAGCCCGCCGTCGACGTTGACCGCGACCTCGCCGCCGATGTAGGACCGCCTGTCCGCGATGAACGCGGCCGCCCTCGCCCTTCTCGCAGAAGCCGAGGTCCTCGTAGGCCATGATCTCGGCGATGGTGAAGCAGTCGTGGACCTCGGCGACCTTGACGTCGCCGGCGGTCGACGCCGGCCATCTCGTAGGCCTGCCGCGCCGCCTCCTGCGCCGAGGGCAGCCCGACCAGGTCGGGCCGCCGCAGCACCGACATGCTGGCCGTGGCGCAGCCGACGCCGTCGAGCCAGACCGACCTTGTCGCCGATGCTCCTTGGCCCGTCTCCTCGTCGGCGAGGATCAGGCAGGCGGCGCCGTCGGCGTTGGCGCAGCAGTCGTAGACGCAGAACGGCGAGGCCACCGGGTCGGAGGCCAGCGCCTTCTCCAGCGTGATCTCCTTCCGGAACAGGGCGTTCGGGTTCATGGCGCCGTAGTGGTGGTTCTTGACCGCCACCTGCGAGCAGCTGCTCGCGGGTGGTGCCGAACTCGTGCATGTGCCGGTTGGCGAACATGGCGTAGTAGGCCGGGGAAGGTGGTGCCGAAGACCGACTCCCACTGCACCTCGCCGACCCGGCCCATCAGGGCCAGGATCTCGGCGGTCGCCAGCTCGGTCATCTTCTGGCAGCCGATCACCGCCACCACGTCGTGCAGCCCGGACTGGATCGCCATCCAGGCGGTGCGGATCGCGGCGCTGCCCGAGGCGCAGGCCACCTCGGTCAGCCAGGTCGGCTTCGGGGTTGAGGCCCAGGTACTCCTGCACCACGCCGGCCACGCGAGCGCTGCTTGTGGTACTCGGGCACGGCGGCGATCACCGAGGCGTCGATCGTCCTCGCGGTCGATGCCCGGCGTCCTGCATGCGCCGACGCGGAAGGCCTCGAAGGCCAGCTCCTGCACGGTGGCGTCGCTGCGCCGTGCCGAAGCGCCCGTGGCCGATGCCGATGACTCCGACTCGTGTCATCGATCTCCTCCGCCGATCCTGCGCCGTCTAGATGTACTGCCCGCCGTCGATCTTGATCACCTCGCCGGTGATGTGCCGCGACCGGTCGGAGCACAGGAACGCAGACCAGGTGGGCGACGTCCTCGGGCGTGGCGAAGCGACCGACGACGGTCTCGGCCATGGCGCCGTTCTTGAACTCGGGCGGGATGCTTCTCCATCATGTCGGTCAGCACCATGCCCGGGCGCGACCACGTTGACGTTGACGTTGAACTTGCCCAGCTCCTTGGCCAGCGACTTGGACATGGCGATCTCGCCGCCCTTGGACGCCGCGTAGTTCGACTGCGCGAACTTGCCGCGCATCCCGTTGATCGACGAGATGTTGACGATCTTGCCGTACTTCTGGTCCTTGAAGACGCATCGCCGCGGCCTTGTTGTAGTTGAAGTAGCCCTTCAGGTTGACGCTGATGACCGCGTCCCACTGCTCCTCGGTCATCTTCCAGATCACGCCGTCCCAGGTGATGCCGGCGTTGCAGACCAGGATGTCGAAGCGCCCGAGATCGTCCTGCACCCGGCGCACCATGGCTTCGGCGTCGGCGTAGCTCGAGACGTCGGCCTTGACCGCCAGACCCCGCCGGCCCATGCTCTCGATCTCTGCCACCACCTCCTTGGCCTCGGCGTCGTGGCGGCGGTAGTTGACCGCCACGTTGGCGCCCTCGCGCGCCAGCTCGAGGGCGATCGCCCGCCCGATGCCGAGGCTGCCGCCGGTGACGATCGCGCCCTTGCCTTCCAGCTCGAGGTTCACCCTGCACCTCCTTCGTCATTCGTCACCCGCAGGAAGTCGAGCACCAGCCGGCCGAGGGGCTCGGGCCGTTCCATCGGCACGAAGTGCGTCGATCCGGGCATCACGGACACCGTCGATCCTGGCAGCTCCTGCTCGACCCGCCGGGCCGCGTCCGCCAGAAAGGTGTCGGAACGCTCGCCGCGAACGAACAGCGTCGGTACTGCGACCCTCCGCAGGCGGTCCCAGAGGTCGTGGGGCGCGATCTCGAAGATCCGCGCCTCCCATTCGGGCGGGTAGCGCAGCTGCACCCCCCCGTGGCGGGCTTTCGACCATGCCGTCGGCGAGGTAGTCCTCGAGCACCTCCGGCTGCCAGAGCCTGAAGATGCGCTTGCGACCGTAGGCCTGAAACGCAGTCCGCCGGTCGGACCACCGGGCGCGTCTCGAACGGGCGCCGCGGACCAGGCCGAGCCGACCGGCGAGCCCGAGCCGCTTCGTGAGTCCCCACCACGCTGCGCGTGCCCCGGTGAGGAGCAGCGGGTCGATCGCCACCACGGCGGTGAAGAGCCCCGGGTCCGCCGCCGAAGCGAGCAGGGACATCGCCGCACCGAGGCTGTGACCGACCGCGATGATCCCGCGCAGGCCCTGCCGGTCGAGCTCGGCCCTGAGGTCGTCGGCGAGCTCTGACCAGCTCCGGAGCCGATCGGGCGGGTCTTCTGACCACAGCGGCCGGGCCTCGAAGGAGACCACGTGATGGTGCGCCAGCAGCACCTCGACGAACTTCCTGTAGGTCGCCGGCGGGAACCCGTTGGCGTGGGCGAAGTGCACCGTCGGACCGTCGCCTCCCCAGTCATGCAACCGGCTCGGCGCCGCCGACCTCAGGCGCAAGCCGTCACCGGACGAGAGGTCCGGGTGGCGGCGGGCCGAACCGGCGGGGTCACCCTTCACGCCGCCTCTTCCCGTGGAGGGCCCTGAGGATCTTCTCCGGGGTGATCGGCAGCTCGGTGATGCGCACGCCGATGGCGTCGTAGATGGCGTTGGCGATCGAGCCGAGCACCGGCACCATCGAGCCCTCGCCGACCTCCTTGGCGCCGTAAGGGCCCGCGCGGCTCGTAGCTCGGCACCGCGATCGAGTCGATCTCGGGCGCGTCGCCGATCGACGGGGATCAGGTAGTCGTGCAGGTTCGGGTTGAGGATCCGGCCCTTGTCGTCGAAGACCACGTCCTCGCTGAGCACCTCGCCGACCCCCATCACGATCGAGCCCTCCACCTGGCCGTGGAAGGCGATCGGGTTGATCACCGTGCCCGAGTCGTGGGCGTCGGTGAAGCGGACGATCTTGACCACCCCGGTCTCGGGGTCGACCTCGACCTCGCACACCGAGGAGCCGAAGCTGAAGGCCGGCGAGGTGCCGACCGTGGCGCCCTTGAACTCGCCGCCGAGGTTCGGCGGCGGCTCGTAGTAGCCGGTTCCGACCAGCGGGCCGTTGGCCGAGAAGCAGCGCCGCGCGGCCTCGGCGAAGTCCATGCCCAGATGTGGGGCGCCGTCGGCGATGAAGATCCGCCGGTCCCCGGAGGCCAGCGCCTCCGGCTCGCAGCCCAGCTCGCGGGCCACGATCGGGTAGAGCTTGGCGTTGATGTCGTCGGCCGCCATCTTGACCGCGTTGCCCGCCATCAGCGTGACCCGGCTGGAGTAGGAGCCGAGGTCGATCGGCGCGATCGCGGAGTCGCACTCGGCCATCGTCATGTCGCCGTAGGCGAGACCGAGCGCCTCGGTCGCCACCTGCAGCAGGACGGTCTCCGCAGCCCTGACCGATCTCGGCCGCGGCGATCATCAGGGTCGCCCCCTCGCCGTCCTCGAGGACGCGGATGATCGCGTTGGAGTGCGGGAACTGGCTGCGGTAGATCGGGTAGCCGGCACCCGACACGAAGCCACCGCTGCCGACGCCCGACCCCGCGGCCGAAGGGCAGCTTGCCGTGCTTGGCGTCCCAGCCCGAGCGCTCCCGCACGGTCGTCGAGGGTCGCCTTGAACTCGCACGAGAGCACGTCGAGGTCGTTGACGGTGCGGGTGTTCGGGTCCATCGCGTTGACCATGCGGATGTCGATCGGGTCCATGCCGATCTTCTCGGCGAGCATGTCGAGCAGGCTCTCGAAGGCGAATCGCGGCTGCGGCACGCCGTGGCCGCGCATCGCGCCGCAGGGCGGCTTGTTGGTGTACATCCGCCGGCCGTGGTAGCGGTAGTTGGGGATGTGGTACAGCGTCGGGATCATGAAGCCGGCGTAGTAGGCGGTGATCACGCCGAAGCTGGTGTAGGCGCCGCCGTCGAGCACGTTGGCGAAGTCGACCGCGGTGATCTTGCCGTCCTTCGTGACCCCGATCTTGAGGTCCATGTACTGCTTGTGGCGGCCGCGGTGGTGGTAGAACATCTCCGGCCGGGTGTAGGTCATCTTCACCGGTCGGCCGGTCGCTCGCGACAGGTAGGCGGAGCAGAAGTCGAGCGCCATCGCCTCGGCCTTGCCGCCGAAGCCGCCGCCGACGTAGGGCTTGATGATCCGGAACTTGGCCAGGGGCATCTCGAACACGCGGGCCAGCTGCTTCTGCAGGTAGTGCGGCACCTGGGTCGAGGACCACAGCGGTGAAGGTGTCTCGCGGTCGTGGTCCCACTCGCGCGATCGAGCAGTGCGGCTCGATCGGCGACTGGTAGACGAAGTTGCCGACGAAGCGCTCGCTCGAGCACCGACGTCGGCCTCGGCGAAGCCCTTGCTCGACGTCGCCGAAGTGGTGGTCGACCAGGGTGTTGACGTTGTTCTTGCCGCGCGCCGCCTCGTGGATCTCCGGGCGCGCCGTCGGCCATGGCCTCGAACGGGTCGAGCACCGCGGGCAGCAGCTCGTACTCGACCTCGATCAGCTTCGACGGCCTCGCTCGGCGGTGGCCTCGTCCACCGCCGCGACCGCGGCCACCTCGTCGCCGACGAAGCGGACCTTGTCCTTGGCCAGCACGTGCTCGTCGTAGCGCGCCGGGCTGACGCCGTAGAGCACGTCGGAGACGTCGCGTGCCGGTGATCACCGCCTTGACGCCCGGGAGCGCCTCGGCCGCCGAGGTGTCGATGCGCGTGATCAGCGGCGTGGGCGTGGGGGCTGGTGAGGATCCTGCCGTGGAGCATGTTGGGCAGCCGGATGTCCTCGGTGAAGACGCGCCCGGCCGGTGACCTTCGCCGGGGCGTCGCTGCGCGGGACGCTGCGCCCGACGACCGCGATGGCGTCTGTCGTCGTGGCCGGTGTCGAGATCGGCTCGCGCCGTCGCCTGCGTACCGGCGCCAGTTCCGGACCGCCTCGATGATCCGGGTGTAGCCGGTGCAGCGGCAGAGGTTGCCGCCGAGCGCGGTCTTGATCTCGTCCGTCGGTGGGGTCCGGGTTGCGGTCGAGCAGCGCCTTGGCGGCCATCACCATGCCCGGCGTGCAGTAGCCGCACTGGATCGCGCCGTGGGCGATGAACGCCTTCTGCAGCGGATGCATCTCGCCGTTCTGCCGCGAGCCCCTCGATGGTCGTCACCTCGCGGCCGTCGACGGCGACCGCGAGCACCAGACAGGACTTGACGGCCTCGCCGTCGAGGAGCACCGTGCAGGTGCCGCAGTCGCCGAGGTCGCAGCCCCGCTTGGTGCCGGTGAGGCCGAGCTGCTCGCGGAGGATCTCGAGCAGGGTCTCGTTGGGCCGGACCGCCACGCGTGTGCGGCTCGCCGTTGACGGTCAGGTGGACGATTCGCTCCATGGTCCTCCCCGCTCCCGTGCCGGCTCACTCGGGCCCGCGGTCCCGAGCCCGTCCGGCTGCCGACTGCAGCACTCGCCGGTCAGCACCTTGACCAGCTCGAGCCGGTACTCCCTGGAGGCCCGCAGGTCGTCGATCGGCCGGGACGCCTCCGCGGCCAGCTCGCCGGCCTCGCGCGAGCACCTCCGTCGTGAGCTCCTTGCCGGCCACGAGCTCGCCGGCAGCGGCGGCCACGATCGGGGTCGGCGCCACCGCGCCCGAGCGCGATCGCCGCCTCGCGGCACACCCGGTCCGTCCATGCACCACCACCGCCGCGACCGCGGCGATCGGCAGCGACAACGAAACGCGTCCGCCCTGGCGCAGGCTGGCGTCGCCGGTGCCGGGCGCCGGCGGCGGGACCTCGATCGCCACGACGACATCCGCCGGGTCCGAGCACGGTCTCGCGCGGTCCGACGAAGAACTCGGCGCAGCGGCGATCGTCCGCTCACCCTCCGGCGAGACCACGCGCAGGATCGGCGTCGTGGGCGAGCAGGATCGGCGCCATGTCGGCCGAGGGCACCGCCATGCACAGGTTGCCGGCGACGGTGGCCAGGTTGCGCACCTGTTCGGCGGCGAGCGATCAGCGCCGCATCGACGATGCCGGGGAACCGGCGCCCGCGACCCCCTCGTGGCGGGCGATGCGTTGATCGTGCCGTCGCGCCGATCGACCAGGCCCGCCCGTCGGGGTGAGACTCGATCCGGCGCAGCTCCTCGATGCGCCGCAGCGAGACCAGCCGGCGGTGCCGCGTCTCGCGCGCCTTGAGGTAGACCAGGATGTCGGTGCCGCCGGCGAAGACCACGCTGCCCTCGGGGTCCTCGGCGAGCAGCGCGCAGGCCTCGCTCGACGCTGCGCGGGCTCGACGAAGTCGAAGTCGGGCAGCCTCATGGCGGACTCGTGTCACTGCGGTGGCGCCAGCACCTGCTCGAAGAGCGCCTCGTCCAGCGTCTCGCCGCGCGGCGATGAGCTGGCGGTACTTGACGAAGTCGATCACGTCGCTGCCGGTGATCTTCTTGGTGTTGAAGGCGGTGAAGCCGAGGAAGGCCTCGCCCGACATGTTGGCGGCCAGCCAGTGGCGGTTGGCGAGCTTGGTCTGGTCCCAGAAGAACTTCTTCTTGGCGCGGATGCCGTCGATCGACTTCTGCAGGCAGCCCGGGAAGAGGTTGGTGAAGCGCCAGACGATCTCGTCGACCGTCCGCGTCGAGCAGCTCGAAGTCGATCGGCGGCTCCTTGATGCAGAGCTCGGCGCGGCCTTGGCCTCGTCGCCGCGTCTTCATCTCGCCGTAGACGATCTCGCCGTCGTCGACGTAGCGGTCGGTGATCACCAGCGGGTTGCGAACGAACGCGCCGTCCCGGCTTGAGCACCGGCACCACCTTGGTGATCAGGCCCTTGAGCTTCATCTTGTAGGCCGACCACATCTCGCAGGAGATGCAGTTCCACATCGCGTCCTCCATCGACAGGAACCAGGGCAGGAAGTCGGTGGAGCCGCCGTCCGGGCGCCGAGCCGTGCCGCGGGCCGGCCTGGCCGAAGATCGCCAGGTCCGAGGCGATCGGCGAGGTCGCAGGCCATGCCGATCTCCTGGCCGCCGGCGACGCGCATGCCGTTGACCCGGCAGATGGTCGGCTTCTTGCAGTTGAGGATCGCGTCGACCATGCCGTTGAACAGGTCCATGTACTCGCCGTACTCGTTGCGGCCGGCTGGCGTAGTACTCGGCGTACTCCTTGGTGTTGCCGCCGGTGCAGAAGGCGCGGTCGCCGGCGCCGGTGAAGACGACCGCCACCACGCTGCGGTCGAGGCTGGCGTTGGGAAGCCGGCGATCACGCCCTTGACCATCTCGGTGGTGTAGGAGTTGTACTGGCGTGGGTTGTTGAGGGTGATCCAGGCCGTGATACAGGCCCTCGACGACAGCTCGCCGTCCGGGCGTCCGCAGGGGCTTTTTCTCGTAACACGGTGCAGGGCGGGGCGTCGTGTCGGCCCCAGTACTGCTCGCCACCCACGCCGTGGTCCTTCAGCTCGTCGTCCCGCGGCATCCACTCAAGAGTCATCGTCGACCTCCCAGGCATGCCGGACCACGTCCGGCAGGGATCAGCTCGCGGAACGCGTCGCGTCGGGCGAGCCGCCTCTGATGATCGGCAGATTTCGCCTGCTGCTCCATTACACCAGCATCGTCTTCTCGTAGGCGGCGCCGATGACGCCGCGCCGGCAGGCCGCGGTGGTCATGAAGCTGCCGGAGTGTCGCGCCTGAAGCTCGAGCGCCTCGCCGAGAGGCGACCGAGGTCGCGGCGCGGACTGCGTCTCGAGGATCGCCTCGCGGCCGGCCTCCATCGCCGGGGTCGCTCGCCGGCGCGAGCTCGGGCACGGCCTCGGCCACGCCCACCAGCGCGCCGTGCGTCGAGCTCGCGCCGCGTCAGGCCGTGATCGCCGCCCGAGGCCACCGCCCAGGCGGTCGCGAGCGCCGTCGTCGAGGGCTCCGGCGAAGTCGACCAGCCAGCCGACCGCCGTCGCGCGCCGCGACCGACCGGCCCTCGAGCAGCAGCGGCGAGCACCTCGCGGCCAGTGCTCGCGCGGCGTCCTGCCGGAACGGCCAGTGACAGCCCTCCATCCCGGGCACCACCGGCAGCGTCACCTCGGGCATGCCCGAGCGCGGCGTCCGTCGACGGCGACCAGGTAGTGGCAGTGCATCATCAGCTCGAGCATGCCGCCGAGGCACCGCTTGCCGTTGACCAGGCCGACCGAGACCGCGAAGTCGGCGTGGAGCCGGCGCGCGGTGCGCGACCAGCCGCGCGGCGATCGCCACCCCCGCCGCCTCGTCGCTCAGGGCGGGGTAGAACTCGGCGGTGTCGGCGCCGACCATCTGGGTGGCGAGGTGGAAGTCGCCGGTCAGGATCACGCGGTCGATGCCGCTCGCCTGCAGCCAGTCGATGGCCCGGTTGAGCTCGGCGTCGACGTCGGCGTTGTAGCTCTCGCGGCGAAGGCTGATGACGCCGACCGTGCCGTCGTGCTCGGCGTTGACGTAGAGCTGCTGCCACTCGGGGCGTCTCGATGCGCGCGAACGCGTCGGGGTGCCACGCCTGCTCGGCGGCCTCCGGGTGCAGCCGGTGGTAGGCCTCGACGGTGCGCGATCGCCGCATCGGCGCCGCGCGCGCGGATCACGGCCAGGACGCCGCGGCGAGAACTGGGCGCAGAGCTCGCCGATGGCGTTGATCTGCGCGAGGTGGGAGCGCTTCTCGTGGACCATGCAGGCTGGCCATCTGGAAGAGCGGACCGAGGATCCAGGTCTCGAGCTCGGTCTCGTCGTCCAGCGTCCAGTTCACCAGCGGGCGGAAGTGGTTCAGCGGGTACCAGTTCTGCGCCGCTGTCCTTGCGCTCCTCGAGGGTCGCCGAGGGCTCGAAGAGCGGCACCGTAGTGCTGCGCCAGGTGGTGCAGACAGGACCAGGTGAGGAAGTTCGCGCCCGCGGGCGCCGATCGCGTCGTGGGCCCGGAACGGGTTCGGCCCGAGCAGCCGGCGGACGAACTTGTCCACCTTCCAGAACGGCATGTTGGTGGCCTCGTGGAAGCGGGTCGCGGCCAGGGTGAGGCCGCAGAACAGCACGTCGAGCACGAACGACCAGTGGTCGCTGACCGCGATCGGGATCAGCCCGAGGGCCCACAGGAGCTGGGTGATGGCCGACGGCTCCGGCTCGACGATCTCGAAGATCTTGTTGATCTCGTGGGGGAAGGCCGGGTGGGCGACCCCGACGCCGAGCTCGGACTGCGGGAAGCCCGAGGTCACCGAGCGGATCTCGATCTCGGGGAACGCCGCGCGGAAGATCTCGTAGTGGGCCCTCTTGATCTCCAGGATCTCGGGCACCGCCTCGAGCAGGAATCGCGGCTCGAGCGCGTCGAGCTGCGGCGGGTAGGTGGCTGCCGTCGTAGCGTCAGCCGGACGACGTTGCCCATGATCGCGGCGGCGCGGTCGGCGCCGAAGGCGCGCACCAGGCCGGGGTACTGCGGCGCCGATGCCGTCGGCCACGCCGGGAAAGTCGAGGGCCACGATGGGCACGCCGAAGGGCTCGAGCCGCGAGCCGAGCTGCATGGTCTTGCCCGCGCCGACGATGCCGTTGGCGCCGGAGATGACCAGGGCGCCGCGGTCGGCCGCCGGGCCGAAGACGCGGTCGACCAGCTCGCCGGCGTCGACCGGCAGGCTGCCGCTTGCGGACGAGGTCGAGGACCGAGCCGAGGCCGAGGGTCTCGAGGGTCGACGGCCTCATCGCAGTGGTCATGACGCCTGCCCTCCCTCGATCCGAAACCTCGAAGACCGCGGCGATGCCGACGTCGCCGGCGGCGCAGCCGAAGACCAGCACGTAGCCCGCCGCCCAGGTCGACCGCCTCCTCCAGCCCCTCGATGAGGGACCGGGTCAGGGTCGGGCCCTGCGGGTGCCCCCAGACCAGCGAGCAGCCGGTGGTGTTCATCTTGCGCCAGTCGTAGCCGACGACCTTGGCGAAGATGGCGTCGTTGACCGCGAACGGGTTGTGGTTCTTGACCACCGCCATGTCGTCCATGCGTCAGGCCGGTGCGCTCGAGCAGCTTCGCGACGGCCAGCGCCGGGCGCCTCCGGCATCAGGCTGGGTGCGGTCCGGACCTCGGTCTTGGCCACGAAGCGCGATCTCGATCTCGGGCCGCGGGCTGAGCTCGCGCGCGCCTCTCGGCGCAGGTCACGAGCAGGCAGGCCATGCCGTCCGAGGCGTGGGTCTGGCTGCCCGCCGGTGACGCAGGTGTCGAGCTCGCGCATGCGCGCGCAGACCGCCCGCCGAGACCTGGCGCACGCCGAGGTCGTCGTCGACGCGTGCCCAGCGACCGGCCCTGCAGGTTGAGCACCTCGAGCGGCACCAGCACCCGGTCGAGGAAGCCGGACGTCCTTGGCGCTCGAAGTACTGCTCGTAGCGGCACAGGGTGATCTCGTCCACCTCGCGGCGGTCGATCCTGTACTTGCGCGCGGCGAGGCCGGCGGTGGCGATCATGGCGTTGCCGGTGGCGGGGTCGAAGCCGAAGTTGTCCCACACGTCGCCGAGGGCCTGGGTGCGCTCGTAGGACCGGCGCTCCGGAAACACGCCCACCGGCGAGTCGCTGGTGCGGTCGAAGGTCAGCACGCCGACCACGTCGTTGGCGCCGCCGTCGACCTCGGCGCGCCGCGAGCGACCACCGCCTGCAGCCCGGTGGCGCAGGCCTGCTCGACGTGGAAGCCGGGGATCCGCACGCCCATGCAGCTCGCCACCAGCGGCGCGGTCCAGAACTTCCAGTGCCAGGGGATGGTCGAGCCGATGACCAGGTACTCGAGCTGCCGCTGCGGGCACCCGCCGCAGGCCCAGGATGCTGGCTCATCGCCTCGCCGGCGAACTGGCCGATGTTGACCTCGGCCAGCGGCGGAGGTCTGCCACGCCGGGAAAGAAGCTGCTGCCCCAGGTGCCGTAGGGGATCCTGGCCCGCGGGGAAGATCGAGGCGTCGCGCTGGCCATGGGCCCCTCCGGTCCACGGCTCGATCCGACTACACCTCGAGCAGGGTGTCCGAGCTGGTGATGCGTGATGCTCGGCTGAAGTCGCGGCCGCCGACGGCCTTGAAGCCGTCCCACTCGTAGAAGCCCTTGCCCGTCTTGACCCCGAGCTCGCCGTTCTTGAACATCCGGGCGAGGATCGCGGGCGGGTAGAGCGCGGGGATCCTGGGTTGCGAGGTACATCGCCATCGCCACCCGGTACATGGTGTCGGCGCCGATGAAGTCGGACAGCTTGAACACCCCCTGCGGGTGGCCGAGGCTGCCCTTGAGGCCGACGGTCGCCGTCCTCGACCGTGATCTCGCCCCGCTCCGAGCGCGCGCATCGCCTCGAGCATGAACGGCACCAGGTGCTTGTTGACCCAGAACCCGCTGACGTCGGAGGCCACGAACGGGTCCTTGCCGAGGCCCTCGAGGATCTCGACGGTCAGCGCGAGGGTCTCCTCGGCGAGTCTCGGGTGTCGCACCACCTCGACCGCCGGCATCTGGTAGACGGGGTTCATGCCGTGGGTGCCGACGAAGCGGTCGGGCCGACCCGACGCCACCCCCATGGTGTGGACGCTCAGCGACGAGGTGTTGGTCCACACCATGGCGCTCTCGGGGAGATGCGGAGCGATCCGCGCCAGCACCTCGCACTTGAGCTCGAGATCCTCGAGGATCACCTCGAGCAGGACGTGGCAGCGGCCGAGCTCGGCGTGCGAAGGCGTCCTCGTCGTCGACCACCCGGAAGCGCGCCGCGGCGTTGTCGACGAAGCTCGGGCTCCTCGGGTGGCGCTTGCTTGGCGATCCAGCCGAGGCCCTTGGCCGAGCGCCGCGGACGCCCGCTCGCGGGCCGCGGCGGCGGTGTCGAAGCCGACCACCTCGTAGCCCACCCTCGAGCAGATTGGCGACCCAGTCGACCCCCATCTTGCCGAGACCCAGCACCGCGAAGGTCATGCCGTCGGAACCTGCCATGTCGAACGCCCCTCTCTTTCTTACGTGCCGGGCGACCCCGGCGACCAGGCGTCGCCGCCCGCCCGTTGCTTCGCCCCCACCGGCTGGTGGCGGGCCCCGAGAATGCTCGTCACGTCATCTCGATGCCCGAAAAGGACTTGAGAATCGATCAGGACCGCAAGCGCGCTTCGTTCGTTGTCGGAGGCCTGTGACGGACTCCTGCAGGTTACACCGCGCGGTTCGTGACCTGCAAGGGAGTCGGGCGGGGCGGCCGTTTCGAACGCTGAGTCGACCAGAGGTTCCTGGTGCCGCGGGACGGGTCCGGACACCCCCGAAGCTCTGACTGGAGCGCAAAATCGCCCAGACTACATGGCTCACCAGCTGTCTCCTGCGGCCGGCGATGCACCCCACGCAGCTCAAGGGCAGGGGCGAACCCGGCCGTCGCGGAGCAGGAAGCACTGTCCGGGGTGTTCGGCGACAACGACAGCCTCATTACCACAGCGCTGAGGCGCAACCCAGGGTCTCGGTAGGCGTAGCACTCGGTGAATGGGGACGCTGCCGGGGACCTCATGAAGCTGTCGACTCGAAAGCTGGTGAAATGGTCTATTTGGGCTTTCGGCGCGTTCGCCATGCTGGTGGGCCTCTACCTCTCGATCTTCTTCTTTCCCTATCCGCTGTTTCCCCATCATGCCGAGCTTGCGGGGTTCAGCGTCTACTCCGATCGCGTGATCTCGGATGACTTCGCGCCCGTTTTCGAGGACGCACGCCGCCGCGTCGAGGCCATGCCGCTGTATCGCGGGGCCGCCCTCCCCCGCGTCTTCGTCTGTCGCTCACAGCGACGCTTCGCCTTCCTCGTCCGAATGGCCGGGAAAGGTCACGCCGGCCAGGGGCTCCTGATCTCCATGGCCGGCAACGCATTCATCTCCGAGCAGGGCATCAAGGTGGTCGCGCAACGAAACGCCGGCCGTCCCGCGCACTCGAGGTTGGACGGGTCCTGGGCCGGGGCGATCGCGCACGAGGTCGCGCACCACCTGGTCTTTGCCGAGCTGGGCTTCAGGAAGGCGCGGAGAATCCCGGCCTGGAAATCCGAGGGCTACGCCGACTACGTGGCCAACCTCGCGTCCGCCGCGTCAGATCCTGACAACGATCTCCAGACTCGGATCGCGCTTCTCCTCGACGACGACTCCTGGCAGCACCTCACCGGCTCGGTTGATCGGCGTCACTTCCGCTGGCACGTGCTGGTGGAGTATCTCTGCACAGAGAGGGGGTTCGACCTCGCGGATCTCCTGGCCGAGGACGTGACGGAATCGAGCGCCATGGCCGACATGAAGGCCTGGTCCAGCCTGCAACGATAGGGTGAGGCGAGCCCACCTTCCAGTGCCGGTCCATCTGGACCTGGACGAGGGGTGACCTCCTCGCCCTGAGACACGCCGGAAGACGTCTCGTCATGGATGCCGACGGACGGCCTGAGCGCGGCCGGCTTGCGGGCCGATCCGGCGATCGGCTACGATCGCGGCAAGACCTCTCGGCAGGACAGCGAGGCGTATCGGGGCTTCGTGTTGGGTTTCCGATCGACGACACCGTGAGGCGGAGGTTTCGATTCCCAGACCTTCGAGTTGGGGGTGCTCGCGCCGGTGCGGCCGATGACGGCTCGAGCGGCGGTCGTCGACTGGGCGCTCGCTCTGTACCACGATCTCGAGTTCACCTCCGTGCGGGAGTGGCTCGCGGACCGGCCGTCGCGGCACGCCTGCGGGTACCTGCCGGTGTACGCGCCGCGGGAGGTCATCCACGCCGCCGGCATGCTGCCGGTCGGGATCCACGGCGCCGGCGACCAGCTCGAGATCATCCGCGGCGACGCCTTCTACCAGTCCTACATCTGCCACCTGCCGCGCTCGGTGTTCGAGCTCGCCCAGTCGGGGCGGCTCGACTTCCTGTCGGCGGTGCTCTTCCCCTCCACCTGCGACGTGATCCGCAACCTGTCGGGGATGTGGCAGCTGCTCTACCCGCAGACCTACGTGCGCTACCTCGACCTGCCCCACGCAGCCGGCCTCGATCTCGGCGACGCGCTTCTGGGAGGGCGAGCTCCGCACGCTGCTCGGCGACCTGGGCGAGATCACGGGGATCGAGCCCACCGACGACGACCTGCGCGCACTCGATCGCGCTCTACAACGATGCCCGCCATCTCGTGCTCGAGCTCTACCGGGCGCGGCGGGACGAGCCCTGGCGGGTGCCCACCGAGGAGCTCTACCTGCTGCTGCGGGCCGGCGAGGTCGTTCCGCCCGAGGTCTTCCTGGCGAAGGGCCGCGGCTACCTCGAGGCGGTCCACGGAGGAGCCGGGCCGCATCCGGACAACAGCCGGGTGATCGTGGTCGGGCGCCTTCTGCGAGCAGCCGCCGCTGGGCCTCATCAAGACCATCGAGCGCGCCGGCTGCTACATCGTCGACGACGACTTCCTGCTCGGCAACCGGTTGATTCAGGAGGACGTGCCGACCGACGGCGACCCGCTCGCGGGCCTCGCCGCAGGCGTTCGTCCGCCACGCGATGCAAGACGTCGGTGCTCTACGAGCCCGACCCGGCGGGCAAGCGGCGCCTGATGAAGGAGCGGGTCACGGCCGCCGGCGCCGACGGCATCATCTTCGCCGCGCGCGAGCTTCTGCGATCCGGCCCTGCTCGACCGGCCGATGCTGCGGGCCGGGGCCGAGGCCGACGGGCATCCCGTGCATCGCCTTCAAGTACGCCGAGAACACCGGCCAGTTCCAGCAGTTCCGCGAGCAGGCCGGGACCTTCTCGGACGCGATCAAGCTGTGGGGAGGGGCTGATGAGTCCGATCCGCGGCAGGAGCCGCCGCCGAGGTCCACAAGGACCGCTCGATGGTGCTGCAGAAGGAGATGATCGCCGAGCCACTACCGAGCGTCTCGAAGCAGGCACCCGAGACGCGGCGACCCGGTCGTCTACACCTTCGTGCCGGGCAATCTCACCGAGCTGATCCGCTCGTTCGGCGCGCTCCCGGTGCTGCCCGAGATCAACGCCCTGCAGTCGGGCATGCGCGGCCGGAGCCGCGGACTACATCGCCGCCGCCGAGCGTGCCGGCCACTCCGAGGACGTCTGCACCTACGTCAAGTGCGACATCGGCATGCTCATGTCGGGCAACATCGGCCCCACCGGGACGCGGCTGCCGAAGCCGGACCTGCTGCTGCTCTCCTACACCGGCTGCTACACCTTCATGAAGTGGTTCGAGCTGCTGCGCGAGGAGTACGACTGCCCGACGGTGTTCCTGCAGGTTCCCTACCAGGGCGACGGCAGGCTCGCCCCGGAGCACCGCGAGCTACATCGTCGACCAGATCCGCAGCGATCTGATCCCCGCGCTCGAGAAGATCACCGGCCGCAGCTACGACGAGGAGCAGCTGCGCGACAACCTCGCGCCTCGAGCGGCGAGGCCGAGGACGACCTGGTGGCGGTGCTCGAGTCGGCCAAGAACCGGCCCAGCCCGATCGACGCCTACTTCGGCGCCGTCTACTACGTCGGACCGATCTTCTCCGCCTTCCGCGGCACCGAGGAGGGCGTCGAGTACTACCGCGAGCTGCGTCGCGGAGGTGGAGGCCCGCGTGGCCGCGGGGCTGGGGCCCGGTGACGCCCGGACGGCCCGCTCGACGACCAGAAGTACCGGCTCGTCGTCGAGGGTCCGCCCAACTGGACCAACTTCCGCGAGTTCTGGCGCATGTTCAGCGACGAGGGCGCGGTGGTGGTCGCCTCCACCTACACCAAGGTGGGCGGAACCTACGACTTCGGCTTCCGCCACGACCCCGACGACCCGCTCGGCACGCATGGCCGACTACTGCGGCGGCTGCTACACCAACCTCAACCTCCCGACCCGGGTCGACATGCTGGTGAGCTACATCCGCGAGTACCAGGCCGACGGCTTCCTGATCAACTCGGTCAAGTCGTGCAACTCCTTCTCCGCCGGCCAGCTGATGATGCTGCGCGAGGTCGAGCAGCGCACCGGTATCCCGGGCGCGTTCATCGAGTCCGACCTGGTCGACCCGCGCTACTTCTCCGCCGCCAACATCAAGAACCGGCTGGAGAGCTACCTCCAGATGCTCGACGCGCGCCGGCGGGAGCGCACGCGCATGAAGTGCGTCGTCGGCATCGATCTCGGGTCGACCACGACCAAGGCGGTGGTGCTCGACGCCGGACGGGCGCGATCCTCGGGCGCGGGATCACCAACTCGCGCTCCAACTACGACCTCGCCGCGAGGTGGCGCGCGAGGAGGCGTTCATCACGGCCCGCTTCGGGCTCCTGCGGCGGGAGGTGGAGGCGGCCGCCGGGACCGAGGTCGCTCGAGCGGCTGCTGCGCGCCTTTCGCCTCAGCCAGACGCCTGGCCCAGCTCGACCGCCTGCGCGAGCTCATCGACGGCCGAGATCGACCGGACGGTGGCCGCGCCGCTGCGCGCGGCCGCGCGCCGAGCCGGTCGACGGCGATCTTCGACCGCATCCGACGCGAGGAGGAGGCGCGCTTCGCCGACCGCCGACCCCTCGGCGCGCTCCGACTTCTTCCGCGACGCCGCCGGCTCGGCCTACATGCGCCTCGCCGAGGAGCGTGGCCGACCCCGGCGGGGCCAGCTTCGACCTGCTGCGTCGGCCTGTACGACAAGTGCATCATCCGGGTCGAGAACGAGCCGCTCGAGCTCGGCTTCCGCGCACCACATCGGCGAGCGCCGCTCGCAGCGGATCGGCAGACCCGCCCGCGGTGCGCGCGGCGGTCGAGGCGCGCGGTCGACCGCCGAGCTCGAGGTCGTCCACGACGGTCGGCACCGGCTACGGCCGCGCCCGGCTGCCGTTCCCGAAGGAGCAGATCCGCTCCGAGATCCTCTGCCACGGCCTCGGCGCCCACGCCCTGTTCCCCGGACACGCGCACCGTGCTCGACATCGGCGGTCAGGACACCAAGGCGATCCAGGTCGACGGCGACGGCATCGTCACCAGCTTCCAGATGAACGACCGCTGCGCGGCCGGCTGCGGCCGCTACCTCGGCTACATCGCCGACGAGATGAACATCGGCCTGCACGAGCTCGGACCGCTCGCCGAGCAGAGCACGCGGCCGGTGCAAGATCAACTCCACCTGCACCGTCTTCGCCGGGGCCGAGCTGCGCGAGCGGCTGTCGCTCGGCGAGAGGCGCGAGGACATCCTCGCCGGCCTCCATCGGGCCGATCATCCTGCGGGCGATGCGCCTGCTGGCCCGCTCGGGCGGGATCCAGCGACGAGTTCACCTTCACCGGCGGGGTGGCGCGCAACCCGGCCGCGGTCACAGGCGCTGCGCGAGCTGTGCGAGGAGAACTACGGCGAGCGCACGCTCAACATCTCCGCCGACAGCATCTACACCGGCGCGCTCGGCGCCGCGCTCTTCGCCCTCCGGGAGCGCGGCGCATGACCGTCACCGCCGGGATCGACGTCGGCTCCGGCGCGGTCAAGGCGGTGGTCATGGAGTGCGCGGGCGACGAGCACCGGATCCTCGCCCGGACCGTGTCCCGCATCCGCCGGCGCGACGTCGCCGGCGGTCGTCGAGGAGGTGTTCGGCGCCGCCGTGCGAGGCGGCCGGCGGTCGACGCCCTCGACTACGTCGCCACCACCGGCGAGGGCGAGGACGTGCCGTTCGCCACCGGCCACTTCTACGGCATGACGACCCACGCCCGGGGCGGCGCTCTTCCTCGAGCCGCGGGCGCGGGCGGTGCTCGACGTCGGGCGCGCTCCACAGCCGGGCCGTCCTGATGGACGACCGGGGCAAGGTGCTCGAGCTACAAGATGACCAGCCAGTGCGCCTCGGGCTCCGGCCAGTTCCTCGAGAACATCGCCCGCTACCTCGGCGTCTCGCAGGCGGAGATCGGCGCGCTCTCGCTGCAGGCCGACGCCCCGGAGAAGGTCAGCTCGATCTGCGCGGTGCTGGCCGAGACCGACGTCATCAACATGGTCTCGCGCGGGATCACGCACCGCCAACATCCTGCGCGGCATCCACGAGAGCATGGCGCGGCGCTTCGCGCGGCTGCTGCGCTCGATCGGGGTCGAGGGCGTGGTGCTCGTGAGCGGCGGGCTGGCCGGCGACGACGGCCTGCTGGCCGCGCTCCAGGACGCGCTCGACGAGGACGCCCAAGGTCGGACCGCAGCTCGCGGTCGCCGGTCATCCGCTCAGCATCTACGCCGGAGCGATCGGCGCCGCCATCTGGGGCGCCTTCCGCCACACCAAGCTCGAGCTCGGAGGTGCCGCATGGACGGCGAGCACAGCGCCGACCGCGGACGTCGTCATCCGCAACCTGACCCCGGCCGACTGCGCCCGCCTGGTGGCGATCGACGAGCGATCACCGGCCGCAGCCGCACCGATGTGGTACGAGGGCAAGCTCAAGCGCGCCCTCGAGGAGAGCGACCTCCAGGTCTCGCTCGGGGCCGAGGCGACGGCCTGCTGGTGGGCGCGATGCTGGCCGCGGTCCACTACGGCGAGTTCGGCCTGCCCGAGCCGCTGGCGGTGCTCGACACGGTGCTGGTGGACCGTGACTTCGCCGGGCGCGGGATCGCCCGCGCGATGTACGAGCAGCTGGTCCGCAACCTGCAGGCGCTGCGCATCGAGCGGCTGCGCACCGAGGTCGCCTGGGACGACCACGAGCTGGTCGCCTTCTTCGGCCGCATGGGGCTCGTCGCCGGTGCCGCGGCTGGTGCTCGAGGCGGACCTGTCGCGGTAGCAACGTCCCCGCATCGCCCGCCGAGCAATCGTGAGACCTTGACTGCGGCCGGCGCTCGCACGAGCCTGGGATGATCCGTCCACGCTGCGGCAGGCCGAGAGCAGGCCGTGTCCTGCGACTGCGCCCGTCAGTGCGAGGTCAGGCGATTTCGAGAAGATCGTCGGAATCGCCTGGCCTGGCAGCACGACCGATGCGGACTCAGGAAGCCAATCATTACTTGAGTCTTCAGGGACGAGGGTGCCGCGATCGCTGCGCTGCCTCAATTCAACCCCACCCCGTTGTCAGGGCTCAATGTTTGATTCGCTCAACGCCTCTTCATCCCGAATGGATGAAAAAATTGGGAGACAGGAAATTTCTATCCGTTCCCGTTGAGCCTTGACAGACAACCTACTAAGAATCATGTTTTCAAGTACCAGCTCAGAACGAGAAGAGGTTGGTGGATTCCCGCGGCGTCAGCCGAGCCTTGGCGCTCCTCCATGAGTTCGCATTGCGCTCGCGTCGAATCGGGAAACGGAGATCTCCCATGCGCCCACAGCGGTCACTCGCGGAGCTTCCTCACTCTGATTCGACCAACATCTCCGGATCCCACCGAAAGGCAAGCGCGATGCTTGCCTGTATGGGAGGTAGGACCATGCTCGTCCACAAAGGAACTGTGTCGAGGCTGGCTGTTCTCGTGCTGGCGTCAGGCCTGATGTTGTCCGCCGCGGGCGGCTGCACGACATCCAAACCGGCGGAGCCGGAACCGGAGCCGCCGTTCGGTGACATCCAACAGTTCTCGTCCTCGTTCGACGTGAAAGGTCCGCATTCGGTTCCGTACACCATGTTCAACGTCATCACCCCGGGCCGGATCGAGGCGGAGGTGACCTGGAGGGAGAAGGACAACAAGCTGAACGTCGCCCTCATGGGGCGGCGGCGCCCTGACCGGCGGAACGCCGACACGACCTACGCGTTCGTATCCGGCGCGTCGCCTCTCAAGCTCGTCTACGATGTGACCGGAGAGGACATCGCCCGCGGTGTCAGCTGGCGGCTGGTGATCACCGGCGATGACGACTCCGACGCCTCAGACGGCAACGTCATTCTGAAGATTCCCTACAAGGAAGACACGATGCGGGCGTTCCTGCGGGAGAGGGTCGGCCTGCGCGCCGGAGACCTGTGGCCGAGCGCGCCGCTCAACAACAGCTTCGAGGCCCAGCTGGCGGCGACGTCCGGGGACGGACTGCACGGGATCATCACCCTCAAGAGGGCGGTCGATTGCGTGGAGGCGCGGCGGCTCGAGAAGCTCGGCCTGATCCGCCAGAGCCCGCTGCCCAGGCGGCATTCCTTCGGCTTCGTGCGAAAAGGAATCGACCTGAACCATCCGCTGATCCAATCGGTGCTGGACAAGCTGACGCCGCTGGATCCGGAAGACCGAGTCGATCCGTCGATCTGGGTCGGCGATTACGCCGGCTACGTGGTGACGCCGCCTGATAGCCAGGAGGTGAACTACGTGCTCAACGATGACGGCACCCTGAAGCTGACGGTGCTGTTTGCCGAGGATGTCGAGGTCAGCAGGATCAAGGCGATCCTGAACGCGGAGGCCGTGAGCAGCTCGCCGATCTCGGACTCGATGTGGCTCTGCACACTCCAACCGGTCAAGCTCTCCATGCTCGCAGCCCATGACGAGGTCGAGTGGATCGAGGCGGGGCCGATACCGATGCTGCCGACCAACGACCGGACCCGGCAGAACATCAACGTGGACCCGGTTCAGAACGCCACCGTCAATGTCGGCGCGGGAACGATCAACTATGCCGGCCTGACCGGAAACGGTGTCACTGCAGGTGTGTGTGACACCGGGGTCGACGCCAACCACCCCGACCTGAACGTGATTGCCGACAACGGCGGCGCGCACTGGCACGGCACGCACGTGGCCGGGATCATCGCCGGAAGCGGGGTCCAGTCTGATCAGAACGACATCGACGGCAACCCGAACAACGGAACGCCGTTCCAGTACCGCGGCATGGCGCCCGATGCGGCGTTGATCGACTGGTTCGGCATGAGCAACGCCGGCACTCTGCTGACCGCGATCCAGACCCACTCCCTTGATATCGGCAACCACTCGCACGTCATCAGTCTTGCCGGCAACTATGATGCCGGCACCCAGCTTTTCGACCAGGCGATCCGGGGAGGCATGGTCTCCGGCGGCACCACCTTGCCGCGGCGACCCCAGACCACGACCTCGGCCAACAATGGAGCCGGTGCGCAATACGGCGATCTCGAGGACTACTTCGCCTGCCTCAACCAGACCAAGAACACGATCATGCTGGGAAACTGGAATGCGTGGAACAACAGCCTCGCCGGCGGCAGCAGCATGGGACCGGCCCATGACGGCCGGATTAAACCGGACCTGGTGGCGCCCGGATCCGGGGTCACGTCGACCGGGTATGCGGAGAATGAGATCCAGGACGTCGAGTTCCTTCTCAACATGAATGTGCTTCCCACCGCGGGAACGTTCACGCTCACGTTGAACGGCAACACAACCGCCGCAATCGCCTTCAACGCCACGGCGGCTACGGTTCAGACCCGACTGGAAGCGCTGCCGAACCTCAACGCCGGAGACATCACCGTGTCCGGCGGGCCGCTTCCCGGTACCAGCGTCTCTGTGCTGTTTGACGGGCCGGGTGTCACATTCACGGACATGAATCCGATGACCACCACCGACTCCGGAATCAACAACGGCGCCGCAACCCAGGTCCGGACGACCCGGGGAGGATACGACCACCGCAACGGCTACCAGGGCATGGGCGGAACCTCGATGGCCGCGCCGGCGACAGCTGGGGTGTGCGCCCTCCTGCTTGAGCGTTGGCAGACAACCTACAACGTGCCCCTCGGCGCCACGTTGGACGCCAATCCTCCCCTGCCGTCGACGCTGAAGGCGCTGCTGGTCCAGACTGCGGACGACATCGTCGCCGCCAACGTCAGAAACATGGCCTGCGTCGATGTGGATGCCGACAACACCCAGGGCAACGCCAACGACGGCCAGGGGTTCGCCGACGCCACGGTGGGGCCCGACTTCGCCACCGGATGGGGGCGGGTCGACGCCCAGGCGGCCGACGACCTGCTCAACGACTGGCGGGTCAACATCATCGGTAACCGTGTCCCCAAGCGGGTCATCCAGGGGGCGGTCAACCAGGGCGGGACGGTGGAGTACGACTTCGTGGTCGACCAGGTCGGGCCGCTGCGGGTCACGCTGGCGTGGGACGACATCGAGGGGGCGGTGCAGAACCCTGCCACCAACCCGACGCTGGTCAACGACCTCGACCTCGAGCTGGTCGATCCCAACGGCTTGATCCACTACCCTTGGCAGCTCGGCCAGGAGATCCAGGATCTCAACGGCAACGCGTTGGCGAACAACGCCCAGCCGGCAGGCACCGATATTCAGGTGGAGATCCCGATCCAGCCGGACGCCAACCCGGCCAACGACGAGTACATCCCGGAGAACGCCTTCAACGCCGGTGGCGACTGGGTCGCAGCGACCGGCAAGGACCATCTGAACAACGTGGAACAGGTCTTCGTGCAGAACGTGACGGCCAACCAGGTCGGACACTGGACGCTTCGCGTCATCGGATTCGACATTGATGCCGGGTCCCAGGACTACTCGGTGGTCGGGTTCCCATACCCCGACCTAGCGGAGCTCGAGGTCTCTTGTGCCAACAAGGTCAGCCTGGCCGGGTTGAACACACCGATCAACTTCAGCTGGACTGTGACCAACAACGGGGATGCCGCCACCGGCGGCCCTGGGACCACCTTCGATTACCGCGTGCTGCTGTCGCGCGATGTCTACGCCGACACCACAGACGTGGTCCTGACGGACACGAACCAGGCGGCCCTGGCTCGTCTCGTGACCGGTGCGTCGCACGTGCACAACAGCAGCGTGCAGATCTCGCAGGCCAACGCCAATGCGCTGCTCGGCGCCGGCACCACCATCCAGGATCTCCAGGAAGCGGATGTCTTCCTGCTGGTCCAGGTCGACTCGGGCGACGTGGTGCTGGAGCATGACGAGTACAACGTCGCCTTCATCCAGCTTTCACGCCCGGTGGACGTCGTCCTGGTGCTGGACACGAGCGGCAGCATGAGCGGTGCGGTGCCGGTCTCGAACGGCAGCCAGACCAAGATGGAGATCCTGGAGGACTCGGCTCACCTGTTCCTCGACCTGCTGCGCACCGGCGCCAACGACCAGCTGGCGGAGGTCAGCTTCTCGTCGCCCAGCGACATCGACACGATCTATGGTCCCTCCGGCCTGACCACCTACAACGCCGGAAACGTCCAGCCGGCCAAGACCGCGATCAGCAACCTCAGCCCGGCCACCTCCACCGACATCCGGGGCGGCCTGCAGCGCGGCCTCGACGTCATGAGAGCCGGCACCATCCAGGGGCACCGCAAAGTCATCATCTTCTTCTCCGACGGCAAGAAGACCGCCGGCGGCGATCCCAGGGATGCTGCGTTCCTGCAGCAGTTCGACACCGAGGAGATCCATGTCTACTCGGTCGGATTCGGGACCAGAGGCGGTACCGCGTACACCGGCATCGATATCGATCTCCTCGAGGACCTGTCCAACGTGAACCCGAGCGAGCAGGGTTTCTTCCATGTCACGGAGAACCCGGTGGCGCTGGACAAGTTCTTCGTCAACGCGGTGGCCGGAGCGGTCGACTCCCAGGTCGTGCTCGACCCGGAGGGCGACCTGCCACCCGGTCAGAGCCACACCGTGGGCCTGTCGTTCAACGAGCAAGACTATGAGGCGACCTTCATCCTCACCTGGGACAATCCGGCGGAGGCTCTGAAGCTCGCCGTGCGCTCACCTTCCGGACTGATGCTGCATCCGGGCAACGCGTCATCATTCGGCGGCCGCGTCAAGGTCAAGACGGCTCCGGCCTACACCCTGATGACGGTTAAGTTCCCGATCACTACGGTGGCCAACGACGACCACGCCGGACGCTGGGAGATGGTCATCACCAATCCAGGCCGGGCGACGGTCCACTACTCCGCCTCGGCGATTTCCGAATCGACGATCCGTGCCTACCTGAAGCCGCCGTCGGCCATTACCGGTTCCGGTTTCATCGTCGGCAACCCGATACCGTTCCGTGTGTCGCTGACCGAGCTGGGAGGGAAACCGATCTTCGGAGCCGAGGTCACGGTCACGCCGAACATCCCCTTGGCCAGCCTCGACACGGTGCTCTCCCAGGCAGGCATCACCCAGGCGGACCTCAACGACATCCCGAAGGAGATGCACGGCGAGGAGCTGAGCACGAACGAACGGCTCTACCTCGCGGCGCAGAGAAAGCTGAAAGAGAGGGATCTGCTGCCTCGCAAGGACCTGGCCCCCTTCGAGCTCAAGGAGACGGAAAAGGAAGGCGTGTACATGGGCGAGTTCTCTCCGACCAGGGTCGAAGGGTTCTACGAGTTCACCATCCGGATCGAAGGGATCACTTCGAAGTGCCAACTGTTCCAGCGGGAGCTGAGCTCCTCCGTCGTGGTGGCGCCCGATCCGGAAAAGAAGGAGAGGGAGTCGAAGACGGATTGATGGCTGCCACCCTGATGGGTTGTTGAGGCGGTCTCGTACCGACCTCGCACGAAACGAGGGTCCGGCCGCGTGGATATCGGGGCACCGTCAGGGGGCTTCCTGGACATTCTCAGCAGTCCGGATCGAACGCGATCCGGGCCCAGTGGCAGTTCGTGTCCTTGACGCGGGCCTTCTGATGGGCGGCGCGTTTTCTTCCCCGAAACTGTCCGAAACAGGCCGATCTCGCAAGACGGGGTAGGGCGAGGAGTTACGATCTTCGCGGCGCAACCGGCCGATCCGAAGCGGCGGCAGGCCGGACTTCCACGAGCGACTGCCCGGATACTCCTCACCGTCCCTGCGGCGCGAAGCAGTCGGGGGCCCGCGGCGTAGGCGAGAGCTCACACCACGAGGCGCCCGTTCCTGATGCGGACACCCTTCCCGGTCCAGCTCTCGGTTTGCCTTCCCTCGTCGAGAGAACCATATTGATGAAACACCTCAGACGAGAAGGACGGCTGTCATGAACCTCCGCCGCCCGTTCGCCCTACTCGCGGCCGTCCTGGCGTGGTCAGCGACCGCGGCCCCCGATCCTTCGGTCGCGAGGATCGCGGAGGCGCCGGAGAAGGGCCTGGTCTTCACCGGGCATGCCTTTGCCGACTTCCGATGGGATCCGGCCCAGTACCCCGGCACCGGCCGGTTCCTGCGCTGGGAGCTGCTGCGGGGGGTCTCGGGCGGCGAGATGAGCCGCATCCGGGTCAGCCTCGACCCCTCCGAGCGCTTCGTTCGTGACCAGGGTCTCATCCCCGGCACGACCTACTCGTATCGAATGAACGTGATCCGCTGCAGCAACGAGGACTGCGCGTCGGAGAGCGAGATCTACTTCTGGAACGCCTCGGCGACGCCCGGAAAGCTGAGCGGCTGGCTGTTCGAGAGCTACGAGCCGCCGCCAGGGACCCACACGGTCGGCGTCATTGTCGTCCAGCCGAGCGCGACCTTCCGCGCTGGGCCGGGGGTGCGCCTCGAGGCCGAGGGGTCATCGAGCATCATCGCCGAGAGCACCCACATGGAGCTCGAGGGCGCGGCCGTCGTCCACGTGGACATCTGGTTCAAGAGCTCGTCGGGCTTCGTGCGCGGCTGCGACTTCACCGAGTCGCAGGCACAGTTCGTCCAGGTCGTCGGCTCGAGCGCGGACATCGAGATCTCGGCCAACAAGTGGTCGGATGGCTTCGGGACCTGCGGGTACGTCTACGTGTGGGACGAGGCCACCGCCACGGTCAAGGACAACCGGGTGGGCGAGGTCAGCGTCGGTGTCGACGGCGACGCATCGGCGATCGTGCAGAACAACGCCGTCCTGAGCGCGGGCTCTGCGGGAAACTCCACGCTCGTGTTCGAGAAGAACACGGTCTCCCGCGCGCTCAGCGCCTTCGGCACCTCGACCACCACCGCGCGCGACAACGACTTCCTCACCTGGCCCGAGACCACCAACTACCGGCGCATCTACGCCTGGAACACCGCCGAGCTGATCTTCGAGCGCAACGCGGTGGACGGCGGCGACATCTACCTGCACGACGAGAGCTTCGCGAGGATTGCCGACAATGTCATCACCGGCGACTCGACGCTCACGATATTCGAAACGGCCCGGGGTGTGATCGAACGCACCACGCTGCACAACGCGGTCGGGGTCAAGGTGTACGGCGGCGCCCTCGGCGACCAGCTCGTCTTCCGTCACAACTGTTTCGAGAACAACCAGTTCGGGATGCAGGTCCAGGCCCGCACCCAGCCCCTCGACGCGCGTCAGAACTGGTGGGGCCACGAAAGCGGGCCGCAGCACGCGACCAACCCCGGGGGGCTCGGGCTGGCGATCTCCGGCACCGACGTCGACTTCAGCAACTGGGACCAGACCAACCAGTACTGCCGCGACGTGCCGCCGGGAGCGACCACCGAACCTGGCGCCATCGAGCTCCAGGCCGACCCGTCGAGCCTGCTCCCCCGGGAGACCGAACGCTACACGCCGGTGCGCACGACCAGCATCGTGACCGCGTGGGTCACGGACGACGGCGGCAAGCCTGTCGCCGGCACAGAGGTTGACTTCAGCCGGGCGCCGGCGCTCGGCGGCTTCCTCGAAGGCACCACCGAGAGCTCGACCATGACCTGCACGACGAACCAGGAAGGCAGGTGCGGGGTCGTCTACCAGGTGCCGACCGCGCAGCTGGTATGGGACGGTTCGAGAGCGGCCAAGGAGGTTGTGATCACCGCAACCGCTGGTTCGGTGTCGGGTGAGGAGACGATCGCGTTCGAGTTCATGAAGGTGACTCAGTCCAGCCCGCCCCATGACACCCGCAACGTCGAGTGGAAGAGCCTCGACCTGGTCGCGACCTTCGACCGCGAGATCGACCCCGCCACCATGACGCCGGACACGTTCGAGGTCCACACTCTGTGGCACGATCACGCCTTCGACTGCATGATCGGCGCTGAGGCGACCTCCGGCGACTGCGAGGTCGTCTGGAACACCGAAAACGAGCACCGCGCGGGGCTCCGCTTCACCGGAAGGCTCAACGCCGGCCCGAGCGGCGTGCGCGGGCACTTCGGCGAGATGTTGCAGGCGCCTTACGAGTGGAAGTTCGCGACAGTGCCCGAGCTCGAGCCGACGATCGTGCCGGTGCAGGTCGTCGACGGGGTCGACCTGGTCGAGGGAAAACCCGGTGTGGTCCGCATCCATGCCGGACTCGACGAGGAGTCGGAACTCGACTGGGTCGACGTTCGGGTTCGGGTCGGGTACGACCAGGGCCTGGTCACGCGCTGGAAGACCCACCGCTACTACCCCGACCCCCAGGCCCCGCGTGGAGCCCCGGACAGGGCCTTCGAGCACGGCAACGCGTGCATCTTCTCGAGCCAGAAGCACGAAGCACCCATCATGGAGGACTACTTCGGGGGGCAGCATCACACCATCAAGGCCGACCTCGAGATCGACGGGCCCGGCGTCGAGGCAATCCGCTCCTACTACCCCACGCTCCAGGCCCTGACCCGGCCCCCGGACGGGCTTCTCTTTCCCTACAACTGCGCGATCTACCCCATCGCCCCGAACCTCTACCTCGGCAACTGGTCACCGCCTTACCCGTGGACGGCGGGGTCGAGTCCGCCCGGGTTCCTCCAGCTTCCCCTCGTCCAGCGCGCCGGCGACACCGCTCGGACATTGCTGCCGATCGGCAAGCTCGGGTTCCGCGCGATCGACACGACTGCCGCCACCGGCTCGCCGCGGCAGGCCTCCCAGACCATCGACCAGTACTACCTGCGATCGTGGGCTCGCATGCTCGACCGCCGCGCGGCCATCTCGGGACTCGGCGCGGTCAAGATGCAGATCCTGGTCGTTCCGCGGGAGTGGATGAACACTGTCAACCAGGGCGACCCGATTCTCCACCAGGTCGGCCACTTCAGCTGCGTGGTGGCCGAGGACGCGAGCCCGGCCGCTCTCGCGCACTGTATCGCTCACCGCTACGGACTCGAGGACGACGTGTGGGGAAGGCGGCCCTACACCCGTTCCTACCCGATCCTGCAGGGCTGGTCGGTCGAGGCCGACCGGGTCGTCGACGACGAAATGGTGTCCATTCTCGGACCGGACTACAGCCAACCGCTGATGTCCTCGAGCCTTCGCCGCAACCCGGAACGCCGGATCTGGATCGACCGCGACAGCTATGACCGGCTCTCGGACGAGTTCAACCCGAACTGGTGGGGAGCCTCGGCGACGTCGGCGAGCACCGATACGATCACGGTCGGCGGGGAGATTCGCCTCGCGGGAGGATCGCCGCAGGGGACGCTTGACGTCCTCGAGCTGCCGAGCCGCGGAGCCGCCTTCCCGGCTCCGTCGGGTGACGGCGACGCGGAGCTGCTCCTCCTCGGCGCCGGCGTTACGGAGCTCTCTCGAGCCTGGTTCGCGCCGATATTCGATGACGTCGGCGGTGGGCAGTACGCGTCCTTCCTGCTCACGGTCGCCGCTCCTCCGGGGGTGCTCGGCGTCGAGCTCCGCTACCTGGGCGCACGGCTTGATACGGTCACCGCCAGCGCGGGCGCACCCACGGTCCAGGTCACGCAGCCGACCGGCGGCACGCTGACCGGAACGGCGCAAGTGAGCTGGAACGCCAGCGACACGGACGCCGGCTCGGAGCTCCGCTACTCGGTCAGCCTCAGCGCCGACGACGGCCAGACCTGGGAGCCCGTGGTCCTCGAGACGTCGAGCACCAGCCTGAGCCTCGACACGACCGACTTCGCCAACGGGCAGGCCTGCCGTCTGCGTGTGGTGGCGGACGACGGCTTCCGCTCGGCCGAAGCAACCTCCGCCGCCTTCCGCATCTCGAACCCACCGCGGGTCCAGTGGACCTGGCCGCCGGACGGTTCCTCCGAGTTGCCCGAAGCCGCGTCGGTGAGAGCGGGATTCAGAGACGCGATGGACGAGTCAACGCTCAACCAAGGCACCCTCTGGCTGCGCGACGACAGCGGCGCACCGGTCGCGGCCGAGGTGAGCTGGGATGAGGACATCCGGCAGGTGGCGCTCACCGCAGAGGAGGGGCTTTCCCCTGGTGTCGAGTATACCGCGACGGTGTCGGGCTCAGTTCGCGACGTCTCCGGCCTGGCGATGGGCCAGGACTTCACCTGGAGCTTCAGGCTGCGGCCGACCATGGGCGGTGGATGCACCGGCGACTGCGACGGCGACGGCATGGTCGGCGCGGCGGAGCTGCTGCGGACGTTCGCGATCTTCGGCCGCGCGCTGCCGCTCGCTTCCTGCTCCGCCGCGGACTCGAGCGGCAACGGCTCGGTCTCGTACTTCGAGCTTCACCAGGCGATCGGCAATGCCCGCAACGGGTGCCCGGGATTCACCCCGCAGCCGACGCCGAGCCCGACGCCGGCGACGCACACGCCCACCCCGACCGTGCCGCCGCAGACGCCGACGCCGACACCCACCCGGACGCCGACCCCCACGCCCACGCCGGAGGTCCCGATGGGCATCAACGGCCGGGTCACCGCGGGTGGCGCTCCCGCGGGCGGCGTCGGCCTCGAGCTGCGCTGGTGGAACGGCGCCCAGTGGAGCACGCGGTCGGCCACGACCGTGACCGCCGACGGGACCTACATGTTCCTCGGAGTCCCGGGGCTGCAATCAGCCGAGGTGTACTACGTCCGCTACGGGCCCAACTCCACCGATCCGCAGTACGTGTCCGTCTGGTACGGGCCCGACATCACGTCCTGGAGCGGGAGCGGCTCGCTCTCGGGCGGCGACTTCGACATCGGCAACGTCGTTCTCAGCGGCCCGCAGGCCGGGGCGACGGTCTCGCTTCCGGCCACGTTCTCGTGGCAGCGCCGCGGGATCGCCGGCGACGACTACCGGTGGCTGATGTTCGACCCGGACTCCGACGACGGCTGGACCACCGACGGGCTCGGGGACGTCGGCTCGTTCACGCTCCACGGGCTGCCCGAGGGGGCGGTCAACGGGCACGAGTACGGCTGGTACGTGGCGGTCTACGCCGCGGCCGACAGCTACGGCGTCTCCTTCTACCACCGGCGGGTGACGTTCGCGCCCTGAAGCGGTTCAGTCTCCGGCTCTCACACCGAGCGCCGCGGCCGCCCGCGACGCCATGCTTCCGGTGCCGCAGGGGTCTGTCGGGTCGGTGTCGCACTCGGCGATGAAGTCGCTCCAGTCGAGCTGGCCGTAACCGAACTCGGCGTCGCCGGTGGCGTTGTCGACCTTCGAGTAGTACGCCATCAGCAGCCCCGAGACGAACGGGGTCCAACCCGTGAAGGTCGAGTCGCAAGGGTCGAAGCCACCCGCCGCACTGTCGAGCCGGACCTCCACCCGCCCGCCGGTGAGGCTGCTCACGCCGAGGTCGGCCAGACCCCACTGGCGCAGGGAGAACGCCTCGACGGCCGTCTTGACCGACTTCACCAAGGCGCCGGCGCCGCTGTAGATCTCGATCACGATCGCTGCGGACTGCGGGCCGAAGTTGCAGACCCCGATGTTGGTGCGAACTCGCGTGTTCCAGCTCGCGCCGGGGATCACCGATCTCCCGAGCCCGACGATGAAGCTGACGAAGCTGGGCGACACGCTCTGCCCGTAGGTAGCGCTCGGATTGGCAGCGTTGTAGGTTCGCGAGCCGACCACGAGCATGCCGCCGTCAGGGCCGCCGCCGCTGAGGGCCATCACCAGGAGCATCCCCTTGGTGTTGCCCTCGCTCGGGAAGAAGGTCCCGAGTACGTCCTCGACCACACGGGTCTCGCCGGCGGCGAGCGTGATCGTCTTCGCGAAGCTCCCGGTGAAGGTGTTCGCCCGAGCCTCGCGGAAGAACTGGAGACCAACCGTGACCGCGGAGTCGGACAGGTTGGAGATCGCCATGTCGCTGCGCCAGTCGGTGCCCAGCGCGCCCGCGACCTTGGCGACCACGGGCAGGATCTGGAGCGGCGAGGCGAACTGCGCCTGGGCCGGCGGCACGCCGGCCGTTACTGCGAGGACGACCACAGACACGATCACGAGCTTTCGCATGCTGCCCCCTTCTCGGGTTGTTCATCATCAAGGTGGGCCTAATTGTATGGCAACCGCGACCGTGCCCAGCCAGGGCCAGATCACCATCCCGAAGCCGATCCGCGAGGCCCTCGAGCTCGAGCCACCCATCAGAAGGCCCGCGTCAAAGACACGAACTGCCACTGGGCACGGCTCGCTTTCGATCCGGACTGCTGAGAATGTCCGGGAAGCCCCCTGACAGTGCCCCGATATCCGCGGCCGGAGACCGTGCCAGGTGTCACGATCTCACAATGCAACCGTGGTCCTCTGCCCACGCACTGCCGTGCGAGCAGCTGGTCCGCAACCTGCAGGCGCTGCGCATCGAGCGGCTGCGCACCGAGGTCGCGTGGGACGACCACGAGCTGGTCGCCTTCTTCGGCCGCATGGGGCTCGTGCCGGTGCCGCGGCTGGTGCTCGAGGCAGATCTCTCGACCTAGCACCGCGCCCCGCATCGCCCGCTGACCGCCCTTGCGATCTTGGCTGTGGCGGGCGTTCGCGCGAGGCTGGGATGATCCGTCCACGCTGCGGCAGGTCGAGAGCAGGCCGTGTTCTGCGACTGCGCCCGTCAGCGTGTGGTCAAGCGATTTCGAGAAGATCGTCGGGATCGTCTGACCTGGCACCACTGCCGGCTACTGCGGCGAGATGGTGGTCGGGTCGCCGGTCCCGTTGTCCACCACCGAGCCGTAGGCGACGAAGGCGCCGCCCGGGGTCTCGGTCCAGACGTCGACGTAGCCGATGATCGGAGCGAGGCTCTGGAACACCCGGTTGAGCTGGGTGTTGCCCCGCGGCGGCAGGTCCACCGTGCCGCTGTCGAGAAGGACGCCGGTGCTGCTGCACAGCGCGTAGCGAACGACCAGAGCGGCGCTGGTGCCGTTCTGGAAACCGAGGTTCGCACGGTAACCGCTTGACGGCGCGCCGCTCGAGGTCTCGATCATGAACACGATACGCTTGCGCTCGTTGGCCCGGGTCCAGCGGCTCGCGGGGACGCCGTCGATCGACTGGCCGAAGGTGCCCTGAGCGGAGACGTTGTAGGTCCGGCTCATGACGATCGCGTCTGCTGAGTCGGCGGCCACGGCCAGGGCGCCGAAACCGCTCACGCCGAAGAGCTCGCCAACCACGTTCTCGAGGCGGGCGCTGGCCCCCGGAGCGAGGGTGAACACGCCCGACCTGATCGGGTTGGAGTTGTCGGTCGAGCGCGGCAGCCACATGAGCTGGTAGCGGATGAGGCTCGCGTTCGGGTTGTTGATCTCCACGTCCGTGGCCCACTGCGAGCCGATGCCGCCGGCATTGCCGGCCGCGGCGAGGTAGGTGATCTGGTTGAGCTCGCCCTGGAGGCTGCCCGAGCCGAGCTCGGCGGGCATGACCGTGGTCGGGTCCCCGGTGGTGTTGTCGACCACCGAGCCGTACGCCACGAAGGCGCCGCCTGCGGTCTCGGTCCAGACGTCGACGTAGCCGTCGACCGGAGCATGCGTCTGGAGGACCCGATTGAGCTGGGTGTTGCACCACGGTCCGAGCTCGACCGTGCCCACGCCGAGGTTGACGCCGGCGCGGTCGTAGAGCGTGTAGCTCACGACGATGGCGGAGCCGGTGCCGTTCTGGAAGCCCAGATTCGTGCGGTAACCGCTGGACGTCGCCCCACTCGATGTCTCGCTCGTGAAGACGATCCGCATGCGCCGGTCGGCCGGGATCAGGCGGCTCGAGTGGAGGCCGACAATCGACTGACCGAAGGTGCCTGTTGCCGACAGGTTGTAGGTGCGGCTCATGACGATCGCGTCGGCCGAGTCTGCGGCCACGGCGAGGGCGCCCAGGGCGCTCCGGCCGAACACCTGACCGACGACGTTCTCGTACCGGGCGCTGGCGGCGGGCGCGAGGGTGAACACCGCGGACGCGGCCGGGGCGGAGTTGTCGCTGCTGTCGCGGGGCAGCCAAAGGAAGCGGTACGTGATGGTGGCGGTGGTCGGGTTGTTGACCTCGACGTCGGTCACCCACAGCGAACCGGTGCCGGGGGAGTTGGCGGCCGCGGCGACGAAGTAGAGCTCGCCGAGCGCGGGCGGCCCACCGCCGACCACCACGTCGTGGCTGGCAGTGCTGCTGCCCAGGTCGTTGCTCGCGGTCAAGGTGACGGTGTAGGTGCCCTCGGCGGCGAAGGCGTGGGTCGGGTTCTCCTCGCTCGCGGTGGCGCCGTCGCCGAAGTCCCACGCCCACGAGGACGGTCCACCGGTCGTGGTGTCGGTGAAAGTCACCGTCTCGCCGACCGCGGGGGCGGCCGGATCATAGATGAAGCCCGCCACCGGCGGGTCGGGGAAGGGTAGCGACGCGGTCGCGTAGCCGACCTGGGAGAACATGCCCCACGCGACGGTTCCCGCATACCACATCTGCGCCGTGTCCCCGACCAGGAGCACGGCGGGGAAGACCGCGCCGAGCGAGTCGAAAGCTCCCGCCGCGCCCGGCCCGAGCACCGGCTCATCGGCCGGCTGCTTGGTCCAGTGGATACCGTCGAGGGACACCGCGTGGCCGATCTGGGGTCCGGACCCTCCGAAGCCGGTGTACCACATGTGGTAGGCGATGCCGTCGAAGACCACCGGCCCGGGGTTGATCCTGAGGTCCCACCCGGAGGCGCTCGGCTCGAGCACCGGCTCCGGCCACTTGTCCCAGGTCACCCCGTCCCGGGAGGTGGCGTAGCCGGCCTTGAGCGGCCCGCCCTGCCGGGCCCCGCAGTACCAGAGGCGGTAGACCCCGTTCTCGAGGAGCACACCCCCCATGGTCGCGCCCAAGTCATCCCAGCTGCCCGGCGGGCCGGCCGGGAGGATCGGGTTGCCCTCGTACTTGGTCCAGGTGACACCGTCCGGCGAGGTGGCGTACCCGGTCCGCTCGACCTGCTGGGTCGGCCCGGCGAAGGCGCTGTACCAAAGGTGGTACAGCGTGCCGTCGAAGACGGCCGCCATCGGCCACATCTCGAAGCCGTCCCAAGTGCCGGGCGCGCCGCGCAACAGCACCGGGTTGCCGGGGTGCTTGGTCCAGGTCACCCCGTCCGGCGAAGTGGCCAGGCCGATGTTCTGCGTGAGGGATCCCGACCCGCCCCCGTACCACATGCGGTAGGTGGTGCCGTCGAAGGCCACGACCGGCGGGCCGGCGGCGCCGGCGTCCCACTGCCCCGGTGAGCCCTTCGGCAGCACGGGGTTGCCCTCGTACTTGGTCCAGCCGGTCTCGCCGAACCAGTGCGGGAGGGTGAGGGTGCCCCGGAAGACCAGGTTGACCGGCCACCGTTGCTCTAAAATAGGTTCGGCCGTGACGGAGATTGTCGCCTGCAGCAGGCCCGACGCGCCCTCGAAACGACCGCTGCCGCCCCAGATCTTGAACACCCCCTTGTTCACGTGGGTTTGCCCTGTCGACGGCACGCTGACTGCGGTGTAGGTCGCCCAGAGCTCGTCGCCGTTGGCGGCGGTGAAGGTTGCGACCCCCCTCACCGCCTTGTCGCTCTGGTTGTCAGAAGAGTGACTGGAGGCGAGTGCGGTCCGTCCGAGGGGCGAGACGCCGCCGACCGCGTTGATCACGGTCTGGAGAGGTGCTCCGACGTCGAGGCAGGCGTCTGAGCTCGGGAACGTGACCTCGCCCTGAACGCTTCCGAAGACTGGAACAGATGGGTCACCTGCGTCCGTCGTCACCGCGGCGAGCAACAGGACGGCGGCCATCACCAATCGGCCCCGCGTGAGCACCCTCATCTTCATTACGTCCTCCCGTGCGCGGCACGATTCCGCCGGGGCTTTCCGAACGGCGTTGGGTTGTTCACCAAGGATATGATTCCTGACAGGTTGTCCGACACGCGACAAAGTGCGACATCACCGTGGTGGCAGACTCTGTCGCAGGGTGCCTCGGTGACCACGCCGGCGTACCCAGGGCGTCCCGTGCTCTCCCGCCTTGGGCTGTGTGGGTCAGGGTGATCCCAGGGGCCCTGCGCGGGTCGCCGGGCCCGGCACCACGCGCGTGGTCGCCTACCGGAGGTTCATGGCGGCCAGGATCGCCGCAAACCGCGGATCGTCCCGGACCGGGTCCCAGATCGGGTCCACCTTCACCCAGATGACTCCGGCACCGCGTCGGGCGACCGCCCGGGCGAGCCACTCGAGGCTGCCGTCCCTGTCATCGAGGCCGAGCCGCAGGACGGCTATCTGCCACGAGACCGGCGGCTGGCCCGAACGTTCGAGCCGATCGAGAAGGCTCTGCGCGTCGTCGATCCGGCCGAGCTTCGCCTGCGCGAAGCCGAGCAGGCCGGCTGCGAGCGCGGGCATCTCCACCATCGCGAGCTCGCGCTCGGCCTCGGCGTACCGCCCCTGGAGGAGGAGCACCATCCCCAGACCGCGGCGCGCCCAAGGGAACTGCGGGTCGAGCGCCAGGGCCGCCCGGAACGCCCCCTCAGCCGCGTCATACCTTCGCTGCACCCACCTGACCATGCCGTTGGCGTTGACCGCCAGGGGCGACAGCGGGTCCAGCTCCATGACGCTCGCCTGCTCCGCCTCCATCTCAGCCATGCGCCCCATCGGGGCGAGGACCGCTCCGGCGTAGAGGAGGTGCGCGAAGGCGAGCCCGGGCGAGCTGTCGAGCGCCGCGAGGAAGTGGCGCTCCGCCTCGGCCCAGTCGAAGTCGCGGACCGCGCACATGAACCCCAGCACCATGTGCGCCTCGGCGAGCTGGGGGTCGATTCTCAGGGCCCGCTCCACCGCGGCTCGGGCCCGGGCGCCGGTCTCGTCCGCCGCCATCGTCGAGAACCCCTGTGCCATCGCGTAGCACTCGGCCAGGGCCGCCCAGGCCGCGGCCAGCCCCGGGTCGACGTCGACAGCGCGCTCGAAGCTCTTCACCGCCTTCAGGAACCCCGCCGGGGTGCGGCGGTTCCAGTGGTAGCGCCCCTCGAGGAGGTGCCCGTACGCGTCGGCACTCGGGCGCATGTCCGGGCCCGACCGGGTCGGCGTCGCGGCGCTCACAAGGGAAGGCCGGAGGGCCCCGGAGATGGCGTGGGCCAGGTCCTCCTGGAGCGCGAACAGGTCTCCCGTCTCGTGGTCGAACCGCTCCGACCACAGGTGGCAGCCGGTGCGCGTGTCGATCAGCTGTGCCACCACGCGCACGCGCTCGCCGGACCGGCGAACGCTGCCCTCGAGCACCGCCTCGACCCCGAGCTGGTCGGCGATGTCCCGGACGTCGTCGTGGCGGTTCTTGAAACGGAACACCGAGGTGCGCGCCACGACCCTGAGCCCCTCGATGCGCGTAAGCGCGGTGATCACCTCCTCGGTCAGGCCGTCGGCGAGGATCTCGGTGTCGAGACGCCGATCGAGATCGGAGAAGGGGAGCACGGCGATCGAGCGTACGGTCCCGGCTCGCAAGGAGTGCGGCGGCACCGCCGCCGGCCGGCTGCTCCACCATGCGTCGAGCTCGGCTCGGGAGGCGTACACGGATCCCGCCGACTCGTGCATGTGGCGCCTGACGGGCAGACCTTCGAGCCGCTCCCAGCGCTGAACGGTCCTCACCGATCCGTGCAGGTGCCTGGCGACCGCTTTCCAGCCGATCAGGAGGTCGGACTCGGCCCCCTCCGGGGGGTGCGATCCGTCGCCGGCGCTGTCCGCCATGAGGACAGTCTAGATCCTGCGAAAGAGAGTGTCACCGGATGTCTCGTACCGCACTGTGGCACGGGCGGTGGCGGCGCTGGAGACGACGACGCGGACGCGGTCGATCAGGGCCCTCGGGTCGTCGTAACGTACGTCCTCGCCGTAACGTATGTCCTCGCCGTACCCCGTCTTGACGGAGATCACCGGATTGAGTTTGACGCCTTCACCGGTCAGGGTTTGGCGCCAGGCACAGGTCGGAGTGCAAGGAATCTGAGCCGTTGCAGATCAGGTCAGGTCTGAGGGCAGGGTGACGGCGCCGTGGTCGGCGATGGACCGCTTGGCGGCGAGGGTGACGTAGGCGCGGGGATCGACGCCGCTGAGCTTGGCGGTCTCGAAGAGGGTGTAGAAGAGCGCGGCGACCTCGGTGCCCCGTTTGGACCTGGAGCCGTAGTGATTCTCGCGCCCCACGACAGGGCCTCGCAGCGCCCTCTCGGCCGCGTTGTTGTCGAGCGGGACCCGGGGATTCTCGAGGAAGAGGGTGAGGCCCTTCCACAGCTTGAGCATGTACGAGATGGCCTTGCCCAGCTTCGACCTCGGCAGCACGGCGCCGTCGTAGGTACCGGCCCACTCGAGCAGCTCCTTGATCACGGGCTTCGACTTTTCCTGCCGCAGTCGGTGCCGCAGCTCGAGCGCGCGTTGCTTCTCCTCGTCGGTGGCGTCGGGTCCCGCTCGTGGCGCCTCTCGCTCGATCGCGAAGAGCCGGTCGATGAGCCGGACCGCCTGCTCGATGAGCTCGGGGCTGAAGTCCGCCGCCTCGATGAATTTCCTCCTCACGTGCGCCCAGCGGTGGGCCAGCTTGAGGTTCGGCGAACTCCTCGCGAGCGACTCGTGCGCGGTGTATCCGTCGGTCATCGCGATGCCCTCGAATCCGTCGAGCACCTTCTTCGCCCAGCTCCACCACACCGACCCCGAGGTGGCGGAGACGATCAAGTGCCGGGCGTGCGCCAGGCGAAGCCTGGGGAAGGGGGAAGAGATGACGTGAGTCGGAGGTGGCGAGCGGCGTTTCTGAGACCTCCCGAACGGACCCTGCGGGTTCAAGCCCCGACCGGCGAAGTGTGGCCGCCAGCCGGAAGCGGGATCACGGCTCGGTCCCCTCCATCAGGATCGCCACGTACTTCGTGTAGCCGAACACCCGGTTGCGCTTCTTGCCGGTCAGCTCGCTGGCGATGCCGACATCTGCCAGCAGTTGCATGGCCGAGGAGGCGGCGGGGAACGACAAGCCCGTCTGCCGGCGAACCTCCTGAAGCGAGGTCAGGGGCCGCCGGGTGAGAACCTCGTGGACACGCAAGGCCGACCCGGCGGCGCGCCCCTCAGCCTGGACCCTCGCGCGGTCCGCCTCGAAGAGCGCGCCCAGGCGACGGGCCGTGGCCACAGCGCCCTCGGCGGTCTGGCGCACGCCTTCGAGGAAGAACTCCAACCACGCCTCCCAGTCACCCTCCACGCGCACCTGATCGAGAAGCCGGTAGTACTCCTGACGGTGCTGCTTGAAGTAGAGGCTGAGGTACAGCAGAGGTTGAGAAAGCACCCCTGCGTGGTGGAGCAGCAACGTGATCAGCAGCCGGCCGAGCCGCCCGTTGCCGTCGAGGAAGGGGTGAATCGTCTCGAACTGCACGTGGGCCAGCGCCGCACGAATCACCGCCGGGGCCAGGTCCTCATCGTGCAGGGTGCTCTCGAGGTCCGACATGCAGCTCCGGCACGACCTGCGGCGGCGGCGGCACGAACACCGCGTTACCCGGCCGGGTCCCGCCGATCCAGTTCTGGGTCCGCCTGAACTCGCCCGGGTCCTTGCTCGCTGCCACGGCCGCGCGCCAACAGCACGCCGTGGATCTCGCGGATCAGCCGGTTGCACAGCGGGAACCCCTCGCGCAGCCGTCCCAGCCCATGCTCGAGCGCTGCCACGTAGTTGGAGACCTCGACCACGTCGTCGAGCGGCACCCCGGGCAACTCCCCGAGCTCGAACAGCAGCAGGTCCGACAGCGACGACTGCGTCCCCTCGATCTGGGACGAGAGCACCGCCTCCTTGCGCACGTAGGTGTAGAGGAAGAGCCCGGTGTCCGGCACAAAGGTCGCCAGGCTGTCGAGCCGCCCGAGTGCCAGGACCGCCCCCTCCAGCAACCGCTGCATCCTGGCGTTGAACACCAGCGGCGGATCGGGCGGCAGGGGCAGCGGCACGAACGCCCGCACCTGCTCGCCGCCGCCGACGGTGACCTCATAGCGACCTGTGGTGCCCCGCTTCATCGTGCCGCCTCGTATTCAGCGAATCTCGATAGCGCTCACGACTATTCAGACTTCACGGTGCAAGTCTAAACAAGACCGGGCTCGCAGGCAACAGCCCCAAGGGTCAAGTCAGCCCTGGACACGAACGCGGCGCCCGGTATCACTATCTGATGTTCAGCGGGCGATCGGTCACGAGGTCGATCTTGAAACGTGCCACCCATGAGAAACCGCGTGTCAAGTAGGCACAGACCTCCTGGGCCCGGTGCGTGAGGCACGGACGAAACCAAAGTCATCGAAAGGTGCCGGGCACATGGATCTTGTGTTCTTCGTGCCGCTGCCCTGATCCGGGCGCGTCGGGCCCCCACGAACGCCGCACTGCCCTGCTCTCCTCGAGATCTGGCCCACCACTGGAACTTCCCCAACAGGACACTCGCACTCGAACTGGAATCCGCACACGGATCATCATACTGATCGTATGATAGACTCATCCACGAGGGGTACCCCGCATGGCCCGTCGGAGGATCACCGTCTCGGTCGACGAGGAGGTCGCGACCTACCTCGACTCGGTCCCGAACCGCAGCTCGGTCGTCGCCGAGGCGGTGCGCGAGTACCGCGCCCGGGAGCTCGAGCGTGCTCTCGAGGCCGGATACCGGGAGGACCACGACGAAGCCGCCGAGCTCGCCGCCGAGTGGGAGGCGGCCGATCCCGAGGTCGACGGGTGAACACGCGCCGCGGGGACGTCGTCCTGGTGCGGCTCGATCCTGCCGAGGGCTCCGAGATCCGGAAGACCCGCCCGGCCGTCGTGCTTTCCAACGACGCCGCCTGCCGCGCCGACGCCGTGCTGCAGATCGTGCCGGTCACCGGTCTGCCCGAACGTGCCCTGCGGCCGTACGAGGCCCTGGTGGAACCCGGCGCGAGCGGGCTCGCCAAGGCCTCGCGCGCCGTTGCCAACCAGATCAGGACGGTCGCGCGCGGCCGGGTGCTCGAGCGGCTCGGCGCCCTGAGGTCCAACGAGCTCCAGGCCCTGGAACGGGCGGTGGCGATCCAGCTCGGCCTGCGCCGGGAGCCGTGATCCGGGTCGGGATCACGAGTGACCGCCCCGCAAAAGTGCCAGGCACAGCAGAGCGGTGTTAGGCTTCTGCGGGGGGGTGAGCCAGCAAAAGTGCCAGGCACAGCAGAGCGGTGTTAGGCTTCTGCGGGGGGGTGAGCCATGCCGCGACCGCAGAGGGTGTTCTTCGACGGCGCCGTGTACCACGTCTACAACCGGATCGCGCGGGGCGAGCGGGTGCTCGGTGTGGAGGAGGAAGCGGCGCACCTCGTCGCCCTTCTCAAGGAGGCGACCCGGCGCGACCAGGACACGGTTCTGGCGTGGTGCGTCATGGCCAACCACTACCACCTCGCGGTCCAGACCGGCCCGATCAGCTTGGACCGGACCATGCGCAGCGTTCAGCAGCGCTTCACGCGGCGGTGGAACGCCCGGAATCGGGTTTTCGGCCCCCTATGGCAGGGGCGCTACCGGGCCAAGCTGATCGAGGACCAGCGATACCTCGACCGGCTGGTGGTGTACATCCACCTCAATCCCGTCGCGGCGGGGATCGTCGACGACCCGGCCGAGTACCCGTGGAGCGGCCACGGCGAGCTGCTCGGCCGTCGTAAGGACCCTCTGGTCGAGGTCGACGAGGTGCTGCGTCTCTTCGGCGGGAGCCGGCGCACGGCCCGGGCGAGGTACGCGCGGGCCCTCAGGGGCGCCCTGACCGAGCAGTGGATTGGCGAGAGCCCGGGCAGGCTGCCGTGGTGGCGGCTGGGTCGGCCACCGGTGAACGAGGACGAGGACCCGGAGGAGAGCGGGCGTTTCAGGCGGGAGGGGGACGCCGCGCGGCGGGCGAGAGAACCCCGGGACCTCGGCGTCGACGAGTTCCTGGAGCAGGGAGCGCGGTGGCTCGGCGTCGAGCTCGACGACCTGAGGGGTCGGGGGCGGGGCGACGAGACCGTGTGCGCGCGCGAACTGCTGGCGAGCGTGGGCGCGGAGCGCTTCGGCCTGAGGGTCAAGGTGATCGCCGAGGCGCTGGGCAAGCACCCTGCGACCGCCTCGGGGTGGGTGATGCGAGGCATCCGGCGCCGGCAGGAGGACGGCGAGTACAGGGCGCGGTACGAGGGGCTGGAGAGGGACCTGAAGGAGAGCTGAGGGCTCTATACGCTTGTGCTGTGCCGGGCACCTTTATTTAATTCAATTGCCGCCGCATCGGAAGAAAGTGCTGTAACGCCACGCAGCCTCCCGGAGGAGATCCGCAAGGACCCGGTGCCGGTGCCCACGGCGCCGCCCGATCCCGACAGGTCGGAGGACGCCACCGCCCGGTCGCCGCTACTTGGCCTTGCCCTTGATGAGAACCGCCACGCGGCGGTTCTGCTGCCGGCCCTCGACGGTGCCGTTGTCGGCCACCGGGTGGTCCTCGCCGTAGCCGATCGTGGTCAAGCGACCGGCGTCGACGCCGCTGTCAACGAAATAGCCCGACACCGTACCGGCGCGGCGTTGCGACAGTCCCTGGTTGTGCTCTTCGGACCCGGTGGAGTCCGTGAACCCCTCGACCACGATAGCCGTCTTGGGGAAGTCCTTGAGCACGACCGCCACCTTGTCGAGAGTAGCGGGCGAGTCGCCGACGAGCATCGCCGAGTCGGTGTCGAACAGGACGTCGGACGCGAACCGGACGAGCAGCTTGTCCGACCCGACGCGCTCCACCGTCGTGCCGGGAATGCGCGCCAATTTCTCCTCCTGCGCGTCCATGTACGAGCCGATGCCGGCGCCGATGCCGGCGCCGATTGCGGCACCGGCGAGGATCTTGTCGGCGTGCCCTTCGCCGACCACGGCCCCGACCACGGCTCCGGCCACGACGCCGATACCGGCACCCTTCGCGGTCTTGTCGCGCGACGTGGTGTACTCGCCGCTCACGCACGCGGTGACCGCCACGACGACGAGCGAAAGAACGCCAACCCCGAGCTTGCCGGCCTTGGCGTGACACACGGTACGGATATCAGTCATGGTCCACCCTCTCTTCCGTTTCTGGATCTTCAGACTAGGCCTCGAGCACGCACGAGGAAAAGCGCACTATCTACCCGGGAAAGAAACCGCGAGGTAGGTAGTTACTACGCGACAGAGGCGCGAGGTACGAACCCGGGAGTCGGTCGATCGCGCATCGCAGGCCTTTCGATCGCCGCTCGACGCCCCAAAGGGCTATGCGGTACGGGCTCCTGGGACGGCGTCGCGCATGCGGGGCAGCAGACCCGCCCTATTGCGGCGCCACCCCGAGCGCCCGCAGGCGCTTGGCCGCCGCAGCGCCAGCTTCTCCCTGCGGATCACGCCGGAACACCTCTCGGTAGGCCGCGATCGCTTCGTCACGGCGCTTGAGCTTCTCCAGCGCCTGCCCGCGCATTAGGCCGACTGCAGCGACGTTCGGCAGCAGCTTTTCGGCGCGGTCGAGGTAGGTGAGCGACTCGGACGGGTGTTGTCGCAACACCAGCTCCCCGGCCACCACCTGGCTCAAGAACACCCCGGGGGCGAGGCGGGCACCCTCACGGCTCTCGCTGATCGCCGCCTCGGTGCGCTTGACCTCGGCCAGGCTCGCCGCGTGCAGGGTGTGCAGCACGCCGGCGTTCGGGAGGCGCCGGACCGCCGCGGCGAGCTTCGACTCCGCTTCCTTGTTCTTTTTCTTTCCGAGCAGCACCTGCGCGTCGCTGGCGAGGTCCCATGCCGGCCGCTCTGCGCTGATCCGCGACGTCGCGTTGCGATACGGCGCCACCCTGAGCGGACGCTTGCGTACCTCGGGTGGCAGCGCCGCGACCCGCTTCTCCGCCGTCGCCAGTCGCTCGGAGGACATCGGGTGGGTGGCGAACAACCGCTCGACCGCGCCCGGCTTCTGCTTCTGCAAGGCCAGCAGCACCTTGTGCGTCTCGATCATTCCGCGCGGCGAGTAGCCCGCCTTCACCGCGTAGTCGAGGCCGAGCTCGTCGCTCTGGCTCTCCTCATCGCGCGAGTAGTGCGCGAGCGCCATCTGGGCGCCGATGACGGCTCCCAGGGAGATCAGCTCCCGGTTCTTGACGTTCTTCGCATCCATGTAGATCCCGCCGCCGATCAGGACCGCAGTGGCCAGCATCTGCCGGTTGTAGGCGGAGACCGCGTGACGGGCCGTGACGTGGCCGACCTCGTGGCCGAGCACGGCCGCCAAGCCGTCCTCAGACTCCATCCGCGTGAGCAGGCCGCGAGTGATGCAGATCTTGCCGCCGGGCAGCGCGAAGGCGTTGACCTGCGGGTCGTTCACCGCAGTGAACTCGTATGGCAACGCCGGTCGATGACCCACCGCCGCGACGGCGCCGCCGACCCGCTCCACTGCGGCCTGCAGTGCGCGGTCGTCGATCGGACCGAGCGAGCCCTGGATGGCGCCCTGGTAGTACATCTTGCCGATCTCGATCTCCTGCGCCTCACCGAGCAGATCGAGCTGCGACTTCCCCGTCACGGGGTTGACGGTGCAGCCCGCGGCGACAAGCGCCAGCAGTCCGGCTTTGACCAGGAAGCCTGCCGCCACGACGAGGGTTCGTCTCATGAGACACCGTCCTTTCGCGAACCTATCTCGAATCTAGCGGTCGTGTGCCCCGGCGGGAAGCGCACTTTCTACCCGAGAACTGAACCCCGCCATGGGTAGAAACCACTACCCCCTTGAGTAGTGTCCCCTGGTGTGGTGTACGGAGAGTTCCCTGTCTGCAGCCAACATGGTTTCGCGCGGTATTTCGACCGCCAACATCCTGCGCGGCATCGCCCGGGCGATGTACGAGCAGCTGGTCCGCAATCTCAATGCCCTGCGGGTAGAGCGGCTGCGCACCGAGGTCGCCTGGGACGACCACGAGCTGGTGGCCTTCTTCGGCAGGATGGGGCTCATGACGGTGCCGCGGCTGGTGCTCGACGCGGATCTCTCCCGGTAAGGCGGCGGTTTCACGGGTTGGTACTCTGGAAGTTGTTCGTACGTTGGACCTTCCCGCAGTCCTGACGGTCGACACCAATGCCGGGGTGGAGGGGTCGCTGGGTCAGGGCGATACGAAGCGGGGATCGCCCGAAAAGGCGCGGTCGAAGGTGACGGTCGCGGTGCAGCCGAGGGACCTCCCGACCGCGTCGACCAGGTAGTCGGAAACGTCGCCCGAGCCGCGGCGGTAGCGGTCGACGGCACGGGCCACGAGGTCGGGCGATTGGAAGCGCAGCTGGCGCGCGCGGAGCAGGGACCGTAGGGTGGCGGCGATCTCGGGACGGCCGAACCGATAGCAGGACTCCAGGACCCAGACCGTCTCGCAGACCACGATGTCGGTCACCAGGCAAGGTGTGCTCTCGCGGCTCCGGCTCTCCAGGAATGCCCTCGCGCGCTCCGCCTGCTCGGGGTCGTCCGCGACGATGAATCTCACGACGACGTTGGTGTCGAGGGCGATCACCGCCCACTGCCTCGGGAGCGGACTGCTCGACGCATGTCCTCGACCGTAACCCCCTGGACGGTCGGTTTCAGCGTCCCGAAGAGCTCCATGAGGTCGAGGGTCTCGGGTTCGAGGATGACTCGCCCCTCCTCGTCCAGCCGGAAGGCGACCCGGTCCCCCGGCTCGAGCCCGAGGGCCTCGCGGATCGGTTTCGGGATGGTGATCTGGCCTTTGCTGGTTACGGTGGCGCTCGCCATACCAGTCCTCGCATTCCTTACTCAAGTGCAAGGCCGACGCTGTGGGCCGTCAAACCTGGCCCGGCATGACCCGTGCCCTCCGCGAGCTGAGCCAGGTGTGCGCCGGGCCAATCGTGGGGTAGGGGTTCGGGGGAAGAGGTGACGTGCGTCGAGCGTGACGAGGGGCGTCTCTGAAGCCACTCGAACGGATCCAGCCATCGGAACCAGGCTCGAAGAAGAGAACCGGCCGCCCATGGGCGGTCGGGGAGGCGAAGGTGCAGCGGGGGCCGGTGCTTGCCCCGCCGCCACGAAGGCGTCGACGAGGCCACTGGACCCGAGGAGAGGCGGCAGGTCGAGCGATGGCCGTCGGGTCGTCGCAGAACGGTGCCAGACGTGCCGGCCCTGGAACCCAAGCCAGCATCCGCCTCCCATGCCCTACGGCCTTTTCGCCGGGCACCACGGCACTGGTGTCGCTTTCGGATCTACTAAAGTTCAATCAATTGAGCTATTGACAATTATTTTGAACGTTATTAAATTTTCATCATGAGCTCACCGCCAGACACGGTCGTCCGCAGCAAGCGCAAGGCCCGGACCGAACGCAGACGGAACCAGACGCGGACCGAGATTCTGGACGCGGCACGCAATGCCGTCCTGCAGAACGGGCTGGCGGGCTTCACTCTGGCGGACGTCGCCGAGGAGCTCGCCCTGACCAAGCCTGCGCTCTATTACTACTTCGACAGTAGGGAATCGCTGCTGTTCGAGGTGTTGCTCCGCGAGTGGGTCGAGTCGGCAGCCGAGGTGCGAGCTGCGGTCGACGAAACCGAGAGCGGGGTCGATGCCGTCGAGCAGCTGATGCGGACGGTGTTCGATCGCTACCGCGACCGGCTCGAGCTGTTCATGCTCCACTACAAGCTGGGGCCCGGCGGTGAGTTCCAGGACCTGGTCGGGCCCGAGGAGCTCGCCCGGATCCACCCGCTCAACGACATGTTCTACGGCGGCGCCGAAGCGCGCCTGCGTGCCGACCAGCACAGTGGCGGCTTCCCCGAGGATCGAGACCCGCGCCGGTTCGCGTTCACCGCCCACATGGCCGTGGTCGGGCTTCTGAACATGCAGGCCATTGCCCTGGCCGCCCGGGACCCGCTGATCCACAGCGATCAGGACTTGATCGACGACCTGTGCACGACGTTTCGAGCTGCAGCGCTCCACGGAGGTGAGAGATGACATTCGACAACCCGGTCTTTGCGACCTACGTTTTCGCAGCGACCCTCATGATCGTCAAGATCATGGGGCAAGGGTGGATCACCGTCTACCGGATGATGAAGGTTGGCGGTGGCTTCCTGAATCCCGAGGACAGGGCCAAGGGGTGGACCAACCCCGCGCCCCGGCCCGGTCAGCTCGACCCCGACGACTACGTCGAGCGATCCAGACGCATGCACCGCAACGACACCGAGAACATCCCGGCGTTCCTGGTCGCCGGCCTGCTGTTCGTCGTGGCGGATCCGCCGCTCTGGGTCGCCCAGTGCCTGCTCTACGGTTTCGTGGCCGCTCGACTGGCGCACTTCTGGGCCTACATCACGGCCAAGCCCCACGAGGTTCGCGCGACCTTCTTCAGCATCGGTTCGCTGATCGTCATTGGCATGGCGATCGCCACGTTCATCGCCGCAGTTTCGTAGGGGGTCGTCATGAAGATCACCAACTCCGAGTCCAATACCAGCATCGCCGAGATCGGTGAGAAGATCTACCGCATCAGCACGCCGGTGCCGGCCAACCCGGCACTGCCCGGTGGGTTCACGTTCAACCAGTTCCTGATCGTCGACGAGGAACCGCTGCTCTTCCACACCGGGCTGCGGGGGCTGTTTCCCCTGGTCCGCGAGGCCATCGAGGCGGTGATTCCGGTCAGCACGCTGCGCTATCTCGGCATCTCGCACTTCGAGGCCGACGAGTGCGGCGCCGTCAACGAGTTCCTGCAGGTCGCGCCTCGTGCCGCACCACTGTGCAGCGCGGTGGCGAAGATGGTCTCAGTCGACGACGTCGCTGACCGCCCAGCGGTCGGCCTGGAGGATGGCGCCCAGCTCTCGCTCGGCCGGCGGACCCTGACCTGGATCGCCACGCCCCACCTGCCTCACGGATGGGACTGCGGCTACCTGTTCGACCACACGACGTCCACGTTGTTCTGCGGCGACCTCTTCACCCAGCCGGGCGCCGACCCCCCGCCGCTCGTCGAGCGAGACATCCTGGGGCCGAGCGAGACGATGCGGCAGGCTCTGGACGACTACTTCGCGCGCGCCCGGAACACGGCCAGCCTCATCGCCAAGCTCGCCGCCACCAACCCGACCACGCTCGCCTGCATGCACGGCTCCTCGTGGCATGGAAACGGCAGCGAGCTCCTCGGCCAGCTGGCAGCGAGGCTCGGCTGACGAGGGCGCGGGCAACCTCGGGTGAGTGGGTGCTCGCGGTGTGAGCAGGACGCTGGGCTGCTGTTCGAGGAGGGTACCGAGCTGCTGCTGTCGTGGCGGTTCAATCTCCTGCGCCGGCGAGGCGGGGGCGACAGAAGCGGATCTCGTGGCGCTGGCCGCACTCGGCACAGACGTGCGCGAGGTGGATCCTGAAGCAGGTGATGCCCTGCTCGTGCCAGGTCTCCGGGGCCAACGTACCGCCGCAGGTGCAGGCCCGCGGCGCCACCGCGTCGATGATCAGGCCATCGTGCTCAATCTCCTCGACCACGAGATCGGCAAGCCCATCCTCCCGCAGCTCGACGAGCATCGAGAGCAGGAAGGCCCGGGTCTGCGGCGCACGGCGCAGTGCCCACGCCCGGCCCGCGGCGGTCTGCATGCACCCCGCGGCATGGCGGGCGTAGGTGAGCTCGACGGTGAAGCTCAGCAGGAAGTCGTGGGAGACGCCCCGGCCCTTGAGACCGCGCTTGACGAAGAAGTTGGCGATGCCGAGATGGCCCAGCTTGTCCAGGTTGTCGGCGTCGTAGAGCACCCTTGCCAGTGGCGTCAGGTCGGGATCGTCGCGGTACAGCTGGAGGATCGCGTCGGCGATCTCGTCCACCTGACCGTGGGACAGGCCGTGCTCTGCGCCCAGGCGACGCAGCACCTCCACCGAGTGCTGCTCCTCGGGCAGGGAGTCCCCGTGCAGCCGGCCCCGGTGGAACTTCCCCGCATCGTGGAAGAGCGCGGCCAGGCGGCAGGTGGCGGGATCGAGATCCTCGGACTGCGCCAGGCGTTCGGCGATGACCGCGGTCCGACACAGGTGATCCCACAGGCTGTCGACCTCCCGGGTGTCCCTCGCCGCCGCGGCCTCATCGCGCCGGACATGCGCCCGCAGGGCGTCCTCGAGGGATCGCGTGTCGGTCATCCTGCACACCTCCAGGGCGCCGGTGGCCGGGAGGTGGACTGGCCGCGACGCGATCGAGGAGCCATCGGCGCCCCGTCACGCCCGCCGCGCGGACAACGCTTCGACCAGGACGTAGGCCGCCTGCAGGTAGGACGTCGGGCAGAGCGGGAAGCACTCCTTGCAGTCGGGGCACTCCCCGGCGGCGATCTCCGGCAGGAAGCTGATCTCCTTGCGGATGCCGCGGTCGATGAAGCCCGACCGCGTGCGCCTTCTTGACCTCGGCGCAGTAGCGGACGCACAGGCCGCAGTGGATGCAGAAGGAGGCCTCCTGCTCGAAGCGGTCCCGGTCCGCGCCGTACTCCGCGGCCAGCTCCTGCAGCGGCGGGGAGTCCGGGGCGTGGGCCAGCAGCAGCTCCAGCAGGGTCTTGCGGATCCGGTCGATCTTCTCGGACCGGGTCCTGACGATCAGGCCGGCCTCCGCCGGGTAGACGCAGGACACGACGAGCCGGGTCCAGCCGTCGCGCCTCGACCTCGACGATGCACAGCCGGCAGCCGCCGAAGGGCTCCAGCGCGTCGTGGTGGCAGAGGGTGGGGATCGAGATCCCCGCCGCCCGGGCCGCCTCGAGCACGGTCATGCCCTCGCTGCGCCGTGACCTCCTTGCCGTCGATCTGCAGCTGGATGCTCGCTCATGTCGCCCGGCCCTTTCTGACGATCGTCCGCTGCGCTTCGGGGATGGGCGGCGGCACCGGCTCGCCCGAGATCTTGACCACCGCGTCGAAGCGCGACGGGCAGACCTCGAAGCACACGCCGCAGGTGTCGCACTTCTCCTGGTCGATGACGTGGATCTGCTTCTTGCCGCCCTCGATCGCCCTGCGAGGGGCACTTCTTCAGGCAGATCAGGCAGGCCTTGCACTTCTCCGGATCGATGTAGTACGAGATCAGCTCCTTGCAGGACAGGGCCGGGCAGCGCTTCTCCTGGATGTGCGCCTCGTACTCGTCCCGGAAGTAGCGCAGCGTGCTCAGGAACGGGTTGGGGGCGCTCTTGCCCAGGGCGCACAGCGAGGCCTCCATGGCGACCTCGGAGAGCTCCTCGCAGGGTCTCGATGTCGCCCTCCCGGCCCTTGCCCTCGCAGATGCTGCGTCAGGATCCTGTGCATCTGCCGCAGGCCCTCGCGGCAGGGCAGGCACTTGCCGCAGGACTCCTCGGTGAGGAAGTCGATGAAGTACCGGGCCACGTCCACCATGCAGGTGTCTTCGTCCATGACGATCATGCCGCCCGAGCCCATCATGGAGCCGGCCTCGGTCAGCTCGTCGAAGTCGACCGCCAGGTCCAGCAGCTCCTCGGGGATGCAGCCGCCCGACGGCCCGCCGGTCTGCACGGCCTTGAACTTCTTGCCGCCCGGGATGCCGCCGCCGATCTCGTAGATGATGTCCCGCAGCGTCATGCCCATGGGCACCTCCACCAGGCCGGTGTTGTTGATCTTGCCGACCAGGGAGAAGATCTTCGTGCCCTTGCTCCCCTCGGTGCCGATCCGCGCGAACCAGTCCGGCGCCGCGGTTGACGATCAGCGGCACGTTGGCCCAGGTCTCGACGTTGTTCAGCACGGTGGGCTTGCCCCAGAGCCCCTTGACGTTGGAGCGGACGTACTTCGGCCGCGGCTCGCCGACCCGGCCCTCCAGGGCCGTCATCAGCGCCGTGGACTCGCCGCAGACGAAGGCGCCGGCCCCCCTGTGCACCTTGACCGTGAAGTCGAAGCCGGAGCCGAGGATGTTCTCGCCCAGCAGGCCGTACTCCTCGGCCTGCTCGATGGCGATGGCTCAGGTTCTCCACCGCCAGGGGGTACTCCTGCCGGACGTAGACGTAGCCCTCGCTGGCGCCGATGGCGTAGCCGCCGATGATCAGCCCCTCGAGCACGCGAGTGGGGGTTGCCCTCGAGCAGCGCCCGGTCCATGAACGCGCCCGGGGTCGCCCTCGTCGGCGTTGACGACCACGTACTTGGGCTCGCCGGGGGCGTTGCGGGAGCCCTCCCACTTGCGCCCGGCGGGGAAGCCGCCGCCGCCCCGGCCGCGCAGGTTCGGACTTCTTGACCTCCTCGAGCACCTGCCTCGGGGCTCATCTCGAAGAGCGCCTTGACCAGCGCCGCGTAGCCGCCGATGGCCAGGTAGTCGTCGATGCTCCTGGAGTCGATCCGGATGTTGCTCGAGAGCAGGGTCCGCTCCTGGTGCTTGTAGAACGGGATGTCGGCCTCGTGGACCGCCCGCTCGCCGGTGGCCGGATCCTCGTAGAGCAGCCGCTCGACGACCTCGCTCGCCCTTGATGCTCTGCGCGACGATCTCCGGGACGTCCTCGGGCTTGACCTGCAGGTAGCAGATCTCCTCGGGATGCAGGACCACCACCGGGCCCCGCTCGCAGAAGCCCGGGCAGCCGGTGCCCCGGGTGTCGACGTCCGCCTCGCAGGCCCTGCGCCGCGAGCTCGGCCTCGAAGGCGGCGATGACCTCGCCCGCGCCCGAGGCCAGGCAGCCCGCACCGGCGCAGATGGAGACGCAGGGCCGGTCGGCGGTCCCGTCCGGCGACCAGGCTCCTGCCGGTACTCCTCGAGCTCCTCCGGCGTACTGAATCGCGCCATGGGCATCCTCTACTCGTAGCTCTTCAGCACGTCTTCCGTCTCGGCGGTCGACACGCTTGCCGTGGGTCTTGCCGTCGATCTCGATCACCGGTCCCAGGGCGCAGCAGCCGAGGCAGTTGACGGTCTCCAGGCTGAACTTCAGGTCCAGGTCCGTCTCGCCCGGGCTTGATGCCGGTCAGGTCCTCGCACCGTGTCCAGGACCCGCGGCGCGCCGCGGACGTGGCAGGCGGTGCCCATGCAGACGTGGACCTGGTGGCGGCCCTTCGGGACCAGGCTGAAGGCCTTGTAGAAGGTGGCGATGTGCTGGATCCGGCGACAGCGGGACCTCCAGCCGCTCGCTGACCCGCGCCAGGGCCTCCCTGGGCAGCCAGTGGTTCTCGCTCTGGATCGTCCAGCAGCACCTGGATCAGCGAGCTGGCCTCGCCGTGGTGCTCGTCGATGATCTGATCGACGCGGTCGTGATCCATGGCTGGCTTCGCTCATCCGACTGCCGTCCTCGCTCAGGCGAGCGCGTAGCGCTTCTGCTCGAGGTCGTACCGGACCAGGCCCTGCCGCGACGAGCTCGTTCATGTGCCTCGAGACCTCGGACGGGCTCAGGCCCAGCCGCTCGGAGATCTCCCGCGGTGGACAGCGGCCTCTCCTCGCAGGAGCATCAGGATCTGGCTGACCGCCAGCTTGTCGGCGATCAGCTCGTCGAACAGCCGGTTCGCCTCGTCGCTCTCGAAGAACGTCGCGGTAGGCCTCCTCCGACTTGCTCGGGCACCCGCAGCTTCTCCCGCTCCACCAGCTTGAGGTAGGGGATCAGCCGGTTCAGCGGCGTCGAGCTTGAGCTCCAGGTCGCCGTCGTCGATGCCCTCGCCCTCGCCGAGCGGCCCGAGCTCCGCGCAGCTGTCCGGCGAAGTCGCTCATGACCTCGGCGAAGCGGGTGCCCTCGGAGGCGGCGATCCACTCGAGCCGCAGCCGCTCCGGGCTCGACGCCGATGTGCTGCAGCAGCTTCTTGCACAGGTGCATGTTGCCCAGGGCGTCGTAGTTGCCCTCGGTCACGTAGTGGCACTCGCCCGGCCAGCAGCCGCCGATGATCACCCCGTCGGCGCCGCTCTGGAAGGCGCGCAGCACGAAGGCCAGGTCCACCCGGCCGGTGCACATCAGGCGGATGATCCGGATCTCCGGTGCGTAGCTTTGTCTGGTAACTCCAGACAGGTCCGCAGCGGAGTACGCTCACCAGTTGCAGAGGAACGCGACGATCCTCGGCGTGTGCTCGAGTCCTGTCATGCTCGCACCTCCTCGCTGCTCGTCCGGCTTCGCGCGTCGACTCCACGGGTCGGCGAGCGCCGCGTCGATCTGGCCGAAGATCTCCTCGTCGGTGTAGTGCTTCAGGACGATCGGCGTCGGTCGGGCACTTCGCGCAGCACAGGCCGTCCCCCTTGCAGAGGACCGGGTTGACCACGGCCTTCTTGCCCTCCGGCGTCTCGCGCCAGTCGATGGCGCCGTAGGTGCAGGCCGTGATGCAGGCCCCGCACGACGACGCAGTCGTCCTCGTCGACCTCGCAGACCGAGCCGGAGGCGGTGACCGTGTCCTGGGAGAGCAGCGTGACCGCCCGGCCGGCGGCGCCGTAGGCCTGGCTGATGGTCTCGGAGAGGTGCTTGGGATAGTGGTTGGCGCCGCACAGGAAGACGCCGTCGGCGGCGAAGTCCACCGGCCGCAGCTTGACGTGGGCCTCCTGGAAGAAGCCGTCCGGGTTCATGGCCACCTTGAACAGCCGGGCGATCTCCTGGCTGCCCGCCGACGGGAACGACGGCGGCCGACAGCACCACGCAGGTCGGCGTCGAGGGCCAGCCGCTGGCCGAGGATGGGGTCGGGCACGGTGACCCGCAGGACCGGCTGCGCCCTCCTCCTCGGTCGGCCTCCACCTGCGGGCTTGTCGTCCGGCTCCCAGCGGACGAACTTGACGTCCTTGTCGGCCGCCTCGCGGTAGTAGTCCTCGTTGAAGCCGTAGGTCCGCATGTCCCGGAAGAGGATGGTAGATCGTCCATCTCCGGGCTTGATCTTCTTGAGCGCGAGCGCGTTCTTGATCGCCTGGCTGCAGCAGACCCGGGCGCAGTAGTTGCGGTCCTCCTGCCGGCAGCCGACGCACTGGATCATCACCAGGCTCCGGCCGCCGCCAGCCGCCTCGTCGCCGCCGCGCGATCCGCTCCTCCAGCTCGAGCTGGGTCAGCACCCGCTCGTCCTCGCCGTAGAGGTACTCGGTGGGCCTGTACTCGTCGGCCCCGGTGGCGAGGATGGCGGCGCCGTGGTGGATCGTCTTGACCCGCCCCTCGGACTCGCACCGTGGTGACGAAGTTGCCCACGTAGCCGGAGACGTCCGTGATGGTCGCCTCGTGCGAGACGTGGATCGAGCGGGTGCTGGTAGACCTTGCGGATCAGCTCGCTCGAGGTAGGCCTGGACGTCCAGCCCCTCCAGGGTGGTGCGGATCCGGCGCGCCATGCCGCCGAGCTCCGTGCTCCTTCTCCACCAGGTGGACCTCGAACCCCTGGTCGGCCAGGCTCAGGGCGCTGGTCATGCCGGCCACGCCGCCGCCGACCACCAGCGCCGTCTTGTTGACCGGCAGGTCGAACTCCTCGCAGCGGCTCCAGGCTGACGGTGCGGGCCACCGACATGCGCACGATGTCCTTGGCCTTCTGGGTGGCCTCCTCCTTCTGCTTGGAGTGCACCCAGGAGCAGTGCTCGCGGATGTTGGCCATGTCGAAGAAGTACTGGTTGATGCCGCCCTCGCGCAGGGTGTCGCGGAACAGCGGCTCGTGGGTCCGCGGCGTGCAGGCGGCCACCACCACGCGGTTCAGGCCCTTCTCGCGGATCGTGTTGGCGATCTGCTGCGGCGGCGTCGGTGGAGCAGATGAAGAGGCCCTCCTCGGCGTGGGCGACGTGCTCGAGGCCCTGCGCAGTACTCGACCAGCGAGGGGATGTCGACCACCCGGCCGATGTTGGCGCCGCAGTGGCAGGCGAAGACGCCGACCCGGACCTCCTCCTCGGAGACGTCCCGCTCCGGCGGGTAGACGCGCTCGCGGGCCAGCTTGCCGCGCCGGGACTTCAGCAGCGCGCCCGACATGGCGCTGGCGCCGCTGGCGCTCACCACCGACTCGGGGATGTCCATCGGGCCCTGGAAGGCGCCGCTGACGAAGATCCCCGGGCGGGTGGTCTGGATGGGGTTGGTCGGGATCGGTCTTGCAGAAGCCATGGGCGTTGAGCTCGATGCCGAACTGTCGCGCCAGGTCCGCGCGCCCCGGTGGGCGGCGCCAGCCCCACGCCCAGGACCACCAGGTCGAACTCCTCCTCCTTGACGCCGTCGGCGTCGGTGGCGTAGCGGATGGTGACGTTCTTCGGTCTCGGGGATCTCGCGTCCGATCGACACGTAGCTGCGGATGAACGTCGACCCCGGGGAGGCTGCGCCGCCCGCTGGTAGAAGCGCTCGAAGTCCTTGCCGTAGGAGCGGATGTCGTTGTGGAAGATGGTCGCCTCGGTGTCGGCGTCGTGGTCCTTGGCCAGGATCACCTGCTTCTGGATGTAGGAGCAGCACACCGAGGAGCAGTAGCTGTGGCCGCCCTCGAGCACCTGGCGCGAGCCGACGCAGTGGATCCAGGCGATCTTGTGCGGGTGCTTCTTGTCCGAGGGGCGCAGGATCTCGCCCTCGTGCGGGCCGGTGGCGCACAGCAGGCGCTCGAAGTCGAGGCTGGTGACCACGTTCTCGATCTCGCCGTAGCCGTAGTCGCCGCGCAGCCGGGGATCGAAGACCTCGTAGCCCGGCGACGAGGACGATCGCGCCCGACCTTGAGCTCGAGCTTCTCCGGCTTCTGGTGGAGGTCGATCGCCTTCGTTCTTGCAGACGCCCTCGCAGATGGAGCACTTCTCGTCCTTCAGGAAGAGGCAGCTGCTCATCGATGTAGGGCACCAGCGGCACGGCCTGCGAGAAGTAGATGTGGATGGCCTTGTTGGCGCGACAGCTCCTGGTTGAAGGGATCCGGGATCTGGACCGGGCAGTACTCGACGCAGGTGGTGCAGCCGGTGCACCTGTCCTCGTCGACGTAGCGCGCCTTCTTGGTCAGGGTGACCGTGAAGTCGCCGGCCTGCGCCTTCGACGGTCTCGACCTCGGTGTAGGTCAGGATCTCGATGTTGGGATGGCGGTCGCACTCGATGAACTTGGGCGACTCGATGCACATCGAGCAGTCGTTGGTGGGGAAGGTCTTGTCGAGCTGGGCCATCTTGCCGCCGATGGTCGGCGCGCGCTCGACCAGGTAGACCCGGAAGCCGGCGGTGGCGAGGTCGAGGGCGGCCTGGATGCCGCTGATCCCGCCGCCCACCACCATCACGTCGGCGAAGCTGCGGCCGGCGAGACGGTCCAGCGACGCCGCGCTCATGGGCGTGCACCGTTCGGCTCGCCAAGCGCCGCCGCCACGATCTCCGTCAGGTCCCGGACCGCGATCGGCCCATCGCCGTCCAGGCTGAGCCGGCTCTCCTCGAAGTTGGTGATGCAGTAGGGGCACGAGGTGACCAGCACCTCGGCGCCGGTCGCCACCGCCTGCGCGACCCTGAGGTCGGAGAACCGCTCGCTCCTTCGGCGTCTCCATCCAGATCCGGCCGCCGCCGCCGCCGCAGCAGAGGCTGTCGCTGGCGCGCGTCGGCCATCTCCACCAGCTCGAGCCCGGGCATGCTCGCGAGCACGTCGCCGCGGCTCGTCGTAGATGCCGTTGTGGCGACCCAGGTAGCAGGGGTCGTGGATAGGTGACCTTCTGTCCGCAGCTCACCGTCGAGCTCGAGCCGTCCCGCGGCCGATCAGCTCGGCGAGGAGCTGGGTGATGTGCACCACCTCGAAGTGCACCATGAACTCGGGGTACTCGTTGACGAAGGTGTGGTAGCAGTGCGGCGAGGAGACCAGGATCCGCTTCACGCCGTGATCGATGAAGGTCTTGATGTTCGCCCTGGCCAGGTCCTTGAACTCCCGCTCCGCGCCGGTCTTGCGGATGCTCTCGCCGCAGCAGCTCTCGTCGGCTGCCGAGAATCCCGAAGTCGACCCCCGCGTGCTGCAGGATCCTGGCCGTCGCCATGGCCACCTTCTTCATCCGCGGGTCGTAGCTGCAGGTAGCAGCCGACGAAGTACAGCAGCTCCATCCCTTCGCTGAAGGGCTTCACCGCCGAGGCCCTCTGCCCACTGGCGCCCGCGTCGCGCGCTGCGCGTTCAGGGGGTTGCCCTCGGCCACCAGGCTCGCGCAAGCGCCGCGCACCGCGGCCGCCGACTCGGGGAAGACGCCGTACTCCGCGGCCACCCGCCGCAGGGCGACGCCGACCTCGATCTGACCGACGCCGCGGGGGCAGATGCGAGGGGCAGGTGCCGCAGGTGGTGCAGCGCCAGATGTCGTCGTTCTCGATCTCGGTCAGACCGAAGGTGGCCTGGCGGATGATCTTGCGGATGCTGAAGTCCCGGACCCGGTTCCACGGGCAGACGACGTCGCACTTGCCGCACTGGAAGCAGCAGGCGGGTGGACTCGGCGCCGGCCTGCCTGGATCTCGGCCGATCGCTTCCGCGAAGGGGGCGACGGTTTCCACGCTCAGTCCTGCTTCGGCCAGGCGCGCGGCGGTCTCGAGGATCTTCTGCCAGCCGTGCTTGTGCGCCATCGCCTCGAGCCCGATCTCGATCTCCTCCTGGGTCTCGTCCTCGCTCGACCTCCTCCTCGCGCTCCTCGAAGACCAGGGCGTCGGCCAGGCACCACTGCACGCACATCGGTTCCGTCGAGCGTGGGATCGGACTCGCACATGTCGCATTTCAGGGGCAGACCGGAGTCGGGCTCCTTGAAGACGTCGCGCGAGGGACAGGAGGCGCGGCAGAAGGCGCACTCGTCGTACTCCTTGCCGTCGATGACGTACTTGTCACGGCCCGCACACTCGGCGGCCACGTACTCACCTGCGTACACCGGCACGTAGAGGTCGCGCAGCGGATCGCGGATCACCCGGATGCGCGCCCGCTCGGGGTTGTTGCTGCTGTACCTCGGCATGGCGTGAAACGCGGAGCAGATCACCTCGCAGGCGCGACAGCCGTTGCACTTGTCGACGTCGATCCTGATGGTCTTGATGACCTTCTTCTTCGTCTCGCGTTTCACGATGTGCGTCCCTCGCTCGCGCTTCCGGACGCGGGGCCGGCATCCTCGGCGCTCAGGATGCCGCGCTGGAGGAAGTCCTCGGCCACGTAGTCCAGTGACAGATCCCGCAGCGACTCGCACGGTGGGGATGCCGTCGTGGTTCCACCCCTTGAACGCGTAGTACTGGTCCAGCAGCTCCTCCTCGAGCTCGGGGAAGCGCTTCTTCCAGTGGTCCTCCGGGGGCTTCTCGTCCTTGCGCCGCATGCCGCGTCGGATGTTGACCGCGCGCACCAGGTTGCGGATCCGCTTGGCGATCTCGGTCAGGCCGTCCTCGTCCAGCTCCAGCCCGGCGCCGGCGGAGATGAGGGTCGGGCAGGTTGTGGATGTGGATAGGGCGGCTTGAGCGGGAAGGACGACAGGCCGGCGCACATTCCGGTGGCGTCGTCGATGTAGTGCATCTGCTCCTGCCAGTTGACGATCTCGCAGGTGGCCTCGATGCGCCGGGTAGTGGGGCATGGAGAACTCGCCGCGCAGCTCCCAGTCGAGGAAGTACTCCTTGAACCTCTCGTCGGGGACCTGGATCCAGTCCTTGCAGAACTCCTCGCGCTCCTCCCTGGTGGCGAACGGCGCCTGCGGGAAGTTGCCCTCGATCTGGGTGATGTTGATCTTCTCGCCGGTGGAGTACATGAGGAAGTAGATGGGGTTGAGCATGCCCAGCTTGAGCGGCAGCTGCTCGTGCTTCTTGATGTTGTTGTGGGCGTACTCCTGAGCGCCCTTGCCGATCGCCTCGGCGGCCCAGTGGGTGCCGTTGGCGAGCAGGTCGCCGATGCCCTCGCGGCGGACGATGAGGTCGAGCAGGTAGAAGAACCGCTCCTCGTTGTCCTCCGGCATGCCCGGGAAGTCCTCGTCGGTCAGGATGCCGTTCTCGTAGAGCTCGAGGGCGAAGGCCATGACCTGCGGCGCCGAGAAGGCGTCGACGCCGTACTCGGTGGCCTTCTGCGGCGATCTTCAGGCCGAACTCCAGGTCGGACATGGCGGCCATGGTGTAGGTGAGCTTCGAGAAGCACTTCATCATGTAGGTCCGCACAGCCGGGCACGGAGATGGTGGCGCCGCACTTCATCGGGCAGTTGTGGCAGCTGATCAGCCGGGTGCGCATGCTCTCCATGGTCTCGGTCCAGCTCTTCTCGACCTCCTCGGTCCAGAAGCCCTTGCGGCGCAGGCGCGAGTTGCCCCAGGCGAAGTTCTCGGTGTGCCACTTCTCGTCGTGGATGGCCATCTCCTGCGGCGAGCCGAGGCCGGCCAGGATGGGCATGACCCCGGGGATCGGGTTCTCGTTGCGGTGCTTGATGAACGTCAGCACCTCGTTGCAGAGCTCGATGAACTCGGCGGGCCGGGCGACGTGGACGTCGCTCGAGCCGCGCACGGCGACGGCCTTGAGGCTCTTGTCGCCCATCACCGCACCGATCCCGCCGCGGCTGGCGCTGGAGCGGCCCTGCTCGATGGAGGCGAAGTAGACCCGGTTCTCGCCGGCGAGCCCGATGGAGGCGATCTGGGCCTGGGCTCGTCGAGCTCCTGTGCGGATCAGCTCCGCGGTCTCGAGCGAGCCCTTGCCCGTCGAGGTGCGAGGCGTCGCGGATCTCCACCTTGTCGTCGTGGATCCACAGGTAGACCAGCTCGGGGGACTTGCCGCGGACGATCAGCTTGTCGTAGCCCGCGTACTTCAGCTCCGGGGCCGAAGAAGCCGCCCATCATGGAGAAGGCCAGCAGCTCGGTCTGCGGCGAGATAGGTGGAGACGATGGTGCGATTGCAGCCGATCGCCGGCGTGCCCACCAGCAGGCCGGTGCCGAAGATCAGCAGGTTCTCGGGGGAGAACGGGTCCGACGTCCGGCGGGCACCCGGTCCCACATGATCTTGGCGTTGGTGCCCAGACCCCCGAGGTACAGCTCGGTGTCCTCCGGGTCGGTGGCGCACCCGCTCGATGTTGCCCCGGGTCAGGTCGACCTCGAGGTTGAAGCCGGTCTCCGCGTATCTCATGGTTGGCCTCGTTTCGGCGTCGCGGCGGCGAGTCCGTTGTTCGGGCTCACGCCGCCGAGGAACAGGGTCGCGAACTCGTCGGCGAGCTCGTCGGCCGACTTGTCGCTCGCCGGGTCGTACCAGGTGGAGACCCAGTTGATGGCCCCGAACATGGCCAGCGCGGCGGAGCGCGGATCCACCTGTTCGCGGCCGGCGCAGAGCTCCTGGAAGATCTCGAAGGCCTGGGAGAAGTAACGCCGTTGCAGGGCTTCCACCTGCTGCAGGTAGGCGCCGCCGAGGCGCCCCAGCTCGCGGGTGCAGACCGTCAGGGACGGCAGGTCCGCGAGCACGAAGGTGAGGTGGTTGTGGATGAAGCGCCGCAAGAGCGCCTCTGGCGTCGCCGCCGTGCCTCCGGTGCGGAGCATCTGCTCACGGTCGTCGTCGTAGCGACGCACGAGATCGTCGAACACCCGATACTGGATCAGGTAGAGCAGCTCCTCCTTGGAGCGCACGTAGTAGTACAGCCCGGGCACGCTGACCCCCGCCCGGTCGGCCACCATGCGGATGGACGCGGGGTCGTAGCCCACCTCGGCGAAGATCGCGGTGGCGGCGTGCAGGATCTCGACGAGCTTGCGGTCGTACTTCGCCGTGGTGGCGGTCTCGCCCGCTTTGGCGCCCGGCGTCTCCTTCAGCTTGTCGCCGTTCATCCCAACCTGCGTCGCCGGGGATGGAAAGGCCACTACTCAACCCGACGAGTTTTTCGTTCGAGCGCTCACTCGAAAAATGTAACACCCGGATCCGGCGAGAGCAAGGGTGAGGGGGCCACTGAAGCGAGACTCCGCGGCAGGGTCGGCACCCGAGCGGCGATCCAGGGGCTGAAGCTGATTGCTGCCGCTGCCGCCGGTGGTGCCGCTGCCCCTGGTCGCCGACCTCGCCCCTGGGCGAGGAGCCGGTGGCGGATCCGACGGAGAGACCGCCTCACAGCGCGATCATCGGAGGGCCGCTTCAGGGGTAATCCGGGCCGATCGGCCCCGAGTCGCGCACGTCTCCCACGACGTTCTCTTCGCCCGAGTACACCAGGAAGCTGGTGCCCTTGGCGCGGGCGATCATGACCATGCCCAGGTGCCGGGCGAGCTCGAGGCCCATCTGGGTCACGCCGGAGCGGGAGATGATCGCGGGGATTCCCATGATGGCGGCCTTGATGACGATCTCGGAGGTCAGCCGACCGGTGGTGAAGAAGAGCTTGCCGCCGCCGTCGACGCGGTCGAGCCACATCAGGCCCGAGATGACATCGGCGGCATTGTGGCGGCCCACGTCCTCGGTGAAGAGCAGCACCTCGGCGCCCGCGCACAGGGCGCAGCCGTGCACCGCGCCGGCGTTGCGGTAGACCTCGTTGTGGCGGTTGATCTCGCGCAGCAGCGCCGGCACGGTGGAGCGCGCGACCTGCACCGGGGGCAGCCTGGCGGCGTAGAGCTCGTCCAGGGTGTGGGCGAACACGGTCCCTTGACCGCAGCCGGTGGTCACGGTCCGCCCGCCCAGCTTGGCTTCCTGGTCAGAGAGCCCAGCTCCGCTGCGGGTTCTGACCATCACCCATTCCGCTGCCCAGTCCACCTCCACCGACGTGATCTCCTCGAGGTGCTCGATCAGGCGCTGGTTCCTCAGGAAGCCCAGCGCCAGGGCCTCGGGTTGGGTTCCCAGGGTCATCAGGGTCACGATCTCGCGGTCGTCCACCACCAGGGTCAGGGGCAGCTCCCCGGCGACGGCGGTTTCGCGCACGCGACCGCACTCGTCCGTGACCCGGACTGCGAGCGTGGGCGCTCTGCCCGCCTGTGACATCTTCGGTCGGTAGTGGCCCGCGGGTTCAGGCAACGAGTCCTCCTGCATGGCAGTGCGGCGCTGACAAGTCTACAGGGAGGGCGTGGATGGTATCTTCGAGGAGAGCGTTCCAGCGACGTGAACCCAGGCTCTGCGACTGAGGATGCGCCACCGGGGTTCGCCACCGGGAGGGAACGGTGAAGACCAAGACGAAGCTCATGCTGATTCTCGTCGTCGGTGTCGCCTGGGGAGTCGCCGAGATCTTCGGCCGCGACCTGTTCAACGACCTCGGCTTGCACGGTGCGTCCATCTGGCTGGCGGTGTGGGCGGTGCTGCTGCTCAGCCTCGCACGGGGCGCCTGGAACGGGAGCGGGTCCTCGGCCCTCATCGGCCTGGTGGCGACCGGAATCAGGTTCGCCGGTCCGACGACGAGCGCGTGCCACCTCCTGGGGATCGCTGCCATCGGCCTGTTCTTCGACCTGTTCGCCTCGAGCCTGGCGTCACGAAGCACGGCCCGGTGGTGGCGGCACGCCCTGGTCGGAGTGCTCACGGCGTACGGCGCCAGGGCCTTCTTCGTCCTGTACGCGATCCACGTGGCCCGCTTCGACCGCTGGGTCGAGGGCGGCACGGCCATGGCCGTGGGGCACGTGGTGGGGGGCGGCACGATCGCTGCTGCGGCCTTGATGCTGTTGGCTCCACTCGGTTTTCTGATCGGTCACAAGCTGACGGGAGGTGGATCCGAAACGGTGGTCCCGGAGCTCTCACCAAAGTCAACGTGAGGGCGGCGAGACGCGACGGAGCGGCGGGCCCGGGCGAGGGCGGCACCGCCGGAACGGATCGGGGAGCAGACGATGAGCGGTGGCTACATGGGCAAGATCCTGGTGGTCGACCTCCCGAGCGGCCGCCACGAGACCCGCGATTTCCCCCCGGCGGAGCAGCAGAAGTACCTCGGCAACAAGATCCTCGGTGCCAGGCTGCTGCTCGAGTTCGTCCCCGTGGGCGCCGACCCGCTCGGCGACGACAACGTGCTGGTGATCAGCACCGGGCCGTTGACCGGATCGGGCGCTCCTACCAGCGCCCGTTTCAATGCCACCACCAAGAGCCCGCTCACCGGTGCGATCGGGTCGTCGAACTGCGGTGGCGATTTCGGCATCCAGTTGAAACGATGTGGGTACGACGCGCTGGTCGTGAGAGGCAGGGCCGCGAGACCGGTGGCGCTCCACCTGCGCGACGACCAGGTCGTCCTCGCGGACGCGGTCGCGCTGTGGGGCCAGGACACCGAGCAGACCACGGCCACCGTGGACAAGGGAGCAGGGAGCCTGGTCATCGGTCCAGCGGGTGAGAACCTGGTTCGCTTCGCCTGCATCATGTCCGGCGACCGCGCCCTCGGCCGTTGCGGCCTCGGGGCGGTGATGGGGTCCAAGAAGCTGAAGCTGGTGACCGCCAAGGGGTCGCAGAGCCTGCCAATCCACGACCAGACGAGGTTTCGCGCCCACGTCAAGAAGTGGACCCGGCAGCTGCGCGCCCATCCGATCACCGGCGACGTGTTGCCCCGCCTCGGCACCGCCAACCTGGTGCGGCGGACCAACACTTCCCACACCCTGCCCACCCGCAACTTCAGCGGCGGTCAGTTCGCGCGCGCCGAGGCCGTCAGCGGCGAGGAGATGGCGGCCACCCGGCTGGTGACCAACAGCGGCTGCAGGGCCTGCCCGATCCACTGCGGGCGGGTGGTCGAGCTTGCCGGCAAGCGCATCAAGGGCCCGGAGTTCGAGACCATCGGCACTCTCGGACCCAACCTCGAGAATGCCGACCTCGACAAGATCATCGAGTGGAACCGGCAGCTCGACCTGCTCGGCATGGACACCATCTCCATGGGGGTCACGCTCGGCTTCGTGATGGAGCTCGGCGCCGAGGGGCTCCTGGCAAGCGACCTCGAGTTCGGCCGCACCGACAACATCAGCCGGCTCATCGAGGACACCGCCTACCGGCGCGGCCTCGGCGACGAGATCGCCGAGGGCACCCGGGAGCTGGCGCGACGCTACGGCGGCGGCGACTTCGCCATGCAGACCAAAGGCCTCGAGTACGCCGCCTACGAGCCGCGCGGGGCAGTGGGGCAGGGTCTCGGCTACGCGACCGCCAATCGCGGCGGCTGCCACCTGGACTCGGGCTACCTGGTCTTTTTCGAGGCGGTGGGCGACCTCACGATCGACCCGCTGACGAGCACCGGCAAGGCGGCTCTCAACGTGATGCAACAGAATCTCTTCGAAGCGGTCAGCGCCGCCGGCAGCTGCATCTTCACCATCTACGCGGTCATCCCCGCGGTCGCCGGCAGGCTCGGTCGTTACCGTCCGGTGAGGTGGCTCTTCAACCAGGCGATGAAGGGCTCTCGCTTCGTGCTCCGCCATCAGAACGAGGTGATGCCGGTGGCCGCCCGCACCCACGTGCCCTTGATTCCGCACACCAAGGCCGTCGAGCTGCTGACCGGATTCCCCATGCCCCTGGGCACCTTCCTCAAGGCCGGCGAGCGGGGCTTCAACCTCGAACGGATGTTCAACCTCAGGGAGGGCCTGACGTCGGCCGACGACACCATCGCCCCGCGCCTGCGTCGCGAGCGCCAGCGCCCGGACCAGCCGCGTTCCCAGGTTCACCTGGAAGAGATGCTGCCCGAGTACTACCGCATCCGCGGCTGGGACAACGACGGGGTACCCCGCCCGGCCAAGCTGCACGCCCTCGGCCTCGACAGCGTGGCCCAGGCCGCCGCACCCTGACACCGGCCACCCGACACCAGAAGCGTCGGTGCGAGGGTCGACACTCTGATCAGCCGATCCGGCGCCCGATCCGTGGACTCGCCCTTGCTCACAGGACGCGAACACTGTCTGGCCCTGTCGTGCCTCGAGATCAGCCACGTGTGACGGAGACGCCGCCGACCGTTCCGCTACTCGGTCGGAGCAATGGCCCTGGCGCCTCGACTTCGGGAGGTCATCGCGAGGGTAGCGATACAATGGCCGCAGGACTCGACGCACCATGGCAGCGGGCCGCGCGGCGCGGAGTGACGCAGTGGCCGCACGGTCTCTGATCGTGACCGGCGAACCCGGAGGTCGGCTCCGGCCGACACCCTCTGCGAGGTCGAGATGAACCAGGACAAACCCGTGATCAAGAAGATCCGCTCGACCGGCGCGATGCGCGAGCTGATGGCCGCCTACTTCACCGAGCTCGACGAGGCGGCGAGGACCGGCTCCGCGAAGGTGGCCTGGTGCACCAGCGTCGGTCCGGCAGAGCTGCTGCGGTCGTTCGGCTTCAGGGTCTACTTCCCGGAGAACCACGGCGCCCTGCTCGGCTCGTCGCGGATGGCGGCGGATCTGATCCCCGCCGCCACCGCGGACGGCTACTCGCCGGACATCTGCTCCTACCTGACCAGCGACATCGGCTCCTACCTGAGCGGACGCACGCCGCTCACCGAGGCGTTCGGCATCGAGGCCGTGCCGAAGCCGGACGTGCTGGTCTACAACACCAACCAGTGCCGCGACGTCCAGGACTGGCTCGCCTTCTACCGCCGTGAGTTCGACGTGCCGCTGATCGGCATCGAGACCCCCCGTTCGGTGTCAGAGGTCACCCGGGACGTCGTCGACGGCGTCGTGGCCCAGCAGAAGGCGCTGATCCCGACCCTGGAGCGCGTGTCGGGCGTGCCGTTCGACATCGACCGGCTGCGCGAGGTGACCGCGTCGTCCTACCGCTGCACCCAGCTGTGGAAGAGGGTGTTGCGAACCGCCGAGGCGAGACCGTCGCCGATCACCTTCTTCGACGGCACCATCCACATGGGCCCGGCGGTGGTCCTGCGGGGCGACGAGCGCGCCGAGCGCTACTACGATCTGCTGGTCGCCGAGCTCGAGGAGCGGATCAGGGACGGTGTCGGAGCCGTCGACGGCGAGGCCCACCGTTTCTACTGGGAGGGCATGCCGGTCTGGGGCAAGCTGCGCAGCAACGCCGAGCAGTTCGCCGCCAACCGTGCCTGCGTCGTGGCCTCCACCTACTGCAACAGCTGGATCTTCGACGATCTCGGGTGCGACGACCCCTTCGTGGGCATGGCCCGGGCCTACACCGGGCTCTTCATCGTCCGCTCGGAGGATTACAAGGAGCGCTACCTCGAGTCGATGGTGCGCGACTACGGCATCGACGGCATCATCTACCACAACGCCAAGACCTGCCCCAACAACTCGAACTGCCGCTACGGCCTGCACCGGCGGTTGAGCGAGCGGCTCGGCGTGCCCCACGTGGTGGTGGACGGCGACCTGAACGACCTCCGGCTGTACTCGGAGGAACAGGCCAGGACCCAGTTCGACGCGCTGGTGGAACAGCTGGAGTGCAGCACCTGACCCGACGCCGCGATCCGCTCTGCTGCGGGGTCGACGTGGGCGCGTCGTCGACCAAGCTGGTGCTGATCGACCTCGGCGGAGAGGTTCGGGCGCGAGCGGTCCACAAGTCGGGGGTGGACTACTCGGCCACCGCGAGAAGCTGTCTCGCCGAGGCCCTGGAGATCGCCGGCGCCGAGGAGAGCGACCTGTGCTCCACCGTGTCCACCGGCTACGGGCGCCGCAACGTCGACTTCGCCGACGAGAGCCGCACCGAGCTCCAATGCCACGGCGTCGGCTGCTATCGGGCCTTCCCGCAGGCGATCACCATCGTCGACATCGGCTGTCAGGACAACAAGATCATCCGGCTCGACGCCGCCGGACGGCGGATCGACTTCAAGATGAACCGCAAGTGCGCCGCAGGAACCGGGGCGTTCCTCGAGGAGATCGCGCTCCGGCTCGACGTGCCGCTCGACGAGCTCGAACGGCAGGCGAGAACCACCACCGACGCGGTTCGGCTCTCGAGCTTCTGCACCGTCTTCGCCTCGACCGAGGTCCTGGCTCACCTGCGAGCCGGAGCGTCCCTTCCCGGTCTGGCGCGGGGCGCCTTCGTCGCGGTCGTCAACCGGGTCGCCGAGATGGACCGCCTGGCGGGAGTGGTCGTGCTCACCGGCGGGGTCGTGGCCCACAACCCGACCACGGCCGAGGTGCTGGCGGCCCGGCTCGGCGAGGCAGAGGTCAAGGTGCCGCCCTATCCCCAGTTCACCGGCGCCCTCGGCGCCGCCCTGACCGCGCTCGCGCGGCTCGGGGACTCAGCGGAGGACACCCATGCTTGACGGACTCTTCAGGCCCCGCGGCGTCGCCGTCATCGGCGCCTCCTCCAACCCGTACTCGATCGGCCACATCGTGATCCGGAACCTCGCGACCTACGGCTATAAGGGTCCGATCTTCCCGATCAACCCGAAGGGCGGTCACATCCGCAGCTTCAAGGCCTTCTCCTCGATCCTCGACGTCCCGGACGTGGTCGACCTGGTCAACATCTCGGTGCACGCCAAGCTGGTGCCGGCGGTGCTGGAGGAGTGTGGTCAGAAGGGGGTCAAGTTCGCGATCGTGCACAGCGCGGGGTTCAAGGAGGTGGGGCCGGAGGGCCTGGCAAGGGAACGCGAGATGGTCGCAGTGGCGCACCGCCACGGCATGCGGATCTTCGGACCGAACTCGCAGGGCATCCAGAATGCCGATCCCGAGGTCTCGGTGTACGCCAACTTCACCTTCGTTCCCATGAAGCCGGGCAACATCTCGATCGTCGCCCAGGGCGGCGGCATGGGCGAGATGCTCAAGCTGCACCTCCACAACGTCGGCATCGGGCACCGGATGTACTGCTCCTACGGCAACGAGTGCGACCTCTCGATGCCCGAGATCCTGGAGTACTACGGGCAGGACGAGGGAACCCGGGTCATCATGATGCAGACCGAGAGCTTCAAGGACCCGGCGGCGTTCCTCGAGGTGGCGTCCCGGATCACCCCGCGCAAGCCGGTCCTGGCGATCAAGGCGGGCCGGACCCGCGAGGGCTCGGTCGCGGTGTCCTCCCACACCGGGACCCTGGTCGACCAGGCCCGGATGGCGTCCGCGATGTACGAGAAGTCCGGGGTGGTCGAGTTTCGTGACACCCACCAGATGATCAAGGCGGCGATCGCCTTCTCGACCCAGCAACCACCCCGCGGGCGGCGGATCGGCATCATCACCAACACCGGCGGTCCGGGCATCCAGGCGGTCGACGAGGCGGTCGACGGTGGGCTCGAGCTCGCGAAGTGGTCCTCCAGCGGGCGGGCACGCCTCGCCGAGAGCCTCTACGCCGAGGCCAGCCTCGGCAACCCGATCGACGTGGTCGCGACCGCGAACGCCGACCACTACCACGCCGCGGTCGACACCCTCCTCCAGGAGGACGGCACCGACATGGTGCTGGTGTTCTTCGTCACCGCCCCGTTCACCGACACCGCGGCGATCGCGCGCCGGATCAAGGAGGCCACCGAGGGCTCGGACAAGCCGGTCGTGATCGTGGTCGAGACCTACTCGGAGTTCTACCAGCTGATCGACCGGCTGCGTGAGTCCGAGCTTCCGGTCTACGAGTTCGCCGAGGACGGGGCGCGGGCGTTGGTGGCGATGAGGCGCTACGCGGAGCTCCGCGACCGCCCGACCGAGGCGCCGCCCGAGCTCGAGGTCGACCGGCAGGCTGCAGCGGCGATCGTCGAACGATGGCAGGGTCGCGGTGAGTTCCTCGCCCAGACCGACGCGTTCGAGCTGCTCAGCCTCTACGGCGTGCCGACTCCGAGGCTGGTCGCCGTCAGCGGAGAGCATGACCTCGCAGATGCCGCCGCGCACGTCGGGTTCCCCTGCGTGCTCAAGGTCGACTCTGAGAAGGTGGTCCACAAGTCCGATGAGGGTGGCGTGGTGCTCGGGATCGCGGACCATCAGCAGCTGGCGGCGGCCTACTCGGACCTCAGCCGGCGCTTCGCCGGGACCGGAGCCGTCTTCATCCTCCAGGAGCAGAAGCCGGCGGGACGCGAGATCATCATCGGAGCCAGCGAGGCGCCGGGGCTCGGACACCTGGTGATGGTCGGGCTCGGCGGGGTCTTCGTCGAGGTCATGAAGGACGTCGCCTTCGCGGTGGCGCCGCTGAGCCGTCCGGAAGCCGCGGCCCTGATGCGGGCGATCAAGGGCTTCGCAGTGCTCGATGGCATCCGGGGAGAGGCGCGGGCCGACATCGACGCGCTCGAGGATCTGTTGCTTCGGGTGTCGCGGATGGCTGCCGACTTCCCCGCGATCGCCGAGCTCGATCTGAACCCGGTCCTGGTGTGGCCGGAAGGCGTCTGCGCCGTCGACGTCCGGCTCAAGGTGCGCTGAGCGGCGCGGGCGGCGGCCGGGTCGTGGACCACTGGATTCCGATCGGCGTCGTCACCCTCTACGTGATCATCCTGTTCGCCGCCAGCGGCTGGGCGCGCCGGCTCACGGCTCGAGGCGGTGGCGGGATCGTTGGCTATCTTCTTGCCGGCCGGGGGCTGCCGTCCTGGGTCGCGGCGGCCCTGCTGGCAGGGCTGGCCGTCGGCGGGGTCTCGACCATCGGCACCGCCGAGTGGGCGTACTCCCGGGGTATCTCGGCGGGATGGTACAACGCGGCCTGGGCCGCGGGGGCGTTCATCCTCGCGTTCGGCGCGGCGCGGCGCTACCGGCGGCTGGAGGTCGCGACCCTCCCCGAGCTCTTCGAGCGCGAGTACGGCACCGGGGCACAGGTTCTCGGCGTGGTCGGACAGCTCGTCATCCAGGTTGTGATCACTTCGCTGCAGTACGTGGCGGGTGGGGCGATCCTGCGGGCGCTCCTACCGGGGGTGTTCACCCTGCACTCGGGAATGCTGGTCACCGCGCTGGTCTTCGTCGGCATCACGCTGGTCGGGGGTTTCTGGGCCGCGGGGCTCACCAACGTCATCAACATCGTGGTGATCTACCTCGGCATTTCGCTGGCCGCCGTGATGTGCCTGGGACGAGCGGGAGGCCTCGCCGGCCTCGAGGCGAGTCTTCCCGAGAGCCACCCCGGCTTCGACCTGTTCGCGATGGGCGGCGGGCTGATCGCGGCCTGGTTCATCGTCATGATCACCCAGGCCCACTCGACCCAGGCCGTGATCCAGATCGGCTTCGCCGCCCGGGACGAGAAGGCCGCAGCCCGCGGCTATCTCCTGGGGGGGCTCCTGATTCTGCCGGTCGGCTTCATCAGCGCCGCGATCGGGATCGCGGCGGCGGTCAGCCATCCCGGCATCGTCCCGGCCGAGGCCCTGCCCCGGGCGGTCATGGACCTTCCTCCCCTGGCGGCCGGCATCATCCTCGCCGGCCTGTGGGCAGCTGACGTGAGCACCGCGTGTGCGCTGTTGCTGGGCAGCGCCACGCTGGTCTCGAGCGACATCATCAAGCGGTACTTCGCGCCCGACCTGAGCCCTTCGGGGGATCAGCTCGTGTGCCGGCTGACGGTTGCGGCCCTCAGCCTGGTGACCCTCGGCCTCGCGCTGACGGTGCAGAGCATTCTCAAGGTCCTGCTGATCGGTCTCACGCTGACCACGGCCTACACCCTGGTCGCCCTGATGACGCTCTACGTCCCTCGACTCTGTCGCCGCTCATCCGCGGTGTGGACGTTGGCGACCACCATGGCCTCGCTGGTGGTGTGGTTGGCGGCGCCCCCGTCATGGCGGGTGCTGCCCCATCCCGTCTACCTCGCGTGGATCGTCAGCGTGGCGACCTTCCTGCTGGTCGCGGTCTTCGATCGCCGTGTGATCGCCTCGCGGTCCGCGGTCGACGCCTCATGACCGGGGCCACTCGATGGCGAGGGCGGTTGGAAGGTCGGAGACGTCGAGGATCAGGAGCGCCGTGCCGGACTCTCCGGTCGCGCTGCCGTAGATCGAGTCGATGTTCACGCCGACCAGTGAGAGGGCTCGGGCGACCTCCGCCAGCCCGCCCGGCCGGTTCGGCATCTCGATTGCCAGGCACGACGTCGTGGCGTGTCGGATGCCGTCCGTCGTGAGGGCGGCGAGCGCGGCGTCGGGCGCGTCCACGACGATCCGCACCTCGCCGGTCTCCGCCCCTCCGGACGCGGTCATCGCTCTCACGTCGATGCCGCGATCCGACAGGTGGGCGCACAGGTCGGCGAGGATACCCGGCCGATTGTCGAGAAAGAGGTGGATCTGGAGGACCTCGTGGGCTCTGACTGTCATCGACTCCTCCAGTCTCATGGAGTGTCGTGAGTATACCGGGCCGCGGCCGTCGATCCGGTGAGAGGTGCGGGCGAGTTCTTGCGACCACTGAACCTCGGGTGGTACCGTGGTCCGAGATTCTGGTGTGAAAGGCGTGCAGACATGAGCCGTTACTTCATCCTCCGCGACGGCGAGGTCGTCGAGGAGTCGGACTTCGACCTCTGGTCGAGCTGGTACGAGAGCTCTTTCAAAGAGGTCGAGCTCGTCGCCCGGGCCACCCTCGCCACCAGCGTCGTGTCGACCCGGTTCCTCGGAGTCAGCCTCGGTCTCGCCACCGGCTCGCCCCCCGAGCTGTTCGAGACCAGGGTCGAGGGGGGATGGCTCGACCGCCAGGGGGAGAGGTTCTCGACCCTCGCCGGAGCCCAGGCCGGACACGAGCGCTGGGTCGCTCGCGCGCGCGAGGTCGAGGACGAGAACCAGCTGCCGCCGCCGGGAGCCACCTGGTAGGGACCTCGACCGCCAAGCTGTCCCCTTTGCGTCGGCGCGCCTTCGTCGTTCTGGTGGCGGATGCCGGTTGCGCTATCGGTGCTTCCACGACGGTGCGCGACGCTCGCGGAAGCTCCTCATGCCCTCCTCGACATCCTCGAGACGGTAGAGCTCGGAGAGAAAGCGCTGCTTGAGATCCGCGAGCCGTGTCTCGCGTTCGTCGGTCCATCCCCGCGCGAGAGCCGCTTTGGTGACTCTGAGCACCGGGGCGCTGAGCCCGTTGAACAGGGCGTCGATTTCGTGCCACTGCTCGACCGGCAGGATCTTCTGCACCAGTCCGAGCGCCTGCGCGCGGTCGGCGGTGACGGTCTCGCCACTGAGGACCAGGAACGCCGCGTTCTGCCGGCCGGTCACGAGGGGGAGCTGGTGGCAGGCCAGGGGCGGGAAGAACGCGAGCTTGATCTCCGGCTGCCCGAAGGTGGCGTCGGGCGACGCGACGACGAAGTCGCAGAACGAGATCAGCTCCATTCCGCCGCCGAGACAGGCGCCGTGGACCGCCGCGACCGCCGGGGCGGGGAAGTCCGCCAACGCCGTGCACGCCTGGGTCAGTGCAGTCAGCATCCCGTCCGCCCGGTCCGCCGAGTGCTCGGTCACCGAGGCGCCTGCGGAGAAGCAGCGACCCGCTCCTGACACCACCAGCGCCGCCAAGGACTGGTCGTCGGCTAGCTCATGCAGGTGCTCGACCAGCTCGGTGAGCAGCGCCGAGTCGAGCACGTTGACCGGCGGCGCGTTGAGCGCGAGGTGCACGACCCGTTCGTGCCGCGTGACGTCGATCATGGGCGCCTCCTGGGTGACGATCCGCCGCGACGGCGAACCGGATCGCGGACAGCTCACGGGAAGATCAAGTAGTCCGGGATGTCGTCCTCGCCGCGGCTGCCGTTGGTGATCTCCTGGGTCACGATCGCGCTGGTGAAGAACCTGTTGTGGCCCACGTCGATGCCCTGGAACATGAGCCCGATCTTGACGATCTTGCCGTTGATGAACTCGATCTCGGTCGGTCGCCGGGCCTTGAGGTCGAACCACATCGAGGGATAGTGGTCGCCGCCGCCCTCCAGGTACTCGATGCACCGGTCGAGTGCATCTTCACCGTAGTTGTACCCCACCAGAGCGGCGACGGCGAGGCCCTCCCGCAGCAGCACGCGTGCCGTTCGCCTGGTGTGCCGGAGCCGCATCGCCTGCGCCATGGTGAGCCCGTGGGCGGCACACAGGGCGTTGAGGGCCGAGTTGAGGATGGTCTTGAAAAAGGCGGCCTTCTTCATCTCGAGGTGCGACACGCTGACCGTGGTCAGGCCGGCCCGTGTCAGGATCTCGGCGATCTCGGACATGCACTCCGGGGGACGGTCGGTGGCCGGCCCGAGCAGGTTCGGCGGGTGGAACCAGTTCATCATCGTGTGCCCGTCGGGCTTCTGGTTTCCGGCGTAGTTGATCACCGCCCTGCAGACCCGCTTCTTCGGGAAGCGCTCGCCGATCATGTCCTCGGGCCCGATCCCGTTCATCGCGGCCACGATCCGCAAACCCTCCGGCCAGTCGACCGACGACAGCTTCTCGAGCACCGCCGGCAGAGCCCAGGTCTTGGTGCACAGGAACAGTGCCGTCAGCCCTCGGATCGAGGCGAGGTCCTCGATGGCGGTGAAGCAGTGCCGCGGCTTTTCATGGAGCTCGGCGAAGCCGCTGATCTGGAAGCCGTCGCGGTTCACCTGCTTCGCCCGTTCCTCGACCAGCTCGGCGCCGTAGACCGCGACCCCGCTTCGCACCAGGTACGCACCGAGGATCGAGCCCACGGGTCCGAGACCGACGATCCCGACCTCGTGCTGCCTCAAGGCCTCCTCCTTTGGATACCTGGCTCGCGTCTTTCACGCAGATTGGAGCGGGTCGCGGAGGTCATCTTACCACTCGCGGGCGGATCCCGGAATCGCTCCTCGCACGAGCGGAGCCGTAGAGGAAGACACCGTCTCATGACGAACGGGGAACCACAGTTCTCCGCGGGCTGCGGATCGGGCCAGGTCGGCCGGCGCCGCGACCCGGGGAGGCGAGCCGTCCGATCCGGACGATCAGGCCAGGTGCTCGGTCAGGCCCGAGCCCTTGAGGGCCCTGAAGAAGTCCTCCTCGACCCGCTCGAGCTGGCCCAGCACGTCGGCGCCGTTGAGCCGCTCGGTGAGCTGCAGGTAGCAGCTCGCGGTCAGCCGGTCGTCGTCGAGGTTGGCGTAGAAGGTGGAGTACCAGGAGCTCGAGTTGGCGCTGTTGACCGCCTCCAACAGGGGCTCCTTGCCGCCCCAGCGCCGCTTCTTGAGCGACCACGGGCTCTGCATCGAGACGATGCCGAGGTCGCGGCGGATCTGCACGATCTGGTTGGGCCGCTGGCCGTGGGTGGCGACGAGCTTGTCGGCCGACGACTCGTCGAGCTCGACTGAGAACCCGACCGACTCGAGCAGCGTCTTCATCCACTCGCCGGTCACCTCGGCCGGGCCCTTGCCCTCGCCTGCGATCTCGACCTTGGCCCCGCACTTGCCGCAGAAGCTCATCCCGGCAGAAACGTCGGCGCCACAGCTGGCACACTGCATGGTGTCACCTCCTGGATGGTGGCGGAGTGTAGCGCCGCCGAGTGAGAATCTCAAGAGAGTCACGAGAGGTGTGACTGTTGCACCGGAGACGGTGTGGCTTCCCTCACCGTACGCCCCGGTCGGCGTGCGGTCGGCGGCCGGGGCGGAGATCGGTGCGCGGGCTATACTGCGCTTTCTGGCGGGGAGCCGAAATGACGACGAAGATCGTGAAGATCCCCCACGGGGTGCTGTGCAGCCCGGTCGCGAACGAGGCGGTGTTGCTCGAGCTGGAGTCGGGGCGCTACTTCGGGCTCAACGAGGTCGGTGCGCGAGTGTGGGCGTTGCTCCAGCAGGAGCCCGATCTCGGGTCGGTCGAGGCGCGGCTGATCGACGAGTACGAGGTCGATCCCGAGACTCTCCGGCGCGACCTTCAGCGCCTCGTCGACGAGCTGGTCCAGGCGGGCCTGCTGCAGGTCGAGACCGCTCCCACGGGCGCCGGCGGCTGATCAGGTCGGCGGTGCTCGCCGCACGCGTCTTCGACCTCGCGCCGGCCGACCGCCGCACGGCGGTGCTGGCCTGGTTGCTGCTGCCGGCGGTCGACCTCGGCCTGCGGCTGCTGCCGTTTCGGCTGGTCCGCCGGATCCTGATGCGGCTCGCGGGATGGCTTCCTCTTTCCTCCGCGATCGACCCGAGGCCGGTCGCCGAGGCCGGCTATCGGCTGGTCGCGGCGGCGGCGCGCCGACATCTCTGGGCCATGCAGTGCCTGCGCCGCACCCTGGTGCTCGAGACCCTGCTGCGAGCCCGGGGCGTCGCCACCGAGCTGCGCTTCGGGGCCCGCCGCGACGGGTCCGGCCTCGAGGCCCACTGCTGGCTCGTGCTCGACGGCGTCCCGGTCGGCGAGTCCCGAGAGTCCCTCGCCCGCTACGCGCCCCTCGAGTCTCCCGAACGCCCCTTGCCCGAGTCGGATTGAACCTCAGAGACACCGAACCTCAGCGCGGGCTTTGCCCGCAACCCATGTGACCGGCGAACGGACGCTCGGAAACCGTCCCCGGTGCTGGGCTCGGTCAGGAGCCGGGCGAGCGGCGTTCCGGGTGGGGGGGTGCTCCGTGCTCCTCGCTGTCTCCAGGCCTGCGTGGTGACTCGCGTTCGCGGGCGAGGCGGGCGTAGAGCTCGGGTCGTCGGTCGGCGAGGAAGCCATAGCGCGCGCGAGTTTCGCGAACCGTGGCCGCGTCGACCTCGGCGGCGATGACCCCCGACCGCCCGCTCAAGCTCGCCACCGGGTCGCCGGTCGGGTCGACGATCATCGAGCTGCCGTCGTGCTCGTTCCCCTGGCCGTCGACGCCGACGCGGTTGACCCCCAGGACCCACGCCTGCCCGTCCATCGCCCGCGCCTGCAGCAAGGTCCGCCACGGGTGGCCGCGGCGGGCGGGCCAGTTGGCGATCACGACATAGAGGTCGGTGTCGGCGGCAGTGGCCCGGAACAGCTCAGGAAAGCGCAGGTCGTAGCACACCAGCGGCGTCACCCGCAGGCCCTCGAGATCGAATGTGAGCAGCCGGTCGCCGGCGGCGTAGCGCTGCTCCTCGCCGGTGAGCGAGAACAGGTGGATCTTCCGGTACCGAGCCGCCTCGTTGCCGTCCGGGTCGATCACGACACAGGTGTTCAGGGGCCGGTCGCGTCCTTCCTCGGCGATCCCTCCCACCACCCAGCACCGGTGGCGGCGAGCGGTCTCGGCCATGAAGGCGAGGGCGGCCGGAGCGGCGTTGAGGGCGCACCGGGGTGTCGCCGCCCACCCGGTGGCGAAGACCTCGGGCAGGGCGAGCAGGCGCGCGCCGTCGCCGACGGCCTGGTCGGCGAGCCGTCCGGCCCGGATCAGCGTGGCGTCGACGTCGCCGTCAGCGACCTCGAGCTGGAGCGCCGCGACCCGCATCACGACCCGCCCGGGTCGTTGCCGACCGACCGACCTCCTCCGACCAGTCGCAGCAGGCCTTCGCGCAGAGTGGCGACGAGGCCCCGGCGCTCGCGGGGGGTGACCGGCTGGGCGCCAGCCGCCTCGAGCCGGTCCATGCGCCGGGCCATGCGCTCGGCGAGCTGCTGGGCCGCCTCGGCGTGCTCCGCCAACACTGCGCGCAGGGCCTCGGCGTCGATCTCGATCACCTCGAGGGCGGTCGTGGCGCGCACTGTCGCCGATCTCGGCTCGCCGGTGAGGAAGGCGATCTCCCCGAAGACGTTGCCGGCCTCGAGCTCGCCGACCTGCCGGCCGTGGGCCTCGACCACCACCGAGCCGCTGCCGAGCACGTACAGGGCCCGTGACGCGTCGCCCTCGCTGACCACTGCCTCCCCGGGCGCGAAGAGCAGCAGCTTCGAGCGCTGGGAGAGGGTCTCGAGCGCGTCGGGCTCCAGCCCGGCGAAGACCGGGCTCGCCTCGAGCGCGACCCGGCGCGCGACCGAGGCGTCCTTGGCCCCTGCCCGCGGCACGATGTGCAGCGTGCGCTGGGGGAAGGGGATCTCCATCCCGGCGCGCTGGAGGGCCACGTAGGCGCGGGTCAGGAAAGGGTCGCGGACGAAGCTGTCGGACCACGGCCTCGAGGTCCACAGGCGGCAGTCGTAGACGATCGCCGAGTCGGCGAACTCCCGGGTCAGGATCTCCGGGCGAGGGCGCGCCAGCACCGAGGGCAGGTCGCGCGCGACCGCCCCCAGGATCTCCTTGACCTCGTGGGGCGGGACCTTGTAGGAGACGCCCACCGGCACCTCGACGGCGACCGGACGGCTGCCGTCGCCGAGCAGGCGGATGGTCGACCGCGCCACCGTCGAGTTGGGCACCAGGATCCGCTCGCCGAGCACGGTGCGCAGGACGGTGGAGCGCCAGCCGAGCTCTTCGACCCGGCCGACCGTGCCCTCGAGCTCGACCCAGGTCCCGGTGTCGAGCCGCTTCTCCCAGGCCAGGGCGAGACCCGCCAGCAGCGTGCCGAGGGTCTCCTGGAGGGCGAGGCCGATCACCACCGTGAGCACGGCCGAGGTGGCGAGCAGGCCCCCGAGCTCGATCTGCTGGACCGTGTGGAGCACGATCGTGACCAGGGCCAGGTGGAGCGCGACCGCCAGAATATCCTTGGCGAGGCGCGGCACTTCGACTCCGGCACGTTGACCGATGAGCCACTCGAAGACCACCAGCATCGCGACCCGGATCACGAGCGAGCCGAGCACGATCAGCAGGGCGACCAGGGTCCACGAGCGCCACTCGGCGGAGCCGTCGGCGAGCTGGACCGCGCCGGCGGCCACGAGCGCGAGCGCCAGCAGCGCCAGGCCGCCGGTGAGCCGGCGCAGCAGCTCGAGGCGTGACACCCGAGCGAGCACGATCAGGGCCAGGGCGGTGAGGCCGAGCAGGATGTGGGTCACGAGCCTATCCTACACTCGGTCAGCCCTGGGCCGGTGGCGGCCGATCGGTTCTGCCATAATCCGCGGATGTCCGTGCACACCAACGATCCGTCCACCCAGGAGCCGGGCCCGCGCCGTCCGGCCAGGTCCCGCCCGCGGCTCTCCGTGACCGCCGGCCTGATCGTGGTCAATGCGGCGGTCTTTCTGCTGTGGCAGGCGGCGACCTCGAACGCCGGGCTCGGCGGGTTCATGGTCCAGAACTTCATGGTCAGCGCCGGCCGCCTTCAGCAGGGCTCCTGGTGGACCCTGCTGACCGCGGTCTTCTCCCACTTCGAGCTCTGGCACATCGGGCTCAACATGTTCGTCCTGTGGAGCTTCGGTTCGGTCCTCGAACGCCTTGTCGGAGGCCGCCTCTACCTCGCCTTCTACCTCGCCTCTGGGGTCTTCGCGTCGCTCTGCCACTGCCTGGTCGAGACGCTGGTGCTCCATGACCCGACCCGGCTCGCGCTGGGCGCTTCGGGAGCGGTGTCAGCGGTGCTGCTCGCCTACTCGCTGCTGTTTCCGCGCCAGCGCATCCTGCTCTTCTTCGTGCTCCCGGTTCCAGCACTGGTGGCGGCGATTCTGTTCGTCGGCCTCGATGTCTTCGGGCTCGTCGCCCAGGGTCGCGGCACCGGGCTGCCGATCGGCCACGGCGCCCATCTCGGTGGGGCGCTGGCCGGGTTCATGACCTGGCTGGTGGTGCTGCGGCCCCGCCTCAAGGACCGGATCCGCCGCGTCCAGGGGCCGATCGCGCTCAGCCGCGACGAGCGCGACGAGGTCGACCGGCTGCGCGGCAAGATCTCCCGCGATGGCGTCGACGCGCTCACCGCCGAGGAGAGGGAGTTCCTGCGCCGGCTCCACGAGCGGCACCTGCAGTAGGACGGGCCCCCGACCCGGTCGCCCCGTCGCGCTATCCTGGGCCGGTGAATCCGGTCGGGACAGCGTCCGCAGGCCGCAGAACGGCGGGATGGGTCGCGGCGGTCTGGGTCGTCGTGACGCTGCTCGCCGCCGGCCAGGGCGCCCTCGGCGGCCTCGGCGACCGGATCCGCGGCGAAGACCCGGTCTACTACTGGGTCTACCTGCCCTCCGTGCTGCTCGACGGAGACCTCGAGCTCACCGATGATCTTCAGGCGGTCTTCGGGCCGGACTTCGAGCCGGCCCGCACCCCCGCCGGCCGGGTCCGCAACCTGTTCTCGGTCGGTCCGGCCCTGCTGTGGTCGCCGTTCTTCCTGCTCGGCCACCTGCTCACGCTGGCCGCCAACCTCGCCGGCGCCGGCCTCGCGAGCGACGGCACGGGGCCGCTCTACTCCGTGCTGCTGATGCTGGGGCAGGCGGCCTACGGCCTGGCCGGGGCGGTCCTTCTCGCCCGTTTTCTGAGTGCGCGCTGGGGCGGTTTCGCGGCGGTCGCGGCGGTCGCGGCGGTGCTGACGGCGAGCCCGCTGACGTTCGAGCTGTGGGGTTTCGCGCCGATGTCCCACACGGTGTCGTTCTTCGCTGTCGCCCTGGTGCTGGAAACCTGGCGGACCCGGGGTTCCGGCTTCCGGTGCGGCCTCGCGGTCGGGCTCGCGTTCTGCGTCCGGTGGCAGGACCTGGCGGTCGCGGCGGTGCCCCTCGCCGCCCTCGCCGCAGGCAGCGAGGCGGCGGCGGCGAGGATGGGGCGCCTGGTGCGGCTCGGCGCGGGGGTCGTGATCGGAGCCGCGCCCCAGCTCGCGTGCTGGTTGGTGCTCTACGGCGCCGCGCTGACCGTGCCCCAAGGCAGCGGCTTCCTCGAGCTCACCCGCCCCGCCGTGGTGGACGTGCTGCTGTCCACCCGCCACGGGCTGCTGAGCTGGCACCCGGTGCTGGTGGTCGGCCTGGTCGGGCTGGCGCTGCTGTTTCGCCGCGACCGCCCGCTCGCGCTCGGCGCGGCGATCGCCTTCGGCCTCACCCTGTGGGTGAGCGCCGCCACCGAGGACTGGTGGGCGGGGTGGTCGTTCGGCAACCGCCGTTTCGTCGGCATGCTGCCGCTGCTCGCGGTCGGGCTGGCCGAGGTCATCGGCCGGGCGCGCACGCTGCGGCTGCGGGTTGCAGTGGTCGCGGCGCTGGTCGCGCTGGCAATCTGGAACCAGCTCTTCCTGGTCCAGTACCGCGAGGGCCTCGTCCCCCGGGCGGGGGCCTTGACCCTGGCCGAGATGACCACCGACAAGCTGCGCCTGGGCCGGCTCACGAGGGCCCGTCAGGGCCTCCTCGAGGGGTACTGGGCGTGGCGCCGCGGCGACCTGGAGAGCGCCCTGGCCTCCGCCCGCCGCGCGCGGGCCGAGTGTCCGGCCCCGTGGGGCGCCGACGCTCTCCAGGGTGTGTCGGCGTTGGCCGCGGGGCGGCTCGGCGAGGCCGAGGACGGTCTCGCCGCCTGGTCCGGACGCGTCCCTGACGAGTGGCTTCCGCGCTGGGCCCTGGCCGAGGTCCACGCCGCCCGGGGCGAGTGGGACCGGGCTGCGGAGATGGTGTCCAGCCTCGATCACCCGGCTGCGTCCCGGGTGGCGGCCGCGATCGCGGCCCGGCGACGGCCGCTGCTCGACGAGAGCTTCTGGCGCGCCGCCGACGGCTGGCTCGCGTCGAGGATCCTGCTCGTGGACGACAGGTGAGCGGTTCGGGTCAGACGCCGATCACGCGGACCGTGCTGCGGCCGCCGCCACGGGGCTCGACCCGCACCTGGATGCCGATCCGCTCGACCATGGCCGGCACGTGGGAGATCACTCCCACCTGGCGGCCGAGCGCCTGGAGCGCGTCGAGCCCGGCGAGCGCCGCGTCGAGGGCGTCCGGGTCGAGGCTGCCGAATCCCTCGTCGACGAACAGCGACTCCACCACGACCCGGTTCGACGCCAGGGACGCGAGGCCGAGGGCGAGCGCGAGCGAGACCAGGAAGGACTCGCCACCGGACAGGCTCTGCACCGCCCGGACCTCGTCGGCCATCTCCCGGTCGACCACCTGGAGCTCGAGGTCGCTGCCCGGGATGCGCTCCAGCCGATAGCGGCGGGCGAGGTCGGCGAGATGGTGGTTGGCGTGGGCGAGCAGCGCGTCGAGGGTGAGCCCCTGAGCGAAGGTGCGCAGCTTGGCGCCGTCGTGCGAGCCGACCAGCTCGCGCAGCCCGCCCCACAGCTCGCTGCGTGCCCGCTGGGCCTGAAGCGCCTCGGCCAGGTCGGCCGCCCGCGCCCGTCGCCGGTCGTCGGCGGCGAGCGCGCCCTCCGCCTCGGCCCACTCCCGCTGGCTCGCGTCGAGTGCTGCGGCCGCGTCCCCGATCGCCGCCTCGGCCTCTGCGGGTGACTGCTCGGGAGCGCCGGCGGCCTCGTGCTCGGCGAGCCGGGCCCGCCGTTCCTCGAGCACCGCCGTCGCGGTCCCGCGGGCCGCTTCGAGGTGATCGAGCGCAGCCTCCTCCTGGTCGGCCCAGGCCGGGGCGCGGGCGAGCAGGGCGCGGGCCGTCTCGAGATCGAGGTCCTCTCTGGCGAGGCTGGTGTCGCGGGCGGCTCGAGCCTCGACCATCTTGCGTGCGGCGGCGTCCCGAGTCTCGCCGGCCCCTTCCGCCAGAGCGCGGGCGCGTTCCGCTGCGGCTGCCGCCTCGGCGTGTCGGGCGCCCGCGGTCGCAGCCTCTGCGCGAGCCTGGGCGACCGCACGGTCGAGCCGCGCCGAGAGCTCGGCGGTGGGAGCGCCCTCGAGCAGCGCGGCCCGCTCCGCGGCAGGTCCGTCGTGCGCCGTCCGGCGGAGCTCGAGGGCGGACTCCGCCTCGCGGACCACACGCCGGGCATGGGCCGCGTCGGCCTCGGACGCCGCCAACCGGGGGCGGGCCTGGGCCAGCTCCGCCTCGGCCTCAGCCCGGGCCTCGGCCTGCCGCCGCCAGTCTGCGGCCGCCTGCCGCCAGCCCTCCGCCACCGCCTCCGGCTCGCCGTCGAGGGCCGCGGATCCGCCGGGAGCCCCGGCGGCCGGAACCTCGAGCGTCCTGCGGGCCTCCTCGGCGTCGGCCCGCTCCCGTTCGAGGATCGTCTCGAGCTCGGCGCGTCGGCTCTCGAGCGCCTGCCAGTCGGTCCTCGCCCGATGGGGGCCTTCGCGATCCGCCCACGGGTGCTCGAGCGAGCCGCACACCGGGCACGGCTCGCCGTCGGCCAGCTCCCCGCGCAGGGCGGCCGCGGCGTCGGTCCGGGCCTCCTCGAGCGCCTGCCGGATGCCGGCAAGAGACTGGGCTGCCGAGGTTGCCGCCCGCCGCGCCCGCGCCAACCGCTGCAGCAGGTCGCGCCAGCGCGGCCATTCGGTCGCCAGCGCCTCGAGCGTTCGGTGCGCCACGAGCCAGTCGTGGGCGGTCTCGCGGCAGGCTTCGGCCGCGGCGACCTCGGCCGCGGCCGCGTCCCGGCGTGCGGCCGTCTCCAGGACACCGGCGCGGGCTGCCTCGGCCGCGTGCTGCGCCGCCGCCAGCTCCCGAGCGGCGCCGTCGAGCAGCGCATCGAGGCGCGCCGCCCGCTCGAGCTCGGGTCGGATCCGCGCCCGGGACTCGACCGCCTCCCGCTCGCGGTCCTCGGCGGCCGCCCGCACCGTCGCGGCATCTTCCAGGGCGAGCCCGGCCTCGCGCACCACGGCGGCCGCGGCGCGCGCCCGCCGTTCGGCCTGCTCGGCCTCCTGGGCGGCGGCGTCCGCCGCCTCGACCACCGCCCGCAGCGCCTCCGCCCGACGCACCGCGGCGAGCTCCGACCGTCGCGCCTCCGCGTCCTGCCACCTCTGCTCGAGCTCGGCCATCGCGGCCTCGGCCTCGGTGCGCGCTCCGGCGAGCTTGGCGCGAGCGCGGTGCCACTCCACCACAGTGCGGGCGGTCTCGGCCTGCGTCCGCGCCGAGGCCAGCCGGGCCGCGGCGGCGGACCGCCGCGCCTCGAGGGCCCCACGCTCGTCGTCAGCGAGGGGGACGGTGTCGGCGGCCCGCGCGGCCAGGGCGTCGAGCTCGGCGTTTTCGGCACGGGCTCGCTCGTGGGCTGCGACCGACACTCGGCCGTAGAGCTCGGTCCCGGTGAGCCTCTCGAGCAGCGCCGCGCGGCCGGCGGACGGGGCCCGGAGAAAGGCGGCGAACTCCCCCTGGGCCAGCAACACCGAGCGGCGGAACTGCTCGTAGCTGAGGCCGACCCGCTCCGCGATCGCCTCCAGGACCTCGGTCTTGGTGCGACCCACCGGGTCGCCGCCGGCGAGGTCGTGCAGCGTCATCTGCTGCTCCTGGAAGCGGCCGTCGGGCCGGTTGCGGGCGCGGCGGACATCCCACCGTGCCCGCCACCTGCGTCCGTCCCGGCCGGCGAAGTCGACCTCTGCGAAGCCGGCTCCAGCGCCTCTGCGCAGCACGCCGCGCACGTCGTGGGCCTTGATCCGGCTCGCCTCGTCCTCGTCGGCCCTGCCGACCGCCGGGCCCGGCGGGCCCTCGAGCCGCGGCACCCGGTCGTAGAGCGCCAGGCAGAGCGCGTCGAGCAGGGTGCTCTTGCCGGCGCCGGTGGGGCCGGCGATCGCGAACAGGCCGGCGCGGTCGAGGGGGGGGCCGTCGAGCTCGACCGCGAACGGCCCGGCGAGGCTCGCGAGGTCCGAGCCGCGGATCGCGAGGATCCTCACCGGTCCGCCTCCTCGACCTCCTGGACCAGCTCGCGGAAGGCCTCCGCCAGCGCGCGCGGCGGATCGCCCTCGTGCTCCTGCGCCCAGCGGCGTCGGAAGACCTCGTCCGGATCGAGAGAGTCGAGAGTGGCCTCCGGCAGCGAGTCGGCCAGAGAACCGCCGCCTCCGGCGCGCTCGGCGGTGAGCCGCGCGAGGCGGACCGGCCGCCCGACAAGGAGATCGTCGAGCGAGCGCCGCAGCTCGGGCCGCGGACCGTCGAGCCGCACCGCGAGGTCGAGGAACGGCCATCGCTCGGGGGGAAGGTCGTCGAGCGCGAGCCCGGCGACCGCTTCGAGCAGATCGTCGGGTGCCAGGGCGCCCCGCTCGGGCAACCGGACGATTCCGACCGCCCGGGGTACGCGGTGCGGGGTCAGTCTCACCGAGTCGTCGGCCAGCTCCACCTCGACCACCTGGTGGGGGTAGCGGGCCTCGTCGAGGGCGAGGGGGATCGGCGAGCCCGCGTAGCGCACCTCGTCGCGGCCGCCCACCGCCTGCGCCAGATGGAGGTGACCGAGGGCGGCATACGCGAGGCTGTCGGGGAAGATCGAGGCCGGCAGGGCATGCTGGTTGCCGCCCAGGATGCGCCGCTCGGACAGCTCCGAGACCCGTCCCCCGGTCATGTAGCAGTGCCCGGTGCGTCACCACCGGCAGGCCTTCGGCTCGGGTCTCGGCGACGCCCAGGACCTCGGCGTAGATCCTGGCGACCCCGGCGGTGAGGGGGTCCTCCGCGTCTCCGGCGGGCCCGAGGTCGGCCGGGCGCAGGTAGGGCACCGCTGCGCACCACGCCGCCGGCTCGCCCTCGACCCCGAGCGGCGTCAGCAGCCGGCCGGCGTCGACGGACCCTTCGCGCCGTGGCAGGGCCCCGACCACCTTCACCCCGAGCGCATCCAGGAGGGGCGCCGGCGCCTCCAGCCGCCCCGGGGAGTCGTGGTTGCCGGCGACGATCACCGTGCCGAGCTCCGGCCGTCGCAGCCGGGCCTCGACCAGGAAGGCGTAGAGCGCCCGCTGGGCGGTCGCCGGCGGGTTGGCCGAGTCGAACACGTCGCCGGCGATCACCAGGGCGTCGGCCGACCTCTCCTCGAGCAGGTCGAGCAGCCAGCCGAGAAACTGCTCGTGCTCGAAGGCCCGGTCGTGGCCGTGGAGGGTGTGGCCCAGGTGCCAGTCGGCGGTGTGGACGAGGCGGAGCATGGCGTCCCGATGATTCTACGGGGTACGGCTCGGGCGACGGAGGTCCGGGGCCGACGGCGGGGATTGGGCACGGGCACCCGCCGTCGTGCGCTGCAGCGGCCGCTCATGCGCTGCAGCGGCCGCTGGTGCGCCAGGTCGGCCGCTCGTGGCCCCGCGGGGTCACTTCGGCCCGCAGGCGGCGGGAGCGGGGCGCTGTCCCGATCCTGGAAGGGGACCCTTCGGCTGCGCGGCCTCGGAGGCCGCTCCGCTCAGGGTGACAGGGGGGGCGCGGCCGATTCGGGCCGCTCCGCTCGTGGTGACAGGGGGGGCGCGGCCGATTCGGGCCGCTCCGCTCGTGGTGACCGGAGAGGACCGGTCCGGTCCTCTCCGGTCATCCCGAGCGAGCGGCAGCTCCCTTTCCTGTCATCCTGAGCGAGCGAGCGCCAGCGAGCGAGTCGAAGGATCTCCTCCGGGAAACGTAAGCTCTCTCGAGCACCGAGCGCCAGCCCCCTTTCCCGTCATTCTGAGCGAGCGAGCGCCAGCGAGCGAGTCGAAGGACCATGTGCCGGGCATGCTCGGCAGCTTGGAGGTGAGAGTCCTCTTCCCAGCCTGGTGGAGGCGAAGGGATAGCGAAGCGCAAGGGCGTCACCGCGAGGTGGGGTCTGAAGGAAGCGTGGAGCAAACGTGCGCGCCGAGGAACACGAACCGGATACGAGGCGTGAGCGCCGGACGAGTGGCCGATCCACCACGAAGTCCATATCCACCGAGAGAGCGCGGAGCGTAGATCCGGCGGACGGGCACGGAAGGCTGTCGAGCTTACCCCGGGAGGTCTGCAGCGTGTCGCGAGAGCGACTGAGGGGGTCGAGAGGCTCTCTGACCGCGCTGCAGAAGTCAGCAGAGGGCGTAGTACCCGGAGAGGGGAAGGCCCGAACGGTTGGGGGGCGAGTAGGAGGTGTGACTCATGGACGCCGAGCGGCAGAGGGACCGAAGCGGACATGGCGGAGCATCGACCGAGAGTCCAGTGCCGAGAGAGAGGGTCATGGAGGAGGTGGTGGAGCGGGAGAACATGAAGCGGGCGTTGCGACGAGTGAGGGGAAACCGGGGAGTGCCGGGGGTGGACGGGATGACCGTCGAGCAGCTTCCGGCCTACCTATCCGAAACGCCTACTTCGACTCGCTCGGGCTGCCTCGTCTGGAGCCTCTCTCCGGGGCGTAACCAGCCGAACCGCCGTGTACGTGACCCGTCGGCACGGTGGTGTGGGAGGAGGGGCGCCGTGAGGCGCCCCCCTATCCCGATTCCCGGGAACGAGAGCGTCCGTCGAGCCTCGAGCCCCACGTCGGAGCGGGCCGGAGGGTCCGCGGTGGTTCCGGTCCGGGACCGGGCGGCAGGCGACGCGCGGGGCGGCCGCGATCGGGAGACGGGTCACGGTCGTCCCGTGCTCCAGGACGCGCCGACGGGGGCGAGGGCATCCAGCCGCCCGCGACGGGTCCTCTGAGTGGCGTTCCCACTGGCGCCGACGCGCTATGCTCACGCCATGAAGTACCCGCACATTCCGCTGGAGTTCCGCCGCCGGCCCGAGGCCGAGATGTTGGAGCGCGGGCGCGCCTTCCTCGCCACCATGCGCACCCGGCGCTCGGTCCGGTCGTTCTCGCCCGACCCGGTCCCGCGGGAGTGCATCGAGCTCGCGATCGCCACCGCCCACACCGCACCGTCGGGGGCCAACCGCCAGCCATGGCACTTCGTGGCGGTGTCGGACCCCGGGGTCAAGCGGCGCATCCGACAGGCGGCCGAGGTCGAGGAGCGCGAGTTCTATGAGGGCGGACGCGCGACCCCGGAGTGGCTCGCGGCCCTCGCCCCGCTCGGGACCGATTGGGAGAAGCCCTACCTCGAGACCGCGCCCTGGCTGGTGGCGGTGTTCAAGGAGATCTTCGGGGTCGGCCCCGGGGGCGAGAAGATCTCCAACTACTACGTCCAGGAGAGCGTCGGCCTCGCCTGCGGCTTGTTCATCGCCGCGCTCCACGGGATGGGCCTGGCGACCCTCACCCACACCCCGCAGCCGATGCGGTTCCTGGCCGAGATCCTCGGCCGGCCGGCCAACGAGCGGCCGTTCATCCTCTTTCCGGTCGGCTACCCGGCCGCCGACTGCACCGTGCCCGCGATCCCCAAGAAGCCCCTCGCCGACGTCACGACCTGGCTCGAGGCCGGGAGCTGAACCACAGCGCGGGCACAGCCCGCGCTGTGAGGCAGGGTTTGACGCCGCGCGGCGTTACAATAGGCGGGCCCTGAACGATCTCAAGACCTGATCGCGCAAGGAGGCGCCGTGGACTTCGAGCTCACCGACGACCAGATCGCGATCCGGGACATGGTGCGGGACCTCGCCCGTAACGAGGTCGCGCCCCACGCCGCCGACTGGGACGAGCGCCAGCACTTCCCCCGCGAGCTGTTCGCGAAGCTCGGCGAGCTCGGCCTGCTCGGGGTGATCATCCCGGAGGAGTACGGCGGCGCGGGTCTGGGCTACGTCGAGTACGAGCTCGTGCTCGAGGAGCTCGGCGCCGCCGACGGCGGGGTCGGGCTCTCGGTCGCGGCCCACAACAGCCTGTGCACCAATCACCTTTACCAGTTCGGCTCGGAGGAGCTCAAGCGCGAGTTCGTGCCCAAGCTGGCGTCCGGAGAGTGGATCGGGGCCTGGGGCCTGACCGAGCCCGAGGCGGGGTCGGATGCCGGGGGCACCCGCACCACGGCGGTGCTGGACGGCGGCGAGTGGGTGCTGAACGGCTCGAAGAACTTCATCACCCACGCCACCGTGGGCAACTGCTGCGTGGTGATGGCGCGGACCTCGCGGGAGGGCGGGCACCACGGGATCTCGGCGTTCTTCGTGCCCTTCGACCGCGACCGGCGTGTCGCCGGGCAAGAAGGAGAACAAGCTCGGCATGCGCTGCTCCGACACCTCGTCGCTGGTGCTCGAGGACTGCCGCGTGCCGGCGGGCTACCTGCTCGGTGGGGAGGGCGACGGCTTCGTGCAGGCGATGAAGATCCTCGACGGCGGCCGGATCTCGATCGCGGCGCTGTCGGTGGGCATCGCCCGCGGCGCTCTCGACGCCGCGGTCGAGTACTCGACCGTGCGCGAGCAGTTCGGTCGCCAGCTGAGCTCGTTCCAGGCGATCCGCCACAAGCTCGCCGACATGGCGACCCAGGTCGACGCGGCGCGGCTGCTCACCTGGCGGGCGGCGGCGATGAAGGACCGCGGTCAGCAGACCACGCTCGAGTCGTCGATGGCCAAGGTCTACGCCTCCGAGGTGGCGGTCAGGGTCGCCGAGGAGGCGATCCAGATCCACGGCGGCTACGGCTACACCAAGGACTACCCGGTCGAGCGGCTGTGGCGCGACGCCAAGCTGTGCACCATCGGCGAGGGCACCTCGCGAGATCCAGCGCCTGGTGATCGCCCGCGAGATCCTGCGCCGCCTCGCCCCTCACGGCGACACCGCCCACGGGTAGGTGAAGACCACAGAGACAGAGACACACAGGAGCGCAGAGCCCCCTCCCGCCCAGAGCCCGATTCCACCTCGCGCCGAAGCGCGAGGTGGAATCCGCTCTCCGGGTGGGTGGCGGATCTCTGTGTCCTCCGTGCTCTTTGTGCCTCTGTGGTATTCCCCTTGCCCGGGGGCGCACGAGACCCTATCGTGGGCGGTCGGAGGGTGGGATGGACGACCTCACGCTGGACCACATCGGAGTCGCGGTCGAGTCGCTCGAGCAGGGCTCGGCCTTCTACCGGGCGCTCGGGCTCGAGGTGACGGGCACCGACGAGGTGCCCGAGCAGGGCGTGAAGGTGGCCTTCCTGCCGGTCGGCGACGGCCGCCTCGAGCTGCTCGAGCCCACCGGTCCCGAGTCGCCGATCGCGAAGCACCTCGAGAAGCGCGGTCCGGGCCTTCACCACCTCTGCCTCCACGTCCACGACATCCGCGCGGCGATGGCGCGCCTCTCCGCGGCCGGCCACCGCCTGCTCAGCGAGGAGCCCCAGGCCGGAGCGCACGGCTGCCTGGTGTGCTTCGTCCACCCCAAGTCGACCGGAGGAGTGCTGCTGGAGCTGAGCCAGCCCGCCGGTGAGCACCATCACGAGTGACCCGGCTGCGGCGTCCCAGGCCGTTCGCCCCGCGCTGGTCGCTTGCCGCGGTGCCACTTCCGGCGGTTTGTGCAACGCTCGGGTGACCGGCGCCACGCGCGACCGGCGATGGCGGTGCGGCCGCCGCCGGCCGGCGCAGTCGCCGGAGTAGACTGTGCGGGTGAGCGATCTCGAGGCCGGCGCCCTCATCGTGCTGCACTGCTGCAACCCCAAGGAGAAGATGTGGGGACTGCTGCTTCGTGTCGACGCGCTCGGCGTCGTGGTCCGGGGCCTCGACCTCAACTCGGTTGACGACTGGTTCCGCCAGGAAGCGTCGGGTGAGCCGGCGATGCTCGCACCTTCGACCCAGTTCGTGCCGATGCACCGCATCGAGCGGATGTTCCTGGACGAGTCGACGGGCGGCGTGCCCGGCTACGGCGACCGCTACCGCACCTCCTGCGGGCGCGATCCGGGCGACGCCCTGCGCGGGCAGACCGGCGAGCAGGCCCACTGATCGGGATGCGTCGGCTCGCGCTCACCCTCGTCGTGTCGCTCGTGGCAGCGGCGCCGCTTCTCGCCCAGTACCGGGGTGAGCTGGCGGTCGACGCGGTGGTGGTGCCGGTCACGGTGCGCGATGCCAAGGGCCGAGTCGTCGACACCGTGCCCCGGGACAAGTTCAGGCTCTTCGTCGACGGTCTCGAGGTCACCATCCAGGACCTCGCGCGGGAGAACGACCTCCCGCTCTCGTTGGGTTTCATCCTCGACACCTCGGGCTCGATGGCAGGGCACAAGCTCGACGCCTGCCGCCGTCTGGTCGGCGCCTTCCTCACCGTGCGCCGGCCGGACGACCAGGTCGCGCTGTGGACCTTCGGCGACGAGCGCGTGCTCGAGCGCTTCCCGTTCGGGATGGGCTGGTACCTGCTGCCCCGGGTGCTCGAGACCCTCAAGCCGTGGAGCACCACCGCGCTGTACGACATGCTCCAGCGGGTGCCCGAGGTGATGGACAAGGCGACCCACCCCCGGCGAGCGGTGATCCTCCTGACCGACGGAGTCGACAACGCCTCTCGGCTCGGCATCGAGCAGGCTGCCGAGATCGCGCACGGGCTCTCGACGCCGGTCTACGTGCTCGGGGTCGAGCCTCCGCCGCCTCCCGCGGGCGCCTCGGGGCCGTCCTACGAGGCGGTGCTCGAGCGTCTCGCCGAGGCCTCGGGCGGGCGCTACCGGCGGGTTCCGTCGACCGCGGAGATGCCGGCAGCGGTCGACGAGCTGCTCCGGGAGCTCAGCTCGCGTTTCCTGATCTCCTTCACCACCTCCGGGGTCGGCGACCGCAAGTACCGGACCATCCGGGTCGAGGTCGACGGCTACCGCGCGACCGCCCGGGAGGGCTACGTCGGGACGCTGCCCTAGCCCGCATCGACCGCAAGACCCTCCGACCGGGGAGTGACGTCGGTGGTGGGTCGAAGCGGCGCAATCTCCTATCATGCGCTGCGTGCGTCCGTCGACAAGGAGGGGGCCAGATGCACGTCGGTCGAATGTCGGGTCGAGGCTGATGCGGCTGCTCGAGATCCTCGCCATCGCCGTCGGGCTGGCCATGGACGCGTCCGCCGTGTCCCTGGCGGCGGGGGCCGCCGGCTCGGTCGCCGGTCTTCGGCCGGCGGTCCGGCTGGCGTTCCACTTCGGGCTCTTCCAGGCGATGATGCCGGTGATCGGGTGGTTCGCCGGCGCCGCGATCGCCGAGCGTGTCGCCTCTTTCGACCACTGGATCGCTTTCGCGCTGCTCGCCCTGGTCGGCGGCCGGATGATCCGGTCGGCGCTCGACCGTGACCCTGGCGCCGTGCCGGCCGACCCGTCGCGCGGCCTGACCATGGTCGCGCTCTCAGTCGCCACCAGCATCGACGCGCTGGCGGTCGGCTTCAGCCTGGCGATGCTCGAGGTGGAGATCTGGCAGCCGAGCGTGGTCATCGGGGTGGTCACGGGCGGGCTGTCCTTCGCGGGCATCCGGCTCGGCGCGCGGCTCGGGCGTCGCTTCGGGCGCCCGATGGAGCTGCTCGGGGGCCTGGTGCTGATCGGGATCGGGATCCGGATCGTGCTCGAGCACCTGAGCTAGCCACAGGACAGAGAGCCCGTGCTGGCCTGCGGCAGGGGCCGAGGCGGAGGCGCGTCGGGCGAGAGGCCGCGGCTCGTCGCCCCCGCCCGTTCCGGTCCCCCGTGTGCGGTCGACCCCCGCCCATCCGGGCTGCGGGCGGCCGGATGCTGCCGCGCGCGGAGAAGCTGCGCGCCGCGTCGGTGCTCGACGACTCGCGGGCGTTCGTGCTCGACGGTCGCTTCTCCACCCGGACCGGGAACGACGGCGGCTCGGCGCTGCACGAGGAGCGCATCGCGCTCGATGGCCCAGGCCGGGCAACCGGAATCGCCAAGGTTGAGCGTGAGGCGGACGGCCGGCAGGAGTTCGAGACCCGCGCCACCGGGCTCGATCCCGGAACGCGCTACCGGATCGTGGTCGACGGCCACGCGGCCGGGTTGCGCACCGCCGATCTCGTCGGTCAGGCTGCGCTCAAGCTCGAGTGGCCCGACAGCGAGGACCCGCTGCCCCCCGAGCTGCAGCCGGTCGAAGAACTGCGCGTCGTCCAGTGGTTCGACGCCGCCGAAACGCTGGTTCTCTCCGGGACCTTGACCGGGGTGTCCCGCGCCGGTGACGACAACGGCGGTATGGAGGTCGAGCTGAAGGGCGCGATCGGGGGGATCGGCGCCGACAGCTTCGAGCTCGCGACCGCGGGCGGGACGGTGCTCGTCCGGGTGAGCGGCGCGACCCTGTGGCTGGAGGGCCTGACCGGGATCGGCGACCTCGAGCCGGGGATGTTCGTCGAGGCCGAGGGGATCGTGGCCGACGACGGGGCGATGGATGCGCGCAAGGTGAAGCTCGAGGACTGAGAGCGAACCGGCGCACACGGCGGCCGGCCGGTCGCGCACCCGCGCGGCCGGCCGGTTTTGGTGACCGACGGAGAATGCCGTCGGCTCGTCATGCGTTCGAGTTTCAGGATCGAAGAGATGACCGACAGCGCAGAATGGAACGAGGTCCGCGCGACCGACCGCGCACTGGTGGTGGCCTGCCTGAAGGGTGACGAGGCCGCCTGGGAGAGTGTGTGGCTGCGGTACGGACCGCTGGTCAGGGCGATCTCGCGCCGAGTGGGCTGCGACTCCGAGGAGGCGCGCGAGGTGCTCCAGCGGGTCGCGCTGGTGGCGTTGCGGCGACTCGGCAGCCTACGCGAGCCGGCCAAGCTCGCCGGGTGGCTGGCGGGCGTGGCCCGCCTCCAGGCCCTCGAGACGATTCGCCAGCGCCGCGGCGGCGAGGAGCTGAGCCCGGTCACCGCGGTCGACGACGGCGCGATCGACGACCGCCTGATCGGCGATGAGCGGCTCGCCATCCTGCGGCGGGCGTTCGTCCGTATCGACGCCCGCTGCCAGCGCCTGCTGCGCCGGCTCGAGCTGGCTGACCCGCCGCAGTCCTACCAGGAGGTGGCGGAGGCCGAGGGTCTGTCGCCGACCTCGATCGGGCCGATCAGGCGGCGCTGCCTGGAGCGGCTGCGCAAGGCCTTCGAGAAGGTGTCTCGGGCGGGCGCCGCGCGACACAGTACGGACGGAGGGGGCGGTGAGGCACCTCAAGGATGACGAGCTGACGGCGAGGGTCTCGGGCGAGGGTCCGATGTCGGGCGACGAGCACCTGCGCGTCTGCTCGCTGTGCGCCGGTCGGCTCGAGACCTGGCGGGAGATGCTGAGCGGGCTCAAGGAGCTCGAGGCGCACGGCATCGACGACGGCGAGCGGCACCTGCTGCGGACGATGCTGCGGACCTCCGGCGGGCACCGCCGCGCCCCGGGTGTGGTCGCGCGGCTGCTGCGCTCGACCGCCCTGGCGCCGGTCGGCGTGCGGGGTCCGGCCGCGCGCCTCTGGGAGTGGGAGGCCGGCGAGCTCCGGCTGACCCTGCAGGCGCGCGACGAGCCCGGCGGCTTCCGGCTGCTCGGACAGGTCACCGCCTCGGGGGTCCCTTCCGGCGCCGGTCGTCTCACGCTCCACGGGGAGGCCGGCGAGGTGATCGAGGACGTGACGGACGAGCTCGGCGAGTTCGCGGTGCGGGTCAACCCCGGCCGCTACCGGCTCGAGCTCGAGAGCCCGGAGCAGGGCCTGGTTGTTCCCCTGGTGGACGTCCGCGAGGGCGTGGACTGAAGGCGCGGGGCGATGGCCGTTCACGGCGAGCTGCTGCCGGAGGTCGTCCGGTCCGCGCCTCTGACCGAGGGCGCCGCGTCGGCGGGTGATCACCTGCGGGCCCACGCCGAGGGTCTGGCCCGGTCCCGGCCGGAGGGGGCCCGACGCTGGAGCGAGGCGCTGCTCGAACGGTCGCCGGGCCCGCGGGCGCTGCGTCCGTGGCTGGAGTGGTCGGCGGCGACGGTGCGGCTGCTCGAGGGCGACCTCGCAGGAGCCGAGTCGCTGCTGCGCTCCGCGGCGCGCGCCTTCTCCCGCAGCAGCCGTCCCGAGCTGGCCGATCGCGTCCGGCTGTCGTTGATCGACGTGCTGGGTGAGCGTCTCGACCTCGCCCGCGCCCGGCGTCTGGCGGGGAACCTCCAGGCGCGGTTCGCGGCGCGGGGCGACGGGACGCGGGCGGCGATCGCGCTCGCCAACCTGGCCTGCGCCGAGGACGCCGCCGACCGGGTCGACCGGGCGGTGCACCTGTGGCGGCGCGCCCAGCGGGCCTTCGACCCGATCGCCGACGCGGCCCGCTACCTGCTCGTCGAGGCCAACCTCGCCAACGTCGCCGGCAGCGCGGGACGCTTCGACGAGGCGGCTGCGGGTCACCGCCGGGTGATCGAGCAGGCCCGGGCGGGGAGGGCTCGAGGCCCTCGAGCTGCAGGCGAGGTCGAACCTCGCCGAGACCGAGTTCGCGCTCGGCCGAGTCGATGACGCCCTGCGCGGGTGGCTCGAGGTGATCGAGCGGGCCGAGCCGATCGGCGCGCGCCTGATCGCGCTCTCCGCACGGCTGGAGCTGGCGTCGGCCGAACTGACCCTCGGCAGGCCCGGGACCGCCGCCGCGCGGCTGCGCCCGGTGGTGGAGGAGGCAGACCGCCTGGGTCTCGAGCTGGAGCGGGCGCGTGCCGTGCGTCTGCTCGCGGTCGCCGAGCTCGGGCGGGGGACGCCCGTCGCGGAGGCCGCGGCCGAGGCGCGGACGTCGCTCCGGGGCGCCCGCTGGGGGGCGCAGTCCGACATGCTCGAGATTGACCTCGCGCTGGTCGGAGCCGAGGTCGGAGCCCGGGCCCTTGAGCGGGCGGCGCGCCGGCTCCGAGCGCGGGGCCTGGCCCACCGCGGAGCGGTCGGGCTGGCCTGGAGCGCACGACGGTGCCTGGAGCTGGGCCAGACGCGCCGCGCGGCGCGCCTGGCCCGGGAGGTCCTGGGTTTTCGCCGCTCGGGCCCCTGGCCGCGGATGACCGCCGCCCACGTGCTGGCTGGCGCCATCAGCGAGCCCGGCGAGGCGCTGCGCCTGGCGCGGCGGGCGGTCCGCGAGGCCGACCGGGTGCACGGCCGGCTGGTCGCTTCGGCCGACCGGACGGCGTTCCTGCGCAGCCGCGGCGAGGTCTACCTGGACCTGGTGCAGCGACTGGTCGAGCGCGATGGTCCGGGCGACCGGCGTCGGTGTCTCGAGCTGGTCCACACCCTCAAGTCGGGCTGGCTGCTCGACGAGCTGGGGCGGAGCGCCACGACGGCGAACGACGACGCCTTCGCGCGCTGGAGCGAGCTGCGGCGGACCCTCGCCGCGCTGCTCGAGCTGGCGGAGGGCGAGGACGAGCCGAGGGTGCGCCAGTCCGGGCTGTGGTCGAGCGCCGAGCTGCGGCACGTCGAGGGCGAGCTGGTGCGGCTCGAGTCGGAGCTGCAGCGGTCGCGGCCGGAGCTGGCTCCGGCCTGGCCAGGTTGGCGGGCAGCCTCCCTGGTCCGCCGACTGTCCCCCGGCCACCTCTTCGCCGAGTACCTCGTGACTGGCAACGACCTCGTGGTGCTGACGATCGCCCGGAGGCGGATCCGGATGCGGCGTCTGTCCGGCGTGATGGCCGGGATCACGAGGCTGGTCGACTCGGTGCGCTTCCATCTCGACACCCACCCCTGGGCCGATCCGGGCGGCCGCGGGGCGCGCCGCACGGCGCTCGAAGCGAGGCTCGGGCGGCTCGGCGAGCTGCTCCTGGCGCCGATCGAGAGCGAGCCCTGGGAGGTGCTGTGGATCGCGCCGCACGACCTGCTGCACCACGTTCCGTGGGCGGCCTTGATCGCCGGCGACGGGCGCCACCTGATCGACCACGGCGTGGTCTCGCTGGTTCCCGGGGCGGCGGCGGTCGACGCCGTGCTCGCGGTCGCGCCGACGGCGCCGCGCCGCCAGGCCCTGGTTGCCGGCATCGCCGACCGGCCGCCGCTGGTCGAGGCGGAGCTCGAAGCACTGGCCGCCGGAAGACCCCGAGCGCGGGTCGCGCGGTCGGCGAGCCGGGCGACCTTTCTCGACGCCCTGGCCACCGCCGACCTGGTGCATCTTGCGGGCCACGCGGTCTTCCTCGACAGCACGCCGGGAGCTTCGGGCCTCCGGCTCGGCGACGGCTTCGTCACCGTCCACGACCTTGCCGCAACGCCGGTGACGGCCCGGCTGGTCACCTTCGGGGTGTGCTCGGGCCTGCGCATCGGGAGCGGCGACGCCTCCCGCTACGAGGGGTTCTTGAGGGTGCTGCTCGGACGGGGGGTGCGGACGGTGGTGGGGCCGACGGCGTGGGTGGAGGATCGCACCGCCCATGACTTCGGGATCGCGTTCCACGACGGTCTCGAGGTGAGCGGGAGCCCCGGCGAGGCCTACCGGTCCGCCCTCGCCCGGCTGCGCGCCGTCGATCCGCACCCCGCGGGATGGGCGAGCTTCCACCTCTACGGCGACGTGCGATCCTGGAGGCAGGCATGACCCGAACCCTCTCACGAAGAAGATCTCGCTGCAGGGCCGCCCGGAGCTGTCTGGTGCTGGCCGCCTGCCTGCTGGCCCCTGCCCTGCCCGCGACGGCACACGAGCACTCGGCCGCGGAGGGGGTCGAGCTGATCGGAACGGTCACCGCCACCGTGGCGCCGGCGAGCCTGGTGCTCGACGGGTTGGTCACGGTCGGCACCGACGATGCCACCGAGTGGGAGGGCGGCCTCGGGGGATGGCCGGAGCTCCAGGTCGGCATGGTGGTCCGGGTCAAGGGTGAGTGGCTGGTGCAGGGATCCGAGCTCGCCGCGGAGAACGTGACCCTGGTGGAGGCGGGAGGGGACGACGACGGCGGCGACGACGGTGGTGGCGGCGGCGACTCTCCCGGGATCAGGTTCGAGTCACGCTCGCGGGTGACGGGGATCGCACCCCCCGACCGCTTCTCGATGGTCGACGGCCGAACCTACCGGGTCGAGGCCTCGACCCGCTTCGACCCCGTGATCGGGAGCTTCGAGGGTCTGGCGGTCGGGCAGTATCTCGAGCTCGAGGCCCTCAGACTGGCCGACGGCAGCCACCTCGTGCGGAAGCTCGAGTACGAGGGCGACGCCGGCTCCGGACAGGGGTACGGGGAGGTCTACGGCACGGTGGCGGCGATCACGGACACCGCCCTCGAGCTGGTGGGCGGCGAGGGGCTGCTCCACGACGGGCTCACCGAGTGGAAGGGCGACGGCGACCGCTGGCAGGACGTCGCCCCGGGCTGGCAGATCGAGGCCGAGGTCTTTCACGACCGCCTCGGTCGCCAGATCGCCCGCGAGGTGCGCTGCGACGACGCCCGGCTGGCGGGAGTCGAGGGTGAGGACTTCGAGCCCCGCGAGGCGGTGGCCGTGCTCGCCGAGGGCGCCGACCCGGCCGCCCTCGCCGACCGGGTCGGGGCGCAGCTGGTGGCGACTGTGGGCGACCTGGCAGTGCTGCTGCGCTGGGCCGACGAGCTTGACGACGACCTCCTGGCGGCGGTCGCGGCGGATCCGGACGTCGCCGCGGTCGAGCCCAACTACCGGTTCCGCGATCCGGAGTCCGTGCGCCGCCGCTATCCGATTGTTGACGGTCGCTCCGGCATGCTCTTCCTGCGTACCCAGGAGGCGGCCACCGTGGCCAACGTCCGCGGGGCGGCGGTGCGGGCGAGCGGACGAGGGGCGACGGTCGCCCTGATCGACGGCGGCCTCGACCCGGATCACGCGACCCTGCGCGGCCGGCTCCTGTCGGGCGGGATCGACCTGGTCGACGGCGACGACTCGCCATGGGAGACCCGCGACGGGATCGACTCCGACGGGGACGGGGAGATCGACGAGGCCGCCGGCCACGGCACCTTCGTCGCGTCGGTGGTGGCCGTGGTCGCTCCCGGCGCCGCGCTGCTGCCGATCCGCGTGCTCGACGACGACGGCGGGGGCATCGGCTTTCGCCCTCGCCGTCGGGCTCGCCCACGCGATCGACGGCCGAGGTGGACGTGATCAACCTCTCGCTGGTCTACCAGCGCCGGTCGGCGGCGGTCGACCTGCTGCTCGAGCGTGCCGCGGCCCGGCGGCATCGTGGTGGTCGCCTCGGCGGGCAACGACGGCGCCGAGGTGGTGCCCTTTCCGGCCTCCGACAGCCACGTCATCGGGGTCACCGCGGTCGCCCACGGCGCGTCGACCCTGGCCTCGTTCGCCAACCGGTCGGGCCTGGTCGGGGTCGCGGCGCCCGGTGAGGAGATTCTGGGCGCCCTCGACGGCGACCGCTACGGGACCTGGAGCGGGACCTCGATGGCGGCGCCCTTCGTTGCCGGGACCGCGGCGCTGCTCAAGAGCGTCGATCCGGAGCTCACGGTCGAGCTGGTGCGCGCCGCCCTCCTCCAGGGCTCGGCGCCGCTCGCCGTCGGACCGTGGCAGGGCGTCCGGCTCGACGCAGGGGGCACCCTCGGCCTGATCGCCCCGGTGCGGGCGAACACGCCCGCGCCCGCCTCCCGGCGGGTGGCGCCGGTCGGCCGGGGCGCTGGCTGAGCGGCGGGACCCGACTCGCCGTCGCCCGGTCGCGAGCCGCGTCGTATGGCGGCCGACCGGCGGCGGACAGTCGCGGCTTGACAGAAACGTCAACTATGCTTAACGTCTTACCGAGGGGGGCGCCCCGGAACCGGCGCGTGGTTCGCTGGTCGGAGACGGAGCGCCTCTGTCCTGGAGAGCGGAGGGACCGTGGCATCCACCTTCGAGCCGAGCCGTGACTCGACCCCGCGACGGAGTCTCCATCGCGTGACACGCCTCGGGCTGGGCTGCCTGCTCGCCGGCGGATTGGCCGCGGCATCCGGCGCCGAGGAGGCGGTGCGCCGGGTGTCGGTGATGGGGACCTGGATGGAGGTCAGGGCCGAGGCAGACCGGCCAGGTCAGGCCGGGGCTGCGGCCGAGCGCGCGGTGCGCGCGGTGGAGGCCGCCGAGGCGCGCCTGTCGACCTGGAGAGACGACACCGAGCTGGCGCGGTTGAACCGGGCGCCGGTCGGGCAGTGGCAGCGGCTGTCGCCCGCGCTCGCCCGCGACCTCGCCGAGTCCCGACGGTGGTGGCGCGCGACAGACGGCGCCTTCAGCCCCGCGCTGGGTCCGCTGGTCGAGGCCTGGGGGCTGCGGTCTGGGGGGCGGGTGCCGACCGCGCACCAGCTGGAGGCGGCCCGCGCCGCGTCCCGCGCCGACCGGCTCGAGCTCGACGGCCGACGCGCGCGACGCCTGAGCGGGTCGCTGGTGCTCGAGGAGGGCGGCTTCGGCAAGGGTGCGGCCCTGGCCGACGCGCTCGCGGCGCTGACGCGCTCGGATGCCTGCGTGTGGCTCGACCTCGGCGGCCAGCTGGCGGCCGGAGGCCGTTGTCCGACCCGGGTGGTCGGGCTGGCCCACCCGGAGCGGCGTGAGGTCACGGTCGCCGCGATCGAGATCGGGACCGGCTCGGTGGCGACCTCGGGCAACACGGTCCGGCGCGTCGAGGCCGGCGGCCGGCGCTTCGGTCACCTGCTCGACCCGCGCAGCGGGCGGCCGGCGGAGATCGGGGGCAGCGCGACGGTGCTGTCGGCGGATCCGATCGCCGCCGACTGCCTCGCTACCGCGCTCGCGGTGATGGACGCCGACGCGCCCGCCTGGCTGGCGCGGCACCCTGGGGTGGAGGCGGTGCTCGCCCGGCTGGAGGGCGGTCGGCTGCGGCTGCTGGCGACCCGGGAAGCGGCCGGCCGGATCGTCGGGATCGCGCCGGGGGTGGTGATCGAGCGTGTCGCGAGCCGTTCCGGCGGCTCGTTTCAAGGGAGGGCACGATGAGCGGGACGAGGTTTGCGCCGGCCGTCTGGCTGGCGGTGTCTGTGACGATCGGGGGGTGGGGGACGGCCGCGGCCGACGAGGGACGGCTCGACGCCCTCGAAGCGGAGCTCGCCCGGCTCCGGGCCGAGGTCGCGGCCATGAAGGTCGACGCGGAGCGCACGGCGGTCGAGCGGCTCGACGAGCTCGAGCGTCGCCTCGGCCTGCTCGCCGCCGAGGTCGAGGACCTCAAGGTCGGCGAGCGCACGGTGCGGGCCGAGACCTCGCTGGACGGGCTTCGGCCCGGCGGCCTCGAAGGTCTACCGGGTCGACCAGGGGGTCTCGATCGGCGGCTACGGCGAGTTCCTCTACGAGAGCTTCGACGACCGCGCGACGACGGCGCGCCGTCGGGCGCGACCGACAGCTTCGACGCCCTGCGCGCCATCGTGTACTTCGGCTACAAGTTCGACGACCGCTTCCTGCTCAACACCGAGATCGAGTTCGAGCACTCGACCACCGGCGGCGACGGGGAGGTCTCGCTCGAGTTCGCCTACCTCGACTGGCGCTATCGCCCGGACCACGGCGCCGCGCGCCGGGCTGCGTGCTGGTGCCCGATGGGCTTCGTCAACGAGCTCCACGAGCCGACGACGTTCCTGTCCGCGAAGCGTCCGCTGAGCGAGCAGCGCATCATCCCGTCCACCTGGCGGGAGAACGGCTTCGGGGTCTTCGGCGACGCCGGCGACCTCAGCTACCGGGTCTACCTGGTCAACGGCTTCGACGCGGGCGGCTTCTCGGCCGCGGGCCTGCGGGGCGGCCGCCAGAAGGGCTCGAAGGCCAAGGCCGAGGACCTCGCCGTCACCGGGCGGCTCGACTGGACCGGCGTGCCGGGGCTGACCCTCGGCGGCTCGCTCTACCTCGGCGACTCCGGTCAGGGCCTGGCGGCCGGCGACGGCTCGGACGATCGGGGTCACGACGCTGCTCTGGGAGGGCCACGCCGACTGGCGCTGGCGGGGGCTGCAGCTGCGCGGCCTCTACACCCGGGCCGAGCTCGACGACGTCGCCGAGCTCAACCACGCTCTCGGGCTCAGCGGCAGCCGGTCGGTGGGCGAGAGCATCGACGGCTGGTACCTCGAGGGCGGGTACGACCTCCTCTCCGGCCGCGGCGGGCGCGGCTCGCTGATCCCCTTCGCCCGCTGGGAGGAGGTCGACACCCAGGCCGCGGTGCCGGCGGGCTGGTCGGCGGACCCCGCGAACGACCAGCGGATCCTCACCCTCGGCCTGGCCTATGCGCCGATTCCCCAGCTGGTCCTGAAGCTCGACTGGCAGGACGTGGACACCCGGGCGGAGACCGGGGTGGACCAGCTCAATGTGGCGTTCGGCTACATCTTCTAGCGCTCGCAGCGGGAGCGGCCCTGCTGGTGTTCGCCACGGCGGCGGCGGCCGGAGGCCTGCCCACCGTCGAGGAGGCGGTGTCGCTCGCCTTTCCCGGGGCCGATGTGGAGCGGGAGAGCCTCTTCCTGACCGAGGTCCAGCTCGCCGAGGTCGCCACCGCCAGTGGCGAGCAGGGCCAGGGCGCGGTGGTCACCCGCTACACCGCCCGCCGCCACGGCGAGGTGGTCGGGTGGGCCTACCTCGACACCCACCGCGTGCGGACCCTGCCGGAGTCGCTGATGGTGGCGGTCGAGCCGGACGGGACCGTCCGCCGGGTGGAGGTGGTCGCTTTCCGAGAGCCCCCCGAGTACCTGCCCCGCGAGCGCTGGTACGCCCAGTTCGAGGGCCGGGCCCTGGACGGCGAGCTCGACCTCAAGCGGGCGATCCGCCCGGTGACCGGCGCGACCCTGACCGCGGTGGCGACCACCGCTGCGGTGCGCCGGGTGCTCGCCGTCCACCGGGTGGCGACCAGCCCCGGGCCGACCGCGCCGTGAGCCGCGGCGAGGCCCTCCTGCTGCGGGTGGCGACGCTGCTGGTCGCCGGCTCGGGAATGGTCTACCTCGTGATGCGGGAGCTGCTCGAGCCCGCCGACGAGTTCGCGGTGGTCAGCCACCCCTGGCAGCCCCACGTGCAGCACCTCCACGTGCTCGCCGCGCCGCTGCTGGTCTTCGCGGTGGCGCTGGTGTGGCGCCGCCACGTCGCCAACGGCCTGCGCAACGGCTCGCGCCGTCGCCGGACCGGGGTCGCGCTCGCCACCACCTTCGCCCCGATGGTGGTGTCGGGCTCCCTGGTCCAGGTGACGGTCTCCGAGGGCTGGCGGGCGGTCTGGAGCTGGACGCACATCGTCGCCGCCCTGGCGTTCACCGGCGTCGCCGTAGCCCACCTCCTCCGCCGCCGGTCCGACCGGCTCGGGAACGACGCCGGGCCCGGCGAGGCCTGATCCTCCGCCCACGACGGGCGGCGGGGGCGTCGGCGTGGGAGGGGTGATCCTGTGAGATGGTGTCTCGTTTCCTGCGCAGCCCGCACAGTACCCGGTGACGGACCTCACGGATCCGATCTAGAACGGCGGCCCCGGCCGTCAGCGTCTCTCGGGGGGACCCATGCGCCGAGCCCTGTGCTGTCTCGTTCTCGCGCTCGCCATCGCGGCCGTCGCCGCCGCCCAGGAGAACGTGCTCTACCTCCCCGCCGCGGCCTCGACGCCGGGCCTCAACGAGACCTTCTTCCTCACCGACGCTGTGCTCTTCAACCCGGACCCCGAGCAGGCGGTGACGGTCTTCCTGTCGTGGCTGCCGGGAGGGTCCGACAACTCCGCGGCGTCCGAGGTCCAGGTGACGGTGCCCCCTCGGCGCGGAGTCCGCTTGGAGGACCTGGTCGGCCAGACCCTCGCTGCCGGCGGCGCGGGCGGGGTCAGGATGCGCGGCAGCGGACCCTTCCTTGCGGTCTCCCGGACCTTCAACGCCGGCGATGCGGCGGTCGGCACGTTCGGGCAGACGATTCTCGGGGTGCCGGAGTCCGCCGCCCTCCAGCAGGGTCTCCTGCTGGGACTGGTCAACGACCCCACACCCACCGGCTTCCGCGCCAACGTGGGCTTCCTCAACCCGGGTCTCGCCACCACCACGGTGACGGTCAAGGTCTGGGACGCCAACGCGGCCGTGCTGCTGGGCGAGGCGACGGTGACCCTGCCGCCCCGTGGCTTCTCCCAGTCCAACGCCTTCTCGCTGATCGGCCGCGCCGCCACGCCGGCGGCCAACGCGACGGTGGAGTTCACCGCCGACGGCCCGGTCTTCGGATACCTGTCGCTGGTCGAGAACCAGTCGGGTGACGCGGTCTTCGTGCTCGCGGTGGCTGACGACGGCACGCCGGCGTCGTCCTCGAACCAGCCGCCGCAGGGGACCATCACGTCGCCCTCGGGCGACCCGACCGTCGAGGTCTCGGAGCCGGTGGCCTTCGCCGCCAGCGTCAGCGACCCGGACGGGGACGCGGTCACCGGAGCGGAGTGGGACTTCGGCGACCAGACCACAGCCAGCGGGCTCGAGGTCAGCCACGCCTACGATGCGCCGGGCGTCTACACCGTGCGCTTCACCGCCACCGACTCGAACGGCGCCTCCGATCCCACCCAGGACACCCGGACGGTCACCGTCGAGGCGGCCAACAGCCCGCCGAACGGCACCATCACCGTGCCGGCCGGGAACGTGACCATCCAGGTCGGCGGGACGGTCAGCTTCGAGGCCTCGGTGAGCGACCCCGACGGCGACCAGGTGACCGGCAGCTGGGACTTCGGCGACGACGTCAGCGCCGGCGGGCTCGCCGTGAACCACACCTACGGCAGCGCCGGGACCTTCACCGTGAGCTTCACGGCCACCGACTCGAACGGCGCTGCCGATCCGACCCCGGACACCCGCACGGTGACGGTCGAGCCCGCGGAGCCCGGCACCTACTCGCAGGTGCAGGCGCAGATCTTCAACGCCTCGTGTGCCCTCTCGGGTTGTCACACGGGCAGCTCGCCTCCGCGGGGAATGAACCTCTCCGCCGGCCAGGCCTACTCCAACATCGTCAACATCCCGTCGGTGCAGAACCCCGATCTCGACCGAATCGAACCCGGCGACCCATCGGCATCGCTGATGTGGCTCAAGGTCAACGGTCAAGCCGGCAGCAGGATGCCGCTCGGTGGACCACCGCTCGACGCCGCCCGGCTCGAGCTGCTGCGCAGCTGGATCGCGGCCGGAGCCCTCAACAACTGACCCCCGCCCCGCACCGGGCGGCGGCGAGCCGCCCGGTGCCCGCACCCCCTGGAGGCCCTCGAGATGCGTCGTGCCCTTTGGCTCTTCTTGGTGTCGCTGCTGACGGCAGCTCCCGCCGTCGCGCAGCCGGTGGTCGAGTCCGCCGAGGTGATCGACTTCGACCGCGCCGAGGCGTGGGCGATGGCCTACTTCGGCTCGGCCGGCCAGCTGACCTCGTTCGGGCTGCCCGTGGTCCGCGAGCCGTGGTCGCTCGACCTCGACCTCGAGCTGTCCTGGATCCCCCGCCTCGACCAGGACCAGCGCCGGGTCGGCTTCAACGGCACCAAGGTCGAGGACCTCAACCGGGTGCCGGCGGTGGTGCGGCCGCGGCTCGCCGTCTGGCTGCCGGGGCGGCTGCTCGCCGAGCTCGCCTGGGTGCCGCCGATCGAGGTCGACGGGATGACCACCAACCTGGTCTCCCTCGGGCTCGGGGCGCGGCTGGTCGAGCGGCCGCGGTGGGGCCTCGGCCTGCGGGCCTTCGCCCAGTGGGGGCAGAGCGAGGGCGACCTCACCTGCACCGCCAGGGAGGCGGCGATCCCGCCCGGCGACCCCGGCAACGCGTTCGGCTGCGAGGCGCCGTCGAACGACACCGCCACCCTCGACCACGCCGGCCTCGAGCTGGTCGGCGCCTGGCGCCCCCGCGGACCAGGCGGCCTGGCGTTCCACCTCGGCCTCGCCCGGGTGCGCCACGACCTCGAGTTCCAGGTCGACGCCCTGACCTATGGCTTCCGCGACCGCACCCGGCTGACCACCGAGGGCTGGACGACGAGCTTCACCGCCGGGGTCTCGGCGCCGGTCGGCGATCGGGTCGAGGTCACCGTTGAGGCGTACTACGTCCCTCTGGACGTGCGGCGCGGTCCCGGTGCGCCGCCCGAGAGCGAACCGCTGATCAACGTCCGGGCGCTGCTACGCTACCGTTTCCGCTGAAGGAGCACGCCATGTTCCGACCCGCGCTCGTGATTCCCGCCATCCTCCTCGTCGCCACAGGTTCGGCGCCCGCCGCGGAGCGGGTGCTCGAGCTCGACCCGGCGGCGACCTCGATCCGCTTCACCCTCGACGCGACCATGCACACCGTGCACGGTACGGTGCCCCTGGAGCGCGGCACGGTGCGCTTCGACCCGGCCACCGGCGCCGCCTCGGGCGAGGTGGTGGCGGCCGCTCTCGAGGCCGGTACCGAGAGCGAAGGCCGCGACAAGAAGATGCACGAAAAGGTGCTCAAGAGCGCCGAGTTTCCGGTCGTCACGTTGACGCCGGGGCGTTTCGAGGGTGAGCTCGAACCGGTCGGCACCAGCCGGATCACCCTTCACGGCCGGCTGACGCTGCTCGGGGTTCCGCACGAGGTCGCGATCCCGCTCGAGGTGAACCTCGAGGGCGATCGGGTCACCGTGCGCGGCAGCTTCACCGTGCCGTACGTCGAGTGGGGCCTCAAGGACCCGAGCGTCTTCGTGCTCCGGGTGGGCAAGGAGGTCGAGGTCGAGATCGAGGCTGAGGGGACCGTGTCCGACCGACCGGAAGACTGAACCACAGAGGCCCAGAGACACAGAGAGGGGCCCAGAGAGACGCCACCCACCCGGAGGCCTCCTCTCCGGCCTCGCGTTGGGCGCGAGGCCGGACATGGGACTCGGGAGGGCGGGGCTCTGAGTACCTCCGTGTCCCTGGGTCTCTGTCGTGAAGGCGCGACGACCCGGTTTCTGTAGAATCTCCGCGGGCGTGGCAACTGCCCGGAAGGAGCGTCGGCATGGACGTCGTCCTGCTGTCCCGCCTCCAGTTCGCCCTCACGATCATGTTCCACTACCTCTTCCCGCCGCTGACCATCGGCATGGGCGTGGTGCTGGTCTACCTCGAGGGCGATGTACCTGCGCGACGCGGGACCCGCTCTACGAGACCGCGGCCCGGTTCTGGACCAAGATCTTCGCGCTCAACTTCGCCATCGGCGTCGCCACCGGCATCGTCATGGAGTTCCAGTTCGGCACCAACTGGGCGGCCTACTCGCGCTTCGTCGGCGACGTCTTCGGCTCGGCGCTGGCCGCCGAGGGGATCTTCGCCTTCTTCCTCGAGTCGGGCTTCCTCGCCGTGCTGGTCTTCGGCTGGGACCGGGTCGGCGCCGCGGATGCACTTCTTCTCCACCCTGATGGTCGCGCTCGGCTCGATCTTCTCGTCGGTCTGGATCGTCGTCGCCAACAGCTGGCAGCAGACCCCGGCCGGCCACCACATCGTGCCAGATGATGCGCGACGGGGCACCGCTGGTTCGTCGACGGCGAGCCGGTGCTGCGCGCCGAGATCATCGACTTCTGGGCGCTGGTCTTCAACCCCTCGACCGTGCACCGCCTGGTCCACGTCTGGATCGGCGCCTTCATCATGGGCGCCTTCTTCGTCATGAGCATCGCGCCTGGTACCTGCTCAAGCGGCGCCACGAGGAGTTCGCCACGCCGCTCCTTCAGCGGCGCGCTCATGCTCGCGACGGTCGCCAGCCTCGCGGCGCTGGTCACCGGGCACTTCCAGGCCAAGAACGTCTACCGACCACCAGCCGGCCAAGCTGGCGGCCTTCGAGGGGCACTTCCAGACCGGGCCCGCCGACCTGAGCCTGTTCGGCATCCCCGACGACGAGACGCGAGACGCGTCGCGCTTCGACATCGCCATCCCCGGCGGGCTCGAGCTTCCTGCGTCCACGACGACTTCGACGCGCCGGTGATCGGCCTCGACCGCTTCCGGCCCGAGGACCGGCCGCCGGTGGCGATCCCCTTCGCTCAGCTACCACGTGATGATCGGGCTCGGCATGCTGCTTCATCGCGCCTGACGCTGCTCGCCTCGTTCCTGCGCTGGCGCGGGCACGCTCTTCGAGACGCGCTGGCTGCTCTGGGTCTTCGTCTTCGCCGTGCTCGGCGCCGGTCGCCGCCAACCAGCTCGGCTGGGTCGCGGCCGAGGTCGGCCGCCAGCCGTGGATCGTCCACCCGCCGGTGGACGTGGACCGCCGACGGCGACGTCGTCGCTCGGGCCCGACGGCGTGCGTCGACTACGACGAGGCGCGCAGGGGCTGCGCACCGCCGACGCGGTCAGCCCGTCGGTGACCGGCCGGCCAGGTGCTCGGCTCGCTCGATCGGCGTTCGGCCTGATCTACCTCGCGCTGGGCGCGGTCTGGCTCTTCGTGCTCGACCGCAAGATCAAGCACGGGCCGGAGCCGCCCGGCGTCCGGCGGGACCGCGAGGCGAGGGCCTGCTCGACGCGGCCGCGGCCGCTGGCCGGCCACGGCGACTCGATGACCGGACGACGACGCCGGACCGGCGTGAGGAGGCGGCGCATGATCTACGAGACCCTCGTGCGTGATCTGGTTCGTGCTCGCTGGGCGTCCTGCTCGCCGGCTACGCCATCCTCGACGGCTTCGACCTCGGCGTCGGCATCCTCCACCCGCTTCGGCCCGCGACCGACGCGCGAGCGGCGGATCTCGATGAACTCCATCGGCCCGCTGTGGGACGGCAACGAGGTCTGGCTGGTGACCTTCGGCGGCGCCCTGTTCGCCGCCTTCCCGGAGGCCTACGCCACGGTCTTCTCCGGCTTCTACACCGCCTTCATGCTGCTGCTGTTCGCGCTCATCTTCCGCGCGGTGTCGCCTGGAGTTCCGCAGCAAGATCGGCGTCGCCGCGCTGGCGCGCGCTTCTGGGACTGGGCGTTCTTCGTCGGCTCGAGCGCTGGCCACGCTGCTCTTCGGCGTCGCGGTCGGCAACGCCATGCTCGGCATCCCGCTCGACGAGCCGGGGCGACTTCACCGGCTCGTTGCTCGACCTGCTCGGCCCCTACCCGCTGCTGGTCGGCCTGCTGACCGTGGCCCTGTTCGCCATGCACGGCGGCGATCTTCCTCTACCTCAAGACCGAGGGCGAGCTCCAGGAGCGGCTGCGCGACTGGATGTGGCGCACCTGGGGCGTGTTCCTGGTGCTCTACATGCTGACCACCATCGCCACGCTGCGTCCAGGTCCCGCGCGCGACCGCGAACTTCCAGCACTTCCCGTGGGCCGCGGCGATCGTGGTCGTCAACGTGCTGGCCATCGCCAACATCCCGCGCTGCGCTCTTCTGCGGACAAGCTACGGGCCAGGCCTTCCTGTCCTCGGCGCTGACGCATCGTCTGCATGGTGCTGCCTGTTCGGGCTGGCGCTCTTCCCCAACCTCGTGACCGCCAGCAACGACCCGGCGCGCAGCCTGACGATCTACAACGCCGCCTCGAGCCCGAAGACCCTCGGCATCATGCTGATCATCGCGGTCATCGGGCATGCCCTTCGTGCTCGCCTACACCGGCGGTCATCTACTGGACCTTCCGCGGCAAGGTGAAGCTGGGCGAGCACTCGTACTAGCCCGAGGAACGCGCGGTGGTCCGGCCGCGGGCGCGCGGCGTCAGGCGCGGCCGGTCACCGTCTCGGTCGGTGCGTCGGCGTCGGCCACCCGCACCACCAGCACCGTGGCGCCGATGGTGATCACGTCGTGGTTCGCCGAGCTCCACCGGGGTGCGCACCGGCCGGCCGCGCAGCGAGGTGCCGTTCTTGCTGCCGAGGTCCTCGAGCCAGGCGCGGCCGTCGCGCACGACGACCCTGGCGTGCCGGCGGGAGATCCGCGCCGCCGGGATCCGCACCTCGGCATTCTCGGAGCGCCCGATCACGTGCTCGCCTTCGCCGAGCGGGAACTCGCAGTCGCCGATCACGAGCGAGACGCCTGCGGGAGGCGGCTGCGGAGCGACCGCCTCGAGACCGTCAACCGATGCGATCAGACGGTAGCCGCGCTTGGGGATGGTCTCGATGAAGCGGGGCGCCTGGGCCTCGTCGCCGAGCGCCCGGCGGAGCAGGGCCATTGCCCGGGTCAGCGCCGAGCGCGCCACATAGTGCTGCTTCCACACCCCGTCGAAAATCTCTTCGCGCCGCACCACCCGGCCGGGCCGCCGCGCAAGGTAGACCAGCAGGTCCATCAGAAGCGGCTCGAGATGCGTCGAGCCGTCTCGCCCCGAGATCGAGTTCGCCTCCGGCTCGACGAGCACGTCGCCGACGCGAAACACGTCCGGGGACGTCGTGGTCATCAGGGGCTCCTGCCACCATCGTAGCCGATTGAGCCGTTCGACGTTCATGAAGGGAACGGTGTGAGGTCGTCCGGGCATGGTACGGCTCCTTCGACGGGGATCGGGGAAAGGTCGGCGACGACGACCCGAACCGGGCGCGACCCGGCCCGGCCGGGCGCCGCCGCCGATGTGAGGGGCTGGTGGAACGCGGTGCCGGGAGCGGACCCGCGCCGGGGAACGCACGGACGTCGAGAAACCCGGTGAAGTTGCGTCTTTTCAGATCCATACATCGAAAGTGGGGTCCGGGTGCGCGGAAGTGGCTACGAGAATGCTCGGGAGGCGCTCGGATGGTGCTCGGATGGGGACAGCTCGGTCGGGTCGCGATCACGGCGGCGGAGCGGTCCGTGCAGATTCGGCATTCACTTCCGAATCTGCAAACCCAGTCGCTGCACCTCATCTCTTCCGGAGCGCCTTCAGTCGATCCTCAGGCTCCGTGAGACCGCCGGCTGCTGCGACGAGCGTGTCAGATCAGGGTCTTCAGGAAAGTGATCGCGGGGCAGACGCGGACCCCCTCGGCGCTGACGAAGTCCTTCTTGCCGTGGGCCGACACCTGCCACGCCGGGCAGTCCGGGAACCGCCGCTTGAGGTAGAGCAGGCTCCGTTCGGGCTTCGCGTCCGAGAGCTTGCTCTCGACCATCAGCACCGGCCGTGCGCGGTCTACGACCACGAAGTCGACCTCGCGTCCTTCGGAGTCACGGAAGTAGCGCAGCTCGAGGTCGAGCCCCTCGGTGTCCTGCAGGAAATGCACCCACTTGAGCAGGTGCGACGCAACCAGGTTCTCGAACCGTGCCGAGGGCTCGGGGACCAGGCTCCAGTCGAAGTGGTAGTGCTTCCGTGCCTTCTTGACCGCCCGGATCCCGGGCGCGCCGAATGGTGGCAGCCGGAAGACCGCGTACAGGCGCTCGAGGATGCGGATCCAGGTGTCGACCGTCTTGTGGCTGAGCTGGAGATCCTCGCGCAGGGAGTTGATCGACAGCGGCGAGCCGACCAGGTCGGGCAGCCTGAGCACCAGCAGCTCGAGGTTGCCCAGGTCCTGCACCCGCTCGAGGCTGACCATCTCCTCTCGAATCAGGAGGTTCCGGTACTCCCGGGACCACCGGCGCGCCTCCACCTCCGATCCCTCGAAGAACGGCTCCGGAAAGCCGCCGAGCATCAGCATCTGGTCGAGGTCATCAGCCGACTCGAGTCCGAGCTCGGCGACCGAGAGGGGGTGGAGGCGGAGCATGTGGTACCGGCCCTGGAGGGAGTCTCCCGAGTAGCGATAGAGATCGAGGCGGGCGCTTCCGGTGACGAGGATCTGCTGCCCGGCAGGCCGGCTGTCGAAGATCCCCTTGAGGTAGTTCCGCCACGACCGGTACTTGTGGATCTCGTCGAAGACCCAGAGCGAGTTGGCCGGGAGCTCCCGCCGGAGGATCCGCTCGCGGTGCTCGGCGACGTCCCAGTTGAGGTAGCCGCCGCCGGCCTCCGGCAGGCTCAGCGCCAGGGTGGTCTTGCCGACCTGCCTCGGGCCGGCGACGAAGACCATCTTGCGCTCCAGGTCGCGCTCGACCTGCGGCCTGAGGTAGCGCTCGCCAATCACGTCCGAGAATGTACTGGCTTTTTCTTCCTAAGTCAAAAAATATTACGGACGGTTTTGCCTATAGGTCAAGAACTCCACTCCGGTCGGTCCCGCGCTGCCCCACGATGCCCTGCTCGCGAAGCTGAAGACCCTCACCACCCTTCGCGCGGTGCGCGATCCCGGTTCGGAGACCGGCTGGAAGCTCGAGGTTGGCCCGTTCCTGGTTTGAGCGACGGCACCGGAGTGGCAGGCGCACCAGGCCGATCTTGCGCCCCGGGGTCGCTCCGACCGAAACCTCGGAGGATAGGCCTCCGGAAGGGCGACCTTACGACACCTGCGTCGGTTTCGCCGGCCCAGTCGGGTTGTCAGCGGCGACGACGAACCGACTCGAGCGCGTGCCGGAGGAAGGGAAGGTCATCGAGGTCCTTTGGGCGACCGGCCGTAGCCTTGTTCAAGATCAGCTCCTCGATACCGACGTAGAAGACCGGCACCCTGCCTTCGTCGGTCTCGAGGTCGACCACGGTGCGGCTCTCCCAGGCATCGGCGAAATCCACACCGTCGATCCGGTTGAGGAGATCGATGCGGTTCGGCGGCAACCCGAACTGGAGAATCAGGCCGTCCTCCGCGAGCTCCCGGAACTCGTCGAGCCCGGGCACGGAGCCCTGCCAGAACTCATCGAGTGCCGCGTAGAGCCGCTCTGCGTTCGCCGGTTTGTTGTCATAGAAGAAGTCGATATCACCGGTCAGACGGGCGTGGCCGTAGAAGATCACGGCCTCGCCACCGACGATGAGGTAGCGAACACTGTGTCGGTGAAGGAGGCGAATGAAGTCGCGGGTGTCCGGAGAGAACGAGGACGCTTCTACCGTTTTGTGTGGCATTCCCGGACGTCTTTCGCATTGGGTCCGTAGGCTTTCCTCTGCAGCGCTCGCGCTGCTCGGATTCGCTCCTGGGGGGACATGGCAGTCTGCTGCTCAACGTCCCACCGGGCCGCCTCCTCGAACGACCGTGACTTGTGAACAACACGCTCCATAACGGTATCTTACGCTCGATCCTCGGTCAGATCAACAGCGCTCGGGAGGCTCGAATGGAGATTCGTTTGCAGGTGGGGTGAGCGAACGCGGGTCACGAGGGACGACGTCGCTTCGTTCGCGGGCCTCGAGCCGGAAGGCGGGCTCTACCCACCCGGCTCCCCTCATCAGGCGCTCAGCTGTTCCCGTACCCTGCGTTGCGCAGCGAGGGTCCGAGCCATAGCTTGACTCTCAAGGACTGTCACAAGTGAACACCCTGGCGGACCGTGCCCTCGGCCGCTACCGCCTGCTGTCCCTGTTGGGCGCAGGCGGGATGGGCGAGGTCTACCGGGCTCTCGACACCGAGCTCGGGCGCGAGGTGGCGGTCAAGGTGCTGCCGGCGGACTTCGCCGCCGATCCCGAGCGGGTGCGTCGATTCGAGACCGAGGCCCGGGCCGCGGCGGCGATCTCCCACCCCAACATCCTCGCCATCCACGACGTCGGACGGACGGACGGCACCTCGTATCTGGTCACCGAGCTGCTCGAGGGGGAGACCCTCAGGAAGCGGATCCGCAGCGGGGGCCTGACCGTCGCTACGGCGGTGGGCTAGGCGATCCAGGCGGCGCACGGGCTAGCCGCGGCCCACGCCAAGGGGGTGCTGCACCGCGACCTCAAGACCGAGAACCTGTTCTTGACGAAGGACGGACGGGTCAAGATCCTCGATTTCGGGCTGGCGAAGCTGGCCCCGACCGAGGACGTGCTGGACGAGTCGGCGGACACCGTCACCGGGGCCGCCCTGGGAACCGTGGGCTACATGGCACCGGAGGTGCTGCGGGGCCAGCCCGCGGACGCGCGCTCGGACCTGTTCTCGCTCGGTGCGGTGCTGTACGAGATGGTGTGCGGGCGGCGGCCGTTTCCCGGCGGCACGCCCGCCGAGACCGTGGCTCACGTCCTCAACAGAGACCCTTCTCCGATCCCACCGGAGGTCCCCGCCCCACTCCAGCGGATCGTGCTGCGCTGCCTGGAGAAACGGCCCGAAGACCGCTTCCAGTCAGCCCACGATCTGGCCCTGGCCCTCGACGCCCTGCACGAGCTGCCGGCGCGGGCGGTGGCGCCGACTGCCGCCGACGAGCCGCGACCCTACCCGGGGCTGGCGTCGTTCACCGAAGCCGACGCGGCGTACTTCTTCGGCCGCGAGGCCGAGGTCGAGGAGCTGTGGCGCAGGATCCCGGGCCGCCGTCTTTTGGCGGTGATCGGGCCGTCGGGGGCGGGCAAGAGCTCGTTCCTGCGCGCAGGAGTGATCCCGGCGGCGCCCGGCGGGTGGAGCGCACTGGTCTGCCAGCCGGGGGACGCGCCGTTCGCATCGCTGGCGAGGGCGCTGGTGCCGGTGTTCGCCGGCGACACCGAGGCGACCGGCCAGCTCTTCCGGCTGCGGGAGCCGGAGGTGGCGGTCGAGGTGGTGAGGAAGTGGCGCCGCCGCCGCGACGAGGCGCTCGTCGTCGTCGACCAGCTCGAGGAGCTGTTCACGCTGAATCCGCCGGCGATCCAGGCCAGCTTCGCGGCGCTGCTGGGGCGGCTTGCGGACGAGGCCGACGTGCACGTCGTGCTGGCGATGCGGGACGACTTCCTGATCCACTGCCACGAGCACGAAGCCCTCGCTCCCGTGTTTTCGGAGCTGACACCGCTGCTGCCGCCCACTGGTGACGCCCTCCGGCGCGCCGTCGTCGAACCTGCCAGAAAGCACGGCTTCGGCTTCGAGGGCGACGGCCTGGTGGACGAGATGCTGGCCGCGGTGGGAGGCGAGCGAGGCGCCCTGCCGATGCTCGCTTTCACCCTCGCGCGGCTGTGGGAGCAGCGCGACCGCGAGAAGAAGCTCCTCACACGCCAGGCCTACGACCAGCTCGGCGGGGTCGGCGGGGCGCTGGCCCAGCACGCCGAGGCGACGCTCACCCGAATCGGCGACGAGCGCCTGCCGATCGTGCGCGAGCTCTTCCGCAACCTGGTCACCGCCCAGGGCACCCGGGCGGTGCGGGAGGTCGGCGAGCTGCTGTCGGTGTTCGACCGGGAGGCCCGCTCCCTGTCGTCCGGAGCGCGCAATGCCCGAGGCCGAGGAGATCCTTCGGCTCGGTCGCGGGGCTCCCTCGCTCAGGATGACAGGGGAGGAGGTGCGGCTCGTATTGACGGGAGGGGCGCGGCCGAGGAGGTGCTGCGCGAGCTGATCGACGCCCGCCTGCTGACCTCGTACGAGATCCACGGCGAGGGCGAGCAGCCCACCCATCGGGTCGAGATCATCCACGAGTCGCTGCTGACCGCGTGGCCGCGCCTGGTGCGCTGGCAGACCCAGGACGCGGATGCCGCCCGCCTGCGCGACGAGCTGCGCCAGGCGGCGCGGACCTGGGAGGAGCACGATCGCACTGACGACCTGCTCTGGACCGGGTCGACCTATCGGGAGTTCATCACCTGGCACGAGCGGTACCCCGGTGGTCTGACCGAGACCGAGCAGGCGTTCGCGCGGGCGATGACCTCGTCCGCCACCAGGCGCCGGCGACGGCGTCGTATCGCGGTGGCCGCGGTTCTGGTGATCGCCGCGGGGGTCACGACGGTGACCACGGCCCTGTGGCGCCGGAGCGTTCTCCAGGAGCGCCGCGCCGAGGCTCAAAAGCTGATCGCGCTTGGCCAAGTGCGGCTGGAGGACTATCCGACCGCGACCTTGGCCTACGCCACACGGAGTCTCGAGCTGGCGGACAGCGAGGAGGCGCGGCTCCTCGCCCTCGAAGCCCTCTGGGAGGGCCCCACGGCGTTCATCGTCAACGAGATTCCGTCCCTGACCGCCTCGTTCAGCCCCGGCGGGAACTGGCTCGTGCAGACGCACGACTTCACGAGCTCCTTGGCAGTCATCTCCCGTAGCGGCCTGCAGCGGGTGATGGATCACCCCACGGGATCGGGCACGACCAGGGTCTGGGCGGCGTTCGGTGGCGCGGAGGACATTTTCGTTTCGGCAGGGTCATACTCGGACACGGGCCGTATCGCGCTGTGGTCTGCACCCGAGGGTCGCCTGCTCGCCTCGGCACGACCGTTGGGTGACACAGATTCCGTGGGTGGGTACGCGGTGAGTGGCGCCGACACCGAGAGACCGCGTGGAGTGTTTGCGATCGGCAAAGGGGACCTCGTTACCGTCGACGCTCTTCACATCGATGGCAGTCACGAGAAACTGGGCGAGCTGCGCCTGAGGGCCCCGGCCGGCCAAGGGGGAGATTACTGCCTGGACCAGACGTCGGGTGACTGGCTCGCTGTGGTGGAACGTAACGAGGTTTCGATCCTCAGGGTTGGCGAACGAGGGCTCTCGGATCGCCGTCTGCTCGGTCGGCACGAGGGGGACATGCTGGGACGAGGGCTCCCGGATCGCCGGCTGCTCGGTCGGCGCGAGGGGGACGTGCTGGGGTGCATGGCCGATCCCCTGGGGCGCTTCTTCTTGACAATCACCCGCTCCGGCGAGATCAGACGATGGGATCCCTCCGGCGAGCTGGCGCCGACCGACTTCGAGCTCCCTTCGGGTGTTCTTCCATTCTATCTGTCTGCAAACGGCTCTTACCTCGTCGCAGGAACAGATCAAAGGGAAGAAGTGACAGATTGGTGGATCGGGTCCCTCGGTGACTCCGGGCTCAGCCTTGTGCGCCGCCTGAACGACGTCAAGACCGCGGGAGGGTGGGGGTGGTCCGCATTTGATACGGTCCGCTCTCTCCTCGTCATGAGGGGCCCGTCCCCGGCGTACCGCCTGTGGTCGCTCGCGGCGCCGGCCGGTGCAGAGCCCATCACGCTTCGACGCGGGCCGTCCCAACTTTCGCTTGTGCCGAGCTTCAGCCCCGACGGGCGATGGCTCGCCACCAATGACAGGAGCGGCCTGGCCATGTGGCCGCTCGTGCGTTCCTACCCGGCCGTGATTGCAGTGGACTTCAAGCCCTGGTCCCACGGCGTGGCGTTCACTCCCGATGGCCGGATCTTGGCGACCTCGGCGGGCTCAGAGGTCAGAGCATGGCCCCTGGCCGGCCCGATACCACCTGCCGGCCACGTTGTCTTCGAGGCAGACCGAGAGCAGCATGGCTGTGGCCGTTTCGCCGAACGGCGAGCTGTTTGCGGTCGGCAATGGTGCTGTGAGGGGTCCTCAGATGTGGATCGGCAGAGACGGAAAGGAGCCGCTGCAGTTGGCGGGCGCCGAAGAGCTGCAGGTGGGCACGGAAGCCACTGCTTTCAGCCCGGATGGGCGTTACGTGGCGGCGTTGGACGGGCGCTACGACTGGGCGTTAAAGGCCTTTCACGTGTGGGAGGTGGCCACCGGTGAGGAAGTCGCGGTGCTGCGTCTGGCTGGAGAGGAGTTCAGGGGGACCGGCTCCAGCTTCGCCAGCGACGGACGCCTGCTCACCGGTTCCACCAAGGGAGTGCTGGCCTGGGATCTCGGTACCGGCGAGCATGAGGTGCTGGTCAATGTCCGAGTGCACGACGGCGTTGTGGCCAGCGAGGACGGCCGTCGTCTCCTGGTGACAGAGGATGGGGATGGCGACGGTATGGGGGATCCGGCAGGCAGCCCGATCTTCTTCGACCTCGACACTGGAGACGTCACAGCTCTCACCACACACGGGTTGCACGTGCGGAGAATGGCCATCGATCGGGAGGGGAAAGTGGCCGTGACCGGGGACTCGGACGGGGTCATCCGAGTGGGGCCTGTCACCGGCGAGGAGCCCCACCTGCTGTTCGGCCATGACAGTCAGATTCTGTGCTTGGCCATCGACCCCCTCGGTCGCTGGATTGCGTCTGGCGCCATGGACAAGACCGTCCGCCTCTGGCCCATGCCGGACCTGTCGAAGCCCCCGCTCCACACCCTGCCCCACGACGAGCTGATCGCGAAGCTGAAGACCCTCACCAACCTTCGCGTGGTCCGCGATCCCGAGTCCTCCACCGGCTGGAAGCTCGAGGTGGGGCCGTTCCCGGGGTGGGAGACGGTGCCGACCTGGTGAGGCCCGACCGTGAGGGCAGTCTGAGGCTGCCGGTCCATGAAGCCCTTCGCCGACGACGCCTGGCCTGGCGTGCCCCCTTCAGCCCTCAGCGGTCCCGAGGAAGGGGTTGACCACCCGCACCGCCCCGTAGAACCGGCCGTGGGGGAAGTCCTCGGAGATCAGCTCGGTGAGGCCGAAGTGCTCGGCATAGGCCCAGAGGTGGGCGTCGAACCACCCGAGCTGGTAGGCGGCCGCACCGCGCAGCGCGAGGCGCACCAAGCTCTCAGTGGGGTAGAGCACGTGGAACTGCACCATCAGCTCCTCGGCTTCGCGAAGCGCATCGCTGCGATCGAGCAATGTACTGCCGTCAGGCAGGGTCCGGGTGACCACCGCGACGAACTCCACAACCGCCTGGTGGGGGACTCGGATGCCGTCGGTTTGGATGCCCTCGCGCAAGAGGGCGGTCGCAATCTCCTGTTTGGTGGGGAAGCGTGGGTCGAAGCGGTAGACCAGGACGTTGGTGTCAACCAGAGCGGCCACGGTCGTACAGCTCCTCTCGAGTCCACCCACGGGAGGGCGCCGCAGACGGCGGGCGCCGGCTCTCCCTGTCGGCCTGTCGTTCGGTCGCCCGGTCGAAGAGCTCGAGTCGCTGCTCGACATTCACGGGAACAGCCCGGGACCCCTCGGTCAGCACCCGGATCGTCTCGCCGGCGCTCTGCCACTCGATCTGGTCGCCGGGTCGGATTCCGTGCCGTTCGGCGACGGCCTTGGGGATCGTGACCTGGAGCTTGGAGGTGACCTTGCTCATCGTCCTTACTCTATCAAGGACGAGATCCTTGTCAAGCCCGGTGAGAGGGGGTGGGGGCAGGCGTCGTCGGTCGGCGGCTGCCCGATGAGCCTCGGGCGGCATCCGGTTTTCGGGACGCCGTGTTCGGGATTCGGTAGCCGACACCGTTGGAGCGGGAAGGCGAGAGGACTCAACCGGAACGATTTACGGCACGAATCCTGCTTCTGAAACCAGTGACGTTTCTCGGAGCAGGGCGCAATGTCCGGCGGCCGGGCGGCGTCACCGGCACGCGGTCGTGGGTCGACCGTGCCACGCGACCGGGGGGCTGACCGAGCCCTTCGCACCCGACCCGCAGGGGCGTCCCGCCCCGACGAACAACCTCCAACCGAGGGGAGTCAGGAGAGAGGTGTCATGCGCGCGTCTCTTCGCTCACTGTGTGTGCTGCTGGGAATCGTCCTGGCGGCGACAATGGTCTTCGCCCAGAACCCGACCGGGACCCTGACCGGCAAGGCGAGCTTCGAAGGCAAGGCCCTGCCGGGGGTCGCAGTCAGGGTCGCATCCGACGCGCTGCCCGGCGGCAGCCAGCTCGCCATCACCGGCGCCGGGGGCGAGTACCTGTTCCGGTTCCTGCCGTCGGGGACCTACGTCGTGACCTTCGAGCTCGACGGCTTCGCCACCCTCGAGACGACGGTCAAGATCTCGATCGCCCAGACCCGGACCCTGGACGCCGAGATGACCGGCGCCACGGTCTCGGAGGAGATCGTGGTCACCGGCGCCTACGAGACGGTCACCACCAACTCTCAGGGCTCGGTGACCTTCGAGCAGTCGGTGATCGAGAAGCTGCCCGTGCTTCGCGACGTGCAGAACATCACGCTGATGGCGCCCGGCACTGCGGCCAACGCCGGCAGTACCGGCGCGGTCAACATCGCCGGCCAGCCCGGTCCGCAGACCCTGTTCATGGCCAACGGAGTGGTGCTCAACGACACCGTGTGGGGCAGCCCGTACACCGTGTACATCGAGGACGCCATCGAGGAGACCACGGTCTCGGTCTCCGGCGTCTCGGCGGAGTACGGCCGCTTCACCGGCGGCGTGGTCAACATGATCACCAAGTCCGGCGGTAACCAGTTCGCCGGCTCGCTGCGGGTCAACCTCGCCAACGAGAGCTGGGAGGCGAGGACCCCGCGCACCACCAACCAGGCCGACACGATCAACGAGACCTACGAGGCGACCCTGGGCGGCTACCTGATGGGTACCGCCTGTGGTTCTTCCTCGCCGGCCGCTGTTCGAGACCCACCGACACCGCCCAGCAGCCGGTCAACAACGTGTCCGTACCCCACCGGGCGGGACCAGAAGCGCTACGAGGGCAAGCTGACCCTGGCCCCCGCCGTCGGCGACCGTTTCATGGGCACCTACATGGAGGTGGACGACACCCGGATCAGGGCGGCGCACCCGTCTTCCCGGCGCTCGAGCCGACCTCGCATCATCGACCGCGACCTGCCGCAGACCATGTGGGCGGTCAACTACACCGGGGTGATGAGCGAGTCCTTCTTCCTCGAGGGCCAGTACTCCGAGCGCGAGTTCACCTTCGCCGGCTCGGGCGGCAACGCCGAGCCCGGCGACCGCATCAACGGCACCGTGATCATCTACTGGCCCACCTTCTACAACGCCGGCAGCCACCTGTTCTGCTCGAGCTGCCCGGGCGGCGACGAGAGCCGCAACAACGAGGACCTGCTGCTCAAGGGCACGCTCTTCCTCGACACCGAGAGCCTGGGCTCACACGACCTCGTGCGTCGGCTTCGACCGATTCAACGACATCCACATCTCGAACAACTACGAGTCGCCCTCGAACTTCGTGCTCTACGACTACGACAGCCCCGACTCCTACGGGTCGGGACGGGACCTCTACCCGATCTTCACCGGCGGTGAGGACATCGACTTCTGGCCGATCCTCCTGCTCAGCCGGGGCACGGACTTCGTGACGAACTCGGTCTTCGTCAACGACACCTGGCGCGTCAACCCGCGTGCGACCTTCAACCTCGGCGTGCGCTACGACGAGAACGACGCCAAGGACGGCATCGGCAACACGATCTCCGTGACTCACCGGGTGAGCCCGCGCCTCGGGGTGTCGTGGGACGTCAACGGGGACGGCAACTGGATCGTCAACGCGAGCCTGGGCCGCTACACGGCGTCGCTGGACGCCAACGAGGGCGGCGCCGCGGCGGCGGCAGCCGTCCTACCTCGGCTACACCTACGGCGGTCCGACCGATCAACCTCGACGAGAACGGCGACTTCGTGCCCCAGTACACCACTCCGAGGCGCTCTGATCCTGTTCGACTGGTTCGACTCGGTGGGCGGGCTCTTCGACACCGACCTGTGGTACGCAAGTCCGTCGCTCTCCGGCGTCAACCTGCAGATCCGCGACCTGGCCTCGCCGTACACCGACGAGCTTCAGCATCGGCTTCGTCAGGCGGCTCGGCGACCGGGGCCTCCTGCGCGCCGACTACGTCTACCGCGAGGGCCACGACTTCTACCTCGACCGCACCGACACCAGCACCGGCCAGATTTCCTGGGAGGGGGAGATCGTACCTGGGGTCGAGATCGCCGAGGATTTCGATCTCACGGTGCGGGAGAACAACGATTCGGTCTACGACCGCACCTACCACGGGGTGCTGGCCTCGGTCCAGTACCGGGTTAGGCGACCGGCTCACGGCCAACGTCAGCTACACCTGGTTCGCACCTCTACGGCAACTTCGACGGCGAGAACTCGTCGAACGGCATCTCGGTGGGCGAGGCCCGCAGCTTCCCCGAGTACATCCAGGAGGCCTGGAACTACCCCACGGCGATCTCGCCCAGGACCAGCGCCACAACCTGAAGGCCTTTCTGGTCTGGGACCTGGTCTCCACCTCACGCCACAGCCTCAGCCTGAGCTGCTCGAGAGCTTCAACTCCGGCCAGCCCGACAAGGCGCGACCCAGACCGTGCCGGCTTCGCTCTACGTCGACAACCCGGGCTACCTCAGCCCGCCCACCTGGTCGACGTACGACTTCGAGAACCGCGACGCCTACACCAGCGACGACATCCACATCACCTACCTGTCGCTCAACTACTCGTTCTTCGCCACCCTCTTCGGCAGTGAGCTCGAGCTCTACATCCAGCCGGAAGTGGTCAACCTGTTCAACGAGCAGGGGGTGATCGACCCCAACAACTCGATCGTGGCGTGGCGGCAGGACCGCAGCCTCGCCAACTTCAACCCCTTCACCGAAACCCCGGTCGAGGGCGTGCACTGGTACAAGGGCTCGAACTTCGGCAACCCCGACAACGACGCCGACTACCAGATCCCACGCACCTTCAGGGTCTCCTTCGGCATCCGGTTCTAGCCCCTTCGATCGACCGTGCGAACCAGGCCCCGGCTCGCGCCGGGGCCTTTTGAGTCAGGAGTGAGGAGCGTGAGCGACCGGAAGTCGTGAGACGTGTGACGCCGCGGGGCGCGAAACGCGAGACGCAAGACCGTGAGAACGTCGGGCGTAGGGGATGAGCTTGCCTCCTCCCGTGCTGGAGCCGCCACCACGGTCCGTCGTAGGGGAGGAGCTTGCCTCCTCCCGTGGCTCGAGTCGAGCGTCGGGTCGTCGAGTGCGCGACGCTTCCCTCAGCGCGGGGTGAGAACGGTCAGCCCCGCTGCTCCGGCGGCGGCGGCGAGGCGATCGTCGTAGACCACGACGGCGTCGAGGTCATCCCGGATTGAGAGCGCTGAGGCGAGATGGATGGCTTCGAGGGTGCGGAGGGTGGGGGGGCCGAGACCGGCTGCGCGCTCGAGCACGGGTCCGTCGACGGCGAGGAGGTGCACGGCGGCCATGACCTCCCGGGCGCGGGCGACCGTCGTTGCGTCAGACGACGTGCGCCGGGCGGCGCGCTCGACCTCGACCACCGCGACCGCGGAGGAGACCAGGTTCGTCTGGTCGCGGAGGCGGCGCATCAGCGCGCCGGACTCGGGCTCCTCGAATACCAGCTTGACCAAGGCGGAGGAGTCGACGTAGAGCAGGCCGTGGCTCATCGGCTGCGCTGCTCGTCGAGCGCCTGCGAGATCGACCTGCCGGGCTCCGCCTCGAGAGGATCGCCGATCCCGGAGAGGGTGCCGCGGGCGGGCACGATGCGGCCCTCGGCGGCGAGCCGGGCGAGCGCCCCGGAGCCGGGAGGCAGCGGGCCGAGCATCGCCACCGGACGGCCGCGGGACATCACCCGGAGCCGTTCACCCGCGAGCACCCGTCTGAGGTAGACGCTGAGGTTCTGCCGCAGCTCGCGCACGCTCACGTCGCCGGTGGTCGCATCATCCATGTAGCACATTGTAGCACATTTCGCCGGTCCAGCTGAGCGACGCCGTGGTCGCGGGGACAACCAGAGGTGCGCGAGGCTTCTGGGTTTCCGGCGACGGGCGCCCGTCAGCGGGTGGCGGCTTCGGTGTCAGGGAGGTCGGAGGTGTCGGGAGTGTCGGCGTCGAGCGCGGCGACGGTCACCGCGGCGGCACGGCGGGCCGCCTTGAGCCCGCAGCCCTCCCGGACCAGCTCGTTGATGCCCTGCGGGGTGAGGCCGTCGGGGTCGTGCGGCCACTCGTCGAGACCGGCGCGGTGGAGCGCCTCGTGGAGCAGGATCACCGCCGCGCGCTCGTCGTCGAGCCGGGCGAACCCGGGGCAGAGGCGGGTGACCGCGCTGCCGAGGGAGGTGAAGGCCATCACACCCGAGCAGCAGACTCCGTTTTCGAAGCGACCATGGGTCGCGAGGTACACGGTCTGAGCGAGGCAGGTCTCGCCGTCGGCGTCGAGGGCGGAGAAGAGGGCGCTGCAGCTCGGAAGGCTGCGAACCCGGTCGAGCGCCAGCGAGTGGGCCCGGGAGAGGGTGGTGCGGACGGTCGGCGAAAGAGAGTCGCTGGCCCAGACCTCGCCGGTGTCGCCGTCGCTTGCGGAGCCGTAGGGGGCGAGCAGCGCCAGAACAACGCACGACGCGGCCGCGGAGAGCCTCCTCGCGGAGAGGGAGAAAAAGCGACGGCGGCGCCCCGGCTCGGCTGCGATGGGACCGGCCCGAAGCCCCGCCGTCTGAACGAGGAGACCATGGATTCGGGTTCGAGGGGGCCATGCCTCAACGGTCGAACCCAAAGAGAATGAAGTGGTTACGAAAGTGCTCGCGGGAGGCTCGCTTTGGGCTCGGACCGGGTTTCGACGGGGTGCGTGCGCGGTCCTGCGCTCTCCCTGAGTCTCTGCGGTCCCGCTCCAGACATGCGCCGAGCATTCACGTGCGCGGCGGCATTCACTCGCCGCGGCTGGCTTGACATTCAATTTGACACCTATCAAAATAGATTCATGAACATCAAAACCGATCTGACCGACGCCGCGTCCCCCGAGCCCTTCGTGCCCGGCGAGCTGCTCGAGTTCTTCAAGGCCTGGCCGACCCCAACCGCCTGCGCATCGTGGGCCTGCTGGCCCAGGCGCCGCAGACCGTAGAGGAGCTCGCGGCTGCGCTCGGGCTCAGCAACGGCACGACCTCCCACCACCTGAGGCGGCTGGCCCAGGCCCAGCTGGTCGAGGCGCGGGCCGACGGCTACTACCGCACCTACTCGCTGTGCGACGAAGCCCTGCACGAGAAGGCCGCGCGCCTGCTCGGGGCCCAGACCCTGCCCCAACTGGCCGCGGACGCGGACCTCGAAGCCTGGGAGCGCAAGGTGCTGCAGACCTTCTGTGATGCCGAGGGGCGCATCACGGCCTTCCCGGCCCAGCAGAAGAAGCAGCTCGTGCTGCTGCGGCACGTGCTGGCGTCCTTCGAGCCCGGGGTGCGCTACGGCGAGCGGGAGCTCAACGAGATCCTGCGCCGCTTCAACGAGGACACCGCGCGCCTGCGCCGCGCCCTCGTCGAGCACGGCCTCATGGGGCGCGACGGGGGCGGCGGGGCCTACTGGCGGACCTGAGGCCGTCGATCAACCACAGAGAGAGTGCCGGAAACGTGCCTCGCGCGTGACTTCAGTCTTGTGGGCAGGCAGCGCGGATGACCGCTGCATTCATGTGGCCGGCACCTTTCGGCACCTTTTTTTTCGGCAGGGCCATGGCGTGGCGCGTGCGGGAGGGGTGGTTGGGGGGCTGCAGACGGCATGACATGTGGTCCGGTCCGCTGCAGCCAACTGTCAGGCGGCTTCCAGGTCAGGCGAGCTGGAGTCTCCTCCCCTTGGGCTCTGGGATGGCGCGTCCCAACTCTGCTGCAGTCGCAGCCCAGAGGCTCATCGCTTCCTTCGCGTTGGCAAGGGCCTCCTCGTAGCTGCTCCCATGAGCCATGCAGCCCGGGAGTTCCGGGACATCGGCGACGTAGGCTTGATCGTCGTCGCTCCAGAAGATGATGATCTCGTACCTATTCATCCTGAGCCTCTCCTAGACCATAGCGTAGAATCACCCGCCGAACTTGCCTCGCTTGATAGGCTTTCGCCAAGTTGCCGCCCTACTGCAGGTTAATGAGCTCCTCTACCTCCGTTCTCGAGAACATATGGTGGCTGCCCCGCAACCGCTCCTCGAATCCGAGCGCGAGCAAGAGCGAACACAGGTCGGCGAATCTGATGTTCGCGTCGCTACGGCCGCTGAGCACTCTCCACATGACCTTGGCATGTTTGGCCACCCTATGGATTGTAGGCGAACCACGCACCACCTGAGGCGGCTGGCCCAGGCCCAGCTGGTCGAGGCGCGGGCCGACGGCTACTACCGCACCTACTCGCTGTGCGACGAAGCCCTGCACGAGAAAGCCGCGCGGCTGCTCGGGGCCCAGACCCTGCCCCGTCTGGCCGAGGACGCGGACCTCGAGGCCTGGGAGCTCGGACTCGTGCCTCGCGACGGCCACCGCGGCGGCGCGGCGGGTGGCTTTCAGCCCGCAGCCCGCGATCACCATCGTGTTGATCCCCTGGGGGGTGAGGCCGTCGGGGTCGTGGGGCCACTCGTCGAGGCCGGCGCGATGCAGCGCCTCGTGGATCAGGATCATCGCCGCCCGCTCGTCGTCGAGCTGGCTGAACCGTGGGCAGATGCGGGTCACCGCGCTGCCGAGGGTGGTGAAGGCGACCACGCCCGAGCGGCACAGGCGGTCCTCGCCGTGGCCGCGGACCTTGAGGTAGAAGGTCTGGGCGAGGCAGATCCCACCGTCGGCGCCGAGGGCGTCGAAGAGCGCGCCGCAGCTCGGCACCGAGCGCACCCGGTCGATCGCCACCGCCTGCGCCCGGGCGAGGGTGGCCCGCACCGGCGGCGACAGCGCCCGGCTCGCCAGCACCGCGCCGGGTTCGCCGCCCCGCAGCGCACCCCACGGCAGCAGCACCACCACCGCCAGCACGGCCACCCGGCCCGCCGGTCGCGCCACGCGACGCGCGACGGGCGTTCCGCCTACAGCCCTGGGCTCGGGGCGAAGACCGCACGGTCCGGTCTGCGTCGGGGCCATGCCCCGACGATCGAGCCCGAGACGATCTCGGTGGTTACCGAGGTGCTCACGCGCGGCTTGGTTGGGGCTCGGAGTGCGTGGCGGTCAACGGGGTGCGGCGAGCAATAAGCGCGGAAGCTCCTGGTGTCTCCGCCAGGACGTGGGTGGCCGATGGGGGGACAGCGGCATACCTTGTCAGACAAGAAGAGAACGAAAGACATGGCAACGATATCGCTGACCACGCGGGTCGCGATCACGTGGAGGTCGTCATGCGCCGAGGAGTCTTCGCCCGTGTCGTCTTCGCCACTGCCACGATCCTGACCGTTCCGTGCACAGCCCCTGCGCAGGTCAGGATCAACGAGATCTCGCCGCTCGGCGAGCCGGCGCCGTGGGTGGAGTTGTACGTGGAGCCCGGGACGAGAGAATCGCCGGCAGGATGGACGCTCGCCCTGGGCTCCCGAGGTGAGGTTGTCACCTTCGACTTTCCGGTGCGTACCCCCAGGTTCCCCGCGGACCGCCACGTGCTGCTCGTCTTCGACGCGCCCGATGGCGAGCTCGTCTTCGGTGATCCCTCTAGTGGGAGGTGGAGGCACAGCGCTCCCGGATGGTCGCGAGACGGTGAACCCGTCGAGTTCCACGACCTCCCCGACGAGGTTGGTGAGGTGATCCACCTTCCGACCGCGGTCACCGGGCGCCTGACCACGGCTCGGGATGAAGGCCTCGCACGAAACGGCTGGTTGGTTATCGTGGCGGCGGCGGAGTCGAACCCCAGGGTGAGCGGGGTCAAGGATGCCGTCGTCTGGGGCCGGCTCGGCGATCGGGACCGGATCGCCCTCAGGGAGCGGGCGCCCGAGAGTCGCGTCGCACGTGTGAGCCTCAGCGAGGGGTTCGGGGTCGAGGACGAGCACGCCCGTCTCGCTCCCGGCGAGTCGATCGGGCGATACCCGAGGCCCGGGGGCGGGTACTGGGAGGAATGGGTGAGGTATGACCGGGATGAGATTACGCCGCGAAATCGGAACACGGTTCCGCGGCCGAAGGCGTTTACGCTGCCAGACGGTGCTGTGGTCGGTAACCGATCCGTCGGAATCGGTTGGGCACGGCGATTCGGCGATCGAAGGTACCGTTTCGAGCTCGCGTCGAATCCCGACTTCGACCAGCCTGAGTTCGACGAGGACACTCTTGATGTCAGCGTCGTCAGACTCGGCAGCGTCCTCGAACCTGGGGAGTACTACTTCCGAGCGACGGCGTCGAACGGGGAGCGATGGAGCCTCCCGGGACGACTGCGGCGAATCTTGATCCGGGAGACTGGGTGCGACCTCCAGCTACCCGCCCCACCGCACCGACGCACCCTCTTCGCGTGGTTGACTCCGCCGGTCACTGGGTTGAGCCCGACAAGCCGTGTCGTCAGAGGAATCGAGTTCAAGTTCCAACGCAAGGACACGCACCTGACGTGTATGAACGGCTACCAGTACGTGAACAGCGGACTCCAATTCTCGAACTGTGAATGCGGGTGGAAGAGGATCCACCGCCGCTGCGTCGCGGTGCCCTTCAAGAGATCGCTTGGGATTCCACCTTTGCGGCTCTGCACTGATGGCGCGTTTTCGGCTCCATGCGGCGAGGTCGACCCGACCATCGGAGAGGGCGTCGGGGATTGTCACCATGGCCAGAACCTACTGCGGAATGGCCTCGGTCTCGATGATCGCCTCTGCCTATTCGTATCCGCATGGAGGGTGTCTCAGCCAGGACCGGATCGCGTTTGAGAGCACCGGTGAGACCGGGCTTCGTCATAACGAGAGAATCTGGTGCCTGGCTCCTGACGGCGGGAAGTGCACCGAGCTGCTCGAGTGGGCCTTCTTTGGTGCGTCCCCTCTGTATCGAGAACAGGGATCTGGTCCCACGAGAATGCTGCGAAGCAGGACGTTGTGGGTTGGATCGATGACCACCGCCCGCTCATGCGCAAGAGCGCGGCGGACTCCCATCTCACGGTGGTCGCCGGCTACTGCCTGGATCCAGCGAAGTGTTGGCAGAGAGGATCTCTGGCTCTACGTTTTCGACCCGAAGGCCGGCCCACTGGTGCGACCCTTCGGAAACTGGTTCTCGATGACCGAAGCGGTCTGGGTGCCTCCAGCAAGAACGCCGAAACTGCTCGTACGGTCTGACGAACCCGGCGTGTGGAGCGACAAGGACGACGACCATCTCAGGGGCTTCGACGAGCTGGCTCGCTTCTGCCTGAACCCGCTGTGCAAAGACACCGACGCGGACGAAATCGACGACGGCGACGAGAACCTGTCGAGTTCCTGTACCGGCTCGCCTCCGTCCCTGTGGCCATGTCTTTAGCCCGAGGCCGCGGCGCTAGTCCAACTCTCTTGTCGCCAGGAGGCTAGGGGTCTGGAAGCTCCTCGAGCCGCATGTCCGCACCGTTACCCGAGCCGCCACATTGACAGCCCTGGTTGGAACCGCTGAGCCATTCAATCCTCATCCAGATCCCGGTTCCCGCAGCAGAAGTTCCACTCACCCTGAGTGTCTTCGCCGCTTCGGGATCGAGTTCGAGGACACCCTTGGTGCCTTCCTGGCCTTCGACCTCGATGATCGTAGCCAGCTCCTCGGTGTTTGAGTCGTTCTCGTTTGTCCTGGAGAAGAACCGGATCTCGATCTTCTCCTCGGTGTCGTTTCGGAACCTGTACCGTCGACCCAGGCGCAACACGAGGGCTTCGCGGGGCTTGAACCGACATCCCTTCTCTTCCGTGTCAGGAGCTGTCTCGATCACGTACTCGTCGCACACGGGGGGCGGGATCGAGCTCGTGGGTGACGAAGCGATGGTAGAAGTCCACGATGTCGGGCAGACCGAGTGTGCCCACCAAGACCTTCTCCTTGATTCGCGCCCAGTCCTTGGGGCCCGGTTCGGGTCTTGGTGTGGGATAGGGACCTGGCCCGGCTGGGACCTCGTCCGTTAGGCATGATGACACTCCTTTCCATCCTGCTCTCTTCATGGTCCGTTGATGGCCTCGAGTCGGAGCTCTCGATACCTCGGATCCGCCACTAGATCGCGCAGGAGAGGACGCTTCTCGAATCGGCTGGGGGGAGCCCCGGCCGCAAAGGCTCGCTCCACCCACTCCAGCGCCCGCTCGCGATCGCCCAGATCCTCGAGCGCCCCGGCGACGTCGCCGATGATCTTCGGGTCCTTGGGATCGGCGTCGACGACCTGTTGCAGGATGGCCAGGCCCTCCTGCCGGTCGCCGGCGAACGCGTGGTAGTTGGCGAGACGGCAGAGAAGCTGCAGGTCGTCGGGCGACTCAGCTCGCCGCTCCTCGGCCAGCTCGAGGGCGCGGCGGAAGCATGGCTCGGCGCCCTCCGAGTCACCCCCCGACTGCAGCGAGTAGGCGAGGTTCGCCCACGCGAGGTGATCTTCCGGGCTGTCGTCTGTGAGGCGCCGGTAGATCGCCGCGGCGTCGGCGAACCGGGCGTCGTCGAAGTAGAGCACGCCGAGGTTGTTGAGCGCCCTGCTGTTGCCCTCGGGCCGGATCGCCAGCGAGCGCTCGAACATCTCCCGCGACTCCTCGGGCCGCTCGAGGCGATGGAGAACATAGCCGAGGTTGTTGTAGCTCTTGTAGTTGAGAGGGGCACACTCGATGGCGTGCCGGAACTGGGTGACCGCGAGATCGTAGTCGCCCCGCTTCACGTACAGCCGCGCCAGCCGATCGTGGCTGGGCCAGTAGCCTGGCCGAAGGTAGATCGCCCGCTGGTACTGGCGCTCCGCGTCCCCGGTTCGCTCCAGCGCGGCGTAGGCGTGGCCGAGGTTGAGGAAGACCTCGGCGCGACCCGGGCAGCGCGTGCCGGCGCGCTCGAGGACGGCGGCGCGCTCCTCGCTTCGACCCGCGCGCTGGTAGAGCCTGGCCAGCACGAGATCGGCCTCGCAGGTCGGCTCGTTCATGGTCATGGCGCGCTCGGCCTGCTCGATTCCGTCCTTGAGAGGCGTGTCGTCCTGGGTGGCCTCGTGCTGGCGCAGGTACGCGTCGGCGAGGGCGGTTCGTGCCGGTGTGAACAGGGGATCCAACTCGACCGAGCGTCGGAGCTCCGCGACCGCCCGGCCGATCTCCTCCGGCGAGGGCTCGACCTCGAGCAGGCCGAGCCCGGTGAGATAGGCGTCGAAAGCGGCTCCGACGTTCGTCGTGCGTTCCTCGAGCCCCGCGAGGGTCGCTTCGCTCAGCTCGACCTCGAGAAGCTCCGCCACGCGCAGGACGGGCTCGGTCTGGAGCGTCGAGAGATTGCCTGGGGGTTGGTCCAGCTCGGCAACCCGGATGTGCAGATCTGAGGTCGGGTCGACGGCGGCAAGCGTGAGCCGAACCCGATCCCGTTCCTTCACCAGTCGGCCACGCACGGCGACGGTGGCGCCCCACTCCGCACCTGTTTCACCGAGGGCATCGGGCGCGGCGAGGTCTGGTGCGAGCCACAGGGCGCCTCCGGTCTGTTCCTCGATCAGCACCATGCTCGACGCGAGATGACGGCTCAGCCCGGCCGCGAAGGTCGTAACACCCTGTTGGTCTCCGGCTCCCTCGAACCGCGCCAGAGACACATGCTTCACCTCCGGCAGCTCCACCGGTGCCAGGCTGACGTACCGCCACGCCAGACCGGCCGCGACCACCACCGCCGCGCCCAAGATTGCCGCGGCCAGGACCCGCAAGCTGAGGCGGCGGGCCTTCGCGGGCCGCGCCGCGACCCGGTGCCCGCGGCTCCCCTCGGCCGCGCGCAGGGCGAGGGCGATGTCGGCGGCGGACTGGAAGCGCTCGGCGGGCTCCTTCTCGAGGCAGCACATGACGACCCGGTCGACGGCGGAGGGGAGGTCGGGCACCAGGGAGCTCAGCGGCTGGGGCTCGTCGTGGAGCACGGCGACCAGAGTCTCGGCGGGCGTCGCTCCCTTGAATGCCCGCTCGCCGGTGAGCATCTCGTAGAGCACGCAGCCGAGGGCGAAGACGTCGGAGCGGGCGTCGGCGGGCTGGCCGCGGAGCTGCTCGGGGGCCATGTAGCCGACGGTGCCGATCATGTCGCCGACGCCGGTCAGGGTCGAGGCGCCGGTGCCCTCGGCGTCGACCTCGATCGGCCGCAGGGCCGCGATCCCGAAGTCGAGCACCTTGACCCGGCCGTCGGAGGTGAGCATGACGTTCTCGGGCTTGACGTCGCGGTGGACCACGCCCTGGGCGTGGGCTGCGCCGAGGCCGCGGGCGATGGCGTCGGCGATCGCGACCGCCTTGCGCAGCGGGAGCCGGCCGCGGCGCAGCCGCTCGCGCAGGGTATCGCCCTCGATCAGCTCGGTGACGGCGTAGTGGACTCCATTGTCGTGACCGACGTCGTGGATCTCGAGGATGTTGGGGTGGGAGAGCCGGGCCACCGCGCGGGCCTCGCGTTCGAAGCGCACGAGGCGGTCCGGGTCCCCGGCGGCCGACTCGGGCAGTACCTTCAGCGCCACGTCCCGCTGAAGCTCGGTGTCGCGTGCCCGGTAGACCTCGCCCATCCCGCCCGCCCCGAGCATGGAGACGATCTCAAAACGACCCAGGGTTCGTCCCACCAGGTCGGTCATCGTTGGATGTCTATTGCACCAATGTATGTTCGGCAGGCACCGCAGGCAATGTCACGACCCAGCCGCGGGCGTGCGCGCGAATCCGGTCCACCCCGGGTCAACGATGCAAACCGGCCGCTCACCGGGCGGTCGTCGGGGATGACGGCGGCGTGGTGACGACGGTTGTCGGGGGAGGGCTGCTGGCCGCTCGGGACTCGTCGCCGGCACGGCCGAGACCCGCGTCTTTCAACACCTTCCTGCAGTGGGGACCAAGCTGCCCGCCGTCAGGGTGCTTCTGAGGACGCGGCGTCGGCTTGACGCAGCGCGAGGCACCTCGATGGGCGTGAAGGACCCGAATCCCTAGGGGTCGTCGATCTCGACGTCGGGGCGATCCGGCGGTGCGGTCGGCGGCCTCAGGCCCTTCACCCAGGTGAAGGTCGCGGAACCCATCGGCGCGATCCGGTCGAGGGCGTACGGCACGGGCGTCACACCGAGCTTGGGCTCGAGTGCTGCCGTGGAGACGAAGAGCTTCTGGGTCATCCCCGGCCCGATCACGAACGACGCCGGGATGATCTCGCTTGACGTGAAGGCGACCTTCACCTTGGCCCCTTCGTCGGGTGAGTTGTACACCACCTCGTAGACCCGGCCCCGGAGCAGCCGGAGGGGGGTGTCGGCAAAGGCACATCCGTAGACGGCCCCGTTCCACATCAGGTCGACGATGTTGAGCACCGTGCCGTTGGACATGGTCAGTCTCCCTTCGCGCGATCCAGCGCGGACGTTCGGTCGCGGAGCAGGCGGCGGTAGTCGGGATCCGCGGCCAGCCCGCGCATCTCGGGATCGGTCTCGAAGCGACGGGGCGAGGCTCCGGCCGCGAGTGCGTGCCGAACCCACACCAGGGCCCGCGCCCGGTCGCCGGCAGTCTCCCAGCCCTCGGCGAGGAGCGCGCAGGTGGTCGCTCCCCGCGGAGCTGTGGCTTCGGCGCGCTCGAGCAGGGCGACCGCAGCATCGCGCTCGCCGAGGATCGCGTGATAACCGGCCAGCCGGGCGAGCTCGTCGGCATCGGGCGGATCACGATCGAGCTCGGGGCGGCCGAGCTCGGTGGCGCGCCGGAAGGCCTCGACCGACCGCTCGGTACGGTCGCTCCAGCGGCAGGCGAAGCCGAGGTAGCCCCAGTAGCGCGAGACCTCGGGCTGCTCGAGCACGACGCGCTCGTACAGCCGGGCCGCGTCGTCGAACCGTGCCATGTCGTAGTAGAGCTTGCCCAGGTTCGACAGCGCCTTGACGTTGCCGGTCGGCATCAGCTCGAGCGAGCGCTCGTACATCCGGCGGGCGTCGTCCGGACGGTCGAGCCGGTCGAAGATCGCGCCGAGGTTGGTGTGGGCCTTCGGGTTCTCCGGCACGAGCTCGACGACGCGCTGCCAGTGGACCGCCGCCTCCTCGTCCCGATCCCGCGCCATGTCGAGGCGACCCAGCCAGTGGTGGGCGACCCAGTAGGACGGTCTCAGGTAGACGCTTCGTTGCAGCGCAGCTTCGGCCTCCTCGAGGCGTCCCGCCTCGAGGTAGGCGACGCCCAGCCGGAGGCGAGCCTCTGCGTTTCTCGGTTGACTGCGGACCGCCACCTCGAGCGCCTCGACCGCCTCGTCGGGCCGCCCCGCCGCGGCCAGGACCCCCGCCAGCGCGAGCTCGGCGCCGCGTGGGTCCCATCCGACCGACACCGCCTGGCGGGCTGCCTCCAGGGCGCCGTCGAGGTTCATTCCGGGGTCCCGCGAAGCTTCTCCGAGGCGGGCGCGCGACAGCGCGACCCATGCCGACGCGAAGCCGGGATCCGCGGCGACGGAGCGCTCGAGCTCTCGGGTTGCGAGGTCGAGCTCGGGCGGATCGGCGGCGAGTGCGCCGAGCCCCAGCAGGAAGGCGTCGCGCGCCGCCGCGACGGTGGTACCCGAGCGGCGCAGCACCTCGAGGGTGTCGCTCTCGACGACCAGGCCGAGCATCGCAGCCACCTGGGAGAGCGCCTGCCGACGACAGGCGGCCGGGTTGGGCGGGTCTTCGTCGACCACCGTGCGGCGCAGCACGCGAGCGCCCGTCGGCTCCACCAGCGAGAGGTCGAGCCGCAGCGTTCCCGCCAGGGTGGAGACCGAGCCCTCGAGCATCAGGGTGAGACCGTTGTCGTGGACGGCCTCGGTCACGTCGGCGGCCGCGAGCGTCGCCGGCGACGAACCGGGGAGGACCCACATCGAGCCGTGCTGCTGCGCCTCGAGAAGCAGCACGTCGGCGGCCAGGCTCTCTCCGATCCCGGCAGCAGTGTAGCGAGCCTCGGCGGAAGAGGGCTCGACGGCCTCGAAGCGGGCGACCGCCAACCGGATCTCGGACGGCAGCGGCTCGGGCCTCTGCTCCTGCGGCCCGCGGTCGCGCAGAACCCACAGGCCCATCGCCACCACCGCGAGGACGGCGGCACCAGCGAGCACCAGGATGCGCCGGGCCCGCGGACGGCGGGGGGCGGCGGTGCCGGGGACGGGCGTGAGCAGGCCGTGGTCGACGGCGCGCAGGGCAAAGGCGACGTCCCGCGCCGACTCGAAGCGCTCGGCGGGCTCCTTCTCGAGGCAGCGCATGACGACGCGGTCGATGCCGGTCGGGATCTCGGGGACCAGCGATGCCGGGGCCGGCGGGTCCGCGTGGAGAATGTCGGCCATGGTGTCGACGGGCGTCGCGCCGTGGAATGCTCGACGACCGGTCAGTAGCTCATACAGCACGCAGCCGAGTGCGAAGACGTCTGATCGTGCGTCGACCGGGTCGCCCCGGATCTGCTCGGGGGCCATGTACCCGGCGGTGCCAACGATCGCCTGCGGTGCGGTCAGCTCGCTGTCCGAGCTCACCTGGGTCCGGGGCGGGTAGGGGTGGAGCCTGGCAACGCCAAAGTCGAGCACCTTCACCCGCCCGTCGGAGGTCAGCAGCACGTTCTCGGGCTTGATGTCGCGGTGGATGACTCCGTGGGCGTGAGCGGCGCCAAGACCGCGGGCGACGGCGTCGATGACGGCGATCGCCTTGCGGACCGGGAAGCGCCCACGCTCGAGGTGCTCGCGGAGGGTCAGGCCCTCGAGCAGCTCGGTGACCACGTACTGGAGACCGTCGTCATGGCCGACGTCGAAGATCTCGAGGATGTTGGGGTGGGAGAGCCGAGCGACGGCACGCGCTTCGCGGGCGAAGCGCTCGAGGCGCTCGGGATCATCCGCCGCGACCTCGGGCAGGACCTTGACCGCGACGTCCCGCTCGAGCTCGGTGTCGCGCGCCCGGTAGACCTCGCCCATGCCGCCGGCACCGAGCAGAGACACTACTTCATAACGGCCCAGGGTCCGCCCCACGAAGTCGGTCATTCAAGGGTTTCCTTGCGCACCAATGTAAAGCACAAGGGGAGAGAGTGCAAAACTTTAGCGCCCGCCGGGAGGCGGGCGCTTCATTGCAGGGCCGGCGGCGAGGACGTCCTACTTCAGCGCGGCGAGGGCAGCGTCGTAGTCGGGCTCGGTGGTGATCTCGTCGACCAGCTGGGTGTAGACGACCTTGTTCGACTCGTCGAGGATGACCACCGCGCGGGCGCAGATGCCGGCCAGCGGACCCTCTTCGAGCAGCACGCCGTAGTTCTTGGCGAAGTCGCGGCCGCGCATCAGCGACAGCGGCTGGACCCGCTCGAGGCCCTCGGTGGAGCAGAAGCGCTGCTGGGCGAAGGGCAGGTCGGAGGAGATGACCAGCACCACGGTGTTGTCGAGTGCCGCCGCGGCCTCGTTGAAGTAGCGCGCTGAGGCGGCGCAGACGGCCGTGTCGAGGCTGGGCACGATGTTGAGCACCTTGCGCTTGCCGGCGAAGTCGCCGAGCGAGACGTTGCGCAGGTCGCCGGTCACGAGGCGAAAATCGGGGGCCTGGCTGCCGTTCGCCGGCAGCTCGCCGAAGGTGTGGACGGGGTTGCCTTTGAGGTGGGTGATGGCCATGGTGAGGTTCCTTTCACGCGCCCGGTTCTGTCGTTCGTATCGCGGGCCGAAACCCGCGCCGCGCTGCGGCTATTCCGCGGGCCACGGCACGGTCTCGAAATCCACCGGGGTGAGCACCCGCATGGCGGGCAGCAGGCCGACGGTCTCGTCCCAGTAGGGAGTGCGCCGATACCACCACAATGCCCGGCGGCGGCCGTCGGCGGCGAAGTCGGGGTCGGCGAGGGCCTGCGCCCAGGCCTGACGCAGGGTGGGGTCGGCGGCGAGCAGGCGCTCGGCCTGCTCCTCGAGCCGCACGGTGGAGATGTACTCCTTGCGCTCGGCGACCGAGGCCAGCAGGCCCCAGCGGAACAGCGAGTCCGGCGCCTCCGGCTCGAGCAGCTGGACCGCGACCTCGAATGCGGGCTGGTCGGCCGGGATCCAGAGCGTGCCCGCCGGAAGCCGGCGGCGCTCATGCCGGCGCTCGACCTCGGCCTCCATCCGCACCAGGCCCTGCCAGGTGGTCTGCTCGAGCTTCGGCGTCGCGACCCGGAGGGTCTCCACCTCGAGCTCGGCCGCGGTCGTGAGCCGCTCGACCCGGAGGCGGTGGCCGGCGAGGCGTGCTTCCACCTGGGGCCAGCCGGGCGGCACCAGGTAGCCGCGGGGCCGGGCGACCGCGAGCTCGGGGATCACGCGATGAGTCCATGGCACCTCGATCTCGTGGACCCGGCCGCGGCGGAACAGCAGGTAGGGCCGGCCGGTGACCATCGAGGGCCGGGTGAACCACTCGTAGACCGGGAAGGTGATGCGGTCGGCGACGGGGTCGGGCTGCCAGCGCAGCACCACCTTCGACGGCTCGGCGTCGCGGCGGCCGAGGGCGACGGTGCGGTCCTCGGCGGCGCCGACCGCGCTGACCAGCTCGGCGCCTGCCCGTACGACCTCGGCGAGCAGACCGTCGAGGAAAGCCCGGGTCGCCCGCACCCGGGCTTCGTAGGGCTTCAGTGCGTGGGTCTCGATCAGGATCGACGGACGCCCCCTGAGCGGCAGGTAGCCGGAGGAGTAGCGGGGCTCCGCGACGCTGGACGAAAAGCCCTGGGTGGGGTCGGTGGGGTCGTTGAGGTCGACGTAGGGCCCGGACCGGTAGCCGGCCGCCTCGACCGCAGCCAGCGCGGGCGGCAGGTGGGCGGCGCACCAGGTTTCGAGGGGCGTCGCGAGCTGGGGCGCCTCGACCCGCGCCCAGGTGAGGGTCCAGTCGTGGTCCGAGCCGTTGGTGACGTGGAGGTCGACGTGGAGGTGAGGGCCCCAGTCGGCGATCAGGCCGATCAGCGCCTGCGCCTCGGGGGAGACGATCTTGAGGTGGTCGCGGTTGAGGTCGAGCCCGCCGGCGGTGGTGCGGAATCCCATTCCCTCGACCGGTCCGTCCTGGCTGGGACGGTTGTAGGGCGACACCTGCTCGTGGCCGTCGACGTTGTAGATCGGCACCACCAGCAGGGTCGCGGCCTTGGCGAGCTCGGGCAGGCGGCCGAGGGCGAGGTCGCGCAGCAGCATCGTGAGTGCCGGTTTGCCGTCGATCTCGCCGGCGTGGATGCCGGCCTGGAGCATGACGATCGGCTTCCCGTCGGCGCGGGCCGCCGCCGGGGTGAACGCGCTTTCACAGGAGACGATCACCAGCGGCAGCTCGCGGCCCTGGGCCGAGCGCCCGAACGAGGTCGCGCGGATCAGCTTCGGCGCCAGCGCCTCGAGCCGGCGGAGCAGCTCGACGGTCTCGGCGTAGCTCGCCGTGGCCTCGAACCCGCTCGCCTCGTCGCGGGTGACGAGCTCGGGCGGCAGATCGGCCGGGGCGGTCGCGGCGGCGAGGGCGGCGGCGAGGAGCAGGATCGGCGTCATGGCGGCACTGTAGCGGGGAAGTGCGGAGGTCGGGAAGGGTGAGGAGCAAAGAACGAGGAGAGAGGAGGGAAAGGGGGTGCATCGTGAGCCATGAGCCCTGAGACGACAGGCGTGTGAAGGTCTCCGGTGGGTCGGGCTCCAGCTTGTGCGAGTTTTCACGCGCCGGCGGCCGCGGTGCGGCAAAGGAAGGTATACTCAGCTCCGGCGAGGTTCCTGCGACGTGAAAGTCCTGAGACGCATTTTCCCGTTTCTCGCCTGGGCGCCGGAGCTCAACGCTGCGACCCTCCGAGCCGACCTCATCAGCGGAGTGACGGTCGCGCTGGTGCTGGTGCCGCAGTCGATGGCGTACGCCCAGCTGGCCGGGCTGCCGGCGTACTACGGCCTCTACGCGGCGTTCCTGCCGCCGATGATCGCCAACCTCTTCGGCTCGAGCCGGCAGCTTGCCACGGGACCGGTCGCGGTGGTGTCGCTGATGACCGCGACCGCACTCGAACCGTTGGCCACAGCCGGCAGCCAGGCCTTCGTCGCCTACGCGATCCTGCTCGCCCTCCTGGTCGGGCTGTTCCAGCTCCTGCTCGGCGTGCTCCGGCTGGGCCTGGTGGTGAACTTCCTCTCCCACCCGGTGGTCAACGGTTTCACCAACGCCGCGGCGTTGATCATCGCCACGTCGCAGCTCTCGAAGGTCTTCGGGGTCGAGGTCGAGAAGGCGCCCCACCACTACGAGACGATCATCCGGGTGGTCGAGTCGGCACTCGAGTGGACCCACCTGCCGACCTTCGGAATGGCGGTGCTCGCGTTCGTCACCATGTACGGGCTGCGCCGCTACAACCCGAGGCTGCCGAATGTGCTGGCGGCGGTTGTGGTGACCACGCTGCTGTCGTGGGCGCTGCACTTCGAGCGCAACGAGAAGGTGACGGCTCAGGCGCTGGCCTCCCAGCACGTGCCCGAGCTGGTGGCGGAGTTCAACACGGTGGTCGCCCAGCAGCGACGGATGGAAGAGCTGCGGTCGGAGGGCAACCAGGCCTTCGCCACGGTCGAAGCCAGCACCGCGGAGTTCTGCCAGCGCTGCCACCCCGCCCGCGATGTCGCGGCGTTCACCTCGGAGGCCGAACCGGACGCCGGCGGGATGACCGACCGCACGCTCGCGCTCCATCAGATGGCGGGCCTGCTCGACCGTCACCTGGCCGATGTGAAGGACCACGCGTCCCGGGCTCGAACGGAGCTGCGGGAGCTCGCGTTCTCCCGGGTGCAGGCGCCGAACGGCGGGGTCCGCTTCTACCCGCTCGGCGAGGCTCCCGAAGGGTCGAAGACCGACGGCCGGCACTGGCGGCTCAAGGTCGGCGGCGGTCTGCTCGACCCCGAGGCGTTGACCATGGTCGGCGGCGGCGCGGTGGTGGGAGTCATCCCGCGCGGGCTTCCGGCTCCTCGCGCTCCCAAGCTCGACGCGACCGTCATCCCCAAGCTGCTGACCTCGGCGATCGTCATCTCGATCCTGGGTTTCATGGAGGCGATCTCGATCGCCAAGGCGATGGCCGCCAAGACACGGCAGCGGCTCGACCCCAACCAGGAGCTGATCGGACAGGGCCTGGCCAACATCGTGGGCTGCTGCTTCCAGAGCTACGCCGTGTCGGGGTCGTTCTCCCGATCGGCGGTGAATCTCCAGGCCGGAGCGCGGACCGGGATGTCGAACGTGTTCTCGTCCGTGGTGGTGATGATCGTGCTGCTGTTCCTGTCGCCCGGTCTCTACCACCTTCCCCAGGCGGTGCTGGCGGCGATCATCATGATGGCGGTGGTCGGCCTGCTCAACGTCTCGGGGTTCGTGCACGCCTGGCGTACCAGTCCGTTCGACGGCGCGGTCTCGGTGATCACCTTCGTCGGCACGCTCGCGCTGGCGCCGCACCTCGAGTGGGGCATCCTCGCGGGCGTGGTGCTGTCGCTCGGCGGCTACCTCTTCCGGACCATGCGCCCGAAGGTCGCCCGTCTGGCGCCGATCGCCGACGGCACGCTGCGCGACGCCGCCCGGCACGGCCTCGGCACCTGCCGCTACATCGCGGTGATCGGGTTCGACGGCCCGCTGAACTTCGCCAGCACGAGCTATCTCGAGGACGAGATCCTGGCGCGGGTGGCCGAGCAGCCGCAGCTGCGCCACCTGCTGGTGTCCGGACAGGGCATCAGCGAGGTCGATGCCTCGGGTGAGGAGACCCTGCGCGGGCTGATCGACCGGCTGCGCGCGAGCGGTATCCAGGTGGTGTTCTCCGGCCTTTCGGACCATGTCGTCGACGTGCTCAAGCGGTCGCACCTCTTCGAGAGGATCGGGGCGGAGAACGTGTTCGCGACCCTGGAGCGGGCGATCGCGGCGATCTACGTGCCGGCCCACCGCGATGGCGCGGAGAACGATTGCCCCTTCCGCGGAATCGTGCCTCGGCTGGTCGAGCTCTCGCTGCACCCCGACGGCTCGCTGCGCGATGCCGAGCGGCACCGCCTTCCCCTCTGCCGCCACGTGGCGGCACTGCGCATCGACAGCGCCCTCAACCGGGCCAGCATCCGCTACGTCGAGGAGTGGATCTTCGAGCGGGTGGCCGAGCGCACCGGCCTGCGAGCGGTGCTGGTCGTCGCCCACCCGGTCACCACGATCGACACCGAGGCGGCGGCACGGCTGGCGGGTGTGGTGGAGGAGCTGCGGCAGCGCGGGCTCACGGTGGCCTTCAGTGGGGTGACGGAGGAGGTCTTCGACGTGCTCGAGCGCAGCGGTGCGCTCGATGCCATCGGTCGCGAGGCCTTCCACCCGACCCAGGCGGCGGCGGTGGCGGCCGTGTGGGCCGTGGCCCACCGTGGCGAGGACGAGCCGGGATGCCCGCTGGCGCCGCTCGCGCCTCGGCTGACCGAGCTCTCACTCCACCCCGAAGGCAACCTCCGCGACGCGGCCCTGCACGGGATCCGGCGCTGTCGCCACCTCGCGGTGCTCCGGATCGACGGCCCGCTGCCGTTCGGCGACCGCGCCGCGATGCCGGAGGCCCTCGAGCGATGGGCGGAGGCTCGGCCGGACGTGCGCCATGTCATCCTGGTGGGCAGCGCCCTCGGGCACCTCGACGTGCGGGAGGCGGGCTTCCTGCTGGAGTTCGTGCGCGGCGCCCGCGAGCGTGGGTTCCACATGGTCCTGGCTCACCTGCCGGACCACGTCGCCGAGGTGCTGGCGCGGGCCGGGGTCGTCGACGCGCTCGGCGTCGAGGACTTCTTCGCCTCCGAGCCCGCGGCGCTCGCGATGATGTGGGGCGAGGCCCACGTCGGCAGCGACGAGTCGCCGTGCCCGCTGCAGCCGCTGCTGCCGCGCCTCACCGAGCTGTCACTGCACCCCGACGGGTCGCTTCGTGATGCCGAGCGCTACCACCTGGCGCGGTGCCGGCACATGGCGGTGGTGCGCTTCGACGGCCCGCTCGACTACTCGACGATCGACTCCTTCGAGCGCGGCATCGAGCAGGTGCTCGCGAACCGCTCGGAGGTGCGTCACCTGCTGATCGCCGGCCACACGCTCGGAAGGGTCGACGCGATCGCGGCCGAGGAGCTGGTCGGGGTCCTCGAGCGGATCCGCAGCCGCGGTCTCCACGTCTGCGTCAGTGGTCTCAAGGACGACGTGCTCGACATCCTGCGCCGGTCCGGGGTGGAGAGGGCGATCGGGGAGGCGTGCCTCTTCCCGACCCAGGCGCGGGCCCTCCAGGCGCTCCACGCGCACGCCCACGAGGGCTCGGAAGAGAGCCCCTGCCCGTTGCTCGAGGTGGTGGAAACGGACCTCTGAGCGTCACGCGTCCGGTCAGGACCGACCCGCCCGCCGCGGAGGCTCTCGACATCTCACGACCTCGCCCGGCTCGTCCAGCGCCACCTGGCGACGGATGCTGGCGAGCGGCTTCGAGCTACCAGCCGCGGGTGCGCAGGATCTCGTCGATCTGCTCCTGGGTCGCCTCCTGGTCGAGGGCGAGGCGGGTGCCGCGAGCGGCCCGGATCCTCTCGACCAGGGTGTCGACATCGGTCGGCTTTTCGAAGATGTCGATGGCGCCGAGCCGGGTCGCCTCGGCGGCGGCCTTCACTGTGGCCCGCCCCGAGAGGATCATGACCTGCAACCTGGGTTGGACCTCGAGCAGCTTCCGCATGGTCTCGATGCCGTCCATTCCCGGCATCGCGAGATCGAGCACGACGGCGTCGAACGACTCCTCGGCGGCGAGGCGGACGGCCTCGGCCCCTTCGGTGGCGGTGCGGACGTCGATTCCGCGTCGGCGCAGCCGCTCACCGATGACCTCGAGGAAGGCCTCCTCGTCGTCGACCAGCAGGACCTTGTCAGGGCGCATGGGAGTCCTCCGTTGGCGCCGCCCGCCGTCCGCCGACGTCGTGCAGCGCGAGCACATAACGATGGGGGTCGGCCTCCTGCGGCAGGCGAACGAGCTCGCCCGGGCAGGCGGCCAGGGCGTGGATGAGTGCTTCGGGCACCCGTGGCGGGTCGATCGGAAGCGGATCGCCGCTTTCGATCACCACCCGGGCGCCCTGCTCGAGGGGCTCCACCACAATGCGGATCACACGGGCCTCGGTCACCGATTCGAGTGCGACCTCGAGGCAGGTGAAGACGGCGAGCAGGGCGGCGAAGGCGCTTCCGGTGACGGTCACGGTCAGGGGTGGCGGCCGCAGCTCGAGTCGAGCGCGGACCAGGCGAGCGAAGCGCTCGGTCAACGCGACCAGGGACTCGAGCGCCTCGCCGAGATCATAGGGCGCATCGCGGTGGTCGACGCTGTGGGCGAAGCGGTTGAGGTGGCGAAGCAGGGCCTGCCCGCGGTCGGCCTGCTGGCGCACCCGGTCGGCCAGCTGGGCCAGGCGCCCGGGATCCAGCGGTTCACCGGCGGCCGCGCCCTGCAGCAGGTCGGTCTGCAGCCCGGCGAGCTCGCCGGCGATGTTGAGGACGTTGGTGAGCTCGTGGCTGGTTCCCGCCACGATCCGGCCGAAGAAGAGATCGCGGCCGGACAGCCCGCCGTGGTCGTGGTGGTCGCCCATGCCCGTGCTCCGCTCAAGCCTCGGTCGCGGCCGAACGCAGGATGTCGATCAGCGTCTCGAGGTCGACCGGTTTCTGGAGGTAGGCGACGGCGCCGAGCTGGAGGCCGAGCTGGGAGTCCTCGACCGATCCGTGGCCCGTCATCAGCACCACCTTGACACCGGGATAGCGCTGGTTGATGTGGCGCACCACCTCCAGCCCGCCGAGGCCCGGCATCCTGACGTCGAGCACCACGACGTCGAAGGAGGGCTCGGACTCGAGGCGACCGAGGGCCTCCAGGCCCGAGGTCGCACCGACGGCCGTGATACCCCGCAGCTCGAGCCTCTCGACCACTGCCGTGACCAGCTCCTCTTCATCATCGACGAATAGTACCTTCAGGTCGTCCATCCCGGCTCCGTCTCCCGCGCAGTCGGAAGCACCACGGTGAACCGCGTGCCCTGCTCGACCTGGCTCTCGACGTGGATGTCGCCGCCCAGCTTCTTGACGATGCCGTAGGTGATCGACAGGCCGAGCCCGGTGCCCGAGGCCCTGCTTGGTGGTGAAGAAGGGCTCGAAGATGCGCTCGAGGTTCTCCTCGGAGATGCCGACGCCGTTGTCGGTCACCGTGACGGCGACCCGGTGGGTCGTCGAGCGCACGACGATGTCGATCTCGATCCGGCCGCCGTCGCGCGACCGCGGCGAACGCGTTGTTGAGGATGTTCAGGAAGACCTGCTGGAGCTGTCCGCGGTCGCTGACGACGGTCGGCACGTCCTCGGCGACGTGGAGCTCGATCTTGAGGTTGCGGTACTCGGCCTCCTTGCCGAGGAAGCCGAGCACCTCCTTGAGCAGCACGCCCGAGGTCGATCGTCTCGCTCGGACACGTCCATGTGCCGGGCGAAGCCGAGCAGCCGGTGGGTGATCGTCTTGCAGCGCTCGACCGAGCTGCAGGATCGAGTCGACGACTGGGCGAGGAGCTTCTCCCGGCGAGGGAAGTCGCGGCGCCCATCGAGACCAGGTCCTTGAGCAGCCCGGCCTTCTCGTTGATGATCGCCAGCGGGTTGTTGATCTCGTGGGCGACGCCGGCGGCCAGCCGACCGATCGAGGCCATCTTGTTGGTGTACTCGACCTGGTGGAGGAGGGCCGCGCGCCGCAGGCTGGCCTCGCGCATGCTGTTCACGAACAGCCCTGAGCCCCACAGGATGACAGCCAGGATCAGCGCCGACGCTGACGACCGAGAAGCCGATCAGCTCGCTGCGCAGCGTGAACCAGCTTGCCCATGGCCTCGGCGGAGGGCTTGACGCAGCATCAGGACGAAGGGCGATCGTCGATGGAGGCCGAGCCGAGCGAAGACGGCCGTCCGGCCTCGTCTCTGCTGCTCGGCGACCTCGACGCCCGGGGGAGTAGTGGAGGCACCGGGAGTGCGATCTCGGTCAGCGCTCGGCCCGTAGCGGCGGGAGGCGGACTGCAGCACGCCGCTCGCGGTTGACCAGGAAGACGTCGTCGGCCGGCTCGAGCCTGCGGTGAGGATCTGGCTCGCTGAGCATCTCGGCGTCGATCGTGGCGCGCAGGACGTAGAAGCCGCCGTCCGCTCGCTCGTGGCGGGTCGGCGATCACGAAGTGCGGCACGTTGCGGTAGCCGAGGAAGACGTCGCTGGTGTAGGTGCCGCGCCGGGCGACCTCGTGGAACCAGTCCTGGTCGGAGTAGTTCCGGCCCTCGAGCTGGTACGGTCCGGTGTAGCAGAGCTGGTCGCCGTGGTCGTCGATCAGGCCGAGGTCGACGAAGGCGCCGACCTGGAGCGAGCGGTTCAGGTTCGACGATGATGCGGCTCAGGGCAGCCTCGCCGCAGAGCTCGTCGAAGGAGCGGTCGTAGACGATGAAGGTCGAGCGCCGAGCGGCGCTCGGAGAGAAACAGCTCGAGCGAGCGCTTGATGTTCAGGGTCAGCCGGGCGATCGGCTGCACCGCCTCGGCGCGGATCGCCCGGCGGTACTGGAGGTAGTTGAGTGCGGTGGTGACGAGCAGCGGCACCAGCGAGACCGTGGCGGTGGCGAGCACCACCGAGCGCCGGAGCCGCCGGTAGCCCTTCGCCCGACAGGTGCGGCCGGATCCGTCCATCGCGCCGGGCGCCGGCCCGATGGCGAGGCGCTCGCGCAGCGCGTCAGGCGCGTTGGTCCTCTCAGCCGTCGGCGGGCTCCTCCCGTGCCGCACTGATCTTGCGGTAGGCCGCCTTCATGGTGTCGGTCAGGACGTCGATGTCGACCGGCTTGCGCAGGTAGGCGAAGGCGCCGAGATCGGCGGCCAGCGACCTCCTCGGCGTCCGAGCCGTGGCCGGTGAGGATGATGACCTCGGTCGCGCGGGTTGGTGCGCTTGACCCGGCGCAGCACCTCGAGGCCGTCGATGCCCGGCATCTTGAGGTCGAGGACGATGACCTCGGGCTCGTCGTTCGCGACCATCGCCAGGGCCTGCTCGCCGTCGTAGGCGATCGCCGGCGTGAAGCGGCGCGCCTGCAGCCGTTCCGAGAGGGTGTGCACGAACTCGCGCTCGTCGTCGACCAGCAGCACCTTCGACGGCAGCTCGAGCTCGACGTTGAACGCCACGCCCGGTTCGCGGTAGCGCGGGCCCGGGTCGGGCCGCCACCTCCCGGACCCCGTCGACCGACCTCGCGATCTCCTCGAGCTCCCGCTGGTGGCGCTCGAGGAACAGCGAGTGCTGCTTGATCAGGACCGTCGACCTCGCCGTGACGCGACTGCACGTCGACGTCGTGACCCTTGTCGGCGAGCGCGTACCCCGACCTGGGCGGCGAGGGCGAAGTCCCGGATCGCCTGCGTCGCGGCCGGAGTCAGGGTCAGGACCGACTCCTGGGCGTAGCCCGCGAGCATCTCGACCGCCTCGCGCGACGGAGTCTCCTGCATCGGCACGAAGACGTCGTAGAGCGCCTTGTCCCAGGGACCGCGCGTCGGCCACCAGGCCGGTCCACTCGGCTCGTACCTCGTCGTCGCGGGTGATCTGGCGTTCGGCCTCTTTCCGGGTCAGGCCGGCCGCCATGCCCTGCTCGATCCGCCAGTCGCGGGTTCCGGCCAGGCAGACCTTGAGCACGTGGGTGAGCGTTCCCGGCAGCAGATGGCCGGCGAGACCCTGGTAGATCCAGCGATCCGTGGCCACCTCGTCGGCCAGGCAGGCGCGCAGCACGGCCAGCAGCCTCACCCGTTCGCGTTTCGGCGTGCCGAAGAACGACGACGGACCGTGCATCAGCCGGTCGAGCTTCTTCGCCGCGACGCCGAATCGCTCGGCGGCAGCGGCAAAGAGCCGGGCGTCGTCCCGGCGGTCCAGACCGAGGTGCGCGGCGAGGCCGTCGGCAACCTCGGGGCCGTGGCAGTGAGCGGCGGCGTCGATGACGATCACCGGCATTCTCGGGCCCTCCCCACCCCCGCGTCGGCCACCCGGTGCGGTCCCGGAGATTGCATCTCCATTGGGCCCTGCGAGCCGAGACTGCGCCGCGTGGGCATCGTCATGAGTCTATCCCGGTCGACGGTCGAAGTCACTCGTGATGCGACTCCAGGTCGAGATCGAGATCTTCGAGGGCCGCGTCGATCGCAGCCTCCTCCCCCTCGCTCAGCCGGATCTCGGCGGCGCGGGCGTTCTCTTCCGCCTGGTCTGGATCGCGGGCGCCCACCAGGGCGCAGGTGATTCCCGGCCGGCGGATGGTCCACGCGATGGCAAGTTGGGCGAGCGTCGCGCCGTGAGCCTCGGCGATCGGTCGGATCCGCTCGAGCATGGTGTTGACCGCCGCCACGTTGGCGGGCCGGAAGAAGCGGTCGTCCGCCCGGTGGTCGCCGGGCGGGAACGGCTGGTGTGGGCGCATCTTCCCGGTCAGCAGTCCCTTCTGGAGGGGGCTGTAGACGATCAGCCCGACCGGCTGATCGTGGCACCAGGGCACCATCTCGGCTTCGATGCCCCGGTTGACCATGCTGTACGGCGGCTGGTTGGAGGCGATCGGCAGCGTCCGCCGGCACTCGGACAGCTCCTCGACGGTGAAGTTGGACACTCCCGCGGCTCTCACCTTGCCCTGCGCGATCAGCCGATCGAGGGCCTCCATGGTCTCGTCGACGGGGGTCGTGTGATCGCGCCAGTGGCACTGGAAGAGGTCGATCCGCTCGATGCCGAGACGGTCCAGGCTGCGCTCGCACTCCTCGATCACCGAGTCGCGACGGGCGTTGCGCCGGATGTCCACCGGACTGCCGTCGGGCTCGCGCCAGGTGAAGAAGTACTCGCCGCGGGGATCGTCCCAGCGCAGCCCGAACTTGGTGAGCACCTGCACCCGGTCGCGCGGCAGACCCCTGAGCGCCCTGCCGACGAGCTGCTCCGAGAGGCCGTAACCGTAGGCGGCCGCGGTGTCGATGGTGGTCATGCCGAGGTCGACCGCGTGGCGGATGGCGTCCACGGCCGCCTGCTCGTCGGTGCCGCCCCACATCCAGCCGCCGATCGCCCAGGCCCCGAACCCGATCGCCGAGACCTCGAGATCGCTGTCACCCAGCCGCCGGTACTCCATCGAATCCTCCCGGGATCTCGAGTCTATTCGAATGAACCACAGAGGCACAGAGATCACGGAGAGACACAGAGCCCCCTCCCGCCACTGGCGTACCGGGCCGGGCTTGTACACGAGCCCGGCCCGGTTCGTCCTGGGTGGTGGGGGATCTCTGTGCTCCTCTGTGTCTCCGTGTCTCTGTGGTTTTCCTACTCGGTCGGGCCGCCGGTGGCGGGTTTGCCCTCGCCACGGTTGTCGTAGAAGCGCTGAGTGGGGTAGGCGAAGTCGATGTCGTCGCGGGCGGCGAAGGCGTCCAGGATCTCCTCCCAGATCGCCTCTTCGGTGCCCCGCCGCCGGCGCGGGTCGCACAGGTAGCGGATCGTCAGCAGCACGCCGGAGTCCTCGACGCCGGGTCCACACGCGGGGGGTCAGGGTCGAGTAGAAGATCATGAAGCGGGAGCTCGCTTCGCGCAGCCGGCGTTCGGCCTCCGCCGTCAGGTGCTCGGCGTGGCGGTCCGCGATCTCGGCCAGGATCCGCTTCGCATCCCGCCAGTCGCACTCGAAGGTGACCAGCACCGGGATCTCGTTCCAGATGAACTGGAAGCCCTTGGTGTAGTTGGCCTGGGGCTCGGCGAAGATCTTCCAGTTGGGGATGTGGATCACGCGACCGGTGCTCTGGTCGGCGGCGACCCAGCCGCCGATCTCGATCAGGGTGAACTGGAAGATCCGGATGTCGATGACGTCGCCGGCCTGCTCGCCGATCTGGATCCGGTCGCCGACCTCGAACGGCTTGCGCCACAAGATGAACATCCAGCCGGCGAGGTCGGCCACCAAGTCCTTGAGCGCGATCGCGAGGCCGGCGGACAGCAGGCCCAGGTAGGTGGCGAGGGAGTGCAGGCCGGCGAACCAGACCCGACCCACCGCGAGGGCCGCGACCACCACGACGGCGTAGGTCGTGCGCTTGCGCCACTGGTAGCGGATACGGACGTCGTCGTGGCGACGGTACGCTGCTCGCAGCACCAGTCGCCTGACGAGCCAGGCGAGCAGGACGATCGCGATCGAGGTGAGCACCCGCTGCTGCGCGGCGAGGCTCAACCCGAGGGTGGTCTCGGCCCAGATCGACAGCTCGTTGAAGCTCGGCACTGTCAGCGAGTCTACTTCACCGCGGGTCGCCGAGGCACGGCGCGGGTCTGGCCGGTCGCGTCAGCCCGCGGGCTCCATCATCGACAGCGCCTCGGGGCGGGGCCGGGCGGCGCCTGCGTCCCAGTAGGGCGAGAGCCGACGCAGGCTGCGCGACGATCTCGGGGAAGACCTCGATGATGCGGTCGACCTCCGCGTCGGTGGTGTAGCGGCTGAAGCTGAACCGGACCGAGCCGTGGACCGCGGTGAAGGGGACCTTCATCGCCCGCAGCACGTGGGACGGCTCGAGGGAGCCCGAGGTGCAGGCCGAGCCCGACGAGGCGCAGATGCCGTGCTCGCGAGAGCTGGTAGAGGATGCCCTCGCCCTCGATGAAGTGGCACGAGAGGTTGAGCGTGTTGGACAGCCGCTCGGCGCCGCCGCCGTTGACCTCGACGAAGGGGATGCGCGCCAGCGAGCTCGCGCTCGAGCCGGTCGCGCAGCGCGGCGATGCGGGCCTCGTCCTCGTCGTGGTTCGCCATGGCCAGCTCGAGGGCCCGGGCGAGGCCGACGATGAAGGCGACGTTCTCGGTCCCGCCGCGGCGGCCGTCCTCCTGGTGGCCGCCGAGCATGAAGGGCCGGCACGGCGTGCCGCGGCGCACGAACAGGGCGCCGATGCCCTTCGGCGCGTGCAGCTTGTGGCCGGAGAACGAGAGCAGGTCGACGTGCCGGAAGGTCGCCGGTGAGGTCGATCGGCAGCTTGCCGACGGTCTGGGTGGCGTCGGTGTGGACGACGATCGCCGGGGTCGGTCTCCTTGGCCAGGCGGGCGAGCTCGGCGACCGGGAAGACGACGCCGGTCTCGTTGTTGGCGTGCATCACCGAGACCAGCAGCGGTGTCGGGCCGCAGCGCCCGGACGAACGTCGCCGGACGTCGAGCCGGCCGGCGCGGTCGACCGGCAGGAAGGTCGACCTCGTAGCCCTCGCGCGCGCAGCTCCTTGCCGACCTCGTAGACCGCCGGGTGCTCGACCGCGGTGGTGATGATGTGCCGGCGGTCCGGGGTTGGCCGTGAGCGGTGCCGAAGATCGCGGTGTTGTTGCTCTCGGTGGCGCAGGAGGTGAAGAGGATCTCGCTCGGCCGGCGCCGCCGAGGTGGCGGGCGATCGTCTTGCGGGCCGCGGCGACCGCGTCGGCCGGGCCCCGGGCGGGCTCGTACATCGAGCTCGGGTTGAAGTACTCGGTCGGTGAGGAAGGGCATCATCGCCTCGACCACCTCGGGCGCCACCGCGGTGGTGGCGTTGTTGTCGGCGTAGACGATTCCGCGTCGGTCATCGCGAACCTCAGACCTCGATCACGCGGATCGCGCTCGTCGACCCGGTCCTTGAGGGCCTGCTCGACCATCAGCTTGAGGGTCCGGCCGCGAGCCGGCGCAGTCCGGAGCAGGCGCCGGCGAAGCGGCAGTAGACCACGGTGTCCTTGATGTCGACGATCTCGAGGTCGCCGCCGTCGCTTGGCGAGCATGCGGCCGGACGTACTGCGTCGAGCACCTGCTCGACCTTCTTGGCGAACTGGTAGGGCGAGATCTCGGCGCCGGTGCCGCGCCGTCGCGGCTCGCGGGTCTGGGGCAGCACCGGCAGCTGGATCAGGGTCGTCGGCTGCTCGCCCCAGACCTCGTCGCAGCAGGTCCTGCAGCCCGCCCGGGGTGTGGTGGCACGACATGCAGGCGCCGCCGGCCTTGACCGCGTCGGTGATGTCGGCGATGGTCCTGCAGGCCGAGCTCCGTGATCTTGCGCTCGCAGGTAGGGCTCGGTGAGCCCGAAGCACTTGCAGACGAGGCGGCCCTCCTCCTGCTCCTCGCCGTCGGATGTCGATGCCGAGCTCGGCGAGGTCGACGCCGCGCTTCTGGGCCCAGTTGAAGACCGCCGCCTCGAGCGCCTCGGCGCCCATCACCGAGCAGTGGATCTTCTGCTGCGGGCAGCCCGTCGAGGTAGTCGCACGATGTCCTGGTTGCTGATCTTCGAGCGCCTGGATCGGCGTGTAGCTGCCCTCCTCGATGATCGCGCACAGCGCCTCGCGACGCGGCGATCGCCGAGGTGCAGCCGAAGGTCAGGTAGCGGGCCTCGGTGATCACGTCCTGGAGCGGGATCGGTCGGCATGGCGCTCGACGCGGAAGGTGAACCGCAGCGCGTCGCCGCAGGCGATCGAGCCGTGCTCGCCGAAGCCGTCGGCGTCCTCGATCTCGCCCAGGTGGCGTGCCCGGCTCGCCGCTGGACCGCGTCCATGAACAGCTCGGTGGTCTTCTTGGAGTAGTTCCAGGTCATCGGGCGCCCCTCCCGGGCAGGACGATTGTAGGGCAATCCGGGGCGAGTGGGGCCGGTCGTCTCTCCCCCGGTGGTGCTTGACCCTGGCGCCGAGCCGTATTACGTTTTCTTGAGCGGTATTACCAGGAGGGCGCGATGACCGAGCTGGTCCGTCTCAGCTTCTCCCTCGACCGGGCGCTCGCTGACGAGCTCGAGCGCCTCGCGGCTCATCGCGGATACGCCAACCGCTCCGAGCTGCTCCGCGACCTGATCCGGGGCGAGCTGGTCGAGGAGGCGTGGAGCGAGGACGACGAGGTGGTCGGCTCGATCACCCTGGTCTACGACCACCACGCCCACGGCCTGACCGACCGCCTGACCGCGCTCCAGCACGACCATCACGACGAGATCCTGGCCACCACCCACGTGCACCTCGACCACCACCGCTGCGTCGAGGTGATCCTGGCCCGGGGCACGGCGTCCTCGATTCGCGCGATCGCGGACGGGCTGCACCGTCACAAGGGAGTAATCCACGCCGCGCTGGCCGCGACCGCGGCCGGGCGGAGGCTGTCGTGATCCGGGGCGCCGTCGCGGCGGGGGTTCTCCTGCTCCTGCTCGGACCTCGGGCGGAGGGCGCCGAGGAGGTCCGCCCGGACGATCGGGGTGAGCCTGCCCGCAGCGCCCCTGCCGAGGCCTCGGAGGGCGCCGGCGACACCACGTCGGCGACTCCGCGCTTCCGCGGCTCGGTGACCGTCGAGGCGCCGCCGGTGGTGGAGGAGAACCGGCTCACCCGGCTCGGTACCGTGGTGGCGTCGGTGAGCGCGCAGCAGGTGGACGACCTCAACGCCCAGGACCTCGCCGGCGCGCTGCGCAGGGTCCCGGGCATGGGCGTTTCGCGCTACAACCCGATCGGGGCGTTCGGCGGGGGCGAGGGCGGAGCGGTGTACGTGCGCGGGCACGGGTCGGGCAGGCCGGGGGCGGAGATCGTGACCATGGTCGACGGCGTGCCCCGATTCGTCGGCGTCTGGACGCACCCGCTGCTCGACTCCCTGAGCCTCGACCCGGCCGGTCGCATCGACGTCTACCGCAGCCCCCAGCCGGTGCTGCTCGGCTCGATGGCGTTCGGTGCGGTCGACGTGGTGTCGAAGCAAGCGGTCGGTTCGGGGCACGGCGGGCGCGTCCTCGGCTCGCTCGGCTCGTTCTCCACCTCCGTCGCGCGCGCCGAGTACGGCTGGTCGGGCGAGCGGTCGAGCCTCTTCGTGACCGCGAGCCGGCGCGCCTCCGACGGCCATCGTCCGGGGGCTGACGGCGAGGTCGAGGCGATCACCGGACGCTGCTCGTGGGCCCTCGACGAGCACTGGGCACTGTCCCTGAACGTCCACCACACCGACGCCTGGGCCCACGACCCCGGCGAGGAGGCCGCGGCGCCGACCCCGGTGAGGCCCCGATTCGCCGACACGGCCGACCTCGTTCTGGCCGGACTCGGCCATCGCCACAGCTGGGGCGAGGGCAGCGTCAGGGTCTTCGTCGACGACGGAGCGATCGACTGGGTGCAGTGGGACGTTGGCGCCGCGGAGCCGTTCACCACCTTCACCGACTGGCGCAACCGCGGCGTGCGGATCCGGGAGACCCTCCGGCCGTGGACGGGAGGCGAGCTGGTGGCGGGGCTCGACTGGGACCGCTGGGGCGGGGAGACCTTCGAGCGCCGGCCGGTGGGGGACCGTCCGGTCCGGGGGTTCGAGTTCGAGACCACCGCGCCCTACTTCGCGCTCAGTCAGACCTTCGGCGACCGGGTCAAGGTCACGCCGTCGGTCGGGGTGCGCTCCATCTCGAGCCGCGAGTTCGGTGATCACTGGGGGCTCCAGGCGGGGCTCGTGGTGGAGGAGGGTCCGCGGCAGTGGTACGCCAACGCCGCCCGGGGCGTCAACCTGCCCGGGGTGTGGGTGGCGGTGTTCTACGCCAACTACGGCCGCGGCGAAGAGTGGCGGGAGCTCGAGCCCGAGCGCATCGACCATTTCGAGGTCGGCGTGCTGCACGAGCTCGGCGACGGCTGGCGGCTCGACCTTTCCCTGTTCGCCGACGACGTCACCGACGCCCTGCGGTTCGTGCCGCCGCCTCCGCCCCCGCCCGCCTTCGCCAACATCGGCGACACCACGACCAGGGGGATCGAGGCCAGCCTCCACGGGAGGCTCGGCCGGCGGACGATGGTTTTCCTGGGCGCGACCGTCACCGACACCGAGCCGGCCGGGACGCCCAACGCCCCGGAAGCGACCCTCACCGCCGGCCTGGCGTGGACCTCGGCCGCCGGGCTGCGGCTCAACCTCGACGGCGAGTGGCTCGACCGGCAGGCGGTGGTCAACCCGCGCTTCCCCGGCGAGGTCGTGGAGGTCGACGCTTTCGCGCTGCTCAACGCACGTCTCGGCGTGCCGCTGGACCGCGTGATCGGTCTCGACGCCGACCTCTTCGTGGCGGTGGAGAACCTGCTCGACGAGGCCTACCGGCTGCGTCCCGGCTACCCGATGCCCGGCCGAGGCCTGACCCTCGGCCTCGACGCGAGATTCTGATGCAGGCGCTGGCGAGAATCGTGGCGGTCCTGGCCTCGGCCGCCGCCGTCACCTCCCCGGGCGTTCTGGTCGTGACGACCTCGATGCTCGAGCAGGCGGTCCGAGAGGTCCTGCCCGCGGACGCCGCGGTCGAGGTGGTGCGGTTGGCGCCTCCCGGCGCCTGCCCGGGCCACTTCGACCTCAGCCCCCGGGCGCTGCCCGCCCTGCGTCGGGCGTCGGCGTTCATCCGGCACGGCTTCCAGTCCGGGCTCGACCCGCGCCTGACCGCACTCGGGTTGGGTGACCTGCGCGTGGTTCCGGTGGAGGCGGAGGGAAGCCTGCTGGTGCCCTCGGCCTATCTGCGGGTGGTCGACGACGCCGCGGCGGTGGTGGCCGCGATGCTGCCCGGCCGGTTCGAACAGGTCGCCGCGGCGCGGTCCGCGGCTGCGGTCAGGCTGGAGCGGCTCGAGCAGGAGGTCCGCGCAGCCTCTCGGGACTGGCGCGGGCGGCCGGTGATCGCCGGGCCCCAGCAGGCGGCGCTCTGCCGCTGGCTCGGGCTCGAGGTGGTCGGGGTTCTGGACCGTCCCGAGGAGCTCACCCCGCGCGACCTCGCGCGGCTGGTGGCCCTCGAGCCCCAGGTCGTGGTCGGCAACCTCCAGTCCGACGGCGAGGCGGCCCGCGCGCTCGCGGCGCGGCTCGGCGTCCCGGTGGCGGTGCTGTCGAACTTCCCCGGCGCCGAAGGTTACGGCACGAGCTACGACGAGCTGGTGCGCGCGAATCTGCAGCGTCTCGCCGCCGCCTGGATGGTGCAGTGACCGATCCCGCCGGGCTCTCGGTCCGCGGCCTCCGGGTCCGCCGGGGCTCGGCCGAGATCCTCGGGCCGCTCGACCTCGAGGTCGCCGCCGGCGCGCTGTGGGGCGTCGTCGGGCCCAACGGGGCGGGCAAGACCACCCTGCTGCGGGTGGTGTCGGGGCTCGCCCAACCAACCAGCGGCACTGTGGAAGTCAACGGCCGCGTTCCGCGCCGTGGTGACGTCGGGCTGCTCTTCCAGGCGGCCCAGCGCCCGCCGGAGATCCCATTCACCGTCCGTGAGGTGGTCGCGATGGGCCGGACCGGTCGCGCCGGCAGCCGGGCCGACCATCGCGACGCGGTCGCCACGGCGCTCGCGGCGCTCGGCCTCGAGCCGCTCGCGGCGCGCCGCTACCGGGAGCTTTCGGGCGGCGAGCGCCAGAAGGTCCAGCTGGCGCGGCTGCTCGCACAGGACCCGCCGCTGCTGCTGCTCGACGAGCCGGCGGCGGGCCTCGACCTCGACTGGCAGGAGCGCCTGACCGGCCTGGTCGGCGACCTCCACCGGCGGCTCGGCCGGACCGTGCTCATGGTCACCCACGACACCTCGCGGCTGCCCGCCAGCACCACCGGCGTCCTGCTGCTCGACCGTGGCCGGGCGGTCGCGTCGGGCCCGCCCGGCGAGGTCCTGCGATCGGACACCCTGACGGCGGTCTACCGGACCCCGATGGCCGTGACGCAGTCGAACGGCCGGTGGCTCGCCGGGGTGGCGCCGTGAGCTTCCTCGAGGCCTTCGGCTCGATCCTCGCCGCGGCGGTGCTCGGCGGCGCGTCGGCGGGGCTGCTCGGGGTCATCGTGGTCGGACTGCGGATGCCGTTCCTGGCCGTGGCCACTGCCCACGCCGCGCTCGCCGGAGCGGTCTTCGGCGACCTCGCCGGCTGGCGCCACGACGCCTCCGGCTTCGCCGGCGCGCTGGTCGGCGCCGGGGCGCTCGGCGCGATCCTCCGCCGTCGGGACCTCGACCCGTCCGCGGCTCTGGGCACGCTGTTCTCCCTCATGATGGGGCTCGCCTTCCTCGGCATCGGGCTCGGTGAGGGACCGCGTACCGCGGTGCTGGGGCTTCTGTGGGGAAGCCTGCTCTTCGTCTCCGCGGGAGATCTCGTGCTGATGGCGCTCACCGGCGTCCTGCTCGCCACCTTCGTGGTGATGCTCCGGCGTCCGCTCGGGTTGCTGCTGCTCGACCGCGAGCTGGCGGCGACCCTGGTGCCGGAAGGGGTGCTCTTCGCCGCGGTGCTGGTGCTGTCGGCCGCGGTGATCGCGGTCAACCTCGAGACCGTCGGCGGCCTGCTGCTCTATGCGCTCGTCTGCAACCCTGCGGTGGCGGCGCTGCGGCTCGGCCGGGGCTTCGGCGCCACGGCCGCGCTGGGCGCTGGGCTCGGCGCCGCGAGCGCGGTGGCCGGCTTCCTGGCCGCGTGGTGGTTCGACGTTCCGGCCGGCGCCTCGATCGTGCTGGTCTCGAGCCTGCTGGTGGGGGTGGTGCTGTGGGCGACCCGGTGACGACCGACGAGCGAGCGGTGGCGGCGTGCTTCGACCGCTGCGCCGCCCAAGGCGGGCTCGGCGTCTTCGAGCCCGAGGAGGAGGGCAGGGTCCGCGCGATCGAGGGCCGGTGGCGGCTCAGGCCGGGCGAGCGGGTTCTGGAGGTCGGCTGCGGCACCGGGCGCCTCACCGAGCGGATCGCTTCGGCGGTGGCGCCCCACGGGGCCGTGGTCGCCTTCGACCTGTCCCTCGGAATGCTGGCGAACGCGCGCCGCCGGTTGGCTCGCAGTGCGGTCGGGCTCGCGGGCGCCTCGGCGTCCCGGCTACCGTGGCCAGACCGCAGCTTCGACCGGGTGCTCCTGTTCTGCGTCCTCCCTCACCTGGTCGACCACGCCGCCGCCTTCGCCGAAGTTGCCCGGGTGCTGCGCCCCGCGGGCTCGCTCTGGATCGACCATCTGGCCGACCGCAGCGCGGTGAACAGCTTTCACCGCGGGCTCGGAGGCGAGCTCGCCGAGCACCTGATCCCACCCGAGCCGGTGCTGCTCGACTGGCTCGAGCTCGCCGGGCTCGACGTGCTCGCGCTCGGCGACGGCCCGGTCGGCTTCCACGCCCGGGCAACCCGCAGGGCATAGGCCCGGAGCAGCGGTCACGAGACCTGGGTGCAGTCCTCGCCCTATGTCCTGCGGGTTGCCTGCGATGCGCTCTGCGCATCGGAGAGCGGGACGTCTGGGAGTGGTCTGCGTCCTTGGGCCGGTGGTTCAGATCGCAGCGGGCGCGGTAGGATGGTGGGACAGGAGGCCCGGCCATGTCGAGCAGTCTTCGCACCGCGCTGATCGCCGTCTTCATCCTGCTGGTGGTCGCCGCACTGGCATGGGTGGCGCTGCGTTCGGGTGAGCAGCCCGAGCAGGCCGTGCTCGAGCCGACCGTGGTTCAGACCGCGACCCCTGTGCCGGCGACCCCGACCGCCCGGCTCGCCGGGATCACGCTCGCCACCAGCGACGCCGTGGTCCGCGAGATGGTGGCCGAGCTCTCCAGCCGGCCGGAGCTGGCGAAGTGGCTCGCGAGCGAGGATCTGGTGCGCCGGTTCGTGGCGTCGGTGGCCAATGTCGCCGACGGCGCGAGTCCCCGGCGCCATCTCTCGATGCTCGACCCCGGCGGCCGCTTCGAGGTGATCGAGAAGGCCGACGGCACGCTGGTTGCCGCCCCGGGCACCTTCCGCCGATGGGACCGTCTGGCCGGCATCGTCTCGGCTGTCGACGCCGAGGGTGCGGTCGCCCTGCTCGGTGAGCTCGAGCCTCTGGTGCGCGACGCCTGGGCCGAGATCGCACCCCCGGACCGCAGCTTTCGCGCAGCGCTCGTGGAGGCGATCGACAACCTGCTTGCGGTGCAGGTTCCCTCCGACGAGCTGCCGCTCGAGCGCAAGGTGGTGACCTACACCTATGCCGACCTGCGGTTGGAAGGGCTGAGCCCGGCCCAGCGCCAGCTGCTCCGTCTCGGCCCCGACAACGCCCGCGCCGTCCAGGCCAAGCTGCGCGAGATCCGGGCGCTGCTCTAACCACAGAGGCACAGAGGGGACACAGAGCCCCCGCCCACCCAGAAGCGCCGCCAGGCTCGTGCTCGAGCACGAGCCTGGCGGCGGACTCCGGGCGGGGGCGGTCTCTGTGCTCCTCCGTGTCTCCGTGTCTCTGTGGTTCACCTCAATGCGCGTTCGAGGCCGCGGATTCGCTTCTTGACCTCGCGGGCCTCGCGCTTCTGCTTGAGCTCGGTGTAGAGCTCCTGCTGACGGCGCAGAGGCGGGAGCAGGCGTGGATCCTCCGCACCCCATGCGGCCTCGAGATCGGCGATCAGCTCGGCGTTGACGTCTGCGGCCTCGGCGCGCTGACCCGCGGCGGCGAGCAGGGCCACCAGCTCGGATCGGGCGTTCCGGTGGGCGTCGGTGGCTTTGGGTGTGGCTTCGACGACCCGTCGCCAGGCGTCGGCGGCCTCGTCCGGCCGGCCCCGCCGAGCCGCGACCAAGGCCGAGCGCTCGAGCGTCTGACGGGCTTGCGGTGAGTCGGCGCCGAGCGCGGACTCCTGGAGCGGTAGCAGCGTGGCCAGGGCGACCGCGGCAGCGGCCAGCTCCGGCGAGTCCTGCCCGGCGGCGACGAGGTCCGAGGGCCGCAGGTCGCCCTGGGGCATGGAAAGCCACGCCGCGTCGACCACGGTGGCGCGGGCGTCGAGCTCGGTGGTGGGGTCCGGCTTTGCCTCGAGCGCGCGGCCGGCGAGCGAGCGGGCCAGGTCGGCGCGGCCTGCGGCCAGTGCCGCTCGTGCGGAGCGGGCCAGCAGAGGGGCTGTCGGCAGCCCGGCTGCGGCGCGGGCGGCCGCCGCCCGGTCGACGGCGGCGGCGGCGTCGTTGGGATCGCCGAAGGCCAGCTCGAGTCGCGCGAGCTCGTCCAGGACCTCGGCGCGCTCGTCGTCGGTCAGGCTGCGGTCGTCGTCGAGCAGGGCGGCGGACTGCCGCTTCAGCGGCAGGGCCTCCTCGGGTCGGCCCAGGATCGCACGCTGACGGGCGAGCAGGTCGAGCACCAGCCGGTGCTGGCGCGGGTCGGCCTTTCTGGTCGCGTCGGCGATCGCGAGGTAGCGCTCGAGGGCGGCCTCGGCGGTCGGCGCGTCGCCTGAGGCCAGCGCCACCCGGGCGACCGCGGCCAGGGGGTCGAGCAGGGCGGCGTGAGTGGGGCCCAGCCTCGCTTCCCGTGCCGCCACCTCGAGCTGGTAGAGCGGTTGGGCCTGGTCGAGCCGGCCGCGGTGCTCGTAGAGGCGCCCGAGGTTCGCGAGGCTGGTCTCGAGCCGCCGGTCGCCCTCGGGGAACCGCTGGGCGATCTCGAGCGCCGTCCGCAGCTCCGACTCGGCGACCTCCATGTTGCCGACCGCGAACGCGTACTCGCCGCGGTCGGTGTGGGACTTCCAGCGGGCGTCGTCCGGCCCCGCGGCGAGCGCGGGGGAGACGGTCCACAGGATCACGAGCGCGGCGGCGGCAAGCCTTGGCATCGGCGGCACCTCCTCGGGCCTCGCATCTCATCACGCCCTCGGCGGCGCGCGCAACCGGAGGCGGGGGCGGACCACCGGTGCCCGGGACGGGGACCGGACCTCCGCTACCGGCGGTCCGGTGGACGCGTTACGCTGTGCGGGCGATCGGGGTCGCTCGAGCCGCCTGTCTGCGGCACGGCCGGGCACGAGGTCGACTGAGCGGTGCGGGCGTTCTCACTTACACCTCACCGAGGAGAGGGTTCCCATCATGTCCAATCCAGATGCACGTGCGCCACAGCTTCCGGAGCGTCCCTGGGAGGAGCTCCAGGCCCGCATCCAGGCGGCCGATCCGGTCACCCTGCTGGCTTACCTCGACAGCATGAGCCCGACCGAGACCGCGCGCGCCATCTCGCGGTTGAACCAGGCCGACCAGGCTCGCCTGTTCGGCATGCTGGCCCCGGCGGACGCGGCCGAGATCATCGAGGGCATCTCCGACACCCAGGCCGCAGACCTGATCGAGGACATGGCGCCGGCCTACGCGGCGGCGATCCTGGAGGAGCTGCACAGCGACCACCAGGCCGACGTGCTGGGGGAGATGGACGAGGAGGACGCCGAGGCCATCCTGGGGCAGATGGACCCGGAGGACGCCCGCGAGGCGCGAACGCTGCTCGCCTATCCCCCGGACACCGCCGGCGGGCTGATGAGCTCCGAGCTGCTCTCGTTCCGCTCCGACCGCACCCTGGAGGCGGTGCTCGGCGACCTGCAGCGGCGGCGCGACACCTACGCCGGCTATCATGTTCAGTACTTCTACGTCACCGACCGCGAGGAGAAGCTGGTCGGCGTGCTGCGGATCCACGACCTGCTGTTCCTGACCCGCTCGGCGACGCTGGCCGAGGTGATGATCCGCGATCCTCTCAGCGTGCCGGTCGACGCCAGCCTGGACGACCTGCGCGACTTCTTCGAGGAGCACGAGCTGTTCGGAGTGCCAGTGGTCGACGCCGCCGGCCGGCTCGAGGGGGTCGTGCTGCCGGAGGCGGTGCAGGAGGCGCGGCGCAAGCGCACGGTGAACCAGTTCCTGGGGCTGAGCGGCATCATCGGCGGCGAGGAGTTCCGCAACATGCCGCTCCTGAACCGCTCGGGGCGGCGGCTGTCGTGGCTGAGCCTGAACATCCTGCTCAACATCATGGCCGCGAGCGTGATCGCGATCTACCAGGACACCCTGGCCGCGGCCATCACCCTGGCGGTGTTCCTGCCGATGGTCAGCGACATGAGCGGCTGCTCCGGCAACCAGGCGGTGGCCGTCAGCCTGCGCGAGCTGGCCCTCGGCCTGGTGCGGCCCAACGAGCTGCTGCGCGTGCTCGGCAAGGAGGCCAGCCTGGGGGTGCTCAACGGCATCGCCCTCGGCACCCTGCTCGGCGGGGTGGCGCTGCTGTGGAAGGGCAACCCGTACCTCGGCCTGGTGGTCGGCGGGGCGCTGGCGGCCAACACCGTGGTGGCGGTGACCCTGGGCGGGCTGCTGCCCCTGCTGCTCAAGCGCCTGCGCGCGGACCCGGCGCTGGTGTCGGGCCCATTGCTGACCACGGTCACCGACATGTGCGGCTTCTTCTTCGTGCTGAGCTTCGCCACGGCGCTGCTGCCCCGCCTGTGATACGGTCGACACAGAGCGTCCGAGGATCGCCGGGGCCGTTCGGCCGCGCCGGTTTCCTCCGGGCGTGAGCCAGCTCGCTCCGCCCGTGCGCTCTGATCGTCCCAGCCCACCACCCAACCACTCAACAGGAGGACAGCCATGAGCATGCAGGTCGTGATGGAGCTTGGCGCGATGGTGCTGGCGGTGTTCGTCGCCGCGGGGCACGGGAGCTCTGCGATGGCGGGAGAGCCCGAGCCGAGCCGGGGCCGAGCCGTGGCGGCCGACGGGGTCGAGATCGCCTACACCGCGGCCGGCACGGGAGAGATCGCCCTGGTCTTCATCCACGGCGGCCTGGCGGATCGCGGCTTCTGGGCGCCGCAGCTCGACGCCCTCGGCGGCGAGTTCCGCGTCGTCGCGCTCGACCTCGGGGGCCACGGCGAGTCGGGGGGCGACCGCGAGGCGTGGACGATCGCGTCGTTCGCCGGCGACGTCCGGGCGGTGGTCGAGGTGCTCGATCTCACCCGGGTGGTGCTGGTCGGGAACTCCCTCGGCGGGCCGGTGGCGCTCGAGGCCGCTCGGGCGATGCCCGATCGAGTGATCGGCGTGATCGGCGTCGACACATTCCACCACGCCGGTCGGACGATCGGGGTGGCCGACTCGAAGGCCCGCGCCGAGGGGCTGCGCCGGGACTTCCCGGGGGCGTGCCACGCGATGGCCGAGGCGCTCTTTCACCCCGGCGCCTACCCCGAGCTGCGGGCCCGGGTCGAGCGGGTGATGCGGGCGACGACGCCGGAGGTCGCCGCGGACATGGTGGAGAGGTTCGGCGGGTACGACCTTGGGGCGGCGTTCCGCGGCGCCGGCGTGCCGATCCGCGCCATCAACGGCGACCTGTGGCCGACTCTGGTCGAGGCCAACCGGGCCCTGGCGCCCGACTTCGCGGCGGTGATCATGGCCGACGCGGGCCACTACCCGATGCTCGAGCGCCCGGAGGAGTTCAACCGCCACCTGGTGGAGGTCGTCGCGGGGATCGTCGAGCGGGAGTGAACCACAGAGACACGGAGGCACAGAGGAGAAGAGAGACATCCCAGCCGAACTCAGGCCGACCGGGCCGGGCTCGCCAGCGAGCCCGGCCCGGTTCGCTCTGGGAGGGAGGGGGGCGCTGTGCCTCCGTGTCTCTGTGGTTCAAGCTCGGTTGGGTGGGGGTTCAGCTGCCGACCGCGAAGGCGAGGATCAGCTGGGCGGCGGAGTAGGCGGGCAGGCCGAGCAGGCGGTTGACCAGGCCGGGCGCGACGAAGCGGTCGCGGGCGACGGCGACGTCGGAGAGCCAGAACAGAACCGCGGCCGGACCGACCGACCAGGCCAGCGGGTTTCCCGCGACCGCGAGCCCGCCCCAGGCCATCAGGGTGATGACGACGATGTAGGCCAGCACCGCGGGCCGGAGCCGCCCGAGGTGCGGCCACAGCCACGCGCTCACCCCGGCCGCGATCGCCACCAGGAGCAGCAGGGGCCAGGCGGACCACCCTGCGGCGGGTCGCGCGGCGTGAAAGGCGGCGAGGTAGGCGAGGTGTCCGGCGAGGAAGGCCACCAACCCGGCGACGAAGGTCCGCCGCGGGATCAGCAGCACGTCGCCCACAGCGCCCAGCACCAGCCCTGCGACCAGCAGTGCGTCGACAGGGTTGTCCGGTCGCATCCGCAGCAAACCGACGGCCACGAAGACCAGGGATGCGGCCGGCTTGGCGAACCACACCATCCGCAGGTCGTTGCCCGCCCTGCCGACCAGCTGGAGCAGGACGAAGGCGGCGAGAAGCACGGCCGGGATCATCCTGGAAGGGTACTCCAGAGGGGAACTTCATGCCCGGGCGGAGGTCTACACTGGACCGGGAGGCCCCCGATGAAAGTCCGAACCCTGCTCCTCGCCGGCGTCGCGTCCCTGCTCGTGGTCTCGAGCCCCGGACCGGCGGCCTCGCCGCCGACCCCGACCACACCCGACGCCGAGGAGGTGGAGATGGCGCCCACGTGGACCGAGGTCGAGCGGCTGATCCGCGACCAGCGCCTGCAGGCCGCCCTCGAGGTGGTGCTCGCGCTGCGCGAGCGGGCGGTGGCTGCGGGTGCGGTCGACGACTGGACCCGAGCCCTGGTCGAGGAGACCCGACTGCGCACCGCGCTCGGGGGCTTCGAGACCGCGCTGGGCGAGCTGTGCGCGGCGTCCTGGCCCGACGACCCGCGGTCGCGGCTGGTGCTCGACCTGGTGCTCGCCCAGGCCGTGACCACCACCCTCGACGTCTACTCGTGGGAGATCGCCGAGCGGGAGGAGGTCGGTGGCGGCGGCGACGATCCCGCGACCTGGACCGCGGCGCGGTACGCTGCCGAGGCCGACGCGGCGTTCGCCGACGCCTGGTCCCGGCGCGAGGCGTGGGGTGACGAACCGGTCGGCGAGCTCGCCGGCTACCTGGAGCCGAACGGCTTTCCAGACCGGATCCGGGGCACGCTGCGGGACGCCGTGACCTACCTGTGGGTCGCCCAGCTCGCAAACACGGGGCTGTGGAGCCCCGGGCAGCTCAACGGCGCCTGGCGGCTCGACCTCGGGATGCTGCTCGCCGGCGTGCCTGCGGTCGATCCGGCCGACCCGGTTGCCCATCCGCTCGAGCGGATCGCCGCCGTGCTCGCCGACCTCGAGGCGTGGCACCGCAGCGAGGGCCGGGCCGAGGCCGCCCTCGAAGCGGCGCTGGAGCGGGCCGAACGGGTGTGGCAGGCCCGCGACGGCGTGGCGGACCGGCGGGCGGTGGTCCGTCACCTCGAAGGAATGCTCGCTGGGTTCGACCGCAAGCTGGAGTGGTGGTCCCGGGGTCAGGCCGTGCTCGCTCGTCTGCTCCAGGCCGACGACGCGTCCGACGCGCTGATCCGGGCCCGGGACGCGGCCGCCGCCGGCGCTGCAGCGCACTCCGTGAGCTTCGGCGGCGAGCAGTGCCGTGCGCTGGTGGCCTCGCTCGAGGCGCCGACTCTCGAGCTCGCCGCGATGGCGTCGGACGCGCCCGGCCGGCGCTCGATCCGGCTCACCCACGCCAACCTCGACACGGCCCACCTGCGCGCCTGGCGGATCGACCTCGAGGCGCGTCTGCGGGGCGGCAGCGAGAGCCCGCTGTTTCCACGCTCGCGCGAGGTCGAGCAGCTGCTGGCGAGCCGCGAGCCCGACGCGGCTTGGACGGTGGCGCTGCCCGCGACCCCCGACCTGCGTCCCCACGTCTCCGACGTGGTGCCCCCGATGACGGTGCCCGGCGCGTGGCTGGTGGCGGCCTCGACCGGGGCCGACTTCAGCCTCGACGAGAGCCGGCGCGCCGCGGTGGTGATGGTGCTCGGCGACCCGGTGATCCTCACCCGCGACACCGATGCCGGATGGGAGATCGAGGTGGTCTCGGGCGCCTCCGGCGAGCCGCTTGCAGGGGCGGCGGTCACCCTGTGGCAGTACGACTGGCGCTCGGGCCACCACCCGCTCGAGTCACGCCGTACGGGCCCCGATGGGCGGGTGAGCTTCCCCGCCCGTCGCGACGGGGGCGGTCACGTGGTGGTGGCGGACTTCCGGGGACAGCTCGCGGTCGCCGAGGGCCACCTCGCGCCCCGTTACCGTGGCGAGGAGCGCGTCCGCCGCTCGGCCCTGGTCTGGACCGACCGCGCGGTCTACCGGCCCGGCCAGGACCTGCTGTGGAAAGTGGTCGCGTGGGAGGGCCGCGGGGACGAGGGTCGTTTCCGCACCGTGGACGGCCTGGCCGTGACCGTCACCCTGCGCGACGCCAACGGCGAGGAGGCGGCCTCGACCGAGGTCGTGACCAACGGCTTCGGCTCGGCCTCGGGCCGGTTCGAGATCCCACCCGGGCGGCTGCTCGGAGGCTGGTCGGTGGAGACCTCGGTCGGCGGCAGCGCCGGGGTGCGGGTCGAGGAGTACAAGCGGCCCACCTTCGAGGTCGCCGTGACCGACCCCGAGGGCGAGCTGCGCCTCAACCGCGAGGCGGCTTTCTCGGGCGAGGCCCGCTACTACTTCGGCCTGCCGGTGAGCGAGGGCCGGGTCGCCTGGACCGTGACCCGCGAGCCGGTGTGGCCGATCTGGTGGGGATGGTGGCGGCCGCAGCCCGACACCGCCCCCGAGGTGGTCGCCACGGGCGACACCGCGCTCGCCGCCGACGGAACCTTCAGGGTCGTGTTCACCCCCGAGGCCGACGAGCGCGAGGCGGACGAGAAGGGAGTCAGCTACCGGTTCCGCCTGTCCGCCGACGTCACCGAGCCGGGGGGCGAGACCCGCTCGGCCGAGCGCGTGTTCCGGCTCGGCTTCGTCGCGGTCGAGGTGCGGATCGAGCTCGACGCCGGCTTCGTGAGAGCCGGCGAGGCGGCTACCGTGACCGTCCGCCGCACCGACCTCGACGGCGGACCGCGGCCTGGCGCCGGCCGCTGGCGACTGGTCGCGCTCGACCAGCCGGAGAAGGCCGTACTGCCCGCCGACCTGCCGCCGCGGGATGGCCCTGCCGCCGACGACCCCTACGCCACCGAAGGCGACCGCCGCCGTCCGCGCTGGGAGACCGACGCCGATCCCGCCGCCGTCATCGCCGGCTGGGACGCGGTCGGCGACATCGCATCGGGCACGCTCGAGCACGGCGGCGACGGCGCCGCGACGATCGGTCTGCCGAAGCTCGCCCCCGGCGCCTACCGGCTGCTCTACACCACCGAGGACTCCTTCGGCGCGGTCGCCGAGGCGCGGCGCGATCTGGTCGTCGCCGGGCCCGAACGCATACCGCTCGCGGTGCCGCTGCTGCTCGCCGCCGAGAAAGCGGAGGTCGCCGCCGGAGGCGTGCTGCGGCTCGTCGTCCACTCGGGCCTGCCCGGCCAGCGGTTGACCCTCGAGCTCAAGCGGCCTGGGCGCGAGGTCGAGCGCCGCGCCCTCGTCGCCGGGCAGGGCAGGGCGCTGCTCGAGATCCCGGTCGACGCACGAGACCGGGGCGGAATCGCCTTCGCCCTGACCGCGGTCGCCGACCACCAGCTGATGCGCGAGACCCTGACCGTCCGGGTGCCGTGGCACGACCGCCGGCTCGCGATCGGCTTCTCCTCCTTCCGCGACCGGCTGCGGCCGGGGACCGAGGAGAGCTTCCGCATCACCGTGCGCGGCCCCGACGACCGCGCGGTCGCCGCGGGCACGGTGGAGCTGCTGGCTTCGATGTACGACTCGAGCCTCGACCTGTTTGCGGCCCACGACCCGGAAAGCCCTCTCGGGCTCTACCCGGAGAGGACCTCGCTGCCGCCCCTGCGCGCCACGCTCGGCAGCGCGCCGACCGTGTGGCGCGCCGGCCGCGGGCCGGGCATCGTGATGCCGCCGCAGCCGCAGGCTGACCGGATCGTCACCCTCGACCGCTACGGCATCGGCGGCCCGGGCCGCCGGGGGCGATACCTGATGAAGACGATGGCGATGGCGGCGGCGCCGATGGAGTCGGACGCGATGCGGGAGGAATCCGTCGCCGAGGAGATCGGGGTCACCGGCGGCGAGCCGGCCGCGCAGGTCGAGCTGCGCTCCGACTTCGCCGAGACCGCCTTCTTCGAGCCGCACCTGCTGACCGGCACCGACGGCTCGGCGACCGTCGAGTTCACCGTGCCCGACTCGGTCACCGAGTGGGCGGTGTGGGTCGAGGGCATCACCCGCGACCTTGCCGGCGGCTCGGCCCGCCGCGTCACACGCTCGGTCAAGGACCTGATGGTCAGGCCGGTGCTGCCGCGCTTCCTGCGCGAGGGCGACCGCGCCGAGCTCGCCGTGACCGTCAACAACGCCGGCGAGGTCGAACTCGAGGGCGCCCTCGACGTCGAGCTGGTCGACGCCGAGACCGGCGAGGACCTGGGCGCGGCGTTCGCCCTCGCTGACGCGACTGGGGTGCCGTTCGTGGTCCCGCCCGGCGGGGGCCAGACCCTCACCTTCGCGGTGACCGCTCCCCGCGGCCTGCGCACGGTGGCGGTCGAGGCCCGCGCCCGGGCGGGTGAGCTCGGCGACGGAGAGCGCCGGGCGCTGCCGGTGCTGCCCGGTCGCACCCACCTGGCGGTGTCTCGGACCGCGGCCCTGACCCAGGGCGCGAGCCGACAGCTGACCGCCCCAGAGGCGATCCGCGGCGACGACCCGACCCGGGTCGACGAGCAGCTGGTGGTCACCGTCGACGCCCAGCTGGTGATGGCCGCGCTCAAGGCGCTGCCCTACCTGCGGCGCTACCCCTACGAGTGCGTCGAGCAGACCCTCAACCGCTACCTCTCGGCCGGGATCGTGGCCAGCCTCGCCGGCCGGGTGCCGCTGGTCGCCCGGCTCGCCGAGCAGGCTGCGGCCCGCCAGACCCGGCTCGAGCCCTGGGACGCGGGCGACCCCAACCGCCGGATGGCGCTCGAGGAGACGCCCTGGCTCGCGCTGTCGCGGGGCGGCGGGGACGATCCCGACGAGCTCGTCAACGTGCTCGACCCGCGCATCGCCCGGGCCGAGCGCGAGGCAGCCCTGGCGAAGCTCGTGCAGGCCCAGGCCAGCTCGGGAGCGTTCCCGTGGTGGCCGGGCGGTCCGCCGTCGAGGTACATGACCCTGTACGTGCTGGCCGGCTTCGCGCGCGGGCTCGAGTTCGGGGTCGACGCGCCCCGCGACGTGGTCGAGCGCGGCTGGCGGTGGTTGGCCTCAGAGTGGTCCGGAGAGCTCAAGCGCCGTGCGGTCGAGAAGGACTGCTGCTGGCAGGAGATCGCCTTCCTGGCCTACGTTCTGACCTCGTACCCGGACCTCGGGTGGACCGGCGGCGCCTTCTCGGACGCCGACCTGGCGGAGATGCTCGACCTCGCCGAGGCGCACTGGCGCGACCAGCCGCCGCGGGCGAAGTGCCTGCTGACCATGGCCCTGGTCCGGGGCGGGCGGCGCGAGGCCGCCGAGCGCATCTTCGCCGCGGTCATGGACTCGGCGAAGACCGATCCCGACCTCGGCACCTACTGGGCGCCCGAAGAGCGGGCCTGGCTCTGGTACAACGACACCGTCGAGGGCCACGCGCTGGCGCTCAGGGCGCTGGTCGAGCTCGCCCCCGACGACGCCCGCCGCCACGGCCTGGTGCAGTGGCTGCTGCTCAACCGCCAGCTCAACCAGTGGCAGTCGACCCGGACCACCGCCGAGGTGGTCTACGCCCTGGTCGGCTACCTCGATCGGGAGGGCGCTCTCGGCGCCGACGAGCGGGTCACGGTGGCCGCGGGCGGCCGCCGGGCGCGGTTCGAGTTCCCGGCCGACGACGCCGTCGGCCGGCAGCAGCTGGTGGTGCCGGGGGAGGAGCTGACTCCGGCCAACCGCGACACGGTGATCGTCACCAAGCAGGGACCGGGGCTCGCCTTCGCCACCGCCACCTGGCAGCTCTCCACCGAGCAGCTGCCCGAGGCCGCCGCGGGCACCCTCTTCGCCCTCGAGCGCAGGATCTACCGCAGGGTGCGGCAGGGCTCGGAGTGGCGGCTCGAACCGCTCGCCGACGGCGCCGGGCTCGCGCTCGGCGACCAGCTCGAGGTCCACCTGGTGATCCGGGCCCGCCACGCCGCCGAGTTCGTGCACCTGCGCGACCCGCGGGCCGCCGGCCTCGAGCCCGAGCGGCTGACCTCCGGCTGGCGCTGGGATCTCGGGATCGCGGCCTACGAGGAGGTGCGAGACAGCGGCACCAACTTCTTCGTCGACTGGCTGCCGGCGGGCGAGTACACCCTCACGCACCGCCTCCGGGCGGCCACCGCGGGCACCTTCCGGGTCGCCCCGGCGACGCTGCAGTCGATGTACGCGCCACAGTTCTCGGCGTTCTCGGCTGGTGCCGTGGTGGAGGTCAGTGGCAGGTAGCGGCGCGTCGCGCTTCGGCCGGCAGTCGTGGGAGAACGCCGAGAACTGTATGGGGGCCTTCGGCCCCCGAGGGCACGGCTTCGAGGTGCGCGCCACTCCCCGGGCTCGGAGTTGTTGGCGCAGAACCGGGGGACGGCCGGGTTGGGGCGTCGTCACCAGGAGGTCAGCAGCGGGTACCTGGGCGGGTAGTAGCTCTCGAACAGGAGCGGGGTCGACCAGTAGGCGAGCTGGTACTCGCGCCATCGCCTCAGCTCCAGCTCGAGCTCGGTTCTCCGGTTGGGCATCATTCCGGCGAGGTTCTGCCGCTCGCCGGGGTCGCGCTCGAGCTGGTACAGGCGGACCGGCTGGGGCGGGGAGTAGGTGATCATCAGCTTCCACGGCCATCGGAGCATCACGTCCTGCTCGAGGAAGGCGTTGGCGTGCATGAAGATCGGGCGCTCAGGGGAATCAGCCGACAGCGGGACCCCCTGGAACGACGGCGGGACCGGAATGCCCATCAGCTCGCACAGGATCGGGAAGACGTCGAGGTGGCTGACCGGGCGGGCGACGCGCACGGGCTCCTGCCTCCCCGGGGTCTTGATGAGGAAGAGGGTGCGGACCTGCTCGTCGAACATCGGGCCGCTGTGGTTCGCGATGCCGTGCTCGTAGAAGGCCTCGCCACTGTCGCCGAGCACCACGAAGTAGCACCGGTCCCAGATTCCGCGGTCCTGGAGGAAGGCCACGAAGCGGCCGATCATCGCGTCGACGTTGTAGACCGCGTTCAGGTAGCGGTTGCGGACGTCGGTGATCCGGTCGCGCGGCCATGCTCCGTACACGGTCGGGAAGTCGATCACGCTCGGCTGGAACGGCTCGGGCCCGTTCTCGGGGATCACGTACCCGAAGTGGGTGTTCTGGAGGTTGATGCCGACGAGCACGGGGCCCGACCCGCGGTGCTCGTCGATCCACTGCTGCGCGATCCCCAGCGTGTGCGAGTCCTCGATCTTGCCGGCAGTTGCGATCTTCTTTTGGATCAGTGAGATCAAACCCTCGGTGTCGTCCCTGTTGACCCACGTCTCTGCGTCGTAGTCCTCGGAGTGGAAGAAGAAGTCCACCTCCGGGAGATCGAGCCACTCGATCATCTCGCCCCACTTCTCGTTCTGTGACGAGATGTAGGCGGTGGTGTAGCCGAGATCGTGGAAGACCTCGAACGCCGAGCGTCCGAGACCCCGGTTGTCGCGACGGTAGGTCCAGCCGCGCTCACCTCGCAGCGGGTACTGGGAGTACCAGACGCTGAGGTCGGCGAGGTTGGAGTGCGAGGAGGTCGCGTAGGCCCGGTCGAAGCGCAGGCTCGAGGACATGAGCGACTCGAGGAACGGGATCGGTGACGGCTCGACGCCGGCCAGGTCCCACCGCAGCGACTCGACCATCAGCACGATCACGGGGGCATCCGGCGAGCCCTCGGCCACCGTCGCGGGACGACGGTCGACCGGCTCGAGGTTGACCAGGAGCTCCTGAACCCGAAGGTCGCGGTCAGCTTCGACGCCGGCCCCCTGAGCCGTGCGCACCGGCCAGGTAGACGGCGGGGATGCCGAGCACGAGCCAGACCAACGAGCCGACCGCCAGCACCCGTGACGCCTCGAGCAGGCGTACCGTCGTCAAACCCGCCTCGCCGTGGGCGACCAGCCACCACACAGCCTCCGCGGAGCCGGAGACCACGGCGAGCGCGGCGGCGACCAGGACTCGTGGCCAGCCCCCCGTCGACGAGGCGGCGGCCTGCTGTGGGATCGACTCATCGGGCATCGACGGGCGCTCCTCGCTCGCCCGCATGATAGCAGTCGCCGAGCTGCCCACCTCGTTGTACGAGAGTGATTTATCTCGACGGGCTCATCCCCCCTCAGGGGCGCCGAGCCGGCCCCGCACCAGCTGGGCCCGGGTGCTCGAGGTGGCGAGGTCGCTCGGCCCGCCGGCCACGCTGAAGCCGACCAGCAGCCCGCTCGATGCGTCGTAGACCCGCTCGACCACCACCGCCTGGCTGACCGCGGCGATGGTGACCGTCCCGCCTCCGGCGGAGCGCACGCTGATCGTCTCGCCGACGGTCGGGTCGCGGTCGATCACCTGCCCGGGCCGGAGGGCCCGAAGGCGGTCCGGCGGGATCCACAGGGGGTCGGGCTGGGCCGTGCCGCTCACCTGCTGGGTGGTCTCCGGCTGCGACGGCGGCATGCCCTGGAGCGTCCCGGTGACCGTGGTCTGCCGGAAGGTGAACCACGTCCGTCCGGTGGACGTGACCTGCAGGTCGGCCGAGAGGGGCAGGTTGAGCGTGGTGCCGGCCTGGGGGACCATCACCGTCATCGTGCCTTCGTACCGCAGACCCGGACCGCCGACCAGTCCCCGGTGGATCGCCGCGCCGGCCCAGGGCGTCTGCACCTGCCGCCGTCCCACCAGCCACAGCTGGGTGATGACCGTGTTGCCGCGGCTGAATCGTCCGCCCCCTCCCTGTGCGGCGGTGGCCTTGTAGGCGAGCAGGCCGGTCGACAGCTCGTAGGCCACGATGTGCCGGGCCGTCTGGTACTCGAACTGGAACCGCAGCACCTCGCGGACCGAGCCGTCGATCATGCGCTGGTTCATGCGCAGGACCTTGACCTGGTCGAGGGTGTCGGGGTTGATGTGGTGGAGCTGGACGACGCGCGCCAGAACCGACGGGTGCACCCACCAGTCGCCCCCGCCGGCGAGGGTGGCCTGGAAGCTCCGCGCTCCCGCGATCGGGTAGACCCGGTCGGTGCTGAGGTCCTTCTGCCAGGCCTGGAGGCTGAGCATCGCCCCTTCGCGGGTGACGTCCAGGACGTCGACCAGAGTGAAGCCGTGCCCGGCCGCTCCCGGCTGCTTCCACTGGTCCCAGCGCTTGCCGTCGCCGCTCTCCCAGTCGCCGTCCTCGTTGGGAGTGTAGTAGTGGGTGGAGGCCGGCGTGCTGGCCATGACCGAGTAGTACGCCAGCCGCACGCCCGGGCGGGCCCAGTCCGGCGCCGGCGCCTCGCGGATGCCGGGCAGGGTTTCGCCCAGCTCCACGCCCGCCACCACCCGGGGCCAGAGCAGGGACGTTGCACACAACCCACCTACCGCGAGCGCTCGCAACGCCATGGCCATGCTCCCTCCCGCCGCGCGATTCCGGCTCGAGAAGACCCGGGCCGCGGTCAGGCGGCCGTCTCAAAGGTCTCATCAAATTGGTCCTTAACAGAAAATTGGTTTCAGGATCCGGAGTGTCAAGAGGGCAGAACCAGCGCGTGCGCCTCACGAACGAAGAAGGCCTTGCACTCGTCCCAGCGGAACGGCTCGAGCATCCGCGGCATCGGCTCGCGCTCCGCGTCCTCGAAGTAGGTGAGGCTCTTCAGGATGTGGTAGGCGTTGTAGCGCCCCTCGCCGTACTTCTCGGGCAGCCACTGGAAGCACTGCCGGAGTGACGGACCCCCGCGGAGGATGGTGAACAGATCGATGAAGTCCTTTCGGCTTCCGCGTCCCGAGATCGCCGCCAGCTTCATCAGAGCGATGTCGCGCTGCTCGGCCAGCTCGAAGAACAGGTAGCGACTGCCGGGGAACAGGAACCGGTCCCGGAGCGAGAAGAAGGACAGCTTGACCGTCGAGACGATGGCGGTCAGGGTGCGGTCGTCCTCCTGGAGTGTCTCGACGGTACCGGCCCGGCGGAGGACCTCGTAGAGCAGGCCGGGAGAGAACGCGCCGGTCCGAAAGAAGTCGAAGTCCTCCGAGACGCGGTGGCCGAGCTGCAGCGCCAGGCCGGTTCCGCCCGCCAGCGTCCAGCCCTCGAGCTCGGGGCGCCTCAGCGACTCGAGCTTCGCCAGGAGGTCGAGGCTTGATCTCGGGAGAACCTTCTCGTGCACGTCAGACCCTCTTTCTCGAGCATGCGATTCCAGAAGGCCCGGGTCCTCGGCGAGGTCAGTCGCGCCTCGCGGACCTGGCCGAGGAACTCGTCACGACCGAGGTAGGCGATCAGGCCCCGGACATCGTCGAGATTGCCGAGATCGAGGACCCTCTCGACGACCCACAGGGTGTTCTTCGTCAGGTGGCCGACGGTCAGTCGCTGGTCCCAGAACAGACGACGCAGCCTCCGCACGACCTCGCCAGCGGCGGGACGGTCGAGGTTCGGCATCCTCGGTTCGAGCTTCACGACCAGCTCGCAGCCGAGGGCGGTGGCCAGCTTGCGCAGGGTGGAGAGCTCGAAGCGGGTCCAGCCGTTCTCGTACCGCGACAGCGTGGCTGCCGAGGTGTCAGCCCGGCGTGCAAGCTCAGCGAGGGTGAGGCCGAGCTCAACGCGGCGCGCGCGAAGCTGGTCGGAGAGAGCTGATGCACGATCCACTTCATTATCATACGTGATAATTATAGACCATGAAGCCATCTCGCCCTCCACTCGTAGGAACCTGCGGCGGGCCACGTGCGAGCATGGCCTCCCGCGGATTCCTGGAGTATGATCCGCGGCCGTGGTGAGACGGTTCGCCCCCTCGGGACCCCTCGGGGTCGTGTTCGACTACGGCCAGATCGTGGTCGGGTCGCTGCTGGTCGCGGTCGGGACCAACCTCTTCTTCGTGCCCAACAGGGTGGTCTCGGGCGGGGTCACGGGCATCGCCATCATCTCCCACTACCTCGCCGGGACACCTGTCGGGCTGGTGACCGCCCTGCTCAACGTCCCGCTGCTCGCGATCGGCTGGAAGTGGGGCGGTGGGATGCGCTTCTTCGTCCGCACCCTGGTCGCGGTGGCGGTGCTGTCGGCGGGCATCGACCTCACAGCGCCCTACCTCCATCCCCCCACCACCGACCGGCTGCTCGTGATCTGCTACGGCGGGCTGCTCGACGGCTTCGGCATGGGCCTGGTGTTCCGGGGCAGGGGCACCACCGGCGGCACCGACGTCCTGGCACGGATCGCCAACCGGTTCTTCGGGCTCGGCATCGGCCAGACCCTGCTGGCGATCAACGTCCTGATCTTCGGCGGCGCGGCCTTCATCTTCGGCGCCGAGCCGGTGATGGTCGCGCTCGCGCTCGCCTTCGTCTCCGCCCGCACCCTCGACGTGGTCCAGGCCGGATTCGCCGTCTCGCGCCAGGCGCTGATCATCAGCTCGAAGCCGGACGAGATCAAGGAGGCGGTCTTCACCTTCCTCAGCCGCGGCGTGACCGTGCTGCCCGCGGTCGGCGGCTACACCGGCGAGCCGCGCCCGATCCTCTACGTGGTGGTCGCCGCCCACGAGGTCGGCCGCCTGAAGCGCCGCGTGGCCGAGGTCGACCCGAAGGCATTCGTGGCCATCTCGGCCGCCCAGGAGGTCCTGGGTGAGGGCTTCGCGCCTCCAGCCTCGGCGCACGACTGAGCCGAGGCAATGAGTCCCGGCTCGATCGGGGGAAGGCCGCACCCGTCCGTGCGTGTTGACAGGTCGGGCCCGCGAAGGTACCGTCAGGACGCCATGTTGAACGTTCCCGTGCGCCACCACCATCACCACCAGCACCCCGAGGGGGCACGGTGACGGTGTAGGCAGCACGATCTGACCGAACCAGGACGCCGGCCCCCGAGGCCGGCGTCCTTCGTTTGTGGGGCGCCGGTCGGGGGGGCGGGACCAGGAGGACGAGATGACCGTCGACGACCCGCGACCGGAGCTTCGCCTCGCGATCCCCAAGGGACGGATGGAGGAAGGGGTGCGCAGGCTCCTGGCCGATGCCGGGATCCACGTGACCCCCACCGCGCGCAGCTACCGGCCCCACGTCACCCTGCCCGGCTGCGAGGTCAAGATTCTCAAGCCACAGAGCATCGTCGAGATGCTCCACGCCGGCTCGCGCGACCTCGGCTTCGCCGGCGCCGACTGGGTGGCCGAGCTCGACGGCGATCTGGTGGAGCTGCTCGACACCGGCCTCGATCCGGTGCGGGTGGTGGCCGCGGCGCCGGTCGCGCTGCTCGCGGGCGGCGGGCTGCCGGGACGGCGCCTGGTGGTGGCCTCGGAGTACGAGCGCCTCACCGCCCGCTGGATCGCCGCCCGCGGCCTCGACGCGACGCTTCGTGCGCTCCTACGGCGCGACCGAGGTCTTTCCGCCCGAGGACGCCGACCTCATCGTCGACAACACCGCGACCGGCTCGACCCTGCGCGCCAACGGACTGGAGATCGTCGACGAGCTGATGACCTCGTCGACCCGGCTCTACGCCAACCCGGCACGCCCTCGATGATCGCGTACCGGCGCGAGATCGATCGACCGGCTGGTGCTGCTGGTCGAGCTCGGTGCTCGAGGCGCGGCGGCGGGTGATGGTCGAGGTCAACGTCGCGCCCGATCGGCTCGAGGCGGTCTTCGCCGTGCTGCCGTGCATGCGCCAGCCGACGGTGTCGCCGCTCGCCCACGGCGAGGGCTTCGCGGTCAAGGCGGCGGTGCCGCGAGGCGACCTGCCGACGGTGATCCCGAAGATCAAGGCCGCGGGCGGCACCGACATCGTCGTCACCCGCCTCGCCCAGATCGTCGCGTAGGAGGCTGCCATGCGCACGAGGCTGAGAGCAATGAACCACAGAGGCACAGAGAGACACAGAGCCCACCCGCCCTCCCCGGAGCGCGGTGATTCGGGTGGGAGGGGGCCTCTGTGCTCCTCTGTGTCTCCGTGTCTCTGTGGTAGTGCCCGGGGAGGGGGGCGGAGATGAGCGAACGGCCTCTTCTGGTGGTGCCGAACCCGGTGGTGGCGGGGCTTACGCCCTACAGCCCGGGTCGGCCGCCGGCGGCGATCGACCTGTTCCTCGACGCCAACGAGGGCCCGGCGGCGCCGGACGGCCTCGCCGAGGCGCTGGTCGCGGCGGAGTCCTTGCACCGCTACCCCTCGGCGGCGGCGCTCGAGGCGCGGCTCGCGGGACTGCTCGGGGTCGAGCCGGCCGCGGTGCTGGTCACCGCCGGCGCCGACGACGCACTGGAACGCTCGATCCGAGCCGTGTGCACGCCGGGATGCCGGGCGATCCTGACCACGCCGAGCTTCGTGATGTTCGCCCGCTATGCGCGGCTGGCCGGCGCCGAGGCGCTCGAGCTGACCTGGTGGCAGGGCGAGTGGCCGGTCGACGAGGCGCTCGGCGTGGCCGACGAGCGCACGGCGGTGGTCGCGGTGGTCAGCCCCAACAACCCCACCGGAGCGGTGATCTCCCGGGGCGCCTTCGAGCGGCTGGCCGATGCCCTGCCCCGGACGCTGGTGCTGCTCGACCACGCCTACGTCGAGTTCGCCGCCGACGACCTCACCGAGGCCGCGCTCGAGCGGCCCAACGTGCTCGTCTTCCGTACCTTCTCCAAGGCCCGCGGGGCTGCCGGCCTGCGCGTCGGGTGGGTCGCCGGCGACCCCCGAGTGGTGGGCTGGCTGCGCTCGGTGGGGCAGCCGTACTCGGTCAGCGCGGCCTCGCTGGCGGCTGCGGACTGGCTGCTCGATCATCGTCCGGAGCTGCGGCCGGGCCACCTCGAGGCGGTTCGCGAGCAGCGCACACGGCTCGCCGGGCTGCTCGGCGGGCTCGGCGGCGAGCCGCTTCCCAGCGAGGGCAACTTCGTGCTGGTCCGCCTGGCCGACGCGGTCGCGGTGCGCGACGCGCTCGCGGCGCTCGGCATCGCGGTCAGGGCCTTCGTCGGCACGCGACCAGCTCGACGGCTGGCTGCGAATCACGGTGCCCGGCGACGAGGCGATCTTCGCGCGGCTGGAGCGGGCGCTGAACGGCCTGCCTCGCCCCAGAGGCCCTGCTCTTCGACTGGACGGCGTGCTCGCCGACGTCTCGCAGCTCCTATCGCGCAGGCGATCATCGCCACCGCCGCGGCCTACGGAGTCGAGGTGTCGCGCGGCGGACATCGCGCGCGCCAAGGCCGCCGGCAACGCGAACAACGACTGGGTGCTGACCCGGCGGCTGCTCGCCGCGGCCGGCGTCGAGGCGACCCTCGACGAGGTCACCGAGCGCTTCGAGCGGCTCTACCAGGGAGCGGGCGACACGCCGGGGCTGCGGCGCGACCGAGCGCCTGGCTGATGCCGCGCGAGGCGCTCGAGCCGCTCGCCGCGCGGCGGCCGCTGGGCCGTGGTCACCGGCCGGCCGCGCGCCGATGCCGAGCGATTCCTCGAGCGAGCAGGGCATCGGCGGGCTCTTCTCCGCCGTGGTGACGATGGAGGACGCGACCCCGAAGCCCGACCCGGCGCCGGTCCGGCTCGCCCTCGAGCGGCTCGGCGTCGCGACCGCCTGGATGCTCGGCGACACCCCGGACGACCTCGCCGCCGCCCGCGGCGCCGGGCGTGGTGCCGATCGGGGTGGTCGCGCCCGGAGACGACCCCGAACGGGCCCGCGCGATGCTCGGCCGGGCCGGCGCGGCGCGGGTGCTCGACCGTGCCGTCGACCTGCTGGAGGTGCTGCCATGACGTCCCGCTCCGCCACCGTCGAACGAAGCACCCGCGAGACCCGGATCCGCCTCGTCCTCGACCTCGACGGCTCGAGCCGGAGATCCGAGGTCGCGACCGGGATCGGCTTTCTCGACCACCTGCTGACCGCGCTCGCGTTCCACGCCGGCTGGGACCTCGAGCTGCGCGTGCGAGGGCGACCTCGAGGTCGACGACCACCACACCGCCGAGGACTGCGCGCTCGCGCTCGGCGAGGCGGTGCGACCGCGCGCTCGGCGATCGCCGGGGCATCGCGCGCTTCGGCTGGGCCTACGCGCCCCTCGACGAGGCGCTGGCGCGGGCGGTGGTCGACCTCTCCGGCCGCCCTGGCCGGAGGTCGAGCTCGGGCTCGAGCGGGAGGCCCTGGGCGGCCTCGCCGCGGAGAACGTCGGCCACGTGCTGCGGTCGTTCGCTCTCGACCTCGGCGCCGCGGTCCACGTCGACGTCGCAGCGCGGCGCCAACGACCACCACCGCGCCGAGGCGGCGTTCAAGGCCCTCGCCCTCGCCCTCCGCCAGGCGCTCGCGCCGGCCGGCCACGCGGTCGTGCCCAGCACCAAGGGGGTGCTGGTGTGAGCTGCGACGTCGCGGTGGTGCGCACCGGCATCGGCGAACCTGGCCTCGGTGCTGGCGGCCCTGGAGCGGGCCGGCTGCGCGCCGCGAGTGGTGGAGGCGGCCGATGAGGTCGACCGCGCCGAGCGGCTCGTGCTCCCCGGGGTCGGCGCCTTCGGCGCGGTGATGGACCGGCTGCGAGGCGCTGGACCTGGTCGGGGCCCTGCGCGAGACGGATCGCGGCGGGACGGCCGACCCTGGCGGTCTGCCTCGGGCTGCAGCTGCTCGCCGAGGGCCGCGAGGAGAGCCCCGGGGTCGCCGGTCTCGGGATCGTACCCGGACGTGTGCGGCCGGTTCCCGGGCGACGTCGTCGTGCCCCAGCTGGGCTGGAACCAGGTCGAGGCCGGCCCGGGCTGCCGACTGCTGGACGACGGCGCCGCCTACTTCGCCAACTCGTACCGGCTCGAGACGCTCACCCGAAGGGTGGCGAGCGGCCTGGAGCGAGCACGGCGGGCGCTTCGTCGCCGCCCTCGAGCGGGGCGCGGTGCTGGCCTGCCAGTTCCACCCGGAGCTCTCGGGGAGCTGGGGGGCAGGCGCTGCTCGGGCGCTGGCTGGAGCTCGACCCGATGCTGATGCGTCGGGTCATCCCGTGCCTCGACGTCGACGACGGCCGGGTCGTCAAGGGGGTGCGCTTTCAGGGCCTGCGCGATGCCGGCGACCCGGTCGAGCGCGCCGCGGCCTACGCCGCGCAGGGCGCCGACGAGCTGGTGCTGCTCGACGTCAGCGCCACCCCCGAGGGCCGCGGACACGCGCTCGAGACGGTGCGGGCGGTGCGTCGCGCGCTGCCGATCCCGCTGACCGTCGGCGGCGGCGTGCGCGAGGTCGCGGACGCGGCGGCGCTGCTCGACGCCGGCGCCGACAAGGTGGCGTCAACACCGCCGCGGTCGCACGGCCCGAGCTGCTCGAGGTGCTGGCGCGCCGTTTCGGCTGCCAGTGCACCGTGCTCGCCCTCGACGCGGCGCGACGCGGCGAGGCCGGCTGGGAGGTCGTGATCCGCTCGGGACGGGAGCGCACCGGGCTCGATGCCGTCGACTGGGCGCGGGAGGCGGCGGCGCGGGGCGCCGGCGAGATCCTGCTGACGAGCTGGGACCGCGACGGCACCGGCGACGGCTACGACCTCGAGCTGATCGCCGCGGTCGCCGCTGCAGTCCGGGTGCCGATCATCGCTTCGGGCGGCGCGAGCGACCCCGGAGCACATGGCGGAGGCCCTGAACGCCGGCGCCGACGCGGTGCTGGCGGCCTCGATCCTGCACGACGGCCACACCACCGTGGCCGAGCTCAAATCGCGCCTGGCGGCGCTGGGAGCGGAGGTGCGACGATGATCATCCCCTCGATCGACCTCATGGACGGCGGCGCCGTGCAGCTGGTCGGCGGCCGCGACAAGGCCCTCGACGCCGGCGACCCGCTCGAGGTCGGGCCGCGCTTCGCGGTCGTCGGCGAGCTCGCGGTCATCGACCTCGACGCCGCCCTCGGGAGGGGCTCGAACACCGCGGTGGTCTCGCAGCTCATCCGCCGGCACCGGTGCCGCGTCGGCGGCGGCATCCGCTCGGTCGAGGCGGCGCTGCGACTGGCTCGACCGCGGCGCCGAGAAGGTCATCCTCGGCACCGCGGCCACCCCCGAGGTGCTCGCCGAGCTGCCCCGCGAGCGGGTGATCGCGGCGGTCGACGGGGTCGACGGCGAGGTCGTGGTCGAGGGCTGGCGGAAGGGCACCGGGGCGCGGATGCTCGACCGCATCGCGAGCTGCGCGACCTGGTCGGCGGTTTCCTGGTCACCTTCGTCGAGCGCGAAGGCCGGCTCGGCGGGATCGACCTCGAGGCGGCGCGCCGGGTGGTCGAGGCCGCCGGCGGGACCCACGTCACCGTGGCCGGCGGCGTCACCACCGCCGAGGAGGTGGCCGCGATCGACCGGCTCGGCGCCGACGCCCAGGTCGGCATGGCGCTCTACACCGGCCGCCTCGACCTCGCCGACGCCTTCGCCGCACCGCTGGTCTCGGACCGCCCGGACGGGCTGTGGCCGACGGTGGTCGTCGACGAGCACGGGATCGCCCTCGGGCTGGCCTGGTCGGACCGCGACAGCCTGCGCGAGGCGGTCTCGACCCGGCGCGGCGTCTACCACTCGCGCTCGCGCGGCCTGTGGGTCAAGGGCGAGACCTCGGGCGCGACCCAGGAGCTGCTGCGGGTCGACCTCGACTGCGATCGCGACGCGCTGCGCTTCACCGTGCGCCAGGCCGGCGCCGGCTTCTGCCACCGCAACACCCGCACCTGCTGGGGCGACTCCGGCGGTCTCGGTGCCCTCGAGCGTCGCCTCGCCGGCCGGCTGGCGGACGCCACTGCGGGCTCGTACACGGTGCGGCTCGCGCGCGACCCGGAACGCCTTGCCGCCAAGCTGGTCGAGGAGGCGGCCGAGCTCGGCGAGGCCCGCAGCCGCGACGAGGTCGTGTGGGAGGCCGCCGACGTCCTCTACTTCACCGTGCTCGCCCTGGCGCGGGCCGGGGTTCCTCTCGAGGCGGTCGTGGCCGAGCTCGACCGGCGCGCGAAGGCGGTCCGGCGCCGGGACGGCAGTCGACTCGACGTGCTGTCACGCGGAGAAACGGAGGACGGGTCGTGAAGCTGCGGCGGGTGAGCCCCGAGGAGGTGGAGCGGCTGGAGCGCGACCCGGTCGACGGCGAGACGGTTCGGGCGGCCGCCGAGATCGTGGCGGCGGTGCGAGCGGGCGGAGAGGCGGCGGTCCGGGAGCACGCGGAGCGATTCGCAGAGCTCGGGCCGGGGCAGCCGCTGGTCGTCGGGCGCTCGGAGCTCGCGCGGGCGCTGGCGGCGATCGAGCCCGCAGTGCGAGCGCTTCTCGAGCGCACCGCGGACCGGATCGGGACCTTCGCGCGGGCCCAGCGGGCGGCGCTCGGCCCGGCCGAGGTGTCGCTGCCGGGCGGCCGCGCCGGGCACGAGGTCGCTCCGGTCGAGCGGGCCGGCTGCTACGCTCCCGGCGGACGCTACCCACTGCCGTCCTCGGTGCTGATGACCGCGGTGACCGCACGTGCGGCGGGCGTCGGCGAGGTGTGGGTGGCCTCGCCGCGGCCGGCCCCGGTGACGCTGGCGGCGGCGGCTGTGGCCGGGGCCGACGCGCTGCTCGCCGTCGGCGGCGCGCACGCGATCGCCGCGCTCGCGTTCGGGGCCGGGCCGGTTCCGGCCTGCGACGTGGTGGTCGGGCCGGGCAACCGCTGGGTCACCGCGGCCAAGCAGCTGGTCGCCGGCCGGGTCGGGATCGACATGCTCGCCGGCCCTTCGGAGCTGGTGGTACTGGCCGACGACACCGCCGAGCCGGCCACCGTGGCCGCCGATCTGCTGGCCCAGGCCGAGCACGATCCCGACGCGCTGCCGGTGCTGGTGACGACATCACCCCTCCTCGCCGACCGGGTCGACTTCGAGCTCGAGCGCCAGCTCGCCGACCTGCCGACGGCCGAGGTCGCCCGAGCCGCGCTGGACAACGGATTCACCGTGCTGGCCGGCGATCTGGCCGAGGCCGTGGCGGTGGTCGACCGGCTCGCCCCCGAGCACCTCCAGGTCCTGACCGCGGACGCCGGCGGGGTCGCCTCCCGCTGCCGCCACTGGGGCGGCCTCTTCATCGGCGCCGCAGCCGCCGAGGTGCTGGGCGACTACGGCGCCGGGCCCAACCACACGCTGCCGACCGGCGGCGTGGCGCGCTTCAAGGGCGGCCTGTCGGTCTTCGACTTCCTGCGGGTCAGGACCTGGCTCGAGGTCGACCGGGCCGTCACGGCGAGCAGCCTGGTCGAGGACTCCGTCGCCCTCGCACGGCTCGAGGGGCTCGAGGCGCACGCGCGTGCGGCCGAGCGCCGCAGGGAACGTGACGGGGATCACCCAAAGGCTTGAGATCGGACCGTTTCTCTGCCACACTCCGGGTGGAGCATCCCATGCATCGAGCGGTTTTCACGATCGCCGCGGCGGCGCTCCTCGCGGGCATCGCCGCTCCGGCGGGCGCCGAGGAGCCCCCGAGGATCGGGCTGGCCGAGGCTCCAGCCCGCGCCCCGCGGACCCTCTCCGAGCTGGCTGCGCGGATCAACCTCCGCCGGCCCGACGACGGCGGCCCGGTGGTGGTGTCGGATCAGAACCTCCGTGAGCTGGCCGGCCGCGGCACGCTCTCGGTGGCGGGCGCCCCGCTGGAGGCGCCGTCGGCGCCGTTGCCGGAGACCGGGCCGAGCGAGGCCGACCTCGAGGAGTTCCGCGCCCGGGTCGAGGAGCGGGAGGCCGCGGTGGCCGAGGCCGAGCGCCGGCTGCGGGAGTTCGACACCAGGGCGGAGGCGGCCCGGGACCCCTACTGGGGATCCGGCCCGCAGAACTTCGCCCCCGGCCAGATCAGCCAGGTGGACGTGGTCAGGGAGGACCTGCAGCGCGAGGTCGCCGCCGAGCGCGAGCAGCTCGAGGAGCTGCGCCGCGAGGGACGCCGGACCGGGCTGATTCCCCGGCGATAGCCCGGGGTCCGCAGCACCCCGTACCCCCGCGTCGATGCCCGGTGGAGAGTCCGGGCTACCGCAGCAGGGCCAGGAACACCCCGGCCGCCACCGCCGAGCCGATCACGCCGGCGACGTTCGGGCCCATCGCCGCCATCAGCGGGTTGACCTTGCCGTCGGTCTCGTGCGGCAGACGAAGTTCTGCACCACCCGGGCCGCCATCGGCACCGCCGAGACGCCGGCGGCGCCGATGCACGGGTTGATCTTCTTGCCGGCGGGCAGGAAGAGGTTGAGGAGCTTGGCGAAGAGGACCCCGCCGAAGGTGGAGAAGGAGAAGGCGAACGCCCCGAGCACGAGGATGAAGAGCGTCTGCGAGCTGCAGGAACGTGGCGCCCTCCATGGTGGCGCCGACGGTGATGCCGAGGAAGATCGTGACGATGTTGATCAGCGCGCCGCCGGCGGTCTTGCGACAGCCGGTCGGTGACCCCGGACTCGCGCAGCAGGTTGCCGAACATCAGCATGCCGAGCAGCGGCGCGCAGGCCGGGATGGCGAGCGCCGCGAGCACCGCGGTCACGATCGGGAACAGGATCACCGCGGTCTGCGACACCGGCTTGGCCTGCGGCATGTCGATGGCGCGCTCGCGCTTGGTGGTCAGCAGCCGCATGATCGGCGGCTGGATGATCGGCACCAGCGACATGTAGCTGTAGGCGGCCACCGCGACCGCGCCGAGCAGGTGCGGGCGCCAGCTCGAGGCGAGGAAGATCGAGGTCGGACCGTCGGCGCCGCCGATGATGCCGATCGAGGCCGCCTCCTGCGGGCGTGAAGCCGAACAGGTAGAAGGCCCCGAGCGCCGCGACGAAGATGCCGAGCTGGGCCGCGGCGCCGAGCAGGAAGGTGATCGGCCGGCCGAGCAGCGGCCGGAAGTCGGTCAGCGCCCCGACCCCGAGGAAGATCACCGGCGGCAGGAACTCGGTCTGGATGCCGGCGTCGTAGACCAGCTGCAGCAGCGGATGGCTCCCGACGCCGGCCGAGACGCCCTCGGCGCGAGGCGCCCATCGCGGCCAGCGGGCAGGTTGGCGAGGATCGCGCCGAAGCCGATCGGGATCAGCAGCAGCGGCTCGTACTTCTTGCGGATGGCGAGGAAGATCAGCAGCCCGCCGATCGCGAACATCACGAGGTTCTGCCAGGCTCAGGCCGGCGAACCCCGAGCTCCGGACAAGCGTCGCCGAGGGCCTCCATGCCTCAGCCTCCGATGGTCAGGATCGGCTGGCCGGCCGTCGACGTCGGCGCCGAGCGCGGCGTCGATCGCTGACCACCGTGCCGGCGCACGGCGCCTTGACGTCGTGCTTGGCCTTCATCGCCTCGACCGCGGCGACCACCTGGCCCTTCGTCGACCGTGTCGCCGACCTTGACCTTGATCTCGACCAGCTCGACCTTGCCCTCGAAGGGCGAGAAGACCGGGGTGCTCGCCGTCGGCGCGCTGCCGGCGGCCGCCGCCGGGGCGGCCGCTGCGGGCGCGGCGGCGGCTCCGGCGGGCGGCTCGATGGTGATCCGGAAGGTGCGGGTCGGCGCCGTTCTCGACCACCGTGCAGGTGGTGGTCACCGGGCGCGGTCAGCGGCCCGGCGGCGGCCGGCGCCGCGGGCGCCGGCGGCTGCGGCCTGGCTTCGGGCGCCTCCTTCTTCTTCAGCGGCAGCACGATCTTGGCGCGCTTGCCGGTCGAGCAGGCGGATGCCCTCGTTGAGCTCCATGTTCTTGCCCGGCACGATCGCCGCGGCGACCAGGAAGATGTTCTCGTCGGTGACCGGCAGGCCGCGCTCCTCGAGCGCCTCTCGGCCGGGCCGAGGCTGTCCGGCGCCGCCTCGAGCGGGTCGCCGTCGAAGGGCGGCTTGCCCGAGCTGCTCGGCGGCGATCTTGACCACCTCCGGATCGGGCGGCAGCGGCGGCCGGCCGAAGTAGCCGAGCACCGCCTTGCCGTAGCCGTCGTTCGATCTTCTTCCAGCGGCCGAGCAGCACGTTGTTGAACGCCTGCAGCCAGTACTGCTGGCTGCCCGGGGTGACGCTGGTCCAGGCGCCGCCGGCCTTCACCACCACCGGGAACTCGGCGAGCACGTCGCAGTAGCGGTCGAGGATCCCGGCCTCCTTCATCATGTGCACGTTCGGGCCGATCGCGCCGCCCGGCATCGGGAAGCCGACCACCCGCGCGTCGGCGGTGGTGGTGACCGGGTTGAAGTCGTACTCCTTCAGCCCCTCGTTGAGCATGTTCTCGATCTCGTCCATCTTGGTGTCGTCGATGTCGAGCGAGTAGCCGGTGCCCTTGAGCGCGTGCCACATCGAGCGCACGTCGGGCTGCACGGTGCCGGAGGCCATCGGCCGCACCGAGAGGTCGATGCCGTCGACGCCGCCCTCGATGCCGGCCATGTAGCAGGCGACCGCCATCGAGGCGGTGTCGTGGGTGTGCTGCCAGAGGATCACCTCCGGCGGCAGGATCTTCCTGATGCCCTTGGCGGTCTCGTAGCAGGTCTTGGGGTCGGTGGTGCCGGAGGCGTCCTTCATGCAGACCGAGTCGACGTGGATGCCGCTCGTCGAGCAGCCGCTTGACGATGTCGATGTAGAACTCGGCGGTGTGGACGGTCGTCGTCCTGGAACGGCAGGCCCATCAGCGCGACGCAGACCTGGTGGTGCATGCCGGCGTCGACGATCGGCTTGCCGGTCTTGACCAGGTTGTCGACGTCGTTCATGTAGTCGAAGTTGCGGTCCCAGGTGGTGCCGTGCTTCGCCATCAGCTTGGCCTGGAGCTCGAGCGCCTCGAGCCGCTGGGTGGTCAGCGTGACGCCGGAGACCGAGCGGGTGAGGATCTGCAGGTCGACCTCGGGCCCGACCGCCTCGCGCATCTCGTCCATGCACTCGAACGGATCCTCGCCGACGTAGAAGTAGGGCGCCTGGTAGCGGGCGCCGCCGCCGAACTCGAAGTGGCGGATCCCCGCCTCCTTGGCCGCGAACTCCATGGCCGGCAGGATGTCCTTGAGCCGGACCTTGCCGCCGAACGAGCTCTGCAGCCCGTCGCGGAACGGGGTGAACATCACCCGGATCTTCTTCGGACTCTTGGTGAAGATCATCGCTCCTCCTCGATTCGAGTGACTCGGCTGCCAGGAAGGGCGACGGCGACCACGCCCTGGATCGCTGCGGCGACCGCGGCGTCCACCGTCGCGCGTTGCTCGGGAAAGACCACGGTGATCAGGTGCATCGCCGCCGCCAGAAAGGCGAGCAGGCAGAACACCGCCAGGAACGCGATGCCGCAGGCGGCAATCAGGTTCGGCTCGGCCACGGGCACCCTCCAGACCCGGCCAGCCGCTGGCGGCCGGTTCTCGGAATCAAATCGACGTTCGTGCTGCGACAGCCATTCAATCCGAGGCGCATTGCAGTGAGAGCAGGATAGCGGCTCGTGCCCGCGAGGTCCAGCGCCAGACCGCGTCGCTCAGAACCGCCCGGCCAGCGAGCCGGCGTAGCCGGTGAGCTCGGCGAAGCCCTCGCCGCGGTGCGAGCCGGAGACGGCGACCGGGCCCTCCCAGTAGACCACGCCGGTGGAGCCGCGGCCGTCGAGCTCTGCGGACACGAGCAGGGGGGCCACCCGCAGGTCGAAGCCTTCCGCGGGCACACGGATCCGCCAGCCGGAGGGGTACGAAGCCCCGGTGGCCGGGCTGGTCCAGAGTCCCGTCGGCTCCAGGACGGCGTCGGCGAGCCCCAGCCGCCGGACGGTGCCGTCGGCCCGGATGAAGGTCCCGGAGGAGAAGGGGTCGGCGGTTCCGTCGGCGCGCCGCAGCCGGTAGACCATCAGCTCGGACCGGTCCTCGAGCCTCAGGCTGAACCAGTCCCACCCGGCGACGCCCTCGCCGAGCTGGGAGGTGCCCCACTCGTGGTCGAACCAGCCCGCCCCCGAGACCTCGGATCGGCGGCCGTCGAGCTCGAGCGCGCCGGTCACCTCGAGTCGGGTCCAGCTGAGGTAGGCGGAGGCGTTGCCGGGGTCCGGCCCTTTGCGGGAGTAGCCGTTCTCGCCCTGGCGCACCAGCGCCTTGGCAGGACGAGCGGCGAGCTCGACGGCGAGTCCGGAGGCGACGTCCGCGGCGGAGGCGACCAGGAGGTCGCCGGGTCGGCGCTCCAGCGTCCAGTCGCCGAGCCAGAGCCGGAGGTCGTCGGCGGCGAAACCCGCGAACACGCCGTCCGAGCGCCGGACCCGCTCCGAGTGGCGGAAGCGCCCGCCGTCGACGTCGGTCACCGCCAAATGGGCGGCGATCGCGTGGCGGGCGCGCAGCGGGCTGTCGCCGGGACGCGGGGGCGAAGGGTCGAGTCCCTGACGGAAGAAGGTCACCTGCACGCCGAATCGGCGACCCTCGGTGTCGGTCAGGTTGGCGGTGAAGTACCACCACTCGGTGCGGACCTCGGGGTGGGCGCCGTGGTCCCGGGGCAGCGCGAGCGCCGGCGGTCCCTCGATCCGTGCCCAACCGTCGCCGCCGGCCGGGTCCGACGGGCTCGCCGCGGAGACGACGAGGGTGCAGAGGGCGGCGCAGGCCAGGGCTCTGGGCGACCCTCTCCGAGTCCGCTCCGGGGGACACGTCGGTTCGCGGGGCGGAGGTGGGTCGAGCACTCTAGCCCTCGTCACGGAGCACCTCCGCAGGGTCGAAGCGAAGCGCCGCCCATGCCGGGACGAGGCTGGCCCCGAGACAGGCGATGAGGACCCACAGCGCGAGCCCGGCGACCTCGCCCCAGGGCAGGTCGAGCTCGAGGCTCCAGCCGAAGCTCTGCAGGTTGACGACCTCGACCAGGATCCGGCCGACCACCAGCCCGGCGGTGATCCCGGCGCCGGTGGCTGCGGCCCCGAGCAGGAACGCCTCGGCCACCACCATGCGTGGCGACCTGCCGGCGCGAGCCGCCGAGGGCGCGCACCGTGGCGAGCTCCCGCCGCCGCTCGCCGACCAGGGTCAGGAGCACGGTCGCGACCGCGACGATCGCCACCACGGCGGCCACCGCCGACAGGGCCGTGGTGATGGCGAAGGTGCGGTCGAACGCGGCCAGCACCTCCTGCTTGAGCTGCCGGTTGCCGAACGCCTCGACCAGGAAGCGTCCGCGGACCGCGTCGAGCAGGCGCTCGCGCGCCGCCTCGGGATCGGCGTCCGGGGGCAGGAAGAGCGCCATGTCGAGCGGCCCGCGACCGGGAAAACGCTCGCGGAAGAGCGAGCGGTCTACCACCACCAGCCCGTGGGATCGCGAGTAGTCCGAGAACACCCCGACGACCCGGGCCTCGAGGGGACCGCCGGGCGGTTCGAGCACCACCAGGTCGCCCTCGCGGACGCCGAATCGGTTGGCGAACGGCTCGTTGACCACCGCGCCGCGGGTTGCGAGCGCCTCGGCGAAGACCGCCCCGGACTCGCGGCCCGGGAACGCGACGCTGCCGTGCCGGGCGACCACGTCGAAGGCGGCGGCGCCGAGGGTGACCGGCCGGTCCCGGTAGCGGAGGTCGACCGAGTAGAAGGGGTCGACCGCGTCGGCGCCGAAGAGCCCGACCGCGAGCTCGACGATCGCCGGATCGAGCTCGCCGGTGGGTACGCCGCGGTCGGGGGCGAGCGGGCGGACCCAGACGTCGGCCCGCATGCCCTCCTCGGTCCACCGGACCACGGTGCCCCGAAACGAGGTCACCATGGTGACGATCGCGACCGCGAGGGCGACCGCCAGGGCGACCGCCCCGGTCGCCCACGCGGCGCGCCGGCGACCGGCGGACAGCGCCGCCGCGGCGAGCCGCAACGAGGGCCCCGCGAGCCGGCCGAGCGGACGGGCGCCGACCCGGGCGAGCAGGTCGAGCAGGGCCCCGGCGCCCACCAGCGGCATCGCCATCACGGCGAGGCAGGCGAGCATCGCCGCGATCGGCAGTCCGCCCCACGCCGGCCGGCCGACCAGCCATGCCGCGAGGGCCGCGAGGGCGAGCAGGGCGGCCCCGTCGAGCACCAGGGTCAGCCGCGGCAGCCGCCGCGGAGCCTCGTGCCGCAGGCCCTGCAGCGGCGGGGTGCGGACCGCCTCCTCGAGCGGCAGCACCGCCGCGGCCAGGGACACCACGACGGCGAGCCCGAGCCCGAGCAGCACCAGCCAGGGCTCGGCCTCGATGTCGGTGGCAAGGCCGGTGCGCAGCAGCGCGGTCACCGAGTAGCGCACCGAGGACAGGGCAGCGCGGGCGCCGAGCAGACCGCCCGCGGTGCCGAGCAGGCCGCCGGCGAGCCCGATCGCCGCCGCCTCGGTGAGCACCGCGCCGCCGATCTGAAGGCGCGACGCGCCGAGGGAGCGCAGCAGGGCGATGGTGTAGCGGCGCTGCACCACCGAGGTGGCGAGGGTGGTCGCGACCAGCACCGCGGCGACCAGCACCGAGATCGCAGACAGTGCGATCAGGTTGAACCGCAGCGACGACACCATCTGCTCCGCGGTCTCGCGCCGCCGGGACGGAGGCGAGACCTCGAACCCGGTCGGCACGACCTGCTGGACGCGCGCGCGGAGGGTCGCGGCATCGACCCCTGGACGGGGGGCGAGCTCGATCCTGTCGACCCGGTCGCCGCGGCCGAAGAGCTCCATGGCGAGGGCCACGTCCATCAGCACCACCCGATCCCAGACCGCTGCCAGCCCCGCGGCGGGGAACACGCCGGCAACCTCCAGGGTCTCGGCGCGGGCGCGGGCGGAAAGAGTGAGGCTGTCGCCGACTCCGATCCGCAGGGTGTCGGCGAGATCGTCCGACAGCAGCACGCGCCGGCCGGTGAGGGTCTCGACCAGGCGGTCGGAGAGGTCGCCGGTGCCGATCGCCGGGCGGACCTCGGCGTCGACCAGGAGGTCCACACCCAGCACCCTGACCCCGTCCCCCAGCTCGACCGCCAGGGCCACCTCCTCGACCACCGGGACCACCACCGCGTCGGCTGCGAACGGGCGCAGGGCCCCGAGCAGCTCGACCGGCACGCCTCCGGCGCGGGTGACCTCGATCCGGGTCCTGCCGGCAACCTCTTCGACCCCCTCGGCGAAGGCCCGCACCGCGGCGCGGCTCGAGGCGACGGTGGCGACCACCGCCGCAACCCCGGCGGCGACACCGAGCACCGTGACCACGAACCGCCACGGTCGCTCGACCAGGGGCCGGATCACCAGCGATCGCAGGACCATGACCTCAGTCCGTGACGACGCGTCCGTCGGCCAACCGGATCACACGGTCGGAGGCGGAGGCGATCCGGTCGTCGTGGGTCGCGAGCACCATCGCCGCACCCTCCTCGGTGCGCAGCTCGTCGAGCAGCGCGAGCACCGCGGCTCCGGTGCGGGAGTCGAGGTTGCCGGTCGGCTCGTCGGCCACCACCAGCCCGGGCCGGTGGACCAGAGCCCGTGCGATCGCGGTCCGTTGCTGCTCGCCGCCGGAGAGCTCCGAAGGGTAGTGCGTGCGCCGGTGACCGAGCCCGACCCGCTCGATCAGGGCCGCCACCCGCTCTGGGTCGCGGCGGCGGTCGAGGGCGAGCGGCAGCGCGACGTTCTCCTCCACGGTCAGGTGTGGCATCAGGTGGAAGGCTTGAAACACGAGCCCGACGTGGCGCCGGCGCAGACCGACCAGCTGCGCCTCGGAGGCGCGCGCGAGGTCGATGCCGCCGAGGGTCACCCGGCCCTCGTCGGGACGGTCGACCCCGGCGAGCAGGTTGAGGGTGGTGGATTTCCCGCAGCCCGAGGGCCCGACCAGGGCGACGATCTCGCCGGCGTAAAAGCTCAGGCTGACGTCGTCGAGGGCGACCACGGTCTCGCCGCCGCGGCGGTAACGGCGGCTGACCCGCTCCAGCTCCGCGACCGGGCCGGTCATCGGTCCGGGCGGCCTTTGGTCGGGCCTTCGACCGGCTCGGTGGCGAGCGCGCCGAGGGCCGCGTCGAGGTCGTCGAGGTCGACGAGTGCCCGCACGCCGTCGGGGAGCCCGGCGCGGAGCATCTCGGCCCCGGCGCCCCCGACCCACAGTCGGACCTCGCCCGGAAGCGCGTCCCGCAGCCGGCCGATCTCCTCGACGGTCGCGGGGGTGGCGGTGGCGGGAGTGACCGAAAGCCCGACCACAGCGGCACGCAGCGAGCGGGCGGCAAGCGCGATCTCCTCCAGCGGGGTCTGTGCGCCCAGCAGGTGGACCGCCCGGCCGCTGAGCGTGGTCGCCAGAGCCACCACCTGGAGGCCGAGCGCGTGGGTTTCGCCCGGAAGGGTCGTCAGCAGCAACGGCGCCCCGTGGGCCGAGCCCTCCATCGGCGCCCGCAGCCGCCGGAGCGAGTCCTCCAGAATCTGGGCGGCGAAGTGCTCGTGTCGGATGTCCAGCTCGCCCTTCGCCCATCGTTCGCCGAGCGCGTTGAGCAGCGGGACGACCCGCTCACGCAGGAACCGGGGAAGACCGAGCAGGCCCGCGTCGCGCTGCAGCATGCCGGCCACGGAGCTCGCCTCGAACCTCTTGATCTCGGCCAGAATGGCCTCGAGCCACTGGGGCATGGGGTCGGGTGTGGCGGCCGCGTCGAGCGCCCCCGTTTCCCGGAGCAGGGCCTCGAGGGGTTCGGGTGCGAGCGGGACCACGTCGCCGGCCCGCATGCCGTGTTCGAGCGCGAGGTTGATCATCAGCAGCTGGTGCACCTGATCCGAGGTGTAGCGGCGGTGGCCTGACGGCAGACGGACCGGCTTTGGGAAGCCGAAACGACGCTCCCACGCCCGCAGTGTGTGCTCGCTGATCCCGGTCCGGCGGGTCACCGCGCCCATCGGCCACAGCTGCTCGTCGGTGTCGCGCTCGTGGTCGCCCTTCTTCATGACCGTCTCCTTCATCGGGCGATCCTCACGCGGTCGCCGCGAGCTCGGTGATCGCCGCGTGATAGGCGTCGGCGATCGTGTCGGGGTCGGCGCTGCAGCGGACCCGGGTCGCCGGGAGCGCGGATCGTACAGCTGGTGCGAGCATCACCTTCGCGCTGCCGGGGCGTTCGTCGCTGATGATGGCGACCACGGCCGAGGGGCTGCCCATGAAACGCGCGGCGGCGAGGGCGTCGTCGAGGCTGGCTCCCGGGCCGGCGAGGTGGGCCGAGGTGACGAAGACCTCGTCGAGTCGGGACTCGACCAGATCGATGAGGTCTGCGCTCGAATTCCCCCACAGGGTGTCGGGCCGGTCGGCGGCGACGAGGATGAGCGCGGGGCGCGCGCGGCGGGAGCTGAACACCATCTCAACCTCCTGTCGAGGAGTCCGCCGGGAGGCGGATCGTGGTCGGTCGATCTTCGGGTGGAGAGACGACGGCCCTTCGGGTCTGGCGGTGTCGCCACCAGAAAAGCAGTCGAAGGGAGATCGTGACTGCGGGACGGGCAATCCAATCCGGCAGCCATCCGGGAGGGAGGTACCAGACGGTGTCGGTGAGGCGGGAGCGGCCCTCTCCTTCGTCCTCGAACCGGTGCTGGTGAACCCAGTAGGGGAAAGGAGATTCCAGCGCCACGTCGACGAAGCCGACGCCCTCGCGCACGCTGGAGTGGAGCGCCCGCCAACGGATCTTGACCGGCCAGAAGCCGATCTCCAGCACGATCTCGGACCCTTCGGCGACCCCATCGCCGGGCTCGACGATGGCGGTCGGGAGGAGCGGAGGGCTGAGCATCTCGAGCGCATCCGGCCGGAGGTGGAAACGCCACAGCCGGTCGACCGGGGCGTCGAGCACGGTGGTGGCGGTGAACCGAAGCGCATCCATGTCTCCTCCGGTGGGCGTGATTCGGATGTCGGCGAGAGCCTAGACCCGTCGCGAAGGGAAAGTCAAATATTTTTCTAGAAATTTCCGCAAGTTGTTCCCAACGGAGCCAGACAGCTCAGGAACTGCGAAAAGAAATCTAGACTTGACCTTGACAAAACCTGGAATGCTGATCGAATGGGAGCTGTTGCGGTCGGCATCAGCGAAAGGACGGAACGCGGCGATGCGGGTTGCGGTGGTCGGAAGCGGGATCTCGGGTTTGAGCGCGGCGTGGTTGCTGGCGCGCCGGCACGAGGTCCACCTGTTCGAGCGCCGCGAACGGTTCGGCGGCCACACTCATACCGTGGTGCATGAGGACGGCGGAGAAGAGCTGCGGCTCGACACCGGTTTCATCGTCTTCAACCGGGTGACCTACCCCAACCTGACCCGGTTGTTCGAGCTGCTCGGTGTGGCGACCCAGGACAGCGACATGTCGTTCGCCGTCAGCTGCCGCCGGCCCGACCTCGAGTACGGCAGCACCGGGCCCTTCGCCCAGCCGGCCAATCTCCTGCGGCCGTCCTTTCTCCGCGTGCTCGTCGATCTCCACCGCTTCGAGCGGATCGGGCTCGAGCTGCTCGAGCAGCGTCCGGACCCTCGTGCGACTCTGTCCGATCTCGCCGGCCGACACGGCTTCGGTGATTTCTTCGGACGCTTCTACCTGCTGCCGATGGCGGCGGCGATCTGGTCGTCGGGCACCGAGGTCGCGGCGCGCTTCCCGCGCGACACCCTGCTGCGGTTCTTCGCCAACCACGGCCTGCTCAAGGTCAAGGGCCACCCGCGCTGGCAGACCGTGGTCGGCGGCAGCTCCACCTACGTGCCCCATCTGCTGGCCCCGCTCGGCGGCCGGGTGCACCTGGGGCGCGGCGTCGAGCGTCTGGTGCGGTCCGAGCGGGAGGTCGAGCTCCACCTGGCCGGTGGAGCGCGGGAGCGCTTCGACGCCGTCGTGCTCGCGTGCCACGCCGACCAGGCGCTCGCGATGCTGGCCGACCCGACGCCGGCCGAACGCGAGCTGCTCGGCGCCTGGAGCTATTCGGCCAACGACACCTGGCTCCACACCGACCCGGCACTGATGCCGCGACGCAGGAGAGCATGGGCGAGCTGGAACGTGCTCCTCGAGGACGGCGCCCGACCGACCGAGAAGGTGGCGATCAGCTACCACCTCAACCGTCTCCAGCGCCTGGACACCGAGCGCGACTTCATCGTCACCCTCAACCCGCCGACCGCGCCCGCCGCCTCGACCGTGATCCGCCGGATGAACTACCGCCACCCCGCCTACACCCCCGAGAGCGTCGCCACCCAGAGCGAGCTGCCGTCCCTGGACGGCGTGCGGAGGACCTGGTTCTGCGGCGCCTACCAACGCTACGGCTTCCACGAGGACGGGCTGGTCTCCGCGATCAAGGCGGCCTCGGACCTCGGAGTGGATTTCTGATGCGGTCCGCACTCTACCGCGGGACGATCCGGCACCGCCGTTACGGCCGGCCGGCGCACGGCTTCACCTACCCGGTGTGGCACCTGCTGATGGACCTCGACGAGCTCGAGGCTGTCGAGCGAATCGTCGGCGGGTTCGGGATCAACCGCTGGGCGCCGTCGGCCTTCGACGACCGCGACCACATGGGTCCCGGGGCCGAGCCGGTGCGATCCAAGCTCGAGTCCTGGCTGCGCCGTCAGGGGGTCGAGCCGCCCGGCGGACCGGTGGCGCTGTACGCGTCGCCCCGGGTCTTCGGATGGGTGTTCAACCCGATCAGCCTCTTCTTCTGCCACGATCGCGAGCACGTCCTGAGGTGGGTGGTGGCCGAGGTGTCGAACACCTTCGGCGAGGCCGCCTGCTACCTGCTGCCCGCCCGGGGCGCCGGGGTCGTCCGGCACGAGGCGGAGAAGACCTTCCACGTCTCGCCGTTCCAGCCGGTCCGCGGAAGCTACCGCTTCCGGGTCACCCCGCCCGGCGAGCGGCTCACCGTCCACATCGACGTGCTGCGGGAGGGCGAGCGGGTCTTCGACGCGACCCTCGCCTGCTCCCGTCGCCCCCTGACCACCGGCGCCCTCGCCGCCCAGATCGCCCGCCAGCCCTTCGACGCCGCGCACACCCTCGGCACGATCCACTGGCAGGCGCTCAGGCTGTGGCTGAAGAAAGCGCCCTTCTTCTCCAAGCCGGAGATGCCGCCCCACGCATGGAGGACCCGTCATGGCTGAGATCGTCACCACCCTCGACGCACCCCGGCGCACACCTACACCCGCCCAGCGGGCCGCCTTCGGTGCGGTCCGCGCCCGGTTCGAGCGCCTCGAGCGTGGCGTGCTGTGGCTGCGGCTTCCGGACGGCGACCTGAGGGCCTTCGGCGACGACCCGACCGGTCCGACGGCGCTGCTCGCGGTCCACGAATGGCGGTTCTTCTCCCGCCTGGTGCTCGGCGGCGACACCGGCGCGGGCGAGTCGTTCATGGACGGAGACTGGTCGAGCCCTGACCTGGTCGCGCTGGTGCGGCTCTTTCTCGCCAATGAGAGCGCGCTCGAGCTGCGCGGCTTCTCCGGCGGTCTGCGCCGGTTGGCCGACCGCGCGCTCCACCTCACCCGCCGCAACACCAGACGCGGGGCGAAGCGCAACATCAGGGCTCACTACGACCTCGGCAACGACTTCTACCGGCTCTTCCTGGACCCTTCGATGACCTACTCGGCGGCGGTCTTTCCGAGCGAGGAGGCGAGCCTCGAAGCAGCCCAGCGGGAGAAGTACCGCCGGCTGGCCGACCGGGCGGGGGTCCGGGTTGGCGACCACGTGCTCGAGATCGGCTGCGGCTGGGGAGGGTTCGCGGAGTACGCCGCCGGCGAGCTCGGCTGCCGGGTCACCGGCATCACCCTGTCCCTCGAGCAGGCCGCCTTCGCCCGTGAGCGGATGGCGCGGGCGGGCCTCGACGACCGGGTCGAGATCCGGGTGGTGGACTACCGCGACCTCGACGGCCGCTTCGACGCGATCGTCTCGATCGAGATGCTCGAGGCGGTCGGCCACGAGTGGTTGGGCGAGTACTTCGCCACCTGCGACCGGCTGCTGGCGCCGGGAGGGCGGGCGGCGATCCAGGTGATCACCATTCCCGACCAGATCTACGACCGCTACCGGCGCTCCAGCGACTGGATCCGCAAGCACATCTTCCCCGGGGGACACCTGCCCTCGTTGGGTGCGATGCAGCGGGCGATCGCGGACCGCAGCTCCTTCGTGGTCGAGCAGGTCGAGAACATCGGGCTCCACTACGCGGAGACCCTGCGCCGGTGGCGGCTGGCATTCATGCGACGCCTGGACGAGGTGCAGGCACTCGGCTTCGACCAGCGCTTCGTCCGGATGTGGGAGTTCTACCTCGGCTCGTGCGAGGCGGCCTTCGCGCACCGCAAGCTGGGCAGCCTCCAGCTGGTGCTGGCGCGGCCGGGCGAGGCCCGCGGGCCCGCGGCGGTCTACCGGGGCGGGGACGCGCCATGAGCCTCGGGATCCGCCTCGCCGAGAACGGAAGGCTGCCGGACGCCCTGGTCCGGATCGGAATCCGTGGTCTGTTGGGGCGTCGCCTCGAGGCCGAGCACGCCGGCGACTGCGAGCGCCGGCGCGAGGCCCATGCGCGCTTCGTCGACGAGCTCCGCTCGAGCCCGGTCGCGCTCGCGGTCGACGCCGCCAACGAGCAGCACTACGAGGTGCCGGCGGCGTTCTTCGAGCGGGTGCTGGGCCCGCGACTCAAGTACAGCGCCTGCGCCTGGCCGGACGGTGTCGACGATCTCGCCGCGGCCGAGGAGGCGACGCTCGCGATGACCGCCGAGCGCGCCGGGATCGAGAACGGCATGACCGTGCTCGAGCTCGGCTGCGGCTGGGGCTCGATGTCGCTGTGGATGGCCGAGCACTTCCCCGACTCGCGGGTGATCGCGGTGTCCAACTCGGCTCCGCAGCGGAACTTCATTCTCGGTCGGGCGCGCGCGGCGGGCCTCGACAAGCTCGAGGTGGTCACCGCCGACATGAACCACTTCGCCACCGAGCGCCGTTTCGACCGCGTGGTCTCGGTCGAGATGTTCGAGCACATGCGGAACTGGGGCGAGCTCTACCGCCGGATCGCGGGCTGGCTCGAGCCCGGCGGCCGCTTCTTCCTGCACGTCTTCTGCCACCGCTCGGCGGCCTACCCCTACGTCGACGCGGGCGCCGGCGACTGGATGGCGCGCCACTTCTTCACCGGCGGCATGATGCCGTCCGACGACCTGCCCTACCACTTCGACCGGCACCTCCGGGTCGAGCGCCACTGGCGAATGAACGGGCGTCACTACAGCCGTACCCTCGAGGCGTGGCTGGAGGCGATGGACCGGCAGCGGGCCGAGATCATGCCGATCTTCGTCCAGGTCTACGGCGCCCAGGCCGAACGCTTCTGGCACCGGTGGCGGATCTTCTTTCTCTCCTGCTCGGAGCTGTTCGCCTACCGCGCGGGACAGGAGTGGTGGGTCTCGCACTACCTGCTGGCGCCCCGCGAGGGCGCTGCGGCGCGGGAGAACGACGAATGACCCTGCTGCACCTCGTGCTGATCGGTTGGGTTGGCCTGGCTGTGGTTTTCGCCGGCCTCTGGCTGGTCCAACGCCGAACCCGGGACGCGGGTGTGGTCGACGTCGGCTGGGCCGCCGGGATCGGCCTGCTCGCGCTGCTCTACGCCGCGGCGGGCGACGGCCTGCCGGAGCGGCGGGCCCTGCTGGCGACGATGGCGGTGATCTGGTCCGGTCGGCTCGCCCTCTACATCCTGCGCGACCGGGTGCTCCGGGGCCCCGAGGACGGCCGCTACGCCGCGCTGCGCGAGAGCTGGGGCGACCGATTCGAGCCTCGGATCTTCGGCTTCTTCCAGGCCCAGGCCGCGCTCAGCGTGGCGTTCTCGGTCCCGGTTTCCGCCGCGATGGCGAGCGCCCGGCCGCTCGGCTGGCTCGACGCCGCGGCGGTCGTGATCTGGCTGGTCGCGGTGGCGGGCGAGTCGGTGGCCGACCGCCAGCTCGCGACCCACCGCAGCGATCCGTCGAACCGCGGCCGCACCTGCCGCCGCGGGCTGTGGCGTTACTCCCGCCACCCCAACTACTTCTTCGAGTGGCTGCACTGGTGGGCCTACGCCGCCGCCGCGGTCGGCTCGCCGTGGTGGTGGGCGGCGATCGCGGCGCCGCTGGTGATGCTCTACTTCATCCTCTTCGTGACCGGGATCCCGCCGACCGAGGCGCGGGCGATCGCCAGCCGCGGCGAGGACTACCGGCGCTACCAGCGGGAGACCAGCGCCTTCGTGCCGTGGTTTCCGGGCAGCGGTGGCGGGGTCGAGCAGTGACCGCGGTGCCCCGGATCCGGGTCCGTGCGGCCAACGACCGCCCGCTCCGCCGCCGACGGCCGCTGGGTGCTCTACTGGATGATCGCGGCCCGCCGCACCGGCTTCAGCTTCGCCCTCCAGCACGCCGCCGACCGGGCTCGGGAGCTCGGCCGGCCGCTGATCGTCCTCGAGGCGCTGCGCTCCGGCTACCCGTGGGCCAGCGACCGCCTGCACCGGTTCGTGCTCGACGGCATGGCCGACACCCGCCGACGGCTCGCCGGCCGACCGGTCGCCTACCACCCCTACGTCGAGCCCGAGCACGGCGCCGGCAGGGGCCTGCTGACCGCCCTCGCCGCCGACGCCGCCCTGGTCGTCACCGACGAGTTCCCGACCTTCTTCCTGCCCCGGATGGTGGCCGCGGCCGCCGAGCGCCTGGCGGTGCGGCTCGAGGCCGTCGACGGCAACGGCCTGCTGCCGATGGCCGCGGCCGACCGCGCCTTTCCCACCGCCTACGCCTTCCGCCGCTTCCTCCAGCGGGAGCTGCCCGCCCACCTCGAGACGATGCCGCTCGCCGATCCGCTCGCGGAGCCGCTGCCGGATCCGGTCGAGCTGCCGGCCGAAGTCCGCGAGCGCTGGCCCGCGGCGAGCGATGAGCTGCTCGCCGGCGACCCTGCCGCGGTGGCCGCGCTGCCGATCGACCACCGGGTGCCCGCGACCCCCACCGAGGGCGGCGCCGCCGCCGCCGAGCGCCGGCTCGAGAGCTTCCTCGAGCACCGTTTGGCGCGCTACGCCGACGACCGCAACGCCCCGGACGACGACGCCACCAGCGGCCTCTCCCCCTACCTCCACTTCGGCCATCTCGGCGCCCACCAGGTCTTCGTCGAGATCGCCGCCCGGGAGCGCTGGGACCCGGGCCAGCTCGGCTCGAAGGCAACCGGCCAACGACAGGGCTGGTGGGGGATGTCGGAGGCCGCCGAGGCCTTTCTCGACCAGCTCGTCACCTGGCGCGAGCTCGGCTTCAACATCTGCTTCCACGACGCCGGACCACGACCGCTACGAGTCGCTGCCGGAGTGGGCCCAGAGGACCCTCGCGGCGCACGCCGGACGATCCCCGTGAGCACGTCTACACCCTCGACGAGCTCGACCGGCGGCCCGGACCCACGACGCGCTGTGGAACGCCGCCCAGCGGCAGCTGCTGCGCGAAGGCACGATCCACAACTACCTGCGCATGCTGTGGGGCAAGAAGATCCTCGAGTGGACCCGGGAGCCGCGCGAGGCGCTCGAGGTGATGATCGAGCTCAACAACCGGTACGCCCTCGACGGCCGCGACCCGAACTCGCCCTCGGGGCATCCTCTGGTGCCTCGGCCGCTACGACCGTCCGTGGGGTCCCGAGCGCCGAGGTCTTCGGCACCGTGCGCTACATGTCGTCGAAGAACACCGCCCGCAAGATGTCGGTCGCGGGCTACCTCGAGCGCTACCGAGAGGAGGCGGGATGACCGATCCGCGACGTGTTCTGGTGACCGGCGCGACCGGCTACATCGGCGGGCGGATGGTGCCGCTGCTGCTCGAGAAGGGCTACCGGGTCCGCGTGATGGTCCGCGACCCCCGCCGGATCGCCGGCCGATCGTGGGTCGAGCGGGTCGAGGTCGCGACCGGTTCGATCGAGGACGAGGCCGCGGTCCGGGCCGCCTGCGACGGGATGGACGCGGCCTACTACCTGGTCCACTCGATGGACGCCGGCGCCGACTTCGCCGAGCGCGACCGTCACGCCGCCGCAACCTTCGTACGGGCGGCGTCCGGGCTCGAGCGGGTCGTCTACCTGGGCGGGCTGGTGCCGCCCGGACGGTCGATCTCGCGCCACCTGGCGAGCCGGGCCGAGGTCGGAGAAATCCTCCGTGCCGGGCTGCCCACGGTCGAGCTGCGGGCAGGCCCGGTGATCGGCTCCGGCTCGGCCTCGTTCGAGATGGTCCGCCACCTCACCGAGCGCCTGCCGGCGATGATCGCGCCGCGCTGGATCCTCAACGCGGTGTCGCCGATCGCGGTCCGGGACGTGCTGTCCTACCTGGTGCTGGCGCTCGAGCGGGGCAGCCCCGGCACCTACGACGTCGGCGCCGAGCCGCTCACCTTCAGGGGCATGATGCAGGAGTTCGCGCAGGTCCGCGGCCTCAAGCGCCTGATCGTGCCGGTGCCGGTGCTCGCGCCACGGCTCGCCGCCCTGTGGGTGGGGCTGGTGACGCCGATCCCCAACCGTCTCGCGGTGCCGCTGATCGAGGGCGTGGTGCACCCGGTGGTGGCCGACACCCGCCGAGCACGGGAGGACTTCCCCGAGGTCGAACCGATGCCCTACGCCCGGGCGGTGGAGCTCGCGCTGCGCCGCATCGAGTCCCACGCGGTCACGACCCGCTGGAGCGGGGCGCTCGGTCCGGCCGTCCCCTACGAGCTCCAGCAGGAGGAGGGGATGTTCCGCGAGGTGCGCAGGGTCGCCACCCGTGCACGGCCCGAGGCGGTCTTCCGGTCCTTCGCGTCGCTCGGCGGCGAGCGCGGCTGGCTGGTGTGGCGGTGGGCGTGGGAGCTGCGCGGCCTGCTCGACCGGCTGGTGGGCGGGCCGGGCCTTCGCCGCGGCCGGCGGGATCCGGTCGAGCTGCTGCCGGGCGACGCGCTCGACTTCTGGCGGGTGGAGGCGGTCGAAGCGCCCCACCGGCTCAGGCTGCGGGCCGAGATGAAGGTGCCCGGCAAGGCCTGGCTGCAGTGGGAATCGGTGCCGGAAAACGGCGGCACCCGGCTGGTGCAGACCGCGCTCTTCGCCCCCAAGGGCCTGCTCGGGATCCTCTACTGGAAGGCCTCCTACCCGCTCCACAAGGTGATCTTCTCGGGCATGGCGCGCTCCATCGCCCGCGACGCCGAACGCATGGGGGCGGCGTGAGGAGAAGCCACGGCGACACGGAGAGCATCATGGCTGAGAACGTCCGGTGCGCCGCAGGGGCGCAGCTCGTCTGCGCCCGTGTCACGACTCGCGCGATGCGTTCCCACGGGCGGAGACACGCTCCGGCCCTCCGGGGGAAGGGCGGATTCCCCGGCCATGGGTTCGACCGAGGTCGTGAGCGATGAGGACCTTCGTGCACGAGACCAGCCTGGTGCTGCCGCGGTCCCTCGAGGAGCTCTACCCGTTCTTCGCCGAGGCCCGCAACCTGGAGACCATCACCCCGCCCTGGCTGCGCTTCAGCGTGCTCACCCCGGCGCCGATCGAAATGCGCGCCGGCACCCTGATCGACTACCGCCTGGCCTGGCGCGGCATCCCGATCCGGTGGCGGACGGTCATCGACGCCTGGGAGCCGCCCCATCGGTTCGTGGACCGCATGCTCAAGGGACCCTACCGGCTCTGGGTCCACGAGCACACCTTCACCCCGGTGGCGGGCGCAGTGCGCTGCGACGACCGGGTCGAGTACGCGGTCCCGGGCGGCGCCCTGGTCCAGCGGCTCATGGTCGGCCGTGACGTGGCGCGGATCTTCGCCTACCGATCGGCGAAGCTGCGCGAGCACTTCGGCGGGCCTGAGACCCCGAAGGCTTCCCGGCCCGGCTCCTGAGTCGGCCGGCGGGGACCGGACGCCCGGGTCAACCTGACGGGCCGACCGGCGGCCGCCGGCATGCTACTGTCGGGGCCACCGGGCCGGGGCGCACCCCCCACCGGGGAACAGCGTCCAAGGGGCAATGGTTGTCCTCGCGAAGGCCCACGAAGGAGTGCCGCTGCGTATGACCCCGTCCACCTCTGTCTTCGACGAGCTGCTGGCGCCGCTCGAATCCGTCCCGCTGCTCGGCGCCCGGCTCGCCGGCAACTCCGTGCTCGCCTGGCTCACCGCCGCGGTCGTGGCGGTGGTCGTGTTCGCGGTTCTGCGGCTGGCGATCTCGTTCGTCCGCCGGCGCCTGAAGCGGCTCGCGGACCGCACCGCGACCATCGCCGACGACCTGATCGTCGAGGTGATCGGCGCGACCCGCCGGCTGGTGGTCGCGGTGGTCGCGGTCGTGGTCGCCAGCCGCCCCCTGGAGCTGGCCGAGGTGGTCGAGAAGGGCCTGCACGGCCTGCTCGTCATCTCGCTCACGGTCCAGGTCGCGCTGTGGGCCAACCGGGCGGTCTCGTTCTGGCTGACCAAGCAGAAGGAGCGGCTCGCCGAGACCGACCCCGGGGCCCTCACCACCCTCCAGGGCCTGTCCTACGTCGTGCGCCTGGTGGTCTGGTCGGCCGCCTTCCTGCTCATGCTCGACAACCTGGGCTACGACGTCACCACCCTGGTGGCGGGGCTGGGAATCGGCGGTATCGCGGTCGCGCTCGCGGTCCAGAACATCCTCGGCGATCTCTTCGCCTCGCTCTCGATCGTGCTCGACAAGCCGTTCGTGATCGGCGACTTCATCATCGTCGGCGAGCACCAGGGCACGGTCGAGAAGGTCGGCCTCAAGACCACCCGCGTCCGCAGCCTCTCGGGCGAGCAGCTGGTGTTCTCCAACTCCGACCTGCTCGGCTCGCGGATCCGCAACTTCAAGCGCATGGTCGAGCGCCGGGTGGTATTCGGCTTCGGCGTCACCTACCAGACCCCGGTCGAGCAGGTCGAGGCGATCCCGGGCATGATCCGGGAGATCATCGAGGCGACCGAGAAGACCCGCTTCGACCGCGCGCACTTCAAGGCGTTCGGCGACTCGTCGCTCGACTTCGAGACGGTCTACTTCGTGCTCGCGCCGGAGTACACGCTCTACATGGACGTCCAGCAGGCGATCAACCTCGAGCTCATGCGGCGCTTCGAGGAGCTCGGCATCGAGTTCGCCTACCCGACCCAGACCCTCCACGTGGCCGGAGGGACGATCCGAACCGAAGCTCGGACGACCGACTGACCGCGCCGGCCCGGAAGGCATGGCGCCGGTGCGATGTTGACTGAGCACGAGCAACGAAGGGAGAGCACCATGGGCGAGAAGGTCTACAAGAAGATCCGGGTCACCGGATGCTCCGACAAGAGCATCGAGCGTGCGGTCGAGGCCGCGGTCGAGAAGGCGTCGAAGAGCGTGCACGGCATGGGCTGGTTCGAGATGACCGAGGTGCGGGGGGCGATCAAGGACGGTGCGGTCACCGAGTGGCAGGTGTCGGTCGACATCGGGTTCAAGCTCGACTGACGAGGGTTCCGCGTCGTGGCGCTCGGAGCGCCGCGGCGCGGAATCCCTTGGCATGCGCTGCGCGCATCCGAGCGGATGGAGATGGGCCGCACCGACAAGACCCTTGCGCAACGAGTGGTGACGCGGTAGGATGCGCGTCCCAATGAGTGGGGCCGTAGCTCAGCTGGGAGAGCGCTAGAATCGCACTCTAGAGGTCGAGGGTTCGATCCCCTTCGGCTCCACCAAAGCACGATGATCAGCCGCCCTGAGGGCGGCTGTCTTGCTTTGGGGGAGCCGAAGGGGATCGGTCTACGGCCGATCAGCGAGCCGCCGTAGGCCGCCCCCCGCCCTCTCCGGCCCATCGGGCCTACGGAACCCGCCGGGGGGTGGAGGAGGGGCGGATGCGGGGGCGGCGGGTCAGGGTGGTGGGTGGGTGGAGCACCCCCACGGCCACGGCGGCGATCGCTGCTCGGCCGCAGTGCAGATCCCTTTTCTCGTGGCCGGGGCGATTGGTGGACAGGGCGGCCTTTGTGTCGGATCTGGTGGAGCCTGAACGACGGGAGAGAAACCCGAACGCGGTCGTGACCGCGGGGGTCCGGAGGAGGGCGGGGGGCGGTCTACGACCACCTGGTTTCTCCCCGGCGTCACCGTCGCCAAAGGCGACGAGTAAGGGGATCGTCTACGGCCCACCATCGAGCCGCCGTAGGCCACCCCCCGCCCTCTCCGGCCCGTCGGGCCTACGGAACCCGCCGGGGGGTGGAGGAGGGGCGGATGCGGGGGCGGCGGGTCAGGGTGGTGGGTGGGTGGAGCACCCCCACGGCCACGGCGGCGATCGCTGCTCGGCCGCAGTGCAGATCCCCTTTCTCGTTCCCGGGGCGACTGGCGGGTGGAGAGACCGAGATTGACCGCCCCTGCCGCTGTGCTGCCGGACGACAAGCGAATATCGTGTGCACTGATCCCGTGCGCTCGTGAAGTGGTGAGTCGACCCCGTCGCGTCCAATCGCCGAGGCCGGTTCAGACTCATTCACCGTTCCCGGCAGGCCTCCAGTGGTTCCGATGCTGCTCGTCTTGGTTTTGCCTAGGGCGAGCTATATATTTCGCCTCGGGACCAACGAGGAGCCGAACAGACGTGCCGTCGATGAGACCTCGCAAGGAGGAAGGGACGCCATGTCGGCAGCGAACGCCAGTCCGACCCGCGGTGTCGAGTTGGGGTTGATGGTGCTTGCTCTGCTCATCGGCTCAGCGGCAGGGATCGAGGGAGGTGAGCCCCGGCGTGCTCGGCGGCTCGCGCCGACCGCGCCTGCCGAGGTCTTGGTCGACCCTTCCTTCAGCATGGCGACTCCAGGTTGGGGCGTCGATCGATTCGCGACGGTCCAGAGCGGGGTCGACGGGGTCGGACTGGGTGGGCTGGTGCGGGTCGCCGCCGGCAGGTACGTCGAGAACATCACTATTGAGAAGAAGATCCGACTCCTCGGAGCGGGAATGGGCGCGACGGTTCTCGACGGTGCTGGACGTGGGGACACGATTCGGGTTTCGTCCTGCGCTGGCGGGAGGATCTCCGACCTCAGCGTTGAACGGTCAAGCGAAGGGCGGGCGGGCCTTCACCTCAATGGTGTGGCCGGTTGGTATGTGGCGCGAGTGGCGTCGGTTCGGAACGACGGTCACGGTTTCGTGCTCCAGGGTTCCGACGGCGTGACGATCGCGGACTGCATTACCGCTGACAACTTCAGTGGAGGGATCTTCTTTCAGCGGAGCAGCAACAGCATGGTGCGCCGCTGCGTGCTCGACGATGCAGCCACCGTCGCTCTGTACGGTTCCCCCTTCAACACGGTGAGCGAAAACTCGATCCGCGCTCACCACGGGTGGGGAGTCGCCTTGGTCGCTTCGTCACACTCGAATACCGTGCGTCGCAACACGATCGTTGGAACGCCGGACGACCTCCCGTGTACCCTGATTCGCAGCATTCAATCGTCTGGCAACCTCATCGAGGACAACGAGCTGAGAGTGGGCGGCGTGGGGATCTACCTCTCCTACGGTGTTGGCCATGTCGTGGCCAGGAACGTCATCGAGACGATCACGATGGGAGACGCCGTCATGTTGTATCACGTCGATCGGTCGCATGTACTCAACAACCGGTTGGACAATCCTGACTACGCCGGGGTCGTACTCTTCGGCGAGTCCAGCGACAACACGATCGCGGGCAACTTCCTCACCGGCGGATGGATGGGTATTGGTGCGTTTCATGGTTCGAGCGGCAACCGCATTTCCGGGAATGACGTCGACAACCCGAGGTTCGGCGTGGTGGTCGATGGTTCGCCCGGAAACGTCGTCGTCGGCAACAACGTCAGCGCCACCGTCGCCTGCGCCGACAGCGAGGCTGGCACGGCCTGGCAGGAGCAGGGCAGGGGCAACTACTGGGCCTGCTACCAAGGTGCGGACAGCGACGGAGACGGAGTCGGAGATTCGCCGTACGAGATTGACTCGGGTTCCGCAGATCCCTTCCCCCTCGTCGATCCGATCGTCGTGACGGAGGTCCCCCTCCCGCGACCCGAGCCGGTCCCCTCGTCCATCCTGGAGGAGATCGGAGTCGAAGTGATCGGGGACGAGGTGTGGGAGAACGAGGACCGGACGGTTGTCGGCATCCATGTCAATGCCGGCGCGTCGCTGGTGCTGAGGAACGTCACGCTGAGGGTGGAGAGCCATGGCGACGGTGGGTTCCTCGTCGATTCCGGCGGACGGCTCGAAATCCTGGACAGCACCGTCTTTGCGAATGGTCAGAACTTCTGCTTCCGACCGGGGTCGATTTTCCGACTGATCGACAGCGAGCTGCACAACGCAGGCAACTGGGGCGGCGGCGCCTTCATGATCGAGACCGACGCGATCGAGATCCGCCGGAGCCGTCTCCGCGACATCTGGGGGCCGTCTTCGCTGAACCCGACACGGGGGCATGTCATCGAGGGAAACATCTTCGAGCAGATGTATCAGGGTTTGGTCCTTTCGATGAGCGACGGGGTTGTGGTCGACAACGTCTTTATCGACTCGGTGCGCGGAGCTGTCGGCCTGCTGGGCGAGGCGAACGAGGTCCGCGACAACGTGGTGCGCAACGTCTGGTACCGACCCGTCACGGTCCACGGAGGGTCGGAGGGCCGAGAGAACGTCGTCTCTCGAAACGCCTTCTTCGACTACAAGGAGGTTGCCGACGGGGGAGGTGCAGTGAGCTTTGATCGAGACGGGGTCGGGAACTACTGGTCCGACTACCTCGGCCAGAACCCGCACGCTCGAGAGGTCAGTGCCGGGGTCTGGGATACCCCGTACAGAATGACGGCCGGCGGCAGGTGGGACCATCCGCTGTTCGACCACTGTCCGCTGACCTGCCCGCCGGCTCGGGAGACCATTCGACCGCCGGAGGCGGTCGCCCCCGTTGCGCCGGCCGACGGGGGCATCGTCGCAGGAGACGAAGTGATCTTCCAGTGGTCGGCGAGCCCGTCCGCGGACGAGTACCGGCTTGTGGTGGCCCGCGACGAGGCGTTCACCGACGCCGTCTTCAACCGGGCGGGGATCACCCTGACCTCAACGCGGGTTCGCGTTGCCGAACCGGATGGAGACCTCTACTGGCGGGTCATCCCGCTTCGGACAGGCTGCCATGGGCCGTGGTCGACGGCCGCTCGGTTCACCCTGAGGCGTTCGCCTGCAGAGGCGCATCGGCCCACCCCTTAGAAGGCGCGTGTCAAGTGGGCTAAGACCTCCTGAGCCCGATGCGGGAGGTACGGACGAAGCCGAAGGACATCGGTCTACGGCCGATCGGCGAGCCGCTGTGGGGGGCGTGGTTCTGGTTCAGCAATGCGGCGACTCGGAACCACTCCGACTCCGACTCGTATCTCGTCAGGCTCGACGTCCTCCTCCAGGAGCGGACCGCATGGGCAGAGTGACCACGATCGTCGTCCTTCTCCTCAGCTTGGCGCTTCGTGGCCACGTCGCGGAGCCGGAGACCCGCCGCGGCACGGGCGCTGACTGCCGCCGACCTGCAAGGAGCGTGGGCCGGAAGCGTCGTCTTCCGGGGCGAGACGACCCCGTTCGCGCTGGAGCTCGGGCCCGAGGAGGACGGCAAGGTGCTGGTACAGGTCTCGATCCCGGCGATCCACCTCCATCGGGTGGCGCTGGGGCGGCTGCCTGTCGCGGTCACGGGCGAGGAGGTCAGGCTGGGGTCGTGGATCCTCACCTGCGATCGTGCCGGGGGCACGCTGCGCGGCACCGTGCCCGAAAGCCTCGCGCCGGTCTACGAGCTGCCCTTCACCCTGCACCGGGTCGCGGCCCTCGACCCGCCGCAGCGCCGCGAGATCTCCGCGCCGGTCGCTGCGCCGGTGTGGACCTTCGACGCCGGGTCGCCGCTGTGGGCCGGCCTCACGGTCGCCGACGGCCTTGTCCTCGCCGGCGCGGAGGACGGTCGGCTGCACGCCCTCGATGCCCGGACCGGGAAGCGGCGCTGGGAGTACCGAGCCGGCGGGGCGATCCGCACCCGCGCCACCGTGGTCGACGGTGTGGCCATGCTCCAGGCGGACGACGGCGTCCTGTACGGCCTCTCCGCTGCCACCGGCGAGGAGCTGTGGCGGCTCCGCGTGGCCGACCGACCGGCGGATCGCAGGCCGTTCTCGGACCCGACCTCGCGCTACGACCGGTTCGGCTCCGACGTGGTCCACGTCGCGGGTCGCCTCGTCCTGGGCACCCACGAGGGCCGCGTGCTCTGCCTCGACGCCGCGACGCGCGCCATCCTGTGGGAGTTCCGCAGCGGCGATGCCGTGGTGGCGGCGCCCTCGGTCGCCGGGGACCGCGTCGTCTTCGGGAGCTTCGACGGCCACGTCTACGCCCTCGACGCCGAGACCGGCCGGCTCGACTGGAAGCACGACACCGGCAAGCCCGTGGTCTCGACCCCCGCGGTCGCGGGTCGACTGGTGATCGTGGGCAGCCGCAGCTACGACCTCGTCGCGCTCGACGCCACCACCGGGGCCCTGGCCTGGCGGCGCTACATCTGGTTCTCGTGGGTCGAGTCCTCGCCGGTCGTGCGCGACGGCACGGTCTACGTCGGCTCCTCGGACGCCGCGGCGGTCTTCGCATTCGACGCGGCCACCGGGACCGAGCGCTGGAAGGCCGACGTCTGGGGATGGGCCTGGGGCGAGCCCCTCGTCACCGCCGAGCGAGTCGTCGTCGGAACCGCAGGCCAACGAGGATATCCCGCGCCCCACCGAGGCGCCGTGGTGGCGCTGGACCGCGCGACCGGCCGGCCGGCGTGGCAGTTCACGGTGGAGCCGAGCGACGAGGCCACGTTCGGATTCACCGGCTCACCCGCCGCGACCGGGGGCCGGGTGTTCGTCGCAGCCCTGGACGGACGGGTGTACGCGTTCGCCGAGTGACCTCACCGAGACACCGCTCGGGCGTCGTGACCTTCGCCGGATGCGCCCGGTCGCAGACGACGCGCCTTTGAACCAGCGGAGCGCTGGGTCGATCCGATCCCTGTGCGTCGTGCCTCGGGGCTTCCCATCGGGGGGTGTGGTGCCCGTCGCGCGCGGGGCGTTCCGGCACCCATGATCCGCCGCTGAGCTCGGTGCGGCTAGTCGACCCTCCGAAGATGGGAGGAGACCGGGTCGCGAGGCGGCGGAGGCGGCACCTCCCCGGGGTAGCCCATCGCCAGCAGCGCCACCACCGCGGCGCCTTCGGGGACGCCGAGAATAGCGCGGGCGGGCGGCGCGGCGCCCAGCGACAGCCACACCGAGCCGACACCGGCGTCCCACGCCGCGAGGCTCATGTTCTGGACCGCAGCGGCAGCGCTGAGTGGATTCTCGGCCTTTTCCAGCGGCTCTGAGCCCGGGCGGCTGACCACCGCGGCGAGGAGCGGGGCGCCGCCGAAGTCCTCGCGCAGGGAGGTGAGCCCCTTGCGGCGGGGTGGCGGGAGGTCCGGGTCGGCGAGCAGCTCGTCGGCCTTGGCCTGGAGCAGGACGAGGAGCCGGGCGCGTGCGTCGGGCCCGATCAGCACGAAGTCCCAAGGCTGCGCGTTGCCGTGGGACGGCGCCCACATCCCGGCCTCGAGGATCGTGTTCACGACGTGGTCCGGGATCGGGTCCGGCTTGAAGCTGCGGACCGTCCGGCGTTGCTTCAGGTGCGCGAGCATGTCCATGAGCACCTCCCTGGTGTGCAGTCGCGTGGGGGGGTTCGGGTGCGTTGCCGATTCGCCACCAGGCGGGGGCTCGGCTGGCGCTCGGGGGCCTCGTCCGGGAAGCTCGAGGTCGAAGCGCGGGGCGCACCCCGGGTTTCGTCGGTCGGTCGGTTCAGGTGGCCCTCTTCGGCTCCTTGTCCCGCTTCTTCTTCAGGGCCTGATCCTGCTTGCTCTGCTTCTGCTTCTGGTTCTTGTTCTTGTCCTTCTGGCCCTTGTCTCCCATGGCGCGGCCCCTTTCTCGAACCACCAGGCTGCCCGCCGTCGGGAGGGCCTGCCGGGTCTCGCTCGAGTATCTCACCGACAACCCGCCGCGGCGCCCAGCTCCCCTCAGCTCGGGTCGTCGGCCTGGACTCGTCGCCGAGCAGGCACACCGGTCACTCTGCCGATCCGTGACCTTTTGGATGATCGCGCTCACACGATGGCGGGTATCTTCGCGGCCTGCCCGTGGAACTACAAAGAGCAAGCGTCGACCCCACCGACGGACGGCGGCGCTTGCGGGGGAGGAGCGAGGTGTCGGCTGCTCGCAATCACCGATGGACCTGATGCGCGTTCGCGCGGTGGCCCGGGGCGAGGCACAGGCCGACCTGCTGATCACCAACGCACGGGTGGTCAACGTCTTCACGGCCGAGATCCTCGAGCAGGACATCGTCAAGCTGGCGGTGCTCGAGCGCCACCACGGGTCCGGCAACGTCGGGCTCGGGCTCGTCCATGGTCTCGGTCTGGGCCGGGGCGCCCAGGCGAGCACCGTCGCCCACGACCACCACAACCTGGTGGTGGCGGGAGCAGATGACCGCAGCATGCGCACCGCCGTCGCCGCCGTGGTCGAGATGGACGGCGGGCTCGCCGTCTGCGAAGGTGAGCGTGTGATCTCCAACCTGCCCCTGCCTCTCGGCGGCCTGATGTCGGACCGCCCGATTGCCGACGTCCGGCTCCGGCTCGACCGACTGCTCGACGCGGCTCGGCAGCTCGGCTGCCGGGCGAACGATCCGTTCATGGTGCTGAGCTTCCTGGCGCTGGAGGTGATCCCCGCGCTCAAGCTGACCGATCTCGGACTGGTCGACGTCGAGCGGTTCGAGATCGTTCCCCTGGCGGCGGGGTGATCCGTGGAGGAGCAGATGCCTCGATCAATCGTGAGTTCGCTTCGCGGACAAAGCTGCATGGCGCGGGCTGTCTCGGTCTCGACCCGGTGGCTGTGGTGTGCGGTGGTGGCGGCCATCGTTCTGCCGTCGCCCGTCCCGGCCGCCGAGTGGAGCAGCACGGACGTCCAGCTCCTCCACGGCAACGGGTTCATGCTCGGCGACGAGAGCCGCGAGATCATCACCCTCGAGCATGTCAGCGGGTGGCGGCTCGGATCCAACTTCTTCTTCTTCGACATCACCCAGCCGTTCGCCGACGACACCGGCATCTACGGCGAGTGGTACAGCCGCTTCAGCGCGCAGCGGATGCGCGGCCGAGAGCCGGGTGCGGGCATCGTCAAGGACCTCTCCCTGGCGGTCGCGATCAACGCCGGCGACGGCTTCCGGGCCTATCTGGCGGGCGCGACCGTACACTTCAATGCACCGGGGTTCGCGTTCTTCGATCTCGATGTGATGGCCTACGACGACCGCTCGCGGGACGGTGTCACCTACATCGTGACCCCGGCGTGGGATCGGCCGTTCTCGCTCGGTCGGGTCAAGCTCCGCTTCCGCGGCTTCATCGACCTGATCGGGGCCGAAGGCGACGCCGAGCAGCAGCTGCTGACCCAGCCTCAGCTGCTGCTCGACCTCGGGAGCCTGCGGGGCGACGGCGGCGGACTGTGGGTCGGGGTGGAGTACCAGCTGTGGCGGAACAAGTACGGGATCGACGGCGTCAACGAGTCGTTTGCGCAGGTGATGCTGATGTGGCAGTTTTGAGTGGCGAATCTCATGGTGACAGAAGCACCGTCGTGCGGGTTCGAGGACCTGGTTCAGTCGGCCCGCCGTGCCCAGCCGGGAGGACGTGAGTCGTGAAGCAGCGGCGCGCGAGCATCTCGACCACCTTCTGGGCCTCGATGGTCATCGTTGCCGCGATCGCCATCGTCGTCGTCGGTGGTCTCTGGATCTTCCGCGAGTACCGAGAGTTCGAGCGGGAGTCCTCGGAGCTGAGGCAGCAGTTCATCACCCAGCAGCGTGAACTGGTGCGCAACGAGGTCGAGAAGGTCATCGACTTCATCGAGTACCGGCGATCGTTGACCGAGCAGCGGCTCCAGACGTCGCTCAAGGAGCGCGTCGAGGAGGCCCACAGCATCGCCCTGAACCTCTTTGAGACGAACCGCGGGGTTCGCACGAGGGCCGAGATCGAGGAGATCATCAAGGAGACCCTGCGCCCGATCCGCTTCAACAAAGGCCGTGGGTACTACTTCGCGGTCAGCATGCAGGGGGTGGAGCGCCTGTACCCGGTGGCGCCGCAGTTCGAGGATCAGAACCTGCTCGACCTGCAGGACGAGAGGGGCAACTACGTCATCCGCGACGAGATCGAGGTGATCCGCCGCGACGGCGAGGGCTTCGTCAGGGACTTCTGGCGCAAACCTGATGCCCCGGAGGGCATGGTCTATCCGAAGATCACGTTCGTGAGGTACTTCGAGCCCCTCGACTGGTACCTGGGGACCGGCGAGTACCTCGACGACTTCGAGCGGGACCTCAAGAACGAGCTCATCGACCGCATCGCCAGGATCAGGTTCGGCGATGAGGGCTACGTGTTCATCAACACCTACGGTGGCGATCCCATCATCAAGGACGGCCGGCGCATACACGATGGTCAGAACCTGTGGGAGCTCACCGATCCCAACGGCGTCAAGGTGATCCAGGAGGAGCGGCGAGCGGTCGAGAACCCCGACGGCGGGTACATCTCGTACACCTGGGGCAAGCTCACGACTGACGAGGCGGCCCCCAAGCTCTCCTTCATCAAGGGAATCCCGGACTGGGAGTGGATGGTCGGCGCCGGGGTCTACCTCGACCAGGTCGAGGAGATGATCGGGAGCAGGCGCCAGAGGCTGCAGCAGAAGGTCCAGGGCCAGATCGTCAGCATCCTCGGCCTGCTGCTCGCGCTCGGTCTGGTGATCGTGCTGGTCTCGAGGTACTTCTACCGGCGGGTCAAAGGGGGTATCGACACGTTCTCGGCGTTCTTCGAGCGTGCGGCCGACGAGGCGACGACGATCGACGAGTCCGAGCTGCACTTCTCCGAGTTCGTCACCCTCGCACGGGCCGCCAACACCATGGTCGAGGACCGCCGGAGGGTCGAGGAGGACCGGCAGCAGCTCCAGGAACGGCTGGCCGCGTCGCGCCGGATGGAAGCGCTGGGTCTGCTCACCGGAGGAGTCGCCCACGATCTCAACAACATCCTCTCCGGCATCGTGACCTATCCCGACCTGCTGCTCATGGACCCCGACCTCGATGCCGAGATGCGAGACTCCCTCGAGACCATCAAGGACTCCGGGCGGCGGGCGGCCGCGGTGGTGGCCGATCTCCTGGCGGCGTCGCGGGGCGGCAAGGGCGCCAGTCAGGTCATGGAGATCAACGACGCCGTGACCGGGTACCTGAGGTCGCCCGAGCACCAGGCGCTGGTCAGCACCCATCCCGGAGTCCGGGTCGCGGCCGATCTCGACCCGGATCTGCTCAACGTGCGCTGCTCACGGGTGCACCTGGCCAAGGCGCTGATGAACCTGGTCGCCAACGCGGCGGAGGCGATCGGCGGCGAGGGCACCGTGACGATCTCGACCGAGAACCGCTACCTGGACAGCCCGATCCGAGGATTCGAGGAGATCCCGGCCGGCGAGTACGCGGTCCTCCGGGTGGCGGATGACGGTGGTGGTATCGAGGCCCCCGACCTGGCGCGGGTGTTCGAGCCGTTCTTCACCAAGAAGGTGCTCGGCCGCAGCGGCACCGGGCTCGGCCTCACCGTGGTCTGGCACACCGTCCACGATCATGGCGGGTTCATCGACGTGTCGAGCACCAGCGGCGGGACGGCTTTCGAGCTCTACCTTCCGGTCACGCGCGAGCCCGTGGCCGAGCAGGAGAGGCAGCTCTCGCCCCTGGAGCTGCGGGGCTCGGGCGAGCGGATCCTGGTGGTGGACGACGAGCCGCGGCAGAGGGAGATCGCCGTCGGCCTGCTCGCGAGCCTCGGCTACCGGGCCGAGGCCGTCGACTCCGGCGAGGCCGCGATCGCCTGGCTGGCCGGGAACGACGCCGATCTCGTGGTCCTCGACATGATCCTCAAGGGGGGAATGAACGGCCGCTCCACCTACGAGGCCATCCTCGGGCTCAGGCCGGGCCAGCGAGCCGTCATCGCCAGCGGGTTCGCCGAGACCGAGGATGTCGCCCGGTCGATCGAGCTCGGCGCCGGCGCCATGATCCGCAAGCCCTACACACTGCAAGAGATCGGAACCGCCGTCCGCAACGAGCTTCAGCGCGGGCGTTGACCCGGTCGGACGGCGCGCGTGGGTTTCCCCGGCGCGTTGCGGCGCAGATCGCCGCCCTCGGCGGCATCGTCATCGCCGGTCTCCAGACCTCTCCCGCCGGCAAGCCGCGCCTTGGTAGGGTGGGGGGAGAGCCCGGTTCGCGCCTTCCCGGCCCGGATCGGTTGGAGGTGTCCGTGGAGCCCCGGCCCGTCCCCCGCACCGTCGAGTTCGTGCCCTCTCGCCATCGCGCCACCGTCGACCTCGTCCGGGTGCGCGACGCGGTGGTCGAGTTCCTGGAGCTCTATGCCGAGGAGCCGCTCGTAGACCGCACGCTGGTCGACCTGCTGGGCGACGGTGACGGCCGGCGGCGCCTCGCCCGTCTGGTCGAGGCAGCGGGCTTTCCCGGCAACCCTCTCGGCTTTCTCGACGAGGTGCTGGCGCGGCTCGCCACGGCCTCGAACGAGCACCCGGCGGACCTCGCTTTCGGCACGCTCCGGCTGCCGCCCGCCCTCGCCCTCGAGATCCTCGAGCAGGTCGTCCCGGGCGAGGAGCTCCACGATGTGAAGCGTCTCCCGCGGCTCGAGAAGCTCGTCAACCTCGCGGTCGCCGCGGAGCAGCGCGAGCACCTCCAGCGGGTGCTCGAGCTCTACCCGGTGCGGCTGTCCAGCCACGTCGTGCGGCAGATGCGGCTGTCGCCGGCGGTCGCCTACCAGTACCTGCCGTTCGCCGACGAGCTCGACCCGGAGGGCCTGGTCCACACCTGGGTCGGCCAGTTCCACCGCGGGGTGATCGAGCAGATGTACCGCAACCGGGTGATCTTCGTGCTCAACATGAGCTGCCCGGTGTACTGCCGGTTCTGCTTCCGCAAGCACAAGGAGTGCCGCACGCAGAAGGCGCCGACCCAGCGGCACGTCTCGCTCGGCCTGGAGTACATCCGGCAGTCGCCCTCGGTCAAGGAGGTCGTGATCACCGGCGGCGACCCGTTCATGAACCGCTCGACCCTCACCTGGGCGGTCGACGGGCTGGCGGGGATGCCCCACGTCGAGACTCTGCGCCTCGCGACCCGGGCGCTGGCCTACCACCCGGCCCTGTTCACCGCCCGCGACGGGTGGTGGCTGCACTACCTCGAGCGCAAGCAGCTCGAGCTGGTGCAGAAGGGCAAGCGGATCGAGGTGGCAACCCACTTCATCCACCCGGACGAGGTCTCGCGCCACTCGCTGGAGGTGATCTCCGAGCTCGCCGGGCGCGGCGTCGGTGTCTACGTGCAGACGCCGTTTCTGGGAGGCTGCAACGACGCCGGACCGGAGCTGGTCGAGCTCTATCGCCTGCTGCGCGGCGCCGGCGCCGAGATGCACTACATCTTCATGCCGTGCAGCCCGCTCCAGGGCAACCGGCGCTACCAGTCGACCCTCGCCGACGGGTTCCGGGCCTTCGCCCACCTCCGGGCACGTCTCTCCGACCGGGCCGTGCCCCACCTCTGCACCGCCACCGGAATCGGCAAGATCGACTGGGGCGGCAGCGGCTGGGCGGTGGAGGCCGACCCGGACGACCCGCGCTACCTGTGGCTGCGGACGCCCTACACCACCGAGTACTTCGAGAGCCTTCGCGCCGATCCTGAACCTGTCGCAGATCGCACGGCCCAACTCGGAGGGCACCCTCGACGCGCGTTTCTGGGTCGAGGTCGGAGACCCCGGGTGGCTGCTCGGCCCCCGGGAGAGCCACGGCTGGAGCCGCGGTGCGGTCGCACCGGAGGACTTCCCCGAGGACGAGGCGCGGGCGACGTTGGAGGAGCTCCAGCGGACCGCCTCCGGCATCCAGGGGCCGGCGGCCGCGATCGTCCCGACCGGCTCGCCGTCGCTCACCCGCGTTCACCGGACCCGGGTCGAGCTCGACCTCGAGGCCGCCGACGAGCGGCTGTCCGCCGACCTCGACGTGGTCGCCGCGGACGACCGCCTGACCGACGTCGTGGTGTTCTCGAGCCGCGACGTGCTGCGTCACCTGCACGTCTTGGGGAAGGTCCACCGGCGGCTCGAGGAGCTGCCCCAGGTGACCGCGCTACGCCTGCGCAGCCGCCTGATGGTCGCCGAGCCGGCGGCGGTCACCGACGGAGTGGTGGCGAAGATCGGGTCGCTCAACCGGCTCCGGGTCACCCGGCCGTTGCGGGTCGAGGTCGAGCTGCCGGTGCTCCACCCGGCGGAGCTCGGGGACGGCCTCGCCCGGGTGGTGCGCGGACTGCGCCGCCGAGGGGTCTCGGTCTACGCGGTGGTTCCCCTGCTGAGCTTCCTCAACGACCGCGAGGAGCAGCTCCTGGCGATCACCGGCGGCTGCCGGCGAATCGGGGTCGAGGTCCACCACCTGGTGCTCGCGGGCCACCCCCTGCAGGCGGCGTGGTCGGCGGAGCACCCGGTTGCAGTGGGCCGGGTGGTCGATCTCGCGACCGTGCTGCGCCGCCATGGCAGCGGCCGCGAGCTTCCCAGGCTGGTGGTTCAGACCGCGCTCGGGGAGTGCGACTTCGGCCTCACCGGCATTCCGCTGCGCCGCGCCGAGGACGGGGCCGTGGCCTTCCGTCTGGCGGCCGAGGTGCTCGACGACCTGCGGGAGCTCGACCCGGGATGGGTGCCGCCGGCATGGGTCGAGATCGACGATCACGGCCGCCCGATCGTGCCGGTGGCCGGCATGACGGCGTGAGGCCCGCGCGGTATCGTGGCGGCGGGGCTCGCGACGACCGAGGCTCGGCGCTCTCCGACGCGCGTCACCCACGCCTGGGCCGGCTCAAACGCCGGGTCATCGCTGACCCCGCCGAGGCTGTTGAAGTACCGCGAGCGCAGCCTGCGCGCGGTCCGGTCCCAGCCGCACAGGGGCTCGCCGTCGCAGACCTGATCGCCGCCCGTCACCCGGTGCCGGTCGCGGAGGAACCGGCTCTGAACAACCGGTCGTAGCAGAGGGGACCATCGGGGCCGGACGCGCCGATCCAGCAGGCGCCCACCGGGAACCGGGCTCGAATCTGCGGTAGAGGTGGCGCCGCCGAGCACGGACCCCCGACAGGCGGGCGTCAGGGTCACCTCACCCGGTCAGCGCGTGAACTGCTCGCTCGGCGTCGCGGGCGCTGAGGTACATCACGGCCGAGTACCCTCCGCGCCCGTCGGCCACGCCCACCGAGGCGGAGAGGTGGACGCCGGCGTCGGCGAGCCGACGGTGCAGCGCGGCCAGTGCTCCCACCTCGTCGTCTCCGCGCACCAGCAGGGCCGCATGGGGACCGTCGACGGTGCAGCCTTCGCCCTCGGCCGCACGCAGGAGAGCGTCCGGTTGCTCGGGGAAGAAGACCAGCTGGGTCTGGCCGACGCCCATCGGGATCGCGGTGAAGGCGAGCAGGTTGACGCCTTCGTCGGCGAGCGCCGACAGCAGGCGTGCGTCCTCCCCGGGATGGCTGCGGACGTGGCAGTAGAAGTAGTCGACTCGGCGGACCTCAGTGGTCATGGGCGCTCCCTTCGGCTGACGTGCATCTTCCTCTTGATGGTGTCGGCTCGGGACGCTGTCAAGGGCAGGCGGGGTGTGCGGACGGGCTGTGGCGGGCAGGGCGGCGCGCGTACACTTCGGCGGAGCATCCCGCAGCAGGTGACTTCCGGGGGGCTGACCCGCTCCTCGCGGTCGCCGAGGTCAGAGGATGGTCGGGAAGGAGACCGGGGCGATTGGGACCGAGAGACCCCTGTCACGAGAATCGGTCTGGTCTCGAGCGGCGACCTCTCGTCGACGAAAGGTCGCGGCTCGCCGTGCACCGCCTCGTCCCGACGCGGGAGTCTGGAGCCATGACCCTCGAGCGGTGGCGCCGGCGACAGGGCGTCGGGCCGTTGCGGCTGCCGAGCTGCAGGGCGCTGGCGGCTGCGGTGCTCCTGATCGTGGTGTCGTGGTGCCCGGTCACGGCCGGCGCCGGGCCCGGTCTCGCCGGTCGACCGCTGGCGGACGTGCTCGCCGAGCTGCAGCGGCAGGGGCTCGTGATCGTCTTTTCGAGCGCGCTCGTCAGACCGGACATGGTGGTGACCGAGGAGCCGGCGACGGACGATCCCCGCGCCGTGCTCGACCTGGTGCTGGCGTCACACGGCCTGGCGGTGAGGGAGGGTCCCGGCGAGCAGCTGGTGGTGGTGCGAGCCGAGAGACCGCCCGCGACCGGCACGATCCGCGGTCGGGTGCGCGCCGAAGGCGGCGAGCCCCTGTTGGGAACGGTCACGATCCACGTCGTCGGAAGCGACCTGGCGACCTCGCCCGAGGCTGACGGCCGCTTCGTCATCCGGGACGTGCCCGAAGGCGAGCAAACACTCGAGGTCAGGTCGCGCATCTTCCTGCCGCAGCGGGTCGAGGGGGTCCGGGTCCGCGCCGAGGCCACGTCGCGGGTCGCCTTCGACCTGGTTCCCGCCTCGGCGTTCCTGGACGAGATCGTGGTCACACCCAGCCACTTCAGGATTCTCGGCGAGCAGCCGGAGAGTCGCGAGTTCCTCAGCCGGGACGACGTCGACCAGATGCCGCATGTGGCCGACGATCTCTACCGTGCGGTCAAGCGGCTGCCGGGAGCGGCCGGCGGCGACATCTCCGCGAAGTTCAACATCAGGGGGGGTGAGCCCGACGAGGTTCTGGTCCTGCTCGACGGGATCGAGCTCTACGAGCCGTTCCACCTCAAGGACTTTCAGAGCGTCTTCTCGACCGTCGACGCCGAGGCGGTGCGCGGGGTCGACTTTCTGACCGGGGGATTCCCGGTCGAGTACGGCGACCGGATGAGCGGGGTGATGGACATCACCATCGCGACGCCGACCGGGCCGGCGGCGACCTCGGCCGCGCTCGGGACGTTGAACTCGAGGTTGCTCAGCGAGGGGACCTTCGACGACGAGCGCGGGGCCTGGCTGGTGAGCGGTCGGGGGTGGTACCCGGATGTTCTGCTCGACCTCGCGGGTGCGACCCGTGAGAGGATCGACACCGACTACTTCGACCTGCTGGCCAAGGTCGAGCATACGATCGGCTCGCGGTCGCGGGTGTCCGCGAACGTCCTGGCGGCGGCCGACACCGTCGGCTTCGAGACGGACGACGAGGAGGGCTTCGAGCGGGTCTCGGCCCGAGACCGGAGCCTCCACCTGTGGCTCAACCTCCGCACCCAGTGGTCGCACGTTCTGTTCTCCAGGACGGTGCTGTCGGGCGGGCGCATCCGGCGCGATCGGGCCGGCGGCCTCGCGGACGTGGAGGACGGGACGCTCGAGATCTCCGACTCGCGCGAGTTCGAGTTTCTCGGCCTCAGGCAGGACTGGGTGCTGGAGCTCGGTGACCGCCATCTGCTCAAGAGCGGCTTCGACCTCAAGTACCAGGACGCGACCTACGACTACGTTCGGAGCTCGGGTGCGCTCGACGGCGGGGGCCTCGGCGAAGGCGATGCGACGGTCGACCTGGATCCCGATGGCTGGTCGTCCGCGGTCTACGTCGCCGACCGTTTCCGGATCGGCCCCCGCCTGGTGACCGAGCTCGGGCTGCGGTGGGATCGCCAGACCTGGCACGAGGGCGGCCAGGTGAGCCCGCGCGCGAACTTCCGCTGGGCCGCCGGACCGCGGACCACCCTGCGGGCCGCGTGGGGGCGATTCCACCAGTCCCAGAGGCTCAACGAGCTCCAGGTCGAGGACGGGGTCAGCGAGTTCTACCCGGCGCAGCTCGCCGAGCACTGGCTGGCGAGCCTCGAGCATCGGGTCGGCGGAGTGCACCGGGTCCGGGTGGAGGTGTTCCACAAGGTCCTCGACGAGCTGAGGCCCCGGTACGAGAACCTGTTCAACCCGATGGAGCTTTTCCCCGAGGGGCGTTTCGACCGCGTGCTGGTGGACCCGGAGGAGGGTCGCTCGGAAGGCGTCGAGGTGCTCGTCACGCGGGATGGTGGAAAGCGGCTCACCTGGTGGCTGAGCTACGCGCTCAGCCGGGCGGAGGACCGGATCGACGGGGAGTGGGTGCCCCGCAGCTGGGACCAGCGACACGCGGCCAGCTTCGGCCTCAACCTGAGCCTGCCCCGGGACTGGAACCTGAACCTGGCAGGTACCTTCCACACCGGGTGGCCGACCACGGGAACCAGCGCCGAGGTGGTCGGCGGCGAGCCCGACGACCCCGAGGTCGAGATCGTGTTCGGGCCGCGCAACCGGGAGCGGTTCCCGGGCTACCGTCGGTTCGACCTGCGAGTGAGCAAGGTCTGGCCGACCGGCAGGGGCGAGGTCACCTTGATTCTCGAGGTCGTCAACTTCACCAACCGCAAGAACCTGTGCTGCGTCAACGACCTGGTGGTGGAGGCGGGCGGTGGGACGGAGGTCCGGGTGTTCCGGGAGCCCGGTTACTGGGCCCCGATCGTACCCTCGATGAGCGCGCGGTGGCGGTTCTGAGTGCTCCTCACCATCGCTGCGGTGTCGCCCCGGGGGCGCCGATGCGCCCTCCTGCCGGTGTTTCGCGACCGAGGCGCGGCCTTGCCGCACGTCGAGGAAACGAAGTGCCGGCAGGCGAGATGCCGCGGTGGCCGAATGCCCGCGTACTCATGGTGCGGAGCGCTCAGGTGGCGGCGGCGAAGGAAACCCAGGCCGCGACGACACCTACGAGCTGAGTGAATGCCGTGAGGAGGCCCCGACCCGTGACCGAGGTGGACCACTACGATCGAGCGCTCGTCGACCGCCTGATGCGTGGCGACGAGGCTGCGTTCGACCGCTTCGTCGACGAGTACTACCCGCGGCTGTACCGGTTCGCGTACCGACGGATCGGCGGCGACCCGGATGCGGCTCAGGACGTGGTCCAGTGCGTGTTCGAAAAGGTGATTCCAAGGCTCGGGGCCTACCGGGGCGAGGCGGCGCTGTTCACCTGGCTGTGCGGTTTCTGCCGGTTCGAGATCGCGGCCCACTGGCGGCGACGTGGACGGCGCGAGCAGGAGGTCCAGCTGGTCGAGGAGCTGCCGCAGGTCCGCGCCGCGCTCGATTCGTTGGCAGCCGCCGACGACGGGCCGGACGTCGCCCTCGAGCGCCGCGAGCTGGCTCGGGTGGTCCGGGTGGTCCTGGACCACCTTCCGGTCCGGTACGGGAACGCCCTCGAGTGGAAGTACCTCGAAGATCTTCCGGTGCGTGAGATCGCCGACCGGATGGGGGTCAGCCCGAAGGCCGCCGAGTCCCTGCTCACCCGAGCGCGACAGGCGTTCCGGGACGGGTTCGCCGAGATCCTGGAGGGAGTCACGCCATGACCAACGATGACCGGAGTCGATTCGACGGCCGACCTGGCGAACCAGCGCACGGGGGCGACCTGGTCGAACGCCTGGTCCCGCTGGCCGACCAGGGTCCGGAGGTTCCCGCCGACGGCGCCGACCGGATCAAGGCCGCGACCCGCGACCTGTGGCGCCGCGAGGTGGCCCGGCGCCGCCTGCGTCGTCGTCTCGTCTGGGCCGGTGGTGGGCTCGCCGCCGCCGCGACCGTGCTCGTGGCCGTGGGCCTCGCGCTCTGGACTCCGGGCACGGGTCCGGCCATGAGCGTCGTGGCGACCCTCGCGGCCGTCGACGGCTCGCTCCAGGTCGTGGGGGAGGACAGCGGGGCGAGGGCTCTGACGATGGCGACGCGGGAGCCGAGCTCCTCTCGGGCTCGCGGATTCGCACCGGGCAGGCCGCGCGCGCGACGCTGAACCTGAGCGGCGGCCAGTCGCTGCGCCTGGACCGTTCGAGCGAGGTCCGGCTCGGTCCTTCGCTGGTGGTCGAGCTCGAGCGTGGCGCGCTCTACGTCGACTCCAGGGTGGGCGACGAGGGCACCGTGGAGGTGCGGACCGCGCTCGGCGTGGCCCGAGACGTGGGAACGCAGTTCGAGGTCCGCCTCGGCGAGGGACTGCTCACGGTGAGGGTGCGCGAGGGCACGGTGGTGCTGACCCGCGACGACGCGGTGCTGCAGATCGCAGAAGGAACAGGAGTCGCGATCGAGGAGGGCAGGGCGCCGCTGGGGCTGGCGGTCTCGTCCTACGGGCCGGAGTGGGACTGGATCCTGGAGGCGGCGCCCGACTTCGAGATCGAGGGCCGGACGGCGCTCGACTTTCTCGGCTGGGTGACCCGCGAGACCGGGCTCGAGCTCAGCTTCCGGAGCCCGGAGGTGGAGCAGTTCGCCGGGATCACGATCCTGCACGGGACGATCGACGGGCTGCCTCCCGGTCGAGCGGCCGAGGTCGTGCTGCCCGGCTGCGGGCTCGAGGCGGTCCGTGAGGGCGGCCGGCTGGTGGTCGCCCGGTCGGGGACCGTTCCATGACCCATGGCACGACCGCTCGTCGCCGCACCGAAGGGCGGTAGACGCGGCGGGCCGAGAAGCGCTGAGAGACGCGTGATCGGGCGGGGCGGCGCGGCCGAGCCGGACGCCTGACCACACACCGGGCAGTTGGTGTGCAGCGGTTCGATGTCGGTTCCGACGAGGGGCCAGCCCGGGGGAGCTGTGTGCCCGGGGGACCCGAAGACCAACCGATCGATCACCGGACCGGCGGTTGACAACGCCGCGCCGGCGAAAGGAGAGGACGATGATGTTCCGCAGACTTCTGGTCATGCTCGCGGTGGTGGTGCTGGCGGCGCCGGCGGCCACGGCCCTCAACCCCGACGACGAGCTCTGGATCCCGGCTGCGGTGCGCGGTGCCGGCAACTCGGGCTCGTTCTGGATCACCGACCTCGTCCTGCTCAACCTCGGGGAGGATGCCGTCACCGTCGCGATCTCCTGGCTCGAGCGCGACGCCGACAACAGCCAGGCCGAGGGCGTCGAGTACGACCTCGAAGGCGGCGAGACCCTGGTGCTCGAGGACGTGATTCTCGAGGTCTTCGGCGAGGAGAGCGCCGCCGGCGCGATCCACGTCGAGCTGGTCGAGCAGGATGAGGAGGCGACGACCGCGGCAACCGAGGACGACGCCCCGCTCGTCGCCACCGCTCGGATCTACAACCTCACGGACGGAGCGACCTTCGGACAGGGGTTCGAGGGGCTGAGCTCGGCCGCCGCGATCTCGGCCGACGGCGACGACGTGACCCACGTCGTCGGCATCACCGAGAACGCCTCGTTCCGCAGCAACTGGTTCGGCCTCAACCTGAGCATGGACGAGGACGACGAGCCCGCCGAGGGCCAGGTGATGGTCGAGGTGCTCGACCTCGCGGGGGACGTGCTCGCCTCCCGGACCTTCACTCTGCCGCCGATGGCGCCGGTACTGCATTCGGTGGGGGACCTGGGTGTCGACGACCTCGACAATGCCACTCTGCGCTTCACCATGCTCGAGGGCGAGGGCCTGTTCGGCGCCTCCAAGGTGGACGAGCTGTCCAACGACCCGACCACGCTCGAAGCGCACTGGGAGTGCGACGGCGATCGGGGCGACGAGGAGTTCACCGACGAGTTCTTCATTGAGGACTGCACCTTCGCCACGACCGGCCGCAACCCGTTCTGGATCCCCTTGGTGGTCGGCTACGAGCTCGAGTTCGAGGGCGAAGAGGACGGCGAGCAGATCGTGCTCACCGTCTCCGTGCTCGACGAGACCCAGGTGGTCAACGGGGTCGAGACCCGCGTGGTGCAGGAGTACGAGACGGTTGACGGCGAGGTCATCGAGATCAGTCGCAACTACTTCGCCATCTGCACCGAGACCAAGAGCATCTTCTACTTCGGCGAGGACGTGGACATCTACGAAGATGGAGCGATCGTCAGCCACGACGGCGCGTGGAAGGCCGGTGAGAACGGCGCGACCGCGGGGATCATCATGCCGGGAACGGTGGTGATCGGGTCGCGCTACTTCCAGGAGGTCGCTCCCGGGGTGGCGATGGACCGGGCCGAGCACGTGGCGATGGGCGTGACGGTGGTGACCGAGGCGGGGACTTTCGAGGACTGCCTTCGCGTCGACGAGACCACTCCCCTGGAGCCCGGACAGGTGAGCCCCAAGACCTATGCACCCGGGGTCGGGCTGGTGGTTGACAACATCCTCGAGCTGATCAGCGTGACCGCTCCGTCGGCTCCATGAGCCGAACCACCCGCGCCGGCTGATCGCCCGCCGGGCGTCTCACCACAACGTGCTCTGCGCCGGGGGGAGGCTCCTCCCCCCGGCCGAAGGCCTGCCCAGAGAGGGGTTGCACGATGGCAAAGCCGGGATCGGATGTTCCGGTGTGGGTGCGTGGGCTCGGGCTGACGATCGGCGTGGCGCTGACGGTGTGCGGGATCGCCGGCGCTGCCGAGCCCGGCTTCGACCTCGGGCTGGACGAGCTGATGGGTCCGACGGCGCCGGGGGGGACGCTCTTCGCCGACCCGGACCCGGCTCGGAGCCCGGGAATGGTCCCGATCCGGCCGCTGCCCGAGAGCTTCAACCAGCCGCCGAAGCTCCCGGTCCGGCTTCGGGACGACCTCGGCGCGCTGGCGACGGCCCCGCTGCGGTGGCAGGGGTCGGACTGGCGGCGGTTCGGGCTCGGTGTCGCCCTGGTGGGAGCCGTCTCCCTGCTCGACGACGAGATCGACCACCTGGTCGACCGCACCCGGAGCGACTCGACCGTACGCGCTGCGAGGACGATCCGGCCGCTCGGCCAGCACGGTTCGTTCGCGCTGATCGGCGGCGCGTGGCTCCTCGGGCGCAGCTTCGACCGACCGGGGCTCGCGGCGGCGGCCGAGGACGCCCTCGAGGCGTCGATACTGGCGGCGGGTCTGATCACGCCGGCCCTCAAGGCCATCACCGGGCGGTCGCGGCCCGAGCACGGCCACGGCGCCGTTCGCTTCGGCGGGGACGGACAGTCGTTCCCCTCGGGCGAGGCGACCCAGGCCTTCGCCATCGCCTCGGTGGTCGCGGCCCACAGCGAACGGACCTGGGTCAAGGCGACCGCCTGGAGCTTCGCCGGCCTGGTCGGCCTGTCGCGCCTCGAGCTCGACGCGCACTGGGCGTCGGACGTGGTCGCCGGGGCGCTGATCGGGGCCGCGGTCGGTCAGTGGGTGGTCCGACGGAACCGGCCCGAGCTCGAGGGTGGCTTTCGATTCGACCTGGCGCCGACCATCGGCCGCGACCGCGTCGGGGTGTCGGTGGCGTTCAGCTTCTGACCGCCGGGGCCGGCCCGGACCATCGCCTCAGGAGCGGCATGGGGTGCGCGACAGAGGGTATCATCCGGTGGGAGCGCGAGGCCGATCGCGGAAGGACGGGTAGCCGGATGTGCGGGATCGTGGGCGTGGTCGGGGGGCCGGATCCTCCCCAGCAGCGCGAGCGCGTGGTGCGCGAGATGGCGGCGACGCTGCGCCACCGGGGCCCCGATGGCGAAGGCCATGCCACCGACGGAGGCTGCGCACTCGGCTTCAGGCGGCTGGCGATCATCGACCCGTCCGCCGCCTCACCACCGTTCGCCACCGAGGACCGTCGGGTGTGGAGCGTCTGCAACGGCCAGATCTACAACGCGGCCGAGCTCCGGGATGAGCTGAGGGCGGCCGGGCACTCGTTCCGCACCGCGACCGACACCGAGGTCATCCCCCACCTCTATGAAGAGCACGGCGCGGACCTGGTGGACAGGCTGAACGGCATGTTCGCGTTCGCCGTGTGGGACGGGGTCCGTAATCGGCTGTTCCTCGCCCGGGACCGGGCCGGCGAGAAGCCTCTGTTCTACTGGTTCGGCGGCGACGAGCTGGTGTTCGCGTCCGAGCTGAGGGCGTTCCTGGTCCATCCCAGGGTCCCGTGCGCGGTCGATCCGGTCGCCCTGCGGCGCTACCTGCTGCACGACTTCTTTCCCGCGCCGCTGACCCCGATCGCCGGGATCCGCAAGCTGCCCGCCGGGCATGCCCTGGTGTTGGAAGACGGCCGCCTGAGCGTGCGGGCGTACTGGGATCTCGCCGAGCACTACGCCGCCGGCGGGCCCGCCCGCCGGACCGACGACCTGGTTGCCGAGCTCGACCACCGGATCGGCGTCGCGGTGCGCCGGCGCAGCCGCAGCGACGTTCCGTTCGGCGTCTTCCTCTCCGGGGGGCTCGACTCGTCGACGGTGCTCGCCCACCTGGCCGAGCAGCAGGGAGCCGGCGTCCCGGTCTTCTCGCTCGGCCATCGCGACCTCGCCTTCGACGAGTCGAGGTTTGCCGGCGAGACCGCCCGCCACTTCGGCGCCGACTATCACGAGCTGGTGCTCGACCAGTCGGATCTCGAGGACGGCCTGCGCAGGGTCGGCGAAGGCTTCGACGAGCCGCTCGGCGACGCCTCGATCGTGCCGACCCACCTGCTGTCGCTCTTCGCCCGTGACCGGGTCAAGGTCGTGCTCTCCGGCGAGGGGGCGGACGAGCTTCTCGCCGGCTACCCGACCTACCTGGGATCGCGGATCGCCGACGGCTTCGCGCGGCTGCCGCGGCCGGCGCGCGCGGTCGTCGAGGGCATCGCCCGGCGACTGGTCCCACACTCGATGGGCAACGTCGGGATGGACTACCTGCTCGAGCGTTTTCTCGCCGGCGTCGACCTCGAGCCGGTGGAGCGCCACCACACCTGGTTCGGCAGCCTCGGGCCCGGCCGCATCTCGGAGATTCTGGCGGCGTCGGTGACCGAGCGGCTCGCGGGCGACGACCCGTTCGGCTCGGCGCGCGCCAGAGTCGCCGGCCGCCGCTTCCCGGATCGGCTCTCCGAGCTGCTCTACACCGACTTCACGATGTACCTCCAGGACGGGCTGCTGACCAAGGTCGACCGTGCCGCCATGCTGGCCTCGCTCGAGGTCCGGGCGCCCTACCTCGACCACGATTTCGCCGAGTTCGTGGCCGGGCTTCCCTCCGCGCTCAAGCTGCGCGGCCGGACGACCAAGGCGATCCTCCGGACGGCCGTCCGCAAGCGGCTGCCGCGTGCGGTGCTCGCCCGCCGCAAGCGCGGCTTCAACATTCCCTTTTCGCGCTGGCTGCTGGACGGGCTCGGCGATCGGCTGCGCGACCGCTTCTCCGCCGACCGGATCGCGGCGCGTGGCCTGCTCTCCTTCGGCGGGGTCGAGCGTCTGATCGACGAGCACATGGCCCGTCGCGCGGACCACCGCAAGCCCCTGTTCACGCTGCTCTCGCTCGACCTGTGGTGCGACCGGACCTTCGGCGACGGCGCGCCGGTGCCGCTGGCCGAGCCGTCGTGAGGTGGCGCATGGACCGCAGGAGCTGGGTCGTCCTCGCCGTCGCGGCCGTGATCTTCCTCGGCTTCCTCGGCGGCCATGACCTGTGGGCGCCGGACGAGCCCTACTTCGCCGAGGGCGCCCGCGAGATGCTCATCGACGGTCAGTGGCTGGTGCCCCACGTCAACGGTGTGGTGACCACCGACAAGCCGCCGCTCTTCTTCTGGCTCATCGCGCTCGTCTCAGCGCCGTTCGGGGCAGTGCTGCCGCTCACCGCCCGGTTGCCTTCGGCGCTCGCGGCCCTCGGCACCGTGCTGCTGACCATGCGCCTCGGACGGCGGATCGAGGGGCCGCGCACCGGCGCCCTCGCCGGGCTGATTCTGGCCACCAGCTACATGTTCTGGGACAAGGCGCGCTGGTGCCAGATCGACGCGCTGCTCTGCTTCCTGATCTGGGTGGCGCTGTCCGCCTTCGAGTCGTACCGCGCCGGGGACTCGTCGGGCCGCCGCGCCGGGCTGTTGTTCTGGCTCGCGGCCGCAGCCGCGGTGCTCGCCAAGGGCCCGGTCGGGCTGCTGCTTCCGCTCGGCATCGCGCTCGTGACCCTCGCGTTCGACCGCGATCTGAAACGCTGGCGCGGTTTCGCGCCGTGGCTCGGACCTGTCCTCTTCCTGGTCGTGGCCGCGGCCTGGGCGCTGCCGGCGACCCTCGGCGGCGGTGACTACAGCGTCTGGGGCGCCCTGCAGAAGCACTTCGTCGAGCGCGGCATGCACGGCATGCACCACCGTCAGCCGCCCTGGTACTACCTGCAGGTCCTCCCGGTCATGCTGCTGCCGTGGTCCGCGCTGGTGCCCGGCGTCCTGGTCTCGGCGTTCAGGCGCCGCGACCGCCACGATCGGCTGCTGCTGGTGGCGTTCCTGTTCGTGGTGGTCTTCTTCTCGATCTCGACCGAGAAGCGAGACCTCTACGCACTGCCCGCGTTCCCGGCGGTGGCGCTGCTGGCGGCGAGGCTGGTCGGCGGCCTCTGTGGATGGGAGGGCGGGCACCCCGGGCTCGGCCGCAGGTGGGTCACTTTCGCGCAGGGCGCCGTCGGCGGCCTCCTGGTCCTGGCCGGGATCGGGTTGCCGCTCGCCGCGCGGTCGTACGACCCGCTTCCGGTCTGGATCGCCGCCGTGGTCGGCGGCATGCTCGTGGTGGCCGGGGGGGCGACGCTGCGTTTCGCACTCGCCGGGCGTCCGCTCGCGGCGGTGGTCGCGTCGGCCGCGGGCATGTCGGCGACCTACCTGGTGGTGGTGTCACTCGCCCTGCCGGCGCTCGAGCCGGTCAAGTCGGCGCGGCCGTTCTCGCTCCGATTGAAGGAGGTCACCGCCGCCTCGCGGGCCGCCGGCGAGCGGGTGGTCGCCTACCGGCTCGGCAACCTCCCGGAGGCCTTCGCCTTGTACAGCGACGGCGTCTACACGGTCGAGACCGACGACCCCGAGGTCCTGGCCCGGCACCTCGAGCGCGAGGCGGAGGTGTTCGCGGCGGTCAACGAGCAGGGGCTCGACGAGCTGCCCGCCGAGACCAGGGCGAGGGTCGCCGTCATCGACCGCGCGAGGCTGAGCCGCCGCCAGGTGCTGCTGATCAGCAATCGGGGGGAGAACCCCGCGATCCCCGGCCGCGCGGGAGATTGAAGAGCCCTCGCGGAGCCTCCTCCCCAGGGCGAGCTCAGAGGTTCCCGCGGCGCTCCTGCTCGCGCTCGAGGGAGACGAACAGGGCCTTGAAGTTGCCGACGCCGAAGCCGCGGCTGCCGTGGCGCTCGATGACCTCGAAGAACAGCGTCGGCCGGTCCTGGAGCGGCTGGGTGAAGATCTGCAGCAGGTAGCCGTCCTCGTCGCGGTCGACCAGGATGCCGAGCTCGGCGAGCTCGCCGAGGTCCTCCTCGATCGGCCCGACCCGGGCGCCGAGCTCCTCGTAGTAGGTGTCGGGCACCCTGAGGAAGTCGATCTCGCGCTCGCGCAGCGCCCGGACCGTGGCGCAGATGTCCTTGGTGTTCATCGCGATGTGCTGGATGCCGGGCCCGTTGTACCAGTCCAGGTACTCGTCGATCTGCGATTTCTTCTTGCCCTCGGCGGGCTCGTTGATCGGCAGCTTGATCCGGCGCCCGTCCTCCATCACCTTCGACATCAGGGCCGAGTACTCGGTCGAGATGTCGTCGTCGGAGAAGTGCGCGAGCTGGGTGAAGCCGAGCACCCGCTCGAACCAGTCCACCCAGTAGTCCATCTCGCCCAGGTGCACGTTGGTGACGACGTGGTCGATCGCCGCGAGCCCCGTCGAGGCGGTGCCGGTGGCGTCGAGGGGCCGGTAGCCGGGGGCGAAGACGCCGCCGTAGCCCGAACGCTCGACCAGCGTGATCACCGTGTCGCCGGCGTACCGGATGGCGCCTGACTTCAGCACGCCGTCGGCGTCCTCGAAGGTGGTCGCCGGCTGAAGGACGGTGGCTCCCCGCGCCTTCGCCTCCTGCATCGCCGAGGCGACGTCGGCGGTCTCGAACGCCAGGACCTTGACCCCGTCGCCGTGGAGCTGGCAGTGGCGGGCGATCTCGTGGTCCGGGGTCAGCGCGCTGGTCAGCACGAAGCGTGCGTTGCCCTGCTGCATCACGTAGCTGGCCCGGTCGCGGCAGCCGGTCTCCAGGCCCATCTTGGCAACCGGCTTGAAGCCGAAGGCCTTGTCGTAGAAATGGGCCGCCTGCTTGGCGTTGCCGACCCAGAACTCGACGTGGTCGAACCCGCGCAGCTTGAGAGAGTCACTCGCCGTCATCGTCCCCTTGCCCCCTCGCCGGTGTCCGAGAGAGGTGAACGGTCCCGAGGAGGCGGGGATTCCTCTCCCCGCGCCTCTTTGCCCCGTGGCCGAGGGCGGCGTCACCCAGAGAGAGCGTGCTGCGCGCGGTTGGCGTCCCGGGCGCTGAGGTTCATCAACGGGGAGAACCCGCCGCGGCCGTCGGTGAGACCAACCGCCGCGGAGAGGCTGACGCCGGCGTTGGCGAGCCGGCGGTGGAGGTCCGCCAGCGCCCCCAACTCGTCGTCACCCCGGACCAGCAGCGCGGCGTGGGGTCCCTCGATCGAGCACCCCTCACCCTCGGCCGCGCGTACCAGCGCGTCGGGGTCCTTGGGGAAAAAGACCATCTGGGTCTGCTCCACGCCCATCGGGATCGCGGTGAACGCGAGCAGGTTGACCCCTTCGGTGGCGAGAACCGAGAGCAGGCGCGCGACCTCACCGGGCTGCTCACGGACGTGGCAGCAGAAGTACTCGACACGGCGGATCTCGGTGGCCATGGCGGCACTCCTTCCGATGGACGGCTCATTGTCCCTTCGTGGTACCCGCACCGTGCCATGTCCAGGGTCGGCGGCTCCAGCGGGAAAGGTGTCTCGCCGAGGGTCGTTCTGCAATAGATGTTTCCGCAAGAATTTCCTCGTTGCGGAAGAGCCGTCCATCGCATACGCTGCCGTCAAGGAGTCGAGCAACCTGAACAAGGGCCCGCCCAACCGACATTTCGCGGCGCGGCATCCGGCTGTGGGCCGCAGAGACCGAAGGGGCGGGCTCGCGTGACGACGGCGCAATGGGGCGCAGTCCCCGGAGGCGCCGGGAGGTGACGTCGATGACCCGTCGCACGTGGCCCATCGCGTTGATGTCGGCTCTCTGCCTCCTTGCTCTCGCGGCGAGTCCGGCCCCCGCCGGAACCGGTGAGTGGACCCGCATCGGTCCTAACGCGGCGCAGATTGCCGACCTCGCGATCGCGCCCGGCGACCCGCAGGTGGTCTACGCCGCGGTCTACCAGGCGGGCGTCTCCCGCAGCGGCGACGGCGGCGTGACGTGGGTGCGCCTGACGGCGCCGGCGCCGGGCGAGACCATCTACGCGATCGCGGTTCCGGCGGGCGGGATCGACACGGTCTATGCCGGGTCGGGGGCTCAGGGCATACACAAGAGCGTCGACGGCGGCGCTAGCTGGCAGCGGGTGACCGCGGCCCTCGGAGACCTCTATGTGGATCACATTGTGCCTCACCCCACCGATCCCGAGACGCTGTGGGCGGCCACCTGGGGCCAGGGGGTGGTCCGGACCACCGACGGTGGCGCCACCTGGCACGCCTTCGCGACCGGCCTGACGACGCCAAAGGTCTACCGCCTGGCGGTCGATCCTGGCGACCCGCAGACGCTCTACGCCGGGACATTCGGTGGCGGGGTCTTCATGAGCACTGACGGCGGCCAGACCTGGGCGCAGCGCGGACTCAACGGAAAGTACGTTTACGCGGTCAACGTCGACCCGGCGGACTCCTCCCGCGTGGTCGCAGGAGTCTTCCAGGGCGGCATCTGGGTCAGCTCGAATCGTGGTGCGACCTGGGTTGCGTCGGGGACGGGCATGGGTGCCGTCTCTGTCAATGACGTCGTCGTGCACCCGGCAGACTCGTCGGTCATGTACGCCGCCGCTCAGACCGGCGCCTTCAAGAGCACAGACCGCGGTGCGAGCTGGGCGCAGACCGGCGCCGGCGTGCTGCTGACCCAAGTGCAACGCTGTGTGGTCGACCCGACGCATCCCGGCACCGTGCTCGCCGCCACCCTTGGCGGCGGCATGTTCCGGACCACAGACGGCGGGACGGGCTGGACCCCGACCAACTCGGGGCTGGTGGCGTCGCACGCCGGAGCGCTCGCGCTCGGCCAGGGAGGCACCCCAGTCCTGTACGTCGGGTTGTGGGGCGGAGGCGTGTACGCGACCTCGAGCCGGGGCGCGAGCTGGACCGGGACGGCTCCGATCCTCGCGAACTCGAGCATCTACGCGCTCGCCGTGGACCCCACGCACCCCGGGACGGTGCTCGCGGGCGAAAACGGCGACGGGGTCTTTCGCAGCACCGACGGCGGTGCGAGCTGGTCTCAAGGCAACGCTGGCCTGACCAATCTCTCCATGTTGTCGCTCGCGTTCGACCCGGCATCACCGTCGACCGTCCTCGCCGGCACCCGCGGCGGAGGCGTGTTCCGCAGCAGCGACGGCGGCGCCACTTGGGCCGCGGCCAACGTCGGCCTCACCGACCTCGAGGTGTACGCACTCGCAATCGACCCGAACGGCTCCGGGGTCGCCTTCGCGGGGACGAACGCGAACGGCGTGTTCTCGAGCGCGGACGGCGGTGCCACCTGGGCTCCGGCCGGCAGCGACACCGCGGGAGCCCGGGTCTCCGCGATCGCGATCGACCCCTCACAATCCGACACGATCTTCGCGGCGACCCACTCGGGCACGTTCAAGAGCACCGACGGGGGCGCCATCTGGAGCCCCTGCGGCACCGGTGGCATGGGCGGGGGGGTGAGAGCCCTCGTGATCGACCCGGACCATCCGCAGACGCTCTTCGTGGGCACGTCTATTAGCGGCGTGTACCGCTCGAGCGACGGCTGTGCCAGCTGGTCGAGCCTCAACTCCGGCCTCGACAACCTCAGGGTGAAGGCGCTCGCCTTCGATCCGTCGCCGCCGGCGACGCTGTTCGCGGCCACCGAGTACAGCGGCGTCTACGCCTACACCTTCGGCTCGTGCGCCGCTCCGACGGGCCTCGCGAACAACTCTGCCACGGACGTCTCGAGCTGCACCAAGAGCGGAGTGCGGGTCCAGTGGACCGACCCCGCGAGCTGGGGCGACGGCGGCAGCGGGGCACGTACCTTCGCCGTGCTGCGCAACGGCGTAGTGATCGCGACCGGGCTCGCCGCGAGCAGCCACGTCTACACCGACACGGGCGGGGCGGCGGGGGTGACCTACACCTACGCGGTGCGCGCCACCAATGGCTGCGGAGCCTCGGCCACCACCACCGGAGCCGCCGCGGCGGACGTGGTCGGCACCCCCACGATCACCGCGCAGCCCGCCAGCGTCACGATCCTGACCGGCCACACAGCGACCCTCACCGTGACCGCGACCGGCGCCACGGGCACCCAGTGGTACCGGGGGTCGAGCGGCGACACGGCCCATCCGATCGCGGGCGCGACCTCGGTGAGCTACACCACGCCGGCGCTCACGGTCACCACGAGCTACTGGGTGCGGGCGTCGAACAGCTGCGGCGGCGTCGACAGCGCGACCGCGACGGTGACGGTCACTGACGCCCCCACGGCGCACACGGTCATGGTCCCGGTGGTCGCCCACTGGCCCGGCGCCGGCGGCACCGCGTGGCGGTCGGACGTCTCGGTCGTCAACCGGAACGCCGGCCCGGCGACCGTGGTGCTGGAGTACACCTCGGTCGTCGATCAGAGCACCGGTGCCGCTGCTGCGACAATCCCCGCCGGCGGCACCCTGATGTGGCGCGACGTCCTGGTCACGGCGCTCGGCGTGGCGTCCGGCGGCACCGGCAAGGGGACCCTGAAGGTCGCCTCCGACGTGCCGGTGACGGTCGCCTCGCGGACCTACAACCAGACCCCGCAGGGCACCTTCGGCCAGTACATGCCCAGCGTCGAGACCGGCTCCGGGCTCGCGTCCGGTGAGGTGGGCGTCCTGCCGCACCTGAGCCAGAACGACGCCTACCGGACCCATGTCGGCCTCGCCAACCTGAGCACGGGCCTCTCGTGCAGCGGCCGCATCACCCTCCACGATCAAGGCGGCCACACGATCGGCAGCCCGGTCACCCTGGCCGTGCAGCCCGGCCGCTCGCTCCAGCAGAACTACGTTTTCACTGCGGCAGGGGCGGGTCCGCAGGACGTCGCCTACGCGACCGTCGAGGTGCTCACCGCGGGGTGCCGAATGTGGGCCTACGGTTCGGTGGTCGATGCCGCGACCGGCGACCCGACCACGATCCCGGTCCAGCCGCAGGCCGGCGCGTCGGCCGCCTCGCCGGCGGTGGCGTCGACCTACGTCGTGCCGGTGGTGGCGCACTGGCCGGGGGCGGGGGAGACCGCGTGGCGCTCTGACGTGTCGGTGGTCAACCGGTCCGCGAGCAAGGCCAACGTGACTCTCACCTACGCCTCGGTCACCGACACCATGAGCGGCAGCTACGCCACGACGGTGGCCGCCGGCGCGACGGTCATGTGGCGCGACGTGCTGGTCGCGGTGCTCGGCCTGGCGCCGAGCGGCACCAACAAGGGCACACTCCAGGTGGTCTCGAGCGTGCCGCTCACGGTCGCGTCGCGGACGTACAACGAGACGCCGCAGGGGACCTTCGGCCAGTACATCCCGGCGCCCGAGGCGAGCTCGACGGTATCCAACGGCAAGACGGGCATCCTGCCGCACCTGACCCAGAGCACGACCTACCGCACCCACGTCGGCTTCGCCAACCTGTCGTCGAGCGGGAGCTGCACCGGCAGGTTCCGGCTGTTCGGACCGACCGGCGCGGCGCTCGGCAACCCGGTCGACGTCACCGCCCCGCAGGGACGTTCGGTACAGCAGAACTACGTCTTCACCGCCGCCGGGGCGGGCACGGCGGACGTCGCGTATGCCACGGTCGAGGTGGTGACGGGCACCTGTGAGGCCTGGGCCTACGCCTCGGTGGTCGACGCCGCCACCGGCGACCCGACCACGATCCCGGTGCAGGGGGAGTAGGCGGACGGATCGGCACCAGGGCCACGGGCCGCCGGCTTCCGCCGACGTTCCGTGTTCCGTCTGAGCAGCTGGGGTTGGCTGGTGGTCGTGCGGCGCCCGTTGCGCGGTTGCCGACCGTGAAGCGGCACCGTACCCTGAGCACGCCCGGAGCGCGGGCGGGAGGTGCCGGATGTCCGAGCGGATGGTCAAGCAGTTCATGGAGATGGTGCGGATCGACTCGGAGTCGGGCAACGAGGCCCGGTTCATGGAGTACCTGCTCGGCGAGGTCGCCGAGGTCGGCGGCGAGGCCGCGCTCGACGACTACGGCAACCTGATCGCCACGTTTCCCGGCGAAGGGGTGCGACGGCGACGGAGCCGATCCTGCTCTCCTGCCACGCGCGACACGGTCAAGCCCGGGGTCGGGATCGAGCCGGTGCTCGGTGACGACGGGGTGATCCGCTCGGCGGGCGACACCATCCTCGGCGCCGACGACAAGGCCGGGATCGCCGAGGTGCTCGAGGCGCTGCGGGTGGCGCCGGTGCGGCCGCCGATCGAGCTCGCGGTGAGCCGCCAGGAGGAGGTCGGCCTGCTCGGGGTCAAGGCGATGGACTTCTCGCCGCATCACCGCCACGGCGCGGCTTCCTGATGGACAACGACACCCTCGACACGATCGTGATCGGCGGGCCGTCCTACTTCGCGATCGACGTCGACGGTGACCGGCCGCGCCGCCCACGCCGGCATGGAGCCGGAGAAGGGGATCAACGCGATCCAGGCGGCCGCCAAGGCGATCGCGGCGCTGCGCCTCGGCCGGCTCGACCACGAGACCACCGCCAACGTGGGCGTGATCGAGGGCGGCATCATCCGCAACGGCGTGCCCGGCCTCGTGCACGCTTCCTCGCCGAGTGCCGCTCCGCCGACCACGCCAAGGCCGAGGCGCTGGCCGAGGAGATGACCCGGATCATCCGCGCGCGAGGTCGAGGCCGCCGGCGCCAAGGTCGAGGTCGAGGTCGACGAGAAGTGCCGCGCGGTGCGCATCCCCGAGGACGCCTGGACGGTGCAGATCGCGAAGCGGGCGCTCGCCACCGTCGGCATCGACGCCAAGGCCGTCTTCATCACCGGCTTCACCGACGCCTCGATCTACAACAACCGCGGCATCGAGATGGCGGTGGTCGGGATCGGCGCCCAGAACGAGCACTCGACCGACGAGTGCATCGCGGTCGCCGACATGGAAAAGGCGGTGAAGATGCTGGTCGAAGTCTTCCGGCTCGCAGCCGAGTGACGCGGGTCAACCCCTGAGCGCGGAGGCGAAGATCCCCGGGACGTGGCGCCAGCCCGGGTCGATCGTGAGCGCGGTGACGCGGCGGGAAGTGACCGCGGCGGTGCGGTTGGTCACGAACCACGGCGGCCGCGGCATCAGGCTGGGGTCGCCGTGCAGCCATGACCGGGGGAAGGGGGAGAACGAGCCGCGGATCACGGTCTTCTCGGGGCGGTCGAAGAGAAAGCTGTTGTGGACCATCCCGATCCCGCTGCCGACATCGCCGAGGGTGTGGCCGGGGTAGGCGCCCCATGCCGCCTGGGCGAGCAGGAACGCGAGCGCGTTCCAGACGTTGACTCCGATCGAGCCGTAGCGCAGGTCGGCGAGCGCGCGCTCGAGCCCCGGCCCGAGCTCGCGGGCGGTCCTCGGGTGCACGATCAGGGTCGCGCCGAGGGTGCCGTCGAGGCTCCGGTTGCAGAACTCGACCGCGTTGGTGAGAAAGTCGGCGGGTCCGGCGCCCGGAAGGCTGGTCTGGGCGAGCACCGCGCCGAACAGCTCGGTGGTGAAGCAGAGCTCGTCTGTGGCCGTCGGATCGATGCCCGGGATCAAGGTGCGCGGGACCTCGCCCGGGTAGAGCTCGGCGTCGGGGTGGACCGCGACCGCGGCGCGCTGGCGCTCGGCGGCGCCGGGGTAGTAGGCGACCCGGGGCGGAAGCTCACGCAGCAGCCGGCGGACCTCGTCGAGGAACGGCTCGCGGAGCTCCCATTCGGCGGGCAGCACCAGCACCTGCATCGCGACGCAGTTGCAGCCCGAGTTGTGGAGCTTCATGGTGACCACGTTCTCGGCCTGGTGGCGCAGGTCGGCCGCGCTCCAGGGGCCGGGAACCACGATCGTCGGCCCGACGCCGCCGAGCTCGCTGGTGATCGGCTTGGTGAGCAGGGGCACGCCGCGGAGCTTGCGCTCGGCGCCGTCCGCGCCCGGGCCCCACACGATGGCGTCGTGGGTGCGGGCGCTGCCGGTGATGTGGATCTCGTCGACCGACTCGTGCCGGGTGAGGTAGGCGCCGACCTCGGCGCCTCCCGAGACCACGCGGAGAAAGCCCCGTTCGACCAGGGGCGCGAAGACCTCCTCCAGGATCTCGCCGAGGTAGTCGTTGACCGGGTTCATCTTGAGCAGCACCACCTGGCCGTGGGCGACCAGCCTCGTCAAGCGCGTCGAGCGGGGGGATGCTGTTGATGTTGCCGGCTCCGAGCACGAGCGCGATCCGGCCCTCGGGGTCGCTCCGGCGGTAGAAGCCCGCCATGTGGTCGGCGAGGTTGGCCTCGCTCACCCCGGGCTGCATCCAGACCTCGGCCCGGATGCCGCTCATCAGCAGCCGGTCGAAAACGGTGCGCGGAAAGACCGGCACCGCCAGTCGGCCGTTCACCCGGGTGGAGATCCCGGAGAAACGCGGCAGCCTTCCTGCTGCGAGGGCTCGCAGGGTCTCGAGGTAGCCGTTGATGCCGGCCGCGAGCGCCCACGGCCCCGAGGCCCACTCCTCACCGACCCAGGGTGAGGACGGCTCGATGTGCTTTGCCGCCACCGAGGCGTCGACCCAGCGCTGTGCCCAGCGCCCGAGCGCCGCGCGACAGGCGAGCAGCAGCTCGACCTTGCGGGGGATCGGCAGGCGGGCCCACTCATCGGCGTGCGCCCTCAGCACCGTGAGGTCGGCATCGAGGTTCGACTGGACACCGGGCTCGATCATCGTGGCCTCCCCATGAGGGCGATCGGAACGTGTCCTCGGACGGGCCGTCGTGCTAGCGGGCAGTCATCGAAACGACGGCCCGGTCGACGTCGTCGCCCTACCCGAGGTCAGGGTTCACCTTTGCGGACGGCGCGACGGGTCCGGTTGTCTGCTCGGGACGTCAGGTCTCGACTGTAGCACCCCCAAGGGAGCAGCGGTGTGCGGCGCGATCCGGGCTCGGTCGGGCGCGGCTTCCCTGCCACTCGACGGCGGCGATCGATCGCGAGGCGCGCCGCGTCACGGTAGGATAGGCGGCCGATTCGGCGGCCATGATCGGCAGCCGCGGGGAGGATCGCTCGATGGCTGAGTCAGAGGTGTCACGCGACGTGGTCTCGATGGCCGGCGTGTGCGAAACCGAGGTGGTCGCCGGCCCGAAAGCCCGAGCCGCCGCGCCGCCCGACCTGCTGATCGAGATCCCCCACGGCGCCACCACCGGGGACCACTACGCGGAGGTGCGCAGGCTGCTCTCGGGTGAGCTCCCGGACGATCTCGAGGCGTTCTACTTCGTCAACACCGACGTCGGCGCGCCCGAGTGTGCGAGGGCGCTGGCGTCGCTGCTCACCGGGCAGACCAAGGACGGTGAGCTGAAGGGCGCTCCGGCCGTGCCCGTACCCGGCGGCCGGGACGACCTCAAGGTGATGATCGTGAGGTCCCTGATCCCCCGGACCTTCATCGACTGCAACCGGGTCCTCGAGGCGCCGCTCGGAGAGCTCAGCGAGACGGGCCTCACCCGCGGGCTGCCGGGGTACGTCGTCGACGACGCCGACGTCGAGACCCTGACCACCCTCCACCGGGCCTACCAGGAGGTGGCGGACCAGGCCTACGAGCTGGTCTGTGGAGCCGGCGGCAGGGCCGTGGCGCTGCACACCTTCGCGCCGAGGTCGGTGGGCATCGAGCGGGTGGACGCCGGGATCGTCGCCGCCCTGAGGGCTGCCTACGAGCCGGAGCGTTACCGCAGCTGGCCCGAGCGGCCGCCGGTGGACCTCATCACCGAGGCCGACGACGGCACGGTGCTGGCCCCGGCCGGCCTGGTCGCGTCGATCGTCGAGCAGTACCGGGGCATCGGGATCGAGGCCGCGCTCAGCGCCACCTACCGGCTGCACCCCGCGACCACCGGGTACCTGCACTCGGCGCGGTTCCCGGCCCAGGTCGTCTGCGTCGAGATCCGCCGCGATCAGCTCGCCGACCCCTTCACTCCGTTTGTTCCGGTCCGGATCAGCCGCGCCAAGGCGTTCAGGATGGCGGGGCCGCTCGCCGCGGCGTTGAGCGTCGAGCTCGCGCCGCGCAGCCCTCGGCGCGGGCCGTGCCCGCGACCCGAGTAGTCGGTGAGCGAACGCGACCGTCCCTGCAGAAACTCGAGCCCGGGGTCGGGCCGCGGGCGCCGCGATCGGGTCGCGTCATCGTGTTCGTTGTGAGGAGCACCTAGTCGCCCGGCTCGGACGCGTCCTGCTGCGTCCTGAACTCCTCGGCGAGCTGCTCCTCGAGCAGGTTGCCCGCCACCTTCATGAAGTCCGCCTCGGTCACGACCCCGACCAGGTGGTGCTCCTTGAGCACCGGAAGGCAGCCGATGCGGTGCTCGCGCATCAGGCGGAGCGCGGTCAGGGTGGGGGTCTCGGGGGTCACGGTGACGGGGTCCTTGAGCATGATCTCGGAGACCGGCGTCGACCGCGTCGTGCGGTCGCTCTCGCCGCGTGCCAGGACCCGCAGGATGGCGCGGTAGGAGATCAGGCCGGTGAGCCGGTTGTCGTGGTCCTCGACCAGGATGTGGCGGATCCGCTGCCAGTCCATGAGCTGGGCCACCAGCTCGAGCGGCTCGTCCTCGTGGACGCTGTACAGGTCGGTGGTCATGATCTGCTCGACCCGCATGAAGCTGGGCCGCCAGCCCCGCGACTCCTCGGCCCGGGCGAGGGGCCACTCGTGGACCGGCCTTCCCTCCTTCTGGCGCGACATCATGGCGGTGGTGAGGGTTCCGAAGCGCTCGCCCCCGACCAGGGAGTCGGGCATGGTGGTGAAGGACCTGGTGAGCCAGCGCGCCCCGGTCATGCCGGCCCGCACCCGGTCGCTGATGATCCCGAGGTAGAGGTCGATGTCGGACCGGTCCACCTTCTTGTCCTCGAGGCCTTCGCGCGCCATCGGCAGGAGGTGCTGGAGAATGAGCTCCTGGGCCGGGCGGATCTCGCCGTCCAGCCACTCGAACTGGGCGCTGAGACCGTACCGTGCCGCCTGGTGGAAGTTGCCCCTGGCGGCACCGAAGTCGAAGACCTCGGCGATGTTGTGGTAGGTGTGGGAGAGGCCTCCGATGAGGCCGAACCAGAACGCGGCGTTGGCGACCTCGTCGCGGGGGGTGGGGCCCGAGGGCAGGATCCGGTTCTCGATCCGGAGGTGGGGCCGGCCGTCGGTGATGCCGTAGCAGGGGCGGTTCCAGCGGTAGATGGTCCCGTTGTGCAGGCGCAGCGCCTGCAGCCGCGGGACCTCCCCGGCGGCGAGCTGCTCGAACGGGTCCTCGACGCCGTCCGGGCCGAGCAGGGTCCGGTAGCGGGCGATGTCCTCCCGGAACAGCTCGAGCACGGACTCCCGCAGCCAGGAGTTGCCGAAGTGAACCCGCGGGCTCCTTTCCCGCAGGTGCTGGGGCGACCTCCGGGTGTCGATCGACTGCCGGAAGAGGGGGATCCGGGTCTCCTGCCACAGGCTCTTGCCGAGCAGGAAGGGAGAGTTGGTGGCGGCGGCCAGGACCGGCGCCGAGACCGCCTGAGCGATGTTGTAGAGCGGGGCGAACTCCTCGGGACCGACCTGAAAGTGCAGCTGGAAGCTGGTGTTGCAGGCCTCCAGCATGACGTTGTCGTGGGTCACCCTGAGCTCGTCGACCCCGGTGATCCGGAAGTCGTAGGCGGCGCCTCCCCGGAGCGCGCCGAGGATGTCGTTCAGGAGCTTGTAGCGCGGGGCGGGGGTCATGCTCTCCATGGTCAGGTCGGACTTACGGATCGTGGGCAGGATCCCGACCAGGGCGATGTCTCCGCCGCACTTTCCTGCGGCGGCACGCGCCCGCTCGCAGAACGTGGTGATCTGTGCCTCGAGGCGATGGAGGACATCGCCCCCGAAGATCATCGGGTCGAGGTTGAACTCCAGGTTGAACAGCCCGAGCTCGGTGGTGAAGTGGGGATCGTCGAGGACCTCGAGCACGTCCATCGCGAGCAGGGCCGGGTTTCCGGCGTGATCGACCAGGAAGAGCTCCTGCTCGGCGCCGATGCGCCGCACCCCCGACTCGAAGGTCCCCGACGCGAGGATCACCTCGAGGGCGCGGAGGTCCCTGAGCAACGCTCCCATGAAGCTGCGGCCGTCACCACCGTTGCGGCTCTCGGAAACCTGATGCTCGCCCATCGTCCCCTGACTCACCGTCCTCGGTCTCACCCGACCCGCGGACGAACCACCGGGGCTGTGCCTCGGAGCGCGTCAACTGGGCCGGTGCTTTGTGAGAACCTGTATCGAGGATACACCAGGCTCCGCGGTTCCTGACCGGCACCCGGGTCAGGCGAGGTCGTCGAGGTACTTCGGCAGCATCTCGCGCCAGGTCGGCCAGTCGTGGTCGCACTCCGGGCCCCAGGCGTCGACCCGGTTGGGGATGCCCTTGCGCGCCGAGCACGTCGGCCATCCGCCAGGACTGCTCCGGGTCCTCCCAGCGACCCTCGCCGGTGGCGAGCAGCACGAAGCGGCTGCGCAGCGCGTCGAGCTGGGCGCCCTCGCCCGAGGTTGGGCAGGAAGTGGAGCGGCGAGGCGAAGTAGAAGTCCTCGGTGTACTGCCCGTCGGGCAGCAAGCGGCACCAGGTCGTAGGTGCCGCTCATGCAGATCGCGGCCCTGAAGACGTCGGGGTGGCGGCACAGCGCGGCCAGCGCGTTGAAGGCGCCGATCGAGGCGCCGGCGGTGATGATCTCGATCTCCGTCGACGCGGCAGTCGGCGCGGATCGCCGGCACGACCTCGTGGTAGATGGCGTCGTGGAAGCGGTTCTGGATCCAGCGAGCAGTGCTCGCGCCGAGCTGCGTCCCTCGGTGAGCACACGGCCGGCGACGCTGTCGCAGCGAGTAGACCTTGATCCTGCCCGCCGTCGAGCAGCGGCGCCAGCGCGTCGATGATGCAGGAAGCGCTCGACCTCCTCGGCGTCGCCGCCGGCGGTCGGGAAGCAGCAGCACCGGCGTGCCGATCTCGCCCCAGCGCACCAGGTCGACGTCGCGCTCGAGCCGCGACGAGTACCAGCTCTCCCGCGCCTGTCACGAGCCCGCCTGCTCGGGACGTGGGTCGTCGCCGCCACTGCTGGATGCGGGACCAGAAGAGCTCGGTGAACTCGTCGACCTCGTGCGCGCGGGAAGAGCGCCGCGACCTTGCTGCGCGGACCGCGCCGCGCGCCGCGTCGGTGCCGAAGAACTCCCACGCGACCTCGTCGAGGTGCGCGCAGGTGGTCGGCGCAGAACTCCTCGAAGTCGTCGCTTCGCAAGCCGCTCGCGGGCGATCTCGGCGTAGGCCGCCAGCCTCTCGCGGTACGGCAGGTCGCGCTCGGCGATCGTCGAAGAACGGCTCCCAGTCGAGGTTCAGCCGCATCGGCCGGTCGCGTCGCGGCGCAGAAGAGCGGCCCAGCGCACGATTGCGCCCGACCAGCCACGGGAAGTGCCAGTGCAGCGAGGTGACCTGCGAGTCCGGGCACGGGTTGGCGAAGTCGATCGGGTGCCAGCCGCCGTCCTTGCGCAGCGCCTCGCAGGAGTTGAAGTCCCAGCCGAAGAAGGCGTTGATCGTCAGCGTCATGTCCTCGAGCAGCGACGGCGTCCGTCGGCGCTCAGGAAGTCCTGCGTCGATGCTGGTAGCGGTCGTGCAGCGGCGCGCCCGGGTCGTAGCTCGACGACGCGCGATCTGCGGCCCGACGCCGACGCAGCGCACGAAGAGGTCGAAGCGCATCGACCGCCCTTCTGCAGGTGCATGACGTGCTTGCCGCTCTGCTCGTAGGCGGCGCGCAGCGCCTGCCTCGTTGTCGATCCGGCTGACCCCGACCCAGCCGCCGCCGTCGTAGGGCTTCATGAACATCGGGTAGCCGAGCTTGCGCGCCGACCTCGCCGAGGTCGAACAGGCGCGCGTAGCGCGCCAGCGTCGGCGTGCAGGTCGGCCAGCGGCTCGTACTCCTTGGGCGGCACCAGCCAGGTCGTCCGGGATCGGCAGGCCGAGGCGCATCATGGCGCAGTAGGTCGTCTGCTTCTCCATCGACTGCACCGACCACGGGTTGTTGAAGACGTAGAGGTCGTCCATGATGACCGCCTTCTTGATCCACTCGCGGCTCGGGTGGTACCAGTGCGTCAGGCGGTCGATGACCACGTCGTAGCGGCACGGCTGGCGCAGGTCGAACGGCTCGATGGTGACGCGCTCGACCTCGAAGCGGACCGTGTCGCCGCCGATCGGGCAGCGCAGGTCGAGCGCTTGAGGATCTCCTCGAAGCAGATCGGCCAGCAGATGTCGGCGCCGAGGGAGAGGCCGATTCTCGCGGGTGACGTTGGCCATCGGTCGCTCCTCCGTGTCAGGACGCGTTCCGACAGCGGTAGCAGCGAGTCGAGCGGCCGCGGCGCCTCACTCGTAGACCATCCACAGCGGGCCGGGGAACAGCCAGGAGAGGCCCTCGCGCAGGCGGTCGCGCCAGTTCTCCCAGTTGTGGCCGTCGCGCGCCTCGACGTAGCGCACGTCCATCCCGGTCGCCTGCAGGACGGGCACCAGCGAGCGGTTCTCGTAGATCAGCGACTCGTAGATGCCGCAGCGCAGGAAGACCCGCTCGGCGACGCCGCGCGGGGTCGTCGCGGAAGGCGTTCACGAACTCGACCACCGGGTCGAAGACCGGGCCCCGGCTGTGCTCGCCGATGTCGGTGAAGGCGAACGAGCCGGACTGCAGCAGCAGCCGCCCGAAGAATCCGCGGGTGGCGCCACGCGGCCGCCAGCGAGGCGACCGCGCCGAAGCTGGCGCCCATCAGGCCGCGCGCCGACGGGCGTCGCCGATCAGCGGCAGCTCGTCGCTCGAGCCGCGGGACCAGCTCCTCGACCAGGAAGCGGGCGTGCGCGCTCGTCGTCGGCGTACTCGCACCAGGCGGTCGCCGGGATGGGTCAGCGCCACGATCATCGCCGGGATCTCGAGCCGGTGGATCAGGTTGTCGAGCACCGTCTTCAGGCCCGCGTAGCTGCAGGTAGTCGCCGCCGTCGTGCACGACCAGCAGCGGGTAGCGCGCGCGTGCGGCCGGAAGCGCGCCGGCAGGTAGACGCGTGACCCGGCGCGTCGCCGCCGAAGCGCGGCGCTCGGACACGACCAGCTCCTCGAGCGTGCCGCGCGCGCGCCTCGGGATCGGGCAGCGTCCACTCCGGGCACCTCGTAGCCGGTCGGCGTGGCAGACCGAGTTCGCGCCGAAGGGATCGTGCGCGCGGTGCGGGTTGAGCGGGTCCTGGATCAGCCGCCGCGTCGGCCCCGTGCACGACCTCGAGCTTGTACTCGATGCGGGAGCCGGTCGGGCAGCTCGAGGGTCAGGTACCAGAGGTCGGTGCCGCTCGACGCGCGCGGAAGGCCTGCGACGACGGCGAGCCCGAAGATCCAGTGCCGCAGGCGCACCTCGTCGGCCTGGCCGCGGTAGACGAAGGTGGTGCAGCCGCCTCGACGATGGGGAAGCTGCGGCCCTCGAGGAAGCGGTCGATCGCCGCCGGGGTCGGCGGTCTCGAGCCTCGCACGCAGCTCGCGGATCGCCGCCGGCGTCAGCCACTCGCCGACCTCCGGTCACCGAGCCGTCCACGCTCGAGGCGTGCCAGCGCCCTCGGCTCGGCCGCCCAGCCCCGTTCCGGGAGTCCACTCGAGCCGTGCCGCCCTCGTCCAGCGCCGCGCACACAGCGGGCGCGAAGCGCTCGCGCGAGCTCGGCGACCCGGACCGGGTCGTCGCAGGCGCAGCCGGCGGCGCGCGTGGGGCAGCGGCAGCGACGTCCGGGCACAGCCCGAGGCCCGCCTCGAAGACCTCGGCGTTGCCCGCGCCCCTGCGGCGGGCATGTCGTGGAACAGCACGACCCGGTCGGCGCGCGACCATGGCGCCGGCCGACCAGGCGATCACCGCGCTTGCCCGCCAGCAGTCGAGCCGACGCCGAAGAGGCGCAGCCGGTTGAGCAGCACCGCCACGTGCCCGCCGGCGATCGCCACCGCCTCGCAGCCCGCGAGCAGATCGCGCGATCTCGGTCCGCTGCCGCGCGCACCGCCGTCCCGCGTCGCCGGGCGCCAGCGCCGCTCGAACTCGGCGTGCACCTCCTCGAGTGCGCTCGAGGTGGCGCGTCGTCGAGCTGACGCACCGCCTCCATGGCCTCGGCCCGGCTCCGATCGAGCAGCCTCTTCTCGATCCGGTGCGGCGCGCCGCAGCTCGCGCGACCGCCTCCAGGGCATGGTCGAGGCGCAGCCGGTAGAGGCGCTGCAGGTCCCGCAGCGCGCTGCTGCCGCGCGGTGAGTGGCCATCGGCGAGCTCGGGATCCGCGGCGAAGACCTCTCGGCGCGCGCCGGTAGAGGCGCGAGGTTGAACGAGCGCTCGCCGAGGTGCGTCGAGGAGCTCGTCGTCCTCGTCCTCGCGCTCCTGCCAGCCGGCGGTGATGGCGGCGACCCCGCCCGTGACCCCGAGCCGGACCAGGGTCTCGCCGACGGTCGGGCGCAGCCGCTGCGGCCCGAGCAGGGTGACCGAGCGCGGTGGGAGGCTGGCCGACTCCACGGGCTGGGATATGACGAGCGCGACGCCGGGTCTCCCGCTACCCGGCCCTCACCTGCACGCGCTCGCCGATCATGTTCAGCATGGCGCCGCAGCTCGTCGAAGTCCGGGTGGCGCATGCGGATCCAGGCGTTGGCCATGTAGCCGGCCTCGACCGGCTGGGTGGGCGTGCCCGGCGGCGGGAGGTGGCTGTCGATGACCCACTCGCCGAAGCGCGCGCGAGGATCTCGTCCAGCCCCTCGTAGCCGACGATCCGGCCGTCCCGGTCCGGTCGCAGGGTGATGATGCCCGCGCCGAGTACCGCCGGGACGGCGTGCTGGCTCGTGCGGCCGTGCACGATCGCCTCGGCCCACTCGTGGTAGAGGTCCATCTCGTTGCCGGCGCAGTACAGGTCCCAGGCGCCGACGCCGGGCGGCCGGCAGCCGATCTCGGAGAACTTGCAGCCCCTTGGGCCCGAAGAACCACTCCATGTGGGTCGCGGAGGTGCTCGATCCCGAGCGACTGCGATGACCCGGCGCCCGAGCTCGCGGACCTCGGCGTAGTCGGGGACGATGTCGATCCGGTTGGTCGTGATGAACTGGGGCGAGATCCAGCGCGTGCGCATCGCCTCGAGCACGTTGGGGAAGTAGTGGGTGACGAAGTCGTGCGCCGACCTGCCGTCGATGCGAGAGGGTGTCGTAGAACGCCTCGTGCCCCTCGATGAACTCCTCGAGCGCGACCGACGCGCCGCGGTCGACGCCCATCGCGCCGGCGACCTGCGTCGAGCTCCTGGTCGTCGTCGACGCGGTAGGTGCCCGACGCCCCGGCGCCGTCGCGGGGCTTCGACGATCAGCGGGTAGCCGACCGCGGCGGCGAACGTCGCGCATCTCGTCCAGGGAGTCGGCGCCCGGTCGACTGGGCGCACGGGACTCCCGCCTCGCGCAGCACCTCCTTCATGGCCGGCTTGTCCCGGCACAGGTAGGCGGTGCGCACGCTGGTGCCCGGGAATCCCGCAGCGCCTCGCGGACCTGGCCGCGGTCATGATGTGGGCCTCGACCGTGGCCTCGAGCCGGTCCACCCAGCTCGCGCTCCTGGATCCGGCGCACGGCGTCGAGCATCGCCGGCTCGTCCACCACCGAGCCGCACCTGCTCGTAGTGGAAGAGCCAGTGCTGGAGCTCGTCGTCCAGAGCCTCCAGGGGCGCCTCGCCGATCCCGGTGACGCGCGCCCCGGCGGCGTGCAGGCCGCGCACGAACTGCCGCTGGTTCGCGGGGAACGCGGGCTCGACGAAGACCACGTGCATGGTGACCTCACTCGACGATGATAGTCGGAGCCGGGAGCGGCACCGGCTCGTGCATCGCGGGCCGGAGGTAGGATGAATCATGCCCAACGTGGTCTTCGTCGCTCCGTTCCTGCTCGAGACGACCCTGCGCTTCGTCGACGTCACCGCCGACCTTCCCGGGACCAAGGTCGGCCTGATCAGCCAGGACCCGGTCGACAAAGTGCCGCCGGCGCTGCGGGCCAAGCTCGACGCCCACCGGCGGGTCGACGACGGCCTCGACCCGGGCGACATCGCGGCGGCGGTTCGCGGGCTCTGGCGACACGCTTCGGCGGCGTCGATCGGCTGGTCGGCGCTCTCGAGCAGCTCCAGGTCCCGCTGGCGCGGGTCCGCGAGCAGCTCGGGATCCCGGGCATGGGGGTCGAGGTCGCCACCACCTTCCGCGACAAGGCGCGGATGAAGGACGTGCTGCGGGCCGCCGGCCTGCCGTGCGCGCGCCATCGCCTGGCCGAGCGACATAGCGGGCGCCCGGGAGTTCGCCCGGCAGGTCGGGTACCCGCTGGTCGCCAAGCCGCCGGCCGGCGCCGGGCGCACGCAACACCTTCCGCATCGACGGCCCGGAGCAGCTCGACAGAGTGCTGCAGGTCGTGCCGCCCCGCCCCGGCGACCCGCTGCTGCTCGAGGAGTTCATCTCCGGCGAGGAGCACTCCTTCGACAGCGTCTTCGTCGGGGGCGAGCCGGTGTGGTGCTCGATCAGCGACTACCTTCCGTCGCCCCTCGAGGTGATGGAGACGCCGTGGATCCAGTGGTGCGTGCTGCTGCCGCGCGAGATCGACGGACCGCGGTACGAGGGCATTCGCGAGGCCGCGGTCGGCGCCCTCGAGGCGCTCGGCATGGACACCGGGCTCAGCCACATGGAGTGGTTCCGGCGGGCCGACGGAAGCCTGGCGATCTCGGAGGTCGGCGGCCCGTCCTCCCGGGGCGCAGTTCACGACCCTGATCTCCTACGCCCACGACGTCGACATGTACCGGGCCTGGGCGCGGCTGATGGTCTTCGGGACCTTCGAGGTCTCCGGCGCGGGCCTACGCCGCCGGCGCCGCCTACCTGCGGGGCCTCGGACAGCGGTCGGGTCAAGGCCGTCCACGGGCTCGAGCAGGCGCAGCGCGAGCTCGGCGATCTGGTGGTCGAGGCCAGGCTGCCCCGAGCCCGGCCAGCCGGCCGCGGGCAGCTACGAGGGCGAGGGCTACGTGATCCTGCGCCACCCCGACACCGAGGCGGTGCGCCAGGGCTTGACGCGGCTGGTCGCCCTGCTGCGGGTCGAGCTGGTCGAGGACGGGTCGTCGCCATGAACGTCCTGATGCTGTCGCCCGGCTTTCCCGCTGGAGATGCCGCGCTTCACCCGCGGACTGGCTGAGGTCGGCGCCGAGGTCATCGGCCTCGGCGACCAGCCCGAGCAGGCCGTGCCCGACGAGGCCCGCCGCAACCTGGCGGGCTACGTCCAGGTGCCCGACCTGTGGGACGAGGAGGCGGTCATCGAGGTCGCCGGCCGGATCCACCGGGAAGCGCGGCATCGACCGGGTCGAGTGCCTGTGGGAGCCGGGCATGATCCTCGCCGCCCGGCTCGCGCGAGGCGCTCGGCGTCGCCGGGCATGGACGAAGCGCAGACCATCCCCTTCCGCGACAAGGAGCGCATGAAGCAGGCCCTCGACGCGCGCCGGCATCCGGACGCCGCGGCACATCGTGCGCCGCCTCCGTCGCCGAGGTGCCGCGAGGCGGCCGCGGCCATCGGCTATCCCGCTGATCGTCAAGCCGATCGCCGGGGCCGGCTCGGCCGACACCTACCGGGTCGACGACCGCGCGGACCTCGACGAGGTGCTGCCCCGGCTGCGGCACGTCCCCGAGGTCAGCGTCGAGGAGTTCATCGACGGCGAGGAGTACACCTTCGACACGGTCTGCGCGGACGGCGAGATCCTGTACGACAACATCTCCTGGTACCGGCCCCGGCCGCTGGTCGCCCGCAGCGCTCGAGTGGATCAGCCCGCAGACCGTGACCCTGCGCGACCTCGACGCGCGACGAGCTCGCCGGCGGCCGCCGGCTGGGCCGCGAGGTGCTCACGGCGCTCGGTTTCCGAACCGGCTTCACCCACATGGAGTGGTTCCGCAAGGCGGACGGCGAGGCGGTGTTCGGCGAGATCGCGGCCCGGCCCCCGGGTGGCCGCAGCGTCGACATCATGAACTTCTCCAGCGACATCGACCTCTACCGACGGCTGGGCCGAGGCGGTCTGCCACGGGCGCTTCTCACAGCCGGTCCGAGCGTCGCTACAACGCCGCCGTGATCTTCAAGCGGGCCCAGGGCGAGGGGCGGATCCAGCGCATCGAGGGGCTCGAGCGGATCATGGCCGAGCACGGCGCACATGTCGTCGGCGTCGAGCTGCTGCCGCCGGGCGCACCGCGCCGCAACTGGCGGCAGACCCTGCTCTCCGACGGCTGCGTGATCCTGCGCCACCCCGACCTCCAGACCACGCTCGAGCATGGCGGACCGCATCGGCACCGATCTGCGGCTGTACGCGGGGTAGCCCACCTTCACCCCGGGGTCGAGCCGTGGTTGCGCGAGCTCGCCGTCAGATCTTCACCAGCCGTCGGCCCACCTTCGCCTGCACCACAGGATCGGCCTGGATCGCCGTGAAGGTCGGTGCGTCGGCGAGCACGGCGTCGACCCCGGGATCAACCCGTCGCAGCCTCTCGACGATCCCGCTCGCGGGATCCTGAGCGGTGGTCAGCACCGGCTCGATCTGGATCTGGGTGGCGTTGCCGAGGTCCCTGCGCAACAGGGTCAGCAGCCGCCGGTCGCCGCTGTGCGCCAGGACCCGGAGGGGCTGCTGGGGCAGGGTGACGTTTCGGATGGAGAGCCGGGCCCCGGCGAGGTCCGGCGCGCGGGTTCGGTCGAAGGCGACGTCCGGGGGCACCAGGTCGGCGGCCGCCAGTGCGGGGCGGTCGAGCGCGAGGTCGAAGGCCCGGGCGAGGTCGTTCAAGGCGCTGGCGCCGAGCGCGTTGATGAAGGGTGCGTCGGTGACGGCGAAGAGGCCGAGGAAGTCGCGCGGGCCCACCGGCGGGGCCACGACCTCGGGCCGGCCGACGAAGAACGGCAGCACAAGGTCGCCGCCGCGGCGGCCGTCGCCCGAGGGGAAGACCAGCCTGCCGGGCTGGTCGGGGTTGGCTGCCAGCTCGCCGTCGAGCAGGTGGGTCGGGTCCTTGGCCGACCAGATGCGGCTGCCGTGGAGCACCGCGCGCGCCTCGAGCGTGAGGTTCTGCAGGCCCATCTCCTCAAGGGCCGTGGCGAAGCGGGTCTTGAGAAGGCCGTCGGTGTTCTTGGCGGGGGTCCACCGGAGGGCGTGACCGTCGTTCCCGGCCCGGTCGGCGGCGACGGTGAAGAAGCCGTCGAGCCGGGTGGGGACGAAGCCGAACAGGGCCCGAGGCGGTTGAAAGTCGTTCCTCCACCAGCGGGCGATGGACTGACCATCGATCGGGTACGGCAGGTCGAGGATCAGCTCGCCGACCGGCTGGCTCTTCAGGCCCTGGACCGTGCTCTCGACCGCCGCCGGGTCGATCGCGGCGTCGAGCTCGAAGAGCAGACCCAGGGAGAGCACCTCGGGCGTGAGCACCTGGTCGAGCGCCAGCGGCTTGACCTCGCTCGCCTGGGTGAGGTGGAAGACGCCGGTGACGTGGATGCCCGGGTCCCTGCCGCCGGTCGTGCACAGGTGGTGGATCAGGGCGGAGACGGTGTTCGAGCCTGCCGCCTGCTGGCCGTCGGGGCAGACCTCGGGACCGACGTACACGCAGGAAGCGTTCACGAACCGGGCGGTGAGCTCGAGGTGGTCGGGCGAGCTCGGCACCGGCGGGTCGATCGGGATGGCGTGGACCGAGACGACGCCGCCGTTGTCGGCGGTGTTCTGGCCCGCGGTGAGGGTCGTCGACACGGTCCCGGCGGCGTCGGTCACCGACTCGGCGGGGTCCACGGTGGCGTCGCCGGCCGCGACCTTGAACGCCACCCTGACCCCCGCCACAGGCTGGCGGCCCCAGTGGAGGCCGACCGTGAGCGGCGCCGGGGCGGGCTTGCCCGCGCACAGCGTCTGGCCGTCGCCTCCGAGCGGGCTGAGCTCGAGCCGCGGGCACAGCCGGTCGAGCGCCTCCTGGACCGTGCGCGCCGGCTTCGGGTCGACCTCCTTGGCGCTCTGGTAAGGGCAGCCGTCGGGGTCGTAGGCGACCTCGGCGGCGACCGAGGTGAAGGCGGTGAAGTGTACCGGCAGGTGGGCGCGCTCGGCCTGGTCGGGGTCGGAGGCGTCGAGCAGCTCCGCGAGCACGTGGTGGGCGTGCCGGCGGCGGTCGAGGGCGAAGGCGGCCTCGGCGACGCCGTCGCCGCCGGTCCGGACCACCACCTCGAGCGGAGTGTCGCGCACCACGTCGGCCGGGGCGGAGGCCGGGCCCGGTGACAGCCGGCCCCTGAGGTTGGGATCGGTGACCCGGAACCGGACCAGGCGGCCCGCGACCGGGACCCGGCCTCGCGCCACCCCGACCCGCAGCGGCGAGTCGAGGGGCGCGTGCGTGCCCTGTCCCGAGCCGACCAGGTCGGGCATCGCCTCCTGGCCGTCGCCGCCGAGCAGGAAGAGGGCGGTCTGTCGGGTCAGCGGCGAGAAGATCGGGCGGCAGTCGTCGAGCACCGAGAAGCTGCCGTCAGGAGCCCGTTCGACCACCGCAAGCGGGCAGTACCCGTGCACCACGCCGAGCGGTGGCTCGAATCCGGGCTCTCCGCTGGCCGGGTCCGCGGGCCACTCGAGGCTCGCGGTCAGGCTGCGGGCGGGCAGAAGCCAGTGGTCGCCGGTGTGGGCGAGGCCGGCGCCGAGCTGGACCTCGACGCCGCTCTCCAGCGGCAGCCACTCGCCAGGCTTCGCCTCGACCGGCGCGCCGCCCTCCCAGCGCGTGACGGTGCCGGTGCTTGGGAGCACCGCAGCGTCCGGCTCACCGTTGGAGACCAGGGGCTGCTGGCTGACGGGGTCGAGCACGGTCGCGATACCGATCCGGGTGTCGACGATCTCGCCGAGCTCGACGAAGAAGCCGGGCTCGCCGCGCAGGGTGCGGCGCTCGTCGAGCACCTCGACCCACTGTCCCGGCTTGAAGCCGGTCGCGTCGTCTTTGCCGGTGTCCTCGACCACCAGGCTGCCGTCCGCGACCCCGAGCAGGCGCGTGCGGTGGATTGCGTTGTCGCGGGACCACTTCACCAGGATGGTCTCCTGGCCGGCGATGCCGCCGCGGTGAACCTCGACCCGGTAGAGGTGATTCTCCAGGCTCCGGTAACCACCCGCGGAGGGCAGCACGCAGGGGTCAGGGTCGGCCTCGGCAGGATCGGTACGGGCCGCCAGGCGGACCCGGTCGATGGCGCCGTCCGGGGTCCAGCCCGGACCGAAGCTCGTGCACACCGGCGGGTCGCCCACGTCGCCGGCGGCGATCAGGGGCTCGAGCGGGAGCAGCTCGACCTTCCAGGTTACCTGGGTGCGCAGGGCGGTGTCGGGCCCGCCGAGGGCGAGCTCGCGGATGCCGAGGTCCTCGAGGGCGGTGATCTCCCGCTCCCAGACGTCAAGGTAGGCAAGGAAACGTCCCGCAGCCAGGGTCGAGGGTGGCGCCGGGGCGTGGGGTTGGGCGCCGTAGGAGGAGATCGCAGCGACGACCTTGGTGCCGCCGCCGATGCCCTTGGCGAGCTTGAGCCTCTGGCGGCCGCCGTCGCCGTCCTCGGGTGGCAGCACCTCGGTGACCTGCACCGGGTCGGAAAGGGGGTCGGCGGCGGGCCCGACCCAGGCGCCCTCGGCCAGGCGCGGCCCGTGGCTGACCTCCCACACCGTGCCGGCGCCGCTGCCCGACAGCTTGGTCAGGGTGGTGGGCTCGGCGGCGAGGTTCTCGACCTTGAGCCCGCCGACCCAGGCGCGGCCGGGGCCGATCGCCAGGTCGGCGGCACCGCCGGAGGCAATCGGCGCGAGGCCGAAGCCCGGCGCATCCTCCGGCATGCCGGTGGGCCCGATCACGTCGCCGAGCGCGGTCCGCTCGCCGTGGGTCGCGATGTCGGCCGCCTCGTTCCAGTCCGCATCGAGGTGGACGCGCCCCTGCTGCTGGCGCACCGAGCTGTACTGCTTCTCGGGCTTGAAGGTGTTGCGTGTGTAGTCGCCGCTCATGGTCTGTCCTCACGTCACGAAGAAGGGTCCGGCCTCGAGGCCGAACGGAAGGTACTCGTCGAGGGCGTCGCGCAGGTTGGCGACCCGGGCGGGGTTGCCGAGCCGGTTCATCGCCCCCATCTCAGCCCCGGCCTCGGCGCCGGCGGCGATCTCGGGCGGGCAGGTCAGGGCGAGCTGGCCGAAGGCGGGGTGGCCGAGCGCGCTGGCGGTGAAGACGGGACGCAGCGCGGTGCGCAGCGCGCGCTCCTCGGAGGCGGTCAGAGCACGACCGAGCCGTTCCCGGGCCTCGGCCAGCTGGAGGTCGGGCACGCAGCGGAACCGGCGTGGAGCGCGGCCACCCCCCGGCAGGTAGCAGAACCGGACGCAGCCCTCCTGGCGTCGCGAGATCAGCGGCGGGCCGACCAGGATCGAGTCGTCCGCCGACAGCGTCCTGCCGACCACCCGGCCGTAGAACGTCGACCGGGCCAGGGCGATGTCGGCCCTGGGCGCCTCGAGGACCAGCGGGACCGAGGCGGGGTCCGGGTTGGCGCTGAGGTCCTCGCCGAGGATCGAGTCGGTGACCCGCACCGTTCCGGCCGCTGTGCCCAGAGATGCGGGGCCGCAGACGGTGTGGTCGAGGACCACTGCGAGCCGGGAGTTGTCGGCGCCCTGGGCTGCGGCGACGTCGATCCCCGGACCGAGGCCCTGGGCGGAGACACCGGCGGTGGTGTGGCGCAGCTCGAGCCGTCCGAGGTCTCCGGCGGCGACTGCGACCCGACCACCGATCAGCAGCCCGTCGAGGATCAGGGCGCCCGGATCCTCGTCCGGCTGGGCCTCACCGACCGTCACCAGGTCGCTCGCGAGGTAGGGCCGCCGGTCCTGGGGGGCGAGCTCGCCCGGCGTGCGCCGGCGGGCGCCGCCGCCGATCTCCACTACCGGCCAGCCGGCGGCGACGATGGCCAGCCGGGCCCCCGCCGGGATCCGGATTCTCCGCGCGGCCGTCGACAGGTCCTCGGAGTAGGTGGCGGAGTCCATGATCGCGATCACGCCCCGGGCTCCGGGGGCGGCAGCGACGTTCCACCGTTCGACGGCCGCGGCCAAGGAGCCCACCACCGGACCACCCTGGTCGGCGATGTCGGTCACCTGCTCGGGTCGGCGGCTGACGCCGAGCTGCCAGAGCGAGCCGGTCTCGGCGGCGGCGGCGAACGGACCGAACCACGCGGCGACCGAGTCCCGCCGGTCGGAGGGCCCGCCGCCGAGATCGTGGGCGGCGCCCGAGGCGACGCTGACCTCGACCGGCTTGCCCGCGTCGTCCGGGTGCAGGGCGAGGCGGCCGAGCTCGGGGTCGAGGGCGACCTCGCCCGGGGCGTTCGGGCGTCGCCAGGTGATGCCGCCCTGACCGTCGTCGCGGTCCTCGAGGTTGCAGCAGAAGAGGTCCTCGGGCGGAACCGGCACCCCGTCGAGCCGCACCCGCACCGCAGGCGGGTCCACGAAGTAGACGCCGGCGCCGGGAACGCCGGCCCGGAGCGCCTCGAGGTCGTCGTGGAGCGGGCGCCGGCGCAACGGCCCGGGAAGGTCGGCCTCGCCGGCGAGGTGGGCGAGGGTCGGCTCGGTGCGCTGCCGGTTGAACAGCGGCAGGTCGCGGCCGACCGGGTCGAGGTGGTTGAGGCCGGGTGCGTGGGTCGAAGCAGCCGGCTGCACGCCGCCCAGGTAACCGGTCAGGCCGTCGTAGACGAACGGCAGCACCACCGCGTCGAGCCGCCACAGGAAAAGCGCGACGTTGGGGATGTTGTAGCGTCCCTCGCCGGTCGTGACCGGTCGGATGCCGACCGAGTGGAAGGCGTTTTCGAAAGGACCGCCGGCGAGCCCGGCGGCATCGGCGTCGCGCAGCGAGGCGGTGGCGAGCACCTCCGGGCGAACGTGGTTGAGGTGCTGGGACTGATGCAGGCGGCGGAAGACCTCCACCGCCCGGGCCGGCCAGCCGGTGACGTCGCGGGCGATCTGCTCGAGCACCGCCGCGGTGCCCTTCGCCTGGCGGTAGCTGAGGGTGTTGGCGACGAAGGCGCGCAGGCCGCCGCCGTCTTCGCCGAACGGCCGCAGGTGGCGCGCTCCGACCAGGTCCCCCAGGTAGGGGATCACCCAGTCCTCGCAGGTCTCGATGAACCAGTTCTCGAAGCCGGCATCGAGATCGGCCTCGACGACCTCGAGCTCCTGCGTCAGGATGCGCAGCAGTGCCTGGAGCGGGCGCCCCTGCTCGTGGTCCCGGGCCCGCACGTGTCCCGGGAGCAGCCGGTAGAGACGATCGCAGCTGGAATCACGCACCGGCGGCCTCCAGCTCGAGGGTGATCGCGGCTCCGAAGATGGTCAGCAGCTCGGCGGCCGTGATCGCCGGCGGGTCACCCTCGTCCGACACCCGGGCTGGGGAGGCCGGCAGCACCGTGGCCAGCGACGGCGCCGCACCGGCGACATCGTCGCGGTAGGGCTCGAGGGCGTCGAGGTCGACGTGGTCGACGCCTTCGACCTCCTGGACCGTGGCGATGACCTCCGCCGCGCTCACCGGCTGCGCGAGCGCGCGTTCGGCGTAGGAGAAGCGCAGCTCGAGCCGTCCGAGGACGGCCGCTTCGACCTCCCGGGCCGGGAAGCGCGGGTCGTGGAAGACCCGCGCCGCGAGCTGGAACAGGCGTGGCCGATGGGGCGCGACGATCAACCGTCGGGCGGGGTCGCGGAGCGCCTCCATCGCCTGTCGCAGGTTGTCGAGGGTCGGCGCCGCGGGGTCGAAGACGCTGTCGGTGGCGGGCGTCACGGTCAGGTGCACGACCCGCTCGCGTCCGCGCCAGAGCGCCTCGGCCCGGGCCTTGCCGATGCCCGCGAAGGTCAGGGCGAAGTCCTGGTAGTCGGTGAGGGAGACGATCCGTCCGAGAGTGCGGACGCTGCGGGGCGCCCGCTCGCGCACCTGCTCGAGGCTCTCCGCGGCGGCGGCGCCGCTCGCGGGCGACGGGTTGCTCACCGAACGCACCCCGAGGGGCCGGATCTTGAGCTGGATCAGGGTCTCCTGGTCGACCTCGCCCTCGGTGCCCATCCCGGTGCGGTAGGAGGCGGTGACGTTGAGAGCCCCGGTGGGGAGTCGGCGACCGTGCTCGCCGTCGCCGAAGACCACCCGGGTGGTGCCGTCGTCGTCGACCCGGACCATGTAGGCCTCATCTTCGGGACCGGCCTCCCAGAGCGACGGGACCTCCCGCCACGCCACGCCGTCGACCCTGACCGTGAGCGAGCTCGCCGAACCGGTCGCGGTGGCGGCGGAGACGAAGGTGAGCGGCGGTTTGGCGAGCGCGAAGGCCTGGTTGGCGCGAGTGGCGTCGCCGCTGCCGAGCGCCTCGTCGACCCCTTCACCGTGGCTGGCGAGGGCGACGTTGGCGTTCACCCGCACCGTCGGCCGCAGGTAGGCGTACTCGGGTCCGTCCGCGAACCGCAGGCGGGTGTGGCCGCCGGTATGCACCACGTCGGCCAGCATCAGGGTCTCGGCCTCCTCGACCCCCTGGGCGTCGGCTCGCTCCCCGGCCACCGACACCGCCCGGCCGGGCTCGAGGTCGAGGTAGAGCGAGTCCAGCATCAGCTCGTCGGCGCCGGCTGCGACGTCCTCGCGGATCGGCAGCCCGGCGAGCGCCACGGCCTGGCTCGCGACGTGGGCGGTCGCGGTGCGGAAGGTGAAAGGGGCGAGCTCGCCCTTCACCGTTCCGCCCGCGGTGAAGGCGCTGAAGTCGCTGTCGTCGGGCTCGCGCAGCAGGAGGCCGGTGGCCTTGCCGCTGAGGGCGAAGTCGCTGCGTGACTGGGTCGCCGCTGCGCCCACCAGCCAGCTCCGGGCCTCTCCCTGCGGCGTCTCGAGGACCACCCAGCCTCCGGGCACGATCTCGGCGACCTCGCGCTCGAGGAAGAGGTCGGCGTCGGTGAGGGGCTGGCCCTGGGAGTCGACCCACACCGGCCGCGGCGAGCCGCTCGGCTCCCACGAGACCTTGTAGGGGTCGTCGGTCGTGCCGCCGCGGCTCTCGTCGCTCTTCGCGAGACTCTCCCACCGCGACGCCGCGTGGCCGAAGAAACCGACGCTCTGGCGCAGCACGACCACGCCCGGGGAGACCTCGCCGATCTCGGGCGAGTCGAGATCCGGCGGCCGCCTCACCAGCCGCATCAGCTTGACGCGGGGCCAGGCCTGCGTGCGGACGAAGGCGGACAGGGCAGCGCCCGACCAGGTGGTGCGCCGCACGATCCGGGTCACGTTCGACTCGTCGAAGCTGACCCGGGTCGTGGGCACCACCCCCGGGCGCAGCCTCGCGGGCCGGAAGCGCAGGCGCAGCCGGCGCCGCGGCCGGGGCGGTCCGCCCAGCGGAGCGAGGTCGACCCGGGTCATCGCGTACGCGGCGTCCTCCTCGACCGCGACCACGCGCTGCGGGAATGCCTTGATCACCCCCGGGCCGTCTTCGGACGCCCGTACCGCGACCAGCACCAGCCGGTCGCCGGGGTCGATCGCGAGCCCGACCCCGCGCAGGTGGAGGTGGTCCACGGCGACGCCCTGGATCACCGCCTCGATCTCGGGGTTGAGCAGCCGGTCCTCCTCGAGCTCGGCGAGCACCGCTTCGAGGTCGAGGCCGGGAGTGACGGGCAGATAGCTGCCAACGGTGGCGGAGTCGATCGAGACCAGGTCGTCCGGGTCGGCCTCGGAGAGGTCGAAGCTGGCATCGAGGTCGAGCAGATAGAGGGTGCCGTTGTCCTCGTCTTCGGGGTCTTCGGGGTTGAGGTAGACCGCCAGGCTCTGGTCGCGCTCGGTGCGGGCCGGGATCCGGTTCCACTCCGCCCGGGCGGCGATCGCCTCGAGGGTCTCGAAGACCTGGGGCCGTTCGCCGGTTGCCTTCGGCACGCTCATCACCCGTGTCCCTGCCGGGACCTCGACCACCCGGAAGGGGTCGTCGGCGCTCTCGACGGTGAACGCCAGATGGGCTGAGGCGGCGACGCCGGCGTCGAGCTCGTAGCCGATCGTGCGCGCCAGCTCGAGCGCCGACACCCGCTCGACCGCGGTCCGGAGATAACCCTCGTTGACGATCCGCTCCTGGTAGAAGGTGAGCACGTCGAGCGTGGCGGCCCAGGCGTCCATCAGAGAGATGGTGGGGTCGTCGGTGGTGCGGGCGCTGAGCCCCGCGAGGGGTCGGGTCCTCGACCCGGTGACAGGATCGTCGACCGTCTCGCGCGCGATGCGCGCGAGCATCCGGGCCAGGAAGTCGGGGTGGCGGCTGATCCGGGCGGTGAGCGCCGCGAGGGCAGCGCGGTTTTCGGGGCGCCGGGGCGTCAGGTCGACGGCGCCGCAGGGGTCGGCTGGGAGACGGGAGTCGCTCATCGTCCGCCCTCCATCACGAACGCGAGGCGGCCTCGTTCCGGGGCATTGGGGTCGTTGTCGAGGCGTGCCACCTCACGGGGGCCGATCGGGAGCACCCCGGCGTCGCCGTAGTCGACCGACTGATCGTGCAGCCTTCGGAAGTGGCCGGCGCCGTCGCCGCCTCCGGTCACGCCGACCCATCGTACGCCGGCGACCGCCATTGCGTGGCTGACCAGGCGGCTCAGGCGAACCGGGTCACCGAAGGTGAAGCGGTCGGGGTGGAAGAAGCCGGGGCTGCCGTCGGCTCGCCGGCCGGAGGTGAAAGCCTCGAGCAGTGCTCGTTCCACGTGCTCGGCGTAGTGCCCGTCGGCGACGCAGATGACCAAGGTGATGTCCAGTGGCACGTACACCGGGGGCTCGATCTCGAGGTCGTGCCCGGCCAGCCGAAGGGGCTCGAGGTGGGCAACGAGCGCGGACTCGAAGGCGGAGTCCACCTCCAGGCCGCCGAGCCGGTCGACGGCGAGGAAAAAGGTGTGCCAGCTGCCGGTCCAGCGTCGTTCGGCCACTGCTCGCTGGACCTCGGGATGACTCTCGGCGGCTGCCGCGTAGTCGGCCGCGGTGACCGCGCGCCGCTGCCTCCGGAACGCACGGGGCGCGTTGATCTTGATCGCGGTCAGCCGCTCCGGAGGTGCGCCGCCGAGCGCCGGCAGGGGATTGCTCACCGCGGTGATCAGGTCGGGGTCGTCGGTGATCAGGTGGGCGATGGCGCCCGCCCCCACCGCGCCCTCGGGACCGTTTCCTACCCGCAGCCGGGGGTGGATGATCGTGTCGCCCGCCGGGCGCTTGCCGAAGCGGCCGTCGCCGAATCGCAGCCAGGCGGCGCCGTCGCTCGAGTCCTCGACCACCATCTCGGGGGCGAAGCGGTCGCTGCCGAGCAGGTCGGGGCGGACCCGCCAGCTGTCCCCGCCGCCGGACAGGGTGACCGCGGCGACCGCCTGCGCCGGGTCCTGCGCCACCGCCTCGGCCGCCGGCCGCTGCCGCGCCGAACGGGGATCGAACGGGACGCTGCGGGTGATCGGGCCGTCGATCAGGCGGGGACGGTAGGCCGCTCGCTCGGGCGGCGTGGTGGGCTCGATCCCGGGCTTCTGCCACAGGTCGGCGTGCAGCGAGGCGGCGACCTCGGCCTCGCTCGCGGTGTTGGCGAAAACGTAGTCGAGGGTCCGTCCGTGATCGGCCAGTACCACGTTGCCCCGGGCGACCGCGCCGGGCACCCCACCGGCGCCGGCGAGGTTGAGCGGGAAGCCGAGCGCGTCGGCCTGGTGCCAGCGCACCTCGAGCACCGGCGTGTCGTCGAGGGGATCGACCAGCTCCCGGGGCGGGGCGGACAAGCGGACCGCCTGGCGGTGATCCGGGTCCGGCGGGTCGTTGGCGGCACCACCGCGCGGGATCCGCTCCTCGAGGATCAGTACGTCGCCCTCGGCGAGGCCGAGCGACGCCGCGGTGCCCACCAGATGGGCGACCGTCGATCCCGTGGGCAGGCAGCAGTCGGACTCGCTCCAGGAGTGGAAACGGATCTGGTTGCGCGCGACCCGCACCGAGGTCAGGTCGTCGAGGGTCTCGAAGACCTTGGAGCCGGCGGTGACGAGGGTGCGGACCACCGCCGGGTCCGGACGTACCCCGGCCTTGAGGCCGGCGGACGCCTGGGCGCTCTCCGGAGCGGTCAGCAGCACCGTGCCGCGCGGAAGCAGAGGGGGGTCGCTCCGGTCGGCGTCCTGGGCCGCGTCGATCGCCACCCAGGCCCTGGCGTTGGTGCCCTCGCCGGGCCGGTAGCCGAGCAGGCGGGCGTGGCGACGGACCGACTCCCGTCGCCGGGCGAGCGGCAGGTAGGCTTCGGTGGCGACTGCGTCTTGGGCGTAGCTCGCCATGTCGGCGGCGAACGCCAGGGTCTCGACCAGGACCACGCCGAGGTCGGCCGGGCTGCGCTCGGTCCATGCGGGCATGGTGGCCGCCATGCGGTCGAACATCAGGCGCCGGAAGCTGTCGGCGTCCTTGGCCAGATAGTCGAACGCAGGGGAGGGGGCGGACGGGGCCGCCGCCGGGGCAGGGCGGGCGCAGTCGAAGTCGGTCGGGCAGTCGGCCTTGAACGAGAACTCGAGGCCGGCGAGCACGGGGTCGACGAACAGCGGCGGGTCGTCATCATCGGCGGAGCGCCGGACGCGGAGGCGGTAGCGCGAGAAATCGCCCGCCCGGTCGAGGGTGAGCCGGAGGGTGCGCGGGTCGGCGCCGGCCTCGACGGCGACCACCTTCGGGTTCAGGATCCGGGTTCCGCCCTCGATCACGACCATGTCCGGGTCGAAGCGGGGCGTGCCGCCGGCGTCGAGGACCCCGCCGGGCTTGAGGAACACGAGGTCGATCAGACGCTGGCGCAGCTCGGGCGCCGGCGCATCCTGGTCGAGCACCTCGAGGAAGTCGATGCCGTTGAGCTCGACGCCGCCGACCAGCTTGGTCGAGGCCAGCACACGCTGCCGTCGCTGGGCGGTGCCGCAGTGCTGCTTGAGCTCCATCTCAGGCCTCCCGGACGATCCGCACCGCCCGCTCCTCGTCGCTCTCCAGGGCCCGGAAGCGCACCGTGACCGCGAGGGTGGCGTCCCGGGCGGCGACGTCGACCGCCCGGACCTCGATCAGCTCCGCCATCCATCGCTGGAGGGCGCTGGTGACCAGGTGCTGCATGGCGGTCGCGAGCTCGGGGGCGTTCTCGGCGAAGACCAGCTGCCGCACGCCGGCGCCGAAGTCGGGCCGGTTCGGCCGCTCGCCCTGACCGGTGAAGAGGATCATCTCGATCAGATCGCGGATGTGCTCGTCGGTCGAGGCTCCGGCGGTGCGCCCGTCGGGCCCGATACGGTACGGAAAACCGAAGTGGGTCATGCCGCCCACCTCAGGTCGCCATGACCTTGGTCTGGACGCCGGTGTAGGCCAGCGGTCCCTGGACGATCTGCTCCGCCGACTGGCACATGTCCGCCGGGCCCTGGAGGATGACGGGGCGGCCCTCGGCCATCACCTTCGTTGCCTTCATGACCAGCTTGGCGGTCACGCACGGCTGGGGCTTGCCGCTCGGCACCGTGAACGGGCAGCCGGCGACCATCGCCTGGTCGCCGTCGAGCATCGCCGGGGCGGCATCGATCAGCACCTTCGACGAGGTCGCGACGAACGTGGCCGGGATGCCGTGGGGGCAGCTCCCGCTGGTGGACAGGGTGAGGATCGGCAGTGGCATTGCTCAGCTCACTTCATCACCTTGAGGTTGGTCTGGTTGATCGAGACGCCGTCGACGCCGAGCTCGATGGTGTTGCCGGCGCAGGAGATCGTCATCCCGGTCACGCCGGCCTCCACGGTCGCGGTTCCGGCCACGCCGCCGACGTGGACCTCGAGGGTGAAGCTCGGGGCGACCGGGTTGTTGTCGATCTCGAGGGTGGCCTTGTCGGTCTTGAGGATGGTCTTGAAGACCGCGGTCGGGTCGAGACCGGCCGGGGACTCGCCCGGACCCCAGAAGCAGCCCGACCAGATCGGATAGTCCGGGTCTCCGCGCTCGAACTCGACCCACACGCTGGCCCCGACCGGGGGGATGGCGAAAAAGCCCACCCCGCTGCCGCCGTAGGGCGTGGCCGGCATCGCCCAGGCCATCGTGCCCGAGCCGAGCACGTCCGGGACGCTGACCTGCACCCGGCCCAGGCCCTGGAGATCGACCTGGTTCTCGACCGTGCCGCGGTACTTGCCGAAGAAGGTCGGGCACTCTTGGTTCATCTCCGCCTCCCTCAGGCGACCCGCACCACTGGCAGCTTGGCGCCGGTCTCGGCGCGAGACAGGGTGAAGTCCTGGGCGTAGCTGCCGCGCGCGATGCGGTGGGTGACGCTGCGCACCAGGTAGGTGCCGTCGAAGCTGAAGCCGACCCCGCGCAGGTCGACCAGTGCGCGGGCGCGCAGGATGTCGTTGTAGCGCACGGTGTCGAGGGTGCCGGAGACGGTGTTGGCGTCGTCCGCGGAGCGGTCGAGCTCGGCGAACGCCCGGGCCAGGGCCTGGGCGGCGTTGAGGCCGCTGGTCGGGATCGGCTTGGAGCGCAGCTTGCCGGCCTGGGTGACGGCGTCGGGCGCCAAGCCGAGCGGGGGCCGGGTCGGCACCGGGGCCATGACCGGTACCTGCTGGCCGCTGAGACGGTCCTTGACCAGGCCCTCGATCAGGGTGATCGCGAGCGCGTCCTGGGACAGGCTGAGGCCCGACACGTTGGTGATCGGCCCGAGGTTCGCGTTGAGCGCCTTCTGCGGCAGCCCGGGGAGAATGGGAGGTCCCCAGTGCACGGTGTTTGCGAACGGCGCCGGCCCCGCCTCGACGTAGGCGACGTAGCCGTGGCGTGCCGCCATGTGCTTCAGGTAGGCCCAGTCCGAGCAGGTCTGCTGAGGCGTGCGATCGATCGGGATCGGCGGGTCGACCATGACCGGTGGGATCACAGCCGGGATCATTCCGTACTGGGGGTAGCTCGCGATCAGCTTGGCCGCGATCACGGTCTCGTCCTGGGCCGGGTGCTCGGCCTGCTTCTGCACCCGGTCGAGTGCGATGCTGAGGTCCTCGCCGCTGAGCACCAGTCGTCCCTGACCGGGTCCGTCGCCCGGCACCAGGTCGCGGCGGGTGACGATGCCGTCCATGATCACCTTGGGCGTGATGTCGAAGGTGGTGATCAGTACGACCCGCGAGTTGACCTGCATCAGCGGGCTCGCCACCAGGCCGTAGTCGAGCAGGTCGATGGGGCCAGAGCGGCCGATGGCGAAGGTCAGGCGGAAGCCCGAGCGATCCCGGTCGGAGTGGGTGACCTCGACCTCGAGCAGTGCCTCGAGCACCTGCGGCGGCGGTGGGGCGGCGACCGGATCGGGTCCGATCAGCAGGGTCAGGTGGACGCCGAGCAGGTTCATCGCGTCACCCCGTGGGCGCGGGGGATCGGGATCACCAGCCGCCGGCCGGAGACCGTGGTCAGCTCGAGGGGATGGACGGCGCCGTTGGCGTCGGCAATCTGCCAGAAGCCGGCCGGGGTGCCGAGCGCACGGTTGGCGACCAGGTCGATGCGGTCCGAGTCGGTCACGGTGACCCCGCCTCCGACCACGTAGACCTCCCGGGGCGGCACGAAGCGGCGGGTGACGTAGACCACCCGGCGGCCGTCCGGGGTCACGTGCTCCCTGGTCGGTAGGGCGGCGTATCGGCTCGATTCGTGGAACACAGCTCAGCCTCCGGCAAGCGAGAAGAGGTCGACGTCGTCGCCGAGCACGGCGCCGATGTTCGACACGCTGGCGATGGTCGCCATGGTCTCCTTGACCACCTGGTGGGCGAGGAAGGTCCAGTAGCCCGGGTGGGTGAGCGACAGGTCGTTGTAGGTGAGCACCTGTAGCGAGAGGTCGGCCGAGGCCTGGATCGGGTTGAGCTGGGGATCGTGCGCGGTCTCGGTGATCGACAGCCCGGTGAGCTTGACCGGGACGACCCTCTTCCACCCGTAGATGAAGAGGGTCAGGGGCCCGGCCGGGGGCACCACCTCGATCGTCCCGGCGGCGAGCAGGGCGGTGTTGGTGATCACCAGCAGGCTCTTGGGGTAGATCAGCATCTCCAGCGCAGCCAGCTGCGGGTTGAGCCCGAGGGTGGTCGCGAGTCCGTTACCCTGCTCGAGCTGGTCGGCCAGGTCGAGCTCGACCGTGGCCGAGATCGTCTCCCGCGGTGGCCCGCCGAGCCGCAGCGCCTCGCTGCGGTCCCCGCCCGACTCCGCGTACTGGGGCTCCAGCGAGCGCGACAGCTGGGCGGGGTTGTACTGGAAGACCACCACCGAGGCCAACGGGTTGAACAGGTCGAGCCCCACGATGGCGCCCTTGAGGATCTTCGGGGAACGGGGGAAGTCGGTCATCCGCCTGCCTCCTCAGGGGCTCGCCGGACCTTCGGCGCGGATGCAGAGCATCATGTGCTCCCTGGACAGCACGGTGCGCTTCGGGTCGCGCTCGTAGAGGCGGGTCTTGGTGCCGCTGAACAGCGACTGGGTGATGCTGTCGGCAAGTCGGCCGTCCTGGTCGACCATCTGGCTGAGCTTGACGAACTCCATGAAGTCCACCCCGCCTTTTTCGTAGACACGGACGTTGACGAAGCCTGCGTAGACGTCGTCGCAGACCCGGACGACGAGGACCTGCATCGGTTCCGTACCAGGCTTGGCGCTCTTCGCAGCTCGGTACCAGCCCGGCGACAGCCGCAGCTGGAGCTCGTACTCCTCGAGCCGGCTCGATCGCGCGATCTTGACCAGGTCCTCCAGGTTGCGGCGTTCGGCCGCCGAGCCGGGCCCTCCTGCCCCGGGTGCGATCGGGGTCGCCCCGACCGCGTGCAGGATCGTGTGAGCGTCCAGCTTCGGCGGAGGCTCAGTCGTGCCGGTTGACGGGCCTCGCTTCGGGGGCGTTTCGCCGGTTCCGGGCGCGGCAGTCTCGGCCTTCAGGCCGTCGAGCTTCTCCTTCATCTCGGCCGGGGAAAGACCGGAGCCCTTCAGCGCGGTCACCAGCTCCTGGGCCTCGCGGCCGGTCAACTTCCCTCCGCCGGTGCCCGAGATGGCGGCGCCGATGTCGGCCTCGAGCCGGGTCCGGTTGTCACGCTCCCACTGACCGCGCCGCCGCTTGAACGCCGCATCGCCGATGGTGCCCTCCGCCATGGCCTTGTTGGCGTCGAAGCTGACCGGCTTGCAGGCTTTGAGCGCGTCACCCCCCGCTGCTTCGCCGAGCTTGGTGTCGAGCCCTGCCGCGGTGACCGCGCTCCACATCCACTTGCGGTAGGTCTCACCGGCGAACTGGTCCACGATCTCCTGGATTCTCGGGTGCTGGATGACCTTCTCCTGGAACCACCTGGTGTCGGCAATGAGGTCGAGCGCGATCTCGATCCCGACCTGGGCGACGAGCCCCCACAGGCAACCCAGCGCCGGCGGGGAAAGGCAGGCTGCCGCCTGCACGGCAAGCTGGATCGCGCCCTTGAGGGCGGAGGCGATGCCCGTCCAGTAGGAGATTTCCTGCCACGCCTTGACCAGCGTCTCGAGCTGGTCGAAGTCGCGGATCCTGGTCTCGATCTCCGTCTTCAAGCTCTCGTAGGCGGTCTCGAGGGCGCAGATCTGCTCCTTGACGGCTTCGCTCGCACCGTCGGTGAGCCGGTTCGTTACCGCGGAGATCAGCGAGTTCACACACGCGGCGAAGATGTGGAAGCTGGCGTCAAGGAACGCAGCCACCCCCTTGCCGAGGGCCTTGACCACCAGGCGACCGAACTTGGCCACGAAACCGAAACCGCCGCCGAGCTTGCCCAGCTTTCCGGCGCTCTTCTTGATGTTCTTGAACTTGGTTCGCAGAACCTCGAACTTCTCGACCAGCAGGTCGAAGGTCGAGCCGAGCGCGAAGCGCACGCGCGCGAAGAGACGGCCGAAGCCGCTCGCCCAGAAACGGACCCGCTTGAAGTCCTCGAGCTGGTCAGGTGAGGTGAACGCGGACTCCTCCGAAGGGAGGCTGATCTTGAGCTTTGACTCGAGCTTCTCGTCCTGGGTGACCTTCTTCTTGAGGCTCTTGTGGGGCTTCGATTTGAGCGCGTCCTTGAGCGGGCCGCGCCAGCCGTCGTACTGGCGGAACCAGGCGTCCTGCTCCTGCTTGCGCTTGGTCGAGGTGGTCCGGGTGCGCTTCGGCTGCGCCGCAGCGCTCGTGCCGCCGGCGCGGAGGGGCGAGATCGCGGGCAGCGCGGGGCGTGTTTCCCCCGCACGCAGCTTGGTGCCGAGAGCGGGTTTGACCGATGGGTTGCCCTTCTTGAGGCCGGCGAGCAGGGGTTTCAGCTTGGCGTTCTGCTGGCGGTAGAACCTCCCTTCGACCGGGCTCGAGATGTTCGTGCCGACCGGGAGGTAGACGTAGAGGCCCTCGAGGCCCTTGCCGCCTTCGACGACGTAGAGCCGGACACCTCCTGTAGGCGAGAAGACCGCACCGGGCGCCTGGGCCTTGGTCTTCTTGTTCTCGGCGCCGAACCGCTTCGCCTGGTGCAGGGCCACGTAGTCGAGCTCTGGAGGAATCGTGAGCCCGCTCGCGACGCCACCGGTGCCGATCAGGCCCAGTCCTGGCCTGACGTCTGCAGCCACGGCGCTCGCGAACGCTGGGAAGCCTCTCGTGTAGTTGTCGACCTGCATGACGCCGCCGGCGAGGGGCAATGCGCCGAGGGGCTTCAGGTCGGCGACCTTGAACCAGGTCGGGAAGGTGCCGCTGATCCCGGTGGCGGTCTTCTTCGGCGAGTAGGTGAAGCTGCCGGCGCTGTGGGTTTTCAAAGCCGGGTTGGTCGGAGACTTGGCCGCCGGTCCGAAGGTCGCCCTCAGGTCCGGTGAGAGAGTCTCGTCCTCCTGCCCCTGCCCCTTGGACGTGCGGCAGATGCCGCGGATCTTCGAGACCTTGTTGCCCTCGGCGAGGTACATGTCAGCGAATCCGAGCGCGTTGAAGGCCACCGTCTCACGGGTCGCGCCCGGGATCGGCGCCTCGGTGATGAGCCCCGGGTTGGCGCCTTCCATCTTGCGTTCGATCTCGCGGTGCGCAAACGTGCCGGTCAGGTCCGGCACGTCGCGGGTGTACGTCTTGCTCTCGGAGTCCTCGTAGATCGACTCCCTGGTGTCGCAGGCTTTCCTTTGAACGCCTCCTCCCCCAGGGCTGCCGCCGGCCTGCTGCACGACGTGGGTGAGCTCGTGGGCCAGGAGCCGATCTCCGGCGGGTGTGCCCGGCCGGTACTGCCCGGGCGCGAAGTAGATGTCCCGACCGGAGGTGAAGGCGTGGGCCCGCATCGAGCCGGCGAGCTGCGCAGCCTCTCCGCCGTCGTGGATTCGGACCGCTGAGAAATCGGATTGGAAGCGGTCGCTCATGAAGGACTGCGTCGACGAGGGCAGTGGCGCGCCGCGACCTCGGCGGGCCGCGAGGCGGGTGGACAGGCCCGCCATGTCGCGTGGTGGGCCTGCCGCCGAAGCCTGACACTCGACCTCGTCATCCAGCTCCGGGTCGTGGTCCTCGTCGGGCGAGGGCGTGTCCGGCGCGACGTCCCGCTGCACGGCGGAGACTGGCCCGTGGGATGACCCAAGGGACCCGACCGGGCCCGGCTCGCTGGCGGCGGGGGCTGAGTAGGGCTCCCAGGTCTCCATGACCGCAGACGCGACGCTGTCGGCCTGGCGTTCGTAGGGATCGCCCGGGGCGCCGACCCAGAGTCTGGGTCCCGGCGTATCGTGGTGCGACGCCTGGCGCTGGGCTGCCTCGTCCTCCCGCTCGCACGCGGCGCACTTGGCCTGGATCGGTGCTTCGTCCTCGCCGCCACTCCTCTGGACGGTCGGCTCGTCCTCCTGGCAGGAGGCGCAGGCTCGCTGAACGACCTCCTCCTCGTCTTCGGGCTGGCGCTGCACGGGCACGGCCTGGTTGGGTCCGCTGCCCTGCGGGGAGTTCGCGGGAACGGCCGAGAGTGCGTGTCGCTGGATCAGGCTCGGAAACGGGTAGCTCTCGAGTGCGTCTGCGAGGCCTTCGGTGTTCGCGGTGGACGATTCCCTGCGTCCCGCCATGGCGGTCGCCGGTTGGGGCGTCCACGCGCCGAAGGTGGAGGCCGCTGCACCCGAGGTCCGTCCGCTCATCGCCTGCTCCCACGCTGACCACCCGCGATCGCCGCGTGCACGGCCTTCCCGGCAGCGCGGCCTAGGGCGGCAGGGCCGCGGGCCGGCGGATTCGGGATGCGGGCGGTGAGGCCGGCCGCGTTGATCGCCGCAACCCCTGGCAGACCGGCGTCGCTCAGCGCCGTGGACAGGCTCGCCTCGAGCGCACGAGCCACCGCGGCGCGGTCGCGGGGGTCGACGCCGTGCAGCACGAGGCGGTCGACGGTGACGGTGATCCGGCGCGGCTCAGCCATCGCCGTGCCCCGCGGGCCAGCCGCGCAGCTCCCCGTTGGTGAGCGGCTTGGCGAGCTTGTCGTACTCGATCCGCGCTGCGGCACGGACCTGCTCCATCCCGACCGGCCTGCCGGCGTCGGCGGCCAGGAAGGCCGCCCCGATCGCCACGTTCCGGATGCTGCCCCCCGCGATGTTGAGCTGGGCGAGCCGGTCCCAGTCGAGCCCCTCGGTGGGGGTGTCGCCCGGGAAGGCGCGCCGCCAGATCTCGCACCGGTCGACGGCGGTCGGGAAGGGGAAGTCGACCACGAACCGGATCCGGCGCAGGAAGGCGTCGTCGATGTGGTTCTTCATGTTGGTGGTCAGGATGGCCAGCCCGCGATAGGCCTCCATGCGCTGGAGCAGGTAGCTGACCTCGATGTTGGCGTAGCGGTCGTGGCTGTCCTTGACCTCCGAACGGCGGCCGAACAGGGCGTCGGCCTCGTCGAAGAGCAGCACGGCGCAACCGTCCTCGGCGGCGTCGAAGACCCGCCGCAGGTTCTTCTCGGTCTCGCCGATCCACTTCGAGACCACCGCCGAAAGGTCGATGCGGTAGACGTCGAGCTCGAGCACCTGGCCCAGGATTTCGGCGGCCAGGGTCTTGCCGGTGCCGCTGGCGCCGGCGAAAAGCGCGTTGATGCCGAGCCCGCGGGCGCCGCGCTGGCCGAAGCCCCAGCGCTCGTAGACGGTTGATCGCCGCCGCACCTGGGCGGCGAGCATGCGCAGGGTTTCCAGCTGACGCGCCGGCAGCACCAGGTCGTTCCAGGTCGAGGTGCAGTCGATGCGCTGCGCGAGCTCGTCGAGCCGCGGCCGCGCCTGGCGCCGGCAGGCGGACCACACCGCGGCGTCCCAGACGGCGGCGCGATCGGTGCTGGCCGCGCGCCGCACCTCGGCCGCGACCGCGGCGATCGCCTGGGGGCCGAGGGAGAAGTGTGACGCGAGGCGCTCGACGGTGCCGTTGAGGGACCCGGCCAGCGGGCCCAGAGCGGAGCCCCACATCGCGCGCTGCTCGTCGGCGGGCGGCCGCGGCAGGTCGAGGCGCACGAGCTGGCGGTGGGGCACCGGAATCGGCTCGGGAGACAGGACGACCACCTGTGCCTCGGTCGCCGACGCGAAGGCGGCGACCGCCTGGGACTCGGCCGGGTTCGTGGTGTCGCTGGCGTCGAGTACCAGCACCGCGTCCGACAGCCGGGCCTCGCGCGACCAGGCCCGAGCGAGCAGGGCACGCTCTCGACCCGAAGCCGGCAGGTCGCCCGAGGCCATCAGGAAGGCTCGGGAGCCGCGCGCCGCGGCGGCAGCGGCGGCCACCGAGGCCCGGGCCGAGCGGTCTGCGCCGCACAGGGCGATGACCGCCGCCGTCGCCGAGCCCGAGGGTGCGATCCTCTCGGCGAGATCGGCCGCCACCGCCTGCGCCGAGGGGGGCAGCTCGTCCGGGGGCTCGAGCGTGCGGGCGGCGAGCAGCAGCTCTTCGTCGGGGGCGTCGACCCCGACGAGGAAGAGCAGCACCCGCTCGGGCAGGCGGATCGCCCGCGCGACCGCAGTCGGGCCTTCGAGCTCGACGAGCTGAAAGCGGCGCAGCGGGCGGGCGGGGGAGAAGGCGCTCCAGTGCGCGTCGGGCAGGGTGCCGAGAGCCAGCGCGACGGTGGGGTGTCGCAGGCGGGGGTCGCCCTGGGCGACGGCCAGCAGCTCGCCGGCGTCGGGCTCCAGCTCGGCGAAGCCGGCCAGCGCGATGACGTCGCGTTCGAAGGTGGTGAGCGCAAAGCGGTCGGCCAGGGCGGCGATGGCTCCAGCGGCGGGCGCGGCCGCGGCTTGGCCCGCGGCGCCGCCGAGCAGCCCGCGGATCCGCTCGAGGTCGGCGGCGAGAGTGACGGCTGTCATGGGATGACCACCTCGGGGCCGACAATCTGGCGGTAGGTGGGGCTCGAGGGGTCGGCGTCGATCGCGGGCGCCGACGCGATCCCGTCGACCTGGGCGCGGACCAGGTAGGCGGCGCGCTTCAGCGCGGTGAACGCAAAGGTCAGGGTCGCGGCCGGGAAGTCCGGGTCCGCGACCGGGTGCGGGACGAGCAGGGCGCCGGCGGGTGAGCCGGCGGCGCGCTCGTCGAGCATCAGCCGCACCTCCTGCCCCTTCACCACCGGCGGCGAGAAGGTGATCTTGACCGTGCCGGAGGCCGGCTGGTCGGGCGGCCCCGGGTCGAGGGCGACGGCCCCGCCGGGCACGGCGACCGAGGGCCGCAGCACCAGCGGCACGCTGTCCGAGGTGCGCACGAGGTGTGCCGGCGCCCCGCCAGGGGCGGGCAGCACGGTTCGCACCGGGTGCATGCCGGCTGCCAGCACCGCCCCGCCGAGCGCCGCCTGGGTGAGGGGCAGCTCGATCCGCCCGGGACGAACCGTGACCTCGGCCATGGCCACGTCGTGGGGGCCTACACGCAGGCCGAGCCCGTGGGCGCCGAGGCCCGATCCCTCGAGCACCGCGGTGCCGCCCCACTCGATCGGGAACGCCGAGCCAGCCTGCGCCCGGACCGCCGAGATCGTGGGCCCGCCGGTGGGGAAGGGTACGATCGCGGGCCGGGTGACCGGGAGGGCCGGGCCGGTCGGTGTGCTCGCCTCCACGATCACCGTGGTGCACTGGTAGGCCAGCGAGAGGGCGTAGGGCACCTGGAAGAAGACCGACCACAGCTTGGACAGCTCCTCCAGGGTGAGCGCCGCCGGATGGGCCTTGACCAGCTCGGGGGCGCGGTGGAGGTCCGAGCCGGAGAGGTTCTGGGGGTCGTCCGCGATCACCTTCTCGATCCGGGCGCGGGTGAGCAGCGGTACCTCCTCGAGCACCCGGGCGACCGAGCCGAGCATGCGCTCCGGCTCGAACGCGGTCGAGTCACCGTAAAAGGAGAGCAGGTAGTGGAGGTCGAGTGCGACCCGCGGGGTGGCGACGCCGCGACCGCTCGCGCCCCGGGCGGGCTGGTGGGCGTTGCGCATGGCGGGGTTGGTGGTGACCTGGTAGAGGTAGAGGTTGACCCGCGCCGCGCCGTTCTGTCCGAGCTCCCCGTCCGGCCGCCCGATCCGGACCTTGGCCCCGGGCACGTCGGCGTCGAGGGCCTCCTGGATGCGCGCCTTGAGGGCGGCGGTGACGGTGGCGACGGCGAGGTGGTTGCTCATCGCGGCGCCTCACCGGTCCCGACGCCGGGCCAGCACGTCGGCCAGACTGGGCAGCGCGTCGAGCGCGGACGAGCCGCGGCGGACGGCGGGCGCCGGCGGGGCGTGCACGTCGATGCGGCCGATTCGGACCTCGATCACCGTAGCCTCCGCTGCGGCGGCAGGAGGCGACGACGGCATCGGCGTCCCACCAGAATCCGGGCGGAGCTCGGGGGAGGGGAACGGCGGTCTGTCGGGAACGCCCGTGCGCTCCAACCGCGTGTCGGAGCTCGGCTCGGGGGTTGCCTTCCGGGTGGATCCGGACGTCCGGTCAGGCGTTCCGGATGGGGTCCTTTGCGGCGCCGCACCGGTCGGCGGCTCGGTCGCCGCTCCCCGAGGTCGGTCCGCGCGCCCGGGAGGCAACACGGTGGTTCCGGCCGAGGTCGGCGGCGGCGAGGGACGCGGCGCTGCCGGTCCAACGGGGGTCGCAACCTCGGCCTTCTGCACCATCGTCGGGGCGCCAGCCCGCGGAGTGACAGCGGCAGCCCGCGGGGGGACGACGGTCGGGCTCGGCCCCTGGGCAGCGGCGGGCGCGGACGCGGGCGCGGGCTGCGGGCTCGGCGATGGCCGCGCGGCGGCGCGGATCGGCTGCTCCGCGGGCCCCGCAGTCGGAGGGACCGCGGGACGGCCCGGCGCCCTCGGCTCGCGGTCCCGGGTTGGAATCATCGAGCCGGGCGGCTCGTCGACAGGCGTCGGAACCACGATCGGCGAGGGGGTGGGCGCCGGCCCCCGGTCCGGCTGGACGGTGGGTCCAGCGTTCACCGATGGGCTCGCGATCTCTGGCTTCGGGGCCACGCCGGCCTCCGGCACCTGCTCGGCTTCGTGCCCGGTGGTCTCCCGGGGATGAGCGCCGGCTCCCGGTTCGAACCTGGCCGGGACCCGGGGCCGCGCGACCTCGATCGAGCCCATCGCCTGGGCGCCCAGCCGGGAGAGGAATCCCGCCATCAGCCGCTCGCTTCGAGGTAGAAGCGCCGTCGGGCGGCCGACATGGCGAGGATGTCCCGCTCAGCCCAGTGGTACCTCCCGGCCAGGGCCGCCACCTCGGCGAGCAGCCGGCGGACGTGGCTCTCGATCTCCTGCCACAGGAAGCGGGCGGGGTCGAAGGGCAGGGACCAGGCGTGGTCGCATTCCGGGCAGGTGGTGGCGATCTCGGACAGGGCCTCGCGGTCGAGCGCCTCGAGCGCCGACTCGACTGCCTCGGAGAGCTGGTCCGGGATTGGGGCACCCTGCTCGCCGTCCACCGCGAGCACGCAGCGCCGGAGCAGCCGGCCTCTGGCCTCGGCGAGGTTCAGGGCCGACTCGGCGGCGACCAAGTCGCCGGCGGTCACCGGCCGCAGGACCACCGTGGTGCCGGCGAGCTCGCGGGTCACGGGCTCGGGGGTGCTCGGGGCGCCGGGGTCCTCGACGCCGGCCGCAAAGGCCAGCTCGACCGGGGCGCCGCATTCCGGGCAGGCGGCGAGCACCTCGAGCCGGGGTCCGAAGGTCCGCGCCCGCAGCGCCAGGAGGCGGGCGTCCCGCTCTCCGGCAGCCAGCGCCTCGAGGACCTGGTTGGACGCACCGGGCTCGCCTGCCGCGAGCACGGCCAGGGCGCGCGAGGCATGGCCGAGACCGCCGGCCCGGTCCCAGAGCTCGACCAGCTCGGACGCGGTGAGACCTCTCATCGCCCGGCTACGGCTGCGGTTCGTCGAAGCTCGGCTCGGACGGCTCGTTCAGGTCGTAGTCCCGCTCCCAGCCTTCGTTCTCGAGCTTGAGGGTCTGGATGGCGACCGCGTTGCCGCCGGCGTCGAGCTCCGGCAGCGCCTGGTACTCGGAGGGCCAGCAGCGGTAGAGCTTGTAAGCGATCGCGAGCTGTCCGGCCTCGTTGTACACCTCGATGATGAGGTTCTTGCGGAAGTCCTTCAGCGAGACCTCCGCGCCGAGCCCGGAGCCGTAGTTCCAGACCTTGTTCGCCCAGCGCTCGAACTCGGTGTCGTGGGTCACCCCGCGCTCGAGCGTGACGGCGTCGTACTCGGACTGCCCGGGCGATTTGCGCGAGCTGGACGGGTCGCCGCCCTCTCGGTGCTTGACGACCTCGGTGGTGCGCTTGAGCGCGCTCACCTTGGAAACCCCGGCGACGTACGTGCCGTCCTCGGTCTTCACCTGGAACTTGTAGTTCTTGTAGGGGTCGAAGCGTTCGCCGTTGACCGTGAACTGCGCCATGTCACACTCCCGTTCAGGCCGCGTTGCGGATCTGCTGGATGTGGATGATCACGAACTCGGCCGGCTGCAGCGGCGCGAAGCCGACCACGATGTTCACGATTCCCCGGTTGATGTCGTCCTGGGTCGTGGTCTCCCCGTCGCACTTGACGAAGTAGGCCTCGCGCGGGCTCGAGCCCTGGAACGCCCCCTGGCGGAACAGCCGCTGCATGAACGCCCCTACGTTGAGCCTGATCTGGGCCCAGAGCGGCGCGTCGTTGGGCTCGAAGACCACCCACTGGGTGCCGCGGAAGAGGCTCTCCTCGATGTACAGAGCGAGCCGACGAACCGGCACGTACTTGTAGTCGTCGGCGAGCTGGTCGGAGCCGCGCAGGGTCCGCGCTCCCCACACCACCCGGCCGAGGCCGGGGAAGGTGCGCAGACAGTTGACCCCGATCGGGTTGAGCAGGCCGTTCTCCTCGTCGGTGAGCTTGACCGTGAGCTCGTCCGCGCCGGTGACCGAGGCCTCGATGCCGGCGGGCGCCTTCCACACTCCGCGGTTGGCGTCGGTCCGGGCCATGATCCCGGCCACCGCGCCGCACGGCACGAAGCTGTCCATCTGCCCGTCGCGAAGGGGGTCCCGCTTGCGCAGCCGGGGGAAGAAGAGGGCCGCGTTGGCGGCGTGGGTGAGCGAGATCAGCGGGCTCGCCTGCTGCGCCTGCTTCACCGCCTGGGCGGCGGTGTCGGGATTGCCGTCCCAGCCCTTCTTCGGGTCGACGATGAGGAACGCCCTGCGGTCGGCGCACAGCTTGGCTGCCTCCTCCCAGACGCTCGGGTCGAGGTCGTCGTCACGGGCGTCCGGTGGCAGGCACAGCAGATTGAAGATGTCCGTCTTGAGCAGGGCATAGATGCCCGTCTTGAGATCCTCGGCACCCTTGAAAGCCGCCGCGTCGAGGGGTGCGCCGTCGTTGCCGTCCTGACCCTGCCCGGTGGCGCCGTTGGCCGGCCTCGCGTTGGGCAGCTGCGGAGCGCCGGTGCCGTCCTTCGCGACCCGCACCAGGTTGGAACCCTCCTCGAGCACCCGGTCGATGCGCCGCGGGCCGCTGTTGACGGTGATCGTGAGGTTGCGGTGGATTTCGCGTGCACCGGTTCCGCCGTCGACCACTGTGAGGTCGAACAGGTCGCTCGGCTCGACCGGGATGCCGCGCGCCTTGAGCTGGGCCGAGTAGGCCTCGGCGGCCTTGCTGTCGGACGGGTGGTTGACTGCGGTCTCGAGCAGGTTGCCCCACGCGCCGGGATGTGCCGCCTCGAGCTGGAGGGTCCCGGTGGTGACCTCTGCGACCCCTCTGTCGTCCTGGGCGGTTGGGGTGAAGAGGCGGACGACGATGGCGTGGCTGCCGCCGTTGGCGAAGAAATCGTCGACCGCGTAGGTGAGCGGTCGGTCAGCCCACAGCCCGCCGAAACGGCGGTTGAAGTCGCCTCGGTTGAAGCAGGACTCAGGCTGGTTGACCGGCCCTCGTTTGCACCGCCCGACGAAGGCGGTGATCGACGTCGAGACTCCGGCGACGGTACGGACGCCGCTCGGGACCTCCTGGATGTAGACCCCTGGATAGGTGGGCTGGACGGGCATCGACTTCCTCCTCGGGGCGCCGGACAGGCCGCGCCCTGCTCCTATGCGGTGAGCTTCTGGCCGAGCAAGACCTCGATCTCGACGGCCTGGTCAGGGTGGTCGTTGGTGACCTTGAGGGTGGCGAGGGACGCGCTCAACAGGGTGACTGCGGCGCCGAACAGGATCAGCGGGCCGGTGAGCGCCACCTCGGCGTCGTTCTGGTCCGGGCCCTTGACCTTCACGTCACCCTCGTAGCTGCTCGACGTCAGGGCGAAGAACGAGACCTTCGCGACGTCGGAAAGCTGGAACGCCAGGTCGGCGCTGCTCGCCTTCGCGACCGTAACCGACGCCGTGGTCAGAGCCTCGACTTCGAGGCTGCCCGAGCCGTCCATGCTGCCACCCGGGGCGCCAGCGGTGAGCGACCATGCCAGGAGTTCGGACATAGTGCGTTTCCTTCCGACTGATTCAATTTATGCGACCTACCCGAAACACTGGATACTTTAACATATCTGACTGAGACTCATTCCACAAATTTTCCCATGGATCCTTCCGACCCGGGCTCGACGTCCCGGTCATCCCAGGGCGAGTGTGGGCTGCGTCACGGGTTCGCAAGCCGCGGAAGGTGAGATGGCCGGCGTCAGTCGGATCTGGAATCGAGCAGCTTCGACCACGTCGGCCGCTCGAGGAACGAGCCGGCGACGTTGGCCTCCATCTCCGCGTACAGGCGCCAGGGAGCGGCGAACGAGAGCAGGTCGTGGCCGAGCTGCTGGGCGACGTAGAGCCGGGCGCTGAGGTCGGTGAGGCCGACCACGGCTCGGGGCGGGGTGGCCGAGGCTTCGCGGTAGGCGAGCAGCCCGACGGTCTGGCAGCCGGCGGCAAAGGGGATGACCACGTTGTCGTTGGTCTCGCGGCCGTAGTTCGCCAGCACCACCAGCGCCGAGAGCCGGTCCGGGTCGACCAGGAAGATCACGATCTCGGGTGCTTCCCCGGGGTCGAGGGTCGCGAGCGGCTTGAAGACCACGAAGCGGGTCGGGATCTCGGTGATCGGCAGCGCGTCGACGAACTTGCGGACCAGCTCGGGGCTCTTGACGTAGCGTTCGCCATGCAGGAGGTTGTCGAAGGCCTCGGCGCGCAGGCTCGAACGGGCCGGCTCGACCGCGGCGCGGGCCTCGTCGGAGTCGCCCGCCCCCGACGACAGAAACCGCGCGAAGCACTCCTCCCCGCCGGGCCAGTCCTGGTACCGGTTTCCGAAGCCGAGGCCGACCCCGCCCCCGAGGCAGCCGAAGGTCTCCCGATCGGCGACCGCGGTGCGGCCTTTCGCGGCCGCCGCCAGCAGCCACATCACGCAGCCCCACCGCCCCGGCGTGAACTGCATCGCGCCGTCCGGGCGCTGGTCGCTCCACATCAGCGCCACCGGGTGGAAGGTCGGACGGATGGCGTCGACCAGTCGGCTCTCCATGGGCTTCCTCCGCGACCATTGTGCACCCGGCGGGTGTGGCCCGGACCAGAACCCCGGTCGCCATGCCGTCGTATCTCATGTTGATGGAGTACCTCGACGCCCTGCTCCGCCACGGGTGGACGCCGGACCCGGCCGACCGGGTCGAGGTGGTTCCGGTGCACTCCGCCGGATGCCCGGCCCGAGCGGCCAGAGCGTGCGCCTGTCAGCCCCGGCTGACGCTCCGGCCGGTGCCGCTGCGGCGAGATATGGTGCGCGAGGAGCCCTTCGAGGACGTCGAGCAGGCGGTCCGCGCAGCAGGCTGACGGATCAGCCGGCGAGCTGGGTTTCGACTGGATCTCGAGCCCGCCAGGCCGCCACCCGTGGGTCCATCACCCGGCGCCACAGCGGAGGCACGAGCGCCAGCAGGCACATGGTGGCGTAGCCGGCCGGCAGCTGCGGGCTGTCCGGGACGTGGCGCAGCAGCCAGTAGGGACGGCTCGCCACGTCGTGGTGGTCGGCGTGGCGCTGGAGGTTGAACAGGTACCAGTTGGTGAGCCGGTGGGCCGCATTCCACGAGTGCCGCGGCGTGACCCGCTCGTAGCGGCCCGATGGCAGCAGACGCCGCTCGAGCCCGTAGTGCTCGACGTAGTTGATGACCTCGAGCAGCACGACTGCAACCAGCGCCTGAACGAGGAAGAACGCGACCCCGACGGCTCCGAGGATGATCCAGATCGCCGCCAGCACCAGAGTCAGGACGAGCGGGTAGCGCAGCCGCCGGTCGCCGAGGCCGAGTCGGCCGCGGCCTTTGGAGCGCACGCGCTCGGACTCGATCCGCCACGCGCTCGCCAGGCTCCCGGCGAGCGTGCGCGGAAGGAAAACCGCCACCGACTCTCCGAACCGAGCCGAGGCCGGGTCGAGCGGGGTGGCGACGTGCTTGTGGTGGCCGCGGACGTGCTCGATGCAGAAGTGCGTGTAGCCGGTGGTGGTCATCAGCAGCTCGGCCAGCGCACGCTCGGGGCGGCCGCGGCGGTGCATCAGCTCGTGGGCGACGTTGATCGCGCCGGCGCCGGACGAGATCCCGACCGACAGCACCAGGCCGGCGACCTCGGCGGCGGAGAGGGGCCGGGCGGCGACGGTCCAGGCGGCCCAACCGACCACCCCGAGCTGGGTCGGCACCCAGAGCCACAGCGCGAGGTCGAAGACCGGGTCGCGCTGGGGTGGCGGACCCTCCGGCTCCCGAGACGGATTCGTGGTGTTGAGGCCCAGGAAGGCGTCGAGCACGGGTGTGATGACGAAGACCAGGACCACCGTGGACCAGCTCCAGCCGCCGCCGAGAGCGATGCCGAGCAGGGCCGAGAGCGGCACGAGATAGGCGATGAAGAAGGGCAGGGCGGACATGTCACGCCTCCGGTGCTGCGAACAGCAGCGCGCGGACCAGCTCGATCGGGTCATGTGGATCGCGCCACAGCGGATCGCGCAGCGAGCCGGCGGCCGCGTGCAGGAGAATGCCCGACGCGATCTGGAGCACCGCCGCGCGGACCGGAAGCCGGGGGTCGAGGAGCCCGCCGCCCTGGTCGCGAACGAAGCTCTCGACCCGCCCGAGCAACGGCACCAGCCCGCGGCGCAGCAGCTCCCGGCCGGGGCCGCGGTCGTCCAGCAGCTCGCGCAGGACCAGGGTGGCGAAACGGGGGGTCGCCTCGAGGAAGTCGGCGAACGACCGCACCACCGACTCGAATCGCTGCGGAAAGCCGCCGGGAGCCGCCATCGCTGCCGTGACGACCGACTCCAGCTCGGCGAAGACCCGCTCCACGACCGCCTGGTAGAGCGCTGCCTTGGACTCGAAGTGGTAGAGCAAGGAGGCACGTCGGATACCGGCGCGCTCCGCGACGTCCTCGAGCCGGGCGCCGTCGAACCCGTGGCGAGCGAACTCGACCTCCGCCGCGGCCAGCAGGCGCTGGGGTGTGGCGACCGGATCGGCGTCGAGCTGCAGGGGTCGTCCCATGATGCCGATCAGTGTTCTCTACTCACAAGTAGATTTCAAGGCCCAGGAATCAATATCCCGCTGGGATCTGGCCCCGATGGTATGGTTGGGGAAGTGCCGACCCTCGAACTCCGCTCAGCCCCCGGGCATGGCGCCGCTGATGGCCGCTGACGGCCTCTCCCCCACAGTCGAGCCCGAGGCCGACTGCGCGGAGCCGGAGCGGAGGTTCGGCACCTTCCTCGGCGTCTACACCCCGAGCGTGCTCACCATTCTCGGGCTCATCATGTACCTGCGTTTCGGCTGGGTCGTGGGCAACGCCGGGCTGCCGCTGACGGTGTTCATCGTCCTGCTCGCGACCTCGATCACCTTCATCACCGCCCTCAGCGCGTCCGCCGTCGCGACCAACATGCGGGTCGGGGTGGGCGGCGAGTACTTCATGATCTCGCGCAGCCTCGGCCTCGAGCTCGGCGGCGCGATCGGCATTCCGCTCTTTCTCTGCCGCACCCTGAGCATCACCTTCTACTGCTTCGGGCTGGCGGAGTCGATGCTCGCGCTGTGGCCGCAGGCGTGGGGCGAGATCCCCGCCGTGACCACCCAGCTGCTGACCGCTGGCCTGATCGTCGCGATCACGGCGGTGTCCGGGAAGAGCGCCGACCTCGCGCTGAAGCTGCAGATTCCGATCATGGTCGCCGTCGGGCTGTCGCTGGCCGCTCTGGTCGCGGGAGTCGTGCTCGGCGGCGTTCGCGCGCCGGAAATGGTCCCGACCTTCCGCACCGCCCCGGGCGGCTTCTGGTACGTCTTCGCCGTCTTCTTCCCGGCGGTCACCGGCTTCACCGCCGGCATCGGCATGAGCGGCGAGCTCAAGGACCCCCGCCGGTCGATTCCACGCGGCACCCTGCTCGCGGTGCTCACCGGCACCCTGGTCTACCTGACGGTGCCTCTGCTGCTGGCGGTCAGCGACCGGAGCACGCCCGAGCTGCTGGCCGTGTCGGGGGTGGCCTGGGTGCCGATCGCGGCGCTGGGCGCGTGGCTGGTGTTTCCCGGCCTGTGGGGCGCGGTGCTGTCCTCGGCCTTCGGCAGCGCGCTCGGCGGCCCGCGGGTGCTCCAGTCGCTGTCCCGCGACGGGCTCGCCCCGTCCGTCTTCGCCCGGCTCTCCGCAACCGGGCAGCCCACGATCGCAACCTGGGTCAGCGGCGCGATCGCGCTCGCGGCGGTCGCGCTCGGCGGGCTCAACGCGGTCGCCCAGTTCGTCACCATCCTCTTCCTCACCCTGTACGTGACCATCAACCTGAGCGCCGGGCTCGAGAAGCTGGTCGGCGACCCCTCCTACCGCCCGACTATCAACGTCCCCTGGCCGGTGTCGCTCCTCGGAGCGGTGGGTGCGATCGTGGTGATGTTCCTGATCAGCCCGCTGGCCTGCGTTGCCGCGATCGTGCTCGAGCTGCTGCTCTACCTGTCGCTCCGGCGCCGGGCACTTCAGGCCCAGTGGGGCGACGTGCGGGCCGGGATGTGGGTGGCGGTGGCGCGGTTCGCGCTGCTGAGGCTGCGCGACCTGCGCGCCGACCCCCGCAACTGGCGGCCCAACATCCTGCTCTTTGCCGGCGATCCCGCCAAGCGCAGCAGCCTGGTTCGGCTCGCCAGCTGGTTCAACCAGGACCGCGGCATCGTCACCGTCTGCCGGCTGCTGGCGGGTCATCTTTCCGACGAGGCGGTCGACGTCGAGGGCGTCAAGGCCGAGATGGAGTCCGAGCTCGAGAGCGCCGGGCTGGTCGCCTTCTGCGAGGCGAACGTGGTGCCCGACTTCGAGAGCGGGGTGCTCGACATCGCGCAGGCCAGCGGCGTCGGCGAGCTTCAGGCCAACACCGTGATGTTCGGCTGGTCGAAGAGCCGCGAGCGGGTCGCGTCGCAGCTCCGGATCATGCGGGCGGTGGCCAACGCGGGCAAGAGCACCATCATCGCCCGGATCAACTGGGCCCATGAGCCCGGACAGGAGAAGCGGATCGACCTCTGGTGGGGCGGCCTGCAGAACAACGGCGACCTGATGCTGCTGCTCGCCCACCTGCTCAGGCTGAACCCGGAGTGGGCGGACGCTCGGCTCACCGTGCGCTCGATCGCCCGTACCGAGCGGGAGCGGGACAGTCAGCGCAGCGGGCTCGCCGACCTGCTCGCCGAGACCCGGATCGAGGCCGACACCAGGGTCCTGTACCAGCCCGATCCCGCGGTCACGGTCGCTGAGATCGTGCGGGCCCACAGCGCGAAGGCCGACGTCGTCTTCCTCGGCCTGATGATGCCGGCGTTCGGCGACGAGGAGCAGTACGCAGACCGGCTCGACCAGCTCGCGAGCGGATTCAGGACCACCATCTTCGTGCGCAACGCGGGGCGGTTCGCAGGGGACCTCCTGTAGCCTGCTGCTGTCAGCGGGTTCCTACTGCGGGCCGCGTCGGACGGCGATCTGCCGCGTTCCTGGGCTCTTGGAGACGGAGACGATCGGGATTCCCGGGAATTCTGAGAGCCAGTTTCAGGTACAATCCACCGTACGGTCTGATGGAGCAGCCCAGGGAGAGGTACCGGTTCGGCAGGTTCGAGCTCGACGCGCTCGCGCTGGAGCTGCGCCGTGACGGCGCGATGGTCGCGATCGAGCCGCGGGTCCTCGACGTGCTGGTCTATCTGGTCCGCCACCGGGACCGGGTGGTCAGCCGCGAGGAGCTGGTCGACGCGGTCTGGCCCGGGAGCTTCATCACCGACTCGGCGCTCGCCCAGGCGGTGCTCAAGGCGCGGCGGGCGGTCGATGACGACGGCCGGCGCCAGGAGGTGATCCGCACCGCCCACGGACGAGGGCTGCGGTTCGTGGCCGAGGTCTCGGTCGAGGCCGACCGGGAGGTGATCGTCGAGGCGGCGGCGCCCGGCCGTCCGCCCGAGCTCGTCCGCCCGCGCCGCCGACCGCTGGTGGCCGCCGCGGCGGCTGTGGTCGCGATCGACGACCGCGGCCGCGATCTGGGTCGTCTCGAGCAGACAGGAGCCGACCGGCATGCGGCGGCTCGCGGTGCTGCCGTTCGAGAACCAGACCGGTGAGGCAACGCTGGAGTGGGTCGAGCGCGGTCTGCCGCGGCTGATCGGCAGGGTCGTGGAAGAAGGTGGCGGCGTCGAGCTGATCGCCGACGACGCTCTTGCGGACGCCCTCGATCGCCTTCCCGCGGGCCGCGCCTCGACCCTCGATCGATCGGTCTTCGAGAACCTGCGGCGGGCCTTCGGGATCTCCCATGCCGTGGTCGCCCGGGTCAGGCGTGAAGGTGACCTGTACCGGCTCGTGCTCGAGGTGTGGAGCAGCGGCAAACGACCGCGGCGGATCGACCTCGCCGCCGGCCAGGTGCCGGAGATGATGGAGCCCGCGGCCAGGGAGCTGCGGCGCAGGGTGGTCGGGCGGCGTGACCGGACGCCGTCCGCCGATCCGCCTGTCCGACGACCCGTTCGTCAACCAGCTCTACGCGATGGGTCTCCAGGAGTACTCGCGCGACAACTACCGCGGCGCGGAGTCCTACTTCAGGGTCTGCCTTGATCGGGAGCCCGACCTGGAGTGGGCCAGGTACGAGATCGCGCTGTGCCGGCGCCGATCCGGCGCCTGGCAGGAGAGCCTGGCGCTGAGCCGCGAGGTTCTCGCGGCCGCCGGGGCGTCGGGCGACTGGCGGCTGCAGAACGCGGCCCTGTCGAACATGGGTATCGCCTCGTGGCGGCTCGGAGAGCTCGAGGAGGCGGAGCGTCACTACCTGGCCGCACTGGCCATCGCCGACGCCAACGGGCTGCGCGACCGCCAGGCCTCGGTCCTGCTCAACCTCGGCATCCTCGACGCCGACCGCGGACGGCTCGAGCGGTCCGAGACCCACGAGCGCCGCGCGTTGGCGCTGTTCCGCGAGGTCGGCGACTCGTCGGGAGAAGCCAACGCCCTGAACTCGCTCGGCGTGCTCGCCTGGCGCCGCGGCGACCTGTCGACCTCGCGCGAGATGCACGAACGGGCCCTCGCCATCCGCCGCGAGCTCGGGATGCGGGAGCGCGCTGCCGCCAGCCTCAACAACCTCGGCACCATCGCCCGGGCGACAGGACGCTGGGCCGACGCCTCCCGGCTGTTCGAGGAGGCGCTCGCCGTGCGGCGCGAGCTCGGCGACCGCCTCGGCGAGGCGACGACCCTGTACAACCTCGCCCTGATGGCCCTGCTGGGCAGCGACCCGGTGCAGGCCCGGAGCCTCTCGGAGCAGTCGCTGGCGATTGCCGAGGAGCTCGGCAACCGGCGTCGCGTGGCCTGGAATCTCGCCTTCCTCGCCACTGTCGCGCAGGCGGAGCGAAAGCCCGGTGAGGCCGCGCGACGCGCGGAGGCGGCGGTGACCGCCTACCGGGCGCTGGGCGACCGCCGGGGCGAGGCCGAGCAGCTGCTCGCGCTGGCCGGGATCGAGCTCGAGAGGGGAGACCGCCGGCGTGCCGTCCGGCTCGGCACCCAGGCCCGGGAGATCGCGAACGAGCTCGGCGACCTCGGGCTGGAAGGAGCGGAGGCCCGCCTCCAGGGGGAGCTGGCGCTCGCCGTCGGCGACCGGGACGGCGCGGAGACCTACTACCGAACGGCGCTTTCCGCGGCCCGCGAGGTGGGCAACACCTTCGATGCGATGGCCTGTGCGGTCGATCTCGCCGCCCTGCTCCTCGAGCAGGGAAGGGTCGCCGACGCCGCTTACCTCGAGGACGACATCGAGCCGTTCGGAGCCTCCCATCCGCCGGCGATGCTGCTGATCGCCCGCCTCAGGGCCGGGTCCGGCGACCTGTCGGCCGTCGAGCTCGCCCGTCGCGCCCGCGACGCGGCGGGTCCGCTGTGGACCGACGAGCAGGCCGAGATCCTGGCCGCTCTCGAGGAGGTCAGCTCGCGGTCCGACGGCTGAGACCGGGAATGACGGAGAAGTGATGAGATGGTGAGGCCTTCTTCATGAGGGCGTCACGCCTTATGATACAAAGTGATGCAGAATCGATCTCAATGAAATGGACGAAACCCCTCGCGATATGTGCCGCTGTTCTGGTCGGCGGCTCCCTGTCGGCGACCGAGCCCGACCGACCCGACCTCGCCGTCGCGAGGTTGGCGCCGGACGCGCTCTGCGTCGGCGCGGACAACGAGATCGTGGTCACGCTGGAGAACCTGGGCGGCGCGCCGGCCGAGGCGGATTTCGACCTCATCCTCACGGTTCAGCTCCCGGGACGTCCGCCGACCACTCTCCGCTCGACCCCGGGTGCGATCCGGCCCGGCGGACGGATCGAGATCCGGTTCGTGCGGGTCGAGATCACGGCGCCGGCCGAGGTGCTGCTCAGGGCGGAGGCCGATCCGGATCGCCTGGTGGACGAGGTCAACCGCAGGAACAACACCGCTGCCGCCCTGGTGCCTGCCACCGGCGACTGCGGGCGGCGCTCGAAGCCGACCGGTCGAGCCGCCGAGACGGACGCCCGAGAGCCCGCGCCGGCCCCGTTGATGTTCATTTGACGAGTACGAGAAGGAGAACACCATGCGTCGCCGAACGAATCTGATCCGCCTCGCCGCCTCGGTCGCGCTGCTCGCCGCAGCGCCGCTCGCAGCGCAGGGTCCGGTCACGCCGCCTCCGGGCGTCGAGCCGGCGCCCGGGTGTCCGGGGGTCGTGAACCTGTCGTGGAACGTCGCCGGGATCCCCGAGGTCAACCGGGTCCTGTGGGAGCTCAAGCGGGACTCCGACTTCACCAACCCGACCGGCGACGAGCCCGGACGGCTGGCCTCCGGGACCGCCGCCGCGACCGCGCAGTCGGCCACCATCGACCTGCGGCGTTACGGCCCGGTGCTGAACGGGACCCGCTACTACGTCCGGATCGTCGCCAAGAAGCTCAACGTCGACGTCGCGACCCGGTCCGCGGGAGTCCTGTACGCCCCGGACGAGACCTACTCGAGCTTCGACCTGGTCGACAACGGCGCCGGTCTGGTCCAGGTCAACTGGGGCACCAACGGGCCGGCGCTCACCGCCTGCGTGACCGAGGTCGAGGTCGAGGTCAAGAAGGGGAGCGCGTTCACCGGCTCGACGGGGCCGGATCCCGGCTCGCTGCTCCGCCAGTCCTTCCAGGGCGCCTCGGGATCGACCACCGTCGACCTGAACCCCCACGGTCCGGGAACCTACTTCGTCCGGGTCGCGGGCCGGGCGAAGGTCTTCATGTCGACCTACGACGTCGGACGCCGGTCCTCGGGGCAGCCGGTCACCGTCACCACCGCACCGCCGAGCCCGACCTCGACGAGCACCGCGACGCCGACCTCGAGCCCGACCCGGACGCCGACCCGGACGCCGACGGCGGTGGTCTCCTCGCCGACCTCGACCCCGAGCCCGTCACCGACCCGGACCCCGACCCAGCCGGTGCTCACGCCGACCGCCACCATCACGCCCACCCGCACGCCGACCCTGACGCCGACGGTGACGGTCTTCACGCCCACTCCGACCTCGACGCCCGACGCCTTTCCCGCCGACTCCGACCTACACGCCCAGCTACACCCCGACGGTGCCGCCAGCAGCCCAGATCGCGCCGGCCGACGCTCGCTTCAACAACCCGCTCACCCTCCCGCTCGACAGCACGGCGTCGGTGACCAACTTCGTGTCCTTCCCAGAGGGCGACACCGAGGACCGGGTGCGGTGGGACATCAGCGGGATGAACCCGAACGTGGCGCTGTCGGGCGGCCGGGCGCGGCTCGTCATCGCGATGAGCTGCTTCGGGACCGGGACCCAGCACATCCGTGCGGTCACCGGCGGGCAGATCTTCCAGTGCGGCCAGACTCTGGTCGACCGCGAGGTCACACACGACTCGAGGACCGGGTCGGTCACGATCATCGCCCAGGGCGGAGACGGCACCTACGTCCAGTGGGTGCTCACCGGCACCGCGGTTCGGGTGAACTGAGATGAGGGGAAGGAATACGATGCGACACCTCGTCATCCTCCTGCTGGTCGCGGGTGCCGCCGTGGGCACGGCGTCGGAGATCACCGTGTCTCCGCGATGGGATGCCGGCGGGTGGCTCGGGCGAGACCAGCCGATCGAGCTCGAGCTGAGCCGTGCGCCGGAGCCCGGCGAAGGCGGGATCAGGGTCTTTCTCGGCACCCTCGACGTGACCGACCTGTTTCGCCTCGAGGGCTCGATGCTGCGCTCCGACCCCTCGGTGGCGCCGCTGCCCGGCGGGCGCCATGATCTGGTCGTGCAGCTCGCCGCCTCCCCCGAGTCCTGGCAGGAGATCGGCCGCTTCCCGGTCGCAGTGCTCCATCCGGGCGGATTCGAGCGGGTCAACGTCTCGCCCACCGTGCAGGTGGACGGCAACGGCCAGGTCGCGGAAGGGCACGATCCGGAGTCGAACGCGCCGTTCCGGGAGACCTTCTTCGACACCACGCTGAGGCTCGGCCTGCGTACCGAGCACGGGCGCGAGGGGCTGACCCTCACCACCGAGATCGAGACCCTCGGCGCGGCCCGACAGCAGCAGGCGCTGCGTTTCGGCGAGAAGGGCGAGGACGCGCCCAAGCTCGACCTCGCCCGGTACCGGGTGAGGATGGAGACCCCGACCTTCACGGTCGAAGCGGGCCACGTCTTCGTCGGCGCCCAGCCGCAGCTGATCGAGGGCTTCTCGAGCCGCGGGCTGTCGGCCGAGTGGCGCCCCACCGACTGGCTCCGGTTCGGGGCCGCCGGGGTCAACGGCACCAGCATCGTCGGGTGGGACAACTTCTTCGGCCTCTCGAGGTCCGAGCACCGGGTGGCGACGGCGTCGGTCGGGGTCGAGCTGATTCCGTCGCGTCCGGGGGGATTCAGCCTCACCGGAGCCTACGTGGACAGCTCGCTTCTGCCCCTGGTGGGCTTCAACCAGGGGGCGGTGACCGATGCCGAGACCAGCAACGGGTGGGGCGTGCGGCTCCAAGCCAGCGACCCCTCCCGGCGCTTCTCGGTGGATGCGGGGTTCTCAGAGAGCACCTTCGCCAACCCGGAGGACCCCTTCCTGTCCCAGGGCGTCGACCTGGTTCCGGTCGAGGAGGTCACCAAGGACGCGCGCTACGCCCGGGCGACCTTCCAGGCCCTGCGCGGGCTCAAGCTGGGCGAGTCGACCGACCTCGACCTCTCGCTCGGCTACCGCCACGAGCGGGTCGACCCGCTCTACCGGAGCCCGACCGCGTTCGCGAGGGCCGACTTCGAGGCCAACCGCTACGAGGCCACCGGGTCGGTGGGTCCGGTCGGGTTCAACGGCTCCTTCAGCGAAGGGCGGGACAACCTCGACGACGTCGCCTCGATCCTGACCACCAAGACCAAGGACTCCGATGCGGGCCTCTCGGTCCCGCTGTCGCGGCTGTTCTCCCCGGCTGCGGCCAGCCCCTGGTGGCCCAACCTCTCGCTGTCCTACCGCCAAACCCACCAGTACGGGCTCGGCGTGCCGGTGGACGCCGGGTTCTCGCCCTCGCACGTGCCCGACCAGTTCTCGAAGAGCTCCAATGCGTCCCTCGACTGGCAGGGAGCCCGCTGGCGGGTGGGCTACCGCTGGAGCGCGCTCGACCAGGACAACCGGCAGCCGGGCCGGGAGAACGCCGACTTCCTCAACCGGTCGCACGCGCTCTCGCTGGGGTTGAGCCCCGCAGGGTCGCTCGACCTCGGCTTCGAGGTCGCCCTGGAGGAGGCCGAGAGCGTCGAACGGCAGTCCGTCGACGACACGGTGCGGCTGTCGGCGAACGCCCGCTGGCAGGTCGGCAAGGGCCACAGCTTCGACTGCACGGTCTCCAAGACCAACGTCGACAACGACGAGACCGGCAGCGAGCGGGAGGATCTCTCGGGCGACGCCACCTGGTCGTGGCGTCTCGACCTCGGCCGGATCGCCAGCCGCCCCCTCGGCGGCCGCTTCTTCCTGCGCTATGCCAACCGCCAGTCCTTCTTCTTCGACCCGCTCTTCGACCTCCTCGACGACCGGATGCTGTGGACCGTCACGACGGGCTTCAACCTGTCGTGGGGTTCGTGAGGTGCGCATGCGACGCAACACTGTCACCCTGCTCCTCGCCGCCGCGGCCGTGCTGGCCCCGGCGACGTCCCGCGCGATCGACCGCCACCCGACCGGAGTCAACGTCGATTCCCAGGGTGCGACCTCGGTCTTCATCACCTTCGGCAACCTGGTGAACCAACGGCCGGCGGAGTCGGAGTGGTGCGGCGAGCTCATTCCCGCCGACCCCGACATCGGGCAGAAGTGCGATCCCGGAACGGTCTTCGGCCGCCTGCCCGCGCGTCTCGACCTGTCGACCCCGAGCGGGGCCTCCGGGCTCACCGACATCATGTCGATTCCGGCCTCGGTCGCCCGCCGCGCCTACCAGGCCGCGCTCCGCGGCGAGGCCTCCCAGTTCTTCTACGTCCGGCGCTTCGTCTCCCTGGTCGGCGGGCCCGACGAGTACGTCTTCGTGACCTGTCGGATGGCGAGCGTCGGCGCCCGGACGCCGCTCTCCCTGACCAATGTCGTGCTGGCGGCCGACCTCTCGTCTCCGATCCTCTTCGTCCGCCCCGACGGCGCCGTGCCGCCGGTGCGCGCCGAGATCGCCTACACCGGCACCGGCTGGCTGCGCGGCCGCTGGGAGGTGGTCGTGCCCGGCGACGAGCGCCCCACCGAGTTCGACCTTCTGACCGAGGCCAGCCTCCCGATCGAGGACCGGTCGCGGCAGCGGCGCTACCGTGAGGTCGAGCGCTTCCGGGTCTTCCTGCCGCCGACCGGCGCCATCACCCTCGAGGGACCCGATCCCGCGAGCCTGCCGACCGACGTCGAGGGCAGCTACGAGCTCCTGCTCCGGATCGAGGCGGTGTCCGAGAAGGAGGGCGACTCGGACCTCGGCGCCGCCGGCGCCGGCGAAGGGGTGGTCTTCTCGGGCGCGGTGGCCGGGTTCCCGATGCCGACCCTGCGCTACGTGGTCGGAGGAGAGCGCAGCGACCTCGCCCTGGTTGGTGAGTTCGGCCAGCTGGCGGCGATCGCACCGGCCGACGGCGCGGTGGTCGACGGCAGCCGGCCCGTGGTCTTCGTGTGGAGCGGCGACCCACGGGCGGTGAGCTACCTGCTCGAGGTCGAAGACGAGCGCGGCGAGCGGGTGCTGGCCGCGATCGTGCGCGCCGGAAGCTCCACCTACGAGGCTCCGCCCTGGCTGGCTGACCAGGCCGGCAAGCCGCTCAGCTGGCGGGTCTCGGGGATCGGAGGCGACGGCGACCCGGTCGGCCGCAGCGGGTGGACGACGATCCGGATCCGAACGGCCGACTAGCCGCGACGGCGCCTGGTGCGCCGCGCCGCCCGCAGGGCGTCAGGAGGGGAGGGTCAGGCTTGGTCATTCTGTGCCCTGCGGGCGCCGTGCCTGCAGGCGGGTGCCGCGGTCAGTCGCAATGCTCCACGAGGCTCCTGAAGGAGGAGAACGATGTCCCGAAGAGGTCGAGTGCTTGCCGGTGTCATGTGCCTGTTCACGGTTCTCGCCGCCGCCGCAGCCGGGGCCCAGCAGGCGGGCTTCACGCTGACGGCGCCAGCCAACGACTCGGTGGTCCCGTTCGACGTGTCTCTCAGCTGGCAGAGCTTCCCCAACACCGCGTTGTACCAGGTCGAGGTTGCGGAGGTTCCCGCCGGCGGCGGTTCGCCGAACTGGTCTCAGGCGATTTCGCAGTGGGCAGGTACCAAGACCAGTATTCCTCTGCTCCAGGGCCCCGACCACCTCACCGCCTTTGAGGGCAAGTACCTGGAGTGGAGGGTCAAGGCGTGCAGCGTGACCAACCCGGTCTCGCCGACCGACTGCACGACCAGCTTCAGCAGCCGACGGCTCCGGGTTCCGCTGTTCTCCGCGGTGCTGCTGTCGCCTCGCGACAACGCGTCGGTCGGGAACAAGCGGCCAACGCTCACGTGGGCCGGCGACCCTCGCGCCGGCAGCTACCGGGTGAGGGTCAACGGGCAGTTCGTGACAGCGCTTCCGGCCGGGACCACGTCCTTCAACCCGAGCACCGACCTGCCGGGCTCGGGGACCGTGACCTGGTGGGTGGAGAAGTGCAGCCAGATCGGCGGTCAGAGTGTGTGCGGTCAGCCGACGGCCGCGGCTTCGGCGCCGTACGTCCACCGGCTGGTGCTGCCCCAGGCGATGAGGACGCGCTGAGCGAGGACCTCCCCCGGCGATGGACGAGCCATCGCCGGGGGGGCCAGTCGACGGTCGTCCCGCGGACCGGGCCGTCTGTGTGCCATCAGCCCGCTGCTATCCTGGCCCCCGGATGGCGTTCCGCAACGACACCGAGATCTGGGTCTACCATCTCAAGCGCGGCGGCGGCCACGCGGTGCTGACCTGGATCTCCCGCGGCCTGGCCCGCCCGGTGGTGCACCTCAACAACGTCTTCTCCAAGCCCTGGAAGGTGCGCTGGCGCGGCGAGAGGGTCTTCCGGCCCCGGCCGGTCTGGTGGCGCGGCCCCGGCTCGGTCAAGGTGCGCACCTCGGGGCTCGAGCTCGACCCGGGCGCCGGGTGGCGCGAGGTCGCGCGCATGCCCAAAGAGGTGCTGCTGCTCTCGGTGGAGAACTTCCCGCTCGAGCGCGTGCCGCGCGAGCCGATGCACGGGGTCGGGGCGGCCCGCATCCTGGGCGCGAGCCGCCGGCGGGTCACGGTTCTGGTCTTGCGGGACGCCTTCAACACCTTCGCCAGCGTCGCCCGCGGAAAACGACGGATGCGGGCCCGGCTCGGCGGGTTCTACCGACGCCACTGGAAGGACTACGCCCGCGAGTTCCTCGGCGAGACCTGCCACCTCCCGGCCGACACGGTGAAGATCAGCTACAACGCCTGGTTCACCGATCCCGGTTACCGCCGGAAAGTGGCAGGCGTGCTCGGCCTGGTCGATCCCGACGCCGGGATCGACGAGGTCTCCCGGGAGGGAGGTGGCAGCTCGTTCGAGGGCACCGAAGCCGACGGCCGCGGCCGCGAGATGGCGGTGCTCGAGCGCTGGAGGCGGGTCGCGGACGAACCCGCCTGGCGGGCCGCCCTCGACCGCGAGACGATCGAGCTGTCGAACCGGATCTTCGGCGACCTGACCGGCGGAGCCGTCCGGTCACCTGAAGGGTGAGGGTGTGGAGCTCGAGCCCCGCCTCGAACGGCTCTCCGGCCGCCTGAGATCCCTTGGAGCCGACCCGGAGGCGATCTTCGTGGTCCGGGTCCCGCTCCGGGTCTGTCCGCTCGGCGCCCACGTCGACCATCAGGGCGGGGTGGTGACCGGGCTGACGGTGGACCGGGGCATCGTGCTCGCCGCCGCCCCGGTGGAGCAGCCGGTGCTGCGGGTGACGAGCCTCGAGTTCCCCGGGGTGGTCGAGGTGCGGCTCGACCACGAGGTCTGCCCGCGTCGCGGCGACTGGGGCGACTACGTGCGGGGCGCCGTGACCGTACTGGGCGAGGTCGGAAGACTGCGCTGCGGGCTCTCGGCGGTGGTGTCGGGCGACCTGCCGGGCACCGGGCTGAGCTCGTCGGCAGCCGTGCTGCTGGCCTACCTCCACGCCCTCGCCGAGGTGAACCGGATCGAGCTCGAGGCCCGGCGGGCGGCGGCGTTGGTCCAGGCGGCGGAGAACCGCTACGTGGGCCTCGCCAGCGGCCTGCTCGACCCGTCGGTGATGCTCTGGTCCCGCGCCGGCCACCTGACGCGGATCGACTGTGACGACCTGACGGCGGAGAGTGTGCCGCTGCCTCCGGGAGCGCCGCCGTTTCTGGTGCTGGTCGCGTTCTCCGGCCTGTCGAGGCAGCTCGTGGCGACCGGCTTCAACGACCGGGTCGGCGAGTGCCAGGAGGCGGCTCGCGTTCTCCTCGAACGCGGTGGTCTGCGGCCGTCCGGCACACCTCGCCTCCGCGACGTGCCGCGCGAGCTGTTCGAAGCGGAGGCCGATCGCATCGATCCCGTGCTCGCCCGCCGTGCGATCCACTACTTCGGCGAGCAGGCGAGAGTCGGCGAAGGCACGGAGGCCTGGCGCCGCGGCGACCTGTCGAGGTTCGGCGCCCTGGTGACGGCGTCGGGGGACAGCTCGATCGTCAGCTACGAGACCGGCACACCGGAGCTGGTCGCCCTCTATCGGCTGCTGATCGCGGCCGATGGGGTCTTCGGAGCCCGATTCTCGGGCGGGGGCTTCGGCGGCAGCTGTGTCGCGCTGGTCGATCCGGCGGCCGCCGAAGGGGTCGTCGCCGAGGTCGAGCGAGGGTACGCCGCGGCGTACCCCGACCTGGCGCGAACCGCCTCGTTCGACCTCTGCCGGACATCGGGGCCGCTCGAGACGCTGCGGTCGGCGGAGCTCCCGTGGACGCGGTGATCCTGGCCGCCGGGCGCGGCACCCGGCTGGCGCCGGTCAGCGACCGGTGGCCGAAGGCAATGGTCCCGGTGCTCGGAAAGCCTCTGGTCGAGCGGGTGCTGGAGACGCTGGTCCCACACGGAGTCCGTCGGGTCGTGCTGGTGATCGGACCGGGGGACGAGGCGATCCGGAACCACTTCGCGGCCGGTGGACGCCATCGGCTCGAGGTGCGGTTCGTGACCCAGGAGGATCGACTCGGCATGGCCCACGCGCTCGCGCTGGCGGCGCCCCTGCTCGAGGGACGGTTCCTGCTCTCGGCTTGCGACAGCATCACCTCCGCGGCCCACGTCGGCGAGCTGCTCGACGCCTGCAGCGGGGCGGATGCCGCCCTCAGCCTGCTCGACGTTGCGCCTGAGCTGGTCACCCGCAGCGCGGCGGTCGTCCTCGACGGGAACCGTGTCACCCGGATCGTGGAGAAGCCCCGCCGGTGGGGCGCGGCCTCGACGACGATCAGCCTGCCGCTCTATGTCCTCCCGGCCGAGGTGCTCGGCCTCGCCGCCGCGGTCGCGCCGTCGGTTCGCGGCGAGCGCGAGCTCCAGGACGCGATCCAGGCCCTGATCGCTCGCGGCCGGCGAGTGGTCGGAGTGCGCGCGGCCGGCCGTCTGCAGGTGTCGACGCCGCAGGACCTGCTCGAGCTCGCGCTGCTGCTCCTGCGGGAAGGGGAGGCCTCGATGCCGGGCGCCGGGTTCGAATCCGGTTCGACCCTGGAGCCGCCCTGCTGGGTCGGGGGCCGGGTCGTGGTCGGCGCCGACTGTCGAATCGGACCCGAGGTCGTGCTCGAGGCCGGCTGTCGCGTCGGCGACCGCGCCGTGCTGCGCCGTTCGCTGGTGCTGCCCCGGGCCGTGGTCCCACCGGACGAGATCGTGATCGACCGGGTGGTGGTCTGAGCGCTCCTCACCACGGGTACGGTGACGCACCGCGGGCGCCGATGCGCCCGGCCGCCGGCGTTTCGCGGCCGGGACATGCCCTTGCCGTACGCCGAGGGAGCGAAACGCCAGCAGGCGGGATGCAGCGGCGGCCGAACGGCGGCGACCTCATCATGGTGAGGAGTGCTCAGCGCTGCGCTCAGCTCCCGACCTGGAGCGTCACTCGGGCCGGCATCAGGTCGTCCGCTGAGGCGGTCACCACGACCTCGCCGGGCTGCCATGCCGTGGTGAGGTAAGTGCGACCCTCGCCGCGGGCGAGCTCGGCCTCGTCGGCAGCGGTGAAGGCACGCACGCGCGCCGGCCCGGTGCAGCCGAGGCGGACGGCTCCGTGCCAGTCGCGTACCGGCTCGCCGAGCTCGTCGACCACCTCGATCTCGATCGCAACGGTCTCGCCGAACCCGAGCCTGCCGCGCTCGGCGGTGACCCGGATCGCGGCTGCCGGACCGTGGCGCCGCCAGCGGGCGGACGCCGGGCGACCGCCGAGGACCGCCTCGGCGACGATCTCGCCGGCTCCTCCGGGCAGCGCCAGCACGACATGGGGAAGAGCCGCGAGCTCGCGCACGTCGGTGCCGTCGCAGACGATCCTGAGCCGGTCGCAGTTGGTGAACACATGCAGCTGGGCCGCGAGGTCGGGAGTCGCGGCGGGCGGGGTGTCGAGCCGAAAGCGCGACCGCGGCCGTGGACGGTCGGGCGCGGTCACGAACAGGGCGACGAAGGGTTCCTTCGCGTGGCGCGCCCGAAACAGCTCGGCCGCCATCTTGGGTCGGCGCCAGGCGTCGTGGAGTCCTGCGAGCCGACGGAAGCGGTCGCGGTACTCGGTGGCGTAGTCGGCGAAGCACCAGACGGCGTAGCCGGCGACACAGGGCAGGTCGGCCATCGCCTCCCAGTCCCGCTCGAGAATCGCGACCTGCTCGAGCTCCTCCCGCTCGTCGCCCTTGACCGAGCGCGGGTGGTTGCAGCACTCCGACGCGACCACCACCCCGAGACGGCTCGAGGCGGCCGCCCGCTCGAGCAGGTCGAGCTCGTAGTTGGTGCCCCACACATCGGGCAGACCGACGGTGCGACGGCGTTGCGCGCGGTGGAGGTGGTTCTCGGCATAGGTGGTGGCACGATCGGGATCGAGCTCGCGCACGATCGCGCCGAGCTCGAGGTAGGCTTTGCGTGACCTGGACTCGTTGCCCATGCCCCACAGCGCAACGCACGGGTGGTGCCGGTCGCGGAGGATCATCGCGCGCATCTGACGGCGGGCCGCGCGTCTCCATCCGGGCCAGCCGCTGACGCTCTTCCAGGTGGCGATCTCGGCATCGACCAGGATCCCGAGCTCGTCGCAGGCGTCGAGGAAGGCCGGGTTCTGGGGGTAGTGGGAGAGCCGGACGAAGTTGCAGCCGAGCCGCTTCAAGGTCTCGGCGTCGCGGCGGTGCAGCTCGGGCGGCAGCGCCCGCCCCAGGCCAGGGATCGACTCGTGGCGGTTGCAGCCGTGAAGCTCGACGCGGGATCCGTTGAGGAACAGGCCCCGGCCCGGCAGGAGCTCGCCGTCGACCAGGCCGATCCGTACTCGCGCCAGGTCGACGACCTCTTCGCCGACCGTCAGCCGCGCCTCCACCCAGTACAGGTCGGGGTGGACCGGCGACCACCACCGCGGGTCCGGGACCAGAGCATCGGCGACCGGGGCGGGGGTGGAGCTCCCCGGGGCGAGCGCGAAGCACACCGCGGTGTCGAGTGGTCGGCCGGCTCCTGGGGCGATCACTCTCCAGGCGAGCTCGGCCCGTCCGGGCTCGGGCGTGCCGCTCGCGACCGACGCCGACATCGTGATCCGAGCTTGGGACCCTCCGGCCGCCCGACAGCGGATCGAAATCGAGCCGAGGTCGAGACGGAGGCGAGGGACCTTCTCGAGGCGCACCGCGCAGGTGAGTCCGCCGTGGAGCAGGAAGTCCGGGACTCGGCTGCCGCCCGGGAGCATCGACCGCCGGCGCAGGTTGTCGAGCTCGAGCGCGAGCAGGTGCTTCCCGGGAGCGAGGTCGGGGCCGAGATCGACCGAGATCCCCAGAAACTGGCCGTCGTCCCGCGCCACCGGCCGACCGTCGAGCCACACCCGGACCGGTCCGTAGAAGCCGCCGGTCTCCAGGCGCCACCCGCCGCCGGCCGCGCCTGGCTGCTCAGGAATCTCGAAGCGGCGTCGGTAGGCGCCTCGGCCGACCCGGCTGCGCCGACCGTACTGAAAGGTGTCGCGCTCGTTCCAGGTGTGGGGGAGGTCGACCGTCTCTCCGGCGGCGGACCGCCCGCACAGCCAGGCTCGATCGACCCGGCCGGGGACGAAGGTCCAACCCCGCTCGAGGGAGAGGCTCGGACGACGTGGGGTCTCGATCACGGCTGCATCCGCCGATCATGGTAGCGGCGATCAGGCCGGGGGTCGACGACGGGAGCAGCGGGGGTTGATCGGGCTCGCTGTCCTGGTAGAATCGAGAAGCGGTCTCTTCATCAATGCCGTGTGCAACCAGGGAGGTTCTATGCGGAGTGTGGTGGTTTCGATGTCTGTAGTCGTCGCCCTGATGGCGGGCGCCGTTCCAGCGGCGGCCCAGTTCGCCTCACCTTTCCACATCATCCCGGTGATCGCCAAGGTCAAGGGCAACCAGGGTACCGACTGGAGGAGCGACGGGGCGTTCTCCAACCTCTCCGACGTCGCGGTCACGGTGAACCTGGAGTTCTTCCGCGAGGCGAAGAGCAACCAGTTCACGGGCAGCTTCTCGAAGTCGATCACGCTCGCCCCGGGCGAGACCAGGACCGTCGAGGACATCCTCGGGACCTACTTCCCCGGCGAGGGCAACACCAAGGGCATGCTGCTGATCATGGCCGACGACGCCGGCGACGAGTCAGGGTTGCTGGCGGTGACCACCCGGACCTACAACGCGGCCAACCCGAACGCCACCTACGGCCAGACGGTGCCGTCGAACTTCCTCGCGATGCTCTTCGGCCTCGGCCGCTCGGTGCTTCCCGGAGCGAGCTACGACGCGCGATTCCGGACCAACATCGGGATCTGCAACATCGGTCCGGTGAGCGCGAAGGTGGTGATCGACATCTACAACGCGGCCGGATCGCTGGTGAAGTCGGTGACGCAGACCGTCGAGTCGTTCTCGCTGCGCCAGTGGAGCCTCGCCGACCTCGGGGTGACCAACCTCACCGGGGGCAGGGTCGAGGTGCGGCTGGACTCGAGCACCCAGGGCTTCGACCCCTGCGACCCGGGCTCGCTCCCGTTCTTCTCGTCGCTGCTGATGACCTACTTCTCGAAGGTCGACAACGCGACCGGCGATGCCGAGTTCGGCTACGGCCAGCTGGTCTGGGACGTCTACCAGGACACCTGCGGCACCGACCCGACCGACAGCTGCGGCGAAGGCAGCGCGGCCGCGCGGACGGCCCGCTCGCTGGGGCTGCCGCTGAACTGACGCGGTACGGCCTGCGGCGGCCGCTCCCGGGTGAGGAGCGGCCGCCGTGCTTCCTCCCCGAGCTCCCGCGCTTCCGGTGTAAAGTGTGTCGGATCGTCGCATCGTCCCATGGGGATGCGGTGGTCGAAGCTCATGGAGGGCGCTTGGGATGCAACCGACCGTGATCCCCCTGACGACGGACGACCTGCCACGCCAGTGGTACAACCTGGCTGCCGACCTTCCCGGCGCCCCGCCGCCGCCGCTCGGCCCCGATGGGCGGCCGATCAGCCCCGACGCACTCGCCCGGGTCTTCCCGATGAACCTGATCGAGCAGGAGATGTGCGCCGACCGCTGGGTCGCCATCCCGGACCAGGTGCTCGAGCTGTTGGCGCGGTGGCGTCCGACGCCAATGCGGCGCGCGCGCCGGCTGGAGCAACACCTCGGCACCCCCGCGCGGATCTACTACAAGGACGAGAGCGTGTCGCCCGCGGGCTCGCACAAGCCCAACACCGCGGTCCCCCAGGCCTGGTTCAACAAGCAGTTCGGAATCGAGCGGCTGACCACCGAGACCGGGGCCGGTCAGTGGGGCAGCGCGCTGGCCTATGCCTCCGCCCTGGTCGGGCTCGAGTGCCGGGTCTACATGGTCCGGGTGAGCTTCGAGCAGAAGCCGTTCAGGCGGGTGATGATGGAGGTGTGGGGCGGGACGTGCGTTCCGTCGCCGAGCACCGAGACCGCGGCCGGGCGCTCCGTGCTCGCGCACGATCCGGATTCTCCGGGCAGCCTCGGAATCGCGATCAGCGAGGCGATCGAGGTGGCGCTCGCGGACGGCTCGGGACGGACCCGCTACTCCCTCGGCAGCGTGCTCAACCACGTGCTCCTCCACCAGACCGTGATCGGCATCGAGGCCCGCCGCCAGCTTGCCGTGGCGGGCGAGGGTCACCCTGACGTCGTGATCGGATGCGCGGGAGGCGGGTCGAACTTCGCCGGTCTGGCCTTTCCGTTCGTCGCGGACAAGATCGCAGGGGCCGAGATCCGGATCATGCCGGTCGAGCCCGAGGCGTGCCCGACCCTGACCCGCGGGCCCTACGTGTACGACCACGGCGACCTCGCCAAGATGACGCCCCTGATGCCGATGCACTCGCTCGGTCACACTTTCATTCCACCGGCGATCCACGCCGGCGGTCTGCGCTACCACGGCATCGCACCCCTGGTCAGTGCCTGCGCCGAGCACGGCCTGCTCGAGCCCAGGGCCTACCCCCAGCTCGACTGCTACCGGGCGGCCCTGACCTTCGCACGCACCGAGGGCCTGATCGTCGCACCGGAGACCAGCCACGCGATTGCCGCGGTGATCGACGAGGCGAACCAGGCGCGCGAGGCCGGAGAGGAGCGGGTGATCGTCTTCTGCCTCAGTGGGCACGGTCTGCTCGACCTCAAGGGCTACGAGATGTACCTCGCCGGCCAGCTCGAGAACTACCCGCTTCCCGAGGAGGTGCTCACCCGGTCGCTGGCCGCCCTCGAGGGCTTTCCGCGGCCTTGAACCGGACGGGCCTCGCAGCGGGTGGGCCGGTTCGGCACCGACCGACCAGACAACTTGTCGCCGGAGGGCGTCCGAAGTTGCCGCTCTCGCGGTACAGTAGGCACGAAGCGGGCGCGCCGGACCGCAGGGTCCCGAGCGACTCTTGCGCAACGGCTCTGCAGTGCGGCACTTGCGCCAACCGGATGTTGAACGGCATAATCTTCAGGGGAGAGCACAACGTGACTTTCGATCCAGCAAAACGCAATCTGACCACGGGCGACATCGCCGAGCTCTGCGGGGTCAACTTCCGCACCGTGATCCGGTGGATTCAGCGTGGTCACCTCAAAGCATTCCAGCTCCCGGGTCGGGGCGACAACCGGGTCCAGATGGCGGATTTCCTGGCCTTTCTCCGGGACAACAGCATGCCGATCCCGGAGGAGCTCCAGAGGACCCAGCGGCGGGTTCTGATCGTCGAAGACGACGATCGCATGGCCAAGGCCATCGAACGCGCCCTCAGCCGGGCGGGCTTCGAGACCCAGATCGCGACCGATGGATTCAAGGCCGGAGCTCTCGCCGCCAGCTTCGACCCCACGGTGATGACGCTCGACCTGAAGATGCCGGGCCTCGGCGGGCTGGACGTCCTCAAGACCGTCCGCAAGGACGCCAACCTGACCACGCTCAAGGTGCTGGTGGTGTCGGCGATGCCGCGCGAAGAGCTCGACGAGGCGCTCTCCGCAGGAGCCGACGACGCCCTCGAGAAGCCATTCAACAACAAGGACCTCGTCCGCAAGGTTGCCGAGCTCGCGGGAATCCCGCTCGAGTAGTGCGCACAATCGGCAGGTCGCGGCGCGAGGTCGCGACCGTTGCCGGCGGGTCCGCCGGCGCCGGTCGGTCGTCCTGTCAAGGCTAGAATGCTGGGATGATGCCCTCCCGGATCGCCCGCTACCGCGTCGAGGAGTGCCTCGGCCGCGGTGGAATGGGTGAGGTCTGGAAGGCCTGGGACGAGACCCTCGGCCGCTGGGTCGCCATCAAGTCGCTGCTGCCGGGTATTCTGACCGCGGAACGACGCGACGCGCTCCACCAGGAAGCTCGGGCGGTGGCGGCGATCAACCACGCCGCGATTGCGCAGATCTTCGACCTGGTTTCGGACGAAGGTCACGACTACCTGGTCTTCGAGCTGGTCGAGGGTCTGAACCTCGCGCAGGTGATGCGCGAGCGGATGCCCACCCGGGTGGGCGCGCTGCGGCTCGCGCTCGACGTCGCCGAAGGCCTTGCCGCCGCCCATGCCAGAGGGATCGTGCACCGCGACCTCAAGCCGGAGAACGTGATCGTCACCCCGGAGGGGCGCGCCAAGATCCTCGACTTCGGCCTCGCCCGGCTGGTGGCGACGGGCGAGGAGCAGGCGGCCGAGGGAGGCTTTGGGGGAACCCTGAGCGCGATGTCGCCGGAGCAGGTCGAGCGCCGCGGCATCGACCACCGGTCGGATCTGTTCTCGTTCGGCAGCCTGCTCTACGAGCTGGTGACCGGGCGTCACCCCTTCAAGGCCGGTTTCCCGGTCGAGACGATGCACCGGATCTCCCACGCCGAGCCGGCGCGGATCGACGAGGTCGACCGGACCCTTCCCTCCGAGCTCGGCGATCTCGTGGTCCGGCTGCTCGCGAAAGACCCCGAGCTGCGGCCCCAGGGCGCCGACGAGGTGGTCGCGGTCCTGGCGCGACTCCTGGGCCGGTTGGAGATGTCCGGCGAGGTCGCCGCACTCGGCCGGCGCCGTCGCCGCCGTGTCGCAGCGGCCGCCGCGGCCGGCGCCCTGCTGGTGCTCGCGGGCCTCGGCTGGTTGTGGTGGCGCGGGGCGACCAAGCCGGAGCCGATCTACGTCGCGGTGCTCGAGCCGCAGGTGAGCGGCGAGGACCCCTCCGGCCTGCTCGGCTCCGCGGTCCGCCTGGCGACGATGAACGCCCTCGCCGGCCTCGAAGGGGTCTACGTCCTCGGTGCGCGGGAGGTGGACGCCGTCACGGGCACTCCCCGGCAGGTGGCGAACGGGGTCGGAGCCTCAGACATCGTCACCGCCGAGGTCCGGCCCGCCGGCGCCACCGTGCGCATCGAGGTCGCGCGGTCCGCGAGCGACGGGCGGGTGGTGTGGACCGACGTGCTCGACGCGCCCGGCGACGACTTCAAGCTCCTGACTGCGACCGTGGGGGCCCACCTGGTGCGCGGGTTCGCCGATCGCACGCCGCGGCAAGGGGCGGTTGCGGTCTCCGCAGACGCCGACGTCCTCAGGGAGTACCTCCAGGTCCGCCAGGAGATCGGTGATCCCTCGCCGGGCGTTTCGTGGCCGCAGATCCTCGACCGTCTGGCCGAAATCCGGAAGCGGGCGCCGGCCCTGCTGAACGCCTTTCACGCCGAGGCCTCGGTGGCCCGCTATCTGTTCGAGTCGACCACGGACCCCCAGTACCTGCAGCATGCCGACGAGGTGATCGCGGACCTTCGCAGAGTGGCGCCGGACGAGCCCGCGACCCTGACCGCGGCTTTGGAAGTGGCGCTGGCGGCGGACCGGCTGAGCGAGGCGGAGGCCCTCGTGGCCGAGCTCGAGCGGGTTGCTCCGTCGGATCCGATCACGCTCGGCAGACGGGCTGCGCTCGCCTCCCGGCAGGGTCGGCACGAAGAGGCCGTGGCCCTGCTCCGGCGCGCCGTGAGCCTGCGTCGTTCGTGGCAGGACCTGCTGGCCCTCGGTCAGAACGAGATCGAGGCGGGCGAGGTGGACGACGGTCGGGCCCACCTCGAGGAGGCGCTTGCGAAGGCCCCTGACAACACCTTCATCCGGGCGAGCCTGGCCCGGGTCGAGCTCGACCGGGGCGACCCGTCGCGGGCGGAGGAGCTCTATCTGGGATTGGTCTCTGACGCGCCACAGCCGATGTTCGTCAACAACCTGGCCTCAGCCCAACTCCTGCTCGGGAGGTACGAGGAGGCGGTTTCGCGGCTGTCCGTCGCGGTTGAGCGAGGTTCCGGAACGCCGGTCATGTTGGTCAACCTCGGCGACGCGCTCCTCCTGATGGGCCGGACAGAGGCAGCGAGGGCGGCGTACTCCCGCGCGGTAGAGTTGGTGGCTGCGATTGCTGTTCCGGATGCCCATGAGCTCGGCATCCAGGCGCAGGCCATGGCCAGGACCGGACGGCCGGACGAGGCGCGACGGGCGATCGAGCGCGCGCTCGAACTCGCACCAGATTCAGTTCCGGTGAATTACGACGCGGCGGTGGTTGCGGTCCTGCTCGGTGATCAGGATGCGGCACTGCTCAGACTGCGCCGGGCCCGGGATCTCGGTCTGGGTGAGGCGTGGCTCGACCTGCCCTGGTTCGAAGGCGTGCGGGCTGCGCAGGGCTCCTCGCGACCGCGATCGACCTCGACGGATTCGACGCCCTGAGTTCGTCCTCTCCGGAGCTGGGGCCGGGCGGAAAAGGGTGGGAAGGGGCCGCGCAAAGCAGACTCAGCCGCCGGTGGGTGGAGTGGGGATGTCGCCGCCGTTGCCTGCCTTGAGGTGGGTCTTCACGTTCATGGCGTTCCTCCTGGGGTGGTTCGGTCTGGTTGATGGAGGGCAGCGGGTTCAGCCGCCGGTGGGTGGAGTGGGGATGTCACCGCCGTTGCCTGCTTTGAGGTGCGTCTTCACGTTCATGGTGTTCCTCCTGAGGTGGTTCGGTCTGGTTGATGGAGGGCAGCGGGTTCAGCCGCCGGTGGGTGGAGTGGGGATGTCACCGCCGTTGCCTGCTTTGAGGTGCGTCTTCACGTTCATGGTGTTCCTCCTGAGGTGGTTCGGTCTGGTTGATGGAGGGCAGCGGGTTCAGCCGCCGGTGGGTGGAGTGGGGATGTCGCCGCCGTTGCCTGCTTTGAGGTGGGTCTTCACGTTCATGGCATTCCTCCTGAAGTGGTTCGATCCGGTCGACGGGGTGCGGCCGGGCTCGGCCGCGGTCCGGGCGGGTGGTGGGGCCTCGGTTGCGCTCCCGTCCCCCCGGGGCGCTGCTTCCTTCATGACATCGATGCCATCGCCCTGTCTGTGAGCGGCATCGCTTTTCTGCCCGAGTCAGTTCTTCATCTCTGACCATCTCTGCTTGCATCATCATACTGAATGCTTTTAACATTCTAACGTGCCTAACATATATTCGAGCGGGCCGCATCGCAAGTTCCGTTCGGCCGGCTCCCGGGCGGGCGCTACAATCGAGGGGCTCCGCCTTCCGGGAGCGACGGTGGTGGAACGGACCCCGGTCGACCCGGATGCGGTGGTGGCGGGGGTTGTGACCGGGGCTCAGAGCACATCGACGTGGTTGGCGCGGCTGCTGCTCGGCGCCGCGCTGCTGGCGGGTACGGCGGCAGCGGCGGTCGGCGTGCTCGGTCTGCGATCCGCTCGGGGTGCGGAGGTTCTGGCCGCCCTGAGCTCCCAGGTGGCCGACACCGAGCAGGCCGTCGCGGGGTTGGCGGGCGCCTCCAGTGCCGCCGACATGCCGGCGCTGGCCGCGGCGCGCGGGCTGCTCGCCGGTCTCGGCGCCGGGGGGACGGCCCCGGATGTGGTCCGGGAGGCGGGCATCCGGTCCGAGGCCATCCTGGTTCAGGTCGAGCGGCAGATCGAGCGCGGTGGGGTCACGTCCGACACGGCCTCCCGGGTGCGGGATGCCGAGGCGGTTCTCGCCGGGGCACGGCACGCGGTGGCGGGTGAGCTGGCTGCTGCGTTCGAGGGCGCCCGGAGGAGAGGGGCCGCAGCGATCGCGCTCGCGGTCCTCGGGGTGCTGCTCGGCGCCGCCGGGGCGGCGGCCGGCGCGAGGGTGCGAGGACGGGAGCGCGGCCAGGAGCAGGTTCGCCAGCTCACGGAGCTGCTCTCGGCGGCGGTCCGTTCCACCGAGGAGGGCATCCTCATCACCGACACCGGAGAGCGCGGGGCCGACCCGAGGATCGTCTTCCTCAACCGGAGCTTCGGCGACATGATCGGGTTCCTCGCCGACGACCTGATCGGCCAGCCGCTGCAGATGTTGCGCGACCGACACATGAAGGAGCGCGAGTTCTCGGTGCTGGAGCACAGCTTCTCCAACAGCCGCTCGGCCACCATGGAGACGGTGCGCTGGCGCGAGGACGGATCCAGCCTCCACTGCGAGTGGCACATCTCGCCGGTCCGCGACGAGGCGGGCCGGGTGACCCACTTCGTCTCGGTGTTGCGCGACATCACCGAGCGCCGCCGGCACGAGGAGGCGCTCGAGCAGACCGCCCGTGAGCTCGCCGAGGCCAACCGCAGGCTCAAGGAAAACCAGGCGCAGCTGATTCAGACCGAGAAGATGGCTTTCCTCGGCCAGCTGGCCGCGGGTGTCGCGCACGAGATCAACAACCCGGTCGGCTACGTCATGTCGAATCTGGAGACGTTGAGCGACGACATGATCCGGTTCCTTGACGGCGATCGCGGCGGCCCGGACCTGGATCCGGAGGAGCTCCGGGAGATGCTCGCGGAGTCCCGCGCAGGGCTCGCGCAGGTTCGGGACATCGTCAGCCGGCTCAAGAACTTCGCCCGACCCGACGAGGCCGAGCCGGAGCTCGCCAACCTCAACGACGTGGTCGAGGGCTCGGTCAAGATGGTGTGGAATCAGCTCAAGCACCGGTGCACCGTGCACAAGGAGCTGGGCGATCTGCCGTCGATCCTGTGCCGGCCGGGCCAGTTGGGGCAGGTCTTCACCAACCTGCTGGTCAACGCTGCTCAGGCGATCACCGAGCAGGGCGTGATTCGGATCGAGACTCGCGCGGGTCTCCACGACATCACCGTCTCGATCAGCGACACTGGGGTCGGGATCCCCCGCGAGCACCTGGATGTGCTGTTCACCCCGTTCTTCACCACCAAACCTCCCGGCCAGGGCACCGGCCTCGGGCTCGCGGTGTCGTACGGGATCGTGACCGCCCATGGCGGCACCATCGAAGTTGCGAGCCGGCCCGGGGAGGGAAGCCGCTTCACGGTGAGCATCCCCCGCACCACGCCGTTCGAGCGAAGAACCGTCGGATCGGGCGACTCCGACGGCGGCCCCGGCGCCTCGCTTGACGGCGCTGTGGGCGGTCGATAGCATCACAAGGTCAGGCCGTCTCGCTTCAATCCGAGGGACATGTCAGCGAGCTTTCCCCGCACGCGTCGCGCCCTGGCGGACGATGCGCTCGCCCCGATCGGCTGGGTGCTCGCGATTGCGGTCGCGCTCACCATCGCCTGGACGGCGTGGGCCGTGTTCGCGAAGGTCGGGGTCTGGGCCCGGACCGACGAGGCGCGCCTCGAGGCGTTGGGCAGGCCCTACACCCTCGAGTCGCCGGTGGTGGCTCGGGTCGTCGAGGTGCGGGTCGCGCTCGGTGACCGGGTCGAGCCGGGCGAGGTCGTGGTCGAGCTCGACGCCGACGCCGAGCGCAGGCAAGCCGACGCGGCCCGCGCCGATCGAGCCGGCCTGGTCGCTCAGCTGGAGGCCGTCGGCACGCAGCTGGAAGACGCCCGGCGGGCGTTGGCGGCGGCGCGCCACGCCCGTGACGACGACCTCACCGAAGCCAGGGAGCGGCTGCGCGAGGCGGCTGCCTCGGCCCAGCTGGCCAGCTCGGAGGCCGACCGGGTGGACGAGCTGGCCAGGCGAGGCGTGGTCGGGTCCGCGGAGCTCGAGGAGGCACGAGCCGAGGCCGCGCAGCGTGAGGCCGCCCGTGCCGCTCTCGCCACCCGGATCGAGGCGATCGCCTGGCGGTCGCGGGCGGACCTGGCCGATCGTGAAGGCGCCATCACCGCACTGGAACGCGAACGGCGACGGTTGACCGGGGACGCCGCTCGGCTCGCCGCGGAGGTCGAGCGGCTCGAGCGCGAGGTCGAGCGGCGCACGGTGTCGAGCCCGATCGCGGGCCGGGTCGCCCAGCTCGGCGAGCTTCCCCCGGGCAGCGTGGTCGACGAGGGCGAGCTGGTGGCCACGGTCCTCCCGGACGGAGTTCTGATCGCCGTGGCCCTGTTCGACCCGGCGGCAGCCCTCGGCCGGATCCGGCCCGGGCAGTCGGCCCGGCTGAGATTGCACGGGTTCCCGTGGACGCAGTTCGGCACCATCGCCGCCCGGGTCGTGCGGGTCGCCTCGGCGGATGACGGACGTACGGTTCGGGTCGAGCTCGCGCTCGACAGCCCGGCTCCGGGCGGCCCCCCACTCGAGCACGGGCTGCCGGCCACCGCCGAGGTCAAGGTCGAGGAGCTCTCGCCGTGGCGTCTGCTGCTGCGTGCCGCCGGGCGCGGCATGACGTGAGCGGTCGCCGTCTCCGCCGGCGGGTCCTGATTCCCGAGATCGTCCAGAGCTCGGCGATGGACTGCGGTCCTGCGGCCCTCGCAGCCGTGCTCAGCGGGTTCGGTCTGCCGGCAAACCTGGCCCGGCTGCGCGAGGCATGCCAGACCGACGTCGACGGCACCTCGATCGACGCGGTCGAGGCCGTCGCAGCCGGCTCGGGGCTCGACGCCGAGCAGGTGATGATCCCGGCCGACCATCTGCCCATCCCGGACGCGGGCGCCCTGCCTGCCGTGGTGGTCGTGCGACGGCCTTCGGGTGCGCTCCACTTCATGGTGATCTGGAGGCGGCACGGTCGTCTGCTGCAGGTCATGGATCCGGCAGTGGGCCGCCGGTGGACAACCTGGAAGGAGCTCGAGCCGGACGTCTACCGCCACTCCCACGCCGTCGCGACCGACGAGTGGCGGGCGTGGGCCGGTTCGGGTGAGTTTCTGAGGCCCCTCGCCCGCCGTCTCGCGGCGCTACGGGTCGCCCGAGACCGCGCCCGGAGGTGGGTCGAGACCGCCGAGGGCGACCCGGAATGGGCTGGCCTCGCCCGTCTCGACGCGGTGGTCCGGATGGCGGCGGACGGGGTCGAGCGAGGAGCGGTGCGACGGGGTCGGGAGGCGACCCGGCTCATCTTCCACCTGCTCGATCCCTCGACGGCGCCCTCCGCCGTTCCCGAACGGTACTGGTCGGTCCGCCCGACGGACCAGAGCACAGACCTGATGCTGCGCGGGGCCGTCCTGGTCCGGGTTTCGAACGCACGGGCCCCGACCCGGGACGCTCCGGTCCGGATCGCGAGGGCCCGGCCGCCCGGACCGTTCGCGGAGCTCCTCCGGCGCACATTGGCCGACGGCCGGACGGCGGCGGTCGGGATCGCCCTGGCAGCCCTGGCGGCTGCGGGGGTGGTGCTCGCGGAGGCTCTGGTGTTTCGTGCCCTGCTCGAGGCCTCGCACCTGCTCGAGCCTCCCTCCCAGCGGCTCGCGGGACTCGCGGCGGTGGTGATGCTCCTGATCGCGGCGGCCATGGTCGAACCGGCGCTGACGGCGGGCCTGCTCAGGGCCGGCCGCCGGCTCGAAGGTGGTCTCAGGCTCGATCTGCTCCGGGTGCTCCCCTGGCTCGGTGAGAGCTTCCTGCGGACGCGGTCCCTCGCCGACCTGGCCGAGCGGGTGCATTCGCTGCACCTGCTCCGGCTCGCGCCACCGCTTGCAGGGATCGGGCTGGAAACGGCGGTGCAGGTCGTGCTGACGGCCGGAGCGCTGGTGTGGCTCGACCCCGGAGGCTGGCCGGCCGCCGCCGTGACGGCGGCGGCCGCGGTCGGGCTGCCGATCCTCGCCATGCCGTTGATGGTCGAGGCGGAGCTCAGGATCAGGGCCCACTCGGCGTCGGTCGCCGAGGCCGAGCTGGAGCTTCTGCGCGGGCTCGAACCGGTGCGGATCCACGGCTCGGAAGAGGTGGTGCGTCGGGAGCACGCCGACCGACTCGACGGGTGGCGCGACGCGTCTCGCCGTCTGGTCAGGATCACCTCCGCGGTGGAGCTCGCGCACGTGGGTCTGACGGTCGCCGGAGCACTGTGGTTGGTGGTCGGCCACCTGGCCCGCGTGGGCGAGGGTCCGGGAACCCTCCTGCTCGCCTACTGGGCCCTCCGGCTGCCGGTGCTCGCCGAGCTGCTCGGGCGGATCCTGCGCCAGGGTTCGATGCTCAAGGGTGTCGCCGCTCGAGCGCTCGAGCCGTTCGGCGCGGCGGTCGCTCCGCCGCGCCACGCGCCGGCCCGGCCCGGAGCCCCCGCGGCCGGCGTGTCGGTGGTCCTCGACGGCGTGACCGTCCGGTTGGCCGGCAGATCAGTGCTCGAGGGGGTCGACCTCCGGGTGAAGGAGGGTGAGTGGTTGGCGGTCGTCGGGCCGTCCGGGGCGGGCAAGTCGACCCTTGTCGGGCTTCTGCTGGGCCGCTCGCGCCCGACCTCGGGCAGGCTCGAGGTCGACGGGCGTCCGCTCGATGCCGAGGCCGTGGCCGAGCTGCGGCGGTCGACGGCCTGGGTCGATCCAGATGTGAGGGTGTGGAACCGCTCGCTGATCGACAACCTCCGCTACGGCCTCGAGGCGGACGGCCGTTCCGATCTCGCAGCGGTCCTCCGGCAGCTCGAGCTCGACACGGTGATCAGCGGTCTGGAGCACGGCCTGCGGACGAAGCTCGGCGAGGGCGGCGGCCGGTTGTCGGGGAGCGAAGGTCAGCGGGTACGGCTGGCGCGCGCCCTGCTCCGGGATCACGTCCGGCTGGTGGTGCTCGACGAGGCGCTGCGCGGGCTCGACGGCGCGCTTCGCCGCAGCGTGCTCGCCGCGGTGCGGGCCCGTTGGCCCCAAGCGACGGTGATGGCGGTCACCCACCATCCGGATGACGTTGCGGCCTTCGATCGGGTGGTGGTGGTCGAGGGCGGCAGGGTGATCGAGGCGGGAAGACCGATCGAGCTGGCGGCCGACGCCGGCTCTCGATACCGCGCTCTGCTCGAGAGCGCGTCCACCCCCGGACGGGGCCGGTGGCGGCGGCTCGGCCTCGCCGACCGCCGCCTGGCGGCAGGCGGAGGCGGTCCTTGAGGGCCGCCGAGCGTTCCCTGTGGTGGACCTCCGATGAGCTCCCGGAGGCTCTCGCCGCCGCCCTCGGCGCACCGGTCACCGAGGCCCCGGTCGGAACGGTTCCGGAGGGACAGACCGAGCTGTGGCTGCGCACGCTGGCCCGCTGCCACGAGCTCGAGGTCGATCCGGTCTCAGCGCCCCCGGTCCGGCTCGCGCGCGGCGAGACGCTGGTGCTCGCCCGCACTGGCACGGACGGCCCCACCGCATGGTCGCTGGTGGTGGCAGCGGTCAGGGCGCACGCCCTGGTGGTGGGCCGCGACGGAAGGAAGCACCGGGTTCGGTTGGACGAGCTCTCGGCCGTGGTGTGGCGCGGCGACGGTGACGAGGAGTCCGCGAGGTGGTCCGAGGCCCTGGCTGGCGCCGGGATCCGGGCGCCCGATGACGACCCGGCCGCGGGCGGCGGCGAGGGATCCGCTCCGGCCGTCGTCCGCGCGTGGCGGCTGCGGCCGGCGTCCGACCTGACGATCGGCGTCGCCCTGTCACGGTGGGGAGTGACGAGGGCCTTGGCCGGGTTGGTCGTCGCCCACGCCGCCCAGTACGTCCTCTGGATCGGGTCCTGGTGGTTGCTCGGCTGGGGCGCGCTCGGAGGCCGACTGGAGCCGGGTTGGCTTGTGGCCTGGGGTCTGCTGCTGGTTTCGCGGCTGCCGTTCTCGGCCGCCGCCAACGTCTTCGGGGGGCTGGCTGTTCTCCGCTTCGGTTCTCTGCTGCGCCGCCGGCTTCTTGCCGGAGCATCCCGGCTGGAGCTGGGTGAGATCCGGCGCCTGGGCTTCGGACAGCTGACCGGTCGGCTGCTCGAGGCGGCGTCGTTCGAGACCCAGGTGTTCCACGGCGGGCTCCTGACCCTCACGGCGACGGTCGAGCTGGCGATGGCTGCCGTCGTGCTCGGTCTCGGCGCCGGTGGGGCGCTGCACGTCGCCCTGCTGGCGGGCTGGCTCGGGCTGCTCGGGGTGGCCGCCGCGCGTGACCTCCACGCTCGAGAGCGGTGGACCCGTCGCCGGTTGGAGCTCGCGCAGGAGGTGGTCGAGCGCATCGCTGGCCACGCGACCCGGGCGATTCAGCTCGCTCCGGAGCGTTGGCACGAAGGCGAGGACGAGGCGGCGGCAGCCCTCGCGGCGGCGGTGCGCCGGCTCGACAGGGTCGGCGCGGTTCCGATGGCGGTGCTGCGCCGCGCGTGGCCGGTGGTGGGGATCGCCGGACTGGCGCCGGCGGTGCTGGCGCAGCCGTTCGACCTGGCCGGGGTGGCGGTGGGTCTCGGCGGCGTGCTGCTCGCCGCCGCGAGCCTCGGGAACCTCGCCGGCGGCCTGCAGCGCCTGGCGGCGGCCCGGGTGGCATGGCGCCAGCTGGGCGACCTGGTCGTGGTCTCACCGAGACCCGGGACCTGCGATCGGGCAGCGCCCGCCGGTCCGGGCCGGCTTTCGGCGCGCGAGCTGGTGGTGCAGCGTGGGGGTCGCCGGATTCTGGACGGCGTCGAGCTGGAGGTCGACCCCGGGGAGCACGTGCGCGTGACCGGCGGCTGCGGCAGCGGCAAGACCAGCCTCGCAGAGACCCTGCTCGCGCTCGAGCGGCCCCACGGAGGTCTGGTGACGCTCGACGGGCTCGATCCGGCGAGCCTCGCCGCCGAGTGGCGCGAGCGCGTCGGCGGCACACCGGAGCCCGGGAGAGACCATCTTCTCGGCGGCAGCCTGGCATTCAACCTCCTGCTCGGTCGACGATGGCCGGCGCGCGCGGAGGACCTCGAGCAGGCGAGGGCGCTGTGTGAGGCGCTGGGCCTCGGCGATCTCATCGTGCGCATGCCGGCAGGGCTCCACACCCAGGTCGGGGATGCCGGCTGGAAGCTGTCGCACGGCGAGAGGAGTCGGGTCTTCCTGGCCAGGGCCCTGCTGCGCACGACCCAGGTGCTCGTGCTCGACTCACCCGGCGACGGGCTCGACCCGGGGACCAGCGCGCGTGTGCTCGAGGTGCTCGACCGCGACCGGCGGGGGATGGTTGTGCTCGAGGCTCGCGGCTGACGCCTTGCCGGCGCCGGTCAGGGGACCAGTACGAGAGCCCCCTCGAGGTCACCGTCGCGGAGCCGGGCGAGGGCCGCGTTGGCCTGGGAAAGCGGCATTGTCTCGGCCTCGGTACGCAGTGGGATCCGCGCCGCCAGCGCGAGCAGCTCTTCGCCGTCGCGGCGCTCGAGGTTGGCGACCGAGCGGAGCACCCGCTCCTCCCACAGGATCGGTAGGGGAAGGCGGGGATGTCGCTCATGTGGATGCCGCCGCAGACCACCGATCCCGCCCTTGCGCCACCGCCCGCAGGGCGGCCGGCACCAGCGCGCCGACCGGGGCGAAGCAGGATCGCCGCGTCCAGTGCCGTCCGGCGGGCGCTCGCTCGGAGCCACCGGCCCAGACCGCACCGAGGCCGCGGGCGAAGGCCTGTGCGCTGGTCGTCCCCCGGGCGGGTGAAGGCGTAGACCTCGCTGCCCCTGGTGCACCGCGACCTGGGCCGACGATATGGGCGGCCGCGCCGAAGCCGTAGAGCCCGAGGCGCGTCGCCGGCGTCTCCCGCCATCCGGTAGGAGCGGTAGCCGATCAGGCCGGCGCACAGCAGCGGCGCCGCCTCGACGTCGTCGAAGCGGCCTCGGGAAGCGGGAAGCAGTAGCGCTGGTCGGCGACCGCGTACTCGGCGAAGCCGCCGTCGATCTGGTGTAGCCGGTGAAGCGGGCGCCGTCGCAGAGGTTCTCCGGCCGCGCCGGCAGTAGCGGCACGTCGCCGCAGGTCCAGCCGAGCCAGGGCACGCCGACCCGCTCGCCGGCGCGAAGCCGGTCGCACCGGCGGCGCCGGCTGCCGACCACCCGCCGACGATCTCGTGGCCCGGGAATCGACCGGGCAACTTGGGATCGGGCAGCTCGCCGTCCACCACGTGCAGGTCGGTCCGGCAGACCCCGCAGGCCCGCGACCCGGAGCAGCACCTGGCCGGGGCCGGGCTCGTGGGACCGGAAGCTCGGCCCGACGAGCCGACCGCCGCACCGTTCGAGCACCATCGCGCGCATCGTCGCCGGAGTCCGCATCGGCGCCTCCCACGGCAGTGTAGACCGCGCGAAAGGTGTCGAGCGTGCGCCCGACCGGTGGGGACGAGCCGAGCGCGGCCGCTCATGAACACGCGCGCGAGGGGCAGTCGGCGAGCAGCAGGCCGCGGAGCCCGTTCGTGCGGCAGGCCGACCGGCCACTGGACGCAATCGTATTTGCGATCAATATTAGGTATTGATTTCTCTTCCCATCGTGTCCCTCGTGGCGCTGCGAACTCCGCCTCGAACGTCACCACCCAGACCGTGGGAGCCAGGAGGCCAACCGTGAAGATCGCCGGATCCGTGTGCCGTGTCTTGGCTGCGACCGTGGCGGTGCTGGCCGCGGTCGCAGCCTCGGGGCAGAACCTCTTGAACAACGCTGAGTTCGACGCCGACGGCTCGGGATGGACCGAGGCCAACGGCAGTGTCCAGGCCGTGTACCGCGGCGACCTGGGGAGCACGCTCGCCGGAGGCAGCGGCCCCGGCGCCCTGGAGATCCGCTTCAGCCAGTGGAACGGAGCCTCCAGCGGGGTCTACCAGCTGGTCGCGGTCAGTCCAGGAACGGTCTACGTGACGGGTGTGAGCGTCTTCGTGCCCACGAGTGAAAACCCGGCGTGGGGCGCTCCGCTGATCATCGACTGGTACTCCAGCTCAGACGCCTTCATCAGCACCGAGGTGCTCTGGCCCCCGCAGTTCGTCAAGGGCGAGTGGATGAGGACCGACGGGGAGGTCGTCGCCCCGGCCGGCGCTGCAACCGCCTGGATCTTCCCGACCGTCGCCAACCCGGACGATGCGAACGAGACCAGGGCAGGGGTCGCGGTCCTGGACGACCTCCTGTTCGCGGTCGAAGGCACCGGGACCACCGTGCAGGAGATGTTCTACCCGGCCGGGGCCTCGGTCGCCGGCCTCCTGGGCACCTTCTGGACCACCGACGGCTGGTTCTACAACGCCGCTGCGTCCTCGGTCGACCTCTTCGGCGCCTTTCTCCCCCAGGGGTCCGACAACTCATCGGCGGTCGGGTCTGCGACCAGGTTGGCGACGATCCGTTCCGGTGGGTCGATCGTGCTCAGCGACCTGGTCGCGAGCCTCGGCGGCACGGGACAGACGGGAGGGATCTACCTCAGGGCGGAGGCGCAGGGGGCCGGGAGGCCGCTTCCCTCTCTCCACGCGACCTCGTTCACCTCGACCCCGAACCCGAACGGAGGCGGCTCCTACGGTCAGGGTATTCCGGCAGTCGGTCGAGGTGTCCGCGTCGTGGCGGTCGCACCGGGAGTGTTCCAGAACGCCCAGCGACGCACCAACGTCGGCGTGCTCAACACGTCGGGGGTCACGATCTCGGTCGAGGTCCGGGTGCTCGACGGAACCGGGGCTTCTGCCGCCACCGCGACCTGGACCCTCGCCCCCTACGAGCAGCGCCAGACTGGTCTGCCCGCGCTCGGTGTGACGAGCCTGAGCGCGGGGGCGGTGGTGTTCGAGCTGACCTCGGGATCCGGCTCGTACCGCGGGTACTCGAGCTCCGTGGACGCGATCACCGGGGACGCGGTCTACACCGAGGGACGGTGAGCCGGAACGTGCTCGGGTCCAGGGGGGCTGTTCGTCTGGTGTAGAATCCGGCCGAGGATTGGATCCCCACACAGGAGGCGGGCATGCGAAAGCTCCCTGGCGTCTTGGTGCTGCTGGGCGCGCTGGTCTTCGTGCTCGGCGCGTTGCGAACCCTGCTCGGCCACAGCGTGTTCGGCTACGGTATCTTCGCCGTCCCGGGCGAAACCTACTGGAGGGCGGCGACGTTCGCGGTGCTGCTCGCGATGGCGCTGATGATGTTGGCGCGGCACCGGCAGGACGGCTGAGCCTCTGACGCGTCGTCGATCGGCCCGGGCCGAGGCCGAAAACAGGTCGCGCTTGCTCCGACCTGTACGAAATGCCACCATCCAGGGGACGGAGTGTCGACGGTGCGTGTGACCGCCCGTTGCCGGGGTTGAGCCGGCGGGCCGGCAGGTCCGGTTCGGCCGTGAAGGAGGTCCGGGTTGGGTCAGGATCATCGGGACGAAGCGGAGCGCCTGCTGGCGACGCTCGGGCGGTACCTCTCGGACGAGATCGCCCCGATGATCTTCCTCGACTCGGCGGACGTGCTGCTGAGCGCGCCTCCGGAGGTCGTCGCCGCGGGCATCCGGGGCTGGATCTCGTCCCAGGTGGCGGGCAGCGGTCGGACCACGGTCGCCGACCTGCTTTTCCACGCCGCCAAGAAGATCCACCTGCTCGCGGAGCTCGAGCTGGTCCCCGCCGTTCAGATGGCGAGCCTGCTGGACGGGTTGAGACCCCACCTCCTGGAGGTCTGTCCCGAGGCCTACCGCCGGGCGCTGGCGAACGACCTCGAGCGCCTCGGGGCCGCCGAGATCGTGATGGCGGCCCGACCGGACGTTCTGCACCGTCCGCTGCGCGGGGACCCGGATCCGTCGGATACGCCGGAGTCCAGAATGTCCGGACGACCGGGTGCGGCGGCGCCAGTCCCGGGAGGTGCGGCGGCGGCCGACTACTCTGCCGCGATGGCCCAGGGCCTCGGACGCCTGACTCTGCTGCTCGACCGGCTCGCGCTGGTTCCGGGCTCGACCGGAGGAGCGGGTCGGATCGAGCCGGTGGCGCGCGGCGGGACGGGCCGACCGGCCGTTGCGGCCGACAGCGGTTTGGCGGACGCCGCCACGCCGCCCTCGGGCACCAAGGCGCCGTCCGTTCCCGGTGGCGGATTGGTGACCCGCGACCTGCTGGCCGAGGTGCTGGCCGAGGTGGCGCGGACGGCGCGCACCGGGGCCGAGCTCGAGACCCAGCTCGGGATGCTGCGCTCGCTCGGCGTTCAGGAGCTCGGCGCCAGCCCGCTGCGCGCCCTGGCGCAGACACTGCCGGACTGGGCGCCGGGCCGGGGCCAGGCCTCGCCGTTCGGCGCGGTCCAGGCGATGGAGCAGATCGTCGGCCTGTCGCGCGAGCACGACGCGGGTCACGGCCGGTTCAGCGAGCTGGTCACGACCGCGGTGGAGGAGTTCAACTCGGGGTCGCTGGGGCGGGCGGTCACGCTGCTCGACCTGGCCCAGCGCATGGTCGAGAAGCGGACGGTTGACGCCACCGTCTTCAAGTCGGTGGTCGGCCAGGCCTACCCGATCCTCGACCCGGCACGGCTCCGGGTGACGGCCGAGGCCGAGGAGCAGCACCAGCTGCTGCGCCGGGTGATGAGCTTCTTCCCCCAGCTCGGCCCGGAGGAGCTGCTGGGCGAGCTCGAGGTCGAGGACAAGCGGGACCGGCGACGCACCCTGATCGCGCTGCTGACGGTGCACGGCGACCGGGCCCGCGCCGCGGCCCTGGCGACTCTTCGCGACGGAATGGCGGGCACGCGGCGGCTGCCCTGGCACTTCGAGCGCAACCTGGTGTACCTGCTGCGCTCGGTCCCCCGACACGACGAGCTCGACCTGGCCACCGAGCTCGACGTGCTGGTTCACGTGTCGGAGCTGTCCGCGCCGCTGCCGCTGGTGCGCGAGGCCCTGTCCGCCCTCGGCCAGCTGCGCCACGAGCGCGCCGACGTCGCCCTCGCCGCGAGGGTGTCCGAGCTCGAGGACGCCCTGCTGGGCACGAAGCAGGTGCCGCACAGCGCGGACGACCTCCTCGGCCTGCTCGACAGCGCGATCGCGTTGATGGCTCGGAGCCCGAGCCGGACGGCGCGGCGGTCGGTGGCGAACCACGGCATGAAGCGCCGTCCCCAGCTCGGGGACACCTCCAGCCGGCTCGCCCGCCTGGGGTCCCAGGACCTGTCCGACGACCCCGAGCTGGTCGAGCGCCTGGTCGGCGCCCTGCGCGACGAGCTGCCCACGAAGGTGCTCGGGATCGCCGTCACCACGCCCCGGCGGGCCAAGCACATCACCAGTCTGATCGAGGCGTTGGCCGGGACGGACGTCCCCCCGGTCCGTCAGGTGTTGAGCCAGATCGCGAGCCAGTACGCGGGCCAGCCGTTCGCCGAGCCGGCAGGTCGGGCTCTCGCCCACCTGGGCTCGGCGCCCGAGCCCGAGGGTCGTCCCACGGCCTCGCTGTCCGGCGACCTCCAGCTCTTCGGGCTCCCGAACCTGCTCCAGAATCTCGCCGACTCCCAGCTCAGCGGCGTGCTCACCCTCTTCGACCCCGGCGGCGCGGCCGCCGCCAGCGTGACGATCGTGCGCGGCCAGCTGAGCGACGCCACTGCCGGCAGCCTGCGGCGCGAGACCGCCGTGTATCAGCTGTTGGAGCGCCCGGCCCCGGGTCGGTTCGTCTTCGTCAACCGCGGCGACGAGGCTCCGCCGTCAGGCGACGAGGGCCCGTTGGACTCGGTCACCTCGGTCCTGCTCGAGGGCATGCGCCGTTACGACGAGCTCCAGCGGGCCTCGGCGCTGGTTCCGGCGGAGGCGCGGTTCCGTGCCACCGGACGCCGTCCGGGGGCCGTCTCCAACGAGCGTGATCCCGACCTGGTGCGGGAGGTCTGGCGCATGGCGGCCGGGGGGAGCTCGCCGGTCGAGGTCGAGGCGCAGGCCAAGGTCGACAGCTACCGCGTGCGTCAGCTCTTCGAGCGGTGGCTGGTCGAAGGGGCGCTGGAGCCGGCCGACTGAATCCAGCGACTCGCGATCTCGGTCCGGACCGTGGCCGGACGCGCCGCGGACCGTCTCAGGGCAGGGACCGTCGCCGTCTCGTGGTCGCAGGGTAGACTGGCAGCGGCGGCCGTGCGGCCGCGGACGGAGGCGGAATGGCAGAGCGGCTCCTCGACCAACGGTTCACCGGCCGGACCTTCGACGACTTCCTGTTCCGGCCTCAACGCGGGGTGGCCGGCTCCCGTCGGGCGGTTTCGCTCGAGTCGCGGCTGACCTCCACGCTGAGGGTCGGGCTGCCGATCGTCTCGGCCAACATGGACACCGTCACCGAGGGGGAGATGGCCAAGGCGATGGCCCTCGACGGCGGCGTCGGCGTGATCCACCGCGCGATGCCGATCGAGCGTCAGGCCGAGATGGTCCGCCGGGTCAAGCGCAGCCACGGCGCGGTGATCGAGTCGCCGTGGCGGCTGCCGCGCGGCACCACGGTTCGCGAGGCGAGGGCCTTCGCCCGGCGGCACGCGATCAACGCGATCCTGATCGAGGAGCGCGAGGGTTCGGGGCTGCTCGCAGGGCTGCTCACCGCGCGCGACATGCCGTGGTTCGACGGCACCGACGAGCGCCCGATCGACGAGTTCATGACGCCCTTCGAGCGCCTCGTGACCCGTCCCCTCGGGGTATCCGAGGAGGATGCGGAGCGGATCATGTTCGACCACCGGGTCGAGCGGCTGCCGCTGGTCGACGGGGAGCGGCGGATCCAGGGGCTGATCACGCTGCGCGACCTGATGGTCTCGCGGCGCCGGCCGCACTCGTCGAAGGACCGCAAGGGCCGTCTCCTGGTTGCGGCCGCGATCGGCGCCCGCGGCGACTTCGAGGAGCGCGCCGCCGCGCTGGTCGAGGCCGAGGCCGACTGCCTGGTGATCGACATCGCCCACGGCCACTCGAGCGTGATGGGCGAGGCGATCGAGGCGGTGCGGAGGAGCTTCCCGGAGGTGCCGCTGGTGTGCGGCAACGTGGCCACCGGCGAAGGGGCCCGGTTCCTCGCCGAGCGTGGCGCGAGCGCGGTCAAGGTCGGCGTCGGTCCGGGGCGCGGCTGCCGGACCCGGCTCGAGACCGCGGCCGGCGTGCCCCAGCTGCAGGCGATCCGCGAGGCGTGGTGCGCCCTCGGGGACGAGGTGCCGATCGTCGCCGACGGGGGCGTGGCCCACGACAAGGACATCTTCCTCGCCCTGATCTGCGGCGCCTCGACGGTGATGCTCGGCAGCGCCCTGTCGGGAACGGACGAGTCGCCGGGCCACGTGATCGAGGACCCCGCGACCCTCCAGAAGCGCAAGATCTACCGCGGCATGACCTCCCCGCAGGCGGTGTTCGAGTCGCTCTACGACGCCAACGGAGCCGACGAGATCGAGGAAGCCTTCGACACCCCGGCCGAGGGCCAGGAGGTCCAGGTGCCCTACAAGGGTCCGGTGGCCGAGGTGCTCGGGCGGATTCGCGGCCACCTCCAGTCGGCGGTCAGCTACGCCGGCGCGACCGGCCTCGCCGAGGCCCGGGCGAAGGTGGTGACGGATCCGATGAGCTACCTTGTGCCGCTGAGCCAGGCCGCGCGCCGGGAGTCGTTCGAGCGCTGACGGCCGGCGATCACGGGCTCGACGTCCTGAGCGTCGATGGCGGAAAAGAGTGGTTCGAATCGGGTGGATCGGGTCATCGTGCGCCTCCCCGGCGGTCCCCTGCGTTCGACGACCGCGCCACGGGCGGGCGGTATGCCGGGGTATGCTCGGGTGCGAGAGATCCATGGAGGTGTGCCGTGGCCGAACACCGAGGACATCTCGTCACGCCGGGCCGCCGCTGCCGGCTCTCCAGGCCCGACGCAGGCGCAACCGGAGACCTCGACAAGAAGCGTGCACGCGCCCTGGCCGCCCGCGGGCAGGAGCAGCTCACCCTGCTCCAGGAGCGGCTCTACGCGAGCGGCGAGAAGGCGCTCCTGATCGTCCTGCAGGCGATGGACACCGGCGGCAAGGACGGCACCATCACGCACGTCTTCGGCGCCTTCAATCCCCAGGGCGTGCAGGTGACCGCGTTCAAGGTGCCGACCGAGGAGGAGCTGGCCCACGACTTCCTGTGGCGGGTCCACAAGGCCGTCCCGCGGCGGGGAATGGTCGGAGTCTTCAACCGCTCCCACTACGAGGACGTGCTGGTGGTGAGGGTGAAGAACCTGGTTCCGAAGAAGGTCTGGCGCGAGCGTTACGAGCAGATCAACGACTTCGAGCGGCGTCTGACGGCGAGCGGCGTCACCATCGTCAAGCTCTTCCTCCACATCAGCGCCGACGAGCAGGCCCAGCGGCTCAGGGAGCGTCAGACCCGGCCCGACAAGCACTGGAAGTTCAACCCTGGGGACCTCGAGGACCGCGCCCTGTGGAGAGAGTTCCAGGCCGCCTACGAGGACGCGCTGAGCCGCTGCAGCACCGAGTGGGCGCCGTGGCACGTGGTGCCGGCGAACCACAAGTGGTACCGCAACCTGGTGGTGTCGAACATCCTCCTCGACGTCCTGAAGGGGATGGGGCTGCGGTATCCGGATCCACCCCCGGACCTGGCGTCCTTCGTGATTCCTGAGGTCTGACGCTGAGCGGGGAGCGGGTGGGGTCTGTACCCGGAGTTTTTCGGAATGGTTCCGATCTCGTGCCCTGTTGCTCCCGGTGATCCCAGAGGCGTGCCGCGGCCCGGCCGCGAGCATCCTCGCCACGAGAGGAGACACGAGATGGCCGATTCCGAACGCAACCAGGCGATCATCGCCGCCCTGAGCCGCTCCTACAACATGGAGCTCGAAACCGTGATGAACTACATCGCGCTCTCCGTCAACCTCGACGGCGTGCGCGCCAAACACATCAAGGACGAGCTCGCGGCCGACGTGCCCACCGAGCTCCAGCACGCCCAGCTGCTGGCCAACCGGATCAAGACCATCGGCGGCCAGGTCCCCGGGTCGATGGCACTGACCCTTGACCAGGCCAAGCTGCAGCCGCCGCAGGACACGACCGACATCGAGTTCGTGATCCGTGGCGTGATCGCGGCGGAGGAAGGAGCGATCGCCCAGTACAAGAAGGTGATCGAGCTCGCATCGGGGTTCGACCCGGCGACCGAGGACCTCGCGATCACCGCGCTGGCCGACGAGGAGGAGCACCGACGCGAGTTCATGGGCTTCCTCAAGGAGATCGAGCGCGGCCGCGTCTGACGATCGCGAGCCCGCTGTCTTCTCACGAGCCGCCCTTCGGGGCGGCTCGTGGTCTGTCCGGGGACCCGGTCGTCCGGGGGAGGGGAGGTCAGGGCCCTTGACACGCACGTGCCGGCGCCCTATAACTAACTTGTCGGTTTAACCGACTGGTTAGTTAAGGAGGTGGCCGAGTGGACCCCGAACCCGCCGCAGACCCGCCGGACACGCCCCGGGAGCGCATCCTCGACGCGGCCTCGTCGGTCTTCGCCGAGGTCGGTTTCGCCGGCGCGCGGGTCGACGACATCGCCGCCCGCGCCGGGGTCAACAAGGCGATGCTGTACTACCACGTCGGCGACAAACAAGTGCTGTACTCGGCCGTCTTGATGCGGAACTTCGACCGGGTCGCGGACGCTCTCGCCCAGGTTCGGGACGCCGGGGGCTCCCCGCGCACCCGCCTCGTCGCGGTCGTCACGGAGCTCACGCGCATCGTGCAGCAGTACCCGGACCATCCGCGGATGGTCCTGCGCGAGGTCGCCTCCGGCGCGGCCACCCTCCCTCCGGAGGTGCTGGCGCGCATGCTCGAGGTGGTCGACACCGTGGCCGGGCTGCTGGGCGAGGGCGTTGCGGCGGGCGAGTTCCGGCGCACCGAGCCGGTGCTCACCCACCTCGCGATCGTGGGCACGGTGGTGTTCGTCAACGCCCTGGCGCCGCTGCGCCAGCGTGCGGCGGAGCTGCGACCCGAGGTCGGTCTTCCGGGCTCGTCGGCCGACATTGCGGCCTTCCTGAGCGACCTGCTGCTCGAGGGGATCTCCGCACCCGGCACTCGGGCGTCGTCTCCTCGATCCACAAAGGACTGATGTCAACCGTTGCCCGAGCCCCTGCCGGAGGAAGCTCATGACCTCACCCAACCGCATCCTGACCGTGATCACGGTTCTCGCTGTTACTGCCGGTTTGGCTGCCGGATGTCGTGGCGAACGGGACAACGGGGCGATCCACGCCTCCGGCCACATCGAGGCGACCGAGGTCCGGCTCGCCGCCACGGTCGGCGGCCGGCTGCTCGAGGCGCCGCTGCACGAGGGCGACATCGTGCACGTCGGCGATCTCGTGGCCCGCTTTGACGCGGTCGACGCCGGGCACCAGCTCGCCCAGGCTCGGGCCCGGGTCGACGGCGCCGACGCGCAGCTCCGCCTGCTCCTTGCCGGGACCCGGCGCGAGGACGTCCAGCGCGCCGAGGACCAGCTCGCCCAGGCCCAGGCCGAGCTCGACGCGGCCGTGCGCGACCTCAGCCGGCTCGAGGGCCTCGCCGACCGCGGCACCGCAACCGAGAAGGCGCGCGACGACGCCCGGACCCGGCGCGAGGTGGCGGAGCGAGCCGTGGCCGCGGCCCGCGCCCAGCTCGACAAGCTCATTGCCGGTCCGCGCCGGCAGGAGATCGAGGCGGCGCGGGCGCAGCACGCCGCGGCGCTCGCCCAGGTGGAGGCGATCCAGCAGCACATCACCGACGCCACGGTGCTCGCGCCCGCCGATGGTGTGCTGACCGAGCGCGTCGCGGAGCCCGGCGAGGTGCTGCCGCCCGGAGCGACGCTGGCGGTGCTGACCGACATCGGCCGACCGTGGCTCAACGTGTGGGTCGACGAGCCGAGCCTGTCCCGCGTCAGCCTCGGCGATCCGGTCGAGGTCCGCGTCGACGGCCGCGACCAGCCCTTCCAGGGCAAGGTCTCGTTCATCTCAGCCGTCGCCGAGTTCACCCCCAAGAACGTCCAGACCCCGGAGGAGAGGGCCAAGCTCGTGTTCCGGATCAAGATCGCCCTCGCCAACCCGGATGGCGTGTTCAAGCCCGGGATGCCGGCGGACGCCTACTTCGACGGTCACACCGAGCCGGGGGGCGCCCGGTGAGCGATCAGCCCCTGGTCGCGGCGCGTGACCTGGTCGTGCGCTACGGCGCCAACCAGGCGGTGCGCGGGCTCTCGCTCGAGGTACGCGCCGGCGAGGTGGTGGGGTTGATCGGCCCCGACGGCGCCGGCAAGACCTCGACCCTGCGCGTCCTCGCGGGCCTCAAGCGGGCCACTGCCGGAACCGTCGTGGCGATGGGCGCCGACTGCTGGGCCGGCCGCCGGGCGCTCCACCACCGGCTCGGTTACCTGGCGCAGCGATTCGCGCTCTACGGCGACCTCACGGTCGACGAGAACGTGCAGTTCTTCGCCCTCATGTACGGGGTCAAGGGGTGGCGGGAGCGGCGCACTCACCTGCTCGAGCTGGTCGGTCTGGGGAGCTTCCGCGACCGCATCGCGGACCGGCTCTCGGGCGGCATGAAGCAGAAGCTGGCGCTCGCCTGCACGCTGATCCACTCGCCCGAGATGCTGCTCCTCGACGAGCCCACGACCGGCGTCGACCCGGTGACACGTCGGGAGTTCTGGCGCCTGCTCGCCGAGCTGGTCGGCACCGGACTCACCCTGCTCGTGGCGACGCCCTACCTCGACGAGGCCGAGCGCTGCACGCGGGTGGTGCTGATGCACGAGGGCCGCGTGCTCGCCGACGAGCGCCCCGGCGAGGTGCCGGCGATGCTCCCCGGCGCGGTGGTCGAGGTGACGGTGCGCGAGCGCACGGCGGCCACCGCGGCGCTCGAAGCACACCCGGCAGTGGTCGACGTCGCGGTCTTCGGGACGACCCTCCACGCACGGCTCGAAGGTGACGGCGAGGCGGCCGCCACCGTTCGCGGCGCTCTCGCCGCTGCCGGCATCGAGGCCGAGGTCCGGGCCATCCGACCCGGCCTCGAGGACGCTTTCCTCTACCTCACCCGGTCGACCGCGACGGCGGTGACTCCGGAGGCATCATGAGCATCTCGTTTCCTCGCTCCACCCGGGCGTTGGCGGTGGTCGTCCTGGGTATCGCATCGACCGCGGGTGCAGTCGACACGGTCCACCTCGACGCGGAGGCGGCGGCGCGGCTCGCCGTCGAGGCCTCGGCGCGGGTCGCTGCGGCCGACGCCCGCCGCACCAGCGCCGAGTCGGCGGTGGCGTCCGCCGACGCCCAGCGTCTGCCGACGGTGACCACCTCGGCCGTCGTCTCCCAGCGCAGCGCGGTGCCGGAGTTCTCCGCCCCGCTCAACGGGCCGGGCGCGCCACCCCAGGTGATCTTCCCCAGCATCGAGACGACCTACCTGGCCGATCTTGCCGTCACCCAGCCGCTGTACACCGGCGGGGCGATCAGCGCCGGCCGCGAGGCGTCCCGCCACGACCTCGAAGCGACCGACCGAGCCCGCGACCTGACCGTGGTCGAGCTGCGCTACGCGGCCAGGGCCGCCTACTGGCAGGCAGTCTCCAGCGACGCAGCGCTGCATGCGGCCGAGGCCCGGGAGGTCCGCGCCCGCCGCCTTCACGACGACGCGCAGGCGATGCGTGCGGCCGGCATGGCGGTCGACGCCGACGTGCTCGGCGGCCGAGGCCCGGGCCGAGGCCGCCCACGTCGACGTGGTGCGGGCCACCGCGGACCGCGATGATGCCCTCGCCGCCCTGCGATCCCTGCTTGGGTTCGCAGCGGGCACTCCGGTGGAGCTCGCCGACGCGGGCACGATGATGGTGCCGGCGCCGCCGTCGGCGCTGGACGGCCTCGTCGCCGAGGCGGTCGAGCGCCGGCCGGAGCTGCGCGTCGCCCAGGCGCAGATCGACGCCCTGGCGGCACGGGAGCGGGCGGTCGATGCCGGCCGTAAGCCCTCGGTCGGGCTCTCCGCCGAGTGGGACCTCGCGCGGCCGAACCAGCGCTTCCTCCCCCTCGAGGACACCTGGAACGACTCCTGGAGCGTGGGCGTGATGGCGACCTGGAAGCTCTTCGACGGGGACCGCGTGCGCTCGGAAGTCGCCACGGTCCGCGCCCAGCGAACCGCGGCCTCCGCCGACCGTGAGGAGCTCGCTCGCCAGGTGCGGCTCGCGGTCGAGAGTGCTCGGCTCAGGCTCCAGGCGGCGCTCGACGCCGTTCCCGCGGCCGACGCCTCGCGCCGGGCCGCCGAGGCGCGCGAGCGGTCCTCCCGCGAGCGGTATGCGGCGGGGCTGGCGCCGATCCAGGAGATGCTCGACGCCCAGGCCGACTTCGCCGACGCCGAGCTGGCGCAGATCCGCACCCGCGCCGGCGCGTGGATCGCCGCCGCGGGCCTCGACCGGGCGGTGGGACGATGAGCGCCGCGACCGCCGTGGCCCGGGCCGCAGCCGAGCCCGTGGTCACCGCCCGGGAGCTGACCCGGACCTTCGGCGCCTTCACCGCCGTCGACCGCGTCTCGTTCGAGGTCGCGCCGGGCGAGATCTTCGGTTTCCTGGGCTCCAACGGCGCCGGCAAGACGACCACGATCCGGATCCTGTGCGGTCTGCTCGCGCCGAGCGCCGGCTCCGCCACGCGTGGCCGGCTTCGACGTCGCCACCCAGGCGCACGAGATCAAGACCCGGATCGGGTACATGTCGCAGCGCTTCTCGCTCTACGGCGACCTCACGGTGGACGAGAACCTGCGCTTCTGGGGCGGCGCCTACCGGCTGTGGGGGAGCGCGCGTGCGAGGCGCCGGCAGCGCTGGGCGCATCGAGATCGGCGGTCTCGAGCGTCGGCGCAACGATCTGGTGCGCGACCTCCCCGGCGGCTACCGCCAGCGCCTGGCGCTGGCCTGCGCCCTGCTCCACGAGCCGCCGGTGGTGTTCCTCGACGAGCCCACCGGGGGCGTCGACCCGGAGGCGCGGCGGCGCTTCTGGGACCTGATCGACGACCTTGTCGGCCGAGGGCACGACGGTCTTCGTCACCACCCACTACATGGACGAGGCCGAGCGCTGCCACCGGGTCGCGCTGATGCACGCCGGCCGGCTGCTCGCGCTCGACTCGGTGCCCGCGCTCAAGCGGATCTTCTCCGCCGGCGCCGTGCTCGAGGTCGAGTGCGCGCGCGCGCCGCCAGGCCCTGACCGCCCTCGAGGCGCTGCCCGGGGTCGTCCGACGCCGCCCTGTTCGGCGACCGGCTGCACGCCGTCGTCGACGGACCCGGCGCTGGCGAGGGACGTCGAGCGCGGCCTCGCCGGAGCGGCGGTTCGCCCCGGTCGCGGTGCGAGCCGATCGACGCCCTCCCTCGAGGACGTCTTCATTCACGTCATCCGCGACGCCGAGGCGAGGCGCTCCGCATGATCCGCCGCATCCTCGCGATCACGGTCAAGGAGCTGCTCCAGCTCAAGCGCGACTGGCGCACGGCGGTGGCGCTGCTCGGCATGCCGGTGATCCTGCTGCTGATCTACGGCTACGCGCTCAGCTTCGACGTCCAGGACATCCGGCTCGCGGTCGTCGACCTGTCGCGCACCGCGCGCCTCGCGAGAGGTGGTCGAGGCGTTCCTCGAAGAGCGGCTACTTCGTGCCCGTCGCGCGCCCTCGACGGAACCCGAGCCCTCGACGCCGCTGTTCGACTCCGGCGCGCGCCCAGGCGGCGCTGGTGATCCCGGCCGAGTTCGGGGCCGACGTCGCCGGGCGGACGACCGACCTCGCTCCAGTTCGTGCTCGACGGCTCGGACTCGCAGACCGCCAACACGATCCTCGGCTACGCCCGACAGATCGTCGCCTCGGTGACGCCCGCGGCTGCTCGACGTCCGCAGCTCGCGCCGCCGATCTGCGGCGTCGCCGCTGGTCTGGTACAACCCCGACCTCAAGTCCTCGATCTTCCTGGTGCCCGGGCCTGCTGGCCTTCATCCTCATGGTCACCTCGGTGATCGCCACCGCCCTGGCGGTGGTGCGGGAGAAGGAGCGCGGCACCATGGAGTCGCTGCGCGCCACCCCGCTGCTGGCCATCGAGCTGCTGCTCGGCAAGACGCTGCCGTACCTGCTGGTGGCGTCGGCTGTCGGCCGCCGGCTCGCTGACCCTGGCCTGGGCGCTGTTCGAGGTCCCGATCCGCGGCTCGATCCTGCTGGCTCGGCGCTGGTCACCGTGCTCTTCCTGGCCGGCGGCCTCGGCTGGGGCATGTTCCTGTCGACCCTGGCCGACACCCAGCAGGTCGCGTTCCAGATCGCGCTGCTGTCGTCGATGCTGCCGACCCTGCTGCTGTCGGGCTTCATCTTCCCGATCTCGTCGATGCCGAAGCTCGCTCCAGGTGATCTCGCACATCGTCCCGGCGCGCTACTTCATCGCCGCCCTGCGCGAGATCGTGCTCAAGGGGGTCGGTCCCGAGGTGTGGTGGAACGACGCGCTCGCCCTGATCGCCTACGGCGCCGTGGTCCTGCCTGCTCGGCCACCGTCCGCACCGTCCGGAGCCTGTGATGCGCGACGCTGATCAACATCCTGGTCAAGGAGCTGCTGCAGCTCAGGCGGGACCCGAAGATCCTGCCGATCCTGTTCATCGCGCCGGTGGTCCAGCTGACCATCCTCGGCTACGCGGCGACCACCGACGTGCGCCGGGTCGAGCTGGCGGTCTGCGACCTCGACCACACCCGGGCGAGCCGCGAGCTGGTGCGACGCGTTCACCGCGCTCGACCTACTTCCGCCAGGTCGCCGAGCGTCGCGTCGAGCGACCGGCTCGACCGCGTGGCTCGACAGCGGCCGGGCGCGGATCGCGCTCGACGATCCCGTCCGGCTTCGCCGCCGACCGCGCCGCCGGCCGCCCGGCCGACGGTCCAGCTCGTGGCCGACGGCTCCGACGCCATGGTCGGCACCCTCGGCCTGTCCTACGCCGCCGGGCGTGCTCCAGCACGTGGCCGAGAGCCGAGGGCGTCCGGCTCCCGCTCGACCTGCGGCCGCAGGTGCTGCTACAACCCGGACCTCCTGAGCCGGTACTTCATGGTGCCCGGGGTGCTGGCCATGATCATCATGGTGATGACCATGATGCTGTCCTCGATGGCGATGGTGCGCGAGACCGAGCTCGGCACCATGGAGCAGCTCCTGGTGACGCCGCTCAGCCCGGGCGCGATCATCGTCGGCAAGCTCGTGCCCTACGCCCTGGTCGGTACGGTCGAGATCCTCACCGCGCTGCCGGTGGTGCTGTTCTGGTTCCAGGTGCCGCTGCGCGGCTCGTTCGGCGTGCTGGCTGTGCTGACGCTGCCGTTCATGCTCTGCACCCTCGGCCTCGGCCTGCTGGTCTCGACCCTCGTCCCGGACCCAGCAGCAGGCGATGATGATCGCGACCTTCGTCTTCATGCTGCCGCAGATCTACCTGTCCGGCTTCATCTTCCCGATCCAGAACATGCCGCGCGTGTTCCAGTGGTTCACCTACGCGGTTCCGCTGCGCTACTACGTCCAGGTGCTCCGGGGGGTCTTCCTCAAGGGCGTCGGTCTCGAGGTGCTGTGGCCCCAGGGTCTCGCGTTGCTCGGACTCGGGCTGGCGATCCTCACGCTCGCCCGGCTCCGGTTCCGCCAGCAGCTCGGGTGAGTCAGCTCGGCACCGGGTGGTGCATCATGGCGGGGCGGAGGTCGCCGTGAACGAGTGGCAGCCCAGCTCACGAACCTGCTTCGTCTGCGGTCGGGACAACCCGGTCGGGCTCAAGCTGCGGTGGGCCAACGACCGCGAGGCGGGAGAGATCCGCGGCACCGTGACCATCCCGGAGCACTTCAACGGCTACCCGGGCGTCGCCCACGGCGGCGTTGTCGGCGCCATACTCGACGAGACCGCCGGCCGCACCGTCCTCATGGACGGCGGCGCCGACGACCTGATGGTGACCCTCAAGCTCGAGGTCGCCTACCGGCGCCCGACCCCGACCGGCGTTGCACTGGAGGTGGTCGGCCGGCTGCTCGAGCGCAGCGACCGTCGCGCCCACGCCGAGGCGGAGCTGCTGCTGCCGGACGGCTCGGTGACAGCGACCGCGAAGGTGACGCTGGCCCGTCCGCCCCGCCAGGTGCTCGAAGCCTGGGCGGCCGAGAACCGGCACTGGCGGGTCGGCTGAGACGGTCAGTCGGAGGCGCCGGCAAGGGTTGCGGCGAGCACCGCCGCGGTGAACTGCTCCAGGTCGCTGTCGTGGCGCTCGTGCGCCGTGCAGGAGGACCCGAAGAGGTAGACGAGTCGGGCATCCGCAGTCTGCGACGCGACGGCGTCGACGAGGGTTCGGGTGGGGCCTGGCATGGCTCGAGTGTAGGGCAGATCGGGCACGATGGGAACGTCGTCGGGGCGGCGGTGGGTGTCGCCGGACCGGGGTCAGAACAACGAGTCGAGCAGGATCGCGGCGCCGGCGATCGCGGACGCCCGGCTGGTCACCCAGCCGATCTTCTCCCAGGTGTCGAGATCGTCCCACTGCTTGGGCTTGAGCGAGAACAGGCTCATGTCGAGCCCGCCGTCCTCGCCGAAGTCCCAACGGATCGCCGTGGCGAGGGCGATGACCGCGGGCGGTGCGGACCCGGGCCGGGCGCCGGACGGGTAGTCGCCCCACAGGCCGAGCTTGCCCTCCCGCGTCCACACCGGCTCGAGGGCCGCGTTCGCGGACAGGTACTGATCGGGGAACAGCTTCCACTCTCCGGGCGCGAGGGCCGGGAGGCTCGACAGGTCGAGGCGCAGCTCGCGGCGCGGCGTCGCCGTCTCCTGTGCCGCGGGCTCGCTCGGCTCGAGGATCGGCGGGTTGACGAAGGTGCCGAGCTCGCGCAGCCCGAGATCGGAGGACGGCCGGGCCGTCGGGTCCTGCTGTGAGGTCCCGACCTCGACCCCGACCTGCTGCCCGGCGACGGGCCACGATGCCGCCAGGGCGACAACCAGTGCAGTCGCAGCGCGCATGCTCACCCCCCTGCCATGAATGTCCGGCCGACTTCGCGCTCTGTCAAGGCGTGATTGCCGGAGGGCGGACGGTGCACGAGCTCGCGCGCGAGCGTTTGTGCTCCTCTGATGGGGTCAGCCCACGACCGGTTCGAAGGTGGCCACGAACTGGGCGAGTGCGGCGGGCCGGGTCACGAACCGCAGGCCGCCGATCTCGTGCCGGCGCCGGTGGAGCCCGACCAGGGCTCGGGCGGCGTAGTCGAGGTGGCTGCGGGTGTAGACCCGGCGCGGGATCGCGAGCCGCATGAGGTCGAGGGCCGGCCAGCGCCACCTCCCAGTCTCCGGGTCGGGGCGGCCGCCCATGACGTTGCCGGTCTCCCAGGTCCGCACTCCGGAGTCGACGTAGTAGGCGACCGACAGCGACCAGGCCGGCAGCAGCTCGTCGGGCAGGTGGGGGCAGAAGGTGCGTCCGTCGACGTAGACGGCGTGGCCGCCGAACGGGCGGACCACCGGAACACCGGCCTCGGCCAGCTGCCGGCCGAGGCGCTCCACCGTCGCCACCCGCCAGGCCAGGTGGGCCTCGTCGAGCATCTCGTCGAGGGCCACCGCCATGCCCTCGAGGTCGCGCCCGGCGAGGCCGCCGGCGGTCGGGATGCCCTCCGAGACCAGCAGCCGGACCCGGATCAACTCGGCCCATTCGTCGTCGTCGATCGAGATCAGACCGCCGCAGTTGCCGAGCGCGTCCTTCTTGGCGCTCATGAAGACCCCGTCGGCAAGGGCGAAGAGCTCGCGGGCGATCTCCCGCGGCGTACGCTGCTCCTGACCCGCCTCGCGGAGCTTGATCAGGTAGGCGTTCTCGGCGGCCCGGGCGGCGTCGAGCAGGAGCTTCACATCCCGCGCCCGGCACAGCCCGGAGGCCGCGCGCAGGTTGGCGAGGCTGACCGGTTGGCCGCCGCCGGAGTTGTCGGTGACGGTCAGCACGACGAAGGCGATCCGGTCTCGCCCGAGCCGGTCGAGGCTGCCTTCGAGGGCCGCGAGATCGACGTCGCCTTTGAACGGGTGGGGGTCGAGGGGGTCGCGGCTGGCCGCGATCGGCAGGTCGTGCCCTTCGCCTCCGGCGGCCTCGATGTTGGCCCGTGTGGTCGCGAAGAGGGTGTTGCCGAGCACCACCTGGCCGGGCCTGACCACCGCCGAGCACAGCAAATGCTCGGCCGCCCGGCCCTGGTGGCAGGGGATGACGTGGCGGTGGCCGAACAGGGCCCGCGCCGCGTCGGCGAACCGGTAGAACGACCGTGAGCCCGAGAAAGACTCGTCGGAGCCGTGCATCGCCGCCCACTGCGGGACCGACAGCGCCGACACCCCGGAGTCGGTCACGAGGTCGATCAGCACCTGCTCGGAGCGGAGCAGGAAGGGGTTGTAGCCGGCCTCCCGGATCCAGCTCTCGCGTTCGGTGCGGGTCGACGGGGTGAGCGGCTCGACCACGCGGATCCGGTACGGCTCGAACTCGGGCTCCACCGCGACCTCCCTGTGCCTGCTGTCCTCACCGGTGTGACGCCGGCGGATTCGCAGCTGTCATCCCGGTGAGAAGCGTGGGCTCGGCACCACGCTCCGGTCGGAGAGTGTACCGCCACAGCCCACACGTGGAGTCAATCCCGACCGAAGTGCATCGCACAGCTCGACCTCTCACCCGGAGTGGTCGAGTCATCCGGGCTGAGGGTGCGGCCAGGCGCGCAGTCGCCGGTCAGTCGAGGCGCAGGGCCTCGAGCAGCTCGTCCTCGCGCAGCGCGAGCTCGTCGAACGGAATCGCCGAGCCGCAGTGGGGGCAGCGCACGCTGCGTCCCAGGGCCCTGTCCAGCGCCGGGGAGCGGTCGGCGATCTCCGCGTCACTCCCGGTGAATCCCTCGCCGCAGCGAGGGCAGAGGATCTCGACACGATCGACGGACGGGTCCATGGTGCCTCCCTCCCGGACCGGACCACGGTCTGCGTCGTTTGCCCCTGCATGCAATGTAGGGCGCGGGGAGGGGCTGTGCACGGATACACTTGGCGGGATGGTGGAAAACAGGCAGCTCCCGCTCGCGGTGCGCGTCTTCATGGCCACCTACCGGTGGCGGCGGGTGCACCCGGTGCCGGTCGCCCGCCGGGCCGGGTCGCTGCGCGAGTCCCGGGTCGCACTGGTGTCGACGGCCGGCCTGGTCGTTCCCGGGGATCCGCCCTTCGACCAGGACGTCCGCGGCGGCGACTGGAGCTGGCGGGTGATTCCTGCCGACGCCGACGTGCAGTCGCTCGAGGAGCACCACCGGTCGGCGGCCTTCGACCACTCGGGCATCGAGGCCGACCGCGAGCTGGCGATGCCGATCGGCCGGCTGCGAGAGCTTGCCGAGACCGGCGAGATCGGTGCGGTGGCGCCGCGGCACGCCTCGCTGATGGGCTCGATCACGGCGCCCGGCAGGCTGCAGCGCGACACGCTGCCGGCGATCGCCGACGCGCTGGTGTCGGACCGCGTGGACATCGCCCTGCTGGTCCCCGTGTGACCGGTCTGCCACCAGACGGCCGGTCTGGCCGCCGCCGAGCTGGAGCGCCGAGGCATCGTGACCACCACCATCACCATGCTGCCCGCAGTGACCGCGAAGGTGCGTCCGCCGCGGTCGCTCGAGGTGCCGTGGCCGCTCGGGTTCCCGCTCGGAAGGCCCCGCGACTCCGAGCTCCAGAGGCTGGTCATCCGCGCCGCCCTCGCGCTCACCGACCGCACCGACGTCCCGTTCATCGCACCGTTCTGGTGACCGGGATCCGGGCCTCGTCGTCTGCCGGCTGTGGGTGGTGCGGTCGGTGGTCAGGCCTCGAGGGCCGCGCCGCGGCCGGCCGACTCGATCCCGGATCGCATCGCCGCCAGGAAGCGGGAGCGCAGCAGGTCGCTCATCAGCGCCGCCTTGACCGGCGGCAGCCTCAGGAAGCCGCCGACCAGTGCCCGCATCGCCCTGTGGTCGAGCCGCTCGGGGTGGTCGAAGAGCTGGTACTGCAGGGTGCCCCGCTCGAGGCACTGGAGGAGCACCCGCTCGAAGCTGGTCTCGGGGTGGAGGACTCGCTGGCCGCGGTCGGCGAGCCGGAGGGCGCCCGACGGGCAGGCGAGCGCGCACACCCCGCAACCCAGGCACAGCCCCTGGTCGAGCGTCGGCGGCGTCGGGGCGGCCTCGGCCCGGCCCACCCGGGCGCCCGACAGGGCATCCACCGGGCACGCCTTCGCGCACTTCCCGCAGCCGAGGCAGGTCGCCGCGTCGACGGCGGCGATCAGGGTCGAGGTCACGATGGTGTTGGGGTAGCCGAACCGGGTCACACCCTGGATGAGGTGGCAGCAGCAGCTGCAGCAGTGACACACGAAGCCGACCTGACGCTGCACGTTGTCGGCGCTCATGACCAGCTTCTGCTCGCGCGAGCGGGCGAAGAGGTCCTCCATTTCGGTTCGCTCCACCGACCGGGCCATGCCGTGGCGGACGAGGAAGTCGGCCCCCCGGTCGAAGCTGGTGCAGACCGCGAGGCTGCCCTCGCAGCTCCGTTCGCCGCGGTGCTCGGCCGAGTGGCGGCAGGCGCACAGGCCGACCGCGAAACGGCTCGCCGTGCCGAGCACCGCCGAGGCGCGCTCGTAGTCGAGGATCTCGACGTGGTCGGCCTCGGTTCCTTCGTGGGGCAGGGCGCGGACGATGAAGACCTGCTGCCCCCGGCCCAGGTTCGCCTTCATGAAGCGGCCCTCGTCGAGGTACTCGTGGAACAGGTGGGCGAGGGTCGCGGAGTCGACGTCCGGCCCGGTCCGCATGAGGGCGAACTCGAACAGGCCGACCACCATCGGGCTCGGCATGTAGAGCCGGCGGCCGCCGAGCTCGACGTCGAGCACCAGGCCCTTGTCCGCGAGCCGGTCGAGGCGGTCGGTGGTCTCCGCCCGGTCGGCGCCCACGGTCCGGGCGACCCGGCCCGCTGAGGCCAGCGAGTACGGCATCCGGGCGTAGAGGTCGGCCTCCTCGGCGGTGAAGAGCTCGCCGAGCACCCGCCGCAGGGCCTCGGACCAGGGTGCGCGAACGCTCAGCCGGTCGAGCTTGTCACCGGCGGCGCGGAGGACGTCTTTGGCCGCGAGATGTCCCATCGCCTCATCTTACGCCACCGCGGCCGGGGCGGGTCCACGACCCGGCGCGAGCTGGCTCGAGGCCACGTTGCGGAAAAAGGCGGCCCCGGCTAGCCTCGTAGGGTGCTCCTGACGCCGAGGTCCACGGTCGGCAGGGCGGCTTGGCTGCTGCTGCTCGCGCTGCTGGCCCGGGATGGTCTCGCCCAGTCGCCGTCGCCGCCCGAGGTCGAGGGGACGACGCCCGCGGCCCCGACCGGAGACAGCCAGGCGGAGCCCGCCGCAGAGGCCGACCCCTGTGCGGCGCCGCTGATCGAGGGCGGCCAGTGGATCGACCTGACGCGGGACCGTCTGTTCCGAAGCGTGTGCGTGTCGGCGCGCTGGTTCGACGGGTTCTTCGGCGACGCCCGCTTCGATCACCAGATCACCTCGACGCTGTTCGGCCGCGCCGGCCTCGGGCTGTGGTGGAGCGAGCACGACCGGTATGAGGTTCCGAGCGATTTCCGCGCCAACATTCCCCTGCCCAACCTGCACGAACGATTCGACGTCACCGTTGCCCGAGAGAACGAGGACGAGTTCGTCGAAGGACGCCTCGAGGGCCGCAACGTCGCTCCCGATTTCGTGACCGCCACCGAGGGCCAGGCGTGGCTCGCAGGACTGGGCTACACCCCGATCGCGGGGCGGAACAGCCGGATGCGCTACTCGGTTGGCGTCCGGCTGACCTGGCCGCCCGCTCCCTTCGTCCAGGCACGGTACGGGTACTACCATTTCTTCTCCCACCGCTCCGCCCTCAGGTTGCGGGAGACCGCTTTCTGGCGTCTCGACGACGGTTTCGGAGCCACGACCGCAGCCGAGCTCGAGCACCTTCTCGGCCCGACCCGCTTCGTCCGCTGGTCGAACGTCGCCACCGTCTCGGAGGCCTCCCGGGGGATCCGGTGGCGTTCGGACGTGACTCTCTACCAGGATCTCCCCGGGCCGCGGGCCCTCGCGTACACGGTCCTGGTCAGGGGCGAGACCGACGCCCCGGTGCCGCTCGAGCGCTGGTCGTTGCGCACGGTGATCCGGCAGCAGATGCTGCGCGAGTGGTTCTTCGTCGAGCTGGGCGCCGGGGTCTCGTGGCCGCGCAGGCGAGTGGACGACCCCCGCACGCCGTCGTGGGGCGTCGGCATCCGGTTCGAGGTCTTCTTCGGCCAGTGGCCCGACGGGCCGCTGCCGGGCGGAGGCTTCGACTGACCGTCAGCCGATCCGGTCCGCCAGGTAGTGCACGAGGTCGCTCATGCGCTGGGTGTAGGACCCGTGCTCGTTGTCGTACCAGCCGAAGACCTTGAGGTGGGTGACCGGGATCTCGATCACCCGCTTTTCCGGCGGCAGGTCCGGCAGCAGGGCGAGCTCGCCGAGGTCGACCCGGGTGAAGCCGGTCCGGGCGTGGGTCTCGTGGCCCTCGATGACCACCGCGGACCGCTCGGCGATCATGTCGGTCGACACGTTCTGGCGGTCGGAGAGCACCACCCCCGAGCCAAGCGCCTGCGCGTAGTCGCGGTAGATCCCGTTGACCGTCTCGCGGTTGATCAGCGAGTCGCCGTTGTCATCCAGCTTCGACTGGAAGGTGCAGTTGAGGATGATCAGCGACGCGGTCGAGATCGGCACGCGCACCGAGTCGGCGAGGAAGCCGATGGTCGCGATCTCGGGGATCACCGACTCGAGGGCGCGGGCCGCGTTGGTCGAGGTGAGGATGATGTTGTTGAGCACCGAGCGGGTCTTGCGGAGGTCCTTGGCGCCCGCCTTGGGGACCTTGTCGAGCACGCTCTGGCTGTTGGTCGCGGCGTGCACGGTGGACATCGAGGCGGTCAGCATGACGTGGGTCAGGTCGTGGCGCAGCAGCGGCAGCAGCATGTGGGCGAGCGCGGTGGTGGTGCACGAGGCCGCCGACACCAGGCAGTGCCGGCCGGGGTCGAAGCGCTCGTGGTTGATGCCGTAGATCAGCATCACGCTGTCGTCCTCGAGCCGGCGGCTGCCGTCCTTGGTCTTGAAGGCCGACGACGCCACCACCACCTGGGCGCCGGCCTCGAGGTGACCCTGGAGGCTGCCGCCCGGGTGGGTGGACGGCAGGGTGGGGTCGAGGTAGGTGCCCGTGGTGTCCACCACCAGCCGCGCGCCGTGCTCCCGCCAGCCGATGTCCTTGGGGTCCCGGTGCTCGGTCAGCAGCTGGACCTCGATCCCGTCGATCTCGAGCGTTGCGCGGTCGCGGTCGACGACCCGGATCGGGTCCTCGGTCCCCGAGAATCCCTTCAGGAAGCGCCCGATGCGCCCGTAGGTGCTGTCGTGACCGAGATAGTGGACGAGGTCGTCGAGCGACCTCCCGACCTGGCGGCCGGTGTGCACGACCAGCCGGCCGAAGCGCCGCGAGCCCACCTCGTGCCAGACCGTCAGCTTGCCGATCCGCCCGAGCCCGTTGATGCCCAGAGTGGTTCCGTCCATGGCGCGCTCCTTCACGTCAGACGATAGGGCAGTGCCGATGTCGTGACCTCGTGCTCACCGAGGGAGACGGTGCCTTGATAGCCGTCGATCGAGATCACCTCGCCGGGCGCCAGCGTGCGGTCACCGATGCGCGCCGAGCGCTCGCTCTCGGAGACGTCGAGACCCGAGCAGTTCACCACGCAGCAGATGCCGAGCCGTTTGGCGGTGACCGCGGCGTGGGAGGTGAAGCCGCCGCGGGCGGTGAGCAGCCCGTCGACGGCCACCACCAGCTGGATGTCCTCCGGAACGGTGTCGGGCCGCAGCAGGATCACCTTTTCGCCCGGGTGGGCGCCGCGCAGCGCGAGCACGTCGTCGCGGGTGAAGGCGACCCGGCCCACCATCGCTCCGCCGGCGACGCCGATGCCGGTTCCCAGCAGGTGGTCTCGCATGGTGGCGGGGCGCGCGAAGACCTGGACCTCGTGCTGCCGCACGAGGCGCATCGGGCGCACCTGGAGGAGGTGGAGGCCGGCGGCATCCGGCGACTCGAAGGTGAACTCGATCTCCTGGTGCTCGTAACCGTGCTCGTTCACCAGCAGCGACGCGATCTGGAGCAGCCGGTCGAAGACGTCGGGGAACGCCAGCTCGAGCGACATGTCGAGGTGGGGCGAGTACTCCTGGCGCTGTTTCTCGCTGACCGGGTACGGCCGCACCAGGCCACCGACCACGTCCTCGCCCTGCGATCGCAGCGTGAAGTCGCCGAACAGCCCGATGCCGGTGGTGGAGGTGCGCGGGTTGCGGGTGAAGGTGACGCCGGACCCCGACTCGTCGCCGAGGTTGCCGAACTTCATCTCCTGGACGATGACCGCGGTGCCCCAGTCGTCGGAGGTGCCCACCTGAGTGCGGAAAAGCCTGGCGGGCTCCGACTGCCACGATGCCGTCACCAGCCGGATGGCTTGCGCGAGCTGCTCGTCCGGCTGGTCGTGGAGCTCGATCTGGTGCTCCTCGCCGATCTTCCGGTAGGCGAGCGTCATCTCGCGCATCTGCTCGGCGGTGAACGCGGTCTTGCGTCCCACCCCGTGTCGGTCCTTGAACCGCTGCATCACATCGTCGAAGACGTCGCGCGGCACGCCCTGGGCCATCGCCACGTTCTGCAGGTACCGGCGGTAGCAGTCCCAGGCCCCCCATGCCGGGTGGCCGGCGCGGATCATGCCTTCGACGACCTTCGGGTCGAGCCCGACGTTGAGGATGGTGAGCATCATGCCCGGCATCGAGAAGGCCGAGCCCGATCGAACCGAGAGCACGAGGGGGTGGTCGGGATCGCCGAGGTGGCGTCCGGTGGCGAGCTCGACCCGCCGCACCGCGTCGATCAACCGCTCCCGGGTGTCGGCGGCGACATCCTGGTCCCCGAGCGCCTCCTCGAGGTGGTACAGCTCGGTCGAGATCACGAATCCCGGGGGAACCGGCAGACCGATTTCGGCCAGGCGCTTGAGGGAGAAACCCTTGTAGCCGAGGCTGAGCTGGTCCTCGTGCGGCTCGACCGGGTCGTGGAGGTGGCTCACGAGCCGGGACGGGGTGTAACCGAGCACCGCGCCGCAGGCCCGCTGCGAGAGGTTGGCGGTCATCCGCCGCAGGGTGCGCAGGATGCGGCGCAGGAAGACGTCCATCTCCTGGATCGCGTAGGTCGACGCGATCAGCGCCCGGAACAGCTCCTCGCTGACGCGGTCGGCCGCCGGACCGCCGCGGGCGCCGTCGCGGGCGGCGAGCTGGCCCGCCATGCGCCGCAGGTTCGGGTTGTGAAGCGAGAGGTAGTTGGTCTCGACAACGCCGTTGAGCGCTTCGGACATGAAGTCGAAGACGTTGAGGTACTGCTCGGCCGAGAGGTTGCCGAGGGCGAGGGCGCGGCCGAGCAGGTCGAGCTTGGTGGACAGGTGGTGCACCCTGAGGCCCGCGATCCGGAGCCCCGCCAGCATCTGCTCGAGGATGGCGTGGGCGTCGCGGATCGACTGCCGGGTCATGTAGCGGTAGTTGAACTCGGCGACCAAGGCCTCGAGATGGGGTCTGACCAGCTTCATGGTGCGGATCATCAGCCCCATGGCGTCGAACTTCGGCTCGCGGTAGGTGCCGTACATCGACGGGATTCCGGCCGCGATGTGGCGCTTGTGGAAGATGTTCTCCTCGGCCTCGGTGACCGCGGTGTCGACGATGGTCTGCTTGAGCTCGGCGAGCACCCGGTTTCCGGCGCGCACGATCTCGAGGTGGTCGTCGCCCAGGCATGCGGCGACGAAGTGCGATCGGACCTCCACCGAGACCAGCGGCGAGCCGTCGAGCATGGTCAGCAGCTGATCGGGGGAGTGGGTGTACTTCGCCTCGAGCAGTCGAGCGAGCCGGACCAGGAGCGCGGCCCGCTCGCGGTCGATCTCGCCCACGCCGGCGATCGCCGCGATGAGACGCTCGAGCTCCTGCTGGTCGACAGAGTCCAGCGACTCCTCCGTGATCCCGGCCTGGCGCTCGAGTGCGACGGCGATGCGGTTCATGTCGCGAAACCACTCGACGTCGGGGTCGAGCCGGGCCAGGATGGTGGGCGGCAGGTAGCCGGAGAGGGGCAGCGAGTCCCCGGTCCGCCACCAGGACCAGACCGCGCGCGCGAAGCCGACCAGGCGGTTGTTGGACTCGGCGTGGGCCTGTTTGCGCAGGTAGTGGATGACCGGGTCCTGCCGCTGGCGGAGCTGGTCGATCCGGGTCGACACGTCGCGCAGCTCGCCCTCCGAGCCGACCTCGTTGAAGAAGACCGGGAAGAACCCGACCAGCTGCATGATCAGGTTGAAGGCGTGAGCGATGTCGGCGTTGAGCAACGCCGAGATGTCGCGCTGGAAGAGGTCGGTGTCCGACACGAACACGCCGTGCAGGTGGAGGTTGATCACCAGCGCCGACAGCAGCTGCTCGTACTGGATCGGGTCGCTCTCGATGATCGCCAGCCAGGCCCGCACGCACGGAAGGTGGTTCGGGTTGACGTCGACCTCCCACTCGTCGGAGACGCCCCGGATGTCTGGCGGCTCGAAGCCGGTCGCGATCGTGCGCTCGACCAGGTGACGGGTGATGACGTGGCTGCGGCGCGCGGCGATGCCCTCGCCCAGCTTGGCCAGGCACTTGTAGAGCAGGAATCGGGTCGACGGCTCGCAGTCGCGGAGGTGTTCGCTGATCAGGTCGACCGCCCGCACGATGTCGTCCTCGCTGCCGGCGTCGCAGGCGGTCTTGATCGAGTAGTAGAGCGTGCGCAGGATCTCCATGCCGCGGTGGGAGAGCTCGGGCACGTCGGCGAGCGCGACGTAGAGCCCGATACGCTCGGCCGGGTTCACCACCTGGCCGGCGCCTTCGAGAGCGAGGTTGAGGAGGTCGTCGAGATTCGGGACCGCGTACACCGCCGGGGCTCCGTCCGTGGCGAGCCGGTCGCGGGCCGCCTCGACCGCCTCGCGGATCGGCGCCGCCACCTTGGCCGCGCTGTCCTCGGCATCCGTGCTCCGGCGCCGGCCTGAGAGGCCGGCCGAGCAGCTGAAGACCTCGAGGCCGCGCTCGACCACCCCCCGGTAGAGCTGCGCGAAGGCTCGGCCGGAGGCGCGTTCCGGGTCGAGCCGTGAGCCGACGCGCTTCATCAGTCCTGAAAAGGGCAGCACCGCCGTCACGTCGCGCTCGACCATCTTCGCGAGCTCCTCGAGCGCGGCGTCGAGGGCGGGTTCGAGCTGATCGCGGAAGCGCGACTCGTCGAGATGCGTCACCAGCTCGAGGTGGCTGCCGACCGCCGACTCGACGACCGCAGACGGCGGGGCCGCCCGGTAGAGCTCGGCGAGCAGCCTGGTCAGCAGCAGCGCGCACTCCAGCCGCGCCGGGCCGCGTTCGAGGTAGTGGAACATCCCGCCGCACAGGTTGCGCAGCTGGGTGGCGATCTCGGTCAGGTTGCGGTAGGGGTGGAAGAGCTCTGTGAGCAGCTTCTCGGCTGCGCGGCGAACCCCCCAGAAGGGCGCGACGGCCTCGAGGAGGATCCGGTAGTCGGCCGGGATCTCGACCTCGTGCCGGGTCTCTTCGAGATTGGCGCGCAGCGCCGAGGACGCCACCTCAGGGCTACGAGGGTCCGATCGGGTCGCCATGGGAACCTGGATCCCAGTATACGGTTACCCAGAACACACTCTCGCCGCCGGTCCCCGGGGCCGGCCGGTGCCGGGCCCCCGGCGCGGCCGGGGAGTCAGCGCTTCCGCATCCAGAGCTCGGTCCCGCCGCGCTCGAATCGGACCTCGTCCATCAACTGGTTGATCAGGAAGATGCCCCGACCGTGGCTGCGCATCAGGTTGTCGGCGGTGACCGGGCTCGGCAGCGAGGCGGGATCGAACCCGGGGCCGGGGTCTCGGATGATGATCAGCAGCCCCTGGTCGGGCTCGCAGGCGACCGTGATCTGGACCCGGCTCTCGGGGTCCTCGTGGCAGCCGTGCCGCACCGCGTTGGCCAGCGCCTCGAACAGCGCCACCTCGACCTCGTGCTCCTTTTCGCGAGCACATGCGAGATCCGAGATCGCCTCGAGGATCTGCTCGACCGCGGGTCCGATCGCCGCGATCTCCCCAGGGATGGTGAGCTCCAACCGCACCTCGAGGGCATCGAGGTCGATCGTGCGCGGTCCGTGTTCGGGTTCCTGCACGGTCACGATCCGAAGGTCCGCTCGCGCTGCTGCGGCGCGGTTGGTGGGGCGATCGGGGCTGGGACCACGGGCTCCTCCTGGGACGGTGTCTCGGTTTCGCGGAAGAGAGGATACCGCGTTCCCCGATCGGGTGGAAGGGCGCGAGAGTTCGTCCCCTCGATGGCCGGTCAGAGGCGGAACCGCTGGACCAGGATCATGTCGTAGTGCGAGATGTCGAGATGCAGCCCCGAGCTCTCACGCCGGGACTCGCCGGGCGACTCCTGGGCGCCCCAGCCGTAGAGCGGCGAGAGGTGGTCCGCCAGCGACCCCATGAGACGCTCGAACGCTCCGCTGCTTTCGTAGGCCCGCGCCCGCGCCTCGGACTCCCAGAGCGTGACCGAGAGCGCGCGCAGACGGTTGCGTTCGCCCTCGACCAGGAGCGCGGCGCGGCATCCGGGTGCGGCTTCGAGCACCGGGATCACGTCGTGCTCGTAATGCTGGCGGAAGGCGTCGAACTCGCCGCCCGCGATCTGCATCGAGACCACCCGCGCGTGGGGCGCGCGGGCGCCGTGGTCGGCGAGCAGGGCGTCGACACCCTTGGCGAGCTCGACCGTGTAGGTCTCGACCGGAGGGTCGGGCACCGGCACCACGGTCGAGGGAGAGGTCGATTCGGTGCGCGTGCCCTCGAGGAACTCCTCGAAGCCGTCGAGAAGGCCGTCGTACTCCCCCGAGCGCTCGTAGCGCTCGGCGTGCTGCCTCTGCCTCCACAACGTCACCGAGAGGAAGTCCCCCGGGGTCGTGGAGGAGCGCAGGAGACCGGCAAAGAGGCAGCCTTCGACGTGCTCGAGGGTCGTCAAGACCTGCTCGGCGTAGAAACGCCGGAGGGGCTCCTCGGAGCTCTTGATCCGGACGAACCGCAGGTACATCGTGCCTCCCTGGTTGCGTCCCAAGTCGAAACCGCGATCCAGTCACAGAAACGTCTGAATCGATAGTAACCCGGATTACCCTGATTCGGCGATCGATCCGTTGCCGCGCCGGTCTGCGGACGCAGCCGACACCTCGTGAGCTGTCCGGGCTCGAGACCAGGAGCTCGGAAGCGAGGTGGGGATGAGCCGAGCGCGACGGGATGGCCCAGGGGCACGACTTCGAGGGCGCTTTGGCACGGTCGGCCGGATCCCCCGCCCGGCGACCGTCGCGCCGAGGTCAGTGCGGCGTGAGCTTGTGGGAGGCGTGGTCGGCGAGACGCTCCGCGCGGCGGTCGGCGAGGGCGAGAATCCGGCGCAGGGTCCGGACCAGCTCGTCGGGATCCACCGGCTTGGTGACGAACCCTTCGGGCGGGGACTCGGCGCGGTCGTAGATGACCTTGCGGAACTCCGGGTGGCCGGTGACCACGCAGACTGGGATCTCGCTGGTTTCGGCCGTCCGGCGAAGCTCGGTGAACGCCTCGATCCCGTCGTGGCCCGGCATCGACAGGTCGAGCGTGATCAGGTCGGGCTGAACCGCGGTCGCCACGGCAAGGGCCTCGTCGCCGTCGGCGGCCTCGCAGATCTCGGCTCCGGCGTCGGCGAAGACCGCGAGCAGGAAGGTGCGCACATCCTCCTCGTCGTCGACCACCAGGATGCGTCGACCCGCGAGGGGACGGGAGTCCGGCCGGGCGTGCGGTTTGGAGGGTTCCATCGTCCGTCTCCCTTCATCTGGGAATATCGGTCTGGAGGGCGGGGCTGTCGAATGCCTCGTCGCTCACCGCCAGCCGAGGCCTTCGAGTGCGTGCGGGAGGATCAGCTCGACCCACCGGGCGTACATCGTGCCCGAGGGATGCAGGCCGTCACCGGCGAGCAGGCCGCGGTTGTCGGCGGCCTCCCGGGAGATCGGGGTGACGTCCACGAACCGGGCGCCGCGGTGCAAGGTCTCCTCACGGCAGACGGCGTTGAAAGCGTCGATCTCAGCCGCCACCTGGCCGCGGTCACGGCCGCGCTCGACTGCGAAGGGGGTCACGCCCCAGTCGGGGATCGAGACCACGATCACCCGCCTCGGGTCCGCTCCGGTGGAGCCGATCGCGCGCTCCAAGAGCGCCACGAACACGGGTCGAAAGGCCTCCGCAGTCCCCCCGCGGTACTGGTCGTTGACCCCGATCTGGAGTGTCACGAGATCGACCGGGACCCGCGGCGCAGCGCGGTCGATCCCCGCCGACAGCTCGGCCGCGGTCCAACCGGTGGTGGCGATGACCAGGGGCCTTTCGAGTGGAACGCCTCGCTCGGCGAGTGCGGCGGCGAGCTGCGCGGGCCATCCCAGTTCGGTCGGCACGCCCTCGCCGGCGGTGTAGGAGTCGCCCAAGTGGAGGATTCGCGAGGGCGGCGACGACGAGACGACAGCTCCTTGCGCGGTGATCACGGCGAGGCAGAGCACGGTCAGGGCGAGCTTCACTGAAACCTCCGTCCGGCGGGCGGGCCGGCTCCCGCGGCATGGTAGCGCGGACCCGTGCCGACGAAAACGAGGCGCCAGCCCGACTCGACTCCCGTCACGGCGATGGTGGTGCACCCGCCGGGCCCGGGTCCGGCCGGTCCTGGTCCCCGGGAGTCGAAGTGCGCGACCGTTCCGCCTGCCAGCGGGCGCGCCTCTCCTCGATCACCTCGGCAGCGGCCTCGACGTCGTCGACGCAGGTTGGCAGCGCCGCGTCCCCGGCGCCTGCATACGCCGGGTCGGTGTCGACCATGTGGCGGTTCGCCCAGGCCACCAGGTCGGCCCACATCGGACCGACCAGCACCAGCGGCACGTCCACCAGGTGGTGGACCTGGAGCAGCTGCCACACCATCACCAGCTCGAGGGTGGTGCCGATGCCGCCGGGAACCACCACGTAGGCGTCGGACATCCGGGCGAAGTGGTGCAGTCGCGAGAAGAAGTTCCGGTGGGTGTAGAGCTGCTCCACGAAAGGGTTGGCGTGCTGCTCGAAGGGCAGGTCGATCCGGATTCCGACCGACGCGGTGCGGTCGTCGGGATCACCGAGCTGGGCGCCCTCGTTGGCGGCCTGCATCAGCCCGGGTCCGCCTCCGGTGATGAGGTCGCAGCCGGCGGCCGCCAACCGCTGGGAGAGCCGGCGCACGTCGGCGTAGAGCGGCGAGTCCGGCCGGACGCGTGACGAGCCGAAGAGGGTGACCCGGAACCGGTCCGCAACCGGCCGCACCTGGGAGAGCTGATTGGCCACCTCCCACAGGGCGAGCAGCGCGCGGTCGACGATCGCGACCGTGCGTTCGTTCTCCACCGCTGACGGGTGACCCATGACGACCTCCTCACCGAGTCCGACGAAGGTACCATGCACCGTCCGGCCGACCGCCCGGTCACCGCGGCCCCGCCGCGACGGCGGCGCGGGCGTGTCCGGAGGTGTCGAGCCGGAGGTGCGGCAGCCCTACGGCAAGCTCCTCGGAGGGGCAGCGCGCTGCGATCCCTCCGCGGCTCGACCAGCCGTTTGGTCGCGCAACCGGGTCCCGGTGCCGGCTCTTGCCGGCGTCTGGGGAGGCCGTCGTGCTGAGTCTCGGGGCCGCGTTCGAGCTGGAGCCCGCCGGGGAGCTGGTCCTAAGACCATTCATTGAAACATCTTCCGACCGTCAACAGTAAGAGGGCTTGACGATGGGCGGAGCTGGTGCTAAATTTCCAGCATGATGCTGAAAAATCAGCATCGATCCCGCGTGGAGGCGTCATGGAACCGAAACCCCTCACCCACCTCAGCCGCCGGGAGAGCCAGATCATGGAGATCGTCTACGAGCTCGGCCGGGCGACCGTGGCCGAGATCCTCGAGCGGTTGCCCGAACCTCCGAGCTACTCGGCGGTGCGCGCGATCCTGCGGGTGCTCGAGGAGAAGGGCCACCTCGAGCACGAGCAGGACGGTCCGCGCTACGCCTTCGTGCCGACGGTCCCGCGGGAGGCGGCCCGCGCCTCGGCGCTTCGCCGCCTGGTCCGGACCTTCTTCGACGGATCGGCGGAGAGGGCCGCGGCTGCGCTCATCGATCTCGAGGCCGACGAGCTCGACGAGCAGGCTCTGCAGCGGTTGCGCGACAGGATCGAGCGCGCCCACCGGGAGGGCGAGTGAGATGGACGCCGTGGTGGTGAGCTGGCTGGTCGACGCGTCGTTGAGGGCGGCGCTGGTTGTGGCCGTGGCCGGTGCGGTCGGGGCGCTCATGCGCAGGGCGCCGGCGCGGCTCCGAGGGGCGGTCTGGGCGGCCGCGCTGATCGGGGCGACGCTGGTTCCGGTCGCCTCGGCCCTGCTCCCTCCGCTCGCAGTACCGCTGCCCGCGCTCCGCCTCAGGGTGGAGCCGGTCGCCTCGTCCGCTGCCGCAGCGACGACGCCGGTCGCCCCCGCTGTCGGCCGCCAGACCGGGCCGACGTCGACCAGAGCGAACCCGCCGTCGCCGGTCACACGACCGGCTGCGCGACGCCCGTGGTGGTCCGGCGCGGTGCTCCTGCTGTGGGCCGGAATCGGGCTCGGTGTGCTCGGCGCGCAGCTGGTCGCCGCGCTCCGGCTGCGACGGATCGTACGGCGGGCCGCACCGGTCGAAGACGGCAGGTGGCGCGGACTCCTGGAGGCAGAGGCGAGGAGGGTCGGGCTGGTCCGCGTCCCTCGTCTCGTGGTGACCTCAGAGCTGGCGACGCCGGCCACCGCGGGTCTGCTCCGCCCGGTGGTGCTGATCCCCGACTCGGCCCGCTGGTGGGTGCAGGAACGCCGCGCGGTGGTTCTCAGGCACGAGCTGGTCCACGTCGCGCGCTTCGACTGGGCGGTGCGCGCGTTCACCCGGGCGGCGTGCGCCGTCTACTGGTTCAACCCCCTGGTGTGGTGGGCCTGGCGTCGACTGGCGGTCGACCAGGAGCTCGCCTGCGACCAGGAGGTCCTCGCGCTCGGCGCCCGACCGAGCACCTATGCCGCTCACCTGCTGGCCGTGGCGCGCATCGCGCTCGCCCTGCCGGCACCATCCGGCGCCGCCCTCGGCATGGCGCGGCGCTCGCACCTGGAGGGACGCATCATGGCGATTCTCGACCCTGCCCGTGTCCGTCGTGTCGGGCTCGACACGTTGCTGCCGGCAGTTCTTCTCACTCTGGCCTGTGCCGCCGGCCTGGCCGCGGTCCGCCCGGCCTCCGCGGATCCTCCGGCGAGCACGACGGTGCGGGCGAGCTCCGAGGTCCGCCAGATCGTGGAGCAGATCCGGGAGCTCGAGGGCCAGATCGAGCAGCGAGCGGAGCAGATGGAGGGTGTCGAAGAGGCGATGCGACCCCGTCTGGACGAGATCGAGGCCCATGCGGCGCGGGTCGGTGAGCTCCATGCGGCCGAGATCGAGGCCCGGCTCGAGCCCTTCCACGAGCGGGTGCGCGAGCTCGAGCTCGAGATGGAGCCGCTCCACGCGGCGATGGCCGAGCTGGCCGCCTCGATCGAGCCGGTTCACCTCGAGATCGACACCTCGACGGTCCGCGAGCAGCTCGCCCGGCTGGAGACCGAGCTCGAGGGGATGGGTACGACGGTCTCGCTGGACGAGCTGATGGATCGCATCCACGGGTTGATGGAGCCGCTCCGGGCGAGCCTGGAGGCTGCGCACCTCGCCGCCGAGCCGCGGATCGCCGAGCTCGAGACGCTGCACGAACGGCTCGAGCCCTACCACGACCGGATCGAGGAGATCCACCGCGAGATGGAGCCGACGCTCGAGCAGATCGAGAGAATGCACCTCGAGATGGAGCCCCATCTGGCTCAGCTCGACGGCCTGCACGAGGCGCTCGAACCGTTCCACGAGCAGATGGAGGCGTTCCAGCGGGAGATCGAGCCGCTGACCGACGAGATCGACGCCCTCGCCGAGCGGTTGCGCCTCGAGCTCAGGGACGAGGTGAGCTCGGTTCTGAAGCGCGAGCTGGCGGCCGTGGTCGAACCCGGTGCGCCGTTCGCCGAGGCGGCCGAGCGGCTGCTCGAGCGGGCCAACCTCCACCTCGAGGATGACCTGATCGAGCTGCGCGTGTCGCGGCGGGAGGCCCGGCGGGTGCTGCGCGACCTGATGACTCCGGTACGGCGGGGTGGGGTCTCCGACGCCGATCTCGACGCCGCGATCGACGCCGCTGCCGCCTCGATCCGGTCCTTCGAGCTGGTGCTCGACTGAGGGCCGGCTCAGCCGACCGGCATCTCGTCGCGACGGGTCGAAACCGCTCCGGACGCGGCGGCAGAGGATGAGCCGAGGCGGTCGACGACCGCCTCGGCCTCGGCGACGATCCGACGGATCACCTCGGCCACCGACGGCGTGTCGCCGATCAGACCCGTGCACTGACCGAGCGGCAGCACCCCGGAACGGGTGTCACCGGTGACGCATCCGTCACGGAAGGCGTCGAATCCGATCGCCATGCGCGCCATCTGCACCGAGCGGCCGGGGCCCGAGGTCAGGATCCCGAGCGCCAGCTTCAGCCACGGCAGGCCGAGCATGCCCGCGATGCGGTGCGACCGCAGCAGGGCCGAGATCGGGTTGAGGCGGCGGGACATGATCGCCCGCGAGCCCGGCGCATCGAGGTAGCGGCCGGGCAGCCCGTCGATCCGGTTGGTGTAGACGGTGTCGAACGAGCCGTGGTCCCGGCTTGCCTGCTTCGCCCCCTCGTGCACCGGGCTTTCGACCGTGTTCATGAACCGTGTGCCCATCGCCACCCCGTCGGCGCCGAGGGCGAGCGCCGCGGCGAGCCCGCGCCCGTCGGCGAAGCCGCCCGCGGCGATCACCGGCAGCCCGACCGCGTCGACCAGGGCGGGCACCAGGACGAGCGAGGTGACCGAGCCGCCGTGGCCCGCCGCCTCGTGCCCGGTCACGATCAGCGCGTCGGCGCCGTCCCGCTGGGCTGCGAGCGCGTGCTTGAGGGTGGTGACGGTGGCGATCACTCTGCCGCCGTAGGCGTGGGCGGCCTCGGTAATCCAGTCCCCCTTGCCGAGCGAGTAGTTGATGACCGGGACCTGCTCCTCGAGCAGCACCTCGGCGTTCGCTTTGTTGCCGGGGAAGTAGAGGGTGACGTTGGCGGCGAACGGGCGATCGGTCAGCTCGCGGGTCCGTCGGACGGCGACCCGGGTGGCCGCCGCGTCGAGCACGCCGGTCGCCAGGATGCCGAGCCCGCCCGCGTTGGCGACCGCCGCCACCAGCTCGGGGGTCGAGATCCAGCTCATTCCCGACAGCACCAGGGGGTGCTCGACTGAGAAGCTCTCGGTCAACCGGGTCCGCATGGTGCTCCACCCTCCTCTCGGGTCCGAGCGGCAGCTCGCCGCCCGGACTTGAGAGTAGCACTCTGGAGAAAGCACATCCATCGAGTGGTGCGGAGCAGTGAGGTGAAGGTCAGGAGGACGGGCGCACGGCCTCCACGAGCTCGTCCGGGTCGTCGGCCAGCGCCTCGGCCAGCACGCGTTCCATGTCCCCGTCGAGGCGCACGACCTCGAGCGAAGAGCCGTCGAGCTCGAGCACCAGCAGCCGGTCGAGCCGTCCGTCCGGCCTCGCATGCTGCATCACCCAGGTTGTCTGCGAGCCGTCGTTGATCTCGACCACCGACGCCCAGCCGGCGGCGGAGAGACTGGTCGCGAGCTGGTTGAAGGCCCCGAGGGTGCTCTCCCCCCGGCGGAGGACCCGGTAGGTCGCGACCTCGACACGGCGAACTCCGGCGAGGATCCGAGCGGCCTCCTCCTCGTCCGTCATGCGCACCACCGCCCGCGCAAGGGCGAGGGTCACCCGGCCGAGCACGAGGTGCTCCTCGCGCTCCAGCCGCCACCCGGGCGTGCCCGGGTCGACGAGGGAGACCACGTCGCCGGCCCGCGACGCCGAGGAGGCGCAGGCCGCAGCCACGACCACCGTGGCGGCGACGGCGGCCCGACCGAGGCGGGCCCTCACCGGCTGCCCCCGGTCGGCAGCTGGTCGAGGTCGAGGTCCTCGAGCGCCGGGAGCTCGTCGAGGTCGGCGAGCAGACGGCCGAGCTCTCGCGGGTCGATCGCACCGACCAGGTTCACCAGCGCCAGCTCGTCGTCGAGGGCGAGCACGGTGATGCCGTCGATCCGCTGGTCGTCGCCCCTGACGTAGACGCTGACCAGCTCGTCTCCGTTGCGCACCAGGACCATGCGTTGCCAACCCTCGCCCTCGAGCCGGGTCGCCGCCTCCTCGAGGCGTCGCCTCGTGTCGGCCAGACCGGCGTTCCCTTCGATCGCTCCGACCTGGACGCGGATCCGCTCGAGGCGAGAGACCAGCGCGGCAAAGGCCCGCTCGTCCGCGTCACCCTCGAGCACGCCGCTGACCATCCGCAGCATCGGGCCGGTCAGGTCCACGTCGACCTCGATCGCCGACGGAGAGAGCAGGCCCAGCGTCTCGATCGGAAAGTAGCCCGGATGCTGCGTGACCGGTTGCGCCGCGGTGGCGCCACCGGCCGCGATCGCGAGCGCCGTGAACAGGATCGCAACAGCGCGTCGGTTCATCATCTGCCTCCCTGCAGCGCCGAGACCTCGGCGCCGGCGGTCGTGGAAGGGCGTGCCGGTGCGGTCGTGGTCGGTTCCATGACCGCGACGACAGGCCGAATCAGGTGGTCGACGAGAGCGCGGCGGCCCGCGTCGACGCCCCCACGGCGGGTCGCGCGGGCGAGCACGGCGAGCGCGTAGCGTGCCTCGCCCGATGCCTGGACGAGCGCCGCCGCGTCGGGAACACGGATGGCGGGAGAGCGGGCCTGATGCCACCACAGGGTGGCGCCGGCCGCGGCGACGACCAGGGCGGCTGCGGCAGCCAGACGCGCCGGCCAGGTGGTGAGGACGGCTCGCCGCGGGCGTCGCACCGGTCGGCGGGAAACCTCACGACGTACTGCCGCGAGCACCCGATCGGGCGCATCCCACTGGGGCAGGCTGCGGAGGCCGTCGCGCACGGCCAGGGCGCGCTCCCGCTCCCGCTCGCAGGCGGCGCAGACGGCGACGTGGGCCGTGACCGCCCGTGCGCTCTCGGGCGCGAGCTCGCCGTCGATGAAGGCCTCCAGTTGCTCGCGGATCGCGGTGCACGGGAGGAGGTCACACGGCGACGACATGGTGTGCCGCCTCCTTTCCGAGTCGATCACGGAGCCGGCGCCGCGCCCGGTGGAGCGCGACCCGGATCGTGCTCAGGGGCAGCTCGAGGACATCGCCGATCTCCCGGTAGGTGAGCCCCTGGACCTCGCGGAGAATCACGATGCTCCGCATCGGCTCGTCGAGAGCGTGGATGGCGGTCCGCAGCTGGCGGCCGAGCTCAGCCGAAGCGGCGCGCTGCTCGGGGTCGGCGTGTGGACTCGGAAGCTGGGAGACGACCCCCTCGAGGTCGTCCGGTTCGAGGCGCCGAAGGCCCGCCCGGCGCCGGCGGAGGAGGTCGTAGCATGCGTTTCGGGTGACCCTCAACAGCCACGGCCCGAGCTGCATCGACTGCAGCATCTCGGGGCGGCGCCAGAGCCGGATCAGCACCTCCTGGGTCACGTCCTCTGCCTCCTCGCGGCTCCCCAGCAGGTAGCAGGCCAGGGTGAAGACCCGCCGCTGGTGCCCTCGAATCGCGGTCTCGAAGAGCGTGAGCTGCATCCACAGGAGAGAACGAGTCGAACGCCGCGGAAGTTACATTCCACGATCCGAGCCGTCGCGGTCCGAAGATCGCGGCGGCGGATGCGGCCCAGCCTGCAGGCGCGCAGCACCGACCGCCGAGGTCAGCGGTCGATGGAGGAGAACGACCGAAAAGCAACGGCCCCCTCCGTGTGGAGGGGGCCGAGTGGAGCCGTGGCGAGAGCCCGGCTACCAGCGGTCGCGACCGCCGCCGCCGCCGCCGCGACGGCCACCGCCGCCGCCGCCGCCGCCGTCGCGCCGGTCCTGCGCCACGTCGACGCGGATGGTTCTCCCGTCGAGGGTGGCGCCGTTCATCGCCGAGATCGCCGAGTCGGCAGCCTCGTCCTCCTCGAAGGTGACGAAACCGAAGCCGCGCGACCGGCCGGTCTCCCGGTCGGTGATGACCTTGGCCTCGACGATCGCGCCGAACGGTGCGAACGCCTCATGCAGGCCGGCGTCGTTGGTATTCCAGCTCAAGCTCCCGACAAACAGTTTCTTTCCCATCGCTCTCTCGATCCTCGGCACGGTCGTCTTGCTCGAACGCGCCAACGCTCGTCAAACGGCAGGCGGGTGTCCGCCCAATAACGATCCGCCCCGACGGCGGATCTTCGGCGGTGCGAGTGTACACCGTTTCTCGTCAACTTCAAGTGTCCGAGAGAACTGGCTCCTGCGGGTCCGGCCGGAGGGGGAGCCTGAGGGAATGCCGGCGGCGGCCGGCGCCTTGACGCCGGGGGAGGCACGCCAGATGGCCGACGAGGACAGCACGAAGGGTCGATTCCCGGTCCGGCGGCTGGTGGCCCTCGCGCGACCGGAGTGGCGTCGGCTCGCGCTCGGCTCGGTGTTCTTGATCGCGGGCAGCGCGGCCGGTCTGGCCTACCCGCAGGCGATCCGCGTGGTGATCGACGGGGCTCTCGCCCACGGGATCGAGTCGGTCGATCGCGCCGCCTTGGTGCTGGTGGCGATCTTCGCGGTCCAGAGCCTCGCGGTCGCCACCCGTTACGTGCTGTTTACGGTGGCCGGCGAACGGATCGTCACCCGACTTCGGGCCGAGCTCTACCGGCGACTGGTGGCCCAGGAGGTGGCGTTCTTCGACGCTCGCCGCACCGGGGAGCTGGTCAACCGGCTCGCGTCGGACACCACGGTGCTGCAGAACACGGTCAGCGTGAACCTCTCGATGGGTCTGCGCAACCTGCTGATGGTGGCCGGCGGGCTCGCGCTCCTGGTCGTCAGCTCGCCGCGGCTGACCGTGGTGATGCTGGCGATCGTGCCCGCGGTGGCGCTCGGAGCGGTCGTGGTCGGGCGCAGGATCGCGCGCCTGTCGCGCAGGGTTCAGGACGCGCTCGCGCGCGCCGGGGAGGTCGCGGAGGAGACCCTTTCCGGTATCCGCACAGTACGGGCGTTCGCCCGCGAGGCGGCCGAGGGAGAGCGCTACGCCGGCGCCGTGTGGCAGGCATTCGAGCTCGCTCGGCGCCGGGTCAGGGCGGTGGCGGTCTTCCTGGGGGCGGCATCGCTGGCCGGCTACGGCGCGGTAGCGCTGGTGCTGTGGTTCGGGGGTCGGTTGGTGGTGGCCGGCTCGATGACCGTGGGCGAGCTGACCTCGTTCATCCTCTACACCCTGATCGTGGCGTTTTCGCTCAGCGCGTTGGGCGACCTGTGGTCCGACTTCATGCGCGCCGGCGGCGCCTCGGCGAGGGTCTTCGAGCTGCTCGAGCGCGAGCCGCTGATCCCGGTCGAGGGCGGGCGCCGGCTCGACCGGGTCGAAGGCAGGCTCGACTTCGAGGCGGTCGGGTTCGCCTACCCCTCGCGTCCCGACGTCCCGGTGCTCGCGGCGCTCGACCTCACCCTCCGGCCGGGCGAGCTGGTCGCCCTGGTCGGTCCCTCCGGGGCCGGCAAGTCCACCGTCGCCAGCCTGGTGCTGCGGCTCTACGACCCGACCACCGGGGCGATCCGTCTCGACGGGGTCGATCTCCGCGAGCTCGATCCGTCGTGGCTGCGTGAGCAGGTCGGCGTGGTCTCGCAGGAGCCGATCCTGTTCTCGACCTCGATCGCCGAGAACATCCGCTACGGCCGCCCGGCCGCGACCGACGCCGAGCTCGAGGCGGCCGCCCGCGCGGCCCACGCCCACGACTTCGTGACCGCGCTGCCCGAGGGATACCAGACCGAGGTCGGCGAGCGCGGTGTGCGGCTCTCCGGCGGCCAGCGCCAGCGGGTGGCGATCGCCCGGGCGCTGCTCAAGGACCCGAAGATCCTGCTCCTGGACGAGGCGACGTCAGCGCTCGACGCCGAGAGCGAGGCGCTGGTGCGGGACGCGCTCGCCCGGCTGCTCGCGGGCCGGACCGCCCTCGTGATCGCCCACCGCCTGTCGACGGTGCGCGACGCGACCCGGGTGGTGGTGCTCGACGCCGGGCGGGTGGCGGAGACCGGGAGCCACGAGGAGCTGATGTCGCGGGCCGGTCTCTACCGTCGGCTCGTCGACCGCCAGCTCCTCGCCGCGAGCTGACCGGGGGCGGGCGCCAGCCCGGTCAGAGCTGGCCGTCGGCGCCCCAGGCGTCGAGCCGGGCGAGGTAGGCCGGGTCTCGGTACCTTTCGAGCCCGAAGGCAGGCGCGGAGCCGGGCAGACGGCCGCCGGTGAGGTGGAGAGCAACCAGCTCGGCGGTGGCCTGCGAGACCATCAGGCCGAAGCCGGAAAGTGCGCCGTGCACAAACGCCCCTTCGACCGGCAGCGGGCAGGCGAGCGGCCGGTTCTCGCGGGTCTTGGTGTAGTACCCGCCGTCGACGAAGGGGCGCGGCGGCCGGTCGAAGTAGGCCGCGAGGCCCGGGACCATGGCCGCCATGCCACGCAGGCAGATCTCGCCGTAGCTCGGCGGCGTCTCGATGGGAAAGGTCTCGGACACCGGATCGGCGTGGTAGGGCCACAGGATCAGCATCCCGCGGCTGTCTCCCGACCCCTCGGGCCGCAGGTGGACCCCGGCCGGCATCTCCCGGGTCAGGAACCGCGTGTCTTCGTCGGCGTCGAGCAGCTCTCGCTCCTCCTCGCTCCACGGCAGCCGCTGGGCGTCCTCCCAGATCAGCAGCGGCGCGTCGCGCGGGACCGTGCCGAGCGCGTCCTCCATCCACGCCTTGCAGTGCAGCTCCGAGAACACCGGCAGCGCCACCTCGAGCAGGCGGGCGGCGGCAGCCAGGCGCGGGCCGGCTGCGAGCACCAGCCGACCGGTGGGCACCGTGCGCTCGAGACCCCCGCGCTCCGCGACCCGAACGCCGGCGACCCTTCCGCCGGTTGTCTCGACCGCGACCATCCGTCCCTCGACCAGCCGGACTCCCGCCTCCCGAGCGCGCTCCAGCTGCACCATGCCGAGCTGCTGGCCGTCGAGCCAGCCGCAGCGGCGGGTGTGCAGCACCGCCTCAATCCGTCGGGTGAGGAACGGGAACACGGTCCGGATCAGGGCGGGGTCGAGCAGCAGGTCGGCGCCGTCGGGCGCCTCCTGCCAGCCCTGCTCGCGGTGGGGCAGATAGTCGGGGTCGCTCGCCCGGCCGGTGTGGATTCTGAGGTCGCCGGCGCCCTGCAAGGTCGCGAGCTCGCCCTGGCGGCGATAGGCGTCGGCCCGCACCGGGTCGGCGGTCGCCCACAGGTAGCCTCGGCGGTTCATCCGGAACCGGTTGTCGCACGAGTCCGCCAGCTCCTCGAGCAGGTCGATCGAGCGGTTCATCAGCCGCACCATGGCGTCGTCGGGCCCCGGCCACCAGTTCCGGTAGGCCTCGGTCGACTTGTCGGAGGTCAGGCTGAGCGGCGGCCCCTCGTCGATCAGAAGCACGTCGCGAACCCCGAAGCGGACCGCCAGGTGGTGGGCGACAGAAACACCGGCGATGCCGGCGCCGCAGATCACGATCTCGGCACTGGAGGATGGCATCCTCAGCATGATCGCACGGCGCTCAGCTCCGCGGCTGCACCACCTCCCGCATGCGCGGGTCCTCGCGGACCGGCTCGAGCAGCCTCGAGTCGGGACGCATGCACCAGGGGCCCGGCCTCCCCGGAACGCCTGGTCGAGCGCGGCCTCGCGGTGACCACACGCCCGGAGGGTCCGCGCCCCGAGCAGCGTCAGCCCCCCGATCCGGCCCGTCCGGGTCTCGACCAGCGGTCCGTCGAGGGGGCGCCGGATTGCGGCGGCCTCCCGCAGCCCGGCTCGTGCGACCACCTCCGCGGCAGCGAAACGGCCGTGCTTCTGCTCGGCTGCACTCGACCTTGTCGCGCACGAATCGGGCATGGTGTGGTCTTCTCGACGGCCGGTTGGGACTGCTCGGGTGAAGAACTCATGTGCCATGAGGGCTGTGCGGGCGTCATCGGCTGCCAGACTGTATGGACCGACAACCCTCAGGTGACGGTTCCGAAGAGGCCGGGCAGGACTTCGGAGAGGACAACGGCGATGCCCGGCGATGCGTGGACGCGGATGACGATGGAGGTGGCCTGTCGTTCCACGCACACGATACTCCGGGGGGGAGCGGTGATACGTGCTACTACAATGCGGCGAACCGGTTGCCGGTCGCCTTTCGTCTGCTGGCGGACGGTGGGTACAATCCCGTCTGCGTCCGTGAGAAGGAACCCGGCGTGCCGTTTTCTGGCTGTGATACGAGTGTCGTGGAACTGGGTCGCGCAACCGCGAGCGAGGTCTTCTTCAGAATCCTGACGGGCTACGCGACTTCGTCAAGTGATTGGGGTGACTTTGCGAACCTCGCCAAGCTCGCCGCTTTTTGATCTCCACTCCGAGTGCAGTGCGCCCTGCTGCCACGCGACGTCCGAGCAACAGTCGGCCATACAGTCGTTTACCGCCATCGGATACCCTCCAGGCTCGACGAGCACACTGCAGTGCAAGCCGCTGCAGTGTCTCTGATGAGGTAGGACTACATGCAGCGAAGCGTCCTCCGCGTGTCAAGATTTGTAGTGGCGGCCGTCCTCGGGGCGGCCGTCGCCCTTGCCGAGCCCCCTGATCGCGACTCGCTTGAGTACGACCTTTTCGCGACTCGGCGCACATGGTGGATTCCCAGCAACGGGCAGAGCTTCCAGGGGCTCTGGCGGTACGAGCCAGAAACGGGGGAGTGGGAACGGCTCCGACCGCTCTTCTTCAATCAGCAGACGGACCGTTTTACCCCGTACAGCCGTAATGGGTACGGGGCTTTCCTCGCAGGGACGGGAGACCGGCTCGTCTTTCAGGTCTGGCCCGCAACCCAGGAGTGGGAGCTCGGCACCTGGCGGCTGCTTCGTCGGTACGCCCCAATGCCTCGAGAAGCGAGCGGTTGGGTGCTCCACGGCCCAATCGTGTCTGCGGAGATTGCGGCCTCAGCTGGGATCGAAGCTGGAGCGTACGGTTTTCCGCTGTGCCTGCGCTACCACCTCACCAGCGGCCTCGAACCGGTCGGGCCCGTGAGTTGCGATCCCATCCGCATTCCGGGATCAGCTGCTGATGCTGAAGAGACATCGACCTCGCTCCTCGTTATCCAGGGGAGCGGGCCAGCACGAGCACTCACGGATTCGTTCGACCTTGGCCAGGTCACCTGGGAGACTGGGAACTCCGGGGTCGAATCACCGCCGGTATTGAGTCTCGACCCAGACAGGAGCGTCCTGTACCGGGGAACACCAAGCACGCTGCAGGAGTGGACGCTGAGCTGGCCACCAGTCCTGACCAGCGAGATCGACGTTCCCGTGTCGCTCGTCGCACATCCCTACACAGATGTCGACCTGCTGTTCTTTCACCCACGCCGAGACCGTTTCTTCTGCGTTACCCGTTCCCCGGCCCTCTTCGGAATTCAGCCTGAAGAGTGGGAGGTGTTCTCCTTTCGACACGACGGTGCTGACGTGACTTCGCACGTCCATGTCACAGACGAGGATCCGCTGGGAGTACCCGTCACCCTCGCAGCGGTTGGCGCGGCACCGACGGTGAACACACAGCTCATCCCAGTTGTGAGTCGCACGACGGGGATCAACAACACGTTCTGGACGGCAGAGCTCTGGCTGTACAACCCATCCGCGGCCGAAATGGCAGTGACAATCCGGCGGATCGTCAGCCCTCAGTCGTCGACTGCCGTGACGGTACCGGCGTACGGTTCGCTCCGCATACCTGACGCACTCGCCTGGCTCGGCGGCGGCGAAGCCGGCGACGGGGTCAAGGCCGATGCGCTCGTGCTCACCTCGCCCTACCGGTGGGGGGCCAACCTCGTCGCCGCGGCCCGAGTCTCGACACCTGCGGAGGGAGGAGGCAGCTACGGCCAAGCAGTTCCCGCGGTCCCGAGCACGGTCGGGTACTCCAACCACCTTCCGTACTACCCCGAGGAGAGCGACGCCAACTACAACATCCACTGGGAGGAGCGGCGTCCAGCAACCCTCACGCTCGACCTGCGCGAGCCCGGCCGCTTCCGTCATAACCTCGGAATCGTGAACGACGAGGACGAGCCCGTTGAGATCACGCTCGAGTGGGCGTACAACCTGATGGCCGAGCAGGATTCCACCGACCTTCGGCCAGCGGCCGTGGTGCAGCGCGTCGCCGCCCCCGCGCACAGCGTTCACATCGTCTCGCTCGAGGGCCTCTTCCCACCCGAGGTGCGCGACGCGTGGCCGCCTCGGGTTGCGGTCTACGCCGACCGGCAGGTGGCGCTGTGGCTGTCGATGGTCGACAACCTGACCGGTGACGCGACCTTCATTCCCTACACCAACCTGACCCTGCATACCGACCTCGACGAGGACTGGTATGCCGTCCCGGTCGTTGCTCACAGCCCGGGCAGGGAAGGTACGTTCTGGACCACTGCTCTCTACGGTACGGAAGGACGATTCCTGCATCGTTTCGAGTATGACAAGCCCGACGCTGCCTTCCTGCCGGCAGATCCGGTAGCCGCGTGTGGCGGTGCCGCAGCTGCCGACCGGATCGCCGCCGTCTTGCCAGGAGAGGTGGGCATGCCGATGGACCGATGGCTGGAAACGCTGCAAGGCCTCGGCTACGAGCCCACTGAGGACTGGGCGAAGCGAGAATGGCGCACGGTCTTCCCCGACGTGGTCAGGCTCTTCCCCGCCTGCGCCGAGGAGGACTCCACGAGGGGTGCCCTCGAGGTGCGCGCCGGCTCGTGGACGGCGGGCTTCACCCGCACCTTCACGACCCGCGCTGACGGCGGCACGTACGGCAGCATGCTGCCCTTCTACCCCCCACACGGCTGGCCGGTGCAGCACTTCGCAGGGATCGAGGTCCGCGCGGGGTGGCGCGTGAACGTGGGCCTCTACAACGGCCAGCGTGACCGGGCGGTCGTCCACCGCCTCAGCCTCTATGCCGCGGACGGCACGCTCGCGGCCCAGAACGAGCTGACCCTCGACCCGGGAGCGAGCCTTCTCGAGCCCCTCGCGACCGCACTCGGGGTCCCCTCGCTTCCCGACGGGACGTACGGCTTGACGGTACTTCCCCTCGACGACCCCGAGACCGGCGACCAGGGCACCTCCTGGGCCTACGTCTCGCTCGTCGACAACGTCACCGGCGACCCGACGAACTGGTGGTGAGGGCGGGCCCGGGTTGGCGACGCGGCCCGACCCCGGACCCCGCTGCCCGAGCCCGGAAGCTCACTCGCCACGAAGCTGTGAGCCCACGTGGCTGATCCAGCGTGTGATCAGGCTCGGCTTTCGGAACGCAGCATGCCGTAGACCAGCCCACCGAGGCGGTCGGCCGCGTCCCTTACCATGCTCGGTATCGCGACGCCGCGGGCTGCGAGCAGCGCGAGCGCCGTCTGGACTTCCTGCACCTCCGCGTAAGCCGCCTCGAGATGCTGGCGGCGGTTGCCCAACGTGCGCCCGCTCGCCTCGGAGAGCCTGAGCGCTGCGTTGTCAGCAGCTCTGACGAGATGGTCGCGGACGTGGGACAGCCCGCGCGGGGTGGCCAGCGCGGCGATGCTGCCGGCGAGTCCGACAGCAACCTCGAGCGCGACGAGCTTCCCCCGGCCCCGAGGGAGGGTGTGGTGGGCGGCTCGGGAAGGTCTGGACGAGGGAGTGTGCTGGCTCATGCCTCTCCCCGAAGGCGGCCGGCGGCTGGCTGTCAAGGGTGGCCTTCGGCCATGAGCCCTGCGAGCCTGCCCTTGACAGCCAGCCGCCGGTCGCCTACTCCGACCAGCTGAGCCAGCACACGTCCCGGCCAGACCGTCGAGTCGCGCGCGACGATCTCGGTCCCGGGACGCGATCCCGACCCCGCTGCCCGACCTCGCTACCCGCTGCCCGTCCCCCGATCCCGGACCCCGCGCCCCGCCTCCCGCCGCCCGACCCCGGACTCTCACGCGCCTCGATCCTCTGAGACTCCGTTCGCTCACCAGGGCCACGGCTCGCAGACACGCGGCCCGTGCCGCGCTCTCCCCGCCCGGTCCCGTCCTACCCCGTGTTCTGCAGCCCCCGGGCGATGCCGCGCACGGTGGTGAAGAGGGCGCGCTCGAGGTCGCGGTCGCGCGCGGCCGCTCGCTCGCCAGCGGCGCAGCAGGTCGACCTGGAGCAGGCTGATCGGGTCGACGTAGGGGTTGCGCAGGCGGATCACGCGGGCGAGCAGCGGTCTCGCGCTCGAGCAGCGTCCCGACGCCCTTGCAGCCCCAGCACCAGGTCGCAGTGCGGGCGTACTCGCTGTTCGACCGGAGGCCAGATCCGTCTCGCCGGTCTCCCCGGCGAGGTCGGCGTAGCGGCGGGCGATGTCGAGGTCGGCCTTGGCCAGCACCATCTCGACGTCGCCGAGCAGGTTGGCGAAGAACGGCCACTCGCGCGCCATCGCGGCGAGCAGCTCCTCGCCGTGCTCGTCGAACCGCCGCTCGAGCCCGGCGCCGACGCCGAACCAGCCCGGCAGCAGGTGGCGGCTCTGCGTCCAGGCGAAGACCCAGGGGATCGCGCGCAGGTTGGCGACGCCGCTCGCCGGAGCGCCGGGACGCCGGCCGCGAGCCGATCGGCATCCGCTCGATCACGTCGATCGGGGTCGCCGGCCGGAAGTAGGCGAGGAAGTCGGGGTCGTCGTGCACCAGCTCGCGGTACGCGTGCCGAGCGGCGCCGGCCGACCGTCGTCATCGCTGCCGCCAGGCCGGTCGGCGGCGGCGGCGAGCTCGCGGCCGGGCGGTCGCCTCCAGCACCGCGCCGGCCATCAGCTCCAGGGTGCGCTCGGCGATCCCGCGCAGGCCGTACTTGGCGTGGACGATCTCGCCCTGCTCGGTGACCCGCAGGCGCCCGGCGACTGCACCCGGAGGGCGCGGCCAGGATCGCCTCGCGGGGCTTCGAGCCGCCGCGGCCGACCGTCCCGCCGCGACCGTGGAAGAGGGTCAGGCCGATCGCCCGCGTCGGCGGCCACCGTCGACCAGGTCGCCTGGGCGCGGTAGAGCGCCCAGCGCGAGGCGGCGATGCCGGAGATCTTGGTCGAGTCGGAGTAGCCGAGCATCACGATCTGGCCGTCGCCGCGGCGTGCGAGGTGATCGCGGTAGGTCGGGCTCGGCGAGCATCGCCGCCAGCGTCGCTCGCGCCGCCTCGAGGTCGTCGACGGTCTCGAACAGCGGCGCGACGTCGAGCGGCACGCGCCGCTCGGCGTCGACCAGTCCCGCGACCCGCGCCAGCAGCAGCACGGCGAGCACGTCGTCGGGCCCCTGCGCCATCGAGATGATGTACGGCCCGATCGCCTCGGGCCCGAAGCGGCGCGCGGGCCTCGCCCACGGCCCGGAACACGTCCAGGACGCCGGCGCGTCGGCGGCGACAGCCCGCGCGAGCGGTGCGGCAGGCTGCTCGAGAGCGGCGCGCAGCCGCGCGCGCACGCGCCGCGGCCGGCGCGTCGGCGAAGCCGGGCTCGGCGAGCAGCTCGGCCAGCGCCCGGCGGTGGACGACGGCGTCCTGGCGCACGTCGAGGGTCGCGAGGTGGAAGCCGAAGGTGGCGACCCGGCGCGGCAGCCGCCGCACGCAGTGCGAGCCCGGCGTGCTCGCCCCGGTGGCGGTCGCAGGCTGGCGGCGATCACGCTCGAGGTCGTCGCGGAGCTCGTCGGGGCCCGGTAGCGCTCGCGGCGCGTCGCCGAGGGTCGCGCCGAGCCGCGCCCAGATCAGCCACAGCAGCACCCGGTAGGGCATGTCGCGGTAGCGTCGGCGGAATCGTCGGCCGCAGTCGTCGGGCATCAGCTGCGCGGTAGCGCGCGAGCGCGCTCGAGCGACCTCGGTCGACACGCCGACCCGCGACGCGCGACTGGCTGAGGTGCTCGAAGAGCTCGCGGACCTCGCGCGGTAGCGCTCGAGGACCAGCTCGCGCTGGCGCTCGAGGGTGGCGAGGATGGTGTCGGCGCCGACGTTCGGGTTGCCGTCCATGTCGCCGCCGACCCAGGAGCCGAAGCGCACCAGGGCTGCCGGCGAGGTCCGACGCCGGCGCCCGGGCCGTAGACCGCCTCGAGGGCGCGCTCGAGCGCCTCGTAGAACGGCGGCACGACCCGGTAGATCACGTCGGTGAGGAAGAACAGCACGTGCTCGACCTCGTCGGCCACCGTCGGCCGCTCGGGACGGCTGCTCGTCGGTCTGCCAGATCGAGGGGGATCTCCGTCGTGACCCGCTGCTCGATCGGGCCGCGGCCTCCTGCGGGGTCGGCTGCGGCGTGCTCGATGCGGTCGACCAGCAGGCGCGCGATGCGCTGCTCCTTGCGCAGGATGCGTGCGCCGGATCGCCTCGGTCGGGTGGGCGGTGAAGACCGGCGTGACCCTCAGACCGGACAGGACCTCCTGCGCTCGCTCCAGCGGCACCCCGGAACGAACCAGCGCCGCCGTCGCCGCCGACAGGCTGCCGGCCTGGGGCGACTCCGGAACCGCGAGGGCGGAGCGGCGCCGCCGGATCCGGTGCACCCTGCTCGGCCAGGTTGACGAGCGAGAAGTACGACGAGAAAGCCCGCGCCAGCTCGCCCGCGGCGTTGGGGTCGAGGTCCTCGAGGGCAGCCGCCAGGCGCCGTTCCCCGTCGGGCTCACCGGCGCGGCGAGCGATCGCCGATCGACGAGCGGCCTCGACGCGCTCGTAGAGCGCCTCGCCTCCCTGGGTGACGATCACCCGGCCAAGCAATGCCCCCAGCCAGCCCACGTCGCGGCGCAGCGGATCGTGCTCGGAGGGAAGGTCGGCGGTGCGGGTCCCGGTGTCCGTGGTGCTCATGGCGACCATCGTAGCGGGGACAACCCGCAAGCCACCCGCCGCCGCTTTGTGCCGCGAAGGCGCGAAGAGCGCGAAGTCAGTCTCCGCAGAGCTGGACCTGCTCGAGCAGTTCCCTCGCGATCTCGGCGCCTGGGCGGTTCACAGCTCGGGCGGGTGGGGGATCTCTGAGCCCGTCCGCGCTCCGGTGTCGCTGAGGTCGTGGTCTCACTCCGGGGTGACCGGGACCTTCGAGGGCGAGCCCGGCAGCTCGCGCACCAGGCGCGGGACCAGGTAGCCGGGCAGCTCGGCCAGCAGCTCCGAGTACAGACGGCGCGCCTCGGCCTCTTCGACCTCGAAGTGGGCCGCACCCGCGACCCGGTCGAGCAGGTGGAGGTAATAGGGTATCGCCCCGGCCGCGAACAGCCTCCGGCTCAGCTCGGCCAGGGTGGCCACCGAGTCGTTGACCCCCGCGAGCAGAACCGACTGGTTGAGCACCGGGACCCCGTGTGCCCGGAGTCGCCCGATCGCGGCCCGGACACCGTCGTCGATCTCCCGTGGGTGGTTCGCGTGGACCACCATCACCGGTGCGAGCCGGGTTCCGGCGAGCCAGGCGAGCAGCGGCCCGTCGACCCGCTCGGGCAGCACGACCGGCATCCTGCTGTGGACCCTGAGGCGGACGAGGTGGGTCAGCTCCGAGAGGGCCCGGGCCAGCTCGGAGAGCCGGTCGTCGGTCAGGGTCAGGGGGTCGCCCCCGGAGAGGATGACCTCCTCGACGGTGGGATCCCCGGCGACCGCCGCGACCACCGTCGCCCAGTCGCGGCCAGCCACGGCATGGGCGGCGTAGGGGAAGTGCCGGCGGAAGCAGTAGCGGCAGTGGACTGCGCACGCGGCGGCGGCGACCACCAGCGCGCGGCCGCGGTACTTCACCAGCAGGCCCGACGCCCCCGCGGCCTCCAGCTCGCCGACCGGGTCGGCCCCCCAGCCGGGCACCCGGTCGAGCTCGGCGGCCTGCGGCAGGACCTGGAGCAGGAGCGGATCGCGGGGATCTCCGGGGCGCATCCGCGCCGCGAACCCCCGTGGTACCCTGACCGCGAACTGACGGGCGGCCGCCGCCGCTGCGTCATCGCGACCGAGGACCTCGACGCCGAGCCCCAGCTCGGAGAGCAGCTCACCGGCAGTGCCGATCCCTTCGGCGAGCAGGCGGCGCCACTCGCCGGGGGCGGGGGTTCGGGGCGACATGCCGTGCATTCAACCAGCTTCGCTATGATGAGCGCAAGCGCGACCGAAGGAGACGGTGCGAGATGGCGACCTACACCATGAACCAGCTGCGGGTCGGGCTCAAGGTCATGATGGACGGCGACCCGGCGATCATCACCGACGCCGACTTCGTCAAGCCCGGCAAGGGCCAGGCCTTCGTCCGGATCAAGGCCAAGAACCTCAAGACCCAGCGTGTCAACGAGCGCACCCTGAAGTCCTCCGAGACGCTCGAGGGCGCCGACGTGGTCGACAAGGAGATGCAGTACGTCTACTCCGACGGCCACCACTGGTACTTCATGGACCAGGACACCTACGAGCAGATCGCCGCCGACGAGGCCCAGGTCGGGGACTCCGTCAGATGGATCAAGGAAGAGGACATGTGCGTCGTCACCCTCTTCGACGGGGCGCCGATCTCGGTCCAGTCGCCGACCTTCGTGGTCCGCGAGATCCTCGAGACCGACCCCGGCGTGCGCGGCGACACCTCGTCCGGGGGCAACAAGCCGGCCACGGTGGCCGGCGGCGCGGTGGTCCGGATCCCGCTCTTCGTGCAGCAGGGCGAGCTGATCAAGATCGACACCCGCACCGGCGAGTACGTGTCCCGGGCCAAGGAGGAGTGACGGGCCCGCGATGAGCGACTGGCGGCCGTCGGCCAGCCGGGAGGCGCTGGTCCGGCGGGCAGGGGTGCTCGCCCGGATCCGGACCTTTTTCTCCGCCCGTGAGGTGCTCGAGGTCGAAACCCCGGTGCTGGCCGCGGCCGGAGGCACCGACGTCCACCTCGCGCCTCTCTCCACTCGGCTCGCCCAGGGCGGCACCCTCTACCTCCAGACCTCGCCGGAGTTCGCGATGAAGCGGCTCCTGGCCGCGGGCTCGGGTCCGATCTACCAGCTCGGCCGCGCGTTCAGGGACGGCGAGGCGGGCCGGCGCCACAACCCCGAGTTCACCATGCTCGAGTGGTATCGCCCCGGCTGGGACCACCACATGCTGATGGACGAGGTCGAGGCCCTGCTCCTGGAGGTTCTGGCGACCGGGCCCGGAGAGCGCATGACGTATCGCGAGGCGTTTCTGCGCCACGCCGAGGTCGACCCCTTCACCGCCTCCGACGACCAGCTGCGGGCGCGCGCGGCGAGGCTCGGCCTCGGCTCCGCCGGGGTCGACCGGGAGGCTTGTCTGTCGCTCATTCTGGCGGCGGAGGTCGAGCCCAACCTCGGTCGTGGCCGGCCGAGCTTCGTGCACGACTTTCCGGCCGCGCAGGCGGCGTTGGCCCGCATCCGCTCCGGCGATCCACCGCTCGCCGAACGCTTCGAGGTCTTCGTCGAGGGTGTCGAGCTCGCCAACGGCTATCACGAGCTGACGGACCCGGTCGAGCAGCGGCGTCGCTTCGCAGCCGACCTGGCGCGGAGGCGAGAGCTCGGGCTGCCCGAGCTGCCGGTGGACGTGCGGCTGCTCGCCGCCCTCGAGCACGGGCTGCCCGACTGCGCCGGCGTGGCGCTCGGGGTCGACCGCCTGGTCATGCTCGCCTGCGGCGCGACCTCGCTGGCCGATGTGATGGCCTTCCCGGTCGACCGGGCCTGACCTCCTCGGGAGGAACCGCATCAGCCCGGGGGAGCCTGAGTCGGGGGCGAGATGCCGCGGGCGCGGCACATCGTGCGCAGGTCGGGGTCGCTCCAGCCTACCGCCAGCAGCTGCTGGGCCGTCGGCCGAGCGTCGTCGACACGACCCAGCAGCAGGAGCGCCTTGACGCGATACTCCTGGGCGCGGAGCAGGGCGAAGCTCGCCTCGAGGGGTTGGGTGATCCTCACGGCCTCTGACCAGAGACGGCGTGCCTCCTCCGGTTTTCCCCCCCGGGTCGCCAGCTCGCCGAGCCCGACCAGGACCGATCCGAGCACGCCGATCGACGCACGATCCCGCGGGTTGGCCTCGACACGTGCGGCGTGGACCCGCCGCGCATGCTCGTACATCGCCCCGGCCTCCTCGAGCTTGCCCCGTTTCATCAGCACGCGGGCCAGCCGAGCCTCGGCGAAGGCCACGTCGGTGTCGTCGGGTCCGCGCAGGTCGAGCAGCACCTCGAGCGCCTGCCGGTCGAGGGCCTCGGCCCGTTCCAGCCGACCGGTGTCGTGGGCCAGCAGGCCGAGCTCCAACAGGCAGCCGGCGGTCTCGGCATGCCGGTCGCCCACCGCCTCCCGGAAGGTCTCGCACGCCTGACCCAGGAGCGCCTCCGCCTGGTCGAAGTCACCCCTCGAGTGCTTGATGGTCGCGAGCCGCTGCATCGTCCATGCAGCCTGGCGGTGGCGGGGCCCGAGGGTCCGCCGCACGATCTCCAGCGACCTCTGCAGCAGCTCCTCGGCGCGGTCGAACTCGCCTCGGAAGGTCAGGCTCATCGCCAGCTGGCGCAGGAGCGACGCGACCGCCGGGTGGTCCGGGGACAGGACCTTCTCCTGGATCTCGAGCGCCCGCTCGAGGTGGCGGCTGGCCACCTCGTCGTCACCCTGCGAGGTCGCGATCGAGGCCAGCTCACGCAGCAGGACGGCCACCAGTGGGTGGTCGGACCCCGAGCCCTTCTCGATCACCGCCAATGCCCGGCTCACCGCCGCCTGGGCCCCCTCGAAGTCGCCCTGAACCTTGAGGGTGACGCCGAGGCTGCCGAGCGGGTCCGCGAGGTCGGGATGGTCGGGCCCCAGCCCGGCCTCGATCGACGCCACCACCCGCCGGAACAGGTCCGCAGCGCGTTCGTGCTCGCTGCGGGAGAATGCCACCGAAGCCAACACGTTGAGCGCCCTCGCGGTCTCCGGGGCGCCCACGCCGTGCCGCCGCTCGCGGATCTCGAGCGCTGCCCGCGCCAGCGCCTCGCTCCGGTCGTAGTGACCGAGGGAGTACTCCAGCTCCGCCAGGTGCTCCTGGCTCGCGGCCACCTCTGCGTGCCCGGGCCCGTGCTCCCGAGTGCGGAGCTCGAGGGCACGCTCCAGCAGCCTGGCCGCGGGTTCATACAGCCCGAGCTCGCGGTAGACCTCGCCCATGGTGTCCATCAGCCGGGCCTGGGTGAGGGGTTCGGTCACCAGCTCCCGCTCGATTCGGTCGGCCGCGGCGTCCAGGATCTCGCGCGCCGTGACGGTGTTCCCGCGCGACTCGCTCGGGTCGGACACAGAGAAGACGCCGACCAGGAAATCGGACACCTCGCGGGCGACGGCCGCCTCGCGGGCGGCCTCGGCCTCGGCGGCACGGGCGATGGCGAGGGACCTCCGTGCGTGGGCGAGGCCGAGCAGCGAGGACGTGGCAGCGATGACCAGGCCGCCGGCGACGGCGGCGACGGCGATGCGACGCAGCCTGCGTCGTGGGCGCTCCCGAATCCAACGCAGGCGCTCGGCCGTCTCGACCGCGCTCGGCCGGTCGGTGGGCGCGAACGACTTCAGCCGCGAGATCAGCCCGGACAGCTGGGAGTCGACGCCCTCCACCGGCAGTGTTTCGCCCCACATCGCCTTCTGCTTCAGCTCGGGGAAGGTCAGGCCCTCCGGGTAGGGTCGCTTCCCGGTGAAGAGCTCCTGGAGCACGAGCCCGAACGAGTACATGTCGCTGGCCGCGGTGAGGGGCTCCCCGCGCGCCTGCTCCGGGCTCATCGAGCGGGGAGTTCCGACGACGTCGCCGATCTCGGTCAGGGTCAGATCGCGGCCGTCGGAGGCTGCCTCGGCGACGGGCGGCGGCGAGTCGTTTCGGACCGGCTGCCCGCCGGCGTCCTCGGATTCGGCCGCGGCCCGAGCGAGGCCGAAGTCGAGCACCTTCACCAACCCGTCGTCATCGACCACCACGTGCTCGGGCTTGAGGTCACGGTGGATCACGCTGACGGTGTGTGCGGCGACCAGCGCGCGGGCGACCTGCTCGGCGATGGCGAGCTTGGCCTGGAAGCTCCGGCCCTGGGCCGCGACCTGGGCCAGGTCGGTGCCCTCGACCAGCTCCATGACGATGTAGTCGGCCTCGCCCTCCTCGAGGAACTCATAGATGCGGCAGATGTTGGGGTGCTCGAGCTGGGACAGGATCCGCGCCTCGCGGGCGAATCGCTCCCTCGCCCGGTGGTCCATTCTCCGCTCGCGGCGGACCGCCTTGACCGCGACCCGGCGGCCGAGACGCTCGTCCAGGCCGACGTAGACCTCGCCCATCCCGCCCTCGCCGAGGGACTCGACGATGCGGATGTTGCGCAGCATGGTCCCGATCAGCACCGTCAGTGGTCTCCCGCCGGATGGTCGTCGCTCGAGCCCATCCTACCCGGTCGGCCCGGCTGGGGGCTCAGATCAGCTTCCAGAGGAACCGGGCGCGTTCCATCCGCCTCAGGATCAGCTCCACCCGGTGCTGGTAACCGCGGCTGGTCACCCCCGGGTGCCAGGTCGCCGGGCGCGACAACGCGGCCGCGAGCTGGGCAGCCTGGTGCTCGTCGAGCTCCGACGCCGGCTGTCCGAAGTAGCGCCGGGACGCGGCCTCGGCTCCGTACAGCCCGGGCCCGAGCTCGACCACGTTGAGGTAGAGCTCGAGGATGCGGCGCTTGTCGAGGACCCGCTCGAGCCGGGCGGTGAGCAGCGCCTCCTCGAGCTTGCGCAGCGGGCTGCGGGAGGGGCTCAACCACAGGTTCTTGGCCAGCTGCTGGGTGATGGTCGAGGCCCCTCGCGGTGCCCTGCGCTCGTCCCATGCCTTGCGCAGGGCGGCCTCGATCTCGTCGGTCGCGAAACCGTCGTGGTCGAAAAAGCCGATGTCCTCGGCCACCAGCACCGCCCGCTTGAGGTGGGGCGAGATCCGGTCGTAGGGCACCGGGCGCCAGGCCACCTTCGGCTCGCGGCCGGCGCGGCGCTCTCCGGCCCGGTAGCGCTCGATGAAGGCCGTGGTCGTCGGGTCCGAGCCTCGGAGGCCCGCCACGTCGGGCCAGGTCAGCCAGGTCCAGCCGGCCCAGGCCGCGACCGCCGCCGCGGCGACCAGGCCGGCCGCGAGGATCAGCCGCAGGCATCCCCGCCGCCGTGCCCGGCTCACGCCGCCTCCGCAGCTCGCCGGGTGAGTGCGCGGCCCACCGGGGCGACCAGGACCAGGATCGCGGCCAGGCGGCCCGCCACCAGGCCGATCGCCGCCGCGGTCGCACCGACCAGCTCGAGCGGGCCCGCCGCGAGGTTGATCACGAGCACGACCACCACGACCTCGGAGGCGGTCGCCCAGGTCACCGACGAGGTGGCGCGGAGGTGGACCAGGAGCGCGCGCTGCCACGACAGCAGCACCGTCAGCGACGGCATCAGCACCAGGATCCTGGCCGGGAGCAGAGCGATCCGTGCGAGCTCAGGGGTGAGGCCGGACACGCCCTCGAACCAGGTCGCCGCGAGGGGTGTCCACACGATCACGCCGAGCCCCACCGCCACTCCGGCGGCGAGGGTCGAGGCGAAGCGGGCAAGCGGCCGATAGCCCTCCATGCGTTCGCCGGCAAGGGCGATCGCGACCTCCTGGAAGGCGAGGCCGAGGGCGCGAAACAGGAACACCAGGGAGTAGACCACCGGCAGCACGGCCAGGGAGGCCACCGCCTCCCGGCTGTGCCCGACCAGGAAGGTCACCACCGGCTGCACGCCGAGGGCGAGCAGGGAGGTGGTGGCGAGGGGCCAGTAGAAGGTGGTCAGATCCCGCCATCCCGGACCCGCTTCACCTGTCCCGGCGGCCAGCCCGGCAACCACCGGGCGCGCCATCCCGAGCGCGACGAGCATCTCGGCCACCACGCCCGCGGACAGCGCGGCGGCGCCCACCGACGCGCCCTCGACCCGGCCGTCGACGAACAGGAGTGTGGCGACACCTGCCATCGTGGCCAGCCGGACCACCGTGCCCCAGGCCACCCGGCGGGTGAGACCGGCGCGGATCAGGATGCCCTGGGCGAAGCGCCGGACCCCGATCGCCGCCGGCCACGGCAGCAGCAGCACCAGAGCCCGGTGGGCCCGCTCCGCCACTCCCGGCGGCAGGCCGACCAGACCCTCGAGCACGGCGGTGGCGACGGGCGGCACCACCAGAGCGGCGAGCGCGACCGTGATCGCCACGTTGAGGATGTTGGCGAAACGGCGCAGCGCCAGGTAGGACGGCCGGTCCTTCACCAGCGCGGTGGCCGCGCTCATCATCATGATCACCGGGGCCTCGGCGACCAGAGCGAAGGCGTAGGCGACGCCATAGGCGGCGAGATTGGGCTCGGGGTCGGGGCGACGCGCGACCAGGGCGGCGAGGAACGGGCCCTCGACCGCCATCATCAACCAGGTCGCGGCGAGCGGAGCCCAGAACCTCGCGATCGCGGGCTGGGTCAGCGGTCGGTCGTGGCTCGGCATCCGTCGGCGCACACGCGCCGCCCGTCGGGGGTCGCCCGGAGGCGCGCTTCGGGCCGCATCACGCCGCAGGCGTCGCAGGCGGCAAGAGCTTCGGCGGCCGGGGCAGTGGGGGTTCGCGTCGCCGGCGCGGCGGGCTCGTCCGGTCGGCGCTCTTTCCACGAGCCGACCATGAAGGTGAGCAGGCCGAGCAGGAGCTCGTCGGCGAACGGGATCAGGTCGGGCGTGACCAGGTCGAGCAGGAAGAGCCCGGCCAGGATGACGAAGAGCCACGGGTACTTGAGGCGCCCGAAGAGGGGCGTCAGCAGGCGGACGAGGGGTGACGGCGCTGCCATTGCGGCGAGTGTACCAGGAGCCGGAACACCGGAGACGTGAGGTCTGCGCCCGGGATGCCTGGCGGTGGCGGGGCCTCTGGTCGCCCGGTTACGGCGCACTGCGCACGTCTGAGGAGCTGTTCAGCGGAGGGCCGGCGGCGCGGCGCAGCAGCGCGAGCAGGGCCCAGGCGGCGATGACTCGCATCCGGGGCCGGTCGAAGGGGAAATCGAGGCGGCGCTCGAGGGGCGTGCCACCCGGTGAGGCGACCGCGATCACGGGAACGTCGTCCGCGTCGGGGACGATCGCTGCGCCGAGGGTCGTCCCGAGACGATCGGCCACGCGGGCGGCCGCCGACACGGCGTCGATCGACGAGCTCTCGAGAAGTCTCGCGAGGTGGCCCCGGCCCGGAGCCAGAAGCGCTCCGCCGAGCACGATGGCGCCCCGGGGAGCCGCCGCGAGCATTCCAGCGGCGCGGCCCCCTGCATAGGCGTCGGCGACGGCGACGGTCACGCCCGCGGACTCGAGCGCCGCGGCGGTGACGTCGGCGAGCGTCACGTCGCATCGGGCTCCTCCCGCCGCGTAGACGTGGTGTCCCAGCCGTGCCCGGGCGTGCTCGACCAGCGCGGCGAGCGCGTCGTCCGACCCGCCGCGCAGCACCAGGCGGACCTGGATCTCGGGAAAGCTGGCCCGGTACTGCACGGTGAGCCGAGAGCCCGCGGAGCAAGCGGCTCCGAGACCTTCGAGCCGGTGGCCGGCGTCGGACTCGCCGAGCCCGAAGAGCTTGAGGGTGGCGATCCGCGGCGCGTCTCCGGGCAGCCTGCCGACCAGGTCGGGAATCACCGTGTCGTCGAGCATGCCTTCCATCTCGCGCGGTACGCCGGGCATCGAGTAGAGCCGGCAGGCGCCGGCGTCGAGCCGGAATCCGACCGCCGTGCCGCGGGGGTTCGCAATCAGGGTTGCGCCGTCGGGCAGGTCGGCCTGCTTGAGGTTGTTGGGGCTCATCGGCCGACCGCGCCCGGAGAAGAACGCCTCCAGGTGGGCGACCGCCTCCGGGTTGCGGACCAGCTCGCGGCCGAAGGCCGCGGCGACCGCCTCGGTGGTGAGGTCGTCGGTGGTCGGGCCGAGGCCGCCCGAGATCAGCAGCGCGTCCGCACGCCCGGCGATCTCGCGCAGCACCGCGACCAGCTCGCCGACGTCATCGCCGACCGAGGTGTGGCGCACCACGGCGAGCCCGACGTCGCCGAGGCGTCCGGACATCACGCCGGCGTTGGTGTCGGTCAGCCGCCCCTCGACCAGCTCGTCGCCGACGGTGAGAATCTCGATCCGCGACATCGCCGCCTCCGGCAGGCGACGCTAGACCGCGGCGCGGCGCCCGTCAAGGCTCCGGCACGAACCAGCGCCCGCGTCCGTTCACCGGTCGATCGGGTCTTGGGGCCCCGCCCGCGCCGTGTCTCTGTCGCCGAGATCTGTCGTTCAGGCGTCGCGGCGGGGACGGATGGCGGCTCGCAGCACCCGCTTGCGCAGGCGGATGCTCGACGGCGTGACCTCGACCAGCTCGTCGACGTCGATCCACTCGAGCGCGCGGTCGAGGCTCATCTCGCGCGGCGGCGTCAGGCGCAGGGCCTCGTCGGCGGAGGACGCGCGCATGTTGGTGAGCTTCTTCTCGCGGGTGACGTTGACGTCCATGTCGGTCGTCGCGGGCGTTCTCGCCGACGATCATGCCCTCGTAGACCTCGAGCCCCGGGCCGATGAAGAGCGTGCCTCGCGGCTCCAGGTGGTACAGGGCGTAGGTGGTCGCCCGGCCCGCGCGGTCGGCGACCAGGGCGCCGGTGGGCCGGCCGCGCGATCGGGCCCTGCCAAGGGCGACCAGCCGTCGAAGAGGTGGTTCAGGATGCCGGTGCCGCGGGTGTCGGTGAGGAACTCGGAGCGGAAGCCGATCAGGCCCCGCGAGGGCACCCGGAACTCGAGCCGCACGCGGCCGTGGCCGGGGTTGTGCATCTTGGTCATCTGCCCCCGGCGCTGGCCGAGCTTCTGGGTGACCACGCCGACGTGCTCGTCCGGGCAGTCGACCTGGACGATCTCCATCGGCTCGTGCTTCACCCCGTCGATCTCGCGGGTGACGATCTCGGGCTTGGAGACCGACAGCTCGTAGCCCTCGCGGCGCATGGTCTCGATCAGGATCGCGAGCTGCAGCTCACCGCGGCCGAGCACCTTGAAGGCGTCGCTGTGCGAGCGACCTCGAGCCGGAGCGCGACGTTGTAGAGCATCTCCTTCTCGAGCCGGTCGCGGATCTGGCGCGCGGTGACGTACTGGCCCTCGCGGCCGCCGAACGGCGAGGTGTTGACCGAGAAGACCATCGCGATGGTCGGCTCGTCGACGGCGATCCGCTTGAGCGGGCGCGGGTCGTCGAGGGTCGACCAGCGTGTCGCCGATCGAGACCTCGTCGAGCCCGGCGACGGCCACGATGTCGCCGGCCACCGCCTCCTCGACCTGGACCCGCTCGAGCCCCTCGTAGGCGAACACGGCCCCGATGCGTACCGTGCTCGACTCCGTGCTCGCGGGCGCTGGCCGACGGCCGATCCGGCGCGCAGGGTCCCGTTCGACGATCCGGCCGATCGCGAGCCGGCCGAGGTAGTCCGACCAGTCGAGGTTGGTGACCAGGAGCTGCAGCGGGGCCTCCGGATCGCCGTGCGGCGCCGGCAGCGTGCCCACGATCGCGTCGAACAGAGGCTGCAGGTCGGCGAAGCTCGCCGTCGAGGCCGCGCCGGCACAGGCCCTTGCGGGCGTCGGTGTAGAAGACCGGGAAGTCGAGCTGCTCCTCGGAGGCGTCGAGGTCGATGAAGAGGTCGTAGATCTCGTCGAGGACCTCGTGCGGCACGCGCGTCGGGCCGGTCGATCTTGTTGATGACCACGATCGGGGGCAGGCCGAGCTCGAGCGCCTTGGCGAGCACGAAGCGGGTCTGGGGCAGCGGCCCCTCGGCGGCGTCGACCAGCAGCAACACGCCGTCGACCATCTGGAGGGTGCGCTCGACCTCGCCGCCGAAGTCGGCGTGGCCGGGGGTGTCGACGATGTTGATCTTGACTCCGCCGTAGCGCACCGCGGTGTTCTTGGCGAGGATGGTGATGCCCCGCTCGCGCTCGAGGTCGTTGGAGTCCATGACCCGCTCGGCGACCCGCTGGTTGGCGCGGAAGATCCCGCTCTGCCACAGCATGGCGTCCACCAGCGTGGTCTTGCCGTGGTCGACGTGGGCGATGATGGCAATGTTGCGGAACGGGAGCGTGTGCATGGGACTCCTCGCGGGCCGGACCTTCTATCACCTGGGGGCGGTGGCGTCAATGGAGAGAATAGTGATCAGTGAGGAATGGTGACTGATGAGTGATGAGTGGGGGGTGGTGGCGGGACGCAGGGGAGGGTGCGGGCTGGGGCGGCGGTCGTGGTGCGCGCCTCGCGAGGCTCAGTCCTCGGCCTTCCAGTCCGCGAGCCGGAGGTCGACGACCCGCGAGAACTCGCCCTGGTTGCGGATGACGAGGGTGAGACCGTGGGCGCGGGCGACGGCTGCAATCATGAGGTCGTTGGGGCCGATGGGGGTGCCGGCCCTCTCGAGGTCTGAGCGGGAGCGACCGCATGCGCTCACCGGCACCGTTGGTTACCGGCTCAGTCCACGCTAAACCCTCGAAGCCCCAGTGGTTCCGCCCTAGTTCGCGACCGGAGGCGGGGCCGGCTCGAGCTCCGAGAGGGCGTCCCCGAGCCGCTTGAGCGCCCGGCCCCGCAGCGGTCCGATCGAGCCCATCGGCCGCTCGAGCCGGGTGGCGGTCTCCTCGTAGCTGAGGCCCTCGAAGTACAGGAGGGTCAGCAGCTCACGGTCGAATTGGCGGAGCTTCCGCATGCCGCGCTCGATCAGGTCGCGCTCGTCGTCGGTGTCGAGCGGCCCCTGGAGATCGAGCTCCTCGACGTACCGGCTGACCAGAGTGCGGTCGCGCACCAGCCGGCGGATCCGCTTGCGGGCCTGGTTGATCGAGGTCCCGATCAGCCAGCTGCGCGGGCTCCGGATCTCGGGCGCCTTGACGACGAACTGCAGCAGGACCTCCTGGAAGAGGTCCTCGGCGTCCTCGGCGTCGAGGCGGAACCAGCGCAGGAAGATCGCGAACAGGACCGGAGTGTAGGCGTCGAGCAGCGGATCCAGCGCGGCCACCTCGCCCGCGGCGAATCGCCGCAGGAAGATCTCGGCCTGCTCGTCGCTCAGGCGTCGGGCCGACGGCTGGTCGTCGACCATGAGGGTGACGTCCGCCGGCGCCTGGCGCCCGGCGTCGGTCAGTGCGTTCGACTCGATCTGATTGGCCATGACGGCCTCCCCTGCCGGTCTGACTGCACGTGGTGTGCCAGTGCGAGCTCGTCGTGAAGTCATTGATGGATAGAGATTTCCATGTGGAGATATGTGTTCGGATTCCGAACATGACACGGATCTGGACGGCTGGAGTCCGTGTCGAGCGGTCGCTTTCTGCGCCTCAGTCGCATTCGGTGTACACTCCGCGCCATGAAAGTGGCTTTCTTCGGAACCCCTGACTTCGCGATCCCGACGCTGGTTCGGCTGCTGGAGAGCCGCCACTCCGTCGAGCTCGTCGTCTCGAAGCCGGACAAGCCGGTGGGCCGGCACCAGGTGCTGACCGCGCCTCCCGTCATCCAGCTTGCCGAGCGGCGAGGGCTCCGTTGGGAGCAGCCGAAGAGCCTCAAGGACACCGAGGCCGTCGAGCTGGTGGGCGGCGTCGACGCTGCGGTCGTGGTCGCTTACGGTCGGTTGATCCCCGACATGCTGATCGGCACACCCCGCCACGGCTTCGTGAACCTCCATCCGAGCCTGCTGCCGCGGCATCGCGGGCCGTCCCCGATCCAGTGGGCGCTGGTGTGTGGGGACCGGACCACCGGCGTGACCACCATCCGGATCGACGCCGGCATGGACACCGGGCCGATCTATCTCCAGCGGGAGGTGCGGATCGAGCCGCGGGAGAGCGTCGACGAGCTCTCCGACCGGCTCGCGGCGATGGGCGCGGAGCTGGTGGTGGAGACCCTGGACCGGATCGAAGCGGACGGCCTCGAGCCCCGCGCGCAGAGCGAGCAGGGTGCGAGCGTGACCCCGATGCTGCGCCGGAGCTTCGCCAAGGTGGACTGGTCGACACCGGCGCGCCAGCTCGTCAACCGACTGCGAGGGCTGGCGTCCTGGCCGGGCATGTACACCAAGTTCCGGGGCGGTCGGCTCAAGATCCACGGCCTCGAGGAGGTGCAGCCGCCGCCGAAGGGCCGCGAGGAGCCGGGCACCGTGATCGAGGCCACCGAAAAGGGGATCATGGTGCGGGCGGGACGGGGTACCGCGGTCCGAATCACCGACCTCCAGCGGGAAGGCAAACGGAGGCTGCCGGCGGACGCCTTCCTGATTGGCGAGCGCGTGTCCCGTGGCGAGCGCTTCGGCTGACCGGCTGACCGCGGCCCGGCTCCTGGTTCGGGTCGAGAAGGGGGCGTTCGCCTCGCGGTTGCTCGGTGGGCGCATGGGTCCCGGCGTGCGGGTGCGGGTGCTCGGCGTGCTGCGCTGGCAGCGGCTCCACGACACCGTGCTCGCCCGGTTCTCACGGCGGCCGCTGGCGAGCCTCGACCCCGAGGTTCGAGCATCGCTGCGGATCGGTCTGCTCGAGCGGTCGCAGATGGGCCTGCCGGCGGCGGTCGCGGTCGACGGCGCGGTCCGACTGGTCCGCGACCTGGGCCACGGCTCGGCGACGGGGCTGGTCAACGCCGTGCTGCGACGGGCGACCGCCGCCCTCGAGGACGCCGCCGAGGGCGTCCCCGACGACCTGGAGTGGTCGCACCCCGAGTGGCTCGCGGCGCGCTGGCGAGGGGTTCTCGGCAGCGAGGCGACCCGCGACGCGATGGCCGCGGCCCAGCACCCCGCCCCGGTCTGGGTGTGGTTCGTCGAGCCGTCCGAGCAGCATCGGCTGGCAGCCGATGGTGTCGTCCTGAGGTCCCACCCGTGGTGTCCGGGGGCGTTCTCGGCGCGGGACGACGTCGCGTTGGTGCTGGAGGCCGTGGGCCGGCGCGCGGCCTATGTCCAGGATCCGACCTCGCAGCTGGTCGCGCACCTCGCGGCCCGGCTCGCGCCCGAGAGCGCGGCCCTGCTGGACCTGTGTGCCGCGCCGGGGGGCAAGTCGGCGCTGGCGCATCGGCTGCGCCCCTGGCGGTCGGCGCTCGCCCTCGATCTTCGGGCCTCCCGGCTGCGGCTGGTGCGACCCCTGGCCGCAGCGATGGGCGGACCGTTGCTGGCGGTGGCCGACGCCGCCCGTCCGCCGCTCGCAGGCCGGAGCTGGGACCTGGTCCTGCTCGACGCTCCGTGCTCCGGAACCGGGACACTGCGGCGTCACCCGGAGCTCAAGTGGCGCCTCTCCCCGGAGCTTATCGGCGAGGCCGCCGCGACCCAGACCCGCCTGCTCCGCTCGGCGGTCGAACTGGTCGCGCCGGACGGCATCCTGCTCTACGCCACCTGCTCCCTCGAGCCGGAGGAGAACGAGGCGCATTTCGCGCTCCCTCCCCCAGGCTTCGATCCCGCACCGCTGGAGCCCTTCCTCACTGCCGGTGTGCCCCACCTCCCCACCCCTGCCGGCGGAATCCGCATCCCGACCACTCGCGACGGCGACGGCTTCACCCTCCACGCCTTCCGGCGGACATCATGAGGAACCACCAAGACACCAAGACACCAAGATCGGGGATGCGGTTCGCTCATGGCAGGCGGATCTCGGAGTGGATGGTCTGAGAGCCGACGGGCACGGGAGCCCCGAACTCGGAGCGGAAGTGCTCCGCGGGTTAGGGCCCTGTGTGCGGTGGTTCAGTGGGTTCAACCGGTGGTGCGGATTCGCGCGCGATCCAGGACCGGACAGACTTCTGGGACCCTCGGCAGCCTCTTGGTGTCTTGGTGGTGATCTCGGGCCCGCTACCCGAAGGCGAGGAACCACCCGGCGGCGAAGACCGCGACGTCGGCGAGCACGTGGGCGACCCAGCCGGGCCAGATCGAGCGGTAACGCCGGTAGCACCAGCCCCAGATCCAGCCGCCCGTGAACACCCCGAGGCAGGCGAGGACGACCAGACCCGGGGCGAGGTAGCGCGACATGGCGACCGCGTGATGGACGGTGAAGAGGGCAGCGGAGACCGCGGTCGCAGCGGAGCCCGGCATCAGCCTCTCGCAGCGTGTGAGCACGAACCAGCGCCACACGTACTCTTCCATCACTGAGTTGACCAGGGTCCAGGCGGCGGCCGCGGCGAGGAAGCGTTGCGGCGTGGCGAGCCCCATCCCTTCGAGGGCAGCGCGCAGGGCCGCCGCCTCGAGGGTGGGCAGGACGATCCAGGTCGTGAGGGCGATCGCGGCCATGGTCGCGGTACCGAGCAGGAGACCGACGCCGATCCCTCCGCGCCGGACGGGCGACCAGCTCGGCCTCCCGCGATCGACGCGCAGCAGCCAGAGGGTCGGGAGCAGCAGCAGCCAGATCTTGGCGGCGAGGAAGACGAGCCGGCCCGCCGGTCCCGGAGCGACCACCATGGCAGCGATCACCCCCAGGGTCGGCACCGGCGCGATCAGGACCAGGCCCATCAGGGCCCGGTTGCGATCCCAGGCACGACCGCCCACGAGCGGGACGATACCACCACCGCGGAGACGGGGCGCTCGCCCCGCTGCCGCGCAGGTCGAGCGGGTACCATGGGTCCGGCGGTGGCGTACCGCCGCGGGAGGTTCCATGCGCCAGGGTGTTGTGGTCGGCATGTGTCTGTTCGTGGTCTGCGTCGCCGTCGCCGGCGACCGGCCGGAGGGGCTGTCGTTCGCGACCCGCTCGGTGACCGTCGCCCGCCACGGCATGGTGGCCGCGGCCCACCCGCTCGCGGTCCAGATCGGGCTCGAGGTGCTCAAGCACGGCGGCAGCGCGGTCGACGCGGCGATCGCCACCAACGCGGCTCTGGCGCTCATGGAGCCGATCGTCCTGCGGGCTCGGCGGCGACCTGTTCGCGATCGTCTGGGACCCGAAGGAACGGCAGGCTGTACGGACTCAACGGCTCCGGGCGGGCGCCGCGCGGCTCTCACCATCGACAAGGTCCCGCCCGAGCCGGACGGCACCATTCCGCTCTACTCGCCCTACGCGTGGACCGTTCCCGGCTGCGTCGACGGCTGGTTCGAGCTGCACGCGCGCTTCGGCCGGCTGCCGCATGGCCGAGCTGCTCGCACCGACCATCGCCGCCGCCCGCGAGGGCGTGCCGGTGCCCCAGGTGATCGCCGGCTGCGTGGGCCCGCGGGATGCCCCGCTTTCGGCGACAAGCCCGGTTTCGCGGAGGTCTTCCTGCTCGACGGCCGGGCGCCCGCCGAGGGCGAGTCGTTCGCCAACCCGGCGCTGGCCCGACCCTGGAGATGATCGCCGCGGGCGGCCGCGACGCGTTCTACCGGGGGCCGATCGCCGAGCGCGATCGTCGCCTACTCGGACCAGGTCGGCGGCTTCTTCTGGCCCGGAGGACCTCGCCGAGCCACCCCAGCGAGTGGGTCGAGCCGATCTCGACCACCTACCGCGGCGTCACGGTCTGGGAGCTGCCGCCCAACGGCCAGGGCCTCGCCGCCCTCCAGATGCTCAACATCCTCGAGGGCTTCGACCTCGCGGCGATGGGTCGGGACTCGGCCGATCTCTGGCACCTGATGGTCGAGGCCAAGAAGCTCGCCTACGACGATCGGGCGCGGTTCTACGCCGACCCGGCCTTCGCCGAGCTGCCGGTCGCGGGCCTGATCTCGCAAGGCCTACGCGCGAGCCGGCGCGGCGCCCTGATCGACCTCGCGCGGGCGGCCCGGCGGCTCGAGCCGGGCAACCCCCACCTGCGGGCACGGCGACACCACCTTCCTGGTCGCCGCCGACTCCGACGGCATGATGGTCTCCCTGATCCAGTCCAACTACACCGGCTTCGGCTCCGGCTACGTGGTCCCCGAGCTCGGCTTCGGGATCCAGAACCGCGGCGCGCTGTTCTCCCTCGACCCCGACCACCCGAACGCCCTCGCGCCGGGCAAGCGTCCGTTCCACACCATCATCCCGGCCTTCCTCGGCGAGCGCGGCGTGCCCAACGTCGCCTTCGGCGTCATGGGCGGGCGACATGCAGCCCCAGGGGCACGTGCAGATCGTGGTCAACCTGGTCGACTTCGGCATGAACCTGCAGGAGGCCGGCGACGCCGCCCGCTTCCACCACGCCGGCTCGTCCGAGCCGACCGGGACCCGGTGATGGAGGACGGCGGCGAGCTGCACCTCGAGTCGGGGGTGCCGGTGGACGTCCGTCGGGAGCTGATCCGACGCGGTCACCGCCTGGTCGAGAGCACCGGCACCGTGTTCGGCGGCTACCAGGCCATCCGCCGCGACCCGGTCACCGGCGTCTACTACGGCGCCACCGAGTCGCGAAAGGACGGCATGCGCGGCGGGCTACTGAGTAGTCCACAGAGGACGCAGAGAACCTCAGCGCGGGTCGTGCCCGCAACCCAAGTGACCGGTGAGCGAACGCGGCCGCTTCCGTTCACGGGGAGGCAAGAACCCGGGGTCGGGCAGCGGGCGACGGGCGGCCGGTCCGGGTGAGTCACGAGCCGCGAAGCGACTCAGTACGCCGTCGCCCGCCCCCGGCCGCCCGTCGCCTGGATGGGCGCGATGGTGGGTCCCCCGAATCCGAGGCAACTCCGGCACGGCCCCTCTCCCGGGCACGGGCCAGACCCCAGGGTGTGACGGTGATTGCGGTGCCGGAGGAGACCATTCGACTCCGCGGCCCTGGCGGGCCGCTCCGCTCAGGGTGACGGCTGGTGTGCGGCGCCTCGAACGCGGTCGTCCCCGGCACGCGAGCCGGTCTCTTCCCTCCCGTGTCTCCTGAGCGAGCGAGCCGGAGGCGAGCGGATGAACCCAGGGCAACACCACTGTCAGCAGCCGAGGGCGGCCTACGCGGAGGTGCAGGAGGAGCAGAGCGCTCTCACTCTGATGGCGGTACGCGGCATCGAGATCCCGGAGGTGGTCGTCGACACTGTCGACCGCCTCGGCGGTCTCGTGTACGGGCTCCTCCGATTCGAGAGGCGTGGTTGAACGCCCCTCAAGTCAGCGGTTTCAGAGTGCTGCGCAGCCAGAACGTCGTCGAAGGAACGACGATTCTCGGTCAGGAGTCGAACACAGCATCCTCCCTCCAGAAGCTCGCGTTTCGGGGCTGGTGCTCAGGCACCAGCCCGAAAACGTCAATCTCGGGTGGGCGGGGGCTCTGTGCCTCTGTGCCTCTGTGGTGAGTCTTCCTGGTCGCCCTGCTCGAGGCGGGCGGCTGGCCAGGCGGCGGTGGGGGCGTCCGGAGCGGCCTCGGGCGGGTCCGCGGGCAGCAGCACGGTGAAGGTGCTGCCCGCGCCCGGCGCCGACGTCACGACGACCCGACCCGCCATCAGCGCCACGTAACGCCTCACCAGCGCGAGGCCGAGTCCGCTGCCCCCGAACCGCCGTCCCGAGCCCGAGTCGAGCTGGCGGAACTCCTCGAAGATGCGCTCCTGGTCTTCCGCCGCGATCCCGATGCCCCGGTCCTCGACCGCGAGCTCGAGGGTGCGCCGGCCGAGCGAACCGGTGTCCGACACCGCTGTGCGAGCCAAGACCACGACCCGGGACCCCTCGGGAGAGAACTTGACCGCGTTGGACACCAGGTTGAACAGCACCTGTCGCACCTTGCCCGCGTCGAGACGGAAGTCCGGGAGCCCGGCCTCGACCTTCTGTACGAGCTCGATGCCGCGGGTCGCCGCCATGCCGTGGGCGATCCGACACACGTCGTCGACCAGCGAGCCGACGGACACCTGCTCGATCTCGAGCACCATGCGGCCGGATTCGATCTTGGACAGGTCGAGGATGTCGTTGATCAGGGCGAGCAGGTGCTGGCCGCTGGAGAGGATGTTGGTGAGAAAACGCGGCACCCTCGGGTCATCGGCGCCGTCGAGCTTGCGCAGCAGAATCTCGGAGAAGCCGATGATCGCGTTCAGGGGTGTGCGCAGCTCGTGGCTCATGGCAGCGAGGAAGGCGCTCTTGGCGCGGCTCGCCTGCTCGGCGGCGCGCCCGGCGCGCTCGAGCTCGCGCACCGCGTGCGCCTTGTCGAGCGCGATGATCGCGTGCTGGCGGTAGCGTTCGAGGGCGCGGATCTCGGCGTCGCGCAGCCGCTCGAAGGGCATTCCCAGGTCGAAGAGCAGGAACGCGACCACCCGGCCTTCGAGCTGGAGGTCGACCGCGAGCAGGGTCCGTCCGGGGGGCAGGTGGCGCACCCGGTCGGCGCCCGGCCTGTGCTCGAGGCCGCGCACCACCGAGATGCCCTCGCCGATCCGGTCCTCCGGGTCCGCGAATCGCGCCAGCGCCTCGTGGCGGGGAAACGAGAGGTCCTCCACCAGCCCGGGAGGCCAGCCGGTGGAGGCGGCGACGGCGAACCGCTCGCCGTCCTCGTCGGTGAGCAGGAGAACTCCGGTGCGGGCACGCCGCAGCAGCACCAACCCTTGATCGAGCAGGGTGGTGGCCACCTTGTCGAAGACCACCTCGCGGTTGACCGTGGCCACGATGCGGTCGAGGGTCTCGAGCTCCGCGGCGTAGGTGCGCAGCTCGGTGGTGCGGGCGGCCACCACGCTCTCGAGCTTGCGGGTCCGTTGCCTGAGGCGGGCCGTTCGCCACCGGTTGGAGATCTGCACGCCGAGCGCGAGCACCAGCACGGCCGCGGCGGCGGCCCACCAGCTCTGCCACCACACCGGCCGGACCGTGAAGGCGAAGCTCAGCGGCTCGGACCACGAGTCGGAGCCGGTCGTCGCGGCGACCTCGAAGGTGTACCCGGTCGGAACGAAGAGCGCCGGCAGGTTGGTGTAGCGAAGGCGGGTGTCGGCCGTGGGCGGCGACCAGCGATCGGAGAACCCCCGCAGCCGGGTGCGGTAGCGGACCCCGCTCTCGTCGATGAAGGTCAGGGCGCTCCACTGGAGGTTGACCTCGTTGGCGGCCGAGGGTTCGTCCTCGATCGTCGCCGTGCGCAGCACGAGCCGCGGCGACCCTCCCCGACCGTGGTCCAGCGCAGGGCGGTACCGGGTCAGCCCCTTCGGAGTTCCCAGGTACACCGTGCCGTCCTCCGCCACCGCCAGCGACGAGTCGGCGCCCCATGCCTCGTTGTCGATCAGGCCGTCGGCCTTCGAGACCGTTCGCAGCACGCGGCCCGCGGTGATGTCGACCTCGGCCAACCCCGAGTTCTGGGTCACCCACAGGGAACCGGGGGACGACGGGTCGAGTGCCATCCCCATCACGTGGTTTCCCCCGAGGCCGGTCTCGCGGTCGAGCCGTGTGGTGATGCCGGCGGGATCGCCCGCCACGGCGAACAGGCCCGCGGCCGAACCGATCCACATCCGGTCTCCCGCCCACAGCAGGTTGTGGACGGCGTTGGTCGGCGCGCCGCGGTTCCGGTCCCACCACGGCTCGAGCAGCGGCACGGCGACCGTCCGGTCGGAGTCCGCATCCCCGACCCCGCGCCGGAGCATCTCCAGGGTGACCGGCCCGGGGCTGCGCAGGACGCCGCTGTCCTTGGAGACCACCCACAGGCGGCCGTCGGGGTCGAGTGAGGTGGACACCGCCCCGGAGGCCGGGACTCCGGCCGCTGTGTGCAACACGAACCACGAGCCTCCACCCCAGACCGTGACGCCGGCGGTTCCCGAGAGCCACACCGCCGGCTCGAGCCGGCTGCGGTCCGCCCGCGCGGCGACCGGAAGCACCCGGGATCCGTAGAGCGTGCCGGTCGGGTAGGTGCCGAGCCGGTAGGGTCGTCCCAGAATCAGCAGCCGCCGTTGCTGGGTCCTGCCGAGAGGCCCGGGCAGAGGCGGGCCGGGAGTGAGCACGCCCAGTCCTTCGAGGGTGCCGATCCAGATCCGCCCCGAGGAGTCCCGGGTGAGGGTGTAGATCGAGCCGGACGGCAGCCCGTCCGCGACCCCGACCACCGCTCGGCGACCATCCGCGGCCAGCGCCGCGAGACCGCCGCCGGTGCCGGCCCAGATCACCCCGTCGGGATCGTCCTGTGCCGGCGGCAGGACGGCGAAGACCGAGGGGTCGGGCAGTGACGGCGCCACGCCGGCGCGACTGCGGCCGGTAAAATGTTCGAACGCGGCATAGTTCGGGCGGAGCCGGGAGCAGCCGGAGTTGGTCGCGAACCAGAGGCTGCCCTCGTGGTCGCGCAGCAGGTGCCACACGGTCTCGGAGAGGAAGCCATGGCGGCGGTCGAAACGGCGGGCCGCCTCCGCCCGGCCGCCAGGCAGCAGCAGGACGCCGCTGCCCAGCGAGCACACCCAGACGTCGCCCGCGGGGGTGGCCAGGATCGAGTTCACCTGCTCGGTGAGGGCTCCCGCGATCGCCGTGAACCGGGGCGGCCCGCTTTCGACGAGCCGGATCAGCATGCCGGTGCGGCAGCCCGCCCAGAGGGCGCCGTCGGGCGCCTCGTGGAGCGCCGTGACCTGGGTGCAGGGGACCGACTGGGCGGCGAGGTACGTGATGGTGTCGGCGTCGGGCTCGATGAACCCGACCGGTCCGCTCTCCAGTGCGACCCACACCGTGCCGTCGCTGCGCAGCGCGAGCGATGCGCCGCCCGATGTCCCGGAATCCGCCCCGGTCCCGAGCGGAATCGCGCTTTCGTGCACCCGTCCGTCGGGGCTCATGCGGTAGTGACGCAGGCCCTGCCCCGAGGTCGCGACCCACACCCCGCCGTCAGCCGCCGGGGCCATCCAGGTGTGTCGGATCCGGGTGCGCGCCAGCTCGACCTCGCCGACCCGCGACCGGAACCGCGGGCGCCGGGTGCTGGTGGCGGCGGTCACCGGCCGGTCGGAGACCACGACGCCGGTCTCGGAGCCTACCCAGATGTAGCCCGAGCCGTCCTGCAGCACCTCGCGCACGGTGGAGTCGAGCAGGCCGTCGGCCATTCCGAACAGCTCGAGCTCCTGGCCGTCGTAGCGGGCGAGCCCCGACGAGAAGAAGCCGAGCCAGATGAACCCGGTGCGGTCCTGGTAGATGGTCTGCACGCTCGACGACGGCAACGGCACCCGCTGGTGCTCGGTGGTGAAGTGGGTGAGCGGAAGCTCCTCGGACAGGACCTGGGCCACGACCAGGCTGCAGGCGGCGAAGGCCACCGTTCGGAGCACGGGGCTCGCGGGCATCGTGGTTCCATTGTAGGGGGAAGGTCGATCACAGCCGACGGGCGAGGACCAGCAGGCGGGGCGACCCGGCCGTGAACGGGCTGCCGCGATGGTCGCCGAGCACGTGCTCGACGTCGAAGCCGATCCCGTAGAGGGTCGACTCCAGCTCCCGGCGCGTCACCCGGTCGAGCTCGAAGTCGATCTCGAGCCGGTCGACCACCCGGTCGTCGACCCAGCGCCTGACGACGTAGAGGTAGCGGACCCTGGTCCTGCTCCGGTCGCGGCCGCTGCGCTCCTCGGTCAGCTTCTCGACCAGGTGCCCGCGGTGTGCGGTGCGGAACGACGAGCGGATGCTCGTCCCGTGCCGGTCCTGCGGCGAGGAGTTGGCCAGGTCCGCGATCAGCAGACCGCCCGTCTCGAGGTGGCCTGCGACCCGCTCGAGGGCGGCGCGGCGCCGATCGGGTCCCAGCACCATGTTGAGCGTGCTGAACGCCAGAATCGCCGTCCGGTAGCGGCCCGGCAACGCGAGCCCGGCGATGTCCTGGCGGGCGAAGCGGAGCCGGATCGCATCCGGGGCGGGGAGGCCGGCGCGGCGGTGGCGGGCCCGCCGCAGCATCGGCTCGGCGAGGTCCACCCCGGTGACCCGGTGACCGGCACGGGCGAGCGGGATCGCGATCCGGCCAGTGCCGCAGCCGAGGTCCAGCACCGGGCCTCTCGGTCGCTCGGTCTCGAGGGTCCGCAGGTAGAAGTCGACGTCGTCGGTGGCGTGGCGATACTCGTCGTCGTAGAGCCGTGCCAGGGTGCCGTATGAGCCCATGGGCGGAACGCCCGCCCGGCCCTTCCCCGGCCGGCGGACGGCGTGGTATAGCGCGAGTCGGGCGGCGGCGCAAGGGGTCCTGCTACTCTTCGCGCCATGCCGTTTCGCGCAACCGGCCTGGTCGGCCCGCTCCTGCTCCTGCTTTCGGCCGTCCCACCGCCGGCGGGTGCCGGCGACGGCGAGCGCCGCACGCTGACGCTGCTGGTCACCTCGGGCACAGCGGGTCGGCTGGTGGCCGACGACGGGAGCACCCCGGCGACCCTGGCGGCTCTGGTCCGCGACCTGACGCGCCGGGCCGGGCCGGACGTCGTCGTGCTCGACGCGGGCCGGACCGTCGCGCCCTACGCCGAGTCACGGCCCGACGAGGGCCGCGCGGTGCTCGACGCGCTTGCAGCCGCCGGCTGTGAGGCCTTCGCTCCGGACCCGATCGACTTCGCCAAGGGCCTGGACAGGATGGCCGTGCTGGCGTCTGAGGCGCCGTTTCCCGTCCTGGGACCGGTCCCGGATCGTCGCCTGGCGCCCCTCGCGGCGAACGCGCGGGTCGATCTCGGCCGTGGGCTCGAGGTCGAGCTGACCAGCGTCTTCGACCCTGCCTTCACCGCGTCCCTCGAGGCGGCGGGGGCCTCCGAGCCGGGCCTCGGCGTCGCGGACGCCGGCGAGCCGGCGGCGGACCGGTTCCGGGTCGCTGTGGTCCACAGCCGCGGCGCCGGACCGTCGCTGGCGGACCGCCCCTGGCTGTGGCGACTGCTCGAGCGGCCCGGTGGGTCCCGGCTGCTGCTCGACCCCGATCTCGAGCACGACCTGGTCGTGCGCCGGGAGGGCCCCGACGGCCCGGTCTTCCTGGTCGGCCGCGCCCTGCCTGCCCCGGGCAGCTGGACCGTGGTGCGCGTGGAGGTCGAGCTCGAGCGCAGCGGGGGCGTGTGGCAGGCATCGGAGGTGCGAGCCGAGTCGGTCGGCCCCGGCCCGGGGCTCGAGGTCGACGCCGGGCTCGAGGCCCGGATCCTGGCGGCTGTCGACGCCTTCCGGCGGGCGCGGTCGGACCTCCTCCCCGCCGCGGCGCCGCGCGACCAGGCCGGGCTCGAGCGGTTCGCGCTGGAGGCCCTGCGCGAGGTGGCGAGGGCCGAGGTCGCGGTCCTCAACCGCGGCGCGCTGCGGCCGGTGTCCCCGGCGCTGCTCGGCGATGGCCCGGCCACCGAGGAGGCGGTGGTGCGGATGCTGTCCCTCGACCAAGCGGTCCTGGCGGTGGAGCTCGACGGCGCCGAGCTGCGCGCGCTCGCACTGGACAGCGCCCGCCGGCCGCGCCGCTCCGACGGGCGCCCGCCCCGCGACAGCCTGGTCTTCCTCGGCCTCGAGTACTCCGCCACCGACGCCGGGTCCCCGGCGGCCGCGATCGCCGGGCTCCGGGTCAACGGCCGCGCCCTGCGCGACGACGACCGCTACCGGGTCGCCGTGGGCGGCTACCTCGCCGCCGGTGGCGACGGCTACGAGCTGATCGCGAAGGCCGGGCCCGTCCCGCCGGACAGCGCGGAAGGGCGGCCGCTCGAGCTGCGCGACGACGTGGTGCTGCCGCGGCTGCGGTCGGCGGAGCGCGGGTTCGTCGACCTCGCCCGCCGGCCGGTCTGGCGTTGGGGCGTCGACCGCCTCGGCTTCTCGATGTCGGGGGTGACCACCGATCGTCCCGACGGATACCAGGGCTCGTCGGACTCGCGAGCCCGCGCCGACGACAGCTTCAGCCTGATGCTCGACGCCCGGCTGCGCGCCGACCGCGAGCTTCCCTCGTGGCGGTGGGAGAACCGGCTCGGTGCGCGCCTCGGCCTGCTCGACGTGGCCGATGCCGAGCGCACGGAGACCGACGACGACCTCCGGCTCGACTCGGCGGCCCTGTGGAGCGAGTCCGGGCTGCCGCTCGGCGCTCACCCCTACGTCGGTCTCACGGTGGACTCGGAGCTGCGCCGCAACCGTGACCGCTCGGGCGATGCGGCCCCCCGGCAGCTCGAGACCAGCGCGTCCGCCGGAGTGGCGTGGTCGTGGCCGCTGGTGCCGCGGCTCCGGCTCGGCCTGGTGGCGCGCGACTACGGGCCGCTCGACCGGCCGTCGCGTTTCGGCGTGATCGCCGAGGGCCAGCTGCTGGTGAAGCCGGGCGACCGGCGGCTCGGGCTCGACCTTCGCGTGCTGCTCGAGAGCCTCGGCGAGGGTGGGACGCGCGTGCGTCGGGCGGACCTCGACGCGCGGCTGCTGGTGCCGATCCGGGGCAGCCTCGTGCTCACCCCGGGGTTGAACTGGTACCTCTACGACGAGTCGGAGATCCCCGGCGGCGTGGGCTACCTGCAGATCTCGGTCGGGCTCGGATACTCCTGGACCACCCGCACGCCGCGGGTCGATTGACCTACGGGGCACGGCGCACGCCTGACCCGAGAACCACGCGGACAGTGAGCGGACCGGGTCGCAGCGCGTACCCGGCGGGCAACGGATACCGGGATCGGGCAGCGGGCGGCCGGGCTCGGATCCGGGCTCGCGTCGCCGCCCTGGCCGCCGACGCCGCCCGTCTCCGGTCGCCCGCCCGGTGGGGGAGGGACCCCGGGTCGGCGCTGCCCGCGCCGTGCTTCAGTCCACCGCGCCGAGCAGGAGCGCGGCCGCGGCCTCGACGCCGGTGCGGATCGCCGCCTCGTCGGGCTGGAAGGTCGCGGTGTGGACGTAGCTGGTCCAGCCCTTCTCGGCGTTGCCGACCCCGAGGTGGAAGTAGAAGCCGGGCATCTCGCGCGCCAGCCAGGCGAAGTCCTCGGCGGCCATGATCGGCTCGGTGGGCTGCACCGCGCCTTCGCCGAGCACCGCCGTCATCGCGGCCACCGAGCGCGCGGTCAGCTCTGCGTCGTTGACCAGCACGGGGTTCATACGCTCGTAGTCCACCGTGCAGGTCGCCCGGTGGGCGGCGCAGACCCCGTCCACGATCCGCCGGATCGCGGCCTCGGCGTGGTCGTGGCTGGCCTCGTCGAGGGTGCGCACGGTCCCGGTCAGCTCCGCCGAGCCGGCGATGATGTTGAACCGGCTGCCGGCGATGAAGGTCCCGATCGACACCACCACCGGACGCCGCGCGTCGATCTCGCGCGCCGCCACACCCTGCAGCGCACTCACCACCTGGGAAGCCACCCAGATCGCGTCGACCCCGTCGTGGGGCGCCGAGCCGTGGGTCGCTCGGCCCTCGACCCGGATCGTGAGGCGGTCGGCGGACGCCATCAGTCCGCCCGAGCGCCATCCCACAGTGCCCGCCTCCAGGGTGGGCATCACGTGGAGGCCGAAGATCGCTTCCGGCCGCGGGTGGTCGAGAGCGCCTTCGGCCAGCACCAGCGGTCGCGCCGCCCTCCTCGCCGGGCGGCGGGCCCTCCTCGGCGGGCTGGAAGAGGAAGATCACCGTGCCCTCGAGCTCCGCCCGCATCCCGGCCAGCAGCTCGGCCGCGCCGAGCCCGACCGTGAGGTGCAGGTCGTGGCCGCAGGCGTGCATCACGCCGGGGTTCTCCGACCGCCACGGCACGTCCACCGCCTCCTCGATCGGCAGCGCGTCGATGTCCGAGCGCCAGGCCCGCACCGGCCCCGGCAGCGCGCCCCGGAGCACCGCCACCGCCCCGTGGCCGGCGATCCCGGTGCGGACCTCGAGCCCCAGCGCCTCGAGCCGCCGCGCGATCTCCGCCCCGGTCTCGACCTCACGGTTGGAAAGCTCGGGATGGCGGTGGAACCACCGCCGGCACTCGATCAGCCCGGGCTCCAGCCTCGCAGCCTCGGAGCGGATGCGCGCGGCCAAGGCGGGGTCGAGGGCGGTGGCGGAGAGCGACGGCAGGACGACCAGCAGCGTGGCGAGAAGGCGTCTCATGGGAACGTCATACCACGGTCGCGGCCGCCGTCAAGCGGCAAGGAACCACAGAAACACAACGCGGCCCGTGCCGGCAACCCAAGCTGTCGGAAAGGCGAGGCGGCTGTGTCCATGGTGAGGCGCGTGAGAGTCCGGGTTTCGGGGGACGGGGTGCAGCTCCGGGACCCGGTGCCGACCCGGGGCCGAGTCGCGGGGTGGGTCAGGTCCGACACCCCCCGCTGTCACCTTGAGCGGAGCGGCCTCCGAGGCCGCGCAGTCGAAAGGTCCCCTCCGGGAAACGAGCCCCGCGCCAAACAAGCCCGTCCTCTCGTAGCCGACCCTGGATCGAATCGCGAGGCCGGTCAGGCCCGATGCCGCCGCCCGTCCCCCGACCGCCCGAGCCCCGGAACGGAAGGCGGCGATCCGAGTCGAGACCCCGAGCGTGGAACGCGCGTGAGAGTCCGGGATTCGGGGGACGGGGCGCGGGACCGGGCCCCGTCCCCCGAACCCCGGAATGGAGCGCACCCGTCCACCGGAGGCGATCGCCTGCGACAACCGGCAGCTCGGGTTGCGGGCACGGCCCGCGCTGAGCCTCTGCGGTTCACTGCTCCGGTGCGGGTGGAGCCGGAGGAGGTGGTGGGGCGAGCTCGCGGCGCAGGGCCTGGACGTTGATGTAGGTCAGCCAGCCGCCGAGCAGGAGGTAGAACCAGTCGAAGGCGGTCACCGCCCACACCGCCAGGGCGAGGGTCAGGGTCACGGACAGTCCCCTGGCGGCGAGCCGGCCCGACCGGCCCGCGACCGCGCCGGCGGCGGCGGCGACGATGGTTCCGCCGTCGAGGGGCAGGACCGGCAGCAGGTTGAGCACCCCCCAGCCGAGGTTCACCCAGACCGCGAACTCGAGGGCGCGGGTCGCCAGCCCTTCGGTCGGCAGCGTCCCGAGGAGCGCCATGAAGGTCACGCCGAGGGCGATCCCGACCGCGGGGCCGGCGGCGGTCACGCCGATCTCCTGCGCGGTCGTCATCCGCCGGACCGGGCGCCACGAGGTCAGGCCGCCGAAGGTGTGCAACACGATCTCGGGTCGGGCGCCGAGGCGGCGGGCGGCGGAGGCGTGGCCGAGCTCGTGCAGCAGCACCCCGGCGAAGACCGTGAGCACCCAGACCAGCTGGCCGAGGGGGTCGGGGATGCCGCGGCCGATCATCCAGGCCATGATGAAGAACCAGGGCTCGACGGTGACCGGGAACCCGGCGAGAGTGAAGCGGATCACGAGACGGTCGTCCGCCGCTGCAGCATGCGGTTGGCCGGATCGCGGGACTCGCCCACCGACGACACCCGGATCGCCGCCTGCTCGCCCACCGGACAGCGGTTCTCGCACAGCCCGCAGCCGGTGCACAGCTCGGGTGCGACCCGCGGCTGCTGAAGGCTGATCGTCCGCCCGTCCCTGGTCCTGACCTCGGCGGTGGAGAACCAGATCGCTTTGGGAGAGGTCGGGCACATCTCCTCGCACACGATGCACGGGGTGCCCATCGCCCACGGCAGGCAGCGGCCGAGGTCGAAGAAGGCGGTGCCGATGCGGACCTCCGCCGGGCCGCCGATGGCCTGCTTCGCGGCGGCCGGGACCAGCGCGATCGCGCCGGTGGGGCAGACCTCGCCACAGCGGGTGCACGAGGGTTCGCACCAGCCCCGGCGCGGGACCAGCACCGGGGTCAGCAGGCCCTCGAGACCGGTGCGGCCGAGGTCGGGGACCAGGGCCCCGGTGGGGCACGAGGCCATGCACGCGCCGCAGGTCACGCAGCGGGCGAGAAAGGCCCGCTCGTCGAGCGCACCCGGTGGACGGACGGCGTCGGCGGCGCGAGCCTCCAGCCCGCCGCCGGCGACGCGCAGGGCCGGGGCGACCGCGGCGGCGCCGACGGTCGCGATCAGGAATCGGCGGCGTCCGACGTCGAGGGCCGGCGTGGCCAGCGGGGCCTTCTCCCGGACCGGCAGCCGGTAGCCGAGGCTCGCCTCGGGGCAGGTCGGCAGGCAGTTGAGGCACACGTGGCATTCGCTGACCCGGTGCTCGCCGAGGGGCTCGTCGGCCCCCTGGCAGGCGAAGAGGCACAGCGTGCACCCGCTGCAGCTCGCGCCCGCCCGTCGGATGCGGGCCGGAGCCGCGCGTGCGACCAGGCCGAGCAGCGCGCCGAGCGGGCACAGCGCCCGGCAGAAGAGCCGGGGCATTGCTGCGGAGGCGAGCAGCACCGCTGCCAGCAGGACGACCGAGAGCCACCCGCCCGGGGCCGGCACGCCGTGCCACAGCGGCCACAGCCCGGCCGCCACCCCTCGCTCGAGGAGCGGGATCGGGTCGAGCCAGCCGGCGCGCACCGAGCCCAGCGCCGCCCACACCAGGAGCACCGCGAGCACCAGGTACTTGATCGCGAACCACGGCCGGTAGCGGTTGAGCTTCGGCCGCGTGCGCCGGCTCGGCCCGGCGATCCACGAGACCAGCTGCTGGAGCGTGCCGAGGGGGCAGATCCAGCCGCAGAAGACCCGGCCGAGCACCGCCGTGACCGCCAGCACCACCAGCCCGATCCAGGCCAGCCGCGGGACCGTCCAGTCGGCGAGGCCGGAGGTGACGGCGGTGAGCGGGTCGAGCGCGATCAGCACCGACGCCGTGCCGCCGTCGACCCGGCTGTCGGTGAGGCCCCAGAACAGCCCCAGAAAAGCGAGCAGGAAGAGCGCCTGGCCGGCGATCCGCACTCTGCGCGCGCCCCGGCCCACTCAGACCTCCGTCGCCACCGAGGTCCACTCGGTGGTGCCGAGCCCGAGCCGGGCGGCGATCGCGAGGTGGGCCAGCTCGCGGGGACCGAGCCCGAGCCGCGCCGCTCCCCAGGCGTCGGCGGCCACCGGGTCGGTGGCGACCGCCACCAGGTCGTCCGGCCGCACCAGGTCGAGGGAGCCGCCGGTGGGTCCGCCGCCGGTCAGCACCCGGGTCGCGTCGACCACGGTCAGGGTCGGCCGCAGGGCCGCGCCGAGCTCGGCGCAGACCTGGGGCAGCCGCTGGTGGAGCGAGCCGCGCGGTCCGACCACCGCGCCGAACCAGTTCTTCATGCCGAGGGTGGCGCGGCCGAGCGAGTGGTGCTTGACCACCGGCACGTTGATCACCCGATCCGCCTCGGCCAGGGGCTCGAGCACGCGCCAGGTGCCGAGGGCGGTTCCGCCGAGGTCGAGCTCGACGGTGCCGGCGTTGCCCTGGTGGAGCACCGCGGCGCCGGCTTCCCGGGCGGCCGGCCCGATCCGGGAGCGCTCGAAGGCGCGGCCGGGGTCGTGGCAGGTGTTGTCGAGCACGGTGACCTTCGCGGCGCCGGCGGCGAGGCACAGCCGGACCAGCTCGGCGACCAGGGTCGGGTCGGTGTTGGCGGCCTGCTCCGGCGTCCGGTCCCAGGCCACGTTGGGCTTGATCGCGATTCTCTCGCCCGGCCTGACGAAGGCCTCGATGCCGCCCATGGCGGCCAGGGCGCGGCCCAGGTTGGCGGCCGGGCCCCGGCCGCCGGCGATGACGATCCGACCGGCAGCGGCGGGCTCGACCCGCCAGTCGGGAGGCACGCCGGCGACCCCCTCTCCGGGCGGACGGTGGCGGCCGGGCCGTCCGGCGAGCGCCGCTCCAGCCGCGGCGAGCCCCGCCGCGGCGAGCGCGGCCGGTCCCCAGGTGGTGAGCAGCTCGCGCCGTCCGAGGCGGCCGTAGTCGGGGGGGGTGTGCTGGTCATGCATGGCGCCCTCCGTTCAACGATAGCGGACCTGCGGGGGTTCAGTCGAGGAGGTGGGTGCGGAGGAAGCCTCCCGCTTCGGCCAGCAGCCGCTCCAGGTGGCGGTCGGCGAAGGAGCGGTGGTCGGCCCCGGACACGGGTACGAAACGCGCTCGCGGGGCGGCGCGGGCGTAGGCCTCGCCATCGGCGAACGGCACCACGTCGTCGTCGGTGCCGTGGAGGATCAGCCACGGGCAGGCCACCCGGGCGGCGGCAGCGAGCGGGTCGTGGCGGGCCGCGTCGGTGAAGAAGCGGGCCCGGATCAGCTCGCCGGGAGAGACCTCGACCAGGTCCCCGGCTCGCCGCAGCCCGGGGCCGCCCCAGGCGGCGCGGGGGCGGTCCGGCAGCCGCGACGGCGACGCGACCGTCACCAGAGCGGTGACGGCGGGGTCGCTGGAGGCATGGAGCATGGCCACGGCGCCGCCGAGGGACGACCCGACCAGGGCGAGGCTGGAGACGATGCGGTCTCGCATCCAGGCGACCGCGGCCCCGAGGTCGGCCAGCTCGGCGGTGATCGTCAGGTCGGTGGGATCGCCCTCGCTCTCGCCGCGACCCGCGAAGTCGAAGCGCAGCGCGGCCCCGCCCAGCTCCGCGACCAGCGAGGCGACCGCCAGGTGCTTGGTGCTCCCCTTCGAGCTCAGCATGCCGTGGGCGATCACCGCACCCCAGCGGGGCGGCCCGGCCGCCGGGTGGTGGAGGGCTCCCGCCAGCCGCTGCCCGCTCGGGTTGACGAAGGAGACCCCCGCGACCGTCACGCGGTGACGGTAGCAAACGCCGGGCGGACGGGGCCAGCGGCCGTCGTGAGCGGGTCTGGTGTTCGGCCCCGCCCTCCCGGCACCGGTGGGACGCCCACGACCCTCGTGCGTTGACCGAACCCGTCGGGCAATACCGCAGAGACCCAGAGGCACGGAGGGGACTCTCTGTGCTCCTCTGTGTCTGCCTCTGTGGCTCGCTGCGATACCAGGTCTCATGACCTGGGTCAAGGCGGGGGCGGTCCGCGCGGTCGATGCTGGGGGTGGAGGACGACGATGAGCGAGCTGATCGACAACAGCCGGCGCCGGATCGAGGCGCTCAAGGGCATGATCACCCGGCTCCACGCGGGCGAGCCCGCCGAGTCCCTTCAGGAGGAGTTCGGCGAGCTGCTCGACGAGGTGGGCGCGGGAGAGATCGCGGCGATGGAGTCGGAGCTGATCGCCGACGGGCTGGACGAGTCCGAGGTGCGGAGGATGTGCGACGTGCACGCGGCGGTGCTCGCCTCCGGCCGCGCCACCGCCGTCCCCGCGGAGGCGCCGCCGGGCCACCCGGTGCACACCTTCAGGCTGGAGAACGCCCGCATCCGCGAGCTGGCGGCGGCGTGCCGCGAGGCGGCCGAGGCCTTCGCGGCCGCGCCGGGGCCGGAGCGGGCGGCGGCCTGGGCGACGGCCCAGCGCGAGCTGTCGAAGGTCGACGCACACTACCTGCGCAAGGAGTACCTGGTCTTCCCCTTCCTCGAGAGGGTCGGGATCGCCGGCCCGCCGAAGGTGATGTGGGGGGTGCACGACGAGATCCGCGAGAGGCTCTCCGCCGCAGGGGAGCTCGCGGATGGGGCCGCCGGCCTCGACCGCGAGACCGCTTCGTTCGCGGTCGAGACCGTGGTCCTGCCCCTGATCGGGCAGGTCGAGGGCATGGTCGACAAGGAGGAGCGGGTGCTCTGGCCGATGGCCCTGGAGCACCTCACCGCGGCCCAGTGGGGCGAGATCCAGGGGCAGTGGGGCGAGCTCGGCGAAGGCCTCGCCCGGCCGGCCGGGCTGTGGCTGCCGGTGCGGCCGTCGGTGCCCGAACGGCCGGTCGAGCTGCCGGCGGACGACGCCGTGCGCCTGCCCTCGGGCCACCTCTCCCTGCGTCAGCTCACCGCGCTGCTCGACACGCTGCCGCTGGACCTCACGTTCGTCGACGCCGACGGGCGGGTGGCCTGGTTCAGCGAGGGCGCCGACCGGATCTTCGTGCGCAACCGGGCGGTGCTCGGCCGCCGGGTCGAGGACTGCCACCCGCCGAAGAGCGTGCACCTGGTCGAGCAGGTGGTCGATCAGCTGCGCTCGGGGACCCGCGACGTGGCCGAGTTCTGGATCCGGATGGGTCCGCGCTTCGTCCACATCCGCTACTTCGCGGTGCGGGACCCCGCCGGCGAGTTCCTCGGCACCCTCGAGGTGACCCAGGACATCGCCCCGCTGCGGGCGCTGGAGGGCGAGCGGCGGCTGCTGGCCGAGACGGCCCAGGGAGGTGCGGCATGACGCTGGCGATCAACCCGACCACCAGGGTGGGCGAGCTGCTCGACGCCTACCCGGAGCTCGAGGCGACCCTGCTCGAGCTGTCTCCGCGCTACCAGGCGCTGCGCAACCCGCTGCTGCGAAGGACGGTGGCCAGGGTCGCCACTCTCGAGCAGGCGGCGCGGGTCGGTGGCGTCCCGGTGCCCGAGCTGGTCCACGCGCTGCGCCGCGCCGCGGGGTTGGAGGGCGAGGAGGTCGCCGGCGCCTCGCTCGCCGACGAGCCTGCCCCCGAGTGGGCAGGCAGTGCCTCGCCCGCCGCGCGGCTCGACGCCGAGACCGAGCTCGCAGCTGGCCGGACCCCGATCGCCGAGGCCGCCGCCCGACTGCTCGAGATGGCTCCGGGCGAGGTCCTCGAGGTCACCGCTCCGTTCGAGCCGGCGCCCCTGATCGATGCGCTGCGGGCCAAGGGTCACGGGGTTTTCGTGAGCCGCCACGGTGAGCGCGTCACCGTGCTGGTGCGCCGAGGGGAGTAGTCACCTCCCGGCCCCGGCGTTCCCGAGCGGCCGCAGCGGCTCGAGGCGAGAGGTTTCGAACGGCATGTCGACGCCGGCGCAGCGCAGGGTCTCGAAGATCCGCTCCCGCAGCTCGAAGCGCGCTGCGACGTGCTCGCGCTCGTCCCCGATCCAGGCCTGCAGCTGGAGCGCGACGTTGGAGTCGTTGAGCGCCGTGACAGCCACCTGAGGCGCGGGCTCGGCGAGGCGGTCGAAGATGGCGGACATGGCGACCTGCAGTCGACCGATTGTCGCGCAGGTTTGCCGCCGCACAGGCAAGGTGGTGGCGGGCCGGAACGCCGGGTGGGGATCGTCCGGCCGCTCGCTGGCGCTCGGTGGTCGGGAGGTGGTGGGTTTCCCGGGGGATCCTTCGGCTCGCTCGCTGGCGCTCGCTCGCTCAGGATGACAGTGGGGGGAGGGGCTCGCTCGGTGGTGCTCGGTGCTCGGGAGGTCGTGGGTTTCCCGGGGGGATCCTTCGACTCGCTCGCTGACGCTCCCTCGCTCAGGATGACAGTGGGTGGAGGGGCTCGCTCGGCGGCTGCTCGGTGCTCGGGAGATCGTGGGTTTCCCGGGGGGGCCTTCGGCTCGCTCGCTGGCGCTCGCTCGCTCAGGATGACAGTGGGGGGAGGGGCTCGCTCGCTCGGGAGGACATGTTGGGGAGGCGCTCGTCCTCAGGACGAGGCACCGGGCGGCCCTCCACGACCGCGCAGCCGATGGGGGCGCCACCGTCCATTGCATCCGGGGGGGCGTGCAGCCGGGAGCGGGCGGCGGCTGCGGGCCCGAACGCGACGCGACCCGAACCCGGACCGGCAGCGCGCCCTTGACAACGCCTCCCTTTGAATGTATTAATGCACTAGGACACTAGAGAACCATGACACTGAGACACTGGAGCGCGCGGTGACCATCCGAATCCAGCTCGACGCCACCAGCGGGGTTCCCTTCTACCGCCAGATCATCGACCGCGTCCGGTCTGCCATCGCGACCGGCGAGGTGGAGCCGGGCGACCGCCTGCCCACCGTCCGCCAGCTCGCGGTCGACCTTTCGATCAACCCCAACACGGTCAGCCGCGCCTACACCGAGCTCGAGCTGACCGGGCTGGTCGAGACCCAGATGGGCTCCGGGACCTTCGTCGGCTCGCGCCCGGTGGCCCCGGACGACGTCGAGCGCCGCCGCCTGCTCGACCAGCTGTGCCAGGAGTTCCTGTCGCGGGCGTCGGCCCACGGCTTCACCCTCGACGACCTGCTCGACAACCTCGAGCCGCGACGGCGGCGCTGACCTGGGGGAGGGATCCGATGACTTCGTTGAAGCTCGACGTGCTGGAGCGCTTTGCAGTCTCGTTCCGGGCCGACTACCGGTTCGGACCGGTCAACATCCTGATCGTGATCGCGCTCTGCCTCGCGGGCATGGTGGCCCACCTCGCGCTCCACGACTTCGATCTCGAGGTCGTGCTGACGATGGCGTCGGCCGCGCTGGTGTACGCGGTGGTACTGCGGGTGTCCCAGATCTGGGAGTCGGCGCTGGTGATGACCACCATCGTCGCCTTCGGCACCTTCCTGCGCCACCGTCCGGAGAGCGAGATTCTGGTCGCGGCAGTGATCCTCGCGGGCCTGCTCGCGCCCTGCGTCCAGATCGCCTACCAGTGGGAACGCGCGGTCGTGCTGCGCTTCGGCCGTTCCGCGGCGCTGCGGAGCGCCGGGCTGTTCGCCATCCTGCCGGTGATCGACAAGGTCGCCCAGTTCGTCGACCAGCGGATCCGGGTCACCGACTTCAGCGCCGAGACGACGCTGACCGCGCGACACGGTGCCGGTCAACGTCGACGCGATCGCGTTCTGGATGGTGTGGGACGCCCAGAAGGCGGTGCTCGAGGTGGAGGACTTCGACGACGCCGTGATGCTGTCGGCCCAGACCGGCGCTGCGCAACGCCATCGGCAAGCACGACCTGGCCGAGCTGCTGTCCGAGCGCGACCGGCTCGGGCAGGAGATCCAGAAGGTCCTCGACGAGAAGACCAGCGCCTGGGGCATCACGACCCAGGCGGTGGAGATCCGCGACATCATCATCCCCAAGGGGCTCGAGGACGCGATGTCGCCGCCAGGCCCAGGCCGAGCGCGAGCGCCAGAGCCGGATCATCCTCGGCACCGCCGAGACCGAGATCGCCGAGAAGTTCGCCGAGGCCTCCGAGCACTACCGGGACAACCCGGTGGCGCTGCACCTGCGGGCGATGAACATGGTCTACGAGGGGCTGCGAGCAGAAGGGCTCGATGATCATCGTGCCCTCGACCGCCGTCGAGACGATGGGCCTCGGCGCGCTCGGGGGCCTGACCGCCTTCGACCGGATCCTCGGCAGCGAGGCCTCCGGCGGTGTGCCGCCGGCCGCCGGTGCGCCGCCGACGGTCGGCAAGGGATGAACGGAGGCAGCCGTGGCGCCCGGTACGGTCCCGAAGCTGTCGCCGAACCTGGTCGCGGCCGCAATCCTGCTGCTCGTGCTGGCCCTGCTCACGGTGCTGACCGGCTGAGCGGGGTCGAGGCTCACCGTGACCACCGCTGCCGGTTCGACGACCCTGGATCTCTCGACTCGCAAGCGGCCGCACCTGCGCTCGGGCCGGAGGGCGGGGTTCTGACTACTCCGCCGGCCCCTCGCTCACGTCGATCGACGGGCGCCGGCCCAGCCACCCCTGAACCCGGTCCATCGAGACGTAGATCACCGGGGTCACGAACAGGGTGAGCGAGCTGGGAGACAGACGAGCCCGCCGACCACCGCGAGGCCGAGCGGCCGGCGCGCCTCGGCGCCGGCGCCGATGCCCGAGCGCGATCGGCAGCGTCCCGAAGAACGCCGCCATGCGTGGTCATCATGATCGGCCGGAAGCGGACCACGCAGGCCTCGTAGATCGCCTCGCTCGGCGCGCTGTGCCTGCGTCGCGCTGCGCCTCGAGGGCGAAGTCGATCATGATGATGCCGTTCTTCTTCACCAGGCCGACCAGCATGATGACGCCGACGAAGGCGTAGATGTTGAGGTCGATGCCGAAGAGCAGCAGCGTGAGCAGGGCGCCGAAGCCGGCCAGCGGCAGCGCCGAGAGGATCGTCAGCGGGTGGATGAAGCTCTCGTAGAGGATCCCGAGCACGATGTAGATCACCAGGATCGCCATCACCAGCAGCAGGCCGAGGCCCTGCATCGAGGACTGGAACGCCTGCGGCGGTGCCCTGGAAGCTGCGTCGACGACGGTGCCGGCAGCGTCGCCCGCGCGCCGCCGTCTCGACCTCGGTCGACGGCGTCGCCGAGGGAGACGCCCGGGCGCGAGGTTGAACGAGAGGGTCACCGCCGGCAGCTGGCCCGAGTGGTTGACCGAGAGCGGGCCCGATGCCCTGCCGGGTCTGCGACCAGCGCGTCGAGCGGCACCAGCTCGCCCGACGAGCGCGCGGACGTAGAGCAGCGACAGGTCGCAGGATGTCGGTCTGGAACTGCGGCGCGAGCTCCATGATGCACCCGGTACTGGTTGTTCGGCGCGTAGATGGTCGAGATCTGGCGGGCGCCGTAGGCGATGTAGAGCGCGTCCTCGATCTGCCGCGGCGGTGACGCCCAGCGCCGACGCCTGGTCGCGGTCGATCGTCGACCTGGATCTGCGGGGTTGTTGAGCTGCAGGTCGGTGGTGACGTCGACCAGCACCGGGATGCGCGCGCATCTCGGCCTCGAGCATCGCGGCGCCAGCCGGTAGAGCTCGTCGGTGTCGGGGCCCTGCAGCGTGACCTGGTACTGGCTCTTGGTCAGCCGGCCGCCGATCCGGATCGGCGGGCAGGTTCTGGAGGTAGACCCGGATGCCGGGGACCTGCGCCAGCTTCGGCCGCAGCGACTGCGATGACCTCGTCCGCGGAACGGTGCGCTCGTCGCGCGGGGCTTGAGGCGGATGAACAGGATGCCCGGTGTTGGTGCCGCCGATGCCGCCGCGGCCGCCGGCCGAGGACATGAACGCCTCGACGTCGGGGTCGGCGCGCACGATCTCGGCCACCGCCTGCTGGTGCTCGACCATCGCCTCGAAGGAGATCCCCTCGCCGCCTCGGTCCTGGCCGAAGATCTGGCCGGTGTCCTCGGAGGGGATGAACCCCTTGGGCACGACCATGGAACAGCACGACCGGTGGCGCCGGTGATCGCCGCCGGCAGCCGCGACCATCACGCAGTCGGTGCCGCAGCGACCAGCGCAGGCCGACCTCGTAGAGCCGCAGCATGCCGTCGAAGAAGCGCTCGAAGAGCTGGTAGAGCGCGCCGTGCTCGCATCCTCGCGCGGCGGCCGCAGGAAGCGGCTGGACATCATCGGCGTCAGGGTCAGCGAGACGAAGCCCGAGATCAGCACCGCGACGCCGATGGTGACCGCGAACTCGCGGAACAGCCGGCCGACGATGCCGCCCATGAACAGCACCGGGATGAAGACCGCGGCCAGCGAGAGCGTCATCGAGATGATGGTGAAGCCGATCTCCTGCGAGCCCGTCGAGCGCCGCCTGCCAGCGGCGCTTCGCCCATCTCCATGTGGCGGACGATGTTCTCGAGCATGACGATGGCGTCGTCGACGACGAAGCCGACCGACAGCGTCAGCGCCATCAGCGACAGGTTGTCGAGGCGAGTAGCCGAGCAGGTACATCACCGCGAAGGTGCCGACGATCGACATCGGCATCGCCAGCGACGGGATGACGGTCGCCGACAGGTTGCGCAGGAACAGGAAGATCACCAGCACCACCAGGACCAGGGTGAGGAGCAGGGTGAACTTGACGTCGTTGACCGACTCGCGGATCGAGACCGAGCGGTCGAAGAGCACGTGCAGCGACACCGCTGGCCGGCAGCTGCTGCGCGGAAGGTCGGCAGCAGCTCCCTGCACCGCCGTCGCGACCTCGACCGTGTTGGTGCCGGGCTGGCGCTGGATCGCCAGCACGACCGCCCGCTGGTCGACGAACCAGGCGGCGGTCTTGTCGTTCTCGACGCTGTCGACACACCGAGCCGATCTCCTCGAGCCGCACCGGCGTGCCGTTCCGGTAGGCGACGATCAGCGGCCGGTACGTCGGCGGCCGCGGTGAGCTGGCCGTCGGCCTGCGACGGTGAAGGCGCGTGTCGGGCCCGCAGAGGGTGCCGGTGGGCAGGTTGACGTTGGCCGAGCTGCACCGCGCTGCGCGACCTCGTCGATGCCGATGCCGCGGGTGGCCAGCGCGCTCGGGTCGAGCTGGATCGCGGACCGCGTACTTCTGCGAGCCGTAGACCAGCACCTGCGCCACGCCGGTGACCGTCGAGATGCGCTGCGCCATCATGGTCTGGCCGTACTCGTCGAGCGTCGTAGAGCGGCAGCGTCGGCGAGGTCAGCGCGAGGTAGAGGATCGGCTGGTCGGCCGGGTTGACCTTCTGGTACGAGGGCGGGCTCGGCATGTCCTGGCGGCAGCTGGCGGCTGGCGCGCGCGATCGCCGCCTGGACGTCCTGGGCGGCGGCGTCGATGTTGCGGTCGAGGTCGAACTGGAGGGTGATCTGGGTGGTGCCCAGCGAGCTCGTCGAGCGTCATCGAGTCGATGCCCGGCGATGGTCGAGAACTCCTTCTCGAGCGGCGTCGCCACCGACGAGGCCATGGTCTCGGGGCTGGCGCCGGGCAGGCCGGCCGACGACCTGGATGGTCGGGAAGTCGACGTTGGGCAGGTCGCTGACCGGGAGCAGCCGGTAGGCCATCGCCGCCGAAGATCAGGACCGCGAGCACCATGACAGGGTGGTCATGACCGGCCGGCGGATGAAGAGCTCGGAGATGTTCATGGGCGTCGTCCCGGCTCGAGCCGCCGTCCCCCGCAGCTGCGATGACGGTGACCGCAGCCCCGGGTGCGAGCCGGAGCTGGCCGTCGGTGACCACCCGGTCGCCGGGCGCCAGGCCGTCGGCGATCACCGTGTCGCCGTCGACCGTGCGGTCGACCGTCACCGGTCGCCGGTCGACGGTGCCGTCGGCGCCGACGACGAACACGAAGCGCCCGTCCTGGCCGGTCTGGACAGCCTGCGCGGGGACGACCACGGCCTGCTCCTGAGCGCCGAGGACGAGCCACGGCGTCGACGAACTGGCCGGGCCACAGCCGGCTCGTCGTCGTTGGCGAAGCGTCGCCTTCAGGCGGATCGTGCCGGTGGCGGTGTCGACCGCGTTGTCGATGAAGGCGAGACGCCCGGTCAGGGGCGGCTCCGCAGGTCCGGGGACGCAGCGGACCTCGAGCCCGGCTGCGTCCTTCCCGTGCCCGCGGATCGGGCCGAGGTAGCGCTCGGGGACGGCGAACGAGACCTCGATCGGACGAACCTGGTGGATCACGACCAGGGGCGAGTCCCCGTTCGCCTTCACCAGGTTGCCTGCGTCGACCAGGAGGTCGCCGGCACGCCCGTCGATCGGCGATCGGATGGAGGCGTACTCGAGGTCGAGCCGCGCCGCCGCGAGGGCCGCACGGTCACCCTTGACGGCGGCCTCGAGCGCGTCGGCGGTGGCGCGGGCCTGGTCGTACTGCTCCTCGGTGACGAAGTCGTCTTCGACCAGCTCGCCGAAGCGCCGCACGTCGGATCGGGCCTTGACGAGCTGGGCGAGGTCGCGCTCGAGCTGGGCTTCGGCCTGACCGACCGCCGCCTCGAACGGGCGGCGGTCGAGGGTGAACAGGAGCTGGCCCTTGCGCAGCTCGTCACCCTCGGTGAAGTGCACCGTCTCGAGCTCGCCGCCGACCCGCGCCCGGACCGAGACGGTGGCGGACGCGACCACGTTGCCGACGGCGTGGATCTCGAGCGGGACCGTCAGCGCCTCGGCGGTCGCCGCGCGGACCGGTACCGGCCCGTCGGCGGTGGCCTGGTCGGATCCGCGCTCTCCGGAGCAGGCCAGCAGCCCTGAGCAAGCCAGGCCGGCGAGAGCGAGCAGGGCGGTTCGGGCGGCACGGGAGTGCGGGCTGTGACGGCGGATCGAGAGGATGGAGGTCATGGCTGTTCGCTTTCCGGTGCCGAGGTGCCGAGGCGGCCGGCAACCTCGTCGAGGGTGGGGATGGCGGGCCCGAGCGAGCCGGTGGCGTAGGCGAGGTGGGCGATGCCCAGCAGCCAGTCGGTGCGGGCCTCGATCTCCTGGGAGCGGGCCGAGGCGAGCGCGACCTGGGCGGTGAGCAGGTCGAGGATGCTCCCGACCCCTTCACGGTACAGGGCGAGCGCCACCCGCTCCGACTCGGTCGCGCTGCCGAGGAGGTCGCGGCTGGTCTCCATCCGCTGGGCCGCGGTCTTGAGCTCGGCCAGGGCGGTCCACACGTCGAGCACCACCTGCTGCTCGTAGCTGCGAGCGTCGGCGCCGGCCGCGGCGGCGTCGGCCTCGGCCTGACGCACCCTGAAGGTGTGGTCGAAGCCGGTGAAGAGGGGGAAGCGCAGGGCAATTCCAGCGGACCAGTTGTTCGCCGCCGAGCCGCTGATGCTCTCCGGCGCCCAGTAGAAGGTGCGGTTGGCGGTTCCGGAGAGCGTGATCTCGGGCCGGCCCTCGGCCCTCACCGCCGCCAGGTGACGGGCGGACTGCTCGGCCTGCCACCGCAGCGTCGCGAGGTCCGGCCGCTCGGCGAGAGCGCGCTCGATCAGGGGCTCCACCGCCGCGGCGACCTCCACCGCGGGCAGCTCGGACGGCAGCTCGCCGACCTCGAACGGAATGTTGGCGGGGATGCCCATGGCGGTGGCGAGCGAGCCCCTGAGGATCTCGATCTGTCCGGCGAAGGTGCGTCGCTGCAGCTCTGCCTGGGACAGGACGGTCTTCGCCTGGAGCACGTCGGCGACGGTGGCGACGCCGACCTCGCGTCGTCGGGTCGCGGCCTCGAGGCCGACCGTCGCCTCGCGGACCGTCGCCTCCGCCGCGTCGTGCTCGGCGCGGGCGGCGAGGTAGCGGAAGTACGCCTCCTCGACGCCGAGCACCACCGCCTGCAGGGTCGCGTCGTGCTGCCAGTCGGCGGCCAGGAGGCGGGCCTCGGCCTCGGAGATCCGCGCGCTGCGGCCGCCGAAGTCCCACAGCAGCCAGGCCAGGTCGGCCGCCGGGCTCCAGGTTCCCTGCTGGAACTTGAACTGTCCGCCGAGGGCCGACTGCTGGGTCTTGCTCGCACCGAGGGACAGCCCGACGCCGGGCCACAGGTCGGAGCGCTCCTGGCCGACGCGCGCTGCGGCCGAGCGGGCCCGCTGCCATGCGGCACGGGTGGCGTCGTTGCGCTCGAGCGCGATGTCGACCACGTCGCCGAGGGTGAGTCGGGCGGCGAGCTCCTGCCAGTTGTCCGGCAGCTCCGCCACCGGCCGCGCGGTATCCGGAGCCGCCCGCGGCGCCGCGGGCAGCTCGGCGACGGGCCGGGCGGCGGAGGCGGGCACCGGCTGGACGTCGAGCGAGGCGCCGGCGTGGGTGCAGGCGAGCGCCGACCCCGCGCCGAGCAGTGCGACGAAGGCGAGTCGGGACCGAACCGTCACGGTTTTCCTCCTCCGCAGGTCTCGCGGATGCCGGCGGCGGCGAAGACAACGATGTGCTCGACCAGCTCGGGCAGGTTGAACGCCTCCTCGGGCGGCGGCTCGAGGGTGTCGGTGAACCGCTTGAGGTGGACCACATGGGTGAGCTGGGCGATGAACGACTCCATGCCCAGGCGCAGGTCGCGGCGGACCAGCCGGGGCTCGGCGGCGACCAGCGCCTCGACCAGTGCGCTGCGAACCGGGGTCATCATCTCGTCTCGGAACAGCTCGGGCTCGAGCTGGGGATCGAGCAGCTCACGGCCGAGCAGGACCACCAGCGAGCGACCTGCCGAGGCGTCGACCAGCGGTTCGAGGAATGCGTCCGCGAAGGCGCGCAGAACCCTCTCGAGGGAGGCCCTTCCTGCGGCCTGGGTGACCGTGCGGCGCACGCTGGCGATGCGCTGGGTTCGCAGCGCCGCGAGCCGTCGCCGGAAGACCTCGCGGTAGAGCTCCGTCTTGCCGCCGAAGTGGTAGTTGACTGCCGCCAGATTGCAGCCGGCCTCGCGGGTGATGGCCCGCACCGAGGTGGCGGCGAAACCGTGGCGGGCGAACAGCAGCTCGGCGGAGTCGAGCAGCCGCTCGCGGGTCGACGGGGCGGTGGTCGGGGCTCGTCCCATGGCGAACGATCGTATCAAACGATCGTATGATCCACCAGCCCTGCGCCCGTCGTTCGCCCGTCGCCCCACGAATTCCGCGCTTGCGGCCCGAACGCCCGGTAGAGTCGCGAATACTCCAGCCGGGGGTCGCTGTTCCAGCGCTGGGAGGGTCCTGCTGTATGTGGCGTGGTTGGATGTTGGTGGCGTGCGCGTCGGGGTTCGTGGCCGCGGCCGCGGTGGCTGCGGATCCCGCAGCGGAGCTCTGGGTCCAGGATGCCCGGCTGGGAGCGGCGCTGCTCCGGGTTGATGCCGAGACCGGCGCGCGGACGCTGGTCGATCTGGACCAGTACCCGCTGGTGCTCAGGGTTGGTCCCGGGACGGTCGCGCCCACCGGGGAGCTGTACCTCGAAGCCGTCAATGCCGCCCAGCTGAGCACGATCATTCGCTCGGAACCCGACAGCGGGGTCTCGGTCGGCATCAGTGGCTGACGTGGACGGCACCAGCCCCGACCCTCGCGGCGCAGGTCCCGACCTGGAGCCGGGAGCGGTCGCGATCGAGACCGGGCCGTGGGGAATCCTCTACGTCCTTCGGCAGGGCGCCGGCCCGATGGCGGTCGACGTCGCCACCGGGGACCGGACAGTGCTCTCCCAGTCGGTCGAGCCGCCGGTCGGGAGCGGAGTCGAGCTGCTCGACCCGGTCGACCTGGTGGTGGAGCCCGGCGGCTCGCTGCTGGTGGCGGACCGGTTCGGCGGGCTGATCAGGGTGAAACCGGCCGACGGCAGCCGCCGGACCGCCCACACCTTTGTCGACCTGGTGGAGGGCGAGCACCGCATCGGCCGGCTGCCCGACGGGCGGGTGGTTCACGCCTTCGGCGCGGGCGACGGCCTCGCCATCAGCGCGTTCGACCGGTCGCTGCGGGTCGCGTCCGAGCTCTCCGGTGCGAACCGTGGTGCGGGACCCGAGCTACTCGGCATCGCCGATCTGACCGTCGCGCCCGACGGGACGATCTACGTGCTCGACCTGGTCCGCGGGGCGGTCGTCGCTGTCGACCCCGCGAGCGGAGACCGTCGGGTGGTCGCGGACGACCAGAACGTGAGCGGGGACGAGGTTCGTCTGGGCTTGCTGTCCCGGGGCGCCCGGCTGGTCGGCATGGCGGTCCCCTCGGTCTCGCCTGCGCCCCGCACACCGTCGCGACGGGTCGCCCGGCCCGTCGGCGCCGGATGACCGCGCGACGGTCTTGAGCTTTCCCTGCGATCTGCGGCACACTCGCCGGGACGGAAGGAGGACAGCATGCGGATGACGCCGATCGCGACCTTGGCCGGGCTGGTGGTCGCGGCCGCCGCGGCCGCCCAGGTGCCCCCACGCGACGTCGCAGGCTACGTCGACAAGGTGAAGGACCCGGTGATCGCCGAGATGGAGGCCGCCAACGAGGCCGACGCCGACGCCGCCCGGGCGAAGACGGCGGAGATCCTCGCCGCCGAGGACGCGGCCGAGCAGGCCCGCACCGAGCCCGAGCGGGAGCTGCGCTTCGACGTCTCCGGGGTCGTCCGCCCCGAGGGGCCGGAGGCGTTCTCGACTCGGCTCTGGCATCTGCCGCCGGTGCCGCAGTACCTGACCGGGACATGCTGGAGCTTCTCGACCGTGTCGTTCCTGGAGTCCGAGGCGCACCGGTTGACCGGCCGGGAGGTCAAGCTGTCCGAGATGTGGGTCGCCTACTGGGAGTACGTCGCCAAGGCGCGGGGCTTCGTCGCCAGCCGTGGCCGCACCGCGTTCGAGCAGGGTTCCCAATCGGCGGCGGCGCTGCGCGTGCTGTCCGACCACGGGATCGTGCCGCTGGTGTCCTACCCGGGAGTGCTCGCCGCCGACGGCCGCCACGACCATGACCTGATGCAGGCACGGATGAAGGCCTTCCTCGAGTGGTGCCGTGACCAGGGATTCTGGGACGAGGAGGTGGTGATCGCCTGCATCCGCAGCATCCTCGACGCCACCCTCGGGCGCCCGCCCGAGTCGGTGGGGTGGGAGGGGGAAGTGGTGTCACCGCTCGAGCTGCGCGACCGGCTCGGCCTCGTGCCCGACGACTACGTCGACCTCATGTCGACCCTGCAGGTTCCGTTCTGGACCCGCGGCGAGTACGCGGTGCCCGACAACTGGTGGCACGACGCGAGCTACGTCAACGTCCCGCTCGACGCCTGGTACGACGTGATCCTTCGCTCGGTCGACGCGGGTCTCAGCCTGGTGATCGGCGGCGACGTCTCGGAGCCCGGCCTCTGGGGTGAGCAGGACATCGCGGTGGTGCCCACCTTCGACATCCCCGGGGACTTCATCGACCAGTCCTCCCGCGAGTACCGCTTTGCGGCCGGCGTCACCGAGGACGACCACGGCATCCATCTGGTCGGCCGCACCCGGGTCGACGGCCACGACTGGTTCCTGATCAAGGACTCCGGGCGCTCGTCGCGTCGCGGCCGCTTCGAGGGTTACTACTTCTACCGGGACGACTTCGTGAAGCTGAAGATGCTGACCATCACGGTCCACCGCAGCGTGGTCCAGGACATCCTGGCGAGGGTCGGCGGGTAGCGGCCGCTCTGACCCGTGCTCGGGCTCGCCCGCGGTCAGGACCAGGGTGGCGACCAGGGTCGCGATCGCCAGGAGCGGCACGGGCGAAAGGCGGGCGCGGGCCCCGGGGGCCGGCAGGCCGGCGCGGCCGGATGACGGGGAGGACGCCGTTCACACCCGTCATACGGACGACGGGCGCGAGCCGTCGGGGAGCCGGCCGCCGCCGCGGCGACTGGCCTGAGGGGAGGCGCACAGTGAACGCAGGCGACCGCATCACCTGCCTGGTCACCGGGGCGACCTCGGGGATCGGGACCGAGATCGTGCGCGGCCTGCTGCGGGCCGGGGCGAAGGTGCTCGCCGTCGCCCGCGACCGAAACCGCGGCGAGGAGACTCTGGCCTCGCTCCGCAGCGACGGCGAGGCCGAGCTGGCGCTGGCCGACCTGTCGCGACAGCCGGGAGGTCCGTCGTCTCGCCGCCGAGGTGTGCGAGCGGGCCCCGGAGCTCCGGGTGCTGGTGCACAACGCGGGGGTGGCGATGGGCCGCCGGGTGCTCACCGCGGACGGGCTCGAGACCACCTTCGCGGTCAACCACGTGGCGCCTTTCCTGCTGACCCGGGAGTTGCTCCCGCTGCTCGAGAGGAAAGCACCCGCGCGGGTGGTGACGGTGGCGTCGCGGGCACACCGCACGGCGGGCCGCTTCGACGCCTCGAACCTCCAGGGCGAGCATCGCTGGCGTGGCTGGGACGCCTACTGCCGCTCGAAGCTCTACAACATCCTCTGGACCCGCGAGCTGGCGCGGCGCCTGGAGGGCACCGGAGTGACCGCCAACTGCCTGCATCCGGGGGTGGTGGCTACCGGGCTCGGCCGGCGGGCGGGACTGGCCGTGCGGCTCTTCTTCCGGATCGCGGAGCCTTTTCTGCTCAGCCCGGCCGAGGGCGCCGACACCGCGGTCTGGCTGGCGACGGCGCCCGAGGTCGCGAGCGAGACCGGCGGCTACTGGGACCGGAGGCGGCGGATCGAGCCGGACGCCAACGCCCGCGACCCCCTCGCCGCGAGGGCCCTCTGGGACCTCAGCGAGCGCCTCGTGGGCGGGCGGTAGCCATCGGGGCACGGCGAGGGGGACGTCCCTCTCGCCCCAGCCGGACCGCGGGCTGCCGGCCGCGGAATCGGGTTCGAGAGGCCCGCGAGGCGGCCCGGTGCCGATTCCCAGCGCCCGATTCCGGCGCCTGCCGCCTGCCGTCCGGCCGCCGGTCTCGGACCTTCGCCGCCCTGGCGCGTCGTGGCCGGGTCTCTGCTTGCCGGCGGCTGTCCGGCCGTTCGACGGGTCCCGAGCTCCCGCTGGGGATCCTCCGGCAGGGTGTTCGGGAGGTGGTGCGTTTCCCGGGGGGGATCCTTCGACTCGCTCGCTGGCGCTCGCTCGCTCAGGATGACGGAAGGGAGGGTGACCGGCTCGCTCGCTGGCGCTCGGTGTTCGGGAGGTGGTGCGTTTCCCGGGGGGGATCCTTCGACTCGTTCGCTGGCGCTCGCTCGCTCAGGATGACGGAAGGGAGGGTGACCGGCTCGCTCGCTGGCGCTCGGTGTTCGGGAGGTGGTGGGTTTCCCGGGGGGGATCCTTCGACTCGCTCGCTGGCGCTCGCTCGCTCAGGATGACGGAAGGGAGGGCGACCGGCTCGCTCGCTGGCGCTCGGTGTTCGGGAGGTGGTGGGTTTCCCGGGGGGGATCCTTCGACTCGCCCGCTGGCGCTCGCTCGCTCAGGATGACGGAAGGGAGGGTGACCGGCTCGCTCGCTGGCGCTCGGTGCTCGGGAGGTGGTGGGTTTCCCGGGGGGATCCTTCGACTCGCCCGCTGGCGCTCGCTCGCTCAGGATGACGGAAGGGAGGGCGACCGGCTCGCTCGCTCAGGATGACGGAAAGAAGGGTGACCGGCTCGCTCAGGATGACGGAAAGGAGGGTGAGCGGCTCGCTCGCTCGGGATGACGGACCGGTTCCAGGCGCATGGATCATGGAATCCCGCCGGTGACGCCCGTCGGTCCGTTGCCTACGGCCGCAGACACGCACCGGCCATGCGGCGCGCAGTCACAATCCGATCCGGCGTCCTGAACCCGGCCTTCCCTACTGGCCGTCGTGCGCTGCACCGGCCGCTCATGCGCTGCAGCCGGCCTTCGTGCGCCAGGACGGCCGTTCATGGCGGCAGTCTCGGGCTCGACTCGCGTCGCCGGTCCGGACCCGAGACGGCCGTCCGGCTCCCGGAGTGGAAACGTCACGAGGCTCGGGCCCGGGTATCGGGGGACGGGGCGGACTCGTCCCGCTCGAGGTCGCACTCGGCCTGGCCGGCGCCATGGCCGCGCCGGCAGTCCCACGCGATCCAGGGTCGGCCGCGAGAGGGAGGATCGGCTCGTGGCGGGACTCGTTTCCCGGAGGGAACCTCTCGACTGCGCGGCCTCGAAGGCCGCGTGGCTCAAGGTGACGGTGGAGCGAATCGGAAGCGCCGAAGTGGCAGGGCACCGGGCACGCGACTCGCTCCGGCGTCGGCACCGGGTCCTGGTTCCGCGCCCCGTTCCCCGAACCCCGGACTCCGGGTGGGAGGGGGCTTTGTGTCTTGGTGTCGTGGTGGTGAGATGGCGCTACTGCCAGGCGGTGAGCACCGGCCAGACGAGGAAGGCGAGCGACATCAGGATGAACATGCCCTGCATCGGCAGGTTCCAGCGAAACCACTTCTCGAACGGGATCTTGGCCATCGCGAGCGTGCCCACGGTGACGCCGGAGGTGGGGATGATCATGTTGGTGAAGCCGTCCCCGAACTGGTAGGCGAGCACCGCGGTCTGGCGGGTGATGCCGGAGAGGTCGGCGAGCGGCGCCATCAGCGGCATGGTCAGCGCGGCCTTGGTCGACCCCGACGGAATGAAGAGGTTGAGCGCGAGCTGCATGCCGTACATCACCCAGGCCGAGACCACTCCCGGAAGCTGGGAGGTGAAGCTGCCGAGGCCGTGGAGGATGGTGTCCATGACGTGGCCGTCCTCCAGGATCACCAGGATGCCGCCGGTGAAGCCGACCACCAGGGCGGCGCCGGCGATGTCCTTGCAGCCCTCGATGAAGGACTTGGCGAGCCGGTTCGGGCCCATCCCGGAGACCGCCCCGGTCAGGATTCCCATCGCGAAGAACAGCCCGCCGAGCTCGACGATGAACCAACCGAGGCGGGCGGCGCCGTAGATCATCGCCACGATGACCGCACCGAGGATCACGAGACAGGCGCCGTGCCGCAGGGTGAAGACGGCGGTGGCCGCCCGCTGCGCGGCCAGCTCCTCGCGGCGCGCACGGTCGAGCTCGTACATCGGGCTCGAGCTCGGGTCGCGGCGGATGCGGGCGGCGTAGACCATCACCCAGGCGATGGTGGCTCCGGTGGAGATCAACCACACCACCACCCGGTAGCCCCACCCGGAGACCGGCTGGATGCCCGCCAGACCCTGGGCGATCTGGAGCGTGAACGGGTTCAGGAAGGCGCCGGCGAACCCGACCCCGGCGGCGAGGAACGAGAGGCTGATCCCGACGATCGAGTCGTAGCCGAGCGCGAGGGCGAGGGGTACGAAGATCAGCACGAACGGGATCGCCTCCTCGCACATGCCGAAGGCGGCGCCGAAGAAGGAGAAGAAGAGCATCACGATCGGGATGACCAGGAACTCCTTGCCCTCGAGGAGCCGCACCATCTTCTGGATCCCGGCGGCGATCGCCCCGGTCTCGTTGAGGATGTAGAAGGCTCCGCCGACCAGGAAGATGAAGACGATGATGTCGCCGAGCTTGAGAAAGCCGTGGATCGGGGCGGTGAAGACCTGGAAGGTCTGGGGCACGGAGGGCTCGGTGCGGTAGGAGGCGGGGTCGACGACCTCGCGGGTCCCGCCGTCGACCGCGACCTCGGTCCGGTCGTAGGCCCCGCCGGGCAGCACCCAGGTCGCCACCGCCGCGAGCACGATCAGGGTGAATACGATCACGTAGACGTCGGGGACCTTCTTCAGCACCGGGGACCTCCCGTGGTCGGCATCAGGCGACGGGTCAGCGTTCCGACTGGAGCACGTCGTTGTCCTCGGCGAGGATCCGGTTGATGCGCGAGAACGCCTCGATCGCCCGCCCGCGATGGCTGGTCGCGATCTCGGTGGCGAGGGCGTTGAAGACCACCGTCATCGCCGCCACCGCGTTGGTGAACATCATGTTGTCGGTCTTGACCGGCAGCGCCCACCGCGCCCGGGTCGCAGCCGGTGCGGTCAGGCGGTCGCACACCACCACCGTGGCCGCGCCCAGGTCGCGGGCCTCGTCGAGCATCTCGAGGGTCTGTCGGGAGTAGGGCGGAAACGAGAGCGCAACCAGGAGGTCCGAGGGTCTCAAGGCGACCAGCTGCTCGCAGGGCGAGGAGTAGCGGGTCGACAACGCGGTCGCCCGGATGCCGATCTGGATCAGGGTGTAGGCGGCCAGCTCGGCGAGGTGGGCGGACACCCCCATGCCGAAGGTGAAGGTGTGCTCGGCGCGGAAGATCGCGTCGGCGACCGCGGTGAAGACCGACCGGTCGACCGCGTCCACGGTGCGGCGGATGTTGCCCGCCTCGAGGGCGGCGACGGCCTCGAGCACGTCGTCGTCGGGCTCGCGGCGGTCGAGCTCGTCGAGGCCGCCGAGCCGGTCCTGGAGCAGCTCCACGAGGTCCATCTTGAGCTCCGAGAAGCCGCCGTACCCGATCCGCTGGGCGAAGCGCACGACGGTCGCCTCGGAAACCCCGATCCGCTGGGCGAGCTCCGGGACCGACAGGAACGGCACGGTCTGGAGGTGCTCGAGCAGGTAGTCGGCGATCGCACGCTGCTGAGGCGGCAGACCGTCGGCGTGCCTGACCACCAGATCGCGGAAGTCCGACTCCTGCTCGACCAGTCTCATCCCGCCTCCCGCCCGCCGGCGGCCTCCGCCGTCCGGGTTCTCCCGGTTCGATGAAACTGATCCCATCACTCGGAAGCCATCTTGTCAAGCGTGAGACCGGGCCTCGGGAGGCCGGGTTCCGTTCCTCTAAGTGATGCGCGCATCGTCATTGTCAGGGAACGGCATGGGGAGTTGACAGCCTCCCCCCGGGTCGTTATCTTGGCGATATGACGTCAATCGTTTCATCTTTGGATCGCAACGAAATGGTCCTTTCATGGGCCGCGGGGGGTTCGGTATGACTCGACTGCTTCGCATCCTGCTCTCGGTTCTGCTGGTCGCGGCGGCGCTTCCGGTCGCGGCGCAGAGCTCCACCACCGGCAGCGTCCGGGGCACGATCACCGACCCGCAGGGCGGCGTACTGCCCGGCGTGACCGTGATCGCCCGGTCCGAGGTGCTGGTCTCGGGCCAGCAGGTCGCGATCTCCGGAGAGACGGGCGTCTACCGCTTTCCGTCGCTGCCTCCGGGGGTCTACACCATCGAGGCCAACCTCGACGGCTTCCGGCCGGTGCGGCGCGACGGCATCAAGGTCGACATCGGCGTCGCCCAGTCGCTCGACCTCACCCTCGAGCTGGGCGCGATGACCGACGAGATCGTGGTCATCGCCGAGGCGACCCAGGTCTCGACGGTGTCGAACACGGTGTCGTTCAACCTCAACACCGACTTTCTGGACTCGATCCCGCTGCCGCGCGACGTCGGCGCGCTGATGAACTACACCCCGGGCGTGAACCAGGGCCGCGCCTACGGCTCGCCCAACAGCCAGGGCACGGCCTACAACATCGACGGAGTCGACGTGTCCGACCCGGCGTCGGGACAGCAGTGGATCTCGCCCAACTTCGACTGGGTGCAGGAGGTCCAGGTGACCGGGCTCGGCGCCGACGCCGAGTACGGCGGCTTCACCGGCGGGCTGGTCAACGTGGTCACCAAGTCGGGCGGCAACGAGATGCACGGGGACTTCTCGGTCTACTACAGCGCCGACTCGCTCAACGGCGAGAACGCCCCTGAGGGGGTGGTGACCGGCGAGGCCCTCGACACCGACTGGGACGCCTCGGCGAGCCTGGGCGGCAAGCTGGTCCAGGACAAGCTGTGGTACTTCGTCTCGGCCCAGGAGCGTCGCCGCGACGTCAACCCGTTCTACAACGAGGGAGCGCCGGCCGACGAGATCGGCCAGTACCAGCGTGAGTGGCACCGTTACCTCGCCAAGCTGACCTCGCAGGTCTCAGACCGGACCCGGCTCGTCGGCCTGCTCGCGGTCGACAACATCGAGACCGCCAACCGCAACGCCGGCGAGTTCGTGCTCGCCTCCGGCGCCTACACCCAGGACTCGCCCAACTGGTCCTACAACGCCACCTGGGAGACCCTGGTCAACGACACCAACTTCCTGTCGGTGAAGCTCTCGGGCTTCAAGGGCACCAACGACAGCCTGCCCGGAGCGGGTCGCAACGTGCCCGGCCACGACGACTTCTTCAACTCCGGCTTCCTGTGGTCGAACTACACCTGGACCTGGCTCGAGGACAAGGACCGGCTCACCCTCGACGCCTCCTGGAGCCTGTTCGCCGACGGGCTGCTGTCGGCCGATGACTCCCACACCTTCAAGTTCGGGATCTCCTACGAGGACTCCAACCAGGACGAGGTCCGCACCCGCAACGGCGGCTTCACCTACGTCGACGACTCCTACTACTGCGACGCGCTCGCCGACTACTTCGCCGACCCGTTCTGCGGCGTCTTCTCCTCCGACCGGGGCAACGAGATCAACTTCCACGCGGCCCAGGACGGTCTCCACGTCTACGCCCAGGACTCGTGGCGGATGCAGCGGGTGACCGTCAACCTCGGCGTCCGCTACAGCGCCTACTCGGGCGGCTTCAAGGGCGGCAACACGTCGGTCTACGACGTCGACATGATCGCGCCCCGCGCCGGCCTGGTGTGGGACGTCACCGGTGACGGCTCGACCGCGCTGAAGCTGCACTACGGACGCTACTACGACGCCCTGATGGCGTTCATGTACGACCGGGAGGTCTCGGGGAACGTCTTCACCCCGCTCGAGTTCTGGGACTACAACTTCGACACCGGCGAGTTCGACATCGACGCCGGCGGCCGCCCCACCGGCGGAGCGCTGCTCGACCCGAACATCTCCCACCCGTACGTCGACCAGTACGTGCTCACCCTCGAGCGCCAGCTCTCCAACACCATGAAGCTCGGGGTCGACTACGTCCATCGCGAGAACTCCGACATCATCGCGATGGTCAACACCAATGACGACTACGACGCCCTGCTGGCCCCGGACAACCCGCTCACCGGCGGCGACCTGCCCTTCTTCGAGCTCTTGAGCCCGCAGGACTTCGAGCTCACCAACCCGGCGTCGGCGACCCGCGAGTACGACGCCGTCTTCGTCCGCCTCACCCGGCGCCTCGCGGACGGGTGGTCGTTCGGCGCGTCGGTGGTGTGGTCCGACCTGACCGGCAACACGGTCGACGTGGACGGCTACGAGGACGCCTGGGAGGACGCCAACGGCCTGGTCAACAACGACGGCAAGCTGCCCAACCACTCCGAGTGGGAGGTCAAGCTCAACGCCTCGGTGCTGCTGCCCTGGGAGATCAACCTGTCGGGCTACTTCACCTACCTCTCCGGCACCTACTGGACGCCCTACGCCCAGATCCGCGGCCTGCTCGACAACGACCGCACCAACGTCAACCTGCTGCCGCTCGGCTCCGAGCAGCTCGACGACCGCAAGCTGGTCGACGTCAAGCTGGAGAAGAGCTTCGAGCTCGGCGAGGAGCTCCGCCTGTCGGTGATCTTGGACGCGTTCAACCTGTTCAACGACGACGCAGTGACCGGCGTCCAGACTCGCTGGGGCACCTACCGCTACCAGTGGGATGCGCACCCGGAGGAGAGCTACTGGCAGTCGAGCTCGGCCTTCGCACAGCCGACCGCGATCGAGGACCCGCGGGAGGTCCGGATCGGCGTTCGGCTGTCGTTCTGAGGTCGCTGCTCGCCGTGTGTCGGTGCGGGGCGGCCTCGGGGCCGCCCCGCGCGTTTCCGGAGGACCCATGCGCACGACCGCCGCGCTCTGCTTCACCCTCGCCTTCGCGCTCTCCGGAGCTGCGGCCGGCGGGCCTGCCGCGCCCCGCGGCCACCTGGTACTGATCGGCGGTGGCTCCAAGCCGCCGGCCGCCATGCGCACGTTCGTCGAGCGTGCGGGCGGACCCGACGCTTCGATCGTGATCTTCCCGACCGCCTCCGGCGAGCCCGACACCCCGGAGGTCTATCGCGAGCTCTTCACCGGCGAGTACGGGTGCACCGACGTCTGGGTGGCGCCGGTGAAGACTGCGGACGACGCGTGCTCTCCCGAGGTCGTCGCGCGGGTTCGCAGCGCGGGCGGCATCTTCTTCTCGGGCGGCGACCAGCGCCGCATCCTCGACGCCCTGCGGGGGTCGCCGACCCTCGATGCGCTCCGGGAGGCCTTCGCCCGTGGCGCCGTGGTCGGTGGGACCTCGGCGGGCACCGCCTGCCAGTCGCCGTTGATGATCACCGGCGACGGCGACTTCTCCGTCGTCACCGCCGACAACGTGGCGCTGTGGCCCGGCCTCGACCTCTTCGGCGGCGTGATCGTCGACCAGCACTTCGTGGCGCGACAACGCCAGAACCGCCTGATCAGCGTGGTGCTCGAGCATCCCGACCTGCTCGGGGTGGGGATCGACGAGGCGACCGCGGTCTGGGTGCGGCCCGACCGCACCTTCGAGGTCCTCGGCGACGGGTGGGTCATGGTGTTCGACGCCTCCGGGGCTCGGGTTCGTCGGCAGCCCTACTCCAGGGGAGGTACCGCGCTCGGCGTGGCAGGTCTGGTGACCCACGTGCTGCTGCCGGGCGAGGTCTTCGACCTCTCGGCGCGGCGGGTGGTGGAGGCCGAGCCGTGACCGCACAGTCTTCGAGCCCGTCCGCCGACGAGACCCGGGTCGAGGAGATCTTCCGGTCCGCGGTGACCGTGCTCGAAGGGCTGTGTGCGATCTCGTCACCGAGCGGCGACCGTGAGGGCCTCGAGCGGATGGCGAGCGCGCTCGGCGCCGAGCTCGGCCGTCGCGGGCTGGCCGTCGAGGCCCACCGCGAGACCGACCGGGAGGGGCGGCCGCAGCCGATGCTGGTCGCCCGGGGGCCGGCCGGGGGCGAGGGCTACCTGCTCCTGATCGGGCACCTCGACACGGTGCTGCCGGCGATCCCGCCCCGTCGCGGGGGCGGTCGTCTCGACGGCACCGGAGCGCTCGACATGAAGGGCGGGTTCGCGGCCCTGATCGGCGCCCTCGACCTGCTCGCCGCGCGGGGACTGCGGTCGCCCGAAGACCTGGTCCTGGTCGCGGTGCCCGACGAGGAGGTCGGCGGGGTGATCTCGGAGCGCGCGGTCCACGCCTGGGGGCGGGACGCACGCGCGGTGCTGGTGCTCGAGCCCGGTGAGCGGCGGCCGCAGGGCGAGACCCTCGTGGTCGGTCGCCGCGGTCTGGTCGAGTGGCGGCTGGAGGCCCGCGGTGTGGCCTCCCACTCCGGGCTCGCCTACTGGGAGGGACGGTCCGCGATCGCGGCGGCGGCGAGCTGGTCGGCGCGGGCCCAGGCCCTGTCCGAGCCCGGCCGTGGGCCGACGGTGAACGTCGCACGCCTGGTCGGGGGCGACACCGAGTTCGTCGACGGCCTCGACGAGCACCACGACCTGGTCGGGACCACGCGGCGGCTCAACATCGTCGCCGACCGCGCGGTCGCCGAGGGCGAGGTGCGGTTCCTGACCGTGGGCGACCGGGACCGGCTGCTGGCCGAGCTCGAGTGCCTGGCCGGGGACGTCGCGGCGGAGAGCGGGGTCCTGCTGACCCTGACCCGGGGTGCGCAGATCCCGCCGGTCGACCCGACCGGGCCGGGCCGCGAGATCGCGCGCCGGGCGGTGGCCCACGCGGCGGCGGCGGGGTGGTCGCTCGAGCTCGAGGACGACCGCGGCGGGGTCTCGTTCCCGAACTTCCTGCCCGACCCCGGCGCGGTTCCTGTGCTCGACGGCCTCGGGCCGGTCGGAGGCGGCATGCACACCCGATCCGAACACGTCGAGCTGCTCTCGCTGAAACGGCGGATCGTCCTCCTCGCCGACCTGCTCGCAGATCTCGCGCGATGACCGCGAGCCGGGACGGCTCAGAAGGCGACCACCACGACACCAAGAGAGCGCGAAGAGGTCTTGGGTCATGATCTCCAGTCGCTCAGCGCCTCGCCGCCTCGAGTGCCCGGAGGTCGAGAAGCGCCTTCGACCGGAACCCCGCTCCTGATCTTCCTGGTCGGCAGGACCGCCTCCATGCCTCCTGCTCCCTCGTCTCGTGGGTGGGAGGGGGGCTTTGTGTCTTCGTGTCTTGGTGGTGAAAAGCGGACGACCCCGTCAGGATTTCTTGCTCTTGAGCATGCGCTGGAGGCGGGTGCGGTAGGCGGTGGCCTCGGCGGTCGGGCCGAGCTCCTCGAGTGACTTCCCGAGCGCCGCGACGGCGTCCTTGGTTCGACCGTCGGCGACCAGCCCGTCGATTTGGGGCAGCACCTCGGTCCACGCCTTGATGCGCTGCTCGCGACGGTGGCTGACCATGGCCTCGCGGGTCTCGGTGAGCAGCCGGCGCGCCTTCTCGTGGTCGGGGTCGACCGCGAGCGCCTCCTCGAGGGTCGCGATCACCTCGGTGAAGCTGGCACGGCTCGAGAACGCGCGCGCCAGCAGGGCCTCGACCTGCTCCTGTCGGGCCCGGCGGCGCTGTTCCTCGAGCCGGCCGCGCACGGTCGCGAAAGCCTCGCGGGGTCCGTAGAGGCGCTCGGCGAGCCCGAGCTCGCGCTCGGCGTCGTCGAGCTCACCGGCCTCCAGCCGCCGGACCGCCGAGGCCGCCGCCTCGGTCACCGACAGGTCGAGCCGGTGCTGCTCGATCCTCTGCTGGATGAAGCCGTCGGTCTCGTCGACCGGGCCCTCGAGCTCGGGGGTGTCGGCGACCGCGGCCCGCGCCGACTCGACCGCCTCGAGGGCGCCGTCGAGGTCTTCTTCCTGGGCCAGCCGCCGCGCTCGTTCGAGCGCCTCGGAGACCTCGCGCCGCCGGCGCTCCCGGTCGGCGAGTGCTGCCTCGATCCGGCTGCGGAGGGTCTCCAGGGCCTCGTCGTCCCCGAGCTCGGAGCAGGCGTCGCCGAGCACTCCGGCGGCCGCCGCCAGCCGTCCGGCCGAGGTCAGCCGCTCGACCCGTGCGACCGCCGCCTCGAGCTCGGCCCTGCGCCGGGCTGCCTGCTCGTGGCGGGCGAGGGCAGAGCGGATCTCGGCTTCGGCGGCCTCGGTCTCGCGCGCCCCGGGAGCGAGGTCGCGGGCACTCTCGAGCCGCTCCAGCGCCTCGGCGAAGAGCCCCTCGGCGGCCAGCGCGCGGGCCTCGCTGCGGAGCTCGCCGGCACGCTGGGTCCGGGCGGCCTTGCGCGACTCCTCGAGGCGTGAGGCGAGCGGGACGAAGGCCTGCTCGTCGCCGTAGAGCTTCCGGGCCAGCGCGAGCGCCCGCGCCGCCTCGTCGAGCTGGCCGTTGACCAGCTGGGCGGCGATCGAGGCCGCGGTGCGGTCGACCTCCTGCCGGCGGCGCTGGGCCTCGAGCTCGCGGGAGTGTCCGTCCTTGGCGAGCGCGAGCAGCTCGAGCACCTCCTCCGATGAGGGGTCGGCCGACTGCGCCTCCGACAGCCGGTCGAGCGCATCACCCCAGCGCCCGTCCGAGATCAGGGCGCGTCCCTCCTCGAGCAGTCCGGCGACGCGCTCGCGCAGCTCGCGGGCCTCCTCCTCGAGCCGCGTGATCCGTTCGGCCAGCGCCTCGAAGGCGTCGTCCTCTCCGAGCCGGTCGACCGCCATGGCGAGGTGGCTGCGCGCGGTGTCGATCCGGCCTGCCTCGAGCAGGGCGGCGACCTCGCCGGCGGCCTCGTCCCGACGCGCCCGCAGCTTCTGGTCGGCGGCGTCGATCGCCTTGAGCAGCGCCCTGGCGTCGCGGTTGTCCGGTTCGAGGTCGACCACGGTCGCAAGCTGCAGCCGGGCCTCGTCGTAGTGGTGGAGCTGGACCAGCTTCTCGGCGCCGAGCAGCAGGGCCTTCACCTGGCGCGCGTCCCGGGCGCTGGCCGCCTTCGCCGGCGCGGCTGCCGGCTCGGCGGCGGCGTCCGGCGCCGGGGTGGTACCGAGCGCGAAGTGCTTGTCGAGGTGATCCTGGGTGCTGCCTGGCCGCGGGATCGTGATCTTCTGGGTCGGACGGGCGGGCGCCTCGAGGGCTTCCCGCACCTCGGCGGGGTCGCAGGGATAGCGCTGTTGGATGGCGGCGAGGGCCTTCCGGAGCGCATCCGCGGTCTGCGGCCTCTGCTCCGGCTCCTTGGCCAGGGTGGTGATCACCAGCTCGCGCAGGTCCTCCGGGATCCGCCCTTCGGGGTCGGTCGCGTCGAACCCGATCGGCGGGTTGAGCAGGTGGCCGGCGATCAACGCCGAGGTGGTGCTGCCGGGGATCGGGTAGCGGCCGGTCAGCAGCTCGTAGAGCACGATGCCGAACGAGTAGAGGTCGGTGCGGGCGTCGACGTCCGCCCCCTCCTGGGTGCGGAGCTGCTCGGGGGAGGAGTAGCGGACCTTGCCGAGGAAGGTCCCGGTGGCGGTCAAGCCCCCGGTCGGGTCGTCGACCTTGGCGATTCCGAGGTCGATCAGCTTGATCAGCGGTCGTCCTTCGTCGTCGAGGGACAGCATCAGGTTGTCGGGCGAGATGTCGCGGTGCACGACCCCCTTGCGGTGGAGGTAGGCGAGCACCTTGAGGGTCTGAGAGGCGATCTCGAGCGCCATCCCGGTCGAGGGGGCGCCCCCGGAGCGGAGCAGGTCCTGGAGCGTGATGCCCTCGATGAACTCCATCACGATGAAGGCGTTGCCCTCATCGTCCATGGTGAAGTCGTAGAGCTGCGCCAGGTTGGCATGCTGCATCCTGATCGCGAGCTTGGCCTCGCGCAGGAAGCGCGAGCGCAGCACCTCGTCCTGCGCGAGGTGCTGGCGCATCATCTTGATCACCCGGATCTCGTCGAGCAGGCGGTGGCGGACGCGATAGACGGCGCCCATTCCGCCCTCGCGCATCTTCTCGAGGATCTCGTACTTGCCTTCAATGCGCTCGAGTGGCGTCGCCATCGTGTCTCCGAGTTGACGGAGAACCAGCGTAGGCGTCCGCCCATCGCACTGTCAACCGAGGATCTCGCCCTGCGGTGACGTGAGGACCGCGCCTCGAGGTGCGATTGCGATGGCACCGCGGGAACTCGGGGCAGGGCGAGATCCGAGCAGGCGCTTCGCGCCTGGATGTCAGGGGATCGGGCACAGAGAACCCTCACCCCCAGAGGGGCAGGGCCATGAGGGCGACCGTGGCGGCGAAGCCGGCGGTCCAGGCCAGCGAGCGCAGGCTCGCGAGATCGGCGAGGTAGAGCGCGGTGTAGAGCACCCTCGAGACCAGGAAGGCGATCGCCAGCCTGGCGCTCCAGGTCGGATCGGCGCCGGCGGCGTGGGCGATGAGGACCGCGGCCGCGAACGGCGCGAAGGCCTCGAAGGCGTTCTGGTGCGAGGCCAGGGCGCGACGGCCCCAGCCGGTGAGGGCGGCCTGCTGGTCCCGCGGATGGCGGTTGTCGTAGCCACCGGCTTCCCGGGCCATCGCGAGCGCGAGGGGCAGCTTGGTGGCGAGGGTGAAGATGAGGGCGATGAGCACGCACAGAAACGGAACGGTCATTGCATGGACCTCCTCGGGTACGAGTTGCGCGAGACCGCGCTACCATACTTTATGATCGCGACCGTGTCTCGCATTGTCGTCACCGCAGGACGCACCCGTCCACCAGGGAGGATTCCGATGCGCCGAGTGGTTTCTGGTCTTCTGCTCCTCGCTCTCGCCGGCACCGCCTGGGCCGCCCCGGCCGGCCTGCCGCAGCACGATCCGCTGGCAACCGCGGCCCCGGCCCTTGCCGAGCCGCTTCGATTCACGCCCGACACCCGCCCTGCGGCGGTCAAGATGGCGCCCCGGCTGCACCGCGAGCTGGCGGCCGCCGGCGCCGCCGCGCGACTGCCGGTGCTGGTGACCCTGGTCGAGCCCGAGGTCGCGCGCTCGATGTCCGCCGGCCAGGCGGGCTACGACGAGTCTCGGCGCCGGCTGATGGCGGTGCACGAGCACGGCTTCGTCGCCGAGGCCGAGGCGCTCGGCTTCGAGGCCCGGCGCGGCCTCGCCAACAGCCCGGTCGTGATCGGCTCGGTCCCGGCCGCGGCGGTCGAGCAGCTGGCCGCGATGCCGACCGTGCGGGCGGTGGAGTACGACTTCCAGCTCAAGGCGACCCGCACCGAGGGCGCGGCCCTGATGCGGGCCGACCAGCTGCGCGCGGCCGGCGGCAGCGGCAACGGGATCGGGATCGCGATCCTCGACACCGGCATCGACTGGAACCACGCCGAGCTGCCCAAGGGCACCAAGGTCACCGCCTGGGGCGACTACACCGGCACCCAGACCACCGACGAGGGCTACGACGACCAGGGCCACGGCACCGGGGTCGCCGGGATCGCCGCCGGCCTGTCCGGGGGGATGGCGCGGCAGGCCCACCTGTGGGCGCTCAAGGTGCTCGACAGCGAGGGCTCGGGACCGTTCTCGAACTCGGTCTCCGCGCTCGACGACGTCTACACCAACCGGGCCAACTTCGGCGGCGTCCGGGTGGTCAACATGTCGCTCGGCGGCGACGAACGCTTCGACTACGTCTGCGACGGCGACATGGTGTCGATGACCCAGGCGATGTCGAAGCTGGTCGGGGCCGGGATCGCGATCTTCGTCGCCACCGGCAACGAGGGCTGCTCGGACGGCATCGCCTTCCCGGCCTGCATCTCCCACGCGATCGCGGTCGGCGCGGTCTACGACGGCAACGTCGGCGGCTGGCAGTTCGGTGAGGGCACCTGCATCCCATCGGGGTGCACCGACTTCACCACCCAGGCCGACCAGATCACCTGCTACTCCAACTCGGGCTCTCAGCTCGACCTGCTCGGGCCCTCCGACTGCTCGAACACCACCGAGCTCGGCGGCGGCTACCAGAGCTGCTTCAACGGCACCTCGGCGGCAACCCCCTACGTCGCCGGGGTGGCGGCCCAGCTCCTGTCGCTGCGGCCGCAGACCGCGGTCGCCGATCTCCGTGCGGCCATGGTCTCGACCGGCAAGCCGATCACCGACGCGCGCAACGGAGTCACCCGTCGCCGCGTCGACGCCATGGACGCCTACACGATGCTCCAGGGCGGCGGAGGGGGCGGGAGCTACACCTACTACCTGCCGGCGATGGTCCGCGCCCCGGGGGGCTTCGGCAGCGACTGGTACTCCGATGCGGGGGTGCTCAACCTCGGGACCTCGCAGGCCAACCTGACCTTCACCCTCTACATCGGCGGTCAGTCCCTGGGCGGGAACGACACCGTGCCGCCCTCGAACAACTACGTCTACCCCAACATCGTCGGGCAGTTCAACACCACCGGCGGCGGCCTGCTCAAGGTCGGCTCCGACCAGCCGCTCGCGGTCTCGGCACGCATCTTCTCCAAGGCCGGGGTCGAGACCGAAGGGCAGTTCATGGACGCCTACCAGGTCGCGGACGGCCTCGGCAGCGGCGCCTCCGCGGTGCTGATGAACCTCGCCGACACCGCGGACTTCCGCACCAACATCGGGTTCGCGAACATGGGATCGGCCGCCGCCACGGTGACGGTCACGCTCTACGTGTGGAACGGCACCCCGGTCGGAACCTACCAGGTCTCGGTCCCGGCCAACGGCTGGGTGCAGGACAACGCACCGTACTCGGCGCGTTACGGCCAGACCAACATCTCCGGGTGGGCCAAGGTGACCGTGAGCTCCGGCTCCGGGGTGGTGGTCTACGCCTCGGTGGTGGACAAGCACTCCAACGATCCGACCACGATCCCGATGAAGCGGTGAGGCGGGGGTGAGTCGAGCCAGGGTCGGTACGGCGGGGGCGGCGCTGGCTGTCCTGCTGGCGCCCGCCGCGATCGCGGCGGGCGCGCCGCCGGCCGTGGGGTGGACGGAGCTGCGGTTCGAAGCGCGCAAGCTCCTGGTCTCGGCCGCGACCACGGTGCGGCTCACGCCCGCACTGCCGGCCGAGGTGGGAGAGCGGCTCGAATCGCTGACCGAATGCGACGTTCTGCAGGGGACGACCGGCAGCCTCCTCGCCGTCACACTGGAGAGCGAGCTGCCGCTGGGCCGTGATGAGGTCGCCACCGCCTGGGTGCGAGCCCAGACCGGCGAGGCGGTGGCGAGCGAGAAGGTGAGCACCCAGCGTCGCAAGGTCTGGAAGGTGCGCAGGTACCGGGTCGGAGGGTTCACCTCCTGGCGCGCCGAGCCCGCGACGGAAGCCGAGCAGCGGCAGCCCCCCGCGGACTGGACCCGGCGAAAGACCGAGACCGGCGAATGGAAGCCCCCGGACGGGCTCGTTGTGAGCGACTCCTACGCCCTGTTCTGGCTGCTGTCGAGGGTGCCGCGCGAGCAGCCCGGCGGCGTGGTCGGGGCCGCGATCTTCACCCGCGACCGCCTGGTCGAGGTCGAGCTGGTCGGCGACGGCCTGGTCGAGCGCACGGCCGATTTCGTGGAGGTCGCCGCCGACGGCGAGCGGCGGCGCCGCAGCGGCAAGATCCTGACCCGGGCGATCCGGATCGGGGCGCGAGAGGTCGCGGACGACGGACCGGACGACCAGGTCGACCTCGGCTTCATGGGCATGCGCGGCGAGCTCGTCGCCTACGTCGATCTCGCGACCGGAGTCCCGATCGAGATCCGGGGTCGCGCCGCAGGCATCGGCCCGGTGACCGTGAGGCTCAAGCGCGCCGTGCTCGCGGGCTGAGTCGGCGGCCCGCGGCCCGGTCCCCCGGTTGACGGGACCTGCGTTCCCGGTGGGGATCCTCCGGCTCGCTCGCTGGCGCTCGGTGCTCGGGAGGCCGTGCGTTTTCCGGTGGGGATCCTCCGGCTCGCTCGCTGACGCTCGGTGCTCGGGAGGCCGTGCGTTTCCCGGGGGGGATCCTTCGACTCGCTCGCTGACGCTCGGTGCTCGGGAGGCCGTGCGTTTCCCGGGGGGATCCTTCGACTCGCTCGCTGACGCTCGCTCGCTCAGGATGACAGTGGGTGGAGGGGCTCGCTTGCTCAGGATGACAGTGGGTGGAGGGGCTCGCTCGCTCAGGATGACGGAAAGAAGAGTGAGCGGCCCGTGAGGGCCGCGGAGCCGAAGGGTCCCCTCGGGCCCCGCCACGTTGACCCCGGCTTCTCGCGGCACCACAATCCGGCCATGGAGCGACGCGACGCGGTTCCCGAACCGTCCGACTTCCGGGTCGCCTGCGAGCTCGAGGTGCGGTTCCGCGACCTCGACGCCATGGGCCACGTGAACAACGCGGTCTACGCCACCTACTTCGAGATCGCCCGGACCGCCTACGTCCACGCGCTCGGGCTCGACAGCGGGGGCGAGGTCGAGCTCGCGGACCGGTTCCCGTTCATCATGCTCGACCTCTACTGTCGCTTCCTGTCGGCAGCGACCCTGAACGACCGGCTGCGGGCCCACGTCAGGACCTCGAAGGTCGGCCGAACCAGCTTCCGCTTCGAGTACCTGATCACCTCCCTCACGGACGGCCGCGCGATCGCCGTCGGCCACTCGACCCAGGTCTACTACGACTACCGGGCCGGACGCTCCCGCGAGGTTCCCCCCGAGCTCCGAGCCGCCATCGAAACCCTCGAGGTGGTGGGCTAGGGAACCACGGAGACACAGAGGCTGAGAGAGGTCACAGAGCCTCTCCCACCCGAGGTCCCAGGGCCCGGCCTGAGCGGCGCACAGGCCGGGCCCTGGTCTCTCTGGTGGGAGGGGGGCTCTGTACTCCTCAGTGCCTCCGTGCCTCTGTGGTCTTCCCTTACGGCGCCCACGTGGTCCAGCGCGTGAGGTCGCCGGTCTCGAAGCTGTCGGCGAAGGGCAGGCCGCCGGCCTCGAAGGCGCCGATGTCGGGCGCCGGACCGCGGAAGCCATGGTTGATTCCGGGCAGGACCACGCCCGCGTCGCGGAGCGGGCTCGAGGGCCCGGGCCGGTAGTCCCCCGCCGCTGGGTCCGCGAAGCCAGGCTCGGCGTGGAGCCCGTGCAGCTCCTGGCCGGTGGCGGCCTGCAGGGCGGGCAGCGTCCGCAGGTGGCGCTCGGCGAGACCCTGCCACCAGGCCAGCTCGTCCGGCAAGGTGGTGAAGAGGCAGTCCCAGTCGAGGTCGACCGGCTGGGAGGGGTTGGCGTTCGAGATCGCGTAGCGGGTGCCCGACCACACGTTGTTGCGTGCGACCAGGGCCTGCCATGAGCCCGGCGAGCGGATCTCGAACCCGTCGTTGTCCGGCAGCTGGGCGTCCGAGGTGTTGTGGAAGAGGTAGATCGTCCCCGAGAGGTCGTAGCCCGAGTTGAGCTTGAACGGCATGCCCGAGTAGCTGCTGTTTCCGGCCCCGGTGCGGGTGATCAGGTTGCGCACCGCGTAGACCGGACCGACGTAGACCGGCGCCAGGGAGACGCCCACCAGCACGTCGTGAAAGGCGTTCCCCACCAGGCGCACGTTGGAGCAGGTGCCGTCGGTCTCGACCCCGTCGTCGCCGAGCTGGTAACCGGCGTTGCGGAAGACGTCGGTTTCCGAGGTGGTGCCGGTGTCCGAACCCGTGCAGACCCCGAAGCCGTCGAAGTCGTCGTGGAAGACGTTGTCGCGGATCACCGTGCCGCGACCGCTCATCGGGTCGTAGAAGCGCACCCCGCCGGTCTCGAGCGCGGAGCCCGCCTTCACCGCGTCCCACGGCCAGTCGAAGATGGTGTCAAAGAAGTCGTTGCCCTCGATCAGGTTGCGATGGCTCGCGCGCTTCAGCCCGATGCCCAGGTCGCACATCGAGAAGGTGCATCCACGCACCAGACAGTCGCTGGCGCCGTCGAGGTAGACCGCCTTCGCCCACGAGCCCCGGCCGTAGTGCCGGAAGGTCAGCCCGACGAAGTCGATGAAGTCGCGGTTGACGTAGAACGCGTGGTTGAAGCGGGTCACGACCATGGTGGTCGTGGCGGGGTTCGCATCGCCTTCGAGTCGAACGTCGAGGGTGGTGCCGTCGGCGAAGAAGCCGGGAATGCCCCAGGCGAGGGACGCCAGCTCGGCGGCGGACTGGTAGGGGTAGAGCCGCTCGCCGTCCGAAGCCACCAGGTGAGGGTCGGCAGCGTTGACCGTGGTGCGCCAGACCCCTCCTCCCCGGTGCACCCAGGTGAAGCCCTGCGGATCGGCCCCGTCGAGGATCGGGGTCTCGCCGGTGGCCGCCCGGATCACGATCGGCGCCCCGGCCTGGCCGGAGCGGGGGAGGCTCAGCTCGCCGACGAAGTAGGTCCCACCCCGAAGCACCACCTCGTCGCCGGGCATGGCGCGGTTCAGCCCCTCGGCAAGGGCGCAGGGGTTGGCAGACGAGCAGGAGCTTCCGCCGCCGCTCGGGCTCACCACGTGCGAGGCGAGCGGTGGCGGGATCAAGACCTCGGGCCGGGTCGAGCCGACACCCTGGAGCGTCACCCCGTGGAGCACACCGTCCGGGTCGTGGAAGCTGACCCTGACGTCGTACAAGGTGCCGGGCATGAGCCAGAACAGGCTTCCCACCAGCTGGGTCGGACGGGTCCGGGTGAGGGGAAAGCCGGGGACGAAGGAGGCCGTTCCCGAACGGTAGGAGACGGTCGCGACCACGTCGCCGTCCGGGTCGTCGCCGGAGTCGAGGGTGACGATCACCCCCATGGTCTCGAGGTTCCCGTAGAGCTCCAGGCTCGGGGCGGACTCGAGCGCGGCAGCGGCGGTCAGCACGAAGCCGGCGGCCGTCGTGGCGGCGAGCAGGCGGGCGGGTCTCACGGTTGCCCTCGGGTCGACTCTATCCTGTTCGGGTCGTGCCGCGACTGCCTCCGCCGGGACGCGGCCGGTGCCGAGACCGTGGCCTGTGACGCGGGTCACGCGCCCCGGCGGCTGACCCCTGCCGCGGGTCCCACCGGGTCTTAGACTGGTTGGTGATGGCCGTGCCAGGTCGGCTCCTCCGGTTTCTGCCCGCGCTGCTGGCGGTCGGCATCGCAGCCCGCGGCTGGGCCTCATCGCTCGATCCCAACTCCGCCGCAAGGTATGTCGGGAGCTACGGGCTCGAGGTGGTGGTCGACGACTCCTCGCCGGCCTGGGTCCAGGACTCGAGCCCGAGCGCCGAGGCGAGCTACCGGGTGCGGTTCTATACGCGCCTCGATCGTCTCGCCATGGCGGGGGCTGACGAGTTCGACCTCTTCGTAGCGTATGGGGCCGACTCCACCTCCTCGCTGCGGCTCTCGGTCTTCCACGATGGCGTCTCCCATCGGCTCCGGCTGCGCGTGCGAGAAGACGACGGCATCGAGACACTCGCGACACCGGGCGTCTCCCTGGTCGACGGCTGGTGGGCGATCGAGCTCGACTGGCAGTCGGCGACGGCCGTGGGTACCAACGACGGCGTCGTCAGCCTGTGGGTCAACGGCGCGACCCAGACCGGGCTCGATGGCCTGGATACCGACACCCGTCACATCGACACCGTGCGATGGGGAGCGGTCGACGGGCTCGACCTCGGTACGTCGGGCAGTCTGCTGCTCGACGAGTTCGACTCGCGGACCACCGGCCCGATCGGTCTCCACCCGGTGTTTTCGGACGTCGAGCTCGGCTCGCCCTATCGGCGCTGGATCCTCTCGATTTACAACACTGGGGTCACGTCGGGTTGCGGCCCGGGCCTGTACTGCCCGTCAAGCACCACCACCCGTGGCCAGATGGCGGTCTTCCTGCTCAAGTCCAAGGAGGGCTCAGACTACCTTCCCGGCGACTGTGTCAGTCCCAGCTTCAGCGACGTTCCCTGCTCGCACCCGTTCGCGGACTGGATCGAGGAGCTCTACGCCCGCGGGATCACTGCCGGCTGCGGTGTCGATCTCTACTGTCCGGATGCCGGGACCACGCGCGGGCAGATGGCCGTGTTCCTGCTCAGGACGCTCGAGGGCTCGGGCTACAACCCGCCTGCGTGCACTGTCCCGACCTTTGGCGACGTTCCCTGCTCGCACCCGTTCGCCGCGTGGATCGAGGAGCTCTATGACCGCGGGATCACCGCCGGCTGCGGCAGCGGCCTGTACTGCCCGGCCGAGCCCGTGAAGCGCGAGCAGATGGCGGTGTTCCTGGCGCGGACCTTCTCCTTACCCGTCCCGACACTCTGAGCCCGCATTCCGCACGAGGTCTCGTCTCGAGGAGCCCGAGACGACGCGGAGGGCGGCGGCCTCCCACGGCGAGTGACGGCACCTCGAGCGAGCGATTCGGTGACGCACCGTCAGCCGCCGCGCATCGTGGGCCGCAGCCGAGCCCCCTAGGTTGGGCTCGCCCGCGTCTAGGGCGGGGTCCACGCTGACCAGCGGGAGGTGTCGCCGGTCTCGAAGCTGTCGGCGAACAGCATCCTGCCGAGCTCGTCGCCGCCCAAATCGGACTGGTCGTTACCTGCCGGCCGCGGGCTCCCGTCGAAGTCGTCGAGGCAGTCCGCGCGGCGTTCGACCTGGTCGATCGCCGCGGTCGCCGCGACGGTCAGGTGCAGATTTCCGCCGACCTCGTCGACGAACCACTCCGGCTGGGCCGAGCTGAGATGGTCGGTGACCACGGGGGTGGCGCCGCTTCGGGCCCAGACGCCGCCATCGGCGAGGTTGCCGTGGACCTCGACCCCGGTCGCTTCCGAGAAGCGCACCTCAATCGCCACCGGCCCTCCGTTCGGCTGGTAGGCGCCGTGCGTGAGGATCGAGTTGTGGAGGACCTTCGATCCGGGCGAGGCGGTGTAAACGGCGACGTCCACCTCGTAGGCCGCGGAAGGGCTCCAGCGAATGAAGTTGTTGCGTACGATGCCGCCCGAGTGGTCCGATGCAGCGACCAGCCCGAGCGAGATCCCACGCGAGCAGTTGACGATGGTGTTGCGCTCGATCACGGTGTCGGCCGATCCCTGCCACATCAGGATCGACGGTCCGGCGAGCGAGCCATCTTGGCAGAAGATGTTGCGCACGAGGCTGTCTCGGATGATCCAGCGCTGACCGCCGATGGCGTCGATCCCGTTGGTGTAACAGTAGCCGAGATCGGGATGATGGACGGCCCCCGCGCTGAGGAATACGTCGCAGTACTCGATGATGACGTCTGCTGCACCCGGGTTCGCGCCCCGATTGGCCTTCACGATCTGCTCGCCGGCATCGAACAGCCGGCAGTGGAACAGGCGCACTCTCGAGGCGCCCTGGTCGTTCTGGATCGCTACGGCGTGGTAGTAGACAGAGCCCACGCTGAGGTCGGCGATCAGCACGTCAACGGCGGTGAAGATCTGGAAACCGAACGGCACCGTGGGGTCGGTCATCCCGCCGCCGGTGATCACGACGTCCTCAGGCCGCCCGGTCGCACCTCGGATCTGAACGTCCTGGATCGGCGGTGCGCCGTAGCGGCCCACGGTGAGGCGGCCGTCGACCCCGTTGGGGAAAGCGTGGTCGGTGAGATCGTAGCTGCCGGGTGCGATCACGATCGCCTGATGGCTCTGCAGATTCCAGCATGCGTCGGCGAGCTGCTGAACGGTGGTGACGTGGATGACCGTGTAGGTACCCGGGTCGGGAGGCGGCAGCGGCGGTGCCTCGGATGGAAGCCTCGCCTCCGCCGCCGCCGTGAGCGAGAGGGCTGCCGCCACCACGAGCAACGAGCCCGCAGGTCGTCCCATATGGCCTCCGGGATGACGATATCGCTGGCGGCTCCACTCCGTCTGTGACCCACATCGACCTTCCGGATCGATCCGGGCCGTGTCACGTCGTGCGTCGCACCTCGACCGGCTCAGCCGACGCTCCGCCTGCCCTCGAAGGCGCCGATACGCCCGCCTGCTGGCGTTTTGCGACCGAGGCGTACCCTTGCCGTACGTCAAGCGAGCAAGAAGCCAGCAGGCGGGATGCAGCGGTGGCCGAATGCCAGCCTGCCTATGGTGAGGAGTACTCAGTCCGCTACGGACCTTCGTAGGGGAACCAGGCGTACACGCCGTGGGGGTCGTTGAGCTCGGTCACGGTCTCGAGCTGGGCGAGGAGCGCGCGCACCATCGCGGTCGCCGGCGCGGGCGGTGCGACCGGATCGTCCTCGGCGTGCAGCCGGACCGCGGTCTCGAGCATGTCGGCAAGCAGCTGCTGCTTCCAGTCGAGCTTCTTGGAAACCCAGCGCACCTCGTAGTCCTCGCCCAGTTCGGCGAGGCGAGCGGCAGCCGCGATGGCGTCGTCGAGATCACCCATCGCGTCGACCAGCCCGACTCCGATCGCGTCCTCACCGCTCCAGACCCGACCGCGGGCGACCTTGTCGATCTCCTCGGGAGTGGTGCCGCGGGAGGCGGCGGCCTTGCCGATGAACTCGCGGTAACCCTGGTCGATCATCATCTGGATCGCCCGCGCAACCTCGGGGTCGAGCGGCCGGTCGGGGCGGACCGCGCCGGCGAACCGCGTGGTGCCGACGCCGTCGACCCGGATGCCGAGGTGCTTCGCGAGCGGTTTGTCGTAGGTCGGGAACATGCCGAAGATCCCGATCGAGCCGGTGATGGTGGTCGGCTGCGCCCAGACCTCGTCCGAGGCCATGGTGATCCAGTAGCCGCCCGAGGCGGCGACTCCGCCCATCGAGGAGACCACCTTCTTGCCCTGCTCGCGGGCCAGCTCGAGCTCGCGGCGGATGATCTCGGAGGCGAAGGCGCTGCCGCCCCCGGAGTCGACCCGGAGCACGATCGCCTTGACGTCCTCGTCCTCACGCGCCTGCCGGATGAGGGCCGCGGTCGAGTCGCCGCCGATCGTCCCGGGAGGCTGGCTGCCGTCGAGGATGGTGCCCTTGGCCACCACCACCGCGATCACGTTGTCGTCGGCCTCGGCGCCGAAGCGGTCGTCGAGGGTCTTCAGGTAGTCCTCGTGGTCGATGTGGGCGTAGGATTCCTTGTCGTCGTCCTCGCCGACCAGCTCGACCATACGCGCCCGGACCGCGTCGCGGGGTTCCGCGTGGTCCACCAGCCCGGCCTCGACCGCCGCCTTGGCGGCGTCGCCACCGGCGGCCTCGAGCCGGTCGACGACTCCGGTCGCGTAGCCCTCGAGCGCCTCGCGGGTCATGCCTCGCGCGGCCGAAACCTCGTCCAGGTAGGTGTTCCAGAGGTCCGAGAGCCACTCCAGGTTGGCCTCCCGCGCTTCGTCCGACATGCCGTTGCGCAGGTAGGGCTCGACCGCCGACTTGTACTCGCCGACCCGGAACACGTGCCAGTCCACCTCGAGCCGGTCGAGCAGGTCCTTGTAGTACATCCGGTAGCGGCCGAATCCCTCGAGCACCACCATGCCCATCGGGTGGATCCAGATCTCGTCCGCGTGCGCGGCCAGTGCGTAGCTGTACTGGTCGTAGTAGTCGGCGGTGGCGACCACCTTCTTGCCGGTGGCCTTGAAGGCGTCGATCGCCTTGCCGAGGTCGGTGAGCGAGGTCATCCTGGCCCCGCCCATGCGCGACAGGTCGAGCAGCAGGACCTGGATCCGCTTGTCGTCCGCGGCCGCGTCGATGGCGTCGGTGAGGTCCTTGAGCAGCGTCTCGGCGATGCTCTCTCCCATCAGCTCGTCCCGTGCCCGCCCGAGCCTGTCGCCGTTGAGCTGCTCGACGATCGCCCCGTTGGGCTCCAGGACCAGCGCCGCCTTCGAGGGGACCTTGGGGCCGGTGTCGCGCACCAGCAGGACGACGATCGCGATCACGACCGCCAGGAAGACGATGTTGAGCAGGAACCGGCGGGTCGCGTCGACCGCTCCCCACAGGCTGGCGATGAAGCCCCGTTTCTTGTCTCGCATGAGTACCTCCCGAGCCACACGGCCGGTACGCAGTGTAACGAATCCCGCGGGCCCGGGTTTTCTGCGGGAAGCTGGCAGTGCCGCCAGGGGTTCACCGGTCCGTGGATCCCGCAACCACTCCCGGCTTGGGCGCCCTTGACCGGGTGCGCCGCCGCCGCATCGTCGCGCTCGCGCTGCCGATCATCGGCGGCATGGCGTCGCAGAATGTGCTCAACCTGGTCGACACCGCGATGGTCGGGACGCTGGGAGCGTCGGCATTGGCCGCGGTCGGCATGGCGAGCTTCGCCAACTTCCTCGCCTCGGCCTTCGTGACCGGGATCTCCGCCGGCGTCCAGGCGATGGCGTCGCGTCGCCTCGGCGAGGGGCGCGAGTCGGAGACCGCCCATTCCCTCAACGGCGGGCTCCTGATCGCGGCCTCGATCGCGGTGCCGCTGTCCGCGGTGCTGTTCATCCTCGCGCCGCTGATCTTCCCGTTCCTGATCGACGATCCCGCGGTGGTCGCCGATGGGGTGCCCTACCTCCGTGCACGGCTGGTGGCGATGGTCGCGCTGGGCATGAACTTCGCCTTCCGCGGCTACTGGAACGGGGTCAACCTGTCCCGGCTCTACATGCGGACCCTGGTGATCATGCACGTCGCCAACATCGCCCTCAACTGGCTGCTGATCTTCGGCCACCTCGGCCTGCCGCGCCTGGGTGCGCTCGGGGCCGGCATCGGGACCGCCGCCGCGACCTTTCTCGGGACTGCGATCTACCTCGTCCTGGGCTTCAGGCACGCCCGCGGCGCGGGCTTCCTCGCCGGCCTGCCGGGCCGCTCCACGATCGTCTCCATGCTGCGTCTCTCGGTGCCGGCGGGCATCCAGCAGACCTTCTTCGCCGCCGGGATGACGGTGCTGTTCTGGATCATCGGCCGGGTCGGCACCGCCGAGCTCGCCGCCTCGAACGTGCTCGTCAACCTGCTCCTGGTGGCGATCCTGCCGAGCCTCGGCTTCGGGCTCGCCGCGGCCTCCCTGGTCGGCCAGGCCCTCGGCCAGGGACGGCCTGGCGACGCTCGGGCCTGGGGCTGGGACGTCAGCGCGGTGGCGGTGGCCACCGTCGGCCTGCTCGCTCTGCCCGGGGCGATCGTGCCCGACCTGATCCTGAAGATATTCCTCCACGATCCGGCCCTGCTCGACCTGGCGCGGCTGCCGCTGCGGGTGATCGCGCTGACCATGGTCGTCGACGCCACCGGGATGGTGCTCATGAATGCGCTCCAGGGCGCCGGCGACACCCGGAGCGTCATGACGGTGGCGGTCGGCCTCCAGTGGCTGCTCTTCCTGCCCGTGGCCTACCTCATCGGCCCGGTGCTGGGTGGCGGGATGAACGCGATCTGGTTCGCCCAGGTCGGCTACCGCGCCCTCCAGGCGGTGGTCTTCATCGCGATGTGGCGCCGAGGCCGCTGGGCCGAGACCGAGGTCTGAGGGCGTCGAGCTCACCACCAAGACACCAATACATCGCAGGAGTTGTGAACGCCGCGTTGCTCGAGGGCGTGGACGCACAAACGGAGCCGTCGCTTGTCGAGCGCAAGCGGGGCGGCACGCTGGAATGCCGACACGACCTGTCGGCGCCGCGTGTGGCGAGCCGTGCGCCGTCTCCGGGTGGATGGTGAGAGCGCAGTTCCGGGCACGGTCTTCACCTTCTTCACGCTCGGCACCGAAGGATCACGTACAGGCGAACCAGGGACGCACTGGGTGGTTTCGTCGTGTCGAGGGCTCGCGGCCACCGTAGATGAGGAGACCCCAGGAGTCGCCGGAGAGCTTCAGGTAGCTGTCGAGGCCCTTGAAGAAGTCACGGGTGACGGTTTGCGCAGACTTGATCTCGACAGGGATCCGCCGCTTTCCGACGTCGACGAGGAGATCCACCTCGCGCCCGTTCGAGTCGCGCCAGAAGTAGAGCGGCGGACGTTTTCCGTGGTGAAGGTAGAGCTTCCGCATCTCGCTCACCACGAATGTCTCGAAGATCGAGCCACGAAGCGGGTGGTTGCGGAGATCTTCCGGGGAACGGATGCCGAGCAGATGGCAGAGAAGCCCGGTATCGGTGAAGTAGAGCTTCGGGCTCTTGACGATCCGCTTGGAGAAGTTCTCGAAGTGCGGCTTGAGGAGATCGACCACATAGCTCGCCTGCAGAATCGACAACCACCGTGACACGGTGGTCTGATCGACTCCGACGTCGGCGCCGAGGGAGGACCTGTTGAGCAGCTGACCGGAGCGCCCGGCAGAGAGGCTCAAGAAACGGAGGAAGGCGTCGAGATTGCCGATGTTCGAGATCGACCTCACGTCGCGTTCGACGTAGGTTCTCACATACCCGTCGAGCCAGCTCGCCGGCTCGAGCCGGCGGTCGTGGATCGGCGGGTAGGTTCCCGCAAAGAGGATCTCGTCGAGGTCGAACGGTGGCGCCCCGGCGAGCTCGACCTCCCCCTTCTCGAACTCGGCCGGAGTGAGGGCCTGTCGTTCGGTCAGCTCCGCAATGGAAAACGGCAGCAGCTCGAGAATCGCGGCACGACCCGCCAGCGACTGGCTGATGCGCTGGAGGAGGAGGAACTGCTGTGACCCGGTGAGGATCAGGGGCCCGCCGCGCCTCTCGTCAGCGAACCCCTGGATGTAGGAGAAGAGGTCAGGCGCGCGCTGCGCCTCGTCGAGGATCGCTCCGCTGGCGCCCTCGAGTCGTCGCAGGAACCCCCGAGGGTCCTCGATCGCCTCTTCCCGTGTCTGGAGGTCCTCGAGGGACCGGTACTCGAATCCGGGGAAAGCCGCGCGCGCGAGGGTCGTCTTCCCCGATTGGCGTGGGCCTGTCAGGTAGACCACCGGGTAGTCCCGCGCGAGCTTCTCGAGGCGAGGTCCGAGAGTCCTCGGGATCATGCTCCGACGCTACCAGACGACCGGTTTCATGTCAATTGAGGATCGTTTCCTGAATTTACATGGACGACTCGCTGGGCCCACCCTCACGTTGACGCGATACTCGAAGTCCACGGAAAACGTGTCAGGGTAATACCTCGCCCTGCCCCGTCTTGACGCCAGGCACTTTGTGAGTGCAAGGAATCTGAGTCGGAAAACGTGTCAGGCACGTCATGTGACGTGAGTTGATTGAACGGTCCCGAACCTCACGTGACGTGCCCGACGCGGTGAGGGAATCGTCAGCGCCTCCATCTTCTCGCGGAACACGTGGACCGGCGAGAGCCGGTCCTTTACGGCGGCGACCTCGGCGAGGGCACGCTCGAGCGCCCACGGATCGATGTGCATGACGATGATCTGCCGCGGGTTGTAGACACGGCGCAGCGCATCGACCATCGTCTCGTCGCGAAGCAGCCAGTGGGGGACAAAGGCCAGGTCGAGGCCGGCCTCACCCAGCCACGCGAACGGCTCGTGGAACGCGGGATCGGCGACCGCGTCTCCCAGGTGCAGGGCTCTCCGCCCGTCCATCTCGAGGAGGTAGGCGACGTGCTCGAACTCGAGCGAGTCCTCCCCTGGATGGGGTATCCCGAGCGCTGTGATCACGATCGGTCCGACCGAGGTGCGGACCGAGCTCCCGCGGTCAGGCGCCAGCCCCCGGACCCGATCGGCCACGTCTGGCGCCTCGCGCCGCAGCGCAACGGCCAGCCCCTCGGGGCACAAGAAAACCGTGTCCGGCGCGTTCGCCAGCAGGCGGGCGACAGAGAACGAGTCGAAGTGGTCGAGGTGGTCGTGGGTCGCCAGCACCGCCTCGAGGTGGTCGAACGGCGGCGCGGCCTGCTCGATGCTCGCGAGCACTCCGGGGAGCGGCGCCCAGCCGATCTCGTCTCCCTCGGACACACCGAACACGGCATCGACCAGAACTCGGTGGCCGGGGGTCGAGATCATGAATCCCGCGTTGGCGATGAACGTCACCTCGAGGGGGGCCTCCGGTGGGGCGCCGCACGCTGTGACACAGACCGCGAGGATGGCTGCGGTGACTCGCATGCGTGATGGCCGTCCTGCTGACGACCTACGCTGCTGCCGGGGCGGAGTTTCATCGCTGTGGCCTTGCCGGACCCGACACCGAAAGGCGCCGGTCACGGCATTCCGCCATCGTCTTCCCAAACGGCGTGCAGGACGCTGCAGGCACGCCGATCCAAACGGATGGTCGGCTCGTGCCCCTTTTCGAGCACCTGATGACCACCGAAGGCGGAAGTGACTGAGCGGTAGTCTCTTCACAGTCACCCCCGTGAAGACGGGGTACGGCGGGGCGTACCTAGAACCCGGAGGCTGCCGCCCGGATGGAGGAGCTCGACGAGGCCCTCTCACGGTCGCAAAGGTGAGAAGGACCATGTTCCAGCTACCTTTCCGTGACGTTCAGAGTCGGCCAAGTCGTTTAACGTCACATGACGTGTCTGGCACCTTTCGGCTGTGGCGGCGGCAACTTCTGTCCGAATGCGCCCCTGACCCGGGTCCAGATGGCGGTCTTCCTGGCCAAGGCGCTCGGCCTGCACTGGCCGAACTGAGGAGGGACTGGGTGCCATACTGAGTGCCAGGGCCGGCACTTTCGACACTTTTTGTCGTCTGCCCGGTAGCCATCGTTCGACCCGCCCCGCCTCCTCAGGTCCAGTCCGCTCGTCAGCGCCTTCGTGGCGGCGGAGCAAGCGCTCGCCCCCCGGATGCCACCTCTACCTCCCCGATCGCTTCCCAGCTGACACGATGGTAGCGCTGCAGTGACCCACCAAGCGGGCTCTTGGCTGTCGAAACGGAAGCGCCGCACGGAAGCGCCGGTCCAAACCCGTGCCGCACGACCACCGGCCTCGCCCACATCAGCCAGACAGGCAGTCCCACCGGCCAAGCGGTTGTGAGCGGTGTGGACCCGACCCCCGTTCACGATCCTGCAGCGTCGCGGCCTCGGGCCCCTCGAGGCCGGATTGCCCTCAAAGTGTCAAAAGGGTCGGCCCCGGCACCTGAAAAGGGTGCGCCAGCCGTTCGTCAGCCGATGATATCCTCAAGGCTGGAGAGGCGGTCATGAAGATCAAGGTCGTTGTTCACGAGGCGGAGGAGGGTGGCTATTGGGCCGAGGTTCCTGGTATCCCCGGCTGCGCAACTCAAGGCGAGACCTTCGAGGAGCTGCTTGCCAACCTCTATGAAGCCGTGGAAGGCTGCCTTGCCGTAGACGTCGACGCGGCCGCCCAAGGCGGCAAGGCCCGGGTTCTCGAAATCGCTGTATGAAGCCACTGTCCGGGCCGGAGCTCGCAAAGAAGCTCGAAGCTCACGGCTGGCGCCTCGCGAGAGTCAGCGGCAGTCACCACATCTACGTCAAGGACGGAACGCCGGTGAGGATCTCCGTCCCGTTTCATGGCAGCCGCCCCTTGAAACGAGGCCTTCTCCGCCATCTCGTCCGGCTCGCCGATCTCGAGCCCAGATAGTACCGGCGCTGAAACCCAACAGGACCCTCACCGTCGCCTGAACTCCGCGCTGAGGACCGCCACTGGCCGAGAACGTCGGAATCGGCGGGCCAGGCACCGATGAGATCCTGCGGCGTCGCGGCCTCGGCCCTGGGCCCGTCGGAGCCGGATCGCCCTCAAAGTGTCAAGAGTGTCGGCCCTGGCACCTGAGAATTCCCAGCAGCAACTCGCGAGTTGCGTGAGTTGTGGTACGTGGCACCGCCTGTGAAAGCGGGGCCCACGCCGCGGTGGTTCGTGAACTCCGGGTGACCGCAGTCACCGCGGCCGGGGGGCGGGCGAGCTAGGTTGAGAGCACCATGCGGAGCTGGTGCGGCCTCTGGGCGCTGGCGGTGGCGGCGGTGGTCTCCTCCGGCGTGGCCGCGGCGCCGGTCAGCCACGAGATCAAGCTCGACCACTTCGGCTACCGGCCCGGCGACCCGAAGATCGCGATCGCGACCGCCGACCCCGGAAGCACGGCCGAGGTCCGCGACCTCGCCGACCAGGTGGTGTTCACGGTCCCGGCGGACGGCGGCTCGATCACCAGCCAGGGTGCCGACGGCGCGCCGTCGGGGGACACCGTGTGGTGGGTCGACTTCTCGCCCTTCGCCACGCCCGGGGCCTACCGGCTCTACCTCCCGGCCCTGGGCGGCCAGTCCTACGACTTCGAGATCCGGGCCGACGTCTACGACCAGGTCATGCGCACGGCGCTGAAGACCTTCTACCTGCAGCGCTGCAACCTCGCCAAGCAGGCGGCCCACGCGGGCTCGTGGGGGGATCCGGCCGCCTGCCACCTGTCCGACCTCGCGGTCGGGCCGGCGCCGGGCCACACCGACCACGGCCCGCGCGACCTGACCGGCGGCTGGCACGACGCTGGCGACTACAACAAGTACGTGTGGACCGCGACCTCGACCGCGGTGCTGCACCTGCTACGGGCGTACGAGGACAACCCGGGGCTCTTCACCGACGGCGACCTCGGTATCCCGGAGTCGGGCAACGGCCTGCCCGACGTCCTCGACGAGGTCGCCTACGAGCTCGACTGGCTGCTCAAGATGCAGCTCGCGGACGGCTCGGTGCTGTCCCAGATGCACGTCGACGGCTGGGCGTCCGAGGCGCCGCCGAGCGCCGACCCCAACCTCCGCTATTACCACGACCCGAACCTGGAGTCGGGCGCGGTCTTCGCCGGCACCTGTGCGCTGGCGGCGAGGGTGTTCGCCAACGCCGGTCGGACCAGCTATGCCGACACCCTGCGCACCGCAGCCCTGGCCGCCTGGGCGTGGCTCGCGGGCCAGGGAGACGGCGACGTGAAGGCGTGGGCGGCGGCCGAGATCTTCCGCATGGAACCGGCCCAGGGCGCAGCCCGCGCCTACGTCGACGCCTACCATCCCAATCAGTGGGCGGGCCGCTTCTTCAACGTGCTGGCCTACGACACCCAGGCGGCGCTGACCTACGTCCAGACGCCTGGCGCGACCCCGGCGGTGCGGGCCAACATGCTCGCCTCGATCGGCGCTCAGGTCGACTACATCGTCTCGAGCGACGACCTCTACCGGAACGGCATGCCCTCGTGGTCCTACCACTGGGGGTCGAACGCGATGCGCGCAGGCTACGGGGTCTTCCTCGTGCTCGCCGCCCGCCTCGGAGCGACTGGCGGAACCACGCCGGCCGCGTGCCTCGCACATGCCCTCGACCTCCTGCACTTCTTTCACGGCCAGAATGCGATGAGCATGGTCTATCTGAGCAACATGGCGGCGCTCGGCGGTGAGCACTCGTCGTACCAGCTCTATCACGCATGGTTCGGCGCCTCGGGCAGCAGCTTTTCGGCGACCCGCTACATCGGCAAGCCGGAAGGAGCCTCCGAGCCCGACTACCCCTACTTCAAGGGGGTCGACAACCACGGCATCGGCGACGGCAAGAGCTCGACCTTCGGCCCCGCCCCGGGCTTCGTCCCGGGAGGTCCGAACAGCGCCTACTCCGGCGACGCGGTCCCGCCGGCCGGGGCGGTCTACCTGAATCGCTTTTACCGCGACTGGTGCGACCAGACGGTGTGGACCGCGCGCACCTGGGAGATCACCGAGAGCTCGATCGGCTACCAGGGGCCCTACGTCGCCCTCGCCGCCGCCTTCACCAGCCGGCCCGAGGAGCTCTTTGCCGACTCCTTCGAGACCGGCGACCTCTCCCGCTGGTCGGCCCACTGGCCGTGACGGTGGCCGAAGACCCTGGCGAAGCCCCCTGGTTTCGCGGTGGTTCGGCTCAGATGCTCCGAATCAGAACTCCAGCTCCAACGCGCGGCAGAGGAAGCGCACGAACGGGGCGGTCGGGCGGAAGGCGGCGGCGACCCGGTCGACCACGTCGTGGGCGAGGACGTCGGCCTCGGTGAGCTGGCAGAAGGACACGTGGTCCTTGCGCTTGAGGTCCTCGACCAGGGGGTGGTCGGCGGCGTAGCCCCGGGGTGGGCGGGTGAGGCTGTCGCCGCCGCGTCGGTGGGGCGGCGTGCCGCCCTCGACCGCGCCGGTCACCTTCTGCCAGCCCTTGGGGTCGGCGACGATGGCGTCGCGCAGACGACCCAGGGTCGGGCCGTCGGGGTGCCAGATGCCGGCGCCGCAGAAGACCTCGCCCGGCTCGAGGTGGAGGTAGAAGCCGGGGGCGTGGACGTCCTTGCCGTCCCGGTGCCGGAACTGGGCCGCGGCGTGGGTCTTGTACGGGCTCTTGTCGTTGGCGAAGCGGGTGTCGCGGTAGATCCGGAACATCGAGCCGCCCGACGGCCGCGGGTCGGCCACGAAGGCCGGGCTGATTGACCGCAGCGGCCCCGCGAAAGCGGCGATGAACCCCAAAAGGGGCTCCTGCACGACGGCCTTGTAGCGCTTCTTGTTGTCGTTGAACCACTCGCGGTCGTTGTTCTCTTTGAGCTCACGAAGGAACCGGAACAGCTCGGCGTCGAAGAAGGCCATCGCGTCCTCCGGGTCGAAAGGTCCCACCATTCTACGTGCGACCGCGTCTCGCGCTTCCGGACGGGACGGGGTCTTACCACCACGGCACCAAGACAGCACGACGACACGGGAGAGGCAGCGGTCACTGGCGTCTCGCCGGCCGTCGTCGGCAGCCGCCCCCGGGAGTCAGGGGATCTGGGTGAGAGCGGCCTCCTTCTCTCGACCCCTTGATCCTCGAAATCGCGCGCCCAGCGACGGGATTGCGCTCCGCGGACTCAATGCCGCTTCGACTCCGTTCGACGGCGCGCTCGCACAGGGGAACGGCTCGGCGCTCTGACTCCTTGACTCCCTGTTGGTGTCTTGGTGTCGTGGTGGTTCCACCTCCCGCCTCGCCGGCCGGCCGCGGGAGTGCCGCGACGTGCCTTTCCCTCAGTGAGTTGGAGTGGTACTCTCCCGCGACATCACGCTCGGGGGCGGTTGTCGAGGGCACCGCGTCGCCGCGGGTTTCCGCCGGCCTGTCTCCCGACGAGCGAGGTTCCGAGATGCGTTTCTCCAACGTCGCGATCCTGTCCGTCGCCCACATCGACGCGCCCACGGTGGTCCGCTCGGAGGACATCGAGCAGCGGCTGTCTCCGACGATGGGGCGGCTGGGCATCCAGCCCGACCTGCTGCGCGAGCTCTCCGGCATCCTCGAGCGCCGCTACTGGGTCAACGGTGAGCCGCCGTCCGATGTCGCCACCCGGGCCGCCGAGCGGGCGATCGCCAAGGCCGGGATCGACCGCGACCGGATCGGCATCCTGGTCAACACCTCGGTCTGCCGGGACTACCTCGAGCCCTCGACCGCCTGCCTGGTTCACGGCAACCTCGACCTGCCCGCGGAGTGCATGAACTTCGACCTCTCCAACGCCTGCCTCGGCTTCGTCAACGGCATGGACGTGGTCGGCAACATGATCGAGCGCGGTCAGATCGACTACGGCATCGTGGTCGACGGCGAGTCGAGCGGTTTCACCGTCGAGACCACCATCGATCGGCTGCTCGACCCGGCCTGCGACGAGGAGACCTTCCGCTCCCACTTCGCCACCCTGACCCTGGGCTCGGGGGCGGCGGCGATGGTGCTCGCGCGAGCGGACCTCATCCCCAAGGGCCACCGTTTCCTGGGCGGTGTCAGCCTCGCCGCCACCGAGCACAACCGGCTCTGCCTCGGCAACCTGGACGGCATGACCACCGACACCCGGGCGCTCACCGTCGCGGGGTTGGAGCTGGCGGCGAAGACCTGGACCAAGGCGCAGGCCGAGCTCGGCTGGCGCACCGACGACCTCGACTGGTACGTGCTCCACCAGGTGTCCAAGGCCCACACCGACCGGTTTGCGGCGATCCTCGGTCTCGACCCGGCCAAGATCTACCGACTCTACCCGGGCTTCGGCAACGTCGGCCCGGCGGGCGTGCCGATCGTGCTGTCGAAGCTCGAGGAGGAGGGCCGGCTGGAATCCGGTCAGCGGATCGCCCTGATGGGCATCGGCTCGGGGCTCAACTGCACCATGGCCGAGATCGTCTGGTAGCGATTCGCTGGCGCGAATCGCTGGGAGAGTGATGCAACCCGTCTCTGAGCGGCTGTACCCGTTTCGGGGTCGGTACTTCGACCGCGACGGGCTCACGATGCACTACCTCGACCAGGGTGCCGGGGAGCCGGTGCTGATGGTGCACGGCAACCCGACGTGGTCGTTCTACTGGCGTCGGCTCGTGAACGGGCTCAAGGGCGGCTCCCGATGCGTCGTGCCCGACCACATCGGCTGCGGTCTCTCGGACAAGCCGGACGACTCCCGCTACCGGTACACGCTGGCGAGCCGGGTCGATGATCTCGAGGCGTTGGCCGATCATCTCGAGCTCGAACGCGTGACCCTCGTGGTCCACGACTGGGGCGGGGCGATCGGCTTCGGCTGGGCGGTGCGCCACCCCGAGCGCGTGAGCCGGTTGGTGATCCTCAACACCGCCGCCTTCCACCTTCCGCCGGGCAAGAACGTGCCCTGGCAGCTCCGGCTGGTTCGGGACTCGAGCCTCGGCGTCTTCCTGGTGCGCCGGTTCAACGCCTTCGCCCGGGGCGCGGCCTGGATCGGCTGCGCCCGCCGCCGGATGCCGGCCGAGGTGCGCGACGCCTACTGCGCGCCCTACGACTCGTGGCAGAGCCGGATCGCCACGGCGCGCTTCGTCCAGGACATCCCCCTGGTCCCCTCCGACCCCGCCTACCCGGTGCTCGACGAGATCTCCGACGGGCTCGGAGCGCTGGCCGACCGGCCGGCGCTGATCTGCTGGGGCGAGAAGGACTTCGTCTTCGACCACCACTTCCTGGCCGAGTGGGAGCGGCGTCTGCCCCGGGCCGAGGTCCACCGCTTCGCCGACTGCGGTCACTACGTCATGGAGGACGCAGCGGACGAGATCGTGCCGCTCGTGAGGAGCTTCCTCGAGGCCCACCCGCTCCGGGGAGCGGAGCGGTGACCGCCGCGCCCGGCAACATCGCCGCCTTCCTGCCCCGGCGGGCGGCAGAGCGGCCGTTCGCGCCCGCGATCATCGCCCCCTCGGGTCGGGACGGCTTCGGGCGAGCCCGAAGCGTGCACCTGACTTACGCCGAGCTGGACACGCTGACCGACAGGGTCGCCCGCGGCCTCGGTCGCCACGGAGTCGGCCGCGGCACCCGCGCGGTGGTCATGGTCCCTCCCGGCCTCGAGCTCTTCATGCTCGTCTTCGGCCTGTTCAAGGCGGGCGCGGTGCCGGTGGTGGTCGACCCGGGGCTCGGGCTCGGCCGCCTGAAGCGCTGCCTCGACGAGGCCGAGCCCGAGGCCTTCATCGGAGTGCCCCGGGCCCACGCCGCGCGGCTGCTGCTCGGCTGGGGGCGGCGCACGGTGCGGCGCACGGTCACCGTCGGCCGCCGCGGGCCCTGGGCCGGGACCACTCTCGCCCGGGTCCTCGCCGACGGCGAGGGCGGCGGGGCGATGGCCGCGGTCGGTCCCGACGAGGTGGCCGCGGTGGTCTTCACCTCGGGCTCCACCGGCGCCCCCAAGGGGGTGGTCTACCGCCACGGCAACTTCCTCGCCCAGGTCGAGATGGTGGGCGAGGTGGTGGGGGTGCGGCCGGGCGACGTCGATCTGCCCACCTTCCCCCTCTTCGCCCTGTTCGATCCCGCGCTCGGAATGACCACCGTGATCCCGGAGATGGACCCCACCCGCCCCGCCGAGGTCGACCCGCGGCGGATCGTCGAGGCGGTGGACGGCTGGGGTGCGACGATCATGTTCGGCTCGCCGGCGCTGCTCGACACCGTCGGCCGGTGGGCGGCGCCGCGCGGGGTGAGGCTGCCCTCGCTGCGCACGGTCACCACCGCCGGCGCGCCGATCGCGCCGCGGATCGTCGAGCGCTTCGCCACCCTGCTCGCTCCCGGGGCCCGCATCCTCACCCCCTACGGGGCCACCGAGTCGCTTCCGGTGGCCTGCATCTCCCACGACGCGATCCTCGACGAGACCCGCTTCGCCACCGATGCCGGGCGCGGCACCTGCGTCGGGCGGCCGGTGGACGGGGTCGAGGTCACCATCGCCCGGATCACCGACCAGCCGATCTCGAGCTGGGCGGAGCTCGAGCCGCTGCCGGTGGGCGAGGTCGGCGAGATCGTGGTGCGGGGCCCGGCGGTGACCGCCGAGTACCTCCACCGCCCGGAGGCCACCGCCGCGGCCAAGGTCGCGCTGCCCGACGGCGGAGTCGCCCACCGCATGGGCGACGTGGGCTACCTGGACGACGCCGGCAGGCTCTGGTTCTGCGGCCGCAAGGCCCAGCGCGTGGTGACCGCCCAGGGCACCCTGTTCACGGTGCCGTGCGAGGGGGTCTTCAACGCCCACCCGGCGGTCTTTCGCTCGGCCCTGGTCGGGGTCGACCGGGGTCGGGGCGCCGAAGCGGTGATCGTCATCGAGCTCGATCCCGAGGCGGGTCCGGTCGACCGCACCCGGCTGGTCGACGAGCTGCTCGCCCGGGCCGCCGCGCACGGGGTGACGCTGCCGATCCGGACCGTGCTCTTCCACCCGCGCTTCCCGGTCGACGTGCGCCACAACGCCAAGATCGGCCGCGAACAGCTCGCCCGGTGGGCGGCGGGACGGTTGAAGTGAAGGTGCTGGTCACCGGTGGCGGCGGCTTCCTGGGTGGGGCCGTCGTTCGGCGGCTGGTCGAGCGCGGCGACGACGTGCGCACCTTTCAGCGCGGCAGCTACCCGTGGCACGGCGAGCTCGAGGTCGAGGCCCGCCGCGGCGACCTCGCCGACGACGCCGCGGTCGACGCCGCCGTGGCCGGGTGCGATGCGGTGGTGCACGTGGCAGCGCTCGCCGGGGTGTGGGGCCGCCGCCGCGACTTCGATCGCGCCAACGTGCTCGGGACGACGAACGTGCTCGCCTCCTGCCGGCGCCGCCGGGTCGGCCGGTTGGTCTACACCTCGACCCCGTCGGTGATCCATGCGGGCGACGACATCGCCGGCAGTGACGAGTCGCTGCCCTACCCGGAGCGCTTCCACGCCCACTACCCGCGCACCAAGGCCGAGGCCGAGCGGGCGGTGCTGGCTGCGAACGGCCCAGATCTCGCCACCACCGCGCTGCGGCCGCACCTGATCTGGGGTCCGGGCGACACCCACCTGGTGCCGCAGATCGTGACCCGCCGCCGCTCGGGCCGCCTGCGGCTGGTCGGCGGCGGAGAACCCCTGGTCGACTCGACGTACATCGACAATGCCGCCGACGCCCACCTGCTGGCGCTCGACCGGCTCGCGCCGGGGGCACCGCCGGCGGGGCGGGCCTACTTCATCTCCAACGGCGAGCCGCGCCCGGTGCGAGAGCTCGTCAACGGCATCCTGGCCGCAGCCGGCGAGCCGCCGGTGGAGGCGAGCCTCAGTCCGCGGATGGCCTGGATCGCCGGGGCGGTGATGGAGGCGGCCTGGACCCTGCTGCCCCTGCCCGGCGAGCCGCCGATGACCCGCTTCCTCGCCCGCCAGCTCGCCACCGCCCACTGGTACGACCTCACCGCCGCCCGCCGCGATCTCGGCTACCGGCCGAGGGTCACCCTCGACGAGGGCTTCGAGCGGCTCCGCGACTCGTTCGCGGGGCGGGCATAACCACAGAGGTACGGAGGCACAGAGAGGCACAGAAGCCCCCTCCCGCCCGAGCGACAGGAGGCTGGCTCGCGCTCGGCGCGAGCCGGCCTCCGGTTGCTCGGGTTGGCTCTGTGTCTCCGTGTCTCTGTGGTTCAACCCGCGGCCGGTGCACCTCAAGACCCGTGCCGCGGTGTGGCGAGCTGTCGGGGAGCGATCGCGCGAGTGTGGTTCTCTGATCAAGTTCTCACATGAGACTCGTCGGTGCCGAGGACGCGTCGCGGTCGCAGCCCGAGGGTGTCCACGGTGGTATCCTGCTCCGAGCATGCGGCAGAACGAGGTCCCGAGCGCGCGACGCCCGAGCCCCCCGAACGGGGTCGTTCGGACGCCGCGACCGGTCCCGTATTGGAAAGGAGAGGTCGAATGCTGAAGAAGATCGGTGTCATCGGCGGAGGCTACATCGGTGGCGTGCTCGTGCAGGAGATCGTGCAGCGGCGTCTGGCGCGCGAGGTCGGTGTGACCGACCCGGCCCCGTTCGTCGAACCCGAACGATCCGCCGGAGCGGCAGGAAGTGGTCGCGAAGCAGTCGGTGGCGATCGGCAAGGGGCTCGACATCGCCGAGGGCACGCCGACCATCCGCTCCGACGTCAAGATCGTGGGCTCGAAGGACTACTCGGCCCTGGCCGGCGCCGAGCTGGTCATCAACACCGCCGGCGTGCCCCGCAAGGCGCGTCCCGACGGCACCTTCCCCACTCGCGAGGAGCTGCTGACGATCAACCTCAAGGTCACCAACGCGGTGGCCGAAGGCATCAGGAGCCAACTGCCCCAACGCGACCATCATCTCGATCGCCAACCCGCTCGACGCGATCGTCTACACCCTCGACAAGCGCCTCGCGCCGCCCAAGAACAAGCTCATGGGCATGGCCGGCGTGCTCGACTCGGGCCGCTACTGCTACTTCGTGGCCGAGGCGGCCAACGTGTCGGTCGAGAACGTCAACGCGATGGTGCTCGGCGGCCACGGCGACGACATGGTGCCGGTCCGCTCGCTCGTGCCTGATCGCCGGCATGCCGGTGGCGAAGTTCCTCGACGAGGCGACCCTCGCGGCAATCGAGGCCCGCACCCGCAAGGCGGGCGGCGAGGTGGTCGGCCTGCTCGGCTTCGGCTCGGCCTTCGTGTCGCCGGCCTGGGCCGCGCTCGAGATGGCCGAGGCGATCATCTTCGACAAGCGCAAGATCATCCCGGTCTGCGCCAAGCTCGAAGGCGAGTACGGCGTCGACGGCCTGTTCGTGGGCGTGCCCGCAATCATCGGCAAGAACGGCGTCGAGAAGGTGATCGAGCTCGACCTCACCGACGAGGAGAAGGCCGCGCTGGCCAAGTCCGTCGCCGGCGTCCGCAAGACCTGCGACGAGGTCGATCAGCTGCTGGCGAACCTGTAGGTCGAACACCACGAGACTCCTGCAGCGGCCCCACCCGCTCGGGTGGGGCCTTTCTCGTGGAGCGCGCCGGTGACTCTACGGCGAGGCGAGGCCGTCGCTGCCGAGGCCGAGGTGCACCTCGGGCCGCGGCGGCTTGAGGTGGCGGGCGAGGAAGGCGTAAGCCTTCGCCCGTTGGGCCCACGCCTCGGGGATGTCGAGGCGGTCGTGGCTGTGGCCGCCCGGGGTCTCGAAGACCTCGTACTCGAAGTCCTTGCCGGCGGCCTTGAGCGCCTGGATCAGGTGCTCGACCTCGATGTAGTTGACGTCCTCGTCGTAGAGGTTGGTGTGGATGCGCACCGGGCGGGTCAGCTTGTCGACGTTCCACACCGGCGACCGGCGCTTGTACTCGGCGAGGTTCTCCTGTGCGGTCTGGCCGATGAAGTACTCGGCCTCGTAGAGGTCGCGGTAGCTCTGGGAGTGGTAACCCATGCGCTGCACCAGGTCCGACACCGGCACGCCGGCGAAGCCGGCGACGAACTTGTCGGGGTGATCGAAGAGGCCCATCAGGGTGATCAGCCCGCCGTGGCTCCAGCCGATCAGCCCGACCCGTTTGGGGTCGACCCGGGGGTGGTTGGCGACCGCCCAGTCGCGGGCGGCGACGCAGTCCTCGACCTCCAGCCCGCCGTAGTCGATCGCCTTGTAGAAGCTCTCGCCGTAGCCGGTCGAGCCGCGGTACTCGGGGGCGACGACGATGTAGCCCTGGGCGATCAGCTCGCGGACGATGTGGGTGTAGTAGGTGGTGAAGTCGGCGTGCACCCCGCCGTGGGGGAGCACGAGCAGGGGGAGCTTGCCGGTGCCGCCGTCCTTCGGGGTGAAGAGGTAGGCGTAGAACTTGACGTGGTTGCCGGCGCCGATGCCGGTGGGGTTGGGCTCCTTCCACCGGGGAGGGCCGTAGATCCGGACCTTGTCGACCACCGCGGCATCGGACAGCCGCTGGAACCACATCAGGTCGTCGACCGCCTTCGCGATCTGGTCGAGACGGTGGTCGAGGTCCTCCTGGGCGGCCTGGACCTGGTCGATCCGCGCGCCGAGGTCCGGTCCGTCCGCCGCCGCGATCGCCGCTCCTGCGAGCAGCACTGCCAGAGTGATGGTCGTCGTACGTCCGGTCATCGGTCAGCCTCCGTTCCGCGGCGCCCGCGGCCGCGTCCAACAGCCTACACCGCCCGCACAACCCTGGGTGGCGCTGCACGGGGTCTCTGAGCCGCGAAGACGCAAAGAGCGCAAACACGAGGGGGCAACGGAGAACGCGTTGGAGTCGTCTCGGTCTTCGTGAGCCTGTCTTCCGGCTTCGCGTCCTTGGCACCCTTGGGGTTCACTTCCGTCGGCCCCGTGAGCACCGTTCGACCGTTCGCCCTCGGGCGGTGCATACGGCGTCGACCACTCAACGCCGGATGGTCGCGGCCATCACCAGGCCGAGAGCGACGGCGAAGCCGGCCCCGCCGAGGTAGACGCCACGATAGCCGGCGAAGGCCCAGACCGCGGTCATGGCCACCGGTCCGAGGGTCTGACCGAGGCGGAGCACGGTGCCGTTGAGCGACATGAAGGCGGCCCGCTGATGGTCCGGCGCGAGACCGGCAAGCAGACTCTGGACCACCGGGATGGTGGTCGCGAAGGCGAAGCCGAGCAGGACGGCCGGGACCGCGAGCGCCACCGTGGTGGGCGCGAAAGGGACGGTGGCCAGCCCGGCCGCGAAGACGAGGAAGCCGGTCCGCACCACCGCCGCCTCGCCGAAGCGGCGGGCGAGCCGGCCGAGCTGCCAGGAGGTCACCGCCATCACCGAGGACAGGGTGGTCATCACCGCCCCGATGGTGACCGGCGAGGCCGCGAACCGCTCGGCCATGTAGAGCGGGAGGAAGGTGATGTAGGCCCCGTAGAGGAGGATGAAGATCCCGCAGCTGGCGCCGTAGAGCACCAGCACGGGCGGGCGGCGGACCTCGCGCCAGACCTCGCCGAGGTAGTGGGCGAGGCGCTCCGGCCGCGCCGCTGGGGGCTCGTCGAGCCCGACGGCCACCAGGACGGCGACCGGGAGCGCGAGCGCCGGCAGGGCGAAGGGCCAGTACCACGCGATCACCGCCAGTGCGCCGCCCAGTATCGGGTAGATGGCGGTGCCGAGTGACAGCACGCTGGCGTTGTAGCCCATTGCGGCGGTGCGCTCGCGGCCGGCGAAGAGGTCGCCGACCAGGGTGACGTTGAGCGAGCCGAGGGACGCGGCGCCGATGCCCTGCAGCAGGCGCAGGCCGAGCAGAGGCTCGAACGCCCGGGCGGCCGCGCAGGCGGTCCCCGCCAGGCCGAACAGTACCAGCGACGGCACCAGCACCCGCTTGCGGCCGATCCGGTCGGCGAGCACGCCGAGGAACGGCGTCAGCACCACGCCGGGTAGGGTGAAGGCGGTGATCACCAGACCGACCCGTGCGACCGGGACGCCCAGGGCCTCGCGCAGGGTGGGCAGGGCGGGCCCGATCGAGGCCACACCGAGCACGGCCATCAACGTGACCGCGAATACCACGCGCAGCTGGGGGTCGCGGACGGTGGCCGCCCGACCGCCGCCGACGGTGTCCGGAGGCTGGGGCACGGGCCCAGGATAGCGCCGAACCCGGACGCGAGACCCGGGGCCGGATGGAACTCACCCTCGCGCCGGGGGTCTCACGGGACCAGAAGGCGGCCGCCGGACCCGACCGCGGCGGGCGGACCGGTCGCCGGCTGATCCGAGACCGAACAGCAACCGCCGGCGTCGCGCTCGCGCCGGCCACCGAGAGAGGAGCTTCCGATGAGGCCCATGGTCCGTACGCCCCGACTCCGCCCGTTGGTCCTGGCCGCGATGCTCGTCGTGGCCGCCGCCGCTGCGGTCGCGGCCGATGACGACGCCGTCACCCAGGGTGCGCTGCGCTACACCGATCCCGACTCCGGCGAGGCCCGCGAGCTCCCGCTCGAGCACACCGACGTGCTCGCCCGGGTCTCCGGGACGGTGGCCGAGGTGACCGTCACCCAACGCTTCGCCAACCCGCTCGGCACCCGCCTCGAGGCGGTCTACGTGTTTCCGCTTCCCGACCGCGCCGCGGTCGACGACATGTCGATGAAGATCGGCGAGCGTGTCATCCGGGGCGAGATCCATCGCCGCGAGGAGGCGAGGCGGATCTACGACGAAGCGGTCGCGCGCGGCCACCTCGCCGGCCTGCTCGACCAGGAGCGGCCCAACATCTTCACCCAGAGGGTCGCGAACCTGTCGCCGGGCGAGGCGGTCGAGGTGGTCATCCACTACGTGGAGGACCTTCACTTCGACCACGGGACCTGGCGCATGGTGTTTCCCACCGTGGTCGGCCCACGCTACGTCCCCGGCCGCCCCGTCGGTCGGACCGGAGACGGCTGGTCGCCCGACACCGACAGGGTGCCCGACGCGTCGAGGATCACGCCGCCGGTGCTGCGTCCCGGTGAGAGGTCCGGCCACGACATCTCGATCCGGGTCGAGCTCGCACCCGGCTTCGCGATCCGCGCGCTCGGCTCGAGCTCCCACGAGATCGTCACCGGGCGGCCGGCCCGGAATCACGCGCTGGTCGAGCTCGCGCCCCGCGACCGGATCCCCAACAAGGACTTCGTGCTCACCTGGTCGACCGCGGCCGCGGCGGTGGAGTCCGCCGTGGTCGCCCATCGAACCGACGAGCTCGGCTACCTGACCCTGATCCTCCAGCCGCCGGCAGAGCCCCGGCCCGAGCAGGTCGTCCCCCGCGAGGTGGTGTTCGTGATCGACAGCTCGGGCTCGATGTCGGGCGAGCCGATCGCCGCCTGCAAGCAGCTCGTTCGCAGGGCGCTCCGGGGTCTCGGTGACGACGACACCTTCCGTCTGATCCGCTTCGCCGGCGACTCGAGCGTCTTCGACCCCGACGCCCTGCCGCCGACCCGGGCCAACCTGGAGCGTGCGCTGTCGTGGCTCGACGGGCTGCGCGGCGGGGGCGGCACCGAGATGTTGGCCGGGGTGAGGGCGGCGCTGGAGGCGCCCAAGGACCCCTACCGGCTGCGCATGGTGATGTTCCTCACCGATGGCTACATCGGCAACGAGACCGAGATCCTGGGCCGGGTCGGCGAGGTGCTCGGCGACGCCCGGATCTTCGCCTTCGGCATCGGGTCGTCGGTCAACCGCTACCTGCTCGACCGGCTCGCCGAGGCCGGTCGTGGGGTGGCCGAGTACCTGCGGCCGGGCGAGCCGTCGGATGTCCTGGTGAGCCGCTTCTCCGAGCGCATCACCGATCCGGTCTTCACCCAGCTCGAGCTCGACTGGGGAGGCCTCGAGGTGGTCGACGTCGAGCCCGCGGCCCTGCCCGACCTGTTCGCCGGCCAGCCGCTCGAGGTCCACGCCCGGTACCGCTCCGGCGGGCGCGGCACGGTCACCCTGCGCGGCTGGGCCGGCACCCGCAGGCTCGAGCTGCAGCAGCGGGTCGACCTGCCGTCGCGAACGGCCGACAACGCAGCTCAGGCCAGGCTGTGGGCGCGGTCGCGGATCGCCCGGCTCGAGATGGCGAAGGTCCGGGCCGGCGATTCCGGGCCGCTGGTCGAGGAGATCACCGAGCTCGCGCTGGCCCACCGGCTGATGACAGCCTACACCTCGTTCGTCGCGGTGGACCGCTCGACCGTGCGCGACGACGGCGAGCTGGTCACGATCGACCAGCCGGTGCCGATGCCGGAAGGGGTCTCCTACGAGGGCGTCTTCGGGCAGGGGCCGGCCGTGGCCGTCGGCAAGAAGGTCGAGTACCGGCAGGTGGGCGGTGGGCAGGGGGCCGGCGGTTTGCGGCCTGACGAGCGTGCGCCCCATGTGCTCGCGGTCGGAGAGGCGCCGCCGGCCCAGCGGGTCATCGTTGCCGACCCGTCTCCGCCGAGATCGGAGCCGATCCGGTCGTTCGCACGCGACGAGCAGACCCGAGGCGCCGGGAGAGAGGTGCTCGACGCGACCGAGCCGGCTCCGGCGCGTCCGGAGGCCGTCAGGGAGCAAGCTGCCGAAACCGTGCTGCCGCCTGCATCGCGGACGGACACCGGCACGATCCGCGAGATCCCGGCGCCGTCCCGACCCCCAGTCGGCTCCGAGACCGAGCCCGCTCCTGGGTCCGCTCCGCCTTCGGCGGCCGAACGTCCGGCCTCGGAGCCGGTACGGGAGGGAACACGACCGACCGGTCTGCTCGTCCACCTGCCGAGCCTGACCGTGGCCGGCGCCGTCCTGCTGGTCGCGCTCCTCGCCTGGGCGGTGCGGCGCCGCGTCCTGCCGGTCTGAGACCGTCGGCCCCCGGCCGGCCGACCCCGGCCGGGGGCACCTGCACGCGCTCGAGATCGGCCCCGGGCCGCCGGCGGCGGGTCACGGGTTCGGGATCGGAATGGCTCCGCGGCGCGCAACCGCTCGCGAGAACGCCACCTGGTGCTCGCAGCGGTTCCGCGCGTCGGGTGGAGATCCTTCGACTCTCTCGCTGACGCTCGTTCGCTCAGGATGACAGTGAGAAGGGGCCGCTCGCTCGCTCGGGATGACCGGAAAGGAGCGGTTCGCTCCTTTCCGGTCACCCTGAGCGGAGCGGCCCTTCAGGCCCGCGCAGTCGAAGGGTCTCCACCGGTCCCCGCCCCCGTCACCCTGAGCGGAGCGGCCTGCCTCGGCCGCCCCCCCGTCACCCTGAGCGGAGCGGCCTGCCTCGGCCGCCCCTCACCGTCACCCTGAGCGGAGCGGCCTGCCTCGGCCGACCCCCCCGTCACCCTGAGCGGAGCGGCCTCCGAGGCCGCGCAGTCGAAGGGTCTCCGCCGGGATTGCGAAGACCCTCACCCCCCTCGCGTCGGGTCCCCGCTCCGCCCTCACCACCGGTGGTAGGCGGGGTGCCCCGGCTTGACCGACACGAAGACCGCGCGGCAGGTGGCCGTCGTCCGCCCCTTCGCCTCCATCGTGCCGTCGACCACCGCCTTGCGCTCGGACGACTCGATCACCCTGGCACGAATGGTGAGCGGTCCGTCGGAGGGGGTCGGGGCGAGGAAGCGCACGGTCAGCTCGGCGGTGACCGTGCACGGGGGGTGCTCGAGCGCGAGCTTCTCCATCAGGTGGTTGGTCGCGGTCCAGTTGCAGTGGCAGTCGAACAGCGCGCCGACGATGCCGCCCGAGACCGCGCCCGCGAAGGACTCGTGGTGGGGCTCGGGTGAGAACTCGCAGACCACCTCGCCGCCCTCGGGGACCGACCGGATCCGGAGGCCCTTCGGGTTCGCGGGGCCGCAGCCGAAGCAGCGGGTGGTGGGGGCGTATCGCTCCTGGAGGCTCTCGGTCATGGGCGTTCTCCGGTCAGTCGAGCAGGGCCAGCGACAGCCACGGCAGGTAGGTGATCAGCACCAGGGTCAGGAGCAGGATGGCGAGAAACGGCAGCGCCGCCCGGTACAGGGTGATGACGGGCCGGTCGAAGCGGTAGCTGGCGATGAACAGGTTCATCCCGATCGGCGGGGTGCAGTAGCCGATCTGCATGTTGGCCAGGAAGATGATGCCGAGGTGCACGGGGTCGATCCCGAAGCCGGCGGCGAGCGGCAGCAGCAGCGGCACGACGATCACCAGCGCCGAGAAGATGTCGAGCATGGTGCCGAGCACGAGCAGGAAGAGGTTCAGCAGCACCAGGAACGCGAGCCGCCCGTCGACGTGGGCGGTGACCAGGTCGAACAGGCGCTGGGGCACTTGGGCGTCGATCAGGGCATTGGTCGACGCCAGCGAGGCACCGAGAACCACCAGGATTCCGCCGACCATGATCATCGACTCGCGCACCAGGCCGGGGAGGCGGCGCAGGGGGATCTCGCGGTACACCGCGACCTCGACCACCAGCACGTAGACCGCCGTCACCACGGCCGCTTCGGAAACGGCGAGCAGGCCGCTGTAGACGCCACCGAGCACGATGATCGGCAACGGCGCCTCCCACACCGCAGCCCGCAGCGCGCTCGCCGCCTCCCGGACGCGACCTCGTTCGCCCTGCGGGGTGCGGATCGGGGCCGCCTTCGGGGCCTTGAACGCCCCCCACACGGTCAGCATCAGGAGCATCAGCACGCCGGGCAGGATGCCGGCCAGGAACATGCGGTCGACCGGGACCTCGGCGACGATGCCGTAGAGGATCAAAGGAAGTGCGGGCGCGAACAGCAGGCCGAGGCTGCCGCCGGTGGTGATCAGCCCGAGCCGGAAGCGCTCGGTGTAGCCGGCGTCCCGCAGCGCCGGCTCGAGCAGCGCGCCGAGCGCGACGATGGTCACCCCGGAGGCGCCGGTGAACGCGGTGAAGACCGCGCACGCGATCAGCGCGACCAGGGCGAGCCCGCCCGGCATCCAGCCGAACAGCGCGTCCGAGACCCGGACCAGGCGCTGGGGCGCGCGGCTCTCGCCGAGCAGGTAGCCGGCGAAAGTGAAGAGCGGGATCGCGATCAGCACCGGCATGTCGGCGATGCGGTAGACCTCCATCGCGACCGCCATGCCGTCGACCCCGGCACGGCCGAAGGCGAGCAGCGCCGAGGCGGCGATCACCGCGAACAGCGGCGCGCCGAGCAGGGCCAGGGCGAGGAGAACGACTCCGATCAGGATCATCATGGCGGGCCCGCCGGGTCGCCGCCGGCAGCCCGCCGGACGAGGTGGAGAAGGTAGCGCAGCGCGATCAGGCCGAAGCCGACCGGAAGCACCAGCTCGCAGACCCAGACCGGGATCCCGGCGAAGGCGATCAGCCCGGCGGCGCGGTCGCCGAGCACCAGCCGGGCGGCGTGCCACGCGAGCACGGCCGACACTGCGGCGGTGAAGGCATCGGTGAGGAAGCGTCCGCCACGCCGCCACCGCTCGGGCAGGAAGCGGGACAGCACGTCGACGGTGAGGTTGCGGTCCTCGCGCGAGGCGACCAGCGCGCCGGCCATGCCGAGCCAGACCAGCAGCACCCGCAGCAGGGGGTCGGCCCAGGAGATGCCCGACGCAAACAGGTTGCGCAGCACGATCTGAGCCAGGGCGAGCCCGATCATGGCGGCGAGCAGCCCGACCAGGAGCGTGTCCTCGGCAATGGCGAGGGCGCCGAGCAGAGAGCCCCGGCGCCGGGGCTCGTCGGTCCTCGGTCCGAAGGTCACTTGGCCGCGTCCGCGGCGCGCAGCTCGGCGAGCGCGGCGTCGATCTCCCGCGCCAGGTCGGGGTCGATCTCGAGCCGCCGGGAGAGCGTCGCCCGGGCGTCGCGCGCCACCTCGGCCCATCGCTGCGCCACCTCGGAGGAGGGGATCAGGATCTCGACCCCCTGCTTGACGAGGGCCTCCCGTGCGCCGTGGTTGTCCTGCCACGACCGCCGATCCAGGTCCCGGATGACGCGGGACAGGATCTCTCGCACCGCTGCCTGGTCGGCGGTCCCGATCCTGGCGAAGGCCTTGTCCGACACGACCAGGCCGCCGAAGGTGTACAGCAGGGGCAGGTCGACCAGGTGGTCCGCCTTGGTGAACCACTGCAGGGCGACAGCGGCGACCGGCGGCCCGGCCACGGTGTCGACCAGGCCGGTTTGGAGACCCGTGAGCACATCGGCCACGCCCAGTGGAACCGGGACCAGGCCGACGGCCTCGAGGGTGGTCCGGCCGACCTCGTCACCCTCGGGCAGCCACGCCTTGCGCCCCTTCAGATCCTCGAAGCTCCGCACCGGCCGGGTCGACATCAGGAAGGCGAAGCCGTTGCCGGAAAAGCCGAAGCAGACGAAGCCCCCGGCCTCGATCGAGGCCGTCAGACGAGGATCGAAGCGGGCACGGATCGCCTCTACCTCGGCCTCCGACCGGAACAGCAGCGGCAGACCGTAGGCCTCGAGGTCGTGGGAGATCGAGGCCAGGGCTCCGGAAGTGACGGCGGCGCCGTGGAGCTGGCCGATCCGGATCTTGCGTAGCATGGTCTGGTCGCCGCCCATCGCGCCGCCCGGGTAGAGCCGCAGTCGGACGCGGCCCTCGGTGCCCTGCTCGACCTCGGTGGCGGCGCGGCGCAGGGCCTCGACCCAGCTCGAGCCGTCGGGGGCGACGGTGGCGATCTTGAGCTCGACCGGCGCCGCGTCGAGCCCGGTGGCGGCGAGGGACAGGGCCAGGACGGCCACGGTGCGGTACAGCATGGTCACTCTCCGAAGTACCCCTCGCTGTCGGCGAGCAGGCGTCGCGCCTCCTCCTGAGCGAGGACGTTGGCCAGGGTCATACCCGGGGCGACGGGGTCGGCTTCGACCACCTCGGTGAGCACCCGGTCGTGGAGCTCGCGGTCGAAGGCCATGCGCGCGTACTCCCGCGCCAGCAGCACCTTGGCGTAGAGGTTGCGGCCCCCGGACAGCTCGATCGCGCGTTCGAAGTGCTGCCGTCCCTCTTCGGGACGGCCGCCGAGAGAGGCGGGAAGCAGGGTGGCGAGCACGCCCAGGTAGAGGTGCGCCGCCCCGTCCTCGAAGGCGTCGTCGAAGCCGACCACGCGGTGCATGATCGCCTCGACCCGAGCCGCGTCCGCCATCGCCGACCAGTCCCCGCGCCGGGCCTGGATCCAGGCCGCCCACGAGGACCCGCTGACGTAGAGCGCCGCGAGATCACGGGGCCGGGTCCCGGCGAGGGCGCGCTCGAACGCCTCGTAGCGCATCTCCTCGAATCCGCAGGTCGCCGGCGCTTCGGCGCACAGGGCGGCGAGGCCGTAGCGGCGGCCGCGCTCGGTGTGGGTGCGTGCCCGGTCGGGGCTGTCCACGAACGCTCCCGCGTAGGCGGTGTAGAGCGACGCGCCGGCGCGCAGCAGCGCCGGCTCCCCGGGGGAGTCGGCGATCATCCCGTCGAGCAGCACCAGGTAGGCGGGCGCCGCCAGACGCACCAGCTCGGGGTCGGTCTGGTCCTCCAGCCCGCGCTCGACGCTCGAGGCGAGCTTCGCCGTCGACGACGCGATCAGGCTCGAACACCCGGTGAGGGTCGTCGCGAGCACCGCGCCGGCCGCGATGAGGGTCACTGGAAGCCGCATGGTTGCCTGCATAGTGAGCGGTCTCTCCCCCCCGAAGGGACGGTGTGATTGTACCGTGGCCGCCGGCGCAGGAGTTGGCATCATCGTGGGGCCAAGACCCCCGAGTGTCCTGTTTCACGCGCCGCGCGTTGCCGGCCCGTCGGCTGGTGGACGGTCTGGACTCCCTTACCGGGGGCCGCCGTCCAGAACCCGAGCGGAGGGCGCGAGGCTACTCGTCGGCCCTCCGAACCGATGCGACCCAGCCCCGCATGGTGTCGGCGGCGAGGTCTCGGCAGCCGAGCCCGAAGGCGAGTGCCACCGCGACCGCGACGGTGCCGACGACCAGCGTCCAGATCTGATCCGTGAGTGTTCCCTGCAGTGTGGCCATGATTTGGGACATGTGGACCTCCTTCTGAAGTGGGGCGACGCCTCAGGCCAGCGCAGACACGACACCTCAGACCACGAGGCGAAGCGGAGACCGAAGGGCCGAAGCTGTGCTCTCAGGAGATCGCGGCAGGCGGCCGGTGAGGTGTCCGGCTCAGATGCCGCCGCCGTCCACGAACCGCTCGGTGGTCGGACCGGCCTGGGAGAGGCGGCTTCCGGGCGGCACGCTGCGGGTCAGCCAGACGTTGCCGCCGATCACCGAGCCGCGGCCGATGGTCACCCGGCCGAGGATGGTGGCGCCGGAGTAGATGATGACGTCGTCCTCGACGATCGGGTGGCGGGCGATGCCCTTGATCGGGTTGCCGTGCTCGTCGAGCGGAAAGCTCTTGGCGCCGAGGGTCACGCCCTGGTAGATCCGCACGCGGTTGCCGATGACGCAGGTCTCGCCGATCACCACGCCGGTGCCGTGGTCGATGAAGAAGCTGCTCGCCGATCCGGGCGCCCGGGTGGATGTCGATGCCGGTCAGGCTGTGGGCGTGCTCGGTGATGATGCGCGGGAATCAGCGGCACGTCGAGGCGGTAGAGCTCGTGGGCGATGCGGTGGCTGGTGATCGCGAGCACCCCCGGGTAGCAGAAGATCGCCTCGGCTGGGGCTGGTGGCGGCCGGGTCGCCCTCGTAGGCGGCGACCGCGTCGAGGGCCAGCAGCCGGCGAACCTCGGGCAGCCGGCGCAGGAAGGCCGCCGTGATCCGTTTCGCCTGGCCGAGGCACTGGCCGACAGGACGCGGTCGCCGGGCTCGCTGGGTGCAGGCGAAGCACAGGCCGCGGTGGACCTCGTCGACCATGATCAGCGACGCCCGGTGCGAGGGTGGCGCCGACGTGGAAGGCCAGGCTGTCCTCGGTGACGTCGCGGTTGCCGAAGTAGCCCGGGAAGATGACCGAGCGGAGCAGCTCGACGATCAGCACGACCTCGTCCCGTGACGGCAGCGGATGGCCCTGGAATGTCTTGCGCAGAGGCGTGGCGAGGGCGTCCTTCTGGCGGTCGAGCTCGGCGACCGCGTCGGTCAGCGCGCGATCGACCTCGCCCACGCCGTGGTTGTGGACCTGCGGCTCGTGAATCGGGAGCTGGGCCATTCGGTGCCTCCAGCTGCGGGGAACACCCCACAGCCGCACCGTAGTCCCGGCCGATACCACGGCGGTATCGAGAGCTCAGCGAGGGCGGTGCCCGCAGCCCAACCGGCGGCAGGTTGGTGCCATCACGTGAGACGTGAGGCGGGTGAGGGTCCGGGTTTCGGGCGGAGGGGCGCGGGTCCGGGATCCAGCGCCGAGCCTGGCTCGGGTCGCGTGGCCGAACCGAGCCAGGCGCCGCTCGGGAGGGCGGGGCTGTCCGTCCCGCTGTGCCTTTCCTGCCCGAGAATCGTCACCCCTGCGCCGACATTCGGGCTGGAGTTCGATTCGAAGCTCCTGGGAGCATTGGGTTTCCCGGAGGGGGTCCTGCGGCTCGCCCGCTGACGCTCGCTCGCTCAGGATGACAGTCGGAAAAGGGTGGCTCGCTCGCCCTGTCGTCTCAGTCCCTACGGCTCGGCGACCGAGAAGGTGTCGCACTGGTCGGGGTCTCCGGTGGAGAAACCCCGGCGGAACCAGCGCACACGCTGCGCGGAGGTGCCGTGGGTGAAGGCGTCGGGCACCACGGTGCCGCGGGCCTGGCGCTGGATGCGGTCGTCGCCGATGGCGGTCGCGGCGGCGAGCGCCTCCTCGAGGTCGCCGGGCTCGAGCAGGCTGCGCACCCGGTTGCGCGTGGTGCGCCCCAGACCCCGGCGAGGCAGTCGGCCTGGAGCTCGAGCCGCACCGAGAGCGCGTTGGCCTCGGCCTGGCCGTCGACCGCGCTGCATCCGCGTGCACCTCGTCGGAGATGCCGAGCAGGTTCTGCACGTGGTGGCCGACCTCGTGGGCGATCACGTAGGCCTGGGCGAAGTCCCCGGGCGCCCCGAACCGGTCGCGCAGCTCGCCGAAGAACGCGAGGTCGATGTAGACCTTGCGGTCGGCGGGACAGTAGAAGGGGCCCATGGCGGCCTCGCCGAGACCGCAGGCCGAGCGGGTCGCGTCGGAGAACAGCACCAGCGTCGGCTCCTCGTAGTCCCTTCCGAGCGCTGGGAGGAGCGCGTTCCAGGTGTCCTCGGTGTCCGCCAGCACGACCGCCACCATCTCGGAGAGCTCGTTGTCCGCGCCGCTCGGTGGACCGGCGTCCTCCATGCCGCGCGATGCCGGCACGTTGGACACGGGCACGTCCTGCAGGAGCTGGGTCGGGTCGACCCCGAGCAGGACCGCGATCACGATCACCGCCAGCAGGCCGAAGCCTCCCAGCCCGCCGATCCGGACACCTCGTGGTATCCCGCCGCCCCGTCGATCCTCGATGTTCGCGCTGCGCCGGCCTTGCCTCCACTTCATGGTCACCCTCCCTGATGTCGCGAGAGTTATACCGCGAGTCGGTCCAGTGTCGTCGTCCGTGCCCGCCCTTTCTCGCCGGTGGGGACGGAGGCCGAAACCGGCCTGCGGGTCCGGGGTCTGATTCTGATACTCCCTCTTGCCATCGCGTCGATCCGAGCTTACGATAGCCGTGGGTCCATTCAGGAGACAAGGAGACCACAATGAAGGGTCTGAATGTGCGTGCGTGTGTGATCTCGATAGGACTTATTCTCACAATTGTCGCGGTCGGCGGAGCGGCTGACAAGACCGGCCGCGCACCCTCGAGCCCGCAGGCTTTCATCCACCTCGAGAACAGCCTGGTGCGGATCGAGGTCGACGACACCGACGGCAACTTCGGCATCGGCACCTCGTCGCTGCACCCGCGACCGTGCGAAACCCTGCTCTACGGTTTCGACTGCGGCGACACCTCGAGCACCAGCAACATCAAGGTCTCGGTCGACGGGGCGATCTGGGATCTGGCGGATCAAACCGGCAACTGCGACGGCGAGGCGACCTACGTGTCGTCGACCATCGTCGGCGACTCGATCGAGAGCCGATGGACGATCCCGTCGCCCGCGCTGTCGGTCCTGGTCAAGCACACGCCGGTGCTGTTCGACGCCACAACGGCGGCGATCCTCACCGAGACCTTCGTCACCAACAACTCGGGCACGTCCCACCAGATCGGCGTGCTCTACGAGTACGACACCGAGGTCGCCGACAACGACTCGGCCGAGATCGCCGCCGGCGGCACCTGGTACCCGAACGAGACCTGCTTCGCAAGCGTGCCCTTCACCTACTGGGAGGCCTTCGAGGACACCGTGCCGCCCGGGGCCGGCGACCTCATCGGACGCGCCACCATGACCGGCGGCGCGGCGGTGCCTCCCGACCGGATGGCGATCGGCCAATGGGGCGACTTCGTCGACGTGTGCTGGCTCTACGACTGCGACGGCGAGCCCTACGGCGACTCGGCGGTGATCTACTGGTGGGACGAGGATCCGGTAGCCGCCGCGGCGACCCGGCGCGTCGGCACCTACTACGGGGTCGGTGACGTGTCGATCGCCCAGGGCGACCTCGCCATCACCCTGTCCGCGCCCTCGAGCCTGCAGTGCCGCGACCTCAACCCGGAGCCCAATCCCTTCGGTCTCACGGCTTTCGTGACCAACACCACGGGCGGGCTGTGCAGCGGCGTCAGCGCGACCCTCACCCTCAGCCCGGGGCTGACCACGGGCAGCCCGCTGACGGTGCCGCTGGGCGGCATCGCCGCGGGCGACACCAACCAGGCGTTCTGGAACGTGACCGCGACCGGCGACCCGTGCGATGCCGCGATCGGGTACGAGGTCACCGTCACCTCCACGGACTGCGGCGGCAACGTGGCCAACGACACCGTGACCGTGCCCTGCTGCACGCTGGTGACGCCGACGGTCGCGCCCCGACTGCGACGCCCACGATTCCGTCGTCGACGCCGACCCCGCCGACTCCGGTGCCGGCGCTCGGCAGCAGCGGACTGATGGTGTTCGCGGCCCTGCTCGCGGCACTCGGCGTCGCGCTCCTGCTGTGGCGCCGCAGCTGAGATCTCGCTTCTGACCGGTCGGTGCGCCGGGGCGTCAGCCCCGGCGCACCTTTTCTTACTCCTCGATCGGCCCGCCCCAGCCGTCGTAGAATGGCGGTGAGCCGGCGGTGCGAGCCCGCGCCCGGGGGGAGCATGAGTCACCACACGCTTCGCGTAGCTTTCGGCCCGTGGCCGGCGGCGGTCGTGCTTCTGCTGACCGCCGCCCTTCTGCCGGCGGCCGAGGCCGAGGTCGAGACCACCTGCCGGGCGGCCGCGGCCGTGCTCGCCGGCGCCTCCTCGGAGCAGGAGGTCTCGCTGTCCCGCGAGCGCAGTCCGGTGGGGGAGTCGGTCTACCGGTGGCAGGCGCGCAACGGCGCCGAGGGACGCTGCCGTGCGGTCGACGGCCACGTGGTCGAGCTCACCATGACCACCTCAGCAGAAGCATCCGAGGCCTACGCCGTGACCTGCGAGTCCTCGGACAGACACCGCCGGGAGTGCGAGATGAAGGTCCCGGGCACCGTCCGGATCGACCGGCAGCTGAGCCGCGCTGCCTGCGACCAGGGCCGCACCTGGGGTGTGTGGGCGGACTCGATCTGGGTCGACGACGGCTGCCGGGCGGTGTTCGAGGTGCGACCGTTCGGCGCCACGGCGGTCCCGGCGTTCACCGTCACCTGCGAGTCGAATCGCCAGCGCCGCAATGAGTGTGCACTCCGGGAAGCCGGCTCGGTGCACCTCGACAAGCAGCTCAGCCGCACCGAGTGCATCGAAGGGCGTACCTGGGGCCTGACTGACGACGGGATCTGGGTCGACGACGGCTGCCGGGCGGTGTTCGCAGTCTTCCCCTACGGAGCCGGGGGTGGCCGCCTGCACGGCCCCGACGAGCCGAAGGCGCCGACCGACATCCCCGATCGCAGCGCCGAGGCCGAGGCCGCCTGTCGGCTGTCCGTGGAGTCGACCGGCAAGGTGGTGATCGCTGTGATGCCGCCAACGCCGGACGGCCAGGGGCGGGTCTGGCGGGTCGTGATCCAGGCGGCCCACCTCGGTCGGCTGCGGGAGGTCGAGTGCCGGTGGGATGCGACCACCGGCCGGGCCGAGCTCGACTGACCCTCGGCGGCTCCGCCTGCCGGGCAGAGGCTCGCGGCGGTGGCGGTTCCTTCCACCCGGCCGGTCGCGCCCGCGGACGTCATGGCGGCCACCTTCTTCGCTTGGTGGGGCTGGCTCCGGATCCGATCCTGGGTTGGACGGGAGGCGCGGCCGAGAACCGGCCGACGAGCCGAGCCGGGCGTCGGTCGCGGAAGGAGCTGTCGAGCGATCTGCGCCGGGCGAGGCCCCGTCAGCCGTCCGCCGGACGCCGTCGTGACGTGTCGACGGCGGGTCCGACCCTGCGCCGGCGCAAGGTGAGCGGTCGGCGCCCCTCGCGCGCCCGGCGGCGCAGGTTGAGACCCTCGACCGCGACCGAGAATCCCATCGCGAAGTAGATGTAACCCTTGGGGATGTGCTGACCGAAGCCGTCGGCGACCAGGGCCATGCCGACCAGCAGAAGGAACGCGAGCGCCAGCATTTTGACTGTTGGATGCTCCTCGACGAAGTCCGACACCGGGCCGGCCGCAACCATCATGACCACGACCGCGATCACGACCGCCGCGATCATGACCGGCAGATGCTCGGCCATGCCGATCGCGGTGATCACCGAGTCGAGGGAGAAGACCACGTCGAGGAGCAGGATCTGGGTGATCACGGAGGCGAAGGTGGCGCCGGCCTGGGCGCTGAGATCGTGGTCCTCGGGCCCCTCGAAGATGGTGATGGATCTCGAAGGTCGCCTTGGCGAGCAGGAAGAGGCCGCCGCCGAGCAGGATGAGGTCGCGAGCGGTGACCGCATGGCCGAAGACCTCGAGCAGCTCGAATGTCAGGTGGCTGAGCCAGGCGAGAGAGGCGAGCAGGAGAACCCGGGTGACCATCGCCAGCGCCAGGCCGATGGTGCGGGCGCGGGCCCGGCGCGGCTGGGGCAACCTCCCGGCGAGGATCGAGATGAAGATGATGTTGTCGATTCCGAGCACGATCTCGAGCACAGTGAGGGTCGCGAGGGCGATCCACGCCTGCGGATCGGTCAGCCACTCCATGGTCACTCCTCCGGGGACGCGAGGCCGCACGATACCATGAGTGGCGACGCGCTTCGTGGTACCTTGCGCAGAGCGGGGGGCGAGAGGCGCGGCTGCAGACGCCGGGAGGGTGCCGGGTGGAGTGGCTCCAGATCGTCGCGGGCCTCGTGGCGCTGTGGCTCGGCGCCGAGTGGCTGGTGAGGGGCGCCGCCGCGCTGGCACGGCGTTTCGGTCTCTCGTCGCTGGTCATCGGCCTCACGGTGGTCGCCTTCGGAACCAGCGCGCCCGAGCTGGCGGTGAGCGTGCAGGGAGCACTGAACGGCCTCGCGGACGTGGCGGTCGGCAACGTCGTCGGCTCGAATATCGCGAACCTGGGCCTGATCCTCGGGCTCGCCGCCCTGGTGCGGCCGATCGCGACCGCCGCCCAGCTGATCCGGCGCGAGGTCCCGCTGATGATCGTCGCGTCCCTGCTGCTGGCCGGGCTGCTCGCGGACGGTCGGATCAGCCGGCCGGAGGGGGGCCTTCTGGTGGTGGGCATCGTGGCCTTCACCGGGTGGTCGATCCTCTCGGCGCGTCAGGAGAGCCGGGCGGTGGTCGAGGAGTTCGACCATGCCGAGACCGGGGAGGCACCTCCCCGCGTGGGCCGCGGTGATCCTGGTCGCGGTCGGGCTGGGCTGTCTGGTGGGAGGGGCGAGCCTGCTGGTCTCGGGCTCGCTGGTGCTCGCCCGGGCCGCCGGGCTCTCGGAGGCCGTGATCGGGCTGACCCTGGTGGCGGTCGGCACCAGCCTGCCCGAGCTGGCGACCTCCACGGTCGCTGCTTTCCGCGGGCAGGGTGACATCGCGGCCGGCAACGTGATCGGCTCGAACCTCTTCAACATCCTCTGCATCCTCGGGATCTCCTCCCTGGTTCGGCCGCTTGTCCCGGGCGGTATCGGCTGGGTCGACCTCGCGGTGATGGTCGGCTTCTCCGTGCTGGTCTTCCCGATGCTGGTGACGGCCCGCCGGCTGTCCCGCTGGGAGGGCGCGGTGCTGGTCGCGGCCTACGGCGGATACGTCGCCTGGCTGCTGGCGGGGACGCGGTGACGAGCCGGATCCCGCGGATCGAGTGCGGCGCGTTTGTGCTGCGCAGGTGGCGGGCCGAGGACGCCGACGGCCTGGTTCGCTGGGCGGACAACCCCGCCGTCGCCAGGTTCCTCCGGGATCGGTTTCCGTCCCCGTATCGCCGCGAGGACGCCGAACGGTTCCTGGCCGGATCCGTGGCGGGGGACGTGGAGCTGGCGTGGGCGATCGAGGTCGCGGGCGAGCCGGCGGGCGGGATCGGGCTGATCCCCGGCGCCGACATCGAGCGCTTCTCGGCGGAGCTCGGCTACTGGCTCGGTGAGCCGTTCTGGGGTCAAGGGATCGCCACCGCCGCGGTGCTCGCCGTGGTCGCCCACGGGTTTCGCGAGCTCGACCTGCTGCGGGTGTGGGCGATCACTTTCGTCGCCAACCCCGCCTCCGCACGAGTGCTTGCCAAGGCCGGGTTCAGCCAGGAGGGTCATCTGCGCTCGGCCCTCGTGAAGCGGGGCGAGGTGCACGACGCCAGGCTCTGGGCGCGAGTCAACCCCGACTGGCGCATGCCGGGCGCCGCGGGATGACCACGCAGGCGCGGAGGGGTACCGAGAGCTTCCAGCCACCCGGAAGTGCCTAACACTCCGTGTCCAGGCCGTCGAGATGCGATGGACGTTTCCGGCCATTGTCCCGCGACCCTTCGCCTTCTCCATCCGGACAACGAACCGACAGCTTCTCGTCAGGACTCGACGACGGCCGCGAGGCGCGACCCGCTCCCATCCCGGTCGCCTGCCGCCCGACCCGGGATTCGCGGGGTCCCGCGAATGCCGGCGGCAACCCGGCTCCGCCTCCGTCCGGGGGTCGGGTCGCCGGCACCGCCCTCGCTGTGGGTCGACCCGTTGTCAGGCGCTGCCGAGGACCTGGGCGAGGAAGCGCTCCTCCTCGGCGGCGACGCGACCCATCACGGTCCGCACCGGGTCGGCGAACAGCCGCGCCATTAGGCCGACGTTCATCTTGGCCAGCCAGACCGAGCCGTCGGCAAGCTCGTAGACCGACCACGTGCAGGGCATGATCGCCGTCATTTCGGGGCGCGCACGCAGCACCTTCTGGGCGTACTCCGGCTTGCAGACCGAGTACGCCCGGGTGCGGCGGATGTTCTCCGGGGCGAGCCCCTTCGCGGAGAGCTTGGCGTGCATGTCCAGCGGCGGGGTCGGGAAGCTCCACCCTTCACCGGGTGAGACCGTGCGTTCGATCGCCTCGCAGGTCTCCTCGAAGGAGCGGGCGCTGCGTGCGGCGGTGACCATCCTCGTTCTCATCACGGCGATGGTCAATCCTGCGGTCAGCAGGATGCCGATCACGACTCCGAGCAGCATCAGGGCCAGCGACATGGCGGTTACCTCCCCGTGGTCACGAGACCACGGGGAGATCATACCATATGCGTAAATAGTTATTCAACCGCTCGGCTGCCGAGACGTCCAACGGCCTCACGCCAGGGCGCGAGGCCGTTGTTGCGGGCTGGTTGGGGGCTCTGTGTCTCCGTGTCTCAGCGGTAGTGCGCTCCTCAGCGCTCCCAGCTCGACAGCACCTTCATGTAGTTGGCCCGCGCCAAGGCGGCCGGGTCGGGGCTCTTGACGAAGCTCATCGAGCCTCGCATCTGCCCCAGCGACTCGTACTCGTGCTGCTCGAGCCAGAAGCGGATCGCGTCCAGGGTCCGGGCGACGTGATCGGGTCCGTGGATGAGGAGCGCCGAGACCATCTGGACCACGTCCGCTCCGACCATGACCGCCTTGATCACGTCGACCGCGTTGTGGGCGCCGCCGGTGGCGGCGAGCGACACGTCGACCCGACCGGAGAGCATGGCGAGCCAGCGCAGGCGCAGGCGCAGCTCCTCGGAGCTCGACAGGCGCAGGTTGGGTACGACCTCGAGGGCCTCGACGTCGATGTCGGGCTGGTAGAAACGATTGAACAGGACGAGGCCGTCGGCGCCCGCGCCCGCCGCCAGGCTGGCGAAGTTCGCCAGCGACGAGAAGAACGGTGACAGCTTCACGGACACCGGGATCGAGACCGTCTGCTTGACGGAGCGGATCACGTCCAGGGTGCGTGCCTCCATCGCTCCGGCGGTCTCGGCCGGGTCCGACGCCAGGTGGTAGATGTTGAGCTCGAGGGCGTCGGCGCCGGCGTCCTGGATCTTCTTCGCGTAGTCGGTCCAGCCGCCGGGAGTGGTGCCGTTGAGCGAGCCGATCACCGGGATGGCGACCGCCTGCTTCATCTGTCGGATCAGGTCCAGGTAGCGGTCGGGTCCGACGTGGTAGCCCTCCGGGTCGGGCAGGTAGGACATCGCCTCGGCGAAGCTCTCGCCCACCGCCTCCATCTCCAGGTGGCTTCGCATCTCGTGGAGGATCTCCTCCTCGAACAGGGAGGGCAGGACGACCGCCGAGCAGCCCGGCATCCTCGAGGCGGCGGACCGCGTCGAGGTCGGATGCCATCGGGCAGGCGCCGCACACCAGCGGGTTGGCGAGCTTGAGGCCGAGGTAGGTCGAAGTGAGGTCCATCGTCGGTCTCCTTTCCGCGGCCGTCAGTTGGTCTCGGCCTGATCGGGCGAGCCCGGGCCGAACTGCATCTTCGCCAGCTGCTGGTAGACATCGTAGCGGGCCTGGATCGATCGCTGGGCGTCGGCGAGCAATTTCTTGGCCCGCTCGGGGTTCGACTTCATCAGCATGCGGAAGCGGGTTTCGGACAGCGCGAACTGCTCGAACGCGACCTTGGGCGGCTTGGAGTCGAGCTTGAGCGGATTCTCGCCGATCGCAGTGCGGCGCGGGTCGAAGCGGTACAGCGGCCAGACGCCGCAGTCGACCGCCATCTTCTGCTGCTCGAGACCGCGGGCCAGGTCGTAGCCGTGGGCGATGCAGTGCGAGTAGGCGATGATCAGCGACGGCCCGGGGTAGGACTCGGCCTCGAGGAAGGCGCGCACCGTCTGGGCGTCCTTGGCGCCGAAGGCGACCTGGGCGACGTAGACGTGGCCGTAGGTCATCGCCATCAGCCCGAGGTCCTTCTTGCGGACTCTCCTTGCCGCCCATGGCGAACTTGGCGGTGGCGCCGAGCGGCGTCGCCTTGGAGGCCTGGCCGCCGGTGTTCGAGTAGACCTCGGTGTCGAGCACCAGCAGGTTGACGTCGCGGCCGATGGCGAGCACGTGGTCGAGGCCGCCGTAGCCGATGTCGTAGGCCCAGCCGTCGCCGCCGACGACCCAGACGCTCTTCTTGACCAGGTAGTCGGCGAGGCTGTCGAGGCGCGGCGCCGTCGGCGTCGGCCGATGCCGGCGAGCTTGGCGCGCAGGGCCAGCGACCCGCTCGCGCTGGGCGGCGATGCCCGCCTCGTCGCTCTGGTCGGCGGTGAGCAGGCTCGTCGACCAGCTCGTCGCCGACCTGTCGGCGAGCCGCTTCGAGCAGCAGCTCGGCGCAGCTCGCGCGTGCTGGTCGACGGCGAGCCGGAAGCCGAGGCCGAACTCGGCGTTGTCCTCGAACAGGGAGTTGGACCAGGCCGGGCCGCGGCCGTCGGCGTCGACCGCGTACGGCGTGGTCGGCAGGTTGCCGCCGTAGATCGACGAGCAGCCGGTGGCGTTGCCGATCAGGGCGCGGTCGCCGAAGAGCTGGGTCAGCAGCTTGACGTACGGCGTCTCGCCGCAGCCCGCGCAGGCGCCGGAGTACTCGAAGAGCGGCTGGAGGAACTGCGAGCCCTTGACGTCGATCTTGACCTTGGTGCGGTCGACCTCGGGCAGGTCGAGGAAGAAGTCGTAGTTGTCGCGCTCCGGCTCGCGCAGCGGCATCTGCGGCGCCATGTCGATCGCCTTGTGCTTGGGGTTCGCCTTGTCCTTGGCCGGGCAGACCTCGACGCAGAGGCTGCAGCCGGTGCAGTCCTCGGGCGCGACCTGGATGGTGTACTTCGTGCCCTCGAAGTCCGCGGCCTTGTAGTCGACCGACTTGAAGGTCGCCGGCGCGCCGTCGAGCTGCGGCCGGCTCGTAGACCTTGGCGCGGATCGCGGCGTGCGGGCAGACCAGCGCGCACTTGTTGCACTGGATGCAGAGGTCCGCGTCCCAGACCGGGATCTCGAGGGCGATGTTGCGCTTCTCCCACTGGGTGGTGCCGGTCGGCCAGGTGCCGTCGACCGGGAAGGCGCTGACCGGCAGCAGGTCGCCCTTGCCGGCGATCATCACCGCGGTCACCCTCTGGACGAAGTCCGGCGCCTGCGTCGGAGACGATCGGCGGCCGGCGTGCGGGTCGCGGTGACCGTCGCCGGGACCTGCGACCTCGTGCAGGTTCGCCAGCGTCTGGTCGACCGCCTCGAAGTTCGAGCTGCACGATCTCGTCGCCCTTCTTGCCGTAGGTCTTCTTGATCGCCTCCTTGATCTTGGCGATCGCCTCGTCGCGCGGCAGGACGCCGGAGATGGCGAAGAAGCAGGTCTGCATGATGGTGTTGATGCGCGCGCCCATGCCGGTCTCCCGGGCCACCGCTGTAGGCGTCGATGACGTAGAACTTGAGCTTCTTCTCGATGATCGGCTCCTGCACCTCGCGCGGCAGCTGGTCCCAGACCTCGTCGGGGCCGAACGGCGCGTTGAGCAGGAAGGTCGCGCCCGGCTCGGCGTACTCGAGCATGTCGTATCTTGTCGAGGAAGACGAACTGGTGGCAGGCGACGAAGTTGGCCCTGCTGGATCAGGTAGGTGCGAGCGGATCGGCTCGCGGCCCGAAGCGCAGGTGCGAGACGGTCACCGCGCCGGCCTTCTTCGAGTCGTAGACGAAGTAGCCCTGGGCGTAGTTGTCGGTCTCCTCGCCGATGATCTTGATCGAGTTCTTGTTCGCGCCGACCGTGCCGTCGGCGCCGAGGCCGAAGAAGACGCCGCGGACGACGTCGTCCGGCTCGATGTCGAAGTCGTCGTCGACCGGCAGCGAGCGTGTGGGTGACGTCGTCGACGATGCCGACGGTGAAGTGGTTCTTCGGCTGCTCGGCGGCCAGGTCGTCGAAGACCGCCTTGACCATCGCCGGCGTGAACTCCTTCGAGGAGAGGCCGTAGCGGCCGCCGACCACGCGCGGCTCGGCGTCGAACGGCGAGTGCCCTCGATCGCGCGCCTCGGCGCAGGGCGGTGACGACGTCGAGGTAGAGCGGCTCGCCGAGCGCGCCCGGCTCCTTGGTGCGGTCGAGCACGCGCGATCGCTCTGCACGCGTCGCCGGCAGCGCCGCGACGAAGTGCTCGATCGAGAACGGCCGGTAGAGGCGGACCTTGAGCACGCCGACCTTCTCGCCGCGCGCGATCAGCCACTCGACCGTCTCGTGCGCCGTCTCGGCGCCCGAGCCCATGATCACGATCGACGCGCTCGGCCTCCGGGTGCGCCGACGTAGTCGAACAGCTGGTAGTGGCGGCCGGTGAGCTCGGCGAACCGGTCCATCGCCTCCTGCGACGATGCCGGGGCAGGCGTCGTAGAACGGGTTGACCGCCTCGCGCGCCTGGAAGAAGACGTCCGGGTTCTGCGCCGTGCCGCGGAGCACCGGGCGGTCCGGCGTCAGCGCCCGCGTCGCGGTGCGCCTGCGACCAGCTCGTCGTCGATCATCGCGCGCAGGTCGTCGTCGGTCGAGCTCGCTCGATCTTGGCCACCTCGTGCGAGGTGCGGAAGCCGTCGAAGAAGTGCAGGAACGGGATCCGCGACTCGCAGCGTCGCCGCCTGGGCGATGCAGGCGAAGTCGTGCGCTTCCTGCACCGAGCCGGAGGACGAGCATGCGCGAAGCCGGTCTGGCGGCAGGCCATGACGTCGGAGTGGTCGCCGAAGATCGACAGCGCGTGGGTGGCGACGGTGCGCGCCGCGACGTGGAACACGGTCGAGGTCAGCTCGCCCGCGATCTTGTACATGTTCGGGATCATCAGCAGCAGGCCCTGCGAGGCGGTGAAGGTCGTCGTCAGCGCGCCGGCCTGGAGCGCGCCGTGGACGGCGCCGGCGGCGCCGCCCTCGGACTGCATCTCGATGACGTCGGGGACCGCGCCCCAGATGTTCTTCCGCCCCTGCGCCGACCACTCGTCGGCGAACTCGCCCATGGTGGACGACGGCGTGATCGGGTAGATGGCGATCACCTCGTTGGTGCGGTGGGCCACCGAGGCGGCGGCCTCGTTGCCGTCGATCATGACCATTCTGCGTTCTGTCATGCGTGACCTCCAGGACCTTTCAACCCTCGCCTGCCGGCGAGAGCGCATCGTCGTGCTCCGTCTCCCGCGCCGCAGCACGTGAACGGTTTCACAATTGCAGAGGATACGACGCTCGTGCGGTTCTGACAAGGAACGGCGCGACCGTCGCGCCGGGCGTCGTGGGAAGCGGTGTGCGAAGCACAGCCCGAAAGCCAACCGGGTCGACGGACAGGCCGGCGTCCGGTGCCGCGGGTCGGTCGGTCCGAATCCCGAGAGTCCACCGCGATGGCGCGCGTCGCCCGGCGCCTCCGGCGCTCACTCGGCGGCCTTGTTCTTCTCGCGTTCCGCCGTGCGGAGCCTCTGGCCGAGCCACCGGTTGAGGAAGAAGTCGCGGGGAAGGAAACGGATCACGGGCGGCCGTCGGCGCCCGATCGTGTCGGCGATGCGGTTGAGCTCGCGGTCGTCAGGGGCGACCTTGAGGCCGCGCTCGAGGGCGTTCACTGCCTGGCGCCGGTCGTTGGCCTCGAGGAAGACCCTGGCGAGGTTGGCGTAGTGCTCGCCCTCGCGGGGATGGACGCGCAGCGACAGGCGGCAGTACTTCGCCGCCTCGCTGTAACGTCGTCGGACCATGGCGAGACACAAGCCGTAGTAGGAAAGGGCCGACGCGGCGAAGACCTTGTCCTCCGCGCTGCCGGAGGCGGAGAGGGTGGGAAGGTGGCGCTCGAACACCGCCATCGCCGGGCCGTAGTCCTCGGTGCGGACCTTGAGGACGGCCTCCATGACCGCCTTCTCAACGTCCTCCCGCAGCGTGCTTTCGATCATGGCGGCATTATATCCAGAACCGGAGAAAGTGGGACAGGGCCCCGGGAGACGTGGTCCGCGGGGTGAAGACGGGCGCGGGTCGCCGGGTCGGACGGTGTGTTGCCGGCCGGTTTCGGCACCCACAGGGCGGGCTCGCCGAGGTTCAGGCGCGAGTGGAGGCAGACCACCGGTCCCGGTAGCGGCCGACGATCTCGAGCAGCTCGCGCTGGACGCCCGGTGGGCCGCAGACCACATCGCCGGTGTCCACGAAGCCCGGCCCGCCGTCCATGTCGCTGACAGCTCCACCAGCCTCCTCCACCAGCAGGGACCCGGCGGCGACGTCCCACGGCGAGAGCCGGAACTCGAAGAACCCGTCGAACAGGCCGCAGGCGGTGTAGGCGAGGTCGAGCGAGGCCGCGCCCGGGCGCCGGACGGCCTTGGCTCGCAGGAAGACGTCGCGGAAGATGTCGAGGTAGACGTCGAGCAGCTGGTGCGCCCGGAACGGGAACCCGGTGGCGAGCAGGGCGCCGCGCAGCCCCTCGCGCCGACTGACCTGGCAAGGCTGTCCGTTCCAGGTCGCCCCCGCCCCACGGGCAGCGCGGAAGAGGTCGCCCTTGGCGGGATCGAGCACCACCGCGAGCTCGACCCGGCCGCTGCGGGCGACCGCGATCGAGACCGCGAACTGGGCGATTCCGTGCACGTAGTTGGTGGTGCCGTCGAGCGGGTCCACGATCCAGATCGGGGAGTCCGGGTCGCCTCTCCCGGACGCGCCGTCCTCCTCCGACAGGATCCGGTGTCCGGGGAAGCGGCTCCGGATGGCGTCCAGAATCGCCTCCTCCGCGGCGCGGTCGGCGGCCGAGACCAGATCGTTGAACGCCTTTTCGGTCGCATCCTCCGGGGCCAGCGTCCGCCACAACGACATCAGGCGGGCCGCGCCGAGGCGTGCGACCTCCTCGACGTCGGCGAGCGAGCAGCCGAGGCCGGGAATGGGGTCGGTCGACTTCCGAGTTGCTCGTGCCGTCATGGCCGCTTCCTCTCCCCGTCGAGGCTCCCTGAGCCCACGTTGTCAGCTGATGCTCGACGTGACCTGTCGCACCCTCACCTCAGACCCCGACCTCCGTCTGTGCGAGGGGCTGCGCCTGATCCAGGCAACCCGGACGGCGATCGCCAGGCTCGCGCCGGAGTCGCTCGATCACTTCGAGACCCATGTCCTTCCCCAGATGCGGGAGCTGCTGATGGAGCGCTTCGGAATCGATGTCGGCCAGCTTCCGAACATCAACTGAGCCGGTCATCGCCGGCTGAGGACCCCTCAGCCCGAGGCGACGTCGGCCCACTCGGCCAGCGAGCGCAGGGTTGTGGGGTCGAGGCCCGACTCGATCTCGACCGTCACCTCGTCGCCCTCCTCCATCGCCACTCCCGGGAGAGTCGCCGCCATCTGCACCCCGACCCCGGCTCGCACTGAGGACATGTCGAGGCTGATCCGGCGGGCCGCCTTCTCGGCGCCGTCCGGTGTCTTGACCCTGACCATCACGGTCAGGTGGCTGAGATTCTCCGCGCCGTGGTTCGTCACCTGGAGGTCGACGAGCAGGGTCGGCTCGCCTGCCGAATCGTGAATCGTATTGGCTCCGAGCGGGATGATCTCGTGCTGCAGACGGAGCTTCTCGAGCCGCTGCTCGGGAGTGGTGCGGGGGCCGCACGCTGTCAGCAGGAGCAGTTGCAGGGCGAGGCCCAGGCACAGGATCGGGCGCGAGGTCATGGGTCTCCTCCTTGGGCCGAGAGTGTACCGGGATCCGGCGCGGGACAGAACCGCTGGCTGACCCGGCGCACGAACTCGCGGGTCTCGCGGTAGGGGGGAACCCCGCCCGCGCGCTCGACCGTTGCCGCGCCCGCATTGTAGGCGGCCAGCCCCAGGCTGAGCGACCCGAAGCGGTCGATCAGCCGTCGCAGGTGGGCCGCCCCACCGCGCAGGTTCTGGTCCGGGTCCCAGACGTCGGCGACCTGGTGGTCGGCCGCCGCGGCCGGCATCAGCTGAGTCAGGCCGCGGGCGCCGGCGCGGGACTCGGCGCGGGGGTCGAAGGCCGACTCGGCCTGGACCAGGGACGCCAGAAGCCACGGGTGGAGGTCCGCGGCGCGGGCGGCGCGCTCGATCTCGGCGCGAAACGGTAGACCCTCGGGCAGCGGCTCGTCGGCCCAGGCGGCCTGGCAGACGGGCCCCTGGGGCGGCGGACCGGGGTCCTCGACCTCGTCGGCGACCACCCGGTCGATCCTCGCCGCGGGGACCACCAGGCGCCCGCCGCCGGGCAGCGACAGGACGATCGCTTCGCCCTCGAGCACCGCGTCGGAGACCTTCATCACCCGCCCGTCCACGAACACCGCCAACCGTGCCTCGCAGGTCGCGCCCGAGAGGGCGAACGCGATGAGGGCCACCGTTGTGCCGGTGAGCGGCGTCCGGGAGTTGAACCACCGCGACACCAAGACACCAATCCTTGAGGTCGAGGTGGCCATGCTGGCGGCGGTGCTTCTGCCGTGCCTCGCAGCCAGCCCGTGCGGACCATCGGTCAGGTTGGTCCGACCAACTTCTCCCTGGTGATGGTCCTGTGCGGCGTTCGCACGGCGGTGAGGAATCAGGGCATCGAGGCCGTCCTCTCGTCTGGGCAGGCATGATCGCCTCCCAAGCGCCCGCTTGGTGTCCTGGTGTCTTGGTGGTGATCCACTCGCCGCGTCCGCCGGCGGATGTGTCCGAGTGGCTTCGAGGAGGTTCTGCATCGCGGGGCCTACGCGCGGGGGTGTTTTTCGTCGTAGAGGCGGCGCAGGCGCTCTCTGGCGACGTGGGTGTAGATCTCGGTCGTGGTCAACGACGCATGGCCGAGCATCATCTGCACCGCCCGCAGGTCGGCGCCGTTCTCGACCAGGTGGGTGGCGAAGGAGTGGCGGACGACGTGGGGCGAAAGGTGCGTGGTGATGCCGGCGCGCGCCCCGTGCTGCCGCAGCAGCTTCCAGAAGCCCTGCCGGGTCAGCGGTCCACCGCGGAGGTTGAGGAACAGCTCGGGTCGGCGTCGGCGGTCGAGCAGCGGGCGCGATGCCACCAGGTAGCGTTCGATCCACTCGATCGCACTCGACCCGAGCGGGACCACCCGCTCCTTGCGTCCCTTGCCGAGGACCAGCACGAAGCCCGGGTCGAGCCGCACCCGGTCGAGGGTCAGGCCGACCAGCTCGGAGACCCGGACCCCGGTCGCGTAGAGGGTCTCGAGCATGGCCCGGTCTCTGGTCCCGGCCGGGGTGGTGGTGTCGGGTGCGTCGAGCAGGACCTCCACCTCCGCGGTGGTCAGGGCCTGCGGCACGGTCCGCCACAGGGTCGGTGCGCGCAGCTGGGAGGCGGGGTCGGTGGTGATCACGCCCTCCCGGAACAGGAAGGCGAACAGTCCCCGCAGTGAGGACAGAGCCCGAGCGGCTGAGCGCGCGGCGAGGCCGGCATCCCTCCGCCGCCCGAGGTAGGTTCTCAGGTCGGCGCGCCGGACCGCATCGAGCGCCGTCCCCTCCGCTTCGAGCCAGTCGGCGAACTGGCGAAGATCCCGACCATAGGCCTCGACGGTGCGGGGCGACATGCGGCGTTCGACCACCAGGTGGGCGAGGTAGTCGGCGATGCGGTCCCGGAGGTCGGTCGGCACGTCGCCATCCTACCCTCCCGACCGCCGGCACGGGTCGCGGTCAGAACGAGGAGGTCAGGTTCTGCAGCGGAATGAAGACCGGGTCTCCCGAGCCGTTGTCGACCACCGACGCGAAGGCCATCACCTCGCCGCCCGAGGTCAGGACCTCGACCACCGCAAAACCGTTGTCGACCGTGCCGGCTCCGACCGCGACGAAGATCTGCGTTGCCTGCACCATCTCGTACGGCCGCAGCGTCCTGGTCCAGGTCCCGACGAGGGCCCCCGATCCCAGGTAGAGGCTCACGGAGACCTCGACCTGGCCGGCCGTGACGTTGAGTAGGCCGACGTTGGATCTGAAAGCCGCGCCCTCCTGCAGCTGGAGCAGCGCGCCCTGCTCGCCCGCACCGAGGGCTTCGATCCGGTCCTGGGCCGGGATGAACTGGCCGTAGGTCCCGGACGCTCCGGCGGCGTTGAAGGTCCGCGAGGTGACCCGGACATCGGGGTGAGAGGTCGTGACCCTCAAGGCGCCGTTGGCGCCCTCGAGCCCGAAGACCGAGTCGAAGACGTCGCGGATCATGACCTGCTGGCCGGACTGGAGGCTGAACGCGCGGTTGTCGGGCGTGCTGTTGGCCTGGTCCTTGGCCAGGTATGCGATGTTGAACACGGCCGCCGAGGGGGTGAAGTTGGCGATCGCCAGATCGGTGACCCAGAAGGTGTTCTCCAGGCCGGTGGCGCGAGCGGCTGCGGCGATGAAGCGTGTGGTGGGCTTGATGCCGGTCGACGAACAGTCCGAGAGGTCGACGGTCGAGAAACCCGCGCTGCCGCGCCCGATGCACAGGAAGCTCCCGACCAGGGCGACGCCGTTGGCGCCTGACAGCGGCAGCTCGTCGAGCAGCAGCAGGTCGGTCCCGAGCGACGCGTCCGCGAGCATCACCCCGACGCTCGGCGCCACCATGTAGACCCGTCCCAGCCAGGCCGTCAGTCGGGTGGGCGCGGCGGTCGTCATCAGAGAGGCCAGGGGTGTGGCGTCGCCGCCTGCGAGGTGGAGGCTCACCAGTCCGACGCCTTCGACCCCGGCGTACAGGTTCGTGCCTTCGCGGGCCACGCTCAGCACGTCGCCTCCGAGGTCGACGGAGCGCACCAGAGCCGGATGGGCGCGGTCGCTGACGTCAACGATCGCGAGCCCGGCGTTGCCGACCGCGCAGTAGGCGGTCTGACCCTGCTGGACGATCCCGCGCACCGGTCCGCCGAGCGCGACCGAGCCGTCGACGGACGGGAAGTTGTTGCCGCCGAGGGTGACCGCGAACAGGGTGCCGTTCTGTCCGCCGACCAGGTAGCTTCCGGAGAAACCCACCACCGAGATCGCGGGCTGTCCGAGGTCATGGCTGCCCTGGTGCAGCAGCGTGCCGCTGGTATCGAAGGAGTAGACGCTGAAGCCGGCGGTGCCGTCGGCAACCCCGATCAGGTCGGCGAAGAAGTCGAGAGTGACGTCGAGGGCCTCGCCCTGAGTCGGCTGGGCGGCGTGCGCCGAAGGTTGGGTCGGGTCGGAGATGTCGATCGGGATCACACCCGCCGAGCCCGCGGCGACGAACGCCAGGGTGCCGCCGATCGCCGGCTGGGACGGCGATCCGCCGGTGGCGACGGTGGCCAACTCGGACAGGTCGCAGACCTGGGCGCCGGCCGGTGCGGCGGCGAGGGCGAGCGACAGTGCGAGAGTGAAGCTGGCAGTGCGCATGGAGACCTCCGGGTGATCGTGATGGTAGCACCGCGGTGCGGGGTTCGACTGGTGGCCCAGGTCACAGCAGGGTCTGCCGGACACGAAAGGCCCGGGCGCGGTGGCGCCCGGGCCTTGATTGTCGCTCGAGGACAGCGGTCACTGCATCAGGCGATCGTTCTGACGGTCGGGGCCCTCGTCGAGGACCGGCTCGTCGGGAACGGTCGGCCCGAACTGGTCGTCGGGCCCGTCCACCGGATCGAGGCCGGTCCGCATCCGGTCGACCCGGATCGGGAAGGTCTGGAGCAGCGAGCGGGCCGCCGCCGACGAGAAGGTCGCACCGGCAGCCGAGGCCGTCGAGGGCCCGTCCTCACCGCAGCCGCCCTGACCGCAGAGGATGTTGCCCATGTTGACCTGGGGCAGGTGGCCGCCCATGCGGGAGTTGATCAGGTCGATCAGCTCCACCGTGACCAGCGCGTAGCCGATGTTCTGGGGGTGGATACCGTCGTAGGAGAACAGGCCGCCGAGCAGGAAGTCGGCCGACAGCTCGATGCCGCCGAGCACCCACAGGTTGCCGCCGGCGATGTCGTCGAAGAGTGCGTTGACGTCGAGCACCTCGACGCCGAACGCGGCCGCCTCCCGGGCGATGATCTGATTGAAGGCCGCGATCCGCCCGGAGATCACCTCCAGCTCCTCCTGGCGGAGCACGACGCCGGGGACCACCTGGCCACCGACGATCTGGAGATCCTCGGGCAGCGGCTGCCCGGTGCCGCCGAGCGCGGTCGGCACGCCGATGCCCTGGGCCAGCAGCGCCGAAGCGAGCAGGGTGGGATGGGCGGTCTCGGGCAGCGGGCCATTGGAGCCGATGATCGGCACCCGGCCGACGCCGGGCACGTCGAAGTAGGGGTCGATCGAGTTCACGAACGGGATCGCGGTAACGTCGGGTAGGTTCATCACCACGATGTCGGCCGAGGTGTTGGCGACCAGAGCGCCGAGCGCGTTGTGGTAGAGCTGCTCGAAGGTCGCCACCGGGGTCATGGTGACGCCCTCGACCGGGGTGCCGGCCAGGGCCGCGCCGAGGATGTCGTTGTTGCCGATCCACATCGTGAGGAAGGTCGGCTGGAGCCCGATCGCCTGCTCGAGGGCGGTGTTGACGCCATTGCGCAGGATCAGGTCGTGCATCACGTTGTCCTGGTTGCCCAGGAGCAGGTTCCCGATGTCCCCGGTGGTGAACAGCAGGTCGTAGAGGTTGGCCCCGGGGACGCCGAGGTTGTTGTAGGGCCGCTCCAGGGTGGCGTTGATCGGGCTTCCGGCCGGGCCCGGGATCGGTCTGATGACCGGGCTCGGCGCCAGCGCGACCAGCTCGTTGAGGTTCGGGATGCCGGGCGCGGACACCAGCGGCAGCTCGAACCCCGAGGAGACCCCGGCCTGCTGCGCCAGCAGGGCAGGGTAGGACCGCACCTGGTAGTACTCGGTGAGGCCGCCGGAGGCGAAGCCTGCGGTCAGGCTGTCGCCGAGCGCGACGTACCTGCTGAAGTCGACCGCCCCCGCGGGCAGCGCGCCGACCAGAACGGCGAGGGTGCAGACGATGAGGAGCTTCTTCACGTGCGTCCTCCTTACCAGGTCAGGGTCAGGGTCGCGCCGACCAGGTTGGCCTTGGTGTCGTAGCGGCCCTCGAAGCCGTCGAGCGAGCTGCCCCCGGTCGAGCGGCTGTCGAACTCGAGGTACATGTACCCGAGGTCCGTGCGCATCCTGCCGTGGGTCCAGCTGAAGCCGGCCGAGTAGCCGGTACGGTCGCCGTCGCCGAGCAGCGGCGACATCGAGTCGACCGGCTGCGGGGTCTCGTCCTCGAGATACCCCGCCTGCAGCGCCCAGGTGTCGTTGACCCGGAACTCGAGCCCGACGCGGATGGTGTTCGAGTCCTCGTAGTACTCCTCGACCTCCTCGTTGAGGAAGGGGTAGTCCTCGAACTCGAGCCGCAGCGACTGGAAGGAGCTCCACCCCTGCTCGGAGTACTGCGCCGAGACCGTCCAGCGCTCGCCGGTCCACGCGAGGCCGACCACCCACAGGTCGGGGAAGTCGATGTTGGTCTTCATCTTGGCATTCTCGTCGAACGGAATCTGGGTGGCGAGCAGGCCGTCGAAGTCCGGGTACCCGGTGGCGTACTGGGTGAACGACCCGACGCCCTCGAAGTCCATGTCGAGGTTCGAGCGGTACAAGGCGCCGAGCGAGAAGCCGTAGCCGAGCTTGGCCAGGAAGCTGGCGTTCCAGCCGAAGGCGTCGCTGCCGAGGCCGTCGGTGAAGAGGTGGGCCTGACCGACGTCCGCCACCTGCTGGGTGTAGGGGTTGATGAAGCCGATGTTCCGGGTGAGGTCGATCATGCCGATCGCGTAGTCGACGCCGACCGACACCGCGAGGTTGTCGGAGACCTTGACCGCGAGCACCGGGCTGAGGTTGAAGAGCTTGAGGTCGACGCGCTTGGAGATGAACCGGCCGGCGAAGTCCTCGTCCCACCAGGTGCCGAGCCCGAACGGCGTCATCACGCCGACGCCGAAGCTCAAACGGTCGTTGATGGGGTAGACGAAGTAGGCGTGCGCCGGGTAGAACCACTGGTCCTTCTGGCTGGTCACGTAGCCGTCGCCCGGGTAGGGCGAGTCGCCGTAGAAGTCCTGCGGGCCGTTGATCAGCGTGACACCGGCCATGAACTGCACACCCTTGTCCTGCTGGAAGGCGAGGCCCGAGGGGTTCCAGAAGATGGCGGACGGGTCGTCGGCGACGGCGGTGAAGGCACCTCCCATCGCCATCCCGCGGTTGCCGTGCTCGAACAGCGCGAATCCCGCGCCCCACGTCAGGGACGGGACCAGCAGAAGCACGGCCGCAGCAGTGAGGACGCGCCGAGGGGTCAAGGCTGCCACATCGAACCTCCTTCCCGACTGTCGATCCAAGATCACCGCCGACCATGCTATCGGCGTGGTTCAGGCGCGTCAACAAGAAGGCACGGTGATCCGGGGCCGTGTCTCGATTCCGGCGCGATGGGGGGGATAGACTGTGCCGGTGAGACCGGTCACCCGATTCCGGGGCCCGCCGCCGACCGCGCCCGCCTCTGGTGGTGTCCGGTGAGGCTCGAGCTTGAGCTCGCCCTGCGCCTGCTGTCGCGGCGCACCGGTCTGCTGCGTGGCACCGCACTGGCTGCGTTAGTCGGGGTCGCGCTCGCCACCGCGGCGCTGGTGGTGACCCTGGCCCTGATGGTCGGCTACCGCGATGCGATCGCGAGGCCGCTGGCGCGCGGCAGCGCGCAGGTGGTGGCGTTCGCCGGGGTGCCGCTGTCCCTGCCCGAAGCTCGGGTGCTGGCAGAGGCCGCGGCGGGCGTCGACGGCGTGGCCTCCGCGGCCGCGGTGACCTACCTGGCGGCCCTCGCGGAGGACCCTGCCGAGCCTGCCCATCCGCTGCCGGTGACGTTGAAGGCAGTCGACCGCCGGCCGGCCTTCTGCGGCCAGGGCGGCGACTGGAACCACACCGAGGACGTGCCGGCGTGGCTGGGTGACCGGCTCGCCTCGGCCCTGGCCGTCGACCGCGGCTCCCGGATCGTGGTCAGACTGCCGCCTGGAGCGGGTGAGTGGGTCCTGCCCGGGCTCGCGTTGGCGGTTCGGGGGAGCTTCCATCTCGGGTTCGCGGAGTTCGACGACGGCTGGATCGTGGCGCCCCTGGAACCGGTGCTCCAGCGGCTGCCAGGGGTCGGCGTGGGTGCGATCGAGGTGGCGTTGACCGACCCGCTGGCGGTCGACAGGGTCCGTCCGGCAGTGGAGTCCGTGCTGCCGACGATGGTGGTCACCGACTGGCAGGAGATGAACCGGTCCCTGTTCGCTGCCCTGCGTTGGCAGACCCTGTCCCTCTACCTGGTGCTGACGTTGGTCGTGGCGGTGGCCTCGTTCCAGGTCAGCTCGGCCATGGTGGTCCTCGCGATTTCGAAGCGGCGGGCGACCGGCACTCTCCAGGCCCTGGGCCTGACTCGGGCGGGGGTCCGCCGGGTGCTCGTGCTGGCGGGCTCGCTGCTGGGCGGTGCGGGGGTCACCCTGGGGCTGGCGGTGGGGGTGGTGGCGTCGGCAGCGGCTCGGGAGCTGCGCCTGATTCGCTTCCCGGTCGACCTCGCCCGGGTCTACATGGTCGACCACATCCCGCTCGAGGTGCGTCCGATGCATCTGCTCGCGGTGGCCGCGACCGGCCTGGTGATGGTGGTGCTGGCCTCCGCCTGGCCGGCCTGGAAGGCGTCGCGTCTCGAGCCCGCCGTTGCGCTCAGGGCGGGTTGAGGAGCCACCGGGGCTGGGGGAGGCCATTCCGCCCCGCCCGCACGATTGCCCCGCGAAGACGCGAAGAGCCCGAACGAAGGAGAAGAACGAGACGCCGACAACAGGCTCTCGACCGCCGTTTCGGCTCGTGCACCGGCGTCGTCACGGCTCTTTCAGCGTCGAGGAGCTGATCCGTCAGCTCACACTGGCCGTGACGGCATCGACCTGACGGCAGGTCGGTTTGCGGGCACCGCCCGCGCTGTGCTTCACCGCGTGTGACCCAGGTCCCGTGACTCGGGGGGTCGATCCGGGCTAGAGTGATCCGACACCATGTACGAGGTCCAGATCCACCCCGCCGACATCTCGAAGCACGTGCGCTACTACTTTCTCTCCCGCCGGACGGTGCGATGGCTGGCGGCGGCGGCGGGGCTCGCAGGGCTGGTGGTGATCACCGGTTTGGTGCTGTCGCCGCTCGGGGTGCGGGCGATCATGATCAGCTCCGAGACCCACCTTCTTGCGCGCCAGAACCGTCTGCATCGCGACGTGCTGGCCGAGCGCGAGCAGCTGCTGGCGCGGCTCCAGGCCCGGCTCGACGAGGCGAGGCTGCGCCAGCGGCAGACCGCGCTGGTGCTCGGCGCGACCCAGGAGGAGGACGGTCTGGGGGGGTTCCCGGAGCCGCTGCGGGAAGACCTCACGGTGGCCGACGCGGTGCTCGCGTCCCGCCGAGCGGCGCGGGCGCGCACCGAGTCGATGGCGCTGCTCACGCTCGCCGACGAGCTCGAGCGGTTCGCCCGCGACAACCTCGAGCTGACCCGCGCGGTGCCTTCGATCTGTCCGGTGCCGGTTGGCAGCTTCGTGCTCACCTCACCGTTCGGCGAGCGCATCTCGCCGTTCACCAACACCCGCGACTTCCACTCTGGCATCGACCTGGCGGCCCGCGAGGGGGTGCCGGTGATGGCCTCCGGGGAGGGCCGCGTGGTGTTCGCCGGCCGCTTCCCGCTGCGGCGCAACGTGCGCTGGTGGCGCTACGGCAACGTGGTCGTGCTCTCCCACCAGGAAGGCCGCTGGGTCACGATCTACGCCCACCTCGAAACGATCTCGGTGGCCCGGGGGGCCAAGGTCGAACGGGGTGAGCAGGTCGGGACGGTCGGCAACACCGGCTGGAGCACCTCGCCTCACCTGCACTACGAGGTGCGGGTGCGCGACCCCGAGGGCGAGGACCCGACCCCGGTCGATCCCCGCATCTACATCCTGAACTACCAGTGGACCGGTCACGAGCGGCTGCTGGCGGCGAGCCGGTCGGCCCCCGCTCCCGACTTCGACCCGTTGCCCGTCCGTCTGACCGGGAGGTGACCGCCGTGGACGAGGAACGCAATCAACCCACGATGATCATTCCGGCCGGCGCCGAGATCGCCGTCAACGAGCACGGCCAGCTCTCGATCCGCACCCCCGGGAACCTGGTGATCCAGAACTCGGGCGTCTACTCGGTGATCGAGTCCGGTACCGGCTCCGTCCGCATCGACCCGGGGGTCAAGGTGGAGGCGGTCTCGGTCAAGGCGGCCGACTCCTGCTTCGTCGCGGGCGAGCTGACGGCGTGGCGGGTGACGGCGCGCAGGATCACCCTCGAGAAGGGCGCCCAGGCCAACATCATGCTGCAGGAGTCCGAGAGCATCGAGCTCGACCGGAACGCGCGCCTGGTCGGGAACTTCGCATCGGAGAAGGAGCTTTACCTGATGCTCGGTCGCTTCAGCAGACAGCTGCGGCGCCTGCCCGAGGGCATCGCGGTGTCGGAGCGGGGCGCCGGAGCGGCGGTGGACGCGGTGCGCGCAGTCCTGCCACCGGACGCGGTCGGCCCGGTCCGCGAAGCGGAGCCCTTCGTGGCCCCCGACGGCGAGGACGAGCCCGAGGCCGGGTTCCGCGCCGAGCGCGACGAGCTGTTGACCCTGGTCCGGGTGGTGATCGAGCGCGAGCTCGGGCGCCCGGGCATGACCGACGGGGGCCGCAAGCCCCTGGGCCGGCTGCTCGAGCTGGTCCGGGAAAGGGACCTGGAGGGCCTTCGGAGCTCGTCCCGGTACCTGCTGTCCCAGGTGGAGCCGCGGTCCGACGACCTCAATCGCGCCGCACGCCTGCTCGAACGCCTGGTGGCACCGGGCTGACGCCGGCGGAGGCGGGCTTTTCCCCCCGTGCCGGGGGTGCTACCCTGCCTCCCGCGGAGGTGGGGAGCATGCCTGAAGGCCATGATCTCAGAAAGACTCCACTGTTTGAAGAGCACGTCGCAGCTGGTGGGCGGATGGTGCCGTTCGCAGGCTTCGAGCTGCCGGTCCAGTACTCCTCGATCGTGGCGGAGCACACTGCGGTCCGGACGGCCGCCGGCCTGTTCGACGTCTCCCACATGGGCGAGATCGAGGTCCGCGGGCCACGGGCCTTTCAGTTCGTGCAGTCGGTGTCGTGCAACGACCACTCGAAGATGACCGTGGGCCGAGCCCAGTACACCGGGTTGATGTACCCGGAGGGCACCTTCGTCGACGACATGCTGGTCCACAAGATGGCCGATGACGAGTACCTGCTGGTGGTCAACGCCGCCAACAACGCCAAGGACCTCGCGTATCTGCTCGAGCTGGCGCGCGCCGCGGAGGGGGTCGAGGTCGTCGATCGCTCGCCGGACTACGCCCAGCTCGCCCTCCAGGGGCCGGCCGCGAGGTCGATCCTCTCGCCGCTGACGCCGGTGGCACTCGACGAGCTGAAGTACTACCGCTTCACGTGGGGCGAGGTGATCGGCCGTCGTGCGCTGGTCGCGCGGACCGGCTACACCGGGGAGGACGGGTTCGAGCTCTACCTGGCGCCGGACGACGCGCCGGCGGTGTGGCGGGCGCTGCTCGAGGCGGGCGCTCCCCACGGGCTCGTTCCGGCCGGGCTCGGGGCCCGGGACACGCTCCGGCTCGAGGCCGGGATGCCTCTGTACGGCAACGACATCGATCACACGACCACGCCTCTCGAGGCGGGCCTCGGGTGGATCGTCAAGCTCGACAAGGGCGACTTCATCGGTCGCGACGTGCTCGAACGCCAGCAGGAGGAGGGCGTCGACCGGCGCCTGGTCGGGTTCGAGATGGTCGATCGCGGAATCGCGCGGCACGGCTATCCGGTTGCGCTCACCGAGAGCGGCGAGCCGGTCGCGAGCGTGACCTCCGGGACCCACTCGCCGACCCTCGACCGGGCGATCGGGATGGCCTACATTCCGGCGGAGCACGTGGCCGAAGGGCGGGAGCTGTGGGTGGAGATCCGGGGACGGCGAGCGCGGGCCCGGACCGTCGCGCAGCCCTTCTACTCCCGCAAGCGGTCGTGATGGCGAAGGGGATGGGACGGGGGGATCTGGAGGCGTCGGGCGCGCGGATCGCGCGGGCCCGGCGGACAACGGTCGGCCGCGTGTTCGGCGCGGCGGCGACGTCGCGGTCGTGACCGGCCGCGAGGGGGAAGGAGACGGAGATGTCGGTTCCTGGTGATCTGAGGTACACCCGCAGCCACGAGTGGCTCCGCAAGGAAGGGTCGTTGGTGGTGGTCGGCATCACCCACTACGCCCAGGAGCAGCTCGGCGAGGTGGTCTATGTCGAGCTGCCCGAAGTCGGCCGCACCGTCGACGAGGGCGAGGAGGTCGGCACCCTGGAGTCGGTCAAGGCGGTGTCGGAGTTCTTCGCTCCGGTCGCAGGGGAGATCGCGGCGGTCAACGACCGCCTCGCCGACGAGCCGAACCTGGTCAACGAAGACCCCTACGGTGACGGCTGGCTGGTGAAGGTGGCCGCCACCGACGACGGTGAGACGCTGTCGGCCGAGGAGTACCAGGAGTTCCTCGAGGAGGAGAGCCACTGATGCACCCCTGGATCGGCGCCGGCCCCGAGGATCGCCAGCGGATCCTCGCCGAGCTCGGCCTGTCCTCGATTGACGAGCTCTTCACCTCGGTCCCGCCCGAGGTGCGCATCGACCGCCTCGGGATCCCGTCGGCACGGGACGAGGGCGCCGTGATCGCCGAGATGGCACGCCTTGCCGGCGCGAATGTCGCGCTGGGGGCGTACCCCAGCTTTCTCGGGGCAGGGGTCTACCGGCACCTGCAGCCGGCGGTGGTCGACTCGGTGTTGTCGCGGGCCGAGTTCTTCACCTCCTACACCCCGTACCAGCCGGAGATCACCCAGGGCACCCTCCAGGTGGTCTTCGAGTTCCAGACGCTGATCAGTCGGCTGACCGGGCTCGAGGTCGCCAACGCCTCGCTCTACGACGGGGCGACGGCGCTGGTCGAGGCGGTGCTGATGGCGCACCGCGTGATGCGCGGCAAGCGGGATCGGGTGGTGGTGGCCGAGACGGTGCACCCGATCTACCGACGGGTGCTGGAGACCTACGCGGGCCCGGCCCAGCTCGAGATCGTCACCGTGGCGGCCGGCGACGCCGGAGCGGTCGATCTCGGGGCGCTGCGCACCGCAGTGGGAGATGCCAGCTGCTGCGTCGCGGTCCAGTCACCGAACTTCCTGGGCGTGATCGAGGACCTGGCCGAGATCGCCGAAGCCGCCCATGCGGGCGGCGCGCTCGCGGTCCAGGTGGTGACCGAAGCGGTCTCGTTCGGCCTGCTCAAGGGAGGCGGCGACCTCGGCTTCGACGTGGTCTGCGGCGAGGCCCAGTCGTTCGGGGTCGCGCCGGGCTTCGGCGGGCCCCATCTGGGCTTCTTCGCCTGCCGCCAGGATCACGTCCGCCAGCTGCCCGGCCGGCTGGTCGGCGAGACCGTCGACGAGGAGGGCCGGCGCGCCTTCTGTCTCACGCTGTCGACCCGCGAGCAGCACATCCGCCGCGCCAAGGCGACCTCGAACATCTGCACCAACCAGGGCCTGATGGCGCTCGCCGCCACGGTCTGGCTGGAGGCGATCGGCGGCACCGGCTTCGCCGCGCTCGCGCGCCAGAACCTGGCGCGGGGCGAGGCCCTCAAGCACCGGATCTCAGAGGTCGGCGGTGCCTGGCGCCTGGCGTGGCCCGAGGCGCCGACCTTCAACGAGTTCCTACTGATCGGGCCGGCGCCCGCTCCGGAGCTCGCGCAGCGCCTCGCCGACGAGGGAATTCTCGCCGGGGTGCCTGCTCGTCGCTGGGGCGGCTCGTGGCCCGACGGCCTGCTGGTCGCGGTCACCGAGCAGAACCCGGCCGAAGAGCTCGATGCCTTCGCCGCCGCGCTCGGGAGGCTGTCATGAGACGCCGCGCACTGCGCGAAGAGCCGCTGGTCTTCGAGCGCAACCCCGACCGCCATCACCGGCAGGGGGTGCTGCTGCCGCGGATCGACGTGCCAGAAGTCGATCCGGCGGCGGTCCTCCCTTCCGACATGGTCCGCAGCGACGGCCCGATCTGGCCCGACCTCGGCGAGCTCGAGGTGGTGCAGCACTTCCATCGCCTGAGCCAGCTCAACTACGCGGTCGACGAGGGACTGTACCCGCTCGGCTCGTGCACCATGAAGTACAACCCCCGGGTCAACGAGCGCACGGCGCGCCTCGAGGGTTTCGCCGACCTCCATCCGCTGCAGCCCGCGGAGCAGATCCAGGGGGCGCTGCAGCTGATGTGGGAGCTCGAGGAGGCGCTCAAGGCGATCACCGGCATGGCCGGCGTCACCCTGCAGCCGGCCGCCGGGGCGCACGGCGAGCTCGCCGGCATCCTGATGATCCGCAAGGCGCTCGAGGCCGCGGCGAACAGCGCGAGGTGGTGCTGGTGCCGGACTCGGCGCACGGCACCAACCCGGCCACTGCGAGCTTCGCCGGCTACCGCTCGCTCGAGCTGCCGTCGGCCGAGGACGGCACCGTCGACCTCGCCACCCTCGACCGGCTGATGACCGACGAGGTCGCCGCGATCATGCTCACCGTCCCCAACACCCTCGGCGTCTTCGAGCACCAGATCGTCGAGATCGCCGAGATGGTGCACGGTCGCGGCGGCTACCTCTACATGGACGGGGCCAACCTCAACGCCTTCGTCGGCCTCGCGCTGCCCGGTCGAATGGGCGCCGATGCGATGCACATCAACCTCCACAAGACCTTCTCCACCCCCCACGGCGGCGGCGGCCCGGGAGCCGGGCCGGTGGCGGTGTCGGAACGCCTGGTGCCCTATCTGCCGGTGCCCCGGGTCGAGCGGACCGGCGACCGCTTCGGCCTGGTGTGGGACGACCCGCGCTCGATCGGCGCCATGCGCGGCTACTTCGGCAACTTCCTGGTCCTGGTGCGGGCCCTCGCCTACATCCGGGCGATGGGCGCCGACGGCCTGCGCGAGATGTCCGAGACGGCGGTGCTCTACGCCAACCTGGTGCGGCATCGGCTCAAGGGCGCGTACCATCTCAAGTTCGACAAACCCTGCCTGCACGAGGTGGTGTTCGACGACAGCCGCCAGGCCGCCCACGGCGTGCACAACACCGACATCGCCAAGCGCCTGCTGGACTACGGCTTCCACCCTCCGACCATGTCCTTCCCGCTGATCGTGCACGGCGCGCTCATGATCGAGCCCACCGAGAGCGCCGCTCCGGAGGAGGTCGAGGCCTTCTGCGACGCCATGCTGGCGATCGCCAGGGAGGTCGAGGAGACGCCCGAGCTGGTCACCGGCGCGCCCCACGACACCCCGGTGCGCCGGGTCGACGAGGTCCGCGCCGCCCGTCAGCTCAAGACGAGGTGGATGCCGGGCTGAGTCGCAGAGGCGCGGGAGCCCGGAGGGTCGCCGAGAGAGCTCTCGGCGACCCCGCGAACCCCTGGTGTCACGGCGGTGACTGGTGCGAGGGAGCGGTCGAGGGCGGCACCGAGGCCGGCACCGCCCTCGCCGAGGGTCAGTCCCCGTACAGGCGGGCGCCCACCAGGTAGCTGGCCTCGCTCACCATGGCGACGTTGCCGCGCACGCCGAAGGTGACGGTGATCGGGTTCTTGAAGAAGTCCTTGATGACCGCGTCCGGCAGCCCGTAGCTGTCCCGCAGCACCCGCTCGCTGAACAGCCCGTTGATGCAGCTGCGGGTGGTCGCGTGGGCCTGGAGGTCGATCTCCCCTGGCTCCAGGCTCCGGAGCTGGCGGAAGGTGGTGAGGGTGCTGTCGAGCAGCACGCCGTTGAAGGGCAGGCCGGTGCCGGGGTCGAGCAGGGTCGGATCGTTGAGGACGTCGCTTTCGATCCGCACCGAGGGGCTGAGGAACATCCGGGCGATCTGGGTGGACCCGGTGGTGTTCTCCCACTGCCAGGTCGTGACCGGCGTGACGGTGAAGCAGAGCAGGGTCTTGGTCGCCTTGCCGGGTAGCTCGATGACCGCCAGATCGGGCTCGTTGACACTGGTGGGCGTCGGGGCCGGGTTGGTCTCGATGCAGATGCCGTCCTCCGGCGCATACAGGCTGCAGTCCTCCGTCACGATGACGGGAGTCGTCTGGGCGAGCCCGAGATAGGTCATGTTGCGGCCGAAGGACTCGGGATCTCCGACCTCCTCCACGGTGACGCCGCCTTTGCCCATCATCTGCATCAACCCGTCCTCCGACGGGGTCGCCCGCCTCGCTTCACGGCCGAACGGCAGAACGTCCACCGTCTCGGTGCCGAGCCCGGCGGACACTCCGGAGAGCTGCGAGGGCTGGGCGTGAACGAACGCTGCACAGCACGACACCACGACGGCTACCAGGATCTTCTGTCGCATGGGTACCTTCCGTTTCTGTTCTCGACTGTGTGCCGAAGCAGGGCTCGGCCGGGAGATCGGCAGCTGTTCCCTGTCCTTCATCAGGTGATCGATTCGGCGAGGAGTGTACGATGGCTCGACCGCAATAGCAATAGAGACTGCGTCGCTATCAGAGATCTGGAGCAGGTTCCCGAGTCTGCCGACTGCGTCCGGTCTCCCGGGTATCGCCGCTGGCAGGGGTCGCGCCGACAGTCGTGACGGTGTCGGGATCAGGGCCCGTCGTACGGCTCCAGCAGATCGACCTTCAGGCTCTTCGCATCGCTGTCCCGGGTCTCGAGCCGGAAGCGGTGGCCGGCATGGCGGTGGCAGTCGAGCACCCGGCGCAGCTCGTCGGCCGGCGCGTCGTCCCGGAGGTCGTCGAGCCCGTAGGTGAGGTCGATGGTGAACTCGTCGTCGGGCCGCGCGCAGAGCAGCATGTGGAGGGTGGCGGGCTCGGGGTTGCCATGACGGCCGTCCCCGGAGATGACGTAGTGGTCGGCGGTGACGGCGCGGAAGAAGTCGGTCTCGACGTTGCGGTCGGAGCCGTGATGGGGCAGCTTCAGCAGGTCGACGTGGCAGCGGCCGTCGACCAGCAGCTCGGACTCGCGCAGGCCGGCGAGGATGTCGTCGCCGCGGGCATCGCCGGTGAGCAGCATGCGCCGGCCGCCGGCCTCGACCATCATGACCAGGCTGGCCAGGTTGTAGACCGAGCCGTCGAGGTAGGCGGCGACCGAGGCCTCCTGGGGCGCGACACCCAGGTGACGGCGTTCGAGCTCGCGATCCCACTCCTCGCGCAGCGCGACCACGCGGGTCCGTGCCGGGCCGATGAGGCGCACGGTCGCGCCGTGGCCGAGGTCGATTGCATCGCCGACCGGCCGGGGCGCGGCCAGCAGCCCCCGGTCTCCGGGCAGCGCCGGCGGGTTGACCGGAATCTCGAGACGGCGGGCGTCGGCGCGCAGCTGCCGACCCTGGGGAACGCTGGCCAGCACCAGCGCCGCCGACAGGTGCACCGGGAGGTTGGCGGGGAACGCGGCCAGCGCCCCGGCACCGCCGACCTCGGCCACAGCAGCGGCGAAGAGCTGGTCCGCGCCGGCCCCGATCAGGTCGTCGAAGGAGTTGTGCCACAGGGCGAGCGGCCGCCAGGGCAGGGGCCGCTGGGCCTCTGCGGCCTCGACCAGCGCGGCCGTCAGGTCGATCACGCCGCGCACGTGGTCGTCGTCGATGTGGCTCACCACCACGAGGTCGATCGGCAGCTCGGCGTCGGGGGTGCGCGCGTCGCGGATCGCCTCCAGCCGTCGGCGGAGCGCCCGCGAGTAGACCCCGGAGGGCCCGCCGTCGATCACCGCGAGGTGCGGGTCGGCGGGATCCCCCCAGTGCAGCAGCAGGGCGTCGCCGTGCTTGGCGGCCAGGGCTTCGAGGGTGAAGAGCATCGCGGCCTCCTTGTGGTCAGACCGACTGCAGGGCGCGGAGCACGTCGAGCATGCCGGCGCCCTGGAAGTACCGTTCGCGGCCGAGGTCGGTGGCGGTGGAGCACAGGATGTGCTTGATCCGGGTCGGCTGACCGATGAGCTCGGCGTGGCGGGCCATCAGCATCGCCGCGGCCCCGCTGACGTGGGGAGCGGCCATCGAGGTGCCGTCCTTGCGCCTGAGGTCCTCTCCCGGGACCGGGGCGGTGACCTTCTCGCCGGGTGCGACCAGGTCGGGCTTGGCGCGGCCGTCTCCGGTCGGCCCGCGGCTGGAGAAGTAGCTGATGCCGTAGGTGTGCGGGCGACTGCGGTGGGTCGCGCCGACCGTGATCACCGCGTCGGCGTTGCCGGGATCGGTGATGCTGATGCCACGGTAACCTTCGGCCGGGCCGACCTCGGATCCGCCCGCCGCGTAACCCTCGTTGCCTGCGGCCGCGACCACCACCACCCCGGCGCCCACCAGCCGCTCGCACTCGTCGCAGACCGGGGTCCGGCCGCACGCGAAGTTGGCTACGTCGTGGCGGATCGACAGGCTCAGGTTGACGCCGTGAACCACCACGTAGTCGTGGGCGGTGTTGAGGTGGCGGACGAACTGGAGCGCGGCGATCACCGCCAGCTCGTCACCGTGGCCCTGGTCGTCGAGCACCCGCAGGTCGAGCACCCGGAGGTCGGGGCACATGCCTTCGAGCTGGGGCGGCTCGTCCTCGAGGTCGCGCTCCCAGTCGGCGGCCAGAATCCCGGCGACGTGGGTGCCGTGGTCGTGGCGGGGAGAGCGGTACAGGCCGTGCTCGTGCGGGATCCTGATCAGCGGCTCGACCAGGGTCCAGTCCAGCTCACGACCCGAGGCGAGATGCGCACGGAGCTCGTCGACCTGGGCGGCGACTCGCTCGGCGTCCGGCCCGTCACCGGCGAGGCGCTCCTGGAGCGCCCTCGGCAGCCCGCCCCGCCGTTCGGGCGCGAGCGCGTCGGGGTCGAGCAGCGTGCGTACCGCCGAGAGGTCGTAGCTGGCCTCGATCCGGGTCCGGTCCTTGGGACGACCGTCGACGGTCTCGAACGGAACGGCGTAGAAGGGCCGGCGGCCGGTGCGGGTCGAGCCGGTCGGCTCGCCGTCGGGCCGGCGCCTGCGGAACGCGGGGTGCTCGGCGTCGATGCCGCTGTCGACAACCGCCCACACCAGCTCGTCGCAGCGCACCTCGAACAGCCGGCGGGCGGCGTCCGCCTTGACCGCGAGGGTCGATCGGTAGACGGCGAGGTCCGCGGCACGGTTACGGTTGACCAGCCAGAGCAGACCGTGCTCGTCGGGGCCGAGCTCGAGCCGTCCCGAGAGGAGTTCGACCGCTCCGCGCAGCAGGGCCCGGCTCGAGGTCTTCCTGCGTCCGCGAACCGCCTCGGCGGCGAGCGCGCCGATCACTCCCACCATCCACACCAGCTCCGGGCGGATCGCGGTTCCGTCGGCCAGCGCCGCGGGATCGTCGGGGTGCTCGAGCGCGGCCGCGAACCGCCGCTCCTCGGTGGCGTCGAGGAGGGCCGCGAGGGCCGCGCCCCCGATCGGGACCACATACCGGCTCCACCACGGGGTCATGGGCAGGGCGACCCGGATCAGCTCGTCCAGCGAGAGACGGGCGGCGACCGTGGTCTGAGTGGCCGCGACCGAGACCGCGGGGCGCGTTCCACCGGCCGGCCAGGCGTCCGGATGCAGGGTGCGGTAGCGCTCCAGCCGTGCCCGGAGGATCTTCGCCAGGCGCCCCGCCCGGGTCGAGCGGTGCGGCGTCAGCAGCACCTCGACCTCCGCGGTCGGGTCCTCGCCGAAGGCGAGCCAGACGTCGGGCAGCACCGGCGAGTCCTGGGTCCAGCGGCGCCGGCGCCCCGCTCCGAACAGCTGCTGCTCGAGCCTCTCGCGCGCGATGGCCACGACCTCCTCCTCTCTGCTCTGCCACCAGAAGGTGGAAAGTCAATCCTGTCAGATCTGTGTGACCTCCCCAGTATCGGTCCGATTCCGCCGTGGCGCAAGCGGTTCTGGCCGAAGGCGAGAGGTGCGACCTCTCTCCCGGAGCGCTCTGTCTGCTACGATCCGCCGATGTCCGAGGTGACCTGGGTCGACCGTCCAGACGGTGTCGAGCGTGCTGCGGAGGCGGTACGGGGCGAGGGGCGGTGCGCCCTCGACACCGAGGCGGACTCGCTGCACTCCTACTTCCACAAGGTCTGTCTGGTCCAGCTGACGGTGGGGGGCCGGAGCTTCGTGATCGACCCCCTGGCGCTCGCCCCCGGCTCGCTCGAGCCGCTGTGGGAGGTGGTCGGCGCGCCCGAGGTGTCGGTGGTGATGCACGGCGCCGACTACGACCTGCGGGTCCTCGACCGGGACTACGGCGCCCGGATCAGGGGCCTCGAGGACACCCAGAGCATGGCGCTGCTGCTCGGCGAGCCGAAGACTGGGCTGGCGGCGATGCTCGCCAAGGAGCTCGGCGTCGAGCTCGACAAGGAGCACCAGCGGGCGGACTGGGGCCGCCGTCCGCTGCCCGCGGCGATGCTCGCCTACGCCGCGGCCGACACGGTGCACCTCGACCGGCTGGCGGCGCAGCTCAGGGCGCGGCTCGAGGAGCTCGGGCGCTGGGGTTGGGCGCAGGAGGAGTTCCGGCGCCTGGAGGCGGTGCGCCACGTGCCACCGGTCGAGGACCCGCTCGCCTTCGAGCGCATCAAGGGCGCTCGCCGGCTGAGGGGGGCGGCCCGGGACCGCCTTCTCGCCCTCTACAGGTGGCGGGAGGACGCGGCGCAGAGGCGGGACGTGCCGCCGTTCAAGGTGCTCGGCAACCGCGAGCTGATCGCGATCGCCGAGGCCGCTCCCGAGGACCTCCATGGCCTCGCGGCGCTGCCCGGGGTCGGACCGCGGCTCCTGCGGCGGGTCGGCAAGCCCGTGCTCGCCGCGATCCGTCGTCCGCAGCCGGCTCCCGAGCGCCAGCCATCGCCGCGACTGTCTGCAGTCGTCGCGGACGAGCGCCGCCGCCGCGAGGCGGTGGTCGCTGCGCGGGACGCCGCCGCCGCCGAGCTCGGCATCGAGCCCGGGGTCCTGTGCCCGCGGGCGGTTCTCGAGGCGATCGCCGCCGCTTCGACCTCGCGGGCGGATCGGGCGGGCCTGGCGGCCGCCGGCCTCGACGGCTGGCGGGGCGAGGTGCTCGGCGAGGTGATCCTGGCGGCGCTGCGGTCGGTCGCGGGCTGAGCGGTCAGGGCTCCCGAGAACCGGACGCCAGCGTGGCCTGGAGCTCCGGTCAGAGCGGCACGCCGCCCGGTGCGGAAGTGCCACGGAGCGTCCAGTTGTTTGAAGTTCGGGGCGAGCACGGCGTTTTCGCCTTCCAAAGAGACGTGGCAGGAGACTTGCTAGGGTGACAGAGTGGTGAAAGGCCGCGGTACCTTTCGGCGCGCTCTCGAGCTGTCGCTGCTGCTGCACCTGCTGCTGATCTTCCTGATCGTGCCGCGGGTGCAGGAGCTGTGGCCGGTGGCGCCGGCGGCGGCGAGCGTGGCAGAGCAGCCCGAGCCTGAGCGGCCGCTCACCTTCGAGTTCGTCGACCTGCCGAACGACCGCGAGGAGCCGCCGCCCGACGATCGGCCGGTGCCGCTCTCCGATCTCGACCGCCGCGCCCACGGCGGGGAGGGCGAGGCGGCCGTCCGGCCCGGGGTGCGCGGCACCACACCGCAGCTGGTGCAGGCGGACGGCGGCGTCGACCTGCGGCGGGGGGTCCCGCCGCAGCAGCGGGGCACGCAGCCGCGCCAGGTGCCGCCGCCCGAGCCCGATGCCCGGCCGCCGGATCCCGAGACCCGGGAGCGCGTGCCGGAGCCGGCTCCCGAAGGCGCCGGCGAGCCCGAGCAGCAGCAGCAGCAGCCGGCCCGACCGCTGCTGCCGCCGCCGGGCGCGTGGGCCCTGCCGCCGGATGCCGGCGGGCTGCCGGAGTCGCCCGATCGCCGCGGCGGGCAGGTCGACACCGGCGGGCTCTCCTTCGACACCCAGTGGTACGACTGGGGCCCCTACGCCAAGAAGATGCTGGCCAAGATCCGGGCCCACTGGCGGATCCCGGAGATCGCGCGGCTCGGGGTTCCGGGAGTCGTCCGGATCCGCTTCTACATCGAGCGCGACGGCAGCATCAACGGGCTCGCGATCCTCAACGAGTCGGGCAAGCCGCCGATGGACTTCGCCGCCCGCGATGCGATCTCCGGGGCGAACCCGTTCGACCCCCTGCCCAGCGACCTCACCGGCGTGGAGCGTGAGGGCGTGACCATCACCTTCTTCTACAATGTGCGTCCCCCGGAACGCGATTTCTGATGAGGAGCCTGACGTGATCGACATTCTCTGGTCCGGCGGCCCGGTGATGATTCCCCTCGCGCTGCTCTCGCTGGTCGCGGTGGCGATCGTGCTCGAGCGCCTGTGGGTGCTGCGCGAGGCGAACTACCTGAAACCGGCCACGGTGACCGCGCTGTCCCAGCTGCTGGCGGCGCGGGACTTCAAGGGCGCGATCGACTACTGCCGTCGTCATCCGGGCCCGTTCGCCGAGCTGGTCGGCGGTGCTGGTGGAGAACCGCCACGCACCCTATGACGAGCTCAAGGAGATTCTCGAGGACACCGGCCGGCACCAGCTGCTGGGACTCCAGCGCGGGCTGCCGGCGCTCGGGACCGTGATCGCCGGGGCGCCGCTGCTCGGGCTGCTCGGCACCGTGCTCGGCATGATCAAGATCTTCTCGGTGGTGGCCCAGGCGGGGGCTCGATCACCGAGCAGCTGTCGGCCGGCATCTCGGTCGGCGCTCATCACCACCGCCACCGGGCTGATCATCGCCATCCCGACCCTGTTCGTGCACTCCTTCCTCGAGGCGCGCGCGGTCGGCATCCTGTCGGAGATCGAAACCCAGCTGCTCGACTTCCTCCACCTGGTCCGCCGACCGGCGCCGGGCGCCCCGTCGGCGACCGAGGAGCCAGGGTCATGAGGCTCGCGCCGTTGCGCCGGGGCGGCCGACCCGAGATCCAGATCGCCCCCCTGATCGACGTGATCTTCCTGCTGCTGATCTTCTACGCGGTGACCACCCAGTTCGTGACCGACCAGCGGCTCAAGCTCAAGCTGCCGGAGGCGAAGACCGCCGAGACCGTCGGCCAGGGCCGGGACGAGAAACCGCCGATGGTGACGGTTGCGGCGGACGGGACGATCTGGATCGACGACCAGCAGATCCCGGACCGCGAGCTCGAGAGCCGCATCCGGCGACTGGTCGAGCGCGCCCCCGACAAGGCGATCATTCTCAAGGGCGACCGCGGCGCCGACTACGGCGTGGTCATCCACGTGCTCGACATCGCCCGCGACGTCGGCGCCGAGTCGATCCAGATGTCGGCGGAGAAGCCCGAGGAGAAGTAGCGCGCACGGGGGGCCGTCGCGGGTCGGCCCCGGGGTCCGCGGCCCAGGGGCCGCGGTCCGCTCGCACGGGGCGGCCTCGACCTCGAGCGGAGGCTGCTCGCCGTCGAGCCCGCCCCGTCCGCGCCGACCCGCTGGCGCGGGTCGCCGGGGCCTCCAGCCTGGCCGACGAGGAGCGGCGGCACGGCATCCCGCTCCGGGGGGGAGGCCCACCCCGCCACCCCCCACCCAGCCGCCCTCAGAAGACCGCGCCGGGGATCGCTGGCGCGCTCCCTCGACCGCGGTCTTCTGAAGGGTGGAGAGACCTAACGAAGCCGGTCTTCCACACCTCCGCAGCCCGCGCCCTCTCGACATTCCTCGGCCTCGGGTCGTATCAGGAGGGGAGGCGCACGAGCCATGGCGATGCGGCGAGGCGCGTAGAATCCGTGCATGGCGGGCAGCACGAAGACCGCTCGATCCGGGGTGCCCGGCATCGCCCCCCCCTCCCCGCTGCTCACCTGTCTCGCAGCTCTCGCAGTCTTCGCGCTGGCCTGCGGCGTCACCCTCGCGATCGGACTGGGATGGGTCGAGTTCGCTTCCGAGGCGCTTCCTGCCACAGTCGGCGTGATCGTCCTCTCTGCGGCGACCGTGGTCGTGGTTTCGGAGACGCTGCGCCGGGCTCCGGAGCAGATCGGCTGGGCGCTGGCGGCGGTGTGTGGCCTGATCTGGGTGTTCGCGGCGTGGAACGCGGTCACCGGCCGGGTCGTGCTGGTCGGTTACGGCGACGCCGGGTTTCTGGCGGGCCGGCTCGAGGTGGAGGGCGGGCTGTTCCCGCGCTGGCTGGTTGGCAACGCGGTGCTCGAGTGGCTCTACGTCGGTCTGTGGAGATCGCCGTTCCTCGCCGGTCTCGTACCCGCGGGAAGGGTGGGCACCGACCTCTTCGTCGCCCTGACCGGGGCCACCGTGATGGCAGGATGTGCGACCGGTGTGGCGCTCGCCTGGGCGCGGCGCGCTCCGCTGGCTGTGGTCCTCACGACCTTCGCCCCGATCTGGGTGATGCTGGCGTCGGGCTACGACGAGATCTACCCCTTTGTCGCCGGGCCCTTCCTGGTGTTCCTGTTCCGGCTCTTCTCGCGTCCGCTGGAGCGGCTCGACGGCATCGAGATCGGGGTGTGGCTCGGGTTCCTGGTGATCCTGTACGTGCCGTTCGTGCCCCTCGCGCTCGTGGCGGCCGGCACGCTGGTGTGCCTGGTCCCGCGCCTCGCGGGCCGGATGCTGGCGTCGATGGCGGCAACCCTCGCGGTCGGGATCACGATCTGCTGGCCGCACGGGATCACCCACTTCTTCCGCGCCCTGCACATGACCTTGAACCTGGGCGAAACCAACACCTTCTTCCCGAGGTACCTCGGGCACTCGGCCGGGCCGACCTCGCTCTTCTTCGACCTGGGCTACGCGCTGTCCCTCGAGCACCTTCAGGATCTGCTCTCGATGTGGTGGTGGTCAGGGACGATCCCGGTGGTCGTTGCGGCGCTGGTCGCGGCCGCGATTCCGGCGGCCCGGCGGGGCCGTCTGCCGGGCGACCCGCTCGACCGCCGGCTGTGGCTTGCTCTCGCGATCGCCGCCCAGCAGCTCCACTGGGCTGTCTTCATGGTGCCCAAGCTCGGCCCGCGCCAGGATCTCGACCTCTTCTTCGGCGCCTACCTCACCGCAGTGCTCCTCATCGGCGCCTGGCTCGACCGCCGGCTGCGCCGTGATCCCGCCCGGGCGCGGGTGGCCTCCTTCGTCACGGCGGCCGCCCTCGGCGCTGCGGCGGCGAGCCTGGTCGTGCTGGTCGTGGCGGGAGCCCCGCCCATCCAGTGAGCCCGTCGTCATCGCCATGCGAGGGCGACTGGGGAAGCAGGCTGATCGGGGTGAGTCACACGCCCGGATGGGCGCCGTATCCCGGGCCGGCCGCCCGCCGCCAGACCCCGGACTGGGGCCTCCCCACGAACGGACGCGACCGCGTTCGCCCGGCGGTCACTTGGATTGCGGGCACAGTCCGCGCTGAGGTTCCGTTCCGCGCCTTCCGGCCGCCCGGTCGTAGAGCTCGCCGAAGCAGGCTCTGAGGTTGCCGGCGTGGCGCCGCCAGAGCTCGGGCAGGGTCGGTACCAGGAACGGGAGCTCCTCCGGAGCGAGCTCGCCGACCAGATTCAGGAGCAGCTCAGGGCTGGTGCGGGTCTCGAGCAAGGTGGGCAGTCGGCCGGGACGGTGGGCCGTCACCACCAGGGCTGCCGCCCTCCGCCCGGCGGTCGCGATCAGCCGGCATCCGGCCGGCGACAGCCGTTCGCCGCCGTCCACCGCGAGGAGGCACTCACGGCCGGCGGCGGCCGCCGTGGCGAGCGCCCGCGCGCTCGCCCGTCGCGGGCCGTCGGGCAGGCGGAGCAGGCGCGGACGCAGCCCGCGACGAGGCGCATCCCCGACCAGGGCCTCGAGCAGGGTGGTTTTGCCGCTGCCGTGGGGGCCGACGATCGCGGCCCGCCCCCCGATGGCCTCGAGGCGCGACCAGAGCCGGTCGAGGTCGAGCCCGGGCACTCGCCAGGGCAGGGCGACGACCCGCTCGGAACGAAACGGGTTCGCGTGGGCCGGCAGCACGTCAGTCGTGGTCCAGCGGCGACAGCCGGACCTCGACCGGGGTCGGGGCGACCACCAGGTCGAGGCGGGTGCTCTCGCCGGGGGGCTCGGTGACCAGCTCGAGGGCCCAGGCCAGGCTGATCAGTGTGCCGGCGAAGGAGTAGGGCCCCTCCGGGAGCTGGAAGCGGAATCGCTGCTCGCCGGCCAGGCCGGGCAGGTCCAGCCGCTGCCGGTCGACCAGGGTGACGTCCTGGGTCCCCTTGCCGGAGGTGAACCAGATCAGGCGGAGCTCGACGGCCTTCGGGTCCTCTTCCAGGCGCCAGCGGGCGGTGCCTTCGAGGGTGGAACCGGGCAGCCACCAGGTGCGGCCGTCGGTGGTTCGGATCTCGAGCTGGCTCATCGCTTCACCCGGGGGTCGACCAGGCGTGAGGGGTCGAGCGGGCGCACCTCGAGGGCGTGCTCGTCGGCGACGTCGGGCCAGCGCGGAATGTCACCCTTGACCAGCAGGCGCCACTCGACGCCGTTGTGGGGTGCTGAGAAGCCGTGCATGGAGTCCTCGGGCAGCCACACCGAGGCACCGCCGCGGGCGGCCCCCAGCCCCACGCTCGAGGCCACCACCTGGCGGAAGAAGACCTGGTGCTCGGTGACCGAGTCGGTGCCGCGGCTGAAGGTGGCGCGCTCCCTGCCCTCGAGCACGATCTCGAGCGAGGCGAGGCGGTCCGAGCGTCCGCGGACCTCCCACTCGAGGGTCAGGGTGTCGCCGAGCCGTGGCGCCGCCGGGGCGAGCCGCAGCACCACCCTCGGGTTGGCGATCGCGAGCAGCGCCTGGACGAAACCCACCACCAACAGCAGGCCGACCACCACGAAGGGGATCAGGAAGAGGGTCAGGAACCAGTCGGGGCTGCCGTGTCGCCAGCCGTTGACCGCCACGCCCACGAAGACCGCGACGAGGCCGTTCCAGAACAGCATCATCAGGGCCATGCCGAGTGCCTTGCGCCCGGGCGTGCCGGTGCGCTCGACCGGCGCGGCCGGCGCGGCAGCCCTCGCCGGGTCCTCAGGACGCCGCAGACCGTAACCGAGTGCGAGGGCTCCTCCGACCATCGCCGCGAGCGGGAGCAGCCCGAGCAGGTAGATCGGGTGGAAGCCCCGGTCGAGCACCGCCCTCCGGGGATCGTCGGGATCGACCCAGCAGGTGCGCCGGCTGCCGGCGGGGTAGCGCTCGACCACCTCCCGCTTGGCGGCGGCGCCGGACGAGCTGCCGCCGATGAAACGGTGGCGGCTCGAGCGGTAGGGGGCCCCGTCGGTCCGGTACTCGAACAGGATGTCCACGCTGTAGGTGGTGCCGTCGTCGCTGTCATGGGACCGGACCCGGCTCGCGATCACGGTGCACTCGGTCTCGACCCAGGTCCGGGCGTCGAGCAGCAGGAGTGCCGGGCGCACCAGCAGGAACCAGCAGCCGGCAGCGCCCCCGGCCACCACCAGGGCGCCGACCACGGCGGCTGCCCTGCGGCCGTTGACCTGCCGCCGGACTGCCTTCGCCGACAGCGGCTGGCTGCGCCCGGCTTCTCGACCGCCGCGCCAGGTCGCGACCAGACCGATGCCGCCGACGGCGACGAAGACGAGGGGCAACGGCAGCACGGCCAGGAACCACGGGAAGCTGCGCTCGAGCACTGCCGAGTCGGGCTGCTCCGGGTCGGTCCAGCAGCGGCCCTCCGTGCCGGCGGGATACCGCTCGGCAACCCGCGCCGCGGCGTCCCAGCTGTCGTAGCCCTCGCCGCTGCGGCGGATGCGGTCGCCGGTCACCTCGCGGCCGTTCAGCCGGTAGCGGTAGCGCACCACCACGCGGTAGGGGCTCTCGTCGTCGTCCGTGCGCACCACGGCGCTCGCGTCGATGCGACAGGGGACCGCCCGCCAGCGCCAGGTGGCCAGCTCGCGGGCGCCCTCGGCCGCGATCATCGCGGTGAAGCCGAGGCCGACCAGGAGGAAGATCCCGAAGAACACGGAACCCACCACGCGGCCACCCAGTCCGCGGCAGCCGCCACGTTCGCGCGCAGGGGCCCTTGGATCGCTGGTCACGTCACGACGAGTAGACCGAAGTCGTCGGCCGGGGTCAAGCTCGGCCGAAGATCAGCCTTCCATCGCGTGGTCGATGCCGTCGGCCATCAGGCTGATCACGTGCTGGTCGGCCAGGCTGTAGTAGACCATGCGGCCGTCGCGGCGGGCGCGGACCAGATCCCGGTCGCGCAGGAGCCGCAGCTGGTGGCTGACCGCCGAGACCGAGAGCCCGGCGATGACCGCGAGGTCGCAGACGCACAGCTCCCGGGTCACGGTGAGCGCGTGCAGCAGGCGCAGCCGGGTCGGGTCGGCGAAGGCCGAGAACAGCCGGCTGAGCCGCTCGATGATGCGCTCGTCGAGCGCCCGTCCCTGGACTGTCGCGACCGCCTCGGGGTCGATCTCGTGGATGGTGCAGAGCTCGCCGGCGGTGTCGTGGTCGGCCATGACCGCATTGTCACAGAGCGTCAGCTTTCCGGTCAAGCGAATGCGGATCTTTCGCGCTTTCTCCGCGGATTCCGAGCGCGGGGAGGCGGTCGGAGAGGAAGCGGACCACGATCTCCGGCCGTTGTGCGGAACCGCTGCGAACGCCGCCGGGCCACGAGATCCCGGTGGACGGCGGCGTCGTCCACGATCATGCCGACGACGGCGCCCGGTCGGGCTGGACGTCCGGAAACGCACCGTGGGAGTAGAAGTGGGCGAGCAGGCCGTCCTTCTCCTCGAACCGGTCGTGCAGCCAGCTCGCCAGCTCGGCCTCGAGCCGGGGCAGCTCGTCGATCGGAAACCGGCGCACGTGGACGTGGACCTCCTGGACGCGACCCTTCACGAACTGCCACAGGGTCGGCACCCCCTCGACGTAGCCGATGGTCACGTCGTAGACCGCGGCGACATGGCGCCCGAGGCCCTGGACCGAAGCCACGAAGCCCTTGGTGCGCGGCAGCAGGACGTGCTCGAGGGTGGCCAGCCCGCGCTCCCGGGCATAGGCCTGGCTGGCGGCGATCTTCTCGGGGGTGACCCGGGTTCCTTCGACGAAGGACACCAGCCACAGGGGGATCCGCTCGCGCGTCAGGGTGCCGAAGGTGCGGGCGATCCGCTCGCGGTCGGCGGTCCAGTCGCGGTCGATGAACGGGCAGTTGATGAACTGCATCCCCCAGCCGATTCCCGGCACCCACTTGAGCGCCTTCTTGACGAAGAACTTGAGGTCGCCGAGCCGGCGCTTCGAGCGGGCCAGCGCCATCAGGGTGGTGATGTCAGGCATCTGCTGGTGATTGGCGACGACGATCGCGTTCTCGTGTTCCGGCAGCTCGGCGCCCGTGATCACGAGGCGGGTGCGGTTGAGCTTCTCGGCCGCCACCACGCACGCGCCCCACCAGGTGTCGGCGCACCAGCGGTTGAAACGGCGGAAGCTGCAGCGCGAGATCGGGAGCAGCACGAGGCTCACGGTCTGGGCCGCGTTGATCACGATCAGGGCGGCCAGACCGATCGCGCTGAGTACGGTCGCGCGCACCGTGTCTCCCGCCCGCCGCAGGCGGCCCGGCGGTTCGGTCAGTGGCGGCAGAGGCACGTCAGTCCCTCCTCCAGGAGAACCCGCAGCCGGTCGAGGTCACCGGGCGTCGTGCGCAGGTTTCCGACCGCGACCCGAAGCGAAAGGCCGGGGTCGAGCCGGGTGTGGGAGAGGTAGATCTCCCCCGTGGCGTTGATCCGCTCGAGCAGGTCGAGCTGCAGGCGGTCGAGCTCCTCACCGTCATCGAGGCCGCTCGGGCGGGCGCGGAAGCAGACCACCGAGAACGGCGCCGGCGCGAGACGCTCGAGCAGCGGATGGGCATCGACCCATTCGGCGAACTCCCCGGCCAGGCGGATGTGCTCCCGGATCCGGGTCCGGATGCCCTCGGCGCCGAACGCGCGCAGCACCCACCACAGCTTGAGCGCGCGGAACCGGCGCCCGAGCTGGACCCCGTAGTCCATCAGGTCGACCACCCGCCCGGTGACCGGGGTGGTGAGGTACTCCGGCACCAGCGAGAAGGCACGGCGGAACACGTCGGCGTGGCGGGTGTAGAGGGCCGAGGCGTCGATCGGGGTGAAGAGCCACTTGTGGGGGTTGAAGACGAAGCTGTCGGCCCGGTCGCAGCCGGCGAGGCAGGCGGCGTGCTCGGGACAGATCGCCGCCGATCCGGCGTAGGCCGCGTCGACGTGGAGCCACAGGCCCTCCCGGGCGCAGAGCTCCGCGATTGCCGGCACCGGGTCGACCGAGGTGGTCGAGGTGGTGCCGACCGTGGCCACGACGGCGAGCGGGCGCGCTCCGGCCGCGCGATCCGCGGCGATCGCCCGGGCGAGGGCGTGCACGTCCATCCGGTAGTCGGCGTCGTGGGCCACGGCCCGGTAGCCGTCGAGCCCGATGCCGAGGGTGAGACAGGCCTTGGCGATCGACGAGTGGGCCTGATCCGATGCGTAGACGGTGAGCCGTGGCAGGTCGTCCCTCCCGGCCATGCCGAGCCGGCGCACGTCGAGCTCGGCAGCCTCGCGGGCGGCGGCGAGGGCGAGCAGCGAGCTGATCGAGGCGGTGTCGGTGAGGAAGCCGAAGAACGGCGCCGGCAGGCCGAGCGCAAGGCGCAGCCAGCGCAGCACCACCAGCTCCAGCTCGGTCGCCGACGGGCAGGTCCGCCACAGCATGCCGTTCACGTTCAGCGCCGCCGACATCAGCTCGCCGAGCACGCCCGGAGCCGAGCCCGTGATCCCGAAGTAGGCCATGAACCCGGGGTGGTTCCAGTGGGTGACGCCGGGCAGGACGACCTGCTCGAAGTCGCGCCACACGGCGTCCAGGTCCTCGGCCTCCTCGGGCATCGCGTCGGGCAGCTGCCGGGCCACGTCGCCGGGTGAGACCTGGGAGAGCACCGGGTAGCGGCGGGCGCCTCCGCCGAGGTAGTCGGCAATCCAGTCGATCATCCGGTGGCCTTCGCGGCGGAAGTCCTCGGGGTCGAGGTCGCCGGTCTGGGGTCTGTCGGTCATCCTCGTCCTCCGGAACCAGAGTGTAGCCTGCTCCGGCAAACATGCCGAGGGTGGCAATGTGAGGTCGGGCCGGTGCGTTGTGCGGTCAGGCGGAGCCGCCGCCCGGAGATCCCACGTCATGCTCCGAAGCGTTGCCGTCGTCGGCGCCCTGTTGGCCTGTGCCTGTGCAGCTTCGCCCGCGCTCCCCCCGGAGGGTGAGCCGGTCGCCTACGCGGCTCATCTCGAGCCGGTGGTGCTGAAGCGGTGCCTGTCCTGCCACACCCACGAGGAGGCCAAGGCGCGGCTGGTGCTCGAGCAGGGCGCGGGCTACGCCAATCTGGTCGGCCCGTCCTCGACCCAGGCTTCCGGCGTTCCACTGGTGGCTCCCGGCGACCTCGAAAGGTCCTACCTCTGGCTCAAGCTCGACGACCGCGCGCCGGTCGGCGACGGAATGCCCCACACCGTGTTCGGCTACCGGCGGTTGCCCGAGGACGAGCTCGAGCTCTTCCGTCGCTGGATCGAGGACGGGGCGCGCGAATAACCACAGAGACACGGAGGCACAGAGGAGCACGGAGATCCCGCTCCCGCCCGGAGCCGACCGCCGGGCTCGCGAGGATCGCGAGCCCGGCGGTCGGCTCCGGGAGACTGGGGGCTCCGTGTCCTCTCTGTGCTACTCCTGCCTCCGAGTTGTCGCGTACTCGACGTCCTTGAGTCAGCACACTCCCCGGCCGGACCGTCGAGTCGCGCGGGACCCTCACGGACCCGGATCCGGCATGCCAACGCCGTTTCCATCCGGGGGCTGGCGGCTGGGAGCGGGCGGCGGCGTCGGGCCTCACGGGCAACGCGACCCGCTCCCGGACCCGCGCCCCGCCGTCCGAATCCCGGACTCTCACGCGCCGCGATACGGCGTTGGGCGCATCGACCTCCCGCCAGGTGACGTTGCGGGCACGGCCCGCGCTGAGTCTCTGTGGTATTCCGCCCGGGGGGCGGTAGACTGCGCGGGGAGGATCCCATGCAGAGGTTTCTTGCGGTGCTGGTCGTCGTGCTGCTGGCTGCTGCGGGCGTCGGCTATCTGGTTCTGGATCGGCGTCACGATGCGGCGCTCGAGGCCGAGAAGGCGGCGTGCCGAAGCGAGCTGGAGGCCGGGCAGGAGCACACCTCGGAGGTCGCCGCGAGCATGGCCCGGGATCTGACCCAGGTGCTCGCCGTCGGCATCGCTGACGAGGTGGGTCGGGGCGACGTCGCCGCGCTCGATGCGATCCTCGCGGGAACGGTGCGCGGCGACTCCCTGGTCGAGGTGATCGTGATCGGTCCGACCGGAGAGGTGCTGTCGTCCACCGATCTGCGGTGGCGTGGCCGCACCCTCGACGACGCCGCCGGGCTCAAGGCGCTCGCGGTGCGCGAGGTGACCTCGCTCGACCGTGATCCCGCGGGCCGACTCGAGGTCGCGGCGCCGGTCGAGGTCGGCGGTGTTCGGGTCGCGACGGTCCGGGCCTTCTTCGCTCCAGCCGGGACCTGACCGTGCGTGCGATCGTCGTCGGGGGCGGTCTGGTCGGCTCGACGCTCGCCGCCAAGCTGGCTGCCGACGGCAACGACGTGACCCTCGTCGAGGCCGACCGCGAGCTGGTGCGGGAGCTCGACGAGCGGCTCGACGTGCAGACCATCACCGGCAACGGCGCAACCGTGCCGGTGCTGATCAAGGCCGGGATCCGCGACTGCGACCTGCTGCTCGCGACCACCAACTCGGACGAGGCCAACATGGTCGTGGCGCTGGTCGGAGCGGCCCTGTTCAAGGTGCCCACGGGTGGTGGCTCGGTTGCGCGATCCGGGTCACGAGGAGAGCTTCTCGCGAATCGCCTCCGACCTCGGCGGCGAGCGGCTCGCGATCAACCCGGACCTGGCGGCGGTCGAGCGCATCCTGTCGCTGATGGCGGTTCCGGGCGCTCTCGACGTGGTGCCCTTCTTCGACCACCGGCTGCTGGTCGCGGGATTCAACATCCGCAAGGAGAGTGAGTTCAACGGTCTGCTGCTGAGCCACCTGCGGCTGCTCTTCCCGGCCACCCCGATGCTGGTGGTCGCGATCCGGCGCAACGGACGCTGGCTGGTGCCGCACGGCGAGGACGAGCTGCGCGAGGGCGACCTGGTGTACTTCGCCGTGGACCCGGCGGAGATGGACAATGTGCTCGTCCTGCTCGGCTTCGTGCGCGGCGAGGAGCGCCGGATGATGATCGCCGGGGCGACCCGGATCGGTATCGAGCTGGCGCGGCGCCTCGAGCTGCAGAAGGTCCCGGTCACCCTGGTCGAGAGCCGCCGCGACGCGTGCGAGCGGGCGGCCGCGTCGCTCGATTCGACCCTGGTCGTGCACGGCGCGCCGACCGACCGTGAGCTGCTCGAGGAAGAGGGCGTCGACCGCGTCGAGGTTTTCGTCGCCTGCACCGACGACCACGAGGAGAACGTGGTCGCGTGCCTGCTCGCGCGGCGGCTCGGGGCCGCCCACACCTTCGCCCTGGTCGACAACGCCGCCCTCGCCGGGCTGATCGGCGAGGTCGGGATCGACGCGGTGATCTCGCCGCGGCTGCTGTCGGTCGGGCTCGCGCTCCAGTTCGCCCGCCGGGGAAGGGTGACCGCGGTCGCCGCGCTGCTCGACGACGAGGTCGAGGTGATCGAGGCGGTGGCCGGGGAGGGGAGCCGTGCTGGTCCGGGCGCCGCTGTCCGCGCTCGGACTGCCGCGCGGGGTGCTGGTCGCCGCCCTCGAGCGCGACGGGAGAATTCTGGTGCCGGGGGGCGGAGAACGCATCCTGCCGGGCGACCGCGTGCTGCTGATCACGACCACCGAGAACGCACCGCGGCTCGATCCGTTCCTCGAGGGGTGAGCTGGGGTGAACCGCAAGTTCGACCTGCTCCTGATCGGGTGGCTGCTGCTGCTCACCGCGGCCTTTCTCTGTGTGCCGACCCTGGCCGCTGCGATCTTCAGGGAGTCGCTGCTGCCGTGGCTGGTGAGCGTCGCGCTGGCGATCGGCGGCGGCTACGGCCTGGTGCGGCTGGGTCGGACCTCGGATCGGCGCATCCGGCCGCGGGACGGGTTCCTGGTGGTCGGCGGCGCCTGGATCGTGGTCTCGGTGGCCGGGGCGGTGCCGTACGTCGCGGCCGGGGTGCTCGGACCGGTGGATGCCTTCTTCGAGGCGGTGTCGGGCTTCACCACCACCGGCTCCACGGTGGTGGTCGACACCACGGTCCTGCCGCGCTCGCTGCTGCTGTGGCGGGCGATGACCCAGTGGTTGGGCGGGATGGGCATCATCCTGTTCACGATCGCCATTCTGCCTCTGCTCGGGATCGGCGGCATGCAGCTGTTCAAGGCCGAGGTCCCGGGCCCGGTGACCGACAAGTTGAGGCCGCGGTTGGCCGCCACCGCCCGCTCGCTGTGGGGAATCTACGTCGGCCTCACCGCCGCCGAGTGGGGCGCCCTCCGGCTGGCCGGGGTGTCGGGCTACGAGGCCCTCTGCCACGCCTTCACCACCCTCGCCACCGGCGGATTCTCGACCCGGAACGCCTCGGTCGGCGAGCTCGGGTCGGCCTCGGTGGAGTGGATCATCACGCTCTTCATGCTGCTCGCCGGGATCAACTTCGTGCTCCACTACCGGCTGCTCGCGGGACGCTTCCGGGAGGTGGCGCGAGACGCGGAGCTGCGCTACTTCCTCGCCGTGGTCGCCCTCGCGACCTTCGGCCTGACCGCGCTGCTGGTGGGCAGCCACTCGCCCGGCGACGCGCTGCGCATCGCCGCCTTCCAGGCGGTCTCCATCCTCACCACCACCGGGTACGTGACCGCGGACTTCGAGCTCTGGGCGCCGGCCGCGCAGCTGGTGCTGCTGGTGCTGATGGTGCTCGGCGGGATGTCCGGCTCGACCGGGGGCGGGGTCAAGAGCCTGCGCAGCCTGCTCGCATTCAAGTCGCTCAGGGTCACCGTGCACCGGCTGATCCACCCCCACGCGGTGCGGCCGGTGAAGTACGGCGGGGTCCCGGTTCCGGAGTCCGTGCTCGGCGGCCTGTGGGCGTTCTTCACCGCCTACGCGGCCTTGGCGCTGGTTGGCGCCGCGGTGGTCGCCGCTCTTCGGCTACGACCTGCTGACCGCGATCTCGGCCTCGCTGACCGCGATCGGCAACGTCGGGCCCGGCATCGGCGAGGTCGGCGCGTACGACAACTTCGCCCACTTTCCGGGGACGGTGAAGATCGTGCTGGCGTGGCTGATGCTCTTCGGGCGGCTCGAGATCTTCACCCTGCTGGCCTTCCTGTCCCGCGAGTTCTGGCGGGGTTGAGATAGAATCGCGCCTCCGCGCCGCCCGGCGCGAAGGGAGCTGGACGCAGTGCGCGAGCACCGGGCCACCATCGGCATCGTCTTCCTGATCGTCTTCATCGACCTGGTCGGGTTCGGAATCGTGATTCCGATCCTGCCGCTCTATGCCGAGCGGTTCGGACCGTCGCCGGCGATCTTCGGCCTCTTCATGGCGTCCTACTCGATCATGCAGCTCCTGTTCGCCCCGATCCTCGGACGGCTCTCCGACCGCTGGGGTCGCCGTCCGGTGCTGCTGGTCTCGCTGGTCGGGTCGGCGGTCGGCTACCTGCTGTTCGGCTTCGCGGGCACGTTCCCGGTGCTGTTCGCGTCGCGGGTGATCGACGGCCTCTCCGGGGGCAACATCTCGACTGCCCAGGCGGTGATCGCGGATATCACGGGGCCCGAGGACCGCGCCCGTGGCATGGGCCTGATCGGGGCGGCGTTCGGTCTCGGGTTCATTCTCGGGCCGGCGATCGGGGGCCTGCTGGTCGGGATCCGTCCCTGGCTGCCGGGGGTTGCCGCGGCGACCATGTCGACCATCGCCTTCCTGCTGGTGCTCTTCGTGCTCCCCGAGACGCTCGATCCCGAGGCGCGCCGCGCCGCCCGCAGCCATCCGCTCGGCCCGTCGAGCCTGGCCCACGCCCTCGCCCACCCGTTCCTCCCGTTCTGCCTGGTGCTCGTCTTTCTGGTCATCTTCGCGTTCTCCAACTTCGAGACCACCTTCGCGCAGCTGCTCCAGCTGCGCTTCGAGCTGACCCCGCGCTCGATCAGCTACCTCTTCGTCTACGCGGGGGTGCTCGGCGCGCTGGTTCAGGGCGGGCTGGTCGGGCGGCTGGTGTCGCGCTTCGGCGAGGGAAGGCTGGTGGCGGTCGGAACTCTGCTCGGGGGCGTCGCGCTCGGCTTCCTGCCCTACGCGGGCGGGCTCCCCGAGACCATGGCGTGGCTCGCCCTGCTCGCCCTCGGCCAGGGACTGGCCTCGCCATCTCTCTCCGCCCTCACCTCCAAACTGGTCGACGCGGACGAGGTCGGGGGCGTGATGGGGGTCTACCAGGGAGTGTCGAGCCTGGGCCGGGTCGTGGGACCGTTCTGGGCCGAGCTGGTCTACGGAGGCTGGGGCGAGCACTGGCCCTACCGGACTGCCGCGCTCGGCATGCTGGCCGCCTCGGGCGTGGCCTTCGTCATGCTCGCGCAGATGTCCCGCCGGTCGGAGACCGTGTCCGACTGAACCACAGAAGCACAGCCTGCGCTGTGCCTCGATGGTTCACCCCTTGCCCTTGCCGCGGCCGGGACCACCCTGCGACTGCCCGGGGGGCTGCGGGGCGCCGCCGGGCTGCCCTGGCTGGGCGCCGGGCTGCTGGCCGGGCGCGAAGCCGGATGCGCCGCCCCCGCCGGCGCCGCGGTCGGGGTCGGGCGGGCGGCGTCCGCCGTCCCAGTCCTCGCCCGACAGGCCGTGCTCGCGCGGCGGGTCGGGGGCCCGTCCGGGCCGGACCCGCGTCGTCTGGCCGGCACTGACCTGGATCGCCTCGCCGGCCCGGTAGCGGTCCTCGACCTGGACGACGCCCTCGAACACGGCGAGGGTCGTGGTCCCGTCGCCGGACACCTCGACGCCGTACTCGGTGCCGCGCACCGCGAGCACCGCCGAGGGCGTGAGCACCATCCGTTCGACGTCCTCGCCGAGGGGGGAGAAGAGGGCCCGGAGGCGGCCCTGCTGGAGCTCGAGCAGGACCCCGGGGTGCTCGTGGGCGAGGCGGACGCGGGTGCTGGCCCCGAGCAGGAAGCGGCTCGCCCGCTCGGTGACCTCGAGCTCCGCTCGCGACCACCAGCCGGTTCGGAGCAGGTCGCCGGAGTGGGCGGTGTCGCCGGCCGCGAGGCGGACCTCGCCCTCGGGCCGCTCACTCACCAGCTTGCGGGTGACGGCGGTCACGGCGTAGTCGAAGGACTCGGGGCTCGGCGCGGAATCGGCGCCGACCAGCAGGGCCGCCGCGGCGGCCGCGGCACAGGGGATTCTCCAGCTCATGGCTCGTCCTCCTCTCCGGGGTCGAGCGAGACGCCCAGCCTTTCGGCCTTTCTGTAAAGTGACTTGCGCTCGATGCCGAGGATCCTCGCGGCGTGGGTCCGATGGCCGCCGACCCGCCGCAGGACGGCCGCGATGTGGAGCGCCTCGAGCTCTTCCAGGGTGAGGTCGTCGCCGATCGCTGGCCGCGCCGCGGCCGGTGCGGGCTCGGGGGGCGGGGCCAGGATCCGCCCGATCCCGGCGACGTCGACGAGGCCGCCGAGATCGACCAGGGCGCGCTGCACGGTGTTCTCGAGCTCGCGGACGTTGCCCGGCCAGGGCTGCTCCGCGAGCAGCGTGAGCACCTCGCGGGAGGCCGGTGCCGCCCGCGGGAGGCCGAACCGGTCGGCGTAGACACGGCGGAAGTGCTCGACCAGCAGCGGGATGTCGGCTCGGCGGTCGCGCAGTGGGGGCAGCCGGATCTCGAATGCGGCCAGCCGGTAATAAAAGTCCTGCCGGAAGCGGCCGGCGGAGGCCTCGGCGGCTAAATTGCGATGGGTGGCGGCCACCACTCGGACCGGCACGGTGACGCCGCGTTCGGCGCCGACTGGACGGACCTCTCCCGACTGGAGGAAACGCAGCAGCTTGACCTGGAGCGACGGGGGAAGCTCGCCGATCTCGTCCAGGAAGACGGTTCCGCCGCGGGCCGATTCGATCGCGCCCCGGCGGTCGGCCACGGCGCCGGTGAAGGAGCCCCGGCGGTGGCCGAAGAGCTCGCTCTCGAGGAGGTTCTCGGGAATCGCTCCGCAGTTGATCGCAACCAGGGGTCCTTCGGGGTTCGAGCCGAACCGGTGGAGCGCCCGGGCGACCAGCTCCTTGCCGGTTCCGGTCTCGCCCGAGACCAGCACCGGCACGGTGAGAGAGGCCACCCGGGCGACCGCCTTGTAGACCTCGACGATGGCGGGGTGGTTGCCGATGATCATCGACTCCGGACCGAGATTGACCGGCGCGGGTGCGGCGCAGCGGCGCTCGAGCGCCGCTGCCACCCGTTCGACCAGCTGACTGAGCGGAAACGGCTTGGCCAGATAGTCGAAGACCCCCATCTCCCGGGCTCTGGCCGCGGTCTCGACGGTGCCGTGGGCGGTGACCAGGATGACCCGGGCGGCCGGGGCCATCTCACGGCACGCCGCGAGCAGGTCGATGCCGGTGCCGTCGCCGAGATAGATGTCGGTGACGACCAGATCGGGCGCGTGGCGGCCGAGCGCCTCGAGGGCGGCCGCCGCGCTCGCCGCGGCCTCGACCCGGTAGCCCTCCTTGGTGAGTGACAGCGACATCATCTCGCGCAGCGCGAGGTCGTCGTCCACGACCAGGATCGAGGCCTTCACGATGCCGTCTCCCTTTCGTCCGCCGCGGGCAGCTCGACCCGGAAGACGGTCCCGACGCCGAGCTCGCTGGTGACCTCGACCCGACCGCCGTGCCACTCGACCACCTCCCGGACCAGGGCGAGACCGAGCCCGGTGCCAGCGACGGAGGTTCCCGGCACCCGAAAGAAACGGTCGAAGAGCCGGGGCAGGGCTTCGGCCGGGATGCCCGGGCCATGGTCGCGGACCTCGACTGCTGCCGTGCCGTCGGTGGTCGAGGTGCGGACCTCGACCACGGTCCCGTCGCCCGAGTACTTCAGAGCGTTGCCGACGAGGTTGTCCACGATCCGCCCGAGCAGCTCGGCCGCGCCGCGCACCGCACATCCTTCGCGCGCCTCGATCGTGAGCGTCTGCCCGCGGGCGGCCGCCGCCCCGGCGAGCAGCTCGCAGCGTGCCGCCACCAGCAGGCCGAGGTCGACCTGCTCGCGCGACCCGCTCCAGGTGCCGGCGGCGAGCCGCTCGAGGTCGAGGAAGGCCTCGGTCATCTCCATCAGGCGACGGCTCTCACCGCCGATCAGACCCGCGACCCGGTCGAGCTCGCCCGGGTCGAGGGCGTAGCGGCCGACCATGTCGGCGAGGCCGGCGATCGAGGCCAGGGGAGTCCGGAGCTCGTGCGATACGAGGCGCTGCATTTCGCGCCGGCGCGCCTCGAGCTCGCGCTCGGCGGTGACGTCCCGAATCAGGCCCAACCGCCGGTCGTCGAGCGCCGCGGTCGAGACCTCCAGCAGCCGACCGCCGCGCGCCGTCGTGTCCCGCCCTCTCTCGGGATCCGGCAGGTCCGCCACTCGGGGTATTCGGCCCCAGAGCCGCTGCGCGGCCTGGTTGGTCGCCAGCGGCCGGCCTTCGGCGTCCCACAGCACGACCCCCTCTTCGAGCCCGTCGAGCAGCGCGCGTTGGAGGGCGTTGCGCCGGGCGAGCTCGCCCTGGAGGGCCCGCACCGCAGTCAGCCTGCCCGCGGCGCCGCGAGCGACGCCGGAGGGCGGCCGCAGGCCGAGCGTTGTCACCAGGCCGTCGAGCAGCCGGCCCGCCTCGCGTTCCGCCGCCCGTCCCTCCACTCCCTCCCGCAGCAGGGCGGCGAGCGGCACTGCCAGCAGGAGCCCGGCGACCGGGAGCTGGATCCCGGTCAGGGAGAGTGCGGCGACGGCGGCGCCGAAGATGGCCAGACCGGCCGCCGCCAGCACGGCAGGGCGGAGCGAGATCCGCCGAGGGCGCAGGCGGTCGACCGCGAGGGCGACCAGGAAGCCGCCGGCCGCGAGGATCGGCAGCGAGGGCGCGGTGAGCGTCCGGCGGGTCAGGAGCGAGGCGGCCGCCGAGGCATGGACCAGAACGCCCGGCTCGGGCCGTCCTCGGCGACCGGTGGGGACCACGAACACGTCCCCCGCGCCGGTCGCGGAGACGCCGATGAAAACCACCCGGTTGCGGAGCCGGGCCCCGTCGTCGCGACCCGTGATCAGTGCGGCGGCCGAAACGGCGGGCAGCGCCTGGGGCGGCGGCCGGAAGGCGGGCCGGATCAGGCTCCCCGCGGGTGCGCCGATGCTGGGGTCGGCCATCTGTGCCGCGGCAAGGGACAGCGCCGGCAGCGCGACCCCGGCACGCTGCTTGGTCGCGGCGATCGTGCGCACGACTCCGTCTCGGGCGGTCTCGGCGTAGGCGTGGACGGCACGTCCGCCACCGCCGAAGGCCGCCGTGGGCAGCAGCCAGCCGCCGCCGTCGACGGCGAAGGTCGCCGCCAGGGCGGTCGGACCGCGGGCGAGAGCAGCCGCCAGTCGCTCATCGCCGGTCCGGTCCTCGAGCAGGAGGATGTCGAGTGCGATCCCGATCGCGCCGGCGTCCCAGGTCCGGTCGACCATCGCGGCGAGCGCGGCGCGATCGGGCGGCAGTCCTCCCAACTCGTGGACGCTCGCGTCGTCGATCACCACCGCAGCCACCGGGATGTCCTCGAGTCCGGGCAGCGGCGTCGTCCGGAGCACCAGATCGTCGAGCGGGCGCTCGAAGACAGGAAGCCAACCCGCCAGCCAGATCGCCGCCAGGAGGGAGGCCACCGCCAGCGCGCGGACCGCGGCACGGTCGAGGATCATCTCGGCAGCCTCAGCCGCGCCGGCGGCGACGCCGGAGCAGGCGAGAGCCCGGCGGCCGTGAGGGCCGCCGGGCAGCTCGAGCGATCAGAGTCTTCCCCTTCAAGTGCTTCCACCCTGGCCGTGCGGGCCGGTGCCGTCGCAGGAGCCCGTACCCTGACCGCCTCCACCCTGGCCGTCGTTGCCGCCACCCTGGCCGTCGTTGCCGCCACCCTGGCCGTCATTGCCGCCACCCTGGTCTCCGCTGCCGCCACCCTGGTCTCCGCTGCCGCCACCTTCGCCGGGGCCGATGCGGCCGCCGCCGCTGCCCGGTCCGACCCGGACGGCACCGGCGCGCGGGCCGGCCTGGCGCGCGCAACGGGCGAGAACCTCACCGAGCTCATCGTAGACCACCGCGACCTCGCGGGGGGCCGCGAGGATCGCCGCGAAGGCGTCGGGGTCGAGGACCTGCGGCACATAGTCGAAGCCCTGCTTGGACAGGGCGCTGACGAAGGCCCGCAGGTGGTTGCGCGAGCCGGCCATGAGGTTGTGGGCGATGAGCGCGATGTCGGCGTTGTCGGTGTCCGCGATCGTCGTGATGAGGTCCGCGATGTCGGTCTCCTCGACCAAGGCGCCGACCGCGAGACCCTCCACCAGCGAGCCTCTCCCCGCTTCGACCAGAGAGAAGTAGAGGGCCTGGAGGTCGGGGTCGGTGAACACCCCGATCTCGTGGTCGCCGACCGGGTCGACCAGCTGGTAGCGAGCGACCAGCAGCATCATCAGGTCCATGTGCTGCTGCTCGGAACGGGGGATGCGATCGAACAAGGGCAGATCCCAGTGCAGCGAGAGCGTCAGGTAGACGTCCCGGGCGAGCTTCTCCTCCTCGCGCAGGAAGAGGATCTCGGCGGTCTCCAGGTCGGAGAGCGGCTCGACGGGCAGCAGCTCGAAGCGCTCGATGAGCGCCTGCTGGCAGGCCGAGGCGCCGTCTGGGTTGGGGACGCCCTGTGCCGATACCACGGCGGCGGCGGCGAGCAGGGCGATCACGGCGAGTCGGGTCGACAGTCGATCGGTCATGGTGAGTTCCTCCCTCGACACGGCGGTCGGTTGCCGGTGTCGTTGTCGTTGCAGGGCAATCGCCGTGCCAACCAGATCGGGGCGGGGCCGGCGACTACACGGGCTCCGCCCGACCCGCCGAGATGCGAGGGTAAACTCATCAAAAAGATGCAGATACGAACAGGGTTGATGGCTGGTCGCAGCGCATGTCCCGAGGCGAGCCGAGACACGATGGGCTGCTGCCGGGCCGGATCCGACGCAGGTCGGGTCTCTGCGACCCGCCCGGTGGGTCGCGGCGACCCGAGCGGACCGGACGCCGGCTCGGCTACACTCCGCGCGCGGAGGCCCCGGAGAGTGATGCTGCCGTCGATTCCAGCCTGGACCGAGCTCCACCCGGCAGTGGTGCACTTTCCCGTCGCGCTGCTCCCGGTCGCCGCGCTGTTGGCCGCCCTGGCCCTGGTCCGGGGGCGCTTCGCCGCCGGGCTGCGGCTCGCCGCCGCGGTCGTGATGGTGATCGGCGCCGCTGGGGCGTTCGTGGCGGTCGAGACCGGCGAGGCTGCCGCCGGGATCCACCGCACCCTGCCTCCCGAGCCTGCGGCCGTGGTCGAGCAGCACGGGCTCGCGGGGGAGACGACCCGGACCGTCTCCGCAGCCCTCGCCGCGACCTACCTCGTCCTGCTGGTCCTGCCTGCAGTGACACGCCGGCGGATCACGCCGGGGCTCCTGCTCGCTGTCCATCTGGTCTTTCTCGCGTGCTACCTGGCGGCGCTGCTGCTGCTCGTGCGGTCCGCGGCGCTGGGCGGTGAGCTGGTTCACCGGTGGGGAGTGCGCGGGCTCACCGAGGCCGGGGCCACTCCGTAGCGGACCGGAGACCGAGCTCGACCCATGGCGTACCCTCGACGGATGACCTGCACAGGCGCGAGGCGGCTGGCCGGCGCGCGGCCGGCCCGGGTCAGGGGCCGGAGGCGGCATCGACGCTTCCGGTCGACGGAGGAGCGGGCTCGCAGAGCCTTCCTGTACGCGCTGGTCGTTGCCGTGGCCATGATGGTGGGCTTCGTCGCCACATCTTCCGCCCAGGAGGTGTTCGTGGCCCCGGACGCGCCGGGGTGCGACCGCACGGAGCTCGCGCGGGCCGGCGCGACGGTCGGCACCATCACCCTGAACGTGGGTGAGATCTTCGACACCACCCGGCCCGACGAGGACCGGCGCCTGTTCCGACTCGCGAACCGGCTTCACATCCGGACCAGGGACTCGGTCGTGCGACGACAGCTGCTGATCGCCGAGGGTGAGCCGTTCTCGCCCCGGCTCGTCGAAGAATCCGAGCGGGTCCTGAGGAGCACCCCCTACACCTATGACGCGCGGATCCGGGTCGCCGGGTGTGCCGGCGGCTCGGTCGACCTCGAGGTCTTCACCCGTGACGTGTGGACGCTGACCGTCGGCACCTCGTTCGGGCGGGAGGGCGGTGAAAACACCTTCAGCTTCGAGCTCCAGGACAAGAACTTCCTCGGTTGGGGAAAGGACCTGTCGCTGGAGCACCGGCAGGACGTCGAGCGGACCATCCAGCGGCTGCGCTACCGCGACCTCAACCTGCTCGGGCGGTGGATCCGGCTCGAGGCGTGGCTGGAGGACAACAGCGACGGCCACCTGCGGCTGGTCGAGATCGAGCGGCCGTTCTACAGCCTCGACACCCGCCGGGCCGCCGGCCTGCGGGTGCTCGACGAGACCAGGGTCGACAGCCTGTACACCCTGGGCGAGGTCGGCCGGCGGTTCGGCCACGAGATCGACTTCGCCGAGGTGTTCTGGGGCCGCTCGCGCGGGTTCGACAGGGGGCGGGCCCTGCGGCTCAGCTTCGGGGCGACCTGGGACGAGCACCGCTTCACCGAGGTCGAGGACGGGGGCGGCGCCCCGCCCGAAGATCGCCGGCTGGTCTACCCCTGGCTGGGGGTCGAGCTGATCCGGGACGGTTTCGTCACGGTGCGAAACGTCGACAGCATCGCGCGGACCGAGGACCTGAACCTCGCGCCACGGGCCGCGGCCCGTCTCGGCCTGGCCGGCGCCTCGTTCGGATCCGACCGCGATGCCGCGATCTTCAGCCTGAGCGGGTCGACCGGCCGCAACGCCGGTGAGCGCGGGCTGGTCCTCGCCGACGGCTCGGTCTCCGGTCGCTGGGGCGGAGGAGGGTTCGAGGACGTCATCGCCGGGAGTCGGGTCCGTTGGTATCGCCGGACCTTCGGCCGCCACCTCTTCTTCGCTGCCGTCGAGCTGGCCGCCGGCTCGGGGTTGGATGCCGAGGTCCAGCTGCCGCTCGGCGGTGACAGCGGTCTGCGTGGATATCCCCTTCGGTACCAGAGCGGCACCCGCCGCACGCTGCTCACCCTCGAGCAGAGGTTCTACACCGACTGGTATCCGTTCCGGCTCGCCCATCTCGGTGCGGCGGTCTTCCTCGACGTCGGCAAGGCGTGGACGCCCGGAACGGCCTCGGCGAGCGAGCGCGGTCTGCTCCGGGACGTCGGCTTCGGGCTCCGGGTGGCGTCCAGCCGGTCCTCGCACGGCAGCATGGTCCACTTCGACGTGGCCTTTCCCCTCGACCGCGCGGACGGGATCGCGGCCGTCCAGTGGCTGGTTTCCACCAAGGAGACCTTCTGAGCCCCGCAACGGGCCCGAGCCGCTGAGGCGTTCCGGGTCCGGACGAGGGCCCGTTCCGCACGGTACGGAGGGGGGCAGCAGCCGAAGGAGGGTGTCCCGGGCGGTGTTCGGCCTGCGCGCTCGTCGCCGGACATCTCCCAGACGAAATCTCATGTTGGTTCCTGTCATTCAAATCACTAATCGCAAATATGCTCATGTGTATAATTACTCCTGCCCGGATTCTCCCGGGGGAACAGACTGGAGACGACCATGACGAGGAAGCTCTCGGGTGTGGTGGCCGCGGCTTGGAGTGTGGTGGTGCTGGCATCTCTTGCTGCCGCTGCGGGAGATCTCGAGCTCGGGGGGGGCGAACGGAAGGGAGGCGAACGCGCGCCGGTGGGCGAGGGTGAAGCGCCCGGGGGCGCCACGGTCGCGACCCCGGTGGTCGTCACCTCGTCGTATCTCAGCGGAGGTGTGCCCCGTCGGGCATCGAAGCGAGTGCCGGTCCGGTCGCTGGGAGGGGGAGAGGTCGGCTCCCATGCCGGCCGGTTCCAGGTGTGGGAGGGCACGGCGACCTGCCTCGGGTGCCACCCCAACCAGGGTCTCGAGGTCCATGGCTCGGTGCACTACCAGTGGCGCGGGGACGCTTCGGCGACCGTCGGACTGTCCGGGCAAGAGGCCGGCAAGCTGGGCGGGATCAACGATTTCTGCATCTACCCCGACATCAACTGGATCGGTCGGATGACGAATCTCGACGGGGTGACGGTGGACGGCGGATGCGCTCTCTGCCATGCCGGCCTGGGTCTCAAGCCGGCGCCGGATCCGACCGACGAGCAGCTCGGCAACATCGATTGCCTGGTGTGCCACTCCGCCCCGTACCGGCGCACGGTCGCGAGGATCGGCGACCAGCTCAGGTTGGTACCCGACGAGATGCGGATGGGGATGACGGCCCTCGAGGCCGCGTGGCGGATCGAGCGGCCAACCAGCGGCATCTGCCTCAACTGCCATGCCCGTGCCGGAGGGGGGAACAACTTCAAGCGGGGCGACATCGAAGAGGCGCACCGCGACCCGAGCGTCGCCGTCGACGTGCACATGGCGCCGGCCTCCGCAGGCGGCGCCGGCCTCGCATGCCTCGACTGCCACACCGCCGCGAACCACCGGATCGCCGGCCGCGGCTCGGATCTGCGTCCGCTCGACAGCCACGACCCGGTGCGCTGCACCAACTGCCACCCCTCGGCTCCGCACGGGGACAGCAGGCTGAACCGCCACACCGCGCGGGTCGACTGCACGACCTGTCACATTCCACGGTTCGCGAAGGCCGCGGCGACCGACATGCACCGCGATTGGAGCGCTCCTGGCGACATCGACCCGGTCAAGCGGCTGTACGAGCCGCACCACACCGCGGCGACGAACGTGGTTCCGCAGTATCGGTTCTGGAACGGCACGTCGTCGTTCTACCAGTTCGGTGACCCGGCGGTGCCGGGGCCGAGCGGACGGATCGTGATGTCGGAGCCGGTCGGGACGGTCGGCAGCCCCGGCGCGAGGATCTTCCCGTTCAAGCGCCACACCGCGCTGCAGCCGATCGACCCCGCCACCAGGGTCCTCCTTCCGCTCAAGATCGGGGTGTTCTTCCAGACCGGCGCCGTCGATGCCGCGGTGGAGCAGGGCGTGGCAGCGGTGGGATGGCAGGATCGCGGCCACGAGTTCGCCGAGACCGAGCGCTGGATGGGGATCTTCCACGAGGTGGCCCCCAAGGAGCAGGCACTGTCCTGCGCGAGCTGCCACCCTGCAGCCGGTCGACTCGACTTCGCCGCGCTCGGCTACACCCCGCTGGCCACCCGCAACGGCAAGCCGCTGTGCCAGAGCTGTCACGGCCGGAAAGAGCTGGGGTTCTACGACGTCCATCGCAAGCACGTGGACAGCGAGCGGATCGACTGCTCGGGCTGCCACAGCTTCAGCGCAGCGAGCTGATCCGCCCCTCGAAGGGCTCTCTCGGCGGCCGGCCTCGCGCCGGCCGCCCGTCGTTGCACCCGGTCATCGTGTGGACCGGCGCGGCGCCGGCGGCTGCGGTCGCGGCAGGGTGCACGAGACGGCGGCGGTCGGCTCGCCGGGGGGTCGGTCGCCGAGGGGCGGTCGCCGCGCTCGGGCCCTTTCTTGCCGGCGATCACGAAGAAGGCCCCATCCCGGGTGGGATGGGGCCGTGGGAGCTCCTGCCGGCCGGGCCTAGAAGGTCCAGCCGAGGGCGAAGGTGTACATGGTGAACGAGCCCGAGGTGTCGTAGAGGTAGGGCGCGTCGTCGGAGAAATCGGCGTAACGCCACGCTCCGTAGAGCCGGAACTCGTCGTTGATCTGGTACTTGGCCGAGACCTCGCCGTCGATGCGAGTGGTGTCGAGGTCGGAGTAGGTGTGGGTCTCGGAGAAGTCGAAGACCGCCGGCGGCGTGATGGCGACGTAGTCGTCGGCGGGCAGGTCGAACGGGGCGAGACCCGCCTCGGAGCTGGTCCACACCAGGTGCAGCCCCAGGTCCCAACGGTCGTTCGGGTGCACGGTGAAGCCGCCCATGAGGACGTTGGACTCGGTCGAGTAGGCGAGCAGGTCGCGAGAGAAGCCAGCCTGGCCTCCCATGACGGTGCCGGCTCAACCGTCGAAGATGGGGATGCAGGCGGGTGCATCCAGCTGCGAGTCCATCCAGGTGTAGCCGAGGTACCAGTCCCAGCTCTGCGCCGGCGCCGACCAGAAGGTCAGCGTGGCCGACTGGGAGCTCTTCGACCAGTTGGTCAGGTCCCCGTCGGAGTTGTCGCCGTCCCACCAGCGGTAGACGCCGGTGAGGCTGGCCGAGGCGCCGAGACTGGCCGTGGCGGCGAGCCGGAGCTCGTCCCAGCTCGAGGGCGAGGCCGTGGTCTCGGCGATGCGGGCGTCCTGGAACGAATCGTACTGGGGCGTCTCGGGGCTCCACGGGTTGGTGTAGCGCGGCGACTCGAGGGTCGAGCACGCCCCGTCGACGAGCATGAACGGGTTGTCGATCTCGGCGTGGCGGTAACGGGCGTCGAGGCGCAGGCTCTTCGCCGGCCGGGCGCGCCACCTCACGCCGAGGACGTTGGTGGTGGTTTCGGTCTGGTTCACCAGAACCTGGTAGTTGTCGCGGTCGACGGCGGTGAGATCCCACTCGAACTTGAGGGTCCCCGCTTCGCTGCTGCCGAGCCGGTAGGACAGGTCCAGGCGTGACTCGAGCGCGTCGCGGTTGAGCGCCGAGTACCGGGTGTAGTCGAAGTTCTTGCCGTAGATGTCCTCGTAGGTCTTGCCGGCGTGGGCGCCGACGGGGGTCACCCGCTCGTTGGTGTCGACGAAGACGTCGTCGTTGTCGATCGAGTAGACCCGACCCGACCAGGCGAGGCGCCACTTCGAGCCGATGCGCCGGGCGGCGTTGACCATGTAGCCGCCGTACTCCGACTGCAGGCCGGTGAAGCGGTTCTCGGTCTTCGACCAGACGGCGCCGCCGTTGACCACGAAGCCGCCGACGTTGTTGAGGTGCAGGTCGAGCCGGCTGGTGTCCTTGTCGATGTCGGGCCAGAGGTCGACCATCTGCGGCCCCTCGGCCGAGTCGAACTGGAGCCGGTTGTCGAACACCGGCTTGCGGAGCTCGGGATGGAGGGCGTCGTCGTAGAGCAGCGACAGCGCCGAGAACCCCTGGTTGAGCTGCCGGCTGGTCACACCCGCGCGGACCGAGCCGCCCTTGAAGACGACCTGCGCCTCGAGCTGGAGGTCCTCGGTGGTCTCGTTGACCGGGTGGCTCTGCGAGGTGATGTGGCAGGTGTCGCAGTGGGACGTTGTGTAGGCCTGGCGGTGGCCATCGCGCTTCTGGTTGCGGTAGCCGACCGTGAGGGTGAGCGCCGACAGGTGCGGGAACTGGATCTCGGTCACGTGCTCGAGCACCCTGTAGCCGAGCTCGTAGTCCTGGAACGGGTTGAGGTCGCGGTGGATGACCACCTTGCCGTTGGTCGAGGTCGCCTCGAGGTTCTCCATCGGATCGTGGCCGAGACGGTGGAGCAGGGTCGAGTAGCTGGTGTGCGACCGCACCGCGCGCCCGAGGTCGAACTCGAGCACGCCCTCGGAGTCGTCGGTGTCGCGGGTGTAGGCATCCAGGGTGAGGCTTCCCCACGGCTGGTGGCTGGCCACCATGAGACCGAGCAGCGGGCGGCCGTCGACAGGCTCGTACTCGCCGACCATGTCGGGGGAGCCGTCGGTGTCGGTGCCCCATCCGCCGAGCCAGACCTTGCCGGTGGTGGTGTCGCCGCCGTCGTCGGCGGCCGCGGCGAGCGGCATCGCGACGAGGAGGGCGGCGAGCAACGTGCGGAGCATCGTGTTCATGTCCTTGCCTCCTTCCTCACCGCACCAGTCCCTGACCACCGCTGGCCAGGGCCTGGGAGGGCAGGTCGCTGCCGTGGATCTGGGAGTGACACTGAGAGCACTTGGTCGTGAAGGCGATGTTGAAGCCGGCCGAGCCGTGCGGGTTCTCCCGCTCGATGCCGCCGACGTCGACCGCGCCGTCAGGGCTGACCAGGCCGGCGTGGAAGTGGAACTCGTGGCACTGCAGGCAGAGCATCGGCTCGTTGGCGGTGAGGAGGTTGTTCGCCACCGCGCCGTGGGGCAGGTGGCACAGGCGGCAGTCTTCGACCACCGGGTCGTGCTCGAAGATGAACGGACCCTCCTGGCGCTGGTGGCAGGTGGTGCAGAGGTCGTTCACCCGCATGTCGGTGTTGAGCTGCGCCTCGGTCGCGGCGTGCGGGTCGTGGCAGCTCAGGCAGCTCATCTTGCCCTCGCGCAGGGGGTGGTGGGAGGGCAGCTGGAGCTGGGCGTAGACCTCGGTGTGACAGCCCTTGCAGGTGTCGAGCGGCCGCGACGTGGTGTGGATCTGATGGCAGTCGGAGCACACCAGACCCGCCGCCGCGTGGCTCGAGGCGTTCCAGTCGTGCAGCCGACCCGCGCTGTGGCGCGAGGTCTGTCCGACCGAGCTGCCCTTGTTCGAGTGGCAGTCGAGGCAGACCGCGACGTCGTCGTCCGACCACTCCTTGAATGTGCGGATCAGCGTCGCATCACCCTCTTCGGCGTGCTGCTGACCGTCGCCGTGGCAGCCTTCGCAGCCGACGGTCCGGCCCTGCACCTCGAAGGGCTTGATCCGCATGTGGACCTGGTGTGTCATCCCGGCGGTGACGTCCTCGTGACAGTCGGCGCAGATCGGCGCGTCGCCTGCGGCGACGGGCCAGACTGCGGCGAGGGCCACGACGAGCACGGCCAGAGTCGTTTTCCGGCTCATCGAATTGACCTCCTTGCTTCGAGCTGAAATGGCGATCTGCCCTCGAGGCCGGGGTGCCGGCCGACGGGGCGAGTCAACGCGGTTCGTCGGCGGGGGTCGGGCTTCGTGTCCACGCTCGCCGCCCGCACCGGGCGGCCGGGCTCGCGTCAGCGTCCGGGACCGAAGGGGTGGGCGGGGACGTCGATCCGTCTCATCACGGTCACGATGCCAGTCTCATTTCCATGTGTCAAGAGTATGCGACTGTGGTTAATCGAAGAATGAGCGATTGAGCTCAATAACACAGTAGATTGCTGGGTATTCTGAAGGTCTCGAAGGATCGAGTATTGGATAACTTGCAGTCGAACAGGAGCTGAGTTCTCAGAATAAAAGAGAGTAGGTCTCAGAAATATTTCTTCACGGGACAACGAAACGGCGGGCCCGGAGGCCCGCCGCGCGTGCTCGACAGGGTCGAACCGGGTCAGTGCGAGGGTTCGAGGCAGGGAGCCAGCGGGTCGCCCCGGTAGCCGAGGCCGGTCCAGTCGAGGCCGCCGTCGGGCCCGTGGCAGTCGAGGCAGCCGAGCGCGTTCTTCGCCGGTTGCACCTCGTGGAAGATCCCCTGGTAGTGCACCGTCGGCATCCAGGTGTAGTCGGCGTGCTCGACGCCGTAGACCTCCTCGGCGGCGCGGCGGACCGCCGCGTCCATGTCGCCGGTCTGGTAGAAGTGGCCGGTCTCGATCGGGAGAATCCAGCCCTTCTCCTTCAGGACCGGCATCACCGCGTGGTAGAGCTTGAAGGCGTAGAGCTTCGATTTCGGGTCGTCCTTGGCGCCGTTGGGGACGGCGACCATGACCTCACCGGCCGCGTTGGTGCGCACCTTCTCGCCGGGCAGCTGCATGAACGAGGTCCCGTCGAACCACGCCAGCACCGGCCGGACGTTGGACGCGAGCTCTCCGGTGTAGGTGTGCTTGCCCTTGTCGGCGTCCCAGCGGCCGGCCGACCAGTCGCGCCGGACGTTGGTCGGGTCCTCCTTGGCGAAGGCCGGGATGTGGCAGGCGGTGCAGAAGACGCGAGCGGTGTGCCGGTCGAGCACCGTGGACCCGTGCGGGGTGGCGCCGTGGCAGGCGTCGTCTGCGCAGGTCACCTTCTTCGAGGGCATGTCGTCGCCGGCGATGTCGGCGCCGGGACCCGGAATCCGGTGGTTCTCGCCGGCGTGGCAGTCGATGCACTGCAAGGTCGTTGCCGTCCGCTCGCCATGTGGACGTCGAACTCCGGCTCGCAGTCGGCCAGGGCGTACTCGATGTCGCCGCGCTTGTAGTTCGGGCCGCCGCCGGAGCCGGCGTGGCAGCGCAGGCACATGGTGCGGGTCGGGCTGCGAGATGCGCTTCGAGACCGAGTCGAGGCCCTCCTGGTTCTTCCACAGGATGGGCTTCCACTGCCAGCCGCCGTCCTCGTCCCGGTAGAGGTCGCGCCGGTAGCCCGAGGCGTGGCAGATCAGGCAGTCGATGTTCTCGAGCTGGTCAGCGGCTCATCTCGGCCGAGGGCAGCAGGCCGCAGCCCGGCGTGGCACTTCGAGCAGCCCTGCGCGAGCACCTCGCCGTCGGCGAGTTCCGCACCTCGCCGATCCAGTTCGGCGCCGGGTTCGTGCAGAAGTCGTTGATCATGTTGATCTTGCCGAGCCTGCTGGCCGCCGGCGTTGACCAGATTCGCCGGCGCTGCGCCTTGCCACTGGTAGTGCTGGAGTGGAAGAAGGACTCCGCCTCGTCCTGGTGGCAGGCCAGACAGGTCGTCGTGCCCTCGTAGTGCTCGAAGTACTCCTGGCATGGGATGTAGCGTCGGCGCCGCGCGGCCGCCGGCAGGGCGGCCGCGAGCGCGGCGATCAGGGCGCAGAGTATCGCGCGGCCATGCTCGACTCCCGTTCAGAAGCGGGCCATGAAGCTCAGACCGACACTTCGAGGCGTCGTTGTAGGTCGGGAAGCCGAGGATCGGCATCGAGTCGAGCTTCTTCGGCGCGCCCAGGTGCCAGCCGGAGCCGGAGTAGTCGTAGCTGTAGTCGATGTAGTCGAGCTTGAAGATGAAGCGGTTGTCGGATGCGGTGGGTCAGGTAGAGCCTCGAAGACGTCGCCGCGGGTGTTGGTCTTGGGGGCGATGATGTCGTCCTCGGCCGACCGCGAAGTTGAACCAGTACTCGCGAGCCGTGGTTGTACTCGAGGCCGAGCTTGGTCTTGTCGTTGGGGAAGTTGTAGCGCACGCCCAGGTAGTACATCGTGCCGTCCTGCTTCTCGGGGGTGTCGAAGGGATCGGAGAACAGGCCGCCGAACGGGCGTCGTGAGCGCGTTCGGGTTCGAGCTCCATGTAGTTGCAGGCTGACGAACCAGTCGAACGGGCCGTCGTGGCGGACGAGACACGACGCTCGCCCAGGTCGATGTCGCCGAGGTTGGCCGACGGGGAGTAGCGCATCACCACCGGCGCCGGCGACGTCCTGGCCGGTGACCGGGTCGACCGGGCAGCACGACCAGTCCGTTGAAGCCGTCGGTGACGTCGAAGGCGCGCGCCACGGTGGTCTGGATGAACATCGTCGTCGGTGTTGTAGATGTCCCAGTTGAGGCCGAGGAAGCTGGCGTCCTTGAGCCGGTCCTGCGGGCAGCTCGAGCTGGTCGCCGTTGCCGAAGCCGGACTCGTAGCCGACGCCGTAGCAGAGGCGGAAGGTGGAGTTCTCGCTGAGGTGCCAGCCGACGGTGATGCCGTCGAACTGGTAGTTGATGATCGAGCCCAGCGGCGTGCCGCCGCGCGGCTCGTCCTGGCGGAAGTTGAGCGGCACGCCGTCGGTCGAGGGCCGGCGGCCGATCGAGAGGTAGATCGGCGCGCCGCCGATGTCCTTCCAGGTGAAGTAGGCGCGCTCGACGCGCAGGATGTCCGAGTTGGGCACGCCGGCGGTGGTGCCGTCGACGTTGATCGAGGTCGGCTGGCCGTTGAAGACCTGCACGCCGGTCGAGTCGCCCCAGGTCTTGTACATCGAGAGCCGGCCCGTGGAAGTTGACGTTGTCGGCGACCTTGGCGTCGATCTGCAGCCGCAGCCGGTTGGTGTAGAGGATCGAGTTCGAGTAGTCGTAGCCCTGCTGGAAGGTGTACGGCACCAGCGAGCCCAACAGCTGGTTGCGCATCTCGGGCGGGAACGAGCCGATCGCCTGCTGCAGTGCGTCGCAGGTCAGGTTGTTGCTGAAGAACAGGTAGTCGGCGTAGTTCTCGCGGATGAAGTTGGGCACGTCCGCGGGCGAGGCCGGCGGCATGCCGTTGGCGTTGAAGTAGAACAGGGTGTCGACCAGGGCGCGCTGCAGCTGCATGCCGTTGAAGTGGTCCGGGATCGCACCGTCGATCGAGTGCGCCTCGAACCGGTAGTCGCCGGTGAAGTTGACCCGGTCGAGCGCCGACTTGCGTTCGACCTTCATCAGGCGGCCCTCGAGCTCCTTGAGCTCCTGCTTGAGCTTCTCGACCTGCTCGGGAGTCACGTCGGCGGGGTCGTCCGCGAACACCGGGCCGACGGCGAGGCCGAGGCCGGCAACCAGGGCGAGTGACAGAATCGTGCGTCGCATGGTGTGCTCCTTGCTCAACCGCAGGTCATCGGGTGCTCGGAGTCGGCCGCGTGGTCGATCGCGAACTCGCGGATCAGCTCCAGGTCGTCGGCGGAGATCGCCTCGGTGACCGGGGTGTCGCCGTGCGCCGGGTCCCGCACCTCCTGGTGCGAGGGCACGTACTTCGAGTCGAAGAAGCGCTCCCACTGCTCCTGGATGAGGGTCATCGGGGTGTACTCGCCGTTGTCCGAGCCCTCGGCATGGCACGGCTTGCAGAACTCCTTGAAGAGCTCCTGTCCGCGCTCGGCCTTCCGGGCGGCGGTGGCGACGTTGGCGAGGCCGAGGGCCAGGGTGGCGACCACGGTGAGGGTGATCAGGGTCCGGGTGGATCGCATCGTAACCTCCTTGTGCTCTTCTTCACAAGCGTGGTGCCGAGAGTGGCGGCTCTCCGCGCCTGTGATCGCGAATGACGATATGCTCACCTCCTCATATCGTCAAGACGAGGAGTGTAATAGTCCAGTCACTCAAGCGTTGAGGACTCTGTCTCAACTCGAGGCGCGGGCTCCGTTCCAGGCGCCCGGAGCGGGAATGGGCAATGGGGCGCCGGAGGTCAGCGGCTCACTGGGTGAGCGCGACCCAGGTCCAGGTTCCTGCCAGGGAGAGGCCGACCACGAGCCGCACCGCCCACGCCGGGGGACGCGGGACCACCGGCATCGGCAAACGGCCCAGCGCCCAGACGACCGCGAGCCCGCCACCAGCGAAGAAGGCCACCGCGGCGACCGCGGCCAGGGGGTTCCACACGAAGGCCCCGAGCAGGTCGCCGTGCAGGAAGGCGACCGCGGCCCGGGTGGTGCCGCAGGTCGGGCACGGGATGCCGGTGAGGGTGCGCAGCGGGCAGGCCTGCATCGTCGGGGCGAGAACGAGCCAGAACGGCCGGAGCGCGAGCGCCCCGGCCGCGGCCACTCCCCACAGCGCGGCGAGCTGTCGTTCCTCGACGCTCGCCGGCCTCAACCTCACCGGTTGGCGAGCCCGGCCAGTCCGGCGCCGAACATCACGCCGAGCACGACCGCGCAGACGCAGCACAGGACCAGGGGCAGGAACACCGCCACCGCCGCCTTGCCCTGGGTGGTCCGGTGCGCGATCGCGAGCCCGATGATCAGCAGCACGATCGCCCAGACCAAGGCCGCGAGCCCGCCGCAGAGCGGGATGATGCCCGCCAGCTGGGCCGTGGTCGCATAGCAGCAGGTCCTCAGGGTGGTGTCGAAGCCGCCGTTGGCGCCGCCCGCCAGCATCAGGCAGAGGTGGAAGACCACGGTCTCGATCGCCAGCCAGATCAGGATCAGGACCGGCGCCAGGACGATGATCCCCAGGTTCATGGCGGTCGACATGCCGGCCCCGCCGTAGCCGCCCGGCACGCCCATGTTGCGCATCATGTCCATCTGGAAGCCGGACAGAGCGATCGAGTAGAGCTGTCCGAAGAAGACCCCGATCCAGCCGATGATCACCGCGTAGAGCACCGGCCGAGCCAGGTCGCCCGCCTTCTGCATCCGGTCGTAGGCAGCCTTCGGCTGCACAACGAACAGCTTGACGGTTTCGAACAGGGCCTCGACGAACGGCCGGTCGGGCTGCTCCCAGGGCAGCGGGTGCGCCGGCGGGGCGGCGGCGGCGGTCGGGGCTCCGGGCTCGATCGGCGGGGGCGGCGGGGGCATGGCGGACATGGTGGCCTCCTCGGTTCCTGGTGGTGGTGGGCCCAGTGTAGCGCAGCGCATCCCGTCCCCGCTCCGCCCAGCGCTTGTGAAACTGGTAACATGCGGTCGACCGGCTCACTGCGAGCCGCCATGGAGGCCTCATGTTCCGCTCCCTCGACGACGCCACCGCGTTCATCCACGAGCACGAGATCGAGCAGATCGACCTGAAGTTCTGCGACCTGTGGGGCCGATGGCACCACGTGACCCTGTCGGCGAACCGGTTCGGCGCCGAGCTGATGGAGCGCGGGATCGGGTTCGACGGCTCGTCGGTCGGGTTCAAGGGCATCAGCTCGGGGGACATGGTGATGGTGCCGGACCTCGCCACCGGGTTCGTCGACCCGTTCTGGGAGCTGCCGACGCTGAGCTTCGTCTGCACCATCCTCGAGGCCGACACGAGGCGCCTGTTCCCCTACGACCCCCGCTCGATCGCCGTGCGGGCCGAGGAGCTGCTGCGCTCGACCGCCGTCGCCGACGCCAGCTGGTGGGGGCCGGAGTTCGAGTTCTACGTCTTTCAGTCGGTCACCTACGAGAACGCCATGAACGTGGCCAGCTACCGGGTCGAGTCGGACGAGGGCGACTGGCGCAGCCACCAGCTCGGCGACGGCTACGCGATGCCGCGCCACGGCGGCTACCACGCGATCCCACCGCGCGACCGGCTGTTCAACCTCAGGTCGCGCATCTGTCGCCACCTCGACGCCATGGGAGTGCCGGTCAAGTACCACCACCACGAGGTCGGAGGGCCCGGCCAGTGCGAGATCGAGACCCCGCTGCTGCCGCTGCTGAAGGCCGGCGACGCCGGAATGCTGATCAAGTACGTGGTGCGCATGACCGCGCTCGCCGACGGGCTGACCACGACCTTCATGCCGAAGCCGCTCTACGCCGAGGCCGGCTCGGGCATGCACTTCCACCAGCGCCTCGAACGGGGCGGGGAGAACCTCTTCTACGACGCCGAGGGCTACGCCAGCCTGTCCCGCGAGGCGCGCTCATACGTTGCCGGCCTCCTGCTCCACGGCGGCGCGGTGCTCGCCTTCACCAACCCGTCGACCAACTCCTACCGGCGCCTGGTGCCGGGCTTCGAGGCGCCGGTGAGCGCGATCTTCTCGGCCGGGAACCGGTCGGCGGCGATCCGCATCCCGAAGTACGCCAACACCGCCGACAGCGCCCGCATCGAGTTCCGACCGCCGGACGCGACCGCCAACCCCTACCTCTCGATCGCGGCACAGCTGCTGGCTGGAATCGACGGCATCCGGCGCGGCCTCGACCCCTCGGAGCTCGGCTACGGCCCGGTGGACGAGGACATCTTCAGCTGGAGCCCCGAGCGACGGGCGACCATCACCGCCCTGCCGACCTCCCTCGACCAGGCCCTCGACGCACTCGCCGGTGACCAGGACTTCCTGCTCGAAGGGGGCGTCTTCAGCCGCGAGATCCTCGAACGCTGGATCAACCAGAAGCGTCAGGACGAGCGAGCGGTCCGCCAGCGCCCGCACCCCTACGAGGTCGAGCTCTACTACGATCTCTGATTCGGTCGGCCCGCTGCACGGGAGGCCCCGAACCCGGAAAGGCGCGCACCCTCCGACGGATGCGACCGCGCCCGCTCACCGTACCCTCGGGTTGCGGGCACGGCCCGCGCTTGGCGCCTACGGGGTCGTCACCGGCAGGCCGAAGGCGGTCGTGAGGAAGACCGCCATCTGGGCGCGGGTGACGGGATCGTCGGGGCAGTAGTCGGTCGGGCTGCAACCGGCGGTGATGCCCCGGTCGGCGAGCTCCTCGATCCAGTCGGCGAAGAGGCTCGGGCAGGCGACGTCGGCGAAGACCCCGGTGCACGCGGGCGGAGAGTAGCCGGCTCCCTCGACCGTCTTGAGCAGGAAGACGGCCATCTGAGCGCGGGTGACCGGGTCGTCGGGGCAGTATCCGGATGGGCTGCAGCCGGCGGTGATGCCGCGCACGGCGAGCTCCTCGATCCAGTCGGCGAAGAGGCTCGGGCACGCGACATCCGAGAAGATCCCTTGACAGGAGGGCGGGAGGTAGCCCGACCCCTCATCCGTCTTGAGCAGGAAGACGGCCATCTGGGCGCGGGTGACGGACGCATCGGGGCAGTAGAGATCGGCGGTGCATCCGGACGTGATCGCGAACGCCGCAAGGGTCTCGACCTGGGACCACGCGAAGGCGTCGGGCACGACGTCGGCGAAGGTGTATGGAGAGAGTCTGGACACCGTCCCGCCGATCACGTCGGCGAGGTAGAGCTTGCCGGCTTCATCCTCGCCGAAGCTGGCGAGCCGGTAGGCCGTGTCGAGGAGCAGGCTCGGCGACCACGCCGTCGGGTCGCTCTGCCACACCTCGCCGGTGCAGTAGTCGCCGTAGAGGTACCGGCCCGCCAGGGACGAGTGGGTGCTGCCGCGGTAGACATGGCCGCCGGTGACCGAGCACCGGCCGCCGGCGTGGGTGTACTCGAGCACGGGCAGGGTCGAGCCGCCGGAGAGGGCGGCCGCGCACGACCCGGCCGGAACGTCTTCGTAGCACGCGGTCCCCTCGAGCACGTCCCAACCGTAGTTCTCGCCGCCGAGGCTGGCGGCCGGCTGCCGGTTGACCTCCTCCCGGGACCCCTGACCCACGTCGCCGATCAGGAGGTCGCCCGTCGCGCGGTCGAAGCTGAAGCGCCAGGGGTTGCGCAGTCCGAAAGCCCAGATCTCCTCCCGGGCCCCAGGCACGCCGACGAACGGGTTCGAGGCCGGGATCGCGTACGGCGTGCCGCCGTCGACGTCGAGGCGAAGGATCTTCCCGAGCAGGGTGTCGAGCCGCTGCGCGGCCTCGAGCGGGTCGCCGCCGCCGCCGCCGTCGCCGGAGGCCACGTAGAGCAGGCCGTCGGGCCCGAACGCCAGGTGCCCGCCGTTGTGGTTGGTCTCGGGCTGGGGCAGCACGTAGAGCTGGAGCGCGCTCGAAGGGTCGGCGACGTCGCGGTCGGTTCCCGACACCTGGTAGCGGGCGACCACGGTCGCGCCGTCCGCCTTGCGGGTGTAGTTGACGAAGAAGCGGCCGTTGACGGCGTAGGCGGGGTGGAAGGCGAGCCCGAGCAGGCCGCGCTCTCCGCAGCAGGCGATCAGGTCTTCGCCGCTCGATCCGAGATCGAGGAACGGCGTCGGCAGCACGGACCCGGCGACCAGGATCCTGATCGCGCCGGTCTGCTCGACGAGGAAGGTCCGGCCGCTGCCGTCACCGGCATGGGTGACCAGGAGCGGGCGGGAGAGACCGCTCGCCACCGGAACCAGCGCCACCCGGTCGATGGGGGGGGCGGCCGCCGCGGGGGGGGCCGCGCCTGCCAGCAGCAGATTCAGGCCCAAAGCGGCGAGCAGTTGAAGTCGTGAGCTCATCTGTGTCTCCCATCTCGTTGACGACAGCCATCCGACCGACCCTTCCATTCCCTTGCGACGTGATCTCGATCACGTGGGTCTGGTGCGTCTCGGAGTCGGGACAGGACACGACGGCGACGCGCTATCGTGAACGGGTGGACGGTCCGAGACTGCCACCGCGCCGGTCGTGGCCGGTCCTCCAGGGGAGGTCGCGTCCGCTCGCGTTCGCACACCGCGGCGACTCGGCGGGGCGCCGCGAGAACACCCTCGACGCCCTGGCCGCGGCGGCAGCCTCGGGGGTCGACGGGATCGAGATCGACGTCCGCTTCACTGCGGGCGGCGCACCGGTGCTGCTGCACGACGCCACTCTGCGGAGGACCACCGGTCTGCGGGCGCGGCTCGATCGGCTCGCGCTCCACCGTCTGCGCCGCCTGGAGTCACGGCGCGGGGGAGTGCTGGCGGCACCCGGTGGGCGGGTCCCGACCTTTGCGCAAGCCCTCGAGGTCGTCGGGCGGGGAGTCCACGTGCTGGCCGAGGTCAAGGTCGACCGGCCCTCCGCTCACGGCCATCCAGGGGCCGCCAGGGCGCTTCTGGCGACGGCACGGGGGTTCGCGCCGCCGGGTGCGGTCACGTTCATCTCCTTCGACCCCTACACCCTGCGCCGGCTGCGCACCGTCGGGCCCGAGGCCGAGCTCGGCATTCTCGCCAGCCGTCGCCTGATCCCGGACCCCGGAGCGCTCGCCGCGGAGCTCGGCATCTCTCTGGTACTGCTGCCGCTGCGTGACGCCAGCCCGCGCCGTGTACGCGCGCTCCAGGACCTCGGTTTCGCGGTTCTGGTCTACACCGCCGACGGCGAGGCGATCGACCGAGCGCTTCGAAGCGGCGCCGACGGCATCCTCGCCAACGACCCCCACGCCCTCCTCCTCCGCCTCGGCCGCGTACCCTGAGCGGCCCGCGGAGAGCTCACCACCAAGACACCAGGACACGAAGAGATGAGCGCAGATTGAGGGCTCTCGGATGCAAGCTCGGGGTGGCAGGTCTGGCGTCGCCTCCTCGCTGAGCTCAGGAGATCTCGGTTGGGAGGGGGCTTGGTGTCTTGGTGTCTTGGTGGTTGACCCCTTCCGTCGCCGCCTCGGCAGCCTCGTCGAAGAGCGGCAGGGGCTCGAGGGTGGCGGGGACGAGGTTGGAGGCGCCGACGCCGAGCAGGCGAACCGGGCGGCGGCCGGCCTCGGTCCGCCGCACCAGCTCGCGGGCGGCTGCGCCGAGTACCGAGGCGCTGGCGGTCGGCGCCGCCAGGGTCCGCGACCGGGTCAGGGTGGTGAAGTCGGCGAAGCGCACCTTCACCGTGACCGTGAGCCCGGCGAGGTCGCGGCGGACGAGCCCGTCGCCGACCTCCCGCGCGAGCGCGGCGAGCACCCCGTCGATCGCGTCGAGAGAGTCGAGATCGGTGCGGAAGGTGCGTTCGGCGCTGAGGCTGCGGCGCGGCTCGTGGGTCCGGACCGGGCGCTCGTCGAGGCCCCGCGCGTACTGCCACAGGGTGCGCCCCCAGTGGCCGAAGCGGGCGAGCAGCCGGTCGAGGGAGAGGGCGCGCAGCTCTGCCACCGTGGTCACGCCGAGGGCGGCGAGGGCCTCGGTGGACGAGGGTCCGACCCCGTGCAGCCGCCGCACCGGTAGCGGCGCGAGGAAAGCCTCGACCTGGCGGGGCTTGACCACGGTCAGCCCGTCGGGCTTGTCGAAGTCCGAGGCGATCTTGGCCACCAGCTTGTTGGGCGCCACCCCCACCGAGACGGTCAGCCGACGCTCGTCGCGCACCCGACGACGGATCTCCTGGGCGATCGCGGTCGCCGACGGATACCCGCCCAGGCGTCCGGTGAGGTCGAGGTAGGCCTCGTCCAGCGACATCGGCTGCAGCACCGGGGTGAAGTCGCGGTAGATGGCGAAGATCGCCTCGGACTCCCGGCGATAGCGCGGGAAGTCGGGCCGCACGAAGACGACCTGTGGGCAGCGCCGGAGCGCCAGGGCGGCGGGCATCGCGGAGTGGATTCCGAACGCCCTCGCCTCGTAGCTGGCGGCGGCCACCACGCCTCGTCCGCGAGGGTCACCTCCGACCACCACCGGCCGGCCGGCGAGCGCTGGGTCGTCGCGCATCTCGACCGCGGCATAGAAGCAGTCCATGTCGCAGTGCAGGATGCGGCGCGGCTCCGGCGTGGTCACAGCATCATCGTACCGTCCCGTTCACGCCGAAGCCGCGACCGGCAGCGCGGTTGGGGTCTCGAAGAAGCGCAGGTGGAGCCGGTGGACGACACCGGCCAGGTGGGCCTCGTCGACCACCAGACCGAGGGCGATCTCGGAGCCGCCGAAGGAGACCAGCGAAGCCGGCACGTCGCCGAGGTCGGCGAAGACCTGGGCGACGATTCCCGGCACCCCCTTGAGCCGATCGCCGACCACGCACACCACGGCCTGGCAGGGGCGGACATCGACCCGTCCCAGCTCGGCGAGCTCGGCGAGCGCGGCCGGAAGCCGGCCGGCGTCCGCGAAGCCCATCGCGACCGAGACCTCGGAGGTGGCGGCGATGTCGGGAGCCAGACGGTGGCGGTCGAGGACCGCGAACACCCGCCGCAGGAATCCGTGCGCCTTGAACATGCGGGCGGAGACCAGCTGCACCATGGTCAGGCCTTCCTTGTAGGCGATGCTGCGCACCGGACGGGGGTCCGGCGGGACGTCGGCGAGCACGACGGTACCCGCCATCCCGGGACGCCGTGTGTTGAGCACCCGCACCGGGATGCCGCGCTCGATTGCCGGCAGCAGCGTGCGCGGGTGGAGCACCCGGGCGCCGAACGCCGCCAGCTCGGCGGCCTCGGCGAAGCTCATCGCCGGGATCGGCCGGGCCGCCGGGACCAGGCTGGGGTCCGCGGTCATGATGCCGTCGACGTCGGTCCAGATCTCGACCTCCTCGGCGCCGAGGCAGGCGCCGAGCAGGGTCGCCGTCCAGTCCGAGCCTCCCCGGCCGAGGGTCATCGGGGTGCCGGCCGGGCTCGAGGCGACGAAGCCCTGGGTGAGCACGATCGAGCCGGCTTCGAGGAGCGGCTCGAGCTGGGATCGGGCGCGCTCGCGGGTCGCCTCGAGCACCGCTTCGCCGGCAAGGGGGTCGCCCTCGGCAACCACGATCCCGGCGGCGTCGACCTCGTGGACGGGCAGCCCCTCCGCCGCCAGCGCTGCGGTGAGGATCCGGGTCGAGAGCCGCTCACCGTGGGCGATCAACCGGGCGGCGGCGGTTGCCGAAAGGTCGCCGAGCGCGGCGGCGCCCCGCGCCATCGCCTCGACCCGGTCGAGCAGCGACCGGCATCGGGCCGCGACCGCCTCGCGTCGTCCACCCGCAGGCACCAGCTCGTCGAGCAGGCGGCGGTGCGACTCGCGCAGCGTCGCCACCCCGGCGAGGGCGTGGCGGAGCCGACCGGCGGCGGCCGCCTCGCCGATCGCCGCCAGCCGGTCGGTGGTGCCCGAGGTCGCGGACAGCACCACCACCAAACCCTCGTGCGAACGCCGGGTGACCAGATCGACCACGGTCCGCGCGCATCCGGGGTCGCCCACCGAGGTCCCGCCGAACTTCAGCACGCGCATGGCGTTCCTCCCTCCGGCTCGGCCAGGAAACCGCCGATCAGGTCGCCGACTGCATCGAGTTCGATCAAGAAGGCATCGTGGCCGTGAATCGAGGCCAGCTCCGAGTAGCGGGCGTCGATGCCGAGCCGCAGCAGCCGCCGGACACTCTGCGCCAGGTCCGAGGGTGGGAAGAGCACGTCGCTCGAGATGCCGATCGCGAGCACCCGAGACCGGATCCGCCGGAACGCCCGGTCGAGGTCGCCGAGGCCGCGCGAAATGTCGTGCCGGTCCATGGCGTCGGTCAGGGCCAGATAGCTGGCGGGGTCGAATCGTCGCACCAGCTTCTCGCCGTGGCGGCGGAGATAGCTGGCGACCTCCCATCGGGCGCCGCGGGCGGGGACGCCCCCATCGGGCTCCCCGCGGGCTCGGCGGCCGAACCGCGCTTCGAGCTCGGCGGGGCTTCGGTAGCTCAGCATCGCGATCCGGCGCGCGAGGTCGAGGCCCCTGAAGCCCGGGCCGGGGCAACCGTCGTTCCACTCCGGGTCGCCGAGTATCGCCTCCCGGGCGACCGCGTTGAGCCCGATGGTCCATGCGGTGGCGCGCGGGGTCGAGGCGATCGGCACGCCGCGCCGGACCCGCTCGGGATGGTCGACCAGCCACTGCCAGACCAGCATTCCCCCGAGCGAGCCGCCGACCACCGCGGCGAGGGAACGGACCCCGAGCCGATCGAGCAGGGCCGCCTGGGCGGCGACCATGTCGCGCGGGGTCACCAGCGGAAACGCCGGGCCGTAGGGCCTGCCGGTGCGGGGGTCTCGACAGAGGGGCCCGGTGCTGCCGTAACAGCTACCGAGTAGGTTCGCGCAGACGACGAAGAACCGGCGCGTGTCGAGCGCGCGGCCGGGCCCGATCAGACCCTCCCACCAGCCGTCGTCGCCGCCGGCGTGGGACGAGCCGGTGAGGGCGTGGCAGACCAGCACGGCGTTGTCGGCGCGGGGGCCGAGCTCGCCCCAGGCCTCGTAGGCGACGGTCACCCGCGGCAGCACGCCGCCCGCCTCGAGTGCGAGCGGCCCGCCGAGGTCGAGGGTCGGAGCGGGGGAGTCGCGGATCGCGACCGCGGTGCTCATGCCGCCTCCAGGGCCTGCTCGAGGTCCGCCACCAGGTCGTCGAGATGCTCCAGACCCACCGAGAGCCGGATCTGGTCCTCCGTCACCCCGGACGCGAGGCGTTCGGCCTCGCTGAGCTGCTGGTGGGTGGTGCTGGCGGGGTGGATGATCAGGGTCCGGGCATCGCCGATGTTGGCCAGCAGCGAGATCAGCTCGACCCGGTCGACCACCCGCCGGGCGGCCTCGCGGCCGCCGACGACGCCGAAGGTCAGGATCGCGCCGAAGCCGCGCTCGAGCACCCGCCGCGCGGTTGAGTGGCTGGGGTGGTCGGGCAGGCCCGGGTAGGAGACCCAGGCCACCTTGGGGTGAGCCTGGAGGTGTCGGGCAACGGCACTCGCGTTGTCGGCGTGGCGCTGCATTCTGAGCGGCAGGGTCTCGAGTCCCTGGAGGAAGAGAAAGGCGTTGAACGGTGCGAGCGCGGGTCCGAGATCGCGGAGCTGCTCGACCCGGGCGCGGATCGCGAACGCGATGTTGCCGGTCGCGCTGTGCGGGCCGAACGCCTCCCAGAACCGGAGCCCGTGGTAACCCACGGAGGGCTCGGTGAAGCGGGGGAAGCGGCCGTTGTCCCAGGGGAACCGGCCGGAGTCGACGATCACGCCCCCGATCGCGGTGCCGTGGCCGCCGATGAACTTGGTGGCGGAGTGGAAGACGATGTCGGCGCCATGGGCGATCGGCCGGCACAGGTACGGAGTCGCGGCCGTGTTGTCGACCACCAGCGGCACGCCGGAGCGGTGTGCGACCTCGGCCAGCGCCGGCAGGTCGGCGACGTCGCCGCCGGGATTGCCGATGGTCTCGACCAGTACCGCCCTGGTCCGCGCTCCGATCGCGGCCCCGACCGCCTGTGGCGTCGGGTCGCCGACGAAGCGGGTCCGGATGCCGAGGCGGCCGAGCGTCACCTTGAGCAGGTTGGTGGTCCCGCCGTAGAGCCGTGACGAGGCGACGACCTCGTCGCCGGCCTCGGCCAGGGTGAGCAGAGTCAGCGTCGCGGCGGCCTGGCCGGAGGCGACGGCGACGGCCGCCGAGCCGCCCTCGAGCAGCGCCATCCGGCGCTCGAAGACCTCGGTGGTCGGGTTGCCGATCCGGGTGTAGATGTTGCCGGGCTGCTCGAGCGCGAACAGGCGCGCGGCGTGGGCGGTGTCGTCGAAGAGGTACGACGTGGTCTGGTAGATCGGGACCGCGCGCGAGCGCGTGGTGCCGTCCACCTGGTGGCCGCCGTGCAGGCACGTGGTCTCCAGCTTCCAGGGGGTGCTCATCGGGTTCCTCCGTCGGCGACGCCCACGCCGCGCCGGGGCCCGAAGACGACAATCCCGCAGCGAGGTGCGCTGCGGGCCGGTGAGCGTCGGTGACGGTGGAGCTAGAGGATGGGGAGGGACCGCCCGCTCACGACCCGCAGCGCGGGCATGCGCATGGCCATGGCCATGGCGTGCAGGGCTGCGGCGTGGGCGTCGCGATCGATCACCGCGCGATCCTCGCACCCGCCCCGTCCGCCTGTCAACCCGGCCATGACCGGAAGAGAGAAGGAAGACCACCACGACACCAAGAGAGCCCCTGAGCCGAGCAGGGCCTCAATCCGTCGGTCGAGAAGCTCAGAACCGTCCTGGGGCGAGGATTGTGAAACCGCGGCCGTGAAGGAGAGGTCTTATGTGCCCTCCCGCTCTCAGCTTGGTGTCGTGGTGTCTTGGTGGTCAGTCTGGATCGCCTGCGCCGCCGGAACGGCGGGATTCTCGGGATCGGTCTCGGCGATCTCGTCGAGGGCCTCGGCAAGGGAGCGGGGAAGCTGGTCGTCCTTCGGCATGGCCCACTTCTTGACCGCCACTGTCGCCTTCATCTCGTCGATCACGTTCAGGCTGATCTCTCGGATCAGGTGCTCGGCCTCGTCGAGCCCCGGGCCTTGGAAGACCCGGTCCAGGGCCGCCGACGCCACCGACCGCACCGCCTCCTGGCCGTCGTCGCTGTCGAGGGTGGCCTGCACGGTCTCGAGGGTGGTGTCGAGAATGACCTCGCCGACCAGACGGATCACCGGGCGCAGCACCGCGTTCGGCAGCGGTACAGCGCGCAGGGAGTCGGTCTGGTCGACCGCGTTGGCGAGGTTGAGGCGGGCCAGCTCGCGGATGCGCTCGAGCAGCTCCGGGTCGGTCAGGAAGCCGCGGATCTGAGACACCGCCACCGCCTCGATCTCCTGGCGCCGGCTGCCGACCGCGTCGTAGACGATCCGTCGGTGGGTGCCGTTGCGGATCTCCTCCGCGAGCTCTTCGAGGATCCGGATCGCCACTCGATCGGAAACCTCCTCGGTGACGATGTTGGTGATGTAGGCGACGGTGCGGCTGAACACGTCCTTGCCGACGCTGGACAGGTCGCTTCGCCGCAGCCGCATGTACATCGAGACGGCGCGCAGGAGCCGGAACGGCCGCAGCAGGGTCACCGGCACCAGCCCGAGCACGTCGTACCAGTTGAAGATCGGGAAGAAGAACCAGCGGGCATAGGTGCGATGGCGGACGGCGTGGATCCAGCGCACGGTGAACTCGATCCAGAACAGCACCAGGAAGGGCAGGTCGAGGATCCAGAAGTGGTCGATCAGGCGGCCGTTGCGGTCGAACTCCCGGAAGTAGTTCTCCTCCAGCAGCGGCTGCCACTCGAGCCGGAGGCGTTCGAGCCGGCGGCGGAGCTCGCCGTCGTCGCCCGACCACAGCCCCCCGGTGAGGTCGTCGATCCTGGTCGGATCCGCAAGCTCGGCGACCGGAACTCCGGTCTCGTGGCGGATGGACTGCTTGAGCAGCTCGAGGTAGTGGCCGAGCCCGGCGCGTTCGAACGGGTTCTCCGCCAGGATCCGCCGCGTCAGCACCCGGAGCTCGCCGAGCCGCTCGGTCAGCTCCGGCGAGCCCGGTGCGAGGTCGGCCAAGGTGGTGGCGGCCTCCAGCTCGTCGAGAAGACGCCGGGTCAGGGGGTGGGGCTCGATGCCCTTGACCGGGTCGTAGACCCGGGTGACCACCGGGAGGTAGTGGAAGTAGGTCGGCCTCAACCACAGGTAGGTGAGGTCGAACACGATCAGACTCAGGTTGACCAGCGCCACCCAGACCATGAACAGGTCCCACAGGAGGCGCAGGGTCACGCGGCCGCGGATCTTTCGCCAGGTGCCGAGCATCGGGAGCGAATGGCCCTCCGATCGAGATTCCCGACATTCTATCCTCAGCCGCCGGCGGGCTGGGCTCGATGTCCTGTTCATCGTCCGAGCCGGCTCGCCGCGGTACAATCCGGCGGGGCCAGCCGGCCCGGGAGGTCGTGCATGCCGTCGCTGTCGCAGAAGTCCGCCCGTCTCCAGGCCTCACCGATCCGCAAGCTGGCGCCCCATGCGCGCGCGGCCGAGGCCCGCGGCACCGAGGTCATCTACCTCAACATCGGCCAGCCGGACATGCCGACCCCGCCCGAGATGATCGCCGAGCTGCACGGCCTCGCGCTGAGCCGTCTCGCGTACGCGCCCTCGGAGGGGCTGCCGGAGGCGCGCGAGGCCTGGAGCGCCTTCTTCTCGAGCTGGGGGATCGACTTCGCCGCGGACCAGATCCTGGTCACCGCCGGCGCCTCGGAGGCGATCACCTTCACCCTCGCCGTGGTCGCGGGGGGCGGCGGCGAGGTGCTGGTCTTCGAGCCCTGCTACACCAACTACCTGAGCTTCGCAGCCCAGGCTGACGTGACCATGGTCCCGATCACGCTCAGGGTCGAGGACGCCTATCACTTCGGCACCGAGCAGCGGCTCAGGGAGCGGATCGGACCCCGCACCAAGGCGATCCTGCTGTGCAACCCGTCGAACCCGACCGGGACGGTGTACACCGAGCCCGAGCTCGACGCGATCGCACGGGTGGCGGTCGAGCACGACCTGTTCGTGGTCTGCGACGAGGTCTACCGGGAGTTCGTCTTCGACGGCGGCTCGGTGCGGTCCTTCACCCGCTACGCGGACCTCGCCGACCGGATCATCGTGGTCGACAGCGTGTCGAAGCGGTTCAACGCCTGTGGCGTGCGGATCGGCTGCATGGCGAGCCACAACCGCGAGGTGATCGACGTCGCGCTGCGCTTCTGCCAGGCCCGGCTCTCGGTTCCGACCGCAGAGCAGCTCATGGTGGTGCCGATGCTGGTCCACGGCCGATCCTACTCCGAGGGCCTGCGGGGCGAGTACCAGGGACGGCGCGACGCGGTCTACCGTGGACTCGGCCGACTGCCCGGGGTCTCGCCCCACCGCAGCGAGGGCTCGTTCTACACCATGACCCGACTCCCGGTCGGCAGCGCCGAGGACTTCGCGGTCTGGCTGCTCAGGGACTTCACGCATCAGGGAGCCACGATCTGCCTCGCGCCGGGTCCCGGCTTCTACGTCTCCCCTGGGCTCGGTGAGGACGAGGTGCGGCTGGCCTTCATGTACGACGCCCCGACCCTGGCCCGGGCGATGGACGTGCTCGGCCACGCGGTGGAGGCCTATGCGGGGGTCGTGAGCGGGCGCTGATCCCCGGCCGAAAGCCGAGCGTCTACTCGATTTCGAGAGGGTGGTCGGTCGCCTTCCAGTTGAGCACGCCACCCTTGAGCATGTAGACGTCTTCGTAGCCGAGCTCGAGCAGCAGCCGCAGTGCCCGGAGGCTGCGGCGACCGGATCGGCAGACCAGGATCAGCGGCCGGTCCCGCGGCAGCTCGGGGCGGTCCACGAACAGCGTCCTCAAGGGCAGGGCGAGCGCCTCGTGGACGTGGCCGTGCTCATACTCCTCGGGCTCGCGAACGTCGACCACCAGCCCGTTCTCGGCCGCGACTTTTCGTTCGAGCTCCTCGACCCCCAGCTCGCGCCAGCGGTCGACCGCCCGCGGACGGTGGGGCGGGATCACGATCGACTCGAGGTGCTTGGGGATTGCCTGGCACTCGGCGAAGACCCGGCTCGAGCAGCTGTACCAGCAGACGGCGGGGTCGACCACGGACTCGAAGAGCGAGTCGATGGCGCTCTCCGGGTCGAGCACGTGGTCGCGGCCGAGCAGCCCGAAGAATCCGGACCTCTCGAGGAGCTCCTCGACCGGTGGACGGATCTGTACCAGGAAGACGTCCCCCCCGCGCTCGCGGAAGGTCGTGACGAGGCTCTCCAGCATCTCGACGCCGGTGAAGTCGCACTGGTCGACCCCGTGCATGCGCAGCACCAGCCAGCGTCGCGGATGCTCACCTTCGAGCAGCGTCAACAGCTCTCGTTCGACGTGGTCGGTGGCGCCGAAGAAGAGTGCGCCGCGGATGTTCATGACCGCGAGCTGACAGCATTGGGGGCCGCCGGGAGACTGCTCGACGAGGTGACGGAAGGTGGGGTCCGGAACCACCGGTACCACCCTCGGCACGCTCGCGCTGTAGAGGTACATCGCGAGCGAGAACAGCACCCCCGACAGCACCGCCAGCTCGAGCGGAATCAGGAGGGTCGCCAGGAAGGTCAGCACCATGACCGCGCTCTCGGGGCGCGAGGCGTGGAAGACGCGGCGGATGCCCTCACGATCGATCATGCCCCACGCCACCAGCATCAGCACCCCGGCGAGGCCGGCGCGGGGCAGGTCGGCCAGCCACGGGGCAGCGGCGAGGGTGCCGAGCAGGACGAAGAGACCCGCGAAGACTCCCGACAGGCCGGTCTTCGCGCCGGCCTGGTGGTTGACCGCCGAGCGGGTGAACGAGCCGGAGCAGGTGTAGCCCGAGAACAGGCCCGCCGCGATGTTGGCGAGCCCCTGGCCGACGAACTCCTGATTGACGTCCAGGCGCTGGCCGGTCGAACGTGCGATGGTGCGGCTGATCGACACCGCCTCGACCAGCCCCAGCAGTGCGATCGCGAGCGCACCGGTGAGCAGCGAGCGGGGCGCTCCGGTGCGGATCAGGTCCCACACCGCGAGCAGGTCGGTCGGCTCGGGAAGGGCGCCCGGAATCGAACCCACGACCGCCACCCCGAGCTGCGCGGGTCCGATCGCTACCACGACCACCGTGATCACGACCAGGGCGACGAGGGAGCCCGGGAGCCTGGGCAGCAGCCGGTTGACGAGCAGGGTGACCGCGATCGCTCCCAGGCCGAGCGCGAGGCTGGGGAGGTGGGTGCTCGCCGGGTCGACGGCGGCGCTGACGATCGCGCGGGTGTCGGACCCGGCCGGCAGGGCGAGCCTGAGGAGGTGGCGGAGCTGGTTGATCGCGATCAGCGCGCCGGCGCCGGCGGTGAACCCGAGCAGGACCCCTCGCGACACGAAGTTCACCATCAGCCCGAGCCCTGCAAGCCCGAAGCCGATTCGGAGCACGCCGACCAGGATCGCCATCAGCGACGCCGCGACCAGGAACTGGGGCGAGTCCGGTGGGATCACCGGAACCAGGATCGCGAGCAGGAGCAGGCTGGCCGCGTTGGTCGGCCCGGTGGACAGATGCCGGGACGAGCCCCACAGCGCACCGACGATCGAGGCCACGATCGCCGAGTAGAGGCCGTAGTGTGGCGGGAGGTTGGCGATCGCCGCATAGGCGATCGCCTGGGGCAGACCGACCAGGGCGACGGTCAGCCCGGCGAGAACGTCGGCGCGGATCTCTCCGCGCCGGACATCCGCGAGCACGCGTCGAGGCTGGGCGGCGTATCGCCCCCAGCGGTTCGCGAGCCCGCCGACGAGCTCGGCCGCCGCCTCGGGGAAACGCGCCTGGAAAACCCGGTACGGCACGGGATCAAGTGTACAAGTATGCCGATCGGTCGCCAGGGGAGCGCCGCGATCTGGGTCGGGGCCGGGAACGGGCGGCTCTGCGGGGGCCGATCCCGCCTGCCAGCCGCCCCCTGCCCGATCCCGGGTTCCTGCCTCCCCTTGAACGGCAGCGGAAGCGTCCGCTCACCGGTCACATGGGTGGTGGGCACGGCCCGCGCTGAGGTCCCTCCCTGCCTCCAGGTTCAGGATCCGATGTGCCGCAGCGCGATCAGCGGGCCGTCGAGAGCCTCGGGCCGGGTCAGGTCCACCGTGCCCTCGAGGTACCAGAGGTTCTCGTCCTCGGGGTCGAGCAGCACCTGCGTGACCCGCCAGACGCGACCGGCGGCCGGCTCGAGCTGGGTGTGCTCGGCGAGACGGGCTCGGGGGTCGAACACCAGCTCCTGAGAAGCGCTCGAAGAACGGCGCCAATGCGGCCTCGAGCCGCTCGGGCGGCCACAGCGTCTCCGCATCGGCCTCGTCCTGCCGGATCAGGCCGGAGGCCTCCTCCCACTCCCGGCGGGAAAGCGCCCGGACCAGCCGGTGGACCTCGGCGCGCACTCTCGAGGTGCGCTTGCGCGGCTCGGTGAGCAGCTCCTCGAGGGCGAGCAGACGGTGGGCGTCGTGGGCGTCGACGGCGGCGCGGCTGAGCCGCAGCTCCGGGTGGAGCAGGGACTCCCACTCCTCGATCAGGCTGGTGTCGACCCGCTCGAGCATCGAGCGGAAGAACCCGATCACGTCCCACACCGGCTCGGTCTTGGCGGCGTCGGGCACGTTGTGCTCGAGGGTCTTGTAGAGCTGGGAGACGTAGCGCAGCAGCACTCCCTCGGTGCGTTGCAGCCCGTACAGACGGACGTAGTCGCCGAAGTCGTGGTAGGCCTCGAGCATCTCGCGGCCGATCGACTTGGGGCTGACGAGGTGAGGGCCGAGCCACGGCCGGATGGACCGGAACAGGTCGTAGGCCGCGCGGATGCGATCGCCCCCCGGCTGCGGGTGGGCGACCTCGTCGAGGCGCTGGACGCGCTCCTCGTAGCTGACGCCGTCGGCCTTGAGCTGCGCCAGCAGCTCGGTCTTGGCCCGGTCGACCTGCTGGCGCAGGATCACGCCCGGGTCCTCGAGCACCGCTTCGACCAGGCTGACCAGGTCAAGAGCGTAGTCGGGTTGCTCGGGGTCGAGCGCCTCCAGCGCCTCGACCAGGAAGAGCGACAGGTTGTGGAAGAGCGAGAAGTCGAACTGGAGATCCTCGTCGACCACCGCCCAGTAGTAGCGGCTGGCGGTGTCGCGCACCATCCTGATGATCCCCGCACGGTGCAGCGAGCGCACCACCCGGGCTGCGTGGGCGAGGTGGCGGGCGCTGCCGGCGGCCTCGTCGTGGCAGTCGCGGATCAGGGCCCGCAGCGATGCGAAGTTGCGCACCTCGGGGTCGTTGGACTCGGCGTCGCGCTGGAGCAGGTCGAGGACCATGCCGTCGGTCACCCGGAACCTCGACACGAGCTTCTCGGGAGGCTTCGATACCAGGTTGTCGAAGGTCTCCTTCGACCACGACACCGCCCCGGCTTCGGGCCGCTTCTTGGTCAGCTTGCGCAGCTTCTTGGGGTCGCCGGCGGCCTTGCGCTCGGCCTGGAGGTTGTCGATCACCCAGTCCGGGGCCTGGCATACCACGCTGCCCTCGACGTCGAATCCCCGCCGGCCGGCGCGGCCGGCGATCTGCTGGAAGTCGCGCACCCTGAGCTGGGTGATCTTGCGGCCGTCGTACTTGGCGAGCTTGGTGAAGAGCACGGTGCGGATCGGGATGTTGACCCCGACCCCGAGTGTGTCGGTGCCGGAGATCACCTTGAGCAGGCCCTTCTGTGCCAGCTGCTCGACCATCAGGCGGTACTTCGGCAGCAGGCCGGCGTGGTGCACGCCGAGCCCGAAGCCGAGGAATCGTCGCAGCTCGCGGCCGTAGGGCGTGTCGAAGCGGGCGCCCTTGATCTCGTCGCGGACGCGGTCCCGGTCCTCCCGTTCGGCCAGCGACAGACTGGTCAGGCTCTGGGCCAGCTCGGCGCACTCGCGCTGGCTGAAGTTGACCACGTAGATCGGGGCCTTGGCCGCCCTCACCAGGTCGTCGACGGTCTCGTGCAGCGGGGTCTCGCGGTAGGAGTAGTCGAGCGGCACCGGTCGCTCACCCGTGGCCACGATCGCCACCTCGCGGCTGGTGAAGCGCTCGATCTTGTCGGCGATCGCGGTCATGTCGCCGAGGGTCGCCGACATCAGCAGGAACTGAGTCCGGGGCAGGGTGATGAGGGGGACCTGCCAAGCGACCCCGCGGTCGCGGTCGGCGTAGTAGTGGAACTCGTCCATCACCACGTAGGGGACGTCGAGGGCCTCGCCTCGCCGCAGCGCCATGTTGGCGAGCACCTCGGCGGTACAGGCGAGCACCCGGCCGTCCGGGTTGATGCTGGCGTCGCCGGTGAGCATCCCGACCTCGTCGGCGCCGAGGTCGTCGCAGAGCGAGAAGAACTTCTCACTGGCCAGGGCCTTGATCGGCGAGGTGTAGACCGAGGTCCGACCTTCGCACAGGCCCTTGAAGTGCAGCCCGAGCGCGACCAGGGACTTGCCCGATCCGGTCGGGGTGCCGAGCACCACGTGCCGTCCGGCCATGATCTCCAGCAGCGCCTCCTCCTGGGCGGGGTAGAGCTCGAACCCGATCGCCGCGACCCAGTCCAGAAAGCGGTCGAGGATCTCGTCGGGCTCGTCGATCGGCTGCGAGGGCACGCGCTCGCGCAGCGACGGCCGTCCTGTGCCAGGTTCGGATGCGGGTGGTGCCACTCGGTCCTCCGGAGCGTCCACGGGACGCCGCGCCAGTGTACCGTCGCGGACGCTGGGCGCACCGGCCGGAGCGAGTGCGGTCGCGGCCGCCCCGTGGTTGCCGTTGACGGTCGGCCTCGGCCCGTCCTACTCTGCCGAGCTGGGAGGGCCGGATGGACCGAGTTTTTCGCCGTGGTGCCCTGGTGCCAGTGCTGCTCGGCGCCGTCGCGGCGGTCGCACAGCAGCCCCTGCCGGCGGGCCTCGGGCCCGAGGAGGTCCGCACCATCGAGGTCTTCCGGCGGGCGTCGGCGTCGGTCGCCTACATCACGTCGGTCGCGCTGCGCCGGGACTTCTTCTCCCTTGACGTGATGCAGATCCCGCAGGGCTCCGGCAGCGGCTTCGTTTGGGACGTCGGGGGTCACGTCGTGACCAACTTCCACGTCATCGCCGACGGGTCCCGGTTCAGGGTCACCCTCGCCGACGGCTCGGAGTGGGACGCCGAGGTGGTCGGCTGGGCGCCCGACAAGGACCTCGCGGTGCTCAAGATCCCCGCGGGCCGGGAGCACCTCGCGCCGATTCCGGTCGGACAGTCCCGGGAACTGGCGGTGGGGCAGCGGGTGCTGGCGATCGGCAACCCGTTCGGTCTCGATCACACCCTGACGGTGGGCGTGGTGTCGGCGATCGGACGCGAGCTGCGCTCGCCCGGCGGCCGCACGATCCGCGACGTGATCCAGACCGACGCCGCCATCAACCCCGGCAACTCGGGCGGCCCGCTGCTCGACTCGTCGGGGCGGCTGATCGGCGTCAACACCGCGATCTACAGCCCGAGCGGGGGCTCGGCCGGGATCGGCTTCGCGGTGCCGGTCGACACCGTCCGCCGGCTCGTGCCGCAGCTGATCGAGTATGGCCGGCCGATCCAGCCGGGGATCGGGATCGTGCCCCTCAACGACCAGTGGGCGGCGCGGAACGGGATCGAGGGGGTCGTGATCCGGACCGTCGAGCAGGGCAGCGCGGCGGCGAAGGCCGGCATCGAGGGCCTGTCGGTGCGGGGACGGCGCACGATCGTGCTCGGCGACGTGGTCGTGGCGGTGGACGGCAAGCCGGTCCGGGTGCTCGAGGACCTGCTCGAGCACTTCGAGGCCAGGGGGGTCGGCGCCAAGGTGGCGCTCACCCTCGACCGGGACGGTCGACGGCGAGACGTGACGGTGACCCTCGAAGCGACCCAGTAGGGAGGACGAGAATGCTGTGGTTGATGGAAGCAGGACCCGAGGCGGCCGGGTGGCACGACCTCGAGCGGGATGCCAAGGCCGAGACGATCGACGTGATCCACTTCGACCGCCACGCCTGGGCGCTGGTCGAGGCCGACGAAGCGCCCTCGGGATACGAGGGATTCGAGGTCAAGAAGCCGACGGACGGCCTCTACGTCGACCCCCACGGACGGCCGCTCTATCTCGTCGGCGGGAGGCAGGTGCCGCGCGCCGAGGACGTCGTCGAGGCCCTGGGCGATCGGGCCAAGAAGCTGCTCGAGGACCTCAAGGACGCGGACCGGGTGTTGGAGCGCCTCGGCCGCGCCTTCTAGCGCGCCGCGGCTCCCTCCGCGCTTCTGCTGCGGCCCTCGATGCGACGGCATCTCCAGTGCTCTCCGCTCGCCGGCATTGCTCGACGGAGCTGGGCTACGTTGAGCGATCCCGAGAGCCCGAGGCCTGGCACGATCGTGCCGCACCGTCGCAGGGGTCGCGCGGCGCAGCAGAACCCGACCCCGTCCTCCAGCCAAAAAAAACCCGGGTCGGGTGACCCGGAAACGGTAGAGGGGGATGAGATGAAGCTGCGAGGAGCCTGAGCTCCTGGCAGCGCTGCAACTCCTCCTTCGTCGCTCCCCATGCGCCGGACGTCCGCCGCGGGATCTCCGCCGCGACCGGCCGGTGGACCCGCATCTGGGAGCTACCGCTAACCTATCGGGCCGCGGAGGAAAAATCAAGGCCCTTTCAGATCGGGTTCCGGTCGGCTCGCTCGGCGGAGCCGAGATGGGCCTCGAGGTACCGGTAGTCGGGTGTGAGCCGACCGCGGTGGAGGATGACGGCGCGTTCGATCGCGGGCGGGAGGTCGAGCTCGTCGAACGGCGCCTCCCAGTCGGCTTCGGCGATCGCCGTCACCAGTGGCGCCAGCGCTTCGGAGAAGGCGCGAGAGGCCTCGAGCGGAAGCTCGGCCGGCAGGATGTCCACCGCCAGGACCACGGGACCTCGGCCCGAAACCCCCGGTACGACGCTGCCGGTCGCAGGCTCCCAGACGTAGACCGGGTTGGAGGGATCGGTCGCCTTGACGGTGCACTCGACTCCGCCGTCGACGTCGCACGAGAGGTCGCCGATGACGCGCAGGCGCGGGCGCTCGGACCCCGCCCACAGCTCGCGGAGGGTGTCCAGGGTGACATGGCGTGGGTAGCGCTCGTCCCAATAGGTGGCGTTGACGAGCACCGAGATCGACGGCAGGTAGGAGGCGAAGCGAGACCGGTACCGCTCGGGCCGCCGGTAGTAGTGCTGCAGCTCGAAGGCGTCGTCGGGGGCGACCGGTTCGACCATGTCCTGCTCGCGAAACGTCACCCGCCAGATGCGTCGACCGTCGCCGGCGACCAGTCGCGTGAGATCGGTGGGTGAGATCTCGTGGGTCGGCAGCTCGTGGAGGATCTCCTGCACCCCCCCGGCGACGTTGCCGTAGCCGGTGACGCCGACCACCAGCGGACGGAGAACCTCCGGGAGCCCCCGGTTGGCGATCCCACGGCCGACCTCCGCGATCGCGTCGCGGGCGGCCTCGAGCTCCGGGTAGGCGTGGGCCGGGAGCAGGCCGGAGAAAGGGTTCTCGAGGCCTTCCCAGCGCAGGCGCTGACCGAGTGCCCAGAGGGTGTCGATCATGCCCGCCAACCCCGCGAAGCGGCCGAAGAAGATCTGCCGTCTGCCGGCGTCGTCGGCGATGCGCTCGTAGTCGATCAGGGTGCAGCCGAGCTCGAGCAGCCGCCGCAGCATCGGCATGTTGACGGGCTGACCCTTGATGACGTGGGAGAAGAAGATGTAGACGGTGTCCGGCTGGACCGACTCCGGCGGAACCTCCTTGACCCCGAAGATCACCTTGGCGCTGCTCAGATCCTGGGTCAGGCGCGCGCCGACGTGGACGAAGTCGGCGTCGGAGTAGACCCGACGCGAGCAGGGCTGGACCAGGATCTCGAGCCCATGCTCGGAGATCAGGCGACCGAGGCGCCGGGGGGTGAGCGGGACCCGGCGCTCCCAGGGGCTCTTGGTCTCGCGGCGGATGCCGATCACGGCGGGCATGGTCGGTCCTCCATGGCTCTTCGATCCCGGACGACGCCGGGACATTGGAGGCAGCAGGGTAGTCCGAACCGTGGCCTGGGACAAGCTCGACCGGCCGACCCCGTGCGGGGCCGGCCGGTCGGGTCCTCTGGTGTCACGCCATTTCGAGCAGGTAGGCGAACCCCATGCCGCCGCCGATGCACATGGTGACGATGCCGCGTTTCGCGCCGCGGCGCTTCAGCTCGCCGAGGAGCTTGCACGGTCAGCACCGCGCCGGTCGCGCCGAGCGGGTGGCCGGTGGCGATGGCGCCGCCGTTGACGTTGGTCTTGTCAGGGTCGAGGCCGAGCTCGCGGACGCAGTAGACGGACTGGCTGGCGAAGGCCTCGTTGATCTCGACCAGGTCGATGTCGGCCAGCGTGAGGCCGGTCTTGGCGAGCAGCTTCGGCACCGCCTTGGCCGGGCCGATGCCCATGATGTCGGGCTCGACGCCGGCGACCGCCCACTCGCGCACGAAGGCGATCGGCTCGAGCCCCATCTCCTTCGCCTTCTCCGACGCACATCACGACCACGGCGGCGGCGCCGTCGTTGATCTGCGACGCGTTGCCGGCGGTGACGGTGCCCCGCGGGTCGAAGACCGGGCGCAGCTTGGCGAGGCCCTCGACGGTGGTGTCGGCGCGCGGACCCTCGTCGGTGTCGAAGGTGAACTCGCGCCAGGCGCCGTTGTCGCGGACCCGGACCTTCGAGCGGCACGATCTCGTCCGCGAACTTGCCGGCCGCGATCGCGCGGCGACGCCTTCATGTGGGAGTGGTAGGCGAACTCGTCCTGGTCCTCGCGGGTGATGTCGAAGCGGCGGGCGACCATCTCGGCGGTGGTGCCCATCGCCGGCGTAGGCGTTGGGCATCGCGTCCATCAGGCCGGGGTCGGCGATCAGCTTGTTGCCGCCCATGGCGACCATCGACATCGACTCGACGCCGCCGGCGATGACGATCTCGTCGCTGCCGGCCTTGATGCGTGTCCGCCGGCCAGCGCGATGGTCTGCGAGCCCGACGAGCAGAAACGGTTGACGGTCATGGCCGGGACCTCGACCGGGAAGCCGGCGAGCGAGGGCGATCAGGCGGGCGATGTTCATGCCCTGCTCGCCCTCGGGCATGGCGCAGCCGATGATGATGTCGTCGACCATGGCCTTGCTCGAGGCCGGGGGTCCGCTCGACGAGCGCCTTGAGCATCTCGGCGGCGAAGTACCTCGGGGCGGGTGTCCTTGAGGCTGCCCTTCTTGGCCCGGCCGATCGGGGTGCGGGCGACGGAGACGATGACGGCTTCACGCATCGTGTGCGCTCCTTTCCTAGTTTCTGCAGCGGCTTGTTGTTGACGAGCATGTACTTGATGCGGTCCTGGGTCTTGGGCTCGCCGCACAGCGAGAGGAACGCCTCGCGCTCGAGGTCGAGGATGGTCTGCTCGTCCACCGGGTCGTTGATGGTGGTGTCGCCGCCGCGAGAGGATGCTGGCCGAGGTGGGTCGCGATCTTCTCGTCGTGGGAGGAGATCCAGTGGGTCAGCTTCATGTTGTGGAGGAACATCTTGAAGGTCGCGAGGCCCTCGCTCGCCGGGGAGGTTGAAGGTCCGCGGCAGCGGCGGCCGGTAGCCCTCCTCGGCCATGCCGATCGCCATCCGCTTGGCGGTCCAGAGCTGCTGGTCGCGGTTGAGCTCGATCTGGTCGTAGGGGCGCAGGAACTTGCGCTCGCGGGCCTCCTCGCCCGAGGTCGCGACCTTGGCCATGCCGATGTTCTCGAACGCGATCCGGATGAACGGCAGGTTGCGAGAGGATCGGCTCGTCGATGCCCTCGAGCACCCGCTCGAGCATGAACAGGCAGCCGCCGCCGGCCGGGATCAGCCCGACGCCGACCTCGACCAGACCGATGTAGGTCTCGGCCGCAGCGCACACCCGGTCGCCGCCCATCGTGATCTCGCAGCCGCCGCCGAAGGTGAAGCCGAAGGGCGCGGTGACCACCGGGATCCGGGCCCGCCGCAGGCCGGTGGTCATGCCCTGGAAGGCCCGGATCATCTCGTCGATCGCGGTCCACTGGCTGGCCTGCACCGCCCTCGAGGATCATCAGGAGGTTGGCGCCGGCGCAGAAGTTCTCGCCCTGGTGGTGGATCACCAGGCCGCGGAAGTCCCGCTCGCCGATCTCGACGCCCTTCTGCATGACCTCCATGATGTGCTCGTCGATCGGGTTCATGCTTCGGCTGCAGCGCGGAGTGGAACTCGACGCAGGCGATGCCGTCGCCGAGGTCGACCAGCGAGGCGCCCTTGTTCCGAGAACACGACCTTCTTGCTCGTCGCGCTTGAGCTCGGGCAGGACGAGGAACGACTCCGGTCTCGGCCTGCTTGACGTAGGCCTTGGTGCGTGGGTCCCAGTAGCGCGCGGCCGTCGGCCGACGCGAGGTAGAAGGACTCGTTGCCGCCGGCGAGCATCTCGTCGACCCAGGGCGCCGGCTCGACGCCCTCGGCCTTCATGCGCTCGACCGTCGCGGCGACGCCGATGGCGTCCCAGGTCTCGAACGGGCCGAGCTCCCAGTTGAAGCCCCAGCGCAGGGCGTTGTCGATGTCGACGATGGTGTCGGCGATCTCGCCCAAGCGGTGCGAGGTGTAGGCCAGGGTGTCGCGCATCAGCCGCCAGGCGAAGGCCCCGGCCCGGTCGTCGGCCGTCGACCAGAGCCTTGAGGCGCTGCGCGACGTCGTGGGTGCCCTTGGCCTTGCCGAGCGACGGAATCGTCGAGCCTGCTCCTTGGGCCGGTACTCGCCGGTCTTCCAGTCGACCACCAGCTTGGTCTTCGCGCCGTCCGGCGTCCTTCTCCATCTTGAAGAAGCCGGCCTTGGCCTTGCCGGCCCGAGGGCGCCGTCCTCGATCATCTTGCCGACGAACTCGGGCAGCTCGAAGAGCGTCGTGGCGCTCGTCGTCCGGGCAGCCCTCGTTCGAGGGTGTCGACGACGTGGACGAGGACGTCGAGGCCGACCAGGTCGACGGTGCCGAACGAGGCGCTCGACGGGTGGCCCATCGCCGGGCCGGTGATGGCGTCGACCTCGTCGACCTGGTAGTCCATCTCCATCATGGCGTGAAGGGTGGCCGGCGATGCCGAAGACGCCGATCCGGTTGCCGACGAAGTTCGGCGTGTCCTTGCCGAAGACGATGCCCTTGCCGAGGCGGAAGCGGCCGAAGTCGGCCATGAAGTCCATCACCTCGGGCGAGGTGTCCTCGCCGCGCGACCAGCTCGAGCAGCCGCATGTAGCGCACCGGGTTGAAGAAGTGGGTGACCAGGAAGTGCTGCCGGAAGTCCTCGGAGCGGCCCTCGGTCATCTCGTTGATCGACAGGCCCGAGGTGTTGGACGAGACGATGGTGCCCGGCTTGCCGGACCTCCTCGATGCGCGCCGAAGACCTTCTGCTTGATGTCGAGGCGCTCGACGACGACCTCGACGATCCAGTCGCACTCGGCGAGCCGGTGCCAGTCGTCCTCGAAGTTGCCGACCTCGATCAGCGGGAGGAACTTGCTGCGAGTAGAGCAGGGCCGGCTTCGACTTCTTGATGCCCTCGAGGCCGGCCAAGGCGAGCTTGTTGCGGAAGCGCGGGTCCTCGGACGTGAGCCCGCTTGGCGTCGTCCTCATCGCTGAGCTTCGGCGGCACGATGTCGAGGAGCAGCACGGAGATGCCGGCGTTGGCGAGGTGCGCGGCGATGCCGGAGCCCATGACGCCGGCCCCGAGCACCGCGACCCTGCGAATCTCTCTGCGCATCGATCATCCTCCCGACGTCCGGTTCGGCCGGCGACCTCCGAGCGAGCTCTCGTCGGTCGCTGCGAACCAGGTTGGCGTTCGCGCCTCGGTCTTCGGGATCGGTTCCCGATGCGTCCGAGGCAGGTGGTGAATGAACACTCATTCATTCTCTCCGATTCGCCGCAGCTTGGCAAGCCTGCGCCGCAGTCGGTCCGGTCAGGCACGTCCGGGTCCGATTCGCGCTATCGTCGGTCCATGGGGTCGACGGGCAGCGATGTGGTGGTCGTGGGATGTGGTCCCGCAGGTGCGGTGGTGTCGACGCTGCTCGCCCGAGCCGGTCACCGGGTGACCGTGCTCGACCGCGATCTCGACCCCGAGCGTGGCCTGCTGGTCCTCACCAGGCCTGGGAGCGAGGTGCTCGATGATCTCGGCTGGCTCGCGGGTCTTAGCTCGCTTCCTGGGGCGCGGCGGGAGTCTCGGCTGGAGCTCATCGGAGCCGAGGACAGGGTTCGGCTGCCGGTCGGCTGGCTGGTGGTGCCCCGGCGCGCTGCGGTTGACTCGATGGCCGACGGTGCGGACCGTGCCGGGGCGACCCTCGTGCCCGGCCTCGCCGCGGTGGCGCCCCTGTGGAAGAACCGGCGGGTGGTCGGAGTCCGGGCCCGGGATGCAGGCGGCGGCGATCACGAGCTCACGGCAAGGGTGGTCGTCGACGCCTCCGGCCGGGAAGCCCTCCTGCCCCACCTGCTCGGACATGTGTTGCCGCGGCCGGGACCGCGCCGTGTGCGGATCGCGGCGACGGGGGCGAACGGGGCATCGGGCGGGCTCGAGCTGGCCGTGATCGACCGCCAGTGGCTGCTGGCGGCCCCGACCGAAGAGGGCGCAGTCAGTGCCGTGCTCCGGCGAATGTCGCTCCCTGGCCGTGATGAGGACATCGGCGAGCTGGAGCAGGTTGTCGACGGACTGGTCGGAAGCCTCTGGGGCGGCCTGAGGATCCGTGGCGAGGCGCGGCGGGTCGGGCTGCATCTGAGAACCCACGCCGGCGACGGTTGGGTCGCGGTCGGAGAGGCGGGCGGTTGCGGAGGTCCAGGGCTGCCGTCGGTCAGCTCGACAGGACTCGCGCGGGCGGCCTCAGCGGCCTGGGAGGTAGATCTCTGCCTGCGCGCGGGCCGCGAGGTCGGCGCCGACGAGCTCGGAGCGACGGTCACCCTGGGCCGCCAGACCGTGTTCTTCGACTCCTACCTGGAGCGCGTCATGGCACGGGTTGCGGCCGTAGGTCAGCTGCGCGACGCCGCCGCGCGCCCCGAGACCGCCACCCACCTGGTCTCCCTGCTCGGCGGGGAGTGGGCGGTGCACCGGGGCCGCGTGGGGCGGCTTCTGTTCGTGTGGCGCCTCGACCGCCGGGCTCGTCGCGAGCTCCGCCGGCGACGTCGCACATCGAGCCCGCGGGGGTCGTGAACCGGGCTCGGGCGTCACCAGGGGCGCGCCTTCCATCGAGTGGAGGATGTGCCGCCGGTCCGGCGGGCCCTGGGGTACAATCCCAGCGGTCACGAAACCCGCGAGCGAGGAGGCAGTCGATGAAGCAGTGGCTCGTAGCGACGGCGATGGTTGCAGTGCTGGCGGCGCCAGGGGTACGAGCCGGCGAGCTGGCAGAGGTCTCGATGGCGGACCGTGCGACGGTGGCGGACCAGGAGCTCCAGCTCAACGGGATGGGGCTGCGCAAGAAGCTCTGGGTGAAGGTCTACGTCGCGGGGCTCTACCTGGCCCAGCCGGCGCGCACGGACGCGGCCGCCCTCGGCGCCGCCGGTCCCAAGAAGATGGTGATGCACTTCCTGACCGACAAGGCGACCAAAGCGAAGATGGACGATGCCTGGCTGGAGGGTTTCGAGGCCAACTCCCCCGACCAGTGGCCGGCGATCGAGGACCGGGCGGTCCGGTTCATCGGTTTCTTCGGCGACATGAAAGAGGGGGACATCGTGGAGATGATGCTCGTGCCGGGGACAGGGACCACCGTGGCGCTCAACGGAGCGGTCAAAGGCACGATCGAGGGCGACGACTTCCAGCTCGCCCTGCTCCGGGTGTGGCTGGGCAGCACACCCCCGACGGAGGATCTCAAGGCCGGGCTGCTGGGAGGGTGAGCACGCCGAGCGGGCCGGACGGTGGCCGGCCGATCCTCGCAAGCGCACGGTTCATTGTCGCTGCCTGGACCGCGTGTTAGACTCCGCCGCTACCGAGAGGCACATGGGGGTGACGAGGTGAGTCGAGGCAGGACGAGTTATCGGCTTTGCCGGTCCTGTGTATTCTGACTGTCGTGGCTGACTCCGTTGTCGCCGCAGCAACCCGGCAGCGGCGCACCATTCAGAGGGTATCCCGTTCGGGCCGTTCCGTGTTCATTCCAGCGGGTTCGACCTCATGGGAGCATGACGACAACCTGTTCCGCAGCCCAGGCGGACGAGCTCCGACGATGCGTTCGATCGCGCGCGGCCACTTCGCACTCGAACCTGCCCTTCAGCGCGTCGAAGGTCTCGCTCTCGTACGAACCTGAGTACCGAGACTACGAACAGCTGGAGCTTCCCCGCAGAAGTGGTCCCACTATCTTGACCTCAGGCCGGCCTGGCTCTTCTCGGGCGGTCTCAAGGTCGACGCGAGTACCCTTCGTCGACGCCAGCCGCGACGTCCGGGCGGTCGACCCGGGCGGTGACTCGCCTTCATCGCTCGGCCATTCACCAATGACGATGCGGACCTCCAGCTGCGGTACTGGTTCACGAGCCGCGACGGGCTGGCAACTCGTCGCGAGTACCGTCGCCGCTGGACTTCGAGCAGGAGAGCTCCCTTACGCTGTACGACTACACCAGCAAGGTGGTCGGCGTCGGCTGGCTCCGCCAGGTGGCTCCCAACACGGTGCTCGAGGTCCGCTACGAGCGGGACGATCTGTCGGCCGAGAACGAGTTCAGTTCCGCGACTGGTCCTCCGACGCGATCACCGCGATCGCTCGACCGGCGAGATCACGCCGTCCTGAGCAGCACTCTGCGCGTCGGGTGGAGCGATTCTGAGCTACGCCGAGGTCGGGATCGGCGGCATCTCCGGCTGGCTGCCTCCGGTGGTGCTGACCTGGCGACCTCGCGCACGGGGCGCGGTCGACGCTCGACGTCGACCGCGAGTTCTACCCCTCCACCTTCGGGATTCGTCCCGCCTACACGGCGAGCGCGTTCGGCTCGCGCTACCGGATCACTTGCAGCCGCCTCCAAGTCGGCACTACCTTTCGGTACCAGACCTGTCGACTACGAGCAACCTCGCCGAGGACCTTCCACAGGCTTCGTTCGAGCAAGGGCGAAGTCGATCATGGTGGATGCCAGTTACCGACTCTTCGGGCGGCTCGGGGGAGCGGTCGGCTACGTCTATGACGCGACGGGGACCTCGGATGAGGGCGGCTCAGAGTTTACGGTCAACTCGATTGGGGCCGGCCTGGCGGTTGATTTCTGAGCACAGATCGCTCCAGTTTGCGGATTTGCATACCTTGAAGATCGCAGTCGGAGAGGTGGTAAGGTAAGCCAATGCAGCGAGTGAGGGTTTCAGTGCTGGTAGCCGTCGTATTGGCGGGTCTCGAGATCGCCGCCGAGGCGCAGCCCTCGGCCACGCCGACAGAGTTCAGCTACCGCGTCGGCACGGGCGATGTGCTGACGGTTGAGACCTTCGATCACAAAGAGGTTTCGGGGGTGTTTTCGGTAGAGGATGACGGGTCGATCCTGTTCCCTTTGCTGGACCGCGTCCCGGTGGTCGGCCTCAGCGCGAGCGAGGTAGCGCGCCTGCTCGAACGCCTGCTCGAGCGAGACTACTACGTTGACGTGATCGTCAAGGTGGAAGTCAAGGAGTACCACTCCCGGCCGGTGACCGTACTCGGTGAGGTGGCAAAGCCTGGAACGGTATTCCTCGAGGGCCCCACCACGCTGACCGAGATCCTGGTGGCGGCGGGTGGGCTGCGATCGACCGCCGGACCTCAGGTGGACGTGAGGCGAGTCGAGCGGGTCGATGGCCGAGAGATCACCAAGGTCTACTCGTTCTCGACCGAGAAGCTCCTCTCGGGGGAGCAGGGGCGAGAGTTCGAGGTCATGGCCGGTGACATCGTCGCGGTCTCGGCGCGACAGGTCTACTTCATCACGGGTGAGATCAACCGAGCCGGGCAGTTCGAGATCGGTCGTGGGCTCACCCTGATGCAGGCGATCTCCCAGGCCGGAGGGCCCAGCAAGTTCGCGTCGAACGCGGTCGAGATCCACCGCGACCTCGACGGGCAGAAGACGATCCTGGAGTTCGACCTCGGTGACATCCGTCGGGGCAAGGTCGAGGATGTCGAGATCATGCCCGGCGACGTCATCACCCTCAAGCGGCGTTTCTTCTGAGGCGGGCCCGTTTGCGGAGAGTGGGAATCGTAGCCTCGGCGTACAGGTTGACGAGTTCGAGTCAAGGGTGGACTTTACAGAGCTCTCACACGGGAACGGGTTGAGCGGCCTTGACAGCCGGTCGCATGAAACGTAGAATGTCCCTCAGTCAGGAGGATCCCATGAAGCGCTTCTTCGGAGCACTTGGTCTTGTGGTACTTGCCGTCGCCCTTGCCGCTCCTGCCGTTGCTCAGGACAATGCGGCCCTGGTGACCAAGGCCGAGCTGGCGAAGTCGCTGGTCCTGATCGCGCAGCCCGATCAGGCCGCCGGTCTCACCGCCGAGGCGGCGTTCCGTCGTGCTCAGGCTGCGGCCCTCCTGCCGCGGGACTGGAATCCGGACGAGTCGCTGACCCAGCGCGATCTCGTCACGGTCGCGACCCGCCTCGGCCTGCAGTTGACCGTCGCCGACCTCGATCGTGCGGTCAGTCGCGCGGAGTTGAACGTCTTCAGCCTGAGAGAGCTTTCCTCCAAGCGGGACACGATGGCCAGTGCGCTCGGCGCCGGCCGGGTTCCGCTCGACGGCATCTTCGACGAGCCGCCGGACCGCTTCATCAGCGCCTCCGAGTTCTGATTAGGTTCCAACACCTCGCTCCCCACAGCCGCGGCGCGCCCGCGGCTTTTTCTATGTAGCCGGTGACCGGAGGGACGGGTACACTCGCCGCGCGCGGCCGGACGCAGGCCGTTCGGTCGACTCACAGAAGGAGGAGCGGATGGCCTTTGAGAATCTTGTAGTCGAACGGCGCGACGGCGTGCTCTGGGTGACCGTCAACCGTCCCACCAAGCTCAACGCCCTCAATGCGGCGACGGTCTCCGAGTTGGACCGGGCTGCCGCACAGGCGGCCGGAGACCCCGCGGTGCACGCGGTTGTCCTCACCGGCGCCGGGGACAAGGCCTTCGTGGCGGGCGCCGACATCGCCGAGCTGACCGCCCTCGGTCCGCAGCAGGCGAAAGAGCTCGGGCTGCGCGGCCAGGCCGTCTTCGCGCGATTCGAGCGGCTCGTCAAGCCGGTGATCGCCGCGGTCAACGGCTACGCGCTGGGCGGCGGCTGCGAGCTGGCGATGGCGTGCCACCTCCGGGTCGCATCGAGCAATGCCGTGTTCGGACAGCCCGAGGTCAAGCTGGGTCTCGTTCCCGGCTACGCGGGGACCCAGCGCCTGCCGCGAATCGTCGGACGTGGTCGCGCCCTCGACATCCTGCTGACCGGAAGGAACGTCGCGGCCGATGAGGCGTTGGCGATCGGTCTCGCCAATCGCGTCGTGGCTCCGGACCAGCTCGTGGGCGAGGTCGATCGGCTGCTCGGGATGATCCTCGCGAACGGACCGACTGCGGTCGGCCACTGCATCGAAGCGGTGATCCACGGCACCGACATGCCGTTCGACGACGCCTGCCTGCTCGAGGCGACGCTGTTCGGGCTCTGCGCCGCCGGCGACGAAATGAGAGAGGGCACGAGCGCCTTTCTCGAGAAGCGGAAGGCGAGCTTCCGCGGACGCTGACGGCGGATTCCGAACGGGATCAGGCGACGGGGGTCGCACCGACGGACATTGCACGCCGGCCGATCGTCGCCGTCGTGACGTGTGCGTCAGGAAGGGCCGTTGGCATAGTATCCTGTGATGCGAAGACGCACGGAGGAAAGTGTGAGCGAAGAGAACGAAGACGCGAAGAGGATCAAGGTCGTGGATCGTCGCTGGTTCACCGAAGACGGGCGGGTCCGGGAGGATCGGCCCCGTCCTGCGGCGCAGCCGCCGGCTGCCGAGCCGAAGATCGAGGCCGAAGCGGAGAAGGCCCCTTCGCGCGTCCAGGATCGTCGTCGCGAAGCGCCCGATGCCGGTGCGACAGAGCGCGCCGCGACGTCGCCGCTGTTCATCGAGCTGGTCGACATGCTGGCGCAGCAGGCCGCCCTGCTGATCAAGGGAGCGCCGGGTTATCCGGCCCAGCCGGCCGAGGCGAAGCGGATCATCGACTATCTCGGCATGCTCGAGCTGAAGACCCGCGGTAACCTCTCGGTCGAGGAACAGCAGGTGGTCTCGAACCTCTTGTTTCAGCTGCGGTCCCTTTTCGTTCAGGCAGGGAAATGACCTCTCGCGTCCTCTGCCTGCTGGCGGCTGCCGCGAGCGCTTTCCAGGCGAGCGCGGGCACGTTGCCGGAACAATGGCAGAGGGTGCAGGTCGCCCTCGCGTCGGCCAACGCGTCGGCGATCGAGGAGTCGGTGCAGGACCTGCGGGAGAGCGCGAACGAGGTCGCGGCATGGCGACTGACGCCCTATGCCGAGGCGCTGTGCGCGTGGGCGGAAGCTCACGGCGGAGACACCGGGCGCACGACGGTGCGACTGGCCGCCACGCTCGACCCGAGCCTGCCGGGGCCGATCTTCCTGGAGGCGAGGTGGCAATGGCGGGACGGTGAGTACGTTCGGGCGACCTGGAGTCACCTGAGAGGGTGCTTCCGGCTCGTGGCGGAGAGCACCAGCCGTCGGTTGACAGTGGTGGCGATGGTAGGTTGGCTGCTGCTTGCGGTCGGTGGCGGGCTCTCCACCACCGTGGCCGTGCAGACCGTGCGGTGCCTGCGGGAGGCCGCGCACGACTCCTGGGAGCTGGGACGGTCGCTGTTTCGTGGGCTCAACGCCGTCGTGTTCGCGGCCGTGGTGCTTCTGCTTCCCCTGTTCGCCGGCCTCGGGCCGGTGTGGGTGCTCGGCTGGCTGTTCGCGATCGGCTGGGTGTACCTGAACCGGCTCAACCGGGTGGCGGCCGTGACGGCCTGCGTGCTGCTGGCCATGCTGAGCGGGGCCTTTGATCTCTGGCAGGCGATCGGCCTTCGGGGCGAAGACCTCGAAACCCGTACCCGGAGGATGGTTGCCGAGCGGCAGGTCGATCTGTCGACGCTGCGGGAGGTCATCGGGCTCGGCGAAGAGCTCGAGGACCGGGCGACGTACCATCTGGTGGTAGGCGAGCTGCTGCGCCTCCACGCCGACCTTGTCGGGGCCAAGTTGGAGTTTCAGAAGGCTGTCGTGCAGGCTCCGTCGGATCCACGCGCGCATCTCCTGCTCGGTGGCATGGCGCTCGAAGACGGCGACATTGCGAGGGCCTCGCAGTCGTACAACCGGGCGCTGGAGCTGGATCCGCGCAGCGTCATCGCCTATCGAAACCTGTCCTATGCGTACGACCAGAGCTATCGGTTCCAAGCGGCCGACAGCGCGCGCAACAAGGCCGAGGAGCTGGTGCGTCAGGGCATCGAAGTGGCGTCGATTCCGGGACGGGTGCCTCGGGTGTCGTTTCCGCGCCTGGGCGACCGTGAAGTTGACGCTCTGTTCTCCGGTCTGCCGCCCGGGGTTGCCACCGCCGGCGGACGACCGCTCGGCGCGGCAGCCGCGGCCCTCGTGCACCCCCTCGCCCTGTGCTTCTGGGTCACCGGCCTGATCGGGCTCGGAGTGCTCGCCCTGCGGCGGCGGTACGGGTGGGCTTCCACCGCCTGCATTCGATGTGGGCGGCTGTTCTGCCGACGGTGCAAGAGCGCCATCGAGAGCGAGAGCTACTGCAGTCAGTGCATCTCCGTGTTCTTGAAGCGCGACGTGGTGTCGATCGAGCAGCAGTCGGCCAAGCTGGCGCAGATCAGGCGTTGGGAGCTGAACCTCGCTGCCGGACGGAGGTTGGTCACCATTTTCCTTCCGGGGGCCGGTCCGGTGCTCCGTGGTGATCTCTGGTGGGGCTTCGTCGCCACCAGCACGACCTGGTTTCTCGCTGTCGGTGTGGTCGTCATGGTGCCGGCCTTTTTCACCGCAATCGAGCCGCACGCCGCGTGGTTACCGCTCGAGGTCCTGCTCTCGCTCGGGTTCGTCGCGATGTGGGTCCATTCGGTGACGAACAACTGGCGGCGGAGGTGAGATGGCTCTCGAAGGCACCCTCCGCGACTTCAGCTTTGCCGACATCCTGCAGCTGATCTCTCTGCAGCGCAAGACCGGCGTGCTGACCCTGAAGAGCCAGGACAACGTGGTGACGATCTCCTTCCTCAACGGGAGGCTGGTCGGGGCGAGCTCTCTGAATCAGCACACCGAGGACCGTCTCGGCCTCATCCTGCTCAAGCGGGGGGTGATCACCGACTCCGAGCTCGAAGCGGCGCTGCGCCGGCAGGAGGAGACTCTCCAGCGGCTCGGGCGAATCCTGATCGACCACGAGGTGGTTCCCCAGGAGTCGGTTCGCGAAGCCCTCGAGCAGCAGATCCTGCAGATCGTCTATCGGGTTTTCCGGTGGTCCGACGGCGAGTACCACTTTTCGCAGGAGACCGACATCGACTATGACCGCGATCTGATGGTGCCGATGGTCGCGGACTCGATCATCATGGAAGGTGCGCGGATGACGGACGAGTGGCCGTTCGTCGACCAGCGCATTCCGGACCGCAACATCGTCTTTCTGCGCACCGATCCCCATCGCGTGTTCGAGATTGCGGACGAGCCCGAGGAGGTCGAGGACCTGGCGTTCAGCTTCACCGACCTGCCGGAGGACACCGGGATCGTCGTGGCATCGGAGAACGCACTCACCCGTGGCCAGCATCTGGTGTACTCGCTGGTCAACGGGAGAGACACCGTTCACGAGCTGATCCTCCGCAGCGCGTTGATCGAGTTCGACACCTGCAAGGCGCTGGCTGAGCTGGTCGACCGCGGCCTGATCCGTCCTGCACGGCCTGACGAGGTCGCCTTCCAGATGAGCGGGGAGTACCCGGCCGACCAGACGGCGCGTCGGAGCCTGACCGGGCTGCCGTGGCTCGCGATCCCGTTTCTGGTGATGCTCGGGTTCTCGCTCACGGTCATTCCCAGGAACCCGCTCAACCCGGGACTCCGGTTGGTCGATACGGTGCGCGATCGCTTCGTCCTCGAAAGCGCCTCGTGGTTTCGCATGCAGCGTCTCGTGGAGACGGCCGAGATCGAGTACCTGCTCACCGGCCTCTACCCGGAGGTGGTCTCAGACGTTGCGGAGTCCAGGTTCCACGGCTTCACCGCCAACGCTCTGGACCCCTGGGGCAGGCCCTATCGCCTGGCCAGCCGGGGGGAGAAGATGATCGTCACCGGGGTCGATCGGCTCGGACATCCGGTGTCCTTCCTAGTGGTGAGTCGCACGCTCGCCTGGGAAGGTGACGCGGTGTCGAAGGAGCGCAGCGATCAGCCGGGCGTGGTGCTGCTCGAATAGGACTTGACAAACCTACACTCAGGTTTTATGATGAACCTCGACCGCGAAGGTTGAGGAGGACTTTATCATGTCTCGCGTCATCGGAATCGACCTCGGCACCACGAACTCGGTGGTGGCCGTCATGGAGGGCGGCAAGTCCGTCGTGATCCCGAACCAGGAGGGCAACCGCACCACGGCGTCGGTGGTCGGCTTCACCAGCTCCGGTGAGCGTCTCGTCGGCCAGGTCGCGAAGCGGCAGAGCGTCACCAACCCCGAGAACACCGTGTTCTCGGTCAAGCGCTTCATGGGGCGCCGCCACGACGAGGTGACCGAGGAGATCAAGACGGTTCCCTACAAGGTGATTCGGGGAGAGAACGACACCGCCCGGATCGAGGTCCGTGGCAAGGTCTACTCGCCGCCGGAGATCTCCGCCATGGTGCTGCAGAAGCTCAAGGCAGCGGCCGAGGACTATCTCGGGGAGGCGGTGGACAAGGCCGTGATCACGGTCCCGGCGTACTTCAACGACTCTCAGCGACAGGCGACCAAGGACGCCGGCCAGATCGCCGGGCTCGAGGTGTTGCGGCTGGTCAACGAGCCGACGGCGGCCGCGCTGGCCTACGGGCTGGACAAGAAGCGCGACGAGACGATCGCGGTCTACGACTTCGGCGGCGGGACGTTCGACATCTCGATCCTCGAGGTCTCCGATCTGGTGGTCGAGGTCAAGTCCACCAACGGCGACACCCACCTCGGCGGCGACGACATCGACCAGCTGGTCATCGAGTGGCTGGTCGAGGAGTTCAAGAAGGACCAGGGGATCGACCTGTCCAAGGACCGGATGGCGCTGCAGCGCCTCAAGGAGGCCGCCGAGAAGGCGAAGATGGAGCTCTCCGCGACGGTGGAGACCGAGATCAACCTGCCGTTCATCACCGCCGACGCCTCCGGCCCGAAGCACCTCGCCCTTCGCCTCAGCCGGTCGAAGTTCGAGCAGATGATCGAGCCTCTCGTCCGCCGCACTCTCGAGCCGTGCCGCCAGGCCCTCAAGGACGCGGGCATCTCGGCGAAGGACGTCGACGAGGTCGTGCTGGTCGGCGGCTCGACCCGCATCCCGATGGTGCAGAAGCTGGTCACCGACTTCTTCGGCAAGGAGCCCCACAAGGGTGTGAACCCGGACGAGGTGGTTGCGGTCGGGGCCGCGGTGCAGGCAGGCGTGCTGGCCGGCGAGGTCAAGGACGTGCTGCTGCTGGATGTGACCCCGCTCTCCCTCGGTGTCGAGACACTGGGCGGGGTGATGGACGTGATCATCCCGCGCAATACGACGATCCCCACCGAGAAGACCAAGGTCTACTCGACAGCCGATGACAACCAGACTCAGGTCGAGATCCACGTCCTGCAGGGGGAACGACCGATGGCGGGCGACAACCGCACTCTCGGTCGTTTCCACCTGATCGGCATCCCGCCGGCGCCCCGCGGCGTGCCGCAGGTCGAGGTGACCTTCGACATCGACGCCAACGGCATCCTCCACGTCACGGCCAAGGACCGAGGCACCGGCAAGGAGCAGAAGATCCAGATCACCAGCTCATCCGGCCTCAACAAGGACGAGATCGAGCGGATGGTCAACGAGGCGCAGACCCACGCGACCGACGACCAGGCCAAGCGGCAGGAGATCGAGGCCCGCAACCGCTCGACGCGCTGGTGTACTCGACCGAGAAGCTGGTCAGCGAGAACCGCGAGAAGCTCCCGGAGAACGAACGAAGCCAGATCGACACGGCGATCGCGGATGCCAAGCGGGATCTGGAGCAGGGCGGAACCGAGCGGCTCGAGCAGGCGTACCAGCGCCTCACCCAGGCAAGCCATCAGATCGCGGCGGTGCTCTACCAGGCCAGCGGCGGGGCCGGTGGAGGCGACCAGGACCCACCGGGAGACCGCCAAGGTGCGGGGCCCAGCTCCGACGACGAGGTCATCGACGCCGAGTATGTCGACGTCGACGCCGAAGGGTCCAAGTAGGGGCGGACCTTCGCCTCTTCAGCCCGCCCCGCCGCCGGGCCGGTGTGTGGGGCGGGCCGGCGATCCCTCCGCGTGACGCGGTGGGGCAAGGCAGGCTAGAGTAGAAGGGGACGGGTCTCCCATCCCTGGACCGAAGCAGCCGCCGATACCGCACAGGCCGGACCGGTCCCACGGCCATCGGAACGGCTGGACGCGGGCGGCGTGGGTCGGATTCGGCCTCACCCGCAGAGGAGGTCTCGTGAAGACCAAACCGCGCTACCGCATGATCTCCTGGGTGGCGGAGAAGTACAACGTCCACCCGCAGACGCTGCGGCTGTGGGAGCGGGAGGGCCTGATCCAGCCGTCACGCTCGCAGGGCAATACGCGGCTCTATGACGACGAGGCGTGCGACCGCCTGGAGACGATCCTGACCCTGACCCGCGACCTCGGAGTCAACCTGGCGGGGGTCGAGATCATCCTGAACCTCAAGGGGACCGTGGCCCGTCTGCAACGCGAGAACGAGTTGCTCACCAGGTTGCTCAGGCAGACCATGCAGCAGCAGAAGGAAGTACCGCGGTTCCATGCGCTGGTTCGGGTGCAATCCGGGACGATCCAGCCGGTAGACGAGGAATGAGGCGACGGAGCGGAGCGCAGGACGCCGAGGCGGCGACGCTGCGCCGCTACCTCAAGGAGATCTCGCGCTACCCGACGCTCACCCATGAGGAGGAGCTCGAGCTCGCGCGGCGCGTCCAGGACGGCGACCCGGCGGCGCTGAAGACACTGGTGGAGTCCAATCTCCGGTTCGTGGTCGCCTACGCGAAGCGCTACCGCAACCCCAACGTCTCGTTCCTCGACCTGATACACGAGGGCAACCTCGGGTTGATCCAGGCGGCACGGAAGTACGACCCGTTCAGCGAAGGCCAGGACGTCAAGTTCATCACCTACGCCGTGTGGTGGATCCGGCAGGCGATCCTCCACGCCCTCGCCGAGCACGCCGGGTCCTTCCGCCTACCCCAGAAGCAGGCCAACACGCTCTACCGGCTCGAGCGCACCCGGTCCGAGCTCACCGACTCCCTCGGCCGTTCACCCGGGGACCAGGAGCTGGCCCAGGAGCTCGAGATCTCGATCGAGGACGTCCGGGTGCTGACCCGGGCCGCTCAGAGCTCGCTGTCGCTGAACGACCCGGTCGACGACGACGGTGATTCGGAGCTCGGTGACCTGCTCGAGCAGACGGTGCTGCCGGGCACCGACGACCGGGTTCTCAGGGAGTCCTTCCTGACCGCGCTCGCCGAGGCGCTCTCGGATCTTCCGGAGCGGGAGCGGACGGTGTTGGAGCTCCGATTCGGACTCAGCGACGACCAGCCCAAAACTCTGCGCGAGATCGGCGAGCTGCTCGGCCTGTCACGCGAGCGGGTCCGCCAGATCGAAAGCCGGGCGCTGAACCAGCTCCGACGTTCCCACAAGACCAAGTCGCTCGCCTCGTACCTGAACTGAGGCCTCTGAAACACCGAGGCTCAGAGAACACAGGGAAGCCCAGCGCGGGCGGCGTCCGCAACCCAACCTGCCGGGAGGTCGATGCGCCCAACGCCGTATCGAGGCGCGTGGGAGTCCTGGATTCGGGCGGCGTGGCGCGGGTCCGAGACCGGGTCGCGTTGCCCGTGGGGCCCGGGGCCGCCCTTGACCGCCAGCCGGCGGGCGCCTTGTGGGAAGGGCATGAGCCAGCACACTCCCTCGTCCAGACCTTCCCGAACCGTCCGCCGCACCCTCCCTCGGGGTCGCTCCAACCTCGTCGCACTCGAGGTTGCCGTTGGCGTTGCCGGTGCCGTCGCCACACTGGCGATCCCCCGTGGTCTTTCCCGCGTCCGTGATCATCTCGTCAGGGCCACTGATACCACAGCGCTGAGGTTGTCCGAGGCGAGCGGACGGACCCTCGGCGATCGCCGGCAGCATCTCGAGGCGGCCTACGCGGAGGTGCGGGAGGTGCAGACCGCGCTCGCTCTGATCAGGGTACGCGGCATGGAGATCCCGACGGTGGTCGTTGACGCAGCCGATCGCCTCGGCGGTTTGGTGTTTGGCCTTCTGGGTTCCGAGCGGCGAGCCTGATCACGCTCTGATTCAACGAGTTGAGCTTTGCCTATGACCCGAATGTCGTCGAAAAGGCGGTGATGTTGAGGCGGGAGCAGAACAGAGGCGCGCCGCCCGCGCTGTGGCGTCGGGCTCTACCCCTGATTGAGCAGAGCCCGACGGCACTCGGGTGTGGGGAGGCTCTGTGACCCTCTGTGTCCTCTGTGCTCTCCGTGGTTCAACCGGCTCCGGCAAGGGTCTCCGCAACCCGGTGGCGGTCGAGGCCGAGCTCGGTCGCGACCTGTCGGATCGCCGCCGCTTCGGCCGGGCTGATGGTGCCGTCGGCCGTGGCCACCTCGACGAGCTGGTCCACCACATGGCCGAGTTGGCGGCGGTCGGTCGACTGGCGCAGACGGCGAGAGACGCGATAGGTCCCGGCGCTGTCCAGGTCCTGCAGCCGGTGCTTCCCGATCTCGGCCAGCAGAACCGCCTGATCCTCCTCGACCCGGTCCAGCGACGCGAGGATCGTCTCGATGCACGCCGTCTCGCTGGAACAGATGCCGCCCTCGGCATTCGCGACCCGAACGAGCAGCAGCGCAAGCGCGGAGGCCGCCTCCGCAGTTTCGGAAGCGAGCGCGGCGAGTCGGCACACCGCAGCGCGCACGGCACGCGCACGTTCGGCGGTCGAACCGCCGGGAGAGACGGCGTCAGGCATCGCGAGACCTCCCTGTCGCGGGAGATACGAATAGTGCCGGCTGACGGTTCTCCGGCTGCTATGCTCGGTCCGTCCCGGCGACGAGGGGAGAATCACTGATGACGAAGGTCACGGAGGCGAGGACGTCGAGACTCCTGGTGGGGTTGCTGACCGCGGCGCTGCTCGGAAGCGCGACGGCCCGGGCCGGGCAGGTCGACGGTCTGGCCGATGCAGAGATCGGGCGTTTCGTCGAGCTGGCCCTCGGCTGTGTGCACCAGGAGTACCCCAACAAGATCGCCCACGTGATGTCGGCCGACGCCGACGTGCTGCCTCCGAGGCAGCTCACGCCGGCCTTCTTCGGCTGCTTCGACTGGCACTCCTCGGTCCACGGGCACTGGTTGCTGGCCCGGGCTGCTCGTCTGAGTCCGGAAGCGCAGTTCGCGGAGCCCGCCCGGGCGGCACTCGCGCGCTCCCTGACCCCGGAGCGGATTGCAGCCGAGGTCGCGTACCTCGAGGGCGAGGGAAGGGCGTCGTTCGAACGCCCCTACGGCCTCGCGTGGTTGCTGCAGCTGGGCGCCGAGCTGCGCGCCTGGGACACCCCGGCGGCGCGCACGTGGGCCGCGATCCTGGCCCCGCTCGAGCTGACGGCCCGCGAGCGGCTGGTGGCATGGTTGCCCAAGCTGGCCTATCCGATTCGCACCGGCGAGCACAGCCAGACGGCCTTCGCGTTCGGCCTCGCGCTCGACTGGGCTCGGACCTCGAATGACCGCGGGCTCACCCAGCTCCTCGAATCACGGACCCTTGAGCTGTACGGGCGGGACGCCGGCTGCCCGCTCGGGTACGAGCCCTCGGGTCAGGATTTCCTCTCCCCATGCCTGGCGGAAGCAGATCTGATGCGGCGGGTCCAGGGACCTGTGGACTTCGCGGCGTGGCTCGGCGCCTTTCTGCCGGAGGTGCCCCGCGACGGCAGCTCGGATTGGCTGCCGGTCGCGGTGGTGACGGACCGAGCGGACGGCAAGCTCGCCCATCTCGACGGGCTCAACCTCAGCCGGGCGTGGATGCTCGAGGGGATTGCGGCCGGGCTGCCCGCGGGAGATCCTCGGCGTGCCGCTCTCACCGCCGCTGCAACGACGCATCGCCGGGCCGGTCTGGCGGGCGCCACCGGCGAGCACTACGAGGGAGGCCACTGGCTGGGGACCTTCGCAGTCTACCTGGTGACCGGTCGCGGGCTCGGCGGGTGACGGCTCCCCGGGCGGTCCTGCGGCGCGAACGCGAGCGGTCGCTGCACCTGCGCCATCCCTGGGTCTTCTCCGGGGCGGTGGCTCGAATCGAAGGCGACCCGGAGGACGGCGGCGAGATCGCCGTGGCCGACTCGAACGGGAAGGTCCTCGGGCGCGGAGTGCTCAACCGCCGCTCGCAGATCGTCATCCGGATGTTGACCTTCGACCCGGACCAGGAGGTCGGCGAGGGGCTCTGGAGGAGCCGCGTCGAACGGGCGGTGGCGCGCCGCGCAAGGCTCGCTGCCGACGCCGCCACCTCGGCCTACCGCCTGGTTCACAGCGAGGCCGACGGATTGCCGGGGTTGGTGGTCGACCGGTACGGCGACTGGCTGGCGGTCCAGGCGCTGTCGCTGGCGGCGGACCGGGCGCTTCCAGCGGTGGTCGAGGCGCTCGTGGAGCAGTGCCAACCGCGGGGGATCCTCAACCGCTCGGACGACGACATCCGGTTCAAGGAGGGGCTGGAACCGGCCGTCGGCCGGCTCTGGGGGGAGGACTGCCCGCCGCTGCTGGAGATCCGGGAGCGCGGCCTGGTCTTCGCGGTCGACCTCCGGGGCGGTCACAAGACCGGCTTCTACCTGGATCAGCGAGAGAACCGGAGAGCAGTCGCTGCCCGTGCGGAGGGGGCAGAGGTGCTGGATGCCTTCTGCTACACGGGGGGGTTCTCGGTCGCCACCGCCGCCTCAGGCGCGTCGGGACTGGTCCAGGTCGACAGCTCCGGTCCGGCGCTCGAGCTGGCGAAGACCAACCTCGAGCGCAACGGCCTCGGCGAGCTGCCGTGCGATCAGCTGCCCGGAGACGCCTTCCAGCTTCTGCGGCGGCTCCGGGACGGGGGCCGCAGCTTCGACGTGGTGGTGCTCGACCCGCCCAAGTTCGCCCCCACGAAATCGCGCCTCGAAGGCGCCCTGAGGGGCTACAAGGACGTGAACCTGCTGGCGATCAAGCTGACTCGGCCCGGGGGGTTGCTGGCGACCTTCTCCTGCTCCGCGGCGCTGACGGCGGAGCTCTTCCAGATGGTGGTGTTCCAGGCCGCCGTCGACGCCGAGCGCGAGGTCCGGGCGATCGCTGCCCTCGGCCAGGGGGAGGATCACCCGGTGTTGCTCACGTTTCCCGAGTCGCGCTACCTCAAGGGCCTGCTCTGCCGGGTCGAGTGACGGGCCCTCCCGGACTGCCTCCATCGGGCCTCCTCGGTCGCCGGCACCCGGCGGTCCGCCGACGCTCCGGCCGCCCAAGGGTGCAGGCCAGGCTCTTGCCGAGGTGCGGCGACACTTGCCGCGGCCCGGCGTGCATGGCTACAATTCAGGCGACGGGAGGGTGCCAGGAATGCCCGCGCTTCGCCGGACCGTGCTCTACCTCGCGCCGCTCCGCCACACCTTTGACGAGCTCTGCCGCGCGCTTCGCGGCGGCAGCCCGAGATCGGCCTCACAGGACGCCGACTGCGTTTTCGCCGGTCCCGGACTGGCCCTCGGTGTCCATGTCACAGACAGCGCAACGGACGCGCTCGAGCTGATCGACCAGGGCTACTACAACCTGGTCGTGCTCGACTGCCGCCACCTACCGCACGACGGGGCCGACGCCGAGCACCAGGAGCGCGTGCTCGAGGAGTTCCTGGGGCGGCTCGGCGCCCAGCGCGACCCCGAGCGCCGTTACCCCTTCCGCCGGGTGGTGGTGCTGGTCGGCGACGCCGACGAGGACCGGGTCGATCGCCTGATCTTCCACATGGGTGAGCACCACGTCGGCGCGTGCCTGCGCGACCTGTCGCTGTCGCCGCGCCTGGCCGGGGAGGACGTCGCGCAGGCGCGGGCACGCTTCGTCGGGTCGTTCTGGCGATTCTGCAGCCAGGTGCTGGTAGAGCGACGGCGGGGCACGACCGCTGTCAACGCCGCAGGAGGGGGCATCAGCGGAATCTACTACGAGCTCGGCGTGCTCAAGTGCCTGCACGACGCCATCGACCGCGACATCCGGGACTTCGACCAGTACTACGGGATCTCGGGCGGTGCCCTGGTCACCAGCCTGCTGGCCAACGGGTTCGCGATCGACGACCTGATCCTCAACCTCGGTGCGGTCGACACCCAGTGGCCGTCGCAGCTTCGGCTGACCTGGCGTCACCTGAACCTGGGCGAGATCCCGAGGCGTTTCGTGCTCGCCCACCGTGAGCTGCTGCGCTACCTCGGCCGAACCCTCAAACGGTCCGACGACTTCAGTGTGGCCTCGATCCTGGGGGCTTCGGGCGTCGCGTTCGGTCCGCTGTTCGACAACCGACCGTTCGAGGAGTTCCTCCGCTGGCTGTTCACCCGCCCCGGGCATTCGAACGACTTTCGGGAGCTCCCGTGCCGGCTTTTCGTCGGCGCCACCGACCAGGACCGCCGCCAGCACGTGCTCTTCGGAGCGAACGGCTTCGACCACGTGCCGGTGTCCAAGGCGATCCAGGCTTCGACCGCGATGCACCCGTTCTTTCCCTCGGTCCAGATCGACGGCCGCCACTACACCGACGGGATCGTGAGCCGGACCTCGAACCTCGGCTCGGCGATCCGCCGCGGCGCCGACCTCGTCTTCGTCATCGACCCGTTCGTGCCCCTGATCTCGGAACAGCCCGGGTTCAACGCCCAGCACGGCAACCTGTGGGTGGCGGAGCAGGACTACAAGACGCTCTCGTTCACCCGCTTCGAGCAGGCGCGGGACGTGATCATGCGGGTCAACCCGCAGGTGAACATCTACACCTTCGTGCCGTCGAACCGCATGCGTCACCTGATGTCGAATCAGAACCCATTCATGTCGAGGAACTTCGCTCCGATCGTCTGCGAGGCCTACCGGAGCACGTGGCGTCGGCTCCACCAGCTCGAGTACAAGATGCAGGGCGAGCTCGCGGCGCACGGCATCCGGCTCGACCTGGCGCCGGTGGAGCAGCGCGTCAAGCGGCTGCGCGCCGCGCGCCGGCCCGATGTCCGCCTGCTGATCGAGGACGCGACCCCGCGCCGGGTCGTCGAGCGCCTCGAGCAGCTGGTCGACGAGCTCGCGGCGGTGGAGCTGTAGCCGGGATCAGCGAGAGCCGACACGGCGTGAGAGCCTGGAAAGCTGTGTTTCGTCCCGCGATGCGCGGAGCGCCTCGAGGGGTTCCAGGCGGCGGGTCCTGGTTCGCTCTTCGAGCCTTCACCCACCGCCGGGAACCCTAATGCGCCTCGTCCCAGTTCGAGCCGACGCCGACCTCGACCACCACCGGGACCGACAGCTCCACCGCGGTGGCCATCTCGTGACGGACCATCTCGGCCACCGGGTCGACCCGGTTCTCGTCGACCTCGAGCAGGAGCTCGTCGTGCACCTGCAGAATCAGGTGCTGACCCGGGTACTCCTCGTGCAGCCGGCGGTCGATGTTGATCATCGCCTTCTTGATCAGGTCCGCCGCGCTGCCCTGGACCGGGGTGTTGACCGCGATCCGTTCGGCCTGGCTACGTTGCGCGAAGTTGCCGCTCGCCAGATCGGGAACCGGCCGGCGGCGGCCGAGGATGGTCGAGACGTATCCGGTGGCTTTGGCCGACTCCAGAGTGGCCTCGCGGAAGGCCTCGATCTCCGGGAAGCGCTCCTTGTAGCGACGGATGTACTCCGCCGCCGAATCGCGGGGGATGCGCTGCGTCTGGGCGAGCCCGAACGCGCTCTGACCGTAGATGATGCCGAAGTTCACCGCTTTGGCGAGCGAGCGCTGCTCGCGGGTCACGGCCTCGGTCGGGACGCCGAAGACCGACGCCGCGGTTTCGGTGTGGATGTCGGCGCCGCGTTCGAAGGCTGATGCGAAGCCGCCCTCGCCGCCGCACAGGTGGGCGAGCACGCGGAGCTCGATCTGAGAGTAGTCGGCCGACAGCAGCCGTCGGCCCGGTGGGGCGACGAAGGCCTGTCGGATCCTTCGTCCCTCCTCGGTCCTGACGGGGATGTTCTGGAGGTTGGGGTCGGTCGACGCCAGCCGGCCGGTGGCGGCGGTGGTCTGGGAGAAATGGGTGTGGATGCGGCCGGTCCGCGGGTTGACCATTCCCGGCAGCGGTTGCACGTAGGTGCTCTGCAGCTTGACCAGGGAGCGGTGCTCGAGGATCGCGGCCGGCAGAGGATGGGACTGGGCCAGCTCCACGAGCACCGACTCGTCGGTCGAAGGGCCGGTCTTGGTCCGCTTGAGCTGCGGCAGCCCGAGGCGGTCGAACAGGACCTCGCGCAGCTGCTTGACGGATCCCAGGTTGAACTCCTCGCCGGCGAGGTCCCAGCAGTGTCGCTCGGCGGCGGCGATCCGTTCGGCGAGCTCTGTCTCGAGCTCGCCGAGCAGGGCGCGGTCGACCGCGATACCCCGGCCTTCCATCCGGGCGAGCACCGAGATCAGGGGGATCTCGAGCTCGCGGTAGAGCTCGCCCAGGCCCTGCTCGTCGAGCTGGGAGGTCAGTGTGTGGTCGAGCAGCCAGGCGACGTGGGCGTCCTCGGCGGCGTACCGGCAGGCGTCCTCGAGCGAGACCACGGCGAAGGTCTCGCCCTTCGGGACCACCTGCGAGAACGAGATCATCCGGTGCTCGAGGTGGACCAGGGCGAGGTCGTCGAGCTTGTGCGAGCGCCGGTCCGGGCTCAGCAGGTAGTCGACGATGAGGGTGTCACCGACGATCCCTTCCATCGCGACCCCGTGCTGTGCGAGGACCTGGAGGTCGTACTTCAGGTTCTGACCGGTCTTGCCGAGGGAGGGGTCCTCGAGCAGCGGCCCGAGCACGCTGCGGACCTCGGGCCATGCGAGCTGGTCGCCGGCGTCGAGGCCAGCGTGACCGACCGGGACGTACCAGGCGCGCCGCGGGTCGGCGCAGAACGAGAGCCCCACCAGCGACGCTTGGAGGGCATCCAGCGAGGTGGTCTCGGTGTCGATCGCGAACCGCCCCGCGGCCCGGAGGGACTCGGCCAGGTCGACGAGGGCCACGCGATCGGTGACCAGCCGGTAGTCGCTGCGGTCGACCGACTCCATCTCCCCGCCGAGCTCGCGCAGCAGCGAGCGGAACTCGAGCTCGGTGAAGAGCTCTCGGGCCGGGCCGGGAGCAGGCGGCCAATGGAGGGAGAGCTCGTCGAGCTCGACCGTCACCGGCGCGTCGACCCGGACGGTCGCCAGCTGTCGGGAGAGGAAGGCGTTGTCCCGCTCGGCCTCCAGCTTGGCGCGCACGGACGGGGGCGTGACCTCGTCGAGATGGTCGTAGATCGCCTCGAGCCCCGCGTACTCGGCGAGCAGCTTCTTCGCGCCCTTTTCGCCGATGCCCTTGACACCCGGGATGTTGTCCGAAGAATCCCCCCAGATGCCGAGGGCGTCGGGAACCAGAGCCGGCGGGCAGCCGAACTTCTCGAGCACCTCCGGGAGGCCGACGCGGCGGTCCTTCATGGTGTCGAGCAGAGTCACGTGCTCACCGACCAGCTGCATCAGGTCCTTGTCGGAGGTGACCAGGACCACGTCGAGCTCGTCCTCGTGGCGGCGCGAGAGGGTTCCCATCACGTCGTCCGCTTCGAACCCGGGCAGGCAGACGAAGCGGATCCCGAGCGCGTCGGCGACCCGCTCGAAGTGAGGCATCTGGGCTCTCAACGCGTCGGGCATGTCGGGCCGCGTTCCCTTGTACTCGGGGTACATCTGGTCCCGGAAGGTGCCCCCCGGGGGATCCCAGGCGATCGCCAGGTAGTCGGGGCTGTGATCGCGGATCAGCTTGAGCAGCATGTTCGAGAAGCCGAACAGCGCGTTGGTGGGTTGACCGGTCGACGACGACATCCCGCCGATGGCGAAGAACGCTCGGAAGGCCAGGTTGGGGCCGTCGACGACAAAGAGGCGGCGGCGCCGGGCGGGCTCACTCATGCTCTCGAGCCTCCTGGAGTACGGCCGCGACGACCTCGCGCCAGAGCGCGGTGAAGGCTTCCGCGGCGGGTGACCTGGGGGCGGTGACGACGACCGGCGCGCGGTCCACCGTCATGCGTTCGACCACGCTCGCGGCCGGAATGGTCGTCGCCAGAAAACCCTCCAGGGGATCGCCGGCGAATCTGGCGAGCATCTCCAGGTGGAGGCGCTTGCGACGGTCGACCATCGACAGGAACGGCGCCAGTCGGGGTGCGGAGCTTCCGAGCTCGGCGGCCAAACCTCTCATCTGGGCGAGGGTGTTGAGCGACAGCGCGGTCGGGACCACCGGCACCAGCACCGCGTCGACCGCGTGCAGCACGCTCTCGGTGGTCAGCGACACGCTCGGCGGGCAGTCCAGCACCGCCCAGTCGTACCGCGACCGCAGGCCGGCGAGCTGGCGGCCGAGGCGGCGCTCCGGCCGCTTGCGGGCATCCAGCTCGAGGTCGAGGTGACGGTACGAGAAGTCGGCCGGCAGCAGGTCGAGGTTGGGGTAGTCCGAGGCGCGGACCAGGTCGGCGAGATCGGTTCCCTTCTTGACCACCCGCCGGGCTCCGCCCTCCACCTGGGGCTCAACCCGGAGCAGATAGGTCGCCGCTGCCTGTGGATCGAGGTCCCACAGCAGGACCCGGGCCCCGGCGGCGGCGGTCAGGGCGGCGAGGTTGACGGCGGTGGTGGTCTTGCCGACCCCACCCTTGATCGACCACACGGCCACGATCTTCACGAGGCCCCCCCGCGGCGGAGCAGGATGGCGAACGCCGCCTGCCCTTGGCTGCCGCTGAACCGGTCGAAGCGGTCGTGGAACGCCTCACGAAGGGACCGCTCACGGGAGTCGAGAACACCGGCCAGGCGTCCCATCGCCAGCACGGTCCGGGCGCCTCCGGCATCCACGGCCACCAGCCTCTCGGCCGCGCGGTGCAGTCGCTCGCGCTGGACCGCGACGTCCTGGAGACCGCCGAGAAGGTCCTGAAGCCCCTTCAGCTCCTTGATCGCGAGCTCAGAGCGATCCCTGTCGAGCACTCCCGCAAACAGCTCGAGCAGGTAGCGCAGCTTCTTGGCGTCGATCCTGAGGCGATGGAAGCTGGCCGGTGGCGATGCGCAGCCGAGCTCGGCCCCGCGCCCGAGAACCCGCCGGAGGGCCCGCCTGACCCGGCGGCGCGCCAGCTCCGCGATGGCACGGGCAGGTTGGTCCGGGTCTTCGAAGCGTTCGCCGAGCCGGCACCGCCAGCCGTCGGCGAAGCGTCGGAAACGATCGCCGTCGAGGGCCGCCACCAGCTCGCGGTGCGCCTCGGAACGTTCGTGCTCGAGCAGCGCGACGAACGCGGCGAGCGAGTCGGGGTCGCCGAGGCCGGCCTCCGCGGTGATCCCGCCGAGGGACTCCAGGTAGACGTCGAGGTCGCGGCACGGGCCCGTGACGCCTCCGATCCAACGAAGCTCCGGTGCCCACCGCTCCGCGAGCTCGGCCGGGACCAGGCCTTCGAGCTGACCGACCGCAGCTCGGCTGCGCCGGACCGCGACCCGGAGGTCGTGGAGGAACTCGATGTCGAGGTCCTCGCGGACACCCGGCAGGTTGGCCTCGACGATGTCGAGCAGGGCGGTGAGATAACGACGCACCGCGGTCTCGGCGGGCTCATCGGGGCGGATCTGAAGGCGCGGTCGGGACCGGTAACCGCCGGGCGTCTGCCCCGCAGCCCGGGCGGCGAGGACGAGCTCATCGTCGCTCGCAGGCGTCAGGTTCGGGTCGTTGCCGAGCGTACCGAGCACCGCCTTGAGCTCGCGCGTGTAGCCCGCCATGCCGGTTACGGCCACCGCTGTCCGCTGCCGGCCCTCTGCCGTCGTCCCGTCGGATCCGAGGTCGGTGCAGCGCTCGACATCGACCCGCGCCACCGTCTTGCCGCGCGGGTCGCGGACCGTGATCCGGCGCTGCTCGACCCGGCACGCGGCTCTCGGGAGCAGAGCTCGCGGTCCGGCCAGGGCCGCGATCGCCCGTCCCGCGAGCGTGTCCGGGAGGTCGCCGGTCCGCAGCACCGTGCGCTGCTCCGGAAGGACGATCACCGGCTGATCGTCGGCGGGGCGCCAGCGCAGGACGGTGACCGACCGGTCGCGCTCGCGGATCAGGCGAGCGCCGTGCTGCCACAGCCTCCAGTCGAAGGTGTCGAGCCACTGCCGCAGGAGGTCGCGCGGCCCTTCGTCGGCAGAGCGAAGCGCTGCCGCGAGGGCGGCGGCCACCTGCGCGGCCGCCAGGTCGGGCGAGAAGGTGAAGCGGGCGTGGGACACGACTCCGGTCAGCCCGCCGCGGCGGCCGGCATCTCCGCCAGCATCGCCTCCATCTCGTCCTGGAACGCAGAGACCAGCGCCCCCGGGTCGGGCACCAGGGCGGCGTCGGTTGCGACACCGAGTCGGACCTGACCGGCGTAGCTGAGGATCGACACGCCGAGCCCGAGATGGCCCGATTGCGGGACCCAGAACATCATGCTTCGCATCGGTTTCCCTGCCATGTAGAGCTCCTGGCGCGGGCCCGGCACGTTGGTCATCACCGCGGTCGCCTTGGCGCCGAAGATCTTGACGGCGAGGCTCTCGATGTCGGCGCTCGCCATCCCGACCGCATTCAGGATCCCGAACACCACCACCGCCTCGGACGACGTCTTCAGGGCGTCCATCCGCCGCTTGAGCTCGTGGAGCCGGTCGGTGCGGTCGGCCCTCCCCACCGGGAGGGCGAGGAAGACGAGCCCGAAACGGTTGCCGAGCTCGCCGACGGCGTGGTCCGGGCGCAGGTTGACGGGCACCACGGCCCGGATGTCGAGGCCCTCGGGATCGCCTCCGCGCGTCAGGATGTAGCGGCGCAGCGCTCCCGTCACCCCGGTCAGGAGGACGTCGTTGATGGTCGCCCCGACCCGCTTGCCCAGCGCCTTGACCTCGTCAAGAGCCATGATCTCGGACCAGGCGCATCGCTTGGCCACCGAGAGCGGACCCTTGAACACCGTCGGCGGGTCGGAGGGCATGGTCACGAGACGTCCGAGGACGCCGGCGGCGCTCGCCCCCTGGCGTGCCGCCGCGATCGCGCGGCTGGGCTCGAGCAGGGTTTCGAGGCCTTCACCGACCAGCTGACCGGTGACCTTGCGCACCGAGTAGAGGGCTTCGTTCACCACCTCGGGAAGCCAGAATCCGCCGCCGAGCGGCCGGGTCCTGCGCCGCCGGGGTTGCCGAGGCCGGGAGGCTTCGGGCGAGTCGTCGGTCATGTCGAGCAGCACCCGGACCAGGGCGATGCCGTCGGCGATGCAGTGGTGGATCCGGCCGACCAGGGCGCACCCGCCGCGGTAGTTCTCGATGAACTGGAACTGCCATAGCGGCTTGGAAAAGTCGAGCGGCGTGCTCATCAGGTTGGAGACCATCTCCTGGAGCTCGCGCTTTCCGCCGGGCTCGGGCAGGGCCACCCGCAGGAGGTGTGAGCGGAGGTTGAAATGGGGGTCCTCCTCCCAGCGCGGGCGTCCGAACCGCGGCTGCACGACCCGCTGGCGGAAGCGGTCATACCCCATGAGGCGATCCTCGATCAGCGCCTTGACTTCGTTGAAGTCGAGACGGTCGGCGAAGGACAGGACCCCGGTGATCGTCATCAGGTTGGTGGGGTCCTCCATCCGGAGCCAAGCGGCATCGACGTTGGACATCGGCTGGATGCCGTCACCTCGTCCGAACATCTCGGGTCCTCCAGTGCGCGGCGCCTGTTGGGCGCGGGCCCTGCGCGTCGGGTGTGGTTCCAACTCTAGCCTGAACTGACTGCGGCGTCACCTGGACCCGCGCCGTCCTGGTCGCCGGAGATGCCGTGGACCGTCCCGGGCACACAGATGAGCCGGGGCGGTGGTAGGCTCGAAGGGCCACCATGATCGTCTCGGCGTCGTACGACGGCCACGGAACCTACGGGCTGAGGGTCCTCGGCGAGGGACGCGGGTTGTGGTTCCGCCCCGAGTGGCGATGGGTCACCCTGCTGCTGCCCGGCGATCCTCGCCCCGCCTGTCTGCGCGTGGCGCCCGGATTCTGGGGCTCCAGCCCCGAGCTGCGCTCGGCGCGGGTGCGCACTTTCCTGGAGCGCGAAGGCATGCTTCGCTGGCCTCCCGACCATCCGCCGCATTTCGAGCTCGAACCACTCGGGGGGGGCGTGTTCAGGCTCGGCTGGATCGAGCGCCGGACGACCCGCTCCGAGGCCTGAGGCGACCTGGACCGGGCCCCTTCCGTGGCGGCGCGGCGGCTGTGTTTTTCATCCTTGTGCCCTGCCGAGTCTGCTTCGTCGCATGATTTTCGGAGTAGGATGACCGCGGATGGCGGGCACGTCTGCGTCGGAGGTCCTGCGCGTTCGTGGTTTCATCACCGATCTCTGGCTGGTGGACCGCGGCGAAGGGCTGGTTCTGCTCGACGGCGGGTGCCGGGGTGACGCAGAGCGGGTCGTGCGTGCGATCGTGCGGGACCTCGGGCGGTCGCCGGGCGAGCTGAGCCTGGCGGTCGTGACCCACGCCCATCCCGACCATGCGGGTGGCGCGGTCGTGCTTCGCCGCCGATTCGGGACCCCGATCGCCGCACCGACCGGGATCGACCTCTGGTACCGGGGCTGGAGCGGACTGCTGCAGCAGATGGTGGACCGGCAGCTCGCCCGACATGTCGCCCGGCGAATGGGCCGCCCTCGGGAGTCGGTAGCGTTCCCGCGTCGACTGCGCCCTGATCGCTGGCTGCTTGACGGCGACCAGGTGCCGGGCCTGCCGGGGTGGAGAGTGTTGCACCTCCCCGGCCACACCTCACACGATGTCCTGCTCCACAGCGAGGCCGAGGCGACCCTGTACGCCTCGGACCTGGTGGTCAGGATCGGCGACGAGCTCCGGCTGCCGGTGCCGATTCTCGACCGTCGGCTGACGGCCCGCTCGATCGACCGCCTCGCGGGGCTCAGGATCCGGCGCGTGCTGCTGGCCCACGGCGGCGAGGTCGAGGTCGACGGAGCCGATCGGGTCGTTGCGGCACTCCATCGCGACCTCGCACGGACGCCTCACCCGGCGATGCGGTGGGTCCGGTTGCTCACCCGGATCGGGCGCGAGACCCGGCGAACGGACCGGTGGGCCCCGGACCGGGGTCCGCAGGGTCAGCCCGCAGATCTCACCGGGTGTCGTCGCGAGCACGGCGAGGGGCCGTGACGAGCGGGAACTCCGGCACCACCGACCGGGAGGCAAGGTCGTCCCCCCCTTCGCTGGGTTCGGGAATCGGTACGACCCGAGGCCTCAGAACCGCGCCCTGATCTCCCGCAGCCTCGTCACCAGGGTCGACCAGGATCGACGGACGGTGTCGGGGACCTCGACCTCGCCGAGGCTCTCCTGAACGTAGGGGATACGGCCCATGATGTCGTTCAGCCTCGTCCTGGTTTCCTCGATCTCCTCCGGGACCCAACCCCGTTCGTCGTTGCGCCGAAACTTGGAGACCGCGAGCCTCTTCTTCAGGTAGACGTTCAGGCTGTCGACGGCGGAGTCCAGGCCGTCGAACCGCTCCCACAGGCGCGCGTCGGCCCCGGTGGGTTTCCATCGGCCGGTCGCCCGGAGGTGATCACGCAGCTCCCGCCCGATGGTGTCCGAGTTGCTCTCGATCGCGTCCCACGCCGCCAGGGTCTGCTCGAGGCTCGGAACCGGAAGCGGGACCGGGGTGGCCGTGGGTGGCGGAGTCGGAGTCGGGGGCGGTCGGGTCGCGGTCGGGGTGGGGGGAACCGGTGTCGCGGTCGGGCGTCGGACCGGCGCGGAGCGGCGGGTAGGCCGCTCGGTCGGCTCGGGCGTCGGAGTGACTGGCTCGGGGCTCGGTGTCGGAGTGGCCGGCTCCCACGGCACGATCGGCGGCGGTGAGGGCTCGACCAGGTCCAGATCGCCGATCACGATCGGCGTGGCGACACCCTCGTCGGGTAGGCTGCCGGAATCGCGGGCCCCGCGCAGCACGAGGGCGGTGATGACGATGCCGAAGGCGACCACCAGCGCCCCGCCGAGCACCGCCAGCTGGACCGTGGTGAGCCCGCTCAGGATGCGGCCGGCTGCCTCCGCCGCGCGACGGAGCGCCGCCGTCAGCGCCGGCGGGATGCCCCTCCTGGGCGTGGGCGCAGGGCCAGGCCTGGGCGTGCGGACAGTCGCCTGGGGTGGTGGGGCGGGAGCGGGTGTGATGGCCGTGCGGGCGCCCGAGTCGGGCTCGGCAGTCTGGGTGGGGGGGAAGCCGGGCCGCGGTGTGGCGGAGGTGGGTACCGAGGTCGGACGAGATCTCGCCGGGGTGGTCCGGTGGTGGTCCCCCGTCGGGGTGGCCGGGGCGGACGGGTCGGCCTCGGCGTAGAGCTCCAGAACCGCCTTGAGCTCCGAGGCGTCCAGCCACCGGTCATCGGGCTCTTTGGCCAGCGCCTGGAGGATCGCGTCGTTGAGGCCGTCCGGAAGGTCTGGGGCGAGCGACCTCGGGGGCGGCGGCGCCTCTTCGAGGTGCTTCTTCATCAGGGAGTACTCACTCGACGACTCGAACGGGAGCTTGCCCGTCACCATCTCGAACAGCACGACGCCGAGGGAGTACAGGTCCGAGCGGGCGTCAGGCTCGGCACCGCGGATCTGGTCGGGGGACATGTAGTGGAGCGTGCCGACCAGGTGGCCGGCACGGGTCAGCCGGGTCGTTCCGGTGACCCGGGCGATCCCGAAGTCCATCAGCTTGAGCCCGCCGGTGCGGGTCAGCATCATGTTCTCCGGCTTGATGTCGCGGTGGATGACGCCTGCCGCGTGGGCCACCTCGAGCGCGGTGAGGGCAGTGCAGGCCAGCCGGGCCGCACGCGGCCACGGGAAGGCCCCCTGGCGGCGGAGCACCGCGTCGAGGGTCTCGCCCTCGACGAACTCCATCACCAGGAAGAGCTCGTCACCCTCGCGGATGAAGGCGAACACGGTCGCGATCGAAGGATGGGTCAGCTTGGCCAGCGTCACCGCCTCGGTGCGGAACCTCTCCACCACCTCGGCGTCGCTGGCGAGCTCCGGGCGAAGGACTTTGACTGCGACCGGACGGTCGAGCATGGTGTCGACGCCGCGCCACACCGCACCCATCCCACCCTCGCCGATCTTGGCGAGGATCCGGTAGCTGCCGATGGTCCGCCCGATCACACGGCCCCCTCGCCGTCGAAGCGCGCCACCACGACGGTGACGTTGTCCGGTGCGCTGCGCGACCGCGCCAGCTCCACCATCTCACGGCAGGCCTGCTCCGGTCCGCCGCCGCGTACCGCGGCGAGGATCTCCTCGTCGTCGACCAGGTCGTGCAGCCCGTCCGAGCACAATACGACCGCGTCGCCGGGGTGCAGGGGCAGCGGCTGATCCCAGGTTGCCACTTCGACCGACGCATGGGTGCCCAGCGCGCGCAGGATCACGTTCTTGTCGCCGTGCTCCTTGGCCTCCTGGACGGTCAACAGCCCGCGTCGAACCATGTCCATGACCGCAGAGTGATCTTCGGTCATCCGGTAGACGCCGTCGCCGCGGACCAGGTAGAGACGGCTGTCTCCGACGTGGGCCAGGTACCCCTGACCGTTCTCCACCACCAGGGACGTGCAGGTGGTCCCCATGCCACTGAACCGCTCATCCGACCGGGCGTTTTCGAAGATGGTGCGGTTGGCCTCGGTCACGGCGCCGACCAGACAGCGTTCGGGTTCACCGGAGCACGCGAGGTAGGCCCGGCGGACGACCTGGACCGCGAGCTCGCTCGCGACCTCGCCGGCGGCGTGGCCTCCCATGCCGTCGGCGACCACGGCAAGAAACCCGCCGCGACGGTGCTCGTCTGGGAGGACCAGCGTGGCGCGGTCCTCGTTGGCCTCTCGGTGGCACCCGACGTCAGACAACAAGGCGGCTGAAATGTCCAGCTTGGTCACATCGCCCTCACTCGTTCCGGAATTCTCGCACGGACCACACGTAGTCGTTGGAATGGGGTAGGACTTCCAGCCGCTTGGTGAACGGTCGGTAGCCCGGCGCTTCGAGCACCACCTCGATCTGAGAGCCAACCGGAGCTGAAAACCGGTACGGCGTATGGCCGACCTCCTCTCCGTTGACTTTGACCCTGGCGGTGGCTCCGACGAGGCCGATGGTCACCACCGCTTCTACCGGACCGGACGGCCGTGCGGCCGGCGACCGGGCGTCCGCGCGACCTTCAGCGTGACTTTTCCCATTGCTGCTCGTGCGCACGCCGATTGCAACCACGACCACCACTGCGAGCAGCGCGACCGCCGCTGCGATGGGCCACCGCTCCTTGAGCGGTCGGGCAGACGTGCGCACCGCCGCCGGCGCGAGTCCACCGACCTCTGGCGAGGGCCTGGCTCCGGAGATGGCTGCGATCGCGCGCAGGAGCTCCTGCGCCGACTGGAAGCGGGCGTCGGGCTCGAGCTGCAGACAACCGGAGACCAGGCGGTCGAGCTCGGGCGGGAGCTCGGCCACCAGCTCCGACGGCTCCAGGTAGGCGCCTTTCTCGACCTCGCGTACGAACTCGCCCACCGACTCGGCGTCGAAGGGCACCCTTCCGGTCACCAGCTCATAGAGCAGGACTCCGAGCGCCCAGACGTCCGACCGGTGATCTGCGACGGCTCCCTGCAGCTGCTCGGGAGCGCAGGAGTGGAGGGTGCCGATGAACTGGCCTTTGAGGGTCAACCGGGGTGAAGCGGAGCCTCGCGCGATGCCGAAGTCGAGCAGCTTGACCGCGCCGTCGCCGGCGATCTTGACGTTGTTCGCCTTGAGGTCGCGGTGCACGATTCCGTGATCGTGGATATAGCCGACCGCCTCCACCACCTGCCGAAAGACCTCCAGCGCCTGACCGAGCCGCATCGGCCCGGCGCGGCGCAGCCGGTCGGCCACGGTCTCCCCGTCGACGTACTCCATCACGATGCAGGGCCGGTCGCCGAGCTGGACCAGCTCGTAGAGGGTGGCGATGTGGGGGTGGTGCAGCGAGGCCTGAATCCTGGCCTCGTTCAGGAACCGCTCACCGAACGAAGAGTCACCGCTCTCCACCGACAGCAGCTTGACTGCCACGGTTCGGCCGAGAGTCACGTGGATGCCGCGCCACACCTCTCCCATCCCGCCGGCGCCGAGCCGTTCGACGAGACGATAGTCACCCACCCGCATCTCGGCGGGGTCGTGCATCAACCCGCTCCTCACCGCGAGCCCACCGGGTGGAGCTCGCTCCCTCCTCGACCGTCCGGTCGTGACCCGGCGCCCCGATCGCGCGGCGTCCGCCCGAAGAACCCGAGCGGGCCCGTCCTCGAGCCGACGAGCGCCCTGAGCTTCCGGACTCTTACTGAGTGACGGGGGTGATCCCCATCAGCTCCATGCCATACCGAATCGGCACGGCGAACGAGATCCTGACGTCGGTCTCCCGGGAGTAGGTGAAGATGCCGATGACGCGACCGCGCTCGTCGAACACCGGTCCGCCGCTGTTGCCGGCGCCGGTGGCGTTGACGTCGAGCTGAAACACGTCGCCGACCTCGCTCCAGTACTCGTAGGAGCCTTCCGCGCCGACCGGGGTCTCGCCCCGGATCACGCGCCCGATATGACCAGCGGTGACGGTCGGGTCGGGAATCTCCTTCCACTCGTCCTGGGGGTTGAGCGGGTCGACCTGGCGCACCCGCACCGCGACGTCGGGTGAGACGCCCGGGTATCCCAGTACGGTGACCGCGTCACCGGGCTGGACTTCGGCGTAGTTGTCGTACAGCTCGACCGGCGGCACGTCGGTCGGCAGGTCGATCCGGATCAACGCGACGTCGGCCCGGTCGGAGACCCGAACCAACCGTGCCGGAATCCTCAGCTTGGTCTTCGGGAAGGTGACGTCGAGGTAGTTCAGGCGGCCTTCCATCAGCTTGCCGGACATCCGGCCGTCGACGTGGAGCGCCTTTGCCGGCACCCAGTTGCCGAGGAACCGTGCGCCCTCCTGGCCGAGCTCGCCCACCTCCTCGTAGCCCTCCTGGGTCTCGCGGAAGACCGTGCCGGGCAGCGGCAGCTGGTACGAGGTGTGCCAGTTGGCCGCCACGTGGCGGTTGGTCAAGATGAAGCCGTTGGCCGTGACCGCGAAGCCGGATCCGGATCCAGCCCCGGTGATGGGCTCGTTGGTGCCGCCCTCGGAGTCGGTGATCAGCCATGGCTCGAGACCCTTGGAGGTCTGCAGGTAGGCCGGCTTGCCCTTGATGAAGCGATGGTAGACCTGCGCGCCGGACGGGGTGTACTCGAGCTTCCAGCTGAACTCGATCAGCACCGATGAGCCGCCGAAACGGCCCGCGATCTCGCGCGCCGTGGACGGCTGCGACTCGACCTTTCGCCGGGTGGCGTCCTGGTCCCGCTGCAGCTCGGTGACGGTGCGCTCGACGGAGCTCGAGCGGAGCAGGAACCAGGCCGCGACCGCAGCCACCAGCACCACCATGGCGGCCGCGATCACCACGACGGTCGAGCGGTTCGAGCGCTGCGACGACGAGATCATGCGCTCGACCGTCTCCTTGCCGATTCCCGCACGGGCGGCGGCCGCCGGCGCGCTCTCGCTCATCCTGGTCGGGGGCGGCGCGGGAGCATCCGCGATCCGGGTCGCCTTGACCGCGGCGGCCGGACGCGGGTCGAGGTCGAACTCGAGCTCGGGGCCACCGGCGCCGAGCTGGATCACGTCGCCGGGGTTCAGTGCCACCGTGCCCGAGACCCGCTGGCGGTTGACGAAGGTGCCGTTGCGGCTGCCCAGGTCGGTGAGCGTGAACCGCAGCGCCTCGCCGGGGTCCTGCGTGATCGTGGCGTGGTTGCGGCTCACCAGGTCGTCGCTGTCGGGTGCGAACCGCACGGTCGCAGAGGGATCCCGCCCGATCGAGATCTCCGGGTTGTCCTTCAACGGCAGCTCGTCGGTCTGACCCTTCCTCGACCCGCCGCGGTGCCGCAGCACGATCTTCTGGACCTTGGTCCCATCACCCGCACCATTGTTTCCTTCGGCCATCTCGTACCCTCCTTCAAGCAGGCGGTCTCAAACCATCCGCGGCGCGGCGCCGTAGCTCGGGGCCGCGGGGATCGAACACCGTTGCAGAAACCGGCCATCGGACCGTTCGAACAAGAGCCTCACAAAAGGAGACACGTGGCGACACGGGCCCCCGACCTCTGTCTCGTCGGCTATCTCGCTGGCGAGTATAGCAAGAACCCCGGACCCGAAAGAGCCGACGGGCTGGTGCCTTCCGGCGTCCCGTCCGCCCCGTCGGAGCCTGGGGGCGTCCTGGGCTCCACCAGCCGGACGGGTTGCGAACCCCCTCGGCGTACAATCGGCGTGTGAGCTCATCCAACCCTGCTCCGCCGGACCGGGAGACCGCGTGGGTCCCTGAAGCGGCCGAGGCTCCGCTGCCGAGGCGATACAGTCTCAGGAGCGAGGGCGAAAGCTGGTACCTCACCTGCGTCGAGGCGCCCAATCTGAGGGTCCGCTCGGTCGCCGACCGATCGGTGTCTTCCGCGGGCGCGCGGCGGGCCGCCCCGGGCACGATCTTCCTCGACGGTGCCGCCCAGGGCGAGCCGTTCCTCGACGTCGAGCGCAGGGTCTACAACCTCGATCACCACGAGGGCTGCGTCCGGGCCTTCACCCTGGCGACCTGCGAGCAGGCTCTGGTCCTGGTCCGAAAGGGTTTCGATCTCAAGATCGGCGACTGGACCGTGGTCATCGGCGAGCCCGACCTGGACACTGTCCTCGCGGTCTGGGTGCTGCTCAACCACCGCCGGCTGACCACCGACGAGGCGGTGCGGCGTCGGATCACCCCGCTGGTCAGGCTGGAGGGCTGGATCGACGCCCATGGCCTCGAGCTGGCGGAGCTGAGCGGTCTGCCCGAATCGCTTCAGGCGGAGGTTCTCGCGACCATCGACAGTCTCCGTCGCCGAGAGCTCGAGCTGAAGCGCACCGGCGAGTGGTCCGAAGCCGATCCCCTCGAGTACGTGCTCGCCGTTCTCGGCCTGGTCGACGGACTGGTGTACACCAGCGAGCACTTCAGCGATCTTCCCGACGTCGATGAGCTGGGTCGCGTGGCGGTCGCACGGGGGCGGATCGCCATCCTGTGCCGGGCCGAGGTCGGTATCTACGAGGCCGAGCGCCACCTCCGGGCGCTGCACGGAGAACGTCTGGGACTGATCATCCTGCACAAGGACTCCCGCACCTACACCTTGAGGTTGACCGACGCGTTCCTGCCCAAGGGGTTGGAACCTCTCTACTCCGGCCTGAACCGGGTCGATCCGGCGGTTCGGGGCGACGACCGCTGGGGTGGGTCGTCCGAGATCGGCGGCTCGCCGCGACGACGGGGCTCCTCGCTGAGCTCGAACGACGTGCTCGCGGTGTGCCGCGCGGTCTACTCGCCGGCCTCGATCGGTCGGCGTGTGGCGAGAATCGCGGCAGCTGCAGGTCTTGCGGCAGTCGTCACCATCGTGTTGGGTGTGGCCGGAGGCCCACGGCTGCCGGGAGCGTGGTCTGGTTCGCTGTTGCGGTCGCCGGCGACGGTCTGGCCGATGACCTCGGTCCTCGCCCTGGCCGCAGCCGCGGTCCTGGTCCCGACCGCGCGGCGATTTCCGCGCGGATTCGGGCTCTCGTTGCCGAGGGGGGGCCTTTGGGCGATGCTGCTTCCGGCGGGAGCGATCGCCGGTCTCGCCGGTGGTGCATGGATCCTGGCGCCGACCGGTCGGAGCGTCTCGATCCCGTCGTTCCTGGCAGGTGCTGCGGTGCTGGCTGCGGCCTGCGAGCTGTTCTTCCGGGGCGCGCTGCACGGTCTGCTCGCCGAGGTCTGCCGGCCGGCGGTCCGACGGGGATCGTGGACGCTCACCGGTCCGACGGTGGTTGCCGCGGTGCTCTCAGCGGCGTCGTGGACTTTCCTCAGCGCCGGCGAGGGGTTCGTGATCGGTGCGGCGGCTCTCGCGCGCTCGGCGATGGCGGGTTTCGCCCTGGGACTGACCTGCGGGCTCGCTCGGGAGCGCTCGGGAAGCGTGCTCGGGGCCGTCGCAGTCCATTCCGTCGCTGCGCTCGCCGGCGCTGCGATGCTGCTGCTCGCAAGGTGATCCTCGAGTGCGCACGATCTCCGGGGTCGCTCTCCGGCGTGTGCCGCAGCTGTTCACAGTCATCGCGTGGGAATGGTCGTTTCCCGCCCCCACGGTCTGCCTGCAGGCGCCGCGTCCGGTGGAGGTCGCCGGCTTCCGCTTCGCGATCGCGACCTTCGGAGGCGGTGTGCTGGCGCCCGGCGAGGTATCCCATACCCAGCGCAGCGACCGAACCGGCTCCCTTGATCGCAGAGACTCCGGACGGCTCTTCCTTTCCCCCGGGTGGCGGTCGTCCTCCACGGGGGACACGAGAACCGATCTCGTTCCTTTCAGGGGCTGCCCGGAGATGGCATCACGTTTGCAAACGTCCGGGTGGGGAACGGACCCGCCATGCGCCCGGAATCGGTCCGGTGCGAGCGGAAGAAAGGCGAAGACGAAAGACTTCTCCAAGAGGGCCGACCTCGAGCTGAAACGACGCCCTCGCGGCGAACGGTGACAACGGAGGTGACGAGATGACGCGAGCCCGACGGATCATGATGCTGGCTGCCGCCGTGGCGGTGGGCGGCGCACTGACTGCCTGCAGCTCGTCGGTGCCCACCGGCACGCCCGGTGTGGACCGCACGGGTCAATACCTGTTGCGCAACACCGGCGACGACATCGTAGTGGTGATGAGCTACAAGTACGCGGTGAAGAACCTCGGTGACCCGTGGCTCCTGCTCGACGTGGCGGTCAGCGGAAAGCACCGGTATGCGACCGAGATCAAGCGCGAGAACGTGTTCGTGATCACGCCCTCCGGGGAGCGGATCAACGCGCCGACGCAGAAGGAGTTCGCTCAGGCCTACTCGGAGCTGCAGTCGATCATCCGGCGGGCCGACATCGCCGCGGAGCCGCTCGACTACTTCGGCGGCGACAAGCAGCGCTGCTCGGTTCCGTTCTTCGTGGTGCCGGGCACCGGAACGACCTCCGACAGCCTGTTCGTCAACGACCGCCAGGCCTGCTCGGGCCGGATCTACTTCCCGATCCCGGGCGGAGTTCAGGCCGGCGGCTGGGTCGTCGGCATCGACCTCGAGGAGAGCCGGATCCGGATTCCGTTCGTGCTCGAGCCCGAGACCGGGCGCTGACCGAGACCCGGCAACACCGAGCGTGAAGGCGGCCGGCGGAGAACCGCCGGCCGTCGGCGTCTCAGGGTCCCACAGGCGCGCCCACCCGTCCGGTCGCGCGCCGAGGTGCCGGCTGCGGTCGTCCACCGGCAGGGCGCACCGGCACCCGCCAGGCACCGCGACCGTGGGTGAAGGCGTACAGCACGAGCTCGCCGTCAGGTCCGACCCACGGCGCGAGCGACTCGGTCACCACCCGGGCGAAGCCGGTGTTCTCGGCCGCCCAGGTGCGCCCTCCGTCGAGCGTGACCAGCACGCCGAGGTCGGTGCCGAGGTACAGCCGGGACGAGAGGTCGGGATCGACCACCACTGCATGCACCGGCAGGTCAGGGAGCTCGCCGTTCCCATCGATCGCCGTCCAGCTGGCGCCGAGGTCGTCGGAACGCCACAGGTGGGGCCCTCCGAAGCCGGCCCAGCTCGCGTAGGCCACGGCTGGTTGCTGGGGGTCGAACGTCACCGAGGACACGAAGCCAGGGCGCGGTGCAGCCGAGCCCCACACCGTGCTGGGGGTGGCCCGGGTGGCTGAGGTCGTGCGCAGGATCCGGCCGTCGCTGGTCCCTGCGAGCACCAGGTCGGGGTCGTGGGGGGAGATCGCGACGGCGCTGACCTGGCCCTGGCCGGTCAACGAGGCGCCGGCCCTCTGCCAGCTCGCGCCGCCGTTCTCGGACCTCCACATCCGGCGGCCACCGGTCCAGATCCGATCGTGGTCGGAGGGATCGGCCGCGAACGGCGTGATGAAGAGGAAGGTCGAGGCCGGGTCGGTGATGCCCTGGACCGAGCGGGCGAAGGTGAGGCCGCCGTTGGTTGACACGTAGAACCCGAACTGCTGGGTCTCGGCGTAGATCCGGCGCGGGTTGCCCGGATCGACCGCGACGTGGCCTCCGTCCCCGCCGAGAATCTCCTCCCAGCCGTCCGGTCCCCGGGAGTCGCGGCCCCGGATGGTGCCGTTGTCCTGGGTTCCGCCGAGGTAGGACGCGCCGTCGGGTGTCGGGACGCCGTGATAGAACTGGGTCACGCCGAACCCGTGGTTGAGGGACTCCCAGGGCACCGAGGACGCGCTCGGAGTGCACAGCGAGGCGGTGCCGTGCGCCACCTCCGCCGTTGCGTCGGTGGTTCGGAAGACGCCTCCGTCGCCGGTGGCAAACAGGGTCCGGTTGGTGGTGCCGTCGTAGGCCGGGTGAAAGACCAGCGCGTGCTGGTCCGCGTGCACGAACGAGGGCGCCTTGGAGTCTGCCCACCAGTAGGACGCGGCCCCCCAGCTCCGTCCTCCGTCGTCGGAGCGGAACAGGTCGACGCCCCCGACCCACACTCGGTCGGGGTCGAGCGGGTCGACCGCGATGGTGTTGGCGTACCACCCCATGGTGACCCACTGGTTGGCGGCGCCGCCGCCGCACTCCTGCTGCACGGCGACGATCGGGTTGGTCAAGAGCAGGGTGTGGAGCTTCTCGGGGTCGGTGTTGCCGACCCGGGTCTCCCAGCTCCCGGCGGCGCCGCCCTGGGTCGAGCGGAAGACCGCCAGGAGACCCTGCTCGAAGACCCCGTCGGGGCCCGGGAGGTTGCTGGCGGCGAGTGCGTAGACCACGTTCTGGTCGGAGGGGGCGATCGCGAGGCTGGTGCGCCCCATGCCGGGCGGTGACAGCACCGACTCCCAGCTCTGCTCCGACGCCGCGTCGGCGATCCGGTAGACCGTGGCCTGGTCGAGGGTGCCGCAGGAGGCCAGCAGGCGGTCAGTCGGTCCGTCGGTGCGGGCCACGAGGTCGAGGCAGCCGCCGATCACGCCGGGGTCGAGGATCCGCCTCCAGGTTCGGCCGGCGTTGGCGCTCCGCCACACGCCGGTGCGGGTGGCCGCGTAGAGCCGGTCGGTGTTGTGGCGGCTGATGACCAGGTCGTTGACCCACTGGAAGTCCTCGCCGGTCGTGCCCTCGAGCTGCTCCCAGCTCGCACCGGCGTCCCGGGTCACGAAGATCCCGGCGCCGCGCAGCGGCAGCCCGGTCCCTCTCACCTCCTCGCGGAAGTAGCCCTCGCCGGTGCCGACGTAGAGGATCGAGGGGTCGAGGGGGTGGATCGCCATCGCGTTGACCGCGATGTTGGCGAGGTCATCGCCGATCGGGGTCCAGCCCAGGCCCCCGTCGAGGGTCTTCCAGACTCCGCCGGACACCCCGCCGGCGTACATCACCCGCGGTGTCACCGGGTGGACGACGAGGGTCCGGGTTCGACCGCCGATGTTGCCGGGCCCCAGGCTCTCCCAGCTGCCGAGGGCCGAGACTGCGGTCGCGATCAGCGCTCCAGGACCGTCGGGCAGGCTGAGCCTCGGCAGGGTCGCTCCCAGCCGGCTCGAGTATCGGGGCAGCGACCGGACGCTGCGCGCGGCCCGGGCGTAGGCGGCCGCGGTGTCGAAACCCGGGTCGGCGGGCCGGCGCTTCAGCTGGGCCCACTGGAAGGCGAGGTCCGGCTGGTCGGCCCGGGGAGGCGGCACGGGCCGGTCCACAGTGGCGACGCCGGCGGGCCCGGGTGACGAGCACGCGAGGAGGGTCGCCAATGTGGCGGCTCCCGCCAGGATCGCGAGCCCGAGCGGTCGCGGTCGCTGCCTCCGGATCACGCGACGGGTTTCCCGAGCAGCTCGCGGATCACCTTCAGCAGCTCCCCGATGTCCGGCGGTTTGGTCAGGAAGTGGTCGCACTGGACCCAGGTCTGCTCCATCCGTGCCCGGAGGTCGGTCATGCGGTCGACCCCGGTCAACATCACGATCGGGATCCGGCTGGTCGCGTCGCTCTTCTTGAGCAGGTTGGCGAGGTCGTAACCCTCCGAGGGGTAGGTCATCATCACGTCGAGCACGACCAGGTCGGGAGGATGTTGCGTGATGACCGCCATCGCCTCCTCTCCGGTGGCGGCGCTCACGACCTCGAACTCCCGTTCGAGCACGGCGCGCAGTGCGTCAACCAGGACGGCGTCGTCATCCACCACGAGGATCGTCCTCACCGTCGCCGCGCCTCCTTTCGAGTCAGGGCCGGGCACGGCCAGTATACCGCCGGCATGCGCCGGACGCGGGTGAAGGGCGAAGGGTGAAGAGTACCGGTCCGCGTCGGGCTCAGATCACCGGTTCAGCTGGTCGAGAGCTCGCTCGATGGTCGGCATGACGTTGTCGGCGAGACGGTGGTGTCCCTCGGGGTTGGGGTGGATCCCGTCCTCGAGGTTGAGCGAGCGCCGAGCGGCCACGCCCTCGAGCAGGAACGGCACCAGCGGCACGTCGAGCTCGCGGGCCAGCTTCGGGTAGACCGCCTCGAACTCGCCGACATAGTCCGAGCCGAGGTTCGGCGGCAGCCGCATGCCGAGCAGGATCACCGCGGCCCCGCGCTCGTGAGCGCGCACCACGATCGCCCTCAGGTTGGCCGCCAGCAGATCGATCGGCTGGCCGCGGAGCCCGTCGTTGGCGCCCAGCCCGACCACCAGCAGGTCCGGACCGAGGTCGAGGACCCAGTCGAGCCGTCGCAGCCCGCCGGCGGAGGTGTCCCCGCTGACGCCCGCGTTCACCACCCGGATCGGGCGGCCCTCGTCGCGAAGCCGTTCCCCGACCAGAGCCGGGAAGGCCTCCCCCTCGTCGACCCCGAACCCGGCGGTCAGGCTGTCTCCGAGAAAGACCACCAGCGGAGCGTCGATCGAGGCCGGCGGCGGAATGCCATCGCCCTGCGGGACCGTTGCTTGGCGCGAGTCGCACGCGGCGACCAGCGCCATCATCAGCGTCAGCAGACTCGGACCGAGGCGTTTCACGACAGGAGTGTACCGTGGCGACCACTGCTCCAGCGATCGAGCTCGACTCCCTGACTCGGCGGCTTCCTTCGGGCGGCCGCGAGCTGACCGTGCTCGACCGGGTCGACCTGACCATCGAGCGAGGTGAGTTCGTGGCGGTGCTCGGTCCCTCCGGGAGCGGCAAGTCGACTCTGCTGGCCCTCACCGCCGGTCTCGACCGGCCCTCGTCGGGCTCGGTGCGGATCGAGGGGAGGGCCCTCGAGGACCTGTCGGAGGACGAGCTCTCCAGGCTCCGCCGGGGCACGATCGGCTTCGTCTTCCAGTCGTTCCAGCTGCTGGACAACTTCACCGCGCTCGAGAACGTGATGCTGCCGATCGAGCTGCTCGGTGCGCCGCGGGCCCGAGAGCGCGCGGGCTCGCTGCTCGAGCGAGTCGGTCTCGGCGATCGTGGACACCACTACCCGCGCCAGCTCTCCGGGGGCGAGCAGCAGCGGGTGGCGGTGGCCCGGGCGTTCGCCGCCGAGCCTCCGATTCTGCTCGCCGACGAGCCGACCGGGAACCTCGACAGCGCCACCGGGGCTGCGGTGCTCGAGGTCTTGACCGACCTCCGCGACCGGTGCGGTTCGACCCTGGTCCTGGTGACCCACGACCCGGCGGTGGCCGAGCGGGCGGAGCGGCGGGTCCACCTGCGCGACGGACGCCTCGAGCGCGACGAACGGAGCCGCTGAGGTGATCGACCCCCGCCTCGCGCTGCGGCTCGGATCCCGCGAGCTCCGGGGCCTCGGGCCGCGGCTCGCTTTCTTCGTGGCCGCGCTGGCGGTGGGAGTGGCAGCGGTGGTGGCGGTCGCCGGCCTCGGCGAGGCGACCCGGCACGCGGTGCGGTCCCAGGCGCGCGAGCTGCTCGCCGCCGACCTTTCGGTGTCGGCGCGGCGGCCGCTTCCGCCCGCCGTCCCGGCGCTGCTCGCCGAGCTCGGCGCCGACTTCACCGAGCTTCGCGAGCTCGCCACCGTCGCCGTCGCCGAGGCGACCGGACGCAGCCGGCTGGTCGAGCTCAAGGCGGTCGGTCCGGGATATCCGTTCTACGGTGCAGTCGTGGTGGATCCCGTCCGGCCACTCTCCGAGCTGCTCCGGCCGGACGCCGTCGTGGCGGCCCCCGAGGCTCTGGCCCAGCTCGGCCTCGGGGTCGGTGACAGGGTCAGGATCGGGGGTGTGCCGTTCACGGTCTCCGGGACCCTCGTCGAGGAGCCCGACCGGGCGCTGGGACCGTTCACGCTCGGTCCGCGGGTCCTGGTCGGGCTGGCCGGGCTCGAGCGCACGGACCTGCTCGGCCTCGGCAGCCGGGTGACCTACCGGACCCTGGTCCGCACTCCGGCGGGTGTGTCGGCCGAAGCCGTCGCAGCCCGCCTCGGCGAGCTCGAGGAGGCGCCCTGGCTGAGGGTCGAGACCGCCGCCGGGGCCCAGCCGGCGCTGCGCGACGGGATCACCCGGGTCGAGCGTTTTCTCGGGCTGGTGGCGCTGCTGTCGCTGCTGGTCGGCGGCGTCGGGGTGGCGCAGACGGTGCGCTCGTGGCTTGCCGGGCGGCTCGACGCGGTCGCGATTCTGCGCTGCCTGGGCCTGACGACCGGCGAGGTGACCGCGCTCTACCTCGGCCAGGTCGCCGCGCTCGGGCTCGCCACCAGTGTCGTGGGGGGCGCGGCCGGGGCCGCGCTCCAGCTGGTCGTGCCGCGGCTGGTCGGCACGGCGCTGCCGGCGCTCGCGGTGGACCCCTGGTTGCCCGGTCCGTGGCTGCGCGGGCTCGCGATCGGGGTCGGCGTCGCGGTGCTGTTCGCGGCACCACCGTTGATGGCGGTTCGGCGAGTACCGCCGGTCCGGGTGCTGCGCCGCGCGGTCGAGCCGGTGCCGTTGTCGCGGTCCGCTCGGGCATCGCTGCTGGCGCTGGTGGTGGCCGGGGTCGGTGCGCTGGCCCTGGTCCAGACCGGCTCGCCGGCGATGGCGGCGGCGTTCACCGGCGGTGCCCTGGCGACCGTCGGCCTGCTCGCCGCGGGTGCGGCCGGGATCGTGACCCTGGTGGGATGGGTCAGGATCCCGGGGGCTCCCCTGCCGCTGCGCCACGGGCTCGTCGGCCTGGCCCGCCCGGGCGCCGACACGCCCGGCGCGGTGGTGGCGCTCGGTCTCGGCGTGCTGGTCGTGGTCTCGATGATCCTGGTCGAGCGCCGGCTCTCCGCGCAGCTCGACGCCGAGCTGCCGACCGCCGCGCCGAGCCTGTTCTTCGTCGATGTCCAGCCGGACCAGTGGCCCGCGCTGCGTGAGCTGCTGCTTGCCGAGGGCGCCGCCGAGCTCGACTCGGCTCCGGTCGTGATGGCGCGGCTGCGCGCGGTCGACGGCCGGGGCCCCGGCGAAGCCGGCGGCGACGGCGAACGGCGCGAGCGCTGGGCGCTCGCCCGCGAGCAACGGTTGACCTATGGTGGGGAGCTGCCCGCCGGAAACACCGTGACGGCCGGAGGATGGTGGCACGAGGGACGCGCCAACGAGGTCAGCATCGAGGAGGACTACGCCGCGGCGATCGGGGCACAGATCGGATCGGTGCTCGAGCTCGACGTGCAGGGCGTGCCGCTGGAGCTGGTGGTCTCGAGCCTGCGGCGGGTGGAGTGGCGGACCTTCCGGATCAACTTCTTTCTCCAGGTCGAGCCAGGAGTGCTGGAGGCGGCGCCGCAGTGGCGGCTGGTCGCGGCCCTGGTCCCGCGCGACGCTGAGCAGCGGGTGCAGGACCGGGTTGCGGCTGATTTCCCCAACGTCACCACGATCCCGGTGCGGGCGGTGCTCGAGAAGGTCGCAGAGGTGCTCGAACGGCTCGGGCTCGGGGTGCGGCTGCTGGGCGCCTTCACCGTGCTTGCCGGGGTGGCGATCCTGGGCGGTGCGGCGAGCGCGGCCTCCGTCCGCCGCGGCCGCGAGGTGGCGCTGCTCAAGACGCTCGGCTTCACCCGGCCGCAGGTGGTCGCGGCGTTCGCCGTGGAGTACGCGCTGGTCGGGGTGGTGGCGGGAACGGTCGGCGCCTTCGGCGGGTCGGTGGTGGCGTGGCTGGTCGCGACCCGCGGCATGGAGCTGCCGTGGCGGTTGGACCCCGGTGTGGTGGCGGCAGCGGTGGCCGGGACGGTCCTGCTCGCGGCGGTGGCCGGCCTGGCGGCGAGTGCGCGGGCGCTCAGCCGCCGTCCGGTGGAGGTGCTGCGGGACGGTTGACCGCCGCCGGCCGGGGCTGGCGGCGGAACGGGGCCCCGGGCTTCCAGCTCGGCGGCTCGGAGCGGGCGTCGAGCGCCTCGATCAGGTCGAGGATCACCTCGCCGAGCTGAATCGTCCCGGCGAGCGGCCACGCGGGGTCGAACTCGTCGCTCGGCCGGTGATACCCCGTATCGCGGTAGCGCCGGCGGGGCGCCTCGGGTTCCGTCTCGACCTCGAGGGTCTCTCCGCAGTCGATCCACACCGCCGGGATCCCGGCGCGGGCGAAGCTGAGCTGGTCGGAGCGGAAGAAAAAGCCCTGCTCGGGCGCCGGCTCCGGCACCACGGTGAGCCCGTGTCGGAGGGCGGCCCGGGCGATCTCGTCACCGAGCTCCGAGTGCGGTCCCCCGATCGCGATCAGGTCGCGCGTCCTGCCCCAGACGTGGGTCATCTCGAGGTTGAGGTCCGCCACGATCCGCTCGACCGGAACCGGCGGCGAGCGAAGGAACGCGCGCGACCCCAGGAGCCCCTCCTCCTCGGCTGCCGGCGCGAGAAAGAGCACGTCGTCCGCCAGCGGCGTCGGGCGGGCGGCGAGAGCCCGGGCCAGCGCGAGCATGAGCGCCAGCGCGGAACCGTTGTCGATCGCGCCGTTGTAGATGGCGTCGCCGTCCTCGGCGCGTCCGATACCCAGGTGGTCGTGATGCGCGCTGACGACCACGGTGCGGGCGGTGCCGTTGCCACGGCCCCGCACGATGCCGCCCACGTTGGCGGTCTCCACCGTCCGCGACGGACAGCGGCCCGATACGCGGACCCGGATCCCGGTCGGTCGGGGACGGAAGTCGCGTCGCTCGGCAGCGGCACGCAGCGTGTCGAGGTCGAGGCTCGCAGCCGCCAGCGCCCGGCGAGCGGCCGTCTCGCGGACCCACCCGCGGAGGGGGCAAGGGGGAGAATCGCCGGGGTCGAAGAACGCCGGTCCGGACCATGAGTTGCGGACGACGGTCCATCCGTAGCCGGCGTCGGCGTCGGAGTGGACCAGGAGGACCCCGGCTGCACCGCGCAGCGCGCCCTCCTCGAGCTTGGCGGTCCAACGCCCGTGCCAGGTGAGGGCCGGACCCTCGAAGAGGTCGGCGCGGGTGCGCCCCGGCTCGTTGACCAGCACCAACAGGACGGTACCCGCGAGGTCGGCGCCCTTGAAGTCGTCCCAGCCCCAGCGCTCGGAGTCGATGGCGTAGCCGGCGAACACGAGCTCGCCCTCGACCGCCTCTCCGCGGTGGCTCGGGGTGAGCAGAGCGACCGCCTGGTCACCGATCGCCGGCCGGATCGCAGCTCCGACCGGCGGCAGGAGTTCGAGCGTCAGGGCCGGGTCCGGCTCGACCTCGACCAGCGACACGGGTTGCCGATAGGAAGGACCGAACGCCGGCTCGGCGCCGGCCGAGGCGAGGACCGCCTCGAGGTAGGCCTGGGCGAGCCGGTCGCCCCGGGTGCCGATGCCGCGGCCCTCGAGCAGATCGTCGGAGAGAAAACGGATGTGGGCCGCGAGCTCGCCCCGGGTCAGCTCGCCTCCGGCCGCAGCAGGGGCCGCGGTGAGCCCGGCCACCACGACCGCGAGAGCCGCCCGCGTCACTTCACCTCGTCGTCGAGCTCGCGCATCCGGCGCAGGATGCCGAGCGCGCTGTCGCCGACCGCGGCCTGGAGCAGCTTCTCCATGCGCACCTCGTCGTGCTGGAACTTCGTCTGCAGCCGGTGCTCGTACGCCTGCTTGAGGGTCTCGACCAGCCGGTCCAGCTCGTAGGGCTTGGGCAGGTAGCCGAAGGCCCCGAGCTTGGTGCACTCCACCGCCGAGTCGAGCGAGCCGTGGCCGGTCAGGATGATCACCTCGAGGTAGCGGTGCTCGCGCCTTGAGCACCTCGAGCACCTCCCGTCCGTTCATCCCCGGCATCTTGAGGTCGAGCAGCGCGAGGTCGAACTTGTCCCGCCGCGCCGCGATCGAGCGCTTCAGCGCCGTTGCTCGCCGTGGTGACGTCGAAGTCCCCGCAGCTCGAGTCGCTTGGCGATGGCCTCGAGGAACTTGACCTCGTCGTCGACGATCAGCAGCTTGATCCTGTTCGGCATCGCGTCTCCTCCGTCAGAAACCGATCCAGCGCCAGTAGCCGAAGAAGGTCCAGCCCCAGAGCACCGCAAAGGACAGCACCAGCACCGCGGCGCCGTGCTTGAAGAAGTCGCCCAGGCGTCACCAGCTGCTCGCCGGTCACCGGGTCCTTGGCCATCGCGTAGGCGATGGCGTTGTTCGGCGTGCCGATGATCAGCATGTGGGCGAAGGACGACGCGAAGGCGGTGGCCAGCCCGACCATCCAGGGGTGGGTGCCCGAGATCATCGCCATCGGGACCGTGATCGGGCCGATCGCGGCAACCGTTGCACCGTCGCTCATGAAGTTGGTCGTGATGCCGGTGAACAGGCTGACGGCGATGGCGAGGCCCTCGCCGGAGCGCATGAACTCAGGCAACACCGCGACGAAGGCGTCGGCCATGTAGAGGGCAGCGCCGGTCACCGCCAGGCCCTTGCCCATGGCGCACGCGCTGGCGTACAGAGCCACCACCTCCCAGTGGATCCCGGCCATGTCGCGCCAGGTGAGCACCCGGAACAGGTTCAGCAGGACCAGCCCCAGCAGCACCGGACCGCCCATGCCGAGCACGTCGCCGGCCGTGATCCAGAGCACGATCACCAGCACCAGAACGGCCGCGGTGAGGTACTCGTCGCGGGTCATCGGGCCGATCCTGTCCGACGCCTGGCGGACGAGCGACGGAGACGTTGAGCGTCTTGCACCTTGAGCCGTCGGCGTAAGCACGAGGAAGAAGTAGGCGGCGATGACCAGAGCCATCACCGGCACGAAGGGCAGGCCGTACTTGACCCACTGGCCGAAGGTCGGGGCCATGCCGTAGTCGGCGAGGATGCCCATCATGACGGCGTTGCGACCGCCGGCCGCCGGCGAGCCGGGCCCGCCGCAGTTGGCGGCGAAGGACGCCGAGAGCACGAACATCACAGCCAGCGCCCGGTCCTGCTTCGACACCCGGCCGCGCGGATCGACGCGGCGTAGACGATCATGAACAGCGGCATGATGAAGGCGATCAGGGCGTGCTCGGAGACGAACGAGCAGGCTACCGCGAGCAGCGGCAGGAAGATGAAGAGCAGCTTGCCGATGCTGGTCGCCGGGCCGAGCAGCAGCAGGCCGATGCGCCGGTCGAGGCCGGTCTTGGCGATCGCCTTCGACATCGCCAGCACGCCGAAGATGAAGATCACCGCGTCCTTGGCGTAGGCCTGGGCGATGTCGTCCGGTTTCAGGACGCCGAAGAGGTACATCGCGAGCGCCGACGAGCAGGGCGGTGATACCGACCGGCATCGCGCCGGTGGCCCAGAAAAGGGCGCAGACGACCAGAACCGCAAGCATGACCTTGGCGCGCAGGGCCGCCCCGCGACCGTCGAGGGGCTGAACGGTCTTCGTGCCTTCGGCCGACTCCACCGTGCGGCTCGAGCCCGAACTTGTGGCTGTAGTACTCGGCGATCGTCTCGCCGGTCTTCATCTTGGCGTAGCCGGCGTAGCCGAGGTTGACGTCGCTCGACCGCGCCGGTCTTGGGCGCGGTGAGCAGCTCGAGGAGCCGCGCCGAGGGCGGAGTGAAGACCAGCGCGGCGAACAGCACCGCGCCGAGCAGGATGATCCCCGGCCGCGAGTTGTGTGCTGCCCACCAGCCAGCCTTGAGCGAACGTCTCTCGACGTGGGGGATCTCGAACCGGTGCTTGGCCTGGACTGTGGCGGTGCGGGCCGTCCTCGATCGCCGCGACCAGCTGCTCGAGGTCGCAGGGCTTCTCGAGGTAGGCGTAGGCGTCGAGACGGCCGGCCTCGGTGGCGGACTCGATGCTGCCGTGGCCGGTCAGCATGATGATCTGGACCTCGGGCCGGAACTGCTTGATCTCCTTCAGCACCTCCTCCCCGCTCATCCCGGGCATCTTGCGGTCGAGCACGACCACGTCGATGGACGCGTCGGCGCGGGCGCGCTTGACGGCCTCCTCGCCGCTGCCGAGGTCGATGGTCTCGTAGCCCCGAAGGCGGAGCCGTTGCGCCAGGGAGGTGCGGAACCGTTCCTCGTCGTCGACCAGCAGGACTGTCGGCATCGTGCTCACTCCTTCTCGCCGGCCGGGCCGGCCTGCCGCAGGATCTCCTCGGCAACCACGTCGAACAGGTCGGCCAGCCGCAGCAGGCCGACCACCTCGGGGCCTCGACGGACCAGGATCGAGAGGGTCTGGGCGTCGAGCAGGGCGGTCGCCGCATCGGCCAACGAGGCCGTCACATCGATGCTCACCGTCACCGGCTGCATCGCGTCGCCGACCTTGAGCGTCGCGGCGCGGCTGCAGCAGTCCTCGAGGTGTCCGTGGAGCAGGCGCATGTGCCCGCGCAGCGAGTCGATCAGCTCGGACGGGACACCTGCGCGATCGAGCTCGCCGTACTCCGGGCTCGCCGCCGCTCCCGGCTGCAGGGCCTGGAGGAAGGCAAGGTGGCCGAGCTTCCCGACCACCCTGCCGCTGCGGTCGAGGACCAGGACCAGCCGGTAGGGCAGGCGGCCGCCGGGTCTCTCCGCCTGGGATTCGCGAAGGACGCGCACCGCCTCGGCGAGGGTGGCGTCCACGCTCACCGCGGGGACGTCGGTCAGGGGCAGCATGACGTCTCGGACTCGCTTCATGGGCTCTTCTCCGTATGGGCAGGCGCCGCCGTGGCGCTGTCGCCGTGGGGGTGGATGGGCAGGGTGACGGTGAACGTGCTTCCGGCCCCGACCTCGGTCGAAACGGCGATCTGGCCGCCGAAGGACCGGATGATGGTGTAGCTCACGGAGAGCCCGAGCCCGGTCCCCTTGCCGACCTCCTTGGTGGTGTGGAACGGCATGAAGATCTTCTCGAGGTGCTCGGGCGCGATTCCGCAGCCGGTGTCGGCGACCGAGACCACGACCGAGTCGCCGTCGGCGGCGAGGCGGGTCGAGATCGTGATGCGGCCGGCGCCCCGGATGGCGTCGATGGCGTTGGTGAGCAGGTTGACGATCACCTGCTCGAGCTGGCTGCCGTCGGTCAGGATCGGCGGCAGGGTCGCGTCGTAATCACGCACGAACTCGATGTTGGAGACCGTCATCTCGCGCTCGAGAAGGCCCGCGACGATCTCGTCGAGCAGCTGGTTGACCTGGTGGAACTCGAGCCTGACGTCGCCTTTCCGAACGAAGCTGAGCAGCTTGCGGGTGATGTCGCGAGCTCGGAACACCGCTTCGGTGATGGTGTCGAGGTGCTCTCCGACCTCGGTCGGCTCGAGCCGCTGGTGGAAGCGTGGGTCCATCATGTCGCGCATCAACCCCGCCTCTTCGGCGATGATGGCCAACGGATTGTTGATCTCGTGGGCTACTCCGGCGGCCAGCTCTCCCACCGAGGCGAGCCGCGCTGCGTGGTGGAGCTGGCCCGAGAGCTCGGCCCTGGCGGAGTCCTCGCGGCGTCGGTGCTCGACCACTTTGCGGGTGCGCATCACGATCGCTGACAGGACGGCCAAGATGATGGCCGCCGAGATCGCGAGGAAGCTGAGCGGCAGATCGTGGAGCCGGCCGGTGCCCACCGCGCCGCTGCGCAGCACGATCAGCGCCCAATCGGTGAGATCGAGCCAACAGTAAGCGTAGGTTTCCCGGGAGCGCCCGAGCTGGAGCTCGGCGGTGCCGAGCAGCGGGTCGTTCGGCGGAAGCAGGCGCGACTCCGCGCCCTCCAGGGCCGTCGACAGGTTGACGATCTGTGGGTTCCCGGCGGAGTTGACCAACAGGCTCGAGACCTCGCCGGAGCCGCGCAGGGACGACAGGTAGTCGCGGAACCGCTCCGGGTCGAGTGTCGCCCGCAGGACCACCGGGCCGGCCTCCGCGTCGCGTCGGACCGCGATCGTGAAGTGCGGCTTCTGCCTGAAGCCGAGGTACATGTCGGTGATCACGAAACGGCGTTCGGACCCCGCCAGGGTCCCGAACCAGCCTTCGTCCTCGTAGTTGCGGCCGAGGAGCGAAGGAAACGGCCCGGAGTAGCTGACCATCGTCCCGCCGGTGTCGAAGAACCCGAGGTCGACGAAAGTGTCGCTGTCTCGCTGCAGCCGGGCCAGGGAGCGGTCCATCGCGGCCGACGACGGGGGGACCGGCAGGGTCGGGTCGTCGACCAGGTTGAGCAGGTTGACCACTCGCTCGCGCAAGAAGAGGTCGAGGGTCGAGGCCTGGCTCTCGGCGATCGCCTGCAGGTGGGCCGCGCGGCTCGAGTGCAGCAGGGCCCGCGATTCGAGGTGGAAGTAGACGGTGAGCAAGACCAGCGGTGTGAGGTAGGTCAGCAGCAGACGGATCAGGGTGTGCCGCCACAGCTGCCGGTAGTCGTGGTCGCGAGCCATCGAGCGACTCCTCCCCGACACGCCGTTCTCGCCCATCATGCCACCCCCGGAGCTTCCGCTGCCGACGCAGCTCGCACTGATGCCCTCCGGGGGCCTTCGCAGCAACATAGCGTCCCCAGAGTGGGATCGCAAGAGAATTTGTGAGACATTTCACATGATGGCCGCTCTGCAGTCGAACGACGAGCTCCCGGATTCGGGCGACCCGGGCCTGACAGGGGGCCGGCCAAGGGGAATGAAGACGCTGTGCGAGCGGCTGCGAACCCGGCGGAGGATGTCGTCCCGGCTCGTGTGCGCGTTCCAGGTATGGGTTGGGGGGCTACCCGACCCGCTCGATCTCTGCGCCAAGCGCTGCGAGCCGCTGGTGGAGGGCCTGGTAGCCGCGCTCCACCTGGCGGATGTTGTGGATCACGCTCTCGCCGTCGGCGGCGAGGGCCGCGATCACCAGCGCCATGCCGGCGCGGATATCGGGGCTCGCGAGGGTCTGGCCATAGAGCTGCGAAGGCCCCACCACCAGCGCCCGGTGGGGATCGCAGAGCACGATCCTGGCCCCCATGGCGATCAGCCGGTCGACCCAGAACAGCCGGCTTTCGAACATCTTCTCGTGGATCAGCACGGTTCCCTTGGCCTGGGTGGCGACCACCAGGGCGATGCTGGTGAGATCGGGAGGAAATGCGGGCCACGGTCCGTCGTCGATCTTCGGGATCGCGCCGTGCAGGTCCTCGCGGATGATGAGCTCGCGACCGCCGGGCAGGAAGAGATCGTCGCCGCGGACCTCCCACTCGACGCCGAGCCGACCGAAGGCGATCGCGGTCATCCGGTGGTGCTCGGCCGGCCGTGCGTCACGGATCAACAGCTCGCCGCCGGTCGCCGCTGCGAGGCCGATGAAGCTGCCGACCTCGATCAGGTCGGGCCCGACCCGGTGGCTCGCTCCGCCGAGCCGCGGCACGCCTTCGACGGTGAGCGTATTGGTCCCGATGCCCTCCACCCGCGCGCCCATCGCCCGTACGAGACGGCAGACCTCCTGGACGTGGGGCTCTGAGGCGGCGTTGCGGATCACCGTCTCGCCGGCGGCGGCGGCGGCCGCCATCACCACGTTCTCGGTGGCCATCACGCTCATTTCGTGCAGGAAGAGGTCGGTCCCCTCGAGGCCGCGGGGCGCCTCGAGCCGGTAGTGGTCTCCTGCGACGTCGACCTCGGCGCCGAGCTCCGAGAGCGCATGGAGATGGGTGTCGACCGGACGCCGGCCGATCCGGTCGCCGCCGGGCCTCGGCAGCACCGCCTTCCCGTGCCGTGCGAGCAGGGGCCCGGCGAGCAGGAACGAGGCACGGATCTCACGCGCCAGATCCGGTCGGACCCGGTGCCGTTCGAACCCTGCGGCCTCGACCCGGTAGCTCCCCGGCCCGCCGGCCGTCACCTTCGCGCCGAGGTCGACCAGCAGCTCCAGCATGACCTGGACGTCGCGAATCTCGGGCACGTTGGTCAGCTCGACCGCTTCGTCGGTGAGCAGGGTCGCGGCGAGCAGCGGCAGCGCAGCGTTCTTGTTGCCGCCCGCCGTCACCTCGCCCCGGATCGGGCGGCCGCCACGGACCACGTACGCTGCGGCGTCGTCACGAAGCAGGGTCGGCATCGCCGCACCTCCCGGAGCGACGATACCACTCACTTCTCCGGCGTCGACGTCCGGTGAGGAGTCCGGGCGAGGAGCCGGGGTAGACTGGCGCCGTGACGTCCCGACTCCACCTCCACCGCCTGAGCGGGGACAAGCGCGCCGGTGTGCTCGTGAAGCTGCTGGAACGGCTCCACCGCGAGCGACGGAAGGTCGTCGTCTGGGTCGCCGACGAGGGCCGCCGCCAGATCCTCGACGACTACCTGTGGACCTTCGAGAAGCTGGCCTTCGTCCCCCATCTCTCGTGGGCGCCCGCGCTCGGCGAGGTAGAGGACCCGATCGTCCTGGTGGGCGAGCCGGTCAACCCGAACCGGGCCGAGGTGCTGGTGGTCGGCGACGAGCTGCCTCCGGGGCCGTGGGCGGCCGGCTTCGCCGAGGTCCACGATCTCGTCCCCGCGGGTGCCCAGGGCGATCAGCGGGAGGCCCACTGGCGCCGGTGGGAAGAGACCTCCGGGTGAGTGCAGCCGGCACCGGCGTCTACCCGCTCGAGGGCGCGGGCCGGTGAGCTCGCTGCTGCGGATCGCCCGTCTCGGCCGTCGTCACGCGGTCTGGCTCGCGGTCGCGGCGGCCGCGATGGTGGTCGTGGCCGGGGCGACCGTCTTCGCCTACAACCTGGTGCGTCCGATCTTCGACGAGGTGCTGGGCTCCGCCGCACCCCGAGTCGCCGGAGGCGACCTGGTGGCGAGGCTCGACGCCGGAGCGGCGGCGCTCAGGGGTCGCCTCGAGGGCGCCGGTCTGGGGCGGTGGGCGCTTCCGGTGCTCGCCGTGCTCGCCGTTGCGACCAAGGGGGCCGGGGCCCTGGTCGCGCGCTACGGGGTCGCCCGAGCCGGGCTGGCGACGCTGCGCGACCTGCGCGACCGCGCGTTCGACGCCCTCCTCGCCCAGGACCTCGGCTTCTTCCGCGACACCCCATCGGGGGTCCTGGTCGCACGGCTCACCCATGACGTCCAGCTGCTGCACGAGGCGCTGTCCGAGCGCCTCGGGGACCTGGTCCAGGACACCCTCACCGTGGCGGTCCTGGTGGCCTACCTGGTGTCGCTCAACGCACGGCTCGCGATCGCGACCGTGGTGGTGGCGCCGCTCCTGGTCGCGCCGGTGGTGCGCATCGCACGCGGCCTGAGGCAGCGCTCCCGCGAGACCCAGGTGCAGGCCGGGTTGCTCGCGACCGCGGTCGACGAGGCGGTGCGCGGGATCACCGTGGTCCAGGCCTGCGGCGCCGAGGAGGCGGCCGCGGGTCGTTTCCGGGGCGAAAACGAGCGCCACTTTCGGGCCGCGCTGCGGGCGCGCGCGCTGCAGGCCCTGAACGCACCCCTGATGGAGGTGGTGGGAGTGGCGGCGGCGCTGGCGCTGATCGCCTACGCCGGGGCCGCGATCGAGCGCGGGGCGATGACTCTCGGCGGGGTGTCGGCCTTCCTGGTCGCGGCCTACGGCGCCTACAACCCGATCAAGCGACTCAACAAGCTCAACCTGGCGCTGCAGCAGGCGGCGGTCGCGGCCGAAAGGGTGCTCGAGGTGGTCGACGCCCGGCCGCGGCTGACCGACCGGCCGGACGCGGTGGAGCTCGATGACCTCGGCGACGGGGTGGAGCTCGACCGGGTCGGCTTCACTTACCCCGACGGCCGGGTCGCGCTCGACGGCGTCAGCCTCAGGATCCGGCGCGGCGAGACCGTGGCCCTGGTCGGCCCCTCGGGCGCGGGAAAGACGACGGTGGCGATGCTGGTGCTGCGCTTCTGGGATCCTCAGAGCGGGGCGGTGAGGGTCGGCGGTCGCGACATCCGCGAGCTGACCCGCTCCAGTCTCCGCCGCTGTGCGGCGCTGGTCGGTCAGGAGACCACGCTGTTCCATGACACCGTGACGGCGAACATCGCGTTCGGGGATCCGGCCCCCGATTCCGACCGGGTCGAGGCCGCGGCCCGTGCCGCGCTGGCCCACGACTTCATTGTCGACCTTCCCCTCGGCTACGAGACCGTGCTCGGCTCAGACGGGCTGACCCTGTCGGGCGGGCAGCGGCAGCGGCTGGCGGTGGCGCGGGCGATCTACCGGAATCCCGAGCTGCTGGTCCTCGACGAGGCGACCTCGGCCCTGGACGCGGAGTCCGAGCGGGTGGTCGGACAGGCCCTCGAGGCGCTGATGAGCGGCCGTACGACGCTGGTGATCGCCCACCGTTCAGCGACCGTTCGCCGCGCCGACCGGGTGGTGGTGATCGAGCGGGGGAGAGTCGTGCAGGTCGGACGGCAGGACGAGCTCGCCGGGGTCGAGGGTCCCTATCGCCGGCTGCTCGAGGCCGAGCGGTCCGAGCCGAGGGCTGCAGCCTCGACTGGTCGCGATGGACAGGAGGTGACTCGATGACGGTTGTCAGCATGACGAGCTTCGGACGTGCGCGGGGCGAGCTGTCGCCCAGGCTCGCGGCGGCGGTGGTTCTGCGCTCGGTCAACCACCGCAACCTCGACGTGGTGGTCCGCACCTCGAGCCGCGAGGAGCTCCCGGAGCTGGAGGCCACGGTGCGGGCGGTGGTGGCCGAGGGCTTCACCAGAGGGCGGGTGACGGTCCAGATCTCCCTCGACCGCCTCGGTGGCGGCGAGGCTGCGATCCGTCTCGACCTGCCGGCTCTGGCCGGCCTGGTGGAGCAGCTGGCGTCGGTCGAGCTCCCGCCGGGGGTCGGCGCCGAGGTCGGGCTCGCCGACCTGCTCACCGTGCCCGGAGTGGTCAGCGTGCGCGGTGCGGAGACCGAGGTGTCGGCCGAGGAGCTCGAGGCGCTCGCCGAGCTGGTGCGGACGGCGGTCGTCGAGGCCGGTGCGATGCGGCGCGACGAGGGCGCCCGCCTGAGGCTCCAGCTCGACGCCGAGCTGGCTGCGGTGGAGGACTTCCTGGTCTGGCTCGAGCCGCTGCGGGCGCAGGTCCGCGAGCGGTTGTTCGAGCGCCTCACGGAACGGATCCGGGAGCTGGTCGCCGCGGCCGGCGTCGAGCCCGAACGGATCGCCCAGGAGGCGGCGCTGGCCGCCGACCGCGCTGATGTGGCCGAGGAGGTGGTCAGGCTCTCCAGCCACCTCACCCAGTTCCGTGACCGGCTCGAGGCCGGTGGGCCCGTCGGACGGGCGTTGGACTTCCTGTGCCAGGAGATCCACCGGGAGCTCAACACGCTGGGTGCGAAGTGCCGGGAGGCCGGGGTGGCGGAACGCCTGGTGGACGCCAAGACCGCGACCGAGCGGCTGCGGGAGCAGGTCCAGAATCTCGAGTGAGGGCGACCCAGCCACGGTGCGCGTAGAATGTGGCCACCGATGAACCATGGGTCGAACTCGTTCGCCTTCGGTCGCCAGGAGAATCGGTGAGACCGAGGACCCGGCTGCGGATCCGCATCGCGCGCTACCTCGCCTTCGTGGTGGTGGTCACCCTGCTCGCCACCGCGGCAGTGGTGGTGGTCCTGCGCCAGCACTCGTTGGTCTCCGCGATGGAACGCTCGGCCCGGACCTATGCCGCGCTGGTCTCGGTGCCGCTCGCCGACGCGGTGGAACGATACCGGACCAGCGGCCACCAGATCCTCCGCCAGCGGGTCGGCACCCTGATGGAGCTCAATCAGGACGTGGTCAGGCTCGAGGTGGTGGACGTCCGGGGCAGCGTCGTCCTGCGCGCCGACCGTGAGCGGGTCGAGATCTTCCCGGACGAGGCGAGCGCGCCCCGGATCGAGGACCCTGAGCTGTACGGGCGGCTCCGCGAGCTCGAGCTGGACGCGCGGCGCATCACCCTCTCCGGCACCGGTCGCGTCTACCGGGTTGTCGCCCCCGCGGTCGAGGACTGGGGCCGCCACGCGTTCACTCTGGTCGTCGACCTGAGCTACCGCAGCGTCACCCGGGAGCTGCTCGGGGTGGTCGCGGTCATGAGCGGCCTGCTGCTGGTCGGCCTGATGGTCGCGGATCGGGTCTCGGTGGCGCTCGCAGGCACCATCACCCAGGGGGTCGACCGGCTGTCGGCCGGTGTGCACCGCATCCAGGAGGGCTTCCTCGACGAGCGGGTCGCGGTCGCCTCGAACGACGAGATCGAGGAGCTGGCCGAGGCCTTCAACTCGATGGCCGGGCAGCTGTCGCGGACCATCGACGAGCTGCGCGCCGCCAACCGCGAGCTCGAGTCCCTCGACCAGGCGAAGGCGGACCTGGTCGCCAACGTCTCGCACGAGCTCAAGACGCCCCTGACCGCGCTGCGCGGCTACCTCGAGCTGCTCGCCGACGGCGATCTCGGCCAGACCAGCCCCGAGGCGGACCGCGCGATCGAGGTCTGTCTGAAGAACGTCCGTCGCCTGAGCCTCCGGATCGAGGAGCTGGTGGAGCTGTCCCGGCTCGAGAAGAACGGCCTGCCGGCGCTGGTGATGGACACGGTCCACCTCGGTCGGCTGCTGCACGGGGTGGTCGAGACCATGCTGCCTCGCCTCGAGGAGGCGGGTCTGGTGTGCTCCCTGAACCTCGCCACCGACCTGCCGGTGATCACCGCCTCGGCCGAGCACCTCGAGCGGATCTTCCTGAACCTGCTCGACAACGCGGTCAAGTTCACGCCGTCGGGAGGAGTGATCAGAATCGCGGCCGAGCCGTCGATCCACGAGGGCCGCGGGGGCGTGCTGGTGAGGGTCGCGGACACCGGAGTCGGCATCCCTCCGGGGGAGCAGGTCCGGGTCTTCGACCGCTTCTATCAGGTCGACCCGAGCGCACGCCGCAAGTACGGCGGCATGGGGCTCGGTCTGTCGTTGGTGCGATCGATCGTCGAAGCTCATCGTGGGGCGGTCTGGGTCGCCAGCGAGACCGGACGAGGTTCGACCTTCTTCGTCTGGCTGCCCGATCGGGCGCGTGACAGCTCCTCGAGTGGACGGCACTCCCCGGTCCGCTCCCCCGCCTCTGGTACACTGGGCCGCCCGGGCACGGCGGAGGCGGTGAGCGAGTCGTGAAGCGCATCTTCGTAGTGGATGACGAGCCCGATGTCGTCGAGCTCCTCCAGACGATCCTCCAGGCCGCCGGCTTCGAGGTCGAGGTGGCGACCGACGGCCGGTCGGCTCTCGCACGCCTGCTCGCCAAGCCCGCCGACCTCCTGGTGCTCGACCTGATGATGCCCGATCTCGACGGGTTCGAGCTGCTCAAGCTGCTGCGCCTCGACCCCCGGGCGGCGGCGATGCCGGTGCTGATCGTATCCGCCCGGACCGGCCAGCAGGACCAGATCGAGAGCCTCCAGCTCGGCGCCAACGCCTACCTGTGCAAACCTTTCTCTCCCCGCGACCTGGTGCGCCAGACGCGGTCGCTGCTCGGGATCGAGGAGGGGAGCGGGGAGCGTGCCTGACGAGCCGGTCGCCAGCAACGAGGTCGAGCTGCAGACCACGTTGCTTCGCTACCGGGCGAGCCTCTTCGACCCGGTCACCCAGCTGCCGACCCTCGCCTTCGTGCTCGACCGGGTGCGTCGGATGCTGGACGAGCGCGACACGGTTCACGTGCTCCTGCTGCGCATCGAGCAGGAGCAGAACCTGGAAGCGATGCTCGGGTGGGAGCGCTACGACAGCCTGCTGCGGGCGGTCGCCGACTACCTGCGGGAGCTGCTCAGCCTGGGGCGGCCCGATGCAGCGATCGTGTGCCAGGACAACGTCCGCGGCGACCACTTCCTGATCTTCTCCTCGGACGGGCGGGAGAACGTGCGGCTGGCGGGGCTGCTCGGAGAGCCGCTGACCGTGGCGGGCGACGACGGCGGCGAGCCGCTGACCCTCACCCTCAGGGTCGGCCAGGGCGGCGTGCGACGGCGCGCCGCGCAGCGGATCGAACGCTGTATCTACGCCGGCATCTCACTTGCCCGGGAGGACTTCGATCGGCGTGGCGAAGCCTTGGACAGAGGCCGGCGGGCTGAGCTCCAGCGAATCGTCTCCGAACGCGCCATCACGACCCTGTTCCAGCCGATCTTCCGCATGCCGCAACGCACCGTCGTCGGCTACGAGGCGCTGTCGAGGGGGCCCGCAGGGAGCTACCTCGAGGCCGCCGAGAATCTGTTCGGCTTCACCGAGCGCGCCGGCATGATGGGCGACGTCGAGCAGCTGTGCGTCGAGCGTGCCCTGGGCTGCGCCCACCGTCTCCCGCTCGGGGCAACGGTCTTCTTGAATCTCTCGTTCGCCGGGATCGAGCACCTCGAGTCGGAACTGCCGGGCCTGTCCGGATTGGTCCGGCAGGCGGGCTGGTCACCCCGGGAGTTCGTCATCGAGATTACCGAGCGAACCTACGCGGAGAACCCCGAGAGCGTCAAGAAACGGCTCAAGACGCTGCGCGAGCAGGGTTTTCGGATCGCAATCGACGACATGGGCACGGGCTACAGCTCGCTCAACGCAGTCGCGGACCTCAAGCCGGACTACATCAAGCTCGACCAGATGCTGGTGCGTGATCTCGCCAACGAGCCCATCAAGCGCAACCTGGTCTCGGCGATCACCGGGTTCGCCCATACCAGCCAGGCGCAGGTCATCGCCGAAGGCGTCGAGCGCCAGGAGGAGGCGAGCGTGCTCCAGAGCCTCGGCGTCCACCTCCTGCAGGGCTTCTTCCTCGGCCACCCGAGGGCGTTCTAGCTCGCGGAGTGCAGAGGTTCCCGAGACGCCGACGGTTGCGTGGCGACCGTCGGTTCAGGCGACCAGGAGCAGGATCGCGGTTGCGGTGGTGAAGTAGACGGTCAGGGCCAACGAGTCGTTGATGGTCGAGACCAGGGGGCCCGAGGCCACCGCCGGGTCGATGCCGAACAGGTCGAGCACGATCGGCATCGCGGCGCCCAACAGGCTGGCCGCCGACATCCCGAACGCCATCGCGACTCCGAGCGCGAGCCCGATCAGCGGGTTGTGCCCGAACAGGAGCGCGAAGCCGGTGGCGACGACCCCGCAGACCGCCCCCATGAGGAGCGCCACCACCACCTCGCGCATCACGTGACGGAAGAACCGCGTGCGGGGCAGGGTGTCGAGGGCGAGCCGGCGCACGGTGGTGGTGGAGGATTGGAGCGAGGTGTTGCCGGCCATGGCCATGATGGCGGCGGTGAAGACCGAGACCTGGGCGTAGAGCGTCACCCGTTGCTGGGCCACGACCTGGACCAGGGTCGAGAGCTGGGTTCCGATCAGGCAGATCAGCAGCCACGGCAGGCGGTAGCGTGCGATGTGGAGGATCGACTCGGACTCCTCCTCCTCGGCCGACGAGCCGGCCATCTTGTAGATGTCCTCGGTGGCCTCCTCGGCGATGACGTCGAGCACGTCGTCGACCGTCACCGCCCCGAGCAGGCGTCCCCTCGCGTCGACCACCGGAAGGGCCATGAAGTCGTACTTGTCGACCAGGTCCGCCGCCTCTTCCTGGTCGGCCTCGACCCGGACCGAGATGACGTCGGTCTCCATGACGTCACCGAGGCGGACCTCCGGGCGAGTCGTGACCAGCTGGCGGAGGCGCACGACCCCCAGCAGCCGTCCGCCGTCGTCGACCACGTAGACCGCCGCGGTGACGGTGTCGGGGTCGATGGTGCGCATGTGGCGGATCGGCGTCGTCGACGGTGGCGCCGGCCGGCAGCGCCACCACCTCGGGGTTCATGATCCCGCCCGCGGTGTCCTCGGGATAACGCAGCAGACCGCGGAGCACGCGTTCGTCGTCGCGGGCGATCCGGCCGAGGACGGCCTCTCCGTCCTCCTTCTCCAGCTCTCCGATGAGGTCGGCCGCCTCGTCGAGCCGGCATCGCCTCGGCGATTCGGGCGAGCCGGTCGGTGTCGAGGTCCTCGACCAGCTCAGCGCGGATCGACGGGCTCGCGTCGGCCAGCACCACGCCCGCGGCGCTGTGGTCGAGGGCGCTCAGGATGCGTTGGCGATCGTCCGGCTGGAGCAGGTCGAGCCACTCCGCGATGTCCTCGGGGCGGACCAGGCGCAGGAAGATCTCCAGCGCTCCCTCCTCGCCTTCGACGAGCAGCGCGTGCAGCTCCTGGAGGAGCTCTTCAGCGGCGGTCGGATCGGCCATTGCACTCCCGGCGGAGAATCATACACCTCGATTCTGGCACCGAGACCGGGTCGCCCGAGCGACCCGGTCTCGGTGCCAGAATCGAAAGCGGCGGAGCTGCGCTCCGCCGCCCGCGCTTCTCGTCGGTCCAGCCGACGGAAAACGCGGCACGTCAGATCGCCCGGAGCACGGCTCCGGGCGATCTAACGTTTGAAGAAACCTGACGAGGGCGTTTTGCTCCCCTGGCCGCTGAGGCGGGCGTTGAGCTCCCGGATCCGCTCGTTGAGCGCCGCGATCTTCTGGTTCGACTCGTCCCGCACCCTCTGAGTCTCGGCCTGGGCCTGCTCGACCAGGCGCCGCATGTCGTCGGAGCCGCCGGCCGACTCGTCGAGGCGGCGCCGGAGGTCGGTGACCTCCCCGTCGAGGGCGGTGATCTGCTCGTCCTTCTCGGCCAGCTTGGACCGGTGGCGCTCCTCGATCTCCTCGTAGAGCTTCTTGATCTCCAGCAGCTCGGTGATCTGAGAAAAGTCAGCGGGTGACGGGGCCATGACGCCCTCCCGGAACTGCTCCTCGATCTCGGGAACAGCTTGCGCAGCTTGAGCGAGAGGTCCTCGGGGTCGGCCGAGGCCTGCATCGCCTTCTCGTAGTTGATCGACGCTGTTGGCGAGCAGCGCGATCAGCGACTGGTTCATGGTCTGCATGCGGTAGTAGGTGACCGAGTTCTCGATCTCCTCGTGGATCTCCTTGATCTCGCCCTCCTCGATGTGCTTGGAGATCTTGGGCGAGTTGACGAGGATCTCGACCGCGGCGATCAGTCCGCTGCCGTCCCGACGCTCGACCAGCTTCATCGAGACGATCGCCCGCAGCACCAGGGCGAGCTGCCCGCGGACCTGCTCCTGCTGGTCGACCGGGAAGGTGTCGATGATGCGGTCGATCGTCTGCGCCGGCGGTGTTGGTGTGCAGGGTCGAGAACACGAGGTGGCCGGTCTCGGCCGCGGTGATCGCGGTCGGCATCGTCTCCAGGTCGCGCATCTCGCCGACCATGATCACGTCCGGGTCCTGCCGCATGCAGTTGCGGAGCGCCTCGTGGAAGGTCGGGGTGTCGGTCCCGACCTCGCGCTGGGAGACGGTCGCCGATGTCGTCCGAGAACAGGAACTCGATCGGGTCCTCGATCGGTGACGACGTGCACGACCGGGTCTTCGTGAGGCGCCGTGATGATCGCCGCCAGCGTCGTCGACTTGCCGGAGCCGGTCGGACCGGTGACCAGCACGAGGCCGGCCGGGTAGTCGGTGAAGGTGTCGATGACGTCGGGCAGGTTGAGCTGCTCGACGCTCTTGATCTCGAACGGGATCCGCCGGAAGACCGCCGGCCATCGTCCCGCGCTGCAGGAAGATGTTGCAGCGGAACCGGGCGATTCCCGGCACGCCGTAGCCGATGTCGACGGCCTGCCGGGCTTCGTACTTCTGCTGCTGGGCCGGCGTCAGGATCGTCATGAGCATCTCCTCGACCTCGGTGGGCTGGAGCGGGTTGGCCTTGATCGGGATCAGCCGTCCGCCGATGCGGAGCAGCGGCGGCCGCATCGGCTTCAGGTGGAGGTCCGACGCCCCTTTGCGGGTCATGAACATGAGAAGCTCGTTGAGCTCCAATCCTCCGCCCCTCCGCACAGACTCTAACATATGGGCGGGTTGCCGTCGGGTGCTTCCGCGGCGAGGCGGCGCACCAGCCGGAGGGCGCCGCCGGCGGTGCGCACCGTGCCGCTCACCTGTGCTGCGGTCAGCACTCTGAGCAGACGCCCGAGCTCGGGACCGGCGGCCACGCCGGCCGCCTCAGCGACGGCCTGCGAGCTGAGCAGCGGCCGAAGGGCGAGCAGCTCGTGACCGCGCCGTAGCCACAGCCGCCACCACCGTCGCCACAGCGCGACTGCTGAGGGCGAGGTATCGAACGCAGCCGCGGCGGCGAAGGCCGCCGGAAAAGCCTCGCCGAGAGCATGGATCAGCTCGCGCCGACGCGCAGCCGGGGCCCCGGCCGCCGCCTCCACCGACTCCAGTCGGCGGGCCGCCGCGACCGCCTCCCAGCACAGGGTCCGGTCCCAGGCGTAGCTCGCCGCCGCCTCGCCGTTGGTCGCACCGAGGCCGCACAGGAGCAGCGCCAGCACGGCCGTTTGCCCGTGGCGGCGGGCGGAGGCCGGCACCGGGTGATCATGAGGCAAGGCGAGTCGGCCCACCGCCGCCAGGCTGTTGGCCGCGAAGGCGGGTTCGGGGATCGCTCCCGGCGGCGAACACGGCGCCAGCAGCCCCAGCTCGAGCAGGGCAGCGATCCCGCGATCGGGGCGGGGCGCGGCCGACAGCAGCGCGAGCTCGTGACCGACCCGTTCGCGGGGCGAACCGGCGAGCGTCGGCGCCAGCTCTCGCACCCAGCCGGCGGTCGGCGGATCGAGGGTGAATCCGGGCAGCACCGCAAGGAAGCGAACGGCGCGCAGGATCCGCACCGGATCATCCGCCAGCGCGTGCCGCGAGGTCGCCCGAAGTCTGCTCGCGCGGAGGTCAGCCAGGCCCCCGGTGGGGTCGAGCAGTGGTCCGGCCGGCGCCTGCCACAGCATCGCGTTGACCGTGAGGTCGCGGCGCCAGGCGTCCTGGGTCGGAGTCAGTCCGGCGAGGGGCCACAGCTCGACCTTGAGCGCTGCGCCGTCCACTCTCCACACGGCGCGCGGTGGGCGTCCCACCAGGTGCGGACGGGAGCCGAGCATGGCGCCCACCCTGCGCGCCGTGGCGGCGACCTGTTCGGGTGAGCCGTCCAGGGACAGGTCGAGGTCGCGGCTGGTCCGACCGAGGAGGGCGTCCCGCACCGAGCCTCCGGTGATGAAGACGGTGCGGTGCGCGATCGCGTCGAGCACCTCCCGGACCGGTGCCGTCGCCGCGCAGCTCGCGAGCCGCTGCGCCGGCGGTGGGCCGGATCCGGGCGCGAGGCGGCCGGGCCGACTCATCGGTCCTCGTCTGGCGCGGGCCAGCGAGGAAGCCAGATCGAAAACGCGGACCCCGAGCCGGTGGCGCTGGAGACCGCGATGCGGCCTCCGAGGGCGGACATGATGCGGCGGCAGATGGTCAGACCGAGACCGGCGCCGTGCCGCCTGCCGAGCCCGCGGTGATCCGCCCGATAGAACTCGTCGAAGATCGCGGACAGCGCCTCGTCACCGATCCCGATGCCGGTGTCGCGGATCGTCAGCACCACCGAGTCCTCGCCCGCGGCGGCTTCGATCCACACCCGTCCGCCGGCCGGCGTGTACTTGATGGCGTTGTCGAGCAGGTTGCGCAGCACCTGCTCGATGCGCTCGCCGTCGGCTCGGGCGCGGGGGAGGTCGGCGGGAAGCTCGCCGGTGAGCTCGATGCTCGCCCGGGAGGCCAGCGGTCGCATCTCCTCGAGCACCGTCGCCACCCGCCCCGACAGGTCGACCTCGCCGATCTCCATCTGCATCCTGCCGCTCTCCAACGCCGCGAGGTCGGTCAGGTCGACCACCAGCCGCTTCAGCCGCATCACGCTTTCGAACGCGATCCGGAGGAAGGCGAGCTGCTGGGTCGACAGCCCTTCGCCGAGGTCGTGGAGCAGGATTTCGAGGTAGCTCTGGACCACCGTGAGCGGGGTCTTGAACTCGTGCGCCGAGGCCGAGAGAAAGGTCGCGCGCGCGGCCTCCATCGTGTCCAGGCGCCGCTCCGCCGCCTCGAGGTCGGACAGCTGGCGACGGACGGTCGCCCGCAGCGCGGCCTCGCGCCGGAGCGTTTCGGCCTCGCGGCGGCGGTCGGTCAGCACCACCGGCGTCAGGCCACTGCTCGACGTGGGGCCCTGCAGCACCTCGACCGGGATGAAGCGCTGACCTCCGACCGCCAGGCGCCGGTCGGCGTCGGGTCCCGACAGGATCTCCTCGAGCCGCCGTCCCAGGAGGCCCTCGACCGAGGTCTCGGCGAGCCTGGCGGCGGCGAGGTTGGTGCTGCGGATCCGGCCGTCCGGACCTTCCAGCTCGAGCACGGGGACTGGAAGGGCTCCGAACCCGCGCTCCTGCCCCTCCTCGTCGGCGGTCTGCAGGCTGAGACCGATCAGGGTCCGACCCAGCGGATCCACGTCGCGGGCTGTGCAGACCCGGATCGGGGAGATCTTCCCGCCGGGGAGGCGAATGCCCAGCAGGACGTCGGTCGGTCGATGCAGCAGTTCCGCGATCCGCGTGCCCGCCTCGGTCCCGTCCGGCGCGACCAGCAGGTCGTCCAGCAGGGTCCCGTTGAGGTCCCTCGCGGCGAGGCCGAGCCGAGCCGCCCTGGGTTCGAGGATGGATGCGATGCTCCCGTCGGCCCTCAGGTCGAGCACCGCGTCCCAACCTGCGACGGCCAGCTCCGTCCACCGTGGGTCGGCCAGGAACGGCTCGACCGGGCCCTCCAACGCGTGCTCGGCCAGGTGGGCGGCGGCGACCAGCACCCGGTGCTCCAGCTCGGTCAACGGCCGGAAGCGGGAGACGAGCCTCAGCAGCCCGTCGAGCTCCCCCAGGCGACAGGGAGCGGTCGCGATGCTGACGACTCCGGCCTGCGCGAGGGGTTCCGCCACGCCGGCGGTGACCTCGGAGGCGTTCACATCGGCGACCAGGAGCGACCTCCCGGTGGCGAGGACGTGGGCGAGCTCCGGGTACCGGTCGAGCCGGATCAGGAGGTCTCCGACGCCGCTTCGGTCCGAGCTCGCAACGATCCGCAGCGCCGACCGGCCGCAGGGGATCAGAAGCGAGCACCGGCCGGCGCCGGTCAGCTCGGCGAGCTCGGTCGTGGCGCGGGCGAGCGCAGCGTCCCGTGTCGCGGCCTCGAGGGCGGTCTGCAGCCACCACTCGAGCCGGTCGCGCAAGGTGGTCGGCAGATGTTCCAGGAGCTCGCGACAACGATCGCACTCGGGCGCCCGTGGTACGATGCCCTCGCCCATTGGAGTCCCGTGGAGTATACCCACCCTCGACGCGTCCACGCGATCCGGTCGGCCCTCTGCGCCGACCCGACCGGCGCCAGCGCCCCGGCCGCTGGTGGCGGGCAGCCGTTGCCCCGGTGATCCGCGCGGGGAGCGCGCCGACGAGGTCTCGCGCCGGGACATGAGCATCGCACGGATCGCGCTCGTCTTGGCCGCGGTTGTGGCCGCGGCCACCAGCGCCGCCGAGCCCCCGCAGAGGCTCGAGACCCGGCTCGAGGGTGTCGGGGTGCTGGTCTGGAAGCGGGGGGGGACGCCCGAGGTCAGCGTTCGACCGTTGCGCGGCGAGGGCTGGATCGCGCTCGCCGGACGCCTGTGCGACCAGCGCAGCGCCGCCTCGAAGCTGCGGGAGGCCAACCCCGGGCTCACCGCTCCGCTCGCCGACCGGCCGGTGATGGTCCCCGTCATCCTGCTGCGAGCCGATCTCCGGCTGGCAGCGGTCCGACGCCTGTTTCCGGTCGACCGCAGGGGCAGCGACGGCTGGGAGCACCTCGTCCTGGACCCGTTCGGAGGTGGCGAGGAGAGCTGGCGGTGGCTCGCTGAGGTCTTCGCCGGGAGCGTGGACGCGGGCCCGAACCTGCGTCGCGCCAACCCCGGCCACGACGATGATGCGCCCCGCCGCGGGAGCTGGGTGGTGGTGCCGGACCGGCTCCTGATGCCGGTCTTCGCCAGGCTGCCGCGCCCGACGCCGACCGTCACGCCGACGCCGCGGGTCGTGGTCCGTCCGACCCCGCCAGCAACCGCGACGCCTGGAATCCACGGGCGCGTCAACGGGCTGCTCGAGTACCGCACCGACGCCCGCGGAGAGCACGCCGTGTACCGCCTCCGCCAAGGCGAGGCGCTCTACTCCGCAGTCGTGGTCAGGTTCACAGGTCAGCTCCAGGCGGTCCAGGTCAACGCGACCGCGGCCGAGATCGCCGAGCGGTCGGGGATCTCGGACGTGACCGCGATCCCGATCGGCTACCCGATCAAGATCCCGCTCGACCTCCTGCTGCCCGAGCACCTTCCGCCGGAGCACCCCCGACGGCGGCAGTGGGAGGCGGAGCGGCGCGAGCTCGCGCGCTTCTTCGAGGTGGTGCGGGCGACCGACCTGACCGGCGTGATGGTGGTTCTGGACGCGGGCCACGGAGGCGGCGATACCGGGGCAGTGGTCGACGGCGTGTGGGAGTCGACCTACGCCTACGACATCATGTGCCGCATCAAGGCCAACCTCGAGCGCCACACTCGCGCGACGGTGAGGACGACGATCACGGACGGCGACCGCGAGTGTCGGTTGTTGCCCGGCGACCGGTTGCCGCAGGATCGTGACCAGCGTCTCGAGACCCATCCGCCGTATCCTCTCGACGACCCTTCGACCGGGGTCCATCTCCGGTGGTATCTCGCCAACGATCTCCTGCGGCGGGGACTCGGAGACGGAGCCGACCGGTCCCGCACCGTCTTTCTCTCGGTTCACGCGGACTCCCTCCATCCCTCGGTGCGCGGCGCCATGGCCTACGTTCCGGCACGCCACCTGAGGCCCAAGAGCTTCACCGTCAACCGATCCGGGATGAAGGCCTTCCGCGAGTATCGCGCGGGCCCGACGGTGCGCCTCGGCACCGAGTTCAAGGCGCGCTCCGAGGCCTCGTCGCGCCACCTCGCCGAGCGGGTTCTCGGTGCCCTGGCCGACGACGGGATCGCTCTGCACGAGTACGAGCCGGTGCGCGACAGCGTGCTGCGCGGCCGGCGGCGGTGGGTACCCGCCGTGCTGCGCTACTCCGAGGCCCAGCACGCGGTGCTGCTCGAGGTCTGCAACATGGCCAATCCGGAGGACCGCGCGCTGCTGCTCGACGCCGCCTGGCGCGAGCGCTTCGCCCGCGCCGTGGTCGCCGGGATGGCCGAGGCCTTCTCGGGCCGGTAGCCGCCTTGCACCACAGAGAGACGCAGAGGACGCAGAGAAGCGCAGTGATCCCCCACCCAGCCGAGGCGCACGGAGCGGGGCCGCGCGCGGCCCCGCTCCGTGCGTGAGGGCGGGAGGGGGCTCTGTGAACCTCCGTGCTCTCTGCGCCTCTGTGGTTTCTCAGCCCCGCTCCGGGTGCAGCAGGGCGAAGAGGTCGAGGCCGCAGGCGGCGAAGAGCTCGGGTAGGCGGTGGAGGGGGAGCCCGACCACGGTGTGGGGAGAGCCTTCGACCGCGGTCACGAACACGCCGCCGCGTCCCTGCACGGCGTAGGCGCCGGCCTTGTCACGGGGCTCGCCCGAGGCCACGTACCAGTCGATCGAGGCCCGGTCGAGGTCGGCGAAACGAACGGTGGTGGTGTCCACCAGCGACGCCACGCGGCCGTTGGCCATCAGGGCGACCCCGGTGTGGACCCGGTGTTTCCGTCCGCCGAGCCGGCCCAGCATGCGGCGGGCGTCGTCGTCGGAGCACGGCTTGCCGAGGATCTCGCCCTCGATCTCGACCACGGTGTCGGCGGCCAGGACCGCCGCGTCCGCGGCGGTCTCGGCGACCGCTGCGGCCTTGTCCCGTGCGGCGCGCTCGGCGAAGACCGCCGCCGGCTCGCCGGCCTCTGGGCACTCGGACACGTCGGCGGGGACCACGCGGTGCGCCAACCCGAGAGTCTCCAGCAGCGCCCGCCGGCGTGGCGACCCGCTCGCCAGGATCAGCTCGAGCCCGGCCACGGCTACTTCGGGACCACGACCACCACCGACTCGCGCAGGTCGAGCACCCGAACCGGGGTGCCGGTGGCGATGCCCGAGCCTGATCCGGAGCGGGCTGCGAGCCGGACCCGCGAGCCGCTGACCCCGACCTCGATCTGGCCGTAGCCGACCTCGGGAATCGAGCGGACCACCACGGCGTCCTCACCCTCCTGGAGCGTCCGGTGGGTCGGATCGCAGACCGTGCGCGACCACAGTCGCAGCACCAGGGCCCCGATGAGGCCGATTCCGGCTCCGGCCAGGAGCTCCTGGCGCGTCGTCATGTGAGTGAAACCGTGGAGGAGGAAGGCGGCCAGCCCGAAGAACATCAGGAACGAGACGGCGAGGTCGCTTCGGGGGGTGTGGAGGCTCGCCCAGTGCTCGTGGGACGGCACCACGACCTCCGCGCAAAGCTCGCTCGGGTGGAGGATGCGACGGACCAGACCGCCGACCAGGGCGAGGGTGAAGCCGAGCAGGAACGCGGCGAGGTAGAAAAAGCCGAAGGTCACCGGTCGAGTGTACCGTGTTCCAACGAGAGCTCGACCAGCTGCTCCGCTCCCGTGGGGCACCACCGGCTGAGGTCGTCGGGCAGAGGCGCGGTCACCCGCACCAGCCGCCGCTGCGCGGGATGGGGCACGGTGAGCGCGAGCGCGTGCAGCAGAGGGCGCTCACCGCGTGGTCCGCCGTAGAGCCGGTCGCCGACCACCGGGTGACCGGCCGCGGCGAGGTGCACCCGCACCTGATGGGTGCGGCCGCTCTGGAGCGAGCACAGCACCACCGACCTGCCGTCGGTGCGGCGGTCGACGACCTGGACCAGGGTGCGGGCCGCCTGGCCGCGCGGGTCGGCCACGAACCGCCAGCCGCCCGCCGGATCGCGGCCGATCGGCAGGTCGAGCTCGAGCCGGTCGGCCTCGGGCGCGCCGTCGACCACCGCCACGTAGAGCCGCTCGGCCCGGTGGCTGCGCCAGGCGCGCGCGAGCGGCGCCAGCGCTTCGCGCCGGCTCGCGAACAGGAGCACGCCGCTGGTCGCCCGGTCGAGGCGATGGACCAGGCGCAGGAAGGGCGGCCGGCCGTCACGCAGCGCCAGGGTCGCAGCGACCCGTTCGTCCCAGGCGCGTTCCCTCCCACGGCTGGACTCCGAGGGTTGCGACAGCACCCCTGCCGGTTTGGCGGTGAACACCAGCCAGCCGTCCTCCCAGAGAAGCTCAGCCGGTTCCGGCGCCGGACGGGTCAGCGTCAGGGGCTCGCCGTCATCGGGCTCGAGCTCGATCACGTCCCATGCGGCCACCGGTCGCGAAAGGACCTTGGTGGTGATGCCGTTGCGCCTCACCCGACCGGCCCCGGCCAGGGCGCGCGCCCGGCGGCGCGACGCGGTGGTCGCCGCCGCGATCATCTGGTCGAGCCTGAGCCCGGCGAGCTCGGGGTCGACCGCCAGGCGGAGCCTCGGCGCGCCGGGGCGCGACGAGCTCGTGGTCACATCTCCGGGCGGGCCACCGCTGTGGCCGGCAGGGCCCGCGTGCGCGCCCACGAGCGGATCGACTTGAGCTGCTCCTCCATCGTGCGCGACAGCGGGATGGTCTTGCCAAACCCCGCCAGAAGGTCGTTCTGAGAGACCTTCACGCCGCGGGAATGGCCGGTGATCCGGGCGGCCGCGACCGCCTGCTCGATCTCGGCCCCGTTCCATCCCCGGGTCGCGGAGGCGAGCAGGATGAGATCGTAGCGCGCGGGGTCGAGGTCGTGGCGACGCAGATGGATCGAGAGGATCTCCTTGCGCTCCTCCTCGTTCGGCAGGTCGACGAAGAAGACCTGGTCGAACCGCCCTTTGCGCAGGATCTCCGCCGGCAGCAGGTGGATCCGGTTGGCGGTGGCGGCGACGAAGACCTCCGCCCGGTGCTCCTGCATCCAGGTCAGGAAGGTGGAGAAGATCCGGGTGAGCGCCCCGGACTCACCTTCGCTGTAGCCGGCGATTCCCATCTCGATCTCGTCGATCCAGAGCACGGCCGGGGCGACCGCCTCCACCGCTTCGAGCGCGCGGTGGAAGACCCACTCCGGCGAGCCGTGCACCCCGGCGAAAACCAGGTTCATGTCGAGCCGGAAGAGGGGCATGCGCCAGTCGCGCGCAACCACCTTGACGGCCAGACTCTTGCCGCAGCCTGAGATGCCCATCAGGAGCATGCCCTTGGGCACCGGCAGTCCCTGGCGGCGGGCCGCGGCCGAGAACAGGTCGGCGCGCTCGGCGACCCACCCCTTGAGCTGGTCGAGGCCCCCGAGGTCGACGAGCCGGGGATCCGGGGGCACGAACTCGAGAATGCCCTCGCGGCGGGTGACCTGCTCCTTCTCCGCGAGCACGTCGTGGAAGAAGGCCTCGTCGAGCTCCCCGTGGCGGTCGAGCAGCCTGCGCATCAGGTGCTCGACCGAGGTCAGGCTCATGCCCTTGAGTGAGTCCAGCAGCCTCTCGAAGGTTCCATCGTCGAGCTCACGCTCGCGCAGCAGGACGGTCAGCAGCGCCTGCACCTCGGAGACCTCGGGGAACATCGACACGATGACATGGGTGAGCGGCTTGAGGACCTCGGGGATCTCGGCGGTGGAGGTGAGCAGGAACATGTACCTGCCGGTGGCGCGGATCGCCATCGCGGTGTCGCGCAGGCGGCGCAGCACGCGGCGGTCGTCGAGGTACTCGCCGAGGTCCTTGAAGACGTAGATGCCCCGGGGAGATTCGCCGGCCACCCAGGCCAGGGCCGCCATCGGCTCGTCCAGACCCTCGGGCCCACCGCCGAGAAAGCCGTCAACGCAGTTCCACACTGTGATCGGGAGCGGCGCAGGCTTTGCGGACGAGGCGAATCGACCGAGCAGCCGTTCCATCCGCTCCTCTTCCGGGCTCACCAGCATCACCAGGGGGTAGGCGGAGGCGAAGGCCGTGCGCAGCTCGTCGGAGGTGGTTCGCATCGGGCCGCATTGTACCGGGTATACTGCCCTTCGTGTCCGAGACCCTCGCCGACCTCCTGGCCTGGTTGGAACCGAACGCCCTGCTGCTGGCGCTCGCCCTGCCGCCCGTGATCCGTGTGGTCGGGCACCTGATCCCGGAAGAGGTGTTCATGGTCGCGATCGGGGTGCTGGCCGCCCGGGCGCCCTCGTCGGGCCGGGCCGGTGGGCTGCTGGCTGCAGTCCTGGCCAGTCACCTGGTCACGGATCAGCTGACCTACCTGCTCGGAAGGTGGCTGCGTCCCCGTCTCTCGCGGTGGCCCCGCGTCCAGTCTCGGCTCGCCCGCGTCACGGACACGCTCAGCCGGTCACCGGTCGCCCTGGCGGGGCTGATTCCGGCCCGGGTCCTGCCGCTCGGCCGCGGCGCATGGCTGGCCGGATGCGGCGTGGTCGGGATCCGCTGGCCGGTGTTCCTCGCCGTCGATCTCGTCGCCCTCGCCGCCCACGTCGCGGTGTGGTGCGGGATGGGCTGGTGGCTGTCCAACGACTTGATCCGCCTCGAGGCTTCGACCGCAGGAGCAAGGACCGTCGGCGTGTGGGTCGCGAGTGCGGCTTTGGCCGTGCTGGCGCTCACCCTCGCCTGGCGGAGGCTGCCGGCGCTGGTCGCGGTGACGGCGCGGGTGGCGCGGAGACGAGGGGATTCACTCACCTCCGGAAAGCGCTCCGCCGGCGACCGCTGACGCTTCCCAGCAGGCGACCTCGCGTCCTGCAGCCGCGACCAGCGCGGGCGCGATCCGGCACCGCGGGCCGGCCAGCGGGCAGGTGGGAGCGAAGCGGCAGGCGCCGGCCGGCCATCCCGTCGTGGGCTCGCGGGGAGGGAGGAACGGCAGGCCGCCGGGCTCGAGCCGGGGGCGCGCTTCCACCAGGCGCCGGGTGTAGGGGTGGATCGGACAGGCCAGGATGCCGGCGGCCGGACCGCGCTCGACCACCGCGCCCCGGTACATCACGATCGCGCGGCTGCAGAATCGGGCCACCACCGTGAGGTCGTGGGAGATCAGGAGGACGGCGAGCCCCTGCCGCCGCCGCAGCCGCTCGACCAGCGCCAGCACCCGCGCCCCGACGGCGACGTCGAGGGCGGACACGGGCTCGTCGAGCACCAGCAGGTCGGGCCCGGTGGCGAGGGCCCGCGCGAGCGCGACCCGCTGGCGCTCCCCCCCGGAGAGGGCGCCCGGAAAGCGGTCGGCGACCTCGGCCGCGAGCCCGACCTCGGCGAGCAGCTCGAGCACCCGGAGCCGGCGCTCGCCGGATGATGCCGGACCGTCGCTGAGCAGCGGCTCGGCGATCAGGGTTGCGACCTTGAGCCGAGGGTTGAGCGAACCGCCGGGGTCCTGGAAGACCGCCCCCATCCGGCGACGCAGCGGCCGCACCCGCGCCTCGCTGCGGACGTCGAGCACGACGCCGTCGAGCCGGACCCGGCCCGCGTCCGCCGGCTCGAGAGCGAGCAGCAGGCGGGCCAGGGTGCTCTTGCCGGAGCCCGATTCGCCGACCACCGCGAGGGTCTCGCCACGGTCGAGATCGAGGTCGACGTGGTCGACCGCCAGGATCGGGCGGCCGTTGCCGGTCAGTCCCCGCGGGGGGTAGCTGCGGACCAGGCCGCGCGCCTCCAGCAGGGGCACGGTCACAGTCTGCCCTCGGCCGTCGTCACCGGGCACCGAACCGACCGACCGTCCGGCAGCGACAGCAGTCGGGGGCGGTCGTGGCGGCAGGCCGGAACCGACAGCGGGCAGCGAGGGCTGAATCGGCATCCGGAGGTCGGTCCCGCGTGTGGGCCGGCCGGCGGGTCGTCGAGCGGCGCGCCGGGGCGGGAGGCGAGGAGCTCCCGGGTGAAGGGGTGCAGGGGGCGTTCGAGCAGCGCCGCGACCGGACCCTCCTCGACGATCTCCCCGGCCAGCATCACCATCACCCGCTCCGTCATGCCCGCCACCACGGCAAGATCGTGGCTCACCAGGAGCAGCGCCATGCGGCGAGAGCTGCACCAGCGGTCGATCTGTCCCAGGACCTCGGCCTGGGTGGTGACATCGAGGGCAGTGGTCGCCTCGTCGGTGATCAGCGCCAGGGGATCTCCCGCCAGGGCCAGGGCGAGCAGCACGCGTTGCGCCTGGCCTCCGGAGAGCTGGTGGGGATAGGCCGCCATCATCGTTTCCGGCTCGTCGAGGCGCACAGCCGAGAGCTGTGCGATCGCCGCCGCGCGCGCCCGGCGCCGGTCGAGCCGGCGGTGGGCCCGGATCGTCTCCTCGAGCTGGAAGCCGACCGAGTAGACCGGATTGAGGGCCGCCGCCGGCTCCTGCATGACGAGCCCGACGACGCCGCCCCGGATGCGGCAGAGCTCGGCGGCCGACGCGGACCCCAGCTCGACCCCCTCCACCGCGATCCGGCCGGCCCTGATCCTCCCGGGCGGTGGCACCAGACCCAGGCAGGCGAGGGCGAGAAGGCTCTTCCCGGACCCCGACTCGCCGACCAGACCGACCCGCTCGCCGTGGTGGAGACGAAGCCCCACGCCGTCGACCGCGTTGCGCCAGCCGTGTGTGGATGGAAACGCGACCTCGAGATCCTCGATCTCGATCAGCGGCCGGGAGTGGCCGTCACCGGTCATGGCGGAGCAGGACCGCCGAGCGGACCAGGTCGCCGAACGCGGTCGCGAGGGGCTCGGCGACCGCAGGCCGTTGGAAGCTGTGCCAGGTCCGGTCGTAGGCGCCGAGCACACCGTCGCCGTCGTCGGCTACCAGCACCACCCAGTGGCCGGTGTCGGCTCGGAGAAGGTCTCCGGGGCGCAGGTCCGTTCCCCACCGCAGGGCGCGGCCGCCCAAGCTCGGCTGCTCCCCGATGAGCTCGACCACGCCGAGCTCGCGGAGGGCGGCCGGATCGAGCCGAGGGGTACCGGAGGTCGCGGTCGCAGCGAAGGTCCATGACGACACCACCAGGCGTCGATCCACCGATTCGATGAAGCTCGAACCCAGCGCGCCGGGCATCTCGGCCCAGCCCTCGCCCGGGCCGGGCAGCGGTTCGAAGCCGGGCAGCCGGAAGAGCTCGCCCGCCTCCGGACGGACCCCGTCTGGGGAGGTCGCGCGACGGTGGACCGCCGGAAAGCGGGGCTCCCCGAGCCGGTCCACGGCAAGGGTCGACGCGACCTCCTCCGAGCGTACGGCGAACGGGTCGCGGACCAGCTCGACCCTGGCGTAGTAGCGCAGGGTGCCGCAGGACATGGGCAGCGCGTTCCGGGACACCGCGAAGCCGTCATCGTGGTGCGGCTCGCCTTCACCGTCGGCGATCAGTCCCCGCCCCATCTCGGGCGCGAGATAGGTTCGGTATGCGAGCCGCTCGGCCGCGTCCGTCGGGGTCAGCTCGCCGCCCAGGCTGCGGCTCTCGACCGTGAACCAGAACACCCGCGCCATGCGGTCGTCCTCGGGCCACCCGTCGACGACGGTGTGCGCCGTTCGGGCCCCGTCGAGCTCGAGCTCCGGCCCCGGGGCGAGCCACTCCGAGCGGCCGCCGAAGCGCGTCACGCGGAGGGCGACCGCGAGCGTGACCTTCTCGTCCTCAGCGACCCGTCTCGGGCCCTCCCGGAACACCGGGTCGGCCGAGGTCGCGAGGACGATCCGGGCCTCAGCCAGGCGAGGGCGCGTGTGCTCGCGGATCCACCACGGGCCGATCAGCGCGGCCAGCGCGACGAGCACCGCCAGCGCGACCAGCAGCATTCGCCGGGTGTCTGGGCTCACCGTGGCATTGTACGGCGAACGCCCCGACGGGCGGGGCGTTCGGGAACCGAATGGGGATCCGGCTCAGAGGAGGTCGTCGGTGTCGAGGCTCGCGCGGCGCCGTTCCTCCCGCTCGTTGTACCAGCCCCAGATGAAGTAGCCGCCGGCGATGACCAGCAGGGCGGGCCACCAGTCGCGCAGCCAGTCGAGGTAGTCCTCGATGTCGATCCACTGGCGGAGCAGGAGGACGATGCCGACGACGACCAGGAAGACGCCGAGCCCGAGACTCCCGGACGGCCGGCGAGTGCTCGGCTTGGGGGTCGGATCGTAGCCGCCCAGGTTGATGATCTGGGCCTGGCGGTAGGCGTCGATCATGGTGAAGAAGAAGGCGAAGATGCCGACCGGGACCAGCTCGAGGTAGAACGAGGTGAAGACCGCGATCGCGAGCATGAAACCCCGCTCGTAGAGGCCCAGGTACAGGTGGCCGAGGCCGGGGAAGAGCGACAGCGCGGCGGCCGCGCCGGGCGACTTCTGGATCAGCGGCAGCGATTCGGCGGCGGACGCGGGCGGCGGCGGAAGCGGCGGCGGCCCGGCCGGTTCGGTGTGGAGGTCGTCGCGGGTCGGTTCGGTGGTGTTCATCGGGCTGCTCCTTCGGGTGTGTCGGGCGCCGCTTCAGGATCGGTCGCACCGGTTCGGTCATCGGTCGAGGATTGCCATCCGATCGCGTCGCGCACCAGGTCGACCTGGCGCTCGACGAAGCTCCATGCACGCCACAGGATCACGCGGGCCTCGCCGCGGCCGTCCGCCGCGACCTCGCTGACCTCCGCGCTGACCGTGTCGGCCACCCGCTGGGCCTGGACGCGCGCCAGCGTGACCGGGTTGCCGATCGTGAGCGAGGTCAGCACCGCCAGCAGGTAGGCGGCCGCGGTCGCGGTACGACGGCCGACGACCCGGCGAGCGATCACTCGGCGCGGCGTCGACGCCAGGCGTTCGGCGAGGCCGGGCGGCGGCGCCAGGGCCTCTCCGGCCTGGTGGATCAGCGACAGGTCGTTCCACGCCCGGCGGCAGCGGGCGCAACCCTCGAGATGGGTCAGCAGCCGAGCCAGCCCGGCCTCGGAGATCTCGTGATCCACCGCCCGGTAGAGCAGACAGAGCCAGCGCTGGCATGGAGACGCGGCGAGACCCGCGGCGAGGTCGTCGGGCGGCTCGAGAGCGCTCCCGACGAGCGCTGCATCGTCGCGCATCGCACGCAGGGTCTCGGCCAGCCCGGCGCACTCTCGGCATCCCGCAAGGTGGGCGGACACACCTGCCGCGGCCGCAGGTTCGAGCTCGTCCTCGAGCCACGGGCCGATCAGGTCGCGGAGCTCGCTGCAGGAGGTCACGAGGCACCCCCCGCCGCCGCTTCCGCAGGCACCGCCCGGATCGCGATGCGTCGCTGCACCTCTCCGGCCAGCTCGAGGCGGGCGCGGTTGAGGCGGGACTTGACCGTTCCGAGGGGCAGGTCGAGCGCCTCGGCAAGCTCCTGATAGCTCCAGCCGGCGAAGTCGCGCAACATCACCAGCTCGGCGAGCTCCTCGTCGAGGCGGCGCAGGCCCTGGGCCACGAGCCGCAGGCGCTGGCGACGCTCGGTGGTCTCGTGCGGGTCATCGGTGCCCGGAAGCGAGTCGAGCACCTCGGGGTCGAGCCACGCGGCCTCCCGCTCTCGGCGGCACCGGCGGTGCGCGTCGATCAGGAGGTTGCGAGCGACCCGCCACGCCCAGGCCATGAAGTTCGAGCCGGCGTGGTACTTGTGGAGGTTCTCCCAGAGCTTGAAGTAGACCTCCTGGGTGAGCTCCTCGGCCTCTCCGGTGGTGGGAGCGTAGGTGGCGCAGAGCCGGTAGAGCGGGCGGATGGTGGCGCTGACCAGCGCCGACCAGGCCTGCTCGTCTCCCCGGCGGCAACGCTCCACGGTAGCTTCGAGATCGACCATTCTCTTCTCCAACCCACCTAACGGAGGTCTTGGGGAAAAGGTTCCGGGGGCCGAAATACCCGCGGCAGCGGGGACGTTCGAGACGGCAGGGAGCCTCGGTACACGAACGCGGAACGAGCGGTACGAGCTGAGAGGGCCCGCTGCGGGAACCTCCCGGCGCCGCTGCAGGGAGCAGGATGGAGCCAGCACGAGACGACCTGGAGTCCCGCGTTCGAGCTGCGCTCGACGAGGTCCGGCCGGCTCTCCGCGCCGACGGCGGCGACGTCGAGCTGTGCGCAGTCGACGGCGATGTGGTCAAGGTGAGGCTGCTCGGCGCCTGCGGTTGCTGTCCGATGGCCCGGTCGACGCTCGCCGACTTCGTCGTCGAGAGGATCCGGATGTGGGCCCCGGAGATCCGCGAAGTGATCGCAGAGTAGGGCGATCAGGCCCGGCTCGCGCGCGGTCGGCATGCCGGACACAGACCGGCGAACTCCACCCGCTGCTCGGTGATGTCGCACCCGACCAGGTCCTTGAGGGTCTTCCAGGCCATTTCGGGCAGGCCTTCGACGTCCCGGATCTCGCCGCACCTCGTGCAGATGAAGTGCGCGTGGGGCTCCAGGTGGGCGTCGTACCGCGCCTTCCGGTCCGCGCCGTAGAGCTCGCGGATCGTCCCTTCGTGCTTGAGCACCGCGAGGTTGCGGTACACGGTTCCGAGCGAGATCTTGGGCAGCGTGGTGCGGACGGTGTCGAAGATCCAGTCAGCGGTGGGATGGGTCTTGGTGCCGCGGATCGCCTCGTACACGACGCGGCGCTGTCGGGTTTCGCGGGTTCGTGCAGGCACCTGCATGGGACCTCCCCTGTGGCCTGGCAAGTCGTGGCATCATGGCACGGAACCACGGGTGCGTCGACCCCGGCCGGATCAGTGGGACTCGTTCCGTGCGTCACTGTATCAGGTCTCGTCTCGATTGGACAGCCGCTCGGGTCGGTCAGAGGCAGCGTCGTATTGGAGGCTCGCATGCCGAGGTTGGGTGATCTCGATCCTTCGCAGCGCCCGCGGGAGCGGCTCGTGTCCGGCGGCGTCGCCGGTCTCTCGGAGGCCGAGCTGCTCGCGGTGCTGCTGCGCACCGGCCGGGCGGGCCACGGCGCGGTCGACGAGGCGCAGGCGCTGCTCGCCGAGGTGGGCGGTCTGAGCGGCCTCGCGAGCCTCGATCCGCGCGAGCTGATGAGGCGTCCCGGGGTGGGGCCGGCCAAGGCGAGCGCGGTTCTCGCCGCGGTCGAGCTCGGTCGGCGTCTCGCCGCCGTGCCGGCTCGGGGCGCGGACCTGCTGGATCGGCCAGAGGCGGTCGGCGCGCTGCTCACCTCGAGGCTGCGGGGCGAGCGGCAGGAGGTCTTCGGCCTCGTCACGCTCGACGCGCGTCACCGACTGGTCGAGGTCCGGCCGCTGACCCGCGGCACACGCCGCCAGAGCCCGGTCGACGCGGCGGAGGTCTTCCGTCAGGCCCTGCTCGACGACGCGTCCGGACTGATCGTATTCCACAACCACCCGTCCGGTGACCTCGAGCCCAGCCGGGACGACCTCCTGCTGACGCGGCGACTGGTGGCGGCCGGGGAGGTGGTCGGCGTCCCGGTGCACGACCATGTGGTGGTGGCCGGCGGATCGTGGCTCTCGCTGCGACGGTCGCGGCCGGAGCTCTTCGTTCCAAAGCCCACGGCAGCATGAAGTAGACTCCCCGCGGCGGAGGTGTGCGTGGCAAAGACCCTGATCACAGGAGGCGCCGGCTTTATCGGCTCGCACCTTGCGCTCAGGCTGCTCGGCGAGGGCCGGGAGGTGGTGGTCCTGGACGACTTCAACGACTACTACGACCCCCGGCTCAAGCGGGCCAACGCCGGACTGCTGGCACAGCACCAGGGCTTCCAGCTGGTCGAAGGGGACATCCGCGACCGCGCCCTGGTCGAGCGCATCTACCGGCGCGAGGGGATCGCGGCCACGGTCCACCTCGCGGCGCGGGCGGGGGTCAGGCCCTCGATCCGCGAGCCGCACCTCTACGTCGACGTCAACGAGCTGGGCACCGTCAACCTGCTCGACGCGGCGCGCAAATGGGGCGCCTACACCTTCCTCTTCGGCTCGTCGTCGTCGGTCTACGGCACCAACTCGAAGGTCCCGTTCTCCGAGCAGGACCCGATCACCCGTCCGGTGAGCCCCTATGCGGCCACCAAGCGGGCCGGCGAGCTGCTCTGCCACACCTACCACCACCTCTACGGGATGAAGGTGACGTGCCTGCGCTTCTTCACGGTTTACGGTCCGCGCGGGCGGCCCGACATGGCGATCTACTCCTTCACGGAGCGCCTGCTCGAGGGTGCGCCGCTGCCACTCTTCGGCGACGGGACCTCGGCCCGCGACTACACCTACATCGACGACATCGTGGACGGCATCGCCCGCTCGCTCGAGCACGCCGCCGCGTGGGAGGTCTTCAACCTCGGCGGCAGCCGCACGACCACCCTGGCGCGGCTGGTCGAGCTCATTGCCGAAGCCACCGGAGTGGAGCCGAGTTTGGAGCGGCTGCCGGACCAACCCGGCGATGTGCCGATCACCTTCGCCGACGTCTCCCACGCCCGGGAGGTGCTCGGGTGGGAGGCCGCGGTGCCGATCGAGGAGGGCATCGAGCGCTTCGTGGAGTGGTATCGCCGCGAGCGTCTCGGGCCTTGACAGGAGAACCCGGCGCAGCCAGCATGGCGCGACTCTCGGCGTGCCGCGGACGTGCGCCGGAGCTGGAGGGTCTCATGAAACGTGGTCTCATCGTGCTCGGGCTCCTGGTGGTTTCCACCCTGGTCTCCGCGGGAGAAGGGGGCACTGTCTACGGCAAGGGCGTCACCCTGGACCAGCCGGTCGCGATCTCCGACCTGCTCGAGCAGCCGGCACCATGGATCGGAAAGCCGGTCCGGGTCGATGGCGTGGTCACCGCGGTGTGCGCCAAGCGGGGCTGCTGGATCCAGGTCACCGATCCGGACTCCGGCCAGGGCGTGCGGATCAAGGTCGAGGACGGTGTGATCGTATTCCCGCCGGAGAGCGTGGGCCACCGGGTCTCAGCGGAGGGCATCTTCGAGGCGATTCCGGTTCCTCCCGCACCGGCGCAGGCGGCCGCTCACGACCAGGCCGGTCCGGGCGCGGAGCCCTGCGAGCGTGAGGGCGGCGACGCGAAGGCGATGGCCGGCGCGACCTGTGACGCGCCCAAGGCCGAGGCCGAGGTGGTGTACCTGGTCCGGGGCACCGGCGCCGTCGTCTTCTGATCGAATGCGCCTGCGGCGGGCGGTCGTCGCGGTCCACCGCGACCTGGGGTACCTCGCGGCCGGGCTGACCCTCGTCTACGCGGTGTCCGGGGTCGCGGTCAACCACATCGCGGACTGGAATCCGAGCTTCACCGTGCGCACCGTTCGCCACCAGGTCGACGGTCTTCCCCGGGAGGGCTCTGCCGCGGCGGTCGTCGGGTTCGCGCTCGAGCGGCTCGGCGAGACCGACGAGCCGACCGCAGTGGTGGCGCTGGCGCCTGGCGTGGTCCGAGCCTTCTTCGAGGGGCGCACGGTCACGGTCTTCGCCTCCGAGGGGCTGGTGACCGAGGAGGTCACCCGGCGGCGGCCGGTCTTCCACGCGCTCAACTTCATCCACCTCAACCACGGCAAGGGGCTGTGGACCTGGCTCGCCGACCTCTACGCGGTGGCCCTCGCCGTGCTCGCTGCGACCGGGATCTTCATCGTTCCGGGTCGTAAGGGCCTGGGCGGCCGCGGCCGATGGCTGCTCGCGGCCGGGATCGCGATTCCGCTGGTCTACCTCGCGGTCGCGCTCTGAGCGACCCTGCCTCGAGCGCTCCGGCCGGACCGGCTGGACCGGTTCGACTGGGCCCGGCGGCAGTGGTGGTTTGACAGCTGCGCGCCGCGCCGCAGAGAATCGGGCGCGGACTGGTGACCTCCCGCTGATGGAGCCGTGATGAACCTCAAGCGAGCCCTCTTCCTGACGGCCTACCTGGTCGCCGTCGCCGGGCTGCTGCTGGCGGCAGCCGAGGTGACCGTGCGCCTGCGCGGCTATCGGCCGTGGACCCGGGGCGACGCCGACATCCAGGTCGAGCCCGGCGGTAGCTTCTATCAGCCGCACCCCACTCTCGGCTACCGGCACCTGCCGGGCGACTTCCGCGTCACCCTCAAGCACCGGTTGACCTTTCACGCAGGCAACGGACCCGATACTCTGCGCCGGACACGGCCGGCGGAACGTGATGACCGGCACCTGGGCCGTCCCGGACTGTGGATCTTCGGGTGCTCCTTCACCTACGGCTGGGCGGTCGACGACGAGGCGACCTACGCCTGGCGCCTGCAGGAGGCGCTGCCCGGGTTCGACGTGGTGAACTTCGCCGTCACCGGGTACGGCGAGATCCACGCCCTGATCCAGCTTCGCGAGGCTCTCGACGAGCGGCCGGCGCCTGCGGTCGTCGTGGTCGCCTACGCCGGCTTCCACGACGAGCGCAACACCTTCCTCCGCACCCGGCGCAAGAACCTGGTGCCGTGGAAGCACCTCGGTCCGCTGGTGCAGCCCTACGCCCGACTGGAGCAGGGCCGGCTGGTGATCCGCCAGGCGGAGGTGGAGTACCGGCCCTTCCCGTTCATGGACAGGTCGGCCTTCTCCCACTACCTGGAGAAGCACTGGAATCGGCGCGAGGAGCTGTCCGCCCGGAGCCACGAGGTCTCCCAACGCCTGATCAGCGAGATCGCCGACCTGGCGCGCGGGCACGGCGCCCGCCTGGTGCTCGCGACCATCACCGACGACCCCGGCTCGAGGTCGATGCTCGAGACGATGGCGGACCGGGGAGTGGCGGCGGTCGACCTTTCGGTCGACCTCGAGCGGCAGGACTACACCGCGGCCCCGGTCGATCACCATCCGAATCCCCTGGCCCACGCTCACTACGCCGAGGCCCTCGAGGCTTTCCTCCGCGCTGAGGGCATCGCGAACAGCCCCCAGGCGGAAGGTGGTCCGACCGAGCGATAAGCCCGAGAGGGGGGCGGTCGTCCTTTCGACGTCGTCAGGCGGCGGGCGAAGGGGCGCCAGGTGCCGCGCTGCGACCGGCCCGGGCGGTGCAGGCAGGCGCATGCGCCGGCGAGCCCGCCAGATGGAGTCCGGCCGCGGATCCGAGCCGGAATCACGTCGGAGCTCCGGGTCAGGGACGCAGGAAGTCGGTGATCAGACCGTCGGCGCCGGCGGCGGTCAGCTGGAGCGCTTCGACCGGGCTGTTGACAGTGTGGACCAGCACCGGCCGCCCGACGCGGTCGAGGTCGGCCGCCAGCCGGTGTCGGAACCGCACCGTGCTGGTGGCTACGACCGCGATTCCGGCCGAGCGCGCGAACGCGATCACGGAATGGTCATCCATGGCGGTCCGGTAGAGCGTGAAGATCACCACCCGGGGCGTGAGACCGAGAGCGGGCCCGATCGCCTCCAGGTCCTCCGGCCGGTAGATCTGCGGCACCACCCGCCGCACGACGTCCTCGGGGCGCCCGGCCAGCGCCCGGGCGAGAGCGGACACCATCGGCTCGTCCCATCCCTTGGTGTCGGTGACCAGGTAGGCGTCGCGGTGGCTCTCGAGCCGGTCGAGCAGGTCCGAGAAGGTCATCAGGGTGTAGCGGCCTGCGTAGCGACGGCTCAGGAACTCGGCGGTCGAGGTCTCGTAGACTTTTCGCTTCAGCCCGAGGTGGTTTTCGTGACCGGGGTGGAAGCAGACCGCGTCGCCGTCGGCGGTGACCGAGAGGTCGATCTCGAACCAGCGCATGCCCTCCCGATAGGAGCTCTCGAAGGCCTCCGCCGAGTTGGTGTAGGTGACGCCGTCGATGCCGCCCAGGGCATGGGCGACGAGCACGCCTCGAGGCGGCAGCGCCGCCGCGACCTGCTCGGGCAGGTGGCTGGTCGCACAGCCCGAGGCGAGCAGCAACGCAAGGGCGGCGATCGAACCTCGACGGCGGAGCTCGGGCATCGCGTGATTCTCGTGTCGACCGGCTCGCGGGTCAAGCGAGGCCGGATTCTCAAGCCGCCTCGAGGCCACCGAAGACCGCCGCCATCGGGTCGAGGATTCTCCCCCGGCGTGGCACACTAGGGACCGCCATGCAGCTGCTGGGTAGGTTCCGCCGGCCGGTTGCGTGGTCGGTGATGCTGGTCCTGGCATCGTCGGCCACAGCGTCTGCTTCCGGTCCGCCGCCGCCGACCCCGCTTCCGACCCCCTCGGCGCCGCCCTATTTCGTCGGCGAGGTGGTGGTCTCGGCGTCGGGCGAGGAACCGCCCCCGCCCGGGGTCCGGGACTCGATCACCGCCGAGGAGATCGCAGCGGTCGGTGCGACCAACGTCGCGGAGGCCATGGAGAGGCTGCCCGGGGTTTCGGTCTCGACCGGGGCCCGCAACGAGCCCAAGGCCTGGGTACGGGGCTACGAGCAGGCCAACGTGCTGGTGCTGGTCGACGGGGTTCCGGTCTCCGACCCCTACGCGGGCGACCTCGACCTGGGCATGCTGTCGACCTTCGACGTGGCGCGGGTCACGGTCACCCGTGGCGCTGCCTCGACCCTGTACGGCCCCGGGGGTTTGGGTGGCGTGGTCAACGTCGTCACCTTCCAGGGCGGCGAGGGCGACAGCCTCGGGGCCGACCTGCGGCTCACCGAGCGTGCGACCCGGTCGGTCCACGCCCGCGCGAGCGGAACCGAAGGCCGGCTGAGCTGGTACGTCGGCCTCGCGGACGAGAGCTCGGACGGTTGGGCGCTCCCCGCCGGATTCGAGCCGACCGCCTACGAGGACGGCGGCACGCGCGTCAACTCGGACTTCGCGCGCTCCAGCGCGCTCGCGCGGGTCGGCTGGCATCCTGACGACACGAGCACGCTCTTCGCTTCGCTGCGGCTGGTCGACGCCGTCAAGGGCATTCCCTTCCACACCAGCCAGCCGGCCGGGTTCGTGGCTTTCGCGCGCTTCACCGAGTGGCGGCAGGGCACCGCCGCGGTGGGCTACGAGCGGAGATTCACCGGCGGGGCGGAGCTGCGCGGCCAGCTCTACGTGCACCGATTCGACAACACGCTGGAGTCCTTCTTCGACCCCGAGCTCGAGTCGTTGCGGGTGCGGTCCACCTTCGAGGACGAGGTCAGGGGCGGGTTCGCGGTGGTGGAGCGCCGGCTCGGCGGGGGCCACCGGCTCGGGCTTGCTGTTCACCTCCGCGAGGACCTCCACGAGTCGGTCGAGCGTGGCTCCGATGGGCTGCCTTCGCCGACCCGGAGGTACCTGGCATGGGTCGGATCGATCGCAGTCGAGGACAGGATCCGGCTCGGGGATCGGACCAGCGCCGTGGTCTCGCTGGGGGTCGACCGCCAGGACGTGCGCGAGGCGACCAGCCTGCGGGGAACGGGAGGCTCGGCGGAGCTGGTCCAGGACCCGACCGGCTCGCGCACCCTGCTGTCGCCGCTGGTCGAGCTGCGGCGGGAGCTGGCGCCGGGATGGGCGGGGACCCTCGCCGTCTCGCATCGGGCGCGGTTCCCCACCCTCCGCCAGCTCTACGGCACCAGCCCTCCCAGTCCCGGGCTGCACCCCCAGCGGGCGACCGGCCTCGACCTCGGCGTGGAGTGGAGGCACCGCCGGGGCCTCGCGCTGCGCGGGAACCTCTTCGCCGACCGGGTGCAGAACCTGATCACCCGCGCCAGCCGGTCGGAGCCGTACCGGAACCAGGACGAAGCCGAGATCGCCGGGCTCGAGCTTCGGCTCGACGGGTCCTCCGCGGCGGCGGGATGGGGCCTCTCCTGGACTCTGATCGACGCCGCGTTCACCGAGTCCGCCGAGGGCCTCGACGAGGTCCCTCTGGTGCCGCGTAGCCGGCTCGAGCTGCACGGGGTGGTTCACCTGGCGAGGTCAATCGACCTTCTCGCGTCCTGGTCTCGCACCGGTCGGAGGGCGGCCTACGATCGCGGGGCCCGGCTCGGTCTCGAGCCCTACGATCTGGCCAGCCTGGGAGTGACGATCCCGATCGGCCCGATCGAGACCTCCATCCGGGTGGAGAATCTCCTCGACGAGCTCGCCGAGCCGGAGCCCGGTTTCCCGGTTCCCGGACGACGGGTGTGGCTCGGCCTGCGGCTGGCGGTCGACCGCTGACGCCTCGGCTGGCGGTCCGCGGGCTCGAGGTGCACGCGGCCGGGGCGGCGTTCCCCGTCGTGCGCGCCGCCGGTCTCGAGCTCGCGCCGGGCGAGGCGATCGCGCTGGTCGGCGCAAGCGGGGTCGGGAAATCCACGCTGCTGCATGCGATCTCGGGTCTGATCCCGTGGTCCCGTCCCGGCCGCGTGGACGGCGCGATCGAGGTCGACGGCGAGCCGGTCGACGATCTCGACCCGGGTCAGAGGGCGCACCTGCTGGCCACCTGCCTCGACCGCCCCGACGCGCAGCTCTTTCTCGCCACTCCACGGGACGAGCTCGAGGCCTCTCGACGGCTGTGGGGAGACGGGCCGATGCTCGGGACCGCCCTGGATCTCCTCGACGTGCGCCGGTTGCTCGACCGGCGGACCATCAGCCTGTCCTCGGGCGAACGCCAGCGGGTGGCGCTCGTGCTCGCGCTGGCGGCGGTCCCGCGGCCGGTGCTGCTCGACGAGCCGACCGCCAACCTCGACGGCGCAGCTGCGGCGGCTCTCGGCGACCTGATCGCGCGTGCCGGGCGAGCAGGTGGAGCCGTGCTTGCCGCCGAGCAGGCTCCCTGGCGCCTGGCGTCCTCCTTCGATCGCTGGCTGCGGCTCCACCGTGGCCTCCTCGAGCCCGAGCCTGCCTGGGGGCCGCCCGGGCTGCCGGCGCCGCGGCACCCGCCAGGGTCGCGGGTGGTGCTGGAGGCGCGGGGCGTCGCGGTGGCTCGGGGCGGCGTCGAGCTGCTGCGCGGGGTGGGGCTCGTCCTCTGCGAGGGCGAGGTCGTGCTGCTCACCGGGCTCAATGGGGCCGGCAAGTCGTCGCTGGTCGAGGTGCTCGCCGGCGCCCGCCGACCCGCCGCCGGTGCGGTGACCCGACGCGGCCGGACCGCGCTTACGTTGGCGAATGCCGAGCTGCAGCTGCTGGCGGCGACTGTCTCCGACGAGATCGCGGCCGCGGGCGGCTGGAGCGAGCAGAGCAGGGTCCTGCGTCGCCACAACCTCGACCACCTCGCGGCCAGGGCCCCGTGGAGCCTCTCCCGCGGCGAGCGCCAGCGGCTGGTGCACGCGTCCCTCGACGTGCTCCGACCCGACGTGATGCTGCTCGACGAGCCCGCCCAGGGGCTCGACCCCGACGACCTGGTCGACCTGGTCGACCGGATCCACCGGCGAGCCGAGAAGGGCAGGGCGTACCTCATCGTCAGCCACCGCGAGGAGCTGGCGGCTGCGGCACACCGCCACCTCAGGATCGAGCACGGACGGCTGACCGACGCGGGAGGGTCGCGCGGTGCGTGACCCGAGACCGTGGACCCACGCCGCCCTCTTCGGGGCGCTCTGGGGAGCCGTCGAGTCGACCGTCGGCACCTCCCTCCACCTGATGCGGGTGCCTTTCGCCGGCCTCGCGCTCGGTGTGGTCGCGCTGCTCGCGATGGTCACTGCGCGGCGGCTGCATCCGCGTCCGGGGGTGTGCGTGCTCGCCGGGGCAGTGGCCGCCTTGATCAAGGTCTTCGTGCTGGGGGGCCCGTATCCGGGACCTCTGATCGGAATCATGGCCCAGGCGCTGATGGTCGAGCTCGCGATGACCCTGATCGGGGGGCGGCCGATCGGGGCGGTCGTCGGCGGCGCCGCCGCCTTCGCCGTCGGACCGCTCCAGAAGGTCGCCATGACCTGGATCGTCGCCGGCTCGGAGGCCGTCGGGGCCCTGCTGACGGCGGCCGACGCGGGGTTGTCCTGGATCGGTCTGCCCGGGCTGCGGGGGATCGAGGTGGTCGCCGCGATGGTGGCGTTCTCCGGAGGGCTGGGCGCCGCAGCGGGTCTGCTCGCCTGGCGCGTTTCGGAGCGGGTCCTGCGTCGGCTCGGGAGGTCGCAGTGAGACGGCGGGCGGCGGTCGTCCTGGCGGGGGCCGCATCGCTGCTGGTCTTTCTCCGCCACCCCTCGGGACCGGTGGTCTCGGTGCTGCTCGCGCTGACCGCCGCGTGGATGGTCGACCGGCAGCTGCTGGTGTCGGGCCTGCGGGCGCGGCTGCTGGCCGCGCTGGTGCTGGGCTCGGCGGTCGCGGGGCTCGCGGTCACGTGGGTCTCGGGACCCTCGCGGGGCACCGTGGTGGCTCTGATGACCGGATGCCGCATCGTCGTATTGACCCTGCTCGCGGCGATGATCGCCCGCACTGTGGACACCGAGCGGCTGCTGCGCGCGGCGCGCCGCGCGCGGCTGGAGAGGCTGGCGCTGGCCTTCGGCCTGGCGTTGAACGTGCTGCCTCGACTGGCCGAGGCCGTGAGTCGGGTCGTGCTGGCGTGGCGGATCAGGCGTCGGCTGGGGGTCTCCGGTGCGACCGCGCTGAGCGGGCTGGCGGAGGTGCTTCTGGCACATACGGCGCGGTTGGCGGACGAGGCGGCGGCAGCGGCGGCGTTGCGGGGGCATGCCGCGCTGACCCGGCCGCCGCCGGTGGCGGTGCCGGCGACGACCCGGCTGGTGGTGGTGACCGGGCCGCCCGGCTGCGGCAAGACGACCGCCGTCGAATCGGCGGTCGCGATCCTGACCACGAGTGGTGTGCCGACCGCGGGCTTCGTGCAGCCGGGTCGGTTCGAGAGCGGGGAAAGGGACGGATTCGCGGTCCGTGACCTGAGCACCGGGCACGAGGAGAGGCTCGCGTGGCGGGTCGAGCGGGCCGCGGGCGAGCACGGGACGCGGTTCCGGTTCGCCCGCGAGGGCTTTGCCCTTGCCGCCGCCGCGGTGGCCGGGCTCGAGGTCGGTGGGCTGCTGGTGGCCGACGAGCTGGGTCCGATCGAGCTGCGGGGCGAGGGCCACATGCCGGCCGTCCGGCGCGCCCTCGAGTCGGGTCGGGCCCGGGCTGCATTGGTGGTGGTGCGGCGCCAGCTGGTCCCGGCGCTGGTGGCGGGCCTCGACGCGCACGATGTGGTCGTGATCGACGTGGCGGCGCGCGGCGCGGAGTCCGTGGCTGCGATCGTCGACGCGGTGATGGGATCATCGGCGGGGGGAGAACGGTGGGAGACACATCG
>CAVQPK010000003.1:0-47995 GCA_963714745.1 uncultured Acidobacteriota bacterium
TGGTCCGGTTGTTCGTCTGCTGGGCCCAGTTGTTGCCCGACGAGATGTTGTCGACGACCGCCCATCCTGCCGGCGGGAAGCTGCCCTCGAAGTCCTCGTAAAGCAGCGGCGCGCCCAGAGCGTAGCCCGGAGCGGTGCAGTGACCGGTGAGGCTCCAGCCAGAAGTCTGGACCTTGGCGCGGCGGGCGACGACGACGTCCTGGGTCAGCGTCTCGTAGCCGGGGTACTGCGCCTCGACCTTGACCGTGTAGGTCGTGCTCGCGGGCACGCGGCGGTAGCGGTAGTACCCGGTGCCCGGGGCGGTGAACACCGGTGCGAGCGGGGTCCCCTGCACCGTCACCTTGGCGTAGAGCGGCCATCCGTGACCGGAGCCGTCGGTCACGACCCCGCGAACCCCGGGTCACCACCGGCAGGGCGGTCAGGGCGAGCTCCGGGTCACCGTGGCGTCCTCGGCCACGACGACCCCGGTCACGGTCTGGGCGTTGTAGCCGAAGCGGGGCCGTGACGTCGTAGGTGCCGACCGGCACCCGCAGGGAGTACAGCCCGGCGGCGTCGGTGGTGGACGAGGACCGACCGTCGACCCTCGGCGCGCGGGCGATCGGCGCACCGGTCCCCGCGTCGGTGACGGTGCCCGTGACCGTCCCCGAGGGACCGGCCGCAGTTCGGGGAACTTGAACGAGGCGACCCTGGTCTGCCAGTTGACCGCCGGTCGTCTCGACGTACTCGTTGGTGTAGTAGAAGGTGCACTGGTCCTCGGAGTCCACGACCAGCGACGAGTAGTCGCCCCAGCGGGACCCGTCCCCGGTCTGGGAGCCGGTGCCGGCCATGATCTCGGCCTCGGCCTGGGGCATCTGCCCGGCCGGGTCACCGGCCAGCCGGCCGGCCACCCGGATCGACGGGTACGTCGCGTCGCTGGCCACCGAGTAGCCGATCGCGATGTTGCCCGAGACGTCCATGGCAGCGCTGCCCATCCACCGGTTCTCGGCGTCGGGCGCATAGGTGCCCTGTTGCTCGATGGCCCAGTCGGCGCCGGTGCTGCGCAGCTCGTACCACCGCACGCCCGCGTGGTCGGTGCCGTCGGCATCCACGGTGTGGTTGAGCACCAGGCTCTGGTGGTCGCCGAAGTTGCGGTACTGCAGCCGGTGCATGATGCGGTCGGAGATCGTGTCCAGACCCACGCCGGTGTCCGGCTGCGGGATGCAGCTGCGGGAGTACTCACACATGTTCGAGTCGAACGGCTCGGTCTCGAGAGTCGAAGTTCGGCTGGCCGTCGAGGCCGAACGTGGAGCCGGCCGGGTCGGTCCAGTCGACGTGGAACTCCCACGCGAGCACTGAGCTGGTCGGTGTCGAAGCCGAACGTGTCGTCGTCGGCCTCGACGAAGATGTTGGGCGCACCGCCGCGGTGGGGCCGCGCCGTCCAGGTCGCTGGGCAGCTGGCCGCCGAAGCGCTCGTCCACACCGAACTGGTCGAAGTAGACCATCCGAGCGGGCTGGCCCTGGAGCATCTGCTCACGCTCGAAGGCGATGGCGCCCGCGCCGGCCCAGTCGAAGCTGTCGGCGTCGAACTGGTTGATCGACATGTAGTAGGCGTCCGGCCACACCCCGAAGTGCGGGTAGTCGTTGATGACCGTGTCGCTGATCAGGAAGTCGTAGCGGTAGTAGGCGCCCGTCGGGTCGCCGGTCTGCGAGACCGCGATGCACTGGTGGCTGCCGTCATCGGCGAACAGGGCGAACTGGCTCAGCATCCAGCGACCGAGAACTCGTCGTACAGCGCGATCGGGTCGCCGTCGTTCTGGTTCTCGCAGGGCCCCCCGAACCCCTCCCACAGCGCGTTCCCGGGCAGCGGGCCCAGCAGGCTCTCGCCGGTCCTCTTGTCGAAGACCTGGAAGTGCAGGTTGACCCACTGCACGTAGAAGTTCGGCCGACGTCGCCGTTGGTGTCGGGCGGCATCAGCCGGAACCCGAACGCGGTCGCGTTGTCGTCACTCGAGGTCCCGTCGACGTTCACCGACGGCGGCGGCATGGCGTTCACGCCGTAGCCGCTCTGGACCACCGTGTCGATCTGGCCCTGAGGCTCCACCGCGTTCTGGAGAAACGGCGGCACCTCACTGTTGCGCGGGTTCAGCTCGCGGGTCGGTAGATCAGCCGGCACCTGGCCGCGCTCCATCAGATCGCGATACGCCTGCGCGATCTCGGCCAGCGGTCGGGACTGCCCCACCCGCTCGGCCTTGACGATGATGTCCGGAGCCCTCGCTGGTGCTTGTGCGCTCGCCACTCCAGCGGACATCGCCACCGCGACCGCCACGAGCACGGCGAACAGTTGGACGTAGCTTTGCCTCGTCGCCATCAGACAACCTCCCTCAGTCGATGGTCTACCGGACAGATCATCCGGCCTTGCCACTGCCACGGGGTACTCTTCACCATCACGGTTGGAACGCCTTCCACGATAACGCCTGTGACGGCCACTGTCCACCCCCATGCACGACGCACGTGGACCATCGCAGAATCGACGGCCGAGTTAGACCGACAACCGGGCCAGCGCCGCGTCGAGCACCTCGGGCCGTTTGCCGAACGAGAGCCGGAGAAAGCGCCCCCTCCGGTCCGACGGTCGATCCTCATGCGGCAGGCCGTCCCACAGGAATGCCGAGCCCGGCACGCCGGCCACGCCCCGGGTCCGCGCCAGGTCGACCGCCCACTCGCGGTCGTCCACGACCCCGAGCTCCGACAGGTCGGCCAGCAGAAAGTACCCACCCTGCGGTCGGTTGAGCTTCCACCCGAGGCGCTGCAGACCGGAGGAGAGCAGGTCGTGCCGGGCACGGTACTCGCCCGCCATTTCGCGGTAGTACGACTCGGGCAGGTCGAGCGCCGTCGCCAGCGCCCGCTGGAACGGGGCCGGTGCGCACACGGTGAGGAAGTCATGGACCTTTCGGATCGCGGCCATCAGCGGTGCCGGGGCCGCCGCGAACCCGACCCGCCAGCCGGTCACGGCGTAGGTCTTCGAGAACGAGGCGATCGTCACCGTCCGGTCGCGCAGCCCCCCGATCGTCGCCGGTGCGACATGGCGCACGCCCGGGGCGGTGATCCAGGCGTAGGTCTCGTCGGTGACGAGCAGCAGGTCGTGACGAACGACGACCTCGGCCAGGACCTCGAGCTCGGCGCGGGTCCAGACTTTTCCGTGCGGGTTGGCCGGAGTGTTGAGCACCAGCACCGCCGCTCCGCGGCAGATCCGGTCGAGCTCGCTCGCGTCCCACTCGCCGGTGAACGGGTCGATCCGGAAGATCCTCGCCTCGGCGCCTGCGAGCCTCGCCGCCGGGAGGTAGTTCTCGTAGATCGGCTCGGGAATGACCGCCGCGGCGCCGGGACGCAGCAGCGCGAGCAGGGTCGCCATGATCGCCTCGGAGGCGCCGCAGGTCACCACGACCTCGTCCTCGGGGTCGTAGCCGAGCCCCCACGCGTCGTGCAGGAAGGCCGGCCAGCCGCCGGCGCAGGACCGGGTCGCCCCAGGTCCGGGTGTAGTGGTTGTGGCCGGCCTCGATCGCGGTGGTCGCCGCCCGCCGTACCGTCTCGGCCACCGGGTACTCGGGAAAGCCCTGGGCCAGGTTGACCGCACCGCAGTCCTCCGCCACTCGCGTCATCTCCCTGATGATCGACTCGTCCATGTAGGTGACCGCCGGGTTGATCCGATCGCGCATCGCAACCTCCGGGAGCGCCTCCGACCATCTGCCAGGCGCGCCGCCCAGTCAAGCTGCGGTCCTGCCGCGCGCGCCCCGATCTCGGCTAGACTCCCCGCGTGAACCTCGACCGCATCGGTCCCTACGTCATTCGAGGCCACCTCGGCAGCGGGGGAATGGGCTCGGTCTACGAAGCCTGGGACGAGCGTCTGCGCCGGTCGGTGGCGATCAAGTGCATCCACCCCACCAAGGAGCTCTCGCCTGCCCGCCGCGAGCGCCTGCTGAGGGAGGCGAGGGCGGCGGCGGGCCTCGCCCACCCCTCGGTGGCCCAGGTCCACGACGTGCTCGAGCACGACGGCCGCGACTACATCGTGATGGAGCTGGTCGAGGGGTCGAGCCTCGCGGCCAGGCTGGCCGCCGGGCCCCTGCCGCTGCGCGACGCGCTCGACGTCGCCCGCCAGATCGCCGAGGGGCTCGAGGCCGCCCACGCCCGCGGCATCGTGCACCGCGACCTCAAGGCCGAGAACGTGCTGGTCGACGACCGCGGACGGGTCAAGATCCTCGACTTCGGCCTCGCCAAGTCCACCGACCCCGAGCTCAAGGAGGAGAGCCTCACCCAGGAGGGCATGGTCATGGGCACCAGCCGGGCGATGTCGCCCGAGCAGGCGTCGGGCCAGGCCGTCGACACCCGCTCCGACCTCTTCGCGCTCGGCTCGCTGCTCTACGAGATGCTCACCGGCACCCACCCTTTCCAGTCCTCGACCCCGCTCGAGACCATGCAGCGGGTGGTGCGCCACCGTCCGCCGCAGGTGCGCCGCCTGCGCCCGGAGATCCCCCAATCGGTCGAGCTGCTGGTCGAGAGCCTGCTCGAGAAGGACCCGAAGCGCCGCCCTCGGCACACCGGAGAAGTGGCCGCCGCCCTGCGCGCCCTCACCGACCTCGAGCGCACCGTCACTGCCGACAGCGTTTCGGTCTCGCGGCTGACCGCCCACGCCCGCCGGCGGCGCCTGCTGCGGCGCGGCGCCTGGCTCGGCGCCGCGACGGCAGTGCTCGCCCTCGCGCTCGCGTCCGGCGCCTGGTGGTGGCTCCAGCGGCCCCGCCCACCGGTGGTGGTGGCGGTGCTCCCGGTGGAGATCGTCACCGGCGGGCCCGAAGACGACCTCCGGCTGTTCGCGGACGCGGTCAGGATCACACTGTTCAACAACCTGGCCGCCACGAAGGGCGTGCTCGCGGTCGACCCCGGCGACGTCGACGGCGTCAGCGGCAGCTTTGCCGAGGTGATACGGGCGGTTGCCGCCGACGAAGCGGTCGCCGCCACCGCCACCTCCGACGAGCTGGTGACCACCATCGAGCTGCGGCGGCTGCGGGGAGCCCAGGCCTCCCTCGTCAAGGCAGTGTCGTTCGAGGTGCCCACCGGCGGCCTCGAGCTCGCGGTCGACACCCTCAGCTCGCAGTGCGCGACCCTGTTCCCGGAGCACCGCCCCGACCCCGACGCCGTGCTCTCCCGCGCCGACAGCCCGGACGACCTGCGTCGCTACCTCGAGGTGAGGCGTCAGCTCGACGACCGTCCTCCGGGGCTTGACGCCGACGCTCTGCTGCAGGCGCTGGACTCGATCCGCTCCTCCTCGCCGCGGCTGCTCGACGCCTACGTCCTCGCCGTTTCGGAGGCCCGGCGCCTTTACCGCACCACCCGCGAGCCTCGCTACCTCGAGCGGGCCCGGGCCACGGTCGCCGCCGGGCTCCGGGTGGCGCCCCGCAATAGCCGCATCCTCCAGGCCAGGATCCAGCTGGCCATGGCGACCGACGACGTCGACGAGCAGCGCCGCGCGGTCGAGGAGCTCGAGCGTGCCGCCCCCAGCGACCCCGTCGTGCTGCGTTACCGTGCCCAGCTCGCCGAGACCGAGGGTCGCCTCGGCGATGCCCGCCGAGACCTCGAAGCCTGGGTGAAGCTGCGCCCCTCATGGAGGGCCTACGTGATCTACGGCCAGTTCGAGATGCAGCGGGGGGAGACAGTCGCTGCCGAGCGCCTGCTCGGGCGCGCGCTGGAGATCGACCCGGACAATACCCTCGCCATGGGCATCCTGGCCGAGCACCTCGCGTACCGCGACCCCGAGCGGGCGATCCCGTTGCTCGAGAGGCTGGTGGAGCTCAGCGGCCAGGGGGACTACCTCATCACCCTCGGCACGGCCAACATGCTCCTCGGCCGCTACCAGGACGCTCTGGCGCCGCTGAAGGCAGCACGCGAGGCTTTCCCCTCTCGCATCCGACCGATGCTGAACCTGGCCGACGACTACGACCTGCTCGGGCGCAGGGACGAGGCCCGGGCGCTGTACCGGCAGGTGCTCGAGACCCTGGCCGACGACCAGCATCCGCCTTGGGACGACCAGCTCGTCCAGGCCTACTGTCTCGCCCAGCTCGGCAACGCGCGGGAGGCGGTCGGGGTGCTCGACCAGGCCCTCTCCCGCTCCACCGGGAGCGACGCCCTCGGCGAGCTCCACTTCAGGGCCGCTCTGGTGCTGGCGCTGGCCGGCGAGAAGCACAGCGCGGTGCTGCACGCCGAGAAGGCGGTTCAGGCAGGGCTCAACCCGATCTGGTTCAGGTTCCCCTGGTTCGACCCACTGCGGGAGGATCCCGCCTTCGCCGCGATCGCGCCTTTGGTCCCGTCGGGTTGAGTCGAACCGATCTCGATCCTCCGTCGATACTTCCAACCCCCCGTCCCTCCCGCGCGGGGCCGATCCGCGAAGGTACTGAGAAAGACCAGGGCTCAGCTAGAATCCGCCTGTGGAAAACCAACGAGTTGGGCCCTACTCCATCCGCCGCCACCTCGGCAGCGGGGGAATGGGCTCGGTCTACGAAGCCTGGGACGAGCGTCTGCGCCGGTCGGTGGCGATCAAGTGCATCCACCCCACCAAGGAGCTCTCGCCTGCCCGCCGCGAGCGCCTGCTGAGGGAGGCGAGGGCGGCGGCGGGCCTCGCCCACCCCTCGGTGGCCCAGGTCCACGACGTGCTCGAGCACGACGGCCGCGACTACATCGTGATGGAGCTGGTCGAGGGGTCGAGCCTCGCGGCCAGGCTGGCCGCCGGGCCCCTGCCGCTGCGCGACGCGCTCGACGTCGCCCGCCAGATCGCCGAGGGGCTCGAGGCCGCCCACGCCCGCGGCATCGTGCACCGCGACCTCAAGGCCGAGAACGTGCTGGTCGACGACCGCGGACGGGTCAAGATCCTCGACTTCGGCCTCGCCAAGTCCACCGACCCCGAGCTCAAGGAGGAGAGCCTCACCCAGGAGGGCATGGTCATGGGCACCAGCCGGGCGATGTCGCCCGAGCAGGCGTCGGGCCAGGCCGTCGACACCCGCTCCGACCTCTTCGCGCTCGGCTCGCTGCTCTACGAGATGCTCACCGGCACCCACCCTTTCCAGTCCTCGACCCCGCTCGAGACCATGCAGCGGGTGGTGCGCCACCGTCCGCCGCAGGTGCGCCGCCTGCGCCCGGAGATCCCCCAACCGGTCGAGCTGCTGGTCGAGAGCCTGCTCGAGAAGGACCCGAAGCGCCGCCCGCAGCGCACCGGCGAGGTCGCCGCAGCCCTGCGCGCCCTCACCGGCCTCGAGCGCACCTCCACTGCCGACGGTGCCGACAGCTCGCCCCTGACCGCCCACGCCCGTCGCCGCAGGCGGATGTGGCGAGGCGGCGCAACGGCAGTGCTCGCCCTCGCGTTCGCGTCCGGCGCCTGGTGGTGGCTCCAGCGGTCCCGACCGCCGGTGGTGGTGGCGGTGCTCTCGGTGGAGATCGTCGCTGAGGAGCCGGACGACGCCCTCCGCCTGCTCGCCGACGCGGTCCGCATGACCCTGCTCAACAACGTAGCCGCCACCGAGGGGGTGCTCGCCGTCGACCCTCGCGAAGTGGACGGCGCCCGGGGCTCGCCGGCCGAGCTGCTCCAGGCGCTCGCCGCGGACGAGCTGCTCGTCGCATCCGCCACCCCCAACGGGCTGGTCACGACCATCGAGCTGCGCCGCCTGCGCGGCCCCGAGGCCGCTGTGCTCAAGTCGGTCGCCCTCGAGGTGCCAACCGGAGGGCTCGGTCTCGTGGTGGACACCCTTTCGGCGCAGTTCTCGCGGGTCTTTCCGGAGTACCGCCCCGACCCCGACGCGGTGCTCTCACGGGCCGAGAACCCGGAGGACCTCCGGCGCTTCCTCGAGGTCGTGCGGCGGCTCGACGAGCAACGTGGCGGCATCGACCGCGATGCCCTGCTCGCCGAGCTCGAGTCGATCCGGGCCTCCTCGCCGCGGCTGCTCGAGGCGTACACGAGGGCCGCCGCCGAGTACCGGCTGAGCTATCGGACCACCAGGGACCAACGGTACCTGGACAGCGCGAGAGCAGTCGTCGAGGCCGGGCTCCGGGTGGCGCCCCGCGACAGCCGCATTCTCCAGGCCAGGTTTCAGCTCGCCTTGGCGACCGACGACGTCGACGAGCAGCGTCTCACCCTGGAGGAGCTCGACAAGGTCGCGTACGCCGATCCGATGGTGCTGCACTGCAGGGCGTATCTGGCCGAGGCCGAGGGTCGATTCGACGACGCCCGGCGCTTCCACGAGGCTCGCGTCCGCTTGCGTCCCTCCTGGCGCGCCTACGTCCACTTCGCTCAGTTCGAGATGCAGCGGGGCGACATGGCTGCCGCCGAGCGCCTGCTCCGTCGCGCCCTCGAGATCGACCCCGACAACACCTTCGCGCTGGGCATCCTCAGCGAGAGCCTCGCGTACCGCCATCCCGAGCGATCCATCCCGTTGCTCGAACGTCTGGTCGAGCTGACCGGAAACCCGCGCCACCTGACCAATCTCGGGATGGCGAACATGCTGCTGGGCCGATACGAAAACGCACTCGAACCCCTCAGGAAAGCCCACGAGCTGCGACCGACGGCGATGGGACCCACGATCAACCTCGCGGACGCCTACGTCCTCCTCGGGCGACGCACCGAGGCCCAGGCGCTCTACCATCGCGTGTTGGAGATCGTCGCCCTGGACCAGCACCCGCGCCGCGATGACCAGCTGGTCCAGGCCTACTGTCTGGCCCAGCTCGGCGAGGCCCGCGAGGCCGTCAAGGTGCTCTCCGACGCGCTCGACCGCACGCAGGGCGCCGACGCGCTCGGAGAGGTGCATTTCCAGGCGTCCCTCGTGCTGATCCTCGTGGGAGAGAAGCACGGCGCACTCCTGCACGCAGAGAAGGCTCTGGAGGCCGGTCTCAACCCCATCTGGTTCAGCTTCCCCTGGTTCGACCCGCTGCGGGGGGACCCGGCGTTCGCTGCGGCCGTCCGTAAGGCTCAGGGAGCCGGGTAGCCTCGGATCACGGATCGGGGACGGGAGTATCGCTGTTGTCGATGATCGGATCGACCTCCTTCACCGCCTTGCCCTGGGCGTCGCGGATGATCACCGAGTACTTGAAGGAGCCCTTATCCCGGGTGTTGTCGGTCCCGATGACCTCGTAGTCGGGTGGAGTACCCGTCGAGTGCAGGTCCCTGAACGGCGATCTGCCCTCATCGAACACGATGTCGAAGGTGAGTGCCTGTCCCGGGTGTGTGGCAACCCGCCACCGGGCCGAGTCCGGCCCGGTGACCCAGTAGATCGGGGCCGGGTCCGGTTCGACCTCGATCTTCCCGGTCGTTCCGTCGTAGGTGATGGTGATGTCACGGTAGGAAATCGGCGGTGCCATGGGGTCCCCCTTCCTTCATCCGGCTGCGCGGCGCCTCGACCCGCGCTGAGAATCGGAACCATGATGAGACAACCGAACGGCTTGAAGGCAGTCTATCACCTCAGGGGAGTGCCGGGGGGATCAACCGCGCCACCGCGACTCGAGCATCCGCACGATCGACTCGTAGCCGTCACGATCGACCAGGTCGAAGTGCCCGGGGCGGTGGGAGTCCACGTCGAGCACCCCGATCGGCCCGCCGTCCGCCCCGAGGATCGGCACCACGACCTCGGACCTGCTGCGCGAGTCGCAGGCGATGTGCCCTGGAAACGCATGCACGTCGTCCACCACCACCGACTCGCGGCGGTCGATCGCCGCCCAGCACACCCCGGTGTGGGCGGCGAGCACCAGGCAGGCGACCGGTCCCTGGTAGGCGTCCACGACCAGCTCGCCGCCGCGCAGCATGTAGAACCCGGTCCACGACACGCCCGGCAGCTTGTGGTGCAGCAGCGCCGCTGCGGTGGCGCGGTGGGCGAGAGGGTCCGGGGTCTTGGCGATCAGCTCGGCGAGCTGCTCGCGGACCCGGGCGTAGCGGGCGCGGCGGGTCTCGTCGTTCACATCTCCTCCGGAACCGGGATCCCGAGCAGCTCCTCGAGCACGACCCGCACCTCTCTGGCGAAAACGGTGAAGACCGCCCGCCGCAGGCGTCGCAGCGACTCGTCCTCCTCCTGGGTGACGGGGTGCCCATGGTAGAGCTTGTGGAAGCGCTGGGCGAGCCCGTGCACGTGCTGGGCGACCAGCGAGAACTCGAGGTTGGCCACCGCCTGGCCCACCACCTCCCGACGCCGGGCGCACTCGAAGACGAGCTCCCACAGATCGTCGGGAATCTCGATGCCTGCCAGCGCCGGGAGCTCGTCGGGCCCGACCTCCCCCTCACCGCGACGGGTGCGCAGCTTGTCGAAGATCTTCGCGGCGCGCACCGCCGAGTACTGCAGGTACGGCCCGGTGTCGCCCTCGAACGCCAGCGCCTCGTCGAAGTCGAAGGCGAGCACCCGGTTGCGCGACTGGCGCGCCATCAGGTAGCGCAGTGCCCCGACCGCGATGCGCCCGCGCACGTGCGTCGATCGAGTCCACCGTCAGGCCCTCGGCGGCCCGCGCGGTGACCGCGTCCGCCGCCGCCTCGACCAGGGTGTCCAGGAACTCGTCGGCCTTGACCCCGATGCCGCGCCGGCCAGACATCTCGACGTAGCTCTTGGCGAGGTCCTCCTCGGAGAGCCCGAAGGAGCGACCCGTGTGCTCCTCGAGCCGGCGCACGGCGGCCGGCGTCAGCGCCACCATCTCGTAGGCGAAGTGGATCGAGCTCGCCGCCGCGGCTTCGTGGCCGAGCACACGCACCGCCTCGCGGACCACCTTCTGAGGGTAGGACTGGCGGACGTCGATGACGTTGTAGACCCGGCTGCCACCGCCGAACAGCCCCTCGCCGACCCGCTCGCCGACGACCGCGGTCGAGCGGGCCAGCATCCGGTCTCCCTCGCCGTAGCGCACCGGCGCCGCCGGCCCGGCCTGCGCCCAGCGTGCGAACGGCCGGTAGCCGAAGTCGTGCCGCTTCCCGTCCGGGTCCGTCAACAGTCCGAGCTTCCACAGCTGGTAGGCGATGTCCTTGCCGGTGTAGGTCACCGTGCCGTTGGAGCGCACCAGGACCTTGTCCGGGTCGTCCATGTCCGCGAACTCGGGGCTGCCGGCGAGCGACATCACCCAACAGCCGGCGTTCTTGCCGTCGCTCTCCTTGCGGATCGCGCCGCCCTCCCTGAGCAGGTCGAAGGCGCGCCGCCAGAATCCGAGCTGGAGGATGTCGGACTCGTGGGGCAGCACGTCGTAGCCGATCGCCAGCCGCGCCATGGTGGCGAGGTGACAGCGCAGGTTGCCGTCCGCGACGGCGGCCGCGAGACAGGCCACCGCTCGGCCCGGAAACGGCCCGGCGGCGATCACCGCCCCACGCAGGAGCATCATCGCCTCCTCGAGGGTGAGCCCTTCGAACCCCTCCTCGAGCGCGTGCAGGACCTCCGCGCGGTGGCCGGAGAACTCCGGCTCCGCTTCGTAGCGCGCCGTCACCCGCGGGTACAGCTCCCAGCACAGGTCGTCGAAGTCGGCGGTCGATGCGGTGGGCACGTCTTCGACCGGGAGCCTGGCCACCAGCGCCGCGAGCAGCTCGTCGCGGCGGGCAATCTCGACACCGAGCGCCGCAGCCAGCTCGGCCTCGGGTAGGAAGAGCGCGCCGACCACCACGTCGGCCACCTGGACCCCGGTGTCGTCGACGTAGTTCTGGACCTCGACCTCGTGCCCCAGGTGCCGCAGGCACCGCACCAGCACGTCGCCGAGCACCGCGTTGCGCAGGTGCCCGATGTGGGCCGCCTTGTTGGGGTTGATGTTGGTGTGCTCGACGATCACCTTGCCGGCCGCGCCGGCCACCCCTTCGTCTCCCGCCAGCAGCCGCGACAGCACCGCGGCGCGGTCGAGGAAGAGGTTGATGAACCCGGGCCCGGCGATCTCCGCCCTCACCACACCCTCGGGCCAGGATGCGGCGGCGACGATCGAGTCCGCGATCTGGCGCGGCGCGCGCTTGAGCACCCGGGCCAACGGCAGCGCCCCCGGCCACGCCAGGTCGCCGAGCTCGCGCCGCGGCGGAACCTCGAGCTCGACCGACTCGGGCCGGTGCCCGAACGCGATCTCGCACGCGTCGGCAATCGCTGCAGCGGCCTTCGAGCGGGTCTCGGTCAGGGGCATGGATCCTCCGGTCGGCGCAGATTCTACCCGATCAGCCCAGCCGCTCGAGGAAGCCCGCGAGCCGCGCTCCCGCCGGGCCGAGCCGGCGCGCCTCGACCGCCCTCGATCCGGCCCCGGCGATCGCCGCGGCCTTCGCCGGCTCCGCCAGCAGCTCCCGCAGCGCTCCGGCGACCGCGGCCGGCTCGGCCGCGACGATCCGTCCGGTCACGTCGTCGGCGATCAGCTCTGCCACCCCGGGCAGGTCGACCGCCACCACCGGCCGTGCGCAGCCCTGCGCCTCCGAGATCGCTCGGTGCCCGTGGTCCGAGCCGGCACCCGCGAAGAGCACCACGTCCATCGCCGCGTAGAGATCGGGGAGCGGCCCCTCCTGGTAACCTGCCCAGTGCACCCGGCGGGCGATTCCGAGCACCTCCGCTCGCCGCTCCAGGGCAGGCTGGGACTCGCCGTGACCGACCACCACCAGCCTGGCATCGCCGCCGAGACCGGCCGCGGCGTCGAGCGCGAGCTCGAACCCGCGGCCGCGGGCCAGCTTCCCGACCGCGCCGACCACCGGTGCGTGCTCGGGGATGCCGAGCCGCCGCCTCCACCCCGGACCGTCGCCTCCGGGTTTGAATCGGTCCTCGAGCGGCACCGGCTCGGCGGTCCAAGCGAGTCCCGGGACCAGCCGTTCGAGCCGAGGCGCCATCGAGCGGTGCGCGAGGATCGCGGCTGACAACCGGCCGGCGAGCGCCCGGTGCCACGGGTCGCGCCGAAGGTGCCCGCTGTTGCGGAACGCACGTACCAGCCGGCACCGGCGGTGCACACCCGCCAGCAGACAGAGCGTGTGGTCGTGGGGCAGATGGCAGATCACCACCTTCGCGTCGGCGGTCAGACGCCTCAACGCGCGGATGTTGGTGACGAGCGCCGTCGGCGAACGCTCCTTGGCCAGCACTCCGTGCGCCCACGCACACCCCGCAAGGCGGACATCGAGGTTGCGCCCGGGTCGGTAGAGCAGGCTGACCTCCGTGCCCGCCTCGGCAAGCGCTCGGCGCCAGTGGTCCGCCACCGCCGCGGCCCCTGTGTACTTGCTCGCGGCGACGGTGAGCACGATGCGCATCGCCGCTCAGCCCCCTGGCGTCGATCCCGTCCAGACCGTCAAGGCCGACCCGGGGTAGTAGTAGGCCAGGATCGCGTCGAACCTCCGTCCCGCCCGGGCCAGTCCGTAGGCCCCGTTCTGGCACAGGCCGATGCCGTGTCCCCAGCCCCGGCCCAGGAACCGTACCGCGGAGGTACCGTCCGCACGCCGCAGGGTGACCATGTCGAACAGGGTCTCCGGGAGCTCCAGCACGCGCCGGATCTCGAACCCGCTCCATTCGCGCCGCGCTCCCGCCCGGCCGACCGCGGCGAGCCCGGTCACCCGTCCCGAGACCCCCCGCGCCGTCACCTCGAGGCGCTCGAGATCCGGTACGCCGAGCGCGCGGGCGACATCGGCCCAGCTGCGCTCCCGCGCCCACTCCCGCCACGCGGAGCGCCGGTCCGCCTCCCCGTCGCCGCCGGACCGGACCACCGTCAGCTCGAGCACCTCCTCGCCGCGCCGCAGCCGCTCCAGCTGCGTCCCCGGCAGCACCTCGGTCCCAGCCCGATCGCGGACCGCGTCCGACCACCGTTCCCGAAGTGGCAGCGGGCTCGGCAGCGGCTCGGAACGCTCCGCCCGCCGCGGGAAGATCCCTGACCCCTCGGGGCGCGGGACCGCCTCGCCGGCATCACGCGCCACCACTCCCGCCAGCTCGAGCGCCGCCAGCGCCGCTGCCCCCGCCCACGCCCGCCGCCAGTCCCCGACGGGCGGCGCCAGCGGCACCTTGTAGAGGTCCGCCATCGTCAACAGCCCGTCGAGACCCACGTTCGACCGGCCGACCCGGACCGCCGCACCGTCGAGCCTGCACGCCTCCAGCAGCGCCCGGGCGAGCTGGTCGGCGCTCCCGGGCGGGGATGGCGACGGGGCCGCTCCCCCGCAGGCCCTCGCGACGGCGGCGACCAGGGTGGCAGGGTCGGCAGGGCCGCCGCCCAGACCGAGCGCGCGGGACGCGGTGGCGGCGGCGGCCGTCACCGGATCCTGCCACTCGCCGTCGGCGCCGGCGCCGGCAAGCGTGATCGGACGGTCCCACCGGCACGGCACCCCCCGCAGGTAGGGCTGCGCGCGGTCCGGAAACAGCACCGCCGCGTCCTCGGTGTGACCGCCACAGGTCGAGGTGTACATCGCGTCGATCGGCTGTCCCTGCCAGACTGCGATCACGCCCGCGGTCTCGGCCACCGCCCGGTTGCTGAGGGGGTGCTCGGCGCTGAATCCCCAGTAGGCCTGGCAGGCGGGCGTGTCGCACAGGTCCCAGCCTTCGTCCTCGTGGTCCCCGAGGTGGGCGACGGCGTAGGTCCGGGCCGCCACCGCCTGGGCCTTGAGCGCTTCGAGCTCCGGGAACGCCGCCGGGCCCATCTCCACCGGGACCACGCCCCGCAGGTAGCTCTCCATGCTGAGCTCGTTGACCAGCAGCGCCTCCCCGCCCGACGACCGGGCCACGAAGCGCCCGCGGTAGCGGCGGCCGCCGACGTCGGTGGGCCACTCTCCGACCGGCTCGAGCACCACCGCCTGCGCCAGCGCAGGTCCACCGTGCGCCGCTTCGACCCGCACCCGCCCTTCCCCCGGCACCCGGTACGCGCCCGGGAAACCAGCGGCCGCCAGGGCATCGGCGGCCGAGCTCGGTTCCCGCCACCGCACCCGCACCCGGATCAGGCCGTCCTCGCCGGCGACGCGGACCACGTCGGTCGAGGTCGGCAGGCTCCGAGCCACTCGCCCGGCGGCCGCCTCGGCGGCCGCCGCCTCGGAAAAGGCGCCCACCTGCCACAGCGTCTCGCCATCGGGCCGCACCACCAGCGGGCCCCACAGCCAGGTGCCGCCGCCCTCGAAGGACGCCCGGTAGGCACGACCGGGCTGCGGCAGCCGGATCTCGGTGCCGCGGTCGAGCAGCACCCGGACCAGCGGCGGGTCGAGCGCCCCGCCCGACGGCAGCGGCGTCGGCACCGGCGGCGGGGGCGGCTCGGGGACCGGGGTGGGCGTCGCCGACGGCATCGGCGCTGCCGTCGCTGTGGGTGGCGGCGTCGGCGATGTCACGGGCGGCGGCGAGGTCGCGCACCCGACCGCCGCCAGCACCCCGAGGGCGAGGTAGGTCCTCACCGTCGACGGACCGCGTCGCGTCCCGCGAGCCGGCGCTCGCGGTAGTCGATGCCGCGCAGCTCCACGCGCCGGCACATCTCGAACAGACGGGAGCGGATCCGGGCGGACACCCGGTCGGTGAGCGACTCCTCGTCCGTCCGTTTCGGGAAGTCGCTGTAGTTGGTGGTGAAGATCGTCACTCGTCCTTCGAGGTAGCGGGTGTTGACCAGGTAGTAGAGCAGGTCCATCACCCATGGGCTGGACTTGCCCGCGCCGAGCTCGTCGAGCACCAGCAGGTCGGCCGCGACCAGCGGCTGCATCAGACCGCGGCTGCCGCCCGGCACGTCGAAGGTCATCTGGATCTCGAGCACCAGCGAGGTGAAGTCGGCGAACCTGCCCCGGGCCCCCTTGTCCTGGATCAGCGCTGCCAAGGCCGCCGCCGCGAGATGGGTCTTGCCGGTGCCGACGCCTCCCATCAGCAGCAGGCCCTTGTCGACCCCGGGGTAGAGGTCGACAAACTCCTGGACCGCCTTCTTGGCGCCCCCGAGCGACGGGTCCTCGGGGTTCCACCGATCGTCGAACCCGTCGAGCGTGCAGTGCCGGTACCGGTCCGGGATGCCTGCGGCCTCGAGCAGCTCGACGCGCCTCCGGAGCTCGTCGCAGCCGCACCGCCGCACGAGCTCGACGCCGTCCCGCTCTTCCAGCGCCCACCCGGTGCCGCCGCAACGGCTGCAGGTCTCGACCGTCGTGCCCTCGTTCGCCACGGGGTCAGTATAGTCGCCGCATGGTTCGGGTCCTTCACCTGCTCCCTCAACGTCCCCATCTGACCGGAAGCGGGGTCACCCTCGACTCGGTCACCCGCGAGCTTGCGCCCGCGCTCGGCGGATCCCCGACCATGATCCCTCTTCCCCGCCCCGACCGACCCGACGGGCCGCGGACCGAGGACCTTCCCGCGATGGTCGAACGGCTGTCGTCCGCTCTCGCCAAGGCGGGCGGCGCCCCACCGCTCACGAGCCTCCCTCCCGGCCGGGCGGGGCTCACCTGGGGCGGTGTTCTCGACCCGGCCGAAACAGTGTGGCGGGAGCTGATGATGAAGGGCCGGACCTCCCCCGGAGGCTGCCCCCATGCGTGACGTCACCGTGACGATCATCGCCCGCGACGAGGCGGACCGAATCGCGGCTGCCGTGGCCAGCGCGGGCTGGGCGGCCGCGGTGGTCGTGCTCGACTCGGGCAGTGGCGACGGCACCGCCGCGGTGGCGCGGGCCGCCGGTGCACGGGTCGAGGTCGAGCCCTGGCGCGGCTACGGTGCGCAGAAGAACCGGGCCGCGGAGCTGGCTCCCACCGCATGGGTCTTCTCGCTCGACGCCGACGAGCGGATCTCGACCGAGCTCGCCGCCGCGATCCTGGCGCTGCCGGCCGACCCGGGACAGGCCGCCTATCGAGTCCGCCGCCGCAACCGTTTCTGCGGCCGGCCGGTCCGCCACTGGCCCTGGGCATGGGACCTGCCGGCCAGGCTCTACGACCGCCAGAGAGCCCGCTTCTCAGAGCGATCGGTCCACGAGACGCTGGTGACGGAGGGAGCGGTCGGCCGACTCGCGGGCGTGCTCGAGCACCTCGGCGAACGGAGCCTCCAGGAGTATCTCGACCGCCGGGCCGCCTACGCCCGGCTCGGCGCCGAGCAGGCGGCGGGAGAGGGTCGCCGGTCCGGACCCCTGGCCCCGGCGATCCACGCAGCCGCCACCTTCGTTCGGCTGGCGATGGTCCGCGGCGAGCTGCTGGGGGGCGCCCTCGGTTTGCGTCACGCGCTCCTCGCGGCCCGCGGATCGGCCCTGAAGTACCGCTACCTGCGCGAGATCGGCCTGGCCCGGGGCGCGGGCGTCAGGGGCTCGAAGCCGGCGGGACCTTCGGGCCCACCCGGGCGACCGGGGTGAAGCGCTCGCGCACTCCGTCGATCGAAACGCTTTCGACCCAGTAGTAGTAGATCCGGTGCGGATCCACGGTCTCATCGACGAACCGGTAGCGGTTCGGCTCGTCGGTGGTCCCGGCCCCCGGAATCAGCTCGGCGTTGAGCCTGGACCAGGGTCCGTCTTCGTGGACCCCTCGGTAGACGTTGTAGCCCAGGTTCTCGACCTCGCTGGCGGTCGCCCAACGGATCGTATTCGACCACTTCTCGGGCGTCTGAGCGGCCGCATCGACCGCTGCGTCCGATTCAGGCGCGGGCGCCGTCACGGCCTGCGGCGCACTGGCGACACAACCGTTCAGGCCGGCCAGCAGCGCGACGTGGAGAGCGACCTCATGCAACCTCACGCACTACATCCTATCGTGCGCGCCCGTTACAATCACCGTCACGACCCCCGACGGAGGACCCGATCCTCGTGAACCGCCTCCCGTCAGCCATTGCGACCGCCGTGCTGCTGTCGCTCGCGCCCGCCGAAGCGAACGACCTGCCCGGTCTCCGCCTGCTGGTCGAGACCAGCGGCGCATACCGGGTGGTCCACGATGATCGTCTGCTGGCAGCCTGGCCGGAGCCGTGCAGGGCGAGCGCCGACCTCGCGCTGACCAGCCGCGCCGGGGCCCATCGGATCTGGGTCGAGGACGGTGGTGACGGCCGCTTCGACCGCGGAGACTGGATCGAGTTCGTCGGCGAGGCCCTCCCCCACGACGACCCCGAGCTTGCCGACATGACCAGGTTCAATGTCTACACGCTGCGCTGCGACCGGGCGAAGGCCCGGAGAATCGCTTCGGCCGCGGTGGCCGCGCCGGATGCGGTCGGGCTGCAACCCGTCCGCACGAGCCATCTCGAGCAGGACCGGATCATGCTCCGCTTCTCCGACGCCGACCCGACCGCGGAGCGGTGGTACTGGGCGCGGCTGACTCCCCTCACCGGCGCGAATCTCGACGTGCAGCTCGACCTCGAAGGGCTCGACCGCGACAGCGAGCTGCCCGTGCAGCTGCGGGTCCGGATCAGGGGGTGGTCCCAGCCGGTCGACGTGCCGGCGCCGGAGATCGCCGACCACCGCGTCGAGGCCTATCTCGACCACGCGCTGATCGGGTCGGTCGAGTGGCACGGCCAGGACGTCGCTTTCCTCGACGCCACCGTTCCCGCGGCGGGGATCGCAACCGACCTCCCGACCCTCCGCCTCGTGGTGCCCGATCGCCCGTCCGTGGTCGAGGGCGATCCGATCAGCGACGTGGTGGCCGTCGACTGGATCGACGTCGCCTTTCCCCACTCCGGGAGGATTGCCGGAGCGCAGGTTCGTCTCGAGATCGCCGGCCGCGACGCCGGCCCCGGTGTGGTCTCCCTCGCCGGCACCGGCAGCATCCTGGCCTTCGGCTGCGACGGGACCAGGCTCGAGGCCCGACCGGTCGGACGGCGGCGACCGGACGGCACGGTGCCGATGCAGATCGGGCTCTCCGCGGACGCGACCTCGTGCGGCCGGCTGGATGTCTGCCCGTCGGCGGCCTTCCTGCGCCCTGCGGCGCTCGAGCCCGAGGTCGTCGCCGATCTCGCCCGGCCCCGCCGCGCCGACATGATCGTGATCGCCCACCCTCGGCTGATCGACGCCGTCGCCCCGCTGGCCGCACTGCACCGTCGGCATGGTCTCGAGGTCGAGGTGGTCGATCTGCGGGCGGTGTACGACGAGTTCGGCGACGGCCTCGCCCACCCGCGCGCGATCCGTGCGTTCCTCCACCACGCCTGGCGTCGCTGGACGCCACCGGCGCCCCGTTTCGTGCTGCTGGTGGGTGACGCGAGCTGGGACGCCAAGAACGACCGTGTCGACGAATCGGCCTACGCCGCCTGGACCTGGCAGCCGCGCCACGGCACCCGCTTGCCGGCCACCCAGGGCACCGCCTACGCCGACAGTGGCCTGCACAACAACCGCAACCTGGTGCCGACCTGGAGCGTCGCCACCCCCCAGGGCCACGCCGCCAGCGACGCCCCTTTCGTCACCTTCGACGGCGACGACCGGCCGGTGATGGCGATCGCACGCTTCCCGGTCACCGAGCCCGATGAGGTGACGGCGATCGTCGCCAAGACCGCCGCCGCCCTCGACGCGGACCGCGGCGGCGACTGGCGCCGGTCGCTGCTCTGGATCTCCGACGGCGAGTCCTACATGGACGCTGCCAGCGACCGCCTCGCCTCCCGATACGAGCAGCAGGGGTTCCTCTCGACCCGAATCAAGCCGGAACCCGACGACCACGACGCCGACAGCCATCGACAACGCCTGATCCACACCCTCGGCGCGGGCCACCTGCTGGTCCACTTCATCGGCCACGGAGGACGGTTCATCTGGCGCACCGCCCCGGCCGACTACTCGGCCCAGCGAGACCTCTTCCGGCTCGAGGACGTCGAGGCGCTGCCCCCGAGCGCCCACCTTCCGGTGGTGGTCAGCATGACCTGCTACTCGGCCCCCTTCGACCACCCGCACTCCGACTCGATCGGAGAGAAGCTCCTGCGCACGCCGGAGCGCGGCGCAGCGGCTGTGATCGCAGCCTCCTGGAGGGTCTCTGCCGACGCCGAAGCGAGCCGCCTGATGATCGACCGGCTCACGATCCCCGGTACCGTCGGTGAGGCGCTGCTCGCCGCCAAGCGAGCGACCCCGTCGCGACAGCTGATCGAGCTCTTCAACCTGCTCGGCGACCCCGCCCTCCCGCTCGCGGCGCCGGCCGGTCGAGCGACCCTCGAGCTCACCGCCGGTGACCCTCCCACGCTGCGCGTCGAGCTTCCCTCTGAGCTCGGCGGGAGCACCGTGCAGGTCGAGTGGCTCGATCCCGCGGGCGAGGTTATCGCCAGCGACCGCTTGACCACGGCGTCGGCTCGGATCGAGGTTGTGTTCACCGGCGCGGGCGACCTCGCGGCGAGGGTCTTTGGCGCCCGGCTCGTCGCCTCGGATCCCCGCTCCGGTCTCCAGGCCATCGGCGCCACGACGGTCCGGCCTCGTTGACGCGAGGCCATTCACGGCATACGATCTGAGACGAACTCGCCCATCACAGGGTCATGACAATCTGTCTGTCCGGATTGAGAGAAGGAGGAGACGTGATGATCGAGAAGAAGACCCTCATCGCGGCCTTGTCGGTTCTGCTGCTGACGGTGGCTCCGGTCATCGGATCCGCCCAGACGCCCGACGAGGAGGCCGAAATCCTGGCCGCCCAGCAGTGGGTGCCGACATTCGTTCCGCCGATCAACATGCCCAATCTGACCTGCTTCGGCGGGGCGACGCCGATCACCCTCTACTCGAGCGACCTCGAGGCCAACGACGGCGGCTGGGTGGAAAGCGGCTACGGCGACTGGGAGCACGGCGCGATCACCGCCGGTGTGCTGCAGGGCTGCGACTCGGGCCAGCCGGCAGGCGAACCGACAGCGGCCCACTCGGGCTCCAACGTCTGGGCCACCAACCTCGACGGGTGTTACGCCAACTCGGGCGACGACAGCTTCCTGTCCCACACCTTCGATCTTTCGGCGGTCCCTTCCGGCTACCCGGTCTCCCTCGAGTTCTGGCACTGGTACGTGGTCTTCGAGACCTTCGACTGGCTCAAGGTCAACGTCAACGGCACCCAGGTGTGGCGGTCGGCGGACTCCAGCGTCCACGACTGGTCCCACTTGACCCTCGACCTCACGCCATGGGCCGGCCAGACCGCGGTCACCGTCACCCTCGAGCTCCACGCGACCACGGTCGTCAACCGGATGGGCTGGTACGTCGACGACATCGAGGTGCTCTACTGCAACGTCATCCCGGTCGAGCTGATGGAGTTCTCGGTCGGTGAGGAGGACGTTCGGTAGCCCGTCGCAGACCCTCCCGTCAGGCGCAACCGGGCCGGCAGCCGCGCGCAGCCCGGGCTCCCCGGGCGGAAGCTGTCGAGCGCCTCGGCCGAGAGCCCGGTCGAAAGGCGACCACCGGCCGCCCGTGGGCGCTCGCAGCGGGCGCCGCGTTGATCGCCCTGCTTGCGGTGGCCGCCCACGTTCGCAGCCTGGGCGGCGGCTTCGTGTGGGACGACCGGGTGCTCATCCTTCGCGACCCCGCCATCACCTCACTCGCCAACGCCGGCCGGGTCGCCACCCGGGACTTCCTCGAGGCCCGCGAAGGCGACCTCGGGTACGGGTACTGGCGTCCGGCGGTGACCTGGACCTACATGCTCGACTGGCAGCTGTGGCGGTACGACCCCTTCGGCTACCGCCTCACCAACCTCGTGCTGCACGGGATGTGCAGCCTGATCGGGGCCGGAGCGCTGCTGCTGCTGCTCGGCGATCGGCGGGTCGCCTTCGCGGGTGGCGTGGTGTTCGCGGTCCACCCGATCCACGTCGAGAGCGTGGCCTGGATCGCCGGACGAACGGACCTGCTGGCCGGGCTCCTGGGCACCGCCGCACTGCTCGCGTGGCTCGCCGCGAGGCGCGAGCTGCTCCCGGTCGGCACGTCCGGGGGCGCACCGCGCCGACCCGGACATCAGGCCGCGCTCCTGGCCTGCTCGGCGCTGCTCTATGCGGCCGCCCTGCTGGCCAAGGAGGTCGCGGTCGTGGTCCCGATCTGGATCGCCGTCATCTCGTTCGCCCGCCGACCCCCGAGGCGGCGAGCGGCGCTCACCGACCTTGCGCTGTTCGCCCTCGTGACCGCGGGCTACCTCGCAGCGCGTCTTGCCGTCGGAGTCCCTCCGCCCGGCCAACCCGAGGAGCACGGGCTGGCGGCAGCCCTTCTCAGCGCCGGCCCGACCGTGCTGCGCTACCTCGGGTGGTTGGTCGCGCCGCTGACCGCCCAGCCGTTCGCGATCAACCCGTACGTGGAAGGCCTCCTCGATCTTCGTCTTCTGGTCGCCGGCAGCGTCGTCCTGGCCGCGATCGTGCTGGTTCGCCGATTCCGGCCGCCGACCTCGGTCGTCGTGCTCTCGGCCATGACCCTGCTGGCGTTCGTCCCGGTGCTGAACCTGGTCCGGGTCGCCGCTCCCATGGACATGGGCAACCCGATGGCCGAGCGGTTCTGCTACCTGCCGTCGCTGCCCTTCGCGGGCCTCGTCGGCCTCGCCGCGGCGCGGATCTGGGGACGGATGCGGGCGCCGGCATTTCGGGTGGCATCAGCCGGTGCGGCGCTGGTCCTGATCGGCGCCGCGATCTTCGCCTGCCACCAACGAGCCGAGCTCTGGTCCGACCACCTGGGTCTGGTCGCGTTCATGCACCGGCAGGCGCCGGAGGCCACACTCCCCGCGGTGCTCTACGCCGAGGCGCTCTCGGAGAACGGTCAGATCACGCGGGCGGGCGAGCTGCTCGACCGGCTCGAGCGACAGACCCCCGAGGACGCCACTCTGATCGCCGCGAGGGCGACCTGGCTCGTGCTCCAGCGGCGATGGCCCGAGGCATTGGAGCAGCAGGTGCATCTGGTGCGGCGGGTGTCCCGCTCACTCCCGATCGCCGAGAGCAACCTCGCGTTCCTGTTGCTCAGGACCGGGGCCCTCGCCGAAGCGGATGCGGTCCTGAGCGAGCTGGTGCAGGACAGCCCCTGGCTCGCCGAGGCGTGGTACAACCTCGGTGACCTGCGCCGGAGGCAGGGCCGGGTCGACGCCGCGCGCTCGGCTTTTCGCACCGCACGCGAGCTCGCCCCGGCGGATTCCCGCTTCGCGGCGGCCCATGCCGGGCTCGAGCTCGCCGACGGACGTCCCACCGAGGCCGCAGTGATCTACCAGCAGCTGCTGGCGGTCCGCGGGCCGGAACCGGGTGTGCTGAACAACCTCGCAGCCTCCCGCGCGCAGGCCGGGCAGACCGAGGCTGCGATCGCGGACCTCCGGTGGGCGCTCCGCCTCGACCCGGACTACCTTCAGGCGCGGCTCAACCTGGCGCGGATCCTGACCGGTGCAGGCCGCGACGCCGAAGCCCGGCTCGAGCTCGAGCACGTCCTCGCGAGGGCCGCACCCGACAGCCCCGAAGCTCGGATGGCGCGTGACGCGCTCGGCAGTGCGAGGCGCCCGAGCAGCCCCGGAGCCGCACCATGAAGCATCAACCCATCGCGCTCGCCCTCGTGCTCCTCTCGGCCGCACCGGGTGCGGCGCAGGCCGGGCCCGCGCACAGCCCGAAGCGGGTCGTCCTGGTGACCATCGACACCCTCCGCCGCGACGCGGTCACCCACCTCGGCGGCCCGGGGGATCTCACGCCGACCCTCGACCGGCTGGCCGCACGGGGGACCACGTTCACCGACGCCTGGGCGCCGAGCTCGTGGACGGTCCCCTCGATGGCGTCACTTTTCACCGGGCTCGCGCCTGCCGCCCACGGCGTCGTGTCCGGTGTCATCCAGGCCGACCACCAGCTGGCGCCGGTCGGGCAGCAGGTGCTCAGCTCGCGCCTGACGACCCTCGCCGAGGCCTTCCGGAAGGCGGGCTGGCGGACCGTCGGGGTGCCCTCCAACCGCCATCTCCACGGCCGCACCGGGTTCGAGCAGGGATTCGACCACTACTGGGCCGCCGCCGAGTTCACCACCGCCAACGTCGTCAACCGTCGCACCGCCCAGCTCCTGCTCGAGGCGCACGGCACGTCGTGGCAGAGCAGCTGGCTCGCCGAGCCGAGCTTTCTCTGGGTCCACTACTTCGACCCCCACGATCCTTATCTCGACCGGTCCCCATGGGCGGAGCGCTTCGCCGGCGAAGCCACGGACCGCGAAGCGCTCGCCCGGCTGACCATGAAACGCATCAAGGAAAGGTTCACGGCGCCCTATGCCGAGGTCGCCGAGAAGCTCCGCGGGCTCTACCTGTCCGAGGTCGGGTGGGTCGACGCGCAGCTGGCGGAGCTGCTCGCCGAGCTGACGGTGGACGACGACACCCTGGTGGTGGTGACCGCCGACCACGGCGAGGAGTTCGCCGAGCACGGCGCCCTCGGACACGGCCAGTCGCTGCACGACGAGCTGGTCAGGATCCCGCTCATCATCTCGTGGCCCCGCGGGCTGCCCGGCGGTGTGCGGGCATCCGGTCGGGTGACCCTGGTCGACGTCTTCCCCACCCTCGCGGAGATCTGCGGCCTCGTCACCCCGCGACGGATCGGTGGGACGAGCCTCGTGCCGAGCCTCAAGAAGGCCGCGCCTGTGCCTGCCCGCGACCTCGTTCTCGAGCTCCACGCCCCCTTTCCCGAGCTCGAGGCCGTCGTCTCCGGACGCTGGAAGCTCGTGGTCGGCGCCGACGGCGGGCTCTCCCTCTACGACCGGAGGGAGGATCCCGGTGAGACCGTCAACCTTGCAGGTCGCCGAGCCAAGGCCGTGACCGATCTCAAGAGGATCCTCGCAAAGTGGCGCCGATCGCAGCCACGGGCCCCGAAGCCGGAGCTGGTGCCGGCCGACGAGCAGACCCTCGAGGCGCTGCGCTCGCTCGGCTACATCAAGTAGCCGTCAGCTCCCGGTAGAGCCGAAGGTGAGCCTCCGCCGCCGAGGCGGGTGCAAACCGCCGTTCGACCCGTCGCCGGCCCTCAGCTCCCATTGCGGCGCGACGTTCCGGATCGGTGAGCAGCTCCGTCATCGCCCCCGCCAGAGCCTCCGCATCACCGGGGTGGACCAGCAGCCCGGTCACGCCGTGCTCGACCACCTCGGGCACTCCGCCGACCCTGGTCGCGACCACCGCCCGCGCGCATGCCATGGCCTCGAGCAGCGAGCCGCAGATCCCCTCGCTGTCCGAGGCTGAGACCGCGAGGTCCGCGTTCGCGAACCATGCCGGCACGTCGTCTCGAAAGCCGACGACCCGCACCCTGGCGCCGGTAAGCCGCGCCGCGGCCGCTTCGATCCGTTGTCGCTGCGGACCCTCGCCGACCAGCACCAGCTCGGCTCCGGGTATCGCAGCGGACACCCGCTCCCAGGCCGCGAGCAGCAGATCGTGACGCTTTTCCTGTGCAAGAGCGGCGATGCAGACCACCGTCGGCGACGGAGGCGTCGATCGTGTCGCTCCCGACGCGACGGCGTTCACTGCGGTCACATCCACCACGCTCGGAATCACGGTCACGCGCCGGGGCTCGGCCCCCGCGCGGACCAACTGCTCTGCGACCGCGGCCGAAACCGCCACGTAACGATCGGCGCCGGTCCGGTACTTGCGGCCGGCACGGACCGGGTAGACGGTGCGGCGGGTGTAGACCACTCCGGCGGCCCGGGCAAACCGCCGGATCGCCCGCGCCGCGTCGAGCCCGGGCGAGGTGTGGGCGTGGAGAACCGCTCCGGGGTGCCTCCGGCCCCACAGGATCAGGCGGAGCGCGGCCCGCGGCGCCCAGGGTCGGCGCGACGAGAGCGGGACGACCGGCACTCCGGCCGCCCGTGCCCGCGCCTCGAGCTCGCTCCCTCCAGGAGCGGCCACGGCCTGGACCACGCGGAGCGCGGCAAGCTGAGAGGCCAGCAGCAGCACCTGCCTCTCGCCTCCCCGCCAGCCGCGTTCCGAGGACAGGTGGAGCACCCTCACCTCCCGACCTCCGACGGCGTCCCGATAATCCGGGCGTGACATCCAGCCGAGTCTCCCCCGCCGTCGTCGGTCTCGCAACCCCGACCCCGCTGGGCTGCGCTTGGCAATGCCCGGTCCGGAGAGTAGGATGCCGCGGGCGCGGCGCCGCCCGACGCGACTCTCGGAGGCTCGAATGGCCGGCAATCTCAAAGGACGTCACTTTCTGAAACTGCTCGATTTCACCCCGGCGGAGATCCGCGACCTGCTGGATCTCTCCGTGACCCTCAAGCGCACCAAACGTGCCGGCCTGCGAGGCCGGACGCTCGAGGGGCGCTCGATCGCGCTGATCTTCGAGAAGCCCTCGACCCGCACCCGGTGCGCCTTCACCGTCGCCTGCGTCGACGAGGGCGCGCATCCCGAGTACCTCGGCAAGGGCGACATCCAGCTCGGCAAGAAGGAGACCGTCGCCGACACCGCGCGGGTCCTCGGCCGCATGTTCGACGGCATCCAGTTCCGCGGATTCGCCCACGACACCGTCGAGACCCTCGCCCGGCACGCTGGCGTCCCGGTGTGGAACGGGCTCACCGACCAGTGGCACCCGACCCAGATCCTGGCCGATCTGATGACGGTCCGGGACGAGTTCGGTCGGCTCGACGGCCTGGCCCTGGCCTACGCGGGAGACGGCCGCAACAACATGGCCAACTCGCTGATGGTCGGCTGTGCGAAGGTCGGGATGGACGTGCGCATCGTCGCTCCCGTCGCGCTTCACCCCGACCCTGCGCTGGTCGCTACCGTGCGCGGCATCGCCGAGCAGACCGGGGGCGCGGTCACGGTCACCGATTCGGTCGAAAAGGGTGTGGCCGGGGCCCATGCCGTCTACACCGACGTCTGGGCCTCGATGGGAGAGGAAGCGAAGATCGCCGAGCGCATCGCCCTCCTCAAGCCCTACCGCGTGACCCGCGAGATGATGGCCGCCACCGGCCGCCGGGAGGCCATCTTCCTGCACTGCCTGCCGGCCTTCCACAACCTCGACACCGAGACCTCACGCCTCAACCCCGACATCTGCGAGGTCGAGAACGAGGTCTTCGAGGGCCCGCAGTCCCGGGTCTTCGACGAGGCGGAGAACAGGCTGCACACGATCAAGGCGGTCATGGTCGCGACGTTGGGACGTTAGGAGGGTGTGGGGCATAGATGGTGGATGGATTTCGGAGCGCCGTGAGATGGCCGTTTTCGGCGGATTCGAGGAACAGTACTCCGAGTACGGGCCGAGGATCCGCCGAATACGGGCGCTCGCGGCGCCCGAAAGGCGCCGCCAATCTATGCCCTACACCCTCCTAGGAGGCGCTCGGAGGCTCGGGTCATGAAGACGATCGTGGTGCTCGGCGCCGGTCGCAGCGCTCCGTTCCTGATCAACCGCCTGCTCGACCTCGCGCCGGGCCGCGGCTGGCGTCTGGTGGTCGCCGACCGGGATGCCTCGCTCGCCCGCGCCCGGACTGAAGGTCGCCCGCACGCCGAGGCGGTGCCGCTCGATGCCGCCAACGAGCTCGCCCTCGCGGGTCGAATCGCAGGGGCGGACCTGGTCGTCAACATGCTCGCGCCGGAGTTCCAGGCGCGGGTCGCGCGCCACTGCGTCGAAGCGGGCGCCCACATGCTGTCGGTCTCCTACCTCAGCCGGGAGACACGGGCCTACGACCAGTGGGCCCGCGACAAAGGCGTGCTCATCCTGGGCGAGATGGGCCTCGACCCGGGCATCGACCACATGCTGGCGGCCCGTGCCGTGCGAACCAGCCTCAACCGGGGCGGCCGGATCCGCAGCTTTCGTTCTTTCGGAAGTGGTATACCCACTCCCGAAAGCACCGCCAACCCCTTCCGTTACCTCGTCACCTGGAACCCGTGGAACGTGGCCACCTCGGGCAGGGCCGGCGCGCAGTACCTCGAGGACGGTCGGATCCGGGTCGTCCCCCATGAGCGCCTCTTCCTCCACACCTGGCCGGTGGAGGTCGAGGGCATCGGTGAGCTCGAGGCCTACCCGAACCGGGACTCGCTGCGCTACCTCGACCACTTCGACCTCGACGAGGTCCGCACCATGGTCCGCGGCACCCTGCGCTGGCCGGGCTTCTGCGAGACCTGGTCGAAGGTGGTCAAGCTGGGCCTCGTCAACGACACGCTCGAGATCCCGCGGCTCGGCGAGCGCAGCCCGCGCGAGGTGGTCTCCATGTTCCTCCCGATTCCGGTGCCTCCCGACCGGGTCGAGGCGGCGGCGACCCTCTTCCTCGAGCTCAATCCGACCGGCCGGATCATGCGCAGCCTTCGTTTTCTCGGTCTCTTCGACGAACGAACCGACCGGCTGCGAGGGGTCCACGGCGGCCGCCATGCTGGCCCACCTTCTCGCCGCCCGCCTGGCGCCGAGCCCGGGCGACCGTGATCTGGTCGTCCTGGTCCACGAGATGGTCGTCGAGTACCCGGACCGTGACCTGCCCCCCGAGCGGCTGACCTGGACCATGACGGACACCGGCGACCCGCTCTCGATGTCGGCCATGGCCCGGACGGTCGGGCTTCCGACCGCGATCGCGGCCGAGATGGTGCTGGATGGCGAGCTGACCCTCACGGGGTGCCAGATTCCGACCCATCCGGCGATCTGTGACATCGTGCTCGACCGGATCAAGGCGGAGGGCCTCCGCTTCTCCGAGAAGGTCGAGCCGCTGGCCTGAGCGCCTCGCGGCGCCACAGGGAAGGAGGAGTGATGCAGAAGGTCGTCGTCTTCGGGGCCGGGCTGGTGGTCCGAGCCCACGTCCACTACCTGCTCGACCACGGATTCGCCGTCACGGTCGCAAGTCGCACCGTCGCCAAGGCTGAGGCCATCCTCGCCGGCCACGCCAACGGCACCCCGCTCGCCTTCGACATCCAGAAGGAGCCGCAGCGCCTCGATGCGATCATCGCCGACCACGACCTGGCCGTGAGCCTGCTTCCGTGGCAGTGGCATCCCGTGGTCGCCGAAGCCTGCATCGCCCACGGTACCCACATGGTGACGACCTCCTACGTCAAGGAGCCGATGCAGGCGCTCGACGCTCAGGCCAAGGCCCGGGGTGTGATCCTGCTCAACGAGCTCGGCGTCGATCCCGGCATCGACCACATGACCGCGATGCAGATCATCGACCGGGTCCACGCGGCCGGCGGCGAGATCACCACCTTCCGCTCCTACTGTGGCGGCCTGCCCGCCCCCGAAGCCAACACCAACCCGTTCGGCTACAAGTTCTCGTGGAGCCCGCGAGGAGTCCTGCTGGCCGGCCTCAACCCGGCCCGCTTCCGTCGCGACGGTGAGGTCGTCGAGGTGCCCGGCGAGCAGCTGCTGGCAACCGTTCGAGCGGTTCCGGTCGAGGTCGAGGGCGCCACGATCAGCTTCGACGGCTACCCGAACCGGGACAGCATGCCCTACACCGCGTGGTACGGGATCGACCCCCGCGACGAGATGTTCCGCGGCACCCTGCGCTTCCCCCACTGGTGCCGCACCATGCGCGCCGTCGCCCGGCTCGGCTGGCTGGGCACCGAGCCAATCGAGGGGTTCGCCGGATCGACCCTTGCCCAGCTCACCGCCCATCTGGCAGGGGAGCCGGCCGAGGGCCTCCAGAGCGCCGTCGCCGCCCGCCTCGGGCTGCCCCCGGACGGACCCGAGATCACGGCCATGGCGTGGCTCGGCCTCTTCGGCCCGAGCGCCCTGCCCGCCGGCGAGGGTCCGGTCGACGTTCTCACCGCCCGCATGCTGGAGACCATGTCCTACGGCCCCGGCGAGCGCGACATGCTCGTGCTCCAGCACACCTTCATCGCCGAGTACCCGGGCGGGAAGCGCGAGCGCATCCGTTCGACCATGGTCGACTTCGGCATTCCCGGCGGCGACTCGTCGATGAACCGCACCGTCGGCCTGCCGGCGGCGGTCGGTGCCCGCTTCATACTCGAGAAGCGTTTCACCACCGCCGGCGTCCAGGTGCCGGTGATGGCCGAGTTCTACGAGCCCGCCCTCGAGGAGCTCCAACGGCTCGGGATCTCCTTCACTGAGACAGTCGAGGAGCTCTGATCCCCTTCACGCAGGGCTGACGTGCGAACGGCGGGGCCCCTCGGCCCCGCCGTCGGTTTCTCGCTCGCTCGACTCAGAGCTCACCCTCGCCTCGGCGCGAGGCGGCGAGCCGTCGCTGCGACCTCACCGGTAAGCCGCTGTGGTGCGAGCACCTGCCACGAGAGCCGCGCGCAACCGGAAGGTGAGTGGCGCCCGGGGTCGCTGCCGAGACCGCTCACGGCGAGCGGCGCAGCTGCGCGCCCGGGACCACCGCGATCGAGACGGTCGCCTTGGCCACCAGCTTCTTGTCTTCGCCGGCAACACACCACACCTCGGACTCCACGATCGACACCCGGCGGCCCGGCTTGAGCACCGTCGCCACGCAGAGCAGACGCTCTCCGCTCGCCGGTCGCAGCAGGTGGATCGTGAACCCGGCGCCGAGCACGATCTCCCCCGGCTGAACCATGGTCGCTGCCGCACCGCCGGCGGTGTGGTCCGCGATCGTGGCCATGACTCCGGCGTGCACCACTCCGTCCTGTTGTTGGTGCCGGCGCTCGAGCACCAGCTCCGACACGCACCGTCCCGTCGCCACCTCGACCATCCGGATCCCGAGGGCCTCGACGAACGGGGCGCTGCCGAAGATCCGTTCCATCTCGGCCTTCAGGGCGGTCTCGTCGCCTGCTGCCATCAGCTCCTCCACGGCCATCCTACGCCGCGATGACCTGGTCATCGAGCTTGACTGACGTAGCTCTCCAGCTTCACAACGTCGACGGGCGGGCCCGATGGCCCGCCCGTTTCACAGCGTCCTGCGTCGACTCCAGTGCACCCGACGAGGGTGCGAGGTGGGCCCACTCACCGCATGAGCGGCCCCCAGGCCAGGCCGAGCACCGTCGCCGCCCAACCCAGTAGCACCAGCCCGCCCACCGCGAGCAGGCTGGAGATCCAGCCCGACAGGGTCGAGCGGAGCCAGCCGCTGATTCCGACCGCCAGCAGCAGGGAGGCCACACCCAGGTCGAAGGCGACCATCAGCCAGCCTCCCACCCGCAGCACGCCCGACGGCACGTCGGCGTAGGACTGCGCCTGCACCGCGCCCAGCACCACCACCAGGAATGTGCCGAGAACCGAAGTCACGATGAGGCCGATCGAACCGCCGATCGCGAGCGCCACCGTGACACCGGCCAGTCTCCGGTGGTCCCCGGCCGCCAGCATGACGCCCAGGAACGCGCAGGAGAATCCGCCCAACACGGCGCTGACGAACGCCACCTGCTGATAGTTCCGGATCAGGAGCTCGCCCGCGTCGGCTGCAACAGGCACGTGATTCCTCCCGAGGGTCGCAGACGAGGATACCGCACCGTCGGGGCGTTCGGCCCGCCTGGAGAAGCAGGTGCCGGGCGTGCGCCCACCGAGAGCTGCCATGGCCTCACCCCGCGGTCCCCGCCCGGTCACTGGCCATTCTGGCGAAGGCCAGCACGTGGCCATCCGGGTCGAGCGAGTACGCGACGTCGTGACCCCAGTCCGCCGGCGCCAGAGGGCGAAGCTCCCGGGCTCCGGCAGCAATCGCGCGGGCGTGGTGGGAGGCCGGGTCGTCGACCATCAGATAGACCTCGGCCCGCGGAACGCCTGCCGCGGCAGCTGGGTCCGGCAGCGCCTTCCCGAGGAGCTTTCTGACCCCTGCCTCCGGCATCACCGCGAGCACCGTGCTGCTCGAGATTTCGAACTCGGTGATGCCCGGCACGTCGATGATCGGCGTGGACTCCAGCACCGTCGTGTAGAACGCGGCGCTCGTGGACTGATCTCGCACGTACAGAATGAGGTACACGCTGTGCGCCATGTCGCTCCACCCCAGAAAAAGAACCGTCCCAGCTCATGCAGAACCCGTTGAGCCAGTTGCCATTGAGTGACCGCGTCGCACCGGCGACGGGTTCTTGCGGCCGGTGGCCAGCTTGCGGCGCACCTCGCGCCTGACCCGCGCGGCCAGACGATGATCGTACCTCGAGAGGAACTGGCGGACCGCGTTCCGGTCGTGGTCGACCAGCTTCCCCAGCGCCCAGGACAGGGCCTCCACCACCATGTCGTCACGGTCGTCGACGAGGAGCTCGCACACCGCCACGGTCCGCGGCACATCCCCAATCCCGCCGTGGCTCGGCGTGTTCAACACCGCCGTGCTGGCGAGGGCGGCCCTCCGGAGCCAGCGGTCCGGAGACCGTGCCCAGGTGAGGAACAGGTCATCCGGCACCTGGCCGCGAAGCCAGGCGGCGCCCGCCAGGAGCCCCGCGAACGCATCGACGGAGCCCCAAACCTCGAGCCCTCGGGAGAACTCCTCGAGCCGCGGGACCGCGATCAGACCTCCGAACGGAATCGCCCCGAGGTGACAGCCGTTGGATCGCCGCATCTGGTCCCGCGCGGTCATTTCATGCCCAGCTTCCGACCCTGGGCGAGGAGACAGAGGGCCTCGTGCAGGCGCCGCTCTCGAGTCTCCGCCCGCTTCGCCGAACCAACCCAGTGTATGTAGTCCCTTCGATACGAGGGAGCGAGACTGCTGAAGAAGCTCTGGGCGCGAGGATCGGCCGCGAGGGCTTCGGCGAAGAAGGGCGGAAGCTCCAGGGGGCGCGACGACACCGGAGGCAGGGCTTCGACGTCGGCAGGCACCTTCGCCAGACCCACCTCGGTCATCCGCCCGCTCCTGATGAGCCCGTCGACGCGCCTGAGGTTCGACGCCGACCACTTCGAGGTGTCCTTCCGCGGTGTGAACTTCCGCGCGAATCGGTTCTCATCGAGTCGCTTCACGATACTGTCGATCCAGCCGAAACAGAGCGCCTCTTCGACTGCCGCGTCATAGCTCATGCTCGGCGTGCCCGTGTGCTTCTTGAAGAACACCAGCCAGACCACCGTGGCCGTGTCGTGGTGCTCCCTGAGCCACTCACGCCACTGCTCGCGCCGTTCGAAGTAGAGCTCCATCGTGACCCCTTTCGTGTGTCCTGCTTCGAGCGCCCCAGGTCGTCTCGGGCCCCCTCACCCTCGAGCTGACCCCAACCACACCGACGCGGCGATGGCGAGGAAGACATACCAGGAGAAGTGTCTCCCCCGTGCACCCACCAGGGACACGATGCCGCAGATCGCGAAGACGATCGAAAGGTACCGGAGAATCCACACGGCGTGGGCGTCGACCGGACCCGACGCGAACGCAACGATGAGGAGACCGATACCGACCATCAACGCCGTGGTCAGATGCCATGCGAACCTGAGGGTCCTCCTCGTGAAGGTCGTGCTGCCGAGGATCGCCGGCAGTTCCGCGCGCAGAAACAGGGGGCCGAGCAGCAACCGTTCACCGAGATACGAATGCGCGACCCCGAGGAGAGCCGCCATCAGACCACCAACAAGAAGGAAGAGGTTCACTCGGTGCCTGCCTTTCTCGTGTGGCGAGCCGAATCCGGGCCCACGCGGATGAGCTCGGCGGCCTGGACCTGCCCGCTCTCACCATTCTGGACCGAGCAGTGGCGGCTGCGGCCAGCATGGTCGACAAGGGCGGGCGTTGCACACGCCACGGCATCGGAGGTCCCAGGCATGATGGTCAGAACCGGTCGTCGGACAGGCGCTCCCGGTCTCTTGCTCCCTCCAGCCACCCGAAGCGCGCATCTGGCCTCGAATCGAACTCACCGACATACGGCTTGATGTCCAAGACAGGTGTCCCATCCAACAGGTCGACATCTTCGATCGTCAATCTGAGCCCTTGCACGGCAACCAATCGGACCACCGAAAGGCCGATCGGATTCGGCCGACTTGGGGCGCGCGTCGCGAACACGCCTCTCGGTTCGTCACCCAGGAACGGGATCACCTGGAGTCTGCACGGAGACGCCCTGTGGAGGTGGCACAGGAGGATGATATGGGAAAACCCATCCAAGTCGGCCAGACCCCGAGCGTACGCCTCGTCCACCTCCACCCATCCCCGGACCCCAGCTGCGCGCGACGGTTGGATCGGCATCCCCTGTCTCTGGGTGAACGGGGAGTGCACTGTGCCAATCGGGTTGTACTCGATGCCCATTGAATGCGACCTCTCTCTCACCAGATGCGATGGTACCCAGCGGCCGACCGTGTTCCGCCCCGCCCTGCTCACCCCCGACGGTGCAGTGGAGGCAGTTGCCAGGTGGGGTCGGAGAGGGCGGGGGCTGGCCGTCCAGCCACTCTGCCCACCTCGGCGGATCGCATCGACCGGAGAACAGGGTCAACGTGAGGAGCGTGGCGCGCTGTGTGCGCGATGGGCCGGCGATGGCCTGCACGCGCCGGGTCATGAGGCAGAGTCCGCCGAAACGAGCTGCTCGGCGGTTGGCTGCAGGTCACGCGCTTCCCGGGTCGAGGGCTGCCGCTACGAATGACAGGACCGCAATGCCGATGAGAATCGCCGTTGGTGGGACGAACCCGAGGAACACGAGCTGCAGTACGGCGGCTGCCAGCGGGCACAAGCCTGCGATCGCGACGATGAGCCGAGATCGTCGAGTAGGCCAAACGGCCACCACAGCGAGGATCAGCGAGAGCACGAGCAGATCGACAGCGAAAATGATCCACAGCGCGGGAGTCAGGGCCTGAAGCTCGGCGGGGCCGTGGCTCGCGAGGTCGACCACGAAGTTGAGCCCGGTGCTGTGGAGGACGGCAGTTCCCGCGAACCCTGCCGCGGTGAGGGCTGTCAGCAGTGAGGCTGTCTTGCGTCGATTCACGATCGGAGCCTCCCTTGCATGGTGACGAGGTTACAGGAACACCCTCTCACACGGATGAGCTCTGAGGCTCGGCCGCGCCGGACCTCAGGGGGATTCGGCGCGTCGTCTGTCGGACGGGCGACAGGCCGCCAGCGCACGTCGTCACCTGAGCCCGGGTCTGCCGCAGCGAGCTGTCAGGCCCGATGGTTCCCCCATCGGATCGGCAGCCATCGGTTGACGTGCGATCGGTACCGGTCGTACTCCGCCCCGAACAGCCGCTGGAGCTTCGGTTCCTCGTACAGCACGACAAACAGCTGGAAGATGAGCGCGAGCACAACCCAGTAGAGGATGAGGGATGGTGAACGGCAGAAGATCGCCCATCCCAGGATGGTCGTGAGCACGCCCGTGTACATCGGATTCCGGGTGTACCGGTACATCCCTGTGACAACGAGCTGTTGAGGGGGGTCTGCGGGAAGCGGCGTGCCGCGACCATGAACGCAGAAATCGTACACGCACCACGAGTAGATCGCAGCGCCCACGACGAGCAGGAGCGCACCCGGGGCGAACGGGCGGGTCGGGAACCCATCAGCCGTCCAGACGATCAGAAGCGGCACGGCAACCCCGGTGGAGCCCGGCACGACCACGCTGAACAGGATGTTCTTGACCACCAGACTCATGCGAAACCTACTGGGAGCGCCTCGCGCGATGGAGCTCGGCAACCGGGCCGTGGCCCGGTCCCACCACGCCGGAGGCAGCGGTGGCGGCCGCGGACGCGGGGGGCGCAGAAAGTGGGCCTGGCCGCACAACCACCCCGCTCAATCCGGCGGTGGAGGGGCACCAGAGAACACCCTCGGCCGAGGGGCGGTGCGTGTGCGAGATGGGCGCGCGGCGGCCTGCACACGCCGTGACATGAGATCCGGCCAGATGCGGCTCACTGTGCGGCGGGAGTACGGCGTCCCGGCGCTCCGGCGTGTTAGGTTTGCGAACGGAGGCAGCCATGCAGATCCACTATCTCGAGATCGTCACGCCGGACCGCGACGCGACGTGCGCGGCCTACCAGAAGCTGCACGGAGTGAGTTTTACCGACCCGGTCCCCGGCCTGGGCCATGCCCGGACAACATCGCTGCCAGGCGGCGGAATGCTGGGCGTGCGCGCGCCGATGCATGAAACCGAGGGGTCGGTGGTTCGCCCCTACATCCTCGTCGACGACATCGAGGCCGCAGCCGCCGCGGCCGTCGAGGCCGGCGGCGCCATCGCGCATCCGCCGATGGAGATCCCAGGGTTCGGGAAGTTCGCCATCTTCATCCAGGGCGGCATTCACCACGGCCTCTGGCAGATCTGAGGGGGGCTCGAGCGACAGCCTGGATCCCCTCGCATCGGGTCGTGGCGGTGGCCAGGCGGGTCGAAGAGGGCCGCGGCTGGCATTGCAGCCAACATGCTCATCCCGTTGGTCCGCGTTGCACGAAAGACCCGTTCCACGGGAGGAACACGGCATGTCGGGTGCGGTGGTCTCGGGCGGGGGCTGCACACGCCCTGACACGAGGTCGAGTCCGCCGCAGCGAACTGCGAGGCGAAGGTGAGGTGTTTCACTCCGAACTCGAGCTCAAGCGGCACGGTCCTGCGCCGAATCGTCCGTTTGCCGGCCCGCGAATACCCTTGCGAGAAAGGCGCAAACCACAGGAAGCACGATGGCGTATCCGAGAACCCCAACCAGCTGTACGCGCATGTTGCCGATCAGAGGTCCTAGCGCCCCCACCAGGCAGAGGGTGCCACACAACAGAAGCAGAACACGAGCTCTACGCTCAAGCCTGTTCCGGCGAAAAAGTGGGGAGGCAAACAGAAGCGCCACTCCGAGGAAGACGTCCCAGGCCATCAGCTCGGCGGCGTACACCCTCGAAGGCCAGACGAGACTCCCCTCGCCGAGCTGCCGGGCAGCGGTCAGCTCGACGAAATGAACAGTGCCGGTGACACCTGCACAAAGCGTCGCGAACGAGAGCGCGACCAGCCCGAAGGAGCGCCGACTTGCTGGTGCTTCGCCCACGATTGCCGCCATCAGCGTCACGATGGGCACGGCCGAAAGCAACGTGAGGACCTCCATTACGGCCAAGACAGGATCACCTATCGGCTCTCGAAACCCGTGGCGTGCAAAGCCGGCCGCCAGAGCGAGAACGTATCCGACTCCGACACCAACGAGAGCCAGAGCTGACCAATACCCAAGTCGGTTGTTCGACATGTAGGCTCCTCGGCAGCCGAATACGATCGAGCTCAGCGGTACGGCCGTGCCCGCATTCGGGGCGGGACGCGGCTCGGCGTCTGCCGGGTGGGTGGCCTGGGGGCTGCCGGCGCCGTGCCACGAGGTCGGGTCCGCTGCAGCGGACTGTTCGGCGAGGGTGCGATGCTGCTGTTCTCACCTGGACTCAACCACTCAACAATTGATGCGGTGTATTATCGACGGTTTTCGCGCTGATCAGTCCTCGCCGAGTGCTCTAAGGTTTTCTTGGGTGAATGATCGAGCGGATCCGAGCGTGTTGCCACTCGATACCGAAACACGGATGACAACGGATAGGCGAAGATACCACCAACGGAATGCACTACATGATTCAGCCACGCCCGCTCCCCCTCCACAAGCCCGGTCGGAAGGCCCAGGAGGTGCGTGGCCTTCTCGACCTCGCAAACCGCACATACCGCTGCCAACGCGACAATGCAGGTCAGACGGAACCGGCGACTTGCCCAGCGTCGTTCCGCAGCGGCGATACCGCCTGTCAGACCGCCGTTGACAAGGAAGACAACGGCCAGTCCGCACGGGATCGCCATCACCTTGAAGTACTGGACGTTGAGCGTACCCGCAAGCGAGCCATCGCTGGTACGCGCCAAGAAACGAATGGGCGAGTCGCCGAGGCACAAGACCCACGTCGGATCTATGTCCGTGAGCAAGTCGCTGAAAAGCCTCGCCACTCCGATCGTCGCCAACGCGGCCGCCAACAGGAGGCTCCAGGAAAGGCGCGAATCTCGGGAGTCGATCGCTCGGTTGCACATAGCGGTACCGCAATAGTACCGGCAGGCATTCTAGAATGCTCCCAAAATCTCCGGTCGCCCGCCCTGCCGGGATGAGTGATTCACCTCGCAGTAGTCTCGAACTCGGGTCCGCATTCGCCTCTCGCGATTGAGCTCAGCGGCCCGGCCGTTCCCGAAGGGACGTGGCATGGCGTGTGCGGGGGTTCGGGCGGGGGGCTGCACACGCCATGACACGAGGTCGGTTCCGCTGCAGCGAACTGTTAGGCGTTCAGCGTTTTCGATAGATGTCGCTTCGGTGGCCAACTCGGACAACAACCACCGTGAGAACATCATCAGCCACGGAGTAGACAATCCTGTACTGGCCTTGACGTACCCGGTACCGGTCGGGATGACCAGCGAGCTTCTCGCAGCCAGGAGGACGAGGGTCGTCGGCAAGCCTGCGGATTCGGTCAACGATCAGGAGCCGGACCTTCTTCGGCTCGATCGCTTCGACTTCCTTTGCAGCGGAAGCCTTGAGGAGAACGCTATATCTTGCCACTTCGCTTGAGTGACTTCACGAAGGAGTCGAAGGCGATCTCAGGCTCCGATGCGCGCTCGTCAAACGCCGCAAGATCCTCCGCGTCCTCAGCCAACGCCAGGCGCACCGCCTCGTTCACCATGTCGGACACCGACCGATCGGAGGCGGCAGCCTTCAGCTTGAGAGCTCGATGGACGTCGGGCTCGAAGTACACGGTTGCACGGCGGGCATCACTCATACCGTCACGATAACGCTTTAACGCTATGACGTCAACGCCTAACGCGTGCGTTCAGCGGCCGGCCGGCTGCGTTTCAATGAACGACTACCCTTGCGGACCTGTAATCACGAGTGTTCCGGTCCGCTGCAACGCTCTGTTAGGCGGCTTGGATTCAATGACTTGCGTTTCCTGCGGACCTTAGGACGATTCGCCATGCGAAGCTGGGCCATTCTGGGGTGTGCGAGCCGGCGTTGCCACCCTGTACCTCAGCAAGGATGACAACGGGTAGGCCAAGACACCCCCAGTTGCATGGACGATGTGATTGAGCCACGCCTTCTCGCCCTCTACAAGCCCGGTTGGCAGACCCAAGAGGTGCATAGCCTTCTCGATTTCGCAGAACGCGCAAACTGCAGCCAACGCGACAATGCAGGTCAAGCGGAATCGGGGACTTGCCCAGCGTCGTTCCGCCGCAGCGACTCCGCCGGTGAGCCCGGCGTTGACAAGGAAGATGACGGCCATGCCGCAAGGAATGGCCATTACCTTGAAGTACTGGACGTTCAGGTTACCCGCAAGCGATCCATCGCTAGTACGTGCCAAGAAGCGCAGGGGAGAGTCGCCAAGGCACAGACCCCAGGTTGGGTCTATATCCGTCAGGAAGTCGCTGAAGAGCCGTGCCACTCCGATTGCCGCCAAAACAGCGGCCCCCAAAAGGCTCCAGGAGAGGCGAAAACTGCGGGATCGTCTCGAGGGCGAGTTCATTGCATCGAACCTAGGGTTGCGCCCACCTAACGCCCCTGAGCTCAGCGGCCCGACCGTTCCCGAAGGGACGTGGCATGGCGTGTGCGGGGGTTCGGGCGGGGGGCTGCACACACCGTGACATGAGAGCGGGCCCGCTGCAGCGAATCGTCAGGCGTAGGATGACAAAAGGCACACATCGTGATACATTCAAGGCGTGAAGTACTTCTCGTGGAGCCCCGAGAAGAACGAGCAGCTCATTCGCGAGAGGGGTATCTCATTCGAGGAGGTGGTGTTCCACATCGAGCGAGGCGACCTCCTGGACCTGCTGGAGCATCCGAATCCCGAGAAGTACCCGGGACAGCGCGTCTTCGTCGTCAGCGTGGACGGCTACGCATACGTGGTGCCATTCGTGGAGGATGAAACCGAGGTGTTCCTCAAGACGATCATCCCGAGCCGGAAGGCTACGCCCGACTACCTTGGAGGCGAATGATGTGCAAACTCACCAAGGAAGAGCGAGAGCTCCTGGATTCTGTGGAGTCCGGCGAGTGGCGGCCCGTCAAGGACCGTGAGCTTCAGGTGGCCAAGTACCGCAAGTACGCGGAGGCGACGTTCAAGAAGGACCGCCGTATCAACATCCGCCTCTCTTCGAAGGACCTTGATGCGATCCAGAAGAGGGCTCTTCAGGAGGGCATCCCCTATCAGACTCTCGTGGCGAGCGTTCTGCACAAGTACGTTTCGGGGCGGCTGCAGGAAACCGACCCCTGACGCTATGGTTCAGGGGCGACTACCGCGCAGCGGGAGACGTCACCTGCAACCATTTGTTAGGTGTACCTTTTCTCGAATCACTCCTCAAGCCACTTCAAGGCATCATCTCTATTCCTAAACACGGAGTGTGAAACAGGATGCTCCTTAAGTTCGCTTAAGATCTCGTACATTCGAGACACACCATAATCTATATCTTTCAATGCAACAATTGCTGTTTTGCCACCTTCGCGTAAATGGGATTTACTCTTCGCATAAGAGATGATCTTTTCAATTTGGCAAATTGTAAGTGCAGACAAATCTGCATGTGATAAATCCCAAAGTAGTTTTTGCGTAAAGTCAGATTTGTAGAAACCTTCAAGGACTTGCAATACTTGTTCAAAAAGCAGTTCCCCGCTGACATTTACTATCGTTATATCCTTATCTTCAAGGACATCCTCTTTGATTTGAGCCATAGAAAATACCTCGCATCCATTTCACGGGATCTAACGTCCTGAGTTCAGCGGACCCAGCGTTCGGCCGTAGGCTGACGTGGCGAGTGCATTGCCGGCGGCCGAAGGCCGACGAAACGCAATGTGACGTGCTCCCCGTCTTCGTACCACGAGGAATGAGAGAGATCAACACATGTGCAGTGCCTCGTGGGGCCCGGTGGGCGGAGCAAGCAGGGCGGAGGCCGACGGAGTCGGCCGGAGACCTGCTTGCTCGGCGTACTCGGCGGGCGGTATCCCGCCAAGAGATGAATGCGGCCGGATGTGGTTGTAGTCATCGCGCCAGGCGGCGATCGTTGCTCGAGCGTCCGCGAGCGTCGTGCACCAGTGCAGGTTGAGGCACACGTCATGACACGAGTCCGAGTCCGCTGCAGCGAACTGTTAGGCTGCTGGTTCAGATCTCCGGGAGTGAGTGGCGCCGAGAACTCCAAAACGCCAGGATGACGACGGCCCCAAGTCGAGTGTCGATCAGATAGTAGAGCTGGTACTGGGACTTGCGCAGGAGGACTCGGCGAATCCCCGGTTTCGGTGAATCGTGGACCTCCGTGCCCGCAAGCGGCTGAAAGGTCAGGAGGCGGAAGGCGGCCTCCAACTCGTCTCCCAAGAGGTCTGGAGCCGCTGGCCTGTTGGCGTGCCACCAAACGGCGGCATCCCGGATCTGAAGAGCCGCGATCTCGGTAATGTGGATCGGGAAGGACGCCGTCACCGCTTCGACTTGATCTCGCGGAGCAGCTCCCAGCCATCGATCATCTGGCCACGCCCAGCCTGGTCCGCAGACTCGAGCAGCAGTGCCTTCTGCTGCTCTGTCAGGGCCACGTCACCCTCGCCCTCAACCAGCACTGTCACTCTTGTGCCGTCCGGTAGGGGTACCCCTTCCAAGACAACCTTGCCATCAACCACGGTGCCGACGGTGACTTCCATGAGTCGATTCTACCTCGAGCTACGGGAGCGGCCTGACGATTGGAGTTGACGGGACACGGGCCGCGCAACGCGCGGGTCGTGGTCCCGTGGAACGGCTGGTTAGCCCTTGCGCGACAGATAGGCATACGCTGCAGCGCCAATGATGAGGCAAACGAGAGCGATGAGGTCAGCGGTGAACACACGGCCAACCTGTCCGTTATATCCACCCACCGACCAGGCCAGATAGAGAAAACACAGCACACTTACGAAGCCAGCGAGGAACGCAGGAAGTTGGTAGCTCGGTCGAAATGCTGCATACAAGAGAAACGCGCCAAGGACACCGAACAGGACCGCCCGATGTCGCATGAGGATCTCCAGGTTCGGGTCGTCAACCGGGATGCCATAAAGCGCGCTCAACCGTGCTCCTCCAAGTACGCCCGAGAGCGGTGGAAGGTGAATGATCGCGACGACAGCCAACATTGTGGTTACTAGATAGCGCATATGGACTCCTCGGGGCTAACGCCCATGAGCACAGCGGCCCGGCCGTGCCCGGAGGGACGTGGCATGGCGTGTGCGGGGGTTCGGGTGGGGGGCTGCACACGTCATGACACGAGGCCGGGTCCGCTGCAGCGAACTGTTAGGCTGCTCCTTGACGGGCAACCATAATGGAACCATAATGGAACCCGCGAGGTGATTGATGGCTACTATCACTGTCAAGAACATCCCGGACGATCTGTACCAGCGGCTCAAAGCGGCGGCTGAGGACAATAGGCGAAGCATAAATGGCGAGATCATCAGCAGGATAGAGCAGAGCCTCAAGTCCCAAAGGGTAGCAGCTGACGAGTTGCTGGTCAGGGTGAGGCGCCTGCAGAAGAGCTACGGCAAGCGCACGCTACGAGTCGAGGACCTGGACGCCGCCAAGCGTGAGGGGCGCGCGTGATCGTTGTCGACACCAACGTGATCGCAGCCCTCGTTCTGCCAACGAGCCAGCACACCAGGGAGGCGGAGAGCCTGCTTCAAAGGGACCGCGAGTGGGTGGCACCTGTACTCTGGCGCAGCGAGTTCACGAACATCTTGGCCACGGGGACTCGGAACGAGTGGTTCACCCTCGAGCAAGCCCTCGAGGCTCTCGCTACGGCGGAAGCCCTGATGGATGGTGGTGAATACCGTGCTCCCGCATCGGATGTTCTGCGGTTGGCAGCGGCTACCGGCTGCACAGGGTACCACTCTGAGTTCGTGGTTCTGGCGAGGGATCTCGAGGTTCGACTTGTCACTCTTGATCAGCAGATTCTCAGGACGATTCCAGGGGTCGCGGTTTCTCTGAGTACGTTCGATCCTGAGGGTGCGGCCTGACGCCCTGAACTCAGCGGACCCTACGTCCGGCCGAAGGCCGGCGTGGCGTGGCCAGTGCTGCGGAGCCGAAGGCGGAGTGCACTGGACATGCCACGAGCAGGGGTCCGCTGCAGCGAACTGATAGGCCAATCCATGGGTCGTCAATATGTTACGCGCCGGAACGGACGAGGATGTATCACTTCGAACTTGAACCTGCACAGGTTGGAGGGCTAGAGGTTCAGTGACAGTCGAAGGCCGGCATCAACGGCAGCCATGAGCGCGTTGGGTATCGAGCCGGCAGGATCGGTGAGGAGGCGTTTGTCGATGGTCAGAACCTGTGACACGTTCACCACCGAGTCCTTTGGCAGGCCGGAGTACTTTGTCTTGAGCAGGACGTTGCCTGGTGCCTCGGCCAAGAGTACGTTCGATGTGACAACAGCTACGATCACGGTCTGGATTCTGCTGTCGTTGAACGAGTTGGCCTGGACTATGAGCACTGGCCTGCGAGCTCCCGGACCTGTGCCCAGCGGTTCCGGGAGCGAGGCCCACCACACCTGGCCGCGTTTCACTACCAGTCCTCAGCTCTCAGGGCGGACAGCTGGGCAACCAGCAGAGCCGGGTCAAGGTTGGATTCCGCCTCTGCGTAGACCTGGTCGAGTTGGGCCGTAACTCCCTGTGAGCGCATTTCTTCGACATACTTCGCAACTGCGGTCGCGTAGAGTTCGCTCCGACTTACACCCAGTCGTGATGCGAGATCGTCTGCTGCGGCGAATAGATCATCGGGTAGGGAGATTGCTGTCTTCATGACTAGAGTATAACTGCGGTTATACCACGAGTCAAGGTTCGCCGCCTAACGCCCTGAGCTCAGCGGACCCTACGTTCGGCCGAAGGCCGACGTGGCGTGGCCAATGCTGCGGAGCCGAAGGCGGAGTGCATTGGACATGACACGAGTAGGGGTCCGCTGCAGCGAACTGTTAGGCCAGCGATGGTTCAAACCGCCTTCCGGAGAGGGGATACCGTCCGAGTGGGGCGATGACTGGCGAGGTCGAAGTTGGCTTGCAGGTTGATCCAGAGCTCCGGTGTGGTTCCCAGTGCCTGAGAAAACAGCCAGGCGGTCTCGGGGCTGATGCCGCGCTTGCCCTTGACGATTTCATTGACTCGCTGGACGGGAACACCGATGTGCGCGGCGAACTGGACCTGGGTGAGGTTCATGGGAACGAGGAACTCCTCCTGAAGGACCTCTCCCGGATGGGTCGGGACACGGTTTCTGGGGATCATCGTTTCTACCTCCGGCCGCTAGTGATAGTCAGCAAGGCGAACGTCATAGGCGTCGGTGCCTTGCCAGCGGAACACCAGCCGCCACTGATCGTTCACGCGAATGCTGTGGAAACCCACAAGGTCGCCCTTGAGCGCCTCGAGACGGTTTCCCGGCGGGGCGTTCAATTCAGAAAGAACTCGGGCCGCATTGACAAGATCGAGCTTTCGGATGGCGGATCGAAGAACGTCTGCAGGAAAGTTGCGGACCAGGGTGATTGGCTCACCGTGGAAGACGGCTTCGGTCACCTTGTCTCCAAAGGTGGCAATCACGTGCTCGTCACCTCAATGAGTACGATAGCGTATACATGGATTCCGGGCAACACGGAAACCAGGAATGGGCCTAACGCTCAGCATCAGCGGCGGCGCGAAGCGCCGTCCGCTGCATGCTGTTGTTCGGCGGCCTCTTCGCTGACCGTCAAGGTGCTCAGCCCAACATCCAACCCATGCCCCCGCAAAGCATGCGGCCAGCGCGTACGTGCGTCTCAGCGGCGAGAACCTGCCGGTTCGCTGCACAACTGGCTTACCGCCTGGCAGCGCTCTTCCACCGCCCGGCGGTCCTCGTCTTCGGGCAGTCCCTCACGAGCCCCCCGGGCGATCATTTCAGCGTGCCGTAAGAGCGTCGCGCGGTCCTCCGGCCGATGTGCGAATCCCGCGACCACGGCGATCGTTTCTAGCAGGCGGATGGTCACCGCCGCGCTGGAGCGGCCATATTGTCGGATCTGGTTGAACGCCGCGTCCGTGATCTCCGGGAACGTATCGGCAGGCGCAATCACCCGAAGCTGCTTCTGGAGGTCATGGCGATAAGGCGACGGCATGTCTCGTGTCGCCAAACGACACAACGCGGAGCCCAAGTGGTCCACACACGTGATCGCCGTGAACGGGTCGTTCAGCCCGGGGGAGAGGGCCCGCACCGCGATCTCCACCAGCTGGTTCACCCCGAACTCGATGTCCTGGTCGGAAGTCCGCTGGTGGCCCAGGACGAAGAGGGAACGGACCTGGTCCGTGAGCCGGTCGGTCACTCGGCTTCCTGGCCAGATCAGCGCCAGCGGACAACCGGCGACGACGTAGTTTCCAGGCCTTCGCTCCAGTCGAACGACCAGGTCCTCCTCCGTCGCCAGCGCCAGCAAGGCCTCCCCGTCGATGAACTGGAGGTAGCCGTCCCCGTCCGCGCCGACCGGCCGAGCCTCCTGGTCGAACGCCTCGAGGAAGCCCGCCTCGGGTGGCTCCGTCGGGATCCGTGGCGCTCCCCGTCCGATCGTGTTCCGGGAACAGACGGTCGATTCTCTCGATCAATTCCTTGCCGATCCGCGCGGCGATCTCGTTGGCCTGGATGGAAACAGACACGTGATGGATGAAGTAGATCAACACCCCCACGCTCGCCACCGCGAGTAGAACGCCGAGGGTGACCGACAGGTGCGGGACGAAAGCGACCTCCTCCGCACGGCGGATCGTGCGGAGGACGAGCAGGCAGTACAGGAAGGTGGCGATGAACGTGCCGAGGACCACCTGTGTGGCGGAATCGCGCATGAAACTGCGCAGCAGACGGGGTCCCAGCTGGGACGAGGCCAGCGACAGGGCGACCAACGTCATCGAGAAGACCACACCGGCGATGGTGATCATCGATCCGGCGATGATCCCCAGCACGGCGCTCGCCCCTTCTGCTCCACCGGTGAACGTCCAGCCAAAGTTGAGCGTGAACCACTCCGTCACCGGCTCGTAAACGGTGACGCTCACGAAGGCCAACGCAACGGCCACGCCGGCCATGACCGCCGGAAGAAACCAGAAGCCGGAACGAACGCGATCCCAGTACTTGAAGATCTGCCCTCTCATGACGACGGCACCTCATTCACTCGCATGTCATCCGCCGCCGAACGCGATTGAGCTCAGCGGCCCGGCCGTTCGCGACGCGACATGGCATTGGGTGTGCGGGGGCCTGGGTGGTGGACTGCACACCCAATGACATGAGGCCGGGTCCGCTGCAGCGAACTGTTAGGCGAATCGGTGGATTAGTCGCGAATCCTCATTCGGTTGTCGTCGACCACCCAGAGCTTGCCTTCGAGGGGTTCGGTCCGAAATAGGGCGAGCAGTCTGGTGATGACCCCCATAACCGTGGCCTTGTCTTGACTCGAAGGCCTGATAACGACGATCCCGGGGTGTGAACCTGGAGGGTAGGCACGGATGTCCGCGAAGCCCACATCCAATGTGACCAGGACTTTCCCTTCGGACGAGCAGGCACTCGCGACGGCAGGATCAGGAGCGCCATTGAGGTCTTGCTGACCAACGGTCATGGCGTCGAAGCCGGCTGCGATGAGCACTTCGGCCGTGTCCGAAGGCAGATTCTCGTCAATCTTGAACTTCACGAACTACGCCGGAAGTGCAATCACGCGTTCGCGTGCGAGGTCGGCAGCATAGGCGATCGCAGCTGCCACCGCCTCCGGCGGTAGCGACGGGTAGGCCTTGTGGATCTCGTCGGCGGACCTACCCGCAGCGAGGTTGTCAAGCACAACAGACACGAGGACTCTCGTGCCGCGGAAGCAAGCCTGTCCGTGGCAGATAGTTGGATCAACGGTAATCAGCCCGTGCCAGTCCATCTCGCCCTTCACACTTCCAGTATAGGCCAGCGGTGTCGGAACCGGCGCCTAACGCTGGCGTTCAGCGGCGCGCGAAGCGCGTCCGCTGCAACGCGTTGTTAGGCGTCGACATTGCGTCGCCAAGAGAATCAAGCCGCCACCCCGAAGAGCGCACCCACCCCGGCGGTCAACGCCATTGCTAAGGCGCCCCAGAAGGTGACGCGTGAGGCTGCGGCAATAACCGGAGCGCCGCCTGCTTTGGCGGACACCGAACCCAACAGCGAAAGAAACAAGAGCGAACTACCTGAGACAGCCCACATAACCGCGGAAATCGGGAACGAGACAACGATCAGTAGCGGAAGAGCAGCGCCCACCGCAAATGTGCCGGCAGACGCAAATGCGGCCTGCACGGGTCGCGCGGCCAAACTTTCGGAAATGCCCAACTCATCACGTGCATGTGCACCGAGCGCATCATGCTGCATCAACTGGGTAGCAACGTTGGAGGCCAATTCTGCATCCAGCCCGCGCCTGACGTAGATCGACGTTAGCTCCGCGTGCTCGTGCTCCGGGGAGGCGTCCAGTTCCTTTCGTTCCCGAGCCAGATCGGCGCGCTCGGTATCGGCCTGCGAACTGACTGAGACGTACTCGCCGGCAGCCATCGACATAGCTCCGGCGACGAGGCCGGCAACGCCTGCCACCAAGATGCCCTGAGCCCCAGCCCCTGCTGCAGCAACGCCGAGGACAAGGCTCGAAGTGGAGACGATCCCATCATTTGCGCCAAGCACAGCCGCCCGGAGCCAGCCGATCCGGTGGGTTCTGTGTGTTTCGACATGTCCCATAATGCATTCCTTGTAGCGATAGGTAAATGACGACGCCTAACGCCCTTGAGCTCAGCGGCCCGGCCGTTCCCGAAGGGACGTGGCATGACGTGTGCGGGGGTTCAGGTGGGGGGCTGCACACGTCATGACACGAGGCCGGGTCCGCTGCAGCAAACTGTTAGGCTGCGTTCTGAGTGCCTATCTACCCTTCCAGTAGCCGGGCTCCCGGTGCTGATGGGCAACAGCAACGATCTGAATCTGCTCGCCGTGGATGCGGTAGACAATGGCAAACGGGTAGGTTCGCATGACGAGTTGCCGCACGCCTTCCTCTGTCTGCTGCGCCCCCTCGGGATGCCGTGCGATGAACTCGAACGCTCGAGACAGCTCGGCGAGGAAGCCGGAGGCAGCGTGGGGAGAGCGCTCTTGGTACCACAGGCGAGCCGCTCGAGCCTCCGCAACCGCGGCCGGATGAAAGACGAGTCTACCCGACGCCATTCAGAGAGCCGAAGATCTGACGCCTCGCTTCATCCCACGGGACCAGTCTCACCTCTGACGCGTCAATCTCCGCAAGCCGGCGGGCGATCTCCCGATCCCACGCCTCCTCAACGCCTTCGCTCTCCACAACCTCGAGGCTCCGGAAGAGAACGGCCGCGATTTCCGCGCGCTCATCCTCAGGAAGCTGAAGTGCCTGATCCAGAAGCGCCTTAGCGTGATTCGTCATGACTCTATTCTAACACCGTGTGAAATGGTAGGTATCGCGGCCTAACGCCCCTGAGCTCAGCGGCCCGGCCGTTCCCGAAGGGACGTGGCGCGGCGTCTGCCGGGTGGGTGGACGGGGGTTGCAGACGCCATGACATGAGGCCGGGTCCGCTGCAGCGAAC
>CAVQPK010000004.1:0-176602 GCA_963714745.1 uncultured Acidobacteriota bacterium
CGATCGAGTCGCGGGAGACCGTGGTCTCGCGCAGGCGGCCGACCATCCGGTTGAAGGAGGCCGCCAGCGTTCCGACCTCGCCACCCGCCTCGACCTCGACCTCGCCGTCGAAGTCGCCGGAAGCGACCGCCTGGGTTGCCGAGGTCAGGCGCTCGAGCGGGCGAATGACCGCCCCGGCCATCACCCACGCCAGCAGGCCGCCCACCAGCACCACTGCGAGAGCGAGTGCCAGACTGTTGGTCAGGTACCGCCGGCGCTCACGCTGGAGCCGGTCGAGGGAGAGCTCGAGCAGCACGCCTCCGATCAGCCGGTTTCCGAGCAGAATCGGGCGGCCCAGCCACACCCGCCCACCAGCGATGACCGGATTCCCGTCACCCGCACCGGGCATGAACCGGCTCACGCTGTCGCGCACCGGGGAGTGCCGGCGAGGGTTCGCCACCGTACCGTCGGTGAGCAGCCGCAGCTCCTCGTCGAACACATAGGCGTCGAGCACGTCGTCGCGCTCGCGGACGTCGGCCAGCAGGACCCTGAGGGCCTTGAGGTCGAGATTGGCGAGCGAGTCGGTGGCCGAAGCCGCGAGAAAGGCGGTCAGGGTCCGAGCGCGCTCGTTGATCCCGAAGTGCATGATGCGGGTGCTGGCCACCACCCCGGTCGCCACCAGAGTCGCGGTCAGGACTGCGGTCAGGCCGGCGGTCAGGACGAGCACGCGCGTCCGGACGCTGACGCCCGGCGTACGATCCGACGGTCGCTCAGTCACCACCGAGATCCTCGTCGAGCGCCGCGAGCATCGGACCGATCAGCTTCTCGAACCCTGACGACCCCTCCTCGAGCGCCGAAAACCGCTCGGTCTCACGAAAGGCGCGCAGCGCCATGCGCCCCTCCTGGTCGAGGTGCATCTCGAGCAGAGTCGTGGTCACGGCGGCGGCCAGATCCGGCTCGAGATCGGCCCGCAGGCACACCACGTTGCGCGGCACCGGCATCGACCGGTGGATGACGACGATCTCGTCCGCCCGCGCGCCCGCCATCTCGGTCAGGTAGTCTGCGTTGATCGCGCCGGCGTCGACCTTGCCCTTGAGCACCCATACCATGGAGCTCTCGGCATCACCGGACAGCACGTACCCGATGCGGTCGGCGGGGACCCTCGCGGCGGGGTCCTCGAACCGCTCGAGGCGCTCACCAGCGGCACTGAGGCTGGCCTTGGGCAGGAAGTAGCTGGCGGTCGAGAACGGCTCTCCGAACGCCACCATCCGACCCCGGAGGTCGGCGACGCCCGCCAGACCCGAGTCCCTGCGCACGTAGATCACCGAGTGGTACTCCGTCACCCCCTGCTTGCGACGGACGAGAACCGGTATCGCGCCGGTCCTGCGCGCGACGAACGCAGCCGGAAACGGGCTGTCGATGTACACGTCCACTGCGCCGGAGCGGATCGCCTCGGCCATCGCTCCGACCGACTCGGTGACCAGGGCCCGTCCCGAGCCGACTCCGGCCCAGCCCAGCCGACCGGCGAGCGCCTCGGCGAAGGCTGCGATCACCCCGTGCTCCCGGCTCGGGCTGAGGGAAATCGAACCCACGGTGAGGACCCGGCCCGACGCCCCGTCGGCGATCGGCGTCGCCTCCTGCGCCGGGCCCCCGCAGGCCGAGAGCACCGCGACCCAGATCAGCGCCGATCGCCACATCCCGGACCTCCCGTCCCGCCCGCCCATCAGCGGCCGGATCGCCATGCGCTGCGCACCGCGTCGGCGAGGGTCAGCGGGTCGAAGGGCTTGACGATCACGTCGGTGGCGCCCAGCGCCCGCAACCGGTCGATCTCGGCGCTCGAGGAGCTCGCGGTCAGCATCACCACCGGGGTCGTCCCGAGCCCGCGGTGCTCGCGCAACCGCCGCAGGACCTCCGTCCCGTCCAGCCCCGGCATCATCAGGTCGAGCAGCACGAGGTCGGGGGCGAGGACCTCCGCGCGCTCCAGAGCGGTCCGCCCGTCGTCGCACGTCTCGACCTCGAACCCCCCGATCCGTTCGAGGGCCAACGCCGCGACCGTGCGGATGTCGGGGTCGTCCTCGACCAGCAGGATGCGGAGGGGCCGATCTGCGGATGCCGTCACGGCGGCACTCTACCGCGAACCTCGGACCCGGACCAGCCTAACCGGACAGTGTGCCGGCACGTACCCTGAACATCAGCGAGTACAGCATCTGGAGGTAGCGCCTCGTGGGCGCCTGTCCCCGTCGCCCGAGGAAACGCCAGAAGCCGTAGATCCTGGCCAGCGACATGATCGTGTCGGCATACAGCGGCCAGGTGTACCGGCTCGCCACACGCGCCTCGGCGGCCGCCGAGACCTTCTCCCACACCTGCGCGTCCTCTCGGCTCCGGCTCAGGAAGTCCGCCAGCTCCTCGGCCACACGGCTGCCGTGGTTGGGGTCGAGGTGGAAGCCCGACACCCCATGCTCGATGATCTCAAGCGGCCCGCCGTAGCGGGTGGCGAAGGTCGGCAGGCCGCTCGCCATCGCCTCGATGACGGTCAGACCGAACGCCTCGAAGAGCGCCGGCTGGACGAACACGCCACGACCGTCGGCCACCACCCGGTAGAGCTCACCCGCCAACGCCTTGGGCAGCAGCTGGCCCACCCACCGGATGCTGCCGTCGAGCTGCCGCGCCTCGATGAGCTCGTGCATCCGCCGGGCCTCGGCCGCCTCCTCGGCATCCGCGGTGGCCTCGGAATCGACGGTCCCGCCGACGATCACGAGGTTTGCCATCTCCCGCAGCGAAGCGTTGCCGCCAAACCAGTCGACCAGGCCGGTGAGGTTCTTGATCCGGTCCAGCCGGGCCATCGACAGCACGATCGGCTTGGAGCGGTCCCCCGGCTGGCCGCGGGTACCGGGAACCCCGGGCTCGAACAGCAGGCGCTCGATCTCCGGAACCAGCGCGGTGTGTCGGTCGCCCGACCGCCGGTGGGAGAAGTAGACGGTCTCGTCGACGCCCGGCGAAACGATGTTGAACCGAGGGTCGAACACGTCGATGCCTCGCGTCACCCTGAACAGCCCCGGCAACGTGAACGACTCGTAGCTCTCGTACTGGCCCACGCTGGTTTCGCCGCCGGCGATCTCCTGGTAGGTGGAGGTGATGATGAAGTCGGAGGCGTTCATCGCCAGCAGGTCGGCCGTGAACTGGCAGCTGAAGTGGTAGTGCGGCTCGTTGTCCTGCCAGTAGAGGTCCGACAACAGGTACTTCGACTTCTCCAGAGCGTGAGCGATCGTGCAGTGGGTGACCCCGAGCCGCTCGGCGAGCAGGGTCGCGGCGAGATTGCCGTCGGAGTAGTTGCCGATGATCAGGTCCGGACGGCCGGAGAGCTCCGCCAGGAGCTCCTTCTCGGCCTCGAGCACGAACCGCTCGAGGTAGGGCCAGATCTCGAAACGCGAGACCCAGCTCGGCAGCACTTCGCCGGAGGCCGAACGGAAAGGCACCCTCAGGATCCGGGCGTGGCGGGTGCCGATGACGCGCTCGAGGTGCTGGTCGCAGGTGGTGCCCCGGTTGTCGGGGATCAGGCGCGTCACGACGACGATCTGAGGCTCGAAGTCGACCCCCTGCTCGGCGAGGCGCCGGCTCATCTCACGTTCCAGGGCGCGGACCTGATCGAGGATGTACACCACCTGGCCGCCGGTGTCCGGCAACCCCATCACCCCCGACTGTCCGAAGTAGCCGTGCGGCGACAGAATCGCCACCCTGAAGATCATCGGGATTCTGGAGACCAGAGCCGCAAGGGTACCGGGATCGGCCCCCTCGAGGACATCCTGCAGGAGCCGCAACGTGTCCCGCATGCGCTCCGCGGTGCGGCCCCACCCGGGCTCGAAGCCGAGTGCCCTCATCGGCCCCGCGACCGAGTCCCACCCGGCGTCGACATCCGCCTCGTCGAGCAGCTGGATCCCGGTCCGGACCGCCGTACGCAGCTGCTCGACGTCGCCGATGACCTCGTTGATGAGCAGCTGGCTGCCGCGGCAGCTGTGCATCGACATGAACCGGAACAGGTCGTCGAGCCCGCGGTCCGGATCGACCAGCAGCTCGCTCGCCAGCCGGCGGTTGAGAAAGTCGACGCCGCGCCCGATCGAGTGCGGCTCCTTGAGCCGCGGCAGCGACGATCGGAACGGGGCCAGGTCGATCTCGAGCGGCCAGGCGTCGCCATCCGCCGCCGAACCCAGAATCAGCCGCTCCTTGCGCGCGAGGTACCCCGACACGTCGATCTCGACGAACTCCATCGGGTCGCTCTGCCAACTGAGATACCGCCACCTGCCGACACGGAGGCGATTCGCGAGGCACAGGCTGTGGTCCTCGACCACTGCCTCCTGCGCCGTCGCGACCACCTCGCCGAAGGGGGTGTCGGCGAGGCGGGCTACCGACTCCTCCCGCTCAGCCAGGGCTCGGAAAGCGTCCTGGAGGTCCGACCGCAGCAGGAGCGAGCGCCCCAGTCCGAGCCATTCGCGCATCACCAGAAACAGCGCCTGCCGATGATTCTCGACCGTCGTCCCGAGCTGATCCATCACTCGCCTGCCCCCCGATCGTCCTCTCCCACGCCGTCAGGGCCGAAGAAGCCCCAATGGCGGATGCCCTCCACCACGCCCCAGGCGTGATGGCCCTCGGCCATGAACACGTTGGACCGGCGTCCGACCCGCTCGAGCTCAGGCGAGTAGTTGCCGACCACGACCCCGAGTGCGCCGAATCGCAGCATGTCGGCGTCGTTGCCCGAGTCGCCGGCGACCAGGATCTGCTCGTGCGCCAGACCCCACCGGCGGGCGAGGTGGGCCACTGCTCTGCCCTTCGAGGCCCTCGCCGGCAGCACGTCGAGATAGGCGCCGTGGGAGTAGACCACCGTGGCCGCGATGCCAGAGTCCTTGAGCAGAGCCCGCACCTCTGCGATCGCGGGTGCCTCGTCGGGTTCCACGAAGTAGCTGATCTTGAACCTTCGCTGGGTCGCCTCGGGTTGAGCCTCGAGCCCGGGAACCTCGGCCAGCAGCCGGCGGATCCTGTCCGGCTCCCACCGGTGCGCGATCGAGTGCGCCCAACCCGCGTCCTCGACCAGACCGCCGCCGGTGGCGTAGTGGATCTCGCTGCCCACCGCGGTCACGAGCACGTCGGGGGTCGGCACCGACCACTCCCTGAGGACCTTCGACGCGCTCTCCAGCACCCGCCCGGTCGCGATCCCGAACGCGACCCGATCGCGGCGGCTCTCGAGCAGCTCGAGCAGGCGCTGAAGGCCCGCCTCGTCGCCGATCAGCGTGTGGTCGATGTCCACCACCATGAGCCGCTCGGCCCGGGCCAGCCGGTTTGCGGCTGCGACCTCCGGGCCGCGGCGGGCCCTGCGCGTCACCAACCGCGACACCGCCTTGACGTACCGCGCCGCATGTCCGCTCCAGGAGTAGTGCTGCCGCGCCCCGCGAGCGCCCGCTCGCGACATCCGGCGCCACCTCCGCCGGTCGGTGAGGATGCCCTCGATCGCCTCGGCCATCCCGCCGGCGTCGAGCGGGTCGACCAGGACCCCGTGGCCGCAGTTCTCCACGATCTCCCGGGGTCCGCCGTCGGTGGGCCCGACCACCGGAAGTCCGCTGGCTGCGGCTTCGATCAGAGTCAGCCCGAAGGGTTCGGTCAGCGCCGGGTTGACGAGCACGCCGCCGCGTGCGGCCGCGAACCGCAGCAGCTCCGGGATCTCGTCGGAGAGATGCTGCTTGGGGTAGGCCACCTGTCCGTAGAGGTCATGCCGGTCGATGGCACGGAGCATGTCCTCGATGACCCGACGCTGGCCCCCGTCGAGGTCACCGATGTCGCCGCGGTTGCCGACCATCAGCACCAGGTTGGCGCGCTGCCGCAGGCTCGGCCGGCCGGCGTACGCGTCGATCAGCGTGCCGAGGTTCTTGCGCTCGTCCGGCCGCTGCACCGCCACCACCATCGGTCGTTTCGGGTGACGCAGGAACCGCCTCAGGTCGTCGGCCAACCCCGGCGGCGAATCGCCGCGACGGGGCGGTCTGAAGCTCGCCAGATCGACCCCGGGCGGAATCACCAGCATCTTCGACCGGCCGGCGCTCCGGTAGAGCCCGTACTGCTCTTCGACCTCCTGGCGGGTCGAGGCGACGACCAGATCGGCAGCGGCGAGGGTGCGCTCCTCCTCCTCGATCCGCCTCGAGATGTGGTACCGCTCCTCGATCGTCTCCTCGCTCAGCCCCTTTTCGAGCAGTCGATCGCGCTTGACCCTGCCCAGCGAGTGGCCGGTCTGCACCAGCGGCCGGTTGAGCAGGCGGGCGATGCACCGCGCCACGTAGCCGGCGTCGGCGTAGTGGCCGTGGACCACGTCGGGAAGGCGGTCGCGGTGGTGGAGGTACTGCAGCGCGTGGTCGACGAAGTCGTCGAGGTAGGGCCACAGCGTCTCCTTGCGCAGGTACCGGTTGGGTCCGCAGGGCACACGCACGATGAAGGCGCGTTCGCCGATCGGCTCCCGGTGGTCGGCATAGTCGGCGCCGACCCGCAGGTCGAGAACCTGACGGGTCAACAGCTCGACGCGCGCCACCTCGGGCCGCTCGCCGAGGGCTTTCGCCAGCTCCAGCACGTAGCGCACCTGCCCGCCGGTGTCCGGGTCGCGACCCAGCTCCGGATCGCGCGACCGGATCAGGCCGTGGACGCTGATCAGCAGAATGTCCAGTCCGTCGTCGCCGCTCACGGGCCCGCCTCCCAGCTCGAGATCAGCCGGCGATACACCGCGCGGTCCTCGATCACCGCGCCCCGCACCCCACACACGCCGGCCGCGAAGTCGAGCGCTCGCGGCAACCACGTCCTCGCGCCCCACCCGAGGGTCAGGCCGAGCAGCGCGACCGCCGTGAACGCGTCGCCGGCGCCCACTGTGTCGACCACTTCGACCGGCGTGGGCGGCGGCAGGGCGAGGTGGTCGCGCTCACGCCACACCACCTCGGCTCCCAGCTCGCCGAGGGTCACCAGGACCGCGTCGGCGCCGCTGCGCCGGGCCAGGCGGCGGGCCCTTTCGAGCACCTCGCCCTCGGCACCGGCCACCTCCCGGAGCTCGTCTCCGTTGACCTTGATCCAGCGCGCCCCGACCAGCAGCAGCTCGACCTCCCCCGCCCTCCACCAGGGCTCGCGCAGGTTGAGGTCGACGAACAGGCGGCCCCGGGCGCGCTGGCGCAGGCCTTCGACAGCCTGCGCGGACGGGCGGCTGCGGCATGCCAGCGAGCCGTGGCACAGCAGCCCATCCGCGAGCCCCGCCGCACGCTCGGCCTCCGCAGCGTCGATCCGGTCCCACGCCTGGTCGGGGAGGATCTCGTAGCGGGCTTGGCCGTTCTCCAGTCGGACCACCACCTGGCCCGTCGGACGCTCCCGGTCCACCTGGATCCCTGAAACCTCCATCCCCCAGTCGCGGAGCGACGCCGTCAGCCGGGCGCCGTCCGCGTCGTCGCCGACCCGGGTGATGAGCACCGGATCGAGCCCGAACCCCCTCAGGTGCCATGCCACGTTGAACGGGGCGCCGCCCGGCCGCCGGCTCCCGTCGGGGAAGACGTCGACCAGAGCCTCGCCCACCACGACCGGCCGCCCTGGCGCCTCGTCGGGGCGGGGCCCCGGCCAGTGCGCGACGGCAGGTCGACTGCCCGTCGTGGGACGCGCGTCAGGTTGCTGCATGATCCGACTCTCCGTTGCCCTCGGGGTCGCGGACCCCGCAACCGGGCCGTCGGCAACGGTCGCCCGCCGCCGACACCGGCCCGAACGCCGGTGACGCCGACGCCCGGCGCTGAAGCGCGCCGAACACCGGCTGGACGTCTCCGGCACGAGGGCACACCGAGGGTAACACGCCGCCTGCTCATTCACTTTCGCAGCCCGTATCCCGCTGACCGGGGCAGCCGCCGGCACCGCATGCGAACACCATGCGATCCGCATCCTCGGCCCGGAACACCCCGGCTCGTCCGGCGCCGGGGAACCTCCAACCTCAGCCGCGCCGGCGGCGCCCTCCGCGGCGCGCGCCGCGAGGCGGCTGCGGGCGGACGTCGACCGGCAGCAGCTGGGTCTGCAGAGCCTCGAGGTCGACCCGGATCAGACGCACCCTGATCGCGTCCCCGAGCCGAAGCCGCCGGCCGCTGCCTTCGCCGACCAGCTGGTGACGCCGCTCGTCGTGGTGGTAGTAGTCGTCACCCAGGTCGGCGACGTGGATCAGGCCGTCCACCATCACCTCGGCGAGCTCGACGAAGACCCCGAACGAGGTCACGCCCGTGATCACCCCGTCGAAGATCTCGCCCACCCGGTCGGCGAGGTAGACCAGCGTCTTCCACCGGATCACCTCGCGCTCGGCAGCCTCGGCGCGCTGCTCGGCCGCGGTGGTGGAGAGTGCCAGCGCATCCAGCGCGGCGCCCGACGGGAGGCGCTCGCGGCCCTCGCCACGCAGCACCGCCTTGACCGCCCGGTGCACCACCAGGTCCGGATAGCGCCGGATCGGGCTGGTGAAGTGGAGGTAGTCGTCGGTGGCGAGCGCGTAGTGCCCGCGGGGTCGGGGGCTGTAGGACGCCCGCGCCAGGCTGCGCAGCACCAGGGTCGCCAGCAGCCGCTCCTCCGGCCGGCCCGCGATCCGCTCCAGGACGGCCTGGAGATCCCCCGGCGACGCCCGCCGAGGCTCGGCGGCCGGGAGCCGGTGCCCGAGCTCGCCCAGCAGCACCGCCAGCTCCTCGAGCCGGGCGGGGTCAGGGGCATCGTGGGCACGGTACAGCGCCGGGGCTGACTCCTCCTCGAGGCGGCGGGCGACCACCTGGTTGGCGGCCACCATCAGCTCCTCGATCAGACGGTGGGCGCGGTTGCGGGCGCTCGCCTGCACCGACGTCACCCGGCCCTCCGGGTCGAGCAGCAGCTCGGGCTCTGAGAGGTCGAAGTCGAGGCTGCCGCGGGCGCGACGCGCCCTGCCCAGACGATCCGCGGCCTCCGAGACCAGACGCAGCGACTCGGCGAAGCCGGCGGTCTCGGCCGGCCAGCGATCGGCAGGCGTCTCGAGCCATCCGAAGACCTCGCCGTAGGTGCATCGCCGCCGCGACCGGATCACCGACTCGACCAGCTCGGGGCGCCGCACCTCGCCGTCGGGGCGGACGGAGAACCGCACCGTCATCGCTTGGCGGTCGACCTCGGGCCGCAGCGAGCACAGGTCGCCGGACAGCTGCTCGGGAAGCATCGGCAGACACCGGCCGGGAAAGTAGACACTGGTGCCCCGGGATCGCGCCGCGTCGTCGAGCAGGCTGCCCGGGCACACGAAGTGGGCGACGTCGGCGATGTGGACCGCGACCTCGATCGCACCGTCCGGCCCCGGACGAGCCGACACCGCGTCGTCGAAGTCCCGGGCGGTCACCGGGTCGATCGTGATCGCCGGCTCACCCCGCAGGTCCGTCCGCCCGGTGAGGTCGACCGTCGCCGGCCCGGCCACGATGCGCTCGACCTCGGCCCTCACCTCGGGCGTGAACTCCTCCTCGAGCTCGAACAGCCGGATGACCACACGCTCCTCGATGCCGGGGTCGCCCATCGCGCCGAGCCGTTCGATCACCGTGCCCCGGGCGTGGCTGCCACGTTCGGAGACCTCGTCCAGGCTCACCACGACCAGCTCGCCGTCCTCCGGCTCGCCGACCCCGGACGGCAGCGACGGCCACACCGCCAGCCGCACCCGCCGGTCGAACGGTCGCACGTGCGGGCGTCCTCCCGCGGCCACCGTCCAGCGGCCGACCAGGGTCCGTCTCGCGCGCTCCAGGACCCGCACCACCACGCCCTCGCCGAGGCCGCGGTCCCGTGCATCGCGGCGGGTCCGTTCGAGCCGCACCATCACCCGGTCGCCGGGCAGGGCCCCGCGAGTGCGTCGCGGCGGGATCGCCACCGGCTGCCCCCGCACGCCCTCGAGGTCGACCAGGAGGAGACCGCCCGGGCCCGTCCGCAGGCGCCCCGCGGCCAGGTCGGAGGCCTCGGTGGTGAAGTAGCGTTTGCCCCGTCCGACCACCACTGCCGCGGCCCGCTCGAGCCGCCGCACCGCACGCCGCAGATCGCGGCGCAGCTCGGACCGCGAACCGCCCCGTGCAGCCAGCACGTGCGCCACCAGCTGTGCCATCGTCAACCCGCGGCGCCCGCGCGCCCGGATCAGCCCGAGCACCTCCTCATCCGGCAGCACCTCGGGCGCCGGACCGTCGGCGGCGTCGGCCGCATCCCCTCCCTCGAGCGTGTCGTCCCAATCTGCTGTCACCGGCGTGTCTCCCCGGCCGCGAGCATAGCCCGAACCTTGACACCCGAGGGCCCGGTCCCTAAGATTCCCGGTGCGCGTGCGAAAGTGGCGGAATTGGTAGACGCGCAAGATTCAGGATCTTGTGTCCGCAAGGACATGGGGGTTCGAGTCCCCCTTTCGCACCATCCACTCGCGACTGCGGGCCGGCTCACGCCGGCCCTTCGTCGTCTCGGGATGGTGCCAAAGGCGGGACTCGTCCCACCGCCACGAGCGAGTGGTCCTAGACCGCCCCCCACCCTCTCCGGCCCCTTGGGCCTGCGACCCCCTCGGCCAGGACCACACATCGCTCCTGACGGCGGGTGCCGAGTCCCCGTCACGATCAACACCCGCCTCCGCACCGGCAAAAGCCGGCCCTTCGTCGTCTCGGGATGGTGCCAAAGGGGGGACTCGTCCCACCGCCACGAGCGAGTGGTCCTAGACCGCCCCCCACCCTCTCCGGCCCCTTGGGCCTGCGACCCCCTCGGCCAGGACCACACATCGCTCCTGACGGCGGGTGCCGAGTCCCCGTCACGATCAACACCCGCCTCCGCACCGGCAAAAGCCGGCCCTTCGTCGTCTCGGGATGGTGCCAAAGGCGGGACTCGTCCCACCGCCACGAGCGAGTGGTCCTAGACCGCCCCCCACCCTCTCCGGCCCCTTGGGCCTGCGACACCCCCTCGGCCAGGACCACAAATCGCTCCTGACGGCGGGTGCCGAGTCCCCCCCGCTCCGGGAGGGTCCCGTCAAGCTCGCACGGGGAAGGGGTCAGCCCCTCTCTCATCGGCGAGACCGGTTAGAATCTCCGCACGGGGAAACGCCACTCTGTCGAAGCTCGTGAGGCACGTGGAATGCGGCAGCGGAAGACTCCAGCAGTCCGGATCTTCAGGTCGTTCGAAGAGGAGAACGCTGCCGAGCATCGGCGCCTCTCCGAGATGAGCCCGCAGGAACGGCTGGAGGAGTTCGCCGTTCTGCAGGCGCGCCGGTGGGGTCCAGCGTGGGGGTCGATGCCCATGGTCAAGAAGGCCACGTGGGAGAAGGTGGATTGGTAGGCTCTCCGTATGAAGCTCACTGACGACATGAAGGAGCTGCTCGCGCTCTTCCGCAGGCACGGGGTGCAGTACGCAGTCGTCGGCGGCTTCGCAGTCAACTACTACGGGTATGTGCGAACCACCCAAGACATCGACGTCTTGATCAACCCGACTCTCGAAAATGCCGACCGAGTCATGAACGCGCTCACCGAGTTCGGTTTCGGAGGCGCTGGTATCCCTCGGGAGATTCTCGAGCACGGGGGCGGCGCGGTCCATCTGGGCGTCGAGCCGAACCGGATCGACATCCTCACCAGCCTGAAAGGGGTCAGCAATCGAGTCATCTTCGACGGCATCCGCACCGTCGAGATCGACGGGCAGGAGGTGATGATCATCTCCCGTGAACACCTCGTTCAAGCGAAAACCGCGTCAGATCGACCCCGTGACCTTGCAGATGCCGATGAGCTCAGCAAGATCGGCAGTGCCCCAGACACGAAGTAGGTGTCGCCTGGCGGGAGCCGAGTCCCTGACGAGCAGGAGCCGGTTGCCACGCTGACGCCCTTGTCCGGCCACCTCGACGACTACCACTTCCCCGAGGACGAGGTGTGGCTGATCCAGGTCGACGCGCGCCGGCCCGGGGTCGTCACCGCGCACAGTCAATGCGTCCGGACCTGCCTCACGTTTCAGGCCCGCGGGTTCACGCACGGCCGTGGGGGTTGGCAGCGGAGCTTCCCCAACGGCGCCCTCGAGCCGATCGTCGAGGAGGGGCGTTGCACCGGTGCCCGGATCCGGTTCTCGCGGCCGCGCGTCTTCGGCGACGGCGCCAACCCCAACCCGGTGCCGGACGACCCGGCCACGCTCGCCACGTGGTTCCCGGACGACGACTGGTGGCGCCCTTTCGTCAACCCGCCGCAGGACGTCGTCCTGCGCCTCGACTGAGCCGTCGCCGCGGTGCCCTGCTTGACGTCTTTGGGACCACATTGGCGCCCGCCCTGAAATCCCCAGGAAACCGCCGCGGCCAGGCCCACTTCCCGACGTTTTCGGGCACCAATGGAGCGTGTCCTCAGTACGCCCAGTGCAGCCCCAGCGCCTTGGCCAGGAAGACCGCCATCTGCGCCCGGGTCAGCGGGGAGTCCGGGCAGAAGTTGCCGCCCCCGCAGCCGGCGGTGATGCCCGAGCTCGAGAGCGCCTCGATGTGCTGGAACGCCCAGTGGCCCGCGGGGACGTCAGCGAATGTCGCCGAGGCCGGGGCGGGGGAGATGGTGCGGTGCCAGTGGACCAGGGCGCCCCAGAGGCGGACGGTGTTGGTCGAATCGCCCTGGATGGCGTAGCAGCTCAGATAGTAGGCCGCAGCAGAGGCCGCTCCATCACCGTCGAGATCGTACCAGGCGTGGATGATCCTCGGGATCATGCTCGCGGTCAGCACCGTGTACCCGGGAGTGTCGCCATCGCCGGTCATGGCTCCGCCGGCGTAGTCGAACGCAGGGTCAGGATCCCCTTCGCTGGGAAAGGCCCCCTGGGTCCAGATGAGTCCGCACCCGATGTGACCGTTGGCGTCGTTGTCGTAGACGAGGAAGTCGAGACCATCGAGGGAGGCCCCGTTGGGGAGCTCGATCTGAGTCCAGTAGTAATTGTACTGCTGCGTGTTGGTTGGACCGATGTAGCCCGAGATGTTGTCCTGGTCCGGGGTTGGAGTCCCGTCGTACGGCACCCATCGCGCCGCGTAGTAGGCGGTCAGTTGCGCCTCTCCGCCGAATCCGTCCGACGACACCTGGTTTCGTGACTGCGCGTCGGCCATTGCCGCAAAGAGGAGCAGGGGGGCGCACACTACGGGAAAAGACCTCCGACCACTGGGTCCCATGGGGGGCCTCCTTTCCACATCATGAACGGTTCGACCCACCGTAGCATGTCGAGCGCGATCGTGAGGTATCACTATTTCAGCAGCGTGTCAGGTATCACTTTCTCACAATGATGGCGCCTCGGACTCACCGAGAGGTGGGCGGCAGCCAGAGTTGGGGAACCGCGATCGATCCGATGGTGAGATCGTGACACCTGGCACCGGACCTGTCTTCGGTTTGAGGGCGGCAGCTCAGACCGCCGCCCGCTGTCGTATCGGTTCGGCGCGCCTACCTACTGGATCGTCACCACCACACCGCTCGAATCGCGGCAGGTCACGCTGTCGACGACATAGACGCACGGGCTCCCGGGGGAGGTCTTCCGGACACTCACGTTGAGGGAGTTGCAGGTTGCGGTGCCGGGGAACCTGGTCTCGTAGCCGTATCCAGTGAACAGCATGGGAAGGTCGTGGCCGGTGATCGTGACGGTGGTCGTGACGACGTGCTCCGGGTCCTGGGAGTCGACGGTCTGCTCCCAGGCGGTGAAGCCGACCTTGCCCGCGCCGGGTCGCGGCGTCACCACGAGGTCCTGGCTGATGACCGCCGGCGGAGCGCCGTACTGCGCGGCGTAGTGGTAGGTGTTGCCGGTCCACGTGCCGTCGTAGCTGTTCCAGATGAAGCTCTGGTTGGACGGTCCGATGTCGCTGCAGGCCGGGCTTTCGGAGCGCAGCGAGATCGACAGGTTGAGCGCCCGCACGGTGACGGAGTGGTACTGGGAGAAGTCGACCTCCTCGGGGCCCTGGTAGTCGAAGGTCCCGTCGCACTGCGGCCCGAAGGTGACGGTGTGGGTGTCGCCGTCGACGTCGAAGGTCAAGGTGCCGCCGATGGGGTAGTAGAGGCACACGGCGGTGTCGAACTGAAGGGTGCCGGTCGTGGTGGCGGCGCCGGGCTCGCCAGCGTCAGAGGGGCCGCCTTCGATCGCGATGTCGCCGGTCACGGTTCCGGTCGGAGAGACATCGAGGTCCATGGTCGAGGTCGTCCAGGCTGAGCGGGTGCCCTCGCCGCTGGCGTCCATCGCCTCGGAAGTGAGAGTGACCGGGCCCGTGACCGCGTCTGAGGACGCCGCGAGACCGGAGAGGTCGACGGTGGTGGTGCCGGAGATGACGTCTCCGAAAGGACCGACGAAGCTGTCGCCGACGTCGAGGCGGAATCCTCCTGGCACCTGGCTGGCAATGCCCGGCCACCACTGGACGGCCCTCGACGCAAGCCCTTCCGGACCGAGGGATTGTGCGAGCGCGACTGCGTCCTCGAGATTGCCTCCTCCTTCGCTGTCGATCAATCGGAGCATCTCGAAGACGCGTTCGACCCACGCCTCCACGTTTGGAGGCGTGGAGCGACGGACAATTGCGGCCGGGATCGCCACCGGGTCGCCGGTGCGGTTGTCGACCACCGACGCCAGGGCGAAGAAGGCGCCGTTCGAAGTGGCGGTGCGGACCACCGCGAAGCCCGTCGGGACCGGCTGCGACGTCGCGAGCTCGAAGGCCCGGTTGAGCTGGCGGTACTCGAAGGGAGTGAGCGGCTGCGAGACCGTCCCGAGCAGGCCGCCGTCGCTTCCGTGCAGCTCGACCTCGATGGTGAGGGGCGCGCCGGTGGCGTTGACCAGGATCAGGTTGGTGCGCGCCCGCTCGTCCTGGCGGAGCTGGATCAGCCGTCCCTCGTCGCCGGCCGAGATCGCGTCGGTCTCGGCCGCGGCGGGGATGAACTGGCCGAAGGTCGCCCCGGCAGGGAGGGCGAGGGCGTTGCCGGCTCCGAGCAGGTTGTAGGTCCGGCTCGTGACCACCAGGCCGGGCGCGTCCGGCGTGACTCGCAGCGCCGCCTGGCCGGTGAAGGAGAACACCTCGGCGAGCACGTCGGTGAACCTGCGGCTGCGGCCGGGCTCGAGCGTGAAGCTCGCCGTCCGCGGCGAGGAGTTGTCCGTGGCGTGCTCGAGCAGGTCGATCGAGTACTGGATCGGGCCCGTCCCGGCGTTGTGGACCTCGAGGTCGGTGCGCCAGTTCGTGCCGGCAGCGCCGGGCGCGTGGGCGCCGGCGGCGATCACCAGCGGTCGGCCGAGCTGGCTCGAGATCGTGCTTGTTGGTGTGGCCATCATCGCCACCGGGTCCCCGGTGAGGTTGTCGACCACCGACGCGTAGGCGAGGACGGCGGCCCCCTCGGTGGTCGTGCGGACCACGGCGGTCCCGTCGGCGACCCGCTCGGACGTCACGCGTTCGAAGATGCGGTCGACCTGGTGGTACTCGTAGGGTGCGAGGCCGACCGTCACCCTGCCGAGCGCTGAGCCGTCGGCCGTCTGAAGGTTGATCTCGACCATGGCCGCCAGCGCCGTGACGTTGAGCAGCCCGAGGTTGGTTCGGAAGCCGGTGGCTCCCGATGGATCGTGCGCGAGCTGGACCAGGAGACCTTCATCCCCGTAGGCGATCGACTCCGACCCGTGCGCGGCGGGGATGAACTGGCCGAAGGTCGCGCCGGCCGGTAGACCCAAGTCGTTGCCGGCGGCGAGCAGGTTGTAGGTCCGGCTGGTGATCGCGAGGGCGCCCGAGGTCGGCGTGATCCGCAGCGCCGCCTTGCCGGTGAAGCCGAACTCCGTCTCGAGCAGATCGGCGAGCTCGACGCAGCGGCCCGCGTCGAGGGTCCGGCTCACCGTGCGAGGCGAGCCGTTCGCGGACCCGTGCTCGAGGAGCTCGAGCGTGTAGCCGGCGCTCTGGGCTCCGACCGCGTGGAGGCCGAGGTCGGTGCGCCAGTTGGTGGCGTTGCTGCCGGTGGCGTGCGCGCTCGCCGCGACGTACAGGGCAGAGCCGGATGACGCGACGTGACCGCTCGCGGTTGAGCCGGATGCCTGCTGAGGCCAAAAGGGTCCTTGGAGGGACTTGTAGCTCCAACTGAGTTCGATCATCAAGGCTGCCATTGCCTGCTGCATGCTGACGCGGCTGGAACCAGTGAGAACTACGCACGAAAGGGCGGGCAGGAGTATGAGTGTCGCGAGTGCTGCCCCAGCAGTGCATCGACCCCATCCACGGAGAAACCCCGGACGATCGACCGTGGACATCGGCGACCTCCCTCTCGTTTCGCGCTGTGTCGTTGCAACCAATGTGGAGCGCGGGAGGAGGTGGGTCAAGCCGTCCGGCGGATCAGAGCACCCAGGCGTAGCCGATCTTGAAGAACAGCGAGCGCTCGACCCGGGTCAGCGCGTACTCCTGGCTTCCCTGGGCCGCATCAGAGTAGCCCAGGAAAAGCACGGTCCGCGGGTTGATCTTGTACGAGAACAGGAGCTGGCTGAGCAGGCGCTGGTCGTGGGTCTCGACCGGCAGGGAGTAGAGGTCGGCGTCGCGGCGGTAGTCGAAGCGCTGCAGGATCGCGCGCACGAAGGCGCGCTGGTTGACCTGGTAGACGAGGCGCAGCTCGCTCACGTTCGCGGTGTAGAGCCTGCCGCCCTCGACGTCGAGCGTCTGGTAGGTGTGGTCGAGGCTCGCCAGCAGGTGGCGGCCGAGCCGGTACTGGATGGTCGGGGACAAGGTGAGCACGCGGCCGGCGCGGACGTTGGCGTAGTCGATGCGGTCGCCCGCGTTCCAGTGCACGTGGAGCCAGAGGTCGGCGAAGGGTCGGAAGCCGACGCATCCGTCGAAGTGGTCGTCGTCGAACTCGACCGACTGGTACGACCTCCGCCCGAGGTAGGCGTTGACATTGGCATGGGACTCGTACGGACCGTTGTAGTTGAACCAGAAGGTCGCAGAGCGGTGGAGCAGCCCGCCGTCGGCGTCGTGCTCCTCCTCGTAGCCCGAGCCGACGTTGAGCAGGGTGTACCAGTGGCCGGGGTCGTGGTTCCAGGTGTGGCCCCAGCCGACGTCAAAGAAGTCGTAGCCGACCTGAGGCACGTACCCGAGATCGGCGCGGAAGCCGGGCGAGACCCGCTTGTAGACGCCGTACCAGTCCCAGGTCCGCGTGTCGTGCAGGTACTTGACGTCGAGGGCGCTGCCGTCGAAGTCGCCGTCGGGCTGGTCGAAAGCGTTGCGCACCTCCTCCGGGTAGCGGGTGCTCGAGCCGAGGGCCTGGAAACGGAATGCGTCCGTTGGTGACGCCCGCAGCACGCCGTCGAACCCGGCGACCCGGTTGAAGTAACCGTTGCCCTCGCGGTCGGTGGCGAGGAAGCCGAGCGTGGAGGACTGGCCGACGTCGCGGCGGTAGCGGAGGACCGTGTCGGTGGTGGACTCGTCGAGCGAGGTCGCGCTCGACTACTCGGCGCCCGGGATCAGCAGGTTGGTGACGGTGTCGCGCGCGGTGAAGACGCCGAGGGCGTTCGAGCCGGCCTTGCCGGTCAGCTTGGCGCCCCACTCGGGGTCGGCGACGGTGCGGGTGTAGACGGCGTCGATCCGGGTTTCGAAGAGGTCGCCTCCCTCGAGGAAGAAGGGGCGTTTCTCGGGGTAGAAGAGCGCGAACTGGGTGTTGATGTCGCCAGCGTGTCAGGTATCACTTTCTCACAATGATGGCGCCTCGGACTCACCGAGAGGTGGACGGCAGCCAGAGGTGGGGAACCGCGATCGATCCGATGGTGAGATCGTGATACCTGGCACCGGACGGAAATCCCCAGGAAACCGCCGCGGCCAGGCCCACTTCCCGACGTTTTCGGGCACCAATGGAGCGTGGCCTCAGTACGCCCAGTGCAGCCCCAGCGCCTTGGCCAGGAAGACCGCCATCTGCGCCCGGGTCAGCGGGGAGTCCGGGCAGAAGTTGCCGCCCCCGCAGCCGGCGGTGATGCCCGAGCTCGAGAGCGCCTCGATGTGCTGGAACGCCCAGTGGCCCGCGGGGACGTCATCGAATGTCGCGTCCACGGGCGCGGGGCTGATCTGGCGGGCCCAGAAGACCGCGACGCCACGCAGGCGACAGCCGCCGTTCTTCGGCGCCATAGCGCGGAGCACGTACGACTGGTAGCCGTGGGTCATGAAGCCGGTGCTGTAGCGGCGCACGACCGTGACGTCGGGGCTGAGGTCGACGTACGCGTCGCCGTACCCTGGGCTCCCGCTCGACCACCAGCTGGCGAGGTTCGTTTCCCCCTGGCCGAACTGGTCGGTGTAGGCGCGGCTCATGCCGACGTTCAAGTCGTAGACGGCGTCGGTGTCGGAGTAGAGGACCCGGAATCCCGTCATCAGCGCGCCCGACGGGATCTCCACCGCCGCCTCGACGTAGTGTGATTCGGCCCAGGCGCACCAGTAGCTCAGCCCGCAGTTGGACCAGTCGCAATTCCCGGTCGTGTCGTCGCAGACGAACTCCTCGGCCGACACGAAGTCAATGTTCGCCTGGAGCCCGAACCCGTCCGGCGCGAGGTCGGGGTCGCCGATGTTCGCCGCCTCGCGAGCCCCGAGCGCTGACGACCCGGGATCCTGCGCAGAAGCCGTTCCCGGCCCGACCGCCGCGGCCACCGACACGACCGAGAAGACCGCAAACGAGCACCACCTCGTGAAGACGTTCCCCCTCATCCTCTCCTCCTTGCCAGACCGGACCCGCGACGGAGCACCGTCCTCCTCATGTGCGTTCGACACGCTCCCGATCCGGCAGACCACGGTGCGCCACGGTGGACGAACAGGCGCCCCGCCATGCTCTTTCTCGTCGCACCGGTGGAAGCTCACCACGATTCACTGTCTCACCATGATAGGGCCTCGGGGTCTTTGGGTGTAGGCCCTTTAAGAGGGCCAGGCACGTAATGTGACGATAACTCCGCAGTGCACTCGCTGACATCACATGGCGTGGCTGCCGCGTTTGCGACTCGGCAAAGCCGATCCTGCGACCCCTTCGGCCAGGACCACGAGTCCCTGCTGACCGCGGGAGCGGAGCCCCCCCGCTCCGGGAACGTCTCCACCAGCCCTTGACCAAGCGGGAGCTGAAATCCCATCGGACCCGGCCTGAAAAAGGTGCCCGCACGATCCCCTCTCCGGCCACGTGGGACAAGGTGGATCGGCAGGTTCTCCCTATGCACCTCACTGACGACATGAGGGAATTGATGATCATCTCTCGTGAACACCTCGTTCACGCGAAAACCGCGGCAGATCGACCCCGACGCCCGAGACGGGGGCGCGTGGCCCGTCTGCTGGTCGTTCGGCGAGTACTCGGTGAGGGCACGACGGGGCTCGGCTCAGTGCTTGGCCGCGCCGGTGCTCACCAGAACGAGCAGACAGGAGAACCACGATGACCGGGACCCCGACCCTCGCATGGCTGTTCGCAACCGCGCTCGGCGTAGTGCTCTTGGCGGTGACGGCGTGGCCGGGTGCGGCAACGGCCGCGCAGCACCCGCCGACCTTCGACTTCGAGAAGGTGCTCGACACGTACCTCGATGACACCTCGGGGCTGATCTCGTTCACGGACTACAGGGTCATCTTCGCGCCGAACGGAGAGTTCAACGCCGTGGTCGCGGTCCTCGCACCGGCAGGCCAGATCGTCGCGAGCTTCCCGTTTGCCAAGGAGTACCGCCCCAAGGAAGGGATCTACGGCCGGGTCCAGGTCGAGACGCCAGCCGATGTCTCACTCAGCGAGCCCGGCATCTACACGATCGTGTTCGTGGTCGACGGTGTGCCGGTGACCCGGATGCCCGTCAAGCTGGTCCGGGTCGATGGCGGCGACGATCCGTTCAACCCGGGTGCAACCTACCAGTTCGACGGCTACTGGCGGACGTTCGCCTTCCTGACCATGGGCTCGCACAAGGGCGAGGCGTTCCCGGTCGTCAACTACTGGCTCGGCGGCATGGACCTGGCGCCGGGCACGGTCCGCGGCCGGCCGTTCGTCACGCTGTACCGCGATGGTGCGGCGGTGGCCCACAGCCAGCGCACCCAGGGCCACTACCGCGAGGGGCACTTCCGGCACGCCGAGATCAGCCTCTACCACCCGCATCCGAAGGGCAAGGAGGCCACCGCACGGCCGTTCGTGCTGTCGGACTGGCTGGTGGACGGCGACTACGAGCTGCGCGTGACACGGCAGCCCGACGGTGCGCTGCTGCGCTCGTTCGACTTCGAGGTCGCGAACCGGTCCTTCGTGCCGCATCCCCGCACCGTTCTCGGCTACCAACCGCAGACCGATTACATCGCCCCGCGGGTCCAGAAGCGCGGCGCGACCTCGCCGGAGCTGGTCGAGGCGATCTGGATCGAGGACCGCTGAGGGCACGAGGTCAGTCACGTCACGAGGCGGAAGGCCAATGGCTGAAGGACTGGCCGGTCAGCTCTTCCAGTCTCTTCACGTCAGAGGAGAACCGCCGCTGGAGGGCCGCTCTCACCGCAGGTGCGATCTCAGGCTCCTCGATCGGACGGGAGAACGGTCCGTAGACGATGGTCTTGAACCAGTGTCGGTGATGCCCCCTGAGGTGGCGGTAGATCCGGTCTCCAACGGTATTCTGAATCAACATGCCGAGGCGAGTGTTTCGGCGTTTGCTGCTCGAAGGGTGACGGACGACGGTGTGCTCCTGGCAGCTGAACTCCGGATCGACGCCGAGGAACCGGAAGACCTTCTGGAGCGTCTCCAGCCGGCGGTCGTGCAGAGCTCTCGACGTGATCACCAGGAGCTGCGAGCGGTCAAAACAGTCCAGGAACGGCCGGAGCTGTGTGCAGTACCTGCCTCGGGAGAGATAGGTGACCGCATCGTCACCGGCGAGTGCTGCCCGAAGCGCTTGGCTCAGCGATCGTGTTTCCTTGCCGCTCGCGAGGTTCTGAACGTAGTGCGACACCGCGCGATCAATGGGATCCCGCACCAGGTAGATCATCTTGACGTCGGGGATGTGCTCAGCGATGCGCTGCGCCACGCCCTGAAAGCGCGGGAAGTTCGAGTACGCCTGCGAGGATTCGCCGAAGACCCTCGCATCACCCCGGAACTGCGAGGTGTACCACTGGAAACCCCGCTTCCAGTTGCGCTCCTCGATGAAGAAGTTCGGCTCCTTGCAGGCCGACATCGTGATCTCGGGGTGGTGGCTCAGGTAGTAGTGGAGGCCGCTCGTGCCGCACTTGGCAACACCGATGACCAGCAGATTCGGGAGTCTGCCCCGGGGTTTCGCCATGCGGGGCATTCTCACACGGCCACTGAAACGGACTCCAGTCCGCAGCAGACGGAGACCAGTCGCCCGCAGAGCCGTCGCCGGCCGGGTCCATCTTCCGGCCGGCGCGGCCTCCGTTCAGGCCGGTTTGAGCAGCATGGAAAGGTCGCGGTTCTCGAGGGTCGGGGGCGGGGCCTGTGCGACGACGGCGGCATCGCCCAGGTGCTCGACGGCGCGCTCGAGGAGCTGGTAGCCGTTCTCGGGCCGGCGCATCTCGCGGCGCCGGAACATCACCGTCAGCCGAACGTGGTTGCCGCTGGCGAGGAACTTCTCGGCCCGCTTCAGCTTGGTCTCGAGGTCGTGGTCGCCGATGTTGGGACGCAGCTTGACCTCCTTGATCTCGATCTGGGTCTGCCGCTGCCTGGCCTCCTTCGCCTTCTTTCCCTTGTCGAACATGTACTTGCCGTAGTCCATGATCTTGCAGACCGGCGGCCTGACGTCGGGCGCGATCTCGACCAGGTCGAGACCCTGGCCGCGGGCGGCGGCTCGCGCCTCGTCGACCGGGATCACGCCGATCTGGCTGCCGTCCGCGTCGATGACGCGCACCGGAGACAGTCGGATGCGCTCGTTGACGCGGTGGTCGGGAAGGGGCGGCGGCTCGCGGAAGAAACGCTTCTTGGCTCGTATGGTGCACCTCCTGGATGCGGTTTGTGGGACTCAGCAATCAGGACGACCGCCTCGCGATCGATCCCAGGCGTCGGCGGGTCGCCGGTCAACTGCCGCCGCGCGGGGTCCCGTTCGGAAGGGCACGCGGCTGTAGGCTGGTCGATCAACCCTGATCCCCAGCTTACAGGATCCGCCGTCGAGCTGCCGCCCGGAGCATCCAACGGAACGCCTGCCTCCGCCCGATCAAGGGGTCGGGACGTCTCGCGACGAGGTCCCGGCGAGGTTCGGCGACCCGGGTATCAGAAACGAACCCGCGCAAAACGAGAACGCGGAGGCCGCGATTCCGAAGACGTTGCTGTCCAGGCCGAAGGGGAGCTGCACCGGCAGCAGCTCGAGGGCGACGGTGGTGCCGCCGCCGACCAGCATCGCGGCCAGCGCGCCGGCGTTACTCGATCGCCGCCAGAACAGGGCCCCGATGATGGGCACCAGCAGGCCCGACACCATGAAAGCGTAGGAGTACAGCATCAGGTCGAGCACGGTGGTCATGGTCGCGGCCAGAAGCAGAGCCGCCACGCCCAGCACCAGCGTGGCGAGCTGGGAGAATCGGAGGAAGCTCCGGCTCCTGGGGTCGATGCGGCGGAAGTGGCCGACGATGTCGGTCACGACGTTGCCCGAGCACGCCATCAGACAGCTGTCGGCGGTCGACAGGATGGCCGAGAAGTAGGCCGACATCATCACCCCCATCAGCCCCACCGGCAGCACGGTGCGCAGCAGCATCGGCAGGCCGGTCTCGGGGTCGGTCTGGGCGATGTTCTCCGGTCCCAGGTAGTCGAACATGCCCTGGTCGGCGGCGACCCTGGCGAGCACGCCCAGCGCCACGCCCATGATGGCCATCACCGGCCACTCGAGGAGGCCGGCGACGAACCACGCCCGTTTCGCGGTGCGCTCGTCGGCGCAGGCGTAGATCCGCTGGTAGAGGGTCATCCCGACGAACCAGATCGGCACGATGGTGACCATCCAGTTGACGAGGTCCTGCCAGGAGAGATTGGTGAGGGTGAGCATCTCCGGGCGCAGGGTGCTGCGGACGGCCTCCCAGCCCCCCACCGCGTGGTACGAGACCGGCAGGCCGACGAAGACCAGGCCGAAGATCAGGACCGCCCACTGCACGGTGTCGGTGTAGATGACCGCCTTGAGCCCGCCCATCACCGTGTAGCCGACCGCGACGACGCCCATCACCACCAGCGCGGTGTCGAGGTCGATCCCGGTGAAGGTGCCGTCGGCGAGCTTGGCCCCGGCGAGGATCTGCGAGCTGGTGAAGCCGACGTAGCCGATCGCGGAGATGATTCCGGCGAGCAGCGCCACGCCCGGGCTGTAGAAGTGGCGGAACACGTCGGGGAACGTCATGGCGTCGGCGAACGCCGGGTTGCTCTTGACCCTGGGGATCAGGACGACCGCGCTCAGCCAGGCGCCGAGCAGGCCGGTGAACAGCATCCACGAGCCGGACAGGCCCATGGTGAAGCCGAGGCCGCCGAGGCCGATCGAGAAGCCGCCGCCGACGTCGGTGGCCACCACCGACATGCCGACGTGGAGGCTGCCCATCTCGCGCCCGCCGACGTAGTAGTCGTCGCCGCCGACGTTGCGGCGCATGAAGTAGAAGCCGATGCCCAGCATGGCGACCATGTAGATGATGAAGATCGAAAGATCGAGGACATGCACTCGCCCGCTCCCTTCCGTTGCTGCTAGGGTGGCCGATCCTTCGAAATCGTGCCACCCGCGGGGGAGAAGCATGGGAAGCCGGGTACGGCGACGGCCGTTCCGGGACCCGATGGCCCCGGAGAGCGAGCGTCAGCCTCCCCTCTCCCGTCATCCTGAGCGAGCGAGCGTCAGCCCCCTTTCCCGTCATCCTGAGCGAGCGAGCGTCAGCCCCCTTTCCCGTCATCCTGAGCGAGCGAGCGTCAGCCCCCTTTCCCGTCATCCTGAGCGAGCGAGCGCAGCGAGCGAGTCGAAGGATCCCCTCCGGCAACGCCACCCACTTCCGAGCTACCGCCATGTCAGCGAGCGAGTCGAAGGACCCCCTCCGGGAAACGCACGACCTCCCGAGCACCGAGCATCAGCAGGAGAGTCGATGAACCTCCCCCACCCTCATCAACCCCTCCCGAGTCGGCGACCCCCTCCCCGACTCGGTCCCTCAGCCGCTCCTCACGGCAGCTCCAGCTCCTCGAGGCCGGGCAGATACAGGGCGTTGAACAGCAGCTTGAAGGTGCGGTGGGTCTGGGCCCGGTTCTGGGGCTTGAACGCGATCAGCACCACCCGGCCCTTGCCGACACCGACCTCGACCACGGCGGCCCGCCGCTCGAGGTGCTCGGCCCCCTCGAGCCAGCCGCTGACCAGGACATCGCGGGCATCGTCCGGGTAGCGGGCCACCACCGTGCGGGTGAAGCGTCCGTCCGGAACCCGGGTCGCCAGGATCGGCGAGCCGTCGAAGTAACCCGCCTCGTCCGGCCGCATGCCGTAGGCGAGCGGATGCGCGGTGTCGACCTCGAGCCGGAGCATGGCGCCGGGACAGGTGAGGTCCTTCGCCGAGAGCCTCGCGCGCACGTCCTCCACGGGCAGGTCGAGCAGCTCGATCAGGTAGGGCACCGATCCGTTCAACGCCACCACCGTCCCGCCGCCGAGCACCCAGCGCTTGAGATGCTCGTTGCCTTCGGGACCAATTCCCCCCGAGTACTCCGGCGGCAGCGGCGTGGCCCACCGTCGGGCGCGCTCGGAGCCCGGCTCGCCCTTCACGATCACCGTCGCTTCGACATCGGGCAGCAGCACCAGGTCGACCCGTCCGACGAAGGCGCCCGAACGCAGGTCGTCGTTGGCCAGAGTCACGAAAGGAAACTCGTTCTGCTCGAGCAGGAAGCGGGTCCAGCCCTCGTCCATGGAGGCCCGCCACGGCTTGAACAACCCGACCCGGATCGGTCGCGGCGCCAGGGCCGGCCCCGAGGGCTGCCGGTCGAGCGCGACGACCGGAAGGTGAAGCTCGTCGACCAGCGCCTGAAGGTCGGATCGTGAGATGGCGTCCGGCGGCACCCACACGTCGCCCCGGGCCGAGCCGGCCAGCGGCCGTTCGAGCCAGCGGAGCTCGGCCCCGCGGGCGAGCAACCGGTTCATCGCGAGGAAGACCGAGTCGGCCGCGTGGGGCAGCAGCCAACCGCCCTTCGCAGGACCGACCCGGACCTCCGGCCAGGCCATACGCTCGAACGGCTTCACCTTTCCGGAGACCGGCGTCTCGGCCTCGACCACCTTCACCCCCATCGAGATCGGCAGCGACCAGGTCGTGGCGTCGTAGGGCTCGAGCACCGGGCCGTCCGGAAACGGCACCACCTCGGGGTAGCGCTGGGGTCGCAGCATGGTCATCAGGAACTCGCGGTAGGGCTGGTCGGCGGGCAGCACCCAGGTCCCGGCCGGGTAGCGCGCCGCGCCCACCTCGAGGGTCTCGGCCGCCTGCGACACCCGGACCCCGTGACGCAGCATCAGCTCGACCAGTCGGCCCGCCGCCACCGGGTCGTGCTGCCCGGGCGGTACGAGAAAAGCGAACGGCGCCTGGGTTCTGCCTCGCCGTGCGGCCTCACCGGCGATGGTCGCGAGATTGCTCAGAAACGACCGGCGCTCACGGGCGACGGTCTCGATCAACGCCTTGGTGGCGACCAGCTCGTAGTCGATGATGTCCCGCAGGCGCCACCAGCCGCCCGGCCACGGCGACGGGAAGTTGGCCTGGCGACGGTACTCGGGCAACCCCTTGGCCGAGCCGCGAAGCTCGTTCGGATCGACGAAGATCGGGGTTGCATGCTGCGCGCTCGCGACCTCGGTCAGCAGGCCGGTGACGTTCTTCCACCACGCGGTGTTGCGCGTGCCCCCCGGCCAGTAGCTGTCGAAGATCATGTTCTGACCCGACCCCGGTGTGGCCGTGCTCCTCCAGCCGCAGGCCATCATCGTGCCGAGCAGGTCGGCCTGGCGGAAGACCAGCGAGGTGCACCTCGTCGGCGAGGGGGTCGGTCTGGGGCGGGACGAACATCCGCGGCCCGGTCGACCCCATCTGGTGCTCGTCGAGGAAGACCTGCGGGAACCAGCGGTGGTAGAGCAGGTCGTTGACCGCCCGGGTCTCCTTCTGGGTCAGCATGTAGAAGTCGCGGTTGTCGTCGTGGCCGACGTAGTGGTGGTAGAGCCACGGCATCGAGCTGCCTTCGTACTCGGTCCCGAGCTAGCGGTTGTACCACTCGATCACGATCACCTGCCCGTCGGGGTTGATCGACGGCATCAGCAGCAGGATCACGTGGTCGAGCCACTGCCCGATCTCCGGGTCGCGGCTGGTCGCGAGCTCGTGCACCAGCTCCATGGACATCTGGGTCGAGCCGACCTCGTTGCCGTGGATCGTGCAGGTCACCAGCACGATCGCCTGCCCCTCGCCGACCAGCTGCCCGATCTCGGCCGGGGTGCAGGCGGTCGGCGTTCGCGAGCTGGCGCGCGATCTCCCGGTACGATCGAGCCGGCTCTGGTTGGCCTGCGAGGTCACGATCACGACCGGGATGTCGTGGCCGAGAGTCGAGGTCCCGGCGCTCTCGATCGCCACCCGGGCGGACCCCTCCGCCACCACTCTGTGGTAAGCCACGACCTGCTCCCAGGACGCGAGGAAGCGGTCTTCACCCACCTTCCGGCCGAGGAACTCCTCCGGGCTCGGTACGGCGGCCGACGCCGCCGTGGCGGCGAAGAGCAGCGCGGCGAAGCCGGCGACTCGAATCAGGCTGCGTCCCATGGCACCCCCCTGGTGGAACGGACCGACCCCGATCCCGCTGCGACAGCGTGAGGGGACCGCCCAGGACCCGCACCACTGTAAACCAGCGCGCTCCGGCCGGGACCCGGGACCAGCTTCCTGAACTCTCGTTAAGGTTGCTTGACACATCCGTCAACATTGCTTGACAATGATCCCCGGACCGATGCCGGCACCGGCTCGCGGGAGGGCGCACAATGAGGGGGCACAGGGGAGCACATCTCGGCGCAGCCATGAGCTGCGCCCGGCGCTCAGACCGACCCGCTGCCGGCACGCAGCAGGCAGACCTCGGTGCAGAGGTCGCACCGGCGTCCCGGAGGACACCGGTCGGTGACCCGCCCGTAGGCGTCGAGCGCCTCCTCGGCGGCGGGATGGCCCGAACGGAGGAAGCGCAGCAGGCGGACCAGGGCCCCACTCGAGGCCTCCGAGATCAGGTGCTCCATCTTGCACGCGTCGAGCTCGGCCACCGCCTCTGGGACGCCGAGCACCTCGCTGAAGAAGACCCTCAGCACGCGCCGCTTCGACGCCACCCGCGCCACCAGGTCGGCGCCTTCCCGGGTCAGGCGCAGCCGGCGGTCGCGGCCGAGCTCGACCAGGCCATGCTCACGCAGACCCTTGAGCTGCAGCGAGACCGCGGCCCGGCTGACCTCGAGGTGGCGAGCGACGTCGGCCGCCCGCGGCGCCTCGCCCGCATGCTCCCCGAGTGTCGCGATGGCCAGCAGGTAGTGGGCCGCCGAGTGGGTGATCTCGTTGGCCTCGAACTGCCGCCAGATGGTCTCGGCATCCGCCATACTCTCCAATCTACGGGCCTCCACCGGCAGTGTCAAGGTCGATTGACCACATGTCGAGACGATCTCAAGTACTGCAACGAGAAGGGCTCGTTCGAGAGGACCGCCGGGCGCCAAGGCTCGACCACCGCCATGAAGTTAACTATGATTGACTTCCGCGCCGGACACCGTGGCCGGTCGTCGTCCCGGAGGCCCGCCTGATGGCCGTTGCACCGTCCGACATCCAGTGTCCGCCCCTGCTGCTGGTCGGCAACCCGAACGTGGGCAAGAGCGTGATCTTCGGCGCGTTGACCCGACGCTACGTCACGGTCTGCAACTACCCCGGCACCACGGTGGAGATCACCCGGGGCTCGCGCGGCCCTGCGCCTTCGCAACCCGAGATCGTCGACACGCCCGGCACCAACTCGCTGCCGCCCCAGTCGGAGGACGAGCGCGTCACGCGCGACATCCTGCTCGCCGAGCCCGAAGCCCTGGTCGTCCAGGTCGGCGACATCAAGAACCTGCGCCGGGCGCTCTACCTGACGCGTGCAGCTCGGCCGAGCTCGGCCGCCGCCAGCTGCTCGTGCTCAACCTCCAGGACGAGGCCCGCAGACCTCGGGCTCGAGGTCGAGCGGCGACCAGCTCGAGCAGCGCCTCGGCGTGCCGGTGCTGGCGACCACCGCCATCCGGGATCGCGGGCTCGAGCGGATCCCGGCGCCGCCTTGGGAGGCGCGCCGTGGCGCCCTGACGGTGTCCTACCCCGCGGCGGTCGAGCGCGCGGCGCTCGAGGTCGCGGCGCGCGCTGCCGGACGAGCTCGGACCCGGCCGCCGCGGCCTCGCCGCTGATGCTGCTGGCCGGGGACCGGCACCTGCGGAGTGGGCTCGGCGAACCGGCTCGCCCCTGCCGCGAGGACGCTGATCGACGCGATGCGTGCCGAGACCCTCGAGCGCACGCTCGGCGGCCCGTGGCCGCCGCCATCGCAGAGGCCCGTCACGGGCCGTCGCGGCCCTGCTGCGCAGCGTCTACCGCGTCGACCGCGCGCAGCCGCCGACTCGCTGCGCGATCGCCTCGGATCGCTCTCGATGCACCCGGTCTGGGGCATTCCGGTGCTCGCGCTGGTGCTCTTCGCCGCCTACGAGCTGGTCGGCGTGTTCGGCGCCGGCACGCTGGTCGACCTCATGGAGGGTGGGCTCTTCGAGGGCTGGATCACGCCCGCCGTCACGTGCGCTCGTCGAGCGGGTGCTGCCGTGGCAGGCAGCCCGAGACTTCCTGGTCGGCGAGTACGGGGTGGTGACGCATGGCGCTCACCTACGCCATCGCGATCGTGCTGCCCGTGGTCGGCACCTTCTTCATCTTCTTCGGGCTGCTCGAGGACTCCGGCTACCTTCCGCGGCTGGCGGTCATGCTCAACCGGGTGTTCCGGGTCGATGGGGCTCAACGGCAAGGCGGTGCTGCCGATGGTGCTCGGCCTCGGCTGCGACACCATGGCCACGCTGACCACGCGGATCCTGCCGACCCGCAAGGAGCGCGTGCTGGTCACGCTGCTGCTCGCCCTCGGGGTGCCCTGCTCGGCCCAGCTCGGGGTGATCCTCGCCATGCTCGCCTCGATGACGCCGCTCGGCACGCTGGTCTGGGCCGGAGTGGTGTCCGGGACGATGGTCGGGCGTCGGGTGGGCGGCATCCCGACTGATTCCCGGCCGCAGCCTCGTACTTCCTGCTCGAGATGCCGCCGCTCCGGGTGCCGAGCCTCGGCAACATCGTGGTCAAGACGCTCGCCCGCACCGAGTGGTACCTCAAGGAGGCGGTCCCGCTCTTCGTGCTCGGCACCATCCTGCTGTGGGCGCTCGACCTGGCCGGGGTCCTGCCGGTGCTGCAGCGCCTCTGCGAACCGCTGGTGTCGGGTCTGCTCGGCCTCCCGCCGGAGACCGCCGACGCGTTCCTGATCGGGTTCCTTCGCCGCGACTACGGCGCCGCCGGCCTGCTCAAGCTGCAGCACGAGGGCCTGTTGGACGGGGTCCAGGTGGTCGTGTCGCTGGTGGTCATCACCCTGTTCGTGCCCTGTATCGCCAACTTCTTCATGATGATCAAGGAGCGCGGGCTGCGGACGGCGTCGGCGATGGTCGCCTTCATCGTCCCGTTCGCGTTCCTGGTCGGAGGGATCCTCAATTGGCTGCTGCGAACCCTGCGCCTGCCGCTGTAGATCCCGGGCCCCGCGAGGTGGCGTGCCCGCTCTGCGGGCGCCGCTTCCCGGCGCGCGAGGCGTGCCCGACCGGCTGCCCGATGGCGGCCGGCTGCCGGAGCCTGTGCTGCCCCCACTGCGGCTACAGCTTCATCGCGGACGACTCGGTGGTGCTGCGCTGGGCGCGCCGCGTGTTCGAGAGGGTCCGGCGATGATCGTTCCGAGTCACGCGCTCTCCGACGACGACGCCTGCGACGAGGTCCTCGAAGCGCTGTGGACCGCGGACGAGCTCGGCGAGTCTCTCGACCCTGTTCACCTCCACACCGAGCTCGGCGGCGACCCGGCCGTCTGGCGGACCGCCCTGCTCCACCTCTCACTGGGCGGCCACGTGGCCGACCACGAGGGCCGCCTCGCGCTCACCGCGACCGGCACTGCGTTGGCGCGGAAGCTGATCCGCCGTCACAGGCTGACAGAGGTGCTCTACACCCAGCTGCTCGGGCTGGAGATCGAGGCCGCCGACCGGGCGGCGTGCCGCATGGAGCACGAGCTCGACGACGACGACACCGACGCGGTCTGCACCTTCCTCGGCCACCCCCGGAGCTGCCCACACGGCCGCGAGGTGCCACGCGGCGCCTGCTGCGACCGCAGCGACGTGGTCTCTCTCGGGAGGCTCGCCGAGCTTCCGACCGGCCACAGCGCCCGGGTCGCGCTCCTGCTTCCGGACGACGCCGGCGCACTCACCCGGTTGACCGACCTCGGCCTGTTCCAGGGGGCGAGGCTCGAGGTCCGACAGCGCCACCCCTCGTTGGTGGTCGCGGTCGACCAGACCGTGTTCGCCCTCGACCACGAGACCGCCGAGCGGGTCCTGGTGCGCAAAGACGCGTGACGGCCGGAGTTTGAACCGCAAGCACTCAGAGGCCCAGCGAGGGCCGTGCCCGCAACCCAAGTTACGGGTGAGCGAATGCGGCCGCTTCCGTTCAAGGGGAGGCGAGAATCCGGGTTCGGGCAGCGGCCGACGGGCGGCCGGTTCGGGATACGGCGCCCTATCGGGCTTGTGACTCGCCCCGAGAAACGAGGGTCAGGCTCGCCCGCGCTTAGCCTGGGTGCCTCCGTGGCTTCGCCGCCCCGTCCCGGTAGCGGTGTGGGGTCCGGCGCGGTAGGCTGTCGCGGCAGCTGGAGGAGAGATGAACGCACCCGAAAGCCCTGCCGTCGTGTCGCCCGGACGGCGTGTGTTTTCCGCCCGGACGCTGAACCTGCGCGCGATCGGAGCGATCGGCTACGACATGGACTACACGCTGGTCCACTATCGGATCGAGGAGTGGGAACGCATGGCCTACCTGCAGGTCCGCGACCACCTCGCAGAGGGCGGGTGGCCTGTCGGTCAGCTCGAGTTCGACCCTGGGTTGGTGATCCGTGGACTGGTGCTCGACACCGAGCTCGGCAACATCGTCAAGGCCAACCGATTCGGCTATGTGACGCGCGCATTCCACGGCACCCGACCGCTCGGCTTCGAGGCCCAGCGCAACGCCTACCGCCACACACCGGTCGACCTCTCCGAGCCCCGGTATGTCTTCCTCAACACCCTTTTCTCGCTCTCCGAGGGCTGTCTGTGGGCCCAGCTCGTGGAGCTCTGGGATGCCGGCAGGCTGACCGGGGTCCAGGGCTACGCCGACCTCTACGCCCACGTGAAGCAGGCCCTCGACCACGCCCACGTCGAGGGCACGCTGAAGGCCCGGATCATCGCCGACCCCGCCCGCTTCGTGGTCACCGATCCCGAGGCGCCGCTGGCGCTGCTCGACCAGCGCGAGGCGGGCAAGCGGCTCATGATCGTCACCAACGCCGAGTGGACCTACACCGCGGCCATCATGGCGTGGGCCTTCGACCCTCACCTGCCCGCAGGAGTCACGTGGGGCGACCTCTTCGAGCTGGTCATCGTCAGCGCGCGCAAGCCCGACTTCTTCACCCTCAGGCTGCCGATGTTCACCGTCGTCGACGACAGCGGCCTGCTGCGGCCCCTGGTCGGCAGGATCCCCGGCCCGGGGGTCTACCAGGGCGGCGACGCGGCCAGAGTGGAGGACTACCTCGAGCTGGCCGGCGACCGCATCCTGTTCGTCGGCGACCACATCTGGGCCGACGTCAGGCTGTCCAAGAGCGTGCTCCGGTGGCGCACGGCCCTGATCCTGCGCGAGCTCGAGGAGGAGCTCGAGGCGCTGGCCGACTTCCGTCCCACGGAGGCCCGGTTGGCGGCCATGATGGCCACCAAGGAGCGGCTCGAAGGCCGTCTCGCAACCCTTCGTCTCGCCCACCAGCGGCACACTCTCGGCTACGCCCCTGCCGGCGTGGCGGCGCCCGGAAGGCTGCTCGAGGAGATCGCCGTCCGCCGCAGCGAGCTCGAGGCCCTCGACGCCGAGATCGCCCCTCTGGCCAAGGCCGCCGCCGAGGTCGGCAACCCCAATTGGGGTCCCCTGCTGCGCTCCGGCAACGACAAGAGCCACCTCGCCCATCAGCTCGAGCGCTCGGCCGACGTCTACACCTCCCGCGTCTCCAATCTGCTCCACGTCACCCCGCTCGCCTACCTGCGCTCGCGCCGCGGCAGCATGCCCCACGACCACGCCACCCTCGCCGATCCGGATCCGCCGGCCTCGGGCGCCTGAGCCTGCCGCCGGTCCGGATCGTGTAGATTCGCCGCCGGAGGTCGCCCCGTGCCGGTCGTCGGTGCCGTCAGCTATCTGAACTCTGTCCCCTTGGTCGCCGGCCTCGTCGAGGAGGACCGCATCGACGTCGTCCGGGAGGTCCCCAGCCGCCTCCTCGGTGGGCTGTTGGATCGGCGGTTCGAACTCGCGCTGTGTCCGGTGATCGACTACCAGACCTCGCCGGTGCCGCTCGCGCTGGTCCCGGTCGGAGGGATCGGGTCCGACGGCGACACCCTCACCGTCCGGCTGTTCAGCCGCACCCCGCTGGAGTCCGTTCGACGAGTGGCGGTCGATCTCGACAGTCACACCTCGGCTGCGCTGACCGCAGTGGTGCTGGCGGATCTCACCGGGTGCGCCCCGGTGCTCGACCCACTCGCGGGCGAAGCCGCCGCCGGCCGGGCTCCGCGTCCCGACACTCTGCTGCTGATCGGCGACAAGGTGGTCACCGCCCGGCCGAGCTCGTCCGAGTTTCCCTACCAGCTCGACCTCGGGCAGGCATGGAAGCAGCTCACCGGCCTGCCATTCGTCTTCGCCGCCTGGATGGCCCGGGCGTCGGACGACCTCGGCGACCTGCCCGAGCGGCTCAGGGCCCGTCGCGACGCCAACCTGCTCCGCCTCGGTGCACTCGCGGCCCGCCACGCGGGACCGGCGGGGTGGCCGGAGCCGCTGGCCCGGGCCTATCTCGAGCGCCACCTCGCGTTTCACATCGGCGCCCGCCAGCTCGAGGCGATCGCGGAGTTCTGGCGCCGCTGCCGCACGCTCGGTCTGATCGAGCGGGCGCGGCTCCTCGTCCTCGCCGCCGCGCCGGACCCGTGATCGAGACAGACCACGGCGGTAGCACGTGGTCGCTCGCGCCGCGCCCTCACCAGTCGTCGATGCCGATCTCGCCGGCGACGTTCGCCTCAGGCCACCAGCGGTAACGGTCGAGGTCGAGGGTCCCGCGATCGGAGAAGGTCACTCCCTCGCGCTCCAGCAGGGCTCGCTGGAGGCCGGCCGGAACGTCAGGCAGCCGGTCGGTGGAGCACCCGCCGGCAGCGTTGACCACCCGCTGCCACGGAAGGTCCTCGGGACAGCCGTGGAGAATCCAGCCGACCGCGCGCGGCGACACGCGGCTGCCGATCACCGCGGCGATCTGCCCGTAGGTCATCACCCGGCCTTCCGGGATCGAGCTCACCACGCGCAGGACCGCATCCCGCACCGCGCCCCGACGGCCCTCGAGGTCGCCGTGGACCCTGTGCTCCGGTGACCGTCGCGGCTTCGTCATCGCCGGCTCAGGGTACCTCGAGGACCCGACGAACGCAGCCGGCCCTCTCGAACCTCCGAGCTTCACCCCAGCCGCGGGCCGGCAGCACGCACCTCGGCCGAGACCTCGCTCGCGAACTGCTCGAAGTTGCGGTCGAAGCGCACCGCCAGCTCACGCGCCCGGGCGTCGAAGGCGGCGGGGTCACTCCAGGTCGAGCGCGGATCGAGAAGCTCGGACGGAATCCCGGCGACCGCCTTCGGCACCTCGATCCCGAACACCGGATCGAGCCGGGTCTCGACGTCATCCAGCCGGCCTTCGAGGGCCGCGTCCAGCAACGCCCGAGTGTGGCGGATCGGCATCCGGTGGCCGACCCCGAAGGCCCCCCCGGTCCAGCCGGTGTTGACCAGCCAGCAGCGGGCGTTGTGGGCTCGGATCTTCTCGGCGAGCAGCTCGGCGTAGAACGAGGGCGGCCGCACCATGAACGGCGCCCCGAAGCAGGCCGAGAAGGTCGCGGACGGCTCGGTGACGCCGGCCTCGGTCCCGGCGACCTTGGCGGTGTAGCCCGAGATGAAGTGGTACATGGCCTGCTCCGGCGTCAGGCGCGCGATCGGCGGCAGCACCCCGAAGGCGTCGCAGGTCAGGAACACGATGTTCGCGGGATGGCCACCCCTACCGTCCGGCACCGAGTTGGGAATGTGGCTCAGCGGGTAGGCGGCGCGGGTGTTCTCGGTGAGGCTGTCGTCGTCCAGGTCGAGCTTGCGGGTGATCACGTCGTAGCCGACGTTCTCGAGCACGGTACCGAACATCCTGGTGGTGGCGAAGATCTCCGGCTCGGACTCCTCGCTCAGCCGGATCACCTTGGCGTAGCAGCCGCCTTCGAAGTTGAAGACGCCGTCGTCGGACCAACCGTGCTCGTCGTCGCCGATCAGTCCCCGCCGGGCGTCCGCGGAGAGGGTCGTCTTGCCGGTGCCCGAGAGGCCGAAGAAGATCGCCACGTCGCCCTCCGGGCCGACGTTGGCCGAGCAGTGCATCGGGAGCACCTTCTGCGCCGGCAGCAGGTAGTTCAGCACCGTGAAGACCGACTTCTTGATCTCGCCGGCGTAGCTGGTCCCGCCGATCAGGACCAGCTTGCGCGCCAGGTTGAGCAGAATGAACGCCTCCGAGTTGGTCCCGTCCACCTCGGGGATGGCCTGGAAGTTCGGGGCGTGCAGCACCGTGAACTCCGGCACGTGCCGGGCGAGCTCCTCGTCGGTGGCCTGGATGAACATGTTGCGGGCGAACATCGAATGCCACGCCCGCACGGTGATGATCCGGATCGGCAGACGGTAGCCCGGGTCCGCCCCCGCGAAGCAGTCCTGCACCCACACGTCACGGTCCTGGAGGTAGGCCTGCAGCCGGCGGAACATGTTCTCGAAGACCTGCTGTGAGATCGGCCGATTGACGGAGCCCCACCAGACCTGGTCCCGCGTTTCAGGCTCCTCGACGATGAACTTGTCCTTGGCCGCCCGACCGGTGTGGAGACCGGTACGGACGATGACCGGCCCGAGGTGGCCGATGTGACCCTCGTTGCGGGAAATGACATCCTCATAGAGGAGCGCGGTGTTGTGATTCCAGTGCACCTTGCGGACGTTGCGGATGCCGATCTGGTCGAGCCCGAAGGGGCTGCGAACTCGCTCTGGTGTCATCGGGTGGCCTCCAGTTGAACTCACGAACCGAGCCAGGACGAGGCGCCCGCGAGGGCAGCCGACTCGAGGTTCGCAGGACATTCCATGTAACAGCCGCCGCCGACAGCTCTCTTCCCTCGACCCCGGCCGATACCGCCCGGAGGCCCCGTGGAACGGTAGAATCACACGCCGACATGAGCGCAGCACCTGGACCCACCGATCCGCCGACGCGGCTCCTGGAGACCGCGGCGGGAGCGATGGTGGTCGCCGAGGAGGGTGACCCCGGCGCTCCGGCGATCCTCTGCACCCACGGCCTGCCCGGCTCGGTGCGCGACTTCCGCTACCTGGGCCCGTGCCTCGCGACCCGCTGGCGGGTCGTACGGGTCGAGCTGCCGGGGTGCGGCGGCAGCCCGGCCACACCCGGAACGACGGTTGCCGACTGGGCACGGGCCGTGACCGCCGTCGCCGACGCTCTCGAGCTCGAGCGCCCGGCGCTGCTCGCCCACTCGTTCAGCGGAGGGGCGGTGATCCTCGCCGCCGGCGCGGCGCCCGACCGCTTCCGCGGCCTGGCCCTGGTGGCCTCGCTGGGGGTCCGTCCCCACCGGGCGATGCGGTGGTCGCCCGAGGTCTACCGGCGCCTGCTCCGGATCGCCGGTCTGCCGGCCGTCGGCTCGGCGTTCTCCCTGGTGGCCCGGGGCCTCTACACCTCGCTCGGAATTCCGCCGCCCTCCGGCCGGGGGGAGCTGCACCTGCACCTCGGCCTGCTCGCCTCGGTCGACTTCGCGGTCCTCGAAGCGACCATACGGTCGATCGAGCTCCCGGTGCTGGCCGCCTCGGCGCGCGACGATCGGCTCAGCGAGCCCGAGATCCAGGCCGAGCTCGCGAACCTGTTCCCGAACGCCGAGAGGCTCGTATTTCCCAGCGGCGGGCACCACCTCCAGAAGCACCGTGCGGGCGAGCTCGCCGACGCCGTCACGCACCGCCTGCTCGACGGGTCACGACCGTGAGCTACGCCCGGGTCGCGGTGCCGAAGAGCGCCCCCGAGCCCCTCACCTATCGGATCCCGGAGCGGCTCGAACCGCTGGTTCGACGGGGCATCCGGGTTCGGGTTCCGGTGCGGGCGCGTCAGGCCAACGGCGTGGTCGTCGCGGTGGAGCCCGACACCGGGCTCGAGCCGGCCTCGGTGCGCGACCTGCTCGAGGTGCTGGATACAGATCCCCTCCTGCCCGACCACCTGCTCGAGCTGGCTGACTTCGTCTCGTCGTACTACCGCTGCCCGCTCGGGGACACGCTGGCGGCCATGCTCCCCGCGGCGCTGCTCCGCGGCGACGTCGAGGAGGTGGAGGTCACTCCGGCGGGGGTGGCCGCTGACCTCGAGCGGCTGCCCGACCGGCAGCGGGCGGTGCTCGAGGTCCTCAAGGCCACCTCCCGGCGCCGACTGCCGACCCTGCTCGCCGAAGCCGGCGTCTCGAGCCGCGCTCCGGTCGCGGCCCTGGTCGAGGCCGGCCTCGTCCGCTGGCGCCGCCGACGGCGCGACCGGCCTCCATCGGCGGAGGTGCCTGCGATCGCGCTTTCCGATCGCCCGCTCGACGAGCTCGTCGCGGCGGCCGGTCGCGCCCGCAGCCGCCGGGCGATCGTGGAGTGGCTCGCCGATCAGGGACGTCCGGCGCTCGTGTCCGAGGTCTGCGCCGCTGTCGGCTGCGCACCGGCCACGGTTCGGGCGGCTGCCGCCGCCGGGCTGGTCACGCTGTTCACCCAGCGTCGCACGCAGCGCGCGCGGTGGTCGCTGGGCGGCGCTCCCCGGGTGGTCCTGACCGACGAGCAGCGAGCCGCGGTCGAGCGGGTGCAGGCGGCGCTGGCCGCCGGCGGCTTCGCGCCGATCCTGCTCGAGGGGGTGACCGGCTCCGGAAAGACCGAGGTCTATCTCCAGTGCCTCGAGTCGGCGCTCGCCGCCGGCCGCGGCGGCGTGGTCCTGGTGCCGGAGATCGGGCTCACGCCGGCCGCCGTCGGTGCGGTGGAGTCCCGCTTCGGCTCCAGGGTGGCGGTGCTCCACTCGGCGCAATCGGAGGGTGAGAGGTGGCGCCAGTGGTTGGCGGTGCGCTCGGGAGAGCTGCCGCTGGTGGTGGGGCCGCGCTCGGCCCTGTTCGCTCCGGTCGAGCGGCTCGGCCTGATCGTGGTCGACGAGGAGCACGACGGCGCCTACAAGCAGCAGGAGGCACCGCGCTACCACGCCCGGGACATCGCTCTGGTCCTGGGTCAGCGACTGGGCATCCCGGTGCTGCTGTGCTCGGCAACCCCCTCGGCCGAGGCCGCCGCACTGCACCTGCGGGGTCGCGCCGAACGGCTCCGGCTGACCCGCCGGGTCGCCGGGAACGAGCTCCCCACGGTCGAGGTGGTCGATCTCCGCGGCCAGCCCGGCGAGCCCGGAGAGCACGGACGGACCCTGTTCTCCGTCGCGCTCAGGCAGCGGCTCGCGGAGACCCTCGGCCGCGGCGAGCAGGCGATTCTGTTGATGCCGCGCCGGGGCTGGGCGCCGGTGCTGCTGTGCCGCGAATGCGGGCACCGCATCGTGTGCCCGGACTGCTCGGTGGCGATGGTGCTGCACCGGCGTTCACGCGGCCTGCGCTGCCACCACTGCGGGGCCCGCGGCGGGGTGCCGTCCTCGTGCCCCATGTGCCGCGGCGAGCTGCTGGACGCGGTCGGGGCCGGAACCGAAAAGGTCGCCTTTCACCTCGAGCGGCTGCACCCCGGGATCAGCTCGGCAATCCTCGACCGCGACACGGTGCGCCGCAGCGGCGGGCTGGAGTCGACTCTGGGGGCGTTCGCGGCCGGTGGGATCCAGGTTCTGGTCGGAACCCAGATGGTCGCCAAGGGCCACCACTTCCCGGCGGTGACCCTGACCGGGGTCATCTCGGCCGACGGGCTGCTCGGCCTGCCCGACTTTCGTGCCGCCGAGCGGACCTTCCAGCTCCTGACCCAGGTCGCCGGCCGCTCCGGCCGCGGCGCCCGACCGGGCCGGGTGGTGGTTCAGTCCTACCACCCCGAGCACCCGGCGGTGCGGCACGCCGCCCGCCACGACGTGGCCGCCTTTCTCGAGGAGGAGATGGTCTTCCGTCGGGCCTTCGGCTGGCCGCCTGCAGCGCGGCTGGCGCTGGTCCGCTTCGAGGCCGCCGCCGAGAGCGCGGCCCGCGAAGCCGCGGAGCAGGCCGCCGGCGCGCTGCGCCCGGTTCCCGACGACCTCCGGGTCCGCGGTCCGGCGCCGGCCCCGCTGGAGCGGCTGCGGGGCCAGTGGCGATGGCAGGTGCTCCTCACCTCGCCGTCCCGTGCCGCGCTCGGCGCGGCGCTCGACCGCCTCGAGGCGCTGCCGCTGGCGGCGAGCGTCCGTCGGACCGTCGACGTCGACCCGCTGTCCACGCTCTAGGAGGTGGTGTTCCCAGGACAGCGTCGGAAGGCCGAGGGAGGCTCCAGCTTCTCTGGTATCCTGCATGGTCGCGGAGGTCGTTGTCGCAGTGCCATGAAGGACCGCGGGTTCGCCAGCTTCCTGCTCCGTGAGGGCGCTCTGAGCCCGGATCAGTACCGGACGGTGGTCGAGAACATGGGCCTCTCCGACCGCCGGGCGGACACCGTCGTGCTCGACCTGGGGGTGATGAGCGAGTCGTCCCTGGTCCAGGCGCTGGGGCGGTTCCACCACAGCCGCCCGGTGACCGCGGTCGAGCTGCAAGGCGTGGGCGAAGAGCTCGCACGCATCATCTCGCCGAGGATCGCGCGACGCTACGAGATCGTGCCCTTCCGCACCGAGGGACGCAAGCTCCTGCTCGCCAACCTCAACCCCGAGAACCTCCTGATCGAAGACGAGCTCGGGCTCATGACCGGCCTCATGGTGACCAGCTTCGTCGGGCTCGAGGTCCGAATCTACGAGACCCTGGCGCGGCTTTACGGGGTCCAGATGCCGCCGCTGATCGCCGGGATCTCGAAGCGTCTGGCCGCCGGTGAAATCGGCGGGGTGCGTCCGCGGAGCGCTCCGCAGGTTGCCGTGCCAGCGGCCCCCAGAGAGGCTGCGGCGGCGGAGTCTCTCGACCGGCTCCAGCGGCGAGCGTCCGCCGAGCGCCACCAGCGCCGGCAGGAGGCGGCGGCCGAGCTCGAGATCAGCTCCGAGGAGCTCGCGCTCTTCCCGTCGCTGCGCCACGAGCTCGACGGCCCCGGCGAGGCGGCCGCCGAGCACGAGGCCGACCCCGCGGCCGCCGAGGCGCCGCCGCCGGACGCGGCGGACGACACCGCAACCCGGAACGCCACTCCCGAGGGCCGCCTCGTCCGCGCTTCGATCCTGCTCGAGAACGCGGAGATGCGAGAGGACATCGGCGACGCGCTGCTCGGCTTCTGCTCGGCCTACTTCCGGCGTCGCATGACCCTGACCCTCCACAAGGACCAGATCGTCGGTTGGCGCGGATCCGGCGAGGGAGTCGAGCCGGGCTCGATCAAGGCGATCTCGATCCCGACCGCCGAGCCCACCGTCTTCTCGGGTCTGCTCCAGGGCACCACCTTCTGGCTCGGCACCCTGCCGCCGATGCCGCGCAACCTCGACCTGATGCTCGGCCTCGGCGACGACACCCCGCGCGAGTGCGTGATCTTCCCGATCACCCTGCGCAAGAAGCCGGTCTGCTTCCTCTACGGCGACAACATCGAGGGAGGGGTCGGCGGCGCTCCGATCCAGCACCTGCGGCGGCTGGTGGCGAAGGCCGGCGTCGCATTCGAGGTCTACCTCCTCCGCAGCAAGATCCGAAACCTGTGACCGTGCACGATGACGGCCGTCCGACGACTGCGGGCGGGCGGCTGGTAGACTCGTCCAGGCACTTCGGCACCGGAACGTGATTTCCGTCTGAACCCAGGCCGGGAGATCGTCATGGACCTGATCGTGAATCTCGCACCGACCGGGATGATCCCGACCAAGACGATGACGCCTCACGTGCCCGTGAGCGTGTCCGAGATCGTGGAGCAGGTGCACGAGGCGTGGGAGATCGGGATCACGATGGTCCACGTCCATGCCCGCAATCCCGACACCGGCGAACCGACCTACCGGGCCGAGGTGTACCGGGACATCATCGGGGGTATCCGCCGGTTTTCGCCCGACCTCATCGTGTGTGTCTCGCTGAGCGGTCGCAACTTCCCGGAGTTCGAAAAGCGCGCAGAGCCGCTGCAGCTGGACGGCGACGTCAAGCCGGACATGGGCAGCCTCACTCTCAGCTCGCTCAACTTCGGCCTGCAGGGCAGCATGAACTCGCCCGACATGGTCCAGCGCCTCGCCGGAGAGATGCAGCGGCGCGGCATCGTTCCGGAGCTCGAGGCGTTCGACGCCGGCATGGTCAACTACGCCCTCTACCTCGAGCGGAAGGGCCTGATCGAGCCCCCGCACTACTTCAACCTGCTGTTCGGGAACATCGCCACCGCGCAGGCCGACCTGCTCCACGCCGGCGTCCTGGTTCGGGACGTCCCGGCGATGTCGTACTGGAGCATGGCCGGGCTCGGCGACTCTCAGCTGATGATGAACGCCGTCGCCATCGCTGCCGGTGGGGGCGTGAGGGTCGGGCTGGAGGACAACATCTGGTTCGACCGCGACCGCACCGCACTCGCCACCAACTCGCAGCTCGTGAGCCGCGTGCACCGGCTCGCTGAGATCCACGACCGGAGGGTGATGCCGCCGGCACGCCTGCGGGAGCTGCTGGGCCTCCGGCCGGGCTCCGGGGCCTACGGACGGGCGCCCGCCTGAGCCGCCTCGCGGCTCACGGCTGCCCCACTCTCAGCGAGCGGCCGATCAGCCTGCCGTCAGCGGGCTGCCGGCCACACCCCGCTCCGCTTTCCCCGACGCCACGGTACACTCCGAAACCGGGCTGAAGGTGAGCTATCTCAAGCACGTGCTCGACAGGATCCGGCATGAGCCGCTGGCGCAGGTTCTGCTGGATGGGCTCCACCGGTTCGGGATCACGATCCAGCCGTTCTACCTCTTCGAGGAAGGCTTCTTCTCGCACGAGCCCCCGGCTCCCGGTGAGGACCTGCGTCCGTTCGAGGTCCGCGTGCTCGCAGCCGGCGACATGCAGGCCGTCGCCGCGGTCCCCTACCGGGGTCTGTCCGAGGCCTTCTTCCTGGACCGGCTGGAGCGAGGGCAGGGGTGCCTGGGGATTTTCGCCGGCGATGAGCTTGCGGCCTTCATCTGGTACGACCTCGAGGAGTGCAACTACGAGGGGTGGCGTTTCGCCCTCGGGGAGCACGAGGCCTACCTGTTCGACGCCTTCACTCTCGCTCCCTTCAGGGGCAGAGGGGTGGCTCCGTTCCTGAGGTACCGGCTGTACCAGCTGTTGTCCGAGGCCGGTCGAACCAGGTTCTACAGCGTGTCCGCCCGGGCCAACGCCGCCGCTCTCCGGTTCAAGCAGAAGCTCGGAGCGAAGATCCTGGCCCGAGGCCTGCTCGTCGAGCTGCTCGGCAGGTGGCGCTTCACGTCCTCGCCGCCGGGGCCGGCCCGGTGACCGGGAGCATGACCACCATCGAAACCGCCACCACCGTCACCAGCGTCGAGGCTGCGGCCTGGAACCGGCTTGCCGGCAGCAACGTCATGGTCACTCACGGCTTCCTGAAGGCCATGGAGGAGGCCTGGATCGAAGAGGTGGGGCGGGTCTACTTTCTCGCTCGAGGCCCGGACCGCCTCGAGGCCGCCGCGGTCTGCCAGGTTCACGGGTGCGAGTCGACCACGGAGTCCATCGACGATCTTCTGCTCGGCCGACTCGGGCCGGCGCTCGCGCATCTCGGGTTCTCCTTCCGACCGGCCCTCGTCTGCGGATTGCCATGGACCAACGGCTCGGGCTGCCTCACCGAGCCGAACCTGGACCCGTCCCGCAAGGACGAGGTGCTGGGTCTGCTCGTCGATGCCATCGAGCGCGAGGCCGACCGTACGCACCGTCTGCTGGCCTTTCTGAGCGTGACCGACGACGAGACCCTGCTCATGCGTCGGCTCCGGCAGCGCGGCTATGCCCGGGCAGATCACGAGCCGCTGTACTTCATGGACCTCGAGTGGGAGTCCTTCGAGGCCTACAGGAGCGGTCTCCCGAGCCGCAACGTGAGACGGGGCATCCGCAGAGAGCTGAACCAGAATCACAAGCGAGGAGTGGTCGTCACGGAGCTGGAGGAGCTGTCGACCTGTGAGGACAGGCTCCATGAGCTGGCTGACCGGCACTTCCGTCGATACGGCTGGCCCGCGTTTCCCTATGACAGGACCTGGTTGGGTCGGATCAGGAGAAACCTCGGGCCCGCCGCAGCCATCGCGGTCGCACGCAAGGATGACGACATCGTCGGCGTGGCGGTCTCCGTGAGGAGCCACGGAACCTGCTACCCGTTCCTGACCTGCGTCGACCACGACATGTCCGGGAACGACTTCACCTTCTTCAATCTCAGCTGCTACCGGCCGATTGCCGAGTCGATTCGGAACGGCGACCGCCGACTCGTCAGCGGTCCCGGTCAGCATCGCACCAAGTCCAGGAGAGGATTCAAGCCTCTGGCCACGCATCTGTACTGCAGGGCTCCCCAAGCCGTGCGGCAGCTCGGGCTCAGGTTGTGGTGCACCGTGCTCTCCTGGTGGATACGGCGGAAGACTCAGCGCGGGCGGTGCCCGCAACCCGAGTGACCGGTGAGCGAGCGCGGCCGCTTCCGTTCATTCCGAGCCGTGAATCGGGGTTCGGGCAGCGGGCGACGGGCGGCCGGGGGCGCCCCGATCAGCCTGCTCCCCCCGTCGTCCTCGCGCTGCGATGACCACCGTCTCGCACGGCTGCTCGCGGCGGTTTCGGGGTCGCGTCGCCGGTCCGGCTCCGAGGCCGCCGCCCGCTCCCGGTCGCCCGCACCCCGGATGGGAACGGCGTCGGCGTCCCGAATCCGAGACGACTCCGGCACGGCCTCTCCTCCGGCACGGTTCAGACCCCGGCGTGTGACGGTGATTGCGGCGCCTCACGGTACGGCGCAGCCGGATCCCGGAAGCGGTCGTCGACACTTGTGACCGGCTCGGCGGTGGAGCAGACGGGCTCCTCCGATCCGAGTGGCGTGGTTGAACGCCCGTCACGTCAGTGGTTTCAGAGCGCTCCGCAGGCTAGATCTCATCGCAGGAACGACGATTCTCGGTCAGGAGTAGAACAGAGTCCTGTAGGATACGTCGGTCCGCTGCCGCGGGCTGGAGGAAGACATGTCCGTACCCCACCACGTCAAGGACCTCGCGCTCGCCGCCGATGGAGCCCGCCGGATCGCGTGGGCCGACCGCCACATGCCCGTGCTGCAGTCGATCCGCGAGCGTTTCGCCGATGAGAAGCCGCTGGCCGGGCAGCGCCTGGCCGCCTGCTTGCACGTCACCACCGAGACTGCCAACCTCGCCCGCACTCTCGCGGCGGGCGGCGCCGACGTTCGCCTCTGCGCCTCCAACCCGCTCTCGACCCAGGACGACGTCGCCGCCGCTCTCGTCGCCGAGCACGGGATCCCGGTTTTCGCGGTCAAGGGTGAGGACAACGCACGACCTACTACCGGCACGTCCGGTCGTGCCTCGAGTTCGAGCCGACCCTGACGATGGACGACGGCGCCGACCTGGTGTCGTCGCTGATCTTCATGGCCCTGCGCCGCCTGGACGGCGTCCATGCCGAGGTGCGGGCCTTCGCGGAGTCGATCGGCGACGCCGGGTGCACCCGGCTGCTGGAAGGCGTGCTCGGCTCCACCGAGGAGACCACTACCGGGGTCATCCGCCTGCGCGCGATGGAGCGCGACGGCGTGCTGCCCTTCCCGGTCATCGCGGTCAACGACGCCGCCACCAAGCACCTGTTCGACAACCGCTACGGCACCGGCCAGTCGACCATCGACGGGATCCTCCGCGCCACCAACGTGCTGATCTCCGGGCATGACGGTGGTGGTCGCCGGGTACGGCTGGTGCGGACGCGGCGTCGCGATGCGCGCCCACGGGCACGGCGCGCGCGGGATCATGGCACCGAGGTCGACCCGGTGCGTGCGCTCGAGGCCGTCATGGACGGTTTCTCGGTGATGCCTCTGGTCGAGGCGGCGCCCCTCGGCGACGTCTTCGTCACCGTCACCGGCGACCGGGACGTGATCACCGCCGAGCACGCCCTGTCGCTCAAGGACGGGGCGATCCTCTGCAACTCCGGACACTTCGACGTCGAGATCGACGTCGCCGGCCTGCGCGAGCTGGCCACCGAACGGTGGATCGCGCGCCCGTTCGTCGAGGCGCTGCGGCTGCCCAACGGGCGCACCGTGCACGTGCTCGCCGAGGGCCGGCTGGTCAACCTCGCCGCGGCCGAGGGGCACCCCGCGGCGGTGATGGACATGTCGTTCGCGAACCAGGCCCTGTGCGCCGAGCACCTGGTGCACGCCGGGCACATGCTGGACAATCGGGTCCACCCGGTTCCTGAGGCAATCGACCACACGATCGCACGGCTCAAGCTGGAGACCATGGGAGTCGGCATCGACACCCTGACCGCCGCGCAGGAGGCCTACCTGGCGTCCTGGGAGGAGGGCACGTGAGGCGGGACTCGACGACGTCCGGAGCGCCCGCCGTGCGTCGCTGCGCCCGGTCGAGGTTCGGGAACCTTTCGCAAGGGGTTGCGTACAGGCAAGCGAACAGGTCGCGCGAAGGAGGAGACTCCGTGATCACGAAGACCGTCAACATCCTGGCTGCCGTGCTGCTCGCGGCCTCGGCCGTGACCGCTCAGAACCTCGAAGTACCGACGCTGCCGACCGAGATCCCCGGCGCGGCGGTGCAGCCGAACACCACGCTCTCCCTCAACCTCGAGGCGGCCTATGCGATGGCCCTGGCACGCAATCTCAACCTCCAGATCGGACGTTTCGGAATCGCGACCTCGGACACCGGGATCCTGCGCGAGTCCGGGCTGTTCGACCCGATGCTGACCGCCAGCGTGGGCTCGAACGACGCCACCTCCCCGACCTCGTCGGACCTCGAGGGCGCGAACATTCTCACCAGTCGTGCAACCCGATTTGCCCTCGGACTCGCCCAGGTACTGCCGACCGGCACTCAGCTCTCCCTCGACTCCTCGACGGTGAGGTCAGAGACGAACAACTTCTTCGTCTTCCTGAACCCCCGGTGGACCACCGACCTGACGCTCTCGCTGACCCAGCCGCTGCTGCGCGGCTTCGGCACCACGGTCAACCGGTCGGGTATCGTCGTCGCCCGCAACCTCCGCGACCAGAGCGTCGCCGGCTTCGAGCAGCAGGTGACCTCGGTCCTGCGCCAGGTCGAGGACGCCTACTGGGACTACGTTGCCGCCCGTCGCGCGGTGGCGGTCTCGCAGCAGAGCCTCGACCTCGCCACCCGGCTGCTCAACGAGACCAAGGAGCGGGTCAACGTCGGCACCTCGGCCCCGATCGACATCATCCAGTCGGAGTCCGGGGTCGCCACCCGGCGCCAGGACGTGATCACCGCCGGCAACACCGCCAGCAACACCGAGGATCTGCTCAAGCGTCAGCTCGGCTTCGACCGCGCCGAGGAGTGGACAGCCACGATCGACGCCATCGAGACCTACGACTTCGAGCCGCGCGCCCCCGACCTCGCCGATTCGATCCGGACTGCGCTCGCCGACCGCCCCGAGGTGGTCCAGAAGCGGCTCGACCTGGAGCGGCTGCAGCTCAACGTCGACCTGGCCCGCAACAACACCCTGCCGAGCCTCGACCTGACCGGCCGCTACGGCCTCGGCGGCATCGGCGGCGACCTCTACGACCTCGACCAGGCGACGCAGCAGAAGGTGCTGCTGAACCAGGGAGGGTTCGGCGACTCCCTGAACCAGATCGGCAAGGCGAACTTCCCGACCTGGTCGATCGGCTTCAACCTCTCGGTCCCGCTCGGCAACAACGACGCCAAGGCCGTTCTGACCCAGCGCAGATGGGAGCTCGAGCAGGGGCTCACCGAGCTGAAGTCGCTCGAGCAGCAGATCATCCTCGAGGTCCGCACGGCCGTGCGCGCGCTCGAGGACGGTGCGGCCGAGGTCGAGGCGGCGGCCGCCGCGGCCGAGTTCGCACGCCGCAACCTCGAGGCCGAGCAGACCAAGTTCGCCAACGGGCTGTCGACCAACTTCCAGGTGCTCCAGATCCAGGAGGACCTCGCCGTCGCCCAGCTGTCCGAGATCCGAGCGCGTCTGCGGCACCGCAAGGCGTGGGTGGGCTACCTCGAGGCCACTGCCCAGCTGCTGGCGAAGCGCGGCATCACGATCGCCGACGGCGGCCAGCCCGAGATCCCTCACGACTACTGGAAGGACGTGCGCTGGATGCAGTTCACCGACCTCAAGGGCGCGGCCGAGGAGATCACCGTCCCGCCCCGGCCGGTGAACGAGGACCAGCCATGACCGACGACACGCCCCACCCACCCTGGGAGCCGGACGCCGCGAGCCCCGACCCGGTGCAACCCGACACCACGCCGGGCCAGCTGCAGCGGCTGCTGCTCGCCTTCACCTCGCCCGGCGAGCTCTTTGCCGCCACCGATCGCGCACCCAAGTGGGTGCTCGCCCTGATCGCGCTGGTGGTGCTCGGAGTGGTCGCCCAGCTGGTGGCCGCGCCGCATATCGACTGGGAGGCCACGGTTCGCGAGCAGATGTCGAGCCGCGCCCAGCAGCTCGACGACGAGGCCCTCGACCGCGCAGTCTCGGGCTACGAGCGCTTCGGCTCGATCGCGCCCTACATCGCGGTCGTGACCACCCCGCTCGCGATGCTGCTGGTCGCCGGGCTTTTCCTGGCCGGACTCAAGGTGGCTGGATCTGCGTGCGACTTCAAGCGGGTCCTCGCGGTCACGGTCCACAGCTACTGGCCTGCCTACGCTGTCTCCACGGTGCTCTTCGTGGCGCTGGTGTCGCGAATCGACAAGGTCTCCGGATCGGCCCTTCAGAGCCTGGTCAAGTCCCACGTCGGGGCCTTCCTCTCGCAGGACGCCCCGCGCTGGCAGTTCGCGCTCGGCTCGAGCCTCGACCTTTTCAACCTGTGGATCATCGTGCTGCAGATCATCGCCGTCGCGACCGTCGGCAAGGTGAAGCGGGCGACCGCCGCGGCCATCGTGCTGGGGCCGTGGGTGGTGTACGTGGTCGGCAAGACCGGCCTCACGGCACTCTTCAGCTGAGCGGGTTTCGGCCCGCGGCTCACCCGCCGTCACGGCGGGATCAGAGGGGACGAGGAGGGTCCGGATGAAGAAGGTCGTGACCGCGGTGGCGCTGGTCGCCGCCATCGGCGTGGTTCTGTGGCTGAGCCTGCACGACGCCGGCAAGAGGGGGGCCGAGGTCGAGCTCGCCGCCGCCGAGCGCCGCGCGGTCTCCTCAGAGGTCAAGGCCACCGGCGAGATCACCCCCGAGCGCAAGGTCGAGATCTCGGCCAAGGTGGTGGGCGAGATCATCCACCTCCCGGTCAAGGAGGGGGACGCGGTCCGCTCCGGGCAGCTCCTGGTCGAGATCGAAGGCGACCTCTACGAGGCGGCCCGCGACCAGGCCCGCGCCGCCGCCGAGCAGGCCGAGGTCTCGCTCAAGCGTCTCCGGGTCCAGCTCGACGACGCCCGCCGCACCCTCGGACGCACCCGGGCTCTCCAGGCCGAAGGGCTCACCAGCCAGGAGGCGCTCGACGTCGCGGAGGTCACGGCGGAGTCGGCGGCGGTCGAGGTCGAGGCCCAGGGCTTCGCCGTCGAGCAGGCGCGGTCGGCCCTGCGCCGCACCGAGGACGACCTCGCTCGGACCCGGATCCGCTCACCGATGGACGGCACCCTGATCCAGCTCGACGCCGAGCAGGGCGAGACCGTGGTCCCAGGCTCCACCAACCTGCCGGGCTCGGTGATCATGACCATCGCCGACATGTCGCGGCTGCTGGCCGAGGTCGAGGTGAGCGAGGTCGACGTGGTCGACTGCCGGCTGGACCAGCCCGCGGAGGTGATCGTCGACGCCCTCGGCGAGGACCGCCCCCAACGCGGCCATGTGGTCGAGATCGCCACCTCGGGCCGCAAGGACGCCGCCCTGGGTACGATCCGGTTCACGGTCAAGGTCGCGCTCGACGACCCCGACCCAGCGCTGCGCCCCGCCATGACCGCCAAGGTCAACATCACGACCGCCACCCGTGAGGACGCGCTCGCGGTGCCGATCCAGGCGGTGGTCAAGCGGACCTTCGACGAGGCCGGCAAGGAGGTCTGGGGCGACAAGGCCAAGGGGCTCGACGAGCGCGAGGTCGTGTACGTGATGACCGACGGCAAGGCGGCCGTGCGCGCGGTCACCACCGGTATCGCGGACGACGTCCGGGTCGAGATCCTCGACGGTCTCGCCGAGGGTGCGCAGGTGGTCGCGGGGCCGTACCGCACCCTCAAGGAGCTCCGCGACGGGGAGGCGATCCGCGAGCAGGACGAGGCCAAGAAGGACGATTCAGCCGCCCGGCAGGACGAGCCCGAGGACGGCTGATGCTGATCCGGATCCGGGAGCTGCGCAAGGTCTACCAGATGGGCACCGAGCTGGTGGCCGCGCTCGACGGGGTCGATCTCGAGGTCGAGGCCGGCGAGTACCTCGCGATCATGGGTCCTTCGGGCTCCGGCAAGTCGACGCTGATGAACCTGATCGGCTGCCTCGACACGCCGACCTCGGGGGAGTACGTGCTCAACGGCCGCAGCGTGTCGGGGCTCGAGGACGTCGAGCTCGCCCACATCCGCAACAAGGAGATCGGGTTCGTCTTCCAGACCTTCAACCTGCTCGCGCGGACCACGGCGCTGGACAACGTCGAGCTGCCCCTGATCTACGGCCGGGTGCCGCGCGCGAGCGCCACCGCCGGGCCGAGGAGGCCCTGGAGCAGGTCGGGCTCGGCGACCGCATGCGCCACCGGCCGAACGAGCTCTCGGGCGGCCAGCGCCAGCGGGTCGCGGTCGCCCGGGCGCTGGTCAACCGGCCCTCGCTCCTGCTCGCCGACGAGCCCACCGGCAACCTCGACTCCCGCACCTCGGCCGAGATCATGGAGCTCTTCGACGAGCTCAATCGCAGCGGCAACACCATCGTGCTGGTGACCCACGAGGAGGACATCGCGGCCCACGCCCGGCGCATCGTCCGGTTGCTCGACGGCAAGGTGGTCGAGGACGCCCCGCGGAGGAAAACGCGATGATCTTCGAGAACCTCCGCATCGCCCTCGGCGCGATTCGCGGCAACGCGATGCGCTCGATTCTCACCACCCTCGGCATCATCATCGGAGTGGCGGCGGTGATCGCCGTGGTCTCCATCGTCCAGGGGCTCAACTACCTGATTGCCAATCAGCTGCAGTCGGTCGGGGTGACCTTCATCCGGGTCGAGGCGCGACCCAACCCCTTCGACCCCGACCTCGCCGGGCGCGAGGTCCGCCTGACCTACGAGGACGGGCTCGCGGTGATGGACAAGGTCACCACCGTGCGCTACTTCAACCCGCTCTTCTTCCGCTCCGAGCGCGCCGGTGCGGGCGACCGCACCCTGACCGTGTTCCTGCTCGGGGTCGGGCCGACCTACCAGGAGCTCAACAACCACTGGGTCTCCCGGGGCCGGTTCTTCTCCCAGCTCGACCTCGACCGCCACGCCCACGTCTGCATCATCGGCACCACCGTGATCGAGGAGCTCGAGCTCGTCGACGACCCGGTCGGTCGCGAAATCGCCGTCGGCGGCAGCGCCTTCACCGTGATCGGGGTGATGGAGGAGCAGGGCGAGGTCTTCGGCCGCGACAACGACAAGCTCATCCTGGTGCCGATCACCACTGCCCGCGACCTCTACGGCGAGCGTGCCTTCCGCCAGATCCTGCTCGAGTTCCAGGCCGCCGGCCCCGAGGTGGTCGAGCGTGCCAAGGACGAGATCACGCAGGTGCTGCGGACGCGCCACGGCCTGCCCGAGGGGACCAAGAACGACTTCTGGATCGCGCTCCAGCAGGAGCTGCTCGAGACCACCGGTCAGATCCTGGGCACCGTCACGGTGGTGATCGGCGCCGTGGTCGGCATCGCCCTGGTGGTGGGCGGGATCGGGATCATGAACATCATGCTGGTCTCGGTCACCGAGCGCACCCGCGAGATCGGGGTCCGCAAGGCCATGGGGGCGCGGCGGGGCGACATCCTGGTGCAGTTCCTGATCGAGGCGATCACACTCTCACTCTTCGGCGGCCTGCTCGGAATCCTGCTCGGGTGGGGCCTCGGTGTGCTCGGCGCGAAGGCGATCCCGGGCTTCCCGTCCGCCCACGTTCCGTGGTGGGCGGTCGCGATCGGCTTCGGCTTCGCCGCTCTGGTCGGCATCTTCTTCGGCACCTACCCGGCCTACAAGGCGGCCAACCTGGACCCGATCGAGGCGCTGCGCTACGAGTGACGGAGGCGGCGGAGCGTCGCCTCGGCAAGCACGGCCAGCAGGGCGATCGCGACCGGCTCGAGCGGGTGCAGCATGCGCGGCACCGGGAGGTTGAAGGCGACCGCCGTCGCCAGCAGCGGCACCGTCGACCAGGCGAGCAGGACGGTCGGGCCGAGTCGACCTCGCGCCGAGAAGATCACCGCCCCGAGCCCGAGCAGCGGCGCGAAGGTGAGCAGCCGAAACCACGGCAGCGACGCGCGATGCCAGCGCCGGCTCGGGGTCAGCCGCAGGCACCACTCGGGGGTCGCGGCGAGGCCGAAATGCTCGCCTAGGAGCTCGATCACCCGCGGCGTGGGCGCGAAGTCCTGACCCTGCTCGCGGCGGATCATCCAGTCCATCAGCTCCTGGTCCCAGTACCCGAGCCAGGTGTCCGCAGCCAGCCATGCCACACCGAGAGGATCACGTACCAGGGCCGCGAGCGCGGTCTTCTTCGCCCACTGGTTGGTCACCAGCGGGTCCGGATCGAGCGACCGGAGGCGGTCGACCAGCCCACCCGGCGCCCACCGCTGGGCGAGCAGGTGCCGGTGGTCGGCGAGCGGGTACTCGCCGGGCTGAGCGATCACCGCCGCGACCCGCGGGTCGGGCGCGTCGCCCGGCTCCAGCACCGGAGCCCATGCCGCGACCAGGAAGTAACCGTCCTCCCAGCCCAGCGCCGAGGGACGGCCGGCAAGCTCGCCGTTGAGCCGCTTCAGCGCCGCCAGCCCCGAGGTCAGCAGCGCCGCGGCGAGGACGAAATGGGCCGCTGCCCGCAGCACCAGCCGGCGGCGGGCCCTGACCGCGGTCGCGGACCAGCTCGTGGCGGCCAGAACCAGCGGTGGCAGCGGGAAGACCGACACCACTGCCGGCAGGAGCTGAAACCGCATCGCCACCGCCGCCACCCCCAGGAGCTGGAGCACCACCAGCGCTCCGACGTCGCTGCGACCGGCGGCTCGCAATGCGTAGGCCAGCCCGAGCACGAACAGGCCCGTCGCCGCGCTCTCGGTCATCACCGCCCGCTCCCAGTAGAGCTGGTGGGGGGCGACCGCCACCGCGCAGCCGGCGGCGACCGCGAGCCACGGCCGCACCCCGAGCCGCGCCGCCGCCATCCACGCCACCGCCGCCGCCGTCGCGGCGCCGGCGGCGGCCTGGACCAGCAGCAGCGGCGTCAACGAGACCTGCCATCCGCTCACCACGTGCACGATTCCGCCGTAGAGCCATGGCCGCGCGGTGGGGATCGCGCCGAACAGGGCGGTGTCCAGAAACACCTCGAGGTCGCCCATGAAGAGAATGGGCAGCGGGTCGAGAACCAGGCCGAGGAGCTTGAGCGCGGTCGCCGCGACGGCGGTCGCGGTGACGGTACGGCCGAGCTCCCGGCCGGTCACCGGGCGACCCCCAGGCCGCCCGCGCGGCTCGCCCCGACCGCCCCGAGCAGACGGTCGACGAGCACCGCCAGCAGCACCACCACCAGCATCTCCAGCGGGTGCAGCAAACGCGGCACCGGGCGCTGGAAGAGGACCGCGGTGACGATCAAGGGCGCGGTCACGAGTGCGAGCCAGGCCGCCACCGGGCGGCGGCCGCACGGCGCGGTGAGCCAGGCCAGCGCACCGATCACCGGCGCCAACGCCACGATGCTGTACCACCACAACGCAGCGCCATGCCACCAGCGGACCAGCGTCCGGCGGTGGCCCCAGTCGGGGGTCGCCGCGAACCCGAAGTGGTCGGCGAGCAGCCCGAGGAACCTCGGCGTCAACGACCCCTTGCGGTCGCCCCGCTCGATACCGACGATCTTCCCGATCCGTCCGTGGTCGAAGAGGTCGCCCCAGTTCGCGAGCGCCAGACCGGCCACGCCCAGGGGGTTTCGCCAGGCCGCCGCGAGCGCGGTCGAGCGCGCCCACCGCTCGGTCACGGCACGGCTCGGGTCGAGGGCCTTGACGCGCGACACCAGCCCGTCGTCTGCCCAGAGTTGGTGGGAGACGTGGTCCCGGTCGCCGAGCGGCCACAGGGTCGGCGCCGCGATCACCTCGGCCACCCGCGGATCGGGCGCGTCCCGCGGCTCCACTACCGGCGCCCACGCCGCGATCAGGAAGTAGCCGGTCTCCCACTGGTAGGCGGAGCGCTCGCCGCGCAGCAGACCGTTCACGTGCCGCAGACCGGCCTGACCGGCGACGAAGACCGCGAGCACCACCAGCAGCCGCGAAGCCGTCCGGCGGCCTCGCCGCTCACCGCTCGGACACACGAACCTGCGCGGCGCCACGAGCACCGCGAGCGGCAGCGCGGCGACTCCGACTGCGACCGCCGGTAGGAGCTGGTATCGCATCGCGACCGTCGGCACCGCCAGCAGCGCCGCCGCCACCGCGCCGCGCCACCGGCCAGCTCGAACAGAGACCACCCCGGCGCCCAGAAAGGCGGCGAACGCCGCCCCGGCGAGGCACTCGGTCATCAGACCTCGCTCCCAGATCAGCTGCTGCGGCGCCAGCGCCACGGCCACCGCCGCCGCGAGCGCGACCCCACGTCGCACGGCCAGACCGAAGCGGGCCACCAGGTACGCTACCAGCGCGACCCCGGCGCCCGCCGCCGTCTGCAGCAGCAGGAGCGGCAGCAGCGAGCCGGTCCGAAACGAGAGCACGCGGATCACCAGCCCGTAGAGCCACGGGCGGGCGGTCGGGATCCATCCCGACAACGCGGTGTCGAGGAAGACCTCGGAGTCGCCGAGAAAGAAGACCGGGCTCGGGTCGAGGATCAGCAGCACGAGCTTGACCCCGGCGACCGCGAGCAGTGCCGCCGCGGCGGACCTGACCTCGGCCGACGCCCGCGCGGCGTGCCACCTCGACGCGAGCCAGATCGCAACCCGCTCTCGGAGGGTTTCGGTCACAGGAGGCAGGATAGCGCAGGCGAAGCGGGCCGGGCCCCTCCACCTCCGAAGCGAGGACCGTGTCCCACCTCGACCTCGGTTCTCGCGTCTTGAACCAGGGAGTTGACACGACTATCGTGGACTGCATGGCTGCGGCCGCAGGCGAGCGTGGCGCCCGCGGATTCGACAACCGTCTGGAGATTGACCCATGAAGCCGTCGCGCCTGATCGGCTCCATCCTCCTGCTGCTCATCGCATCGATCCCGTGCCCGGCGTCCGAGCCGGCGCGCGGCGGGGCGGACGCCCCACCGACGCCAAACGCGTCCCCGCCGCTCGCAGCCGATCGCCTGCTCCGCGCCGCTGAGAGCATCGACCACATCGACGACGCCATCGCCCGGCTGCGGCGGCTCCAAGCACGGGGCGACGAGAGCCACGACCCGACTCGATCGGTCGGGCACGGCCTCGAGGGGGTCCGCCGCGACCTTCGCGCGGCCTCCCGGAGTCTGGTTGGGCTTCACTGGACGGAGGTCGGCCCCTTCGCCCGACGGCTGGTCGACGCCCAGCGCCAGATCGAGGCCATCGCCCGTGACGACGGCTCGCCCCGGCCTCCCTCCAACCCGATCGGGTCCGACGACGAGCTCACCGGGACCGGGACGATCTCGGGCACGGTCGTCGACAGCGTCACCCTGCTCCCGGCGCGCAGCGTGCGCCTCTGGCTGCGCGGGCAGGGGATCTCGATGGAAACGGTATCTGCCGTCGACGGGACGTACAGCTTTACCGGGCTTGCCACCGGTCACTACCGGGTCGCCGCCCAGGGCGAGACCTCGGGCACCGTCCACCATGTGCCCGAGCTGTACGACGACCTACCGTACAGCCCGTTGCACTGGCTCTACGGTGACGAGATCCAGGTCACCGACGGCCAGTCCACGGAAGGCATCGACTTTGCGCTAGATCCCTACCGGACGCTGTCGGGGACGATCACCGACGCCACCAGCGGCGAACCGGTCGAGGACATCTTGGTGACGGTCTTCGACGCCCTCGGCGACGAGTACCGGCAGGCCAGCTCGGACGCCACGGGCCGGTACGAGGTCGACTTCATCAGACCGGGGACCTACTACGTGCGCGCCGAGACCCTCTGGAACCAGGGGCCCTACCTTCCGCAGCTCTACGGCGGAGTCGACTGCCAGCGCGACTGCGACCCGCGGCAAGGAACGCCGGTCGTCGTCCCCGTCGAGGCCGACGTCGGCGGTCTCAACCTCGCCCTACACCGCGGGGGTTTCATCCACGGGAGCGTGACCGCGCAGGCGACCGGAAGCCCGATCGGGAACATCAACGTGGACGTGTACGACGAAACTGGAGACCACGTCGTCTGTGCCCTCACCGAGCCCGACGGCAGCTACGTGGCCGGCCCGCTGCTCCCCGGATCGCACTTCGTGATCGCAGCCGAGCAGGCTTTCAGCGGCTGGGCTCCCGAGCTCTACCTCGAGCGCCCCTGCCTCGGCGGCTGCGACCCGACCTCCGGGGACCCCGTGGCGGTTGCACTCGGACAGGACACACTGGGCATCGACCTCGCCCTCAGCCGCTTCGGCTCGATCTCCGGCACAGTGACGGCAGCCGAGAGCGGGACGCCTCTCACCGACGCCTGGCTGATGGTCTATGACGCCGGCGGCACCGTGAGGGCCACGTGGCAGGGTCTCCCCGAGACCGGGTTCGAAGTTTCGGTGAGGTTTCCAGGCGACTACTTCGTCGTCGCGCTGCACTGGGGCCGGCTCGACCGACTCTACGACGGGATCGACTGCGAGCTGGGCTGCGACCCCACGACCGGAACGCCGATTGCGGTGGCCCTCGACCAGAAAGTGACCGGCATCGACTTCGAGCTCCCCTCCGGCGGCGCGCTCGAGGGCACGACCGTCGACGCGATCAGCCTTCAGCCCGTGGGTTGGGTCCCGGTCGACGTCTACTCGCCCGACGGCTCGCTTCACGCCACCGCGACCACCGACTCGGCCGGGCACTGGCGGGTCGACGGCCTGCCGACGGCCAGCTTCTTCGTCAGGACCCGGCGCGGCGGCCACATCTTCCCGAGCTGGTTCTACGTCGGCATGCTGTACGACGACATCCCGTGCCCCGGGCAGTGTGAAGTCACCTCCGGCGATCCGGTCTTCGTCGCCGCGCCCTTCACGACGTCGGGGGTCGACTTCGCCCTGCGACGTTACGGCAGCATCTCCGGGTACGTCACCGACGCCGACGGCGGCTCGCCGATCGAGCTCGTGACCCTGCGCGTGCACGACGCCGCAGGCGTCCAGCTGGGGTACGCGTGGAGCACCGCGACCGGCTACTACCAGTACACCGGGGCCGTGACCGGCCAGTACTTCGTCGTCGCCGACGGGGACGACCACCACGAGTCGAAGCTCTTCGACGACCTCCCGTGCGAGCCCTCAGACTCCTGCGACCCGACCGCGGGCGACCCCGTGGCGGTGGTGACCGGCCAGGACACCGGCGGGGTCGATTTCGCCCTCCGCAGGAAGGCCTCGATCTCAGGCGCGGTCACCGACCTCGAGGGGCTGCCGCAGGAGCACGTCAACATCACCATCTTCGACATCCAGGGAGCGCCCGCAACCTGGGCCCAGACCGTGGCCGACGGCACCTGGCAGGCCGGAGGCCTGGCTGCCGGGACCTACTTCGCGTGGGCGGGCGACTATCGATATCGGCGCCTGCTCTACGACGGGTTGCCGTGCCACCCCAGCTGTGACCCCACAACCGGAACGCCGATCGTTCTCGCACTCGCCGAGCAGCGTGGCGGCGTCGACTTCGCCCTCGAGCCGATGGCGTCGCTGGCAGGACGGATCACCGCGACGGACACAGGCCTGCCGCTGTTCACCGGCGTCGAGGTGCTGACCCCCGATGGCACCGTGGTGGCGAGCAGCGTCGCCAACTTCGACGGCGACTTCTGGGTCTTCGGCCTCGAGCCCGGCAGTTACCTTCTCAAGGCGAAGGGCGGTCTGGGCTACCGCCCGGAGCTCTGGGACGACGTCCCTTGCGACGCCTCCTCCTGCGACCTGGGCGCCGCGACCGTGCTCACTGTCGCAGCAGGGGCCGACGTGACCGGGTTCGACTTCGTCCTCGAGCCGTACCCCTCGGTCTCGGGCATCGTCACCGTCGCGCCGTCCGGCCTTCCGCTGTCCGGGGCGACGGTCCGGGTCCAGCGCCTCGACGGCGGCTGGGGCGGAACCGCGACCACGATCTCCGACGGGACCTTCTCGACCGGCGGGATCAACCCGGGAGCCTACGTGGTCAAGGCGTCGAAGACCGGGTACGAGACCCGGCTCTTCGACGACGTGCCCTGCGACCCGTCGTGCGACCTCGGGCTCGGCACCCTGGTCACGGTCACGCCGACAACTGGCGCCGACGGCGTCGACTTCGCACTCTGGAGGTACGGGAACCTCGCCGGCCTCGTCACGGATCGGGCGACCGGCCTCCCGCTGGAGGGAACGCCGGTCCAGCTGCGCTCGGCAGACGGCTCGAGCTCCCTCGCGTACTGCGACTCGGCCGGTTACTTTACTTTCTCCCCGCTGCGGCCCGGCGACTACACGCTGGCCACTGGCAGCGACGACGCCGACCACGTCGACCAGCTGTGGCAGGGGCTCGACTGCGAGCCGAGCTGCGATCTCTCGTTCGGAACCCCGGTTGCGATCGCCGTCGACACCACATCCAGGATCGCCTTCGCCCTCCGCCTCCCCTTCTTCTCCGACGTCTGGACCGAGCACTGGGCGCGTCGCTTCGTCGAGTCGCTCTACCACGCCGGGGTCACCTCCGGCTGCGCGGTCGAGCCCCTGCGCTACTGCCCCGAAAACCAGGTCCTGCGCGAGCAGATGGCGGTCTTCCTGCTCAAGGCCGACGAAGGCGCCGGCTGGCTGCCGCCGCCGGCCACCGGCGTCTTCGACGACGTCCCGGTTTCAAGCCCCTACGCGGCCTGGATCGAGGCGCTGGTGACGAGGGGCATCACCGTCGGCTGCGGGCCTGATCTCTACTGCCCCGACGAGCCCGGTGACCCGGGAGCAGATGGCGGTCTTCATCCTCAGGACTCTGGAGGGCGGGGGCTGGACGCCGCCCCCTGCGACCGGGGTGTTCCTGGACGTGCCGGTGGACAGCCCCTACGCTTCGTGGGTCGAGGAGCTTGCCCGGCGGGGCATCACCGCCGGCTGCGCCGCCGACCTCTACTGCCCGGGTGATCCCGTGCTGCGCGACCAGATGGGGGTCTTCCTGACCCGGGCGTTCAGCCTGCCGGCGGCGCCGTGAACACGACGACCCCCGGCCGAGGCCGGGGGTCGTGGGGATCGGCGTCGAGGCGCCGCCGCTGAACCGCGTGGTGCTCAGCCGCGGGCGGCGAGGAAGTTGGCGTTGGCCTGCTTCCAGTTGACCACGTTCCACCAGGCGCCGATGTAGTCGGGCCGGCGGTTCTGGTAGTTCAGGTAGTAGGCGTGCTCCCACACGTCGAGGCCGAGCACCGGCTTCATGCCGTCCATCAAGGGGTTGTCCTGGTTCGGGCTCGAGGAGACCACCAGCTTGCCCCAGGCGGTCAGCGACAGCCAGGCCCAGCCGGAGCCGAAGCGGGTCGCCGCGGCCTTGCCGAACGCTTCCTTGAAGTCGGCGAAGGAGCCGAACTCCGCCTGGATCGCCGCCGCCAGCTCGCCGGTCGGCTCGCCGCCGCCGGACGGGCTCATCACGGTCCAGAACAGCGAGTGGTTGAAGTGACCGCCGCCGTTGTTGCGGACCGCGGTGCGGATCTCCTCCGGGACGCTGGCGAGGTTGCCGAGCAGCGCCTCGAGGCTGGCCTTCTGGAGCGCGGGGTGCTTCTCGAGCGCCGCGTTGAGGTTGTTGACGTAGCCGGCGTGGTGCTTGCCGTGGTGGATCTCCATCGTCGTCGCATCGATGTGCGGCTCGAGGGCGTCGTGGGCGTAGGGAAGGGACGGAAGCTCGTGTGCCATCAGTGATCCTCCTTGGTGTCGTGGCCGTCGCTTTCGGGTGCGACGTGATCTCACTCTCGTAGTCGCCTGAGGGAAACGGCGCCGCAGCTCGAAAATTCCGCCGCCGGGAGGCGCTTCCGGTGACGCGATCGACTCCCCGATGGCCGAATCGTGTATCATCCGGCGGCGCCCGGCGGGCGCGTCACACTCTCGGAGGCACCATGACCCAGCGCACCTTCACCATCGTCAAGCCCGACTCGGTCGCCAACGGCAACGCCGGAGCCATCATCGGCCGGCTCGAGCGCGAGGGCTTCCGGATCCTCGCGGGTCGTTTCACCCACCTCACCGAAGCCCAGGCGCGCGGTTTCTACGCCGTCCACCGGGAGCGCCCGTTCTACAACGACCTGGTCGCCTACATGACCTCCGGGCCGGTCTGGGTGATGGCGCTGGAGCGCGACAACGCGGTCGCCCACCTGCGGCAGGTCATGGGCGCCACCAACCCGGCCCAGGCCGATCCGGGCACCATCCGGGCCGAGCACGGCTCCTCGATCGAGCGCAACGCGATCCACGGCTCGGACTCACCCGAGAACGCCGCGATCGAGATCGCGTTCTTCTTCGCCACCGCCGACCTGCTCTGACCCGAACCCGGACCGGGCGTGAACCACGCAGACACGGAGGGCCTTCTCTCGGTCTGCCCGGACGCCCCGCGTTGGGTATACTCTGCGGCCATGACGCGGGTGAGCTGGGAACGCTATTTCATGAACCTCGCGCTGCAGGCGGCGACGCGCTCGACCTGTCCGCGCAAGCACGTCGGCGCGGTCATCGTGCGCGACAAGACGATTCTCTCGACCGGGTACAACGGCTCGATCCGGGGCGCCCCGCACTGCGATGAGGCCGGCTGCCTGATGGAGAACGGCCACTGCGTGCGCACCGTGCACGCCGAGGCCAACGCGCTGGTCGCGGCCGCCCGCCACGGCATCCGGCTCGAGGACGCCGAGATCTACGTCACCGCCTCGCCGTGCTTCAACTGCTTCAAGCTGATCGCCAACGCCGGCATCCGCACGGTGTACTTCGGCGAGTTCTACCGCGACGAGAAGGTGCTCGCCTTCGCCGAGGAGCTCGGCATCCGAATGCTCCACCTCGGGATCGACCCCGGTCACCCCGCCCCACCCGGGGCATGATCGACGTCGATCTCGACGCCGTCTCGATCCCCCTCGACTGGACCGAGCTGTTCGGCCGCGACGCGCCGACCGAGATCGAGATCGGCTCCGGCAAGGGTAAGTTCCTGCTCGAGCTGGCCGCGGCGCGGCCGGAGCACAACCTGCTGGCGGTCGAGCGGGCCGGAAAGTACCACCGGCTGGTCTGCGAGCGGGCCGCGAAACGAGGGCTCGACTCCGTCCGCCTGCTCCGCACCACCGCCGAAGACCTGCTCTACCGGCTTCTCCGCCCGCAGTCGGTGGCCGCCTTCTACCTGCTCTTTCCCGACCCGTGGCCCAAGAAGCGGCACCACAAGCGCCGCTTCGTGACCCCGGACAACATCGCCGCCCTCCGCCGGGCCCTGGTCCCCGGCGGCCGCCTGCTGGTGAAGAGCGACCACCCGGGCTACGCCGAGGTCATCGACGAGGTGCTCGCTTCGGCGTCGGGACTCACGTCCCTCGACCCGGCCGCGGCCTTCGCCGACCTGCCCGAGACCGGCTTCGAGCAGAAGTACCGCATCCAGGGCCGCCCGGTCCGCGCCTGGGCCCTGGAGCGCACGACAGGCTGAACCACAGAGGCACGGAGACACAGAAAGTCACAGAGAACCCCCACCCGTCCGGAAGCCGGACGCCGGGCTCGCGGACGAGCCCGACGTCCAATATCTCGGAAGGGCGGGCGGGCTCTGTGTCCCTCTGTGCTCTCTGTGCTTCTGTGGTATTGCCCTACTGCGGGACGGCGAGGCTTCCCCGAACCTCCTCGCCGGTGGAGAGCACGATCTGCCAGCGCACCGTGACCTTGGCCTGACGCCGCGGAAGCCTGACCGAGCCGGTGGCGAAGCGTGACTGCGGTCCGACCAGCTGGGTCCCGAATTGGACCGCGGTGACCCCGCCCCCGTCGGCACGCCGCCACGCCCCGTCGCGACCGCGCGCGCCGAGCGAGATGCGGTCGAAGTCGCCGCGGTCGTCTGCCACCAGTGTCCCGCCCTCGACATCGATCTCGAGCCAGTTGTCGTAGTTCGACAGCGCCGAGCTGAACGGCCCGGGGTTGGCCAGAATGGCGGAGACCTGGCCGTCTCGTCGCTCGGCGGTCACCTCGAGCCGCGGGGCGGGACCGTCCCCTGCCAGGTAGGCCAGCAGCGCGTCCCGCGTGAGCCCGATGCTGCGCTCGAGGGGAGGCAGCGAGATCAGATCCCAGCCCCCGACCTCGGGCAGGAACATCCGCCCGACCTCGCCCAGGGCGGCGTCGAGCCGGACCGCGTCGAGCCACTGCACGCTCACCCGCTCGCCCGGCCTCCAGGCGCGGCCGTTCCAGGTCACGGCGGTGCGGAACACCAGCGCGCGCTCGAGCCCCGATCCGAGCGTCCACTCCGCCGCGCGATCGACCAGCAACCCCTCGATGCCGTCGCTGAATCGAGCCAGCGGCGGCTCGGCCGTCGGGTCGAGCACGATCCCGATCCGGACGCGGACACCGAGCTCGGCGATGGTCGCCAAGCGGTCGGCGAGCCGGCCGTCCCCCTCGACGGCGCCTTTCCGCATCGTGGCAACGGTGCCGAACGCCGGGATCACCGCCCCACCGGCGACGCGGACGAGGGTGCGGACCTCCTCGTCGTCCAGCTGCTCGGGCATCAGCACCGGGACCACCGGCACGCTGGAGACCCTCGCCAGCCGCTCGATCAGCCCGGCGAGGCCGGCTGCGGTGCGAGGCAGATCGAGCAGCAGCTCGGCCGGCACCGCGCTGCCGAAGTCGGCCACGAGCCCCTGCCAGAGCACGTCCGCGAGCGCGGGGTCGAGCCCGTCGGAGAGACCCTCCAGCCGCAGGGCGACGGCCGCCGGAACCGAGCCGCTCACCGGCGGTGACGGGACCAGCCGCAGCACCGGGACACCGCCGGCGAGGCTGGCCGAGCCCCGTCTCACCACCACCTGGTCCACTCCCCGAGCCGCGAGGGCGGCGGCGGCGCCGAGGTCGATTCCCTCGGGTCCCAGCCAGACCGCTGCGCGACGGGGGATCGGAGCGGGCGGACCCGCCGCCCGCTGGGACGGGGAGCCGCACCCGGCGAGGAAAAGCGCCGCTGCTGTGACGGCGGCGCCGAGACTGCGCGTCATGGGCTCATCGTACCAGAGGGAGAGTCGGCGGCCGGAAGGACCAGTCGCACCACGAGCCCGTCGTCACCGTTCGACGCCTCGACCCGGCCCTGGCACCGTGTCGCCACGTGGTGCACCAGCGCGAGCCCGAGACCGCTGCCCCCGGAGGTGGTCGAAAAATGGGGGCTGAACAGCTCACCCAGGAGACTCTCCGGGACTCCCCCACCGCTGTCCGCGATCTCGAGCGCGACCGCCCCGGGTCGCACGAGCACCCGCAGCCGGATCTCGCCCGGCTCGCCCTTGAGCGCGTCGAGGCTGTTGCGGATCAGGTTGTCGAGCGCCCGTCGCAGCCATTGACGATCGCCGGTCACGATCGCTGACCCGGGCGCGGGGAGCTCGGTCGTGACGGCCACGCCGCGCCGGGCCAGCACACCGAACCCGGTCAGCGCCTCCGGCACCAGCTCCGCGAGGTCCACTCTGCCCGCCTCCCAGTGCTCGAGCGCGACCAGGTTCGAGAACGAGTTCGCCATTTCCTGCAACCGCTCGACCTGATGGGAGATCTCCCGGCAGGCTTCGGCGAGCAGCTCGTCACGCTCGTCATCCCCGAGCCGGGTGCGGCCCTCGGCGAGCTCCTGGACCCAGAGCCTGATCGGCGTCAGCGGGTTCTTCACCTCGTGGGCGACGATCCTCGCCAGCTGGGTCAGCTGCCGCAGCCGGTCCGCCCTCACCACCTCCGAGACGTCGTCGACCGCCGCCACCAGGCCTCGGCCGCCGTCCGGCAACGGCACGCCCGCCACGCCCACGCGCCAGGTCAGGTCGCGACCCGGGTACGGCTGGACGGTGTCGACCACCGGCCCACCGCTCTCGGTCCGGGCGCGGGCCAGACGACGGATGGTGGCGAGCAGCACCTCGCGGTCGTCGGCGAGCAGGTGCTCGGCGCTCGGGTTGGCGAACCGGACGCTCTCGTCCGCCGCCAGAACCACCACCGCGGGGTCGAGGGTCGCCAGGGTGATCCGCAGCAGCTCCTCCTGATGCCGCAGCCCGAGCTCGCGGCGCTCGACCTCGCGGCTCATGGTCCTCACGGCGTCGACCACGGCAGCGAGGTCGGTCTCCTCCGGACGGCGGATCTCCCCCACCGGCTCCCCGGCGTGGAGCCGCCGGGCAACCGCGACCAGGTCGTCCAGGGAGGCGCTGAGCCTCTGCTCGACCCGGGAGGTCGAGACCAGGGCGAGCAGGGCCGAGAAGATCGCACCGGCCAAAAGCCAGTCCACGGCACCCGGCAGGTCGCCCGAGCGGACCGGTTCGGGAGGTTCGATCTGGAGCAGCAGATGACGATCCTGGACGATCACCGGACCCGCCGCCACCAGCCTTCCGGCCTGGCGGACCACGACCGGCTCGTCGCGGCCGAGCAGCGCCTGGGTGAACGCTGAGGCGACAGGGAGCCCCGGAAGCCGACCGACGGCCATCAGATCGGGACGGGAGGTGGCCACCGGCTCAGCGCCGTCGAAGAGCGTCACCTCGGCGCCCGCGCCCACCGAGAGCCACCGCGCGAGGTCATCGTCGATCGCATCGACCGCAGCCAGGTGCACCGTGGTCCATCGTGCGGCGCGCAGCGCGTCCTGCCCGATCGCCTGCTCCAGGCGCCCCTCCTCGCGGGTCAGCCGGAGGTTGAGCAGCAGGGTCAGCGCCGCCAGCGGAATCACGACCCCGCCGGCGATCAGCAGCCGGAGCCGTCCGCCGAAGGTGGTCACCTGCGTCTGCCGCAGCAGGGGCGGCTGCCCGACCAGCATGCCGCCCAGCGCCCACAGCGCGGCCAGCATCGCCTGCACGATCCAGTCGGCCACCGCCGGAGAGCTGTCGATGGCGGCCACCAGCCAGTCGCCTCGGCGCCACACCCGGGCGAGTCGCCTGCCGTCCTCGACCCGGACCCACGCCCATCCCCGGCCGTCGTGGAAGAGGGCCCCGGCGACCTCGGGGGAGAGCCCGCGCACCTCCGGATGGAGGGTGGCCGCAACTGTTCCCGACCGCGTCAGGACGGCGAAGCGCGGACCGTCCGATCCGGATTCGTGCAGCGGTCTGCCGGAGTCCCAGTCGCGCAGCCAGCCCCACGGCTCGGCGGCGGTCTCCAACGCAACGGTCCCGGCCTCCGGAAGCCTGATCGGCCACTCCCGCACCACCCGCGCGCCGGGCTCGGCGGGACCCAGGTCGCCCCACCGGGACACCACGAGACCGTCCTGGGAGGTGACCACCAGCGCGACCGGGGCACGCCACGAGCCGAGGTCCCACTCGGTGGCCAGTCGCGGTGCGAGGTCGTCGAGCCGGCACAGCTGGGGCGGCGCCGGAAGGAGCTGCGCCAGCTCGACCGGCTCGCGGGGAAGGACCGCGCCGCCAGGGTCTGGATCCGCCGAGCGCAGCAGCTCGACCGGCGCCCGGACCACCTCGACGGTGAGCGCCAGCACGGCGATCACTCCCGCCAGCACCAGCCTGCGACCGAGACGGAGCGGTGAGCCGGAGCGGGGCAGGCCGAGCAGGGCCCAGGCCGCGGCCACCGACCACACGCCACCCCAGCCCGGGCGCAGGAGGTGGGCAGGGAGCCAACTACCGGGGGCGCCCGTGACCGCGAGCGAGCTGCTCACGACGCCGGCTGCGAGCGCGGCCGCCACGACTGCGCCCGCGGCGACCGGCGTCAGCTGCCTCCCCCACCGGCCCACCGAGGCGCCCACGCCGAGCACGACCAACGCGGTCGCGATCCCGACTCCGGGCGGCCCGGACGCCACCACCGCGAGACCTGCGACGGCGACCGAGGCGAGCGCCACCGCAGGCGCCTCGACGAGCGTGGCGAGGATCAGCAGTAGCCAGGGCAGCCATGCCACCGGCGAGCTCCTGCCCGCCGCGGCCGGTACCGCCTCGACCGCCACGCTGACTCCCGAAAGGCTGGCCGCACGGACCTCGTCAGCCCCCCGGTGACGGCCGCCGAGCAGCAGGCGCCAGCCCCGGGGGGTGCGCATCGACCAGATCTCCTTGCCGTACAGCGGGGCACGATCGGCAACGGTGACCGCACCCGCGAGCCGGCCCTCGAGCAAGACCGGCTCGCGCAGCACCAGAGTCGCCGAGGTGGCGGACCATTCCACCGACCACTCCCGCGGCCCCAGCGGGCGGACCTCCTGCGGGAACGGCCGGCGTTCGCCGGCCCACGCCACCACCCTCCCACGGTCGTCCGCGAGATACAGCGTGCGCCCTTCGATGCCCGCGAGGTGGCGGTCCAGCACGTCGAACGGCCGCTCGGGTTGGATCGCCTCGCCGGGCGCCGCCAGCACGCGCCGCAGCTCGCCGTCCGCGACCGTCTGCCGGGCCAGCTCGAGCACCCCGCGGCAGTGCCGGTCGAGGCCTGCGGCGAGGTGGTCGCGGTCGACGGCGTCCGGCGGGCGCACCAGAGCCACCGCGCATGCCAGCACCGCCGCCGACCAGGCCACGAGCTGCCACCCGCGCGGCCGGGCCAGCACCGCGAGGCCGGCCACCACCGCCACCAGCGCCGCCGCAGGGGGCTGCCACCCGGGCCACGGGCCGCACACCGCCACGGCAGCTGCTGCCAGCCACCACGCGCGGGCGCTGATCGGGCGTGACCTCATGGCGGCGAGTATATCGGCCGCCGGGTCCCGGCTACCGCATCAGCGCCGCCACCTCGTCCGCCTGCCGCGGCAGGGCCGACGAGAGGTTCTCGCTGCCCTCAGCGGTGACGAGATGATCGTCCTCGATCCGGATCCCGATGCCTTCGTCCTGGAGGTAGAGCCCGGGCTCGTTGGTGATCACCATGCCGGGCTCGAGCGGCCGGCTGTCCGGCCCCGGGTCGTGCGCTTCGAGCCCGAGGTAGTGACCGAGCCCGTGGATGAAGTGCTCGCCCAACCGCCCGCCCGAGGCGTCACGCAGCGGGGAGTCCTGGAACGTCTGGTAGGCGATGGTGCGCAGCTCCTGGAGGGTCGCACCCGGTTTGATCGCGGCCTCGACCCGGTCGTGCGCCTCGAGCACCACGTCGTACAGCCCGCGCTGGCGCTCGGTGAAGGCACCGCTGACCGGAAACGTCCTGGTGAGATCGCCGCAGTAGTAGCCGTAGCGGGCGCCGATGTCGACCACCACCAGATCACCGTCCCGGCAGGCGCCGTGGTTCTGGTCGTAGTGCAGGACGGTGCCGTTGAAGCCCGAGCCGACGATGGTGGGAAAGGACACCCCTTCGGCGCCGGCGGCACGAAACGCACCGTAGACCACCCCGTCGACCACGCCCTCCCCGACTCCGGGCCGGATCGTCGCCGCCGCCGCGCGCATGCCCGCCATCGTCGCCGCCACCGCCCTGCGCATCAGCTCGATCTCGCCGCCGCCCTTGACCAGCCGCATCCCGGTCAGGTGGTCGGAAAGGTCGCGCACGCTGAACGTAGGCAACCTGTCCTTGAGCTGTGAAATCAGCCGGTGGGTGTGCGGCAGCTCGGCAGAGGTCGGGATCGCCGGCAGCAGAGTCCACAGGGTCGCACCCGGCTCGGACAGCCAACCCGAGAGGTGGCCCTCGAAACCGGGCACCGGCCTGCGGCGGGCATCGACCACCCGTTCCCATGGCGCCGACGAGAGCACCCGGTCGAAGCCGAGCGCAGCCGCGGAGTCGTCTCCCGGGCCCCACTTGGGCCCCGTCCAGCGCTCCAGCGCCTGGTTGCGCGGCGGCAGGAAGAGCGCCTCGTAGCCCTCTTCGGGCCGCAGCACCAGCACGGCGTGCGGCAGCTCGACGCCGGTGAGGTAGAAGAACGAGACCTCCTGGCGGAAGGTGCCGACATCGCCGTAACCGCGCTCGTCGCCGGCGCCCCACACCACCACCGTGCCCGAGCCGACCTTCTCGGCCAGCCGACGCCGCCGGTCACGGTAGACCTCCGGCGCCTCGAGCTCGGCGGCATAGCTCCCACCCAGGGCAGCGCGCTCGTCCATGCTCTCGTCCTCCCCTCTCGGAGCCCGGATTGTAGCGCGGGGAGAGCGAACCACAGCGACGCAGAGGGCACAGGGAGACACAGACCCCCCTCCCACCCGAAAGCTACCGGGATCTGCTGGCGGACGAGCAGATCCCGGCGGCACTGGGTGTGTGGGGGATCTCTGTGCTCCTCTGTGTTGGCCTCTGTGGTTCACCCTGTGCCCGTACAATGGGCGGCATGACGGACACCAAGACGGTGCGGATCGGCAACGGCCAGGGGTTCTGGGGCGACAGCCCCGACACCCCGTGGGAGATGATCAACCGCGGCCCGGTGGACTACCTGACCCTGGACTACCTGGCCGAGGTCACGATGTCGATCATGATGCGGCAGAAGCTGCGCGACCCTTCGCGGGGCTACGCGACCGACTTCATCTCCTTCCTGGAGCGGGCGCTGCCGATGATGCGGGCACGGCGGATCAAGGTGGTCACCAACGCGGGCGGCCTCAACCCGTCGGCCTGTCGGGAGCGGATCGCGGAGATCGCCGGCCGCATCGGGGTCTGGGGCATCAAGGTCGGCGTGGTCGAGGGCGACGACATCCTCGCCCGGCTCGACCGCCTGCTGGCCGACGGTCACCCCATGGCCAACATGGACACCGGGGTGCCGCTCGGCGAGCTAACCTCGAAGGTGCTGTCGGCCAACGTCTACCTCGGCGCCGCCCCGGTGGCGAAGGCGCTCGACCTCGGCGCCGACATCGTGATCGCCGGTCGCATCACCGACACCTCCCTGGCCCTCGGCCCGCTGATGCACGAGTACGGCTGGGCCCGGGACGACTGGGACCGGCTGGCCGCCGGCGTGATCGCGGGCCACATCCTGGAGTGCGGCGCCCAAGCCACCGGCGGCAACTTCACCCGCTGGTGGGAGGTGCCCGAGCTGTGGGACGTCGGCTACCCGGTGGTGGAGTGCGCGGCCGACGGGTCGTTCGTGGTCACCAAGCACGTCGGCACCGGCGGCCTGGTGTCGGTGGACACCGTCGCCGAGCAGCTGGTCTACGAGATGGGACGGCCCGACGGCTACATCACCCCCGACGTGGTGGCCGACTTCACCTCGGCGCGGCTCAGCCCGGACGGCGGCGACCGGGTCCGGGTCGAGGGCGTGAAGGGCACGCCCGCAACCGACACCTACAAGGTCTCGGCCACGTACCACGACGGCTACAAGGTGGTCGGGTCAGCTCACCGTGTCGGGTCCGCGCGCGGTCGAGAAGGCGAACCTGTGCGCCGACATGGTCTGGAAGCGGCTGCTGCGCGCGGGAATCGCCGTTCCGCCGGAGGACCGCGTGGTCGAGCTGGTCGGCTCTGGCGCCTGCCTGCCGGGAATCCTCGAGCTCGACTGCGAGCCGCCCGAGGTCGTGCTGCGGCTCGGCATGCGCAGCCGCGATCGCCGCAAGACCGCACGTTTCGCCCAGGAGCTGGCGCCGTTGATCACCTCCGGCCCCCCCGGGGTCACCGGCTTCGCCGGCGGCCGGCCGGCGAGCCAGGAGGTGGTCGCCTACTGGCCGGCGCTGCTCGACAAGCGGGCGGTCGACCCCGGTGTGCGGGTGACGGTGGAGGAGGTCTGAGGCAGTCCTCACCTCGGAGGTGAGACCCGCCTTCGGCGGCTTCGCCGTCCGGGTTCTTCTCTCCACAGCTTCGAGTCGTCAGGCGTTTCCCGGTGCGGGGTCGAGGCCGCAGGCGAGGGCGTCGAGGGGTTCGTCGGGGCGCGGCTCGGCCGCCGCGGGCCGGTCGGCCCGCGGCAGGCCATTGCTGGCGCACACGAGCTCCCAGACGCCTTCGGTCGCCCCGGCCAGGGTTCGGTCGAGCGCGAGCGAGGAGGTGCGTCCGAGACGGTCGCAGAAGGCGCCGAGCCACGCGTCGAGGTGATCCTGGGCGAAGCTCTCGAGGGCCTCCAGGGACAGGCGTGCCTGTTCGCGTTCTCCCTTCTCCTCGGCCCGTGCGAGCATGACCAGGAGCAGCGCGGCGAACTGGAGCTCGGCGACGACGTGGTCGGCCTTCTCTCCGACGCCGTCGGCGAGCTCGAAGCCGAAGGCGAGGTAGAAGCCGCTGATGTCGCCCAGGATCGCGCCCTTGTCGCGCCGCACCCAGGCGGTCTCGTTCGGCGGGCAGGCGGTGGCCCCGTCGAACAGGCGCGTGTGCTCGACGGCCAGCTGCGCCGCCGTCGTCGAGTCAACCAGGCAGGCGAGACGGACCAGGGCCTCGAACACCGGTGAGCCGTCCCGCAGGCCGGCTCGCGAGGCCACCGCGGCCACCTGGTCGAGGTCGGCGGCGAGATCGAGGTCGCCCGCGTCGGGCGCGGCCAGGAGGTTGGCGACCCACAGCAGGAGGTCGGCCTGCGCGATCCGCGACAGCCGCTCCGCGGTCATCAGTAGCTGACCTCGTACTCGAGCCAGTTGGACCAGTGCTTGCGCCCGCCGACGTTGCCGGCGCCGCCGTCCCAGACCGCCACCGCAATCACACCGGGGAAGCCGGGTCCCATCTGTGCGTCCTGCGGGTCCTCGCTCGCGAGCGGTCTGGAGATGACCACCGTCCAGACCCCGTCCGCCCACACGCCGCGGCCCCGGGAGACCGCGGACTTCTGGTGGCTGAGGCTGCCGTAGCCCTCGGCGAGCAGCTCCTCGACCGGCTGGTTGCGGTCGAAGTCCGCAAGCGGGTTGCCGGCCTGGCGCGCGACGAACCAGGCGTGGGATCGAGGGTCGGAGAACGCATCCGGCACCGGGAAGGGAAAGCTCCCGCGGGCGAACCAGTAGAGGTCAGTCCAGTAGTTGGGGTGGAGGTCCTGCACGTCCTGGAAGTGCTCGTCGACGTCCCGCTGCCAGAGCGCCTTCCAGTGCAGGATCTGGACCGGCTCTCCGGAATCCCCCATGGTGAACGCCGCTGCCCCGGTGAGCGGGAGCTGGAGCGCGACCGCGTCGGTGAAGCGGCCGGTGTCCACGTTGGCGTCTGGCGTCGGGTCGAGCCAGCTCATCCGCCACGCGACGTCCCGCCCGTCGGTCAGCCCAGACAGACGTATCGAAGCGACGGTCGCCTCGTCGAGCATCGGCATCGTGATCGTCTGCCGCTGGAGCGGGAGCTCGGTCGAGGGCACGAACGCCCACGCCGGGTCGAGCGGATGGAGTCTGGCGACCACGCGCTCGGTGTGGCTGAGGAGGAGCGCCCCCCGGTCGAGGGCCGCGCTGCGCTGGCGGGACCGGAGGTCCTCGAGCGCCATCACCCTGACGCGGGCGGCATAGTGGCCTGCGACGGCCAGCGCCACCCCCACCGAGAGGATGGCGAGCACGACCGCCAACACCACTCCGGCGGGACCAGCAGTGGGTCGCTCAGGTGGTGTTGTGGCGGTAGACATCGTGAACCTCGTCGTAGTGCGCCCTGATGTAGACCGGCTCGGTGAACGGAACCCGCGCCAACTCCTCACCGTCGTCGGACCAACCGACGACCTCGCCACCCTCAACCGCAAACCGGGTCACGATCCGGTCGGTCGCGCCGGACAGCAGGAGCGCACCGAGCAGCTTCGGATCCGAGCCGAGCCGCCGGTAGAGCGCTTTGGAGCGCTCGACCCCCGGCCCGAAGAGCTGCTCGAGAAAACCGGTCGGAACGTGGATCGGCGGCACGTAGTAGACGTTGGGCTCGGTGCCGTGCTGCGGGTAGAGCGGCAACGCCAGCTTGCGGATGCGGACGATGTAGTCGAGCGGGTTGTCGGGCCGCGGCTCGCCGTCGGTCGAGAGGAAGCCGTGGAGCCGGATCTTGCCGATGCACGACTGCACGCAGAGCGCGACCTCTCCGCCCTCGACGCGCGGGAAGCAGCCGACGCACTTCTCGCTCACCCGCGAGACCAGGTTGAAGAAGACCTTCTTGTACGGGCACGCCCGGATGCACTCCTGGTAGCCTCGGCAGCGCTCCTGGTCGACCAGCACGATGCCGTCCTCGTCGCGCTTGTAGATCGCCTGACGGGGGCATGCCGCGAGGCAGGCCGGATGGCTGCAGTGGTTGCAGATCCGCGCCAGGTAGAACATCCACATCGGGTGCACGCCGCCGAAAAAGGCGCCCCTGTCGACCGTCCCGGTGATGTCGTCCTCGCCGATGTTGGGCGCGGAGTAGTCCTCGACCGCGGGGCGGTGCCCGTTGGGCGGCCGCTTCTCGCCCTCGGTCTCGAACACGGTCGGGCTGGCTAGCCGCTGCCCCCGCCACCGCGCCGGCACCGCCTTTTCCAGCAGGCGGGTGTCCCACTCGAGCGGGTAGCCGCCGTAGGGCTTGGTCTCGACGTTGTTCCAGAACACCACCTCCTGGCCCTTGCCGCTGGTCCAGCAGGTCTTGCACGCCACGGTGCAGGTCTGGCACTCGATGCACTTGTTGGTGTCGAAGACGTAGGCCACCTGGCGGCGCGGCCGCGGCGCCTCGTAGGGGTACTCCATCTCGCGGCCGAGCTGCCAGTTGAAACGTTTGGGCATGTTGAGCCTCCTCCCCGCCTCAGGTCCGGTCCACGAACCGGCCGGCGATGAACGCCCGGAGCCGCCCGGACTCGTAGGTCGGCCGCAGGCCCATCCGAGCCGGGCGCCACAGCCGCTCGCCGCCGATTCCACCCTCCTCCGCCAGGCTGATCTTGACGATCGACTCGCGCGGCGCGCCGGTGGGGCAGTGCACGTCGGGTACGAAACCCTGGGTGACGGCCTGACCGAGCAGGCCCTTGACGGTCAGGCTGTCCGTCATCCAGGTCGGCTTCAGCCAGCCGCGGGTGCAGCTCTGGTGGCTGCCGCTGCGAAACAGCGATTGATAGTTGGTGTCGGGTGACTTCGCCATCCCGTTCGGGTTCTCGCGGGCGCCGCGGACCGAGCCCCAGGTGGAGCCGTACATGTTGTGCCACATCCGGGTCACACCCCGCGGCGTGCCCGGGTAGTAGCGCGCGCGGGCCATCAACCGCGCCACGCTGTACCACTTCGGGTTCTTCTGCCAGCCCCGGAACGGTCGGTCGTGGGGGTCGGCGTCGATCCACACGTAGTCGCCGTCCTCGACCCCGATCGTCTTCGCGTCGGCGGGGTTGATGTCGAGGTACATCTCGTTGATGAACGGCATCCGCTTGTCCTCGCGGTACATGTCGCCGAAGGGGCCGAACCAGATCGCCACGACGTCGGTGTCGACCGCGGTGGTGTGCGCGCCGTGTCGGTACTTGGGGGTGTGGAAAATGAAGCGATAGCCGTCGTCGAACAGTGGATGCCGGCTCGCCACCGTCTCGTCGACCGTGCGCACCACGTGCCGGGCCTGGCGGAGGTCGGCCGCGAGGTCGTCGCTCGACACCCCGTACTGCTCCGGGGTGGTCGGCCTGAGCAGGGCGTGCGGGGCCGACGCGACCAGCACGTTGGGCTCGTGGAAGGTCGAGTCGATCGGCTCGCGGTGCACGATCAGGTTCTCGCCCGAAGTCGAGGAACTCGGGCTCGTCCCGGTAGAACTCGAGGCGGCCGCTGCGGGTGTACCAGGGCCAGTCCTCGGCCCCCTGCTCCCAGCCGCCGATCTTCGGGTAGGTCCGCGTCTCCAGGATCGCCGGCACCCCGTCCGCCGCCTTCGCCTCGAGGTCCTCGATGCGGTGACCGCGGGTCGCGTTGGAGTGGTCGAGGATACGCTGGATGTAGGGCCGCATGCGGCCGTCCTCGGCGAACCTCCAGTAGTCGCGGAAGCGCCGGTCGTCGGGTGAGCTTCGCGAGCGCCGAGCACACTCCGGCCGCAACCTCGACGTCGCCGCGGGTGTCGTGGATCCGGGTCAGCGGCGTCGCCGGAAAGACGTAGAGAAACGGGTTGGTGACGCTGATCGTCATGTCGGGCGACTTGAGCTCGGCCCAGCTGTCGACCGGGAAGACGACGTCGGAGTACTCGCAGCTCGCCGTCCACCACCACTCGTTGATCGCGATCATCTCCACCCTCGGAAAGGTGTTCACGATCGAGTCGTAGTGACCCTTGGCGTTGCCGATCAGCGAGTTGGAGTTCGACACGTGGATCGACTTGGTCGGCGTCGGCAGGTGGCTCGCGCCGGTGAGTACGGCGTCGCCCATCCGCAGGATCTGGTCGCCGTGGTTGAAGTAGTGGACCGACTCGGCCTTCCACAGCGTGCGCGTCCGCGCCGGCCGGGCGGGATCGAGCTCGAGGTCGAACGGGTTCTCGGCGATGTACTGGCCGAGACCGTTGAAGAACGACGCCCGGTAGTTGCCGGCGTAGGAGCCGACGTTGCCGCCGATCCGGCCGACGTTGCGGGTCATCGCCGCGATCAGGAAGATCGCCCGGTCCTTGAGGTCGCTGTTGAAGAACTGGTTCGGGCCCATGCCGACCACGAACAGCGTGCGCTCGGGGTTGGCCGCGATCTGGCGGGCCAGGGACCGCACCCCCGCCGCCGGCGCCCAGGTGATCTTCTCGACCTGCTCGGGGGTGTAGGTGCTGTCGAGCAGCTCGCGGGTGACGTCGAAGACGGTGCGGCACTCGACCGCCGTCCCGTCCGCCAGGGTGATCCGGAAGCTCCCCTCCAGCTGCGGGACCGCGCCGAGGGTGACGAACCGGCGCCCGACGTGGTCGCGGTTCACCGCCACCGGCGCCCGGGTGTTCGTGTCCCAGATGACGAAGTCGCCCCACTCGAGACGCTTCGCCTCGGGGATGACCGCCGCCGGCTGTCTGTGGATGGGAGGGCCGGTGCTCGCCCGTCGCGAGTCACGACGACGTGGTTCGAAAGCGGCGCGGGGCGGTAGTCCGCGAACACCTCGCCGGCCCGCAGCAGCCGCCCGGTGTCCAGTGCGGACCAGAAGCGGCAGGTCGGTGGTGCCGGCGACCGCAGCCGGGTCGTAGAGGCGCTCCGAGATGATCACCTGGGCGAAGCCGAGCGCGAGCGCCGGCGTCGTGCCCGGACGGACGATCACGACCTCGTCGGCCTTGCACGAGGTCGAGCTGTACTCGGCGGCGATCACCACCACCTTGGTGCCCTTCAGGCGCGCCTCGGTGAGCCAGTGGGCGTCGGGCATCTTGGTGGTGATCCAGTTCATGCCCCAGACGATCGCGAGCTTGGCGTGCTCGACGTTGCAGAGGTCGAAGTCGACGGTCTGCTGGCCGGTGACCATCGGGTGGCCCGGGCGGCAGGTCGGTGTGCCACGAGTAGTTGTCCCAGCCGCGGGCGCCGATCGCGCGCGTCGGGACCGACCCCGCGGACGTGGGCGTCGAGCAGCGCCATCGAGTTGGCGAGGCGGTACTGGGCGAAGATGCGGGTCATGCCGAGCGGCGGCATCCCACCGCGGAACTTGAGGACCTGCGTCCCGGCGCCGCCGGTGGCCTCGACCATCAGCGGATCGTAGCCCTGGGCCAGGAGGCGCTGCCGGCCCGTCTCGCCCGAGTAGGTGCGGGCGATGTTCTCGAGACCCGCGAGCGACCAGCCGGAAGGCATCGTCCCACGACACCGGCAGGAAGCCCGTCCTCGCCCCGCCGCATGTACTTCGGGTCGACCGCGCCGGTCTCCGGGTGACGCGGGAAGCCGTCGTCGACCCAGCGCTTGAAGCCCTCACGCACCAGCGGGCGCTTGCACCGGCGGTCGCCGTAGAAGCGTCGCACCAGCGCGAGACCCTTCTGGCAGCAGCGGGGGTCCCAGCGGCGGCTCGCCCGGTTGCCCGCCAGGTCGGTTGCCCGGTGGTAGCCGTAGGTGGGTGCGATCCGGGTGACCACCCCGTTCTTGACGAAACCCCGCAGCAGGCAGTTGTGGGTGTCGTTGGGCGCGCACAGGAAGACAAAGGACGAGTCGGACTGGTAGAGGTCGCGGTAGACCTTCTCCCAACCGCGGTTGGGGTAGCCGGTGAGCGGGTTCATCACCCGCAGCGGGCGCAGGAAGGTCGCCGCCGCAACCGCCTCTCGCGCGAGCAGGGTCGAGCCGATACCGGCGGCCGCCGCGTCGACCAGGAACCGTCGCCTGGTGGGCCCGGTCCCGCCCGCGCCGGGCTCCCTCCCGGCTCGCGGCCCGCGGCGCGGGCTCACGACTCCTCCGCGGCGACGGGCTCGCACAGCGGCGAGTGCCACCCGTCCCCGCCGGTGAGATCGGAGATCGCGGTTTCGCCGAGCGCCTGCTGGACCATCGAGAAGGCCTCGTCCAGTCTCCGGTGCAGCGGGCACAGACCACCGGCGTGGGCACGAAGCCCGAGCGGGCAGGTGTCGATCCGCTGGATGGGGTCAACGGCGTCGAGCACGTCGAGAACGGTGATCTCGTCCGCCGGCAGGGCGAGGGCGAACCCACCACCCTGCCCCCGCTGGGAGGTCGCGATCCCGGCCCGCACGAGCGTCCGCATCACCTTCGAGAGGTAGGCCTGTGGAACCCTGGTTGTCCCGGCCAGATCCGGCCCGAGGACCGGCTTCCCTTCCCCCACCCCGGCCAGAGCGACCACTGCTCTGAGCGCGTACTCGCCGGTCTTCGAGAGCATTGCGTTCTCCTTTTTTAGATAACTGGATCTTCTTATCCAAAATCTACGGCAGGACGGAGGCGCTGTCAACGCCCGAGCGCCCGGACAGATCACGTCGGGTCCGGCTCGCCGCGCAGGCGGCGGCGCCGAACGCCGGAACGCCCGCGCCCAGACCGCTTGTCCGTCGTTTCTCAAGCGTGTACAGTGAGCCGCAGCGGAAGTCGCGTCTTTTCCGCGAATTGATCTCAGGTATGGGAGGGTCTATGCGCGTCGGCATCGTCGGCTACGGCGCCTTTATCCCCCGCCACCGGATCAAGGTCGAGGAGATCGCCAAGGTCTGGGGCGCGGACGCGCCCGTCCTACAAGAGGGGCCTGCAGCTCCACGAGAAGTCGGTGCCCGGCGCCGGACCAGGACACGATCACGATGTCGGTCGAGGCGGCGCGCAACGCGCTCGCCCGCGCGCGGCGGCATCGACCCGCAGGACGATCGGCGCGGTCTACGTCGGCTCCGAGTCGCACCCGTACGCGGTGAAGCCCTCCGGCACGGTCGTCGCCGAGGCGATCGGCGCGACGCCCGACGGTCCACTGCGCCGACTTCGAGTTCGCCTGCAAGGCCGGCACCGAGGGCATGTTCGTCGCCCAGGCGCTGGTCAAGGCGGGCGAGGTGAAGTACGCCCTCGGCATCGGCGCCGACACCTCCCAGGGCGCGCCCGGCGACGCCCTCGAGTACTCCGCCGCGGCCGGCGCGGCGGCGTTCATCTTCGGCGCCGACGAACGCTGGTCGCCGACGTGCGACGCACACCTACTCCTTCATGACCGACACGCCGGACTTCTGGCGCCGCGAGTACAAGCACTACCCGCGCCACGCCGGCCGCTTCACCGGCGAGCCGGCCTACTTCAAGCACACCATCGGCGCGGCCGACGGGATCATGGAGAAGGCCGGCACTGAAGCCCGCAGGACTTCGACTACGCCGTCTTCCACCAGCCCAACGGCAAGTTCCCGATGCGGGTCGGGCAAGATGCTCGGCTTCACCAAGGAGCAGATCGAGACCGGCTGGCTGTCGCCGTGGCTCGGCAACACCTACTCCGGCGCCTCGCCGATGGGCCTGACCGCGATCCTCGACGTCGCCAAGCCGGGCGACCGGATCCTGATGGTCTCGCTACGGCTCCGGCGCCGGGCTCGACGCGTTCGTCTGCACGCGTCACCGACCGGATCACCGAGGTCCAGGACCTGGCCCCGCAGACCCGGCCGCAGCTCGACGAGAACAAGATCTACCTCGACTACGGCACCTACGCCAAGTTCCGCGGCAAGATCCGCATGGCGCGAGTGAGGGAGGCGAGCGATGCGCGACGTAGCGGTCATCGGAGTCGGACTCGTCGCACGTGGGGCGAGCTGTGGGAGCAGTCGCTCCGCGCGATCTGGGCCGAGGCGGCGCTCGAACGCCCTCGACGACGCCGGGGTCGACGCGTCGACTCGATCTCCGTCGGCTGCATGTCGCGGCGGCCTGTTCGTCGGCCAGGAGCACCTCGGCGTCGCTGCTGCGCCGACGAGCTCGGCATGGCCGGCGTGCCGGCGACCCGGGTCGAGTCGGCCTGCGCCTCGGGCGGCCTCGCGCTGCGGCACGGCGTTCGCCGAGGTCGCCTCCGGCCTCGCCGACATCGTGCTCGTCGACCGGCGTCGAGAAGATGACCGACGTCGACGGCGACGAGCGCCACCTACGCGCTCGGCCACCGCCGCCGACCAGGAGTGCGAGGGCTTCCACGGCGTCACCTTCCCGGGCCTCTACGCGATGATGGCCCGGGCCCACATGCAGCGCTACGGCACCACCCGCGAGCAGCTCGCCGCAGGTGGCGGTGAAGAACCACGCCAACGGCTCGCTGAACCCCCACGCCCAGTACCGCCGCGAAGGTCACCGTCGAGAGCGTGCTCGGCTCGACCCTGGTGGCCGACCCGCTGCGGCATCCTCGACTGCTCGCCGATCACCGACGGCGCGGCGGCGCGTGGTCCTGGCCGCGGCCGACTAGGCCCGCGAGCTCGCGCAAGGGCCGGCCGGTCGTCCGGATCACCGGCTCGGGCACGCCACCGACACCATCGCGCCTCGCCCAGCGGAGCGACCTGACCGACTCTCGACGCGGTCCGCCTCGCCGGCGAGCGGGCCTACCAGATGGCCGGCAAGGCGCCGGCGGACATCGCACGTGGTCGAGGTCCACGACTGCTTCACCATCGCCGAGATCATGGTCATCGAGGCGCTCGGCCTGTTCGAGCTCGGCGAGGGCGGCCCGGCGGCCGACCGCGGGCCACACCGCCCTCGGCGGCAAGATCCCGGTCAACACCGTCCGGCGGCCTCAAGTCCAAGGGCCACCCGGTCGGGGCGACCGGCGTCGCCCAGATCGTCGAGATCGTCAGCCCAGCTGCGCGGCGAGGCCGGCGAGCGGCAGGTCGCAGGGCGCCCGCGTCGGCCTGACCCAGAACATGGGCGGCACCGGCGGAAGCTCGACGTGGTGCACATTCTGGAGGTGGCGCTGATGTACTTGACCCGGCCACGCGTTGGCGCGAGTATCCCGCAGCGCTACCGCCTCGAGGCGGCGCGCTGCACCTGCCTGCGGCAAGGTCTGCTACCCGCCGCGCGTGGTCTGCCCGGCGTGCCGGGCCCGGACCTTCGAGCCGGTGGCGCTGCCCACGCGACGGCAAGATCGTCACCTTCACCGTCGTGCGGGTGCCGCCGGCCGGCTTCAGCCGACGACGGCGCCGCTGCCCATCGCGCTCGTCGAGCTCGACGACGGCGCCCGGGTGATGGTCCAGGTCGTCGACATCGCCGACCCCGCCGAGGCTGGAGATCGGCATGCCGGTGCGGCTCGAGTTCCGGCGCATCCGCTGCGACGGCGAGGCCGGCGTGATCTTCTACGGCCACAAGGCGGTCAAGAAGCGGTAGCGGGTCCGACAGGAGTGGTGAGCCAGCCTCCCGGCTGCGCCTCCTACGGCGATCGTGGTCGTTGATCCTGGGCGGGCGGGGACTCGGAGTCTCTCCGCGCCGATTGGGTGTTCTCGCGCCCGATCCCGGCCAGCGCGGCGGCGATGACGGTTTCGGGTGGACCGCCGAGCAGGGCGAGCAGGCGGGCCTCGAGCCCGCCCGGGTCGGCCCCGACCGCGGCGGCTGCGATCGCACCGCGGTCCGCCCCGGCGAAGTTCAGCTCGCAGGGTGCTGCGACCTCGCCGGCGGCGGCGACCGGAAGGCCGAAGAGACGGCAGCTTACCGGACGGGCCGGGTAGAGGAGACAGGCGCCCGAGCCGGGCTCGAGGGCGGGACAGGGGACGTCGGCGAAGCGCTCCATGAAGGCCGCGATCGCCTGCTCGTCGTCGCCGAGGCCGCCGTCCGCGGCTGTCCCGGGAAACACCGCCGCCATCGCCGTCCACTGGGCACGGGCCACGGCCTCGATCGCGTCGGCCTGCCATCGGCGGCGGCGGCGGAGCTCGGCCAGGCCGGAGCGGAGGCGCCGCACATCGAGCACGGTGATCGGGAAAGGACCGATGCAGCAGGCGGTGCAGCCGATCGAGCAGGACACGAACCCGCCGGCCCCGGCCGTCGCCGTCGCGACCGCCGCGTCGATCCGCCGCACCAGCTCGGCGTCTCCCGCCGCGATCACCGACTCAGGCTCGTCCATACCGCGCGAGAGTAGCAGGCGTAGGACCACGGTGACTCAACCCGGACCGTGCCCGTAACCCTCGTGACAGGTGAGCGAACGCGGACGCGTCCGTTTCGACCTCTGTGTCTCTTGCGTCTTCGCGGTTGAAAACGTCGGGCGCACCCCCGCCCGCGACGGCGGTCAGGGAACGGGTGACCAGCTCGAGTCTCGACGCAGCCTCCAAGCTCCTCCCGTACGACTCGGCCGGCTCGAGGAACGGAGGGTCTCGTGTCAGCGATGAGGTCTCATTCGCGTGGCCCAGGTCACAGAGGAGCCGCGCGGCCGGTGGTATTCCTGGAATCTCGCTGACCAGCACGAGCCGGAGGTTCCCGTGAGGCTCGAACCGTCACACGACCCCTCCCCCGACCGGAGCGACCTCGCAGACCGCCTGCGCGAGCAGCGAGCCCGCCGTGCGCGGCCGCTCCTGCACCGCGGTCCCCGACGCGACACGCTGCCGGACCGCCTCTCGGTCGCCGGCATGGGCCGCGCCTCCCGCCGGATCGGCTCCGGCCGGGTCGAGCCGCTGCTCATGCCCCCGCTCGCGGTCAGGGTGCTGACCAAGGCCGGGTACGGTCCGCGCCCGGGCGACGTCGAGGCCTTCGAGGCCCTGGGCACGACCGACGAGACACGCCTCGAGGCGTGGGTCGAGCAGCAGCTCCACCCCGAGGACATCGCGGACGACGAGTGCGACGCGCGGCTCGCGGCGGCGGGCTTCACCACCCTCGGCAAGAGCTTCGCCGAGCTCTGGGCCGACCACTACGCCGACGACCCGGAGTGGTACGTCCGGCTGCAGCCGATTCTGGAGACCGAGCGGGCGGCCTTCCTCCGGGCGGTGTGGAGTCGCCGCCAGCTGACCGAGGTGCTCGCCGAGCTGTGGCACGACCACTTCAACGTCTACGGCTGGGACTACATCGCCGCGCCGACCTGGGTGTCCTGGGACCGGGACGTGATCCGCGGGCACATGCTGGGCAACTTCCGGGAGATGCTCGAGGCGGTCGCCACCTCCCCTGCGATGCTGGTCTATCTCGACAACTGGCTCAACCACGTCGCCGGCCCGAACGAGAACTGGGCCCGCGAGCTGTTCGAGCTGCACACCCTGGGCGCGATCAACTACCTCGGGGTCGGCCGCCAGGACGAGGTTCCGCGCGATGGCGACGGGCGGCCGGTCGGCTACGTCGACGGCGACGTGTACGAGGCGACCCGCTGCTTCACCGGCTGGACCCTCGACGACGAGACCGGTGCGACCGTGTTCCGGACCGACTGGCACGACCGGTTCCAGAAGTACGTCCTGGGGCGCTTCATCGCCAACGACCAGGCGCCGTTCGTGGACGGCAGGCAGGTGCTCGATATGCTGGCGGAGCACCCGGGCACGGCCCGCCACGTCGCCGCCAAGCTCGCCCGTCGGCTGATCGCAGACGATCCGCCCGAGGACGTCATCGAGGCCGCTGCGGCCGTCTTTCACCACCAGCGGCACGCTCCCGACCAGCTCCAGCAGGTCGTCCGCACGGTGCTGCTGTCAGAAGCGTTCCGTTCGACCTGGGGCCGCAAGGTCAAACGCCCGTTCGAGATCGTGGTCGGCGCGCTGCGCGCCACCGGAGCCGGGCCCACCTTCTCGCTCGACGAGCACGCCACCGACGCCCTGCTGTGGCTCTTCGAGGCGAGCGGACACGCCCGCTTCTCCTGGCGCCCGCCCGACGGCTTTCCCGACCGCACCGAAGACTGGCTCGGCACCGGCGGCATGGTCGCCACCTGGAGGGTGGTCAACTGGCTCTCCGGCGCCCACAAAGACGACTCCGACGCGCTCCTGGTCGACGTGATCTCGGCGACCCCCGAGGAGGTCGCCTCGGCCCGCGCCCTGGCCGACCACTGGATCGCGCGTCTGCTGGCGCGGCCGGTCTCGGAGACCTTCCGTCGCGAGGTCACCGAGTTCATGGCCCAGGGCCGGAACCCGGACCTCCCGCTGCGCCTGGCCGACGACGAGGGAGTCCAGCAGCGCCTCCAGACCATGGTCGCCCTGATCCTGATCTCTCCCGACTTCATGTGGAGGTGACCGCGATGCGTCCGACCCGACGCGGATTCGTGATGGGCTGCTCGGCCGCGGTCGCGGCGATGGCGGGCGCGCGCCTGGGTTTCGCCTCCCTCGGCGATCCCGACGACGGGCACGACCTGCTGGTGGTGCTCTTCCTGCGGGGTGGCATGGATGGGCTCAGCCTGGTGGCGCCGCTCGACGGACCCGATCGGGGCCACTACGAGGCGGCGCGTCCGCGGCTCGCCCTGCCGGCGAGCGGCGGCGACGCCCTGCTCGACCTCGGCGGGGGCTTCGGCCTCCACCCCTCAGCCGCTCCCCTCCACGAGCTCTACCAGGACGGGCGGCTGGCGGTGGTTCACGCCTGCGGCATGCACGTCGACACCCGCAGCCATTTCGACGCGATGGAGTACATGGAGCTGGGCACGCCGGGCAGCCGGGCGATCTCGACCGGCTGGCTGGCCCGCCACCTGGCCACCGCACCGGCCACCACGGCGGGAGCGCTGATGCCCTCCCTCGCGGTCGGCACCGCCCAGCCGACCTCCCTGCTCGGCGATCGCCGCACGGTGGCGATGGAGGACCCCGACGACTTTTCGATCGACGCCGGGCCCTGGCTGTGGCGCGACGCCCAGCGCCTCGCCCTGCGCCGGATGTGGAACCTCGGCTCGAGCTCGGTCCACCGCGCCGGCCTGCAGGCGATGGACGCGATGGACCTGGTCGAGGCCTACTCGGGGGAGGCGTTCGAGCCGGCCGGAGGCGCGGTCTACCCGGAGGACGGCTTCGGCCGTCAGATGCGGCTGGTCGCCCAGATGGTCAAGACCGGCATCGGCTTGCGGGTCGCAGCCCTCGACCTCGGCGGCTGGGACACCCACGAGCGGCAGTCGTGGTGGTTCGCCGACCTGATCGGCAGCGTCGCCGCCGGTCTGGCCGCCCTCTCCACCGACCTCGACGCCAGCGGCGGGATGGCGGACCGGCTGACGGTAGTGGTGATGACCGAGTTCGGCCGACGTTTCCGCGAGAACGCCGACGAGGGGACAGACCACGGCCACGGATTCCCGATGCTGGTGCTCGGGGGAGCGGTCCGGGGAGGCCTCCACGGCGAGTGGCCCGGTCTCGCCCCGGATCAGCTCTACGACGGGGCCGACCTCGCCGTCACCACCGACTACCGTCGGGTGCTGTCGGAGATCCTCGTCCGCCGCCTCGGCAACCCCAATCTGGGCCAGGTCTTCCCCGGATACGCAGACTACGGGCCGCTCGGAATCGTCGACGGACCGGATCTCGTCATCGGCTGATCCGCGCGGGGAAGGGCCGGCTGCCCTTGACACCATTTTAGTTGTAATATACAACTATCATCATGACGCACGACGGAGCCGATCCCGCCCGCCTCCGCGCCCTGATCGGCGCCCTGGTGCGACGGTTCCAGCTCGCAGAACGCGCCGACGTGGCCTGCTGCGGGACCACCGTCGCCCAGGCCGCCGCCCTCGCCGCCCTCGCGGACGGCCCGCTCCGGCTGGGGGACCTCGCCTCACGCCTCGGGATCGCACCGTCGACGTTGAGCCGCAACCTCGCCCGACTCGAGGACCGCGGGCTCGTTCAGCGCGTGGCCGACCCCGTGGACGGTCGCGCAATGCGGGTGGAGCTCTCCGAGCAGGGCCGGACCGCCGCCGGCACGGTCGAGGCCGCCGAGGTCGCTTTCGCCCGCTCGATCCTCGAGCTGCTGCCGTCCCGGCGCGCGCCGGATGTCCTGCAGGCCCTCGAGGAGCTGCTGACGGCGGTTCGCACCGCCACCAGAACCTGCTGCCCCGGCGCCTTCGACCACCTCATGACCGGGCCTCCCTGGCAGGCCGCGGAGAAACGGAGCCTGTGATGAGCGATCCCACCCAGATCCTCCCACCCGACGACGACGCCATCGTGGCAACGGTGCGCGAGCGGTACGGGCGCCTCGCCGTCTCCGGCGGCAGCTGCTGCGGACCCGCCTCCGACTGCTGCGGCACCTCGACTGCAAGTGCGGCCAACCTCGGCTACGACACCGCGGAGCTCGCCCTGCTGCCGGAGGGGGCCGACCTCGGCCTGGGCTGCGGCGCACCGCTCTAGGCACCTCGGTCTGAAGGACGGCGAGACCGTTCTCGACCTGGGTTCGGGCGCGGGCATCGACGCGCTCCTGGCGGCGCGGCAGGTCGGCCCCACGGGCCGGGTCATCGGCGTCGACATGACGCCCGAGATGCTGAACACGGCGCGCGCCAACGCCGCTGCCTCCCAGCTCGAGAATGTCGAGTTTCGGGAAGGTCGGCTCGAGGCGCTGCCGGTCGACGACGCGTCGGTGGACGCAGTGACCTCGAACTGCGTCATCAACCTGGTCCCGGACAAGGGCGCGGTCTTCCGAGAGGTCGCCAGGGTGCTGCGCCCGGGCGGGAGGCTCGTGGTCTCCGACATCGTGCTCGACGGCACGCTTCCCGAGCCGATCGCCTCGAGTCTCATGGCCTGGGTGGGCTGCGTCGCCGGCGCGATGCAGCGCCCAGCCTACCTCGACCTGGTCGAGGCCTCGGGTCTCACCGGGGTCGAGATTCTGCGCGACGTCGACTATCTCGCGGCGGTGGAAGGCGCTCTGCCCGCCGAAGTGGAGGAGATCCTCGCGGGGGCTGGGGTCCGGGTGGAGGCGCTCTCCGGCGTCGTCCGCTCGATCACCTACCGCGCGGTGAGGGGATAGGCGTCGGGCGAGCTTGCCGCCCGGCGCACCAGGGCCGACATTCACCTCAGCGATCTCGGACAGGATGGACCGTGCGAGGGCCGAGCCGGGACGTCGCGCACACGGGCTCAAACGCCCGTCGGCCCCCCCGGATGGGCGCACGGCTGCGGCCGGCCCCGGCGGCGGGGCGACCGGAGCTGGTGGAGGTCCCGGCCGAACCGGAGGCCGTCATGTCCTCTTCGATCGTTCGCGCCCTCATCCTCGCCACCCTGTGCGCCGTCGCCTGGCCGTGCGCCGGTCAGGGTCCCGCGTCCGCGCACCCCGACTGGGGAACCGCCGCGACCAGCGAGCTGGCGCTGAGCTCGTTCGCCTTCGAGCCCTACGACCAGCCCGCCAACACCTCCTACAGCAGCATCCCCCCGACCGGGGTCTGGCGCCACTGTCTGGGGAACTTCACGCCGGCCGCGCCGTGCGTCTTCGTCGCCTCCGTGCAGCTGCCGACCGGGGCGCTGGTCTACGGCATCGAGCTCGACGCGCTCGACGCCGATCCGGCCGCCGAGGTCTCGGCCGACCTCGCGCTGTGCCCCAAGTTGGCCCCGCTCTGCATGCCCCTGGCGACCGCGGCCACCGGCATCGCGTTCAACGGCGGACCGATCCTGGTCCCGACTTTGCTCGGGGTACCCTTCGCGGTCGACAACCTCATGACCAGCCTGGTGGTCGAGGCCCGGATCAGCGGCGGCACGCCCAACACCCAGCTGTCGAGCTTCCGGATCACCTACGGGCTCCAGGTGAGCCCGGCTCCGGTCACCGCGACGTTCAGCGACGTCCCGGTCGGTCACTGGGCGTTCCAGCACGTCGAGGCGCTGTCGGCATCGGCGATCACAGCCGGCTGCGGCGGCGGCAACTTCTGTCCCGACCAGAGCGTCACCCGGGCACAGATGGCCGTCTTCCTGGCCAAGGCACTCGGGCTGCACTGGCCGAACTAGCATCCCGAGTCAGGGTCCCGCGCGGCAGGTCGTCGGCCAGCGGCGGCGCTGGCTGCGTAGCGCCTCTCTGAAGTTCTCAGACGACGCCGGCGTCGTCTCACCTCGCGACCCTCGCTTCGCCCCCTGGCCGTGCGAGACTGAGGATCGGGGGACCACCCCTCACAGGAGGCTGAGGTGCGACATCCGTTCCGCTTGATCGCTCTCGCCGGCCTCGCGGGTCTGCTCATCAGCTGCGCGTCGGCGCCGGCCGACGACTCCGCGACGAAGCCGGGAGAGGTCCGGGTTTTCCGACCGGACCAGTTTCCGGATCGGGAGTACGAGGTGCTCGGTGAGCTCGAGGAGACGGAGCCGGTCGGGGTGACCGCGGTTGACCCGGACCCCTACCGCCGTGGCGAGACCGATGTCCGAAACGAACGCCAGCTGAGAGCGGCGGAGGAGCGCACGATCGCGCGCCTGCGCTCCCGGGCGGCGAAGCTCGACGCCGACGCGCTGGTGGTGGTCGAGTGCGGCCGCCTCGTCGATCCCGCCGATCCATCGACCCGGTACCAGGAGACGGTCCGCTGCGTGGGGTTTGCAGTTCGCTTCAAGGTCCTCGGCCCAGACGGGCTGTACCACTAGGATCTCGGCCCGCGGGGATCCGCAAGCCCGAGATCCTCGCCGGAATGCTCGCCGAGCATTCTGGTCACGGTCGTGTAACTCCTGGGTGCAGCCCGCAGACGACACCCACTCGAAGGCGTACAACCTGATCGACGGTCGGCGAGCGAGCGCGGCCGCGAGGAGGTCACCATGAACGCTCGATGCCCTCTGCTGGTGCTGCTTCCGGCCCTCTTCGTCCCGATCATGTCGGCCGGCGAGCCGCCGACCCTGGCTTCGCTGGGGGTCGATCCGTCGGGCCTGCCGGTCGCCGTCGAGGACCCACCCGAGGTCCGAGGTCCGATCTTCCGCGACGGAAGGGTGCTGATCTCGGGCCAACCGAGCGGGCAGGCGTTCGAGCGCTTCAAGGCGCTCGGCGTCACCGCCGTGGTCAACCTCCGCACCCCGCAGGAGATGGAAGACCGGGAACGGATCCCGTTCGACGAGGCCGAGGCTGTCGGGGCGCTCGGTCTGGAGTACGTCACGATTCCGCTCGGCGGAGACGACCACCCGTACACCCCGGAAGCGGTCGAGCGCTTTGCCGACGTGCTCTCGCGTCATCAGGGCAAGGTCCTCGTCCACTGCACTGTCGGGTGGCGGGCGTCCTACATGTGGACCGCCTACCTGATCCGTTACCAGGGCATGGACCTGGGTCCGGCTCTGGCACGGGGCGAGGCGGTCGCCATCTCGCCGCCGCCGCTCGCGGGCCTGCTGGACCGCAAGCTGACCCTGCAGTGGGCCGACCGGTAGGCGGAGGATCGGGCGCGGCTCTCCCCGCCGCGGCGGCGGGGAGAACGTTGCCCGGCTGCGAGGTCCCTACATCTTCGGCATCACGCTCAGGCCGGGACGGGCGACGAGGATGAAGCTCTCCGACGACTCCACCGACTTGTCCAGCATCTTGCGCAGCAGGTCCGACTCGTACTCGCCGTAGACCTCCTCCATCGCGCCCCAGAACGGCTCCGCCATCGGCTTGAACTCGGCCCAGCTCCTGCGGGGTGCTGCGAGGATCATCTCGTCGCCGTCGCCGCCGCTGACCGTCCAGTCGAAGGCGTAGGTCATCGGCAGGTTCTTCTCCTCGATTCCGGCGTGCAGCCTCTTGACCGCGTGGTGGAAGGACCGCCAGGCGCCCGGACGCAGCTTGAAGATGGTCACGTCCACCATCGTGGGCATGCCGTAGTCGTCCGGCCCGCGGTCGATCTCCCCTTCGCTTGTGCGACTCTGTCGCAGATCAAGGGTCAGACCGGAGTGGTTGTCAACCCCCTGCGACGGAGGCGCTCAGGGTAGCCGGAAGGTCCGAACCAGGAAGACGCCCATCTGCGCCCGGGTCACGGGCTGCTCGGGACAGTAGAGGCCGGTGCCGCAGCCCGCGGTGATCCCTTCCCTGACCAGCCGTTCGATCCAGGCAGCTGCCCAGTGGTCGGCCGGGACGTCGCCGAAGATGGTCCCGGTGGCGGTCCCGGGCGAACAGCCCTGCGGGTGCTCGCAGCGGAGCAGGAAGACCGCCATCTGGGCGCGCGAAACCGGCTGCTCCGGGCAGAACAGATCGGGGGCGCAGCCGGCGGTCACGCCGTCCGCGGCCAGCTGCTCGATCCACGGTGCCGCCCAGTGATCGACCGGGACGTCAGCGAAGACCCCGGTGGCGGCCGGCGGGGCGAAGTCGACGCCCCGGCTCGAGCGGACCAGGAAGACCGCCATCTGGGCGCGGCTCACGGAGTCGTCGGGGCAGTACGCGAGGGGACTGCCGCCGCAGCCGGCGGTGATCCCGGCGCCGTAGAGCCTCTCCACCCACGACCCGGCCCAGTGAGTCGCCTCGACGTCGGCAAAGCTGCCATCCACGCGGAGGTCGACGGTGGCGAGGTTCGAGTCGGTGTCGCCGTCGCGCGCCGCGAAACCGAACTGGTCGACGCCGATACGGCCCGGCTCGGGGTGGAAGGTGGCGGTGGACCCGACGAGCGCGACCGTTCCCAGCTCCGGCTGGCCGACGATGCGGTAGGCCAGGGGATCGCCGTCCTGGTCGGTCGCAGACAGGGCGACCGCGACCGGCGTCGAGGTGGTGGTGGTCGCCGATCCGTTGCTCGCGACCGGCGAGTGGTTGGGGTTGGGGTCGTCGTCGCTGGGTCCGTCGTGGCAGTCCCAGCATCCGATCTCGGCGCCACGGAAGAAGCTCTTCGAGCCCGACCGGGTGAGCAGGGTCCGGTTCGCGGCCGAGCGGGACAGGACCGTCCCGCGCAGATCGGCCCCGTGGCAGCTCCTGCATCCCGTGGTTCCGCTGTTCTCCACCACGTCGCCGTGACGGTCGACCCACGGCTGACCGACCGGGTGGAGGCCGTGCGGACCGCCGGACACGGTCTGCGGCGCGACGCCGTGGCAGGACGCACACTCGACCAGGGTTCCCTCGTGGCCCTGAAGGGTGAGGCTCTGGACGTTGTCGTTGCCGTGGGAGCTCGGGTAGACGGCATGGGTCGAGCCGTGACAGGCCTCGCACTGGAGTCCGCCATGGCCGGTCGAAAAGCGGTACAGGGAGAGACCCGGCGCCGGAGCGTCGGCGGTGGTGGCAAAGGTCATGTCGACGGCCACCCGCGGCGCGCCGCCGGGTTCGAACACGGTGGTGTAGCGGATCTGGCCGTTGTTCAGGGTCGCGGTCCCGGTGTGACACTGCTGGCAGGTGGGCTCCTCGAACCAGCCCTGGCGGTCGTCGGCGCCCACCCGGCTCATCGACCCGTGGCAGCTCTGGCACTCCATCGCCCGCGCGCCGTCGGCGGCCACCGCGTCGCCCATCGCGCCCCGCAGGCAGCGGGTCTCGGCGCCTGGATGGCACCGATAGCAGGCCGCGCGCAGCGTCGCGTCATCGAGGTCGAGGCCGGTCACGGGGTCGATCACCGCCGCATGACCGGCGTGCATCGCCCGAGTCAAGGGGGAAACCCCGGTGATGCCGGTGCCCGGCAGCGCATTGGAGCCGTGACAGCGGGCGCACAGGATCGGGGTCCCACCCTGAACGGTGGCGACCAGGCCGCCGGGATCGTAGCCGGCGGTCGCCAGCGCCGCCGTGAACAGCGGTTCGCCTCCCTCGAGGTCGTCGTGCAGCGCGAGCAGGTTCCACTTGAAGTCACGCTCGCGGTCGCAGGCGAACGCCCACCCGGAGGAGGGCTCCGCCTCGGGTACGGATCCCGATCCGTGGCAGGTGCTGCAGTCCATCTCGTCGGAGACCGGCAACACGACGTCGGTGCTCGCCAGCACCGTTCCGTCGCCGTTTCGAACCGCCACCCGCATCATCGGGTAGGCGTTGCGCCGCCACGCGTCGTCGATCGGGGTGATCGGCACGCCCTCGGCCATGAACAGCGACTCGCCGGGGTGGAACGCCATCGCCCGGGGGGAGTTCGATTCGCCGGGCATGGCGAAGCCCGCAAGGCCCGTGTCGGGCGCCGGGGCGGCGCCGAACAGGGCGAGGGCGTGGTCCCAGAATCCGGTCTTGCCGATCGAGGTGGAGTTCACCGACCCGCCGGGGTCCGCGATCGCCTCGTAGGTCACGGCGAGGCCCGTCGGATCGGTCACGAGATCCCCCGACGGGTCGATCACCTGGACCCGTACCGTGTTGTACGGCGGGAGGATGGCCGAGACCGAGAAGTCGCCGTCCATGCAGTGCATGCCGAGGTCGTTCCAGGCGATCACCTTCCACTGGGCTGCGGTCGGTGCGGCTGCCACCGCTGCAAGACCAGCGACCCCGATCAGGAGCATCACGGCGGCCCATCGGTACGGTGTCATGTCGACCTCCAGAGACTTCTACTTTAGAGGAAAGTGGTCATTCTTTCATTTTTGAGACATGACCTGGATCACCACTCCCCCCGGACCGGCAGCTCGGGGCGACGTGGCGACCCCCTGTCTCGGTACGTTCGGCCGGGCTGCCGAGAGATCCCCTGTCGGATGCGCCTCGACCGGGCCCTCACGGCGCCGTGAGGCTCACCGTCCGCCTGGCTGCGAGCCGCCCCTGGTGCTCCTCACCATGAGTACGGTGGTGCATCGAGGGCGCCGATGCATCCGCCTGCTGGCGGTTCGTGACCGAGACCTACCCTTGCCGTACGCCGAGGAAGCGAGATGCCAGCAGGTTGGATGCAGCGGTGCCCGAACGCCGGCGTCCTCATGGTGAGGAGTGCTGAGGCAGGACCAGCCGTCGACCCCAGGCGGCGACCAGCACCGTGGTCGCCAGCAGGGCCGCCCCGCACGCCTGGTGGGCTGTGGCGAGGGTGACGTCGAGCACCCCCGGATCGCCGGTGGCGGCAAGGCCTCCGGTCGCGGCCAGCGCACCGATTCCGAGCAACACCTGGAGGGCCACGACCACCAGCAGGATCCGACCCAGGCGCTCGAGGGCTCGCACTCCCGGGTAGAGGCCCCAGGCCCTGACGCCGACCGCGACCGCCGCGGTCACGACCACCGCGGCGAGCGTGACGTGCACGATCAGGCCGGCGGCGAAGTGTCGCTGCAGCGCCCCGAGCACCAGCTGGATCACCAGGATCCCGACCAGCAGGGGCTGCAGCGTGCGGTCGGTCGCCGCGGCCCGATGGGGCCGCGCGTCCGGCGACCACTTCCAGGTCGGGCTGACGGCGGCGGCGATCACCACCAGCATCGCGAGAAAGACCTGACCGAGAACGCCGTGGGCGGCGGCCAAACCGAGGCTCGGCGCCATGTCTCCGGGCGCGGTGGAGAGGGTGAATCGGCCGGTGACGCGCAGCCCGCCCAGGATCCCCTGCAGCACGACTGCGGCCACCGCCGCCCCGGCGAGGCGACGAACCCATCGCCGGGCCTCGCTCCGCCACAGGTGGATCGCCAGGACCACGGTGGTGAGCCCGACCAGCGAGCCGAAGAGCCGGTGGGCATGCTCGTAGTACACCCCGCCGGTCATCTTCGAGAGCGGGTAGAGAAACATCGCGTAACCGAAGGTGTTGGGCCAGTCGACCACCGCCAACCCCGCCTCGTGGCTGGTGACCAGACCTCCTGCCACCACCAGCAGAAAGGTGGCTGCCACCGCCACTCTCGCCAGCAGCGCGGTCCAGTCGACCCGCAGCTCCCGTGCGAACGGGCGCCCTGCAACCGCTGCGAGAGCGGTCACCGCTGCCATCGCCAGCACCGATCCCGGCACCCAGATGAAGGCCGACTGGGTCACCGCGGAGCCGTCGGGCGAGGTCAGCAGACCGCCGAGGATCAGCATGTTGATCAGCCCCGCCAACCCGCCGGCGAGGGCGGTCGGGATCCAGCCGCCCGGAACTCTGAGGCCCGCCCACACCCCCCAGCCCGCCACCACAGCGAGCAGCAGCACCCCGAGCAGCCAGCTCGGCGCCTCGACCGCGGGCAGCCGGCACACGTAGGCAACCGCCCACATCGTGACCGCGATCGCGAAACCCGTGGCGAGAATCGCCGCGCCCCGGCGCGATTCGACCTGGTGAGCCATCGAGCGCCTCCTCGACCTGATGCGCGCATGGTACTCCGGTTTGCCGGCTCGACAGACGGCGGTCGCAGGGAGCCGTCGTCACCACGAGCCCTTCACCTCGGCCCGAGCAACCCTCCCGACCCAGCCGAGTTTGCCCGAAGACCCTGAAATGGGTCCGGCACCGAACGGGTTACCGCACGCGAGCCGAGAGGACCGCCGAGGAGAGCCCAGCACCGATGCCGTTCCATCCGACCACCGCCGGCGCACCGATCGCGGGTGCGCTCCGCCTCACCACCCTGCTCGGGATCTACCTCGAGCTGGCCAAGGCGCGGCTGGCGACCCTGGTCGTCCTGACTGCGGTGGCCGGCTACGTGCTCGCCGCGCGGGGGGGGGCGAGCCTCAGCGCGCTCGCGTGGGCCGCGCTCGGCACCGCACTGTCGGCTTTCGGCGCCAACATCCTCAACCAGGCGTGGGAGGTCGAGCGGGACCGGCGGATGCTCCGGACCCGGACCCGGCCGATCCCCGCCGGCCGGATCAGCCGCTCGACCGCCGTCGTGTGGGGGCTGCTCTCTGCCGCGGCCGGAGTGGTGGTGCTCGCCGCCACCAACGCGCTCACCGCGGCGCTCTCGCTGGGTTGCATCCTGCTCTACGTCCTGGTCTACACCCCGCTCAAGCCCCGCACGCCCCTCAACACGCTGGTCGGGGCGGTGTGCGGCGCGATCCCTCCGGTGATGGGCTGGACCGCCGCCACCGGCCGGCTCGAGCCCGGCGCCTGGGTGCTGTTCGGAGTCCTGTTGCTGTGGCAGGTGCCGCACTTCATGGCCCTGGCCTGGCTCTACCGCGAGGACTACGCCCGCGGCGGCTTCCGCATGCTGCCCGCGGTCGACCCCGACGGCGCCGGCACGTCCCGCCTCGCCTTCGTCTACGCCGCGGCGCTGGTGCCGCTGGCCGCGATCGGCTGGGCCACCGGGCTGTCCGGCACCTCCTACCTGATCGGGTCCCAGGTGCTGGGCCTGGCCTTCGCCTGGCTCGGCTGGCAGTTCGTTCGGCGCCGCAGCGACGGCGCGGCCCGCCGCCTGTTCTTCGCCAGCCTGCTCTACCTGCCGCTGGTCATGGGCCTGATGGTCGCCGACATGGACGACCGGGTCGTGCGCGGCGCCTTCTTCGGCTACGAGCCTCCGGTCGAGCGGGTCGCCACCACCGACCTCACAGTGCTCGCCCCGCCGTAGCAGGATGCGCACGCGAATCGTCGCCAGCGGATGGTGGGTGGTGCCCGCTGCGGTCGCCCTCACCGTCGCGGTCGCGGTGATGGTTCTCCGTGCGACTGCCGCTGGGGATCGCCGCGCGGCGGCGCCGGGCTCCGAGCTCGCGCTGGAACCCTCCCTCGTCCCCGCCGAAGCCCTGGTGGTGGGCATGCCGCCGGATCGGCTCCGGGCACTGTCCGACCCCGGCGCCCTCACCCCGCTCGAGGTCGAGCACCGCAACCAGGAGGAACGGGGCAAGCTCTTGGTCGGGTCGGACCGCGTGATCGGCGTCAGGATCGGCGGGGCGGCGCGAGCCTACCCCCTGCGGCTGCTGCGGTGGCACGAGGTGGTCAACGACCGGCTCGGCGGAGTCCCGATCGCGGTCACCTACTCGGGTCTCGCCGACCTGGCGGCGGTCTTCGACCGGACGGAGGGCGACGAGGTGCTCACCTTCGGGGTCTCCGGACGGCTGTGGCAGTCGAGCACGCTGCTCTACGACCGGCGGTCGGACGGCCCGTCCAGCCTGTGGAGCCCGCTCGCCGCCCGGGCGCTCACCGGACCCCGGGCGGGGCAGCCGCTCACAGTCCTGCCCGCCGCCGTCTGCACCTGGGCTGACTGGCTCGAGCGTTGCCCCGCCACCACCGTTCTGGCCCCCGATCCCGAGTCCGAGGCCGAGCGGCTCTACCGGCGCGACCCCTACCACTCCTACTTCGGCTCCGAGCTGCTGCGGTTCCCGGTCGACCCGCTGCCGCCCGCCGATGGGCCGCGGCTCAAGGACCGCGTGCTCGCCGTCGAGACCGCCGGCGGGACCACGCTGTTCCCCCTGTCCGACCTGATCTCGGCCGCAGGCGCCAGCTCAAACGGGACGGTCCTGACCGAGGCAGGCGGCCTTCGGCTGCGGCTCCACGTCCGGTCCGACCCGCCGCTGGCGTGGGCGGAGACGGCCGACGGCCGGCTGGTGCCCCAGCGTTTCGGCTTCTGGTTCGCGTGGTATGCAGCGGACCCCTCGTCGGCGGTGGTCCGGCCCCAGCCCGGTCCCGGTTGAGACCGGCAGCCCGGTGCCGGCTCGCGTCGGCCCCCGAGCTGAAGTAGAGTCGGCCCTCTCGGGAGGCGGCCGATGATCGATCCTTCACTCGAGGTCCTGATCTCCGAAGACCGGATCCGCGCCAAGGTGGCCGAGCTCGGCACGCGGATCGCAGCCGACCACGAGGGGGTCTCCGACCTCCGCCTGATCGGCGTGCTCAAGGGCTCGTTCATCTTCCTGGCCGACCTGTCGCGGGCGATCGCGACCCCGAACTCGGTCGACTTCATGGCCTTGTCGAGCTACGGCGACGCCACCGTCACCAGCGGCAACGTCCGCATGCTCCTCGACCTGCGCCGCGACATCGGGGGCCGCCACGTGGTGGTGGTCGAGGACATCGTCGACACCGGGCTCACTCTCGACTTCCTGCTCCGCCAGCTCGCGGCACGCCGGCCCGCCTCGCTCAGGACCTGCGCCCTGGTGTCGAAGCCCGACCGGCGTCAGATCGACGTCCGGATCGACTACCTCGGCTTCGAGATCCCCGACGTGTGGGTGGTCGGCTACGGCCTCGACTGGGCCGAGCGCTACCGCACTCTGCCGTTCATCGGCGTGGTCCACCCGGAGACCTGAACCACAAGACCGCGGAGGCCTCGTGACGGCGAACTCGAGCTCGACGCTCGGGGTCCGGCGTCAGATCGAGCCCTTCGCCGTGGCGCACCCGGCGGCCGACGACCGCAGCCTGGTCCTGCTGGTCCGCCACCGAGCCACGCTGCCGGCCCTTCCGCCCTCAGAGGCGTGACCCTGACCGACGGTGGAGCCGCGCCCGACCGGAGGTGTCGCCGATCATCGGGTCCAACGTGTACGATGAATCTTCGATCGTGTCGGGCATCAGGATACAATGCCGCCTGGCCCCGAATCGAACCCAGTCATGACGCCTCGACCCACGACTCGCGAGCCGGCCGACATCAGTCTCCTGGTGCTGGCGTCGCTGCGGCGCATCATCCGTGCCATCGACCTCCACTCACGATCGCTGGTGCAGCGTTACGGCCTCACCGGTCCCCAGCTGGTGCTGCTCAAGCAGCTCGAGGAGGGCCCGCCGCGGCCGGTCTGCGAGCTGGCCCAGGCGGTGAATCTCAGCCAGGCGACCGTGACCGGGATTCTCGACCGACTCGAGCGCAAACGGCTGATCACCCGATCTCGGAGCAGCGACGACAAGCGAAAGGTCATGATCTCGCCCACCCCCGAGGCGAGGGTCGTGATCGCCGGCGCGCCACCCCTGCTCCAGGAGCACTTCATCGAGTCGTTCGCCGAGCTCGCAGATTGGGAGCAGAGCCAGATCCTGTCCTCCCTCCAGCGGCTGGTGGCGCTGATGGAGGCAGACCAGGTCGAGGCCGGACCGATCCTCACCACCGGCCCCCTGGACGCCTCTCCGGAACGCACCAGGGCCTTCCTCGGAAGTCCGCCGGCCGATCGCAACTCGTCCTGAGCCGCGCGACCGGCGAGCGGTCGTTCCCCGGCTGCGGCAGCTTGAGCACCTCGGTCGGTTGTGATAGTGTTTCGCGTGCGATGGAATTGACCCGAGGTCTCGTTGCATCCACCTCCGCTGATCGGCGGCCCTGCGCCTCCTCGGACCGGCGACAGTCACAGCCGTAGCCCATCCGCGCGGAAGGACCTCCAGATGTCACAAACAAGCGCGCTTCCGGCAGAATCTGCCGCAGATCTCCCGCACAAGGACGGCTCGGTCTGGCGCGACACACCGCTCGAGCAGTGGCAGAGCTGGCACTGGCAGATGCAGCACCGCATCACCACCGCTGAGGAGCTCGCCCGGGTGCTCCCGATCACACCCCGGCAGCAACGCACGATCGAGCGCGCGCTCGAGCGCTTTCGATTCGCGATCCCCCCCTATTACGCGTCGCTGATCGACGGCGATGATCCGGAGTGTGCGATCCGGCTGCAGGCGATTCCGGGCGACGGTGAGCTGCAGCTCGGCGACTTCGACATCGAGGATCCACTCAACGAAGAGGGTGATTCGGTGGCACCGGGCATGACCCACCGCTACCCGGACCGCGTGCTCTGGGTCGTGATGCACGAGTGCGCCATGCTGTGCCGCCACTGCACTCGCAAGCGCAAGGTCGGGGCGCGGCCGACCCCGATCAACGAGGCCCAGCTCGACGCCGGAATCGCCTACCTCAAGGGCCACCCCGACGTACGGGACGTGCTGCTCTCCGGCGGCGACCCGTTCCTTCTCTCCGACGACCGCCTCGAGCACATTCTCAGGCGGCTGCGCGCGGAGGTCCCGTCGGTGGAGATCATCCGGTTCGGCACCAGGGTGCCGGTGACGATGCCGCAGCGGATCACCCCCGAGCTGGCGGCGATGCTGAAGCGCTACCACCCGATCTGGGTCAACACCCACTTCAACGTGCCCAAGGAGTTCACTGCGGAGTCCGAGGCGGCGCTGGCGATCCTCGCCGACGCCGGCATCCCGCTCGGCAACCAGACCGTCCTCCTTGCCGGGGTCAACGACTGCTGGGCGCTGATGCGAACCCTGATGCACAAGCTGACCGCCAACCGGGTGCGCCCCTACTACATCTACCAGTGCGACCTCGCCGAGGGGCTGGCCCACTTCCGCACCACCGTGGCGAAGGGCATCGAGATCCTCGAGCACCTGCGGGGGCACATCTCCGGGCTGGCGGTGCCGACCTTCGTGGTCGACGCCCCCGGGGGAGGCGGCAAGATCCCGGTCCATCCCAACTACCTGGTCTCGCAGCACGAGCACAAGGTGGTGCTGCGCAACTTCGAGGGCCGGATCGTCGCCTACGAGGAGCCTCGCGAGTACACCGGAATGTGCGCCGAGGGGCGGCCCTGCTCCTACTGCCGCGAGGTCTTCCGCAGCGGTGCCGGCCAGGTCGGTGTCGCCGGTTTGTTCGACGACGACCCCGCCAACATTTCTCTCGTACCCGCGGAGGCCGACGACACGACAGCCGCCGGCAGCCAGAGCTCGAGAGGCGTGGAGGACAGGAGCGCATCATGACGCAGGAGGGCAACGGCTCCCGGGACTGGACGACGAGGATCGCGGGGGACGACTTTCGGGCCGAGGTGCGGGTCAGCCCCTTCAATCAGAGACTCCAGGTGCTCAGCTACCGCGGGCCGAGTCTGCCGGACATGGTGGCCGCGCTTTGGGCCGACGCTGAGGCGCGCGGGTTCGGCAAGCTCTTCATGAAGGCGGCCGCCACCGACCGGCCCCTCCTCGAGGCCTCGGGGATGGAGGCCGAAGCGTCGATCGAAGACTACTTCGGAGCCGACGACCCGGCCGTGGTGATGTCGGCGTTCCTGTCCGAGGAGCGCCGCTCGCAACGCGCGCTCGACCGGGAGGAGGAGATCCTCGAACGGATCCGCCAGCAACCTCCGAATCGCGCCGCCCCCGACCTGCCAACCGGGTACTCGATGGCGGTCGCACGGCCGGAGGACGCCGACGAGCTGGCCGCCCTGTACCGTGAGGTTTTTGCCAGCTACCCCTTCCCGATCACCGACCCCCGGTACCTCGTCGCCACCATGGAGAGCCGCGTCGTGTACCGGATCGTGCGCGACGCCGAGGGATCGGTGGTCGCCGCCGCATCGGGAGAGATGGACCCGCTGCGCGGCAACGCCGAGATGACCGACTTCGCGACCCTGCCCAGCCAGCGAGGTCTGGGGCTGGCGCAGCACCTGCTCGCCGCCCTCGAGGACGACATGCGGACCCGCGGCGTCCACCACCTCTACACCATCGCCCGTGCGCGTTCGGCCGGCATGAACCGCGTGTTCTACAACCGCGGTTACGAGCTCACCGGCACGCTGGTGAACAACTGCCACATCGCCGGCAGATTCGAGGACATGCACGTGTGGTGCAGGCCGCGCTCGGCGAAGGGCCGCCGCAGTCCGGATTGACTCGTCCGGAACCGCGTGCCGCGGGCGCGAGCGGCCGCAACCCGCTACGCGGCCCGACCCCGGTGGCGTTCCGATCCGCGGGACGGGCGGCCGGAAACGGGCCGCGGACGAGACCGGCTGCCCGTGGCCGGCTCCCCGATCCCGGACCGGGGCCTCGCGGTGAGCGGCAGCGGCCGCGTTCGCTCACCGTTCAATTGGGTTACGGGCACAGCCCGCCCTGGGTCTCCCCAGTTCCTCCGCCTGGCGCGAACCCGGCGGGCCGGCGTACGTAGTAGGCTGCATCGTGAGCATGGACCTCGGCACCACGACGGACAAGCTGCGCCGCTTCGTGCGCGACTACACCGACGGGCTCTCGGTGAAGGACTTCACCCGGCTGGTCGGGGTCGATGCCAGCCGCGCTTATGGGGTGCTGACCCGGGAGCACGCCGGCGAGGAGCCCGAGGGCCGCTTCAAGCGTGCCTGGCACCGGGCGAGAATCCTGTTTCTCGGACTCTCCTACAAGCTCAGCCCCGCACGACGGATTCTCTTCCTGGTCTGCATGGTGCTGGCGCTGGTCGGGCTGGTCCGCGACTCGGAGCAGCTCGACGCCACCAACGAGAAGCTGCTGCTCGGGCTGTCGGTGGCCGGGCTCACGCTGTTGCTCGGCCTCGAGCTCGCCGACCGGGTGCTGGTCCGCGACGAGCTCGAGGTCGCCCGGGCGCTGCAACGGGCGCTGCTCCCGGAGCAGCCACCGGAGGTACCCGGCTACCACTTCGCCTTCTCCTCCCGAACGGCGAACACCATCGGCGGAGACATCTACGACCTGCTCCCGCTGACCGACGGACGGCTCGCGGTGGTGGTCGGCGACGCGAGCGGCCACGGAATCGCCGCCGGTCTCCTGATGGCGATCTCGAGCTCGACGCTCAAGCTCGCGCTCGACACCGACCCCTCGCCGCTGGCGGCCCTGAACATGCTGAACACCGCGCTGGTGCGGACCGGCGACCGCCGCGCCTTCATGACCCTGTTCTACGGACTGCTCGACCCGCCGTCGGGCCGTCTCGAGTTCGCCCTCGCGGGCCACCCGTTCCCGATCCTGCGCCGGGCCTCGGGCAGCGTCGAGGAGCTCGGCAGCGGCAGCCTGCCGCTCGGGATCCGGCGTCAGATCGAACCCTTCGCCGGCTCGGTCGAGCTCGCACCCGGCGACCTCCTGACGATCGTCACCGACGGCATTCCGGAGGCGCTCGACTCCGCCGGACGATCGTTCGGCTTCGACCGGCTGCGCTCCGTGGTCGCCACCGGCGGCACCGCCCGAGAGATCCACGACCGGGTCATCAGCTCGGTGACAGGGTTCGTCGGCGACCACCCCGCCGACGACGACCGCAGCCTGGTGGTGCTCGCGCGTGAGCCGACCCCTCCCGCGCCGCCGCCACCGGACCCGGCGTGAGCCACCGCACGGGGGTTTCGGAAACCGTGACCGACATGACCTACGGCGAGCTCGAGCCCGGTCCGCGGCTCAGGGCCTACCTCCGGTCCATCCACCACGGCCCGTACCAGCGCTGACCCCGCGACCGTTTTCTTCAAGACCTGCGGTCGTCCCCGGGCGAGACTGGTGAGGGACCGAAACGAACCAGGGAGGCGAACCGAAGATGTATCGCTCGAACCACCTGATCGTCGCCGTCGCCGTGGCCGTCGCGACCGCGGCCTCCCCGGCGCTCTTCGCCCAGGCGCCCGGCCCCGATCCCACCGCGGTGGAGGCCATGCGGCCGCTGCACTTCATGGTCGGCGTCTGGGAGGGCGAAGGCTGGATCCAGATGGGGCCCGACCGGCGCGAGGTCTTCGCCGGCAGGGAGGTGGTCGAGCTCCGCCTCGATGGCACCGTGATGCTGATCGAAGGCATCCACAGGTCCGCCTCGGGCGAGGCCGGCGAGCCCGTGGTCGTCCACCACGCTTTGGCCGTGCTCTCGCCTTCGAGTGACGGCGGCTACCTCTTCCGCTCCTGGCTGTTCAACCGCGAGGGAGGCGAGTTTCGCGGGCGGGTCGAGGACGACGCCTTCATCTGGGGCACGACGACCCCTCGCGGCGAGATGCGCTACACCATCCGCCTCGACGAGCAGGCTCGCTGGCACGAGATCGGCGAGCTGATCGGACCGGGAGGTGAGTCGCGGCAGTTCTTCGAGATGACCCTGCGAAGAACCGGTCAGCCCGCAGCTGGTGGTGCCCAAGGAGCTGGTGGAGGGCTCGGCGAGGTCCCTCGGCGCCTCGATCCGATGCCCACGGCCTGTGCGCAATGTCGGCCGGCGGTCGGTCCGGCCGGGACAGGGCAGGTCAGCGGCCGGGAACGGAGCGGTACACGATCACCTCGAGCCGGATCGCCTGCGGGTCGCGGTTGAGGATCGTCCCCGGCTTCTTCGCCGTCACGATGACCCGTCGGTCGATGCTCCTTTTGGTGGCCGTGACCGAGCGGGCCATGCCGGTGTCCCGGGCCGATCCGACGCTCCACCCCTCGGCCTCGAGCCGCGCCCGATAGAAATCGATCACCGACTCCATCGAGTGATCGCCGGCAGGGATCTTGAAGTCGACCGACGGCAGACCCTTGTCCTCGGCGTGGTCGACCTCGATGATGGTCGCCGACTCGATCACCGGAACCTCGGACGGCCACCACTCGGGCAGTTCGCCGGCGCCCGCCGGGATGCAGCACAGCACGAGAAACGACAGCAGGGCAAAGGGACGAGACGCTCCAGGGCACAGGTTCATCACAGATCTCCCGACCATGAATGATACCCAGTCTACCAAAACGCGTCGTGCCCTGACTGCCACCTCGGGCGGTGGGAGCTCAGCCCGGCTTGCGGCCCACGATCAGCCAGCGGAACCGATCCAGGTCGTGGCGGGTGATGTCGCCGAGGCCCGCCCGCACCATCCACTCCCGGATCGCCGGCTCGGGGTGGGTGTCGCCGAAGGAGCGCATGTTGATCGCGAACAGGGCGCCGAAGGCGTTCTGATGCTGCTCGGGGTCGATCCGGAAGTCGACCACAGCGACCCGCCCGCCGGGAGCCAGCGCGGCGGCCGACCGCCGCACCATCTCGGCGGCCCGGTCGGCGGTCTCCTGGTGGAGCACGTTGGCGATCAGCACCAGGTCGTAGCCCGCACCGTAGTCGGTCGCCAGGTAGTCCCCGGCGAGCCAGCTGATCCTCCCCTCGAGCCGCGTGCCGACAACCTCCGCAGGGGCGATCCGGGCCACCTCCGGAGTGTCGAGCACCACTGCGGTGAGCCCCTCGGCCCGCTCGGCCAGGGCCGCGGGTACTGGCCGAAGCCGCCGCCGAGGTCGAGCATCCGCTGCACGCCCCCGAGATCGAGCGCCTCCGCCACCCGCCGGGCGTAGATCCGCCGTGGGCCCGCATCGCCGCCCCGAACCTGTGGACTCCCTCGTCGTCGCGCGGTCGGGTCGTCCACCCCTCCCCGCGAAGCCAGGGCTCGAGGTTGGCGCCCCATCCGTCGTAGAGGTCGTGGGCGTGGGCAAGGGCCGGCGCGAGGTCGTCCTCCCCGCCCGCGAAGAGGGGCGCCAGCCCGTCTGCGAGCCGGTAGCCGCCTTCGTCCGGCCGTGCAACACCCAACGCCGCGAGTGCCCGGACCACCTTGCCCGCCGCGAGCGGGTCGAGGCCGAGATCGCCGGCGATCCGCTCGACGCTCACCGGCCCGTCCGCCAACCGCTGCAGCAACCCAACCCGCGCCGCCACGGTCAGCACCCGCGCCCCGGCGAACCCCCACTGCAGCTCCTGCAACCCGTCCAGATCGAGCTGTTGCGTCATCTCCGCCCCCCGGCCCCGAGTCTACGACGGACCGCCTCCCTCGTGGCGACCGGTCGGCCCCGACCGCGCCGTTGACAAAGAGGACGTCGACATCCTAATATCCGCCGGTGCTGTCGCGAAGCTCCGAGTACGCGGTCCGAGCGCTGTCCTTCCTCGCCATGCGGCGGGCCGAGGGCTACCTCCAGACCCGCGAGATCGCGTCGGCGCTCGACCTGCCCGCACAGTACCTGTCCAAGGTCCTCCGGCGGCTCGCCGAGGTCGGGCTGCTCGCCAGCCAGCGCGGGCGGTCCGGCGGCTTCAGGCTCGAGCGGCAGGCTGCGGAGGTCTCGCTGCTCGACATCGTGGCGCCGTTCGAGGACCACGCACACCGGGCTCGAGTGCCTGCTCGGACAGGCCTCTGCACCGACCAGGAGGCCTGTCCCGCTGCACGACCGAGTGGGTCAACATCCGGGTCCAGTTCCTCGACCTGCTCGAGCGCACCGCGTTGGCCGACGTCGCCGAGCGCGCGGTGGGCGCGGACCGTTTCTGTGGGCCGAGCCCACACCCCCACGATGACCACCGGAACAGGGGCGTTGACCGATGGCCGGCACCCGAAGATCACCGTCGGTCCGGCCAGCGTCCGAGCAGCTCGAAATCACTCCTGTTCTGAGGGAGGCAGATCGCATGAGCGTCCGCCTCGAGCGGTTCACCTACGACGACGCGATCGTCCGCAAGTTCATCCTCGCGACGCTGGTCTGGGGCGTGGTCGGCATGCTGGTCGGGCCTCATCGCCGCGCTCCAGCTGGCCGCTCCGGTCGTTCAACTTCGAGCCTGCCCTGGCTCTCGCTTCGGCCGGCTGCGGCCGCTGCACACCAACGCGGTGATCTTCGCCTTCGCCGGCAACGCGATCTTCGCCGGCGTCTACTACTCGACGCCAGCGGCTGCTGAAGGCGCGGATGTTCAGCGACGGCTCTGAGCCGCTCCACTTCTGGGGCTGGCAGGCGATCATCGTCGCCGCCGCGGTCACCCTGCCGCTCGGGCATCACCCAGGGCAAGGAGTACGCCGAGCTGGAGTGGCCCATCGACATCGCCATCGCGGTGGTCTGGGTCGTCTTCGCGGTCAACTTCTTCGGCACCATCGCCAGCCGCCGCGAGCGGCACCTCTACGTGGCGATCTGGTTCTACATCGCGACGATCGTCACGATCACCGCTGCTGCACATCTTCAACAACCTGGTCGTGCCCCTCGGGCCTGTTGCAAGAGCTACTCGATCTACGCCGGCGTGCAGGACGCCTTCATGCAGTGGTGGTACGGCCACAACGCGGTGGGCTTCTTCCTGACCACGCCGTTCCTCGGCCTGATGTACTACTTCCTGCCCAAGGCGGCGAACCGGCCGGTCTTCTCCTACCGGCTGTCGATCCTGCACTTCTGGACGCTGGTCTTCATCTACATCTGGGCCGGCCCGCACCACCTGCACTACACGGCGCTTCCCGCAGTGGGCCTCGACCCTCGGGCATGCTGTTCTCGCTGATGCTGTGGATGCCCTCGTGGGGCGGCATGCTCAACGGCCTGCTGACCCTGCGCGGCGCCTGGCACAAGGTCGCCGAGGACCCGGTGCTGAAGTTCTTCGTGGTCGCGGTCACCTTCTACGGCATGTCCACCTTCGAGGGGCCGCTGCTCTCGATCAAGAGCGTCAACGCGCTGTCCCACTACACCGACTGGACCATCGCCCACGTCCACGCCGGCGCGCTCGGCTGGGTCGGCTTCCTGACCTTCGGCATGCTCTACTGGCTGATGCCGCGCCTCTTCCAGACCGAGCTGTGGCGCAGACGCTGGCCGAGGCCCACTTCTGGATCGGCACCGTCGGGCATCCTGCTCTACATCGTCGCGATCTACGCCGCCGGCCTGACCCAGGGGCTGATGTGGCGGGCCTTCGACGACGAGGGCTACCTCAAGTACCCCGACTTCGTCGAGACCACCGTGCGGCTGATCCCGATGTACTGGGTGCGCGTGATCGGCGGCAGCGCCTACCTCGTCGGGCGTGCTGCTGCTGCGGCGTCAACATGCTGATGACCTGGCGTCGACCGTCCGGCGACGCTACGACGGTCGACGGTCCACGAGGCGCCGGCGCTTTCGGCGACGTACGTCGACCCGCCCGAGCCGCAGTCGCCGCTGGCCGCGTCGGCGCCCACGTCGCCGACACCGCCTACCGGATCGAGAGGCTGGTCCGCGGCACCCTGGCACCGCACGCTGGGAGCGGCTCCCGGTCACGTTCACGGTGATGGTCACAGTCGCGGTGGTGGTCGCGTCGCTGTTCGAGATCATCCCGACCTTCCTGATCCGCTCCAACGTGCCGACCATCGCCTCGGTCACCCCGTACACGCCGCTCGAGCTGGTCGGCCGCGACATCTACGTCTCCGAGGGCTGCTACAACTGCCACTCGCAGATGGTGCGGCCGATCCGCGCCGAGACCGAGCGCTACGGCGAGTACTCCAAGCCGGGTGAGTTCGTCTACGACCACCCGTTCCAGTGGGGCTCGCGGCGCATCGGCCCCGACCTCCACCGGGTCGGCGGCAAGTACCCGCACCTGTGGCACGTGCGCCACATGGAGGATCCGAGGTCGATCACCCCCGGGCTCGATCATGCCCGCCTACCCGTGGCTGCTGCACGACCGACATCGAGTGGCAGCGGATCCCCGCGGCGGTGCGCGCGCAGCGCACCCTCGGCGTCCCCTACTCCGAGGCCGAGCTCTCGGGCGCGGTCGAGTCGGCCCGGGCGCAGGCCCGTGCGGTGGCCGACAAGGTGGCGGCCGAGGGCGGCCCCGCCGGGCTCGAGGACACGCAGGGTCGTGGCCCTGATCGCCTACCTGCAGCGGCTCGGCACCGACCTCAACAAGCCAGAACCGGCGCCGGTCGAGGCGCCAGCCGGGGTCGCCCCGGCCCGCGCCGAGTTCGCGGAGGCCGCCCCGTGAGACTGTCCGACATCATGAGCGCGACCGGGCTCCACGGCTGGGCCGAGATCGGCCTCGTGATCAGCTTTCTGACCTTCGTCGCGCTGCTGGTCTACCTCTTCGTCACCCGCCGCGGCCGCGCGCTCGAGCGCGAACGATGGCTGCCGCTCGACGGCGACGAGACCAACCCCGACCATCACACCGACCCAGGAGACCGGCCATGAGCAGCTCGAACCAGCCGACGACCCCGGATCACCTCCTCGACCACTCCTACGACGGCATCCAGGAGTACGACAACCCGCTGCCGCGCTGGTGGGTCGCGATCTTCTGGGCGACGATCCTGTTCTCGCCGCTCTACATCCTGTACTACCACTTCGGACCGGGCCCGCTGGTCTACGACCGCTACGACGCCGAGATGATCGCGTTCTACGACCGGCAGGCCCAGCAGCTGCTGGCCCTCGGGGAGATCGACGAGGTGATGCTGAGCGGCCTGATGGACGACCCCAGCATGGTGAGCGGCGGCAAGAAGATCTTCCAGGGCAAGTGCTCGACCTGCCACGGGATGTTCGGCGAGGGCGGGATCGGCCCCAATCTCACCGACGGCTACTGGATTCACGGCGCGCAGCTCGAGGACGTCTACCGGACCGTCACCGAGGGGGTTCCGGAGAAGGGCATGTTGGCCTGGGAGCGTCAGCTCCGCCCGGCCGAGATCATGGCGGTGACCGCCTACGTCGGCACCCTTCTCGGCACCGAGCCCCCCAACCCGAAGCAGCCGCAGGGTGAGCCAATCGACCGGCGTCCGCCGCAGGTCACGGAGCCGGCCGAGGCCGCGGCCTCCTCCTCGGGCGGAGCCTGACGGGAAGCGCCCGGTGGTGCTCTCGACCAACGCGCCGGAGGCCGACGAGCGGGTGCTGTCGACCCTCAACCGGGACGGCTCCCGGCGCTGGATCCGACCCAAGGTCTCGAAGGGGCGGCACTGGCGCCGACGGGCGGCCGCCGCCTGGAGCCTCATCGCCCTGTTCGCGCTGCTGCCGATTCTCCGGCTGAGCGGCAAGCCGCTGGTGCTGCTCGACGTGCCCCGGCGCGAGTTCACCCTGTTCGGCGCCACGTTCCTGCCCACCGACACCTTCCTGCTGATGCTGCTGCTCGCCTCGATCTTCGTCGGGATCTTCCTGGTGACCGCGCTGTGGGGCCGGGTGTGGTGCGGCTGGGCGTGCCCCCAGACGGTCTACATGGAGTACGTCTACCGTCCGCTCGAGCGGTGGATCGAGGGCGGTCGCAGCCGGCAGCTCGAGCTCGACCGCAGCGGCGCCGACTCCAGGCGCGTGCTCAAGTACGCGGTCTTCCTGGTCGTGTCCGCGTTCCTGGCCAACACCTTCCTGGCCTACTTCGTCGGCTGGGACCGGTCTGCTCGGCTGGATCGCGGGTCCACCGGCCCAGCACCCCGCCGCCTTCGCGCTGATGCTCGGAACCACCCTGCTCATGTTCGTCGACTTCGCCTGGTTCCGGGAGCAGACCTGCATCGTGGCCTGCCCCTACGGCCGCTTCCAGTCCGTGCTGCTCGACCGGAGCTCGCTGATCGTCGGCTACGACGACCGCCGCGGAGAACCCCGGGCGCCCTTCCGCAAGGGTGATCGCGACGCCGGAGACTGCATCGACTGCGGGCTGTGCGTGTCGACCTGCCCGACCGGGATCGACATCCGCGACGGCCTGCAGATGGAGTGCGTGCACTGCACCCAGTGCATCGACGCCTGCGACGCCGTGATGGACCGGATCGGGTTCCGGCGCGGGCTGATCCGCTACACGTCGCAGGCCGAGCTCGAGGGAGACGGCCGGCGATTCCTGCGCCCCCGGCTGGTGGTCTACACGGCCCTGCTGCTGACGATGCTCGGCACACTGACCGCGGCCGTGGCCGGCAAGAGCGCCGCCGACGTGACCCTGCTGCGTGGTCTCGGCGCGCCGTTCACCGTCCTGCCCAACGGCGAGGTCTCGAACCAGATCCGGATCAAGGTCGCCAACCGGACCGACGGCGACCGGAAGTACCGCTTCGAGCTCGTCGGCGACCGAAACCTGACCCTGGTCGCCCCGGAGAATCCGCTGCCGGTCCCGGCGGGCGAGACCGCCATGACCGGCGCCTTCGTCACCGCTCCCCGGGCCGTGTTCTCGACCGGGGAGATCCGGGTCCGCCTGCGGATCGACGACGGTTCCGGCTTCGTGACCGAACGGGAAATCCGGCTTCTCGGACCATCCCCAGGAGGACCGTCATGAAGGTACCGGCTCACCTCCGGTGGCCCGCGGCGATCGTCGGCGCCCTCGCGGTGCACGGCGTCGCATGGCTCGCCGTGGTCTACCTCGCGACCTCCAACCCCTCGTACGCGGTCGAGGAGGACTACTACTCCAAGGCGCTGGCCTGGGACGCCGGTCGCGCACAGGACCGGGTCAACACCAGCCTCGGCTGGCGGGTCGAGATCGCGGTCGAGCCTGTCTCCGCTCCGGGCCGACAGCCCGAGGTCGTGGCCACCCTGGTGGACCGCGACGGGCTCGCAGTGGAGAGCGCCGCGGTGTCCCTGGAGGCGTTCCACAACGCCCGCGCCGCCGACGTGCTGCACGCGGACCTTCTCCCCGAAGGTGGAGGGCGCTACCGCGCCGCGCTGCCGATGCGGCGCAACGGGCTGTGGGAGCTGCGTCTCTCGGCCGACGTCGGATCGCACCACTTCACCCACCGCGAGCTGCGCCACCTGAGCGTGAGCCGCCCGCGGCGGTCGCGGTGACCGCCCTCCTGCTCGCGGTGGTGCTCGCCTCCCTGGCCGGCAGCCTGCACTGTGCCGGAATGTGCGGCGGTCTGGTGATCTTCTCGACCGGCGGTGAGGCGGCCAGCGGGCTGCGGAGGATCCTGGTCCACGTCGCCTACTCGGGTGGGCGTCTGGTCACCTACTCGATTCTCGGCGCCGCCTCCGGCGCGGTCGGCGCCACTCTCGACCGTGCCGGGTCGTTCGCCGGCCTCCAGCGCGCCGCCGCCCTGGTGGCCGGGCTCACTATGGTCGTGTGGGGTGTGGCCGCGCTGCTCGAGCTGCGCGGGATCAGGCTGCTGCCCCGCGCCGCGAGCTGGCCGCTGGTCCGGCGTGCGTTCGCCGCAGCCCACGGGCGGGCTCCGGTGGTCAAGGCGGCGATCGTCGGGCTGCTGACCGGCCTCATGCCCTGCGGATGGCTGTGGGCGTTCCTGGTCACGGCGGCCGGCACCGGGTCGGCGGTCGGCGGTGCGGCGGTGATGGCCGCCTTCTGGCTCGGGACCGTGCCGATCCTGGTGGCGACCGGGCTCGGCGCGCAGCTGGTGGCGGCGCCGCTGCGACGACGGTTGCCGGCGCTGACGGCCGCGCTGCTGGTGGTCCTGGGTCTGACAGCGATCGCCGGCCGTCCCTCGTCGGCCGCAGCTGCGCCGCAGCCGCCCGCGTCGGTGCCCGACGCCCCGAGTCTGCCCGAGCGGGCGCCCTGCTGCGGCGACAAGCGATGACGCTCTCGGCGCTCAATCCGGTATCATGGCGGCAAGAGCCTGTCTCGAGGGAGGACGACATGGCGCCGGCCAGCATCTTGGTCGTCGATGATGAGCCGTCGGTGAGGTCGGGTCTGCTCTCGCTCCTGCGCAACTGGAGCTACCATGCCGATGCCTGCGACGGCGGCGAGGCGGCCCTCGACGCCGTCACCCGGACAACCTACGACGTGCTGGTCGTGGACATCCGGATGCCGGGCATGGACGGGCTCGAGCTGCTCCGCTCGGTGCGCGCCCGCGGGGTGGACTGCGACGTCATCGTCATCACCGCCTACGAAATGGACTACAGCTACCTGGACGTTGTCGAAGCCGGCGCCACCGACTTCATCACCAAGCCGTTCCGCTCCGAGGAGCTGCGCGCCAAGCTGCACCGCATCCTGAGGGAGCGCCGGCTGCGCAACCAGCTGGTCGAGCTGACCATTCGCGACGGTCTGACCCGTCTGTACAACCGGCGGCACTTTCACGCCAAGCTCGAGGAGGAGACTCTGCGCGCGCGCCGCCAGGGACACGACCTGTCGCTGGTGCTCCTCGACGTCGACGAGCTGAAGGCGATCAACGACACCCACGGCCACGTCGAGGGCGACGCAGTGCTCGTCGGCCTCGCCGGGGTGCTCGAGTCGTCGCTTCGGTTCGGGGTCGACAGCGCGTACCGGCTCGGCGGCGACGAGTTCGCGGTGCTGCTGATCGACGGCGGAATCCAGGCTGCGACCACCGTCGCCGAGCGCATTCGTGGCGCCATCGAGCAGCTCGGAGAGCCCGGCTGCACGCTCAGCCTCGGCATCGCCTCTCTCGAGCAGGAGGACGGCAGCGAGGACCTCCTGCGGCGGGCCGATCGTGCGCTCTACGAGTCCAAACGCCGCGGCGGCAACTGCGTGACCAGCGCCGAGCCGGCCAGCGACCTCTGACGTGGACCTGTCGAGCCACCGGGGGGCTGCAGCGGAGACCGCGCGACCTCGGCAGGACCTACCGGGGCCGTCGTGCAGCCACTGCGGCCTGCCGGTTCCATCCCATCTCATCGCACCCGGCATCGAGCACCAGTTCTGCTGCTCGGGCTGTGCGACGGCCTGGGAGGTTCTCTCCGACGCCCGCCTGGAGGGCTTCTACAGGCTCCGGGAGCAGGTCGGCGCCGAGGCACGCCCGGTCCGGTCGGGCGATCGCGACTACGGTGCGTTCGACGACCCTTCTTTTCTCGCCCATCATGTCCGCCCTGCCGTCAACGGGTTGGTGACCACCGAGCTCTTCCTCGAAGGGGTGCACTGCGCAGCGTGCGTGTGGCTGGTGGAGAGGGCGCCGCGGATGGTGCCGGGAGTGGTCGAGGCCCGGCTCGATCTCGGCCGGTCGCTCGCGCGAGTCACCTGGGACCCGGCGATCGCGCGCCTGTCCGCCGTCGCGGGCTTCTTCGCCGCCGTGGGCTACCCATGTCACCCCTCCCGGGGCGTCGACCGAACGGCTCTCCAACGGCGCGACGAGCGCGGCCTGCTGATCCGGCTGGCGGCGGCCGGTGCGATCGCCGGCAACGTGATGCTGCTGGCGTTCGCTCTCTACGGCGGAGCCTTCCAAGGGCCCGAGAGCTCGTACGGGGTCTTCTTCCGCTGGGTCAGCCTGCTGCTCGCCGCGCCGTCGGTGGCCTGGTGTGCCGCGCCGTTCCACCGCGGAGCGTGGGGTTCGCTGCGCGCGCGCCGGCTGCACATGGACGTCCCGATCTCGATCGGGGTTCTCGCGGGCTTCCTGTGGGGCGCCTTCAACACCGTCCGCGGAGCGGGCGAGGTCTACTTCGACTCGGTCACGGTGCTCGTCTTCCTGCTCCTCGCGGGACGGTTCCTCCAGGGGCGCCAGCAGCGCGCCGCGGCTCGTGCGAGCGAGCTGCTCCTGAGCCTCGTACCGGCGACCGCCCGGCGGCTGACCGCGAGCGGGGTGCAGGAGGTGGCGGTCGAGGCCCTCACGATCGGCGACCGGGTGGAGATCCTCACCGGCGCATCCGTCCCGGTCGACGGAGTCGTCCTGGAAGGTCACTCCTCGCTCGACCGCTCACTGCTGACCGGCGAGTCGCGTCCCGAGTCCGCAGGTCCGGGGAGCGAGGTCCATTCCGGTACCGTCAACCTCAGCGGCCGCCTGGTCGCCGCGGTCACGGCCACAGGGGAGGAGACCCGCGTCGGGCGGCTGATGATGATGGTGGAGGAGGCTTCGAGGCGCAAGGCGCCGGCGGTGCTCGCCGCCGACCGGATCTCGGGCCTGTTCGTCGTGGTCGTTCTGGCCCTGGCGGTCATCACCTTCGGCCTGTGGATCGCCCTCGATCCCGAGCGGGCCGTCGGCCATGCGGTGGCGGTGCTCATCGTCAGCTGCCCCTGCGCCCTCGGCCTGGCCACGCCGCTCGCGGTGGCTGCCGCGATCGGCGCCGCCGCGCGTCGCGGCATCCTGATCAAGGGCGGCGACGCCCTCGAGCTGCTCGCGACCCCCTCGCACCTCCTGCTCGACAAGACCGGCACGCTCACCGAGGGGCGCTTCCGGGTCGTCGAGTGGGTCGGGGACCGGCGGCACCTCGCGCTGGCCGCGGCCGTCGAGCAGGGTTCTGCCCACCCGGTGGCGCGCGCCCTGGTCGAGGCGGCCGACGACATGGTTCGGCCACCTGTCGGTCCGGTCGAGGAGGTCATCGGCGGGGGCGTCCGCGCCTACGTGGACGGCCGCGAGGTCACTGTGGGCTCGCCCGGATTCGTCACCCCCACGGACGACCCACAGTGGCTCGAGGCGGTGCAGGTGCAGACCATGGCCGGCCTGACTCCGGTGGTGGTGACGATCGACGGAAACTGGTCCGCCCTGGCCGGGCTCGGCGATCCGCTCCGCGGGGACTCGGCTCAAGCGGTCGCCGCCCTGCGAGCCCGGGGCTTCCGGACGGAGGTCCTTTCCGGAGACCACCCGACGACCGTTGCCAGGGCCGCCTCCGCGGTCGGGCTGGACGAGGGCTCCTGGCGAGGAGGAGCGACCCCTGAGGCCAAGCTGGAGGCGGTGGAGTCGGCACTCGCTGCGGGTCCGGTGGTGATGGTCGGCGACGGGGTGAACGACGCGGCCGCCCTGGCCCGGGCCACCGTCGGCATCGGAGTGCACGGGGGTGCAGAGGCGGCGCTGACGGCCGCCGACGTCTGGCTCGGACGACCGGGGCTCGGGCCGCTGGTCGAGCTGGTCGACGGGGCACGCCGAACCCGCTCGGTGATTCGCCGCAACCTGGTGCTCTCCCTGGCCTACAACGCGGTTGCCGTGAGCTGCGCGGTCGCGGGGATGATGAGCCCGCTGCTGGCCGCGGTTCTCATGCCCCTCAGCTCGATGACCGTGGTCGTCAGCTCGTACCGGGCGAGGACCTTCCCGCGCCATCGGAGGTGACGGCGTGTCGGTGGTCTACATCGTGCTCCCGCTGAGCCTGCTGCTGGTGGCGGCGGCGTTCGCGGCCTTCGTGTGGGCCGTGCGATCGGGTCAGCTCGACGACCTCGAGACCCCAGCCCTGCGGGTGCTCGGCGACGGCGACGAGCCGCCCTGCGACCGCACGGAGGACCGACCACCGGAGCCGTGACGGCCCCGCAACCTCCCGGCAAAAAAATGGCGGGCCCGAGGCCCGCGGGGAAGGAAGGAGGTTCGATGCATGGGGCCGGTTGATCCAGCCTTCTCGCGCACTTCAGAAAGCAAACCCCATGCCAGGTGTCGAGCCCGCGTCGGGCACCCCCTCGAGGCTGTGATGCCAAGATGACACGCTCGGGCGGCGGCTCCGATCGTCGGCGCCGGCGTCATCGTGAGGGGACAGGGTGGCAGGACACCGGTCGCTGGCCTCGCGGGCCTGCGATCGTTTGACGCTATCGTCTCTTCTCCCGCATCTGCTGGGCCTGCCGACGGACCGGAGCGGGCACGTTGCGGTCTTTCGCCACCCGGTCGAGATCCCGGTTGTTGAGCCGCGGCAGCAGGTTCATCGTGATTCTCGGAGGAGTCTTGGGATTCTGGGCGAGGGCGATGATCACCCCGTACCGTTGCATCCAGCGCGGGTTGCCGGCGATGCCCGAGATGACCTCGTCGGACACCGCGCGCGACGCGGCGAAGTACTCGACCTCGTTGTCCGAGAGCTTGGGGCTGGCCAATACCGCGCGGACCACCAACCGGTTGACCGAGAGGACCAGGATCGCCCGCTCCTCCCGGGTGCCCTTCAAGCCCGTCATGATCTTGTCGAAGGTGCTCATCAAGTGGATCCTGGTGTGCACCGCCAGCCGTTTTCCGTCGGCCACGGGCGGCAGCGGCTCCCGCTCCGGAAACGGTATCTCGTCCTCCGCCGGGATGTGGGCACCGATCGCCTTGAGCGCGGCGATCGCATCCTCCAGGGTCGGACTGACCGCGGGCGGCGGCAGCTCGCCCCCGGCCTGGACCGCCTTGTCGATGAACTCCTCCTCGAACTCACGCACCCGGCGCAGCACCACCTGGGTGACCTGCGGGTTGTGCCTCAGGTCGTCGAGCAGCTCGAGGCAGGCCAGCACCCTGACCTGGTTCGTGATCAGGATGTCCTGCACCAGGGGGGTGCCGCGCCGCGCCAGGGTGCGCAGGGTCTCATCGGCCGCCTCGCGGCTCGAGGCGACGGCGGCCCAGATCGCCTCCTCCTGCCGCAGGCGGGCCAGCAGATCGAGCTCGATCGGGTCGAGCCCTCCCGCCCGCACGATGGTGACCACGCCCTCCGGCTCGAGATCGGCAATCGAGCGCCGGGCGCTGGTCGCGAGCTCGTCGTCGCCGTCGGCGGACAGCAGGAGCTGGATCCGAAGCAGGTCCTCCCGCGAGACCGGGAGCAGACCCTGGGCTGCGAACAGGCGCACCTGCCGCGGCACCATGCCGCCGCGGATTCCGTCGATCAGGCTCTGGGCTGTGATCCGGTCGCCGTCAGCCACGCGTCTCTCCGGTGTCGAGCCGGCTGAGGCCGTCCGGCCCGACCTCGACGTGGACCACCTGGCCCGCGGCACCGAGCTGATCGTAGGACCGTCCGGCGACCTCGATCCGCACGGCGCCCGCGTTCCCCACCGTCAGCAGAACCGGACCCTCGAGCACGAGCGTGGTGCGCGACCCGCCGGCCAGCAGCCGCTGGTCGGTACGGCCTGACTGGTCGCGAAAGTGGATCCAGCACTCGCCGTCGGCGTCGACGGCGACCGTGAACGAGGTCGCCGCCGGCTGAGCGCCGGTGTGCAACTCCAAGGGGAGGAACGGCGAGGGCGCCACCGCCACCTCCATCGCCGAGGTCGGCGAGGTCGGCGAGGGTCGCACGGCCGGCGCGCGCATCGGGTCCGGCAGGGCTTCGGTGGTCCGCAGTCCGCTGCTCACGATCACGACCCCGACCACGAGGAGGATCGCCGCGCCCAGGCCGACCGGGATCCAGAATCCCCACCGGACAGGACGCTGCGGCGGCACCTCGTCGATCCGGACCACGGGGTGCGAGCCCGAGGCCAGCTGGAAGCGGTCCCAGGCCGCGTCGAACGCCGCGATCATGGCGGCTTCGTCAGCCCCGACAAGGTGCAGGTACTGGCGCACGAAGTTGCGCGCAAAGACCTTCTCGGGCAAGAGGTGGAACATCCCTGACTCGAGCGCCTCGAGCTGGCGGCGGGACACCTTGGTCTCACCGCTGATCTGCTCGAGCTCGACCCCCGCCGCTTCGCGCAGCCTGCGCAACTCGTCGCCGAACGCCCGCGGACGAGTCGGCGATCCTTCGGAAGATGTCATACCCGCCCATCGTATCACTCACCGGCGGCGGCCGCTCTCCGCCGCCGCCGCGCCACCAGCTCCCACAGCGCGGCGCGCACCGGCTCCGCGAGGTCCGGCCGCCTCACCATTCGCCGGAGCTCCTCGGTGGACAGCCGCACCGCGGCCGAAAGGGCCAGGGGGAGGGGAACGTCCGGTGAGCTGGCCAGGACACGACCGATCTCGCGGCACGAACCCCACCTGTGGTGGCGGGCGATGGCCTGGTACACCTCGGCGGACCGGGCGACCCCGGAGTTGACCATCAGCACGACGTCGTTCTCGACCAGCCTCGGATTGTCGAGCAGGGCCTCCAGCACCTGGGGGTCCCGCACCGCGAGCAGCGTTCTCAGCACCGGCCGATGGGCGCGCCGGGCGAGCGCGATCTTCTCACCGAGGGTCAGCTTCGGAAGCCGATCCAGGAGCTTCTTCTCGGCATGGCGTCGCACCACCGGCGGCGCCTTGGGCTCCTGTGCGACCCGCAGCAGGGAGACCCACGGCAGGGTCGAGAGCAGATCCATGGCCCGCGCCAGCGAGACCCCGCGAGACGACGCCAGCAGCTCGCGAACCGAGTGCGCGCGACTCCACGACGGGACCGAGGCCACCGACTCCGCGATCTCCGCCGTGCAGAACGGGCTGCGCAGGATCTCGAGCACCTCGCCGGTGTCGAGGTCCGCGGCCGAGCCCACCAGCGCCTTGAGCTCCTCGGAGGTCAGCTCGGACAGCCGCGTCCGCATCGCTCACCTGCCTCCCGCCGGGTCCGGCGGCGAGCCCGTGGGAGCGCCGTCTTGACCGCGCAGCTCCAACCACGAGGCGGACCGACTCCCGGACGGGCACCACCACCGGAGGCGGCGCGTCGCCGCACCCTGAGCGGACTCCGGCACGCTCCTCGAACCCGGGCCCATGCTCAGATCCTACCGTCACGCGGTCCCCCTCTTCCCCGCCCGCCGAACAGGTTCGACACATCTTTGACACCCGCACGCCGGCTTGACCCCGACGCCGATCGCCGGGAGGATGGGTCATGCTCGCCGCCGAACCGGTCCCGATCCTGAACGACAACTACGTCTGGCTGATCGGCCCACCGGGAGACCGCGGGGTGCTGGCGGTCGATCCCGGAGAGGCCGCGCCGGTCGAGCGCACCCTCGCCGAAAGCCGCCGGCAGCTGGCGGGCATTCTGCTGACCCACCACCACCGCGACCACACCGCGGGGGTCGAGGAGCTCATCGCGCGCACACCCGTACCCGTGTGGGGCCCCCGAAGCGAGCGCATCGCAGGGGTTGACCGGCCCGTCGCCGAGGGCGACGTCGTCACCGTCGAGGGCACCTCCATCACGCTCGACGTGATCGAGGTCCCCGGCCACACCAGGGGCCACCTGGCGTACGTCGGCGGCGGCCTCGCGTTGACCGGAGACGCGCTCTTCGCGGGTGGCTGCGGACGACTGTTCGAGGGCGGACCGGAGGACCTCGCCCGGTCGCTCGCCCGGCTCGCGGCGCTTCCACCCTCGACCTTGGTCTGCTGCGCCCACGAGTACACCGTCGCCAACCTGGAGTTCGCCCTTCAGGCCGAGCCGTCGAATCCCGCGCTCGTCGATCGCCTCGCCTGGGCTCGCGCGACCCGAGCAACCGGTCGTCCGACCCTGCCGTCGACGATCGACGAGGAGCTCGCGAGCAACCCTTTCCTCAGGGTCTCGGAGCCCGAGATCGTCGCCTCGGTCGAACGACGGGCCGGCCGCCGGCTGACCTCGCCGGTCGAGGTGCTCGGCCACCTCCGCCGATGGAAGGACGAGTGGCGTTGAGGCCCGTGGTTGCCCTCGACTTCGACGGGGTGATCTCGGACAGCGCCGGCGAGGCGATGTCGGTCGCGGCCCGGACCTGGCGCGCCCTGCACCCCGACGAACCGTTCGCGGATCGGCTCGAGGCTCTGGCGCTCGGGGATTCCGCACCGAGCGGAGACTCCTCCGTCCTGCTCGAAGGGTTTCGTCGGTTGCTGCCGCTCGGCAACCGGGCCGAGGACTTCGGAGTCGCGCTGTGGATCCTCGCGCGGGGCGACACGGTGCCCGACCAGATCCGCCTACGACGCCGTCAAGGCGGGATTCGACTGGGACTGGACGCACGCCTTTCACGAGCGCTTCTACGCCGAACGCGCCGTCCTGCGCAATGCCGACCCGACGCGCTGGGTGGCGCTCCAACGGCCGTTCGAGCCGCTGCTCGCCCTGCTCCGGAGGCGCGTTCACGACGCCGAGCTGGCCCTCGCCACCGCCAAGGACCGGACCTCGGTGCGCGTCCTGCTCGAGGCCTACTGCATCGCCGACCTGCTGCCCGAAGACCGGGTCTGGGACAAAGAGAGCGGGATCGACAAGAGCGACCACCTGGCCGCAATCTCCGAGTCCCTCGGGGCGCCCTTCGAGCGGATCACCTTCGTCGACGACAAGCTCAACCACCTCGAGCGCACCCGCCACCTCGGCGTGCGCGGCGTGCTCGCCGGATGGGGCTTCAACGGCCGCCGGGAGCACCGCGCGGCCCGGGCCCGGGGGTTCGAGGTCGCCACCCTCGCGACCGCGGAGGCCGTCCTCTACCCGGATCGCACGGCGAGGGGGCGCGGCTGACCGGGTACAATCCCCGCACCCTCGGAGAGGTGGTCTCGAAGGTGAACGACGGTCACTGGCGCCTGATGAGCTGGAACGTGAACGGGCTGCGCGCCTGCGAGCGGAAAGGCTTCTCTGCCTGGTTGGCCGACGCGCGGCCCGACGTGCTCGGGCTGCAGGAGGTACGCGCGACACCGCGGCAGCTCGAGCCGCACGTGCTCGGCCCGGTCGGCTACCGCACGTTCTTCCGCCCCGCCGACCGCGCCGGCTACTCCGGCGTGGCGGTCTTCTCCCGTCTCGAGCCGCGCGCGGTCGACCTCGCTCCCCTCGGGGAGCCGCGCTTTGACGACGAGGGCCGGCTGATCGTCGCCGACTTCGGCGACTTCCTCTTCTACACCGCCTACTTTCCCAACGGCGGACCCGACCTGGCCCGGGTGCCCTACAAGCTCGAGTTCTCCGAAGCGGTGCTGCAGCACGCCGAAGCCCGTCGCCGCGAGGGCCGGTCGGTGGTGATCTGCGGCGACGTCAACACCTCGCACCGCGAGATCGACCTCGCCCGCCCGCAGGCGAACCGGGGCAACACCGGCTTCCTGCCCGAGGAGTGTGCCTGGGTCGACCGGCTGGTCTTGCACGGCTGGATCGACGCCTTTCGCCTCATCCGCCCGGACGAGCCGGATCACTACACCTGGTGGTCGAACCGCCAGGGCGTCCGCGAGCGCAACGTGGGCTGGCGACTCGACTACTTTTTCGTGTCGCCGGACCTCGCCGCCCGGGTCGTCGACTGCCGACACCACCCCGACGTGATGGGCTCGGACCACTGCCCGGTCGAGCTGGTGCTCGAGCGCCCGGGAGGGACCTCGTGACGGCGATCACCCACGCCGAACCGGTGAGCTCGGGCGGGCGAGGGGGGTGCGCTCCGGAGGTCGACGGAAACCCGGCATGAACGAAGCTGCCCACCTCTCGCCCGGGCGTGCCCGTCGACGCGCCTCCCACCGTACGCCGGAGGCTGGAGGCCCTGCTGCGCCTCCGGCGTGCCTTTGGGCTGGTGTGGCGATGTGCGCCGCGGCTGACCCTCGCCGGGTACGCCCTGACCCTCCTCCAGGGCGTGCTGCCGCTGATCGGCTTGTACCTGGTCAAGCTGATCGTCGACTCGGTCACCGCGGCGCTGGCCAGCGCCGACCCCGCCGGTGCGTTCCGCCAGACCGCGATCTACATCGCCGCCGCCGGACTCGTCGCCGTGCTGACCACCCTGATCGGGACGGTCGCGGGCCTGGTGACCGAAACCCAGTCGGCCATCGTCACCGACGCCATGTCCGACGTCCTCCACGCCAAGTCGGTCGAGGTCGACCTCGAGTACTACGAGAACCCCTCGTACTACGACGCTTTTCATCGCGCCCAGCGCGAGGCCCCGTTCCGTCCCAACCGGATCGTCAACGGCCTCGGCCAGCTCGCCCAGAGCGGGGTCACCCTCGCGGCCATCGCCGGCCTCCTGTTCTCGCTCCACCCCGCCGTCGCACTGGTCCTCCTGATCGCCGCGACCCCGGGCTTCCTGGTCAAGACGCGATACTCCCGCAAGATGTTCGCCTGGCAGCGGGAGCGCACCGAGAGCGAGCGCCGCGCCTGGTACATGCACATGATCCTGACCGACGGCAGTCATGCCAAGGAGCTGCGCCTCTTCGACCTCGGCAGGATCTTCCGCGAACGGTTCTCGGCCCTGCGGACCGTACTCCGAGAGGAGCGGCTGCGCATGGCCGGTGATCGCTCGAAGGCCGAGTTCGCCGCCCAGGGCCTGGCCTCGCTGATCGTCTACTCGGCGTTCGTATTCATCGCCTGGAAGGCGGTCGTCGGCACCCTCACGCTCGGCGACATGGTGATGTTCTTTCAGGCCTTTCAGCGCGGCCTCGCAGCCATGGGCGGCCTGCTCGGCAGCCTGGCCAGCCTCTACGAGGACAGCCTCTTTCTCTCCAACTATTTCGAGTTCATGGACTTCTGCCCAACCGTCGTCGACCCGCCCGATCCCCGGCCGACCCCGCGACCGATCCGGCAGGGGATCGTGTTCGAGGGCGTCAGCTTTCGCTACCCGCGGGGAGAGCGGGCGGTGCTCGAGGACGTCGACCTCACCATCGGCCCGGGTGAGGTGATCGCCCTCGTGGGCGCCAACGGGTCCGGAAAGACGAGCCTGATCAAGCTCCTGTGCCGGCTCTACGACCCGAGCACGGGCTCGATCCGGGTCGACGGAATCGACCTTCGTGAGCTCGCGGTCGCCGACCTGCGCCGCGAGATCGGCGTCATCTTCCAGGACTACGCGCGCTACAGCCTTTCCGCCCGCGAGAACATCTGGCTCGGCAACACCCTGATCGACCCGCGAGACCATCGGGTCGAGGCCGCCGCCGCCAAGGCCGGCGCCGACGGGGTCATCCGGCGCCTGCCCGAGGCCTACGACAGCCTGCTCGGATACTGGTTCGCAGGCGGCTCGGAGCTGAGCATCGGCGAGTGGCAGAAGGTCGCCCTGTCCCGGGCCTTTCTCCGCGACGCCCAATTGGTGGTGCTCGACGAGCCGACCTCCGCCATGGATCCGATCGCCGAAAGCGAGGTCTTCGCCGGCTTCCGCCGGGCAATCGCCGGAAGGATGGCGATCCTGGTCAGCCACCGCTTCTCGACCGTCAAGCTCGCCGACAGGATCTACGTGCTCGATCACGGCCGGGTGCTCGAAACCGGATCGCACGCCGAGCTGATCGCACGCGGCGGGACCTATGCGACCATGTTCGAGGCCCAGGCGGGGGCGTATCGTTAGGCCGGTCCGAACGGCTCGGCGGCCATTGCACGTTCGATCGCAGTCCAGTCGATGCCGTTTAGGGGAAAGTACATGCGGTAGCACGGGTAAGTGCTGCAGGCAGCGTGCAGCACGTCGAACGCGTGCGTTCGTTCCGTCCGCGGAAGAAGATGAGTGTAGGAGGGCATCGCTTCCCACGACATCTGCAACAGCTCGCGGCCGTCCAGCAACTCGAGCCGGAACCGGTCGCTCTGTTCGAGCAGGAAGAGACCTCCGAGTCGGCCCACCGCCGGACCATCGGTCAGCCGCCCGAACGGAGTTGAGTGCGCTTCGATGGTGAGTCCTTCCCGCTTGATGACGATCTGGTCATCTCCCAGTACGACAGCGTTCCGCGCCCCTGAGACCACCGTTGTCTTCCCGGCACCGGATGGTCCCAGGAACACCGCCGAGGCTCCGCTTCGAACGATCGCAGAGCTGTGCAGCATCACCGCGCCGCGGGACGGGAAGAACCCTGCAATCTGGTCGCGAAGCGCGACGACCGTTCGGTGATCTGCCCACCCATCCGGCTCACTTTCCTGAGGCCGGTAGAAGATATCGAGACGACCCCGGGAGAACCCCGCATCACCACTCGGTCAAAGTCGATGGTGAGAGTGCACGCGGGCGAGCTGCGCAGCCCCGTCATCAGGCGGTCGCGCACCTCCGGCGCATCGACAATCGGGACCGTCCTCCCTCGAGACGCATCATCAGGATCTCAATGTCGGGTTGTCCGACTTCGGCTTCGAACGAACGGTACGGCGGTTGGCCGAGGCGGGGCACGGCGATATTCGACTCGAGACGGAAGCCCACCCCGGCGATTCGGAATGTGAAGACATGCATGGAGATGCTCGAAGTGCGAGGACAAGAAGACCGGCGGAGCCCCCGGGGGCCCGCCGGTTGTTCATCGTCGGAAAAACGTCTAGGCCAACGTGCCGGCAACGCAGTCGGTGTCTGCCGTGGATCCGACCGTGAAGCACGTCGGACCTTCCGGAGAACCTCCAGGCTTGCAGTTCGCGTCTCCTGCGTCAAAGCCACCTGCCGCGCAGTTTGCCTGGAACACGGCGCCCTGCTGGCAGTCGTCGAAGGGCGAGTTTCCGGCAGTGCATGCTCCGAGAGTCCCCTGTTGACCTCGGGCGCTCATTCCACCCAGGCTGCGCGCGACTGGCGGTTCGTACTTCTTCCGGCTCATGACGCTCTCCTTCTCGTACTCGATTTCCCCTCGCGAACGATCGTCGATCGCCGACGGGAGGCAGGGAACAGATTAAGCTCGGTTGCAGTCTGACAGAATTCGTACGGCGCGTCCAGTCTTTTCGCGCGGAAGTAGTTGTGCGCAACACAGGTGCCCATGCAGCGGTCGCGGTGAATGCAGTCACCGCAGATTCCCCTGAGGCCGTGCGGCACGAGCTCGCGCAGCGCGGTCAACCCGGGGCTCCCCTGCCACACCGCCGCAAGGTCGTCACGTGACAGATCGCCATACACAAGCTCGGGAACAGCCTGTCCGATACCGCACAGTGACAGCTCGCCGGAGGGCAGCACCCCCAAGATGTTGAGAACCGTGCAGCGTCCCGGCTGATCGTAGACCATCCGGCGGAGTGAATGAAAGGCGATTGGGATGTCGAGCAAGACCGGAATGGCGGCATTCGGGATGATCTGCGCCTCCAAGAACTCCTGAATCTCGAGGATCTCGGGCAGGGTCAGCCCTTGCGAGTCGACGAGCTTCGCGCCCCTGCCGAAATCATGGAGCTCGTTGAGCTTCACTGACGCGCACCCGAGCTGTTCAGCGAGCTGCACCAAGTCGGATAGCTCGCCCACGTTGCCGCGATGGAGCGTACAGATCACCTGGGGGGCGAGGCCCGCGTCGACCACGTTCCGGATCCCGCCGACCGCTCGCTCGAAGCTCCCGCGCACTCCGCGCAGGGCATCGTGGGTCGCGGCGACTGCGCCATCGAGGCTGATCGACACGAAGGGTTTCGGTGATCTGCCCTTGACAAGGAAACCGGCCAGCCCGGGGTCGATGAGCACGCCGTTCGTCTCGACAATCAGGCGGCAGCCATTCTCCGAGATGATCTCAACCAGTCGACGGAATCTCGGATGAAGCAGGGGCTCGCCCCCGGTCAGCTTGACCGACTTCAGGCCCAGCGGAACGGCCTCCTTCACAGCCTTCTCGAACAGCGCAACCTCAATGAAGGGCCCCCCCCCGTCAGGTCGGTAGGCTGGCGAGATCCAGCAGTGGCGACATGCGAGGTTGCAGGACCCAGCGGCATACACGTAGAGAGAGGCAAGCGCCGGGGTTGGTGCCGCCGCTCGCACCGAGCCCTCGTGCACCGGCAGATCATGATCAGTCGACAAGCTCTCCTCCGGTCGAATCCAGGAAGCTACGGTAACAGGAGGTCGGATCGGGCATGTTCAGCTCGCCCGTGAGCTGATGGGCAAGACCGGGACACCCCCCGTTGCAGAAGGCGTTCCACTCGCACCTGTCGCACCCGGGGAGAGTGCGCATCGCAATCGTCCGCCGAGATCGCATCTGATCGAGAATCGGGTGGGACGCCCAGATGTCGGCCAGCGAGTCCACGGCGACGTTGCCGAGCCGGAGGCCAGGTAGCATGTTGCACGGGACGATGGTGCCGTCGTGGAGCACGTCGATCCGGCTGTACACGCAACCGCAGGAAGACAATCGTCCCATTTCCCAGTTCTTCGCGAGCTTGCCCGTTCGCCGCGCCTGCACCATGTCCTCGAACATCCGGGCACGCGCGAGCGGACCGGCGAGCGCAGTTACGCGGCCTTGATACCGCTCGGTGATCCGTTCCAGGGCGGCCATCGCAGCACGTTGGCCTTCCGCGTCCAGACCGACGTCATCGGCGTTCTGGCAGCCCGACCCGACTGGCATCGCATCGTTGGTGGTGAAGCTCCGGATCCCGATCTCCTCAAGGAGGAACTCCGCAAGGCGATCTAGCTGATGGACGTTGTGGCGATTCACCGTCACCCTCACCGTGACCGGAAAGCCCTCCTTCACCAGCGCTTTCAGGCCCGCGGTCGCGCGTTCGAAGCTCCGGGGGCGGCTGCGGTTGTGCACCTCAGCCGTGGCGCCGTCGATCGACAGCTGGATCGAGTCGAGGCGCGCTCGGCGCCGGCCCTCATGAAAGCGGCTTACCAGCTGATCGTCGACGAGGGTGCCGTTGGTGAGCAGCGAGTACCGCATGCGGTTGTCGATCACGCCGTCGATGAGCTCGAAGAGATCACCGCGGGTAAAGACCTCGCCGCCGGAGAGGCTGACCCGCATCACTCCCATCGCACCGAGTTGGTCGAAGAACCGCAGCCATTGCTCGGTCTTGAGGTCGGCAAGTGCCGTCATCTCGTTGGCATAGAAGCAGTACGAACAACGCAGATTGCAGCGTCCCGTGAGGGCGATGCTCACCGTCCGAGGAGACCCGAGCGAGGGCCGGCGGACTGCAGTCACCGCTTCCACTCGTCCTCCGCGGCTTCGTATCCGAGCAGCCCGGAGCCGAGCAGGTCCTCTGTGAACGCGGTGACGTCGTGTCGAATCTCGTCGGCAGGTACCTCGCGGAACTCCTCAGCCAACGCACCAACGAGGTCCTCGACCTCATGGGTGCCGTCACAGAGTTCCCAGAGGAGTAGCCCGGTCGGGTTCACCACTCGGACCTCTCCGGTATCGGGGTTGAAGAGTAGCCCTCCATGCTCGTCGCGCTCGCGCAGGACCGCGTCGGGGTTCTGCCACAATCTTCGCTGGGTCCGGCTCGGTTCGGAGCTCCCTCGTCGCGATTGCTCGACCACAGCTATCCTCCACTATCCCCAATGGAGAATATCATGATGATGCCGTCTGACCCTCTCTGGCGGCGGCTAGAATCGCGCTGAGAGCGCGGTCGGGCTCAGGCCAGTGTTTCTGCGGGAAGACGACCTGTCAGGAGCTGCGCGCTGGAGAGCACGTGATGGTCGACTCCAGATCGACACCCACCAGTGAGCCACAGGAGTGGATGTTCAGCGGCGGGAGCATGCGCGGAACGCTTCGCACCGGTGACACGCTGACCGTCGAGGCGGTGCCACTCTCCGAGGTCAAGGTGGGAGACGTCGTGCTCTTCAGGCTTCCCAGCAACCCGGGCTCGGAGCGTGTCGTGGCTCATCGCGTGGTCGGGCGAAGCCCCCGATCCCTGCGCACGAGGGGAGATGGCGAGAGGTCGGCGGATCGGGATCCTGTGGAGGAGGAGCACCTCATCGGCAGGGTTGTCGCTCGACAAGCCGCCGGCCAGTCGCGAACGGTGTGGGGGGGAAGCGTCGGCCGACTCAGGGCACGGCTCGCGAGGTTCGCCTTCAATTCGATGACGATCGCCCGCGCAGTCTTGCGCCCGATCTACCTCCCTTTTCGCCGAACTGGCTGGGTCGCTCGCGCGTGGAGACCCCGGTTGCGGTGGCTCGCGTTCGTCTCTCACCACGGATTGATCCTCAAGGCGGTGGCGAGTGGGCACTGCGTCGCGTCTCTTGACGTCACCCGAGGTCGAGTCAGGTACCGATGGCCATACGACCTCGTGGTGCTGCCGCGGTTGTGGTCATCCGGAGTGCTGGCACTAGGGACGTCAGGGGAGACGGATATCGAGCCGGACGCCGGAGAGCAGTTGCTCCGGCTTGACGTCACCGCTGGGCACAGCCATCGACGCGAGCCCGACAAGCCAGGTTCTTGAACACCAGGGCAGACCATCAGGTATCCACGTCCCAGCTCGCCTCACCCGGTGTAACACCAAGGCCCCTGTAGTTTGCGTCACGAAAGGCAGTACGATGAACCCGATGGTCCGTTCACCACGCGATCCGAACCGGCCTCGCGCCGCGTCCCTCGATGAGATGATCTCGTGGTATGCCTCGCCTTCGGTAATTCCGTCGATGGTCGCCACTGCGGCCCGACAGGAAGCGAAGGACCGCGTCCTGTTGCAGCGAGCCAGGCGGTTTCTGCGTCCGGGAACACTACTCGAGCTCGGCTCCGGAATCGGGCAGCAGGCCCGACTTCTGCACGAGATGGGCTTCGACGTGACGGCTTCGGACGTTCATCCACATCTCGTCGAACACATGCGGGCCACTGGCCTCAGGACGAAGGTCGTCGATGCTCGACGAATCGAACTCCCTGGAGCAGCGCCTGTTCGACAACGTCCTCGCGTGTGGTCTTCACAGTCTACTGACTCGAGACCTGGAAGGCGCCGAAGAGACCTATCGATCGACCTATCGGATCCTGCGCCCCGGGGGCCGGTTCCTCGTCGTTCTCGCCAACGCCTATCGACAGTCCAGATGGTCGACCCTTGAGGACCACTGGCCGATCATCGCCGCGTCGGGGCTGCGCAAGGTCACAACCAGCCGAGACCAGGCTCTTCCAAGTGTGTGGTATGGACGTCTGCCCCGGCCATTCCTGTTCGCCGCTGAAGCGATGGCCGGTCCCCTCATCGGGATTCGGAACGTCGTCGTCCTCGAGCGACCGGTGACCTCAAGGTGAGTTGGGCGTGCCTATCTGGAATTCTCCACCAGGGGTACGCCGACTGGGCGACGCGACGATGACTGTTCTGTTGAGACAATCTCACTTGCTTATCGCGAAGCCAGCTTGGCTCGTGGGAAGACGCGACGACGCAGACGAAGCTCTGCCGCTCCAAGGAGGACGAACGTCGCAAGGGCCGCACTGGCCCGCAAGAGCCCGGTGGGAGCTCACAGCCAGAACACTCGGAGAGTCCGCGCGTTAAACCCGCGCCGGACGTATCCGACGCCACACCGCCCGCCAGCCGGATCGACTGGGACGATTCGACAACAGACGCGCGGCGGCAAGCACCTCAAAGGGGAGATTCGTGATACCCCAGCGAGGCAGCGCGCTGAACACCGGGCGTTCCGGAAGGCGGAGCAGCTCGTACGTCCGGTTCGCGATCACAGCGTTCGCCCCACCGCCCCATAGGTCGGTCGCGATTGCAGCGGACAAAGCCACGGGCAGGGCGAGACCCCACTTTTCGCTTCGCAGCCCGACCTCGTGGGCCAACGAATCTGCGTCCGCCTCGGCCAGCCGGGCTAGATCCCACCAGTAGATCATGGGATGGGGTCGGTCGAGCCAGGCATGGACAGCGTTGAGGAGGTACGCGTCCGCCAGTGCGGGTCGGCGACCTCCTGGACCCAGGTCCGGAGCAGCTCTTCCGGCAGCGAAAACCGCACGGGCCAGACCTTCGGGAACGGCTCCCCAGAGACGGAAGTGAAGCTCGAGGGCCACACCTCGGGTGGAGACCAGCTTCCAGTTGTACCCTTCGCTCCGGACGGAGACCTCCTCAGCTTCGGATCGCTCGCAGGCTCTCCATCCGTTTTCGATGAGAGCCCTTCGGGCAGCCTCGACGGTCTCCGGTAGGACCAGCACATCAAGATCGCTCGTCGGCCGCTCAGCGAGATCCGGATAGACCTCCCGGGTGAAAGCCATCCCTTTCAGGGGCATCCAGTCGACCTGGACGGCTCCGAGCTGTTGGGCGAGGTCGCCCAGGGCATGGTCGAGACGAATACGGTGAGCCGCTGAGCGAAGGAGAGCGTCCTTCCATCGCGCGGGCTCTGAACCATCATCAAGAGGTCCACCTCGATTCTCAGAAGCGACCAGGGCTAGCCTCGGCGCCATCCGGTGAATGAACGGCAGGTTCGAGTCTCGGCCACCTGCTGCGAGGGCAGCCAACGCGTTGAGATCTCCTCCCGCAGCGGCGGCGACGCGGCGAAGCGGGCTAGGAATCGACCGCCGTATGGCCGCAAAGGCGCGACGGGCCGAGGCCCCTCCAGGCGACGAGGCCTTCGAGCTCCGAAGGTCGCTGTCCATCACCTACAGCCCTGCCGCCACCTCCCGCAGCGCCCTGGCGATGACCATCTTCTGCACTTCGGAGGTGCCCTCGTAGATGGTGGTCACGCGGGCGTCGCGGTAGAGGCGCTCGACGGCGTACTCGCGCGAGTACCCGTAGCCGCCGTGGATCTGGACCGCCCATGCCACGACGCGGTTGCACATCTCGGAGGCGTAGAGCTTGGCGCGTGCCGACTCGCGGGAGTGCCGGCCGGGCTCGAGGCTGCACCGCGCGGCGTCGAAGAGCAGCGCCCGCGCAGCCGCGATCTCGGTGTCCATTTCGGCGAGCCGGAAAGCGATCGCCTGGTGGTCGAGGATCGGCCGGCCGAACTGCCGGCGCTCGCTGGCGTACTGCAGCGACTCGTCGAGCGCCGCCTGGGCGATGCCGACCGCCTGGGCGGCGATGCCGAGCCGGGAGTGGTCGAGGGTGGCGAGCGCGATCTTGAACCCCTGATCCGGCTCGCCGAGCATGGCGTCCTTCGGCACCTTGGCCTCGTCGAGGCTGACCATGCAGGTCTTCGAGCCACGCAGGCCCATCTTGTCCTCGGGCTTCGCGAACTCGACCCCCGGCTGGTCGGCGTCGAGCACGAACGCCGAGATCCCACCGGCGCCGAGCTCGGGGTCCCGGGTCGCCAGGCAGACGAAGTACCTGCCCACTCCGCCGTTGGTGATCCAGGCCTTCGAACCGTCGAGCCGCCAGTGGTCGCCGCCGTCCCGATAGCGGGTGCGCAGTGCGGCCGCGTCCGAGCCGGCCTCGGGCTCGGTCAGCATGAATCCGCCGAGGGCCTCGCCCGACGCCAGAGCCGGCAGGAATCGTCGTTTCACCTCGTCGCTGCCGAACCGCACGATCGGCCAGCAGCACACCGAGTTGGTGACCGACATGCCGACCGCCACCGAGGCGTCCGCCCGGGCCAGCTCCTCGACCGCGAGCAGATAGGTGACGACGTCCATGCCGACGCCGCCGTACGCCTCGGGCACCATCATGCCGAGCAGGCCCAGCTCGCCCATCTCGCGGAACAGCTCGGTGGGAAACTCGCCGCTGCGGTCCCGCTGGGCCGCGGACGGGGCGACCCGCTCGCGGGCGAAGGTCCGCACCATGTCCGAGACCAGGTGCTGCTGCTCGTCGAGTCCGCGGATCATCACGCCTCCGACCTTCTCGTCCCGTAAGCGGCCATCTCGGCGGCGCTGCCGACCGAGCCGCGGCCGAATCGTAGCCTATCCGTCGGAGAAGCGGGCCGGTCTGCGCTCCAGAAACGCCCTTGCTCCCTCACCCGGATCACCGGTGGCGAAGAGCAGCCGGAAGGTCGCCAGCTCGAGCACCCCCGAGCCCCCGCCGCGACCAGCACGGATCAGGTCACGCGCGCCCGTCAGCGCGGCAACCGAGACCCCGGTGTCGACCGGGAGCGGTTCCTCCGGCGCCAGGACCGCGTGAACCAGCCCGAGCCGAAGGGCCTCATCCGCGTCGAGATCGCCTCCGGAGAGCAGCACCCGAGCCAGCGCCCCGCGGCCGGCCCGGCAGGCGGCCCACATCAGGCCAGGCTGCGGTTGCGCGTCGACCGGGGGCAGGCCGAGCCTCGCGCCTTCGCGGAGCACCACGAGATCGGAGGTCAGCGCGACCTCCAGACCCGGCGACCCGAGGTCGCAGCGCACCTCGGCGACGGTCACGGCCCGGCTGGCGATCCAGCCCTCGAGCCCGCTCCAGGGCAGCGGTCCGCCGCACCCGGCGCCCTCGAAGGTGACCACCAGTGGCCCCGGCGTCCGCCCGAGCTCGGCCAGCTCACACAGCCGGCCGGGCCCGTCGTCCGCCGCTCGCCACCGCTCGGTCCGCACGCCGGCAGTGTACCTGGATGACCACGGCGCCGCCGGGGGTTCTCCGGTACGGGAGGCGAAGGCGATGGCCACGATCCTGGCTCGAACGACCCTCGGTGACTGCACCTTCGAGGCGGTGCTCGGCGACCTCACCGACGAGACCGTCGACGTGATCGTGAACGCTGCCAACCAGAGTCTGGCGCACGGGGGCGGCCTCGCGGGCGCGATCGTTCGTCGCGGCGGGCGGTCCATCCAGGACGAGTCGAACCGCCTGGCGCCGGTGTCGGTCGGCGAGGCGGTCGCCACCAAAGCCGGGACCCTGCCCGCGCGGTGGGTGGTGCACGCGGTCGGCCCACGCTGGGGAGAGGGTGACGAGCAGGGCAAGCTCAGCCGGGCGGTGCGCTCGGCGCTCGACGTCGCGGCCGGGCTCGGCGCCCGCTCCGTGGGCCTGCCGGCGATCTCCACCGGCATCTTCGGTTACCCCCTCACCGCCGGGACCCGGGTCATCGTCGAGGCCGCGGCGACGTGGGTCCGCGCCTCCCCCGGCCGGCTCGATCGGATCCGCCTGGTGGCCTTCGACCGGACCACCGCCGACGCCTTCGCGGCCGCGCTCGAGCTCACCCAGACAGAGGCGAAATGAGACGTTTCTCGACGGATATGTTACAATTTGCGGTTGAATCGACCACGAGGGAGGTTCGAAGCACCCCATGGCGGATCTCTACCAGCTGAGAGAAAAGCTCCCTGAACCCCTGGATTGTCTCTACGTCCTCCACTGCGCGGGCACCGACCCGCTGGCCGGACTCGATCTTGCGACCAAGGACCGCAAGGCCCTCGCCCAGAAGGCCGAGGCCCTCGCTCCCCGCGGCGACGAGGGTGAGATGATCTCGGGCGAGTGCCCGATCCCGATCGCCCGCCGCGTGACCTTCTGCGGGCTCGGCGAGGCGCGCAAGCTCAGCCACGGCCGGCTGCGTGCGGCGCTGCGCCGCGTCACCGCCCAGGCCACCCGCAATCGCGAGTACCAGATCGGCCTCGCGGCGGCGGTACAGGTGCATGGGCTTGAAGAGTCCGAGTCACGGCTCTTCCTCCTCCAGGAGGCCGCGCTCGCGGACTACACCTTCGATCGCTTCCGGTCGAAGAAGAACGAGTTCGACAAGATCGACGGTCTCCACCTGATGCCTCTCGCCGACGAAAGCCAGGAGGAGCTCGACGCACGCCTCGCCACCGTCCGCCTGCTGCGAACCTCGGTGGTCCTGGCCCGGGATCTGGTCAACCGGCCGGCCAACGACCTCACACCCGAGGCGCTGGCGGCGGCCGCCCGCGAGATGGCCGACGAGGTGTCCGGGCTGCGGGTCACCGTGCTCGGCAAGAAGGAGCTCCAGAAGGAGAAGATGGGCGGCATGCTCGGGGTCAGCCAGGGCTCGATCGAGGAACCCAGGCTGATCATCGTCGAGCACCGTCCCAAGAAGCCCAAGAAATCGGTCGTCCTGGTCGGCAAAGGAGTCACTTTCGACTCCGGCGGGCTGTCGCTCAAGCCCGGCAAGAGCATGGAGACGATGAAGTGCGACATGGCCGGAGCAGCCACCGTGCTGGGCGTGATGCGTGCCGTTGCCGAGCTGGATCTTCCGCTCAAGGTCATCGGCCTGATCCCGGCGGCGGAGAACATGCCGTCCGGCACCGCCCTGCGACCCGGCGACATCATCACGATGGCCAGTGGCAAGACGGTCGAGGTCGACAACACCGACGCCGAGGGGCGGCTGCTGATGGCAGACGCCTTCCACTACGCCGAGCGGTTCAACCCGGATGTCGTGATCGACTTCGCGACCCTCACCGGCGCCTGCGTCGTCGCCCTCGGCCATGAGGCCGCCGGCCTGATGGGCAACGACTCCGAGCTCGCCGACACCCTGGTGGCACTGGGCGAGAAGCTCGGCGAGCGGGTGTGGCAGCTGCCCCTGTACGACGAGTACCTGGGCTATCTGAAGAGCGAGTGGGCGGATCTCAAGAACGCCGGCAAGCGCGAAGGCGGTGTGGTGACCGCGGGGACCTTCCTGCAACAGTTCGTCCCCGAGAAAGCGGCCTGGGCGCACCTCGACATCGCGGGGGTCGCCTACTCCGAGCGGGAGCGCAACGGGCTGCCGATCGGGGCCTCCGGCTTTGGGGTCGTGCTCACGACGACCTATCTGAAAGGTCTTCTCGGCTGACCACGACCCTTGCGGGCCACCGGACCCTGTGGTAGATTTCGTGCGCCCTGAGCGGGCATAACTCAGCTGGTAGAGTGTCAGCTTCCCAAGCTGAACGTCGCGGGTTCGAGTCCCGTTGCCCGCTCCATTTCCCCGCCGAAAGGACTGTCCATGGGACTCTTCGGACGTGACGAGCGTACCTCCGAGGGTTCGAGCCGGCCCTCGTCCCCCGCGGCGACACCGTCCCAGGGCCCGGTCGCGAGGGCTGGCGCGGCGCTCACCGTCATCGCCAAGGGGTGCCGGGTGGACGGCAGGATCTCGGGGGCGGGCGACGTCCATGTCGAGGGCGAGCTGCACGGTGAGGTCGCGACCTCGGCCACCCTGATCGTCGCCGAGGAGGGCCGGGTCGAAGCGACCCTGCACGCGCGGGCGGTGGTGGTCGCCGGCAGGGTCAGCGGCGACGTTTCGGCTGACGAACGGATCGAGCTCAAACCGACCGCCAACCTCACCGGGAACATCGGCGCGCCGCGGATCCTGATCCACGACGGCGCGACCTTCGAGGGCCAGGTCGAAATGAAGGCGACGGACCGCCGGCAGTCGATCAGACCGGAACCGACAGATGGCCCGCCGGCCTCATCCTCCAAGGCTCAGGCGGCGGAAGGCAAAGGCTCCCGCGCAAAGTAGAGCGGCCCGCAGAAGGCTCGCCGCCCAACTCGCCTGCAGCCCCGAAGGCTGTCGGCGGTGGAGGCCTCACGGGTTCGGCTCCACCGTCCGGTAGGCATCGCGGTAGATCTCGACCAGGGCGACGAACCCGGTCATGAGAAGCGGCCCGATCAGGATCCCGACCGCGCCGAAGGCGTCGATGCCCCCCAGCAGGGACAGGAACACGAGCAGCGTGTGCAGGTGGGCCCGCCGCCCGACCAGCGCGGGCTTGGCGACGTACTCCACCAGGGTGGCCAACGCGGCCATGATCGCCAGCAGCAGGACCGCCCGCGCCGTCTCTCCCGCGAGCACCAGAATCACCGCCGCCGGGATGGAGACCAACGAGATGCCCACGATCGGGATGAAGGCGAGAATCGCCATCACCACGCCCCAGAGCACCGGACCGGGCAGCCCGAGGGCAGCGAACAGCAGGCCGCCGGCCACCCCTTGCACCACGCCCGCAAGGCCGTTTCCGATCAGGAGCGAGCCCGCCATCTCGGTGAAGCGCCTGCGGACCAGCTGCTGTTGGCCCGCCGGGAGGGGCAGGACCTCCTCGAACCACGCCCGCAGCCGTTCCCCCTCCACCAGCAGGTAGTAGAGGATCAGGAGCCAGAACACGACGCTGAGGACGAGGCGCACCAGACCCTTGGCGATCGACACGCCCTGGCGGTAGAAGAACGCTCCGAGCCGGACCCCGGCGGTCGCGACCTGATCGTAGAGCCGCTCGGGTGTCAGCTCGAGCCCGAACGGTGCGGTCAGCCGATTGACCCCGGCGAGCAGGTCACGCCGGGCCTCGAGCACCTCGAGCAGGTTCCTCTCGGCGAGCTGGCGGGTGGTCATCTCGTAGAACCCGAAGGCCTCGCGCGAGACCGCCTCGCCGGTCAGGAAGAGCGGCAGCAGCACCGCCGCCACCAGCAGCGCGCAGACCACGAGCGCCGCCGCCCTGCGGCGGCCGCCGAGCACCCGCACCAGCCGCCGGTGAGGGCGGTTGAGCAGGCCGACCGCCGCCAGCGCCAAGACGATGACCGCGACGAACGGCCACAGGATGCGCAGCGCGACCGCGACCGCCAACGCGAGCAGGCCGTAGAACACCACCTGCGCCCTCCGGCTGCCCGGGCGCCGGCTCGCGGCGGTCAACGGTTCGTCCATGGGCCCATCTTGCGAAGCGCGGGTTCCTGGGTCAAGACGGGGGCCCGGCCGCCGCGGCCGGGCCCCCTTCGGACGCTACTGGCGGCCGGGCAGCAGCTGCCCGTCGCGGATCGTGAACACGGTGGTGCGGAACTTCGCGATCGCCGCGCTCGGATCGTCGTAGTAGCTCGTCAGGGCTTCGGTGGACGGGATCTCCTCCAGGGTGAGATAGAGGGCGTCCGCCGTCACCTCGACCAGACCGTAGCCGTGCTGGTTGGTGTCCGCGTAGAGAATGTCCGACGGCACGTGGGTGTCGTCGGTGGCGGAGATCTGGAGCAGCAGCCCGAGCCCGGCGATCAGGGCGTCGAGGCCCTCGACCTGACCCAGGATCGGGTTCGACGCGACTGTGCGCGCCACCAGCTCGCCGAAGGTACCCGAGGAGACCGCGGGTGGAGTGAACTCGTAGACCCCGGCGCCGTGGTCGGTGACGAAGGTGGCGTGGATGTCCCCCGAGATCACCAGCGTGTTGCCGGCCGCGGCGAGCAGGCCGAGCATCTGCTCCCGGGCCTGCGGGAAGCCGTCCCACTGGTCGGCGTTGAGCAGCAGCCGAGTGCGGAGCTCCGCCGGGAAGCCCTCGGGCAGCTGGCTGGCGAGGATCGGGTTGGTGAAGTCGATCACCAGCGGGGTCATCATCACCGACGACGCGAGCACCTTCCAGGTGGTCGGGGTCTGGGTGAGGGCCCCAGCGAGCCAGGCGGTCTGCTGGCGGCCGAAGGCGTCCTGGGCAGTGCCACCGGTTTGCACCGCGCGCACACCGGCGAGCAGGTCGAAGCTGTCCTTGAGCAAGAGGTAGCGCGAGCCGGTCGAGTCGAACAGCGTCTGTTTGCCCACGAAGAGGTAGGACAGCCCACGCGGCAGGGTGGCCAGCGTGCCCGGCCCGAGCGGCGCCGGCAGACCGGCGGCGGCGAACAGCGCGTTCAGGTAGGTCGAGCTGATGTTGCCCTTGAGCGCAGCTCTCGCCTTCGCGAGCGCGGCCGCGCTCGACAGGCTCGGGTCCTCCATCAGGTAGGCCTGCTGCGCGACCAGGGTCGCGGTCTGGCGGAAGATCGGCAGCGCGCCGCCGACCAGGTCCATGTTGAGATAGGGGTCGAGGCTCGGGGCGACCTGGTCGAAGGCCGGCCCGAGCGCGCCCTGGATCGTCGCCTGATCGAGCGCGATGGTCCCTGGGAAGCCGTCCTCGGGCACGATGTGGTCGGGCCGGTAGCTGCGGTAGTCGGTCATCGCCAGCTCGAGCAAGGAGCCGAACTGAAGGTCGCGCCAGATCCGGGTGTTGGGGTAGAGCACTTCAGCACCGACCGCGAGCGTGCCGTCTGGCCCGAGCCCGACCGCGATCGGCATGTACTCGAAGAAAACCTGCTCCGCGTGACGCTTGCGCTCGACATCGGTCTCGTCGACCCGGCCGTCGAAGTAGGTCGCGGTGGCCTGCCAGGAGTCGTCCGAGAACTCGTGGTCGTCCCAGATCGCGACCATCGGCCAGCGCTCGTGGACCGCCTGCAGCAGCGGGTCCGAGCGGTAGGTCCGGTAGAGGTCGCGGTAGTTGTCCACCGACCGCGCCCCGAGGTTGGGGGTCTCGCCGGCGCCGAGCACGATCGCGCCTTCCGCGTCGCCGAACTCGAGCTTGCGCTCTCCCGCCTCGGCCTGGAACTCGGGGCTTCCGGTGGTCTCGTAGACGTAGTCGCCGAGAAAGACCACGAAGTCGATGTCGTGGTCGTGCTCGGCGAGCAGCTTGAGGTAGGAGTTGTAGTAGCGGCCGACGTAGTCCTGGCAGTAGGCGACCGCGAAGGTCAGCGGCTGCGCGGCCGCCGGGTCGGGCGCGGTCCGGGTCCGGCCGACCGGGGAGACCACCGCCATCTCGCCGATCGAGGCGACGAAGCGGTACCAGTAGTCGTGGTAGGGCTCGAGGCCGTCGACCCGAACCTTGACGCAACCGTCGGCGTCGCTCTCCGCCACCAGGTCACGGGTCACGAGCAGGGTCTCGAACTCGGCGTCGGCGGCAAGCTCGAGCCGGACCGGCAGATCATCCGGGACGCCGGTGTCGTCCACGACCCTGGTCCACAGGATCACGCTGGTCGGGGTCGGATCGCCGGACGCGACCGATTGCGGAAAGTAGGAGCTCGCCGCCGCGGCGAACCCCGCCGTGCCGACGATGGCCAGAGCCACGGCCCACGGCATCACGACAAATAGATGACGTCTCATGCTACCTCCTTCGCGCGTGGCGCGCCGTCCGTCGGGCCCGCGCAGTCTTCGTCATGCCACGCCCGGGTTCGGGCGTGATCTAGGAGGGTGTAGGGCACAGACTGGCGGCGCCATTCGGGCGCCGGGAGCGCCCGTTCTCGGCGGATCCTCGGCCCGTACCCGGAGGACCCGCTCCTCGAATTCGAAGAAGACTGCCATCTCACGGCGCTCCGAAATCCATCCACCGTCTCTGCCCTACGCCTTCGTGACGTGTCCCCCATCCTACACCGCCAGGGTCGCCGTCTACACCCTCTCTGAGCTGTCCTACTGGATCTGGAAAAGAAGCACCCCTCGACGCACGCAGCGCAACTCAGCAACCCGCGGGGCCCGGACCCGCCTCCGGTCCCGATCCATCCGGTCCGCTCCCGGGCCTGCGATCCGCAGACTCCTAGAGCGTCGCCTCCTCCTTGAGCTCCCGCAGCATCAGATCGTTGAGCATCTGGCGCGGGTCGGCCTCGCCGGCGATCAGGCGGGTGACGGCGTCGGTGATCGGCATCTCGATCCCGAGGCCGGCGGCGAGCCGGGTTGCCGCCGGAGCCGTTCGCACACCCTCGGCGACCTCACGGCTGGAGCCCAGGATCTCGTCGAGCTGCTCGCCACGACCCAGCCGCTGGCCGACCCGCCGGTTGCGGGACAGGCCGCCGGTGCAGGTCAGGACAAGATCGCCCATACCGGCCAGCCCTCGGAAGGTGTTGGCGTTGGCGCCGACCGCCACCCCGAGGCGGGTCATCTCGTGGAGTCCGCGGGTCATCAGCGCTGCCTGGGTGTTGGACCCCAACCCGAGCCCGTCGATGATCCCGGCGGCGATCGCGATCACGTTCTTGAGTGCGCCGGCGAGCTCGACTCCGACCATGTCGCGCCCCGCGTAGAGCCGCAGATGGCGGTCCGAGAACTGCTCCTGGAGCGCGCTCGCCAGGCTGAGGTCGGGGCAGGCCAGCACCGCGAGCGACGGGTCGCCACGAATCACCTCGGCGGCGAAGGTCGGTCCGGAAAGGCAGCAGAAGCGGCGCGGGTTGATCTCGAGCACCTCCCACGCCATCTCGTCCATACGCTTGAGGGTGGCCGTCTCGAGACCCTTCGAGGCCGAGACCATGACCACGTCCTGGTGGTGCAGGTCCCTCAGCTCGGCCATCACGGCACGGCTGTACTGCACCGGCACAACCCAGATCCAGATGTCCGAGAACCTCGCCGCGTCCGCCAGCTGGTCGGTGGCACGGATTCCGTGGTGGAGGTCGAGGTCGGTGAGAAAGAGCGGGTTGCGGTGGCCGCGGTTGATGCCCTCGGCAACCTCGGGCTCTCGCGCCCACAGCGTCACCTCGTGTCCCCGGCGGGCGAGCTGATGCGCCATTGCGCATCCCCAGGAGCCGGCGCCGAACACGGTCAGCTTCATTGCTCTCCTCCGTCCTTGGGGTGTCGTTGGCCCATCCGTGGCTCGACGCCCGCCGCGAGCCTGCGGACATTGCCGGCGTGCCGGCCGATGATGATGAGCGCGGTGAGCGATCCGGCCACCAGCAGGCCGCGCGGGACCCTCGCAATCCACCACAACGCCGGCGGCAGCGCGGCCGCGCCGGTCAGCGAGGCGAGCGAGACGATCCGCCGCCAGCCGAGCATCACCAGGGCGAGCCCGGCTGCGGCGAGGGTCGCCCAGGGGGCGAGCACCAGGAAGGCCCCCGCCGCCGCGAGCACGCCCTTGCCACCCCGGAAGCGGAGCCAGATCGGGAAGCAGTGCCCGAGCACCGCCGCCACCGCCGCGGCGCCGAGCCATGTCGCAGTAGGGTCGACGGCCCACATCGCGGCCACCGCGAGCACGCCCTTGAGCACGTCGAACACGCCGACCAGGAGACCGACCCGGATCCCTGCGGCGCGCACTGCGTTGGTGGTACCGACGTTCCCGGACCCCACCCTCCTGACGTCGCGCCCGGTCGCCAGCCGGACCACGTGAAGCGACGTCGGCACGGAACCCAGCAGGTAGGCTCCGACGACGACGAGCAGCTGGGCGGTCACTGGAGAGGTATCCTCGCCAGCTCAGTGTACACGGCGCCCCCCGGCTGCAATCGGCTCGACAGCAGGACGGCGTCCGGGCAGGTGAAGGGCTCCGGTCGCAGCGCCCGTCCCCACTCCAGAAAGCGTTCGCTCGCAAAGCGAGGCCACGGCCGGTCGAGTCGAGCCAGGGTCAGATGCAGCGACCACGGCCGACGCTCCCGATCCCAGCCGAGGCGCGTCGCGGCGCGGTCGATCGTGGCGGCGAGCTCGGGCGCGCCGGCGGCCGCACCGCCGATCCAGGCGACCCGGGCCCTGGCCGGGTTGGGAAAGAAGCCGGCCCCCCCGAGCTCGACCCCGACCGCACCTGCTCCGGCCAGGCTCGCGCGAAGTCCGCGGGCGAGCTCCTCGAGCGTGCCCGGATCGGACTCGCCGAGGAACTTCAGGGTCAGGTGCACGCCCTCCGGCCGGACCCACCGCGCGCGGGGCAGCTCCGCCCTGAGCCGGGCGATGCCGTCCGCCAGCGTCGCCCGAACCGCCGCGGGCACCTCGAGGGCGACGAAGGCTCGCATCGGACCGGTCATCGATCACTCCAAGGTCCGCCGCAGGAGGTCGAGCGCCGCGTTGACACTCCACCGCCGGACCGACTCCCGATCGCCGGGGAACCGCGCCTGCCGCGCACGGATCCCGCACGGTCCGGCCACCGCCCAGTGCACCAGCCCGACCGGCTTGTCGACGGTACCGCCTGCGGGTCCGGCGATGCCGGTGATGCCGATCCCCCAGGTGGTCCCGAAGCGCGCCCGCACGCCGCCCGCCATCGCCCGCGCCACCGGCTCGGAGACCGCGCCGTGCGCGACCAGCAGCTCGTGGGCGACGCCGACCATGGTCTCTTTGGCCTGGTTGGAGTAGCTCACCACACCGCCGAGAAAGACCGCCGAGGAGCCCGGAACCGACGTCAGCTCGGCCCCGACCAGGCCACCGGTGCACGACTCGGCGGCGGCGAGCGTCTCTCCGCGGGCCTCGAGCGCGGCGATCAGAGGCTCTGCGAGGGTCTCGACGTCGACCCCCGCGAGATCCGCGCCCACCGCCGTGCGAAAGGCGGCGGCCATCTCGTCGAGCCGCGATCCGGCCGCCTCGGGGATGCCCTCCGCCGTCATCACCAACCGGACCAGGCCACATGACGCGAGGATGCTGACGTTCGAGCGCCCGAATCGATCGTAGAGGTGGTGGACCCTGCCTTCGACGTCCGACTCGACCACGCCCCCCAGCAGGAGGGTTCGCACCAGCACGACCGTCCCTGTTCCACGTCGCGCCAGCTCCGGCTCGAGCTCGTGCTCGAGCATGTCGCGCATCTCCCAGGGCACGCCGGGAAGTGCCGCGACCAGCTTGCTGCCGCGCTCCAGCAGCAGGCCGGGAGCCGCGCCGCGCCGGTTGCGCAGCGGACGGGACCCCTCCACCACCCGCGCCATGGAGGGTGCGATCGCGGGCATGTCCCGCCCGCGGTTCAGGTAGCCCTCGCGGATCCACGCCTCGACCTCGGCGTTCGGGTTCAGCCCGAGGTCGAAGGCCGCTGCGACACCCTCTCGGGTCACGTCGTCCGCAGTCGGCCCGAGGCCGCCGGTGATCACCACCAGATCCACCCGGGTCAGCAGCTCCCGGATCGCACCGGCAACCGCGTCGCGGTCGTCGCCGACCACCCGCTTCTCGGTCACCCTCACGCCGCGGCCGGCGAGGCGCGTGCTCACCACCAGCGAGTTGCTGTCCAGGCGTCGCCCGCAGAGCAGCTCGGAGCCGACCGCGAGGCAGGCGGCGGTGGAGATCGGGTGCATACCGGAATGATAACGTCTCGGAACTGCCGGCACGGCGTCGCCCGATCCGATGCCGGCCGTCCTGCGGCGGGTCACCCGGTCCGACGCAGCACGACGAGGTCCTGGGGCGGGTTGCCCCGTGCGCCCTCGGCGACCAGCTCGACCAGCTCGAAGCCCGTCGCCAGGAGCTTCTGAACCGCGGCCGGCGGGTGATAGACCCCGCAGGTGTTGGTTCCGGGGAGGTCGGGACGGCGCTCGACCAGCTCGCCGCGTGCGAAGGCCGCCCTCTCCGTCGCGTCGAGCCGGTCGAGATAGGCCGCCCCGTGCACGCTGAGCAGGAGCCAGCCGCCAGGTCGGATCACCCGCCGCAGCTCGTCCCGCCAACGCTCCTGGAGCGGCCGCGGGAGGTGAGTGAAAACCGAGAACGCATAGGCGAGGTCGAAGGTGGCGTCGGCCCAGGGCAGCGGCGGATCGAGGCCCGTCACCTCCGCCCGGACCCGCGGCAGGTGCCGACGGATCCAGCTCACCGCCCGACGGTTGACGTCACAGCCGAAAAGGGCCGGACGCGGTCCGGGCGGCCAGTGGCGCAGCACCCGCCCGCAGCCACAGCCGAAGTCGAGCACCCGGTCGAGCCCGAGCGGCTCGACGCCCTGGCGCCCGACCGCCTCGACCACCGTCTCCCAACCCGCCCGACCGCTGTCGAGGAACCAGCGCACCCCCGCCGTACCGGCGGTCGAGACCATCAGGCGAGGGCCCGGCAGCGGCGGGGCGCCAGGCGGGGGGCGGCGGCGGGCCTCGAGATGCTCGCCGAGCGACGCAGGCTTCGCCGCGAGCAGCAGCTCCCGTACCGCGCGCTTGAGCGCCGAGAGATAATGCCGGGTCCCCATTCGGGGTCCCATTCTCTCACCGTGCCCGGGAAGGTAGAATGCGCCCCGCGACGCCCCTGGCGTCAGCCCCGAGCCACGATGGAGCAGCTCATGACCGTGACCCGGACCCTCGCCGACTGGGCCGCCGGCACCCGTTTCGAGGATCTTCCCCTCGAGGTCGTCGCCGAGGCCAAGCGCTACCTGCTCGACTCGCTGGGCTGCGCCCTCGGCGGCTCCCAGCAGCACGACGTGAAGATCGCCCTGCGAGGTGCTCGACGAGATCGCCGGCAGCGGCCCGGCCACGGTGATCGGCACCGGCGAGCGCTGGACCCGGTCTCGGCGTCGCTCGCTCAACGCGCTGATGGTCCGGGTGATGGACTACAACGACATCTACTGGAAGCAGGACCCGTCGCACCCCTCGGACATCATCCCCGCGGCGCTGGCCTGCGGCGAGCGCGCCGGCGAGCGGCGGCCGCGACCTGATCGTCGGCATCGTCCTCGGCCACGAGTTCGAGATGCGGCTGTGCGAGGCCGCCTTCCCCGGCATCCGCGAGCGCGGCTGGCACCACGCCACGCTGACCGCCTTCGCCTCGCCCGATCGTCGCCGGCGCGCATGCTCGACCTCGACGCGGAGCAGATGCAGCACGCCATCGGCATCTCCGCGCTCGCGCCACTGCCACCACTCGGCGCGGTGACCGCCGGCAAGCTGACCATGATGAAGAACACCGTCGACCCGCTGGCGACCCAGAGCGGCGTGCTGGCGGCGCTGCTGGCCGAGAAGGGCTACACCGGCCCCGAGCACGTGCATCGACGGCAAGGAGGGCCTGGTCCACTGCTTCGGCCCGGAGTGGAAGCTCGAGATGCTCGACCGAGGGGCTGGGCGACGGCTGGCGCATCACCGCAGTGCGGGATGAAGGCGTTCCCCACCGAGGCGCTGACCCACGCGCCGATCTCCTGCGTGCTCGACCTGATCCAGGAGCAACGACCTCGCGCCGGACGCAGGTCGAGAAGGTCCACATCCGCTCGCTGGCCCGCGCCGCCGACATCCTGGCCGACCCGTCCAAGTACGACCCGCGCACCAAGGAGACCGCCGACCACACCCTGCCCTACGTGATCGCCGCGGCGATCGCCGACCGCCAGGTCACCCCGCTGCAGTTCACCGAGGCGAAGATCATGGACCCGACGATCCGCGCCCAGCTCAACAAGGTCGAGGTGGTCGCCGACCCCGAGATCGAGGCGCTGTTCCCGAAGCTGCAGCGGGTGCATCGTCGACGATCAACACCACCGACGGCCGGCGAGTTCGACCAAGCAGATCGACTACCCCAAGGGCGACCCGCGCAACCCGCTGACCGACGCCGAGATCGAGGAGAAGTTCGACGCCCTGGCCGAGCCGGTGCTGCCGACGCCCGACGCAGCGTCGAGCGCATGAAGGCGGCGGTCTGGACCGCGCCGAGACGCTGCGACGACGTCACGCGAGCTGATGGCAGCTGGTCGCGGCGGGCCGATGACGGCGCACGCCGACCGGGGAGGAGTGCACGATGGGACAGACGGTCGTCGAGAAGATCGCCCAGGCGCACACTGGCCGACGGGCCGCCCGACCGGCCGGTGCGCGCCGGCGACTTCGTCTCCATCCGGCCGCAGCCACGTGATGACCCACGACAACACCGCGCGCGGTGATGAAGAAGTTCCAGGCGATCGGCGCGACCCGGGTCGCCGACCCGCGGCAGCCGGTCTTCGCCCTCGACCACGACATCCAGAACAGCTCCGAGGAGAACCTCGCCAAGTACGCGCACGATCGAGGCCTTCGCCCGGCGAGCAGGGGGTCGACTTCTACCCCGCCGGCACCGGCATCGGCCACCAGGTGATGGTGCGAGCAGCGGCTACGTCGGTGCCCGGCTCGCTCGTGGTCGCCTCCGACTCGCACTCGAACATGTACGGCGCCCTGGGCGCGGTCGGCACGCCGGTGGTGCGCACCGACGCCGCCGCGATCTGGGCCACCGGCGACGTTCTGGTGGCAGGTGCCGCGCACGGTGCAGGTCGTGCTCGAGGGCGAGCTCCGACCCGGGGTCACCGGCAAGGACGTGATCGTCGCCCTGTGCGGCCTCTACAACCAGGGCGAGGTGCTGAACGCCGCGGTCGAGTTCGCCGGCCCGGGCGTGCCGGCGCTGTCGATGGACGAGCGCCTGACCATCGCCAACATGACCACCGAGTGGGGCGCCCTGGTCGGCTGGTTCCCCGTGCGACGCGGTCACCGCTCGCGTACCTGCGCGACGGCGCCGCGACGGCTCTGGCCGCAGCGCGGCGTCGACGCGCGTCACCGAGGAGCAGATCTGCGCGCGCTGGGAGGCCGACCCGCCGCGCCCCGACGCCGACGCCGCCTACGCCGGCCGGATCACGCTCGACCTCGGCCGCGGTCACGCCGCACGTCTCCGGCCCGGACACGGTCAGGTCATGCGCTCCGCTGGCCGAGATCGCCGCGCGAGCGGATCGCGATCCACAAGGCCTACCTGCGTCTCCTGCGTCAACTCGCGGCTCGAGGACCTCGCCGCGGCGGCCGCGGTGCTGCGCGGGCAAGCAGGTCGCCGACGGGCGTCGAGCTCTACGTCGCCGCGGCCAGCGCGCGAGGTCCAGGAGCGAGGCCGAGGCGCAGCGGCGTCTGGCAGGACCTGCTCGACGCCGGCGCGCCGGCCGCTGCCGCCGGGCTGCGGCCCCTGCATCGGTCTCGGCACCGGGCTGCTCGAGCCCGGCGAGGTCGGCATCTCCGCCACCAACCGCAACTTCAAGGGCCGGATGGGCTCGCGCGACGCCCAGGCTACCTGGCCAGCCCGGCGGTCGTCGCCGCCTCGGCGGTGGCCGGCTACATCACCGGCCCGGCAGCCGCTCGAGGCGCGGCGCCCGAGCACGCGTTCGAGCGACCTCGGCCGCGCCGCCGCCGCACGCCGAGACGGTCGAGATCCTCGACGGGTTTCCCGGCGCGGATCGCGGGCCGCCTGCGTCTTGCTGCCCCAGGACAACCTCAACACCGACGGCATCTACGGCAAGGACTACACCTACCGCGACGACATGACCCGCGAGGAGATGGCCGGCGTGCGTCATGGAGAACTACGACCCGGGGTTCGCCGGCAGGTCGCCGCCGCGGGCGACGTGATCGTCGGCGGCGTCGAACTTCGGCACCGGCTCGTCAGCCGCGAGCAGGCGGTGACCGCGCTGCAGGCCCGGGCATCCCGCTGGTCGTCGCCGGCGAGCTTCTCCCAGACCTACCTGCGCAACGCGTTCAACAACGGCTTCATCTGCGTCGAGTGCCCGGCCCTGGTCGAGGCCGTCCGCGCGGCCTTCGCCAAGCTCGCCGCGGACGGACAGCGGACCATCCCGGCGGTGAGCTGGCGGTCGACGTGCGCGCGCTCGGTGGCGGTGTGGCGGGGCGGGGAGTACCCGCTCACACCGCTCGGTCCCGCGGCCCAGGAGCTGATCCTGGCCGGGGGTCTGGAAGCGCTCACCCGCTCTCGACTGTGACCGGCGACCTCTCGACATCTCGATAATTGTTCTTCCTCTCAATTGACAGTCGCAGGGAAATCGGCCTACCGTGGACGCAGCGGAGGTCGGCGGGCGACCCCCGGGGAGGAAGCCGATGCGTTCCAGAATGATCGTTCTCGCCATGCTCTCAGCGGCGCTGGTCGCCATCGCCGCAGACGCGCCGAAGGTGGGCGACGCTGCGCTCGGAACCTCGTCGTACGACCTGTTCGAGCCTGACGCGGTGTGCGCCGAGTGCCACGTCGACATCGCCCGGCAGCACCACCAGTCGCTGATGTCGGAGTGCTTCACCCACGAGTGGGACGAGATCGAGTACTTCCAGCTCGCCCTGCCCCACGCGGACCAGGTCGAGAAGGTCGCCGGGGTCAAGGCCGGCTGCAACGGGTGCCACTCACCGATCGCCTTCCTCGCCGGGGACATCCCGCCGAAGCGGCCGGCGGACGGCACCCGCGCCAACGAGGCGATCTCCTGCGACCTGTGCCACTCCATCACCGGCTTCGAGGGCGAGGTGCCCTTCAACTTCAACTGGGTGGTGGCGCCCGGCGGGGCCAAGCAGGGCGTCCGCTCGGGCACCGAGAGCCCTGGGCACGAGATCGCGGTCAACCCCTTCATGATGACCGCCGAGCTGTGCGGAACCTGCCACAACGAGAAGGACCCCTTCGACCAGTGGGTCAAGGCGACCCACCTGGAGTGGAAGGCGAGCCGCTGGGCGAAGGGCGGCATCGTGTGCCAGGACTGCCACATGCCGCCGGCGGCTGGGAACAGCGCGCCGGAGGCCGGCGGTCAGGACCACCCCGACGTTCGCCAGCACCTGTTCCACGGCGCCCACGATCCCGGCAAGCTCCGCGGCGCGGTCGAGGTCAGGATCCACCCGTCGGCGCTCGAGGCAGCGGCCGGCGAGACCGTGGTCCTGACCGCCACCGTCGTCAATGCCAAGGCGGGCCACATGATCCCCTCCGGCTCGGCGGAGGAACGCGTGGTCTGGCTCCACGTCGAGGCGGTGGACTCGGCCGGCAGGACCTTCCACCTGCCGGTCGATGCCAAAGGCTTCGACGGCGAGGTGATGACCATCGCCGACCCGGCCGCCCGCGCCTACTTCGGGATCGGCGAGATCAAGGGTCTCGCGGACTTCGCCGGCCTCGCCCGGGACGGCGAGGTGCCGGCCGGCGACCGCATCTTCCGCCTCCCCTACCTCGATCCGGAGGGCCGGATGACGGTCGCCCAGTGGTACACGGCGAGCTTCGGGCCCGACTACCGGCTGGGACCGCTGGAGGCCCGCAACGAGACCTTCACCTGGAAGCTCCCGGCCGACATCGCTCCCGGGCAGGTGACCGTGACCGCGACGGTCTGGTACTCGCGGCTGGTGTCCTCGGTGGGCGAGTTCCTCGGTGTCCCGCCAGAGGAGTGGGCGCCGGAGAAGATGGGCGAGCACGTGACCCGCTTCGAGGTCGCGGCGAAGGGCTGATCAGGGCAGGCCCGCCGCCACCCAGGCCGACGGTTCGGCGTCCGCCGGGACCCGCAGGTGGGGCTCGTCCGCGCCGGGCCACTCGAAGCTCGCGGCGTGGGCGTCGAACACCGCCGGGGCCAGGTCGCGGCGGTCGCGCCGCCCGCGGCTGAGGGACATCCGGCGCCGGACCTCCTCCTCGGAGGCGCCCAGGACCACCAGCCGCAGCTCGGCCCCGCACCGGGCCGCGAGCTCCCGCCAGTCGTCCCGCAGGAACCGGTAGCAGGAGGTGTCGTCGACCACCAGCCGCGGCTCCCCCGCCAGGAGCAGGGACTCGGCCCGGGCGAGCGCCTGCCGGTGGCTGGCCGCCCACTCCTGGGCCGGCACGCCCTCGGCGAGGTCCAGCCCGCGGGCCTCGGTCAGCTCGTCGAGGCTGATCACCGGACACCCGAAACGAGCGTTGACCGACCGCGCGAGCGTCGACTTGCCCGAGAACGCCAGCCCGCACAGCAGGTAGATGACGGCCCTCGACCCATGTCGGGCCGAACCAGGAACCGGCGCCGAGGACGAGTCGCTCACCGCGGGCCCGACATCGCCTCCCGGATCTCCTGGTCGAGGCTGTGGAGGGTGAACGGCTTCTGGAGGAAACGCCAGGCACCGTCCCGCACCTGCTGCCCGAAGAGGCCGTCCTCGGCATAGCCCGACATCACGATCACCCGGATCTGCGGCCACCGTCGGCCGAGCCGCTGAGCGACCTCGGTCCCGGACCCGTCGGGAAGCAGGAAGTCGGTCAGCACGAGGTCGAAGGCCGGACGATCCGGCAGGGCCGCCGCTTCGGCCGCGCTCCCGACACCGACCACCTGGTAGCCGAGGCTCTGCACGATCCGCCGGATGCTCTCCCGAACCGCGGGCTCGTCCTCGACCACCAACACCCGACCGCTGCCCCCGGTCGGGCCGTCCTCCGGGCTCGCCGTCGCCGCGTCCGGGCTCGGTCCTGCCGCCGGAAGGGCGACCGTGAAGGTCGTCCCGACCGCGAGCTCCGACTCGACCTCGATGCTGCCTCCGAGCTCGGCGACGATGCCGTGGACAACCGCCAGCCCGAGGCCGGTCCCCTGGCTCGGGTCCTTGGTCGTGAAGAAGGGCTCGAAGAGGCGATGCCGCACCTGCTCCGGGATGCCGTGCCCGGTGTCGGCGACCACCAGACGAGCCTCGCCCGGGACGCCGGAAAGGGTCCTCACCGTCAGTCGGCCCCCGTCCGGCATCGCATCGGACGCGTTCACCACCAGATTGACCACCACCTGCTCGAGCTGCCCGCGATCGGCGCCGACCACCACCGGAGAAGGCGAGAGGTCGACCACGAGCTCGATGTTCTCGCGCAGCAGCCGGCCGAGCAGGCCGGTCGTGCCGGTGATCAGCTCGTTGAGATCGATGCGCGTGCGGCGGATCGGCTGGCGGCGGGAGAACAGCAGCAGCTGTCGGGTCAGCTGGGCGCCGCGACGGATCAGCTCCTCGAGCTCCGCGATCCGGTCACCTCGTTCGTCGGGCTCCTGAGACCCGTCGAGCAGCGCGGTCAGCGCCGTCATGGCCTGCAGCAGGTTGTTGAAGTCGTGGGCGACGCCGCCGGCGAGGCGCCCGATCGCCTCCATCTTCACGGCCTGGCGCAGGCGATCCTCGATCTCCATGCGCTCGGTGATGTCGATCATCGTGCCCTCGATGACCGAGCCGCCGGCACCATCCTCGACCAGGCTCATGTTCGCCAGTGCGACCACCTCGGACCCGTCCGTGCGCCGCAGCGAGATCTCATGGTTGTGCAGCTCGCCCTGGCTGCGCAGCGCCTCGAGCATCTCGCTGCGCGCGCCTGCGTTCGGGTAGAAGTCCGCGGCGCTGCGTGTGAGCACCTCGGCCGGTGAGCCGCAGCCCAGAATCCGGGCGAAGGCCTCGTTGCAGTCCAGGATCAGGCCGTCCGGAGTTGTCCGGTAGACCCCCGCCATGTTGCGCTCGAAGAGCTGGCGGTACCGTTTCTCGCTTTCGAGCAGCTTCTGCTGGGCGAGCTTCCTGGGCGTGATGTCGCGGCCCACGGACTGCAGCTCGACCAGCTCCCCTGTCGCGTCGAAGAGCCCCCGATCGGTCCACTCCTGCCAAACGATCGATCCGTCGTCGCGGACCACCCGGTGCTCGTCGATCCGAGCGGGTTGCGCGGGCGAGAGGCTCGCGATCTTGGCGCGCACCCGCTCCCGGTCCGGCTCGGCGATCAGCGGAAAGAAGCTGGTGCCGAGAAGCTCCTCTTCGCTTCTGCCGAAGTAACGACAGTATGGCTCGTTGACAAAGGTCCGGGTTCCGTCCGGCCGCCAGCGGACGATGAACTCGGCCTGGTCCTCCACCACCTGCCGGTAGCGCTCCTCACTCCTGCGGAGCGCTTCGTCCGCCCGCCGTCGGTCAGTGATGTCGACCAGCGCACCCACGATGGCCACTGTCCGTCCGCTCTCGACCACCGGCGCCTCGCGGACCTCCACCCAGACCCTGCGGCCCTGCAGCCCGACCAGCTCGAGCTCGTAGGGCGGTTGGGCGACACCGGTGTCGATGGCGCGCTGCGTCGACTCGAACCCGAGCTGGTTGACCGGGCTGTCGGTCGCGAACTCGGTCCACCGAACCAGCGCCTCCTCGGGCTCGCAGTCGAGGATCGTCCGGGTCTGGGGGCTGGCGTAGGTCAGGACATGGTCCGGTGTGTGCGAGTAAAAGAGGTTCGAGCTGTGCTCGATGATCGCGCGCAGCCTCTCCTCGCTCTCGCGCAGCCGGTCCTCGGCCCGCTTGCTCTCGGTGATGTCTTCCAGCTGGCCGACGATGGTCGACGGTCGGCCGTCGGCGCCCCGCACCACCGAAACCGTGACCCGTCCCCACCGCCAGGAACCGTCACGGTGCCGGACCCGGGGAGTGACCTGAAAGCTGAGCCGCCTGCCTGCCAGGAGCTCGCGAACCATCGTCCGGACTGGCGGGGCATCCTCGGGGTGACACAGGTCGCGCCAGGTCATGCCGGCGAGCTCGTCGGCACTGTAGCCGGTCACGCGACACAACGAGCTGTTGAGGTGCAGCAGGCGGCCGTCGGCCGCCCACAGCGCCATCGCCATCGCGCTGTGCTCGAACGCGGCCCTGAAGCGGTCGATCCCGTCGCCCGGACAAGGCTCGAGCTCAGCGCCGGCGCGAAGCTCGCTGCCGCTGTCGTCGGCTGTGCCCCTCTCACTCATCCGGCAAAAGGTACCACGGGTTGCGGCCGTCCGCCCTGCGCCCGATCCCGGACTGAAGCCTCCGTGAAATCGGAAGCGGCCGGGTCCGCCGACCGGCCACTCGGGTTGCGGGCGCAGCCCGCGCTGTGGGTTCGTCCGAGTCTGCGAGGCTCCGGGTCTTAACCCGCGACCAACCGCCGCACCGTCTCCCCGACCGCGGCCAGCGCCTCGTCGAGCTTCGCCGCGTCGGGGCCTCCGGCCTGGGCGAGGTTGGGCTTGCCGCCGCCGCGCCCGCCGACGATCGCGGCCAGCTCACGGACCAGGTTCCCGGCGTGGACCCGGTGCGCCACGTCGTCGGTGACGGCAGCCAGAAGCGTGGCCTTGCCGCCCGCCTCCATGCCGAGCACGATCACGCCGGAGCCGAGCTTCTGACGCAGGGTGTCGGCGAGGTTGCGCAGCTCGGCGGGGTTCATCTCGGGTACCCGGCGGACCGCCACCGCAATGCCGTCGATCTCGGTCCGCACCTCGCCCCCCCCGGCGTCTCCCGACGCGAGGCGGTGCTTGAGCTGGCGGACCTCCTGCTCGAGCTCGGCCAGCCGAGCCTCGCGGCGGTCGAGGATCTCGGGCAGCCGATCGAAGGAGGTCTGGAAGCGAGCGGCGAGCTCCTGAGCACGTGCCGTCGTCGTCTGCACCCGTTCGACCGCTCCGCGCCCGGTGACCGCCTCGATCCGTCGCACTCCGGCGGCAATCCCCCGCTCGGAGGTGATCATCACCAGGCCGATGTCGCCGGTACGGTCGACGTGGCAGCCGCCACAGAGCTCGCGCGAGAAGTCGCCCTCGCCGACCGTGACCACCCGCACGGTGTCGCCGTACTTCTCGCCGAACAGCGCCATCGCGCCCGAGCTCGCGGGCCGTCGTCGATCGGCATCATCTGCTTGGCCACCGGCTCGTTGCGGACGAATCGCCGCGTTGACGAGGCGCTCGATCTCCCGCAGCTGGTCGAGGAGCCACCGGCTCGCCCCACGAGAAGTCGAAGCGCAGCCGCTCGGGCTCGACCAGCGAGCCCGCCTGCTGCGCGGCCGGCCCGAGCACCTTGCGCAGCGCCGCGTGCAGCAGGTGGGTGGCGGTGTGGTTGCGCTGGGTGTCGCGCGCGTGGACCTTCGATGACCCGCGCGAGCACCGTCGCGTCCGTTCGCCAGCACGCCCTCGATCACCTCGACGTGGTGGACGATCAGGCCCTCGACGGGCTTCTGCACGTCGGTGACCCGGGCGCGGCCGCCGCTCGGACGCCAGCTCGCCCGCGTCGCCCACCTGGCCACCGGACTCGGCGTAGAACGGCGTCGCGTCGAGCACCACCTCGCCGGCCGAGCCCGCTACGAGCCGCTCGAGCTCGCCGTCGCTCCCGAGCACCGCCAGCACCACGCCCGTCGGCCTCGAGACGGTCGTAGCCGACGAACGCTGGCTCATCAGACCGCGCTCGACCAGGGTTTCGTACTCGGGCCGGAAGCGGGCCGCGACGTCACCCTTCCAGGACGCCTGGCCACGCTGCGCGCTCGGCGTCGAGAGCCGCTTCGAACCCCTCGTGGTCGATCCCCAACCCCTCCTCCTGGGCGAACTCCTCGAGCAGCTCGACCGGGATGCCGTGGGTCTGGTAGAGGTCGAAGGCGGTCCGGCCGGGAACCGCGGTCTCGCCCGCTCGCTTGAGGCGCTCGAGCTCACGCTGCGCCGAGATCGGTGCCGGCGTTGAGCGTGCGCGCGAAGCGCTGCTCCTCCTGGTGGAGCTGGGTCGCGACCACCTCCCGCCGCTCGGCGAGCTCGGGGTAGACGTCGCCCATCTGCTCGACGACGACCGGCACCGACGCGGTGGAGGAAGGCACCGTCGAGCCCGAGCTTGCGGCCGTAGCGCAGAGCGCGGCGGACGATCCGCCGCAGCACGTAGCCGCGACCCTCGTTGGACGGCACCACGCCGTCGGTCATGAGGAAGGTGCGCGGCCCGCACGTGGTCGGCGATCACCCGGTAGGCCGGAGCGAGCTCGTGGGCCGGATCGTAGCGCCGCTCGACCAGCTCGCCGATCGGCGGCCAGAAGACGGCGTGAACAGGTCGGTGTCGTAGTTGGTCTCGACGCCCTGGAGCACGGCGGCGATCCGCTCGAGCCCGGCGCCGGTGTCGATCGAGGGGCGCGGCAGCGGGTGCAGCTCGCCCGCCGCGTCGCGCTCGAACTGCATGAAGACGAGGTTCCAGATCTCGATGATGTCGTCGCCGGCGCCGTTGACCAGCGGCGGCCCGGCCCGGGCCGTGGGGTCCGGCCCGCGGTCGAAGTGGATCTCGGAGCACGGGCCGCAGGGACCGGTCTCGCCCATCGCCCAGAAGTTGTCCTTCTCGCCGAAGCGGAGGATCCGCTCCGGCGGCGGCGCCGACCTGCTCCCACAAGCTCGCCGCGTCGTCGTCGTCGGTGTAGACCGTGAACCAGAGCCGCTCGACCGGCAGGCCGTAGCACCTCGACCACGCAGCTCCCAGGCGAAGCGGATCGCCTCCTCCTTGAAGTAGTCGCCGAACGAGAAGTTGCCCAGCATCTCGAAGAAGGTGTGGTGGCGGGCGGTGTAGCCGACGTTCTCGAGGTCGTTGTGCTTGCCGCCGGCGCGCACGCACTTCTGGGAGGAGGCCGCGCGCGTGTAGTCGCGCTGCTCGCGGCCGAGGAAGACGTCCTTGAACTGGTTCATGCCCGCGTTGGTGAACAGCAGGGTGGTGTCGCCCGCGGGGAGCAGCGGCGACGACGCCACCACCTCGTGGCCGTGGGTCGGCGAAGTAGTCAAGAAAGCTCGACCGGATCTCCCGGCTGGTCATCGCACGCATGGTTGTGCCTCTCCCTGGCGGCCGCCAGCTCGGTCCACGGCCCGGATCGCATCGCCGGCCTCGAAGCCCCGAGCGAGCAGGGAGCTTACCATCCGCGCGCGGCGCGGCGGGAAGGCGCCACCACCCTGCCGGAGCCCTCGCCTCGGCCCGGCGCAGCGCGACCTCGAGCGCCCGGCTCCGGGTCCGGCGCCGCGCTGTGGACCGCGGCCTCGGCCGCCGTCCGGTCCAGCCCACGCCGCATCAGCTCGGCCAGCCAGCCGCCGCGGACCCCAGCCCCTGCGCTCCACCCGGGCCGTCGACGAACCGGGCCGCGACGACCTCGTCGTCGACGTAGCCCCGATGGGCGGCACCACGTCGACGCGCAGCCTCGATCTCCTCGGCGCGAGACCCTTGCGCCGCAGCGTCTCGGCGCAGCTCGGCGCGCGAAAGTGAGTCCCGCCGCGCCGAGCATCCGAAGCGCAGCCTGGAGCGCCGTGTCAGCCCATGGAGATTCGCGCAGCGCGATCGCTGTTCAGTCGGCCTGTTGCCGAACTCGAACGGCGAGTCCTCCGCGAACGGGTCGAGGCCCTGCTCGCTGCCGAGCTCCAGCGCACCTTCCATCTCCTCCCGGGAGATGTCCGAGGTCGACTGGATGCCCTGGATCTTGAGCTTGAACTCGTCCGGGTTGGTCGCCCGACGCAGCGCCTCGTCGAGCGTGATCAGCCCGTTCTTGTACAGCAGGTAGAGCGACTGGTCGAAGGTCTGCATGCCGTACTGGCTCGGTGCCCGGCGCGATCGCGTCGCGGATCAGCTTGGTCTTCTCCTTGTTCTCGACGCAGTCCCGGATGTACGGCGGTGGAGATCAGGACCTCGACCGCCGGCACCCGGCCGAGGCCGTCGGCGCGCGGCAGCAGCCGCATCGAGATGATCGCCTTGAGCACCGCGGCGAGCTGGATCCGGATCTGCTTCTGCTGGTGGGGCGGGAAGACCGAGATGATGCGGTTGATCGTCTCGGTGGCGTCGAGGGTGTGCAGGGTCGACAGCACCAGGTGGCCGGTCTCGGCCGCGAGCAGGGCGGTCTCGATGGTCTCGTAGTCGCGCATCTCGCCGACCAGGATGACGTCGGGGTCCTGGCGCAGCGCCGAGCGCAGCGCCAGCCGAGAACGCCTTGGTGTCGACGTCGACCTCGCGCTGGTTGATGATCGACTTCTTGTCCCGGTGGAGGAACTCGATCGGGTCCTCGATGGTCATGATGTGCTCGATCCGGCGCGTGTTGATGTAGTCGATCATCGCCGCCAGCGACGTCGACTTGCCCGAGCCGGTGGTCCCGGTGACCAGCACCAGGCCGCGCTGCTCCTCGCAGATCTTCTCGAGCACCGGCGGCAGCATCAGCTCCTTGAAGGTCAGGATCCGGGCCGGGATCAGGCGCAGCACCAGTCCGACCGAGCCGCGCTGCTGGAAAATGTTGACAGCGGAAACGGCCGAGACCCGGCACCGAGTACGCGATGTCGGTCTCGAGGTGCTGCTTGAAGCGCTCCTTCTGGCGCGAGGACATCATCGAGAACGCCATCGCGATGGTGTCCTCCTGCATCAGGCGCTTGAACTCGGTCGAGCACGTGGAGCCGGCCGTCGATGCGCATCACCGGGTGGGCGCCGACCTTGAGGTGGATGTCCGACGCCTTGCGCTCGACCGCGACCTTGAGGATGTCGTTGATGTGCATCCCAGCACCTCCCGGGCCCACGACCCGTCCCCCGACCGCCGCCGGGGCGGCTGCCGATGGACGGCTGGACGCGGGCTCGCCGGACTAGTGTACCGCGGTGGAGCGGGCACCACCGTATCCGGCGATACACTGACCCCCGTGCAGGGCCCCGCCGTCATCCTGGTCGCGATCTACGCCGCCGTGCTGGTGGCCGCCTCGCTGAGCCGATCGGGCGGCGGATCCGGGCTCGACTACCTGCTCGACGGACGCCGCCTGACCCTGCCCGCCTTCGTCGCGACCCTGGTGACCACCTGGTACGGCGGCATCCTCGGCATCGGTGAGTACGCGTTTCGTTTCGGGGTCTCCACCTGGGTGGTGTTCGGTCTCCCCTACTATCTCGCCGCGGTGGTGTTCGCACTCTGGCTGGCGCCGCGCCTGCGCGCCAGCGGAGCCGCCTCCATCCCCGACCTGATGCGGTCCGCCTACGGCCCGCGCGCCGGCGTGGTGGGTGCGGCCTCGGTCTGGGCCCTGACGTTGCCGGTCGCGTACGTGCTGATGGCCGCGACCCTGCTCTCCGGGATCACCGGCTGGTCGACCCCGACCGCCACCGCCGCGGTCGCCGCCTTTTCGGCCGCCTACGTGGCCCTGTCGGGCTTCCGGGCGGTGGTGCGGACCGACGCGCTCCAGCTGGTGCTGATGTACGGCGGATTCCTGATCCTGCTGCCCGCAGCCCTCGACCGCACCGGCGGCCTCGCCGCCCTGTGGAACGCCCTGCCCGACGCCCACCGCAGCGCCGGACGGCGGCCTCGGGTGGCAGGCGGTGGCTGGTCTGGTACCTGATCGCCCTCCAGACCATGGTCGAGCCCGCCTTCTACCAGCGGGTCTTCGCCGCCCGGAGCCCCCGGGTCGCCCGCGCCGGCGTGCTGGTCTCGGTGGCGATGTGGGCGGTCGTTCGACTTCCTCTCGGTGACCTCCGGGCTGGCTGCCCGGGTGCTCCTGCCCGAGCTCGCGGACCCGGTCGCCGCCTACCCGGCACTGGCCGCCGAGGTGCTGTCGCCGTGGCTCGCCGCGGTCTTCACCGTCGGACTGTTGGCGACGGTCATGTCGACCCTCGACTCCTACCTCTTCCTCGCCGCCGGCACGGTCGGCCACGACTTCGTCGCGGCCGGCGCACAGCGCGAACGACGGCGGACGCGGCTCGGCCTGCTCGCTCTCCGCCGCCGTCGCCGCCGCGGCGGCGCTCGCCTTCGATTCGGCGGTGACGGTATGGCACCACATCGGGTCGGTCGGGACCTCGGCCCTGCTGCTGCCGGTGGTGGCCGTCCACCTGCCCCCCCGGTGGCGCCTGCGGGGACCGGCGGCGGTCGCGGCGGTGGTTGCCGCCGCGGCCACGGCGGCCGGCTGGATCGCGCTCGGGACCGGCGGCCGATGGCCGCTCGGGCTCGAGCCGATGTTCCCCGCACTCGCCGTCTCCGCGTCGTTGTGGGCCGCCGACCGGTTGCACGCCGCCTGGAGGAGTGCATGACCCAGATTGCCCGCCGCTGCCCCGATCCCGCCGCCACCGAGGCGCTCGGCGCCGAGCTCGCCCGCCGGCTCGTGCCGGGCGACCTCGTGCAGCTCGAGGGCGACCTCGCCGCCGGCAAGACGACCTTCGTCCGCGGCCTGGCCGCCGGCCTCGGCGCCCACCCCGACGAGGTCAGCTCGCCCACCTTCGTGCTGGTGCAGACCTACCCCTGCGCCGGCGGCAGGGTCCGCCGCCTCCACCACGTCGACCTCTACCGGCTCGACGGCGCGGCGCGGACCCTGGGCGAGCTGGGTCTCGAGGAGATGCTCTCCGAACCCGACGCGGTCACCGCCGTCGAGTGGCCCGAGGAGAGGGTCGCCGCATGGCGGCCAAGGGCCTCACGCCTGTGGCGAGTCCGGATCGAGGTCGACCCCGACGACGCGAGGACGATCACGATCACGGCGCCTCTTCCGGCCTGATCTGTGGTGTGCCACGGGCGCAGCACGGGATCTCGACGCTCACGGCGCCGGTCCCGGCTCGCAGCCGCGACCGCGGGCCGGGACCGGCGTCGAGAGCATCACGTGACCAGCATGCCTCCGTCGACCGGAATCAACGCCCCGGTGACCCACGCCGCCCGGTCCGAGAGCAGGAACAGCACCATCTCGGCGATGTCCTCGGGCTGGCCGATCCGGCCCATCGGGTGGATCCCACCCATGCCTTCGACCTGCTCGCGGCTGAGACCGCGGGTTTCGTGGATCGGTGTGTCGATCACCGCCGGCATGATCGCGTTGACCCTCACCCGCGGGGCCAGCTCGACGGCGAGGGACTGGGTGAGCGCATTGAGCGCCGCCTTCGAGGCATTGTAGGCGGCCATCCCGGGGATCGGCTTGACCGCGAGGGTCGAGGACACGTTGACCACCGAGGCCCGGTCGCCGAACAGCGGAAGCAGGGCACGGACCAGCAGGAACGGCGCCCGGGCGTTGACCGCGAACAGGCGGTCCCAGGTGACCGCGTCGACCTGCTCGACCCGACCGGGTGTCGCGATCCCGGCGTTGTTGACCAGCCCGTCGACGCCGCCCCATCGCGCCTCGACCGCCCCTCGGAGCGTGGTCGCGGCTTCCGGGTCCGCAAGGTCGGCGGCGAGCGCCCAGGCCTGCGGACCGATCTGCTGGGCCGCCTCGGTGAGCGTCCCGAGCCGTCGGGACACCAGGCAGACCGCGGCGCCCCGGGCCGCCGCCCGCCGGGCCACCTCGAGCCCGATCCCGCTCGACGCCCCGGTGATCACGAACCGTCTCCCGTCCAGGTCCCCCATGCCGTCTCCTGCTCCCCGCTCGAGTCGGGTCTTCACACTCGAGCCGAGACTCAGTATACTGCCCGGACGTTACCTCACGGCTCGACTCGCGCGGGCCCGCACCGGAGGCGCCGATGCATCTCGACCGCGACGACGACGACGAGGGGCCCGACCTCGCCTATCGGACGGTCGTGCGGCGGCTGGTCGGAGGCGACCTGCCGCGCGGGCAGCAGTACGACGCCTGCCGCGCGGTGCTGCGTGGGGACCAACCGGCAGAGACGGTCTTCGGCGCGCTGTGCATGCTGCTCGAAGGCGCCCTGGCGGACCCCGCGCTCGCGATCGACGACACCCAGGTCGTGGTCCGCCTGCTCAAGGGCCTCGCCCAGGGCACGATCTTCCCGGACGAGGTGATGTGACCCCGAGCTGGGCCCTCGTCGCGCTGGCCGCACCGCCGGTCGTCGCGATGGCCGCCTGGCTCGGCCTCCGCTCCCGCCACCCGCACCCGGCAGTGGTCGTGCTGCTGAACGCGATCGTCCCCGGCGCCGGCCTCGCCGCCGCGGGACGGCCGGGGCTCGAGGTGGGCGCCGGCGTGCTCATGACCCAGGTGGTGCTGGTCGCGATCGGCGGCGCGGCCGATCTGTGGATGTACCTGCCGATCATGGCGGTGGGCGCGGTGTGGGGCGCGTGGAACGGTCCGCTCAACCCGATCGAGCGGCTGTCGAACGCGCTGCCGGATCGATCGCCGGAGGCCGCGCCGGCGAGCTCGTCGGAGGAGCCGGAGCAGAGTCCCGGAGACGAGGCCGGGTACCCGGTCGCGATCCGCTGCACCGAGTGCGGCGCAGAGGTCGAGCTGCCGGTGCTGCACCGCATGGCGCACTGTGCCTTTTGCGGATCGGACCACCTCGTCACCGGTCACGACGAGCTGCTCCAGCTGGCGCTGCCCGAGAGGGTCCCGGACCCGGCCGCGCTGCGCGAGGCGCTGCTCGACCACTTCCGGTACGCCCGCTACGTGGAGCTCTACCAGCGCACGGTCGCGCCGCTCGAGCGCCAGGCGGAGGCGGCAGGAACCGCGGAGGGCCTGCCCAGTCCCGAGCTCGCCGCCGCCGCCGCCGCCGCCGAACGTGCGGTCACTCGCCAGGCGGACGCCTACCGTCGCCTGCTCGGCTCGCGGCTCGAGGTGCGCTCGCCACAGCGCTTCTTCACGCCCTACTTCCACGGCATGGGGGTGCTGTTCCAGGCCGCCTTCGGGCGCGAGCCCACCACCGAGGAGAAGGTGCTCCGGTTCGTCACCGGCGCCCGGGAGGCGACTGCCGTCGCCACCGACCGCGTCGCCCTGCCCAGGATGGCCCGGCTGAGCTGGCTCAGGGCCCTCCGGCCGGCGGCGACGCTGCCCGGCGAGGCCCGTTGCCTGCCGGTGAGCCGACCGGAGTCGACGCTCGACGAGGCATTCGGGGACCCGAACCGGATCCACCTCCTGCGCGACCTGCGCACCATCCGCGTCGCCGGGCGGCTTCGGCCCGACGTCAGGGCCGTCGTGTGGCGCCCGTGGTGGGTGTGCGAGGTCCGCGGCGCCGGCCACGACGAGCGCCTCCTGGTGGACGCCGCGTCCGGTTCGGTCGCCGGACCGGCGCCTCCGCTCGACCTCGAGACGCTGGAGCCGCTCCCCGAGGTGGCGCGGGCGCCCGGCCGGTCGTTGCGCTTCGTGGCGATGGAGTGCCCGACCTGCGGCTTCGAGTTCCGCTTCACGCCCGACGCCGTGCTGCACTTCTGCTCGAACTGTCACCGGGTGTTCGCAGTCGACGGCGAGGCCAAGCGGGAGGTGGTCTACGCCCACGACCCCCAGGGGGTCGGCCCTGACACCGACCTGGTGCCGTTCTGGGCATTCCGACTCGAGCTGCGCACCGGCGAGGGCGACGTCGTCACCGATCTGCTCCACCTCAAGGACGGCATCGACGGCAGCCTCGACCAGCTCGGCGAGGACCACGAGCCGGCACGCCACGCGATCCTGGCGCCGGCGGTCCGCTGCCGCAGTGCCCGACTCACGGGACGAGCCCTCGAGAGCCTCTTCGCCTACGTCCTGCGACGACCGCCGCGACCGGCGGGTGGCCGCTTTCCGCTCGACGTGAGGCCCGAGCCGTGGCCGGTCGGCCTCGACCAGGACGACGCCCGGCAGATCGCCCCGCTGCTCCTGGCGTCGGTCTTCTCCCAGCGCGACCTCGCCAAGGTGTCGGTCCACCAGGTCTCCGCGCGGCTCTTCGAGGCCCGGCTCGAAGGGTCGGCCCGCCTGGTCTACGCCGGCGTGCCGAGGGTGGTGGGCGAACCCTACCGCGCCTACGTCGGTCTGCCCACCGCCGCCGCGGTCGCCCGCGCGACGGGGAGATGAGAACGTATGCGGAAGGCGGAGTGAGGAATAGTGAAGGGCGAACGCGGCTAGGAGCACCCGGCTTTTCGGTCCGCGTCATCATTCCGCAGTCAGCATTCATCCTCCGTCATTTCTCACCCACCGCCCCCGCAGCAGCAGGAACGCCGCCGTTGGCAGCAGCCCCAACACCAGCCCGAGGGTGGTGCCGAGCCCGTGCGGCAGCCCGAGCCCGACCTTCTCGACCAGGATGTAGCTGGTGGTCACCACGCTCATGAAGGTCGCCGGCGCCGCCGCCAGCCACCACCAGCGGCCCCGCCGGGCCAACCACACCGCCCCCGCCCACAAGGTCACCGCGGCCAGGGTCTGGTTGGCCCACCCGAAGTACCGCCAGATGACGCTGAAGTCGACGAAGTTGAGCGCCAGCGAGACCGCGAACAGGGGCAGCGCGACCAGGTAGCGGTTGCGCACCCGCGCCTGGCTGAGGCCCAGGTAATCGCCGACGATCAGGCGCGCGACCCGAAACGCCGTGTCGCCGGAGGTGATCGGCAGCACCACCACCCCGAGCACCGCCAGCGCCCCGCCGGCCGCCCCCATGACGTGGGTGCAGACCTCGTGCACGATCTGCCCGGGACCGCCGGCGGCGAGTGCGCTCCCGAGACCAGCCGTGCCGCCGTAGTAACCCTGCGCGGATGCGGCCCAGACCAGCGCGATCACCCCCTCGGCGACCATCGCCCCGTAAAAGACCCGCTTCATCGAGCTCTCGCTCTGAAGACAGCGTGCCATCAGCGGGCACTGGGTGCCGTGGAACCCGCTCACCGCGCCGCAGCTCACCGTGATGAAGATGACCGGCCACGCTGGGAGCCCGCCGGGGTGCAGGTTGGCCAGGGTGAAGCGCGGCAGCGGAATCGCGCCGCTCAGCAGCGCCCACCCCAGACCGCCGACCATCACCAGCAGGGCGGCGGCGAACAGCGGGTAGACTCGGCCGATCACGGTGTGGATCGGCAGCAGGGTCGCGACCACGTAATAGAGGTAGATCACGACCATCACCAGCCACAGCCAGACCGGCGCCCCGGCCCAGGTCGCCTCGAGGGCGGCGACCCCTCCCGAGCCGATCACCCCCGCGAGGGCCGCGGCGGGGACCAGCTGCACCACCAGCAGCGCCGGGCCCTTCACGAACACGGTCCCGACCAGCACCATCAGGACGACGATGAACACCGTCGCGACGTGGCGCGAAGCCCGCCCCAGAGTCGAGCCGATCAGGTCCGGGAGACCGGCGCCGCCGGAGCGCATCGACATCGCGCCGGCCAACAGGTCGTGCACCGCGCCGCCGAGGATCGAGCCGAACACCACCCACAGGAAGACCTGCGGCCCCCAGAGCGCGCCCATGATGGGCCCGAACACGGGCCCGAGGCCGGCGATGTTGAGCAGCTGGACCAGCCACACCCGCCAGCCGGGCATGACCACGAAGTCGAGGCCGTCGGCGCGAGCCACGGCGGGGGTGACTGCCGCCGGGTCGGGGGCGACCGCGCGCTCGGCGAGCCGACCCCACACCAGGTAGCCGATCGCGAGCACCACGAGCCCACCGGCGAAGGCCAGCATGGGACGAGTCTAGCGCGCAAGCGACCCACAGAGCACCCGCCCACCCGGACGACCGGGATCACCGTAGGGGAGCAGCTTGCCTGCTCCGGTGCAACGGGCGGAGACAAGCTCGGCCCCTACTCTGTGCTCCTCCGTACCTCGGTGTCTCTGTGTTTCATCGGCCCGCCCGGCGGCCGCCCACGACTGCCCGAGCGACCGGGACGGCGAGCGCGGCGGTGAGCGCCAGGCTCGCGGCCAGCACCGTCCGGGCGGCCGGCGCGGCGAACCCGAGCGCGGCCGAGGCGGCGCGCAGCACGCCCATCAGGCCGAGCAGCACGGTGACCGCCACCGCGGCGCCCATGGCCGCCACGTGGAGCGGCCTGGAAAGCCCGCTTCGCCCGACCATTCTGATGTCGTTGGCCGCAACCAGCAGCACCACCGCCACCACCGGCAGCAGCACACCGTTGAAGGCCTGGGCGGCGAGGATGGCCGGGATCGGCTGCACGCCGGCGCGACCGAACCCGACACCGACCGCGAGCACGCCGCCACAGGCGCCGCGCCACAGCCGTCCGTCGCGTTGCCAGCGCGGGTCGTCCGGGCTTCCGAACAGCCCGCGAGCGGTCAGGGCCGCCGCCAGCGGGGCCGACAGGGCGGAGGAGAAGCCGGCTGCGAAGAGGCCAGCCGAAAACAGCCCGTCCGCCCACGGACCCAGCCTGTCGGCGAGCACCGCCGACAGTCCGGCGAACGAGAACTCGCCGACGACGGCGGTTCCGACGACGACGATGCCGATCGAGATCGCACCGCCGAGGATCACCGACACCGCGAGCCCGAAGCGCACGTCGGCAAGTCGTTGGCCCGCGCCAGGCCCGATCCGAGAAACAGGTTGTACGGCACCACGGTGGTCCCCACCAGCCCCAGCACGACCATCGCCGAGCCGGGCGGCAGCGACGGCATCAGGGCGCCGGCCAGAAGCTGCCCCAGCCCCGGCTGGAGCCCGACCGCAGTGATCAGGAAGGCCACCCCCATCAAGGCGACCAGCCCTCCGAACACCCGGGTGATCGCTTTCAGGGTGCCGAACGCCAGCAGCAGCGCCGCCGCCAGCCCGATCAGGAGCGCGAGCCAGGGCGCCGAAAGGCCGAGCGCCCCTCCCGCGCCGGCCACTGCACCGATCACGTTGCCGGCCTCGTAGGCGGCGCAGCCCAGCACCATCGCCCCGACCACCGTGACGGTCAGCGCGAGCCCGGCCGCGCCCGCTCGAGACGCCCTCTCAGGAGCTCGGCGAGAGTCGCTTCCGGTGACCACCGTGAGCCGCGCGGCCGCCTCCTGCAGCAGCAGACAGGCGACGGTCGAGAAGACCAGCGCCCACAGCAGGGCCAGTCCGAAGGAGGCGCCGGCCCGGGCGCAGGTGGTGACCGTGCCGGGCCCGATGAACGCGCCCGCGATCACCGACCAGAACAGCGACCGCCGCGAGCCGGTTCACGCCGCGCCACCCGACGGTCGGCCCCAGCCTCCGCCGCCGGGCGTCTCCAGCGACCAGCCGGTCCCCCGGGCCGACGTCCCGCCGTCGATGTCCTGCCAGCTCCTCGACCGTCCCGTCGACCCGGACCAGGCGCTGGCGGCCCGGCAGGCCCGGCTGCGCCTCCCTCGACCCCGTAGGGCCCTCGACCCGGTGCTGTCTGAGCAGCGACAGCCGCACCGGCGCCAGGAAGGTCGATCTCGCGGACCACGCCGTCGCCGCCCCGCCACCGACCGGCGCCGCCGGAGCCGCGGCGGATCGCGAACCGCTCGCAGACGCACCGGGTGCGGAGCTCGAGCACCTCGGGGTCGGTGATGCGGGTGTTGGTCATGTGGCTGTGCGACGGCGTCGACGCTCCGGGGAACCCCGGTCCGGCGCCCGCAGCCGCCGCAAACCGTCTCGTAGTAGCCGAAGCGCTCGTTGCCGAAGATCAGGTTGTTCATGGTGCCCTGACTGCAGGCGGCGAGGCCGAGCGCCTTGAGCAGCGGTGTCGACCAGGCGCTGGCTGGTCTCGACGTTGCCGCCGACCACCGCCGGACGCTGCCGCCGGGTCGTCGGGGAAGCGGCGGCGCCAGGAGCCCCTCCGGGACCACCAGCTCGACCGGAACGAGCAGGCCCTCGTTGAGCGGCAGCGGCTCGGCGACCAGCAGGCGCAGCACGTAGAGCACCGCCGCAGGTGACGATCGCGGGGGTCGCGTTGAGGTTGCCCGGGTGGACCGCCGGCGGAGCCGCTGAAGTCGATCCGTGCGCGGCCCCCGTCGACCGCGCATCGCGACCGCGAGCGGGGTGCCGTCGTCGAGGCTGCTCGCGGCCCGGTAGATGACCGTCGCCGAGCCGCGCAGCGCCCGCCGACCATGGCCGCTCGGCGGCGCGCTCCCCGAGCGCGGCCATCGCGCGCCGCACGGTGGCCGCACCGTGCGCGTCGGCGAGTCGCGCGAGAGCGCCGGCGCCCGTAGCGGTTGCCGCGACGGCGGCCGCGAGGTCGGCGAGGTTCTCCTCCACCGCCCGGGACGGGTACGGGCCGCGAGCCGAGCCAGCGCCGGATCGTCGTCCCAGCGCGCCCGACCCCGGCGCGACCAGGAGCGTGGGCGGGATCACGACGCCTTCCTCGGCGAGCCGGGTGGCGTCCGGCGGCATCGAGCCCGGCCGGGCACCGCCGATTTCGGCGTGGTGGGCGCGAGCTCGCGACGTAGCCGAGCAGGCCGGCTCGGCGGCGAACACCGGCGTGACCACGGTGACGTCGGGCAGGTGGGAGCCGCCGTAGGCCGGGTGGTTGGTGACCGCCACGTCGCCCGGCCGCAGGCGGCAGCGCCGCCGACGACCGCCCGGACGCACAGCCGAGGGCAGCCGAGGTGGACGGGGATGTGGGGCGCGTTGACCACCAGCCGCCCGGCGGCGTCCAGCACCGCGCAGGAGAAGTCGAGCCGCTCCTTGATGTTGGTCGACGACCGCGGTGCGTTCGAGCAGCTCGCCCATCTCGGCCGCGCGATGGCGGTGAAACGGCTGGCGAACAGCTCCAGCCACACCGCCTCGAGGCTGCCGGCGCTCAGCCATCACCGTCCTCCCCTGCGGCGCGAAGGACCAGGGCGCGGGCGCCGTCGACCTTCAGGCTCCAGCCGGGCGGCAGGAACGGTCGCCGCGTGTCCCTCGGAGACCACCGCCGGCCCGCGGGCGGTGTCACCGGACTCAAGCTCCTCGCGGGCGAGTAGCGGGACGTGGTGCCAGGCGCCGCCGATCCAGCAGCGCTGGCGGCCGCGGCCACGGGGGCGCGAGCGCCGACTCGCCGGCGCCGACCGCCGGCGCTCGCGGGGCGGGCGCGAGGAGGTGACGACGCGCAACGATTCGACCTCCACCGAACGGACCTCGGGCAGGTAGCCGTAGAGCTTGCGGTAGGCGCGCAGCGAACGCGCGCCGGACGTCGCGGTCCGCACCATCTCCACGTCCAGCGCTGGTGTCCTGCCCGGCGAAGCGGAGGTTGGCGATGCGACGCCGCACCACCACCTCGGGCCGCGACTCCCTCAGCGACCACGGCGGCCGCGACCGCGGCCGCCAGCTCCGTCAGCCAGCGCCGCCTCCGGCCGGCGCGACCGCGTCCAGGGGCACGAGCACCTGGCGCTCGGCGAAGCGCTCGATCACCGCGTCGGCCGAGCCCGACCGCGGAGAGCAGACTGGCATCGGGCGGGACCATCACGGTGGCGATGCCTAAGCAGCTCGGCAACCGCACACGCGTGCTGGCGGCCCGGCACCTCCGAAGGCGACGAGGGTGTAGTCGCGCGGGGTCGAAGCCGCGCCGCAGCGAGATGCGGCGGATGCCGTCGGCCATGCGTTCGTCGGCGATCTCGAGGAGCCCCTCGAGGTCGGCTCCTCCCGCCCGGTCTCGCGCCCCGAGGCCCGCCCCACCTCGACCGCGAGACCGTCGAGCGCGCTCCGGGCGGCCGCGAGGTCGACCGGGATGCCGAAGCGGGCCGCGAATCGACGCGCCCCAGGACGAGGTTCACGTCGGTGACGGTGAGCGGCCCACCGCTGCCGTAGCACGCCGGACCGGGGTCGGCACCGGCGCTCTCCGGGCCGACCAACAGCCGTTGGCCGTCGAAACGGCACACCGAACCACCTCCCGCCGCGACGGTCTCGACCGCCAGCGCCGGCGCCACGAGGGTGGCGTCGCCGACCCGGTGCTCGAACACGTACTCCAGGTCGCCGTCGCTCCGCGCCACGTCGGTGGAGGTGCCGCCCATGTCGAAGACGATCACCCGGAGGAACCCGACCGGCGGCCGGCGGCGGCCGCCCCGACCACCCCGCCGGCAGGACCGGAGAGAAGCGCTGTCCTTGGCCCGGAACGCGGCCGCCGGACCAGCCCGCCGGCCGAGGTCATCACGTGCAGCGAGCCGCCGGCAGCGCCCGGTCGACCCGCGCCAGGTACCGGCGACCACCGGCGCCAGGTGGCGTCGACCACCGCCGTCTCGGCCCTCGGAAGCAGCCGGATCAACGGCGCCAGCTCGGCGGAGCGGGAGACGTGCTCGAAGCCGAGGCCACGCAGCAGCTCGGCCACCGCGATGCTCGTGCACCGGGTTGCGGTACGCGTGCAGGAGCGCCACCGCGGCGCACGCGATACCGCGCTGCGAGGAGCTCCACGGCTCGCGGCCCGGACTGCCTCAGGTCGAGGGCGGCGCAGCACGGCGCCGTCCGCCTCGAGCCGCTCGTCGACCTCGACCACCGGCTCGCGCGAGCGGCGCCGGCCTGCCGAGCGTCGAGGGCGAACAGGTCGGGGCGCTGCTGGGTGCCGATCACGAGCAGGTCGCCGAAGCCGGCGGTGACGAAAAGGGCGGTCCGCGCGCCGCGTCGTTCGAGCAGGGCATTGGTGCCGCGGGTAGTGGCGAGCCGCATCGCCAGTGGTGGCAGGCGGCTCTCCAGCGCGGTTCGCGTCAGCAGATGGGCCGCGAGCACCGGTGCCTCGACCGGGGCGCGGAGCTCGCAGGTGGCGCCGGGGACAAGGGTCGAATCCGGCTCGCGCTCGAGGTCGAGCCGATCGCCCCGATGGCTGACGACGCGGCACCCTCCGTCAGCGCCGAGCCCGGCGAGCTGGCACCCGCGGGCGAAACCCTCCGGGAGTCCGTCGAGCCCTTCGACGACCGCGACCCGGGTTGACGGCCGCTCCAGGACCGTGGCACGCAGTGCGCTCGAGCTCAGGACCTTGATCCGGTGGATCCCGCCCGCCGGATCGAGGCCGAGCCCGTCGGTGAAGGTCCCCCCGGTGTCGATCCAGATCTGCCAGGGCACCACGAGAGTGTACAGCCCGAGCGGCCGGCCTTCGCGTCGCCACCCGGCCGGCCCGATGTCCGGACACCAGGGGGGTGCACCGTCTGCAGCCGGCCATGCAGCCCGTGCGCTCCGCAGAGTACACTCGACCGTCAGGAGGAAGACCGATGAGCAGCAGCCGAACCGCGATCGCAACCGACGCCGCCCCCAGGGCGGTCGGGCCGTACTCCCAGGGAATCGCCGCCGCCGGCCTCGTCTTCACCGCCGGCCAGATCCCCCTCGACCCTGCCACCGGCAAGCTGGTCGAGGGACCGATCGAGGAGCAGACCCGCCGCGTCCTGGAGAACCTCAAGGCCGTGCTCGAGGCCGCCGGCAGCAGCCTCGACCGGGTCGTCAAGGTGACCGTGTTCATGACCGACCTGTCGCTCTTCGCCCGGATGAACGCGGTCTACGGCGAGTTCTTCGGCGGGACGCCGCCGGCACGGTCCGCGATCGGGGTGGTCGCGCTGCCGCTCGGCGCGCACGTCGAGATGGAGTGCGTGGCCTTGGCATCGTGAGGGGCGGGGGACCGTCGATCCGCAACGCGACTCGAAACGATGGCTGCGGCCCGCGCTGCTCGCGATCCTGCCAATGGTCTTCGCGCACTCATCGGGTTCGGGTCTGCTGAGCCGCACGGGTGCGACGGGCAGGGCGAACCGCAGCTCTGGTGCGGTCCGAACCCACGAGCGCCTCACCCTTCGCGCCAGCTCTCGGGGGTGAAGGTGCGCAGCTGGAGGGCGTGGATGTCCTCGGCGAGGGCCGGACGCAGGGCCTCGTAGACCAGGCGGTGCGCCGACACCCGGCCGAGCCCTTCGAAGCGGGGCGACACCACAACAACCCTGAAGTGGCCGGCGCCGAGCGCGGCTCCCGGATGCCCGGCATGGCGGTCGGACTCGTCGATCACCTCGACGTGGGTCGCGCCGAGCTGCTCGCGCAGCGTCGACTCGATGAACTGCCGGCGGCGTGACGCCTCCATGTCGGTCCTCCTCGGGAAGCGCCCGCACCGCGCCCCTGTGACAGAACGGAGCGTCGCCGCGGGCTCTTCCCCGGCCGTCGGCGGCTACAATGGCGGATCATGGGTGTCGAGCTCGAGTCGGAGATTCTCGACCTCGCGGTCGAGCGCGGTCTGGTCAGTGCCGCCGACGCTGCGGGCGACGGCCCGCCGTCGCAGCGGCTCGCCCGGCTGCTCGACTCCGGCCGACTCAGCCAGGCGGCCCTCGCCTCGCTGACCGACGAGGCCCAACGGACGGTGGTCGGATCGGTGCCGCTCGACCCCGACGCCACCATGCAGACCGACGGCAGGCTCCCGCCCTCGACTGCCGCAGCCTCGTTCCCGACCGGCAGGGACCGGGACGTGCCCGCCGACTGGGACCGCTACACCGGGATCGAGCTGCTCGGCGAGGGCGGCATGGGTCGGGTCTACCGCGCGACCGACCCGCGCCTGCACCGCCAGGTGGCGCTCAAGTTCCTGCGCGGCCACGACCCCGAGCTGGTCGACCGCTTCCTCTCCGAGGCCCGTACCCAGGCCCGGGTCGAGCACGAGAACGTCTGCCAGATCCACGAGGTGGGCGAGGTCGGGGGGCGTCCCTACATCGCGATGCAGCTGATCAACGGCTCCACCCTCGGGGTGGCCTCGAAGCGCCTCGAGCTGGACGAGGTGGTCGGTGCAGTCGCGAAGGTGTGCCGGGCGGTGCACGCCGCCCACCGCCAGGGACTGGTCCATCGCGACCTCAAACCGGCCAACATCATGGTCGAGCACGACGCCGACGGCGGCATCCGTCCCTACGTGCTCGACTTCGGGCTCGCCCGCGAGCAGGCCGCCGAGGGCGCCACCGTGACCGGACTGATCCTCGGCACGCCCGGCTTCATGGCCCCCGAGCAGGCCCGCGGGGACAAGCGGGCGATCGACGCCCGAACCGACGTCTGGGCCCTCGGGGCGACGCTGTACGACGTGCTCACCGGGCGGCCGCCACACCAGGGCAGCGTGCTCGAGGTGCTGTCCAAGCTCGGGGTGGAGGAGATCACGCCGCTGCGGCGGATCCGGCCCGAGCTCCCGGCGGATCTCGAGGTCGTCGTCCTGAAGTGCCTCGAGACCGATCCCGACGCCCGCTACGCCTCTGCGCTCGACCTCGCCGAGGACCTCGAGCGCCACCTCGCCGGCGAGCCGGTGTTGGCTCAGGCTCCCAGCCTGACCCGGGTGGTGCGGCGCCGCATCCGTCGCTACCGGGTCGCGGTGGCCGCCGGCTCGGTCGCCTTCGCAGCGTTGGTGATCGGCGCCGTGGTGGTCGGCACCGTGGTCTGGCGCGCCCGCCTGGCGGCCGAGCGTGGCCACGCCATCGCCCAGGAGGTGCCCAGGCTCGAGGAGAGGGTGCGCCTCAGCTACTCGCGCCCCCTGCACGACGTGACCGGCGAGCTGGCGGAGGTCCGGACCCGCCTCGACCAGCTGGCCCACGAGGCCGAGGCCGCCGGGGGCGACGTCGGCGCGGTCCGCTACGCGCTCGCCAGGGGTTACCTGGCGATCGACGAGCCGGCCGAGGCCCAGCGGCACGTCCAGGCGGCCTGGGAGCGTGGTTACCGTGAGCCCGAGGTCGCGTACGCCCTCGGCCTCGCCCACATCGAGCTCTACCGGGAGGGTCTCGAGGCGTCGGCTCGCCTCGGCGACGCCGGTCTGGCGGCAACCCGGCGGGCCGCGCTCGAGGCGCAGCACCTGGCCCCGGCCCTGGAGGCGCTGAGCCAGGCCGCGAACGCGGCGGTCGAGGCGCCGGAGCTGGTCGAGGCCCTGGTCGCGGCCGCCCGCCACGAGTGGGACGCGGCACTGGCCGCCGCTGCTCGTGCGAAGCAGCGCATCCCGTGGCTGGTGGCGGCGGACCGTCTCGCGGGCGAGATCGAGCTCGAACGCGGCCGCGCAGCGTACGACCACGGGGAGTACGACCAGGCTCGCGAGGCGCTGGGCCGGTCGGAGACCGCCTTCGGCCGGGTCGCGGCCTCGACGCCCAGCGACCCGCGCGGGCACCTCGGGCTGTGCGCCTCGTCCGGGGACCGGATCCTGGTCGCCGCGGAGACCGGCGCCCGGCTCGAGGAGCCTTACCACGATGCCCTGGCCGCGTGCGGCGACGCCCTCACCGCCGACCCGTCGAGCGCCGCGGCCAGGCATGCCGTGGCCCTGGCCCACCTGCGCTGGGCCGAGCACGAGGCGCGGCGGGGAGGCGACCCCACCGAGGCCCTCGAGCTGGCCGAGGCCGAGTCGCGAAAGCTGCTCGAGTCGGACCCGGATGATCCCGCCGCCCTGACCCACCTCGGCATCGCGACCCGTCGGTCCGCCCAGCTCGTGGCGGCCAAGGGCGACGACCCGGGGCCGCTGCTCGAACGCGCCACGAACACCCTGGAACGGGCGGTCGAGCTCGAGCCGGGGTCGTCGCTGGCGCTCAACAATCTCGGGCTCGCCTGGTTCTTCTGGGGGCTCACCGAGTACGACGCCGGACGCGACCCCCGGCCTGCCGCCGCCCGGGCGGTGGACGCCTTCGAGCGCCTGCTCGAGCTCAACCCGGATCAGGTCGCGCCGCTCGACAACATGGGGGTGGCACTGTGGCTGGCCGCCCGCCACGCCCTGCTGTGGGGCGACGACCCGACTCCCGACCTGCATCACGCCGCCGAGGTGCTCCAGCGGGCGGTCTCCGTCAACGCCAACGACACGGTGGCCCTGGCCAACCTGGGACTGGTCCACGCCGAGCTCGCGGGCTTTCGGGTGCGGCGTGGTGAGGACCCGACCGACGACCTCGACCGGGCAGAAGTCTGGTGCCGGAGGGTCAGGGAGATCAACCCGCTGGACCCATACGCGGTCGCCAACCTGGCCCAGGTCGATCGTCTCCGGGCCCGCTGGGCGGCGGACACCGGTGTGTCCCCCGAGCCGTATGTCGAGCGCTCGCTGGCAACCGCCCGCGAGGCCGCCGCGCTCAACCCGAGCGACGCCGAGCCGTGGCTGATCGCCGGCGAGGCGCACGCGGTCCGAGGTCGCTGGCGCGCCGCGGCGGGCGGTTCGCCGGTCGACGACTACCGGCAGGCCGCCGCCGCGCTCGGGCGCGCGCTCGAGCTCAACCCCCGCTCGGTCGACGCCCGAACCTCGTTGGTCCGAGTGGAGGTCCGGTGGGCACTGTGGCGGGACGCCGCCGGACAGCGGGCAGAGAGGGAGCTGGCCGCGGCTCGCGATGCCGCCGCCCCGTTGGCCTCCGACCAGGTCGACCGCGGCGATGCCCTCGCCGCCCGCGGCCTGGTCGAGCTGCTCGCGGCGGAGCTCGCGGGCCCCCAGGCCCGGCCCGACGCCGCCGCCCGGGCGCGCGAGCTGCTCACCGAGGCCGTGCGCCGCAACCGGTGGCTCGAGCCGGAGCTGCTCGGGGACATCGCGAGGGCCGAGGAGCTCGCGGGCTGACCGCCGAGACAGCGGCCGGACAGGACCCCGCTGAGTAGCCCGTGAACGAAAACGCCGCCCAAAAAGGACCAGCGCCCGCGACGACGTTCTGATCGGTTCGCACCGATCCGCCAGGGCGCAGGCGCTGGGGAGATGCTCAGGCTATCACAGCCGGGTTCGGCCGCAAGGGGCCTTGTGTCAAACCTCGCACGCGAGTCGGGCGCCGCCTCGATACAGGCCGGAACCGCCGCCGTCCGGGCGGCGGAACCCCTGTATCACCCCCCGGGCGAGCCCTCGAAGAGCCCGGCCAGGCGCTGGCGGTCGGTGTCGGAGAGCTGGAGGAACTCGACCCCGACCTCCCAGCCCTGACCTTCGCCGCGCTCGTAGACCACCCGGACGTGGGAGCGGATCACGTCGCGCCCGACGGTGATCAGCATCTCCAGCGCCGAGCCCACTCCGAAGCTCTCACGGCTGATGAACGAGCAGCCGCCGAGACCGACTTCCTTGGTGCGGGCGAACTCCTCCCGGGGCGAGGTCCCGAGCCGTGTCGCAAGGACTGCGAGGCTCGAGGCGAGGCGGGGAAACCGGCGCTGCTCCATTCGCTTGACCGCATTGTACCGCACGGCGTCCGCACCCTGTGACCGGCTGCGTTCCGCCCCTCACGGGCTGGCGCGCGGCGGGTCTCCGCGCGCCCGCGGTTCCTCGGCTACGAAGCCCGCTGGACCGCGCTGTCGCTGACGACGCGACCGTCCTTGATTTCGACCACCCGCCCCGCCCGTCGAGAAAGACCCTTGTCGTGGGTGACCACGATCAGCGTCCGGCCCTGTGTCCACAGCTCCTCGAGCACGCTCATGACGTCTCCGCCCGAGCTCGTGTCGAGGTTGCCGGTGGGCTCGTCGGCGAGCACGATATCGGGCTCCATCGCGAGCGCCCGGGCGATGGCGACCCGCTGCATCTGACCGCCCGAGAGCTCGGTCGGCTTGTGGTCGACGCGATCCGCCAGGCCGACCCGAGCCAGGTGCTCGAGGGCGCGGCGGCGGCGTTCGCGGCGCCCGACACCGCCGAACAGCATCGGCATCTCGACGTTCTCGAGGGCGGTCAGCTGCGGCAGCAGGTTGAAGTTCTGGAACACGAACCCGACCCGGCGGTTGCGCACGTCCGCGAGCTGGTCGCGGTCGAGGCCGGCGACCGCCTCGCCGCCCAGCATGTACTCTCCGTCGCTGGGCGTGTCCAGGCAGCCGAGCAGGTTGAGCAGCGTCGACTTCCCCGACCCGGAGGGCCCGACCACCGCGACGAACTCGCCCCGGGCGACGACCAGTTCGACGCCGCGCAGCGCCTCGACCTTGACCTTGCCGGTGTCGTAGACCTTGCGGATCCCGCGCATGGTGATGATGTGGTCGTCCGCGACCTCGCTGCCGTTCTTCTTGCGCTTTCCGGGCCAGTTCATCTCCACCCTCCCGTCGGGCCGCTCAACGTCACTCGTATCTCAGGGTCTCGGCGGGGTCGATCATCGCGGCGCGCCGCGCCGGGAAGTACCCCGCCAGGATGCCGATGGTGCCCAGCACCGACGCGGTGGCGATCGCGATCTGCCACGACAGCGTCGGCTTGCCGAGGAACTCCAGGGCCCGGTTGCCTTCGACCGGAACGAGGCTGAGCGCCAGGATGATCAGGATCGCGACCACCAGGCCGGCGGCGCCGCCGACCAGGGTGTAGACCAGACCCTGGAGCACGAACGGTCCGGTGATCCAGGAGCGCCGCGCCCCGAGGGCCATCTGCACCCCGATCTCGTGGGTGCCCTCCTTGACCACCGCGTACATGATGTTGGCGACCCCGATTCCGCCGATGAACAGCGTCAGCCCGCCGATGATCCCGAGGAACATCTGGATCCCGACCAGGATCTTGTTGAAGACCTTGGCGCTCTCCGCGGTGTCCCAGAGCCCCATCACCTCCTGGTCGGTGGGGTCGAAGCGGAACCGGCCTGCCAGGGCCTCGGCGAACTGCTGTCGCGCGAGGGGCATGTCGGCCGGCCGTGCGACCTTGAACACGACGTTGTTGAGCCGCTGGCGGCTGAACTGGGCGGCGAAGGTGGTGATCGGCACCACCGAGTTGTCCTCGTCGGGGCCCTTGTAGGTGCCCATCTGCAGCTTCGGCTGCATCACCCCGATCACCAGGAAGGGTGAGCCGGCGACCTGGAGGGTCTTGCCGACCGGGTCCTGGTCGCCGAAGAGCTCCTCGGCGAGGGCGTTGCCGAGGAAGATGACCCGGCGCTTCTCGGCCTCGTCGTTGGCGTTGAAGAACCGGCCTCCGGCCTGCGGGTAGTGGTGCCGGATCTCGCCGTACTCCCAGTTGGTGCCGGTCACCCGTCCGGTCACGGTGGTGCGCCCGTAGGTCAGGTTCGCGGACCAGGTGGTGATCTCGCCGATCACCGCGGTCGCCGCCGTCATCCGCTGACGAAGGTAGGCGATGTCGTCCATCCGCGGCCGGATCGGCCGGCCCTCGGGCAGGCCCTGCCACACCTTCGAGGTCTCGCCCGGCCACCACACGGCGATGTTCTCGCCCATGCCGCGGCGGGCCTTGCCGAGCTGGGAGTGGAGGCCTTCGCCGAACGCGAGCAGCATCACGATCGCGACCGTGCCCCAGGCGATGGCGGCGACGGTGAGGATCGCCCGTTTGCGCTGCATGGTCGAAGCCTTGAGGAAGAGCTGGCCGATCACGGAAAGGTCGAGCGTGCCCATGGCTACACCTTCATCGCGATCACCGGGTCGAGGCCGGCGGCGTCGCGGGCCGGGAAGTACCCCGCGAGGAAACCCACCGTCCCCAGCACCGCCGCGGTGAGAGCCGCCAGCCCCGGGGAGAGGAACGGGATGCCGACGTACTCCTCGAGGCTGGCGGGGAAGGCGGCGCAGATGCCCCACGAGATCCCGAGACCGATCGCGCCCCCGACCGCGGTCAGGATCATGGTCTCGAGCATGAACTGGGTGAGGATCCGGCGCTGGCGGGCGCCGAGGGCCATCTTGATCCCGATCTCCCGCGTGCGCTCCTCGACCACCACGTTCATGATGTTCGACACGCCGATCCCGCCCACCACCAGGGTCAGCACCCCCATGATCCCGAGGAAGATCTTGAAGCCGAGCATGAAGGCGTCGAAGAAGGCGAACATTCCGGTGGTGTCCCAGACCTGGATCGCCTGGTCGTCGTCGGGATGGAAACGCAGCCGCTCGGCGAGCGCCCGGCGCACCTGCCGGGTGAGCTCCTCGTTGAGGTCCGGACGGGGCGCGCGGTAGATGAAGTTGTTCATGTACTTGTCGCCGGTGAGCGCGCGGTAGGTGGTGCCGGGGATCATCATCTTCGAGTTGTCGCGGCCGGAGTAGTTGGAGTCCTGGTCCTTGGGCTTGAGCACACCGACCACCAGGAACGGCGAGCCGTGGATCATGACCTCCTTGCCAACCGCGTCCTGGGTGCCGAAAAGGTCCTGGGCGAGCTCGTCGCCGACGAAAACCACCCGTCGGCGCTGCGCCATGTCGGTGGGGTTGATGAAACGCCCGCCGACGGCGGGGATCATGTTGCGCATCTCACCGTAGACCGGGGCGACTCCGGACACGCTCACCGAGCGTCCGCGGGTGCCGTAGCGCGCGATCATGTCCCGCGAGTACTCGGAGGAGATCCCGGTCAGCAGCTCGACCCGCTGCTCGAGGTAGCGGATGTCGTCCTCGGTCATCCGGACCCGCCGGCCCTTGCCGAGACCCTCGAACGGCATCGAGGTGCGCATCGCCCAGCCGATCACGATCCGGTCGCCGAGCCCGGCGATGCTCTTGATCTGCTGCCGGTGGATGCCGTTGCCGAACGCCAGCAGCAGGCTGACCGCGACCGTTCCCCACACGATCCCGAAGGTGGTCAGGAAGGTGCGCAGCTTCTGGCTGGTCACGTCCCGCGCCAGCTGCCGCATCATCGAGCCGAACCCCGTCATGCCACCCTCACCTGCTCGCGCGCGCCTCTCGCAGGGCACGCCTCAGATGCGTCACCACCGGGATCCGGACACCGCACGAATCGAGATGCCGCCCTCATGCATTCCTCCATAGGGAATCGCGCCAGCGATTCCCTACGAGATCTCCTTCGGTGGGCGTTGGACGATCTCATCGCCGGCGGAGAGCCCGTCGGTCACCTCCACGTTGAGCCCGTCGGACAGGCCGAGGGTGACCGCGACCTTGCGCGGCGTGCCGTCGGGATCCGCCGGCGGGAAGCTCGACATAGGTCGCCGCTCCGTCGTCCTCGAACAGCACCAGGCGCTCGGGGATCAGCACGATGTCGGTCTTCTCGCGGATCACCACGTCGGCGTTCGCCGAGTACCCGGCCCGCAGGACGATCTCCTGCCCGGGGTCGAGCTCGATCTCGACGTCGAACAGGGTTGCGCCCTCCTCCTTCTTGGCCTGGGGCGCGATCCGGGCCAGGTGCCCGGTGACGACGTCCTCGGGCAGCGCGCCGACCTTGATCCGGCACGACATCCCTGCCGCGATCTTGCCGACGTCGATCTCGTCGACCGTCCCCTTGAAGATGAGGTCGGTCATGTCGGCCACCGAGGCGAGCTCGGTGCCGGGCTGGTAGGACGTCAGCGGGACCACCGGATCGCCGGGGTTCACGGCCCGGCTCAGGACCGTGCCGCTCGCCGGCGCCCTGATGATGGCCTCGACCTCGGTCATGGTCCCCTTGACGTGGCCGATCCGGGTCAGCTGGCGGTTGTCCTTGGCCTGCTCGAGCGAGACCTCGGCAAGCTCGAACTGCTCCGCGAGAGCATCGAGATCTCCCTTCGACAGCAGCCCCTGCCCATGGAGGGCCCGCCCGCGCTCGAAGTCGGCCTTGGCCTTCGCATGGCTCGCCTCGGCCGAGCGGAGGCGGTGGTCGACGTTGAGCAGCTCCTGCGGCGTCGGGTCGGGAGCGATCTCGAACAGGGCATCCCCTGCGCGCACGCGGTCTCCCACCTCGACCAGGCAGCGTCTCACGATGCCCGAGATCTTCGACTTGACCTGGAACCGCTCCCGAGGCTCGATCTGCCCGACCGCGAGCGCCTTTTCGGTGATCGCCCCGATCTCGGCCGCCACCAGCGTGTATCCGGGGCCGCTGTTCTTCTGGGTTCCGACCCACGCGTAGATCGCGCCGGCGACGCCGACGATCACCGCCAGGATGATGAGCCACTTCACGATCTTCGCCATCTCTCGAACCTCCCGCGGGTGGTCACGTGCCTGAGATGCTCCGCGTCTGCCATCGGTTTGACCCGCTCGTCCCCTGATACGCAGCTCGTCCCCTCCGGGTTCCCCGCTTGACACCGCCACCACCGTCAGCGACCCTGTGCCGGATCCGGGGAGCCGGGGCCTCCGGTTCGTGTGCGGCGGCCCTTTCTCAGGAAAGGACGGACACCATGCGCAGGCTCGTCACCCTCATCACCGGCGCCAGCGGCGAGATCGGCCACGGGCTCATCGAGGCCCTGACGGCGGAAGGTGACCGCGCCGTGGTCACGCTCGACCTCCAGCCCCTGTCGGACGAGCTCAAGGGCATGGTGGCGCGGGAGTACGTCGGGTCCATCCTCGACCACAACCTCCTCCAGCGCGTGGTGGCCGAGTTCGAGGTCGACACGATCTTCCACCTCGCGGCGATCCTCTCCACCCGGGGCGAGCTGATCCCGGCCACCGCCCACCAGGTCAACGTCGAGGGCACTCTCAACCTGCTCGAGTTCGCTCAGCTCCAGGGCGAGTCCCACGGCCGGCCGGTGGTCTTCCTCTACCCGAGCTCGATCGCCGCCTACGGGCTGCCGGGGGCCGAGGCCAAGGTCGCCGCAGGCCGGGTGCGCGAGGACCTGTGGAACTCGCCGACCACCATGTACGGCTGCAACAAGCTCTACTGCGAGCATCTCGGCCGCTACTACAGCCGGCACTACAAGCAGCTGTCGGCCGATTCCCTGTCCGGAAAGGTCGATTTCCGGGCGATCCGCTTCCCCGGGCTGATCAGCGCGGTGACTGTCCCGTCGGGCGGCACCTCGGACTTCGCCCCCGAGATGATCCACGCCGCGGCTGCCGGCCGACCCTACGCCTGCTTCGTGCGGCCCGACAGTCGCATCCCGTTCATGGCGATGCCCGACGCGGTCGACGCGCTGCTCGGGCTCGCCGCCGCCGACAAGGGCCGCCTCGGCCAGTCGGTCTACAACATCGCCGCCTTCAACCCGTCGGCGGCGGAGATCCGCGAGCTCGTCCTGGCCAGCTTCCCAGAGGCCGAGATCAGCTTCCGCCCCGACCTCAAGCGGCAGGCGATCGTGGACAGCTGGCCCGCCGACGTCGACGACGACGCGGCCCGGAGAGACTGGGGCCTGGCCCCGCGCTACGACCTCGAAAGGGCGTTCTCCGAGTATCTGATCCCCAGGATCCGCGAGCGTTACCACCGCTGACGCGCAGCGGAGAGCCACGAGAGACGAGTGAAGGGTCCGACGCACCCGGCCCGCGCGCACTCCTCCCTCTTCACTCCCCTCACTCTTCACTCTCCACCTCTCGTGTAACGGACATCACTTTCGCCCCCGGGCCGGTCCAGCGGCAGCCCTTCTCCCGGTCTGCCGGTGAGCTGCGACAAGCCCGCCGATTCCGGCACGGACTGTGCTTCGTATGAGCGATCTCCACACGCGGAAGCGACTTAGCGAAACCTCGAATAACCCCAAGATGTAGTATTGACACCGCTCCCGGCCCCTAGATATAGTGCTCGCACGACGATCGGACGAGGCCGAACGCGGGGTACCGCTTTTTTTGTGTGCCCTTGCTCCCCTTCCGACGCCGCTGGAGGGCAGGTATGAGGATTCCGAGGCGATTCACCCAGGTCGGGGAGGACCGCTACCGAGGCATCGAGTTCGAAACGCGCACCAGCGAGATCCGCAACCCGGACGGCACGGTGGTGTTCTCGATGCGCGACGTCACGGTCCCCAAGGGGTGGTCGCAGGTCGCGGTCGACGTGCTGGTGCAGAAGTACTTCCGCAAGGCCGGCGTACCGCAGCTCGACGCCGAGGGCACACCGCAGCTCGACGCCGAGGGGCGTCCGGTCACCGGTCCCGAGCGTGACGCCCGTCAGGTCTTCGACCGCCTCGCGGGCTGCTGGGCGCACTGGGGACGGGAGCACGGCTACTTCTCCTCAGACGAGGACGCCGAGGCGTTCCACGACGAGATGGCCGCGATGCTCGCCCGCCAGGTGGCGGCCCCGAACTCGCCGCAGTGGTTCAACACCGGCCTGCACTGGGCCTACGGCATCACCGGCCCTGCCCAGGGCCACTGGTACTGCGATCCCGAGACCGGCGAGCTCCAGCGCTCCTCGAGCGCCTACGAGCACCCCCAGCCCCACGCCTGCTTCATCCAGTCGGTCGGCGACGACCTCGTCAACGAGGGCGGGATCATGGACCTGTGGGTCCGCGAGGCCCGTCTCTTCAAGTACGGCTCGGGCACCGGCACCAACTTCTCGAAGCTGCGCGGCGAGGGCGAGTCGCTGTCCGGCGGCGGTCGTTCCTCGGGCCTGATGTCGTTCCTCAAGATCGGCGACCGGGCCGCGGGGGCGATCAAGTCCGGCGGCACGACCCGGCGCGCCGCCAAGATGGTCTGCCTCGACATCGACCACCCCGACGTCGAGTCCTTCATTCGCTGGAAGGCGGTCGAGGAGCGCAAGGTCGCGGCCCTCGTGACCGGTGCGAGGGTGATGCGCCGCCACCTCCAGGCCGTGCTGGATGCCTGCTTCGCCGACTCCTCCGAGACCCCGGACGCCGACCCTGCCCGCAACACCGGGCTGCGGATCGCGATCGCCACCGCCCGCCGCCACGGCATCCCCGACGGCGCCATCCAGCGCGTGCTCCAGCTCGCCGCCCAGGGCATCCGCACCTACCAGGTCGAGCAGTACACCACCGACTGGGACTCCGACGCGTACTACACCGTGTCGGGACAGAACTCGAACAACAGCGTGCGGGTCCCGAACGCCTTCTTCGACGCCCTCGAAGCGGGCCGCGACTGGTACCTCACCCGCCGCACCGACGGCAAACGGGCCGAAGAGGTCCCCGCGTCCAAGCTGTGGAACGACATCGCCCTCGCCGCGTGGGAGTGCGCAGATCCCGGGCTCCAGTACGACGACACCATCAACGAGTGGCACACCTGCCCGGCGGGCGGTCGCATCAACGCCTCCAACCCGTGCTCCGAGTACATGTTCCTCGACGACACCGCGTGCAATCTCGCGTCGCTCAACCTGGTGCGGTTCCTGGGCGACGACGGCCGGTTCGACGTCGAGCTCTACCGCCACGCCGTCCGGCTGTGGACGGTCGTGCTCGAGATCTCGGTGCTGATGGCGTCGTTCCCGAGCCGGCGGATCGCCGAGCTGTCCTACGCCTACCGGACTCTCGGCCTCGGCTACGCCAACCTGGGATCGTTGCTGATGCGGCTCGGCATCCCGTACGACTCCGAGCAGGGGCGGGCGATCTGCGGGGCACTCACCGCACTGATGACCGGCGAGTCCTACGCCACCTCCGCTGAGCTGGCCTCGGAGCTCGGTCCGTTCCCGAGCTTCGACGCCAACCGGACCGCGATGCTGCGGGTGATCCGCAACCACCGTCGGGCCGCCTACGCCGCCGCCTCCGGCGACTACGAGAAGCTCACCGTGCTCCCGATGGCGATCGACCCCACCCAGGCGCCGCCCGAGCTGCTCGCGGCCGCCCGCGAGGCGTGGGACCGGGCGCTCGCGCTGGGTGAGGCCCACGGCTACCGCAACGCCCAGACCACGGTCATCGCGCCCACCGGGACCATCGGCCTGGTGATGGACTGCGACACCACCGGGATCGAACCCGACTTCGCGCTGGTCAAGTTCAAGAAGCTCGCCGGCGGCGGGTTCTTCAAGATCATCAACCAGGCCATCCCGGCCGCCCTGCGCAAGCTCGGCTACGAACAGCAGGCGATCGGGGCCATCGTGCGTCACACCGTCGGCCACGGCACCCTCGAGGGCTGCCCGACCATCGACCACGAGGCGCTGCGTCAGCGCGGGCTCCACGAGGCGGCGATCGAGCGGATCGAGAAGGCGCTGCCGACCTGCTTCGAGCTGCGCAGTGCCTTCTCTCCGGCGGTCCTCGGCGAGGAGACTCTGCGCTCGCTCGGCTTCACCGACGAGGACCTCGCCGACTGGTCGCTCGACGTCCCTGCCCGACTCGGTTTCTCCACCGAGGAGATCGAGCGCGCCAACGCCTGGGCTTGCGGCACGATGACGGTCGAGGGCGCCCCCGGGCTCGATCCCGAGCACCTGGCGGTCTTCGACTGCGCCAACCGCTGCGGCCGCTACGGCACCCGCTTCATCCGCTTCGAGGGCCACATCCTGATGATGGCGGCGGCACAGCCGTTCATCTCGGGGGCGATCTCGAAGACCATCAACATGCCCGCCGAAGCCGGCGGTCGCGGACATCCAGCGCGCCTACCGCCTGGCCTGGGAGAAGATGCTGAAGGCGGTCGCGCTCTACCGCGACGGCTCCAAGCTCAGCCAGCCGCTCTCGATCGGTCTCGACGCCGAGGACCAGGAGGCGCTGGCCGAAGCGGTCGCCACCGGCGACCCCGTCGCCGTCGGTGCGGCGATGGCCGAGCGGGTGGTGATCCGCTACCAGGCCCGTCGGCGGCGGCTGCCCCAGCGCCGGACCGGCTTCACCCAGAAGG
>CAVQPK010000005.1:0-421786 GCA_963714745.1 uncultured Acidobacteriota bacterium
GGCAGCGGTCAGCTCGACGAAATCGAACAGTGCCGGTGACACCTGCACAAAGCGTCGCGAACGAGAGCGCGACCAGCCCGAAGGAGCGCCGACTTGCTGGTGCTTCGCCCACGATTGCCGCCATCAGCGTCACGATGGGCACGGCCGAAAGCAACGTGAGGACCTCCATTACGGCCAAGACAGGATCACCTATCGGCTCTCGAAAACCGTGGCGTGCAAAGCCGGCCGCCAGAGCGAGAACGTATCCGACTCCAACCAACGAGAGCCAGAGCTGACCAATACCCAAGTCGGTTGTTCGACATGTAGGCTCCTCGGCAGCCGAATACGATCGAGCTCAGCGGTACGGCCGTGCCCGCATTCGGGCGGGACGCGGCTCGGCGTCTGCCGGGTGGGTGGCCTGGGGGCTGCCGGCGCCGTGCCACGAGGTCGGGTCCGCTGCAGCGGACTGTTCGGCGAGGGTGCGATGCTGCTGTTCTCACCTGGACTCAACCACTCAACAATTGATGCGGTGTATTATCGACGGTTTTCGCGCTGATCAGTCCTCGCCGAGTGCTCTAAGGTTTTCTTGGGTGAATGATCGAGCGGATCCGAGCGTGTTGCCACTCGATACCGAAACACGGATGACAACGGATAGGCGAAGATACCACCAACGGAATGCACTACATGATTCAGCCACGCCCGCTCCCCTCCACAAGCCCGGTCGGAAGGCCCAGGAGGTGCGTGGCCTTCTCGACCTCGCAAACCGCACATACCGCTGCCAACGCGACAATGCAGGTCAGACGGAACCGGCGAATTGCCCAGGCGTCGTTCCGCAGCGGCGATACCGGCCTGTCAGACCGCCGTTGACAAGGAAGACAACGGCCAGTCCGCACGGGATCGCCATCACCTTGAAGTACTGGACGTTGAGCGTACCCGCAAGCGAGCCATCGCTGGTACGCGCCAAGAAACGAATGGGCGAGTCGCCGAGGCACAAGACCCACGTCGGATCTATGTCCGTGAGCAAGTCGCTGAAAAGCCGTCGCCACTCCGATCGTCGCCAACGCGGCCGCCAACAGGAGGCTCCAGGAAAGGCGCGAATCTCGGGAGTCGATCGCTCGGTTGCACATAGCGGTACCGCAATAGTACCGGCAGGCATTCTAGAATGCTCCCAAAATCTCCGGTCGCCCGCCCTGCCGGGATGAGTGATTCACCTCGCAGTAGTCTCGAACTCGGGTCCGCATTCGCCTCTCGCGATTGAGCTCAGCGGCCCGGCCGTTCCCGAAGGGACGTGGCATGGCGTGTGCGGGGGTTCGGCGGGGGGCTGCACACGCCATGACACGAGGTCGGTTCCGCTGCAGCGAACGGTTAGGCGTTCAGCGTTTTCGATAGATGTCGCTTCGGTGGCCAACTCGGACAACAACCACCGTGAGAACATCATCAGCCACGGAGTAGACAATCCTGTACTGGCCTTGACGTACCCGGTACCGGTCGGGATGACCAGCGAGCTTCTCGCAGCCAGGAGGACGAGGGTCGTCGGCAAGCCTGCGGATTCGGTCAACGATCAGGAGCCGGACCTTCTTCGGCTCGATCGCTTCGACTTCCTTTGCAGCGGAAGCCTTGAGGAGAACGCTATATCTTGCCACTTCGCTTGAGTGACTTCACGAAGGAGTCGAAGGCGATCTCAGGCTCCGATGCGCGCTCGTCAAACGCCGCAAGATCCTCCGCGTCCTCAGCCAACGCCAGGCGCACCGCCTCGTTCACCATGTCGGACACCGACCGATCGGAGGCGGCAGCCTTCAGCTTGAGAGCTCGATGGACGTCGGGCTCGAAGTACACGGTTGCACGGCGGGCATCACTCATACCGTCACGATAACGCTTTAACGCTATGACGTCAACGCCTAACGCTTGCGTTCAGCGGCCGGCCGACCACGTAACAATTAACGACTACCCTTGCGGCTCTGAAATCACGTATGTTCCGGTCCGCTGCAACGCTCTGTTAGGCGGCTTGGATTCAATGACTTGCGTTTCCTGCGGACCTTAGGACGATTCGCCATGCGAAGCTGGGCCATTCTGGGGTGTGCGGCAGCCGGCGTTGCCACCCTGTACCGCAGCAAGGATGACAACGGGTAGGCCAAGACACCCCCAGTTGCATGGACGATGTGATTGAGCCACGCCTTCTCGCCCTCTACAAGCCCGGTTGGCAGACCCGAAGAGGTGCATAGCCTTCTCGATTTCGCAGAACGCGCAAACTGCAGCCAACGCGACAATGCAGGTCAAGCGGAATCGGGGACTTGCCCAGCGTCGTTCCGCCGCAGCGACCGCCGGTGAGCCCGGCGTTGACAAGGAAGATGACGGCCATGCCGCAAGGAATGGCCATTTCCTTGAAGTACTGGACGTTCAGGTTACCCGCAAGCGATCCATCGCTAGTACGTGCCAAGAAGCGCAGGGGAGAGTCGCCAAGGCACAGACCCCAGGTTGGGTCTATATCCGTCAGGAAGTCGCTGAAGAGCCGTGCCACTCCGATTGCCGCCAAAACAGCGGCCCCCAAAAGGCTCCAGGAGAGGCGAAAACTGCGGGATCGTCTCGAGGGCGAGTTCATTGCATCGAACCTAGGGTTGCGCCCACCTAGCGCCCCTGAGCTCAGCGGCCCGACCGTTTCCGAAGGGACGTGGCATGGCGTGTGCGGGGGTTCGGGCGGGGGGCTGCACACACCGTGACATGAGAGCGGGCCCGCTGCGCGAATCGTCAGGCGTAGGATGACAAAAGGCACGCATCGTGATACATTCAAGGCGTGAAGTACTTCTCGTGGAGCCCCGAGAAGAACGAGCAGCTCATTCGCGAGAGGGGTATCTCATTCGAGGAGGTGGTGTTCCACATCGAGCGAGGCGACCTCCTGGACCTGCTGGAGCATCCGAATCCCGAGAAGTACCCGGGACAGCGCGTCTTCGTCGTCAGCGTGGACGGCTACGCATACGTGGTGCCATTCGTGGAGGATGAAACCGAGGTGTTCCTCAAGACGATCATCCCGAGCCGGAAGGCTACGCCCGACTACCTTGGAGGCGAATGATGTGCAAACTCACCAAGGAAGAGCGAGAGCTCCTGGATTCTGTGGAGTCCGGCGAGTGGCGGCCCGTCAAGGACCGTGAGCTTCAGGTGGCCAAGTACCGCAAGTACGCGGAGGCGACGTTCAAGAAGGACCGCCGTATCAACATCCGCCTCTCTTCGAAGGACCTTGATGCGATCCAGAAGAGGGCTCTTCAGGAGGGCATCCCCTATCAGACTCTCGTGGCGAGCGTTCTGCACAAGTACGTTTCGGGGCGGCTGCAGGAAACCGACCCCTGACGCTATGGTTCAGGGGCGACTACCGCGCAGCGGGAGACGTCACCTGCAACCATTTGTTAGGTGTACCTTTTCTCGAATCACTCCTCAAGCCACTTCAAGGCATCATCTCTATTCCTAAACACGGAGTGTGAAACAGGATGCTCCTTGGAAGTTCGCTTAATATCTCGTACTTTCGAGACACACCATAATCTATATCTTTCAATGCAACAATTGCTGTTTTGCCACCTTCGCGTAAATGGGATTTACTCTTCGCATAAGAGATGATCTTTTCAATTTGGCAAATTGTAAGTGCAGACAAATCTGCATGTGATAAATCCCAAAGTAGTTTTTGCGTAAAGTCAGATTTGTAGAAACCTTCAAGGACTTGCAATACTTGTCCAAAAAGCAGTTCCCCGCTGACATTTACTATCGTTATATCCTTATCTTCAAGGACATCCTCTTTGATTTGAGCCATAGAAAATACCTCGCATCCATTTCACGGGATCTAACGTCCTGCGTTTCAGCGGACCCAGCGTTCGGCCGTAGGCTGACGTGGCGAGTGCATTGCCGGCGGCCGAAGGCCGACGAAACGCAATGTGACGTGCTCCCCGTCTTCGTACCACGAGGAATGAGAGAGATCAACACGTGTGCAGTGCCTCGTGGGGCCCGGTGGGCGGAGCAAGCAGGGCGGAGGCCGACGGAGTCGGCCGGAGACCTGCTTGCTCGGCGTACTCGGCGGGCGGTATCCCGCCAAGAGATGAATGCGGCCGGATGTGGTTGTAGTCATCGCGCCAGGCGGCGATCGTTGCTCGAGCGTCCGCGAGCGTCGTGCACCAGTGCAGGTTGAGGCACACGTCATGACACGAGTCCGAGTCCGCTGCAGCGAACTGTTAGGCTGCTGGTTCAGATCTCCGGGAGTGAGTGGCGCCGAGAACTCCAAAACGCCAGGATGACGACGGCCCCAAGTCGAGTGTCGATCAGATAGTAGAGCTGGTACTGGGACTTGCGCAGGAGGACTCGGCGAATCCCCGGTTTCGGTGAATCGTGGACCTCCGTGCCCGCAAGCGGCTGAAAGGTCAGGAGGCGGAAGGCGGCCTCCAACTCGTCTCCCAAGAGGTCTGGAGCCGCTGGCCTGTTGGCGTGCCACCAATCGGCGGCATCCCGGATCTGAAGAGCCGCGATCTCGGTAATGTGGATCGGGAAGGACGCCGTCACCGCTTCGACTTGATCTCGCGGAGCAGCTCCCAGCCATCGATCATCTGGCCACGCCCAGCCTGGTCCGCAGACTCGAGCAGCAGTGCCTTCTGCTGCTCTGTCAGGGCCACGTCACCCTCGCCCTCAACCAGCACTGTCACTCTTGTGCCGTCCGGTAGGGGTACCCCTTCCAAGACAACCTTGCCATCAACCACGGTGCCGACGGTGACTTCCATGAGTCGATTCTACCTCGAGCTACGGGAGCGGCCTGACGATTGGAGTTGACGGGACACGGGCCGCGCAACGCGCGGGTCGTGGTCCCGTGGAACGGCTGGTTAGCCCTTGCGCGACAGATAGGCATACGCTGCAGCGCCAATGATGAGGCAAACGAGAGCGATGAGGTCAGCGGTGAACACACGGCCAACCTGTCCGTTATATCCACCCACCGACCAGGCCAGATAGAGAAAACACAGCACACTTACGACGCCAGCGAGGAACGCAGGAAGTTGGTAGCTCGGTCGAAATGCTGCATACAAGAGAAACGCGCCAAGGACACCGAACAGGACCGCCCGATGTCGCATGAGGATCTCCAGGTTCGGGTCGTCAACCGGGATGCCATAAAGCGCGCTCAACCGTGCTCCTCCAAGTACGCCCGAGAGCGGTGGAAGGTGAATGATCGCGACGACAGCCAACATTGTGGTTACTAGATAGCGCATATGGACTCCTCGGGGCTAACGCCCATGAGCACAGCGGCCCGGCCGTGCCCGGAGGGACGTGGAATGGCGTGTGCGGGGGTTCGGGTGGGGGGCTGCACACGTCATGACACGAGGCCGGGTCCGCTGCAGCGAACTGTTAGGCTGCTCCTTGACGGGCAACCATAATGGAACCCGCGAGGTGATTGATGGCTACTATCACTGTCAAGAACATCCCGGACGATCTGTACCAGCGGCTCAAAGCGGCGGCTGAGGACAATAGGCGAAGCATAAATGGCGAGATCATCAGCAGGATAGAGCAGAGCCTCAAGTCCCAAAGGGTAGCAGCTGACGAGTTGCTGGTCAGGGTGAGGCGCCTGCAGAAGAGCTACGGCAAGCGCACGCTACGAGTCGAGGACCTGGACGCCGCCAAGCGTGAGGGGCGCGCGTGATCGTTGTCGACACCAACGTGATCGCAGCCCTCGTTCTGCCAACGAGCCAGCACACCAGGGAGGCGGAGAGCCTGCTTCAAAGGGACCGCGAGTGGGTGGCACCTGTACTCTGGCGCAGCGAGTTCACGAACATCTTGGCCACGGGGACTCGGAACGAGTGGTTCACCCTCGAGCAAGCCCTCGAGGCTCTCGCTACGGCGGAAGCCCTGATGGATGGTGGTGAATACCGTGCTCCCGCATCGGATGTTCTGCGGTTGGCAGCGGCTACCGGCTGCACAGGGTACCACTCTGAGTTCGTGGTTCTGGCGAGGGATCTCGAGGTTCGACTTGTCACTCTTGATCAGCAGATTCTCAGGACGATTCCAGGGGTCGCGGTTTCTCTGAGTACGTTCGATCCTGAGGGTGCGGCCTGACGCCCTGAACTCAGCGGACCCTACGTCCGGCCGAAGGCCGGCGTGGCGTGGCCAGTGCTGCGGAGCCGAAGGCGGAGTACACTGGACATGCCACGAGCAGGGGTCCGCTGCAGCGAACTGATAGGCCAATCCATGGGTCGTCAATATGTTACGCGCCGGAACGGACGAGGATGTATCACTTCGAACTTGAACCTGCACAGGTTGGAGGGCTAGAGGTTCAGTGACAGTCGAAGGCCGGCATCAACGGCAGCCATGAGCGCGTTGGGTATCGAGCCGGCAGGATCGGTGAGGAGGCGTTTGTCGATGGTCAGAACCTGTGACACGTTCACCACCGAGTCCTTTGGCAGGCCGGAGTACTTTGTCTTGAGCAGGACGTTGCCTGGTGCCTCGGCCAAGAGTACGTTCGATGTGACAACAGCTACGATCACGGTCTGGATTCTGCTGTCGTTGAACGAGTTGGCCTGGACTATGAGCACTGGCCTGCGAGCTCCCGGACCTGTGCCCAGCGGTTCCGGGAGCGAGGCCCACCACACCTGGCCGCGTTTCACTACCAGTCCTCAGCTCTCAGGGCGGACAGCTGGGCAACCAGCAGAGCCGGGTCAAGGTTGGATTCCGCCTCTGCGTAGACCTGGTCGAGTTGGGCCGTAACTCCCTGTGAGCGCATTTCTTCGACATACTTCGCAACTGCGGTCGCGTAGAGTTCGCTCCGACTTACACCCAGTCGTGATGCGAGATCGTCTGCTGCGGCGAATAGATCATCGGGTAGGGAGATTGCTGTCTTCATGACTAGAGTATAACTGCGGTTATACCACGAGTCAAGGTTCGCCGCCTAACGCCCTGAGCTCAGCGGACCCTACGTTCGGCCGAAGGCCGGCGTGGCGTGGCCAGTGCTGCGGAGCCGAAGGCGGAGTGCATTGGACATGCCACGAGTAGGGGTCCGCTGCAGCGAACTGTTAGGCCAGCGATGGTTCAAACCGCCTTCCGGAGAGGGGATACCGTCCGAGTGGGGCGATGACTGGCGAGGTCGAAGTTGGCTTGCAGGTTGATCCAGAGCTCCGGTGTGGTTCCCAGTGCCTGAGAAAACAGCCAGGCGGTCTCGGGGCTGATGCCGCGCTTGCCCTTGACGATTTCATTGACTCGCTGGACGGGAACACCGATGTGCGCGGCGAACTGGACCTGGGTGAGGTTCATGGGAACGAGGAACTCCTCCTGAAGGACCTCTCCCGGATGGGTCGGGACACGGTTTCTGGGGATCATCGTTTCTACCTCCGGCCGCTAGTGATAGTCAGCAAGGCGAACGTCATAGGCGTCGGTGCCTTGCCAGCGGAACACCAGCCGCCACTGATCGTTCACGCGAATGCTGTGGAAACCCACAAGGTCGCCCTTGAGCGCCTCGAGACGGTTTCCCGGCGGGGCGTTCAATTCAGAAAGAACTCGGGCCGCATTGACAAGATCGAGCTTTCGGATGGCGGATCGAAGAACGTCTGCAGGAAAGTTGCGGACCAGGGTGATTGGCTCACCGTGGAAGACGGCTTCGGTCACCTTGTCTCCAAAGGTGGCAATCACGTGCTCGTCACCTCAATGAGTACGATAGCGTATACATGGATTCCGGGCAACACGGAAACCAGGAATGGGCCTAACGCTCAGCATCAGCGGCGGCGCGAAGCGCCGTCCGCTGCATGCTGTTGTTCGGCGGCCTCTTCGCTGACCGTCAAGGTGGTCAGCCCAACATCCAACCCATGCCCCCACAAAGTATGCGGCCAGCGCGTACGTGTGTCTCAGCGGCGAGAACCTGCGGGTTCGCTGCACAACTGGCTTACCGCCTGGCAGCGCTCTTCCACCGCCCGGCGGTCCTCGGCTTCGGGTAGTCCCTCACGAGCCCCCCGGGCGATCATTTCAGCGTGCCGTAAGAGCGTCGCGCGGTCCTCCGGCCGATGTGTGAATCCCGCGACCACGGCGATCGTTTCTAGCAGGCGGATGGTCACCGCCGCGCTGGAGCGGCCATATTGTCGGATTTGGTTGAACGCCGCGTCCGTGATCTCCGGGAACGTATCGGCAGGGGCAATCATCCGAAGCCGCTTGTGGACGTCATGGCGATAAGGCGAGGGCGTGTCCCGTGTCGCCAAACGACACAACGCGGAGCCCAGGTGGTCCACACACGTGATCGCCGTGAACGGGTCGTTCAGCCCTGGGGAGAGGGCCCGCACCGCGATCTCCACCAGTTGGTTCACGGCGAACTCGATGTCCTGGTTAGCAGTCCGCTGGTGGCCCAGGACGAAAAGGGAACGCACCTGCTCCGCCAGCCGCTCGGTCACTCGGCTCCCGGGCAAGACCAGCGCCAGCGGGCAACCGGCGACGACGTAGTTTCCAGGCCTTCGCTCCAGTCGAACGACCAGGTCCTCCTCCGTTGCCAGCGCCACCAATGCCGCCCCGTCGATGAACTGGAGGTAACCGTCCCCGTCCGCGCCGACCGGCCGAGCCTCCTGGTCGAACGCCTCGAGGAAGCCCGCCTCGGGCGGCTCCGTCGGGATCCGTGGTGCTCCCCGACCGACGTGTTCCGGGAACAGGCGGTCGATTCCCTCGATCAATTCCCTACCGATACGTGCGGCGATCTCGTTGGCCTGGATGGAAACAGACACGTGATGGATGAAGTAGATCAACACCCCCACGCTCGCCACCGCGAGGAGAACGCCGAGGGCGACCGACAGGTGCGGAACGAAAGCGACCTCCTCCTCACGGCGGATCGTGCGGAGGACGAGCAGGCAGTACAGGAAGGTGGCGATGAACGTGCCGAGGACCACCTGTGTGGCGGAATCGCGCATGAAACTGCGCAGCAGACGGGGTCCCAGCTGGGACGAGGCCAGCGACAGGGCGACCAACGTCATCGAGAAGACCACACCGGCGATGGTGATCATCGATCCGGCGATGATCCCCAACACGGCGCTCGCCCCTTCTGCTCCACCGGTGAACGTCCAGCCAAAGTTGAGCGTGAACCACTCCGCCACCGGCTCGGAAATGGCGACGCTCACGAAGGCCAACGCAACGGCCACGCCGGCCATGACCGTCGGAAGCAACCAGAAGCCGGAGCGAACGCGATCCCAGTACTTGAAAATCTGCCCTCTCATGACGCCGGCACCTCATTCACACGCATGTCATCCGCCGCCGAACGCTGGCGTTCAGCGGCGCGCGAAGCGCGTCCGCTGCAACGCGTTGTTAGGCGTCGACATTGCGTCGCCAAGAGAATCAAGCCGCCACCCCGAAGAGCGCACCCACCCCGGCGGTCAACGCCATTGCTAAGGCGCCCCAAAAGGTGACGCGTGAGGCTGCGGCAATAACCGGAGCGCCGCCTGCTTTGGCGGACACCGAACCCAACAGCGAAAGAAACAAGAGCGAACTACCTGAGACAGCCCACATAACCGAGGAAATTGGGAACGAGACAACGATCAGTAGCGGAAGAGCAGCGCCCACCGCAAATGTGCCGGCAGACGCAAATGCGGCCTGCACGGGTCGCGCGGCCAAACTTTCGGAAATGCCCAACTCATCACGTGCATGTGCACCGAGCGCATCATGCTGCATCAACTGGGTAGCAACGTTGGAGGCCAATTCTGCATCCAGCCCGCGCCTGACGTAGATCGACGTTAGCTCCGCGTGCTCGTGCTCCGGGGAGGCGTCCAGTTCCTTCCGTTCCCGAGCCAGATCGGCGCGCTCGGTATCGGCCTGCGAACTCACTGAGACGTACTCGCCGGCAGCCATCGACATAGCTCCGGCGACGAGGCCGGCAACGCCTGCCACCAAGATGCCCTGAGCCCCAGCCCCTGCTGCAGCAACGCCGAGGACAAGGCTCGAAGTGGAGACGATCCCATCATTTGCGCCAAGCACAGCCGCCCGGAGCCAGCCGATCCGGTGGGTTCTGTGTGTTTCGACATGTCCCATAATGCATTCCTTGTGGCGATAGGTAAATGACGACGCCTAACGCTGGAGTTAAGCGGATGGGGCGTTCGGCGCTTGCGCCGAAGGGGCGATCACATTGCTGGCAGCTTCGAGCTGACGTGCAATGTGATCGCCGCTAGCCCCAGTCCGTTTCAACGACTTGTTAGGCATCACATCTCTTTGATTCCGCGATGGTTGTGATGAAACAATCCACGAAAGAAACAAGCACCTCAAGTGCACTTCAAATACAAATTCGAACTGTGAGGGATATGGTCGATACGTACTCCGGATCGAAAAGACCCTCACGCCTCGGGAGCTTCGCGTTTACGAAGCCTGCGCCATCCGATTTCCCAAATCGCACGAAATCTCCGGTCAAGGAATAGCCGTTCGATGACGGGTGACAGGAAGAAGAGCCACCGAACACCAATTTGTTCGTAGCCCTCGACCTTGACCCCATTTGCGGTCTCGACAAATCGTATCTCCCCTTCGCCACGCCAGAATCCTCGAAAGACCCATCGGACCATGTCATTTGGTTTCTGTACCACGTTCTTTGCAACAAGCGGAAATGGGAAGCCCTTCAAACCTATCGCAAACCATTCGTCTCCAAGGCTCTTGGGCTCGCCAGCTGAGCCCGGAAAGGCGTGTCCAGTCCCCGGGCGTCTCGAAGATAGGAGTACACGTCACCCACCGGCAATCTGAAGTGTTCGTTGAATCTAATAATCACGATGGGGTCTCCTTTCGGAAAGAATGGGTACGTTTCAGGGCCCGCCTAACGCCCCTGAGCTCAGCGGCCCGGCCGTTCCCGAAGGGACATGGCGCGGCGCCTGCCGGGTGGGTGGATGGGGGTTGCAGACGCCATGACATGAGGCCGGGTCCGCTGCAGCGAACTGTTAGGCGGGTGTTCTAGAAGAGCTTGAAAGGGAATCAGTGTTTTGACGAGGCCTGCTGCGCCAGCTCGGCCAAGAGGCGAAGGGCGCGGTTGACTGCCTCCTGGGAAGGGAACGCCTTCGCCACATCGGGATCAAGCAGCACCAAGTTGGAGCCTGCCATCACCCTCTTGAAGTACTTCCCACGTACGCCACCCTTCAGCGACGGGAAATCGTACTCAGGCCTCAGATCTCCTCGGCGATCAGGCTTCTTCATAACTCAAGCGCTCCTTTGATGTTGCTGGTCGAGCGCTGATGATCCGGATCTTGTCTTCATTGCCTTCCACGTGGGCGACAACCAGGATCGCTCCGTCGGCCGCCTCTCCTATGGTAACGAATCTGACCTCCCCATACGAATGGTCCGGATCAGGGAACGTCCACGCGAGGGGGTCGAAGAACACTGATGCAGCGGACTCGAACGAAACCCCGTGCTTCTCTACGTTTGCGCCGGCCTTCTGAGGATCCCACTCGAAGATCACCAGACGATTCTAGCCTACGGTGCCGACAGCGCACCTAACGCCCTGAGCTCAGCGGACCCAGCGTTCGGCCGTAGGCCGACGTGGCGAGTACATTGCCGACGGCCGTAGGCCGGCGAAGTGCAATGTACTCGCCACGAGCTGGGGTCCGCTGCAGCGAACTGTTAGGCGGACGGTCATTTGGGGTTCACGTGCGATTCGATCCAACGAGAAAGCTCCGAGCGGCTGACTGCGCCTGAAGCTAGTTTGAGGAAAATCTCCTCCTGTTCGTCGACTGGGGCCGTGAGTTCGAATCCGTTGAGCACAAGCATGGTTTCGAGTGCTGCGTGCCCGACGCGCTTGTTCGCGTCGACGAAGGGGTGGTTCAGGACGAGTGAGTGCGAGAGAGCAGCCGCCTTGTCGAACAGCGTGGGATAGGGCTCTTCACCACCAAACGTGAGGCGTGGCTGCGCGACAGCGGATTTCAGCGCGCCCAAGTCGCGGACGCCCAGGGCGCCGGGTGTCTCGCGCAGGATGCGGGTGTGGAGGTTGATGATCTCGAAGACGCCGAGGAATCGCATTAGCTGAGACGCTTATAGAGCTCTCGGTTCTTCGCTACGACGTAGTCGGCGGCTTGGTCGAAATCGGCGGAACGCTCTAGAAGGTCCTCCACAGCCACCCGGGCAAGGTCCTCCGCGCTGACGCCGAGCCGTTGAGCCTCTGATCTGAGGCGATCCTCCTGTGCGGGCGAGAGTTCAAGTGGAATAGCCATGATGGTCTCCCAGAGCCATTGTATCGCCCGGGGAACCCGCCGCGTCAGATACCCCCACCAAAGGTGGGGGCATGTAAATCGTGAGCCGCTCAAAGCGGCTGAATCTGAGCCGCCTGAAGGCGGCTGGGCGGCTAGTCGAGGTTGAACCGCAGTTGGTCGATCCGGCGGTCTTCCTCCTCCTGACGCTTGATGTACTCGCGGACCACTTCCTCGTCGCGGCCCACCGTTGACACGAAGTAGCCCCTCGCCCAGAAGTGGTGGCCACGGACGTTTCGCTTGCCCTCGAACTGCCTCGCGATGTGGATCGTGCTCTTCCCCTTGATCATCCCGATCACCTGCGCTACTGAGTACTTCGGCGGGATCGAGATGAGCATGTGCACATGATCCGCCATGAGGTGCCCTTCCTCGACCGTGCTCTCCCGCTGCCGCGCCAGGTCCCGGAACACCTCACCAAGATACCGCCGCAGCTGCTGGTAAAGCACTTTCCTCCTACACTTTGGGATAAAGACCACGTGGTACTTGCAGTCCCATACTGAATGGCATAGGTTCTTGATGTCATCCAACTCGAATCCTCCTTGTTTGCTCTGCCGCCACGAACGGCTCACAAGGAGGAGTCTGCCTCGGTGACTCCCTGAACTGTCGAACTGTTCAGGGCCCCCACCAAAGGTGGGGGGGTTCTATTCGCCTGTTCAGGGCCCCCACCAAAGGTGGGGGGGTTCTATTCGCCTAACGCCCTTGAGCTCAGCGGCCCGGCCGTTCGCGAAGCGACATGGCATTGGGTGTGCGGGGGGCCGGGCGGGGGTCTGCACACCCAATGACATGAGGCCGGGTCCGCTGCAGCGAACTGTTAGGCGGTGTTCTTCATCTCCTCGCGAATCACTCGTCGGAGAGTCTCCTCGAGAGGCTCTTCAACCCCTTGAACGTACTCCCTCAGCGCCCGGTTGATGAGCGTCTGGTAGTTTCCGCCACCTGCCTGGTGCACTTGCTGCTTGAACCACGCAATGAGGTCGTCATCGAGCCGGATCGTGATGCGGGTCTTCCCGCTCGGAGGCTTGACGACCGGCCCTCGCTTCGCAGTGCTGAAATCGTACTCGTCTCTCATGCGCCACCCTCGTATCGACGTCTTTCGGCCGCCGTGGCCTTTCGGGCGGAGATGATCCTGAGAGCGTCCCCACGCCACGTGTACACAACGACCAGCAATCGAGCGAGTGGGTCCATGCAGAGGGAGACGAAGCGTTGTTCCTGGAGGTCATCGGGATCAGGAATCGTCAGTGCCGCCTCATCCTCGAGCGCGAGAGCCGCGTCTGTGAAGTCGACCCCGTGCTTCTCCAAGTTGCTCGCCGCCTTCGGGGGATCCCACTCGGTTTCCACGGATCCAATGTATGTACGTTTGTACACTGTGTCAAGGGGCGACACGAGCGCCTAACGTCTGGCATCAGCGGCGAGCGTAGCGAGTCCGCTGCATGCCGGGGTTAGGCAGCGCGTCGAAAACGGAAGAACACCCAGGGTGCAAGGGTGAGCCAGAGGAGGAACACAACCCAGACACGGCCGGCGGAGAGGTCGTACTGCTCGAGGACCTGCGACAGCGGCCGATGCGCGAGCACAAGGCCCATGAAGAACTCGAAAGCCACCGTGAGAACGAGCCAGACCAGCCCGACGAGAAGGGCGTGGCGGCCTGAGGACGGGGGCCAGATGCGGATGACGAACCAGATGAAGACGCCGATGAGCACCGAACCGATGAGAGTGGAGAGCTGATGAGCACGGAGCTCCGGCATTGCCCTGGCATACGAGGCTTCCCGAAGCGCACCGTTCGCGACGGCGATGACCAACATGGCAACCCAGGCGAGAAGGTATCTGGTCAACGGTGGTGGCTCCTTTCGGGCGGCGCAGTCGTATCGACGAAGCGACTCGGCCGGCATGAAGACGAAGGCAGGTGGCTGCCTGAGAGGGGCCCGAGCTGCCTAACGCCCCTGAGCTCAGCGGCCCGACCGTTCCCGAAGGGACGTGGCACGGGGCCTGCTGGTTGGGTGGTTGGGGGCTGCAGGCGCCGTGACACGAGGCCGGGTCCGCTGCAGCGAACTGTTAGGCTGCGCAGAGATTCGTACTAGTAGTGATAGCGGCCTTGAAGGAAGTCGATTCTGCCATCCCCTACCAGGTAGACGATCCTGTGTTCCTCTGTCAGCCGACGGGACCAAGTTCCGGGCGGGAGGTACTTCAGAGGTTCCGGCTTTCCTATGCCAGCAAACGGGTCCCTGAGGATTGCCTCAACCAGATCCAGGGCTCGCAAGGCCACCTTCCGGTTTGACGAAACCCAGAAACGCAGGTCTTCAATGAACTCCGGGTGGAAGACCGCCAACCACGTTCGAGCCGACGGCTTCGACCGGCTGCTACCGCGCCTCTTCGTCAAGACCCAACTGCTTTCTGAGCTCAGAGACCGACGACGCCTTGAGGTCCGACCGCTGTGCTCGAGAGAGAGCTGCCAGCAGCCGCTCTGCGTTCTTGGGGGAACGAAGCAGATGTGCCGTTTCCATCAAGCTCTCGAGCTCCGCCGCGGACACCAACGCGACATCCTCAGCGTTCCGACGACGGATGATGACAGGCTCCCGACTCGAAGCGACCTGGTCGCACAGTGCGGCAAGTGCCGCTCGGGCTGAGGTGTAGGTCGTAACTGTGGCCATGGGCGTCTCCGATCTTCTGTACAGCAACACTGTACAACTAGATCTGAGCCTCGTCAACCGGCCTAACGCGATTGAGCTCAGCGGACCGGCCGTTCCCGAAGGGACGTGGCATGGCGTGTGCGGGGGTTCGGGTGGGGGGCTGCACACGTCATGACACGAGGCCGGGTCCGCTGTAGCGAACTGTTAGGCGTGGTCCCGCGGCCTCTGGTGCTCGACGGAGGGGATTCCCAGAAGCAGTCCCCTCACACTGATGTCCTCGTCCACGTCTGGCCAGTGAATCCCCTCACCATCGCCAATCAGCTCAAATCTCGAACGCTCGGCAGGCGATGCGTGGAGAAGCCTCGGAAACCACACAAGAGGAACGGAGATACGCCGACCATCGGTCAGATCCACGACCAGGGCGTCCTCGGTCGTTCGGACCTGGGTGGCAACGGGTTCGATGCTAGCTACCGAAAAAGCCATTCCAGGCCTCCAGGAAGTCATCGCGGTGTTCTCGGACGATCAGCTCAATCCGGGTCAACTCGTGCGCCTCGTACCGTCTCGACCGTGCCAAGGCCACGGGCTCGAGCCAGAACTTCGCGACCGACCGCTCCCGCTGCACATGAATGTGCGGTGGCTCCTCCAACTCGTTCGCGTAGAAGAAGAAGCGGTACGGTCCGATGCGAGCAACAGTGGGCGACACAGTCCAATTCTACCGCGCTGCTCGAACTGACGCGTCAGATACCCCCACCAAAGGTGGGGGCATGTAAATCGTGAGCCGCTCAAAGCGGCTGAATCTGAGCCGCCTGAAGGCGGCTGGGCGGCTAGTCGAGGTTGAACCGCAGTTGGTCGATCCGGCGGTCTTCCTCTTCCTGACGCTTGATGTACTCGCGGACCACTTCCTCGTCCGGCCCACCGTTGACACGAAGTACCCCCGAGCCCAGAAGTGGTGGCCACGGACGTTCCGCTTGCCCTCGAACTGCCTCGCGATGTGGATCGTGCTCTTCCCCTTGATCAACCCGATCACCTGCGCAACTGAGTACTTCGGCGGGATCGAGATCAGCATGTGCACGTGATCCGCCATGAGGTGCCCTTCCTCGACCGTGCTCTCCCGCTGCCGCGCCAGGTCCCGGAACACCTCACCAAGATACCGCCGCAGCTGCTGGTAAAGCACTTTCCTCCTGCACTTTGGGATGAAGACCACGTGGTACTTGCAGTCCCAGACCGAATGGCATAGGTTCTTGATGTCATCCAACTCGAATCCTCCTTGTTTGCTCTGCCGCCACGAACGGCTCACAAGGAGGAGTCTGCCTCGGTGACTCCCTGAACTGTCGAACTGTTCAGGGCCCCCACCAAAGGTGGGGGGGTTCTATTCGCCTAACGCGATTGAGCTCAGCGGCCCGGCCGTGCCCGAAGGGACGTGGCATGGCGTGTGCGGGGGTCCGGGCGGGGGGCTGCACACGTCATGACACGAGGCCGGGTCCGCTGCAGCGAACTGTTAGGCGAATCAGTCATTGCACTTCATCTGGTTGCCTTTTCGACATACGAGGATAGTTCCCCGGACGATTCGAGTTTCAAGAGCTTCTCGAGGTACTTGATCTTGGTCCGAGGCTCCCTCTCCTTGATAGCCACATACGCCCTGAGCGTGCTCTGCAAACCTCGCGAGGTTCTTAGCGCTCTCGTCATCCGCTTGGTCTGGATTCTCGATCACGAAGACCGCACTGGCAAACATCATCTGGAGTAGAGATCTCCCCCGTGGTTTTTCTCAGCCCCAATGAGCGGCTCCATGAACTCCGAGCAGGCCTTCACCGAGATATCCGGAACGTCGACCAACCAAGCGAAGAGGATCTTGCGCCACTTCTCCGCATCATCGGCTAGCGGATTGGCTTCGAGGTACTTTGTGAGCCTGACAACTTCCGCCCGTTCCTCCGCAGTAGAGGGGCCACGAGGTTCCTTCGCGGCTCGAGTTTCGGGGACAAGAACGGTGACGAGAAGTGCGATGAGGGCGATCACTCGTACAGTTCGCATGGGCTTGCCTTTCCTTGGGGATGCGCCTAACGCGATTGAGCTCAGCGGCCCGGCCGTTCGCGAAGGGACATGGCATTGGGTGTGCGGGGGGCTGGGCGGGGGGCTGCACACCCAATGACATGAGGCCGGGTCCGCTGCAGCGAACTGTTAGGCGGTCATCTCGATTCTCCACCTAATGCCTTCTCCATAAAGACCACGAGTTCGCTCCACCGTGAGCGAAAAACACCCCGGCCTCTTCTTGATCAAAGGCGCTGCCTCCAATGGGAATAGCCCTCGTGATAGCCCGGAAGTCGGATCACCAACTTCTCAAGTTCCGTGACCGACGAGGTGAAAGCCTCGAGGGTCAGTGGTGCGTGAGTGATGGACTCGGAAACCCCGCCCTCGCATTGCGGGCAGCGCAGGCGAAGTGCTGACATGCACAATGCAGCAACAACGCCATGGCCTTCAAGTTCCTGCCACTTTCACGGCAGCGACCCGTGAAGTTGGTTCGTTTGGCCGGTTTCGATACTTCCAAACCTTGTCCAACCTCAGAGATTGAACGCACCAGCGATCGACGGCAGAAGGAGGCCCACTGCTGCAACAGCAAAACGCTGCCCTAGAACTCACTACTCCTCCAGGAGGCGCCTAACGCGATTGAGCTCAGCGGCCCGGCCGTTCCCGAAGGGACGTGGCATGGCGTGTGCGGGGGTCCGGGCGGGGGGCTGCACACGTCATGACACGAGGCCGGGTCCGCTGCAGCGAACTGTTAGGCGATTGTATTCTCTGTAGCTTACGTCTCGAACCGGCTCGGACCGTCCGAGCCAGGGTGTTCGCATCAGAACTCCCCTGCCGGGAACCCTGACCACGACTGGACGATGGGGCGCGATTCCGGGAAACCACTGCTGAGAGTTGATTCGGCTGCTCGAGCCCACCCATTGTCCTTCTATCCGTTGGGCTCTCGGCACAGACACCGAAAACAGCCGGCGTTCGGACGCTGGCCACCCAACCAGGTGATGCGGTAGGGAACGGCGCGATGCTGCCAAGGCTCAGAAGCGAGGCATCCCCACAAACGACGGTTTCTTCAAGTGCAGCGGACGGGTAAGGCATTGACCTGGATTTCTTTACAGCGTCGCCTAACGCGATTGAGCTCAGCGGCCCGGCCGTTCCCGAAGGGACGTGGCATGGCGTGTGCGGGGGTTCGGGCGGGGGGCTGCACACGCCATGACACGAGGCCGGGTCCGCTGCAGCGAACTGTTAGGCGAGAGTATTGTCTTCTTCATTCTCGCACGCATATCTCGCTTCGCTAATCGCTCGAACTGACGGCACGACCCATAACCAACTCGCTCTTTCCCTTTGGTGGGCGAACATTATAGTAGAACCGAATCGTCACCTTCTCAGGAGCAAAAGCGGGTGCGTGTTGAGGAAAAAACCCAAACGGCGCAGCAGATCGAATGGCATCTGTTGCGGCTGTGTCCATTGGAGGCTTGCCCGACGTCTTAGCGGTCTCAATACAGGCCAGGGAACCGTCAGGGTTGATGGCGAAGAGGACTTCGGTGACTCCAGTCACGCCGAGCTTCGCGATTTCCGGTACAACCCACTTGGACTTGATCTGGTTCACCATGGCCGCGGCGTACTCCGACCAGTCGAATTCAGCAGTGGTGTCTACAGCCAGAATATTGGAGCACGAATGGGAGTCTGGCTTCCAGTAGAGGGGTCTGACAGTCGCACATCCGACGCAGAGCGCTGCCTCAACCAGTGTGATCATCAGGGCAGTTGGAGTGGAAGAACTCATACGTCGTGATCTTGAAGGGCGCCTAACGCCCTTGAGCTCAGCGGCCCGACCGTTCCCGAAGGGACGTGGCATGGCGTGTGCGGGGGTTGGGCGGGGGGCTGCAGACGCCATGACACGAGGCCGGGTCCGCTGCAGCGAACTGTTAGGCTGCGGCAGAGATCTCGTGATTCAGTAGTGATAGCGGCCTTGAAGCGAAGTCGATTCTGCCATCCCCTACCAGGTAGACGATCCTGGTTCCTCGCAGCTGAGACAGGTCGCGGGCAGTACTTCGAGGTTCCGGCTTCGCTATGCCAGCAAACGGGTCCAGGATCCCTCAAACAGATCGATTGCAGGCACGTTCTGGTGTCGGCGAAACGGCCGAGAAACGCAGGTCTTCATGAACTCCGGGTGGAAGACCGCAACGACGTGTCGACGACGCGTCGACGTTCTGCTCCGCCTCCGTCGACCAACGCTTTCTGCCATCGAAAGACCGACACGCTGACTCGTGCGGCGCGTCTGAAGCTGCCTGTAGCCAGCTCTGCGTTCTGGGGGAACGAAGCAGACGACCGTATCACATGAAGCTAACGATGTCCGCCGCTGAGGACCAACGCGATTCCCAGTCTTCCAGACCACGGATGACCACAGTCTCCGACTAGAACCATCTGGTCGCACAGTGCGGAAGTGCCGCTCGGGCTGAGAGACGTCGTACTGTGGCCAAAGGCGACTGGGATCTCCGGACAGCAGCACGTAAACTAGATCTGACCCGTCAATCGGTCAACGCTGGCTTCATCGGCGCGCGTACGGCGTCCGCTGCATACGCGTTGTTAAGCGTCGACATCGCGTGCGCAAGAGACTCTAGCACGCCACTTCCAAGAGCGTCACTCACCCCGGCGGTCATCGCATTGCTAAGGCGCCCCAGAAGGTGACGCGTGAGGCTGCGGCAATAACCGGAGCGCCGCCTGCTTTGGCGGACACCGAACCCAACAGCGAAAGAAACAAGAGCGAACTACCTGAGACAGCCCACATAACCGCGGAAATCGGGAACGAGACAACGATCAGTAGCGGAAGAGCAGTGCCCACCGCAAATGTGCCGGCAGACGCAAATGCGGCCTGCACGGGTCGCGCGGCCAAACTCTCGGAACTGCCCGAATGATCTCGAGCATGTTCTCAAAGCGCATCATGCTGCTTCAGCGAGGTAGCCAACGTTGCAGGCCAAGATCTGCATCCAGCCGGCGAATGACGCAGATCGACGTTAGCTCCGCGTGCTCGCTCGGGGCAGGCGTCCAGTTTCCTTTCGTTCCCGAGCAGATCGGCGGGCTCCGTGTCGACCTGCGAACGCGCTGAGACGTACTCGCGGCAGCCATCGACACAGCTCGGCGACGACGCCGGCAACTCCTGCCCAGACGCCCTGAGCCCCAGCTCGCTGGAGCGACGCCGCAGGACAAGGCTCGCAGTGGAGACGATCCCGATCATTTGCCCAAGCACAGGCGCCCGGAACTAGCCGATCGGTAGGTTCTGTGCGTCTCAGTCATGTCCATCCAAACGAATTCCTTTGTAGCGATAAGTAAACGACGACGCCTAACGCGATTGAGCTCAGCGGCCGGGCCGTGCCCGACCGCAGGGAGGGACATGGCGTGGCGTGTGCCGGGTGGTCGGATGGGAGGCTGCACACGTCATGACATGAGGTCCGGTCCGCTGCAGCGAACTGTTAGGCGTAATCATCCGCGAGTGAACACCGAAGCCGAATTGATCAATATCGCGATTTCTTTACCGCCTCTTCCGACTGAACCGCGAGTTCTTTACGGCGCTCTTTAGTAAGAAGAAAGGGGTATCGGAACGCCGAAGAACGCCCCCACTGGCCCGCCCTCGTTCCAAGGTGTCTCTGGGCCGTGAGTACCGACCACTCCCAGCTCGGAAAGGCGGCCCCGAGCGACATAGGCCGCGTCGCAGAGGTTGGACGCAAAGTCAATCATCAGAGCAGCGCCCGTCAATTGATAGGCAGCTATTACTTCGGTCGTGGTCTCTCGTGCCGGCAAATCCGAAAGGACCTCTAGCAGCCTTCCAGCCGCCACTCGCGCAGGTTCTTGCTTCTCGGTCGGAGAATTTAACAGCAAGGACTCGCACTGATCGCGACCTTCCCCATCAACGAGCACGAGGTTCCAGCTTTGCTCGACTCTCCAGATGCCTGGAGTTGGCTCCGCCATCCACGCCGGGTAGGACGAGTGTGTTGTTGCACATCCGATTGTTGCCAACGCGAGCACTAGAAGAGGTCTCATGGTCTCCGGGACGCCTAACGCGATTGAGCTCAGCGGCCCGGCCGTGCCCGAAGGGACGTGGCATGGCGTCTGCCGGGCGGGTGGTCGGGGGTTGCAGACGCCATGACACGAGGCCGGGTCCGCTGCAGCGAACTGTTAGGCGTTTTCCTGTCCTGTACCGAAACATAAGGGAACTTTATCCGTCACCATTATGCGAAGTCCCCTGGAGTTGGTGCAGGAAGGAGACGAGGACGATACCGTGACGGATGTCATCGGGATACGTGAAGTTGGCCTTCAGGGTCTCCGATCCCTCTTTCGTGATCTCGATTGTGTGAACTCCCTGTGGACAGTCTGTGAGGCCGACCGTAAGCTCCGCCAGCTTCATTGAAGCCGCGTCTCTACCCTGAGCGCCAAAGAACAGACCCATGGCTTCGTTACCCAACCAGACCCGGATTCTCTCGACAAGCGTCTGCGGGTCCGGCGAGAGTCGAAGAGAGCCTATGGGCGCCCCGTCCAGAAAGACCGTCGCATCCCGATACTCTTCCTCCGCCGCTACAATGAGACTTCCCCCGGGGAGCTTGCTCGGGTCCACCTTGTTACAACCGATCGACCACATCAGGAACATCAGCAGCAGAGCCGGTACCAACCTTCGAGTCATTACTCCAGGGGCACTTCGACTCGACCTTTGGGACTCATCAGGGCGTGAAGGCCCCGACCGTCGCCGCGGCGGATGCAACGACGTTACGCTCGGCGACATGGAAACTGAAGCATGCTGCTCGATGAATTTGGACGAGCACGAGTCACAAACCCATTGATCGTCAGAGTCAACGAACGCGCTCAGCGCCGCGGTGAATGTGTGCATGACAGATAATGCGGTGCTCATGATCCGAGTTCGCTAGAGCTCCCACTTCGTTGGTATTTGGGAGTCGCACCGTCGGCTTTCGCCAAGCGCGAGCATGTGGGGTGGCGCGCTCAAGTGCATCGCTGGCAACAAAGACGACCTGACGCCAACAACGGGACCGCTCGAGCACCGCCGAGAGTTGCTGAATCTCCCAGTACCCAGGTATCCAAGGTGTCGATACGCCAATCGAAAGCGACGAGGGAGGTTCTTCCGGTAGCGTCGAACTGGGCGCGAAGCGTGCTTGTGGAAACTGATTGGAGAGTCCCGTGGTACGCATACCCGTGTGCCACGTACAGCACGAACCACCTTCGGAAACGCCTCTCACGTGGTCGAAATGGCCGCGGAGAATCCAGGAGTCCCCCAGAGGACACAGAATCCACAGTGAAGTGAGGACGATCAGGAGCCTCATTGGCTGAGCGGTGTCACTCGCGGATGCCTAACGCCAACGTTAAGCGGACTGGGCGTTCGGCCGAAGGCCGAAGGGGCGAGCGCATTGCTGGCGCCCTTCGAGGGCGACATGCAATGCGCTCGACGCTAGCCCAGGTCCGCTTGAACGTTTTGTTAGGCATGTTATCTCTCTGTATTTAATATGTTTACATCGTTAATTGCCCAGCCAGATTACTCTATCGTACTGCGGATCTGCACCGAATGCATTGGATTGATCATGAAATCCAGGCATTGACCGTATCCGTGGGAAACCAAAACCCGAAGAAAAACCAGGCCCTATGGCCAATTCCCCAGGAACAGAGTGCGCAATCACGTTTTCCATATTCGACATAGGCCACGACCGGTGTGGTCCAGTCGATGTAGTAGCAAACATCTTCCATGTTTGACTCAGCTCCGGGAGCGACGGCGAGCACATCAGATGCTTCGGACGGAGTCAGGAAGACTGTGTTTTGCGGTTGGACGAGGCGGTTGAGATCATCAATGGACTGGCTACTCGCCCTTGCGGCAAGCCTGTCGCACAAAACGTAGTACTGCGTGGGTTCATTGACTGGCAACGACTTCCCTGCTGTAGACACATCTGTTTCCGCCTTCACATAATCCCTCTTGATCATGCCCATGACGTCAGTACGGAAGAGACCAGAGCCCAACAACGAACCAAAGAAAGACCTGCGCACCAACAACCGCGCAGACAAAGAGTAAAAGCGTTTTCGACGTGATCACACGCCGACGCTTCGTCTCGGGAGGGGCGCTGTTGCTCATCAGTAGAGTGTGAGGTTAGGAGCTACGCCAGGTTCCACCGACCGCTCCAACTTCAGGAGCCGGAGGCCCAGATCACAGGTCCGCGGGTGTGCCATCTCAACTGACTTTCACGTTCGATCGCGCCGGCTGCAGCGGGGCCTAACTCTAGTTAGGCAGGTGGGGGTTGGGTTGATAGGAAGACGGCGGGTGCTGCGTAGTAGGGTTGGGGATTCGCGAAAGTGCCATAGAGGTCACGTTTTTGGGGAGTCGGCTCGGTTGGATATGCGGCTCTGGAGCGCTGTGTAGACCTCGGTGTTTAGGCAGCGGAGGGGCCAGGTGCGTCGAATCTCGACCCGTCAATCCAACCCAAGCTGAGTCCGGATCGCCCGTTCCACCCCTGCAAGGTCGGAGACGGAGAGCATTCCGATCCGGTGCCCGAGACGGCTCTTGCTCACGGTCGCAATCTGATCGGCCATGGCCTTGCGCCGCTCACCATCCAGCTCGACGAAGGCCTCGCTGGGGAAGAGACGGGACACGTTGCTCGTCAGCGGAACGACCTGAACCCGGTTGAGATGCTGATTCGCGGCGTCGTTGCTCACGATGACGGCCGGTCTTCGTTTCTGGATCTCTCCTGCGAGGGACGGGTCGAAGCTGACCCACCACACCTCACCGCGGTTCATCAGCGACGTCCGGGGCGGTGGCCTCGGCCCACTCGAGGGCCTCGGCTTCGCGGGCTTCGTCCTGTGCCATCTCCTGATAGGCCGCTGCCAGGTCCTCCCTGACGACGTGAGCGCGGACCAACGATTCGATGAAGCTGCTGATGCGGCGGCGCCCAACCACTTTGTGCAGACCGGCGTAGACCTGCTCATCCACGGTAATCGTCAGCTTGCGCCGCATGCCCCCTCCTACACGTACAGTATACGTGTAAGGTGGCGAGTACACCATCGACGACATCACGACCCCAGGCGACGGGTATCGGGGGCGTCAAACCAAGCTGCCTCTGCCACCAGCGTGTCGGCGGGGCTGATGATCCCCCGGCCCCCCGAGCGGTTGAGCACGTGGGTGTAGATCATGGTGGTCTTGACGTCCCTGTGCCCGAGCAGCTCCTGGATGGTCCGGATGTCGTGGCCCGCCATCAGCAGGTGGGTCGCGAAGCTGTGCCGGAAGGTGTGGCAGGTCACCGGCTTCACCATCTCCGCGGCCCGCCCCGCCTCCCGCACCGCCCGCTGGACGATGGTCTCGTGGAGGTGGTGTCGCCGCTCGGCGCCGGACCTCGGGTCGATGCTGCGGGAACGCGCCGGAAACACGTACTGCCACCCCGGCGACGTGCTGTACCCCGGGTACTTCACCGCCAGGGCGTCGGGCATGTAGGCCTCGCCGAAGCCCTCGGCGAGGTCGGCGGCGTGTATCGAGCGCACCAGGGCGATCTGGTCGGAGAGCCGGTCCCGCATCGACTCCGGCAGCAGGGTGATCCGGTCCTTGCGGCCCTTGCCGTCCCGAATCACGATCTGCCCCAACGGCAGGTCGACGTCCTTGATCCGCAGCCTGAGGCACTCGAGAATCCTCATCCCGGTGCCGTAGAGCAGGAGGGCGACGAGCTGGACGGTGCCCTCCATCCGCCCGAGGACGGCCCGGACCTCCTCGCGCGAGAGGACGGTGGGCAGCCGGCGGGGGCGCCGCGCGCGGACGACCTCGTCGATTCGCGGCAGCGGCTTTTCGAGCACGTGTTTGTACAGGAAGAGCAGCGCCGACAGGGCCTGTCCCTGGGTCGAGGCCGAGACGCGGCGGCGCACGGCGAGGTGCTGGAGGAACTGGTTGATCTCCACCTCCCCCATCTCGAGGGGGTGGCGCTTGTGGTGGAAGAGGACGTAGCGGCGAACCCAGGAGACGTACGCCTCCTCGGTCCGGAGGCTGTAGTGGCGGGTGCGCACCGCCGCGCGAACCCGGTCGAGAAGGCGTGGTGCGCTGGGGGTTCCTGGCGACTGATCAGGCATACACGAAGCGTACATTCCAAGCGCCCGGTCGTCAAGCTCGGAGGCGGTGAACGGACCACCGCCTGGGGAAGCTCAGCTCCGCCGGTTGATTGGAGACCCAATCATCTGAATCGAATCGAGTTACGGCAATAGTGCGATCGAGTCGCATTGTGCCCAGGGGTTGTGCAGATCGCCCCTCCTCCGTGATACCTCCAAGGCGTGAAAGTGTCAAGAGCGTTTGGAGGTACGCGAGAGTGGAGAGATGGAGTCGCAGCAGCAGGGGGCTCCCGGCGGGGCAGGCGTCACTCCCCTCCCCCGGCCAGCCGAGCGGCGAGGGCCGCGAAGCGCGGGTCGTCGCGCAGGGAATCGAGGTCGGCGTCGGACGCGAGCAGCTCGGCATCGACGAACCCATGGTCGAGGGCCGCCTCGAGGGCCTCGAAGGCGGCGGCTGAGGCGCCGGCCCGGGAGCGGGCGCAGGCGAGGTTGTACCAGATGACCGGGTTGTCGGGGTCGAGGCGCGCGGCCACCTCGAGGGCGACGGCAGCGCGGCCGGGCAGGCCGGCCTCGTTGAGCTCGCGGGGCATGTAGAAGGCCAGGTTGACCCGCGCCGAGGCGAGGCTGCGGCGGGCGGCGAGGCCTTCGGCATCGTCCTGCCCGGCCTGGCGCTGGAGCTTGACAAGCCCGATCTCGACCGCGAGGCGGGAGGCCGGGACCGGGCGGTCGGGGTCCTTCATGAGACCGTAGGCCCGCGCGAGGGCGGCGTCGGCGACGGCCTCGAGGCGGTCGGCATCGCGCTGCTCGCGCTCGGCCCGCTTGACCCGGCGGTCGTCGGCGAGGCGCGCGGCGTGCTCGCGCGCGCCGGCGACCTCGGCGAGGCCGTCGAAGGTGCGGACGACGGCGCGGTAGCGTTCGAGCGCCTCGAGCAGGCGACCGCCGGACTCGAGCTCGCGGGCGGCATCGAGGTCGGCCGCCGCGAGCTCCGCGGCCAGCCCATCGTCCCGGGGCCTGAGCTGGGTCTTCATCGCCTCGATCTCCATCCATGCGACCGCCTCGGCGGCGACCTCGGCCGGCATCCACTGGTGACCGCCCGCGAAGTCGACGAAGCGGTGGCGTGCGCCTCGATCGGCGTGGACCCGATCGATGGTGCGCATGTCGAGGTGGTTGAAGTCGCCGACGCCGGCGGCGCCGAAGTGCGCGTAGGTGGGCCGGTCGGCGAGCGCGTCGGTCACGGCGGGCCCTCCGGACGCGATGATCCCGGCGAGCGGGAGCTGCTTGCCGACCAGCCAGGCGACGGTGGCCCCGCCGGAGAAGCCGGCGGCATAGACCCGCTCGGGGTCGGTGGCGAAGCGGTTCAGGGCCTCGGGCCAGAGGGCGTTGACGGCGCGGATGTTGGGCTCCATCGGGCCGTCGGAGCGGGTGCCGTCGGAGCTGAGGATGATCCAGCCGAACCGCTCGGCCGGCTCGCGGAAGAGCTCGGCGGCGAGGGCCGACCGCCCCCGCGGGTCGAAGACCAGCAGGACCGGCCAGCGCCGCTCGTGGGTGTAGGCCGACGGCAGGTAGAGGGTGTAGGTCTCGCCGGGGTCGGCGGCGGTCTGGAGACCTTCGACGAGGGTCCCGGCCGGGATCCGGTCTACGGCGGCGGGTGCGGCGGCGGCGGCCGCCGCGAGCACGAGGGGCAGGACGGCGCTCGGCATGGTCGTGAAGGTGGTACGCGCGGCGCGGCGGCGGGTTGCGGCGCGACCCCCCCGCGGAGGCTGGTCGATTCCGCGCGGCGCAACCCTGCTCGTCCGTGGCCGGGGAGGTTCGGGAGGGCGGGGCTTCTGAGGGCTCCTCCGAGCCTCTGCGGGTCGAGCGCTTCCGGGCCCGGACTATACTTCCGGAGCCGGCCCTCCGGCCCGGAGCGACCGATGACACGATCCCGATACCTGCTCGCCGCCGCCTTCGTGGTGGTCCTCGGCCTCCCCTACCTCGCCGCCGCCGCGCCCACGGTGGACGACGCCCGGACGTTCCTGGAGCGCGCCAACACGGAGCTGCTCGAGGTGTGGACCCGCGCCGAGCGCGCGGCGTGGGTGAACGCGACCTTCATCACCGGCGACACCGAGCTGATCGCGGCCCAGGCGGCGGAGGAGCGGATCCGGGTCACGACCCGGCTGATCGGGGAGAGCCGGCGGTACGACGACCTCGAGCTGCCGCCCGACCTGGCCCGCCAGATGACGCTGCTGCGGCTGTCGCTGACCCTGGCGGCGCCGCCGGAGCCGGAGCTGACGGCGGAGCTGACCCGGATCACCACCGGGATGGAGGGATTCTACGGCCGCGCGGAATGGTGCCCACCCGACGGTGGGCAGTGCCGGGACCTCGGCGAGCTGTCCCGGACCATGGCGGGAAGCCGTGACGAGGCCGAGCTGCGGGCGGCCTGGGTCGGCTGGCGGTCGTCGTTCCCCGAGCTGCGGGACGACTTCACCCGCTACGTCGAGCTCGCCAACCAGGGGGCACGGTCGCTCGGCTACCCCGACCTGGGGGCGATGTGGCGCTCGAAGTACGACATGCCCGCCGACGACTTCGCCGGCGAGGTCGAACGGCTGTGGCTCGAGGTCAAGCCGCTCTACGACAAGCTGCACTGCTACGTGCGCGCCCGGCTCGCCGAGACCTACGGCGCCGAGGTGGTCCCTGCCGACGGGCCGATTCCCGCCCACCTGCTGGGCAACATGTGGGCCCAGGAGTGGGCCAACATCGAGCCGCTGGTGGCGCCGTCGGGCTCCGGTCCGGGCTTCGACCTCAGCGAGCGGCTCACGGCGCGGGGCGTCGACGAGCGGGAGATGGTCCGGTACGGGGAGCGCTTCTTCACCTCGCTCGGCTTCGAGCCGCTGCCGGCGACCTTCTGGGAGCGTTCGCTGTTCACCAAGCCGCGCGACCGCGAGGTGGTCTGCCACGCCGTCGGCGTGGGACATCGACTGGGCCGACGACCTGCGGATCAAGATGTGCATCGAGATCACGGCCGAGGACTTCGCGACCGTGCACCACGAGCTCGGCCACAACTTCTACCAGCGCGCCTACAACCGGCTCGTCCCGCTCGAGCGCGACAGCGCCAACGACGGCTTCCACGAGGCGGTCGGGGACACGCTGGCGCTGTCGATCACGCCGGAGTACCTGAAGACGCTGGGCCTGATCGACACGGTGCCCGCCGCCCGAGGCCGACATCGGTCTGCTGCTGCGGATGGCGCTCGACAAGGTCGCCTTCCTGCCCTTCGGCCTGCTGGTCGACCAGTACCGGTGGCAGGTCTTTTCGGGCGAGATCACCCCCGAGCGCTACAACGCGGCCTGGTGGGAGCTGCGCGAGCGCTACCAGGGGGTGCGGGCGCCGGTGGTCCGCAGCGAGGCCGACTTCGACCCGGGGGCGAAGTACCACGTGGCCGCGAACGTGCCCTACACGCGGTACTTCCTGGCCGCGATCCTGCAGTTCCAGCTCCACCAGGGCGCTGTGCCAGGCGGCCGGCTGGGAGGGGCCGCTGAACCGGTGCTCGATCTACGGCAACGCCGAGGCCGGGAAACGCCTGCAGGCGATGCTCGAGATGGGCACCAGCCGGCCGTGGCCGGAGGCGCTGGAGGCGGTCACCGGCCAGCGCACGATGTCGGCCTCGGCGCTGCTCGAGTACTTCGCGCCGCTCGAGGCGTGGCTGGACCGGCAGAACGCCGGCCGGACCTGCGGGTGGTGAGGCGATGAGCCCGGAGCGGACCGGCATGGTGGCGGTGGTCGACGACGAGGAGACGCTGCGCGACACGGTCGGCGCCGCGCTGCGCAAGGAGGGCTACGCGGTCGAGTGTTACGCCGACGGGGCGGCGGCCTGGGAGGCGTTCTCGAAGAACCTGCCCGACCTGGTGGTGCTCGACATCCTGATGCCGCGCCTCGACGGGCTCGAGCTCTGCCGCCGGCTGCGGGGGCTGTCGGACACGCTGCCGATCCTCTTCCTGACCTCGAAGGACGAGGAGTTCGACCGCGTGCTCGGGCTCGAGCTGGGCGCCGACGACTACCTGTGCAAGCCGTTCTCGATGCGTGAGCTGATGGCGCGGGTGCGGGTGCTGTTCCGCCGCCTGGCGCTGGCCCGGCAGCCGACCGACGCCGACCAGGTGCTGGTGCGCGGACCGCTCGAGCTCGACCTGGCGCGCTACGTGGCGCGCTGGAAGGGCGCGCCGGTGCAGCTGACGGTGACCGAGTTCCTGATCCTCGCCGCGCTCGCCCGCCACCCGGGGCACGTCAAGACCCGGCGCCAGCTGATGGACGAGGGCTACCCCCACGACGCCTACGTCTCGGACCGCACGATCGACAGCCACATCAAGCGGCTGCGCAAGAAGATGGTCGACGCCGACCCGGCCTTCGAGGCGATCGACACGGTCTACGGCCTGGGCTACCGCTGGCGGGAGGTCTGAGCGATGGGGTGGCTGCGCCGGCTGATCGCCCGCCTGCCGGTGCGGCTGCTCGCCTTCAACGTGCTGCTGGTGGCGCTGCCGGTGGCGGGCGTGCTCTTCTTCGACACCTACGAGGCCCAGCTGCTGCAGGCCCAGGAGCGCACGATGGTCCAGGAGGGCCGGCTGCTGGCGGCGGCGATCGCCGCCGGGGGCGAGCTGGAGGCGGCCCGGGTGCGCGCGATCCTGGTCCAGCTCGAGCAGCGCCACGAGGCGCGGCTGCGGGTGGTGGACTCCAACGGGATGCTGCTCGCCGACTCCGCGGCGCTCGGGCCGAGGCGGCCGGCGGACGCCGAGGCGGCAACCGCCGAGGGCCCGCGCGAGGGCTTCCTCTACCGGATCGGCTCGCTGCCCTTCCGGCTGCTGCGCGACACCCCGACCAGCGCCGAGGAGGCGGAGGCGGTCGACGTCTACGAGGGGGCCGCGTTCCTCGAAGGGCCGGAGATCGAGCGCGCGCTCGAAGGCCGCTACGGCGCCGCCACCCGGCGGCTGGGCGGCCGGCGGCCGCTGGTGGTCTTCTACAGCGCGATCCCGATCCGGTTCGGCGACCAAGTGGCGGGGGCGGTGCTGGTCTCGCAGTCGACGGTGCGGGTGCTGCGCAGCCTGGACGCGGTGCGGCTGGCGGTGTTCAAGATCTTCCTGGTCACGCTGGCGGCCGCGGTGGCGATCAGCCTGGTGGTGGCGACGACGATCGCCCGTCCCCTGACCCGGCTCCGGCGCCAGGCGGAGGCGACGATCGACCGCCGCGGGAGGCTGCGGGGAGGATTCGCCGCCACCGACCGCGGCGACGAGATCGGCGACCTCGAGCGCGCGCTGGCGGAGCTCAGCCGGCGGCTCGAGGTCCACCTGGCGCACACCGAGTCGCTCGCCACCGACCTCGCCCACGAGTTCAAGAACCCGCTCGCCTCGATCCGCACCGCCGCCGAGATGGCGGGCGACGCCGACGACGCCGAGGAGCGCGAGCGCTACACGACCATGGTGCAGCGCGAGGTGGCGCGGCTCGAGCGGCTGGTCTCGGACGCCCGCGAGGTGACCCGGCTCGACGCCGCGCTCGAGCACGAGCCGCGGCTCGAGGTCGACCTCGAGCAGCTGCTGACCGGGGTCGTCGACGGCTTCAGGCTGCGGCTCGGCGGCCGGCCGGCGCTGGTGCTGGCGGTGGCCCGCCACGGGGTCACGGTGCTGGCCGACCCCGACCGCCTGACCCAGGTGTTCGAGAACCTGCTCGACAACGCGGTCGGCTTCTCGCCCGCGGCGGGCACGGTCGCGGTCAGCCTCGGCGAGTCGGACGGCACCGCGGTGGTGACGGTGGGCGACGAGGGTCCCGGGATCCCGCCGGAGCATCTCGAGCGGGTCTTCGACCGTTTCTTCAGCTACCGGCCCGACCGGGGCCGGGACCAGGCGCACTCGGGTCTCGGCCTGGCGATCGTGCGCACCATCGTCGAGGGATACGGCGGCAGCGCGACCGCGGGGAGCCGGACCTCGGGCGGGACCGAGATCACGGTCCGCCTGCCGCTGGCGAGGGGCACGGGATGAGGCTGCGCCCGTCCGCCGCGGTGGGCGCAGAGGTCGTGGACCACCCGGAGGAGGACGGGATGCGCGCCACCAAGACACCAAGACACCGAGCCATCGCGGGGAAACGCACCGCCGGCAGGGTTCCGTCGGCTGCCGGGAGCAGGCGCCCCCGAGCCAGAGGAGGGACGGGCGAAAGACCTGGCCTCCGCCCGTCCCTCCTCTGGCTCGGGGGCGCGCTCCGCGCGGCGGGACCGCCCGCTCCGAGATCGGACCCCAAGCCGGCAGGAGCGCTGTCCTGTCGTCACGGGGCGAGTCGTGCGCTGGTCACCCGCGGTCGCCCGGATTTCGCATCACGGCCCTCCTCGTGGTGTCGTGGTGTCGTGGTGGGAGACCGATGCGATCCGAGCCGCGCTGGACGAGGCCGGACACGCCACGGTCGGGCCGGGTGGACTGCGGTGCTGCTCGCGGTGGTGGCGTCGGGGTGTGGCGGAGCGGGGCTGCGGCAGGCGGCGCTCGCCGACGAGGTCGCCTGGCAGCCGACCCGGTGGCCGGCGGCTGCCCGGGTGGTTGCGGTGGGCGACCTCCACGGCGACCTCGAGGCCACGCGTCGGGTGCTGACGCTGGCCGGGCTGATCGACGGCGGCGGCCGCTGGGCCGGCGGCGAGGCCGTGCTGGTGCAGACCGGGGACCAGCTCGATCGCGGCGACGCCGAGCTTGCGATCCTCGACCTGCTCGACCGGCTGGCGCGGGAGGCGCGCGCCTCGGGCGGCGCGGTGCACGTGCTCAACGGCAACCACGAGCTGATGAACGCGAAGGGCGACCTGCGCTACGTGACGCCGGGGGGGTTCGAGGAGGCGACGCGGATTCCTCGGCTGCGGCTGGATGCGCCCGGCCTGGCACTCGCGTCCGAGGCCGAGCGGGCGCGGCGGGCGGCCTATGGGGTCGGGGGACCGATCGCCCGCCGCATGGCGCGACGCAACGTGGTGGTGGTGGTCGGCGACACCGTGTTCGCCCACGGCGGAGTCACGCCCCGGATCGCTGCCTACGGCATCGAGCGGCTCAACGCCGAGACCCGCTGGTGGCTGCGCGGGAGCCTCGAGCCGCTGCCCGAGCCGGTGCTGGCCCGGGACGGGCCGGTGTGGAGCCGGCACTACTCGGACGGGCCCGATGACGAGGACTGCGCGCTGCTCGGCGAGGCCCTGACGGCGCTCGGCGCGGCCCGGATGGTGGTCGGGCACACACCTCAGGAGGGCGGGATCTCGCCCGCCTGCGGCGGGAGAGTGTGGCGCATCGACGCCGGCCTCGCCGCCCACTACGGCGGCCCGTCCCAGGCCCTCGAGATCGCTGCCGGGGAGGCGCGGGTGCTCGGGGACCGGGCGGATTGAACCACGGAAGCGCACAAGCCGGTGGGATTCCCGGAGGGGGTCCCTCGACTCGCTCGCCTCCGGCTCGATGCTCGAAGGTCTGTGGGGTTCCCGGAGGGGCTCCTTCGACTCGCTCGCTGGCGCTCGCTCGCTCAGGATGACACGTGCGGGACGAGGCCGGCTCGCGTGCCGGGGACGACCGCACTCGAGGCACCGTACACAAGCTGTCACCCTGAGCGGAGCGGCCGGCTTCGGCCGCACCCCCACCCCGTCACCCTGGGCGGAGCGGCCCGCTTCGGCCGCACCCCCACTCCGTCACCCTGAGCGGAGCGGCCCGCCACGGCCGCACCCCCACCCCGTCACCCTGAGCGGAGCGGCCCGCTTCGGCCGCACCCCCACCCCGTCACCCTGAGCGGAGCGGCCCGCCACGGCCGCACCCCCACCCCGTCACCCTGAGCGGAGCCGCCGGCTTCGGCCGCACCCCCACCCCGTCACCCTGAGCGGAGCGGCCCGCCACGGCCGCACCCCCACCCCGTCACCCTGAGCGGAGCGGCCCGCCACGGCCGCACCCCCACCCCGTCACCCTGAGCGGAGCGGCCCGCCAGGGCCGTGGAGTCGAAGGGTCTCCTCCGGCACCGCGAACACCGTCACACCCTGGGGGACTGGCCCGTACCCGGGGCCGGGCCGTGCCGGTGTCGCCTCGGATTCGGGGGACCCACCGTCGCGTCCATCCGGGCGACGGGCGGCCAGGAGCGGCCGACGGACAGTCCCCTTAGTCCAGCAGCGTTCCCAGCTTGGCAAGGACCTCGCGCACCACGGCAGTCGGCGCGGTGGCGGCGACCTCCGCACGGCGCGCCCGCCAGTCGAGGCTCTTGACCTGGTCGGAGAGGACCACGCCGGTGATCGGCGACTGCGGCGGCAGGGCGACCTCGAACGGGTAGCCCTTGACCCGCGAGGTGACGGGGCAGCAGAGCAGCAGGCCGACCCTGTCGTTGTAAGGTCCTGGAGACACAACCAGCGCCGGCCGCCTGCCCGCCTGCTCGTGGCCGGCCTGCGGGTTGAGGGAGATCCAGACGAGGTCGCCCCGCTCCGGCGTCCGCGGCTCGTCTACCACTCCTCACCCCCGACGGCAGCACCCCAGTCCGCTTCTCTGTGGAGGTTGTCGGCTGTGACGCCGGCGAGCAGCGCGTCAAGACGAACCGCGTGCGGCCGGAAAGGACGCATCACCAGCGAGCCGTCCTCGACGGCGAGCTCGACGGTCGCGTTCCTCCCGATTCCGAGGTCTTCGGCAAGGGCCTTCGGAATTCTGACCGCCAGGCTGTTGCCCCACTTCTGAACCTGAGTGCGCATCGCCCCTCCTCGTATCTACATTGAAGATACTCTCCCCCTCCCGGAGAGGTCAAGCACCGCGGCACGCCCTCGGGGTGAACCACCGAGTTGAAAGATGCTGAACCGCGCCACTCGGATCGGAGGAGCCCGCGTACGAGACCGCCGAGGCGGTCGGCAGGGTCGACGACCACCTCCGGGATCTGGATGCCGCGTACCGCCATCAGAGCACGAGCACGCCGCACCTCCTGCACCTCAGCGAAGGCCGCCTCGAGATGCTGGGAGCGGTTGCCGGAGGTCCGCCCCCTCGCCTCCGGCTCGATGCTCGAAGGTCAGTGGGGTTCCCGGAGGGGATCCTTCGACTCGGTCGCTGACGCTCGGTGCTCGAGAGGCACTGCGTTTCCCGGAGGGGATCCTTCGACTCGGTCGCTGACGCTCCCTCGCTCAGGATGACGGAGAAGGGGGAGGCTGACGCTCCCTCGCTCAGGATGACGGAGAAGGGGGAGGCTGACGCTCCCTCGCTCAGGATGACGGAGAAGGGGGAGGCTGACGCTCCCTCGCTCAGGATGACCCCCCACCACTCCCCGTCACCCTGAGCGGAGCGGCCCGCCAGGGCCGTGGAGTCGAAGGGTCTCCTCCGGCACCGCAAACACCGTCACACCCCGGGGGACTGGCCCGTGCCCGGGGCGGGGGCCGTGCCGGTGTCGCCTCGGATTCGGGGGACCCACCGTCGCGTCCATCCGGGCGACGGGCGGCCAGGAGCGGGCTGATCGGGGTGAGTCACACGCCCGAAACGGCGCCGTCCGCCGGGCCGGCCGCACGTCGCCCACTGCCCGCCCCCGGACTGGGACCTCCCCACGAACGGAAGCGACCGCGTTCGCTCTCCCGTCACCTGGGTCGCGGGCACGGCCCTCGCTGGGCCTCTGAGTCTGTGTGGTGGAAAGCCCGGACCCTACCAGTACGTGGTGGTGATCGTCACCGGCCCCTCGACCCTGGCGCAGCAGGCGAGGCGCTCGTCGGGGCCGGCGTGGAACGAGGCCAGGACCCTCTGCTCCTCGGCGCCGGCGGGGGTGAGGTTGGCGGCGCCGGCCAGGACCCGGACCCGGCAGAAGCCGCACAGGCCCACGGCGTCGCAGGACTGGCCGAGGGGCAGGCCGACCTGGGTCACGGCGTCGAGGATCAGGCTGTCGGGTACGACCCGGGCCTCGCGGCCGCTCGGCTCGCAGCGCACCGGGTGGGTGGTGAGGTCGAAACCCGTCCGCATCCCGAGCTCCTTCAGAGCAGCTTGCGGGCCTTCGCGGCCTGCTCGAGCTCGTCGCGGAAGTCGGGGTGCGCGATGTCGATCAGCATCCGGGCACGCTCGCGCAGGCTGCGTCCGTAGAGGTCGGCGACGCCGTACTCGGTGACGACGTAGTGCACGTCGGCCCGGGTGGTGACGACGCCGGAGCCGGGCAGGAGGGTGTCGACGATGCCGCGAGATGGAGCCGTCCTTGGCGGTGGACGGGAGCGCGATGATCGGCACCCCGCCCTTGGAGCGGGCGGCGCCGCGGATGAAGTCGAGCTGGCCGCCGAAGCCGGAGTAGATGCGGGTGCCGATGGAGTCGGCGCAGACCTGGCCGGTGAGGTCGACCGGCGAGGGCCGAGTTGATCGCCACCATGTTGTCGTTCTTGGCGATGATGAAGGGGTCGTTGACGTACTCGTTGGGGTGGAACTCCATGAACGGGTTGTTGTCGACGAAGTCGAAGCTCTTGCGGCTGCCGATCACGAACGAGGCGACGATCTTGCCGCGGTGCAGGGTCTTGCGCTCGTTGGTGACGACCCCGGCCTCGAACAGGTCGACCAGGCCGTCGGAGAACATCTCGGTGTGGACGCCGAGGTGACGCTTGTCCTCGAGGAACAGGAGCACCGCGTCCGGGATCTCGCCGATGCCCATCTGCAGGGTGGCGCCGTCGGGGATCAGCGAGGCGATGTTCTCGCCGATGCGGCGCGCGACGTCGGAGATCTCGGGCGCCATCGTGAGCTCGAGCACCGGCTCGTCGACCTCGACCACGTGGTGCAGCTTGGAGATGTGCACGAAGCTGTCGCCGAGGGTCCGGGGCATCTGCTGGTTGACCAGGGCGATGACGGTGCGGGCCTGCTCGACCGCGGCCTTGGTGGCGTCGACCCCGACCCCGTACGAGCAGAAGCCGTGCTCGTCCGGCGGGCGAGACGTGGATCAGGGCGACGTCGATCGGCAGCAGCCCGCGGGTGATCAGGGTCGGCACCTCGTGGAGGTGGATCGGCACGAAGTCGGCCCGGCCCTCGTTGACGGCCCGGCGCACGTTGCCGCCGGTGAACAGCGCGCGGTGACGGAAGTGCGGCTCCATCCCCGGGTCGGCGTAGGGCGCGTCGGCGAGGGTGAGGATGTGGACGACCTCGACGTTCTCGAGCTCCGGAGCGCGGGCCACCATGGCGTCGAGCAGCAGCTTCGGGGTGTTGCAGCCGGGATGGACCCAGACCCGGTCGCCCGAGCGGATGTCCTTGACGGCTTCCTCGGCGGTGGTCACCCGCCGCCGGTAGATGTCGATCCAGTTCATCGGACCCTCCTCACTCACTCACCACGGGTCGGTGCTCGACGTCGAAGGCCTGGGCGAGGCTGGCGCGCAGACAGCGGCCGTCGTAGGTGTAGGTGCCCCGCTGGAGGGCGGTGCTGGTCCGCACCGCGCCGTCGAAGCCGCGGTCGGCGATCAGCTCGACGTAGGGCAGGATCGAGTTGGTCAGGGCCCGGGTCGAGGCTCGGGAGGCGGTCGACGGCAGGTTGGGCACGCAGAAGTGGATGATGTCGTCGACCACGTAGGTGGGGTTGGAGAAGTCGGTCGGCCGCGAGGTCTCACAGCATCCGCCCTGGTCGATGGAGAGGTCCATGAGCACCGATCGGGGCTTCATGAGCTTGAGCATGCTCCGCGTCGACCAGGATCGGGGTGCGCTCGCCGTGGACCGCCACCGCGCACAGGAAGAGGTCGGAGAAGGCGAGGGTCTTCTCGATGTTCCTCGCCGTGGCGACCATGGTCGGAATGTCCCGGCCGACGTGGGTCTGCAGCTTGCGCAGGGCGTTGATGTTGCGGTCGAGGACCACCACGTGGGCGCCGAGGCCCATCGCCGAGGCCGCCGCCTCGCGGCCCAGGGTTCCGGCGCCGAGGATGGTCATCGAGGCCGGCGGGATGCCCGGGGATCCGCCGATCAGCAGGCCCTTGCCCCCGAACTCGTTGAGCAGCAGCCCGGAGCCGATGATCACCGAGAGCCGGCCGGCGATCTCGCTCATCGCCTCGAGCACCGGGGCGTGGCCGTCGTCCTCCTCGATGATCTCGTAGCCGACCGTGGTCACGCCGCGCTCGAGCAGCTTGAGGAAGCCCTCCCGCGGCGCCACCGCCAGGTGCCAGGACGACACCACCACCTGCCCCGGCTGGAAGCGCTCGTACTCGGTGGGCGGCGGGGGCGAGATCCGGATCACCAGGCCGGAGCGCAGCAGGACCTCGTCCTCGGAGTAGACGATCACCGCGCCGGCGTCGATGAAGCTCTCGTCGGGAAAGCCGGCCCCGGCGCCGGCCTCGGACTCGACGTAGACCCGGTGGCCGCGGTCGGTCATCGCCCGGACGCCACCCGGCGTGAGCCCGACCCGGTGCTCGAACGGCCTGCGGTCCTTGACCAACCCGATGTCCATCGCCGCCTCCCCTGTGGTTGGAGGGATGCCCGGGTGTTTCACCCCGGGCCCTTGTGAATTTCAACACATTCCCGCCGGAACGCCAACCCGCTCTGGGGGTCCCGAATCGCGCGTGAGTCACCACGAAGACGCGGAGGCACAGAGCCATCGCAGGGACGGTCACCGCCGGTGAGGTCCCGGAGGCTGCCGAGGGCACGCCCGGTCCTCCTCCTCGCCGCGAGTCGTCGCTCCCACAGGGTGCTCGAAAAGGCGTGCGTTTCCCGGAGGGGATCCTTCGACTCGGTCGCTGACGCTCCCTCGCTCAGGATGACGGAGAAGGGGGAGGCTGACGCTCGGTGCTCGAAAAGGCGTGCGTTTCCCGGAGGGGATCCTTCGACTCGGTCGCTGACGCTCCCTCGCTCAGGATGACGGAGAAGGGGGAGGCTGACGCTCCCTCGCTCAGGATGACACGTGCGGGACGAGGCCGGCTCTCGTGCCGGGGACGACGGCGCTCGAGGCACCGTACACAAGCTGTCACCCTGAGCGCCGCGGCCCGCTTCGGCCGCACCCCACCCCGTCACCCTGAGCGGAGCGGCCTGCGAGGCCGCGCAGCCGAAGGGTCCCCTCCCGCAGCGGCAAACCATCCCGCCGCCCCCCCACCACTCCCTGTCACCCTGAGCGGAGCGGCCTGCGAGGCCGCGTAGCCGAAGGGTCCCCTCCCGCAGCGGCAAACCACGTCCCGCCGCCGCCGCGAGCCCGCGGGGAGTGCAGCGGAACCATCGGCCCCCACTCCCTGTCACCCTGAGCGGAGCGGCCTGCGAGGCCGCGCAGCCGAAGGGTCCCCTCCCGCAGCGGCAAACCATCCCGCCGCCCCCCCCACCACTCCCTGTCACCCTGAGCGGAGCGGCCTGCGAGGCCGCGTAGCCGAAGGGTCCCCGCCGGGCTCGCGAACACCTTCACTTTCTCGGGCTGGGTCCCTGCTCCGGCTCCGGGGTCCACGAGGGAGTCACCCCGACCCGGGAAGTCAACGCCGTCTCTCTCCGGAGCCGGGCGACCGGGGGCGGGCGGCGGCTTCGGGGACGCGACTCGATCCCGGACCCCGCCTCCCGAATCCCGGACTCTCACGTGCCTCACCTTCGAGGTGGTCGCATCGACCTGCCGCCGGTCGGGTTGCGGGCATCGCCCGCGCTGTGGTTCAAGGCTCCCCCGTTTGAGCTGCGCTCTCGAGCCGGGCGAGGAGGGCGGTGGCCTGGGGCAGCTTCGAGGGTGGGAGGTGGAGGTCGAGGCGGTGGAGGGTCGAGGCGCCGTCGGAGCGGAACTCGAGCGCGGCGGCCCAGCGGGCGGGAACGGCCGCGAGCAGGCCGGCGGGCTCGCCGGGCGCCTCGGGATTCCAGTCGGCAGCGGGGACGGCCGACGCGAGCGGGGTCGAGCGGGCGAGGGTCAGCCACACCAGGGTGCGGCCGGCCCAGGCGTGGTGCGAGAGCGCGAGGTGGAAGCGCTCGCCGAGATCCTGCACCTGGGGCCCGATCGGCAGCAGGGTGGTCTCGTGCTCGTGCCGTTCGCGCCACAGCAGGTGGTAGACGTCGTCCGGTCGCCGGAGGGCCTCGGCGATCCTGACGACCGCATCGGTCAAGGCGCGCCGCGCCCGCGGCTCGCGGCCGGTCGGGACGTCGAGCTCGACGGCGAGGCGCGCGAGCGCGCCGGAGGCCGGCTCCTCGCGCCAGGACAGCCGCACCCGGTCGCCGCGCCGGGCCCGGCGCACGGCCCGCACGGCTGCCGCGGCGGGGGCGAGCACGACCAGCGCGGGGAGGCCGAGCAGCGCCGCCATGCAGCCGGGCGAGCGGTCCGCACCCGGGATCGGTCCGGGCCGGGCCGTCAGGCCCCCCCGGTCGGGATCGAGTCGAGATCCCGGCGCCGCAGCACGATCGCCATGCCGATGCCGAGCATGATCAGCAGAGTGCCGATCCAGACCAGCGAGATCAAGGGCTTGGTGGAGACGTCGAGCACCAGGCTCATGGGTTGGGGAGGCGCGGGCGCCAGCTCGGGGTCGAAGACCTGGAGCTCGACCGTGCCGCCCTCGGCGTCGACGCGACCCATGGTCAGCCGGATGCCGCCCGCGCCAGGGACCGCGGCCGGGGTGACGGTCGGTGCGCCGGCGCCGCCCCTGAACGACGGACGGACCTCGGCGACGGTCCCCTCCCGCTCGACCTCGAACACGGCGTCGAAGTTGATCTTGCCGGCCTCGGGGTCGAAGTCGCTGAGATCGAAGTCACGAAAGGTGATCGCGAGATCGCCGTAGGCGAGGGTCTCGCCCTTGCCGAGCACCACCGAGCGCGCGATTCCGCCGGAGAGCCCGAGCAGCTCGACCTGCACCTGGCCCGCGGAGGCGTTGAGACCCGCGACCCGAAGCCGGCCGCCGTCGGTGCCGGGGATGTCGACCGCGACCGCCTGCACGCCGCCGTCGGCCGAGACCACGGACGGCTCGAGCTCGACCGGCTCGGCGCCCGGGCGCTCGAGGCGCACCACGACGCCGACCGTGAGCGCGCCTGGGACCGCGCTCTGGTTGGCCATGTCGAAGGCGAGGAAGGTCAGCTCCCAGTCCTTGAAGGGCTCCGGTTGACCCTTGGTGAGCAGCAGCCGGCCGCTCACCGGGGCCTCCTCGCCGGGGTCGAACTCGACCGGCGCGAGGTAGAGGTCCGAGGTCAGGAACGACTGGATGTCCGGGTTGGCGATCAGCTGGTTGGACTTGCGGTTGACCCACATCTTGGGCTTGAGCACGAAGCTCTTGCCGCTCGGTGCGGTGACCTCGACCACCATCGCGTCGCGAGCGGCCGGGGTGGGCTTCTCGACGCCCCTGAAGGTGAGCGTGTAGCCCAGGACCTGCCGTGGGGAGTCCTTGGCCAGACGCACCTTCTCGCCGCGGTCGAACCAGCCGGTGGTGAGGAAGGCGAGCAGCATCAGGCCGAGGCCGACGTGGGCGACGATGCCCCCGGCGCTGCGCCACTGGCGCGCGAGGATCTTCTCCGCCGCCGCCCACAGGTTGGCGGCGATCGCGAACAGGGCGGCGCCGGCGTAGACGAAGGCTCGGTAGCCGTGGAGGCCGAAGACCGCGCCGAGCCCGAGCAGGGCGGCGGTGACGGCGGCCACGATCAGCAGCCGACGGCCGGTTCCGTCGGCGGCCTTGCGCCAGCCGAGGAAGGGGGTCACGGCGAGCACCAGGGCGAAGACCACCGCGAGCCAGAAGCCCATCCGGTTGTAGAAGTCGGGCCCGACCTGGGCCGGCTGGCCCCACAGCCGCGAGATCAGCGGCGCGGAGGTCCCGACGCCGACCACCAGCCCGAGCAGGATCAGGAGCAGGATGCCGATGTTGAAAAAGACGGTGCGCGAGAAGAAGGGCTCGTCGCCGCTCTCGGTCGGGATGTCGCGCCAGCGCCAGCCGAGCAGGGCGACGCCGAGCACGAGGAAGAACATCATGTTGAAGACCAGCCAGCCGGTGATACCGAGGTCGACGAAGGAGTGCACCGAGAAGTCGGACAGCACGCCGGAGCGGGTCAGGAAGGTCGCGTAGACCACCAGCAGGTAGGCCAGCATCGCCAGCACGAGGTTGAGCCGCCGGAAGCGCCGCCTTCCCCGCTGGAGGAGCAGGCCGTGGATCAGCGCGGCGGTCGCGAGCCACGGCACCAGGGAGGCGTTCTCGACCGGGTCCCAGCCCCAGTAGCCGCCCCAGCCGAGGGTCTCGTAGGCCCAGTAGCCGCCGAGCATGATCGCGGTGCCGAGGGTGCCGAGGGTGAGCAGGACCCAGGGCAGCGAGACCCGGGTCCACTCGTCGTAGCGCCGCATCCACAAGGCCGCGATCGCGAACGCGAACGGGATCGCGAGCGACGCGTAGCCGATGAACATGATCGGCGGGTGGATGACCATCCACGGGTTCTGCAGCAGCGGGTTGAGGCCCTGGCCGTCCATCGGGATGTTGCCGGCGGTGAGCCCCTGGTGGAAGCGGAACGGGTTCTGCCGCAGCAGCAGCACGATCAGCGACAGCAGGGTGGCGTTGTAGACGACCATCACCCGGCTCTCGTAGTGCCGCGCGAAGCGCATCAGGGGAAGGCCGAGCAGCACGCCCGCAGAAGATCCAGAGCAGGAAGCTGCCCTCCTGGCCGGCCCAGAAGCTGGAGATCAGGTAGCGCAGCGGCAAGGCTGTTGTCGGAGTAGGAGTAGACGTAGAACAGCCGGTAGTCGTGGCGCACCAGCAGGAACATGAGCAGGGCGCTGGCGACCACGATGGCCGCGGTCATCAGGACATAGGACTGGCGCGCGAGCCGCAGCCAGTGTTCGCGGCGTTCACCGGCGAGCGCGAAGCCGACCGTGGACAGGACGCCGAGCAGAAACGCCACCCACAGCAGCATGAATCCTGGTGCGTACATCACTCCCCCTCGGGTTCAGGGTGCGGGCAGTCGGACGGACCGCGTCGGCCTCAGCCGTGCTGCGTCACGTCCTCCTCGACCCCCTGGTACTTGGACGGGCACTTCACGAGCAGCTGGTCGGCGTGAAACGCGCCTTGTTTCCAGGTGCCGATCGCGACGATCTGGGTCGCCTCCTCGAAGTTGCCCGGTTTGACGCCCGTGTAGACCACCGGCATGGTGCGGCCCGCCTCGTCCACGAGGCCGAAGCTGAGCTGCTCGGTGTCCTCGAGGTAGCGGGTCGAGTCGGCGACCAGCCCGCCCGCGACCTGGACCTTGCCGGCGGCCCGCATCGCCTCGTCGAACGAGACGTAGGGGGTCAGGTTGGACTTGAACGAGGTCGCCCCGAAGGCGAGAAAAGCCACGATCATGACGCCGCCGACGACGTACCACAGCCGTCGCTGGCGCTTGGGATCGCTCATGAGTCCTCCAGCTGGCGGACCTTGCGGTCCACCCGGTACACGTAGCCGAACAGGCCGACCCAGATGATCAGCGTGACCAGCATGATGCCGAGCATGTCGTTCATTCGAGACCCTCCTGCTGGCGCACGAGCCGGATCCGGGCGATCCGACACTCAATAGTGTATAACCATGCGAACAGACCCGTAAATCCCATCAACGACCCCATCAGGACCTGGAACATGCGCGAGTCCATGTTGAGCTTGGCCTGGGTGTTGATGATCGTGTCCGGGTGCAGCGACCAGTAGATCCTCGGCACCACGAAGACCAGGAACGGCACCGTCACGAACGCCAGAATCGCGTAGACCGCCGCCAGTGTCGCGCGCCGCTCGGGGTCGGTGACCGCCGATCGGAGCGCGAAGTAGGCGGCGTAGATGAGGAGCAGGATGGTGATCGAGGTCTCGCGCGGGTCCCAGTTCCAGTACGAGCCCCACATGATTCGGGCGAAGATCGACCCGGTGACGGTGGCGAGCAGGGCGAAGAGCAGGCCGAGGGCCGCCGAGGAGGCCGCGCGGACATCGTCCATCGGGTCCCGGCGCACGAGGTAGAGGACCGAGGTCACGCACGAGACCAGGAAGGCGAGGGTCGCCACCCAGGCGGTGGGCACGTGGAAGAAGACGATCCGGGCCGACTCACCCTGGAAGCCGGCCGCGGACGGCGCATAGAAGAAGGCCGCCCAGATGATCACGGCCATCCACACCAGCAGGACCCACTTCAGCATGGCTTTGGCTTGCATCGCGCTCCAGCCCCTCAGCTCTCGGACGTCAGTCGTTCCACACGACTGGAAACAGGAACACCGAAAGCACCGTCATGATGCCCCCGAGCGAGATCACGGCCCGCAGCGAAGCCAGGACGCCCTCGACCTCTCCCCGGGCTGCGGCCATGGTGCCCTGGATCAGGAAGATGAGCAACGGCAGCAGCAGCGGGAGCGAGAGCACCGCGAACAGTGCGCCGCGGGTCATCGCCCGGGCGATGATGGCGGCGACCATGGTGGTGATCGACGGCGAGGGTGGCGCCGCCGGCCGAGAGCACGGCCACGAACCAGCCACGGGTCGGCCACCTCGAACGCCATCAGCACGCAGTACAGTGGCACCAGGATCAGCATCAGGACGGCGAGCAGCGCGAGGTTGAACAGCAGCTTGCCGGCCCACACCACGCAGCGGGCGCGGCGGCCAGGCGCAGAAGCGGCGCGGTGTGGGTCTCCTCCTCCTTGACGAACGACCGGTCGAGGCCGGCCATGGCGGCGAAGAAGAGCACGATCCACAGCAGCGCCGAGAGCAGGAACGGGCGGTCGTCGGGGGCGAGCCGGAACGGCCCGATGGTGTAGGCCACCGCCGCCAGCGTGGTGAGCGCGAACAGGCCGACCGCGTTGAGCGCGACCCGGGTCCTGAACTCGGCCCGCAGGTCCTTGACGAAGACCGCGGCGACCTCAGCCAGCGAGCTCGACACGGCGGCTCCCCCACTGCATCTCGCGGCGGTCGTTGGTGGCCAGGATGACGGTGCGGCCGCCCGCGGCGGCGTCCCGGGTGTAGGACTCGAGCCAGTCCTGTCCGCTCGGGTCGAGGTTCGAGCCGGGCTCGTCGAGCATCAGGACGGCGGGGTCGTGCAGCATCGCCTGGGCGATCTTGAGCCGCTGGGTCATCCCGGTCGAGAAGCCCGCCACCGGCGTGGTGCGGGCGGGGTCGAGGCCGACCTTCTCGAGGCACTCGCGGCAACGGTCGCGGGCTTGGCCCATGCCCCGGACCCGGGCGAAGAACGCGAGGTTCTCCATCGCACCGAGCTCCTCGTAGACCGCCATCGCGGGCGCCACGATGCCGAGGTGGTGGCGCCAGTCGGCGCGGGCGAGCGTCCGCCGCCGTCCTCGCTCCAGGCCGACCTCGCCCCGGGTCGACCGCAGCAGGCCGCACAGGATGCGCACCAGGGTCGACTTGCCGGAGCCGTTCGGCCCGGTGATCACCAGCACCTCCCCCGGCAACGCGTCGCCGGAGACGGCCTTGAAGACCACCCGGGAGTCGTAGCGCTTGGCGAGGTCGCGGAAGGCGATGCGAACTGGACTCGGCATCGCCGCCGACGATAGCACGGCCGACCGCCGTCTGCGCCCCTCCTGACTCCTCAATCCCCTGACCCGCTGGCGCTTGCGAGCGGTCGACCACGGTGTCGTTCGAGACGGCATTCGTGGATGAGGACGGAGCTCCCGCCCGGGACGGTCGGAAGTCTGAAACGCCAAGACGCCACGAGGCTGTCGGTCAGTTGGGCTGGTGGTGGTGTCCCCTGATCGCGCGTGAGAGACCACAGAGCAACCGTGTTCGCTGTCAAGCGCCAGCGGGCAGGTAATCGGGATCCCAGGGCCGGCCGTCACGCAGGATCGCATTGGCGATGAGAAGGAGTTTGCGCATACACGCGACGAGGGCGACCTTGGGTTCTTTTCCTTTGGCGGTGAGTCGCTGGTGAAGTGGTTTGATGGCAGGATTGCATCGGATGGCCGTGATCGTCGCCATATAGATGGCTCGTCGGACAGCACCGCGCCCGCCCCGAATGTGGCGTTTCCCGGTGTGGGAGCCGGAGTCGTCGTTATAAGGGGCGACTCCGACCAGGGCGGCGATCTCGCGGCGCGTGAGGAGACCGAGCTCGGGCAAGAGGGAGACGAGAGCGTTCGCAGTGACGGGACCGATTGAGGGCACGGATCGCAGGAGCTTCTCGCGGGTCCTCCAGATCGGCGACTGTTTGATGGATTCTCTCAGTCTTGCATCGATGTCATCGACCTCACGACGGAGGAAGTCGATATGACGGCGGATGCCGTGCTTGACCTCTGCCGAGATTGCACGACTGAGGCGATTCTGTTCGGCGACGATCATCTCCTTGACAGCTAGCCGACGCTTCGTGAGCTCAGCCAAAGCTCGCGAGACCTCGTCGGGGATTCGTCGAGGCTCGGGTTTGACGTCCCTGCCGAATCGGGCGATCACCTCAGCGTCGATCCGGTCAGTCTTCGCGAGGATGCCCAACGCCTTTGCGTAATCCCGCACTTGACGTGGGTTGATCACGACCACCGGAAAGGTCCGGGCAGCGAGGTGGGCGGCGACTCGGATCTCCAGGCCCCCGGTTGCCTCCATGACGACGAGGTCCGCTTCTTCTTTCCGGAGCCACTCGGAGAGCTCCTCGAGCCCGGTGTCTGTGTACTCCACTGTGAGCCGCGTCAGACGAGGAAGCAGACACCCTTCGATCTCGTCCTTGGCGATGTCGAGCCCAACGACATTCATGACACCCATCCTGTCCACCTTCCCGGGCCCTTCCCTCCGCCGTCCCTGCCTTGCAGATGCGAACTCGCCGTTCGACCAACCGTTCGGGCTAAAGCAGAGGGCTTCACGGCACGCGGATCCTCGCTCTGTGACGGTCCTTGAACCAAGGCACATACGGTCTCGCGTACCGCGGCCACTTCGTTCGATCTCGACCCGCAATCCGGTGCGGAGTTGTGGAAAACGGGGCCCTACCCGTTTCCCACAGCCTCCGCACCGCCGACGACGACGATCCGATCCATCGAGACACCGCTTCGAACATACAAGGCACCGAGGCACAGATCCATCGCAGGGATGGTCACGGCCGGTGAGGTCCCGGCGGCTGCCCGGGGCAGCCGCCCCCGAAGGCCAGCGGGAGCCGGACGAACGAGCCGCTCGCTCGCCCGGCTCCCGCTGGCCTCGGGGCCGCGCTTCGCGCGGCGGGACCGCCCGCTCCGGGGACGAGACCGCCGTCCATCACGCTGTTCAAAACGAAGATGCTCCGGGACTCGGCGCCGCATCTCGAATCACCATCGGCTTCGTTGCGTCCTGGCGCCTTGGCGTCTTTGCGTTCATTTCACTCACGGGCGCCACACCCACGGCCCGCGCACCGGTACCCGCTGAGCTGTCTCACCTCCGGGTGGGCGGGGGCTCTCTGTTTTCGTGTCGTGGTGGTTCTCTCCCCCACGGGCGCTGTTCGCCCCGGCCCGCGCGCCGGGCGCGGGGATCAGCTCGCGCCGCCCACGCTGCCGTTGCGCCGGAGATCGGGCTCGTGCACGGGCGCCGCGACCTCGCTCTCCACCCGGTTGCCGCCGGCCGCCTTGGCGCGGTAGAGGGCACGATCGGCGGCCTGGAGGAGGCGGCCCGGGTCGACCGCGCCGACCACCGGGTCGAAGGCCGCGCCGATGCTCGCGGTGAGCCCGTAGGTGCGGCCTTCGAGCAGGTAGCGCTTCTCGCCGATCTCGGCCCGGACCCGCTCGAGGGCCACCAGGCCCTCGGCGACATCGGGAACCACGAGCGCCGCGCACAGCTCGTCGCCGCCCCACCGGCCGACCACGTCGAAGGGGCGCAGCCGCGAGCGCAGGATACCGGCGATTCCGCGCAGCACGATGTCGCCGGCGGCGTGGCTGACGGTGTCGTTGACCCGTTTGAAGCCGTCGAGGTCGAGCATCGCCGCGACGACCACCTGCCGGGTGCGGCGGGCTCTCTCGGCCTCCTCGCCGAGCCGCTCGAGGAACGCGTCCCGGCGCAGGAGGCCGGTGAGGGTGTCGATGGTCGCGAGGCGGTAGTGCTGCCAGTAGCGATGGGCGAGGATCAGGGCCATCACGACGTAGAACGGCACGAAACCGAGAGGGAACACGAGGCCCGCCACCGACAGGCGCGGGGTCGCGACCGCGCCGAGCTCGCGCGCGAGGTCCCACAGGCCGCACAGGGTGTAGACCACCAGCACCACCGCCAACGCCCGGGCGTAGCCCGGGCTGCGCCGCGCGGTCGCGAACACCACCCGTGCCACCGGAATCGCGAGCAACGCCGTGATCGCCACGATCAGCTGCACGTAGCGCACCGAGGCGAGCAGCGGGTGTGACAGCAGCGGTACCGACGCAACCACCGCGAGCGCGCCGAGCAGGCCCTGGACCGCGAGCGGGAGCCGGCGCTCGAAGAAGGCGTAGACGAAGACCACCAGCAGCGCGATCGACACCGGCAGCAACGCGAGCCGCACGCGGTCGGCCACAGCGGTCGCGACGGGCAGCCCGACCAGCAGCTCCGAGTGGAGCGCGACGTAGACCGCCGAGACGAAGGCGAAGAGGGCGAAGGCCAGGTTGGGGCGGGCCGCCGGACGGGGCAGGAACCACGACAGGAAGAGATGGTTGGCGCCGACAATGGCGAAGAAGACTGCGAACCCGACGATGACCGCGGAGCGGCGGGCCGACGCCCGGAGCAGGTCGGTGAGCGGCCCGAGCTCGGCCGGCCGGACTCCGGCCCGCCGCAGGCCCCCGAGGTCGTAGAGGTGGACCTCGAGCAGGTTCGGCTGGCCGGTGCGGACCAGGCCGGTGGGGATGTCGTAGACGCGCTCGAAGACCCACGACGCCGAGAAGCCGGGCGGAAACGAGCCGGTGCTTCCGATCCGGACCCCGTTGAGGAAGACCTCGTCGGCGTCGGCCAGCTCAAAGAAGCGCAGCGCCAGCGGCACCTGCGAGGCCGACGCCGGCGGCCGGAAGCGGACCCGCAACCACGCGTGATCGCCCCGCTCGTCCGCGGTCGGGGGCGGCAGCCTGCCGGGGACCTCGACCAGCCTCCAGCTCGCGCCCCCGGGCTGTGTCGCCGGCGCGCCCTCGGGACGGCTGTAGGCCAGCGACCACGTGCCCTCGAGCCGCGCGGGAAGCTGCGGCAGGTCCAGCTCCGGCGGGAGCGCCTGCGCCACGCCGGTGACCGCCGCCAGCACCGCGAGACCGGTCATCAGCGCCTGCCGTCCGGCACGCCCCATGGCGAAACGCCTGGATTCAACCTGCCTCGACATGACCCGGACGATTCTACCCGGGTGGAGCGCGGAGCTCGTAGCGCAGGAGACGGCACTCGATCGGTCCGTTGTACAGCGGGATCTTGCGCGACGCCTTGAGCCCGAGCTCGCGGGACAGCGCGGGCTCGCCGATCAGGAGCCATGCCACGCAGCCGGCGGCGCCCGCCTTCAGCGCCCGCCCCAGCTCCCGGTAGAGCTCGGCCAGCTCGCCGACCTCGCCGATACGGTGACCGTACGGGGGGTTGGAGACCACCATGGCGCCGGGCTCGAGCGCGAGCTCGCGCACATCGCGGCGCTCGAGCCGCACCGCGGACGCGACGCCGGCTTCGGCGAGGTTGCGGCTGCTCGCCGCGACCGCGCGCGGGTCCGAGTCCGACGCCAGAATCGGGGCAGGAGCCCGGCGCACGGCGGCCGTCGCCCGCTCGCGCTCGGCCGCGATCACGACCGGGTCGACGGACGGCCAGCGCTCGAACGCGAAGGAGCGCCGCCGCCCCGGTGCAGTGCGGGTGGCGATCAAGGCCGCCTCGGCGGCGAGGGTCCCGGTGCCGCACATCGGGTCGGCCAGGGTCTGTGTCCCGTCGTAGCCCGCCAGCTCGAGGATGCCGGCTGCGAGGCTCTCCGCGAGGGGAGCCGGCCCGCCGCGCGGCCGGTAGCCGCGGTGCGACAAGGGCTCACCGCTGGAGTCGAGGGCGAGGCTCGCCCGACGCGATCCGAGATGGAGGTGGATCTTCAGGTCGGGGTTGCGGCGATCGACGTCGGGTCGCCGGCCGAAACGCCGCCGGAGGCGGTCGGCCACCGCGTCCTTGACGACCAGTGCGGCGAACCGGTGATCGGGGAAGGCGGGATGTCGGCCGACGGCTTCCACGGCGAAGCTGGTCGAAGGGTCGAGCAGGCGCTCCCACTCGAGCCCGACGGCGAGCCGGTAGAGGTCGTCGCGCCCGGCGACCGGTCCGTCGCCGATCCCGACGACCACCCGCATCGCGGCTCGCAGCCACAGATTGGCACGGCACAGGAGGGCCACGGGCCCGGTACAGGAGACCATTCCCCGGCCTGCGACCACGCCGGCCGCACCGAGGGCGTCGAGCTCCGCGGCGACCACCTCCTCGAGCCCGCGGGCGCAGGTGGCGACCAACCTCAGACCGGTGGCGTCCAGCACCCTCGCAGCCTACTCCAACTCCGCGTCCCGACGGCCGCCGAGTGGGGTACATTGAGCATGCGCGTCGCGGCGGAAAGCCCCGGCCCGCCTGCACGAACCGGACCGCCGAGGAGGACCAGCGGGTGTCGATCGCCGGAAACCTGCGCACCATGCCGTTCGCCGACCTGGTGCAGTGGCTCTCCTCGGCGATGAAGACCGGCACGCTGGTGATCGACGGGACCCGCTACACCAAACGCATCATCCTGCGCCGCGGCACGCTGGTGACGGTGTCCTCGGACAACCCCCGCGAGATGCTCGGCTACTACCTGGTGGGGTGGGGCTACCTGACCGAGGACGAGCTCCAGTACCTGATCGAGATGCAGGCCCACTGCCGGGTGATGCTGGGCGAGCTGGTGGTCCAGATGGGCCATCTGACGCGCGACGACCTCGCCGCGGTGATGCGGGTCAAGACCGAGGAGAGCCTGTACGACCTGATGACCTGGGAGGAGGCGAACTTCCGCTTCCTCGACGGCGAGCTGCCGGAGCGCGACTTCATCGAGCTCGAGATCCCGGTCCAGCGGATCCTGCTCGAGGGTCACCGCCAGCGCGACGAGCGGGCGCTCTTCGCCCGCAGGATCCCGAGCGCCGCCTGCGTGCCGGTTCCCCTCCACCAGCCCCTCCCCACCCCACCCGGCGAGGTCGGGCAGGCCGTGGTCGAGCAGCTCGACGGCGAGCGCACGATCGAGGAAATCGCCCTTGCAGCCAGAGTGCCGGACTTCGCCGTGATGCGGGTGGTCTTCGTGGGCCTCGAGGGAGGGTGGTTGCGGCTCGAGACGCCGACCGAGATCCGCAGGGCGACCCCCGGGTGGAGTCACGCGCCATGGAACGACGCGCTGCGCGACGTCGAGGACCGGATCGACCGCGACCGTCTGCTCGACGCCTACAACCTGCTCTCGGCCGCGCGCGAGAAGTGGGGCTCGGAGCCCGAGGCGAGGCGGGCGTTCTCGGCCACCGAGGGACGGCTGGTCGAGCGGCTCGACACGAGCGCGATCTCGGGGCGGGTGATCCTCGAGCCCACCGCCCGCCTGGACGAGCTGCTCAACCTCGACTGTGCCCCGGCAGAGGGCTTCGTGCTGTCGCGGATCAACGGCTTCTACAGCGTCCAGGAGGTGCTCAGCCAGCTGCCCGGCGGCGATCTCCAGAACCGGATCATCCTCCACAACCTCCTGCGTCGGGGGCTCGCGAAGATCCGGGAGGAGCGCTCGGTCCGCCGCTGGAAGGTGCCCGAGGGCGGCGGCGAGCCGTTCGAGGTCGGAGCCGACGACGAGCCCTTCGAGCTCTGAGATGGTTACGTGTCGTGGTGTCGTGGTGTCGTGGTGTCTTGGTGGTTTGTCCGACTCGTACCGGCCCCACGTCAACGATCCCCGTCGCGGTCGTCGCGGCCGAGGAGGAGATCGAGACCCGCCTCGACCACCGACGAGCCAGTCTTCAGCGCGCTGCGCCCGGCACGCCCGAGGCGTTCACCGACCACCTCGTCGACCGCCGACTCGAGGCCGGTCCGCATCTCCTCCCGGAGCCGGGGAAGGACCTCGTCGGCGGCGTCCACCGCCCCCCGACGGACCTCCTCCCGCACCTGCGGCAGTGCTTCCGCAGCGCCCTCCTCGACACCTCGGCGCACGGCCGCGCCGGCAGCCTCGGTGAGCTCGGCGCCGGCCCGCCGCAGGATCCGCGGGAGCAGTGCGACCAGCACCGCTGCGACCGCCACGCCACCCGCGACGCCAGCGAGGAGCGCCAGGCCCAGCTCAACCATCCACCGACCTCGGGCCGCACCGGTCCAGGTGACTCATGGGGCCATTGTACCCGTCCCGGAGTTGACGGCTCTGAAGCGTCCAACCCTCTGACCCTCATATCTTTACTCCGGCTTCACCGGGTCTACCCGCGAGCTTGGCGTGCGGGTCGCACCATCCGGACATGGGCCAGCTCGTCACGACGACCCTCAGCCGAATCCAGGTCCTCGACCTCGACCTGTCCTGCCGGGCCTCGGTGCGCATCACCGCGCCGGCGGTGCTGGCCACCCTGCGCGGGGCGTCACGGCTCGGCGACTGGTACCTGTCGGTCCTGACCGCGCTGTTCGTGCTCGGCTTCCACCCGGCCGCGACCGCGGGCCGCTTCGTCGCGGCCTCGCTGGTCGGGCTCGCACTCCAGCAGGCGCTCAAACGGACCTGCGGGCGGACCCGGCCCTGCCTGGTGGCCGGCGGCCCACCGCAGCGAACCGCCTATCCCGACGCCGGCTCGTTCCCTTCCGGGCACACGCTGCACGCGGTGATGTCGATGGTCACGGTGGCCGGTCTGCTTCCTCCGCTGCTCGTGATCTACGTTCCGCTTGCCTGCCTGGTCGCGGCCTCACGGATCGTGCTCGGCGTCCACTACCCCAGCGACGTGCTCACCGGCGCCATGCTGGGTGGCGCACTCGCGTCGGTACTGGTGGTGTGACGGCTCGCTCGCACACAGCTCAGCCGGATTCCGGCCGATCGCGGCCGGCCATCTCCGAGAGCTCCCAGATCACCCGCATGGTCTGCACCATGAAGGGGTCGAGTGTGGCCCCGGCGAGCTGCTCGAGCACCGCGCCCAGGCTGTCCCGGGCCACCACCCCCCGCGGGGCACGGACCGTGTGGAGAATGTCGAATCGCTCCGCGACCGCGACCAGCGCGGCGGCCGGGTGCGGCGGTCGGGGCTCGGGCAGGCTCGGGAAGCCGCCCCCGTCCATCTCGAGGTGATGCTCGAAGGCCACGATCGGGACGATCGGGGGCAGCTCCGAGGTCCGCAGCAGCAGCTCCAGTCCCCGGCGCGGGTGGTCGGGCACCAGCTCCCACGGCTCACCCTCCAGCGCCAGCTCCTGGTGCACGAGCTCGGGCGCCATGTCGACCTTGCCCAGGTCGTGGAGCACCGCGGCCAGCCCGAGGTCCAGTCGTGCTTCCTCGTCGAGCCCGAGCGGGATCGTCAGCATCAGCGACAGCACCGCCGTGTTGTAGGCGTGCGCCGCCGGCCAGCTCAGCGGGTCCTCGACCGGCGCGAGCAGGTTGAGAGGGTCCTCGGTCCTCTGCAGCCGGCGGGCGAGACCGGCCACCAGGTCCTCCAGGGTGACCACCGAGAGCGGTCGCCCGGCGACGAAGGACGAGAAGACGTCCTGGATGATGCCGACCCGATCGCGGACCACGACCTCTTCGTCCTCGGGCGGTCGGTCGGAGCCGTAGGCCCCGTCCCGGACCACGACCCGACCGAACGCGACGTGGGGCAGCGGCGGGGGCTCGGCGCCCGGCGCGTCGGCCAGGAACTCCAGCAGGGCGCCGACCTCCTCGGCGGTCGTGCCGGGCCTGAACAGGATCCGCTCGATCTCGTGGCGGCCCAGCCGTCGCACGAGGGAGCCGACCTGGTCTCCCATCCGGGTGATCGGTCGCCCCTGGACGAAGAGCTCGCCATCCAGCAGCAGAATCGAGACCTCGGGTTCTCCGCCGGCACCCCCCTGGTCGCGCGCGGCGTGCAGCAGGCCGAGCTTCTCCACCAGCGAGGTCCGCGCGTGCTCCGCCCTGGGATGGTCCGGGGAGTAGAGCACGCTGGTCACCACTCCGGCCGCCAGATCGGTGAGCAGACCGTTCAGGAGATGGATCGAGGAGGTTTGGGCCGCGGTCATCGCACGTCTTTTCCGATCCGCCCGGCGAGCAGCTCGCGGGCCACGTCGGCCGCGGGGTCGCGCAGCTCGGCGACCTGGCGCAGCACCTCGGCGCCGGCCGCGGAGGGCATCCGGCCCGCCGCCCGTGCGACCGCCTCCCACAGCGGGGTCAGGCGGAAGGGGTGGCGCCACTGCTGCAGCCGCGCCAGACGGTCGAGAGCCTGGACCGACTCATGAGTGGGAAACCCGCCGAGGGCCTCGATGAGGTCGAGGGTCTCGGGCTCGCGAAGCCTGGCGCCACGCCGAGACGACAGCTCCTGGGCGATCAACCTGCCGATCTCCGGGTGGCGGAGCCGCCTCGACAGGGCGAGGACCTCTCGCCACGCCGCCTCGTCCTCGTGCTGGGCGAGCATCCTCACGCCGCGAGCCCAGTCGGGGTCTCGGAAGGTCACCAGCGTCTTGACCGCCTCGGCCACGACCCGTGAGTCCGAGTGCCCGACGAGCTCCCGCGCCCGCTCGACCACCGACCGGTCCCCGATCCGCCGCAGCAGCAGCAGGCCGTTGCGCACCACGAACCAGCGCGGGTCGTCGACCATCGGCCGGATCGCAGGGACCGCCGGCTCCCCGATCGTCACCGCCATCTCCAGCAGCCTCCGGCGGCGTGACATGCCCTTCTCGGACGCAAGCCGGGTGACGATCGCCGCGCTCAGGTCGCGCCCGATCAGCGCGACGATTCGGGCCACGTCGGGCCAGTGCTCCTTGCCCCAGATGCTGACCGCGTCGAGCATCGCGCCGAGCCCGGCAATGCCGACGATCTTCTCGCGCAGCAGCGGGTCGCGGCTTGCCATCAGCTCCCGCACGATCTCGCCCGCCTCGCTGAACTCCCCCAGCTCGAGGTGCTCGAAGAACTTCTCGCTCAGCCGGCCGCCGACCGCCGACGCCAGCTCGCTCCGGGGGAAGAGCTGGAACGCCACCCGCATCAGCTGCTCCAGGTGGCGTCTCATCGCGTGGGCCTCGAACGCATCGACCAGCTCGGGGTGGGGAGAGATCGTGGCGAGAAACGCCGGCAGGCCGGGGTGATCGGTGAACCAGGGAACCCGCTGACGTCCGTCGTCGGTGTGGACGAGCCCGAGGCGCTCGAGCGCCCGAACCGCCCGGGTGGTGGCCGCCCCGTCGACCTCGACCCCACGCCGCCGCCAGGGATCGGGCGCGGCGGGGTTGTCCGCCGCCAGGCGCTCGAGGTTGCCGACCACGGGCCGGGGAAGCGGCACTCCGTCCGCGATCAGCGCCTCGACTCCATCGAGAAAGAGCTCCACCGGCAGGATCTCGGGCAGCAGGGAGCGGAGCGAGCCCGGCTGGTCCGCGTGCTGGATCATCAGCCGGGCGACGCTGCGGGAGTTCTGCTCGCCGAGGCCGGCGATCACCTCGCGCACCGACGCGATCAGTCCGACCCCGTCGAGGTGCGCTCCCTCACGCTCCGAGTCGCCGAGCACCTGGATCATGTGGTCGACCATCACGCGCAGCAGCCCGGTCGGATCGCCCGCCTCCTCGAGCAGCTCGGCGAGCTCACCCGGAGAGGCGGCGCCCTCCTGGTCCAGCACACCCCCGGTCAGCTTCGCCACCAGCCCGTTCCAGAGCCGGCTGCGGTCGGAAGCCACCGACTCGAGACCGTCGGCGAAGATGAACCAGCCGAGGTCGAGCGGCACCAGCTCGACGCCGTCGAGCTCGCCCGCCTCGCCGAGCAGGGCCTCGCGGTCGGCCTCGGTCGGCGACTCGGCCAGCGCCGAGGTCAGCTCGACCAGCCGCCGGACCGTCTCCCGGGCAAGCGGCGGTTTGACGATCATCACGACCACGCCGTGCCGGAACAGCTCGACCGCCAGACGCTCGGTGCGCCCGGCGTGCCCGTCGAGCAGCTCGCCCTGGACCCGGAATCCCTTCGGCGTCACCGGCACGACCACGCTCCCGCGGGCCAGCTGGGCCGTGGCCTCGTCCAGCTGGCGGAAGGCCGGCTCGAGCGCCGGGTGGTCCCCGTCGTAGAGCCGCCGTTGCCGGCGCGCCACCTCGACCCGGAGCAGCCAGGTCGCCAGCGCCGCGGAACTCGCGTCGCGCCGTCCGACGCCGTCGGCGGTCACAGCGGCCGCCGCCCCTCGGCCGGCCGGATCTTCAGCAGCTTGCGTTCCTCATCACTCCGGCGCGGACACCCGGCTCCGCCCGGAGCTTCGAATCGGGCGGTGGGCACGTCAGCCTTGCGGGTGTCCCTCGGCACGATGACATCCTCGGGGCGGGTCTCCCGAACGGGACCAGCCCTCCCTGGATTGTATGCCGTGATGAACCCGGCCGTGCGACGGACGTACCATGGAGTGGGTCAACCGGCGGGAGAGCAGCGCGATCTCCCGAGGGAGGACGAGCATGGCTCCGGCAAACGGCTCCAAGCTGCATCGATCGTCCGACGACCGGCTCATCGCCGGAGTGTGCGGCGGCATCGCCAGGTGGCTCGGCTGGCGACCCACCGTCGTTCGGATCCTCTACGTGCTGGTTTCGGTGCTCTCGGCCGCCTTTCCCGGCATCCTGGTGTACATCCTGCTCTGGATCCTGATGCCGCAGGAGCACTGAAGCCCCACGCGCGAAGCGCGCCGCAGGATCCTCGTGGGCGTGGGCCCTCGAGAGCCCTCCGATCCAGCCACAGCTCGACCCGGCCCACGCCTGCGAGGATCCTCCGAGAACCTTTCCCCGCAGGCTGCGTTTTCACCGGTGACACAGGAGGTGCCCGATGTCGATCAAAAGAAACCTGATTCTCGCCGCAGTCCTCGCTGTCGCGGTTCCGCTCGGAGCCGGCGAGCCGGTCCGCTGGCTGAACGTGCACGTCACCGACACCGCCGAGGAGGCCGACGTCAAGGTCCACCTGCCGATGACCCTCGTCCTGGCGGTGCTCGACGGGATCGACGTCGAGGGCTTCCACAAAGGCCGGGTCGAGCTCGAGCTGGATGACGACGTCGACATCGACTGGCCGGCCGTGATGACAGCGCTGCGTGATGCCCCTGACGGCGAGTTCGTCACCGTCGCCTCACGCGAAGCGGACGTCACCGTCCGCAAGCAGGGTGGCACGATGCGGATCCACGTCAGCCAGAAGGAGGACGAGCACGCCCAGGTCGACGTCACGGTGCCGTCGGCGCTGATCGACGCACTCTCGATCGACGACGAGAACCACCTCGATGTTCGCTCCCTTCTCGCCAGTCTCGACAGCCTTCCCGACGGTGACCTGGTCACGGTCACGTCGCGCGAGGCCAACGTGCGGATCTGGATCGAGTAGAGACCGCAGGAACGGAGGAGGACGTGATGCGACATCGAGAACGCGGGCTGTCCACCGTCGGCGCCGTGCTGCTCGCGGGAGTCGCCGGCCTGGTTGCGGCGACCCTGCTCGCCGACTGGATGATCGTCGATGTCAAGGTGCCGGAGGAGGACCTCAGGATCGTGGTTCCGGTGCCGCTGCTCGCGTTGCGTGCGGCAACCGCCTTGATTCCGGACGAGGCCCTCGAGGAGGCCACGGTGCCGCCCGAGGTCGGCGAGCAACGCGAGCAGGTGCTGCGCGCGGTGGCGGCACTTCACGACGCTCCCGACGGGATCTACGTGAAGGTCGACTCTCGCGACGCCAAGGTGACGGTGGAGAAGAAGAAGGACGACCTGCTGGTGTCGGTCGACGCGGACGACGCCCGGGTGCGGTGCGCGGTGCCGATCGACGGGGTGCTGAACGCCCTCGAGCGCTGGGACTGGAAGACCGCCGATCCTTCGCTGGCATGGCGCGTGCTCGGCCGGGCCGACATCGGCAATCTGGTGACGGTCGAGGCCAAGGACGGCACCCGGGTCGTGATCACCAAGTGGTGAGGGCGACGCCCCACCCACCCGGGACCAACCGCAGAGACCCGAAGCAACAAAACCCCCGCCCTCGCGGCGGTGGGACGTTGGTCCACAGCGCCGATCTCAGGCGGCGGCGTGCTCGGAGGCCTCGACCAGCGCCGGGGTGAGTCCCGCGTCGTCGCCGAGCGGCTCGAGCAGGGTGCGCGGGCCGATCCGGAAGGTCCGCCCCCGCCACCGGACGGTGGAGCCGAGGAACGGTACCGGCCATAGCGCCGCCAGCAGGAGCGCCCGCAGCGGCTCGAGCAGCAGGTAGAGCGGGCGGCGGCGGGAGACCCCGAGCCTGGCCTCGGCGAGCGCGGCGGCGACCGCGGTGACCAGGGCGACCGCGGCGAGGACCGTGAGGGTCAGCCGGCCCGGCTCGAGGGCGGCGGCCGCCAGGGCCGGCGCCAGCGGGTAGGCGAGCAGCTCGGAGGTGTAGCCGAGCGGGCTCATCCGGCGACGGATCCTGGCCCACCGGAGATGGCGCGCGACGAAACGCCCCACAGTCACGGGGCCGAGAACGTTGTCCACCGGGTCCGGGCTCACCACCACCTCGAGGCCGAGGGCGCGGATCGCCTCGCCGCAGACCTGATCCTCGGCGAGGTAGCGGCCGAGCTCGGCCATGCCGCCGATGCGATCCAGATCCCGCCGGCGCAGCAGCATTGACTTGCCGACCGCGCACACCCGACCGGCGACCCCGTTGACGCTCGCCACTCCCCCCATCACGAACGTGTTGAGCTGCAGCGCTTCGAGCGCACCACCGAGCCCGCGGCCGCCGGTCCCGCGGATCACCGAGGTGACCAGCCCGACCTCCGGACGAAGCCGTTCGACCATCCGGCGCAAGTAGGTGGGACCGACCGCGACGTTGGAGTCCGAGATCACGAGCAGGTCGTGCCGGGCCGCGGCGAGCAGGTTCGCGAGGTTGTTGACCTTTGGGTTGTAGCCGATCTCCCGGCCGTCGACCACCACCTTCACCCGGCGGTCGAGCGCAGCGATCTCGCGCGCCACCGCGAGCGCAGGGTCACCCGGGTCCTGAACCCCGAGCAGGACCTCGTAGTCGGGGTAGTCGAGGCGAAGGAAGCTGCCGAGATTGGCCTCGAGGTCGGCGTCGACGCCCTTGAGGGGCTTGAGGACGGAGACCGGCGGCAGCTCGGCCATGTCGGGGTGCATTCCGGACCTCGCCAGCACCCACCACTGGCAGGCGAGCATGACGAGCACCACCACGACCCCGAGACCCGCCACAGCGAGAAGCGCGGATGTGATCACGGGAGCGAGCATCGCGCCCCAGGTTGAAGGTGGTGTGAAGTGCTCCGGAAGTGTGCTCTCATGGACGCCGTGGAGCACAGCACGACGATTCGCGGCGGGCCGATTCTGGTGGCGGGGGTCGAGATGGGCTACGGCCACCTGCGGGCGGCCGCGGCGCTGGCCGATCAGCTGGGAGTCCCGCTCGCCTGGGTCGACCGGGCGCCGTTCACCGAGCCTGGCGAAGAGGCGCTGTGGCGGCGGGTCCGAAAGCTCTACGAGGGCACCTCGCGACTGTCCCAGCGGGCGGTGGCGGGGGCGCCGTTCCGGTGGCTGCTGGACAGCGCGACGGCCATCGGCGGGGCGCGCGGCACGCCGGTTCCCGCGGGACGCGCGGAGCGCCGCCTCGCACGCCGTATCGACGACGGGCTCGGTGAAGGGCTCGCACGCCGCCTGCGCGAGACCGGCGCGACGCTGGTGACCACCTTCTACGTCCCGGCGCTGGCGGCCGACCGTCTGTCCGAGGCCCGGGTCGTGTGCGTGGTCACCGACACCGACCTACACCGCATCTGGGCGCCGGTCGAGCCTGGGGCGAGCCGGATCGAGTACTGCGTGCCCTCCCGACGGGCCGCCCGCCGCCTCGAGTCCTATGGAGTCGCCCGCGCCCGCATCCACTTCACCGGCTTCCCGCTACCTCCCGAGCTGATGGGCGGCCGCGGCCTGGCGACCCTCAAGCACGACCTGGCAGCCAGGCTGTCGCGCCTGGACCCGGGGCGACGGATGCTCGACGAGCACCGCCGGCAGCTCGAGTCCCAGCTCCCGCCGCTGCCACGCGATCAGCGCGGCCGGCCGCCGCTGGCAGTGTTCGCGGTCGGCGGTGCCGGCGCCCAGGCCCACTCGGCCCGCGGCCTGCTCGGCGCCCTCGCCGGGCCGCTCCGAGAGGGCAGGATCCGCCTCGCCCTGGTCGCGGGAACCCGCGACGACGTCGCCGGCGCCTTCCGGCGATGGATCGTGCGGGCGGGGCTCGACGACCTCCCGGAGTGGTCGCTCCGGGTCCTGTACGACTCCGACTTCGACCGCTACTACCGCGACTTCAACCGGCTTCTGGCAGCAGCGGACCTGCTGATCACCAAGCCGAGCGAGCTGGTGTTCTTCACCGCACTCGGGCTCCCGCTGCTGATGATGCCGCCGGTGGGGCACCACGAGCGCCTCAACCGGAGCTGGGTCCTGCGGCGGGGGGCCGGATGGACCCTGCCCCCGCCCAGGCGGCTGGTCTCGTGGCTCGAGGCCGCGCTCGCGGACGGCTCGCTGGCGGCGGCGGCCTGGGCGGGCTACCGGACCACCCCCCGCCGCGGCACCTACCGGATCGCCGCGGTGGCGGCCGGCGGCGCCCTCGGCCCCGACCACCCGGGCCCGGAGGCGGCCGATGGACCTTGAGCTCGAGCTCGTCGACCGCGAGCTGACGCCCCTCGGCGAGCTCGTGCTGCAGCGCTACCGGAGCGCGGACGGGGACGAGGGCTACCAGATCTCGCTCGGCGGCAGCTTCCTCATGGCCAGCCACGGCTCGTCGGCGGAGCGAGCGATGGCGGCGCTGGCCCGGGAACGGCTCGCCGGGGACCGTCGCGGGCTCGAGGTCCTGGTGGGGGGGCTGGGGGCGGGCCACACTCTGCGCGCCGCGCTCGACCAGCCGGGAGTGGCGCGGGTGACGGTGGCCGAGATCGGCGCGGCGGTCGTGGCGTGGAACCGGCGCTGGTTCGCCGCGGCGAACGGGCGAGCGCTCGACGACGGGCGGGTCTCGATCCAGATCGCCGACGTCGCCGACCTCATCTCGGCGGCGTCGTCCGCCTACGACATGATCCTGCTGGACGTCGACAACGGACCGGGTTGGCTCGCCGCTCCGGGCAACGCTCGACTCTACGCGCGCGAGGGTCTCGCCGCCTGCCGCGGGGCCCTGGCCCCGGACGGCGTGCTGGCGGTGTGGAGCCCGGGACTCAACCCCGCCCTCCATGACGGTCTCGCCGCGGTGCTGGACGGGGTCGAGGCGGTCGACACGTCCCGATTCAGCCGCCCCGAGGGGGAGCCGGCGAGCGTGATCTACCTCGCGTCCCGGCCCCGCTGACCCGGCGTCACTACGGCACTGCGGCCCACCCGAGGAACGGCCCCGCACCGTCCGGGAGCCGGACGCGGCGTGACCACCGCGGCAGGATCGGCATCCCTGACGACGGTCGCGGAAATACCCCGCTGCCCGGACGCGCTGTACACGCTGATCCGGGTGTACCACTACCCCAAGGAGAAAACGAAATGAACAAGATACTGCTCGCCGCAATGGCCCTCAGCCTGGCCGCCGCACCCGTGCTCGCCGCGGACTCCTACACCATCGACACGACCCACTCGGGAGTCAACTTCAAGGTCCGGCACCTGATCTCGAAGACCCCCGGCCAGTTCACCGACTTCGGCGGAACGATGGTGATCGACTGGCAGAACCTCGACCAGTCGAAGGTCGAGTTCGTGATCCAGGTCGCGTCGGTCGACACCCGCAACGCCGACCGGGACAAGCACCTCCGCTCGGCGGACTTCTTCGACGCCGAGACGTACCCGACCATCACCTTCACCGCGACCGGCTTCGAGAAGGTCGCCGACAACCGCTACCAGGTGACCGGTGACTTCACGATGCACGGTGTGACGCGCACGATCACGCTTCCGGTGACCTACCTCGGGGAGGTCGCGGATCCGTGGGGCAACACCAAGGCCGGCTTCGAGCTCGCCACCACCGTCGACCGCAAGGACTTCGGCATCGTGTGGAACAAGGCGCTCGACGCCGGCGGCGTGCTGCTCGGCGACGACGTGGAGATCGAGATCCAGCTCGAGGCCGCCAAGAAGAAGTAGCTCGGTTCCCCTCTTGTGGCGCAGTCGCGAGCAGAAGACGTCAAGGGAGAGCGCACCTCATGTCGGAGCGTGATCTTCTCGTGATCGGAGCGGGCTCGGGCGGGGTGCGCGCCGCGCGGATGGCGGCGGGCGCAGGCGCACGGGTCACGATCATCGAGTCCGGGCGCCTGGGCGGGACCTGCGTCAACCGGGGCTGCGTCCCGAAGAAGCTGCTCGTCTACGCCGCCGAAATGGCCGAGACCTTCGTCGACGCCGCCGGCTTCGGCTTCACCTCCGGCGGCGTCCGCTTCGACTGGCGGACATTGACCGAAAACGTCGAGCGCGAGCTCGAGCGCCTGAACGGCGTCTATCGGCGGCTGCTCGACGACTCCGGGGTCGAGCTGATCGAGGGCCGTGCGCGGGTTGCCGGACCCCACGAGGTCGAGGTCGCGGGGACGACCTTGAGGGCAGCCCGGATCCTGGTCGCGACCGGCGGCCGGCCCGAGCGGCTGGGCGTCCCCGGCGACGAGGTCGCGATCACCTCGGACGAGGCGTTCCACCTCGACCGGCTTCCGGAGCGGCTGCTGATCGCCGGTGGAGGTTACATCGCCACCGAGTTCGCGGGCATCTTCAACGCCCTCGGCACGGAGGTCGTCCAGCTCTACCGCGGGCCGCTCTTCCTACGCGGTTTCGACGACGACCTCCGGCGCCACCTCGCGGCCGAGATGCGGGGGCGGGGCGTCGACCTCCGGTTCGACGCCTGCATCTCGGAGATCCGGGCGGACGGCGACCAGCTGGACGTGACCGACACCTCCGGCGCGCGCCACACCGTCGAGCGGGTGCTGCTCGCGGTCGGACGGCGTCCCAACACCGCCGGGCTCGGCCTGGAGGAGGTCGGCGTCGAGCTCACCTCGCGCGGAGCGGTGGTGGTCGACGAGAACTCGCGCTCCTCGGTGCCCTCGATCTGGGCCGTCGGCGACGTCACCGACCGGGTGAATCTGACGCCGGTCGCACTCGCCGAGGCCATGGCCTTCGTCGACACCGAGCTCCGCGGTGCGCCGCGGGTGATGGACTACGCCGACATTCCGACCGCGGTCTTCAGCCAGCCGAACCTCGGCACCGTCGGGCTCACCGAGTCGCAGGCTCTCGAGCGATTCGGTCACGAGGAGATCGCGGTCTACCGCTCGACCTTTCGGCCGATGAAGCACACCCTTTCGGGCCGCGAGGAGCGCAGCCTGATGAAGCTCGTGGTGCGGCGCTCGGACGACCGGGTGCTGGGCGTGCATGTAGCCGGCCCCGACGCCGGCGAGATCGTGCAGGGCTTCGCGGTGGCGCTGAAGTGCGGCGCGACCAAGGCCCAGCTCGACGCCACGGTCGGCATCCACCCCACCGCCGCCGAGGAGCTGGTCACCCTGCGGACCCCGGTCGGATGAAGCACGGAGACCCACAGGCACCGAGGTCCCCGACCCATCCGGAAGTGGGACGGCTCATCGGGGTGCAGGCACGCCGGCCAGGGAGTGCGAGCCCTGAGTGGGAGAATCGCCAAGACGCCAAGGCGCCAAGGCGCCGCGCAGTCAGTGGTGATTCGAATCGCGCTCCCACTTCTCGCAGCGTTGTGAATCCGAACAGAGTAGAGGACGGCGATCCCGTCCCCGGAGCGGGCGGTCCCGCCGCGCGGAGCACGGCGTGTCGCGCCCGTGAGGGGAACGGAACCGAAGGACGCCACGACGCGGAGACTCCACGCAGCCGGCGGTGATTCGAGCCGCGGCGCCGATCCGGATCCGGGCCCGCACCGCCATTCCAACCAACCGACAGCCCCTTGGCGTCTTGGCGTCTTGGCGTTTCAGTTTTCCGGCCGTTTCCCTCGGGAGCGCGGTCCTCATCCACGGAGGTCGTCTCGAGCGACCTCGCGGCGGTTCGCCTCCGTCCACGCCTCGGCAAGGCGCTCCGGGGTGTTGCAGTTGGCGCGAACCCCGGGATCGTCGACCGGAGCGTCGGCCGCCCGCGCATCCCGCAACACTTCGCGCAGGGTCGGTCCGCGGTGCCACCCCCAGGCGACCAGCTCGGCCAGCGCCCGCGACAGCCCCACCGGATGACCGTGCTTGCCGGCCACGGTCGCGATCGCAGCCGGGATCGCCAAGGCCGCGACCGCGGCCACGGTCGTCGGACCGACGAGGGGATGATCGACCGGGAGCACAACTATCGTCTCCCACTCGCCGAGCTCCACCGCCGCGAGCAGGCCCCGGCGCAGCGAGGCGAACATGTCGAGCCCGGCGGCGTCGAGCGCCAGCGGCAGCACGCGGTCCGGAACCGGGCCCCGCGCGCGGCCCGGCGGCAGGGTCGCGACCACCCGCGACGCCCCGCCGCCGGCGAGCGCGCCGGCGCAGGCCGCGAGAAAGGTCCTCCCGTCGGGCAGCCGCGCCCAGGCCTTGGGCCCGCCCCAGCGGCGCCCCTCCCCGCCGGCCAGCACCAGCCCCACCACCCCGCCGTCAACGCCCATCCGGCCCCCACCACACCAGCCGGCGGCAGCCGGGAATCTGACGCGCGGTGGCGCCCTCTCGAATCGCACGCAGCGCCGCCTCGGGCTGCTCGACCACGGTTCCGCAGAGCGCGTCGAAGCCGAGCTCGAAGAGCAACGGCGAGAACGGCGTCGACGGGCCGAGCATGATCCACAGGGCCCCTTTCCGCCGATGGCGGAGGATCTCGTCGAGGGTGTGGTTGATCAGCGTGGTCGCCGTGACCGCGACCACCTCCGCCCGGGGCAGCAGCTCGGCCATCCTCGCCTCGGGCAGGTCCCCCGGCCCGATTCCGTTGCCCCGCTCGAACACCCACAGCTCGCGGCACCCAGGCCGGAGCCGGTCGACGAAGGGAAAATGCCCGATCACCGCCACCCGGCGGCCCGCACCCCTCTCCGCCAGCACCTCCGCGGCGTTCGCCGGCTTCGCCTGGGTGGTCGGAGCGGGCAACAGGCTGTTGATCGTCGCGAGGCCGACCGCGGCCTCGAGCGTCGAGCCCGACCGCGCCATCGCAGCGAGCTCTGCGGGCGGGTGGTCGACCAGGTGGCCGGCCGCCGACACCGCCGTCCCGTGGTGGCGCCATCCTTCCGACCACATGGTGGAAGCCATCCCCGTTCCGTCGGTGGTCCGCACGCCGGCCCAGAAGGGACCGACGACGACCTCGAGAATCCTCGCCGATCCCTGCGCCGCGTGCTCGGCCGCCGAACGCGCGAGACCGTCGATGATCCCCGGCACCGGTCGCCCCTGGTGGTGGTTCACGCCGTGCACCTCTCCGCCTCCCGCCCTACATTGTGAGGGATCCCGACCGTCTGGAGGGCGCGAGGAGGCGCGATGTCCCGTCGATGCGTCGTGTGCTGCGTCGCCGCCCTGCTCGCCGTCGCCCCGGTTGCGGCCCAGATCATGTCCGACACCGCCCTGATCCCGATCCTCGCACGGACCACAGGGGCTGGAAACCCGCCGACCATGTGGGTCTCCGACGTCTGTATCCACAACCCGATGGGCTCGACGATCACCGTCGGTCTCAAGCTCTTCCCCGAAAACAACGCCAACAGCTGGGACTTCACCGTCGATCGCACATTCACCATTCCGGCCCGCAACACCCTGCTGCTCGAAGATGTGCTCGGCCAGACCTTCGGGCTGACCGGCAACGTCAAAGCGGGGGTGCTGGTCACGGTCGACGAGGAGATCTTCCCGACCAACTCCGACGACGCCATGGTGCTGGTCACCTCTCGCACCTACAACACGGGCGACCCGCGGGGGACCTTCGGTCAGACGATTCCAGCCCTCAACGTGATGTTCAACGGCGACCCGATGCCCTCCTTCATCACCGGTATCCGCAACGACGCGTTCTTCCGCTCCAACCTGGGTATCGTCAACGGATCGCCGGTGACGATCCGCGTGCACTACCGTTTCTTCCGCGCCAACGCCCAGGTGCTCGCCACCGGATACAAGGACATCCCCTCGCTGTCGGTCCAGCAGTGGGCTCTGTCCTCGCTAGGGATCGGGACCGTGACCGGACCGATCTCGGCGGACTTCTGGCTCGACCCGTCGAGCGTGACGCCAAACCCCTGCGATGACGAGGTCTGGTCGAACCAGTTCGCCGCCTACATCTCCAAGGTCGACGGCAATCCGACCGGCACCGGCGACCCCGAGTTCCTGCTCGCGGTGCCGGTGCTCATTCCCCCGCCCGATCAGCGGTGTCCGGACAACTGACCGCTCGGGCTCGCGGCCACATCGGCGGACGCTGGTAGAATTGTCGTGTGCTCAATGACTTAAGAAGTAGTCTCAGTTCCACGACGAGTGAACGGAGGGGAGGCCCGTATGTGTGACCGTCACGACGAAACCCACGCCGACGGCCGGGGTGTGACCCGCAGGGGGTTCATCTCCGGCGCCGGCGCCGTGGCCGCGGTCGCCGGTCTCGCCGGCGGCACGGCCGAAGCGGCGCCGGTGATCACCGATCCCGAGGCGATGGTGCGCTTGACACTGTCGGTGAACGGCCGCGTGCACCACCTGCTGGTCGAGCCGCGCTGGTCGCTGCTCTACGTGCTGCGCGAGCGGCTCGGGCTGACCGGCACCAAGGTCGGCTGCGAGCGCGGCGAGTGCGGCGCCTGCACGGTGCTGATCGACGACCGTCCGCGCTACGCCTGCATGACGCTGGCGCTGGAGGCCGAAGGGCACGAGATCACGACCCTCGAGGGGCTGATGCGACGGGCGAGGAGCTCGGCCCGGTCCAGCAGGCGTTCGTCGAGGAGGACGCGTTCCAGTGCGGCTACTGCACGCCGGGCCAGATCATGGCGGCGGAGGGCCTGCTGCGCGCGAACCCCGACCCGACCGGCGACGAGATCCGCGCTCGGCATGAGCGGCAACCTCTGCCGCTGCGGCGCCTACGCGCACATCTTCAAGGCGGTGGACCGCGCCGCCGCGGCTCAAGCGCGGGCGGGAGGTGAGTCATGAAGGACCAGGAGGCGTACCACCTCGACGGCTCCGTCCCGGAAACGCCCGCGAACCCCGGCGACGCCGGCGCCTGGACCGAGACCACGGTGGTCGGCACGCGCCTGCCGCGGGTCGACGCCTACGAGCGGGTCAGCGGCACCGCCGTCTACCCCTCCGACGTCTTCCTGCCCGACATGCTCCACGGCGCGATCCTCGCTGCCCCCACGCCCACGCCCGGGTGCAGCAGGGTCGACACCTCGAAGGCCGCGAAGATGCCCGGCGTGCGGGCCGTGCTCACCGCCGACACGCCGGGCGCCGACCTCCCCTGGTACGAGCAGGGCGGCCAGGCGGCGAGCCGGCTGCTTCGACCCCCACTGCCGCCACGAGGGCGAGGAGGTGGCGGCGGTGGCGGCCGAGACGCCGCTACCAGGCCGCCGACGCCGCTGCGCGCGATCGAGGTCGAGTACGAGGTGCTGCCGTTCGTGATCGACGACGAGGAGGCGCTCGCGCCCGGCGCGCCCGCAGGTCCACGAGGGCGGCAACCTGGTCGGCGAGCCGTCGGTCCACGAGCGCGGCGACGTCGCCGCCGGCTTCGCCGAGGCCGACGTCGTGGTCGAGCGAACCTACCGCACGCCCGTGCGAGATCCACACCCCGATGGAGCCGCACGGCTCGGTCGCCCGCTGGGACGGCAACCGGCTCACCGTCTGGGACACCACCCAGGGCGTCTACGGCGTCCAGCAGAGCCTCGCCCGCGCCCTCGGCCTGCCGCTGGCCAACGTGCGGGTGATCGGCCACTACATGGGCGGCGGCTTCGGCAGCCAAGCTGGAGACCGGCAAGTACACCGTGATCGCGGCCCTGCTGGCCCGCCGCACCGCCCGGCCGGTGAAGCTCTTCCTCTCCCGCGAGGACATGCTTGCTGGTGCGCCGGCAACCGCCCGGCCAACACGATGACGCTCAAGGCCGGGGCCAGGAAGGACGGCACGCTGACCGCCCTCGACCTCACCAGCCTCGGCTCCGGCGGCGCCTACCCCTACGGCGCCGGCACTCGGCTCGACTGGCCGCCGACCTCTACCGCTGCCCCAACGTGCGGACCGAGCGACACCAACGTCTACATCAACGCCGGCACGGCGCGGCCGATGCGCGCGCCCGGCTATCCCGCAGGGCGCCTGGGCCCTCGAGCAGGTGATGGACGCCCTCGCCGAGCAGCTCGGGATCGACCCGGTCGAGCTGCGGCTGCAAGAACATCCCCGACGTGCATCCAGGGCCGGGACGGCATCCCCTACACCGCCCACCGGCCTCGCCGAGTGCCTGACGCCAGGGCGCCGCGGCCTTCGGCTGGGACCGAGGCGCGGCGGCCGGCCGGGGCGACGGGCCCCGTGCGCCGCGGCGTCGGCGTCGCCGCCTGCATCTGGGCGCTACCCCGGAGGCGCCCCCGTCGACGGTGATCGTCAAGCTCTACGCCGACGGCAGCGTCAACCTCAACATGGGCGCGTCGGACATCGGCACCGGCACCAAGACCGTGGCGGCGATGGTCGTCGCCGAGGAGCTCGGCGTGCCCCTGGACCAGATCCAGATCGAGCACGCCGACACCGCCACCACGCAGTACGCGACCGTCCTCCGGCGGCAGCAAGACGGTGCCGACCGACTCGCCCGCGGTGCGCGCCGCGGCGATCGCCGTCAAGCGACAGCTGCTGGCGATGGCCGCCGAGCAGCTCGAGGTCTCCGAGCGGCGAGCTCGCGATCGCAGGGACGGAGGTGGTCGCCGGTCCGACCCGGAGACGAAGCGTCGCCGCTGGCCGCCCTGGAGGAGCTCGGCAGCGCCAGGGGGTCGTCGTCGGCATCGGCTACCGCGGCCCCAACCCCGAGGGCAACGTCGACCTGGCCGTTCGCGGCCCAGTTCGCGAGGTCGAGGTCGACACCCGCACCGGCGAGGTCCGGCTGCTGCGCTTCCTCGGCGCCCACGACACCGGCCGGGTGATGAACCGGCTGACCTACGACAACCAGGTCTTCGGCGGCATCACCATGGGCATCGGCCTCGGCCTGACCGAGGAGCGGGTGCTCGACCGCCAGACCGGCAAGATGGTCAACCCCAACTGGCACGACTACAAGATCCCGACGATGATGGACGTGCCCCTGGAGCACGACGTGCGTGCCGATCGACCGGCCCGACCACGAGTGCAACACGACCGGCGCCAAGGGGCTCGGCGAGCCGGCGACGATCCCGACCGCCGCGGCGATCGCCAACGCGGTCGCCCACGCCGACCGGGGTCCGGGTGACCGACACGCCGCTCAACCCGACCCAGCTCGCCGCGCTGCTGGCCGCCGGCCGGAAAGGAGGCGTGAGATGCTGCCCAACTTCTCCTACGTCCGCCCACGCACCCTCGACGAGGCGCTCGCCGCGCTCGCCGACGGCGACGCCCGCATCCACGCCGGCGGCACCGACCTGCTCGGCTGCCTGCACGACGGCGTCTTCGGCGCCGACTCGGCTGGTCAGCCTCCGTCGCCTCGACGGGCTGCGCGGGATCGACCGCCACCGCCGACGGCGGGCTGCGCATCGGCGCCCTGACGACCCTCGCCGAGATCGCCGCCGACGAGACCGTCCGGCGCCGCTTCACCGCGCTCGCCGAGGCCGCCTCCGAGGTCGCCCGCCCCAGCTCCGCAACCAGGGCACGCTGGGCGGCAACCTGTGCCAGAAGCCCCGCTGCTGGTACTACCGCGGGCGAGTTCGACTGCCTGCGCAAGGGCGGCGACCTGTGCTACGCCTTCGCCGGCGAGAACCGCTACCACTGCATCTTCGGCGGCGAGGCCTGCTACATCGTCCACCCCTCCGACACCGCCCCGGCCCTCGTGGCCCTCGGCGCGGTGGCGCGGGTGGTCGGGCGCGGCTCCAGCCGGTCGGTACCGGTGGAAGCGCTGCACGTGCCGCCGTCGGTCGACCCCCAGCGGGAGACCGTGCTGGCGCCCGACGAGATCCTGACCGAGATCGCGATCCCGCCGCCCGAGCCGGGGCTGCGGTCCTCGTACCGCAAGGTGCGCGAGCGGGGCGCCTGGGACTTCGCTCTGGCGGGGGTCGCACTCGCGCTCGTCTTTGACGGGCCCCGGGTCACCTCGGCGAAGGTCGTCCTGTCCGGTGTCGCCCCGGTGCCGTGGCGTTCGCGCCCCGCCGAGGAGGCGTTGGTCGGTCGTCCGCTCGACGCCGTCACCATCGCCGACGCCGCCGAGGCCGCAGTCGCCGGCGCCGAGCCGCTCGAACAGAACGGCTACAAGGTGCCGCTGCTCAAGGGTCTGATCACCGAGCAGCTGGAGCAGCTCGCGGCGGGCTGATCCCTGCGCGTCGGGCACCCTTGCCCCGGAACGCGGTGAGACCTCCGCACGCCCGCGGAGGCTGGGCGTCGGAGCTCTGTGTCGTGCCCGGTGTCGGGAATCGGTCGGCCGTCGGCGGAGTTGCGCATCAGGAACCAATATCCAGACGGGAGGAAGTGTCATGCGTTGTCAGAGCGTCGTCGTCGTCGTCGCCGCCGTCGTCACCCTCGTCGCCGTTCCGGGCGCGGCTCAGGAGGTCGCCGGCGGGCACCTCTTCCCCGTGGTGGTCAACGCCCAGGGTGTGGGCAACCCGCCGACGACCTGGCAGTCCGACGTGACCGTGCACAACCCGGGCGATCAGGCCCTGACGGTCGGTCTCCAGTTCTTTCCAGAGAATCAGGGCAACCAGTTCGATCCGACCTTCGGCACCCTGCGCTCCCTGACCCTGGAGCTGGGGCCCCACGAGACCGAGACGGTGACCGACATCGTCGGTCGCCTGGGCCTCAGCGGCACCAAGGGGCTGCTGTTCGTGACCAGTGAGCAGCAGTTCTTCCCCGGGAATCCGGAGAGCGCGAAGATCCTGGCCACCAGCCGGACCTACAACACCGGCTCCAGCCTCGGGACCTACGGTCAGACCGTCCCGGCCAACGGCATGCTGCGCAACTACTTCGCAAGCTCCTCCTTCGTCACCGGGGCGTTCGAGAACGCCCGCTTCCGCTCCAACCTCGGTCTCGTCAACCCCACTCAGGGGGGTGCGATCACCGTGCACTACCGGTTGCGCAACGCAGGGGGCGCGGTTCTCGCGGAGGGCACGCGCGACGTGCCGGCGGGCTCCATGGGCCAGTGGTCCTTCGCCTCCCTCGGGGTCCCGTCGACCACCGGGCCGCTGACGGCCGAGCTCTGGCTCGACCCGGAGGACGTCACCCCCGACCCCTGCCAGACCTCCCAGGACGGCGGCGAGGTGACCTCGTTCATCGGCTACGTGTCGAAGGTCGACGGCAACCCCGACGGCACCGGCGACGCCGAGTTCATCCTCGCGGTGCCGACCCAGCTTCCGCGCTGCGACTGAGCAGCGGAGGAGGAGCGGAGGTCCAGCGCGGACGGCGCCGTCGACCCACGACCTCGGTGAGTGGGCCCGGCGGCCTTTGGTGGCGGCGACAACACGGTCAGGGGTGGTCTCGGCGCCGCGCGCGGCCCGGCCGCCTGCCGCCCGCTGCCCGACCCTGAGCTCTCATGCGCCCGGAGCGGACCCGACCGCATGCGCCTACCGAAGAGACGGGTCGCGGGCTTCGCCCGCGGTGAGTCTCCGTGGTTTCTCAGTACGTCGCGAGCTCGCCGATCTCGGCCTCGACCGCGTCGAGGATCTCCCGCGAGCGCACCGCCGCCATCATCGCGTTGTGGTCCGGATAGAGCGGGCGGTCGACGTCGAGGTGCTCGACGCGCCGCCGCACCGCCGCGTGGGCCGCCCGGGTGCCGCGCCCGGGGGTGAAGTCGCGGAAGTCGAGCGCCTGGGCGGCGGCCATCAGCTCGATGCCCAGCACGCCGCAGGCGATGTCGAGGATCTGGCGGGTCTTGAGCGCCGAGTTCATGCCCATCGAGACGAAGTCCTCCTGGTCGGCCGCGGCGGGGATCGACTGGATGAAGGCCGGCGCCGAGAGGATCTTCTGCTCGACGATCTGCATGTCGGCGGTGTACTGACTGAGCATGAGGCCGGAGAACATGCCGGCGCCCTTGGTCAGGAAGGCCGGCAGCCCGACCGACAGCGCCGGGTTGGTGAGCCGGTTGAGGCGCCGCTCGGAGAGCACGCACACCATGGTGATCGCCGCGCCGAGCGTGTCGATCGGCAGGCTGACCGGGGTGCCCTGGAAGTTGGCGCCGGTGAGCACGACCCGGTCGTCGGGGAGGAAGATCGGGTTGTCGCCGACGCCGTTGAGCTCGATCTCGATCTGCGCGCGCGTCCAGCGCAGCTGGTCGCGGGCCGCGCCGATCACCTGGGGCGTCGAGCGCATCGAGTAGGCGTCCTGGACCTTGACCTTCTCCTTGCCGGTGAGCAGGTCGGAGCCTTCCATCACCCGGCGCAGGTTGGCCGCCGAGGTGACCGCGCCCGCGGAAGCCGCGCAGCTCGTGCAGACCGGGCGTCGTAGGGCTTCATGTTGGCCTTGAGCGCCTCGAGCGACATCGCGGCGGCGATCTCGGCCTGCTTGAGCCAGCGCTCGGCGTCGTAGACCGCGAGCGCGCCGATGCCGGTGAGCAGGTTGGAGCCGTTGATGGTGGCGAGACCGTCGCGCGCCTCGAGACCGGGAACCGGGATCCCGGCCCGCTCCAGCGCGTCCGCGCCTGGCAGCCGCTCGCCGCCGAAGAACGCCTCGCCCTCGCCCATCATGAGCAGGGCGATCTGGCTCATCGGCGCGAGGTCGCCGCAGGCGCCCACGGAGCCCTTCTCGCAGACCACCGGGGTGACGCCCGCGGTTGAGCATCTCGACGCAGGGTGCGGGTGATCTCGGGCCGGCAGCCGGAGTGGCCGTGGGCGTGCACGTTGGCCCGCAGCAGCATCGCGGCGCGCACGTGATCGACCGGGGCCGGGTCGCCGATGCCGGCGGCGTGGTTGTAGATCAGGTAGCGCTGGAAGTCGCGCACCTGGTCGTCGTCGAGCACGACCTCGGAGAACTCGCCGATGCCGGTGTTGACGCCGTACATGATCTCGCGCGCGGCGATCCGCTGCTCGATGAAGTCGCGGCAGGCGCGGATGCGTTCGAGCGCGTCGTCCGCGATGCAGCTCGACCTTCTCGCCCCGGCGGGCGACGGCCTCGATCTCTTCGATGGTGAGGGACGTAGCCGGTCAGGACGACGGCCATGGCTTCCTCCTGCTGCCTCGGGGTCGCGCGGAGCGGAGACCCGAGGAGATCGAGTCTGGTCGCTCCCACCCACCCCGCAGCAACCGGGTGCCCCGGTCCGCGTGCCGCCATCATGCGCCCGGGCCGTGCACGGGGTCAAGGGAGCGGACGGCGACACCGCGCGGGCACGCGACGGTCCGGGAGTGGGAAAGAGGTGGCACAGGCCGGGACCGGCGGGCATCCGAACTGGAAGGTGACCACGTCACCGCCCCGCTCCCGACACGGCCGCCCGCCACCGGCAGCCTCCTGTTCGGATGGAAGCGGCGGCGTCGCCGTCATGCGCTGCAGCGCCCGCTCATGCGCCGCAGCCGGCCCTCATGCGCTCAATCGGCCGTTCGTCGGGCACGGGTGGCACCACCCGCGGCGACACGGTCACTCATCGTGGTGGGGTGCGGGCCGCCGGTCCCGGAGCGCGTCGTCTCGCCGGGCCGGACCCGAGGCCGCGGCCCGCTCGCGGCCGCCCGGCTCCCGTTCGGAGACGGCGTCGGATTCCCGGCTCCGGGGCGGATCCCGTCCGCTCCCCCCGCCCCGAGCAGGGTTCCGGCCCGAGGGCGCGAAGGCCTTTGCGATCCCGGCGGGGACCCTTCGGCTGCGCGGCCTTGGCGGGCCGCTGCGCTCAGGGTGACAGGAAGTGGTGGCGGGCCGGCGCGAGGTTCTGCCGCTGCGGGGGGAATCGGGATAGGGGGGCGCCTCACGGCGCCCCTCCTCCCACACCACCGTGCGTACGGGTCACGTACACGGCGGTTCGGCTGGTTACGCCCCGGAGAGAGGCTCCAGACGAGGCAGCCCGAGCGAGTCGAAGTAGGCGTTTCGGATGGCGATCTGGAGGCCCTTGCTCCGGCTCATCGCCCACGGGCCGCGGTTGCTGCCCGCCGTCATGTAGGCGAGGGCATGGCCCAGGCCGAGCCGCCGGAGTTTGCGGTAGCGCGTCGTGCTGCGCTTCCACTGCTTCCACATCACACACCGGAGGCGTCTCCGGATCCATGCGTCAAGGTGGTGGAACTCCGTCGGGTTCTCGGCAAAGCCAAAGTACGCCAGCCAGCCCCGCAGGTACCTCGCCAGCCGCCTTGCCATGTCCTCGATGCGCATGCTCTTCGTCCGTCGCGTCAGCTCCCGCACTCGCTGCTTGAATCGGCGCAGCGCCTTCGGGGACACCCGTCGCAGTCGCTCTCGCGACACGCTGCAGACCTCCCGGGGTAAGCTCGACAGCCTTCCGTGCCCGTCCGCCGGATCTACGCTCCGCGCTCTCTCGGTGGATATGGACTTCGTGGTGGATCGGCCACTCGTCCGGCGCTCACGCCTCGTATCCGGTTCGTGTTCCTCGGCGCGCACGTTTGCTCCACGCTTCCTTCAGACCCCACCTCGCGGTGACGCCCTTGCGCTTCGCTATCCCTTCGCCTCCACCAGGCTGGGAAGAGGACTCTCACCTCCAAGCTGCCGAGCATGCCCGGCACACGACCCTTCGGCTGCGCGGCCTCGAAGGCCGCTCCGCTCAGGGTGACAGGGTGGGACCGGGTCATCCTGAGCGAGGGAGCGCCAGCCTCCCCCTTCTCCGTCATCCTGAGCGAGGGAGCGTCAGCGACCGAGTCGAAGGATCCCCTCCGGGAAACGCAGGGCCTCTCGAGCATTGAGCGCCAGCCTCCCCCTTCTCCGTCATCCTGAGCGAGGGAGCGCCAGCGAGCGAGTCGAAGGATCCCCTCCGGGAAACGCAGGGCCTCTCGAGCATCGAGCGCCAGCCTCCCCCTTCTCCGTCATCCTGAGCGAGGGAGCGCCAGCGACCGAGTCGAAGGATCCCCTCCGGGAAACGCAGGGCCTCTCGAGCATCGAGCGCCAGCCTCCCCCTTCTCCGTCATCCTGAGCGAGCGAGCGTCAGCGACCGAGTCGAAGGATCCCCTGCCGGGAAACGCAGGGCCTCTCGAGCATCGAGCGCCAGCCTCCCCCTTCTCCGTCATCCTGAGCGAGCGAGCGCCAGCGACCGAGTCGAAGGATCCCCTCCGGGAAACGCAGGGCCTCTCGAGCATCGAGCGCCAGCCTCCCCCTTCTCCGTCATCCTGAGCGAGCGAGCGCCAGCGACCGAGTCGAAGGATCCCCTCCGGGAAACGCAGGGCCTCTCGAGCATCGAGCGCCAGCCTCCCCCTTCTCCGTCATCCTGAGCGAGCGAGCGCCAGCGACCGAGTCGAAGGATCCCCTCCGGGAAACGCAGGGCCTCTCGAGCATCGAGCGCCAGCCTCCCCCTTCTCCGTCATCCTGAGCGAGCGAGCGCCAGCGACCGAGTCGAAGGATCCCCTCCGGGAAACGCAGGGCCTCTCGAGCATTGAGCGCCAGCCTCCCCCTTCTCCGTCATCCTGAGCGAGGGAGCGTCAGCGACCGAGTCGAAGGATCCCCTCCGGGAAACGCAGGCCTTTTCGAGCACCCTGCGGGAGCGACGACTCGCGGCGGGGAGGAGGACACGGAGCTCCCAACCACCCGCTGCAGACCACCACGACACGAAAACAGAGAGCCCCCGCCCACCCGGCGGTGCGACGGTTGTCCACAGCGCCGATGCGCGGGCCGGGGAGTGCAGCGCCCGTGAGTGAAATGAACGCAAAGACGCCAAGGCGCAAAGACGCCAAGAGGCCGGTGCTCATTCGACTCGCGATGCCGAACCCCGGCGGGCTGTCCTTCCGAACAGGGTGTTCGACGGCCATCCCGTTCTCGGAGCGGGCGGTCCTGCCGCGCGAAGCGCGGCCCCGAGGCCAGCGGGAGCCGGACGAGCGAGCGGCTCGTTCGCCCGGCTCCCGCTGGCCTCGGGGGCGGCTGCCCTGGGCAGCCGTCGGGACCTTACCGGCGGTGACCATCCCTACGATGGCTCTGTGTCTCGGGGTCTCTGTGGTCTCTCACGCGCGACCCGGCACCGCACCGTCGACTCAGGTCGTGACCATGGTCGGCGCGGCTTGGCCGTTGCGCTTGGCGGCGTACGCGGCGATGTCGGCGACGGCCTCGATCGCCCGCTCGATCTCGTCGTCGGTGGTGAAGATGCCGGGCGCGAAGCGCACCGTGCCGTCGATCTCGGCGGTGCCGATGCCCTCGTGCACCAGCGGCGCGCAGTGCAGCCCGGTGCGGGTGATCACCTCGTGCTCGACGTCGAGCAGCGGCCCGGCCTGCTCGGCGTTCATGCCCGTCGATGTTGAAGACCAGCACCGGCAGGTGGTCGCGGCTCGGTGTCGGCGCAGTAGAGGGTGACGCTCTCGATCGCGCGCGAGGCCCTCGTGCGAGCCGGCGCGCGTGGCGCATCTCGTGCTCGAAGATCGCCTCGACGCCACCGCGGCCGGCGATCCAGCGCTGGGCCGCGAGCAGGCCCGCGATCCCCATGGTGTTCAGGGTGCCGAACTCCAGGTGCCAGGGTACTCGTCGGGCTGCGTGCTTGAGCGCGCTCTTGACCCCGGTGCCGCCGGAGCGGCAGGGCCGATGTCGACGTGCTCGGCGACGTACATGCCGCCGGTGCCGGTCGGCCCGAAGAGCGACTTGTGGCCGGTGAAGCAGACGCACGTCGATCGTTCATGCGCGTCGACGTCGATCTGCACCAGACCGGCGGTCTGGGCGGCGTCGATCGCGAAGAGCACACCGCGCTCGCGGCAGATCCGGCCGACCTCGGCCACCGGCTGCACGGTGCCGATCACGTTCGAGCCGTGGTTCACGACGACCAGCTTGGTGTTCGCCTGGATCCGACGCGCGATGTCGCCCGGGTCGACGTAGCCGCGATCGTCGAAGGGCACGAAGTCGACCTCGACGCCGAGCTGGCGTTGGTGGTACATGGGCCGCAGCACCGAGTTGTGCTCGAGGCAGGTGGTGATCGCGTGGTCGCCCGGCTCCAGCACGCTCGAGATGAGCAGGTTGAGGGCGTCGGTGACGTTGAGCGAGAAGACCAGCCGGTTGCGATCGGTGCCGCCGAAGAAGTCGCGTCAGCGCCTGGCGCGTGGCGGCCAGGGTCTCCTCGGCCTCGAGTGCGAGGTCGAAGCCGGTGCGGCCCGGGTTGACGCCCCGCGTCGCGTAGAAGTCGCACATGAAGCGGATCACCTCGGGCGGCTTCGGAAAGGTGGTGGCGGCGTTGTCGAGGTAGACGAAGTCGCTCATCGTGATCCCTCACTCCAGCGGAATGTCGAGCCGGCGGTCCACGAGCGCCTGCATGGATGCGCTCGCGCGACGCGGCGATCTGTGAACGGATGCAGGAAGCCAGGCCCTTGGCGTTGCGCCGGCGCAGCTGGTCGACCAGGGTCTCGTGCTCGCGCCGCATCTCGGTGGCGAAGTCACCGAGGTCGAGCCCGAGAAAGAAGAAGCGCTGCATCGAGCCGAGCAGGTCACGCAGGGTCGCGACCAGGCGGTCGTTGCCTGACAGCGCCGCCACCTGCGAGGTGGAACTCGAGGTTGCGCTCGAGGAACTCGGCGTAGGACTCCCAGTCGTGGAAGGTGTACTCGATCTCCGCCAGCTGCTCGAGTCGTTCGATGTCGGTCTCGGTGGCCCGCTCGACCCCGTCCCACACGGCGCGGATCTCGAGCAGCTCGCGGAGCTCGAAGCAGTCGTTGATCTCCTTGAGCGAGATCTGGTTGACGAAGTAGCCCTTGTAGGGCACCGCGGTCAGCAGGCCCTCCTGCTGCAGCCGCCGGCAGGCCTCCCGCACCGGCACCCGGCTCGATGCCGTAGAGGTTCGCGAGCTCGGACTCGGTCAGCGACGCCCCGGGCCGGTGGCGCAGGGTCGTCAGGTCTCGTTTCAGGGCCCGGTAGACCTCCTCGGCCATCGTGAGCCGGACCTCGGCGGGCTGAACGGCGGATGCTCCACCTCGCATGACGGAGATTGTATACAACTGGTATACAGACGACAAGTGCACCGCGCCGACGCCTCTCTGCCCGCCCCCCCTCCGCCAGCCCACGCCGGTTCCGGGGCAGGAGACGACACCCCGCGCCATCGTGACATCGGCGCCCGGGTGCGCTATGGTCGTCGTGTCCCGCCACGCTGCCTCGCCAGGAGGCAGACATGCACCTCGCTGCAGCACCATCAGTCGATTTCCCCGGTGTCGCCTCGCGCTCCGCGACGCCCTGCGTGACGCTGTTCACCCTCTTCACCGCCGAGGCTCGGCCGGTCCTCGCCGTCGACCCCCGGGTCGGAGCGACCGTCGACCGCCACATTCGCGCGCTCCACGGCTGCGAGATCAAGGTCCTGGCCTGGGCGGTCCTGACCGGTTCGGTCGAGCTGCTGCTGGTCGGCCCGACCCAGGCTGTCTCGACCACTGCGGTTCACGGCCTGCAGCGGCGGACCGGGTCGCAGGTCCGCAACCTCGGGCACGTCAGGTTGTGGCGGCGTCGCGTCGCCGCGCTGCCGATCCGGCCCCACCACGACCTGGCGGCGGTGCTCAGCCACGTGCTCACCGCCCCCGAGCGGGCCGGCCTCGCGGACCACTGGACCGACTGGCCCTGGTGCGGGTCGCGCCAGTGGCCAGGTATCCACCGCGAGCTGCTCGCGCGCCATCCCGGCGGTCTGTTCTGGCTCGACCTGGTGACCTCGAACCGACAGGGGGTCGCCTGAACCACACCCATCAACGGGGCACCGAGAGCCCCCTCACCTGAGGGGTGAGGCTGCGCTCCGGCTGCCTGCCGCGTGGGCCGGGGGGTGAAGATCCAGTGCGATGGCTCTGTGCGAATCTGTGCCTCGGGGTCTCTGTGGTCTCTCACGCGCGCACCGGAACCGCTCCGCCCGCAGCCCCGATCCTGCTACCATCAGGCGGCACCCCGCCATGGGAGGGACGATGCACTCCAAGCCCGCCTCCGTCCCGAAGCACAAGGTCCGCTTCGTCACCGCCGCGAGCCTGTTCGACGGCCACGACGCGGCGATCAACATCATGCGCCGCATCCTCCAGGCCCACGGCGCCGAGGTCATCCACCTCGGCCACAACCGCTCGGTGGCCGAGATCGTCGACGCGGCGATCCAGGAGGACGCCCAGGGCATCGCGGTGTCGTCGTACCAGGGCGGCCACATGGAGTTCTTCACCTACATGGTGGACCTGCTGCGAGAGCGGGGCGCGGACCACGTCAAGGTCTTCGGCGGCGGCGGCGGGGTGATCGTGTCGACCGAGATCGAGGCGCTCGAGGCCTACGGCGTGACCAAGATCTTCTCTCCGGAGGACGGCCGGCGGCTCGGGCTCGACGGCATGATCGAGTCGATGATCGAGGCCTGCGACTTCGACCCGGCCGCGCTCGAGGGTGGCCAGGAGCTCGGCTCCGGCGCCGACCGCTGGCTCGACGTCGCACGCGCCATCTCGCGCGCCGAGGCCGGCCGACCGGTGACGGTCGCCGCCCGCACGACTCCGCGCCCCCGTGCTCGGCACCACCGGCACCGGCGGCGCCGGCAAGTCGTCGCTGACCGACGAGCTGGTGCTGCGGTTCCTGGCCGACTACCCCGAGCTGACGATCGCCATCCTCTCGGTCGACCCGACCAAGCGCAAGACCGGCGGCGCCCTGCTCGGCGACCGCATCCGCCTGAACTCGCTCGGCTCCGACCGGGTCTTCATGCGCTCGCTCGCGACCCGTCAGGCCCACCGGGCGCTGTCGGCGACACATCGTGGAGGCGATCGGGATCTGCCAGAGCGCGGGCTTCGACCTGATCCTCGTCGAGTCGTCGGGCATCGGCCAGGCCGACTCGGAGATCGTCGACATCGCCGACCTCTCGCTCTACGTCATGACCCCCGAGTACGGCGCCGCGATGCAGCTCGAGAAGATCGACATGCTCGACTACGCCGACTTCGTCGCGATCAACAAGTTCGACCGCCCGGGCGCGCTCGACGCCCTGCGCGACGTGCGCAAGCAGTACCGCCGCTGCCACGACCTCTTCGAGGGGCCGGACGACGACGAGCTGCCGGTCTATCGCCACCTGCGCGCACCAGTTCCACGACCACGGCGTCAACGCGCTCTATCACGCGCTGGTCCGCCGCTTCGCCGACGCGACTTCCCGGGCCGCTGGAATCTCGAGCGGACCGCCGCGGTCCCGGCCGGCCCGCCCCAGCGCCATCCGGTGATCCCCGGCGACCGCTCCGGCTACCTGCGTGACATCTCGAAGGCCGTGCGGTCGTACAAGGCTTGGGCCGCTGAGCAGATCGCCGTCGCCGACACCGCTCTACCAGCTGGTCGGCGCCCGGGCGGTGCTGTCCGCCCGCGAAGGGGCCTCCGGCGACGACGAGCCTGTGGTCCCTGTTCGAGGAGGTCACCGCCGCCGAGGCCACCCACGAGCCTCACCTCGCCGACCTCGACGCCGAGATCCGGCGCCGCGCCCACGCGCTCGACCACGACTCTCGCGAGCTGCTCGCGGCGTGGCCGAAGATCTGCGCCGACTTCGCCCGCGACGAGTTCAGCTACACCGTGCGCGGCAGGGAGATCCGGGTCCCGCTGACCAGCGTCTCGCTGTCCGGCACCCGGGTCCCCAAGGTGCAGCTGCCCCGCTTCATCACCTGGCCGGGGATCCTGCGCTACCTCTTCCTCGAGAACGTACCCGGGGCATTCCCCTACACCGCCGGCGTGTTCCCGCTCAAGCGCACCCAGGAGCTGCCCACCCGCATGTTCGCCGGCGAGGGCGGCCCGGAGCGCACCAACCGACGCTTCCACCTGCTCGCCGAGGGCCAGCCGGCGGCGCGCCTGTCGACCGCATTCGACTCGGTCACCCTGTACGGTGAGGACCCGCACACCCGGCCCGACATCTACGGCAAGGTCGGCGAGTCGGGGGTCTCGATCTGCACCGTCGAGGACATGGAGAGGCTGTACGCCGGCTTCGACCTCTGCGACCCGACGACCTCGGTGTCGATGACCATCAACGGCCCCGCGCCGATGATCCTGGCCATGTTCTTCAACGCCGCCGCCCGACAGCAGGCGCGCGCGCGCCTGATCGAGAGCGGGCGGCTCGCGGCTCGGCCGGAGTCCGCGTTCCAGCCGGTGGTGGACGGCAAGGACTGGGAGGCGCTCGCGCCGCTGCTGGCAGAAGGCGAGTGGGAGGAGATCCTCAAGGCCACCATGGGCGTGGTACGCGGCACGGTGCAGGCCGACATCCTCAAGGAGGACCAGGCGCAGAACACCTGCATCTTCTCCACCGAGTTCGCGCTGCGGATGATGGGCGACATCCAGCAGCTGTTCACCGACTGGAACGTGCGCAACTTCTACTCGGTGTCGATCTCGGGCTATCACATCGCCGAAGCCGGTGCGAACCCGATCTCCCAGCTCGCCTTCACGCTCGCCAACGGCTTCACCTACGTCGAGACCTACCTTGCCCGGGGCATGCACATCGACGACTTCGCCCACAACCTGAGCTTCTTCTTCTCCAACGGGATGGACCCCGAGTACACCGTCATCGGCAGGGTCGCACGCCGGATCTGGTCGATCGCCATCCGCAAGCGCTACGGCGGCAACGAACGCTCCCAGAAGCTCAAGTACCACATCCAGACCTCGGGCCGATCGCTGCACGCGATGGAGATCGACTTCAACGACATCCGCACCACGCTGCAGGCGCTGCTGGCAATGGCCGACAACTGCAACAGTCTGCACACCAACGCCTACGACGAGGCGATCACCACCCCGACCGAGGAGTCGGTGCGGCGGGCGGTCGCGATCCAGCTCATCAACGCGCTCGAGTTCGGCCTGCTCAAGAACGAGAACCCGCTGCAAGGCTCGCACATCGTCGAGTGGCTGACCGACCGGGTCGAAGAGGCCGTGCTCGAGGAGTTCGAGCGCCTGTCAGAGCGCGGCGACGTGCTCGGCGCCATGGAGACCATGTACCAGCGCAGCAAGATCCAGGAGGAGTCGCTCCACTACGAGCGGCTCAAGCACACCGGCGGCTACCCGATCGTGGGCGTCAACACCTTCCTCCGCGAGGGTGTCGAGACCGCCGACGAGACCCCGCTCACCCGCGCCTCGAAGGAGGAGAAGGACGACCGCCTCGCGCACCTCGCGGACTTCCACCGGCGGCACGCGGACCGATCACAGGACGCCCTCGCTCGGCTCCAGGCGACCGCCCGCTCCGGCGGCAATCTCTTCGAGGAGCTGCTCGAAACCGTCCGGAGCTGCTCGCTCGGCCAGATCTCGAACGCGCTCTACGAGGTCGGAGGCCGTTACCGCCGGAGCATGTGAAGCAGACCGCTGCGCCGGTATCCGGCGGATTCCCCTCCCGAATGCGGGTGTTTGTCCTCATCTTGGCACGGTTCCCGCGTCCCGAGCAGAAGCGGGCGACCCGAAGCACCTGTTGATGATCGGTTGTCTCAGAATTGCAGCGGCCCGGACCAACCGAGTATGGTGCGCCGTGTGGACGTTCCGGAGGGTGCCATGTTGGTGACATCCCGTCGTTTCGTTTCTTTCGTGGTTGCGTTCGGTTGCGGGTTCCTGCTGATCGCCTCCACGGCTGGAAGCGCAACACCCTTTGCTCCGCTGATCGAGTCTCTCGCCTCGCCGGCCCTGGGCTCACCGAGCCGGCCGGTGGCTGGGCTCACGCTGACGGCCGGCCATGCCACTGTCCAGCTGTCGAGCGGGTCGGCGGCTCCGGTCATGGCTGGTGAAGACATGATCGGCCTCTTTTTCGTCGGCACCGGAACGATCGAGTACCTCACCGAGGATCCCGTCGAGCTTGCGGTCGTCGCCTCCAACGTGAAGGCGAACACCGGGCTGACGGCCGAGACCCGCGGCAGCGGACTGGTGTTGCGGGATGGCTTCACCCAGCTGCTGTGGCTGGACGGCGGGGCCTGCCTGGAGGACCTGCCGGCCGAGGGCGAGGGCTCGAAGCTCGCGACCGCCTTCGAGGACCACCTCACGAGGTTCGACACGGTCCAGACCGCTCCCCTCTCACACCAGCTCGCGGCCTGGAGACTCGACGCCGGCGACGCTCCATTCGTCCGCGCCGAGCTGGTGGGGGGCAAGAAGGACCTCATGTACATCCTCGACCCGCTGGAGCGGATGACCGAGACTCTGGCCTCGATCCGCTCGAGCGACTTCCGCACCGACGCGACCTACCGGACGGTGCTCTCGCGCCAGCCGATCGGCCGGACGCGTCGTGACGCTGCGGTGCCGCGATTCCTGCTCACCGCGGTCGATCTCGAGGTGACGGCGCCGGGCGGCAACGACCTCGCGATGACCGTGACCGAGACCTTCTCCGGGGTCAGCGGGTCGACCTCGGTGCTGTTGCTCGACCTCTACGACACGACCTTCGGCCGCAGCTTCCACGACCGCCGGCATCTCACGGTCAAGGGCGTGTTCGGTCCGGACGGCACGCCGCTGCCGTTCCACCATGCCAAGGACCGGATCGCGGTCGGGCTGCCCGCGCCGCTGGAACGGGGCGCGGCCACGACCGTGCGCTTCGAGATCGAGGGCGACATCCTCCACCAGCCGGGCGGGGACAGCTACTGGGCGCTGGGAACCGCGCCGTGGTTCCCCCAGCCCGACCTGGGCCGTCAGTACTACACCGTGCACGCGACGCTGAAGGTCGCGAAGCCCTTCGTCCCGCTTGTGCCCGGTTCGACCGTGCGCCGGGTCGAGGAGGGCGGGCTGAACGTGCTCGAGACCCGGATCGACAAGCCGGTGCAGTTCATGGTCATGCTGGCCGGCAAGTACACCTTTGACGAGGAGACCAAGGACGGCATCACGGTTCGGGTCGCCTCCTACGGAGCGGCCAACCGGAGGGCGTTCAAGAAGCTCGCCGGGCTCAGCCAGAAGATGATCGCCTACTACCAGAACTTCCTCGGGCCGTTCCCGTTCACCGAGTTCAACGTGATCGAGATCAACGACCTCGGCTGGGGCCAGGCTCCCCCCGGCACCATGTTCATCACCTCGGAGGCGTTCAACCCGATCGGCGACCCCATCAACCAGCTGTTCTCGGGCGGGATCAACGAGCGCTTCGCCCACGAGATCGCGCACCAGTACTGGGGTCACGTGGTCAAGATGCCCAGCCTCGAAGAGCAGTGGATCACCGAGTCCTTCGCCGAGATCTGCGCCGGACTGCTGATCCGCGATCTCAGGGGCGAGAGCGACTTCAAGAAGCTCACCTCGACCTGGCAGTCGCGGGCGGACAAGGTCTGCGATCGGGCGCCGATCCCGATGGCCAACCAGGTCTTCAGCGAGTCCGACCGGATCGAGACCTGGACCACCCGGAACTTCCTGCTCTACGCCAAGGGCCCGTGGATGCTCGAGAACATCCGTCGACAGATCGGGGACCAGAAGTTCCTGGTCTTCCTGCGCTCGAGCCAGGCGACGCTCCAGTGGCGGTTCGGCAACACCGCGACCGTGGAGCAGATCCTCGAGGCCGTGACCCAGCAGAGCTGGAAGCCGCTCTTCGACTCGGTCTACTGGGGAACCGCGATGCCCGCGGGCGCGTGACGGACGCCGATGGCGCCTCACCTCTTCTCGCCCCTCGAGCTGCGATCGGTGGTCCTGCGCAACCGGGTCGCGGTGTCACCGATGTGCCAGTACTCCTCGGTGGACGGCGCGGCCGACGACTGGCACCTGGTCCACCTCGGCGCCCGTGCCGCGGGCGGTGCGGCCCTCGTGCTGACCGAGGCCGCCGCGGTCGAGGCCCGCGGACGCATCAGCCCGGCCGATCTCGGGATCTGGGACGACCGCCACGTCGAACCGCTGCGGCGGATCACGACGTTCGTCGAGTCGCAGGGCGCGGTGCCCGGAATCCAGCTCGCCCACGCCGGCCGCAAGGCGTCCACGGCGGCGCCGTGGGAGGGCAACGGCACGGTGCTTCCGGAGTCCGGAGGCTGGACGGTGGTCGGCGCCAGCCCGATCCCGTTCGCGCCAGGCTCCCCGGTGCCCGATCCACTCGACGGGGGCGGGCTGCGCGACGTGATCGAGTCCTTCGCCGCTGCCGCCCGCCGAGCCGTGGTCGCGGGTTTCCGGGTGGTGGAGATCCACGCCGCGCACGGCTACCTGCTGCACTCGTTCCTGTCGCCGCTCTCCAACCGACGGGATGACGCCTACGGAGGCGACCTCGCCGGCCGCTGCCGGCTGCTGCTCGAGGTGGTGGAGGCGGTGCGCGGCGCGTGGCCGGAGGAGCTGCCGGTGCTGGTCAGGATCTCCGCGACCGACTGGCTGCCCGGCGGCTGGGACCTCGAGCAGTCGGTCGAGCTCGCCCGACTGCTCAGGGGCCTCGGGGTCGACCTGGTGGACTGCTCTTCGGGCGGGCTCGCACCCGGCGCAAAGATACCGGCAGAGCCGGGTTACCAGGTGCGGTTCGCCGAGCGTATCCGGCAGGAGGTGGGCATCGCGACCGGCGCGGTGGGCCTGATCACCGAGCCCGGGCAGGCCGATGCGATCGTGCGCGAGGGCCGCGCCGACCTGGTGCTGCTCGCCCGCCAGCTGCTGCGAGAGCCATCGTGGCCGCTGCGCGCCGCCTGCGAACTCGGCCGCGACGACGCCGCTCTCTGGCCGCGACAGTACCTCCGCGCGCGACCGAGCGACTGACACCATCGCTTGGGCGGTCGCCGGAGCCGGGTCGGCCGGCCGGGCGAGACGACGCGCTCCGTTCAGAGGTATGCTCGTCGCGCGAGCCCGTGCAGGGAGGGCCCCACGATGGAGCCGTCGACCGGTCAGCGAGCGTCGCCGCGAGTCCCGTGCGAGGCTGAGGTCCGCATCGAGTTCTCGAACATGTCGTCTTTCGTGTCCGAGTGCGTGACCAACATCTCGGTCGGCGGCATGTTCATCACCACCGACACCCCCGCGGCGGTGGGGACGCGCTTCGGATTCGAGCTCGCGGTCGGAAGCGACCTGCGCATGGTGAGCGGTTCGGCGGAGGTCGTCTGGGTGCGCGAGGCAGGGACCGGTTCGCCCCACCCTCCTGGTGTGGGGGTGCGCTTCGTCGAGCTCGACGACGTCAGCCGATCGATCATCTTCCGGATCGTCGACCGCCACATCCAGGAGACCGGACACGAGCCGTTCAACCTCGAGCGGACGCGCGACTGACGCCCGAGGCCCTTGCTCCTTGGAATCTCCGTCAGTACGGCCAGTGGAGCCCGAGGGCCTTGGCCAGGAAGACCGCCATCTGGCCGCGGGTCAGGGGGGCGTCGGGGCAGTAGTTGCCGCCCCCGCAACCGGCGGTGATGCCCGACGAGGCGAGGGCCTCGATGTGCTGGAAGAAGGGATGGTTGGTCGGCACGTCCGAGAAGGTGGCGGTGCCCGGGGCGGGCGAGATCTGGAGCTTGTAGACCACGATGACGTCGCGCATTGTGGTGGTACCGTCACCGGCTTCCAGGGTGACCCATACGAACCGGGTTCGCGTGAAGTTGTTCACCACAAGCCCCGGGGTTGTAATCCACTTCGAACCGCAGCCCGGTGTGCCGGAGGTGCAAGCAGCGAGAGCCGGATACAGAACGCAGGGCCCGGAGGGCGTCGGACAATCGGCAAGCTGACCGCACACGTCTTCGATGGCGTTGGAGTCGCAGTAGTCGACCCAGAACCCAGATACCGCTGCTCCCGTCGGAAGCGCGATCGGTGCACCGAAGAACACAGAGGAGCCCCCGAGCCCGACGAGATCCGCGCCGAAACGAACATACTGCACAGTCTCGGTGGACGGCACGAACTCCCAGGCGTTGAGATTGAGCGACGCACTGCTCGAAAGACCCCATTCGCCGAGCAGCGCCTCCTTGCTCTGGCCCGGACCGAGATCGAGCTCGGTCGGAGATTGCGCGCCGATGAAGGCCGCACTCGCGCACATGATGATGACGACACAGGACCAGGCACGCGGGACCATCGGGCACCTGCCTCTCGGTTGTGATGGTATTGCGATTCCGACTCTATCTTAATCTAGATCCCAGACGCACTGCCAGAAAGCCCGAGCCGAGGTTGGTGTCGCGGATCATCCCGGTCCCCGATTGGGAGGCTCCATATGCTCTTCTCGGAGGCACCCTGGTTCCGACCAGAGCTCGCGAGCGGAGTCGGGGACAGGCTGGCCCGAGGAGGAGCGACGCAGCAAGCGGGTTCGGAGTCGTCTCTCTCTCGATTCGGTGTGGCTGCCGAGCGCCCGACCAACCGATCTGGCCGCACCGGCTATCATCTGCGACCATGCCTACCGTCGACACTCCGGCCGTCTCCACCCCTCCAGCGCGCCATCCCTGGGTCTGGGCGGTGCTCTACTTCCCGTTCGGCCTCTCGTTCGGGTTTCCAGCGATCGCGCTCGGCTACCTGGCCAGCCGGGCAGGCGTGCCCGTCTCGGCCATCGCGGGCGTGATCGGGATGACCTTCCTCGCCTCGGGCTGGAAGTTCGTGTGGGCGCCGATCGGAGACTACACGCTCACCCGCAGACGCTGGTACCTGATCGCGATCGGCACGGTGTCGGCCGGCCTGATCGTCATGACGGCGGTGCCCCTGTCGCCCGGGGTGATGCCGCTCTTCTCCCTGCTCGTGCTGCTGACCAGCGTCGCGGCGACCTTCGTCGCCTTTGCGACCGAGGGGCTGATGGTGCACAACACTCCGTTGGCGGTGCGCGGCCGGGCGGCCGGTTGGTTCCAGGCGGGCAATCACCTCGGACAGACGGCGGGAGGCGGGCTCGCGCTGTGGCTGATGCAGCACGCGCCGGCGCCGTGGATGGCGGGCGTCGCCCTGTCGGCGCTGCTCAGTGCCTGCGCACTCCCGCTGGCACTGCTCGAGGAACCGCCTCGGGCCCTGCGGGGGGCGGCGATCGCCGCACGAGTGGCCGACGCCTGGCGCGAGCTCGTCGACCTGCTGCGCTCCCGCGCGGGCCGCATCGGCCTCATCCTCGCCATCCTGCCGATCGGCACCGGAGCGGCCCAGGTCCTCTTCGGCTCGCTCGCGTCCGAGTGGGGCGCGCCGGCGGACACCGTTTCCCTGGTGCTGGGGCTGGGCGGCGGGGCCGCAATCGTCGCGGGCTGCTTCGCCGGCGGACGGCTCGCCGACCGGGTCGACAAACCGACGGCGTACGCCGTGTCGTGCGCTCTCGGGCTCGCGGCCTGCGTGGTGATCGCCGCGTCGCCCCTGACGCCGGTCGGATACGCCGTGACGACGCTCTTCTACACCTTCACGCTCGGGATGGTCGCGGCCTCGCTCACCGGGCTCGTGCTGGCGATCGTCGGCCACACGGCGGCCGCGACCAAGATCAATCTGTTCTTCGCGCTCAACACGCTGTTCAGCCTCGGCATGCTGCGGGTGAACGGCTGGGTCCACGACGCGTCGGGCACCAACGCCATGCTGTTCACCGAAGCCGCGGTGGGAGTGGCGGCGCTGACGGCGTTCGCGCTGCTGGTCCGGAGGATCCGTGGTTCGGCCACGCCCGAGCCGGTGACCCGAGCCTGAGCACCGGCGCCACGAAGCGGGGATCACGAAGCACCTCCCCCCTGGCCGGTGAAACCTGGAGAAGGGACTTCCAACCGCCCTTCCAGGGTTCTGCTGGAGGCGAGCCTGCAGGCTCGGGAGAGGATCGCGCATGAAGCTCTACCACACCGAACGCTCCGGTCACGCCCACCGGGTCCGCCTGCTCTGCGGTCTGCTCGGTCTCCAGCTCGAGCTCGAGCCGGTCGACATGAAGGGCATGGCCCACAAGACCCCCGAGTACCTGAAGCTGAACCCGTTCGGGCAGGTGCCCGTGCTGGAGGACGGCGGGGTCGTGGTGCGGGACTCGAACGCGATCATCCTGTACCTCGCCGAGCGCTACGACCACGATCGGAGCTTCCTTCCCGCTGACCCGGTCGCCCGCGCCCATGTCTACGAGTGGTTGGCCACCGCCGCCGGGCCGCTCTACCTGGGGCCGGCCCGCGCCCGGGTGATCAAGGCCTTCGGCCGGCCGGGCGACTGGGAGGAAACCCGCCGTCAGTCCGAGCTGCTGCTGGGGGTGATGGAGGCCCATCTCGACCACCGTTCCTGGCTGGTGGGCGACGGCCCGACCCTGGCCGACGTCGCCTGCTACAGCTACCTCGCGGTGGCCGACGAGGGCGGGATCGACGTCGGGCGCTACCCCGAGGTCACGGCCTGGCTGCAACGGATGGAGAGCCTCCCGGGCTTCGTGCCCATGCCGCGGCAACCGACGACGTGATCCCGGGCTCTGGACCGCCGACGCGCGGGCCGGGTCACGAGACCGTAGGTCCCGACGGACCCCGCCCGAGCTTGGGCCACAGCCAGGCCACCAGGCCGGCCAGCCCGACGAGGATCGTGACGTAGAGCGCCGGCGCCGCGACCTCGTGACGGCCGACGATGAGGTTGGACCCCACCACCAGCCCGGCGTAGTAGAGCCAGGGGCCGAACACGTCCGCGATCAGCGCGGCGCGGAGCGAGCCGCGCCGCGCCAGGCGGCGAGCCAGCCAGAAGCGAGCCGCGATTCCGAGCACCATGCTCGCCAGCCCGAGCGCGAAGATCCAGGTCGCCGGGACGCCCCCGACCAGGTCGAGGTTCACGGCGACGAATGCCGGCAGGCCGGCGAGGTACAGGGCCAGGACCCAGCGCGGCTGCGGCCTCGCGAGGTCACCCACCAGCTTCGCCTCCCAGGGCCGGAGGTTGGTGCGCCGCAGCGCGCGGCCGGCCCGGTCCGGGTCTCCGAGGCCAGCCACCGCACGTTCGTACGCAGACTCCTCGTCGGCACCTTCCGCCGCCGCGGCATCGACGGCTTCGAGCACGTGGTCGAGAATCTCCTCCCGGACCCGCTGACGCGCCGACTCGGCCAGGCCCCCGGTCGCGGCTTCGATCCAGGTCTCAACCAGAGGATGCACCGGTGCCGGGTTCGGGCCGCCCATCACACTTCCCCCAGGATCACGTCGACCGCAGCCACCAGTCGTCGCCACTCCTTCCGCCCCTCCGCCAGCGCACGCTCACCATTCTCGGTGAGGCGGTAGTACCGCCGCTGCCGCCCGTTCTCGAGCCGCTGGTAGGACTCGACCAGGCCGTGATTCTCGTGGGCGTGAAGGGCCGGGTAGAGAGTCCCTTCGGCGAACTGGAGCTCACCCTCCGAGCGGGCCTTGATGTCCTGGGCGATGCGGTACCCGTGCTTCGGGCCCGACGCCAGCACCTGGAGGATCAGCACCGAGAGGGTTCCCTTGAGGTTCATGCGCACCTCCGCACCTCGATCACCGACCCCAATATACATCGGACTCCGATGTATGTCCAGGGCAGTGCCCATCTCTCTTGACGCGACCCGGTGACCTCGGTACTCTTTCGAGACAAGTGAAGAGATAGAAGGACTTCTCGAGAGATGCACCTGAAATCCCGCGCTATCGTGCGTCACCTCGACATCGTCTTCTATCTCAGCTTCCTGGCTCTCCTCCTCTTCCTCTATCTTTCACCGACCGTCAGCGAGCCCACCCGGTCGACCTTCGCGGAGTACTTCGTCAACGTCCCGCTGCGCGCCATGCTCCTGGCCGCTCTCGCCAACGGTCTCGGAGCTCTGCGCAGCCCGGCCGAGCGCCGCTTCTGGCTCGTGATGATCGCTGCGTTCGCGACCTGGTTCATCGCAGATGTCGCGTTCCAACCCCTCGAGGAGCGGGCTCTGATCTGGGGCCTCCTGGAAGACGTCGGCTTCTTGCTCTTCTACCCGATCCTCGCGATCGCGATCGAGCAGCGGCCGCACCAGTTCTACCGGCCGATCCCCCGGGGAGGGGTCCGTTGGCTGTGCGCGGCAGCCTGCGTGATCCTGATGCTGTGGACCTATCTCTACTTCGTCGGATTGACCGCCGCGCTGCGGCCCGCGGTGTTCCTGTCCGAGGCGCCGTCGTACCTGTTCTACGTCGCGGGCGACGTGGTGATCACGGCGCTGCTGCTCCGCCACGGCATCGCCAGCGCCGGGCGGTGGCGCATGATCTACCTGCTGCTGGCGGCCGGCTTCCTGGCCTGGGCGTTCGGCGACCTGCTCGACGGACTGGTCCGGGCCGGTCTGCTGGAGGTCCCCTACGGCACACCTGTCGACCTGCTGTGGCATGCACCCTATTTCGTGGTGGCCGCGGCAGCGGTCTACCGGAACCGGACGGCGCCCTCGCTTCGCGACGCGCCGGCGGCGACCTCGACGAGCCGGGAATCGCTGGTCGCCGCCACCTTCAGCTACGCGTTCGCGGTTCCGGTGATCCACCTGATCGTATTTCTCTCGGGCTGGCACCGCGACCTGGAAATGGCACGCGAGCTGGCTGTCCTCGCCGGGTTGGCTGCCCTGCTCGCCGTGAGCTGGGCAGCACAACGCACCGAGAGAAGGCGGCGGACGGCGACCTCCACCCCGAGGGTCGTGGTGCTCGACGAGGAGGAGCAGCAGGGCCAGAAGATGGAGGCCCTCGGCCGCCTCGCAGGCGGCATCGCACACGACTTCAACAACCTGCTCCTGATCCTCCAGGCCCAGCTCGACCTCGGGAAAGCACGGCTCGCCTCCGACCCGTCGGGCCGCGAGCTGGTCCGCGAGATGCAGACGTCGATCGAACGCGGCAGCGATCTCACCCGTCAGCTGCTCGCCTTCGGCCGCAAGCAGGCCGCCAGCCCGCGAGTCGTCGACCCTCAGAAGGTCACCAACGACGCGCTCTCCCTCCTGCGCCGCACCCTCGGCGAACACATCCGGCTGGAGGTCGTCGCGGCGGCCGACCTGGGGGCGGTGAGGGTCGATCCCGGGCAGCTCACCCAGGTCCTGGTCAACCTCGCGCTCAACGCACGCGCGGCGATGCCGGAGGGCGGCCGGCTCGAGATCGCGATGCGCAACGTGGTGCTCGAGGGCTTGACGGAATCACCACCAGGCAGCCCCACCGACGACTTCGTCGAGATCGCGGTCAGCGACACCGGACTCGGCATGGACGAGCGGACCGTGGAGCGGATCTTCGAGCCCTTCTTCACCGGCCGCTCCCACCAGGGCGGCACCGGCCTCGGTCTGGCGGTGGTCTACGGAATCGTGAAGCAGAGCGGGGGACACATCAGCTGCGAGAGCCTCGAGGGTGAAGGAACGACCTTCCGGATCCACCTCCCGGCCGTCCAGGGGTCCGAACACCAGGTGCCGGCCGCCGTGCCCGCACCGGTCGGTGATGCCGGGGGCAACGAGACGATCCTCGTCGCCGAGGACGACCCGACGGTGAGGAAGCTCACCGTGAGGTCCCTCGAGAGCTTCGGCTATCGGGTCCTGGAGGCGACCGACGGTGTCGAGGCGCTCGCCGTCGCAGCCGGCTTCGACGGCCCGATCCATCTTCTGCTGACCGACGTGGTGATGCCGCGCATGGGCGGACCGGAGCTGGCCGAGCGTCTCACCGCCGAGCGGCCGAGCACCGCGGTCCTGTTCGTGTCGGGCTACGTCCAGAACGTCGACCAGTCGACGTCGCTCCTGGCGCAGGAGAACTTCCTTCTCAAGCCCTACTCCCTCGCCGCGCTCGAAACCAAGCTGCGTGCACTCCTGGACCGTGTCCCTTCTGCCCGCGCGTGAGCGCCGAGCCCGCTCGCCGGTGAGTGGACCCAGAAAGTCGCCCGCGAGATCTCGGCCGACGCACTCCCCTTCAAGTGTCTTGCCGGAACGGCATCGGGCTCGGTATCGTCCCACCATGCGACCGCCCGAGAAGTGGCTGTTCGCGCCCGCAGCGTTGCTTCTGGCCCTCGCGGTGAGCGGGCTCCCCGGCTGCCGCACGCCCGGGCCCACGGGACCGGTCTTCACGTCGGACGCAACGGTCGGGACGTCCTCGGCCCTCGTGCCGCCCGAGCGCTGGCTGGCCCACGCCGAGGACGAGCTTCTTCCCTTCTGGTCGAACCCCGCCGCGCTCGGCTCGCCGGCCGGCGCCTACCCGACCTTTCGATGCAACGACGGCTCGGCCTGGGTTCCCGCGGCGCCGTGCCGCGAGATGACCGGCCTGCCCGAATGGCTCGCCACGGAGCTCGGTACCGAGTACACCCGGATGCGGTCGCGCCAGGCTTTCGTCTACGGCGCCGCCTTCCACCTCACCGGCGACGAGCGCTACCTCGCCTGGATGCTGGCGGGCGTCGACTGGCTGCGCGCGAACGCCTACGAGCCCGAAAGCGGCAGCGCGGCCTCCTGGTGGCGCGACGGTGTGCCGGGGCCCGAGGTCGGCGCCCGCACCTCCCAGGACCTCGCCTACGCCCAGCTCGGGCTCGCCTTCGACTGGTACCTGACCCGCGACCCGGAGGTGCTGGCCGACCTCGACCGGCTGCACCGGCACCTGATGGAGCGCTACTGGGACGACGAGTGGGGAATGCTGCGCTGGGTGCTGCCCCCCGAGGACCCGGAGCCCGACCCCGAGCGCGCAGCCGAGGCGCGCCGCCAGGAGCTGGTCGCCCAGCTCGACCCGATCAACGCCTACCTGATGCTGATCGCCCCGCTGCTCGACGACGACGAGGTCGGGCGCGCCTGGCGCAGCGACCTGATGCGCCTCGCCGAGGTCGTGCGAGACCGTTACTTCGCGCCCGAGGTCGGGCTCTTCTGGGGCACCCTGCACGATCCCGCCGAACGCCGGGCGGGCGGACGCCACGTCGACTTCGGCCACACCATCAAAGCCCTGTGGATGCTGTACCTGGCTGGGCAGGCCCTGGGCGAGCCCGAGCTGGTCGACTTCGTTCGGCGCCACGCCGCCGACGTGCTCGAGCGAGCGGTGCTGCCGTCGGGCTGCTGGGCGAGCGGCCTGCGGGCCGACGGCACGCTCGACCAGGGCCAACAGTGGTGGATCTTCGCCGAGCTCGACCAGGCGACGGCGACCCTGGCGCTGCGCGAGCCCGACGGCGAGCGGTATGCCCGCCTTTTGCCCGGGAGCCATGCCTGCTGGCTCGCGCGTTTCGTCGACCACGACAACGGCGGGGTGTGGCCGTGGGTGCCGCCGGACTGGACGCCGGAGACCTTCGACGAGTGGCAGCCGATCAAGCAGTTCCACTGGAAGAACGGATACCACGAGATGGAGCACGCGCTGGTCGCCGCGATCACCTCCGCCGGCCTCACCGGCCGTCCGATCGCGCTCCACTACGCCTTCGCTACCCGGCCGTCCGCAGACCGCATCCGCCCTTACCTGTTCGACGCGACCGTCGCCGCCGAGGAGCCGCTCCCGCTGTCCTCGCACCCCGACCTCGAGGGCCTCCGGGTCACCTTCCGCTCGCCCAGGTGACCGGTGCCGAGGAGGACTGGATCAGAGCTGCCTCCCCCTGCTGTCTCCCTGGTGGCCCGTCCGGTCGTGTGACAAAGATGTCCATGAGAACATTCAGCGAATCGGCCACAGTAAACTGACGACGTGAACCCGGCGCCCAGGAGCTGACGCGGCATGAGCAGCGACCTCGGTCGCTGGATCATCGACGGCGAGGACCGGCTCGTACGGTCGATCCTCGCCTACGCTCAGCGCCAGGGTTACACCGACTACACCTCGACCCTCGAGGAGGCATGGCGGATCTCGATCCAGGGCCTGTCGGAAACCCTGGTCCATGCGCTCGAGCTGGGTCCGGAGGTGGCCGAGTTCACGGCCGAGGAGCGCTTCGAGAACGATCCGGTCAGCGCCTTCGCCATGCTCGAGGCCGCTCGCCACCGCGAGCGCGGAGTCAGCCTCTCGATGTTCCTCGGCCTCTTCAAGTACTACCGACAGTCGTACCTCGACCGGGTGGCCGGCGCCGCGCTCGGCGACAGCGGTCTCGAGGCGGCGGCGCGCTTCGTCACCCGGGTCTTCGATCGCATGGAGATCGCCTTCTGCAGCGCCTGGGCGCAGCTCGGCGGCGACGCCGAGCTGGCGGCGCTGCAGGACGCCAACCGCCGGATGACCAACGAGAAGAACCGCTTCCTCACCGTGGCCGAGAGCCTCGGCAGCCCGGTCCTGCTGTTCGACGGCGCGGGCGGTCTGCTCTACGCCAACCGGGCCGCCGCGCCGCTGCTCGGTCTCGCCGACCGGCCCGGGACCTTCTACTACAGCGCCGGCGCGGTCCAGGTCGCAGTCCCGCAGTGGCTCCAGGATCTGGTCTCCGCGGCCGGCGCCGCGCGCTCCGAGCTCCACCGCGAGTGGACGTTCGCGGGCGAAAGTGGCGATACCGTGGTCGAGGTCCGGCTGCACCCGATGCTCGACGTGAGCGGCAAGTTCGACGGGACGGTCGTGATCGTCCACGACGTCACCGAGCTCCGGCACGCCGAGCGGGCCCTGGCGCAGCGGGCGGACGAGCTCGAGGAGCTCTCCTCCACCGACCTCATGACGGGCCTGGCCAACCGCCGCGGCCTCGCCTCGGTCACCGACCCCCTGCTGGCGCAGGCCCGGCGCAGCGGTCGCCCTCTGACCCTGGTCTTCGCCGACGTCGACGGCCTCAAGGCGGTCAACGACCGCCACGGGCACGCCGTCGGCGACGCCGTGCTGGTGGCCTTCGCCACCGCGCTGCGCCGCACCTTCCGGGCCGCAGACATCGTCGCGCGCATCGGCGGCGACGAGTTCGTGGTGGTGATGCCGGAGCAGGGCCCACCCTTCGAGCGCTCCGTCAGCGAACGGCTCGAACGTTCGTTCTCGGCCGAGATCGCCCGGCTCGGCGAAGGGGTGAGGGTCTCCTTCAGCCTCGGCTGGGCGTTCTTCGATCCCGAACGCCACCGCTCGCTGGAAGCGCTGATCGCGGACGCCGATGCGGCCATGTACGCCCGCAAGCGCACCCGCCGCGGCGGCGCGGCACGCGAGCATCTCGACTCGGCCCACAACAGCCCGGACTGAGATCGGGTGCCCGGCGCTCCGGGCGGTGAGCCACCGCGCGCCGTGGCGGCATGCCGAGCCCAAGACCTGGTCCGCAGGTGGGCAGCAGCCTCGGGGGCGCAATACCGAACCGCCTCCCGACGTTGCCGCGGGTATCCGCGCCGAGCGATCGCCGCAACGCCCCGGGCCTGCTGCCTCGGTGGGCCGCGGCGGACCGCACGGCCGCCCGGAGACCGGAAGCCGCCAACGATCGGGCCACGAGCGCCCGAGCCAACCGAAGGGAGCAGCACCGTGCAGACTCGCGAGCTGGGACGAAGCGGCCTCGAGGTCCCGATGGTGGGCCTCGGCTGTATGGGAATGTCTGAGTTCTACGGACCGAGCGACGAGGCGGCTTCGCTGGCCACCCTCCACCACGCGCTCGACGCCGGCGTGACGTTCTGGGACACCGCCGACATGTACGGCAGCGGCGCCAACGAGAGGCTGCTGGCCGAGGTGCTGCGAGAGCGCAGGAGTGAGGTGGTGCTGGCGACCAAGTTCGGCATCGTGCGCGGCGAGGACGGCTCGTTCGCCGGCATCAGCGGGCGGCCCGACTACGTGCACCGGGCCTGCGACGCGAGCCTGAAGCGGCTCGGCGTCGAGCACATCGACCTCTACTACCAGCACCGGGTCGACCCCCAGGTGCCGATCGAGGACACCGTCGGCGCCATGGCCGAGCTGGTCGCCGCCGGCAAGGTGCGGCACCTCGGCCTGTCCGAAGCCGGCGCAGCGACCCTACGGCGTGCGGTGAAGGTCCACCCGATCACGGCCCTGCAGTCGGAGTACTCGCTGTGGTCGCGCGACCTCGAGGACGAGGTGCTGCCGACCTGCGCCGAGCTCGGCATCGGTCTGGTCGCCTACAGCCCGCTCGGACGCGGTTTCCTGAGCGGCCGGTTCACCAGCCCCGACGACCTCGACCCGACCGACTGGCGGCGTCAGAACCCCCGCTTCCAGGGCGACAGCTTCCGTCTCAACCTGAGGCTGGTCGAGCGCATCCGGGAGATCGCCGGCGAGAAGGGCTGCACACCGGCGCAGCTCGCGCTGGCCTGGGTGCTGCTCCAGGGCCGCAACGTCGTGGTCATCCCCGGCACCCGCAGCGCGCAGAGAGTCGACGAGAACGCCGCGGCCGCGGGCGTCGCCCTCTCTCCCGATGATCTCGCGCGCATCGACCAGGTAATCCCGAGGGACCTTGTCGTCGGCCTGCGCTATCCGGAGCCCGCCATGGCGCTGGTCAACGCGTGACGCTCGCTTCCGGCGAGCCGCCCGGCGCCGCGCGCGGCTAGACCGGCCTGTCCGCTCCGCGCGCGCCGCGGAGTGAGGGCACTAGCCGGGGGAAACTCCCCCCGGGCTGGCCCAGGCCGGGATCGCGCCCGCCTCGATGCCGAAGATCGCGGTGCCGAGGACCCAGAACAGGAGCGTGATCACGACTGCGCCGATCAGGTTGATGACCAGCCCGACCCTGGCCATGTCGGCGATCCGAACCCGACCGCTGCCGAAGACGATGGCGTTGGGAGGCGTCGCCACCGGCATCATGAAGGCGCAGGACGCCGACAGGGTCGCCGGGATCATCAGCAGCAGGGGGTGGAGGCCGAGCTGGGCCGACAGCGACGCCAGAATGGGCAGGATCATCTGCGTGGTCGCGGTGTTCGAGGTCAGCTCGGTGAGGAAGGTCAGCACGAGGCAGGTGGTCAGTACCATCAGGACCGGCGGCAGTCCGGCCAGGCCCGCGAACCTCTCCCCGATGTATGCCGACAGGCCGCTCACCTGGAACCCCTCTGCGAGCGCGAAGCCCCCGCCGAAGAGGAGCACGATGGCCCACGGGACCTTCGTGATGACCTCGGGACCCGCCACGGTGGCCGAGGGGGCGTCAACGCTCCGGGTCGGAATCAGAAAGAGCACCATGGCCATGGCCAGAGCCACCGTGCCGTCGTCGAGCAGCTCGGGGTGGGGCACCAGCCGTGACCAGCCCGGGATCGTCACCAGCCCCAGGACCAGATCGCTGCGGAAGACCCACAGCAACGCGGTCACGGAGAAGACGACCAGCACCGCGCGCTCCTCGAACGAAACCGGGCCGAGGGCCGCATGCTCCCGATCAACGATCCTCCGGTCAACTGTCACGTGCGCCGGGACCCGGCAGAAAACCCTGGTCAGGATCAGCCACACCAGGAGCAGCAGGACCGCGGCCAACGGCAATCCCATCAGGAACCACGTTCCGAAGGCGATCTCGCCCGCGTCCGGGAACGAGATCGCGAAGATCCGGGCGAACGCGAGATTCGGCGGAGTTCCTACCAGAGTGGCCATGCCTCCGATCGAGCAGGCGTACGCAATGCCGAGCATCAGTCCGAGGGAGAACCCGCGGGTGTCGCGGCGGTCGAACCTGTCCTCGATCTGGTACACGATCGCGAGGCCCATGGGGACCATCATGATCGCGGTCGCAGTATTGGAGATCCACATCGAGAGGAAGGCGGCGGCGAGCATGAAGCCGAGCACGAGACGGCGTGGCCCGCCGCCGATGAGGCGGATGATGCCGAGTGCGATCCTCTTGTGCAGCATCCACTTCTCCATCGTCAGGGCGATCATGAACCCGCCGATGAAGAGGAAGATGGTGCTGTTCACGTAGACCGGCGCCGTGGTCCCGCCGCTCGCGATGCCGAGCGCAGGAAACAGGACCAGGGGCAGCAAGGCTGTTGCGTACAACGGGATCGCGTCGGTAATCCACCACACTGCCATCAGCACGGCGACCGCCGCCATGCGGGTGACCGCAGGGTTCGCCGGGTCGAGCTCGACCAACCCGACGATCAGCAGGAAGAGCACCGCACCCAGGACCAGCCCGACCCGCTGCGAGGGGCTCTTCGACGATCGTGCCCCGAGCTCACTCATAGCGCCCTCCCGGCTGTGAGAGCGACGGCGAACCCAACCCCCTGTCGGCCTGTTCCGGCAGGTGGAGGACCGTGCGGCGTCCCGGCGTTTTCGGCGACCCGGGGTGGACACCGGGCGAAAGGCCGAGACCCCACCTCCGGCCGTCAGCGCGGCGCGCTCGCCGCCGGGTTCGCCACCACTCGCACGATTCGCGGTTCTGCATCGCGACCTCGACTCTAGCTGTCTCCAGACGACACGTCACGCCACACCCGAGGGACTGGACTTCGATCTCGCGGCGGATGCCCACTCGCGGACCCGTTCCACCAGGTTCTGGCGCGTCTGCGAAGGGCGGCGCGGCATGCTAGAGTTCCGACATCCCGACCACGCTGCCCTGAGGAGGCAGCAATGAGAGCTCCCTACCCAACCACCGTCCGCCGGATCATGGTGGATGACCGCGAACGCGGTCCCGAGATCCTGAGCGCGCTGCGCGCTCGACCCGGGGTCGAGGTCGCCGTTCAACGGCTGCGCATCGGCGACTACGAGGTCGACGACCGGCTCCTCGTCGAGCGCAAGACGATCGCCGACTTCGCGCTGTCTGTGATCGACACCCGCCTCTTCCGGCAGGCCCGGGCGCTGACCCGGCGGATCGACCGCCGAAGCTGTCTGGTCGGTGCTGCACGAGGTCGAGCAGGCGGGGTCGCGGGAGCGCACACCGGCAGACCGCCGTCGCCGGCCGTCGGCCTGCTCCCGTGCTAGGGTCTGCGGGTGACCCCGACCCGAGAGCGCCCCGGCCCCCGCCACCGGGCCCCGACCCCGGTCGAGGGCCTCGGTGCCCTGTTGCGCTCGGCCTTCGGGCACGCCTCGTTCCGGCCGCTGCAGGAAGAGGTCTGCCGGGCGGTCACCACCGGCCACGACGTGCTGCTGGTGATGCCGACCGGAGCCGGCAAGTCGCTGTGCTACCAGCTGCCGGGCCTGGCCCGAGGCGGCACCACGCTGGTGCTGTCGCCGTTGATCGCGCTGATGGAGGACCAGGTGCAGGACCTGCGGTCGCGCGGCCTCGCCGCCGAGCGCATCCACTCCGGACGCGACCGGGAGGTCTCGCGCGCGGTGTGTCGCGACTACCTCGACGGCCGGCTCGACTTCCTGTTCGTGGCCCCGGAGCGGCTCGCCGTACCCGGCTTCCCCGAGCTCCTGGCGAAGCGGCCGCCGGTCCTGATCGCGGTCGACGAGGCACACTGCATCTCACACTGGGGACACGACTTCCGCCCCGATTACCGGATGTTCTCCGAGCGCCTGCCGATGCTCGGCCCGGCGCCCGTCATCGCACTCACCGCCACCGCCACACCGCTGGTGCAGCGCGACATCGTCGAGCAGCTGGGAAAACCCGAGGCGCTGCCCTTCATCCACGGGTTCCGCCGGACCAACATCGCGGTCGAGGTGGTGGAGGCACGACCTTCGGCGAGACCGGCCCTGGTGCGGCAGGCTCTCATCGACCCCGGCCGCCGGCCGGCGATCGTGTACTCGCCGACCCGAAAGGAGACCGAGTCCCTCGCCGCCGAGCTGGGTCGGGACTTCCCGGCCGCGGCCTATCACGCCGGAATGGCGGCGCGAGCCCGCGACACGGTCCAGCGCGGCTTCCTCACCGGCGACGTCGAGGTGATCGTCGCCACGATCGCGTTCGGCATGGGGATCGACAAGGCCGACGTCCGCACCGTGATCCACACCGGGCTGCCGGGGACGCTCGAGGGGTACTACCAGGAGATCGGGCGCGCAGGACGCGACGGCGGGCCTTCGCGGGCGATCCTGCTCTACTCCTGGGCCGATCGCCACACCCACGAGTTCTTCCTCGAGCGCGACTACCCGGAGCCCTCGGTGCTCGCTCGTCTCCACGCCCTGCTCACCGCGCGCCCCCGGCCGTCCGCGGAGCTCAGGGCCGCCTCGGGCCTCGACGACGAGACCTTCGCCACGGCGCTCGAGAAGCTCTGGATCCACCGCGGCGCGCTGGTCGATCCCGAGGAAAACGCGTCCCGCGGAGCGGCGGACTGGCGGGCGTCCTACGAGGCCCAGCGCGCCCACCGTCGCGACCAGATCGAGCGCATGATCGCCTTCGCCTCCGGCCGCGGCTGCCGGATGCGGCGACTGGTCGAGCACTTCGGCGACCGTCTCGACTCGGGTGAGCCGTGCGGCGGCTGCGACCAGTGCGCACCGGACTCGCTCCTGGTGAGCAGCTTCCGCGCACCGCGCCGATTCGAGCGCGAGGCGCTGGCCGCCGCCCTCGACCTGCTGCGGGAGCGCGACGGGCAGAGCTCGGGCCAGCTCCATCGCCAGGCGGCTGTCAGCGGCTCGCTCGACCGAAAGGCCTTCGAGAGCCTGCTCGACGGCCTCGCTCGAGCCGGGCTGGTCGAGGTGCAGCCGGACCGTTTCGTCAAGGACGGGCGCACGATCCGCTTTCAGCGGGTGTGGCTGACCCGTGAAGGACGGCTCGCGGGGCGGGGCGACGTCGACCGGGTGCGGGTCGTCGAGGAGGCGGCCGCTCCCCGGAAAAAGCCCGCGGCGAAATCCCGTCCGGCCCCGCCCCGCGGGAAGCCGGCTCCGGGGTCGGCGGCGGCGATTCTCGACGGCCCCGACGCAGTGCTCTTCGAGCGACTCCGCGAGTGGCGCCTCGCAACTGCCCGCAAACGCCGGGTCCCGGCGTTCCGGATCCTCACCGACCGCACCCTGACTGCGATCTGCCGGGCCCGACCGGCCGACGCGGACGAGCTGCTCGAGGTCCCCGGGATGGGGCCGACCCTGGTCAAGAAGTACGGTGGGAGGATCCTCGAGGTCGTCGCCAGCTCCCCCATCGACCGCGGCCGCGGCGGTTGACGTCGACCCTCGACCAGCCCTTCGGCCCCGACTGGCACACCACTGCGAGGCGTGCTGCGCCTTCCCCACCCTGCCGACCTTCCCACGGTGGCCGGCGAATCCCCGGGCGTGGCTGCCCGGGTTTCTGGTCGTGCCGTGCGATCAGAGCAGAGAGAATGAAAACGAATAGTACGATATTTTGAATAGCCTGTACTATAAGTCATACGATGCACCGCTCCACCCTCGTCATCCTGCTCGACACACGGACCACACCGGCTCCGGGCGGTGTGAGGTCCGTCAACCGGAGGAGCTCCACCGGGGTCCTCCGGTCCGCGCCGGGAGGCGTCAGATGACCGATGCGCTGCGGGTGATCCTGGTCGACGGCTCGGACCACGACGCCCGCGAAATCGTTCGGGCGCTCGAGCACGACGGGTTCGCGCTCGACTGGGAGCGGGTCGACAGCCGCCAGGCGATCCGCTCTGCCCTGTCGTTCAGCGAATGGGACCTGATGATCTCCGACAACAGCCTGACCGGGCCGTCCGCCGAGGACGCCCTCCGGCTGCTCCGGGAAAGCGGGATCGACATCCCCTTCATCGTCGTGTCGGACACGATCGGCGAGGAGGCCGCAGTCGCCCTGATGAAGGCCGGAGCGCACGACCTCGTGCTGAAGGGCAACCTGACCCGGCTCGCGGCGGTGATCGAGAGGGAGCTGCAGCAGGCCCGCACCCGCCGCCAGGGCCGCCGTGCGGAAGCCGAGGCCACCCTGCTCGCGCTCGCGCTGCGCAACGTGAGCCAGTGCGTGTCGATCACCGACACCTCCGGCCGCATGATCTTCATCAACGAGGCGTTCGCGACCACCCTCGGCTACTCCGCCGAAGAGCTTCTCGGGCAGAACATCTCGCTGGTGCGGTCGCCCGACAACCCCTCCGAGCTGAGCGGCACGATGCGGGCCGCGACCCTCGAGGGAGGCTGGACCGGCGAGGTGCTCTACCGGCGCCGGGACGGCCAGGACTTGACGTTCGAGCTCTCGACGCGTCCGCTCAGGGACGAGCACGACCACGTGGTGGCGCTGATCGCGGTCGGCACCGACATCACCGAGCGCAAGGCGGCCCAGTCACGGCTTCGCCTGCTGTCCGAGGCGATCGAGGCATCGCCCGCCGGGGTGTCGGTGATCGACCGCTCCGGCCGGATCATCTCGGTCAACCCGGCATTCGAGTGGCTCACCGGCCAATCCGGACCCGCAACGGTCGGCAAGCACCTGACCGAGGTGCTCGGGGTGATGGGGGGCGGCGCCTCCTGCTCGCTGGCCGAGGCCCTTCGCCACGAGGTCCCGTGGAACGGGGAGATCAGCGGGTCGCGGAGTGACGGCCGCCGCTTCATCGCCCGCATCACGGTGACCCCGGTGGTCGACGATGCCGGCACCACGCGGCACATGATGGTGGTGCTCGAGGACGACACCGAGCGTGCCGGAGCGGTCGCGGCCCTCAGAGAGTCCGAGGAGCGTTTCCGGGACTTCGTCAAGCACTCCCTGGTCGGGTTCTACCGCTCGACGCCGGGCGGAGAGCTGGTGATGGCCAACGCCGCCCTGCTCAGCATGCTCGGGGCGAGCTCGGTCGACCAGCTCAACGCCGACGGCTTGCCGCGGTGGTCGGCCCGGGCCGGCTACCCCCGTCACGACTTCGAGCGCAGAATCGCCTCCGAGGGGCACGTCTCGGGCTTCGAGACCTCGTGGTCCCGCCCGGACGGAACCCATGTCTACGCCCGCGAGAATGCCCGCGCGGTGAGGGCGCCGTCCGGCGAGATCGTCTACTACGAAGGCACGATGGAGGACCTCACGACCCAACGGGCGCTCGAGTCCCAGATCGTGCGCGCCCAGCGCATGGAGGCCATCGGCCAGCTCGCCGGCGGCGTGGCGCACGACTTCAACAACCTGCTCCAGGCCATGCTGTCCCTGGTCGAGGGAGCCCGGCAGCCCGCCAGCAGCCGCCACGATCTCGACGCCAACCTGATCGAGCTGGCCGACCTCATTCGCCGCGGCGCCGGCCTCACCCGGCAGCTCCTGCTGTTCGCCCGCCAGGACCTCTCCAAGCCCGAGAGGCTCGAGCTCAACGAGGTGATCCGGTCGGCGACCCGGATGCTCAAGCGGGTCACGAGGGAGAACATCGAGTTCCAGCTCGAGCTCCTGGACCAGCCGTTGTCGCTCGAAGCCGACCGCGGTCAGGTCGAGCAGGTCCTTCTGAACCTGGTGATCAACGCCGCCGACGCGATGCCGGAAGGCGGACGGCTGGCGATCCAGACCGGATGCAGGGCCGCCGGCAGTGTCTGGTTCTCGGTCGCCGACACCGGCTGCGGGATCCCCGCTGCAATCCGCGACAAGGTCTGCGAGCCCTTCTTCACCACCAAGCCGAGCGGGCGCGGCACCGGGCTCGGGCTCGCCGTCGTACGCGACATCGTGGAGCGCTTCGGAGGCCGGATCCGCTTCGAAAGCGAGGAGGGCCGCGGCACCGAGGTCGTGGTCGACCTGCCCCGCGCAGGCTCGGGCGCTGTCCCCGCGCTGGCGCCTGCCCCGGATGCCGCAACCGGTCCAGCCGAGCCCGCCACCGTCCCGGTGCTGATCGTCGAGGACGAGATGGCCGCGAGGATCGGCCTCGAGCGGGTCCTGCGCCTGCTCGGCTACGAGGTCGCATCGGCCGGCGACGCGGCGACGGCCCGGGAACTCGCCGGCCGCACGGCGTTCAGCGTCTTCCTGGTCGACCTGGTGCTCCCAGACGGGAGCGGGATCGATCTGGCCGAGGAGCTCAGCGGCGGCAGGACGGACACCACCGTGATCCTGATGTCCGGCTACGCGGAGGACGCCCGGATCCGCCACGCGGTCGCCGAGGGCCGGGTACGTTACCTCCAGAAGCCGTTCGGGATGAGCGACCTCGCTCGGGAGCTGCAGGCTGCGCTGGCAGCCCCGCGGTCCGCGGACTGACGGCCGGCCCGGCGCGCACCCTCAGCTTGGCGCCACGATCGACTCGCGCACCCCCGGCGAGGTCAGGCCTGCACGGGCTTCACCCCAGGCAGAGGTCCGTCGAGGTGGTAGTCCCAGGCGCAGAAGCCGTCCCCCTTGAGAATCGAGTGGGTGATCGTGCAACGGCTGAACTCGACGCCGAGAATGGGTTCCCAGAACTGGCGCGACCAACCGGCGGCGCGGTAGCAGAACACCGGGTCGATGCGCGGGTCGGCCGCCTCTCGCACCAGGGCGCAGAAGCAGAACGCCTTCCGCTTCTCGGTCGGGGTGCGTGCCGAGCGGTAGGCCTCGCCGTCGCGCGGGACCTTGCTGAGGTGCAGGGTCTTTCCGTCCCAGTGGGGGGGATCCACGAACCCGCCGGTCGGTGTCTGGCGGAGCTGCTCGTCCTGAGCCCGCAGCACCGCGGCGACCTCGCCGGTCTGCTCGTAGATCGCCCGGTACTTCGCGACCTCCTCCGGCGGCCGCACCAGCGCGACTCGCGAGAGCACGTCGTACTGCTGATCGAGGGTGCAGACCTTCCTGAGCCGGCCGATCGAGCTCCCGACCCACTCACAGCGCGGATCGACCGCGGTGTGGGGTGTGAGCGCCTCCCCTCCCCGCCACACCTCGGCCGCGGTCTGGGCGCCGAGCACCCGCTGCAGCTGCCGCCGGTACACCTCCGGCCAGGCGAGAAAAGAGGCCATCACGTCGACCGGTCCGGCGAGGGGTCGCCCCGGTCTGTGGCCGAGGTAGACCTCGACCAGCTCGAGCTCCGGCGACAGCCCGCGGCTGCCCATGTAGCCGTAGACCGCACGCGAGGTGTCGCGCAGGGTCTCCAGCGGCCCGTCGTGGGTGCGGGCGAAGAATGACATCTCGCGCAGAGTGTGGGTCGTGACCCCCTCGGCCTCCACCGGGCTCGACACCGGGAATCCCACCTCGGAGTCGTAGCCCTCGACCGGGGTGTCAAAGCGGAAGATGTGGGTCAGCGGGCCGGCCACTTTGCCGCGGCAGGCCCGATCGAGAATCTCGATGCGGGGTGCGAGCTGGTCGCGCGAGGTGATCGGGGCCCGGATTCCGGCGAAGAGCGTCTCCTGGCGGATGACCGCGCGGACCTCCTCCGCGGACCCGGCCTCGACGCCGGCGGCCCATCCGAGCCGGGGTGATCCAGCGGCCCACGCGAGACCGCCGAGCCCGCTGATGATGAAGAGCCTCCGGTCGATCCGTGCGTCGCAGCATGTGCTCATCAGGTCTCCTCCTCGAGTCGGAATCCGAACCGTCGCCCCGGCACACGCGCGCGTCCGGCGCCTCGGGTCGAAGGTCCGTGACCGGGACCGGGTGCGACGCGGGCCTGGGGCGCGACGGCATGTCGGGTTGTACGGACTTCGATCTGGGAGGGTTCGTGCGTTCCCGGTTCTTCAGCGGCCCAACGTCCCTCAACCGAAATCAGCGGCTTCTCAGAATCGCCGAGCAGGGCGCCCGGTCACTCCGGGCCGAACCCGACCCCGAGGTCCTTCATCCGCCGATAGAGCGTCGAGCGTCCGATTCCGAGCCGGTCGGCGGCTGCCGCGGTATCCCCGCCGCACTCTGCCAGGGCACGCTCGATCTCCCGCCGCTCGACCTGCTCGAGCACCTCCTTGAGCTCGCGCGGCGCCGACCTGCGACCACCGCTGCGGATCTCCTCCTGGAGGTGTCGCGTCTCCAGCAGCTGACCCTCCTCCAGGAACAGAGCCGCACGGCCCATCTCCCGTTCGAGCTGGCGGATGTTGCCGGGCCACTCGAAGGCCTGCATGACCTCGAGCGCCGCGCGAGAGATGCCCCGCGCCCGGAGCTCGCGCCGGCCCGCCTCGCGGGACAGGAAGTGGGCGGCGAGGTTGGGAATGTCGGCCGGGCGCTCGCGCAGCGGCGGCAGGGTGACCGTCCAGTCGGCCACACGGTGCAGCAGGTCGCGCCGGAAGTGCTCGCCCTGGATCAGATCCTCGAGATCCCGGTTGGTGGCCGAGATCAGGCGCACCCGCGCCGGTCGCGGCTCACGCGCCCCGAGCCGGTAGACCTCCCGCTCCTGCAGCACGCGCAGGATCTTGGCCTGGGTCTCTGCGCCCATGTCACCGATCTCGTCGAGGAACAGGGTGCCGCCGTCGGCGAGCTCGAACTTGCCGGGTCGTGCGCTGACCCCGGTCGCCACCCCCTGCTCGACCCCGAACAGCTCCGCCTCGAGCAGCTCGCGTGGGATCGCGGCGCAGTTGATGGCGATCAGCGGCTTCTTGGCCCGCGGCGAGGCGGCGTGGAGGTAACGGGCCAGAAGCTCCTTCCCGGTACCCGACTCGCCACGGATGAGAACGCTGATCTCGCCCTGGGCGACCCGGGCCGCATCCCGGTAGAGCGCGCGCACCGCCGGATCCAAGCTCGGCGGGTCGGGCGGGGCGGGGACAGGTCCTGGAACGGCCGGCGGGCCTGGCCTCGGCTCGCGTCCAGCGGCCAGACCGATCAGCGCCACCGCCGCGTCGACCAACGGCCGATAGAGCTCGCCCTCGGTGGCGTGGACGAAGCCGACCCGGAGCGTGAGGTCACCCCGTCGTCCCTCGACCACGTGTCCCTCCGAGTCCGTCCTGCGGGCGGCGAAGAGGACTCCGTGGTCCGGTCCCGAGCCGCGGATGACCTCGACCGAGGTGCACGAGAGGGCCTCGTGGACCGCTGCAGCCGCAGCCTGGGCCATCTCGGCGACACCCGCCTCCCGCTCGAGCCGGGCCAGCAGACCCGGAAGGTGGACGAGCACGAAGTCACGCAGCGAGCCGTGGGCGACCGTGGTCCCGGAGGGCTCGACGGACCTCTCGGGGGCGTTCGGGCGCGGCGCGACGACCAGCCGCTTTCCGGTCGCCAGATCGTCCTCCTCGACCTCCTCGATCCGGGATTTCAGGGTCCCGAGCCCGATCTGGGCGCCGGCGGCGACGGCGACCCGCCCGCCCACCCGGCGACCGCCGACGGTGGTGCCGTTGCGCGAGCCGAGGTCCTCGAGGCTCGCTTTCCCTTCGGCCACCCGGATCACCGCGTGGCGGCGCGACACGGTGGGATCGCTCAGGCAGATCGTGCACTCCCGGCTGGAGCCGATCAGGTTGTCGCCCTCGTAGAGCCGGAAACGGTCGCTCCGGCCCGGAAACTCGACCACCAACCGGAGGATCATGTCCACCTCCTCACGTCATCCGCCGCCGCGGACCGGCCGCTCAGTCATCTCCAACCATCCCGAGGGTCGACCGCAGCTCGTCGCGCAGTCCGGGTTGGATCTCGAGCGCCGCCTCGAGGTCTCTCCTCGCCGCCTCGACCAGACGATCACGCTCTGGGCCGGCGGCTGCCGAGCGCGCGCGAGCCCACCGCAGCGCAGCGCGATGTGCCAGGGCAGGAGCGAGCCTCGGGTTCAGCGACAGGGCGCGGTCGGCCATTGCCTCGCCGCGCTCGATCCACGACGCCGCCTCGGCCGTGAAACGGGCGGGGTCGGCGGCGAGCGACTCGACCCGGATCCGATCCACCTCGGCCAGCAGGCTGTAGCTCTGGGCCTCCTCGGGGAGGTGCTCGCTCGCCAGCCGAGCGTGCCGTTCGGCCTCCGTCAAGTGGTCGCGCGGCGGGCGGCGGTTGCGGACCGCCCATCGCGCCGCCACGATCTCGACCTCGGCTGCCTGCACGTGATGATCCCAGGGCAACGGCGTGGCGAGCTCGCGGTTGGCCTGCCGGGCTCGCTCGAGCAGCGGCTCGGGGTCGTTGCCGTGCCACAGGCGGGTCTGGGCCTGGCTGAGCAGGCTGCCGACCAGGTTGGCGCGGGCAGCGAGCCGCGAGCCGTCCAGCTCGAGCACCCTCTCGAACGCTCCCACCGCGCGGCCGAACGCGGGCTCGGGGTCGGACTCCGAACGAGCCTCGTGCTCGGCCAGGGTCCAGTACGCGAGACCGAGATTGCTGATCGCGCTCAGGTAGGCCGGGTTCAGCTCGACCGCACGCTCGAGGCTTGAGATCGCCTGGTCGAGAAGCTCGTGGGGGTCCTCCCCTCGCAGCTCCAGCTCGTAGGCCATGTCGGTGCACACCAGCCCGAGGCCGTTGTAGGTCCGGCGCGCGAGGGGAACGTCCCGTGCCAGCGCGTTCAGGAACGCCGTGCGCGCGGCCTCGAAGGTCGGCATCGGGTCCAGCCCCTTGCGCTGCTCCAGACGGCCCTTGCGGATCAGGACGTTGCCCAGGACCTGGTAGGTCTCCGACCGCTCGGGGTCGACCCGTGCGGCCCGCTCGAGGTGCTCGATCGCGAGGGTCAGGCTCGCGCCGGGGTCACCCCCGTGGTCCTGCTCCCAACCCGCTCGCACCTGGTGCGCGACCGCCAGGTCGAGCAGCGCCTGGGCGCTCGCGGGCTCGAGCTCGAGCGTGCGGTTCGAGGCCCGCATCGCTGCGTCGAGCGCGGCGGAGGGGTCCTGACCGTGCCACCACTGGTACTGCGCGAACCGCCACGAGGCCAGCGCCTGCTGGAGAAGCGCCGAGACCGACTCCGAGTCGGCCTGCAGCGTCAGCTCGCAGGCCTCCATCGCTCGTCGGTACGATGAATCGGGTGCACTCCCGCTTTCACGGTCGAGCTCGATCGCCAGGGTCCAGAGTCGACATTCCCCGAGATACACCGCCGGGTCGCTGCGCGCGGTGGCTGCAGCCCGGGCGTAGGCCTCTCGGGCGCGGTCCAGAGCCGCCCTCCCCTCGTCGAGCGCCGCCGCCCACAGCGCCTCGGTGGCGGCCTGGACGTGAATGTCACCCGCCAGAAGATGGGCCTCGTAGCTCCCCGGCTGGCGGTCGGCGACCTCGGCGGCCTGCTCGAGGGCCCTTGCGCGTTCCCCCTGGTAAAACGCCAGCAGCCCCTCGAGAAACGGCGCCTCACCGGCGCCCAGGTCCCGTGCCGCCTCCAGGTAGCCCAGGGCCGGCTGGCGAAGCCCCTCGTCGGCGCGCTGGCGCCTGGCGTCGCGCGCGTCGGCATCCTCCGCGCGGGTCGCGAGATCGACGGCTTCGCGGTAGAGCGCGCCGTAGGCCCTCCCCAGCCCGAGCGCGACCTCGGGCGAACGGCTGCCCGCATCCCAGGCCATCTGCAGGTGGTTCTTCGCCGCCACGAAGTCGCCCAGACCGAGGTAACCTCGGCCGATGGCCGTGTGGCCGGCCCCGGCGGCCAGCGAGCCGGCCCGGGCGACCTCGTCCTCGAGCCGGAGCAGCTCCTCACGCACCGCCCGCTTGTCGACGCTGACGTCGTGCAGCGGCAGCAGGTAGGCGAGCCGCATCCGGCTGTCGATGCGCTCGGCCTCCTGCCCGAAGCGCTGGGCCAGCCTCGCCCCTTCCCTGGCCAGCCACCTCGACCGTATCGTGAGGCCGGCCGCGAGGACGACCGCGACCGACGCCGCGATCAGCAGCCCGGTCACCGCCGGGTGCCGGCGGATCTTCGTCATCACCTGGTAGGAGAGGCTGGGAGGCCGGGCGAGGATCGGCTCCCCGGCCAGGAACCGGCCCAGGTCGTCGGCCAGCGCCCGCGCCGACGGGTAGCGCCGATCCGGGTCCTTTGCGAGACACTTCATCGTGATCGTCTCGAGGTCGGCGGGAACCTGCGGGGCGCGGCGCCGCAGCCCTTCGGGCTCGTGCTGGAGGAGGTTGAGCAGCACCTCCACGCTCGACCTGCCGCCGAACGGCGGACCGCCGCCCAGGATCTCGTACAGGATCACGCCGAGGCTGAACACGTCGGATCGCCGGTCGAGACGGTGGACCTCCCCCCGGGCCTGCTCCGGCGACATGTAGCCCGGGGTGCCGACGATCTGCCCGGTGACGGTCAGACCCTCCAGCTCGCGCTCACGGGCGATGCCGAAGTCGACCACGAAGGGGCGCAGGTCGCCGTCCGCGCTCTGCTCGACCAGGATGTTCGCGGGTTTGAGGTCGCGGTGGATCAGCCCGTGGGTGTGGGCCGCGTGCACCGCCTCGGCGACGGTCCGGACCAGGCGCACCTTGCGCTCGGTGCTGAGCCCGTCGACCGCCTCGTCCAGCGGCCGCCCGTCGATGAGCTGCATCGCGATGAACGGCCGCCCGTCGTCGAGCTCGCCGACCTCGTAGACCTCGCAGATGTTGGGGTGCCGCACCCTGGCCTGGGCGCGGGCCTCGCGCAGCAGGCGTTCGGCCAGGATCGGGTCGTCGCGACGCAGCAGCTTGAGCGCCACATGGCGCTCGAGGGAGGGGTCGTAGGCCTTGACGACCTCGCCCATGCCCCCCTGACCGAGCGGTACCGCCGTCTCGTACTTCACCGACGCCGGCGCCCTCCGCTGGACTCGAGGCGCTCGCCTCGTGGAATCATCCGGACCTGCGCTTCGAGTGTACCGCGACGGAGGCCGGCGCCGCGCACCCTGTCCGGAGAACGGATCGACCGCGAGGGCCGCCGCGACCGCAGCCTCACGGTGCCGCGCCGCGGTTCTCCGATCCGGGACGACCGTCCCCGATGTGGAGGTTCCTCACGCCGTGGTCCCCTGTCAGCTCGAACGATCCCGAGCCTTCGTCGGCGGCGTCCCGAGCAGGCGCGCCCTGAGGGCGAAGAGGCCGAGACGTGCCAGCACCGCCGCCGTGCGCGCCAGCTGGCCTGCCAATGACAGGAGCCACTCGAGCTTCATCGCACTCGGCCGAAACCTGAGTGTCGCGAGGCTGTTCCCTGTGGCACGCACGTCCACCGACGCCGAGAGGTCGAGCAGGTGCTCCACCGACAGGTCGATGGTCAGGTGGCGCAGGCCTCTGCGGCGGGCCGTCCAGCCCCGCTCGACACGGATCGGTTCGCCGCCGTCCCGGTTTTCGAACCGCACCGTGACGGGCGGCTGTCCCCGGTGGTGGAACCGCAGCGTCACCGATTGCTGCCGGGTTCGACCCGGGCTCCGGGGCGACCTGCTGGCCGGTACGTTCCGGAGGTTTGCGAGCGTTTCCCACAGACACGCCTCGATCTGGTCCTGGCCGTGCGAGGTGTGGCTCTGGGCTGCCCTCGCGAACGCGACCGCGAGCACCAGGGTTCTGGCTGCCAGCTTCAGGGTCGAGTCGCCGCGCTCGACCCGCTTCAGCAGCGAGTACTGGATGGTGATCGCCCCCTGCAGGGACTGCAGGGCGAGCTGTGAGATGCCGTTCGGCTCGATCACCGAGAGGTAGTTGTTGTACAGGTCCCAGTCGTTGCTGGCGATCGTCCCCGCCGCTTCGTAGTCGAGCCGCGATTGAGTGCCGGGGTACGGCGTGAGCACGAAGAACTGGGCGCTCTGCTTGCGCACCCCCGGCGTCGCCGCGAAATCGGCGTAGCGGAGGATGTCCTCCGGGCTCTCGTTGGGGTGGCCGATCACGAAGAACTTGGAGAAGTGGATGCCCGCTCGGTCCAGCAGCTCGCCGGCGAGGGCAACCGACTCCGGGCGGACGCCCTTCCGGATCAGCCGTAGCGTGTCCTCGTTGGGGCTTTCGACGCCGGAGCCGAGGCGGACGAACCCGGCCTCCCGCATCCTGGTCAACACCTCGCGACCGCGAACGATGTCCTCGACCCGGGTCTCGGCGATGAACTGGAACTTGCGGTGGAGGCCGTGCTCGATGATCCGGTCGCACAGGGCTGCAGTCCTCTCGACGTCGGTCATGAAGTTCGGGTCCCACAGCTTGATCTGCTTTCGGGACCCGTTCCTCGACGGGAGGATCGCCTCGAGCTCGGCCATGACGTGGTCGAGGCTTCGCTCTCGCCAGCGCTTGCCGACCAGGTGGTTGGCGCAAAAGGTGCAGCGCGCCCGGCACCCGCGCGACGTGAAGACCGAGTCGACGTGGTAGTGCAACCCATCGAGGCCGAATCGCATGGGCCGGAGCTCGCGCAGCGGCAGCGGCAGCGTGTCGAGATCGGCGATCAGCTCTCGATCCGGCGTGTGGACGATCCTCTCCCCGTCCCGGTAGGAAAGGCCCGCCACCTCCTCCGAGGGCCCCCGAGCGATCAGCTCGCGGAGAGTCTCCTCACCCTCACCGCGGACGACCGCGTCAACATGCGCGGAGGCGAGCATCTCCTCCGGTAGGGCCGACGGGTGGTAGCCGCCCGCGACCACGAACGCTCCATGACGTTTGGCGATCTCGGCGTATCGTGCCGCAGAGCGTGCCCCGCCGGTGAAGACCGAGAGACCGACGAGGTCGGGTCGGCGACGCGCCATGAAAGCCTCGAAGGCACCCAGCGGATCCCGGTCAGCCGGTCCGACAGGGATCGTGAGGTCGTCGACCAGCGGCCGGATGGCGGCGGCGAGCCCGGCGAGCTCGGTCAGGTCAGCGACCAGGTAGTTGAGGAACACCGGCACCGGTTGGTGGGTCTTCAACAGCGCGATCCGATTGAACTCTGCCATGCCCGCTCCACGCGATCCAATCCGCAGCCCGTCGTCCTCCTGGCAGGATAATCCACGGCGCCATCTCCGACGCAACTCATCGTCGGCGGCCGACAGGCGCCGTGCAACAATCACGGCCGTGCGACGTTCCACCCGTGGAATACCGCCCGCCGACCGGTGGTCGACGCGCGTTTGAGCATTCACCATCGCGAAGGAGGTATCACCACATGCGTCACATCACGGCCCTGGTTCTCGGAGGATCGGTCCTGGTGCTCGCCGGCTGCGGAGCGCCGCAGTCCGAAAAGGTCACCGGCCCCTCCAAAACCTACACCATGGAGCAGTTCCTCAAGACGATCTCGATCGGGGGCACGAGCTTCAGCCCCGACGAGACCCGGCTCCTGGTCTCGTCCAACGAGACCGGCGTGTTCAACGTCTACGAGCTCGACCTGGCGAGCGGGGCCCGGACCCCGGTGACCCAGGGCGACGAGACCACCTTCGCCGTCGCCTACCTGCCCAGAGACGACCGCATCCTGTTCGACCGCGACCAGGGCGGCAACGAGGTCGACCACCTCTTCGTGCGCGAGCTCGACGGCACCGTGCGCGACCTCACCGAGGGCGAGCAGACGAAGGAGCAGTTCGCGGGCTTCGCGCCACGATCAGGCGAGCTTCTTCACCGTGAACAACGCCCGCGACCCGCGCTTCTTCGACCTCTTCGAGTGGGACGCGGCCAGCCTCGAGAAGCGGATGATCTTCCGCAACGAGACCGGGCTCCAGCCGGCCGCGTCTCTCCCGGACCGGCGTTCGTCGCTCTCCAGCAAACCCAACACCACCAACGACCGGACATCTACCTGGTGGATCTGGATCAGGGCGGCGAGCCGCAGCTGATCTCGGCGCACGAGGGCGAGGCGGCGTTCACGGTCCAGGACTTCAGCCCCGACGGCCGCTGGCTCTACTACACCTCGAACGCCGACGGCGAGTTCGCGGCGCTGAAGCGATACGACCTCGCGGAGAAGGTCCACGAGGACGTCTTCGCGACCGGCTGGGACGTCGACTTCGCCTACTTCAGCCGGCTCGGGCACTACCGGGTGATCGGCACCAACGAGGACGGTTACACCAAGGTCTCGATCACCAGGACCGCGACCGGCGAGCCGGTCGAGGTGACCGAACCTGCCGGCGGGCACCATCAGCCGGATCGCGTTCTCGCCCTCGGAGCGGCTGATGAAGCTCTCGGTGTCGAGCGACACCATGCCCGGCAACATGTTCCTGTACGACCTCGAGACCGGCTCGCTCACCAAGCTCACCGACACCCTCAACCCCGAGATCGACCCCGACGACCTGGTCGCGAGCGAGGTCGTCCGCTTCGCCGCCCGCGACGGCATGGTGATCCCGGGACCGCTGTACAAGCCGCTCGGCGCCGGCCCCGGCCACAAGGTCCCGGTCATGCTCTGGATCCACGGCGGTCCCGGCGGTCAGAGCCGGCCCGGCTACTGGGCGGAGCAGCAGTTCCTCATCAACCACGGGTACGGCGTGTTCGCGGTCAACAACCGGGGCAGCTCCGGCTACGGCAAGACCTTCCTCGCCGCGGACGACCGGACGCCACGGCCGCGAGCCGCTGTGGGACTGCGTCGACGCCAAGGAGTAGCTCAAGACGCAGGACTGGGTCGACCCCGACCGGATCGGGATCATGGGCGGCTCCTACGGCGGCTACATGACGCTGGCGGCGCTCGCCTTCGAACCCGAGGAGTTCGCGGTCGGCGTCGACATCTTCGGCGTCGCGAACTGGATCCGCACCCTGGAGAGCATCCCGCCCTACTGGGAGAGCTTCCGGCTAGGCGCTCTACAAGGAGATCGGCGACCCCGAGGCGGACCATGACTTCCTGCTACCAGACCTCGCCCGTCTTCCACGGCGACAAGATCGTCAGGCCGCTGATGATCCTGCAGGGCGCCAACGACCCCCGCGTGCTCAAGGCCGAGAGCGACGACATGGTCGCCGCGATCAAGGCCAACGGCGGAATCGTCGAGTACCTCGTCTTCGACGACGAGGGTCACGGCTTCAGCAAGAACGACAACCGGATCGAAGGGTGGGAGGCCGCGCTCCGGTTCCTCGACACGCACCTCAAGGGCCTTCCCGCACCCGAACCGGCCCGCAACTGAGTCGGACCCGCACACCCCTCACGGGCGCCCGGCACCCTGCCGGGCGCCCGTTTTCTTTTCCGGCCGTGCAGCGACGAACTCTCGGACGAGTCCTGCGTAGCTCCCCAGCGAAGCGTGGTCTTGAGACGCGCACCGCCCGCACGCCGGAACGCCGGCAGGCGGGCCTCAGGAGGTTGCCGTGCGACGCAGTCTGGCCATCCCGGCGTTCACGATGGCGGTGCTCGCCGCGGCCGCTGGTCATGCGCCCGCCGACTACTCGGTCACCGACCTGGTCGGGGCCGCGAAGCGGGGCGACGGGCACGCGGTCCATCGCCTGCTCGCGGATCGCCCCGACTCGGTGAGGGAGGTCGACGGGGCCGGATACACTGCCCTCCACTGGGCCGCGATCCGGGGTCACTGGCGGATCTTCTGCGAGCTTCTCGAGGCCGGAGCGCCGGTGAACGCGGTCGGAAGCGACGGAGGAACCCCGCTGCACTGGGCCAGCCACCACGACCGCCCCGACATGGTGGCACTGCTGCTCGACGCCGGCGCCGATCCCGGAATCCACAATCGTTGGGGCCGCACGCCGCTCCACGTGGCGGCGCGGCGCGGTTGCGCCGGGGTCGCCGATCTGCTGCTTGCGCGCGGGGCGGATCCGGACGCGACCACCCTCGAGGGGTGGACTCCGCTGCACGTGGCCGCACGCAGCGGCCAGGCGGCGGTCACCGAGCTGCTCCTCGCCCACGGGGCGGATCCCGAGCGCCTCGACGATGAGGGACTGACGCCCGCCCAGGCCCGGAGGCCCCGACCCCCGGCGATCGGGCTCGACCCGGCGCGGCTCGACGACTACACCGGGATCTACGATCTCGGCGGCGGCGCGACGGTCAAGGTCTGGCGAGAGGATGACCACCTGGGGATTCGAGAGTTCGCGCCGGACGAGCTGGTTGCCGTCGGTCCCGACACGTTTGCCTGCCGCCAGGAGCCCTGGCTGGTGCGCTTCGGCCGCGACCATCGAGGCGAGGTCGCGTCGGTCGAGCTGCAGTTCCTGCGTCGCACGGTCAGCGGCACCAAGACCTCCGCGCCACGCTTCGTCGGCTCCGCGGTCTGCATGAGCTGTCACTCAGGCGCCGAGGCGGGCCGTCAGGACGTGCTCTGGCTGCGCAGCCGGCACGCCCACGCCTACTGGCGCCTGGCGGCGGACTGGGCCCTGTTCCTCGGCCGGCTGCGGCCTCAGTACCACGACCTCGAGCACCCGGTCTCCGACCCGCGCTGCCTGCTCTGCCACGTGACCGGGGCCCAGGATCCCGACGCGCTCTTCGCCGCCACCTTCAGACCCGAGGAAGGGGTCAGCTGCGAGGCCTGCCACGGCCCGGGCTCGCTCTACACCGACCCGGAGATCATGTCGGACCGCACCCGCTTCCTCGCCCACGGTGGGGTCGTCCCGGACCAGGCGACCTGCAGTCGCTGCCACCGCGCGAGCGAGCGCTTCGACTTCGCGACCTGGTGGCCCAGGATCGCCCACCCGCGACGCGGAAGCACGGTCTACGTGTTTCGCCGCGCGGGCAGCAGCTGGAGCGAGGTCCAGAAGCTGGAGCTCCATCCGAAGCCCCAGCTCTCCTACTTCTACTCGCCGATCGTGATCTCGGGGGACCTGGCGGTGGCGGGGCGCGACAGGATCCGGCCGGCGCCGGCGTCAACATCCTCGTGCGCGAGAACGGCACCTGGAAGGTGGACGCCACGCTTCGTCCCGGCGACGGCCAGCCGTCGTTCGGGCAGGCGGTGGCGGTATCCGGCGGGCTGGTCGCGGTGGGCGCGCCCGAGGATTTCACCAGCGGGCCCTTTGCCGGCGCGGTCCACGTCTACGAACGGGCCGGCGGCCAGTGGCAGGAGTCGGGCCGGATCGACCCGGCCCCGGGTTCCACGGATCGCTTCGGTTCCACGCTGTCGCTCGCCCAGGAGACGCTGCTCGTCGGGACGATCACCGACCTGACCACCGCAGGGGGCGGCTCGGCCTCGGTCTACGACAGGACCGGCGGAGCGTGGCAGAGGCTGCAGCGACCATCACCCTCCAGCTCGGCCCTGGGGAGACCCGCGGGTACGTCGACCTGGTCGGAGAGCTGTTTGGGACCGAAGGGGTGGGAACGGTGGTGCTCACCTCCGAGAGCGCGGGGCGCCTGTTCGCCACCGGCCGCGAGTTCGCGATCTTTCGCGCCACCGACGGCTCCGTCTCCGGCACCGCCGGCCAGCTGGTCCCCGGCCTGCGGCCCGACCAGGCCCTCGGTTCCGGGGCCACCTTTCATCTCATCGGGCTGCGGGAGCGATCGGTGGGCCAGGCCCTGGAGCGCACCAACCTGCTCGCGTTCAACCCCGGAACCACCGCCCGCCAGCTGACCATGCGGCTCTTCGACGCTGCTACCGGCAGCCTCGAGGGCGAGCGCTCGGAGACCATTCCGGCCGGGGAGATGCGCCAGTTCACCCGGGTGATCAGCCTGATCAACCCGGGGAACGACGGCGCCTCGAAACGACTCGAAGACTCGCCGTCGACGGCCCGCTCTTTGTGGTCGGATCGCGGATCAACCTCGACGGCGACCCGGTGACCCTGCTGCCCGCCCGCGAGGGCGGCGCCGGGAGCACCACGACCGGACCGTGAGCGAGGTGACCCGTCACGGCCGGTGAGCGCCGGTCGGCACCGCGGCGTCCCCCGGGACGACGCAGGGGCTCGGGATCAGGGTGGATCGACCGGGCGACTCATCGTCAGGCTGCGAACCCCGAAACCGTGCGCCTGCCAGAAGCGCCGAGCCGCCGGATTGCTGTCGAGAACCTGGGAGCTCGACCGACGCCGCGCCGTGCCGACAGAACCACTCGAGCGCGGCCCCGACCAGGTGGCCGCCGGCGCCGCGGGAACGCCCGTCGGGCTCGACCCAGCAGTCCTCGATGATGCCGAAGGTGGCGCGACGGAGGGCATCCGCAAGGCTCGGGACCGGCCTTCTCCGACGGTTCCGCGCGAAGAAGAGCATTCGCCGGAACATCCCTCCGCGTGGGCCCGGTGCAAGCCGCGCGGCCAGCCGACCGTGGAGAAAGCCGATGACCCTGAGATCGGCCTCGGCCACCAGCACCAGGCGCCGAGGATCGACGATCAGGCCCGCGACGCATGCCGGCCAATCGAACCCGGGCACGAGCTGGAAGCCCCCGACGAGCGTCGCGTGCTGCTCCGCCTCCGCCCGATACATCTCGGCCAGCCGAGGCACGTCCGACGGACGGGCGGCGCGCACGGTCATCGGGCCCTGTTCGCGTTCCGGTGCCAGCCCCGCCGACGGCGGCTCGCCGGTGTCGGATGCCGTCACGCCACTCGCCCCGTCCGGACCGCGGCTCCACTCCATCGGCCGACCGCTCTCATTCCGCCAGCAGGCCCTCTTCGGCGAGCTGCGTCGAGCAGATCCGACACGCAGGACTCGGCCTGATCGAGCTCGACCTGGAACTCCGCCACCAGGGTCGCCGCGACCGCGGCGTGGTCACGGCCCTCCGCGAGCAGCTCCCAGACCCGGGCGGCGGTCTCGTTGAGGCTGTAGTAGCGCTTGGTCCGCAGGTTCAGCAGGGCAGCTGAGCTCTCGTCAAAGCGGGTGAAGACGACGTCAGGGTGCGCCGCGGCGGTGCTGCGTGCCATGATCGGCCTCCTCCTCTTGGGCCCCTCCACGCGGAGGGTACAGGATCGCGTCGAGGTCGGGCACCTTGCGGTAGTACTTGAGGCAGTGGCTGCAGATGAAGTGGTCTCCGGGCGTCGCCTCGCCGGCGGCCAGCCGCCGGGTCTTGTCCCGGTTGAGCTCGGCGATCCGGTCGATCAGGGAGCGGTGCGCCTCGGGGAACGACACCCGGTTGAGGTCGGCGACCACGTCGGTGTCCTCGGCGCCTCCCCGGTAGTTCGACAGCGCGCAGCACGCGGTCAGGAAGCCGCGATAGTCGATGTTGAACTCCCGCATCTGCAGCTGGGAGCACTGGAAGAAGAGCGACTGCGAGTGGTGATCGCCGGCCAGAAACAGCTTGATGCGCAGCTGACGTTGCAGCGCCGCGATGTCTGCCTCGACCCGTCGTCGCTCGCCGGCGTCCATCACCAGGTCTTCGGCCACAGCGTCGGCAGTCGGCTGGCAGTGCGCGTAGCCGACTGCGCTGCAGTCGAGACGCCCGGCCAGGAGGGCCATCTCCTCGAAGCTCGCCACGATTGGCGCGGGTCACGGTCATGTTGACCTGCACCTCGATCCCGTGATGCCTGCACTGCAGGATCGCGGCGACCACCTCGCGGTACGAGCCGGGCCGCCGCCGGATGCGGTCGTGGGTCGCCTCGACCGCGCCGTCGAGGCTGAAGGTCACCGCCGCGACGTGCTCGCGGTACCGCAGCAGTGTTGCGAGGGTGCGGCCGAAGCGGGAGCCGTTCGTCACCATGGTGAAGTGATAGCCGCGCTCTGCAACCAACCCGCACATCCGGTCGAGCTCCGGGTGCAGGGTCGGCTCGCCGCCGGTGAACGCCACCAGATCGACCATCTGGTAGGGTTCCACCTCGCGCAGGACCTTCTCGACCAGCTCCGGCTCGAGGTACCGCTTGGTGCCATCCTCGCTGCGCAGGCAGTGCAGGCAGCTGTAGTTGCAGAGGTTGGTGAGCTCGAAGATCAGCTTCACGCCCTGCTCGCGGCCTGTCGCAGGGGCTCCGACCTCGGTCTCGGAGATGTTCGTAGGCTCACCCCGGCCGTCCGCGCCCCCGGCCGTCACGGCGGTTCGGTCAGGCTCGATCATCGCGCTCCAGCTCCTTCCTGAGCAGCTCCGAGAGCACGGCAGGCTGCCGATAGACATCGCGGCCGCGGCCAGCCAGATCGAGCGGCACTGGTTCACCAGGTCACGCAGCAGCCCGACATGGGCCCGGGCATGGCTCGGCTCGAGCTCGGTAAGGGTGCTCTGGCGAACCAGCTCGAGCAGCGCCTCCGCCTTGTCTCGGTGCTCGACCGTAGAGGCTTGCAGCCCGGTGATCCTCGGAAACACCAACAGGTTGGGGATCACGGAGGGAATCCTCCTGGCCTCGAGCGACCGGTCGTCCTCCGGACGCATCACGACCCCGGACGCGGTGTCGGTCCGGCTCCAGGCGCCCGGCAGCTCGGAATCGAGGTCATTCGCCGGCTTGATCGTCAGCCGCCGCCGCAGGCCGAGTGCCTCGACCGGGGTGCCGGACCGGAGCAGCACCGAGTCGTCCGAGAGGTACGACCAGCCCTCCCGCACCAGCCCGAGCGTCATGGTCGACTTCCCCGAGCCGGACTCTCCGACCACGAGGCACCCGAGGCCGTCCCGGGTCACCGCCGCCGCGTGGAGCGCGAACAACCCCCGCCACCGGAGCAGGGTGAGCAGTCCGTAGACAATGAGCAGGTTGGCTGGCGAGAAGGGCGCCCGATCCGCCAGCGCCGGATCGGGAACCAGCTCCATCACGCCCTCGTCGACCACCAGGCGCGCCCGACGCGACCCGTCCTCGAGCAGCAGGTCCCGCCCCGCCCTCCAGACCACGATCTGGTGGTGGCGGGTGAGCTCGACCGAGTCCGCCGGGATCGGCCCGAGCTGGCCCGGATCGCACCACGCGCGACGGCGACCGCACCACAGCCCGTACCCTGAGGTCGTCAGAACGGCTTGGTCACCGCCAGCCAGGCCGCGAACCCTCCGAGAACCGGCAGCACGAACCACAGAAGGGGCGCCCACCGCGCACGCCTGCGCAGCGGGATGACAGCCAGCCCGAGCAGCAGCCAGACTCCCAGCTTTGCCCACGCCCAGCCCGGAACTCCCCCGACCCCGAGCCGGGCGAGCAGGCCGAAGCCGGCGACCACGATCACCAGCATCGCGATGCCGTGAGTCGCGATCCCGAGGCGACGCAGTGAGAGGTTCGCCGAGCCGGCGGTGGCGACCGCGGCCCCGAGCGACAGGTAGAGAAAGAGCACGGCGAGAAGGTGCAGGATCTTGTAGACCTCGTAGCTCACGGTGACCTCCTTCGACCACAACGTCCGCAGGCCGATCTTCTTTCCCCCACCGGGAGTTGCAGAGATGACGCGCTCCTGATAGCATGCATGCAAGCATACATGTAGACATGCGAGGTGAGCCCATGCAGCCGATCGTGCTTCGCCACCTGCTCGTCCGCGACTGGACGCGGATCGCCAACACGCCGGTCGAGGAGCGCCTGTCCGCACGGCTGCACCTCTGGTACCAGGGCGCACGGCAGCTCGCCTCGCTCGAGGGCCGCGAGCTCGAGCCCGTGGTCGCGGAGCTCCACAGCCAGGCCGACGTGCTCGCCGAACGGGAGCGAGCCGAGGCGCTCGAGACCCTCGCCCGCGATCTCGCGGTCTGCCACGCGCTGGGTGAGCCGGCCGACCGCCTCTGGCATCGGCGCCTCGAACGGCTGGTCCGCGTGATGGGGATCCCCTCGGACGCGGTCACGGCACGGGTCGAGCGGCGGGCCGCCGCGGTCGAGGTCGTCATCCAGGCCTGACCCGCCGCGCGGCTTGGGCGTCAGCCGCCCGTCGGCTCCCCTCGACCGTTTCCGTTCCGATGGCGCGCCTCGCACGCCCACTCGGAGCCCGCCTCCCTTTGCAGCCGGCGGTGCACGACGACCGCGAGTCCCCCGGCGAGCACGGACAGCACGATCCAGATCGACCCTCCGCCCGGACCGAAGGCTGCGAGCGGCCACGGCCCGAGCCGTCCGGGCACGAGATGCGCCAGCGGCGAGGTCCGCCACCCGAGGTAGAAGGCATTCCCAATGAAGGGGTTGACGCCCTCCTCGAGGAGCGCCCACTTGGCGTGGTGGAGGAACGAGAACGGCTCTCCAACAGTGAAGTAGAGCTGCTGGCAGGAGCACGCGGCCGCGATCGCAACCACCAGCCCGAGCCGCGTCCGCCGGACCGTGCGCTCGGGAGAGTCGACGACCCAGCAGGCGACGGGAAGCAGCAGCAGCGGCAGCAACGGCACCAGCAACCGGGGTCCGAGGCAGAAGCCGCCGTGCCAGTCGGTGCGGCTGGCCACGAACCCGAGCCGGAACACCGCCGCACCCAGCAGACTCCATCCGAGCACCCGATCCCGCCGGGTGAGTGCGCTCCAGGCCGGCACCGCCAACAGCAGCGCCGGGCAAAAGAGGAGAAGCCCCTTTCCGGGGCACACCAGAAGCCCCGCAAGGCCCTGCCACGGCGAGGCCCAGGCTCCGTATCCGAGCAGGAGGTGGGCGTCGACCACGGTCCGGCCGGTCTCCAGGGGATCACCGAAGCGCGCCTGGTTGGCCAGTCCCAGCGCCGCCAGCCAGACGCCGAGGCCGACCGAGAAGGCGGCGGCATCCCGCCACCGCAGCCGCCACCCCGGACCCAGAGCCGCGACCGCCAGAAAGAACGGTGCGAACAGGACGGCGGTCACGTGCACCGTGACCCCGAGCCCGAGCAACGACCCCGAGGCGAGGGCCCACTTTCCGCCGTGCGCGTTGGCCCGGGCGCGCACCGCGCAGGCCACAGAGCCGAGGCAGAGCAGGGTCGTCAAGGGCTCGGTGAGGAAGGTCCCCGAGTACGGCAGCACCAGGGTCCCGAAGCCGAGCAGGAGGGCTGCTGCGGTCGCCGCCGCCGTCGACCCGGAGAGGCGCCGTGCGAGGCCGAGGAACAGGCCGACCGTGAAAGCGCTCACCAGCGGGTACGGCAGCACCGCCAGGAACCGGTGCGCATGCTGCGCCCGCTCGGCGGGCGTCACCGGCCGCAGCCACGGGGCGCCGCCGACCCCGACGTAGTGGCTGAGCGGGACCGGCAGGGGCCAGGTCCGGTACCAGCCGGTGCGGTTGAGGTGCAGCGATGCCGCCGTCCACGGCGCCCACAGCACGGCGAGGCCGGGCCCGAAGACCGAGTGCATGTGCCCGTCGCGCCCCGGCGCGAGCCCGAACCCCTGCCACGGGAGGTCGTCGCCCACCGCGAGCGTGCCCTCGGTGGCGAGGGCCAGACTCGACCGGAATACGATCTCGCTGTCCGGAGACCGGATTCCGCCGTAGCTGCCGAGCAGGTAGACCCCGGCAGCCACCACCGCCACGAGTGCGGCCCGCGCATGCCGCGGCACAGGGTGGCCCAAAGAGACCGGGCCGGGACCACGCGCCATGCTCACCCGCCCCTCGTCATGGCGACCCGGGAGCGGTCGGCCCCCACCATGGGTCGTAGCGCATGGTCACGCGGTGCTCGCCCGGGGGCACCGCCAGCCCCCGGAACCCGAGGTCGGCCCGGAACATCGGCTGCCGCCGGCCGTCCACCGCCGCCGACCAGCCGGTCACCAGGTTATCGGTGACGATCAGGAAGCCTCCCCCTCCCGAGGTCTCGACCTCGAGCCGCGAGCCCCGGTCCTCGACCAGCCGACAGGTCGACGGCATCGACCGGTCCACAACGGTGGACGACCAGCGCCGGAGGTCGGACGCGGACACCAGAGCGGTGTGCCGGAACAGGTCGTCCCCCCCCTGGGACACCGCCGAGATGAAGCCCTGCACGCCTTCGAACGCTGAGAGGCGCTGGACCATCCGCGCCCGCGGCAGGGCGCCACCGAGCTCGACGACCGCGAGCGGGGGACGGCCGCCGCCTGCCGCTTCAGCTCGACCTTCCAGCGGGAGGCCCGTGGGCTCGCCCGACACCAACGCCGACACCCCGGCCGCCGCCAGCAGCACCATCCGCTCACGGGGGGGGGCCGACTCCGCCAGCGACCTCGCGAGCGTGTAGCCGTGGGACGTCAGCGCCTCGATGTCCACGTTGTAGGCCAGCCGGGCCCCGAACCCTGCCGCCGTGTAGCCGCGGAGGGCCCGACGCTCGGTCAGCATCGCCTGCTGCGGGCTGGACGGCTCGGCGGCAGGCAGCGCGAGGCGCCGAGGGTCGATCCAGACCCTCCCCTCCCCCGCCGCCACGACGGCCTCGCCCACGAGGGGCGGCGGCGTGACCAGCTCGCGGATCGGGAGAGTCGGCACCAGGGCGGCGTTCGCCGCCAGAAGGTCGACCGCCACCAGCGCGGCCGCTGCCCAGCCGACCCCCTGGCGGACCGGAGGAGGCGGCTCGCACCCGGGTCCGCCTCGGGAACCTCCAGCTGCCCCGGCCCGCCCGACCCACCAGGCCGACGCCGCCAGGACAGCCAGCAAACCGAGCATCGGAAGGGCCGCGCGAGCCGCAGAGTGGAGCACCGCCGCTCTCACGTCGGCCACTGTCGGCGCGAGGGGCGGGATCGAACCCGGTTGGAGGCTCGATTCCACGGCGACGGACCACAGCTGGCCGTCGAGCCCGGCAGCCACCGCTGCCGCCCCGAGGCCGAGAAGCACGAGCACGACCAGGGTCAAAACGACGAGGCGACGCCGCATGCCCGGATCGGTCGACGCCGCGTCGGCCCCGAGGCCGGCGAGCAGTGCGAGCGGAAGCACCGCACCGGCAACCCACTTGACCGGAAACCGCAACGCGTCGCCTCCGGGCAGCTCGGCCAGCAGCGGCCCGAGCGGCGTGAAGCGACCCAGTGCGAGCAGGAACAGGAGGGCCAGCCACAGGACCAGCGGCCACCGCGCGGCGCCCCTGCGGCTCGCACCCAGGCAGGCCAGCACCACCGGGACCAGTCCCAGGTACATGGCGAGGAAGAGCGGATGCCCTCGCGGGCTGACCAGCGCCCGCGCCCAGAACGCGCCCCACCCGCCGGACGACGGGTCGCCGAAGACACCCGGCAGCACCAGCTCGAGGGAGTGGAGGGGGTGGAGTGACCACAGCATGACCCCGTCGGCGGTGAAGCCCGCGGCCCGAACCGAGCCGGCGACCAGACGAAGGGTCGGGATCAGTACCGGGGCGGCCAGCAGCGCCGCCAGTGCGATCGCTGGGACCACCCGGAGTGCGAATCTGCGCCGCGCTCGCCGCGACCGGAGCCCGAACGCGGCCGCGCCCACCGCCGGCGCCACGACCGCGACCGGATCCCCGGTCAGACTCACCAGCGCCAACACCACCGCGAGGCTGCACACTGCCGGCGCGAAACGCACTTCGCCGGCCAGCCGAGCTCCTGCCAGCACGAGCCAGGGCGACCACGAGAGGCCCCACTGGAGGTTGGCGAACGCGGTCGAGCTCAGGGTCGGCCCGGCGAGCACGACCAGGGCGGCAGCGGTCCATCGGCCGGGCCCCCTGCAACCCAGCGCGCGAGCCGCCAGCCAGGCCCCGACGCCCCCCCAGACCAGGTGGCCGAGCGCGAGCCAGGTCAAGGCCCGGGCAGGATCCACGACTCGCGCGAGGAGGTGGAACAGCAGGCTCGGCGGGTAGCCGATCCCGGCCATCGGGTTGGCGAGCAGCGGGGCGCCGTTGGAGAGTGCCGGGGTCCACAGCAGCTGGCCGGTCCTGAGTGCGTCCGCCACAAGCCTGCGCAACGGTTCGAACTGGAGGGAGAGGTCGAGGTGGAAGAGCACCTCCCCCAGCCACACCCGGCGGAAGAGAACCAGCAGAACCAGGGCCGCCGCGGCGCCGGCCATCAGGTCCGCAGCCACCGCCGAGCCGTGGCCTTGGGGTCGGGAGCCGGAATCCGGCACGGCATCCGCCGCGTCTTCGACGCGGTTCATCGCTCCACTCGGCGGTCTCTCGACAGAGCCACCACCGCGAGCCCGGTCGCCAGAACGGCGCACCACACCCACGGGCTTCCGATCAGCAGCTCCCGCTTGGCGGCACTGCCGCCGCCCGCGAGCGCGGGGGGAAGGCTGGTCAGCAGGATGGCCACCTTGACCGCGACGAACCAGCCGGCGTGGAGGGCGGCGCAGAGGGCGAGCGAACCGGTCCGGTGGAGGGCGACCGCGAGCACCACCCCGATCAGGAAGAGGCCGAAGACCGCCGGCGCCGACTCCCAGCGGACCACCCGGCCGAGCACCGATCCGAGGTAGCCGAGGCCCTCGATCGGCGAGGCGCCGGACACGGCGAACGCACGATCCGGAGCCAGGAAGTGCACCACCGAGTAGAAGGCCGCCGACGCCGCGGCCGCCCACCGCCAGTCCCAGGTCGCCGCCAGACCGCGGAAGACCACGACCCTGAAGAACCCCTCCTCGAAGACCGCCACCACCAGGGCGGCCGGAATCGCCGCCAGCGCCGCCCACGCGGCCTCGGAGAGCGTCCGGCCGGCCCACTGCAGGCCCGAGCCCACGATTGCCGGCGCGAGCACCGCGCCCGCCGGAACCAGGCTCGCGGCGAGACCGACCAGGGCGAAGCCGAACCGGCGCCGCCAGCTCTCGGCGCGCCACGCGGCCGCCACCCGAGCCAGCCCGAGCTGGCGCCGGAGCCCCACCAGGAGGGCGACCAGCAGGACCACGGCCACCCGGTCGAAGATCCTCGAGAACGGCCACGGCACGTCGCCCCGGACCGCCCGGATCACCACCACCAGCGACGGGGTGAGCGCCGCGGCTCCGACCAGGGTGACCACGACCAAGGCGGCGAAGGCCGCGGCGAACCGCCGGCTGGAGGGAAGATCAGCGGGTGCGGTCAGGTGAGGCATGGCGTCGCTCCCACAGCTCGTCGAGGCTCCCCGGCGCGCGGAACAACAGCACCAGATAGCGGCGCGTCCGAGCGAAATCCGCGGCATCCAGCTTCCGGAGGCGCAGCTGCCAGGGCTCGACAAACCGGCGCAGCAGCGGCCGACCGAAGAACCACACGAACGGACGCCGGCGGGACATGGTGTGGTCGATCAGCTCGACAGTCGGAGTCAGGAATCGCTCGCCGAGCTCTTGCGCCAGCTCGAGGGTCGGCGCCACGCCCTCGGTGATGTCCTCGCGGTGGAGCAGCTCGAACTCCCACCTTCCGGCCTCGTCGAGGAAGTCGTCGAGCGGGTGGCCGCTGGGGCCGACTGGCCCGTCGCCGGCACCGATCCTGAAGTAGTCGGCGACCAGCAGATAGGCCCCGGGGTTGTGCAGCAGCACGCGGCGGAAGAGCTGGTCGAGCATCACGTACTGCGCCGACTCGCTCATGAGCACGAGGTCGAACGGCCGTTCGGGTCGAAACAGCTCGAAACGCGTCAGATGGAACGGCCGTCCGGTGGTGTGCTCGAAGACCTCGCGCAGGTAGAGATCGGGCGCGAGGCCCTCGACCTCGAGCCCGCGGGCCGCGAGCCGGAGGGCCTTCGCCCCGGTGCCGCACCCCACGTCGAGCACACGGCGCACCGGATCGGGAATCAACGCCATCAGGAGATCGGCGTACCGGTCCTGGGCCCGCCTCAGACCGTCGAGGGTGAGCGGTTCCCCGTCCCACAGCCCGTAGCTCAGCTGGTCGAGCCCGAGCACCTCGTGCATGAAACGCAAGCTGGTGTCGACCCGGACGCGGTCGAAGATGGTGTCTCCCAGCAGCCAGCCGAGGCGACGCCCCCGGCGGCGCGCCCAGCGGGCCGCGGCGAGGCGCTCCGGGGACGGCTCGAGGTGGGGCGGAACGCTGCTGCAATCGACATTCCGGACCAACGTGAACGGCCGGGGCATGGGAGGATTATGGCACGCCCACCGATGTCGGCCGCGCGCCGGTCGGATGACGGCAGGCGGGCACGAAACCCTTGACACCGGCACGGCGCCCGGATATGTTTCGGAAGGAATATGAGATAGGAATTCTTACTAAATGCACTCAGACTCCGTCCCGATCGATCGACTCAAGGCCGCCGGCCTTCGGGTCACGGGACCGCGGGTCGCCATCCTGGAGTCCCTGGTGGCGGACGATCGCCATCCCACCGCCGAGCAGCTGCACGAGACCCTGCGCGTCGATCATCCTTCGATCTCCCTGTCGACCGTGTACAAGACGATCGAGTCGTTCCTGCGCGTCGGCCTGTGCCGACGCATCTCCGGCGACGGCCACCGGCTCCGGATCGACGGGACCGACGACGACCACGATCATGCCGTGTGCCGGGTGTGCGGCCACGTCTTCGACGTCGACCGCGAGCTCTGCCCGCGGCCGGTGCCGCCGCCGAGACTGCCCCATGGCCTCGAGCTGCACGCCGTCCGCATCGAGTACGAGGTGCTGTGCGCAGGCTGTGCAGGCGTGCTCGAACCCCTCTCTGAGGAGTCCGCCGCGCGGTGAGCCGAAACCGACGCGGATCGACCACGAGACGAAAAGGAGGATTGAGATGGCTGAGCTGAGAGGAAGCAAGACCCACGGAAACCTGAAGGAGGCGTTCGCCGGCGAGTCGCAGGCCAACCGCCGCTACCTGTACTTCGCCAAGCAGGCCGACATCGAGGGTTACCCCGAGGTGGCGGGCCTGTTCCGAGACACGGCCGAGGGCGAGACCGGACACGCGCACGGCCATCTCGACTACCTGCGCAAGGTCGGCGACCCGGCCACCGACATGGTGATCGGCGAGGTCGCCGAGATGCTCGAGTCGGCGGTCGCCGGCGAGACCCACGAGTACACCGACATGTACCCGGGCATGGCCAAGACCGCCCGCGACGAGGGCTTCCCCGAGATCGCCGACTGGTTCGAGACCCTGGCCAAGGCCGAGCGCTCCCACGCCGGCAAGTTCCAGAAGGCGCTCGACACCATCTGACCTGCGTGACCCGAGCGGCGGCCGCACCACCGGCCGCCGCTCTCTCTCCACCACCGGACGGAGGCAGCGATGGCCGAGCAGGAGGAGATCCAGTTCCAGCCCACCGACGGGCTCTGCTACAACCCGAACCTGGAGCTGTACTGGGACCGAACGGCACTCGCCGGGGAGCTGGAGCGCTCGTTCGAGCTCTGCCACAGCTGCCGCATGTGCTTCAAGTACTGCCAGTCGTTCCCCACCCTGTTCGACGCCGTCGACCGCTACGGCGGGGTACGTGCACTCCCCGAGGAGGTCACGCGCCAGGTGATCGACGAGTGCTTCCAGTGCAAGCTGTGTTACACCCAGTGTCCCTACACCGACAAGGAGAGCCACCCCTTCCTGCTCGACTTCCCGCGGCTGCTGCAGCGGGCCAAGGCGATCCGGCGCCGGGACGAGGGGGCGCGGCTGCGGGAACGGATGCTCGCCGACCCCGACACCTTGGGCCGGATCGGCTGCCGCACAGCGGGCCTCGCCAACTGGGGCAACACCTTCAAGCCGAACCGCGTGCTGATGCAGGCGGTGGCGGGCATCCACCGCGACAAGCTGCTGCCCCGATTCGCCTCCGAGACCTTCGACGCCTGGTTCCGGCGCGAGGCGGGAGGACGCGAGACGGCCGAGGGCGACCACCCGGTCGTGCTGTTCGCAACCTGTTTCGTGAACTACAACAATCCCGACGTCGGCCACGCCGCCGTCCGGGTGCTGCGTCACAACGGCTGCCGCGTCGCATGTCCCGAGACGGCGTGCTGCGGCATGCCCGCCCTCGACGCCGGCGACATCCGCCTGGCGCAGAAGAAGGCGCGCGCGAACGTCGCGGCGCTCGCGCCCTTCGTCGAACGCGGCTACCGGGTGGCGGTGATCAACCCGACCTGCAGCCTGATGATCCGCGAGGAGTACCCGGACCTGCTCGACGACCCGGCGGACCCGGCGACGGCCGCGGCGGCCAAGGCACTCGCCGCGGCCACCCGGGACCTGTCGGAGTACCTGTGGGAGCTGCGTGCCGACGGCCACCTGCGCGAGGACTTCAAGAGCTCGCCCAACGGCCCGGTCGCTTACCACGCGCCCTGCCACCTGCGGATGCAGAACATCGGCTTTCGCGGCCGCGACCTGCTGCGGAGGGTCCCCGGCGTGAAGCCCAAGCTGGTGGTCGAGTGCTGCGGCCACGACGGCACCTGGGCGATGAAGAAGGAGTACTTCCAGCTCGCGCTGAAGTACGGCGAGAAGGCCTTCGAGGGCATGCGCGAGACCGGGACCGAGGTGTGGTCCACCGACTGCCCGTTGGCCTCGGTGCAGTTCCAACAGGCATGCGGCAGGACGCCGCTGCACCCGGTGCAGATTCTCGACCGGGCCTACCGCGACGACGGCTTCGCCCACCGGGTCGAGCCGGCCGAGGAGTCATGATGGAGCCGATCCGGCCCGACCAGATCATGAAGGCCGACGAGTACGAGCGCGCCCGCCCCGAGCTGCGCCGGCGCGTGATGGTGACCAAGGCCCGGCGGCGGGTGCCGGTGGGCGACCACGCGATGCTGCACTTCGAGACCCGAGAGACCATGCTCTACCAGGTCCACGAGATGCTGCGAGCCGAGTCGAGCTGGGACCGGCCGGGCGCGGTCGAGGACGAGCTCGAGGCCTACAACCCCCTGATTCCTGCGGGCGGCAGGCTGTCCGCCACCCTCATGCTCGAGTACGAAACCGCCGTCGAGCGCGACCGCTGGCTCACCGAGCTGCTCGGGCTCGACCGCCACTTGTGGCTCGAGGTCGAGGGCACGCCGCCGGTCGCGGCCCGGTTCGACGACGCCCAGGTGTCACCGACCCGGATCTCGTCGGTGCAGTACGTCGGCTGGCGGCTTTCGGCGCAGCAGATCGAGCGGGTCAGCACGCCGGGGACGGTGCTCAAGATCCGGATCGACCACCCCCGCTACCAGGCCGTCGCCGTGCTGTCGGAGGAGACCCGTGCGGAGCTCGCCCGCGACCTCGAGTGAGCTCGCCCACGGAGGCGAACCGCGGGGCGCGGAAGGGCGCCGGGCTGCGGTATCCTCGGAGAAGATGGGCTGCGCATCCCGGCAGATACGATCGGCGCCCACACCACCTCGCCCTCTCCGCAGCGGCGCCCGGACGGGAGGTGGAGCGGGCCCTTCGACCGAAAGGAGCGGTGTCATGCGCGTCTCAGCCAGCAGAGGCTTCACCCTGGTGGAGATCCTGGTGGTCGTCGCCATCATCGGCATCCTCGCCAACCTCGCGATTCCCCAGGTGATGAGGGCGTTGTGGCGGGCGCGGGCGGCCGACATCGTGACCGACTTCGAGCTGATCCAGAACGCCGCCTACCAGCACTACCGCGACCACGGCTTCTGGCCCAGGGACCGCGGCATCGGGCGCGAGCCGCCCGAGCTGAAGCCCTACCTCGAGGGCAAGATCCAGTGGTCGCGGCACGATCTCGGCATCGACTACGAGTGGGAGAACTGGCTCAATGCCGACGGCACGCCGAAGAAGAAGAAGACCGGAGTCAAGTACGGCCTCTCCCTTCGCGGCGAGGCCGAGCGGGTCGACGACCTGGTGGGCGCGATCGACGAGATCTACGACGGGGCGAAGCTCAGGGTCGCCAAGAAGAGGTTCACCTTCGTCATGGAGTACTTCTAGGGGATGGCGCGCCCCGCGGAGCCGGCGACCCTCCGGGTTCCGCGTCGGGCGTTTCTGGCAGTAGAATCCCAGTGAAGCCGCAGGGTGGGCCGGCTTGAGGGCCGCCCGCTGGGCCGGCCACCCGGGTTCGGAGGTCGCGGTCGGATGAGCGAGACCCTCTTCAGAGTCGATTCGGCAGGCGACGTGACCGTGCTCTCCACGGTCGCGGAGCTCAACGCCCGCAACTCGGAGGATGCCAAGGCGTTCCTCCGCGAGCTGATCGACTCGGGGAGCACGCGCCTGGTGCTCGACCTCTCCGGGACGAGCTTCATCGACTCCTCGGGGCTCAGCGCGCTGCTCTACGCCATGAAGGCGGCCCGCAACGTCGGCGGCGAGCTTCGTCTGTGCGCCCTCTCCGCTCCGATCCGGTCGATCTTCGAGATCACCCGGCTGCACAAGGTCTTCGCGATCCATGCCGACCGGGGCTCCGCCGAGACCGCATTCGGGTAACCTGCGCCGGGATCCGACGTGCTCGCCTCCGGCTCGTTGCTCGAAGGCCAGTGGGATTCCCGGCGGGGATCCTTCGACTCGCTCGCCTCCGGCTCGATGCTCGAAGGTCAGTGGGGTTCCCGGAGGTGCTCCTTCGACTCGCTCGCCTCCGGCTCGCTCGCTCAGGATGACACAGGAGGCAAGAGTCCGGCTCGCGCGCCGGATCCGACCGCGTTCGAGGCGCCGCATACATACCGTCACCCTGAGCGCAGCGGCCCGTCTCGGCCGCACCCCCCACCCTGTCACCCTGAGCGCAGCGGCCCGTCTCGGCCGCACCCCCACCCCGTCACCCTGAGCGCAGCGGCCCGTCTCGGCCGCACCCCCACCCTGTCACCCTGAGCGCAGCGGCCCGTCTCGGCCGCACCCCCACCTTGTCACCCTGAGCGCAGCGGCCCGTCTCGGCCGCACCCCCACCCTGTCACCCTGAGCGCAGCGGCCCGTCTCGGCCGCACCCCCACCTTGTCACCCTGAGCGCAGCGGGCCGTCTCGGCCGCACCCCCCACCCTGTCACCCTGAGCGCAGCGGCCCGCCAGGGCCGCGGAGTCGAAGGGTCTCCTCCGGCACCGCATTCATCGGCTCACCCTGGGTTCTGGCCCGTGCCTTCGGGCAGGGGCCGAGTCGGTCTCGCCTCGGATTCGCGGACGCGCCAACGCGTCCATCCGCGGTGCGGGCCTCTCAGCGCCCGCCGTCGTGTGCAGGATGCTCGGCCGTGGGTGTGATGCTGCGCAGCAGCTCCCGCAGGCTGGTGACCCCCGCCTTCACCTTGTCCAGCCCGTCGAGCCACAGACCCCGGTAGCCGTTCGTGCTCGCGAGCTCGGCCAGCGCGCCGTCGCTGGCGCCGTCGGTGATGAGCCGGCGCATCGCGCTGTCGACCAGCATCAGCTCGTGCACGCCGACCCGCCCCCGGTAGCCCGCGCCATGGCACCGCTCGCACCCCGTCCCGTCGACGAAGGGCACCCCCTGGGTGAGCAGGTGGCCGACCAGGGCGAACTCGGTCTCGGATGCTTCGGCCTCCCCCCGGCACTTCGGACACAGGCGCCGGACCAGCCTCTGGGCCAGGACGCCGATCACGCTCGAGGCGACCAGATACCGCGGCAGACCCATGTCGACCAGCCGGGTGATCGTCGAAGGGGCGTCGTTGGTGTGCAGGGTCGCCAGCACGAGGTGCCCGGTGAGCGCGGCCTGGACCGCGATCTGCGCGGTCTCCGCGTCGCGGATCTCACCGACCAGGATGATGTCGGGGTCCTGGCGCAGGATCGACCTCAGACCGGCGGCGAAGGTGAAGCCCGCGCGATCGTTGACCTGCCCCTGGGCGATGCCCCGGAGCTCGTACTCCACCGGGTCCTCGAGGGTGACGATGTTGACCTCGGGCTGGTTCAGGTGGCGCAGGGTCGCGTACAGGGTCGACGACTTGCCCGAACCGGTCGGGCCGGTCACGAGCACGATGCCCTCGTGCCGTGCCAGCAGGCGCAGCCAGCGCTCCATCAGGGTCTCGTGCAACCCGATGTTGCCGAGCTCGAAGTTCTGTCGCTCCTTGTCGAGCAGCCGCATCACCACCTTTTCGCCGTGAATGGTCGGGTAGGTGGAGGTGCGGACGTCGATGCGACGGTTCTTGTAGCGCAGCTTGAGCTTGCCGTCCTGCGGCACCCGCTTCTCGGAGATGTCGAGCCGTGACAGGATCTTGATTCTCGAGACCACCGCCGACACAGCGCTGCGCGGGATCGAGAAGGGCTTGGTCTGGAGCCGACCGTCGATCCGGTAGCGGACCACCATGTCCTGCTCCTGGGGCTCGAGATGGACGTCCGACGCCTCCTCCTGGATCGCGCGCATCACGATCAGGTTCACCAGCCTCACGATCGGTCGCTCGGTCTCCGCGTCCTCCAGGCCGATCGCTCGCTCGTTCTCGGGGCCCGCGTCCGGCTCGAACTCGAGCTCGATGCCTTGGCTGTTGGCTTCGACCTCGCCGTAGTACTCGACCAGGTGCTTGCGGATCTCGGCCTCGAACGCCAGCACCGGGAGCACCTGCTTGCCGGTCAGGAACCTGAGCTCGTCGAGCTTGGAGAGGTTGTTGGGGTCGGACATCGCGACCGTCAGCTGGTTGCCGACCATGAACAGCGGAATCACCTGGAGCTCGAAGGCGATCGCCTTCGGCACCGTCTCGAGGATCATGGGGTCGCCGTAGGTGACGCCGAGGTCGACGGTCGGAACGCCGAGCTCCTGGGACAGAACCCGTCTCAGGTCCTCCGGCGTGACCGCCCCGATCTCCAGCAGCACCTCGCCCAGGAACTTGCGACGGCTGCGCTGCAGCACCAGCGCCTTGCGCATGTCCTCTGACGTGACCAGGCCCAGCGCCTGCAGAACCTCACCGAGGAGCCTCTTCTCGGGGGGGGCGCCGCTCGCCGGCGGGGTTGGCGACGGTGGGGGCTTCGCCTCCGGGTCCATCACGCCATGGTACTCCGTGGTGCCGCGTCCGTCCTGACGTCCTCGTGCGCGGCGGCGTTGAGCGCGACCGCGGTTCTCCCTTCCGGGTGGTCGGCCGCGGCCACCACCACCACCTCGGTGCCGGTTCCCGGATCGACGTTGAACGCCACCAGGTTGGCCAACGACAGCATCATCGACAGCCCCCGCCCACCCTCCTCCAGCAGCCCGCGACCGGACAGCTGACGCTCCACGGCCGCCCGCACCCTCGCCTCCGTGAGCCGTCCCCCCCATCGAGAATGCTGAAGGCGAACCGATCCTCGGCGACCCGGCTCCGGACCACCACCGGCGCTCGCGCAGCGGTCGACCGTTCGCCGGCCCCGTGAACGATCGCGTTGGTGAGGGCCTCCTCGAGCAGGAGCCGGCAGCTGGCCGGCGGCCGGGGCGGTCGGCCGAGCGCCCCGAGGGCGTCCATGACCCCGGCCACCGCCAGCCTCCGGTCGGTCTCGTCCGTGACCACCCGTTCCTCGACCTCCCCGCCGGCCACCAGACGGTCGAGACCGACGCCCTCCCGTCTGCCGAGCGCACACTCCACCAGAGGCCGGAGCGCCCAGGGCTCCCTCAGCAGCTCGAGGTGCGCAAACCACCTCAGCCCAAAACGCGACGCCAAGGACCAGTCCTCGATCGACAGCGGCCCGTCGACGACCGCCAGCAGGCGGAGTCCGGTTGGCCTCGGTGCGGGCAGGTCGTGGACCACCCAGGGCACTTCCTCGAGTGCCGTCACGAGCACCGCGTCGGGGTCGTCGGCGAGCCTCTCGACCGCGCCGCCCGGGTCCGCCCTGACCGCCCCCGCGCCTGGCGGCAGCCGCGCCTCGATCGCATCGGCCCAGCGCTCGCCGGTGGTGACCACCACCGCCGTCCACGCCGAGGTCGTCCGCTGCCCCGTTGGCGCCAACCCTGTCGTCCTTTCACAGGCCGCCGACCGGCCCGGCGGCACCTTCCCGAACGGTCGCTCGCGGCTCAGGGGGTTCTCAGCCGGGCGCTGAAGAACGCCTCGGCGTCCGTGTCCGAGCGGTACTCCAGCAACGAACCGCCGCTTCCGACCCGGAGCACGTAGCGGTCGCCGTCGAGCACCGAGTACCACAGCCCCGAGCTCTCGCTGACCTCCGCTTCCGCCAGGCTCGTCGGCAGCCGACCGTTTTCGATCCGGAAGGCCTCGATCTCCTCGACCGCGTCCCGCATGTCCTCGAGACGCACCTGCTCGGCGTCGCGGGCGCTCGACCAACCCCGGGTCCACAGCGGCCCGTGCCCCAGCAGATTGCCGAGCGTCATGGCGGCCAGCACCACGACCAGGAGGGCCGCGGCGGCGGTGATCAGCGCGCGCGGGTTGGGGCGGGCGGCGGCCGCCGGGACCCCCGGCCGCTGGACGTCCTGACGCTCGAGCCCGGCGGCGACGTCGGCGATTTCGGCCTCGAGGTCCTGGCCCCTCTTCCCTGTGTCCATCCCTTCCTCCCTTCGAACCCGTCACTCCTCCCGGTCGTAGACCTGTGCGAGGATCGCCAAGACCTCCTCGTCGTCGAACGGCTTGGTGAGGAAACGGTCGACCCCGGCGGCCTCGGCCCGCTCACGGTCGACCCGCTGGGCCATGGTCGTGATCATGACGACGAAGGTCCCCGCGACCTCGGGATCGGCCTTGAGCCGGCGGCAGACCTCGATCCCGTCCATCTCGGGCATCATCACGTCGAGCAGGACCGCCGGAGGCCTCAGCGAGTGGATGAGGTCGAGCGCCTCCCTGCCGTTGGTGGCGGTGTGGACCTCGTACCCCTCCATGTCGAGAATGAAGCCGATCGTCTCGCGCACGCTCGGCGAATCGTCGACCACCGCGATCACTCGCGGACGGCTCATGCCAACCTCCGGGCCACCACCAGGGTCGCGTCGTCCGCCGGCCCCCGCCCGCCTCGGAACACCTCGAGGGCGGCGACCACCTCACGGTGGAGCCCCTCGCAGGACGAGCCCGAGGCGGCCCCGGCCCGGACGATCTCCTCGAGCCTCTCCGGATCGAAGAACTCACCGGCCGGCGACCGGGATTCGGTCACCCCGTCGCTGTACATCACGAGCAGGGTCCCGGACGCCACCTGCTCCCGACAGCAACGGTACTCGGCCCCTTGGAGCACACCGAGGGGCGGTCCGGCCCCGTCCACGGTCCGGACATCCCCTCTCGGGTCGATCAGGACCGGCGGCGGATGTCCCGCCGACGCGACCTCGATCCCTCCGTCGGCCTGCAGCCGGATCAGCAGCGAGGTCACGAAGAGCCCGGTCATTCCGAGCCGGTCCACCAGCAGCTCGTTCGCCCTCACCAGCAGCTCGCCGGGATCCTCGACCAGGGGGGCGAGCGCCTTGACGTGGGACGCATAGGCGTCGCTCAGCAGCGCCGAGGACAGGCCGTGCCCGCAGACGTCGGCCACCCCGACCAGCACCCAGGCGTCGTCCGGCGACCGGACGACGAAGAAGGCGTCGCCCCCGACCACCTCGGCGGGCGTGCAGCTGCCTGCGATCTCGAGCCAGGCATTGCCCATCGGCGGTCGGGGCAGGATCGACGACTGAATCTCCGCGGCGAGCTCGAGCTCCCGGGTGAGGCGCTCGGTCTCGCGAACCTGCTGCAGGAGCTCCAGGTTCTCGCACGCCTGGGCGACCCTCGACACCAGCAGGTCGGCGAGCTTGAGGTGCTCCGACCCGAACGAGCGCCCGGTCGCGGCGGCCACCACCAACGCACCGTAGCTGCGCTGCTGGCTGATCACCGGCACGGCGATCAGGCCCGCCTCCGGACAGCTGCCGGTGAAGCCGAGCCGCAGCAGCTCGTCGGGTTCGCTGACCACGACCCCGTGCTCGAGCCCGGCGGCCCAGCCGAGCAGCTCCGACAAGCGATCGGATCCGTCCCCACGGTGGGCATCTCCGCAGCCCACGGGATGCTCGAGGTGGGTCGCGCCGGCGCTCGACCTGAGCGCTCGCAGCGCCTGCTCGAGAAGCCGGTCCGCGAGCTCGGGCGCCGACAGGCCGCCTGACAGCAGCTGCGACGAGCGGTAGAGCAGGGTGAGCTCGCGCCACTGCTGGGCGGCGGTGCGGGCGAGGTCGGTGATCGTATTGCGGGCCTCTGCCAGCGCCCCGAGAGTCGCAAGGGCAGATTCAGGAGCATACCGGCCCGGCGCCTCCACCGGCGGCCGGACCTCGACCCGGGCAACCACAGATCCGTTCACGGCGAGCGGGAATCGCTCGGCCCTCCCCTCGCCCCGGCCCGCAGCGACCAGGACCGCTCCGTCAAGGCCGTGAATCTCGACCCTGCCGCCGACGGCGGCCGCGGTCGCCTCCGCCCACGAGGTCATCGCCCTCGGGTCGAGCCAGTCGGGGTCGCGTGCGTCTCTCACCTCTCGTCCACCACTCCAGCGCCGGCCGGGCGGCCGGGGCTCGGCCTCCCGCGGCGCCTCGACCCACCCGTAACGAGGGTAGCAGACGGCACCTTGCCCCCGCCGGGTGAGTCGCGGTCGGGTTCCACTGGAAATGCCCGGGCGCGTTGAGGAATGCCCTCAGGCCGGCCAGAGCCAGCCGAACACTCCGGCAGTGACCAATCCGTAGACCAGTCCGTCGAACAGCGTCTTCAGGGTCGTTGACCACCTCTCGCCCTTCCAGATCGGATCGGCACCGTGGGCGCCCGAGTAGGCCAGGAAGCCGGCCACCCCCACCACCCGGAACACCGCCAGGTAGTGGGCGCCGGGCGCCAGCGTGCGGCCCGCCAGATAGGCGAGGAAAAAGCCCACCACGAGGCAGTACACGAACCACATCAGGAGGTGCTTGGGCATCATGGGCGCCCGGTTCGGGAGCACCGTCATGAACCCGACGGGCCCCTTCTCGAGCTTCGCCTTCATCTCGGGAGACGCCATCTCCTTCTGGCTGGCGCAGTAAGGGAAGAAGTAGCTCCCGGGAGGAACCCTCGCCCCGCGTAAGGTCTCGAGCACCACGTCCTCGTCGGGCACTCTGCCGAAATCGTTGCGGTGGTACGTCAGCACCATGTGGATGACCGAGCTGACCACGAACACCGCCACCGCCGAAAGCACGATCGCAAGCCACAACTCGGTGATCGGAACCATGCCCCGCCCCCTTCCTCGAATCTGATTGGTTGCCGCTGCGGTCGGCCCATTTCTACCATGAATCGGCACCGCGCGCGACACGGATCGGTCCTGCGATCAGCCAGCCACCCGAAGGTGTACCCTCGGCGGGGAGAGTCTCAAAGGTGAGCCCGAGACCCGCTTCACCCGCACCGCCGAGGACCGACCCGTGAGCCGCCGCGGCACAGAATCGATCGAGGACCGGCTCGCCGCCCTCGGCGCGCTCCGCACCGCATCCGACGGGGGGACCGTCACGGCCGGCCTGCGGACCGGCCTCGGCGACCGCTGCGCGCCGGTGGTCGCGCGGGCCGCTCGACTCGCGGTCGAGCTCGACCGCGGCGATCTCGCTCCGGAGCTGGCCGCGGCGTTCCACCGGCTGCTCGACGACGAGCGCGCCAGGGACCCCGGCTGCGTGGCCGGGACCGCCATCGCGACCGCCCTGGTGGACCTCGACTCGGCCCAGGTCGAGGTGTTTCGCCGTGGAATCCGCCACGTGCAGTGGGAGCCCGTCTACGGAGGGAGGGTCGACGTCGCCGCCGAGCTCCGGGCACAGTGCGCGATCGGCCTCGCCGCGACCGCGGTCCCGGATCTGATGCTCGAGCTCGCCGACCTGCTCGCCGATCGTGAGCCCGCGGCAAGGTCCGGCGCGATCCGCGCCATAGCCTCCGCCGGGCGGATCGAGGGTCCGGCCCTGCTGCGATTCAAGGCGCGCGCGGGGGATCCTCTCCCCGAGGTGCTCGGGGAGTGCTTCGCCGCTCTCCTCGCCGTCGACCCCGAGCACTCGCTGGAGGTGGTCGCCGACGCCCTGTCCGAAGAGGATGACGCGGTCTTCGAGGCGGCAGCCCTCGCACTCGGCGCGGCTCGCAGCGAAGCCGCCTTCGCTGCCCTCCGCAAGGCAGCCGATGAGCTCGTCTTCGGTGGGCGCCGACGAATCCTGCTCACCGCCATCGCCCTGCTGCGCCTCGATGCCGCGATCGACCACCTGGTCGAGCTGGTCGCGGACGCACCCCTCGGCGTCGCCTGCGAGGCAGTCGAGGCGCTCGCGGTCTACCGCCACGACCCCGAGCTCCGGCGAAGGGTCGAAGACGTCGTCGCCGCTCGCGACGACCGCCGGCTGACCGAAACCGTCGGGGCCGCGTTCGCGAGGTAGGGCGAAACACAGAGGCTCAGACGACACAGAGAGACACGGAGCCCTCGCCCAACCCGCATCGACGGCAGCCGGGACCGCGATCCTGCAGGACACGATCGGAGCGAGGGCGCTCTGACTCTCCTGCACCTCCGAGGAGGCCGCCCTGAGATGCTGGGAGCGGTGTTGCCCAGGGTCCGCCCGCTCGCCTCCGGCTCGATGCTCGAAGGCGAGTGGGATTCCCGGAGGGGATCCTTCGACTCGCTCGCCTCCGGCTCGATGCTCGAAGGTTAGTGGGGTTCCCGGAGGGATCGGGATAGAGGGGCGCCTCACGGCGCCCCTCCTCCCACACCACCGTGCGTACGGGTCACGTACACGGCGGTTCGGCTGGTTACGCCCCGGAGAGAGGCTCCAGACGAGGCAGCCCGAGCGAGTCGAAGTAGGCGTTTCGGATAGGTAGGCCGGAAGCTGCTCGACGGTCATCCCGTCCACCCCCGGCCCTCCCCGGTTTCCCCTCACCCGTCGCAACGCCCGCTTCATGTTCTCCCGCTCCACCACCTCCTCCATGACCCTCTCTCTCGGCACTGGACTCTCGGTCGATGCTCCGCCATGTCCGCTTCGGTCCCTCTGCCGCTCGGCGTCCATGAGTCACACCTCCTACTCGCCCCCCAACCGTTCGGGCCTTCCCCTCTCCGGGTACTACGCCCTCTGCTGACTTCTGCAGCGCGGTCAGAGAGCCTCTCGACCCCCTCAGTCGCTCTCGCGACACGCTGCAGACCTCCCGGGGTAAGCTCGACAGCCTTCCGTGCCCGTCCGCCGGATCTACGCTCCGCGCTCTCTCGGTGGATATGGACTTCGTGGTGGATCGGCCACTCGTCCGGCGCTCACGCCTCGTATCCGGTTCGTGTTCCTCGGCGCGCACGTTTGCTCCACGCTTCCTTCAGACCCCACCTCGCGGTGACGCCCTTGCGCTTCGCTATCCCTTCGCCTCCACCAGGCTGGGAAGAGGACTCTCACCTCCAAGCTGCCGAGCATGCCCGGCACACGATCCTTCGACTCGCTCGCTGACGCTCGCTCGCTCAGGATGACATCGTAGGGAAGAGATCGGCTCGCCGGCGGAGGGCGAGCGCGTTCGAGGCGCCGCACACAAGGGGTCACCCTGAGCGCAGCGGCCCGTCTCGGCCGCACCCCCACCCCGTCACCCTGAGCGCAGCGACCCGCCTCTGCCGCCCCCTCCTTGTCACCCTGAGCGCAGCGGCCCGTCTCGGCCGCACCCCCACCCCGTCACCCTGAGCGCAGCGGCCCGCCTCTGCCGCCCCCTCCTTGTCACCCTGAGCGCAGCGGCCCGCCAGGGCCGCGGAGTCGAAGGGTCTCCTCCGGCACCGCATTCATCGGCTCACCCTGGGTTCTGGCCCGCACCCGGGAGTGGGGCCGTGCCGGAATCGCCTCGGATCCGGGGGACCCGCCTTCGCGTCCATCCAGGCGACGCGCAGCAGGGACTGGCCGATCCGCAACGCGGGGCCGAATCCGGACCGGCTGCCCGTCGCCCGCTGCCCGACCCCGGACTGGAGCCTCCGTGTGAACGGAAGCGGCCGCGTTCGCTCACCAGTCCCTTGGGTTGCGGGCACGGCCCGCCCTGAGCTTCTCTGTGTCTGGCTCTGTGGTTCAGTCTTCCGGGCGCGGGTCAGATCAGCTCCTTGAGGTTCGCCAGCAGGGTTCCCTTGCGGACGCGCTCGCGGAAGCGCCTGGTCCTGGCCAGCACGTCGAGCTTCGAGTAGCGGTCCAGCCCCTTGCCGAAGAGCAGCGGGGCCGCGCTGTGGAGGAAGCGGCCGAAGTCTTCGTCGTAGGGGTAGTACCACGGGGAGGCCGCGTCGTCGCCCGGGTCGTGAGCGACATACTTGACGTTGACCATCTCGTGGAGCCCGAACTCGCCGTGGGCGCGACCGATCCCGCTCTCCCGCAGGCCTCCCCAGGTCCCGGTCGGCTCGCCGAACGCCACCACGTGCTCGTTGATGGTCACCACCCCCGCCTCGAGCTCTCGCTGGAGCCGCGCGGCGATGGCCCTGGAACGGGTCCAGCCCGAGGCCGTGAGCCCGAAACGTGAGGCGTTGGCTCGGGCGATCCCCTCGTCGAGGTCGCGCACCGGAACGATCGGCAGCACCGGGCCGAAGGTCTCCTCGGTCATCACCGCCATCTCGTCGGTGACGTCGACCAGCACCGTCGGAGGGTAGAAGAAGCCTCGGCCGGTCGGGGGCTCGCCCCCGGTGAGGGCGCGGGCACCGGCCGCGAGCGCAGCCCTCACCTGTTCGGCGACGGTCTCCCGCTGACTGCGGGTCGTCATCGACCCGACGTCGGTGTCCGGCAGGCCGGGGTCCCCCACCTTGAGCTCACGGGTGAGCTGGACGACGCGGTCGACCAGACGCTCATAGAGCGGCGCCTCGACATAGGCCCGCTCGATCGAGGCGCAGGTCTGGCCGGTGTTCATGAACGCGCCCCACACCAGACCGCGGGCGGTGCGCTCGAACGGCGCGTCCGCCGCCACCACCGCCGCGTCCTTGCCGCCGAGCTCGAGCTGGGCCGGGATCAGCCTCTCGGCGCAGCGCCGCGCGACGTGGCGCCCGACCTCCACCGATCCGGTGAACAGCACCTTGACGACGTCGGGGTGATCGAGCACCGAGTCGGTCGCCGACCCCGGCAGCGCGACGGTGTTCAGCACGCCCGCCGGAAGGCCGGCACGGCGGGCCTGGTCGCCGAGCGCAAGGCCGATCAGCACGGTCGCCGACGCCGGCTTGAAGACCACCGTGTTGCCGGCGCCGATGGCCGGCGCGAGCTCCGCGATCGGGATCGCGACCGGGTAGTTCCAGGGCGTCACCGCTGCCAGCACTCCGAGCGGGTCGAAGCGGTAGCCCGCCCGCCAGTGCTTGAACAGCAGCATCTCCGGTTCGACCGCACGAAACGCGAGCATCGTCTCCAGGCGCTCGGAGTAGAAGCGCAGGGTCTCCAGCGCCGGCAACACGTCGATCAGCATCGCCTCCGCGACCGGCTTACCGCCCTCCGCCGAGACCAGGCGGGCGAGGTCCTCCGCCTCGGCGAGCATGATCTCGAGCCAGCGAGACAGGATCCGTTGGCGCTCGCGGACCGGTGTTCGCGCCCATTCGGGGTAGGCGGCCTTGGCGGCGGCCACCGCCGCCCGGGCGCCCTCCTCGTCGAGCAGGGACACGCTCGCGATCTCCTGCTCGGTCGCAGGGTTGATCGAGACGAGTGAACGCGGGCCAGCGAGGTCACGGTTGTCGACGATCGAGTGCAGCTGGAGCTTCATGACCCGATTCTACACCGCAGCGCGGCATCCGCGACGCCACACCGCGGCGTAGCGTTGCCCCGGTGCCGTCCCACCTGCCGGTCGCGTAGGGGGAAGTCCACCACCAAGGCACCAAGACACCAAGTCATCGCAACCAAAGGCACCCGATCGAGCCGCTGTCGTACTCAAGAGCATCCACGTCAGCGGCGGGCAGGAGCAACAGCGTGCGATCCTCCCGTCCCGCCTCTCTCTGCCGCGGCTCCTGCTCCGCACGGTATCGAGCTCAGAACCGCGGTGCTCAGCGATCATCATCGACGACCTCAGCGCTCCCACAGCTACGGGAGTCGGACCAGCCGTCCCTCTTCTCGCTGCCCTCTTGGCGTCTTGGTGCCTTGGTGGTCTACTCTCGGGCGGTGCGGGTGGCGCGGTAGAGCTCGTCGAAGCGGGTCGCGAGGGCGATCAGGGAGCGGTCGGCTCCGGCCATCCAGCGGGCTCGGACCAGCTCGGCGACCGCCTCGGTGGCGGCGGTCGCACCCTCGCGGCGGGCCCGAAGGAGCAGACCGAGCCCGCGGTGGGCACCGCTCGCGACCTGTCGGGCGAGACCCTTCAGCGGGCTGGTGTCGGCCTCGCGCAGCACCTTCTCGAAGAGCTCGAGGGCGAGGGCCCGGTCACGGCCCGGCGCGAGGCGGCCCGTACGCACAAGATGGTCGATCAGGTACGCGCGGTGCCAGTACTCGCTGATCAGCGAGGCCGCATCGGCCACCGCCAGCACGTAGATCAGCTTGTGCCACACCCGCCGCAGCAGCGACCGCCCGATCGTCGCCGGAAGGGCGAAACAGCCGCCGGCAAGGCCCGGCCCGAAGCTCCTCTGGAGTCCGATCGTCACCCTGGGCTCAAGAGCAACACCCCGAACCCGCGCCACCGCCCGGGGGATCCGGCGCCGGAAGAAGCGCTCGAAGATGAGGTCGACCAGCGGCACGGGCACCAGCGCCGAGAGCCCGGCACAGGTGGCGTCGGCCCAGAGTCTCCAGTCGGGCTCCGGGGGCGCTGGGGCGACGGGCGAGACAGGCGAGCTCACGCTCCTGTCAACACTGCCCGGTAGCGCACGCGATTGCCGCGCACCGCGTCGAAGGCCCGGTTGACCTCGGAGAACCGGTACTTCTCGATCACCGGCTCGATCTTGAACCGGTCGGCGAGGTCCAGCATCTCGGTCATGATGGCGCGCCCGCCGATCGGCGAGCCGGTCAGCCGGCGGCGCTTGCCGAGCAGCTTCCAGAACGGGACCGCGATCGGCTCGGGCGGACCGGCGACCAGGGTCAATGTCCCGTCGGAGTCGAGCCACTCCAGGTAGGCCGGCCAGTCCAGGGACGCCGGAACCGTGTTGAGCAGGATGTCGAGCCGCCGGGTGGGAGCCGGCGGCGGTTCCCCCGCCGGCACCACCACCGCCTCGTGCGCCCCGAGGCGCGCGGCGGTCTGGGCCTTGTCCTCGGAGGTGGTGAAGACCGTCACGTGGTTGCCGAGCCGGCCGGCAAAGAGCACCGCCATGTGACCCAACCCCCCGACCCCGATCACCCCGACCCGCTGGCCCGAGCCCATTCCCGCAGCCCGCAGCGCGGAGTACACGGTGACGCCGCCGCACAGCAGCGGCCCCGCCGGCTCGTCGGCGATCCCGTCCGGCAGCGGGAACGCGAACCGGCCGTCGACCGCGACATGGGAGGCGAAGCCGCCACGGCCTCCGACGATCAAGCCGACGCTCGAGTCGCACAGGTTCTCGTTACCCCGCACGCAGTCGCGGCACGCCCCGCAGGACGACGCCTGCCAGCCGATCCCGACCCTCTGCCCGACCCGGAGGTGACGCACGCCGCGGCCGGTCTCGACCACCCGCCCGGCCACCTCGTGGCCCGGGACGAGCGGATAGGAGCTCATGCTCCAGTCGTCGTCGACCATGTGGATGTCGGAGTGGCAGATACCGCAGGCCGCGACCTCCACCACCACCTCGTGGTCGGCGGGACCGTCCACCGTGAAGTCGAACCGGCTCAGCTCGGCGCCGCGAACCTGGGCCGCCCACCCGGAAACCCGAGTCGTCATGAGATCACCTCCGCTGATTCGAGGAAACCGCGGCACCGCCGGCAGCCATTTCCCGGTGCGCTACACTTCCGCGCTCGGGAGGTCCGATGTTCGAACGAGAGCTCGAGCTGGCCATCGAGGTGGTGCGCGAGGCGTGCGAGGTGACGGCTTCGGTGCAGCGGCAAATCGCCGGAGGCCGGCAGTCCATCACCAAGCAGGATCGGTCGCCCGTCACCGTCGCCGACCTCGCCGCGCAGGTGGTCATCGGCGAGCGGCTCCGCACGGAGTACCCCGACGATCCGCTGATGGCCGAAGAGGACTCGAAGCAGGTCGCCGCCCCCGACTCCGCCGCGGTCGCCGCCGAGGTGATCGCCCTCGCCGGATCCCGGATCGAAGGGCTCGATCTCGGACGAACGATCGCGGCGCTGGACCGCGGGGGCCACCCGGGCGGTCGCCGCGGACGGTTCTGGATGCTCGACCCGGTGGACGGCACCAAGGGATTCCTGCGGGGTGAGCAGTACGCGGTCGCGCTCGCGCTGATCGCCGATGGGGAGGTCGCGGTCGCGGTCCTGGGCTGTCCGAACCTCCCACTCGAACCGGCGGATCCGGAGGGATCCCGCGGCTGCCTCTTCGCCGCGGCCCGGGGGGCGGGTACGACCCTCCAGGCGATCGCCGGCGGCCGCGCCCGGTCGATCCGCGTCGCCGCCGTCGCCGACCCCGCCGAGGCGGTGCTGCTCGAGTCGGTCGAGGGCGGCCACTCCTCCCACGACCGCACCGCCGCGGTCGCCGGCCGGCTCGGCATGGCCCGACCGCCGGTACGGCTCGACAGCCAGTGCAAGTACGGCGCGCTGGCCCGGGGCGAGGCCTCGATCTACCTTCGCCTGCCGCGCTCGGCGAGCTACCGGGAGAAGCCCTGGGACCACGCCGCCGGCTCGCTGATCGTCGAGCAGGCCGGCGGCCGGGTGAGCGACCTGACCGGGCGGCCCCTCGACCATGCCGCTGGGCGGAGGCTCGAGGTCGCGGGAGGGATTCTCGCCACCTGCGGCGCCATCCACGATGCGGTGCTGGCCGCGGTTTCCGCCGAGCTGGGCCCTCCGGCCGCACGATGAGCGGGCGAAGCGAGCCGATCCGCTTCCCGGGCGGCGCCGGCGCGACCCTCGCGGGCCAGGTCGAATGGCCCGAGGCTCGTCCGGTCGGCTGGGCCGTCTTCGCCCCCTGCTTCACCTGCGCCAAGGACGCCAAGGCGATCGTCCACGCCAGCCGCTCCCTCGCCGACCACGGAGTCGCGGTCCTGCGCTACGACGTCACCGGGATCGGCGCGAGCGACGGCACCTTCGCCGAGACCACCTTCGCCTCCCAGGTCGACGACCTTGCGGCGGCGGCCGCCGAGGCCCGAAACCGGGGCGCCGGTCGGATGCTGCTGGTCGGCATCAGCCTCGGCGGCGCAGCGGTGCTGGCCGGAGCGGCGCGCATCGCCGACGTCGCCGCGGTCGCCACCGTCAACGCGTCCTCCGACACCGGCCACCTGCGCGATCTCCTGGCTCGGCTCGAGCCGGCCATCCTCGCCGACGGCGCCGCCGACGTCACCCTGTTCGGCAAGACCACCCGGATCGGGCGGGCGCTGCTCGACGACCTGCCCCGCCATGACGTCGAGGCCGCCGCGGCCGGCCTCGGCCGGCCCCTGATGATCCTCCACGCTCCGGGCGACCGGACCGTCCCGGCGGATCACGCCCGCCGGCTCTTCACCGCCGCCCGCCACCCCAAGAGCTTCGTCGCCATCGACGACGCCGACCACCTGCTGCTCTCACCCCCCGGCGCCGCAACGCGGGTCGGCCACATTCTCGCCGCCTGGTCGGCGGCGTACTTCTGAGCTGGGGAGGGCACGGACCAGCTGAGGGCCCTGCGCGTCGGCCACCTCCCTGCTGTCACCCTGAGCGCAGCGGCCCGCCAGGGCCGCGGAACCGAGGGTCCCCTCCGGTGTGCCGACGACCGTCACACGCCCCCAAGGGCGCCGGGTTCCGGTTCGGCCGCCCGCCGCCCGACCCGGGGTTCTCCACGTCCTGCCAAATGAACCGCAGCGGTCGCCTCGCGAAGAGCCGGGGCGCAGGCACAGCCCGAGCTTGGTCCCCGCTCCTCAGGACGCGGCGCCGGTCTCGCCGCGAAACGCCGCCACCGCGCCCCGCAGGTCGCGGGCATACGCGTCGGCGCCGACCTCCCGCGCCACCTCGGGCTTGAAGCGGAACGCGGCCCCGCCGAGCACGATCCGGAGATCGCCGCCGAAGCGCCCGCGGGAGTCGCGGACCAGGCGCTCGACCTTGGGAAGGTGGTAGAGCATCGTCGTGGAGATGCCGAGCACGTCGGCGCCATGCTCCTCGACCGCGCGCAGGACCGCCTCGGGGGGCACGTTGGCGCCGAGAAAGCGGACGTTCCAGCCGTCCGCCTCGAGCATGTCCGCGACCATGTTGGCGCCCACCTGGTGCAGCTCGCCCTCGATGCCGGTGATCACCACCCGCCCGCGGTGCGGCTCGGGGATCTCCAGGTGCAGGTAGAGCTGGGCCAGAACCCACTGGGTGATGGCGGTCGCGAGGTGCTCGTCGGCGACCGTGATCTCGTTCGCCTCCCAGCGCCGTCCGACCTCGTACATCGCCTCCTGCAGCACCTCGAGGTAGACATCCGCTGCCGAGGCGCCATCGCGCAGGGTCTCGAGCGCGACGGTGAGGGCCGCCCGGCGATCGCCCTGGAGCACGGCCTGGTGGTACACGCGGGAGGCCAGGGACAGACGTCCTTCGCGACCCTCGCCGGCGACGGCCACAGGACCCTCGAGCGCCTCGAGTCCGGCGCCCAGCACGACGAGGATCGACGCCCTGTCGCGGTCCGCCACCCGGTCGGCGACCCCTGCCTCGAGGCGGGAGAGCGAGTCGGCCAGCACGGACCGCGGTACGCGCCGCGCCTCGAGCACCCGCGCCGTCCACCGGACCATGTCGACGAACGACTCGGTGGACGCGGCCTCGACCGCCGCCGCCAGAAAGTCGATCAGAAAGGCGAAGTCCTCACGGGTTCGCTGACGGGCGAGCGGAGGGTGTGCGGCCTCGAACTCGGGATGGTCGCGGAAGTAGCCTTCCGTCAGAGCCGACGCGAGCCCGTCGCGCAGCCCGCGCAGGTGCTCCCCGAGGCGGAGTCGATCAGTGATCCCGGTCTCGTCGCTCATCGGCCACTCCCTTCGTCGTTCAGGCCCCACTCCTCCATCACCACGGCGGCGCACTCCGGGCAGAACCCGTGGCTGAGGAAGAGGGAGTGCTTGCGGAGGTAGTCGGCGACCGGCTCCCAGCTCGCCTCGCTGGTCTTGACCTTGCCGCAGTGGACGCAGATCGGCAGCACCTCCTGGATCTTGCGGAGGTGCCAGAAGGAGCGGTTGAGCTCGTCGAGGGTCTCCTCGAGCTTCCGATTGGCGACCTGTAGCTCGCGGCTCCTGCGGGCGTTCTCCCGCGACAGCACGGCGAGAGTGTTGTTGAGCTCGAGCAGCTCGCGCTGGAGCGTGTCCTCCCTCGGCGCCGCGCGCTCGCCGAGGATGACGAAGCCGTCTTCGAGCACCGCGATCACACAGCGCAGCGTCTGCGGGGCATGGTCCGCGTCGACGAAGTTGAGCAGGAGGAGCTCGCCCGGGGGACGCTGCCGCGGCTCGCGCTGGCGCTCGCACTGCACCAGGCTGGCATCGCCCTCGGTCAGGAGCTCGGTGGTCGGCACCCCGACCAGGAGCTCGGGATCAGTGCCCAGCAGCCCCGCCATGGCCCGGTTGACCACACTGACACGGCCCTCGTGGTCCGCCCGGAGGAGGTGCACCGCCTCGGCCTGGTCGACGAACCATGACAGCAGGTCGAGGGAAAGCCCGGAGAAGCCGATCCCGGAGCTCATCGCGCCCCGTCCCTTCCCGCCGGTCCGGCCGCGCTGCCGGAGATCGGCGCCCTGTCGTCCGGCCTCGCGCCGCGGGCGGGGAAGGCGGGATCGGCCGGAGCTCCGGTGGCTCGCGCACCACCCTCGTCGATCAGCGCCCACATCGACATGCCGCCGCGACCGTAACCGGCTCGGTCTGCACTGGCCGCACATTATCCCACGGGCGGTGGTCCGTCCCCGCAGCGGCCTCGCCGGCCGACCGTTCGACCATTCGACCGGGCGCCAGCTCGAGGTCGGTGGGGCATCGTCGCCGACGGCGCTGCCGCGCGGGTCGGCCACATTCTCGCCGCGTGGGGGCTGGCCTACTTCTGATTCGAGCCGGCTCCCGGCGCGGGAGTGGCAGTGGGGTGTTGCTCGCGGCTTCGCTGGTCAACCCTGCGCGCGTGCTCGAGGGTTGCGTGCCACGCTTTCAGCTGCTCTGGAGACATGCGCTCGGGAACAACCTGGACGACGATCTCAGCACCCCCGCGGTCCAGAGTAATGGTGACGGGCTTCCCCGGGGGGTGTGAGCCGAGTGACAGCAGGGTTGCCTCGTCGCCAACCGGACGAAAGGGCTGGCCGTCGATCGTCACAATCGTATCTCCAACCCTCACACCCACCCTGGCTGCGGCACCTGCGGGATCCACACCGCACACCCTGACGGCGTGCTGTGTCATCGGGTCCCCGGCGTCAACCGGATGGCGGGAAACCGCCATTCCGAAACGACCTGGGTCCGCAGGAAGCGACGGCTGAGCTCCCGACGGCTGGTCCGCAGCCACCTGTGGCGAGGCCGTCAGGAGCACACAGGCAGCGATGAAGGACACACCTACGACACAGGACATACCGCCGGGCCGAGCCACGCCACCACCGACCCTCGAAATCGCGGATCTTCTCATGGACATCCTCCCATACCGACCTCGCGCTCTCGTGAGCTGCGAGTGTGCTGTTCGCATCCTCGCGCTGCCCGGCTCCCAGGCCATCGCGGCCCCCGGGTTGCGTTCCTCTTCCATGAAGTGTCAGGGCAAGTCCTGAGTCGTTGCGCCGTGACAGGAACCGCGCCGACTGCTCAAGACGTACTTGGGACTTCCGTATCAGGACATCAGTCCACGTGCACCGCAGCGACGAGTCCCGCAAGCACGTGGACGTCCGTACACCCGCCGCTACCGCCAGGCGGGCGGCAGACAGACCACCTGCCCGGTTCCACCGGAATCCGATAGTCGCCGGTCGAAAGGTCCAGCTCAGGAGGCGGCATCGGCCCCGGGATCTGCAAGAAGGAACCCAGCGGCATGCACGTACCGCTCTGGCAGATGGACGCCGCGTCCGCTGCCGGGCCGCCGACGACGAGCAGGCCCGCGTCGCCACCGATGGCGATGTCGACGACCTCGTCCGATGCCAGGACCCTCCGCAGGACTCTGGGTAGCCCTGCTGCCACGATCACGATGTCGGCCGCCGGCATGACCCCGGGCAGGTCGACCTCGAACCGCCCGTTTGAGCCGGTGACGGCGGTCAAGCTCAGCTGCCGCCCCACGGGTCTCCACCCCACGAGAGCGCCGGGAACTGGGCCACTCGGTCCGAGCACCCGCCCTCGGAGCCTGGACTTCGGCCTCACGACCAGCGTGACCTCGTCGACGGGCTCCCTCTCTCGCAGCGTCAGCGCGACGACGTCGCTCTCCGAGGAGGGTGCGGCCTCCGCGAATAGCTCCACTCGTCCCGGAGGCAGCCCTACGATCGTGTAGCTGCCGTCGGCTTCACAGCGCACGTAGACGAGACGGCTCTCATTGCCGAGCGCCGTCACCGTGGCCTCCGGCTGCGGTCGGCCATCCTGATCCACCACCGTGCCCTTGATCGCGGTATCGGGCAGAGCGATGTCCAGCTCAGCAGCGTTCGCTCCCTTCTTTCGTTTGATCTCGACCCTTCCGATCGCGACCCGTCCGTCCTGGCCGGCGAGGGTCACGTACGCCCGCGGCGTGCCTTCCGCCGGGGCGACCCCTGCGAACGCGCCGTCCTCACCAGCGAGTAAGGTGACCTGCCCGTGGCCCTGAAACGTCAGCCAGATCGATCCCGCGACGGGCTCATCCCCACGGTGGAGGTAGCCCGCAACCGGGACACCCTCCGCCGTCACCACCACGGGCGGAAGATCCGGTGCGACCTCCTCTTCAGCCCGCGCCAGCACGTTGCCGTCCGGATCCCTCAACTCGACGATGCGAGAGCCGGGTTCGACTCCCGCGAAGACCACCTCGCCAGCGGGCGAGGCCTCCTGCCGTGCAACCTCTACTGTGTGTGCGCCGTCGTCAGCACGGCGGAGCAGTACAGTCGTCCACGGGCGGTCTCCCGGGGCCACCGGCGGATCTGCCAGCACGACGAGGTCGAACCGGCGGGTGAGCTGTATCGGTTCCTCGAGGCGCACCTCCCTTCCGGCCTTGACCTCGACAGGCGAGCGCCGTTCCCCGCCGAAGCCGGGCGGGGGCTCGACCACGACCGTCCACAGGCCGGGCGCCAGGTCCCGGCACTGGAAGTGACCATTGCCTGCAATCTCGCAGGGCTTCTTCAACATCTCCTGCTGGCGCGCGGAGAGACGCTCGGCGCCGACCGGCTGCACGAACGCCGTCGCCCTCCGCGAGGCGCCCTCGGCCAGCACCCACCCGGAGAGCGAAGCACCGCGAGCAAGAACGATCTCGCCGAGCTGGATCTCGTTGCCGGGCTTGCCCGAGAGATCCCAGGCATACCAGGTGATCCAGCCCGACAGCGCAACTCGAACACCTATTGAGTTTGCGACAGGGATCGCGCAATCGAAGGTCGTACCAGCCGTGGAGCAGTCAAGGGCACCGGCGGCGGGAACCAGCCGAGACCCGTCGGGTGGAGGCCACGCTTTCCCTTCAAACCGAACCAGGACAGACACCACGAGACCGTCGAGTCGGTCCAGCTGTTCTCCCTCCGCACCCCTCAGTGTTCCGGTGACGCGCCCCGCGGGCCACACCTCGAGGTCGAGGATCGGAGGACCTCCGGGTGCGACCTCGACCGGAAAGGTCCAGCACCGGTCGCCTTCGGTGGTAATGCGGTAGGTCACATCGGGCTCGAGCTCGACGTTGATTCGCCCAGGTACCTTTGCCTGAGTACGAACGCTGTCCCTCTCCGCGGTCGCCTCACGCACCGGAGACGCCCGAATCTCGAGCGACGTGCAGTACTGGTCGCCGGTGTCCGCCGCGCGAGTCAGCTGCACGGGAAGCGACCTGCCATGGGTGGGGGCGGCGACCACGGTGAACAGCCAGACGAACACCACCCATGCGCCGGCAGGCCTCGTCCTCGAGGTCGCACAACACCTGGGCGCGAGCGCCGAGCTCGTCCGTGGCGCGGTCATGCCCAATAGCACATGCCTCCGTCGCAGAACTCCATGCAGCGTTCTCCGCCAGGGAACGGCATGCACTGCTCGTACACATAGCAGGGATCGAAACCTGCCGGAGCGGGAGGGCTCTGACCTGGGCCACAGTAGGCGTGGTTGTTGCTGTCCTTGTAGCAGAGGTGGCAATCGGCCGAGATCGCTCCTGCCGAAAGGAAACCAATGACGACCATCAATCCGAAGATCACCAGGAACCTCCGAAGGGCCGCGCTGCTGTTTCGCCATTCCATACTCAGGGACCTCCCGTTGAAGACTCTCGAACCGTGATCGAGAATACCCCCCCCCCGGAACTCCTTGTCAATACTCTTGTCTGTTTCGATCACTTGCCACTATAACAACCGATACATAGCTTTGCGCCAAGATGCCGCCATCCGCTCTTGGGGCACACCGTTGAGGAACCTCGTGCGCAGCAATGGTTCAACCGACCTTTGAAGACCCGAGCTGGGGGGGCAATTCACGGGAGGTTGAGGCCTCGCTCGATCGACAATCGCACGTGGACGTTGGAGTCAGCATTCCACAAGCGACCGTTCAGGCCGGCGCCGGTAGAATCGCGGGTCATGGCGACCTTCGTCTCCGCGTTCGCGGGTGCGGGCCTGGCGCTGGTCAAGGTGGCGCTGGTGATCGTCGCCGCCGGCGTGCTGGTGCGCCGCGGCGTGCTGACCCAAACGATGGTGGACGCCCTGTCGACCGCCACGGTGGCGCTCTTCCTGCCCTGCCTGATGTTCGCCAACATCGTGCACCAGCTCGATCCCGGGGCGCTGCCGTGGTGGTGGGTGCTGCCGCTGGTCGCGATCGGCATGTCCGTGGTCGGCCTCTGCCTCGCCGCGCTGCTCTTCGCCCCCAATCTGCGCTCGAAGCGCCACCTGCTGCCGGTCGGGGCGATGCAGAACGCCGGCTACCTGGTGCTGCCGGTCGGCCTCGCCCTCGTGCCCGACCGCTTCGACACCTTCGCGCTCTACTGCTTTCTCTTCATCCTCGGATTCAATCCCTGGCTGTGGAGCGTCGGCAAGCACCTGGTCACCGGCGGCGCCGGCGGACGGGGCTGGCGCGGGCTGGTGACGCCGCCCCTGGTTGCGACCCTGAGCGCCCTGACGGTGGTGCTCACCGGCCTCGACGCCCTGCTCCCCGAGGTGGCGCTCGACGCAGTGGAGATGATCGGCCAGGCCGCGGTGCCGGTGGCGACGGTCGTTCTCGGCGCGTCCCTCGGCGGTGTGCGGCTCGACCTCCGCGGACGCGCCTGGGACGCGGCCAGGCTGCTCGCGGTCAAGCTGCTGCTCCTGCCCGCCGCGACCGTGGCGGTGGTGCTCGCCCTGGACGTGGCCGCAGTCGACCCGCTGCTGGCTCTATTCCTGGTGATCCAGGCGGCCGCCGCCCCGGCCGCCAACATCATCCTCATGGTGCGCACCTACGGCGGCGAGGAGCGTGAGATCTCGAGCCACATGCTGCTCGCCTACACCGCCTGCGCGATCACCCTGCCGGCCTGGATCGCGCTCTGGGGCCTGGTCAGCCCCTGATCGAGCCGGTTGCGCTTCCATGGCGCCACGGCAGCAGATTCGCCAGTCCCCAGCTCACGCTCCAGCCTTCGTCATCCCCATGCGCCGCCTCGATCCGAGCCAGGAGAGGCAGCACCTCCACCCCGGCCTCGCAGGCGTGATCGAGCTCTTCGGCGTAGGCCGGGTCGATGTCGCGGGCGGCGTCGAAGGCGGCCACGTCGTCGCGCTGGACGAAGAACACGACCGCGGCTCGGTGCCCCTGCCGGACCACCGCCTGCAGCTCGCGCAGGTGCTTGAGGCCGCGGGTCGTGACCGCGTCCGGGAAGCAGACCACCGGTCCGGCTGGCGTCTCGACTCGCAGGGTCGTGTTCTTGACCTCGATGAAGAGCAGCCGGTCTCGGGCATCGTCGGCCAGCACGTCGATCCGGCTGCGCTCCTCGCCATAGCGGACCTCGGTGCGCACCGCGCGCAGCCCGGGCAGGCCGGGCAGGAGATCCCGTCGCGCCGCCGCGGCCACCACCTGGTTGGGCACCCCGGTCTCGACACCCACCCAGTGCCCGCCGCGCCGGCATGCGATCCAGGTGAAGCGCAGCGTGCGACACGGGTTGTCGTTGGGCTCGAGCAGCACGAGGTCGCCCGGCTCCCAGCAGCTCGCCATGGTCCCGGTGTTGGTGCAGTGGGCGGTGACGACGCGGCCGCCGTCGAGCTCGACGTCGCACAGGAAGCGTTGGTACCGCCGGACGATCCGCCCCGCCACCAGGCCCTTCTTCGCCACCAGCGCGGGACCGAGCGTGGCTCCCCCTACCCGCTCCTCATTCCTCATTCATCATTCAGGTCGGGAGCACGCCACCCGCGTACTCGAACTTGACCGCCCGCTGACCGGTGGCGCAGGCCATGCACGCCGGCGCACCCTTCAGCACGCCCTCCTGGAAGCGCTCGATGGGGAGGTAGAAGAGCTGGTCGACGCCGAGCTCGGTCCGCACCTCGTCGAGGTCGCCGTTGTAGCGGGCGCCGATGAGCTCCTTCTGGGTCGGGGTGTTGATGCCCTGGAAGCAGGAGTCGATCACCATCGGCCACAGGGCGCCGAAGAAGACCTTGCCTGCGCCCGCGGCACGGACCGCCTTCACGATCCGGGTCGCGTTGGTGCCCCGGACGATCGAGTCGTCGACCAGGAAGATGTTCTTGCCCTCGATCATCTTGGCGTCGACGCGGAAGTCGAGCATCGCCGCCTGGTTGCGGGCCTCCTGGGTTTCCTCCATGAAGATCCGGCCGCCGTAGCGGTACTTGGAGACCGGGGTCGCGTACTGGACCACGGCCTCGGCGACCTCGCGCTCGAGCTTGTTGGCGAAAGCCTCGGCGCCCGGGATCGGGCTGTGGGGAATCGGCACCACGAGGTCGATCTCGGCGACCAGCTCCGGGGCCTGCTCGAGCACCCACATCGCGAGCGAGCGTCCGGCCCGCCAGCGGTGGGACCGGTTCTTGTCGCCCATCATGCTCGACTCGACGTCGGCGAAGTAGATCAGCTCGAAGGCGCACGGACGAGGGTCGCGTTGGAGCAGGATGCGCCGCTCGATCTCGAGATCGCGCCCGATCCAGAGGGCGGAGCCGGCCGGAGGGTCCTCGAGGAGCTCGAAGACGTTCTGCTCCAGGGCGAGGGTCTCGGAGGCCACCATGATGGCGCCCCCCGAGCTGCGGGCGCGACGGCCGACCACCATCGGCCGGAACCCGTGCGGGTCGCGGAAGGCGTAGATTCCGTCGGCGGTCGCCACCACCGTCGAGTAGGCGCCGGTGACACGCTGCTGCACCTCGCCGATGGCCGCGAACATCAGCTCGCGCTCGCTGACACCCGGGCGCTCGCGCCGCAGGTGCTCGAGCCACAGCACCAGCACCCGCAGCAGCGCCTCGGCGTCGCAGTCCGACGCCATCGCCTGGCCGCGACGCGCCAGCTCCGCGGCGACCTGGGGCACGTTGGTGATGTGGCCGTTGTGGGCGATCCCGACTCCCGCGATCGGGTCGAAGAACGGCTGGGCATTGTCCGCCCCACCGTGACCGGAGGTCTTGTATCGGGTGTGGGCGATGCCGATGTCGCCGGCGAGGTGGCCGAGCGGCTTGAAGATGTCGTCGGCCAGGCCCTCACCCTTCTCGAGGGCGACCCGCCGGCGCACCGGGTCCAACACGAGCAGGCCCGCGTAGGCCGGGCCCCGGTGCTGCAGGAAGTGGGCCCCGTTGGCGAGGTCGCGAACGACGGGCTGGCCGCGCTCGCTGATGACTCCCACGATGCCGCACATACCGCCCCTCCAGTGCGACATGATAGCCGCTCTTCTCCACCGCAGATCCCCCTCCCGCCCGGTTGAACCGCGAACCCTCGAAGAGCGCCAAGATCTCGGCACGACAGGACCCTGGAGAGGTCGTAGGTCTGATCGATCGGAGTCGCTTCGATCACTCGATGGGTCGGGCGGACTGGCGCCACAGCCGAGGTCGAAGGGCCGAGCAGCTCACCCCCTTCCTGACCTCCCTTCGCGTCCCTGGCGTGGTCGCGGTTCAACCGGACGCCGGGGTCGGAATCGGACCGGCAGTCCGATGAGGGGCCGGCTGCCCGTCGCCCGCTGCCCGACCCCGGACTGGAGCCTGGGTGTCAACGGAAGCGACCGCGTTCGCCCAGCGGTCATTCGGGTTGCGGACGCGGCCCGCGCTGAGCTCCTCTGCGCCCTCCCCGCACCTCTGGCACTCACCAGTTTGCGGGGGGCGGGGCCACGGGGGATAATCGTCCTCTGCCCGAGGAGGTCTCGTCATGCCCGAGCGCACCGTTCTGGATCTCTACCGCTTCGACGTCGACGCCTCGCGCCCGCGGCACTACCTCCACGTGACGCCGGAGGGGCAGCGAACACTCTCGACCCAGCAGTTCTTCGCCCGCACGGCCGCGCTCGCCGACGCCCTCGCCGAGCTCGGGATCGCGCGCGGCGACCGGGTGATGCTGCTGTCGGAGAACCGGCCCGAGTGGCACATCACGGATCTCGCGGTGCTCGACCTCGGGGCGGTGGACGTTCCGGTCTACGGCACTCTCACCGCGGACCAGATCGCCTACCAGGCAGCCGATTCGGGCGCCAAGGCTGCGGTGGTGGACGGCCCGGCCCAGCTCGCCAAGCTGCTCGAGGTCCGCGAGCGGTGCTCCGAGCTCGAGCACCTGATCCTGATCGACGGCGACGCGCCCGACGGCGTGCTTTCGTTCGAGGACCTCACGTCGTCGGCCGCGAGCGGGTCCTCGGGCGATCGCTTCTGGGCCCGCGCCCGCGAGGTCGAGGCCGACGACCTGATGACCCTCATCTACACCTCGGGCACCACCGGCGAGCCCAAGGGCGTGATGTTGACCCACGACAATCTGGTCTCCAACGTCAAGTCGTCGGCGCCCCGGATCCCGGTCACGCGCCACGACCTGGCGCTCGAGTTCCTGCCGCTGTGCCACGTGCTCGAGCGCATGGTGGGCTACATCTACATGTGGCGGGCGACCTCGAAGGCCTACTGCTCGGTCTACCATGTCGGCGACCTGCTCGGGGTGATCCGCCCGACCCTCTTCGCCGGGGTCCCCCGGTTCTACGAGAAGGTCCAGCAGAAGATCATGGACAAGGTCGCCGCCGCGCCGGCGGTGCGCCGCTCGCTCTTCGACTGGGCGCTCGGCGCCGGCCGCCACGCGGCCCATGCCCGCATCGCCGGCCGCGAGCAGGGCGCGGTCGAGGGGGCGGCCTTCCGTCTCGCGGATCGGCTGGTGCTCGGCAAGGTGCGCGACGCGATCGGCGGCCGGATCCGCTACTGCCTCTCCGGCGGCGCCGAGCTTCCGCTCCATGTCGCGGAGTTCTTCCACGCTCTGGGCATCCAGCTGGTCGAGGGGTACGGGCTGACCGAGACCTCGCCGGTGATCGCGGTCAACGGCGCCGGCCGGGGCATGATCCGGCTCGGCACCGTCGGCAAGCCGCTCGAGGACGTCGAGGTCAAGATCGCCGAGCGACGGCGAGCTGCTGGTCCGCGGCCCCAACGTCATGAAGGGCTACTGGAACAAGCCCGAGCAGACCGCCGAGGTCTTCGACCGGGACGGGTTCTTCGCGACCGGCGACATCGCCGAGATCGACGAGGACGGTTTCCTGCTGATCGTCGACCGCAAGAAGGACCTGATCGTCACCGCCGGTGGCAAGAACGTCGCGCCTCAGCCGATCGAAAGCCAGCTCAAGCGCTCTCGCTGGGTCGACAGCGCGGTCCTGATCGGCGACCGGCGCCCGTACATCGTCGCCCTGCTGACCCCGGCGGTGGAGGAGCTCGAGCGCTGGGCCGCGGCCCACAAGGTGCCGTTCGACTCGCTCGACCAGCTGCTCTCCCACCGTCAGGTCCAGGCCTTCCTCGACGAGGCCGTCACCGCCGCCAACGCCTCGCTGGCACGTTACGAGCAGATCAAGCACTGGCGGGTGCTGCCCACCGCCCTGACCATCGAGGACGGTCACCTGACGCCGACCCTGAAGGTCAAGAGGCGGGTGATCGAGCAGCAGTTCGCCCACCTGATCGAGGAGATGTACCGGCAGTGAACCGAGCCTCGCGACATCGGAATCCCGGAGGCTGAGGTGGCGCGGTCCACCCTGCTCGACCGGTTGCTCGGCACGCAGCTGTTGATCGTCACCGGCAAGGGCGGCGTCGGCAAGAGCGCGGTCACCGCGGCGCTCGGTCGGGTTCTGGCGCGAACGGGGCGACGCACCCTGCTGCTCGAGGTCGACCCGCGCGAAAACCTCCACCACCTGCTCGGGGTCGAGCCCTCGGGCGGCGAGGTGGTGGCCGCCGGGCCGCGGCTGTGGCTCCAGCATCTCGACGCGCGCGGGGTGCTCGACGACCTGGTGCGAGACAAGCTCAAGGTCCGGCTGCTGGTCGATCGAGTGCTGCAGAGCCCGATCCACCGGCACTTCACCGAGGGCGCCCCTGGCCTCAAGGAGACCGCGGTCTTCGGTCGCGTGCTGCGTATGCTCGACGGTCACGTGCCGCGTCGACTGCCGACGCCGGAGTCGGTGCTGCTGGACGCCCCGGCGACCGGCCACGGGGTGACCTGGATGGCGGCCCCGCAGCTGGTCGCCGACGTGATCTCGTCGGGACCGATCGGGAGCATGGCGTCGGAGATCGCCGGCTTCCTCGCCGATCGCGAACGCTCCGGGGTGATCGTCGTGACCCTCGCGGAGGAGATGCCGATCCAGGAGACCCTCGAGCTCAACACCGCGCTCGACGAACGTTTCGGCCGCCGTCCGGAGCTGATCGTCGTGAACGGCCTCTACCCGGCGGTCCCGGCAAGCCTGAGGGGCGATCCGGACGATCTCCTCGATCGCCTCTGGCGCCGCCGCCGGCAGATCAACGACCGCGAGCTGGAACGGCTGCGCGCCCGGTGGGACGGCCCTCTCGTCGAGCTGCCCCTGCTCGGCGTCGATCGCGGGCCGCAGCTCGTGGAGGCCCTCGCCCGACATCTCGGGGATGCCCTCGCGGGGGACGCGTGAACGTGCTCGAGGCCCCCCTGGTGGTCGTCGTCGGCTCGGGCGGAGTCGGCAAGACGACGCTCGCCGCCGCGATGGCGCTCGCCTCGGCCGGGCGCGGCCACGACACCCTCGTCGATGACCTTCGACCCGTCCCGCCGTCTCAAGGACACCCTCGGGGTGGCCGCTGGCGATGGGCTGGCATCGGAGATCCCGGTCGCCGGACACGCCCGCCTCGCGGCGAGCCTTCTCGACGCCAGGCAGACCTTCGACCGTCTCGTCGAGCGGTACGCCCCCGACCCCGCGGCCCGGGAGCGGATCCTCACCAACCGCTTCTACGACCACCTTTCGGGCAGCCTCGCCGGGGTGCTCGAGTACATGGCCGTCGGAGCGGCTCTACGAGGTGCGCGAGCAGGGCGGCTGGTACGCGGGTGATCCTCGACACGCCACCGACCCGCCAGGCGCTCGACTTCCTCGAGGCGCCCGAGCGCATCGTCGGCTTCCTCGACTCCGGGGCGCTGCGGGTCGCCCTCAAACCGTGGTTCGACGCCGACGGCCAGCTGCGCGCCACCTCGCGGCTGGGGTTCGTCGGCCGCAACGTCGAGGCCTTCTTCGACCGCATGGTCGGGCTCGAGCTGCTGCGCGACATGGCCGAGTTCTTCCAGGCGTTCGCCCCGCTGTTCGACGGCTTCCGCCACCGCGCGCTCGAGGTGCAGCAGCTGCTGCGGTCGCCCGAGTCCCTGTTCGTGCTGGTCAGCGGCCCGGGGCCGGATCGGGTCGCCGACACCCTCTTCTTCGCCCGCCGTCTCGCACGAGGCCGGCATGCACCTGGGCCCGGTGGTGGTCAACCGCGTGCACCCCACGAGCCCCCGCGGCGACCGCCCGGTGCCGGCCGATGGGAGAGCGCTGATCTCATGGCTCGGGCGCCGCGACCGGCGCGGCGTCGAGGAGCTGGCGGCCCTGCTCGGCGGCTCGCACCCGCTGGTCGAGATCCCGCTCCAGCCGGACGAGCCCAGCGATCTCGAGTCGCTCGCAAAGCTCGGCGCCAGCCTGGAGGCCGCACTGACCGCGTTCCCGTGACGCGCACGGTCCTGCCGCCATCGCTGCGTCGGTTCCTCCCTCGCCTGCCTGGGGAGACATGCAGGCTAGAATCATCCTGTGGACGATCGCACCACCAAGGACGAGATCTCGACCGCCGAGCTTCCGACCCTGTCCGGCTCATCCGCCCAGTCGGCGCCGGAGCACGAACCCTGTGCCGTGATGGTGGTGCTCGAGGGGTGGGAGCCCGGGCGGGTGATCGAGATCGGCCGTGACGACCTTCTGGTCGGTCGCTCGGTCTCCGCCAACCTCTCCATCCCGAGCCCGACCATCTCGCGTCGGCACGCCCGGCTGGTCTGCGAGCCTGGCGACCCGCCAAGCCACCGCATCACCGACCTCGGCTCGGCCAACGGGGTGTGGGTGAACGGGCGGGCGGTGCGCGACGCCCGGCTCGCGGACCGCGACACGGTGCAGCTCGGCGAGGTGGTCCTGAAGTACGTGCTCAACGACCCCGGCGAGCGTGAGCTGTATCGCGAGCTGCACCGCCGACTGCACTTCGACCCGCTCACCGGACTGCTCATGCTCGACGCCTTCATGGACCGGCTCCGGGTCGAGATCTCCCGCGGCGCCGGGCCGTTTTCGTTGGTGATGACCGACCTCGACGGCCTCAAGTCGGTCAACGACCGGTGGGGCCATCCGGTGGGACGGTCGGTGGTCCGGGAGATGGGCTCGATGATCCGGTCCGTGCTGCGGCCCGGCGACCGTGCCGGTCTGGCCGGCGGCGACGAGGCGATCCTGCTGCTGCCGGCAACCCGCGCAGAGGACGCCCTCGAGATCTGCGAGCGCCTCCGTCGCACGGTCGAGGCCCGGAGCCTCGAGGCCGGCGAGGAGACCTTCAGCCTCACCATCACCCAGGGGGTGGCCGAGTGGCCGGCGGACGGCGAGTCCGCCGAAGACCTGGTCGCGGCCGCCGACAGCGCTCTTGCCGCCGCCAAGGAAGCCGGCCGCAACCGAACCCACCGCGCCGGACCGTCGCCCTGACCCGCAGAGTTGGCGTTCACCACCAAGGCACCAAGACACCACGAGAAACGAAGAGATCCGGGTCTGGAGGGCCATCCTGAGTCCGCCCTCACCCTCGTGGAGCGGCGTATCACACCGCTCATCGGGCCGCTCATCCGAGTGGACCCGCGATGACTTGGTGCCTTGGTGCCTTGGTGGTGTGCCCCGGCGCGAGACGGACCGGGTGTGCCCGCCTACCCCCACAGGAGGACGGTGGAGACGACCTCGATCGAGGTTCGCGTGGGCGACAGCTCGACCTCCTCGACCGCACGGGCGATCCGGTCGGCCTCCTCGGCCAGGCGGTCCACCTCTTCCTGCAGGTCGAGGGCGAGCTCGTCGATCTCCCGCTCGAGCCTCTCGATCTCGCGCTCGGACTCCTCGACCGACGCGGCCGCAGTCCTCCGCATGCGGTCTTTGCTGGCGGTCGCCCGGACCTTGGAAGCGGCCTTGCGGGCCGCCGAGCGGACCCCTCGCGAGCCGAGCAGCACCGAGAACAGGCCCTCGACCACCCCGAGAGCCTGCTCCGCCTTGCGCGACGAAAGCTGGGCCCGGTCGCGGTCGAGCTCATCGCGTTCGCGCTCGAGCCTCCGGGTGAGCGTGTCCTTCTTGCGCTCGAACCGATCCCTGATGCGCGCCTCGAGCGCGTCGTCCGCCTGGTCGGCCGCGTCGAGGCAGCGGGCGATGAAGGCCTCCCGCGCCTCCCCGGGCTCGGCGGACAGCTTGAGCTCGCGGTTGACCATCACCGGGTCGACTCGCCGCGCCCGCCAGGAGGTGAAGCTCGCACCGAGCTTCACCAGCGCGCGGTCGAGCTGGGCCGGTGCGGCCGCCGGGAACGTCATCCCGGGCGGCGGCTCCGGTCCCGCCTGCGGCTCGGCCTCGAGACGCTCGGCCGCCTCCCAGTCGATCCCGGACTCTGCGGCCGGCAGCCTCCACCACTCCTCGACCGCCCGGTCGACGCCGAGCGAGCGTTGGGCCACGCGTGCGCGGCAGTGAACCACCACCGACGGTTGCGCCTGGCCCTCGCCCGTGAGCCCGAACCGAGCCTCGACGGCGGTGGCGAGCACCGGGGGCCGGGTCGGCCCCCCAGCGGCGGCTCGATCCACGGACCGGCCGGCACCCCCCGACGACCACGCTCCCGCCTTCAACAGGGGTCCCAGCTCGGCCGGGGACACCGGCCCCCTCAGGTAGCTCATCGCCCAGCGAGAGGAGAAGACCAGGGGGCCGGCGCTCGATCTGACGTCGGCGAGCAGGAACTGGCGTTTGGCGAGCCCGGCGACCCGGCTCTCGACCTCGGACTCCGCGCGTCCTGCAAGTCCGAGCCCTTCCAAGGCTCTTTCACGATCACGGTCGGTGACCAGCCGGCCGACGAGCTTCACGCCTGCGTTGCCGAGCGCCTTGTAGTCGACGTCGACCGGGTTCTGGGTCGCCAGCCAGGCGCCGACCCCGAAGGCCCGGCCCTGCTTGAGCAGGGTCAGCAGCGGCATCTTGCACGGCGGGTTGGCGGGATGCGGCGGCAGGATGCCCTGCAGCTCGTCGATGTAGAGCAGGGCGCGCAGCCCGGACGCCGCCGGCTGGCGGCGCATCCACGCCACCAGCTCGGCGGCGAGCAGAGTGAGCACGAAGTGGCGCTGCGCCTCGGTCAGGTGGGCCAGCACGACGACCGTCGCCCGCGGTGAGCCCGGGCTTCCGAGCAGCTCACCGAGGTCGAGCGGCACGCCCTCGGTCCAGGCTCCGAACGCGGGGCTCGCCAGCAGCGTGTTGAGCGCCATGACCAGTGCGAGCCGCTCCTTGCGGGGGTAGAAAACCTCGAGCGGCATCACCCCGAGGGTCTCGAACGGGGGCTCGGTGAGACTCGCCAGCAGCTGGGGCAGGTCGAGGACCTCCCGCTTCCGCCAGTGGTCCATCAGGACCGACGCCACCAGCACGTGATCACGGTCGGTCAGGGGATCGCCGCCGCGCCCGACCAGCGAGAGCAGGGCCGAGGTGACACCGTCGACCCTCGCGCTCGCCCCGTCCGGGTCATCCTCCCAGCCCTCCGGTGCGGTCAGCGAAGGCAGGATGTCGAGCGGCGTGCCGGAGGCGAGCCCGGGAGTGACGACCTGCCAGGCGACGCCGTCGCGGAACGCGCGCACGTCGTCACCACCCAGTCCTGCGGCCTCGAGGCCCTTTCGCCATCGCTCGGCCTGCTCGGCGGCGACCTCTGCCCGGGACCGGCCACCCGCCACGTCGGCCGGCAGCCACGGCTCGAAGGAGCCAGCGTCGAGCTCCGGGAATGCCAGCAGCAGGTTCGCCATGTCGCCCTTGAGATCGATGATGAGCAACGGCGTGCCACGCCGCGCCAGCTCCTCCAGCGCCACGATGCCGAGGCCGGTCTTGCCGGATCCGGTCATGCCGACACACACGGCGTGGGTGGTCAGGTGGTCAGGATCGAGGTGGAGGCGCTCGCCGGATTCTCCGGCGTGTCCGAGGTAGAGCCCGTCCTCTGCCATGTCGTCTCCCAGCTCAAGAGCCCTCCGCCGCAGGCGGGCGCAGGCAGGTTGCGTCAGGTCGAGTCAGTATACTGTGACGGAGACACCGAGTCGCACGAGGTCCGGGACCCCTCCCGAGGCCTCCTGAGCTCAAGGAGGTACATTGTGGGTCTGCTCGATTTCTTCGGAAAGTCCTTCCAGAAACAGGTCGATGAGGCACTGGCCCAGGTCAAGTCCGCGCACCCTGGTGTGAAGGCGCTGCGGGCCGACGTCGCCGGCAAAGTGGTCACACTTCGGGGTCAGGCTCCGGACAAGGAGACCCGGACCCGGGTGATGGAGGCCTTCAACAAGCTCGTCGACACCGAGAACACCATCAATACGATCACGGTCCCGGCACCACCCCCGAAGCCCGCGGAGCCGGCGCCGACTCCAGTGGCGGCACCCGCCCCGGCGCCGGCGGCCGAACGGATCCACCAGGTCCAACCTGGAGACACGCTCGGCGCCCTGGCCCAGAAGTACTACGGCAAGGCGAGCCTCTACATGAAGATCTTCGAGGCCAACCGGGACCAGCTCGACAACCCGGACCTGATCAAGGTCGGCCAGAAGCTCAAGATCCCGGAGTAGGTCGAACCACCAGCGCACCACGACACCACGAGGATCGGTGGTGCTTCGGATCCTCCTCCTGCCGATCCCGGGACGGGAGCAGAGGGAGAACGCCCGGACGCCACGAGGGCAGCGCTCGTTCGGCCGGTGCTCCCGATCCCAAAACGGGCGGAAGGGATGAACGCAGGGGCTCAGAGCGGGCAGTGGTGGATTCCACGAATCCGTGGCATCCCGGGTCCCCGACCGCTGCCGGGCTGACGAGCGGGCGAGGACCTTCCCGGAGCGGCAGGCCCCGCCGCGCACAGCGCGGCCCCGGCAGCCGGAGGGACCCCACCGGCGGCACCCTTCCCTGCGACACCTCCGTGCCTCTGTGGCTCATCGCCCGCGACCCGGGATCCGCCCACCGCTCCGACCGACCGACACCCTCGTGGTGTCGTGGTGTCTTCGTGGTTCAGCCGACCTGCCGGACGCACACGCCCTCGTTCGCCAGGCCGCGGGCGAGCACCCGGGCCCCGGGCGCGGCGGCGAGCAGCGCCGCCTCGATGGCACCACGCTGCTCCGGTGGGTGCCACAGCAGCAGGCTGCCGCCGCCCCCGGCGCCGCAGGCCTTGACCGCCGCGGCCCCGGCCGTGAGCGCCTCGTCGGCGAGGTGGGCGAGCTCCGGCGGGCAGACCTCGGGCGCCAGGCGCCTCCGGGCGGACCACTCGGCGGCGATCGCCTCGCCGACCGCGGCCTCATCCCCGGCCAGGAGCGCCCACCGGCACCGGACCGCGGCCGCCGCGATCTCCTCGAGGGCGATGACGGTCTCGAGCTCACCGTCGAGCCGGCGGCGGATGACCTGCCAGTTGACCATCCCGCTGGCGTGGGTGATCCCCGAGAACAGAACCGTCAGCCGCTCCCCCACCCAGACGGGATCGACCCCGAGACGTTCGACCCTCACCCGCCCCGGTTCGAGGTGGAGGCTCAGCACCCCTCCCCGCACCGCCGCCCAGTGGTCCTGACACCCGGTGGGCACGGCGAGCACCCTGGCCTCGAGGTCCCGCAGGATCGCCACCAGGTCCTCGTCCGGTACCTCGCGATCCTCGACCGCCAGCAGCGCCCGGGCGAGCGCGACGGCGTAGCACGAGGATCCCCCGAGACCCGATCCTACCGGCGCCTGTGCGGCGACCCGAACCCTGAACCCCCGTGACCGGTTGACGAAGTTCGCCACCACCGCGGTCAGGTCGTGCGGGTCGTCGCGGTCGAGGCGCGCGAAGGGCGCATCGCCCACCGCGTGCCACACGTCGCCGGCGGGGGCCCCGTCATCGACCCGAACCCGCACCCGCAGCTCGAGTGCGGCGTTGACGGTGACCGCGCCGGGATGCAGCAGTCCGAGCGGCCAGATGTCGAGGGTCCCGCCCGCGAGATCGGCCCGGTACGGGGCTGTCGCGTCAGCAGCGCGCACCGAGCGGCGGCTCCCGACCTTCGAGCAGCTCCGTGATCGCGATGGCGTGCTGGAGGTAGCGCCCGATCCGCTCCTCGGCAAGCGGCTTCGCAGGCGGCGACGAGATCGTCAGCGGGTTGATCCAGCGGCCGTTCTGCTTCACCCGGTAGTCGAGGTGGGGTCCGGTCGCCCACCCGGTCGCGCCGACGTACCCGATCACCTGCCCCTGCCGCACCCTCACCCCCCGCTTCACACCGGGTCCGTAGCGGCTGAGGTGGAGGTAGCTGGTCTCGTACCCGTTCGGGTGGCGCACCGTGACCATGTTGCCCGCCCCGCCGTTGCGCCCGGCAAAGGTCACGGTGCCGTCGGCGGTGACCAGCGCGGGGGTGCCCACCGGCGCCCCGTAGTCGACTCCGTAGTGCGGCATGCGACGCTTGAGCACCGGGTGGAACCGTCCTCCGGAGAAGCGCGAGGTGATGCGGCTGAACTTCAACGGTGAGCGCAGGAACTGCTTCTCGAGCGGGTGACCCTCGAGGTCGTAGTAGCCGATCCTGCCGTCGTCATCCTGGTAGGCGATGGCGTTGAGCGACCGCCCCCGGTTGGTGAAACGAGCGGCGAAGATCTGTCCGTACTCATAGAAGGCGCCCTCGACCGAGCGCTCCTCGACCACCACCACGAACCCGTCCCCGACCCGCAGGTCACGCAGGAAATCGATGTCCCACTGGAAGATCTGCGCGAGCTCCACGGCCAGCTCGGGGCGTCCGCCGGCCCCTTCGACCGCTTCGAAGAGCGAGGAGGAGATTCCGCCCTCGAGCCGTACGACCTCGACCTCCAGGTCCCGCTCGATCCGCTCGACCAGGATCCGGTCGCCCTCCCGGGCGAACCGGAGCTCGCGTCTCAGGTCGAGGGTCACCGCCAGCGTCGCCAGCCGACCCATGGAGTCGAGGGCTCCGTCGAACCGTGTTCCGGGCTGGAGCCGTCGCGGGTCGAGCTCGTCGCTCAAGGCGGCCGACCAGAGCGGCCACTCGGGACCGGCCAGGCGCCGGCACACGCTCTCGAAGGTGTCGCCTGCCGCCACCTCCGTCGCCACCGGGGGACGGTAGGCCGCGAGCGGCTCGACCTCGATCCCGGGCCCGCGATCGGCCGAGACCGGCGTGCCGCACGCGAGGCCCAGACTCACTGCAAGGGGCAGCAGCAGCATGCACCATCTCACCGTGACGCCCACCGTCGCAGCGCCTGCGCCGAGACGTCGAGCTCTGCCGCGAGCCGCCCATCCGCCTCCACCACCACCAGAGTCGGGACCCGGATCAGCCGGTAGCTCTTGAGCAACCCGCCGTGGCGATCATGCAGCCAGGCGACCTTGCGGCGCTCCAGGCTTCGCCTCGAGTCCTCGAGCGGCTCCTGGACCGCGACCAGCACCAGCGCGATCTCGAGCTCCCGGCAGGCCGCGGCGAGTGGCTCGAGCTCCGCCAGCACCGCTCCCGACGTCGGGCTCCACGACGCCCACAGCACGACCGCGGTCCGGCCGTGCTCGCCGAGCCACTCGCTCCACTCGGTCACTCCGCCGTCCGGCCGGGTCAGCACCGGTCCCTCCGCGGTGGCGGCGGGCAGGCTGATGGCCGCCGCAACGGCGACCGAGGCGATTCGAGCCATGACTCTCATCGGCGACAGTATACCGGCCGCCGGAGACGCGACGCGCGGGGCCCGGATCACGGACCCCGCGCGATGACCGCTCGAGAGCGGATGCGGGCTCAGCCGCCCAGAATCAGGAACGCGATGATGAGCGCGTAGATGACCAGCGACTCGATGAGCGCCAATCCGATGATCATCGTGATGCGGATCGGACCCACGGCCCCGGGGTTGCGCCCGATGGCTTCGCAGGCCGCCGCCAGACCGCGCGCCTGGCCGAGCGCGCCGAACGCCGCCGCGATGCCGATGGCAAAGGCGGCCCCGACGAACTGCCACATGTTCTTTCCGACGGCGGCACCCTGCTCAGCAGCCATTGCCGGCGAGGCCATCGCCAGGGCCACCAGAACCACCGCCACGATCGCAAGACGTCGACTCATGTCACCCTCCTCACGGGTCTGATCTAGTGTTCCTCGTGCGCGACGGCCCCCTGGATGTAGGCCATCGTCAGCATGATGAAGATGAACGCCTGGAGTAACGAACCGAAGATGCCGAGGCCCATCATCGGCCACGGAAGCAGGAACGGGAACATGCCGAAGAAGATCAGGGTCGCGGTGTGCTCGCCGGAGATGTTCCCGAACAGCCGAAGCGCCAGCGACAGGATGCGAGCGAGGTGCGAGATGATCTCGATCGGGACCATGATCGGAGCCAGAAGCGGCAGCGGCCCAGCGAAGTGCTTGACGTAGCGGACGATTCCCTGCTCGCGCACGCCCACGATATTGTAGAAGAGGAACGCGGTGATCGACAGCGCGAAGGTGGTCGAGGTCACCTGGGTCGGCGGCTGAAGGAAGAAGAACAAGCCGAAGATGTTGCAGGTGAAGATGAAGACCGCGAGCGTTCCGATGAAGCCGAGGAACCGCTTGCCGGCGCCGTGACCGACCACATCCTCGAGCAGCGTTCCGAGGCCGTCGACGGTGAGCTCCAGCACCTGTTGCAGCTTTCCGGGCTCACCGACCGAGAGCTTCCGGCTCACGGGAACCACCGCGAGCGCGATCACCGCCACCGCGAGCATCGCCATGATGACGTGATCGGGCAGCCAGAAGACCTGGCCGTGCTGCGCGCCCATCAGCGCGAGCCATCGCTCGGGGGGCTCTCCGAAGAGGACGATCAGGAGCTTGTTGACCGGTCCGTACAGGTACGAGTAATGGTGCTCCAAGTCAACCTCCTCCGACACGCGCCGAGCGGATGCCCTCGATCACGAGCGCCACCACCAGGGCGGAGAACCCGAGCGCGACGGCCACCGCGTCGATCTCGGGTACCAGAACCACTGCTGCGAGAACGGCCCCGAGGAGGGCCAACCGAGCCACGAAACGGAACAGGGACCAGCGGTCAAATCTCGGTTCTCCGGGTTGAATCACGCGGGTGAGCACGTCCTCCAGCCAGCGGAAGTTGATGATAGCCACCAGACCCGCCCCGGTCAAGCTCGCCGCTCCAGTAAAGGAACGTCGCAAGATGAGCTCGCAGATCGCGCCGATCACCACGAGGCCTCCCGCCCACCGGGCAACCCGGCGCGGAGAGAAGCCGGCGACCTCACTCGGCACCGTCCCGCTCCTTCCCGACAGCTTCTTCGGCGTCGAGCGTCTCCTCCTTCTCGGCGGCCCCGGCGGAGATCCGGAACAGGTTGACGAAGCCGGCGATGATCCCGAACAGGGTGAAGAGCCCGGTCAACCACGGCCAGGTGCCGAGGTGACGGTCCATCCACCTTCCCCAGAGGAAGCCGAGGGTGATTGCGACCGGGAACTGGATGCCGATGATCGAGGCGTCGACCCAGTTGCTGGCGCGGCGCAGCGTGCGCTTGCGGCTCATGTCGACCTCCACCGTCGCGAGTCGTGCGGTCCGAAGCCACGGACTACTGCAGCCCGAGTGCGTTGAGCCCGCTCTGTGCCCAGGCCACCACCGGCGCCGGCCAGACCCCGATCGCCAGCGTCACCACGGCGCACACACCGAGCATCGCCTCGAGCCAACGGTCCCGCGCCAGCGGCGCCGGCTGGTCCTCGGGACCGTCCTTGAGGTACATCTGCACCACCAGCCGGAAGTAGTAGTAGAGCGACACCGCTGACATCAGCAGGCCGACCACCGCGAGCCAGGCGTAGCCGGCCTGGATCGCGGCCGCGAACAGGTAGAGCTTGCCCATGAAACCGGCGGTCGGCGGGATCCCGGTCAGAGACAGCAGGAAGAGCAGCATGCCGGCCGCCGCCGCCGGGTAGCGCCGTGCGAGCCCGGCGTAGTCGTCGATGGTTTCGCCGGCATAGCCGCGGGTCTCGAGCAGGATCACGAACCCGAACGCACCGAGGTTCATGAACGCGTAGACCAGCATGTACATGAGCACCGACCAGGTGCCCATCGCGGAGACCGCGGCCAGCCCCATGAGGGCATAGCCGGCGTGCGCGATCGACGAGTAGGCCAGCATTCTCTTGACGTTCGTCTGGGTCAGTGCGGCGACGTTGCCGTAGACCATGGTCAGCGCCGCGGCGACGATCAGCACCACCCGCCACTGGTCCGCCTCGGGCGCGAAGGTGCCGGCGAAGAGACGCAGGAAGATGGCGAACGCGGCCGCCTTCGGACCCACCGACATGAACGCGGTCACCGGCGTCGGCGCCCCCTCGTAGGCATCCGGCGTCCAGACGTGGAACGGAACCGCGGCGACCTTGAACAGCATCCCGAACCCGACCAGCAGGATCCCGAGCATGACCAAGAGGTCGCCGTCGGGGGCGGCCGCGAGGCCGCTGCGGATGGCGGTGAGATCCAGCGTGCCGAGGGCGCCGTAGAGCAGCGAGATGCCGTACAGCAGCACGCCGGAGGACAGGGCGCCGAGCACGAAGTACTTGACCGCACCCTCGTTCGACTTGTGCTCGAGCTTGAAGTAGCCCACCAGCACGTAAACCGAGAGCGCCATCAGCTCGAGACCGACGTAGAGGCTGGCCAGGTTCGCGGCCGACACCATGACGAACATGCCGGCGGTGGCGAAGAGGACCAACGACACGTACTCGCCGGCCCCGTACCGTGAGCGCTCCAGATAGCCGGCCGACATCAGCAGGGCGATCGCCGACGCGGCAGCGAGCAGGAGCTTGAAGTAGAACCCGAACCCGTCGATCACCAGCATGTCGCCGAGGATCGTTCGTGGCTCGCCGTCGGGGCGGGCGACCAGCCACACCAGCAGCACGGTCAGGGCGAGGCCGCCGACTCCCGTGAGCAGCATCGCCCGGATGCCGCTCTTTCCCCAGGCCACTCCGGCGACCAGGAGAATGAAGCCCACGACCGAGAGCACGATCTCGGGCAGGAACGGAACGAAGTCCGTCAGGCTCATCGCCTACTCCTCGTGGTGGGCCGGCTCGCCGTGGTCGGCCGCGGCCGGAATCCCGGCCGGCAGGGCCGGTTCCGGCATCGCCACCTCGACCCGCTCGAGCACCCGGTTGACCGTCGGCTCCATCATCCGGAAGAACGGCTTCGGGTAGAGGCCGATCCAGAAGGCGAGCAGGATCAGCGGGATGATGGTCCACTGCTCGCGCAGGTTGAGGTCGGAGAGCCCCTTGTTCTTCTCGTTGGTCAGGTCGCCGAAGAAGACCCGCTGGTACATCCACAGCATGTAGCCGGCGCCGAGCACGATGCCGGTGGCGGCGATCACCGCCCACCACCACTGGTGGTGGAAGGCGCCGATCAGGATCGTGAACTCGCCGATGAAGCCGTTGAGCGTCGGCAGCCCGATCGACGACATCGTGATCACCATGAAGAACATGGCGTAGACCGGCATGACCTTGGCGAGGCCGCCGTACTCCGAGATCATCCGGTTGTGGCGGCGCTCGTAGATGATGCCGACGAGCAGGAAGAGCGCGCCGGTGGAGATGCCGTGGTTGAGCATCTGGAGGATCGAGCCGCGCAGCCCCGGCTGGTTGAGCGCGAACATGCCCAGCATGATGAAGCCCATGTGGCTCACCGAGGAGTAGGCGACGAGCTTCTTCATGTCCTTCTGCGCCATCGCCACCAGCGCGCCGTAGACGATCGCGAACAGCGACAGCCAGCCGATCCACGGCACCGCCTTCACCGTCGCCTCCGGCAGCAGCGGCAGCGAGAAGCGCACGAACCCGTAGGTCCCCATCTTCAGCAGGACGCCGGCGAGGATGACCGAGCCGGCGGTCGGCGCCTCGACGTGGGCGTCGGGCAGCCAGGTGTGGAACGGGAACATCGGCACCTTGATCGCGAAGCCGACGAAGAAGGCGAGGAAGATCCAGATCTGCAGGCCGCCCGGGACCTGGGGCGCGATCGCGTACAGGTCGGGCACCGCGAAGGTGGCCACGTTGCCGAGCCCAGGCAGGCCGATCGCCGCCAGGCCGTCGGCGTTGTAGAAGTAGAGCGCGAGAATGCCGACCAGCATCAGCACCGAGCCGAACAGGGTGTAGAGGAAGAACTTGATCGCCGCGTAGAGCTTCCGCGGGTCCGCCCCAGACGCCGATGAGGAAGTACATCGGCACCAGCATGACCTCCCAGAAGACGTAGAACAGGATGAAGTCGAGCGAGCTGAACACGCCCAGCATGCCGGTCTGCAGCAGCAGCAGGAAGATGTAGTACTCCTTCTGGCGCTCGGCGATGGCGGTGAACGACGAGAACACCGAGATGAAGCCGAGCAGCGTCGTCAGCAGGATCAGCAGGATCGCGAAGCCGTCGACGCCGAACAGGTACTGCGCCCCGACCGAGGGGATCCACTCCGCCTGGGTGACGAACTGGAACTCCGGCCCGTCGGTGCGGTAGAGGAACCACAGCGGCAGGGACAGCACGAAGTCGAGCCCGACCACGACCGTGGCGAAGGCCTTGATCGCCCCGGTCCGCTCCTTGCCGATGAAGAAGATCATGACCAGCGCGCCGGCCAGCGGCAGGTAGCAGATCAGGTTCAGGAGGTAGCCGTATTGGGTGTCCATCGTCAGGTCCCTGCTCCTAGAAGATGTAGTAGACGGCCAACAATGCGGCCGCACCCAGCACCATGACCAGGGCGTAGCCCTGGGCGAATCCCACCTGCAGGCGGCGGAAGGCGACGCTCGCGACGTTCCACAAGGTGCCGACGAGGTTGACGAGGCCGTCGACCACCTTGAGGTCGAAGACCCCCGACAGGAAGCTCGAGCCCACGGTCAGGTGACGGGTCCCGTTGACCGCGCCGTCCACCACCCGCGCGTCAGCCTCCCACAGGAAGGCCGCTCCCTTGACGGTGCCAGCGATCACGGTCGCGTCGTAGAGCTCGTCGACGTAGTACTTGTTGAGCACGGCGGAGTAGGCGCGGGGGAAGCGCTCGGCGATTCGGCGCGGGGTCTCGCCGGCCTTCGCCCCGAGGTAGAAGCGGGTCGCGAGCCAGATCCCGAAGCCGGCCACGGCCAGCGACAGCGCGATCAGGCCGAGCTCGAGCCCGAGCGACAGGTGGTGGGCCGCGTGCTCACCCCCGTGACCCTCGGCCGCGTGGCCGATCGGAAGCAGGATCGGGCTCAGGAAGCGGTCGATCAGGTTCCACTCCGGGTGACCGAAGCATCTTGCCCGGCACCCCCAGGAACCCGCCCACCACCGACAGCGCGCCCAGCACCACCAGCGGCATCGTCATCGTCCACGGCGACTCGTGCACGTGGTGCTCCGCCTCCGCCCCGCCCCGGAACTCACCGTGGAAGGTCAGGTACACCAGGCGGAACATGTAGAACGCGGTCATCACCGCGCCCGCCACACCCAGCACCCACAGCGCCAGGTACCACGTCCCGTTCCCGTTCAGGTTCCCGTACCCCGCCTCGAACGCCGACGCCAGGATCGCGTCCTTGGAGAAGAACCCCGCGAACGGCACGATCCCCGCGATCGCGATCGTCGCCGCCAGGAAGGTCCAGTAGGTGATCGGCATGTGCTTCTTCAGGCCGCCCATCTTCCGGATGTCCTGCTCGCCGGAGCAGCCGTGGATCACCGACCCCGACCCCAGGAACAGGCACGCCTTGAAGAACGCGTGCGTCACCACGTGGAAGATCGCCGCCACGAACGCCCCCACACCGGCGCCCAGGAACATGTAGCCCAGCTGCGACACGGTGGAGTACGCCAGCACCTTCTTGATGTCGTTCTGCGCCAGCCCGATGGTCGCCGCGAACACCGCCGTCAGGCCCCCGACCACCCCCACCACCAGCATCGCGGTCGGGCTCAGACGGAAGAACACGTTGCACCGCGCCACCATGTACACGCCCGCCGTGACCATGGTCGCCGCGTGGATCAGCGCCGACACCGGCGTCGGCCCCGCCATCGCGTCCGGCAGCCACACATACAGCGGCAGCTGCGCCGACTTGCCCATCGCCCCCACGAACAGCAGCAGCCCGATCATCGTCGCCGAGCCCGCGTACAGCTCCGGGTGCGCCGCCGCCTCGGCGAACATGTCCCCGAACTCCACCGTGCCGAACACCGCGAACGCCGCGAAGATCGCCAGCAGGAAGCCGAAGTCCCCGATCCGGTTGACGATGAACGCCTTCTTGCCGGCCGACGCGCACCAGTCCTTCTCGAAGTAGAAGCCGATCAGCAGGTACGAGCACAGCCCCACACCCTCCCAGCCGACGAACAGCACCGGCAGGTTGGAGCCCAGCACCAGCACCAGCATCGAGAACATGAACAGGTTCAGGTAGGCGAAGTAGCGCGCGTAGGCCCGGTCCGGCTCGTGGTGCATGTAGCCGACCGAGTACACGTGGATCAGAAAACCCACGAAGGTCACGAACCCCAGCATCACCGCCGACAGCGCGTCGAGCTGGAACGAGGCGGCGATGTCGAGCGGGACCGTTCTCCCGCCCCAGATGGTGATCTCGCCGCCGGCGACCCAGGTGAAGACCCGGACCACGTGGGCATGCTCGAATCCCTCGCTCGCCAGCCACTGACCGATCGCCGCCCACCCCCACAGCCAGGCGAGCCCGGAGCCGGCCAGCGCAACCAGATTGGAGACCTTCTTGGACAGGCCGAACCGGTTGGTGACGATTCCGTTGACGATCGCACCCGCGAGCGGGAACAGGGGCACGAGCCAGATCAGATCGTGAAAGCGCATCCTCTAGCTCCGCATCTCGCTCGCGTCGTCCAGCGAGATGGTGTTCTTCAACCGCACCAGGGCGATGATCAGGCCGAGCCCGATCGCCGCTTCGGCGGCGGCGATGGTGATCACGAACACCGCCAGCACCTGGCCGGAGAGGTCTCCGAGCCGGTACGAGAACGCGATCAGGTTGAGGTTGACCGCGTTGAAGACCAGCTCGAGCGACATCAGCACGGTGATGAAGTTGCGCCGCACCAGCACGCCGACCACGCCGATCGCGAACAGGATCAGCGACAGCACCATGTAGTGGGTGGCCCCGATCATCGCCGGCCCTCTCCTTCCTCCTCCAGCGAGGCCTCGCGGCGGCCGAACACGATCGCCCCGATCATCGCCACCAGGAGCACGACCGAAACCACCTCGAAAGGCACCAGGTAGGTGCGGTACAGAAGCCAACCGACGGCCTGGGTGTTGCCCAGGGCCTCGCCCTCCACCGCCCGGAGCGCGGCCTGGGAGCCGGGGCCCGCGGCGGCTCCTCCGGAGAGTGCGAGGAAAGCCATGATCGACCCGAGCAGGACCGTCCCGGCGACCGCGATCGGCGCCTGGCGCGACAGGAAGACCTCGCTCGGACTCAGCCGCTTGACGTTGACCAGCATGATCACGAACAGGAACAGAACCATGATGCCGCCGGCGTAGACCAGCACCTGGACCGCGGCCAGGAACTCGGCGTGCTGGACCACGAACAGGCAGGCCACCATCAGGAAGCAGCCGAGCAGCGAGAGCGCGGAGTGGACCGGGTTTCTGAGCACCACCACGCCGATCGCACCGGCGACGGTGAGCGACGCCAGCACGTAGAACAGGATCGCGGTGAAGTTGGAGACCAGGAAGTCCATCACGAGGCTCCTCCCTGTCCGTTCTCGGAGGCGGGCCGGGGCTTCTTGCCGAGGGGATCGTCGGGCCGCTGACCCTGGTTGGGGGGGACCACGCCCGGGAAGGCCAGCAGACCCTCCCAGCTCTGCAGACGGTTCTTGTCGAAGTAAAGGCCTTCGTTGCGCTCGTAGACGGCGCCCTCGTAGGTCTTCGACGTGAGCCAGATCGAGCGCGGCTCGGTCGGGCACGCCTCCTCGCAGAGGCCGCAGAACATGCACCGCTTGACGTCGATGTCGTAGCGGTCGATGACCTTCTTCTTCTTCTTGGTGTCGGGGTCGACCTCGACGTGGTCGACGATGTAGATGATGTTGATCGGACACGCCTTGGCGCACAGGCCGCAGTCGATGCAGCGCTCCGGGTCGTAGCCGAACATGCCGCGGAAGCGGTCGGTCGGCTCGAGCCGTTTTTCGGGGTACTGCACGGTCTCCTTGCGGGCGAACAGGTAGCCCCCGGTCACCGCCAGTCCCTTGAAGAGGTCGGTGGGGATGAGGCGGGCGAAGAAGTCCTTGACCGTCATGGGCTCATCCCTTCACCAGCAGCACGCCGAGACCGATCAGCATGACGTTGGCCAGGCTGAGCGGCAACAGCCACTTCCAGCCCACCTCCATCAGCTGGTCGAAGCGGTAGCCTCGGGAAGGTGCCGCGGAACCAGATGTAGACGAAGATGAAGAAGGCGACCTTGACGACGAACCAGACCACCGGCGGGATCCAGGCGAGGGCGGCGCTCGCCCACAACGGCGCGAGCAGGTTCGGAAACGGCGGCAGCCAGCCGCCGAGGAACATCACCGTCGGCGAGCGACCCGACCACCAGCATGTTGGCGTACTCGGCGAGGAAGAAGAGCGCGAACTTCATCCCGGAGTACTCGGTGTGGAAGCCGGCCACCAGCTCCGACTCCGCCTCGGGCAGGTCGAAGGGGTTGCGGTTGGTCTCGGCGACCCCGCAGACGAAGTAGATGCCGAAACCGAGAATCCCCGGGAACATGAACCAGATCCCGGCGGACGCGCTGGGCCTCGACGATCTCGACCAGCGACAGCGACCCGGCCATCAGCACCACCGCGACCATCGCGAAGCCCATCGGGACCTCGTACGACATCATCTGGGCCGCCGAGCGGAGCCCGCCCATCAGCGAGAACTTGTTGTTCGAGGACCAGCCGCCGAGGATGATCCCGTAGATCCCGATCGAGCTCACCGCGAGCACGAACAGCAGCGCGATGTTGACGTCGGCAAGATAGGGCGTGATCGTCCGCCCCGCGATGGTGAAGGGCTCGCCGAACGGAATCACCGCAAAGACCAGCAGCGCCGGGACGATGATCATCGCCGGCGCGATCATGAATACGAACCGCTCGGCCCCGGTCGGCATCAGGTCCTCCTTGACCAGCAGCTTGAGCGCGTCGGCGATCGGCTGCAGCCAGCCCTTCGGTCCCGACCCGGTTGGGTCCCGAGCCGGACCTGCATGTAGGCCAGCACCTTGCGCTCGAAGAAGGTCAGGTAGGCGACGATCAGGAGCAGCACTGCGAGCAGGACGACGATCTTGGCGAGGGGGATCGCCAGGTACTCGAGAAGGGGCTCGCTCATCGGGTCGCCTCCTAGCGGTCGATCTCGCCGAGCACGATGTCGAGGGTGCCGATCACCGCGACCAGGTCGGCCACGAGGTGGCCCTTGACCATGTCCGGCAGCGCCTGAAGGTTGATGAACGAGGGCGGCCGCACGTGGCACCGGTAGGGCTCGGTCGCCTTGTCGGTGGTCACCAGGAAGTAGCCCAATTCGCCCTTCGGCGCCTCGACCGCCCCGTAGACCATGCCCTCCTGAGCCCTGAGGACCTTCGGCGCCCGGGCCATGACCGGACCGTCGGGCAGCCGGTCGAGGCACTGGCGGACGATCCTCGTGGACTGCCGCATCTCCTCGATCCGAACCAGGTAGCGATCGTAGGTGTCGCCGTTGGTGCCGATCGGCACCTCGAAGTCGATCTCGTCGTAGCGGTCGTAGGGAAACACCTTGCGGATGTCCCACCTGATCCCGGAGCCGCGCAGCGGCGGTCCGGTCAGACCCCAGTCGACGGCGTCCTCGGCCGACACCACCCCGATGCCGATCGTGCGGCGCTTCCAGATCCGGTTTTCGGTCAGCAGGGTCTCGTACTCGTCGATGTGGGCGGGGTAGGCGTCGATGAAGGCCGAGCAGCGCTCGAACCAGCCGTCGGGCAGCTCGAACGGCACGCCGCCGATCTTCATCGTATTCAGGGTCAGCCGTGCGCCGCAGTAGTCCTCGAACAGGTCGAGGATCGCGTCGCGCTCGCGGAAGGTGTAGAAAAAGGGCGTGATCGCTCCCAGGTCGATGGCGTGGGTGGCGAGCCATACCAGGTGCGAGGCGATCCGCTGCAGCTCCGCCAGGATCATGCGGATGTACGCCGCCCGCGGCGGCACCGTGATCCCGAGCAGCTTCTCCATCGCGACGCAGAAGCCCTGGTTGTTGGTCGCCGCGGCGACGTAGTCGAGCCGGTCCGTGTGCGGGATGCACTGGGGAAACGGCATGGTCTCGAAGAGCTTCTCGGAGCCGCGATGGAGGTAGCCGATGATCGGCTTGGCGTCGAGGATCTTCTCGCCGTCGAGCTTGAGCATCACCCGCAGCACGCCGTGGGTCGAGGGGTGCTGGGGCCCGAAGGAGAGCTCCATCTCGTCCGAGTCGAACAGCGGTTGCAGGGGTCCGCCGATCATGCTTCGTCCCCTCCTTCGGCCGGCTCGACGACCGGGCCTCCGCCTGGCGGGTAGACGTCGGGGTAGATCGCCGCTCCGGTGTCGATGCCCTCGACCGGAAAGTCCTTGCGCAGCGGATGGCCGTTGAAGCCCTCCCAGGTCAGGATCCGCTCCAGGTTGGGATGGCCGGCGAAGGTGATCCCGAACATGTCGAAGACCTCGCGCTCCATCCAGTTGGCGGTGCGCCACACGCCGGCCACCGAGGCCACCGTCTCGCCCTCGCCGACCGCGGCCACCACCCGCAGCCGCTTGGAGTCCGAGAAGCGGTGCATCCAGTAGACGACGTCGAAGCGGCCCGCCTCGCGCTCCGGCCAGTCGACCGCGGTCAGATCGACCAGGAAGGTGAAGTCGCGCTCCCCTTTGAGGTGGGTGCAGACATCCAGGACCCTCTCGCGAGGCACGGTCACGGTCACGTCGCCGGCGAAGCGGTCGGCTGCGAGCACCGAACCCGGCATCGCCTCGCCAAGCGCCGTGACGTCGCCGTCACCGGTCGCCTCCTCGTGTGCTGGCGGCTGCGGTTTCTCCTCCCACGGCGGCTTGGGCTCGGCCGGCGCCTCGGCTCCGCCCTCGGCGGCGGCCTTCTCCTTGGCCGCCTTGAGCGCCGCGGCTTTGGCCTTGGCGGCTGCGATCTTGGCCGCCTTGTCCGCGTCGGCGTCGGCAGCCGCGCTCGCGGCCGGCGCCTCGGCGCGCGGATCGTCGCCCGCTGCGGGCGCGCCCTCGCCCGGCGGGGTCGGCTTCTCGTCGGTCATGCTGCCCCCCTCACGAGGCCCGCGAGCGGGCGATCGTCTGGCGGTCGATCTTCTGCTGCAGCTGCATCAGGCCGTACAGCAACGCCTCCGGGCGAGGCGGGCAGCCGGGCACGAAGACGTCGACCGGCACGATGCGGTCGACCCCCTGGGTGACCGCGTAGGTGCGGTAGGGGCCGCCGCAGGTCGCGCACGAGCCCATCGCCAGCACCCACTTCGGCTCCGGCATCTGCTGATAGAGCCGCTTGATGATCGGCGCCATCTTCTCGGTGACGGTGCCGGCGACGATCATCAGGTCGGACTGGCGCGGCGTGCCGCGGAAGACCTCGGCGCCGAACCGCGCCATGTCGTAGCGCGGGTCGAGCACTGCCATCATCTCGATCGCGCAGCAGGCGAGCCCGAACTGCATCGGCCACAGCGAGGAGCGGCGCGCCCAGTTGAAGACCTTGTCGTAGGTGGTCGTGATGATGTTGCGTTCGAAGCGGTTCTCGATCAGGCCCACTCGAGAGCCCCCCTTCTCCACGCGTAGACGTACCCCACCAGCAGGATGGCGAGGAAGACCAGCATTTCGACGAACCCGAACAGCGCCAGCCGGTCGAACATCACCGCCCACGGAAACAGGAAGATCGTCTCCACGTCGAAGACCACGAACAGGACGGCGATCAGGTAGTAGCGGGCGGAGAACTGTGTGTCGAAGGCGACCGTGTCGGGGATCACGCCGCACTCGTAGGGCTCGCCCTTGACCGGATCGGGAGCGCCGGCCCGCACCGCCTTGGCGATCACGAGGACGATGAACGGGAAGGAGATGGCGACGAGGGCGAAGACGAGGATCGGAACGTACGGCTCCATGCGGTCCCCCCAACCTGCCGCGCGGGCGAGGTCATTCTACTCGCCCCTCCCCCCTTGTCAACGATTTCACAAGCTCGGACGCGTTCTAAATTGAGACGCTCTCTGTATTTCCGCGAGCGGGGTTGCGGGCAGGGCCAGCGCTGAGCTTTGGTTGTCGAAGTGGCTATTCGATCCCGAGCTGAGAGAACGTGGACGACTCGCCGCGGAAGCCGATCGAGACCCTCTCGTGGTCGACCACAACCGGCAGGCGGTGCTCCCAGCTCCACTGCCGGAGCTCGTCGAGGGCGTCCGGCTCGCGGCTCAGATCGCGCTCCCGGAAGCGCACGCCGCGGCTCGTGAGGTCGGCGCGGAGCGCCTGCGAGTGCGGGCACCCCTCGGCGGTGAAGATGACCACCGTGATCAGCGGGCTCACGACCCGTCCTCGTCGTCGATGCCGTGCTCGAGGACGGCGAGATCGTCGATCGCAGCCTCTCCGGGCGTCATCTGGACCAGGACCCGCGCATCCTCGCGCCAGCGCGGATGGACCTTGACCCGCAGCCCGAGGTACATCCGCGTTCCCAACAGGCGCTCGAGCTCGAGTCGCGCCGCCCGTCCGACCTCGCGGATCATGCGCGCGCCCTTGCCGATCACGATCCCCTTCTGGCTGTCCCGTTCGACGTAGACCACCGCGTCGACCCGGAGCAGGCCGTCGTCCTCCAGCCAGTGCTCGACCACCACGCCGGTGGTGTAGGGGAGCTCGTTGCGGGTTCTCTCGAGCAGCTTCTCGCGGACCACCTCGGCGACGAAGAAACGCTCGGTCTGGGTGCTGGCGATGTCGTCCGGATAGCACGGTTCGCCCTCCGGCAGGCGGGAGAACAGCTCGTCCCGGAGGGCGTCAAGCCCCTGGCCGGCGAGCGCGGCCACCGGCACCACCGGGGCCTCCGGCCGCCGCGAGGCGTAGCGCTCGATCAGCGGCAGCAGGGCGCTCTTCGGCCGCACGAGGTCGATCTTGGTGAGCACGCCGAGGGTCGCCCCCGCGACCGCGCCCAGCATCTCGAAGAGGTAGTCCTCGCCGCCGCCCCACGGCACCGAGGCGTCGACGAGGTGGAGCACCACGTCGACCTCCTCGAGCGCCGAGCGCACCTCCTGCATCATCGCGGAGTTCATCCGGTGCAGCGGCTTGTGGACCCCGGGGAGGTCGAAGAAGACGGCCTGGCCGCGGGGATCGTTGACGATCCCGACGATCCGGTTGCGGGTGGTCTGGGGCCGGGCCGAGACGATCGCCACCTTCTCCCCGACCAGGGCGTTGAGCAGGGTGCTCTTGCCGGCGTTGGGCCGGCCGACGAGGGCGACCGTGCCGTACCGGCGGGTGATGGGCTCGGACATCGCTGTGCTCCCGTGGCCTCAGCGCTCGCCCTGGCTCTCGCCGGACGAGGCTCCGTCGTCGGCCGGGGGCTGTCGGCGCACGGTGACTCCGACCACCCGGCGGTCCACGACCTCCTCGACGGTGAAGAGCAGGCCCCGCTCGGGGTCGAGGACCTGGTCGCCGGGCTCCGGCACCGTGCCGTGGAGCGAGAACACGAGCCCGCCGACGGTGTCCACGTCCTCCTCGTCGACCTCGACGCCGAACAGCTCCTCCAGGGTCTCGAGGTAGGATCGACCCTGCAGCCGGTAGACCCCGTCGCCGATCAGCTGCCACTCGGGCTCCTGCTGGGGATCGTGCTCGTCCTGGATCTCGCCGACGATCTCCTCGAGCACGTCCTCGAGAGTGACCAGGCCCGAGGTCCCGCCGTACTCGTCGACCACGATCGCCATCTGCTGCTGGCCGGCCTGAAAGTCGCGCAGCAGATCGCCGAGATGCTTGCCCTCGGGCACCACCAGGCACGGCATCAGCAGATCGGTGACCGACGGCACGTCGCCGGCGAGCAGGTGCTTCACCACTCCCTTGACGTGGATCACTCCGAGGACGTTGTCGACCGTCTCACGGTAGACCGGGATCCGTGCCTTGTGGGTCGTGGCGAAGAGTTGTGCCAGCTCGGCGAAGCCGACCGTCTCGGGGGCGGCAACCATCTCGGTCCGCGGTGTCATCACCTCGCGCACGGTGGTGTCGAAGAAGTCCACCAGGGACTCGACGATCTCGCCCTCTTCGCTCTCGAAGATCCCGGCCGCCTGGCCGACGTCGAGGAAGGCCTGGATCTCTCTCTCGCTCGCCTCCTCGTCCTCCTCGTCGGCGGGCGGCGGCGGCGGCGGCGACAGCCCCCGTCGGACCAGGACCCGGATCACGGGCCACACCGGCAGGCGGACCATCCGCAACATCACGACGACGGTCTCCTCGCTCATGTCTCGGGCGGCGAGCCGCGCCGCGACGATCATCACCAGCGGGGCCGCGATGCCGATCGAGAGCGCCGCCATCGTGGTGATCCCAGGCAGGTGGAAAAGGACCAGCCACAACGCGCCGAGCGCCACACCCTGGAACCAGCGCAGCGCGTCGAGCACCCGCGACAGGTGGAGGGCCGCCGCCCCCCGCGCCGTGGGCAGCAGTCGCGGGTGGTCCTCGAGCACGCCCTGGAAGCGCACGTTGCCGAGCTCGGCCAGCCGCCGCAGGAGGGCCTCGAGAATCAGGAAGAGCAGGACGATCGCCAGACCCGCGAGCGTCAGGGTCACGGGATGGGCGAGCCATCCCGCGAGGTCAGCGTCCATTCAGCAGCACCTCCCGCAGCTCCAACTCGAGGGCGTCCATCTCACCATCGTCGCGGTGGTGATCGTACCCCACCAGGTGGAGGACGCCGTGCAGCACGAGCTCGGCGAGCTCGCGCAGCTCCCCGTGGCCCGCCGACTCGGCCTGCCTCCGGGCAGTGTCAAGCGAGACGACCACCTCGCCGAGCAGCCGACCGCCCTCGGGAAGCTCGTCCCCGTCCGGGAACGAGAGCACGTCGGTGGCGGCGTCGCGCCTGCGCCACTGGCGATTGAGCTCGCGCACCCGCTCGTCGCCGGTGATCAGCACGTGCACCGTGGCGTGTGCCACCCCGAGGTGCGCGAGCGCGCCCGCGACCACTCCCCTGAGGGCGTCAGCCGCCGGTCGTCGCGGTCGTCGCTCCCAGACGAACTGGACCCGAGTCACGCCGGCTCCTTCGATTGAAGTCGAAACCAGGGTAGTCGATCCGATGGTGGTACATGCTGGTGAGCACCCAGAGGAAGGCGTTGGCCACCTTGTCGAGCTCGGAGAAGGTGAGCTCGGTTTCGTCCAGCTGCCCGTCCTCGAGCGCATCGGCGAAGATCCGGTCGATCATGTTCTGGATCTTCGACGGGGTCGGGTTGTCGAGGGTCCGCGCCGCCGCCTCGACTGCGTCGGCCAGCAGCAGCACCCCGAGCTCCTTGGTGTGCGGGCGCGGTCCCGGATAGCGGTAGTCGCTCTCCCGGACCTCTCCCATCCCCGGCAACGTGCGCTCCTTCGCGCGGCTGAAGAAGTAGCGGATCAGCTTGGTGCCGTGGTGGGTGGCGATCGCCTGCCGGATCGGGAGCGGGAGCCTCGCCTTGCCCGCGATCGCCAGGCCCTCCTTGACGTGACTCATGATGACCAGCGCGCGACATCGACGGCGACAGGTTGTCGTGGGGATTCGGCCCGCGCTGGTTCTCGACGAAGTACTCCGGCTTCACCAGCTTGCCGAGGTCGTGGTAGTAGGCGCACACCCGCAGCATCAGCGCGTTGGCGCCGACCGCCTCGGCCCCGGCTTCGGCGAGGTTGCCGACCGTCAGCGAGTGCTGGTAGGTGCCCGGCGCCTCGAGAGAGAGCCGCTTGAGCAGCGGCAGGTTCTGGTTCGACAGCTCGAGCAGCCGGATGTCGGTGGTGATGCCGAACATCTTCTCGAGCGCCGGCAGCAGAAAGCCCGCAGTGCCCACCGACAGCGGGCCCCCGATGAAGGCGAACAGGCCCGCCAGAGCGAGCTGGACCGGTTCGACCGGTATGCCGCGGTACAGAGTCACCACCAGGAGCGTCACCACGTTGCCCGCTCCGACCACCGCTCCGATTCGGGTGAAGAGCGACCGCTCCTTGTAGCGCTGGGCGGTCAGTGCACCGACCAGACCGGAGGTCAGGACGTAGGCGAGCAGCGCGAAGTCGCCACCGAGCAGCACTCCGGCGGCGAGCGCCCCCCAGACCGCGAACAGCACCGCCGGCTGGAGCCCGAGCAGGAGCGAGACCGCCACCGGACCTGTCGCCCAGGGCAGTCCCCACAGGTAGACCTCGACGTGCGACAGCGCCTCTCCCTGGCTGTTGAGCGCGACCGCCCCCGCGAGGTAGAGGCCGAGCCTGGAGATGGCCGCTGTCGCCAGCATCAGGAGGAAGATCATCGAGAGGCGGCTGGTGGTCTCGGTGGTCGGGCCGAACGACGGCAGCAGCCGCCACCATGCGACCACGATCAACAGCACCAGCAGACCGATGCCGATCCCGGTCGAGAAGCTGCCGAGCTCTCGCCGTTGCTGACCCATCAGCGCGAGGGTCCGGGACACCGCCGGGGTGACCGTGTCGCCGCGGCGGATCAGCACCTGGCCGCGGCGAAGCGTCTGGGAGCGCTCGGTCACCTGATCGGCGGCCAGTCGCACCCGGAGTGCGGTCTCCGCCCGGCTGAAGACCAGGTTCGGCGACAAATTGGCCTCGAGCAGGTCGACCAGCGGCTTGATCCAGCTGCGGCGAACCACGTCGTACTCGAGCAGCCAGGTCCGCGCGGTGTTCTCGACGTCACCGCGCAGGTCGAGCACCTCGGCGAGCTCGCTGAGGGTCACCGTTCGCTCGCTCGCCGACGCCAGGTTGCGGACCATGACGCCGCGCTCGCCGCGCTTCTCGAGCGCTCTGCGGTCGTCGACGATCCGGCTCCGGGCGAGCCGGCCGACCAGGTCCTGTACCGCCGACTCGAGCCCTTCGCCACACTCCGACTGCTCGAGCACGCGGACCATCGGCGGCTCGAGGTGCAGCACGGTCGCGGCCGCCAAGGCGTCGACCGCCAGCCCACCTTCGGCGAGCTGTGCCCGGCACGCCGAGAACAGCGTCGTCACGCCGTCGGCGAGCTCGAGCTGGATCCGCGGCTCGAAGTCGTAGACCGGCAGGACCTGGGTGCGGGCCTCCTCGCGCAGGGCCTCGGTCGCGGTCTCGTCCGGCAGGTTCAAGTCCCGCGGCACCACCACGTCGAAGCCCGCGACCTCACCCGGCGCCCAGTCGGGCAGCGCCCGCACGCCCTTCGGCAGCAGCAACCAGGTGCAGACGACCACCGCGAAGACGCCCCACAGCAGGGGCAGATCGAGAACGCGGTCCCACCATCCGGCGCGGTGCTCGAGACCGCGCTGGATCCGGCTGGTGGAGCGGGCGTCGCCCCTGGAGTTGCTGCCCCTGGTCATCGCTCGCGTCCGTTCCCCGCCTTCTGGCCGGCCTCCCACCGCGCGTACCGGTCCACGACCTCCTGGACCAGCCGGTGCCTCACGACGTCGCGATGGGAGAAGCCGATAAATGCGAACCCGCTGGCGCCGGTCAGGATTTCCAGCGCCTCGACCAGACCCGACGACCGCCCGTCCGGCAGGTCGATCTGGGTGATGTCGCCCGTGATCACCGTCTTGGAGTGGAATCCCATCCGGGTCAGGAACATCTTCATCTGCTCGTGGGTCGTGTTCTGGGCCTCGTCGAGGATGATGAAGGCGTCGTTGAGGGTGCGGCCGCGCATGAACGCCAGCGGAGCGATCTCGATCACCTGCCGCTCGAGCAGCTTGGAGACCTTGTCGTAGCCGAGGATGTCGTACAGCGCGTCGTACACCGGACGCAGGTAGGGGTTGATCTTCTCGACCAGGTCCCCGGGCAGGAAGCCGAGCCGTTCACCGGCCTCGACCGCCGGCCGCACCAGGACGATCCTCCGCACCAGCTTGTCGACCAGCGCGGCCGCCGCCATCGCGACCGCGAGGTAGGTCTTACCGGTCCCCGCGGGCCCGGTGGCGAACACGTAGTCGTGCCGCTGGACCGCCTGGATGAACAGCCTCTGGTTGAGGTTGCGCGGCACCACCAGCCGTTTCAGCGACTCCGGGATCGAGGCGTCGAGAAAGAACTCGACCAGGTCGATCGAAAGATCGTCCTCGAGCACGCGCACCCCGGTGCGGAACTCCTCGCGACCGAGATCGTAGCCTTCGCGGAGCAGCCGGTCGAAGGACTCCAGGAGGCGAGACACGATCGCGACCGCCGCCTGATCGCCCACCACCGTCACCTCGCCGCCGCGAGCGGTCACCTGGGCGCCGAGCCTCTCCTCGAGATACCTCAGGTTCTCGTCCCGGGTCCCGAAGAGCCGCTCGACGTGCTCCTCGTTGAGGCTCAGGCGGTGCACGGCCAACCGTTGACCGCCGGACCTCGTCCGCTGACCGGGTCCGTCGTGGGCGGCCGACTCCGCTGCTGGTTCGTGGCGCTCGTCATCGGGGCTCGTCCATGCACCTCATCGCCCGCGACCGCGGGCGGCCTTGAAACCAGGATTGTATCAGTCGGTCTCCGGCTCGCCGGCCGGAGGGCCCGCGCCCGCAGCCGGGCGCCACTCGGGATCGACCAGGCCGAGCCGGGCGTTGACGAAGCGAGCGAGCACGAAGAGGGCATCGGACAGCCGGTTGAGGAACGCGAGCCCGCCCTCCGGAAGGGTCGCGCCGGCGGCCGCGAGGGTCATCGCGCGCCGCTCGGCGCGGCGGCACACCGTGCGGGCCAGGTGGGCGAGCGCAGCCGGACGGCTGCCGCCCGGGAGGATGAAGGTCGCGAGCGGGGTGAGCTCGGCGTCCATGTCGTCGATCCACCTCTCGAGCCGGCCGGCCTGCCAGCGGGAGGGGTCGAAGGGGAACCTGCCCTCGGGATCCGCCATCGCCCCCCCGAGGTCGAACAGGATCGACTGGACCTCCGCGACCCGTTCGCCGACGCCCTCGGGGAGAGGCTCGACCCGCAGCAGGCCCAGCGCCGCGTTGAGCTCGTCGAGCGCCCCGTAGGCCTCGACCCGGAGGTGGTCCTTCGCGACCCGTCCGCCGCTGTAGAGGGACGTGCTGCCGTCGTCCCCGGATCTGGTGTAGACCTTCACCGGGTCATCTTACACGTCGATCGCGGAAGCGCCCCGTTCTCAGTTCAACCACATCGGCGCCGACTCGTCGTGACCGTCGATCGGGACGGGACCGGAGGGCGCGGCGCCGCCGGAGGTCGAGAACTCCAGCCGGCAGCTGGCTCCGGAGACGAGCTCGACGACCGCCCCCCGCAGCTCCGTCGAGGCATCGACGCTCAACGCCGGAGGCGGCACCAGCCGGGCGCGGAACTGCCCGGTCCGGGTCAGCTCGAACCTCACCGGCAGCGACCCCGGATGCTCCAGCAGCAGCTCCCGGAGCTCCTCCAGGCACTCCTGGTCGATCCGATCCAGGTCGAGGTCGATGCACAGCGCGCTCGCCCTTCGGTTCTCGAACGCCTCCAGGCCGTGCAGGTCCTCCGCCGACAGCTCGACGTGATCCCCGTCGCCCTTCAGGGTCGCCTCGACCACGATCGCGGCATCGTCCTCCAGCAGGCGCTCGCAGCGTTCGAACAGGTCCGGGAAGACCACCACCCGCACGCTCCCGCTGGCGTCCTCGAGCATGAAGGTCGCCATCCGCCTGCCCTGGTTGCGGCCGTCGCGCTTGATCGACATCGCCTTCAGCGAGGTGACCAGCCCTCCGACGGTGGCCCGCTCTGCCCCGTCGGCGAAACGCTGCGGCAGCTCGGCCACCGAGCAGTCGGTGAGCCGCTTCAGCTCCGCCGCGACCCGGTCGAGGGGGTGCCCGCTCATGTAGAAGCCGAGCACCTCCCGCTCCCACCGCAGGCGCTCGGCCGCGTCCGCCTCCGCCGCCGAGGCCAGCTCACCCTCGAGATCCTCCGACGGCAGGTCGTCGAACAGGAAGCCCTGTCCGAGCTCACGCTGCTCGCGCTCCCTCGAGGTCAGGTCGATGAGCCGGTCGAGATGGTCCAGGAGCCCTTTGCGCGCCAGGTTGAAGCGGTCGAAGGCGCCGGCCTTGGTCAGGCACTCGAGCACCTTCTGGTTGACCGCCCGCGAGGGAAGCGAACGCAGGCAGTGGGTGACCGACGCGAAGCCGGACTCTCGCTGCCTCGTCTCGACCAACGGTTCGACCGCGGCCATGCCGACCCCTTTGACCGCCGCAAGGCCGTAACGGATCGCGTCACCCTCGACCGTGAACTCCGCCCGCGACGCGTTGACGTCTGGCGACAGGACCTCGAGCCCGTTCTGTCGACACTGTCCGAGGTACTGGGCGAGCTTGTCGGTGTTCGACGCCTCCGAGGTCAGCATCGCGGCCATGAAGTGGGCCTGGAAGTGGGTCTTGAGGTAGGCGGTCAGGTAGGCGACGTGGGCGTAGGCGACCGAGTGCGACTTGTTGAAGCCGTACTTGGCGAACGGGACGATCTGCTCCCACAGCTGGCGCACCTTGTCCTTCGGGAAGCCCTTGTCGATCGCACCGCGGATGAAGTTCTCACCCTCGCGATCGATGATCTCCTGCTTCTTCTTGCCCATCGCCTTGCGCAGGGTGTCGGCCTTGGCCATCGAGAACCCGGCGATCTTGACCGCGATCCGCATCACCTGCTCCTGGTAGACGATGATCGCCGTAGGTCTCGCCCAGGATCTCCTCCAGCTCGGGGAAGATGTAGGTGATCGGCCGGCGGCCGTGCTTGCGGTCGGAGAACTCGTCGATGAACTGCATCGGACCCGGACGGTAGAGCGCGTTGAGGGCGGCGAGGTCGGCGAAGACCCTCGGCTGCACCTTGCGCAGCACGTCCTTCATTCCCGAGGACTCGAACTGGAAGATCCCGTCAGTGGCCGCCAGCGGAGAACAGCTCGTACACCGCCGGGTCGTCGAACGGCACTCGACCGAGGTCGAAGTCGGGCCGGACCCCGGCCCGGATCGAGCTCGACGGCGTCGGCGAGCACCGTCAGAGTCCGCAGCCCGAGGAAGTCCATCTTGAGCAGGCCGAGAGACTCGACATCGTCCTTGTCGAACTGGGTCGCGACCTCGCCGTGTGAGGTCCGGTGAGCGGCACCAGCTCGACCAGCGGTTGGGGCGCGATCACCACCCCGGCGGCGTGCACGCCACAGTGCCGGGCGAGCCCCTCGAGCCGCGCTGCGGTGTCGACGAGCTGCGCGACGTCGTCGTCGGCCTCGGCCAGCTCCTTGCAGCTGCGGCGAGTCACGCAGCGCCTGCTCGACCGTGATGTTGAGGTCGTCCGGGAGCAGCTTGGCGATGCGGTCGACGTCGGCGAACGACATTCCCATCACCCGGCCGACGTCGCGGACCGCCGAGCGCGCCTTGAGGATGTTGAAGGTCGCGATCTGGGACACCGAGTCGTCGCCGTACCGAGCGCGGACGTACCCGATCACCTCGTCCCGACGCCGCTGGCAGAAGTCGATGTCGATGTCCGGCATCGAGATCCGCTCCGGGTTCAGGAACCGCTCGAAGAGCAGGTCGTACTCGAGTGGGTCGATGTCGGTGATGCGACAGCGCGTACGACACCACCGAGCCGGCCGCGGACCCTCGTCCGGGGCCGACCGGAATGCCGCGCTCCTTGGCGAACCGGATGAAGTCCCAGACCACCAGGAAGTAGCCCTGGAAAACCCATGTGCTCGATGATCTCGAGCTCGGTGACCAGTCGCTCCCGGTAGGCGGAGAGCGGCTGGCGCCGGGGGCGGTCCTCGGCGAGCCTGGCCTCGAGACCCGCGCTGGCCACCTCACCGAGGTACGAGGTCAGCGTGTGGCCCTCCGGCACCGGGTACCGCGGCAGGTGCAGCGTCCCGGTGTCGAACATCACGTGGCAGCGTTCGGCGATCTCCACCGTCCGTTCCAGCACGTCGGGCCAGTCGGCGAACAGAGCCGTCATCTCGGCCGGCGACTTGACGTAGAACTCCTCGTTGTAGGCGTAGGACCGATGGCAGGTCCTCCAGGGTCCGGTTGAGCCCGATGCCGAGCAGCACCCGGTGGGCGAAGGTGTCCTCGCGCCGGTGAAAGTGGCAGTCGTTCGTCGCTACGAGCGGAATCCCGGTCCGGCGGGAGATTTCAGCCATGCCCTGCCGGACGAACTCCTCGTCGGGCATCCCGTGATCCTGGATCTCGAGAAAGAACCGGTCCCGGCCCAGGATCTCGCGGTAGCTCCGCAGCCACATGCTCGGCCCTCTCGGGCTCGCGTCCGAGCAGGTGCGAAGCGACCTCTCCGGAAAGACAGGCCGAGAGTCCGATCAGGCCGTCGCTGTGCTCCGCGAGCATCTCCTTGGAGATCCTCGGCTTGTGGTAGAAGCCCTCGAGGTAGCCGCGGCTGACCAGCCGGACCAGATTGCGGTAGCCCGCGTTGGATCTCGGCGAGCAGCACCAGATGGTAGTAGGGTCGCCGTCGGCCGGCGGCCGGGGACCGGTCGCGGTGGTCGCCGGGCGCCACGTAGACCTCACAGCCGATCACGGGACGCACTCCCGCGGCCAGGGCGGCGTTGTGGAACTGGAACGCGCCGAACAGGTTCCCGTGATCGGTCAGGGCCACCGCCGGCATCCCCATGTCGGCCACCTGCCGGGGCAGCTCCGAGAGGCGGATGGTGGCATCCAGCAGGGAGTAGTGGCTGTGAAGATGGAGATGGACGAAGGAGCGTCCGCGTGCTTCGCCGGTCATGGTTCCATCATAGCCGCGACCGCCGGCGGCCGCCGCGGGAAGACCGCGGTAGGCGGTCCGGCCCGATGGGCTGCGGGATACCGGGTCGATTCCCCGGTTCGAATCACCTCGGGATGCGTCGATCGGAAGTCCCGGAGTATGCCGGACACTCCCCGTTCGCGATCCGGTCCATTCCAGATCCGAGTGGATCCAGAGGCGGGAGGAAAGAAGATCCGACGATTGCTCCTGACGTGCGCTCTCGAACTCGCGCAGGGAATCACTGAGACACCTCTGCCGAAAACCCGCTTGACAAGTGCGAGAACGTGGCTCATTGTTGTGGTCAGGATATGGGAGTTTTTTCTCGACTCAGATGGCGCGCGAAGATTGCGGTCAATCGTCCGAACGATGTGATCCGCGTCTATCGACGGCACGCCGCACGGGCGATCGCCGAAGAGCGCTGGAGTTCCGCCGAGATCTTCTTCGACAGAATCCTGGATCTTTCGCCGCGCCATACTGAATCTTGGTTGATGAAAGGTTGGCTCAGGGAGCACTGCCGGGGTGATCAACACGAGGCGATCGCCTGCTATCGGCAGGTCATCACCCTGTGCGGCTTTGACGCAAGCCACCCCCATGTGAGGCGCGCTCAGAGGTCCCTCGGTCGCCTGCTCGACTCGCTCGCCTGAGCTCGTGCCGCAGCCGGTGACGAGCCTCACGGGAGGGCGTCGAGCACCTCGGCAGCCGGGGGTCGGGTGATCCCCTCGAAGGTCACGAACGGGCCTCGGAGTCGGCCGGGGAACATCCACTCGTTCTGCCCCGCGAGAGCCACCACGGCGACCGTCTCCGTTCGTCCATAGCCGGCTTCGACCTCGACCGCAGAGGGCACCTCGCCTCCGCCCAGGTCGAGCACCAGAAAGCCCTGCCAGTCTGCCCCCACCCGGCACTGCCAGCGGTCGGCCCCATGCTCGACCTCACGACAGTCCTCGAGCTTCCGGGGGTCGCTCACGATCGCCTGCACAATGGTCCTGGAGCGGACTTCGGGGCTCGGATAGGTCCACGGGTGGTCCGGTGGCTCTCCCCACAGGTAGGGGGCCTTCCAACCATCCACCGGAACCTCCAGCGGACCCTCGCCCCACCCGGTGACGACTCTCCACCCCGGACCCGAGACAACGCAGTTGCGGCCAAACGGATCGCCGGCACGACGCGCCTCGGCGGTGACGAAGAGATCGAGGGCGAACAGCACCCCTCCGACCGAGGTCGGGCTTCGCGCCTCGATGGCGATCACGTTCGAACCCGACACCAGGAGATCGGTGACGTCGACCACATCGAGGACGAAACCCGGCCGGTTCCGGCCCGCCGACGCCGGCTGACCGTTGAGCCACAGCACGTACTGGCGGTCGCCGCAGATCTTCGCGACCGCGCGCTGCGGGCGACGGGTGAGGTCGAGGCGACGGAAGAAGAGACCGGCGGTCGGCACCGGCTCCCGGAGGTCCCCGGTCGACCACATCCAGCGCGCAGCGCCGGTGAAGTGATTCAGCTCGCGCCGGTAGAAACCGTTCAGCAACAGCAGCAGCGCGGCGGCGGCCGCGAACCACCCCACCATCCCCGCCCACCACGCGAGCGCCGGCCGGAACCTGCCGACGGCGCGCCCCGTCATCGACCTCGCTCCGAGCGCCGGATCGGTTCGTGCCGCGACCCCCGGCACGGTCTCGGGCGCAGCGACCCGTCGAAGGCCGCCCACCAACCGCTCCGCCGAGGTCTCTGAGCTGCCGGAGGAGTCATGTCCATCTCGATCCCCGGACCGTGCTCAGGCGGTGCGCTGGACCAGCAGATGCGCCGCCCGCACGAGCGAGTCTCTCTCGGCGCCCTCGGGGAGCCCTCCAGCGGCCCGTGCGGCCTGCTCCGCGTGCGCGGCAGCGCGCTCCCGGACCGTGTCGAGCACCCCGGAGGTCCGCACCGCCTGGAGCAGCCGCTGCTCGTCGGTCGCCGAAAGCTCTCCGGTGGCCGCGGCCTCTGCGGCCACCTCCTGCAGCCGGCGGTCGAGCCGCGGCCAGAGCAGGATCATGGGCAGAGTGGTGCGGCCCTCGCGCAGGTCGGCCATGACCGGCTTGCCGAGCGCGCCGCGGGTCGAGGTGTAGTCGAGCAGGTCGTCGACCAGCTGGAAGCAGATGCCCAATTCCAGACCCATCTCGAGCAGGGTCTCGGTGTAGCGCCGGGTCGACGGCTGGAACAGGGCCGAGACCGCACACGCTGCCGCGAACAGCTCGGCGGTCTTGCGCCGCGTGATGTCCATGTAGGTGGCCTCGTCGAGGTCGACCTGCCCACGAACCCGCTCGGCGAGGATCTCGCCCTCGGTCATTCGCAGGGTGGCCGTGGTCAGACGGCGCATGACGTCGACGTCTCCGAGCTCGAGGCACAGGTCCATGGTCCGGGTATAGAGCCAGTCTCCGACCAGCACCGCAGTCTGGGCGCCCCAGAGCCGGTTGGCGGTGGGTCGCCCGCGTCGCAGGTCAGAGCCGTCGATGATGTCGTCGTGGACCAGGGTAGCGGTGTGGATCATCTCCACGACGGCGCCGTAGCGGACGTCTCGTTCGCCGGAGTACCCCAGCAACCGCGCCACCAGCAGGACCAGCGCCGGACGCAGCCGCTTGCCTCCGGAGGCCAGCACGTACCCCGCAACCTCGCGGACCATCGGGAGGGCGGCCTCCATCTCGCGCTTGAGGAAGGCCTCGACGTCCTCGAGCCGACCGAGCACCGGGCCGAAGACGTCCCTCACCTCGCGAGCTTGGTTGACGGAACCGAGGATGCCCTTCACCCGCGCAGTCTAGCCGGATTTTCGCCGGTCGTCATTCCGCGCCGAGGTCGTCGGCACAGGTGACACCGGCTGGCGGCTCGGGCAGCCACCTGCCGCCCGGAGGTCCGCACGGGCCCTCCCACCCGGCGAACAGCAGCCGGTTCCGTGCGCCCTGGACGTCCACCACCACCACCTCGGCGGGCAGCCCGTCGGTCCCGAGCAGAAGCTCGACCCGGGCAACACCGCCGCCGTCGCGAGGGACCAGCACGAGCCGCCCCGATGGTTCGTCGACGATCGTGAATCGTTCGACCGCGCCCCTCGGATCGAGCAGCACCGCGAGCGGAACCCGAGCCCACTCGTCATCCGAGACGACGTGATCGTCGCAGCTTCCCAGCTCGCCGTCGACCAGCCGGACGCGGCGGCCCTCGAGTGCCATCTCGCGCGCCACCGGCGCGGTGGTGCTGAACCGGGCGCGATCGGGCCAGGCGACCCAGACCACACCGTGGGCCTCGTCGCCGGCCGACATTCCCGCCGGCAGGTAGAACTGGTCATACCGGGCGCACCAGGCGGAATGCGATCGCAGGGTCCGCCCGAGCTCCTCGAGGGTGTCCAGACCGCCGGCGGACGCCCACGAGGCAGCCGCGAGGCACAGCCCGATCGCGACCTGCGCGCGCACTTCGGTGTCAGCCCTCGATGTCCACCGAAGCGACCGCGGAGGCCACCACGAAGACCCGCTCGTTGTTGGACTCGACTGCGGTCGGAAAGAGGAAGAACCCGCGGTCACCCACCGAAAAGTGCTGGACGCGCCCGCGGATGATCTCGCCGTCGGCGAACTCGACCCGGGTGAGCGCGCTGTCGGGAGGCTCCGGATACTCGCCGCCGCCCAGCTCCACCTGTGCCTGACGCCGTCTCGGGTCCTTGAGAAAGAAGATCGCCTTCAGCTCGTGAAACGGCGCCTCGACCCGCTCACCCTCTTCGGTGGTCAGCTCGACGCAGCCTCCGAGAGGCGGGACGGAACCATGCAATCGTCCGCGGACCGTGAACCCGTCTCGGTACCGAAGGACGACGACCTCCTCGCTCGACTCGGACATTGCTCACCTCGGCAGGATGGGGTACCGGACCCCGGTAGGCCCATGCTATCACGCACCGTCGCAACGACCCGCGGGCACCGGCGACGCGGCCGGATCGGACGTGGCGGGAGCAGTCCTCGGGTTCGTTTTCCGAGCGGCGGCACCGATGCGCTCGCCCGTTCAGTGACGGAAATGGCGCCGCCGGCTGAAGACCATCGCCACGCCGAGGCGGTTGCAGGCATCGATCACCTCGGCGTCCCGGATCGACCCGCCCGGCTGGATGACGGCCCGGATCCCGGCCTGGGCGAGCGCCTCGATGCCGTCGGGAAAAGGGAAGAAAGCGTCCGACGCCGCGACCGTCCCGGCCAGCTCGTGGCCCAGCTCGCGGGCCTTGGCGACCGCGATCTTGGCCGCGTCCACCCGGCTCATCTGTCCGGCCCCGATGCCCACCACCCGGTCCGCCCTCCCGACGACGATCGCGTTGGAGCTGACGTGCTTGACGACCCGCCAGGCGAGCTCGAGGGCGTCAGTCTCGTCGCCCGAGGGCGCCCGGGCGGTGACCGACTCCCGGGCCTCGTCGTGCCAGCCGGAGTCCGCAGCCTGGACCAGGAATCCGCCGTCGATCGAGCGCAGCACCACCGGGTCGTCCGCGAGACCCGGGGCCTGGAGCACCCGCAGGTTCTTCTTGCGGCTCAGCACCGCGAGTGCCTCGGGCTCGAATCCGGGTGCGATCACCAGCTCCGCGAACTGCTCGACGACCGCTTCCGCGAACGCCCGGTCGGCCGGACGGTTGGCCGCGATCACCCCACCGAACGCCGACACCGGATCGGTCGCCCGTGCCTTCCGGAACGCCTCGACCATCGACTCGTCCAGAGCCACGCCGCACGGGTTCGCATGCTTGATGACCGCGACCCCCGGCCCGGGAAGGTCCCAGACCAGGCGCCACGCTCCGCTGGCATCGCCGAGGTTGTTGAACGAGAGCTCCTTGCCCTGGTGCTGCTGGGCCCCGGCAAGGCCCGCCGCGGGCCGACTCTGCACCAGGCACCCCCACTGGTGGGGATTCTCTCCGTAGCGCAGGGTCAGCTCACGCCCCGTGAGCAGCAGCTCCGCCGCGGCCGCAGCCGGCACCGGCGCCCCTTCGGGAAGCACCGACGGCAGACGCGCCACGATCGCGGCGTCGTAGGCGGCGCAGTGACGGAAGGCGGCCAGGGCCAGACGCCGCCGGGTCTGCTCCCCGACACCGCCTGAGGCCAGCTCCTCGAGCACCAGATCGTAGTCCCCGACATCGGCCACCACCGCGACCCGGGCGTGGTTCTTCGCCGCCGCGCGCAGCAGGCTCGGGCCTCCGATGTCGATCTGCTCGACGCACTGGGCAGCGGTCGCGTCGGTCCGCGTCACGGTTTCCCGGAACGGGTAGAGGTTGACCACCACGAGGTCGATCTCGGGAATCCCGGCGGCCTCGAGCTGCGCCCGATGATCCGCGGTGGGTGCCGCGAGGATACCCGCGAAGATCTTCGGGTGCAGCGTCTTCACCCGCCCGCCGAGGATCTCGCCCGATCCGGTGAAGTCCGCGACCTCCACCACCTCGCAGCCCAGCTCGCGCAGCGCGCGGGCGGTACCGCCGGTGGAGAGAATGGTCCAGCCGAGCCCGATCAGACCCGGTCCGAGCCGGTCGAGCCCACGCTTGTCCGACACCGAGATCAGAGCCAGCTGTGCCATCCGCTTCCTCCTCACCGCCTCCGGCGCGTCGGTATTCTAGCCTGCACCTCTCACCACTCGCCGGGGTCGGTCGCGCGGCGAACGGGGCCGCTGTCCTCGAGCTCCAGGTAGCGTCGACTGTGAGCCGCGATCTCCTCGAAAGAGGGCAGCTCCAGCCTTGGCGCGAGGTCGAACCCGGAGGCGGCATCGGCCCGCAGGGCCGCGAGGATCTCCCGGTGCTCTCCCCTCGCCCGGGACGACCACCCCATCGCGGCCAGACACTGGGCCAGGAGGAACCGGACATGGACCAGGCCGGGCGCGAGGTAGAGCGCTGCCCGATAGGCCTGAATCGCTTCCTGGACCTCGCCTGACCGCTCGCGGCACAGGCCCAGGAGCCCGCGGGCAACGGGATCTTCCGGCAGCGCCTGCGCGGCCGACTCGGCGAGCCGCGCGCCGTCTGCGGGCCGCCCCTCGGCGAGGGCGGTCACAGCCTCCTCGACCAGTCGCCCGGGGTCGGGAGGCTGCAGCGGCGCCCTCGCCTGAGGCGCCGGAGGCGGCGGCTGGATCACCGCCTGAGGCCGTGCTGTCGCCGTCGGTGCCGGGTCTTCACGCGCACGGCGCTTTCGGTACGCGAAGCAGGTGCCCAGATCGACCGCCTCGAACGCGGTGTCGAGCCGCAGCAGCGACTCCGCTGGACCGAGAAAGAGGTAGCCGTCGGGCTCGAGCTGCTGCATCAACGCTCCCACCACCCGCTCCTGGGCCTCCTCTCGAAAATAGATGAGAACGTTGCGCAACAGGATCACGTCGAACGGCGAACCCGGGGGCGCGAGCGGGCTGGCGACCAGGTTGAGCGCCCTGAACTCGATCCGCGAGAGCAGGCCGCTGCGCAGGACCCAGCTCCCGCTCCGCTGGTGGAAGTGACGCTCCAGCAGCGGCGGCGGCACCTGCGCGACCGCCCGGCGGCCGAACCGGCCGCTGCGCGCGACCTCCAGCGCTTCCTCGTCGATGTCGGTGGCCAGGATCTTCCAGTCGGTGCCCGTGACCTCCGCCAGCCCGGCGAGCACGACCGCCAGCGTTGCGGCCTCCTCACCGCGCGCGCAGCCCGCGGACCACAACCTCAGTCCGCGACCCGTCCGCCGGGCCACGAGCTCGGGCACGATGCGTTCGGCGAGCGCCTGGAATTGCTGTGGCGCACGAAACAGGAAGGACTCCTTGACGGTCAGACGCGCCAAGAGCTCGCGCCACTCAGCGGCGCCTTTGGCGGTCAGGAGCAGCGCCAGGTAGCTGGACAGCCCCGACAGCCGGAGCGCCGCAGCGCGGGTCGTGACCAGCTCGATCAGCCGGCCGTGATCGCGGGCCGGGACCATCACACCGGCGCGCTCCTCGATCGCCCGCACCAGGGCGGCGACCTCGGCCTCGGCAGGTGGCCTCACGACGGCCCCTGCGCGGCGCGGGCGAGCGCCCGGCCGATCTCCCGGGGCGGAAGCTCGAGGTCGGCCGCCTCGAGCTTCAGCGCCGAGCCCGGCATTCCGGCAACGCTGCAGGTCGTTCGCTCCTGCACCGCGGTCAGGGCGCCGGCGCGGCGCAGCGCGAGCAGGCCGTTGGCGCCGTCGTCGCCCATCCCGCTCAGCAGCACCGCTGCGAGCCGCGCGCTGTCGAGGTCCAACGACGACTCGAAGAGCCGGTCGACAGCCGGGCGGTGGCCCTTGATCGGAGGGGTGGCCAGGTCCAGCCGGAGCTTCGCCGATGGCTCGATCACCAGATGGGCGCCCGGCCGGCCGAGCCGCACCATGCCCGCTTCGAGTCGCTCGTTGTCGATCGCGATCCGCACGTCGAGACCGGTCTGCCGCGCGAGCCACTGGGCGAGACCGTCTTCGAAGCCGGCGGCGAGGTGCTGGACGATCGCGACCCCGAGCGGAGAGCCGACGAGCTCCACCAGCAGATCACGGATCGCGACCGGGCCACCGGTCGAGGCCCCGATCACGGCCCAGCGCAGACCGTGGCGCTCGAGGCGGACCGGGCCGGGTGCCGGGCCGACGTCGGTGCCGCCTCTGAGGTGGCGCAGAGTGTCGGCCAGGGCTCGGCCGAGCTCGGGCCAGGCTTCCGGGACCTCTGGCTTGGCGAACACGGCGACCGCGCCCCGCCCGAGGCTCTCGAAGGCCTTGGCGGAGTGGCTCGGCCGCCGCGAGCACACGACCAGCAAGGGCGGCGGGCCCAACCGGCCGAGCGCCACGGCGGCTGACGGCGCCCCACCCCCCGGCAGGTCGGCGTCGAGCACCACCGCGTCCGGCAGGACTCTGGTCGTGACCGCCGCCAGCTCTTCCACGTTCGCCGCCTCACCGCTGACCTCGACTCCGAACCCGGCCAGCATGCGCCTGAGCAGCGAGCGCACGGTCGGGGACCGGTCGGCGACAACGACCCGCCGCGCCCCGGCCATCACCCACCTCCGAGGCGGCGGACCAGGGCGATCAGCTCCAGCGACCGGAGCCCTTGTTTGGAGAGATAGGCATCGGCCCCGGCGTCGAGGCCGGCGCGGTGGTCCTCGGGCCGGTTGCGGGTCGAGACCACGATCACCGGCAGCTGGGCCAGAGAGGGAGCGGCCCGTACGCGACGGGTCAGCTCGAGCCCGTCCATTCCCGGCATCTCGATGTCGGTGACCAGGCAGTCGAAGTGCCCGGTCGAGAGGGCTCTCAACGCCTCCTCGGCATCACCGATGCCGTGCACGTCGAAGCCACCATCCTCGAGCAGCCGGCGGAGCATCTCGCGGGTCACCGCAGAGTCGTCCACCAGCAGGACGTGGATTGCGCGCATCGACTCGGCCGCGGTCGGCTCGTCGCGCAGGACGGTCTCCACCAGCAGCTGGGGAGAGACGACGGGAATCGGCCGCCCAGAGGCGATCAGCGCCATCTCGGTGAAGATCGCCGGAGCACCCAGACCGGGCGGAAGTGGTCGCAGCACCACGTCCTCGATCCCGAGCACGGAGGTGACGGCGAGCTCGAGCGTGCGCCCCGACGCGGTCAGCCGCACCGCCGTCGGGGACCTCTCGGCGTGGACCCCGAGCACGCCGGCCATCGAGCGCACCTCACCGGCGGCGCCCGGCTGCCGGTGAGGTCCGAGATGGCGGTAGCCGCCCACCGCGGTGGCCGGGACACCGAGCACCGACGTGCCCGCGGTCACCACCACGACCCGGTCGCTCTGGCGCGCCGCCGGCAGCACCAGGGTGACGGTCGTGCCTCGGCCCTTCTCGGAGCTGATCGAGACCTCACCGCCCGCGACCCGCGCGCTCTCCCCGACCGCGTCCAGACCGACCCCGCGGCCGGACACCTGGTCGGCCGCCTCGCGGGTGGTCATCCCGGGCCGCAAGAGCAGCCGAAGTGCGCCGGCGGCGTCCAGCCCCTCCGCCTCGGCAGGCTCGATCACGCCCCGCTGGAGAGCGGCCGCGACCACCCTGTCGGGGTCGATCCCGCCGCCGTCGTCGGACACCACGATCCGGATCCGGCCGCCACCGCCGTACGCCTCGAGCCGCACCGTGCCCACGTCGGGCTTGCCGAGGGCACACCGTTCCCCGGGGGGCTCGATCCCGTGACCGACTGCATTGCGGACGAGATGGAGCAGGGACTCCTCGATTGCGGCCAGGACCCGACGATCGAGCTCTCCGCCGCGGGCCTCGACCTCGACCCGGATCTGCTTTCCGAGCGACTGGGCAAGCTCACGGGCGTGCCTCCCGAGCGCGAGCAGAAACGGCCCCACCGGCTGCAGCTGCAGCCCCTGGAGGGTGTCCACCTGGTGGTCGACCAGCCGGCGCATCCGGCGTGAGCCGACCTCCAGCTCGAGGGCCGTTCCGCGCAGCACCGCCGCCAGGGTGGCCAGCACCTGCTCGGGCGAATGGTCGGCGACCCCGCGCTCCGCCAGCCGCGACAGCTCGAACAGGCGTTCGGTCAGTCCGGCCGCCCCGGCGGTCAGGACCCTCATTCTGCCCGACCGGTCGGCGAGCCGGTCGAGCAACACCGTCCCGACCCGGAGCTGAGGGTCCGCGGCCGGACGCTGAGGCGACCCTGCGTCCTCCCCGGGGGCCTCCGGTACCGCCTCGGCCGGCTCCGGCTCCGCCCGATACCCGGCGATCCGCGCCGAAACCCGATCGAGCAGCTCGACCAGCCTGGCCGCCAGCTCGGGGGCGTTCCGGTCGAGCACGGCCTCGGCTTCGTGGCAGAGCTCGGACACTTCGATCAGGCCCATCATTCGGCTCGCACCCTTGAGCGCATGGAGCTCGCGGCGCGCGGAGCGAGCCGTCTCCTCGTCGGTCTCGACCATCGGCGCCATCACCACCAGCCGGTCCAGCCGATCTTCAGCTTCGGCCAGGAACAGGGGCAGCAGCTCGTCGTGCGGGTCAGCCACCGTTCCGGATCAGATCCGGGTCCAGTTCCGCGCGTTGACGTCGAGGCCGAGGATGCCGACCATCTCGCCCTCGCGGTTGCAGATCGCGGTCGCGATGGTGAAGCACGGATCGCCGGTCAGCAGCGACTCGTACTGCGGGGTGACCGCGGTCCGCCCGGTCCGCCTCACCGCCTGGAACCAGGGCCGCTCGGCGTAGACCTCGCCCACTCCGACCGACCGGAGGGTGCTGTCGTCGGCCACCACGTCGTGGTTGACCACGAACGCGACCATCGCTCCTCGGGTGTCGACCATGTACAGCAGCTCGAGGTACGGCAACGCCTTGAGCCCGTCCTCCAGCCGACCTTGGACCGCTTCGAGGTTCTCGCTGAACTCGGCGAGGCCTTCCGCCAGGGCCGACGCCTGGTGCTTGAGCGAGTGCACCGACTCGAGCCGGAACGACTGGCTCAGCAGCTGGATCGAAAGCGCCAGGTGGTTGAGCCGCTCGGCTGCGCCGCTGAACTGGTTCAGACCCGACGCCATCCGCTGGATCACCTCGCTGACCTCCTTCAGGGTGTCGACCACCTGATCTGAGGCGGTGCGCTGCTCCTGGGTCGCCAGCGAGATCTCCCGTGCGGTCCGGGCGGTGGCTTCCAGCGCCTTGCGGAGGGCCTCGATCGCCGCCTCCGAGGCGCGGCTCTGGGCCGCGACCTGCGCGGCCGCCTTGCTGCCTTCCTCGGTCGCGACCACCATCGAGCTGATTCCGCCCGAGAACTGGTCGAGCAGCGACCTGACCGAGTCGACCGACTCCCGCGACCGTTCGGCGAGGCGTCTCACCTCGGCAGCGACGACCCCGAAGCGTTCCCCGTACTCGCCGGCAGCCGACGCCTCGATGGCCGCGTTGAGGGCCAGCACGTGCGTCTCCTGGGCGATGTCGGTGATGAGGTCGAGGACCCGGTAGATCTCCCGGGACCGGCTGCCGAGGGTGTCGGCCCGGCCCGCGATCGCGTCCATCCGCTGCTGCACCTCCTCGACTCCGTCGACCGCGGCACCGACTGCCGCAGCGCCCTCGGCTCCTGCTTCCTCGGACCGGACGGCCAGCTCGGCCTGGGCCGCGGCGTTGGAGGCGATCTGGCCCGCGGTGCGTGCGAGCTCCTCCATGGTGGCTGTGATCTCGACCACCGCCGCCGCCTGCTCGGAGGAACCCGAGGCGAGCTCGGAGGAGGTCTCCTGCACCACCCCTGCGGCGCTCGCCACCTCCACCGAGCTGGCCTGGATCTGCTGGATCAACCCGGCCAGCGCACGAACCGAAGCCTGGATCGCGGACGCCAGGTCCTCGGGCAGGGCTGCGCTGGGCGCCTCCATCGCCACCAGATCGCCGTGGCGGAGCTCCCCGAACGACTGCTTCACCGCCTCGCAGGACTCGTGGTGGTAAAGCTCGAGCTCGTCGATCCGCCGCAGGGCCTGCCGGCCGGGCCGGAAGACGAACAGGCCGTACAAGACCGAGGTCGCCGCCGCGATCAGCAGCGCCAGCTCCATCGCCCCCCCGCCGCTGCCGCTGATGCGGTCGGTCACCACGATCGCGGTCACAGCGAGCACACCTCCGACCGCGATCGCGAAGCCGGTGAAGGACCACGACACTCTGCGTCCTGATTCGCTCGTCATTCGCACCCTCCGCCGCCGGCGCTGCCCACCGACCGCCGTCTCACGCCTCGAGCTCGAGCTGCGCCGGGTCGAAGACCTCGAGCGCCGGGCGGCCCCCCGGAGCGCCGCCGCCGCCTGTCCCGGAGGACAGGATCTCCAGACCGACCGCCGCATCGACCGCGAGGGCCACGATCCGAGCGCCGCCCGGGCCCGGCACCTCGACCACCACCGCGAGGCGGCTGCGCGCCCCGGTGGCCTCGGCGGCACCGAGCAGGACCGCGAGATCGAGCACCGGCACCGGCTCTCCGCTCAGCTGGGCCAGGCCGGCGAAACGGGGCATCGACCCCGGAACCGGCGACACCACCAGATCGCGCACCACGCGTCGCACGAGATGGACCGGCAGCCCCATTCGCCGCCCCCCCGCCCTCACAACCAAGACCGTCGACGATGCGGTGCCCGAGGAGTCCATGTTCGGCCCAGAGTATCACCGAGAAACAGGGCCTTCGCGGGTCCGCTCCGCCGGCGCGCAGCGGCTCAGTCCGACCGGGGGGCGGCCTGGTCGGCGTGGGGTGCCTCGGACCAGTCCAGCTGCGACCCGCGGGTTGAGTGGGGAATCAGGTACACGACCATCAGCACCAGCCAGCCGCACAGGATCGCCGCGCGCGCGAACCGCGGCGCCCGGCCGCGAAGCGCGGTCACGACCGCGGGCGTCCACGCAACCGCCCCGATCAGGGTCTTGGTATCGGTGAGGTCATCGCCAAGAGGCCACCCGGTCCAGAAGGCGCCGAAGGCGTATCGCTGCACGATCGGGCCCAGCACCAGCCCACCGAGCACCAGCAGGAGACCGGACACCAGGACAGGCCGCCGCACCGAGAAGGCCGGCCCGACCGCCGCGCCCATCGCCGCCCGGGTTGCGGCCATGAGCGCGGCGAACATCGCGGCGATGTGCGGCACCAGGACCCACGCCGGCACCGCGCCCTTGAACCGCGCCACCACCGGACGGTCGGTCGGCACAAGGTGGCTCGCTCCGGTGGTGCCGACCAGCTCGATCCGGTACTCCACCTTGCCCGCCGGCGGCTGGTGGGGAATCACGGCGGCGATCGCGTCTCCATCGGGCCGCATCTCGTCGGCACGCCACGGGTCGGAGGTTGGGAAACGCCTCCACAGCAGGGTCCCGCGCATCCCCTTCGGCACCGTGATCCGGACCGTCAACCCGCCCTCGCCGCCGTGGGACCGCGGCAGCCGATAACCCACCGAGTGCCCGTCGACCCTCAGCGACCCGCGCAGCGGCCGGGTCGGCCCGGTGAGCCTCTGGAACGCCGCGAGCGCGGTGATCAGCACGAACGCCAGCGCCCAGGCCGCAGGCGCGGAAGCGCGAGCCATGGGCCAGGAGTATACCGGCTCGCGACCGCCGGCGTGCTAGGCTCGCGCCCGGTGCCTCAGCCAGCCCTCGACCCCGCCGAGCTCGCCGACCTTCTCCCTCGTGACGAGCGCGGTCCGGACGAGCTCCTCCGGCTCGCCGAGCTGATCCTCACGCTTTCCGGGAGCCCACCGACCAGACCGCTGGGCCGCCGGTTTCCCGACCTGCTCGAGTACCAGCAGCAGGTGCTCGACCTGCTCGGGGGCGACGACGGCGAGGCGATCGAGGAGGCATTCCTCGAGCTGTACTGCCATCTTCACATGCACGAGGCGCCCTATACCGACGCCGAACGCGAGCTGGTGACGATCACCGGCGGCTACTGGTGCCACGCCGGCGGTGTCAGCCCGCTTCTGCGCGCGGGCCCCTGGATCCGACCCGGCACGGTCAGCGCCGACTTCGGCGCCGGGAACGGGCTGCAGGGTCTCCTCCTGCAGCGCCTCGACCCCCACGCGCTCACCGTCCAGGTCGAGATCTCGTCCGAGATGGTGGCCATCGGCCGCGAGCTGCAGGACTGGTTGGCGATCCCGCGCGAACGGGTCCGGTGGGTGGTCGCCGACGTTCGCGACGTGCCGCCGGTCGGCCTCGACTTCCTCTACCTCTACCGGCCGCTGCGACCGATCGGGCCCGGCGAGAGATTCTACCGTCGCTTCGCCGACACCCTCGAGTCCAGCCCGAGGCCGGTCGTCGTCTTTTCGGTCGCGGACTGTCTCGGGGACTTCCTCTCTCCTCGCTTCCGCCGACTCGCCTGCGACGGTCACCTCACCTGCTGGCAGGGACCGGTCGGCACCTAGGATCTCGCCTGCGGCGGGAGGCGACCATGCCACCAGCGTTCCCGACCTCCGCCCTCCTCCTCGGTCTCGCGATCGCCGCCGTGCCCGTGCTCGCGGCGCCTCATGATCCTGCCACCGCCTCGATCGCCGTCGATCCCGTCGTCGGCGAGGTCGGGGTCACGGTCGCGAGCCGCGTCCTCGCGGTCGGCCCGGTGGTGCGCTGGGCGCGCGCAGGAGCCGGGCCGTCGCCCACCGGTCACTTGGGTTGCGGGCAACGCCCTCACTGGGGTTCAGCAGCGCTCACAGCCGGCGCGCGAGGGCTCGGGTGAGCATGCGCAGCCGGTCTCGGCCCGGAAGGCGGAAGAAGTTGGTCTTGACCACCCCCTTGGTGAAGTAGGTCTTCCGGGAGTAGTCGATGGCGACCTCCACCATCACCGGCTGTCCGCCTCGAGCCAGCTCGAGCGCGGTCTCGATCACCCCGTCGACCTCGGCGTCGACCGCGATCCGAAGGAAGCGGCAACCCGTCAGCCTGGCGAAGTCCTCGACCTGGTAGTCGGGCAGCACGGTGCAGGTCTTGCGGGCCAGCGGGATCTTCTGGAACTGCGCGATCTGGCCGAGCTCCCCGTCGCGCAGCACGCAGACCACCAGACCCGTGCCCCGGGTCGAGGCGGTGAGCAGCTCGAGGCCGGTCATCAGCAGCGCGCCGTCTCCGGCAAGGGCGATCACGTCGCGGCCGGGGCACGCAATCGCGGCACCGACCGCGGCCGGGACCGAGTAGCCCATGGACGAAAAGTCGACCGGCCCGATGCAGCGGTTGGCTCCGTCGACCCGGAGATGCTCCATCGCCAGAAAGGTGCCGTTTCCGCTGTCGGTGGTGTAGACCGCGTCGGGCCGCGCGAGGCGCTCGAGGGCGTTGAACAGCCGCGCCGGGCTGACCCGGTCGCGGCTCGCCTGCTTCGACCACCGCCGGCGCACGGTGTCGTGGCCGGCGGCGATGGTCTCGGCAAGCTCGTGCCACGGGCGTTCGCCGGCGATCAGCGCGAGCAGCCCGTCGACGAAGACCGCGGCGTCCGAGCGCACCGCCAGCGCGGGCGGGAAGTTCCGGCCCAGCACGCCAGCGTCGATATCGACGTGGATCAGGTTCTCGGGTGGTTCGATCCCGTAGCTGCCGGTGGCCACCTCGGCGAATCGGCAGCCCAGCGCCAGCAGGCAATCGCAGTCGGCCATCACCCGGCGCACGAAGCTCGGCGCCTGGGCGCCGAAGCCGTTCCACAGCCACAACGGGTGGTGCTCGGGAAAGACCCCCTTGCCCTGGATGGTGGTGGTCACCGGGGCGCCGAGCCGCTCGGCCAGCTCGACCAGCCTCGTCCCCGCGCCCGCCGCACCGAGCCCCAGGTAGAACGCCGGCCGGCGCGCGCTCCCGAGCCGGCGCGCCGCCTGCTCGAGGAGGTCGCGGGCCGGCAGGACCGGCTCGTCAGGCTCGGCCGTGAACGACGGTTGGGACCCCTCCTGCGCCACCATCATGAGGTTCGCCGGGATTTCCACTGCCACCGGACCGCATGGGGCGGCCCGAGCGAGCCGGAACGCCCGCCGGATCATCGGGTAGAGGTCGTCCGCCCGCTCCGCCCGCCACGCCGCCTTGGTGACCGGGCGCATCACACCGAGCTGGTCGATCGCGTGCAGCTGGAACGCGTGGCCGGTGTCGGCGCGGGTCCCGGTGGCGAGCACGACCACCGGGGTCTGGTCCATCAACGCCTCGGAGATGCCGGACAGAGCGTGGGTCACGCCGGCGCCCGGAACCACCGCGAGCACGCCCGGCGAGCCGCTGGTGCGGGCCATGCCGTCGGCGGTGAAGGCCGCAGCGTGCTCGCTGGTGACCAGGATCGGTTCGACCGACGAGCGGTCGAGGGCGTCCTAGAGCTCGATGTTGTGGGTGCCGGGAATCCCGAGCACCGCGCGCACTCCCTCGTCCTCGAGCGCGCGAACGACCTCGCGGGCGCCGTGCACCCGCATCACGCGAGCAGCTCGCCCGCGCGGTCGCGGACGCCCTCGGCGACGCGGTCGGCCAGCGCCATCACCGTGAGGTAGGGGTTGACCTCGGAGCACTGGGGAAACAGCGAAGCGTCGGCGACGTGGAGCCACGGCACACCGTGGACCCGACCCCAGGAGTCGGTCACCGAGTCGGCGGGTGATGTGCCCATGCGGCAGCCTCCCATGACATGCGCGCTGGTGATCGAGATCCGTCCGGGCTGGACCCGCTCACGCGGCACCAACGCATCGATCCGCTCGATCTCGGACCGGTTGAGGAAGAACTTCGCCCCGGCCGGCGCGTGCACCCGCTCGGCGCCGGCAGCGAAGAAGACCTTCACCGACGCCTTCATGGCCGCGTGCAGCGAGTCCAGCACGGCCGCCGTGAGCGTGTAGTCGACCACCGGGTCTCCCCGGTCGTCGACCACGACCCGGTTCGACGCGAGCGCCGGGTCGAGGGCCAGCACCAGGATCATCTGCAGCCTGGGGAAGGCCCGCATCAGCTCCGAGTGCTCGGCGCCGAACCCGATCAGGTTCTTCGCGGTCGTGAAGGGGAAGTACATACAGCTCTCGAGCAGGAACCGGTCGGACTCCCAGAACTGGTCGCAGTAGTAGCTTTTCGGATGGCCGAAGAAGTTGGTGATCGGCCGGTTGTGCTCTCCGACCAGGATCAGCGCCGGGTGCAGGGTGAGAAAACGGCCCAGCATCGGCAGCCGCTCGCCGAAGCCCGAACGCAGCAGCAGGGCCGGGCCGTGGACCGCGCCCCCCGCGACCACGATCGTCTTGGCGCGGACCCGGTAGGGCCCCGGCTCCCACCGCGAGCTCTCACCCCAGCCGGGGTTGGCCACCACCGCCGTCACCTCACGGTCACCGATCCGCTCCACCCGGCAGTTGGTCACCACCTCGACGCCCTGCCGTTCGGCTTGCGGGAGCTGGACCACGTGGGTTCCCTGCTTGGCCTGGTTGGGGCAGCCCAGGTTGCACAGGCTCGAGCCCCGGCAGCCCTTGACGTTGATCGGAAACTGCTCGACCCGGTAGCCGAGCGCGCGGCAGCCGGCGAGGAAGAGGCGGTTGTTGTCGTTGATCCGTTCCTCCGGCTGGAGGTGGACATTGTTCTCCCCGAGGTACTTCTCGGACCGGGCGACGACGTCGTCCCAGTCCAGGCCGGGCACTGCCCAACGCGCGATCACACGCTCGGGAACGGTCAGCGAGGTGCCGGTGTAGATCACGGTCGAACCGCCGTAGGCGCAGCCCATGGCGACCGTGATGGCGCGGTCGCGGGTCAACATGCCGCCGGAGTCGAAGAAGAGCCTGCCGGCCATCTCGACCTCTCGGCCGGTGTACTCCTCCGGCCTGAGCTTCGCTCCCCACTCGAGCAGCGTCACCCGCTTTCCGGCGGCGACCAGAGGCGCCAGCTCCTTCGCCACGACCCCGCCGCCGGCGCCGGAGCCGATCACCAGGAGATCGGTCTCACGCTCCAGCATCGAGCCGCCCCAGGGCATCGAAGACCGGTGCGTAGCCGATCGTGGACGCCACCTCCTCCTGGCCGTAGTAGCCCATGAAGACCAGCGCCTTGAGCCCCCAGAAGCCCTGCTTCAACAGCGTGACCGGACCGTCCTGCAGGACCCGCAGCCAGGCGTCCTGCCGCTCCGGCGACAGGCGCTCGAACGTACGTCCCCAGCGGACCACCGGAGCGATCCGCACCACCCCCAGGAAGACCGCGATCTGGCGCCTCACGGCCGCCGACCGTAGGCCGAGGGCATGATCGACGATCACCTCGAAGCGCGCCCGTCCGTCGGCGTCCATCTCGGCGACCTCGGGAACCACCCGACGGGCCACCGCGCACAGGACCGCCGCCTCCGACGCTGTCAGGTGCTGCACCGGACCATTCTACTCACAGAGCGCCCCTCCCGCCCGGGATTGAACCGCCAAGACGCCAGGCACGCCGAGAGGGAAGAGGGGATCGAGGGCAGGCGGGTCCAAGGCGCCTTGGATCCCTCGGCCCCGGGAAGATCGAAGAGGCTCCGGTGTGTGAGCCGAACGGGAGGTCGCGACCGCGTTGCCGGCTCTCTGCCTTCGCTTCGCGATCTTCGCGCCTTCGCGGTGCGAATCTGGGAGGTGGGCGGGAGCTCGCTGCTCTCCGGGCCTCGGTGCCTCAACGGTCTCAGGTCAGGGTTTCCGGGGGGTCGAAGGTGGGCATGATGTCGTTCAGCACCCGGATCACGTCACGGGCGATGGTCTTCTCCTCGTTGGTCGGTACCACCATCACCTTCACCCGTGAGTCGGGGCGGGTGACCTCACCCTCGCGCCCGCGCAGGTCGGCGTTGGCCTCGAGGTCGAGTGAGACGCCCATGTACTCGAGGCCGGACATGGCCGCCTCGCGCACCTCGGGCGAGTTCTCGCCGATGCCGCCGGTGAAGAAGATCGCGTCGACTCCACCCATCGCCGCGGTGTAGGCGCCGACGTACTTCTTGACCCGGTAGCAGAACATCCGGAAGGCGACGTCGGCGCGCTGACGCCCCTGGCCGCGGGCCTTGAGAATCTCGCGCATGTCCGAGGAGACGCCGGAGATGCCGTACATGCCCGAGTGCTTGTTGAGCATCGTATTGCACTGGTGGAGGGTCATCTCCTCCATCGCCATCAGCCACGGGATGATCGCGGGGTCCATGTCGCCCGAGCGGGTGCCCATCAGCAGGCCCTCGAGCGGGGTGAAGCCCATCGAGGTGTCGATCGACCGGCCGCGGTCGATCGCGGCCAGCGAGCAGCCGTTCCCGAGGTGGATCGTGATCAGCCGCTTGTCTTCCCGCTGCCAGCCGAGGATCTGACAGCCGCGAAACGCGACATAGCGGTGCGAGGTGCCGTGGAAGCCGTACCGGCGGAGGTGGTGCTTGGAGTAGAACTGGAACGGGATTCCGTAGAGGAACGCGTGCGCCGGCATCGTCTGGTGGAAGGCGGTGTCGAACACGGCGACGTGCGGCACGTCGGGCAGCGCCTGCTTCGCCGCCCGGTACCCGCGCAGGTTCGGCGGGTTGTGGAGCGGCGCCAGCACCGAGCACTCCTCGATCTTCGCGACCACCTCCGGGGTGATCAAGACCGACGAGGCGAACGCCTCGCCGCCGTGGACGACCCGGTGACCGACCGCCCCGATGTCTGTGACCTGAGCGAGAACGCCGTGCTCGGGGTCGCTCAGCAGGCGCAGCACCCAGTCGATCGCCGCCCGGTGCTCGAGGATCTCGCGGTAGTCCTGGTAGGTCTCGCGTCCGGGGACGGTGAGCACCAGGCGGGAGTCGGCGAGCCCGATCTTCTCCACCAGACCGACTGCGAGGGTCTCGTCCCGGTGGGCGTTCATGCGTTCGAGATCGGTCTCGATGACCTGGAACTTCACCGACGACGAGCCGCTGTTGAGCACGAGCACTTTCATGGGGCGTCCTCCGGGTCCTCGCGTTAGGCGATCCGGCGTCAGGCGAGTCCGGGCCGATCGTCCGGCAGCCGGTCGAGTCGACGCCGGTTCTTGTCGTAGGTGAAGAAGCCGCGGCCGGTGCGGGCGCCGAGCAGGCCGGCTCGGACCAGACGCTTGAGCAGGGGGCACGGCCGGAACCTCGGCTCACCGCTCTCCTGATGGAGGTGCTGGAGCCAGTTCAGCACCTTGTCGAGCCCGACCCGGTCCGCCCACTCCAGCGGTCCGGTGCGGAAGTCGTAACCCAGCTTCAGCGCCAGGTCGACGTCCGCAGCGTCCGCGACCCCCTCCATGACCGTGTGGATCGCCTCGTTGACCAGCGGCAGCACCACCCGCGTGGTGACGAAGCCGGGCATCTCGAAAACCTTGATCGGCACCTTGTCGAGCACCCGCGCAAAGGTCATCGAGTGCTCGAGCACCTCGTCGGAGGTCAGCTGACCGCGCACCACCTCGACCACTCGGGTCGAGGTGACCGGATAGAGGAAGTGCATGCCGAGGATCCGCTCGGGTCGGGTGCAGGTTGCGGCGATCTCGGTGATCGACAGGGTCGAGGTGTTGATCACGATCGGGCATTCGCGCGGCATCAGGTGATCGAGCTCGCGCACGATCTCGCGCTTGACGGCGAAGTCCTCCTGCACGGTTTCGATCGCGAGGTTGCACTCGGCCGCGCAGTCGAACTGCGTCACCCACCGGATCCGCGACAGGATCGCCTTCTTCTCGGACTCGGTGCGGTCGAAGCGCTGGATGGAGTGGTCGAGCTCGGCCTCGAGCTCGCGCCGGCACTGCTCGGCGCGCTCCATCGAGAGCTCCTTGACGCACACGTTGAGGCCCTCCTGGGCCGCCTTGGTGGCGATGGAACGACCCATCATTCCCCCGCCGATGATCGCGACGTCGTGCAGTTCCCAGCTCATGGCGCGGAGTCTACCATGGGGTCCGAGTTTGTGAAATTTCGCGCAAGTCAACCTCGACGCCATCCTGGGATGGCTCGATCCGAGGGCCTCGACCGCCGTGTATGATGCCCGCATGAGATGGAGAAACGTCTCCGCCATCGTGCTCGTCGCCCTCGCCGCCACCTTCGGCTCCGCCGCCGAGCCGCCGATGTTTCCCGACGTGAGCCTGGTCCCTCTCGCCCGCGACGGCGGCGCGCCGGTGCCGCTCGGGAGCTTCCGGGGCCGCCCGGTGCTGCTCACCTTCTGGGCGAGCTGGTGCGGGCCGTGCCGCTACGAGCTGCCGGAGTTCCAGCGCCTCTACGACGACCTCGCCGCCAAGGGCTTCGTCTTCGTGACGGTGACCATGGACTCGTCCAACACCGCCGCGCTGCGGTTCCTGGACTCGGCGCGGCTCGCGATCCCGGTGTACAGGATGAGCGACCGCGACCTCGCCGTGCTGCGGGTGCGAGCCATCCCGACCAGCTTCCTCATCCGGCCCGACGGTCGCGCCGAGCAGGTCTACCAGGGCTACGCCCCGACCGTCGCCGGCGAGATCCGCGCTCGCGTCCTCGAGCTGCTCGACTCGAGCGGGGACGACGCCTCCTGAGCGGCGCCGGTTCCACCGCCCGGCGCCGCCGGCGCCGCTTTGGGGGCGGCGCCCGCTTGGTGCTCCTGCTCGCCGCCGCGGCGGCTTCGTGGGGCTGGAGCGGCCCGACCGTCCGCCACGTGGCCTGGAGCGCCGTCGACTTCTTTCCGCCGGACCTCGCGCGCCAGGTTCGCCGTCACCACCGCCGCTACGATGCCGGCATCCAGCGTGGGCTCGCAGCGCCGCCGTCGTGGCGCGCCGCGGCCCCCGGCAGCCTCCGCGACGCGCTGATCGACCAGGCACTGCGTTGCCGCAGCGCCCTGCTCGAGCCGGTCCCGCTCGAGGAGCTGGTCGAGGAGGTCGGAGTCCTCGCGGTCCGCGTGCTGGACGCCAACGACCCCCTCGCCGCGGCCCATGACGACCCGCGGGAGGCGCTCTACGCGGCGGCGTACCAGAGCTACGCCGACTCCGTCCGGGCCCGCGTGCGGTTGGTCTACTACGGCCGCGACCAGCTGCTCGTGGTGGGCGGCGAGGTCGCCCCGGCGGCGGACGCGATCCTGGCTCGCAGCACGGCGCTGTACCCATTCGTCGGCGAGGAGTTCTACCGCGACGGTTCGCTCCGGGATTGGCGGGTGTTCGACGACCGGTCGGTGGCGTTCGGGGTCGCCGCGGTGTCGCTCGCGCGCGGCATGACCGACGTCGCGAACTTCGCCCAGTGGGTGTGGCTGTCGGGCGGCGGTCTCCTGCCTCCACCGGCGCCGACTCCGCCCGGCCACGTCGGGCCCACGATCACGCTGCCGCCCCTCGGAGGCGGCCTGCCCGAGCGCGGCCGCCCGAACCGGGGCCGCCCCGCCATGCCCGGCTCCAACCTCACCCTCCCCCCACCCTGAGGTTCACCACACGACGCGCGGGGGATGCCGCAGAGGCGGAGCTCGGAGCCCGTCTCACTGCTCCTGTCGGCCCGCTTCTCCGCGCCCACTCGATGTCCCTCCCGACGTCTTCGAGTGAACCGCGAAGGGGCCTCCCAAGAGGGCCCACACACGGCCTTCACGTTCTGTGCGCCTTCTCGGTTCAGAATGCCGCGCGCACCCCGACCCGCGACGGAGGTCAGGATGCGGCGAATCTGCTCGAGTTTCGAGACAGCCTCAAGGCCGCGCCCTTCGGTCGGCCGGACGGCGCTCCAAGGCGGGCAGGCCCCGGATCAGTCCGCCGGCCTTGCGTCCCGGAGCAGGCGGGCGACGGAGGCGGCGGCTCGCTCGACGTCGTCGGTCGAGATCTGGTAGTGGGTCACCATGCGGATGCTCGTGGGGTCCAGCGCGTGCACCAGCACGCCCTCCTCGGCGAGGCGCAGTGCGAGCCCGTTCGCGTCGAGCGCCGCGTCCGCGGTCAACCGGAAGAACACGATGTTGGTCTCGACCATGGCGGGGTCGAGCTCGACGCCCGGGATCTCCGCGAGCCGCTGGGCGAGCCGCCGCGCGGTGACATGGTCCTCGCCGAGCCGCGGCAGCATCTCGTCGAGCGCGACCAGGCCGGCGGCCGCCAGCACCCCCGCCTGCCGCATGCCGCCGCCGAACATCTTGCGCACTCTGCGCGCCTCGACGACGGTTGCGGCATCTCCGACCAGCATCGACCCGACCGGCGCCGCCAGCCCCTTGGAGAGGCAGAACATCACCGTGTCGCAGCCGCGAGCGAGCTCGGCGGCGGGGAGCCCCAGCGCCGCCGCCGCGTTGTGCACCCGCGCCCCGTCGAGGTGGACCGGCAGCCCGTGGCGCCGGGCGACCGCAACCAGCTCCCGCATCCGTCCCGCCGGGGTCACCCGCCCGCCAGCCAGATTGTGCGTGTTCTCCAGCAGCACCAACGCGGTCGGCGTGCGGTAGCCGGCCCTGGGCTGAATCGCGCGGTCGACCGCCTCCGGGTCGAGCACGCCGCCGGAGCTCGCAACCGGACGCGGCAGGGCGCCACTGAGCGCCGCCATCGCGCCCATCTCGAAGTGGAAGACGTGGCTCGCCGCCTCACCCACCACCTCGCTGCCGGGCCGACAGTGGAGGTGGACCGCAATCTGGTTTCCCATCGTGCCCGACGGCACGAAGACCGAGGCCTCACGCTCGAGGAGCGCAGCCGCACGCTCCTCCAGACGGCGGATCGTGGGGTCCTCACCGTAGACGTCGTCGCCGACCTCGGCCGAGGCCATGGCGCGCCGCATCGCGGCGGTTGGCTGTGTTACCGTGTCGGACCGAAGATCGACCGGGACGTCCATGAACCCGGATTCTACGCCGTTCTTGCTTGACTTCACCCGTCGGGAAAGCTAGGATTCGTTCTCATGATGGAAGATCAATCGCACCATCATTTTGTCTTCCCAAGATGGACCAACCTGTTGAGACCAGCAATCGCTCTCGGTGCGGCGGGCGGTCTCATCTACGCGGTCCTCATCGTGTGGTTCGGGTTCTCACCCAAGACCACCGACGTCGGCTACGCCCCCGAGCAGCCGGTGCCCTACAGCCACGCACTCCACGTCGGCCAGCTCGGGATCGACTGCCGCTACTGCCACACCACGGTCGAGACGGCGGCCTACGCGGCCATCCCGCCGACCCAGACCTGCATGAACTGCCACTCGATGATCCGGACCGAGAGCGAGAAGCTGATCCCGGTGCGCGACTCGAACGCGACCGGCATGCCGGTGGAGTGGATCCGGGTCCACGACCTGCCCGACTACGTCTACTTCAACCACAGCGCCCACGTGAGCCGCGGCGTCGGCTGCGTCTCCTGCCACGGCCGGGTCGACACGATGGAGGTGGTGTACCAGGTCGAGCCGCTGAGCATGGGCTGGTGCCTGGACTGCCACCGTGCCCCGGAGAAGCACCTGCGCCCGGTCGAGTTCGTGACCAGCATGGACTGGGTCGCCCGAGAAGGACCAGCTCGAGCTCGGCCTCCAGCTGCGCGAGACCTCCAACATCAACCCTTCGGCGGACTGCGCGACATGTCATCGATGAAAGACCGACGTCAGCCCGGCTGGAGCTACTGGCGGAGCCTCGACGAGCTCGCCCAGACCCCGGAGTTTCGGGAGATCGTCGAGCGCGAGTTCCCCGGCGAGACGTGGGAGAGGCTGCCGCCGGCGACCCGGCGCCAGTTCCTCAAGGTCATGGGCGCCTCGCTGGCGCTCGCCGGCCTGACCGCGTGCCGCTGGCCCGAGGAGGAGATCGTGCCCTTCGCCCACCGGCCGGAGGGCCGCACCCCGGGCGTGCCGCGGGCGTACGCCACCGCGATGGAGCTGGGCGGCGGCCGCGGTCGGCCTGCTGGTGACCAGCTACGACGGCCGGCCGATCAAGATCGAGGGCAACCCGCTCCACCCCGCCAGCCTCGGCGCGAGCCGCCGCGGTGCTCCAGGCCACGGTGCTCGAGCTGTACGATCCGGACCGCAGCCGGACCCCGGTCCGGCGCGAGGGCGGCCAGGAGATCGCCACCACCTGGGAGGAGTTCGACCGCTTCGCGGCGGGCCACTTCGCCGCCTTCGCGCGAGCGGCGCGGACGGGGCCTTGCGGTGCTCTCCGAGGCCTTCGTCGTCGCCGACCCTCGCCCGCGCTCCGGGCCGAGCTGCGCGCGGGCGCTGCCCGACGCCGCGCTGGTACGAGTACGAGCCGTTGAGCCGCGCGACAACGAGCGCGAAGGGGTCCGCGATCGCCTTCGGCCGCCCGCTCCGGCTCCACCCGCGGCTCGACCGCGCCCGGGTCGTGGTCTGCTCGACGCGGACCCCCTGCACCGACCACCCGGCGTCGCTCGCCACTGGCGCGCCAGTTCGCCGCGCGCCGGCGCCCCGACCAAGACGACCATGAGCCGGCTGTGGGTCGCCGAGCCCGGCTACTGCCTCACCGGCGCGCGTCGCCGACCACCGGCTGGCGGTGCCCGCCGAGGCGGTGGCGCGACTGCTCGCCGCGGTCGCCCGTGAGCTGGAGACCGCGCACGGCCTCGACCTCCCGGCCCCGCTGCGCGGTCCGCTGAGCGCGGCGGAGGCGCCGGCCGAGTCGGCACGACTTCGCGGTCGGCCTGGCCCGCGACCTCGCCGCAGCCGGCGGGGACTCGCTGGTGCTGGCCGGCCCGCGCCAGCCGGCGGCGGTGCACGCGCTCGCGCGCGATCAACGTCGCCCTCGGCGCGGTCGGCAACACCGTCCTCCTGACCGAGGACCCCGAGCCCGACCGGGCCGGCGCACCCGGCGTCGATCGCCCGCCTGGTTCAACGGCTCGAGGCCGGGCGAGATCGACACCCTGCTGATCCTCGGCGGCAACCCGGCCTGCGACGCCCCGGCCGACCTCGACTTCGCCGGAGGCGCTGGGACGGGCGGCGACCACGATCCACCTCGCGGCTGAGCGAGAACGAGACCGCGCGCTCGTGCACCTGGCACCTCCCGTGGCCCACTTCCTCGAGAGCTGGGGCGACGCCCGGGCCTGGGACGGGACGCTGACCGTGCTGCAGCCGCTGATCGAGCCGCTGTACGGCGGCCGGAGCGCGATCGAGCTGCTGGCCGCGGCGCTCGGCGAGCGAGCGCGCGCGAGCGGCCACGACCTCGTCCGCGCGACGCTCACGCCGCGCCGGAGGCGTCGACTTCGACGGCGCGTGGCGGACGGCCGCTGCACGACGGCGCTGGTCGGGCACCGCGTGGCCCGAGGTCGGGCCTGCGGTGAGCTCGCGTCTCCCTGGTCGCCGCGGAGTGCGCCGCTCGCGGCCGCGATCGCGGCCCGGCTGCCGACCGCCGACGCTCCCGAGCTGCGTCCTGGTCGGCGACCCCAAGCTGCTCGACGGCCGCTTCGCCAACAACGGCTGGCTGCAGGAGCTGCCGGACCCGCTCACCAAGCTCACCTGGGACAACGCCGCGCTGGTCTCGCCGGCGACCGCCCGCGCGCTCGGCGTCGCCACGGCGACGTGGCCGCGGTGGCGGCCGCGGGCGTCACGGCTCGAGCTGCCGGTCTACGTCGCTGCCCGGCCAGGCGGCGCACGATCGCTGACGGTCGCCTTCGGCTACGGCCGCACGGCGGCCGGGCAGGGTCGGCAGCCGGCGTCGGCGTCGACGTCTACCCGCTGCGCCGGTCGGCCGCGCCGTGGCTGCCGTCCGGGGTCGTCGATCAGCTCGACCGGCCGGCGCGTACGACCTCGCCACGCACCCAGGACCACCACGCCATCGACACGGTGCGGCTTCGAGGCCCGCAACGTCCGCGTCGGCACGCTGGTGCGCGAGGCCACCCTCGACGAGTTCCTCGCCGCACCCCGAGGTCGATCGCGCCACGCGGTCCACCACCCGCCGCTGGTGTCGCTGTGGCAGGAGCACGCAGTACGAGGGCGAGCAGTGGGGCATGGCGATCGACCTCAACGCCTGCATCGGCTGCAACGCCTGCGTCGTCGCCTGCCAGGCCGAGAACAACATCCCGGTGGTCGGCAAGGACGCAGGTGCTGCAGCGGCCGCGAGATGCACTGGATCCGCGTCGACCGCTACTTCGCCGGCGACCCGGAGCGACCCGAGCGTGGCGCACCAGCCGGTGACCTGCCAGCACTGCGAGAACGCGCCCTGCGAGCAGGTCTGCCCGGTGGCGGCCACCGTGCACAGCCGACGAGGGCCTCAACGACATGGTCTACAACCGCTGCGTCGGCACGCGGTACTGCTCCAACAACTGCCCGTACAAGGTGCGGCGCTTCAACTTCTTCAACTACCACAAGGAGCTCACCGCAGATCGAGAAGATGGTGCTACAACCCCGAGGTCACGGTGCGCAGCCGCGGGCGTGATGGAGAAGTGCACCTTCTGCGTGCAGCGCATCAACGCGGCCAAGATCGCGGCCAAGAACGAGCGGCGCCCGATCGCGCGACGGCGAGGTCGCGCCCGCCTGCGCGCAGGCCTGCCCGACCCGGGCGATCGTCTTCGGCGACCTCAACGACCCGACGAGCCGGGTGCGCGAAGCTGCACGAGCGACCCGCGCGCCTACGCGCATGCTCGCCGAGCTGAACGTCAAGCCGCGCACGCCGCTACCTGGCCCGGCTCCGCAACCGCGGCCGGCGGCGGCTCGGACGCACGCACGAGGCCATGAGCATGGGCGTGATCGCGACCGAGCCGACGAGCTACCTCGACAACACCGCCGACGACCCGACGCGGCGCGCCGCCGCTGGTCCTCGGCGGACAACGACTTCGACGTCGGTCACCGAGACGGTCTGCGGCATCGCCGAGCAGCCCCGAAGCCGCCGCGGGCCTGGTACATCGCGTTCGGCGTCTCCGTCGCGCTGACCGGCGTGCTGGTCGCGATGATCGGCTACCTGATCGTCGACCGGCATCGGCGTCTGGGGCGTCAACAACCCGGTCGGCTGGGGCTTCGCGATCGTCAACTTCGTCTTCTGGGTCGGCATCGGCCACGCCGGCACGCTGATCTCGGCGATCCTCTTCCTGTTCCGGCAGAAGTGGCGCACCGCGATCAACCGCTTCGCCGAGGCGATGACGATCTTCGCCGTGATCTGCGCCGGCCTGTTCCCGGCGATCCACGTCGGCCGCGTCGTGGCTCGCCTACTGGCTGTTCCCGATCCCGAACCAGATGGCGATGTGGCCGAACTTCCGCAGCCCGCTGCTGTGGGACGTCTTCGCGGTCAGCACCTACGCCACGGTCTCGCTGCTGTTCTGGTACATGGGCATGATCCCCGACCTGGCGACGCTGCGCGACCGCGCGACGACGCAGGATCCGCGCAGATCGTCTACGGCCTGCTCGCGCCTCGGCTGGCGCGGCTCGAACCGGCACTGGCACCACTACGAGCGGGCCTACCTGCTGCTCGCCGCGCTCGCCACGCCGCTGGTGCTCTCGCGTGCACTCGGTGGTCAGCTTCGACTTCGCCGTCGTCGCAGCTGCCCGGGCTGGCACACGACGATCTTCCCGCCCTACTTCGTCGCCGGCGCGATCTTCTGCGGCTTCGCGATGGTGGTGACGCTGATCGATCCCGGCCCGCGCAGTTCTTCGGGCTGAAGGACCTCATCACCGCTGCGCCACCTCGAGAACATGACCAAGATCATCCTGGCCACCGGGCTGATGGTCGGCTACGCCTACGCGATCGAGTTCTTCATCGCCTGGTACAGCGGCAACCCCTACGAGCAGTTCGCCTTCCTCAACCGCGCGTTCGGGCCCCTACGCCTGGGCCTACTGGATCATGGTCACCTGCAACGTGATCGCGCCGCAGCTCTTCTGGTTCAAGCAGGTCCGCGCACCACGCCGTGGCTGCTGTTCGTCGTCGCGATCCTCGTCAACATCGGCATGTGGTTCGAGCGCTTCGTGATCATCGTCACCTCGCTGCAGCCGCGACTTCCTGCCGTCGAGCTGGGGCTACTTCACGCCGACCTGGGTCGACGTGCTCACGCTGCGTCGGCAGCTTCGGCCTGTTCTTCACGCTGTTCCTGCTGTTCGTGCGCTTCCTGCCGATGGTCGCCATGGCCGAGGTCAAGGGCGTCATGCCGCAGGCCCACCTCGACCACCACGGCCACCGCGGCCACGGCGACTACCGCGGCGAGGTCGCCGACCAGCCGACGCAGCAGCGACGAGCCGGACGGGCGAGAGCGCGCATCGTCGAGCGGCGCAGCTCGTTCGGCCTGCTGGCCGAGTTCGAGACGCCGGACGCGCTGCTCGACGGCGGCCGCGCCGGTGCGCGACGCCGGGCTACACGCGCTGGGACTGCCACTCGCCCGTTCCCGGTCCACGGCCTCGACGGCGCGATGGGCCTCCGCGCCGACCAAGCTGCCCTGCCTGGTCGTCTCGGCGCCGGGCTGACCGGGGCCGCCGGCGGCGCTCCTGCTGCAGTGGTGGACGAACGCGCGTCGACTACCCGTTCGTGATCAGCGGCAAGCCGCTCTTCAGCCTGCCGGCCAACATCCCGGTCACCTTCGAGCTGACGGTCCTGTTCGCCGCGCTCACGCGCGTTCGGTCGGCATGCTCGTCGCTCAACGGCCTGCCGCAGCTCTCACCACCCGCTCTTCCGCAGCGAGCGCTTCCGGCGGGCCACCGACGACCGCTTCTTCATCTGCGATCGAGGCGGCGGATCCGCAGCTTCGACGCGGCGCGGACCCGCGCGCTGCTCGCGTCGCTCGGCGGCACGCGTCGACGTCGAGGAGCTGGAGGACTGACCGATGCCGCGCTGGCTGGTCTACGCCCTGCGTGGTCCTGGTCGTCGCTGTCGCTGGTGCCGCTGGCGCTGATCGCCCGGGCCCGCGTCGCGACCAGCGCCCAGCCCCGGATCCACCTCGTCCCGGACATGGACAACCAGCCGCAAGTTCAAGCCCCAGGCAGCGCAACCCGCTGTTCGCCGACGGCCGCGCGATGCGGCCGCCGGTGCGACGGCACCGTCGCCCGCGGCGAGCTGCGACGACGACGCACGATCTACCGCGGCATCGCCGGCGACGGCTGGGTGGACGACGTTCCCGGTGCCGGTGACGATGGCGCATGCTCGCGCGGCGGGCGCGAGCGCTTCGACATCTTCTGCGCGCCGTGCCACGGCCTCGCCGGCGCCGGCGACGGCATGGTCGCCCAGCGCGCCGACGCGGCTGCAGGAGGGCACCTGGACGCCGCCGTCCTCGCTCCACACCGACCTGGTCCGCGTCGCGGCCCGACGGGCCACCTCTTCAACACGATCACCAACGGCATCCGCAACATGCCGGCCTACGGCCCGCAGATCCCGGTCGAGGACCGCTGGGCGATCGTCGCCTACGTCCGGGCGCTGCAGCGCAGCCAGAACGCCACGCGTCGACGACGTGCCGCCCGAGCTGCGCGCCGCAGCTGCGCTGAGGGGCGAGCGAGCATGCACGACACGGCTCGACGATCGTCACGCGAGACCGCCGACCTCGGTGAGCTCGGCGCCCGGTACGCCGTGATCGCCTGGCGGCGCGGTCGGCGTCGCCGGCCGCGGTCGGCGCTCGGCGGCTCGCTGGCGCTCGGCCGCCGAGCGGCGGCGTCGAGCGCTTCTTCGACTCCTACCTGGTCAGCTTCGCGTTCTTCCTGAGCTCTGGCGCTCGGCGCGCTGTTCTTCGTGCTGCTCCAGCACCTCACCCGCGCCGGCTGGAGCGTGGTGGTGCGGCGGATCGCCGAGGCGCTGGCCGCCAACGTGCTGCCTGCTGGCGCTGCTGGCCGTCCCGATCGCTGCTCGGCCTGCACCACCTCTACCACTGGACCCACGCCGAGGCGGTCGCCGCCGACCCGCTGCTCGCAGGCAAGAGCCGGCTTCCTCAACCCGACCTTCTTCGTCGTCCGCGTGGCGGTCTACTTCGCGGTCTGGATCGTGCTCGCCCGCTATCTTCTGGCGCCGCTCGCTGCGCGCAGGACGAGCTCGGCGACCCGCGACTGACCCTGCGGATGGAGCGGCGCAGCGGCGCCGGGCATGATCGCTCTTCGCGCTGACCGCGACCTTCGCCGCCTTCGACCTGCTGATGTCGCTCGACCCGCACTGGTTCAGCACGATCTTCGGCGTCTACTACTTCGCCGGCGGCGTGGTCGGCTTCTTCGCGCTGCTGCCGATCGCTGCTGTTCGTCGCTGCAGCGGCCGGGCCGCCTGGCGACGCGGTGATCACCGTCGAGCACTACCACGACCTGGGCAAGCTGCTGTTCGCCTTCATCGTCTTCTGGGCCTACATCGCCTTCTCGCAGTACATGCTGATCTGGTACGCCAACATCCCCGAGGAGACCGGCTGGTTCCTCCGGCGGCAGACCGGCGGCTGGACCTGGGTCAGCCTCGCGCTGCTGTTCGGCCACTTCGTGCTGCCGTTCCTGGCGCTGATCTCGCGCTCGCCCAAGCGCCGGCCGGCGCTGCTGGCCGTGGCCGCGGCGTGGCTGCTCGGCCATGCACTGGGTCGACCTGTACTGGCTGGTCATGCCCGGAGTTCGCGCCCCGGCGTGGCCCGCTTCGGCCTGCTCGACCTGCTCTGCTTCCTCGGCCTGGCCGGGCTCTTCGTCGGCGCGCTGTTCTGGCGCCTCGCGGCGTCGCGCCCTGGTCCCGGCGAGCGACCCGCGGCTCGCCGAGTCCCTGGCCTTCGAGAACGCGTGAGCGGGAGCCGGATCGATGCGCTACGACGATCCCAACGTCTCCGCCAGCGCGATCGTCGGTCATGCGTCGGCGCGATCGTGCTGTTCGTGATCATCGTCGCTGCTCGCAGGCGCTGTTCTACCAGCATGGAGCGCGCCGAGCTCGCGCCGCAAGATCTAGCAGCGAGCCGCTCCGAGGCGCTGCGCCCGGCTCGACGCCGAGCAGCGGGCGCAGCTCAACGCGCTACCGCTGGGTCGACCAGCAGGCCGGCGTCGTCGCGCATCCCGATCGAGCGGGCGATGGAGCTGGTCGTCGGCGGAATCTGGACGCGTCGCGCAGACCCGTTAAGCGGTGCGAGACGCGGCGAAGGGGCGTGATCCAGTGTCGCGACTGCGGCGCATCGCGACTCTCATCGTCGCGCTGGCCTTGCGGCGGCGTCACGCGCCCGCGCGCCGCGCAGGTCGCGACCGAGCCGCTGCCCGACGCGCTCGAGGACGTCGGCATCGACGGAGCACCTCGACGCCCAGCTCCCGCTCGACCTCGAGTTCATCGACGAGGACGGACGCACGGTCGCCGCTCGGCGACTACTTCGACCGGCGACCGGCCGGTCATCCTGACCCTCGTCTACTACCGCTGCCCGATGCTCTGCGGCCTGCGTGCTCAACGGGCTCGTGGCCGGTCTGCAGGAGCTCGACTGGACGCCGGGCGAGCGAGTTCGAGATCGTCACGGTCCGCATCGACCCGCTCGAGACGCCCGACCCTCGCCAAGCTCAAGAAGCAGAACTACCTCAAGCAGCTACGGCGGCCCGGAGGCCGCCGCCGGCTGGCACTTCCTGACCGGCGAGCGAAGCGGCGATCCGCCGGCTCGCCGAGGCCGTCGGCTTCGGCTACCGCTACGACCGACGAGACGCGGCGAGTACGCCCACGCCGCGGCGACTCTTCGTGGCTCACGCCCGACGGCCGGGTCTCGCGCTACCTGTACGGGATCGAGTACCCGACCCGCAGACCCTGCGGCTCTCCCTGGTCGAGGCGGCCGAGGGCAACGATCGGCTCGCCGATCGACCAGCTCCTGCTCTTCTGCTTCCACTACGACGCCGAGCGCGGGACGCTACGCCCCGGCCGCGATGAACATCATGCGCCTCGGCGGGGCGTGACGCTGCTCGTGCTCGGCACGTCCTGGTCGCTCTGGTCCGGGACGTCGCCGCTGACAGCTCGGCTGACGCCGAGATCAGGGAGCTCGGCTGGCGACACCGCATGGAGCACGGCGCGGGCTGACGCGATCGACGCACGACGACGGGAAGTCAGGGCTGCGCCGCCGAGAGCGGTCGGAGCATGACGCAGCCGCTCGTCCGACGCTGGCGGCCGCGGCCGAAGCCGGACGTCGTTCTGGCTGCCGCCCAGGCCTCGACCGCCGCGGCGAGCGTCGACTGGCTCTTCTACTTCATCTTCTGGCATCTCGGTGTTCTTCTTCGTCGCTGATCGTCGCCCTGATGGTGCTCTTCGTCATCCGCTACCGGCGCCGCGACGGGCACGACGCCGCAGGCCGTCGCCGAGCCACAACACGCCGCTCGAGCTCATCTGGACCGGCGATCCCGCTGGTCCTCGTGGTCGTGATCTTCTGCCTCGGGCTTCAAGGGCTTCCTCGACATGGCGACGCCGCCGGCGAACGCCTACGAGATCCAGGTCGACCGGCCAGAAGTGGAAGTGGCTGTTCACCTACCCCAACGGCTACGTCGACGCGAACCTGCACGTGCCGGTCGACCGGCCGGTGCGGCTCGTGATGATCGTCCGAGGACGTGATCCACAGCTTCTTCGTCCCGGCCTTCCGCATCAAGCAGGACGTCGTCCCCGGCCGCTACACCAAGGTCTGGTTCGAGGCGACCGAGCCCGGCGAGTACGACGCTCTTCTGCGCCGAGTACTGCGGCACCAGCCACTCGGACATGCTCGCCAAGGTCGTCGTCCACGAGCCGGGCGAGTTCGAGCACGTGGCTCGACGAGGCCGTCCGACTTCCTCGAGCACGCATGCCGCCGGCCGAGGCCGGCGCGCATGCTCTACCAGCGTGCGCGGCTGCACGCAGTGCCACTCGGTCGACGGCGACCGCCGGGATCGGCCCGACGTTCCAGGGCGTCTTCGGCGCAGACCAGCCGTCATGGCCGACGGCCAGTCCGTGCGTGGTCGACGAGAACTACATCCGCGAGTCGATCCTCGAGCCCGCAGGCGAAGATCGTCGCCGGCTACGAGCCGGTGATGCCGACCTACCAGGGCCGCCTCAAGGACGAGGAGATCACCGCCCTCATCGCGTACCTCAAGTCGCTCGCCAAGTAGGCGGAGGAGGAGTCGCATGGCCACCGCGACACGACGACCTGCAGGCGCTGGCCGACGCCGGCCGGCGGGCCGGACCGCGAGAACTACCTCACCCACGAGCCAGGGCCTGCTGTCCTGGCTCTTCACCCTCGACCACAAGCGGATCGGCGTGATGTACCTGGTCGTCGATCCTCGGCGTCGTTCCTGCTCGGCGGCATCTTCGCCCTGCTGGTCCGCACCGAGCTGCTGACGCCCGGCCAGCACGATCATGGACGCCGACACCTACAACCAGATGTTCACGCTGCACGGCGCGATCATGATCTTCCTGTTCATCATCCCGGGCATCCCGGCGGCGCTCGGGCAACTTCGTCCTGCCGCTGATGCTCGGCGCCAAGGACGTGGCCTTCCCGCGGCTGAACCTGGCCAGCTTCTACCTGCTGGGTGATCGGCGCGCTCTTCGCCCTGGTCTCGATCGTCCTCGGCGCGGTCGACACCGGCTGGACCTTCTACACGCCCTACAGCACCGACCACCGGCACCGCGGTGATCTCGGTGACGCTCGGCGTCTTCATCCTCGGCTTCAGCTCGATCTTCACCGGGCTCAACTTCATCGTCACGATCCACAAGCTGCGGCCGCCGGGCATGACCTGGTTCCGGATGCCGCTGTTCCTGTGGGCCCTGTACGCGCACCGCGATCATCCAGGTGCTGGCCACGCCGGTGCTGGGCATCACGCTGCTGCTGCTGATCGCCGAGCGCGCGCTCGGGCATCGGCATCTTCGACCCCGCGCTCGGCGGCGACCCGGTGCTGTTCCAGCACTTCTTCTGGTTCTACTCCCACCCGGCCGTCTACATCATGATCCTGCCGGCGATGGGCGTCATCAGCGAGCTGATCTCGGTCTTCAGCCGCAAGCACATCTTCGGCTACCGCTTCATCGCCTACTCAGTCGATCGCCATCGCCCTGCTCAGCTTCCTGGTCTGGGGCCACCACATGTTCACCAGCGGCCAGTCCGGCGCTGGCCAACATGATCTTCCGCGCCCTGACCTTCATCGTGGCGATCCCCTCGGCGATCAAGGTCTTCAACTGGCTCGCCACGATGTACAAGGGCTCGATCCGGCTCGACGACGCCGATGCTCTACGCGCTGTCGTTCCTCTTCCTGTTCGCGCATCGGCGGCCTGACCGGCCTCTTCCTCGGCGCGCTCGCCACCGACGTCCACCTGCACGACACCTACTTCGTCGTCGCCCACTTCCACTACGTGATGATCGGCGGCACGGTGATCGCCTTCCTCGGCGGGCTGCACTACTGGTGGCCGAAGATGTTCGGCCGGATGTACAGCGAGACGCTGGGCGCAGGTCGCCGCGCTGCTGATCTTCGTCGGCTTCAACCTGACCTTCTTCACCCAGTTCGTCATGGGCAGCCACGGGCATGCCGCGCCGCTACTACAACTACCTCGCCGCAGTTCACCGCCTACCACCAGGTCTCGACCGATCGGCTCCTACATCCTGGCGCTCGGCTTCTTCGTCGTCGCCGGCTACCTGCTCCACTCGCTCGTCCGCGGCGAGCGCGGCGCCCGGCAACCCGTGGGGCGCCGCGACCCTGGAGTGGCAGACCGCCTCGCCGCCGCCGCACCACAACTTCGAGCACGAGCTCGGTGGCCGGCGACCCCTACGACCTCGAGCGCTCTGGTCTGACGACCCGGGATCGGCGGCTACGTCCGCCGCGACCCGGCCGCGATCCGGCGCGGCGGGCGGAGGCCGCTGATGTCGACGCATGCTGACGCACGGCGCACCACGACCCGCACCTCGCCCACCACTTCGAGAACGCCGAGCAGCAGTTCGAGTCGGGCAAGCTCGGGATGTGGCTCTTCCTGGCCACCGAGATCCTGTTCTTCGGCGGGCTCTTCTGCGCCTACGCGGTCTACCGGGCCAACCACCCCGAGATCTTCATCTACGCCCACCAGTTCCTGGACAAGAACCTGGGCGCGATCAACACCGTCGTCCTGATCTGCTCGCAGCTTCACCATGGCCTGGGCGGTGCGCGCGGCGCAGCTGCGGCAGGCGCGAGCTGCTCGAGCTGATGCTGTCGCTGACCCTCCTGTGCGCGCTTCGGCTTCCTCGGCATCAAGTACGTCGAGTACAGCCACAAGTGGCAGCACGGGCTGCTCTGGGCGAGCCAGCTACCACCCCGACGTGCACGCCCCGGGCCACGAGGCCGGCGGCGCCGAGCACCAGCCCGAGCCGGCGGCCCCGGGCGGCGAGACCGCTCCCCCGGCTGCAGGTGCGCCGGCCGCCGCTCCGACCGCCGGCGACGCGGAGCGCTCGAAGATCCCGCCCTCGGCGGCGGGGCCGGCCGGTCTCGCTCCGACCACGGCGCCGGCGGCTGCACCGGTCCGCCGAGCCCAAGAACGCGCAGATCTTCTTCTGCGATCTACTTCATGATGACCGGCCTGCACGGCATCCACGTGCTCGGCGGCATCGGCGCGATGCTGTGGCTGCTGTGGCGGACCCGGCTCGGCGCCTTCGCCGACGGCCACTTCACGCCGGTGGACCTGGTCGGCCTCTACTGGCACCTGGTCGACCTGATCTGGATCTTCCTCTTCCCGCTGCTCTACCTGATCCACTAGGGGGCGACGATGAGCTCGAGCTCGCACACCGACACCGGTCACGTCACCTCGATCCGCCTCCTGGTCACGGTCTGGATCGCCCTGATGATCGGCACCTGGCTGACCGTGACCGCGACCTACATCGACCTCGGTGCGCTCAACATCTGGATCGGGCTCGCGATCGCGACCGGGAAGGCGGTCCTGGTGGCGCTCTACTTCATGCACCTGCGCTGGGACAAGCCCTTCAACACCTTCGTCTTCCTGTCGGCGTTCCTGTTCCTCGCCCTGTTCATCGGGATTGCGATGATGGACACCGCCCACTACCAGCCCGAGCTGATTCCGGGCTACCAGCCGGCCCTCGACAGGTGAACGCCGACCCGCCGCGTACGCTCTTCGGGCCCGCGGAGCCGGCTTCGCCGGCCGCAGGACTGCTCGGAATGCGCCTCTTCCTCGCCGCCCTCGGCATGCTCTTCGGCGCTGCGGTGGTCGGCTTCGCGGTCATCCGGCTCCGGGTCAGCGACTGGCCGCCCGCCGGAGGACCGGGCCTGCCCGCATTCGGCCTCGCCGTTGCCACCCTGCTCCTGGTGGTCCTGAGCGTCGCTCTGATGGTCGCCGAGCGCGCCGCCAGAGCAGGCCGGCAGGCTGCGCTCGCCGGGAGCCTCGCCGCCGCCCTAGCCTGCGCCCTCGGGTTCCTGGTCGCCCAGGGCCTCAACTGGTCGAGCCTGCTGGCCGCCGACCTGGTACCTCAGTCGAGCCTGTTCGCGTTCGCCTTCTTCGTGCTCACCGCCTTGCACGGCCTGCACGTGGTGGCCGGGCTGCCGCCGCTGGTCGCCGTGACCCTTCGCGCACGACGCGGCCGCTACTCCCCCTCCAGCCACCAGGGCGTGCGCTACGTCGCGATGTACTGGCACTTCCTGGGCGCCGCCTGGCTGCTGCTGCTCGCCGTGCTCGCCCTTTGACGTCCTGCCCCCGCGCTCCCCGCTCTGCCCGACGCGCGAGCCTGATGCCACAGACCGCGCATGATACCTTTTATCAAGAACTATCCAGGGCTCTCGCGGTCCTCCCCGGTGCGGTGCCACTCCCTGCGGGAGCTCGAAAAGCGGCTTCGAGGCCGGAGCCACCACGGCTGCGCCGCGAAGCCTCGCGCCACCGCGGAGCCGGAAGGGGGACGAGGCCCATGATGAGGAACTCGACACGCTTGATGCGGACCCGGACCACCCTGGTGGCCGTCGCGCTCGACTTTGCGGCATCACCGTCGGCTGTGGCGGCGGGAGCTACTGCCCGGACGCGCCGCTGACCCGCGGCCAGATGGCGGTCTTCCTGGCCAAGGCCCCCGGTCTGCACTGGTCCTCGGGTCTGAGCTTCTGACCCGCCCGACGGCCGCGTCCCGGCGCAGGCGTTCCGGCTGGGCGGGTCTGCCGTCGTGGCGAGCACGATCGACCCCGCGACATGACCGGCCCACGAGCCTGGGCAGAGGCCCCAGCGCTGTCGAACCCGCGGTGTGTGTGACGACGGTCAACGATTCGCACTCGACCCATTGACAGCTTCGGTCCGGCTCTTCATATTGCGACAACGACTGAATCGCATTCTGGAGGTACACATGATGCAGAGGTCCTCAGACCGACGCTGGTTGTCTCTTCGCGTCACGGCTGTCGTGCTCGCGGGAGTTGCCATGGCCCCGGTCGCGGCCGCACAGACCGCGCCGTGGCTGATGCTCACCGGACCGAACCCCGGGTACGTGGAGGTGCCGCACGACCCGGCGCTCAACCCCACCGACGCGCTCACCATCGAGCTGTGGGCCCACCTCGTCAGCCATGAGTCGTGGACCGGCGGCGGCTGCGTCAGCCTCGTGGGCAAGGCCTACACCGAGGCCTACTGGCTCGGGGACTGCAGCGGTCGCCTGCGGCTCTACACCCACGGGTCGGGCTCGGCCCGGGACTCTTCAGGTACCTTCCCGCTCGGTGAGTGGGTGCACCTCGCGGTGGTCTTCGACGGTACCGACACGCACTACTACTTCAACGGCGTGCTCGACAGCACCCGCGACGCGATCGACGGACCCATGCCCGCCAACACCGCCGCGCTCCGCATCGGCAGCAGCACCGACTACAACATCGTCCCGGTGGGCGCCCTCGACGAGGTTCGAATCTGGAACGTGGCGCGCACCCAGGGCGAGATCGCAGCCGCCATGCACACCACCATCGACACGGCGACGCCAGGGCTGGTGGCCTCGTGGAGCTTCGCCAGCGACGCCTCGGACCCGGTCGGCGGCCACGATGGAACGCTGGTCGGTGACGCCCTCCTGGGCGGCGAGATCCCGGCTGCCAACCCGTGCGTCCGGGAGTACTTCGTCGCCGCCGGCGCCCACGCCGCTGGGGTCGGAACCTCCCAGTGGCGCACCGACATGACGTTCTTCAACCGCTCCGGAGACCCGGCGTCAGTGGAGGTGTTCCTGCTCAGGCGTGACAGCGACAACTCCGCACCCCAGTCGATCACCTTCGGCCTGCCCGCCGCCGCAACCCAGACCTACTCGGACGTCGTGCTGTCCGAGTTCGGGCAAGGCTCGCTCGCAGCGGCCTTTCGCGTCTGCTCCGACCAGATCCTGCAGGTCGAGTCGCGGACCTTCAACCAGTCGGGGAGCGGCACCTTCGGCCAGGGCATCCCCGGCGTGCTGGCCACCCTCGGGGCGGCGAGCGGCTCGACCCAGTACCTGATCGCAGTGTCGGAGAACGCGGCCTTCCGCACCAACGTCGGGTTCGTCAATGCGACCGCGGCGGTGGTGACGGTCGAGCTCGAGCTCTTCGACGGTGACGGCGCCTCCCTCGGCCTGCTCGAGTATCGGCTGCAGCCCTTCGGCCACCGCCAGATCTCGAGGATCTTCACCGAGCTCACCGGCTCGGAGGTGACCAACGGCCGGATCCGGGTGCGGCCCAACGGCGGCCGGGTGATCACCTACGCTTCGGTGATCGACGCCCTGACCGACGACGGGACCTTCATGCTCGCAAGGTAGACCTCGAGCATCCTCCGGCCCGGCCGCGGACCGGAGGGTGCTACCCTCCGCGCGATGGAGTGGATCGTCTCGCTGGTTCCGGAGGTCGGAGACCCCTGGCAGGCCCTCGCGGCGCCGCCTCCGGGGGCGGGCATCGTCGAGCTCCGAGCGGACCTCTTCCCGGGCATCGACCTCGCTCGCGCGGTCTCCGCCTGTCCCCTGCCGCTGCTCCTGACCCTGCGGTCCGCTGCCGAGGGGGGTCGGGGTCCCGACGACCCGCGAACCCGCGAGGAGGTGCTGCGCTCGGCCCGCGAAGCGGGCGCTGCGCTGGTCGATCTGGAGCTCGACCGCGACCTGCGATTGCTCGACCGGCTCGGCCTGGAACCCGAGCGCGTCGTGCTCTCCGCGCACCGGGCACGGGTTGACGAGCTCGAGCAGACCGCCCAGGAGCTGCTCGCGACGCCTGCCCGGTGGCTCAAGGCGGTGGCGCCCGCCGGCAGCCTCGCGGAGCTCGAGTCGGTGATTTCGCTCCAGCGTCGCCATGGGCGGGGCAGACCGCACCAGCGCCGACTGATCGTGTTCGCGATGGGCACGGTCGGGCTGCCCAGTCGTTTCCTGGGGCCCCTGCTGGGTCCTCCGATCGGCTACGCCGCGTGGAGCCGGGATGCGGCGGCCGCTCCCGGCCAACACCCCGTGGCGGCGATGGACGCCGCGATCGGCCACCTGCACGCCGCGCCTCAACGCCTGTTCGGGATCGTCGGCGCCGACGTCTCGCACAGCCTGAGCCCGGTCATGCACGGCGCCGGGTACCGGGCGGCCGGCCTGCCCTACCTGATGGTGCCGGTCAGCGTTCCCGCCCCCGACGAGCTGGCCGAGCTCTTCCAGCCCGCGGGTCAGACCCTCTTCGACCGGCTCGAGCTTCCGGTGGGAGGCTGGGCGGTCACCGCGCCCTACAAGTCGCACGCTGCGCGGGCGGCGTCGATCGTGGCCCCTCGGGTGCGCACCGCGGATTCCGCCAACACCCTGGTCCTGCGGGCCAGACAGATCTTCGCCGACACCACCGACGCTGACGGCGTGGTGGCGGCCCTCCGCGCCGCGGGCCTCGAGCCGGCTGGACGCAGGGTGCTGATCCAGGGCACCGGCGGTGCGGCCCGGGGAGCGGCGATCGGCCTCCACCTGGCAGGGGCCGAGGTCCTCCTCCGAGGGCGAGACCCCCAGCGAACTGCTGAAATCGCTGCGGCCCTGGGCGTGACCGCCGCCGGACCCTCGGCCGCCCGGCGCGCCGGGATCCTGGTCAACGCGACCCCGCTCGGTTCGATGGCCACCGATCCACAGCCCTTCGGCGAGCTCGAGCTCGACCATGCCGCCGTCGTCGTCGAGATGGTCTACGGCGATGCCCCGACGGCTCTCGAGACCGCGGCGCGCGCCCGGGGGCTGGTCCTCGTCGACGGTCGAGAGGTCCTTCTACACCAGGGTTACGCTCAGTTCGCCGCGCTCACGGGAACGCTGCCTCCCAAGGACCCCATGAGGACCGCAATTCGCGGCTGAGCGGCAGCGCCCGGGCTCCGGCAAGGGTAGGATAGGTTTTGGGAGACAGTGCTGGTGCGTAAGCTCGAACGGGTGCTGATCGCGGACGACAATCGAGTGTTCCGAGCCGTGCTCGAGGAGATCTTCGCCGGCTACGGGGCTCGGGTGGTCTCGGTTGCGAACGGACGCGAAGCCTACAGCAAGCTCATGGGGGAGTCGTTCGACCTGGTGGTGCTTGACATCCTGATGCCCCAGATGGACGGCTTCGAGGTGCTCAAGAAGGTCCCACCCCGAGACGACCTGGTGGTCTTCGTGACCACCGCCGTTTACAAGGGGCGCCGCTGGGAGGAGGAGGCGCGGCTCTCCCACGGCGCCGCCGAGTTCATGCCCAAGCCGATCGACCCCGAGGAGCTGCGCACCGTCCTCGCCCGCCACTTCGACCTTCCCGAGGGGGTGTGACCCCCGGCCCCACCCGGACGACCGGCCCGTCGATCAGCGGATCCCGACCGCGTGCCGGACCCGGTACATCAGCGGCGCCATGGCGGCGCGGGCCCGCTCGGCGCCGCCCGCCAGCACCCGTTCCACCTCGCCCGGGTCGGCCGAGAGCTCGGCAAAGCGCTGCCGGGCCGGCCCGAAGGTCGCCATGAAGTACTCGAAGAGCCTCTTCTTCATGTCGCCGTACCCGGTGCCCCCCTCGCGGAAGGCCCGCTCGACCCATTCGCGATCTCCCTCCGGAGCGAACAGCTTGAGCAGCTGGTAGAGGGCGTTGTCGGCGGTCGGTTTCGGCGCCTCGACCGGGGTCGAGTCGGTCACGACCGACATGATCCGCTTGCGCGTGGCCTTCTCGGGCCCGAAGAGGTCGATCGTATTGCCGTAGGACTTGGACATCTTGCGGCCGTCGACTCCCGGGACCACGGCGACCTCGTCGAGAATCAAGGGGTCGGGCAGGGTGAAGACCTCCCGGCCGTAGGTGGTGTGGAAGTTGGTGGCGACATCGCGGGTGACCTCGAGGTGCTGCTTCTGGTCCTTACCCACCGGAACCAGGTCGGCATCGACGATCAGGATGTCGGCCGCCATCAGCACCGGGTAGGCGAACAGCCCGTGACTCGGGGTCACGCCCTGGGAGGTCTTGTCCTTGAAGGAGTGGCAGCGCTGCAACAGCCCCATCGAGGTCGCCGTCGACAGGTACCAGGCGAGCTCGGAGACCTCGGGAATGTCCGACTGCCGGTAGACCACCGAGCGCCCGGGGTCGAGCCCGAGGGCGAGAAAGCCGGTCGCGAGGTCACGCACCAGGCCCCTCATCCGGTCCGCGTCGTGGACCGTGGTCAGCGCGTGGAGGTCGGCCAGAAAGTAGAAGCACTGGTGCTCGGCCTGAAGCTGGACGAACTGGCGGATCGCCCCGAAGTAGTTGCCGATGTGGAGAATCCCCGAAGGCTGAACGCCGGACAGGACACGCATCGCACCCTCCTCGAAGCGGGGATCTTACACCATGCCGGGTGAGGGACTGAGGGAGAGGACCACCACGAGAACGAAGCAAACCCAGGGAGGATCCAGCCTGGGCCTGCAACCGGATGTGCCGGGTTCGGCTGCTCTCGAGGTTGATTCTCGTCCATCTCATCACGGGCACGTACGTGCTCAAAGGACAGGCGGCTGATCGGTCCTGGCGCCTCGAGACGCAGGCCGCCGGGTGGTGTCGTGCTGGCGGCAGCCGCCGGGTCGAGTCCAGTCGACAGATCCGGGTTCCCTGCACGCAGATCGGGCCGGCGAGTTGCGCCGGCCCGATGGCTCATTCCGGTCGAGCGAGAGGCTCAGTCTTCGCCGTCGTCGCCGATCGCCTCGACGGGGCAGGACTCCATCGCCTCCTGGCACTGGGCGTCCTCCTCGTCGTTCTCGGGCTGCTTGTAGACGTACGAGTAACCCTCGTCCTCGTTCGCCTGGAAGTTGTTGGGCGCAGTCGTACGGCACACGTCGCAGTCGATGCAGCTCGAGTCGACGTAGTACTTTCCGGCGACGTTCAGCTCAACCTTGTCGGTCGGATCCGCCATTCTCGGTCTCCTTTCCCCCGCTCGCCGGGGTCGTGTCGGCCGCGATCCTAACCAGCACCGCGGTCGCTGTCAATTCTCACTGTCTACGCCCCTGATGAGGTGGAATCTCAAGAGCCCGCGGGCTGGTCGCGAGGCGCGCCCCGATCGACGAGGCGGCGGCGCCCGGTTCGCGCGAAGACCACACGCAGTCGACGTCGAACGGTCGGTCGAAGCTGGGCAGAATGGTCGTACCGTCGCTGGTGCGACGGTCGAGCAGCGACCCGTAGGCGACGAACGACGGCACCTCCGTGGTGCCGAGAGAGCTCCAGGCTCTCACCGAGACCTTGAACCGGATGTTCTGGACTCCGTTCACGCCGAAGCGCTCGACCAGGATCGAGTTGAACTGCTGGTGCTGGAGCGGCGCCAGGTTGAACTGGAACACCATGTTGGTGTCGTCCTCGTTCTTCAGCTGCACGCCGTCGGGCCCGAACGGCTCGACCCACATCACGAGCGAGGTCTGCGGGTCCGAGGTGTTCAGGACTCCCAGGTTGTAGCGCCAGTCGTCGTCCTGCCTCCCGTCGGTGAGAATCTGGTAGGACAAATCGACGAAGCCCCCGTCGGCGAGCGCGTACCAGGGAATGCCCGGCACGGTCTGACCATAGGTCGCCTCTTCCTGGATGAACTGGCCCTCGTGGTCCGGGTCGGGCACCCAGATGGTGGTGAGGTTGTAGGCCCGGCTCTGCACCAGCACGTTGCGGTACTGGAGATCACCGTCCTGGTCCAGGGTGCCCGCCTTGTAGGCGAAGACCACCAGGCCTCCGAGGGCCGCACGAGAGCCGAACTCCTCGCTCCAGTTCACCCCGACGATGTCCTGGAGCACGACGGTCCCGCCAGGTGGGATGTCGGCGAGCACCGGGTCGACGTGACCCCAGCCCTCGGACTCCCTTCCCCCGAGGCCGGAGTCGCGGGTGTCCAGCAGCCTCGAGCTGTCGCCTGCTCCCGACGGCAGGAAGTAGATCGCGACGTCGACCGCGTCCTCGGCCTCCACGTTGGAGATCGTCAGATCCGACTGCCAGAACGAGCCGTCGACGCCGGCATCGTGGACGACGACCGGAACGTAGACCAGGTCGCTCGCGAGGAACAGGGCGTCGACCGACGCCGGCCCGAGGACAATCGCCGCCATCGCGACGATCGCTGCCACATGACGCTTCATGGAAACCTCCGCTGCCTAGCGGCCGCTCGGCTGCCGGCTCCGTGAACGGGACGCAAGCCGCCGTTCACCGGGACATGGTGCCATTGCCGGCCGGCGCCGGCAAGACAATGCGGGCCTCGAACCCGTACGGGTCGAGGTTGTCGAGCTCGAGACGTCCGCCATGGGCCACGACGATGCGCTCGGCGATCGCGAGCCCGAGGCCGGTACCGCCCCGGCGGTGGGTCACGAACGCCCGCCGAACCTCTCCGAGGTCCGACTCATTGATGCCGTCTCCGCGGTCGCGCACGTAGAGAGTGAGCTCCCGGCGATCGACCCTTCCCCCGACCTCCACCACCCTCCGCTCGGCCTTCGCCTGCCCGGCGACCGACTGAACGGCGTTCAGCACCAGGTTCAGCATCACCTGGCGGAGCTGGCCCTGGTCGCCGGTGATGGTGACCTCGGGCGGGTCCGCCACCGGCCGGAGGTGGGTGCCCTGCGCGCGGGCCTCTCCGCGCAAGAACTCCACCACCTCCTCGAGCAATGCAGGGATGCGCACCGGCTCGAGGACCGGTTCGCCCGGCCGCGCGTAGGTCAGGAAGTCGGACACCAGCCGGGCGAGCCGACCCACCTCGCGACGGGTGGTCGCGAGTGAGCGCGATGTCTCTCCGGCACCTTCGAGGTCCTCCTCCAGCAGCTCCAGGTTGAGGTTGATGGAGTTGAGCGGGTTCCGGATCTCGTGAGCGAGGTTGGCGGCGAGCGTGCCGAGGGTCGCGAGCTGCTCCGACTCGCGCTGGCGAGCCTCGGCACGACGCGTGCGTTGAACCAGGAAGCCGACGAAGAAGAAGGCCGCGGCGAGCGTGATCAGAGTCAGTCCCGCGACCAGGATCGTCTGCCTCCGGAGCTCCCGCTGCAGGAGCAGAACCCGCTCCGCGACCCTGGCCTTGGACACGTTGAGGACGACGTCGCCGACCTCTCCGAGCGGGACCGTGATCTTGTAGCTGTCGCTGGTCACGATCACGCCGTCCCGCAGCGGAGTGTCGAGCTCGAGGGTGGTCGACTCCAGCCTCGGCACCGGCTGCTCGGTCTGGAGCGTGCCGGTGAACACGACCTCGCCCTCGCGGTTGGTCACCTCGAACGACTCGATCACCTTGCGCCGGTCGAGCCCTTCGAGAGTGCGGACCAGCTGCTCGCGGCGCCTGACCAGCACCTCGAGCTCCTCCGCCGCCTCCGGCTCGAGCTCGGCCGCGATGCGCTCCGCCTCCTCGCGGCCGCTGATCAGGACGTCCTCGAGGTAGCGGCGAGACAACGACTGAGCGATCAGGTGACCGAACGAGAGGATGATGGCTCCGACCAGGATCCCGAACAGGATTCCGGCCACCGCCAGCTGACGGGGCAAGGGGCCACCGTCGTGGTGTCGCAGCGAGGCCCGAACCGCGGACCGGGCGGCCACGGTAGTCTCACCCACCCCAGCGGCACGGCTCTGGCGCGCACAACCTGGAGCGTGCCGAAACGGCATCGGCGCGCCGGTCCGGACCTGGCATCGTGATTCTCTCCATCACCTCTCACCACGCGGCACGCCTGGAGGTTCGGGTCATCGGAGGCCGCCGGCCTCGTGCTCTCCCCGGACGCCGCGATGACCCCACATGCAGACTAGATGCCACACGCCGACCGCAGGTCCGAGGTCCGATCCGTCCGCTCCCAGGTGAAGTCAGGGTCGTTGCGACCAAAATGGCCGTAGGAGGCCGTCTTGCGGTAGATCGGTCGGAGCAGGTCGAGGGCGGCGATGATGCCCTTCGGGCTCAGCGGGAAGACCTCGCGAACCGCCCGCGTGATGACCTCGTCCGGCACCTCGCCGGTGCCGAAGGTGTCGACCATCACCGAGACCGGTTCCACCACGCCGATCGCGTACGCGAGCTGGACCTCGACCCGGCGCGAAAGCCGCGCGGCGACGATGTTCTTGGCCACGTAGCGCGCCATGTACGAGGCCGAGCGGTCGACCTTGGACGGGTCCTTGCCCGAGAACGCGCCGCCGCCGTGGGAGCCGACCCCGCCGTAGGTGTCGACGATGATCTTGCGGCCGGTGAGACCGCAGTCTCCCTGCGGACCCCCGATCACGAACCGTCCAGTCGGGTTGATGTAGATCTTGGTGTCGTCGTCGAGCATCGACGCCGGCAGCGCGGGGGCGATGACCTTCTCCCGCACCTCCGCCCGGAGCTCCTTGGTGGAGATCGTCTCGGCGTGCTGGCAGGACACCACGACCGCCTCGATACGCCTCGGCTCGGCGCCGTGATACTCCACCGACACCTGGCTCTTGCCGTCCGGACGCAGCCACTCGAGCTCGTCGGTTCGGCGCGCTTCGGCCAGCCGCATGGTGAGCTTGTGGGCGAAGCTCAGCGGCATCGGCATCAGCTCCGGAGTCTCGTCGCAGGCATAACCGAACATCAGGCCCTGGTCGCCCGCTCCCCCGGTGTCGACGCCGAGAGCGATGTCCGGAGACTGGGGGTCGATCGAGGAGATCACCGCGCAGGTCTCGTAGTCGAACCCGAACTTCGCCCGGGTATAGCCGATGTCCCGGATCGTCTCCCGCACCAGCCGTGGGAAGTCGACGTAGCACTGCGTCGAGATTTCGCCGGCGATGAACGCCAGGCCGGTGGTGACCAGCGTCTCGCAGGCGACCCGGCCCATCGGGTCCTCCGTCAGCACCGCATCGAGGACGGCATCGGAGATCTGATCGGCGATCTTGTCGGGATGACCCTCGGTCACCGACTCAGAGGTGAAGACGTGCCTGCCGTTGGGTGCCATGGCGCCTCCGTGAGCGGGCTACGGTACCACTCGGTCAATGCGAGGGTCAAACCACTCCGCCACCCACCGGACCAATCACTCGACACACGGCGATATTCCCCTTCGTCCGCGCCGCCACCCGAGGCGCGATCGTGGTATCACGTGGGCATGGCGCCCGTGGTACGCCTGGCCCTGACGTCGGTGCCGAAACGCTGCCCCAGCCACTCGAGGCGGAGGCCGAAGCCCGGCCGTCGCCTTCGGCTGCGGTTCCCGAGGGTCCCGGAGCTCGAGCCGCGTCGTCACGGAGCAGCCAGTTGACGACCTGGGGGGAGCCGGAGGTTCGCGACCTGGTGCGACGTCTTGCCGAGCTGCGCTCCCGCTGGCGCCCGACCACCCTGGCGGAGGTACAGCACGCGGCCCGGTCCCCTTTCCACCTCCTGGTGGCCTGCGTGATCTCGCTTCGGACCAAGGACCGGGTCACCGAGGCGGCGAGCGCGCGTCTGTTCTCGATCGCGGACGACCCTGAGGCGCTCGCACGCCTCTGCGAGGATGCCATCGCCGCGGCCATCTACCCAGCCGGCTTCTACCGCACCAAGGCCCGTCAGCTGCGCGAGATCGCGCGCATTCTGCTCGAGCATCACGATGGCAGGGTGCCTGCGGACGAGCAGTCGCTGCTGGCCCTGCCCGGGGTCGGCCGGAAGACCGCCAACCTTGTCCGCGGGCTCGGCTTCGGAGTGCCGGCGATCTGCGTCGACACCCACGTCCACCGGATCTCGAACCGGCTCGGACTGGTCGCGACCGCACGTCCCGACCAGACGGAGCTGGCGCTGCAGCAGACGCTGCCGAGCGACCTCTGGATCGAGATCAACGACCTCATGGTGACCTTCGGCCAGAACCTCTGCCACCCGACCTCACCGCGATGCTCCCGGTGCCCGATCGTCGACCGCTGCCCACGAAACGGCGTCACCCGGAGCCGGTAGGAGAACCGCGGAGGCGGCGGCGCCGGGCCATGGAATCGTTGAGCCAACGCGGCCGCCTCCGTTCGTGGGGACGAGAAGCTCCGGGTCGGGCGCGGAGGGCAACGGGCTCATCCCGCGCTCGGCCTCGGTGGGATGCCCGGTCGGAGGTAGAATCCATCGGTGCCGAAAGACCCCTCGGTGGCCTGGATCGACGGCCGGCTCGTTCCCTGGAGCGAGGCGGTGGTGCCGATCGAGGATCGAGGGCTCCAGTTCTCCGAGAGCCTCTACGAGCTCCTCCCGGTGACCTGCGGCCGGCCCCGCCTGGTCGCGGCGCACCTCGAACGAATGCGCGCCGGGGTCGCGGCGCTCGAGCTCGGTCCGTGCGTGCCCGAGCCCGAGGCGCTGCGGCAGCTGGCGGCGTCGCTGCTGGAGCGTGAAGGGATCACGGAAGGCCTGCTGTACCTCCAGGTCACCGGCGGCACGTCGCCGAGGCAGCACGTGCCCCGGACTCCACCCGCGGTCCGCCGCATCGCCTATGTCCGCGAGCACCGATTCCCCCGCGACCGGGACCTCGATCGCGGCCTTCGGGTGGTCACCGTGCCCGACCCGCGTTGGGCCCAGTCCGACGTCAAGACCACCATGCTCCTCCCCGCGGTCCTCGCCCGTCGCGAGGCACACCGCAGGGGAGCCGACGAGGCGATCTTCGTCACCCCGGCCGGCGAGGTTCGCGAGGGCGCGACCAGCAACGTGTTCGTGGTTGCCGGGTCACGTCTGCGGACGCCGCCGGCGAGCGCCCATCTCCTGCCCGGCACGATGCGATCTCTGGTGCTCGACGCCGCGGCCGCGGCCGGCTTCCCGGTCGACGCCGGGCCGCTCGAGGTGGCCGCGCTCAGCGCAGCGGAGGAGGTCTTCATTACCGCGACCTCCCGGCTCGCCGAGCCGGTCCTGTCGGTCGACGGACGACCGGTCGGAGAGGGCCGGACCGGGCCGGTGGTGCGCGAGGTGGCACGCTGGCTTCGTTCTCGCCTCGGGCTCGTCGGGTGAGCCCGTTCTCGCTCGGCAGGCTGCGCGGGGTGCCGCTCAGGGTCCACTGGAGCTTCCTGCTGCTGCCGGCGTTCCTGATGTGGTGGACGGGCTCCGCCATCGGCCTCGCGGCGGCCGCCGCGGAGCTCGGCGTCCTGACCGCAGTTTTCGCCTGCGTCGTGCTCCACGAGCTCGGGCATGCCCTTGCTGCCCGGCGTTGGGGAATCTCGACCGGGTCGATCACCCTCTACCCTTTCGGCGGCGTCGCTCGTCTCGACCGGAACCCACCTTCAGGCCGCGCGGAGGCCGCCATCGCCGCCGCAGGGCCGGCGGTCAACCTGGCCCTCGCAGGGGTGCTGGTCCCGCTCGCCCCGATCGCAGGCCTTGCCGCCCCGGCGGCGGAGACCGCGATCCTGGCCCTGTTCTGGATCAACCTCGGGATGGCCGTGTTCAACCTCATGCCCGGCTTCCCGCTCGACGGCGGAAGAGCGCTGAGAGGGTTGCTCAGTGAGTGCATCGGCGAGGTCCGCGCGACGGTCTGGGCCGCCTCGATCGGACAGATCCTCGCGGTCGTCCTGGTCGGCGTGGGGCTGATCCACGAGCCGTGGTTGGCTCTCGCCGGGGCGATCCTGCTTCCGGCGGCGAACCGGGAGCTCCGCACCGCGCTGAGACAGCGCGCGATCACCTCGGAGGGTCTGGCGTCGGTCATGTCGTCTCACCCGACGCGGGTCGCGGCGGACGCACGCCTGGAGCACCTGCTCGAGATCTCCCGTCGCGATCCGTCCCGGGACTTCCTGCTCGAGCACGCCACCGGCCTCGGGTGGCTGCCGGCGACCCGGGTCTGGCGGGCCTACGGCGAATCCGTCGACCTCCAGGCGAGCGCGGGCGGGATCGCGGTCCCACTGGTCGTGAGGCTGCGCGACGACACTCCATTGGCAGAGGCGGCCGCCTCACTCCAGGCCGCCTCCGCGGACGCCGCGGCGGTGGAGGACGCACGGGGACGGGTGATAGGCGTCGTCTCCGCCGACCGGCTCCGGGTAGCGCTCAGGCTGCGTCACGCCCTCGGCCCGGACCGCTTCCTCGAGCCCGACGAGCCGGAGTGAGCCACAGAGGCAGGGAGACTCAGTCGACGTCAGTTGGCGCGGCGCTGCTGGGAGAGGCTCATCAGGCGTTCGCCGACGTCGCGGAAGTCGGACCGCTCGCCGGCGATCTGCTCGAGCACGTCGTGGGCGGCGCCGAGGTCGCCCGCCATCTCGAGCGCCGAGGCGAGGTCGTAGCGCAGTGCGAGGCTCGAGTCGGCGCTGATCGTCGGCGCCTCGAGGGCGCGTTCGAACCACTCGGCGGCCGACGCTGGAATGCCCTGCTCGAGGTAGCACACTCCGATCATCGAGCAGCACTCGACGAAGAACTGCGGATCGCGCGAGGCGATCTGGAACTCGCGGATCGCCTCGGGAATGAGGCCCATCTCTTTGTAGGCGATGCCGAGGTTGAAGTGGGTGTCGGAGTCCTCCTCCGAAAGCTGCTCCGCGACCCCCTTCTGGAACTCGCGGAAGACCTCCTCGAGCAGGGCCTCGTCCTTGCCGCGCCCGGTCGCCTCCTCGACCATCGCTTCTTCGGCCGCGAGCTCCTGCTCGAGCTCTCTGGCAAGATCGACGTAGTCCTCCTCCTCGGCGAAGAGCTCCTCCGGCGCCTCGTGGATCCCGGACACCTCTTCGATCAGGAACCCTTTCGACTTGAGCACCAGCCGCCGGTCCGAGACATCGGGATCTCCCGGGTACTCTGCGTCGAGGCGCTCCAGCAATCGCAGAGCGTCCTCGTAGAGATCCTGAGCGATGAAGAAGTCGACCTGCTCGAGCTCGCCGGACGAAGGCCCCGCAAGGTCGCCGCCGATGTCGACCATCTCCTCGTGGAACTCCTGGATCGGAACCGGCGCCGGCTCGGAACCGGCCGTCCGTCGGGAGGAAGGAAGCTGGATCGCCTCGCCGCCGGCACGCCCCAGCAGCGAGCGTTCGAGCTGGTCGAGCTCCAGCTGCGCCGGCGATACCGACACCCGACCGGCTCGCGGCGCGGGCAGCTGCGGATCGACGAGGTCGAGATCGACCACCAGATTCGAGTCGAGCTCTTCTGCCTCGGCGTCGAACTCGGCCTCGAGGGCCCCCGGACTCTCCGCCGAAGCGCCCAGGTCGTCGAAGTCGAACTCGAGCACCTCCTCCGCCTCCGACCCAGGCTCAGCGGCCAGGGGTTGCTCGCCGAAGTCGACTTCGCGGCCGATCCCGGCCCACTGCTCGTGGTCGAGCCCGTCGTCCTGAAACTCCTGGTCGACGTCGATCAGGATGACCTCGTCGCCATCCTCGCTTCCCAGGAAGGCCTCCGGAGAGGGCTCCGCGACGTCCAGGCCCGGAAGGAGGGTGGTCAGGCGCATCAGCCCGACGCTGTCGCCGCTGCTCCGCAGCTGCTCGACGATCGGGCGTGCCACGGACTCGGCCTCGGAGGTCCTGTCCTGCTCGAGCAGCAGCTGGATCAGCTTCTCGCCCGCGTCGAGGTTGTCGGGGAAGTGCCGCAGAATCTCCTCGAGGTGGTGGATCGCCTTGTCCGCCAGACCGTACTTGGCGAACACCGCGGCCTCGGCGAGCCGCTCTCCGACGTCGAACGGCACGCTCCGCCGTGGCGCGGCCGCAGCCTGGGGCTCGCCGGCCGCGGGCGTCTTCGACGACACCGGCTGAGATGCCTCGGGAATCGCCACGTCGCCGACGTCGATACCGTCAATCTGCGCCAGGCGCTGACGAAACAGCTTGTTGGTGGGGTCGCTGCTGAGGACCTCCATGTACAGCCGACGCGCAAGGTCGTGCTGGTCCGACCGGAAGTACTGGTCGGCCAGCGCGGCCCGAAGCGTGAAGAGCATCTCTTCGTTGCCCGACGGCTTGAAGGCGCGCAGCGCCAGCGAAAGCACCTGCTGGTCGTTCTGCGAGGCCTTGAGGAGGTCCTGAACGACCTGCTGCGCCCGCGCGAAGTTCCCCTCGGACAGCAGCTTCTCGAGCGCAGGCACCATCAGCTCGCGGGCCTTCTGCGCCTCGCCGACGTTGAGCAGCGAGCCGCCGACCATGAGTCGGACCTGGATGTTCTCCGGCTGCTCGGCCAGGATCCGCTCCGCGGTCGCGAGCGCATCGGCCGGCCCGCCGTCTGCGTTGAGCAGCGAGCGCACCTCGAGCACGCGCAGCTTCTCGCTTCCGGGAGAGGTCGCACGCGCCCGCTCCAGCAGCGTCCGCGCCGTCTCGTCGCGGCCTGCGTCGAGCAGCGCCTCGACCAGCGGCGCGACGATCTCCGCGTCGGGCGGCTCCTGCTCCATGACATGGGCGTAGAGTCGCTCGGCCTCGTCGAGCTTGCCCCGCTCGAGCAGCATCCTCCCGAGCTTGTCGTAGACCGCCAGCGCGCGGTCGCTGTGGCCCTGGCCGAGCAGCAGATCGGCGAGCTTCAGGTGCGCCATGTGGTTGGAGGGATCGAGCTGCACCAGCCTGCCGTGGGCGTCGATCGCCTTCGCGATCTCGTCGTTGCGCAGGTACCAGTCGGCCAGCACCCGGTACTGGTTGGTCGCCTCCACCACCAGGCCCTGCTGAAGGTAGAGGTCGGCGAGCTGCTCGAAGATGTCCAGCCGTTGGGGAACCAGCCGGTTGATCTTCTTCAGGATGGCGATCGCCTTCGGGATGAAGCCGTCCTGCTGGAAGTGGCGGGCGATCCTCTCGTAGAGCTCGACCGCCTTGTCGATCTCCCCCAGGCGCCCGTACAGATCGCCGACGCGGTTGATGGTGTTGGCGTCGCTCGGGTTCGCCTTCAGGAGCTTCTCGTACTCCCGGATGGCCGCATCCACCCTGCCTTTCTGGACGAGTTTTTCTGCTTCGCGCAGAACCTTGTCCCGGTTGACGGCCATGCAGTACTTACCCTTTCCGCGACCGAGCTCGCCGCAGTCATGGTAGCACAGGGGACCAGGCGAAACTGCGACGGTGCAGATAGCTCCGGCCACGCCGGTCGAGCTCTCGACGGTGCTCCGGGGTGCCGTAGCCGACGTTGCGGTCCCACCCCCAATCGGGCTCGCGGACGGCCAGCTCGGCCATCAGACGATCCCGGTGGACCTTGGCCAGAATCGACGAAGCCGCTACCGAGAACCAGTCGCGGTCGCCGCCGACCGGGTGGATGCACTCGACCGGCAGCCGACCGGGATCGACCGCGTCGACCACCGCACAGGCGCCGGGGCGCGCCACCGTCCCGATCGCGGTCCGCATCGCCAGCCGGGTCGCCTCCAGAACGTTCAACCGGTCGACCAGCTCGACCCACACCTCGACCAACACCCAGCTCGAGGCGTGCTGCTTGACGAGCTCTGCGGCTGCCTGGCGTCGCCGCGGCGAGAGCACCTTGGAGTCCCTCACCTGCGGCAGCTCCGGAATGGTCTCGAAAACCGCCGCACAGACGACGACGGGGCCCGCGAGGGAGCCCCGTCCGACCTCGTCGACACCGATCACGGCCGCCGCACGTTCGAGAAGCTGCCGGTCGAGGGTGCCGAGCGCCGGGATCACTGCTGGGTTCGCGAACGCTCCCTGATCCGGGCGGCCTTTCCGCGCAGCTTCCTGATGTAGTAGAGCTTCGCGCGACGGACCCGGCCGCGGCGGGCGACCTCGAGCTTGGCGATGGTGGGCGTGTGGAGCGGGAAGATCCGCTCGACGCCGATCCCGCCGGAGATCTTGCGCACGGTGAAGGTCTCCGAGACGCCGCCATGCTTGCGCGCGATCACGAGGCCCTCGAAGATCTGGATGCGCTCTTTCTCGCCTTCCTTGAGCCGCACGTGGACCTTGACGGTGTCGCCCGGACGGAAATCGGGGATGTCGGTCCTCAGGTACTCGCCGGTCACTTCACGAATGATGTCCATGGGTTCAGCCTCCACGAGGAATCGGCCACGACACGGCCGTCCGGGAGCGCGGAGTATACCCACCTTGTCCCGGACCCGCAAGACCTTAGACGGCCGGACGGCGACCCCCGTGGCGGTCGCGCTGCATCCAGCCTGCCCCGCCGAGACGATGCGGCCCGGCCGGGCGTCACCCGCCGGAGGCCGTCAGCCCTCCTCGGCCTCCTCGACCTCAGGGGCGGGTATGGCGAACAGGTGGACCTCGTCGCCGTGAGAGACCACCACCACCCGACCGTGCCCGTCCAGGGTCTCGTCGTCCGGCCACAGGGACCCGTCCGCGGCTCGAAAGCTGCGAAACCCGAACGGGACCTCGGCTCCGTCCGGAGCCAGCCAGTCGGGGATGACCAGATCCCAGCGCTCCTCGTCCTCGGACACCGGACGGAACGACACCTCGGCGTGCGGCAGGCGGCCGAGCTCCACCCGCTGTTCGACCAGGTCCTCCGCCTCGCCGATCAGCTCGTCGACGATCTGCTCGGCGAGCTCACCGACCACCTCGGCGTCTTTCGTACCCTCGACCTCGGCTCCGATCAGCAGCCGGTACAGGGTCCCGTCGATCTCGTCCCCGGCCACGAAATCGGCCGCCAGCTCGTGGCCGTTCTGGTCCTCGACGTCGTACGAGCTGCCGTGCAGCAGGTCGCGCACCGCGAGCGCCAGCAGGAGCGCCTCCGGAGTGTCGGCAGGGAACTCCAGCACCAGAGTCGTTTCGACCTTTGCCATCGCGTCGCCTCCCTTTCGTGGGCCCCCCGTGGACCCGATCACAGCACGCGCTCGTCCAGGAATGCCGCAGTCATCCCTTCCCACCGCTTCGCCACCACAACCGCGACCACAAAGACAAGGTAGGACAGGCCGCCGATGGCCACCGCGAGGGCCGGCACAAACGCGATCGTATTGTACGTTCCGTGGAGCACGGCGACCACTGCGAGGGCACTGCCGCCGATCCGCAGCAACCGTCCCGGGGACAGGCGGCCGGTGACCGCCACCAGACCGATCGAGAATCCGGTCGTCCCGGCCCACAGAGCGTGCAGGAAGGGCGTCATCAGGAGCCTGTCCAGAACCACGTCGCGGCGGGTGAAGGCCATGCCCCAGAGCCGGGCACCGAACTGCTCCGAGTAGAGGATGTTCTCGAGCCCCCCGAAGACCAGGCCCGCTGTCGCACCCAGCAGCAGCGTCGCCTGCAGCCCGAGCCCACGACCGGTCCGCCTGGCCAGCCACACCACGGCCACCACCGGGATCGCCTTGGTCAGCTCCTCGGTGAGGCCGACCCCGCAGACGAAACCGAGCCACCTGAGCGCGATCTCGGAAGCCGCAACCAGCCGGTAGAGGGGCGCCAGCAGCCGCATCACCACCGGCAGGAAGACGACCATTCCGGGCATCACGACCGCCGCCGCGACGAGGGCGAAGTCGCCTGGCCTCGATGACCGGAGGTCAAGCCGGAAGAGGTTGCGAAAGAGCAGGAACCAGAGCAGCGCGAAGTACACGATCAGCGCCTGGTCGCGCGGCAGACCGACCGCAGCCATCACCAACGGCATCATGGCCAGGATCAGCACCAGCCAGAAGATCTGCGAGGTGACGATGCGCCGTGCGGTCGCAGGCTCGACCCTCAGCACCGCGCCGAGCCCGCCGCGCTCGAGCGCGTCGGCGCGTTCCCTGAGCTCCAGCCTGGCGAGCTGGCTCTCGTACTCGGCGTCGTCGATCGCACCGTCCTCCCAGAGCCGCCGGTAGGCGCTCCGAAGCTCGCGCAGATCGCTCACGGGCCTTTCCCTTCGACCTCGTCCGGCAGCCCACGAACAGCCGCCCAGTAGAGCTGGCGCCGGACCGTCCGCTGGTCGGGCCCGAGCGCCGCGAGCGCCGCCTCGACCCGGTTCCTCCGCGCGTGCTCGGTCTCGCGAGGACATTTCGGTGGCGGGTCGGGGAAGGCGCACCGGGCCGCCAGCCGCCGGATCTCCGGCCGCCGGATCTCGTACAGCGGGCGGACCACCCGGACCGCATCGGCGAAGTAGCGCCGCACCGGCGCGAGGGTCTCGCTGCGTCCGTTGTACATCAGGCCCAGAAGCCAAGTTTCGACCACGTCGTCGGCATGGTGCCCGAGGGCGAGCACGCGCACCCCCCTCCCCGCAGCCTCCTCGAGCAGCGTTCGTCGCCGCACCCTGGCGCAGCGGAAGCAGCCCATCGGCAGCTCCTCGGAGGGGTCGAGGCGCGCCGGGACCTCGTCCAGCTCGACGCCCTGCGCGGCGCACCACCGGCGGATCGGCTCCGCAAGCGGCGGACCCTCGCCTTCGGCCGCCAGCGGAACATGGAGCCCGGTCAGCGCGTGGGGACGGTCCACAACGCGGTTGTGGGCCGCCAGCAGGGTCACCAGGGCGAGGCTGTCGTGGCCTCCCGACACGCCGATCGCGACCGGCTCACCGGGCTCCAGCATCCGCCACCGGCGGAGCGTGCGGCGGAGCTTGCCGAGCAGCCGTCCGAGGGTCGCTTCGGCGTGCGCCCGGCTCCTCACCGGATCAGTCCGAGGGGCGCTCGCGGGCCCGACCGAAGATCGCGGCCACCGCCACGCCGAGCAGGTACAGGAGCAGCATCGGGATGGCGAAAACGAGCTGAGTGGCCACGTCCGGAGTCGGGGTGATGACCGCCGCGAGCACGAAGATCGCCAGCACCGCCCAACGGAACCAGCGCAGAAGCTGGCGCGCGGTCACCAGCCCGATACGGGCCAGGAAGAAGATCAGCATCGGCAGCTGGAACACCATCCCGAGGCCGAGCAGGATCTTCGACATCATCGCGAAGTAGGTCTGGACCGTGATCACCGGCCGGAAGTCGGCACCGACCCCGAGCAGGAAGCGGACCACCATGGGGAACGCGACCTGATAGCCGAACAGGCCGCCGGCGACGAAGAACAGCGTGCAAAAGACGATGAAGGGCACTGCGAGGCGCCGCTCGTGCCGGTACAGCCCTGGCCTGAGGAAGAGCCACACCTGGAGCAGCAGCATCGGCGACGCGACGAAGATCGCGGTGAGGAGCGCGACCTTGATGTAGAGCATGAACGGGTCGCCGAGCGCGGTGAAGGCGAGCTTCTCGCCTTCGGGGAGCAACCGCATGATCGGAACCGAGAGCCACCCGAAGACCGCGCGCGCGAAGTACCAGGATCCGAGGAACGCGACGAAGAGGGTGACCACACTGTAGAGGATCCGTCGCCTCAGCTCGTCCAGGTGGTCGAGGAGCGTCATCCGGGGGAGGTCTTCATCCTCCTCCTCGGCGGAGCGACGCGGGAGCTCGGACGCCGCAGAGGTCACCCGCCCTCCGCCTCGTCGGACCGCTTCGAGACCGGAGGGGCGCCCTCCTCCAGCGGCGCCCGCACGTCGGCGACCACGGTCCGGAGGTCGTCCCCCACCTCGCGCAGGTCCTCGGCCGCGACCTCCTCCTCGATCGTGCGCTTGAAGTCGTTCGACGCGCGCCGGAACTCACCCAGCGCCCGGCCGATCGAGCGCCCGATGTTCGGCAGCTGGCGCGGGCCGAAGAGCAGCAGCGCCACCACGAAGATCATGACCAGCTCCGGGAGTCCGAGCGAGCCGAACACAGGTCCCTCCGTCCGACGAGTATAGACCCACGCCGAGGGACGGCGCCCATACCCCCCCGTCGACTCACACCGGCCCGGTCGGGACCGCTGCGCGGGGACCGCGCAGGATCCGTGCGCCCGCCGAATCCCCCCTGCCTCCCGAAAGGTGCAATACCTGACGCTCCGGAGGTGCTGTTCAGCACAGCGTGCGGTTGGGCGTGGGCCCGACCTGGGGTAGAGTGGAGGCCAACGCGGAGACGACGTCTCCGCAGCAACGGAGGCGCCGGATGCGAGCCGAGACGCTCAGGAGGCAGGTGACGGTCGGGGCCCTCGCGGTCATCGCCCTCGGTGCAACCGCAGGCGCGTTGTTCGGCGCCCGGTCGACCCGCGCCGATGACGAGCAGCTGGTGCTGCGGGCGTCCCGGATCGTCAACACCCTGATGGAGTGGCTTCCTGACGAAACCGACCCTGCCGACATCGTCTATGACGGCATCGACGGCATGCTCGACGTGCTCGACCCGCACTCGAACTTCCTCGATCCGAGATCGTTCCAGCGCATGCGGGCGCGCCAGGAAGGCTCGTTCTTCGGCATCGGCATCATCATCTCGCGCCGCGACGGCAAGATCACGGTGATCGCGCCGATCGCCGGCACGCCCGCCGCCGCGAAGGACCTTCGCGCCGGGGACGTGATCTCGCGGGTCGAGGACGAGCCCACCGACGACCTCACTCTCGACGAGGTGGTCGACCGCGTCCGCGGTCCGGAGGGCTCTTCGGTCCGCCTGACCATGAACCGACCCGGCATGTCCGAGCCCTTCGAGGTCGACATCACCCGGGCGAAGATCCCCACGACCTCGGTGCGCTATGCCTTCATGCTCGAGCCCGGGGTCGGGTACGTTCGGCTTTCCGAGTTCTCCAACACCAGCGTGCGCGAGGTGCGTGAGGCGATCCGAGCCCTCCAGGACGAGGGCATGACGAAGCTCGTGTTCGACCTCCGCAACAACCCCGGCGGTCCGCTGGACGCCGCGGTCGGCGTGTCCGACACCTTCCTGCGCTCCGGTCAGCTGATCGTCTCGACCCGCGGTCGTGATTCCGCCGCCGACGCGACCATCACCGCACCCGGCCGCGGCGCGCGATTCGAGGGCCCGCTGGTGGTGCTGGTCAACACCGGCTCCGCTTCGGCGTCGGAGATCGTCGCCGGGGCGGTCCAGGACCATGACCGCGGCCTGGTGGTCGGCGAGACGACCTGGGGCAAGGGTTTGGTGCAGACCGTGTTCTCGGTCCGCGACACCGGCCTCGCGCTCACCACCGCGCGCTACTACACCCCGTCCGGCCGCAGCATTCAACGCGACTACGCCTCCTACATCGACTACATCACCCACCGCAACGGCATCACCGTGGCCGACGCCGGTCGCGAGATCTACGAGACCGACGCGGGCCGGACGGTGCTCGGCGGCGGCGGCATCACCCCCGACGTCACCGTCGAGATGCACGAGCTCCCCGAGGCGGTGGTCCGGCTCTACGGGCAGTCGGCGTTCTTCCTGTTCGCCGTCGAGCTGCTGCAGGGAGTCCCCGACGCGGACAAGGTGGGTTTCGCCAGCGGATTCAAAGCCGACGACCTGATCCTGGAGAGATTCTGGCGTTTCGTGTCCGCCGACGAGCTGCTCGACGAGGCGGCTCTGACCGCGGCCCGTTCCGATCCCGCTTCGGTCGAGGAGATCCGCCGCGCGCTGTCGGTCGAGGTGCTCAACGCGACCGTCGGGCTCGAGGCGGGGTATCGCAAGGCGATCGAAGGCGACGACCAGATCCGGGCCGCGCTCGACTACCTCGACGAGGCGGAGGACATCTGGAACGCCTGGATCAGCGGCGACCACCAGCTCGCCCGGCGAACCGGAAACCCCACACCCCCGGCGAGCTGAATCATCGGGACGCGGTTCGCCGACCCGTGGGGAAGGAGCTTGTCTCCACCCGCGGCACTGGCCCCGCCTGCCCGGGATGGACGATTCGGATCCCCGTAGGGGAGCAGCTTGCCTGCTCCCGTGCCGCACGTTCCCAGCCGGGTTCAGGCTGCCTGCGCCCGTCCCACGGGCGGAGTCAAGCTCCGCCCCTATGGCTCAAACCACGTCCCTCGGCATTTGGGCGGTGTGATCTCTCCCCGGGGGGTCGTCCCAGAGCAGGGTGACGGGGCCGGAGTTGACCAGCTCGACCTCCATCATGGCGCCGAATCGGCCGGTCGCCACCGCGACCCCGAGCTCAACCAGGCGAGCCACGAAGCGGTCGAAGAGCGGTTCGGCGGTCTCACCCGGCATCGCCCCGTCGAAGCTCGGTCGGCGACCGCGCCGGATCGAGCCGGCGAGGGTGAACTGGGACACCGCGAGCACCGCTCCGCCCACCTCGTCGAGCCCGCGGTTGAGCCGGCCGGTCTCGTCCTCGAACACCCGCAGTCCCGCGACCCGCTGCGCGGCCCGTTCGACCGCCGCCGCGCCGTCGCCGTGCTCGAGCCCGACCAGCACCACCAGGCCGGCCCCGATGCGGCCGACAACCTCCTCGCCAACTCTGACTTCCGCGCGCGAGACGCGCTGGATGACCAGCTTCACTGCGACCTCCCGAGCCCGTGCTACATTAAACTTACCCCGTCCACGCGGGAAGGAGTCGTCATGATCAACAAGGTCATTCTGGTCGGCAATGTCGGCCGCGATCCCGAAATCAAGTCGCTGCCGAGCGGCAGCCGCCTCGCCACCTTCTCGCTCGCCACCAACGAGCGCAGAAAGGACGACAGCGGCCAGTGGGTGGATCACACCGAGTGGCACAACCTGGTGGTCTGGGACCGACTGGTCAACGTCGTCGAGCAGTACGTGCACAAGGGCCGGCAGCTCTACATCGAGGGGGCGATCCGGACCCGGTCGTGGGAGCAGGACGGCCAGAAGAAGTACATGACCGAGATCCGTGTCCGGGAGCTCAAGCTGCTCGGCGGGGGGCGTGACGCCGGTGGCGGCGGGGGACGCCGCGAGAGCGTCAGCGACTCGGGCGCCGGCGGCTTCCCGGACGACGACGACGTCCCGTTCTGAGCCGAGTCTCCGCACCTCCACGAGGGCGTCGGACGACGACGCCGGTGGCGGGGTGCGGATCCAAGGCCTGCGTGCCGACGGAGACGACGGTCCTTCGAGCTCGGCTCGGGAGCGAGGGCGCCTGGTCTCGATCGGCCCGCACGACGGGCGAGCGGCCCGCAGCCGACGCGGCGTCGCGGCCCGGCGGCGCTATCATGGCGGCGGCCGGCGCGGGTGCCGAACCGCGCGGAACCGGAGGAGCCATGAGCGGACCGGTATGGCGTTCCCAGCACGGACCGGTGGAGGTCTGTGACCAGTGCCTCACCGAGACCGAGCGGGTCATGGTCGAGGGCACGGTGGCGAAGGCGGTGTTTCACCCCGAGCGGCGGCTGTGCGAGCGCTGCTACGCCGACAACATCGCGCTGATCGCCCGCGAGGTCTGAACCACCGTGTCCCGCGGGCATGCATCGCACCCCGGGCGCCGCGGCCCACGGCGCCGTCGCGGCACCTGGCCGATCCGGGCCCTCGGCCCGGCGCCGGGCGAGGCGACCTGCGGCCGCCACGATGACACCGCGGGCTGAGCCGGTCCCGGCGGCGGCCGAGACCGGTCGTGGCGGAGCGGCACGGGTCGCGGCCGGCATCCTGTCGAGCCGGATCGTCGGCTTCCTGCGCGACCGGACCATCGCCTACTACTTCGGGGTCGGGCCGCACGCCGACGTGTTCGCGACCGCCCTGCGCGGGCCGAACATCCTCCAGAACCTGCTCGGCGAAGGCACCGTCTCGGCCTCGTTCATCCCGATCTACAGCCGGCTCATCGAGGCGGGAGACGACCGGGAGGCCCGCCGCTTCGCCGGCGCGATCTTCGGGCTTCTGACCGCCGCAGCCGCTGCGGTCGCTCTGGCCGGGGTGCTGCTGGCACGGCCGGTCGTGGCGGCCCTCGCGCCCGGTTTCCTGGCCGACGCCGCCGCGGTCGCCGCCGGCACCGCCTCCGTCGACCGCTTCGAGCTCGCGGTCACCGCGGTCCGCCTGATCTTCCCGATGACCGGCATTCTGGTGGTCTCGGCCTGGGCGCTCGGTGTGCTCAACAGCCACCGCCGCTTTCTGCTCTCCTACGCGGCTCCGGTGGCCTGGAACACGGCCATCATCGCCGCCCTGGTGTGGACCGGAGTCCGACTGGCCGACCCGACCTCCGCCAGCGCTCTCGACCGCCTCCTGATCGCCGCCTGCGTCGGCGCGCTGGTCGGCGGCGCGCTCCAGCTCGCGGTCCAGCTGCCGTTGGTGCTGCGCCTGCTCGGCGGCCTGCGGCCCTCCCTGTCCACTCGCGTCCCGGGGGTGCGTCAGGCTCTCGCCGCCTTCGGTCCGGTGGTCGCAGGTCGCGGAGTGGTCCAGATCTCCGCCTACCTCGACCTCGTGCTCGCCTCGCTGCTGGCACCGGGTGCGGTGATCGCCCTGGGTTACGCTCAGCGGCTCTACATCCTGCCGATCAGCCTGTTCGGCATGTCGGTCGCAGCCGCCGAGCTGCCGGAGCTCTCCCGAGGCACCCCCGACGCGGGCTCGGTCCGGGTCGTCCGCGGCCTCGTGCACACGGCGTTTGTCTCGGTCCCGACCGCGATCGGATACCTCGGGTTCGGGCTCCTGCTGGTCGGGACGATCTACCGGACAGGGAGCTTCTCGGCCGCCGACGGCTGGCTGGTGGCGATGGTCCTGGCGGGCTACAGCCTCGGGCTGCCGGCTGCGATCTGGTCGCGCCTGCTGCAGTCGGCGTACTTCGCCGTCTCGGACACCCGGACGCCGGCGGCGGTCGCGGCGATCCGGGTCGCGGCCGCCAGCGCGCTTGCCGTGCCGCTGATGTTCGCCCTCGACCGGGTCGCGCTGGCCGAACTGATCGGCGGCGCGAGTCGGCTCAGAATCGGTGCGACCGGCCTCGCCCTGGCGGCCGGGGCGGCGGCCTGGCTCGAGCTCGTGCTGCTGTGGCGCCGGTTGGTGCGCCGCCTGCCCGAGCTCCGCTTCCCCCTCGGGCCGGTGGCGTGCATGGCCGCTCTGGCTGGAGCCGCCGGGCTCGCGGCAGCCTCGCTGTGGTGGCTGCTGCCGTCCCTTCACGTCGCACTCCAGGCCGGGATCGTGGTCGGCAGCTACGCGGCGTGTTACCTCCTCGGATCGGCCTGGTTCGGGATCGAGGGCTCCGAGCCCTGGCTCGCCGCGGCCGCTCGCCTCGTGCGGCGGCGCTGAACCGCGAGCCACGCGGCGAACACCCCTCCGGCGACGAGGCATCCGACTCCGCCGGCAACCACCGTCGGGGTTACCCCGACCGTGTCGGTCAAAGCGCCGAACGCCAGTCCCGACAGCGGCGCGGAGCCGGCGAAGAGCCAGATGTAGATCGCGAGCACCCGCCCGCGCATCGCCTCCGGCGCGGTCATCTGGAGGTAGGAGTTGGTGGTGGTGAGCTGGCCCGCGATCGCGAACCCGGCCACCGCGAGAGCCGCCAGGTCGATCCACAGCGAGCGGCCGAACGCCAGCACCACCAGCGCCGAGCCCAGGAGGAGCTGGCTGCGGGCGATCACCTGCCGGGCACCACGGCGAGAGGTCCTCCCGGCGGCGCCGAGCGCGCCGGCGACCGCACCGGCGCCGGCGGCGGCGAGCAGCAGGCCGTAGACCGTCGAGTCGCCCCCGAGCACCTCGCGGGCGATCACCGGTAGCACGGTGGAGTAGCCGAGGCCGAGCACCGCCGTCACCGTGACCGCGGCCAGGGTGGTGGCGACCCGAGCGTCGCCGCGGACGAACTCGACCGCCTCCTTCAGAGCTGACGCCAGGGTCGGCGCGGAGCGCAACATTTCGGGCCGCCGGCTCAGCGTGGCGAGGGCCGCGAGCACACCGAGGAACGAGACCCCGTTGATCGCGAAGCACCACCCCTCGCCGACCGCGGCGACCACCAGTCCCGCGGCTGCCGGTCCGACCATCCGGGCGAGGTTGAACGCCACCGAGTTGAGCCCGACCGCGGACGGCAGGTCGGCGGGACCGACCAGGTCGAGCTGCAGCGCCTGCCGCGCCGGCATGTCGATCGTCACCGTCAGTCCCTCGGCGAAGGCGATCGCGAGCACCAGGTGTGGTGTGGCTGCCCCGGCCAGGGTGAATGCCGCCAGCACCCCCGCCAGCACCATCAGCAGGCCCTGGGTGGCGAGCACCAGCCGGCGACGATCCCAACGGTCGGCGAGCACGCCGGCGAGCGGCGACAGCACCAGCGAGGGACCGAACCGGGCCAGCGAGAGCGCGCCCAGCCACACCGCCTGGTCGGTGAGGCGGTACAGCAGCCAGCCCTGGGCCGCGTTCTGCATCCAGGTTCCGTTGACGCTGACCAGCTGTCCGATCCAGTAGCGACGGAAATCGCCGTGTCGCAGCGACCTGAAACGGTGGCCGAAGCCCGCCACCGGCACCTCAGCGGCCTTCTCGCAGGCGCGTGATCTCGGCCTCGAGGGCGGTGCGCACGGGTTCGTCGCCGTAGCGCTGGGAAAGCACCAGGATCCGGAAGTAGTCCATACCGGTCACATGACCGGCCTGGTGGAAGGCCAGGTTCAGGGTCGCGTTGACCGCCCCGCCGGCAAGAGGGACCAGCATTCCGAGCGACTTCTGGGAGACCCGGAGGCCGAGCCGCTCGACCACCAGGTTGACCAGCCGCACCAGCCGCGGGGCCTCGTGCCCGAGGCTTCGCAGCGCCTCCTCGAACCCGACCGAGGCGGATCGGCGGCCGAGCCGGAGGACGAACTCACCTGCCTCCCGGGCCGCGCCCGCGGCCATCACCTTCACCGGCACGAAGCCCTCGTCGAAGGTGTACTGCTGGGGGACCATCGCGGCCAGCACGTGAGCCAGGTGCGCCCGGTCCGATGCCACCGAGTAGCCGTACGCCGACGACAGCTGCACCAGGTGCCGCCCGAGCAACGCGGTCGAGGCCGCGACATCGGCCGCGACCAGCCCCGGCACCGCGACCTGGGCGAACGGCAGCAGCTCGGCTACGGAGGTCGCGGCACCCAGCGCGAGGCCCTCCCCGCCGAGGGTCAGCGCGCCACCACGGCGCAGACGCTGCGCCGCCCGATCACGCGCCTCGAGGCCGAGCGTGCGCACCTCGTGGTGCCCGTCGAGTACGATCCCGAGCTGCCGATAGGTCGCCAGGACTCCGCGGTCCGACGCGGTCCGGGCCCCGACCAGGACCGCACGCTCGACGGCCCCGCGCAGGGCGCGATCGATCGCCTCGGAGGTCCGCCGTGCGAGCCGGCCACGGCTCGCCTGAAGCCTCTTGAGCGCGGTCTCGAACGGAGCGCCGAGCACCTCGAGCACCGCGTGGAGAGGGCCGGGCCGGACCACGTGGGCAGCGACCTCGGCGAGGGTCGCCCGCTCGTAGGGCTCCATCTCCGGGCAGTTCACGACCCCCTGCGACACCCTCCCAAGCCTCCCTCGGCCGGCCCGGTCGCGGCCGGCCGGGCCATTGTGCCATCATGGCGAGGGGTGTGCGGCGTCGAAGCCCCAGGAGGTGGACGTGGCCAAGGCCCGGATCCTGCTTGTCGACGACGAGCCGTCCATCGTCGAGCTGGTTCGATTCGTGCTCGAGCAGGCGGACTACGAGGTCGTGACCGCCGTCGACGGCCCGTCGGCGCTGGCCGCGGTCCACCGTGACCGGCCCGATGCGGTGCTCCTCGACGTGATGATCCCGGGTATGGACGGATACCGCGTGTCCAGGGAGATCCACGACGCCGCCGATCGCGGCGACCTCGCGCAGGCGATCCCGGTCATCCTGGTCACCGCCCGCGACCTCTCCACCGACCCGCCGCGAGAGAAGAGCACCTTCGAGCTCAGCCGCGCCGACCTGGTGATCTACAAGCCGTTCGACCCCGACGACCTGATCTTCCTGCTCGAGCGGGTGCTCAAGCACCACGGCTCGCGCTGAAACGGATCTCTACCGACGGGTCTCGAGGGGGTGACTGGAGGGTGAACCGCATGCTGCGACCCCTGACCCGGCTGACCCTGCTCCTGACCACCACCCTGGTGACCACCGCTGCCGCCCCCGGACGGGTGGTCGAGGTGCTCGATCGAGAGGGCTTCGACCATCCGGTGACGGCGCTCCGAATCGAGGTGCCCTCCGACTGGAAGGTCACCGGCGGCGTGCGCTGGGCGTCGGTGCCCGGGTGCCCGGCCAACACCGTCCAGCTTTCGATGCTCGCCACCTCGGCCGACGGTTCGCTCGGGGTCGAGGTGTTCCCCGCCCTCACCTGGCGCTGGATCGACGACCCGATGATGCGCCAGTACGCGGTCCAGCACGAGGCCGGCATGGGCTGCGAGATGCTGCCGCTGATGGACGCCGCCACCTTCATCCGCCAGGTTCTGTTCCCCCGACACCGTCCGGCTGCCCGCGACCCGAGAGTGATGAGCACAGAGCCGATGCCCGAGGTCGCAGCCGCCGCCGATGCCGCCGTGCGGCCGTTCTTCGAGGCCGCATCCCAGGTGGGCGCCTTTCCGATGCAGCTCGTCTTCGACGCCGCACGGGTTCGCATCCACTCCACCCGCGACGGCCGGCCGGTTGAGGAGTGGCTCGCCGGCACCACCCAGCAGTTCTCGATCAGCGGACCCTCGCTGACCGCCCTGATGGGCTATGGCGCAGGTCCGAGCTCGACGCACACCACGACCGCGAACTTCCTCACCGCGACCTTCGCGCCGGGAGGAGCCCTCGATCGCCACGAGCCGCTGTTCCAGAAGATCATCGCCTCGATCAAGGTCGACCCCCAGTGGCAGGCGGCGGTCGAACGCTTCTACGCGGAGATCGGCCGGATTCAGGCTCGGGGCGCCGCCGAGCGCAACCGGATCTGGTCCGAAACCCAGCGAGACATCGGGGACTCCCAGCGACGCTCCTGGGAGCGCCGGCAGGAGGTCCAGGACCGGATCGCCGACCGCTGGAGCCAGGTCACCCGCGGCGTCGACACCTGGGTCGACCCGTCCACCGGCGAGCGCTACGAGTCCGAGCCCGGCTACGACTACGCCTGGCGCAACGACTGGAACGAGCTCTACCTCACCAACGACCCGGGCGACGACCCCAACCTCTGGCGAGACGGCACCTGGACGCGGCTCGAGAAGGACTGGTAAGGCCTCACGGCCGGCGCAGGCGCTGGCGTCCCCCCGCATCGAACCGCACCAGCTCGCCGCGCGCTTCGAGATCGAGCTTGACGGTGGTCGTGTACCAGGAGGCGCTGCCACCGAAGCCTCCGGCGAGTCGCTCTCGCACCGCGTCGACGAGCTCCCGGAAACCGATCTCACCGTGCTCGTCGACCGCGGCGAGAATCTCGTCCCGCACGCGGTTGTACTTGTCCTGCTCGATGTTGACCCCGTCACGCCCCTCGGGATGGAGAGTCAGAATCCGGTCGCCCATCGCCGTCACCGTCCGTTCGTGATCTATACCTATTCTCGGTTCTCGCTCCCCGATCGTCCACCCCGGACCGGTGCATCCCACCTGCCGGCATTCGGGTCCCTCGGCGCACGGCAGGGGTACACCTCGGTCGCGGGACGTCAGCAGCCGGGCGCATCGGCGCCCTCAGCGCGTCACCGTGCGCATGGTGAAGAGCCCTTCGCATCTTCGCGGTTCAGGATGCTCGGGGGGCACACCCCAACCCGTGACGGGAGTCAGGCGGCGGCAGATCAGCTCGAGTCTGAGACCTCGGGAATCACGCGGGTTCGCGGCGGGTCTCCCGGATTCGGTCGTCGAGCAGCGTCAGCAGCTCGAGAACCGCCGTCTCCAGGCTGCGCCACCGGCCGGGATCGCCGGCGCCGACCCTCGCCTCGACCGTCACCTTGACGACCTCGCCGAGCCGGACGACCTCGAGGTCGAGCGCGAGCTCGCGGAACTCCCTGCCAGTCGACGACTGTGCCCGGATCCGACCCCGCTCGAGCTCACTCGACTCGATCACGTACCCCTCGTCGGCCAGCAGATCGAGGACCTCGCGCCAGACCACCTCGAGCGGCGCACCGTAGATCCGCTGCCAGGCATCGTCCGGGGGCCGGTTCGCCGAGGCGCAGCCGACCAGAGATCCGGTCGCTGCGAGAGTCACCGCCAGCAGGCCGAGCACGACGAAGATCCGGTTCCGCATTCTCCATCCTCTCCGATGCCCTGCCCGCGGACACGAACCGGGCCCTCCTCCGGCGGCAGGGCTCACGTCCCCCCGACCCCGGCGCGCCGCAGGGCCCGCAGGAGCGCATCCGGCTCGTCGGTCCCGATCCTGAAGACCCGCCCGCTGGCCAGTTCCAGCTCGACGGCATGCCACCCCGAGACGTTGAACATCCAGCCTTTGGGCACGGATCGGATCCCCCAACCGTGCCACCACCGGGTGCGCACCACCTTCGCCGACCGGACCTCGGACAGCTCGATCCTGCGCCGGATCGGCCCGGGACCGAAGCGCGCCTCGATCGTCCCGTCTGAGATCGTCACCCGGAGGCTGGCGAAGAGCACGGCCAGGCCGGCCAGGAAGACCGCCGAGACCACCAGCACGGTGCGCTCGGGACCGGCTTCCGCGAAGGCCGCCAGCACGAGCGCGAGACCCGCCGTCGGGCCGATGGTCGCCAGGGTCACGACTCCCAGCTGCGTGTGCCGATAGCGCTGGTCCATACCACGAGCCTGCACTCGATCAGCCTCCGGGTCAAGGCCGGCTCGGCCTCTCCTCGAGTGCGCCCGCCGCCGCGCCCTGCCGCCGCCGTCTCGCAAGCCGGACAAGGAACGGCAGCAGGTTCAGCGCCTTCACCCGCGGTCCGGTCCCGGCTCGTCGACGAGGTGGGCGAGCTCATGGGCGTGCAGCTCCCAGTTGCGGCCGTCGAAGTGCACCACGCGGATCCGTTCGATCGTGGCCGGCCCGAGGCAGCGGGCGTTGACGCTGAAGCCGTCGGGGTTCGAGCGCGGCACGTAGAACGACTTGACGCCGCAGGTACGGCAGAAGTGATGGCGCGCGACCCCGGTGTTGAAGGTGTAGGTCTCAAGCTCGTCCCAGCTCGTCAGCAGGCGGAAGCGCGAGCGGGGCACGATCAGGTGCAGGTAGGCGGTCATCGAGCAGATCGAGCAGTTGCAGAGCTGCACCTCGAGCACCGCCGGGGCCTCGACCTCGAACCGGACCCGGCCGCAGTGGCAGCCGCCATGGTGGACCACCGGCGCCTGGTCGGCGCTCATCTCGCACGGTCCCCTGGATTCGGGCCCTGGTCGTCGAACAGGCCGCTCACCCGCATCCCCTGCTCGTGCTCGAGCAGCTTCTTCTTGCGCCACAGGCCGCCGCCGTACCCGGTCAACGACCCGTCGGCGCCGACGATCCGGTGGCAGGGCACGACGATCGCGATCGGGTTGTCCCCCACCGCTCCCGCCACCGCCCGTACGGCGCTCGGCCGCCCCACCCGCCGCGCGAGCTCGCCGTAGGAGATCGTGGCGCCGTAGGGCACCTCCAGCAGACGCCTCCAGACCTCGAGCTGGAACCCGGTCCCGGCCGGCTCGAGCGGTACACCGAACCGGTCCAGGGAACCGCCGAAGTAGCCCTCGAGCTCCTCCGACATGCGGTCGATGACCCGGTTGCGGCCCGGGACGGGGGTTGCGCCGAGCCGCCGGCCGATCCGCTGCAGCTGCCGCTCGAGCATTCGCCGGTCACCGAACTCGAGCATGCACAGACCGTCGTTGCCGGCCGCCGCGATCATCGGTCCGAGCGGGGTCAGCAGCCGGTCGACGTGGACCTCCGCCACCGCGCCGGCCCGTCCTGGAGACATGCCGAAGACCCGCCGAAACGCCTCGGCGAACGCGCTCGGCGACTCGTACCCCTGCTCGTAGGCGGACTCGAGCACCTGCTCACCTCCCCGCATCCGTCCCAGGGCGACCGCGAGCCGCCGACCGCGCGAGTAGGCATGGAACGTCATCCCGTGGTGGCGCTGGAACCACCGCCGCACACGCTCCGGAGTCAGGTCGAGCTCGCGCAGATCGGCGTCCGTCCAGCGCCGCGACGGATCGGCCTCCACCTGCGCGAGCAAGGGCCGGAGCCACTCGGGGGTCTCCCCCGGACGTTCCATCGGCGCGCACCGCTTGCACGGCCGGTAGCCTGCCAGCACCGCGTCTCGCGGGCTGGCGTAGAAATCGACGCGGTCCGGCCGGGGCTTGCGCGCCGGACACGAGGGCCGGCAGAAGATCCCGGTGGTCCTGACCGCGGTCACGAAGACGCCGTCGTAGTCGTGGTCGGCGGCCAGGAAGGCCTTCAACATCTCGTCACGTGGTGGCAGGTCGAGTGTGATCATGACCTCAGGGTGCGTCGATCCCGGTTTGAACGCCACCGAAAATCGGACGCCGAACCCGATCGGCCGCCGTGGTCAGTCATGCTCCAGCGCGCGTTCGGCGAGCAGGGCGAGGCGGCGAGGGGTCAGCCACGACAGCAGCACATCCGCGTTGTCCGAGCCCGCCGCAGCAGCCAGATCATCCTCCGGAATCGACACCTCGAACGAGTCCTCGACCTCCATCACCGCCTCGACCAGGTCGAGCTCGTCCAGATCGAGAGCGGCGAGGGTCGTATCGGGACCGATCGCATCGAGCTCGATCTGGAAGAGCTCGGCGAGCAGCCCGCGGACCCGGTCGACCGCCTCCGCCGACGCCTCGTCGGAGGCGATCAACGGGACAGAGGCCGCGCAGATGAGAGCCGCCACCACCAGGAATGTCCTCAGCTGGATCACCTCGACCTCCAGTGCGCGGGCCGGCTCGGCAGGCAGCCGTCGACCGGGCTCAGTCTACCGGCAACGTCAGGGTTTCGTTCTCCTCCCCGTGGTGTGGCACATCCGCCCAGTACCAGACGGCGACCACGCCGTCGTTGCCGTCCTCCGAGTGCGAGATGTTGATCAGCTCCTCCGGGCGGAGGGTCGAGGCAAAGGCGGCGGCCTGGGAGAAGAGCTCGTCCCAGGTCTGCAGAGTGCCGCGGAACATGCGGTAGTCGACCTTCTCGAACATCGCCCCTCCTCCCTGGCTCGTCACTCCGCCAGGTAGTCCTCGCGGGGCGGCGAGAACACCTCGATCACCACCGCGTCCTGAAGCGCGGTCGCACCGTGGACCACCCCGCTCGCCAGGTTCCAGCTGTCCCCCGGAGCGGCAACGGTCTCGACCCCTTCGACCTCGAACCGCAGACGGCCCGACACCAGGTAGCCGGTCTGCTCGTAGGGGTGCTGGTGGGCGGGGATGACCGCCCCGGCGTCGATCCGGAACTCGCCCATCAGCGTGCGCGCGCCGTGGACCAGGGTCCTGAGCCGGACGCCGGGCAACAGCTCGCGATAGCCGTCAACCGTCGCGGTCGTGAACATCCCCACCTCCCCGAGGAGCTACGTGTCCGCCGCTCGGCGGTTCCGGGCGCCAGGGTCACCGCTCGGTGGCGTCTCGCACCACGCGGTCCAGCTCGCGCCCGGCCCGGAAACCGTTCCACGCCTGCACCGGCCCCATCAGGAAGAAGACCAGGCCGCTCAGGGCGGGCACCTGCGGCACGGCCACTGCCAGCACCAGCGACAGCGACCCGATCGCGACCGAGAGCAGCTGTCTCCGCAACGAGACCCGGGTCGCGACCCGCTCGGCGGCGTCGAGGCCGAGCTCCTCGCGCAGCCGCCACGCCCGCCAGTAGAGCAGCGCGAGCACCGCGAAGATCCCGACGAATCCGCCGCTGTAGAGCAGCATGACGGCCTGCCCGTGGAGGTCGAAGCGGGTCCCCGCGTCGGGATTCAGCGCACCGGTGATCAGCACCGACGACAGGAACTTCAAGGGGTAGACGTAGAACACCACGAAAAACAGCAGCACCCCGGTCAGTGCAACGGTGCCGGCGTCCTCGAAACCGAACCGGCGGTGGAACAGGAAGTGCTCGTACCACACCCAGAGCAGGAACGCGAAGCAGACCGCGAAGGCCGGGAACTGCCAGAACACCCGCACCAGATCGACCGAGGACCGCGGCACCTCGAGCGACACCACCAGCAGCGTGAGCGAGAACGCGAAGACCGCGTCCGACAGGGCCTCGATGCGGGACACCTCGCCCCCACGCCAGCGGAAGTGGCGCTCCTCGCGCAGTGCCTTGGGCAGCAGGGGCCGGTCGGTCATGGGTCGACGCTGCCGCCCTCGTCCCGGGCGGACGGCGAGCCGCGCCGCCGGTCGACCAGGCGGCGCAGGGCGCGGATGTGGTCGGGCGTGGTGCCGCAGCAGCCGCCGACCACCGACACGCCGAGCTCGAGCAGGCGCTCACACCCGGCCGCGAAGCGCTCCGGGCCATCGGGGTAGACGATCTCGTCCCCTCGGACCACCGGCAGCCCCGCATTGGCCTGGATCAGGATCGGCAGCTCGGTGGCGCGGCCCATCGCCTCGGCGATCCCGATCATCTGCTCGACGCCGTGCCCGCAGTTGGAGCCCACCACGTTCGCGCCGGCCTCGGCGAGGCCTCGGACGGCCTGCTCGACCGAAACCCCCATCACGGTGAAGAAGCCGCGCGGTGTCGCGTCGAAGGTCATGCTGGCCATCACCGGAAGGGCCGGGGCCACCCCCCGCGCGGCCCGCACGGCGCGGGTCGCCTCCTCGAGGTCGGTCATGGTCTCGACGCAGATCAGGTCGGCGCCGCCTTCAACCAGCGCCGCGACCTGGCGCCGGAAGCCCTCCTCGACCTCCCCGGGATCGGCTTCTCCGAGGGGAGCGAGCAGCTGTCCGCAGGGCCCCACCGAGCCCGAGACCAGCGCGCGTCCGGCGGCGACCCGACGCAGGACCGCCGCCGCCTCCCGGTTGACCTCCTCGACCCGGTCCGCCAGGCCCGCCTGAGCGAGCCGCAGGGGAGAGCCGCCGAAGCTGTTGGTGGTGAGCAGCTCGGCGCCCGCCTCGAGGTAGCGCCCCGCGATCTCCGAGATCAGCTCGGGGCGCTCGAGGACCACGGTCTCCGGGGCCCGTCCGGGTACCAGGCCGCGCGCCATGAGCAGCGTGCCCCATCCGCCGTCGCCGACCACCACCTCGCCGCGGGCGAGCCGGCTCAGCACCCGTCCACCTCGAGCATCGCGCGGACCTGGTCGACCGCCCGCGAGGCGTCCGCGCCATAGCCGTCCGCGCCGATCGAGCGCGCGTACTCCGCCGTCACCGGCGCGCCGCCCACGATCACCCGGATCCGCCCGGCAGGTGCCTGCTCCCGCACCGCCCGCACCACCTCGGCCATCGCCGGCATGGTGGTGGTGAGCAGGGCCGAGACACCGATGACCGACGCGTCGGCCGCGATTGCCGCCTCCGCGAAACGCGCGGGGGGCACGTTCACCCCGAGGTCCACCACCTCGTAGCCCGCACCCCGGAGCATGATCCCGACCAGGTTCTTGCCGATGTCGTGCTGGTCGCCGGCCACGGTCCCCAGCACCACCCGCCCCCGTGTCGCCGCCCGTTCGCCGGCCAGGAGCGGCTCGAGCGGATCGAGCCCGGCGTACATCGCCCGCGCCGCCAGCAGCACGTCGGGGAGGAAGATCTCGTGGGCCCGGAAGCGCCTGCCCACCACCGCCATGCCGGCCAGCAGGCCGTGGTCGAGAATGGTCGCGGCTGCCGTCCCGGCGGCGAGCGCGTCGTCGACCAGCCGCCGGACGGTCCCGTGCTCTCCGCGTTCGAGCGCCTCGGCGATCTCTCGAAGCTGGTCCACAGGCCACTCCGTCAGGAATCCGGCGCCGCCCGCAGACGATCGATGCGGAGCCGGCAGTCCACGGTACCGCAAGCCGGACAGAAGGCGAAGTCGGGCTCGAAATGATGGATCTGCGGCGGTCCCGCCACCAGCACCCCGGACACCGACTTGAGCGGCCGCATCATGCAGCCCTCGGTCAAGGTCACCCCGATCTCCTCCGGGCCGAGCGCCGCGAACAGGCGGCGCTGGCCGCTGGTGTGCCAGCCGCAGTAGCCGGGGCTGTAGGCGAGCACCGCCGGCCTCCGGTCCGAGCCTGCGGCCACCGCGCAGGCGTCGGCGAACAGCTGCTCGAGGCGGACGACCGCCGCCTCCGCGGCCAGCGACGCCGCCGCGTCGAGGGCCGCCGCGACCGCGACCTCACGACGCCCGAGCAGGCCGCCGATCGCGGCGGAGACCTCCTCGCCCAGGGTGACGACGAACAGGGCGAGGCCCTCGGCGGCGGGTGCGATCCCGGCGAGGGGAGTGTCGGCCTCATTGGCGCCCTCGCCGGCGTGCACCGCTTCGAAATCGAGAGCTGACAGCGCCTGCCACACCGCCCGCGGGTGAACGGCCTCGTCGAGACGCGCCAGGGCCTGCTCGAGCGTCGGCGCCATCCGCTCCGGCACGCCGAGCCGTGACGGCGCACCGAGGGCCGCGAGCACCGCCGCCGGCGACGGACGCAGCTCGCTCGCGGTGAGGGTCAGCACCCGCCTCACGGCTCTGCCGCGGGCAGCCGGTCCATGCCGACCCGGCGAGCCTCGGACTCCATCCTCGCCTCGAGCTCCGCACGCACCTCGGGCGCGAGCCGGCAGGGCTCGGCCGACTCCACCGCCCGCTCGACCTCCTCCGCCGCCCGCTGGCCGAGGGTGCGGCCGCCCTCCTCGTGCCAGCGGTCGCGGCTGGTGCGGTCGATCACCGGCCCGGGGAAGGTGATCTCGCGACGCAGGTGGCGCCTCGTGTGGTCGGCGATCAGCAGGTGCTTGTCGGCCAGCAGCTCCTCGAGCAGGGGCGCCGCGGGGAAGTCCTCGCGGGGCTCGATCCCCGCGACCAGGCGCTCGACCATGCCGCAGATCTCGTGGTCGACCACCAGCTTCTCGAGGCTCTGGCAGTTGACGAAGTCGAGCATGCCGGGCCCGCTCACGCTGTTGACGCCGGCGAGGGCCGCCAGGGTCGCCCCGAACGAGGTCTCGAGCCCCGCCTGCGCATCCAGGACCTTGGCGTCGGAGAGCGCGATGTAGCCCTGGGTCGGCATCCCGAGCCGGTGGCCGATCTCGCTCGCCGCCACGGTCAGCATCGAGCTCTCGACCGCGCTCATCGGGCTGGTCTCGTAACGGATGTCGAAGATCGCCGGGGCCGCACCGAACAGCACCGGCGCGCCCGGCGCGGCCAGCTGGCTGATCACTACCCCGCTCAGCACCTCGGCGGTGAGCTGGACCAGGGTGCCCACCAGGGTGACCGGCGCCATGAAGCCCGACAGCGGCACCGGGTCGATCTCGACCGGAATCCGCGAGCGCGCGCAAGCCACCAGGTCGCACGCGCCCTCGGCGGTCCATCGCAGCGGCGAGGTCGGACAGCAGGTGAAGATCGCGAGCGGCCGCGCGGCGAGTGCCGCCGCGTCGCCCCGCACCGCGATCAGGAGGTCGCGCATCACGGCCAGACCGTCGGCGGTGAAGGTCCCGGTCACCACCGGCTTGGCGCAGTGCGTCAGGCACAGGAGGAGCCGGTAGCTGTCCGCGATCCGGGGATCGACATCGTCAGGGATCATCGCCGTGCTCTGGGCGTGCAGGCGCGGCAGGGCGGCGGTGAGCCGGGCGAACCGCACGCAGTCCGCGGTCGCCGGCCGCCTGGTCTCGCCGGTGGCGCCGTCGAGCAGCCAGGTCGCCGACGAGCCGGGGGTGAAGTGCACCCTCGAGCCGCCGAGGTCGTGGGTCTGCCGCCCCTCGAGGTCGTAGAGCCCGAACCGCTCCGGAACCACCGCGAGAGCGCGTTCGACGAGCAGCTCGGGAATCAGCACCCGCCCCTTCACCGCGTCGAAGCCGGCGCCGTGCTCGATCAGCAGCTCGACCACCTCCGGCGCCTCGCACGCCACCCCGACCCGCGCCAGAACCGTGTGCGCCTCGGCCACGATCCTCTCGGCCAGAGCGTCGTCGAGCAGCTTCAGGGTCGGTCGCATCGCCGCCTCCGGGGCCTTTCTACCCCGAACCGGCCCTGCGGCGCCAGATGGCGTAGAGCGGCGCCCCGGCGGCGAGAATGCCGATCCCGATCCCGGCGTCGCGCGGGTCGGCGGCGACGGTGGTCACGAGCAGGGCCAACGCCAGCGCGGAGAAGACCAGCGGCGTCACGGGATAGCCGAGGACGCGGTAGGGTCGCTCGGCGCCGGGAGCCCGCCTGCGCAGCACCAGGACCGCCACACCGGCGAGCGCGAAGAACAGCCACTCATCCACGATGACGTAGGTGAACAGCTGGTCGTAGGAGCCGGTGAGGGTGATCAGCGACGCCCACACTCCCTGCGCCAGGACCGAGACGACCGGCGTGCCCTGGCGGCTGAGCCTGGCAAAGGGCCGGAAAAAGGCGCCCTCGCGGGCCATCGCGTAGTAGACCCTGGCGCCGGTGAAAATGAAGCCGTTGACCGCCGCGAAGCACGACACGATCACGGCGGCGGCCACCAGCGAGCCTCCGGCATGCCCCAGAAGCCGCTGGGCTGCATCGGCCGCCACCGTCTCCGATGCTGCCATCTCGCCAAGCGGCAGCGCCGACATGAAGGCGAGGTTGACCAGCAGGTAGACGGCGGTCAGCGCGACCACCGAAAGCCCCAACGCGCGGGGCAGAGCGCGCTGCGGATCCCGTACCTCGCCGGCGACGTAGGTGATGCTGATCCAGCCGTCGTAGGCCCACAGGCCGGCGACCATCGCCATCCCCAGGCCGGCCAGTGTCGGGGCTGCGGGGAGCGGCCCCACCTGCGCGCCGAGCTCGAGGGGCTCGCGTCCCATCACCAGGCACACCGCGACGATCACGGCCACCATGGCGAGCTTCGCCACCGTCGACAGGTTCTGGGTGGTGGCGCTGGTCCTGACGCTACGGCAGTTCCACAGCGACAGCCCGGCGATCAGCAGGATCGCACCGAGCTTGGTCCCGGTCTCGCCGATCGGCACCAGATAGCCGACGTAGGTCACCAGCGCCACCGCGACCGCAGCGATCGAGGCGGTCTGGATGACCGCGAAAACAGTCCACCCGTAGAGATAGCCGACGAAAGGGTGATAGGCCCGTTCCAGATAGACATAGAGCCCGCCCGCCTCGGGGTACATCGCGCCCAGCTCGGCGATCGTGACCGCTCCGCACCAGGACAGCGCGCCGGCGGCCACCCACACCAGGAGCGCCGTCCCCGGCGTGAGGGACGCGGCCAGAATCGCGGCCGGCACGATGAAGATGGCCGAGCCCAGCATGGTGCCGACGTTGACCATCAGCCCGTCGAACAGCCCCAGCTCGCGCCGCAGCCGCCGATCCTCTCCTGGTTTCATGGCCTGCAGGGTACTCCACCGGGCTGGTCCCGGTGCGGCTGCGCGTCACCCCCTGTCGCCGAGACAGGCGCGCAGCTCGACGGCGAGGGCCGCCATGGTGAAGGGCTTCTGGAGGTAGCGGAGCTCGCCTTCGGCCACGTGGCGGCGGAGGTCGTCGTCGGCGGCGTAGCCCGACATCAGGACCACTCCCATCTCCGGCCAGCGCTCGACCAGCTCGGGCGCGAGCTGGGCGCCCGACACGTCGGGCAGCATCAGGTCGGTGAGCAGGACCCGGAAGGCGAGCTCCGGCGCCAGCCGCCGCGCCTCGCTCCCGGAGCCGACCGCGACCACCTCGTACCCGAGCATGCGCAGCATCCTCTCGAGCGCCCGGCGCGCCTCGGCCTCGTCCTCGACCAGCAGCACGATCTCGCCCTGGCCCCGCGGAAGCTCCTCGGCAACGGCGCGCCCGTCGCCACGGTCCGAAGGTCCCTCGCTGGGGGCCATCGGCAGCATCACCGTGAAGGTGCTCCCGACCCGCTCCCGGCTCGCCACCTCCACCCGGCCGCCGTGGCGGGTGACGATGCCGTGGACCACCGCGAGACCGAGCCCGGTGCCGGTCTCGGCGCTCTTGGTGGAGAAGAAGGGGTCGAAGATCCGGTCGATCACGCGGGTCGGAATCCCGTGCCCGGTGTCCTCCACGCTCAGCGAGATCCAGCCCTCGGCCGACCTCGAGGTGGCGATGGTGAGCCTCCCGCCGTCGGGCATCGCATCGCAGGCGTTCACCACCAGGTTGACCAGCACCTGCTCGAGCTGCCCGTGATCGGCCACCACCGGGAGCTCCAGCGGCGCGAGGTCGAGCTCGAGGAGGATGTTCTCCCGCACCAGCCTTTCCAGCATCGAGCTCGCGCCGCGCACCAGCTCGTTGAGCTCGAGCCGCTCGGGCCGAGCGGTCTCCCGGCGGGAGAAGAGCAGGAGCTGCCGGGTCAGTGCCGCGGCGCGCTGGATCAGGTGCTCCTGCTCCGACGCGATCTCGGCGAGCTGGCCTGCATCGCCGCTCGCCACGTGCAGCATCTGCGCCTGGCTGAGCATCGCCTGGAGGAGGTTGTTGAAGTCGTGCGCGGCGCCCCCCGCCAGCCGCCCGACCGCCTCCAGACGCTGCGCCCGGGTGAGCTGCTGCTCCATCTGCCGGTGCTCGGTGACGTCGCGGACAATGGCGAGAGCCGAGTCGGCACCGAACGGGACCATCCGCGCCTCGAACAGCAGGTCGGCGTCACCGATCGCCATGCCGTACTCGTAGGCCTCGACCTGTCCCGTGGCGAGCACCGACGCGACCTTCTCGCGGTGGAGACTGGCGATCTCCGGCGGCAGCACCTCGTCCGGGGAACGGCCGAGGAACCGGTCCGGCGGCGCCAGCAGCTTGCTCGAGTCCCCGCTGAGGTAGTCGAGAAACCTCCCGTCGCGTGCTACCACGAAGATCAGGTCGGGCAGAGCCGCGAAGATCGCCCGGTTGGTGGCCTCGCTGTGGAGCAGCGCCGCCTCCATGCGTCGACGCTCGGTCACGTCCCGCACCGCCGAGATCGTCCTGACCAGCTCGCCCTCGGCGTAGAGCAGCGCGGTGTGGACCTCGGTCCAGAGCCGGGAGCCGTCCTTCCGCACCAGCTCCTCGTCGGTCCGCACGTACGACCGGCCCTCCTCGACCGCCTCCCGCACCTTCCCGGCAAAGGCCTCGAAACCGTCGGCGTCGGCGTACAGGCACCGGGTCGACCGCCCCCTCAGCTCCTGCTCGGAGTAGCCGAAGATCCTCTCCACGGACGAGTTGACGAACTCGATCTCGCGCTCCGGCATGCGCACCGTGAAGATCGCGTCGGCCACCGACTGCATCACCGTCGAGAGGTACTCCAGGAGCTCCCGGTTCCGTTCCTCCGACGCGTGGATCGCCTCCTCGGCACGCTTCCGCTCGGTGATGTCCTCGTAGGTCCCGAGCACGCCGATCACGCCGCCCTCGCGGTCGTGCAGCGGCACCTTCGAGGTCCGCAGCCAGAGCTTGCTCCCGTCCGGCCGGCTCTGGGGCTCCTCGAAGTTCACCCTCGCGGCGTCGTTCTCCATCACCCGCCGGTCGTCCGCGCGGTACAACGGAGCCGTCTCCCGCCACGACAGCTCGAAGTCGTCGCGGCCGACGATCTCGGCGGGGTCGGCGAGGGCTGCGTCCTGTGCGAACGGCCGGTTGCACCCCAGGTACCGGAAGTCCCGGTCCTTCCAGAACACCCTCTGCGGGATGTGGTCGAGCACCAGCTGCAGCATCTGGCTCGACCGGTGCAGCTCGTCCTCGGTTCGGATCCGCTCCGAGATGTCCCGAACAAAGGCCCACATGCCGAGGGGCTCGCCGGCCGGACCTCGGCGGAGGTAGGTCCGGATCTCGATCGGCACCGTCGTCCCGTCCGGGCGCAGATACTCTTTCTGGTAGAGCTCGGAGTAGCCCCTGACCTCGACCTGGTCGCGGAGAATCGCCTCCTCCTCGTCGTGCCACTTCGCGGGCGTGAGGTCGCGGTAGGTGAGGCCGGCGAGCTCCTCCGCCGTGTAGCCGGTGAGCCGCCGGAATGCGCGGTTGGACTCGACGATCCTGCCTTCGGCGTCGACCGCCGCGAAACCGTCCCGGAGGTTCTGCGCCAGCTCCTGAAACCAGTGCTCCCGCAGCCGCTCCGCGGCCTCCGCCGCGACTCGGCCGGTCACGTCGCGGACGACGACGTGCAAATCCTCCGCAACGACGCCGTCGGGACCCAGCTCGGAGTGGACGAGAATCTCGAGGCACCGTGCGCCGTTTTCGACCTTGACCAGCTCCCGAGCGGCGGTCGGGGCCGACCCTCCCTCGAGCACCGCGGCGACCAGCTCCTCGACCACCCGGCCGGCGCCGTCGGGCAGGAGAGCAGCGAGGTCCTGGCCCACAGGGTCCTCGACCCCATCGAGGCAGGCTCGCCCGAAGCTCGAGCTGGCACCGATCCGGAGGATCGTGCCGTCGGGCCGGATGCGGCAGATCACGACGCTCTCCCGTGTCGGCACGGCATCCCCTTCAATCCCGGGCCACCAGGCGTCGGATCGGCGCCCCCGGTCGCTGCGACCGCCCTCTCCGCCTTCCCGATCTCGTGGTACGGGCGCATCCTGGCATCCACTATAAGCCCTCTCTTCCGAGCCCCATGGTTGACAGCTGTCGGCTCGATTCCGGCCCTCCAGCTGTGAAGCATATGCATCTGAATATCAATTACTTGACGAAGCGTTGCCTGCCCGGTTTCTGGTATTCTCGGCGCCACGAGGTACGATTCGATCGAGGATGAAGGAGGGGAAGCGATGGAGAAGACGACGTTGCGACGCCGAGTGTGTGTGGTGTGTGCCACGGTGCTGATCGCCATGGCGAGCGGCGCCCTGCTCGCCCAGGAGGAGCCGGCACCTTCGCCGACGCCCCCGGCCGAGCAGCCGGAGGCCGCCACGCCAGGGGTGAGACCCGTCGTGATCAAGGAGATCATCGTCACCGCGCAGAAGCGCACCGAGAACGTGCAGGAGGTCCCCCTGGCCGTGTCGACCCTCGGCGGGGAGGACTTCGAGGCCATCACCGCCGGCGCGCCCGACGTCCGGATCCTGTCGGCACGTGTCCCCAGCCTGATTCTCGAGTCGTCGTTCGGCCGCGCGTTCCCGCGCTTCTACATCCGCGGGCTCGGCAACACCGACTTCGACCTCAACGCGTCGCAACCGGTCTCGATGCTGGTCGACGAGGTGGTGCTCGAGAACCCCATCGTCAAGGGCATGCCGCTGTTCGACATCGACCGGGTCGAGGTGCTGCGCGGTCCCCAGGGCATCGCTGTTCGGGCGCAACACGCCCGCCGGCGTGGTCAAGTTCGAGACCAAGCGGCCGACCCAGGATTTCGAGGCCGACCTGCGCATCTCCTACGGCAGCTTCGACACCTTCGACGTCTCAGCGGCGGCGGTCGGCGGGGCGCTCACCGACACCGTCTCGGCCCGCTTCTCGGGTCTGTACCAGTCGCGCAGAGCGACTGGGTGGACAACAAGCACACCGGCCGCGAAGGACGAGCTCGGCGGCTACGAGACCACCGGCTACCGCCTGCAGCTGCTGTGGGAGCCGAACGACACCTTCAGCGCCCTGTTCAACCTCCACGGCTGGGAGATCAACGACGGCACCGCGCGGATCTTCCGCGCCAACGTCATCCAGTCCGGCGTCAACACGCTGGTCGCCGGACTTCGACTCGGCACCGTCTACCAGGACGGTCTCAACTCGCAGGACATCGAGCTCGATGGGTGGCCTGATCCGCCTCGAGTGGGAGCTCGACGGCGCGACCCTCACCTCGATCACCGGCTACGAGAGCATCGACGACATGTTCAGCCGCGGCGACATCGACGGCGGCTTCGGCTGCGGCTTCTGCGATCTTCCGAACGGACCCGGCTTCGTCCCGTTCAACGCCGAGAGCGCCGACGGCATCCCGAGCCTCGACCAGTGGACCCAGGAGCTGCGGGTCGCCTCCAACGGCGGCGGCAATTTCGACTGGCTGCTCGGCGCCTTCTACTTCAACGAGGACCTCCGGGCGGAGACCTTCAACTTCGACAGCCTTGCCCCGGGCAACCCGAGGACGCCTTCGCGTTCCAGACCCAGGAGGCGACCTCCTACGCCCTGTTCGGGAGCCTGACCTTCCACCCGGCGGAGCTGTGGGACCTCCAGGTGGGCCTGCGCTATACCGACGACGAGAAGGACTTCACCGCCGAGCGGCCTCAGCCACTGTTCCAGCCGCCCCTGATCGCACCGATCACGAAGCACACCGACGCCGACAACGTCAGCTGGAACGTGAGTGCGACCTACAAGGCCACCCCGGACCTCAACATCTACGGCCGCGTCGCGACCGGTTTCCGCGCCCCGTCGATCCAGGGCCGGATCCTGTTCGCACCAGACTTCGAAGGCGGCGCCAACCCGGCCACCAACGGCGTCTCGGTGGCCGACACCGAGGAGATCCTCTCCTTCGAGGTCGGCTTCAAGTCGATCCTCGCTGGACCGCCGCCTTCGCCTCAACCTGACCGCCTACTTGTTCGAGGTCGACGGTCAGCAGCTGACCGCGGTCGGCGGCGAGTTCAACATCGCCACCCTGCTCAACGCCGACAAGACCGAGGGTCACGGCTTCGAGGCCGACATCGAGTGGACCCCGGACGGCAACTGGCTGATGACCTTCGGCGCGAGCTGGAACCCGACCAAGATCAAGGACAAGAACCTCACGGTCTCGCCCTGCGGCGGCGGCTGCACGATCACTCGACCCGATGACCCCGACGGGCTGGTGCTGATCGACGGCAACCCGCTGCCCCACGCACCGAAGACGGATCTTCAACGGCATCGTCAACTACCGCTCGGACCCGGCCACCAAGGCCTTCTTCGGCACCCTCGACTGGGCCTACTACAGCGACAAGAGCTTCTTCCTCTACGAGTCGAAGGAGTTCCACGACTACGAGCTTCGAGGTCGGCCTGCGGACCGGCTACGCCTGGAACCAGGCCCGCTACGAGGTCGCGCTCTTCGTGCGCAACATCTTCGACGCCGAGATCGTCCGCGGCGGCATCGATTTCAACAACCTGACGGCCTACACCAACGACCCGCGGACGGTCGGGATCGAGTTCATCGGCCGCTTCTGAGGCCGGAAGCCGCGGGTTTCGACCCGCGTCCGATCATGACCGGGCCGGGGGGCGACCCCCGGCCCTTCTCGTCTCCGCGTTTTCGTCCCTGGACAGGTCTCGGTTCACGGCGCATACTCGAGACACGAAGCAAATCCAATGGGTCTGTCCTCGGGGACAAGCGGGAGGTCGCCATGCATGCACTCGTTCGCGTTTCCGCCGTCGTCGTCGTGCTCATGGTCCTGGCATCGGCCGCCACCGGCGGCGAGCTGCCGGAGCTCGTCATCGGAGAGGACGTCCCGCCCGACGGCTGGCTTCCCGTCGGCGGCGGCGACGGCAGCAACTTCGCGCCGGACCTGCCCGACTACGGCCTCACCGACAGCATCGTCTACAACATCCCCGGCTTCGCGTTCTCGAACCTGGGCGACGCGCAGCACGGGAGGGTTTCTCCGGGAAACTACATCTACCACTCAGGCGGCACCTCGGTCTTCTATGACGCCACCTTCCACCTGCCCAGCGGTGCGCTGCTGTACGGCGTCACCCCCTACATCTACGACGCCGATGCGAACTCGAACATCAACGTCACCATCTACCGGCTCGACTATCACGGCTACCCGCCGGCGCCGAGCTCGACCAACATCTTCAGTGTCAGCTCGGGCGGCAGCTCGGGGTACTGGTTCTTCTACACCGCGCTCCAGACGCCCGAGGTGATCCGCAACGGCTACCCACCCACCTTCTCGAACTACTACTACCTGGTGGTCGTGACGATCAACCCGAGCGGAAGCACCTTCGACCTCACCTTCGGTGGCGTCACCCTGTGGTACAAGCTGCAGGCGAGTTCGGCGCCCGCGACGGCCACGTTCTCCGACGTGCCCACCGACCACCCGTTCTTCCAGCATGTCGAAGCGCTCGCGGACTCCGGGATCACCGCCGGCTGCGGGAGCGGGACCTTCTGCCCGGACTCGCCGGTCACCCGCGGTCAGATGGCCGTCTTCCTGACCAAGGCGCTCGGGCTGCACTGGGCGTACTGATCTGCATTCCTCGTGGGTTGCGTGACACAGGTGGTGGCGCGCTGCGCGCCGCGCCCTTCGCGACGAACCCATGGCGATTGCGCGCGAAGATCCTGATCTGCTGCCACAGCGGCGACTTCACCTTCGCGTGAGCGAGCCGGCGGTGCCACGGCCACGCAAGCCGGGTGGGTGCCCGGCGACAGGCTTCTCGAGCCCGGTGCTGACCTGGTCGGCACCGGTATGAGGGTTTGGAGCCCGAAGCTGGAGGTCTGACCGGCCTTACCTCCTCTCGCGGGCCGTGGTCCTCGCTCCCGCCGCGAGGTTCGGCGGGCCGGCGGTCTAAGGCTCGGTCGGCAGCTCGAGGCGAGCGACGACCGCCGCCGGGTCGTGGTCGAAGGTCTCCTTGCAGTGGGACGAGCACAGGTGGAACGAGTACTCCTTGTAGTACGTCGCGTGATCGGCCGAGCCGTCCATCGCCAACCCGCAGACCGCGCACTTGCCGATCACCCGGTCGACGGTCCCGTCGGCCTCGTCGGCCATGGCGAGCAGCTCGGCCTCACCGGCCGCGGCCGGCGCAGCGGGTTCGGCGGCGGGCTCCGCCTGGGTCGGCTGCGGTTCTTCGGTGGTGGCGACCTTGCTCCCGCCGCACCCGAGCACGGTCAGCACGAGGGTCAGGGCCAGCATTGGGACCATCACTTCTTTCACGAGGACCTCCCCGGCCGTTTCGGCCGTCGACGAAGATAGCAACTTCGCGCCGGACTCTCCACCGGCGGGGAAGCGAGAGGGCGAGCGCAGGGTTGTCGGGGCAGATGCAAGGCCTCGGAGGTGAAGTCGTGACCGACTCCGGAGCTCTCGACCTGAACGCCTACATGACGAGGATCGACTACTCGGGCTCCCGCGAGGCAGCTCTCCCGGTCCTCGCCGCCGTCCACCGCGCGCACCTTGCCGCGATCCCGTTCGAGAACCTCGACGTGCTGCGAGGACGGACCCCTCGGCTCGACCTGCCAAGCCTCGAGGAGAAGCTCGTTCGCTCTCGACGCGGGGGCTACTGCTTCGAGCACAACACGCTCTTCGCCGCCGTGCTCGGGGCGCTCGGGTTCCAGGTCACCTGCCTCGAGGCCCGGGTCCGTCCGCCCGGCGCCACCCGCGTGCTGCCCCGCACGCACATGGTGCTGCGGGTGGATCTCGACCGCCGGGAGCTGCTGGCCGACGTCGGTTTCGGTGGCGACGGACCGCTCGAGCCGGTACCCATGGACGGCACCACCGTCGATCAGTCCGGAGAGCTCTACCGGGTCGTCGAGGAGGGACGTCTCCGCGTCCTGCAGCGTTCCCACGACCGGGGCTGGCGTGATCTCTACGCCTTCACCCTCGAGGAGGCGCTGCCGGTCGACTTCGAGGTCGCCAACCACTACACCTCGACCTACCCCCAGTCGCCGTTCGTGACCACACTGACGGCCCAGGTGTCGCCGGCCGGCGAGCGTCGCATCCTGCGCCACCGGACTTTGACCGTCCGTCGCGACGGCGTCGAAACGGTGCGCGAGGTTGCCGACCACGAGCTCAGCGCCCTGCTCGCACACCAGTTCGGCATCGAGCAGCCCGCTGGATAGGTGCTCCCGGGAGCCCGAGGTCGCTCTCTCAGCGCACGGGCAACCTCATCACGAAGGGGAATCGTCGCCCCGGCCTTCAGGTTCCGGCTCACATGCCCGACCGCGACGACGACGACACCGTGCACCCCGATGATCCGTCGGCAACCCCCCAATCGGTGCAGGCGGCGGAAGACCTCACGGTCTCGGTCGGGCCGGGAGCAGAGGCGCACGCGCCCGGGCGCAGGTCGCCGGCCCCGCTGCCCGCGTCGATCGGCGGCTACCGGGTCGTCGCGGTGCTCGGCGAGGGTGGCATGGGCATCGTTTACGAGGCCGAGCAGCAGCACCCCAAGCGACGCGTCGCGCTCAAGGTCATGCGCCGCGGACACCTGGTCGACGAGGTCCACGCCCGTCTCTTCCAGCGCGAGGCCGAGACCCTCGGCCGGCTGAAGCACCCCAATATCGCGGCCATCTACGAGTCGGGTCACACCGACGACGGGCACGACTTCTTCGCCATGGAGCTGGTCCGGGGCGAGACCCTCGGTGCATGGGCAGCGGGACGCACGACGCCGGTCACCCCGGACGAGCTCGAGCTCAGGCTGCGGCTGTTTCGCGCGATCGCCGACGGAGTGCACTACGCCCACCAGCGCGGAGTGATCCACCGCGACCTCAAGCCGTCGAACATCATCGTCCAGGAGGCCGCGGAAACGGAGTCCCGGCCTGCATCGGGAACGCCCGCGCCGCTGGTCAAGATCCTCGATTTCGGTCTCGCGCGCATCACCGACCAGGACCTCGCCGCCGACCCTCCTGACCGAGGTCGGCATGATCAAGGGCACCGTGCCCTACATGAGCCCCGAGCAGGCGCTCGGCCGCTCCGACGAGATCGACGTCCGCACCGATGTCTACGCCCTCGGCGTGATCCTCTACGAGCTGCTCGCCGGCCGGCGGCCGTACGACACCGCGCGGGCGGCCCTGGTCGAGGCGTTGCGGGTGGTCTGCGAGGAGCCGCCGCGGCCGCTGCGGGAGTCCTGGACCGGCGTCCGCAAGCTCGACGCCGACGTCGAGACCATCGTCGGCAAGGCGCTCGAGAAGGAGCCTTCACGGCGCTACCCGTCGGTCGCAGCCATGGCCGACGACATCGACCGCTACCTCACCTCGCAGCCGATCGCTGCCCGACCGCCGAGCGCCTTGTACCAGCTACGCAAGTTCGCGCGCCGCAACCGGGCCCTGGTGGGCGCGGCGTTCGCCACGCTGCTGGTGCTGGTGGTGTTCGCCGGCACCACCGCGATCCAGGGAGTCCGGGTGCGACGCGAGGCCGTGCGCGCCAACCTCGAGGCGGCGCGGGCCAACGAGGTGTCGGAGTTCCTGATCGGGCTGTTCGGCAGCTCCGACCCCGCCCGGGCCCAGGGCGAGGACCCGACCGCCCGCGAGCTGCTCGACTCCGCCGCGGCGCGGATCGACGAGCTCGACGACCAGCCCCTCACCCAGGCCGCGTTCATGGAGACCATCGGCAGGGTCTACACCGTACTCGGCTCTCCCGACCGCGCGCTGCCCCTGCTCGAGCGTTCAGTCGAGATGCGCAGCGGGCAACCGGACGGCGACGAGCTGGCGCTTGCCGGCGAGCCTCACCCACCTCGCCAACGCCTACGACGTGTCGGGCCGCTACCAGGAGGCCGAGGTATCCGCACGGCGAGCGGCGGAGATCCGGGAGCGCCGCCTGGGCGGGCACGCGGACCTCGCCACCAGCCTCAACACCCTGGGCAACGCCCTGTGGCACCTCGGACGGCTCGATGACGCCGAGGTCGAGCACCGCCGGGCGCTCGCGATTCGCGAGCGGGTCCTGCCGCCCGGAGACGCGGATCTCGCCCAGAGCCTCCACAACCTGGGAGCGCTGCGCTACCTCTCCGGGGACTACGGGGAGGCGGAACGCCTCTACCGCCGATCGATCGCGATCGAGGAGGCCGCCCACGGGCCCGACGACTACAACCTGGCCACCAGCCTGCACACGCTCGCCATCGTCTGCAAAGACCAGGGCCGGCTCGACGAGGCGCTCGCCCTCGAGCAGCGCGCGCTCGCAATCCGCGAGAAGGTGCTCGGTCCGGACCACTGGCACGTCGCGCTCAGCCTGACGACCCTCGGCGACATCGAACGCGAGCTGGGGCGCCCGGCGGCGGCCGAACCGCTGATCCGCCGCGCGATCACGATCGCTTCGGCGACCTGGGACCCGGACCACGGCGAGCTGCTGTGGATGCGGCGCCGCCTGGCGCGGGTCCTGATCGATCTCGAGCGGCTCGGCGATGCCGAGTCGGAGCTCGCCGATCTCGTCGCTACCGCCGAACGATCCCCTGACCGCTCCGCCCTGCCGCCAGCGCTCGAGATCCTCGCCGAGCTCGAGACCCGCAGGGGACGATACGACGAGGCCGAGGCGGCCTCCCGTCGGGCCGTCGAGCTGCTCCAGAGCGAGGAGCCCGACGGTCCCCGGGTCGGGCTTTCGATCGCCCGCCTGGCCGAGGTCTGCCGCCAGGCCGGCCGCCTCGACGAGGCTGAGGCCCACTACCGCGAAGGCATCCGGCTCATGGAGGCCGGCTGGGGCCCTGACGATCCCGACCTGAAGCGGGCGGTCGCCGACCTCGAGGCGCTTCGGAGCACGGGCCCGGAGAGCGGCCGATGAAGCCGTGAGGCCGCAGCCGGCCAACCGGGAGGCCGGCTCATGCGGAGCAACCCCTCCGTCGATCGGCCGGACCGGAGGATCGTGACGACCCTCTCCCTGCGGCCGCCGATCTGACGTACACTCCGGCCCGGAGGATCCGGCGAGCTGATCACCACGGGGATCTTCGGCGGCAGGCGCAAGGGGCTCGACGAGCTCATGGCGCTGCTCGTGTCGCCGATGTTCGCGTCGCTCTTCCGCCGGGCCCCGGCCGTCCGGGAGACCGGCGGCCACGTCAGCCCCACGATCCTCGCCGCCTCCGCGCCCCGCTCGCGATACGTCCGCACCTGGCGACGCCACGCCCGCAGATGCTCGTCCTGCGGCGAGGCGTTCCGCTACCTCGGCCTGACGCTCGACTGACCGCCTCGAACAGCACATCCTCCGTTCATGGTCTCGCCCTGTTCCCGCCGTGCGCAGGGACGGTGCCCACGGAATGGTGAGTTCCCGCTACACTGTCGTCACCAAGCCCGTCGGCGACGGCGGAACTGCTCTTCTCACCCCCAGGGAGGTCCCCAGGAGTGGTGGCTCTCGGCGAGCGAGTCGGACACGTCCGGATCGAGCGCAGGCTCGGCATCGGCGGGATGGGTGAGGTCTACCTCGGGTTCGACGAGAAGCTCGAGCGGGAGGTGGCGGTCAAGACCCTCGGCGAGCACCGCCGGCTCGACGAGGTGGTCAAGGCGCGCTTCCTGCGCGAAGCCCGGATCCTCTCGCGGCTCGACCATCCCGGGATCTGCAGAATCCACGGGTTGGTCGAGGGCGACGAGTCCGACTTCCTGATCCTCGAGTACATCGAGGGACGGACGCTGCGTGAGCTCGGCTCGGCGCTGACCCATGACGAGATCCTGGAGATCTTCGCCCAGGTCGCCGAGGCGCTGGCGGCCGCCCATGCCGAGGACGTCGTCCACCGCGACCTCAAGCCCGAGAACATCATGGTGACCCCCCAGCAGCGGGCCAAGGTGCTGGACTTCGGCATCGCACGCTCGCTGCTCGGCTCGGCGGTGCCCCATACCCTGCTGCAACGCAACCGCCCTCCGATCGCGCCGGTTTCCACCTCGCCCGATTCGACGGACGATCTGCAGACCCCGCTGTGGCCGCCAGAGGCGCCGGGGTGGTCGATCGAAGCCCGCGGCGCCGACACCACCTCCTACACCCGTGAGGGCGCCCTGATCGGCACCGTGCGCTACATGAGCCCCGAGCAGGCCCGGGGAGAGCCGGTCTCCCGGCCCGCCGACATGTACGCGGTCGGGGTGATGCTGCAGGAGCTCGTCACCGGACGGCACCCCTACGGCGAGGCACGGGGCGCCGAGCTGCTGCTGCGCGCCGCCCGCGCCGAGACCGAACCTCTCGAGGGTGTCGACCGTGAGGTCGGAGAGCTCATCGACGAGCTCGAGAACCTCGACCCGAAGCGACGACCGACCGCACGGGAGGCCTCTGATCGGCTGCGCTTCATCCTCGACCGGCCGCTTCGGGCACGTCGCCGCCGTACCCGGCAGATCCTCGCCGCCACCCTCGGCATGCTCGTGCTCGGCTCGGCCGCCGCGGTCGGATGGACCACGCTCCGCGCGCGCCGTCGGGTCACGCTGGCGCAGCGCTTCGCCGCCGAGGCCCGTGACGTCACCTGGATGATGCGCGCCGAGTATCTCAGCCCGTTCCACGACCTCGAGCCTGCGCGTCAGCGAGCCAGAGCCCGCGCGAGAGCCCTCAGCGAGCAGATGGCCGGACTCGGCTCGATCGCCGATGGCCCGGGAGAGCTCGCGCTCGGGCAGGTCAGTCTCGCGCTCGGGGAATCGCAGGAGGCCCACCGGCACCTCGAGGCGGCATGGAATGCCGGCGTCCACACCCCGGAGGCGGCCTTCGCCCGCGGGGTCGTGCTCGCGGAGCTGTACCGGATCGGCTTCAAGCAGAGCCGCCGGCTCTCGGACCCCGAGGCTCGGGATCGCGAGCGGCAGCGTCTCGAGTCGGAGCTCCGCGACCCGGCACTGGAGATGCTGCGCCTCGGTCTGGACGACACCACCACGCCGCCGGCGTACATCGAGGGCCTCGTGGCGCTGATTGAAGAACGCTGGGAGGATGGCCTGGCGGCGGCCGCCCGGCTCAAGGCCACCGCCCCGTGGATGTACGAGGCCCAGCTGCTCGAGGGCCAGATCCACTACGACCTGGGCGGCATCGTGGCCCGGGAGACCCGCGACTTCGAGCGCGAGCTCGCGGTCTGGACCCGGGCCCGAGACGGGTTCCGGGAGGCGACCGAGGTTGCCCGGAGCCACCCGCTGGCGTGGGAGAGGTTGTGCGGTCTCGAGGCGAAGCTGCTCGAGACCCGGTTGGTGTACTCGGGGCCGGAGTCGATTGCCGAAAACGAGTTCGACCGGGTCCCCGAGGCGTGTCGGAAGGCCCTGGTGCTCAAGCCGGAGAACCCGGTGGTCCTGATGGTCATGGCCGGTATCAACACGGTCCATGCACGGGTCGTGGCCGCCAGGGGGGACGACCCGACGAGGTTCTTCGAGAGCGCCCTCGAGCTGGCGCAGCAGGCGGTGACGGCTGCCCCCGAGGAGCCGGCGGCTCACCTCTTCGCCGGCTGGGTCAGCCTCAACCTGTGCAACCAGCAGATCGAGGCCGGCATCGACCCCTCCACCGAGATCGAACGCTGCATCCATCACTACTCCGAAGCGGCCAGGCTGCTGCCCGGGGACGTCGCGGCCGCGGTCTACTTCGCCGACGGCCACTGGCTCGCGGCCAGTCATGCCCTGGCTACCGGCGGTGACCCCATGCCTCACATCGAGCAGGCCGTCGGGCCGGTCCTGACCGCGCTCGAGGGCCACCCCGACGATGCCAGCCTTCAGCTCGAGCTCGGCAACCTGCTGGCAATCCGCGGCGAGTGCGAGGCGGCGCGAGGGGGGCCGGCGGTCGAGACCTTCTCACAGGTGGTCGACGCCTACCTCCGGGTCACGGAGAGCTCGAGCAACGGCGACGACCTTCTGACTCTCGCCCGGTTCGAGAGGCGGCTTGCACAGGCCACGCTCGAGAGCGGACGCGACCCCAGCGTCCCGCTCGAGGCGGCCCGCGCCACCCTTGATCGCGTCAAGAGGACCACCCCCGACCTCCCGGGTGTGGCGGCAGAAACGGGCTGGATGTGGGCCGTGACCGCACGCTGGGCGCGCGAGCAGGGCCGCTCACCGTGGCCCGATCTCGACCGGGCCATCGAAGCCCTCACACGCGGGGACGACAAGGTGGCGTCACAGCTCGCGCTGGCCCTGGTCCAGCTGGATGCGGCGCGATGGCGTCTCGAAGATGGTCGGCCGGCGGGCACGGCCCTTCGTTCGGCCCGGACCGCCGCGGAGAAAGCGTTGGAGCTCCAGCCGAGATGGGGCGAGGTCCACCGCGTCGCGGGGCTGCTCGAGCTGCTCGAAGGCCGATGGCGGGCCGCGCGCGGCCTCGACCCAGGCGCCGCCTGGAATGCCGCAGAGGCACGACTCGCAGCCGCCCTCGACCGGTCCTATGACGATGCGAGGGTGCTCGCTCTCCGGGCCGAGCTGCAGCTCGAGCGGGCGCGGTGGCATCTCCGGCGTGACCAGGATCCGGCTGGCCTGATCGCCCTCGGAACCAAGGACGGCGAGGCGGCCCTCGAGCTCAACCCAGGCTCGCGACCCGCACGGGACGTGCTCGCAGCACTGGGCGCCCTGAGCGCCGGCTCGTGAGTTAGGATCGACTCGTGGCCTATCGGCTCGTCGTGTCGCAGCACGATGCCGTCCTGCGGTTTCCGCTCGATCCGGGTGAGAACCTGGTGGGGTCGCATCCGGACTGCGCTGTCCGCCTTCGGCATCCCAGCGTGTCGAGGCGCCATGCCGTGCTCCGCGCCGACGCCGACGGGGTCGAGATCGAGGACCTGGGCTCGCGCAACGGCACCCGGGTCGACGACCGCGAGGTCCGGTGCGCCCGGTTGGCCGACGGCTCGCGACTGCTGATCGGCGCCGTCGAGGCCCGGCTCGAGGAGCTGCCGGAGCGGGATCTCGAGGCCGCCGTACTGCTCGGCGGGGACCACACGACCCCCGACCTCGCGAATCACGACTCGATCGCCGACACCACCCTGGCTTCGGGCCTGACCGACGCGTTCACCCTCCACCACCTGCCCGAGCTCGCGGCTCGGCTCGCGGCGGGCGCGCCGCTCGCGGAGATGGCGCAGCGGGTCGGCCACGCTCTGTTCACGTCGACGCCCGCGGTGCGGGTGGTGGTCGAGTCGACCGCCGCAGAGGGTCCGTCCGGCATCCTCTTCTCGGCCGCCGCGCCGGCCCCGTCCGGCGACGGCTCGACGGCAGTCTCCACCAGCGGGGCGCTCGCACTCTCGGTGACGTTCCCTTCGCCCCGGATCGCAACCGCGTTCGAGCCCCTCGTGGTCGCCGCCTCGGGCCTGCTGGCCGCCGCGGGCGCCGCCGCCGCTGTGCTTCCCGCACGGAGAATCCCCGGGCGGCCGCCGCCGCTGCCCGATCCGCCCACGGTCGCGCCCGAGATGCAGACCATCTACCGCAGCGCTGCCCGGATCGCCCGCGGCGACATCAGCGTGCTCATTCTCGGCGAGTCCGGCACCGGCAAGGAGGTCCTCGCCCACTACCTGCACACCGCGTCGCCGGCGGCCGACGGCCCGTTCCTGTGCCTCAACTGCGCCGCACTGCCGCGGGACCTCCTGGAATCCGAGCTGTTCGGGATCGAAAAGGGGGTCGCGACCGGGATCGACCCTCGTCCCGGGAAGTTCGAGCTTGCCGACGGCGGCACCTTGTTCCTGGACGAAATCGGCGACATGGCGCCGGACACCCAGGCCCGCATCCTGCGGGTGCTGCAGTCCGGCGAGGTCTACCGGCTCGGCGGACGGCAGGCGCGCAAGATCCAGATCCGGGTGCTCGCGGCCACCAACCGCGACATCGGTCGGATGGTCGCCGAGGGTGGGTTCCGTTCCGACCTCTACCACCGCATCGCCGGCTGGGTGGTCGAGCTGCCTCCGCTGCGACGGCGCAGGGGCGACATCGGCAACCTCGCCGGGTACTTTCTGGCCCGCGAGGCCGCCCGCCTCGGGGTCAGGGTGCGCGGCATCTCCCGCGAGGCCCTCGACGCGCTGCTCGCCTACGACTGGCCCGGCAACGTGCGGGAGCTGCAGACCGAGATGGCTCGCGCCGCGCTCTTCCTCGAGGACGGCGAGCTCCTCGACAGCGTTCGCCTCACCGGCCCGATCGGCGAGCGGGGACGCACGGCCCGCGGCTCGACCCTGGCGGAGATCCTGGCCGAGGCCGAACGCGAGGCCATCCAGTCGGCCCTGGCCGCCACCGACACCGTGAACGAGGCGGCGGCGCGGCTGGGAATCAGCCGCGCCACCCTCTACCGCAGCATGAAGAGCCACGGCATCCAGCCCCGAACCGAGCCCTGAGCAGCCGCTCCCGACCACGGTCAGGCCGGTATCTGAGGGCGCGGGCGCGCCGATCCGATGCGCCCTTTGCCCGGGAGATCTCCCCACCGCCGGCCCGTCTTCGCCGAGCCTCCGGTAGCATGGACGCTGTGCAGAGTCAGCCCGCTCCCGCGGACCGCCGTTGGCTGGTGCTCGCGTCGGCCGTGCTCAGCTTCTTCGCGGTCGGCGCCACCTTCTTCGCGGTGCCGCCCCTGGTGCCCGAGCTGATCTCCCGGTTCGCGCTCAGCCACCTGGAGATCGGGGCGCTGATGGGGGCGATCGCCGTACCCGCCATCTTCCTCTCGATCCCCCTCGGTCTCGCAGTGGACCGCTGGCCGGCGCGCGCCGCCGGCAACCTGGGGCTCGGTCTGATGGTGGCGGGGTCGGCGCTGTTCGCGGTCGCGCCAAGCTACGGCCTGCTGGTGGCGGGACGCCTGCTGTTCGGCATCGGTGGGCTGGTCATGAACCTGCTCCTGGCCCGGTTGATCTCGTCGGCCTTCGCCGGCCGCGAGCTGGCGCTGGCGATGGGGATCTTCATGGCGGTCTACCCGGCGAGCATGATCGTGGTCTTCTCGAGCCACACCGCGCTGCTCGCCCGCCTCGGATGGCGGCTCGAGCTCGCGGCGCTCGCCCTGCTCGCCGTAGCCGCGGTGCCGCTGCACAACCTCGCCGTCCCGCGGTCGCCGCGCGGGACCTCAGCGCCCGGGCCCGCCGGCGCGGGCCGGTCGGTCGGCCGCCCCCTGGCCGTGCTCGGGCTGTCGTGGATGCTGTTCTTCTTCGCCTTCGCGTCGGTTGCCACCTTCGCCCCGGAGTGGGCCGGAGGCGACGAGCGCGCTCTGCTGACCGTGACCGTGATCATGTGGGTCTCACTGGTCTGCAGCCCTCTGGCCGGCGCCGCCCTCGACCGATTCGGGCGGCCGACACTGTGGATCGCGGGCGGCCAGGCGACCCTCGCGGCGGTGCTGGTCGCGATGGCCTACGACGTTTTTCCCCCGCTGTTCGCGATGGTCGTGATCGGGCTCTGCGCCGCCGTGGTGCCCACCGCGACCTACGCCCTCCCGTCGCGGCTCGTCCCGGCCTCTCGGGTCGGCTTCGCCTTCGGCTTCATCACCGCGCTCTCCAACCTCGGCACCGTGCTCGGCCCGGCCGTCGCGGGCGCGTTCCACGACGCGACGTCGGCATGGTCATTCCCTTGGCTCGCGCTCGCGGGCGCGGCGCTCGCCGGGGGGGCCGCGGTGCTGTGGTCCGGTCCGCCGCCCGAGATCCGGAGCGAGCCCGCCGGGGCTCAGGGGCCGCCGGGCGACCCCTGACTCTCGAGCGGTTCCCGGTGGCTCATCCCGGACCTTCTTCGGGCCGGTCCGCCGCGGGCCTCGACCTGGCCTCCGCCTGCGCCACCCGCTCCTCGTCGCGCAGCGCGCGGTACCAGTTGGGGTGGTGGTGCTGGCCCACTCCCGGGTCACCGAGCCGTCCACCAGCACCCGCCAGGTACCGGGGTTGGCCACCGTGCCGAGGTAGGCGTGCGCGAGCACGCCGGCGATCAGGAAGAAGCCGACCAGGTTGTGCAGCGGTCGAGGTGACGCAGACGGTCGAGAGCTGGAAGCGCCCCCTTGTAGATCGAGCATCACTCCGGTCACCGACATGATCACGCCGAAGACTGCCGAGTACCAGTAGAACATCTTCTGGCCGGCGTTGAAGCGTGCCGGCCGGGACCTCGCCCTTGTGGCCGAGGTAGCCGCCCATCTTGCGCACCCAGTCTCTGTCGTAGGACTCGAAAGCCGCGTCGCGGAACCACAGCAGGGCACCGGCGACGGTGGTCACGATGAACACGATCCCGGACCAGATGTGGAAGTCGAGCAGGTTGCGAGGCGATGCCGAACAGCAGGTCCTGCCACAGGTGGAGGTTGAAGGCCATGATCAGCCCGGTCACGGCGAGGATCACGAACGCGATCAGGCGGAACAGGTGGACCCCGCGCTCGACAGAGGTTGAAGCGCTGGATCTCGTGCGGAGTAGGGGTCGAAGGTGATGCGCTTCGGTCCGTAGCTGTGGTAGTGGAGCACGATCAGGAAGACGACGAGGATGATCAGCGGGCCCGATGTACGGGCTGACGATCCGCTGGTGGAATGAGTTGATGGCGAAGGCGAACGGCCTGCAGCCGAAGAAGTGACCGTTCGGCACCGTCACCGGCGTACCGTCGGGCCCGTGGAGGGCGACGGTACGCGCTGGCCCTTGAAGAAGTGGGCCTCCTCGACGTGGCAGTCCTCGCAGCCGTTGGCGCCCAGCGCCATCCGGGTCGGCGCGGTGTTGTGGTTGATCGAGAAGTTGACGTACGAGGCGCCCTCGAGAGGCGTGCCCTGCGAGCGGGCTGGACAGCAGACTCGCCGCTCGTCGTCGAGCTCGTAGGCGGTCTCGGCCCTGATCAGGACCGGCTGGACGCGCTCGAAGCGCTCGGTTCCCCTCCAGCGTCGTGGCGAAGGCCTCGGAGCCCGGCGACGATCTCGTCGTCCCGGTTGACCTCCTTGTGGCCGTCGCCGTCGTCGTCCTCGACGTCGCCCGGCAAACACCCTCCAGCCGGCCTCGTGCTCACGCAGGAAGAGCGGGTAGATCAGCCCGTCGGCGTCGCGGTTGCCCCACCACACCGTGAGCACGTGGTTGATCGGGTAGATGACGTCGTCCGCACGCCGATCGTAGTCCGGCATCCAGATCCCCACCGCTCCGGGCTCCTCGGCGTCGGGCGGCCGAGGGTGGAAGTCGAGCTCGCCGGTCGTCGCCTCGTGCCCGATCACGGCGGCGCGGCCGAGCTGCGGGATGTGGCAGCTCTCGCACGCGATCGTCTCGAGGTGGCGACGGGCGGATCGTCCGGTGCTCCGGCACCGGCGCCCCGAGGTAGCCGGTCATGTGGCACTGCTGCGCAGCCCTTGATCGTGCCGTCGAGCTCCGGGCGCGGCGGTGAAGGCGGGCTCGTCGCCCTTCGCGATCTGGTGGTCGAGCCCGGCCGGATGGCAGGCGGTGCAGCTGCACACCCTGCTGGTTGTGGACGTCCGGGTTGAAGATGTCGTTCCACGAGAAGCCGCGCTTCTTGACGTCGGAGCGTGCCGTGGCAGTACACGCAGTTGTCGTCCGGCGGCGGCCACGACATGTCGAGGGTGATGGTGCCGTCGACGTTGAACAGGCGCGTCTCGTAGGCCACGGTGGGCTGCCTGGTCTCGCCGCACCGCGCCGTCCACGATGCCGAGGCGCGAGCCCGCCACCACCGCCCACCGGTAGTTGCCGTTCTGCGAGCTGCTCGATCCGCTGGCTCGAAGTCGTAGCCCTCGAGGTGGCAGATCAGGCAGTCGGCCTCGACCACGCCGCTTCGGTCCCACCGGCTCTGGTAGTAGTCGCCGTCGAGGGTCTCGGCGAGCTCGGGGTTGGCCGCCAGGTGCTCGTCGTAGCGGTTGCCGTCGCGGTCGAACTCGAGGCCGCCGCCTCCGGGGTGGCAGGCGCCGCAGGGCGGCTCGCCGCGGCCGGGCGAGGAGAAGCCGACGAAGTCGTAGACCGTCAGGTCGATCTCGTCGGGGCTGGTGTTGACCTTCTTCGCCAGCTGGCGGAAGGCGTAGGGGTACCAGCGGCCCAGAAAGCCGTTCGAGAGGCTCCACGGCCGGCCGGCCGTCGACCCCGTAGTCGTCGGCGATCACGTCCCACCCCATCTGGAAGTGGAAGCCCTGGGTGATCACGTCGTAGTCGTGGCACATCCCGCAGGTCTGCGCTGGTCGAGAACGGCGCGTCGGCGTTCTCGCCGTGCATCGGGTCGATGATGTCGCCGTTGCCGTCGAGCAGGTTGATCGCCGGGTGCTGGGCGCTCGCCGGGCCGACCAGCATCGCCGCCACGATCGCGCTCCAGGCGACCTTCGTCCAGATTCGAGGGGTGCGTGCCATCATGGTTCCTCCTCCACCGGCGCCCGCATTCGCACCGGGCGAGCGGGCCGAGGGACGGGACCGCCACCGCGCGCTGTCCGGTTCGATGGGCAACCACCGGACCGATCCTCGGCGGTGCAGCGGGAGATGATCGACTCGTCCACCGGGTCCAGAGTACACCCATATTCCAAATTGGTTATATTATTCTGGATGTGCTCAATCGTCGCATCCTCGAAACGAGGGGTGGGACCGTCGTCCAGAGCAGCGCAGGCCCCGCCGCCCGGATCGGGTCGGCGGGGCCCCACTGCGGCCCGGGTGGGACCTCGGTTCAGTCGCCGCGGTCGATGACCATCACCTCCGCGGAGCCCCAGAACGGCTCGTCGTAGACGGTCAGCCCGACCAGGGTGAGGGTGTTGAGGTCGCCGATCACCAGCCCGTCGAGCCGCTTGACGTCGTCCATCTCGAACTTGGCGACGAAGTTGCCCCGGTTGTCGACCTTCCACCAGTCGATCGCGACCCCGTTCAGGTACACCGAGGTGGCGGCGACGTCGCGGTAGGCGATGTCGGTGTGGACCGTGACCACGGTGCCCTCGCTCGCCAGGTTGAGGGTTGCCGGGGAGACCTGGATGGCGATTTCCCCGGCGGTGGCGGCGGCGGGCGCGAGGAACGCCGCGGCAACGAGGCCTGCCAGCATCAGGCGCGACACGGTGGTGGACATTCTCCAACTCATGGTGGCTCCCCTTCGTTGAGTGGTCGGGATCGACCGGGTGAATCGGCGCGGACCTTCGACGCTGCCCTGGTGAGAGCACACGTCGTGCCATCCTGGTCGCACCCGCTCAAGCCACTGAGCCGCAGGTCGTTGGCCTCAGGCACGGCAGCAAAGCGCGGAGCTGCAGCGGGCCCGTGCCGGGTCGATCGGCCCCGGTCACCGTGTCAACCAGACCCCGAGGAGGTCAGCCCCTGTGATGCAGGTCACTGGATTCAAAAGGCTTCAACCAGGGTGTCCGGGAAGCTGCGAGGGCTCGTCGAGCCGGAACCGCACCGCCACCACGTACTCGACCGCGACCGGCACGCCGGCGAGGGTCGCCGGCTCGAAGCGCCACTGGCGTACGGTCTCAAGGGCCGACTCGGTGAGACCGAGCGGCAGCGACCGCACTGCCTCCGCGCGGATCACTCGGCCGTCGGTGTCGATGACCGTCTGGAGAACCACTGCGCCCTGAACGCGGGCGTCCCTGGCCTCCGGCGTGTACGGCGGCTGCGGCGTGTGCACGCGAACCGGCTCGGTGATTGCACCCCCGCGCACGTAGCGGTGGACGTGCTCTCCGTCGACGACCGAGGCGGTGCGAGGCTGGTCACGAGGCAGCTCCGCGCTGAGCGGGACGGGACCTCCACCGGCGGCCGTTGAGACCCGGAAGACCCCGCCCTCGAGCTTCCAGGTGAACCCGTGGGTCCTGAGGATGAGGTCGAGGGCCTGATCCCACGGCAGGTCATTGAAAGCCACGGTCACGGTTCCCTGGACCTCCGGATCGGCCTCGATGCGGGCGCCGGTCAGCTTTTCGACGGTCCTCAACACCTCGCGAAGGTCGGCGTCCTCAAGGCTGAGGGTGATCGGCTTCCCGGTGAACTCGTCCTGCGCCTTGGGCGGCAGGCCAGGTACGTGCACCCACAGCACGTTGCCGGAACGGGTCCAGGCGAGGCCCGCCTGTCGCAGCAGGGTGTCGAGCGCTTGATCCCAAGGTACGTCGACGAACTCTCCCGAGACCCGGTAATTGAGGGCCCCGATCGTGACCTGCTCGTCGACCAGGACGTTGAGCCTGGTGATCTCCGAGAACACCTTGATTACATTCTTCACGACGGCCCGGTCGAGGCTCAAGGTGATCGGTTCGCCCGTGAAGAGCGTGCCGGCCTCGAGCCCGCGGCCTTCGTCGAGCACACCGCGCGTCGCCATGGTCGGCGCGATCACCAGGACGGCGAGCACGACGACCGCGAGGGCGGCCCACAGCGGTGCGGAGATCGAGCGTACGGTCTGACCGGTCATGATGATGCGGATCCTCCTCTCGAGGCGGCGGAAGTGGCTGGCGCCGGTGACCACCGTGGGAAAGAACGAGTCGACTCCGGCAAGAAAGCCCATCGTCTTGACCAGACCGTCGGCGTAGGCCCTGGACGATTCCGGCAGCCGCGCCGCAACCAGTGCGTCGCAGCACTCCTCCTCGGCCGCCCTGAGGCGGCTCGAAGCCCACCACGACGCCGGGTTCCACCAGAACAGGACCACCGCGGCGAGCTCGAGGAACCGCACCCAGTGGTCGCGCCGACGCAGGTGGGCGAGCTCGTGGGTGACGAGGGCGTCGAGCTCCTCCGGGCGCAGCGTGGCAACCAGCGTCCGGGGCAGGATCAGCACCGGCCGCGACGGAACGCCCCACAGCATCGGCGGCAGCTGACCCGCCACCAGACGGACCCTCGGCGGCCTGACCGCCATTCGGCGGGAGAGCTCACCGACCCGTTCGCGCAGCTCCGGCGCCGGGTGTTCTCCAGCTCGCACGCATCGGATCAGGCGCAGCGTCCGCACCGCGGCAAGAACCACCAGCGCCGCGGCTCCGACCAGCCAGGCGAAGAGGATCACCGCATGAGGATCAAAGGACGAGTTCGCGGTGACGACGGGCTGGGTGACCGCGGGCGGGAGCACGATCGCCGGTGCCTGAAGGAGCCCCGGCGCGGCCGGTGCAGCCTCCGGCGAGGGCAGCAGGGCAACCTCCAGCACCGGTGGCGCGAGCAGCCTGGCCAGCACCACCAGCCACAGCAGGTGGAGCACCGCCGGCCTCTTCACCCACCGGCTCACGAGCGCGACGACGATCGCCAACACCACAGCCGCCGTGGCGTTGCCGAGGGCGATCTCGAGCAGCCGTTCGAGGGTCATCTCACCCCTCCCCGCCGCGACCCGCGGGGTCGAGCCGGTCCACCAGCTCCGCGAGCGTGGCCAGCTCCTCCTCGCTCAGCCGCGAGTCGCGCACCAGGTGGGAGAGCAGCGGCGCCATCGAGCCCTCGCAGAGCGAGTCGGCGAGCTCGTGGAGCCGCCCCGTGATGAGCTCACCCCGGGTGACCGTCGCGCTGAACACGTTCACGCGGCCGCTCTTGGATCGAGCGACGCAGCCCTTCTGCTCGAGCCGGTCGAGCAGGCTCTGCACGGTGGCGTAGTGGGCGTGACCCCCGTCGGGGTAGAGCGCGTCGGTCAGCTCGCGGATGGTCGCCGACCTGTGCTTCCAGAGCTGACGGAGGATCTCGAGCTCGGTGGGTGTGATGTCACGGGCGTTCTTCATCGGCCGTCCTCGACTCAGGCGATTTGCCTGATGTCGAATCTAAGGCAGCGCGCCTGACTTGTCAACCCCTCATCGGCGGTGCGAGCCGACTCGGCCCACCCGCACGCAGACCGTGTGAGGGAGCCCGGGCGTCAGTACGCCCAGTGCAGCCCGAGCGCCTTGGCCAGGAAGACCGCCATCTGCGCCCGGGTGATCGGGCTCTCGGGGCAGTAGTTGCCGCCCCCGCAGCCGGTCGTGATCCCGGATGCCGCCAGCGCTTCGATGTGCTGGGAGGCCCAGTAGCTGAGCGGCACGTCGGCGAAGGTCGCGACCGCCGGCTTCGGGCTCACCTGGAGCTTGTACGACACGAGCACCGACAGAAACCGCGTGCCGCTGCCCGAGTCGCCGAGCCAGACGTCCACCAGGTAGGTGTTGACCAGGTTGTCGACCGAGACTGGCGGGTTGACCGCCGCGAAGAAGCCGTTGCATCCGGGCGTCTGGAGCTCCCCGGTGCCCACCGATCCCGCAACGGTGCACGCGTTCAGGCCGCGGTGTGGACAGACGACCAGGGAGGCAACCGCCTCCTCCGCGGCCGTGGAGTCACACGCCTCCAGCTCGAGGCCCACGATGCTGGCTCCAGCCGGAAGCGGCAGCCCGCTGGACATGGTGCTCGCCGTATTCGTGGAGACGTACCCGTTCATGTCGGTCAACCAGGAGTTCAGCGAGTTCTTGACCTGAAAGCTGGCGGCGGCGATGGTGTGGACCGCGTTCCACTGGCTGCCCCAGTCCGCATCTACGGCCTCGACCCAGCCCCGGTCGTCGGGGTCTTGGGCCGCCGCAGGCACAGCCAGCATCACGATCACGATGAGGATCTTCATCACGCGTCGCATTGTCATGGGGACCTCCCGTCTAGCTTCCCTTGCGCCGAGGTGACGCCATCCCGCATCTCGCGGCAGTCGCGTCGAGACAACGATCGACATCGCAGCTCCGCGCGATGCTCACAATGTATGTTCTTCTTCTCCTCAGCGTCGAACGGTGCCCCGGTCGAGCCCGGTCAATCCCCCGCGTCGCGCGGAGCCACCTGCGCGGTGGTGACCACCACCCGCGGCGCCCCGACCTCCTCGAGCAGGGTCTCGAAGGCCGGCAGCTTCGTGGCCAGCACCTCCTCGAGCTCCGTCTCAATCCCGTTGAGCTCGGCCTCGAGCTCGGCGAATCGCTCCCGGGAGGCGGCGGTCGGTCGGCCGAGAGCGCTCTCCACCGTGCTCTGCAGGTCCACCAGCTGGTTGTCGAGCTGCGGCGTGTAGTTCAGCACGTCCTGGCTGGACTCGATCTTCGGCTGGGCGAGGCGGGACTCGATCGTGCCGAGGGCCTCCTCGAGCTGCTTCGCCGAGGCCTCGACCGCCTCGCCGCCGACCCGGTCGGCGAGCTCCCGGACCTGCTCGCGCACGCTGCGCAGGCGGCGAATCAGCTGGTGGTTCCGGTTGAGCGCCTCCCAGATCGAACGCGCCAGATCGAAGCGTTCGTCCGCGGCCCCGGCCGGCACCTCGAGCCTCGGGTCGGGCACGACCTCGACGTCGACCGTCTCGCTCCACTCGCCCACGCTCAGGCGCGCCTGGTACCGGCCTGGAGGGACTGTCGGCCCGGCGATCCGACCCCACAGGGTCGTACCCTCGACCAGGTCGGGGTCCTCGAGCCGGAGGTTCCACAGGTAGCGATTGGCGCCCGGCCTGGCGTCGAGCAGGACCGGCTCGATCATCTCCGGAAACAGCCGCCGCCACAGGCTCGGCGCCTGCCGCTCGGGCTTCGCGTTCGACAGCGACCGCAGCACGGCCCCGTCGGCGTCGAGGATCTCGAGCGAGACCTCGGGCGGCTTCTCCTCGCCCTCCGCGGTACCGAAGCCCGCCGGCAGGAGGTAGTGGATCAGCGCCCCGAACGGTGGGTTCTGGCCCACCGCGCCGCGCGCCCGGCCGCCGCTGCCGTCCACCCACGCAACCGCGGGCCGCGGGCCGAAGAGGCGCGGAGCGACCGCGGTGTCGCCGGCGGCGAGCTGCCGCAGCGGGCTGAGGTCGTCGAGGATCCAGAACGACCGGCCCTGGGTCGCGACCACCAGGTCGCCGCGCGGCGATCGCCAGGTCGGTGATCGGCGTGACCGGCAGGTCGAGCTGGAAGCGACTGCCAGCGTCGCGCCGTCGTCGAAGCGAGACGTAGAGCCCGAACTCGCGTGCCGGCGTAGAGCAGGCCGCGGCGCTCGGGGATCCTCGCGGACCACGCGCACGAAGTGGTCTGCCGGGATGCCGTTCGTGCCGTCGGTCAGCAGACGTCCAGGTCGCGCCGAAGTCGTCGGTGCGGAAGACGTAGGGCCGGAAGTCGTCGAGCCGGTAGCGGTGCACGGCGAGGAAGGCCCGGCCCGGATCGTGGGCCGAGAGCTCGATCGCGTTCACCGTGGCCCCACTCGGGCATCGCTTTCGGGGTGATGTTCTGCCAGGTCGCGCCGCCGTCCCGCGACAGGTGGACCAGGCCGTCGTCGGTGCCGGCCCACAGCAGCCCCGGCTCGTGCGGCGACTCCTCGAACGCGAAGATCGTGCCGTAGACCTCGACGCCGGTGTTGTCGCGGGTGATCGGACCGCCGGCGTAGCCCTGCTTCGACGCGTCGTTGCGGGTCAGGTCGGGGCTGATCACCTCCCAGGTCTGCGCCCTCGTCGGTCGACCGGTGGACGAACGTTCGAGCAGTGGTAGAGCACCTTCGGGTCGTGGGGCGAGATCCGGATCGGGGCGTTCCACTGGAAGCGGTAGCGCAGGTCGCTGCGCCTGCTGGCCGACCGCCAGCTCGGGCCAGGCCATGATCTCCTGGGAGTGGCCGAGCGAGCGGTCGAAGCGGGTGATCGAGCCGCCGTAGCAGCCGCCGTAGGTGACGTCGGGGTTCGCGCGGATCGACCGCGACGTGGCCGATCTCGCACCCGGCCGGCGCGTACCAGTCCTGCGCGCGCGATGCCGCCGCCGGGGTCGCGGCTCGGGATCGCGACCGCGGAGTTGTCCTGCTGGCCGCCGTAGAGCCAGTACGGGAACTGCGGTCGTCCACGGTCACCCGGTAGATCTCGGCGGTGGGCTGGTTGTCCTGGGTCGACCAGGTCCGGCCGCCGTCGAAGGTGACGTTGGCGCCGCCGTCGTTGCCCTCGATCATGTTCCGTGGGTCGTCGGGGTTGATCCACAGCGCGTGGTTGTCGCCGTGGGGGGTGCGGATCGGCCGGAAGCTCGTGCCGCCGTCGTCCGAGCGCCAGAACAGCGACGTTCAGCACGTAGACGGTGTTCGGCGTCCTGCGGGTCGGCGGCGACGTGGCGTGTAGTACCAGGCGCGCTGGCGCAGCTCGCGGTCGGCGCTGACCTGTCGGAACTTCTCGCCGCCGTCGTCGGAGCGGAAGAGGCCGCCCTGCTCGGGCTCGACCAGCGCCCACACCCGGTCGCGGCGGCCGCCGAGAGACCGCGACCCCGATCCGCCCGAGCGGACCCTCGCGGCAGGCCTTCGGTCAGCTTCACCCAGGTGTTGCCGCCGTCGGCGGTCTTGTACAGGCCGCTGCCCGGACCGCCCGAGACCAGTCGTCCACGGCTGGCGCTCGCGCCTGCCAGATCGCGGCGTAGAGCACCCGCGGGTTGGAGGGGTCGAGGGCGAGGTCGACCGCGCCCGCGTCCGTCGGAGACGAAGAGGACCCTCGTCCAGGTCAGCCCGCCGTCCGTCGAGCGGTAGACGCCCGCGCTCGCGGGTTCGGTCCGAAGGCGTGGCCGAGCACCGCGACGCAGACGATGTCGGGGTCGTCCGGGTGGACGACGATGCGGCCGATCTGGCCGGCGTCGTGCAAGCCCGAGGTAGCGCCAGGTCTCGCCGGCGTCGGTCGAGCGGTAGACGCCGTCGCCGGGCGAGACGTTGCCGCGGATGCAGGCCGAGCCGGTGCCGACGTAGACCACGTTCGGATCCGACGGGGCGACGGCGACCGCCCCGATCGCGGCGGCGCCGAAGGCGTCCCCGCCGCGCCGCTCGCGCCGGGCCGCGCCCGCGCCGGGGTCGAGGCCTCCCACCGGCGGACGCAGCAGGCCGTGCTCGACCAGCATCGGGTCGACCTCCCCCATCACCGCCGGCTCCGGCCCGGGCTCGAGCTCGCGCAGCGTGTCCGACACGTTTCGCCAGCTCCCGCCGCCGTCGGTGGTCTTCCACACCCCACCCCCGGTCGAGCCCATGTAGTAGGTCATCGGGTCGCCGGGCACACCGGCCACCGCGGTGACCCGGCCACCCCGGTACGGCCCCACCAGCCGGAAGGACATCGAGTTGAGAAGCTCTGGATCGAGCACCTCCGCCCCGGACGCCACCGCTGCGCACATCGCCACCATGACCAGCACCCGACGACACATGACAGCCTCCCCGCCGGACCGGTCGAGCATAGCAATGTCGAGCCATGGGCCCCAGCATGGGCCGGGTATAGACTCCCCGTGGGCGGTGCGCGGGCAGGGATCCCCGATCGCCGGGAGGAGGGTCCGGTGGGTCGAAAGGTCGGTTGCGGCGCCGGGCCGCTGGTCGCGATCGTTGCGGCGTGGTGGCTCGCCGGGGCGACGACGGCCGGCGCACAGGGCTGTCTGGACTGGGTTCCGCCGCTGCTGCACGACACCTCGGGCAACGCCGAAGCCTCGCCGTCGAACCCCCGCATCCACGGAGTCGAGACCTTCTACTGGGGCGGCGACCCGTGGCTGGTCGCCAACAACGGCAACGAGCTCCTGCTGTGGGACATCTCCAACCCGCTGCAACCGACCGGCCCGCGCGCCTCGGGTCTCGACGGCGGCTACTGCGGCGACCGCGACTACAACCTGTTCAACTTCTCCCTCTGCGATGACTGCCGGTTCGGGGTTGCGGCGTTCCCGAGCTGCTCCAGCTTCAGCCTCGGGGCGGTCCTGTTCGACCTCGGTACCGGGCAGGATCCTTCGTTCGGTTCCTCCGTCCAGTACCCGACCGCCAAGGCCCGGGGAGCCCTCGCCTTCAACCACAACGGCCAGGAGTACCTGCTGATCAACGGAGTGCCGGACGACTCGTCCCTGGTGCCGCCGATTCACCTCCACCTCTTCAACGGAATCCAACCCGCGAGCCTCCCCACGCTGCGCACGGTCGACGCCGGGGGACGCGACTTCCTGCTCGACGGCGGTCTCTACTTCAGCTCGGGCGGACGGTCCTTCGTCTACCTGTTCGAGCCGCTGCCCCAGCTGCGGGTCCACATCTACGAGCTTTCGGGATCCGGCTCGAACCTCGCGCTCGACTACAAGGGGGCGCCGATCCTCGCCGGGCACGTCCACTCGAAGGGCTTTCGGATCGATGCTGCCTCCCGGCTCGCCGCCGCCGGCCGTGGCGACACCCTCGAGATCTGGGATCTCGACAACCCCGCGAGCCCGGCCATGCTGGCCAGCTGGGTCCCGGAGGCCGGCCGGCAGATCACCAGCGTCGCGATCGCCTACCCCTACCTGTGGGCGGCCGAGAAAGGCAGTCCCGACGCCGTCTGGACCTACGACATCTCGAACCCGGTCGCACCCGCCGCGCTCGACCAGGCATTCTGGGACCCCTCCGAGTCGTGGAACAGCTTCGGCTTCATGGTCGAGCACGACGGACAGTTCGGTCCCGACGGCACGACCCTCTACGACGGCCGGTACTCAGTCCTGGAGATGATCTCGTTCGCCGGCTGCGCGCCGCCGGCCCCGCTGGCCGCGCTCACCCTCTCGCCGCAGCCCGCCTTTCCGGGCGACGTGGTCACGGTGACCAACGTCTCGACCGGCAACTGGTCCCGCTCGGCGGTGTGGATCACCCTCGGGTCGAACCCCCAGGGTCAGGTCGTGGCGGGCTCGACGACGCTGCACGCGGCAACCCCCTCGCAGCTCGAGTTCACGCTCCCGATCGGACTCGCCCTCGACCAGGCGTACAGCGCCCACGTCGCGGTGGAGAACGACAGTCACCCGTTCAGCTGGGTCGCCCCAGGCGGTCAGCTCAAGTCGCTCGGGATCGCGGTCGACCGCACGCCGGAGGTCGGCATCGCCCTCACCCCGGCCGGGGGTCTGATCTCCGGCGACACCGTCACCCTGTCGGCATCGCCGGTCGAGGGCTCGCCGACCGGCTACCAGTGGACGATCAGCCCTCCGCTGGGTCCCGACACGATCGCCGAAGGTCGCACCACTGCGGTGGTGCTGAGTCAGAAGGGCGGCTGGGGCTTCCAGCTGGTCGCGTCCTACGCCCACACCGCCCCGGGCGGCGGCCTCTACTGGTCGGCTGCCTCGCGCTCGCTCGCGGTGTCGTCGGTGTCCGCCGAGATCTCCATCACACCCCCGGCTCCGGTGGTCGCCCAGCCGGTCCTGCTCGACGGCACCGCGTCCCGCGGACCCCAGGGCACCCAGCTCGAGTACCAGTGGTCCGTGGCCGGGGCGACCGACTACTCCGGGTGCCCGGAGAGCGCCGAGTGCGTGATCCCGGGCGGCACGCTGAACCCCGGTCTGCACCAGGTCACCCTGGCGGTCACCAACCCCCTGGACCACGAGACCTCGGTCGCAGCCGAAGAGCTCAGCGTCGGGCAGGGATCGAGCGGGGTCGACTTCTCCTGGTCCCCACCGAGCCCCGAGATCGGCGAGCTCGTGCTGCTGACCATCTCCGGCGTCCCCGGCGGAATCGAGCAGGCGACCTGGAGCGTCGCGGGCCCTGCCTGTCCGGGCTACTCGCCGACCACGGTCTGCACACCCTCGACCTTCGTCGACTGCGGCTCGCTGCCGTTCCGGTTCGCGGCCGGCGGCAACCGGACCGTCGACCTCACCGTCCGCAGCCTCGGCCTGAACCACCATGCCTCCCATGTCGTGCCGGTCCGGAGCACCGGCACCTGCCCGCCGGTGACCTGCAGCTACCAGGTCGCCCCGAGCCAGCTGGTGGTCGGATCGGCCGGCGCGACCGCCACCGTCGCGGTCGCGACCGATCCCTGGTGCTCCTGGACCGCGCAGTCGAACGCGCCGTGGATCTCGGTCCTGGCCGGCTCCTCGACCGACGGACCGGGTGAGGTTCTGCTCGAGGTCGCACCCAACACCGGCGGCTCGCGCACCGGCACGGTCACCGTCGCCGACTCCACACTGACCGTGGACCAGGCCGCGCTCAGCTGCGAGTACGCCCTTTCGCCCGGCATCGCCTCGGTGCCGGCCGCGGGCGGCACCGGCACCTTCTCGGTCCAGGTCGACCCGGGCTGCCCGTGGTCCGCGGTCTCTTCGGCCTCGTGGCTTCGTGTGACCGGCGGGTCGTCCGGCAACGGGCCCGGCACGGTGCGCTGGGACGCGGCGTCCCACACCGGCGACGAGGGGCGAACGGCCTCGATCCAGATCGCAGACCAGGTCTTCACGGTCCGCCAGTCGAGCGGATACGCGACCGCCGACTTCAGCATCTCCAACCTCAGTCCGCGGGTCGGCGAGACGGTGATCCTCACTGTCACCGAGGGCGAGCCGATCAGCTGGGACATGGGAACCTCCTCCTGTGACGGACGCGGCCCCGTGCTCGACTGCACCGGCGACCCCGCATCGTGCATGAGCCTCACCTGGGCGTGGGCGGAACCGGGACTGAAGACCGTGCGACTCTCCGGCAGCCAGGGTTCGAAGGTCCGCTCGGTGAGCGTGCTCGCCTCCGGAGAGTGCGTGCCGTGCGCGGCCGCGGCGCCCCCGGTCGCCGACCTCGAGGTCTCCCCCGGCCGGCCCGAGGTGGGGGAGGCGGTGGTGTTCACCGACGCGTCCGGCGGCCAGGCGAGCGCATGGAGCTGGAGCGTGAGCCTCGGCCCGGCACCGGTGGCCTCGTCGTCGCGGCGCTCGTTCGCCCACGTCTTCGACCAACCGGGCCGCTACGACGTCACCCTCACCAGCTCGAACTGCCGCGGGTCGAGCGCCACGACCGCAGCCCTGACCGTTGGCGAGCCGTCCGAGGGCGGTGAGCGCGTGATCGCCGGGGCGGCCCACACCGAGGGTCTCCAGGGGACGGTGTGGCGGACTGACGTGGCGCTCTTCAACCCTTCGTCGGAACCGATCGCGGTCACCGTCGAGCGGCTCGAGGAGGGGGTCGCGTCCGGCTCCACGCCGGTCCTCGCGCTCGAGCTCGCGCCCGGATCGACACAGCTGCTCGAGGACATTCTCGGAGTGCCGCCGCTCGGCGACGGCAGCTCCCGCAAGGGCCTGCTGCGGCTCCGCTGGGAGGGACGCGAGCGGCCGGTCGCGGTGTCCCGGACCTTCAACCAGACCCCCGGCGGGAGCTACGGCCAGTACCTGCCGGCACTGGACCCGCTCCGGAGCTCGGGCTCACAGCTCCTGATCACCGGCCTGGTCGACAGTGCCGCCTTGCGCTCCAACCTGCTCCTGGTCAACCTCGACCGCGAGGCCGCCGCCGAGGTCGCGGTCGCGCTCGAGGGACCGGACGGCGCGCCGCTCGCCTCGATCTCGGGGCTCACAGTGGCGCCCTCAGACAGTCTTCAGCTGGTCGAGCTGGCCCGCCGGGCCGGGATCGCAGCGGACGTCGACCTCTACTCGGTTCGGATCGCACATGACGGGGCGATTCTCACCGCGGGCGCCTCGGTGATCGACAACGCGAGTGGCGACCCGGTGCAGCACATGGCGGCAGGCGGCTTCCCGGACCGGCTGTGGCTGCCCGGCCTCGCCCACCTGGCCGGGGCGAACGGATCGATCTGGCGATCCGACGTGACCCTCTGGAACCCCGGCCCGGAGACCCTCGTGCTGACCGCCGAGCTGTTCCCGGAAGACGCTCCGGATGCCACCTTCGACCTCCGTCTCGAGCTCGAGCCGGGGGCGGCGCTGCGCCTCGAGGACGTCGTCACCGCCATGGCCGGTGACGGGACGGAGCTGAAGGGCTTCCTCGAGCTGACGGTCGACCCGGCCTCCCCGGGCAGCCCGGTGGTCACGGCGCGCACCTTCAACCTCGCCGAGTCCGGGACCTTCGGTCAGGCCGTCCCGGCGTTCGCCGACTCCGACCTGATCCCGCCGGGTTGGCGCGGGTGCCTGCCCGGAGTCCGCGGCTCGAGCTCGACGGAGCTGGGATTTCGCACCAACCTCGGCCTGGTCAACACCTCGCCGGTCGAGCCCTCCGGACTGCGCCTGCGGCTCCTCGATGCGGACGGCGCCGAGCTCGCCACGGTCGCGGACTACCCGATCGCCCCCGCGAGCTCGGTGCAGTTCAACCTGCTCGACGCGGTCGGCCTCGGTGGGACCGATCTCGTGGGCTCGGCCGTCGTCGAGGTCCGTTCCGGCGGTCCGGTCGGCGCCTACCTCTCGGTGGTCGACAACCTGACCCAGGATCCGATCCTGGTCCCGGCGACCCTCTGCGGGCAGGCTGCGCCACTCCCCCGGTGAACATCTCCTGCTTTCCGCCGTTGAGAAGGGCGGACCGATCGACAGGGGGAGCCCACCGTGCTGCACATCACCGGAGTCTCGAAGACCTACGCGAATGGCGTCCGGGCCCTGAACAACGTGTCGCTCGAGATTCCGAACGGGATGTTCGGCCTGCTCGGACCCAACGGGGCCGGCAAGTCGACCCTGATGCGGACCGTGGCGACGCTGCAGGAGCCCGACTCGGGCTCGATCGCGCTCAACGGCATCGACGTGCTCTCGCGACAAGCAGGCGGTGCGCCGGGTCCTGGGCTATCTGCCGCAGGAGTTCGGGGTCTACCCGAAGGTGACGGCCGAGGCGATGCTCGACCACCTCGCGGTGCTCAAGGGAATCACCGACAAGGGCGAACGCCGCGACGCGGTCGGCGGCCTGCTCCACATGACGAACCTGTGGGAGGTGCGCCGGCAGAAGCTCGGCACCTTCTCCGGCGGCATGCGGCAGCGCTTCGGCATCGCCCAGGCGCTGCTCGGCGACCCCCGGCTGCTGATCGTCGACGAGCCCACCGCGGGCCTCGACCCCGAGGAGCGCAACCGCTTCCTCAACCTGCTGTCCGAGATCGGCGAGCACGTGGTGGTGATCCTCTCGACCCACATCGTCGACGACGTCAGCGAGCTGTGCACCCGGATGGCGATCCTCGCCGCCGGCGAGGTGCTGCTCACCGGCGATCCGCGGCAGGTCGTCGACGACCTCCGCGGGTCGATCTGGCGTCGGACCGTGGACAGGTCGCAGCTGGCTGACCTCACGGCCCGGCACCGGGTGCTGTCCAGCCGCCTGCTCGGCGGCAAGACGGTGGTGCACGTGCTCAGCGAAGGCGCCCCGGACGGAGGTTTCGAGCCCGTCGAGCCGAGCCTCGAGGATGTCTACTTCGCGACCCTCCGCCAGCAGCCGCGCGCGGCGGCCTGAGCGGCGGCCGGGGAGCGCTGCCATGTTCTGGTCGATCGTACGCTTCGAGATCCGCTACCACGTCAGAAACCCGCTCTTCTACATCACCAGCGCGCTGTTCCTGATGCTGGCGTTCGGCGCCGTCACCAGCGACACGGTCCAGGTCGGCGAAGCGATGGGCAACGTCGACCGGAACGCGCCGGTGGTGATTCTCCGCCTGCTCGGGACGCTGAGCGTCATCGGCCTGTTCCTGGTCACGGCGTTCGTGGCGAGCTCGATCCACCGGGACTTCGAGCTCGGGACCCATGCGCTGTTCTTCTCCCGGCCGGTGGGCAAGCTGCGCCTGCTCGGCGGGCGGTTCCTCGGCTCGATGATCGTGTCGGTCGCGGTCTTCGCCGGGCCGATCGTGGGCATCATCGTCGGCAGCCTGATGCCCTGGCTCGATCCGGAACGCATCGGGCCGTTCTCCCCCATGCCCTACCTCTGGTCGATGCTGGTGCTCGTGGTGCCGAACCTCCTGTTCATGGGCGCGACGTTCTTCACCATCGCGGCGCTCACCCGGAGCATGCTCGCCACCTACGTCGGCGTGATCGCGACCTTCGTCGCGTACGGAGTTTCCCAGGTCTTCCTCGGCGACCTTCCGAGCCAGCTCTGGGCCGCCCTGCTCGACCCCTTCGGGATCGCCGCCGTGCGCGTCCAGACCCGCTACTGGACCCTGGCCGAGAGGAACGCCGCCCTGCCGGAGCTCGGCGGGTTGCTGCTCGCCAACCGCCTGCTCTGGGTCGCCCTCGGGCTCGCCGTGCTGGCGTTCTGCATCTGGTGGTTCGACCCGGCCCGGGCGGCCCGGCCGCGCCGCGCGGCGGCGACGCAGCCGGACGGCCCCGGGGTCGTCGTGACGTCGAGGACCTCGTCTGCCGCCCGCCCCACGCTCGATGACCGGCCGACGAGCCAGCTCCGCATGCTCGCGCACCAGCTCCGGCTCGAGGTCGTGACGATCCTGCGCGGTGCGCCGTTCCTCGTCATTCTTCTCTTTTCGATCATCAACGTCGTGCTGTCGATCGACTTTGAAGAACGGATGTTCGGGACCCGGGTCGTCCCGGTCACCCGGCTCATGCTCGAGATGCTGGACGGCTCGTACCTGTTCATGCTGATGATCGTGGTCGTCTTCTATGCCGGTGAGGCGATCTGGCGGGAGCGCAGCCTCTCGCTCGCCGAGATCCACGACGCCCTGCCCGCACCGAGCTGGGTGTTCATGGCCGCCAAGGCCGGGGCGCTGGGATCGGTGATCCTGATCTTTGCGGCTGCGGGCGCGCTCAGCACGGCCGCCTACCAGCTGGCCCACGGGTACACCCGGCTGGAGCCGGGGCTGTACGCGGAAGGCCTGCTGCTCAAGCTGATTCCGTTTGCGCTCTGCGCGGTCTTCGCCGTGGTGGTGCAGGTGATGGCCGGGAGCAAGTTCCTGGGTTACCTGGTGATGATCGTCTACCTCCTGGCGGACGACGTCTACGAGGCGCTCGACATGAGCCACAACCTGTACCGGTTCCCGTTCCTGCCGGACATTCCCTACTCCGACATGAACGGCTGGGGACACTTCCTCGAGCCCTACCTGTGGTTCGCCCTCTACTGGGGCTTCCTCTGCGTGGTGCTGCTCACCATCGCCGCACTGTTCTGGGTACGGGGGGCGGAGACAGCCTGGCGGACCCGGCTGCGGCTGGCACGTCAGCGGGTGACCGCGCCCGCGCGGATCGCCCTCGCCACCGGGCTGCTCGGTTTCGTGGCCGTCGGGGCGTTCATCTTCTACAACACCAACATCCTCAACGAGTACCTGCCGGAGAACGCGCAGCAGGACCGGCAGGCCGACTACGAGAAGCTCTACCGGTCGAACCGCGACCTGCCGCAGCCCAAGATCACCGAGGTCGCCGCGGACGTCGACATCTACCCGGACGAGCGCCGGCTCGAGGTCCGGGGGCGCTACGTTCTGGTCAATACCACCGGGTCGCCGATCTCCGACCTCCACCTCAGCATGACGCCCGAGGCCACCCTCGAGCGGCTCGAGCTTCCGCCCCACCGCGTCACCCTCGAGGATGCCCGCCTGGGCTACCGGATCATCTCGCTCGATCAGCCGCTCGCCCCCGGCGCGAGCCTCTCGATGGCCTTCGAGCTCACCGTCGACAACCCCGGCTTCGTCAACAACGACTCGGACGTTCGCCTCGTCCGCAACGGGACCTTCTTCTCCAACCGGGACTACTTCCCGATCGTCGGCTACGATCCCGATTCCGAGCTGACCGACCGGAACGCCAGACGCAAGCGCGGCCTCGAGGTGTACCGCCCGATGGCGCCGTTCGATGATCCGATCGCCCGCCGGCGCAGCGTGCTCGGCAGCACCGCGGACTGGATCCGCTTCGAGACCACCGTCAGCACCAGCGCCGACCAGATCGCCGTCGCCCCGGGCTACCTCGAGCGGGAGTGGGTCGAGAACGGGCGCCGCTCCTTCCGCTACGTGATGGACGCGCCGATCCTCAACTTCTTCTCCTACAGCTCGGCGGCCTACGAGGTCCGGCGCGACCGGTGGCACGACGTCGCGATCGAGATCTACTTCCTCCCCGGGCACGACCGCAACGTCGAGCGCATGATCGAGAGCGTCAAGAAGACCCTCGAGTACTGCACCGCCCACTTCGGGCCCTACCAGCACCGCCAGCTCAGGATCCTCGAGTTTCCGCTCTACCGCTCGTTCGCCCAGTCCTTCGACAACACCGTGCCCTACTCGGAGGCGATGGGCTTCATCGCCCGGATCGACGGCGAAGACGACATCGACACGGTCTTCTACGTCACCGCCCACGAGGTCGCGCACCAGTGGTGGGGACACCAGGTGGTCGGGGCGAGCGTGCAGGGCGCGACCATGATCTCCGAGAGCCTCGCCCAGTACACCGCCCTGATGGTGATGGAGCGGGAGTACGGGCGCGACACCATGCGGAGGTTCCTCAAGTACGAGCTCGACCGCTACCTGAGGGGCCGCGGCGCCGACCTCGACGGCGAGAAGCCTCTGCTCCGGGTCGAGAACCAGCCCTACATCCACTACCGCAAGGGCAGCGTGGTCATGTACGCGCTGCGCGACTACCTCGGCGAGGAGACCGTCAACCGCGCGCTCGCGCGTTATGTCGCGGCCACCCGATTCCAGGGCCCGCCCTACACCGCCTCGCCGGACCTGCGCGCCCTGCTCGTGGAGGAGTCGCCGGCCGGCTCTGCACGACTGTTCGAGGACATGCTCGACACCATCACCCTGTACTCGAACCGCGCCGAGAGCGCGACCTTCGACCGGCTCGACAACGGACGCTACCGGGTCACCCTCGACGTCGAGGCCCACAAGCTGCGCGCAGACGGCACCGGGGTGGAGACCGAAATACCGCTCGACGACTGGGTCGACATCGGCGTCTTCGGCGCCGACGACGCGGTGCTGTTCCTCGACAAGCGCCACCTCACCGACAGCCGGTCCCGGTTCGAGATCACCGTCGACGGGCCACCCGAGCGCGCCGGCATCGACCCCCGCAACAAGCTGATCGACCGCGACTCCGACGACAACCTCACCGCGGTGAAGCCCGGCTGACCCGCACTCCCGGCGGCAGGTCCGGCGTGATATCTTCCCGCCACGCCATGAGCGACCAGCGGCCATCACAGGGCCACCCCGAAGCGGCGGGACGCAGTCGATTCGAGGGCATGCACGCCCGCACCTACGAGATGGAGCTGCTGCTCTCCGGAGCGGTGGTCTTCGGCCTGATGCAGCTGCCGCCGCTGCTCTCGGTCGCATTCGACCGGTTCCGGGCGGGGCTCTCCGGCGACCTCCGGATCCTCGGCCTCTACGGCGAGTTCTACGTCGTGTACGTGCTCTACGCGCTGATCGGCTCGTTCCTCCTGCACCTCGGCTTGCGGGCGTACTGGATCGGGCTGCTCGGTCTCGAGAGCGTCTACCCGGAGGGGATCAGGTGGGACCGGCTCAAGTTCGGGCCGGCCACCATCGAGCGCTTCCGCCGCAGCGTGCCGTCGCTGGCGCGGTCGATCGACCGCGTCGACGATCTGTGCAGCCTGATCTTCTCGTTCGGGTTCATGCTGGTCGCCATCTTCGTGTACAGCGTGATCGTGCTCGCCGTGTCGGCGACCTCGGGCTTCGTGCTCTCCCGGCTTGTGCTGGGCGGCGCCCACGCCGCCACCGTCTCCGGTGTGGTCTTCGTGGTTCTGCTCGGGTCCCAGGTCGTCGCCCAGGCCATCGACCGCCGCCTCAGCCCGCGGCTCGATCCTGGAGGCGCCGCGCGGCGGCTGGTCGGCGCCATGGTCCGGGCAGGCTTCCTGATCTCGCCGATGCGATGGGTGGGAACGGTCCAGCTCACGCTGCAGAGCCGGCTGTCGACGTCCAGGGTGTCGGCGGTCGTGACCGTCGCGGTGGTGCTCCTGTCCTCGGTCTACCTCGGCTCGCAGCTGGTCAACCGGGAAGTGATCCGCATCGACGGCGGACGCTACTTTCCGTCGAGCCTCCGCGAGCACGGGCTCGATCCGCTGCACTACCGCGACCGCCGAGCCCCTGGGACCGTCGACCCGAGGTCGCCTTCGATCCAGTCGGAGCTGGTTGAGGGCCCCTACCTCGTGCTCTCGATCCCCTACCACCCGCGCCATCACGATGCCCAGATGGCGGCGGCGTGCCCCGAGCTCAGGTCGCTTCGCACGGGCGGCTTCGCGCTCGGTCGCGGGTCGGAACCGAGCGACGACGACGCCCGCGCCGCGGTGGCCTGCCTGAGCTCGCTCTTTTGCTTCGAGCTCGACCGGGCCCCGCTCGAGGGCCTGTGGTTCGACTTCGCCATCGAGCCCGGCTCCGAGCTCGAGTCCCTGGCGGCCCGGATCCCGGTCGCCGGGCTCGCCCCCGGCCGCCACGAGCTGGTGGTCGTGGCGCCCGGCCGGTCCGACGACGACCCGCCCGAGCCGGTCCGCCACGTCATCCCGTTCTGGCGGTAACCGTCGGCCCTCGGCAGGAACACCTCACAACACGAGATCGTTCCTCAGTTCGAGAATCGAGGGAGACCGACATGACCACCGAGACCGCACACCGTCGGGCAGCGAACACGCTCCACGCCGCAGCACGCTCTGCGCTGGCCGTCGCCGCCCTGATGATCCTCTGCCCCGGCCCCGCCCACGCCCACGTCGGCCTCGATTTCCCGAACGGCGGCGAGACCTTCATCGTCGGATCGACGGTGACGATCGCGTGGTCCGACGAGGTCTACCACGGCCCGGCCGACTTCGACCTCTGGTACTCGACCACCGGGCCGGACGGCCCCTGGATCGTGATCGCGTCGGATCTCTACCCGGCCGAAGGTCCGCGCAGCTACAGCTCCGACTGGACCGTGCCCGACACCCCGTCCGACACGGTTCGGATCCGGGTCCGCCAGGACAACGCCGACACCGACTACGACGCGGTCAGCGAGGCCGACCTCGCGATCGTCGCGGCGTCGAGCACGGCTGCCGAGACCATCGTCCTCGTGCCTGAGCGGGATGCCACCCTGTACGAAGGCGACGGCGGTCTGGCCAACGGCGCCGGGAGCTTCCTCTTTGCCGGCCGCACCGAATCGACCGGCGGCTCGGCGGAGCGCCGCGCGCTGCTCGCCTTTCCGGTCGCCGGCTCGATACCGGCCGGAGCCACCATCACCTCGGTCAGCCTCGAGCTGACCATGTCGCGATCGATCGCGGGCGCGCAGCCGGTCGAGCTGCGCCGGGTGCTGGAGAGCTGGAGCGAGGGCCCGACGGACGCCCCCGGCCAGGAGGGCAGCGGCGCCGCGACCCAGGCCGGCGACGTCACCTGGGTCCACCGCGAGGCCCCGGGCACCAACTGGTCAACCCTCGGTGGGACGTTCTCCTCGACCGCCAGCGGGTCGTTGCAGATCGACGGCACCGGGCCGTACACCTGGCAGAGCACGTCCGAACTGGTCGCCGACGTCCAGGCATGGCTCGACGACCCGTCGAGCAACCACGGCTGGGCGCTGGTGATGCCGTCGCCGCCGACCGGCAGCGCCAAGCGCTTCAACAGCCGTGAGAACAGCGGCTCGACCAGCCGCCCGCAGCTGACCGTCAGCTACGAAGCCAGCGCCGAGGCGCCCGTCGCCGCCTTCGCATTCGCGCCCGAAAGCCCACGGGTGGGCGAAACCGTCACCTTCACCGACCAGTCGACCGGCGGCCCGACGACCTGGCTGTGGGATTTCGGCGACGGCGACAGCTCGAGCGAGCAGAACCCCGGCCACGCATTCGAGTCCGCCGGGACCTTCACCGTGACTCTCGCGGTCGACAACGGGAGCGCCGGCGACACCACCAGCGCGGCGGTCACCGTGCTCGCCGACGCCGAGCCCGAGCTGACCGAGATGATCTTCATCCCCGCGGCGGCCAACGTCCAGGGATCGGGAACCTCCTTCTTCGTCACCACCGTCGACGTGCACAACGGCGGCGCTACCACCGCCTCGTACCGTTTCCTGTGGCTGCCACGGGACACAGACAACGCCGACCCGCAGGAGTCCGCGACCTACACCCTCTCACCCGGCGAGGTGCGCCGCTTCGCCAACGTGCTGACCGAGGTTTTCGCCGCCGGCACCGCGGTCGGGGCGCTGGCGGTGATCTCGGACAGCGCAGAGCTGGGCGTCATGAGCCGGACCTTCAACCAGACCGCCAACGGCACCTTCGGCCAGAGCCTGCCGGGAGTCCCCGCGGCCGGGCTGATTCCGGCCGGGACCGAGGCCCTGGTGCTGTTCCTGACCGAAAACAGCGTCTTCCGCTCCAACCTCGGCCTGCTCAACGGCGTCGGCTCGCCGATCACCCTCCAGTGGGAGCTGTTCGACAGCGCCGGCAGCTCGCTCGGCACGGGCTCGGTCGTGCTCCCGGCCTGGGGCAACACCCAGCTCAACCGGGTGCTGTCGAGCTACGCCCCGGTCGAGGCGGGTTACGCCCACCTCTGGACGGATACGACCGGCGGTGCGTTCACCTGCTACGGCTCGGTCCTCGACGAGATCACCTCGGACCCGACCACCGTGCTGCCGCAGTAGCGGTCGACGACCCGAGCTCCTCGAACCGGCCTCGAGACGCCTCAGCGCGCCTCGAGCATGCGCGCCCTGCGGATCAGCTCGAGCACCCGCGGGTTGTCGCTGTAGGTCTCGCGGTACTTCGCCGCTGTGTCCGCCGGCAGGCGGAACCCCGCCTCCAGGAACGCCTCCGGTGCGTCGCTGCCCGAGAACGCGCTGATTCCGATCGCGAGCTCGAAAGCCGTCATCCCGAACTGGTCGACCGCGTGCATGTCGGCGCCGCCCGCGAGCAGGAGCCGGATCACCGCCGCGTTGCAGCCGTTGGCCGCCATCTTCAGGACGGTGTTGCCGCGGTCGTCGCTGAGGTTCGGGTCGGCGCCGCGCTCGAGCAGCAGCCGGGTCAGGGTCATGGTCGCCTCCGGCACCTCGGGCACGTTGATCTGGCACCCCGAGCCGAAGTAGAGCACGTGCAGCGCCCGCATGCCGACGTCGTCGAGGCGCTCGTCCGGTGACATTCCGGCGTCGAGGAAGAGCCGCACCACGTCCTCCTCGAGGTTGGAGACCGCCTGCCACATCCGGTGGGGCGTGAACTCCGCCCCCGCGGCCCGCAGCGCCGCGAGCGCGGCCGCGGTTCCGGCGTTGGCAGGTCCGGTGGTCACCGCGGGGTTGAAGTCCGGCGCGCTGGTCTGCACCGCGTGGAGGGCCTGCTCCGCCATTCCGCGGTTGCCGGGGTCGGCGGCCGCGATCGACGTCAGCGCCTCCGCCGCCGAGGCGGCGCCCGTCCCGAGATTGCGGATGTACTGCAGCGCCTTGAAGCGGTTGTGGTCCTTCCGGTCGCCCTGCGCGGCGGCCAGGAAGGTCGGCAGCACCTCGTCCGCAGCCACCCAGATCTGGTTCAGAGCGGACAGTGCCGCGCCGCGCACATCGTCGTCCGGGTCACCCACCGCCGCCCCTCGCAGCGCCTCCAGCGACGCCTCCGCCACACCGCGCAGCACCGGCGACGGAAACGCCTGGGAGCGTTCGCCGATCGCGGCGAGCGCCTCGGCGGCGCGCTCGCGGGTGTCCGCGTTCTGGTCACTGGTGACGATCCGGGCGAGCTGCGGGGCGGCCAGGGCGGCGTAGCCCTTGGCCCGTTGGAGAGCCCACGCCGCGGCGTGGCGGGCCGCCGGATCGCCGAGTGTCGCGGTCACCGGCTCGATCCACTGCTCGACCCCCGCCTCCGGCGCCGTCCGGTCGGCGAGCAGTGCGAGGGCCACGGTCCGGTCGTCGGCCCGAGGCGACGTCAGCTGCGCGACCAGCGCGCCGTTCCACTCCGCCGGCTTCGGGTCGAGCTTCGCGAGCCCCTGCAACAGCCAGCGCCGGCCCGGGTTGCCGTCGGCGATCGCCGCCATCACTCCGTCGACCCAGCTGCGGTCCTCGGTACCCACCAACCGCTCGAGCACGTCGACCGGGCTCAGGTAGCGCTCGCCGAGGTCATAGGCCACGGTCTCGGCCTCGGCGGCCGCCACCTCGACGATCGGAGTCACCAGCCGTACTCCCGGCACGAAACCGACCAGGTCGCGGGCGGCGAGCATGCGGTCGCCCAGCCACTCGGCGCCGAGGCCCGCCTCCCGCGCCGCGACCAGCTCGGCCTCGGGCACCCCGAGCGCCTCGAGCGCGGCGGCGGCCCGCACCCGCACCCCCGGCGAGGAATCGTCGAGCACGCTCCTCAGGGCGTCGACCGCCGCACCCGCGACCTCGGAAACCCGCCACAGGGCATCGGCGGCCTGCCGCCGCACCGACGCGTCGCTGTCGGCGAGGGCCGCGACCAGCGGCGGCACGACCTCCGGCACCTCGAATCCGCCGAGGGTCCGGGCGGCCTCGCGTCGCTCGGACGCATCCCGGCTCTTCTCGAGCGTCCTCGCGGACCGCTCGATCAGCTTCTCGACACCTCGGCCGAGCTGCGCCGAGACGCCGCCCGTGGCGAGCACGAGCAGCAACACCGTGACACTGGCGATGGAACGCATCCGGATCCTCCCGCGGACGAAGAGTGGTGACGGGCTCACCGTACCGCGCCGGTCGGCCCCCGACAAGGACCCGGGGGCGGGGCGCGGGGCTCGCCCCCGGTGACCCGGCGGTTCCCCGGCTCAGGGGATCCACCTTGCGGCGGCGGTCGCGGCAGGGATAGAGTCGGTCCAGTCCTGGATGCCACGCTGCGGGAGGGCCCATGGCCGCCACCATCCGATTCCGTCTCAACGGACGACCGGTCGACGCTCGAGACCGACGGCAGCCGAACGCTGCTCTGGGTGCTGCGCACCGACCTCGGCCTGACCGGCTCCAAGTACGGCTGTGGCGAGGGGCACTGCGGCGCCTGCACGGTGGTGGTGGACGGGCGCGCGGTGCGCTCCTGCGTCACCCGGCTCGAGGAGGTCGCGGACCGTGAGGTTCTGACCATCGAGGGCCTCGCCGGCAAGAACGGGCTGCACCCGCTGCAGCAGGCCTTCGTCGACCACGACGGCTTCCAGTGCGGCTACTGCACGCCGGGCATGATCATGAACGCCTACGCCCTGCTCGAGGCCGACCGCCGTCCTTCACGCGAAGCGATCGCCGCCGGAATGGAGGACAACCTCTGCCGCTGCGGTGCCCACCGGAGGATCCTGATCGCCATCGAGGCGGCGGCCTCGAACAAAGCGGGGTCGCCATGAGCGGGCCTGACGGCATTGACCGCCGCACCTTCTTCGGGCTGGTCGGCGGCGGCGTGGTGGTCTTCGTCACCCTCGGCCCGGGCGCGGTCTTCTCTCAGCAGCGGCGGCGGCTCTACCCCGAGGACCTCAACGCCTACCTGCTGATCGGTTCGGACGGCCGGGTCACGGTCTTCTCGGGCAAGATCGAGATGGGCCAGGGAGTCATGACCTCGCAGGCCCAGATGGTCGCCGAGGAGCTGCGGGTCGCCCTCGACGCGGTCGAGATGGTGATGGGCGACACCGACCGCTGCCCATGGGACATGGGCACATTCGGCTCGCTGACCACGCGCATGTTCGGGCCCTACCTGCGCGCCGCCGCGGCCGAGGCGCGCAGTGTGCTGCTCGGGCTCGCAGCCAAGCGCCTGGACGTCCCGCGCGACCGGCTGCGGGTGGCCGACGGCGTGGTCCGGGTGGTCGACGATCCCGAGCGCAAGGTCGGCTACGGCGAGCTCGCCAGGGGTCGGAAGATCGCCCGCACGGTCGAGGCCGAAGCGGTGCTGCGCAAGGTCGGCGAGTTCACCGTCATGGGCCTTTCTCCCGAACGTCTCGACGCCCACGACAAGGTCACCGGTGGGGCACGGTACGCCGCCGACATCCGCCGCGACGGCATGCTCTACGCCCGCGTGCTGCGGCCCCCGGCCCACGGCGCCCGCCTGGTGCGGCTGGACACCGCGGCGGCGGCGAAGACCCCGGGTGTGCGGATGGTCACCGAGGGCGACCTCGTGGCGGTCCTTCACCGGGACCCCGAGACGGCTGCCGCCGCCCTGGCGAAGATCGACGCCGCCTGGGACGTGCCGAAGCCCGCCTTCGATTCCGACACGGTCTTCGACCACCTCGTGCGGGCCGCGCCGCCGCCTGACAGTGCGCTCGACCGCGGCGACCTCGCGACGGCCAGGGCCGCCGCCGCGCGGAGCTTCACCTCGACCTTCCGCAAGGGCTACGTCGCCCACGCCCCGATGGAGCCCCACACCGCGGTCGCCGAGCTCGAGGACGGCAGGCTCACGATCTGGGCCTCGACCCAGACTCCCTTCCCGACCCGCGACCGGATCGCCGAGGCCGTCGGCCTGCCGGTCGAGCGCGTGCGGCTGATCACGCCGTACGTCGGCGGCGGCTTCGGCGGCAAGAGCGCCGGCGGACAGGCGCTCGAGGCGGCCCGCCTCGCGCTCGCCGTCAAGGCGCCGGTGCAGGTCGCCTGGACCCGCGGGGAGGAGTTCTTCTACGACACCTTCGACCCGGCGGCGGTGGTCCGCCTCGAGTCGGGGATCGACGGCGCCGGGCGGATCACGCTGTGGGACTACCACGTCTTCTCGGCAGGAGGCCGCGGCGCCGACCTGTTCTACGACGTGCCCAATGCCCGGATCCGGGTCTCCGGTGCGTGGCGCGGCGCCGGCACCGAGATCCACCCCTTCGCGGTCGGACCGTGGCGTGCGCCCGGTGCCAACATGAACGTCTTCGCGATGGAGTCCCAGATCGACCTGATGGCCGCTGCCGCCGGCCTCGATCCGCTGGAGCTTCCGCCTGCGCAATACCTCCGACCCGCGCATGCGTCGGGTGCTCGAGGCGGTGGCGAAGGCATACGGCTGGAGGCCCGGCGCCTCCCCCACCGGCCGCGGGCGCGGGCTGGCCTGCGGCATCGACGCCGGGAGCTACGTCGCGCTGGTCGCGGAGGTCACCGTGAACCGCTCCACCGGCGGGGTCACGGTGGACCGGGTCGTCGCCGCCCAGGAGATGGGCGTCGTCGTCAACCCCGAAGGGGCGACGATGCAGATGGAAGGCTGCGTCGCGATGGGCCTCGGCTACGTGCTGAGCGAGGAGCTGCGATTCGCGGGCGGCGACGTGATGGACCGCAACTTCGACAGCTACGGGCTGCCCCGGTTCTCGTGGCTCCCCGCGATCGAGACGGTGATCGTACCCAACGACGAGCTCGCGCCGCAGGGCGGCGGCGAGCCGGCGATCGTCCCGATGGGCGCGGTCATCGCCAACGCGATCTTCGACGCGACCGGGGCCCGCCTGGACCGGCTTCCGATCACCCCGACGCGGCTGCGTGCCGAGCTCGAGAAGCTCGACACGGCATCGACGGCGACGTCCTGAGTCGCCGCGATGCGCACGAGAGGAGCGCCATGAGACGTTGTGACGGCAGCAGGGTCATGATCACCGGCGCCTCGTCGGGCATCGGCGCGGCGCTGGCGACCGAGCTCGCGCGACGGGGCGCCCGGGTCGCACTCCTCGCACGACGCGCCGACCGCCTCGAGCAGATCGCCGAGCGCATCCGGTCTGCCGGAGGCACCGCGCTGCCGGTGGTCGCCGACGTGACCCGAGACGGCGACCTCGAGGCCGCCGTCGCGAAGACGGTGGACGCCTTCGGTGGCCTCGACCTGGCGATCGCCAACGCCGGCTTCGGGGTCGGCGGCTACCTCGCGCGCCTCGACCTCGGGGACTATCGCCGCCAGTTCGAGACCAACGTCTTCGGGGTGCTCCGCACGGTCTACGCCGCGGTTCCCGCGCTCCGGGAGAGCCGCGGCACGCTGGTCCTGATGGGCAGCGTGGCGGGGCACCTGGCCGCACCCCGCAACTCCGCCTATGCGATGAGCAAGTTCGCGGTCCGGGCGCTGGCGTCGTGCCTCCAGGGCGAGCTCGAGCCCTTCGGCCTCAGGGTGGTGCTGGTCAGCCCCGGTTTCGTCGAGTCCGAGATCCGCCTGCTCGACACCCACGGCCGGATGCAGGCGGGAGCGAAGGAGCCGCTCCCGCGATGGCTGCCGATGCCCACCGACCGTGCAGCCCGTTCCATCGCGTCCGGAATCCTCCGCGGCACGAGGGAGGTCGTGGTCACCGGCCACGGCAAGATCGGGGTGTTCTTCTCTCGGCACTTTCCACGCCTGACCGGGTACCTCCTGCGCCGCTCGGCCAGACCGAGCGCGGCCCGAGCGAAGGGCTAACGGATCAGCCGCCGGCAGCGCCACTCGAGGTAGCGCACCGCGATCCAGAAACGCTTGAAGGCCGGGTTGCGGGTCTGCCGGTGGTGGTAGCGGTAGTAGATCTGCTGCGCGATCACCGCCAACCGGAACAGGCCGTAGACCTCGTAGAACGTCCAGTTGGGCGGCCGGTCGCGGCCGGACCGACTCGCAGTAGGCGTCGACCAGCTCGCGTCGGGTCAGCATCCCGGGAAGGTGGGTCGGCTGGCGCCGAGTCGAGCGGGCGATCCGGTCGTCGCCGGCCTCGACCCAGTAGGCCAGGCTGTTGCCGAGGTCCATCAGGGGATCGCCGAGGGTCGCCATCTCCCAGTCGAGCACGCCGAGAATCCGGGTCGGGTCGGCCGGGTCGAGCACCAGGTTGTCGAGCCGGAAGTCGTTGTGGATGACGCAGGTGGCGACGTCGTCCGGGATGTTCGCGGCGAGCCAGCGCCGAACCCGCCGGAAGCGCGGCACGTTCCAGGTCCGCGCGCGGAGGTAGCGGTCGCTCCAGCCTTCGACCTGGCGGCGGGGATAACCCGGCGCCCTTGCCGAGGCCCTCGAGGCCCGCAAGCACGGGGTCAACGCGCGTGCAGCGCCGACCAGCGCGTCGACCGCAGCGAGGCACAGCGCGCCGGGCGGCCGACGGTTCGAGGCGTGACCCCGGGCGGCAGATTGCGGCGCAGGACCATCCCGGGAACACGCCGCATGACGTAGAACTCCGCGCCGAGCACGGCCGGGTCGTCGCAGAGGGCGATCATCTCCGGGACCAGCGGGTAGACCGGCCGCAGCGCCGCCTGGATCCGGTACTCGCGGCCCATGTCGTGGGCCGACTTCGCCTTGGTGCCCGCCGGCGGCCGGCGCAGCACCAGGTCGTGGCTCGCGATACTCGAGCCGGTAGGTCCAGTTCGACGCGCCGCCCGGAGTACTGGGTCACCCGCGGCTCGCCCGCGAGGCCCGGGACGCGCGGCCCGAGCCAGGCGTCGAGGGCTGCGAGGTCGAGCTCCTCGCCGGACCGGACCTCGCCCGAGCCGTCGAGCGGCGACCTCCCGGACGGCGCCGGACCGGCGGAGCTCACGAACGCACCTCCATGCCGTAGGCGCGCAGGATCCGCTTCGCCACCACCTCCTGGTGGACCTCGTCGGCGCCGTCGTAGATGCGCGCGGCCCGCTCGTGGGCCCACCAGAAGGCGAGCGGCGTGTCGTCGGTCATGCCGAGCGCCGCCGAGCGCCTGGATCGCGCGGTCGAGCACGCGCTGCAGGGTCCGCGCCACGGTGAACTTGATCAGCGAGATCTCCTCGCGCGCCGCGAGGCGCCCCTCGTGCTCGATCCGCCACGCCGCGTGCAGCACCATCAGCCGCGCGGCGTGGATCTCGGCGCGGCTCTCGGCGATCCACTGCTGCACGATCTGCTTCGTCCCCAGCGGCCTGCCCGGCGCGAGCTCGCGGGTGGCCGCGTGGCGGCACATGATGTCGAACGCCCGTTCGCAGACGCCGATCCAGCGCATGCAGTGGTGGATCCGGCCGGGGCCGAGCCGCTCCTGGGCGATCACGAAGCCCATGCCCTCGCCGCCGAGCAGGTGCGTCGAGCGGCACCCGGGCGCCGTGGTAGGTCACCTCGCCGTGGCTGGCCCAGTCGCCGCCCCGCGTGGCCCATGACCGAGAGGTTGCCGATCAGCTCGAAGCCGGGCGTGTCGGTGGGCACGATGATCATGCTCGCCCGCCGGTAGCGGTCCGCGGCGTCGGGGTCGGTCACCGCCATGCAGATCGCGAACGACCGCTCCGTCGGCGCCGGTGGCGAACCACTTGTGACCGCGAATCACCCACTCGTCGCCGTCCCGGGTCGCGGTGGTCCCCATCCAGACCGGGTTCGAGCCCGCGAACTCCGGCTCGGTCATGGTGAAGCAGCTGCGGATCTCGCCGCGCACCAGGGGCAGCAGGAAGCGCTCCTGCTGCGCCGGCGTGCCGTGCTCCATCAGGATCTCCATGTTGCCGACGTCCGGCGCCTGGCAGTTGAACAGGTAGTGCCCCAGGGGGCTGCGGCCGAGCTCCTCGCTCATGTGGGCGAACTCGGTGAGCGACAGCCCGCCGCCGCCGTACTGCTCGGGCACGTGAGCGGCGAAGAGCCCGGTCTGGCGAGCGCGGGCGCGGACCCGCTCGAGCCCCGGCTCCAGGGCCTCGAAGCCTCTCTGCAGCAGGCCCTGCTCGAGCGGCAGCACCTCCGTCTCCACGAAGTCGCGGATCAGGCCCTGGATCGATTTCACTCTCGGCGACAGGGAGAAATCCATACCGTACTCCTGGCATCGGCCGGCGAAGGCCCGAGCGTTCTCCCGCCATTGTCACATTGCGGGCCGTCGCCGCCGACGACCGCGTGCCGGCCGCCCGACACGGGGCTGCGGCGGGAGCGGCCGGCCCCTCTCGAGCTCCGCCGAGTCGTGATCGCGCCGATCACCGGGCGCCTCGGCGCGCGACCCAGGACCCGCTGCCCCGGCTGGTGGATAATGCACGCTGCGGGAGGACAGATCATGAGGCGATGGAAGAAGATCACGGCCGCCGCGCTCGGCGTGGTGCTGATCGCGGCTGCGGTGTTCATCATCCCGACCGTGTGGGGCAAACCCTGGTCGATCGAGCACTTCTACGCGCGTGTCTTCCTCGAGTTCGCGCTCCAGCACCCCCAGCTGCTGTCGTCGCTGCGGGTGCTCGAACCGATGGGAATCGACTTCCACAACGACGACCTCGACGACGCCTCGCTCGACGGCGCGCGCCGCGATCTCGAGCTGGCGAGACGCAACCTCGAGATCCTGCGCCGCTGGGACCGCGAAAGCCTGGACGACCCGCTGTCCTACGACGTCCTGGAGTGGTTCCTGGCCGATGCCGCCGGCGACGAGCGCTGGCTGCTCTACGGCTACCCGGTCAGCCAGCACTTCGGCTTCCAGAGCGGCCTGCCCGACTTCATGATCAACACCCACCGCATCGACGACAGCAAGGGCGCCCGCAACTACATCGCGCGCCTCGGCAAGTTCGGGGTCGCGTTCGACCAGGTGATCGCCTCGCTCGACGCTCGCGAGGCGGTCGGAGTCGTCCCACCGCGCTTCGTGATGACCCACGTGCTGCGCGAGATGCGGGAGTTCATTGCGCCGCCCGCCACCGAGCACGTGCTCTACACCCACTTCAAGGAGAAGGTCGAGCAGATCGAGGGCCTCGATGAGGCCGACCGCTCGCAGATGCTCGCCGAGGTCGCCGGGGTCCTCGACGACACCGTCTATCCCGCCTACCGGCGCCTGATCGACCACTACGCCGCGCTCGAGCCGACCGCGTCCACCGACGACGGGGTGTGGAAGCTCCCGGACGGCGACGCCTACTACGCCTCGCGGCTGCGCAGCTACACCACCACCGACCTGGGCGCGGCCGAGATCCACGACCTCGGCCTGCGCGAGATCGCGAGGATCCAGGCCGAGATGCGCACGATCCTGGCCGGCCAGGGGCTGCCGGCGGACGACCTCGGCGCGACCATGAAGACCCTCAACCGGGATCCGCGCTTCCTCTACCCGGACACCGACGAGGGCGGACAGCAGATGCTCGCGGACTATCGGACGATCCTGACAGAGGTCGACGCCGGCCTGGGATCGCTGTTCGCGGTCCGGCCCCGCGCCGAGCTCGCCGTGGAAAGGGTGCCGGAGTTCCGCCAGAGCACCGCCCCGGCCGCCTACTACGACCCGCCCGCCCTCGACGGCTCGAGGCCCGGTACCTTCTACGTCAACCTGGCGATGATCCACGAGGCGCCTCGCTTCGGCATGCGGACCCTCGCCTACCACGAGGGGATCCCCGGCCACCACTTCCAGATCGCCCTCGCCCAGGAGATGGAGGGCGTGCCCTTCTTCCGCCGGATCATCCCGTTCACCGCCTATGCCGAGGGCTGGGCGCTGTACGCCGAGCAGCTCGCCGCCGAGCACGGCTTGCAGGACGAGCCCTACGACCGGCTCGGCTACCTCGTCGCCCAGGCGATGCGGGCCGTCCGGCTGGTGGTGGACACCGGCATCCATCACCGGCGCTGGACCCGGGAGCAGGCGATCGAGTACATGACGGCCGCCACCGGGATGCCCGAGGGCGAGGTGGTCACCGAGGTCGAGCGCTACATCGTCAACCCGGGCCAGGCCACCGCCTACATGGTCGGCTACCTCGAGATCATGCGGCTGCGCCAGGAGGCCCGGGACGCGCTCGGCGACTCCTTCGACATCCGTGACTTCCATCGGGTCGTGCTCGGCCACGGCGCGCTCCCGCTCACCCTCCTCCGTCGTCAGGTCGAACAGTGGATCGAGTCGACGCGCGGCTCTCACCGGGTCGCCGGATGAGTGCGTCCCACCTCGTCGATCGACCGCAACTCCGGGGAGCCCGCCATGTCCGAGAGCCTCATCCACACGCTGTCTGAGCTGTGGACCGAACCGGCGTTCCGCGCCGTCGCGGTGCTGGCCGCCGCCGCGCTCGCCGCACTTCTGGTGCGGTTGATCTTCTCGCGGGTCGTCGCCGCCTTCACCCGCTCGACGCGGACCGACGTCGACGACAGGATCGCCGCCCACCTTCGCGGACCGGCCGCGTGGTCGGTGATCTTCGCCGCCTGCGGCTGGGTGGCGGCCGACGCCGGGCTGAGCGAGACCGCCGCCTACCTGATCCGCGGCGTCCTGATCACGACCGTCGCCCTGATGTGGTCGGTGGCCGCCTCGCGGGTCGCACGGGTTCTGCTCGAGGTCGTCTCGGACCGCGTCGACCAGATCACCTGGATCCAGCCGAAGACCGTGCCCCTGTTCGACATGATCGCCAAGATCGCCGTCGTCGGCAGCTTCCTGTACTTCGTCTGCATCGCATGGCGGATTCCGCTGACCTCGTGGCTGACCTCGGCCGGAATCGTCGGCATCGCGGTCGGCTTCGCCGCCAAGGACACCCTCGCCAACCTCTTCTCGGGGTTCTTCATCATCGCCGACGCCCCCTACAAGGTCGGCGACTTCATCGTGCTCGACGGCAGCCTGCGCGGAGTGGTGTCGGAGATCGGGATCCGCTCCACCCGGCTCCTGACCCGCGACGACATCGAGGTCACGGTCCCCAACGCGGTCATCGCCAACGCCCAGATCGTCAACGAGACCGGCGGCCCGCACGACAAGATGCGGGTCCGGGTCCGGGTCGAGGCCGCCTACGGCTCCGACGTCGACCGGGTCCGCGAGGTGATGCTCCGGTGCGCGGACGGCGTCACCCACGTCACCGCAGATCCGGCCCCGAGGGTCCGGTTCCGCGAGTTCGGGGCGTCGGGCCTGGTCTTCGAGCTGCTCGCCTGGATCGACGAGCCGGTCAACCGCGGCCGTGTGCTCGACGACCTCAACACCAGGGTCTACAAGGCGTTCGCCGCTGCCGGCATCGAGATCCCCTACTCCAAGCACGACGTCTACGTGAAGGAGCTGCCGAGAGGCAGCGGCGACTGAGGGCGGTCGCAGACGGCCGCCGACGGCGGCCGGTGCCAGCGAGGGGCGCCCCTGGGCACGCGGCGACTACTGCGGCAGAATCGTGGTCGGGTCGCTGGACAGGGCGTCGAGCACCGAGCCATAGCAGGTGAACACGGCGCCGACCGTGTCCGACCACACGTCGGCGTAGCCGCGGACCGGCGACCAGTCCTCGAACACACGATTCAGCTGAGTGTTCGAGAACGCCGGCAGGTCCATGGTCAGGGTCCGCAGCGCGACTCCCGCCTCGCGCATGAGCCGGACGTTGATCCGAATGTCGTTGCCGGTTCCGTTCTGGCAACCGAGGTTGGCGCGGAAGTCGGCGTCCTCGCTCATGAAGACGATTCGGCGCCGCTCGCCCTTCGGGATCATGGCGTCGCTGGCGACGGCCGGCATCGACTGGCCGAAGGTACCGCCCCCGCCACCCCCGGGACGGTTGAAGACCCGGGCCATGGCGATCGCCCCCGGGCCGTCGGAGGCGACAGCAACGGCGCCGAATGGAGCATCCGCAGGATCGAGCCCGAAGACCTGCCCGACGACGTCCTCGTGGCGCCGGCTCTGACCGGGATTCAGCATGAACGCCGCGGAGACCATCGGCTCGAAGTTGTCCCCGCCACGCGGAAGCCACCACAGCGAGTAGGTCATGGTCGAGGTGCCCGGGTTGTTGACGTCCAGGTCGGTGACCCAGAAAGAGCCCGCGTCACCCGACGCGAGCCCGGCCGCCGGCACCAGCGCCAGGTGCTCGGCCGCCAGCCCGAAGGACACGTTGTCGAAGTGGGCACTGAGGCTCCCGGTCGCCTGGTCCTTCCACACGCTGAGCCGGAGCTGTGCTGACTGCGTCCCTTCCGGCGCCACGGCCGTCCCGCGATCGGTCGTCCACGTGTCGGGTGCCGACGTACTGACGCCGCTGGTCGTGATCGGGTTTCCCGACTGCTGGCCGCCGCAGGAGCCCCCGTACCACTGGATGAGGAGGTGCGCGCGTCCGGTTTCGCTCTGCCCCCCCGGAATCCGGATCTCGGAGCTGAAACGGTAGATGGCTTCTCCGACGAGCCCCTCGATACACTGTGTCGCCCCGGAGGAGTCGTTCGAGGTGTCGCTCTGGTTGGTCACCAGTGCCGATCCCGAGGAGGAGCCGGCCTCGGCGTCGAGGGCGTCCCAGGCCACCGTGCTCTTCAGCGCGGCGGTCCACCCGGCGACGTCGCTGTCGAAGGTCCCGTTCGACACCGACTGTGCCGAAAGGCCTGTCACCCCTGGAAGCGCCACCACGACCAGAGCAAGCACGCACGACGTACGCATCGCATCACCTCCCGAACCGTCACGGTTGCCACTGAGTATAGGTTCGGTCGAACCAGACCGCACGATCCGCTCCCGAGCCCGTCCCGCAGGAGGAGGGTGGCGTGCGCAGCGCACGGTCCCTCGCCCGAGCCCCGCGCGGGTGGGAGCGCGCGACGCCGGGCTGCGATCCGTCCGCCCGAGGCGCTATCATGGCCTTCATCATGGCGACATTGACCTTCTTCGGCGCGGCAGGCACGGTGACCGGCTCGAGCTCCCTGATCGAGACCGACGGCGCACGGTTCCTGGTCGACTGCGGGCTGTACCAGGGCAACCGGTCGGTGCGGGACCTCAACCTCAAGCCGTTTCCCTTCGACGCGGCGGGAGTCGGCTTCCTGATTCTGACCCACGCCCACATCGACCACTCGGGCCTGATTCCGAAGCTGGCCAAGGCCGGGTTCTCGGGTCCGATCTACACCACCCAGCCGACCGCCGACCTGCTCGAGTTCCTGCTCCCCGACTCGGCCTCGATCCAGGAGTCCAACGCGGACCGGATGAACCGCAAGCGCCGCCGACGCGGCCAGCCCGAGGTCGAGCCGGTGTACGGCACGGAGCACGCCGAGCAGGCGCTCGAGCTGCTGCAGCCGGTGGACTACGAGACGCTGGTTCGAGCCGGCGCCGGGGGTGCGGGTGCGATTGTGGAACGCCGGCCACATCCTGGGCTCGGCCTCGGCCGAGGTCGCGCTCGATCGACCAGCCGCGGGAACAGCACCCTCCGGCTGCTCTTCTCCGGCGACCTGGGACCCGACGAGAAGGCCTTCTACGCCGACCCCGAGGCTCCCGAGGGCTTCGACTACATCGTCTGCGAGAGCACCTACGGCGACCGCGACCGCGAGGACTACACCCTCGAAGGCCGCCGCATGACCCTGCGGCGGGAGCTCACCGAAGGCCTCTCCCGCGGCGGCAACGTCGTCATCCCGTCCTTCGCCGTCGAGCGCAGCCAGGAGCTGCTCTACGACATCGGGGTGCTGCTCGCCCGCCGGCGAGATCCCCCGGCCACCGTCTATCTCGACTCCCCCCTGGCCCGCAAGGTGACCGGGTCTTCGTGCGCCACGCCGCGGCCTTCGAGGACGTCGACGTCGACGGTCGGCGAGCTGTTCCGCGACCCGCACTTCCGGCTGGTCGAGACCGTCGACGAGAGCAAGGCCATCAACGAGGTCAAAGGCGGCGCGATCATCATCTCCGCCAGCGGCATGTGCGATGCCGGGCCGCATCAAGCACCACCTGCGCAACAACATCTGGCGCCGCGAGGCCACCGTGCTCTTCGTCGGCTACCAGGCGCCCGGGCACCCTGGGCCACCTGATCACCGGCAGGGCGAGGCCGACGGTCCGCATCCACGGCAAGGAGTTCAAGGTCCGCGCCGCGATCCGCAGGATCGGCAACTACTCGGCCCACGCCGACCAGGGCGAGCTCGCGGACTGGGTCGTGGAGCGCGCCCCGGTCGCCGGCCGGCTCTTCCTCAACCACGGCGAGGACAAGCCGCCCGGAAGGCGCTCCGCGACGTTCTCGTGGCAACGCGGGCTTCGACCGATCGAAGATCGTGCTGCCCGGCCTTCGACGAGCGCTTCGAGCTGGTCGCCGGCACCGCCACGTCCAAGGGCCGGGTCGCCGAGCGGATCGACGACGCCGCCCTCGAGCGGGACTGGTACAACGACTTACGCGGCCTTCATCCTGCGCTGCGCCGATCGGCTCGAGGCCACCCCGTCCGGCGCCGAGCGGCGACAGCTGATCGCCCGCCTGCGCGACGCCCTCTGACTCGCCCGGGTCGACGGGCGGCGCCGCGCGGCCGCTCCGAAACGCGCAGCCGCCCGCACAGGGAGGACCGGGTCCAGCCGGCAGGGCATCGACCGTCGGGCGGTCCCGCTTGACCCGGGTCAAGGCGCGGACCCTCCGCTCGCCCGACACTGGATCGAGGAGCGAGATCATGACCGCGACCACCGCCCTCCGTTCAGAGCACCGGACCATCCTCTCAGTCATCGCCTGCCTGCGCGCCGCGTGCGGCGCCGCTCGGGCCGACGACGCCGCGTTCGACGCCGAGACCTTCCGCCAAGGCGTCGACTTCATCCGCGGCTACGCCGACGGATGGCACCACGCCAAGGAGGAGGTGCACCTCTTCCCCGCCCTGGAAGAGGCCGGCATGCCGCGGGACGGCGGGCCGATCGGTGTCATGCTCCATGAGCACGAGATCGGTCGCTCCTGCGTGCGCACGATCGCCGACCACCTCGCCGCGGCGAGCCACGGCGATCCGGCGGCCAGGCTCGAGGTGATCCGGGGGGCGCTCTCCTACTGCGATCTGCTCGAGGACCACATCGCGAAGGAGGACGGCATTCTGTTCGAGATGGCGGATCGGGTGCTGCCCTCCGCCGAGCACGGGCGCCTCGAGCAGGCCTACCTGACGGCGGTGCCCGACGGGGCCGACGCCGGGACCGGCGCCCGCTACGAGGCCCTCGCCCGGACCCTCTGCGAGCGCTGGCAGGTCGATCCCGAGGCGGTCCGCTCCCGGACCCTCGGCGGCGGCTGCCACGGAATCGGCTGACCGGGCGTCCCTCGGGCGTCGCTCTCCCCGCTGGGCTCGCCACCGCCGGTCTGTGGCACCATGGCCGCCGGGAGGTCGGCGATGCAGATCGAGCCGTTTGCCCTCGAGCGCTACTTCGCCCGTCACGAGTTCTCCGCCCGATTCCTGCTGTCGAGCTCGGACTGCGAGGCGCTGCGTCTCGACGAGCTGGTGGCGATGGCTGGCCCCGACAGCCGCCGACTGTGGGACGAGCTCCGGCTCGCCTACACCGAGAGCCCCGGTCATCCGCTGCTGCGAACCGCGATTGCCGGGCTCTACGCAGGCTTCACCGCCGACGACGTGCTGACCGTGGTGCCCGAAGAAGGCATCTTCCTCCTCATGCACGCGCTGCTCGAGCCGGGCGACCACGTGGTCTGCGTCGCGCCGGCCTACCAGTCGCTGTACGAGGTGGCGCGATCGATCGGCTGCGAGGTCACGAGATGGACCCCGGACGAGGACCGGGGGTGGTGCTTCGACCCGGCCGACCTGGAGCGGCTGCTCCGGCCGGACACCCGCCTGGTGGTGGTCAACTTTCCCCACAACCCGACCGGCGCCGCGCCGGACGCGGCCACCTTCCGGACCATCGTCGAGGTGGTCACCCGCCACGGCGCCCGGCTTCTGTCGGACGAGATGTACCGCTTTCTCGAGGTGGTCCCGGGATCGACCCTGCCCGCGGGCTGCGAGCTCGCCGACAGGGCCGTGACGCTGGGCGGGCTGTCCAAGAGCTTCGGCCTGCCAGGGTTGCGGACCGGGTGGGTGGTGACCCGCGACCACGCGCTGCTCGGGCGGATGTGCCTGCTCAAGGACTACACCACCATCTGCGCCGCCGCGCCGAGCGAGGTGCTGGCGATCGTGGCGCTGGAGAACCGGGACGCGATTCTCGCCATCCAGCACCGCCGGGTTCACCGCAACCTCTTCGCTCTCAGGGCCTTCCTCGACCGGCACCAGACCCGGTTCAGGTGGAACCCGCCGGTCGGTGGATCGGTCTGCCTGCCGCGCTACCTCGGCCCCGAGAACACCCGCACCCTGTGCGACGAAGCCGTCGAGCGGGCGGGCATCATGCTCCTGCCGTCGGCGGTCTTCGACTTCGGCGACCGCCACGTCCGGATCGGCTTCGGACGCGAGAACCTGCCCGAGGTGCTCGAGCGGTTTGACGACTTCCTCGCAGCGCGCTGAGCGCCCGACCGGGCCTCCACTGAGTTGTCGATCGCGGGCGAATCGGGCCGTCCCGACCTACCCCACGTCGGGTGGTGGTTGGTCTCGGACCCACTCGGTGTCGAGAGTCACCGGTCCCGCAGGTCGCAGCTTCGCTGTGATGGCTCGGGTGAGCGCCGTGCGCACCGCGGCACGGGTCGGAGGAACGAGGAGCAGAAAACCGACAGTGTCCGTCAGGAGCCCGGGCGTGAGCAACAGGGCGCCGGCGACCAGGATCAGCAACCCGTCGACCAGCGCACCGGCCGGAACGCGGCCCCCGGCCATCTCGGTCTGGACCGTGCGCAGGGTCGCCAGCCCTTGCCAGCGTGCGAGCCAGGCCCCGACAACACCCGTCAGCAGCACGATGGCGAGGGTCGGCGCGAGGCCGACCACGCGGCCCAGCTCGAGCAGCAGCATGAGCTCGAGCACGGGAACCACGGTGAAGAGCAGCAGCAAACGGACGAGCATTCCGCGAGGGTAGCAGAGGATCGACCAGGCTCTGACGCCATCCCTGCGCCTTCCTCCCCGAGCCTCTCGCCGAAGCGGCGCTCTCTCCCGCCATCGTACTGCTGGGCCGACCAGCAGCCCCGTGGCGAGGCTGCCGAGCGGGCCGCAGCGGTACGCGGGAGCGAGGGCCGTCAAAGCCCGCAGCCGGCACCCGTCAGGTCAGCCGTTCAGCTTGTTCAGCATGTGCTCGATCACCTCGCTGTGCTCGTGCTGCGGACTGAACAGAATGACCTCGGCATCCTGGCCGACTTTGACGGTGTGCCCGGGTGGCCAGTAGAACAGGTCGCTCGTCTTGACCACTTCGTGAGTGCCATCCGCGTAGGTCACGGTGAGCTCACCCTGCAGCAGGTAGCCCCAGTGCGGGGCCTGGCACAGGTCTCCCTTCAGCCCCTGGAGCAGAGGCGAAATGTCCGTACCCGCGGCAAGGGAAAAGTACTCGCCGCTGATCGCGCCGTACCCGGTGGCGTCGCCGAAGTCCGTCTTCTGTCGAGCCACTGCGCCGGGAACGTCGATCCTGATCGGGACGTCATGCTTGGCGATTCTCATGGTGTGCTCCTCTTCGATGGTTGTGCCGTTGTTGAACGAGATCTCACGACGGGCTGCACGGTCCTGGCGACGCCCGGGTCACACCGCGCCGCTCACCCTGAGGCAGTCCTGCGGAGCTCGGCTCGCGGCTCGACTCCGAACACCCCGCCAGGGTCGAAGGCTGTCCGGATGCGCGCCAGCCGCTCCAGGTCGACCCCTCCGCTGGCCGCCGTGAGCTCCGCACCGTCGGCGTCGTGGGTCAGGAAGTTGATGTAGCCGCCGCGTTGCGAGTGCGCGTGCAGCTTCTCCCAGGTCCGGGTCACCCAGGCGACGTTGCGCTGGTCTTCGGTCGGGTCGTCCCAGGCCGAGGCTGCGATCACGATGAAGGCCGCGTCACGGTGACCGGCGGAGGTCGCGCCGGCCGGCACCCGGGCCACCGCGCCCCCGAGCCGGAAGACCTTGAGGTTCGCGGACGGGGACGGCAGGCGGTCGAGCGCGTCCAGGAGGACGCTGACCAGCTCGTCGTCGAGCTCCGAGATGTACTCCGACTTCCAGTAGTCACGGCGTCCCTTCGGCTCGCCCGCGTCGAACATCGACTGGAGCTCGGTGAAGGGCCGCGGCGCCACCAGGTCCGCCACGGCCAGCCCGCCCCGCCGCAGCGGAGCGAGGTCGGAGAGAGCTCGACCCTCGGACCCGCTGTGGCACGGCACGATCACCGCGATCGGTCGACCGTGGAGATCCTCCGGGAGGAAGGGCGCGGGCGGCGCCGCACAGAGCTTGAGCAGGCAGCCCAGCTCGTCCGGGGCGTCGGCGGCTCGTGCCCGGTAGCGCGCCACCGCTTCGGGGGCGTCCTCGCCGCGGAAGATCAGCATGCCGGCGGTGACCGGCTGGTCGAAAGGCCGCAGACTGAAGCGGAACGAGGTCACGATGCCGAGCCCTCCGCCGCCGCCCTTCAGCGCCCACATCAGGTCCGGGTGCGTCGCCTCGGACGCCGCCACGATCTCTCCCTGGGCGGTGACCAGCTCGACCGCGACCAGGTGATCGCAGGTCAGACCCCAGCGAGGCGACAGCCAGCCGAAGCCCCCTCCCAGCGTGAGGCCGGCGACTCCGGTCTCCGACACGATGCCCGAGGGCACCACCACCCCGTGGGGCGCAGTGGCGGCGTCGAGGTCGCCGAGCGTCGCGCCCGGCCCGACCTCGACGACGCCGCACTCGAGATCGACCCTCACCTCCCGTCGATGCGACAGGTCGACCATCAGGCCGCCGTCTGCGACGGCTCGCCCGCCGATGTTGTGGCCGCCGCCGCGCACCGTCAGTACGACGCCGTGCTCACGCGCGAACCGCACGCACCGCTGCACGTCGCCAGCACCGCTGCAGCGTGCGATCAACGCCGGCCGGCGGTCGATCATCGCGTTCCACACCCGACGAGCCTCCTCGTAGCCGGCCTCTCCGGGGATCAGGCTCGTCCCCTCGAGCGCGAATCGGAACGCCCGCACCTCGCGATCGGAGATCGAGACGACATCTCCCGCTCTGTCCACAGACGAAAAGTCGGCCATGATGACTCCTTTCATGGGTCGCAGCTTGTTCAAGCTGTCGACTCAGTGTCGGATGCCTGCGGGGCAGAATCCAGTTCGAGATCTGGACTGAACCGGTTCGAGATCTGGACCGTCGGCCGGGTTCAATGTAGAATCGGTCTCACAAATGAAGGGTTATGGTCAGTTCTGCCCGGTTGCAAAGGCCTCGGAGATCTTCGCTGAACGCTGGACGCCGCTGGTTCTGCGTGAGCTGCTGTGCGGCAGCACCCGGTTCAACGACATCCGTCGCGGCGTGCCCTTGATGTCCCGCTCGCTGCTGGCCAAACGCCTCAGGGAGCTGGAGCAGGCGGGTGTTGTCGAGCGGCGGACGCCGCCCGGCCGGCAGAGCCACGAGTACGTTCTCACTCCGGCCGGCAAGGAGCTGCTGCCGATCATTGAAGGCCTCGGCACCTGGGGCCAACGCTGGATTCTCTTCGAGCTCGACGAAAAGGACCTCGACCCGTCGCTGCTGATGTGGGACATGCGCCGCAGCATCCGCCGCGACCAGCTTCCCGAGCACCGGGTCGTGGTCCGGTTCGACTTCGCCGACATCACCGGCGCGCGCCGGAGCTGGTGGCTGCTCGCCAGTCGGGACGGCGGCGACATCTGCATGACCGACCCCGGCTTCGAGGTCGACCTCACGCTGACCGTGCGCCTGCGTGACCTCACCCGGTACTGGTTGGGTCAGATCACGTGGGGTGACCTGCTGCGCGGTCAGGAGGTCGAGATCGAAGGCCCGCGCGGGCTGCAGCGCTCCCTCCCCTCGTGGCTCGGCCGCAGCGGCTTCGCCGAGGTCCCGCGTCCCGAAGGCGCCGCCGCTCGAACCTGATCGAGGTCCGGCTGCCAGATCGTCTTCGAGGTTCAGCCTCGCACCTGTGTTCACGCATAGCAGACCGCGCCGTCACGGCGCGGATCGCCGGCGCCCGAGACGGCGCCGTCCTCGTGCCGCACCGCGAGGTGCACGCCGCCGAAGAACAGGCTCGGCTCCGGGAAGACGACCACCTCATCGCCGTGGGCGATCCGCGCCAGGACCCGCGATGCGTCCGGAAGGTCGAAGGTCTCGGCATGGACCACACCGCCTTCGACATGGAGGCGGCCCGCCGCGACGGCTGGTTGCGGCGCCATCCCGAACTCGACCAGGTTGACCACCGCCTGGCAGATCGCGCTCCGGATCCGGTTGGCGCCGCCGGAACCGAGCACGGCCAACCCCCGCTCGGAGATCACGGCGGTCGGGCAGACATTCGTCGGCAGGCGCTCTCCCGGCTGCGTGCCGTCGAAGCCACGCGGATGGAGATCCTCCTCGCCCATGAAGTTGCTCAGCACCAGCCCGGTGTCGCCGAGGGCGTAGCCGCAGCTCTCGCCGTAGCTCAAGGTCACGCTGGCGGCATTGCCGACACGATCGATGACGCTGATGTGAGTGGTCTCCCCACGACCGCCGCCGGCCGCGGTGCTCGAAGCCCCGTCGCCGTGCAGGAGCGCCCGGCACCTCGCCCGCCAACCCGCCAGCCGACCGGGCTCGAGCGGATCTGCCGGGCTTGCGCGGGCCTCGTTGACGGTCCGCATCGCCGCCGCCAGCGCCGCCAGGTGCCCCGGGGAGCCGCGTCCTGCGGCGCACAGGTCGATCTCCTCGAGCAGCGCGAGCATGAGTGAGACCGAGGTGCCGCCCTGGGCCGGCCGCGGAGTCGTCAGCACCGTGGCGCCGCGGTATCGACTCCTGAGGGGCGGCACCACCCTCACCCGCAGGTGATCGATGTCGGTCGCCGTCAGCCGGCCTCCGGCGTCGACCCCGAACTCGGCCAGCAGCAGCGGCGCCAGGACCTCCCTGTGGTGCGCCTCGAAGCCGGCCTCGGCCGCCGTCTCGAGGAGCTCGGCGAGGGCGGGGTTCGCGAGCACCGATCCCGCGCCGATCGGCTCGCCATGCGGCGCGAAGATCCGCCTCACCCCTTCGCTGTGCTGGAGGATCGGCGCCAGCAGGCGGATCGCACGCGCCTGGAACGCGTCCACCTCGGCCCCCTGCCGCAACGCCTCGGCCGCAGGGGAGACCAGCTCCGCCATCGGCATGCGCCCGAAACGCCGGTGGGCCGTCGCCAGCCCGAGCAGCGTGGCGGGCACGGTGGCGCTCGCGCGGCCGATGTGAAAGACCTGGCGGGCGGAGCCGAAGTCGAGGCTGACCGGAACGAAGTCGAGCTCCGATCGGCGCGCGTCCGAGCCGCAGCCGGGGGCGTCGGGAAAGAAGTCCACCAGCGAGGCCTCGCCGCTCGCGCCGTCGATCACCAGCATCACGCCGCCGCCGGCGAGGCTGGTCAAGGCCGGCTCGTAGGCCGAGGTGGCAAAGCTCGCGGCGACCGCCGCATCGACCGCATTGCCGCCGGCGCGCAGGATCTCCGCCCCCACCCGCGCCGTACCCGGCGCCCCGGCCGCGACCACGCCCGAAGCGCTCGCTTCGGGGAAGCCCGAATGTATCCGAGACACCATCTCGAACAGTCTTGCAGACTCGGCCCCGCCGCTCAACCGCTTCGCGGCGGCAAACGAGCCCCCGACCCGGAGAGGTCCTTCGCCAGGCGCCCGACCCCGTCGACGGTGAGGGGGTACATCGGAAAGTGCCGGCGCACGATCCGCACCGACGGCGCCCCCCAGGCGGTCTCCGCCATCGGGTTGAGCCACGCCGCATGACGGAAGTGGCCGCGCAGCTGCTCGAGAAAGCCGACCCCGGGGATCTCGTTGCGGTCGGTGTAGTCGAGCGCGCCGAAGGGGTCGGTGAGCTCACCCGGGTACATGTGGGCGTCCCCGACCACCACCAGCCGGGTCTCGCGGTCGAAGCGCCGGAACAGGTCGGGCAGGGGGATCCTCTCGCTGAAGCGGGCGTCGGACCACACCCGGGCGTAGATGCAGTTGTGAAAGTAGACGTGGTCGAAGTGCTGGAAGTGACGGATGCCGTGGGCCGCGGAGAAGAGCTGCTCGACCAGCCGCCGGTAGGGCTCCATCGAGCCGCCGACGTCCATTGCCATCAGCAGGCTGAGAGCGTTCTTCTTCGGGCGCTCGAGCACGATCTGGAGCTCGCCGCCGTCGCGCGCGGTGCGGTCGATCGTCCCCTCGAGGTCGAGCTGGTCGATGGGGCCGGCGTGCTCGAGGGAGCGCAGCTTCATCAGGGCGAGACCGAGCTGCCGGGTGTCCAACACGAGGTCGCGGCGGTGCTCCCGGAAACGCCGCTCGGCGGCGACCTGGACCGCCGAGCCGCCGCCGCCCTCGCCGCCGACCCGGATGCCCCCGGGGTGGGCGCCTCCGTGCCCGAAGGGGGAGGTGCCGCCGGTGCCGATCCACCGGTTGCCGCCGTCGTGACGCTCGCTCTGCTCGGCGAGCCGCTGCTCGAAGGCTGCGCGCAAGGCCGCCACGTCGACGTCGTCGAGCCGCCGTCGATCGGGATCGACCACGCCGCCCGGGACCGGGTTCTGCAGCCACTCCCAGACCTCGCGCTCGATCGCGTCGAGCACCGCCTCGTGACCCCGGAAGTGCTCGGCGAAGGCGAGGTCGAAGCCGTCGAGCTCGGACTCGTCGCGGACCAGGATCGACCGCGTCAGCGAGTAGAAGCCGGCCAGGGACGAGCCGTGGAGGCCCGCGGCGAGCCCTTCGACCACGGTGAGCCACTGCTGGGGGGTGACCTTCAGCCCGTGGCCCCGAAGGCGGTAGAAGAAGCCCAGGAAGACCCCAGTCGCTGCGACTCCTGGCGGACTCGACCCGGTCATCGTGCTCAGGAGGGCGGCCAGGCAGAGCCGCGCCGGGTCTCGGCAGCCAGCGCCCGGCCGACCGCCTCGAGGTCCTCCTCCTTCTTGATCAGGGCGCCGAGGAAGGGCAGCTCGGCGGCGAGGGTGCCGAGCGGAATCCCTGCCGCCAGCAGCGCTGCGACCCAGTCGACCAGCTCGGAGGTCGACGGGCGCTTGCGCAGGCCCTTGACCCCTCGCAGCCAGTAGAAGCGCTCGAGGCACTGCTCGAGCAGCTGGCGGCCGATCTCCGGGTGGTGGACGCGCACGATGTCGGCCATCAGCCCGGCGCCGGGAAACTCGATGTAGTGGAAGACGCAGCGTCGCAGGAAGGGGTCCGGCAGCTCCCGCTCGGCGTTCGACGTGATCACCACCAGCGGTCGCTGCGCCGCCCGGTAGCTGTCGCCGGTCTCCACCACCGTGAACTCCATCACGTCGAGCTCGTGCAGCAGGTCGTTCGGAAAGTCGGGGTCGGCCTTGTCGATCTCGTCGATCAGCAGCACCACCCTCTCGGGGCTGGTCAGCGCCCTGCCGAGCGGCCCGAGCCGGATGTACTGCCGGATGTCGGACACGTCGTGGTCGCCGAAGCGGCTGTCCTGGAGCCGCTGCACGGTGTCGTAGACGTAGAGGCCGTCGACCGCCTTCGAGGTCGACTTCACGTTCCAGGTGATCAGCTCGAGCTCGAGATCCTCGGCGATCGCCTGCGCCAGCAAGGTCTTGCCGGTGCCGGGCTCGCCCCGCACCAGCAGCGGCCGTTGGATCGCCGCCGCCACGTTGACCGCGTGGCGCAGCTCGGGGGAGGTGATGTAGCTCGTGGTGCCGGTGAAGCTGCTGAAGTCGGATGCCATCTGGGAACCTCTCTCGTCCGTCGCGCCGGTCGGCGGCGGGACGACGGATCGAAACCCAGGATAGCCTGCCGGCGACCGCCGCGCGTGGCGTCAGCCGTGCCCGTCGGGTGCGGCGTCGCGCACCGCCCTCACCGCCCCGACGGCGAGCTCCTCGAGGGCGTGCTTCGCCTGGTTCTGGTCGACGGTGCAGGCCACGGTGAGGTCCAGCTCCGGGACGTAGGTTGCAAGAGTTCCCCAGAACCCGGTGTGCCGGTAGGTGGTCAGGCCGTCGACCTCGACGACCCAGACCCCCATCCGGTAGGCACCGGGGGCGAGCGCCGACGCGGAGGCGTCCGGCCGCGCTTCGAGCCCGTCGAGGGTGGTCAGCATGACGTCCAGGGTGCGGGGATCGTCGAAGATCTTGCCCCGGAAGATCGCGCCGAAGAAGCGCGCGAGATCGCCCATGGCGGCCACCAGGCCCCCTCCCCCGTAGAGGTCGAAGGAGGGGTCGAAGCTCGTCGTGTCGACCTCGCCGAGAAACTGGTGCGCTCGCTCGGGCGCCCCCGGCGGGGCCGGCTCGAGGGACTCCCACCAGGTGGAGTCGAGACCGAGACGATCGAAGCCGACCAGCTCCCGCACCGCCACGGCGAGCGGCTCGCCGGTCGCGCGCTCGAGGATCACGCCCAGCAGCACATAGCCGGTGTCGCAGTAGCTGAAGACCTTCCCGGGGGGCGCCAGCGGCTCACCCCAGTCCATCGCCGCCGCGAGCTGCTGAGCGGGGGTCCACCGGTACTGCGGGTTGGCCAGAATCGCCGCGGCATACTCGTCGGGCTCGGAGTGATCGAAGAGGCCGCTGGTGTGGGTCAGGAGGTGGCGCACGGTCATCGCCTCCGGGTCGTAGCCGTCCTGACGCAGGGGAACCACCAGCTGCTCGGGCAGGAGCGCGGCAATCGGCTCGTCGAGGCCGAGCTCGCCCCGCTCCCAGAGCCTGAGCACCGCCGCCGCCACGAAGGTCTTGGTGTTGCTGGCGATCCGCACCGGGTGGCGGGGGGTCATCGGCGTCCCGGCCGCGGGATCGACCGCCCCCGCGGCGCCCTGCCACTCAAGCTGGAGGCGCGGCGAGTCGACCGCCAGGGCCGCGCCCGGGACCGCGTCGTGCCCCGCGACGGCGGCCTCGATCAGCCCCTGGAGCGTGCCCTCGAGGCTCGCGCGCCGTTCCGGGGTCACCGATCGAGGACCGCAGCCGAACGTCGAAACCACCAGGATGAGGGCGGCGATCCGGATCGGGACAGGTCGCACCATGCTCACCTCCGCGTCGAGTCTACGACCTCCCGCACCGGCGGCGTCGGTTCGCAGTCAGACAGGAAAATTCTCTTTGCTTTCAAAACGTCGAAAAAACGTTGTGATGCGATTCAACCTCAGAATCTGATGTACACTCGGAGTGGTACCCACAGCTCAGCTTTGCACGGGCCCGGGCCTCTGCCGCCCGCACCCTGAAGGGACTCCACCATGGCTCCCTCGTCATCAGGCAACCGCACCCTCCTTCTTCGCGGCGTGACTGCGGCGCGTGCCGGGGATCCTCTCCTGCGATCGGGTCGTCTCAGTCTGCGGGCGGAGTTCCGGCTCGACTCCGCTCGCACCGCGCCGGGGCGCCCGACGCAGGAGGTCGAAGCCGCGGAGGACGACATCCTCGAGCTCGAGTTCGAGGACGGCGCCCTCCTGTGGATGACCGCGGCGCAGTTCCGCGATCAGTTCCAGCCTGAGGCGTCCCGCAGCGCCGACGACGGCCGACTCACGGTCGACCTGCCGTCGTCCCTCCAGCTCGACGAGGCCGGTGCAAGCCGAGGAGCCGGTGCCTGGGTGCTGCGCGGCATCAAGCTCCTCGGCTTCGACGCGGTCGGACTGACCGCGGCCGCCGCGGGTCACGCGGTCGAGACGCGTGGCCTGGGCGACCCCGACAAGCGCCCCGGGCTCGGGCTCTTCCGATGCGCCATGGAGCCCGGCAGATTCCAGCTCCGCGCAGCGAAGGCCGCCGACATCCCCACCGACCGGGCGATTCTGGTCTTCCTCCACGGCACCGCGTCGAGCAACTGGGGGAGCTTCGGCGACCTCTGGGACGACCAGCGCCGCGAGGCGCTGGAGGCCCTGCGCGCCGCCTACGGCGAGGCGGTCTTCGCCTTCGAGCACCGCTCGCTCACCGAGAGCCCGATCCGGAACGCACGCGACCTCGTCCGGGCGCTGCCGCCGGGTGCTCGGCTCCACCTCGTCTCGCACTCCCGCGGCGGGTTGATCGGCGAGCTCCTGGCCAGGGCGCGGCACGACGGCGCGGCGCCATTCACCGACGAGGACCTGGCGCTGTTCGCGGCCGACGGATCCGGGACCTTCGACCGCGAGCCCGCCCCCGAGGACCTCGACGACCTGAGGGCCCTGGCGGCCGACCTGGCCGACCGGCGGATCCGCGTCACCCGCTTCGTCCGGGTGGCCTGCCCGGCGCTCGGCACCACCCTGGCGTCGCGGCGGCTCGACCGCTGGCTCTCGATCGTCGGCACCGCAGCGAGCGTGCTCGGCGCCGACTCGCCGGTCGCCTCGGTCTTCGGGGCCATCGGCGACTTCATGGCGGCGGTGATCAAGGAGCGCACCGACCCCACCACCCTGCCGGGGCTCGAGGCGATGATGCCCGACTCGCGCCTGGTGCACCTCGTCAACCGGCGGCGCCTCGAGCTCGACGGCGAGCTGCTCGCGATCGCCGGCGACATCGAGCCCACCTCCTGGTGGCGCCGCGTGCTGGTTTTCGGCACCGATCGTTACTACGGCGGCGAGCACGACCTGGTGGTCAACACCCCGTCGATGCGGGGCGGCGCGCCCCGGCCGACCGGCCGGCTGGCGAAGTTCCGTGGCCCGCAGGTCAACCACTTCAGCTACTTCCAGGAGCAGGGCAGCGTCGAGGCCCTGGTGCGCGGCCTGACCGGCACGCTCGGCGCCGGTGACGGTTTTTCTCCGATCGTGGCGCCCTCGACCCCGATCGCCCGCACCACCGTCGCTCGGTCCGCCGGACCGCAGCCGACGGTCTTCGTGCTGCCGGGAATCATGGGCAGCGAGCTCTCGGTCGGTGACAACCGGGTCTGGGCCGACCTCGACGAGCTCGCCTGGGGTGGCATGCGCAAGCTCAGCATCGAGGCCGAGGGCGTGCACGCCTCCAACGTGTTCGGCCGCTACTACGGCAGGCTGGTCGAGTACCTGGCAGGCTCGCACCGGGTGGTGACCTTCCCCTTCGACTGGCGGCAGCCGCTCGCGGAGCTCGGCGACGAGCTCGCCAACGAGGTCGAGAAGGAGCTGGAGCTCGCCGAGCGGGCCCAGATGCCGGTCCGGTTCATCGCCCACTCGATGGGCGGCCTCGTGGTACGGACCATGATCGCGAGGCACGGCGACCTGTGGTCGCGCATCACCCGCCACCCCGGAGCGCGCTTCGTGATGCTCGGCACCCCGAACTCGGGATCCCACGCGATCACCGAGCTCCTGGTCGGCCGCTCGCGGGTTCTCAAGCGGCTGGCGTTGCTCGACCTCCGCGACAGCAAGCGTGCCCTGCTCGAGATCGTCGCGCGCTACCCCGGTCTGCTCGCCATGCTGCCCAAGGACGACGAACGTGACTGGTTCAGCCCGGCCACCTGGACGGCCCTCCACGCGGTGGAGCACGGCACGTGGATCCCGCCCTCACCGGAGGACCTGGAGCGCGCCCGGCGCGACCGCCAGACCCTCGACAGGTCGCCCCTCGAGCGAGACCGCATGCTCTACGTCGCCGGACACGCCGCTGAGACCGTCGCCGACCTCCGGCTCGAGCAGGACGGCAACAAGGCGGGTACGCGACTCCAAATGTACGTCACACCCTGCGGCGACGGTCGTGTCACCTGGGACAAGGGCATCCCACCGGGACTGCCCTGCTGGTACACCCGGACCGAGCACGGGGACCTGGCGGCCGACCCCGGGAGCTTCGCGGCCTACCTCGACCTTCTCGAGCGGGGCGACACCTCGCAGCTGCCCACGCAGCCGGTGTTTCCGCGCAGCCAGGAGACCCTGCGTCGAGCCTCGGAGGCCGACGTGGACTACTACCCGGCTGACGGGGACGATCTGCTGGCCTCTGCGATGGGCGCCGAATCCGCCGGCCCGATTCAGGCGCCCGCCAGGCCGAAGATCCCGGTCTCGGTCGCACACGGCGACCTGGTCTTCGCCCGTTCCGCAGTTGCCGTCGGCCACTACGAGGGCGACACCATCATCTCGGCTGAGAAGGCCCTCGACTGGCACCTCGACCAGCGGCTGTCGCGCCACAACGCCCTCAACCTGTACCCGGGGCCGATCGGCAGCTCCGCCGTGTTCATGAACACGCGGCCCGGCTCGCGACCCGAGGCGGCGATCGTGATCGGCCTCGGCAGGGTCGGCGACCTCTCCCCCGGAGCGCTGTCCAGCGGCATGGCCACGGCAGTGCTCAAGTACGCAATGCGCAAGGTGGAGCGGAGCGCGAACGGGGCAGGGGCCGCGCCACAAGGGATCAGCATCAGCCCCCTGCTCATCGGAACCGGCGCCGGCGGCATGTCGGTCAAGGACGCCCTCCAGGCCCTTCTGCTCGGGGTCAAGCTGGCCAGCGATCGGCTCGCCCGGCATGAGGACGGGATCTCGATCCAGGAGATTCAGTTCATCGAGCTGTGGGAGGACCGCGCGAAGGACGCGGTTGAAGCGCTCCAGGAGATCGGCTCCGACATTGGGTTGGGCGAGGCCTTCTCGTTCTGCGGGACGATGGAGACTCTCGGCGGCGGGCTCCGGCGCTTGAGCTACGGCGAGCCGTCCGGATGGTGGCAGAGGCTCCAGATCAAGGCCGATCCAGGAAGCGGAAGCCTGATCTTCACGGCGCCTACCCGGAGGGCGCGGACCGAGCGGCTCACGGTGGACATCCAACCGCGGCTGATCGAGGAGTACATCGCCGATTCGATCACCACGACCTCTGCCAACCGCCAGGTGGGACGCACCCTCTTCGAGCTGCTGGTTCCGAACGAGTTCAAGAACCGCGCCCGCGAACGCGAACCGCTCGTGCTCGAAGTCGAGGAGGCGACCGCCGCCTATCCCTGGGAGCTGATCGAAGACCGGGAGAGCTCTCAGAATCAGCCGGTCGCCATCGAGCGCGGGCTTCTCCGGCGGCTCGAGGTCCCGGACACACCCACGCTGGTCCAGGAAGCCATGGAGCCGATCGCCCTCGTCGTGGGCGAGCCCGGTGGCGTCACTCCCGCCCTCCCCGGAGCCGCCGCCGAGGCCGAGGCCGTGGTCCGCGACCTTCGCGCCAGGGCGTTCCGGGTCGTCTCCGAAATCGGCACCGAAGCCCGGAGCGTGATCTCGGCCCTGCACGCCAGGCCCTACCGCGTCCTCCACCTGGCCGGCCACGGCATCTACTCCCCGGCCGACCCGGTGAAGGGACGGTTCGACACCCTCGCCGGGATGGTCCTCTCGGGCGGGGCCTACCTGACTCCGAAAGAGATCGGTCAGATGCGCGAGGTTCCTGCTCTGGTCTTCGTCAACTGCTGCCACCTCGGGGCGATCGGGCCCGGCCAGCGCCAGCACCACCGGCTCGCTTCGAACCTCGCAGGCCAGTTCATCAAGCAGGGCGTGCGCGCGATCGTCGCCGCGGGGTGGGCGGTGGATGACGCGGCGGCCAAGACCTTCGCCGGCGAGTTCTACCGCAAGATGCTCAACGGCGCCACCTTCGGCGACGCGGTTCTCGCAGCACGCAGGGCGACGTGGGAACGGCACGGCGGCACCAACACCTGGGGCGCCTACCAGTGCTACGGCGACCCCGGATTCCGCCTCCTGGTCGACCGCGCCGACGGCGTGGCCTCGAGCTCGGGGTGGACGTTCGTCTCCCTCGAGCACGCCATGGCCGAGATCGAGAACATCACCGCCAAGGCCGCCAACAGGGCCATCGGGGACATGGGCGGTCTCCGGAGCCAGCTCCACGAGATCGAGAAGCAGGCTGAGCTCTGCTCCTGGATCGACGACTCGCGCATCCGTGCGGCCCTGGGCTGCGCCTGGGCCGAGACCGGCGCCCTCGAAGAGGGCATCAAGCACCTCACGGCTGCGATGACCGGCGAGAAGAGCCAGATGAGCCTGCGCCACGTCGAACAGCTCGCCAACTACCGCGTCCGTGACGCCGGCAGGAGGGCGGCTGAGGCCGACCAGCGTGAAAGCGCCCTCAGTGACATCGACCAGTCCATCGGCCTGATTCTCTGGCTCATCGGCGAGATGCCCTACGAACCGGACCGAGCCTCGCAGGAGGTGCGCACGCTGACCCCGGATCAGATCGCCGCCCTGCATGAGCGCAAGCTCGCCACCTCCGAACGCCTGTGCCTTCTCGGAAGCGCGTTCAAGAGGCGAGCGATGATCGACCCCGAGACCCGGGCTGCGTCGTTGGAGCTCATGGTCTGCGCCTACCGGCACGCGGTCACCAAAGACCCGACCGGGATCGACTTCTACCCCCTGACCAACTGGATCCAGGGGACCTTCGTGGTGCGGTGGCTGAACCCCAGGGACCGGTCCTTCGACAGGCACAGAGAGGACGCCCGCAACCGCCTGGCCGTGTGCCGCAGTGCACTACGTCGCAGCGACTCGCTGCACCCCGACTTCTGGAGCACCTTCAACCTGGCAACCGCGGACCTGCTCGACGACCTCCTCGCCGGCCGCTACCACATGCCCGGCGCCGAGGCGCGGGTGGCGGACTACACCCTCGGGTTTCGCGAAGCGCAGAAGCGGGGCAGCCGTCGCCAGCTCGACTCGGCGGTCGACCATCTCGACTTCGTCCTGCTGATGCTCGCCGAGACCCGGGGCAGCTCCCACGGCGCCAAAGCCCGGCGGTTGTTCGCGGAGATCCGCCGCGGCCTCGACGAGAGGACGCGAGCCGACCGCGGTTGAGCCGGACGGCTCACGACCCTGCCGCTCACGGGTGCAGGCCGGTGCGGTGCCGGGACCACACCATGACGACGTCGGGGCTTGATTCCCCTTCCAGAAGCAGGGCGTCCACCGCCCGTGGAGCGACCCAACCAGCCGCCCGTTGACGCGGCCGCCGGCTTCCCACCAACGCCGGGGCTCGGACCGCTATGATTGGGACCGCGCACGGGGCGCGCCGCCGAGCACCGCACTACCGGAAGGACGCGATGGGCTTCTTCGAGATCACGGCCGTGCTGGTGATGCTGGCGGCGCTCGCCAGCTACCTCAACCACCGCTTCATCCACCTGCCCAACACCATCGGCATCATGGTGATCACCCTGGCCCTGTCGCTGCTGGTGACCCTGGCCAGCTCGGCGGGCCTGCCGCTGGAAGCCGTCGCGCAGCGGATCCTGGCCGGCATCGACCTCGAGAAGACCCTGCTCGACGGCATGCTGGGCTTCCTCCTCTTCGCCGGCGCCCTGCACATCAACCTCAGCGACCTCGGTCAGCAGAAGTGGACCATCGCCGCCCTCGCCACCGTCGGGGTCTTTCTGTCGACCGCCATCATCGGCGGCCTCACGTGGTCGATCCTGGCCTCGGTGGGGGTGCCGACGCCTCTTCTGGTCTGCCTGCTCTTCGGCGCCCTGATCTCACCCACCGACCCGATCGCCGTGCTCGGCATCATGACCCGGGCCGGCGCCCCCAAGAGCCTCGAGGTCAAGGTGGCCGGCGAGTCACTGTTCAACGACGGCGTCGGCGTGGTCATCTTCCTCGCGATCCTCGAGCTGGTCAGGCAGCCCGAGGGCGTCACCCCGGGTGACATCGGCTGGCTCTTCGTCGAGGAGGCCCTGGGCGGGGCGGTCTTCGGGCTCGCCATCGGGCTGCTCGCCTACTGGTTCCTGCGCAGCGTCGACAACTACCAGGTCGAGGCCCTGCTCACCCTCGCGCTGGTTTTCGGCGGCTACTCCCTGGCCGGCGTGCTCCACGTGTCGGGCCCGATCGCGATGGTCGTCGCCGGGCTCCTGATCGGCAACCAGGGCCGGGCGCTCGCCATGTCCGACCTCACCCGGGAGCGGCTCGACACCTTCTGGGAGCTGATCGACGGCGGTCTCAACTCGGTGCTCTTCGCGCTCCTGGGGATCGAGGTGCTGGTGCTGCCGTTCACGCCCCAGTTCCTCCTCGCCGGCCTGGCGATCATCCCGGCCGTGCTGCTCGCCCGTTTTTTGAGCGTCGGCGGGCTGGTCGCGCTGCTCAGCCTGCGGCGGCGCTTCACACCGGGCGCGATCCGGGTCCTGGTCTGGGGCGGTCTGCGGGGCGGCATCTCGGTGGCCCTCGCGCTCTCGCTGCCGGCGATCCCGGCGCGACCGGTGATCCTCGCCATGACCTACATCGTGGTCGTGTTCTCGATCATCGTCCAGGGGCTGACCGTGGGACCGCTGATCCGACGGGTCACGCCGGCACGGACCGGGTAGGCGGCCGCCATGCGACTCCGCCAGACGACCCTGCCGTGGCTGGTGCTGTTGGTCGTGCCGATCGTGGTCGCGCTCGCCCGCCTGCCGGTCGCGGCCGCGGTGGCGCTGGTCGTCCTGGTTCTGGCGTGGCGTTGGCTGCTCAGCCTGCGCGGCCTGGTCCGCCGTCCCACCGGGCCGGATCTGGTGCTCGAGACCATCGCCGCCAGCCACTTCGCCGAGAAGGTGCGCTGGGCCATGGACCGGCTCGGGGTCGACTACCGCGAGGAGGCGGAAGCGTTTCCCCCGCGCCACCGCCTTCGTCGAGCGGCTCTACCGGCAGGACCGGAGGGGGTGAGGAGGCCGACACGATGACGGTGCACGAAGCCGAGCTCGCAGCCTACTTCGGGGTCGCGCCGGAGATCCTCCGCTTTGTCCCCGACCTGCTCCAGGACCTGTGGGAGCTGGGCAGCGACCCCGACCTCGTCGTCCGGTGGCTGCGCGAAGAGGGCGTCGCGGGTGCCGGGGCGCGGGTGCTCGACCTGGGCTGCGGCAAAGGCGCGGTCTCCCTCGCCGTGGCCGGCGCCCTGGGCTGCCGGGTGGACGGCGTCGACGCCCTGCCCGCCTTCGTCGAGATCGCCCGCCGCGAAGCCCGGACGCGGGGGCTCGAGGAACGCTGCCGCTTCGACTGCGCCGACCTCCGCGAGGTGGTCGGCGAGGCCCGCGGCTACGACGCGGCGCTGCTGGTCTCGGTGGGGGTGCTCGGCGCTGCCGAAGCCATGGTCGCGGGCTGCCGTTCCTGCGTCGAGCCCGGCGGGCTGATGATCATCGAGGACTCCTTCCTGCGCGAGCCCGGGCCGATCGACTTCGCCGGCTACGGCCAGCTCGCCAGCCTCGACGACACCCGTGCCCAGCTGATCCGGCACGGCGACGCGATCGTGCGCGAGAGGATCACGCCGCGAGCCGAGGTCACGGAGCTGTGCCGCCGCTACATGACGTGGATCGAGCACCGTGCCGCGGAGCTGTCGACGCGCCACCCGGAGCACGCTGCTGCCTTTCACGCCTACGTCGAGAAGGAGCGCCGGGAGTGCGAGATCCTCGACCGTGCGGTCGACTGCGCCACGTGGATGCTGCGGCGGACGTGACCGGACGGGCCCGTCGGCTCAACCCTCGAGGCTGGCCTTCATCTGCGCGAGCACCCAGCCCCAGGCCTTGTCGAAGTAGGCGTACCCCCGGTCCCAGTCGTCACCGCTCTGCCAGCCGAGCTGGGCGAAGCGGATCCGCACCAGCCCCTCCTCGGGCTGGTCGAGCTGGACCACCACCTGGGTCTTCGCCCGCGCCCCTCGCAGCAACGGGATCGACGGCGGGAAGGTCCAGTCGAAGGCGAGCACCTCGCCGGGCAGGAAGGCCAGTACCCGGCTGCCCTCGCCGCCCCTGAGGCCGTTCTCGTCGGGCTCGAGATCCAGGAACCACTCGTAGGGTCCGCCCACCCGCAGCTCGACGTTGCAGGTCCCGGCCACCGGCCGCAAGCCCTCCGCTGTGGTCCACGCCTGCCAGACGCGGTCGAGCGAGGCGTTGATCGTGATCTCCTTGCGCAGAATGCGCTCGCCGCCGTCGCCGGCGGCAACCGGGCCCGCCACCACGACCGCGAGCAGCAGGGATCCCAGAACCACGTGATGACTCATCTTCGGTCCCTCCCCAGCCTGGAACCGCTCAGGGCGCCGTGCGCTTCCGGGACGCCCGAAGCTCCAGCCGGACGACCGGCCGAGGTGACATCTCGAAGCCGGGGGGCCAACCTCAGTAGGTGTAGTTCAGACCGAGCGCCTTGGCCAGGAAGACCGCCATCTCCGCCCGGGTCATGTTCGCGTCCGGACAGTAGTTGCCGCCGCCGCAGCCGGTCGTGATGCCGGAGTCGGACAGCGCCTCGACGTGCTGAAACGCCCAGTGGTTGGTCGGGACGTCCCCGAAGGTGGCGCTGGTCGGCGCCGGGCTGACCTGGCGGTTCCAGTTGATCAGGACCCCGCGGAGCTTATGGAATGTACCTGCGGGCAGCGTGACCCAGAGGTAGTACGACTGGTAGCCGACCAACGGGGAGGCGCCGTAGCGCCGCGCGACTGTGACGTCGGGGTCGATGTCGACGTAGGCGATGCCGTACCCGGGATCTCCGTTCGAGAGCCATGACTGGAGCTCGACATCGCCTCTGCCCAAGTTGGTGACATAGGCTCGACGGAACCGGACCGCCATGTCCAGCGCGCCGTTGCTGTCGTAGTAGATCACCCGCATGCTGGTGATCAGAGCGCCCGCCGGAACCTCGACCGCCGCGTAGAGGTCGCTGTTGGTCGAGTCCGTGCACCAGTACATCGCGCCCTCACACTTCCTCCAGTCGCACGTACCGGTAGGATCGGAGCACTCGAACTCCTCCGCCGAGATGAAGTCCATGCTCGCGGCGAAGCCGTACGCCTCCGGGGCGAGGTCGGGATCACCGATGTCCTCGGCCGCCGAGACCTCGGACCCGGACCAGGCCGACCACGGCTCGTCCGCACACGCCGCCGTAGGCACGCCCGCCAGGGCCAGGCAGACAGTCCCGAGTACCAGATACGACGCCCACTCACCGAGCCGATTCCGTGTCATGGTCCTCTCCTCCTCGGGTTGGGGCCGAGCAGGGTGCGCGTCCCACCCGGTGCCGCCGGTTGCACGATCGTCCCGACACGGAATGCGCACCGTGCCGTGCGACGAAGGCCTCGCATCACGAAGGAACAGCCTCTCATGGGTACGTCAGCTGATGGAAAGATACTTCGTTCGTATCTACTTTCGCAAGTGCCCGCAATGGATCGAGAAGACCTCACCGACGTCGGGCCGCGGTCCGGGGCGGCGCCGAGCTCGAGGGCGACCAGCGCCTGGTCTCGAGGCCGTCACCGTCGCCGGTAGAACCGAACGCGTTAGCGCGCAGGCGTCGACCCGACGCTATGCCACGCGCGCAGCGCACCCCAGGCGAGCAGTGCGAGGATGCAGACCGTGAGCCCCATCAGCGTGGTGATGAAGCACTCCCGAAGGCCCATGAAGACGGCCCTCGGGTTGATCGCCTCGGCCTCGATCATGGCGCTCAACGACTTGAAGTGGCCCACCGCCTGACCGAGGAGCCCGAGCAGCAGCGCGACCACCCCCCAGAACGGGAGGGCCTGCAGGGAGGCCTCTCCGGCGCGGCCTGCCGGCATGCGGCCCTGCACGAGCCGGATCACGGCGATCAGCGAAAGCACGACCACCGCGATGCCGATCAGGGCGATCGGGAAGGTGAGCGGTCCGCCCATCTTGAAGAGCTCAAGCATCGCAATCTCCTTTGCCGTCCAGGGTGAGCAGCAGCTCCGCCTCCTGGATCTCGATCCGGGCGATCCTGCGCGTCAGGAAGAACCACACCACCAGGCCCAGGACCATTGTCGTCAGGGCCAGAGTCATCACCGCCGTCCCGCGGAGCAGGGCCAGGCCGAGCTCGGCGCCCCCTTCGGGCCAGCTCGCTGCGGCCGCGCCGAGGGCATGGTGGAACCCGAGCACGAAGGCCATCAGCCCGAGCGGGGCGGGAATCAGCGACAGCCCGAAGAGCAGCTCGAGGCCCCGGCGCAGGACCCGGGGCCGGTGGTCGAGCTTGATGAACAGCAGATAGAGCTTGACCACGCCGAACCCGACGATCGCGGCGGCGAAGCCGGCCAGCGGCCACGCCGGCCAACCCGCGACGCGGAAAATCCGCAGGTCCTGGAGCGCCGACAGGCTGACGGCGCCGGCGGGGAGGAGCGCAATGGCGAGCAGGACGCGCTCCCACAGGTTGCCCGCCTGTCGCGACAGGCCGTCCATCAACAGGGCGACCGGGCTACCGTGCAGCCGGACCAGCGCAGTGACGGTCTGCGACGACGGGTGGAACGCCTCGACCGCGAGCCGCTCCGCCTCCTCGGGTGAACGCCCCTGCTCGAGCGCAACGTCGAAGAACGCCTCGAGGTCGCCGGCGACCTCCAGCAGCACCCGGGCGCGCGCGGATTGAGGCAGCACCAGGCTGTCGTTGAGGGTGTTGAGCAGGGGGGCGAATCGGCTCATGGCTCCTCTCCGGTGACCCGCTCGAGGCTCGACATGAGCTGCCGCCACTCGACCCGCAGCTCGGCGGCATAGGCACGCCCGGCCGCGGTCAGCCGGTAGGCCCGGCGGCGTCCCCTCAGGCCCTCGTCCGACCACGAGCCTTCGATCAGCTTCTCGCGCTCGAGGCGGTGCAGGATCGGGTAGAGCGTGCCGTGCTTGAAGGTGAACAGGCCGGCGCTGCGGCTCTCCACGTCGAGAGCGAGCCGATACCCGTGGCGCGGTCCCCGCTCGAGCGCGGCCAGCACCAGCAGCTCGTTCAGGCTCCGGCTCAGGTTGCTGAGGTCGAGTCTCTTCGCTGCCATCGGCCTGGTCTGACTCCAAAAGGTCGATCTGCTATATATCGACCTCCTAAATATAGAGCCTCGAAATACCGATGGCAAGACCGACGGGGCGGCGGACCTCGAGCGGTCCAGTCCCGCCGAGGTCCACCGCCCGATCTGGGGAGACGCGTCTTCGCGCTCTCGATCTCAGGCCCCGGGCGCCGCCTCCCCGCTCCGGATCCGCGCCAGCGCCTCGCTGCCGTTGGTGTTGTCGGGGTTGAGGGCGATCGACCGCTCGTACATCGCGGCCGCGGCCGTCGCGTCTCCGGCCAGCAGCAGCGCTTCACCGAGGCTGTCGTAGACGTTCCACGACTCCGGGTAGAGCTCGGCGTTGAGCCGGAACATCGCGACCGCCCGGTCGACCCTGCCCTCGCGCAGGAAACGATAGCCGTGGCCGTTGATCTCCCCTTCGATGAAGTAGTACCGGGGCTTGTCCGCGCCCCGCTCGGCGAGGATCTCGCGGACGGCGTACTCGCCGCGATCCTGGTCGATCGCGTCGTAGAGCGCGAGCGCCGCGGACTGCTGACCGGTCACCGTGGTCCAGATCTCGAGGATCGAGCCCGCGTTGGTCCGGGGGTCGAAGCCGGGGCTCCCGACCAGGTCCGGGAACGCGGCGTCGAGCCGGTAGCTCGCGAAGAGGTCCTCGAGCGTGGTGTCCTCGGCGGCGCCGTTGATTCCCTCCCACAGGGTTCGGACGTACTCGACCCGGGCCGTGAAACCGTCGAAGGAGAGGTCGCCGTTCCAGTGGCCGGGAACGAAGTCCCTGATCTCGTCCTTTCTCGCCAGCAGCGCCTCCCAGTTGTCGAGCAGCCGCGGGAAGTCGTGGTGCACGCCGGGTCGCGCCATGAACGAGGCCAGGCACCCGGGGGTGTCGGTGAACCAGATGTCGGCCATGGTGTCGCCGGTCATCAGCAGGCCGAGCTCCGGCACCAGCACGGCGATGTCGCTGGAGGAGTGCATGCCGCCGATGAAGTACAGCTCGAAGGTGGTGTCGCCCATGTCCATCGTCATGCGATCGGTGAAGGTCACGGTCGGCGCCGCCGGCGGCAGACCGGACTCGAGCACCTGGCGGTTCAGTCGCAGCAGCGTGAGGTCCTCGCGCAGCCGGACGGCCTCGGCCGAGTCGGCGGGCAGCTTGGTGACCTCCGCCTCGAGCTCGGCGGTACGCCCCGCGTAGAACTCCAGCAGCCGCGGCAGGTCCTGCCGCTGGCGCTGCATTCCCTCCTCGCAGCGGGCGTGGGCCACGATCGTGCAGTCGGCGTACACCGAGTTGCCGCCGGTGTGATCCGCGTGCTCATGGGTGTTGATCAGGGTCGCGAAGTCGGACCGGCCCAGCTCGCGGGCGATCACCGCACGCAGCGTGGTGTCGACCGAGGGAATCCCGGTCGTGTCCACCACCACGATCCCCTTCTCGGTGCCGATCGCGACCACCGCGGTCGAGGAGACGTGATCTCCGATCCAGAGCCGGACCGCATGCGGAGCGAGCTTCTCGACGTGCAGCGGGAGCCCGGCCACCGACTCGGCGGCGGCCCCCGATGCCGCGGCCACCACCAGAACCAGCGCGACGATCCAATGTGACGTTCTCATCCCCCGTGTCCTCCTTGGTTGAGACCCGACCGCCTGTCCAGCCCGGGTCGACTCCTGCGTCGGAAAACCACTGAGGAGATACGGCAACGACGACCGGAAGTTGGGTCCCACGTCGGGGCGGCGGGCTCCGCCTCCGGCGCTGATGAGACAGACTCTCGACGTCTCAAGGACGAGGTGGAATGGGCACCCCTGCGTGAATGGCCGTGCGCGGGAAAGGCCGAGGCTCCGGGACCGGTCTCGAGACCGGCGTCGCCGACGCGCCTACGGCAGCTCCTCGACCCACGCGGGCACCTCGGGCTCACCCGTGAAGACCCCGCGGTCGAGACCTTCGGTGATCGCCCACCGGTGCAGCCAGGTGATGCCGCCGCTGCCGGTGTAGCCGTCGATCGGGCGCCGATAGACCGGGTCGGCGAGGGCCTGCTCGAGGGTGATCCAGGTCCAGCCGCCGGCTTCGAGCCGGTCGAGCAGGGTGCCGAGGTGATCGGCGTTGAGGGCGTAGGCGTGGATCAGGAGGATCTGCGGGATCGGCCGCCCGAGGATGGCCGTCGACTGACCTTCGAAGTAGCTCACGACGTCGAGCATGTACTCGACGTAGGAGGCTGCGATCTTCGACATCACGGCGCGGTCGCCGGCGTTGTAGGGGTCGGCGTAGGCCCGGCCGTAGATCCACTCGCTGTTGTCCACGGTCACGGGCGCCACGGTGTACCCATGATCCGCCAGCCAGGCGGCCGCGGTCTGCTGGACCTGGACCGTCCGGCCGACGTGCAGGAACGGGTGGCGGAAGTAGCGGAGGACTCCCCCACGCCGCTCCACCATCGGTCGCAGCAGGCGCTCACCCCGGGCCGCGTCCGCGAGCCACTCCTCGACCGGCACCCGGTGCAGGTCCGGATGGGAGAAGGTGTGGTTGCCGAGCTCGAGCCCGGCGTCGAGCCATCCCTCCAGGAGGGCGACCATCCTCGGATCGACCGCGCCGTCGGTCTCGAGCTTGGACTCGTTGACGAAACCTACCGCCGGCACCCCGTGCTCGGCCAGGACCGCCACCAGGTCGCGGGTGATCTTCTCCCGCTGCCCGAGATCGTGGCGACTTCCCAGGGCCACCGGCAGGTCGTCGATGGTGACGGCCATCTGCCGGATCTGGGGCTCGCTGTCGGCGGCGCCGACGACCACGGCGGCCATCGTGAGCAGAGCGGCGAGCAGGGCCCGGGCACGGCCTGAGGGCAGCATCCCGGGACGGTACCACGGCCCGGGCACCCGCAGGCCGGCGCAGGCCCCCGGCCTGCCGCGAGCGTGGTCATCCGAGCGTGCGATCACCCCGCTCAGCAACGATCCGGTTCACTTCTCGGCGCGTTCTGCGAGCGCGCCGGCAACCCGGTCGCGGTTCCCGGCAAAGAGCTCGCGACGGTCGTCGCCGTTGGACTCGGCCTTGGTGGCAGCCGTGGCGTAGCTGGCGTGAGCCTCCTCGAGCCGCCCGGCGTTCTCGAGCGCCTCACCGAGGCTGTCGTAGACGTTGGCGGAATCCGGGTAGAGCGTGACGTTGAAGCGGAAGATGGCGATCGCGCGCTCGAGGTCGTCGGAGGCCAGGGCCCGATAGCCCGCGGCATTCACCGTGCCCTCGGGCGGGGTCACCTGGTAGCCGTAGCGTGCCGAGAGCGCTGTGAAGTGCTTCCTGATGTCGTCAACGGTCCCGTCGAAGCCCCGCTCCCCTTCCGTCGCCGGCAGCGACCAGCCGTCGAAGACGAACCGGAGACCCCAGTAGTGGGTCCGCAGCACGACCGTGCCGTGGTTCTCCTCCGGCATGTGACGGGTGTCCCACCGGAGAGCCCGTCGGGCTCGACGCGGCCAGCAGGGTCCGCAGCCGGTCGAACCGGTTCGGGGCCGGGTCGCCCTCCTCCTCGTCCGCCATGGTGACGTAGAGGGACCGGTTGAGCTCCTTGCGGCCCTTCAGGAAGTCGCCCAGAGTCTTCAGGATGAGGTCGTCGTCGAAGTTCAGCGACGGCGAGGCGGCGATGCAGGCGTTGAACAGGCCGGGCCGGGTGGCGAAGGCATACAGCGAGAACAGGCCGCCGTAGGAGTGGCCGGCAAAGAGGCGCAGCGGCTCGGTACGGTAGCCGGCCTCGACGAAGGGGATCAGCTCCTGCTCGAAGAAGTCGAGGAACGTGCCTGCACCGCCGCTGTTCGGGATCTCCTGTCGCACGCCGTCGTCGAGGGTGCGGAAGGCGTGGGTCGGCGTCAGGTCGCGGGTGCGGTCGGTGTTGCTGACCCCGACGATGATCAGGTCCGGCATCAGCCCGTTGCGGACCAGGAAGTCGACCGTGCCGCGGGTGTGGGTGAGGTGGGCGTCGCCGTCGGTCAGGTAGAGCACCGGGTAGCGCTCCCGGGTCAGATCGTAGTTGCGCGGGGTGGAGATCAGCAGGGTGCGCTGCTCGCCCATGACCTTGGAGTCGAGGGTGACCCGTCTCTCCGATCGTGATCGGCTCTCCGGCGGCAACGACGGCGGCGAAGCAGAGCAGGAACGCGACAACGAAGCGCTTCATGGTGACTCCCTTGGGTGCGCGGTGATTCCGGTGGCGCGAGGCACACCTCTTCTACGGCCCGGCCGGCCTCGGGTTCGCACCGTCACAAGGAGTAGAATGCACCTCAGCTCTCCCGGTGATCTTCAGAGACTGGCCTGTGAAGGAAAGGCAGGAAAATGAGATGAAGACGTTCACCTGGATCGTCGTCCTCGGCCTGGTCCTCACCGGCGCCGCGACCGCCCGGGACGCGGGGATGGCGGAGCCGCCCCAGGCCGGCGCCGCAGCGTGTGTCGACCTCGACGCCGAAGGTGCTCTGGCGGCCGCCCTCGAGGGCGGCCCGGAGCTCGGTACACCGGAGGCATATACACCTCCGCCGTGTGTCGGTCTCTTCACCGACGTGCCCTGCTCGAACCCCTTCGCCGCCTGGATCGAGCAGCTCTACCGCGACCGCATCACCTCCGGCTGCGGCAGCGGCCTCTACTGCCCCGACAACCCGGTCACCCGCAGCCAGATGGCGGTCTTCCTCGAGCGCATGGGGCGCGGTACGGACCGCTGGCCGCCCAACGTCGTCGACGTTCACCTGGTGCTCAAGGACAACGGCTCACCGGACCCGGTCGCCAGCGGGCAGGCCCTGCTGGCGGCGGTGGCGTCGATCCCACCCGGCCTGCCGAGCGGCGACAACCCGGTGGTGGTGCGGATCGGCCCCGGCTCGTATGCGCTCGGAGGCGCCAAGCTCGAGCTACCGGGCTTCGTCTACCTGCACGGGGCCGGCCGCTACGTCACCAGGATCTACAGCAATGCGGACACCCCCGAGCCCGTGCGTCTGAAGGGCTTCACCGAGATCAAGGAGCTCAGCATCGAGCTCAGCTCTCAGGTGGGGGCCGCCATCGCCCTCGTCGTCGAAGCCAACACGGGCCTGCGGCTGCTCGAGGCCGACGTGTCCGCATCCGCCGCCGCCACTGTGGCCGACGGAATCGCGATCGCCACCTCTTCGGTGTACGTTGAGCGGTCAAAGGTCAGCGGTTCGCTCTCGGGTGGCACGGGCTATGGCATCTACACCTCGGGGCCCACACCGGGGAGCGTAACCGTGCACGACAGCTATGTCGTGGGTACGACCCACGCCGTCTACGCCAACGGCGCGTACGGGGTCAACCTCGACGACACCATGCTTTCCGGCGCACTCTACAAGGGCGCCAGCGCCAGCTTCAGGTGCCGGCAGGTCTACTCGACCACCTACACAACTCTGGCCTGCCCGTAACCGGCCGCCCCGGACGAGATCTCGAAACTCGAGCCAGGCGCTCCTTCTCCGGAACTTCTGCTGTGAGCCGCAGTCCAGATCGGTACGCCGGTGGTGATCAAGCCGTGACCTCGCCTCACCGTTCGCTGCAGCGGACCCAGCCTGATGTCACCGCGTCTGCAGCCACCCGACCGGCCACCCGGCAGAAGCCGCGCCATGTCCCGCCTCGAAGGTGGGCACGGTCGGGCCGCTGAGCTCAATGGCGACAGGGCTCTCAGCCGCCTCTCCCCTTGCGCAGCCTCCGCTCCTCCTCGCGCCTCCGGCGCCGGCGCTCGCGGCCGCTCTCGCCAGCGGGCCGCTCCCGTCTCGGCGGCGGCGGCCAGGACGCCGGGTCCTGGCCGTAGTACCAGGCCAGGATCTCGTACAGCTCGGGCTGATGACTCCTGAGGAACGCACCGCGCTCGAAGAAGGACTCGGTTGCCACGGCGAAGAACTCCGCCTCGTCCTCGGCGCCGTAGGCGTCGAGCCCCTTGACGCGACGGCCCGCGTCGACCTCGGCGCTGAAGGCCTCGTAGAGATCCAGGAACTGATCGTGCCGTCGAGCCGCCTCCTCCCGCCCCTCGCCGAACGACGACGCTCCGGCGTCGAGCACGTCGACCAGGTCGATCTGGTGGGCCATCTCGTGCAGGACCAGGTTGCGGCCGTTGAGGTTCCGGGCGTCGGTGATCACCTCCTGCCACGACAGCACCACGATCCCCCGTTCCCAGGCCTCACCCTCTCGCTCGTCGACCTCCTCGGTGACGATCCCCGCCTCGTCTTCCCACACGTCGGGCGCCCGGTAGCGGGTCGGGTAGACCAGGATCGAGCGCACGTGGTCGAAGGCGTCCACCGACCGGCCCAGCGTCAGCACGCAGGCCTGGGCGGCGATCACCGCGCACATGGTCTCGTCGAGCGTGATGCCGCCGCAGGGTTCCCAGGAGCGCTCGGCGACGAAGAGTCGCAGGTCGTCCATGAGACGCGGCTTCGTCTCGGCCGGCACCGCCGCCCACAGGGCCACGTCGAGCTCGAGCCTCAGCCGCCACTGGTCCGGAAACGGCTCGGCCAGCAGGCGCGCCCGTCGTCTCCTCTTCAGGAAGCCCAGCATCGTCGCCCCCCAACCATGGTAGCCGGCGGCGGCGCCGCTGGAACGGCGAGTCCGGTGCTGGGGCGGGCCGCACTGGAGGCCGCGCGCTCGGGACCGGGTCGACGGCCCGGTCGGCCCGCCGGTAGGTCGCCGGGCGCGTTGTCGCCGCACCCGGCGCCGCAGCGATGATCCGCCTCGATCAGACCCGGGTGGTGAACCGGATCATCGGCTCCCCGGGAGCCGGCCCACGGGTGCGGAACGAAAGCGGGGCGGCCGCTGCCGCCCCGCTCGTGTTCTCTGGTCCGGCGGAAGACCCGCCGGACCCGGTCGTCTCTGCCTGGCGGCCGGGCCCGCCGGCTCACTTCATCGGCTTGAGCGTGATCTCTCGCATCATGTTGGTGCCGAGGAAGGTGCGCATCTCGAACCGCGGCTGCGCCATCTTCTCCTGCTCACCCTCGTCGGAGGTCCCGAGGTGCTTGGCCGAGAGCGCGTCCCACTTCGCCTCCATCTCGGCGTTGTAGTCGAGGGCCGCGCTGCCGTTCTTGTAGGCGGTGCAGAACATCACGTCCCAGTCGGTGGGGTCGCTGGGGGTCTGGACGAACACCCGGTCGTCCACCACCAGACCCTGGGTCTTGGCCTCGGCGCGGATCGCAGCCACGTTCTTGCGCAGGTACTTCATGTAGTTGTCGAACTGCCCCGGCAGCGTGCGGTAGGCGCTGCACTCCCACACCGGACCCTCGGTCCAGTGCTCCTGCGCCTGCACGCTCGCAACTCCGGTCACCGCGACACACACTGCCATCACGACGATCAATCTCCTCATCGTCCTTCTCCCTTCGGTTCTCGCTTCGATGTGGACTTGAGACGCAGTCTAGTGATCGTGCAGTTGCCTGTCAAGCCCGGCGTCGGCACGAGCAACAGCATCTGCGACAAGGCCTCCGCTTCACCGACGCGACGCGCGGTTTCGAGATCGTCGCCCACCTCGCCCGCTGCGTCACCGGAACCCACGGCCGGCAGCCGCAGAAGGTCCGCGAGCGCACGCTGGGGGAGCTCGCCGAAGCCCTCGCTTCAAGACCGGGCAAGTAGTTCAGGCCGACCTGGCGGTCGCCCTCCCGACCCCGGTTCCAGGGCAGCCCTCGGCGTCTCGACCTGCTCGATCTGTCCTGTCCCCTGCCCGGATCACTCCACCCGCAGCCGGACGATCGGACGGCGGAGCTTGCCGACCACCCGGGCGAGCATGAACGCGGACACGGCACCGAGGCCGGCCACGAGCCCCCACCACAGGCCGACCGGGCCGAGGTCGAGGCCGAACGCGAGGCCGAGGCTCGCGGGCAGGCCGATCAGCCAGAAGCCGAGCAGGTTGATGACCATCGGGGCGCGGGTGTCGCCGGCGCCGCGGAGGATGCCGGCGCCGACCACCTGGAGCCCGTCGAAGACCTGGAAGAAGCCGGCGATGGGGATCAGGAGCACGGCCAGCCCGACGACCTCGTCGAGGGAGGTGTAGGCGGCCGCGAACGCCCCCGGAGCAGCGACGAAGAGCACGCCCGTGGTCGCCGACATGAAGCCGGCGCCGAGCAGGAGGCCCGCGCTGGCGGCGCGCCGCGCTGCGAGCCCGTCGCCGGCGCCGACCGCGCGACCGACGCCGATCGCCGCCGCCGACCCGACCCCCAGCGGCACCATGAAGGTCAGGGAAGCGAGGTTGATGGTGACCTGGTGGGCGGCCATCTGGACGGTTCCGAGCCCCCCCATCAGGAGGGCAATGACGCCGAAGCGCGACGATCTCGAGCTCGAGCTGGACGCCGATCGGCAGGCCGAGCCGGAGGGTCCGCCACACCGGCGCGAGACGCAGCGCCTCGCGGTCGAACCGGCCGAGCACCGGCGCGAGCGCTCGACGCGCGAGAACCAGCAGCACGAGGAGCAGCAGCGTCCGGGCGGCGGTGGTGGCCCAGGCCGAGCCGATCGGACCGAGCCGCGGCACCGGTCCGACACCGAAGACCAGCACCCAGTCCGCCACCAGGTTGAACAGGTTGACGAGCACGATGGTGGTCACGATCGGCCGCATGCGCCCCATCGCCTGGAGCGACACGCGCAGCACGAAGAAAGCGTAGAACGGCAGCAGACCGGGAAGACAGATCCGCACGTACGCCGAGGCCAGCGGAATCACCTCGGCGGGCTGGTGGAGGACGGTGAGCAGCCACTCCACCGGAGCCATGACCGCGATCGTCGGCACCATCAGGAGACACGCGAGGGCCAGACCCCGCTGGACCGCGCGCCGAGCAGCCACGGCGTCCCCGGCGCCCACCGCCTGCGACACCAGCGGGTCGATCGCCAGCAGCACCCCGATGCCGAACGCCGCGGCTGCGATCACCACCACGTGGCCGAGGGCCACCGCCGCCAGCGCCTCGGCCGAGTAGCGCCCGACGACCATGGAGTCGACGACGCCGAGCAGCATCATCCCGACCTGGACCACCACCACCGGCACCGCGAGCCGGATCATGGCTCGCAGGTCCTCCCGCCGTGGTCGTTCGAAAGGTCGCACGCGGTCCACCCCGAGCTGCGCAGAATACCAGGTCGCACCCGGCAGGCTGCGGCTCCCGGAAAGGCACCCGTCGCGCCGACGCGCCCGTCGTCATGAGACCTGCTTTCGATTTGTTGCACAATCTTCTCTCCTGCACTAGATTTTCATCTAGGCATTCGATCGAAGACCGCGGCGGAGGGGCGATGGGCGGGGCACCGAACACGACGCGGATGGAGGATTTCGAGCAATTGTGCCGTCAGCGGGGCGAGCGCTGCACGGTGCAGCGGCGCGTCATCTTCGAGACGGTCCTGGCCCTCGACGACCACCCTACGGCGGACACGATCTACGAAACCGTCAGGGCTCGCCTTCCGGGGATCTCCCGCCCCACCGTCTACCGTACTCTCGAGCACCTGGTCCGAATGGGGGTCATCACCAAGGCCTGCCATCCCGGGCACGTCGCCCGCTTCGACTCCCGGATCGACCTTCACCACCACCTGGTGTGCATCCGCTGCAACGGGCTCGTCGACTTCGACCACGACGCGCTCGATGCACTCGAGATCCCCGACACCTCGGCGTACGCGTTCCGGGTGTTGGACTACCGCGTCCAGCTGCGGGGAATCTGCAGCAGCTGCCACGACCGCGAGAGAAAGGAGACGTCGCCATGAGAAGAACCCTGCTCGTCACGCTTCTCGGGTTGGCGGTGGTCGCCACAGCGGGGGTGCTGAGCCACGCTGGCACCACCCGCTCCGGCCCGCTCGGTCTGCCGCCGGTCCCCATCCCCGAGGACAACCCGCAGACCCCCGAGAAGATCGCGCTCGGCGACAAGCTGTTCCACGACAAGCGGTTCAGCACCACCGGCGAGGTGAGCTGCGCCACCTGCCACGACCCGGAGAAGGCCTTCACCGACAGCCCGCTCAAGGTCTCGGAGGGAATCAACAAGCTCACCGGCACGCGCAACGCGCCGACGGTGGTCAACGCGGCCTACTTCAACGACCCAGTTCTGGGACGGCCGCTCTCCGAGCCTCGAGGACCAGGCGCTGCACCCGTTCGTCAATCCGGTGGAGATGGGGCTCGAGAACCACGAGCCGATCCTCGAGATCGTGCGCACCGACCCCGAGTACCGGCAGGCGCTTCGAGAAGGTCTTCGGCAAGAGCGGCGACGCGATCACCATGAACGAGGTGACCCAGGCCATCGCCGCCTTCGAGCGCACCCAGGTCGCCGGCGACTCGCCCTTCGACCGCTACTTCTACGGCGGCGAGACAGACGCGCTGACCGACGCGCAGAAGCGCGGCTTCGACCTCTTCGTCAACCAGGGGCGCTGCGTCTCCTGCCACCGCATCGAGCAGACCCAGGCGCTGTTCACCGACAACCGGTTCCACAACATCGGCGTCGGGATCAACGACATCCAGGACGACGTGCCCGGAGCTGGCCGGCGAGTTCCTCGAAGGCCGAGGCCACCCTCGACCGAGGTCGACGTGAAGGTGCTGACGCGACACGCGCACCTCGGAGCTGGGCCGGTTCGCGGTCGACCCGCGGCTTCGACGACCTCGGCTCGTTCAAGACCCCGACGCTGCGCAACGTCGCCGTCACCGCGCCCTACATGCACGACGGCAGCCTCGCGACGCTGCGCGACGTGGTCGTGCACTACAACAACGGCGGCGTGACCAACGAGGGCGACCCGGTGAACGACTTCCTGAGCGGCGGCATCCGGCCGCTCAACCTGACCGACGAGCAGATCGACGACCTGGTGGCGTTCATGGAAGCGCTGACCAGTCCCGAGTTCGCCGACCTGGCCGACGAAGGCCGCAGGCCGAGTGAGGAGGAAGCCATGACCGAACTCCGCACTGACCCGTCGCGACTTCCTCAAGGGCGCCGGCGCTGTCGCGGCCGCGAGCACCCTGCCGGTGAGCATGGTCGAGCTGGCCTTCGCCGACCCGGCCAAGAACTTCACCTTCGCCTACATCTCCGACTCCCACATCCAGCACATCACGGGCGACCAAGTTCGTCCGCAACTGGGACCGCGGCCTGATCCGCGCCGTGGCCGAGACCAACCTGCTCGAGCCCAAGCCCGACTTCGTGGTGTTCGGCGGCGACCTGGCCCAGCTCGGCACGAAGGCGGAGCTCGACCACGGCGCCGAGATGCTGGCCAAGCTGAACTACAAGACCCACTGCGTGATGGGCGAGCACGACTACTACCTCGACCTCGGCGAGTACTGGTCCGAGCTGTTCGGCCCGCACTACTACAGCTGGGACCACAAGGGCGTGCACTTCGTGGTGCTGAACAGCATCCTCACCTACGACGAGTGGACCCACGAGCGCTGGCCCACCGCCGAGCAGCGGATGCTCGAGATGGCCGGGCTCGACAACCCCAACGGCTCGCCCTTCATGGTCGGCGAGAAGCAGCGGGAGTGGCTCGCGCAAGGACCTCGCCGACGGTGACCAAGGACACGCCGGTCGTGGTCTTCTCGCACTCGCCGATCCAGAAGATCTACAAGGGCTGGAACTTCTGGACCGAGGACGCCGAGGAGGTGCAGGCGCTGCTGCAGCCCTTCGACAACGTCACCGTGGTCTACGGCCACGTGCACCAGATCCAGTACAACCAGATCGGCAACATCAGCTTCCACGCGGTGATGGCCACCGCCTGGCCCTGGCCCTACCCGCAGAGCTACGCCCAGGCCGAGAGCCACCTGCCCAAGCTGACGGTGCCGATGAACCGGGCCGACCCGTTCTTCGAGCGGGACGCCACCGGCTGGCAGTTCATCGACCTGGACGACCGGCCGGGTGGCCATGGACTACAACCTCTACAACAACACCAACCGGACCGTGGCCTTCAACCCGAAGACCGGCCGGCCCGAGGACACGACGTACCAGGACGCCGGGAGCGCGGATCCCGCCGCAGATCCACTACTAGGAGGAGGAGCGATGTCGAAGCGACACTTGCTGGATTCGCTGGCATCGTCGCGGCGGTCGCGCTGATCCTGGTCGGCTTCGCCCTGCGGCCGACGAGTTCACCGAGGAGGACCTGGAGCGCTGGCAGGACGAGTACATGAGCGTGGTGCAGAAGGGCCGCGAGCTGTGGGTCAGCCCGGAACTGGGCACCAACGGCGTCGCCTGCGCGCAGTGCCATCCCAACGCCGCCAACACCCATCCGGAGACCTACCCCAAGTTCCAGCAGCAGCTCGGCCGGGTGATCGCGCTCCGCGACATGATCAACTGGTGCATCATGAACCCGCTGGAGGGCGAGACCGCTGGCGCTCGACGACCCGCAGATGGTCGCCATCGAGGCCTACGTCACCTACGAGCGGCGGGGCGTGGCGCTGGCGCCCGGCAAGCACTGAGGCAGATTCCGAGGGCGGGTGCACGGCCTGCCCGCTCGGGTTACGAGGGTGCTTCGGAGCCGGGACCTCGTGCCCGACGGTCGGGGCCACATCGAGCGTGTGCCCCGCGGCTTCAGCACCCCCGGGCGCTCAGAAGGCCGCCCGCGACGAGGTCGCGCGCGGCTGAGCCCGGGTCGCGGTCACCCCGAGAAGGTCCCGGCTGCCGCCCTCGCTCACGCCGTGGCCGAACGGCCTTCGGCGTCTGCGCCCTCGGACGGCCAGCGGCCCTGGCGGACCCGTGCGACCAGCGCCGCGGCGGCCGAGTAGGCCACCGGGATCAGCACCAGGGTGACCAGGGTCGAGGCCAGCAGGCCGCCGATCACCACCCGGGCCAGGGCCGCCTGGATCTCGACGCCGGCGCCCGAGCCCGAGCGCCAGCGGGAGCAGCCCGAGCACGGTGGTGGCGGTGGTCATCAGGATCGGCCGCAGGCGCAGCCGGCCGGCCTCGACCACCGCCTCGGCGCGCCCATCCGGTACTCGCGCCGCAGCAGGTTGATCGCGTCCACCAGCACGATGGCGTTGTTGACCACGATGCCCGATCAGCATCACCAGCCCCATCACGCTCTGGATGTTGAGCGTGGTCCCGGTCAGCAGCAGCGTCGGCACCACGCCGACCAGCGCCACCGGCACCGAGAGCATCACGATCAGCGGGTCGAGGAAGCGCTCGAACTGCGCGGCCATGAGCATGTAGACCAGCACCAGGGCCATCACGATGGCGATCGATGAAGTCCCGCCGGGCGGCCAGCTGCTCCTCGTACTGGCCGCCGAAGAGCAGGGCGAACCCGGCCGGCAGGCTCGAGGTCCGCCAGCTCCGCCCGGACCCGCTCCACCGCGTCGCCCGAGGGCCACGCCGCTCTCCAGGTTGGCGGTGACGTAGGTCACCCGCTGGCCGTCCACCCGCTCGATCTCCACCGGCCCGCGGCCGCGTCGGCGCTCGACCAGGGTGGACAGCGGGATCGATCGCGCCGTCCGGGGTGCGCAGCGCCACGGTGTCGAGGTCCGCAGGCGTTCAGCCGGTCCTCCGGCCGCAGCCGCACCATGATCGGGAACTCGTCGCCGCCCTCGCGGTAGCGCCCGGCCTCGAGCCCGCCGACGTTGGCCAGCAGGGTGCGGCCCACCTCGCGCACGGACAGCCCCAGCTCGGCGATGCGCTCGCGGTCGAGGATCAGTCGCTCCTCGGGCTGGCCCTCGCGCCGGCTGACCCGCACGTCGGTGATCCCGGGCAGCCGTCTCCATCCGGCGGCGGATCTCGGCGGCGACGAGGTCGGCGCGGTCCAGGTCCCAGCCGCGCAGCTCGATCTCCAGGGCGTCTGCCACCGCCCGAGCTGAAGACCCGGTTGAGCATCCACAGGCCCTGCTGGGCCTCGACGTCGATCTCGGCCCCGGGCACCTGTCCGTCCACCGCGGCGCGCACCAGGTCGGCCAGCTCGGTGCTGCCCATGGAGCGCCGATCCCGGGGCTCGAGCTTCAGCTCCACCGCCGCGCTGTCGCCGCGCACCTCGGTGGCGACGAGCTGCACGTCGCCGCCGGCACCACGCCGCGCACCTTGTGCTCGAGCTCGTCGAGGTAGGTGCGGGCCACGGCGATGTTGGTGCCCCGCGCCATCTCGAGCTCGATGTCGATCTCGTCGGCGTCGGTGCGCGGGCGCCAGCTCGACCGGGATCAGCGGCCACAGCAGCAGCGCGCCGCGCCAGCAGCAGCGCCGGTCGCCGCGAAGACCCGCCCGCGGTGGCGGATCGCGACGCTCGAGCGGCCGCGGTGTAGCGGCCCTCCAGGCGCCGGAAGCCCTGGAAGAACCGCGAGCCCTCGCGCTCGGCCTCGGTGCGGGTGCGCAGGAACCGCGAGGCGAGCATCGGCACCAGGGTCAGGGCCACCAGCAGCGAGCAGGCCAGGGCGAAGACCACCACCAGGGCCAGGGCCTGGAACAGCGCGCCCGCTGGTGGTGCGGGCGAAGACCACCGGCAGGAAGATGACGCAGGTGGTCAGCGTCGAGGCGACGATCGCCCCGGCCACCTCGCGGGCGCCCACCCGCGCCGCCTCGAGCGCCGGCAGACCCCCTCTCCTCGCGCTTGCGGACGATGCTCTCCAGCACGACGATGGCGTTGTCGACGATCAGGCCGACCCCCAGCGCCAGCCCGCCGAAGGTCATCTGGTTCAGGGTCATGCCGCCGAAGTAGAGCAGCCCGAAGGTGGCGATCACCGAGATCGGGATGGAGAGGGCGATGATCGCGGTGCTCGAAGCGGCTGCGCAGGAAGAAGTAGAGCACCAGCCACGGCGAGCAGCGAGCCCCACAGCGCCGAGGTGCGCACGTTGGCGATCGACTGGCGGATGAACTCGCTCTGGTCGCTGACCACCGCCAGGTGGACGTCGTCGCGCTCGGCGTTGATGCGCTCCATCTCCCGGCGCACCGCCTCGCGCCACGGCCACCGTGTTGGCGCCGCTCTGCTTCTGGATCGCCAGCGCTGATCGCCGGGGACGCCGTTCATCTCCACCAGGTAGCGCACGTCCTCGTAGCCGTCGCGCACCTGCGGCCACGTCGCGCACCCGGATCGGCTTGCCGCGCGACGCTGGCGATCACCGTGCGCGCGACCTGCTCGCACCGACTGGTACTCACCGAGGGCCCGGACGTAGAGGTCGTTGATCCCGCTCTTCACGTTGCCGGCGGGCAGCGTGACGTTCTCGCGCAGCAGCGCCTGCTGCACGTCGAGGGCGGTGAGCCCGGCGGCCCGCAGCCGGTCGCGGTCGAGGTCGACGCGGATCTCGCGGTAGATGCCGCCGCGGATCGTTGATCGCCCCCACGCCGGGGATCTGCTCGAAGCGCCGCGCCAGGTCGTCCTCGAGCAGGCGGGTCAGCGACTCGAGGTCGCGGGTCGAGGTCGCGGCGAGGCTGACCACCTCGATCATGTCCAGGTCGAGCTTGAAGATCTCCGGCGGCTCGGCCTCCGACGGGCAGCTCGTCGCGCAGCCGGTCGAGGGCGGCGCGCAGGTCGTTGGCCGCCTCGTCGATGTTGGTGCCCCGCGCGAACGCAGCCGGATCCGGCTCGAAGCCCTCCTCGGACCGGGAGGTGATCCGCTCCAGGTTGGGCAGGCCCGAGACCGCGTTCTCGATCGGGTCGGTGATGATCTGCTCGATCTCCTCGGGGCCGACGTTGGGGTAGCGCACGCGGACGGTGAGCTCGGTGAACTCGACCTTGGGCAGCAGGTCGACCGGCAGGGTGCGGAGGCGAGACGATCCCGACCACGATGAGGATCAGGTAGACCATCGCGGTGGCCACCGGGCGGCGGATCGAGAGGTCGGAGATGCCCGCCACTCAGCCGCCCTCCGGCGCCTCGGGCCCGTGGTCGGCACCTCGGCGCGCTGCCCGAGCCGCTCGGAGCACCTCGTCCACCTGCGGCGCGGCTCTCCGGCAGCTCGGCCCCGAGGGCCCGCGCCACCACTCGCTGCTTGTCGAGGAAGCGTCTCCAGCAGGTCCTCCCGCTGCAGGCTCTCGCAGGCTCGAGGACCTGCGTCCCAGCGTGGTGGGCCGCACGCGGGCCGCGGCCGACTCACCGCCGGCCCGCCTCGAGGCTCTCCTGGAGCAGGTGCTGGCCGAGGGTCACCACCCACTCGCCCTCGTCGACCCCGCGCACGCCCACCGCTGCCCGGCCCTCGGCCAGCACCTCCACCGGTCGCCGGACGACCCGCCGCGGCTCGCGCGGGGATCTCGGCCCCCGGGACGTCCGGCTCCACCAGGCCGGCCGCCTCCTCGACCACGAAGACGGTCGAGTCGCCGGTGCGCGGGTCCTCCCACAGGGCGCTCGCCGGAATCAGGGTGGCCTGCGCGCTCGCGCCGTACAGGAGCCGCACCGTGACGAACATCCCCGGCCGCAGGTCCGCCGCCGCGCCCGGGCACGTCGATCTCCGCGGTCGTGCTGAAGCTCGCGGCCTCGAGAAACGGCGAGATGCGCGAGATCCGCGGCCCGCAAGGGCTGGACCGTCGGCGCCGCGCGTCTCGATCACGACCGGCGTGCCCTCGGCCACCGTCTCGAGCATCTCCTGGGTCAGCGGCGACCTCGACGATCAGGTCGTCGAAGTCGCCGACCAGGAACAGCGTGGACGCCGGATCGACGACCATCCCGACCTCGACGTCGCGCTGGCCGACCCGGCCCGCCACCGGGGCGCGCCACCGTCGTCCTGGCCAGGGCCGAGCGGCGCTCCTCCACCGTGGCCCGCGCCTGCTCGACCCGCGCCTCGGCCTGGTCGGCGCCGGCCTGGGCCGCGTCGAGCTGCGCCTCCTGGGTCTCGAGGTCGAGCACGCTGATCAGCCCGTCGCGGGCCAGCACGCGGGCGCGGACGACCCGGGCGCGAACCTCGGCCAGCCGGGCGCCGCGCCTCGGCCGCCGCCGCCTCGGCCAGGCGCAAGCTCGGCTTGGGCCTGGCGCAGCTGCTCCCGGAGGGTGTCGTCGTCGAGGCGCACCAGCGGCTGCCCGGCCGCCACCGCCGTCGCCGTTGCGCACCAGCACCTCGACCACGGTGGCCGACTGATCTCGGGGCGGATCGCCACCTGGTTGCGGGCCCGGACCACGCCGCTCAGCACCTCCTCGAGCGGAAGGCTGCCCGCCCGTGCGGGCACCGCCTCGACCGCAGGAGCCGGTCCATCGACCCCGCCACCGCCTTCGCCCGGTCCACCCCCGCAGGCGCAGAGGACCAGGATCGCGGCCGCGCCGAACGCCTGCGAGCTACGAGATCGGACGGTGGGCTGCCGCGAGGCCGATGTGCCGCCTCCACCGAAACGGGTGTCGAGTGTCGTCATTCGGAGCCTCCGAGCGGGGGCGCCGGCCCCCACGCCCTCACGCAACACATGCGGCCGGCTCAAGATGCCAGCCTTTCCCGACCCGACCGCCCGCACGGCCCGGGGAGGAGCACCAGCGGTACGCCCTCGACCGCTATGCGATAAGCTCGAGTCACGGAGAACCCGGAACGTCCGGAAGGGCCGCAACGCCACGCCGGGACGGAGCGATCAGCCAGCCGCGGCCCAGCGATATGGAAGGAGGCTGCATGGAAACAGCGATCGTCATCATTCAGGTCGTCATCGCGCTCGGTCTCTTCAACGTGTGGATCCTGCGCTACCGCAAGCCGACGGGCTGGCGGGGCGGCTCCGCCATGAACATGACGGAGGAGTTCGAGGCCTACGGTCTACCCGACTGGCTCGCTGGCGTCATCGGATTCCTGAAGCTGCTCCTCGCCGCGCTCCTGATCGCGGGGATCTGGTTTCCGTTCGTCACCAAGCCCGCCGCGGCGGGCCTCGTGGTCCTGATGCTGGGTGCGATCGCGATGCACCTCAAGATCAAGGACCCGATCAAGAAATCCGTGCCCGCCTTCGTCATGCTCGTGCTCTGTCTGGCGGTGGCGCTGGTGTGAGCCCCAGGGGGCGTGCGGCCGTGGAATCTCCCTGGCCGCCGCGGTGGTTGCTCGTGCCGGAGGTCCGTTTCATGCGCTTACTCCTTCTCGGCTTCGTGGCCCTCGGCCTCGTCGCCTGCGCCACACAACGTCTGCCCGAGCTCGAGCCCGTGGCAGCGGTCGACCTCGAGCGCTTCATGGGCGATTGGTATGTTCTCGCCTCCATCCCCACGCGCCTCGAGCGCGAGGCGTTCAACGCGGTCGAGTCCTATGCCCTCGACGACGACCGCTCCGTGCTCACCACCTTCACCTTCAACAAGGGCGCATTCGACGGCCCCTTGAAGACCTACAACCCCCGCGGATTCGTGCGCGAGGGAACCGGGAACGCCGTCTGGGGCATGCGCTTCGTATGGCCGTTCCGGGCCGACTATCGGATCATCTTCCTCGACCCGGACTACCGGACCACCATCATCGGCCGACAGAAGAGAGACTACGTCTGGATCATGGCCAGGACACCGCAGGTGGACGACGCCACCTGGCACATGCTCGAGCAGACCGTCGCCGAGGCCGGCTACGACCTGAGCCTGCTGCGACGCGTTCCCCACCGGCAGTCCGCGGATGAAGGCGGCCGGTGAGCACCGGTCCGCTCAACGTCCTCGGCGAGCCCCTCGAGAGCTGCTGCACCGATCCGATGACCGGCTGGTTTCGTGACGGGAGCTGCCGGAGCGACGGCAGCGACGTCGGGCGCCACGTGGTGTGCGCGGAGATGACGGCGGAGTTCCTCGAGTACACCCGCAGCTGCGGCAACGACCTCTCGACCCCCGCGCCCCAGGTCGGCTTTCCCGGCCTGCGACCCGGCGACCGCTGGTGTCTGTGCGCCGCCCGCTGGCGTGAGGCCCTCGCGGCCGGCGTCGCGCCGCCGGTGGTGCTGGCGGCAACCGAGGCCTCCGCCCTGGAGGTCGTTTCGCTTGCCGACCTCGCGGCCCACTCCCTCGACCGGGCGTCCTGAGACCGGCCTCTCGACCTCCGCCCGCGCTCCTCTCAGGGGTGCCGGCGCGCATGGGCCTGAGGCGGGCTCCGGCTGTGATAGAATCTCAACAACAACCGAAGGCACAGTCACATCGAGGTCTCCGCGGCCCGCTCCCACCCGAACCCAGTCGAGACGAACTGACCCGACTCGGTTGAGAGGCGGCAGCTGGCGAGCGGCGAGGCGTGAGAGATCCGGCGGTGCCGACGGCCATGCGGGGGTTCATCGTGAGCATGCGATCAAGCTGGTGGATCGTGGTCATCCTGACCGTGGCCTGCGGTGGCGCTGACACCGGGGAGCGGGCGGGGGGAGATGACGTCCCGCGTCGGGCGGAGTCGACCCGCGCCACGAGCGGCCCGACGGCACCGTCCGACGCACGATCCTCGAGCACCGAGGCCGACCATCCCGGGAGCCCGCAGGAGGTGGTCGTCGCCCTGATCGAGGCCTTCCAGGCCGGCGATCGAGCGCGGGTCGAGGCGCTCTGGGCCCGCGACGGCGGCACCTGGACCGACGACGCCGGCTTCCGAGAGCGGGCAGCGTACTTCCAGGCCGCCGAGTTCGACCTCGATCCCGGGTCGATCGTCACCGACACCAGCCAGGGCACCCCGATGGTCATCGTCACGGCGAGGCAGAACGGCCGGGACTTCGCCTGGCGCTTTCTGATCGCCGAGATCGACGGCCGGCTCCGGGCCGGCGGTGTGGAGACCTACCCGGTCGGGATGCCCTAGCTTGCACGGGTCCCCGCCAGGCACCATATTCTCGGACAGGCGTTCGAAAAGAGAACGGCGATCCGTCGCACTGGGCGCGGGGTGCGTCGGTGCGGTCGGTGATCGCCGCCGGAGCACGGACCCCGGCCGGCTCCGCCGGGGGGAAAGCGAGCGACCGATGGCCAACCGGCGTGCGCTCTGTCTCGGTCTCTGCCTGCTGGTGGCGGCGCCCGTCCTCGCGCTGACCCCATGTGCCACTCTGGTCGTCCCTGCCGCCGCGCGGGGTGCCGGTGTCGGGACCTCGCTGTGGCAGATGGACCTCTACCTGATCAACAGTGGCACAAGGTCAGCGCGGGCCGAGCTCTCCTGGCTCGAGCGCAACACCGACAACCGGAATGTGTCGCCGGTGGTTGTCACCGTACCGGCCGGCCAGACGGTGGTGCTCACCGACGTGATCCACCAGCGCTTCGGCCTCGATGAGGCCGGCGGGGCGATCCGGATCGAGGCCGACGTGCCGATCGCCGCCACCTCACGAATCTACAACCTGCAGAGCGGTGTGACCTTCGGTCAGGGCTTCGACGGCCTGACCACCGCGGACGCGACCACCGCCTGCCTCCAGACCGTGGTCGGGGGGCTGCAGCAGGACGCCGGCACCCGCAGCAACCTGTTCGGGGTCGCCGGCGAGGCCGGCGCGTCGTTCACGGTCGAGGCCCGCACCCCGGCGGGCGCGGCCCTGGGCAACGCCAGCCTCACCTCGCCGCCCTGGGGCGCGGTCTACGTTCCCCTGGCGAACCTGGTCGCCGCCGACGCGGGCCCTGTGATGGCGGTCATATCGGTGACCTCGGGCTCGGCCTGGTTTGCCGGCTCGCGCATCGACCAGGCGAGCGGCGATCCCTTCACCCTCGCCGCCGTCGTTCCCGACCCCTCTCTGCTCGACCTCACCGAGCTCACCGGCACCTACGTCGGGATCTGGGGATTCGACGACGGTGACGTCAGCGGCACCGCGATGATGTTCATCGCCGTCGCCGAGAGCACGGGCGCGGGCTCGATCACCGTCGACTTCGACGGGCCGCTGCTGCACGGCATCGACCCTGGCCCGGCGACCGTCTCCGGCCCGCTCGGGCCGGGTAGCGGGTCCTTCCACGGCATGTCGCCGGAGTTCGGCACGATCGGCTCGGAGGTCGACGCCCACGGCCATGCGACCTGGATCGCCGCCGGCGGCTCCGTCCCGGAGATCCTCTCGATCGAGGCCACGGGAGTCGTCACCATGGCCCAGGTGCTGATGAGCTTCAACGTCACCCTGGCCAACGGCCTCGGTGAGCTCAGGGGCGGACTGGCCCTGGTTCGCCTGGAGTGACCTCCCCGGCCCGGTGGTCGATTCTCTCGGCAGCGCCCTGCGGGCGGCATGGCGCGTGATGAAGCCGCCCGAGCCTCGCGCCCAGGCCACTCCGCACCCCTTACTCCTCACTCTCCAGGCGAGCGCGTGAACAGGATGCCCCGTCGAGTCGGCTGCTTCGCTCCTCGCCGGCCGGTTCCGAGACCGGGCAACCCTAGCGGGCAACATGCGTACCTCAGGCCCGATGCCTGTCTCGAGAACCGTGACCGCACCCAGCGCGGAGGGGCATGTGCGCCCGTTCCTGACCACCATCGCCCTCGCCGTTTCCGCCTTCGCATGTCTGCACCCGGTCGTCGCGGACACCGGACACCTCACCCGTGCCGACCTCCTCGAGGACACCCGGGAGCTGATGCGCACCCTCGAGAGCGTCCACCCTGACCCCTACCTGAGGGCCGGAGGCAAGATCGCGCTCCACCGCCTGTTCCAGGAGATTCTGGAGTCGATCCCTCCGGAGGGAATGAGCCGGGCCGATTACACACAGCTCGTTCAACCGCTGCTGGCGGCAGTGGGCGACGGCCACACCTTCGTCTGGGAGGAGCGCACATCGGATCCCTACTCTCCTGGAGGGATCCCTCTCTACTTCGAGGTCGCGCCCGACTCGCTCTACGTCCTGGCGGTGACGGCGGAGCAGCACCGGGACCTGCTCGGGGCCCGTCTGGTGTCGGTCGAAGGCGTTGCCATCGATGAGCTCCTCTCCCGTCTGCGCCGGATCCGGGCCGCCGACAACGTCCTCCACCTGCGCCGCAACATGGCCGGCCAGGGAGTCCTGTGGTACGGCGATCGGCTCCGGAGGATCCTCCCCGAATGGCAACGGGCCGACCGCGTCACCGTCGAGCTCGCTCCGGTCGCCGGCGACGCCCGGCGTGTCGAGCTCACCATCCCTGAGGCGATCGACTACGGCGGGCTCATCATGCCCCCACCTTCGGACCTTGCGTTGCTGATCGAACTGATGACCGAGATGCAGCGTGCGGACATCTTCTTCCAGTTCCTGGACCCCGAGCGCAGCACCTGCCTGCTGGTGATCCGCAGCCTCGAACGCTACCGCGAGGCCTTCGAAGTCTGGCACTCCTACGGGATCGTGGCTCGGGAGGCCGAGGCGCGCGCCCTCTTTGAGCGAGCGAACGGGCGGCCCGCACCGGAGTCCTACCGGGAGGTGTTGGCCGGGCTGCCCTCCGCGACCGAGATCTTCTCGGCCATGAGCCACGAGATGCGCCGGGCCGGTACCAAGAACCTGCTGATCGACCTGAGTCAAAACGGAGGCGGCAGCTCGGTAATCAGCAGCATCCTGGTCCGGGCCCTCTACGGTTCGGAGGTGGCGATCGCTGCCCGGCGTGGTAGCACCGAGATCAGAAAGTACTCGCCCGAGTACTTCGCCCAGTTCCCCTCACCCACCCTGGACGAGATCAACGCCGGCAGACCAGTCACCCTGACGGCTCACGACTACGACCTACGCGGCGAGACCGACCAACCCGCCGAGGAGCTCCGCAACCTGATTCACCGTATGCCCACCTTCGCCGCGGCGTGGAACGCCGACTCGGCCGACCGGCCGTACACCCCGGAGCACGTCATCGTGCTGTGCGACGCCGGCACCTACAGCGCTGCATTCACCCTCATGGTCCACCTGAAAAGGGCTGGCGCCGTGACCGTCGGCATCCCCTCGGCACAGGCCGGCAACTGCTTCGGCGACCTGATGCACTTCGAGCTGCCGCGTTCCGGGGTCCACTACCAGGTGTCCCGCAAGTACTTCGAGCTCTTCCCGGGCGACGCCGAGCGGGGCCGCGTCACGATGCCGGACCACGTCCTGACCTACGAGACGATGGCCTCATACGGCTTCGATCCCCTGGCGCTGCTGCGCTTCGCGACCGACCTTCTGACCCAGCGCGCCGTCCGGGACGGACTGTGAGGCGGACCAGCCCAGCGCGACCCGTGCCCAATGGCCGTGACGCTGCAGCCCACCGCGTCGCCCGTGACCGTGTGATCTCGACCGAGAGTGCCGTCAGTAGCGCTTCTTGAAGTCCTCCTGGGCCGCCTTGCGCCGGGCCACCTCGTCGGCCGGCAGGTTGCCGGTGTACCAGGCGTGCTCGGGTCGGGCCAGAAGCTCGTCGATCGTCGACCTCAGGCGGGCAGCGGCCGCGACCTTCGCCGGGTCGTCGCTGTGGCTGTTCCGCTCGACGATCTCCTCGAGCTCGGGGATGAACTTCGAGTACCAGTGCTTGGCCACCTCGTACAGCCCGTGCCAGTGGGTGTAGTCCGGCGCCATCATCGACACGCCGTGGCGTGCGCGCCGGCCCTCGTGGTGCCAGATCTCCCACCACGTCCACTCCACCTCCTCGTCGAACTCGAGCGGGGTGATCAGGTCGTCCTTCCGGAGCTGGGCCATGATCGCGACCCCCGGCGCGCCGAACTTCGAGTTGTAGAGGCCGACCACGCCGTCGTACTGGTCGTAGAAGTTGTCGACGTAGTTGGAGGTGTGGCACACGGCGCAGACGTCCTTCATGTTGTCGCGCCGCGTCTCCCAGCCGACCTTCGCCATCTTGTCGAGGCCGAGCTTGGCGTCGGCGACCTCGGGCCGCATCGAGACCGGCGGGCGGTTGTTCCAGCAGATCCGCAGTCCCACGTCGTGGGTCACCGGGATCAGGTCGCCGCCCTGAGTACGCACCGCCGACATGTGGCAGGTGGCGCAGGTCGGCGCCGCGGTGTAGTCCTCACCGAGCACCCACTTCGCGCTGTCGAGGTTGAGGTCGTCCTCGTGGGCCCGGAAGGCGATGCCGTGCTTGGACTCCTCGTAGATCTCCTTCTGCGGATGGTCGGGACCGAGGTGGCACTTGCCGCAGTTCTCCGGCCGTCGCGCCTGCGCGGCCGAGAACGCGTGACGCTGGTGGCAGGCGGTGCAGGCGCCGATGCTGCCGTCGGGGTTGAACCGCCCCATGCCGGTGTTGGGCCAGCTTGCCGGCGACAGCGAGCCGTCCTCGCCGACCTCGATCACCGAGCCGTGGCACTGCTTGCAGCCCGACACGGTGAGCGCCGAGCCGCCGTAGTACGACCAGTCGCCTTCGACGATGTCGGCCAGGAAGTTGTCGAGCGAGCCGAGGATGCGGCCCGCCTTGGCGTGGTGGCTGTCGTTGAACTCGGCCACCTCCGTCTCGTGGCAGCGCGCGCAGTCCTTGGGCGAGACGATGATGGCGATCGTGAAGCCGTTGTGCTCGAACGCGTCGGCGTCCCCCTTCTCGGCGCCGTGGCACTCGTAGCAGCCGACGTTGGCGCGGTAGTGCTTGGAGGCTCCCCACTGCTGGTAGATGCCTGCGGTCTGGTCGGCATGGCAGGCGATGCACTCCGCCGTCTCGGCCGATTTCGCAGCGGGAATGGTGGCCGCGGCCGCCGGCAGCGGCGCGGCGAGGGCCAGGAACGCGCCCGCGATCCACCAACGAGCAGATACCGTGTTCATGATTCCTCCTCCCCTCCTCAGGGTCGCCCGGTCAGAAAGTCAACGAGGTCCACACCATCGTCTTGGTGACGTCCTTGGAGTACTCATCGGAGTCGTAGGCTGCGACCTTGAAGCCGATCTTCTGCGTCCGCGAGGTCGCATAGAGCGCCTGGAAGTCGATCTCGGAGCCGTAGTCGCCGCCGCCGGAGTTGGCCTCGAACAGGTGGTAGACCCCGGTCAGCGCGACTCCCCCGACGGTGGTCGATGCGAGCAGCCAGGTGTCCTCGAGGCCGTTCGCGGGCGTCACCAGGAACCTGTCGGCCCAGCCGTTCCAGCCGTGCAAGGTCGCCAGCGGTGTCGTGAAGACCCCGCCGGACGGGTCGCCCTCGAGCACCTCGTGGCCGAGCTTGAAGGTCCAGCCGACTGCCTCGGCGCCGAGCTCCACGCGCCAGTAGCCGGCGTCGATCGCGCGCGGGTTGTCGCCCCAGTCGCTCTGGTGGGCGACCTCGAGATCCCACAGCCCCTTGACCTCCGAGCTCAGCGCCCGTCCTCCGGCGAAGCGCACACCCCAGGTTGCGGTGCTGAGCGTGCGCGGGGCGGGGGCTTCGTAGTCGAGGAAGAAGCCGTACGCGCTCACCCTCCCGACAGTACCCGATGCGACGTCCGCCTGCACGAGATGGCCGGCCATGTCCTGTGTATCGCCGAAGATACGGTTCACCCCGGCGACGTAGGCGTAGGTCAGGGTCGTACGCGGGATCGCCGTGGTGGACCATGACACCGCGTCGAAGCTCTGGTGATGCTGTCGCCAGCCGACGTTGCCGACGAAGCGCTGGTTGCCGAGGAGAATCTCCTGGCGCCCGACCTTGACGGTCGATTTCGGCACGAAGCCCAGCTCGAGATAGGCCTGGTTGACGCCGGTGCCGGCGGGGTCGGCGACCACCGGACGGTCGGTGGCGCCGTTCGAACGGCCGCCGCGCCCCGCAGTGGCGTGCTCGCCGGCGAACCCGACGTTGGCGACGTTCTCCAGCGCCACGAACGCCGTCAGGGTCCGCCACGGCGCGGTCCGGTAGCGGACCACGGTGCGCAGGGTCGAGGCCAGGCCGTCGTCGTCGAACCCGTCGTCCGCCACCCACTCGAATCGATAGTTGAGGTCCAGGCCGAAGCTGCCCTGCTTGAAGGCGTCTCCAAGCCCCGGCCTCGGCGCCGCACCGGCGTCCTGGGCGCTTGCGACCGCGCCCACGAGCAGCGCCGCCCCGGCGAGCAGGAGAATCTGTGCGGCAGTTCGTCGAGACGCCTCGAGCAGCATCGAAGAACCTCCCGTGTCAGGGCCGCTCTCGCGAACCCGTCCGGCGGCGGTGGCAGACGTGATCGTGTCGATCAAGCGACTACCTCCCGAAGGTACCCGCCCGCACGACTCGGCTCCTTGACCTGGGTCAAGCCTCCCGGTCAATCTCAAGATGGAGGGCATTTCCGCAGGCGCCGCCTCTCAGGAACCCACCATCGGATACCGCCCGTCCGGGCAGCCACAGGTTGTGTTCGGCGGGCTAGGAGTTCCCGCCCCGGCTATGCCGAAGCTCGAACGGAGGCTGATCCGGGAAGACCGTCCGGCGCCGCCCCCTCGGGGCGCCGATCCCGGGCGCTTCGAGTCGATCGAGGTTCTCAAGGCTCCCGGCAGGCTCGATTGGCCGGTTGCGGCGCAGCGCCTCGACATCCGCCTCGGTAGTCTTCAGGTCGCGCTCGAGGTCGAGCCCGTCAGAGGGTAGGTTCGATCGATGCAGCGTCTCGTATCCCAGGCCCTCGAGGTACGTCACCAGGGTCTCCTGCACTTCCCCCGGGACCACGAAGTCCACGTCGAGAGTGGTTCTCGGCATGCCGTAGGCAGCCATCCCCAATCCGCCGATCAGCGCATACGGCGCATCGTACCGGTCGAGGCACGCGATCACCGCGTCAAGAACACGCCCGAAGTCCACAGCAACCCTCTTCAGATGACACGGAAGAAAGGGCCGAAGGGGAACGTCCAACCTCTCCCGGGCTCGACGCCTCTGGCGCTTTGAGGTGCCGGTCGCCGGATCCCGCTCAGTACGGATACCGCCCCAGAATGTCGCTCGCGATCGCCGACAGCCCGGCACTGGTGTCCGCGTCCAGGTCGAGGTGCATGGCGAGCTCGTCCGGCAGGTCCATGTGCTCGTGCTCGTCCACCCAGGGGGGATCGTAGACAAGGCCGGCGCCGGCGTAGCGGAAGGCCAGCTTCAGCATGGTGGGGACGGTGCGCGAACGCTCCCGGGCGGGCTCGTACCGGGCGCGGATGTCGGCGCTCTTCATCCAGGTTGCCCACCCGTGGCTCGTGCCGTAGCGCGCCCTGACGACATTCACCTGCTCGTCGTGGGAGATGTCCGCCCGCACCCTGACCACGCACTCGTCGATTCCGGCTCCTTCCGAGGCCTGATGGGGAACGCCCAGCTCGACGCCGTACAGCACGTCGCGGCTGTTCGCGCCGAAGGTGTAGGTGCCCGGGGAGTCCACCGTCACGACCTCCCAGATCTGCTCGTGGTAGGCCTCTCCCGAAAGAGCGTGCCAGTGCGCCTTGTCGAGCTCCACCTCCCCGGTCCCCCGGCCGGACCACCAGACCGCCTTCAGCCCGCTCGAGGCACAACCGATCACTGCAGCGAGACCAGCACCGTAACGGTCCCGGTCCCCTCCGTGAGCCGTGCCAGCGCTTTGCCGACGATTCCGCCGCTGCAGCGGGCGCGGTCGTCGCAGCGCATCGCGTGGCCCGGGGTCGCCGAGGCGACCAGCAGGTCGCCGGGTACGATGGCCCCGTTCTCCGCGCTGGCCTTCACCGGGACGACACCGACGATCGCGAGTGGGGCCTTCCCTACCGCCGGCTCGCCGCCTCCACCGAGAAACGCCGGACGGGTCGAGTAGACCCCGGCAACGCTCGTCTGGTACGGCACATCCGAGAGGCGCAGCAGCCCGTCCGCCCCGATCGCCACCAGATCGCCGGGTTCGAGCCCATCTGCAGAGGGCAGCAGCTCGGCGAAGTCCGCCGCGGGGCTGGTGAAGCTGCCGTCCGCCCTCACGTTGCCCGAGGCATCGATGCTGAACAGCACGTTGTTCTCGGCGTCGTTGACCGCCCTGATGAAGTACCCGCCGTTTCCCTGCAGGTAGAGGACCTCCCCGCTGCCGCCGTTGGCGAAGTGCGCGGTGGCGTAGTTGCTGTCGTTGTTGAGGTAGGCCGCCATGCCCCCGGAGGCGTTGCGGTTCTCGGCCACCAGCGCGGCGTTCGCACGCGCCGATCCGGTCGACAGGGCGCGGACTCCGTTCCCGGTCGTGCCGACGATTCCCACGACACCGTACCCGGAGGTGCTGAATCCCACCACGCCGACGCCGTCCTCGGCCGTTCCGTAGACGCCGGCGCCGGCTCCGGCGTGCGACCCCTGCACCCCGACTCCGACACCCGTGATGCTCCTGTTCTCTCCCCGAACCGCGGCCGAGTTTCCGCCCGGGGTGGTGCTGGTAACCACCCCGTGAACGGCGATCGCGTCATCGGCGGTGCTCGCCGTCTCGCCGTACACCGCGGGCGCCGACCCGGTCGAGCTGGTGTGGGCGCCCCACACGCCGGTGCCGGACTCGCTGGTGCCCCTCACCCCGAGGTTCGAGCCCGAGGTGCCCCACACGCCGTAGCCGCTGAGGGAGTCGCCGCGCACGCCGACGTTGCCCTGGCTGCTCGCGTAGACCCCGCCCCCCGCCCAGCCGATGTAGGCATAGTTCCCGCTCGGGCTGTGCCTCCCCTCCACGCCCACGCACCCGCTGGTGCACACGCCCCGAACGCCCGAGGACTCGCCGCCGCTGGTCTCGCCCCGGATCGTGGACGAGAACGAGGCCGATGAGCTCAGGGAGAGGGGCACGGCGACTCCGAGCGGGCTGCCCCCGGTGCCGTCGCCGGTGAGGGTCGGATCGTGGACCACGCTGCCGGGGACGGAAGCGAGCAGCGCGGAGTCGAACGACATCTCGAACGTGGAGGGATCGTCCGAGGTGTTGGCCAGCCCGGACCCGAACGCGACCACCTTGCCGGTTCCGGAGATCACCGCCACCCGGAGCCGTGCATTGGTGGTCGAGATCGCGGCGAACTGGGAGGCGAAGCCGTACTGCCGGACCTCGAAGGCGCCGAGGGAGTAGTCGCGGTGGTCGAGCTCGACGCCGCCAGGGTCGAAGACGGTCACCCGCACCGTCGCGGTGCCGCCGGTGGTCTCGACGAACCCGAAGTTGTAGCGGTAGAGGGAGTCGTCTGCGGGAGTCGTCTGGTAGACGCCGAGCACCTGCGTCGACTGGCCGCTCGCGATCGCGAAGCTCGACGGCACGGCGGCAAAGTACTGGCCCGCGCTCAGGTCGTCGGTCCTGCCGCTCGGCGTCGAGTAGATGCGGGAGTTCACGATCACGCTGCGGTCGGCGACCACGTGGATCGCCCCGAAGACGTCGCTCAACCCGAACAGGAGCCCCACCGCGTTGTCGTAGCGCCGGGTGGCGCCGGCCGGGACGCTGTCGTTGTAGACGTAGGGTGACGAGGGGTTGGCCTGATCGCGGATCAGGAAGGTCAGCTGGACGTTGGCCGTCGAGCTGTCCGGGTTGTGGATCCACACCGTCGTGTACCACTGGGAACCGCCGAGGCCTGCACCGCGCCCGGTCGAGGCGATGAAGGCATCGGTCGCCGGGAACCCGGCAAAGGCCGACGCACAGACCAGGACAGCACCCACCAACACGACGCCGCGCACCGTGCGACTGGAGAGCATCTTCCACTCCTTCCGGTCTCGGCAACGACTACCTTCAGACCTGCGCTGTTGAGAGCCTACGGCTGAAGGTATGCGCCTCTCGAGCGGCCGTCAACGAGCGCGCCCCTCGACGCCGACGACCCCGCCCGTCACCGCGCGGGAGCGGCGAGAGACGGGTTGGGAACCGGTGAGGCACCATGTCCGACTGACTGAGCGCGGCGGCGCACCGGCGCACCCGGCGCAGGGCTCCCTGCGTCCCTCCGCCGAGAATGCCGTGCCCAGATCAGAGAATGTGCTCCCGACGGCGTGATTCAGGCCCCCCTGGCCGGTCGATCGGCTGTCGGACGTGAACGTGCTGAACCATTTCAGAGAAACCGGCCTCCCTGGGCACAGACCAAATAGGTTCGATCGATCTCTATACTCCGAAAAGACTTATAGTCGATCCAACTCACGATCCATTTCGCTGGCACGGCCGTTGCTCATGACTTCTGGCGGCAAACGAACGATCAACCAGTGCACACCGGAGGTCAAAAGCATGTCGAACCCGAACCGCTCGTCGAAATCTCACCTCATCTGGATTCTCGGGACTCTTGTGCTAGCGGTGCAGACTCTCGCGCCGGTCGCCAACGCGGCGACCTTCACGGTCGACACGTCCACCGACCTGGGATTCGACAGCCGCCCGGGCGACGGCCTGTGCGACACCGGGGCCGGGGAGTGTTCCCTGCGCGCCGCCGTCCAGGAGGCGAACGCCTTTCCAGGCAGTGACCTCATCGTCTTCGCCGATCCCCTGCTGGACTACAACCTGCGGCTCGAGAGGCTTTCGGTACACTCGGACATCCGGATCAAGGGAGCGGGCGCTCGAATCAGCTGCTCCTTCTGGAGTGTGCCTGCGTTTGAGGTCGACAGTGGCGGCAACCTGACGCTCGACTCCATCGTGAGCGAAGGGTGCATCAGTACCGTGTACGTTCGCACCGGGGGGAGCGCCCATGTCTCGTTCAGCATTCTCACCGGGACTGCCCGCGCGGCTCTGGTCAACAGCGGCTGGCTCGTTGTCAACCAGTGCACATTCCTGAAGGGCACGAGCGGGGAGCTCGGCGGCGCCATTCACAACCGCGATGCCGGAAAGGCCAGGGTGCTGAGCTCAGATTTCATCTCCAACTCCGCCCTCGACAGTGGCGGAGCCATTTACAACGGGCCCGACGCAACGATGCTCATCTCGGTTGCGAACTTCATCGGGAACTCCTCTGAAGAGACCGGCGGCGCGATCTTCAACGAGGGCGCCATGACCATCGAGCTGGCGAGGTTTGTGGACAACCACGCGCGAGCCGGCGGCGGCATCTTCAACGACTCGACCTCGGTCAACACCGTCACGATGAGCAGCTTCGTCAAGAACTCCGCCTCGGGGACGGACCAGTGCGGCGGCGGCCTCCTCAACGACGGCGGGCTGTTCTACGTCGACAACAGCACCTTCAGCCAGAACCTGGCGTTCGGCGCCGGCGCCGGTCTGTGCGTACGAAGCGGCGCAGTCGAGCTGTCCAACGCGACTGTGGTCCTCAACGTCGCCGACAGCGACGGCGAGAACACCGGTGTGGGCGGCGGCATCTTCGCGCTCGATCCCGGACACCTCACAAGCCGGAACAGCATCGTGGCGGCCAACGAGAGCGGGGGCCAAGGGGCGCCAGACTGCTTCGGCAGTGTTGTCTCCGCGGGCTACAACCTCGTCGGCGTGGTCGACCAGGGCTGTGCGATCCATCAGACTGATGGCGACATCTTCGGCGACATCGGGTCCCCGATCGACCCCGAGATCGACGTCGACCTCCAGAGCGGCTACTTCACCGACTTTCATCCGCTGCTGGCCGGCAGCCCGGCGATCGACGGCGGCAACCGTGACGGCTGCATCGACCCGAGGACCGGCAAGAACCTCTACGCCGATCAGGTCGAGGCCACCCGCCACCAGGGTGGTGCCTGCGACCAGGGCGCGATCGAGACCCAACCCTGACCGACGCAGCCGCCCAGCCCGAATCTGGGCACCGGACCAGCGGCCGGGGTCGCACCAAAGCGTGCGTCCCCGGCCGTTTCACTCTTCGCAGGTCCTTCGGGCTCGGCAAGCCGGTTCCGCTTCCCGGTGCCGTGTGCAACAATCCAATAACCTCGACAGCTGCAGGCATCACTCTCCGATCATCAGATGGACCCCCGGCGCCGGTTGCGGCCGACGCCGGCCGTCCTACCGGCCGAATCCGAACAGGACGCTCTGAACCGGCCGGGTGACGATGGCGCCCTGGCGCAACGTCAGGTAGATTCCACCCGGCTTCGGGTGCTGCCTACGATGTGTGCGAGCCTCTTCTTCTGACCAGAAGAAGACGCTCTTCATTCAGAAGTCGTCGACGATGCAGGGCGCGTCCAGGTTGGGCAGGTCGAGCAGCGGAATGAAGAACACCGGCCGCTCGGCGGGCGGCCGCACGCGATACCTCAGCTCGCTGTCGAGCTCGAAGGTGATCGGGCGCCTGCTGATGGCGCACTCGGTGGTGATGGTCGAGCTCAGGTCCTTTTCCAACAACCGCCCTTGCACGAAGGGCGTCGCCACGGCGTCGGCCGCTCAAGCGGCCGAGAACGCCGCACCTCCGTCGATCCTCACCTGGTGAGGTGTGTCTTCGGCGGTCACCGGGTAGGCCCACACCACGTCCTCGCCGCCTCTGCGGCACAGGAAGGTCATCCGCCGTTCGAGCTCATCGAGGATCTGGCTCACCTCAGCGGGCGTCAGATCGAGCTCGGCCGCGAACAGTGCCGGCGAAAGCGGCGCCCGCCGGCGGGGAATCTCCCGCACCGCGAAGTGCTGCGCGCGCCGCTCGTCGGGCTCGAGATCGGCGCGCCTGGCCAGCTTCTTCGTGTCACGCCGCACCATGGTCCGGAACAGCCGCTCCGGCACCGGCACCATCCACCGCCCGACACCCAACAGGATCCGTTCGAACACCGCTCACCTCCTTCCCTCGCGATCGCGTCCTGGCGGCAGCCTACCGCCCTTTGTCCAGCCCTGCCACATCGCCGGACCTGCGCAGGTGGCTCTCCACGATCTCGGCCACCACCACGCTGGCCTCGGCGTTGAGGTGCCCGCCCCGGGGCCGCGTGTAGATCGACGCGGTTTCGCGATCTCCGAGATACTCGGCGAGACCTTCACCCAGGTTGAGCAAAGGCACAGACCGTTCCCGCAGCCGATCGATCAGAGGTTGATAGGTCCACGTGCCACTGCGCCGAAACAGATCGAGGTCTTCGATCAAGGGGAAGATCACCACCAGCGGCCGGCGAGCTTTCGCGTCGGCTTCGTCACGAAACGACTGCATGATCAGCTCGGTGATTTGGTAGGGAATCGAGGGAGAGCGACGGCTCCGGCATCACGAGCCTGCGAACCGACCAGTCTTCGGCGGGAGGGAATCCCCCCTCCGAGGTACCCTTGGTACTCTTCGATGTGTTGCATCCTCCGGACGTGGTGGTGAGTTGAGAGTATCGAGCCTCCTGCATTCGTTTCCCTTCACTCAGACTCTGCATCGCCGCTGGATGCGCAGCCGCTGGCGGGTCCTGTTGTGGGCCAGGCCGCTGCTCTTCGCGCTCGAAAGGTCCTTCGGGCTCCGCTTCGTGACGAGGTCGGAGCTCGAGGCTGCATCGGGTGAGCTCGAGGTGCATTTCGGATGCGAGGAAGTTGTTCACTACTCCAACCCCGTCACCGCGGGACCTCGGCACGAGCTGGTCGAGAGGAGCCTCCCGGCGCGAACCGTGGTCTTCCCGCGACCGGCGGTGTTCGAGATTCGCGACGCCGAGGTCGTCGGGCCGCCGCTGCTCGCCTTCGACGCTGACGGTGGGGTCATCGTCGAGAGCACCCCGCCACAGCTCGAGCCGTTCGAACAGCATCGAGCGCTGTTCATCCCTGTGGCGCCGCTGATACGGAAGCAGCTTCGCGGCACCAGTGGCACCGTTCTCGACCTGGCTGCCCTGTTGACCAATGCCTGGACCAACAACATCTGGCACTGGTTGCTCGATGTCCTGCCGAGGATCGAAGGGCTCGAGCACTACGAGCGCGAGACCGGGCGCAGGCCGCTCCTGATCGTCCCCGAGAACATGACCCGCTACCAGATCGATGCGCTCGATCTCGTGGGGCATGACCCCGCAGCCAGAGTTGTCGTGCCGGAGGGCCGAGCCCACGTTCGACGCCTGGTCATGCCTTCGTTTCGCCGACAGTACCTGGGCGACCGGTACGACCGGCCGATGTCGGTTTCCGCCTGCAGGTGGGTGCGGGATCGTGTGCTCGCGACTCTCGGCTCCCAGAACGGTCGTCAAGGGCGGTACGCGGCTCGAGTGTGGGTCTCGCGAGGCGACGCCTCGTGTCGTCGAGTCGTGAACGAGGACGACGTTCTCGACGCGCTCAGACCGCTCGGGTTCGTGCCCTATCGGCTCGGCGAAATGCGCTTCGCGGACCAGGTGCGGCTGTTTTCACAGGCCGAGTGGGTCGTCGGACCGCATGGTGCGGGCCTCGTCAACCTGATGTTCTCCCGATCTCCGAAGGTGCTCGAGCTCTTCAACGCAAGGGTTCTCCCCGGAAACGCGAACCTCGCCCGGGGCTTCGGGTTCAGATATGGTTGCCTCGTGTGTGACGTTGCTCGAGGGAGAACCGACGACCCCGATGCCGACCTCCGCGTCGATGTCGAGCAGCTGCTGGCGACTCTGGGAAAACTCGGTGAATGCAGTCGATGAGGATGGTCGGATCAAAGGGAGCATCCCGAACCGCGGAGGGGGCGCGAAAGCTCGCTCGTGCAGCCGTCGTGTACCTGCCCTCGCTGGTCAAGGGCTTTGCCAATAGAAGGCTCCTGGATGAGGTCGAAACCTACTGCGAGTTCATCGGATATCCGCGCAGCGGCCACTCCCTCGTCGGCGCCCTCTTGAACGCCCATCCGGAGATCGCGATCTCGCACGAGCTTCCCGCCTTGAGGTACTTCTATCTCGGGTTCGGCCGCAGGCAGGTCTTTTCCTTGATTCTCGACAACGCGCGCCGGTCCGCGGCGCCCGGCAGTCTTCTCGGACACTACACCTACGAGGTGCCGAACCAGTGGCAGGGCAGGGTGCGCCGTCTGAGGGTCATCGGCGACAAGGAAGGCTACGGCGCCTCGATCCGACTCAGCATGAGCCCGAAGTACCGCGAGCGGCTCGAGCGTCAGGTCACGACCCCGATCAGGTTCATTCATGTCACCCGCAATCCGTTCGACATCATCAGCACGCGGGCGCGCCGGACGACGGAGTTCGCCGGACGAGACGAGGCAGGGATCGACGATCTGTTCTCGGTGTGTGATTCTGTTCAGCGATTCAAGAGCAGCTATCCGGAGGACGCCATCTTCGACGTTCGTCACGCGCGATTCGTGCACGAGCCGGCCGCACATCTGAAGGCCCTGTGCGGGTTCCTCGGCGTCGACGCGCCGGAAGACTATCTTGTTGATTGTACGAGTATTGTCTACGATTCCCCGCATCGAAGCCGGCATGACGGCCACTTCCGGTGGTCGCCTTCGCTCATCGACCGGGTGCATCGAGGCATCGATCGGTACCCGTTCCTCGAGGGGTACTCGTTTGATTCGGAATGATCAACTCCACCAGGCACCTCGAGCGCCGGGGCCTGATCCAAGAGGCTGTCTCGAAGCTCGAGCTGGTCTGGCGCGCACTGACCACCGTCACGGGTTGAGGTACGCCCGAGGTTCAGAACCGCGAAGACTCGAAGATCGCAAAGGTGACGTTCGACTTCTCTTCGCGGCCCTCTTCGCGTGCTTCGCGCTGTGCGCGGTCCCATCATGCGACGAAAGGAGTCGGGTCGATTGAACCGGGAGAAGCAGGCCGGCAGCAGATGTGAGACGGCCTCCGAACCGCCCCACCCCGTCGATCTCCTGATCGGCAAGATCGCGAGCGCGCACCGCGATGTGCTGCACGCCGGCACCGTGATCCGCAGCCTGCCGCCGGACCACCGCGCGCACGGCCGACCGAAGACCTGAGCCCGCCGGCGCTGGAGGAAGATGGCTGCACCCGAGATCTGCCCCTACGAGCCCTACCACCGTGGCGGCGTGGTCCGAGTGCTCGAGCACCTCTGGGGCGACAACGATGAGAAGAACGACGCCTACTTCACCTGGAAGTACGTCGACAACCCGCATGCCGCAGGGCTGCCTGGCATCGTCGCCGTCCACGATGGCGAGGTCGTCGCCTTCCGGGGCTACTTTCCCGTCGAGGTCGAGGTCGGCGAGCATCGATACGGCCTGCTGCGCCCGGGTGACACCTGCGTGCACCCGAGCCACCGACGCACCGGGCTGTCGGTCGCCATGGGTCGTCTCGCAGCCGAGGAGTTCGGTTCAGGATATCGCCTCTTTCTGAACCTCTCCTGCACCGCGCCGTCGCTTCCCGGCTATCTGCGCCTCGGGTTTCTTCCAGTTGCACCGAAGTACTTCCTGACCCGCACGACCGGACCCGGCCTGCTCCGCTATCTGCTCGCTTCGGCCGGCCTGCTCGGAAGCAAGGCTGGGACGGTGCGGCGCAGTGGCCTTGGCGCGGTCACGGTGTCCGGCAGTCCCAGACCCGACGCCATGGCTGTGCTGGCTCGCCGACGGAAGTCCCCAGAGGACCTGATAGTCCTCGCCAGGGACGCGTCGTTCTTCCAGTGGCGCTACCGGTCCCCACGACACCACTATCTCTTCTACTCCTTGACCGACGGCGATGCACTGCGAGCCTTCGTCGTCGTCGGCCTGTCTGCGAACGGCAGAAGGGCCTACATTCTCGACCACGCCCAGGTCGATCGCGCTGCATTGCGGGAGGTGCTCTCATCTATCATCTCGACGCGACGTTTCGACGTCGTCTCCATGCTCCGTTTCGGGATGCATGCCGACATGAAAGCCGTGCTCGAGCAGGCCGGTTTCTCGCAGCGCTCCGCGGTACGGGCCATCGAGAAGCGCATGCACGGCGAGCTCCCGGTCCTCGTGCGACCGGTGAACCGGGAGTTCGATGAGGCCGACCTGCACCTCGGGGGGCTCGACGTCCGTCTCCCGTCGAGCTGGGGCCTCCTGCCAGTCGCCTCCGACGCGGTCTGACCTGCTGACTCGGGAGTGACTCGCTCCGGCGCCGTTCCGGTGCCGTGTGCAATAATCCAATAACGAAAGCGCAAGAGCTAGACGGTCAATCACATCGGCCCGGTGCTCCGATCACGCCAGCGTGGCTCGCCCAACCTCAGACCAACCACAAACGAGATGGCACCGCTGGCACCGCTGAAACCGCGTGCCCGAAGCCCGGCCCCGGCACGCGCTCCTGCGGGCCGGCAGTCGGGCCGATCGGAGGACCGCCGGAGCGGGATAGAAGAGATCCGGGGCGGCCGGTGCTTGTTGTTGGATTGTTGCACTCGGCACCGGAGCTCCGCCCATGATGGCGAACGCGAATCGGGGAATCGCAGTACCCCTGGATCGGACTCAGTACGCGTACCAGTGAAGGCCGAGCGCCTTGGCAAGGAAGACGGCCATCTGCGCCCGCGTCAACGTGGCGTCGGGACAGTACTCGGTCGCGCTGCAGCCGGCGGTGATGCCGGAGGCCGCCAGCGCCTCGATGTGCTGGTACGCCCAGTGACCCGTGGGCACGTCCGTGAACGTGGCGATCGCCGGCGCCGGGCTGACCTGACGCTTCCAGAACACCCGGATCCCCTTGAGTCGCAACGAGTACCCGCTGGCGGGCAGTCGCACGAGGAATGCGTAGAAGGTACCGGCGGGTGTCCCGAGATCGACCGTGTGGAGCAATGACCAGTACACGCTGGTGCAGCCCGGTGTTTCCTCGGAGGTGACCTCGGAGAACAGCGCGTCGCTCGTGAAGGCTGTGTAGCCGGTGAATCGCATCAACGTCAGCCTCGGGTTGTTGGCGGCGTGGGTGTCGCAGTAGAACATCCTGAACCCCTGTATCTGTGCTCCCTGCGGCACGTGGGGTGATGCCCAGACCATGTCGTCGACCCCCGCATTGTGCAGGTAGAGCGTTCCTTCAGAGGTTTCGTACAGTAGGGTCAGGCCGGTCGCGATGTTGAACAGCGAGAAGTCCGCCGCGCTCAGAAACTCATACTCTCCGTCCTGAAGGCCGAAGGCGTCTGGCTCGTCCCACCACTGGTCGCTGCCCCCGAGCTCCGCCCGGAGGGAGGCAGCGGCCACCTCCGGGCCGGGCGATGTTGCCTGAACCACCTTCACTTGGAGCAGCATGACCGGAGCGACGGCCAACAGCACCACAACGGCTGCGCGACACGATCGGGGCGTTCGCATTCGACATCCTCCCTTTGTAGCGGCGCGGCTGAGCTTGTCTCGAATCTAGTGCTCATCCTGGCGAAAGCAAGCACCTGCAGCGGGTGAGAGACGGCTGGCATCTGGGAACGTGCACCGCAACCGATGTCTCGGCGAGAGGTCAGCTGGCGAGCTCTCGCGAAACAGTCTGGCCGCCTGTCAGGAGGTCACGAACACCGGCGCCGGAGCTCCCAGGCGAACGCGATAAGATGCCATGAGTGGTCACCCGGCAGACCTTCCCATCTTCATGGCGCGTCATCAGAGCCGAGAACACACACTGGAGACAGGATGATCGACTGCAACAGCCCCGGCTGGAACGAGGTGGTCTTCAGCGTCGACGACCTGGCCGCAACCGAACGGCTCTACGCAGAGGTGGCCGGCTGGGGGGTCCTCCACCGGGGTCGAGCGTCCTCCCGCCAAGCCGTCGCATGGGGGCTCGCCGAGACCACACGCATTGACGAGGTGCTTCTCGCCAATCCCGGCGAGGACCGAGGCTACGTGCGGCTGGTGAAGTTCCACGACGTGGAGCAACGACAGATCCGCTCCAGCGGCCGCTTCTGGGACGTCGGGGGCTTCTCGAACGTATCCTCCCGCGTCCTCAGCATGCACGAGAGCTTCGGATCGCTGCAGCGGCGCGGATGGGTCGGCCATCACGATCCCGTGAGGTATCAGTTCGGCCCGTTCACCGTCATCGAGGGCGTCGCGACGGGCCACGACGGCGTCGTCTTCTCGCTCGTCGAGCGCCTCGCGCCCGCGCTCGAGCCGGGCGCGTTCCCGGGCCGTTTCGGTGCGCCGTTCAACGCGCCTCAAGTCGTTCGGAACTACCAAGAGGCCCTGGACTTCTACGTGCAACGGCTCGGGTTCAAGGTGGCGCTCGAGACCGAGATCACCTGGCAGCCGCCGGGAGCCAACATCTTCGGGCTGCCCTACGCCATCGCCATGAGCACGCCGGTCAAGGTCGCCATCGTGCAGCCGCAGGGTGTGGTCGTGGGGTGCCTCGAGCTGTTCGCGCCGGGTGAGCTGATCGGGCGGGACTTCAGCGCCCTCGCGGTTCCCCCGAACCTGGGGGTTCTCCTGGTGCGGTTTCCATGCACCGGCCTGATGGACTACGCCCGGGCACTGAAGGCCGGAGGCGTTCCACTCGTGGTCGGGCCGATCGAGATTCCCATCGAGCCCTACGGCCGGGTGAACCTCTTCGCCGTGCGCTCGCCCGACGGGAGCTGGGTTGAGTTCTATGAGGCCGGCTAGACGCGCTGGTCTCCCTGCGCGGTGTGGATGTCGGCTCCATCAGCCCGGCGCCGATTTCAGCTTCGAGCACGAGGGCGCTCCCGCCGGCGCGACGCCGAGGTGCGCCGACAGACGATGATCGAACCCGTCGACGCCACCTCTGCTTCGAACTGCATCACCACAGAAAGGTCACGTCAGTGAAAAAGTCCGTCGCCGCGCTCATCGCCGCACTCGCCGTTCTCGTCGTGGCGGGCACGGGAGTCCTCGGCTCCCCTCAGCCCTCGCCCGGCAACCCGATCCCCGACGGTTTCAAGCTGTCGCCCATGTCGCGGGCCTCGATCCTGGTGCGCGACCTGGACGAGTCCGTGAAGCTCTACCGGGACATTCTCGGCCTGCGGGTGCGGTTCGAGCGCGAGTTCGCCGACGAGGCCTTCAACCAGATCCTCGGCACCCGGGGTCTCACGATCAAGGCCAAGATCCTGCAATCCGGCGACGTGGTCTACGGCAATCTCGGCCTGTTCCAGCTCGGTGACGAGCGCTCCAGGATCCCGGCCCCGGTCCAGGAGGCCGCCGCGCGAACCGGCGACGTCGCGGTGGTGTTCATGACCAACGACATCGACGGAATCGCCCAGAAGGTCACGGCAGCCGGCTTCACCGTGATCTCGCCGCCGATGGTGCTGTTCCCGCGCGATGACCTGGAGGTCCAGGCGAGGGAGATGCTGTTCCGCGACCGCGACGGGATTCTCGTCAACCTGATCCAGGAGGGTCGGGTACGGGCCCCGTAGCCTGGATCAGGTGCCGGACGAGGCGCCACGGAGACCTCTCGAGAGCCGCCGACACTTAGTGCCGGGCGGGCAGCACACCACTGGCACGGCGCGGCCCGAAGGGCGAGGACATCAGCGGGTGCTCGTCCCGGTCGCCTCCCTCGATGCCCGTGTACCAGCTGTCGCCGATCCCGTCGCCGTTGCCGTCGGTGCCGTGGTAGTCGCTCCAGTAGTTTCCGCGTTCGTCGCAGGCCCAGGAGTTGCGCTCTCCCGACCTCCTCGCCTGGACCGTGTTGTCGACGAACGCGTTGGCGCACAGCGTGGCGGAGCCTACCGAGTCGACCCCTCCCCCGTTGCCCTGGAAGAGGTTGCGCCGGACCAGCGTGTCGAAACCGTAGTTCACCAGTCCCCACGACAGGCTGCCCATGACCAGGTTGTTCGTCACCACGCCGCGGTGGTAGACCTGGATCCCGGCCTCCGAATCGAAGACCCGGTTGCCGTCGACCGTCGCGTCCGCGTTGGTCACGATTGCGGTCATCCACACGTGCCCCAGGTAGTTGCGGCGGATGGTGGCGCGGTCTCCCGACCAGATGCCGATGTCGAGGCAGCGGTCGAGGGTGTTGCCGACGATCGAGTCCCCCGAGGCGAAGCTGTTGATGCAGGTCCAGGCTGCGGGTCACTGTGTTGCCGTGGATCCGGAACGGGCCCTGTTCGTTGAGGGAAATCGCACACACGCGAGTCCGTGATCGCCGAGCGCTCGATTGTCGCCGACAACGTGCTAGACCCCGATCCAGACCCAGTCGCCACAGCCCGGCCACGCCCCCACGCCACGGACCTCGCTGTCCCGGATCACCAGCGAGCTGCCCGCCTCGGCCTGGAAGAACCAGCCCCCGAGCTCAGGCGTCAACGGAATCAGCCGGCTCCCGAGCACCTCGAGCGCACCCCCGGGCCGCACGATGATGCCGTGCCCGTCGCCGACCATCTGCACGGTGGTGTCGCGCAGCACCAGCTTCGCCCCCGGCTTGACCTCGAGCCACCGGTAGGGGCCGATCGTCTGCCCTGCGATCTCGCGCTCGTCGCTGACTACGAGCCCGTCGTAGTCCTCGATCACGATCGGCAGGGCCGGCTTCGAGGCGATCTCTGCGCGGCGAATCGCCACCGGCACCTGCAGCGGGTTGTCGTCCTGCCCCGCCGGAAGGACCGGGTACGGCGCCGAACCGCCCACGGATTCCGCCCCCCAGTAGTTGCCCGCCGAGCCGTCGTCCCACCGGTTGGTTCCGGTGTCGTCGAACGCCGGCCTTCCGCCGCCGAAGAAGTTGTTGTGGTGGATCACGTTGTCCGACGACTGCTCGACGATCACCGGCTGCTCGTCGGTCGGCTCGACGGTGTTGTCAGTGACCAGGTTGCGGTCGGATCCCCAGAGCACCACGATTCCCCGCTTTCCGACGTCGATCTCGTTGCCCTGGATCACGTTGTCGCTCGACCGGCCCCACACCAGGATCCCGGTCCGCTGCCACATCGGGATGACGTCGCGCCGGGAGCGGATGGTGTTGTTCGCGACCACGTTGCGCGAGGCGTGGTGGAGCTCGATGTGGGCGTGCTGCCACAGGTCCGGCTCACCGAAGGCCTCGATCACGTTGTCGGCGACGGTGCAGTCCGAGGAGTAGGCGACCAGGACGTTCCACATGTTGTGACCGAAGGTGTTGCGCAGGACCGAGACGTTCCTGGCGAACATCGCCGCGACGCCGGCGCCGCCGGGGTTGATCCCGACCCCCGGCACGAACCGATTGTCGGCGATCAGGATGTTCCCGGACTGGCTGGTCGCCCACGGCCCGCCGCCGGCGAGCACCGTGTTGCCGCTGAACTCGCCGTCCCACGAGTACCAGAAGTGCGCCGCGCCCTCCCCGTTGTCGACGAAGGTGTTGCCGGCGATCCGGGTCGAGTGCCCGAAGCCCATGGTGATGCTGAAGGTGGGACACGACCCGAAGGTGTTGCCGCTGAGAGTGACGCCGGTCCGCTGCGCGATCGCCACGTGGGCCTGGTACGCGGTGGTCGCCTCGAAGGTGCTGCCCGAGATCTCGCCTCCGCTTCCGGGGCCTGTGAGGAACAGATGGTCGTTCTCCGCGAAGCGACAGTTCCGGATCTGCACGCTGCCGCGCACGATGAGGCCGGTGCCCTCGCGCCAGTTCTCGGTGGTCGCCCCGCAGCGTCTGAGCTCGCTGTCCTCCATCGCCAGCGACGCGCGGTCCTCGACGATGAAGAAGAACGTCCCCTCGCTGCGGGCCGCCGTGATCAGCGAGCCCTGCTCGACCGTGATCCCGCCGCCGGTCTCCACCCGGATTCCGTGCTCGCCGTGGGACTCGTTGTTGAAGGTGAGGGTGGATCGCCGGAGCGTCAGGCTCGCGCCGCCGTGCACGATCAGGTCGCCGTCGAGCACGATCGCCCGGTCCTCGACCACTTCCTGCCCGGTGACGATCCAGTCGGAGGCGGCGCCCTCAGCCCCGGATACCGCCGCGAGCACCGCAACCGCAAGCGTCGCCAGCCGCATGCCACCCCTCCAGGTCTCCGACCGTCGGACGTGGGTTTCCAAGGGTTGCCTACACGAGCCAATCTACGCCGAGGTCGTCGCTGCGACAAGGTGAACCGGCGAGCAGCTGTCCGCCTCGGCAGGGGTTGACGCACGGCTCGCGTTCTCTGCGACTCCGAGCCGCGGGCTCCGCATCGAACACGGCCAGCCGCGGAGCGGGCCTCATGGAGAGCGCGATCGTGGAGATCGCTCCGAGCTCGGCCACGGAGTGAGAGTGGACTGCTGCACTCGGCACCGGGGCCGAGAGCAGTCGCTGCAATCTCACCATTCAACGGCGCGAATACAACCCTACCCGGTCAGACGATCCCGACGTTCGCAGACGAATCGCCGGACGTGTCTGACCTGGAGTGACTTGGAAGCCCACCTACGGCAGACCCCGCTGGAGCAGGCGGGCCGTCTGGACCAGCTCCTGCCGATGGAGCTCGGGTGGCTGACCCGGCGGTCGGTCCTCGAGGGTCGCGGTGATGGCGAGCACGACCAGGCCGCGCTCCGCTTCCTGGGCCCGGCCGCTCACCGTCCAGCGGGTCTGGTCGTCGCCCGTGGACCCGAGCACCCGTTGGTCGAGGGCGGCAGCCTCGAACTCCATCCCGTCGCCGGTCCTCCGCCAGCGGCCGGCGAGGGTGGTGAGGCTCCCGTCCGCCTTCTCCGGATGCGGGCCGGGCCAGATCACCATCTCGCCGTCGGGGTAGAGCTCCCACCAGGATCCGTGAAGGAGGGCGCCCATGCGCGCGGCGGCGAGATCCTCGATCGCGTCGTGGGCGCCCGCGAGCGCCTCACCCGCTTCCCGGAAGATGGACTCGAGAGTGGGGTCGCCCACGGCCGAGGCCAGCGGCTCCGGGTCGTCCTGGGATCGGGTGGGCTCGAAACGCGGCTCTCCTGCCGACCACACCATGGCGGGCGCCTCGTCGTGGCGGCGGACGGGCTGCTCCAGGACGAGCTGTACCCGTGCAGAGACGTGGAACACGACGCCGGTGGCGCCGACGACGCCGCCCGCAACCATGCCGTAGCGGCTCTCGAAGGTGCCCTCGACCCGGGCGAGGCCGTGCTCGTCCCGCCGCAGCCGGCCCTCGAATCGCGTCATCAGCACCGGATGCCCCAGCGGATCGGCGGCGGTGCAGAGGAGGATGCCGTCGGGCCCGCGCTGCCAGTGACCGGTCATGGTCATGGCGTGGCTGTCGCGGTCGAGCGGTCGAATCTCCAGCGAGCCGTCGCCGAAGAAGGCCCACCGTCCCCGGCCGAGGATCCCCTGCACCACCCGGGTCACCGCCTCCCGGCCCAGGCGAACGGTCTCCTGCACGGTCTCCTTGCGCAGAGCGGTGGCGCCGACGGTGCGGCTGCCCGCGGGGTCGGTCACGGTGATGGGGGTGCCGACCTGGAAGAGCTCCGCGGGCGGCTCGGCCGCCCAGAGCGGCACCGGCTGCGCGGGTGCGAGGAGCAGTACCGTGATCGCAGCCGGCATCCTGAAAACCGTTGAGGCGCCGCGGTGCATGCTCTCCCTCCCCGTCGACTCGGTACCTAGTGCCGCTATCTCATCATCTTACCCGGACACGCGATCTGTCCCATGCCGAGAGCAGCGCCAACCCTACGCGCCCGCACCCCCGCCCAGGCTCCGGCACGAGCTCCTGCGGGTCGGCAGTCGACTCGATCCGAGGACCGCTGCGGTGGATTCGAAGAGGTCGGAGGACGGTCACTTCCCGCTCTGCCCGTTCTTGACGGACGACACGCGGCACCGATGAGGATTCGACGCAGTCACCGGCTGTTGGTCCCATCCCTCAGTGGGGATGCCGCCTCGCTCGTGGTTGGGGCGCTGACACGGTTTGGGGCACAGGCCGTGGTCGTGATCTTCCTGACCAGTGACGGCGTGTTCGACCGAAACGCCCCGCGATCGGCGAGCTGATCGACTCAATCGAGGTCGGGGAAGGCGGCACCGCTGTCGCCGCGTCTCCCACGTCCTCCCCGCCGGCCAGAGCGGCAAACGCGTTTCCGGATCCGCGGCTCATTGACGGCACCTACGCGATTCGCACCAACTCCCTCGACCTGCTGCTCTGCGACGACGGGCGAAGGCGACTGATGCACATCGCGATCCTGCCCACCTGAGGCACCTCTACCGAGCCGAACGGCCTCTAAGGGGGCGACTTCTGGATGACGCGAAGGTAAAGCGACGGCGACGCCGGTCCGAACGCGGAAGGAGAACGAGAACCCGCTCCTTCGCGGAGCTCTCGGCACCTCAGGATCGCACGAGGAATGCTCGTCACCCGTTTCCGATCGAAAGGGTGGTCGAGCGGGCGAAGCTGCCGGTGACCATGCCGGGGAGGACGCACCTCACGCGTGCGGTGCACCGCATCTTCGACTTTCGGATTCCGGGCGAGCGGGTCTTCGGTGATCAGCCCGAGCCCGCGGGAGCACCCGGGGTTGTGGCCCGGTGGGTGCTGCGGCTACGCTCAGACGAGGGGACGTGATGAGAACCCGACCCTGGCTGCTCGCGGCGCTGCTCCTGGCCGGATGCGCGACCTCCTCCGGGCCCGACGTCGACGAGCCGGGCGTCGTCGACCAGGGCCACAGCTGGGTCGTTTACCGCGGCGCCGGGCTCGCGGCGACGGTGGGGTACGCCGACGCCCTGAGCAACCCCGGCGACCGCTGGCTGATCCTCGCCGTTGAGCTCACCGGCAGCGGCGGCAGGCCGGAGGTTCACCGGGACCGGATCTCGCTTCGCACCCCCGACGGACGCCGCCTCGAGCTCATCTCACAGGACGCCTACCAGGAGGTCTACCCGGAGAACCGCGTGCGAGTCCGACAGGCGCTCGCCGACCTGCCCAGGCGTCTGACCTTCGACGACACCCAGCACCCCTGCGACCGCTGGTTCCTGGCCGGACCCTTCGAGAGCTTCGCCTTCGACACGCTGTACCTCAACGCGTTCACGGTCTGCGCGGGCCCACTGGTCTTCGCCGTACCGGGGGGCGTCCAACCCGGTCGCTGGCGGCTGGTCATCGAGCTGACCGAGAGCCGCGCCGACATCCCCTTCACCCTCGGCGCCGGCACGTGAAGGGAAACACGAGGGCCTGCTCGGAGGCTTCGTGTCGGTGGTTCCCGGCACCCCCGAGACGAACCCCGGCCGGGCAGTCGGAGAGTGGCCGCACCCGCGAATCCTGGGATAGAGTGAGTGCCGTGAAGCGGTCGAGCGTCGAGGCGATCATCGAGGCGCTGAACGGCGCGAGTGTCCGGTATCTCGTGGCCGGAGGGCTCGCCGTCGTGGCGCATGGGCATGTCCGCTTCACGGCCGACGTGGACCTGATCCTCGACCTCAGAGAGCCGAACCTCCGCCGGGCGATGGCCGCTCTCGCGGCCCTAGGCTACACCCCCAGGCCACCGGTGCCGATCGAGCATTTCGCCGACACCCGTATCCGCGCCGGCTGGGTCAGGGACAAAGGCCTCACGGTCTTCTCCCTCTCCAGCGACCGCCATCCCGCGACCGAGGTCGACCTCTTCGTCCAGGACCCTCTCGGCTTCGACGACGCCTACCTTCGCGCCGAGAGGTTCGAGGTCGCGCCGGGAGTCGAGGCCACCTTCGTCGCCCTCGACGACCTGATCCGCCTCAAGCGGGCGGCGGGTCGCTCGCAGGATCTCCTGGACATCGAGCGGCTCGAAACTCTCCGAGGAGAGCGCCGAGATGGCTGACCACCAGCCTGCTGCGGTGCCCCCGGCCGAGCTCGGGTGGCAGGCGCATCGCGACGCGCAGGCCCGCCGGCTCGCGAGGCTGCCTCTCTCCGAGAAGCTCGCCTGGCTGGAGGAGGCTCAGCGGCTGGTCGACCACCTCCGGTCGCAGCGTACGACGGGTGACCCCGATGAGCCGTCGCGTTGCGCTGGAAAGCCCGAGAGGAGTGGGTGAGATCGGAACGATCTCCAGGGGACACTGCTGATCTCTTGTCCTCTTCTGAAGTGGGCGATACACGATCTCCAAGGGACACTGCTGATCTCCAAGGGACACTGCTGATCTCTTGTCCTCTTCTGAAGTGGGCGATACAGTGGAGCTGGAACCCGTCCACGCTGTCGATCCCGGAGGTACGTATGCCTCGGATTGGCAGATTGAAACCCACCGGAGCGGACGCCTGGTACCACCTCTGCGGCCGGGTCACGGCGTACAAGGGGGAGTACCCCTTGTCGGAGGCCGTGCCGATGCGCCGGCTCATCGACACCATCCGCCACTACTCGGCGATCTACTTCTGCGAGGTGGCGGCCTTCTCCGTGATGGGCAATCACTACCACCTGGTGGTCAAGCTCGACCGGCCGCGGCCGGTGGACCGGCGGGAGCTTCGCGCCCGTACCCGCCTGATGTACCCGAGCGAGGCGTCGCAGCGTCGGGTCGACCTGTGGGGCGACGACGACTGGGAGCACTACCGGAGGCGGCTCTTCGACCTCTCCGAGTACATGCGCAGCATCCAGTCGGCCTTTGCCCGCTGGTACAACCGTAGCTACCAGCGGCGGGGGCGGTTTTGGGCCGACCGCTTCAAGTCGGTCTGCCTCGGGGACATGCAGGCCGTGCTCGACTGCATGCTCTACGTCGACCTCAATCCGGTTCGCGCCGGGCTGGTCGTGCGCCCCGAGGAGTGGCAGGGCTCGTCGATCGCCCTGCGTGAGCTGGGTCATGACGGGTGGCTCGCGCCGCTGTGTGGCTTCCTCGCCCAGCCGACGAGGGACAAGGCGCTCGTCGAGTACCGGCAGCGCCTCTACTACCGCGGGAGCGTGCCGACCAAGGAAGGGCAGAGGGCGATCTCGCAGGAGGTGCTGGAGCAGGAGATCGCCCGCGGCTTCTCGACGCAGGGGCTCTACCGCAAGCGGCTCAGGTACTTCGTCGACGGGCTGGCGGTCGGAAGCGAGAGCTTCATCCGGGAGCAGCTGGCGCGGCTGAGGGATACGGGGCAGTACCTGAGGAGGCGACACCCGATCCCGCAGCTCGGGGGGATTCACCTCTCTCTGCGCGAGCAGCGCAGCACGGCGGTCTCCTTCTGACGCCGGGTCGGCCTCGACTCGGGGCGGCTCAAGCAGCCGTCGTCCGGGACCGGTGTCTGCCTGGAGAGCGGGCGACCGTTGGTCCCACCAACAGCGACCAGCGATTCCCGCCCGAGTGACTACCCCCTGCTCGTGCAGGAGCCCCTGAACGTCCAGGTCGCCTTGAACGCCGGCGGGGATGCCACTCGCCGCTCGAAAGAGCAGTGTCCCTTGCAGATCGCCGCTCGGGTTCGGGTCAGGCGGCTTCGTCGGCCTTCGCGCGTTCGTAGAGAGTCTCGGGTGCAACGTCGGCGCCATTGGGCCACGTCACCGTTCCGCCGTCGAGAAAGAACCGCTGGAAAAAGAAAGGCTCCTGGAGCGGCTCGAAGACCGGACCGTCGAGCCAGGACGAAAAGTCGACGGTGCCTTCCAGCCCGTCGTTGAAGACCAGGTGAATTCTGTGACCGCCGCGAAACTCGGCGCGCACTACAGTTGGAAGAAACCTCATGACGCTCTCCTCAGTCCAGAGGGGCGATGCGCTCGAGCGGCTCGCCGGCTCTCGCTCGGTTCCAGTTCGCCTCCAGATCCGCACGATGGTGCGTCGCCCACTCCTCGATCAAACGGCGCGCCGTTCGCGACTCGAGCGCGCCCGCCAGCAGCGCGCCGTCGAAGGTGAAGGTCGCCTGCTGACCCTGGTACTCCGCGTGAAAATGAGGAACTCCATGCTCTTGGTAGAACATCCGAACCACGATCCCAAAGAAGACCGACACGACGGGCATACTCTGATTCTAACGTCCTTTCGACGAAGCACCAGACTCGACTGGGTCTCGGGACCGACACTTCGGGCACTCTCCGCTCAGATCTCCAGGGATCTCCAGGGGACACTGCTGATCTCTAGCGACAACCCCCTGCTCGTGCGAGAGCCCCTGAACGTCCAGGTCGCCTTGGACGCCGGCGGGGATGCCACTCGCCGCTCGCCGCTCGAAAGAACAGTGTCCCTTGCAGAGGCGGACTCGGAGCCGACGCTGAGATCGGCGAGGGAGGCGCCACAATGTGGGCTTTGCCCCTATCAGTTCGGTATGATCGGATCGTGGCTACGGGAGCTACGCGCGAACGTGTGGTGAGGGTCCTCCGGGAGCACCGTGCAGCTCTCGTGGAGATGGGTGTGTCCAAGCTGGCGCTTTTCGGCTCGATAGCGCGCGGCGAGGAAGCACCAGACAGCGATGTTGATCTTCTCGTCGAGTTTGACCGCCGTGTCGGGTTGTTCCACTTCGTCCACGTCAAGCTCTATCTCGAGGAGATTCTCGGGCGGCGAGTCGACTTGGTAACAACCGACGCCCTCCATCCGGCTCTGCGGAACCGCATCCTCGGTGAGGCGGTTCATGCCGCCTAGGAGCTGGCGCTTTCGTATTCGCGACATTCTCAACGCCATCGCTGCTGTGGAACGGTACACCGGGGACCTCGATGAAAGCACTTTCGAGGTCGAACGCATGGTGGTCGACGCCGTCCTGCGGAACCTCACGGTGATCGGCGAAGCCGCGGTCAACATCCCAGATCAGATCAGGCAAGTCGCACCGGGCGTGCCGTGGCCGGAAGTGATCGGGATGAGGAACATTGTTGTTCACGAGTACTTCGGCGTGAGCCTGCCCATCGTTTGGCACACGATCCGTGTTGAGCTGCCGCAGCTCAGGGAGAGCCTTCTCGAGCTTGTGGCGAGGATACCGGACGAAACGGACGACCCGGCGTGAGCTGCATTGAAACCTGCAGATCTCCAAGGGACACTGCTGATCTCCAGTGACAACCCCCTGCTCGTGCGGGAGCCCCTGAACGTCCAGGTCGCCTTGGACGCCGGCGGGGATGCCGCTCGCCGCTCGAAAGAACAGTGTCCCTTGCAGATGATGGCAAATGTCCTTTCTGGAAACCGGGCTCGAGCTCCAGCACCCAGATGTCGGAGCTCCCGGTCCGGTCCGAGCCGAACGCGATCCGCGTCCCGTCCGGCGACCAGGCCGGGCGGGTGTCGTTACCTGGTCCGGACGTCAGCTGGACGGCCTCCCCACCCGATGCCGGAACCACCCAGATGTCGAAGCTGCCCGCCCGGTTGCTGTGGAAGGCCACGAACCGGCCGTCCGGCGACCAGGTCGGGAAGTGGTCGAGAGCGTCCGAGTCGGTGAGCCGGGTCAGACCGCCGTCGGCCAGCGAGAGCAGCCAGATGTCGCCGTTGCCCGAGCGCGCCGAGTGGAAGGCGATCCTGGTACCGTCCGGCGACCAGCGCGGCGAGTGGTCGAAGGCCTCGTGCGTCACGAGCAGCGACTCCTCGCCGGTCGCGAGGTCCACGACCCAGATGTCCCAGTTGCCGGACCGGTTCGAGACGAACGCCAGGCGGCGCCCGTCCGGCGACCAGCAGGGCGCGCCGTCCACGGGTCCGCCGCGGGTCAGCGGCTCGCGGCGGCCGCTCGCGAGATCGAGGGCTTCGACGGTTCCCGCGTAGCCGTCTGGCGTTGCGACCGCAGCGGCGATCGCGAGGCGACGACCGTCAGGCGACCACCACGTGGAGTGGACCATCTCCAGGTCGGTGGTGAGGGCCCGCGGCGCCCCGCCCGTGCTGTCCACCAGCCAGACGTTCCAGCGACCGCCACGGTTCGAGGCGAAGCTCAGCAGCCTGCCGTCCGGCGACCACTTGGGCTCGACCTCGTCCGCGGGGTCGCTGGTGAGCTGCACCAGGCGACCGGGACGCGGAGGCTCCGGCCCGGGCCCGGCAGTGGTCCCGTCCCGGCTCGCCACGGAACCGGCAGCGCCACCTACGGCGACCGGGACCGCCACGGCCATCATGAGGGCCCATCTCTGCCTCATGGATCCACCTCCGATTCGCCACTGGAGTCCGTACGATGAAAGGCCGCCCGGGTTCGGGGGCTCGAAAAAGCGCCTTCATGCGCCAGCGGGCTCAAGCTCCCGGCAGTGCCAAGGCGTCGAACGGCGGTCGCTCGCGCACCGGACAGGGCTCGTTGGCCGGGCGGGCGTCGGCCGGAACGCCGCGCCGCGCCAGGCTCAGACAAGCCGGGCGCGCATCGCGACGGCCACCGCCTCCAGCGAAAGGCGGAAGAAAAGTGCCAGAAGAAAAGGAAAAGTGCCAGTCACGCACTTCCGACCTTGTCGCGGGGTAACCTCCCTGCCGCCTCCGCGATCGCGCTGTCGAGGCGATCCAGCGCGCGGCGCAGCTCCGAGTCCGTTGCGCGACCAAGGATCCCGCGGGCGATCGCCCGCGTGATGGCGTCCGGTGACTTCTGCATCTCGACGGCGAGATCGCATACCCTCAGCCGATACCGCTCCACCCCGACAATGGCGAGCTGCTCCCGGGCTCGAACGATCTCGCCGCTTCGCCTTCGACTTCTGAGGTCGTCTCTCGAAACTCCGAGAGCATCTGCCCCGAGCTCGAGGTACTCCACCACCGTCAGCCTGGGGCGCTCCTCCGGTACGTCGCCTTCCTGCCGACGCCGCTCCCGCGCCGCGTCCTCGGGATCCTCGTCCTCGCCCTTCGGCGGCCTGCCGAGCCGCCACCACGGCAGACGACCGGGCTGCTCCCCCATCCACTCCTCCTCGACCGCCCCCTTGAGCCGCCGCACGTAGGCCGCCCGCGCCGCGCGGCGCGTTGTCCCGAAAACCCGGAGGACCTCGTCGACGTCTACGATCGGCTTCTTCGTCAGCCCCAAGAGCTCGCGGTGCCCGCTCCACTGGTACTCCGCCGGGTCGCTCACCAGCCCCGCCGTGACCGGGTTCATGTGGATGTAGATCACGAGCCGGTCGAGGTAGCGCTGCTGCTCGACCAGCTTCGCGCGGTACCGACCCTGCCACAAGGGCCCGTAGACCTTCCGACGGGCATTCACGCGACGGGTGACCCGTTGCTGGAGGCTCCGGATCGGCCGATCCAGCGAGACCGCGCCGGTCCGCACCGCGAGGTGGTAGTGGTTGCGCATCAGGCACCACGCGAAGATCGTCAGCCCGTCCCGTTCGGCAACCTCGCGCAGCAGGCCCCGGAACCACCCCGCCTCGGTCTCCTCACTGAACGCCTGCTCTCCTCGCGCCAGTCGGTTGTAGACGTGGTACACCGCGCCCTCGAAGTTCACCCGCCCCGGCCTCGACATCCGCTGTCTCCTCCGCTCGGCGGAGCATAACATCGGAAGTGCGTGACTGGCACGTTTCGTGACTGGCACGTTTCCTTCCTGGATTACGCGGCTTCGACTTGGGAATCCGCCCGCCTGGACCATGCGATCGACCTGCTGCACGAGCGAACGGTCGAGGCTGATGGCGATCGTGGTGACGGGCACAGCAGCACCTCCGCCTCCGGTACTACCAGAGCTCATACCGCGAGCGAGGTCGAATCGGAGCAGGAAGGGGCCTGACGCTCCCGTAAAGCGGCTGGACCGAGTTGTCGTTTCGAGCATTGTTCATGGGGACGCGGCAGGCGATTGCCAAGAAGGAGAGTCCATTGTACCCCGCCCGGCCGAGCTCCCTGCTCCAAGCGGAGAGACCGACGTGGGTGTAGAATCGTCCCACGAGGGCGACCCTGTTCTCAACTCGTGTCGCCGGTTTCAGGAAAAGGTCTCGTCATGGTCGAGGGTGAGACGCTGCGCGAAAGCGAGTCGCGGCTTCGCTTCCTGTTCGACAACGCGGTCCTGGGCATCTTCCAGACGACCCCGGATGGCGAGGTGCTGTCGGTCAACCCGGCCTTCGCCCGGATGTTCGGCTACGGCTCGCCGGACGAGGTGGTCCGCACGATCGGCAGCGCGCGCGAGTTCTACGTCGACGCGAACGACCGCCGGCGCGTCCTCGACGCGGTGCTCAACGGTCCGGGTTGGGGAAAGTTCGAGGTCCCGTACCGGCGCCGCGACGGCAGCTCGTTTCCCAGCATTCTCCACATCTGGGGCGCCCGCGGCGCCGACGGCAGGATCGTCCGCTTCGAGGGCTTTGTCGAGGACATCAGCGAGCGCCGGCGGGCGCAGGACGAGCTGCGGGAGTCGCAGCGCCGCCTCGCCGACATCCTCGAGTTCCTCCCCGACGCAACGATGGTGATCGACGCCGAGGGGCGGATCACCGCCTGGAACCGGGCGATGGTCGAGATGACCGGCGTCCCGGCGGAGGAGATGATCGGCCGCGGGGACCACGCGTACGCCGTGCCGTTCTATGGCGAGCGCCGGCCGATCCTGCTCGACCTCGTGATGCGGCCGTGGGAGAGCTTCGAGGAGGAGAAGTACTCGCACCTGCAGCGCCGAGGCGACGTCCTCACCGGCCAGGGACACATCACCCACCTCGGCGGCGGCGGTCTGTACTTCGTCGGCAACGCCACCGCGCTCAGGGACTCGAGCGGCGCGATCGTCGGCGCCATCGAGACGGTCCGCGACGTCACCGACCGGAAGCTCCTCGAGGACGACCTCCGCCGGGCCAAAGAGGACGCTGAGGCCGCCAGCCGGGCGAAGAGCGCCTTCCTCGCCAACATGTCCCACGAGATCCGGACCCCGATGAACGCGATCCTCGGCTTCGCGCAGATCCTCCGCGACTCTCCAGCGCTCGCGCCGGAGCTGCGCGACCACGTCGACGTCATCTCTCGCAGCGGGGAGCACCTCCTGTCCCTGATCAACGACATCCTCGAGATGTCGAAGATCGAGGCGGGCCAGGCGCGCAGAAACCTCGACACCCTCGACCTCCACGCCCTGATCCGCGACGTCCAGCTGATGTTCGACCTGCGGGCGCGCTCGAAGGGCCTCGGGTTTGAGGTCGAGCGGGCGCCGGACCTCCCCCGGTTCGTCGTAACCGACGAGAGCAAGGTCCGCCAGATCCTGATCAACCTGCTCGGCAACGCGATCAAGTTCACCGACGCCGGCGACGTCGTCCTCCGCGCGGCGCGGGGGGACGACGACCGGGTGGTGCTGTCGGTCGAGGACACCGGGCCCGGCATCGACGACGACGAGCGGGGCGAGCTGTTCACGCCTTTCGGTCAGACGCGGGCTGGTCTCGCGGCCCGGGGAGGAACCGGCCTGGGCCTCGCGATCTCCCGAGAGTTCGCGCGGCTGCTCGGTGGAGACCTGAAGGTCGAGAGCCGGCCGGCCGCCGGAAGCACCTTCACGGCAGAGGTCGTCGCGCCGGCCGCGCCGCCGCCGGAAGGGGCGGTCGCCGCGGACGAGCGGCGCGTGGTCGCCGTCCGGTGGGGGGGCGGGAGGCCGCGTGTGCTCGTCGTCGACGACCAGGACACCAACCGCGACCTTCTCCGCGCGATGCTCTCACCCCTCGGCTTCGACGTCGACGAGGCCGGCAATGGGCAGGAGGCCCTCGCCGCGTTCGATCGGCAACGGCACGACCTGGTTCTGATGGACCTGGTGATGCCGGTGATGGACGGCTACGAGGCGATGCGCCGGCTGCGGGCGGGCGACCCAGCCCGGGCGACGCCGATCATCGCGGTCACCGCCAGCGCGTTCGAGGAGGACCGGCAGAAGGTGCTGGACGCGGGCGCCGACGACTACCTGCGCAAGCCGATCCGGCGGGACGACCTCCTCGAGGTCCTGCGCGACCGGCTCGGCCTGGAGCTGGTGTTCGCCGCCGACGCGTCGGTCTCCGCGGTGCCGGACGGCGACGACACATCGGTCCTCGCCCGGCTCGCCGTCCCGCTCCGCGAGAGACTCCGGAGCGCGGCGCTGGGCGCCGACCTGGCCGGGCTCAACGCTATCGCCGGCGAGCTCGAGGTCGCCGATCCCGAGGCCGCGGCGGCGCTTCGGAGACTCACCGCGGCCTACGAGTACGAGGGGATCGCCCGTGCATGCGGTGAGGAGCCGGAGGGATGAGCGCCACCGCGGACATCCTCGTCGTCGACGACACGCCGGCCAATCTGCGGCTGATAACGGAGATGCTGACCGCCCGCGGCTACGGCGTCCGGCCGGTCCCGAGCGGCGAGCTGGCGTTGAAGGTCATCGGCTTCCGCCCGCCGGACCTGGTCCTGCTCGACGTCAACATGCCGGGCCTCGACGGTTACGAGGTGTGCCGGCGGCTGAAGTCGAACCCGGCGACCGCATCGATCCCGGTGATCTTCCTGAGTGCCCTGAACGAGACCGACGACAAGGTCCGTGCTTTCGCCGAAGGCGGGGTCGACTACATCACCAAGCCGTTCCAGATCGAGGAGGTGGAGGTCCGCGTCGCCACCCACCTCCGGCTGCGCACCCTGCAGCGAGACCTCGAGCGCACGGTCAGCGAGCTCGACGTCCGCAACAGGTTCATCCGCGAGGCGTTCGGCCGGTACGTGTCCGACGAGCTGGCCGCAGAGCTGCTCCGCCGGCCGGAAGCGCTCGAGCTGGGCGGCGAGCGGCGCCGTGTGACCGTGCTGATGGCGGACCTGCGCGGCTTCTCCTGCCTGGCGGAGCTGCTCGAGCCGGAGAGCGTGGTGACGCTGCTCAACGTCTTTCTCGGCACCATGGCGGAGCTGATCCTGGCCCACGGCGGGCTGATCGACGAGTTCGTCGGCGACGCGATCCTGGCGATCTTCGGAGCGCCGGTCGAGCGAGACGACGACGCCCGGCGGGCGGTCGCGTGTGCCGTGGCCATGCAGCTGGCGATGCCCGAGGTCAACCGGCAGATGCTCGCCCACGGCCTGCCGGAGCTGTCGATGGGCGTCGGCGTGGGCACCGGGGACGTGGTCGCGGGCAATATCGGCTGCCGCAAGCGGGCCAAGTACGGGGTCATCGGCCGTCCGGTGGTGCTCGCCGCCCGAATCGAGGGCGCCACCGTCGGCGGGCAGGTGCTGATCTCGGAGGCGACCCTCGCCGAGCTCGGCGGCGCCGTCGAGACGCACCGGTCCTTGACCCTCGGGTTGAAGGGGTTCAGCTCGGAGGTAACCGTGCACGAGGTCGCTGCGGTCGTCGGGGAGGAGGGTCTGCGCCTGCCGTCGACCGAGACGCGGTGCCGCGAGCTCGCCGAGCCCGTTGCCGTGGACATCGGCCGGTACGAGGGCCACGTCGTCGATCCGCATGCCTGCTGCACCGGGCGGATCGTCGCCGGAGCCCGGGGCCGGTTGGAGGTCGAGGCGCCGTGCACGGTCGTCCTGGGAGACGCCGTGCGCCTGCGTCTCGTTGGCCGCCCCGACGGCGAGATCCACGGCCGCGTCGACGACGCCGGGCAGGGGTGCTTCCGCCTCGCGGTCTCCTACCGCTCACCCGAGGCGGTGTCGCACCTCGACGGTCCATCGGTTCGTGGCGCGGATTCTCTCGAGGATGGAGGCGCGTGATGTTCGACCGGTTCGGGATGTCGACCGACGTCGACCGGCTGATCGCCAGGAAGGCGTACGACCGGGCGATCTCGATTCTCCGGCGCGAGGTCGAGGTCACGCCCACCAGCCTGCACCACCGGCAGAAGCTGGCGGACGTCCTCGCCCTCGCCGGCCGGCCACGCGAAGCGAGCGAGATCCTGCTGGACATCGTCGACACGCTGTCCGACTCCGGGTTCTGGGCCCAGGCCGTCGCGGTGCTGAAGAAGATCGAGCGGATCGACCCGGACCGCACCGACGTCGGAACGATCTTGGCCAACGTCGAGGCGGCCCGAGAGAAGGAGCGCTCCGCGGCCTTCCGCCCGACGGTGTCGGCACGGTTCGCCGCGATCGCCGCGGCGGCGGCCGGTGAGGCGGGGCGCAGGGACGGCGATCCCGATCCGGCGGGCGACATCGGTGAGATCCTCACCGACCTCGACCCGTCGCTGGTCGAGGACGGAGCACCGCCCGAAGAGAGGCTCCGGTCGATCCAGGGCTCGCCTCTGTTCGGCGGCCTCGGCGCGAACGAGATCGCCGCGATCCTCCGGGAGCTGCGTCTTCGGACCTTCGACCCCGGGGAGATCATCGTTACCGAGGGCGAGCGCCGGCGGAGCATGTTCCTCATCGCCGGCGGGCGCGTGCGTGTGTACGTCCGGCGCGACGACGGCAGCAGCTCACCGGTTCGGGACCTGGGCGCGGGGGACTTCTTCGGCGAGATCTCGATGATCCGCGACACGCCGCGGACGGCGACCGCGACCGCCGCGACCTCCTGCGAGCTGCTCGAGCTCGGGCTGGACGCGTTCCGCACCGTGGCACGGCAGCATCCGGAGGTCGGCACCATCGTCGAGGAGTTCTGCCGGCGGCGGTCCGGCAGCGCCGAGGAGCAGGCGGCACGGCTGGCGCCTGCGGGCGGGCCGTGACCTCGCGCAGCGCGGGCCTGACGCTTCCGCCCCCGGACGACCGTCGCGGCAGGCTCGACCTGCCGTCCCGCGCTGCCGAGGCGCTGGCGCTGCTCGGCGACGTCGTGACGGTGGGGGCGGGCGAGACCGTGTTCGAGGCGGGGACGACCGGGAGTTGCATGTACGTGGTCGAGGACGGCGCGATCGACCTGGTCTTTGGCCCCGGGCAGGAGCGGAAGAGGCTCCGTCGGGGCGCATACTTCGGCGAGCTCGCGTTGATCGTCGGCGATCACCGGCGGACCGCGTCGGCGGTCGCCGCCGAGAGCGCCCGGCTGCGGGTCATCGGCCAGGACGACTTCGCCCGCCTTCTCGGCTCGGCACCGGAGGTGTCGGTCGAGCTGCTGAGAGCCACCTGCGTCTACCTGCTGCAGTCGGAGCGCGAGCTGGTCTCCAGTCTGGCCCGGCGCAACCGGGAGCTGACGCAGACCCTCGACTACCTGCGGCGGACCCGCGAGGATCTCGACGCCCGCGAGCTGGAGGCGCGGACCGACGGCCTCACCGGCCTGTACAACCGGCGCTGCCTCGACGAGCAGAGCGGTGCGATGGTCGAGCGGGCGGCGCAGCGCCACGGTGCGCTGACGCTGGTGCTGCTCGACGTCGACCGGTTCAAGCTGGTCAACGACCGGTGCGGCCATCCGGCCGGGGACGAGGTCCTTCGGGCCATCGCGTGCCTGCTGCGTGCCACCGTCCGCCAGGTCGACCTCCCGTGCCGGATCGGCGGCGACGAGTTCGCCATCCTCGCCGCGGACCTGGACGACGCGTCAGCCCGTTCTCTGACGGAGCGTCTCCTCGCGGCGGTCCGGTCACTGCGGACGCCCTGCCCGGAGGGTGACATCGCCGTCACATGCAGCATCGGCGGCGCCAGACTGCGGTCGGGCGAGAGCTGGGAGGAGCTGCTCGCCCGCGCCGACGGCCGGCTCTACCGCGCCAAGGAGGCGGGCAGGAACCGCGCCGAGTGGGGGTGACGTGGCGCTCGAGCACCGCACGAGCCCTGAGCTGAGCCCGGGGTCCGGGGTTCTCCTCGCCCGACCCCGTCTTGACAGGGGGGCGGTGTACCGGCTGAGGTTTGACACCTTCACCGGCTGGGGCAGCTGCCTGGCACGCGTCGGAGTGATCGGAATCTGAGTCGAGAAAAAGTGCCAGTCACGCACTTCCGATCTTATCGCCGATTCGCTTTCTGGCTCGCGCCGCGATCGCGCTGTCGAGGCGATCCAGCCCGCGGCGAAGCTCCGAGTCCGTTGCGCGACCCCGGATCCCGCGGGAGATCGCCCGCGTGATGGCGTCCGGTGACTTCTGCATCTCGGCGGCAAGATCGCAGACCCTCAGCCGATACCGCTCCACCCCGACAACGGCAAGCTGCTCCCGGGCTCGAACGATCTCGCGGCTTCGCCTTCGACCTCTCAGGTCGTCTCTCGAGACTCCGAGAGCCTCCGCCCCCAGCTCGAGGTACTCCACCACCGTCAGCCTGGGGCACTCCTCCGGTACGTCGCCTTCCTGCCGACGCCGCTCCCGCGCCGCGTCCTTGGGATCCTCGTCCTCGCCCTTCGGCGGCCTGCCGAGCCGCCACCACGGCAGACGACCGGGCTGCTCCCCCATCCACTCCTCCTCGACCGCCCCCTTGAGCCGCCGCACGTAGGCCGCCCGCGCCGCGCGCCGCGTTGTCCCGAAAACCCGGAGGACCTCGTCGACGTCTACGATCGGCTTCTTCGTCAGCCCCAAGAGCTCGCGGTGCCCGCTCCACTGGTACTCCGCCGGGTCGCTCACCAGCCCCGCCGTGACCGGGTTCATGTGGATGTAGATCACGAGCCGGTCGAGGTCGCGCTGCTGCTCGACCAGCTTCGCGCGGTACCGACCCTGCCACAAGGGCCCGTAGACCTTCCGACGGGCATTCACGCGACGGGTGACCCGTTGCTGGAGGCTCCGGATCGGCCGATCCAGCGAGACCGCGCCGGTCCGCACCGCGAGGTGGTAGTGGTTGCGCATCAGGCACCACGCGAACACCGTCAGCCCGTCCCGCTCGGCAACCTCCCGCAGCAGGCTCCGGAACCACTGCGCCTCGACCTCCTCACTGAAAGCCTGCTCACCCCGCGCCAGCCGGTTGTAGACGTGGTACACCGCGCCCTCGAAGTTCACCCGCCCCGGCCTCGACATCCGCTGTCTCCTCCGCCAAGACAACCATAACATCGGAAGTGCGTGACAGGCACACTTTTGTGATCACGCACGCCGGAGCCTCGCGGCAGCGCGAGAGCCGCAACGCGCCCGCGGTGGTTCCCGGCACTCCCGAGACGAACCCCGGCCGGGCAGTCGGAGAGTGGCCGCACCCGCGAATCCTGGGATAGAGTGAGTGCCGTGAAGCGGTCGAGCGTCGAGGCGATCATCGAGGCGCTGAACGGCGCGAGTGTCCGGTATCTCGTGGCCGGAGGGCTCGCCGTCGTGGCGCACGGGCATGTCCGCTTCACGGCCGACGTGGCCCTGATCCTCGACCTCAGAGAGCCGAACCTCCGCCGGGCGATGACCGCGCTCGCGGCACTCGGCTACACCCCCAGGCCACCGGTGCCGATCGAGCATTTCGCCGACACCCGCATCCGCGCCGGCTGGGTCAGGGACAAAGGCCTCACGGTCTTCTCCCTCTCCAGCAACCGCCATCCCGCGACCGAGGTCGACCTCTTCGTCCAGGACCCTCTCGGCTTCGACGACGCCTACCTTCGCGCCGAGAGGTTCGAGGTCGCGCCGGGAGTCGAGGCCACCTTCGTCGCCCTCGACGACGTGATCCGCCTCAAGCGGGCGGCGGGTCGCCCGCAGGATCTCCTGGACATCGAGCGGCTCGAGGCCCTCCGAGGAGAGCGCCGAGATGGCTGACCGCCGGCCTGCTGCGGCGCCCCCGGCCGAGTTCGGGTGGCAGACGCATCGCGACGCGCAGGCCCGCCGGCTCGCGAGGCTGCCTCTCTCCGAGAAGCTCGCCTGGCTGGAGGAGGCTCAGCGGCTGGTCGACCACATCCGGTCGCAGCGTACGACGGGTGACCCGGATGAGCCGTCGCGTTGCGCTGGAAAGCCCGAGAGCAGTGGGTGAGATCGGAACGGGTGCCGGATCAGGCGATTCCGACGATCTCCGCGAGGTCGTCGGGATCGTCTGACCTGGAACGGACTCCTGTCTTCTTCTCGACTACTGCTGTCGCCTCCCCGGGTCACACGCCGGTGTTACACTCGGGCTGGGCGAAAGGAACTTCCTATCCCTTCAGCCTTTTGCTGGCCGAGCGGCTCCCGCGATGCCGGGTGCCGGTGCCTCTCGAGCCGTGACCTGCGTGCGGCACCCGAGCGCGACGATGGACCGCCATAGGTCGGCACGGCGGTGCTTGGCGTTCCTGCCCCTGGTGGTGCTGGCGGTGGTGGTGACGGCGGTCGGTGAGGCGGCCGCCGGGGACTACTACGGCTTCGTCGTCTACACGTGGGACGAGGATCCGGTCGCCTGGGATCACGAGATCTTCCCCGTCGCGAAGGCGCTCGGTGCGGGCTGGATCCAGGCGGAGGGACCTCTGATGCTCAGCGAGTCGGCGCACTGGGGCCGGCTGGTGCCGGACCCCGGGGCCGACCTCTCGGATCCGACGTCCTACGATTTCGAGCGGCTCGACTGGGTCGAGGCGGCGGTCGACAGCGGGCTCGAGGTCGTCCTGACCCTGAGCCCGAAACGGTGCCAAACGGCAAACGGTGCCGGGCACATGAATCGAGTCTTCGGCCGGAGCCGCGCTCGTCGAGATGCCCTGGTCGAACGGCCCGGCGGCATCGCCGCAGCGTCCGCGAAATCCGTCCCAGCCCAGACGATTCCGACGACTCGCTGAAGATCGCCGGAATCGTCTGACCTAGCACGGGTAGGGGCCTCGAGAGGCTGATGAATGAGCTGACACGAGTTGTTGAGAGGCCACCCGAGGGGCCATGAAACAGGTGCTTCTGCGGCGCTTGAAGCACTGGGTGCTGGTGCCAGGGCTGTCGAGATTCGTGCAGGTTCGGTGACCCAGGGCCGCAAGATGGCCGCAGATCGAGCCTTCAACTCAACCGGTTGAGCAGCCATTCGAGATTGCACGAGCCTCGCTGGAGGTTGCCGACCGGGTCCGGGGTCTTCGACACGAGAATTCTGTGGCCAGCGGCGATGATGTCGGCGGCCGCGTCCAGCCTCTTCATGTCGCCAGGTGTGGGTGACGCGGTCAGCTTGACCTCGATCGCCCAGAGCTCACCCCCGAATTCGAGCACGAGGTCGATCTCATGCTGATCACTGGTTCGGAAGAAGAACGCGTCGAAGGTCGCGCCGATGGAGCTCAGATGCCCTACGATCTGCTCGATCACGAACCCTTCCCAGCTCGTGCCGACCCAGGGTTGGATCAGCAGCGAGTGCTCATCGGTCACACGGAGCTGTGCGTGCAGAAGGCCCGAGTCCCGCCAGTAGATCTTGGGGCTTCTGATGACACGCTTTCGGATGTTCGGCAGGAAGGGAGAGAGCCGTCGAACGAGAAAGGCGCCTTCCAGATAGTCCAGGTAGCTGTTCACCGTATGGTAGGACAAACCCAGGCTCTTGCCGATCTGCGAGGCGTTCCAGGTTTGGCCGTGCACGGCAGCCAGCATGTGCAGGAGTCGTTGAGTGGTCTGCGGTTGAGCCGGCAGGCCCCAGTTGGGTAGGTCACGCTGAGTCAGCAGGGCGAGGTAATCCCGTTGCCATTGTGGAAAGCGTTTCCGTTGCAGGATTCCACCCTCAGGGAATCCGCCGCACAGCCAGAGGGCATCGCGATCCGAGTGCTCCTGGAGCTCGCTGTCAAGGAATGGCGTGAGCTCGACGAGTGACAACCTGCCTGCCAGAGACTGCGATACGCTGGTCATCAGCGCCGGCGAAACGGATCCGAGTAACAGGAATCGTCCCATCCGTTTTCTGTCACGGTCGATCGCTCCCCGAAGCCGGGGGAACAATGGCGGCCATGACTGCGCTTCATCGAGGATCACAAGTCGATCGCTCGTCTCGAGAGAAGCCCAGTCAAGATCCAGGCGCAGGCGTTCCGGCTCCAGCTCGAGGTCGAAGTAGTGACCACCGACCATTTGGGCAAGCGTGGTCTTGCCGCATTGACGGGGACCCACGAGGGCGACGGCAGGATACCCAGCCAGTCGATCCTGAATCAGCGATTGGACCTGGCGCTTGAGCATTGTTTGTATTATAGAAAACCGCTTCTATTTTGCAAGACCCGATCTCCAGGGGACACTGCTGATCTCGAGTGACGACCCCCTGCTCGTGCAGGAGCCCCTGAACGTCCAGGTCGCCATGGACGCCGGCGGGGATGCCGCTCGCCGCTCGAAAGAACAGTGTCCCTTGCAGATGTGGGCAAGCGTGGTCTTGCCGCTTTGACGGGGACCCACGAGGGCGACGGCAGGATACCCAGCCAGTCGATCCTGAATCAGCGATTGGACCTGGCGCCTGAGCATTGTTTGTATTATAGAAAATCGCTTCTATTTTGCAAGACCCGATCTCCAGGGGACACTGCTGATCTCGAGTGACGACCCCCTGCTCGTGCCGGGGGCCCTGAACGTCCAGGTCTCCATGGACGCCGGCGGGGATGCCGCTCGCCGCTCGAAAGAACAGTGTCCCTTGCAGATGGGATGTGACATGGGGCCGGTGAGTGACGGGGTCAGGCGACGCGCGTTATTGGATTGGTGCACGGGGGAACGGCACTGAGGGCGCATTGCCGCAGCGTCCGCCGGTGCTATATTCTTACTGGTAAGAAAGGAGCCCGGCTGTGAGAGCGACCGCAACGACCAAGATGTCGTCCAAGGGCCAGGTGGTCATTCCCGAGGAGGTCCGCAAGGCGCTCGGGTTGACCGCCGGCTCGCAGTTCGTGGTCGTCGGCGAAGGCGATGTGGTCATCCTCAAGCGCATCACTCCGCCGTCCATGTCGGAGTTCGACGAGATCGTCGCCGAGGCCCGGCGGCAGGCGCTTCGAGCTGGCATGAAGCGCGCAGACGTGACAGCTGCCATCAGGGCGGTGCGCACGCAGCGATGAACGTCGTCGTCGACACGAACGTCCTCATCTCCGGCGTCTTCTTCGGAGGCCTCCCGGCACGCGTCCTCGAGGCCTGGCGAGATGGGAGGATCCGTCTGGTCGTGTCTGCGGAGCTCATCGAGGAGTACCGGCGGGTGGGAGAACGGCTGGCCGACCAGTTCGAGGGCGTCTCACTCGGCCCCTTCCTCGCCTTGCTGGAGACCCATGCCGAGATCGTGGACCCGGTCCCATTGCCGAGACCGGTGTCGCGCGACCCCGAGGACGACATGTCCATCGCCTGCGCCGTTGCCGGCGGCTGCGCCTCCCTCATCAGCGGCGACCATGATCTCCTCGAGGTGGGGACATACGGGACGATCAAGATCGTCACCCCGCGGCGGTTCCTGGAAACCGTCCTTCGCTGACGAAGCGTGAACCCGGCACCAGCCTGAAGCACGCGGCGAGACCCCCGGTGGGCGCCAGCCCTCCGCGCACCTCCCCCTCGGGGGCGTCAATGTCAAATCTCGGGGAGATTCCTGAGCCGCCGTCTCACAGGTCTGCGGATCCGGGCGCGCTCGATGTCCCGGCGAATTCTCGTCTTCCATGATCTGAGCATATCTCGATATACTGACAGAGCCCGCTCAACTGTCATTCATGATGTTGAGACACTTTCCACATATTGCTTTCCTTCTTGACATGTGACGGAGATCACAGGTAGCGTCGCACAAGCCGCCGATTGCTCAGCCATTCCACACTCGGCGCCCGGAGGTCGTACGTTCACGGCTCACTTTTCAGAGCCTCACGGCATTCGTCGTTCCCGACGTACGTCCGCGCCATCCCGACCCGGAAAGGTCCCGCCCATGGCCCGCCCCCGCCTGAGGTCCGCCCTCGCAGCGCTCGTCCTCGCCGGCCTGGCCCTGCCGGCCGCGGCCGAGCCGCCGATCGCCACCGGCCAGCTCGAGGTGCTCGGCACCCGGCTCACCATCTGGTCGGACGGCGACGCCACCGACGCCGACCAGGTGCTCGACGTCGGCGAGCCGGCCCGGGTGCGCACCTGCTTCGGCGGCGCTGGCGACGCCTGCGGCGCGGTCGCCCCCGGCGACCCGCGCATCGCCGGCCTCGTGGTCCGGGCCGAGCTCTCCGGCCCCGAGCTGCCCGACCCCGTCCCCTACGAGACGGTCCCCGGCGGCACCTTCGTGCTGCCCGGCTTCCAGCAGGAGGGCGACTACCGCCTCGCCAACATCCGCCTGATCGAGGCCGCCACCGGCCGGGTGCTCGGCCCCGCCGAGCCGCCGCTGGCGCTGCTCCACGTGCGCCGCATCCTGCTCACCTCCGCGACCGTCACCACCCTCTCCCTCGCCGAGCTCGAGGCCCGCGGCATCACCCTCACCCAGGACAGCTTCCAGGCCTTCAACTTCGCGGTCGGCTTCGCCTTCGGCTCCGAGACCGTGGTCATCGACTTCCCCGTCATCTACACCGGCAACGGCGTCCGTCTCGCCCCTCACCAAGCCCACCGTCCACCTCGACGGCCTGCCCTCGGACGTCGCCCGCACCGTCTCCCGCTGGCAGCCGCCCGACATCGTGCCCTTCCGGCTCGAGGTTCCCGAGGACCACTGGCTCGAGACCTCCGAGGAGCCGGCCGGGGTGATCTCCCTGCCCCTGCTCGGGGCCATCGTGATGCCCGGCAACGTCACCTTCCTCAACCAGTTCTTCGACGCCCGGGTGATCGTGGCCAACGGCGCCCCCGGCGGCAGCGCCGTCGAGCTCCGCGAGCTCGAGGGCGTGCTGCGCCTGCCCCAGGGCCAGGTGCTGCGCCTCGCCCGCACCGAGCCGCCGGTGGCCCCCGGCCAGGCGGTGCCGGTGACGGCCGCCAACGGCCTGCGCGTGCTCTCGCCCGGCGAGCAGGGCGCCGCCGCCTGGACCCTCGAGGGCCTCGCCGCCGGCACCCACGTGCTGCGCGCCGACATCACCGGCGAGATCGCCCGCCCGGGCCGCGACCCGCTGCCGGTGGCCTCCACCGTCCAGGCCGCGGTGGACGTGGTCGACGCCCGCTTCCACCTCACCTTCACCCACCCCGACGTGGTCCGCGAGGGCGAGGCCTACTCGCTCTTCGTCACCGTCGCCAACCTGTCCCGCGCCACCCAGAACCTGATCACGGTGGAGATCCGCGACCAGCACCTGGTCGGCGCCCACCGCGAGGACCCGGACGACACCCTCGGGCGCACCATCACCACCCTCGCCCCCGGCCAGGCCGAGACCCTCGAGTACCGCCTGGTCGCCGACCTCACCGGACAGGTCGTCGCCGCCACCTTCGAGTCCTCGGCCCCCACCGGCCAGGGCTCGATCCGACTGATCACGGGAGTCGGGGAGCTGGGCATCCCGCTCTCGCCCGCGACCCTGGTGATGCCCCGCTTCGCCGACCGGCTCGCCCCGCCGCACACTGCCTCGGACGGCTTCCTGCGAGCCTGGACCCGCTTCCTCGGCCTCGCCTACTCGCTGGCGGTCGCCCCCGCGGGCGCCGCCCCCGAGCTGCCCCGCGTGGTCCGCGCCGACGTCGAGCAGCGCGCGGTGGACGTCGCCGAGGCCGGCCAGCGGACCTTCCTCGGCGACGGCCTGCTCGAGTCGCTCGAGGTGCTCGCCCTCGACCTCCTCGGCGCCCGCCACGACCTCGCCGAGCTCGACGCGCTGCGCCGCGCGCACCGGCAAGGGCCTCGCCGCCGGGGTCGAGCTCGCCGCCCTGATCCGCACCGGGCAGCAGGCCCGCGGCCTCGACGCCGTCGGCCTGATCGACCACCTCGCCGACACCGCCGGCTACGCCGCGCCCTGGCTCGCCGCGGTGGTCGTCCCGACCACCACCTCCCCCGCCCCGGTGCTCGAGGTGCGAGCCACCGGCGACGCCGCCGACACGTCCCTCGCCTACCCCGGAGACCACCCCGACGCGCTCCGCACCCTGCCATTCGGCGAGGTGCTCGAGATCGCCCAGCTTGCCTCGGGCGACGACACCGTCGACCTCGCCCTCGTGGGCCGGGTCGATCCCGACGCGACCCTGCGCCTCGAGCTCCACAACCCCGGCGACGACCCCGCCGACGGCCGCCTCGTCGCGGTCATCCCGTCGCCGGACGGCCTGCGCCGGGTCGACTTCGGCCCGGTCACGGTGCCGCCGCACACCGTCTTCGCGGTGACCGTCGGCGCCGCCATCTCCGACGGCGACCTCGCCTTGGTCAGTGTCCGGCACCGGCGCCCCCGCGCCGGGCGCGCCCTCACCCTGGGTCGACGACGTCGCCCTGCCGCCCTTCCGCCTGATCGGCGCGGTGCAGGACTTCGCCATGGGCCAGGCGGCCCGGGACGGCCACGGCAACCTCCACCGCCCCAACCGCCACGGCAACGGCGTCAGCTACCTGTTCAACCGGCCCGCCCGAGCGGGCCGCCGCCGAGACCGCGGCCCACTACGCCGTCCGCGCCGCCTTCACCGGCGAGGAGCTCGACGGCACCCCGTTCTCCGCGGTCCACGACATCGCCGCCGAGGGCGCCTGGCTGCAGCCCTCGGGACGGGTGGTCAACGTCCGCTACGCCGCGCCGCTCTCGGCCCTGCTCGGGGACGACGGCCTGCCGCTGGTGCAGCACACCCACCTGCTCGACACCGTGGCGCTGGTCGACCGCAGCGGCGAGAGCCTCGACCCCGCCGTGCCCGAGCCGCAGGTCGAGGACGACCCGCGTCACTTCGGCGGCCTGGTCGCCGGCCGCGTCCTGCGCGGCACCGGCGAGGGCGTCCCCGGCGCCACCGTCGAGCTGGTCCGCCCCCGCGCATCCCTCTCCCTGACCGGCACCGACGTCACCCTCGACCGGGTCGCGACCACCGTCACCGACGCCGACGGCGCCTTCTTCTTCGACTTCGTCGAGGAGCCCCACTGGGACGATGCCGTGCTCGCTGGCTTCACGCTCCGTGCCCGGGTTCCCGCGGGCGCCGACCCCGACCTCGAGCCCGCCACGGTCGAGGAGGTGAGCTCGATCATCCGCACCCAGAACAAGGTCGCGCGGATCAACGTCGCCCTGCTCGGGCGCGGCTCGGTGCGCGGTCACCTCGTGTGGGCCGACACCGGCTCACCCGTCGCCGGCGGCACAGTCGCCGGCGCCAGCGTGCTCTTTTCCGAGCTGAAGAGCACGGACTGCGACCCCGGCGACGGCGCCTTCGTCCTCGGCGGGCTGCCCGTCGGACCGATCACCCTCACCGGCCGGAGCCCGGACGGCCACCGGGTGTACTCGACCGTTGGGATCGAGCATCCCGGCGCGGTCGTGGACCTCGAGCTGCGTTTGCCCCGGCTCCCGCCACCGGGTGAAGGCACCGTCACTGGGACCGTGCTGCGCCGCCCCCCGGCGGGAGACCCGGTCCCGGCCGCCGGCGCACGCGCCGCGGTGTACTCCGACGGCAAGCCGGTCGCCGAGCGCACCACCGACTCGCTCGGCCGGTTCGCGGTCCACGGGGTCCCCGAAGGGCGGATCACCGTCCAGGCGGCGGACTGGCGCGTCTCCCGCACACCGGTGCTGGCCGACGTGATGCTGGCCGCCGGTGGAACCGTCGCAGTCGAGCTCACGCTGTCGGCCTCCGAGCCGCGCACGGTGACCGGCTCGGTGCTCTTCCACGACCCGGTCACCAACACCGACCTCCCGATCGAGGGCGCGGTCGCGTTCATCAGGGGCCCCGGCGTCTTCGCCTACACCGGCCCGGACGGGATCTACCGCATCGAGGACGTGCCGGTCCAGGCGGTCGGTTCTTCGGCCTACCGGGTCACGGTGATCGACACCGCGCGCCAGCTCCAGGGCGAGGTGGCCCTGCCGCCGATCCTCGACGCGTCGCCGCTCGAGATCGCCGCCCAGCCTGTGGTCCTGCGCGAGATGCGGGGCGGCGTCGACGGGGTCGTGCTCGATCCCCTCGGCCGGCCGATGGGCGGGGTCGGGGTCGTGCTGCATCCCTTTGCCGAGACCGTCAGCCGCTCCGACGGCACGTTTTCGTTCAACGAAGTCCCGGTCGGCGAGTGGAGCCTCTACGCCCACGTGGGCGACGGCCTCCAGCCTGGTCGCATCGGCTACTTCGGCAGCGGCGCCACCAGAGTCGTCTTCGGCGGCCACCGGCCGTTCGCGTCGATCCACCTCGCCGGCGGCGGGGTGCTCGAGGTGGTCACCCGGACCGCGGGTTCGACCGGGGTACCAACGCCGCTCTACTACCGCCCCACCGTGTTCAGCGACGCGGCCAAGAAGGTGGCGATGCGGAGCGGGTACCTGGAGACCTCGACGGACCAGCTCGGCCAGGTGCAGCTCGAGCTTCCGGTCGGCCAGGTCGAGCTGGTCGCCGCCAACCCCTTCTACGGCACCCGGACGGTGAGTACGAGCATCGCCTACCCGGGACAGGTGCGCCGGGTCGAGATCGTCTTCGAGTCCTCCCGCACCGTCACCGGCACGGTGGTGGACGTCGACGGCGTCACGCCGGTCGCAGGTGCTCAGGTGAGCCTCAAGGCCGGGCGCCTCGCCCCGCAGACCCAAGTCGCCGACGGGCAGGGCGGCTTCCGCTTCGAGCTGATTCCGGAAGGGTCGGTTGAAGTCACCGCCTTCTCAGACGCCGGTACGGTCGAGCGCCGCGGCATCGCGAGCGGCTGGGTCCACGCTCCGGGGCAGGTTCTGGACCTGACCGTGCAGATGAAGGCCCAGGGTACGGTGAGCGGCTGCGTGGTCGAGGAGGTCGGCGGTCAACCGACGCCGATCCCGGCCGCCCAGTTCTACGTCAAGGAGAACAGCTACCCCTACCGGCGCCTCCCTGCCGGATCCGGCTGGTACGTCGCCGACGGCCTGGGTTGCTATCAGGTCTCCCAGGTCACCGCCGGCGGCGTGACCGTGGTCGCCCGCGACCCCCAGCACCTCGACCGCCAGGGCTCGGTCGGCGGCAAGATCACGGTCGACTGGCAGGTGCTCGAGCTGCCCGACATCCTGATCTCGAGCGCTTTCGGCTCGCTCGGCGTGATCGTGGTGGATCCCGACACCGGCCAGCCGGTGCCCGACGCCCAGGTCAAGCTCTCCAACGGCGAGGCCCGGGTGACCGGGTCCGACGGCGAGGCGGGGTTCGAGGCCCTCGAGCTCGCCAGCTACACCGTCACCGCCTTCCACGCCCCGTCGGGACGCAGCTCCCGCGCCGGCTTCTCGCTCACCCAGGACGGGCAGCACGTCAGCCTGACCCTGGTCCTCGACCGGCGCGGCGAGGTCCGCGGGACGGTCTGGGACGACGCGGCCCGGACTCTGCCGGTCGCTGCGGCCACCGTCGACCTGCGCGGGTGGACCTCGGGCGGCCACCTCCGGGCGCTTTCAACCACCGGGAGCGGCGCCGACGACCTCGGCCTGTTCTCGTTCCTCGGCATTCCTGAGGGCGAGTTCGACCTCACCGCGGCAGTCCTCGGCTCGCCGCGCAGGGGTTCCGCCGTCGCCGCGGTCACCGACACCTCGCCGGTGGCCGAGGTCGACCTGGTGCTCGAGGCCGAGGACACGGTCCACTTCCGGATCTTCGAGCGGTTGGCAGGCGGCGAGCTGCCGGTCGACGGCGGGTCGGGGGCGTTCAGCCTGACGGTCCGCCAGGGCTCGAGCTACACCTTCACCCGGGTGCAGCCCGACCCGGTCAGCGGCACCTGGGTCTTTCCCTCGGTGCTGGTCGACCGCGCCGCGACGGTCTCCGCGCAGGAGCTGGGCGGCGAGCAGCGCAGCGCCTCCGAGTCCTTCCCTCACCTGAGCGGGCCGCTGTCCGGACGAGGGTCCGGCACCGAGACCGACCCCTACCGACTCGTGCTCGACCCGAAGGGGGTCGTCACCGTCACCGTACGGGACGCCGACGCCATGCCCGTCGCCGGGGCCTCCGTCCGCGTGACCTCCCACGGCTCGAGCTTTCCTTCCGTCACCGGAAGCGACGGCTCGGTGACCTTCTTCGCCGTCCCGGCCGGCTCGGTCACGGCCACTGCGACCGCCCCCGGCGGCGGGACCGGCGGCAGCGCGCGCGGCACCCTGAGCTTCGACGACCAGGTCCTGGCGCTCGCCATCACGCTCGCCCCCGCCGTATCTGCCCACGGCATCGTGCGCGAGCCGGCGCCCGACGACGTGTACGTGCCCGACCCCAGCACGCTGCCACCGAAGGCGGGCGCGGTCGTTCAGCTCGTCGATTCTGCCGGCGACCTCCAGGTCGTCACCACTGGCGCCGACGGCACTTTCCGGTTTGCGGCGCTCCCGACCGGGGCCTGCGCCCTCACCGCTCAGGACCTCACCGGCCAGCAGTTCGTCTCCCTCCAGACCTCGCTCTCCGGCCCGAACGGTCACGACAACCCGCTTCCTGACCTGGTGCTCGACGCCTCGCCGCCACGCATCCTCGAAATCCTGCCGGCGCCCGGCACCGACGAGGTCTCTCGCACCGCGACCGTCCAGATCACCTTCTCCGAGCGGCTCCATCCTTCGGTGCTGCCCGCCGGCGGACCCACCTCGCCCTTCTTCGCCCTCCACGACGCCCAGCAGGCGCTCGCTCCCGGGAGCTGGACGGCGGCCATCGATTCGAGCGGCCACCAGATCATCACCTTCACGCCGACCCAGCCCTACGCCAACCAGGCGCTGTACGGGCTCAGCATCACCGGCGGCGCCGCCGGCGTGCGCGACCGCGTCGGTCGCCCGCTGGTGGCGAGCGGCAACGTCGGTTCGACCTTCCGCACCTCGGACAGCGTCGGCCCGACCGTGGTCGGGACCAGCCCGACCCTGGCGCGGCCGGTGGAGCCTCCGGGCGTGGTCCGGATCGACTTCAACGAGGCGGTCGCGCCAGCCGACGGGACCCTGGACGACGAGGTGGTGCTCGAGTGGGGCCGAGACGACGGTCTCGGCGGCGTGGACTGGCAGCCGTACCCCGCGACCCTGTCCTCGACCCGCAGCGGGCTCTCGGTGCTGACCCAGCCCGACGCCGGACTCTCGCTGACCGACGACACCTTGAAACGCCGACTGACCGTCACGGGGCTCGAGGACTCCCGCGGCAATCCGATGGAAACACCGTGGACCGGCCTCTATCGGATCTGGGACTCGAACCCGCCGGTGATCACCGACCTCCCCTGCCCGCCAGGCACGGTCTGCACCGACCTCCACCCGGGCGCCGCCTACACCGTGGTGCCGGTGCTCGCGAACCTCGACGACCTCAGCCCTGACAACCCCGGCGGCGACATCGACCGCGTCGAGTACTTCCTCTCCGACCCGGCCGGCGGCGGCCAGCCGGTCGCCGCCCCGGTCCACCACCCGTTCGCTTTCACCCTGGTCGCCGTCTACCAGGGCAACGGGACCGACCCCTGGCCCCTCGACCTGTGGGTGCGCGCGATCGACACGAGCACCAATACCTCCGACGTCGCCCACCTCCCACTGCTGGTCCAGCCCAACCAGGCGCCGACCATCGCGGAGGTGTCCGCAAGCCCGGTCTCGCCGGTCCCGGGCATCCTGTACGCGGGCTCACTGGTTCGCACAATCGCTTCGGGCGTCGCCGACGCCGACGGCACGAGCCTCACCCTGGCCGCCGAGATGTGGCGCTCGGGAGAGGGCTCTCCGATGGCCGTGTCGGCCGCACGAAACGTGACCCGCCCGGCGAGCGGAAGCTGGTCGGATCTCGCTCCGCAGAGCTTCGACTTCACGGTGCCGCTGGCCGAGCCCGAGGGCACGGCACTGTACTTCCGCGTCCGCGCCACCGACTCCTTCGGCGCCACGGTCGCCGTGGACAGCGCGGTTGCGACCGTCGCCGACGACCAGGGCGCACCGCTGGTCGAGTCGATCACCGTGCGCTCCCTGGGCAGCGGCGCCGTGCGCACCGTGGTCCACTTCGCCGACCAGTTCTACCTCGAGGTCCGCGCCCGCGACGGTGAGACCGCGATCCAGACCGTGACGGTCGACTTCGACGCCCTCTTCACCGGCCCGATCACAGCCTCCCGGGTCAGCGGCGCCAGCAACCTCTTCCGGACCGCCACGCTGACCGTCCCGGTCGGCAGCCCGGACGACCCGCCGGTCTCCGTTACCGCGACCGCCACCGCGGCTGACTGGGGTGGCAACGAGGCCGCGGGCGAAGCGACCTTCGAGGTCGCCCCGGACCCCGATCCGACCGCGCCTACGGTCGAGTGGTTGACCCCCTGGCAGGGCGGCCCCTGGCCGGCAAGCTGGGTATCCACCCACAACCCGGACGGTACCGACCTCCTGGTACGGACCCGGGTTGTCGACACCACCCTCGACGGCGACGGCGACCCGGTCCCGGGCGAGATCGCCACCGTCGAGATCCGCTGCCCGGTGCTCGACGGCGGCGCCGTCGTCCTCGCCCAGACCCCGGTGTCCGCCGGTGTGCTCCCAGGCAGCGACGGCCCCGGGCACGGCGACTACCAGGTCGCCTGCCGGGTGCCCAACGGCATTCCCGCCGGAACAGCGATTCCGTTCGAGGTCCGCGCCGTCGACACCGGCGGGCAGTTCGTGGTCAGCACCACAGCCCTGACCGCCGTCGCCTGGCGGCGAGTGTTCGAGGCCGTTCCCGCAGCCTCCGTCCCGGCCGACGACCCCCTTCTCGACGCCGGCGGCGACCCCTCCGGCGTGGTCTTTCTGATCGACGGCTCCACGGTCAGCTTCACTCCAGACCCCGGCGGAGCCCCGCGCGCGGTCGAAGGACTCGCCCTCTATGCCGGGGCGCTCCCCGCTGCGGGCGAAACGATCACCGTGCGGCCCTCGGTGCTGACCGCGCCCGAGGTGACCTCGATCAACTCCTCGGTCCTGTTCTACCCGCTCCACCTCGCCATCGGCCACACCTTCGCGCTCGGCTCCGCCTGCCGCGTGGACATGGACGGGCGCGGTCTCCACGGCAATTCCGGCGACCAGCGTGTCGCTCTGCCGGGCGAGTCCCCGTCCGATAGCCACGCCGGCGGATCTCACGGGGGTGCCGGCTGGTACGGCGCGTACAACCAGGGGTGGGAGCGGACCGACCTCAGGTACCCAGGATCGGTCTACGACAGCCTGCGCGATCCTCGCCTGCCCGGCGGCGGTGGTGGCGGCCGCGGCGACTCCGTCTACGGCGGCAACGGCGGCGGCGTGATCCGTCTGCTCGGTCCCGGGGCCACCTTCCACCTCTCCGGCGCGCTCACAGCCGACGGCCTCGAAGGCGACGACGGCTACTCGTCCGGCGGCGGCGGCGGCGCCGGCGGCACGGTCCGCCTGGTGGCCGCCCGCATCGAGGGCTCCGGCTCGATCTCGGCCGATGGTGGCCTCGGCCGCGACTTCATGCACGGTGGAGGAGGAGGAGGCGGCCGTGTCGCGCTCACCACCGCCGAGCTGGTCGGCTTCGAGCCGTCGAGCCAGGTCAGCGCCACCGGCGGGCGGACCGAGTCCTCGGGAGCGATTCGATTCGGCGGCGCCGGTACCGTCTTCGTCGAGCTGGTCGACCCCCTCACCGGCGACCCGCTCGACCGCGGCGCCCTGTACTTGGCCAACCGGACCGGATCTCCCGCGGCCCACACCCCGCTGCCCGCGCTCGGTGAGGCGACGCTTCTCGACGTCGACCCCGTCACCGCGGTGCTCACCCTCGAAGCGCCCTCGGCCCGCGGCGACCTCACCGGCGAAACCCTGATGCTCGAGCCCGCCAACGGTGATCCGACCCTGTCATGGACGATCACCGGCCACGGGCTCGTGCTCGGCGCCTCGCCGCGCCAGGTGCGGCTCGACGTCTCCGCTCCCACCTCCGAGCTGAACGCTGTCGCCTCTCTGATCGGGTCCGGGGTCGGCGTCACCGCTCACGGACGCACCCGCTTGGCGAGCGTAACGGCCACCGGACGCACCCGCATCGCCACCGCCGACGACCTCGAGATCCAGCCCGGCGGACAACCAGCAACCCTGAACGACCGTGCTGCCGTGACCCTCGATGCCGAGGCCCGCGTGCTGCTCCGTGGCGAGGCGCCGGCGCTCACCCTCAACCCAACCGTACCCGCCGGCGGCGACCTCCGGGTCGGCCAGCAACCGACCGTGACCTGGAACGCCGGCGACCTCCTCGGCCTGCGGTGGGTCACCAGCCGCTGGTCCCTCGACGCCAACCCCGTCACCACCGTCTTCACCGACGAGCGTTTCTCGTTCACCACCAGCGGGTTCCCGCTCCAAGTCCCGCCGACCCACCCGCCCGGTCCGGTCACCTTCACCGCATCGGCCCGCGACCTCGCCGAGCGGGTGACCACGGTCGAGCTGACCTGGAACGTGCTGCCCAACGCGCCCCCCACGGCCTCCCTCGCCCTCGCGGCCGGAGCCCCCGCGACGATCCCCGCCGGAGGCTCGACCACGGTGGTGGTCTCGGCCACCGACGCAGAGGGTCTGGCATCGGTGCTGATCAACGCCAGCGGCCCGGCGACGGTACCTACCCAGTCCGTCGTCGTGTCGGGGACGAGCCGCGAGGTGCTGTTCACCGTCACGGCCCGTGCGGACGCCGCGGGTGATCTGCCGATCTCCCTCACCGCTACCGTCACGGACATCTCCGGCGTCGCCGTCACCTCCGGAACCCTCGCGATCCCGATCACCCCCGACACCACGCCGCCGGCGCCGACCCTCGAGCTCGCACCGGCGATGCCCGCCGACACCTACACCGCAGGCGACCTCGTCAACCTGAACGCGAGCGCCACCGACGACGTCGCCGTCGCCTCGCTCACCGTCACCCTCGACGGCTCCACCTGGACCGCCTCCGGCCCGAGCCTGCAGGCCGAGCTGGACGGCGCCGTCGGTGACCTCGACCACCGTCTACACCGCCGCAGTCGAGGCGAGCGACCCGTCGGGCAACGCAGCGTCCATGACCCGCGACATCACCGTGGTGCCCAACGACAACGCGTCGGCCCCGACGGTGACCGTGCGGTGCCCGAGCGACGGCGCGATCCTGCCCGCCGGGTGGGACGGTCTCACCATCACCGCCGGCACCGCCGACGACCAGGGCGTGGCGAAGGTCGAGTTCTACCTCGGCACCGAGACCGCGCCCTTCGCCGTCGTGACCCCGTCGAGCGGCACCCCGGCGACCTTCACCGCCACCGCCACCGCCCCACCCCTGCCCACGGGAGTGGGTTCCGGGATCACCCAGCAGTACCGGGTGCGGGCCTTCGACGCCGCCAACAACCACCGCGACGCCTTCACCACGATCACCGTCGTCGAGACCGTCGACCTCGACCCGGTCGAGGGCTACAACGACTGGACGGCCCTCGCGGACCAGATTGCCGTGCTGCGCTCGGGAACGCTCAGCTTGAGCGCGCCACGCACCGTCGGCGGGCTGATCCTGCTGCCGGGCGCGAAGATCACCCATCCAGCGTCATCACCGTCGCTCCCTCGCGCCGCCCACCTTGTCGTCGCCGGTGACGCATACGTAAGCTGCGGCGCCCTGCTCGACGCGAGAGGCTGCGGACTTGGTGAGGCCGAGACCTACCCCGGCGCGTCGCCGCCGGGCCCCTTCACGGGCGGCTCCCACCTCGGGTACGGCAGTCACACCGACTGGGCAGCCCAGTACGCCGGCGCGTACCCGGGCTCGACCTTCGGCAGCGTCACCAGGCCGTCCGAGGCAGGCGGCGGCGGCAGCCGGTACCAGAACAACCCGGGACAGCGCGGGGGCGGAGTGATTCGGCTCGAGGTCGGTGGATCGCTGGTCCTCGACGGCGTGATTCGCTCCACAGGCGCCGGCACCTACCAGGCCGGGGCCGGCGGTTCGGTCTGGCTGACCGTTGCCGGCGACCTCTCCGGCGTCGGGTCGGTCGAAGCCCGCGGTGGAGCTGGGGAGCTCACCAGCGGCGGCGGCGGCGCGATCGCCATCGAGCATGGCGGTGCACTCACCCTGCCCCTGAGCTCGCTGTCGGCCGCCGGCGGCGGCGCAAGCCCCTACGGTGGCGCCGGGACCATCGCCGTCAAGGGCCCGTCGTCCACCTTCGGCGACCTGGTCGTCGACAACAAGGGTCTCGACGGGCAGGGCACCCGGTTGCCCGCGCTCGGCTCGGGCGACGCCCAGCCGGGAAGCGGCGGCGTCACACTGGTCACTGACAGGCCTTCGATTCCGGCCTACTTCGTCGACCACTGGGTTGAGGTCTCCCTGCCCGACGGCACGCCGAAGGGCACCTGGCAGATCGAAGCGATCTCCGGCTCGAACCTGACCCTCGAGGCCGGCGCGACCGTCGCCGAGGGCGATCTCTGGGCCGGCGTCTACCGCTTCGACAGCCTGATCGTGCAGGGCCGCGCGAAGCTGACCATCCCCGAGCTCGATGACATCGGTGTCGTGACCGTGTCCGCCGACTCGACCCTGAGCAGGGTCAACCGCCGCGGGCCGACCCTCGACCCCAGCGCGATCACGATCTCCGCCCACCACGGCGCCTACTGGCTGTCCGGCGGCGCCGGAGCGGTCACCGACCAGGACGGCATCGGCTCGGCCGAGATCGTCAACCTCGTCACCTCGGCCGCCACCGCCCTCGCGGTCACGGCCGACGGCAGCTTCCCGCCGGTCCCGGTGGCCGGAGCGCCGGGAGACGGCCTCGAGCTGCGCGCCGCCGACGCGCACCCGAGCCCGAAATCCAACAGCGCGAGCCTCGGCCCGCTCGCCTCCAATCCGGACGCGCCGGCGCTCGACGCCGGGCTGATCGCGTTCACTGCCGCCGCGGGTGAGTACCGACTGAATGGAGTCTCCGGCGCCGCAGCGGACTCCAACCCGCCCCTCACCGCGACCGTTGCCAACACCACCACCGCGTGGGAGGGCTCGGTCGCGGTCGGAGCCGACGGCGCGTTCGACCTCATCGTCGAGGGTGCCCCGGGCGACCTCTTCACCCTGACCGTTACCGACGGCCATCCAGCCTCGGCCGCCGCCTCCCTCGACCTCGGCGCCCTGCCGGACCTGCTCGACCCGGTCATCGACCCGGCGGCGATCTCGCTGCCGGTGCACGACCGCTCGTTCTGGGTCGCGGGCGCGCCCGGTGCCGTCACCGACGACGGCGGGCTCGGTGTGGTCGAGATCGTCTCGCCCGCGACGCCCTTCGCCGTCGCAGCCGACGGCTCCTTCCTGGAAACGGCCATCACCGCCCCGAGCGGGACCGTGCTCACTCTGCGGGCATTCGATCTCGCGGGCCACACCGCGTCGGTCGACCTGCCGCCTCTGCCCGCGAACGCCGGGGCGCCGACCCTCGACCTGCCGTGGGTCCAGACATGGACCGACACCGGCTACCGCATCTCCGCCGGTCGCTGCACCGGCGGCTGGAAGGCGGAGGACTCGGCGAGCATCGCCACCCTCGGCACACCCTGCGCCTGGCCGATCGGCAGCCCCGACGGGCTCACCACCCGGATCGAGAACCGGACCACCCCGGGCTACGGCCCGTGGCCGGTGGCCGCCCAGCCCCACGCCGACGGCGTGCGCTACTGGTTCGACACCATGACCGTCGCCGGCGCCCTCGGCGACATGATCTGGCTGGTCGCCGAGGACGGCCACCCCGAGTGGCTCGCGGCCGAGGCCCAGCTGTGGACCCTGCCCCAGATCGCGGACGCTCCGGTCGTCAACCTGGGCTCCGCGGACCTCGTGCGTGCCGGCACCGAGTTCCTGCTCTCGGTCCCGGCCGGCAAGGTCACCGGCGACCCCGGACCGCTCACGCTCACCGCCAAGGTGTGGCACGACGACGCCGGAACCTGGGTCCACGTCGGCGACGTCTCGGGATCCCTCGCCTCCGGTGACCCGGTGAACCTCACCCTGCCCGCGGGCGCCGTCGCCGGCGACCTCGTGGTGGTCGAGGTCACCGACTCCCACACCACGCCACGCACCACCGCGGTCCGGGTCGGCGCGCTGCCGGCCCCGCCGCTGCCAACGGTCTCCTTCGCTTCGGCGGCTGTCACGCGCAATGAGTGGGACGGCACCGCAACCCTCACCGTCGAGCTCTCCGAGAGCCAACCGGTCACAGTCTCGGTGGAGGCCGCGACCGCCGACCTCACCGCGACCGGGGGAGCCGACTACGAGCCGCTCTCCGCGATGGTGGTGTTCGTCCCGGGCGAGACGAGCGTGACCCTCGAGGTCGCGATTCTCGAGGACACCGACGTCGAGCCCGACGAGACCTTCACCGTCGACCTGTCCAACCCCGAGGGCTGCGAGCTTGCCGGCCCGTCCTCGGCGACAGTCACGATCGCCGGCAACGACGCCGATCCGGTCATCGACACCAACCTGATCTCGCTCGCGCAGGACGGCTGCACGCTGATCCTCGCGGCTGCCCCCGGGGCGGTGACCACCGTCACCGGCAACGACGCCTCAGTTCAGCTTTTCGTGGACAACCCGTCGCCCGCAGATCCCTGGCAGACCTCCTGGTTCGACGTCGCGAGCGGCGAGGCCTTCGAGGTCGAGCTGACCGGCGCCGAGCCGGGGGCAACGGTGGCCATGGACGTCCGCGATCCAGGTTGGGGCTTCGCGAGCGCGGTCGCGGCCCTGCTGCCGGCAGCCCCGCCCACCGTGATCCCCGAGCACATCTCCTCGCTCTGGGACGACAGCGGATCGAGCGCCACCGTCACGGTCGAGCCGGGGGCGCTGGCCGACCGGCTCGGCCCGGTCACCCTCACCTTGCACAACCTCACCGCCGGGACGTCGGTCGGTGTGGCCGATCCATGCCCGGGAGGTCCGGCCGTGTCGGCGACCCTTGCCGCCGCCCCCGCCGACGAGTTGGCGCTCGAAGCCTGCCACGGCGACCAGAACCCGATCTGCACCGTTCCGCCGGTTCCGATCGGAACGGCCGCGCTGCGACAGCTCGATCTCGACGGCGCGACCATCACCGGAATGTGGCGAGCCGGGCCGACCGGTGCTGGTCGGGACTGCGGCCGGCGTCGCCCGCGTCATCTCGCTCGACGACCCGTGGCTCCCCGAGGTCCTGCCCTGGCAGCCGCCGCTGCCGCTCGGTGCGGCGTCGGGCGTCGTCGGTCGAGGCGTCTCCTCGGTCGCCTACGCCGATGGCTCTCACCTTCTGCTGTGGGACGCAAGCTCGGGCCTGGTCGCCGACCTCGAGCCACTCGGTCCGGGCGTCGCGATCGAGCTCGTGCTCGCCCGCGGCAGCGACGCGATCGTCGCCGGCCGCGACGGCTCCGGAATCCTCGTCGCGGTGGTCGCGGCCGACCTCGGACCGATGGGCGAGCTCTGCCCGGCCGGGCCTCCGCTGGCGCTGTCGTCGACTGCTGGGCTCACTCCTCTGGCCGTGCTGCCGCTCTCGAGTGGTCGCCTCGGCGTGCTCACGGACGACGCGACCCAGCCGGTCCGCCTGTTCGACGCCGACGGCCCGCTCGAGCCCTACAGCGGGGTCAAGCTCGCCCTCGATGGGCTGGTCGCCCCGGCTCTGGCCGCCTGGCTCGACGACGACTGGCTCACCGTGCTCGGGGCCGACGACCAGCTCCGCCAGTACCGGATGCCACAGCCGGGCACGATCGGGAACTGGTACGGCCAGCGCTCCCTCTTCCGTGTGCCGTACCTCAACCCGGTCCCGCAGACCGAGAGCCCCACCGCGGCGGTCCGCTCCGGCTTCCTCCAACCCATCGCCGGGTATGCTTCGGCGGGCTCGCGGTCTCGTACGGCCCCGGAACGCCGATCCCTGTGCCGCTCGGCCAGGGCCCGGTGCTCGCGCTCGCCGAGACCCACCGTCTCTGCTCGCGGCCACCGCGTCGGGCGTCTACCAGGTGCGATGGAAGAAGCTCGAGGTGGGCAACGAGCTGCGTTCCACCGCCAGCCGCTGGGAGGGCGACACGCTCCATCTCGGGCCCGATGCGATCGGGTTCGGTGGCAACCCCTGGCTGGACTTCAACGGCTCGGGGCGCGACCAGAACGGCGATCCCGCACCGGTCGGGTTCACTTCCCCGGTGTCCACTCCCTGGGTTCCGATGGACGTCACTCTCCCCGACACCATCGGCAGCGTCACCGACATCACCTGGTCGCAGGAGTTCTTCCTCTACAGCACGCACGCCTACGACTGGCTCGACCCGGACGACTCCTGGTCCCAGGTCGAGGGCCCGGCGCTGCCCGATCCCGAGTGCCGGCTGGTCGTGTCCGGGTGCCGCGCCGACCTCGTCGCCGCCGGCGCCGGCTGGCGCGCATGGGCAACCACCGGCGACACCCAGGTCTTCTACCGTTGGACCGACGGCGTCGACTGGTTCATTGAGACCATTGCGGCGACCGGTGTTCATGATCTCCGGGCGCTGGGCCGGCGTCGCCTGGTGATTGCCGGCGACGTCCTCACCTTCGTCGACCTGTCCGACCTCGGCGCCCCGACCGTCGACACTCTCGACGTGTTCCCGGGGCTGGAGGGCCAGGTCCGGCATGTGGAGCCCTATCTCCTGGTTGCCTCCTCCTCGTCCCTCGAGCTGGCGGTGGT
>CAVQPK010000006.1:0-13104 GCA_963714745.1 uncultured Acidobacteriota bacterium
CGTGGATGTCCGCCTTCGTCTCGTCCCAGCTGCCCGGATCCCCAACCCTGAGCACCGGGTTGCCCGCGTACGGCGTCCAGCTCACTCCGTCCGGCGAGGTGGCGTAGCCGGTCTCGCGTGACGCTCGCCGAGGTGGCCGACGTACCACATGTGATAGAGGGCAGCCGTCCCAGACCACCGCGCCCTGGGAAGATCCCCCCGGAGTCCCAGGTGCCCTGCCGCGCGAGCACCGGGATGCCCGGGTGCGTCGGTCCAGGTCACCCCGTCCGGCGAGGTGGCGTAGCCGATGTCGGCGTCAGGCCACACCGGAGGGTCGTAGGGAAGCCCCCGTACCACATGTGGTAGGTCGTCCCGTCGAACAGGACGGCGCCGGACGCGACACCACCCTGGTCCCAGCTCGCCCGGGCTCGCCCGCCTCGAGCACCGGGTTGTCCTCGTACCTGGTCCACGGTGTGTCGCCCCACGCCGCGCCCGCCGCCAACAGGACGGCGAGGGCGAGGCCGAGCAGCCGCAGTGATGACATCGTCAACCTCCAACGCTTCATGGTTCCCCCTTTTCAGAGCCGTACCTCGTTCGCCCGCGCCGCTTGCACGGCGGCAACCCGACACGCTGGCAATGTGGAATCCGGCGAGCCGAAAGTCGTGACGGAAAGATCCGGGAAAGATCCGGATTCTGGAGACCTCATCCCTCCCCGGCTCGGCCGAGCGAGGCGACGGCGCGCACGGGATTCCGCTGTCCTGGTGTCGGCTGCGTACAAATCTGCATTTGAAATGCACAATTGCAGATAGGTCAAGGGCCAAGAAGGCGAGATACATCGAGCGATCGTTGGAGCCGGGGAGAGAGAGTGCGGCGGCCGAGTTTCCGGCGGTGGTGCTGACCGGGCCACGGCAGTTCGGCAAGACGACGCTGCCTGCGCCATCTCTTCGGCACGCGCTGCGGCTCCGCGTCGCTCGAGCCGCCGGACGTCCGCGCGTCCGCGGTGGAGGATTCCCGCGCGTTCCTTCGAGCTTCATCCGCCATCGATGGTCTTCGAGCGGTGTTGCGACAGGGTGATCGGGACTGGTTGCGATGACCGTCAGGCGTGCTCGACTCGATCAGCTCAAGCTGCAGGCAATCCGTGTGACCCAATGCACCGCGGAGCTCAACGGACGGGTCCGTCTTTCATTCACTCTCGATACCGCCAGACGACCTTGACTCAGTGCCGTTCTGGCTCACCAGGTGGGGACCTCCCGCCAGCCCGGGAACGGGCCGATCTCGATCGTCCAGCCGGTGTCCGAGGCCGGGTCGCGCACGGCGCGGAGGTTGGTGAGCGAGTGGAGCTTGGCCAGCAGCTCGTCGTGCGGCAGGGTGTGGAGCGGCGGCTTCGTGAGGTCGGGCATCGGCCAGAGGAAGATCTCGTCCCCGCTCGCCGAGGCGATCCACCTGCCGTCCGGGGAGAAAGCCACCGCGAGTACGAGGGCACTGTGGCCGAGCAGCAGGTGCGGCTCCTCGCCGCTGGCCCGGCCGACCCGCACCACCCCGTTCTCGTCGCCGGTGGCGAGTCTCTCCCCGGTCGCGTCCATCGCCACGGCGCTGACCCCGTTCCCATGGCTCGTGATGCGGCGCCAGCTGTCGCTCGACGGGTCGCTGACGAGCAACCGGGAGGTCTGGCCGTCCCAGCAGTCGGCGATCATGCTTCGGCCCGAGCCGCTCACCGCGACCTCGCTGTACCTTCCGCCCGTGAACTTGGCGCCCTGTCCGCAGATCCTGGTCCGTTCGCCTGTCTCGAGGTCCCAGCGGTCGACGCCTTCGTTGCTGCCGGACAGCAGGCTGCCGTCGGCCGCGAACGCCAGCGAGTCGACGCCGCTCGCCCATGGGTTCTGCGTCTGCTGCTCACGCAGGGGGAAGCTCCGAACCGCGCCCGACCGCAGGTCGGCGACGTGGATCGCCATGTCCTTCGAATCGGACGCGTAGTGGACGCCGACGGCCGCGAGACCAGCCCGGGTGTCGAGGGCACTCGCGTAGAGGAACGCCGGCGGGATGTCCTCGAGCTTGCGCGGCGCCGCGCCATCCGCCTCGACGAGAAAGGCCCCGGTTTCGGGCGCCGCCACCAGAAGGGTGTTGGTCGTCGCGTCCGCGGCGATGTCGAAGCACCAGTGCTCTTCGCCCAGGTCGATCAGGGTCTGGCGGCCATCCTCGGGTGACAGCGGCCACAGACGAACGCCCTCGAAGCCGCACGAGGCAAGGAATCGCGAGTCGGCGGTGAACGCGAGATCCAGCGGCCTTTGGGTGTGGCCCTGGAGAACGCTCGCATGGGGTGAGGCAAGCGACCAGAAAAAGAGCTGTTGGCTGATCCGCCCCGCCGCGGCCCATCGGGCTTCCGGGTCAAAGGCGACTGCTCCGAAGGTTTGATCTCCTGGCCCCCGCAGGAGCCGGGGCGTCGCGTCGGCGGGATCGTCGAGGCTCCACACCATGGGTCCGCCGCCATCCGATGCCCACCCGAGCCTGGATCCGGAGGCGTCGAAGCCGAGGCTGGAGATTCTGGTCGGAGACTGTGCGTCGAGCATACGAAGGGCATCGTCCGAGTGGACCGAGTAGACCCGGAGACCTCCGTTCTCGTCGACCGAGGCAAGCCGGGAGCCGTCAGGAGCGACGGCGATCTCCCGCACCTTCGCGCCGTGGGATCCCAGCTCGCGCTCGCGGCCCGCGTCTGCGCCGGCGAGGCTGAGCACGTGCACCGCGCTGTCATCACCGTACGCGAGGAAGCGCAGCCGCGGATCCAGCGCCGCCGGCCGGACCCCGAGAAGGTCGACCCGGAAGCCGGGAGGCGGCTGCCAGCGGGCGACGAGCCGCGACGAGCGGTCGGCCAGCGACCAGACGCGGACCGCGCGCTCGGCCTCACCAGCGGCAAAGGCCCCGTAGGTGGCGATGGTGTCGTCATCGATCGCCAGGAGCGTCTGCGCCTCGCCCGGCAGGGTGTCGAGCTGCTCGCCCTCGGAGCTGAAGATCCCGATGCTCCCTCCACCGGGCAGCCAGCTCAGCAGGCGATCACCATCCGGCGTGAACGCAAGATCGCGAGGGTCGTTCAGGACCGGCAGGTTGGTGACCCGGAGCGGATCGCCTCCGTCGTCGGAGAAGATCGTCAAGGTGCCGTTGTAGCCGCTGCACGCGAGCCTTCTGCCGTCCGGGCTGAAGACGGCTCGAAGACAGTCCACGGCGCCGGTCGCAAACAGCATGGGCGGCCCGCTCCAGAGGGCCTCGACAGCGAGCATTCGCGCCTCGGCCGAGTCCACGACCTCCAAGCTCGCGCGCGCGAAGGCGAGAGCCGCCGAAGGGTTGCGTTCCAGCTCCACCTGGCCGAGGGCGATCAGCTTGCGCGCCTCGGCGCGGCGGGTCTCGCGAGCACTGCGCAGCCACAGCAGGGAGAGGGCGGCCGCCACCGCGACGAGCACTACGATGGCGGCTGTCACTGCCTGCCGCCGCCGCCGCCGCCGGCGGTCCGCCAGCCCCTTCATCGACCGCCCGAACTCCTCCTCGATCTCGGAGAGCCCACCCGGGTAGCGCGACCGCCAGACCTGGTACTCCTGGTACGAGGTCCCGGTCCACAGGAGGTCGTCCGGCTTCCCCTTCTGCTCCCACAGATGCGCCGCCTGGCGGAGCTGATCGCGGAGCTGCGCTGCGTCGGCGTCCTGGGTCTGCCAGCGCACGAGCCGCGGCCACGCCTTGAGCAGCGACTCGTGGATGATCTCGACCCTCCGGGTCGGCGTTTCGTCCCCTTGTCGAAGCTCGAAGGAGGTGAGCAGCCGGGCGTCGATGAGGGCGCAGGACCTCGTCGGCCGCATCATGAGCGGGTGAGGAGAGAGGTGAGCGCTCCTCGGTCGCTGTAAGAGGTGAGAGTCAGCGCTCGCTTTGCTCGCTGTTAAGAGTGAGCGCTCGCGATGCTCGCTGTGAGATGGGGCGGTCCCAACCCTTGACTCCTTACTAGCGACCGAAGGGAGCGCTGACCTTTCAAACACCGACAGCAGCTCGTTCCACTCGCGCACGGCGCGCGTCCCCTGCGCCGTCACCAGATTGCGGAAGAGCTCGCGCACCACCGGCAGGCGATCGGGCCCGATCGCCTCCAGCGTCGCCTCCGCGTGCTGGGCGAGCGCGCCGCCCACGCCCCCGATCTTCTCGTAGGCCTCGCGCGTCAGCAGGCGCCGCTCCCGGTCCCGCAGCTCCCACAGCCGCGACACCGCAAACGCGAGCAGCGGCAGGGCCCCCCGCTCCGCCTCCACCTCCGCCACCATCTCGTCGACCAGGCCCTCACTCTCGAAGCCGTACAGCCGCCGCGCCGCCGGCTCGGTGAGCGCCCGCCGCAGCTCCCCGCCGGCCGGCGGACCCACCGGAGTGAGATCGCTGAAGATCGGCTCGAGCTGCGGGTGGTGGTGGCAGGCGAGCAGGAAGTCGTCCCGCAGCACCAGCACCACGTGGATGCCGGCCGCGTCCACCAGCCGCCGCAGCAGCTCCGCAAAGCGCACGCGCACCGGCTCCGGGTTGAGGGTGAAGAGCTCCTCGAACTGGTCCACGACCAGCAGCGCCTCGTCCCACCGGCCCCGCCACCGCGCCGCCACCGCCAGCGCCATGTCGGGGTCGTGGAACGCCAGCAGCCGCCGCATCTCCTCGGCGTCGCCCATGAGGTCCGGCGCCAGCGCCCTCGCCACGGCCAGGAGCGGGTCCTCGCCGGGCTTGCACACCACTGCCCGCCAGCCGGGAGGCGCCCTGGCCACGACCCCGGCGCGAAGCAGCGAGCTCTTGCCCGCGCCCGAGGCGCCGATCACGGCGAGCAGCCGCCGGCTCGTGATCTTGCGCCACAGCTCCGCGATCTCGGCCTCGCGGCCGAAGAAGTCCTCGGCGTCGGCCTCGGTAAAGGAGGCAAGCCCCGGGTAGGGCGGCCGCTCGTCGCTTCCCTCCTGCGGGCCAGCCGCCAACACCGCGGCGTCGGCGTCCGGCCCGGCACTGTGGCGGACCTCCGCGATCAGCCGGTAGCCGCGCCCGTGGATGGTCTGGATGTAGCGCGGCTCGCGGGCGTCATCCTGCAGCGCCTCGCGCAGCTCGGACACTCTCCCCGCGACCGTGTTGTAGGAGACGAACTCGGTCTGCCAGACCGCATCCTGGATCTCCCGCTTGTCCACCACCTCGCCGGCTCGCCCGGCCAGGTAGACGAGGAGATCCATGACCTTGCGCTCGACCTGGACCGAGGCGGCGCCGCGCGAGATCCGGTTCAGGCTCGGCTCGACCAGCCAGTCGCCGAGCCAGAACCGGGCCACTGGCGGCGAGACCCTCTCGATTGTGGTGGCCATTCTGTCGCGAGTATATCCCGAAGCCAGGGGGCGCGCCACGGACGGCGGGCCCACCCAGCTCGCCACGACCACCCGGGAATCGAACGATGTTCGCCATCTCCAAACTCTCTCGGATCGCTGTTCAGGCGGCTCTCAAGCCCACCACCCGTGCCTGCCTTCCCGAGCGAGCGTGCAAGCCGAGCGAGTCGAGGGATCCCTCGAGGCCTCCGGAGGAGCAATCCAATCGCAGCGGCCCTCGTTCCCTCGGGAGATCCCTCGTCGCTTCGCTTCTCGGGATGACTTTTCGGCAGGGCCGGCCGCGGCCGGCCCTGCCGTGCCTGGCCCTGCCTCACAGTCACATCGGAGGGATCGTGGTCGGATCGGAGGTCGAGGTTGTCGAGCACCGAGCCGTAGCAGTAGAAGGCCCCCGCTGGCCAAAGCGTCCACAGTTCGACGTAACCGGTGATCGGCGCATATGCCTGGAAGATCCGGTTGATCTGGTCGTTGCCCAGGGGCTCCAGGATCATCCTTTCGGTCGCGAGCGACGTGCCCTCTGTGTCGAAGAGCTCGATGTTGATGGTCAGGTGTCCCGTGGTGGCGTTCTGGCAGCCGACGTTGGTGCGCATGTCGGCGTTTTCGGTCCCGAACAGGATCCGCCGGCGCTCGCCGTACCGGATCAGCTCGTCCTGCGAGACCGCCGGTATCGACTGGCCATAGGTGCCGGATGCCCCGTTCGCTTCGCGGTTGAAGGTGCGGCTCATCGCCAGCAGGTGGGGGCTCGACGAGGCGATCGCCAGTGCGCCGAACGCATCCGGCTCGAGGCCGAAGATTTCGCCGAGTACGTTGGCGTACCGCACGCTCCTCCCGGCGCCGAGGTTGAAGGTCGCTGAGACGGTTGGCTCGCTGTTGTCCTCGCCTCGCGGCAGCCACCACAGCTCGTACTCCACCGCCACGGCGTCGGCGTTGCTGAGGTCGAGGTCGGTTCGGAAGAACGATCCCTGAGCGCCAGCCGCGTACGCCGCGGCCGGGATGAACGAGCCGTACACCGTCGAGCAGCACTCCGAGGTGGCCCGGCGGAAGCTGAGGCCGGGGTGGTCGGCGTACCACATCGTGTACTCACCGCTGTCCTGATCGCGAAGGACGGCGGGCTGACCGCTGCTGCCGCCGACGACGGGGTTCCACGGGTACCGGGTCCACTCGATGCCGTCCGGCGACACGGCGTAGGCGATGTTGATGGTCCCGGGGGTGTCCTCGTTCGTGGTGTACCACATGTGGTAGCCGGTTCCGTCGAACACCACGTTGAGGTTGATGACGAGCATGCGGTCGTTCCCCGGTCGAGGCCCGAGAACCGGCTCCGGGTGCTTGGTCCAGCTCAGGCCGTCCTCGGACCAGGCGTAGCCGACCCGCCAGTCGTAGCTGCCAGGACTCACGGTCCGCGCCGCGAAGTACCACATCCGGTAGAGGCCGTCGTGGAAGATGACGGTGCCCGGAAGCACGAAGGTGTCGTCGAAGGACCCCGGCGGGCCGACGTCGATGATCGGGTTGCCGGAGTACTTGTCCCAGACTGAGCCGTCCGTCGAGGTCGCGTAGCCCACGCGGCACCAGCTCGACCGTCGCAGCCCCCGTACCACAGCCGGAACTCCACCCCATCGTGGATCACGGCGCCGAGCGCCGCACCGACGTCGTCCCACTCACCGGGATCGCCCCGGGCGCAGCACCGGGTTGGCCGGGTCGAGGTCCCAGTCCACGCCGTCGGGCGAGGTGGCGTGGCCGTTCTGAAAGTCATCGCCCGCACTCGAGCTCGCGAGCTGGCCGATGTAGTACAGGTGGTAGATGCCGTCGACCTCGACGACGCCCGCTGGGTAGCGGTGACCGTCCCAGGCTCCGGGGTCCGGCGGCGGGATCGCCGGGTTCACCGGGTCGTCGTACCACTCGCTCTGGGCCACCGCGAGAGCCGGCGCCGCCAGCAACGCCACCACCACCATCAGACTTGCCTTGGCACTCATGACGCACTCCTTTCGCTCGGATTCCTCCCCTCAAGCTCGGTCCCCGAAGTGCAAAAGTCGTGCGGATGAGTTTCGGAAAAGGTGCGGATTCGAAACGGTGCACCGTTTGTAGCGACACACGAGTTACTGATCTTCGGAGACAACGAGGTCAGGCTGTGCCGAGCGAGGTCGAGGACCGCCCGGGGACGGATCAGGGTTGAGTCGGCCACACCGCGGTGTCGGGGCGGCTCACCAGGTGGGGACCTCCCGCCAACCCGGGAACGGGCCGATCTCGATCGTCCATCCGGTGTCCGAGGCGGGGTCGCGCACGGCGCGGAGGTTGGTGAGCGAGTGGAGCTTGGCGAGCAGCTCGTCGTGCGGCAGGGTGTGGAGCGGCGGCTTCGAGAGGTCCGGCATGGGCCAGAGGCGGAGAGTGCCGTCCTCGCCGGCCGAGGCCACCCAGCGCAGGTCGGGGGAGATGGCGATGTTGTACACATTCCCGCTGTGGCCCATGCAGCAGGTGCGGCTCGCCGCCGTCGAGGCGGCCGACCCGGATGCTGCCGTCGACGCTGCCGGCCGCGACGACGGTGCCCGAGGGGTCGAGGTCGGCCGACTCGACGTCATCGCCGAAGCCCGGCAGCGGCCGCCTCGCTCCAGCTGGCGAGGTCGGTCAGCGTGAAGCCCGCGCCGAGGTCCGAGCCGTAGGCCCAGGTGATCGCGAGTGCCGGCGGCCCGGCTCACCCGGTCGGCCGCATGGACGTCCTCCCGTCCGTTTCCACCACCAGCTCGTGGGTTCCGGTGGCGAGGTCCCAGCGCCGGAGGCCCCCCGAGCCCATGGTCAGGAGGGTCTGCTCGTCGAGGAAGTCGAGGCTGATGACGCCGCCCGGCATACCGGACTGGTTCTGCCGGACCGTGGCAGATCGAAGGTCGTGCGGGCGCCTGTGGCCACGTCGACCACGTGGAGGGTGCACGGGCCGTCGCCGAGGAAGGTGGCGGTCGCGACCCGCGCTCCCGCTGGGCGAGACGGCCCCCGACTCGATCTGGCGTGCCTGGACGGGGACCACCTGACGGCACGGCCCGCCGTCGAGCGGCACGACCCAGGCGTCGCCCAGGCTGACGACGAGGAGAAAGCGCCCTTCGCGGGTCGAAGCGGATGTCGGCAGCCCGACGTTCTGGTAGGCGGAAGCTCTCGCACCACGGCCGAGGGGTCTCCGCCTCGCCCGGGCAGCAGCCGGACGCCTTCCTTCCAGCCCGTCGCGAGCCACTGGCCGTCCGGGCTGAAGGCGAGTCGCGCTTGCGGATCGCGGGGAACTCGTAGTCTTCGAGAACGCTGGGATAGGACTGCGCGAGCGGCCAGAAGGTCAGGCGCTGCTCGCGTGGGTGGTTGCGACGCACCAGTCGCCAGCCGGGTGAAAGACGAAGTTCGGGGACGTACCACCGGCCGCTGCGGCGAAGCCCGAGGGGACGCGCCCGGGCAGCCCGCTGAGCTCCCAGACCTGAAGGGACTGGCCGTCCGGGCTCAGACGCGCGATCCGGCGTCCCTGCCAGTCGGGGAGGCATTCGTGGCGGCGGCCGGACGCCGGATCGACCAGAGTCGCGCGAGCTCGCCCCCGTCAAAGGACCACAGCCGGCGGATTGCCGGTCTCGTCCTGAACGAGGACGCTGTCCGCCCCAAAGGGCGCCACGGACGCGCCCGCGTCGAGCACCTCGAGCAGCCTCTCGGCCCCGCCCCCACCACCGAACGGGCGGAAGGACACCTCCCGACCCCGCGCCACCACCCAGCCAGAGCCGTCCGGTGCAGCGACGAGATCGGACATGCCGGCGAGCGTCGCGGCCGACAGGCTGTCGAGCAGCTCCTCTGGGCCGTCCGGCAGCCGCCACGATTTGAGCTCGATCCGGCGGCCCGTCCCTTCCCCGAGCTCGATCTGGACGAACAGGCGCCGGCGCCCGACCGTCCAGTACCCGGGTGACGCGAGCTCGACCGTGCGCAGGAGCGTGCCGTCGGGGATCGACCACACCCGGACCTGATCGCTGAACTTGGCCCATAGATGTCCGATTGTTGCCGGTGACAACCAGGTCCTCCGCAGCCCAGATCGACGTGTTCGGGGGTCTTGCGGAGTGCCCACCGAGCTCTTCGGTCCCTGCCCGTCGTCGGACCACACCCGTACCTCGGGCAGAAAGCCGGCCACGGCGACGTGGCCCCCGTTCGGGCTGAAGCTCGCGTGCCGGGAGCTGCTCCGCGCCCATGTCGAGCTCGAAAGCCGGTGGTGCGGTCCACAGCGCTCGCATCACGAGCTCGCGCGCCTCCCGGTTGTCGGCGATCTCCAGGCTCGCCGTGGTCAGGGCCAGCGCCTCGGTGGGGTCCGTGTCGAGCTGCAGCCTGGGCCAGCGCCAGCAGCTTGGCGGCCTCGGCGCGGCGGGTCTCCTGCACGCTGCGGCGCCAGAGGGTTCCGAACACCGCGGCCACCACAACGGCGAAGGCGAGTGCCGCCGCGGCTGCGATCCGCCGTCGCCTGCGTCGGCGGGTCGCGAGCGAGGTCATCGCCGTGGCGAAGGCCTCCTCAAGCTCGGTCAGGCCGCCCGGGTAGCGCTCCCGCCAGACCGCATACTCCCGGTACGCCGAGCCGGTCCAGAGCAGGTCGTCCGACCGGTCGTGCTCGTCCCAGGTCCGCGCCGCCTGGCGGAGCTGGTCGCGCAGCAGGGCGCCCTCGGCGTCCTGCGCCTGCCAGCGGACGAGGCGGGGCCAGGCGGCGAGCAGCGACTCGTGGACGATCTCGACGGTGCGGTGGGTTCGCCGTCCTCGCCGGCGACCTCGTAGGAGGTGAGGAGCCGGGCGTCGATGAGCTGGCGGAGGACCTCGGCGGCCGCTGTCGCCTGGGAGTCCTGAGGTGAGGCCGTCCGAGGGGTGAGACGTGAGCGCTCGCTCTGCTCGCTGTGTCGAGAGTGGGCGCTCGCTTCGCGAGCTGTGAAGGGTGAGACGTCTGACTCCTTACCCTCACTCAGCGACCGGAGGGAGCGCTGACCTTCTCACCTTCTCACTAGCGACCGTAGGGAGCGCTCCACCCTCGAACACCGACAGCAGATCGTCGACCTCCCGCGTCGCCCGCGTGCCCTCGGCGGTGACCAGGTTGCGGAAGATCTCCCGGACCACCGGCAGCCGGCCGGCGCCGATCGCCGCCACCGTCGCCTCGGCGTGCCCGGCGAGGGCGCCGTGGATGCCGCCGATTCGTTGGTAGGCCGCCATCGTCAGGAGCCGGTTGTCGCGATCGCGCTCCTCCCACAGCCGCGCCGCGGTGAAGGCGAGCAGCGGCAGGGCGGCCCGCTCCTCGGCGACCTCGACGACCATCCGGTGGACGAGATCGTCGTCGTCGAACGAGTAGCCGCAGCGCCTGGCCGGCAGGGCCAGCGCCCGGGCGAGCGCCTCGGCGAGGGCTGGGAGATCGGGGTCAGCGCGTCGAACACCGGCTTCAGCGCCTCGTACGCGTGGCAGCGGTAGTGGAAATCGTCGCGCATGGCGAGCAGCACGTGGATGTCCGCCTCGCGCGCCAGCCGACCGAGCAGCTCCGCGAACCGCGCCTGGACCTCGGGCGGGCTCTGGGTGAAGAGCTCCTCGAACTGGTCGACGATGAGCAGCGCCTGGTCGTGGCGCTGGCGCCAGCGCGAGATGACCGCGAAACCGGTGTCGTTGGTGGCCAGCTCGAAGAGGGCGGCCAGGGCCTCGGGGTCGTCGCTGAAGTCCGGCGCCAGCGCCCGCGCCAGGGCGGAGAAGGGCGCCTCGCCGGGCTGGCAGATCCGGACGCCCAGCCCTCGGGCGCCGCGGGGATCAGGCCGGCGCGCAGCAGCGAGCTCTTGCCGACCCCCGACGGCCCGATCACCGCCAGCAGCCGCCTGGTGGTGAGCTTGCGCCAGAGCGCCGCGACCTCGGCCTCGCGGCCGAAGAAGAACTCGGCGTCCGCCTCGGTGAAGGCGGCGAGACCGGGGTAGGGGTTGCGCGCGTCGTCGGCGAGCGTCTTGGAAACCGGGAACCTGGCGACCGTGCCGGTGGTTGGTCCTCGGGACCCGCGGGCTCGACGGCCGTGATGAGCCGGTAGCCCCGCCGGTGGATGGTCTCGATGAACGTGGGAGTTCTTGCGTCGTCGCCGAGGGCGTTTCTGAGCTCGGCGATGGCGTGGGTCAGGGTGTTGTCCGAGATGAACTCGGTGGCCCAGACCTCATCGACGATCTCCTGCCGGGTCACCACCTCGCCCGCCCGCCGCACTAGGCAGAGCAGCACGTCCATGGCCTTGATCTCGAGCTGGATCGACACGCCGTCGCGGGTCATGCGGTTGAGACGCGGCTCGACGAGACGGTCGCCGAGCCGGAAGCAGGCGTCGCCCTCGGAGATCGTCTCGATTGTGGTCGACATTCTGTTGTGATTATACTCCCCGGCTGCTTTTCGCAGCAGGGATTCCGACGGGGACGGAGAGAGCTGCTCGAATCCCACCCGTCCCCTTGGGTCAGCTTGACCCCCAAATTGGTGCTCTTCACGGCGATCCGGTCGCAGGCTGGGTTACCCTGACGACCGTGAAGGCGGCGATCTTCGATATGGACGGGCTCATCATCGACTCGGAGCCGCTGTGGCGGCTCGCCGAGCGAGAGACCTTCGCGCGGGTGGGTCTCGAGCTCACCGATGACGAATGCCGGAAGACAACCGGTCTGCGCTCGGACGAGGTGGTCGGCTACTGGTTCGAGCGCCGGCCGTGGAGCGGGTCGAGCCGGGAGGAGGTGCACCGCAACCTCGATGGGCGGGTGACCGAGTTCATCGCCGAACAGGGCCGCCCCATGCCAGGGGTCCGGCGGGTCATCGATCTCCTCCGTGGCGCCGGTCTTCGTCTCGCCCTCGCGTCCTCGTCGTCGCACGAGCTCATCGGTGTGGTTCTCACGACCCTGGGTTTGGAGGACGTCTTCGAATTCACCTGCAGCGGCGTCGATGAGGAACGAGGCAAACCGGATCCCGCGGTCTACCTCACCACCGTGCGACGCCTGGGATTACGGGCCCGAGAGTGCTGCGCCTTCGAAGACTCGGCGGCGGGCGTTCAGGCCGCCCACGCAGCCGGGCTCTTCGTGATCGCAGTCCCGGCAACCGCAGACTTCGACGATCCCCGGTTCGACCTCGCCGATCTCAAACTCCCGACCCTCGACGACTTCGATCTGCGCCTCATCGGCCATCGGCCGTGACCGGCGATATCAAACGCAGAAGCGCCGAGCCATCACAGTTTGAAACACAAAGGGCACAAAGGCCCACGAAGAACGGACAAAGAACCCACAAAGCCATCGCATTTTGAGAGTGGGCGCTACGGAGCTTTGAAAGACTCCGACCTCGCAGTGACGGTAATGCCACCACCGAGTCAGGAGGCGATGTTGGGCGTATTGCTGGGTCGTTGTTGCGATGCTCTTTGTGAAGCGCTTTGTGGCTCTTGGTGTTCTTCGTGTTTCAACTTGCGATGTTTGTAGCCCCCGCGTCCCGCGGGCGTCGGTAGCCTCGACGCAGGTTTGACTGCAGTCAATGTCCGATATCCGCGATGTGCGATGCCTTGCGACCTTTGCGTCCTTGCGGTTCGGTCCCTACAGCAGATCGCCGGCGAAGCGTCCGGCGTTTCTGACGAAGATGGTGGTCTTGAAACCCTCGGCGAGCTGCTCGAGGCGGTCGGCGTAGCGCACCTCCTCGCCGAAGGGCGGCATCATCAGACCGAGGAGGACGACATCGGCCCGCGCGCTGCGCTGGTGCAGGATCTCCGCCACATCGCGGTCGGGATCGGGTTCGTGGATCACCTGGGTGT
>CAVQPK010000007.1:0-1682687 GCA_963714745.1 uncultured Acidobacteriota bacterium
CTGAAGCGCTGTTTTGGAGCCGGGCCAAAAGCGAGGGAGCCAGATCGAGGCCATTGCTGGTCGTGATGGAAGAGGCTCACCGCTACCTTTCGTCGGAGTCGAAGAACACTGCGCGGGACGTCACCCAACGGATTGTTAAGGAGGGACGCAAGTACGGAATCGGAGCGATGATCGTCAGCCAACGCCCGTCGGAAGTAGACGACACGATCTTGTCGCAGTGCGGCACATTCTTCGCACTGCGAATGTCGAACTCCCGCGACCGTGAGCGCGTCCAGGGCACTCTCCCTGAGAACCTAGCCTCGATGATGGACATGTTGCCGGTGCTGCGTACCGGCGAGGCCATCGTGACAGGAGAGGCCGCGACGCTGCCGCTGCGATGCCGCATCACACTTCCGGGGCAGCAACACCGGCCACAGAGTGCAGATCCTGAGGTGGCCGAGCAATGGGGCCTCGATCGGCGGGCCGAGAGTTACGACAGGGTCGTTGCATCTTGGCGCGCGCAGTCCCCTCTTGCCACGATCCGGGACGTCAACATTACGAGGATGGCCGCCGAGGGCGGTGAGATGGAGTCAGAACCGTGAAGCGCGAGACAGCATCATCATCGAACATCGTTTCTTTCGGGTACGACGCCTCGTCAGAGACCCTCGAAATCGAGTTCATGACCGGCGCCATCTACCAGTACTACAACGTGCCGCAACCCATCTATGATGCACTCCTAGCGGCCCCTTCCGCCGGCAAATTCTTCGCGTACCAGATTAGGAACGCCTTCCCGTACTCCAGGGTTGGATGACAGCCACTCGAATATAGGGGCGCAATCCATCCAGAGAGGGGCCCGAGACTGAGAGTCGAAACGTCCCCGATGCCGCGAGTAGCGCCAGACCACGAGACCAGTTACCTTCTTCTGCGACTGCGGAACGCTCGCTTCGGTGCCGGGCTTGAAGAAGTTGGGAAGTCAGGAATGTCGATCGCCGACTGCGCTGCCGAAAGTCCCTGGGGTTTGGGGTTGGGTGCCAGGTGTGCGCCAGGCGAAGCCTGGGGGAGGGGGATGAGATGACGTGAGTCAGTGATGACGAGCGGAGTTTCTGAAACCTCCTGAACGGACCCAGCGGGTTGAAATCCCGACCGGCCAAGGGTGGCCGCCAGCCGGAAGCGAGTCTTGCGTCGTGGGGGTAACCGAAGCGGCGAAGCGTAGACAGCGAGGTCGTAGGCCGTGTGATGGAGCTCCGAAATCACCGTTTCGTGGGCGCCGACCCTGTCCTGGAGTGGGAAGGCAACACCGTTGGCGCTGTAGTGGCCTGGCGCCGCGGGCCCACCGGAGTCGAGAGCAGGGCATGCGATCGAGGGTTCGCCAGGAACCTGGGAGGCCCCGTCGTCTCCGTGGTCCAGAGGTTGCGGCGCTGGAGGAAAGCTCAATGCCGTCGACCCGCGCGAGGTAACGCATCCGCCGTCGCGGGAGAGGGGAAAGGGTGCACCACGGTACCGCTGGGCGAGGAAACGAGCCCACCGGGACGGGCGACGGGGAGTCGGAGCGACTCATAGTACCGAGGAAGCCGGGGAACCGAGCCCGAAGGGACCCGGTGGAGGGAAGGGGTCGCCGGGATGAGGAACCGACAGAGGGAAAGATGTCTGAGAGATTCAGCTCAGGAAGCGTCTCAACGAGACTGTGTCGGATAGCGGAGCTGGCGAGGAGGTCGCCGGAGATGGTGATCACGACGCTCGCCCACCACATCGACCTGGCGTGGATGTACGAGGCGTACCGGCAGACCCGGAAGGACGGGGCGACTGGGGATCGACAAGGTCAGCGGCGCAGGAGTACGCCGCCGACCTCGAGAGCGAACCTGATGTCGCTGCTCGACCGGTTCAAGTCGGGGACGTACTACGCGCCACCGGTGCGGCGGGTGGAGATACCGAAGGGCGACGGGACGAAGACGCGACCGATCGGGATCCCGACCTTCGAGGACAAGGTGCTGCAGCGCGCTGTGGCGATGGTCCTGGAGGCGGTGTACGAGCAGGACTTCTGTGACTGCTCGTACGGGTTTCGGCCCGGCCGGTCGGCGCACGACGCGCTCGAAGCTCTGTGGAAGGGGCTGATGGAGATGCGAGGTGGCTGGGTCGTTGACCTGGACATCTCGAAGTTCTTCGACAGCCTGGATCACGGCAAGCTCCGGGAGATGCTGCGACCAGCGGGTGCGCGACGGTGTGATTCGGAAAGCGATCGACAAGTGGCTGAAGGCGGGTGTGATGAAGGACGGGATGCGTGGAGCGGCCGGCCAGCGGGACGCCGCAGGGCGGGGTCATCTCCCCGATCCTGGCCAACATCTACCTGCACGAGGTCTTGGATAGCTGGTTCGAGCAGCGAGTGAAGCCGCGGCTGCGTGGTCGAGCCTTCCTGGTGCGGTACGCCGACGACGCGGTGCTGGTGTTTTCGGATCGAGCAGAAGCCGAGCGGGTGCTGAAGGCGCTCGGCGAGCGGTGTGCCGACGCTACGGGCTGACGCTGCACCCGGAGAAGACGAGGCTGGTGCCGTTTCGGCGGCCGCCGCGTCCACCCGGGGAGCGGGGGCCAGGACGGAGGCGACCGGCCGGGACCTTCGACTTCCTCGGCTTCACCCACTACTGGGCGACGTCCCGGCAGGGGACGTGGTATGTGCGCCGCAAGACGGCCGAGGGCAGGATGCGCCGCGCGATCCAGGCGGTGAGCTGGTGGTGCGCACTCCACCGCCACTGGCGAGTCACAGACCAGCACCGCTACCTGTCGAAGGTCGTCGTCGGTCACTGCCGCTACTACGGGATCACCGGCAACAGCATGCAGATCGGCCGCTTCCGGCAAGAGGTCCAGCGGGCCTGGCGGGTGTGGCTGAATCGGCGCAGCCAGCGGGCGAAGATGACGTGGGCGCGGTTTCACAAGCTGTCGAAACGCTATCCACTGCCTCCGGCCATTGCCTATCACTCGGTCTGCCGTGCGTAGCGAAACCTCATCCCGAGGAGCCGGATGCGGTAGTCCCGCACGTCCGGATCTGTGGGGAGTCAAGGGCCGCTGAGAGGGTCTAACCTACTCAGCACCCTTGGCTTACCCGACCCGACAGTCTTGGCAGTTTCCTTCTTCCTGTCGTCAGGTCGCGCCGATCCTCTTGCCGTTCTCGGTAGTGCGAGCTCCGGCGTCCGACGTGGACCGCGGTGATTGACGACCCCGAGCCGTTGGCCCCGCAATCGCAGCGAGACCCTCGACCCTCACCCCGCCGCCACCTTCATCTCGTCGAACAGCTCTGCCGGCATGGGGTGGTGGAGCCGCCAGGTGATGGACATGGGGCGCTCGCCCTGGTGGCTGACGTAGGTGGCGGGGCCGAGGAAGGTGTAGGAGGCCGTCTCACCGCGGCCGTCCTTGCGGTGGCGGCGGACGAAGAGCAGGACGTGGCTTCCGAGCCGCTCGTGGTTGCGGTAGCGGCGGCCGGTCGGGCCGTCTTCCCGCGTCGTGCTCTGCGACTGCCAGTGGAAGAGCGTCGGGGAGATGGGGTAGTCGTCGTACATGGTGGTGGGGGAGTAGTCCTTCTCGGACTTCTCGAGGGTGATGAAGAAGAGGTCGGCCCGCGCCGCCTCGTGCCAGTAGACGCCGGCCTGTGGGCGGACGAGCTTGGTGGAGTCGGGGCTGACGACCGCGAAGGCGGCCATGATCTCGTCGAGCTGGTAGTCGCCGTGGAGGTGGAGGGGCGCGTTTCCGGGAACGGTGATCTCGCGGGTGGGGCGCCGGGTGGCGTCCTCGAGAATGTCGAGCAGCTCGCGGAGCTCCTGGCGAAGGTGGCCGTGGCGGAGTGAGGCTCTCGAGCACCGCGGGTTGCTCCGCGAGAGGCCGCCGGTCGGCATCGAGGCGGGCCGCCAGCATGAAGAGCAGACGATGGTCGGGCCGGTCGAGGTCGAGGCGCGGCGGCGGGGCGCCCTCGTCGAGCAGCGCCTGCCAGGCATGAAGCCGCGCCGGGTCGTTGACGTGGAGCAGCCGGCCGACGCCGCGGCAGAGCCTGCTCTCGTCGTCAGAAAGCGGCGGCAGCTGGTGGCCGGCGGCGCGCCGGAGCTTGGTCCAGCCCCTGTCGCCACCTGCGTAGAGCTCGGTGAGGTCCACGTCGGCTTCCTCGAGGAAGCGACGGAGGGTCACCGGGCCCTGCAGTCCGCGGAGGTCTTCGACCAGGCCAGACCAGCCGGCGCCGAGGGTCTCGCGGATGTTGTCGAGCACCGCCCGCTGGGCCTCGCGCTCGAGCTGGATGGCGCAGCCCGGCGGGAGCCGCGGGAAGCCCTGCTCGACCTCCCGCTGGATCTGCCTGCGGGTGCCGCCGAGGATCGCCCGGAAGCGACGGTCGAAGCGGAACTTCCGGTGCATGTGGCCGATGAAGTCGAGCACGGTGAGGCACTCCTTGCCTTCGGCCAGGCGCAGCCCGCGGCCGAGCTGCTGGAGGAAGACCGTGGCGCTCTCGGTGGGCCGGAGGAAGAGCACCGTGTCGATTTCGGGGAGGTCGATCCCCTCGTTGAAGAGGTCGACGGTGAAGACGACGTTGACCTCGCGGTCGCGGAGGCGCCGCAGGGCCGTGCTCGCGTTCGTTCATCGCTGGTGTCGCCGTGAGGGCGACCGCGGGGATGCCCGCCTCGCGGAGAACTCGCGGCCATGAACTCGGCGTGGCCGATCGAGACGCAGAAGCCGAGGGCGCGCATGGCGGTGGGTCGCGGACCCGGTCGGCGAGCGGCCCGGAGGATGCTGCAGGACCCGCGCGTGGTCTGCCGGTGTAGAGGCTGCTCGAGCTCGGCAATCGTCGTACCGCCCGCGATGCCAGCCGACGTTGCGCAGGTCGGTGCCGTCCGCGACGCCGAAGTACTGGAACGGGGCAGAGCAGCTCCTGGTCGAGCGCGTCCCACAGCCGCAGCTCGGCGGCGATGCGGCCGTCGAACCAGTGGAGGACGCTCTGCCCGTCGGCGCGCTCCGGGGTCGCGGTGAGGCCGAGGAGGTAGCGCGGGCTCGACGTGCTCGAGGAGCCGGTCGTAGGTCGGCGCCTCGGCGTGGTGGAACTCGTCGACGATCACGACGTCGAAGGCCTCGGGCGAGCGGACTCGAGCCGCTCTCGCGGAGCGACTGGATCGAGGCGAAGACGTGCCGCCCGCGTTCGGGCGCGATGACCGCCGTACGAGCAGCTCGCCGAAGGCGGCGTCCCTCAGCACCGCCGGAAGATCGCCAGGCTCTGGTCGAGGATCTCCCGGCGATGGGCGACGAAGAGCAGGCGTCAGCGGGCCGTGTGCCTCGCGGAGCCGGCGGTAGTCGAGCGCCGCGACGACGGTCTTGCCGGTGCCGGTCGCGGCGACGACGAGGTTCCGGCGGTGCCCGTCGCTCCCGTTCGAGCGCCAGGCGGTCGAGGATCTCCTGCTGGAACGGGTAGGGTCGGACGTCGAGGTGGAGCGCAAGGGCGTCGGCGCCGGTGGCTCGCCCTCCGGGCCAGGGCCTGGTCGACCCGCTCGCGGTCGCGCTCGGGGTCGTAGTCCTCGAACTCGGCCTCGTCCCAGTACTGCTCGAAGGCGGCCTGGAACTGACGCAGCACGTGCGGGCGTCTCGACCTGCGACAGGCGCACGTTCCACTCCAGGCCGTCGACGAGCGCGGCCGCGGAGAGGTTGGACGAGCCGACGAACGCCGTGGAGAAGCCAGAGTTCCGATGGAACAGCCACGCCTTCGCGTGGAGCCGGGTGCGGCGGGTGTCGAAGGACACCTTGACCTGCGCGCCGAGCCTGACGAGCTCGTCGAGGACCTTGCGGTCGGTCGCGCCCATGTAGGTGGTGGTGAGTACCCGGAGCCCACCCGGCCGCCGCTCGAGGAACTCGCGGATCCGATCCCGAACCAACCGCCATCCGGACCACTTGAGGAAGGAGATCAACAGGTCGACCCGGTCGGCCGAGGCGATCTCCTTCTGGATCTCGAAGCTCACGGTGTGGTCGCGCGGGCTGTTGATGAGCAGGTGGCTGGCCGCGAGGGGGACGGACGGGCGCTCGGGCTGTGAACTGGGGCCAGCGAGGCCGGCCTCTGCAACCTTCACGAGCGAAAGCAGCTGGCGGGCGGGTGGGGCGATGGCGTCCTCGGCGAATACCGGGGATCCGGGGATCCCGGTGCGAAGGAACTCGACTAGGGCGTTGACGAAGTCGACCTGGCGGTCGAGGCGATCCTCGCCCCCGAAGCTGCCCAGCAGTGGCTCGACGAGATCCCGGACGAAGCGCGCGAGCACCCGTGGAGCCTCGGCTTTGTCGAGGCCCTCGATCTCGTCACGCCATCCCGTCGTGCGCGCCTCGTCCAGCGCAGCCTGGAGCTGCCGCGTGATCAGCTCCTCATAGAGACCGGGTGGGCGGCGGGTCATCGGGCCGCCTCAAACGCTCCTCGCAGCTCCTCGTGCCGCGAGGGGAGGAAGCTGCGGCCCTCGTGCCACAGGGCGACGCCGTCGGGCAGCATGAGGTAGGTGCTGCGGACGACGCCGAGGGTGCGGGTGGTGTGTCGGGGCCAGGTCGTGGCGTCGGCGATCTGGGCGAGCGCGAGATCGTGGTCGGACAGCCGGCGGATCCAGCGCGCAGGTGGTCCGCGCTGGTGAGGAAGTCCTTCTTGTGGGAGTTGCAGCGACGTGTGGGCGACGACGAGGTTGTCGAGGCGGTCGTCCGGGTATCGCGACCAGGGGAGGAAGTGGTCGACCTCTGCCTGTGCCCGGAGCCGGCCGCCGCAGTAGAAGCAGAGGCCCTGCTGGAGCTCGACGAGCGGGGCACGGACGGGCTGGAGCGAGACGCGGTCGGCGCCGAACAGGAAGCTCTCGAGGCGGGCGACGTCGAGCTGGTTGAGGCGGCCGACCATCTCGGACCACTTCTGCTGGATGAGCGGACGAAGCAGTGGCGCAAGGCGAACGAGGTGGTGGGCGGCGTCGCCGACGAACGAGATGCGGTTGTCGAACGCGGCGGGGTCGCGGAAGTGGCTGCGTCGTGATGTCGTCGTTCCAGGCGATCTCGTAGATGAACCGATGCTCGGCGCCGCCGAACCGCTGCAGCTTAGGCAGCGGCATGAGCACGAGCGTCCACTCGACGTCGTCGAGCAGCGACTCGAAGGCGAAGCGGTGTTGGAGCCGCGCACGGTGGAGCGAGGCGCCGGGGTCAGCGCCGGTGTCGATGCGGAACTCGTGGATGCGGCGCAGGATGACGGCCATGCTGCCGGCGTTCTGACGGAGCACCTCGCCGTCGAGGTCCTCGAACGGCGTGGTGTGCGGCCAGTACAGGTCGACCACCTTCTCGGCGAGCTGCCGCGTCGTGACCATGGGCGGCGGCTCGCCGAACCGGTTGCTGCCCTCCAGGCACAGGTCCATGAGCCCGAGCAGGACCGCGAACTTGTAGGTGGCCGTGAAGGTGCCTTCGTCGAGCAGGCTGAGCAGGCGCTCGGCAAAGCGGATGGGGTCGTCGGCCGTTGTCACCGCGGGTCCTCGAGCTCGTAGATGCGCTTGTGCGGAACGGCGCCTCGGATGCCGCCGCGGGGGTCGTCGACGTCGCCGGCGAACCGCGGGATGACGTGGAGGTGGAGGTGCATGACGGTCTGGCCCGCGGCCTCGCCGGCGTTGAAGCCGACGTTGTAGCCGTCTGGTCGGCGGCCGAGACGCGCCTCGATGATCTGGACAGCGTCGTCCACCGCGGCAACCAATGCGGAGCGCTCTGCCTCTTTCGCCTCGAACCACGTGGGGACGTGCCGCCGAGGGATCAGCAGGAGATGCCCCGGGCCTACCGGGTAGCGGTCGAAGAATCCGATCACGTGTTCTGTCTCGAGCACTCGGTCCGCCTTCGGTATCGCGCAGAACGGGCAGGTCATGGGGGAAGGGTAGCGGAGATCCGGGGCGGATGGGTGGGAGGTCGGTATCTCCTCGCCCTACCCCGTCTTGACAGAGGGGCGGTGCACCGGCTGAGGCTTGACACCTTCACAGGCTGGGGGCAGCTGCCTGGCACAGGTCGGAGTGATCGGAATCTGAGTCGAGGCAGATCAGGTGAGGTCGGAAGGCAGGGTCACAGCGCCCGGGGAGCGGATGAAACCTGCCGGTCACGCACTTCCGATGTTATGCGCGGGCGAGTGGAGGGGACTGCGGATGTCGAGGTGGGGGCGGGTGAACTTCCAGGGCGGGGTTCACTACGTCTGCAACCGGCTGGACCGTGGCGATCGAGCACTCGCCAAGCCCCCGGTGACGGCGACGGGCTGGGTGATGCGAGGGGTGCTCCGCAGGCACGAGGACCCGGAGGTTGCCGCTCGTCTGGAGGAGCTTGACGGCGCCCCGTCCCGGCCAGCGAGGCAAGAAGACTAGATCTGAGTGCCCGGCACCGTTCCTGATCGGTAGGCCGCTCGGTTCCGGGATCGGTATGACGGCAGAGGTTCTTGCCCTCGACCCACACCGCGAGTGCAGCCCAGCCTGTCCGTTCTGGGCGGTATCGGGATTCCCGGGACGGCGTGATGGGCTCGACCTCGAACGCCAGGGTCTTCCTGTTTCCGATCAACACGTGTTTCTACGTCCAGAACAGCTTGTTGCGCAGGGCCTTTTGAAACTCCTGCTCCGTGATGTCGCCTCGGCTCCTGAGAGACTCCAGCAGGTTGTGCGGTACCGGCCGCGGATTCGGCCTGAACTCCGGATCAAACCAAGGACACCCGTGAAACTCAGGTTCGCCGTCGGGGTCGCCGCCGCACCACAGCGCGGCAGCGATCAAGGTGCGGCGCTCGTCTTCGGCAACGGAATGGACGGACCGCAGTCAACGCTTCCAGGCACTGAAGCTCGCTCGGACTCCAGGGGGGTGCAGTGACGGACCACGGCGACGACCCAGACCGCCATCAGTCGACGGCGCCGGAAAACCGCGACGCCACGGTTATGCCTTCAGAGCTCGGGTCCGTCGCCGATACCCTGTCGACGCCGGCGCCCGGTTCCGGCCCCGATGCAAAAGACCTGGCCCCTGGGGCTGACCGCATCGCCGGCTACCGCATCGTCGGTCTGCTCGGCCGCGGCGGCATGGGGGTGGTGTGGGAGGCCGAGCAGGAGCGGCCGCGACGGCGGGTGGCTCTCAAGGTGATGCGACGCGACCACCGGGTCGACGAGATGCACGCACGGATGTTCTTCCGCGAGGCCGAGACCCTCGCCCGCCTCAAGCACCCCAACATCGCAGCGATCTACGAGTCGGGTCACACCGACGGCGGTCACGACTACTTCGCGATGGAGCTGGTGCAAGGGGAGACCCTCGACCGCTGGCTTCGCGGCCGGCCGGCGGCAGTCGACGTCGCAGAGCTGAAGCTGCGGTTGCGGCTCTTCGGCACCATCTGCAATGCGGTCCACTACGCCCACCAGCGCGGCGTCATCCACCGCGACCTCAAGCCGTCGAACATCATCGTCACCGACGAGGTCGGCTCCGCCGCCGGCAGTGCGCCGAGCAGCGAGGGACCGACCGTCAAGATCCTCGACTTCGGCCTCGCCCGCATCACCGACGCCGATATCGCCGTGACCATGGTCTCCGAGGTCGGTCTGATCAAGGGCACCCTGCAGTACATGAGCCCCGAGCAGGCGCGCGGCGACGTTGCAGCGATCGACGTGCGGTCCGACGTCTACGCCCTAGGCATCATCCTCTACGAGCTGCTGGCCGGTGAGCGGCCCTACGACGTGTCGCGCTCGGCATTGGCCGAGGCGGTGCGGGTGATCTGCGACGAGCGGCCGAAGCCGCTGCCCAGAGTCGGAAGCAGCGGCGCCGTCAGGTTGGGCGCCGATCTCGCGACAATCGTCGGCAAGGCTCTCGAGAAGGAGCCCGACCGCCGCTACGGCAGCGCCGCCGCGCTCGGGGAGGACGTCGATCGCTACCTCACCTCGCAGCCGATCCTCGCCCGGCCGCCGAGCGCGGTCTATCAGATGCGCAAGTTCGCGGCTCGTAATCGGGCCCTCGTCGGTGGGGCCGCGGCGACCGTGGTCGTGCTGATCGCCGGCGCCGTGGTCTCGACGACCCTCGGCCTGCGCGAGGCGGCGCAGCGGCGGGAGGCCGAGGCCGCTCGCGCCGACCTCGAGGTGGTGGCCGATTTCCAGTCGCGCATGCTGGCGTCGGTCGACCCGGCGCGGGTGGGCCGAGACATGATCGACGACCTGCGCGAGCGAGTCATCACCGGCGCCCGCAACGCCGGTGTCGCCGAGCCGCAGGTCACGGCCGCCGGGGCCGCCTTCGACGACCTGGTGCGCCGCGTCAACCCCACCGACGCCGCCCTCCACGTGATCGACCGCCAGATCCTCGCCCGCGCGCTGGAGACCATCGACACCGAGTTTGAGAGTCAGCCCGAGATCGCCCTGCAGCTGCGGGCGTCCATCGGCAATACCTACGGTGAGCTGGGCCTGCTCGATCGCGCCGAAGCCCAGGAGCGAGCGGTCTACGAGAGCTCGCTGCGGGTGCGCGGGCCGGACCACCCGAAGACTCTCGACGCCGGCTACAAGCTCGCCCAGGAGCTGATGTTCCTGGGCCGCAACGACGACGCCGAGACGCTGGTGACGGAGGTGATCACGCGCCAGCACCGGGTGGTCGGAGAGAACGATCCCGCCACCCTGCGCTCGCGCACACTGCTTGCGGACCTTCAGCAGATGCGCGGCAGGGACGCCGAGGCCGAGCTCGCCTTCGAGGAGACGCTTGCCGCGCAGCGGCAGGCCCTCGGCGTCGAGCACCGAGACACCATGGCGACGATGAACCTGCTGGCGCTGCTGTACAGCGACGAGGGGCGTGCCGAGGCCGAGCCGCTGATGCTCGAGCTGCTCTCCAGTGCGCAGCACGCCTGGGGCGAGGAGGATCCCAGGACCCTGGTCTACGAGCACAACCTGGCGCGGATCTACCAGCGCCAGGGGCGCGACGAGGAAGCGGTGGAGCACAACCGCCACGTCCTCGAGGTCCGGCGGCGGGTGCTCGGCGACGACCACCCGCGCACCCTGCGGAGCAAGGCCAGCCTGGCGGACAGCTACTCGCGGCTGGGCCGCTTCGAGGACGCCCGGGCCCTGTTCGCCGAGGTCTACGAGGATCGGCTGAGGACCCTCGGCCCCGACCACCCCGACACCATCGAGTCGATCGGATCTCTCGCCATCGTGACCAAGCATCTGGGCCGCTTCGACGAGGCCGAGCCGCTCTATCGGCAGGCCCTCGCCGGCCGCACTCGGGTGCTCGGCGCCGACCACCCGCTCACGTTGGCGACCCAGTACGGCCTCGCCGGTCTTTACCGGAACGCGGGACGGACTGATGACGCGGAGCGCTTGTTTCTCGCCACCATCACGAGTCAGAAGCGGGTGCTCGGCCCCGAGCACCGGCAGACTCTGCGCTCGGAGATGGTCCTGGCACAGCTCTACGACGAGCTCGGGCGCGACCAGGAGGCCGAGCCGCTCTACGTCGCCACCAGCGAAGCCCAGCTCGAGGCGCTGGGCGACGCCGACCCGGAGTCGATGCGGAGCCTGCTCTACGTCGCGGAGTTCTACATCAGGCGCGGGCGCACCGAAGAAGCCGAGAGCTACGCGACCCGCGGCCACGAGCTCGCTCGGCGCGCACTCGGCGACGACAACCCGGAGACGCTTCGCGCCACCTTCGACCTCGGCTGGCTGCGTACCCTACAGCACCGCTACGAGGAGGCGGAGGCGCGCTACCGGGAGGTCCTCGCCGTCCAGGAGCGCACGCTGGGACGAGACCACGTCGACACCGCCAACACCCTCCAGAACCTCGCCTGTGTGTACCGCGACTCCGGCCGCTACGACGAGGCGCGTGCGCTGTTCGAGGAGGTGCGCCGTGTTCAGGAGCGGGCCTACGGCCCTCAACACCCCTGGATCGTCGGCAATCTCGAGGACTACGCCAAGCTCCTTCATCTCACCGGCGAGGACCGGGCCGCCGCCGAGCTCGAGGCCCGCATCCGGGCCATCAAGCGGCGATAAGATCCGTGCCACGCCTGACGATCCCGACGGTTCTCCGAAGATCGTCGGAACCGCCTGACCCGGGCACTGTCGGCGGCCCTCGGCTCCACCTTTCATCTGCGAGTCAGTTGAGTGAGGTACGGTACCACCCGCACCTCGGCCAAGGGGGTCACATCGTGAGGAAGCAGCTGCTGGGACCGTCCATCGCTGGCAGCGCGATCATCTGGAACGGTGCCAGGTATCACAACCTCACAATGTTGGGCATCGGTACTCGGTTCGACGATCCCGACGATCTTCAGCGAGACACCTGAGCGCGGCGACGAGCCGAGCGCGCTGCGGCTGCATCTTCGTAGCCGCGCCCCGTGTTCTCGAGCCCGACTGCCGCACTCCAGACCGGATGAGCTGGGCCGATTGCCTGTGCCGCTCCCGGGGGATGGCGACGGCGACGGGCTGGGTGATGCGAGGGGTGCTCCGCAGGCACGAGGACCCGGAGGCTGCCGCCCGTCTGGAGGAGCTTGACGACGCCCTGTCCCGGCCAGCGCGGCAAGAAGACTAGATCCAGGTGCCCGGCACCTTTCGCCTTTCGAAGGGTCTTTTCCGGGATTGCGAGGACCTTCGCCCCCTCAGCTTGGAGCCGTGCTCGGGCGACGTTCCCGGCACGCCATGCAGCGTCAGCTCGTGAGACCCGGCTCCGAGGTGCTCACCACCATAGGTGGCGGTCGAGGGCGGCGCGGATCTCCTCGAGTCGCTCGGATGGCAGGGAGCCGACGCGCTCGCAGAGCCGCTCCCGCGAGACGGTTCGGATCTGCTCACACAACGCCTTGCTCTCGCGAGGGAGTCCGCCCTCACCGGCCGGTATCCTGACCTGGAAGGGATACGCGCGGTGCACGTTCGACGACAGGGGAATCACCGTGACGGTCGGGCTCGAGGCGTTCGCGACGTCGTTCTGCAGCACCACAGCCGGCCGGCGTCTGCCGATCTCCGAGCCCACGGCGGGGTCGAGGCTGACCCAGTAGACCTCGCCCCGCCGCATCACCACCCCTCCGTCTCGATCGCGTTCCACTCCCGGTCGAGCGAGGGTGCTTCGGCCTCTGCCCGGTAACCGGCCTCCATCTCGCGGACCAGCAGATCCCGCTTCACCGCGTCCAGCCGGTACAGGACCGCCTCGCGGACGAAGCCGCTCACCCCGCCTTCGCCCGCGACCCGTCGGACCTCGTCGAGCGTCTCATCCGGTATGACGACAGTGGTGCGTGCCACGACGACCCTCCAGCATCACTCGCAGCATACCACGATCGGCAGACGATCCAGACACGGCGCTCCGACCCGCCCGGACCGCGCAGGGTCCGGCGGCACGGGGCGCGGGAGGACGGCGGCTCCGGCCGGCCTCGGGTGGCTACTTCCAACGGTGTCAGGTATCACAACCTCACAATGTTGGGCATCGGTACTCGGTTCGACGATCCCGACGATCTTCGGCGAGACACCTGAGCGCGGCGACGAGCCGAGCGCGCTGCGGCTGCATCTTCGTAGCCGCGCCCCGTGTTCTCGAGCCCGACTGCCGCACTCCAGACCAGATGAGCTGGGCCAATTGCCTGTGCCGCTCCCGGGGGATGGCGACTCTGGTGGAGCTCGACGGAGAGGGCATGGTCGTTTCAACCCCAGGGTCTGCTTGACGAGCTTGTCTGAAACTTGTATAAAGTTACCAGTTTTGGAAATGGGGAGCATTGAAGCCCGACCACTTCCTCGCGAGCCGAAGCCTCTTCACCAGGGCAGAGCTGAGTGAGGCTTTGCGCGGACGGAGCTCCGCGACGATCGACGCTCACCTGACTCGCTGGAGACGCCAGGGCCGAGTTCTCCGGGTCAAGAACGGCCTCTACGTCCGCGCTTCGTCCTCCGACGCTGATGCCGGCAGCGTGGCACCGGATTTCATCGCGTTGGCATCGCGCATGGCGCCGGACGCTGTCGTGTCGTACCACACAGCCCTCGAAGCGCACGGTTGCGCGCAGAGTCTGTTCAACTACCTCACCTTCGCGACGTGGACCGGTGTCAAGCCCGTGGAGTTCATGGATCGGCGATTCTCACCGGTCCGGCCTCGCGCGCCGTTGGCCAGGATGGCGGAGGACCACCGGTGGATCGAGGTCCTCGACCGAGGGGGGCTCGAGGTGCGTGTCACGAGCTTGGAGCGAACGGTGGTCGACGTGTTGGATCGCCCGTCTCTCTCCGGCGGAACAGATGAGGTCTGGAGATCTCTCGCTGCCGTGCCCGCCGTCGATCCGGAGGATGTGCTCGAGTACGTGCGGCTGCTCGACAACCGGACATTGGCGGGACGCGTGGGTTTCTTCCTCGAGACACGGAGAGACGAGCTTGCAGTCCCCGATCCAACGTTGCAGGAGCTCGAGTCCCTGGCGCCGAATCAGCCGGCACACCTCGATCGATCGCTTGGGGGGCGGTTGGTCCGCCGGTGGAACTTGATCGTTCCGGAGGGTTACCTCCGCGGCCCTGATCAGGGGGCCGCGTGATCACCCGACGCCGAGTCGAGGAGGTCGCCGCGAAGACGGGATTCCGGTCCGACTCCGTTGAAAAGGTCGTGCGGCTCTGCGGGATTCTGAGGCGGCTCGACCGTCACCCGTCCACCCTCGGTCAGTGGCTCCTCAAGGGTGGGACGGCGATCAACCTGCTGCACCTCGATGTCCCCCGACTGTCGGTGGACATCGACCTGAACTACATCGGCGCCGCCGATCGCGAGGGGATGCTGGCTGCTCGCCCAGGCTTTGAGGCGGCACTTGCCGCCGTGTGCGAGCGGGAGGGCTGCACGGTCAAGCGTGCGCCTGACGACCACGCGGGAGGGAAGTTCCGCCTGCGTTTCGTCAGTGTGCTCGGTGGGAGCCAGAACCTCGAAGTGGACGTGAGCTACGTAGCGCGAGTGCCGCTGCTGGGCACCGAGCGGCTGAGGACGAGATTCCCACCTGACGAGCCGGCGGCGGTGCCGACACTGTCCTTGCCCGAGCTTGCCGCCGGCAAGTTCACGGCGCTGCTGCAACGCACGGTCGCCCGGGATGCGTTTGATGCTGCCAACCTCCTCGAGCTGGATCCGGAGCTTCTGGATCGGCCCGGGTTTCGCCTGGCGTTCGTCTGCTCGATGGCCGGCGGCCGTCACGACCCGAGAGATCTCACCCCCGGGGATCCTGTGCCGGACGCCCAGGCGGTAGAACAGCAGCTCCTGCCGATGCTGCAGCAACGGGGAGATGGGCTCGTTCGGGAACCTCAGGAGCTTCGCAACCGGCTCAGCCAGGTCCTGAGCGGTACGGCTCGACAGCTCCTGGCTTGGCGTCCAGGCGAGCTCCGATTCCTGGACGTTCTCCACGACGAAGGCCGTGTGGAAGCTCAAACACTCCACCCGGACCCCGCAGTGCAAGGGCGGATCATGCTCCAACCCATGCTTCTGTGGAAAGCGATGAACGTGCGTGAACACCGTCAGGGACTAAGCTCCTCTCCGTAAGTACGCTGGCATTCGGCCATCGCTGCAACCCGCCTGCTGGCGCTTCGCTCCCTTGGCGTACAGCAAGGGTACGCCTCGGTCTCGAATCGCAGCGTGGATGGAGCAGTGGTCCCTTCGGGAGGATCACTAACTCAGGTATAGGCGAGTCCTCTAACCAGGGCGTGATTATTCGTGTTGCCTGGAACCCCAAAGACGAAGGCATGGGGGCCGGATGTCCTGAGGTTCTCACCCGAGGTCATCTCGTAGAACCGCTCGTGATGACGGTAAGGTGCCGGACACCCACGCGTGATGACGAACTCACGTCCTCGCGTGTGGGCGTGTCGAGGCACCGGGAGAGGCTGCCGGTCAGAGAATCGGCTCGCCGGTGGCCAGGGTGCTGAGTGGTACGGCCTCCACGCGCTCCTCGAGGGGGTAGCGCTTCGTCCCGGGGTAGACCACGGCGAGCCGGGTCAGCCCGAGGTCTGAAAGGGCGATCCGGATCGAGGGCGTCATCCGCGGGGCATCGATGCGTTTGCACTCAACACCGACCAGGGTGCTGCCGCGGCGCAGCACGAGGTCGATCTCGGCACCCTGGTGGGTGCCCCAGAAGTAGGCGTCGTCGTGCGCCACCGCCGCCAACACCTGCTCGACGACGAATCCCTCCCATGAAGCGCCGACCTTGGGATGGGTCAGCACCGCCTTCAGCGACTCGACGCCGAGCAGCTGGTGGAGCAGGCCGCTGTCGCGGACATAGACCTTGGGCGCCTTGACCTGGCGCTTGCTGATGTTGACGTGATACGGCTGCAGCTGGCGGATCATGAGGGCGTCGGTCAGGAGGTCGAGGTGACGGCGGGTGGTCGACTCGCTCACGCCCAGCGCCCGGGCCGGCTCCGCCGCGTTCCAGGTCTGGCCGTGGTAGTGCGCCAGCATGGTCCAGAAGCGCTGCAGGGCCACCGCCGGCACGCGCACGCCCCACTGGGGAAAGTCCCGCTCGAGCAGCGTCTGGATGAAGCTCTTTCGCCAGGCGACGCTGGCCGCCTCGCTGTCAGCCAGGTAGGCGAGGGGCAGCCCGCCCCGCAGCCACAGGCGCTGCTCCGCCTCCGCCCCCAGCTCGGCGAGGGTGAAGCCGCCGATGGCAACCCGCTCCATCCTGCCGGCCAGGCTCTCCGAGGTCTGCCGCAGCAGATCGCCCGAGGCGCTGCCGAGAATCAGGAACCGCGCGCGGCTGTCGCGACGGTCCGCCAGGACTCGCAGCACCGGAAACAGGTCCGGCCGCCGCTGCACCTCGTCGATGACCACCAGGCCTTCGAGGGGGCCGAGGGCGGTCATCGGCTCGTCCAGCCGGGCCAGGCTCGCCGGGTCCTCGAGGTCGAAGTAGTTGACCGAGTCCTCTGGCACCAGCTGGCGGGCCAAGGTGGTCTTGCCGCACTGCCGGGGCCCCACCAACACCACCACCCGGCTGCGGCCCAGAGCGGCCCGGAGCCTGTCGACGATCGCCCTCCGCTGGATCATGCTCGCAGAGTACCATGAAATTCGGGCATAGACTGAGGGAATTTCAAGGCCAACCCCAGTACGGTGTCCGGTACCCGGCACCCACTTCACCGCCATCGAAGGCGACCGCTTCCTCGACACCCTCAATCAGCAGGAAGGGTGCCCGGAGGGGTGCCCGGCACATGAATCCAGTGAACCAGAACGGCGCGCGGGGCGTGAACTCGGGGTTCTTCCCTCGTTCACTGGGGTGGTTCCTGCTCGGACGGGTTCGATGATCCGCAGCGGATCGCCGGGGCCCATGCCCGGCCCCAGGTGCGGCGCGGCGCCGGCGCCCATGCGCCCGGACGGCCGTTCATGCGCCGTGGCCGGCCCTCATGCGCGAAAACGGCCGTTCATCGGCGGGCGGCCGGCCGGTCCCGCGCGTTGACGCCCGTGTCCCCGGGGTCGTACGATGCTCACCCCACGGGGCTGTAGCTCAGGTGGATAGAGCAGAGGTTTCCTAAACCTAAGGTCGTGGGTTCGAGTCCCGCCAGCCCCACCACTTCCCACTCTTCCGGCTCGAGGTGCGTCCGCGTGGCGGGCCCCGTTCTCGGAGGTCGGAAACCCGCTCGACGGGCGCACGGAGGGAACAGTGACCCCTGGGGAATGGGCCATCCGGGACCGTGGTTTTTCGAGATGAGCTCCGACGCCGCCGGGCGGTGTCGGACCCGCGGCCGGGACCGATTCAGGTCCGCCGCGACGAACCGGAGCACACGGAGGCGAATCGATGTTTTTCGACCCACTGTACTGGCTCGTGATCGGCGCCGGCATGGCGTTGAGCCTGTGGGCGCAGGCGAAGGTGAAAGGTGCATTCGCGCGCTACTCGAAGATCGGCATCCGCGCCGGGCTGACCGGCGCCGACGTGGCGAAGCGGATCCTGGCCGAGAACGGCATCCGCGACGTGGTGGTGGAGCCGGTGCGGGGCAGCCTGACCGACCACTACGACCCGATCAAGAAGGTGCTCCGTCTGTCGGAGCCGGTCTACGGCGGGCGCAGCATGGCGGCGGCGGGCATCGCGGCCCACGAGGTGGGGCACGCGATCCAGCACGCCAACGGCTACGCGCCGCTGAAGTTCCGTTCGGCGTGGGTGCCGGTGGCGAACCTCGGCGGCGGGATCTCGATGTTCGTGATCATCGCGGCGGCCATCATGGGCGGCGTGGGCACCGCGCTGGGTACCAACCTGGCGGTGCTCGGGATCGTGCTGTTCAGCGCGACGACGCTGTTCACGCTGATCACGCTGCCGGTGGAGTTCGACGCCTCGAGGCGGGCGCTGGTCACCCTCGGCCAGGGCGGGATCATGACCCGCGAGGAGCTCGGCGGGGCAAAGAAGGTGCTCGACGCGGCGGCGCTGACCTACGTCGCCGCCTTCGTGACCTCGCTGCTGACGCTGCTCTACTGGGCGTACGCGCTCGGGCTGTTCGGCGGCCGGAGGGACTGAGGCGGTCCTCGGAGAGACCCCGCTCACCCAGGGTCGAACCGCGAAGGCGCGACGAGCGCGACGAGGGGCGGGGGCCGTGTTTCCGGTGGGGATCCTTCGACTCGCTCGCTGACGCTCGCTCGCTCAGGATGACGGTGGGGGGGAGGGGCTTGCTTGCTCGGGATGACGGTGGGGGGAGTGGCTTGGTGTTCGGGCGGGGGGCGCGTTTCCGGTGGGGATCCTTCGACTCGTTCGCTGACGCTCGCTCGCTCAGGATGACGGGTTGGGGGGAGGGGCTCGGTGCTCGGGCGGGGGGCGCGTTTCCGGTGGGGATCCTTCGACTCGCTCGCTGACGCTCGCTCGCTCAGGATGACGGTGGGGGGAGGGGCTTGCTTGCTCGGGATGACGGGTTGGGGAGGGGCTTGGTGTTCGGGCGGGGGGCGCGTTTCCGGTGGGGATCCTTCGACTCGCTCGCTGACGCTCGCTCGCTCAGGATGACGGGTTGGGGGGAGGGGTCGGTGCTCGGGCGGGGGGCCGCGTTCCCGGTGGGGATCCTTCGACTCGCTCGCTGACGCTCGCTCGCTCAGGATGACGGGTTGGGGGGAGCGGCTCGCTTGCTCGGGATGACGGGTTGGGGGGGAGGGGCTTGCTTGCTCGGGATGACGGTGGGGGGAGGGGCTTGGTGCTCGGGCGGGGGGTCGCGTTTCCGGTGGGGATCCTTCGACTCGCTCGCTGACGCTCGCTCGCTCAGGATGACGGGTTGGGGAGAGCGGCCCGCGAGGGCCGCGCAGTCGAAGGGTCTCCTCCGGCGCCGCGATGACCTCCCGACCCTCCGCAGACTGCACGCCGGGGAACCGAGCGCTCCCGGCAGATTCCGCCTCAGGCTACCCCCGCTCGGTGAGGGCGACTCCGGCGAGCACGAGGGCGGCGCCGGCGGCGAGGCGGAGGGTGAGGGGCTCGGAGAGCACGGCGGCGGCGATGACGGCGGTCATCGGAGGGATGAGGTAGAGGTAGACGCCGACCTTCTGGGCCTGGGAGAGGCCGAGGGCGACGAAGTAGAGCAGGGTGGCGACGAAGGAGCACCCGACGCCGAGGAAGGCGAGCGCGAGCCACGCCCGGAGGGTGATGGTGGCCGGGTCGAAGCCGGTGAGCAGGGTCTCGGCGATGCCCGCGGGCAGGGTCCAGAGCGCGCCGATGATGGTGACGCCGGCGGTGGTGGCGAGGGCGCCGAGCTCGTCGGTGAGCGCCTTGCCGTAGACGGTGAACAGCCCCCACATGGCGATGCTCAGGAGCACCAGCAGGTCGCCGACCGGCCCCGCCCGCCAGTCGAAACTGGCCACGTGGGCGCGTCCGATCACGACCACGACGCCGATGCAGGCCAGGGCGATGCCGGTGACTTTGGGCAGGGTCAGACGCTCGCCGAGCACGAGCACGCCGAGCAGCGCGATGGTGATCGGGGCGGTGACCGCCCACAGCGAGGCGTTGGCCGCGGTGGTGAACTGGAGCCCGACGGTCTGGAGACCGTAGTGGAGGCCGGTGCCGAGCAGGCTCAGGCCGGCGAGGCGACCGAGCAGCGACGAGGTGGGCCGGACCCGGATGCCGCCCTTGAGCGCCAGCCAGAGGATGAAGCAGGCCGCCGAGATGAGCAGCCGCAGGGTGACGACGGTGAGCGGCGGCGCGGCCTCGAGGGCGATCTTGGTGGCCACGAAGGAGGCCGCCCACAGCAGGCAGGCGACGAGCAGTGAGAGGCGGGCGAGGGTCGGCATCGAGGGTGGAGTGTAACCGCCCTTTCGGCCAAGGTGCGGCTTCAGACGGCGAAAAGCGGCCCGTGGCGCAGCGTTTTCTTTGCTCCCGATCGCCCGGCGGTCAGGCTGGGGTCACTCGCGCGCCGTGCGGGGACGGCGCCCACGGTCGCTCGTCCTCGTGACGACAACGGGGCCGGTTGGACCGCGCGGGCCGGGGATCATCGCATGCCCTCGAGCAGCCACAGGTCGCCGGTGGTCTCGGCGTGCTCGAAGACGATCAGGTCGCCGCGGGGGGACCAGGCGGGGTAGCGGAGGTAGCCGTTGGGTTCGTCCCAGTCGGTGAGGGCGAGCTCTTGGCGGGTGCTCACCGACACCCAACGGAGGTTCCAGGCGCCGTCCCTGAGCGAGGCGAAGACGATGCGGTCGCCGTCGGGAGACCAGCTCCACGGCCAGTCGCGGCCGCGCTCGTCGGTGAGCTGGACCGGGGTGCCGCCTTCGGCCGGGACGGTCCAGATCGTGTCGGAGTCACCCCGCCGCACTTCGTAGGCGATCCGTTTCCCGTCGGGCGACCAGCACGGGAAGGCCGCCAGCTCGTGGTCGAAGGTCAGCTGGCGCGGGTCGGCGAGGGCGAGGTCGGCGACCCAGACGTTGAGCACGCCGTCGGAACCTGCGGAGTGGAAGGCCATGCGGCGACCGTCGGGCGAGACCCTGACGCCGTCGATGCGCTGGCCGAGGTCGACCAGCAGCCGCTGCTCGCCGCTGGCGAGGTCGAGGGCGAAAAGCCCGAGGCCGTCGCGGTCGGAGAGGAAGGCGAGCTCGTCGGCGGACGGCATCCACGCCGGGACCATCTCGCGGCCGGCGTCGGAGGTGAGCTGGCGGAGACCGGAGCCGTCGGCGGCCATCCACCACAGGTCCTGATTGGAGCCGACCCACCAGCGCTCGAAGGCGAGGACCGTGCCGTCGGGTGAGAACGCGGGCCGGCTGTTGCGGCCGCTGCCGCTGGTGATGGGCCGGGCCGTGCCGAGGGGCCGGCCGCCGGCCGGGTCGACCGGAAGCGCCCACAGGTTGCTGGTGGTCTCGAGCGCGGAGTGGGCGAGCTGGCGGCCGTCGGGGGAGACGTCGAACTGGCGGGCACTGGCCGAGCCGAGGGTGGCCAGGGGGACCGCGGCGCCGCGCGCGGCGCCCGTCCGGGAGTCGAATGGGAGCGCCCAGACTCCGTAGGACTCGCCCTCGCTGACCGCGGCGTAGTAGAGCCGGCGGCCGTCGGGGGAGACCGTCGGGTCGAAGGCGGCCCGGGGCGAGTCGACAACTTGGACCAGGTTCGAGCCGTCGACGGCGATCGACCAGATCGACGACCACCTCCGGTCGGAGGCGGTGAAGATGATCCGTCGCCCGTCGGGGGTCCAGGTCGGTGCGCCGTGGCCTCCGGCCGGCTCGCCGGCGCGGGTGATCGGCCGCGGCTCGCCGCCCCCCGCCGGCACCAGCCACAGGGTCGAGGGTGGCAGGGCGTGGGCGGCGTTCGCCGACAGCTCGGCGGTCGGGTCGGTTTGGAAGACGAGCTGGCGCCCGTCGGGCGACCATGCGGGATGCGATCCGAACTCGGTCAGGCGGTGCGGCTCGCCGCCCGAAGCCGGGACAAGCCAGATCCCCCGCCGGGCGGCGGAGAAGTAGGCGATCGTGCGCCCGTCCGGGGACCAGGACGGCTGGAAGCACTGGTCGCCCGCGGTGGTGAGCGGAAGCTCGCGCGAGCCCGGCGCAAGCCGCTTGAGGTAGATCTCGAACCGGCCGGAGCGGTTGGCGGCGAAGGCGAGGGTGTCGCCGGCCGGGGAGAACGAGGGATCGACCTCGAGCCCCGGCCAGGTGGTGAGCTGGAGGGCGGAAGGGGCCGGGGTCGGACGGCTCCGGACAGGAGGCAGACCGCCGCGGAGCGCGAGGCCGGCCACCACCGCCAGGGTCGCCAGCAGAATGGCGGCCGCCGGCCAGATGCCGAGCCTCGCCGTCAGCCGGCGGCGCGGCGCCGAGCTGTGGGCGGCGGTCGGGCGATCGGCCAGGCTGCGTGGCCGGTCGAGCAGGCCGATCAGCGCGGCGCCGTCGTGCGGTCGCCTCTCGGGCTCGAACTCGAGGCAGCGCAGGATCACCTCGTCCCAGTGCGGGTCGAGGGTGGGGACCAGCCGGCTCGGACGGGTCGGCCGCTCGCGGGCGGCGCGCACGACGATCGACAGCGGCGTGTCGCCTTCGAAGGGCCGGCGCCCGGTCAGGGTCTCGTAGGCGACCACTCCGAACGCCCAGACGTCGCAGGCCGGAGTGAGCGGGTCGCCGCGCGCCTGCTCCGGCGCCATGTAGGCGGTGGTGCCCATGACGACGTGGGCCTCGGTGAGCGGCTGGGGGTCGGGCTCGTGGCGGGTCGCCGTCGGGCGTGCGAGACCGAAGTCGGTGACCACGGCGCGGACCGGCGCGCCGGGGCCGGCGGCCGCCTCGAGCGAGACGTTGCCGGGTTTGAGGTCGCGGTGGATGACGCTCGCAGCGTGCGCCGCGGCGAGTGCCTCGGCGATCTGGCGGAGGATGACGGAGGCGTCCGCGGCGGGCAACCGGCCTTCGCGCTCGAGCCGGTCGGCGAGCGACTCGCCGTGGAGCAGCTCCATGGTGAGCCCGACCCGCTCGCCGTCGGGCCCGGCATGGGTGACGAGGTCGAAGAGCCGGCAGACGTGAGGATGGGTCACGCGGCGGGCGAGCTGGAACTCCCGCTTGAGCCGGCCGAGGCCGGCGAGGTCGCTGGCGACCTCGGGCCGCACGGTCTTCAGGGCGAGCCGGCCCCCGAAGGCGGTGTCCTCGACCTCGTAGACCTCGCCCATGCCGCCCCGCGCGAGGAAGCGCACGACCGCGAAGCGGTCGCCGAAGCGATCCCCCGGTCTCAGCGTCGGCTCTCTGTCTTCAGCCGTGATCCCTGCCTCCAGGCGCTCGTCTCGGATTACCCCTCGATTCCCTCATTCCTCCAACAGTGCCAGACACACCCCTCGATGATACGCTCGCAGCGCCTTCGGCCGGACCGGGATCGACGGCACGGGAGGCTCCCCCGGGAAGGGGGCCGGACGGACGGCCGTGGCTGGCGGGGAGGGGACGACGGTGGCGACGCTGCGCTTGGAGCTGGAGTACGACGGCACCCGCTACAGCGGGTGGCAGGAGCAGCGCAACACCGACAAGACCATCGTCGGCGTGCTGCGACGGGCGCTGGAGCGAGCGGGCGTCGAGGTCACCGAGCTCGGCGGCGCCGGCCGGACCGACGCCGGGGTCCACGCGCTGGCCCAGGTGGCGCACCTGCGGACACCCCGCCGGGTCGATCCGCACCGCCTGCTGGCGACGGTCAACCCGCTGCTGCCGCACGACGTGTGCCTGCGCGGCGCGGTCGCAGCCGGTGAGCGTTTCCACGCCCGCCACGACGCGGTCGAGCGCAGCTACCTCTACCAGGTCAGCCGGCGCCGGAGCGCGTTCGCCAAGCGCTTCGTGTGGTGGGTCCGCGACCCGCTCGACGGGCGGGCGATGGCCGAGGCGGCCGGATGCCTGGTCGGCCGGCACGACTTCAGGTGGCTGTGCGAGCGTCCGGGCGAGCAGGCGAGCACGGTGGTGGTGGTGGAGCGGGCCGAGCTGGTCGAGCAGGGCGACCTGATCGTGGTCCGGCTGGCAGCCTCGCACTTCCTGTGGCGGATGGTGCGCCGGGTGGTCGGGGTGCTGGTGGAGGTGGGCGCGGGGCGGCTCGAGCGGACCGTCTTCGAGCGCCTGCTCGACGAATCGCGTCAGCCGCCCGCCGAGCTCGCCGCGGCGCGCTGGACGGCGCCGCCGTCGGGGCTCTTCCTGGAGCGGGTGCGCTACCCGGGCGATGCTCCGCTGGAGCCGCTGCGGGCGGCTCTGCCGCTTCCCGGCACATCCGGCTGACCGCCGGCGGAGTCGAATATCTCCGTTCCGGCCGACGTTCTCTCACGGGAGGGGGCCGCTCGGCCGCCCATCCTTCCTCGACGAGGCGATGACAATGAGCTGGTCTTACCGAATTGCCAGGGTGTTCGGGATCGACATCAAGATCCACGCCACCTTCGCCATCATCCTGGTGCTGGGCGGGCTCGACTGGGGCAGCCGGCACGGGCTCGCGGGCGCAGCCTTCGGGGTGCTGCTGATGCTCGCCCTGTTCGCCTGCGTCACCCTCCACGAGCTCGGCCACAGCCTGGTGGCGCAGCACTTCAAGATCCCGGTGCGCGAGATCGTGCTGCTGCCCATCGGCGGCGTGGCGATGCTCGGCAAGCTGCCGGAGAACCCGCGCCAGGAGCTGCTGATCGCGGCGGCGGGTCCGGCGGTCAACGTGGCCATCGCGGCCGTGCTCTTCCTGGTCACCGGGTTCGGCGGAGCGCTCGGGCTGCTCGACGGGCACGGCCTGGTCGAGGGCATGGCACACGCCCCCAACCTGTCGACCTTTCTCGCCTGGATGCTGGCCGCCAACGTGACCCTGGTGGTGTTCAACCTGATTCCAGCATTCCCGCTCGACGGCGGGCGGATGCTTCGGGCGGTGCTCGCGATGTTCACCGACTGGGCCAAGGCGACCCGCACGGCGGCGGTGATCGGCCAGGGCTTCGCGGTGGTGCTGGGCATCCTGGGCGTCCTCTCGGGCAACTTCCTGCTCGCCCTGATCGCGGTCTTCATCTTCTTCGGCGCCGGCATGGAGAGCTTCCAGGCCCGCGCCAAGACGGTGCTCGAGACCCTCCAGGTCGGCCACGCGTACAACAAGCACGCCCTCAGCCTGGTGCCGGGTGACCGGGTGTCGAAGGTGGTGGACTTCATCCTCACCAGCTACCAGCCCGACTTCGCGGTGGTGCTGGGGACGCGGCTGCTCGGGATCGTGACCCGGGACGACGTGCTCCAGGCCCTCGCCTCGCATCCCGAGGACCCCTACGTCACCGAGATCATGCAGCGCGAGATCACCCGGGTCGAGGCGGAGAGCTCGCTCGAGGACGTGCAGGAGGTGATGGGCACGAGCGGCGCCAGGGTGGTCGCGGTGTACTCTGGAGAGCGGTTCCTGGGGTTGGTCAGCCGCGAGGACATCTCGGAAGCGCTCTCGGTGCTGATCTTCCTGCGGCGCCAGCAGAAGCTCGTGGCGGCCGCGCAGGCGTAGAGGCTCGCTCGGCGTCGCGCCGGCAGGGATCGGGGAGGGTGTGTGGGACATGGCGGGCTGAGCGAGGTAGTCCTGCTGCTCGCGGCAGCGGCCGCGGTCGCCTTCGGGCTGCGCCGGTTCGGCGTGCCGCCGGTGGTCGGCTTCATGCTCGCCGGGGTGGCTGATCGGTCCCGGCGGGCTCGGGCTGGTCGAGGACCGGCGGCACGATCGAGAGTGGTGGCCGAGGTCGGGGTGATCCTGCTGCTGTTCACGATCGGCCTCAAGCTCAGCCTGCGCGACCTGTGGCGCCTGCGCACGGCGGTGCTCGGCGGCGGCGCGACCGCAGGTGGTGGTCACCGGCCTGGCCGGCGGCGGCATCGCCTTCGCCCTCGGCGCGTCCCGGGCCGAGGCCTCGGTGTGGGGGATGCTGATCGCGCTGAGCTCGACGGCGCTGGTGCTGTCGCTGCTCGAGGACGGCGGCGACTCCGGCACCCGCGAGGGCCGCACGATGATCGCGGTGCTGCTGTTCCAGGACCTGGCGGTGGTGCCGATCATGCTCGCGCTGCCGCTGCTCGCCGGTCAGGCCGCCTCGGCCGGGGAGATCGGGCTGCTTCGTCGGCCGGGCGGCGGCGGTGCTCGCCCTGGTCGTCCTGATCGGCGCGGCTGCGTCTTCCCCCGGGTCACGGCGCTGGTGGTCGCGACCCGCAGCCGGGAGCTGTTCACGCTGGTGGTCTTCCTGGCCGCCGTCGGCACGGCCCTGGTCGTCGGCGGGTTCGGGATCTCGATGGCGCTCGGCGCGTTCCTCGCCGGGATGGTGATCTCGGAGTCGGAGTTCGTGAGCCGGATGGTCGCCGATCTGACCCCGGTGCGCGACATTCTCAACAGCGCTCTTCTTCGTTTCGGTCGGGATGCTGGTGGACCTCAGGCCGTGGCTCGAGCGAGCCGGCGATGATGGTCGGCCTGGTGGCCGCGGTCATCGCGGCCAAGGCGGCCATCGCCGGCCTGGTGGGCTGGCGGCTCACCGGCCACGTCGGCGGCGGCCTCGTGGTCGGTCTCGGGCTCGCCCAGATCGGGGAGTTCTCGTTCATCGTCGCTCAGGAGGCCTCCAGGCTCGGTCTCCTGCCGGAGGTGCAGCACGGCCTGTTCTTCGGCATCGCGGTGCCGTCGATGGTGCTGACCCCCGCGATGCTCGGCCTTGCCCGCCGGCTCGAGCGCCGGCTGGGCGGCGGCGAGGACCTCCCCCACATGGCGCTCCGCGACCACGTGGTGATCGTCGGCTACGGCGTCAACGGCCAGAATGTGGCTCACGCTCTGCGGTTGCTCGACGTGCCCCACGTGGTGGTCGACGTCAACCCGCACACCGCGGAGGAGGTCGAGTCGGAGGGCGGCCGCGCCCTCTACGGCGACGCCCGGCGGGAGGCCGTCCTGCGGGCGGCCGGCGTGCCGACGGCGCGGGCGCTGATCGCGGCGATCCCGGACGCCGCCTCGACCCGCGAGGTGGTCGCCGCCGCCCGGGCGGTCAACCCCGAGATGAGAGTGCTCGCCCGCACCCGCTACGTGCGCGAGGTCGAGCCGCTGCACGCCCTCGGCGCGGACGAGGTGATCCCGGAGGAGTTCGAGACCTCGCTCGAGCTCACCGGGCGGGTGCTGGCGCTCTACGGCGCACCGCGGAGGGTGGTCGAGCGTGAGAAGACCTTGCTGCGGGCCCGCCACTACGGGGCGCTGCGGGGGGCCGAGGACGTTGAGCCGCACGTGCCGCTCGAGGAGCTGCTCGATCACGCCGAGCTGGTCGAGGTGGAGGTCTCGCCGGTCTCCGCGGGGCAGACCCTGCGCGGTCTCGAGGTGCGCCGCCGCACCGGGGCGTCGGTGGTGGCCGTGCGCCGTGGCGACGAGGTGGTCGCGAACCCCGGCCCGGATCAGCGGCTCGAGGCCGGAGACATCGTGGTGCTGTGGGGGAGTGCGGCCCAGACCGCCGCCGCGCGGGAGGCGCTGGCGGGCGAGGGGTGACGGCGTTCGGGACGCGCACGCAGGGCGCGATCCTGGAGGGGATCCTTCGACTCGCTCGCTGACGCTCGCTCGCTCAGGATGACGGGGAGTGAAGAGGCCGGCGCTCGCTCAGGATGACCCAATCCCCGTCACCCTGAGCGCAGCGGCCCGCGAGGGCCGCGCAGCCGAAGGGTCGCCTCCGGGAGCGGAAGTCGCTCTCGAGCCGCCGGCGAGCGGAGGGGCGGCGCAGCCAGCCGCCGGCGGCGGGTGGTGGAGCGCGAGAAGGCGGCGCTGCGGTCGAGCCACTACGGGGCGCTGCGGGGGGCCGAGGACGTTGAGCCGCACGTGCCGCTCGAGGAGCTGCTCGACCACGCCGAGCTGGTCGAGGTGGAGGTCTCGCCGGTCTCCGCGGGGCAGACCCTGCGCGGTCTCGAGGTGCGCCGCCGCACCGGGGCGTCGGTGGTGGCCGTGCGCCGCGGCGACGAGGTGGTCGCGAACCCCGGCCCGGATCAGCGGCTCGAGGCCGGAGACATCGTGGTGCTGTGGGGGAGTGCGGCCCAGACCGCCGCCGCGCGGGAGGCGCTGGCGGGCGAGGGGTGACGGCGTTCGGGACGCGCACGCAGGGCGCGATCCTGGAGGGGATCCTTCGACTCGCTCGCTGCGCTCGCTCGCTCAGGATGACGGGGAGTGAAGAGGCCGGCGCTCGCTCAGGATGACGGGGAGTGAAGCGGCCGGCGCTCGCTCAGGATGACCCACACCCCGTCACCCTGAGCGCAGCGGCCCGCGAGGGCCGCGCAGCCGAAGGGTCGCCTCCGGGAGCGGAAGTCGCTCTCGAGCCGCCGGCGAGCGGAGGGGCGGCGCGGCCAGCCGCCGGCGGCGGCCGAAGCCGGCACCTGCCGGAGCTCGCGACCCGACCCCACGCGACAGCCCCGCGCCGGACGATCCGGCGCGGGGCGGCCGTGAGGAAGGGGAAGGAGATCAGTCGTACTACGCGTTCGCGGTCGCCTTCTTCTTCTCGACCTCGGCGTGGACCTCGGCCATGTCGAGCTCCTTGACCTTTCCGAGCAGCTCGTCGAGGGCCTGGGCCGGGAGCATGCCGGGCTGGCCGAAGACCGCCACCTTGTCGCGGAAGATGTAGGTGGTCGGGATCGAGCGGATCTGGAACATGGTCGCGAGCTCGGACTCCTCGTCGGTGTTGCAGGCGGCGAAGGCGACGCCCTCGTGGCGCTCTGAGGCGGCCTCGAAGATCGGCTTGAAGGACCGGCAGGGGCCGCACCAAGGGGCCCAGAAGTCGATGATCAGGATGTCGTTCTGCTCGAGCAGCTGCTCGAAGTTGTCCTTGGTGAGCTGGGTGACGGCCATCGGGTACCTCCCTCGGTCGTGGCGACCGTTTCAGTCTTCAAGGATATACTAATATAGTTATGCTCCTGTGTCAACCCCTCTCGGAGCCGGAAGGCCGGTGCGCGGGCCGGGGCGTGCAGCGCCCGTGAGTGGGAGGAACGCAAAGACGCCAAGGCGCAAAGAGAGTGGTGGTGACTCACGCGCGATCCGGGACCGCACCGCCATCCCAACTCACCGACAGCCTCGTGGCGTCTTGGCGTTTCAATCCTCCGACCGTCCCCTCGGGAGCGCCGTCCTCATCCACGGACGTCGTCTCGAGCGACTTCGTGGTGGCCCGACGCGCACCCCGCGACCGCCCCGCCGCTCAGTTGGCCGGCTCGTCGTCGTCGTCGGGCTTGAAGAAGTCGGGCAGCTGGTAGCGGCCGCCGGGGAGGGAGTCGAGCAGTTCGGGCGTGGGCGGGGCCTTGACCACGAGGCGGTCGTAGACCTGCTCGGGAAGCTCGGAGACGAAGCGGGAGGGTTGCAGCAGCACGTCGACCCGGTAGCGGTCGCGGGCGATCTCGGGGTGGACCAGGTAGAGGCGGTCCCGGGCGCGGGTGACGGCGACGTAGAACAGGCGGCGCTCCTCCTCCTCGTCGTCGGCGCGCACGGTCGGGAAGCGGCCCTCGGAGAGCCAGATCACGAGCACCGCGCGCCACTCGAGACCCTTGGCCTGGTGGGCGGTGGAGAGGGTGACCATCTCGTCGGGCGGGCCGCCGACCATGTCCTCGCCGGAGAGCTCGTTGAGCAGGGTGATCTCGGCCAGGAAGGCCGAGGTGTCGGGGTAGGAGTCGGCGAACAGGCCGAGCTGCTCGAGGTCGTCGAGCCGCGAGCTGGAGTTGTCGAGGCGGTCGCGGGCCCACTCGCGGTAGAAGCCGTCGACGACGCGGCGCACGGCCTCGCCGGGCTGGCTTCTGAGGGCGACGCCGTCGAGCTCGCCGAGCAGGCCCTTGAGCTCGTCGAAGGCGCCGGCGGCGTTGCGCGGCAGAGCTGCGGCGCCGGGCTCGAGCCGCTTGAGCGCCCGCAGCGGGTCGCCGCCGGCGATCAGCGCCCACACCCGGGCGGCGAGGCGGTCGCCGAAGCCGTCGCGGAGCTTGACCAGGCGCGCGAAGGCGACCTCGTCGCGGGGGTTGTCGACGAAGCGCAGGTGGGCGAGCACGTCCTTGACGTGGCGCTGCTCGAAGAAGCGCAGCCCGGAGCGCACCCGGTAGGGGATGTTGCGCCGGGTCAGCTCGACCTGGAGCTCGAGGGAGTGGGAGTGGTTGCGGTACAGCACCGCCATGTCCTCGAGGTCGAAGCCCTCCTCGCGCAGGGCGAGCAGCTCGTCGGCGATCCACGAGGCCTGCAGGTCGGGGGTCGGGGTCGAGACCAGCCGAGGGGGGTCGCCGCCCGAGCGCACCGGCCGCAGCTGCTTCGGGAACTGACGCTCGTTGTGCACGATCGAGGCGTTGGCGAGCTCGAGGATCGGCGGGCGCGAGCGGTAGTTGGTCTCGAGCCTGAAGACGGTGCAGTCCGGGTAGCGCTCGGGAAAGCCGAGGATGTTGTCGAAGTCGGCGCCGCGGAAGGCGTAGATCGACTGGGCGTCGTCGCCGACCACCATCAGGTTGCGCTCGGGTGCGAGCATGGCGTCGACGATGTCGGCCTGGAGCCGGTTGGTGTCCTGGTACTCGTCGACCAGCACGTGGCGGAACCTCTCCGCGAGGTCGCGGCGGACCTCGGGGAAGCGGGAGAGCAGCAGCAGCCAGTTGATCAGGAGGTCGTCGAAGTCCATCAGGTCGGCGTTGCGCTTGCGCTCGAGGTAGCGGCGGAAGACCGCCGCCACCGACTCGGCCTGGGCGAGGTACTGGGGCGCGCGGTCGGTGAGCACCGACTCCAGGTCGCGCCCGGTGTTGACCACGAAGCTGTAGAGGTCGACCAGCAGCCGCGGACGGGGCGTGCGCCAGGTCGGCAGCGTGGCCTCGAGGTCGGCCATCGCGGCGCCCATCAGGTCGGTGGCGTCCTCCCGGTCGAGGATCGAGAAGCGCGGGCTGTAGCCGAGCCGCTCGGCGTAGCGCCGCAGGAGTCGGTGGCCGACCGAGTGGAAGGTGCCGCCCATCACCCTCGAGCCGCCGCGCTCGACGAGCTGCTCGACCCGGTCGAGCATCTCCCGCGCCGCCTTGTTGGTGAAGGTCAGCAGCAGGATGCGGTCCGGCGGGACGCCGTCCTCGATCAGCCGGCAGACGCGGTAGACCAGGGTCCGGGTCTTGCCGGTGCCGGCGCCGGCGAGCACCAGCATCGGCCCGCCCGGGTGGAGCACCACCGCGAGCTGCTCGGGGTTGAGCTCGTCCTCGTATCGGATCCGTCGCGGGCCGGTGCGTTCGAGGGTGTCGCTCACGGCAGCCCCGGGGAGCCCGGGACCCACCGGTCGAAGGAGGCCTGAAGGCCGCGCCCGTAGACCATCAGGGTCGCGGTCACACGCCCGCCGGCGTCGAACGCGGCGTCGAGGGCGGGCACGAACGGCGCCGGCAGCAGGAGGTCGAGCGGACCGGAGCCGCCCTTGAGCGCCAGGCTGATGGCCCAGCCGAGCCCGGCCAGGGCGGCGTCCTGGGTGGTCGCGACCACCGGGCCGACACGGCCCTGACCGCCATAGGCGTAGGCGGCGATGCGCTGGCCCTGGCGCACGAAGGCGGCGCGCAGGCCGCGGGCCTTGAGCCAGTAGCGGTGGTCGACGTCGCGCCCGATGTTGCGGGCGAGCTTGTCGATCCGGTCGAGGTCGGCCTGGCCTCGCCGTGACATCAGGTCCTCGGTGACGTCCTGGCTCGGCAGCAGGCGGGCGAGCGCGGTTCCGAGCTCGGCGGCCTCGGTGCGCCCGAGCCGCACCATCATCACCGGCGTCATGGGCGCGAAGCCGTGCTTGAGCAGCAGCGCCTGGACCGAGTCCGCCGCCGGCACCAGGGCGAGGTACTCGCGCGCGCCGGAGCGCTCGCCGTAGGCCAGGGTGCGGGCGAGCAGGACCTCGCCGGCGCCCTTGCCCTGGTGCTGGGGCAGCACCCACAGCTCGGACAGGACCCACTGGCGGGAGCGCACGTGGGAGGCGGCGAAGCCGAGGGTCTCGTCGCGCACGACCGCGGTGAAGAAGCCGTCGGGGTCGTGGGTCAGCAGGTGGCCGAGGTCGGGGTCGACCTCCATGTCGAGATCCAGGGTCCCGCGGTTGGCCGGGTAGGCCGCCATTCCGCTCGCGACCGCGTCGCGGAGCACCACTGCGCCCGGCAGCTCCTCGCGCAGGGTCCGGCGCACCTTGACCTTCGACATCAGACCTCCGGAAGGCGTGCGTCCCGACCGCGACGACCGCCGATCGGAGTGTAGCAGACGGCCCCGGCCGGCTCCGGCACCGCTGCCGCCATTGCGTTCTCAAAGCCGGTGCTACACTCGCGGCCGGGTCCGACCCCGCACCCCGGAGGGCTCTCGATGCCGAAGACGCTCGACGCCGACCTGCGGCACGACGCCGCCTACGAAGCCAACCGCGACCACTGGCTCAACGAGCTCCGCATCCTCGCCGCCCAGCGCCGGGAGATCGCAGCCGGGGGCGGCGAGCGCGCCGCCGAGCGGCAACGCTCCCAGGGCAAGATGCTCGCCCGCGAGCGGGTCGACGGCGCTCATCGACCCGGGCAAGCCGTTCCTCGAGCTCGGCGCTGTGGGCCGCCTGGGGGATGTACGAGGAGTGGGGCGGCGCGCCGGCGGCCGGGGTCGTCGTCGGGCATCGGCATGGTCTCCGGGCGCGATCTGCGTGATCGTCGCCAACGACGCCACCGTCAAGGCCGGCGCGTGGTTTCCGATCACCTGCAAGAAGGTGCTGCGGGCGCAGGAGATCGCGATGGAGAACCGGCTGCCGGTCGATCTACCTGGTCGACTCGGCCGGGGTCTTCCTGCCGATGCAGGACGAGATCTTCCCCGACAAGGAGCACTTCGGCCGCGCGTTCTACAACAACGCCCGGCTGTCGGCCGAGGGCATCTACCAGATCGCGGCGATCATGGGCCCGTGCGTCGCCGGCGGCGCCTACCTGCCGATCATGTCGGACGAGGCGCTGATCGTCGAGAGGCACGGGCTCGATCTTCCTCGCCGGCGCCGCACCTGGTGAAGGCCGCGATCGGCGAGCCGATCGACACCGAGGCGCTGGGCGGCGCCGAGGTGCAGTGCGACATCTCGATGGTGGTCGACGACCGCTTTCCCGACGACCTGTCGGCATCGAGGCCATCCGCGCCCGGATCGGACAGCTCGCCCGGCCGCGCCTGGCGCCGTTCGACCGCGGTCGAGCCGCGCGCCGCCGGCCGTCGATCCCGACGAGATGCTCGGCGTGATCCCGGTCGACCGGCCCGCCCCTACGACACCTACGCGCTGCTCGCGCACCTGCTCGACGGCTCCGAGCTCGACGAGTACAAGGCGACCTACGGGCCGCACGCTGGTCTGCGGCACCGGCCGCATCGACGGCTGGGCGGTCGGGATCGTCGCCAACCAGCGCGCGCGTCGTCTACCGCACGCCGCGGTCTCGAGGCCAAGCGACCGCGAGATGCAGATCGGCGGCGTGATCTACTCCGACGCCGCCGACAAGGGCGACCCGCTTCATCGAGCTGATGAACCAGAAGGGGATCCCGCTGCTGTTCCTGCAGGACGTCACCGGCTTCATGGTCGGCTCGAAGGCCGAGCGCGAGGGGATCATCAAGGACGGCGCCAAGATGGTCAACGTGGTGGCCAACTCGATCGTGCCCAAGATCACGGTCTTCGTCGGCAACTCGTTACGGCGCCGGCAACTACGCGATGTGCGGCAAGGCCTACGGGGCGCGCTTCTTCTTCGCCTGGCCGTCGGCGTCGATCGCGGTCATGGGCGGCGACCAGGCGTCGCAGACGCTGCTCGCGATCCAGCTCAAGAACCGCGGCGACGACGTCAGCGAGGAGGAGAAGAAGGAGCGCCTCGCGGAGATCAAGGCGCGCTACGACGCCGACCATCGACCCGCGCTACGCCGCCGCCCGCCTGTGGGTCGACGGGATCATCGACCCCCGCGACACCCGCCAGGTGGTCGCCCGCTCGCTCGAGGTGGCCGCGCACCAGCCCGAGATCCCGCCCTTCCGCCAGGGCGTGCTGCAGACGTGACCCCAGAGCGCGGCTCGGTGACCGCCGGCGGACTGCTGGTCCGCCTCCGGGGCGCCCGGGCGGTGGAGCTCGAGCCCGACGAGGCCAGGACTCTGGTCGAGGCCGGCCGCCTGGTGCGCGAGGTCGACACCCGCCTCGCGGGGATGCTGCGCGTGCTCGAGCTCGACGGGGCGCTCGTCGTCCAGGAGCAGACCACCCGCGGCCGCCACGTGGCGCGGGTGGTGCCGTCACTCGAGGCCGCCGAGGCGCTGATCTGCGACCGGCTCGCGGTCTACGAACGGATGTGGGACGGCTGCGGATGCAAGGTCGACTACCTCGGGTGACCGCCCGGTCCGCCGGCTCGTGACCGCGACCGGCCCGTGATCCGGGTCAGGCGCTCTTCGCCTCCTGGACGAGGTGGACGTCGCGCTGGGGGTAGGGGATCGAGCAGCCGGCCGCCTCGAGCCCTTCCTTGAGCGCTCGGGTGAGGTCGAACCTGAGGCTCCAGTAGTCGCTGGCCTGACACCACGGACGCACCACGATGTCGACCGAGGAGTCGCCGAGGTTGGAGACCGCGATCTGGACCGCAGGCTCGGGCAGGACCCGCTGGTCGGCGCCGACCACCGTCCGCACGGTCTCCAGCGCGAGCTGGATGTCGTCGTCGTAGGAGATGCCCACGACCAGGTCGATCCGGCGGGTCTCGAAGCCGTTGAAGTTCTTGATGGTCTGGCCGTAGACCTGGGAGTTGGGGACCACGATCTTGACGTTGTCGGGGCTTCTCAGCGTGGTGGCGAAGATGCCGATCTCGACCACCGATCCGGCGGTGCCGCCGACGTCGACGAAGTCGCCCGCCTTGAACGGACGGAAGAGCAGGAGCATGACGCCGGCCGCGAAGCTCGACAGCGTGCCCTGGAGCGCGAGGCCGACCGCGAGACCGGCGGCGCCGAGCACGGCGACGAGGGAGGCGGTCTGGACTCCGAAGAGGTTGAGCACCGCAATCAGGACCACCGTCAGAGCGAGGTAGTAGACCCCCTTCGACAGGAACGGCACCAGGGTGGCATCGACCTTGCCGCGCTCGAGCCCGCGCCGGGCGGCGCGGCGGAGCGACCCGGCGACGATTCGGCCGATGATGAGGACGGTGATGGCGCCGACGACCTTGAGCCCCCAGGTGGAAACCAGGGCGGTGGCGCTTTCGATCACGGGATGCAGGGTATCGGGCATGGTCGGCCTCCTCAGGCAGCGCGCCGAAGCGGGCCACGCCACGCCAACCCCGGGCGGACCAGGGTGTCCAGAGGGCTCGCGTGGGTCGAACCGGCCCGGCGTGGGTGGCTGCTCGCCGATGCGGTCGGTCCGGGACCGTGCGGCACGCCACGGCCCCGGCCGACGGGCTGATCGAGCCTGGTCACGTCGATCAGAGGTTGACCACCAGCGACACCTTGGTGGTGGTGTCGGTGTCGTCGTTGGCGCCGATCGGCTGATTCCGGTAGCGGATCTCGTAGCCGACCTTGACCGCGAGCCGCGAGCTGATCGCGGCCTGGAGCGCGGTCACCGAGCTCGCCCGCCAGTCGTCGGAGGTGTCGAGGTTGGGGTAGAACAGCAGGCGCTCGGTGAACGACGCGGTCTCGCTGATCTTCCACTCGTACGCCAGCCCGGCGACGGCGCCGACGTAGCTGACGTCGGCCGCCGGCGCGATCCGGCTCTCGTCGGTGTAGGTCGCGCCGAGGTCGAAGCTCAGCAGGTGGCGTGGGCCGGTGAGGGCCTTGTAGGTCGCGCCGACCTCGAACAGGGCCAGCAGGTCGTAGCCGGCGAACTCGTCCTTCTCGCCCGAGAGGCCGGCGAAGAGGTCCCAGCGCTCGTTCAGTGCGCGCTTGCCGCGCACCCCGGCCATGTAGCGCTCGGCGGTGGTGACGCCGTTCTCGTCGGCGCGGGTGAACAGCGCGACCACCTCGAAGCCCCAGGGGTCCGGGGTGCGCTCGAGCTTGAGGTCGAGCCCGAAGCTCGAGGTGTCGGTGTTGCCCGAGGTGGCGAGGTAGGACAGGCCGAGGTTGCCCTTCCAGGGAGACTCGGGTGCCGGCGCAGCGTCTTCGGCCGCGATCGGCAGGGTGAGCACGAGCAGGGCCAGAGCGGCAAGGGTCACAGGCAGTTTTCGCATGGTGTCCTCCAGGGATCGGCGCGAATGCGTCACACGAATGTTCAATTCGCGAGGCCATAACCCCCAGGTGCACGGCGATCATTCCGGCTCGGCCCTCCCGGCTTGCCGGTCGGTGCCGGGTGCGCCACACTGCGGCGCATGGCACACGGTTCGCGTCGCGTCGTCCTCGTCTTCGTGCTGTCGATCCTGGCGATCGCCGCCGCCGCGATCTGGCTCCGCAGCGGGCTGCGGTGCGCGGGGTTTCCCGGCGGAGGGCCCACCGCCGCCGAGCTTCCGGGCCCGAGACGCCCGGGCACCCTCCGGCTCGCGACCTTCAACGTGCGCAACTTCCCGCTCGACGAGCGGCCCGAGGAGCCCGGCCTGCCGTACTCCCGGCGGACGAACATCTGCGACCTCGAGGAGGTGCTGACCGGGCTCGACGCGGATGTGCTCGCGTTCCAGGAGATCCGCGACAGCCGGCGGTTCCCGCCGATCCTGCGCCGGATCAGCGTCGACCGGCGCGACTACCGGGTGGTGATCTCGGCTCGCGGCGGCCAGCACGGGCAGCGGGTCGCGATCGGGTGGGACGACCGGGTGCTGAAAGCGGTCGCCCCGCCGGAGGAGATCGCGGAGCTGGCGCTCGATCCCGGTCTGCGTCCGGGATTGACCCTGACCCTGGCGCCCACCGGTGGCGGGCAGCCGCTGACGGTGATCACGGTGCACCTCGCGGCCGGCCAGGACGGCTACCCCACACGCCTGCGGCAGTACCGGGCGCTCGCCGCCTGGGCGGAGGCTCACCGCACCGGCCGGGTGGTGCTGATGGGAGACCTCAATACGACCGGCCCGAAGCGGGGGACGGTCGAGGACGAGCTCGAGCGGGTGGATGCGCTGCTCGGTCGTGTCGGCCTGCAGCGCCTGCGCAACGCGAGCGGCTGCTCGGAGTACTGGGAGGGACCGGGCCGCTGGGACGGCGTTCTCGAGGCCTCGCTGCTCGACCACATCCTGGTCCGGGGGCTCGCGCCATCCCCGGTCGACGCCTGGCTGCACTGCCGCCGCGCGGGGTGCGCCGAGCTGGTCTCGCGGTCCGGCGCCGAGGACCCGACCTTCTGGGACGTCTCCGACCACTGCCCGCTCACCTTCGAGCTCGACCTGGCGGGCTGAGGAGACCACCACGACGCCGTTCGGGACGATGCTCGTGGATCAGGACGGCGCTCACGAGAGCCCGCTCGTCGCCGGGCGGGTGGAGGCTCTCCCCGCCCCGGGAGGGCTCACCCGATCTCGTCGAGATCGCGGCCGGTGGCGAGCCAGAGCCTGACCCAGGCCCTGGTGACGTCGAGCCGGGCGAGCTCGAGCCGGGTGGCCTGGTCGCGGACCGCGGCCTCGGCATCGAGCAGGTCGTTGGTGGTCGAGCGGCCGGCCTCGTGGCGCTCACGCTCGACCCGGAGGGTCTCGGTCGCCTGCTCGACGCCGCGCAGGCCGACCTCGACCGCCTCCCGGGCGGTCACCAGGCCGGCGACCGCGTCGCGGACCTCGACCGCCACCGCCCGCCGGGCCTCCTCGAGGTCGAGCTCGAGGGCGTCGCGCTCGGCGGCGAGCGCGCCCGCGGTGGTGGCGCGGGTGCCGGCGGCGAAGGGGCGCCAGGTCACCACCAGACCCGCCCTCGGTCCAGGAGTCGACCTGGTAGGGCGAGCCGTCGGTCCAGCTCCAGGCGACCCTGGCGTCGAGGCGCGGGATGGCCTCGGCGCGGACCGCCGCCCGCCGCCGCTCGGTGGCCTCGGCACTCGCCTGGAGGGCGGCGAGGTCGGTCCTCGCCGTCGAGCGCGCGGGCGATCTCGGCCTCCGGGTCGGGGACCGGCCGCGCGCGGTGGTCGAGGGGCTCGCCCACCGCCGCCGCCGGGAGAGTGAGCCCGGTCGCCCGAGCCAGGTCGGCAGTCGCGACCCGGTGGGCCTGGTCGAGCCGGGTGAGGTCGAGCTGGGCCGACTCGAGGGCGAGCCGGATCTTGAGCGCGTCCGCTTCCAGGGCGCGTCCGGCGGCGACCCGCTGCTCGGTCTCGGCGAGGCGGCCGGCGAGGCTCTCGCTGAACGCCAGGGTGGCGGCCCGGCTGGCCTCGACCGCTCGCACCCGCAGCCAGGCGGCCGCGGCCTCGGCGGCCAGCTCCTGCCGGGTGCGCAGCGAGGCGTCGTGGGCGGCCCGGCTCTCGAGCCTCGAGGCGGCGTTGCCGTGGAGAAGACGGGCCGGATCGAAGAGCGGCTGCTGGAGCTCGATCCCCGCGGTGCGTGAGCGGCTCGAGCCGAACGGGAACGAGCCCAGCGGCGTCACCAGCTCGAGGTCGCGGTTGCGGTCCGACTCGGCGAAGGAGGCGCCGAGGGTCGGCAGGTAGGACAGCCGGCGCTCGCCGAGCGCGAGGCTGTCCGCGGCGCGCGCCCGACCGGCGGCGGCCTCGGCCGCCGGCCGCTCGGCGCCCCGCCGCATCGCCTCCTCGAGGGGCAGGCCCTGGGGCGGCTCGGCCGAGGCGGCCGCGCCGACCAGCATCAGCGAGCACAGCGCAGCGGCCCGCGGCGCCGTCCGCAGCAGCGTCTGCACGCTCCGGCCCGGCCGGCCGAGCAGCAGCCGGTAGAGGGCCGGCACCACGATCAGCGTCAGCACGGTCGAGGCGATCAGCCCGGAGATCATCGCCCACGCCAGCGGCGGCCACAGCGTGGACGACGAGAACGCGAGCGGCGTGAGGCCGGCGACGGTGGTGGCGGTGGTGAGCAGGATGGGACGGATCCGCTGGTCGACGGCGTCGGCGAGGGCCTCGTCGACGGTCGCACCCTCGCGGCGGCGGCTGTCGACCACCTCGAGCAGCACGATCGCGTTGTTGACCACGATCCCGACCAGGGCGAAGACACCGAGCAGGGACATGAAGCCGAACGGCTGGCCGGCGATGAGCAGGCCGGGGATCACGCCGGTCGCGGCGAGCGGGACCGTGATCAGGATGATCCCGACCCGGCGGAAGGAGTTGAACTCCGCCATCAGCACCCCGAGCAGGACCAGCAGGCCGATCGGCAGAGTCTTGAGCATGGCGGTGTTGGCCTCGCCCGAGCCCTCGGCGTCGCCGCCGAAGCCGATTCTGGCGCCGGCGGGCAGCTCGATCGCCGTCGAGCGCGCGGCTGGGCGGCGCTGAGCACGTCGGAGAAGGTGGCGCCGGGGGCGAGCTGGGACGAGACGGTCGCGATCCGCGAGCGGTTGCGGTGGTGGATCGCGGCCGGCCTGCCAGCCTGCCTCGACCCGGACCAGCTGGCCGATCGGCACCACCCGGCCGTCCGGGGCCGCGACGTCGAGCCCCGCGAGGCTCTCCGGCGCCAGTCGCTCGCCCGCAGCCGAGCGGACCACGATCGGCACCGGGTCGTCGCTCGAGCGCAGCTCACCGACCGGCCAGCCGCGGGTGTGGCCGAACAGGGACTGGGCGACGGCGGCCCGTGAGATGCCGAACCGGGCCGCCGCCGCGTCGTCGACCGCGAGGTGCAGGGTGGGCTCACCTGCGCCGAGGTCGTGGCGGACGTCGGCGGTGCCCGGCGTGGAGCGCAGGACGGCGGCGACACGGGTCACTCCTTCGTGCAGGGAGGAGAGGTCGTCGGCGAAGACCCGGACCTCGACCGGGGCCGCGACCGGCGGTCCCTGCTCGAGCCGCTTGCCGATCACCTCGACGCCCGGAAGCCTGATCGGCGCCTCGGAGCGGACCCACTCGAGCACTGCGTCGACCTCGGCGGTGGTGCGGGTCGACACCATCACCTGCGCGAAGTGGGGGCTCCAGGGAATGCTCGGGATGTTGTAGTAGAAGCGCGGCGCGCCGCGACCCATGAAGCTCGCGACCTGCTGTACCTCGGGGCGCTCGAGCAGCATGCGCTCGAGGGTGCGGGCGGCGTCGTCGGTGGCGTCGAGGTGGGCGCCTTCCGGCAGCTTGAGGTCGACCACCAGCTGGTTGCGGTCGGCCGCCGGGGAAGAACTGCTGCCGAAGGGCTCCGGCGCCCAGCACGGCCGCGCCCACCAGGATCCCCGCCGCCGCGAGCACGGTCATCGGCCGGCGCAGGGCGAGGGTCGAGGCGAGGCGACCGAGGGTCGAGGTGAAGGCGGTCGCCCTGGAGCTGCCGGGCCTGAGCGCGACCTCGGACAGGATCGGGGTCACGAAGATCGCGAACAGGTACGAGATGGTCAGGGTCAGGATCACCATGACCGGGATCGAACGGGTGAAGTCGGCGGTTCCGCTCTGGGCCAGCAGCATCGGCAGGAAGGCCGCCAGGGTGGTGCCGGTGGCGGCGGCGAGGGGCACCGCCAGCTCGCGCACCGCGGCCACCGCCGCCGCTCTCGGCGGGGTGCCGCGGTCGAGCCGCCACTGGACGTTCTCGGCCATCACGATCGCGTTGTCGACCAGCATCCCGAGGGCGAGGACGAGGGCGGCGATGGAGATCTGGTGGAGCACGCCGCCGCCGATCGCGAACATCGCGAGCGCGGAGAAGGTCACCAGCGGGACCACCGAGGCCACCACCAGGCCGAGCCGCAGACCCATGGCGAGGATCACGATTCCGGCCACGATCAGGATGCCGAGCAGCAGCGACTGGTTGAGCTGCGACAGGCGGGCGCCGACCCGCTCGGGCTGGAAGGCGACCATGGTCAGCTCGAGCGGCGCGATCCGGCGCGACGCCTCGTCGAGCCGGGCCCGGACCGCTTCGCCGAAGCGGACTGCGTTGACCTGCTCCTTGGCGACCACCGCGACCGCGATCGCCATCTCGCCGTCGAGGCGCATGCGCTCTCCGGCCGGCTCCCGGGGGCCGATCCTGACCCGCGCGACCTCGCCCAGGGGCACGGCGGCGCCCGAGGGCAGCCGGATCGAGGTGGCCGCGATCTCGGCGACGGACTCCATCTCCGACTGCGGCCGCAGCCGCACGGTGCGGTCGCCGAGCGCCAGCGACCCTCCCGGCAGGATCTGGGTCCGACCGGAGAGCTGGGCGGCGAGGGCCGGCGCGGTCACGCCCAGTCGGCGGGCCGCGGCGTCGTCGAGCTCGACGGTGACCTGCTCGCCCGGGTCGCCGACGATCTTGACTCTGGCCACCGTCGGCACGTCGAGCAGCGCGTCGCGGACGTCGCGCGCCGCGTCGAGCAGCACCACCGGATCGGCGGATCCGGTCACCGCGACCACCACCGCGTCGTGGTCGGTGTTGAGCTTCGCGTTGAGCACCGGCTCGGTGACGCCGGCGGGAAACTCGAGCCGGGCGGTCGCGAGGGCCCGGCGGACCTCGTCCCACGCCGTGTCGGTGTCGTTGGTGGTCTCGTCGAGATCGACCTTGATGACGGCGGTCTCGGCGTAGGCGGTGGACTCCACGGTGTGGACCTGCTCGACCTCGGCCAGCGCATCCTCGATCGGCTCGAGCACCAGGCGCTCGACCATCTCGGCGTCGGCGCCCGGGTAGACCGTGACCACCTGGCCCCAGTAGGCGGGCATGCGCGGGTCCTCCTGACGGTCCATGCTCAGCCACAGGCCGAGGCCGGTCAGCGAGATCAGCGCCACCACCGTGAGCACGAGGCGGCGGCGGTCCAGGATGGCGTCGATGCGGGACATCAGCGCACCTCCACCGGGTCGCGGTCGGCGAGCGAGGTGTGGCCCGAGACCGCCACCTTGTCGCCCGCGGCGAGCTCTGCCCGGACCGTCAGCCGGTCACCCACGACGCGGCCCGGCAGCACCGGGATCCGCTCCGCGATCCCCTGTCGAGATCCGGAACACGGAGGGCCGGGCGGAACCGGGGTCGATCACCGCCCCGAGGGGCACCGTGAGCTCCGGCTCGGCGTCGAGGGTCAGCACCACCTCGGCGGCGAGGCCGGCGATCACCTCGGCGCCGGGATCCAGGGTCGACCTCGACCGGGAACAGCCCGCCCGGTCCGGCCGCGGCCTCGGCGACCGAGGTCACGCGGCCGGTGGAGGCGGCGTCGAGAAAGGGGAGGTCGACCCGGACCGGAGCGCCGACGGTGATCCGAGAACGGGCTGCTTCCGGGACCTCGACCACCACCTCGAGGGCGCCGCGGCCGGAGAGCTCCGCCACCGGAGCGCCCGGTCCCGCCCACTCGCCCGGCTCGAAGTGGACCGCCGTCACGGTGGCGTCGAACGGCGCCATCAGACTCGGTCTCGTGCGAGCAGCCGCCGGGTCTCCTCGAGCCGCGCCGACGAGGCGTCATGGGCGGCCTGGAGGGCGGCGACCGCGGCCCGAGACTGCTCCAGCTCCTCGCTGGTCGCGGCGCGGGCGGCGGCCAGACGCTGGTTGCGGTCGAGGTCGCGCAGCGCCTGCTCGAGGCGGGCGGAGAGCTCGGCCACGGTGGCCCGAGCGGCCAGCTCGGCATGGCGGAACTCGCGGTCGTCGAGGGTCGCGATGACCTGGCCGGCACGAACTCGATCGCCAACCTCGACCGGGCGCGACGCGAGGCGGGCCGGGAGCGTGAACGAAATGCTGGCGCGACGGGCCGCGCGGGTCACGCCCGGGAGGCGGAGCTCGCGGACCGAGGCGCCGGACTCGACCGTGGCGACACGCACCACGCGCGGGCTCGGCACTCTGGGTTCCGCGTCGCCGTCGGGGCGCTGGGGCCAGGCGGAGAAGGCGGCGGCGACGCCCAGGATGGACAGTCCGACGATCAGGGCGGGACGCTGGGACCGAGCCATGCAGACCTCCGGGTCATCAGCGTGGGCCGGCGGGCCGGCACACGGTGGTCGTCTCGGTCCGGCGAGTAACTAGACTGGCCGGCCGGTCAATTTCAGGGGTAAAAAAAGAGCGCCCGCTCATCGCGGCAGCACCCCTTCGAAGAAGATCTTCACCGCGTCGTCGAGGTATGCCTGGTCGACCGCGGCGGACTCGGGGGACAGCCCGATCTTGTCGAGCATCCACCGCTTGTCCTGGAACCAGTGCTGGCATATGCCGATGAAGGTAAAGAGGATGAAGCCGGGGTTGAGGTCGCTGCGCAGACTGCCCTGCTGTTGGCTCTCGCGGATCTTGGTGATCCCGGCCAGGGTGAGCTCGCGGTCGAGGTCGGCGCACTCGTCGTCCTGGTCCTGCTCGAGGAACATCCAGGCGAGCATCCGGACGATCTGCGGGTTGCGCTGCAGGAAGTTGAAGTAGGTGCGCATCGAGTCCTGCAGCAGGGTCGAGTCGGAGCGGTCCTCGCGGAGCATCTCCATCTGGCGCTGGGCGTACTCGGAGAAGCGCCGCACCTTGACCTCGTCCCAGAGCCCCTCCTTCGACCCGAAGTGATGATGGATCAGACTCTTGGTGACGCCGGCCTGACGCGCGATGGCGGCCGTCGACGCCTCGGCGAAACCCTTGGCGACGAAGACCTCTTCGGCGGCGTCGAGGATCGCGGCACGGGTGGCTTCGGGGTCGCGGTGGCGGGTGGTCACGGCTTCGGGTCCCTTCCGCCGGTCATGAACTGGCCGGCCGGTCAATAACGTAGGTCACCGGTGTCGGCTTGTCAACCCCCGGTGGGGGAGCCGGCCGAAATTCCCCAGCGCGGTTGGTGCCCGCAACCCAAGTGACCGGTGAGCGAGCGCGACCGCTCCCGTTGACACGGAGGCTCCGGTCCGGCCTGTCCCCCGGATACGGGCCAGCCCCCAGGGTGTGAGGGTGATTGAGGGGCCGGAGGAGACCCTTCGACTCCGCGGCCCTGGCGGGCCGCTCCGCTCAGGGTGACAAGGTGGGGTGCGGCCGAGGCGGGCAGCGGCGCTCAGGGTGACAAGGTGGGGTGCGGCCGAGGCGGGCAGCGGCGCTCAGGGTGACAAGGTGGGGTGCGGCCGAGGCGGGCAGCGGCGCTCAGGGTGACAAGGTGGGGTGCGGCCGAGGCGGGCCGCTCCGCTCAGGGTGACAAGGTGGGGTGCGGCCGAGGCGGGCAGCGGCGCTCAGGGTGACGGCTTGTGTGCAGCGCCTCGAGCGCGGTCGTCCCCGACACGCGAGCCGGTGTCTCCGTTCCCGGTGTCATCCTGAGCGAGCGAGCCGGAGGCGAGCGAGTCGAAGGATCGTGTGCCGGGCATGCTCGGCAGCGGAGATCTTGTCGCAGGAACGACGATTCTCGGTCAGGAGTAGAACAGAGAGGGGAGAGAGGGCCGGGCGAGTGAGCTGCTCGTTCGCCCGGCCCTCACTCCCCTCGGGGGCGGCTGCCCCGGGCAGCCGTCGGGACCTCACCGGTGGTGACCGTCTGTGCGATGACGTGGCGTCTTGGCGTCTTGGCGTTCATATCTTCCGACCGTCCCGTGCGAGATCGCCTGTCCTCATCCACGCCCGGCGTCCCGGGCGAGGAGTGCCGGACCCGGGGATCACTCGTCCCCGGGGACACACCTCGGTCCCGTGGTAGGCTGACGCCATGACGGCGGCGAGGGACGACTCCCCTACGGCAACCGCTGGCCCGCTCTCGTCGGACCTGAGCGACCCCGGCGCGGTTCCCTACTTCCTGTGGGACGACCCGATGACGGTCGCCGAGCTGAGAGCTCGACTGGCGTCCGCCTCCGATCCGGAGCGGACGAGGCTTCTGGCAGTGGTCCTCCGCGAGGCCCGCGATTCCGAGGTGTGGCAGTTCACCACGCCGGACGAGGTTGCCCGCCTGTGGAGCGCGCTGTCGCGGCACCTCGGGAATCGCAGGGCGTTCTGGTCCTTCCTCCTCGAGCACTGGGCGCGCCAGGGGAAGCTCACCGTTGATCGGGTTGGACAGCTTCCAGCATGAGGTCCTCGCCGCCTTCTTCGAGCGGCAGCAGGGCTTCTTCCTGACCGGGGGCGCCGCCCTGGTCGGCTATCACCTCAAGCACCGGCGCACCCTCGACCTCGGCCTCTTCACTGTTGACGACCTGCTCGACGAGGGCAGCGGGGCGTTGCTCGACGTCGCGCGAGCCATCGGAGCAACGGTCGAGCGGCTGAGGACTTCGTCGAGCTTTCGCAGGTTTCTCTTGAGCAGAGGCTCGGAGTCGCTGGTCGTCGACCTCGTCAGGGACTTCGCGCCCCAGATCGACAGCGACAAGGCCGTGATCCAGGGTATCCGCATCGACTCACCTCGGGAGATCCTGGCCAACAAGCTGTGCACGCTGCTGTCGCGGGCGGAGCTCCGGGACCTGGTCGATGTCCGCGCGCTGGAAGCTTCCGGCTTCTCGGTCGAGGATCACGTTTCCCTCGCGATGCGCAAGGACTCCGGGCTGACACCGGGCCAGCTTGCCTGGGTGCTCTCACAGCTCGAGATAGGCGACGACTCGTCGCCGCCCGGCGGTGTGACCGTCACTGAGCTCCAAGCCTATCTCAAGGAGCTGGTGGGCCGCCTCGCGGCGATTGCCTTCCCTTCAGGGCCCGACGAACCAGGTCGTTAGCAAGGAGCTGGACGACCCTCTGTGGTTCAGTCCCCGCCCGTCACCACGGGAGGCGCTCGCCGTTGGCGTGCCAGAAGCCGCCGCTGGTCTCGAGGGTGAGCTCGTCGATTCTGGCGATCAGGCCGGCGGCGGACTCGGGTGGGTCGACGAGGCCCTGGTGGCCGGTCATGTCCGTGCGCACGAATCCCGGGTGGAGGATGGCGACCGCGACGCCGCGATCGGCGAGGTCGCGGGCCAGGGAGACCCCGGCCATGTTGACCGCGGCCTTCGACATCCGGTAGCCGTAGCGGCCGCCGGAGGTGTTGTCCGCGATCGAGCCCATCCGGCTGGTGACGATGGCGACCTTCGACCCGCGCCCGAGGTGCGGCACCAGGGCGGCGGTGAGCCGCAGCGGACCGAGGGCGTTGACCTCGAGCTGGCGACGGATGCGGCCGAAGTCGAGCTCGTCGAGGCTCTCGCTGGTGAGCAGCCCGGCGTTGTTGACGACAACATCGACGGTACGGCCCGCGAGCTGCTGGGTCAGTACGGCGACGCCCTCGTCGGTGGTGACGTCGACGCCATCGACCACCTCGACCCCGAGCCCGGCGAGCTCGGGGCTCGCCGAGCGGCAGGCGGCGATCACCTCGTCCCCACGGGCGGCCAGCTGGCGGGCGAGCTCGAGCCCGATCCCACGGTTCGCTCCAGTAATGACGACACGTGCCATGGTTCCTCCGGGTTCGGCCGCCACGAGCCGGGCGGCGGCCTGGGAGGACAACAGGCACGGCCGGGAGGGTCTTCCGGAGCGGAGTAGATGTTCGATGAACTTGACAAAAAGTACGCTGTACCGCACATTTGATCCATGTCAGGAGACACGGTGCCCCTCGCGAACAGGCTGCGCGAGCTCCGCGCCCGTCACGGGCTGACCCAGGAGGCGCTCGCGGACAGGGTCGGGGTGAGGCGACAGACGGTGCTCGCCATCGAACGCCGGCGGTATGTGCCGTCGGCTCTGCTCGCGTTCCGGCTCGCGCGGGAGCTCGGGGTGACCGTGGACGAGCTCTTCGAGCTCGACGACGAGGAGGGCCGATGATGCGCACCGAGATGGACGCGCTGGGCATGGACGAGCGCCAGCGGGAGGCGTGGCTTCGCGCCAACCGCGCCACCCTGATCACGGTCGGCCTGGTGTGGCTCGGGATGATCGGGTGGGAGGTCGTCCACGATCGGCTGCCGGTCTTTCTGATCGTGATGGTCCCGATCTTCGCCCTGGTCAGGCTGACGGCGTACCTCGTGTTCTCGAAGGTCCAAGGCTCGGCACGGGCCGAGTGAGCGTCGCCGGTGCGAAAACGGCCCCGCTCGCGCGGGGCCGGACGCTCACGATCTCGGGGGGCGGGATCAGAACTTGAACGAGAACCCGCCGCTGTACTCGAACCCGCCCAGGTCGAGGGAGCCGAAACCCGCGAAGTCGTCGCCCAGGGTGTCGTCGGCGTTCCGCCAGCGGGCCTCGGCGAAGAACGACGTGACCGGGGACAGGCGCATGTCGAGCCCGGCGAGGGCGAAGGCGACGAAGGTGGCGCCTTCGGCGCGGTAGCTGGTGCGCACGATCGAGAGTTCGTCGCTGCCGAAGTCGATGAAGTCGCCCGATTCCCTGAGCTGCCACGCGAGCAGGCCCCCGCCGAGGCCGGCGTAGGGCCTGACCGCCGACCGGCGGTCGCCGAAGGAGACCACGTAGGCCGCGGTCAGCTCCCAGGTCTCGAGGGAGGTGGTGTGGCGGATCTCGTCGCCGTTGCCGTCGACCCAGTCGCGGTAGGCGTTGCCGCCGCTGCCTTCGTACCAGGCGGTGCCGAACATGATGCTGGAGGAGCCGCCGAGACGCCACTGGTAGTCGGCGCCGACCATCACGTCCTCGAAGTCCGAGGTGGCGCCGGTGAAGTCGACCAGCTTGTCGTTCCAGTACTGGGAGCTGGCGTCGGGCTCGAAGAGTCCGATCCGGATTCGCACCTCGCCGGTGTCGGGGCCTCGGCGGTACTGGGCCGCGGCGGGCGTCGGCAGCGAAAGCATGGCGAGGGCGGTCGCGACAGCGGTGGTCAGGATCGTCATTCGCATGATGTGTCTCCTTGGGTCGGGATCCCCGTCGCCGGGGTCGCCGAGCTGGTTCCTCTGCTCGGGGAAGCAACTGCGGTGCCAACGCCCGGTGCCGCCCGAGGCGTCGCCGCGCGCGTGATCCGTCCTCTTGAGAGGACGTTCGGTCCATCCGGCCGGCCGGCGGGGTGCAGCAGCGGCCGAACGCCAGCGTCCTGATGGTGAGGAGCACCAAGGTCGGCTCGGACGGCCGGCGGTGCGAGAATGCTCCGGAGGACCGCGGCAACCGGCGAATGCCGGCCGCAGGGAGGGGAGCAGTCATGATCCACGTTGAGGATCGAGGTCCGGTCAGGTTTCTCCGTCTCGACCGCCCGCCGGCGAACGCGCTGGACTCGGGTCTGTTGAGCGAGCTCGTCGCGCAGGTCCGCCGCGCGCCGGAGCAGGGGGCCGAGGCCCTGGTCCTGACCGGCGCCCCGGGGCTGTTCTCGGCCGGCCTGGACGTGCCCCATCTGCTGACGCTCGACAGAGACGAGCTGCGGTTGGCGCTGGGGGTCTTCTTCGACGCCATGGAGGCGTTGGCGGGCTCGGTGCTGCCGATCGTCGCGGCGATCTCGGGGCACGCGCCCGCGGGCGGCGCCATCCTGGCGCTGTTCTGCGACCGGCGCGTGATGGCGAGCGGCAACTTCGTCATCGGCCTCAACGAGGTCCAGGTCGGGCTGCCGTTGCCGAAGGTGGTCGCCGCCCTGCTGGCGCGAACGGTCGGACCACGGCGCGCGGAGGACCTTGCCACCACCGGGAGGCTGGTGGCGCCGCAGGTGGCGCTCGAGATCGGCCTGGTCGACGAGGTGGCCGGGCCGGACGAGGTGGTCGGCCGCGCGGCGGCATGGCTCGAGGGCGTGCTCCGGCTGCCGGCGCGGGCGGTCGCGAAGACCCGGCTCACCGTTCGATCGGACCTCGTCGACCTCGTCGCACGCCACCGCGCCGGCGACACCGAGCGCCTCGCCACGGAGTGGGAGCACCCGGAGGTCCAGGAGGCCCTGCGGGCGATGGTCGCCCGGCTGGGGTCGAAGGGGAGGTGATCCTCCTCATGGGCTGGCCGTTCCGGTTCCGGCGAGGTAGAGTGTCGGCCGGAGGTCACCCGATGCGAACGGTTCTCACACTGATCGTGCTGCTGGCACCCGCGCTGTCGTCGGCGCAGTGGATCCCGACCGGCTCCGGCGCGGTCACCCGCTGGGAGCTCACCGTCTTCGGCGGCTACCGCTGGGACGGGAGCTTCGACCTGGTGGAGACGGAGGGGGCGTCGCCGGTGCTGACCGCGAGCCTCGAGCACGACACGGTCTGGGGCCTCGCGCTCGGCGCGCCGATCGGCGCGGACTATCACCTCGAGCTGTACACCACCCGGCAGTCGACCCTCATGAAGGGCCGCACCAACGGCGGCGCGATCGTGGTCGCGGAGAAGATCGCCGTCGACGTGACCCACCTCGCGCTGGTCCGGACCTGGCGCCAGCGGGCGGCCCTGACCAGCCACCTGGGCTTCGGGGCCGGGATCACCCAGCTGGATCCGGCGATCGACGGCTTCGACCGTGAAAACCGGGTGTCGCTGAGCCTGCTCGGGGGCCTCAAGTACGACCTGCTCGAGCATCTCGCGGCGCGGCTCGACGGCCGGCTGCTGTGGACCGTCGACGACGACGCGCTCGAGCGGACCGCCAGCGGCGTGGACTTTCCGGCGGCACTCGACCCGGGTCGGCTGCTCCAGTACGAGGTCACGCTCGGGCTGGCTGCCCGCTGGTGAGGCACAGCCGCGCGGACTGACCCGAGCGCGGACCCGGCTCGCCGGCGACCCGACGCGCAGGGTAGGTCCGTCAGCCGAAGCGGAACGTCTGTCGGTGCTACAATTCGAGGATATTCCAGCCGGAGCCGCTCGAACGGACCGGTTCCCCTGACCGGAGGGACGACGTGAAGATCCCGTCTCTGATTCTCAAGCAGCTGTACACCTTTGGAAGCCTCGAGAACACCCCCGAAGGCGTCAGAATGGGCCTCAAGAACCGACTCAGCGATGCCCGGCTGACGAGGCTGATCGGGGTGCGGATCGACGGCACCGACGTCCCCCTCGACGAGCTTCGGCTCGAGGTCTCAGCGGGCGAGCAGCTCGCGGCGAATCAGGTCTCACGGACCGCGGCGGTGGACTTTCCCCTCCGCAAGCAGGTCACGCTGATCTGGCACGGCGGCAGCCTCGAGACCGGCAAGCACACCCTGGGGTTGAGCTTCGAGTGCGAGCCCTTCGGCACGCTTTCGTTCAAGGTCACCGACGCCATCCGAGAGACGCGCGAGGAGCGCATCACGGTACCGTTCGACAAGGAAGACAACTTCTCGCCGCAGGCGATCCGGAAGCGGCAGGAGTTCATCGAGTCCTACACCGGGGTCAGCTTCAAGCACATCAGTCAGTACTCGTTCGACCCCGGCGTCACCAACGGGAACATCGAGAACTTCACCGGAGTGGCCCAGGTGCCGATCGGTTTCGCGGGCCCGCTCATGGTCAACGGCGAGTACGCCAAGGGCGAGTTCGTGATCCCGCTCGCGACGACCGAGGGCACGCTGGTCGCGTCCTACAACCGGGGCATGAAGGTCCTGAACCTCTCCGGCGGCGTGACCTGCACCGTGCAGGACGACCGCATGCAGCGGGCGCCGGTGTTCGTGTTCGACTCGGCCCGCGAGGCGCGGGCTTTCCGCGACTGGGTCCACGAGAACATCGGACGAGATCCGCCGCGCCGCCGAGGCCACCTCGAGCGTGGCCAAGCTGCTCGACATCGACATCTTCCTGTCGAACAAGTTCGCCTACCTCCGCTTCAACTACTCCACCGGGGACGCCGCCGGCCAGAACATGGTCGGCCGGGCGACCTTCGCCGCCTGCAGCTGGATGCTCGACCAGCTCGACACCGTGCGCGCGTTCTACCTCGAGTCGAACCTGGCCACCGACAAGAAGCACTCGCAGATCAACATCATGCGCACCCGAGGCAAGCGCGTCACCGCCGAGGCGGTGATCCCGCGCGAGGTCCTGGTCCAGCACATGCGGGTGGAGCCGGAGAGCCTCCACTACCACGCCCAGGTCGCCAACGTCGGCGCCTTCCTCTCCGGCGCCAACAACAACGGCGCCCACTCGCCGAACGGCATCACCGCGATGTTCATCGCCACCGGACAGGACGTGGCCAACGTCGCCGAGTCCTCGGCCGGCATCGTCTACACCGAGCTGACCGCCCAGGGCGATCTCTACATCTCGATCACCATTCCGTCGCTCATCGTCGCCACCTACGGCGGCGGCACCGGCCTCGCGACCCAGCGGGAGTGCCTCGAGATCCTGGGCTGCTGGGGACGCGATCAGGTCAAGAAGCTCGCCGAGATCGTCGCCGGGGTGTCGCTGGCCGGCGAGATCTCCCTCGCGTCCGCGATCTCGTCGCTGGACTGGGTGTCGAGCCACGAGAAGTACGGGCGGAATCGCTGACCCCCCGGCGGGGGGCGGAGGTGGAGATGGTCCCGCCGCCGGCGGCCGGTTCGAACGGGACGGGCCCGTGAGCCCGGCGGAGGCGGCGAGACCCGGCGGTCGGCCCACGCGGCAGCGCCGTCGCCGCGGCGAGTTCGGCATCCCGTCGCTCGCTCGGCGGGGACGGACCACGCTCCGGCACCTCATCGCTCTTCTCCTCGGCGCCTATGTGCGTTCGGTCGCGGACCGCCAGGAGCTCGGTGCGCGCGGCCCGTTGTTCGCGGTCGAGAAGACGTTCGCGTTCGGCTGTCGCCTGCTGGTCGACTCGGAGCTCGCGAAGCTCCCGTTTCCGGAGCAGCTGCGACGCCGCCTGGAGGCGCTCGGACCGACCTACGTCAAGCTCGGCCAGATCCTCAGCCTGCGCAGCGACGTTCTGCCGCGCCGGGTGACCGACGAGCTGAAGAGCCTGCTCTCGCAGCTGCCGCCGGTGCCGTTCGAGGAGATCCGGGCGGTGGTCGAGGACGATCTCGGGCGCTCGCTCGAAGACGTCTTCGCGTCGGTCGACCCCGAGCCGATCGGCTCGGCGTCGATCGCCCAGACCCACCGCGCCACCACCCGGGCCGGCGAGCCGGTGATCCTCAAGGTGGTCAAGCCCGGCATCCGCGAGCTGCTGCACCGCGACGCGGCGCTGCTGCGAGGTTTCGCGTGGATGCTCCAGCTCGCGTTCTCCCGTTTTCAGCCGCGACGCATCATCGACGAGTTCTTCGAGTACACGCTGCGCGAGGTCGAGATGCAGTGGGAGGCGGACAACGCGGAGACCTTCACGGTCAACTTCAGCGACCAGCCGGACATCGTATTTCCAAGGGTCTACCGCGAGCTGTCGGGAGACCGCGTGCTGTGCATGGAGTTCCTCGCCGGACGCCAGCCGGACACGCTGAGCGTCGGCGAGCTCTCCAACGACGACCGGGATCGACTGATCGACCTCGGCGCGCAGGCGATCATCCGGATGCTCTACGAGGACGGCTTTTTCCACGCCGACCTCCACCCCGGCAACCTGCTGCTGCTGCCGGGCGCCCGAGTCGGGTTCATCGACCTCGGGATGGCGGGCCGGCTCGACCCCAGCCTCCGGAGCCACCTGCTCTACCACTTCTACTGCCTGATCGCCGAGGACTACGACAATGCCGCGCGACACCTCGCCTCGGTGGCGGAGCACGGACCCGGGGCCGACGTCGGAGGGTACCGACGGGCGGTCAAGGAGCTCGCCCGGAAGTGGCGCCGGGCGGCGTCGGCACGGGAGTTCTCGCTCGCCTCGCTGATCCTCGAGTCGATCCGGCTCGGCGCGCGCTACCGGATGTACTACCCGCTCGAGATGGTCCTGATGGTGAAAGCCCTGGTGACCTACGAGGGGGTCGGCTACATGCTCGATCCCGACTTCAACGTCGCCCAGGTCTCGCAGCGCCATGTCAACCGGATCATCCGCCAGCACTTCAACCCGTTCCGGCTGCTGCGTGAGAGCCTGCGCGGCGCCCCCGAGCTGGTCGAGCTGGTGGTCAAGCTGCCGCTCCTGGTCTCCGAAGGCCTCGACCTCGTCGAGCGCCAGTCGCGCCGCCAGCCCGACAACCCGATGACGGGCCTGCGGGGCACAGTGTTCGGGGGGGCGTGCCTGGTCGCCGGCGCGGTTCTGGCCGGGCTCGGCGGCCCGTGGCTGGTGTGGGCGGCGCTGCTCATCGCGGGCCTGGCCCTGAGCCTGAGGCGCGGCTCGTGAGCTGACGCGCCACCACGAAGAAGGGCGCCGCGTGGCGGCGCCCGGTCATCTGCGCGGATCCGGCCCGAGCCTACTTGGTGCTCTTGGCGGCCGCCTTGCGGGGGGCGCGCGGGGCGGCCGGGGCGGCCTCCTTGGCGCGGATCTTCTCGATCGCCTTGGTCAGGTCCTCGACCTTGCGGGTGAGGGTCTCGATCTCGTCCTTGGTCGGCACGCCGATGCGATGGATGACGGTGGTGATCTTGTCGTCGACGGTGCGCTCGAAGGTCTCCCAGTAGCTCTCGGCCACGGTCCTGACGCCGGTCACCGCGCCGCGGGCCTTCTCCACCTGCTCCTTGCCCTTCGCCTCGAAGGTCTCACCCTTCTCGATCAGGCTCTTGAACATCTTGCCGCCCTCTTCCTCGGCGAACGCGAGCGCGCCGAGACCGGCCAGCCAGATCTTGTGAGCGGATTCCTTGAGGTCGCCCTGGAGCTCTTTCGCTTTTGCCTTGACCATCATCGTGTCCTCCTTGCCGGTGTCGGTTCCGGCCGTCGTGGCGCCAGCCCGGCGCCGTGGTGTCGTTTGCCGCTGTGCGGCATGTCTCACAGGCAGAATATAACGCGCTGCGGCATAGATGTCAAGCCCTTTTGCCGCAATGCAGCAAATTATTTGATTTTAGCGATTTAAAAGTCGCACGGAGGCAGTTGAGGAGCTCGGACGACAGCTCTCTGGTGGCGTTTCTGACGCGTTGCGGCAATGACCGCGGCGCTCGCCCCCTGGTCGTCGAGCCCGATGACGAACCCCATGTGCGCGGGAGATTGGCGTGCGGGCAACGACCGCGACGACCGAGACCGCGGACCCTCGTGCCTGTGCGGCGCGAAGTCTCAGTCCCAGCCGTCCGGGAAGATGGTCTCGACCTTGATCGCGGAGGCGACCAGCTCCTTGGCCGCCTTGGCGTACGGCAGCAGTGCGAAGAGGCTGCCCTTGGCCAGCTTCAGCTTGCCGCCCATCAGGCCGACGATGGGGTCGGTGCGTCCCGCGAGCACGTTTCTCCAGGTTGCCGGCACGGCCTGGATCACGTAGGGCACGTTCTCGAGGTCGTCCCGCGTTCCCGCGACCGCCCCCCGGCAGTCGCCGTGCCACAGGTCGGCGATGACGATCCGATCGGTCGGGATCCCCATCTCCGAGTCGGGGGTCATGACCAGCCCGATCGCGCCCTCCCACTTGGTCGCGGCCGCCTTGTACGCCGCATTGGCGTTGATCGCCTCGCCCCACAGCGTGGCCCAGTCGTCGGTGAAGATCTCGGCCGCCATCGTGCCTCCTCGCGGTGCTTGGTGATCGTAGCAGGATACCACCCGACGCCGGCCCGTTCGGAGACGTCGGTCAGGGCTCGGCGATGTAGGACTCGAGCCGGTCGAGTGCCCGGGTCAAGCGGTCGGCGATGGGCAGCGTCGGTCGGCGCCGGCCCTCGTCGAGCCCGACCGAGCGCCACAGGTCGCGATCGGGATCCTCGAGAAGGTCGGTGCGCAGCGTGATGCCGTAGCCCTCGAGGAGGGGTCCCAGCCGGGCACGGTTGCGCCACAGCTTGGCGCGGGTGCTGCGGTAGGCGTGCTCGCACACCGCCTTGCGGTTGGCGAAGCTGAAGACGTTGGAGAAGAACATCTGGTAGTCGTCCCGGCGGGGCTCGAAGACCAGCACGTCCTTGCCCTGGTAGCGCGACTCGTAGGCGGCGATCCCGACCCCCATCCGCGAGTGGATCACGGTCCGGAAGGTCTGGGAGAGCACCGCGGGCAGCCCCCTGTCGGCGAGCTTGCCGCGCAGCATGACTCCCTGCTCGACCGAACGCGCCGTGTCCACCGGTACGATCGGGTTCACGCACAGCACCAGGTCGGCGCCGTCGTCGAGGGCAACCGAGGCATGCACGGTCTTGAGCAGCACCCCGTCGACGTACTGTCGGCCTTCGATCGTGACCGGAGGGTACAGCCCGGGCAACGCGGTCGAGGCCTGGACCGCCTGCGAGATCGGGACATGATCGAGGCCCGGCTCTCCGAACCGCGCCGGAAGGCCGGAGTCGAGGTCGGTGGCGACCACCACCAGATGGCGGTCGAGCCGGCGGAAATCGTCGGTCCGGCCGGGACGCGAGAAGATCTTCGCCAGGTAGGTGCGGATCGGCTCGTTGCGGAACAGGCCGACCGGAAGCGCGCGGGTCAGCCTGGTGAGCGACTCGAGCAGGCTCGGGTCGTCGGGCGAGGTGGTCCACTCCCACAGCGCCTCGGCCAGCAACCGCGGCACCCTGAACCCGCTGCGCAGCAGTGCGCCCACCGCGGGCGACAGGAAGGTCTCGGGGACGAAGGGGTGCTCGCCCGGCTCGGGCTTGACGATCGCCCGGCACAGCTGTGCGGTGGAGATCCGGTTCGCCAGGCAGGATGCGATGAACGCCCCCGCACTGACTCCCACGTACACCCTGAGCTGGTTGAAGTCGAGCCCGTCGAGGGCTTCGTCGAGGGCGCGCACTGCGCCGATCTCGTAGACCGAACCCTCTGGGCCGCCGCCGGCGAGGGCGAGGCCGGTCCGAGCCGAGGGGTCCATCGCTGCGATGTCTGGGCGCTCAGGCGCTGCCGTCGCCCGAGCCTCCCCGGCGGCCGCCGACGCGCCGGGAGGCCGCCGGCACCTCGCGCTCCACGTCCAACGCGGCGAGCGAGCTCTCGAGCTCCTCGAGCCGCTCGCGCAGGCGTTCCATCTCCTCGCGGGCGCGCCGGACCGGTCCGATCCGGTCGATCGACGCCTGCACCAGCCGGTCCATCTTGACCTGGATCTGCTCGACGCCGCTCGAGACCGCCTCTTCACCGGCGCGGATGAGCTCGTGAAGCAGCTCGTTGGGCAGCAGCGAGCGACCCTTGCGGCCCTCCTCGGAGATGATCTGGGTGAGGGTCTGCGCGGTGACGTCCTCGGAGGTCTTGTTGTCGAGGACCTTGATCTGTTGGCCGCTGCGGATCCAACCGGCAAGCTCCTCGAGGGAGACGTAGCGGCTCTCCTCGGTGTCGTACAGCTTACGGCTGCCGTATCGTTTGATGAGTCGGATCATCGTGTCACTCCAGCTGGTCGCCCGTCACCGGCCGTGCGGACGCACGGGCCCAAAGGGGAATGTACCGCGCTGCGGCAAAGGTGTCAAGGAGGCCCGCCGCAGCCACCCGCCTCCCGGACGTTGATAAGGGAAGTGTTCACAGGACATGAGATTGACAGTGACAGCACCGACCTCGGCAGGGACCGCTGACCGGTCCTGGCGGGAGGCTGATCTTGCCGCAATGCGGCAATCCAGGTGGAGGCTCGCGACGACTCCCGAGCTCACGTTCCCGGCTCCCCGAAGGGCTGCGGGCGGGCGAGCAGGTACCCCTGTCCGAAGTCGACCCCGAGCGCCCGCAGCGCCTCCAGGACCGACGGCTGCTCGACCCACTCGCCGATGGTCTGCACGGACATCCGGCGCGCGATCCGGTGAGTCGACGCCACCATCTCGTGGAGCACCGGGTCCCGCACCATGTTGCGGACGATGGCGCCGTCGATCTTGAGGTAGTCGATCTCGAGCCGGGAGAGGTAGCGGAACGAGCTCAGCCCGCTGCCGAAGTCGTCGAGAACGAACCGGCAGCCGCGCGTCTTGAGCCCCGCGATGAAGCGCCGGGCCGCGGACATGTTCGAGATCGCGGCGGTCTCGGTGATCTCGAAGCAGAGCTGCGAGCCCGCGACGTCGTGAGCCGCCATCCGGCCGACCACGTAGTCGAGGAAGCCGTCGTCGCCGAGCGACTGCCCGGAGAGGTTGAGGGCCCAGCACCGACCCTGGCGCTCGGCGTCTTCGCCCAGGTCGGCAATCGTCGCCAGGGCGCGGTCGATGACCCAGCGGTCGATGGTCGGCATGAGCCGGAACCGCTCGGCGGCGGAGATGAACTGGACCGGTTCGATCACCACGCCGTCATGCTCGACCAGCCGGAGCAGGACCTCGTCCATCACGGGTGGGCCGGCCGCCGCGAGCGGCATGATCGGCTGCGAGTACAGCACCATGCGGCCCTCTTCGAGGGCGCGCCCGATGCGTTCCATCCACTGCATCTCGACCCGCCGGGCGGCGAGCTCGGCGTCGTCCGGCTCGCTCAGGTGGATCTGGTTGCGTCCCTTGTCCTTGGCGACGTAGCAGGCGGAGTCGGCGGCGCTCAGGAGCTCGCCCACGGTCGCCCCCGAGCCGGTCACGGGAATCACCCCGATCGAGGCGCCGACCGCGAACACCCGATCCTGCCACACGAAGCGGAACCGGCTGACGGCCCCGAGCAGGGACTCGGCGAGCTGGCGGGCGGTACCGACCGGGCTGTTCGCGAGCAGGATGGCGAACTCGTCGCCCCCGAGCCGCGCCAGGGTGTCGCAGGGACGAACGCTCTCGGCCAGCACCTCCGCCAGCTGCCGCAGCAGCTCGTCGCCGGCGCCGTGGCCGCTGGTGTCGTTGACGATCTTGAAGTCGTCCAGGTCGAGGTAACACAGCGCGTGGTGCGTGCCGTGCCGCTCGGAGGAGCGCACCGCCTGTGCGAGCCGGGCCCGGAACTCGCGGCGGTTCATCAGTCCGGTCAACGGGTCATGACTGGCCAGGTAAGCCATCTCGCGCTCGAGCCCGCGCAGTCGGGTCACATCCCGGATCACCAGCACGGTCCCCACGAGACGGCCCCGAGGGTCGCGGATCGGCGCCGCCGAGTCCCGCACCGCGAGCTCGGAGCCGTCGTGGCGGACCAGCACCACCGGATCGGACGACTCGACCACCCGCCCCTCGCGCAGGCACCGCTCGACCGGGCTCGGTCGCTGGCGGCCGGTGGCCTCGTCGCGGACCGTGTAGACCTCGGTGACCGGCCGCCCCACCGCCTGCCTGCCGTCGATCCCGGTCAGCGCCTCGGCGGCCGGGTTCATCAGGTCGACGCGGCCGTCGAGGTCGGTGCGGATCACCCCGTCGCCGATCGAGGCGAGGGTGACCTGCGCGAGCTCCTTCTCGTGCTCGAGGGCCTCTTCGGCACGTTTGCGCTCGGTGATGTCGGCGGACACCCCCCGCATCCGGACCACGCGCCCGTCGGCGTTGCGGACCGCCTGCCCGTGGACCACCAGCCAGCGCGCCTTGCCGTCCGGGGGGACCACCCGGTGCTCGGCGGTGTACCGCTCGCCGAGCTTGAAGGTCCGCAGCGCCGCCGAGGACAGGATCGCCCGGTCGTCGGCCGGAACGAACTCGAGCAGCTCCCGGCCGAGGGATGGCACCTGGTCGGGCGCGACGCCGAAGATCTCCGCGGTGTTGTGGGAGACCCTCATCCGGTCGGTGACGGCGTCCCATTCCCAGGCGATGCTGCGACCGGCGCCCTGGGCCAACGCCAGCCAGTCGCGGCTCGCGCGCAGCTCGACCAGCGCCTCGTGTCGCTGCAACGCGCTGCCGATCACCTGCGAGACGAGCCGCACCAGCCGCCGGTCCTCGTCCCGCCACCGGCGCGGGCGCCCGAGCACCTCGATCCGGAGGCACCCGGTCAGGCGGTCCAGGAGGTGGACGGGAACCTGGAGCCACGCCCGAACCCCCTCTGCCGAGGCGACCTCGCGCTCCACGGCGGCCTCGTCCGGGAGCCTTGACGCGTCCTCGACCGCCACCGTCCGGCCCCGCTGGAGCGCCCCGGTGCTCCAGGGCAGCACGATCTCGGGCAGCACTTCCGCGGGCGCAACCGGGGCGGTCGCGAAACGGCTCCACTCGTGGGTGCAGACGAAACAGGTGCCGTCGGGACCGCGGCGCAGAAGGCGGCCTCGATCGCCACCCACCGCCTTCGTGATCCGGGCGATGGAGTCGATCACGATGGTGTCGATCTCGGCCGGCCCCGCGCGAAGGAACCGGTGGGAGATATCGGCCAGCAGGTTCTCCAGCTCGAGGCGACGCGCGAGGGCCTGCTGAGCGCGCTTGGCGCTGGTGATGTCGACCGCGGTCCCGAGCCCGGCGCGCTGGCCGCTGATCTCGACCAGCGTGGTGGTGAAGGCGATCCAGCGCTCCTCGCCGTCGCGCCGGACGATCTTCAGCTCGACAGGGTGAGCCGGCGCCTCCGGCGGGCGGTCGTCGGGGTCGAGGCGGGGAACGTCGTCGCGGGAGCTCGGGTGGACCAGCGACCAGGGGTCCATCCCGAGCATCTCGTCGACCGTGTGTCCGGTGAGCCGTGCCGACTCCGGGTTGACGAAGAGGAAGCGGTCGCGGGAGTAGACGAAGACAGCCACCGAGGCGGTCTCGGCGAGAGTGCGAAACCACTCTGTGCCGATCACGAACCTGTCCGCGGTCTGTCGACCCATTGCTGCTCCGTCCAGGATCTCGCATCACGGCGTCGCTTGAGCGCGAGCGCATCCGATTCGCCGGCTCGAGTTGACCCCAGTATACGGGTCTGCGAGGACGACGGACACGCGGTGATATCGTGGTCCGACCGCCGCCTGGGTGGTACCGAGAGGGCAGTTGAGCTTCATTGATCTGAGGTCGTATCTCACGCGACTGGCGCGCGACGGCGATCTCGTCGTCGTCGAGGCGCCGGTCGACGCTCGCCTCGAGGTGGCGGAGATCCACCGTCGGGTCGTCGCCGCCGGCGGACCGGCGCTGCTGTTCACCGCCGTCCGGGGCGCCGACCGTCGCCTGGTGACCAACCTCTTCGGGACCCGCAGGCGCGCCGAGCTGGCGTTCGGGGACCGGCCGATGGAGCTGGTCCGCGGCCTGGTCGAGCTGGCGCGGCGGCCCTCGCCGCTCGCGCCCGGGTCGTTGTGGCGGTCGCGCACCGTGCTGGGCGGTCTGCTCCGGGTCGGACTCGGCCATACCCGCCGCGCTCCGGTGACCGCGGTGGTGGAACGGGAACCGCGGCTCGACCGGCTCCCGGTGCTGACCTCGTGGCCCGAGGACGGCGGGCCGTTCTTCACGCTGCCGCTGGTCTACACCGAGCACCCGGGAGGGTTGGGGCACAACCTCGGGATGTACCGGATGCAGGTCCACGACCCGCGAACGACCGGGATGCACTGGCAGATCGGCAAAGGGGGCGGGTTCCACTACGCGGCCGCGGAGGCACTCGGCACGGCGCTGCCGGTGACGGTCTTCCTGGGCGGTCCGCCGGCGTTGATCCTGGCCGCGATCGCCCCGCTGCCCGAGAACGTGCCCGAGCTGATGCTCGCCTCGCTGCTGGCGGGGCGGCGCATCAAGCGCTGTGCCGGCCCCGGAGCCCATCCGCTGGTGGCCGCTGCGGAGATCGCACTGGTGGGCGAGGTGCCCTGCGGAGAGCGTCGCCCCGAGGGGCCGTTCGGCGACCACTACGGGTACTACTCTCTCCAGCACGAGTACCCGGTCTTCCGAGTGTCGGCCCTGTGCCGACGTCGCGACGCGATCCTGCCCGCCACGGTGGTCGGCAAGCCGCGCCAGGAGGACTTCTTCATCGGCGACCTGCTGCAGGAGCTGCTGGCGCCGGTCTTCCCGCTCGTGATGCCCGCGGTCGAGGACCTCTGGTCGTACGGCGAGACCGGCTACCACGCCCTCGCCGCGGCGGTGGTCCGCCAGCGGTACCGGCGGGAGGCGGTGCAGGCCGCATTCCGGATTCTCGGCGAAGGCCAGCTCGGTCTCACCAAGTTCCTTCTCGCCACCGACTCGAAGGTCGACCTCAGGGACATCCGCGCGACCCTCGAGCACGTGCTCGCCCGGACCCGACCCGAGACCGATCTCTACGTGTTCTCGAACCTCGCGATGGACACCCTCGACTACACCGGTCCCGAGGTCAACCTGGGGTCGAAGGGGGTGCTGCTGGGGCTCGGCGAGCCGGTGCGCGAGCTGCCGCGGCGGTTCGCCGCGGCCGAGCTTCCAGACGGACTTCGCGAGGCTGCGGTCTTCTGCGGCGGCTGCCTGGTGGTCGGCGGGCCGTCCTGGGCCGAGGAGCCGGACGCGGCGCGCAGGTTCGCGTGCCATCCCGCTCTCGCCGACTGGCCGCTGGTGGTGCTCAGCGACCAGCCCCGGCGGGTGGTGGCGAGCCCGGTGAACTTCCTGTGGGCGACGTTCACGCGCTTCGAACCGGCGGCCGACCTTCACGCGGCCGCCGTGCGGGTCCACCGACACCACCTGGTCTACAGCGCTCCGATCGTGGTCGACGCTCGCATGAAGCCCGGCTACCCGTCGGAGCTCGTCTGCGACCCCGACACCGCCCGCACCGTGACCGAACGGTGGCGGGAGTACTTTCCCGACCGCACCGTCGAGATGGGCGACTCCGATCGGGGTCACCTGGCGCCGTTCTGAGCCGCGATCCCCGAGTGTCCGTTTTCGGACAGACCCGTCCCGTCGGTGGACGCGGGCCTTCACCGGATCATCCACTTCAAGTCTTTTGATACCAGAGACCTCGGTTGAAGGGGTCGGGCTGGTACGGTTCTCGCTCAGAAGCGGAGCGGAGGCCGAATGGACATTCCGCGACCCGACCTCAAACAGACCCGGCGGCGACGACGAGCGGTGATCGGTGCTGCGGTCGTCGCCGGAGTGGTGCTGGCCACCGTCGCGCTGACCCGCCTCGAGCCGGCCGCTCCGACGGTGGAGCGTGCGACCCTGTGGATCGGAGAGGTCGAGCGAGGCGAGATGCGGCGCGAGGTGCGCGGCACCGGCACCCTGGTCCCCGAGGAGGTCCGCTGGATTCCGGCCCAGACCAGCGGGACGGTGGAGCGCCGGCTGCTCGAGCCCGGCGCGGTGGTGGAGCCGACCTCGGTGATCCTGGTGCTGTCGAACCCTCAGGTCGAGCAGGAGGCGTTCGACGCCGCCAGCGGGCTCGAGGTCGCCCGTGCCCAGCTCGACCAGGTCCGCGCGCAGCTGGAGAGCGACGCGATGAGCCTGCGTTCGGAGGTGGCGAGGATCGAGGCGGAGGACCTGCAGGCCCGGCTCGACGTCGAGGCGACCGAGGAGCTCGCCGCCAAGGGGCTGGTGTCGAGCCTGGAGCTCAGGCGGACCCGCGCCCGGGCCGATTCACTCGCGACCAGGTCGCAGATCGAGCGGGAGCGGCTGGTGGTGTTCCAGCGGGCGCGGGATGCACAGGTCGCCGCGACCGCGGCGGAGGTCGCCCAGCGGCGCGCACTCGCCGAGCTCAGACAGCGTCTGGTCGCGGCGCTCGCGGTGCGGGCAGGCATTGCGGGGGTGCTCCAGGAGATCACCGTCGAGCCGGGCCAGCAGGTGGCCCCGGGCGCGCCCCTGGCCCGGGTCGCGGAGCCGACCCGGCTGATGGCTCGGGTTCGGGTTCCGGCCACCCAGACCCGCGACCTGACGGTCGGCCTGCCGGCGCGGGTCGACACCCGCAACGGGGTCGTGCCCGGCCGGGTCACCCGGATCGACCCGGCGGTCCGGGAAGGCACGGTGACGGTGGACCTCTCCCTCGAGGGAGAGCTTCCCCGCGGCGCCCGTCCTGACCTCAACGTCGACGCCACGGTCGAGATCGAGCACCTCACCGACGTGGTCTCGGTCGGGCGCCCTGCGTTCGGCCAGGAGGGTGCGACGGTGGGCCTGTTCAGGCTCGACCCCGACGGCGGGAGCGCCCGCCGCGTCCGAGTGCGGCTCGGCCGCGGGTCGGTCAACACCATCGAGGTGATCGAAGGGCTGGCTCCGGGAGACCAGGTGATTCTGTCGGACATGTCGCGGTGGGATGACTTCGACCGCGTGAAGCTGCGCTGAGATGGAGGAACGAGCGATGCAGGAGATGCGAGAGGCCGCACCCCAGGTCGAGAGCGCCAGCCCGCTGATCCGGATGGTGAACGTCGGCAAGGTCTTCGTGACCGATGAAGTGGAGACCCACGCGCTGTCGGAGGTCCATCTCGAGATCCGGCAGGGAGAGTACGTCGCCATCGCAGGGCCCTCGGGCTGCGGCAAGTCGACCCTGCTGGCGATCATGGGCCTGCTCGACACACCATCGAGCGGCGAGTACGAGCTCGGCGGCACGCCGATCCAGACCCTCACCGCGACCCGGCGGGCGCAGCTGCGCAACCAGGCGATCGGGTTCATCTTCCAGAACTTCAACCTGATCGGCGATCTCACGGTGTACGAGAATGTCGAGCTGCCGCTGGTCTACCGCAACCTGCCGGGCACGATGCGCCGGGAGAGGGTGCGGCGCGCCCTCGAGAGGGTGGGAATGGAGCATCGGGTCAATCACTACCCGGCCCAGCTCTCCGGCGGCCAGCAGCAGCGGGTGGCGGTCGCGCGGGCGCTGGTCGGCGACCCGATGATCCTGCTCGCCGACGAGCCGACAGGCAACCTCGACTCGCGCAACGGCGAGCAGGTGATGGACCTCCTCGAGGAGCTCAACGCGGGCGGTGCGACCGTCTGCATGGTCACCCACGACCCGCGCTACACGGACCACGCCCACCGCGTGGTTCACCTCTTCGACGGCCGGGTGGTGGACGAGAGCGAGCTCGCCGGGCTCGCGGCGATCTGAGGTCATGCTCAGCATCGTCGGCCTGACCAAGTGGTACGACACCCGCGCCGGTCGCAGCTTCGTGCTCAGAGATGTCCATCTCGAGATCGCCGCCGGCGACTTCGTCACCGTGATGGGCCCGTCGGGGGCCGGCAAGTCGACCCTGCTCGCGGTGCTCGGGATGCTCGACAGTGACTTCGAGGGAAGCTACCGGTTCGAGGGTGCCGATGTCAGCAACCTGAGCGCCAAGGAACGTACCCGCCTCCACCGCGAGGCGGTCGGGATCGTCTTCCAGCAGTACCACCTGATCGACGACCTCACCGTGGCCGAGAACCTCGAGCTGCCGCTGAGCTACCGCGGACTGCCGCGGCGTGAACGCCAGGCGCTGGTCGCGGACTCCCTCGACCGCTTCGGGATCGTGGCCAAGAAGGACCTCTTCCCGAGCCAGCTGTCGGGCGGTCAGCAGCAGCTGGTTGGCGTCGCCCGGGCGGTGATCGCCCGCCCGAAGCTGCTGCTCGCCGACGAGCCGACCGGGAATCTCCACACCCGGCAGGGCGACGAGATCATGGAGCTGTTCCGGGAGCTCAACGCCGAGGGTGCGGCGATCGTCCAGGTCACCCACTCGGATCGAAACGCGTCGTGGGGCCGCCGGATCGTCCACCTCGTCGACGGACGCGTCGAGGGCGAGGAGTCGCTGCCGGCGCACTCGCAACCGGCAGCGACGATCGGGGTCGACCGATGAGCGTGCTGTGGTACGAGCTGGTGGCAGCCTGGCGCGCGGCGGCGCGGCGGGGCAGCGACCGAGCCGGGTGCCGGTCCCGGTGCTGATCCTCACGCCGGGTCTCGCGGTCACCATGTTCATGTTCGGCAGCGTCCTGTTGGTGCTGGTCATCGCGTGCGCCAACGTGGCGAATCTGATTCTGGTCCGGACCCGGCGCGGCGAGCCGACTGCGTTCTCCCGCAGCCTGCGAACCGCGGTCCGGCGGTTGGACCCCGATCTGCCGGTGCACTGGGTGCAGACCCCCGAGACCTGGATCGACCAGGGACGGTCCACCGCCGGTTTTCTCGCCTCGCTGTTCTCGATGCGATGAGATGGCCGTTCGGACGGAGAGAGCTATGACGGGACTCGGTTTCGACCTCAGATTCGTGCTGCGCTCGCTGCTGCGCCGGCCGGGCTACCTCGCACTCGGTGTCGGCGCGCTCGCGGTGGGCGTCGGTGCGACGGCGGCGGTGCTGGCGATCGTCGATGCTGTTCTGCTGCGGGGGCTGCCGCTGCCGGAGCCGGGGCGGGTCGTGGTGGTGTGGGAGAACGATCGCCTGCGTGGGACCGAGCGGGAGTTCGCATCGCTGCCGGACTACCGTGACCTCGTCGATCGCACGACCACCTTCGAGGCGGTGGCCGGAACCCGGCGGGTGACCAGGGTGGCAACCGACGTGCCCGAGCCGGAGCGTCTCAGGGTCAGGCTGGCCACACCGTCGTTCTTCGACGTCCTCGGGCTCGACCCGATCCACGGGCGGACGCTTCAGGCCGGTGACGACGGCCAGGATGCCGAGCGCGTGTCGGTGCTCGCGTGGGGTTACTGGATGCGGAGGTTCGGAGGTGACCCGTCGGTCATCGGCTCGTCACTCGAGCTCGATGGCGAGACGTTCCGGGTGATCGGCGTGATGCCGTCGGCGGCCGAGCTGCCTGGAGATCCGACTGACGCCTGGTTGCCGCTGATCCCTGAGCCGGACGGCGGCGTGCGAGGAGTGCACAACATCATGGTGGTGGCGCGGGTCGGGTCCGGGTCGACGATCCAGGCCGCCCAGGCCGAGGCGAGTGCCGTCATGAGTCAGCTCGAGGTCGAGCATCCGGAAGACAACACGGGGCGGGGAGCCTTCATCGCGCCGCTCCAGGAGGAGATCGTCCGTGACAGCCGGCGCCCCCTCCTGCTGCTGGTCGGCGCAGTGGTGCTCGTGCTGGGCATCGCGGTCTCGAACGTGGCCGGGCTGGTGATGGTCAGGAGCTCGGCGCGAACGGCCGAGCTGGCAGTTCGCGAAGCGCTCGGTGCCCGCAGCGGCCGGATCACCCGCCTCGTGGCCGGTGAGGCGGCTGCGCTGGCCGGCGCGGGATGGGCAGCCGGCCTGGGCGTCGCAGCCCTGATGCTGCAGCTGGTGCGCACCGGACCGGCGGCGGCGGTGGTTCCGGGCCTCGATCGGGTCACTGTCGACCTGGGGGTCGCGTCGGTGATGCTCGGCGTGAGCCTCGCGGGCGGCCTGCTCGCGGGTCGTCTGGGGGTCGCGGGGCGATCCCGTGCCGCGCTCATGGGTGCGCTGCAGTCCGCCGGCCGCAGCGGTGCCGTGACGCGCAACGAAGCCTCGACCCGCCGCGTGCTGGTGACGGCCGAGGTGGCGGTCGCGTTCGTCCTGCTGTTCGGGACCTGCGTACTCCTGCGGAGCTTCAACCACCTCCTGAGCCTCGATCCGGGGTTCGACACCCGGCAGCGCGTGGCGCTCACCGTCGAGCTCCCGGAGTCGAGGTACCCGAATCCCGGCGGATGGCCGATCACCCAGTGGCCCGAGGTCGAGGCATTTGCCGCAGACCTCAGCGCGGGTCTCGCGGCCCTGCCGGGGGTGCAGGCCGTGTCGTACGCTCTCAACGGCCCCCATGAGGCCGGATGGACCACCAGGGTCACCGTCGTGGGCCGGCCGGAACCTCCGCCGGGAGAGCAGGACGAGGCGGTGTTCAGGCCCGTGGGACCGGGCTGGTTCGAGACGGCGGGCATACCGCTGCGCCGCGGACGGGAGTTCGGGCCGACGGATGGGGGCGACGCGGCTCTGGTGGCGGTTGTGAACGAGGCGTTCGTGGCGCGGTATTTCCCTGCGAGCGAGGCCATCGGGCAGAGCCTCCGGATCTTCGGCCGGCCGACCCGAATCGTCGGCGTGGTCGGTGACGTCCGCTTCACCGGTCTCGCCGGAGGCGTCCACCCGGCGATGTACGTTCCGTTCGCGCAGGCCGTCATGTCGCACGTCACGGTCGTCGTTCGGGTCGCCGGAGGGGTCTCCGCCGCGATCCCGGAGCTTCGGCGGACGATTCTCGCCGTCGATCCCGATCTCGCGATCTTCAACGTCACGACTCTCGACGGTGCGGTTGCGGGATCGGTGGACCGGGAGCGCTTCCTGCTGCAGGTGATCGTGCTGTTCGCGGCGGTCGCCGTCGGGCTCGCGGGTATCGGCGTCTACGGCGTGGTCGCCCAGTCGGAGATCGCGAGGCGCCGGGAGATGGCCGTGCGACTCGCGCTCGGCGCCTCGGCCCGGCGCCTGGTCGTGCTGGTCGCCGGGGAGGGGATGAGAATGGCGACCATGGCGATGGTCCCCGGGCTGCTGATCGCGCTGGTCGCGGCGCGAGCCCTGGGCTCCGAGCTCCACGGCGTCGCGGCGAGCGACCCCCTGTCGCTGGCCGCGTCGATGGTGATCGTGCTCGGGATCGCGAACCTCGCGTGCGTGCTGCCGGCCTGGCGGGCAGCGAGGACCGATCCCGCCCGCATCCTGCGGCAGCTGTGAGCCCTCCGGTCGGCGGAGGTACGATGGCGGAGGAACCGAAGATGGCGCAGCGAGGAGGCGGGCGAGTCCGGGTCCTGGCGGTCGACGACCAGCCGGATGTGCTGGAGTCGCTGCGGCTGCTGCTCAAGCCGGAGGGGTTTCAGGTGGAGACCGCCTCTTCGCCGGCCGAGGCGGTGGCGGCGGTGGCCCACTTTGACTTCGACGTCGCCGTGATCGACCTCAACTACACCCGCGACACGACCTCGGGCGAGGAGGGCCTGGAGCTGCTGTCGCGGCTGTTGGCGGCCGACGGCACCCTGCCGGTGGTGGTGATGACCGCATGGGGCAGCGTCGACCTGGCGGTGGAGGCGATGCGCCGCGGCGCCCGGGACTTTGTCCAGAAGCCATGGGAGAACGAGCGGCTGATCTCGATCGTGAAGACCCAGATCGAGCTCGCCGCGGCGCTGCGGCGCGGGCAGCGCCTCGAAGCGGAGAACCGCGTTCTCAGAGGCGAAGGTGAGCAGCCCGAGCTGATCGCCGGCTCGCGGCCGATGCAGCCGGTGCTCGAGCTGATCGCCAAGATCGGCCCGTCGGACGCGAACGTCCTCGTCACCGGCGAGCACGGCACCGGCAAGGACGTGGTCGCGCGGGTGCTCCACGCCCACTCCGAACGCGCCGAGCGGCCGTTCGTCGCGGTCAACATCGGCGGCCTTTCGGAGGGGCTGTTCGCGAGTGAGCTGTTCGGTCACGTCAGGGGGGCGTTCACCGACGCCAAGGCCGACCGCATGGGCCGGTTCGAGATGGCCGACGGGGGGACCCTGTTCCTGGACGAGATTGCGAACGTTCCGATCGGGCAGCAGGCCAAGCTGCTGCGGGTGCTCGAGACCGGCGAGGTCGAACGGGTCGGGTCCGCCCGGGCGCGTCATGTCGACGTCCGGATCGTGTCGGCGACCAACGCCGATCTCACCGACGAGGTGGCCTCGGGGCGCTTTCGGGAGGACCTCCTGTTCCGGCTCAACACGGTGGAGATCCGGCTTCCTCCCCTGCGCGAGCGCGGCGAGGACATCGACCACCTCGCGATGCACTTCCTGGGCCGTTATGCCGATCGATACCGCAAGCCGATCGGCTCCTTCGAACCCGCCGCGATGGCGGCGCTGCGCCGGCATCGGTGGCCCGGCAACGTGCGCGAGCTCGCGCACGTGGTCGAGCGGGCGGTGCTGATGGCCTCCGGCGAGGCCATCCGTCCCGGCGACCTCGGGCTCGACCGTGCGGCCGCCGAATCCTCCGGCAACCTCGAAGCGATGAGCCTCGAGGAGGTCGAGAAGGTGCTGGTCCGCAAGGCGATGCAGCGGGCCGAGGGCAACGTCAGCCGCGCCGCTGAGGCGCTCGGACTGAGCCGGAGCGCGCTCTACCGGCGGCTCGAGAAGTACGGCCTGTGACGAGGGTTCGGCCGGAGGTCGCGCTGGTTGTCGCGGCCCTGGCCGGGGGTCTGCCGGCGGTCCTCGTGGCGCTCGCCCTGCTGCCTCGCGCGGGGCTCGCGCCGGAGTGGACCTGGCTGGTGGTGACGGTGCTGGTGGGGTTCTGGCTGGGCGGCGCCGCGCTGCTGCGCCGGCGGGCGGCCTACCGGCTGCGCACGGTCTCCAACCTGCTCGCGGCGGTACGGGAGGGAGACTACTCCTTCCGCGCCCGAGGCGGGCGCCGCAGCGACGCCTTCGGGGAGCTGGTGCTCGAGCTCAACCTGCTCGCCCGCACCCTGAGGTCACAGCGATTCGACGATGTCGAGGCGACGGCGTTGCTGGGCAAGGTGATGGCGGAGATCGACGCCGCGGTGCTGGCTTTCGACGCCGAACGACGGCTCCGGCTGGTCAACCGGGCCGGAGAGCGGCTGCTCGGAGGGTCGGAGGCGGACCTGCTCGGGCGGGCGGCCGACGAGCTCGGGTTGTCCTCCTGCCTGGAGGGCGCCTCGTCGCGGACCGTCGACCTGGGCATCAGGGGTGAGTCCCGCCGTTGGGAGCTGCGGCGGGGAGCGTTCCGCCAGCAGGGCCGGCCGCTCCAGCTCGTGGTCCTGTTCGACGTCAGCCGGTCGCTCCGGGCCGAGGAGCTGGCGGCCTGGCGCCGGCTGATCCGGGTCATCGGGCACGAGCTCAACAACTCGCTGGCGCCGATCAAGTCGATCACCGGCAGCCTCGAGCGGCTCGCGGCCAGCCAGCCGCTGCCGGAGGACTGGCGCGACGACCTCTCCCGCGGCCTCCGGGTGATCGGCTCGCGGGCCGAGGCTCTCAACCGGTTCATGGGCGCCTACGCGAGCTTCGCCAAGCTGCCCGAACCCCGGCCGATCGAGGTCGAGGTCGCGCCGCTCGTCCGCAGGGTGGCCGGGCTCGAGACCCGGGTCAAGGTCGAGATCGACGAGGGCCCGAGCGTGAGCGTCCGGGCGGATCCGGACCAGATCGAGCAGGCGCTGATCAACTTGGTCCGCAACGCCGCCGACTCGTGCGCGGAAACCGGAGGCGGGGTTCGGATCGGGTGGGCCGCTGCCGTCGACCGGCTCGAGCTGTGGGTGCTCGACGAAGGGCCGGGGCTCGCCGAGACCGCCAACCTCTTCGTCCCGTTCTTCACCACCAAGCCGGGGGGCTCCGGCATCGGGCTGGTGCTGGTGCGCCAGATCGCGGAGGCCCACGGCGGCGAGGCGACCCTGACGCCACGCAGCGATCGCAGCGGCTGCCGGGCCACCGTGCGGCTGCCGCTGGGGCGACCTTGACCCTCCGAGGACGTCCTCCGGCTCGCGGGCTCCGGCTCCTGCTGTACGTCGGGCCGGGACTGATGGTCGCAGCCACCGGTGTCGGAGCCGGTGACCTCGTGGCCGCCACCAAGGCCGGGGCGACCTGGGGGCTCGCGGTGCTGTGGGCGGTGGTCCTGGGCGCGATCGTCAAGCTGGTGCTCACCGAGGGCGTGGCACGGTGGCAGCTCGCGACAGGGACTCCGCTGCTCGAAGGCTGGTTCCGGTACCTGGGATGGCCGGTGAGGGTCTACTTCATGGTCTTCCTGGCGGTGTGGTCGGTGGTGGTCGCAGGGGCTCTGATGTCGGCCTGCGGGCTGGCCGCCCATGCCCTCGTGCCGGGGATTTCGGTCCGCACCTGGGCGATCGTCCACGCGCTCGCGGCCGCCGCCCTGGTGTGGCTCGAGGGATACCCCGTGATCGAGCGGGTGATGGGGGCGGCGGTGGCGGTGATGGTCGTGACCCTGGTGGGGGCGGCCGTGCTCGACCTGCCTCCGATCGGCGAGCTGGCGCACGGCGTCCTGGTCCCGGTGGTTCCGGTGGGAGGCACCCTGCTGGTCGCCGGGGTGATCGGCGGCGTTGGAGGCACCGTCACCCTCCTCGCCTACGGCTACTGGCTCAACGAGAAGCAGTGGCAGGGTCTGGAATGGCTCCCGGCAGCCCGGATCGACCTTGCGGTCGGCTACGCCCTGACCGCGGTCTTCGGGCTCGCGGTGGTGATCCTCGGTGCGACGGTGCTGCTTCCGCGGCAGGTGGTCGTGGAGGGTTCCCAGTCAGTCGTCAGGATGGCCGACATGCTCGGCGAGCAGCTCGGCGCGGCCGGCCGGTTCGTGTTCCTGATCGGCTTCTGGGCGGCGGTGGCGAGCTCGATCGTGGGCGTGTGGCAAGGGGTGCCCTATCTCTTCGCCCACGCGGTCTCCCTGCTCGGCCGCGCCCGCGATCCGCGGCCGATCGCGCGCCGTCCCGCCTACCGGGCGTGGCTGCTGGTGATGACCTTTCCGCCGATGCTGCTGCTGCTGCTCGATCGCCCGGTGTGGCTGGTGGTGGTCTACGCCGCGCTGGGCTCGCTGTTCATGCCGTTCGTTGCGGCGACCTTGTTGGTGCTCAACTCGCGTCGCAGCCTGGTCGGCGAGGCCCGCAACGGGCCCTGGTCGACTCTAGGATTGGTGGTCTGCCTCGCCCTCTTCGCCGCCCTCGCGGCCGTCGAGCTCCTCCGCCTGGTCAGGTAGACGACAGGGGCGCACCACAAGGCACAGAGGCACTCAGGGACTCAGCGCGGTCCGTGCCCGCAGGCCATGTGACCGGTGAGTGGACGCGGTCGCTTCCGTTGGTGGAGAGGCTCCAGTCCAGAGTCGGGCGACAGGCGGCGGGCGGCCGGTCCGGGATACGGCGCCCTTTCGGGCTGGTGACTCACCCCAATCTGCCTGCTCCCCCAGTCGTCCTCGCGCTGCGATGACGACGGGCTCGCTCGGCTGCTCGCGGCGAGGTCGGATCGTGTTGCCGGTCCGGCCCGGACGCTGCCGCCCGCTCCCGGTCGCCCGCCCCCCGGATGGACGCGATGGTGGGTCCCCCGAATCCGAGGCGACTCCGGCACGGCCTTTCCCCGGGCACCGGCCGGACCCCAGGGTGCGACGGTGGTTGCGGTACCGGAGGAGACCCTTCGACTCCTCGGCCCTGGCGGGCCGCTCCGCTCTGGGTGACGGCCTGTGTGCGGCGCCCTCGAACGCGGTCGCCCCCGGCGCGCGAGCCGGTGTCTCCCCTCCCGTGTCTCCTGAGCGAGAAAGCCGGATGCGAGCGAGTCGGAGAATCCCCTCCGGGACTCCCGCTCGCCTCCGAGCATCGAGCCGGAGGCCAGCGGGCGAAGACTCGGCAGCCGCTGCCAGCATCTCGCGGCGGCCTACGCCGAGGTGCAGGAGGTGCAGAGCACGCTCGCTCTGTGGTATTCCCCGCCTGTTTACCGCAGTGCGACCATGAACCGGCGCCAGCGCGGAGCGAAGCGTGCGTCGGGATCGAGTGACGCCGCGACGCCGATCGCCCGGCCCTCGATCCGGCCCCGGGGGACGAACCCGAACTCGCGTGAGTCGAGCGACGCGTCGCGGTTGTCGCCGAGCACGAAGTAGTGCCCGGGTGGGACCAGGACCGGCCCGAAATGCTCGCGATCGATGGTGCCGCTGCTCACCATCACGGCGTGTCGGGCGCCTTCGAGGTGCTCGCTGGCCAGCACCTTGCCCGCGGTGACGCAGGACAGGGCATCCACCGCATCAGTCGTCAGGGGGGCGTAGCGGACGACCCGACCGTTGACCTCGAGCCGGTTGCCGATCAGGGCGACCCGGTCTCCCGGGACTCCCACCACCCGCTTGACCAGCCGCACACCGTCGTCCGGTGAGCGAAACACCACGATGTCCGACGCCGCCGGATCGCCGCGGCGGACCAGCTCGAGGCCGAGGAACGGGAGCCGGAGATCGTACGCGGCCTTGTTGACGACGATGCGGTCGCCCTCGGCGATGGTGGGCTGCATCGAGCCGGTGGGGACGTCGTTCCAGTCGAGGACAGACGAGCGGAACGCGAGGACGGCGAGCACCACCAGCACGAGGCTCTGGGCGGTCCCGAGCAGCCAGGAGGGACGAAGGCGGTGGGTCACGTGGGGCGAGCTCCGCAGGGTGGTACGAATTCGCCGGAGGCGGGTTGCGGACCTCAGTCGGTGCTCTTGGCGCCGGGCGGCTGCACCAGGGTCACCGGGAAGCTGGTCACGGTTTCCCCCTTGGCGCTGATCCGGCCCCTGCCCGCCTTGTCGACCTCGTCGATGCGAAGCACGGCGTGGATCGGAATGTAGGTCCGGCGCACACCGTCGAACTCGGTCTTGAGGCGCTCCTCCGAGGAGTCGATCAGGATCTTGCTGCGCTCGCCGAACAGGAGCTCGTCGACCTCGATGAACCCGAACAAGGCGCCCTGACCCACGGAGCGGGCGTAGATCTCGTAGACCTGCCCCTGACTCAGGAAGCTGATGCGGTAGATCGTGGTGTTGCCCACGGCGGGTGAGGTTACCACAGGCGGCCGGCCCGGGACCTTGCCGGCATGTCGTGCTCGTCGTGCTGCCTCAGCTAGTCCGCATCCTGGAGCAGGCGCTGGTTCGTCGGCGCCTCCCGGCCGAGCTCGAGGGCGAGCCGCACCACGGCGCCGTTGCGATACTCGAGCGCCTTCGCGCGGCTCGTCCGCACCCAGCCGAGCGGCTCCGCGACCGCGAGAAAACCATCCCACCAGGACGGGTCGGGAGCGACCCCGAGGGTCGCGGAGGTGATCTCGGTCGCCTCGAGAAAGACAGAGCGGGCCTCGTCGGGATGGGTGTCGAGGTACTCGCCGAGAGACAGCCCGTGGACCGCGAGCGGCAGGCCGACCACGCAGTTGAATCCCATCTTCTCCGCCTCGGCGCGATCGAAGTCCTGACCCTCGGCAACAGTGGCCGGGATGCCAGCGGCGGTCAGTGCCGCAGCCAACGGCGGCGCCAGGGCGCCGGTCAGGACCGAGGGGCGGAGGGGCAGGAAGAAGTCGCCCTTCGAGGTGAACCAGATCAGGCCCCGCCCGGCTCCGGCGAAGCCGCCGAGCGACGGGCGGATCCACCCGTTCTGGAGCGCGAGCAGGCGTTCTCCCGGGCAGCCCTCGAGCCGTTCGAGGACCGCCCCGAGATCCTCCTCGCGGACCGCGATGACCCGGGCGCCCTCGGGATCGGCGAGAGCCTGGGACCAGCCCGAGGCGCGGGTCACCGGGACGACCTCGCGCCCGTGCCGCTCGAGGGCATCGGCGACGCGCCGACCGACCTCACCCATTCCAATGACGTACCAGCGCATGGTGCTGCCTCCCGTCACTCGAAGCGGGTCAGCGACAACCTCAGGGTGCGGGACCGGCGGGCCGAGGGCCTCCACTGGATCAAGATCGGGCTCTGGTAGGTTCCGGTCAGCACGTCAGGGGAACCGCTCCGGTCGGGCGCGACCGGCAAGCTCAACGCCCGCTTGAAACGCAGCAGGCGGGAGGCGGGGAAGGCCATCACCCGCGCCACCAACCGCTCGACCACCGACTCGGACAGCCCGAAGGCGTCGATCAGCTCGTTGATGACCTGCACCACGTCGTACTTGGCGTAGCCGAGGCTCTTGGTCGGGATCGCCATCGGGTCGCGCAGCATGTTGCGACCCTGGCGGGCCATGAAACGCAGCGGGTCGCGCAGCACCTCGGCCAGGTCGTGGCGCATCAGCAGGGTCTCGTACTCGTTGACGGTGACCGCGGCCGAGTCCTCGTCGCGTTCGAGCGCGATGTCGAGCCTGCCGAACTCCACCGGGTGGTCATGACACAGCCGCTGGAGCGCGTCCGCGACGCCGTACCGTTCGTCGGCCAGGTTGATCGAGTCGATGGAGTGGCGCGAGACCGGCACCTCCAATGCCACCGATGCGACCGAGCTTTCGGTGGTGTAGCCGATGACGGTCGTCCTGCGCTGCCGCGCCCGGCCTTCGTTCATGCCGTCAAGGTCGGTGAAGAAGACCGGCTCGCCGTGGCGGTGCTCGTAGGTCACGCAGTTCCGCAGGCCGGCGCCGATGAAGGCCAAATGGGCGTCGGCGTTCCGCGGCTCCACCTGCCGCTGGGCGTCGGTCAGCTCGCGGCGCAGGTGGAGCTCGTCGTGGTGATACCCGGCATCCGGCGGAAAAAGCCTGCGGTACGCGTGCATGTACGGGTCGAGGCGGTCGCGTCGGTGGTTCAACCTCCGTGCGAGCTGCTGCTCGAGATAACCGGCGGTGGTGTGGAACGAGCAGTAGAGTGCGCGTCGGTAGGGGGCGAGGACGTCGCCGGCGGTCACGATGATCTGGTGCGCGACGTCGATGACGTCGTACCGGCTTCGCGGCTGCAGCGAGAGGTCGAGGGCGGTCGGTCGGGGTCTCATGCGTCGTGGTGTCCGATCAGGGGTCGGCGGCTGACGCGAGTGGGGAGGAGCCCCGGCGGGGTCGCCGCCCGCGCGCGTCGTGAGCCGGGTTCCCCCGTTCGCCATTCTACCCTCTCAACCCGGACCGTACTCGCGGTGTTCCGCGACCTTCGCCGACTCGGCCGCGGGCTCCGTGGCGGGCGTTGGCGCGACCGGCTCCGGCTCGCGGTCCGGGGCTTCGGCCTCGCGCAGGATCGCCCGTTCCACGGCTCTCCGGCACACCGGGCAGAAGGGCTTCGATCCCTTGCTGAACATGATGCAGTCGACCGCGGGCCGGTAGAGCCCCTCGGAGCTGTACCCCGCACCCTCGAACGCGCCGACCTCGCCCGCAGCGGCGCTCGCCGCGAGGAAGGCATCGACCCGCTCAGCGTGTGAGGCCGAGAGCCGCTCGGCCTGGTCCTCGAGCGCTGCGACCTCCTCTCGCGGCGCGCCACCGCGGGACGCAGCCGCGATCCGGTCGTTGAGCTCCTGCCGCCGCTGCTGATAGGCGAGGTCGAGCTGGTCGAACTCGGCCTTTTCCCATGGTGTGGGGAGCGGACTGCCAGGGGTGACGAGGTCGCGCCACTTCAGGGTCGCCGGGTCGAGCAGGGCGGTGATGTTCGGCTCGACCGGCTCCACGCCGCGCGGGTAGAAGTCGTTGTAGGCCACGCTCGAGGTGTAGTACTCGTCGGCGAGGCCGACGAACGAGTGGCCGAGCTCGTGGACCAGCACGTAGCCGCTCCACTGGTTCCGGGTGGTGAAGGTCGCGAACGAGCCGTAGATTCCGCCGCCGCCGTAGCGCTCGTGGTTGACCATGATGACGAGCGCGTCGTAGGGCGCGGCGGAGGCGATCTCGCGCAAGGAACGGTTGTCCTCGGTGAGGAGATAACGCTCGGAGCCCAGCGAGTCGAACGAGGCCCCGACCGCGGTCCGCTTCCAGATGCCCCGGCTCGGCTCGTCGGCGCCCGGCTCGAGGGAGGGTCGGACGGCACCGCGGAGGTTGATCAGCTCCCGGTGGGCCGCGTAGGGCTGGGCCGCCAGCAGGAGCTCGCCGAAGTGCTCGAGGTCCGACCGGAACCGGTCGAGCTCGCCGGCGGTGTATCCCTCGCCGACGAAGAGCAGGTCGAGCCGGGCGGCGGCAGGCCCGGTGACATGGTGGTCGATCACCGTGACGTCGTCCGGTGGAGCCTCGGCGGCGATGGACGGGTCCGCGGGGTCGAGGGTCACGGCGAGCAGCTCGGCCTGGGGTCCGGTTCGGTGGCGGTGAACGAGGCGGATCAAAACCGGGCGACGGGGGAAAGGGAACAGGACCGTCTCGTGGTAGGTCCGTGCGACCCCCTCGTGGGCCTGGGCGGTCGTGCGGTACTCGCCGAAGTAGCTGTCGTAGGACCGCGCGGCGAGGATCCGACCGGTGGCGGCGTCGGCCATGGTCGCCAGGTAGGCGCCGATCGGGGCCTCGTCGCCCGGGTGAGCGCGGCTCCCGGACCAACCGGACTGGCGCCACGCGCGGTCAAAGGTCGCCCACTCGCGGGTCGCGTCGCCGCCGTGGAACAGGTCGATACGCAGGGTCACGTCGAGAAGGTCGGCATCGAAGTCGACACCGGCGGCGCCGGCGATCCCGCAGGCGAAGATCACGGCGAGGACGCAGCATGTTCTGACCATCGGCGACTCCCGCTGTCGGCCCTCGGGCCGAGCCGCAACGTCATTATGCGCGATTCGCCGGGGTGCTCCTCCGGAGCAGTCGGTAGGTGAGAGCACCGCCGCCGGCTGCGATCAACAGGACCAGCACGCCACGCCATCCGACGACCCGGGCGAGCCACGGCCATCGGTCGTCGAGACGAGGCCGATAGCGCAGGCTCGGGGGAAGCTCGACGCTGGCGAGCACGGATTCGAACGTCGCGCGGCTGGTCGCGAACCCCGCCAGTCGGTCGAAGCCGTGCACGCAGAGGGCGCCCCGTTCGGTGAGGAACGCACCGGTGAGGGCCACTACCGGCTCGCCGGTCACGGTGGGCACGGTGCTGGTGATCTCGAGGCAGAAACGGTCACGGCGAAAGACGACCTCGCGCAGGTACGGGGGCGGGCCGAGGCTGAGCGCGGCCGCGGCGCCGTTGACGGCACTGTCGCGGCGAAGGGTGTGAATCGGCGGAAGGTCGAGCAGCGGGCCGTAGGGGACGCGTCCGGTGTCCTTGATCTGGATCAGCACGGTGGGGTATCCGAATCCGTCGCTGGTGCGGCGTCCGAACCCGAACTGGTAGCTCTCGGCGACCAGGCCGCCGGTGGTCTCGACCAAGGCGTCGGCATAGGCGTCGAGATCGGCCGGAGCGATCTCGCTCCAGTCGGATGGGACCGAGAGGGTGACGCCGAGCCGCTCGAGTCGCACCGGTCTCTCGATCGGCGGGTCGGCGGCCTGGACGGACGGCGCTCGCGCGGCCAGCAACGCTGCGGCCGCGAGGAGGCCCGCGCCGAGATTCCGAGACGTTCCGCCCACGCTGCGATTCTACGACGTGGATCGGTCGGACAGCGATCCGACACGGGTAAGATGGGAGGTGGGGGAGGTGCCGGGGATGACGGTGGAGGGTGGAGAGCAGCTTCCGGTCCACGAGCTGCGTTACTCGAGCCTTCGCGAGCTCAAGGAGAGGCTGTTGCCCTGCCTCTCGGCGGAGGGGCTGTTCGTCCCGTGCCAGGTCCCGTTCGAACCGAGCACCGTTCTCAGGTTCCGTTTCCTGCTGCCTGACCGGTTCGTGCTTGCGGAGGGTACGGGGGTCGTCGTCTGGTCGCGTACGGCGGACCCGGACCACGGCCTCGAGCCGGGCATGGGGGTCCGGTTCGTGGTCCTTCCAGAGGCCAGCCGCGCGGTGATCGAGCAGCTGGTCGAGGAGCACGTCGCGGCAGGGGGGCGGGCGTTCGACCTCGACCACCTGCCTGGCGATGGGCCGGTCGACGACAACGTCGCGGAGGCCGGACCGGCGGCCGCGGGCCACCCGCTCGAACGGGAGCGGATTCGACTCACCGTCCGGGGCGAGGCCCGGCTCGAGTCGTCCGGTGGGCCCGTAAGCCCTGCGCCCGATCGAGCGCACGACCACAGTGGAGCTCTCGAACCGGTGGCGACCGGCCCCACTGCGGCAAGCGGCGCTGCCGCGGCGAGCCCGGCCGCTCGCCGGGCGGTGGAGCTCGCGGACGACCGCCTCCTCGACGCGCTGCGAGGCCGACATCCAGCGTCGTTCTGGATCCAGGCGGCGGCAGTCCTGGCGGTCGGTGCGATCGCCGCCGGCGTCGTGCTGTGGCTGTTCGGCCGATCGGCGGGTCCGGTGCCGCCGGGAGTCGCCGAGTCGGGTTCGAGCGCGTCGGACCGTGCGTCTCGATCCGTGGCGCCCGGGCAGCAGCCGGATCCGGTGCCCACGGTCGGGCAGGCCGCTGATCCGACCGCCCAGCGCCTGCCCCGGAGCGAGCCGCCCGGAGGCGCGCTGCCGGTCGTCCCCCCGCAGGTGGAGCGAGCCGTCGGGGGAGAAGGGCCCGCTCTCGCGGCGATCACCTGGGATCTCGAGGCAGACGCGACCGTGGTGACCTTCGAGCTGGCCGGTGGGCTCGAGCCGAACGATGTCGAGCTGGCGCCGATGGTCGACCCGCCGAGGCTCCTTCTTCGGCTACCGGGTGTGCAGGGTGCTTTCCCTGAGCTTCTTCTGACGGTGGCGTCTCCCGAGGTCGACCAGATCCGGACGTGGCTTCACGACGAGCTCGATCCGCCCGAGCTGCACGTGGTGCTCGACCTCGCGCGGGACGATGTCGCGCTGGCTGCGGCCGACTCCCGGCCGGGTGTGCTGGTCCTCCGGCTCGCCCGCTGACCCGACGCGTCGTCCGGAGGAAGCCCGGAGCGCTCGAAGAAGATGGGCTGCACGGTGGGCTCCATCGGCGAGAGAAGGCCGCGGACCCGGCCACGGCCGTCGTCGAGGAAGCGCAGTGCCAGGTCGTCGCCGAACCCCCGGGGGTCGGCCGGACGCAGGAAGACCTCTCCACCGACGTGTTGAAGGCCCACGGTGACGCCGCGGTAGGTCGCAGCGAGCCCCGGGCCCTGGCGGCGCACCGTGATCTCGCCGTAGGCGGGATGCCGGTAGAGACCGAGATAGGCCGCGGTGGGGAGCTTCGGGGCGGCCGCGGCGTCGGCGAGGGTACTGCGGCGCCGCAGCCGACGTTCCCGGCGCAGCTCCAGCTCGCCCTGGAGCCGTTGGAGACGCCGGTTCCAGTCGATCGGCTGGAGACCGAGCACGACATCGAACACCCATCTCGACAGGATCTCCGGCGCCCGGTTGTCCGAGCAGTTGGTGACCACCGCGACGCCGAGGCCGTCGTCGGGCAGCAGGCCGACCTGGGCGTAGAAGCCGTCGATGCCCCCGTTGTGCCAGACATGACGATGGCCGCGGTAACGTTCGACGAACCAGCCCATCGCCGACCAGCGGTCGGTGATCTCCGGGTCGCTCGCGGCTGGAACCTCGATCACCGGCCGGTGGAGCTGCTCGAGCGCCGCCATCGGGAGGAGAGTCCGACCGTCGGGGCCGGCGCCTGTGAGCTGGAAGCGGAGCCAGGCGGCGAGGTCGCGGATCGAGGTGTGCAGCGCCCCGGCAGGGGCGATCGCCCAGCCGTCGTAGAACGGCGTTTCCCACACGCTGCCGGCGGAGTAGCGGTGCGGCCAGGCGAGGTCGGGGGTGTCGGCGTGAGGGGTCGCGAGCAGGCTGCGGGTCATCCCGAGCGGCCGCAGCAGCCGGCGATCGGTGTACTGCTCCCAGGACTCCCCGGTGACGCGCTCGGCCACCATCCCGGCGACCATGTACATCAGGTTGTTGTAGCCCCAGGCCTCCCGGAGACCGGTGAGGGGCTCGAGGAAGCGCAGTCGATCGAAAAGCTGGTCGCGGGTGAGCGGTGAACCCACCCACACCAGGTCGTGCCGCGCCATGCCGGTACGATGGGCGAGCAGGTCGCGGATGGTCGCCTGGTCGCTGGCGGCACTGTCAGCGAGCGTGAACCCGGGAAGGTGGCTGCGAACGGTGTCGTCCCAGTCCAGGCGGCCCTCCGCCACGAGCAGGGCGAGCCCGGCGGACGTGATGCCCTTGGTGACCGATCCGACCGCGAACAGGGTCGAGCCGGTGACCGGCTGGCCGACCCGGAGCTCGCGGCGTCCGAAGGTCCTCACCAGGTCGGGCGCATCGCGGCGGACGACCACCACCGCGGCGCCCGGAACCTGCCACTGCAGCAGCACCTGGCCGGCGATCAGGGAGAGCGGCGCCAGCGGGTCGTCGGGCCGGGGCCGCGCCGCGGCGGTCGGGGTGGCGACCACCAGCGCGAGCAGGACCGGAACCAGCGCGCCTCGGGCCGGAGACACGAAGGCCCGTCGGCGTTCAGCCGACGGGCCGGGGTTCATGCTTCGAGAGCCGATGATCAGCGGCGCAGGAGCCAGATTCCGGCTCCGGCGAGCAGCAGCAGGAGGAGGCCGGTGGCAAACGGTCCGGCCATGGGAATCGCCCGCTCCTCCTCGGCGATGATCTCGATGTTGGTCTGGACGGTCTGGTTGTCCACCGTGCAGCTGACGGTCGCGGTTCCGGCGACACCGCCGGCCGTGAAGGTGGTCGCCAGGAGGCCGGCTGCGGTTCCGACGGCCGCCGGCGCCACCCCGCCGAGGGTGGCCGCGAAGTTCGCCGGAGTGTTGTCCGGGATGTTGCCGCCGCCCGACGTATTCGCGGCGTCCGAGTTGATGATCAGGTCAGAGCTGATCGCCGAGTTGCCGAACACCGGGATGGTCGTCGGGCTGGCCGAGATCCGCAGGATCAGCCAGGGGTCGGAGTCCTCGTTCCCGACCGAGCTGTCGCAGCCGGTCTGGTTGGGACCGGCGTTGCAGCCCCACCAGTTGTTCTCGGAGTCCACCACCGAGAGGGTCCCGCGGTCGTCCACGCCCTCTGCGTTGCCGACGATGCGGTTGTACTCGATGGTGGCGGTCGAGGTGTCGGCGGCGTCCAGGCCGACCGTGACCGCGCCGTGATTGAGAGTGAAGTAGTTCGACCTGACGGTGGCCGTCGTGCCGGCCCCGAAGTAGGTGTTGATGTTCACGCCGCTCGACTCGTCGGTCGGGTCGACGATCCCACCGTGCATGGTGAAGACGTTGCTGTAGGCGGTCGCGGTCGCGCCGGCTCCGACCTCGATGCCGTAGTCGAAGTGGGTCCCCGCACCCTTGCCGGTGAAGGTGGTGTGATGGGCGACTCCAGCGGTGACATCGGTGCCGAAGAACAGGATGCCGACGCGCCCGAAGCCCGAGATCACCGAGTTCATCACGGTCACGTCGTCCTGCGCGGCGATGCAGGTGCCGGCGAAGGCCGGCCCGACGGGCTCGTACTGCATGTTCTTCACGGTCACGCCGTCGAAGGTCGCCCCCGCCCCGCTCTTGACCCGCCAGCCCTGGTAGATCTTGAAGCCGGCGCCGTCGAAGACGAGGTCCTCGACCGTCACGGTCACGCCGCCCATGACCACGAACCAGCCGCGATTGTCGCCCACCGTGCCGGTGTCGACCGACGGCGTGACGATCTCGGTCCCGTTCTGGCCCCGCAGGGTGAGGCTCTTGGTGAATACGACCTGGCCCTCGACGTGACTCGCGACCCGCACCTCCAGCGTGTGGCCGGACATGGTGTCGGTGTCGTCGATCGCGTCCTGGATGAACGAGAAATCTTCACCTGTGTCCACGTTGTGGATATCGGTGGGACCCGCCGGCGCGTTGCCGCGCTGCGGGTTGAACGGGGCCGCGCCGCTGTCTCCGAAGTCGCTTGCCGCAATGGGCACTGCGGAGGCGGATCCCGCGGGCGCGAGAACCAGCAGCAACGTACCGAGAACAACCACCGGAACAGCGGCCCACGTCACGTGACGATCACTCATGGTCGAACCTCCTGAAGCAATGCCGATCCTGGCTGGATAGTACACCACATCGGCTGAAAAGTGGCTGCATTCGATGACCTCAAAGGAAGTCTATATCATCGAGCAGTGTTTTTCCACCAACTGGGCGGGAATCGAACAGGGCTTTCCCCGCCGTCTCTGGACCACGCGCTGGAACCCGCTGTGAAGCCGCTTCTCATCGCCGGCATCGCACCTCGAAGCCGGTTCTCCAGTCGGTTCATGCATTTCCGCCGTAGCTTCGGACCGCAATGTCAGCGCTCAATCGGCGCGATATTCACCGCCTTCGACGGCAGACCGACGGCCTCGATCGGGCTGCGCCTGGGGGGCCGGGGCCGGCCGGTTTGCCGATGGGCCGCCGCCGATGTCCGGCCGTGTCGGCCGGGTGAGAGCTCATGCCCGGCGACGGCTCGCCCGAAAGCGTGCCGCGATCTTCTGCTTCCAGCACGCGGCGAGCAGCGGGACGGCGGCGAGCTCGTCCGCCTCCGCACGGGTCGTCCCTTGTGCGTACAGCACCTCGACGGCCCGCCGCACCGGCCACTGGGGAAGCGGTCTCGCCACCAGGCCGATGGGTGCCCCCCTCCAGATCTCGCCGGCGGTGTCGACGCTCGCGTACCAGCCGGTGGCGCCGTTGGCGGCGAGCGCCTTCGGCAGCCGCGTGCGGTGCCACCGGCGCGCGATCTTCCACGCCGGCTGGCGCGGCTGGGTCACGCGCAGCAGCGCCGTCCCGATCCGCCACAGGTCACCGATGCAGACCCGTCTCTCGTCGACGTCGGAGACCAGAAGGTTCTCGCCGAAGGCGCCCGGAACCAGCTCGAGCTGCCAGCGCGAGGCGATCGCCGGGTAGTGGTCGATGGCGAACAGCAGGACGGCCTTGTCACGTCCGCCATGACGGAGGGGATCGGCGTGCTCGTCTCCGGCGAGGCCCTCGGGCCCCACCGCGATGCGACCTTCGACCGCCGACTTGTGGATGGCGGTGAACCACGGGCCGTCGACCGGGCTCCCGGTCCCGTCCGCCGGGTGCTGCGACGCGCGGCCGGTCAGGACCTGCTCGATCCTGCCCGAAGCGACGCGTCCGCGGCACTCTCGGCTCGTGTCCACGCACCGAAGAGTAGCCTGCGCGGAACCCCCCGTCACCTCGTCATGCCTGCGTGCGCCCTCCAGACAGGTGATCATCGTGGATCACGCCGCGGGTGAGCTGTCTCACGAGACGCCTCCGCCAGGTTGACGAGGAGAACGAGGTTGCGCCTCGAGGGCGGGCCCGGGCTCCTCGGATGGCTCGAAGAGTGGTGTCCGCTCGAGCCGGATCGACCGCCACAGGAAGTAGAGGGTGGGGTAGACCACGAGCTCGACGGCGAACGACGACACGATGCCGCCGATCATGGGTGCGGCGATCCGCCGCATCACGTCGGCGCCGGTGCCGGTAGCCCACAGAATCGGAAGCAGGGCGATGAAGGTGGTCGCGACGGTCATCGCTTTCGGGCGGATGCGCTGGACGGCCCCGTACTCGACCGCCTCGGCGAGCTCGCGGTAGGTCGCCATCCGGCCCTTCTCGCGCCATCGCTCCCAGGCGAGGTCGAGGTAGAGCAGCATGACCACCCCGGTCTCGGCGTCGAGCCCGGCGAGCGCGATGAGCCCGACCCAGACCGCAATCGACCAGTTGTAGCCGAGCAGGTAGATCAACCACACCGCCCCGACCAGGGAGAACGGCACTGCCAGAAAGACCATCAGGGTCTTGGCGATCGAACCCGTGTTGACATGGAGGATCAGGAAGATCAGGAACAGGGTCAGCGGAACGATGACGATCAGCCGTTCCCTCGCACGTTCCATGGCCTCGAACTGGCCGGACCAGAAGATGGTGTAACCCACGGGCACGTCGACCCTGGACGCGACCTCGGCGCGGGCCCGGTCGATCCACGAGCCGATGTCGCCGGTGGACAGGTCGACGTGGACCCACGCGTTCGGTCGGGCGTTCTCGGTCTTGATCATCGGCGGGCCCTGGCGGATGCGGATCTCCGCGAGCCGGCCCAGCGGCACCTGCGCGCCGGTCGGGGTCGGTACCACGATCTCGGCGACGGCGGCCACGCTGTCGCGCAGCTCACGTGGGTAGCGGACATTGATCGGGTACCGCTCACGTCCCTCCACGGTCGAGGACACGTTGCGGCCTCCGACCGCCGTCGCCACGATGTCCAGCACGTCTCCGACCGTCAGCCCGTACCGGGCCACGGCCTCGCGGTCCGGGACCACATCGAGGTAGCTGCCGCCCATGACCCGCTCGGCGTAGGCCGACAGGGTTCCTGGCAGCGGACGCACCACCGCCTCGATCTCCTTCGAGATCCGCTCCAGCACCGCGAGGTCGGGTCCCGCCACCTTGATTCCCACCGGAGTTCGGATTCCGGTCGACAGCATGTCGATCCGGGTCTTGATCGGCATCGTCCAGGCGTTGGTGAGGCCGGGAAACTGGATCGCCCGATCAAGCTCGCGGATCAGCTTCTTCTTGGTCATGCCCGGACGCCAGTGGGCGGGGTCCTTGAGCGTGATGGTGGTCTCGATCATCGACAGCGGCGCGGGGTCGGTCGCGGTCTCGGCGCGGCCGACCTTGCCGAGCACCGACTCCACCTCGGGAAAGGAAGCGATGATCCGGTCGGTCTGCTGCAGGAGCTCCCGGGCCTTGGTGATCGAGATTCCCGGGAAGGTCGTCGGCATGTAGAGCAGGTCGCCCTCCCACAGGGGGGGCATGAACTCGGACCCGATCCGGGCCAGAGGCCAGGCCATCGAGGCCAGCAGTGCGATCGAGAGCAGGATCACGAGCCAGCGCCGCCGCAGGGTCGCCCGGAGCACGGGAGAGTAGAGCGCCCGCAGTGCGCGCGAGACCGGGTGGTGCTGCTCGGAGCGGATCCGACCGCGCACGAACCAGAACATCAGCACCGGCACCAGCGTGATCGCGACCACGGATGAGGCGGCCATGGCGTAGGTCTTGGTGAACGCCAGCGGGCGGAACAACCGGCCCTCCTGGTCCTGGAGGGTGAACACGGGCAGGAACGAGACCGTGATCACGAGCAGGGTGAAGAAGAGCGTCGGACCGACCTCCTGGGCCGAGCGCAGGATGATCTCGAAGTGACTGCGCTGTCCTTTCCACTCCTCGTAGTGCTTGTGGGCGTTCTCGACCATGACGACGGCTGCGTCGACGAGCACCCCGATCGAGATCGCGATGCCGCCGAGAGACATGATGTTGGCGCCGATGCCCTGGAGACGCATGACGATCAGTGAGATCAGGATCGAGACCGGAATCGACACGATGGCCACGAACGCCGAGCGGACGTGGAACAGGAACACCACGCACACCAGAGCGACGATGATCGACTCCTCGATCAGCGTGCGGGTCAAGGTGCGGACCGAGCTCCGGATCAGCCCGCTCCGGTCGTAGCCGACCTCGATCGTGACGTCCTCCGGCAGCCCTTTTTCGAGCTCTGCGAGGCGAGCCTTGACCCGGGTGATGGTCTCGAGCGTGTCGGCGCCGGAACGGACCACGATGATGCCGCCGACGGTCTCGCCCTCGCCGTTCCACTCGGCGAGGCCGCGCCGCAGCTCGGGGCCCAGGGTGACCCGTGCGATGTCCCTGAGCAGCACCGGGGTACCACCGGGTCCGACGGCGAGAGGGACCTGCTCGAGATCGCGAACGTCCCTCACGTACCCAATGCCCCGGACCATCAGCTCGCGCTCGCCGATCTCCAGGAGGCGGCCGCCGACGTCACTGTTGGAGCGCCGGATGGCGGCGGCGATCTGAGTCAGCGAGATCCTGTAGGCGCGCTGCTGAACCGGATCCAGAACGACCTGGTACTGGCGCACGTACCCGCCCATCGAGGCCACCTCGGAGACGCCGTCGACCGCGGTCAGGGGGAAGCGCAGGTAGAAGTCCTGGAGGCTGCGCAGCTCGGCGAGCGAGCGGGTCGGGGAGTTGAGCACGTACATGAACGCCCAGCCGACCCCGGTGGCGTCGGGGCCGAGCTGTGGGGTGACACCTGCTGGCAGCTGGCCGGTGAGGCCGTTGAGGTACTCCAGCACCCGGGATCGCGCCCAGTAGAGGTCGGTGCCGTCCTCGAAGATCACGTACACGAACGAGAAGCCGAAGTGCGAGTATCCCCGCACCACCTTGGCGTGGGGCACCGCGAGCATCTTGGAGGTGATCGGGTAGGTGACCTGGTCCTCGACCACCTGGGGGGCCTGGCCGGAGTACTCGGTGTAGACGATGACCTGGACATCGGAGAGATCTGGGATCGCGTCCAGTCGGATGGTCCGTCCCGCCCACACCCCGCCCAGGACGACGAAGACCACCGCGATGAAAGTGAAGACCTGGTTCTTGAGCGTCCACTCGATGACCCGGCTCAACATGAGCCACCTCCGGTTCCCAACGGCCGACTGGGTTCACCGCACGGACACGGAGACTCCGCGCGGGCTGTGCCGCTGTGGTTGGCTCCCATCGGTCGCACCGTCAGCGTCGGCGGGCGGCGATCATTTTCTGGATCGCGGCCTCGAGGTTGGACTCGGAGTCGATCAGGAACTGGGCCGAGGTGACGATCGTCTCTCCGGGCGCGAGGCCCGACCGGACCTCGAAGACCCCGTCCGCCTCGAGCCCGAGCGTGACCTCTCGGGGCTGGAAGCGGCCTTCGCCGAGGGCGACCACGACGACGTCCCTCTCACCGGTTCGAATCACCGCCTGTGCGGGGACCACCACGGCATCGTGCACGGCGACGGGTGCGAAGACCACGGTGGCATACATGCCGACCCGGAGGGCGTTGTCCTCGTTCGGCAGCTCCAGCACCAGTTGCACGGTGCGGGTCGTGGGGTTGACCTCCGGCTCGATGTACCGGACGCGAGCTTCGACCTGACGCCCCGGGAGGGAGTCGAAGGTCGCAGTCGCGGTCGTGCCGGGCCGGAGCCACGCCTGCTGGTCCTCGAAGACCTCGACCGTCAGCAGCATCCGTGACAGGTCGGCGAGATGGACCACGTCCATGCCCGGTTGCAGGGCCATGCCGTCGAGCCCATGGGCGAGCTTCATCACCACGCCGGAGGACGGTGCGCGGACGGTCAGCGTGCGCATCACCACGCCGGTGCGCTCGATCTCGGCGACCTCGTCCGGCGGGATCTCCCAGTAGGAGAGGCGGGTGCGAGTCGCCTCGACCAGCTTCTCGGCTCGGCTTCGCACCTCGGGCGGGGCGCCACGGAGCTCCGCGGCATAGGCGACCGCGGCGATCAGCTCGCGCTGGGTCTGGACGAGATCGGGAGAGTAGATGTCGAACAGCGGCTGGCCGGCGCGAATCGGTTGACCGACGGAGCCGACCCGGCTACTCTCGACGAACCCTGAGAAACGAGTGGTCACGGTCACCATCCGCTGCTGGTCGTAGTCGAGGCTCCCGACGGTGCGAACACGACGTGCGAGGTTGCGTCGCTCGACCAGCGCGGTGGCGACGTTCATCTGCTGGACGACCCCGGGCTCCAGAGCCACGATCGGGGCGGTTCCGGGCGTCGCGGACGCCTTCTCGTGGTCGTGGCCAGGCTGCCCGCCAGGCCTGGCGACCAGGTCCATGCCGCAGATGGGACACGCCCCCGGATGGTCCTGGATCACCTCGGGGTGCATCGGACAGGTCCACAGCTCCGCCGGGCCCTCAGGCCGGGACACCGCGGACGCTTCGAGAGGTGTGAGCTCCATGCGACAGATCGGACAGGTGCCGGGATGGTCCTGGATGACCTCCGGGTGCATGCCGCAGGTCCACAGGCTGCCCTCGGCGGTCCCCTCCGAGTCGGCAGGGCCGACCGCGTGGCCGAGGGCTCTCAGCCACTCGTCGACCGGATGGAGGTGCAAGGGGTCGACCGTCACGAATGCCGTGACCACGACTGCGATCAGCCCGACTGCCAGCAGCCCGCGCGAACGTCGATCGGTATGGCCTGTGCTCATGGGGTGCCTCCTGCGGTGAGGGGAGCGGCGCTGGCGCCCTCGAGGAGGAGAACGATGACGGAACGATCGGCGGCGGCTCTCCGAGTGGCGAGGCGCACGTCGAGCAGGGTCCGCTCGGCATCGAGCAGCGCGAGAGCGTCGACCTTTCCGGCTGCATAGGCGGACTCGGACGACTCCAGCGCCAGCTCGGCCTGGGCGGTGAGGACCTCGTCGAGCAGCCGAAGCCGGCGGTCGACCTCCGGCAGCTGACCGAGCAGGTCGTCGAGCTCCTGCTCGATGGTCGTGACGATGGACCGCCGTTCGGCTTCAGCGGCAAGGCGTGTCTGGACCGCCTCCTCGACTCCGGCGGCGACCTTGTTGCGCCAGATCGGCAGCGAAACGCCGCCGGTCACTCCGAGCACGTCCCGACCGTTGTCGGGCGGACGTGCGTCAGTGCGGCGATCGACCAGGGTGTAGCCGAGACCGACCGTCAGCTCGGGCTTGCCCGCGATCGCGGCGAGCCGCTCGCCAAGCTCTGCCTTGGCGATCCGGGCGTCGGCCGCAGCCAGCTCGGGCCTCGCGATCAGCGCCTGACCGACCAGCGCCGACCGCTCGGGAGGAACCTCGCCCGACCGCACCAGGTCGACCGGTTGGAGGTCGCGGTCCGAGACGCCACGGAGGGCGTTGAGCTGGGCAACCAGCGAGCGTCGACGCGCGGCGAGCTCGGTCATGCGGACGTCAACACGGGTGATCTCGGCCTGGACCGAGATCACGTCGCGCTGGAGCCCCCGACCGGAAGCGTAGCGCGCTCTCGCCAGCTCCTCGAACCGCTCGAGGGTCAACCGGTCGAGGCGCAGGACATCGAACGCAGAGTCGACGAACCCGAGCTCGAGCCACTGCTTGCGAGCGGTGGTGATGAGCCGGACTCGTCGGGCTTCGAGCTCCGCCTCGGCGGCGACGGCTTCGAATCGAGCCGCCTGCTCGCGCAGCGCCAGCGTGCCGAACCACGGAAAACGCTGCATGACTCTGGCGGCAAGCCGTTGCGGCCCGACCCGGGTCTCCGGGCTGAGGAGGTAGGTGGTGAGCTCCGCCTGAGGGTCGGGCAGCGCCCGGGCCTGGGACGGTCGCTGCCGGGCTGCCGCGGTTCGCGCGAGCAGCACCTCCAGCTCCGGGTTGTTCTCCAGCACCTGGGCCAGAATCTCGGCCAAGCGGGCGTCTGTCGCCGCTTCCGCCAGCCGCAGGCTGGGTGTCGCCGGGTACTCCTGCACGGATCCAGGCTCGGGCGCGACGAGGCCGAGCGCGGCTGCCGTCGCGAGGGCGATGATGGTGTGCATCTCGAGTCTCCTTCGTCGTTCGGAGGCGGTCAGTGACCACCTGGTGCTTCCCGTGGGAAGGACGAACGCGGGGAGATCAGATCAGGAAGACGCAGAGGTGCAGGAAGAGACCGTGGCTCGACCCGCTGCGACACCTCGCCGCGGGTGCCGTGCTCGCCAGTGCGGTCAGTGGCGGACGCACGGTCGAGGCGACGCGCGCCACCGCACCGACGGCGGATGAGCCGTCGCAGCCCGACAGCCGCTCGGAAACTCCCGTCGCGGTCAGGTCGGTGTGGTGGCCGCACCCGCAGCTCGCAGAACCGAGATCGTCGCGTGCAGACGCCGCGCCGTCGGTGCCGCTGCAGCACGATCCAACCGGCTGACGCTCGCCGTTGCGGGCTCCGCAGCACGGGTGGTCCTGGGTCGCACCCATGGGGCAGGCGTCGAATGCCGTCGCCTGGGCAGCAACCGTCGTCACCAGCACGGTCAGGACCAACATCATGCGGCAGAGAGACTTCACCGCTCGATGGTAACACGAGGCCGGGCCGTTCGATTTCCCGGGCACGATCGCCGTCCCCGTCGTGCTTCAGCTCGCCCCCCGCGGTGGCCGGACGGAAACGCATGTGATAGATTTCACGTGGCAGGGCGAAGCCTGCCCGATCCGAGCATCTTCAGGGGGCGACCCATGGCACGTGTGGTTCCGTTCCGCGCTCTCCGGCCACGTCCCGAGCTGGCTGAGAAGGTGGCCAGCCCGCCCTACGACGTGCTCTCCAGCGACGAGGCCCGGGAGATGGCCGAGGGCAATCCGATCTCGTTCCTCCACGTCAACAAGCCGGAGATCGACCTGCCGGTCGAGACCGACCTGTACGCCGACGAGGTCTACGCCACGGGCGCGGCGAATCTGCGCCGCTTCATCGCCGAAGGCGTGTTTCTGCGCGAGCCCGGGCCGGCTTCTACCTCTACCGGCAGCGGATGGGCGACCACGTCCAGGCCGGGTTGGTCGCCGGCGCCTCGGTCGACGAGTACGAGGCCGATCTGATCAAGAAGCACGAGCACACCCGGCCCGAGAAGGAGGACGACCGCACCCGCCACATCGACGAGCTCGACGCCAACGCCGGTCCGGTGTTCCTCACCTACCGCGCCCGCCCCGAGATCGACGACCTGGTCGCGCGCCTGACCGCGGCCGCGCCGCTCTACGACTTCGTCGCGCCGGACGGCATCGGCCACACGGTCTGGGTCGTGGCGGACCGGCCGATCGCGATGCGCTGGTCGAGGCCTTCACCCAGGTGCCGGCGCTGTACGTCGCCGACGGCCATCACCGCTCGGCTGCGGCGGCCCGGGTGCGGGAGCTGCGCCGGGCGGCCAACCCGGGCCACACCGGCGAGGAGCCCTACAACTTCTTCCTGGCGGTCCTCTTCCCCCACGACCAGCTCAAGATCCTGGACTACAACCGGGTGGTCAAGGACCTCAACGGGCTCGAGCCGGAGGAGTTCCTGGCCGTGTCCGGGAGCGTTTCGAGGTGGTTCCGGTCGGCCAGGGCCGCCCCGGGCGCGCCCGCTGCTTCGGCATGTACCTCGACGGCCGCTGGCACCGCCTGACCGCCCGGCCGGGCAGCTTCCCCGCCGCGGATCCGGTCCGCGGTCTCGACGTCGCCATCCTCCAGGACAACCTGCTGGCGCCGGTGCTCGGCATCGGCGATCCGCGCACCGACAAGCGGATCGACTTCGTCGGCGGCATTCGCGGCCTCGGCGAGCTCGAGCGCCTGGTCGGGTCCGGGAAGTGGGCGGTCGCCTTCGCGCTCCACCCGACCTCGATCGACCAGCTCTTGGCGGTCGCCGACGCCGGACAGGTGATGCCCCCGAAGTCGACCTGGTTCGAGCCCAAGCTGCGCTCGGGCCTGATCGTCCGACCACTCACCGACTCGTGAGGAGGAAGACATGCTGATCCTCATCTCGGACGCGTTCGACCCGTCGCTGCCCGCCAAGCTGGTCGCCTTCGGCGAGGTGACCGACGACAAGGACCTGGTGCCGAGGCCGACGTCGTGCTGGTCCGCTCGAAGACCAAGTGCGACCGGGAGTACATCGACCGGGCCCAGAAGCTCCAGCTGATCATCCGCGGCGGCGTCGGGCTCGACAACATCGACGTCGACTACGCCCGGTCGAAGGGCATCAAGGTCTACAACACCGCCTCGGCCTCGGCGATCGCGGTGGCCGAGCTGGCGTTCGCGCTCATGATCGCGGTCCCGACCCGCCTGATCGACGGGCACGAAGGCATGCGCCAGGGCAAGTGGCTCAAGAAGGAGCTCAAGCGCACCGAGCTGTTCGGCAAGACCCTCGGCCTGGTCGGCGTCGGCAACATCGGCAGCGAGCTGGCGCAGCGCGCGCTCGCCTTCGGCATGCGCGTGATCGCCTACGATCCCCTGCTCAAGAGCCATGATCTGGTCGAGCTGGTGACCCTCGACGAGCTCTTCGCCGAGGCCGACTACATCTCGCTGCACATGCCGCTCACCGACGAGACCCGCGGCCTGATCAACCGTGAGACCATCGCGGCGATGAAGACGGGGGCGGTTCTGGTCAACACCGGCCGCGGCAAGTGCGTGGTCGAGGAGGACCTGGCCGCGGCGCTCACCTCGGGCAAGGTCCGGGCCTACGCCACCGACGTCTGGTACTCCGATCCGCCGGACCCGTCGTCTCCGCTCCTGACCGCGCCCAACGTCGTGATGACGCCCCACATCGGCGCCTCGTCGAGCGAGAACCTGCTGCGGATCGGCGACGTGGTGGTGCAGATCCTCGAAGACTTCGTCAATCGTACCGCCTAGGAGGCCACCCATGACGCGCACCTGCAACTTCTACGCCGGCCCGGCCACCCTGCCGCTGCCCGCCCTGGAGCGGGCCCGCGACGAGCTGATCGACTGGGAGGGCACCGGCATGTCGGTGATGGAGATCTCTCACCGCTCCAAGGAGTACGACGCCGTCCACCACGAGGCGATGGCGCTGATCGCGGAGCTGCTCGGCCTCGACGACGATCACCAGGTCCTGTTCCTCCAGGGCGGCGCTTCGCTGCAGTTCGCGATGGTGCCGATGAACTTCATCCCACGCGACGGATCCGCCGACTACGTCATCACCGGAACGTGGTCGAAGAAGGCGCTCAAGGAGGCCAACCTGGTGGCCAAGGCCAGGGTCGCGGGCAGCTCGGAGCCGAACGGTTTCACGGCCGTGCCGGCGCCCGACGAGCTCGACCTCGACCCCAACGCCGCCTACGTCCACCTGACCTCGAACAACACCATCAAGGGGACCCAGTGCCACGACTTCCCCGCCACCGGCGCGGTCCCGCTGGTGGCTGACATGTCCTCGGACTTCCTGTGGCGACCGTTCGACGCCAACCGCTTCGACCTGATCTACGCCGGCGCCCAGAAGAACCTCGGGCCCTCCGGCGTCACCGTCGTCATCGTCCGGAAGTCGTGGCTGGCGAAGGCCAACCAGGGCGTTCCCACCATGCTCCGGTACGGTATCCACTCGGACAAGGAATCGCTCTACAACACTCCGCCGACCTTCGCCATCTACATGATCCGCAATGTGCTGCTGTGGCTGAAGGAGCTCGGCGGCCTGGCCGAGATCGAGCGCCGCAACCGGGCCAAGGCTGCCCGGCTCTACCGACGATCGAGGCCCATCCCGACTTCTACCGCTGCCCGGTGCAGCCGGCGAGCCGCTCAGTGATGAACGTGGTCTGGCGGCTTCCGAACGAGGAGCTCGAGGCGAAGTTCGTCGCCGAGGCGAAGGCGGCCGGCATGGTCGGCCTCAAGGGCCACCGCTCGGTCGGCGGCTGCCGGGCTTCGATCTACAACGCGATGCCGCCCGAGGGCGTCGAGGTGCTCGCCGACTTCATGGACCGCTTCGCCCGCACCAACGGGTGAGGGGGGAAGCAGAGAGGCACTCCGGGAGGGGCATCGCGGCCCCCCCGCCCAGAGAACGACGGCCCGGTCTGCGAATCAGACCGGGCCTCTGCGTCTCGGCGCGGTTCGCCTCACAGCCCGATCGCGGGAACGTAGATCGCGTCGCCGCCGCCGGGAGTGTTGTCCACCACCGAGCCGTAGGCGACGAAGCTGCCGTCGCCGCTGTCGTGGAAGAGGTCGACCCGGAGGTTCGAGCCCGCGGGGGCGCCGACCGCCGCGGCGACGCCGTCGATCTGCACCATCTCGTACGGGCCGATCGACAACGTGCCGACGCCGAGGGTGACGCCGGATCCGTCCTTGAGCGCGTACCGCACCGAGACCGTGCCGCCCGCAACCTCACAGACGCCGAGATTGGTGCGGAACGCGAGGTTGGCGTCGAGGTGCACGACCGCCGCGCCGGTGCCGGGACCGAAACCGCTCGTGACCGCTGGGATGAACTGTCCGTAGGTCCCGTCGTCCGTCAGATTGTAGGTCCGGGAGGTGACCAGCAGGGGAGCGGGACCGCCCCGGACGGCGATGCGCAGCGAACCGAGCCCCCGGTCGACCTCGAAGAGCGACCCCAGGACGTCGTCGAGTCGGATGCAGCGGCCGGGCTCGAGCAGCACCGTGCGCTCCACCGCTCCGGACCCGAACCCCTCGCTCGGCCGGTACTGGAGGTCGAGCGCGACCGGGTCCGGGCCGGGGTTGTAGATCCGCACGTCGGAGAGCCAGTTGGTGTCTCCCAGACCGGTGACCTTGGCCACGACCGGGATCATCAGCCACCCAGCCACCTGCGGCTGCGTGCCGGGTATGTAGATCGCGTCGCCGGTGACGGCATCGATCACCGAGGCGTAGGGAAGGACCCTGCTGTTGCCCTCGGTCACCTCGACCAGCGCGAAGGCGTTCTCTGAGGCCCCGACGCCGAGGGCGGGGAAGATCGCGACCTGGGTGTTGGAGAACGGTTCGACCGCGAAGATCTCGGGGCCCCCGAGCACGGCGCCCGAGTCGCCGTCGTACAGCGTGACCGCGACCGTGCCCGGGTTGCCGGTGACCTCGCTGAAGCCGACGTTGGTCCGGTAGCGGTTGGTGTTGGCGAGCTGGAGCAGGACCAGCGCGGGGTCTCCGGCGCCGAGGGTGTCGAGCGAGGACGCGCCGCCGATGAACTGCCCGAAGGTGCCCCGGGACGATCCGCTGTTGTAGGTGCGCGAGGTGGCGGTCAGTCGCCCGCCTTCGGAACGCACCAGCAGGCTTCCGGTCCCGTCGCCGATGGCGAAGCGGGAGAGCACCACGTCGGGCAGGTCGACCACCGAGTTGGCTGGAACCTCGACCGTCGTGACCAGGAAGCTCGTCCGCCCGTCCGTGCCGCGGGGGACATGGTAGACCTGGGCACGGGACGCCTCGGTCAGCGAGCTGTTGAAGAGCCGGAGGTCGGTCAGCCAGAAGGTGGCCTGCTCCCCGGCTGCGTGGGCTCCCACTGCGACGAACAGGTCGCTGCCGTCGGGCGGGGCCGCCGCGTCGGCGAGCTCGACGGCCAGCGACCACCCGACCAGCGCCCCGGAGGACAGCGCCGTGCGATCGTCGAGGACCTCGAGCCGCCAGGTCCCGTGTGCCTGCACTCCTCGAAAGCCGTCGAGGCTCTCTGCAGGGGTCGCGCGGTCGGGGTAGACGGCCGAGATTCCGTTGGCCAGCACGGCCGCCACGGCGTGATCGTGCAACCGGATCCGAACCCCCTCCGGCGACACCAGATCGATGGCGAGCTCGGACGGATTGGCGTGGGTGACGTCGACCGCCACCCGGACCGCCTCCACGAAGCCGAACCGCTCGACGACGGCGGTGGACACGAGCGCGCTGCCGGTCATGTCGGGAATCGGGGTGACGACCGCGTCGCCGGCAGCGGGCTGCGGGGAGGCGATCGCCGCCGCGAGGTCGATGCGCGGCGCCGTCACACCGCTGCCGGCGTCCGTGATCGGCGTTCCGGAGAAGGCCAGCGCGGCGGCGGCCGCGGCAGGGGTCATCGCGGGGTTCGCCTGGTAGAGCAGGGCGATCGCGCCGGTCACGTAGGGCGCCGCGGCTGAGGTTCCCCCGAAGTCCTCCAGTCGACCGCCCCTCTTCGCAGCGTCCACCAGCTCGGCCGGCGCCAGCAGGTCGAGGAAGGGGCTCGAGTTGGAGTAGCAGGTCACCGTGTCGCGTCGGATCGAGTCGGTGCACAGGTAGGGCGCGCAGGCGTCGTTCGGGTTGTCACCGCAGTAGGAGATGCTCGACGAAAGGTCGGTGTCGTAGACCGAGCCGACGCTGACGGCGCCGCTGACACAGGCCGGGCTCGACAGGCCGGTCTTGACCGCCTCGTTGCCGGCGCTGACGACCACCGCGACGCCGGCCTTGACGGCCTCGTTGATGGCCCTCGCGTAGCTCGAGTTGCGAGCGTCGCAGAAGCCCGAGAAGTGGTCCTCGACACTGCCCAGGGAGAGATTGATCGCCACCACGTTGTACTGGTCCCGGTGGAGGACCGCATCCTGGATCGCCTGCACGACGTCGCTGAGGAAGAAGCTGCCGCAGTCCGACGAGCGGCTCGCCTTGTAGGCCAGGATCCCGGCGTCGGGAGCGACTCCGCCGGCGAAGCTCTGACCCCCCGACCAGGAGTAGGGGCTGCCGGCCGCGATCGAGGCCACGGCGGTGCCGTGCCCGTCGCAGTCGGCGGCGTCGTCGTCTTCGTCGGCGGTGTCGCGGGAGCGGAGGATCCGTCCGGCGACGGTCGGGTGGTCGGCGTCCACCCCGGTGTCGACGATCGCCACCGAGGTCCCCATCCCGGTCAGACCGAGCGAGTGGACCACCCCGGCTCCGATCAGGTTCAGGCCCTCCCGGGTGTGGGCACGCCACCGCACGTCGTGCTCCACGTAGCGGACCGAAGGTTCGGCCAACAGGCGGTCGAGCCCGTGGCGACTGACCTCGACCGCAAACCCGGGCGTGAGCGGGAACCGTCCGGTGAGGGTCAGATCGGCCGGACCGAGGTCGGTCAGGTTCGCCAGGGTGTGGTCCAGCATGCGCCGGACCTCGGTCACCCGGGCGGTGGCAAGGCCGGAGCCGCGCGCCGGCAAGGGCGGCGAGGCCTCGTCGCCGGAGTCGAGATGGACGATGACTCGGACCCGCTCAACGCCCTCCTCCCAGGCGGCGGCGGCTGCCGGATCGAGCCGGTCCGCCTCTGCCCGGAGCACCGGCTGGGCCGCCGCGAGGGGTAACGCCCAGAAGATCAGGAAGAGTGCAAGTCTTTTCATCAGAGGGGTCTCCGTCTCCACCCCTGCACCACCCAGTCTACGCTCAACGAACGTTGCTGACAACATCGTGCGCTGCGCTAGTATTGCCGCCGTGAGGCGCCTGGTCGTCGCCGATTCCCACGTGGGCCAGCGTCCCGGCGACGTCGGGCGCATGTGCCGGCTGGTCGCTGGAGCAGCCGAGCGCGGGATCGGAGAGCTGCTCTTTCTCGGCGATGCGTTCCACTACCTGATCGGATTGCCGAAGTTCTGGACGCCGGCAGTGACGACGGTGCTCGCGAGCTGGCGCGGCGCCCGCGAGCGGGGGATGCGCCTGACGCTGGTCGAGGGCAACCGGGACTTCTTCCTCGACGAGCCTGCGCTCGAGCCTTTCCTCGACTGGTCGGGGCCGGGGTGCGAGATCACCGCCGGCAGGCGGCGGATCCGGGTCGTCCACGGCGACCGGGTCAACCGGAGCGACCGCCAGTACCTGTTCTGGGCGAGGGTGTCGAAGTCGGGCCTGGCGCGCCGGTGGGCGCACCTGCTGCCGGGTCCGGTCGCGGTCTGGGTCGTGCGCTCGATGGAGGCCCGGCTGGCGCGGACGAACCGCAGGTTCCGCTATCACGTTCCGGAGCGCGCGCTCGAGCAGGATGCCAGGCAGGCGTGGGAGGCGGGGTTCGACGCGGTGCTGTGGGGGCACTTTCACCGCGGCTGGCGGATCGAGCACGACGGCCGCCTGGGTCTGGTGGTTCCGGCGTGGCTCGACACCGACACTTCGTTGCTGATCGAGGACGACGGTTCGATGCGTCAGGTGCACGACGACCTCCAGCCGGTCGACGGCGGGTGGCGGTTCCCTGCGCCGGGGCGGGCACGATGACGGGGTGGGCCGGAAGGGTGCTGGCGACGCGGGGTACCATCCTCGACGCCAGGGTCGAGGTGCCGAGCTCGAAGAGCGTCACCAACCGGGCTCTGATCGTGGCCGCGGTGAGCGACGGTGCGGTCATCAGGCGTCCCCTCGACTGCGAGGACACCCGGCTGCTGGCGGACGCGCTCGACGGGGCCGGTTGGCCGGTCTCGTGGGGGCGCCGGCTGGTGGTCGGCGCACGGACCAGGGTGCCCGACGAGCGGGTCCACCTCCACCTCGGGAACTCCGGGACCGGCAGCAGGTTGCTGCTGGCGCTCACGGCCGCCGTTCCGGGTCGCTTCGTCGTCGACGGGACCGCTCGTCTGCGCGAGCGTCCGATGGGGCCGCTGATCGCCGCCCTCGAGACCCTCGGTGGGCGACTTCAGCCCCACGACGGGAGGCTTCCGGTGCGGGTCGACGGCCGTCCGCTGCCGGGTGGGAGGGTGGTGGTCAGGCCCGAGGTCTCGTCGCAGTTCGTGACCGCACTTCTTCTGATCGGTCCGCTGATGGCCCGTGGGCTGGAGCTCGAGGTGGCCGGCGCGATCCCCTCGCGCCCCTACCTCGACCTGACCGAAGACGTGCTCCGCGCCGCCGGCGTTGTCGTCTCCCGCTCCGCCGACGGGACGAGCTGGCGGGTTCCCGCCGGGCGCCCGCAGGTCGGCGAGCTGGCGGTCGACGGCGACTGGTCGGCGGCGGCTTTCTTCTTGCTGCCGCTGCCGTGGCCGGGGGCACGGTGATCCTCGAAGGTCTCGACCGCGCCAGCCGCCAAGGCGACCGCCGGCTGGCCGATCTGCTGTCTGAGGCCGGGGTCGAGATCTCCGACCGGCGGGGAGCGCTGACCGTCTCCGGGCCTCGTCGTCGGCCGGTCGTGGCCGACCTCGCCGACTGCCCGGACCTGTTCCCGGCGCTGTGTGCGGCCGCGAGCTGCGGGGTGCCGGGCTCCAGACTCACCGGCCTCGAGCACCTCAGGCACAAGGAGAGCGATCGGCTTTCGGTGATGGTGGACAACCTGACCCGGCTCGGAGCGAGGCTCGAGCTCGACGGGACCCAGCTCACGGTCGAGGCGCCGGTGGTGCGTCGATCCGAGCTCCGCCAGGTGACTGCCGCGGCGGATCACCGGATCGCGATGGCGATGGCCGTGACCGCGCTCGGCGCCGGTCCGCTGGAGCTCGACGACGCGGCGTGCGTGCAGAAGTCGTTCCCGGGTTTCTGGGAGCAGTGGGAGCGCATCCTCGGATGACGACCCGTCACCTCGACCCCGAGGCGGTGCTGGTGGACCATCCCGCGGTGCCGGTTCCAGCCTCCTCGGACCAGGGCCCTGAGATCGTGAGGCCGGGGGAAACATCCGGCGACATCGGGGCGACGGAGGTCGATCGCCTTCGGGTCGCGGCTCAGCTGGCCGCGGTGACCTGCATACTGGTGGAGCTCGACCTGTGGCCGGGCCTCGGCGGCCTGCGCAATGCGTGGTGGAGCGACCGCGACGGGTGGCCGCGGGCCGTGCTCGGGGCGTTGCCCCGACCTCTCGGACCGATCTGGCGGAGGCTGGGAGGAGGGGAGCAGGCTGCCCAGTCCCTCGCCAGCGGCGCTCGCAACGCGATCTCGGCTGCAGCCGGGCTGGAGCTGCCGGCGCTGCCGTCGGTGGTCGCGTCGCCGGGGACCGGCCTCGAACGATGGCTCAAGGCGTTGCTGGACCTTCTTCCCCGGCAGCTCGACATGATGACCGCGCGTGCGCTGTGGGCGTGGCAATGGGCTCCGCCCGCACCTCCCGAGGCCGGCGAGATCGCGCTGCTCGAGGTGACGGACGAGCGGGCGGCCGTCCGGCTCGCCGCTGCGGCATGGCTTCGACTGCGCCAGCGTGGCCGCCGGGCGTGGCTCTGGCGGTGCGCCCCGGAGGTGGAGACCTTTCCGATGCCTGGTCTGGGCGACCCGGGCACGCTGGTGATCGCCGGCGATCCGACCCCGGAGGACCTGACGGCGGTCGACCGGTGGGTCGACAGGCACGGCGCCGCGGCGCTGGTGCTCGGGCGGCTTCCGGCCGGCTGGAACGGCGCGGTCATCGCGACCCCCGGGGCGGGAGACGCCTCACGGCTGCGCCTGGTCGGGAACGATCCCGGCCGCTGTCGGCGGGAGGTCGAGCGACGGGCCGGTCGCTTTCACCCCGGGGTCGCGGCAGATCGGCAGGCGCTCACCCGAGCGGTCGCGGGCCGCCTGGTCGGCACGGCAGTCGTGACCGCGGCCGCCGGCGGGGAGGCGGACGGTTCGGTGGAGCGGCTCCTGGCGCTGACCCCGGAGGGTGTGCCGGAGTCCTTCCTCGCCGTCCACTCCGGGCTTTCCTCGCGCGCCCTGGCCCGGGAGCTGGCGGACCTGGGTGCGGTTCGGATTGCCGGCCGGTGGCGGCACGGCGACCCGCGGCCCATGCGTCGGGATCCGTTGCATCGGGAGGCCGCGGCTCTGCTGGTCCCCGACGATCCGCGTCGTCTCGTGCACCAGGCGCTCGCAGTCGGGGCGGCCGGAGAGCTGGAGTCGTGGTGCCGATCGCGGCTCGACGCACTCGACGGCGGCGGGGTGCGGGCCCTGCTGGCAGACGTCGCTCCCGGAGAGTTGGGCGAGGCGCCGCAGGCACTGCTGGTCGAGGCCTGCCTGAGCGAGCTCGACGTCGGTGGTGCCCGAGAGGCCGTCCTCGGCCTGCCGGGTGAGCGTCGCGCGCCGTTCGACGACTGGCTGTGCTGTCTCGATCCTCCGCGGGACTGGAAGCCACCCCCGGTCGACGGCGAGCTGGTCGCCACCTGCCCGCGAGCCGCACTCGAGATCGCGTTGAAGACGATGCGCTCGGGCCGGATCGAGTCCGATCGCACCCGACCCGCACTCGACGAGCTGGTGGCCGCCGCGCTCGGTGGCGTATCCGGGGATCTCAGGCGGTGGTACGAGCTCGAGAGGGTCGCAGTCGAGCAACCCGACCGCATCGCAGACCGCGCGTGGCGCCGTCAGCTGGTGTCCGGCAACGAGGTGCTCGCCCGCCGACTGATCCACCGGTGGGGCCTCCATCTGGTCGATCTCGGACAGAGCCGGGCGGCCCGCCGCCTGCTCGAGCTGGCGGCGCGGAACGAGCCTTCCCCGGGCCGGTTGGGGCTGATCCTGCTCGACCTCGCCTCGGCGCTCCAGGACGAGGGTCGGGTCAGCGCCTCGGAAACCACCAACCTGCGGGCGTTCCGGCTGCTCACCGCGGCGGGGTTTCGCCACCGTTTCCGGAGTGTGGTCTTCAACCTCGCAGTGGCCGACCTCGACGCGCTCCGCCTGGAGCGTGCGAGATCCAGGCTCGAGGCGTCGGCCTCCCGCCCCGACGACCCCTTCGTCGCCACCGAGCGGGTCCGCCTGGAGCTGGCCCGAGGCCGGGGCGACGCGGCGCGAACGCGACTTGGCGATCTCGAGCTCGGACCGCTGGCTCGGGACCAGCGATTCGTCGAGGCGGTGTCCTTCCTGGAAGGGGCGGTGGAGCTCCTGACCGGAGACCGCCGTCGTGCCGGAAAGCTGCTTCGTGCCGGCGGCGACGAGGGCCGTGTGTGGGCGCGGCTGTTCGAGGCGTTGCGAGGCGCCGCCCCTGCTGAGGAGGGCAACGGGGAGGAGATCAAGGACAGCTGGGGTGTCGGTCTGGCCGCGCGGCTGGTGACCACCCTCGTCCGCAGGGGGCCCGGCGAAGCCGCCGGCCTGCTGCCGTCGTCGGACCGGCTGGAGGCGCGCGAGGCGCTCGCCGTGGCTCTGGTCGACCGACTGCTCGGCCGGCAGATGTGGATCGACACGAGCTGGCGCAGTGCGGCGGCTGCGCGCCTCGCGGGAGCCGGTATGGACGGATGGGCGCGGGCAATGCGACCCGACGCCGGCGTCCAGGAGGGTCTGCTGACCGGGCTCGCCAGCCTGCTCGAGGAAGGGCGGCCGACCGCTCTCGGAGAGGGACGGGCCGGAGGCTTGCTCGACGCGCTCGGGGTGACGGGGCTCGAGGCCCGCCTGGTGGGGCGACCTGCTCCAGTGTGGCGGGTCGGCTCCGGGCCCACCGGTGAGATGGTCACCTGGGGCGGGGTCTCGCTGCTTCCCTTCGGGGGCGAGATCACCGACTCGCCGGCGTGGAGGCTGCTCGCTGCGGTTCTGCGCGACGTGGCGCCGGAAGCGGCGGCCGAGCAGTCCTCGGACGACGCCGGGGTGATCGGCCTTCACGGCGTCAGCGCGGCGATGATCGGTCTGCGCGGCGAGCTGCGCCAGGTCGCGCCGGCCGGCGTTACCGTGACCCTGCGCGGGGAGACCGGTGTCGGCAAGGAGCTCGCGGCCCGCGCGCTGCACCGGCTGTCCGGCCGCACCGGCCGATTCGTGGCCGTCAACGTGGCCGCGGTGCCGGCGAGCCTGCTCGAGGCCGAGCTGTTCGGGGTGGTCAAGGGGGCGTTCACGGGCGCCGACCGTGCGCGCCGCGGTCTGGTGCAGTCGGCGGACGGCGGCACCCTCTTCCTCGACGAGATCGGCGATCTCGAGATGCCGCTGCAGGCCAAGCTCCTGCGCTTCCTGGAAAGCCGGGAGATCAGGCCGGTCGGATCCGACCAGCTGGTGGAGGTCGATGTCCGGATCGTCACCGCCACCCATCACGACCTCGAGGCGTTGCGCCAGTCGGGTCGCTTCCGCGCCGACCTCTACTACAGGATCGCGGGCTCGACGATCATGATTCCTCCCCTGCGCGAGCGCCGCGAGGACATTCCTCTGCTCCGCCAGATCTTCGTCGAGCGAGCTGTGCAGCGAGACGGGTTGCGTCCGGCGCGCTGGGCGGTCCGTGCGGACGACCTGCTGCGGAGCTACGACTGGCCGGGCAACGTGCGCGAGCTCCGGCACGTCGTCGAGGTGGCGCTGGTGCGTGCCCAGGGTGGTGTGGTGACCCCCGCCGAGCTGCCGATCGGAGAGGTCGCCGGAACGGCCCCCCCGAGCCTCTCGGGGACCTGGGAGGAGGCGGTTGCGGAGTTCCGCCGCCGTTTGCTCCGGGACACGCTGCGACGCACCGACGGCAACCGATCGCAGGCGGCGCGAGAGCTCGGCATCTCGCGTCAGACCCTGCTCTACCACCTGCGTGTGCTGAATGTGGGCAAGAAGGGGTAGCAGGGCGATGCTTCGGCGACGGCCGGGCGTGCTACAACTGCAGGACGGGACGAGCGGCGCGGGCGGAAGGCCCGGGCCTCGTCATGGGGGTGGGACGTGCTCCGCAATCCTCTCAGGGTCATGGTCGTCCTGGCAGTGCTCGCGGCTGCCGTGGAGGCGGTCGCGGTGGTCGGCTGGCTGCGGTGGCGGGCGGTCGGCGAGACTGCCCGCGCCGATCCGAGCACCGCCGCCCGACTGCTCGAAGAGGGTGGAGGTCTCGGGCTGCCCTCCGCCGTGAGCTGGTCCCGTCGGCTCACCGCGAGCGACCTGCGGGGGGCGGACCCCGACGAGGCGCTGGCCGCGTTCCGCGAGGTGGGAAGCCGGCAGCGGACCTGGATGCCGACCGACCCGGAGGGGTTCAAGAACCTCGCGAGGGCGGCGTACCTGTCGGGCGACCTGGAAACCGCGATCAGCGAGCTCGACCAGGCCCTGGCGCGGGATCCCACGTCGGCCTACCTGCACCGGCTGATGGCGCTGATGCTGCGGCGAGCGGGCCGCAGCCAGGAGTGCCTCGACCATCTCGCGGAGGCGGCGGCGATCGCTCCCGACGCTCAAAGTGCCGGCGATCGAGCTGACAGAGGCGGAAGTAGGAGGAGGTTCGGCTCCAGGGCCTGATCAGGAGGGCGAGGCTCTCCGGCATGGGCAGGTCAATGCCGCTCATAGGTCTTGCGGCGGAGTATCGCCGGCGCGGACAGATGGAAGAGGCGCTCGAGGCTATCAAACCAGTGGCAGGATCATCCGCAAGTACTCGGTGTGGCGGGCCGAGGCGCGCCCTCGCGACGGCGATCCCGCAGCCGCGCTCGATTTGCGCGGGAGAAGTCGTGGCCGAGGAGGCGGTACACGATCGAGACTGAGGACGCAGGCTCTTGCGCTGGTCGCTCGAGCGCGAGAGACTCTCGGCGACCGGGCGGGAGCGCTCTCCGCAGCTCAGCAGGCGGTAGCACTCGATCCGGACTCGCCGTGGCCCTTCCTTTCGCTGGCACTGATCGCTCAGCGATCGGGGGATTGGGAGGCGGCAGCTCGAGTCACCTGCGCCGTGCGTGGGCGATCGCGCCGACCGACGTCGGCATCGCCCTGCGGCTCGCCGCGGCCTCGGAGCGTGCTCGGCCAGGTACGCGGATGCGCGCTTCGCATTGGAGAGGGCCGCCGAGCTCGAAGAGACGAATCCGAGAGATCGCTGCGCGGCTCGTCGAGTTTCTGATTGCGTCGAGGCCAGTACATGGACGCCACCCTTGAGCTGTCGCGTTTCCTGGAGAGGTTCCCGACCGATCCGACGCTCCTCGGCAGGCCGAACGACTGCGCCGCGCGGTACAAGCGGGCCCGCACCCGGGTAGGTGGGAATTCGGATCAACTCCGGCCTCAATCGGGATGCGTTTCGCGTCGGGCCGCATTCTCGTCTCGCACTGTCTTCACACCCGGTTGCGCAGCATCAGCTCCTTCGGGTGGGGTTCCAGGTAGAGCTGCCCGAGCAGGTACGAGATGCCGTGCCGGTGGGCGTGGTGCCGGACCAGGGTGACCGGGACCACCAGCGGGACGAGCCCGTTGCGGTAGTCCTCGATCAGGCCCACCAGCTCGCGTTTTTCGTCCGGCTCGAGGACCTTCTTGAGGTAGCCGGCGGCGTGGAACAGTACGTTGGCGTGGCGTTTGGGAGTGGCACGCGATCGCAGGGTGGCGTCGAGCTCCTCCTCGTAGCGGGTGAACAGCTCCCTGTCGGGTACGGTACCGGCGCTCGCGACCAGTCGCCCGAGGCGCTGGTAGCCGGCCTCGTTGTGGGCGCGCAGCACGAGCTTGTGGGCGGTGTGGAACTCGACCAGGGTCGCCCGGGTCATGCCGCGACGCTGGGCCGAGCGCCAGCGGTGGCGCGAGAAGAGGCGCTGGATGAAGTTCTCGCGCAGCACCGGGTCGTTGAGCCGGCCCTCCTCCTCGATCGGCAGCAGCGGCCAGCGCTCGATCAGCCGGCGGGCGAAGATCCCCACGCCGCGCTTGACCGGCTGACCGGACTCACCCCAGACGCGCACCCTCTCCATCCCGCACGACGGGGAGTCCTTCTTGAGGATGTAGCCGTCGAGATCCAGCTGGCGCAGCTCCTCGGTGCGGCGCGCGCTCCAGACCTCCATGCGTTCGGTGAGGTCCTCGCCCGACCGCGGGTTGACCAGACGGGGCGCCTCGGCGGTGCCCTCGAGCCGGATCGACGGCCTCGGGATCCCGAGCCCGATCTCCACCTCGGGACAGACCGGCACCCACTCGACCCACTCGCCGAGCACGGCGGTGAGGTACGCGTCCCGCTTGTGTCCCCCGTCGTAGCGGACCTTCTGACCGAGCAGGCAGGACGAGATGCCGACCCTGATCGGCTCCTGATCGTCGTGCCACACCCTCCAGGCGGGTCGGTCGCGGTCGGCCCGGCGGAGGGTGGTCACGGCCAGACGTCCCCGAAACAGATTCCGAGATCACGGGCGGTCGCGACGGTGTCGCCGTCCACCGGCACGCACTTCATCCGGCTGGTGGCCTCGGAAAGCGGGACGGTGAGCACGTTGGGCGGGTCGAGGGCGACCATCACGTTGAAGATCCGGGCCTCGACCGTTCGCACCGCGGCGGCGCCGAAACGCAGTGCGAGCAGCCGGTCGAAGGTCGTCGGGCTGCCGCCACGCTGGAGATGGCCGAGGACCACGGTGCGGGTCTCCTTGCCGGTGCGCTGCTCGATCTCGCGAGCGACCCGATCGGACACGCCGCCGAGCTGCACCTCGCGCCCGGCCTCCCGCCGGCCCTTCGTGACCAGCTCACCCCCGGTCGGCTTGGCGCCCTCGGCGACCACCACGATCGCGAAGTGCCGGCCGTGGGCCTCGCGGTCCATGATCTTGGCGCACACCGTCTCGAGGTCGAAGGGGATCTCCGGGATCAGGATCGCGTCGGCGGTGGCCGCCACCCCCGAGTTGAGGGCGATCCAGCCCGCGTAGCGCCCCATCACCTCGACCACGAAGACCCGCTCGTGGGCCTCGGCAGTCGAGTGCAGCCGGTCCAGGGCCTCGGTCGCCACGGTGACGGCGGTGTCGAAGCCGAAGGTCACCACCGTGCCGGAGAGGTCGTTGTCGATCGTCTTCGGCACTCCGACGATGCGGAGGCCCTTGTCCGCGAATCGCTGCGCGATCCGCATCGATCCGTCGCCGCCGATCGCGATCAGGGCGTCGATCGCGAGCCGGTTGGAGTTCTCGACGACCTCGTCCGAACGGTCGACCAGGGTCATGGTCCCGTCGGGCAGCTTGAGGGGGTGCTCGAAGGGGTTGCCCTTGTTGGTGGTACCGAGGATGGTGCCGCCGAGGTGGGTGATGCCGCGCACGGTGTCGCGGTCGAGCTGGAGGATCTTCGAGGTGTCGAGCAGGCCTTCGTAGCCTTTCCGGATGCCGATCACCTCCCAGCCGCGGCGGAGCGCGGCCAGCACGATCGCTCGAATGACCGCGTTCAGCCCCGGAGCGTCGCCGCCGCCGGTGTTGACCGCAATCCGTCGGATGGGTCGGTCCATCGGTCGTCCTCCGCCTGCCGGCTCCGGCCCGGCGAAACCAGTCTACTCCGAGCCCGTTGACGGCCCCGGCGCCGCACCGCAGACCGCGAGGGCGCCGGGGAGGATCTCGAAGGTGGCCGCCGGGGGTTCGAGCTCGGCCTGATTGCCGTCGAGGTGGATCGCGAGCGGCGCGTCGAACTCGAGCACCAGCCGGGGCGCCGCCAGCACGAGGGAGCCCTTCATCCGGTCCAGCGTGCCGCGCAGCCCGGCGACCAGGCGGGTGACTCTCCCGAGCGGCGACACGTTGCCCACCAGGCAGGCGTCCAGCAGCCCGTCGGTGGGATCCGCCGCAGGCGTCAGCCGGAAGCCGCCCCCGGTGGTCGGCCCGTTGTGGACCGCCAGCATGGTCATCCGACCCTCCCAACGGGTGGCGCCGGCGGTCAGGCGGACCCCCGGCGCGTCATAGGCGAAGAGGGACACCGCCGCAGTGGCGGCGTAGACGGCGATTCCGCGGACCCACTTCACCCCGGCGGCGCGCCGGTTGATGTCGGCGGTCAGCCCGATCCCGATCGCGTTCAGCACCACGCGATCGGCGACCGCGATCAGGTCGACCTGGATGCGGTGGCCCGCGATCGCGGTCCGAAGGGCGTCTTCGAATCTTGTCGGCACGCCGAGGGTGCGGGCGGCGTCGTTGCCGGTGCCGAGAGGCAGTATGGCGAGTGCCCCACGACCGGCACGGTGCAGACCTTCGACCACCTCGCAGGCCGTCCCGTCGCCGCCTGCCGCCGCGACCACCTGGGCACCCTCGTCGACGGCGCGGACGGCGAGCTCGGTGGCGTGCCCGGGCGCCGCGGTGAACCAGACGGGAGGCCGCAGCCCGACCGCCTCCATCTGCTGGTGGAGCCGGGGCCACTCGCGTCCGAGCCTTCCGCCGGCGGCCGCCGGGTTCACGATCACCACGGTGCGAGGTGGGTTCACCGGTCCTCCTCGGGTTCGATCGCCGCGAGGAACGAGGTCAGCTCGGCGACGATCTCCACGTCGTGCATGAAGGTGTTGGTCGGGCAGCGGATCAGCGTGCCACGGGGGAGGGCGGCGACCAGCTCCTCACACCGGCACCCGCCGTGGAGCGTGTCGCTGGAGGCGTAGGCGACGGCGACCGGGACCTTCACCTCGCACAGGTCCGCGGGTGCCCGGTACCCGGCGTTGGCGATCGCAGACAGCTTCAACCGGAGCGGCTCGGCCGACCTGAGCGTGCGCTCGTAGCGCTGCATTTGACCCGGGTCGGCGGTGGCGTTCACACGAGCGTGCCGCAGGTAAGCGAGCACCAGCGGCAGCGCCGCCCGGTAGCCGGCCGCCGGCATCCTGACCAGCACGTGGCCCCACCACGGGTAGCGGAACTCGCCGTTGGGCGCGACCAGGAAGGCGGCGCGGGCGCTCAGCCGTCGTTCCGCGAGCGCCTCGAGCACCGCGTTGGCGCCCATCGAGCTGGCGAAGAAGACCGATGACCCGTCGTCGACCGCAAGCGCCGCGCAGGCCTCGACGATGTCCTCGGCCAGCCGCGAGAGGGTGAAGTCTGCCGGCCGAAGGCGGCGCCCGGAGAAGCCCGCTGAAGGCTTCTCGCGGGTCTCGAGGTAGACCACCTCGGTGACCGGAGCCAGGGCGCGGAGCACCTTCGCCCACCCTTCGACCACCGAAACCCAGCCAGCTACGAAGACGATCCGGGGCAGGCTCGGCGGGGCGTTCGGCCTCCAGTGCAGAACCTTCAACCGGACGCCGTGCCCGACCTCGACGACCCAGGTGCGGAATGACGCCCCGTCGGCACCGACCGGGTCGGTGGCGTCCGACCCCGACCGAAGTCCTCCGGTCATGGGGGAGCCACCGTGACGCCGGTGACCGCGCAGCGCAGGCGGTCGCCGTCGACCTCGAACGGGAGCGCCACGAGACGGTGACCGGCGAGCGCCACGGTGACCTCGAGGCTGGTCAACAGGTCGGGCCGGCCGGCCTCCTCCGCGATCACGACGTGGCGGGCGAGCGTGACCGCGTCCTCGAGGTGCAGGCGCCCACCGGGGAGGGGCTCGTGGGGGACCTCACCGGTCGCCTCGGCCACCGCCGACAGCGCCCGCGTGAGCCGCGTCAGGTCCGCCAGCGGGAGCAGGAATGCCGGCACCACGAACCGGCGGCGGACGGTCGCCGCCGGCGAGGTCCGCCCGTCGGCCGTCGACCGCCCGGCGACCGTGACGTCGGCCTCCATTGCCCACCCGGGGAGCCACCGTTCCGCGCGCCGGCCCGGGGTCGGCAGCAGGGCGGTCGACGGCACGGTGGCGAGTCGGTCGGACTCGAGCACGGCGCCGGCCCCGCAGTGGGCGCAGAGGAACAGGCTGTCCTCGGGCTCACCGCGCATCGCCGACCCGCATGAGGGGCAATCGAGTGGGACCAAGCGAACGCTCACCCGATCCGCTCCATCATCTCGCGCACCGTGGCATCGAGGGGCTGACTCCGGCGCCGCGTCTCGAGGCCGGTGCCGTCCTCGACCACGCCGCCGTGTCGGAACTGCCGGTAGCCCCATCGCACCAGGCCTGCGAGGGCGAGGCCGACGACGGCGAGGCCGATGAAACCGTTGTCCGAACGCAGCAGCGAACCGGCGTGCTGGAGCAGGGAGGTGCCGAGGAAGCACGCGCCGGCGGACGCGGCGACCAGGCTGAACGCTCGCCAGAGGTGGTTGCCGGGGGCCTTTCCGTAGGCCAGGCTGCCGTCCTCGGCGTCGATCAGAATCTGGTAGGTGCGATCTCTGAACCGGTACCGGAAGACCCACAGCGGGTAGTGCACCAGTGTGACCCGGCGGCGGATCGCCGCCGCCCACGAGAAGCTGACCTGGTCCGGCGACGCCCGTCGGACGGCTGCCGCGACCAGCTCGGAGAACGCCTTCTCCGCCACCTCCGGCGCCGCGAGCTTGGGCCGGAAAACCATCCCCCGGCTGCGCAGCCGGTCGTCGTCGTAGGGCACCAGCTCGTCGCCGCGCAGGTCGACCCGGGTGACGCCGAACTCGCCCAGCTCGGCTGCGGCGGTGGTCAGGTCGCCGCTCTCCTCCACCAGACGCTCCACCGGATGGCGCTCCTCGTGCCAGCGGTTGTTGCGCCGTACCCGCTTGATCACGACCCCGAGCACGCAGCCGACCAGGTCGCACTGGACCCGAACGAAGGGGAACCAGGCCAGGAAGGACTCCTCGATCCTCGCCTCGCGTTTCAGGGCGGGCTCCTTGCGGATGCCCGAGCGGAGCCAGCTCAGCGCGGACGCCGAGGCGGCCTTCAGCTCGAGCCGGTCGAGCACCGCGAGCCGCGTCACGCCCCGCTCGCCGACCACTGCCACCGGGGTGTCGCAGTAGCGGCAGGCGCCGTTGGTCCATCCTTCGGCGAGCCCGATCGTGCCGCCGCAGGAGGGACAGCTGAGACCTTCGAGCCGGCGACGGGGGGCGGCGACGGGTTGCGGAGGGGCGGCCACGGGTCGGCTCAGACCCGCCGGCTGACCAGCCACGCTGCCAGCAGCAGCGGCGGGGTGGAGATCAGGTAGAGGGCCGCCTTGGCGATCAGGTTGGCGACCAGGATCCCCTCGAGCCCGAACACGGCCAGCGCCAGCGCCGCCACCAGAAAGTACGGCGCCTCGGCCTTGGCGGGGTAGTCGGAGGGCAGGACCTCGCCGGAGACCCCCTCGACCGCGGCGCGGTAGGTCCGCCCCCGCCACGAGTAGGAGATCAGGTAGAGGGGCACGTGGTAGAGGGCGACGCGGCGGACCTCGGCCGCCGGCTCGCGTTCGGCGAGCCACTCGCGGGCCGTGGCCAACGGCACCTCCGGCTCGGTCACCCTGACGTCGGCTGCGAGGTCGGGCTGCATCGGCCGGGTCTCACCGCCGGGGAGCTTGAGCCCCTGCAGGCCCTGCAGCGCGCTCGGCGCCGCCGGCATCAGGACGGCCCGCTCGCCGCCGTTCCCGGCGACGGTGAAGGCCCAGAACGGGAAGTACTCGAGCTCGGCCTCGCCGAGCCGGGCCTCACGGTCGAGATCGGCCACAGTTGCGGGCCCCGAGAGGAAGCGGCGCAAGTGGGCCGCGACGGCATCGGGGCGCACCGTGGCCAGCAGCATCTCGTGAAAGACCGCGCCCTCTGCGTCGACCGCGAGGGCCGTGTCGCAGTAGGGACAGGCGAGGACCCGCGTGTCGGCGGCGACGTCGAGCCTGGCGCCGCACTGCGCGCAGTGCAGCTCCAACCGTCAGCCTCCCTGCTTGGTTCCGCAGTGCGGGCAGAACTTCGCGCCCTCAGGGACCGGCTTGCCGCATCCCGAGCAGCCCCCCGCGCCCGCCGGCTTGCCGCAGCCGGGGCAGAACTTCGCCTCCGCCGGCAGCTTGGCGCCGCACTCGCTGCAGAACGACCCGCCGGCTGCGGTCGCGGCGGCACCGCCCGCCGCAGCCCCTCTGGCGGCCCCGCCCTGCTGCGCCTGCTGCATCGCCTGAGCGATCATGCCCGGCATCATCGCTCCGAACCCGGCACCGAGGCCGAGCCCCATCCCGGCGCCCGCGCCGCCGCCCTCCCCGCCGGCCTGAGCCGCATCCTGCACCGCCTGGGCGGCCTTGAAGCGCATGTAGGCGTCCATGTCGCCGATCGCACCCATCGAGGCCCGTTCGTCGATCTTCTGCTGCACCTCGTCCGGTGGAGTGACCGAGTTGATGTAGAAGTCGGTCAGGTCCACGCCGTACTTGGCGAAGTCCTCTGCCAGCCTCGCCTTGCCCGCGGTGCCGAGCTCGTCGTAGTAACGCGGCAGGTCGAAGATGGTCTTCAGGGTCTCGCCGATCAGATCGTTGAGCCGCGACACGATGACGTCGCGGTAGAAGTCCTTGAGCCGGGTGGTGTCGAACACGCCCTGCGATCCGACCACCGTGTTGACGAACAGCTGGCTGTCCGCGATACGGTAGGCGTAGGCGCCGAAGGCGCGCAGGCGGACCATGCCGAGCTCGGTGTCGCGGAAGACCACCGGCTCCCGCGTGCCCCACTTCTGGTCGAGGAAGGTCCGCTTGTTGACGAAGACCACCGCGACCCGGAACGGGCTGGTGCCTCCGAACGGAAGCGACAGAGCCTTGGTCAGGATCGGCACGTTCTGGGTCACGAGGGTGTGGCGCCCGGGCCCGAACACGTCGAGGGCCTTGCCGTCCCGGAACAGCACCGCCTCCTGGGCCTCCTGAACGACCAGCTGGGCTCCGACCTTGATGTCCGCACTGCCCGAGGGCGGGAACCGGTAGACGATCTCCTCCCCGGTGGGGTCGTGGTGCTCGAGGATCTCCAGGGTCTGAGCCATCACCGGCCTCCCGTCGTGGTCACGTCTTCGAACACGGTCGCGCGGCGGTCGAACTCGCGGTCGAGCTCACCCACCGCCTCGAGCAGGCTGGTCAGGGCCGGCTCCGCCGCGGTCCCGGGCAGCACCTCGATCCTGGTCGCGAGATCTTCGACCCGGTCGCCGAGGGCGAGGTCGAACTCGTAGATGGCATCGAGCTCGGCCTCGTAGATCTTGACCGCGTCGAAGAAGCCCGTGAAGCCGTAGTCGGCGTGGCGGATCCGGTTGCCCAGCCGGTCGAGGGCCTTGTCGATCGAGGATGCGAGGTCGAGGTTGGCGAGGTTGCCGGATCGTGACCAGATACGGATCGCGTCGGCCAAGGCGCCGCGCGCGCGATCGACCTGGCCGGCGAGCCAGTCGCGCTGCATCTTGTCGACCTCGCGCCGCAGCTCGCGCTCGAGGTAGCCCCGAAAGCCGGGGATCCTCGCGCCGAGGCGTTCGAGGATGGTGCGCCGCCGGCGTGCGGCATCCAACGCGTCGTTCATTCGGGGCCTCCTGTACTCCCTACCGGACGGGCTGACACCTGGCCGTGCCATCCGGACACGAAGGGGGGGGTCTTCATGGAACCAAAACTGGCATACAAATTGCACTACAGATTGCCATGAGCATGTCGGTCCACAACCCTGCTCGTCATTGTACGAGGGAGTCCGGAAGGCTTCAAGGACCGCTGTTCTTCCCACCTTGCACGGACGGGTCTCCCGTTTCTCGCCTGAACCTACCTGCCTGAAGACCAACCCCTCAGGCCTACCATTACGGCGGCCCCGGTTACAGGGAACCGGGGCAGCCGCCCTCCTGCGTGTAGAATGAGTAACATCGCTCCACCAGCGACGGGAGGAACGGGTCATGGCCGGGACGACGAAAAGACGCCCTCGCTCGAAAGGCCGCCGGCGGTCACGCTACGGGCCGGGCGAGTGGTTCCTCGCGGTGCTCGGCCTGGCGGTGATTGTGATGGTGGTCGGCATGGTGGTCAGCGCGGTGATCAGGTGACGCTCTGCGTCACTGGATGAGCATGGCATCGCCGTAGGAGAACACCCGGTAGCCTGCGGCGTGCGCCTCGCCGTAAGCTGCGAGGATGCGCTCGCGGCCGGCGAGCGCGCTCACCAGCATCAGCAGCGTCGAACGCGGCAGGTGGAAGTTGGTGAGCAGGGCGCCGGCGCCCAGGAACCGTGCTCCCGGAACCAGGAAGAGGTCGGTGGAGTCGGGGCCCGGCCGGAGCACTCCGCCGCCCCGGCGCAGCCCGCCCTCGAGGGCCCGCAGCGAGGTGGTGCCGACGCAGACCACCCGGGCGCCGTCGGCGAGCGCGCGATTCACTCTGCGGGCGGTCTCCGGCGGTACCTCGTAGCGCTCGGCGTGCATCCGGTGTTCGCAGACCTCGTCCACCGCCACCGGCCGAAAGGTGCCGATGCCCACGTGCAGCGTGAGGCGCGCGGTCTCCACGCCGCGGGCGGTGAGGGCTGCGAGCAGCTCCGGGGTCAGGTGGAGACCTGCAGTCGGGGCGGCGACCGCCCCGGGGGCCCGGGCGTAGACGGTCTGATAGTCACGGCGGTCGTCCTCGGTGGCGCCGTCTGGGCGGGTGATGTACGGCGGCAGGGGAGGCTGGCCGAGCCACTCGAGCCGGTCGAGCTCGAGCGCGGGCTCGAAACGAACCCTCCAGGCGCCCTCGCCGATGGCCTGCTCGGGGATCGCCAGGCCGGCGTCGGCGAGGGTCAGCACTTCGCCCGCCCGCAACCTCGAGGAGGGCCTCACCAGCGCCTGCCACCGCGCGTCACCGCAGGGCTCCAGCAGCAGCAGCTCGAAGCGGCGCCCCGTCCGTCTGCTGGCGCTCAGCCGGGCGGGAATCACGCGGGTGTCGTTGAGCAGCAGGAGGTCGCCGGGCTGCAGCAGCGCAGGCAGGTCCGCGACCCGACGGTGGTCGATCCGGCCACCGGCTCGGTCGAGCACCAGCAACCGCGAGCTGCCCCGCGGGCGAGGCCGCTGGGCGATGCGCTCCTCCGCCAGCGGGTAGTCGAAGTCCTCGGTCCGCATCGTGGCACTCTACATCGTGCGTCCGAGGTCCGGCCGAAAGGCGTCGGCCATGTGGCGCAGGCGCCACGGCAGCCTGCCTCCGACCCGTTCGATCAGGACGGCGTCGAAGCGGCACGGCCGGTCCCAGAGCGAGAACCGGGTCAGGTAGGCGGCGGCGGCGCGGACGAGACGGCGCTGCTTGGCGGCGTCGAGGGCGGCCGCCGCTCCGCCGTAGACCCCGCTCGAACGGGCCTTCACCTCCACGAAGACGAGCATCGCGCCGCGCTCGGCCACCAGGTCGAGCTCGAGCCGGCCCGCCCGCCAGTTGCGGTGGCGGATCCGGTAGCCCTTCAGCCGCAGCAGCCAGGCTGCGGCACGCTCGGCGAGCGGGCCGAGCGCGCGCCGACGCTTCGGGGGTCGCGCGTGGGCAACCACTCGCGCAGTCTACGACGGCCGTCGGGAGCGGCGGGAACCGCTTCGCACGATCGGTTGTTTGGACGAACGGACGACTTCCGCGATAATGGCGCCCGCCCGCGCCGGCGCGCGGACCACGGGGACCACGTGAAGAACACTCGTTGCTTCTGCATCATCGCGCACATCGACCACGGCAAGTCGACGCTGGCCGACCGGCTGATCCAGCCTGCGGCGGCGGTCGAACGAGCGCGAGTTCCGCGACCAGATCCTGGACTCGATGGACATCGAGCGCGAGCGCGGCATCACGATCAAGAGCAACACGATCACGCTTGAGCTACACGGCCCGGGACGGCGAGACCTACCAGCTGAACCTGATCGACACCCCGGGCCACGTCGACTTCTCGCACGAGGTCCGGCGCTCGCTGATGTCCTGCGAGGGAGCGCTGCTGCTGGTCGACGCCTCCCAGGGGGTCGAGGCCCAGACCGTGGCCAACCTGTACCTCGCCCTGGAGTACGACCTCGAGCTGGTGCCGGTGATCAACAAGATCGACCTGCCCTCGGCCGACATCGAGCGGGTCCGGGAGGAGATCGAGGCGGACCTCGGGCTCGACGCCGCCGAGCGCCGTGCTGTGCTCGGCCAAGGAGGGGACCGGCATCGACGACGTGCTCGAGGCGATCGTCACCCGGCTGCCGCCGCCCGAGGGCGACCCCGAGCGCGCCGCTCGCAGGCGCTGATCTTCGACGCGCAGTACGACCCCTACCGCGGCGTGGTGCTGCTGGTGCCGGGTGATGGAGGGCGCGCTCCGCGCCGGGCCAGACGCATCCGCCTGATGCACACCGACAAGCGAGCACGAGGTCGAGGAGGTCGGCCTGCTGCGCCTGCAGCGGGTGCCCACGCGAGGAGCTGTCGGCCGGGCTCGGTCGGCTACGTGCATCGCCGGCATCAAGACGGTTCGCGACATCGACATCGGCGACACGATCACCGACGCCGAGCGGCCGGCCGCCGCGCCGCTGCCGGGCTACAAGGAGGCCAAGCCGGTCGTCTTCTCCTCGATCTACCCGATGTCGACCGACGACTACGGCGACCTGGCCAAGGCGCTGGACAAGCTGGTGCTCAACGACGCCTCGCTGATCTACGAGAAGGACTCCTCGGCCGCGCTCGGCTTCGGCTTCCGCTGCGGCTTCCTCGGCCTGCTGCACCTGGAGGTCGTGCAGGAGCGGCTCGAGCGCGAGTACGACCTGTCGCTGCTGCTGTCCGCGCCGTCGGTGCGCTACCGGGTGCCGCTCAAGAACGGCGAGCGAGCGGTACGTCGACAACCCGAGCTACTTCCCCGATCCGTCGCACGATCGAGCAGCGTCGAGGAGCCCTTCATCAAGGCCTCGATCATGATGCCCGAGCGCTACATCGGCCCGGTCATGGAGCTGTGCCGCGAGCGCCGCGGCGTGAACACGCACGTTCCACTACCTCGCGGTCGGCCGCGTCGAGCTGACCTCCGAGCTGCCGCTCGCCGAGGTGCTGTTCGACTTCTACGACCGGCTCAAGTCGATCACCCAGGGCTACGGCTCGTTCGACTACGAGATGCTCGACTACCGCGCCGACCGACCTGGTCAAGGTCGACATCCTGGTCAACGGCGAGCCGGTCGACGCCGCTGTCCCAGCTGGTCCACCGGGACAAGGCCCGCGCGCGGGCGCTGCACTACTGCGAGCGGCTGGCCGAGACGATCCCGCGCCACCAGTTCAAGATCGCCATCCAGGGCGCGATCGGCGGCAACGATCATCGCCCGCACCACCATCCAGCGCCTTGCGCAAGGACGTCACCGCCAAGTGCTACGGCGGCGACATCACCCGCAAGCGCAAGCTGCTGGAGAAGCAGAAAGAAGGGCAAGAAGCGGATGAAGATGGTCGGCGCGGTCGAGATCCCGCAGTCGGCCTTCGTCGCGGTGCTCAAGACGGACACGGACTGAGCGGTGAACCGAGGCTCGGGCCTCTACCTCCACGTCCCGTTCTGCACCGCGGTCTGCCCCTACTGCGACTTCGCGGTGCGTGCTCACCGGCGACGACCGCCGCCGCGGTACATCGAGCGCCTGGCTCGGCGAGGCCGAGCTCCGATCGTCGTGGCCCCTCCCGCTTCGACACCATCTACTTCGGCGGCGGCACCCCGTCGGCGCTCGACCCCGAGCAGCTCGCCGTCGTCGTGGCCGCGGTCCGGAGCGCGCTCCCGGTGGCACCGGAGGCATGGCTCACCCTCGAGGCCAACCCCGAGGACGTGACCCCCGAGCGCGGTCGCCGCCTGGCGGCGCGCTGGGCGTGCGGACGCGTGAGCCTGGGGGTGCAGACCCTCGACGACCGGGGCCTCGCCGTTCCTCGGCCGCCGCCACGACGTCGGCCGCCGCCCGTCGTGCCGCCGAGCGCCTGCTCGCAGCGGGCTTCGACGTCGTCTCGATCGACCTGATCTACGGCTGGGCCGGTCACACCCGCGACGGCTGGCGGCGCGAGCTCGCGAGCGCGGCGGCGATCGGCCCCCAGCACCTCTCGTGCTACCAGCTCACCGTCCACGAGGGGACGCGGTTCGGCCGCCGGGCCGCGCGGGGCGAGCGTCTCGCCCTCGACGAGGACGGCCAGGGCCTGCTCTTTCTCCTCACCCACCGCGAGCTCGGGCGGCTCGGCTACACGGCCTACGAGGTGTCGAGCTTCGCCGCTGTCGCCGGACTTCCGGTCACGCCACAACGCGCAGCTACTGGGATCACACGCCCTACCTCGGGCTGGGTCCGTCGGCCCACTCCTTCGACGGGCGAACGAGGTGGTGGAACCGCGCCCGGCTCCGCCTGTGGGCGGCCGATCTCGCGGCCGGACGGCTGCCGGTGGACGACGAGGAGATCCTTACCGACGGGCAGTTGGCCCTCGAATCGGTGATGCTCGGACTGCGGACCCCCGCGGGGATCGACCTCGAGCGCCTCCGGCTCCGCTTCGGCGTCGACCTCGAGGCCCACAACCGGGCGCGGATCGACGGCTGGGCCGCGCGGGGGCTGCTGCGGCGCGACGGCGACCGGCTCGCGCCCACCCTGCGCGGCCTGGTGGTCGCCGAGGCGCTGGCGCGCTCACTCGAGGTCACGACGGAACCGGTCCCGCCACCGTAGACTCTCGGGGAGGTCCCATGGGCAAGCTGCTGCCGGATCCCGAGCTCGAACGGCAGGTGGAGAAGGTGAACCGCCGCGCCTCCCGGCCCGAGGAGCTCGAGAGCATGCTCGGCGGCGGGACGGGCTGAGGTGCGCCCGACCTCGACGGTCGGCCGGGCGCGGACCCCGGACGGCGGCGAGGTGCTGCTGACCGTGCGCGACGGGATCTACACCCTGCGGGTCGACGGGCGGGAGCTCATGTCGAGCCGCGCCCACGGCTCCGAGGAAGCTCTCGCCGAGCTGACCTGCGCGGCGATCCGGCGACGCCGGGCGCCGCGGGTGCTGGTCGGCGGGCTCGGGATGGGCTACACCCTGCGGGCCGCCCTCGACCGGCTCGCGGCCGACGCGTGGGTCTGCGTGGCCGAGCTGATGGTCGCGGTCGTGGCATGGAACCGGGGTCCGCTCGCTGAGCTCGCGCGGCGGCCGCTCGACGATCGCAGGGTGCACGCCGCGGCCATCGACGTCGTCGACGCGCTCGAAGGCGCCGCCTCGCGGGGCGGGTTGCTCGATGCGGTGCTGCTCGACGTCGACAACGGCCCCGAGCCGCTCACCCTGCCCGCGAACCGGAGGCTCTACGACACGCAAGGGGTCGACCTGGTGCGGCGCGCCCTGCGTCCGGGCGGCGTGCTGGGCCTGTGGTCGGCGGACCCGGAGCCGCGCTACGAGCGGCGCCTGTCTCGCTCGGGCTTCCGGGTCGAGGTGCACCGACGTCGCGCCCGCGGCGCGGGCAGCGGCCCCCAGCATGTCATCTACCTCGCGCAACGGAGGTGAGGTTCCACGCGCGCACTTTCCGCAGCCCACGCGGTTGGCGAGCGGTCCGGGTCGCGGTCCGCGAGCGGGATCGGGTCCGGGATCGGGCGGCGGGGCCGGGTCCCGGGGGGGTCGGGCGGCGGCCGGCTGGTCCGGGTACGCACCGCGTTGCCGGAGCGGCCAGACTCCCGATCCCCCGCTGCCGGCGGCCCGGAGCCCGGATGGTGCGGACGGAAGCCGCGGGTGTCCTGGCCGGTTCGGCTTTTCGGCTGGAGCTCCTTCGACTCGCTCGCTTGCGGCCTGCTCGATCGGGATGACGACCTCGACGTTGGGTAACCCTGAGCGGAGCGGCCCCCAGGAGGCGGCGCAGTCGAAGGGTCTCCCCCCGGGCCCCGGACTCTCGCGGGCCAATGAACGGATGGCGAAACGGTCCGTTCACCGGCTGCGTGGTTTGTGGGCACCGGCCGCGCTGAGTCGCCGTGCCTCTGTGGTCCATTCCTCGCGCCCCGGAACGCAGGAACCTCTCCTAGGGTTGTAGGGCTCGAGTCAACCCGAAGGGGAGCGGAGATGACGGTATCTGGATTCGAGTATCGGCCCGCGGAGGAGGCCTGCTGGCGGCGGTGGGCGGAGCTGGTGGCCCAGCTTCGGGCCGGTAGCGGGCCGCCCATCGACGAGCAGCTCGCCGCGTTCGAGGAGATCTTCAGGGGCTGGCCTGCGTCCGCAGGTCCGCCGCCGGCCTGGCGGCCGGGCGTCGCCGAGCGCGCCGAGTCCAACCTGGCGGGCCTGATGCGCCGGGTCGGTGTGGCGTCCTACCCCGAGCTGCACCGCTGGTCGGTGACCGAGCGGAAGGCGTTCTGGGGGGTCGTGATCGAGGAGCTGGGCATCCCCTTCGAGGTGCCGCCGGAGCGGGTGCTCGATGATTCCCAGGGGCCGATGCGGCCCCGCTGGCTGCCGGGGGCTCGGCTCAACATCGCCGACTCATGCTTCCGGTCCTCGCCGGGTGCGACCGCGGTGGTGGTCGGCCGGGAGGGCACGGAGACTCTCGAGGCCACGACCTTCGGCGAGCTCGAGGACCTTGTGGACCGCTTCGCCGCGGGCCTCGCCGGGATCGGGATGGCCCCCGGCGACCCGGTCGCGCTCTACATGCCGATGACCGTCGAGTGCGTGGCAGCCTATCTGGGGGCGGTGCGGGCCGGCTGCCCGGTGGTCTCGATCGCCGACAGCTTCACCGCCGAGGAGCTCGCGCGCCGGCTCGAGATCGCGGGGGCGCGGGCGATCGTGGTGGTGGCCTCGTACCTGCGGGGCGGCCGCACGATCGACCTGATGACCAAGGTCCGCGAGGCGGGCGCCCCCCGCGCGGTGGTGATTCCGGGTGCGGGTGAGAAGCCGGCGCTGCGACCCGGCGATCGCCTCTGGGCGGAGATGCTCGGCGAGGCGGGCGCCGTCCGGCGAGTCGTCTGCGATTCGGACCAGACCAGCAACGTGCTCTTCTCCTCCGGCACCACGGCGACGCCCAAGGCGATTCCGTGGACCCACCTGACGCCGATCAAGTGCGCGATGGACGGGCGCTACCACCACGACATTCGGCCCGGAGACGTGGTCGCGTGGCCGACCAACATCGGCTGGATGATGGGCCCGTGGCTGATCTACGCCGCGCTGGTCAACGGTGCGACGGTTGCGCTCTGGGAGGGTGGCCCCGCCGACCGGGGGTTTGCCGACTTCGTTCGCCGGGCGGGTGTGACCATGCTCGGCGTGGTGCCGTCCCTGGTGCGCAGCTGGCGGCTGTCGGGCGCCTGGGCCGCCGTCGACTGGCCCGAGGTCCGCGTGTTCAGCTCGACCGGCGAGCCGTCGAACCGGCGCGACTCCCTGTGGCTGATGAGCCTCGCCGGCTACCGGGCGCCGATCATCGAGTACTGCGGCGGGACCGAGATCGGCGGCGGATACGTGACCGGAACTGTGGTCCAGCCCGCCTCGCCTGCCACCTTCACCACCCCGGCGCTCGGTCTCGACCTGACGGTGCTGGACGGCGACGGCCGGCCGGTGGGCGAGGGGGGGATCGGTGAGGTCTTTCTGGTGCCGCCCTCGATCGGGCTGTCTCAGCGCCTTCTGAACCGTGACCACGACGAGGTCTACCACGACGGCTGCCCTCCCGGGCCCGGAGGTGAGATTCTGCGCCGGCACGGAGACCAGCTCGCGCGGCTGGCGCGGGGGTTCCTCCGTGCCCAGGGGCGCGCCGACGACGCCATGAACCTGGGCGGGATCAAGGTCAGCTCGCTCGAGATCGAGCGCGTGCTCGACGGCCATCCCGGGGTTCGGGAGACCGCGGCGGTGTCGGTCCAGCCCGAAGGGGAGGGCGCCGAGCAGCTGGTGGTGTTCGCGGTCGCCGCGGAGGAGGTCGATGCCGACCGCCTGCGGCGCGAGCTGGCGGGCCTGCTGCGCGACCACCTCAACCCGCTCTTCCGGCTGCACGACCTGGTGCTCGAGCGGACCCTGCCGCGGACCGCGTCGAACAAGCTCATGCGGCGCGATCTGCGGACGCGCTACCTGGCCGGGATGGCCGGCCGGGCGACGAGGGGCTGAGGGCCGCGCCCGCTGCTATCCTGTCCCGGTGCCGGAGCGAGCAGAGCACGAGCGGGAGGGGGACCAGCGCACGGTCCGATTCGCCGGGGCGGGGCTCCACGGCGAGGTCGCCGCCGAGCTCGACGGTCCCGACTTGGCGGATCGGGTCGCCCGGCTGGTCGATCCCGCGAGCGCCGAGCAGACCCTGCACTGGGGTCGCAACTACCTCTACGCCGCCCGCATCGTCGGCCGCGAGGGCGCGGTCGACACGGTGGTCAAGCAGTTCCGCAACCAGGGCCGGCGGCGGGCGCTCGAGCGCCGGCTGCGCGGGTCCAAGGCCGAGCGCAGCTGGCGGGCCGCCCACGCCCTGCTGGCGGCGGGGCTCGACACCCCGCGGCCGCTGGTGCTCGCCGAGTCTGACCGGCCGGACGGCCCTTCGTACCTGGTCACCGAACGGCTGGTCGACGCCCACGAGGTGCGCCACTTCTTTCGCCGCCTCGTCGGCGCCCCGTCGGCGGGGCCGTTCCCGCAGGTCGAGCCGAACCTCCTGATCGCGGAGCTCGGGTCGCTCGCGCGGCGAATGCACGATGCCGGGATCTGGTTCCGCGACCTCTCGATGGGCAACGTGCTGGTCCGCGTCCAGCCGGACGGCTCCCGACGGTTCTTCCTCCTCGACCTCAACCGCGTGCGCACCGGGCGCAGGTTGGGGACCTGGCGCCGGATCCGGGACACCTGTCGCTTTCCGCTGCTCGAGACGGCGCACCGGGAGGCCTTCCTCACCGGGTACTGGGGCCGGGCGCCGTGGCGGTGGTCGCCGAGGTGGTGGCTGTGGGTCGCCTCGATCCGAGGCTACCTCGCCAAGCACGCTGTGAAGAGCCGGCTGCGGCGCCGGCGGGGAACCACCGGCGGCCGCCACGGCGGCATGCACCACGCCCACATTCCCGCCGCCGCCGAGGGCGCGGCGGCGCGCGACAAGGTGGTCTGGGACCGGCTCTCGGACCAGCCGCACCAGCACGCCAGCGGACTGGAGAAGGGCCTGATCCGGCTCGCCGACCTTCCCGACCACATGGCCGGCCTCGCGGCCGCCGCCGTCGCGGCCCCGAGAATCCGTGCCCACTACCGCCGGCTTCTGGGTGCCCGATACCGTCGGCCGGTGGAGCTCTCCGGCATCGGGCTCGCGGTCCGCCCCTGGACCGATGATCCGGCGGCCCAGCTCCGGGCCATCGACGACCTCGGCGTGCGCCGCGTGCTGGTCCGCCTGCACCCCTGGGAGAACGATCACGACGCCGAGGAAGACCTCGCGCGGGCGCTCGCCGGGCGCGGGCTCGAGCTGACCTTCGCGCTGCCCCAGAACCGGGACCTGGTGCGCGAGCCGGCGCTGTGGCGGAGTGCCGTCGAGCGCCTCGCCGGACGATTCGCCCCCTACGGCCGGCGGTTCGTGGTCGGGCAGGCGGTCAACCGCTCCAAGTGGGGCGCCTGGTCGCAGAGGGAGATCCTCGAGCTCGGCCGGGCGGCGGCCGAGGTGCTCCGGGGGCGCCACGGCGCGGAGGTGCTGGGGCCGGCGGTGATCGACTTCGAGCCCCACGTCACCGCCGCGCTCGTCAACCGGCGGGGTGCGGTCCGTTTCGACGCCCTCGCCAGCCTGCTCTACGTCGACCGGCGCGGCGCTCCGGAGAACCGCCAGCTCGGCTTCGACGCGGCGGACAAGGTCACGCTGCTGGCGGCGATCGCCGCCGCAGCGCGGGGCTGCGCCGACCGGTCCTGGATCACGGAGTTCAACTGGCCGCTCCGCGAGGGGCCGCACTCCCCGGCCGGCCGGACGGTGGCGGTCGACGAGGAGCGCCAGGCGGACTACCTGGTGCGCTACTTCCTGCTGACGCTCGGCACCGGGCTCGTCGAGCGCGCCTTCTGGTGGCGGCTGATCGCCCGGGGTTACGGTCTGGTGGCTCCGGCGCCCGACGGCAGCCTGCGGCGCCGGCCCAGCTTCGTCGCGATGGCGACCCTGATCCGCGAGCTCGAGGGCGCCACCTTCCTCGCGCCGCTCCCGGCGCCGGACGGAGCACGGCTGTACCGGTTTCGGCGCGGCGACGGCGAGGTGGTGGTGGCGTGGTCGCGCGAGCACCCGACGATGGTCGAGCTGCCGCGCCCGGCGCTGGAGGTCACCTATCGCGACGGCGAGCGCCGACCTGCGCCCTCCGCTGCCACCGTCGAGGCCGGCCCCTCGCCCCGTTACTACCGGCTGACCTCGAGCTGAGCGCGGCTCGCCGGCGCCGCGGCGGCGACCGGCCGGTGTGTTAGCATGCGCCGGGTTGACAACGGGATGCGCCGCGTCCGGCGCGAACGCCCTGCGGTGGAGGACGATGCCCGACCCCGAGCCCACCACTCGTCACGACGCACAGATCTCCGGACGGCCTCGGGTCACGGGCGTGGTGACCTGCTTCAACGAGGAGCACAACATCGGCGACTGCATCGAGTCGCTGGCATGGTGCGACGAGATCCTGGTGGTCGACTCGTTCTCCACCGACCGTACACCCCAGATCGCCCAGTCCTTCGACAAGGTGAGGTTCCTCCAGCGGGCCTACTACGGCGCCGGGGCGCAGAAGAACTGGGCCTTCCAGCACGTCACCGGTGAGTGGATCTTCCTGCTCGACGCCGACGAGCGCTGCCCTCCCGAGCTTCGGGACGAGGTCCTCGCCCTGCTCGATGCCGGGCCGACGGCGAACGCCTACATGATCAACCGGCGGGTCTACTTCCTGGGTAAGCCGATCCGCTTCTCGGGCTGGCAGCGCGACCGGGTGGCCCGGTTCTTCCGCACCGGCAGCGCCTACTACGACAACCGCCGGGTCCACTCGTCGCTGCTCACCCAGGGCGAGACCCCCCTGCTCAAGCACGAGATGCCGCACCTGATGGTCGACCTCTCGTTCGACGAGTACGCCTTCAGGATCGCCCGCTACGGACTGTGGGGCGCCGCCCAGGCGTGGCGCGACGGCAGGCGGTCGAGCTTCATCCAGGTCACGCTGCGGCCGTTGTGGCGGTTCGTGCGCACCTATCTCGTCCAGCTCGGCTTCCTCGACGGCATGCGCGGGATGGTCTTCTGCCTGCTGCAGGCCTACGGCACCTACATGAAGTGGGCGATCCTGTGGGGCTGGCAGGTCAACGCCGCCCGGGGCATCGAGCCGAAGCTGCCGCCGTTCGACGACAGCTCGTCGACCTGGGAGGGCCTGCAGCGGATCACCTCCGAGGGCGAAGAGGGCGGCGAAGGGAGCTGACTCCCGGTGCTGCTGCTGCTCCGCCGACTGTGGCCCGAGATCCGGCAGCACCGCTGGCGGCTGGTGCAGGCGTTCGTCGGCGCGGTTTTCGCGGCGGCCTCGGCCGCGGCTTCGGTGTACATGATCCGCTACATCATGGACGACATCTTCATCGCCAAGAACCCGCGCATGCTCGCCCTGCTGCCGCCGGTGCTGGTGGTCCTGTACCTGATCCAGGGGGCGGGACGGTACGCCCAGCACTACCAGATCGCGTGGGTGGGCGAGGACGTCGTGCGTCAGCTGCGCGATCGGCTGCTGGGCCACCTGCTCGAGCTCGACCTCGCGTTCTTCAACCGTCTCCGGGGCGGTGAGCTGATCTCACGCGTCACCAACGACATCACACGTGTCCGCGCGACCCTGACCACCCACCTGCCGACCGCCGTGGAGGAGGCCTTCAAGATCGTGGGTTTCATCTCGGTCGCGATCGCCCAGAGCCCGCGGCTGTCGTTCTTCGGCCTCGTGGTCCTCCCCGCCGCGGCCTGGCCGTTGGCCGAGCTGGCCCGGCGGATGAAGCGCCTCTCCCACCGCTCGCAGGAGAAGGACTCCGACATCACCTCGCGCCTGGCCGAGGTCTTCAACAACATGGAGATCATCAAGGCCCACGCCAGCGAGCGGTTCGAGCTCGCCCGCTTCGAGAAGGACAACCTCGAGTTTCGCCGGATCAACATGAAGGGCGTCCGGGTGCGGGAGCTGACCAGCCCGGTGATGGAGCTGATCGGCGCGATCGGGGTCGCCCTGGTGGTCTGGTTCGGCGGCCAGCAGATCCTCGCCGGCAACCTGACCTCCGGCCAGTTCACCTCGTTCGCGGCCGCGCTGTTCATGCTCTACACCCCGATCAAGCGGATCTCCAAGGTCGCCAACCAGATGTTCGAGGCGGTCGCGGCCTCGGAGCGGATCTTCGACATGCTCGGCCGCGAGCCCGAGATCCGAAACGGCGCGCGCACCGTCGACGGACGGATCGAGTCGGTGGCCTTCGACGAGGTCGAGCTCCACTACGGCGAGACCCGGGCGCTGGCCGGGGTCAGCTTCGAGGTGCGGCGGGGCGAGACGGTGGCGCTGGTCGGCGACAGCGGCGGCGGCAAGAGCTCGCTGGTCAACCTGGTGCTGCGCCTGTATGACCCGAGCGCGGGCCGCGTCCTGGTCAACGGCTTCGACTGCCGCGAGCTCGACATCGGCGACCTGCGGTCGCGGATCGGGATCGTCACTCAGCGGGTGTACATCTTCAACGACTCGGTGGCGGCCAACGTCGCCTACGGCCGCGATCCCGATCGTGATCGGATCGAGCGTGCGCTCCACCAGGCCGGCGCCTGGGACTTCGTCTCCCGGCTCCCCGGCGGGATCGACGCCACCATCGACGAGTTCGGCGCCAACCTCTCGGGCGGGCAGCGCCAGCGGCTCGCGATCGCCCGGGCGCTCTACAAGGACCCCGACGTGCTGATCCTCGACGAGGCCACCAGCGCGCTCGACAACCGCAGCGAGGCCGCGATCCAGGAGGCGATCTCGCGCATTCTCGGCCGCACGGTCACCTTCATCATCGCCCACCGCCTGTCCACCGTCAGCCTCGCCGACCGGATCTACGTGCTGCGGGACGGGCGGGTCGTCGGCGCCGGAACCGAGGACGAGCTGCTCGCCTCGTGCGCCGAGTACCGTCGCCTGGCGCGGGTCGAGCTGAGCCAATGATCTCGGCGGCTCTCGCCTCGAGGCGTTCGTCGGCGGTCACCACTCTCGCGTTGCTGGTGCTCGTGCTCGCCGCCGGGGCGGTCGCCGCAGCGGAGCCGGCAGAGCTCGTGGGGCGGTGGTCCAACCCCGAGGGCTCGTTCCGGTTTGCCGCCGACGGCACGGTCGAGGTGGTCAACCAGGGACAGGCCTTCAGGGGGCAGTGGGCCGCGGAGACGGGCGTGCTGTGGGTCCAGCTGCCGGCCGGGAGGATGACCTTCCGGCTCGTCGCCGCCGGTGACGACCCGGTGCTCGAGGCCCCCGAGGTGTGCCGAGCCTGCGCCGCCGCCACCGCCGGGGTGGGCGAGGCGCTGGGCGGGGTCGGTCAGACCATCATCGACACCACCGGGTCCTGAACCGAGCGCTGGGAGCAGCAGGGCAGCGATCCCAACACCCGCGTGGACCTGGGTTGCTGGTGGGACTGCCGTACTCCTGCCTGCAGAGAGGCCTCGTCGCAGCTCGATCGGATGCCGGAATCGCGAGGCGAGAGCCCCAAGCACCGCAAAGCCCGAGAGCCCGTTACCGTCCCCGCAGCGGGTGGCGCCAGCGCAGACCGGGGAAGCGGTCGAAGTCGGCGTCGGTGGTCACCATCACACACCCGTGCTCCACGGCCACGGCGGCGTGCTGGGCGTCGCCGACCAGCTTCCCGAAGGCGCCCGCTCGGCGGCAGAGGTCCTCGAAGATCTCCAGGTGCGCAGGTCCGGGGTGAACCAGGCGCGCGGTCGGACGCGCCAGCAGCTCGCGCGAGAAGTCGAAGACCTCGGCGAGAGTCGAGGGCCTGCGGAAGACCCGCGGGTTGGAGACGATCCTGACCAGACCGGCGAGCGCGAGCGATGACAGGGCGAACGGCTCGCGACCGGTCGCGAGCTCCGTGACGAACGCGGCGTAGGCCGGGTGATCGGCGCACGAGTCGCTGCGGTGGGCGTAGATCAGCACGTTGATGTCGAGCAGGAACATCAGCGGCCCGCCGTCATCCGTAGGTCTCCTCGTCGTCGGCGACCATCAGGTCACGGGGCCGGTCCAGGTCGAGGCCCGGGTAGGGTCCCCCGCCGCCCACTGTGACCAGTCGGAACGGTCGCGACGGCTTCGCCGCATCGTCCCGCTTCAGGGCGTCGTCGAGCACGGCGGCGACGAACGCGCTCACGCTGCGGCCCTCCTCGGCCGCGCGCCGCTTCACCGCCTGGAAGATCCGGTCGTCGAGCGAGATCGTCGTTCTCATGCATACTTTCATACCATCATCATGTAAAATATGCAAGAGGCCTCGCTGATCTACCGGCGGGGGTGCCTCCGATGCCCCTCGTGAGGTTCCGGGGCCGACACTGTGGGCCCTCTCGGCAGGCGTTCGATCCGCTGTCACTTTCTCCTGTCCCGGCGAGCGCCCTGTCGAGCGGGTCACGGTCGTCGCGAGAACGCTCCTCAACCTGGCGCCCTCCGACCCCCCCATTGCGCCGAGGAAGGCGCGAGGAGTGCCGAGACTCCTGCGGCTGCTGTGATTGCGAGTGCGCCGGGAATGTGGAATGCTGTTGCGAGGTGCTGAAGCTCCTGAATTTGAAGGGTTACGGAGCGTGTGTCGTTTCGGTCACCTATGCGAGCACTGTGTTGTGCAGAGCGGCTCGACTTCACGGACTGGTACGGGGATCAGCTCGTTGTGGGCTCAGAGGAAGACGGAGAACAACGATGAGTGTCATCGCGGCCGCGTTGGTTGGCACGACGCTCCTGCTCAATCCGCCTATCCTGATTTCGTTCCAGTCGTTTCAGATACGGGTGGAGCGCGAGGCGCAGGCTATTCGGGCCCTGCAAGTGCGATTGAAGTTCGTCTCACCCGCGGAGCTACCTCGCAAAAAAGCAGAAGATCTTGAGAAGATACAGAGAAGAATAGCAGACGTGTACGAGGAGAGCGACCGAGCTGGTCGGGCGGCCCTTGTTCTTGAGCTGCTTCGCGCAACCGACCCGGGGGTCAGCCGCTCGTACGAGAAGGTCGTGTTCGACATTTCCGAAAGGGAAGTCTTTGCGGAAATGGTCACGTACCCTGGGCTCAGAATCGTCTTTCGGTTGGTCGATTCCACCTCTGGCCGTTACGTGGCGTTTGTGTCGACGGGCGTGCGCAACGTGGGCGCGGGTGAGCCTCTTGGCCCGGATGAGATTCGAAAGATGCTCGAGGAAGGGCATTCACTGAAGGAGATCGAAGCGGCTGCCGGTGAGAGGATGGACGAGGCACTGAGCAACCGGGAGATCCGGGTAGAGTCCGACGGCGATCGCACGTATTTCAGCGGAGATTCCCTGGACGCGGCCGGTGAGAACCTGGTTGGCCGGCTGCTTTCGTTTGATGCACCGATCGCCGAGAGGATGTCGCTCTGCCTGCGAGCGATCTACGAGCTTGGGCCAGAACGTCGGGCTGCGGGCGGCCGGAGCCTGAGGATGCCTTTGATGATCGTGCCCTTCCGCACCACCCTGAGCAACCTGGTCGAGCGTGGTGGATCGGTCGTGCGGGGTGTTGAGGTGCTCGACGAGCAGCTGCCGAGCTTCGAGTACCCAGATGTTCGCGCGGCCGGCCATGAGCTGGGCAAGGTCGTAAAGGACGCGCCCGATCTCAGCGCGGACTTCGAAAAGACAGTGGAGAAGCTGCTCTGATCGTGGTACTTGCCTGGTGTGGCGTCGCGATGATGGGTTGAGCAGCCGGCGTTTGAGCAGCAACCGCCCGTGGTCAGACGATTCCGACGATTCTGCGGCGTGCCGCCCCCGCCGGCCGGTACGGAGGAGGCGAGCTCACGGTCGAGCTCGTCGTGCCGGTGTGCGAGCTTCGGGGCTTTGGCCCTCGCATGGCGACCCTCTGCGCCCAGCGGATGACCATGTCGTCTTCGGCTGATGGTCCGCGCTCCTCACCGCCAGGCCGCGAACGACGCGACGACGCCGCGAAGACAGCACGGGAGCGCCGTGGCGCTCCCGTGGTCGATGCCGGTCGGTGTCCGGGTCAGTTCAACTTGAGGTCGAAGGCCTTGGTCATGAACACCGCCATCTGGTCCCGGGCCAGCGGGTCCTGCGGGCAGTACGACGATCCGCCGCAGCCGACGGTGACCTGTCGTACCGCCATGTCATGGACGTGGGCGCAGCCCGGATCGTCGGGCGCGACGTCGGCGAAAACCGACTGCCCTCCCGGCGAGCAGGCGAAGTCGCCGAGGCCGGGCACGGTGCCGGTGGTCGGGATCGGCCCGCCCGCCGCCAGGGCCTTGGCGAGGAAGACCGCCATCTGCCAGCGGTTGAGCTCGGCCGAGGGGCAGTAGCTCCCGACTCCGCAGCCGGCGGTGATGCCGGCCGCTGCGATGTAGTGGATCGATGCGCAGCCGCCGTCATCGGGCGGTACGTCGAGGAAGAGCGACGCGCCGCCGGGGCTGCAGTCGTAGTCGCCCAGGCCGTCGACGGTCCCGGTGGGCGGGGGCGCGCCGCCGAACAGGGTCTTGGCGAGGAAGACCGCCATCTGCCAGCGGCTGATGGTGGCGTCGGGGCAGTAGTCGACGGCGGTGCAGCCGGAGGTGGTGCCGTTGTGCAGCACGGCCTCGACGAAGGGATAGGCCCAGTGGCCGGGCGGCACGTCTCCGAAGCTCTCCCCGACGTGCAGGTGCCACTCGTGGACGACGCCGTGGACCGTGGTCTCGGTCACGTGGGCGTCGATGTGCAGGGCCGGCCGCACCGCCGGGTCGGCCAGCTTGAGGGAGTAGCAGTTGCCGGTCTTGTCGTAGCAGTTCACCACCTCCTGCATCTGCGGCACGCCGTAGCTGGCGTCGGAGTCGAGCAGGAAGGCCGACAGGCTCGATGTGGTCGCGAAGCCGGAGGTGGAGGCCAGCAGCTGCGACGGCCCGCAGCCGGAGGGGTACTTCCAGGTGGGCGCGAACAGCACGGTCTCCCCGGGCTCGATCAGCCCGTTGAGGTTGGAGCTGGTGCCCTGGCCGGAGACGAGGTCGAGGTCGTAGCCGAGGGGCAGGACCCCGAGCTGGCACGGCGCGCTGGTCGGGATGGCGAGGTGGGCCACGGTGGCGATCGAGGCCTTGGTATAGGCGGTGTAGTACGGCAGGTTGTAGTACACCCGCTTGTCGTTCGAGGTGTGGTAGTAGTCGTTGAAGTCGTCGTCGTTGTCCTCGATCGCCAGCACCGCCGCGAACCCCTCGCCCCAGAACGACGCGTGGTCCGAGGCGGTGATGCCGTCCGGGTCGAGCACCGGGTCGATCTCCGTGTCGAGGCCGTAGACCGGGACCGCGTCGATGAAGGTGGTGGCGATCACGAGGTCCGCCGCGTAGCCCGGGTTGCCCGTCGTGCGGGTGTGGATCCGGGCCACTGGGCCGCCGACGTCGTCCCATGCGATCATGTCCATGTTGTAGACCGCGACCAGGTTGTCGCCGTCCGCCTTGACCTTCGCGGCATAGCGGTCGCTGCCGTACAGACCCTGCTCCTCGCCGGTGACCAGCACCCAGCGCACGGTGCGCTTGAACCAGCGGCCGGCCATGACCTCGGCGGCCTTCAGCACCGCGGCCGAGCCGCTGCCGTTGTCGTCGGCGCCGGGCGCGAGCCCGGATGACGGCATGTCGTCGAGGTGGGCGACCACGATCACGATCTCGTCGGGATCGGTGGCGCCCCGTTTCTCGGCGATGACGTTGCGGCCCGAGGTCCCGCTCACCGACCAGTTGTGGTACTCGACGTCGAGGCCGAGCCCCTGGAACCACTCGTAGGCGAGCTGGGTCGCCTTCTGGATCGGGGTCCCGGAGCGCGTGTGGCGGGTGGTGATGGTGTACGGGCTGCCGCCGATGGTGACCGGGTTCTCGCCGCTGAGGTCGCCCGCCAGATTCCACAGGTCGGTCTCGGTGACGGCGGCGAGCATCGCCGCGACACGGGAGTCGAAGACCACCGCATCGGGGCCGAGGGCCGGCGCCGGCGCGCGCAGCACGAGCGGAGTGCCGTCGAGGTGCTCGAGGTCGAAGCCGAGCCGCGCGAGCTGGTCGTCGAGCCCGGCCTGCCAGCGCAGCAGCAGGTGGCGGCCGTCGTCGAGCAGGGGACGAGACAGCTCGCGGGCGGCGTCGCGCGCTCCCGGCCGCCGTTCGAGGGCGAGCAGGTAGCCGGCCGGTGCCGCATCGGTCTCGAGCACCGAGGCCGCGACGCCGACCGCGGCGAGCTCGTCGGGGGTGAGCAAAGCGAGCGCGTAGTCCGCTCCCCGAGCGTCGCGCAGGTGGGCGATCACCGGGACGCCCAGCGAGTCGACGCCGGAGGATGCGTCGAGCTTCACCAGCGCCGCTCCGGGTGGCACCGTCGCGAAGGCCGTCGATCCGACTGCGACGGTCAGGACCGCCACCAACACGAGCATCGAGCCGCGAGACCTCATCATCGTCGTCTCCTTCACGGGCGACGCGAAGGACCATCGGCATGCACCGATACCGGCCTTCTCAACGGCGTCGCCCTCGCCGGGAGGCTAGCACAGATCGTCTCCCGGCTCCGTGCAACCGCTCACCCGTCGGGAGCCGCCGCCTCCTCGACCGCCGACCACACCCGCAGCAGGTTGCCGCCGCAGATCCTGCGCAGGTCGTCGTCGGAGTAGCCGCGGCGCATCAGCTCGGCCAGGAGGTGCGGGTAGCCCGACACGTCGGGCAGCTCGCGCGGTAGCGAGGACACGCCGTCGAAGTCCGAGCCGAGGCCGACGTGGTCGATGCCGACCAGCTGCACCACGTGGTCGATGTGGTCGGCGAGGTCGGCGACGGTCGTCTCGACCTTCGTGTGCTCCTGCCAGTACTGCTCGAAGAACGCGTCGGTGGCGGCGCTGTCGCCCTCGAGGTGGTGGTCCTTCAAGTAGGCGCCGGCCGCGGCCCATGACTCGCTCGACTGCGCCTGGGCGGCTTCGGTCAGGAAGGCAGAACCGAAGTTGACCTGGATGACCCCGCCGAGCTCGGCGAGCTTTCGGATCATGTCGTCGTCCATGTTGCGCTCCCATCCGGGAGTGAAGTGACGGCACGACGAGTGCGAGGCGATCAACGGCGCCCGGGTGAGCTCGGCAACCTGCCAGAACGCCTGGTCGGAGACGTGGCTGACGTCGATCATGATCCCGAGCCGGTTCATTTCGGCGACCACCTCGCGACCGAACGGGCTGAGCCCGTTCCACGTCCGCTCGTCGGCGTAGGAGGAGTCGCAGATCTGGTTGTTCTCCGAGTGGGTGAGGGTGATGTAGCGGATGCCCCGGTCCCGGAAGTGGGCGAGCCGGGAGAGATCGTGGCCGATCGGGGCGCCGTTCTCCATGCCCATGGGGAGCGCGATCAGGCCGCGGGCGTGGGCCTCGCGCACCTGATCGGGGGTGACGGCGAGGGTGAACACGTCGGGCCACCTTCCGGCGATCCGCTCGACCAGGTCGATGAGCTCCTCGGCCGCCTGCAGCTCGTTCCCGGTCCCCTGGAGAGAAGCCGAGACGTAGATCGCCATGAAAGCGGCGTCGAGCCCGCCGGCACGAGCGCGTGGGGCGTCGAAGTGACCGTCGGGGAGGCCCGCCGCCAGGTCGAGCAGCTCGCCGTGCAGGCGGTACGGCAGGTCGATGTGGGTGTCGATCAGCACCGCCGAGCGGGCCAGCTCGGTCGCGCGCGCGAGCAGCTGGTCGGATGTTTCGGAGGTCGGAGCCGGGGTGACTCTCGCGCCACAGGCGCAGAGCGCGGTCAGGGCTGCGGCGAGAACCGGTGCGGCTGCGGTACGGGGACGGATCATGACTACTGGCCTCCGATCCGGAGCGATCCTACCGCCATCCGGGTGCGGGCGGGTAGACCGCTCGCGATGCGATCCCGTCAGCCGTCGGGCGGGTCTCGTCATGATCCGTCACGACTTCGCCACATCGGCGACGCACGCAGATCCCGCGCCGGGCTCACGATCGGAGTGTCTCGCGATTGGAGGCGCCCGGATGAGCTCTCGACTTCGCGACCTCTTCGAGCCGCCGCAGCTCGCGCACGGGCCGGCGGGCTCGCCGGTGGAGCCGGGCACGGTGCTGCTGGTCAACCCCTTCTACCCGAAGGACCCCCACGGCAGCTTCGGCAAGCACGTGCTGACGCCGTCGCTGGCGCTGACGGCCCTCGCAGCGGCGACACCACCCGGGTGGAAGGTCTCGGTGTGGGACGAGAACCTGCTCCAGGGCCCGCCGCCCGGGTCGCCGCCCCCGTTCGTGGTCGGCATCACGGTGCACCTCACCTTCGCCGGACGGGCCTACGAGCTGGCGCGGTGGTACCGCGCACGCGGGGTCGAAGGTGGTGCTCGGCGGTCTGCACGTCACCGCCCTGCCCCGAGGAGGCGGCGCCCCACGCCGACGCGGTCGTGGTCGGCGACGGCGTGGCGGTGTGGGCGGACGTGCTCGCGCGACGTCGATGCCGGCCGCGCCTGGCGCCGCTACGACGGCTCGGCCCTCGAGCCGACCCTACCGCGAGCACCCGGCGCCGGCGCCGGGAGCTGCTGCCGAGGGACAGCTTCCTCACCACCGCCAGCGTGATCGCGACCCGGGGCTGCCACAACCGCTGCGGTTCTGCTACTGTCCACCCGGGGCGCCGCGATGCCGTACCAGCAGCGGCGGGTCGCCCAGGTGGTGGCGGCGATTCGGGCCGCGGACGAGCCCTACGCGGTCTTCCTCGACAACAACCTCGGCTCGGACCGCAGCTACCTGCGCCGCCCTCTGCCGAGCCCTCGAGCCGCTCGAGGTGATCTGGAGCGCCGCAGTCTCCCTCGACGTCACCGACGACCCCGCGCTGGTCGGGGAGATGGCCCGGTCGGGGTGCACCGGGGTGTTCGTCGGTTTCGAGACGCTGCACGCCGCGAACCTCGGGGAGGCCGGCAAGCGGTCGCCGCCTCCCCGGGAGTACGCGCGCCGGGTCGCCCTGTTCCACGACCACGGCATCCAGGTCAACGGCAGCTTCGTGCTCGGCTTCGACCACGACGGGCCGGACGTCTTCGACCTGACGGTCGAGTGGATCGAGTCGAGCGCGGCTGGAGTGCGCGACGTTCCACATCCTCACGCCCTATCCGGGAACGCCGCTGTTCTCGAAGCTCGAGGCCGAGGGTCGTCTCCTGCACCGCGACTGGTACCTGTACGACACGGCCCACGCGGTCTTCCGGCCCCGCCGGATGAGCCCCGAGGCGCTCGAGGAGGGGTACGCGCGCTGCTACCGGCGGCTGTTTTCGGCGGCGTCGATCTGGCGCCGTCGGCCGGCCGACCCGTCCGCGGTGCCGGCCTACCTCGCGCTCGACCGTTCTGTACAAGAAGTGCAACCGGTTGTGGGCCTTCCTGATCCGCCGCCGGCTGGTGCACCGGGTGTGGCGGCCGCTGGTCGAGGCGTCCCGTCGTCGCCACCTGGCGCAGCGACGGCGAGGGGGGCAGAGGCTCCGGCGTCCGGCCGGGGAGGCGGTGATGGAGGTGCGGCGATGAGTGCTTCCGGGCTCGACCATCTGGCGGTGATCATGGACGGCAACGGCCGCTGGGCCCAGCGGCGTCGCCTGCCGCGCTTCGCCGGCCACCGGGCGGGCGCGCGGGCACTGCGGCGGTTGGTCGCGCGCAGCCGCGAGATCGGTGTGCCGTGCCTGACCGTCTACGCCTTCTCGGCCGAGAACTGGGCCCGGCCCGCGGCCGAGGTCGAGGCGCTCATGGAGCTGCTGTCGACCTTCCTGATCGCCGAACGCCCGGAGCTGATCCGTCATCAAATCGAGCTGCAAGTGCTCGGCGACCTCGAGCGCCTGCCCGAGCGGCCCAGACGGCTGCTCGCCGAGGTCGGCGAAGCGACCCGCGGCGGAGGCGGGATGCGGCTCGGGCTCGCGCTCTCCTACGGGGGCCGCGACGAGCTGGTGAGGGCGGCACGCCGGCTGGCGGGCGAGGTCGCCTCGGGCAGCCTCTGCCCGGAGGCGATCGACGCGCGGGCGTTCGGCGACCGTCTCGACACCGGCGGCCTGCCCGACGTCGACCTGCTGATCCGGACCGGCGGCGAGCAGCGGCTGTCCAACTTCCTGCCGTGGCAGGCGGCCTATGCGGAGCTCTACTTCATGCCCACCCTGTGGCCCGACTTCTCCGCCGACGACCTCGACCTGGCCCTCGAGTGGTACCGCGGCCGCCGCCGCACCTTCGGCTCGCTGACGGTCAGGAGCCCGCTTCCGACACCCCGCTCCGCCACCACTCGGGCGCCGGCAGGCCCCTGAGGTGGTGGTCGAAGAACTCCTTCATCCGGATCGTGTAGTCGAGCCGGTTGGCGTCCTTCTCGGGATGGTGGGGCTCGCCCCGGTACTGGAGGAGAACGCACGGCTTGCCCAGTCGCCGGCAGGCCAGCTCGAGCTCGATCGACTGCTCCCAGGGCACCGCGCCGTCGTCGTCGCCGTGCATGATCAGCAGCGGCGTCGCGAGCCGGTCGACGAAGAATACCGGTGAGCTCGCCACGTAGAGGTCGCGCCGACTGAAGAGGTCGGCGCCGATCCGGCTCTGGGACCGCTCGTACTGGAACTGGCGCGCCAGCCCGGTCTCCCAGCGGATGCCGCTGTAGGCGCTGGTCATGTTGGACACCGGGGCGCCGGCGACCGCGGCCGCGAAGACGTCGGTCTGGGTGACCACGAAGGCGGTCTGGTAGCCGCCCCAGGAGTGGCCGTGGAGGCCGATCCCCTGCGGGTCCGCGACTCCCATCTCGATCAGCTTCTGGACTCCGGGCACCAGGCAGTCCACCGCCGAGGCGCCCGGTCGCCCGACCTCGAACCGGACGTCGGGCAGGAAGACCGCGTAGCCGTGCGACGCATAGAGCGGGAAGCTCGGACGGTGGTTCACCAGGGGCTCGTTGAACTCGTGGAGCCGCTGCGACATGAAGCGGTAAAAGTAGACCAGGACCGGCACCCGCGCACCCTCGGGCACGTTCTCAGGCCGGATCAGCACGCCCTGGAGCGGAGCCCCGGTCGCCGACCGCCACTCCACCAGCTCGGCGCTGCCCCAGGCGAAGTCGGCGATCTCGGGGTTGGCGGCGGTGATCCTCTGCCGCTGGCCGAGCCTGAGGTCGGCGACCCACAGGTCAGGGAAGACCTCGTAGCGCTCGCGGGTCATGAGCAGGCGATCGGCGTTCTTGGCTTTGGCGAGCACGGTCAGCTTGGCGTCCTCGTGGACCAGCGGCGTGAGCCCGCCGACGCCCACCCGGACCTGCGCGGCGCCCCAGGTCTTGGCGTGGTCGTCGTAGACCGACAGCAGCAGGGGCTCCGCGGCGCCGATGGCCTCGCGCTCGGGGTCGAGGTCGACGATCCGGTGGATGCGGCCCTCGGCCCGGCCACGTCCGCCGGTCAGGCAGACCGGAGTGCCGCCGGCGGTCGGGAACTGCCACAGGTCGTACTTGTCGTAGAGCAGCACGGCGGCGTCGCCCTCGACCCAGCCACCGACCCCGTAGCCGGGCGCAGGCGAAGGAGAGTCGTGGTCCTGGTCGGCGAAGGGGACCGGCAGCGCGGCGGTGAGGTTGCGGGTCGTGCCGCTGTCGCCGTCCCACAGCTGCCAGTTGCCGTCCTTCCAGAACGCGACCCAGCGGCCGCCCGGCGACAGCAATGGCTTCTCGGCCAGCCGGCCGGCCACAAGGCGCCGGCGGCCGTCCGCGAGCTCGATGTGCCACGCGTCCCAGGCGTCGTCGCTCCAGGTGCGCTCGCGCAGGTAGGGCTGCTCGGCGAGGCCGAGCGCCGCGCGCGGGTTGTCGACCGGCTGCACCTCGCCGAGCCCTCGGTCGGCGAGCCGGACGGCCCTGCCGGTGCCGAGGTGCACGACCGCGTTCCACGTCCGCTCGGCGTCCTGCTTCCGGCGGGCGCGCCGCTCGCTCGCGATGCGGTCGTCCCGCCAGTGCCACACGTCCACCTCGGCGCGGGCGCGCAGCGCCTCGAGGTCGAGGGGGTCGGCCGGGTGCTCGGCGTCGGTCGGGTTCGCGGCCTTCTCGGCGGGTGCGGGCCGCAGGCCGACGAAGAGCCGCTCACCGTCGCGGCTGAAGGTCAGCGGCGCATCGAGCGGGATCACCCAGCCGGCGCCGAAGGTGGTCGTGTCGGCGACCACCCGCGCGGGCCGGGTCCCCGGGCGCCACACCGTGACCCGGGCCGGGCCAGGCGCGTCGTCGCCTGCGACAGTCGCGCCGGAAAATGCGAGCACGTCGCGCTCCTTGGCCCACACCATCGTCCCGGTGCGAAGTCCGGGGGCCCCCGCGAGCTCGGTGGTCCGACCGTCGGCGGTGCTCAGGTCCCGGACCGCGATGGTGCCGGGGCCGTCGTCCGAAGCGACGGTGCTCCACGCGACCCACGGCCCGTGCTCGGCGAAGGTGAAGCCGGTCACCCTCGCGACCTCGGTCTCGCGCCCACTCGCGAGCTCGCGCAGGATCAGCGTCGAGCCGCGGCGCAGCCCCGGCTCGTCGTCGGATTCGGCGTCAGCGTCGGTCGGCTCGGGGGCGCTTTCCTCACCGGCGGCCGGCTGCTCGTCGGCCGGCGACAGGTGAAGGCCCAGCCAGAGCCCGTCGGCCGAGAAGGCGAAGCGCTCGACCCGCTCCCAGCCCACGGCGGCGCCATCGGCGGTCGCGACCAGGGCGGCGCCGGGCTTCGGCTTCTCCGGCTTCGAGCCGGGTGCCGCCGGCGCGTCGCGCTCGGCGAAGGGCGCCTCGACCGCCGTGGCGATCCACCGGCCGTCGGCGGAGAAGACCGGTCGGGCGCCGCGCTCCACGCGGTGCTCGGCGCTGCCGTCCACGGCTCGCAGCACCACCTCGCCGTCGCCCCGCCCGGGCCGGAGCTCGGCCGCCACCCACCGTCCGCCGCGGGAGATCACCGGATCGTGGATCGTCCGCATCCGGTACAGGTCGGCGGGCTCGAGCGCGCGGTCTCCGGCCGTGGACAGAGCCGGAGCGAGCAGGCAGGGCAACAGGACCAGGAATCTCCAACGGCGCATGGCATCCTCCCCGAGCGTTCAGGGTAGCGCAGAGCGATGGGAGAGGGACGCCGCGACTTGAACCGGCCCGCGCTCCGGCGCCGTGCCCGCCGCAACGGTGTCGCACCCCGCGCGGCACGGGAAGCAGGCTCAGCGCGGTGGGATCACCAGCGCCTCGCCGACCAGGACCTCGTCACCGTCCTGGTTCAGACAGCGGGTGTCGAGGCGCACGCGCCCTTTTTCGGTGAGAACCTCGAGCACCTCGAGCCGGACCTCGATCTCGTCGCCGATCCGCACCGGGCGCAGGAAGCGCAGGGTCTGCGAGAGGTAGATCGTCCCCAGCCCGGGGAACTCGGTGCCGAGCACCGCCGACAGCAGGCCTGCGGTCAGCATGCCATGGGCGATCCGGCCCCCGAACGGCGTGCTCCGGGCATAGTCGTCGTCGAGGTGGATCGGGTTGGTGTCGCCGGACGCCGCGGCGAACTGCCGGACCCGTTCGTCGGTCACGGCGAACCGGTTGGAGTGGGTCTGACCCTTCTCGAGGACCTCGAGGGTGTACGCTGTGGCCATCGGGTCACCTCCGGTCGGCGAGTGTAGATCGGCCGGTTCAAACCGCTGCCGCCGCGCGAGCATCTCAGGGGTCGGACGCAGAGACCTCGGCCCCGAGGGGCCGGCGAAGGGGGAACGATGATGACCAAGGCGAAGCGGCTCCTGACCTGCATGGCGGTCGCGCTGCTCGCGGCCGGGCTCGCAGCGGCGGCCGACCGCACCGAGACCTTCGACCAGACCTATCCGCTGGCAGCGGACGGTCGGGTCAGTCTCGAGAACATCAACGGAAACGTCACGGTGCGGGTCTGGGACCGTGCCGAGGTCCGGGTCGAGGCGGTCAAGGAGGCGGAGTCCGCCGAGGCGCTCGAGCGGCTCGTGATCGATGTCGACTCCTCCGCCAGGAGCCTGTCGATCGAGACCCAGTACCCGAGCTCGGACGGGTGGGGCGGGTTCTGGAAGCGCGGCACCGGCCACACCCAGGTGACCTACACGCTCACGGTTCCCCGGACCGCGGGTCTGCACGGCATCGACCTGGTCAACGGGGATCTCGAGGTGACCGGCGTCGCCGGTGGAGTCCGGGCCGAAACCGTGAACGGGACGATCTCGGTGCGCGAGGTGCGCGGCGAGGTCGAGCTGTCGACCGTCAACGGCTCGCTCGATGTCGCGTACGACCAGCTCGCCGCCTCGGACCGGGTCGACCTCGAGTCGGTCAACGGGACCATCGAGCTCAAGCTGCCGATGGGCGCCGGCGCCCATGTCGAGGCGGAAACGGTCAACGGTCGAATCCGCAACGACTTCGGAATCGACGTCAAGAAGGGGCGCTGGGTCGGCTCGTCGATGCGCGGCACCCTCGGCGGCGGCGGGGCCCTGGTGACCATGGAGACCGTCAACGGCGCCATCTCCCTGACCTCGAAGTAGCCCGCACTTCGGAACCTCCGCGGGGGCCACCCCGCGTGAGCCACGTCCGCGGCCCCGGGGTCCACTCCGGGGCCGCGCCTTTTCACTCCGGGATGTCGGCGGCGGTGGCGTGCACCGTCCGCCAGCGGCGGATCTGGACCTTGCCCGGCGGCAGACCGCGGGGCTTGCTGACGTCGGCGCAGGTGGTCACGTGCACTGCGACCCGGCCGCCCTTCCGGCCGCGGGAGAAGCGGACCGCCAGCGAGGCGGCGAACGCCTCGGTCGGTTTCGGCAGGCGAGCGAGCCCGTCCGGGTTGCGCACCACTACGTGGGAACCCGACTCGCCCGCGACGTGGAGCCAGAAGTCCCGCGGGCTGGAGAGCTTCAAGCTCAGGACGTCGTTGTCCGATGCGGTCCGCCCGACCAGCACGACCATGCCGTCGGGCGACTCGAAGCGGCGCGCGATCGAGCTGCCCTGCCACAGCCCGGCGTCGGGGTCGGTGGGTCCGGGGAGGGGCCTGCGGTCGGCGGGGGAGCGCGCCATCCGGTCGAGCCCGGCTACCGGGGGTCCGCGCCCTCGATCCGGCTGCCCGCCCCGAGCCGGTGACAGCGCGGCCCGACGGTCGCCTCGAGCTCCGTGGTTGCCGGGGCTCCGGTGCAGCGGCAAGGCGCCCGGCGGGGGCGCACGCCGAGCCCGGCCGACGTGCCGGCGACCGGTTCCGGCTCGCCCCGGAGCCGCACTCCGTCGAGGCGGGCGGGGCGCCCGGTTGTGTCCGCCGCCGGAGCCGGTGGCGCCGACGCGAGGCAGCCCTCAGCGGCCACGATCCGAGCTGACGTCATCGCACAACCTCCGCCGGCTCGCCGCCCGCGGCGGCACGCCGGATCTGTGTCCAATCTACGTCGTTCGCCCACCCGCGGCCAACCGTGACGGAAACCTGTCGGCCGGGCTGTAACCGGAACGGCCCTCGCGTGTCGTAGGGTGTGAGCGACATGACGAGCGAAGGCGGATCCACGATGCAGGCAGCGGCGGTCGCGACGGAGTTCTGGCACCAGGCCTACCGACAGCACGGGTCGGCGGTGCTGGCCTTCCTGCGCAGCCGGGTCGGATCGCGGGACGACGCCGAGGAGCTCTTCCAGGAGACCTTTGTCCGGGTCCTGCGCCGCGCTGCGGTGCTCGACGACCAACGGTCGGCCCGGGCCTATCTCTTCACCACCGCCCACAACCTCGCCCGCAACCACGCCCGCCGCCGGCGGATCTCGCCCTTCGTCGAGGGGTTGGACGTCGAGGCGGAGGCCGGGCACGGAGCCGACGTGCGGGCGCGCCTGCGTTCCCTGGTCGAGCAGCTCGAGCGGGTGCTCGCAGAGCTGCCCGAGGCGCACCGCACGGCCTTCCGCCTGGGCGTGCTCGACAAGCTGCCCTACCAGGAGATCGCCAATCGCACCGGGTGGACGATCGCCACGGTGAAGATCAACGTCTACCGCGCTCGCCGGCGGGTCGTCGAGGCCCTCGGCGGGATCGCGCCGAATCGGGAGTCCACGCCATGAACACTGAGTGCGAGCTGTACGCTGTCGAGCTGTCGGCGCTGATCGACCACGGTCTCGAGCCCTCCGAGGTCCCGCCGGTCATCGACCACCTCGTCGAGTGTCCGGAGTGCCGCGCCTTCTGGATGGCGGCCCGTGGGCTCGACGGCGCCCTCGTCGATCTCCGCGGCGCGGGCGACGTGGACCTCCCCCCCGGCATGTGGCAGCAGATTCGGGAGGCGGCGGGCGCCGGGCCAGCGGACGACGTCGACGGCTCCGCGACGACGGTCGCCACCCTGCACCGCCGGCGGCTCCCGGCGTGGACGCTGCGGCTGGCGGCGGCGTTGGCGGCGGCCGTGGCCCTGGTCGCCCTGCTGGGGCCGCGGTTGGCGCCCGAGCGTGCCCGGTCCTCGGCGATGGAGATCCAGAGGATCGGCGGCGACGCTCCGATGGAGCAGGAGCAGCTGCTGGCGGTCGCGGCTGGACTGCTCAGGGCCGATCCGCGGGACCGCGCGGCTCTGGTGGACATCCTCGAGGCGGTGGACAGCCGGCAGCGGAGACGTGAGGGCTCGGTGGACCGGGTCCGGCCCGACGAGATCATGACCGATCTGGCCCTGAGGGAAGACGGCGACGCCGGCAGCCCGCAGTACGCGACCTACTGACAGAAGAACAGCAACGACAGGGGGATGACGACCATGCGAAGGACGACACTCGTGCTGATCGCGAGCCTGCTCGGGGGGCTCGGATGGACCGCGGCGGCGACGGCGGCCGGGCCCGCCGACGGCCACATCTACGGGACGGTGACCACCCGGTCGGACAACACCTACACCGGGGTCATCCGGTGGGGCCGCGAGGAGGCATTCTGGGACGACCTCTTCCACTCCTCAAAGGACGACCTGCCGTGGATCGAGCACGCCGAGACCCGCGACCGGTCGCGGGACGACCGCGACCGGTCCCGGGGCTGGGAGTGGCTGAGGATCTTCGGCCGCAGCATGCGGGTGAGCTGGGGCGAGCCGTCGCGGATCTTCATCGCCCGCTTCGGGGACATCGCGTCGATCCGGGTGACCGGGTCGGACTCCGCCGAGCTGACCATGAAGAGCGGCACGAAGATCGACGTGTCCGGCTATGCCAACGACGTCGGCACCACGATCCGGGTGACGGACAGTGCGCTCGGCGACGTCGAGCTGGAGTGGAAACGAGTCGACACCATCACCTTCGCGTCCGCGCCGGCGGCGCTCGAGCCGCCCGCGACCCGGCTCGCCGGGACCGTGAAGACCCGGTCGGGTGAGCTCGACGGCTTCATCCAGTGGGACTCCGAGGAGTGCCTGAGCATCGACAAGCTCGACGGCGACTCCGTCGACGGGCGGGTGTCGCTGGCGATGGGCGCCCTGCGGTCGATCGAGCGGCGCTCCTCGCGAAGCTCCAGGGTGACGCTCACCGACGGACGCGAGCTGGTGCTCGACGGAACCAACGACGTCAACGACGACAACCGGGGCATCTCGGTCGAGGACCCCCGATTCGGCCGGGTCAAGGTGCCGTGGGACGAGTTCGAGCGGCTCGATCTGGTGGAGGGAAGGGGCAGCGGTCGCGGCTACGCGAGCTTTGCTCCGGGACGGGCGCTGACGGGCCGGGTCACCACCCGCGACGGGGAGGTCCACGCGGGCCGGATCGTCTACGATCTCGACGAAGAGGAGTCGTGGGAGATGCTCAACGGCTCCCGCTTCGACGTCGAGTACGCGATTCCCTTCGAGCGCGTGCGTGCGATCGAGCCGGTCGGCTCGTCGTCGGCCCAGGTCACGCTCACCAACGGCGAGACGATCCGGCTCGAGGACGGTCAGGACGTGTCCGACGACAACGACGGGCTGCTGGTGCTCCAGCTCGAAAAGACCACCGGAAAGCCGGTCTACGTCCCGTGGCGGGAGCTGCGCAGGGTCGAGTTCGACTGGTGAACGACCCGAACCGGCGCCGCCGGGCCGCCGGGCTGGAAGGGAGCCGCGGGACTTCGTGTTGCCCTCCGGTGTCCGCCGGGCGCGGGCACTGAAGGGAGAACGTGCGATGGTCGAGACGATCGAGACGGGCCGGCCGGCGCCGGCCTTCACCCTGCCCGACCAGGACGGGAACGAGGTGTCGTCGGCGAGCCTGGCCGGCTCCTGGGTGGTGCTGTACTTCTACCCGAGGGACGATACGCCCGGCTGTACCACCGAGGCCTGCGAGTTCACCGAGTCGATCGCCGACTTCGCCGGGCTCGACGCGGTGGTGCTCGGCTGCAGCCCGGACACACCGGAGAAGCACCGGAAGTTCATCGCCAAGCACGGGCTCGGGGTCCGGCTGCTGAGCGACCCGGAGCACCGGGTGATGGAGCGCTATGGGGCGTGGGGTGAGAAAACGATGTACGGGCGCACCACCCAGGGTGTGATCCGGTCGACCGTGCTGATCGACCCCAAGGGCCGGGTAGCGCACCACTGGCCCCGGGTGAAGGCGGCCGGGCACGCCGCCAAGGTCAGAGAGCGACTCGCCGAGCTTCGGGGCTGAGACACGTCGCAACACCGGCGGCCGCGGGCCGTACCTCCGGCACCGGCGCCACGCGAGGGTGCCAACCGGAGGCTTCCGCAGATGCGCCCATCGGTTCCTCTCACGGTCATCGCCCTGACTGCCGCCTGCGCGGTGAACCCGAACCCCGCTCCGCAGGGACCGACCGGACCGTATTTGGGGCAGGTTCCACCGGGGCCGACCGCGCGCCTGTTCGCGCCCGGTCTCGTGTCCACGGGAGCGTTCGAGCGCGACGCCGCCTTCACGCCCGACGGCCGCGAGCTCTACTTCACCGTGGTGCTCGGCGAGCGATTCGTGATCGTGGTCATGGCCCAGGACGAGAGCGGCCGCTGGTCCGGCCCCGAGGTGGCGCCCTTTTCGGGCCGCTCCAAGGACCTCGAGCCGGTCGTCAGCCCCGACGGGTCGCGCCTTCTGTTCGTCTCCGACCGGCCCGGCCCGGGGCGGGGCGAGGGGCGTGACGACTTCGACATCTGGACGATGGAGCGGAACGGCGGCGGATGGGGGCCGCCTGCTCCGCTCGGCCCCGAGGTCAATACCGAGCGCAATGAGTTCTACCCCTCGGTCACCCGCGACGGCACGCTCTACTTCACCCGCAACGAGGGTGAGGTCGAGGGCATCTTCCGTGCGCGGCGGTCCGGAGACGGCGAGCCTGCGGTGGAGCGGTTGCCGGAGGCGGTCAACGGGACCGCGGCGCAGTTCAACGCCTTCATCGCAGCCGACGAGAGCTACCTGATCTTCGGCTCGATCCCGCGCGGAGAGGTCAGCTTCGGCCGCGCCGACTACTACGTCTGCTTCCGGCGTCCGGACGACACCTGGACCGAGGCGGTCAACCTGGGTCCCGAGGTCAACAGCGCAGGCAACGAGTACTGCCCCTCGGTGACGCCGGACGGCCGCTACTTCGTCTTCAACAGCACCCGCGCGATCGCGCCGGAACCCGGCCCCGACGGCCGCCTCGACTACGCCGCCCTCGCCGCCGCCGCCACCGGCCCGGGTAACGGCCAGTCCGACGTCTACTGGATCGACGCCGGCTTCCTCGACACCCTCCGCCCGGCAATGGACTGACCACCACCACGACACCAAGGCACCGAAAGGCCCGCGGCGGATCCTGACCTCGGGCTGGTCTCCGAAGGGGTCCGGTCGCCGACTCGGAGAGCCCAGCTCGAGCGAGAGTGGAGCGAGCCGTCCCGCAGCGGGGAGCGCGGTCCCGCGCATCAGGATGGAAGGGCGAGAGCCCCGTCGCTCGCCCTTCTCCTCTCTTCTTCAGGCGACCGGCTGCTGCCGGCAGTTGCCGTGGTCGCACCGGAGACGGCCCTCGTCACGATGGCTTGGTGTCGTGGTGCCTTGGTGGTGAGTCCGGCTGACCGCCGCCGCGCTGGAGATCGTGGCGGAGCTCGGCATCCCTTGCGGCGCGTCGGCCTTCGGCCTCGTCGACCCGGGCGAGGAGCAGACCGCCGACGACGAAGAAGACCACCAGCGAGAGGATCGCCATCCGGCCGCTGCCGACCAGGTCGGAGACGACCGCGAAGGTGAGCGGTCCGAAGATCCCGGCGAACTTTCCCGAGGCGGAGAAGAAGCCGAAGAACTCGGCGGTCTTGTGGCGCGGCACCATCGACGCGAACAGCGAACGGCTGAGCGCCTGGGCGCCGCCCTGGACCGTGCCGACCAGACCCGCGAGCAGGTAGAACTGCCAGGCCGAGTGGACGAAGAAGCCGGCGAGCGAGATCATGGCGTACACGGCCAGCGACAGGAGCACCGCCCGACGGGCGCCGATCCGCTCGCCGAGCCTGCCGAAGGCGAGCGCGCTCGGAAAGCCGACGAACTGGGTCAGCACCAGGGCGCCGACCAGGTGGGGAAGCCCGATGCCGATCTCGGATCCGAACGCCGTCGCCATCTTCATCACCGTGGAGATGCCGTCGTTGTAGATCCAGAACGCGAGCAGGAAGAGCAGCAGCTGGCGATACGAGCGCAGCTCGCGGAAGGTCCGGGCAAGCCGGGCGACGCCGGCGGCGACCGGAGCGTAGCCGGCCAGAGGGTCAGCCGGGGGCTCGGCCACGCGACGGAAGAGGGGGATCGAGAACACCGCCCACCAGACTGCGACGCTCGCGAACGAGGCCCGGACCGCGACCCCCGCGTCCGCCATTCCGAACAGGTCCGGCCGGATCACCCAGGCCGCGTTGACCACCAGCAGCAGTCCGCCGCCGAGGTAGCCGAGGGCGTAACCTCGGGCCGAGATCCGGTCGAGCTCCGGTCCCGAGCCGAGGCTCGGCAGCAGCGCCTCGTAGAACACGTTGCCGCCCGAGAAGCCGATCTGGGCGAGCCCGAAGAGCGCCGCCGCCAGCAGCCAGGTGTCGTCTCCGTTGACGACCGTGGTTGCGGTGGCCGCGACGCCGAGCACCACGAACCCGGCCAGGAATCCCTTGCGGCGCCCGAGGTGGTCGGCGACCGCCCCGAGCAGAGGCGAGGCGAGCGCGATCACCGCCAGAGCGATGGCCACCGTGTAACCCCAGGCGGCGGTCGCGCGGCTCGGCGACATCCCGGCCGCCTCCGCGAGCGCCCTGAAGAACGGCGGGTACATCGCCGCCATCACCGTGGTCGCGAACGCGGAGTTGGCCCAGTCGTACAGGCACCACGCGCGGATCGCCCGGGAGTCGCCCATCACCACCTCAGGATGCCATGGGACTCCGAGTTCGGTGAGCCTTGGTCGAGGCTCAGCAGTCTCGGGGTCCTAGAGGTTGGGGTTGCGCGCCATGGTCCGCAGACGACGGACCCGCTTGTCGCCGTCGAGCTCGGTGAGCCGCTCCGCAGCGCGCTCGTCGTCAGGGTCAGCGGTCAGTGCCAGCTGGAGGGCGCGACGCTCGCGGTCGACATTCCGGCGCCGGCGCCAGAAGGACGCCAGCTCGAGCCAGCCGTCGACCATGCCCGGGTCGAGCTCGAGCGCCTGCTTGAGCCGCGCCAGCGCCCGCTCCGACCACATCGGGTTGGCGAGCATCAGCCGCGCCAGCGTGAGCAGCGGCACCGGTTGCGGGTCGAGGTTGCATGCCGCCTCGAGCAGGGTGTAGGCGGTGTGGCGGTCGCCGGCGCGCAGCGCCTCCTCGGCCCGCCGCAGGTTGGCCCCGACGATCTCACGTCGTGCTATGTCCTGGCTCTGTGTCGCCGAGTCGCCTTCGCTCGTCGTGTCGACCCGGGGAACCGGGCGGCGGTCGGCGGGGCGAACCCGGTCGTATCGGACCCTCGACGATGGGTCGAACAGGGTCTGGTAGGCCATCCGCAGCTTTTCGGAGGCCTGCTCGAGAGCCTCGCCGAGATCGGCGAGGTGACCCTCGCGCGCCGCTCGCCCGGGGTCGAAGAACGCGCGCTGCCGCTCCCAAGCCTGCTCGATCGTGGTGTAGGACGAGCCGCGTGGAATGCCCAGCATCGCGTAGTGGTCGCCGCTCGGCGCCCGGGTGTGGAAGCTGACGATCGCCGCCCGCTCGGCCAGCTCGGAGTTGGACAGCCGTGCGCGCTCGGCGCGATTCCCGTTGATCTCGACCAGGGCGCCGCAGAGCACGAACGGCGCGACGAGGGCGCCCAGCCGCACGCGGTCGAGCTCGGTGTCTCGGATCACCTGGTCGAGGTCGGCTCCGCTGCCGAACGAGCCGAGCGCCCGCAGCTCCTCCTCGGTCGGGTCGAGGTCGCGGGCGATGTCTTCGGAGCTCCCGTTGAGACGCCACCTGCGGCCGGAGCTCATCAGCTGTGAGATCTCGCCGTTCTGGGGGAGCTCGCGCGCGGCCGCCAGGATGAGGCGGGCAGTGGCGCGGTCGGGCAGCTCGCCGCCGCCGGCCCGCCCGCCGGGATGGAACTCGAGGTGATCGCGCACCGCAGACGTGGCGCGGCGAACGATCGTCTTGGACAGAGCCTCGACCTCGTGGACGAGGGTCGGCCCGTCGATCAGATCGCGGTCGAGGAGAAGGCGGCCGAGCAGAACCGAAGGGTCGCCGGCCTGGGCCAGCAGCGCGAGGGCGACCTCCTCGGCACCGAGCCGGCCGCGTTGGGTCAACCACTCGCCGAGATGTTCGTCGTGACGATCGGAGCGGGTCGCCCGGATGAAGCCGGCCTCGAAGACCAGCTCCCGCCGGACGTCGGTCGAGACCACCGAGAGAGCGCCAGTGACCTCCTGGTCGCGCAGCTCCGCGAGGATCTTCGGCAGTGGCCGCTGGTCTTTGGGGGCGAAGTCGGGGAGCGAGGACATCGGGCGACTTCTCCCTTCAGGAATGCAGACCGAGTCTCGATTCTGGTTGGTACGACAACGGTGCGCCGGCGGGAATTCCCGCGAGCGCGGTGTATCGCCGACCGCAGCAGCTGTCTGTTGAAGGATGCGGGCTACACGCCGCTACAGCTCCCGCAGGGCCGAGGCCACCGGAAGGCGGGCCGCGCGCAGGGCCGGCAGCAGCCCCCCCACTGTGCCCATCAGCAGCGCGAAAGCGAACCCGATCGCGAGCAGCGAGGGGGTCACCCGGAACGCGAACGCGAGATGGGAGAAGGTCTGCCAGTTGATGGTGCCGGTGGTGAAGCCGTTGACCGGCAGCACCGCCAGGCAGCCGAGCACTCCGCCGGCGGCCGCGATCAACAACGATTCGAACAGGAAGGAGAGCACCACGCTGGCGCCGCCGAAGCCGAGCGCGCGCAGGGTGGCGATCTCCCGTGCCCGGGCGGCCACCGCCGAGTACATCGTATTGAGGGCCCCGAACACCGCCCCGATGCCCATCACGATCGCGACCAGGAAGCCGAGGGTCATGATCAGTGCCGAGACCGCTCGCGACTGCTTGGCGTAGTACTCGCGCTCCCGGCTGGCCTGCACGGTCAGGCGGGGGTCGGCGGTGAGCCGGTCCTTGAAGGCGGGGAACAGGTCGGCGGTTCCGAGCCGCGCGGTGACCGACTGGAAGATGTTCTCCGGCCGCCTGAATGCCTGGTTGAGCACCGCAGCGTCGCACCACAGCTCGGAGTCGAAGGCCGAGCCGCCGGCGTCGAGCACCCCGACCACGGTCCAGCTCTGGCCGCCGAAGTCGAGCCGCTGGCCGAGGCCGACGCCGCGGTAGATCGTGGCCGCGTTCTTTCCCACCACCACCTCTGCAGTGCCGGGGTTGAACTTCCGGCCCGCGACCACCCTGACGCCCTCGCGCACGTCGAAGGTCCTCGACGACACGCCGCGAATCTGGACGTTGGCGTCGGTCCCGCTGGCGGCGAGGGGGAACGCGCCGATCACCACCACCTCGGCGCTGACCAGCGGCGCCCCGTCGGCGGTCCGGGCCACCTCCGGCGCGTCGCCGATCACCTTGACCTGCTCCAGCGTCACCGCGCTGACCATCTCCGAGTCGGCACCGGAGCGCAGCACGATCGCGTTGGCTGGAGACCCGGACGCCACCAGGGTGGCCTGGAAGCCGCGCGCCATCGACAGCATCGCCACGAACACGCCGACCGTCCCGGCGATGCCGAGCACGGCGACGAGAGCAGCCGGCCACCGGACCATCACGCTGCGGGCGTTGTACGAGATCGGGATCGCCATCGTCACACCCTCCGCAGCGCGTCGACGATCGTGAGCCGCATCGCGGTCAGCGCCGGCACGACGCCGGCGGCGAGACCGACCGTGATCGCGAGCACCATCCCGAGGGCGATCTTCTCCGGCGCCAGGTAGAACAGCGGGAGCATGCCGCCGGTGGGGTCGCCGCGCAGGGTGAAGGCCTTGGCGAGGCCGAGCCCGAGCGCGCCGCCGGCGGTGGCGAGTGCGAGCGACTCGGCCAGCACCAGCGCCAGGACGCCGCGGTCGGAAAAGCCGAGGGTCTTGATCACGCCCAGCTCGGCGGTGCGCTCCCGCACCGCCATCGCCATCGTATTGGCGGTCACCAGCAGCAGGGTGAACATGACCACCGCGCCGATCGACAACACGATGAAACGGATGTTGCCGATCTGGCGGGCGAAGCCGGCGGCGAAGGCCTTCTCGGTCTCGGTCGAGGTCTCCCAGGGCGAGTTGGCGAACCGGGCGTCCACCGCCTCGGCCACCTCCACCGCGTGGTCCGAGTCGTCCACCTCGACCACGTACCAGCCGACCATGCCCTTGCCCCATGGCCGCCGCTCCTCCAGGTACTTGCCGTGGAACCAGAACTGGGAGGTGTCGTCCTCCGGGCGCGCGCCCCGGTAGATGGCGCGCAGGTTGAACTCCCAGGTTCCCGAGAAGATCGTGCCCCGGAGCGGGATCCGGTCGCCGACCTCCCAGCCGAAGCGCTTGGCGGTCGCCTCACCGGCCACCGCGCCCTCTCGGTCGGCGAGGAACGCCGCCCACTGGTCGGGCGGCACCACGTACTCCGGGTAGACCTTGGTCCAGGTCTCGGTGTCGATCGCGAACTGGGGGAAGAAGTTGCGCTCGTCCTGGTAGACCGCCCCGAACCAGCTCGAGTAGGTGACCTCCGAGACGTGGGGGATCTGGCGCAGGCGCTCCTGGTACGACACCGGCAACGGCATGATCAGCGAGGTCTTGTTCCGGACCACGAGGCGGTCCGCGCCGGCCACCTCGACCCCCTGGCTGAGGGCGGTCTCGATGGTGACGAGGAGACCGAAGAGGAAGAGGGCGACGGCGATCGAGCCGATCGTGAGCACCGCCCGCGTCTTCCTGCGGAACAGGTTGACCAGCACGAAGGGCAGGAACCTCATGACGCCGCCGTCCCCTCGGCCGCCTCGACCAGCACACCCTTGTCGAGGTGGAGCACCACGTCCGCCCGCTCGGCAGCCCTCGGATCGTGGGTGACCATCAGCACGGTCTTGCCGTGCTCGCGGACCAGGGCCTCGATCAGGTCGAGGATCTCGTCGCCGGCCTTGCGGTCGAGGTCGCCGGTGGGCTCGTCGCAGAGCAGGAAGGTGGGGTCGGTGACGATCGCCCGCGCGATCGCGACCCGCTGCTCCTGGCCGCCGGAGAGCTGGCGCGGCTTGTGGTCCATACGATCCGCGAGGCCGACCAGGGCGAGCGCGGTCTCGACGTGCCGGCGCCTGTCCGCCCCGCCGAGCCGGGTCAGCAGCAGCGGCAGCTCGACGTTGCCGAACGCGGTCAGCACGGGAATCAGGTTGTACATCTGGAAGATGAAGCCGACGTGGCGGGCGCGCCACCGGGTGAGGGCGCGGGACGACATCGAGGTGATCGCGTCGCCGTCGACCGTGACCGTGCCCTCGGAGGGCACGTCGAGGCCGCCGAGCAGGTTGAGCAGGGTGGTCTTGCCGGAGCCGGAGGGCCCCATGAAGGCCACGAACTCACCCTTGTCGACGTCCAGGTTGAGGCCCTGGAGGACCTCGATGGTCTCGCTGCCGCGCCGGTAGCGCTTGGTCAGGTTGCGCACCCGGATCAGGCTGCTGCCGTTCGAACGTCCGTCCACGCTGACCATCACGCCTCCTCTCGAGCCCGGCCCGCTCCATCACCGTCACCGGCGACGGGGAGGGTGTCATCCGGTCGATGAGCTCGATGCTGCTATCGGACTGTAACCCGATCGCCGTCGCCGAGATTCTCGGGGCCCTCGACCACCACCCGCTCGCCGGGCGCCACCCCGGCCAGCACCTCGACGTCGTTGGACAGGGTGCGACCGAGAGTCACGGCGCGACGCTCGACCCTGTCGCCGTTCAGCACCCACACCACCGTCCGGTCGTCGTCACGACGGATCGCGCCGGCCGGGAGGATCGCCCGGGCGGCCGGCTGGTCCTCCCCGGCCTCGGGCTCTGGAGCGAGGAACGAGACCTTGACCCCCATGTCGGGCAGGATCCGCGGGTCGAGCCGGTCGAAGGCGATCCGGACCTTGACCGTCGCCTTCTGCCGGTCGGCGGTCGGGATCACGGTGCGCACGCTGGCCGGGATCCGCCAGTCCGGATAGGCGTCGAGCACCGCCTCGACCCTCTGGTCCGGCGCGACCTTGGCGATGTAGGACTCGTTGACGTCGACCTCGACCTCGAGCGAGGCCATGTCGACGATGGTCGAGATCCCGGTCCGGGTGAAGCCGCCCCCCGCCGAGACCGGCGACACCATCTCGCCGGGCTGGGCGTCCTTGGACACCGCGATGCCGTCGAAGGGCGCCCGGATGGTGTAGTTCTCCAGATCCTGCTCGGACACGGCGAGCTGGGCCTCGGCGGCCTCCAGGCTGCGCCGTGCCACCTCGAGCCGCGCCCGGAGCGCGGCGACCGCGGTCGCCGCGCTGTCCAGGTCCTGCTCGCCGACCACGCCGTCGGCGGCCAGCTCCCGGGTGCGCCGGAGGGTCCGCTCGGCATCGACCAGCTCGACCTCGATCTCGTCCAGCGACGCCCGGGCGACGTCGCGGTCGGCGCTGATGGCGGCGGCGCGACGGCGGGCGTCCGAGTCGTCGAGACGAGCCAGCACCTGGCCCTTGGCGACCTCCATGCCCTCCTCGACCAGCACCTCGGTCACCCGGCCGGTGATCTTGGCGGCGACCGTCGACCGCCGGCGGGGCGTGACGTAGCCCGAGGCGTTGAGCACGGTGGCGGCGCCGGTCGCCGCCGCCGGCCGGGCGGTCGCCGTGGTGACCTCTGCCGGCGCGCTGCGCGCGACGAGCGCGATCGTGGCCGCGGCGAGAGCCACGAGCACCAGCGCCGCCACGACGAGGGCGCGGCGCCCCGACGGGCGCGGCGCCGTCTCGCGGTCGATCTTCAGGGCACTCAGATCAGGTCGGTCGGGTGACGTGCTCATCCGCGATTCTCCCGGTGGCGTCGGCGGAGTCTACCACCGCGGGGTGCGACGGCTACTCGAGGATGTCGTAGACGACCATGCGCGCGACCAGCGGTCGCAGCACCTCGTCGACGGCTCGCAGGTGATCCGGATGGGCGAGGTACGCGGCGAGCGCGTCGGGGTCGGCGAAGGTCATCACGATCCCGAGGTCGAAGGAGTCGTCGACCACGGGCCGGTCGCTCGGCAGCGGACCACCGGTCCGGAGCTCGAGCACGCCCGGGAGCCGGGCGAGATCCCGGGTGGTCTTCGCCAGCCGCGCGGCGGCTTCGGCGTCTCCAGGGGTGGCGAGCCAGCACAGCACCACGTGGTGGACCCGAGGGCCGGAGGGAGGCGGCTCGGGGGACGGGGCGGCACAGCTGACCAAGGACACGAGCAGGATCCCGAGCGCGGTCCGACGAAGGCTCACGTGCCGCTCCCAGGCGACGTGTGACGTGAAACGAAGGAGCGGACCGCCGTGGTTGCCTGCTTCCGGACCGGCTTGGGCAGAGAGTAGAGGTTGAGGTCCAGCACCTCACCCGACGCGAGCCGGATCCCGAGCGCGTCGTCCCCGGACCAGGCGACGCCCTGGACGTCCTCGGCCCGGACCCGCCGTGCCTGGATCGCCTCCGGGGGGGCGTAGTCGAACCACCCGTCGCCCACCGCGAGCACCGGCCGTCGCCGAGCGCGCAGCACCGCAGCGAGGTGGAAGACGACCAGGATCAGGGCGACCACGGCGACCGCGACCCGGACCAGGGAAGCCACCGGTGGTCCGGGTTCGGTGGCGAGCCGGGCGACCCCGTCGGCTGCCGCGACCAGGGCGAGGGCCGAGGCCGCCGCGCCCGTGATCGCATGCGCTGGCCTCGCCGCGAAGGTCATGGTCGCCCGCATCGTCTCCTCCCCGGCGGCAGACCCGAGCCGTCGCGAACGAGTGTACCCGGCCCGGCAAGGAGTGGCTCGCGGAGCCGACCGGTCGCAGGCCCGGGGTTGACAGATCGCGGGTATTGCATAATTATGCATTTTCCATTCCGAATTCACTCGGATGGAGGAGGTCCGATGCGGGTGGTGCTGGCGTACTCGGGAGGTCTCGACACCTCGTTCTGCGTCGCCTGGTTGACCAGGGAGCGCGGGTTCGAGGTCACCACGGTGACCGTCGACACCGGCGGCTTCGAGCGCGCCGAGCTCGACCTGATCGCCCGGCGGGCGCGGGCCGCGGGGGCGGTCGCCCATCGGGAGGTCGACGCCCGGCAGGCGGTGTGGGACGGGTTCGTGTCGACGCTGATCCGGGGCAACGTGCTGCGCGGCGCGGTCTACCCGGTCTCGGTGGCGGCCGAGCGGACCCAGCAGGCGGTCGAGGTGGCGCGGGTCGCCCGCGAGCTCAGCGCCGACGCCGTCGCCCACGGCTCGACCGGCGCCGGTAACGACCAGGTGCGGTTCGACGTCGCATTCCGCGGTGCTGCTGCAACGGTGTGCCGATCGCTCGCGCCGATCCGCGAGCTCGGGCTGACGCGGGAGCGGGCGATCGCGGCCCTCGAGAGCTGGGGCCTCGAGGTTCCCGAGGGTGCGGGCCGCTACTCGGTCAACCGCGGCCTGTGGGGGACGACCCTCGGCGGCGGCTGGACCCACGACCCCTGGCAGGGGCCGCCGGAAGACGCCTGGCCCGGCGCCGGTACGGCGTCGTCGCCGGCGCCCGAGGAGCTCGAGATCGGACTGGGAGCAGGGCCTCCCGGCGGCGCTCGACGGCGCCCTGATGCCGGGCCCGGACCTGGTCGCGGCGCTGGCGGGGCGGCTTGCTCCCCATGGCATCGGGCGCGGCATCCACCTCGGCGAGACCGTGCTCGGCATCAAGGGCCGGATCGGCTTCGAGGCCGGCGCGGCCATGGTGCTGGTTGCCGCCCACCGCGAGCTGGAGAAGCTGGTGCTGACCCGGTGGCAGTCGTTCTGGAAGGACCACCTGGCCCAGTTCTGGGGCGACCGCCTGCACGAGGGCCAGGCCTTCGATCCGGTGATGCGCGACATCGAGGCGATGATCGCCAGCTCGCAGCGACGGGTCATCGGGGAGACGCGGGTCCGGCTCGCGGCCGGCAGCTTCCTGGTCACCGGCGTGCGCAGCCCGCACAGCCTGATGGACCCGACGGTGGCCCGCTACGGCGAGAGCAACGCGCTGTGGACCGGCGACGAGGCGCGGGCGTTCGCCAAGGTCGTCGGCGATCCCGTCGACTGCTCGCGGCGCGGGCGGGGGAGGGTCCGCCGTGGTGACGACCACGCTTCGCCTCGACCGGATCGCGTCCGTCGACCCGCAACGCCCGCATCGGTCGCGAGGTGCTGGTCGGGCCCGAGATCGTCGTGCCGCGAGGGATACGTGCTGGCGGTGCGGATCCTGACCGACGAAGACGGTCTACAACCAGGTCGAGGACACCGGCGGACGGATGGTCCGCGCTGCGCGCCGGCGATCTGCTCGCCGGCGTGCTCGGCAGCCGCCGCGCGCTGCGCGGCTACGCCGGCGAGGTCCCCGAGGCGCTCGCGCCCGGCGACGTCGTCCAGGTGCTGAACATGGGCGGCGTGCTCGGCCGCTGCACCGCGGTCAACCCCGACCTCGGGCCGCCCTTCGACGCCGAGGTGCTGGGGGCGGTGCTGTCCTTCCCTCGCACCGGCGACCGGGTCGGCCGCCCGGCCCACATCCTCGACGGCGCGGTGGCCTCGGCCGAACGGCTGGAGGGCCGCGTGCCGGTCGTCTTCGTCGCCGGCACCTGCATGAACGCCGGCAAGACCATGGCCGCCGCCGAGATGGTGCACGGGCTCACCCGGGCCGGGCTCCGGGTGGCGGGGGTCAAGCTCACCGGCGTGTCGCTGCGCCGGGACTCGCTGGCGATGGTCGACGCCGGGCGCGGTCGCGGCGCTCACCTTCAACGACGCCGGGATCGTCTCCACCAACGCCGCCACGGCGCTGCCGACCGCCCACGGCCTGCTCAACGAGCTGGTCGCGGGTGCACCGGCCGGAGGTCGTCGTCGCCGAGCTCGGCGACGGCATCCTCGGCGAGTACGGGGTCGCGGTGCTGCTCGCGGACGCGCCGCTGATGGCGCTTTCCGCGGCGCTGGTGTGCTGCGCACCCGACCAGGTCGCGGCCTGGGGCGCCGTGCGGGTGCTCGAGGAGCGCTTCGGCCTGCGGCCGACCGTGATCTCGGGCCCGGCGACCGACAACGAGGTCGGCTGCCGGTTCATCCGCGACCAGCTCGGCCTGCCGGCGGCCAACGCGCGGCGCCACGACGGCGAGCTGGTGCGGCTGGTGCTGGAGGCGGTCCGTGGCCGCGCGTGAGGGGCTCCGCGTTGCCGTGATCGGCGCCTCCGGCTACGTCGGCGGTGAGCTGCTGCGCCTGCTTGCCGGGCATCCGGAGGTGGGCACGGTGCGGGCGTTCTCGGCCAGCGGCGCCGGGCGGCCGGCGGCCGAGGTCCACCCGGCGCTGGTGCACCTGCCGGAGCAGCGCTTCGAGTCGCCCGACCCCGCCGGCGCCGCGACCTGGGCGGAGGTGGTGTTCCTCGCGCTTCCCCATGGCCGCTCGCAGCTCATCCTGCGCGAGCTCTCCGCGGCGCCGCTGGTGATCGACACCGCGGCCGACTTCCGGATCCGGGACCGGGCGCTCTCCGAGGCGGCCTACGGGGACCACGCCGACTTCTCGGCGGTCGCGGAGTTCCGCTACGGCCTCGCCGACGTGGTCGGCAGCGAGCTCGCCGGGGCCCGGCGGATCGCGGTGCCGGGTTGCTTCGCCACCGCGGCGCTGCTCGGTCTGCGGCCGTTCGCCGGCCCCGGCGCGCTCGCCGCACCTCCGGTGGCGGTCGCCGCGACCGGCTCCTCCGGGTCGGGCGCCGAGCCCAAGGCGGCCACGCACCACCCTCGCCGCGCGCACAACTTCTTCGCCTACAGTGTGACCGGCCATCGCCACGAGGCCGAGATCGCCGAGCGGCTCCGGGCCTGGTCCGGCGCGCCCGGGGCGCACTGCACGCTGCTCACCCACTCGGCCCCACTGGTGCGTGGGATCCACGTCTGCCTCCATCTGCGGCCGTCGACGCCCATCGCCGACCCGCTCGCCAGGTCGCCCGCTGGCTACAGAGGCCGTCCGTTCGTCCGTGCTCGACCGGCCGCCCGAGGTCGCCGCGGTCGCCGGGACCAACTTCGCCCACCTGCATGCCGCCGCCCGGGACGGCGGCCGGGAGGTCATCGTGCTGGTCGCCATCGACAACCTGGTCAAGGGCGCCGCCGGCCAGGCGGTGCAGTGCGCCGAACCTCGCCCTCGGGCTCGACGAGGACTCGGGGCTCGACTTCCCGGGGATCTTCCCGTGCTGACGGAGACCGTCGAGATGGAGCTCCCGGTCTACGCGCGGCTGCCGTTCGTCCCCTTCGCGGGTCGGGGTCGATGTTGGACGACGCCGCCGGGCGCGCCATGCTCGACCTCTACGGCGGTCACGCGGTGGCGCTGACGGGCCACTGCCACCCGCAGGTCGTGGCGGCGGTCGGGAGCAGGCCGAGCAGCTGCTGTTCTACTCCAACGCGGTCCCACTCGACATCCGCGACCGCCTCTTCGGGCTGCTCGCGGCGATGGCGCCGCCTGCGCTCGAGCCGCCTTCCTGGTCAACTCCGGCGCGGAGGCCAACGAGAACGCCCTCCAGCTCGCGCGCCGGATCACCGGCCGGCGCAGGGTCGTGACCTTCGAAGGCGGATTCCACGGCCGCACGCTCGCGACGCTCGCCGCCTCGGGGATCGCCAGGTACCGCGGGCTCGCGCGACCGCGCGGGCGGGGCGGCGCTGGTCGAGGAGGCACCGTCATCGGGTTCGACGATCCGCAGGCGCTGTCCGCGGTGGTCGAGGCCGGTGGCCGCGGTGCTCCTCGAGCCGGTGCAGGGCCTGGCCGGCGCCCGCGACGCTGCGCCGGACTTCCTGCGGGCGGCGCGGCCGGCCTGCGATGCCGTCGGCGCGCTGCTGATCTTCGACGAGGTCCAGTGCGGCTGCGGCCGGACCGGCGCGTTCACCGCCGCGCAGTCGTACGGCGTCACCCCGGACCTGGTGACCCTGGCCAAGGGGATCGCCGCCGGCCTGCCGATGGGGGCGGTGCTGTTGTCGGGGCGATCGCCGCGCGGTCGGCCGCGCGACCTCGGCACCACCTTCGGCGGCGGGCCGGTGCCCTGCGCCGCCGCGACCGCCAACTCGAGGTGCTCGCGACGAGGACCTGCGGGCCGGGCGCGCAAGCTCGAGCGCAGCTGCGGCGGCGCTGGCGGCGATGCCGGGGGTCGTCAGGATCACCGGCCGCGGGCTGCTGCTGGGCGTGGTGCTCGACCGGCCGGCGCGACCGGTGCAGCAGGCGCTGTTCGAACGGGGCATCCTGGTCGGGACGGCGATCGACCCCGCCGTGCTGCGTCTGCTGCCGCCGCTGGTGCTGACCGACGACGAGGCGGCGCGATTCGTGGCCGCTCTCGAGGAGGTGCTCGCATGAGCCCGCGCTCTTTCTCGCCACCGACGACTGGTCCGACGCGGAGATCCTCGGGTTGCTCGATCGTGCCGCGAAGCTCAAGACCGGCGCGGCGACGCCGCCCTCGCCGGCAAGGTGCTGTCGATGGTCTTCTTCGATCCCTCCCTGCGCACCCGCACGTCGTTCGAGGTGGCGATGGTGCGCCACGGCGGCCACGCGGTGGTGCTCGAGCCGGGCCGCGGCAGCTGGGCGATCGAGACCCGCGACGGCGTGGTCATGGACGGCGGCCCGCCGAGCACATGATCGAGGCCGCGCGGGTGCTGGGGCGCTACGCCGACGCGCTCGCGGTGCGCGCCTTCCCGAGCGCCGAGACCTGGGCCGAGGCGCGCGAGGACGCGGTGGTGAAGGGCTTCGCCCGCCACGCCGGCGTGCCGGTGATCAACCTGGAGTCGGCCCGTCGCCACCCGTGCCAGGGCCTGGCTGACGCCCTCACCCTGCGCGAGAAGCTCGGGTCCCGGCTCGCCGGCCGGCGGTTCGTGCTCGCCTGGGCGTGGCACCCGAAGCCGCTGCCGACCGCGGTCCCGGCATCGGCCGCGCTGGCCGCCGCGCGGCTCGGGATGGAGGTCGTGATCGCGCGGCCCCCGGGCTACGACCTCGACCCTGAGGACACCGCGTCGATCCGCGCCTGCGCCGGGAGGAACGGCGGCCGCCTGGTCGAGATCGATGACCTCGACGACGCGGTGGCGGGAGCCGACGCGGTCTACGCCAAGAGCTGGGGGTGTCTCGCCCACTTCGGCGATGCCACCGCCGAGGCCGAGCTGAGGGCGCCGCACCGGGGGTGGCGGATCGACGAGCGCCGGATGGCCTCGACCCGGATCGGCGCGGGGATCTTCATGCACTGTCTGCCGGTGCGTCGCAACGTGGTGGTCACCGACGGGGTGCTCGACGGGCCCTGGTCGGTGGTCACCGATCAGGCCGAGAACCGGCTGCACGCCCAGCGGGCGCTGCTGCTCGAGCTGCTCGGAGGTGGCTCATGACCGAGCTCGTGCAGGGCCTCAAGGAGGCCCTCGACTACACCCGGCTCTACCGCGACCAGATCTTCGTGGTCAAGCTCGGCGGCGAGGTGATGGCCTCGCCCGACCGGCTCGACGAAATCGCGATCCAGATCGCCCTGCTGGAGTCGCTCTCGATCCGGGTGGTGCTGGTCCACGGCGGAGGGCCCCAGGCGACCGAGCTCGGCCGCCGGCTCGGCCTCGAGCCGGAGATCGTCGCAGGGCGCCGGGTGACCACTCCCGAGGTGCTCGAGGTGGCGAAGATGGTCTACGCCGGACGGCTCAACGTCGACGTCTTGTCGGCGCTCACCGGCCACGGCGTGAAGGCTGTCGGCCTGTCCGGTATCGACGCCGGGCTGGTCGTGGCCCACCGCCGGCCCCCGGTCGAGGTGACCGACGACGAGGGCGAGCTGCGATCGGTCGACTTCGGCGAGGTCGGCGACGTCGACTCGGTCGACGTCGCGCTGCTCGAGCTGCTGCTCGAGCGCGGCTACGTTCCGGTGGTCGCCTCGCTTGCGGCGGACGCCGACGGCAAGGTGCTCAACGTCAACGCCGACACGCTCGCCGAGGCTCTGGCGAGCGCCCTCAAGGCGAAGAAGCTGATCTACCTGACCGGGGCGCCCGGGCTGCTGCGGGAGCCGGACGACCCCTCGTCGCTGGTCGCCTTCGCCTGCCCCGACGACCTCCGCGAGCTGCTCGGGAGCGGCGGCGTTCGGGGCGGGATGCGGCCCAAGGTCGAGGCCTGCCTGCGGGCGGTGGCGGGCGGCGTGCGACGGACCCACATCATCGACGGCCGGCAGCCCGACTCGCTGCTGCTGGAGCTCTTCACCGGCCACGGCTCGGGCACGATGATCGTCGCCCGCCGGGAGATGGAGAGCTACCGGGAGCGCGAGCTGTGAGCCTCGGCGATCCCGCCGGGCTGCTCGCCGAGCTGGTCGCGACCCCGAGCCCCTCGGGAGCCGAGGCGGAGGCGGCGCGGGTGCTGGCCGGTTGGGCCCAGGCCCGGGGTCTCGAGCCCGCGGTCGACGACGCGGCGGTGCGCCTCGAAGCGGTCGGCAGGTCCCCCGGCCCGACCCTGCTCTTCGCCTCGCACCTGGACACCGTGCCTCCGGGGGAGGGCTGGACCCGGGATCCCTATGGTGCGACCACCGACGACGGCCTGCTCTTCGGCCGCGGCGCGGTCGACGCCAAGGCGTCGGTGGCGGCGATGGCGGCTGCTGCTGCCCGGCTCGCCGCCGCAGGAGGCCCGTCGCGCGGCCGGCTGGTGGTGCTCGCCACCTACTCCGAGGAGACCCGCGACACCACCATGCCCGAGGCGCTGCGCCGTCTCGGCGGTCCTCCCGATGCAGCGGTGGTGGGGGAGCCCACCTCGCTCGAGCCGGCCACCGCCCAACGCGGCCAGCTGCTGCTCAAGCTCGTGTGGCAGGGCGAGCAGCTCCACGCGGGAAGGGCCGCGGGCCGGGTGCCGAGGCCGGTCAACGCGATCGAGCGCGCCGCCGCCGACCTGGTCGCCCTCGCCGCCCTCGAGCTGCCGGGCCGTCACCCGACCCTGGGCGGAATCGCCGTGACCCCGACCATGCTCTCCGCCGGCGTCGCCCGCAACGTCACGCCGCCGCGGGCGGAGGCGGTGCTCGACATCCGGACCACCCCGGTGATGAGCCACCGGGAGGTGGTCGACGCGGTCGCCCGGGCGGTCGCAGCACGGGTCGAGGTGCTCTCCGACCGGCTGGTGCCGGCCGAAACCCCGCCCGGCTCGGGGCTGCTGGCCGCCCTCGGCCGGGTCGCGCCGGACGCACGGCCGTTCGCGTCGCCGACCTGCTCCGACTGGGTCTTCCTGCGCCACGTCGACGCCCTCAAGCTGGGCCCTGGCGAGTCGGACTGGTCGCACCGGCCCGACGAGCGGGTCGATCTCGCCGAGGTCGAGCGGGCGGCGGAGCTGTACGCCGCGCTCGCCGAGGAGTACCTGTCGTGACGACGACCACGGTGACCCTGTGGGGAGAGCTCGACGCCGCGGTCGCGGCCTACACCGTGGGTGACGACCGGGTCTGGGACCGCAGGCTGCTGAGCTGGGACATCCTCGGCAGCCTCGCCCACGTGGAGGGCTTGGAGGCCTGCGGGCTGCTGAGCCGGTCCGACGGCGCCCGCCTGCGCCGCGCGCTGGCCGAGGCCCTCGACGACGCCCGCCGCGGCACCCTGACCGTGACCGAGGCCGACGAGGACGTGCACACCGCGCTCGAGGGCCGGCTGGTCGCGCGCCTGGGCGAGCTCGGCGAGCGGGTCCACACCGGGCGCTCCCGCAACGACCAGGTGATGGTCGACCTTCGGCTGGTGGTCAAGGACCGCCTGCTGGCGGTGATGGACCGGACGGTCGACCTCGCCACGGCGCTGGCGCGGTTCGGCCGCCGACACGAGCGGGTGCTGATGCCGGGCTACACCCACCAGCGGCGCGCGATGCCCTCTTCGATCGGCCTTTGGGGCGCGGGCCTGGCCGAGTCACTGGTCGAGGACCTGGGTCTCGTCGAGGCCGCCCTCGACCTCGCCGACCGGTCGCCGCTCGGCAGCGCGGCCGGCTACGGTGTGCCCCTGCCGATCGACCGGGCCCTGGTCAGCGAGCGGCTCGGCTTCGCCTCCGTCCAGCGGGCGGTGACCGTCGTTCAGGCGTCCCGGGGCAAGCTCGAGGCCGCGGTGCTCGCCGCCCTGTGGGCAGTCGCCCATGATCTCGGCCGGCTCGCCTGGGACGTGATCCTGTGGAGCTCCGAGGAGTTCGGCTTCCTCCAGCTGCCGAGCGGGCTCGCCACAGGGTCCAGCATCATGCCCCAGAAGAAGAACCCCGACCTGTTCGAGCTCACCCGGGCGCGGGCGGGCGCCCTGCTCGGGCTCACCGTCGAGTGTGCGGCGGTGGCAGGGCCGCTGCCGAGCGGCTACCATCGCGACCTGCAGCTGGCCAAGGGGCCCCTGTTCAGGGGTCTCGACCTGGCCGAGGAGGCGGTGACGGCCATGGCCCGGGCGATACCCAGGATCGGCGTCGACCGGCGCGCCTGCGCGGCGGCGGTGACCGGGGACCTGCTCGCCACCGACGAGGTCTTCCGCCGCGTGCGCGGCGGCGCCAGCTTCCGTGCCGCCTACCACCAGGTCGCGGACGAGGTCCGCGCGGGGGTCGCCGTGCCGGAGCTGCCGGCCGACGAGGTCCGCTCGGCCCGAACCCACCTCGGTGGTGTCGGCGCGCCCGGTTTCGCCGCCTTGGCCCGCGATCTCCGGAGCTGGCGGAGGCGGATCGGGAGGCGGCGCAGGGCGTTCGACGCCGCGCTGGCGGGCCTGGTCGGGCGCGCCAGGGAAGGTGGTCGGTGAAGAGCCGCCGTCGCCGCGAGCTGATCCTGGCGCTGGTCGCGTCCCGGCGCGTGGAAACCCAGGACGAGCTCGCCGCGGCGCTTGCCGAGAAGGGTCTTGCGGCCAGCCAGGCGTCGGTCTCACGCGACGTCGCCGCTCTCGGCCTGGTCAAGGTCGACGGCCGCTATGCGCCGCCGCCCCCCGAAGCGCCCTCCGGCGATCCGCGGGAGGCCCGGGTCGCGGCCTACCTCCTGGGTATCGCGCCGGCCGGCGACCACCTGCTGGTGCTCAAGACCCCCCCGGGGGAGGCCCCCGGCGTCGCGCTCGCGGTCGACAGCCTCGATCTCGCCGGTGTGGTCGGTACGGTCGCCGGCGACGACACCATCTTCGTCGCCGTGTCCGGCGCTCGCGCCCGCGACGCCGTCACCCGCCGCCTCGCCGCCCTCAGCCCCGCCACCCGCCGCACCGGGTAAACGGCGAAATACCACAGAGGCACAGAGACACAGAGAGGACCACGGAGCCCCATCACACCGGGACGGAGAGGAGGGTTCTGTGTCTCTCTGTCTCCGAGCCTCTGTCGTTCACTCCGCGCCGGGGAGGCGCTCGCCGCACTGGGGGCAGAAGCGGTCCTCCTGGCTCACCGCCTGGCCGCACTTCGGGCAGGTCAGCAGGGCCTCGAGCTCGGAGGAGTCGGAGTAGGTGACTCCCTGGATGACCCAGCCGTCGGCGCGCTCTTCGAGTGAGAAGCGGATCCGCGCGCTGCCGCGCTCGAACTCGGCGAGGTACTCGACCCGGGCGCGGCTGCCCTGCGGCGTGCGATTGATGTTCATGCCCGCCAGCCTGACCCCGGTTCGGGCCCCGAGCCTCTCCCGGACGGCGGTCTCGAAGTTGATGTACTCCTGCTCGTCGAGCTCGGTCGTCACCCCCTCGCCGAGCCGGTCGTAGGCGGCCTCGAGATCGCCGCGGCCGACGTCCTCGAGATAGGCCTCGGTGGCCGCCGTGAGGCCCGCATGGGCGCCCCGGACCATGTACACACAGGCCCCGATGCCGCCGATCAGGACAAAGACCGTGATCGCGCAGCCCCACAGCCAGCAGCCCCAACCTCTGTGTCCCTCCGCCATCTACCGCCTCCCGCTCTGCGCCCGGCCGCCCGGCGCCTCGATGATCACGCTGCAGCAGGTCACGGCGCCCTCGGCCAGAGCCAGCTGCGAAAGATCAACCGCGCGGACCTCGATGCCACGAGCTTCGAGGCGGTCGCGGGTGCGCCCAAAGGCAGCCGCCACGACCACCGTTCGACCGATTCGCAGCGCGTTCGCCGCGTGGGGCTCCGACGGGTCGACCTCGAGCCACTCGTGGCCGGAGAAGTCCCGCGGGTCGACCCACTGCGGGTTGACCAGGACGACGCCGTCGTCGACCGAAGTGGCCGCGCTCTTGAGGTGCAGGCAGCCGGTCACCGGTATCACGACCACCCGGTACCCGGAGGGCTCGACCGCCGCCGCGAGCGCCGTGGCGCCCGCCCGGTCGGAACGGCTCGTGCGGCCGACGAAGAGCGTCCGGCCCAGGCGGAGCACGTCGCCTCCGTCGAGTGCCGCAGGGCTCTCGAGGCGGACCACCGGCCGATGGCGGGAGATGGCCTCGGCCACGCTCGCGACCTCGGCGCGGCGCGCGGGCGCCCCGGGTCGGGTGGCCACCGCGAGCTCGTCGAGCACCACCGCACAGTCCTCCACGAACACCGCGTCGGGGTGGTCGTCGAGGGCCGGAAGGCGCTCGAGCCGGCAGCCCAGCTCCTCGAGCACGGCCTCGTAGGCGGCGTGCTGGGCCCGGGCGAGCGCGACGTCGATCGGCGTCCGCTCGAGGTGAGTGAGCTGGCACCGGTCGAGGGTCGCGCTGACCGGACGGGTGAGGGCGACTCGGGCGTTGGTCCGTGGCTCCACGCCGCCATCATACGCGCCGTCCACCGGTCGGAATCTCGAACCGCCCGAGCCTCGGCCAGCTGCATGGCGGGACCCGCAGGCTCGTGTAGACTGGTTCTCATCGAGGAGACGGGGGTCAACATGAGCGGTGCCGAACGGCCTGCTGTGGGATCGATCGGATGGTTTGACCTGACGGTCGCCGACGCGCCGCGAATCCGCGACTTCTACACCGCGGTCACCGGCTGGACGTCGAGCGAGATCGACATGGGAGGCTACGCCGACTTCGTGATGGTGCCGCCCGGCGGCGGTGGGGTTGCCGGAGTCTGCCACGCGCGGGGCGCCAACGACGATCTCCCGGTCGCCTGGCTCGCCTACGTGGTGATCGAGGACCTCGACCACAGCCTGGCCCGCGTGGTCGAGCTCGGCGGGTCGGTCGTTGCGGGTCCGAAGTCGATGGGGGAGGCGCGATACGCCGTCATCCGCGACCCGGCCGGCGCGGTGATCGCGCTCTACCAGGCCTGACCCGACCTCAGTACGCGAGGCTCTCGGGGCCCCACCAGGGCAGGATCTCGGCGATGAAATAGCCGGCGGCGATCGCCGGGTCCTCGGCGCTGAGCGCCTCCGCCGCCGCGAGCGAGTCCGTCACGTAGAGCGAGATGCCGGGCAGCCAGCGCTCGGGCTCCTGCTCCCCGAACGGCCCGGCCAGGCGGAGCGTGCCGGCCGCGGCCTGCCGCCGGATGTGGCCGAAGTGGCCGACCATCAGCGCGGCGCGGCGCGTCTCGTCGATCCCCTGCTGAGCGGGACCGGGGCGCAGGATGGTGATGAAGTACTGCACCATCAAGCCCTCCGGCTCGGCCGACCGGGCCGTCTCCACCTCCTGGTTGCCGGCGGCACGGATCACGTCCAGCCGCAACGTGCGCACCTTGCCGAGCCAGGAGAACGGACCGGTCACCACAACCGGGCGCGTCGTCAGCCCCTGTAGCCGCTCGAGGTCGATCCGCTCGACCCCGTGGAGCAGGAAGATCTCGCCGTTGGCGGCCTCGAGCACCACCGGGTTGCCCGGACGCAAACAGTCGGCGGGCGGCTGGTGCTCGGTGCACCCCGCGACCGCCAGCGTACCGACCACGGTCTTGCGCTCGCCGTTGACGGGTTCGGCCGGCGCCGTGGAGGCGACCGCGAGAAGGAACATGGCGGTGGCGAATCTGGGCATCGGGGTCTCCATCCGGGTGCAATCGAGACTGATTCTACGCCCTGAGGCAGCAGCTGATGCAAACAACAAAGAGAGCCGGCCTCTCGGCCGGCTCTCACTGGTCGCGGTTGTTGGTGAGGACTAGTTCTCGAAGTGCAGCCCGAGGGCCTTGGCGAGGAAGACCGCCATCTGGGCGCGGGTGACCGGGCTGTCCGGGCAGAAGGTGGTCGGGCCGCAGCCGCCGGTGATGCCCGAGTCCTTGAGCGCTTCGACATGCTGGAAGGCCCAGTGGCCGGTGGGCACGTCGGTGAACGAAGCAGAAGCCGGCGCGGCACTGAGCTGGCGCTGCCAGAGCACGCTCACGGCGCCGTGCTGAGTCAGCACGTTCGACTTCGTGAAGTCGATGCGCACGGCGTAGGAGATCGTGCCGTACTTGCCATCCGAGTTGATGTCGGCAAAGGTCGTGACGCGATGCAACGGAACCACGCACAGCATCTTGTAGCCGTCGTCCCAGCTGACACCCGAGGTGACGGTCGACCCGAGCTGCTTCTGATGCGACGCGCCGGAGGTGTTCGCGGGGTGTTCGAACTGCCACAGCTCGAGCTCGATCTGAGCGGTCGAGTCGCTGTCGACCACGTACGTGCAGACGGAGCCGACCAGCGCGCCGAGAGGGATGTCGGTCCCCGCCGGGAGGTCCATGCCGACACCTGCAGCGGTGCCGGTCGAGAGATAGCGGTACCCGTCGAAGAAGGTGTAGTAGGTTTGATCGCTGTTGAGCGGTACGAACCCGAACGCGGAGTAGGTTGAGGTCTCCGCCCGGCTGATGCCGAAGCCGTCGAGGTCTCGGGTCTCCGAGATGTAGCGGATCGCACCCTCGTCGAGGTCCTCCAGCGAGCCCTGAGCCAGCGCGGCAAGCGGAAGGGCCAGCGCGAACGCGGCGGCAATGATCAGTACGCGGCGGATGTCCATCTCGTCCTCCTTGTGGTCGCGGCCCCGCGATCGCGGCGGCCGTTCCTGGTGCCGGGTGCTCCCGGCGGGCTGTCGATCCTCGACCACAACGATCGTTCCTGCGGTGAGTTCAGTGAAGGGACCAACGCGACAGGGACGTGCACCGCCGCGACAGCGACGTGTCTCAGCGCGACGCGGGGACTGAACCACCGACACGCAGAGACGCAGCGTGGGCCGTGCTCGCAACCCAGGCGACCGGTGAGCGAACGTGGCCGCTTCGGTTCACACGGAGGCGAGAGCCCGGGGTCGGGCGAAGGGCGGCAGGTGGCGGGCGCGCGCCGCCCGCAGCCGGCCGCCCCCACCGGACGGACACGACGTCGGCTTCCCGGATCCGCTGCCGGGATCGTTCCGCCCGACTCGACGGTCCGAACCGGGAGTGTGCTCTTCGGTGTCCCTGGACCTCCGCAGTCCTAGCGGGTCACTCCGACTGCGGAGAAGTAGCGTGCGTCGGGGTGGTGGAAGACCAGCGCCGAGACCGAGGCTTCGGGGTCCATCATCATGCCGTCGGTGAGCTCGACGCCGATCTCGCCAGGCTCGAGCAGCGGCCACAGCCCGGCCTGGTCGTCGAGTGAGGGGCAGGCGGGGTAGCCGAAGGAGTAGCGCCGGCCCCGGTAGCGGGCCGCGAAGCGGTCCCGCATGGTCAGCTCCGGCGGGTCCGGGAATCCCCACCACTCGCGCAACCGGCGGTGGAGCCACTCGGCGGCGGCCTCGGCGGTCTCCAGGGCGAGTGCCTGCAGCACGTGGCTGGCGAGCAGCTCGCCCCCGTCCTTGGCGGCCTCGGCGCGGGCGCGCACTCCCTCTCCGGCGGTGACGACGAAGACCGCGACGCTGTCCCGCAGCCGTCCCCGCGGCGGCAGCACGTAGTCGGCCAGACAGAGGCCCTCCGGCTTCGGCTGACGCGGGAAGGTGAAGCGGTGCACGGGCTCCCCCGAGGCCGGGTCGAAGAGACGCACCGTGTCGCCCTCCGGCTCGGCGGCAAGAAAGCGCCACACCGCCCGGACCCGCATCCAGCCGACGGCCTCGGACTGGACCGCCTCGACCACCTCGCGCAGGGCGAGGGCCTTGGGGTCGCGGTCCTTGATCCTGGCGGCCACCCGGCCGCCGAGACCCAGGTGCTTGCCATACAGCATCTGCGGGTTGACGTACGACCACAGCTCGCGCAGCTGCGGCACCTCGCGGAGGACCCTTCGGTCGGGGTAGGGCGGCGCCAGCGGCGGAATGTCTGTGCGCACCCGGGACGAGCGGCGGGCAGCGGCGCGCTCCGCCCGCTGCGGGGCCGCCGCCGGTTCCGGGGACGGGATCGCGGCGAGGCTCGAGGCGTCGCCCGCGACCACCCGACGCATCGCGTCCAGGCCCGCCATCGCGTCCGCGCAGTAGACCACCGGACCGCCGTACGCCGGCGCGATCCGCTGGCGGGTGAAGCCCTCCGAGAGCGCGGCCCCACCCACCAGCACCGGCACGGCGATACCGGCCTCGCGCAGCTCCTCGGCGGTGACGACCATCTGGTGGGCCGACTTCACCAGCAGCCCGGAGAGCCCGATGGCGTCGGGGCGATGCTCGCGAACCGCCGCCACGATGTCGTGGGGCGGCACCTTGATGCCCAGGTTGACGACCTCGAAGCCGTTGTTGCCGAGGATGATCTCGACCAGGTTCTTGCCGATGTCGTGGACGTCGCCCTTGACCGTGGCGAGCACGATCCGGCCGCGGGAGGCGGTCTCGGACGCGGTCATGTGGGGCTCGAGGAAGGCCACCGCCGCCTTCATCGACTCCGCGCTCTGCAGCACCTCGGCGACGATCAGCTGGTTGGCGTTGAACAGCCGCCCGACCTCGTCCATGCCCCGCATCAGCGGACCGTTGATGATCGCCAGCGGAGACGCTCCCTCGGCCAGCTTGCGCTCGAGGTCCTCGTGCAGCCCGTCCCGGGTGCCCTCGACCACCGAGCGCGACGAGGCGCTCGTCCAGCGGGATCGTCTCGCGCGGCACGGTCGCTCGCCGCGCGCCCCGGTAGCGCTCGGTGATCGCCGCCACCCAGAAGCGGTTCACCGCCGCGCGCTGGGCCGGGGTCTGCCCTTGCCAGTCGGGCGGCGCGGCGTCGAGCAGCTCCCGGTCGGGATGATCGGCCGCGACCTCGACCGGAGGCCGGTTGAGCAGCAGCCCCTCGGCCATCGTGCGCTCGTCCGCCGGGATCGACGCGAAGCGCTCGAGCTTCTCGGTGTTCACGATCGCGAGGTCGAGCCCGGCCCTGGTGGCGTGGTAGAGGAAGACCGAGTTCACCACCTCGCGGGCCGCGGGCGGCAGCCCGAAGGACACGTTCGAGATCCCGAGCACGGTCCGGCAGCCGGTCAGCTCGGCCTTCACGGCACGCAGCCCCTCGAGGGTCTCGACCGCGCCCCCGAGATAGGTCTCGTCGCCGCTCGCCACCGGGAAGACCAACGGATCGACCACCAGGTCCTCGTCGGCGAGGCCGAAGCGTGCGACCAGCAGGTCGCGGGTGCGGCGCGCGACCTCCAGCTTGTGCTCGCGGGTGAAAGCCTGGCCGCGCTCGTCGATGCAGCCCGCCACCACCGCGGCCCCGAAGCGCGCGAGCAGGGGGGCGACCGCGGCGATCCGCTCCTCGCCGTCCTCGAGGTTGACCGAGTTGACGATCGAGCGGCCCTGGCAGAAGGTGAGGGCGAGCTCGATCGCGTCGGGGTCGGTCGAGTCGATCATGATCGGCGCCTTGGTCGAGCGAACCAGGCGCTCGTAGAAGACCGGCACGTCGGCGATCTCGTCGCGCTCGGTCGACTGCAGGCAGACGTCGACGATCTGCGCCCCGCCGCGGACCTGGCGGCGGGCGATCTCGGCCGCCTCGTCCCAGCGCTCTTCCGCCACCAGGCGACGGAACTTCGCCGAGCCGATCACGTTGGTGCGCTCGCCGACCAGCAGCGGGCGGGTCTCGTCGGTCGCCTCGACCAGATCGATACCGGTGTAGAAGACCCGCCGCGGCCGGTCGCGGGGAATGCGCCTGGGAGGGCGCCCCTCGACCATCGCAGCGAGCGCGGCGATGTGGCGGTCGGTGGTGCCGCAGCAGCCGCCGACCAGATTCAGCCAGCCGTTGTGGGCGAAGCGCTCGAGCGCCGCCGCCAGGCTCTCGGGGGTCTCCGGGTAGCCGCCGTCAGGGTCCGGGAGACCCGCGTTGGGGTAGCAGGAGACCGCGGTCCGGGCCATCTCGTGCACGGTGCGGAGGTGGTCGGCCATCAGGTCGGGACCGGTCGCGCAGTTGAGCCCGATCGCGAGCAGCGGCGCGTGCTCGAGGGAGGCCACGAACGCATCCGCGGCCTGGCCGGCGAGCATCGTGCCCATCGGCTCGATCGTGCCGGAGACCACCACCGGCCGTCGCGTGCCGAGCTCGGCGAGCACCCGCTCGACGGCGATCAGCGCCGCCTTGGTGTTGCGGGTGTCCTGGCAGGTCTCGACCAGCAGCAGGTCGGCGCCGCCCTCGACCAGGCCCCGGACCTGCTCCGCGAAGGACTCGACGAGCTCGGTGAAGGTGACGCCGCCGGTGACCGAGATCGCCTTCGTGGTCGGTCCGATCGAGCCCGCCACGAAGCGCGGACGGCGGCTGTCCGACGCCGCGTCCGCGGCCTCGCGGGCAAGCCGCGCGGCCACCCGGTTGATCTCGCGGGCGCGGTGCTCGAGCCCGTACTCGGCGAGCACGATCGGGGTGCCACCGAAGGTGTCGGTCTCGATGATGTCGGCGCCGGCGGCGAGGTAGGCGTCGTGGACCTCGCGCACCACGTCCGGGCGGTGCAGCACCAGCGCCTCGTGGCAGCCGTCGTAGCTCTCGCCGCCGTAGTCGACCGGCGTCAGCTGCTTCGACTGCAGCATCGTCCCGGTCGCGCCGTCGAGGATCAGGATCCGCTCCTCGAGGAGGTTGTCGAGCTCCGCGCTGCGATCGCGGTCAGTCACGGTCGTCTCCGGCGGGCTCGACCCGCGAGCGGGCGAGCGCCTCGTCGAGCAGCGGCACCACGTCCTCCGGGCGCTTGAACGGCGCGATGACGTAGACCCCGGCGCACCGTGCCGGGGCTTCGGCGAGCATCGTCAGGGCGTGCTCGCGACCCAGCCGTGCAGCCTCGGGCCCGGCCTCCTCGAGGGCCGAGATCAGGTTGTCCGGAACCATGATTCCCGGGACCTCGTGGTGCAGGCGCAGCGCCAGCCGGGCCGAGGTCAGCGGCCAGATCGCGACCAGGGTCGGAATCGGCGTCCGGCCGCCGAGGCGGTCCAACATGCGCTCGTAGGGGGCCCACTCGAAGAACACCTGGGTCATCGCGAAGTGGGCTCCGGCGTCGACCTTGCGCTGGAGCCGGTCGAGCTCGTGGTCGAGGTCGTCGGCGTTGGGGTTGACCGCGACCCCGACCAGGAACGACGGCGGCTCGAGGATCGGGTTTCCGGCGCAGTCGACCCCCTCGGCCATGCGGGAGATCGCGCGCACCAGCTCGAAGACGTCGACGTGGTAGACGTCGTGCACCCCCGGGTAGTCGCCGAGCTGGGACGGGTCGCCGGTGACCGCGAACAGGTTGCGGACGCCGCCCAGCCATGCGCCCAGCAGCTGCGACTGGAGGCCCATCAGCGACGCGTCGCGGGGGGTGATGTGGGGCATGCACTCCAGGCCGGTACGGCGCTGGATCTCCACCGCCAGCGACAGCGAGTCCATGCGCAGCCGGGCGAGCGGGTTCGAGTTGATGTCGACCGCATGCACGCCGGGGTGGGCGGCGAGCCGCTCGGCCGCCTGCAGCACCGCGTCCGCGTTGGTGCCCTTGGGCGGGTCGATCTGCACCACGCGCACGAAGCGGCCGCGGTCGAGGCTCTCGGCGAGGGTCGACTGCGGCCGAGGGGCGGGGTGCGGCGTGGTCCGGGCCACCGTCAGCCGGTGCGGTCCGTGGTGGTGCTCGGGCTTGAGCCCGCGCATCGCCTCGACCATCGCCTGGATGTGCTCCGGGCCGGTGCCACAGCAGCCGCCCACGATCGACACCCCCAGCGCCGCCGCCTCGCGGGCGAAGCGCGCCAGGTAGGCGGGCGTGGCCGGCGGCATCAGGAGGCGGCCGTCACGCCGCTGCAGCACCCCGGCGTTGGGCATCGCGACCAGGGTGCAGTCGAGCTCGGGCAGCGCGCGCAGGATCTCCAGCGTTCCCATCGGACCGGGCGAGCAGTTCGACGCCGACCCCGTCGAGGCCGAGATCGACCACCCGCATGAGGTCGCGGGCGTGGTCCTCCCACTGGTGAGGCGGGCGCTCGGCGGGAAAGGTCATCATCCCGAGCACCGGCAGCGCGGTCGCCCGGCGCACCGCCTCGGCGGCGACCTCCATCTCGTCGGCCCGGAAGAAGGTCTCGAGCACGATCAGGTCCGCACCGCGGTCGGCGAGGATCGCCGCCTGCTCGGCGTGGGAGGCGGCGATCGCCTGCCGGCAGGCCGGGTCGTCCATGTCGAGCACGCCGGCGAGGGGGCCGATCGAGCCCGCGACCAGGCAGTCGCGCCCGGACAGCTCGCGTGCGTCCCGAGCGAGCTTGACTGCCCGGGAGTTGACCTCCTCGACCAGGTGCGCGGCGCGGCGGGCGGCGAGGCGGGGGCGAGAGGCGCCGAAGGTGGCGGTTTCGATCAGCTCGGCGCCCGCCTTGAGAAAGCCGAGGTGGATCTCGAGCACCTCGGCCGGGTGCTCGACTGCGGCCAGGTCGAGAATCGCCCCTGGTTCGAGCCGGGTGAGCAGCTCCGAGCCCATCGCGCCGTCGGCGACGACCACGTGGTCGGCGAGGCGGTCGGCGAACCGGCTCACTCGCCCTCGTGCTCCCGGTGGCCGTCGGCGCCGAACTTCACCGTCACTCCGTCCTGGCCTCGGCTCGTGGCGACGAGGTGGCTGTGGATCTCCTGAAAGTCGTCCAGCCTCAGGTTCGCAATCCGGTCGTTGTGGGCGGCGAAGAGGGCGTCGTTCGGTCCGGCCTCGACCTCGGGTCCGCGCAGCTCGTCGCGCCGGCTCTCCAGCCGCGCGCGCACCTCGGCGAGGGCTCGGGTCGGTCCGAACCGCTGTTCGAGCTCGCCGAGGAAGCCGAGGTCGTCCTCGGTCGCCGTGAGGAGTCGAGCGTCGGCCGGCTCTGAAAGGCCGGCGTCGAGCCAGTCGTCGTAGACCGTCGTCTCGAGCCAGCGGAACTCGGACTTCGACATCCGCGCCCGCTCGAGGTTCTCGATCTGGGCGACGATCACGTTGCGGGTGGCGATGATCACCTCGCGCGCGGTCTCCCACGACTCGTCGCCCCGCTTCTCGATCTCCCGGACCAGGGCCTGCCACGCCTGGTAGCGGGGCTTGAGGTCAGCGCGGACGTCGAGGAAGGCCTCGAGCCGGTCCGGCGCGACGGCGCCGTCCGCGGGGGGTGTGAAGGGGAAGCTCTCGTCGAGCGCGTCGAGCCGCTTCTCGGCCCGCGCCAGGTCGAGGATCGGACCGCCCACGGCGCGGCCCTCGCGATACAGCTTCGGTCCCCAGACCACGCCGATCGTCGCCAGGGCGGCCAGCACCACCAGGGCGATGGCGCCGAACACGCCGATTCTGCCGGAGCTGCGGCGAGTCATGTCTCCCTCCCTCCGCGCGGGTGCGCGTGGTGCAAGAATAGTATGGTCGTTCGAAGCGGGTGCGCCGGAGGGGCGGGGAGCCGCCCCCGGCGGCACCGGTCGGGAGGCGCTAGATGGCACGCGCGATCCGCATCCACGAGCACGGCGGTCCCGAGGTGCTGCGCTGGGACGAGGTCGAGGTCGGGGCGCCGGGACCGGGGCAGGCGCTGGTTCGGCACACCGCAGTGGGCCTGAACTACATCGACACCTATCATCGGACGGGGCTTTATCCGCTCGAGCTCCCGGCCACTCCGGGGATGGAGGCGGCGGGGATCGTCGAGGCCGTCGGGGAGGGCGTGGCCGAGCTGCGTCCCGGCGACCGGGTCGCCTACGGCGGGGCGCCCCCGGGGGCCTACGCCGAGGTCCGGGTCATGCCAGCGGATGCGCTGGTCCGGCTGCCGGACGAGATCGACGACCGGGTCGCCGCCGCGGTCATGGTCAAGGGGATGACCGCGGAGTACCTGGTGCGCAGGACCTACCTCGTCACGCCCGGCGACACGGTGCTGGTCCACGCCGCGGCCGGCGGGGTCGGGCTCATCCTGTGCCAGTGGGCGAAGCACCTCGGCGCCACCGTGATCGGTACCGTGGGCGGCGACGAGAAGGCCGCGCTCGCGCGCGAGCACGGCTGCGACCATGTGATCGTCTACACCCGCGAGAGCTTCGTGTCCCGCGTGCGGGAGCTCACCGGCGGCCGCGGCGTGCCGGTGGTCTACGACTCGGTGGGGGCCGCCACCTGGGACGGCTCCCTCGACTGTCTCCGCCCGCGCGGGCTGATGGTGACCTTCGGCAACGCCTCCGGACCGGTGCCGCCGATCCAGCCGCTGGTGCTGTCCCAGAAGGGCTCGATCTACCTCACCCGGCCGACCCTGATGAGCTACAACGCGACCCGAGAGGAGCTGCTCGACAGCGCCGCGGCGCTGTTCGACGTGATCCGGTCCGGGGCGGTGAGAATCCAGGTCCGCCAGACCTGGCCGCTGAGCGAGGCCGCCGACGCCCACCGCGCCCTCGAGGCGAGAAAGACCACCGGCTCCACCGTCCTCCTGCCGTAGGGCTGAACCACAGAGAGACACAGAGGCACAGAGGAGCTCAGAGAATCCCTTTCTCCCGAGGGCCAGGACGGGGCTCGCGCCGAGCGGGAGCCCCGTCCTGGATGCCTTGGGGGGAGGGGGCTCTGTGTCTCTCTGTGTCCTCCGTGCCTCTGTGGTATTCCGCCGCGCTCTCCGCTACGGGATCGCGATTCCGAGGGCGGCGAGCTGGGCCTCGGCCTGGGCGGCCCAGCCCCGGTTGGCGAGCGGGCTTGCCGGGGAGGGATGGAGCACCTCGCCGATCTTCACGCCCGCGCCGCCGAGCACCTTCTCGGCGCGGGTGCGGGCGAAGCGGCCGACGCCGATCAGCCACTCGGGCTCGAGGACCTCGATCGTGCTGCGCAGCGCCCGGTCGCAGGCCGCCTCGAGCGGGGCCCGCGCCGAGGCCGGCAGCTTGTCCGGGGTCAGGTTGCGCCCCGAGACCTCGAGGAAGGCGAGCGGGCAGTAGTTGGCGACGAAGAACCGGGCGAAGAAGCGCTCGGGGGTGCCGAAGCGCTCCCGCGCCCAGCCCCACAGGCGCTGGCCCGAGACCTCCACCCGCGGGCAGTCGAGCCCCTGAACGGGCCGCTTCGGGTGCTCGTCGGCCGGCCGTCCGACCGGCTCGTCGATCGCCAGCCACTCCCGCACCGTCACCACGTCGCCGAAGGGCACCCCGGTCTGGGCCATCCCGAACGGTCCCGGGTTCATGCCCAGCAGAACCACCTGCGTGCGGCCCCCGCCGAAGCGCGCGAGGTAAGCCTCGTGCGAGGCGCGGGCGTAGATGAGCGGGTTGTAGACATGGGCCGCCGGAGAGGGAAACGCGAGCTGGTCGACCTCGGCGGCGAGCGCGCGGGAGATCTCGATCAACGTCATCGCGCGTCATGGTAGGGCATCGGACGTGAGGAACGAGGAGTGAGCACGGACGCCGGACGGGTCGAGACGAGTGGAGGGCCGCAGAAGCGCCGGCGATCCCCGTGGGGGGTCGCGAGAGCGCTGTCCGGCACTGCGTTCACTCCTGGGTCGCGGGCGGCTCGGGCGCGTACAGCCGCTCGACCCACTCCCGGAACCAGGGTGGGCGCGCGATCAGCAGGTAGGCCGCCCCGAGCGCCGTCAGCGGCAGCGCGAACAGGACCACGTCGACCGCGACCAGGGCGACGGCCAGCACGACTCGCTCCGAGGTGGTCATCTCTCGCTCCTCCCTCCGGTGCCGGGTGCAACACTACAGTAACTTCGTTTTCCCGAGGGTCGGCTTTCCGGTCGTTGCTGAAGTCGGTAAAGTCGCTCAATACAGGTCTCTTGCGCTATGTTGTTGTATTGTTGCACACGGCACCATGGGCCGGGTGCCGACCAGCGCAGACTCTGGAGCAGGCGGATGGGCGGCTGCGTCAGGGGCCGAGGCGGGCGCGCTTGAGGCGGAGGCTGTTGGACACCACCGAAACCGACGAGAAGGCCATCGCGAGGGCCGCGAAGGCGGGGTGGAGCATCCTCAGGCCGTCCGGTAGGGCATGGAACGGAGCCAGCACCCCCGCCGCCACCGGGATCAGGATGACGTTGTAGGCGAAAGCCCAGAACAGGTTCTGGCGGATGGTGCGTACCGTCGCCCGGCTGAGCTCGATCGCGGTCGGGATCAGCTTCAGGTCGCCCCGCATCAGGGTCACGTGGGCGGCCTGCATGGCGACGTCGGTGCCGCCGCCCATCGCGATCCCGACGTCAGCGCGGGCGAGGGCGGGGGCGTCGTTGACCCCGTCGCCGACCATCGCGACCAGGCCCTCGGCGGAGCCCTGCAGTGCCTGCACGGCCGCCGCCTTGTCCTCGGGGAGCACGTCGGCCACGACCTCGTCGATGCCGACCTCCCTGGCCGCCGCCTCGGCAGCAGCGCGGTGGTCTCCGGTCAGCAGAACGGTCCTGAGGCCGAGGCCGTGCAGCATCCGCACCGCGTCGGCGGCGCCGCCCTTGACCGTATCCGCGAGCCCGATCACGCCCAGGGCCACCCCGTCCCTCGCGACCCACACCGTGGTCCGGCCCTCCTGCTCGAGCCGCGAAGCCTGCTCGTCGAGGGGAGTCGGGTCGATGTCGTGGCGGGCCAGGTGGGCCCGTTTGCCGACCACGACCCGATGCTCGCCGAAGGTCGCGGCCACCCCCATCCCCGGCGTGGGCTCGAATCGGTCCGCGCGGGCAACCGTCAGCCCGCGCTCGCGAGCCGAGTCCACTACCGCGCGGGCCAAGGGGTGCTCCGAGTCGAGCTCGGCCGCCGCCGCCAGTGCGAGCACCACCCCCTCCGGCGCCTCGCCGGCGGGAGCGCGGCAGTCCTCTGCGACCGCGATCTCGGCTACCCGCGGCCGTCCTTCGGTCACTGTTCCGGTCTTGTCGAGCACCACCACGCCGAGCTTCACGGCGCGCTCCAGGGCCTCGCTCGAGCGGTAGAGAATGCCGAGCCCCGCCCCGCGACCGGTGCCGACCATGACCGCGGTCGGGGTGGCCAGGCCGAGCGCGCACGGGCAGGCGATCACCAGCACCGCCACCATCCGCATCAGCGCGGCGGTGAAGCCGGCGCCGACTCCCAGCCACCAGACCAGGAGGGTGGCCGCGGCGATCACGATCACGACCGGCACGAAGACTGCGGCGACCCGGTCGGCGAGCCGCTGGATCTCAGGCTTCGAGCCCTGGGCCTCGCGCACCAGGCGGACCACCTGGGCGAGCGCGGTGTCTGCACCCACCTTGGTCGCCTCGAAGCGCAGGACGCCGTCCGAGGTCACCGTCCCGGCGAGCACCGTGTCGCCCGCTGCCTTGGCGACTGGCACGCTCTCGCCGGTGAGCGCCGACTCGTCGACCGCGGCCCGGCCCGAGCTGACCACCCCGTCCACTGGCACCCGCTCACCGGGCCGCACCACCACCACATCACCCGGGCTGACCTGCTCCACGCCGATGTCCTCGACCTGCCCGTCGCGCTCGATTCGGACTCTCTGCGGCGCAAGCGAAGCGAGCTCGCGGATGGCGTCGCCGGCGCGGCCCTTCGCCCGGTGCTCGAGCAGCTTGCCGACTTTGATCAGGGTCAGGATCACCGCCGCGGTCTCGTAGAACACGTGCTCGCCGAGGGCGGTCGAGCCGAGCGTGAGCGCGACCGTCACCGGCAGGCTGGCGAGGTAGGCGGTGAGCGAGCCGAGGCTGACCAGCACGTCCATGTTCGCGGTCCGGTTGCGAAGCGCCTTCAAGGCCGCGACGTAGAAGTCCCGACCGGTGACCAGGAGCACCGGCGTGGCGAGGACGAGCAGCAGCCAGTTGACCCACGGGGCGTGGGACCAGACGCCGGCCAAGCCGAGGTCGCGGGCCATCGAGAGCGCGAACAGCGGGACCGTGAACGCCACCCCGACGCCGAGCGCGACCGCGTGGCGGCGGGCCTCGGCGCGATCCGCCGCGGCGACCTGCTCGGCCTCGTCCGCCCCGAGCGAGCCCGCCTCGTGCCGCACGCCGTACCCGGCTCGCTCGACCGCGGCGACCAGGTCGCGCCGGGTCGCGGCGCCCGGAACGTACTCGACGCGAGCCGTCTCGGCCGCGAAGTTGACCGCCGCGGCGACCACCCCCGGGACCTTGCGCAGGAGAGTCCGTTCGACCGTCGCGGAGCAGTTGGCGCAGGTCATGCCGGTGATCTCGAGATCGGCGGCCGTGGTCGGCACCTCGTAGCCTGCGCCGCGCACCGCGGCCACCACGTCGGCGGCGGAGGCCTGACCCTCGAGCGCGACGGTGACGGTCTCAGCGGCGAAGTTGACACTCGCCTCCCTCACCCCGCCGAGGCGGCCGAGCACGCGTTCGATGGTGGCCGCGCAGTTGGCGCAGGTCATGCCGCGAACCGGCAGCGTGAGGCGCGCCGCGGCCACCGTGGTTCAGCTCTGGTCGGCCGGGTAGCCGATCTGCCGCAGCAGCTCGTGGATCGCCTCCCAGCTCGCGGGCGGGACCCAGGCGACCGTGACCCGGTGGGTGGTGGCGTCCCCGGAGACCGCCGCGACGCCCTCGAGCTCGCCGAGCTCGCGTTGGATCGTGGCCACACAGTGGCCGCAGCTGATCGACGGGACCGAGACCGTTCGCTCTTCCATCGGGTGCCCCCCTCGGGACGTCGAACCGTCCCAGTGCCACGCAACAGGCGCGTCGTGGAGGCGATTCCGCAGCCGGAGCGGCGCGCGAGCTCACGGCGGGCGGTTCTCGAGCCGGCCGGTCCCGCGCTATCCTGAGACGATGACCCGACGACGGTTCGAGCACGCCGCCAACCGTGCCTTCCCGTGCGCCGAGCGGGTGCTGCTGCTGCCCTTCGGCCGCGAGAGCTACCTGCCGGCGATCGCCGCGGCCTGGGACGGAGAGCCGATGCCGCTCGGCCCGTCCGCCGACCGGATCGTGATCGACCTCCGGGGCGCACCGGCGCCCACGACGCTCGTCTACTCGGGCATGGGCTCGCCCGCCGCGGCCAACGCGCTCGAGATGGCGGCGGCGAACGGCGCCCGGGTGGTGGTCGTGGTCGGTGCCTGCGGAGGGGTGGGGGAGGGCGTCGCGGTCGGCGACCTGGTGGCCGTCACCGGGGCGGTCCGCGGCGAGGGCACCTCGAGCTACTACGCCCCGCCCGGCTTCCCGGCGGCCTTCGACCCGACCCTGGTGGTCGCGCTCGACGGCGCCGCCCGGCGCCTCAGCCGCACCATGCGTCGCGGTGTCGTCTACACCACCGACGCGGGCTACCGCCAGGGGCCGGAGATCTACGAGCAGTGCCGCGGTCTCGTGGTGGGTGTCGAGTCGGAGTGTGCCGCCGTCGCGGTGGTGGCCGCCCGGCTCGGACTCGCCGCCGGCGCTCTGCTCTTCGTCACCGACAACGTGACCGCCCGGGACGGCTCGGATCACGCCTACCGCGGGCTCGACGACCCGCGGGTCGCGGCAGCGTTCGAGGCTGCCGTCCGAGCCTCGCTGGAAGCACTCGCTGGGCACTTCGTCCGCGGGTGATCGTCGCGGCTGCCTCGAGTCCGCTCCGCTCCGGGAGGTTGTGAGGGGGTTCGGAACGTCGAAGCAGACCGGCCCCGGCTTGGCGGCGCAGCGCCTCCGGGGATCCGGGAGGGCCGAGGTGCTCGGGCCTCAGCCCTCCCGGATTTTCGCCTGCACGCTCTCGACCTTGTCGGCCATGGTCTGGGCGCGGTCGGTGCGGGAGCCGACCCTGAGGTTGGTCGACACCCGCGGCGCGCCCATCTCGTGGAGCAGCTCGTGGCAGCGGCGCAAGGCGCCGAACACCGTCTCCCACTCGCCCTCGACGTTGGTGCCGTAGGCGTGCAGCTGCGTCTTCAGCCCGGCCTCGGCGAGCACCTTCTCGCAGGCGGCGATGTAGCGGGACAGCGAGAGGCCGACCCCGAGCGGCACGATGCTGATGTCCGCGATGACCTTCATCTTCCCTCCGGTGCCGTGTGCAGCAATACGATAACGCACACCACGACGCGGCGCTCGCGTCTCCTCTCCTGCACCGGTCCGGCGCTCCCAACCGCTTCGACTGCCGAGCCGGCTCCCGGCCCGGATGCAATGCGGCGACCGCGGCTTCCGTTCTCCCGCCCGATGAGCTCTGCCGCGCGCTTCGCCGTCTTCCTCGCCGTCGTCCTGTCCGTGTGGGGCGCCCAGCACCTCTACGTCGGCTGGCGTCTGACCGGTCTGCCGCCGTTGGCCGGCACAACCACCGCCCGCTGGCTCACCGGACTGCTGGTGCTCGGCTTCCTGACATACCCCCTCGGCCGCCTGCTCTTCGCTCTCGGTGCCCGCGGCGTCGGCAACGCCCTCGAGTACGTCGGTGCGGTCTGGATGGGCACCCTCTTCCTTCTGGTTGCCGCCCTTCTGGTCGCCGAGCTGCTCACGCTCGGGGGCCTCACACCGAACCCCTGGACAGTGGGTATTCGTTGGACCGCGGTGGGTGTGGCCCTGGTGGCAGCCTTCGCCGGCTGGGTGGGAGGGTTCTGCTCGCCCCGGGTCGTCGGGCACGAGGTGGAGCTCGCCGGCCTGCCTCCCGAGGCCGACGGGACGGTCATCGCCCTGGTCACCGACGTTCACCTCGGGACCATTCTCGGCCGGGGGCGCCTGGAGTCGATCCGTCAGGTGGTCGAACGCGCCCGACCGGACCTGATCGCCGTCGCGGGCGACCTGATCGACGGCGACGCCGGAGTGGTCGAGGAGCTGCTGCCGGAGCTCCGCCGGCTGACCGCGCCCCTCGGGGTCTTCGCGATACTCGGCAACCACGAGCACTACGCCGGACCCGAGCGCTCGCGCCGGCTGCTCGCCGAGGCCGGCTTCACCGTGCTCGACAACGCCGCCGTCGAGGTCCGGCCGGAGCTGTTCGTCGCCGGCGTGCCCGATGCGCGCGGCGCCGAGCAGACCGGGAGCCCGATCCGCGCCGACCTCGACGCCGCCTTCGCCCCGGTCACGCCGGGGGCGGCGAGCGTGCTGCTGCTGCACTCTCCCGACGCCGACCTCGCCGAGGCGGCGGCAGCAGCTGGCTGCGGCCTGATCCTCTCCGGCCACACCCACGGCGGCCAGATTCAGCCCTTCGGTCTGCTCGTGCGGCTCGCGTACCCCCACACCGCCGGCGTTGCCCGGATCGGCGAGACCGTCCACATCGTCAGCCGCGGGGCCGGCCACTGGGGCCCGCCCATGCGCCTCGGCGCCCCCGCCGAGATCTGGCGCATCGTCCTCAGGTCACCCGTCGCAGGCACGTAGCGCGGTCGCGATCCACCACCAGGACGCAACGGCAGAAGGTCCCACCAGCCGGGCAGTAGGGGAAGTGCTTGGAGGCGGTCTCACAGCTCCCCTCGGCCCGCTTCTCCAGGTTCGTTCGACGTGACTCCCAGCGGCTGCGAGTGAACCGCAAAGACCGCGAAGGGCGCGAAGGGGCCCGCCAAGAGCATTCAATTCTGTCGCTGTGGTGTGACCCAATCCGGCCCGGATCAGGGTGCGCGTCGACCGGTTGCGGGTCTCGCTTCCGGCAGCCGGTCGCCGACCGCGTAGCGGTAGCGCATCCAGCGCACCGGCGAGCGTCCGTCGGGCCCCTCGATGAAGGTGAGGTCGATCAGGCCGAAGCCGGAGGCGCCGGTGTCGACCAGGAAGCTCGAGGCCGCGAACTGGTTCATCGGATAGGTTCCTGCGGCGATCACCGGTCCTCCCCTGGTCACCTCGAGCCGCAGGCGCGGTGTGGAGAACCCGTGGTCGATGGAGACCTCACCGGAGAGCCTCCGGCCGAGGTAGTCGGTGAGCTCGTATCGGCCTTCGAGGGGCGGCAGGACGCGGGCGTAGAGTCCCGGATCCCAGCCCGGGTGGGACGGGGGAAGCACCGCGTCCAGGGCGCAGAAGCTCGCCTCGACCAGGGGGGCGGGTGTGTTCGCCAGCACCGCCACGGCGAACTCCCGCTCGGGCAGCCAGAGGATGAACGTCCCCCAGCCGATCACGCTGCCGTCGTGGTACAGGACGTCGCGGTCGATGTATCGGTCGCGGCTGATGCCATAGCCGTAGTGCAGCTCGGGCGTGTAGTGACACCAGACCCGTGGTCCCTGCATGGTGACCGCCGAGGCCGGGGCGAGCACCGGCCCGCCGTCCTCCATCATCAGCTTCGCCCAGGTCATCAGGTCGCCGACGGTCGAGAAGGCCCAGCCTGCGGGCCCCCCCGACCAGCTGTCGATGTCGTCGGGCTCGACGGGGACCCACTCGTGCTCCTGCGCGTCCCAGGCGTGGCCGGTCGCGTAGTTCCCGCCAGCCATCACCCGCGCCGCGTCGAAGGTGGTCGAGGTCATCCCGGCCGGCCCCCAGAGCTGCTGCTCGAGGTAGGTGCGATACGGCACCCCGGAGGCCCGCTCGAGCACCAGGCCGGCGAGCATGAAGTTCGGATTGGCGTAGTTCCAGAACGCCCCCGGCGGGGCGTGGAGTGTGACGTCTCCTTGAGCTTCCGCCCAGTTGGACAGTGCGTCCTCTCCCGACGCACCGAGGTCGAGCAGCCGGTCCGGCCAGCCCGAGGTGTGGGTGAGCAGGTGGTGGACGGTGATCCGGTCCGCAGGCCAGCGGCCGTTGATCGCGAGCTCCGGGACGTAGCGGGTCACCGGGGCGGCAAGGTCGACGCGGCCCGCCTCGACCTGCTGCAGGACCGCGGCGGCGGTCATCATCTTGGTCACCGAGCCGATCCGGAAGACCGTGTCCGCCGTGACCGGATCGACGCCGCCGAGCCGACGGACGCCGTAGCCCTGCTGGTAGAGGAGCTGACCGTCGAGCATCACCGCGATCGCGGCGCCGGGCGCCTGGGTCGAGCTCATCCCGGCGCGGACGCAGGCGTCGATCCGCTCCTCGAGGGTCGTCGTCGCCGCAGCCCGAGCCGGCGCCAGCGGCAGCACCACCGGGCCCGAGTCCGGCAGGACCACGATCCGCGAGGGCAGCTCCCCTGTCACCCCGGCAGGCGGGATGAGGCTGCAGAAAACAACCGCTGCGAGCCGCCTCCACCAGCGAGCCATGCCGTCCACCTCCGGGCGACCGAATCGCTCCCTGAGCAGAGTACGTCGTCGCTTGCACGGGGGTTTGACCCGATGGTAGAGTGCGCGATGCGCTCCTCCCCGGAGCGCACGCCAACGTAGCTCAGTCGGTAGAGCAAGTGATTCGTAATCACTAGGTCGCCGGTTCAAGTCCGGCCGTTGGCTCCAGCCTCACAGCCCACCGCGACCCGGCCCGGCGCCGGGTCGCGCCGTGTCCGAACCGGGCTGCGGCTCTCGTCACCTCGGCGAGTGGCCGCGCGTGCGGGCGAAGATCGGGCTCAGCCCTTGCCCCTGGTGGTGATCTTCAGCGGGTGATAGAGGGGGCAGAAGCCCACCAGGCTGGTCAGCAGGAAGACCGCCGCGAGGACGCCGAGGACGATGGCCGCCGTCCCCGAGATCGTCCCCCGGGCGTAGAGAATGACCACCACGGCGACCAGGACCAGCCGCACGACTCGGTCGATCGCACCCATGTTCTTCGTCATCGTGAACCTCGCCTTTCCGCTCCACCCTCGATGGAGCGTGAGGTGTGCGACCCCGGGTGAGTTGGCCGATGGCCGGTAGGGCGTCTCATACCGTGATTTCCGCCAATCCAGTCTACCTGTGCACGGCGTCTATGAGGGCCACACCGCCTGGCGGGTCGACCCGGTCGGCATCGCCCACGTCCTCGGTCTGCGCTCGCTCGACGGGCTCGAGGCGGTCTTCCCCGGCCGGCTGCACGAGGTGGTGACGGGGCACCGCCTCGCGACGAGGTTCGGCGAGACGCGAAGGCTCGCTACTGCGCCGTGATGAAAACCGCGTCCCCGGAGAGGTTGTCCACCGCCGAGGCGTAGGCGAAGAAGACCGCGCCGGGGGTGGCGCTGGTCACGGTGATGTACCCGTCGTCGACCTGGCTCGCGGTGACGGCGGTGAAGATCGTGCTGGCCTGGATCGACTCGTAGGGTCTCAGCATGTAGCTCCGGGTCCCGAGCGAGGTGCCGTCGGCCCGGAAGAGCTCGACGTCCACGGTGAGGGCGAACGGCGACGCGCTCACCAGCCCGAGGTTGGTGCGGAAGCCGCTGGTCGGTGAGACGGACTGGGAGAGGTGAACCAGGTACCCGGTGCCGCCGGGCTGGACCGCGCGATCGAGGTCCATGGCCGGGATCAGCTGGCCGTAGGTGCCGCCGGGGTCATCGTTGTAGGTTCGGGCGTTGACCACCAGGCTGCCGCCGATCGCAGTCAGCCGGAGCGTGGCGGCGCCGGTGAAGCCGAAGGTCTGATCGAGCACGTTGCCGATGCGCAGCGCCTCACCGGGCTGTACCGTGAGCTGCTGCTGGGCAGGGCTCGAGTTGTCCTGGTTCCACACCAGCAGGGACAGGGTGACGGTGCTCGCGAAGCTGCCGCGGTTCAGGATCTCGAGGTCCGTGCGCCACCGGGTGGTGCCCAGCCCCGGCTGGTTCGCGCCGCCGGGCAGGTAGAGCGGGCCGATCATCGGGCCGGCGCCATAGGTGATCGACAGGTTGTCGAAGCGCGCCCAGGTGTCGCCGTGGCCGGAGAACTCCACCCGCCGGATGCGGAAAGCGGAGACGCACAGCGTCTGGGTGACCCCGAGGGGCGAGGTGGCCTCGGCGAGCAGGGCGCCGCCCGCGTCGTAGGCTCGGAGCACGCCGGCGTGCTGTGGTGAGCCCGGGTTGTCCGGGAGGACGTCGATGCACGCCGAGCTCGCCGGGCTGGCGAAGGTCGCCCGCACGAGGCCCTTCTTGTTCTCGCTCATGTCCGACGCGGAGCCTTGGTTGTAGAGCGTGATCACGTTCGGGGCGGAGCCGAAGCCCGCGGGTTGGTTGCTGTTGGCGTAGATCTGCCAGCCGCTCTGGCCGGGGGCGTTGACCCGGGAGAAGGTCACACCCATCGACGCGTAGACCGTGTTCAGGATGGTCCCGGGCGCGATCGTATTGGTCGACGGGTCGGTGTCGAAGTCGATCAGGACCGCCTGCGCGAGCGCAGCCGGGGCGTACGCGGCGGCTGCGGCGGTCACGACAACAACGGAAAGACGACGTGCAAGGACGCGGATGAGCATCGGCGGGCCTCCTGATCGGCTGATTGCCGAGATGCTATCACCGTCCGGTCGGGCGGCGCGATGATCTGGGTCATTCCCTCCTGAAGATCCCGGTGCACCCAGGGTCGGAACCTCGCGGCTGGGTGCTGGCCGCCGACGCTGGGAGCGGACCGCTGCGGTTTAGACCATCGGTCTATTCCGTGCTACGATCCGAGCCAGCTCGACCGGAATCGTGATGGCCGGGTCGATCGCGGGCCGACGCCGCGACCGGTTCCTGAGTGTTGAAACGATCCGATGACTCGATGCGGGGAGGACTGAGGTGGCGAGGCCCTCCAGGAACGAAACCACGCGCAACGCCCGCGCCACGCTGATCTCCCACGCTCGCAGCCTGATCGTCTCGCGGGGCTACACCAACACCTCGGTCGACGCCATCAATCGCCAGGCTCGGCTGTCCAAGGGGACCTTCTACCACTACTTCAAGAGCAAGTCCGCGATCCTCGACGCGGTCGTGGACCAGCTCACCGACGAGGGCTGGGCCAACGCACGGCGAGCGATCGAATCCCCCGAGGACGGTGCGATGGAGCGGTTCACGAGGTTCCTCGTCGCCGCTCGGCGGTGGCGGATCATCGCCCTGCCGCAGACGGCCGAGATCATGCGCGCCGTCTTCCGACCGGAGAACTCGCTCCTGAGGGAGCGTATGCGCGAGCGGAGCATCGGCCTGGCAGCTCCCGCGCTTTCGGGCCTTCTCGGCGACGGCAACCGGGAAGGAGTCTTCGCGGTCGACGACCCCGAGGCCTCGGCGAGGGTGTTCCTGATCCTGGCGTACGGGGTGAGCGACGACCAGGTCAGGGAGGTCATGACGTCGACGGCCTCCGATGAGGTGCTGCTGGAGCGAATCGTGGCGCGCGGACGGGCGTTCATGCGCGCCATCGAGGCACTGCTGGGTGTGAAGCCCGGGAGCCTCGAGGGTCCTGATGTCGAGCTGCTGAACAGCATGGTCAGGGCCTTCCGGACTCCGGAAAGTGCGGTCGATGGAGAGGCGCAATGAGGGTCATCATCACGGGAGCGACCGGTTTCATCGGTGGCCACCTCGCCCGGTGCCTCCACCGCGACGGCGTCGACGTCGTGGCCACGGGACGATCCGAAGCCCACGGTCGAGCGCTGCAATCTGCCGGCATCGAGTTTCGGCCGGCCGATATGCTCGACTGCGAAGCGCTCATGAATGCCCTCGCACCGGCGGGCTGCGTGGTCCACTGCGCCGGGAAGTCCGCCGACTGGGGAGGGGCATCGGAGTTTCACAACGTCAACGTGGTCGGGACCCGGAACCTCGTCCGCGCTTGCGAGCACCACGGCATCCGCAGGATCGTCTTTCTCTCCACCCCGAGCATCTACTACACGGGCCGCGACCGCTTCGACGTGACCGAGAGCGAGCCGGTGCCACCGAGGCAGCTCACCCACTACGCCGGGGCCAAGCTCCAGGCCGAGCAGGAGCTGTTGGGGCTTGCTGAGCGGGGGTTCGAGGTCATCATCCTGAGACCCCGGGCGGTGCTCGGTCCCCACGACACCACCATCACGCCGCGGATCCTGCGCCTCGCCGAAGGGAGGTCCTTTCCCCTCATCGGCGGCGGAGAGGCCATCACCGAGATCACGGCTGTGGACAACCTCGTCGACGCGGTCCGTGCGGCACTCAACGCGAGCCCAGCAGCGTGGAACACGGTCTACAACATCACCAACGGTGAGCCCATCCGGATCCGGGACTGGTTCGCTCGAGTGCTCGACGCCTTCGACCGTCCGTTCAGACCACGTAAGGTTCCGCTGGTGGCGGCGAAGTCCGCCGCCGTCGTCATGGAGCTCGCCAGTCGTCTCCCGTTCGGCCCCAAGGAGCCTGCGTTCACGCGCTTCTCGGTGGGCTACATGGCGACCTCGATGACCCTGTCCCTCGACCGTGCCAGAAGCCGCCTCGGCTACTCTCCGAAGATCGACAACGAGGGGACTTTCGAGCGGCTCGCCCAATGGCATCGATCCGGTGCCGGGGGGCGGTGAAATCCGTCGCTGAAGGACTCGAATCAGAACGCGATGGGGCGGCGCGGCGGCGCGATCGAGAGAGGACCTTTCGCGCGACGCTTCACGGGAGCGGTCAGGGCCCGGATCCCGGTCGAGCGGGCCGCCTGGTCCAGGAAGCTCGCGTTGCAGGCCTTGAGCCCACAGGATGCACGGTGCTGCGAAGCTCGCCGTCAATGACCGGTGTATCAGGCCGGACCGGTTGGGGGTACTAGTCGTCGGGATCGCAACCCTCGAGCCAGAGCCCGACGGAGCTCGGGTGGACTGGGCCTCGGATCCGACGGATCATGAAGGGACGGCCGAGAATGACGGTGGTCTGCAGCCAGATGGAACCTCTCCCCTGCGGCGGCGCCGCTGCGGCTGCGGCCAGGATTTCCGTCGCCGGTTCCCGAATCTCGGGTCGGCTCCGGCTGTCGATCGTCCAGGACGTGTGCAGTCCACGAGGCAACCTGCTCTCGGAGACCTCCCAACAACACCCTGCGCGTTTCGAGATTGGGCACTCGGATATGGCGTCGGGGTCTGGACAGGTCCTGCTAGGATGAGGGTGAGGCACGACCTCGCAGCTGTGAACCCGGAGCACGAATCAGTGATCGGACGCGACACGCCCGAGCTGGTGCCCTCGAGACTCCACGTGCTGGTGGTCTCGGCGGACCGCCAGTGCGGGCTCCAGCTGGGCTCGGTGGTCGAGGAGCTCGGGCACCGGCTCGAGCTCTGCGACGAGCCGGGTCGCGCCCTGGGCAGGCCGCCGTGGGCGCTGCCGAACCTGGTGATCGTGGACTGGGGTCTGGGCGCAGAGTCGGTGGCGATGGTGGTGGACGGGGTCGCGGGCTCGGCCGACGGCTCGAGGTCCCTGGTTCTGGTGGTGGCGCCCACGCCCCACGGCGAGGAGCTGCGTCGCCTCGCGGACCGTCGGCCGGACTCCGTGATGGTGAGCTCGGCGAGCCGGGGCGAGATCGTGCACCAGGTCAGGGTGGCCGAGTCCAGGATCCGGCACGACCCGGACCACCTCGGCGGATGGAAACCGACCGAAGAGGATCGTGAGGAGGAGCCCTCGTCGCTCGAGCCGGTGGACGGGTGGTGGGAGTGGGACGTCGCGACGGATGCGGTGCGCTACTCCTCACGCTGGTGGGCGATGGTCGGCCGCGAGCAGCCCGAGGTCGACTCGACTCCCGCCGAGTGGAAGCGGCTGGTGCACCCGGACGATCTGGCGCCCCTCGAGAAGAACCTGACCAGCTTTCTCGACGGGGGTATCCGCGACCTCGAGCACGGGCACCGGATGCGGCTGGGCAATGACGACTTCCGGTGGGTGCTGACTCGGTGCTTCGCGTTCCGTGACGCCGCGGGGCGCGCCCAGCGGGTGATCGGCCTGCACACCGACGTGACCGCCCAGATGAGGACCGAGGAGCGGCTGCAGTACGTGGCCCTGCACGACGCACTGACCGGCCTGCCCAATCGCACCCTGTTCATCGATCGGCTGCACCAGGCGTTCCTGCGGGTGCAACGGGAGCCGAAGAGCCCGTTCGCGCTCTTCTTTCTCGACGTCGACCGTTTCAAGAACGTCAACGACGCGTTCGGGCATCTCACCGGCGACCGGCTGCTGGGCTCGATCGCGACCCGCCTCGAGAGCGCGCTGCGGCCGAGCGACACGGTCGCCCGCTTCGGCGGCGACGAGTTCGTGATCCTCACCGAGGGCATCCACGACGCCCATCGCGCGACCGCGATCGCGCTGCGGATCCAGGAGGCTTTCCGGCAGCCTTTCGAGCTGCGCGGCACCGAGGTCTTCATCAGCGTGAGCATGGGTATCGCGATGTGGTCGGAGCGTTACACCAGCTCGGAGGAGCTGCTGCGCGACGCCGACACCGCGATGTACCGCGCCAAGGCGATGGGCAAGAACCGCTTCGAGCTCTTCGACGAGGACATGCACCGTGAGGTGGTGGCGGCGCTGCAGCTCGAGAACGACCTCCGACGTGCGGTCGAGCGGCAGGAGTTCGAGGTCTACTATCAACCGATCGTCGACCTCGAGGACGGCAGGATCTCCGGCTTCGAGGCGCTGGTTCGCTGGCGCCATCCCGAACGGGGGCTGCTGCGGCCCGCCAGCTTCATCCCCCTCGCCGAAGAGATCGGCCTGGTGGTCGAAATCGACCGTTGGGTGCTCGAGGAGGCGTGCCGGCAGCTGCGACTGTGGCAGGTTCAGTTCCGTCAGAACCCCCCGCTCAAGGTCAACGTGAACCTGTCCGGGATCCAGTTCGCGCGCCCGGACCTGATCGCGCAGGTGGACCACATCGTGCGCAAGTCCGGGCTGTTCGGGCGCAGCCTCAACCTGGAGATCACCGAGAGCCTGATCATGGAGGACGCGAGCTACGCGGGCGCGATGCTCGAGCAGCTCAAGACCCTCGGGATCGGGATCTGCATCGACGACTTCGGCACCGGCTACTCGTCCATGAGCTACCTGAAGCGCTTCGACATCGACGTGCTCAAGATCGACAAGTCGTTCGTGTCGAGGATGATCGAGGACGAGGAGAGCCAGGAGATCGTGCGCACCATCACCAACCTCGCGCACAACCTGGGCAAGGTGACGGTGGTCGAAGGGGTGGAGACCGCCGCCCAGCTCGAGATGGTGCGGGTGATGAAGCCGGCCCGTATCCAGGGTTACTACGTGTCGGAACCGATCCCGGCCGGCATGGCCCACCGCCTGCTCGAATGCGCGTTCGGCGGTAAGAACCACCTCCGGGCCGTGCTCTCGATGCCGGCGGAGACCCGGCGAGCCGCCGGCTGAGCAGGCGCCGATGGTCCACCGGGCGCAGGTCTCCCTGTGCCCCTCCCGCCCGAAAGCCGGTGGGATTCCCGGAGGGGATCCTTCGACTCGCTCGCCTCCGGCTCGATGATCGAAGGCGAGTGGGATTCCCGGAGGGGATCCTTCGACTCGCTCGCTGACGCTCGCTCGCTCAGGATGACAGGGGGGGGGGTGCGGCTCGCTCGCTCAGGATGACGGGGGGGTGCGGCTCGCTCGCTCAGGATGACGGGGGCGGTGCGGCTCGCTCGCTCAGGATGACAGTGGAGGGGAGACCCTGGCTCGCGCGCCGGGGACAACCGCGGTCGAGGCGCTGCACGCAGGCTGTGACCCTGAGGGCCGTTGCCCGCCTCGGCCGTCCCCCCGCCTTGTGACCCTGAGCGGAGAGGCCCGCCCGAGCCGCGAACTCAAGGGTCTCCTCCGGTACCCCGATAACCGTCATTCCCTGGGATCCGGCCCGTGCCCGGGAGAGCAGGCTGATCGGGACCAGTCCCACGCCGGAATGGACGCCGTATCCCGGACCGACCGCCCGCTGCCCGGCCCCGGGCTGGAGCCTTCGTGTGGACGGCAGCGACCGCGTCCGCTCACCGGTTCTATGGGTCGCGGCGGCGGCCCGCGCCGTGTGGTCCAGGCATCGTCGAGGCGCGACCGCGTGTGGGGAGCTCTCTCGCGACGACGCTGCGACGGGGTATCATCGAACCGACGGCGGCGACCATGCGGCTGCCTGCTGGCCTTCGAAGCCGAGCCGGGTGAGCGCTCGGTGCGAGGGACGGGTCGCGTGATCGACTGGACGAGCACGATCCAGGGCTCGCGAAGGAAGGAGAACCGAGATGACGATCCGGCCGGTGCAGCGTCTGATCACCTCGAAGCCGACGATCGAGGGCGCGGGAGTACGCCTGCGGCGCGCTTTCGGGTTCGGCGACACCGAGCCCTTCGACCCGTTCCTGCTGATGGACGACTTCCGCAACGACCGGCCCGAGGACTACCGGGCAGGCTTTCCCTGGCACCCGCACCGGGGGATCGAGACCATCACCTACGTCCTGGCCGGCACGGTGGAGCACGGCGACAGCCTCGGCAACCGAGGCGTGATCGGCCCCGGCGACGTGCAGTGGATGACGGCCGGCTCCGGCATCGTGCACCAGGAGATGCCGATGGGGGACGATGCGGGCCGGATGCACGGCTTCCAGCTCTGGCTCAACCTCCCGCGGGAGCACAAGATGACCGATCCGCGCTACCAGGAGGTCCCGGCCGAGGGGATTCCGGAGGTGACCGAGGACGACGGCACCGTCGCGCGGGTGATCTGCGGCAGCCTGTGGGGCGTCTCGGGGCCGGTCGACGGGATCGCCGGCTCACCCTCGTACCTGGACGTGACCGTGCCGCCAGGGGTCAGGCGCCGGATACCGGTGGAGCACTGGCGCCACGCCTTCGCCTACGTCTTCGAGGGGTCGGGCTCGTTCTGCGACGCCTCCGAGCCGCTCGCGGTGCCGACCGAGCCGGCCGGCTGGCTGCAGGAGAAGCCGCCCCGCGAGACCGGGGACCGCTCGCTGGTGCTGTTCGACGCCGGCGACGAGGTGGTGGTCACGGCGGGTGAGCGCGGGATCCGCTTCCTGCTCGTCTCGGGGCGGCCGTTCCGAGAGCCGGTGGCCTGGTACGGGCCGATCGTGATGAACACCCAAGGGGAGCTGCGCCAGGCCTACCAGGAGCTCGAGGAGGGCACCTTCCTCAAGCACGGCGGGAGGGGATAGCTTCGGCTCAATGCCCGGCCGAGGTGCCTGGATGTGCCGGTCGGTGCGCGGCGAGTTCGAGCAGCTGCTGGAATCGTGGGTCGGCTCGCAGATCAGCGAGCCCTGGTGTGTTGACGATCTGATCCAGGGCAAAACCGCGCTCGAGCACCTCGGCGAGCAGCTCCAGCGCCCGATCGCGATGGCCCGCGTCCTCGCAGATGTTGGCTGCGAAGAGCCTGGTGTCCAGGTCGTCGGGCGCGAGCTCGAGCGCTTGCTCCACCAGGGCGAGACCTTCGGCGGTGCGCCCGAGGGCGACCTCGCAGTCGGCCAGGTTGATCAGGACCTCGGGATCGCGGGGGTTGACCCGCCGCTGCTCCTCGGCCAGCTCCGCGGCGCGGCGGTAGGCCGCCGGGGCCTTGGCCTCGAGGCCGGGCGCCCACAGGTAGGCCGAAGCGAGGTTTCGCCAGATGCGGTAGTCGGTGGCCTGGAGCTCGAGCGCCTGCTCGAACGCGCCGGCGGCGCCGGTGAAGTCGCCCTGTGAGTACCTGATGGTGGCCAGGTTCGAGTACACGCGATAGCTGGGCTCGATGGCGGCGGCGCGCCGGAACGCAGAAGCCGCCTCGTCGATCCTCCCCATGGCGTAGTAGACGCCGCCGAGGTTGCTGAAGGCGCGAGCGCTCCACGGCGCGAGCTCCGTCACACGGACGAACGTACGCTCGGCCTCCTCCAACCGCCCGGTCCGGTAGTAGAAGACACCAAGCTGGTTGAAGCTGGCCCAGTACCCGGGGCGGGCGTCGATGGCCAGGCGGTAGGTGGCCTCGGCATCCGCCATGCGGCCCAACGATTCGTAGGTGGCGGCCAGACCACGCAGCGCCTCCGGGTCGTGCGGGCTCAGCGCCAGCGCGCGGCGAAAGGACTCCACCGCCTCTTCGGACCTTCCGGTGCCGTCCAGCACCAGGCCGAGGGTCACCCATCCCGGGGCGAGCAGGTCGTTCAGCTCGACCGCTCGCCGCGATGCGCTCCGGGCGAGCTCCATCGATGCCGCGTCCTGATTGAGCTTCCAGCGCCGCCAGCAGGCCTCGCCGAGGCCGGCGTAGGCGAGGGCATACTGCGGGTCCCGCTGCAGAGCCCCCTGAAACGAACCGACAGCCTGGTCGAGGCTCTCGCTGTCGGTGTAGTCCTGGAGGTGGGCGCGACCCTCCAGATAGAGACGATAGGCGTCGGCTTCCGAGGTGGTCCCGGCGCGGATGATCCGCTCCGCCTCGGGATTGAGCTCGATCTCGAGCATCCCGGCCACCCGTCGCACCAGCTCGTCCTGCATGTTCATGAGGTGGTCGACTGAGGAGTCGACGTCGATCGCGCGAAGCTGGCGTCCGGCGACGGCGTCGATCAGGTTCGCCGTCAGACGGACCGTAGGCCCCACCTTCTGGACACTGCCGGAGACCACGAGCGAGACGCCGAACCTGCGGTGGGCCGCAGCCGCGCTGGTGATGTCGGCTTCGCGGACCTCAGATGCGGGGACGACCGCCAGCGATCCCCGGAACCCCTCGAGCTCGGTGAGCTTGCTGGTGAGGATCTCGGCCAGTCCGGCACCGATCAGTCGGCTGTCCTGGTCGCCTTCAGCGGTCGAAAAGGGGAGCACTGCGAGCGATCCCTGTCCGGGCGCCGGCGCGCCGCCAGGGATCTCTCCCGTTCGGCCGCGCATGAAGAGCAACCAGAGGAGCACCAATACCGCGACGACCGGCAGCGCGAGGACCCATGCGGGGGCTCTCCTGCGGCCTCGTGGAGGTGGTTCGACCACGGGGGTGGTGAGGTGGATGACCCGAGCTTCACCCGAGTCGGTGAGGATGCTCCGCAGGGCGAAGGCGAGGTCGCGCGCCGACTGGAACCTGTCCTCGGGCCGTTTCTCGAGGCACCTGTTGACCACGCGCTCGAGTGCCGCCGGGACGGCCGTGGCGAGCTGCGACAGCCGCGGCGGGTCGTCACGGGCGATGGCCGCCATGGTTTCGGCGGCGCTCTGCTCGTGGAATGCCCGCGTACCGGCGAGCATCTCGTAGAGAACGGTGCCCATCGAGAACAGATCGCTTCGGTGATCCGTCGGCTGCGAGCGGACCTGCTCCGGCGACATGTACCCTGCGGTGCCGAGGACCATCCCCGGATGCGTGTCGAGGGTCAGAGTGGGCAGGTTACCGCCAGTGGTGGGATCTTGGGACTCCTGCTGTCTCAGCTTGGCCAGCCCGAAGTCGAGGATCTTCACCGTACCGTCCGAGGTGATGAAGATGTTGTCGGGCTTGAGGTCGCGATGGATGACACTTCGCTCATGGGCGGCTGCGAGGCCGTCGGCGATCTGGATGGCGTACTCGATCACCTTCCCGGGCGGGAGGCGGCCGCCTTCGATGCGGTCGCGCAGTGTCTCGCCCTCGAGCAGCTCGGTGACGATGAACGGCCGGTCGTCTTCGACTCCGGAGTAGTGGATCGCGAGGATGTTCGGGTGGGCGAGCTTGGCCACCGCCTTGGCCTCGCGGTCGAATCGCGCGAGGCGGTCGGGTCTCTGGGCGACCGAGTCCGGCATCACCTTCACCGCAACATCCCGGTCGAGGCGCTCGTCGTGGGCCCGGTACACTTCTCCCATCCCGCCCTCACCGAGCTTGGCGACGATGCGGTAGTGGCCGAGCGTCCGTCCGATGAGGTCACTCATGGGCGCTGATCACGGTGGACCGATGGTATCGCGGGATTGCCGCGGACGCGCCGCGGTCAGCGGCTGGAGTTCGCCGGGGTAGACTGCGGTGAAGGTGCCGTCGACGATCTCGAGCGCGGACGGCCGGCCCCGAGCGGGCCAGTGCTCCATCAGGGTGTCGATCACGAACAGACGACCGTTGAATCGTTCGAGGATCCGGCCATCCCTACGGGGGATGTGGCCGACCACCATGCGCTGCACCGCGAAGCTGGCCAGCAGCTCGGAGAGCTCCGCTGCGTCGGCGGTCTCGTCCCAGAACGACGGCGCGCCGTTCCACAGAGGTCCCGCGGGATCGGCGATGAGCCAGGACTGCCATCCCACCAGGTCGCGCATCGGACCGACCTGCAGCGCGCGTCGACGCTCGTTCGCGCTGGGCTTCCGGCCGAGCCGCTCGGCGAAGCGGATCTCGTTCTCGACCACGGTGTTCATCAGGTGGATCGACGAGGTTGGTTGGATCAGGCCGAGGTCGGCCAGGTGGCGTCGCACCCGGTCGAAGGTGGCGAGCTCCTCCCGCACCCGGCGGTTGATCTCCTCGAGCCGCGTCCCCTTCATGGTCGGGCCGAGCCCGCCGTGGACGAAGACCGTGTCTCCGAGGAGCACGACCGCGGGCCGCTGGCGCAGCCACCGGCCGTACTCGCCGGTCGGTCCGAACGCCTCGAGGTACTCGACCTTGCCGAGGGGATGGGCCTCGAGCCAGTGCCGCTCGAGCGCGCGGTCAACCGGGGGAGGAGAGGCGCCGAGGTAGCGCGCCTGTGCTTTGAGGAACCGCAGGTACTCCTCGTAGGCGTCCCGCCTGGCAGCCTCCGAACGGGCGTCCACGAATGCGTCAAAGCTGCGGGGGTCGACCTCGCGGAGCACGCCGAGGAGGTCGTTGACCTCGTGGTTGCCGAGCAGAACGACAACACGGCCCCCGGCCTGCGCGGCCTCTCCCTCGAGGCGGATGAGCAGGTCGAGGACCTCGCGCAGGCGGGGCGCCCGGTCGACGATGTCGCCCATCTGGACCAGGGTCGTCGCACCGCCGGTCCAGCGCAGGTTCTCGTCGGCCAGGCCGGTCTCCCGCAGGATCGTCGTGAGAGCCCCGACGTTTCCATGCAGGTCCCCGACCGCCACGATGCGGTCGCCGGCGCCGGCCGAGGCCGCGACCAGCGCAACCCCTATCGCGGCAGTCACCAACCACTGGTGCCGTGTGCAACAATCCGACAACACGCTCAGGATCCCACCGTCAGCTGGGTCCGCCCGCCGAGATCGCCGCGTCGACCCGATCGAGCTCGGCTCGCAGCCCGAGGTCGTCGCTTCTCGCCTCGGCAACGCGGCGCGCCGCATAGCCGAGACTGCCCTCGTGCTTGCCGAGCAGAAGGGCGAGCGCACGCAGCCGTTGACCGTGGCGCTCGACGGCGAGCAGCGCGACCACACCCCGGGCACGGGCGGTTTCGGGATCGCGGTGGCGGCCGGCCAGTTGCTCGACGTCGAGACCGAGCGCGGCGGCCGCCCGAGCGAGAAACTCGGCGGGCTCGAGGCGCGGCCGTTCCGGTGCGGTCGTTCTCCCCAGGGCGTCGACGAACGGCCCGCCGCCGGCCGGCTCGAGCTGGGGGTCCGTCTCGGCGGCGCCCCGCCACCAGGGCAACCTCCCGGGGATGAGGTCGACCCACGCGGCGTCGCGCACCTCGCCGAGTGTCCGGCGGTACGCACGAACGGCCGACGAGCGCCGTCCGCCCCACAGCAGCAGCGCCTGGTCGCGGTCGGCGAGCCCTTCGCCGGCTCGCCCGAGCAGCTCGCGGTGACCGCTGAGGCTCCAATCTGCGGGGTCCGCGACGATGCCGGCGGCCACCGGGTTGAGGTGGATGGAGGCGACCAGTCGCCTGAGGTGGTTGTCACCCTGCACGAGCTTGCTGCGGTAGCGGCCCTGCCAGAGGGGGCCCGTGAGCTGGCGGCGGTGGTTGAAGGCCTTCGCGGAGCGACCTTGGAGCGAGGCCATGGTGCGCCACAGCAGGACGTCCCCGGCACGGAGCGCGAGGTGGTAGTGGTTCGACATCAGACACCAGGCGAAGAGGGTGAAGCCGTCGCGCGCCTTCAACTCGCGGAGCAGGTCGACGAAGGCGCTGGCCTCGGTGGGGTCTGAGAAGACCGGTTCGCCGCGCGCGACGCGTGCGTAGACGTGGAAGACGGCTCCTGGAGCGAAGACCCGTGGCGGTCGAGGCATCGGCGGCTCCTTACGGGCCGAGTGTTATTGGATTATTGCACACGGCACCGGGCGAGGAGGGAGCGGGCGGCGAAGGTGTCCGGGTGGTCTGCGCCGAGCAGGGTGGTGCGCCGGTCGACGACCCTCGCGGCGAGCGCCTCGGCCTCCTCGAGGCGACCCAGCCCGGCCAGCGCCCGGGCGCGCTCGAGCTCGGCATGCAGCACCACCGGATGTTCGGGCCCCAGCCCCTCGCTCCCGATCCGGACGGCCTCCTCGCTGAGCTCGAGCGCCTCCTCGGAGCGGCCCTGGAGGGTCCGTATTCGGGCCATCAGGGTCAGGCTGCCGAGGGTGTCCGGGTGGGCCTCGCCGCGGACCCGCTGCTGGGGCTCGAGGATCTCCGTCAGCAGCGCCTCGGCGGCCTCGAGCTCGCCCTGCTCGACCCGCAGCTCCGCCAGGCCGGCCATGGTCCTCAGGGTGTTCCCGTCCTCGGGACCGAAGCTCTCGCGCTGCAGCTTCAGCGTGGAGAGGTAGAGGGCTTCGCCCTCCTCGAGGCGCCCCTGATCGCGGAGCACGTCGGCCAACAGGTTCCTCGAGAAGAGCCAGCTCGACCTGTCACCCGGGAGATTCTCTCGAATCGTGATCGCCCGCCGGAGCTGCTCCTCGGCCTCGGGGTAGCGAGCCTGCTCCGCGAGGGTCACGCCCAGGTTGTGCACCGACATTGCGGTTTCCCCATGGTTCTCGCCCAGCACCCGGGTCTTGGCGCCGACGACCTCCCGGAGCAGGGACTCGGCCTGAGCGTAGCGGCCGAGCTCGAGGTAGGCGGAGGCGAGGTTGCTGCCGAGGGTGAGGGTGTGGGGGTGGTCCTCGCCCAGGAGTCGTGTGGCGACCGCCAGGGCCTGCTCGAAGAGCGCCGCCGCCTCGGCGTACCGCCCCGCGTTGAACAGCGTCGCCGCGAGCCCATTGAGCGACTTGAGCGTGTCCGGGTGGTCCTCGCCCAGTACCCGGCGGCGGATCTCGAGGGTGTGGCGGTCGATCGCCTCGACCTCGTCGTATCGGCCCTCGGCCCACAGCAGGTCGGCAAGCAGGTTCAGGGCCTTGAGTGTGGACGGGTGGTCCTCGCCGAGGGTCTCGGCCCGGAGCTCGAGCACTCTGCGCAGGATCGGCTCGGCTTCGTCGAAGAGCCCGAGTCGGGTGTAGAGCACGGCGAGGTCGGCGGCGGCGTCCAGAGCCTCGGGATTCCGAGCCTCGAGGCCTCCGCGGAGCTCGACGGCACGCTCGAGGTGCTCTTGCGCCTCGGGGTAGCGGCCGAGTGAGACATAGGTGTTGCCGATCGTCAGCCGAACGGCCGCTTCGACCTCGGGTTGCGCGGCCAGCTCGCCGCTGTCGGCGATCCTCCCCGCAGCCTGCTCGAGCACGTCGGCGACGGTGACCTCGCGCCCCTGGGCCTTCATCGGGTCGACCGACGACAGCAGCTCGCCGAGGAAGCCGGAGACCGCCACCGCCTTGGCCGTCTCGCGCTGCGCCGTGGCCCGTGCACGCTCCGCCTCGCTGCGCAGCGCCCGCTCGCGGAGGAAGCCTCCGATGATGACCGCGGCCACGAGACCGGCGGCCAGCAGGACGCGGCGATGGCGGCGGGCGAACTTGCCCGCCCGGTAGCCGAAGGTACTCTTCCTGGCCAGGACCGGCAGCCCCTCCAGGTAGCGCTCGATGTCCTGGCCGAGCTGCTCGGCCGAGGCGTAGCGCGCCTCGGGCTCGGGTCGCAGGGCCTTGAGGCAGATGGTGTCGAGGTCGCCGGCGATCCGGCGCCAGTCCCCCCGCGCGGGCGCCGGTGCGCCGGGCTCGGCGGTCTCCGTGGGCGGTATCCCGCCCCGCCGCTGCCGGGAGCGGAGTCGCGAGCTCGGGGTCGCGGGCAGGTCCCGCGTCGGCGAGCCCGGATCGGGCGTGGGTCGCTCGTGAGGCCGGCTGCCGGTGAGCAGCTCGTAGAGCACCACGCCGAGGGCGTAGACGTCGGTGGCGGTGGTCACCGGCTCGCCCGCGAGCTGCTCGGGAGCGGCGTACTCGGGCGTCATGAGCTGCTCCCCGGTGCGGGTCAGCCCGGCGCCTTCCGGGACCTCGTCGAGCAGCTTGGCGATGCCAAAGTCGAGCAGCTTCACCTGCCCGTCGCGGTCGACGAGGATGTTGCCGGGTTTGAGGTCGCGGTGCACGATCAGGTTGCGGTGCAGGTAACTCACGGCCCCGATGACTGCCAGGAAGAGCCGGAGCACGTCGTCGACGGCAAGGCCCTGGGCCGCGCAGTGGCGGGTGATCGGCTGGCCCTCGACGTGCTCCATGACGAAATAGGGCCGGCCCTCGTCGGTGACGCCGCCGTCCAGCAGCCGGGCGATGTGGGGGTGGCCGAGGCGGGCCAGGATCTGCCGCTCGGCGAGGAAGCGCGCCCTCAGCTGCGGCGTCTCCATGTCGAGGTGGAGCAGCTTGAGGGCGACCTGCTGGTCGAAGGCCCCGTCGACGCGCTCGGCCCGGTAGACCGCGCCCATGCCGCCGTGGCCGACGGCCTCCAGGGTGCGGTAGGGTCCGATCTGCATCCTCGGGCGGGCTGCGCTGTCGAGCTCGAGCGGCGCCGCGGCGGCGATCTCGCCGGTCAGCCCGTCGAAGAACCTCGAGGCCTCCTCGTGCACTCCGAGCAGCTCCTCCAGCTCGCGGCGCAGCCCGAGGTCGTCCCCGCAGGCCTCGTCGAGGAAGGCGCTGCGGGCCTCGGCCGGTCGCTCGAGCACCTCGGCGAGCAGCTCCTCGAGCCGGTCGAGGCGTTGGTCGCTCATCACGCTCCCCGCGATCAGGTCGGGGCGGTCTGAAGCTCCCGGTACAGCCACGATCGGGCCAGGCTCCAGCCGCGCTTGATTGTTGCAGGTGAAACCTCGAGCGCCTCGGCGGTCTCATCGACCGAGAGGCCCCCGAAGCACCGGCACTCGACGATGCGGGCGAGGCGGGGCTGCCGCTCGGTCGAGGCGCTCGAGCGCCTCGTCGAGGGCCAGGAGCTCCTCGGAGCGCTCGGCGGAGACCAGCATCGACTCCTCGAGCGCGGCCGGGACCCGGCCTCCGCCGCGCTTCTGACGCCCCAGCCAACGGGCGTTGTCGATCAGGATGCTGCGCATCGCTTTGGAGGCGAGAGCATAGAAGTGCCGGCGGTTGGCGAAGTCGACGTTGACCTGCCCCTGCAGCTTGAGGTAGGCCTCGTGCACCAGGCTGGTCGTGCCCGGGGCGCGCTGGTCGCTCCACCGGTAGCGGTTGGCCCGCGCCAGCTCCTTGAGCTCGCCGTAGATCAGCGGCATGAGCTGCTCGAGCACGGCGCTTCGGTTGACATCCGGCTGGTCGCCGAGCTGCGCCAGAAGGCGCGTGATCTCGCCGCTGCCGTTCATCGCGCGGGCCGGACCTGGTGGGCCCGAAGGTCGGGATTCGCGGTCAGCCGTGACCGGACATCCAGAACGGCGATGTTCCTGAGATGGGGGCCTTTCATGGTGACCATCCCGATCGTATTGAGATCGTAGCACGCGGCGTGGGACAGGCGGGGAGGGCGCCGGGCCTTTCCGCAGCAGCGTCCGCGGCTGCGTGCGACCGCGAGGCCTCGCGCCCGGTGATCCCTGGAAGGCCAGGACGTCGTCTGGATGGGAAAGGGCCAACCTCCGAGGGCGTGATGGGTTGCGGTTCTCGGAACGCCGGCCGCAGAGCTGAGGAGGAGGTCGCCATGCAACACACACACAGTTCGCTATCGCGCGGGCTCGTCGTAACGATCGCAGTCGCGGCGGCCGTTCTCTTGACCGGATGTAAGGGCGAGGAGCTTCGAAGATGGCTCGACCTCTGGTCCCCAGCCAATGTGAACTGTGTCCGGCCGGGTTCGGCGACCCTCGCCGCGTCCGCGGGAGAGGTGCTCTACCTCGCGGCCTCGGCCCACGTGACCGGCGCCCTCGGCACCGACTGGCGGTCGGACGTGGAGCTGCACAATCTCTCGGAGGAGAACGCGCTGGTGACCCTCTGGCTGCTGGTGCACGGCGCCGACAACAGCTCCCCCGCGTCCGCTCAGATCACCGTCCCGGCGGGCTCGAGCGTGCGCCTGGCCGACGTGCTGGCCGGCCAGTTCAGCCTCGACGGCCAGGCGGCGCTGATGCTGTCGGTGGGCTCGGGGAGGATCCTGGCCACCAGCCGGACCTACAACCTGCTCGCCGCCGGCAACCCGCTGGGCCTGCCCGGAGGCTCGACCTTCGGCCAGTTCATTCCGGCGCTGGAGCGGAGCGGGGCGATCGCCTTCGGCGAGGAAGGCCGGCTGATCCAGCTCTCCCACTCGACCGCCACCTCGGGCGGCTTCCGCACCAACCTGGGGCTGGTCAACATCACCTCGTCGTCGCTCGACGTGGAGGTGGAGCTCTACACCGCCAGCGGCACGCCGCTCGGGACCGTTTCCGTGACCCTGCCGCCCTTCGGCTACCAGCAGCTCAACCGGGTCTTCGCGAGCGTCACCGCGGGCGACGTCGACGACGGCTACGCGGTGGTGCGGACCACGACGGCGGGCGGCAGCTTCTTCGCCTACGCCTCGGTGGTCGACAACCTGACCGGCGACCCGATCGCGATCACGGCCGAGAAGGTGCCGGTGGAGGAGCCGGCGGGCAGGGGCGAGCCGGTCTACCTGGTCGCGGCGGCCCACCTGAGCGGGGTCGGGGGCACCAACTGGCGCACCGACGCCGAGATCCACTGCTGGGGGGACGTGACGGCGTCGTTCAGGATCGAGCTGCTCGAGCACGGGGTCGACAACAGCACGCCTGGCTACTCCGCGAGCTACACCCTGGAGGCCGGCCGCAGCCTGCGGCTCGAGGACCTGCTGGACAGCGAGTTCGGCTTCTCCGGGGCGGCGGCGGTGCGGGTCACGACCTACGCGGGCCACGTGCTGGTCACCAGCCGGACCTACAACCTGCTCGGCGAGGGCAACGACGCCGGGCTGCCGGCGGGTGCGACCTTCGGGCAGTACATCCCGGGCGTGACCATGGCCGACGCGATCCGGGAGGGCGAGGAGGGGCGGCTGATCCAGCTCTCCCACACCCCCGGCGGTGCGAGCGGCTTCCGCACCAACCTGGTGCTGGTCAACGCGAGCCCGAAGCAGATCGCGGTCGAGGTCGACCTGTACTCAAGCGACGGCGCCCTGCTGGGGACCGTGAACCGGACCCTGCTGGCCCACGAGTACCGCCAGCTCAACGGGGTCTTCGAGCAGGTGACGGGATCGACCGTCGCCGACGGCTATGCGGTGGTGCGCACGACGACCTCGGAGGGCGCGGTCTTCGCCCTGGCCTCGGTGGTCGACAACCTGACCGGCGACCCGGTCGGGCTCGGTGCGGCGGTGGTGCTCTCGGCCGGAGCCGAGGGGTTGATGGGCGAAGTCGGGGCCATCCTCGAGGTGATGGGGGGCACCACCCTCGAGAGTGCGGTCGACGGCATGCAAACGGTGGGGCTCGAAGGCATGCTCGACGGAGTGGTGAGCGCGCAGCCGGAGGTCGCCCGGCGGACGCCCGAGGGCTACGTGCTCGACTACGGCGAGGGCACCGTGCGGCCGGACGGGTCGGTGTGGTCGGGGGCGACCGCCGTCGACGCCTCGGGCCTGTCGGTCACGAGCGACGGGATCTCGGGCACGATGACCATCACCAACGACGGGTTCGCGATTGACGGCGAGCCGTCCCCGATTGGCTCGACCAGCCTCACGTTCGATCTCGCCGAGCGCGAGGACGGCACCGTGGCGGGCACGATGCGCGCCGAGCCGGTCGGCTCGACCGCCCAGAGGATCGAGCTCGCCGAGGCTGCGGACGGCACGGTGGCGGGAGCGATGCGCGCCGAGGCGGTGGGGCCGAACACCGCCGAGGGGGCGCTCAGCGGCACCCTCGTGCTCGACAGCGCGCTGTGCGAGCGCTTTCCGATCTCGGGCAGCCTGACCTTCGTCTACCAGGGCCAGGTGATCACCATCGTGCCGAGCCCGGACTGCGACGGCACCGTCGACGGGGACGTGACGACGATCCCGCCGGACGCGGACTTCGCCTTCTCGTTCGGTGACCCGACGGAGCCGAGGGGCCTGGCGTTCATCGACTCGACCAGCAACGCCAAGCTGGTGAAGGAGGGGAGATTCGCCCGCTTCTGGCAGCCGGGGGTGGGAGGGGAGACCTTCGGGGAGAGCCCGCCAGGGGTGGTGACCCTGCACGTCGCCTTCGACCGCCCGATCGTATCCGGCTCGCTCGTGCTGAAGCTGACCACCTTCTACTGGTCGTACAGCCGCGGGCACAACTTCCTCTTCGGCTCGACCGACGGCCTCGGCTGGCAGCAGCTTGCGGAGGTGCCGCCGCCCGACGCCGAGGGCGGAGCGCGCGACGGCGGCTGGAACGGTCCGCTGCCGGCCATGTTCATCGGCGCGACCGACATCTGGCTCCAGGCGCGGCTGTACTCCTACGGGACGTTTGCCGGGCAGGGAGCCACGAACACGGCCCAGCTCTTCCGCTTCGACGTGCGGAACAGCAACAAGACCTTCAACCTGGTGGTCAACCTGCAGGATCCGTAGCCGCCGTCTCCCGCTCGGTGCCGTGTGCACCAATGCAACAACCGGTGTGTGGGCACGGGGCTCGGCGAGGGGTGCGTTATTGGATTATTGCACACGGCACCGAAGGGCGATGAGGACGGTGGAGTCGTCGCTCGGGGGGTGGCCGGCGCGGTGGCGGGCGGCGAGCTCGAGGCTCTGTTGGGCCAGGTCGTCGGCGGTGGCGTCGAGACCGGCGGCGAGCAGGCCGGAGAGCGGAGCGAGGCCGAGCTCGCGGCCGTCCGGGCCGGCGGCCTCGCTGATGCCGTCGGTCACCACGAGCAGCGCGTCGCCGGGTTCCAGCTGGAGCTCGACGGGGACGTAGCCGGCCGCACAGAGGATGCCGATCGGAGGACCGCCGGCGGTCAGCGCGTGGACCGTTCGCCCCGTGCGCACCAGCGGCGAGGGGTGGCCGGCGACCACGATCCGCGCCCGTCCGCTCGGCTCGAGGTGGGCGGCCACCAGGGTGGCGAAGGCCCGGTCGGGGCTGGCGTAGCAGAACAGACGGTTGACCCGGGCGACCATCTCGAGGAGGTCGCGGTCGTGGTCGGCCTCGGCCCGGAACAGGGTCTGGATCTGGGCTGCCAGCAGCGCCCCGGAGACGCCCTTGCCGGAGACGTCCCCGATCACCGCGAGCATCCCGTCGCGGTAGGGCAGCAGGTCGCACCAGTCGCCGCCCACCGGGCCACGCTGGCGGCGGACGCCGGCCAGGTCCCATCCAGATGGGACGACTCCACCGGCGGGTCTGGCGAGGCTGGCCTGGACCTCGGCGGCGAGCTCGAGGTCGTACTCGAGCAGGCGGCGCTCGTGGGGGTCGAGGCAGTCGAGGCAGACGCTCACCAGCGGGTCGACCGCCACCCGGTCGGCCTCGATCGAGCCCTGGCAGGCGGTGCAGATCCCCAGCTCACCGCGGTCGAGGCGCGCGAGGGCGGCGTCGACCTCGGCGAGCAGGCGATCGGCCTCCGGGGAGTGGGCCTGCCAGTGCTCGAGGCGGTGACGCCTCGAGAGGAGAGAGCCGCGGATCGAAGGCAGCGGGAGAGCCTCGGCCGAGCTGCCGGTGTCGTCGGTGGCGGGCGGGGTTCTCACTGTCATACTCCCTTCAAGTGGTTAGAACATAGCTTCGGATATCTAACTTGTCAAGAGCTACTCAGGGGTTATACTGGAGACATGAAGGATCGGACCTTCGAGCTCGGGGCCGGGGCACTCTGCCTCGATCTGGCCAACACCTGGGGCGGCCGTCCGGACCCCTCGGCCGAGAAGCTGCAGACCTACCGCGACCTGGTCGGGTGGGCGCGAGACAGCGGATCGGTGACCCCAGACGAGGCCGATTCCCTGATCCAGTGGTCGCATGAACGGCCGAGCGACGCGGCCCTGGCGCTGAAGGACGCGCGCGCGCTGCGGGAGGCGATCTACCGGACGCTGTCCGCCCGCGCGGCGGGCGGCGCCCTGCCCGAGGCGGAGCTCGAGCGCCTCAACCGGGTGCTCGCCCGCGCCATGGCGAGGCTCCGGCTGGAGCCGGGCGGGACCTGCTGCGGCTGGTGCTGGGACTTCGGTCCGGACGACCTCGACCGACCCCTGTGGCCGGCGGTGCGCTCTGCCGCCGAGCTGCTCGTCTCCGACGAGATCGAACGCCTGCATGAGTGCGAGGCGTCGGACTGCTCCTGGCTCTTCATCGACCGCTCGCGGGGTCGTCGCCGGCGCTGGTGCGACATGGCCACCTGCGGCAACCGGGAAAAGGCCAGGCGGCACTACCAGAGGATGAAGGCGGCCGGTGGGTGACCCTGCGGGGCTCCGCCGCACTCGCTGGAAGAACGGAGGCTGACGGCCAACACCGGCTCCGCGTCGGAGGCATCGGGAAACCCCGGGTGGAAGCGTCGTTTATCCCCGAAGTGGTCGACCGCATGCTCGAGGTGCCGGACGCGGCGAGCTTCGCGGCGATCCGCTTCCTCCAGGGCGTGCTCGGCAGACGCTGGGGTGGATCGACCGGCACCAACCTCTGGGGCGCGCTCGCCCTCCCCGCCGAGCTGCACGCCGCCGGCCGGCCGGGCTCGGTGGTGACCTTGATCTGCGACGGCGGGGATCGCTACCTCGGCACCTACTTCGACGACGGGTGGCTGGCGTCGAACGGGCTCGACATCGCGCCGCACCTCGAGGCCCTGCGGCTCGCGTGGTCCCGCGGTGCGTGGTCGGCGGTGACCTGAGTCACAGCCTTTTTGAGCCACTGTCTCAAAATTAGGGCCTTTTCGCGATAGAGTGTCTCGAACACCCCGATGCGCTCACTGAAGGGCGTGCAGCGCTGTCGACGAGGAGGCCCGATGCCCAACCCTCCCATCCCAAGGGAAGGCCAGCTTGTCACCGGGGCCTTCGCGCCCGAACACGCCCGCCGAACCGATGCCGCCGAGTGTCGGGTCCGCGCACTCTCGCCGGAGCCGGGCCGGCAGGTCGGGCACCGCGCCGTGCACCCGCCGGCTCGGAGCAGGGGAGCGCGCCGGCTCGTCCTGCGGGCTTCGGTGCTCGCGCTGTCCGGCACCCTGGGCGTGGTGGGGCCGGTCTGGGGGACGTGGTCCGATCGCGAGCTCCCCGGACCCCTGAGCCGCGCCCACGAGGCGCTCGAGGAGGACTGCGAGTCCTGCCACGATCCCGAGGGCCGGATCCTCGCTGACAACTGCCTGGTCTGTCACGACCTCGTCGCCGGCCGGATCGCGGCGGGAAAGGGCGTCCACCGCGAGGTCACGGGCGACTGCGAGGTGTGCCACGCCGAGCACGGTGGCCGCGACCAGGACATCCGGATGCTCGACGTCTCGGACTTCGATCACCGCGAGGAGACCGGCTTCGCGCTCCAAGGCAGCCACGCCGCCCTCGACTGTGCGCGCTGCCACACGACGCGTTCTTTCCTGACCCTCACGCCCGGCTGCACCAGCTGCCACCAGGATCCGCACCGTGGCACCCTGGGTGCCGACTGCAGCCGGTGTCACTCCCCGACCGCGCCGTTCCGGGATCCGTCGCGGGCCTTCCACAAGGAGACGATGCTGCCCCTGGAGGGCCGACACCTCCAGGTAGGGTGCGCGGAATGCCACTGGAACGGGCAGCTCGAAGGGACGCCCACCCGCTGCGTGGACTGCCACTGGTTCCGGCGTCAGGACGACCGTTTCGGCACCCGGCTCGGCATGGACTGCGAGAGCTGCCACCGGCCGACATTGTGGGCGGCGGTGACCTGGGACCACGGCGCCGTCACCGGCCAGCCGCTGGTCGGGGTCCACGCGACCCTCGACTGCGAGTCGTGTCACGTCGGGGGGCGCTTCGAGGACGGGATCTCCGCCGACTGCGTCTCCTGCCACCTCGCCGACTACCAGCGCGCCGAGGACCCGAACCACGTCGTGGCGGGCTTCCCGACCGACTGCCAGCTCTGCCACCGGCCGTCCGACGGGTCCTTCGAGGGGGCGCAGTTCGCGCACACGACCTACCCGCTGGTGGGGGTGCACGCGAGCCAGCCGTGCCAGGCGTGCCACTCGTCGGGGGTGTACGCGGGCCTGCCCTCGGAGTGCGTCGACTGCCACCTGGAGGACTACCAGCAGACCGACGACCCGAATCACCAGGCGTCGGGCTTCCCGACCACCTGCGACAGCTGCCACCGGCCGACGGACACGTCGTGGGAGCAGGGGGAGTTCGCGCACACGACCTACCCGCTGGTGGGGGTGCACGCGAGCCAGCCGTGCCAGGCGTGCCACTCGTCGGGGGTGTACGCGGGCCTGCCCTCGGAGTGCGTCGACTGTCACCTGGAGGACTACCAGCAGACCGACGACCCGAATCACCAGGCGTCGGGCTTCCCGACCACCTGCGACAGCTGCCACCGGCCGACGGACACGTCGTGGGACGAGGGAGAGTTCGCGCACACGACCTACCCGCTGGTGGGGGTGCACGCGAGCCAGCCGTGCCAGGCGTGCCACTCGTCGGGGGTGTACGCGGGCCTGCCGTCGGAGTGCGTCGACTGCCACCTGGAGGACTACCAGCAGACCGACGACCCGAATCACCAGGCGTCGGGCTTCCCGACCACCTGCGACAGCTGCCACCGGCCGACGGACACGTCGTGGGACGAGGGAGAGTTCGCGCACACGACCTACCCGCTGGTGGGGGTGCACGCGAGCCAGCCGTGCCAGGCGTGCCACTCGTCGGGGGTGTACGCGGGCCTGCCGTCGGAGTGCGTCGACTGCCACCTGGAGGACTACCAGCAGACCCAGGACCCGAACCACCAGGCGTCGGGCTTCCCGACCACCTGCGACAGCTGCCACCGGCCGACGGACACGTCGTGGGAGCAGGGGGAGTTCGCGCACACGACCTACCCGCTGGTGGGGGTGCACGCGAGCCAGCCGTGCCAGGCGTGCCACTCGTCGGGGGTGTACGCGGGTCTGCCCTCGGAGTGCGTCGACTGCCACCTGGAGGACTACCAGCAGACCGACGACCCGAATCACCAGGCGTCGGGCTTCCCGACCACCTGCGACAGCTGCCACCGGCCGACGGACACGTCGTGGGACGAGGGAGAGTTCGCGCACACGACCTACCCGCTGGTGGGGGTGCACGCGAGCCAGCCGTGCCAGGCGTGCCACTCGTCGGGGGTGTACGCGGGCCTGCCGTCGGAGTGCGTCGACTGCCACCTGGAGGACTACCAGCAGACCGACGACCCGAATCACCAGGCGTCGGGCTTCCCGACCACCTGCGACAGCTGCCACCGGCCGACGGACACGTCGTGGGAGCAGGGGGAGTTCGCGCACACGACCTACCCGCTGGTGGGGGTGCACGCGAGCCAGCCGTGCCAGGCGTGCCACTCGTCGGGGGTGTACGCGGGTCTGCCCTCGGAGTGCGTCGACTGCCACCTGGAGGACTACCAGCAGACCGACGACCCGAATCACCAGGCGTCGGGCTTCCCGACCACCTGCGACAGCTGCCACCGGCCGACGGACACGTCGTGGGACGAGGGAGAGTTCGCGCACACGACCTACCCGCTGGTGGGGGTGCACGCGACCCAGCCGTGCCAGGCGTGCCACTCGTCGGGGGTGTACGCGGGCCTGCCGTCGGAGTGCGTCGACTGCCACCTGGAGGACTACCAGCAGACCGACGACCCGAATCACCAGGCGTCGGGCTTCCCGACCACCTGCGACAGCTGCCACCGGCCGACGGACACGTCGTGGGAGCAGGGGGAGTTCGCGCACACGACCTACCCGCTGGTGGGGGTGCACGCGAGCCAGCCGTGCCAGGCGTGCCACTCGTCGGGGGTGTACGCGGGCCTGCCGTCGGAGTGCGTCGACTGCCACCTGGAGGACTACCAGCAGACCGACGACCCGAATCACCAGGCGTCGGGCTTCCCGACCACCTGCGACAGCTGCCACCGGCCGACGGACACGTCGTGGGACGAGGGAGAGTTCGCGCACACGACCTACCCGCTGGTGGGGGTGCACGCGAGCCAGCCGTGCCAGGCGTGCCACTCGTCGGGGGTGTACGCGGGCCTGCCGTCGGAGTGCGTCGACTGCCACCTGGAGGACTACCAGCAGACCCGGGACCCGAACCACCAGGCGGCCGGCTTCCCGACCACCTGCGACCTCTGCCACCGGGCGTCGGACCCGGTGTGGGAGGAGGGCGAGTTCGACCACGTGTGGTTCCCGATCGCCAGCGGTCACCACTCCGGCTACCGGTGCTCGGCCTGCCACCCGAACTCCGGCTCGTTCGCCATCTTCAGCTGCACCACGGGATGCCACCCCCGAGGAGAGACGGACGGAGAGCACGACGAGGTGGCGGGCTACGTCTACGACTCGGTGGCCTGCTACTCCTGCCATCCGGCGGGTCAGGCCGACTCGGTGGTCCGGCTGCGGCCCTCCCACCGGGTGCGGTGAGGGAGGGGGAGATGGCCTCGATGCACCCGTCTCGCCGGCCGATCGCTTTCTCCATGGCGGTGCGCACGATGCTCCCGGTGCTGCTCGCCCTCGCGGCACTCCCCGCCGGGGTCGCCCGCGCTCAGGCGTTCCCGTCGAGCGGCCGGTTCTCCCTCTGGGCCAGCTGGGCGAGCCGGGACTCCGCTCAGGCCGGAAGCGAGGACTTCACCGAGCTGATCGCCAACCTGAGCCTGCGGCCGAGCCGCGAGGACGGCACCTTCGCCTGGGCCCTGGACACCCGGGTCGCAACCTACCCGTCGGGCGAGCGCGACACCCGGGTGACCCTCTACGAGGCCTGGGTCGGGGTCCGCTCCGCGAGCGGGGCCTGGCGGCTGCGGGCAGGTCAGCTTTGGCTCCATGAGCTCGGCGGGCTGGGCAGCGTTGCCGGCCTGCACGGCGAGTACGCGGCTCGCTCGGAAGGCCCCCTCGGCCGCTTCCGGGCCGGCGTGTTCGCCGGCGCCGAGCCGGAGCGCTACGACGCCGACTGGGTCGACGGCGTCACCAAGGGCGGCGGTTACGTCGCGCTCGACGGGTCGGGAGGCCGCCGGCACGTGCTCGGCTGGGTGCTGGTGCGGCACTCGGGCCTGACCGAGCGCTCGGTGGTCTCGCTGTCGAACTTCCTCCCGGTCGGGAGGCGCTTCTTCCTCTACCAGGCGGCCGAGTATGACCTGCAGGGTCCGGGAGGAGAGGGCGGGAGCGAGCTCACCTACCTGATGCTCAACCTGCGGTACTCCCCGGTCGACCAGATCGACCTCCAGGGGACCTATCACCGGGGGGTCTCGATCGACGCCAGGCGTCTCACCGAGGACATCCTGAACGGACGGCCGGTCGATCCCGAGGCACTCCAGGGTCTGCTCTACGAGTCGGGCAGGTTGAGGGTCACATGGCGACCGGTGCGCCGGCTGAGCGTCTGGGTGGGCGCGGGTCAGGACAAGGACGACCGCGGCGGTCCCAGCCGGGACCGGTTGAACCTCGGGTTCTCGGCCCGGAACCTCTTCTCCACCGGCCTCGACGTGATGGTCTCGAGCTGGCGCACCGAGCAGGGAGAGGACTCCTTCGACTCCCTCTCCGCCTCGATCGGGACCACGATCGGCCGGCGGCTCTACCTCACGCTCGACTACCTCGAGTCGCTCGCGGTCTACCGGGTGCGGCAGCGGGACGGCGGGGTCGTCACCTTCCGCCCCGACAGCTCGCGATTCGCGCTATCCGCCAACCTGAACCTGAACCGCACCTGGTCGCTGCTCGGCACGGTGGAGCACCTCGACCAGGACACCTTCGACGAGCTGCGGGTGCTGACCGGGATCGTGCTGCGGTTCTGAGGCCTCCCGTCAGGAGGCCGCGGGGCGCTCGCGGTCCGCGCGGGAGCGCGCGGATCGCCGAGGGTCGAACACCAACCCTGCGAATGCGTATCACCCCTGAGCGCGCGCCCGGCGTGCCCGGGCCCGCACCGCAGATCGCAAAGGGAGATCGACACATGGAAGCCAGACCTGCCGAAGGAGCGGTGGTGCGAAGCCGGCGCAGGGCGGCGAGCGGAGCTCTCGTGCTCCTCCTCTTCCTGGTGGCGGCTTTCCCCGCGGCAGCCGTGGAGTCCGAGCCCGACGGTCCGGACCTCGCCGAGCGGCTGCGGGCCGCCGAGACCGCGTTCGCCCGGACCATGGCCGACCGCGACCTCGAGGCCTTCACGAGCTTCCTCGCCGAGGAGACGGTCTTCTTTGCCGGCAGCGCGGTGCTGCGTGGGCGGGAGGCGGTGGTCGCGGCCTGGGCCCCCTTCTTCGAGGGACCGGCGGCGCCCTTCGCCTGGGCGCCCGAGCAGGTCGAGGTGCTCGACTCGGGACACCTGGGGTTCTCGACCGGGCCGGTGCTCGATCCGCAGGGCAACCGGGTCGGGACCTTCAACTCGGTGTGGCGGCGCGAAGGCGGAGCCTGGAAGATCGTCTTCGACCGCGGCTGCCCTCCCTGTTCGTCGTGAGCCCAGGAGGCCGGGTACAGACCCTCAGTCGGCGAGCGCGACCGTCGACCACGCCAGCCCGTCGGGCTCCTTGCCCGCGGTGAGCAGGCGGCGTAGGCGCCACTCGAGGAGATCGACCTCGGCGACCACGTCGGCGTTGGTGTGAGCGACCCACGCGGTGGTGCCCGACGGGTGGACCAGGATGCCGACCGGGACCGGGCTGGTCCCGAAGCGGTCACCGAACAACCTCCCGGAGGTCTCCAGAGCCTCGAGGTCCACGGCCAACCGGCGCACCACCGTGCGGGTGGCGGCGTCGATCACCGCGACGTCGCCGGAGTTGGCGTTCGAGACCAGCACGTGGCGGCCGTCGGGCGTGAACGCCGCCCGGATCGGGAAGGACGGGCACGCGACGGTCGCGAGGGTCGCGAGCGAGGCGGCGTCGAGCACCGTGACCGTGTCGCCGGCTCGGTTGGTGATCCACACCTCGCGTCCGTCGGGGCTGACCGCGAGGCCTTCGGCGCCGTCGCCGGTGGCGATCTGACGCAGCACCCGGCCGGCCTCGAGGTCGATCACCGTCACCGATCCCGAGCCGATGTTCGCCACGAAGGCCCGACGGCCTCCGGCGGCGAGTGCAACCATGTGGGAGATGTCCTGGTCGGTGGCGATGGCCCGCTCGATCCGGCCGGCGACGGCGTCCACCACCACGATCGACCGGCTGCCCTCGGTGGTGACCACGACCCGCCGTCCGTCGGGCATCCACTGCAGGCCGTGGGGTCGGGTGTGCTCGCCGAGGTCGATCGTCCGCACCACCGCGCGGGCCTCGAGGTCGAGCACGCTGAGGCTCGAGCCCGGGGCCCCGCGCACGCCATAGTTGCTGACGACCACCAGCCGTCCGTCGGGCGAGGTCGCGGCCTCGTGGGGCCCGTCGCCGACCGCGAGGGTGGAGCGGACCTCGCCCGAGGGCAGCTCGAGCAACGACACGCTGGCCTCGGCCTTGTTGAGCACCACCAGGGTGCCGCCGGGCTCGGCGGCGGAAGCCGGGGCGGCAGCGGGAACGAGCAGGGCGAGCGACAGCAGTGCGGCGGTCTTCATGCCGTGGCCAATCGCCGGAGTTGCTGCCGACATTCCCGAGCGGAGGCCGTGAGCACGACGCGTGGGCCGTTCGGTCGGGTCGGCGTCGGAGCTGGCGCGGTCGAGGCCCCCGGCCCTTCCGCGGGTCGGCTCCGGCGTGAGGCTCGGGCCGCGTCCGCGGGCGTTGCGGCCGGTGGCGCGCCGGCGCCCGCCGAGGGAACGTGGGCTGGGCCGAGGGTGGCGTTTCCGGAGGGGATCCTTCGACTCGCTCGCCTACGGCTCGCTCGCTCAGGATGACGGAGGTGGCGGGGCTTCGGCTCGCTCGCTCAGGATGACGGAGGTGGCGGGGCTCGGCTCGCTCGCTCAGGATGACGGAGGTGGCGGGGCTTCGGCTTGCTCGCTCGGGATGACAGGAGCGGTTGCTCCCCTCCAGTCACCCTGAGCGGAGCGGGCCGCCAGGGCCGCGCAGCCGAAGGGGCCCGTCCACCAGCGGCACGCCACCCCCGGCCTCGCGTGCGGGCGCCAGCCCGTCCCCGTTCACCCCTGGCGGAGCAGGAGCAACGGGCCGTTCCCGCGCAGGATCAGCTCGTCCATCGAGTCGAGCAGCGCGTCGAGCTCGAGCCCGAGCACCCGCCGGGGGAAGGGTGCGAGGATCTCACGGGTCCGGGCGGCGATCTCCCGGGCGCCGCGAACCTGCCGCACCTGGAGGGCGCAGACCGCGGTGAGGGCGTTGGCGAGGCCCTGGTAGAGGCGCTTGTGGGCGTCGAAGGCCTCCCGCCACAGGTCCTCGACCACCTCCTGGGCCTCGTCGAAGCGGTTGGCCGCCACCAGCAGCTCGAAGCGCAGCAGCTCGCGCCGGTCCGCCTCGTCGAGGTGAGCGCGGTCAGGGGGCAGTCGGCCCGGGTCCATGATCGCCATCGCCGTGAGTGTAGTCGCGCCGGGCGGCAGGCGGTGGGCGGTCGGCGGAGGCGACGAGGGGGGACGCGGTGGGAGGGTGTCCTCCGACTCGCTCGCCTCCGGATCGTCGGTCGGGACTGACGTGGCGTTCCCGGAGGAGATCCTTCGACTCGGTCGCTGACGCTCCCTCGCTCAGGATGACGGAGGGGTGGTGACGCTCCCTCGCTCAGGATGACGGAGGGGTGGTGCCGCTCCCTCGCTCAGGATGACGGAGGGGTGGTGCCGCTCCCTCGCTCAGGATGACGGAGAGGTGGTGACGCTCCCTCGCTCAGGATGACGGAGGTGATGGGGCTGCGGCTCCCTCGCTCAGGATGACGGAGGGGTGGTGCCGCTCCCTCGCTCAGGATGACGGAGAGGTGGTGACGCTCCCTCGCTCAGGATGACGGGGGTGATGGGGCTGCGGCTCGCTCGCTCAGGATGACGGAGAGGTGGTGACGCTCCCTCGCTCAGGATGACGGAGGTGATGGGGCTGCGGCTCGCTCGCTCAGGATGACGTGAGAAGGGGCACGGCTTGCTCGCGGTGTCACCCCGGAGGGAGCCCGACCGCCAGCGCCCGCCCCTCCCGCCGTCACCCTGAGCGGAGAGGCCCGTCGGAGCCGCGCAGTCGAAGGGTCCCCTTCGACCCCGCTACACTGCGCGAGATGCGGGGACGGCTGGCGCTGACGGCGGTGGTGGTGGTGCTGGGAGCGGCGGCTGTGCTGCGCCCGCCCGCGCCGTTCACCGCCGACGCGGGGCCGAAGCTGCTCCAGGCGGAGGCATTCGCCTGGGGGGTAGGGCTGCCGCGCAGCGTGCCCTACCCGGCTGCGGAGCTCGACCCGGACCGGCGCTGGGTGCCGCCGTTCATGGTGCCGGTCGGCGACGGGCTGGCCTCGGTCTACCCGGTGCTGTTCCCGCTGGTTGCGGCCGTGCCGGTTCGGGTCGCAGGGAGAGGTGCCGCCTGGTCGGTGCCCTTCCTGTGTGCGATCGCCGCGGCCTGGTTGGCGGGAGGGCTGGTCCGCCGCCTCGCGGGCGGTGATGCCGCAGAGCCGGCGGTTGTGGTGCTGGCGGCGACCCCGCTCGCGTTCTACGCGTTGACGCTCTGGGAGCAGACCCTGGCGCTGGTGATGGTGCTGGGGGCGATCACCCTTGTCGTCGCTGGGAAGCGGTCGGGATCGTCGGTCCGATGGGCCGCCGCCGGGGTGTTGCTCGCCGCCGCGTGCTGGACGCGGACCGAGGTGGTCGTCCTCCTGCCGCTTCTCGGTCTCCCGGTGGTGGCGGGTCGTTGGCGACCAGCGGTCTCGGCCGTGGCCGGCGGGACCGCCGGGTTGGCGATCGGGGCGGCGCTGCAGCGGGTGCTGCTGGGGGCCTGGCGGCCGCTCCACCTCGACTACCACGCGGCGCCTCTGCTGTCCGGACCGGGTCCGGTCCGTGAGCGTCTCCAGACCTTCGTGGCCACCTTCATCCCAGAGCCGCTCACGACCCTCGCGACGGTGGTGTGGGTGATCGCCGTGATCGCGGCGCTGCATCCCCGATGGCGAGAGCGGATTCTCACCGCCATTCTCTCGACAGGGGCGCCCGCAGCGGCGCTCGCGGCGGCGTTCGTCGCCCCGGCTGGGCGCTTCATGGCCGGGGCGAGCCCGACGGAGGCCTTTCCCTTCGCCTCGCCGGCGGCGACCTGGCTGCCGGTCGCGGCTCTCCCGGCCGTGCTGGCGGGGGCGTCACTCGAGCGCCGCTCCGACCGGTGGTTGTGGGCGATCGCCGGGGTGGCCGCCTGGTACCTGCTGATCGTGACCCTCGCCAAGCCGGCTCGCAGCCCGGAGTGGGGTCATCGTCTGCTGCTTCCAGCGGCGGTGCTGCTGACGGTGGTGGTGCTCGCGCTGGCGCGAGGCCAGGCGGGGCGGGTGCGCTTTGTGGTTGCGACCTGCATTCTCGGCGGGATCGCGGTGCAGGGCCTGGGTGTGGCTTTGAACCGCCATGGATGCTCTGCCCACGCGCGAGTGGTGTCGTCGGTCCTCGCGGCAACCGGTCCCGGAGAGGTGGTGGTGACCGACACGCCGATCGTGGTGCTGGGGTCAGGCACAGGGTTTGCCGAGCGGAAGTTCATGTTCTGCGCGAGCTCCGGGTCTCTCGGCGCCCTGGCCGAAGGACTCGCGCGGGCCGGCGAAACCGGGTTCGTTCTTGCGACCGTGATTGGGAGCGCCGGTGCAGGGCTCGACCCAGGGGAAGCCGTTGGCATCGACCGCGGGCTCCGCTGGCGTCGCGTGCAGGTCGAGGAGATCCCGGTCGGTCGCCGCACCCTTCGCCTGGCGAGATACGAGGCACAGGTGCGGACGGGGGCGTGGTGAGCCGGCCGCGGGTGATCGTGCTCGGGGCCGGGCCGGCCGGTCTGGGCGCGGCGTGGCAGCTCGCGGCGCGGGGGCTTGCCGAGGTGACGCTGCTCGAGCGGGCGGACCGCGTCGGCGGCAATGCCGGCAGCTTCACGCTCGATGGCGTGCGGGTCGACTTCGGCAGCCACCGCCTGCACCCCGCGTGCCCGCCCGAGATCCTCTCGGCGCTCGCCGGCCTGCTCGGCGAGGACCTGCTCGACCGCCCGCGCCGGGGCCGCATCCGGCTCGGCGGGCGGTGGATCGCGTTTCCGCCCAAACCGGTCGACCTCGCCCTGCGCCTGCCCCCGAGCTTCGCGATCGGCGTGGCCCGGGACGCTCTCGCGCGTCTGCTGCCGTGGCGGGCGGCTCCGAGCCGGGAGAGCTTTCAATCGGTGCTCGAGGCCGGGCTGGGGCGGACCTTCACCCGGGCCTTCTATGCGCCCTACGCGCGCAAGATCTGGGGCGTTCAGCCCGACGAGCTCGATCCCGAGCAGGCGCGTCGGCGGGTCGCGGCATCCTCGCTCTCGCGCCTTCTCGGCAAGGTGCTGCGCGCGGTGCCCGGGCTCCGGCCGCCGGGCGCAGGCCGGTTCTACTACCCGCGGCAGGGCTTCGGCCAGATCTCGGAGGCGCTCGAGCGGGCCACGCGGGCGTGCGGCGCGGTCATTCACCTCGGCACCTCCGTCCGTCGGGTGGAGGTCAACAGTGAAGGTGTCGAGGTGCAGGCCGAGGGTCCCAGCGGTGTGGTGCTGGTCCGCGGCGACGCGGTCTGGTCGACGATTCCGGTGACGACGCTGGTCGGCGCACTCGAGCCCGCCGCGCCGGCCGACGTCGCCGCAGCCGCGCTCCCGTTCAGGGCGATGGTCCTGGTCTACCTGGTGGTCGAAACGGATCGGTTCACGGCGTTCGACGCCCACTATTTCCCAGAGGCGGCAGTGCCGATGACCCGGCTGTCGGAGCCCAAGAACTACGCCGCCGGTCACGGTCCCGCGGGTGCCACCGTGCTCTGCGCCGAGCTTCCCTGCATGGTGGGTGACGCCACCTGGACCGCGGCCGACCGGGACCTCGGGGGAATCGTCGCCGAGGCGCTGGCCGAAACCGGGATCCCGATCGACGCCACGATACGCCGGGTGGTGACCCGGAGGCTGTCGCACGCTTATCCCATCTACCTGCATGGCACGCTGGAGGCGTTTTCCCGCGTCGATGCCTGGCTCGACACCGTGCCGCGGGTGGTGAGCTTCGGTCGCCAGGGTCTGTTCGCGCACGACAACACCCACCACACGCTGGCGATGGCCTGGGCCGCGGTCGACAGCCTGCGGCCGGACGGCCTGCTCGACCGCGACCGGTGGGCACGCTACCGCCGGCAGTTCGAATCCCACGTGGTCGAGGACTGAGAACGAACCGGACACAGAGGCACAGCGGAAGCAGTGCCTCTGTGTCCGGTTCGTACGGTTGCGTTCGTCCCCGGTCACGGCAAGAATGGGCCGATGCGGATCAGCGTGGTGGTGCCGTGCTATGACGAGCGCGAGTCGGTCGGGAAGACGATCGAGCGCCTGGTCACCGCGGTCGGCGACCAGGTCGAGATCCTGGTGGTGGACGACGGCTCTCGTGACGGCTCGGCGGAGGCCATCGCGAAGGCCGCAGCCGACCGGCCCAACGTCGTGCTGCTGCGGCACGAGGCCAACCTCGGCTACGGTGCGGCGCTCAAGACCGGCATCCGTGCGGCTTCCGGCGACGCCATCGTCATCACCGACGCCGACGGCACCTACCCGGTGGAGCGCGTCCCGGATCTCGTGGCGGCGCTGGCCGAGGCCGACATGGTCGTCGGCAACCGGTTCGCGCGCGGTCCGGTGGGTCCGTGGGCTCGGCGCGTGCCGCGCACGATCCTGCGCCGGTACGTGTCGTGGTTGGTCGGGCGACCGGTGCCGGACATGAACTCGGGACTGCGGGCGATGCGCCGGGAGGTCGTGGAGCGTTACCTCCACCTGCTGCCGGACAGCTTCAGCTTCACCACCTCGATCACGGTGGTGCTGATGCGGAGACGTTTCAGAGTGCGCTTCCTGCCGATCGACTACAGCGAGCGGGTCGGGCTGTCCAAGCTCAAGCCGGTTCGGGACACGGCGAGGTTCATCCAGGTCATCCTCCGGACCGGCGCGTACTTCGCCCCGATGAGGGTGTTCGCCCCGGTCACCCTCGGGCTGCTGGTGGCGGGCGCGGCCAGCCTGGTGCACGACGTCTTCGTGCTTCGGGACCTCACCGACACCACGGTCCTGGTGCTGCTGTTCGGGCTCCAGGCCGGCATGCTGGCGTTGCTCGGCGACATGATCGACAAGCGCGCCGGGTGAGCTGACGCCCGGGTCCACTTGACAAGACCGAGAACGCGACCCATCTTCTGGGCGGCCGGGTGTCGCACTGGTGACCCGTCACCTTCCGCTCCGCATCCTCGCGGCAGTCTTCGCCCTCACGATGGCGACCTCTGCGGGTATCTCCGGCGCCTGTCGGCAGTCCCCCCTCGACGATCTTCCCGCCGCGCAGTCTCTGAAGTTCGGCGAGCTCTCGCCGCAGGTCGCCGTGTCCGGCTCGGTCGGTCCGGACCCCAGAGGGGCGGCGGCAGGCCATGACCACTGGGCGGTGCCCACCGTTCCACCGCCGTGGCGGGGCGCGGGCTCTGACCGAGCGCCCCGCGGGGGGCTGTGGTCCGTGGCCGAGCTCGGATCGGGCGTTTCGACCGCGATCGGCTGGCGCGCGCCGCCACGCAGTCGTTGAAGACCAGAGCTCCGTCTCCACCTGCCCACATCTGACCATGGCCGCCTATCGGGCGGCCGGGAGGTCTTCGATGGCCGTGACCATGCCCCCCAAGGCGGGCGTTCCCAGCTCGCAGCCCGGCCAGACACCGGGCGTCACAGTGATCGGTTGGTTGCTGGTCTGCTTCGGGTCGCTTCCGCTCCTGTTCGGGATCCACGAGATGTCCACCGGTGCTCTGTCCATCGGGGGAGGAATGATCGTCGGCGGCGTGGCCGCGGTGGTCGCGGGCCGGGTGCGGTCGCGACGCGACTGATTCCGAGCAGGAGCCTGCCCGGCGCCGCGGGGAGCCCGCGGCGCCGGATGCGGATCAGGCGTTGGCGACCGCTGGGCCCGCGCTCGGAAGCAGTGGCAGCACCAGCCGGAAGGTCGCACCGGTGCCTTCGCTGCCCTCGAGCTCGATCCGACCGCCGTTGGCCTCGACCGCCCAGCGGGCGATCGCGAGCCCGAGGCCGGCGCCGCCGGACGAGCTGGCACGGTCCGCCCCCAGCCGGTAGAAGCGCTCGAAGACACGGTCGTGCTCCCAGGGCGGAATGCCGGGACCGTTGTCGGCGACCTCGACCACCGCCTCGCGGGTGGCATCCCGTCGGCGGGTGCTGATCAGGATCCGGCCCTTTTCCGGGGTGTACTTGAGCGCGTTGTCGACCACGTTGATGACCGCCTGGCGCAGGAGAGTGCGGTCGGCGTCGATGGTGATGGACGGAGCCAGGTCGGTCTCGACCGTCTGCTCCTTCTCTTCGGCCAGCACGCCGAGGTGCTCGGCGACCGTGGCGACCAGGCCCGAAAGGTCGAAGCGCTCGCGGCGAAGCTCGATCCGGCCGGCATCGGCCCGGGTGAGCACCAGCAGGCTGTCGACCAACCGGGTCAAACGTTCGGCCTCCTCGAGCATGCTGCCGATGACATCCTGCAGCTCCTCGACGGTGGTGTCCTCGCTGAGGCCGACCTCGCCCACGCTGCGCAGTGCGGTGAGCGGCGTGCGCAGCTCGTGGGAGGCGTCGGAGGTGAACCTCCTGAGACGGTCGAAGGCGTCCTCGAGGCGTGCCAGCACCGCGTTGAAGGTGATGGCGAGCTGGCCGAACTCGTCTTCGGGCTCGCTCACCGGGAGCCGCGCGGAGAGATCGTCGGCGGTGATGAGACGTGCGTTCGCGGCCAGGGCGCTGACCGGCGCGACGACGTGATTGGCCAGAAGCAAGCCGCCCGCGAGGGCCGCCAGCAGAACCGAGGGGATCGAGATCAGGAGCGCGAGGCGAAGCGCCCGGAGGGTGGCGAGAGAGGGCTCGGCATCCTCTGCCACGGCGACCGTGATCCCCCGGCTGCCGATGGTGGCGGTGCGTTGGGAGATCCAGAACGGGTGTCGGGTGTGCATGCCGGGTGTGATGACGCGGCTCAGCTGTTGGCCCGCGCGCAGCTCGAGCCCGGCACGTCGCCAGGCGTCGGACCGGTAGAGTGGGGCGCCGTCGACGTCGACCGCGAACACCAGAATGACCCCGAAGCTCTCGAGCTCGGCCATCTCTCGGGGGTCCTCGACCTCGCGGGGATCGGACTCGATGATGCGCAGCACCGCCGCGAGGCTCTCGTCGAGGTGCCGCTCCAGGTGGTCGAAGAGGGTCAGCCGGGCCAGCCCGAGCAGCCCGGCGGCCATGGCGAGGACGATCAGGGCGAGGGCGCCGGTGATGCCGAGCGCGAGCCTGACCCTGACGCTCGCCGGCCTCAGCTTCATGGGCCGCACTCCCGGATCACGAAGCCGACCCCGCGCACGGTGTGGATCAGCTTGCGGTCGAACGGGGCGTCGACCTTGCGCCGAAGCCGCGTGATGTGGACGTCGATCACGTTGTCGAGCGGGGTTGCTCGTTCGGTCTCGCGCCACACGTCGGCCGCGATCATCGTGCGCGACACCACGTGGCCCTGGTTGCGCAGCAGATACTCCATGAGCTCGAACTCCCGCGAGGTGAGCTCGATCTCGTGGCCGCCGCGGAGCACCGTGCGGGTCAGCACGTCCATCTCGAGGTCCGCACACTGCATGCGCAGGGTCGCGTCCGGACGGCCGCGCCGGACCAGGGCCCGCACCCGGGCCAGCAGCTCGGGGAAAGCGAACGGTTTGACCAGGTAGTCGTCGGCCCCGGCGTCGAGGCCGCGCACTCTGTCCTCGACCGCGTCGCGGGCGGTCAGCACGAGCACCGGCGTGCTGTTGCCCCGTTCGCGGAGAGTGCTCAGAATCTCGAGTCCGTCCCGCCCAGGCAGCATGAGGTCGAGCACCACCAGATCGAAGGTCTGGGCGTTGATGAGGAAGAACCCGTCCTCACCGGTGCGGGCGACGGTCACCTGGTAGCCCTCGCTCTCCAGGCCCTCCTTGAGCGCCTGGGCGACCTTGACCTCATCCTCGACCACCAGGATGCGCATTGCAGAGCCTTCTCCCTCGAAGCGCGGGTTTCCACCTCATCATGTGCCAGGAGGCACGTCGTCGCACCTGAAGAGTTCCTGAACCGAAGTTCAGGAAGAGGGAAACGTCCCCCCCCCTGAAGCGACCGTGGACCACAGGGCTCCGGCGAGCGGGTCGTCGACGACGAGCTGCCGTGCTTCAGTGCCCTTTCCCTCGGGGCGCCTCGGCATGCCCCTCCGTTGTTCCGGCTCGCCGAGAGCACAGCGCGTCGTCAGGCGCGATGTGTCACGTGAGCCTCGCCATCTCGCGCTCGAGCAAGCGCTGGTGGTCGCGCTCTTGGTCGCGCAACAGCTCGAGCAGGCCGATCACCTCGGGATCGCGGGCGTACTCGAGAGCGCCCGAGTAGTAGTCGAGGGCGCGGGTTTCGGCCCCGAGAGCGAACAGGAAGGCGTCACCGAGCGCGATGTCGGGGTTCATGGTCGAAAACTCGGGCGTCTCGACCTCCCAGGCGATGTTCCGGGTGTGGCGAGGGGGAGTGTCCCCGAAGAGCTGCTGGCGCAGCGCTTTGATCTGATTTCCGTGCAGCTTCTCGAGCCGCGCCATCCGGCCGAAGAACCCGGCAACCTCGCTGTTGCCGCGGTTCTCCATCCACGAGACGAGAGTCTCGTAGTTGTCCTCGGCCTCCTCCTCGACGTAGATCGCGAGGTCGAGCACGTCCTGGGCATCCAGCCGAGAGAAGTCGAAGTCCAAGCCCATTCCTTGCCTCCGTTTGCACGCCTGCCGCCGGAATCGGCGGCTGCCGTCGCGCCACTCTGCCCGCTCGGGCCGGCGCTGTCAACACCGTCTGGTACCATTCCCGGACGCGCTTCCGCGCGACCTGGAGATGGAGGGACTCCGCATCATGGCCCGAAGCTGCTTCGCCCTGGTCCTCACGATCGTCGTGACCGCGATCGCGTCCACCCCCGGAAGCGCCTGTACGAACCTGCTGGTCAGCTCCGGCGCGTCTGCCGACGGCTCGACGATGATCACCTACGCGGCCGACTCCCACGACTTCTACGGCGAGCTCTACTTCAAGGCCGGCGGCGTGCACCGGGCCGGTGCGATGCGGGACATCTACGAGTGGGACACCGGCAAGTTCCTGGGCCGGATCCCGGAAGCTGCGGTGACCTACACCCGGATCGGCAACATCAACGAGCATCAGGTGGCGATCGGGGAGACCACCTTCACCGGGCGCGAGGAGCTCGGCGAGCCCAACGGGATCGTCGACTACGGCAGCCTGATGTACATCGTGCTCGAGCGGGCGAAGACGGCGCGGGAGGCGATCCGGATCATCGACGAGCTGCTCACCGAGCACGGCTATGCCTCGACCGGCGAGTCGTTCTCGATCTCGGACTCGAAGGAGGTCTGGATCATGGACCTCATCGGCAAGGGCAAGGACGAGAAGGGCGCCGTGTGGGTCGCGCGCCGGGTGCCGGACGGCTTCATCTCCGGGCATGCCAACCAGGCCCGGATCCGCCAGTTCCCGCTCGACGCGCCCGACACGACGCTCTACGCCAAGGACGTGATCTCGTTCGCGCGCGACGATGGGCTGGTACGACGGTCCCGACCGTGACTTCAGCTTCGCCGACACCTACGCCCCGATCGACTTCGGCGCCCTGCGCTTCTGCGAGGCGCGGGTGTGGAGCGCCTTCCGCCGCGCGGCGCCGTCGCTGGATCTGCCGCCCGACTACGTGATGGGCGATGCGACCGCCGAGCCGCTGCCGCTGTGGATCAAGCCCGACCGCAAGCTCTCGGTCGCCGACGTGATGGCCCTGATGCGGGACCACTTCGAGGGCACGCCGATGGACATGACCAAGGACGTCGGCGCCGGTCCCTACGCCTGCCCCTACCGGTGGCGGCCGATGACCTGGGAGGTCGACGGCGAGAAGTACCTCCACGAGCGCGCGATCTCCACTCAGCAGACCGCGTTCTCGTTCGTGACCCAGTCGCGGTCCTGGCTGCCGGACCCGGTCGGGGGGGTGCTCTGGTTCGGCTTCGACGACACCTTCCAGACCGTCTACACCCCGATCTACTGCGGCATCCGCGAGGTGCCGCCGACCTACGCCGAGGGCGTGGCGAGCCTGAACGACTTCTCCTGGGACTCGGGCTTCTGGGTCTTCAACTGGGTGTCGAACCAGGTCTACGCCCGCTGGAGCGACATGATCGTCGAGCTGCAGACGGTGCAGAACGAGCTCGAGGGGTTCTTCCTCTCGCGCCAGCCCGAGGTCGAGGCGGCCGCGATGTCCCTGTGGGAGATCTCGCCGGACCTCGCCCGTGACCACCTCACGAAGTACTCGGTGGCGGCCGGCGAGCAGGTGACGAAACGGTGGCGGAAGCTCGGCGAGCACCTGCTGGTGAAGTACCTGGACGGCAACGTCAAGGACGCGTCCGGGGCGGCTCAGCATCCGCCCTACCCCGATGAGTGGTACCGGAAGATCGTGGGCGAGCGGGGCGACGAGCTCAAGCGGCGCGAGGTCGAGCCCTCTCCGTGACCGAGAGGGACGAAGGGGAACCGCAATGAGAGCTTCGAATCGGAGAGGCGGTGTGTGTTTTCGGGCCGCCCTCGCGGCGGTCGTCTGCCTGGCGGCGGTGGCCAGCGGCTGCGTCACGATGGCGGGAATGGAGCCGCCGGAGCTCACACTGGTCGACCTCGCCTTCGTCGACGCGACGCTCTTCGAGTCCACCCTCGAGGTCACGGTCCGCGTCACCAACGGCAACCCCGAGCCGCTCACCGTCGACGGTCTCTACCTGAAGCTCTCGCTCGGGGGGTCGTCGGTCGGCAAGGGCACCAGCGACGTGCGGGTCGAGGTGCCGCGCCTGGGTTCCGAGACGATCCCGCTCACGCTGCACGTCTCGAACCTCAAGGTGGTCGCCAGATTGCGGTCGCTCATCGAGCGCGAGGCGATCGACTACGGTCTCGACGGCAGGCTCTACGTGGCGACCGGGTCGAGGACGATCCGGCTGCCGATCGAGGCCTCCGGTCGCCTCGACCTCGGCGAGAGTCAACCGGAACCGACGGCGAGCGAGCGGCTCGAGTAGCGGGTGAAGGCGAGACCCGAGGTGGTCTCGAAGCTCGAGCTGTTGTGCCGCTCCCTGACCGCCGTCAGGGGCTCGATGTCCTGAGCCGCGAAAACGACACGACCGGAGCGACCGTCCGTTGCATCCTCGCGGTGGCCCCCTTTCGCGTCCGTTGCGGTCCTTGTGGTTCACCCGAGGACACCGGGAGCCCGGCGGCGGGAGAATCCGGGTTAGCATGAGGTGGATCATCGGCGGCCACTCATGTCGCGAGTCTTCGCGTTTTCGAACCTGATCCTCGATCCGGGGCGGCGGTCCCTCTGCCGTCGCGGAACCGAGGTCCCGATCGGCGACCGCGCCTTCGGGGTGCTCCTCGTCCTGGTCGAGCGGGCTGGCGAGGTGGTGTCGAAGCGCGAGCTTCTCGACGCGGTGTGGAGCGACGTCGTGGTGGTCGAGGACAATCTGGTCAAGGCGGTCGGGGAGCTGCGGTCCGCGCTCGGCGACAGCCCGGCGGAGCCGCACTTCATCCGGACCATCCACCGGCGGGGGTATACCTTCATCGCGCCTGTCGAACGAATCGAGCCGGCGGGCAGGGAGAACCCCCCGGCGGTTTCGCCGACGAGGCCGACGGCGCGCTCGACCCGGGTCGTCGTGGTGGGTTCTCTCACCCTCGCCGTGGCGGCAGTGGTTGCGATCGCGGTCGTCGCTGGGGTGGGCTGGTCGCGAGGACCGGGAGCGGACGTCCCCGACCTCACCGTCTGGAGGCTGCGCGAGCTGAGCCTGCTCGGTGGTCCGATGCTCAAGCCGGTGTTCGCGCATTCGGGCGAGATGATGGCGGCGGTGGCGGCGGATCCCGCCACCGGCATCCACTCGCTCTTTCTGGTCAACCTCGCAGGGGGCGCGACCCTGCGGTTGACGAACGACATCGAGGTCAGAGGGCCGTCGCCGGTGTTTTCGGCTGACGGCGCCACGGTGCTCTTTACAACCTACGTCGAGGACCCGGTCGACGGGCTGCGGCCGGAGGTGTGGGGAGTGCCCGTGCTCGGAGGCGAGCCCCACCGGGTGCTCGAGTGGGCGTCGGCAGTGAGCCCGAACCCGGCCGGCCGGTCGTTCGCCTACGCCGCCGTGACACCGGCCGGGACCACCGTGCGGGTGCGAGGTCCGGACGGGACCGACCACGAGTTGGCTCGCCGGGGCTACTGGCCGCGGTGGTCCCCTGACGGCAGGTGGATCGCGTACACCACCAGCGATCCGGAGGGGGGGGCCGGCGACCTGTGGGTGGTCCGGCCCGACGGTACGGACGCCCGGCGGCTCACCGATCGCCCGGGACAGATCTACGGTCTCGCCTGGTGGCCGCACTCCCACGGGCTCGTCTTCACGGTCGACCGGGATGACACCTCGAACCTGTGGTACGCGTCCGTCGACGGCGAGGTGCTCCGGCCCGCCGCCCGCGGGCCCGGTGACTTCTCCGCGCCGACAGTGGCTCCGGACGGCCGGCGGGTGGTGTTTTCGTTTTCGGTCGAGGAGGGCAGGGTGGCGCTCGCCGACTCGTTGGCCGCGCCCTTCGAGCGGCTGCTGGTGGACGAGGGCGTGTTCCGGGTGGCCTTGGATCCCCGGGCCCACCGGCTCGCGGTGGCGGTTGGCCGACACGGCCACCAACCCGCGTTGTCCCTCATCGACCTCGACGGCGACCGCCGCACGGTCGTGAGCGGGCTCTCCGCCGAGCACCTGAGCTGGGCGCCCGACGGGCACAGCCTGCTGGCGACCGCACCCTCTCCCGACGGTTCGACCGCGTGGATCTGGAGGATCCCGGTCGACGGTGGACTTCCTGAACCGGTGCTGCGCGGTGTCGACGGCTGGTCGTGGCCGGCGGCGGCGCCGGACGGCCGGCGACTGGCCGCAGCTCGCACTGGGCCGGACGGGCTCGAGGTGGTGGTCTGCGACCTCGAGACCGGTGACGAGGTGGCGGTGGCGGAGCCACCGTGCGTCCGCGATCTGAGCTGGTCGCCGGACGGCACGTGGTTGGCCTGGAGTGGCGGGAGTCGTCCCGCGGACTCGACCGCTCTCGGGATCTGGATTGCCGCCTCGGTGGGAGGGCCCTCTCGTCGGGTGGCCCCGGACGGCGAGATGCCGCGGTGGGTCGGTCCCGACACTCTCCTCTTCGTGCGCTCTCTCGACCATCGGGGCGTGTGGGCGGTGGGGCTGGACGGCGCCCCATCCAGGCTGGCCAAGGAGTTCGGTCCCGATTTGATTCTGCTGGAAACGCTCGATTTCGACGCCGGAGCGGGGGGAAGCCCACTCGTCATCCTGTCTTCGAGCCTCAAGCCCCTCCTGTACTCGCTCGAGGCACCGTCGCCGTAGCCTGGTCCGCTCTCCGGGTGTCGCTGCGGGGTCGGCGATTCTGAGCCGGCGGGCGCCTTTTTCGCCTGCACTTCGGGACTCTTCCCCGTCGACGCGCGATCTTCGTGGCCACACACCACGGCGACCGGTCGCGGGTCGCCGGAGGAGGACGGGGGGTGTACGGCCGCAACAGCTCGTCCGGCGACGTCGGCTTCCTCGGCGGGTCCGGGTCGTGGGGTGACGGCTACGGCGGGGTCCGTGGCATCGCCGGCGAGGCGAGCCGCTCGGGCGACGCCGGACGGCTCGCAGGCGACATCCAGGGCACGGAGGCCCGCAGGCGCCGCTGGCCGGAGGCGAACCGGGTGGTCGTCGAGCAGGACGCGACGGTCGACGAGGACTGCTTGTGCGTCCATCCGGAGGTTCGGGACGACCCGGCGGCAGCGGGGTACGGGTTGCCGTGACGCCGATCATGGCTCGCCTCGCGGCGGTGCTGTCGGCTCTTGCCGGGCTTGTGCTCCTCGCCGGCGGGGGATCACGGGTCGAGGTATGCAGCCGCCGCTGTGCGCCGTGCCACGGTGCGCAGCCGGCCTCGGGAGCGCCGGACCTGTTCCGGGAGTGGCGGGAGAGCCCCTACAGCGACGACTTGGGAGGAAGGGCGTGCACCGACTGCCACCACCCGGACGGCCTTCCCGAGTCGTGCAGGGGTGGGGTAGCTTCCGGATGCGGCGACGAGCCTGCGCTCCCGCCGCTCGAACCGGCCGCACTGCAGCTGTCTGCGGGGTGGGGAGCGGAGTCGATCCTGGCCGATGCAGCGGTGTACAACAGCGGCACCGGGCACGGGTTCCCCGCGAGCCCGCGATCGGGGGTCGTGCGGCTGGAGCTCACCGCCCGCGATGCCGACGGGCAGCTGGTCGAGACCGTCGACCCTCCCGGAGCCTCTCCCGCCGGGTCGCCGGACCGCCTGCGCGACCGCCGAGCGTGGTCGATCGTTCTCGGCCGCCCCTCGTCGACTCGCCTGCAACCGTTCGGGACGGTTGTGCTTCGGGCTGCCTTCCGCCCGTGCTCCGGACCGGTCACGGTCGAGGCGCGCGTACTCCGCAGCCGGCAGGGCAGGGCCGGGTTGCCCGCCGGTGAGACGCTGATCGCCTTCCGGGTCGTTCACCTCGCGGGGGTCGAGCCCGGTCCGGCCGATCGCCTCGCCACGGCGGGGGGGAGGGCTACACTTCCAGCAGGTGACGCGTGGCTGAGCTTTTTTTCGGTGACCTGAGGCTCGATACCAAGGCGCTCGAGCTCGACGGGCCGCTGGGGCGGGTCGAGCTTCGACCCAAGGCGCTCGAGCTCTTGCGCTACCTGATCGAGCACCGCCACCGCTTCGTGCCCTCGAGCGAGCTGATGGCGGTGCTGTGGCCCGACGTGCGGGTCACCCGGGCGTCGGTCACCCAGTGCGTGTCGGAGCTGCGCCAGTGCCTCGGCGACTCGGCCGACTCGCCGCGCTTCATCGAGACCAAGGTCAAGTTCGGCTACCGCTTCATCGCCACCCTCTACCACCGGCCGACCGAGAGGCTCGAGCCGCTGCCCCCGCCCTCCGGCCTCGTCACGGACAGCCGCCGACGTCCGTCGGGGCGTCAGCTGATCGCGGCCGGGGTGGCGGTCGCGGTCGGGTTGGGGGGGCTCGCGATCTGGCAGCACTCACGGGACGACCGGCGGAGGGTGGTGGTCGCGGTGGTCGCCGGGACCCCGGACCGAGGCGACCCCGAGGCGCTCGAGCTCGCCGAACGGCTCCGGGTGCTCGCCGTTGGCGAGCTCGCCGGCATGCTGGATGGAGCCGTCGTCGGCGCATCATCCGCGGGCGCCAGCCACCGGCTCGAGGTGGCCGTCCGTGAGCTGCACGGCGCTCGGGTCGAGGTGGAGCTGCGACTGCTGGAGTCAGGACAGGGCGTGGTCCTCTGGGGCTGGACCTTCAGCGTACCCTCCGATGCCGGGGATGAGCTCGACTCGCCCTTCCGGAGGGCGGTGTCCGATGCGGCGCGGACGTGCCTCGCGGCGGGCGGCTGACTGCCTATCAGCGCAGCGCGCGGTCGATCCACGCGTGGGCGTCGCCGAGGATGAGGATCCGCGGCCGGTCGCGGGCGACGGTCATCACCAGCTTCTGGTCTCCCGACCAGTCGAACCACCCCACCAGGCTGGCGGGGAACGGCAGCGCCGTGAGCCGGACCGGGTCGCCGGGGTTTGCCGTGCCGACCGGCAGGGCCCAGATGTCGGCGCCGGCCGGATCGGCCGGCAGATCGAACGCCAGCCACAGGGAGTCGGGTGAGAAGCGTGCCTTGGCGCCGGCCCAGGTGTCGCGGCGAACCGGGCGCTCCCACACCGTGCTCAGGGTCCCGAGGTCGTCGCCGAACCGGGCCAGCCGGAGCAGGCTCGGCACGCCTCGCCGCGGGACGACGTACGCCAGGTGCTGCCCGTCCGGAGCGAGCGCGGGGTTGATGGCGCCATCCTCGCCGAGCCTCCGGATCGCTCCCGTCGGGAGGTCGAGCAGGTAGAGATCCTCCACGTCCTCGCGGTCCGAGACGAACACGAGGTGCCGACCGTCGGGATGCCAACCGGGCTGGAAGTCGTTCGCCAGGCCGTCGGTCACCGGGATCGGGTCGCTGCCGTCGGCGCCGGCGATCCACAGCGCGCTGCGTCCGTCGCGGAGGCAGGCGTAGGCGAGCCGGCTGCCGTCAGGTGAGAAGGCCGGGTTGAACGAGGACTCGCCGGTGGTGACGAGGGGGCCGAGGCTGCCGTCGGCCCGGTCGAGCAGCCAGAGGTTGCCGCGAGGTGATCGGAACACGAGCCGGTCGCCTGCCGGGGCGACGCGCGGCTGGGTTGCTCCCCGAGTGTGGGGCAGGACGCGCAATCGGGTGGTGGGATCCGGGTGCCCATCCAGCGTGAGGTCGATCTCGACCAGCTCCGAGCTGCGTTCGCGGCTGCTGAGCGTGAGGAGCGAACCGTCCGCCGCCAGTGACGGGCTCCCGGCCCGATCCGGACCCGGCAGGGCGACCCGGAAACCGCCCCGATCGAGGCGGGTGACCCCAACCTGGGGTGTCTCCTCGGGCACGCTGCGCAGGCACCAGACCGCGACTCTCCGGTCGGGGAGCACGGCCAGCCCGGCGCTCGCGACGCCGGCCCGCTCCTCCACGGTGCGCCGGCCTCCGTCCGCCAGGTCGACGGCGACCATGCGCGAGCGGCGCAAGCCGTCGGTCATCACGACCAGGAGCTCGCCGTCAACGCCGGCCGCGGTCGCCACTGGGCTTTCGGCGCCGTCGAACCGACTCAGGGTGCGCTGCTCGCTGCCGTCACGCTCGGCCAGGACCAGGTCGAATCCCGTCCCCGGAACTTCGCGCAGGCAGGCGAGCCGCGAGGGGTCGGGTACGGCCGTGGGCAGCACGCCACGGACCACCTTGCGCGCCACGCCTCCCGTGACCGGCACCTCCCAGATCCAACGCTCGTCGTCGCGGTCGAAGGCGGTGAAGAAGACCGTGCGACCGGCGTCGGCGAGGGCGAGCGACTCGACCCTGCCCAGGCCGGCCCATACCAGCTGCTCGGCGCCGCCGTCGACCGGCGAGGTCCAGATCTCGCGTCCGTCGACCGACCGGTAGACCACGGCCGATCCGTCCGGCGACAGAACGGGGAGGTCACCCTCGAAGGGCAGGACCCTCAGCCCGAGCTCCGGCGGGCGCGGAGGCGACCGCAGCGCCGGCGCGGCGACCAGTCCCATGATCACGCCGGCGGCCGCCCCGGAGACCAGGAGCGCTGCCCCGAGCCGTCGCGAGGCCCGCGGACGATGGCGGGTCGGGTCGGCGATCCGGTCGAGCTCGACGACCAGCTCGCGGGCATCACGCGGGCGCTGCTCGGGATCGCGGGCCAGGCATCGCATCGCGAGGTCGTTGAGGGCGCAGCGGAGACGGTCGCGGCTGGGCGGCGGCGCGGGAGGTGCAGCCGCGGCAACCGCGTTCATGGTGGCCAGCACGCCGTCTCCGGCGAACGGCGAGGCGCCGACCAGCAGCCGGTAGAGGATCGTCCCGAATGAGAAGACGTCGGAGGCGAGGCCGACCTCCTCGCCGCGGACCTGCTCGGGCGACATGTACTCGGGCGTGCCGACGACGACGCCCGAGACCGTCGCCCATGTGCCGTCGACCGCCGCCTTCGGGGACACCGACTTGGCGAGACCGAAGTCCACCAGCCGGACCTCGCCCGCCTCGTCGACCATCAGGTTGGCGGGCTTGAGGTCGCGGTGGGCGAGACCGCAGGCGTGCGCGGCCGACAGGCCGTCGGCCACCTGGCGGGCGAGCGAGAGCACCTCACTGGTGGTCGGCGGTGGACCGGCGAGACGTTCCTCGAGGCTCACCCCGTCGATCCACTCCATCACCAGGTAGGGGTGCCCGTCGAGCTGACCGACATCGTAGAGGGTGACGATGTGGGGATGGCGCAGTGTGGTGTACGAGCGCGTCTCGCGCAGGAGGCGTGCCCGCCGGGCCGGATCGCCGCCGAGCTCGTCGAGCAGGATCTTGAGCGCGACCTGACGACCGACGGCGGAGTCGAAGGCCTCCCACACCGCAGCGGTTCCGCCGACAGCGACGAGGCGCCGGAGCTGCAAGCTCCCGATCTCGAAGCCGGGTTCGAGCTGGGTCGGTTTCATTCTGGGTTCAGTCTACCCGTAATTTCAGTGTTTTTCTCACGATGATGCAGGGTGTCGAGAACCGAGCAGCTCGAACCTGATCGATGGACGGCGGGTTCCGGACCGCCGAGATGTCCTTCCCCCGCGGTGTGGCGATGAACCCAGCTCCGGACAGAGGCCGAGAACGCTGCAGCGACCGGGCGTCACGGCGCACGCAACGAGCCGTCTGGGCGATCGGCTCGACACTCCCTGGCCGGCTGCGAGTGGACTGCTCGGATGGACCTGGTCTGAGCGCGCCACGGCCAGGTCAAGGCTCTCTCAAGTTCAGATCAAATAGCTCTTAAAGCAACACTTAGAGTCTTGACGAGGTCGCCGGCGACAGGCAGCTTTGCAGCATGGCACACGCCTCCGGCTTACCGCCGCGCACGCACCGACCGGTCGCCCGCCGGGTGCTTGCCGGACTGCTGCTTGCGGCGAGCGTCGTCGCAGGCTCGGGTCCGGCGGCCCGGCCGGCGGACGGACCGGCGGGAGTGGTCGTCGCGGGCGCCGTGACGGGTCTTGCCGGAGGAGACCGGGCGCTGGTTCGTCTCGAGGGCCCTTCCACCCACCGTGCGACGACGCGGTTCGGCGGGCGGTGGGAGGTCGCGGGCGTCGAGCCCGGGAGGTACCGGGTGGTGCCGTACCACGCGCGCTACCGATTCGATCCACATGAACGCGAGGTCGAGGTCTCCACGTCGCCGGTCGCCGGGATCGAGTTTGAGGCGACCCGCCTGGTGGAGGACGGAGCCGACCCGAACCACCACAGAGGGAGGGAACGAAGGTGAGGATCAGAACAGGATTCGGAGGAGCGGTGCTGGCAGTCGTGCTCGCGCTGGCGGCCGCGGGCCAGGCGGCGGAGCTGCACTTCGTGCCCGCGGACGCTGAGGACACCGTTGTCGACGGCCGCCCGCGCCCGCTCGACGTGTTCGTGGCCGAGGGGGCCCCGGACCTCTATCTGGTTGCCGTGGGAGCGGTCGCCATCATCGACTGCCACCGTGGCGAGGTGCTGCTCGGGGCCAGGGCGACGCCCGACCGAGGCATCTCCTACGCCGCCGACCTGTCGGCGGCCCGTGTCGCCAAGGGATCGGAGGTGGTCGTGCGAACCCGGGGCGGCCGCCGCATCGTGGAGGCGAGCTGGTCGCCGCACTCGGCGCGCTTCTCGGTGGCGATTCCGCCGCCGGAAGCGGAGGAGGCAGAGGTTGTGCTCGAGGCCGTACCGCTGTCCGAGCCGAGCCGAGCACGGGTCGAGGGGCTGGCCTCCGACGGTGGCGGCCGGCCGGTCGCAGGGGTCAAGATCGAGGCCGCAGCGAGGAACGGGTCTTCGCGCTCGGCGGTGACCGACGACGCCGGACGGTACACGATCGACGACCTGCCGTTCACCGCGTCCGGTCGCGACGGATTGGGCGAAGCAGGGTTCCGGGTCGAGCCCGCGCCGGGATGGCAGTGCGAGCCCGGCACCGGCAGTCTGGCCCTCCAGGCGGGGCTCACCACCCGTCAGGATGTGACCTGCAGTCAGTTGACGGTCGCGGGTCGTCACCGCGTGATCGTGAGAATCCGCCGCGGTGATCTGGCAACGGTCGAGGCGGCGCTGACCGGTGAGATCGACCTCCAGTCGAGCACCGGAGGCAGTTTGTCGGGCTCCGGCAGAGGCCGGTTCGCGCTCACCGCGGCCGGCGGCGCGTGCCACGGTGCGGTGCCGGTGACGATGAACGCCACGGGACGACTCGACGGCGGCGTGGTGCGCCTCGACGTGACCTACGGCTCGGGCGGCGTCCTCGCCTGGAAGTGCAGCGGGGCCGAGCTGCCGGTCCCGGTCGGCATCGCCGCCCTCGAGGACGAAGGCCGCGGACTCGAGCTCAGGGTCACCTCGCGTCAGCCGCTGCGCGCGCTGCTCGACCGGTCGACCGGCGGCCCTGCCGCCGGCGCGGTGCACTGGCACGTCGAGATCACACCCTGAACCAGATGACGAACCGAGCGGCCGTGAGGCCGAGCTCATGGAGGTTGACATGCATCGTTTCTCGAAGGTGATCGGTTTCGGAGCCCTGATCGTGACGACTGCCGCGCTCTTCTGGGCGCCGCCCGCGGAGGCCAAGCCGCCGAAGCCGCCGAAGAAGGAACGCCGGGTCGTGCTGGTGCGTGGGGACCAGGCGTGGACCAACGCCGGGATCAGGCTACGGCCGCAGGACAGGGTGACGATCACCGCCACCGGGAAGGTCTGTTTCTCGGGCAACGCCCCCGAAGCCTGCATCGACCCGGTCGGCTGGGGGGTCGACGACTACCCCGTGGCCTGGGAGTACGACGCTCAGTACTGTAACGATCCAGAGATGGGCCTCAACCACGCTGCTCTGCTCGGTGAGGTTGCGGGCGATGTCTTCCTGGTCGGAAAACGCTCCACCTTCAGCGGCAAGGACGGTGCACTCTACCTGGGCGTCAACGACTGCACGCTGCGCGGGGGCGACCTCGCGAACTCGGGGGAGTTCAGTGTGGTGATCGTGGTCGAGCGTGACGCCGTGCCGACGTCCTGAGCGGGGGTGGCGACGCCCGGCGCCGAGCGGCGCCGGGCGCGCTGCGGCTCAGTCGTCGAGCACGAAGGTGACGCGGAGGTTGACGCGGTAGGCGACGACCTTGCCGGCCTCGACGTCGACCTTCTGGCTCTCGACCCAGGCGCCCTTGACGTTCTTCAGCGTCTTCGACGCGCGGGCAATGCCCTTGTTGATGGCGTCCTCGAAGCTCTTGGGAGACGAGGCGATGATCTCGGAGACCTTGGCGACGCTCATGCTGACTCTCCTTCGTTGGGGACGGCAGGACCGGCAGCTGCGCCCGCCCGCCGTGCGGTGGTCGATGATCGCTCAGAACAGCTTCTTGGCCATGCCGAGCAGGTCGTCTGCGATCGAGCCGTCCTGGTTCGAGTCGAGCAGGGAGCCGAGCCCGCCCAGCAGGTCGCGGGACGGCGCCTGCGGGGTGCTGCTGCGACCGAGACCGGCCTGTCCTGCCTGGCGGCTCATCGACCCCATCACCATGGTGGCCACGATCGGCAGCAGCTTCTTGAGCACGTCGGCGCCGACGCCGGTGGTTGCGGAAGCGCGGCTGGCGACCTCACGGCTCACCTGCTTGGAGCCCAGGATGTGGCCGAGGATGGCGTTGCCCTCGGTGACGGTCTCGTTGCGGGTCAGCGCGCCGGGATCCTCGAGGTAGCGCTGGTGGTTGCCGCCTGCAAGCGCCCCGAGCAGGCTCTCGAGCCCCCCTGTTGGGTCATGTTGCGCTTCAGTCCTTGGCTCAGGGCCGGGACGAGGGCCGCGATGGCGCTCTGGGCCTGGCCCTCGTCGAGGCCGAACGAGCTCGCGAGCTCGCGGACGTTGCCGCCCTTGTTGGCATTCAGAATCATTGACATCAGGTCCATGGTGGGTGCTCCCTGAGTTGGATTGAATCTCGATCATAGCGCGGACTGCGCGCTGGGACTAGCGACATGGAACAGGCCGCAGCGGTTGTGCGTTTCGCATTGCGGTCGAAACATGACCCAAGGAGGGCAGTGATGAAGCGAATCATGCTCGCACTCGCCGCGACCGTCGCGGCGTCGATTCCGGCGTGGGCCGGATTGCACTACGAAGCGGTGACCCGCTCCGTCAGCGACGACGACAAGACCACCCAGGAGTTCGTGGTCGAGGCCTGGGTCGAGGGGGAAAAGGCCCGGATCGAGTTCAGGGAGTCGAAGGGCTCCCCGGTGCCCAAGGGCGGGTATCTGGTGACCACCGACGGCGGCCGCACCATGTTCATGGTCAACCCGAAGGACCGCGAGTACATGCGCTGGGATCTCGACGCCATGCTGCAGAGCCTGACGGCGGTCATGGAGGCCAGCGGCGGCATGGTCTCGTTCGAGTTCACCAACACCAAGTTCGAGGAGCAGGGGAGCAACCCCGGGCCCGATATCCTCGGCTACGGGACGACCGAGCACCGCTTCCACCGCGAGTACCGGATGGAGATGAAGATCATCGGAATGCGCCGGGCCTACGACGTGAAGTCGGAGGAGCAGATGTGGACCACGACCGAGCTCGACGCGGCCGGGTTGTTCGCCTGGCTTCGCAAGAACCCGCCCCGGACCGGGAACGAGGGCTTCGACTCCATGATCGCGAGCTCGATGCAGAAGATCGAAGGGGTCCCTCTGAAGACCGTCTCGCGCTCGGTGATGGTCGACTCCAAGGGTCGATCCCAGCGCAGCGTCTCCACCATGGAGGTCACCACCATCGGCGAGGTCTCCACCCAGGACTCCATGTTCGAGGTGCCCGCCGGGTACAAGCTGGTGGAGATGCCGGCAATGGCCGGCGGCGCTCCGACCGCGTCGGACGATGACAGCGGCGGGAAGGGCGTGTTCGGGCTGTTCAAGAAGAAGAAGTGAGGCGCGTCCATCCCGCGGCGTAGAGCTCGGCGCGGATCGCGAGGTATCCGGGGTAGCCTCTCCGCGCCGCCGTCACGGCGGCGCGGTCCAGCTCGACCACCGCGACCGGTTCGCTGGTCTCGAGGACAACCGTCCCGTCGGGAGCGATCACCGTGGAGGGCCCACCGACCAGGGATCCGGCCTCGCCGGCGGGGCGGTTCACCGAGACCACCCAACACGCGCTCATGATCGCGTTGGCCCGCAGCATCAGCTGCCACCGCCACCAGGTCTCGGGCGGCGTGGCCCGAGGCACCACCACCAGCTCGGCGCCGCTCGCCGCCAAGAGCAGGGTGCCGTCGGGCCGGTAGGTGTCCGAGCAGAGCTGCACCCCGAGCGCCATCGGCAGGCCGTGGAGCACCTGGGGCGGCTGTTTGCCCGGTTGGTAGTGCGCAGTTTCCCAGAACCCTTCCTCTGAGGGCAGGTGGTTCTTGTCGTAGTGGCCCAGGACACGGCCGTCCGCGGCGACCAGCAACGCACGATTCCGGCGTTCCCCGCTGGTGGGATCGCGCACGATCGCACCGCCGAGGACGGCGATTCCCGAGGCCCTCGCGGCGGAGACGAGCCGTTGCTGGCGCGCCCCCCCCGGATCCTCTGCGTCGTCGCCGGCCGGCGTCGGACCGGCGGGGATCCAACGGTCGAGCGGTAGCTCGGGCAACACCGCGACCTCCGCCCCGAGTTTCTTGGCCTCGGTCAGGCGCGCGACCAGACGATCGTCGTCCGCGCGGCCGGGGAACACGTCGGTGACCATGGCGAGGGTGAGGGTGGGCAACGTCATGGCGTGACGGTACGCGTTCAGCGGCCGGACCTCAAGGCCACCGTTGTGGTCCTGATCCGGAGTCCGAGCGGAGGGAGCCGGCCTGGAAGATGTCGGCGAGATGAAACCCGGGTCACTGGAACTCCGTACCGGGATCGTGTAAACTGTGATTGAGAACGGGAATCACGATACGTCAGCGTCGCCGTCAACGGTAGAAGGAAAAGGAGAGAAGAAGATGCGGAAGACAATGATCCTGTGCGGAGCGATGGTGTTGGTCGTGAGCGCGGCAACCGGTTCAGTTGCGGCTTGCGACAAGGCCCAGGCCGAGAACGCCCAGATGGCGAAGGCCTCAGGCAAGACCTGCGAGATGTCGGCTGCGCAGACGGCGTCGAACGAGGGCGCGACCTGCACCAAGGGTGCGGCGCAGACGGCGTCGAACGAGGGCGCGACCTGCACCAAGGGTGCGGCGCAGACGGCGTCGAACGAGGGCGCGACCTGCACCAAGGGCGCGGCACAGACGGCGTCGAACGAGGGCGCGACGTGCACCAAGGGCGCGGCGCAGACCGCGTCGAATGAGGGCGCTGCGTGCCCCCTGACCGCGGCCAAGGCGGCCTACGCCTCGACCCTCGAGCAGACCGGCTGCGAGAAGACCGCCAAGCAGGCCTACGTGAAGGCGATGGCCGAGGGCGCGTACTCGAAGGCCTACGGCGAGAGCCACTGCTCGAAGACCGCGGCCAAGGCGACCTACGAGTTCGTGTTGGCGCAGACCCACTGCAAGGAGACCGCAGGCGCGGCATACCAGCACGCGGTGGCGAAGGCGACCTACGACGAGACCTACGCCAAGACCGGCTGCGCGAAGACCGCCGAGCAGGCCTCGAGCACGGCCGCCCAGGTTGCGGCCGCCGAGATCGAGGAGCTGAAGAAGGCCTCCTGACCCGTCCACGCTGCTCAGACGACCGAACCGACGCCCGGGCCTCGTTGCCCGGGCGTCGTTCTGTTCGGAGCCCCAGAAAGGGCTGCGGCCCCCGGCGTGTCGTGAGGCTTCGGGTGGTTACTCGAAACCGGCCGCGGCCTCGTCCAGAGCCATGACCTGAAACAGGCGGGTCGCGATCAGGGCTCGGCCGCCGGGATCGACGGCCGAGTCGCGGACGACGGCGACCAGCTGCTCGACCAACGAGCTGCGCTGTGCGGCGTCGAGCTCAGGCCTGCGGCGCGAGGACCACTCCCACAACAACCCGGACAGCGACCACGCCGTCTCCTCCAGCAGTGCGCTGACCTCGCCCCGCCACGCGCGGACGTGCTGTCGCGTGGCCGCGAAGGCGAGGCCTTCGCTGACCAGGCCGCCGAGCAGCCGGGTCGCGAGCTCTCGACTGTCCTCGGCGGTGACCAGCTCCTCGGCGGCCAGGCCTCCCAGGGCCGCGAGGTCGAGCCGGGAGGCGCGCTCGCTGTAGCGCTCGCCCGAGGCGGCGGCCTGCCACCGTACCAGAAAGGCGTGGAACGCCTCGAGGATCGGGAAGATCGGGGAGCCGCTCGGGGCTTCCGCCGCACGCAGAGCTCCACGGACGTGCCACAGAGCACTTGGCGACGGTGCTAACGCGGCGATCGCCAGCTTCCTCAGCGTGGACATCTGGTGACATCGTAACCTGTTCGGCTGCACCGCGTGATCCTCGCCCCTGAACGTGGAAAGGCCGTCGGCTCCTCGGATCGGAAGTGGCGCAGGTAACCTCCGATTCCGCCGGTCGTACGAACCAGTACCACCGCGTCCGGACTTCGGTCTGGGAGCGATCGCCAGGGGGATCTCATGACGGTTCGGTGTGTCGTCGCACTGGTCCTGGCCGCCGGGTTGTGTGGTTGCGGTGAGCCGAATGTGGACACGGGTCACCTGGACGGGCTCTCCGGGCCCTACCTGGGACAGCCGTTGCCAGGAGTCGAGCCGGAGCTCTTCGCACCCGGCATCGTCTCCTCGACGTGGAACGCACGTGACGTGTCGATGACGCCGGACGGGTCGGAGATCTACTTCGGCGTGTTTCTCGGACGGTACGCGCACTCGGCGGTGATGGTGACTCGGCGAGATGGAGGCGGCTGGACCCGTCCCGAGGTGGCATCGTTCGCCGAAGATCCTGCGACCCACGAGCTCGAGGCTCAGGTCGCCCCTGACGGCTCGCGGGTCTATTTTCTCTCGGACCGGCCGAGCGATCGCGGGGAGGACGATGGTGAGGATCTCTGGGTGGCGACCCGCCAGGGGGATCGCTGGAGCGCTCCGTCGAACCTCGGTCCCCCCGTCAACACGGCGGATGACGAGTACTTCCCGTCGGTCACGGAACATGGTGATCTCTACTTCACCCGCCAGACGGAAGACCGGCGCACTGCGCTGTGGCGAGCTCGACGCGCGGGCGCAGGTTTCGCCGCAGCCGAGCGGCTGCCCGAGGTGGTCAACTCCTCACCTGCCCAGTTCAACGCCTTCGTGGCACCGGACGAGAGCTACCTCATCTTTGCCGCAGCAGGTCGTCGGGACTCCCTGGGTGGCGCGGACTACTACGTCTGCTTCCGCTCTCCGAGCGACGAGTGGAGCGAGCCGATCCACCTCCCGGCTCCCATCAACTCCCCGGCGACCGAGGAGTACTCGGCCTCCGTTTCCCCGGACGGACGGGTGTTGTTCTTCATGTCTGACCGCGCCGTCGGCGCTCCCGACAGCCTGCCGGAGCGGCTCAGCGCGCGGTGGCTGAAGGAGATCGTGGCCCGTCCTGGACATGGCAACGCCTGTATCTGGTGGGTGGACGCGGGCTTTCTGGAGGGGCTGCGGCCCGCGGGCCTCTAGGTACACGAAGGCCTCAACGCCGACCTCATCCAGGCGGACGAAGGTGGTCTCGGGTCAGGCGATCTCGGGCACGCCCTGCTTGGCGTTCTCGACCAGCGACCGGAGGCGCGAGCCGCCCCATTCCGCGGGTCCCCGCGCCTGGTGCGCGAGCCTCCCGCCCGGGTCGTAGATCAAGGTCTCCGGGATTCTCCGCACGCCCATGAGCTCGCCGGTCTTGCGCCCCGGGTCGATGAAGAGCAGGTCGACGGGCACGCCGTTGGCGGCCGCCCACGACTCGAGCCCGTCCCACGACGGGGCGACGGCGACGAAGAGGACGTCGACCATCGGGTCGCCGGCCTTCGCGAGTGCGTACTCGGCGAGGTTCCGTTGCTCACGGCCGTCGCTGGTCGAGGGATCGAACCAGTGCAGGATCAGGACCTTCCCCGGACGCCCGACGAGGTTGCGCCGGTCGCCCTCGGGGCCGGTGATCCACAGAAAGCCGCCGGCGTCGAGCGTCGCCATGGCGTGGTCGTGGTCCGCGTGGGCCGGAGGGGTCTGGCTGTGGTACATGTCCCAGAAGATCAACCCCCCACCGATGACGAAGACGGCGGCAAGTACCAGGCGAAGCGGTGGTCCCTTCATGCACCGCATGATCGCACGCCGCGGCCCCGGTATTCCTCAGCCGGATGGTTGCGAGCATTCGCGCGAGCTGCAGAATCCGGGCTCGAGCGGCGTGTCGCAGGCAGCCGGTCCGGTACCGGGTCGCCGGCTCGGGCCGAACCCGCCGCCCGCTTCGGCAGCCCGCCGCCTGGATACTGCGGGCGAGGGTCGCGAGTGCCGGGTGGAATCCAGGGACGGCGAACCGGGATCGTCCCGCGCGACTCGACGATCCCGACTCGCGGCGCCTTGCCTCGATGAGCGCGAGCACGCGGTGTGACGCTGGTTGTCAAGGACACGGCTCGCTCCGCAGGTGGCTGCGCCCTGCGTGACGGCCGGTCCCATCCCACCTCGGGAGGAGCCTCGCCGGGCTGAATCACCCGCCCGGGAACGGCGCAGTTGTGCCGCGCCTTGCCTCGCGGGTTCAGCCGATCGGGATCTCGTGCCGCCAGCCGAACGGGTCCTCGGCGGCGCCGGTCTGAATCCCGACCAGGGTGTCGTAGAGCTGCTGCCACCGCGGGTCGAACTCGAACTCCCAGGTCCGCTCCTCGCTGACGATGCGGCGGATCCAGGTGATGATCGCCGCGGTGCCGCAGCACGCGGCCGAGTCGACCTCGCCCAGCTCGGCGAGCGCGATCGGGCGGGTCTCGGTGCCCCAGCCGAGCAGCTTGTCGGCGATCTGCATGAGTGAGTCCCGGGTCAGCGACGGCAGGATGCTGCGCGAGTCCGGAGTGATCAGGACGCCCCCCTTGAGGGCGAGAAAGTTGGCCGCACCGATCTCCTCGATGAAGGTGCGGGTCGCCGGGTCGAGGTAGAGCGCCTCGGCGAATCCCTCCGCCCGCGCCTCGCCGGCCAGGGGTGAACGAGCAGGCGTAGTTGCCCCCGGCCTTGACGTGGCCGGTGCCGCGCGGCGCGGCCCGGTCGTAGCGATGCAGACCATGAAGTCCTTGCCCTGGTCGGGGCCGAAGCCGCCCTTGAAGTACGGACCGACCGGGCTCACGAAGACCCGGAAGACGTAGCTCTTCGCCGGCTTCACACCGACGTTGTCGCCGACTCCGAGATAGAACGGCCGCACGTAGAGGGCCGCGCCCCGATCCGAAAGGCGGCAGGTACGGGAGATTGGCCGCCGCAGCCTCCTCGATGCCCCGCACGAACAGCTCCTCGGGGATCGGTGGTCCCTGCAGGTAGGCGGCCCCTCGGTTCATCCGGCGGGCGTTCTCGAACGGCCTGAAGGCGTAAGCCCTGCCGTCTGCGCCGGTGTAGACCTTCATGCCTTCGAACAGCTCCTGGCCGTAGTGCAGGCACTGGCTGCCCTCGGGGATGTGAACCTGGGTGTCCTCGACCAGGCCGCGGACGCGCCACACGCCGTGCTCGAAGACCGCCTCGAAGCGGTAGGGGCAGCGGCATGTAGTCGAAGCCGAGGCGGGCGAAGTCGAGGTCCGCCTTGTCGCTCGACCCGACGAAGTAAAACCGCGGCTTGCTCATGCCCCCTCCTTTCGATCCCGCACATGGTAGGCGGCTCGAGGCCGAGGGGCAAGGGTAGGCGAGTCAGGTCAGTTCCGCAGTCGCCGTCCCGCGAGCAGGGCGCTGAACTCACTCGGGTCGCCGTCGTCTTTGCGGCCGACCGACGTGGCGCAGACGGCACACCGGTACTCGTAGGTATTGCCGGTCGGCAGCACGAGCAGCAGGTGGCGGCGCACCGGGCGCGCGGTCCTGCAGGTGGGACAGAACAGCTCCGACACCTCGAGCTGGTCGAAGTCGGGTCGTTCGCTCATGCCGAATTCTGTCTCGCCCTCGAGTGCCTGTCAAAGGCCGAAGGGATGCTCCCCGGGCTAGACTTCGCTGCGGGAGGTGGACGATGCGACGACTGGCGGCGAGCCTGGCGGTTCTGGTGGCGGCGACGGCAGCAGCCGGGGACGACCCGCTCACGCTCGAGGCGATCTTCGGCGAGCCCGGGCTCGGCCCCCGTGAGCCTGCGTTGGTGCGGTGGATGCCTTCGGGCTCGGAGATCCTCCTGCGCCGACCCACCGAGGACGATCGCACCATGCTGGTGGTGCAGGACCTTGCCGGGACTCATCGCACGGTGGTCGGCGACTGGGCAGGCCTGCTCGCTCGGCTGCGGGCAGACAGACCAGGATGGGTCAAGAGCGCAGTGCCTCCGGTCGAGCAGGCGGCTCCTCATCGGCTCGAGCCGACGATCGCGCCCGACGGCTCGGCGATGGTCTGGCCGGAGGCGGATGACCTGGTCCGGCTCGACCTGGTCACCGGAGAGGCGGGGTTCCTGACCGACGGCGAGGGCCCCGAGCTGTGGCCGACCTACTCGCCCGACGGTCGCCGGCTGGCCTTCGTGCGCGACCACTCGCTGTGGGTGCTGGACCTCGCAGCCGGAGGCGAGACCCGCCTCACCGACCACGGAGGCGACGACGCGGTGCGCGACGCGGTTCCCGACTGGGTCGCGGAGGAGGAGCTCGAGGTGGAGCGGTCGTTCTGGTGGTCCTCCGACGGCCGGTCGATACTCTTCCTGCGCTACGACACCTCCCCGGTGGGCATCTTCCCGGTGGTCGGCGACGTTCCGCTCTACCCCGCGGTCGAGGGGCAGCGCTACGCGAAGGCGGGTACGCCGAACGCTCTGGCGCGACTCGCAGTGATCGGGCTCGACGGCGGCGAGCCGGTGTGGATCGACGGCGTGACGGGCGACGGCTACCTGCCGCGTGCGGGGTGGGTCCCCGGAGGGGAGAAGATCTGGTACCTGTGGCTCGCCCGCGACCAGAGGACACTCGAGCTGCGTCTGGCGGATCCGTCGACCGGCCGGACGACGGCCGCGGTCGCGAAGGAGAGCGACCCGGTGTTCCTCGAGCTGGGCCCCGATCCGCTCTTCGTCGACTCGACGCGAGTGGTCTGGACCTCCCGGGCGAGCGGCTGGCGGCACCTGGTCCTGTTCGATCTTGACGCGGGCACACGGCGGCAGCTGACCTCCGGTGAGTGGGAGGTCGACCGGATCGACGGTCTCGCCGGCAACGAGGTGCTGTTCCGCTCGACCGCGGTCGATCACCGCGAGCGGCATCTGTTCTCCGTCGGGCTCTCAGGGGGCTGGCCGCGCCGACTCGACGCCGTTGGGGGAACCCATGAGGCCGTCGTCGCGCCGGGCGGGGCGCACCTCCTGGACGCCTGGTCGTCGCTGACGACCGCGCCTCGCCTGACCCTGATGCGCAGCGACGGGACCGCGCTGGCCCAGCTGCACGACGCCACGCCGCCGGAGCTCTCGCGGTACCGGCGCAGCCCGCTCGAGCTCGGCGTCCTGGTCGCGCCGGACGGGACCCGGCTCGACACGGCGACCGTCCGGCCGCCCGATCTCGAACCGGGCCGGCGTTACCCTGCGTTGCTCTACGTCTACGGCGGTCCCCGCTCGCAGCTGGTGACGAACGAATGGATGGGGACCCGAGGCCTGTTCTGCGAGCTGCTCGCCCAAGAGGGTCTGGTGGTGTTCTGGCTCGACAACCGCGGCACGGAGGGGCGCGGCCGGGACTTCGCCGCCGCGGTCGCGGGCGAGCTCGGGTCGGTCGAGGTCGCCGATCAGCTCGCCGGCGTGCGCCACCTCCGCTCCCTCGACTGGGTCGACCCCGACCGGATCGCGGTCTACGGCGGCTCCTACGGCGGGTTCATGACACTTGCCTGCCTCGCCGAGGCGCCCGAGCTCTTCGCCGCCGGGATCGCCTACGCCCCGGTGACCGATTGGACGCTCTACGACAGCGCCTACACCGAACGGTACATGGGAACCCCGGAGTCGAACTCGGAGGGTTACCTCAAGGCATCGGTTCTCGAGCGGGCCGCGAGGATCACCGATCCGGTGCTGCTGGTCCACGGCGCGATGGACAACAACGTGCACCTGCAGAACACCCTGCGCCTGGTCGACCTCCTGGCGGCGAGCGGCAGGAGCTTCGAGCTCATGGTCTACCCCCGGGTCCGGCATCCGGTGCGCACGTCGAGGTACAGGCTTCACTTCCACCAGCTGAAGCTGGACTTCCTGGAGCGACACCTCGGGTTCGGTGGCGGAGGGGAGTGAACCGTCCTGAGGTCAACGGGAGGCCGGCGCGGGGGGTGCCCGCAACCCAACAGACCGGTGAGCGAACGCGACCGCTTCCCGTTCACACGGAGGCTCCAGGCCAGGGTTCGGGCTGCGGGTGGCGGCCTTCGGCTGTGCCGTCGGCTCTCGAGAACAGCATGCACGAGAGGCTCAGGTGGTGAGGCGATTCCCCGGCAGGGGCACCTCGCGACGGTGGATCACGAGTGTGGCGGCGCAGCAGCAGAGCACGACCAAGGCGAGCGCGAACAGGAGGCCGCCGTCTCCCGCGACCTCGATGCCGAGCACGGTGAGGTGAGTCCCGATCGCGCCGAGCATGACCCCGGCGCCGACCGTCGCGCCGACCCATGCGGTGCGCGGGACCAGCAGCAGCAGCGCGGCGGCCAGCTCGGCGAGGCCCGAGGCGTAGCGACCCCACGGCTCGGCCCCGAGGGTGGAGAAGATCAGCACGCTCTCCTCGGCCCCGGTGAACTTGAAGTACAGCGTCTGGAGCAGGATAAGGGCTGCAACGACCCGGACCGACCAGTCCAACCAACGGCTCATGGTGCCACCTCCTCGGGGCGCGGTTCAGCGACGGACGATATCCACCGGTCCGGCCTCGTCGGGTTGTTTCGTGCGGCGCGTCCCCCAGGTTACCGTCGCGCGAGCCTCAGCGGAGGATGAAGCCGGCAAACTCGTCGACGGTGGCGAAGTAGGTGACGCATTCCCGGCGCATGAAGTCGCGGACCTGGGGGAGGTCGTGGCCCCATCCTGCCGCGGCGACGTCGACCCCGGCGGCCTTCGCCATGTCCACGCCCGGCTTGAGGTCGTCGACCACCAGCACGTCCCCGGGGTCGAGCGCGAGGCGCCGGAGAGTCTCGTGCACCGGGTACGGCCGCGGCTTGCGCTGGTCGGGCCCCAGCTCCCACCCGAACACGAGGTCGGGCATGACCCGGTGGCCGTCGGCGGCGGCCGCATAGTGGGCGCGGATCACGTGGGACTCGGAGTGCGACACCACCGAGATCAGACCGCCCCGGTCGCGAAAGGCCGCCAGGGCTTCGAGAAAGCCGGGGTAGAAGTGGGGGGTCACCCGCGCGGTGAACTCGCGCCAGATCCGGTGCTCGAGCTCGAGCTCGGAGGGGCTCATGGCGAGCTCGTTCTCGAGGTAGGCCGCGATTCCGGGGTGGAAGTTCTTCGCGAACCAGGTGTCAAGATCCGCCACCTCGCGCCCGGGACGCAGCATTTCCATCACCCGGAGGTGGGCGGGGTAATGGACCCGCCGCGTGCTGTCGACGGCGGTGTCGTCGTGATCCAGGATCAGGCAGCGGTAGCGCGTGGCAGCCCTCCGGCGTCCGAAGAGCATAACGCGGCCAGGTCCGGCGTCGCGTCTCATCGACAGAAAAGACCTTCTTTCGTGGGGTTCGTGCTCAGAAACCTGCCCAGGAGTCCGAGACCTTCTCCTCGTCGATCAGCGTCCGCAGGTGGATCCTGCCGCCCTTGATCCACTGCCAGGTGCGGCATCGGTATCGGCCGCAGTCGCTGAGCTGGATCATCTCGTACAGGTAGAGGTCCGGCTGTGCCGTGCGCATCCAATGCAGCAGGATCGTCCGTCCGTCACTGTCCTCGGTCACCTCGGCCGCCCATCCGGTGATGAGCTCGCTCGAGAACCGGAGGCGGCCGTCACGCCACTCGCCGGAAAACTCGCGCTGCTCGGTCCTGCCATCCTCCCAGGTGTAGTGGTTGGTCTGGTGGTAGGGGAAGGGTCCGGAGGTCGGGAACCGGCATACGAGCCGCGAGCGGTGCTCGTCGATCCTGTTGCCCCGTGGGTCGACGTGCCGGTACCAGCCGTCCCAGACACCTTCGTGGCGCGCCAGCAGAGGCATCTTCCGCTTGAGATCGTTCATCGCCGGCCTCCATCCGCCTCCGCACGGACGCGAGCCACCAGGTCCTGCTTGTACTGCCACAGCTTCTGGCTCAGGGAGACGTGGTACAGGTGCGGGTTCATCAGTCGTTTCACTCCGGGATCGAGACGATCCAGGTCGTCCACCCGCCGCCGACGCATGGTGTCGAGATCGGCACGATCGTGGAGCCGGCGCCCCTCGCGCACGACCTCGTGCTGGAGGTCCTCCACCGACTGAACCTGACCCGAGGCCAGACGACGCAGGCGTGGCGCGTCGGTGGGGTGCCGCAGCACCAGCGGCACCTCGCGCGAGGGGTCCTCGTCGGCCAGGGCGACGAGATCCGCGGTGGCGATGCCCCGCTGGTCGTAGACCCGCCACAGCCGTTTGTCCCCGGGGTTGAGGATCTTGGCCTTGGACTCGGAGAGCTTGATCGCGGGGCGCAGGCCACCGGCGTCTGAAATGGCCACCAGCTTGTAGACGCCGTCCAGGGCCGAGTCGCCCTGCGAGGTGATCAGGGCGGTGCCGACGCCGTAGATCAAGCGTGCGACCAGCCGCTCCGGTTCGACGCCGTAGCGCGGCGCCTCCTCCTGAATCTGCGTCACCACCTGCCAGATCACCAGCTCGTCGAGGTTGTTCGACAGCACGATCGCAACCTCGGGGAAGCCGGCGGCATCGAGCTGGCGGGCGGCCTGGATGGCGAGGTAGGCGAGGTCGCCCGAGTCGAGCCGGATTCCGATCGGGGTGTGCCCGGCGCGCCGCAGCTCCTCGAAGACCCTGATCGCGTTGGGCACTCCGCTCGCCAGGGTGTCGACGGTGTCGACCAGCAGCACGCAGTTGTCCGGGTAGAGCTCGGCGTAGGCGCGGAAAGCGTCGATCTCGGTGCCGCCGAGTGCGATGAACGCCTGCACCATGGAGTGCGCGTGGGTTCCCTTGGGGGCCACTCCCATGGCCCGCGAGACGCCCGTGTTGGAGCTGAAGTCGGCGCCCCCGATCAGTGCCGCCCGGGCTCCCGCATTGGCTCCCAGCTCGTGGGCGCGCCGCATTCCGAACTCGAGCACGACGCCGCCCCGGGCCGCGTCGCGGATCCGTGACGCCTTGGTGGCGATCAGGGTCTGGTAGTTGAGGTGGTTCAGCAGCGAGCTCTCGATCAGCTGGGCGGCCGCCAGCGGACCGTCGATGACGACCACCGGCGTGTTCGGGTGGATGACCCGCCCCTCGGGGACCGCGCGGACGGTCAGGGAGTCGAACGACCCGTGCCGCCCCAACCAGTCCAGGAAGTCATCGGCGAAGAGGCGTGCGCCGCTTCGGCCGGTCACACCGCGCAGGTAGGCGAGATCGGTCGCGTCCGGCCGGGTCGCCAGCATCCAGTCCACCAGCCACTCGAGCCCGGCGAAGACGCTGTACCCGGCGGAGTGATCGCCGTAACAGGGATGACGGCGGAAGAAGTACTCGAACTGGGCACGACGGCCGCCGAGCCCGTGCCGGTAGTAGAGCTGGGCCATGGTGAGCTGGTAGAAGTCGGTGAACAGGAACCCCTCGGTCCCGCTGCGGTCGTTGACGGACATCGATCAGCCTCCGGCGGCCCACAGGCGACCGCTCGGCTCAGGATCGCACATCAGGGTTCGGGCGTGCCGCCGATGGAGGTGACCCGGTTGCGGCCGGCGCGCTTCGCAGCGTAGAGCCGACGGTCGGCGAGGTTGACCAGGTCCTCAGCCCGACCGGGTGGATCGAGCTCAGCCAGCGACGCCACGCCGAACGACGCGGTGACCTGGATCAGGTCGCCGCCGCTGAGCTCCGTGCGCGCATCCTCGACCAAGCAGCGCATTCGCTCGGCCACCCCGGACGCACCCGCCAGCGGGGTCGAGGGCAGCACCGCCAAGAACTCCTCACCGCCGTAGCGTCCGAGTGCGTCGCAGGCGCGCAGGTCCTGCCTCAGAGCGGTCGCGACCCGGCGCAGCACGGAGTCGCCGACCGGATGCCCGTAGCCGTCGTTGACCTGCTTGAAGTGGTCGATATCGGCGAGCAGGATCGACAGCTCGCCACCGTAGCGGTTGCTGCGCTCCACCTCTTCGCGCAGTCGCTCGAAGATGGTCCGGTGGTTCAGCAGTCGGGTGAGGCCGTCGTGGGCCGACAGATCGCGCAGCCGGTCGGAGAGGTGAGCGTTGTCCAGGGCCAGGCCGAGGGGGTGCACGACCCGCTGGACCAGCCCCTCGGCATGGTGCGCCCATTCGCGCGGCCGGCGCGGAATCAGACCGAGGATCGCCGACGCAGACCGCGCCGGGAGCGGGATCATCACCAGTCCGTCGAGCGGCAGATCGGGCCCCCCGCCCGAGGCCGGTCCCAGCTCGACCAACCGCAGGTCGTCAGGGGAGGTCAGCCCGACGGCATTGCCGAGCAGGGTCGCAAGCCGGCTGACGGAGTCCGCAGAGGACGCGGCAGGAGTCGAGACGAAGACGACGACCTCGGCCGGGCTCTCGAGGGCGACCGCGAGCGCATGGCAGTCGACCACTCGCGCGAGGGCGTCGAGCACCGCTCGGACCGCGTCCTCGAGGCTGGCTGCGCCCGCCGCCGCGGCCAGCAGCGATTGGCTGAGAACCGACTCCAGCAGGTTGTCGTCGAGGGCCCGAACGACGCGCGCGAGCACGTCCAGAGGTCCATCAGGCAGCCCCGTACCAGCCCGGCCGTCCGGTTTCGGCGCCGCGGCGAGCAAGCGTTCGACGGTGGTGACCAGCTCGCCGGGATCCCCGCCCTTGATCAAGTAGGCGTCGGCACCGGTCTCCAGGCTCCAGAACCGGGCTCGCGCCTCTTCGTGGCTGGTGAGGATGATGACCGGGAGATGGCGGGTGGCGGGGTCGGTCTTGAGGCAGCGGGCGAGCTGGCTGCCGTCGAGCGTGGTCATCTCGAGATCCGAGACCACGATGTCGGGAGGGTTGCGCATCGCCTCGAGCACGCCCACCACACCGTCGGTCGCGGTGGAGGTCTCGAAGCCGGCGCGTTGGAGCAGACGCACCACCATCGCCCGCGTGACGTCGCTGTCGTCCACCACCAAGACTCGCGGACGATTCAGGAGGCCCTCCCTCCGACCCCGGGGCGCGGGCGGCACCGCACTGGGCCGGGTCCGGGATCAATGCAGAGATCGTTGCCAGGAGTATACGCGGAACCGGCCCGCCGTCGGGCGGGCCGGAGGGAGCGCCTCAGCGCCCCGGTGGTGTTGCGGGCGGCTGCCGTGACGACCCGGCGGGGGAGGGGCCCGGTCCGGGGAGACGACCCGCCGCCGCGGGTCAGGGAGTGGAGCCGGGGTAGAAGGGCACCTCGGCGAGCTCGACCGAAGGGTCGACGAGCGAGTTGACCTTGACGCCCCGGCTCGACAGCGAGTAGATCGCGTCGTCGATGTAGACGCTTCGGCGGACCTGCACGAAGCCGCCATAGGGATCGTTGGTTGGGACGGGGAGGTCGTTGTGGTCGATCCTGCCGAGCTCGGAAATCCCGGTCTCCTCGTCGACCGCCAACACGAAGAGCCCGCTGAAAGGCGGCCAGCCCTGGTTGCCGAGGTAGGCAGGGATCGACAGCACGCCCCGGTGGTAGGTGAAGGCGTGGTGATCCGAGAGCGCCTCGGACCACGACCACGTCTGGTCGTCGCCCTCGAGAAGATGCCGGTGCAGCAGCTGCGGACGGCTCAGGTCGGACACGTCGAAGACGCTCACTGCGAGCCCGATCACCCGTCCCTCGTCGTCCGCCTCCATGCCCACCGAGAGCAGGTGTCCTTCGGCCATCGGGTGGAGGTAGGAAGAGAATCCGGTGACCTTGAGCTCGCCGACTCTCCGCGGCGCGGTCGGATCGCTCAGGTCGAGGGTGAAGAGCGGGTCGACCTGACGGAAGGTGACCAGGTATCCCACGTCACCCATGAACCGCACGGCGTAGATCTGCTCTCCAGGGGCGATCCCGCCGAGGTGCCCGACCCGACGCAGCACGCCGCTGGCATCGGCTCGCAGCACGGTCACCATGCTCGCGGGCTCCTCATCGGCACGGTCGGCGGTGCCCCACCACCAGTCGAACAGGGTGGTCGCGACCCGCAGATCACCCTTGTACTCGCTCATTGAGAACTGGTTGAGCAGCCACCCGTCGACCTCCCCGGTGGCGGCGTAGCGCACCGGCCGGTCGACGCCGTTGCCGACGGCGAGATCGAACCGGTGGATGGCGGTGGTCATCTCGCTCCTGTCGGTCGCCCACCAGGTCCACCACCAGCTCGGTTGGGCGATGTAGAGGCTGTACCGGGAGGCGTAGACGGTGTAGCCCTCGGCGAGCAGGCCGACCGCCTGCAGGGGGCCGTCCGCCGCCTGCTCGAGGTCGAGGTGGACGACCGAGAGCATCGACCAGGCAGAAGGCTCCGGGGGGGCGAAGAGGTCACCGCAGCCGAGCAGCGGTGCCGCCGCCTCGCCACCGTCCGCGGCGGCGGAGTCGAGCACCCCGGGCACGATCTCGGCCGGGTCGAGCCCGGCCACGATGCGCTCAACCAGCGGTCGGAAGATGTCCCGGGCGACGGCCATCGCGCGCTCGCGCTCGGAGTCGGAGGCGTCCCAGGGGATCTCGGGCAGGCCGAGATCGTCGCGCCAGACGAGCTCCCAGGCAGCCGAGGGGAGATCGAGGGACGTCGAGATGATCGCGAACAGCTCGCCGTCGATCATCCGGGCGCCGACCAGCCGCCCGTCGAGATCGATCGAGCGGATCGTCTGTGGCCGCGAGCGGTCGGAGACGTCCACCAGCTCGAGATGTGTGCTGGTGCTGCGATAGGTGGGGGCGAAGCCGCCGAGGAGATCGTACTGCGAGGACAGCACCGCCGCCAGGTCGTGGTGAAGGAACAGTCCCTGCGGCATGCCCGGGAGGTCCAGGGTCGCCTCGAGCGCGCTCTGCTCGGCTGGCCACGAGCGCACCACGGCGAGCCCGCTGTCGCTGGCGATGTAGAGGTAGTTGCCATCGGTCTTGACCACGTCGAGCTCGTCGACGCCGGCCTCCTGGACGTTGGTTTCGGTCCAGTCCGAAGGCCCCGATCCACCGCCGGATGCGTCCGGTCCCTCCATCCAGGGCAGAATCCTCCAACCATAACGCTGCTGCACGAGGGCCTCGACGATGGCTTCGACGAAGTACCCCCGGAGGCCGTCGCAGTCGCGCAGGGGCCGCAGGGCTGCGCGGTGGGCCGGCGGAGTGACGGAGCGATCGGGCAGGACCCGATCGCCGGGCCGGCGCGGCGAACGGACCGACGAATCCGCGGCGGCCGGTGCAACCGTCGTCAAGGCGGCGACTACGACCAGGGCCGCGAAGACCGGGTGGAGTCGGGTGTGGCGCATCGGAGGACCTCCCTCTCGCTTTCCAAGATCGAGCCTACACCTCACGTGTCAACCTCAGGGCTTCGGAAATACAGGTACACGACCGGCTGTGTCCCGGGTCACCCGCGGGTGCCGGGCAGGATCAGCCAGGATGCTCGGGTCCGGAGCGCCGCCGGGTTGATCGGGGCGGGCCGCCGGGAGGCGACACCGGCGACGAGCATCAGCTCCGGCGCACGGAGGGCATGAACCGACGTGGCCGACCTTCCTCCCCGGGGAGCGGGCGACAGGAGAACCCGGCCGGGTCAGGGGGGCCGGAATCGCTCACGGGGACGAGTCGTCGCCGGCCCGGGCGGAATGGGGGCTTTCGGCGGTCGCCTCGTTCGAGCCCTCCGGCAGCTCGCGGCCGGCGCGCGCGATCTCGGCGAGAATCCTCCGCAGGTCCTCCTCCCCGAGCTCCGGGTTGACGCACACGAGGCGAATCGCCCGCCGGCCGCGAACCATGCCGTGGCCGATCTTGAGCGCGCCCTGCCGATCGAGCAGATCGCAGACCTCGGCGCTGGAGCGGCCGCGGACCTCGAAGCAGACGTTCACCGACGGCGGCCACTCGCTGAGCTCGAGATCGGGGTCGGCAGCGATCAGCTCGGCGGCGCGCCGTGCCAGCCCGAGCTGGCGTGCGAGACGAGCCTCCCAGCCACGATCACCGAGCCGGAGCCAGGCGGCCCACAGCTTGAGGGCATCGTTGCGCCGGCCGCATTGGATCGACCGGTGGCCGGGGTTGAGCTCGTCGGCGTCGGCCTGAAAAAGATAGTCCGCGGTCTCGTCGAGGCACTCGGCGAGCGCGCCTCGGCGGGCCACCAGAAGAACCGAGCACTGGAGCGGCACGCCCATCATCTTGTGGGGATTCCACGCCAGCGAGTCGGCCCGTTCGACTCCTTCGAGCAGCCTCCGGTGGCTCGAGCTGAGCAGCAGCGAGCCGCCGAGGGCGCCGTCGACGTGAAGCCACAGGCCATGGCGCGCGGCGACCTCGGCGATCTGCCGGATCGGGTCGAAGGCACCCCGCACGGTGGTGCCTGCGGTGGCGACGACCACGGTCGGCACGGCACCCTCGAGACGATCGCGGCGGACAGCCTCGTCGAGCGCCGCGACGTCCATCCGGCCATCGGCCGTGACCGCCACCGAGCGCACGTTGTCGCGGCCGAAGCCGAGCAGCCCGGCATTCTTGGGCACCGAGTAGTGGCCCTCGGCCGAGCTGTAGACGGTCAGCCGGCGGGCGCCGAGGCCTCGGTCCCGTGCCGCGGGATCGGCGGCGTGCCGTGCCAGCACCATCGCCACCAGATTGGCGATCGATCCACCGGGGGTGAAACAGCCTTCGCCGCGGTCGAAGCCGGCCACAGCCGCCATGCGCCGGAGCACCTCGCGCTCCACCAGCACCTGAGCGCCCGCCGCCTTGAAGGTGTACATCGAGATGTTGGGAACCGCGGTCAGCATCTCGGCCGCGGTCGCGGCCGGTTCGCGGCCGCCGAAAAGCTGATTGAGAAAGCGCCAGCTCGACGAGGATGGGGTCGCCTCGAGCACGGCGCGCAGCCGGTCGATCACCACTTCGAGTGGATGGCCCTCAGGTCCCAGCCCGATGTCGAGCTCGGATCGGAGCCGGTCCGGGTCGCGGCGGTCTTCGCCGGGCAGCTCGTGCTCGCGGGACGCCATCTCGGAGGCGAGCGCGGCAACCTGGTGCACCACCTGCTCGAGCGTGGAGTCGGGTCTGGCCTGAGGGACGGGTCCGGTCGAGGTCGACTTCGGGGGGCGCGGCTCCACGTGGTCCTCCCTGGCATCCGGTCACTGCGACGCGCGAGCTTCGCGGCTAGGGAGCGTCGGCCGCATTATCCATGAGCGCTGCACCGCAGGGCGCGTCGCGGGGTGCGTCTCTCCACCAGGCCGGATGTCCGGCGTGCCGCCGCCCGCCGGGAAGCGACCCGTCACCCGTCGTACTTCGGAACGCTCCACGGCTCGGCGTGCGCTGCCTCGAGCCAGCGCTGCATCGCCGGCAGTGCCCAGATCGCCGTCATGTAGGCCTCGGCTTCGCCCCCGGGTTCAACGCCGTAGGTCCTGAAGCGTCCCACGACCGGGGCGTAGAAGGCGTCGGCGAGGGTGAAGGTGCCGAACAGCAGCGGCCCGGAGTCGGCGTGCCGGCGCCTGCACTCCTCCCAGATCTCGACCACGCGAGCGATGTCCTGCTCGACGCCAGGGCCGCGGCCGGCGCCCGGCCGGTGAGCCCTCAGGTTCATGGGCATGTGCTGTCTCAACGCCTGGAAGCCGGAGTGCATCTCGGCCACCGCCGACCGGGCGTGGGCGCGGGCTGCCGGCTCGTCTGGCCACAGACCGGCATCGGGACACCGCTCCGCCAGGTGCTCGCAGATCGCAAGCGAGTCCCATACCAGGAGGTCGCCATCGCGCAGTGCCGGCACACGGCCCGACGGAGACCAGCGCCGAATCTCCCGGCCGGTTTCCGGGAGCCCGAGGGGAATGACGACCTCGTCGAAAACGAGTCCGGTCGCCTCGAGGGCGAGCCAGGCTCGCAGAGACCACGACGAGTAGTTCTTGTTCGCGATCACCAGGGTCAAGGGGCTCACCGCTCCTCTCCTTTCGTGGCGGGGTCGGTCGACGCAGGTCGGGCCAACAGGCTCGGCAAGCGCCGCAGCCCGCGGAGGTCGATCTCTCCACACGCGACCATCACGACAGCGCCGGCGCCCCCCACCAGGGCGACCTTCACCAGCGCCGTCCATCCGGCGCCGGGCAGCAGAGCGGCGACCGCCCAGGCCGCGACGGTGGCGCCGGCGACGCGCGCGGCGGACGCGGGACCGGGAGCCTCCGGTGCGAGCACGCGAAGCCTGGCGAGCAGCATCAGGGTGAGAACGATCGTGATCCCGGCGGTGGTCGCCGCGGCTCCGAGGGCTCCGAAACCAGGCACCGCCAACCCGTAGGCGACGACGGCGACGGCCGTGGCCGGAGCCACGGTCCAGGCCACCGCACGCGCGTCGCCGGCGGCAATCAGCACCGAGGTCGCGAGGTTGGCGAGAATGCGGAGGCCTCCGCCCACGATCAGGATCGCGAGCCACAGCGAAGCTTCGGCGTAGCGCGGGCCGAGCAGCATCGAGGTGAGGGCGGGGGCGACCCCCGCCGCGGCGCCGGCGAACGGTGCGAGCAGCGCCGCGGCCCGCAGGAACTGGGCGGAGAGAGCCCGCGCCGCGGCCTGCTGCCCCTGGGCCTCGAGCCGCGCCGCGACCGACATCAGGGCCGGCCACAGTGCTCCTGCCATCAACCCCAGCGGCCGGGCGAGGTTGGTCACGGCAGCGTAAAGGCCGGTCTCGACCGGGTCCCGGCCGAGGCCTTGGACCGCGAGCAGATCGAGGCTCTCGAGCGCGCGCATCAGGATGGCGGCGACCGCCACCGGACCGGCCGCGGCTGCGAGTGCAGACCACGGGTGGTGCGAGCGTCGGAACAGGGGGGCTCCCGAGGCGAGGCGTGCTGCCAGTGCCAGGGCGGCGGTCGACGCGACGTTGGCGGCGATCGCTCCTTCGACGTCGAGGCCCGCGACCACCACCGAGACGACCAGGCCGAGCTTGAGCGCCCATCGCAGCGCGCCGAGAACGGCCCGTATCCGGAACCTGCCCGCGGCCACCAGGGCCTGAAGGTATCCGCCGCCGATCGCCCACAGTGGCAGATCGAGCGCCGCGATCCGCAGCAGCGGGTCGAGTGTCGGGTCGCCGAGCAGCGTCGCCAGGAGCCCCGCGCCGAACCAGACCGCAGCGGCCACGCCGCCTGCAATCAGCAGCTGGAGCTGGACCAGGGAGGAGACCATCGGGTCGCGCGAGCTCCGGTCACCGAGCAGGGCGATGGTGGTGCGCGAGAAGACGCTCGAGACGGCCACCTCCAGCCCGGTCACCAGAGCGAGCACGACCCCGTACCGTCCGTAGCCCTCCGGGCCGAGGGCCCGGCTCAGGAAGATCACGATCACGAGCCCGCCGGAGACGATGGCGCCATGAAGGGCCAGCATCCAGGCCGTGCCCTCGAGAAGATCGCGGGCCGCCCCTTGCAGGTTCTCGACCCGGCTGCGCGAGTCCGGCTCAGGCCCGGCCGGCACGGCAGGCCTCCACCAGCTCGAGATAGCGGTCGACGTGGGACCGCTCCGACCAGGCACTCATGGCGCGCCGTCTGCCCTCTTCGCCGAGCCGCTCGCGGAGCGCCGGGTCCCCGGCCACGCGCCGGATTCCGTCGAGCCAGTCCTCCTCGGTGCGGCACACCAGCCCGCCTCCGGTGGCCTCGATCAGCTCGGGCAGGGAGCCCTGGTCGCTGACCAGCGCAGGGGTACCGAGGGCGATCGCCTCCGCGGCGGCGTAGCCGAAGGTCTCCGGGAAACGAGAGGGCACGGCGACCGCTACGGCACCACGGATCAGCTGCGCGAGCTCGGGCTGGTCGAGCCACTCCAGCACGAGGACGTTGGTCCGCGCTGAGGCGAGCCGCCGCAGCTCCGGCTCGAGCGGACCCGAGCCCACCACCCGCAGCTCGATCCCCGGCAGTCGGTCCATCCAGGCGATCAGCTGCTCGAAGCCCTTCTCCCGTACGAACCTGCCGGCGGCGACCAGGTAGGGGGGGTGGTCGGGCGGCCCACTTCCGCCCAGCTCGAACCACCGGTCAGGCAGCAGGTAGGGGAGGGTGGCCGCGCGCCGATGGCGTATCCCCCGGCGATGGTGCGACTCGAGGGTGTGACGGGAAGGGAAGATGAGCGCGTCGAGGCGGCTGACCGCCCGCAGGATCGAGCCCCCGGCGCGCCACCACTGCGGTGGACGCCCAGCGGCCAGGGTGCAGCGAGTGCAGGTAGGTCGCTCGCAGGGCTCACGGTCCATCCGCCACAGCAGGCTGAGCGGGCACACCAGCCAGTGCTCCGAGGCGGTCATCAGGCGGACCGGAGGGGGAGCCCCAGCGGGCGTTTCGAGCGCCGCCGGACCCCCGATCAGCGAGATGTTGTGGAAGTGGAGCACGTCGAAACCGGAGCCGACGATCCGGTCGGCGAGCGACCGGCGCAGCGGCCCGAGCCCCCCGGTCTGGTGGATCCACAGCACCCCGAGGGGACCGAGGCGGGAGCGGAGAGGGTGGCACACCAGGCCCGGCGGAGGACGGTACGGGCGGGGTTTCGCGCCGCGCTTCACGAGCTCGTACGCGTCCGGGAGATGTACGACCTCCACCTCGTGCCCACGAGCCAGCAGCGCCGTCGCCAGGCGCTCGACGAACACGGCGTCGCCGCCGAAGCTGGTTTCGCCGAAGAACGTCGTGACCATGCAGAATCTCATCGTCTCACCCGGTCTCGCAGGATCTCCAGCTGAGAGCGGGCCTCACCCAGCGACCACGCGAGGTGGCCGAGCAGCTGGAGCGGGAGCGTGGCGAGCGATCGCCGCAGCCAGCCCGCCGCTGCGGCGTCACGCACGGCCCTCAGCAGGACCACCAGCGGGAGCACCGGCAGCGCGGCGAGGCGCGTCGCAGCCGTGGTCGAGGTCCAGCGCTCCGCGCAAGCCCTTACGCGCCCGAACTCCAGGCCTCGTGACAGGCGAACGCGCCAGAGGGCAGATGGCGTCAACCCGTGGATGTGATCGACCACCGCTCCGGGTTCGAGGTAAGGCGGCGAGCCCGCCGCCGTCGCGCGCCAGCTGAGCAGGGCGTCACCGCAGAAGAGGTCGCCGTCGAAGGGGCCGATCCGTTCGAACAGGCGACGGCTGATGCAGGCGTTGGCCGTCGGTGCGATCCACACCGTCCGGGGCGGCAGGCCGGGCAGCAGGGCATGGTACTTGACGAGGTGGACTGCCCACTCGGTCCACCCGGCGACGCGAAGGCCCATCGCGCCGACGACCAGGTCGTGCTGGGCGGCGGTTGCCTCGAGGCGCTCGAGCCAGTCGAACCGCGGCACGCAGTCGGGGTCGGTGAAGACCAGAAGCCCGCCCCGGGCGAGCTCCACGCCGCGGTTGCGTGCCGCATGGGGCCGCAGCCGTGTCGGGTGCTGCTCGAACCGGACCGAGTGGAACCGGTCGGCGACGATGCGCTCCGTGCGCGGCTCGTCGGAGCTGTTGACGACCACCACCTCGAAGTCCCTCAGGGACTGCCGTTCGAGGCCTTCGAGAGTGGCCGCGATGGTGGCGTCGGAGTGGTAGGCGGGAATCACGACAGAGATCCGGACGGTCAAGGCTCGTGCCTCCGGGTGGAGGTGAGCTCGATTCGGCACACGATTCGTCCTGCCCTGCCCGTTCCCGCGAGCATGCCCAGCGATTCTCCGACCGCGGCCGCGGTCCAGACCGCCACCACGATCGGCAGGCCGAGAAGCAGGTCGTGGCGCAGCTGGGGACGACCACGGAGCTCCCGGAGCAGGCGGGTCATCCGGAGCGGCGGCAGCACGAGCGGTGCAGACAGCGCGAACGCGACCCGTCGCCAGCTGCGCCATCGCCGCCGGCTTCCCTGCGAGCACCGCCGAGCCGAGAGGATGCGCGCATAGGCGAGGTGTGCTGCGAGCACCGCGCGGAGGCGGAGACCGCTGGAGTGCACCACCTCGGCCCGTTCCGCGACGACGAGCCGGTAGCCGGCCGCAGCCAGCGCTTCCTGGGCGACGAGGTCGACCGCCAGCAGCTGGTCTGTGGACTGACCGAGCGAACCGAGCGCTTCGCGGGAGTAGGCCACGTTGTGTCCGGGCAGACGGTCGACAGGACCGCCAGGGCCCGGTGCGGCCCAGGGACCGTACTCGGCCAGGAAGAGCGCCCGCGTGACGAGGCCTCCATGGTGGGGTGGCCGAAACCGGAAGCCGATCGCTCCGACGCCGTCGGCGGACGCCTCGAGCACCGCCTCGGCCCAGCCCGGATCGACCTCCGCGTGGTCCTGCAGGAACGCCACCACAGCCCCTGTCGTGGCCTGGAAACCGACCGCTCGGGCGGCTTCGAGGGTCGACACCTCGGGGGCCGGGAGGTGCACCATCTGCAGCTTCGGCGGGGCGGTGGGCAGCAGCCGTGACGGTGCGGCATCGACGACCACCACCTCGAGCCGGTCGGCGACGCTCTGGCAGCCGAGCTGGGTGAGCAGCCTCCCGACCCGGTGCCGACGAACCCCGGCGACGATCACCACCGAGAGCTGCGGAGGCGGGCTCATCCGCTGGTGTGGTCCGGAGACCGACGGCCGAGCTCAGCCTGCCCGTCCGCGCGCGGGATCTCGATCTCGAAGCGGGTGAGCCGGATCCCCGATTGCCCTTCGCCGAACACGGAGCCCAGAGCCTCGCCGATCGCCGCGGCGGTGAAGCAGATCGCAACCACCGGCAGGGAGGCGATGAACGTCGGCCACAGGGCTCGGCGTCCCAGCAGGGCGCGCGCGAGGCGCAGGATGCGCAGCGGGGGCACCAGGACGGGCGCGAGCACGCCGCTCGCGATTCGCCTGCCCCAGCCCCAGCCCTCGAGCATGACCCGGTTTGCCGTCATCAGGCGTGCGTAGTGGATCGACGCGACCAGCAGCGGCGCGAAGCGCTCGTAGGTCTGGTGGGCGACCAGCGCCCTGGGCTCGATGAACAGGCGACCGCCCTGCCGCCGGAGCAGGGTCTGGAGGTTGAAGTCGACGGCGAACGCGCGCTCCATGTCGTCGCTTGCGGCGAGCAGTGCCTCGCGCTTGTACGCCACGTTGTTTCCCGGCAGGTAGCCGGCCTCGCCCCCCGGCGTCGGGTGGGCCCAGAAGCCGTACTCCGCGAACCACGCCGAGCGGTCGGCCCAGGTCGACCGGCTGCCGTTGGTGAAGGCGTAGCCGACGGCGACCCACGGGCCGCGGTGAGCGTCCACCACGGCCTGCGCCCAACCCGGCAGGGCGCGGCAGTGATCCTCGATGAACGCCACCACCGGGGCGCGGGCGAGCCGCGCCGCCGAGCAGCGCAGCACGGCCCACCGGTCCTCGCCCGGAAGACGGGAGGTGACGGCCCGGACTCCCTCGGGAGTCGGCAGTGGTGGGACCTCCGCCGGAGCGCAATCGACCAGTACCAGCTCGAATCCGCCGTCGACCTCCTGCGCGGCCAGTGCCTCGAGGGCCAAACGGGCTCGGTCGCGGGCGTTTCCGACCACCATGGCGATCGACAGTGCGGGCGTCGTGGCGAGGGTGTTCATCGCGCCGCCGCCTTGCGCCGCGAACGTGCTTCGTCTCGAGTGAACTCCTCGTAGTAGGAACGGTCCGTGTTGACCTGCCAGAGGTCGTGCTCCGCTCCGGTCAGGTTGCGCGCCGCGAACAGCCCGCACAGCATCGAATGGTCCTGGTTGTTGTAGCGGTGGAGCCCGTTGCGGCCGATCGTCTGGAGGTTGGGGACGGTGTCGAGCCAGCCCTTCACGACCTCGAGGTGGCCTCGATAGTCGGCGTCGTAGACCGGATAGGCTTTGAGCTGACGGACCACGGTCGCGTCGACGACGTCCTCCGGTCGGACCAGACCGAGCGCGGCGGCTTCACGCCGCGCCAGCTCGACCAGCTCGTCGTCGTCGGACCGCCACAGGTCGTCTCCGACCGAGCAGAAGTACTCCATGCCGAGGGAGGTGGTGTCGGGGTCGGGAACGAGCTCGGCCGACCAGTTCTTGAAGTTCTGCACCCGTCCCACCCTGACCTCCGGGGAGTGGATGTAGATCCAGTTGTCCGGGAAGACCTCGCGCCTGCGGACGATCAGGGTGACGATCAGGAAGTCGCGGTACTGCAGGCTCGCGGCCGCCCGTCGGACGGCGACCGGCGGCGGCGGGTCGATCGCCGCGATCAGGTCCCGCAGCGCCATGCTGGAGATCAGCCGTTCCGCCGGAAGGCGCTCCGCACGGCGGTCCTCGCCCGCCGAGACGGCGACGACCCGGTTGCTCTCGAGGTGGATGGTGCGCACCGGCGACCCGGTACGAACCTCACCGCCTCCGGCTGCGACCTCCGCTGCGACACGCTCCCAGAGCTGACCCGGACCGAGCCGGGGGTAGTGGAATCTCTCGATCAGCGAGGTCACCTTGCCATTCGACCGGATCGCGTTCCAGACCGCGCTCCAGAAGGAGAGGTCCTTGATCCGCTGTGCCGCCCACTCGGCGCGGATCGCGGTGCATGGAACCCCCCAGACCTTCTCCGTGTAGGTCTTGAAGAAGGTGCGGTAGAGGCGGTCGCCGAAGCGGTTGACGACCCACTGCTCGAGGTTCTCCTCGGTGCGGTGGGGGACGACCCTGGCCTTCAGGAAGCTCGCGAGGACACGCAGGCTCTCGACCACGCCCAACTGATCGAGCACGTTCGGCAACGACAGCGGGTAGCGGAAGAAGCTCCCGTTGAAGAGTATCCGCGACATGCGGTCGACCTCGAGAAAGTCCGCGCCCATGATCTGGCGCCACAGCCGGTCGACCTCCTCGACCTTGGTGTAGAAGCGATGCCCGCCCACGTCGATGCGATAGCCCCCGCGCACCTCGGTGCGGGCGATGCCGCCGACGGTGTCGCCGGCCTCGAGGACGAGCGGACGCAGGCCGAGCAGGGTCAGCTCGCGCGCGGCGGTGAGGCCGGCCGGGCCGGCACCGATCACGTGGGCGTCCCAGGGTGGTGTCAACGCGCCTCCGTCACGGGTCGTCGTCCTTGTCGGGCCCGGCCGTCCCCGGCCCGGCTGGACGGTCCGATGCCGCCGAGGTAGGCGCCGACGCCGAGCGCGAAGCCGGCGGCGCTGACCAGGTGGTAGGTCATGAGCCACGGCAGCGCCCGAAGCGCGAAGGCGAGGCCGCGCTCGCGGGCGAGGAATCGAATCAGGGGAAGATCGAGGAGCACGGCGCCGCCGGCCGCGGCGGCGGCCGCCGCGAAGCACCACGGGCGCCACAGGCCGGCCGTGGTCAGCGCCACGGAGAGCCCCGCCAACGCGACCTGCACCCGGCTGGTGCGGTCGATGTTGAGGTCGTCCGCGAGCCGCCCGGTGCGCAGGATCAGGGCCGTCCAGGGCACCGCCCGGTCCAGGAGGTCGGTTCGCAGCAACGAGGCAGTGGTCCAGCGTTTGTGGTGTCGGACCTGGAGCTCGCGGCACACCGTGATCCGACTCCCGGAACGCCGCAGCCGGTAGCCGAGCTCGATGTCCTCGATCGACGGTCGGCGGTAGCGTTCGTCGAACCCGCCGACCGCCTCGAACGCCTCTCGGCGAACGGCGCCGCAGGCTCCCCAGAAGGTGAAGCCCTCCTCCCGGGCCTGCTGGTGGACGCGGTGGTGCATCAGGTTCTTGAGCTGGGAGAGAAAGCCGGGATCCTCCGGCCGGTCATCGTAGGACCCCACGAACGCGGCGCTGTCGGGGTGGGCGAGCGCCCGACGGCGGACGCCGGCGACCAGGTCCGGAGGGGCAGTGACGTCCGAGTCGAGGAACAGGATCACTGAGCCGGCGGTCGTGCCGGCGCCGAGGTTCCGCGCCGCCGCCGGACCGCTCCTGCGATCGGTGGCAACCGCCGCGAAACCGTGCTGCCGAGCCAGCGCGAGGACCTCGCGGTCGCCGCCGTCGGAGACCACCACCACCTCGTCCGGCGCGGGATCGAGGGAGCTGACGCTGGTGAGGCAGGCGCGCAGCGCCGCAGTCGCCGAGACGGCGGGGATCACGATCGTCACGGATGGAGGGTCCGAGAAGCGCTCATGCATTGACGGGCGACCCCCAACGGGTTCGACGGCCTGTGGAGTGACGCTCGCCCGAGCCACACTCACGGAGCCTCCTGCGGGCGGACTCCGCTCTGACTTGCCACCGGCTCGAGTCGCCTGACCGCGATGACGAGCCGTGGGTGATCGCTGAATGGGAGCGGGAGAAGGCCGAAAACGGCGACCCCAGTGGTGGGCCTGGGCGGAATGCCCTCGGCTTCGACGCAGCGCGAATAACGCCGTGGGCTCCCTCGCTGTTCTCGGGAGGTGGTCACGATGATCGGCTCTCCTGTGCGGTCAATATAGCCCAACCGCTTAGGGTTCCAACCCGCGAGCCCCGCCGGGACCGGGTCGCCCCGTGGCGATTCTGGGAAACGCATCGGGCGCCCGAGCGTCTCCACGGCAAGCCAGTGGGCGTAGGGACCGGTCATGATCTCCCCGGGGCGCACCTGTTCGGCGAGCCGCTGTGAGGCCTCGACGACGGTCGACCGGGAGGCCGCGAGCCACACCACGTCGAGCGAAAGGTTGACGGCCAGACAGGCCATCGCCGCCCCCAGCAGAGCCCGCCGCCAGGACTTGAGTCCTACCAATAGGATGACGGCCACGGAAACTGCAGCCGCCGTCCAGATCCACCCCGCGCTGATCCCGAGGCCGTACCCCGTGAGCCACCGCTTGTCGAACATCGTGACACCGATGCGCAGCAGGCGAGTGGATGCGATCGCCCAGGCCAACACCACGGTCCCGAGCACGGCTCGACCCCAGGTGCGATGCTGGCGCCAGCTCCCGGCGAGGCCTCCCGAAACGGTTGTCGGGAGAAAGCAGGTCCCGGCGATGACCAGCGCGGGCACCATCAGCACGAAGGTCCGCCGATCGATCTTCCACGCCCCCGAGGCGGTGAACACCGCGATGCTCGCCGCCAACCACAGCCACGCCGCAATCTCGAAACGCGGCATCCTGCGGACGGCCGCCTTGGGACCGCGTTCGCACCCGGCTGCGACCAGTGAGACCAGTCGGGCACCGACCAGTACCGAGACCAGCATCGTCCCGGTCGACATCAGGAGCCTGCCCGGAGCTGCCGATAGCATGTACTTGACCAGGAAAAGCGGCTGCGGGTCGGGCGCGAGGTTGTAGGACGAAGCCGCGCGGACGAGGAGCAACAGCTCCTCGCGCACTGCCAGCAGGGTGGTGCCCGTGACCAGGCCTCCTGCTGCCAGGCCGAGGGCGAACGGAAGGGTGGTTCGGGGCCCGGGACGTCCGTCGCGAATCCACGTGGCCGCGATCACGGCCGGCACGACGGCGAGTGCATAGACGGCGGAGAGCTTGGCGAGCAAAGCGAGGGGCCCGAGTGCTCCGGCCGCGAAGAGCCACCCGTGTCTGCCGGATCGCAGGCCGATATCCCAACAGACCAGCACTCCGATCATCAGCGCCGCCTCCAAGGCCAGGGGCCAGGCTGGGCGGCCCCAGGCGAGCAGCTCGTGACAGGTGGCAGCCAGTGTTGCGGGGAGCAGTGCGGCGGTCGGCGACCGGCACACCGGCAGGTAGAGCAGGAAAACCCCGACGACGATCACCACCAGGCTCGCAGCGCTGACCATCCTCGCGGCCGTGAACGAAACCGACGAGGTGGCCATGGTCGCGCTCGCGAGCAGGTTGAACAGGGGGGCGCCCGCCCACGCGTACACCAGATCGTCGGGCAGCGGGTCGCCGAAGAGAACACCCATCCGCGCGTTGTGCAGCCAGTAGCCCTCGTCTCCCAGATCACCGATCCGGCGCATTGGGGAGGGGTCGATATCGGGCCGAACGAGGATCGGGAGACAGAGCACGGCGAGGCCGACGAGAGCGATGGTGATGCGTCGGTTCATCCCGGATGCTGATCGCGGAAAGAGGCTCGAGTTCACCGGCCAGCCACCTTCCCGCACGAAGGGTGCCACTGCGGAGCGGAGCGCTCGATCGCGGCCGTACTCGACGGTGCAGCGACGTTGATCAGGAGATGACCTGCGTCAGGTGGTGGAAGGCCGTGAGTGGCGGCAAACTGGCACGTGACCCACTCGTCGCCCCACCGTGAACGGACCAGCCGGCACCCGAGCGAGAGGTAGGTTTCGCGCACCTCGTCCGCCTGCTCCCACGCGATCCCGGAGAGCACGACCGCCGCTCCGGGTTCGGTGGCCGCGATCAGCGGTTCGGCGACGTCGAGGAGGACGTCCGCGTAGAGGTTGGCAAGCACGACCCCGAACGGTCCGGAATCGAGGTCGCGAAGCTCGCCATGGACGAAGTCGACGCGGTCGACCACGCCGTTGAGCGCGGCGGTGTGACGCGACACCGCGACCGCGCCGGGGTCGGTGTCGACACAGGTCGCCGAGCGGGCCCCCAGGAGAACCGCTGCGACGCCGAGGATCCCGGTGCCGCTGCCCAGGTCGAGCACCCGTGCGCCGGAAAGGTCGTCGAGCTGCTCGATTGCCTCGAGACAGGCGGCGGTGGTCTCGTGCTCGCCCGAGCCGAACGCGCCCGTGGGCACGACGATCTCGAGTCGACCGTCCACCCGGGTCGGGCACCCCGGAGGAAGCAGCCGAAGGCGCGTGCCGATCTCGAGCCCGTGCGTCGCTCCTGTCCCCATCCTTCGCCGATGCTACCTCGGAATGAGGGCGGACTGACCGGCGCCCCCTTCGAAGCGATCAAACCGCAGTGGACTCGGTTCGAGTCGACCTGCCGTCCGACCCTGAGCTGCTGCTCGACGATTACCGAAGACCCTCGGCTTCAGAGAGCCGGCTTCCCGGGCACGGGATTCGGGCCGGACGGACGGCGCTTCTGACGTACACTCGGAGGAGAACTCGGCAGGAGGCAGCATGAGAGCTCTGGCCTGGCTCGCGCTCGCGACGATCGGGCTCACCTGGGCATGCACCAGCGGGAGGGACCCGGCACCTCCGGATACCGACCAGCTCGCCACGGGCTCGTTCGACGCCACCCTCGACGGCGTCGACATCCACTTCGAGGTTCACGGCCAAGGCCCGCCGTTGATGGTCTTGACCAACTCCTGGGGGTTCGATTCGGCGGGGGTGCGGGCGCTGTTCAGGCCGCTCGAGGAGCGCCTCAGCCTGGTCTACTTCGACCCGCGCGGGATGGGCCGGTCGGGTCCGGTGCGCGAACCGACCGACATGGGCCTGGAGGCGGTGCGGTCCGATCTCGACGCCCTGCGCCGCCACCTCGGTCTCGAGCAGGTCGACGTCATCGGCTGGTCGAACGGGGCCATGAACCTGATCTACTTCGCGGCGGAGCACCCCGACACGGTCCGCCGGGCGGTCTTCGTCCACGGTGCGGCGAGCTTCGGTCCCGAGGACATGGAGAGCTTCGCAGCCCGGAACCCCGAGCTGATGCTTCGCTACGCCGACTTTCTCGAGCGGGTGCAGGATCCCGGGCTGGATGAGCCGCATCGTACCGCGATGTTGCGTGAGCTCTGGCTGGGCGAGTGGTTCCCGCTCTCGACCGCCGATCCGGCGAACGCGCACAGCTGGATGGGCGAGCTTTTCCGCGACGCGCAGTTCAGCTTCGCGCACGCCGACTACACCGATCGCGCCCACCCGGTCTTCGACGCGCGCGACCGGCTCGGGGCGATCACCGCTCGCTGCCTGGTGGTCGCCGGCCGTCACGACATGATGCCGGTCGAGAAGGTGAGCGAGCTTCACCAGGGCCTCGGCGACTCGCAACTGGTCGTGTTCGAGGACAGCGGGCACTTCGCACCGGTCGAGGAGCGGGAGGAGTTCGTCCGGACGGTGTGGGAGTTCCTGGGCGTCGGCGACCGGTGAACGCCGAGATGTGATCGGACCCGTGCACGCTGCCGGTGCGCCGCATTCCGGAGTCAGCACTCGACAGCCACCGCTGACAGAGCAGCTCTGGTCCCGGGAAAGACTGCGATCGCCCGCGATGAGGGGGATGTTTCTGATAGTTGGTCTCAATGAGAACATCGACCAACATGATGCTTGCTCATATGGTAAATTGATCCCAGCTCGAGATCCGATACAAGAAGCGGGGTCGCCGTCGGTAGGAGCGGTCGCCGCGAACCGTCGACGCGGGAGGACACGATGCGCGAGCGCTTTCGTGACAGCGAGCATCTCTTTCGCATGGCGGGGATGTTCGCGATCGGGTTCCTCGTGTTTCTGGGGCTGCGGGCCGTCTTCGTCCCGGAAGGCTTCGGCGAGCTGGGCCACTTCCGGGCCGGGGCGATCGCGGACAACAGTGCGCGGGCGCCGGTGTTCGCCGGCCGTGGGGTGTGCGGCGAGTGCCACGACGACATCGCGGCCGCTCGGCGCGGAGGCGCTCACGAGAAGATCGGCTGCGAGTCGTGCCACGGCGCCCTCGCCGCCCATGCATCAGATCCCGAGGCGCTGCAGCCGCAGCTGCCGGACCCGGCGACCCTGTGCCTCGGATGTCACCGGATCGAGGCGGCCCGCCCGACCGGGTTCCCGCAGGTCGACGCCGCCGAGCACGCCGACTCAGAGCCCTGCCTGAGCTGTCACGACCCGCACCGGCCCGGGATTGACGACGAGGGGGGTGCATGATGCGCGACCGAAGGCAGTTCCTCGTCGACTCGGGGCGCTGGCTGGTGCTGACGGCGGCGGCGGCAAGCGCGCTCGAGCACGTGCTGGCCGGAACCCCGGAGACCGCGCCCGGCTACGCCATGATGGACCACTGGTGGGGGATGGCGATCGACATCGATCGCTGCATCGGCTGCGGCAAGTGCGTCGCCGGCTGCAAGACCGAGAACGACGTCCCGGCCGAGCCGTTCTTCTTCCGGACCTGGGTCGAGCGCTACCACGTGTCGCCCGACGACCGCGAGCACCCTTTGGTGGACTCGCCGAACGGCGGCCTCGACGGCTTCGGGCAACGGTACCGGACCGACGACGGCGCGAAGAGCTTCTTCGTCCCGAAGCTCTGCAACCACTGTGCGCACTCTCCGTGCGTCCAGGTGTGCCCGGTCGGCGCCACCTTCGAGAGCCCGGACGGCGTGGTCCTGGTCGACACGAGCTACTGTCTCGGCTGCCGCTACTGCGTCCAGGCCTGCCCCTACGGCTGCCGCTTCATCGACCCGCGAACCCACACCGTCGACAAGTGCTCGCTGTGTTACCACCGCATCACCCGCGGCCTCACCACCGCGTGCTGCGAGGTGTGTCCGACCGGGGCACGCCAGCTGGCCGACCTCAAGGACCCCAACGACCCGATCCACGACTTTCTCCGGACCAGGACGATCCACGTGCTGAAGCCGCAGATGGCCACCGGCGCCAAGGTGTACTACGCCGACCTCGACGGTGCGGTGCGGTAGGGGCGAGGAGCAGACGATGGAGCCCATTCTCAGCCAGGTCCAAGGCTTCATGTACCCCAACGAGGTCGAGCTCCAGTGGAGCGTCTTGATCGTGCTGTATCCCTACATCACGGGGCTCGTGGCGGGCGCCTTCATCCTCGCTTCGCTGGAGCGGGTCTTCAACGTCGAAGCTGTGCGCCCGACCTACCGCCTCGCCCTGCTGACCGCGCTCGCCTTCCTGCTGGTTGCGCCGCTCCCGCTCCAGCTCCACCTCGGCCACCCGGAGCGCTCCGTCCAGATGTACCTGACGCCGCACACCGAGTCGGCGATGGCGATGTTCGGGTTCGTGTACCTGTGGTACCTGATGGCGGTGCTGGTGGTCGAGATATGGCTCGATTACCGGCGTGACATCGTGCTCAAGGCCCGGGAGTCGACCGGCTGGGTCCGCACTCTGTACCGCGTGATGGCCCTCGGCTCGGACAACCTCAGCCCCCGCTCGCTGGAGATCGACGACCGGGTCGGCCGGTTCGTGACCATCGTCGGCATCCCCTCGGCGTTCCTGCTGCACGGCTACGTCGGCTTCATCTTCGGCTCGATCAAGGCCAACCCCTGGTGGTCGACCCCGCTGATGCCGATCGTGTTCCTGTTCTCGGCGATGGTCTCGGGCATCGCTCTGGTGCTGCTGGTGTACATGTTCGCTTCGTGGGTGCGCGGCGCGGAGATCGACATGAGGTGTCTCGACACCGTGGCGCGCTACCTCTTCTACGCCTTCGTGATCGACTTCTCGCTCGAGATGCTCGACCTGATCCATCGCATCTACGAGGCCGACGAGTCCTTCAAGAGCCTGGACTTCATGGTCAAGACGCGCCTCTTCGGGTCGCAGATCGTGCTCCAGATCTTCCTCGGCACGCTGCTGCCGCTCGGGCTGTTGGGTTTGGCGCAACTGCTCCGACTCACCGAGCGGGCGCGGCGCGGGACCTACGCGGTGGCCGCCGGGCTGACCCTGGTCGGGATCTTCGCGATGCGCTGGAACGTGGTGATCGGCGGCCAGCTGTTCTCGAAGAGCTTCCTCGGCTACACGACGTACAAGATGGAGTTCGCCACCCGAGAGGGACTGCTGCCCGCGATCCTCCTGATGGTGATGCCGTTCTTCATCCTGTGGGGGTTGGTGGTGCTGCTGCCTCCGTGGCAGCGGGAAGAGGAGACGGTCGCCGGGAGTTGATTCCGACCGGTGCGCACTGACCCGTTCCAGCCGCTGGTCGCCGCTGGGCTCCCTCGGGCGCCCGTGAGATGATGACTCCGTGCTCGGGGGTGATGCGGGCGTGAACCGGCGATCGACAGGTCGCCCTGCCGGGGGATGCGAGCAGGGGGGCTCGGCCCGATGAGGCCTGGCGAGCGCGTCGGGCCCTACACCGTGATCGAGAAGCTCGGGCGGGGCGGCATGGGCGTCGTCTACCGGGCCCGCGACGAGCGGCTGGAGCGCGACGTGGCGCTCAAGTTCCTCCCGTTCGAGGCCGACGACGACCCCAAGGTCCGTGAGCGCTTCCTGCGCGAGGCCCGTGCCGCTTCGGCCCTCGACCATGCCAACGTGTGCACCGTGCACGACGTCGGCGAGGCCTCGAGCGGCGAGATGTACCTCTGCATGGCCTACTACGACGGCGAGAGCCTGGCGCGGCGCCTGGCGCGCGGGCCGCTCGACGTTGCCGAAGCGGTGTCCTATGCCCGACAGGCGGCGGCCGGGCTCGGCGCCGCCCATCGCGCCGGGATCCTCCACCGTGACGTCAAGCCGGCCAACCTGATGCTGACCGGGGACGGGGTCGTCAAGGTGGTGGACTTCGGCCTCGCCGCGTTGGCCGGCGAGCACCGGCTGACCCGTTCGGGGGCCACCGTCGGCACGCTGCCCTACATGTCTCCAGAACAGCTCCGGGGAGAACCGCTCGATTCGCGCACCGATCTGTGGTCGCTGGGCGCGGTGCTTTACGAGATGCTCACCGGTCGCCTCCCGTTCCCGGCCACCTCGGAGGCGGCGACCCTGCGGGGAATTCTCGAGGACGAGCCGCCGCCGCCGTCGAGCCTGCGCCCCGACGTGCCACCCTGGCTCGACCGGGTGGTGCTGCGACTGCTCACCAAGGACCGGGCCGCCCGACCGGGCGACGCGGTCGAGGTTGCGATGGCGTTGCGTGAGCAGGGACCACGGCTCGACAGCCACCACGAGACGACCGCCATCGGCCTGCCTCCGGTCGCGCGGCGCAGCGTGCTGAAGCCGGCGCTCTGGGCGCTCGGGGCGGTGGCCGTGGGCTCGGTGCTCGCGCTGGTTCTGCACCGGGTGATGTCGGCGCCCGCAGGTCCGGCGGCGGAGCCGAGCCTGGCGGTGATGCCGTTCGCGAACTACACCGGAGACGATCAGCGCGGGGCCCTGGCGGAGGGGCTCGCGGCCGGGCTCATCACCCGGCTGGGAGAGGTCCGCGGGCTGCGGGTCGTCAGCCGCACCGAGGCCTGGCCGCTCGCCGGGCAGGGCCTCGGCGCGACCGAGATCGGGGCCCGCCTCGGGGTCGGCCTGCTGCTCGACGGGAGCGTCGCCGGCAGCGACCCTGTGCTGGACCTCACCGCCGAGCTGGTCGACGTGCCGACCGGAACGATGGTCTGGTCGGAGTCCCTCGAGGGCACCGCGGGTGAGCTCTACGAGCGCCAGGGGCAGCTGGCGAGGCGGCTGGCGGAGGTGCTCCAGGTGACACTGTCCCGGCACGAGCGCGACCGCCTGGCGAGCGACCCGACCCGTTCCTTCCGGGCCTACGAGGCCTACCTGGAGGCCGAGTCGCTGCGCGAGCGGGCCACCGACGCGAGCGGCCTCGCGCCGGCGACCGAGATGTACCGTCAGGCGATCCGCCTCGACCAGCACTTCGCCCTCGCCTGGGCCGGGCTCTCCACCGCGCTGTGGGAGCGCGCCGGCCGCGAGGGGCGGCCGGAGCTGCGCCGCGAGGCCGACGAGGCCGCCCGACGCGCGGTCGAGCTCGACGCCGAGCTGCCGGCGGCGCAGGTCGCTCTGGCCCGGGCGCTGAGGGCCAGCGGCGGCGCCGTGGCCTCGATCCGAGGGCTCGAGGCGGCGCTCGAGCGCCATCCTCATCCCGACGAGGCGCACCGCGAGCTCGCCCGCAGCTACGAGCGGGCAGGTGACCTGGCCGCCGCCGAGGACTCGCTCCGCGCCGCCACTGCGGCCGGACCTGAGAGCTGGCGAAACTGGAACCAGCTCGGCGGACTGCTGTGGAAGGTGGGCCGCTACGATGAGGCGGGGAGCGCCTTCGAGCGGGCTGCGACGATCGCGCCCACAGGCGTGTCGCGGCCGCGGGAGAACCTGATCGCGGTCGAGGTGGGACGCGGTCGCTTCGAAGCGGCGATCGAGGCTTTCGAGGGCGCCTCGGCGCCGGTCACCAGCGCGGTCCTGGCCTCGAACATCGGCACCGCGTACTACTTCTCAGACCGTGCCGACAAGTGGGAGCGAGCGGAGCACTTCTATCGCCTGGCGGTGCGGTTGAACCCGGGCAACGACGGGGTCAGGCGCAACCTCGGCGACCTGCTGCTGCGGATCGGGCGGACCGACGAGGCGCTCGCCGAGTACGGGTCCGCGTTCGAGATCGTGAGCTCGGCGCTGAGCGCCGACCCGGGCGACCCCGATCTGCGACTGAGCCGCGCCCACTACGCGGCGCGCCTGGGCGAGTGCGATCAGGCCGTGACGTGGGCGCAGGAGCTGCAGCGCGAGCTGCCGCAGGCTGCCGCGTCCGCCCATGACCTCGCGGTGACCTTCGCGTTGTGCGGCGCCCACGACGAGGCCATGGCGGAGCTGGCCACGGCGCTCGAGATGGGCGTACCGGCCGAGCTCGTGCGCGGGGAGGACGAGTTCAGCGGGCTGCGACAGGATCCCCGCTTCGAGGAGCTGCTCAGCCGCCACCCCGGTCGATGAGCACGCCGGGGTCGAGCGGCGGGCACACCAGCGGGTCGTCGCTCGGGGTCGGGGTCTCGTTCCGCTTGCGCAGCTCGACGGTGTAGAACCACACCGTCGGAGTCTGGCACTCAGGCTGGACCGGACCGCTGGAGGCCTCGAGCCGATTCTCGTCGAGCTCGAAGCTGAGTTCGGTGAAGCAGCGGCTGGCGACCTGCCCCGTGGACTTGTACTTGATCACGAGGTACTCGCCGGGCTCCAGGCCCCGACCCCTGTGGACCTTCCACGTCACCTCGTCGCCGCAGTCGGCGTTGGCGCTCGCGCAGGCGCCGACGCCCCGTGGCGAGACGTGGAGGCCGACCTCGGGATTGCGGCGGATCTGGATCGTGATCTCGGCAGGCTTCGCTGCCGGGCCCATCCTGCCGTCGGGCTGGCGGACGTCGCGCAGGCCCTGTGCCGAGGCCGGGCCGGGAAGTGCGCAGGCGATGACGACCGCCAGGCCGAAGGCGGCGTGACCGAGTGTGCGTCGAGGCGAACTGTGAGCCATGGTTCCTCCGTGAGGTGCTGACACGACGGGAGTCCCGCCGGCACCAAGTTTCGCGACTCGTTCTCTGTGAGTGCGAGGGTAGGCGCACCCGGGGTGCGCGTCAAGCGGCGCCTCTGTGGCCCGGAGCGAGGCCGGCGCTCAGCGAGTGGGCCAGATGGTCGCCGCGTCGCTGGTCAGGGCGTCCAGCAGCGAGGCGTAGACCTGGACCCCGACACCCCGGTGGACCTTGACCACCGCCCAGCCGCCGTCGACGTCGAGCAGCTGGGCCCGCTCGCGGAAGGGCCGGTTCTCCTGCCGCCACTCGCCCGGGGCGAGAGTGAGCACCGGCGAGCTGTAGACCTCGTTTCCGGCCGCGTTCAACAGGGTGTAGGAGACCTCGGCCGGGGTCGCACCGGTGTTGGTGAAGCCGATGTTGGTGCGCGCCGAAGGCAGCTCGCGGAGGCCGGAGAGCGTCACCGACTCCTGCGTCACCAGGCCGTCGTGCACGGTCCGCCCGTCGAAGACCTGGCCGAAGGTTCCTCCCGGGTAGCACGCCGCCCCGTCGGAGATCGTGTTGGCGGTCCGGGCAAGGACCGCCAGCGCCTGGTCCGACACCACCTCGAGCGCGCCGGAGCCCCCCAGCCCGGGCTCGATCCAGTCGACCACGTCCTCGAGAACGACCGTCGAGCCCGCTTCGAGCGACAGGGAGCGTTCGTGGACGCCGGCGAGGTGCAGCCTCAGAGTGATCGAGGCCTCGCGGTTGGAGCGGTTGAGCAGGCTCAGGGCGGAGCGCCAGACGCTCCCGGCGAAGCCGTCGGCCCGGCTGACCACCGCGACCCAGGAGGTGCTGGGGACCGGCCCGACCCCAGGGAAAATGGTGATGCCCATGACGTAGTTGCGGAACACCGAGAGCGGCGGCTCCGTGCCCTCCGTCTCGACCACCAGCTCTCCGCACAGCTCGCCCTCGTTGACCCCTTTGTTGTAGAAGCACTGGATGGGCGACCCCGACAGCAGCTCGAGGGCAAAGGTCACTGTCGACCCCTGGACCACCGGAACGCCGCGAAAGTCGAAGCGCGCCGAGGCGGCGCCGGAGACTGCTCCCGAGGGCACAACGGTCGCTTGGGCCACCCCCAGGATCGGGCCGTCGTAGGTTCCGTGCCGCGCGGTGAGGGCGAAGGTGCGTTCGTCCGAGCTCTGGCAGGCGAAGTGGAGCACGACCACGCCGAGGCTGGTGCCCGGAAAGCTGGGGAGGTACAGCCCGCGGTCGATGCGGTCGCCCGATCCTGCGGGGTTCGCCGGACAGTTGACGAGCTCCTGCGACGACGCGATCGACGCGACGGCAAGGACGACGAGCCATGACAGTGACGGGACGCGCTTCATGAACCACCTCCCGAAGCGCGGCAATCGGCGCCGGCTCCAGCTGACTGGGCTGCTCACGTGAAGCCAATATACCTGGAATGAGTGCGGGTCTCAACCTCGGCTCCGGAACCTGCCCGGCGCGTGACCCGGGCCACCGCACTGGTGCGGGCCCGCGGTCTAGGCTGGAGTCCTCAAGCCGGCTCGGGGGGGAGGAGACTGCCATGTGGAAGAAGGGCGAGAACGAGGAACCTGCGCCGGAAACCGGCGGCCGCGTGTCCACGACTCCCGCGCCGCCGCCCGAACGGCAGGCCCGCGCCTCGACCGGTGAGCGGGCGACCATCGGTCCCTCGATCCGGATCACCGGCGAGGTGACCGGCGAGGAGGACCTGCTCGTGCAGGGCCGCGTCGAAGGCTCGATCCGGCTCGAGCAGCACGCGGTCACCATCGGGTCGGACGGACGGGTCAAGGCGGACGTCTCGGGGCGGTCGGTGACCGTGGAGGGCGAGGTCACGGGGAACGTCACCGCAGCGGAGCAGGTGGTGCTGCGCAGGACCGCCAAGGTCCAGGGTGACGTCACCGCGCCCCGGGTCACGATCGAGGACGGCGCCTCGTTCCGCGGCGGCATCGACATGTCCGCGGAGGCCCGCCCGCGTGCGGTGAAGGGGCCGGCGCCGGTCGAGCCGGCCGGCGCCCCCGTCCGCAAGGACGCTGCCGGGGCCTGAGTGCGCTTCGCCCTACGTCGCGGTCGTCAACCGTCGCAGGCTCTCGATGACGACCGGGCCGGGGGGACGATCGAGCGAGCCTCGCCGGGGCTGTCCGCGGCGCTCGAGCGGGTCTCGGGCCTGGAGAGGGTGCGGGTGCTCGACCTCGGGAGCGCGATCGGCGGCAACCTCGAGCTGTACCACGAGCTCGCCGACGCGGTTGCGTTCGTGGACCTGGCGCGGGCTTGCGGCCTGGGTGGCGACCGGGGGGCGATCGAGCCCGATCGGCCGGCCCGGGTGGTCTCCGAGGTGGTGGCGGCCGACAGCCGACCCCTCGGCCTGGTGATGGCCTGGGACCTCTTCGACTACCTCGGCGAGGAGGCGGTCGAGCGGCTGGTTCGGGTGATCGCCGACCGCTGCGCGCGGGGCGCGACCCTGCTGGCGTTCGTGACCGACACCGGGGCGATTCCGTCGCGGCCGGGCCGGTGGGTCATCCGGGCGGCCGGCCGGATCGCGCGCGAGGCGGGCCCCGAAGCCGCGCTGGGTCCCGGCCCGGGCTGGTCGCCGGCCCGGGTCGCGCGGCTCCTGACCGGGTTCGCGGTCGAGCGGACCTTCGTGCTCGCCTGTGGAATCCGCGAGTACCTGGCCGTGCGCGGCTGATCCGGGCCTGCCCGTCGCGGGAGAGCCGGGCCAGGGTGCACGCCTAGACGAACAGAACGCGGAGGCAGACCGGAAGAAAGAACGAGCTCAGAATCTCCGGGCGATGCCGATCCAGACGTTCGGCCCGGTCGAGTCGGTGTCGGCCCGGACCTCCGGCGACGGCGCCAACGAGCCCTCGGCGGGGACCATGTGGTCGAGCCGACCCCAGTAGTAGGCGGTCCCGAGCTCGAAGAACCAGGTCCTGGAGGGCCCCAGCGGGATGTCGAGCCCGACGCCGACCGTCCAGACCGGGAACCAGCCGTCGTTTTCGACCACCAGCCGCTGGTAGAAGAAGGTGTTGTGCAAGGTGAGCTGGGTGGTGTCCTTCTCGTAGCCGACCCCGACCGCGCCGAGCACGAACGGGACCACCTTCTCGCAGCTCGGACAGGGGAGGTAGTGGGCCGCGGCCATCAGGTTGGCGAACAGTGCGTACTTCTGGACGAACTTGAGGTTCGCCGGCCCGGCGAAGTCGGTGGGCACGGTCGCCTCGCCGTCGATCTGACCCCAGCTCATGTCGAGCTCGACGCCGATCTTCCAGCGCCGGTCCACCTGCCAGAAGAGCTGCGTGCCGAGGGAGAGGTTGGCGACGTCGTCCCAGGTGTCGAAGCCGACCCCGAACATCTCGTTGATCTGCTCGATCTGGGCGTTGGCGGTGGTCTGCTTGGGCCACGCCCTCTGAAGGTAGAGGGTCCACCAGCGGTCGCCGGTCTCCTGGGCGAGCAGGTGGGGTGCGGTGACCAGCAGCAGAACGGCGGCGATCGCGACCTGGCGGATCATGCGGGCCATGAGAAGCCTCCTTCCGGCACGAGCGGGCGATCGGTTGAGCCTGTGTGGACCGCTCTCAGTGTCGGGTCGGAGCTGAGACACGTCAAGCCCCTCCGACCGGGGAAGTCGGCGGTCACGGCAGCTGGTTGACCATGGTTCGCGGCGCCGATCGGGCGCTTCCGGAGGGTTCGGCGATGGGCTCGTCGCGTGAGGTGTGGCGGTCCCGGGTCGGGCTGATCCTGGCCATGGCCGGCAACGCGGTCGGCCTCGGCAACTTCCTGCGCTTCCCGCGTCAGGCGGCGCTCAACGGGGGCGGGGCCTTCATGGTGCCCTACTTCGTCGCGCTCCTGCTGCTCGGGATCCCCCTGATGTGGGTGGAGTGGGCGATCGGACGTCTCGGCGGGCGTCACGGTCACGGCTCGACCCCGGGGATGTTCGCGCTGCTCTGGCGCCACCCGGCGGCCAAGGACCTGGGCGCTCTCGGGGTCGCCATCCCGCTCCTGTTGGTCATGTACTACACCTACGTCGAGGCCTGGACGCTGGCCTTTGCCGGGCTGTCCGCCGCGCGGCACTTCTGGGGCGTCGACACCTTCGAGGGCATGACCCGCTACCTGGCCGACTTCCAGGGCGCCGCGGTGGGTTCCGGCGATCGCTTCGACGGCCTGGCGGTGGCCCTTCCGGCCTTCGTCCTCACCCTGGCGCTCAACGTGTGGGTGCTGCCCCGGGGTGTGGTGCGGGGCATCGAGCGGCTGGCGAAGGTGGCGCTGCCGGCGCTGTTCCTGTTCGCCGCCGTGCTGGTGGTCCGGGTCGTCACCCTGCCGGCTGCCGCCGGCGGGGCGTCGGTCCTGGACGGCCTCGCCTTCGTGTGGAACCCCGACCTGACGCGCCTCGCCGAGCCGGCGGTGTGGCTCGCCGCCGCCGGGCAGATCTTCTTCACCCTCTCGGTCGGGACCGGCTCGATCCACACCTACGCCTCGTACCTCACCGTGCTGCTCTTCGTCGGGCTGACCCGGGTCGCGTGGCGGAGGCGGGCGGGCACGGCGTCCGAGGAGGTCGCGTCATGACCGCCGGCGGGTGGATCTTCATGGCGGTCGCGTGGGCGGCGATCCTGGCGCTCGCCGGGTGGTGCGTGTGGCGGCTGGTGCTCGTGGGAGGCCGGAGCCGCGACGGAGAAGACGTTTGAGGCCCACTTGCCTCCCGGCCCGGCCTCCGCTACAAGACGCGCTGGGAGGTGCCCGTGAAGACCGCCACCGAGATCTCCCGGGGTGAGGTGCTCGACCTCGACGGCGCGCCGTGGCTGGTGCTGGAGACCAACTCCCAGACGCCGTCGGCCCGGGGCGCGAGCATGCTGGTCAAGACCCGGCTGCGCAACCTCGCAACCGGCCAGGTGCAGTCGCGGACCTTCCGGGGCGGCGACCAGGCGGAGGTCGCGGACTGCGAGCGGCGCCCGGTCCAGTTCCTCTACCGGCAGGAGCCCGACGCGGTCTTCATGGACCTGGAGACCTACGAGCAGCTGGCGCTCGGCGACGAGATTCTCGGCGACGCCGCCGGCTACCTGGTCGACGGTCTGGAGCTGCGGACGCTCCACTACAAGGGCCGGGTGATCGCGGTCGAGCTGCCGATCACGGTCGAGCTCGAGGTCGTCGAGACCACCCCTGCGCTCAAGGGCGCCACCGCCCAGGCGCAGCTCAAGCCGGCGACCCTGGCCACCGGGCTCGTGGTCCAGGTCCCGCCCTACGTCACGGCGGGGGAGCGGATCCGGGTCGACACCCGGGACGCGCGTTTCGTCGAGCGGGTCAAGGGGTGAGGGTCACCCGCTGCCGCCGCGTGACCGGCCGGGCCTGACGCGAGGCGCGGCGCCCGGAGCGGGCGAGGTGACGGCCCAGGGACCGTCGGGTCGGGATGACGGGCGCGCTGCGCTCGAGCGCCGGCTGGGCCTCGGCTCGGTGACCTCGATCGTGGTCGCCGACATGATCGGCGCCGGGGACTTCACCACCTCCAGATCCTCACTGCCATGGGGTCCGCCCTCGGCCTCTTCCCGGTGGTCGCGGTCGTCGGGATCGTGGTGCAGAGGCGCAGGGGTTGGACCGTGCACAGCATGCCCTTCGACCCTCTCGGCTCTGGTCTTCGTCGCCGCCAACGTGGCGATGCTCAGCCTCTTGCTGATGCAGCGGCCGGTCGAGTCCGGGGTCGCGGTCCTGACCGTGCTGGCGGGGCTGCCCGCCTACCTGGCGTTCACCCGCCGATCACGGTCCGGCTCGACACCGCGGTGAGGTCGCCGCTCCCGACCGGCGTCACCTCCGCCGGTCGGCTCCGTGCGACCTCGGCGGCCGCGGCGGGCAGGCCCGGACCCCAGGCGACCAGCACCGCCTCGACCGCGTCCCGGGACCCGAGCTCGAGCTCGAGATCGACCCCCTCCGGCGGCAGCCCGTAGAGCTCGACCCGCCGGAAGCCGCCGCCGGGGCGGCCGGGACCGGCCTCGAGGCCCTGGACCCGGATCGCCCGGACCCCGGCCGACTCCGGGAGGGCGACGATCAGGTTGGGGAGCCGACCGGACTGCGCCCGGCCGCGAAGTCGGGTCGAACCGCCGTCCTCCCGGGAGACCGCCGTGATCTCCACCCGGGGCTCCTCGAGCCCGACCGCGGTCGCCGGCGCGGTGCGCATCCGGGTCGGGTCTCCCCACCACGGCAGCGGTGAGGCCGTGGGGACCATGAACGGCGCCGCCGCGGCCACGGCGGGCGGCAGCTGCGCGCGAGGACCCCATCCCGGCCGTGCGACCCACACCGCTTCGCCGGTGTCCGCGCGCTCGAGGTGCACCAGATTGAGGTGCCGCGGCGCATCCGGGCTCGCGAGGGGCACCGCGAGGGCGACCGCCCAGGCGGCGAGAGCCACGACCGGCAGGCCGATGAGGCTCGCCCGACGGAGGGTGGAGGCGGCGAGGAGGGGCGCGATCGAGCTCGCCGGCAGCAGCAGGGAGACCACGATCAGCACGGTCCCGGCGGAGCTGAAGCCGAGGCCGATCTCGCCCAGCCGGGCGAGCGGGAGGCCGAACACCGCGCCGGCGAGTGCGGTCCCGGTCGCGGCTGCGGCCTCGGCCGGCCCGGGCCGCCGGCGGAAGAGGACGCCGGTCGCCCCGAGCACCGCGGCGGCCGCCAGCGCCGGCGGAACCACCACCGCCGCGACCCCGGGAGCGGTCAGCGCGAGGGCGGCCGCGACCAGGGACCATCCGAGCCAGGCGCCCGTCACCAGCCCCCATGGGCCGGCCAGCCGCCGGACCACCGCTGCAGCGGCGAGCGCACCGACCAGCACCGCCGCCCACAGGGAGGTCCGGAGCGGGAGCGGGTGGGCGCGCCAGGGCTCGAGGTCGCCGGTCACGGCCACGGCCCCCCGCGAGACCGCGAGCGCGAGGGCGAGGGCCAGGACGGCGGCGAGCAGCCAGGCCCCGAGCCCCACCAGCAGCCGCAGGATCCGGCGGGATGCCGGGCCCGGCGCCGCCAGCCCGGCGGCGAGCGTGCCGGCCAGCGCGACCACCGCCAGGAGAAGGCTCAGGCCCGCCGGCCAGCGCAGCAGCCAGCGGCCGAAGAGGTCGGTGTACGCCGCATCCCCGGGGGCCTCGAGGGTGGCCGCGGCGGCCAGCTCGCGCGCCAGTCCGAGAGTGTTCTCGCCCTGGTGCTGCACGCTCGCGCGATCGAGGTGCGCGAGGTCGTCGAGCGGCGTGTGGTAGCGCGCCACCCCGTCGGAAAAGGCCAAGTTGAGGCCCGGCAGGCCCGCCTCGAGGGTGACCGTGAGGTCGGTGTTGTTCGGCAGCCGCCGGTAGACCTCGACGAAGAGCGAGCTCGCCACCGGACGTCGCGCCGCGCGAGCGTAGGCCGCGACCAGGGCCGCATTGCGCTCGGAGGTCTCGAACATCAGGCTCGGGCCGGTGGTGCCGCGGGCTTCCACATTGACCACCGCGAAGCTCCGGGCCGCGAGCGGGTGATCCCGGACGAAGGCCTCCGCCCCCAGCAGGCCCGCCTCCTCGCCGTCGGTGATCACCAGCCGGACCGGCCGCCGGAGCGGTTCGACGGCGAGCAGCGCGCGGGCGGTCTCGAGCAGCACCGCCACCCCGGAGCCGTCGTCGGCCGCTCCGGGACCCGCCCAGACCGAGTCGGAGTGGGCGAGCAGGACGACCGCCTCGAGGTCCTCGAGTCCTGGCACCGTGGCGACCACGTTGGCCACCGGGGCGCAGGCGCCGTAGCGCGGTGCGCACGACCAGGTCTCCTGCACGGATGCGTCCAGGCCGAGCCGCTCGAGCTCGGCCACGAGGCGATCTCGGAGCGCACGGTTCGCCGCGCTGCCGACCGGGTGGGGCTGCGGACCTCCGAGCAGACGCTCGAGCACGGTCACCGCCCGCTGCGCCGAAAAGACCTCCGGAGGAGCCTCCGCGGGCTCCGGATCCGGCGGGGCGAGCCCGGCTCGTGCCAGCGTCAGGACGAGCCCCAGGAGGACCGCGGCGGGCACGACCACGGCCGCGGAGTGCGACGGACGTCGAGCTGGCGAGGCGGACATCAGACCCCCTCTTCGTGGCACCGATCGGTTCGGCCGGAGGAGTGTACCCGAACGGTCTCGAGCCGCCCCCGGCGCGACGTCGGCTTGACCCAGGCGGCTGGTACACCCAGAATCGCCGGCCATGAGGGTGCTCAAGTTCGGAGGCTCGTCGCTCGCCACTCCGGATGCGATCCGGAGGGTCGTCGAGATCGTGGGTCGTGCTCGCGCGTCGGGTCCGGTCGCGGTCGTGGTGTCTGCGCTCGGCGGGGCGACCGATGCGCTGCTCGAGGCGTCGCGCCGGGCCGCCGCGGCCGACCAGGCGTGGCGGGAGATTCACGGCCAGCTGGTCGAACGCCACCTGACGGCGGCGTCGGCGGTCTGCGGCCGCCGCGAGGCCCCGCGGCTGAAGGAGCGCTTCGCTTCGATTCTCGCTGACCTGGAGAACCTGCTCCGCGGCGTCGCCCTGGTGCGCGAGTGCAGCCCGCGCTCACGGGACCGGATCGCGAGCACCGGAGAGCTGCTGAGCTCCGAGCTGGTCGCCGCGGCGATGCGTCGGCGGGGGATCGACGCCGAGGCCTGCGACGCCCGTTCGCTGGTGCTCACCGACGACAGCTTCGGCGCGGCGCGGGTCGAGCCCGAGGCGACACGCGCCCGTCTGGCGGAGCACTTCGCCGGGCAGCGGCCTCTCCAGGTCGTCACCGGTTTTCTGGGCGCGACCTCCGACGGCGCGACCACCACCTTGGGCCGGGGCGGTTCCGACCTGACCGCGGCCCTGCTCGGGGCCGCGCTGACCGCTGAAGCGATCGAGCTGTGGACCGACGTCGACGGTGTTCTCAGCGCCGATCCGAGGGTGGTGCGAGACGCGTCTCCGATTGCCGAGATGAGCTACGACGAGCTGATGGAGCTGTCCCACTTCGGGGCCAAGGTGGTCTATCCACCCACGGTTCATCCCGCTCGGAAGGCAGGAGTTCCGCTCGAGATCCGGAACACGTTCAATCCGGGGGCGACCGGGACTCGGATCACCGCCGGCTCGGCGCCGGGCAACGGTCCGGTCCGGGGCATCAGCTCGATCTCCAGGGTCGCGCTGGCGCGGCTCGAAGGCGACGGGATGGTCGGAGTCCCCGGAATCGCCTCACGGCTGTTCGGGGCACTCGCGGCCGCCGGCGTGAACGTCATCCTGATCTCGCAGGCATCGAGCGAGCACTCGATCTGCTTCGCCGTCCTTCCGGCCGACGCTGGCCCCGCGCGGCGAGCGGTCGACCGCGAGTTCGACCTCGAGCGACGTGCCGGGCTGGTCGAGCCGCTCGTGGTCGAGGACGACCTCTCGGTGGTCGCGGTGGTCGGCCAGGGCATGTGCCGCTCGGTGGGGATCGCCGGTCGGCTGTTCGGCGAGCTCGGATCCGAGGGCGTCAACGTGCGCGCGATCGCCCAGGGCTCGTCGGAGCTCAACGTGTCGCTGGTGGTCGCGAAGGGGGACGAGGCCCGGGCGGTCAACGCGATCCACGGCCGCTTCTTCGGGCCGGGACGCGGTCGGGTGGAGCTGGTCGTGATCGGCGCCGGGACGGTTGGCCGCGAGGTTCTCGCGCAGCTCGCGACCGGTGCCGGCTCGCGGCCTGACCTCGAGCTGCGCCTGGTGGGTGTGGTCACCAGCCGTCGCATGGCCCTTGCGAGCGGCGGCATCGACCCCGGCCGGTGGCGTGAGGCGCTCGATGCCGGGGAACCGGCGGAGCTCGCCGCGGCGTCCGAGCTGGTGTCCCGGCCGTCCGGCGCTGCGCGGGTGGTGCTCGACTGCACCGCGTCCGACGACGTGCCGAAGCACTTCGAGCGCTGGTTGGCCGACGGCGTGTCGGTGGTCAGCGCCAACAAGCGGCCGTTCGCGGGCACCCTCGAGCAGTGGAATGCCCTGCGCACGGCTGCGGCCTCGTCAGGCGCCGCGCTGCTGCACGAGGCGACTGTGGGCGCGGGCCTGCCGGTGCTCTCGACCCTCAACGACATGGTGCGGACCGGCGATCGGATCCGTCGCATCGAGGGCGTGCTGTCCGGGACGCTGAGCTTCGTCCTCGCCCGTGTGATGGCGGGGGCGAGGCTCTCGGAAGCGGTTGCCGAGGCCGAGCGCCGGGGCCTGACCGAACCCCGCCCAGCCGAGGACCTGGTCGGGCTGGACGTCGCGCGCAAGGCGCTGATCCTGGCGCGCACCGCCGGTTTCGCGCTCGAGCCGGAGGCGGTCGAAGCGGGCGCGGTGCTGCCACGCGAGGGTTGGCTCGAGCTTTCGGCGGACGAGCTCAGGGAACGGCTGCCCGAGCTCGACGAACCGTTCGCCGCCCGAGCGGCCGAAGCCAGGGCGGTGGGCCGCTCGCTGGTCTCGATCGTCACGGTGACCCCCGAGGGCGCCCGGGTGGCGCTCGAGGCGCTGCCGCCGGACCACCCCTGCGCCGGGGTGGCGGTGAGCGACAACGTGGTCGCCTTCACGAGCGACAGGTACCGGATGACGCCCCTGGTGGTGCGCGGGCCGGGGGCCGGACCCGAGGTCACCGCGGCCGGTCTGATCGCGGACGTGCTGCGCGCCTCCGAGACCTCGCGGCGCCGGTGAGGGGAGTGAGAATGGGCAGGATCCCCGTCGCGGTGCTGGGCGCGACCGGCTCGGTGGGCCAGCGCTTCGTGCGGTTGCTCGCCGAGCACCCGTGGTTCGAGCTCGCCGCGGTGACCGCGTCAGCGCGGTCGGCGGGACGTTCCTACGGCGAGGTGGTCAACTGGGTCCAGGACGGCGAGATCCCTCCCGCCGCCGCGGCGCTGGAGGTCCGGCCGACCGCGCCCGGGCTCGACTGTCCGATGGTCTTTTCCGCGCTCGACTCCGGTCCGGCCGGGCCGCTCGAGACCGCTTTCGCCGAAGCGGGCCACCTGGTGGTGTCCAACGCCTCCAGCCACCGCATGGACCCCGACGTGCCGCTGGTGGTTCCAGAAGTCAACCCGGACCACCTCGAGCTCGCCCGCCGCCAGCGCTTCGGCGGCGGCATGATTCTGACCAACCCCAACTGCTCCACGATCGGCCTGGTGCTGGCGCTCAAGCCGCTCGCCGACGCGTTCGGCCTCCGGCGGGTGCACGTCGTCACCCTCCAGGCGGTATCCGGCGCCGGGCTGCCCGGCGTGCCGGGTATGCAGTGCATCGACAACGTGATCCCGTTCATCGCCGGGGAGGAAGAGAAGCTCGAGCACGAGCCGCCGAAGATCCTGGGGACCCTCGAGGAGGGCGGGATCCGGCCCGCGTCGACCGTCTTCGGCGCCCAGTGCACCCGGGTGCCGGTGCTCGACGGCCATACCGAGTGCGTGTCGGTGGCGCTCGGGCGTTCCCCCGATCTCGACGAGGTTCGCGCGGTGCTGGCGGACTTCAGCGGCGAGCCGCAGCGCCTCCGCCTCCCCTCGGCCCCGCCGAGGCCGATCGTGGTCCTCCAACGAGAGGACGGGCCCCAGCCCCGGCTCCACCGCAACGCGGGCGACGGCATGGCGGTGACCGTCGGACGCGTGCGACCGTGCCCGATCCTCGGACTGAAGCTCGTGGTGCTGTCACACAACACCGTTCGCGGCGCAGCGGGCGGTGCGGTGCTCTTGGGCGAGCTCGCTGTGGCGCGCGGGTTCCTGCCGGGGGGGCCTCCGCGGTGACCCGACCGCTCGCCGTCCGAGCCACCGCGCCGGCCACGATCGGCAACCTCGCGGTCGGGTTCGACGTGCTCGGGGCGGCCCTCGAAGAGCCGCACGACGAGGTGGTGGTGCGGCGGAGACGGGTCTCCGGAGTGCTCATGGCCGACGTCCGCGGCGACGGCGACCGCCTGCCCCGGGACGCGGCGCGAAACACTGCCGGTGTGGCGGTCTTGGCGCTCCTTCAACGCAGCGGACGCAGCGATGGGGTGGCGATCGAGCTGATCAAGGGAATTCCGCTCGCGGGCGGCATGGGATCCTCCGCCGCCAGCGCCGTCGCCGCCGTGGTCGCGGCCGACCGGCTTCTCGAGACCCGGCTCGGGCCGGACCAGCTGCTGGCCTGCGCGCTCGATGCCGAGCGCGCGGCCTGTGGTGCGGCCCACCCCGACAACGCGGCGCCGTGCCTGCTCGGGGGTATCGTGCTGACCCGACCCGGTGACCCGCCGGAGCCGATCCGTCTGCCGGTGCCCGAAGGCCTGTCCGTGGCGCTCCTTCACCCTCCCATCGAGCTCGCCACCCGGGTCGCCCGGGAGGCGGTGCCGGCGGCGCTGCCCCTCGAGACGGCGGTTGCCCAGTGGGCGGACCTCGGGGCGGTGGTGGCGGCGCTGTTCCGCGGCGACTGGGCGCTGCTCGGTCGGGCGCTGGTCGACCGCGTCGCGGAGCCCGCCAGGGCGGCCCTCGTGCCGGGCTTCCGGGCGGTGCAGCGGGCGGCGCTCGAGACCGGCGCGCTCGGCTGCAGCCTGTCCGGCGCCGGCCCGTCGATCTTCGCCCTCTGCCGCGGCGTCGAGTCGTCCCGCGCGGTCGGTGAGGCGATGGCGGCGGCCCTGGCCGAGGACGCCGGCCTCGCCGGGGAGGTCTGGTCGGGTCCGCTGGCGCGCACCGGCGCCCGCGTGCGGGAGGTGCGGTGCGCTACCTGAGCACCCGGGGCGCCGCGCCCGCGGCCACCCTCGGCGAGGCCCTGCTGCGGGGTCTGGCGCCGGACGGCGGCCTCTACCTGCCGGAGACCCTGCCCGACCTGCCCATTCCTCTCGGCCGCGGGGAGGGTCCCGAGGAGCTGGCCGCCCTCGCCACCGAGGTGCTGGCACCGTTCGCCGTCGGCGAGATCGGGCGCTGGGAGCTCGCGGCGCTGCTCCGCGAGGCCCTCGACTTCCCGATACCCCTGGTGCGGCTCGAGGACGACCTCTGGCTGCTCGAGCTCTTCCACGGCCCCACCCTGGCCTTCAAGGACGTCGCGGCCCGGACCATGGCCCGGCTGATGACGAGCTTGCGCGCCCCGGGCGGGGCGCTGACGGTGCTGGTGGCGACCTCGGGTGACACCGGCAGCGCAGTCGCCAGCGCGTTCTTCGGGGTCGAGGGGGTCCGGGTGGTGGTGCTCTATCCCGAGGGTCGGGTCAGCCCGCTCCAGGAGGCGCAGCTCACCACTCTCGGCGGCAACGTCACGGCGGTATCGGTGGCCGGGACCTTCGACGACTGCCAGCGGCTGGCCAAGGGTGCCTTCTCCGACCCGGCGCTGGTCGAAGCGGTCGGCCTGACCTCGGCCAACTCGATCAACATCGGCCGGCTGCTGCCCCAGATGGTCTACTACGTGCACGCCGTGGGGCAGCTCGCCCGCCATGCGCCCACCGGGCCGGGACCGGTGATCGGGGTGCCGAGCGGCAACTTCGGCAACCTGACCGCGGGACTGATGGCCGCACGGATGGGGCTCGCGGTCACCGCCTGGGTCGCGGGGACCAACGTCAACGACGTTGTCCCGGAGTACCTGCGGAGCGGGCACTACCGTCCGCGTCCGGCGCAGCGCACCCTCTCCAATGCAATGGACGTGGGCGATCCCTCGAACTTCGAGCGCATCCTGGCGCTGGTGGGCGGCCGGGTCGAGCGGGTCCGGGGGCTGTTCTCGGCCAGCGCCCACGACGACCGGGCGACCCTCGCCGCGATCGCCGAGGTCCACCGCCGGACCGGGACGGTGCTCGACCCGCACACCGCGGTCGGCTACCTCGCCCTGCGCGGCTTCCTCGACCGCTCGCCGGGCCGAGCTCGGGGTGTCCTGATTGCGACCGCGCACCCGGCGAAGTTCGCCGACGACGTGGCCGCCGCGATCGGGCATCGCCCGGCGCTGCCCGAGAGGCTTGCCGCCTGCCTCGAGCGGCCTCGGGCCCTGGTGAGGATGCCCCCGGAGCAGAGGGCGCTGGCGAGCCTGCTGGCTCCGAGCGGGGCGTAGTCGAGTCCCTGCCCGCGCGCTGAAGCCCATTGCGGACGGAAGAACAGCGAAACCGCGACGGGTTCTCGAGCGTAGGAGAGGGTGACGGGAGGAGCTCCGGGAGTCGGCGATGAGAATCGGTGAAAGCAGGCTGAGTGAGCGGCGTGCCCGACGATGGGACCGCAGCTTCGACGCGTTCGACCCGGTGGTCATCGAGCTGGCCGCCGTGGACGAGGTGCGTGAGGCCCGCGTGATCCGGATCGCGGCTGCGCTGGCGGTCGCAGCACATCTGGTGCTCCTCGTCGTGGTGATCCCGAGCTTCGAGCCCGAGCCGGTCGAGGTCCGCCGGGAGACGCGGGTCCACCGCCTCCAGCAGGTGCGGTTCGAGCCGCCGCCGCCCGAGGTCCGGCGGGCGGTGCCGCCGCCGCGGACGGCGCGCCGGGTCCCGATTCCCGATCCGACGCCGCACGATCCCGAACCGATCCAACGGGAAGAGACCGAAGAGGCTCAGGCTGACTTCCCCGAGATCGGAATCGACCCGACCGCGGTCTGGGTGCCCGACGGGCCGCCGGGCCCGGCGATCAGCGCGTTGACGATCGCGGGCGACGTGCTGGCGCCCGAGCGGGTTTTCGCACCCCAGCCGGGGTACCCCGAGGCGGCGCGGCTGGGTCGAGTCCAGGGAGTGGTGGTGCTGCAGACCATCATCGACACGCTCGGCAACGTGGTCGACGTCGAGGTGCTCAAGGGGCTGCCCTCGGGGCTCACCGAAGCCGCGGTCGAAGCGGTGTCGAGCTGGCGTTTCCGTCCGGCCACCCTGCACGGCGAACCGGTCCCGGTGCGATACCTGGTGACGATCTCGTTCTCCGTCCAGTAGCCGCGGGTCGGTCCAGACTCCGCGGGTACCGAGCATGCCGCGGAGGTGGCTCTCACACTGCCCGAGGGGCGGTGGCGGTGGTCGGCCGGATGCCGGGTCCTCACCACATGCTGTCCCGGCAACCCTTGACCTGGCGGGATTTCGAGGCCACTCTGGGGTGTGCGCCAGGCCATGCCCGGATCCGGTTCGCGACCAGCGCCGCTGCCGCTGATGCCGCGCACCCGGCCGCTGCGGCGGCGGAGCGCGTGATGGCGCCCTCGATCTCCCGCTGGGTCGTCGCAGCCTCGATCATGGTCTCCGGTGTGGCGGCGTCCGGCGTCGGGCTGGTCCTGGTCGAACGGACGGGCCGCGACGAGGCCGAGCGGGCCCTGAGGAGCGTCGCCCTCGAGGCGGCCAAGACCATCGCGGTGCGCCTTTCCGCGGAGCCCGATCGAGCTGCCGCGTTGCCTGCGGCGATCACGGCCTCCGAGGCCCTGGCCGGTGTCCTGGTCAGAACGGATGAGGGCGCTGTCGCGATGTTCCCGAACGACATCCTCGATCGCGCACTGCTCCCCCCATGGCCGCCGGCGTCGACTCGCTGTCGAGCGATCAGGATCGGAGGCACGCCGGTCCTGGCGGCGTTCGCAGTCGTCGACGCCGATTCGTCAACCGGGGTCTGGGTGCTGATGGACGGGGCACCCGTGGAGGCTGCCCGCAGTGCGGCCGTGGCGCGGGCGGCCCGACCGCTCGCGGCGGTTGCCGGCGCCTCGGTCGTGCTGGCACTGGTGGTCGGGGGCTGGGTCGGACGCGGAGTGAAGGCGCTCGGCAATGCGGTGGCTGGGGTCGAGCGCGGGGACAGCCTTGAGGTGCGGGGGAGCGGACCGTCGGACCTGCGGTCGCTGGTCGCCCGGACGTCTGCTCTGGGCCGACGCTGGGCGGGCGAGCGTGCGGAGGAGGCGGGGCGATTCGCCGAGGTCGAGGCCGAGCTCGGGCGGCGTACGCGGGAGCTGGAGCAGACCAACCGGTTGCTGCTCGACCTCGCCAACCGGGACGCGCTCACCGGGCTCGGCAACCGTCGGCGTCTCGAGCTCGACCTCGACCACCACCTGTCCCTCGCCCGCCGAACCGGTCAGCCGGTGGCGGTCATCATGATGGACCTGGATCACTTCAAGTCGTTCAACGACGCCGCCGGCCACCTCGCCGGGGACGCCCTGCTGCGCGCCGTGGCCTCGGCGCTGAGCAACCGGGCCCGGACCACCGACGTCGTGGTGCGCTGGGGAGGGGACGAGTTCTGCGTGCTGGCGCCGGGCACCGACCCCGAGGGTGCGGTCGCCGCCGCGTTCGGGCTGGTCGAGGCGGTCTGCGAGGCGACTGCCCCGCTCGCGGAAACGGTCGGTGTCGGGGTGGTCGGGATCAGTGCCGGAGTGTCCTGCTTTCCCGAAGACGGCGAAGATCCCTCGGTGCTCATCACTCGCGCCGATGCTGCTCTGTTCGAGGCCAAGGCGAAGGGTCGCGGCACTGTGGTTCGCGCTGCGACATCCTGAGTCTTCAGCCCCGAGCCGGCTCGCCCCACACCGACAGCGAGGCCTCGGCGAGTCGCAGCCAGTCACGGAGCGACGCCTCCGCCCGGCGGCGGGTCCGGCGCACCTGCCGCCGCAGCGTTCTCATCTGGTCTGACCGCGCGGCCTGCAGACGTTCACGTACTCCCGCCAGCTCAGAGAGCGCCTCGTCGCACGCCTGCTCGGCCTCCAGCAGACGGCGGGCGAGCGCGGCGTGCGCGTCCTCACCGGCTCTGACCACCCGCGCCCTGACCGCGTCGGCGCTCGACAGGCCCCGCTCGTAGATCGTGCCCAGGGCCGAGCCGGCCGATTCGAGCTTCGCCTCGAGAGTGGCGCGTGACTGCTCGAACCTGCGGCGGAGGGTGACGTCGACGGGGCTCCGTCTCAGTCCGCGGGCGAGGCGGAGCGTGGACAACGTCCAGATCAGCCACTTGGTGGGATCCCAGTTGTACCACAGGGCGCCGTTTCGGTAGTCGGACTGGAAGGTGTGGTGGTAGTTGTGATAGCCCTCGCCGAAGGTCAGCAGCGAGAGGAACCAGCTGTCCTTCGCGCTGTGAGCGGTCGACCACGGCTGCCGGCCCCAGGTGTGGGCGGCGGAGTTGATCAGGAAGGTGAAGTGGTGGGTGAGGACCATCCGCAGCACCAGGCCGAACACCACCATGCCGAGCATGTTGCCGGTGGCCAGCCCGAGAGCGACGGTGATCACCGCGTTCACGCCCACGCTGAGCGCCAGGTAGTGGCGGTGCTGGAAGCGGCAGACCGGGTCCTTCCACAGGTCGGGCACGTTCGCGGTGTCCTCGTGCTTGGGGCCCTCGATCATGATCCAGCCCATGTGCGAGTAGAAGAAGCCCCGTCGTGCGTTGTAGGGATCGTCGTCGGTGTCGACGTGACGGTGGTGGTAGCGGTGTGCCGCCGCCCAGTTGATCACGCTGTTCTCGAACGAGGCCGCGCCGAGCAGGGCGAGCAGCATCCGCACCGGCGCCGGCGCGTCCCAGGCGCGGTGGGAGAAGAGGCGATGGTAGCCGGCGGTGACTCCGAGCCCGACCGCCAGCCAGGTCCCGACGCAGGCCGCGATCTCGACCCAGCCCACCCCGCGGGTCAGCACGTACCAGGGCACCGCGACGGCCGCGACGATCGGCGTGAGGACAAGGAACGCCACGTTCGACCACACGACGGGGCGCCGAACAGCGGTTGGAGGGGGTTCGGGACTCGGAGCGACGCGGCGGGTCATGACGGCCTCCGTGCGGTCGGTGCGCCTCCCGGACGCCGGCCTCTCGGGTTCTCTGGGGGGCCGGTCTCACCTGAACTGCGCCTCGTTCTCGACCTCAGGATAGCAGGTCATGGGTGCTCGTGCGTGACCCCGGCGGGTTCGGTCGCCTCAACACGCGTCGATGAGGGTCGCGGTTCCTGCGGATCGCCAGTGCCGGAGAGCCTGCCGACCTGAGAAAACACATCAGAGGGGACCGCGTAGAATGAGCAGACGCCGAAGGCGGCGGGTCCTGGGAGGCTCGGGCCGGCGGCGGTTGCGCCACGCATTCTCGGAGGAGGTTCGTCGATGCGCAAGGTCCTGTTTGCACTGCTCCTGGTCGCGACGGCGTTCGCGGCATCGGCCCAGGCGCCGGCGACGCCGGCCGAGGGCGCCAACCCGTTCTTGACCGAGTGGACGACGCCCTTCGGCGTGCCGCCGTTCCACGAGATTCGCGATGAGCACTTCCTGCCCGCGTTCGAGGGTGCGATCGCGGAGCAGCGGAGAGAGGTCGAGGCGATCGCGGCGAACCCCGAGCCGCCGACCTTCGCCAACACCGTCGAGGCTCTGGAGCGCAGCGGCGCGCTGCTCGACAAGGTCGGGGCGGTGTTCTCCAACCTGAACTCGGCCGAAACCAACGATCGACTGCAGGCGATCGCCCGCGAGATCGCCCCCAAGACCTCCGCCCTGCGTGACGACATCAACCTCGACCCGAGGCTGTTCTCGCGCGTCTCGGCGGTGTGGCGCCAGCGGGCGGATCTGGGGCTCGACCCCGAGCAGCTGCGGCTGGTCGAGGAGACCTACCGGCGGTTCATCCGCGGCGGCGCCGGGCTCGACGCCGGGGCGCAAGCCCGCCTGCGCGAGGTCAACAGCGAGCTTGCCACCCTCGGCCTGCGGTTCGGGGAGAACCTGCTCGAGGCGACCAACGCCTACCGGCTGGTGATCGACCGCGAGGCCGACCTGGCTGGTCTGCCTGAGGGCGCCGTCGCCGCTGCCGCCGAGGCCGCGGCGAAGGCCGGCCTCGAGGGCAGGTGGCTGTTCACGCTCCACGGACCGAGCCTGTGGCCGTTCCTCGAGAACGCCGACAACCGCGAGCTGCGGCGGCAGATGCTGACCGCCTACGTCACCCGCTGCGACCGCGGCACCGAGCTCGACACCACCGGCATCCTGCTCCGCCAGGCCGAGCTCCGCGCCGAGAAGGCCCGGCTGCTGGGCTACCCGACGTGGGCGCACTTCGTGCTCTCGGACAACATGGCCAAGGTGCCGTCGGGCGTCTACGGTCTGCTCGACCGGCTGTGGTGGCCCGCCCTCGAGGTCGCCAAGGGGGAGGCCGAGGCGCTCGAGGCGATCGCGCGCGAGACCGATCCCGATCTCGAGCTGAAGCCGTGGGACTGGCGCTACTACGCCCAGAAGGTGAAGCAGGCCCGCTACGCCTTCGACGAGGAGGCGGTGCGTCCGTACTTCGCGCTCGACAACGTCCGCAGTGGCGCGTTCTACGTCGCCAACCGGCTCTACGGCATCAGCTTCACCGAGCGCACCGACATCCCGGTCTACCACCCCGAGGTCCGCACCTGGGAGGTCACCGACCGCGACGGCTCCCACCTCGGCGTGCTCCTGCTCGACTACTTCCCGCGCCCGGGCAAGCGGGGCGGCGCATGGTCGAGCCGGTATCGCGGCCAGCGGATCGAGGACGGCGTCGACATCCGCCCGGTGGTGGTCAACGTCGGCAGCTTCTCGCGCCCGGCGGGAGGCGCCCCGGCGCTGCTCTCCCTCGACGAGGCGGAGACCCTGTTCCACGAGCTCGGCCACGGGCTGCACTCCCTGCTCGGACGGATCCGCTACCAGGGGCTGGCGCGGGTGCCGCGCGACTTCGTCGAGCTGCCGTCGCAGATCATGGAGAACTGGATGCTCGAACCGGAGGTGCTCAGGGTCTACGCGAAGCACTGGAAGACCGGCGAGATCATTCCCGACGAGCTGGTCTCGAAGATCGAGGCCGCAGGACGCTTCAACCAGGGATTCGCCTCGGTGGAGTACCTCGCGGCATCCTACCTCGACATGGAGTGGCACACCCTGACCACCACCCAGGGGCTGGACGCCACCGCCTTCGAGGACATCGCGCTGGCCAAGATCGGGCTCGTTCCAGAGATCCACAGCCGATACCGGAGCCCGTACTTCTCCCACATCTTCGGCGGCGGCGGGGGCTACTCGGCCGGGTACTACAGCTACATCTGGAGCGAGGTGCTCGACTCCGACGCCTTCCAGGCGTTCCAGGAGAAGGGCCTCTTCGACCAGGCGACGGCGACCTCGTTCCGGAGCAACATCCTCGAGCGCGGCGGTACCGCTGACGCGATGGCGATGTGGTTGGCCTTCCGGGGCCGAGAGCCCAGCGTCGAGCCGCTGCTGGCCAAGCGGGGACTGGTGCCGGCTCCGACGGAGTCGACCGCGGGAGCGGCAGCCGCCCAGCGCTGAACGGGAACCCGAGAGGTGGGCCGCAAGCCCGGGTTGCTCGACGATCCTGACACCCATCCCGGGTCCTGCGACGGTCAGTAGTCCGACATCTGCCTCGCGTGAGCTTGCTCCGGATCAGGTGGTGCGCCCCGGCGGCCGGCCGCAGGGATGACGGCGCACCGCCGGCTTCTCCGGCGCCCGGGACCTCAGCTGGAGAGGCGGGTGTCGGCGGCGAGAACCCGGTCGCGGCCCGCGGACTTGGCCCGGTACAGCGCCGCGTCGGCCGCCTGCAGCACCCCTGAGGCGTCGTCTGCGTCGTCGGGGAAGCAGGCCACTCCGCCGCTGACGGTGAGGTGGCCGCCGGGCTGGCGGTCGCCGTGCTCGAAGGGGTGGTCCCTGATCCGGCGCCGGAGTCTCTCGGCGACGATCAACCCCTGCACCCGCGTCTGCCCGGGCAGCAGCAACAAAAACTCCTCGCCGCCGAAGCGCCCGAGCAGGCCGTCGGATCGCAGGCTCTCGACCAGCACCCGAGCCAGGGTCCGAAGGACCTGGTCGCCGGCGAGATGCCCGTTGGTGTCGTTGTAGTGCTTGAAGTGGTCGATGTCGAACAGGAAGACCGACAGAGGGGAGCGGGTGGCGCGAGCCTGGTGGAGCTCCTCGCCGAGGCGTTCGCTGATCGCGCGCTTGTTCAGCAGGCCGGTGAGGCCGTCGCGTTCGGCGGACTCGCGGGCTGCACGGAGGCTGTGCACGCGGTACCAGGTCAGGGCCCCGAGCTGGGCGATGGCACGCAGCATCTCGAGCTCGAGGCGGTGGTGACGGGTTGGACGCGCGAAGGCGAGCACGCCGATCGACGTGCCGTCGATCACCATCGGCGCCGCGGCGTCGAAGACCGGGTTGCGGGTGGTCTCGACGGAGGTGGCGAGCTTGAGGTACTGCTCGCGCCCCAGGCCGACCTGTCGTTGGGCGACGAGGCCGACGTGGCCTTCGCCGTCGGCGATCTCCGACCCCAGCGGGGGCGCGCCGCCGGTGCTCGCGGCGACCACCAGCCTGCGGTCGCGCGCAGGATCGGCGAGCGTCGACTGGCGCCGGATGGCGACCATCGCGTCGTCGGCGCCGAAGGTGCGCGCCATGATCTGGAGCAGGGTGGAGGGTACGGCTCGGATCTCCTCGAGACCGCGCAGCGCGGTGAGAGCCTCGGGCAGGAGCTGGACGAACTCGGTGGCCGCCCTCAGCTCGTGGTCGAGCCTCCTCAGCTGCCCGTTCTCGGTCGGCTGGCGCGGGGCCGACCGCTTCGGTGCAGCACGATTCCTGAGCAGCAGGATCGCCAGCAGAAGCCATCCGGCGAGCCCCACCGCAGCAACCGCGAAGAGGGTCGTCTCCACTGCAACCATATTGGTGCACCGGATCGGGCGATTGCAAGCACCGGGTGCGAGTGACAGGTGGCGCCGGTCACTCCTCGATCAGGTGACGCAGCTCGGCCAGGCGTCGGTTGACCTGGGCGACCGTCAGTGATCGGAAGCGCGGGGGCAGGAACCGGGTGTCGGTGCACTCCTTGACCGCCAGCAGGTCCATCAGCTCGAGCCGTTCCGCGTGGGCCGAGGGCCGGACGTCGGCGATGACCTCGCGATGATCTCGGGCAGGGCGGCGGTCGGTCATCGTTCCGGCCGTGTCTCGCGCAGGCCGCAGCGCACGCACCAGGATGCCCTCCATCTCGTTGCCGCCGATCTGGTCGTCGTCGGGCAGGCCGGGCAGCTCGTCGTGCCGGATACCGGAGCCCGACCTTGCGCGCCATGGCGGCGAAGAGCTCGTGCCGGCTCTCGGGGTCGTGGGGCGGGAAGAGGGGGATGTGCACGTCGAGCCGGCCCTGGCGCTTGAGGTCGACCTCGAGCAGGTCGGGCCGGCTGGTGGCGAAGATCCAGATGATCTTGCCGCGGTTGGCGGTGTCGCTCATCTCCTTGGCCAGCATGCCGTAGATCGCGGCCGGAGAGCCCCGAGTCGCCGCTGCCGCGCGTCGCGGCGGCCGGTCGCCTGGTCGGCCTCGTCGACGAAGACGATCACCTGGCCGAGCGCCGTGCAGGATGGTGAAGATCCGCTCGAGGTTGCCCTCGGTGGCGCCCACCCAGCGTCTCGCGGAAGTTCTTGATCTCGACCACCGGGATGCCGATCTCGCCCGCCCAGGCACTCGACCAGGTAGGTCTTGCCGGTGCCGATGCGGCCGCAGAGCAGGTAGCCCATCGGGATCGCGCGCGGTGCCGCCCGCGCCGCAGCAGCTCGGCGTCCTGCCGCAGCCAGGCCTTGGCCTCGACGTGACCGGCGACGTCGTCGAGGGTGCGCCGGGACTCGATGAACTCGATCAGGCCGGACGGCCTCCTTCTCGATCAGCTCCTTGCTCATCCTGGTCAGGTAGCCGATGGTCGAGGCGCTCGTCGCCCGCGAGCGCGCGCCGGACGAGGGCGCGGACGTTGACCCGCGACAGGCCGATCAGCTCGGCCGGCCAGCTGGTCGCGGTGCACCTCGGAGAGCCTCGTCGAAGTCCTCCTCGGCCCGCGGTCAGATCGCGCGACGTAGCCGGTCGATCTCGTCGGCGTCGGGCAGGTCGATCGGCGATCTTGGCGCTGTAGGGGTTCTCGACCAGAGCGCGGTTGAGGTCGGCCAGGTTCTCGGTGACCAGCACGGTGGCGACGAAGGCGCCGGTGATAGCCGGGTCGCAGGCCCAGTCGAGGAGCTGGATCAGGATCTGGCTGAGGTCGCCGGAGAGGTGGATCGCCTCGGCGCGGGGAGCGATGAAGTGGGCGTAGTCGATCATCACCGCGACCTTGAGCGGGTCGGGCCGGCGGGCTCCGTCGTCGCCGATACGGGCAGCGCTGGCTGCCGCGCGGAGGAAGCGGTTGATCAGCTCGAGGGCGCGGCGCGGGTCTCGCGGCAGCAGGTTGCCGAGGTCGAGCGCCGTCAGCCTGCTCGGCCCCGGTGTCGGGGAGCGCGGCCCAGGAGGTGCCCTGGAAGCGCGTCGAAGGCCTTCAGGAAGCTGTGGAAGTGCTCGCCGCCCCTGCGCACGCGGATGCCGCGGCCGCGGTCGTAGTGGATCACGACGTCGAAGGGGGCGAACATGACCTCGGTGAGGAAGTCGCGCGAGGGAGACCGCATCGGGTCGACGCCGCCTCGGCAGGCGCCGGCACCAGGTCGTGCACGTTGCCGGAGAGGATGAACTGGCTCGACGAGCCGGAGCGGAACAGCCGGCGCATCTCTCGGCCCATGCCGGCAGGCTGGGTGGCGCCATCTCCTACTCTCCTTCGAGCACCCGCGGCAGCTCGGGCGGCGGCGCCACCGAGTCCCGGTCCGAGCTGCCCGAACAGGTCGGCGTGCTCGTCCATCCAGCGCGAGGTCTCGGCCATGGTGCTGGTGACCGCGTCGAGGCGGTCCGAGATCTGCTCCGGGCGCCCGCTGACCGCGGCCTCCTCGCGCAGCAGCTCCACCTGGCTGCTCGATCCGGACCAGCTCGGCGTCGATCACGTTCAGGCTCGAGGCGGCCCGGTGACGGTTTTCGAGCCGCTTGCGTTCGATCTCGAGGGTGCCCTGCAGCGAGCGGACCAGAGCCGGGTCGTCGCCGGCCGCCTCGATCCGCCGCTCGAGCTCGGCGATCTCGGCGGCGAGGGCGGCCTCGTCGAGGTTCCCGAGGTTGGCCACGATCGCTTCCCGGGAGCCGAGCAGACGGAGGAAGATCGCCAGCAGCTGGTTGAGCGAGCGGGCGCGCAGATCGCGGAAGCTCCCCAGACTGTCGTCGTCGAAGGACCCCGAGATGCCGAGGATCTTGCGGCAGGTGCCGACCAGCCTCCGGTAGCGGGCGAGGCTCGCGGGTTCGAGCCGGCCGACCGCCTCGTCGACCTTCTCGCTCCAGCTCTGTTGCGCAGCCATGCAGGCGCTCGGCGGCGATCAGCTTCTGGAAGCGCGGGCTCGACGAGCGCAGCACCAGGTAGAGCAGCTCGACCGGCCGCACCGAGGAACCAGAAGCCCGGGTTCGCCAGGCCGAGCACCGCGAACGCCGCAATCGCCAGCTTGTTGACCGGGAGGTCGCCGAGGAAGGGAATCCTGGTGCGGCGGTGGAACGCCGCCATCAGGTACCGCCAGTAGCTCTCCTGCTCGGGCGAGACCGCCATCAGCCGGCTCCGGCGTCGATCCGTGAGAAGGCGCGCGCGACCTCGCCCACGGCCTCCTTGAACTCGGCTGCTCTCCTGGACGGCGATCGGGTCGGCGTTCGCGGGTCGGCGGGATGATGTCGTCGAACACGGCGCCGATCCGGCCCGGGCGTGGGTCATGATCCACACCCGGTCGCCGAGGTAGACCGCCTCCGAGATCGAGTGGGTGACCAGGAAGACGGTCGCCTCGACCTCGTGCCAGAGCTCGGTGATCAGCCGCTGCATCTCGTAGCGGGTCGGCTCGTCGAGGGCCGAGAACGGCTCGTCCATGAGCAGGATGTGGGGTTTGAGCACCAGCGAGCGCGCGATCGCCACCCGCTGCTGCTGGCCTCCGGAGAGCTGGTGGGGGTACTTGTGCTCGTGGCCGGCGAGGCCGACCTTGCGGATCCACTGCATCGCCAGGTCGTCGCGCCCGCCGCGGTCGAGTCCGAGCCGGTCCCCGGCGAGCTCGAGCCCGAAGGTGACGTTGCCGAGCACCGTGCGGTTGGGGAACGAGGTGTACTTCTGGAACACCATGCCGCGGTCACTGCCGGGCCCGGTGACCCGGCGGCCCCGGACGAGCACCTCGCCGGAGGTCGGCGGGGAGACGTCGGCGAATCCCTGGATCAGGTTGAGGATGGTCGACTTGCCGCACCCGGAGGGACCGATGACGGCGATGAACTCACCGTATCCGGGGGTGTCGTCGACCCGAAAAGATGAGATCTCTGATGGCGGTGAACTCGCGCCGGGTCCCGGGGTTGAAGGTCTTGGTGACGGCGACGAACTCGACCACCGGCTCGCCGGCTTCGGCGGGGGCGAGGACGCGGGCCGGCTCGGCGTTCATCGCGCCCGCTCCCGGTAGGGGAAGAGCCGCCGGCCGCCCCAGGCCCACACCTTGTCGGTGAGGAAGGCCACCGCCACGATCACCACCAGGACGAGGTAGATGTGCTCGCGGGGACCGCGCCGCTGGGAGATGATGATGATCCCGCCGAGGCCGTGCCCGATGTCGACCATCTCGGCGAGCACGATGTAGCGACCAGCCGATGCCGAATCCCATCCGCAGGGCCTGGTAGATCTCCGGCCACGACACCGCCAGCAGCACCTTGCGCACCGCCTGCGCGGTGCTCGGCGCCGAGGGTGTAGGCGGTCTTGAGCAGCAGGTCGTCGACCGCTTCGACCGCCTGGACCACCAGCGGCAGAAGGTAGATCACGAACGCGAGTCCGAGGAAGGCGACCTTCTGGCGCTCCCCGGTTCCGAACAGGCTCATCGTCAGCGGCACCAGCGCCGGAATCGGCAGGTAGGCGCCGAAGACCGAGACCGGGTTGAACATCGCCTTGACCTTCGAGAACGAGCCCATCAGCAGGCCGAGCGGGAAGGCGATCGCGACCCCGGCCGCGAACCCGGAGACGACGCGACCCAGCGAAACCGCCAGGTTGCGGGTCAGGGCGCGGTCGAACCAGAGCGAGGGGAACGAGGCGACCACCTCGCTCGGGCTGGGCAGGATGGTCGGTGAGATCAGCCGCGACTCGGGCGTCGCCCCGGCGGTCACGGCCCACCAGATCCCGAGAAGCGCCGCCACCGGGAGCGATCCCAGCGCCCACTGCAGCCAGGAGGGGACATTCTCGCGGATCCGCAGCCACCCCGGCCGCCGGTCGCGGTCGAGACGGCTACCGGGAGTAGCCGGCGGAGACGTGCCGCCGTTCGAGAGCTCCTCGCCGCTCAACGGATCACTGGGCCTCGGGCGGGTAGACCGAGATCTCGACCCGCCGGTTCAGGGCGTGGTTGTCGGGGTCGTCGGGATCCGCGGGCTCGTTCCATCCCTTGCCCTCGATCACGAACTTGTTGGGGTCGAACTTGTACTTCTCCACCAGGGCGTTCTTGACCGCGTTGGCGCGCTCCAGCGAGAGCTGGCGCACATCGTCGAAGCGCACCCCGCGGCCCCGCATGGAGCCGTCGGCGTGGCCGACGACGGCGATCACCGCCCGCTCGTACTGGCCGGCCAGCCGCCCGACCTTCTCGAGGGTCGCCGACACCGTCGGGTCGTAGAGCGTGTTCTTGATCCCGCGCCCGGTCTCGTCGTGCTGGGGCTCGTAGATGTTGGACGAGTTGGGGTAGAAGTTGATCCGGATGGTCTGGGTGAGAATCGGGGCCTCGGCCTGGACCCGGCTGTACGAGGTCGGGACGAAGGTCGAGCGGTACTCGTCCTTCTGGTGCTTGAACACACCTTCCCGGTCGAGCTGCTGGATGACCGAGAAGTCCATCACCTCGTCGAACCGGACCGGGGCGTCGATCAACCCCAGCTCGCGGTAGACGAAGCTGACGTTCTTCCAGGTGCGCTCGAAGTTGGCGGGCTCGTTCTGGTTGAGGAAGAAGGTCTTGTTCTCGGCGAAGTTGGTGGAGTGGGCGTCGGCGGCCATGCCCTGGACCTCGTCCACCGCCATCCCGTAGCCCTCGGCCATCCACTGGTAGGCGCGGCCCTTGAAGGTGTCGTCCTTGAGCTCGTCCATGGCCTTGAAGATGCCGGCGACCAGGCCCTTGACGATCTCCGGGTGGTCCTTGGCGAAGTCGGCGCGCACCGCCCAGACATCGGCGATCAGCCTGGAGGCCTCGGCCGTGGTGGTCAGGATCCTGGTGCCGGTCACCTTCTCCGGGATGTTGTAGATGTCGGGCGCCCACGAGACGCAGGCGTCGATCGAGCGGTCGGCGACGAACGCCGCGGCGGCCTCGAATGCGGTCGCGGTGTAGCGGTGCTTGACCTCGCTCGGCTGGATCCCCGCGTTGAGCAGCAGGTTGTTGACGAAGTACTGGGACGGGCTGTTCTGGGCGTAGACGATGGTCTTGCCCTTGAGGTCGCGCGCGCTCTTGATCTCGCCGCGGACGACGATCCCGTCGCCCCCCGAGGACCAGTCCACCTGCTGGTAGATGCGCGGTGCGGTCCGGGAGTCCTTGAGCAGCTCGGGCGCGAACAGGACCATCATGTCGAGCGTGCCCCAGAGGATGTGGCTCTCCCCGGTGGCGTAGGCGTCGCGGGCGACCACCGGGTCGTCGATCAGCTTGAGGTTGACCTTGAAGCCGTACTCCTTGAAGAACAGGCTGTCCTCGTTGGGTCTGAAGCCGTGGTTCGCAGCCACGATCGGGAGCCAGCCGATCCAGACGTTGATCGGGAACTGCACCACTTTCTCGTTGGCATCCCAGGAGTAGCTCGAGACACCCTGCACCGGGGGCAGGCGCTCGGCCGGCACGTAGGTGTACTCGTTGACGGTCGTGATGCCGCTGGTATCAGGGGCTTCGATCTTGCCCTGCTGCTGACGGAACGCGTCGAGGTCGATGTCCCCGCTCTGCGAACCGCCGGGGGCGATCAGGTCCCGGAAGTAGTACACGCCCACCGCGACCAGCGCCACGACGAAGAGTCCGACAACGATCTTGCCCAGTGCGGTGGGTCCGACCTTCTCAGCCATCTCGCGCCTCCTTCTGCCTCGACGGTGTGCCCGATCCCGACCCGTCGACGTCGTGCGATCAGCCCTCGCTCAGCTCGGGCCCCATGTCCTTGACCGGTGCTGCGGGAGCCGCCTCGTCGACCCTCTTGGGCTCGGCGCCGGCCGGCATCTCGAGCCCGTAGGCGGCTGCGAACTCGACCAGGGCCTGGTCCGCGAGCGCCTGCTGCTCCGCCTCCTTGAGCTCGACTCCCGAGGTGTCGATCGAGGACGCCGCCACCCGCGCGCGCCCGGCCGCCTTGTCCCGCCGTTCGGTGAGGTACTCCTCGACCCGGGAGATGGTGTCCCCGGAGCCGCCGATCGAGGAGATCATGCCGGTGGCCATCTCCTGCAGCTCGGCCTGGGCCTCCATCATCTCGGTCTCGGTCAGCATGCGCTTGAGCGACTCGATCTTGGCGTGCGCCTCCTGCACCGCGACGTCCCGCGTCTTGACCAGCTTCTGGTAGGTGGTCTCGGTGGCTTCGAGCTGCTGGCGGTTCTCCTCCAGCTGCTCCTTCACCGTGCGCAGCTGGAGCGCGTACTGGGCTGCAGAGTCGCGGTTGCCGGCCTTCAGGTTGGCCGCCGCCTTGGCGGCCAGCTCGCGCTCCTGGACCTCGAGGTTCTTCACCTGGCGCAGCAGCCGCTCGACGAAGCCCGCGTGGTTGGCGAGGTTGTCGTTGAAGCGGGCGATCTGCTGCCGCAGGTTCTCCTTTTCGGCCTCGATCAGTGCGCGCGGGTTGGCCTTCTCGAGACCCGAGATGAACAGGCTCAAGAACCCGCGGAACAGGTTGGCGACGCGCTGCAACATGGTCCGCTCCTTTGATTCGACGTGGAGTGCTCGGTTCGCCGGGGAAAGTGTAGCACCGCATGCGGCACGAAAAAGGGCCCCGGCACGAGGCCGGGGCCCGAAGATCGGTCGCTAGGATTCGATCAGAAGCGGACGCCCAGAGAGATCCGGAAGGTCCGGGGCTGCTGGTAGTCGGCCGCGTTCCGGGCCTCGCCGAAGGTCGAGGCCTTGTCCCAGTTCACGCCCTCGACCGGGGTCTCGGTGAAGGGGTTGAAGTCCTGGTAGGCGGTCGAGTTGGTGCGGTCGCGCACGGTCGCGTCGACCGCGATCACGGCGTCCTCGTTGAACAGGTTCTGGATCTCGGGCTGGATGAAGAACTCGACGTCCGCGCCCGCGATCGGCAGGAAGAACGAGTAGTTCAGGCCGATGTCGGTGGAGTGCACGCTGTCGGTGGTGAAGGCGTCCCGGGGCGTGAAGTAGTAGTTCACGGTGGACGGACGGTTGAAGTAGCCCGGGTTGTCCACGTAGCGGTAGGAGCGCACCGCGCCCAGCGCCCCGTAGGGCGTGCCGGACCAGTAGTTCTCCATCCACGAGACCGACAGGTTGTGGCGCGAGGTGGAGACGACGTCCCACACGCCGAAGGCACGCAGCTTGTGGCGCTGGTCGATGGCGAGGTCGCCGTTGGGGTTCGACCAGGAGACGTCGAGGTACTCGGGGTAGTAGTTGGGGTTGTTGGTGCTGGTCACCGGGCCCGAGCCGGTGGTCTCGCCCTCGAAGTTGCCGTAGGCGTGGGACCAGGTGTAGTTGCCGCCCACGGTGAGGCGGTCGGAGAGCCGGTACTGGGCCGACAACGTCAGGCCGAGGTAGGTCCGCGAGAGGTAGCTCGAGTTCTCGATGTAGCCGAGGTCGGCGTTGCCGAGGTTGAGCCCGAGCACGTCGGCGATCAGCGGCACCGAGCCGGTGGAGGTGTCGACGCGGGTCTCGTAAAGGTCGTTGTACTCGCGGTAGGTGTAGTCGGCGCGGAAGATGCCCCGGGTGCCGAGGCGCTTGGTCACACCGACCGAGACCTCCTCGGCGTACGGCGAGCTGAGCGAGCCCTGAATGGCCCGGTTGAGGCCGGTGATCCTCGCGAACCAGAGCAGGTCGGTGTTGTTCACACCGCAGACTCCGTCGGCGTCACAGTAGCTGGTGTTGAACCAGTCGAAGACGTGCTCGAGCACCTCGGTCGGGGTCAAGCAGTCCACCCCGGGGGTGCAGCCGACGTTGATCGGGTCGCCGGCATACCAATAGGCGAAGGTCGCGGGCGAGCCCGCCGGGCTCTGGTTGCCGACGTTGCCGGTGTTGGCGAGCGCGGTCACGTAGTTGGAGTACGAGAAGTTGACGATCCAGTCGCCGTCGCCGCGCGGGTCCCAGCTGACGCCGAGGCGCGGGCTGATTCGGGAGTCGTCGGAGACCGCGCCGCCGTTCGAGTTGGTGCCGTCGTTCTTGTCGTAGCGCGCACCGAGGTTGAACGACCAGTTCTCGTTGAAGCGCCAGGTGTCGTTGACGAAGAACGAGTCGACCTGGAAGCTCGAGCCCTGGGTCGGGTAGAGGATCGGCCACCAGATGAAGTAGTCGGCCTCGCTGTCGCCGCCGAGCACCACCGGCGCCCAGTCCGAGCCGTTGAACGCGAACTCGGAAGCCCAGAAGTGCCAGTCGGAGCCGGACTGGTGGTTGTCCGTCGCCTGCTTGTCGTCGAAGTGGTCGAAACCGAAGACGAGGTCGTGAGAGCCGGCGGAATCGGAGGTCAGGAAGTAGGAGCCCTTGGCGAGGTAGTTCGCGTTGTCGCGGGTCTCGTTCGGCTCGCAGACGCCGCAGAAGGTGGCGGCGTGCCCACGCCAGCCGGTCGAGTCGTCGCCGATCACCGTGCCCCGGATCAGGTCGGTGAAGCTCGATCCCGAGCCGACGAAGGTGAGGGTGCGCTCCGACCACTGGGCTTCGACCAGGAAGTTCTCGGTCAGTACGCCCGAGTAGTTGAGCGCGGTCATGTCCTCCGGGATCGAGCGGTCGTAGACCGAGTCCCCGGTGTCGACCACGTTACCGAAGAAGTAGCCGGTCCAGTCACGGGTCCGCTCGATGTAGGAGCCGACGAACCGGTGGCTGGCCGACGGCGACATGGTCAGCTTGTACTCGTAGCGCTCCTCCGAAATGGTCCGGGGAATGTCGATCGAGGTGCCGACGGTCTGCAGCGTCTGGCTGGTCGAGTTGTCGCGGCCGGCGAGGAAGAACCAGATCCGGTCCCGCCACAGGAAGCCGCCGAGGGTCGCCTCGTAGGTCTTGTTGAGCTCGTCGAGCTGGCTCTGGGTCAGGGGGGTGGCCCCGTCCCAGTCCTCGTTGGCGAGGTTGGCGCGGAAGGAGCCCGAGAACTCGTTGCCGCCCGACTTGGTCAGGACGTTGACCACGCCGCCGGCGAAACGTCCGTACTCGGCCGAGATGCCCGAGGTCGAGGTCGTGGTCTCCTGGATCGCGTCCTCGATGAACAGGCTGGTGGCCTGGCCGCGCAGGTTCTCGTTGACCACCACGCCGTTGATCAGGAACAGGTTCTCGTAGGACTGCGCGCCCGAGATGGTGATGTTGTCGGACGGCCCGGTGTCATGCACGCCGGGGGCGAGGTTGACCGCGTTCACGAGGTCACGCGGCACTGCGAGCTTTTCGACCAGATCGGAGTCGTAGGTGGTCGAGGCCTGGGTGTTGGTGCTGATGGTCTCGAGCGAGCCGGTGACCACGATCTCCTCGCTCACCGACTCCGGGTACATCACCGCGTCGACGGTCTTGGCCTGGGCGGCCGAGACCTTGACCGGCTGCTCGAGCGTTCTGAACCCGTCGAGAATGAAGCTGACGGTGTAGTCACCGGGCGGCAGCGACCGGAACAGGTAGTCGCCGTTGCTCGCGGTGACCGTCGTCCGAGTGCCCTGCATCGCGGTCGACGCCACGGTCACCTGAACGCCGGGCAGCGCCTGCCCCTCGTAGCTCACGGAACCGGTGATGGTGCCGGTGGGGACCTGCGCGAACGCAGGCGCCGCCAGGGCGGCGATCCCGACCAACACGGCCAAGGTACGTACGACTGCTCGCATCTTCATCCTCCTCTGTTTCCTCTACCGTTGACGATCGAGGCGTACCTCTCACCGGGAGTGCGGAGAGGTGCCGAAAGCTGAGCTCGGCCGTGCCCGCGCACTCCGTCCGGTCTGGATGTGATCAGGTCGCCTCGGGTCCCCCTCAGTCCTTCTCGCGAAGTGCGGCCGCCGTTGCAGCGAAACGGCCGCGGTGTCCGACCTACCTTCAAGCACATCGCATGCCTGATTCGGAGCCTGTCGAAGGGCGGGGAGAAAGGGTCCCGGCCGGATCGGTATCCGGGTTCTCGCAGCCGTGCTCGGATTCTCGGACACCGATCGGACCGCGGGTGGGTCGCCGCCCACAGTAGAATGCCGGGGTGTCCCGGTGACCGCCGGGGCACAGGGGAGGACGCATGCGAAGCCTGGTGTGGGCGGTGGCGCTGATCGCGACCTGTGCCTGCGGGACCGACGTCACCACCACCCCTCCCGATCCGGCGGCGACGCGGGCCGAAGAGGACCCGGCCTCGGCCCTCGACCCGGACAACCCGGCCAGGCTCCGGACCCCGTTCTCGGCCGAGGAGATCCGAGACGAGTGGGTCGAGGGCCTGCAGCTCACCCTCGAGATGGTCGGCCCCGACGGGCCGGTGGTGCAGCGGTGGACGGTGGTCGGCGCGGACGAGGAGGCCGTCGAGATTGCCTTCGAGGTGCTCGACGCCTCGGGAGCGCCGCAGGACGAGCCGACCGTGCGCCGCTCCACCTGGGTGGAGCTTCGGGATCACGCCAGCTTTCCCGCCGATCGCGCCGAGCGTCGATGGGTGACCCGGGACACGGCCTTCGGCAGCCTCGCGGGGTGGCTCTACACGATGCAGGACGACGAGGGGATGGCGACCGAGTACTTCTTCGCGTCCTCGCTCCCCGGGGCGCCGGTGGAGATGCGAACCCTGCGCGACGGCGAGACGGTCATCGAGATGCGGCAGGTTTCCCGCATCGTCCGCGCCTCGCCGGCGTAACCGAAGCAGCTCCCGCGCGTATCCTGATTGCAGGAGCTCTGGATCAGGCCCCCGCGGCTGGCGCCGGGCCGGCGGGGTGGGAGGTTCCCATGCGCGCCGTTGGCTTGCTTGCAGTGGCCCTGGCGGCTGCCGCCGCCTTCGCGCAGGATCCGGGCTTTCGCGGTCAGGCCACGGTCAACGTGGTCGAGGTGCCGGTCCAGGTCGTCGACCCCCGGACCGGGCTGACCGAGAGCGGGTTGCGCGCGAGCGACTTCGTGCTGCTCGAGGACGGTCGTGAGCAGCCGATCACCAACTTCGCCGAGCTGCTTCCCCTCACGGTGGAGGTCACCGCGCCGGACCGGTCCGTCGACCTGGTCCTGGTCGCAGATCTGTTTCTGGCCGATGTCGCAGAGCGCAACCGGATGGTCGCCGGGCTCTCCGAGTGGTGGCGGGGAGGCCTTCCCGCCGGGGTCCGCGTTTCGCTGGTCGCCTACGACGGTCGGCTGCACCTGCTCGCGGAACGGACTCGGGATCCCGGCGAGCTGGCGAACGCGCTGGTCGCGCTCGGAGATGTCGCGCCGGCCGTGCTCGAAGGAGCTGTCGCGATGGCGCCGGCGCCTTCGGACGGTCCGGTCAGCGGTCAGGACAGGCTGGAGGAGAGCCAGCGGCGCCAGCGGAGCCGTGAGTTCCTCGATCAGCTCGAGGCGCGGGTGCAGAGGGTGGGTGCCGCCCTGTCCGCGACGATGGCCCGCTTCGGCGCCGGCGACTCCCGGCTGGTGATGGTGGTGTTCACCCCGGGCGTGCCGCGCACCACCTGGAATCCGGTCTACTCGCCGACGACCTACGTCGGGAACGGTCGGCAGCCCCTTGCCGACCTCTGGAACAGGGTCGCGTTGGAGGCGGCTGACCTCGGATTCTCGCTCTTTCTGTGCGACCTCTCCGGCCCGCGACTCGACGATGACTCGGAGGCGTCGGGCTCGGCCGGCGCGTCGGACGCGATGCTCCGGGTCCGCGGGGGGCTGGTGCCACGCGGTGAGAACGTGTCCGATGCGAGCAGGATGGCACGCGTGGATCGGCCTGAGGAGGCTCTCGTCGAGTGGCTCGCGCGAGCTCGGCGCGGACTGCTCCTGGCGACCGCCGAGCTCACCGGCGGGACGGCGTTGTTCGACAGCCGCGCCGACCGTTCGCTGGCCCGGGTGGCGACGGCGGTGACCTCGGGGTACTCGTTGGGTTTCACGCCCGGCCATTCCGGCGACGGTCGGACGCACACTCTGGAGGTGCGGGTGCGGGACCGGCCCGATCTGCGGGTGAGCCATCGGGCGGCCTACGTCGACCGCCCGGAATCGGTGCGCCAGACGCAGCGCCTGCGCGCGGACGCCCTGTTCGGGGCCGATCGCAACCCGCTCGACGTGGAGGTCGTACCGGGTCGCGGCAGCGTCCGGCGGGGTCGGCTCCAGGTTCCGGTCGAGATCCGAATCCCCTACGCCCGGCTCGCCCTGATCGATCGGGGCGACCTCTACTGGGGCAAGGTGCTGATCAGCGTGTTCAACCGTGACGACGCCGGGGGCGGCCCGCGGACGTGGAGCCAGGAGCAGCCGATCACCCTGCCGACCGAGCGCTACGCCCGGGCGATCCGGGACGGTTTCTTCTCCTTCAAGTTCACGCTCGAGGTCGAGCGCGGGCAGGAGCTCTCCTTCGGGGTGCAGGACCTGGTCGGCGGAGACTCGAGCCTCATCCCCCGGACCGTCGGCCGGTAGCGTTCTGCACCGCAGAGGCCGCATCCACTCGCTCGAAGGGGCGCAGCCTCAAGGCTGTCTCGAAGGTCGAGCGGACCTGCCGCACCCTGATCGTCGTCGCGGGTCGAGGTGCGTCCGGCATTCTGAACCGCGAAGACGCGAACCCCCGAGAGAGCAGCGCCGATGACCGGCTCGCGCCCAACCGGTCGAACGCGAGATCGGGCATGCGCTGGTCACCGGGGGTCACCAGGGGCACCGGCCGTGCGTAAGAGCGCAGAGGTCTCGTTTGACTCTTCTTGGCGGACACTTCGCGGTGTCCGCGGTCGCTGCGGTTCCATCATGAGACGTCGAGAATTACGTGAGGCGCGCTCACCGATCGCTATACTTGACGGGTGAACGTCCGGGAGCTGATCAGGTTGCTGGAGCAGGACGGCTGGCGTCTCAGTCGGACTCGAGGAAGCCACCGGCAGTACCGGCATCCCGAAAAGCCGGGAACGGTTACGGTGTCGGGCAAGCTCGGCGCTGACATTCCGATCGGGACGCTCCGCAGCGCTTTGAAGCAAGCTGGTCTTCTGGAGACCAGGGAGTGAAGGCCATGCAGTATCTAGTCGTTATCGAGCAGGGCGACCATGGCTATGGAGCCTCTGTGCCCGATCTGCCGGGCTGCATCGCAGCGGGGGAGACCCGCGAAGAGGTTCTTGAGCTCATTCGTGAGGCGATCGAGTTCCACATCGAGGGGCTGCAGGAACACGGTGACCCGGTTCCACCCCCAGCATCGACCGCTCAACTGATTCAGGTTGGAGCCGCCTAACTGCTCGCTGCAGCGGACCCGGCCTCATGTCACGGCGCCTGCAGCCCACCAACCACCCACCCGGCAGGCCCCGTGCCATGTCCCTCCCTGCGGTCGGGCACGGCCGGGCCGCTGAGCTCAATCGCGCGAGATTGCCCGGGAAAGGCAGGTCGCCGGAAGTCGTGCGACGGCCTCCACGCTGGGCCCCCCGGCTGTGCGCCCCTGGCTCTGTGGCTCATCCCCCCGCCGGGCCGGCGACGTCGACCAGGAGCTGCATCGGGCCCCGCCGCCGGAGGCGCTCCAGCTGGTCCTCGTTGCGGGCGAACAGGGAGCCCGCGAAGCCGAGCGAGTTGACCGAGATGCCTTCCGCGTGCTCGAGCACCCGGGGGACGGCCATCGCCCACCTCCGGGTCAGCAGCAGGTTGTAAGGTCGTCCGGTGTCCCGGGCGCCGACCGCGCCGAGCAGCTCCCGCGCGAGCGCCAGCAGCCGCGGTCCCTGGTCGGCTCGGATCGGCGCTCCCGTCAGCCGCACGACGGCATGGGCGAAGGGTAGGCCGGGAATCCGCCCGACGCCCGAGCCGGTCGGTCCGCCGCGGCCGACCACGGTGTCGATCGGGGTCGGCTCGGGCCCCGGTCCGAGCGGCAGCGGGATCAGCTGGAGGTGCTTGTGCGGCTGGCTCGCGCCTCCCACCGTGCCCCCGTTGTAAAAGCCGAGGCAGTCGGATCCCGCCATCGCGCGCGCCAGCGCCTCGGCGTCGGCGAGATCGAGGGGCGCGTCCTGGGGCACGAACTTCCGGGTGACCAGCAGCACGTGGTGGTCGATCACGTTGAACTTGTTCAGCACCGCGAGGTGGCTGGCGGAGACGGGCCCGACCAGGAGCGCAGGATCCGGGGGCAGAAAGGGATTGACTCCGGAACGGTCCTGGTCCCGCCGCTCGGCCCGTTTCCTCTCCAGCACGCCGGCGCGGACGTGGACCACGAACGGGACCCCGCCGTCCTCGACCACCACCGGCGAGGTGAGGATCGGCACCAGCGTCCCGCCGGCGTGTGCCCGTCGGGTGATCTCGGCGACCCGGGGCCACAGCTCGTCGGGCGACAGGATGACGCGCGGGCGGCTCACCGCCGAGAGTGTAGCGCCGAACGCCGGCAGGCCGACTCCGGTCTCGCGACTCGTCCGGGAGAACGGCGGCCGGGGGCGGGCGGCGGGACGAGACCATCGCGAGATCGCCGCCTGCCCCGCGCACCTGCGGCCGCCTCCGCGATCCGGTGACCGGGCCGGGGCGCCATGCCACAATCGTCCGGAGGAGAACCAAGGTCATGAGGCCCACGCGAGGTGTGCTGGTCGTCGTGCTGCTCGGGATGCTGTCCATCGCCGCGACCCGGTTCGTGGCGATGCGGGTCGAGATCGAGCCGGTCCGGCCCGAGGGAACCGCGACGGCAGCGATCCTCGTCGTCCAGGTCGCGCCGGAGGACCGGGCCCGGATCGGTCGTTCCGGGTGGCTGGAAGGGGAGATCCGGCGCGGCGATGCGGTCGTCGCCCGACTCGCGCGGGCCGCCGAGCTCGACGCGACCGGCGCCGTGCGCCTCGAGATGGTGCTCGAGCCGGGCAGCTACGAGGTGAAGGTCGAGCTGCGCTCAGGCTCCGGCAGGGACTCCGGCATCTGGGAGGGGACCTTGCGGGTCCCGCGCCTGGAGCGGGCGGTCGAGCCCACGCCGCCGACCCCCCCCCGGCCGCGGCCGACGCCCGAGCCTCCGCCAGCCGTGGCCGCGCCTGCAGCCGCTGCCGCAGGGGGCGGGCAGGCGGCGGCGCCCGAGGTCGCCTCGCCGGTGCCCGAGGTCCCGGCGCCGGCGGCCGAGCCGACCGAGCCGCCGGTCGTCCGCGAGGCGGCGCCGCAGCCCGTCGAGGTCCCCGCCCCGCCAGCGGCCGCTCCGGTTCCGACCGGGTGGGCTGCGGCGCAGGCAGGGCTCGCCGACCTGACGGTGATCGTCACCGACCGCGACCGTCCGGTGCTCGGCCTCGGCGGACGGGACTTCGAGCTCGAGGTGGCGGGCGATCCGGTGGTACCGGAGGCGGTGGGAGGATCCGGCGAGGCGCCGCTGATGCTCGGGTTCGCGGTCGACACGAGCGCCTCGATGGCGGAGGAGCTGGCCGAGGTGCGCGCCCTCGCCGGACGGCTGTCGTTGCGCACCTCCGGTGGTCGGGGACAGGTGATGCTGGTCCGGGCGGACGAAGCACCCCGGGTGGCCGCCGACTGGGGCGCGAGCTCCGAGGAGCTGGCGGCCGCCCTGACCGCGGTCGGGACCGCCGAGAAGTCGAAGCTCGCCGCGCTCGTGACCACGGCGCTGGCGAGGTTCGACGGCCGCACCGGTCGGCGGGTGCTGCTGGTGGTGGTCGACGGCGGGGACAGCTCGTCGCGGGCGGAGTGGAAGGAAGCGGCCGACGCCGCCGAGGGCGCCGGGATTCCGGTTCTGGTGATCGGCTTCAAGGGCGAGGCGCTGGACGACCGGACCCGCTCGGCCCTGGAAAGGGTGGCCGACCTGTCGGGCGGCAAGGACTACTGGCTCACCCTGCGCGATACCGGCCTGCTGAGCCTGGTCAGCGAGCACTTCGGTGACCTGCTCGACGCCTCCTACGCGATCCGGGTCCGGCGTCCGGCGGGCGGCCAGGCCGAGAAGCTCAAGGTCGAGACCCTCGCCAGGGGCCTCGACGTGCGGCACTCGCGGAAGATTCGCTAATTCTCGGGCCGGGCGTCCGCCAGTATCTGCGCGATCGCCTTCTCGAGATCCTCGAAGGTGCACGGCTTGGTGAGGATCGAGTCCATGCCGGCGTCCCTGCAACGGGCGAGGGTGCCCTCGGTCGCGTCGGCTGTGAAGCCGATGATCGCGGTCCTCGTCGATGTCTCTCTCTCGGACGCGCGGATGCGCCGGGTGGCCTCGATGCCGTCCATTCCCGGCGTGTGGCAGTCCATCAGCACGAGGTCGAAGCGGACCTTGGCCGCTCGCTCCACCGCCTCCTCGCCGGTCTCGGTCGCCTGCACGTCATGCCCGCTCTTCAGCAGCTGCGCGGCGATGATCGTCCGCGTCCTGTGGTTGTCGTCCACCACCAGAATCCGCCCCCTGGGTGACGGACGCTGGTCGCCCGGCGTCGGGGCCGCGGCGCGGTCGCGCCGGGTGACGACCTCGAGCGGCAGCTCGCACCAGAAGGTCGAGCCGGCCCGAGCCTGTTCTCCACGCCCAGCCGGCCGCCCATCAGGCGGACCAGGCGGTCGCAGATGGCGAGCCCGAGACCGGTGCCGCCGAAGCGACGGGAGGTCGAGCCGTCGAGCTGAGAGAACGGCTTGAAGAGCGCTGTCTGGTCGCGGGTGGCGATCCCGATCCCGGAGTCCCGCACCTCGAAGCGGACCTGATCCCCGGCGCATGACGGCACGACCTCGACCTGTCCCTCGTCGGTGAACTTGATCGCGTTGTCGACGAAGTTGGTGAGCACCCGGATCAGGCGCGCCTCGTCGCCGCGGACCCGCTTCGGCACCCCTGGCTCGACCGTCAGCTCGAGCACAAGCCCTTTGTCGCGCGCCCGAGGATCCGCCTGGCGCACGATGCGCGCGCACTCGTCAGCGGGGGAGAACTCGGAGATCGTGAGCTGCTCCGCGCCGGCCTCGATCTTCGAAAACTCGAGGATCTCGTTGACCAGGTTGAGCAGGGTCTTCGAGGAGCCCTGCAGCAGCTCCACCCAGCGCTTCGCCTCGGTTGAGAGGTCACACCGCTCCAGGAGCTGGATCGTGCCGATGATTCCCGACAGCGGCGTGCGGATCTCGTGGCTCATGGTCGCCAGAATACGGCTCTTGGCCTGGTTCGCCGCCTCGGCGGCCGCGCAGGCCTCGACCAGCCGCTGATGGGTCCGGGTGTGCTCCTCGACCTCGGCGTTGAGGCGGGCGTTGGCCCGCTCCAGCTCGGCGGTGCGCTGCCGGACCCGCAGCTCCAGCTCGCGCTGGGAGTTGAGCAGGATCTCCTCGGCCCGCTTGTGCTCCGTGATGTCGCGGGTGGCGCCGAGCACGCAAGTCAGGTCGCCTTCCTGCTGGACGAACATGCGCTCCCTGAGCCATCGCACCTCGCCGCCCTTGCGGATGATCCGGAACTCCTGCTCGGACAGCCCGGGAGGACCGTTGACGTACTGGAGGGCCGCCTCGAGGTCGTCGGGGTGGAGCAGGCCCTCGCGGCCGATCCGCTCGAACTCCTCCGGCGTGTAGCCGGTCAGGCGCTGGAAGGCGTCGTTCACCCACACTCTCTCGCTGGCCCCGTCGACCGTCCCCCAGCGGGCCCAGCAGCAGTCCGAGGTGAGCTCCGAGAGGATCTTGTAGCGGCTCGAGGAGTCCCGCAGCTCCCCTTCCTGGGAGGCCATCGTCGCGAGCCGCTCCTAGATCTCGGCGATCTCCTGGTCGAGCCTCTCCAGGTCGTCACCGCCTCCGGGCGAAAGGGAGGAAGGGGATGGGTCGTCCATAGGTGCTCCCAGAGAGTATCGCAGACCCGGTCCGGAACCGGAGCGGGTGAGCGGGATCACGTTTCGTGTTTGCGAAAGCGATTCAGTCGCGATATATATAAGAAGTGCTCATCGCCACTTGCCATCGGGACTGTGCCCAGCGCAGCCGGTGAAACCCAGCGCCGCACGGCCGGTGGCAGATCTTCGGTCCAGAGGTCCGGTGCGCCCAGACGTGCCGGCCTCGTAGACTACGAGGGGAGTCGGTGTCATGTTGAACAAACTCGGTGCGTGCTGCGCCGTGGCCGTCGTTGGCCTGTGGATGGTCGCGGGAGGAACGATCTTCGCAGGAGACGGGTCCGGTTCGTTCGAATCCTGGCAGGGTGACGGGACCACGTCGTTCGTGGGCGAGCTTGAACCCGATCACTTCGGGCTCGAGCAGCAGTACACGACCTTCGGAATCGGGGCCTTCTCGCCGCAGGACTCATCAATGGCCTACGACTACGGCTCCGCCGGGTACATCTATCCGACCAACACGTCGAACAACGAGTGGATCGCGGCAGTCGGTCCGGCGAACGGGGTGCCGGTCGGGGCCACGGTGCTCGACGTCTGCGCCTACGTGTACGACAACTCGGCCACCGAGCGCGTACAGATGTCCCTGGGCGCCTATGAGTTCGGAAGCGCGAGCGACGACGCCGCGTACCAGGCGGCCGGCAACAACAACACCGGTGACGGAGACACGCCCGGCTACACGGCGATGTGCATCAGCCCGACCAACTTCGTCATCCGGAGCTTCACCGACTTTGCGGGTGACGCCACCCAGTTCTACGGCTACCAGCGGGTCGGCTTCTCGTTCAACGGAACCGGCAGCGACACGCGGTTCGGCGGCATCCGGGTGCGCTGGCAGCGGCAGCTCAGCCCGGCGCCGGGCAGCGCCACCTTCAGCGACGTGCCCACCAATCACCCCTTCTACCAGCACATCGAGGCGCTGGTGGACTCGAGCATCACCTCGGGCTGCGGCGCGACCACCTACTGCCCGGACTCACCAGTGACCCGCGGCCAAATGGCCGTCTTCCTGGCCAAGGCGCTCGGGCTCAACTGGCCGTTCTGACCCGGAAAAGGACTTCAGCGGCGGGAGCGGGTGCGCGACTCGACCAGCTCGAGGTAGCGGTCGACCAGCTGCCGGAGCTCCTCCTGGAGCTCCGGTGGCGGCGTCCCCGCGGCGGCGAGGGACGCCTGCGCACTGACGTCGGTCGGACGGTCGACGGCGGTGTCCGCGCCGGGGCTGCGCAGCACCTGTACGTCGAGCCGGACCGGGCGTCCCTCGAGGTCGAAGCGACCGACGATCGAGCCCACGGTCCGGTTGGACTGCACGATCCGGCCGCCCAGGTCGAGGATCGCGGCCTGCGCCGCGAGCCAGATCGAGTCGGCGCCTCCGCCCACCGAGGTGCGGCCGGCGGCGCCGGGGCTCGACGACGAGCAGGCAAGGGCGAGACAGAGGGCGGCGACGGCGGCAAGGAGTGACCCAACGGCGTGCTTCATGTCCCGCATCCTACCTGGAACGGGCTCAGATCCGAGAGCGAGGCCGCCCGGCTCAGTATCGCCAGCTGGTGGTGTCCGCTCCCGGGGGGGCGGTACGGATCCAGTGCTCGGCCATCTGGGGAATGAAGCGCTGGTGGTAGGTCAGGCGGGACACCAGGTTGGGGTTCTCGGAATCGCCCGACCAGCAGTGGCCGTCGCCGTCACCGTAGGCGACCTCGGCCTCGGCCGGCGGGTCGGCGGTCGCGAGGAATGCCTCCAGCCGCCGCACCGCCCCGTCGAGGTAGAAGTTGTCCATGTCGCCGCAGCAGACGTGGAGCTTGCCGCGCAGCTTCGGGCCGAGGGTCTGCCAGTCACTCGCCATGATCGCCCGCAGGTCGGCATGCTCCCGCCAGTACGCGGCGACCTCGGGGTCGATCGCGCCGGAGGCCTTGTCCCAGATCGGGCGCGGGTAGCCGTCGGACCCGACCGGTCCGAACACCGCCTGCCAGATGTCCCACTGCTGGCCCGAGCGCCCGTGTGAGGCGAGCGCGAGCTCGTACCGGTTGACGGACTCCAGCGTCGAGCGCACGCGGCCGAGCTCGTCCCGCTCCGCCGGCCGCGGGACCCTCGCCCAGGGCCCCTCGCTCCAGTAGGCGTTGCCGCCGGCGTAGACGTCGACCACCCCGTACGCGCGGAAGTCCACCGGGTCGGGGCAGGAGGCGTAGCTGCCGTTGTACTGGTCGGGGTAGAAGACCTGAGCGGCAAGCGCCTCCCAGCCGCCGGTGGAGCCGCCGTACAGGGCCCGCGCCCACGGGCCGAGGCCGCGGTACTCGCGCTCGACGAAGGGGATGAGCTCGTGGGTGATGGCGTCGCCATAGGGGCCGAGGTTGACCGAGTTCACGGCGTAGGAGTCGTCGTAGTACGGATTGGCGTGCTGCACCAGCATCACGATCACGCGCGGGAAGCCGGGCGAGGTCCAGGTCTGGTACAGCTCCCAGGCCGCACGCTGCCGCACCGTCTCGTAGCCGTGGGCGTCGCAGTCCGGGTGGTGGCCGTTGGGGCAGTGCTCGATCAGCCACGGCCAGTCCGGCTCCGGCATGCCGGGGTCGGGAGGTGTCTCGCGGAAGCCTTCGAAGGTGCGCGGGAAATGACCGTGGTGGATCGCGAGCGGGTAGTGCGCCTCGGGGTGCTCGTCGAAGCCCGCGGGCAGCAGGAGCACCGCGCCCAGCTCCACCGGCCGGCCCCAGAAGGCCGACAGCTTCTCGCTGGTGATCCGCAGGTGGCGGATGAACCGGGTGTCCGCGGGCGGGTCGAGCGGCGGGATCTCGCGGTCGAGCGTGATCCGGACCGGCTGGCGCACGCCGGGCTCGAGGCGCACCCTGCGCGGCTCGCTGGAGAGGTTGCCCGGCTTGCGGTTCCACTGCTGGCCCTCTCCCCGATCCGGCGGCAGCTTCACGACATGGCCGTCGGCGCGGTGGAAGGTCTGGTAGCGGTTGAGCAGACCCTGCACCCAGTACTCGCCCGGGGGCAGCTGGTCGAGGCTCGGCAGCGGGTAGCCGGCCGCCGTGCCGTCGACCACCGCCGGCTTGCCGGGCGCGAGATTCTCGACGTCGATGCCGAAGACCAGCTGGCTCGACGCCCGGTCGTTGACCTGGAAGCGCGGCTCGTCCGAGCCGTCGTTGGACACCAGAAGCAGTATGCGGCCGTCGAGGGCCTCGGTGCTGACCGTCGCGGGGACCGTCAGCTCCACCCGGACCCCACGCGTCGGGGCGGCGCTGCATGCGAGACCGAGCCCGAGGGTGAGCGCTGCAGTCAGGGCGAGGAGCCGGACAGGAGACGTCGTGCCGATCATCGGGCGGACCTCCCGCGGTGGGTTGCGTCGATCGTCACCGTAGCACGGGGTCGCGGATCGGCGCGCGCCGTCGGATCCTGCTGTCGTCCTGCGGCGAGGAGCGGTCCGGGTGGCCGGCCCCGTGGTAGCCTGAATCGAACCTCGAGATCGACAGTGGTGATCTGACCTCGCCCGCGGTCAGCCGAGACCGGCGCGGCGGAGCGGCCATTGCCGTGGCCGACGATCGGAGGGTGGTCGTGATCAGCGAGACGCAGCATCCGGTGCCCGCGGTGTTCCGGGTCCTGGGGCGTGTCAACCGATACGCCAGCGAGGACTTTCTGGGCGGCCCGCGGGTGCTCAAGATGGCCTGGGTGATCAACCTCCAGAAGGCGACCACGGTGCTCTTCGTGGCGATTCTGATGGTGTCGTTCCGGAACTTCTCGACTGCCGCCTGGGTCTACCTCGCGCTGCACGGCACCTACGGCCTGTGCTGGCTGCTCAAGCACGTCGCCTTCCCCGACGCGAGCTGGGAGCGGCGGATCACCTGGGGCGGCGCGGTGATGACCTGGGTCCTGGTGCTCGGCCTGTACTGGGTGTTTCCCGTGCTGCTGATCTCACCGCTGCTGGGCGACCGGCCCCAGCCTCCAGGCTGGCTGATCGCGCTCGCGATCGGGACCCATACCCTGGGTGTCGCGGTGATGATGGCGGCGGACTGCCAGAAGAACACGACCCTCAGGATCCGTCGGGGGCTCATCACCGACGGCATGTTCGCCCGGGTGCGGCACCCCAACTACCTGGGCGAGATGATGATCTACGGGTCCTACGCGCTGCTGGTGCAGCACTGGGTTCCGTGGCTGATCCTGGCCTGGGTCTGGGGCGGCGTCTTCCTCACCAACGTGGTGCACAAGGAGGCGTCGATGTCACGCTACCCGGAGTGGGAGGCCTACCGTCAGCGGACCTGGATGCTGCTGCCGCGGCCGGGACGACGCTCGACCTGATGGTCCGCGGCCGTCGGCGCGGGGCCTGTTCGGGGCGCAGCGCTTACGTCGAGAGCGCCGAGCTTTTCGGGGTCACTCGGTCGCGACGGTCGGGGCGACGGTGAATGGGATCCGGACCGTGCTCTCCCGCATCTCGATCACCAGCGTCCACGGCCCGGGCTGGACCCCGCCAGGGACCTGGAAGACCAGCGGGCCGGCGCAGAACTGCTGCCGTGACGGGTAGATGGTGTCGCGATCGGAGGCCGCGCCGGCGGGGCTGAAGAACCACTCGCTCGACGGCCTCAACGAGCGGTCGAAGCGGTGGGAGAAGGGCTCGAAGGCGTCGTAGCTCTCGAGGGCGATGCGGAGCGAGCCTGCGGCGGCGCGAAACGAGGTCTGGTCCGGCAGGGCGAGCCTCCGCCCGTCCGGGGTGCGCACTGTGACCGCCTCCCGTGCGATCGGGCTCACCGCCGACCCTGCACCCGCCGCTGCGAGCCTGACGACGAGCCACTCCTCGCCCGGATGGCGCGCCGCCCAGCGGAACTCGAGCTCCGCTCTGAGCTCCGGACCGGTGTACCAGATCCGGTGCTCGCTCTGCTGCTGGATCTCCGGTGGAGGGGCCGATGTTGCGCACGAGATCGCTGCAACGCAGACAAGCATGACGACTGCCGCGGGTGCTCGGTTCATGGTCGGTTCTCCTCTTCTTCCCGGTGTGGAGAGGTCTCGGGTGCGGCCGGGGCCGAGCCCGAGGCGAGTCGGCTCCGGACCCAGTCGACCAGCCCGCCGCGTCGGATCATGTCGAGGATGAACGGGGGCATCGGCGAGACCTCGAATCGACCTCCGTCGATCTCGACCTCTCCGTCTTGGGGAAGAACCCGGACGGTCGACCCCAGCCGCGCGGCTGCCACCGCGGGCGCCGAGACCACAGCCGGCAGGCCCAGGTTGATACAGTTGCGGTAGAAGATGCGGGCGAAACTGCGGCCCAGCACCGCCCGGACGCCCGACGCCTTCATCGCCAGCACCACGTGCTCCCGAGATGAGCCGGCGCCGAAGTTGGACCCGACCACCAGCACCGTGTCGCCCCGGAGCTGGTTGCGGAGCGAGGGGTCGAGGCCCTCGAAGAGATGGGCCTTCATCTGCTCGGGGTCGTCGATGTTGAGGTAGGGGCCAGGGTAGAGCACGTCGGTGTCGACGTCGTCGGTGTCGATCACGACCGCGCAGCCGTGGATGATCATTCCCCCGGCCTCCCGACGACGGCGGAGGGATCGACGATCTCGCCGGCCACCGCCGCGGCGGCCGCGACCCAGGCGTTGGCGAGGTAGACGGCGGCCGATTGCGAACCCATGCGACCCCTGAAGTTGCGGTTGGTGGTCGAGATGGCGGTCTCGCCCGGCGCGAGGATGCCCATGTGGCCCCCGAAGCAGGCGCCGCAGGTCGGGGTCGACACCAGGGCCCCGGCGGTGACGAAGGTCTCGAGCAGACCCTCCTCGAGGGCCGCGTTGTAGACCAGCTGAGTCGACGGTACGACGATCATCCGGGTCCGAGGGTGGATCGTGCGCCCCCGGAGCACGGCCGCCGCCTGGCGGAGGTCGGTCAGGGTCCCGTTGGCGCAGTTGCCGATGTAGACCTGCTCGACGGGCCGACCCAGCACGTCGGCCACCGGTGCGACGAGGCCCGGCGAGTGGGGCAGGGCGACCAGCGGGGTCAGGGTGCTCAGCTCGATCCGGAGGCGGTGCCGGATCTCGGCGTCCGGGTCCGAACGAAGCGGGCTCCAGGGCCGGTCGGTCCGCCCGCGAAGGTACCTCGAGGTGACCTCGTCGGCGGGGAAGATGCCGGTCTCGGCGCCAGCTTCCACGGCCATGTTGGAGACGGCGCATCGCTCGTCGACCGACAGCGTTCCGGCGCCCGGCCCGCCGAACTCGAGCACCGCGCCGAGCCCCCCCGACACGCCGATCCGGTCGAGCACCGCCAGGATCACATCCTTGCCGCTGACGAAGGCCGCGAGCTCGCCCTCGAGCTCGACCGAGATCGTCTCGGGCACCCGCTGCCACATCTCGCCCAGCGCCAGGCAGCCGGCGATGTCGGTCGAGCCGAGGCCGGTTCCGAACGCCGCCAGGGCGCCGTAGGTGCAGGTGTGGGAATCACCGCCGGCGATGACCATTCCGGGGACGACGAAGCCGCGCTCGATGAGGACCGCGTGCTCGATGCCGCCTCGGCCCTGGTCGAAGAAGTGCACCCCGTGGCGCTGGGACCACTCCCGCAGGCGCTGCTGCAGCTCGGCGGAGCGCACGTCCTTTGCGGGCATGAAGTGGTCGGCGACCATGACCACCCGGGTGGGGTCGAAGACGGCCGTGGCGCCCATCCGCTCGAGGGCCTTGAACGCCACCGGTCCGGAGACGTCGTTGGCCAGCACCAGGTCGCAGGTCACGGCGACGATGTCGCCCGGGCGCAGATCCTGCCGGTCGGTATGGGCCAACAGGATCTTCTCGGCCAGGGTGTGGGACACCGGTTGCCTCCCCGTGCCGCCGATCACCGTCTCGAGTCGCACTTCCGTGCGCGAGCCGCAAGCTCGTCGGGAGCGCCCTCCGGCTGTGCTCGCGCGATGACGACCGCGACGACCACGGGTCCGACCGCTACTCGTCCCGCAGCGACCAGCCTTCCCCTCCCCCGGGGCCGTCGGCAGACCAGGTGAGGCGCAGAGTGAAGGCGTGCAGATCGCTGCGGTAGTAGATGACGGGCGTCTCCACCGGGTGGCCGTTGATGTCGCGGATCAGGTAGTCCACCTGAAGCAGCGGGGACCCGATCCGGACCTGCAGCCACCTCGCGAGGGTGGCATCCGCGACGGTCGCGCGAACGTACTCGTCCGCGTCGCCGAGCTGGATGTGATGCCTCTTCTGCAGGTGCATCAGGATCGAGCCGCTCTCCCAGTCCTGCTCGCTGATCCGCTTCCCGATCTCGAGCGGCAGCGTGTTGACGATGTAGCAGTAGGGATGGTCCTTGTAGTAGCGCACGCGGTAGGCACGGATCACCGGCGTGCCGGGCTCCATGCCCAGCGCCTCCGCCTGGTGGGCGGTCACCGTCACCTGCCGCAGCTCCACCAGCCGCGGTGAGGTCGCGAGGCCCATCGCGATCAGGCCGTTGAGAGTGCCGTCCATCTTGAGCGTGCCGGTGAAGTGGGGCATGGCGGCGACAAAGGTGCCGCGCCCGGCCTCCCGGCGGATCAGGTGCTCTTCCTTGAGGTTCTGGAGCGCGCCCCGCACCGTCGCCCGGCTCACCGCGTACTGGTCCACCAGCTCGGCTTCGGTCGGCATCTTGTCCCCGATCGCATAGCGTCCGGAGATGATGTTCTCGCGCAGGATCGTGGCGAGCTGGTAGTACAGCGGGACTCCGCTGTCCACGAACACAGCGGCCGGCTGCTCGGCTTCTGACCTGAGGGACGGGTCTCGTGGAACCATCATGCTTCGACCTCGATGAGATGTCCGAGCGACGGTCGGCCGGCGGTACGCCGCGCCACGCTCCGGTGTGACGCCGTCTGTACCCGGTTCGCGCGAATCGTCCACACGTCGCGTGCGAGATCGTAGCACGACCGGCGCGAGGGAGCCCGTGGCCCTGCGCCCCGCCGGGAAGGCTCGGCGCCGGCGCGGCGGTCGCTCGGCCAGGACCCCCTCCAACGTTCGCGGTGCGTGACGCTAACTAGATGTGAAAAAATAACTTCACTTCTCTTCATCGAGCGGGTCGGGTCCCCCCCTCCGCGCCTCGGGGTGGGTCCCGGGAGGCCGGACGGCGATGTGGGCTGAGGGTGGCGCCGATGACTCATTGACAGATTGCCCGTACAATATGACAATATTACCATGGTCCAGCCCGACAGCGCGAAGGAAGGCCGGCGATCAGTCGCGAAAGGCAGTGGGATGGCATGACGGGAAAGCCGCTTTCTGGCGTCAAGGTCCTCGAGCTCGGTCAGCTGATGGCGGGGCCCTTCGCAGGAACGCTGCTTGCCTACTTCGGCGCCGAGGTGATCAAGATCGAGCCGCCCGGAACCGGGGACGCGGTGCGCGGCTGGCGGGCGGTGGAGGGCGACACCTCGCTGTGGTGGTACAGCCTGGGCCGCAACAAGCGGTCGGTGACCGCCAATCTGAAACACCGGGCCGGGCGGGAGATCGTGCGGCGCCTTGCCGACCGGGTCGACGTGCTGATCGAGAACTTCCGCCCGGGACCATGGAATCCTGGGGCCTCGGGCCCGAGGATATTCGTGCCACCAACCCGGGAATCGTCTATGCCCGGATCTCCGGCTACGGCCAGGACGGTCCCTATGCCTCGAGGCCGGGGTACGCCTCGGTCTGCGAAGGGGTCGGCGGACTGCGGTTCGTCAACGGCTTCCCGGGCCAACCCCCGGTGCAGGGCGAACCTCAGTCTCGGCGACTCGCTGACCGGGCTGCACGCCGCGTTCGGGATCCTGATGGTCGTTGCTCCACCGCGACCGCAGCGCCGACCACGCCGGCCAGGTGGTGGACGTTGCGATCTACGAGGCGGTCTACAACATGATGGAGGCGGTCGTACCCGAGTACGATCGGCTCGGCATCGTGCGCGAACCATCGGGCACCACCATCACCGGGGTCGTCCCGACCAACACCTACCCGTCCGGGACGGCAAGCACGTGATCATCGGCGGCAACGGTGATTCGATCTTCCGCAGGCTGATGGAGGCGGCCGGGAGGCCGGACATGGCCGACGACCCGGCCCTCAAGGACAACGCGGGCCGGCTCGAGCACCAGGAGAGCGTCGACGGGGCGATCGCCGACTGGACCCGCTCGCTCGATGCCGCGACCATCCTCGACCGACTGGAGCAGGCGCGGGTGCCTGCCGGGCTGATCTACAGCGTCGAGGACATGGTGGCCGATCCCCACTTCCAGGCCCGAGGTCTGTTCGAGGAGGTCGAGGCCGGCGGCGGGCCGCTCAAGCTCCCGGCGATCATCCCCAAGCTCAGCGCGACGCCGGGCGGCACCGAGTGGGCCGGCCCCTCGGTGGGCGAGCACACCCGCGAGGTCCTGACCGCGGAGCTCGGGCTCCGCGAGGACGAGCTCGACGCGCTCGTCGAGCAGGGAGCCATCTGAAGTGATGAGCACTCCCCGAGGGGTCACCATCGTCGAGGTCGGTCCGAGGGACGGGTTCCAGGTCGAGCGGGAGCTGATCCCGACCGCGCTCAAGGTCGAGGTGGTGAACGCGCTCGCGCGGGCGGGAGTCAGGAAGATCGAGACCACCTCGTTCGTGAGCCCGACGGTGGTGCCCCAGCTGGCCGACGCCGCGGAGGTCATGGCCGGGATCGAGCGCGTGCCCGGGGACCCGCTACACCGCTCTGGTTCCCAACCTCAGAGGGGTCGAGCGGGCGATCGGGGCCGGCGCCGACGGGGTCCGTCTGGTCGTCACCTCGACCGACACCTACAACCTGAGGAACGTCGGCATGTCGGTCGCGCAGTCGCTCGCCGCCTGCCGCGAGATCATGGCCAGGGTCGAGGGCGAGACGCTCACGGTCGAAGCGGTGATCGCGCTCGCCTTCGGGTGTCCCTTCGAGGGTCCAGTCGCCGAGGATCGCGTGGTCGGGCTGGCGCACCGGTTCGTCGACATGGGAATCCGCGAGCTCTCGATCGCCGACTCGGTGGGGCTGGGCAACCCGCGACAGGTGGGTACGACCATGGCGCGACTGCGGGCCGAGCTCCCGCAGATTGAGCTCTCCCTCCACCTCCATGACACCCGTGGGCTCGGCCTGGCCAACGCGCTGGCCGCGATGGAGGTCGGGATCGAGACCTTCGACGCCTCGATCGGAGGCCTCGGTGGGTGCCCTGTTCTCGCCGGCGGTGCCGGGAACATCGCCACCGAGGACCTCGCCAACATGTGTGAGGAGATGGGGATCGAGACCGGGATCGACATCGCCGCCGTCGAGCAGGTCTCGCGCCGGATGGAGGGCTTCCTGGGTCGGAAGCTGCCGAGTCGGGTGCTGGCGGCAGGGACGCCACGACAGCTGTACGCGAGCATCGCGGAAAGGGCGGATCGACCGTGACGGACGAGCTGCGTTCCACCGAGGCCGTGGCAGGCCGCTCGCATGACCATGACAACCTCGTGTTCAAACCCCACCGCTGCTGGCGATGCCAGCCGTCGGAGCCGGGCCGGAAGGAGGAGTGATGTCCTATCGTCTGGGCGTGGACGTCGGTGGCACCTTTACGGACCTGATGCTGGTCCAGGACGAGAAGGGTGTCTCCTATCGAGTGAAAACCCCATCGACCCCCGCTGATCCCTCGGAGGGGGTCCTGGTCGGAGTGCGTCGGATCCTGCAGGAGAGCGGCGCATCACCGGCGGAGGTGTCGGGCATCATGCACGGCACCACGGTGGCGACCAACGCCGTGCTCGAGAGCAAAGGGGCGCGGGTCGGGCTGATCACCACCGTCGGGTTCGGCCAGATCCTCCACCTGGCACGGTCGCAGACCCCGGGACCGCTCGCGGGCTGGATCATCATGATGAAGCCTGATCCGCCGGCCGCCCTCGAGGACACCCGCGAGGCGGTCGAGAGGATGTCCGCGATGGGCGAGGTGATCCGGCCGGTCGACCCGGAGCAGATCCGGGGGATCGTCCGGGATCTGGTCGAGTCGGGGACCGAGTCGTTGACCGTGTCGTTGATCAACTCGTTCGCCAACCCGGCCCACGAGCGCGAGATCGGGAAGATCATCGCGGAGCTCTACCCGGGCTTCCCGGTGACCCTGTCGTCGGAGGTGCTGCCCGAGTTCCGCGAGTACGAGCGCACCCTGACGGCCTGCATGAACTCGTACGTGCGGCCCAAGGTGGCGGGCTACCTGAAGAATCTCACCGGGTCGCTGCGGGCCGACAACGTGCGCTGCGAGGTCAACATCCTGCGCTCCGACGCCGGGCTCATGACCTCGGAGGTGACCCAGGAGAAGCCGGTCTACGCGATCCTGTCCGGGCCCTCGGGCGGCGTCGCCGGCGCCCTCGCGGTGGCCAAGAGGGCCGGGTACGAAGACATCCTGACCTTCGACATGGGCGGAACCTCGACCGACGTCGCCCTGTGCCAGAACGGCCAGCCCGGCCTCGCCCGCGAGACCGAGCTCGGTCACTTCAGGGTCAAGGTGCCGAGCGTCAACGTTCACTCGGTCGGTGCCGGCGGCGGGTCCATCGCGCACGTCCCCGCGATCACCAAGGCGCTGCGGGTCGGTCCGCAGTCGGCCGGGGCGGTCCCCGGACCGGCCTGCTACGGCAAGGGCGGCACGGAGCCCGCGGTGACCGACGCCAACGTGGTGGTCGGCCATCTGCCGCCGCGTCTGCTCGGCGGCGAGATGGTGCTCGACGTCGAGGCGGCCAAGGCCGCCGTCACCACGATCGGGGACGCGCTCGGGCTCGACGTCCACCAGGCGGCCGCGGGCATCCTCGACATCGTCAACGAGAACATGGCCGGGGCGCTCCGGCTGGTCTCGGTTCAGCGCGGCTACGATCCGCGGGACTTCGCCCTGGTCGCGTTCGGCGGGGCCGGGCCGATGCACGCCAACGCGGTGGCCGAATTGATGGGCTCGTTCCCGGTGATCGTGCCGCCCGCCCCCGGCGTGCTCTGCGCCGAGGGCGACCTGGTGGCGGACTTCCGGGAGGAGTTCTCCCGCACCTTCATCCGCACCATCGAGTCGGTCGAGGCCGCCGAGGTGATCGGGATCCTCGAGGAGCTCGGCGGCGAGGCGATGGTCTGGCTGGAGCGGGAAGGGGTCGCCCGGGAGCGCCGCGTCCTGACCTACAACGTCGACCTGCGCTACTACCGCCAGGGCTACGAGATCCCGGTCGAGGTGACCCTCGCCGAGCTCGGCAAGGCCGGAAAGAACCTGCTCGTGGAGCGGTTCAACACCCTGCACGAGCAGTACTACGGCTTCCGGATGGAGGGGACGGCGTGCGAGATCGTCAACCTCCGGGCGGTCGGGGTCGGCAAGGTGCCCGACCCCCGGGTGCACCAGGCGCACGAGCTGTCCCCCCCGGACTCCGCTCACGCGGTGGTCAGCGAGCACCAGGTCTACTCCAAGGGGAGCTGGATCCCGACCAAGGTCTACGACCGCGCCAAGCTCCGGCCGGGCAACCGCGTCGCCGGTCCGGCAGTCATCACCGAGTTCGACTCCACCACCGTGGTGCTGGCGGGGTACACGGCCGAGGTCGACCGGTTCTCGAACATCCTGATCAACCCCAGCGGCTCGCGGGAGGGATGAAGCCATGAAGGATGTCAAAGTCGCCAAGATCCCGAAGATCGAGATCGACCCCGTCACCCTCGACATCATCGAAGGCGCCCTCAAGAATGCGCGGCACGAGATGGACGCGGTGCTGTTCAGGACCGCCATGAGCCCGGTCATCCGCGAGCAGCACGACGAGTTCCCGATGATCACCGACCCCCTCGGTCGCATGGTCGTGGGCCAGTTCGGCTCCTACATCTCGGAGATGATGGAGACGTTCCAGGACACCGTCGACCCGGGCGACGTGATCCTCACCAGCGACCCCTACCACTGCGGCGGGGCGATCTCCCACATCAACGACTGGCTGGTGCTGGTCCCGATCTTCTTCGAGGGCGAGCTGATCGGGTGGTCGAGCATGTTCGGCCACCAGATGGACGCCGGGGGGCCGCTCGCCGGCTCCCTGCCGACCGGGGCCAAGACCGTCTACGGTGAGGGTCTCAGGATCCCGCCGGTCAAGGTGTTCCGGAAGGGCAAGCCGGTCGACGACGTGATCCGGCTGATCCTCAACAACGTCCGCATGCCGGAGATGAACCGCGCCGACCTGATGGGCATCATCGCCGGCTGCAAGACGGCGGTGCACCGGGTCGAGGAGATCTGCCGCCGGTTCGGCAAGGACACCTACCTCGCCGCCTGCCAGGCGCTGCTCGACCGGACCTATCGGGCGATGGCCCAGCTGATCGTCCAGAACATCCCCGAGGAGCCGCAGTCGTTCGAGGACTGGATCGACGACGACGGCCTCGGACACGGCCCCTACAAGATGAAGCTCACCATCTGGCGGGAGGGCGAGCACGCCTACTTCGACTGGAGCGGGACCGATCCGCAGGCCGTCGGACCGGTGAACTTCTACCTCAACGAGGGCATGTTCAAGATGTTCATCGGGGTCTACCTGATCATGGTCTTCGACCCCCAGATCCTGTTCAACGACGGCTTCTACCCGCTGCTGCACGTGGTCATCCCCGACGGCTCTCTGCTGCACCCGAGGTTCCCGTCGGCCCTCGGCTGCCGCACCCACGCCCTGACCCGTCTGTTCGACGTGCTCGGCGGGGCGCTGGCCCGCAAGAGCCCGGAGCACACCACCGCGGCCGGCTACGGCACCTCGCCCTACATGCTCTACTCGGGGTGGGACGGCAAGGGCGAGTTCTTCTACCTGATGGAGATCTCCTACGGCGGCATTCCCGGCCGCCCGATCGGCGACGGCATGGACGGCCACTCCTGGTGGCCGCTGTTCGAGAACATCCCCACCGAGTACCTCGAGTCCTACTACCCGGTCCGCATCGACGGCTACACCACCATCGAGGACACCGGCGGCGCCGGATTCCACCGCGGCGGCAACGGGATCGAGAAACGCTACGTCTACCTCGAGCCGGGCGAGGTCTCGATCCACGACGACCGCTGGCTGACCTATCCGTGGGGAATCCTCGGCGGCAAGCCGGGCGCCCGCTCGGAGAAGATCCTCAAACGCGCCGACGGCACCGTCGAGCGGCTGCCGTCGAAGTGTGACGAGATCAAGGTCAAACCGGGCGACATGCTGGTCTACCGCACTGCCGGCGGCGGGGGCTGGAAGGACCCGCTCGACCGTCCGGTGGAGAAGGTCGAGGCGGACGTCGCCAAGGGTCTGGTCTCGGCGGAGAAGGCGAAGCAGGACTACGGGGTCGTGGTCGGCGACCCGCAGGCCTCCGCCGCGCTGCGCGCCGCCATGAAGGAGACGCGCAAGGAGGTCAAGGACTTCGACATGGGACCGCCGCTCGCGACCATTCTCTCGAGCTGTCAGGAGGAAACCGGTCTCAGGCCTCCGGTGCCGCAGGAGCCTCTGCCGTGGGCGCCGATGGAGTCGGCCGGGGAGGCGTTGCGCAGGGTGCGAGAGCACGGCGACCGGCAGATGACCCAGACCGAGTAGGGCGGGGGACCGGGCGTCCGCACGCGCCTCGCTCAGCCATGGATGCGTGAACCGAGCGCGTGCCCGGCCTCGCGGCCGGGCACGCGGCTTTCCGGGAGGTGCCCATGAAGGCCGTCGTCGCGGAACGGGCCGGGGGGCCCGAGGTGCTCCGGCTCAGCGAGGTGCCGGTCCCGGCGCCGGGCCCGGGACAGGCCCGGATCCGGGTCGCGTACGCCGTGCTCAACCCGCTCGACTGCCACGCCCGATCGGCGCGGGTGGCCTACAAGGCGCTCGGTTTCCCCTACACGCCGGGGTTCGAGTACGCGGGCGTGGTCGAGGCGGTGGGCGAAGGGGTCGACCGCGCGCTGCTCGGCACCCGGCGGACCTTCCTGGGATACCCGGGCGGCTGCGCGGAGTATGCGCTCGCTCCGGTCTCGTCGCCCCACTGCCACCTGTTCGAGATTCCCGACGACTTCGACTGGTGGCTCGCGGCGGCCTTTCCCTGCATCACCTACACCGCCTGGCACGTGCTGCACACCGCCGGCGGGCTGTCGGCGGGTCAGACCGTGCTGTTCCACGGCGCCGCCGGCAACGTGCCGGTGATGGGCTCCCAGATCGCGAAGCGTCTCGGCGTCAGAGTGATCGGGCTCGCCTCCAGTGACGACAAGATCGCCCACGCGCGCCGGTTCGCCGACGCTGACTGGGTCAACCGTTCCCGCGTCGACTGGGTGGAGGCGGTTCGCGAGATCACCGGCGGGCGCGGCGCAGACCTGATCGTGGACGGCATCGCCGGGCCCGAGGCGCCGCGCAACTTCGAGGCGGTGGCTCCGTTCGGGCAGGTGATCTACCTGGGGGCGATCGGGGGCTCGGCGCCTCCGGTCGACATCAGCGCCCAGCTGTACGCCAAGAGCATCGCCGTGCGGGGCTTTCTGCTCTACCTGGCGATGGCGAAGACCGCCGGGCGCGAGCACGCGGAGATCCACCAGGCGCTGCGCCAGGGCCTGTGGAAGGTTCCGGTCGAGAAGGTCTGGGAACTCGAGCAGGTGGCCGATCTCCACCGCGCGTTCGAGCGCCGCGAGCTGGTCGGGCGGCACCTGATCCGGGTCGGCGGCGAGCTCTGACCCCGGCTCAGGCTCGGGCTGCAGCGAGCCCTTCGAGGTAGTCCAGCACCTCGTCGAGGCCCATGACATCGCAGTACTTGCCCTGGATGTCGATCAGATTGGCCCGGTGCGGCTCCGGTGCACGGTCGCCAACGCACTGCAGCACCACCACGCCCCGGAAGCCGTGCTGGAGCGCATCGACCGCGGTCGCGCGGATGCAGCCGCTGGTCGTGCAGCCGGCGATCAGCAGGGTGTCCACCCGGGAGGCCGCGGCCATGGAGGCCAACGAGGTGCCGAAGAACGCGCTGGCGTAGTGCTTCTCGATCAGGACCTCGTGCTCCCGTCGGCCGAGCCTCGGGTCGAGCTCGACCGCCCGCGATCCCCGAACCAGGGTGCGCAGCGACGGCACCTTCTTCACGAACAGACCGGCCTCCCGGCACTCGGCGTCGTACGCGGTGGTGGTGAAGAAGATCGGGATCCCGGCGCGCCGGGCCGCCTCCAGCAAGGTGCCGGTGGCGGCCACCTCGGTGTCGAGGTTCGAGCCCAGCGGGCTTGCGGGGTCGGTGAAACCGCGGATGAAGTCCACCACCAGCACCGCCGGCCGCGTGCCGAGCCCGACCTCGGCCGCCAGGCCGCGGGCCCGGTACTCCGCCAGGATGTCCCAGGTGTCGCGATCGCTGTCGCCCGTGGTCATGACGTCTCGCTCCTCCGCGTAGCGGACCCTTGCACCGCTAGCCGCCCTGGTTCGGGGTGCGCGCTGCGGCCGGGACCCCGGCCGGGACCCGGTGCCGCCCGCCGGTCGCTCCCAGCACCACGGAGCCGAACGAAGCCGCGAGCAGGCAGGGCAGCACGACCAGCCAGCCGACCACCGGGAACCAGCTCGACAGCACCGCCACCAGAGCTCCGAGCGCAGTCTGCCGGAGCTCCGACATGCCGCCGCCGTGGAGGCGGTCGAGCCGGCCCCCGAGGTAGGCCGCGGTCCCCGCGGCGCCGAGAAAGGTCACTGCCGCCAGCACCGCGGTCACCACGATGCCGCCGACCAGCCACGAGCGCACGATCTCCGTTTCCAGAAGCCGCTCGATGAACGCCCCGGAGTACAGGTACCAGGCGAGCGGCCCGAGAACCGCATAGCCGACGAGGCCGACCAGCAGGGCGCCCCCCGGCGCCCGTTCGAGCGACCTCCTGCTGCGCCCGGTGAGACCGGGCAGAACTGCCGCGATCAGGGTCATCAGCGCGACGCAGCACACCAGACCGAAGACCAGCACCGTGACCGCGAACAGGATCTTGCCGACGGGGTCCTCCCGCGGCACGAGAACGGGCGAGGCAGAGGTCATCATGGCGGGGTTCCTTTGTGCCGTGAGATCGAGAGTATCAGGACGGGCGCTGTGGGCCCCGGCGGCCGGCCCTGCAGGTTCGTACCGCGGATCATGGCGTATCGAGGAGCGCCGGGCGCAGCGCAGGGAAGCCGGACGAGGTGTGGATCGAGAGGTCGGGCGCCACGATCAGCGCCTCCACCCCCGGGAGCCGCTCGGCGGCTGCGATGCCTGCCTCCGGGCCCATCACGAACAGGCCGGTGGCCAGTGCGTCGGCGTCCATGGCGGTCGGGGCGAGCACGGTCGCCGCCACCGCCCGACGGGCGGGACGGCCGGTCGCCGGGTCGAGGATGTGGTGAAAGCGGACGCCATCGCGCTCGAAGTACCGCTGGTAGTCCCCGGACGTGGCCACCGACCCCGAGGTGAGCGACAGCGTTCCGAGCAGAGCGCCGAGGAGGCGCGGATGGGCCACCTCGATGCGGTGGGGCCGGGTGGGGTCGGAGCTCGACAGCCGGATGTCCCCGCCACCGTTGACCACGTAGTCGGCGATGCCGCGCTGCTCGAGCGCGGCGGCGGCGCGATCGACACGATAGCCCTTCGCCAGACCGTCGAGGCCGATCCTCGTCCCGTGCGGCGCGAGCAGGACCGTCGAGCGCTGAGGGTCCAGGGCCACCCGGCGGAAGTCGACCAGGCAGAGGCAGGCGGCAATCTCCGCGTCGGTCGGGATCCGCCGCCGACCGACCGACCACACCCCTTCGCAGGCGGCGAAGGTGATGTCGAACGCGCCGGCGGTCACGGACGAGAAGTAGAGCGCCCGCTCCAGAACCACCATCAGCTCCGGGCTCACCGTCACCGGAACCGCGCCTGACGACCGGTTGAGGTGGCTCAGCTCGCTCGACTCGCTCCACTGGCTGAGCACCTCCTCGGTGCGCTCGACCTCGGCGAAGGCCGCCGCGATCGCCTCGCGTCCCCGGCGCGGGTCGGACGCCACGACCTCGATCTCGAACGACGTGCCCATCAGAGGGCGGGCCTCCCGGAGGACCTCGCCGTCCGCGGGGCCGTGAACCGGGCGGCCCGAGGCCGGGACCGAGCACGCTGCGGAAAGGGCCGCGGCTGCCAGCACGAGGGCGAGCGGGACATGCGTGCCGAGGCGGGTCAGGCCTGGCGATGGGAGGCTCCGGGCGCGGGGCAGGCTCGCGGGTGGCACCTTGGTTGTATCTTTATCATAACCTTAGTACAATTCAAAGCGCGAGCCCGGAAGCCGATGAACCCTTGGGAGGCCTGACCAGGCCCACAGCCAGCCGAAAGGAGCGGTTCCATGTCCGACCCGAAGGCCTTCGACCCCGCAGCCGAGCACGGTGAGAACGCCCTGACGCAGCGGGTCCAGCCGCCGCCCGCCGTCGACCGCCGGACCTTTCTCAAGGCCGCTGGAGGCGCGGCCCTGACCCTCTCCTGGCTCGGCTGCCGCCCGACCTCGGCCGGACTGTCCGGGAGCGTCGTGGTGGTCGGCGCCGGGCTTTCCGGACTGGCGACCGCCATGCTGCTCGAGGAGCGCGGTCTCGAGGTCACGCTGGTCGAGGCCCGCGACCGGGTCGGCGGCCGGGTGCACACGCTCGATGACGTGCCCGGCACCCCCGAGGCCGGCGGGCCGGTGATCGCGACCAGCTACGAGCGCCTGCTCAAGATCGCGGCCCACGTCGGTGCGGCGATGGGGCCAGCGCCGGGCTTCGAGCGCGACCTCCTGGTCACCATCGGCGACCAGAACGTGGCGGCGGGGGAGTGGGCCAACTCCACCGCCAACCGCCTGGTCGGTCCGGAGCGGCCGCTGCTGCCGCCGCTGCTGCTCGGCTTCTACACCGGCCAGGAGCTGCCGCTGACCGGGCCCGAGGACTGGATCTCCCCGACCCATGCCGCGCTCGACATCCCGCTCGACGACTACCTGCGCCAGCGTGGGGCCTCCGAGGAGGCGCTGCGGCTGATCAACGTCTCGCCCAACACCAACGACATCGCCACCACCTCCGCGCTGTGGGCGCTCAGGGACGCCCAGCGCCGCAGCCAGGGCAAGGGCGGCAGCATCATGATGGCCGCGGGAGGCAACTCCCGTTTGGCGGAGAAGATGGCGGCGGCGATCACGGGCCGGATCCTGACCGGCAAGGCGGTTACCGCGGTGCGCTCGCTGTCCGACCGGGTCGAGGTCGAGTGCGCGGACGGGACCGTGATCGAGGGCGAGCTCGCCGTGCTGACGTTGCCGTTTGCGACCCTTCGGCGAGTCGAGGTCGACCCTCCGTTCGAAGGCCTTCAGGCGGAAGCGGTGGCGCAGCTGCCCTACACCGCGATCACCAAGTACTTCCTGGTGCCCAGGGAGCCGTTCTGGGAGATCGACGGCCTGCCCGCCTCGATGTGGACCGACTCCATCATCGAGCGCCTGTTCCCGGTGCGGGACGAGTCGGGCCAGATCAAGAACCTCACCTGCTGGGTCGACGGCGCCAACGCCGCCACCCTCGACGCGATGGCGGAGGAGGATCAGGTCGCTCTGGTGCTCTCCGAGCTCGCCCGGATCCGGCCGGCCACCCAAGGCCGGGTCGAGGTGGCGAAGATCGTCTCGTGGGGCAACGACCCGTGGGCAGGCGGGGCCTACGCCCACTACGCCCCAGGTCAGGCGACCCGGCTCAAACCGGTGATGGCCGAGCCGTGGCAGCGCCTGCACTTCGCCGGCGAGCATACCGCGGTAGCCTCGCCCGGCATGGAGAGCACTTTCGAGTCGGCACAGCGGGCGGCCAACGAGGTCATCGCCCGGTTGACGTGAGGTGAATCATGCTTGCGAGCCCTCGTGATGCGGTCATCGGCGCCTCCGATCTCGACCGGATGACGGAGTTCCTGGCCGTCTTCGGCTTCCAGACCCGGGCCGCCGGCACGCTGCCGCAGCCCGCGGCCCGGGCGCTCTACGGCCTCGACATGGAGCCCGAGGAGCGCCTGCTCGAGATGCCGGGGTCGGCCCGCGGCCGCGTCCGTCTGGTGTCGACGCCGGTCCCTGCCCGACGCTTCGCTCCCTTCGACGCCCGCCCGTTCGCCATCGACCTGTTCAGCTCGGACATCGTGCGCAGCGTCGACCTGGCGACGGGCGCAGGCCTTCACGTCAGCCCGGTCACCGCCCACCAGTTCGGTCCGGTGGTGATCCGGGAGCTCGAGGTCACCGGTCCGGACGGGCTGATCGTGACCCTGCTCGAGCGCACGAGCAGCCGGTGGCCGTCGCTGCTCGACGGCGAGCCCGACCGGCTGCACTCCGAGGTGCACGCCTTCGTGTGGAGCGCTAAGGAGCTCGACCGCCTGCTGCCCTTCTGGGAGGGGTGCGGGCTCGGCAAACACACCGATGCGGTGCTGGCGACGCCCGGGCTGGGCGCACTGGTGGGGGTTCCGGAAGCCGACGTGAAGATGCGGCTGACGGTCTTCTCGGACCCCGAGTCGCGGCAGATCCGGGTCGAGCTGGTCGACTTTCTCGGCCAACCCGCGGCGGCGCACGACAGCCTGCCCCTGGCCGCCGGGCTGCACGCCCCGGCGTTCGAGGTGGCGGACCTCGACGCCGCTGTCGCGGCCCTGCTCCCGGCCCGCGTGGGTGAGGTCGTCGAGCTCGACACGCCGCTCCACCCGAGGTGCAGGGCGGTCACGGCCGTGGCCCCGGGAGAGCTGCTGTTCGAGGTCTGGGAGTCGCGCTGAGCGAGCTGCAATGGGGCCGTTCGCACGACCCCGGCCGGAATCGAAGAGAATGGTCGGGGCGGCGTCGGCCGAGGGGCCGCCCCGCGCGGACGCGACCCGCGTCGAGGCCGGGCGCGAGGAGGCACGGATGAGCGAGCAGACCAGCTACCGGGCGGTCGCGCTGCAGACCACCTGTCATGCCGTCACCGGCTGCCGGGACGCCGGCGAGGCCCGTGCCCTGATCCGGCGCAACCTCGATCGGCTCGCACGGCAGCTGCCGGCGACTCTCGCCTGGACCGGGCCCGACACCCGGCTGGTGGTCCTGCCGGAGTACCTCCTGACCGGCTTCCCGACCCGCGAGAGCCCCGAGGAGTGGGCGGGACGGGCGTGCCTCGAGGACGGCGGCGCCGAGCTCGAGACCCTGGGCCGGCTGGCCGAGGCCAACCGGGTCTTTCTCGCGGTCAACGCCTACGAGCAGGACCGTTGGTTCCCCGGCCTCTACTTCCAGACCAGCTTCATTCTCGACCCATCCGGGAAGATCGTCCTGCGCTACCGTCGGCTGAACTCGATGTACAGCCCGACGCCCCACGACGTGTGGGACCGGTACCTCGACCGCTACGGTCTCGACGGGGTCTTTCCGGTGGCGAGCACCGCGATCGGGCGCCTCGCTGCGGTCGCCTCGGAGGAGATCCTCTATCCCGAGGTGGCGAGGTGCATGGCGATGCGCGGCGCCGAGGTGATCGTGCACTCCACCTGCGAGATCTCGAGCCCGCGGCCGACCCCGAAGGGGATCGCGCGCCGCGCGCGGGCGCTCGAGAACCTGGTCTACCTGGTCTCGTGCAACACCGCCGGCATCGAAGGCATGGCCCTGCCGGGAGCCTCGGCGGACGGCGGCTCGATGGTGGTCGACTTCCGGGGCAACGTGCTGGCCGAGGCCGGCCAGGGCGAGAGCGTGGTGGCCTGCGCCGAGATCGACCTCGGTGCGCTGCGCCGGTTCCGGCGCCGGCCGGGGATGGAGAACCTGATCTCGCGCCAGCGCTTCGAGGCCTACGCCGCAAGCTACGCCGGGCACGCCTTCTACCCCGCCAACACTCTGACCGGCGGTGCGGGCGGACGTGCGCACAGCCTTGAAACCCAGGCCGCGGTGATCCGCAAGCTCGCCGACGAGGGCGTGATCTGAGGAGATCGCGGGCACAGCCTCCCCGGCGGCGAGGCGCGTTCGCCGATCGAGGGCGCCGAGGCTCTCATCGGGCTGGAGCAGCCGGAGGCGCGTGCGGCGCGATCATCGAGCTCCTGAGGCGGCCCCGGGCGAGTCGGCCCTCGCAGCTCAACGGGGTCGACGACGAGCGGCGGGAGGGCTCAGCGAGCTCGGGTTCCCGGCAGACTCCACGCATCGAGGGTGCCGTCGTCGAACCCGTCGCGGAAGATGCCCACGGGATCGGTGATCTGGTAGACGTGCACGATGCCCTCGCCGAACGGGCCGACGACACGCTCGGCCAGGTAGAGCCGTCCGGTGAAGACGTCGAACGCCAGCCCGCCCACGTCAGGGCATTCCTGCTGCCAGAGCTCGCTCGGCGACCAGGTGGCGTAGGGGAGGATCTGCCACGGCTCCACCAGGCCGGCGAGGCCCGATGCCAGGTCGTCCGGATCGTAGAACAGGACCTGGGGGCTGTAAGGGTAACCGTGGTAACCCTGATCTGCGCGGCAGGGATCGCCGCAGGCGCTGCCGAGACCGTAGCAGGTCGAACCGCCCTTGACCCCGGCGACGAGGACCGCATCACCCGTCGCGGACCGCACCCAGTCGGCGCCCATCCAGGAGTCCACCGACTCGTAACCCGGGAAGTCGCAGCTGCCGGGGCAGCCCGGGTAGATCTCGCGGTAGTAGAGCAGGTCCGCCGCGTCCACCGGGTTGTCGGGGTCGAAGGCGAACAGGGTGGGACCCTGGGAGCCGCCGAAGGCGCCGGCCTCACGTGAGAAGCCGGTCACCAGCGTCTTGCTGCCGAGGGACTGGCTGCTCACCCAGTCTGCCGGGAGGGTGAAGAGGTAGGCGCCGAGCTTGTTGGGATGAAAGGGGTCTGACCGGGGACCCACCTCCTGGAGGGCGGCCGTGGGCCTGCGTCTGAAGACCGGCGTGTACTCGCCGGCCACGTTGTACCAGTCGCGACACGTGGTCGCCGCTTCGGGTCCGATGGCGGTCACTCCCGAGAGGTCGCTGTAGTCCCCGAAGCAGCCGGCGGTCGCGAGCGGACCCTCCAGAGTGGAGGCCACCGGCAGATCGCCGAAGGTCACGGAGATCACTGGCGCCTCAGGAACGGAGATGCGCCGCACCGCGGTGTCGTAGACGTGGTCTGTGACCCACAGACCGCCCTGGCTTGCTGCCAGGCCCAGGTCGTTCAGGTTGTAGCTGCAGGCGTCACCCGGACAGCTGACGCGGAACGCCCCGAGATAGGTGAAGCTGGAACCGGTGATGGAAGGACCTTGCGCGGCCGCCGGGAGCACTCCGAGCAGCAGCAGGGCCAGGATGCCAGGCTTGAGGATCCTGGGTAGTGGCCGGCTCGGCCGCCTCCCACGATCCTCAAGCCTGGCATCGTCCGATTGCATGGCCACATTCTCCATGCTGCCACGAGCCTGTTCTGTGACGGGGACGACCGGCGACCTGGTCTCGCCCGGGAATCCGCTTCAGCGGTGCCGGCCTCGAAGATCTTGGGAAGTGAGCGAGGCGATCACTCTCCACGGTCTTCAAGCCTGGCAGCTGAGCACGCCGGGGCCCACCTTCGGCAGCACCTCGACCAAGGGCTTCCGGCGAAGAGGAGGTGCTGACTGAGGAGCTCCGGATCAGCCTCGGGCCTCGAGCACCTCAGCGAGGAGCTTTTGAGATGGCGGCTCGGCCAGGACCTTGCGGGCGAAATCCGCCTGGATTGGATCATCGCCCGTGGCCACCTGCTCCAGCGCGGTGCGGACCTTCGCCTGCTGCTCCGGCGTGCCGTGGTAGAGCACGATGTGGCTGCCCAGGGTGGCCTCGCCGCGGAAGCGCCGGTCGGGGCACGAGGTGAGCATCTCCACGATCGTGTCCACGTGTGCTTCAGGGAGGTCCATCTCAACCCCGCCGTCCGAGGTGCGGCGGAGGAAGGGCTCGGTGTCGACGGAGGTCACGCGCTGGGAGCTGTACAGGTGCTGCGGGGCCACCTCACCGATGACCACCGATGCCAGGAGTGACAGCTCGAGGTCGCCGGTGCGCAGGGCGATCTCGTAGACGCCGCGGCTGCCGAGGTGAATGCAGGCGAGACCCACCAGGTCGTTGATGAGGACCACGTCCTCCTGCCGCAGCAACCGCCCCAGACGGATGGCGCGCCGGCAGTCCTCGAGCCCTGCCCTCGGATCCTCTGCCTGCAGCCCGCGCGCGATCCACGAGCGGGCCAGGTGCAACATGTACAGCAGGTTGGTGATCCGGGTCTCGTATCCCTCCATGGGGAAGACGTCGGGGTAGAAACGCATCTCGGCCTGGTCGACCCAGGGTTGGGCCTCAAGCAGCAGTGGATCGTCGGGGGGTACGACGGCTCCGACCCACTCGAGCTCGGCCGGAGGACTCTGGCGCCGCGCGGCGAGGGCCTGCGCTTCCTCGTAACGCGGACCACGGTCCTTCTCAAACTGCATGAAGTACTCGGCGGCGTTGGCCCGGCCGTCGCCCAGTGGGGCCAGGAGGTCGAGGTCGGTCCGGAAGCGCAGTGGCCATCCCCGGGCCGCCGGGCATGACCAGCACGGCACCTCCAGGTCGGCGATGACCACCCGTGCCGGTTGCGGCACCGTCGCCGGGGCGGCCTCCGGCTCGCCGTCTCGGGCCACGAGACGCGCGGCGAGCAACACGCCGAGAACGAGGACGAAGAGGGCGGCCAGAACCACGTGGGTTCGGGACGAGCGGGGAGGGGTCTCAGCTGTCATCGTTGGTGTTCCTCTCGAGCACGGACCGGACGGTGACGTCGTCCAGCCTCGGCAGGTGGTCGATATCGAGTCGGGGCAGGTCTACGAGCTCTGCCAGCTCACCCTGCGTGGCTGCACCAACGATCACCAGGGTGGTCTGTTGCACCTTCGCGGATTGCCTGTCGGGCAAGGACAGGATCAGGTGGCCGGCGAGCAGGATCAGCACCGAGGCCACCCACACGATCCTCCAGGTGGGGCTGGACCACAGTCGAAACCACGGATCCGAGGGAATCTCCCTCCGGAGCTGCGCTGCGGTCAGGGCGCGCCGCCGCAGGCCTGAAGGGGGCTGCGGCGGCTCGAGACCGCGCAGGAGCTCGGCCATGGGATCACGGAGAGTCATGGTTCCACCTCCATCAAGCGCCGCAGGCGGTGGATCGCCAGACGATAGCGGCTGGCAGCGGTGTATCGGGTGACCCCGACGATGACGCCGATCTCGGTAAAGGTGCAGTCGCCGTAGTGGCGCAGGTACACCACCTCTCGTTGGCGGACCGGCAGGGCTGCCAGGAGCGCGGCGGCCCGCCGGCCGTCAGCCCGTCGGTCTGCCGCCGTATCCGGTGACTGCACGAGCTCGGCGGCCGCGAGGGGCTCGGACGCGCTCCGCCTCCGGCGTCGGAGTACGTCGATGGCCAGGCGTCGGGTCACCGTGTACAGCCACGCCCGGGGATCCCGTACCCGAGGCAGCCGTTCGCGCCGCTCGGCGAGCTTCACCCACACCTCGGCCACCACGTCCGCCGCGTCCTCCCGAGAGCCGGTGGTCCACAGGGCGAGCCCGTACAGGCGAGCGGCGGACAGATCGTAGATCTCGGCCAGGGCCGGGTCGCTGCCGTGGGTGAGCTGGGCGAAGAGCTCCCGCAAGCGATCCGGCACGGCGCGACGTGCGTCCGTCCGGGCCGCCGCTGCGGTCTCCAGCTCAGTCTCCGTGGTGACCGGCATCGCCTCCATCGTAGGAGAGACGCCTCGGGAGCGTGGTTGTGTCACCCACGGGCGCGGGGCCGCGATCTGGTGCCGAGCTGGGGTCGACTCGCGCTCAGAGCCAGGCCCGAGGCCGCCGCCTGCCCAGACGGCTGGAGATGCGCCTACCAGCAGCCGAGGTAGGTCCGGTTGCCGCTCTGGTCCTCCTCCCAGTGCTCGGTGCAGCCGCTGTTGCCCATGTTGTCGATGATGGCCATGGTGGTGTCGTGCATGGTGGTGGAGATCTCGCTCTGGGTGCGGTAGTACGCGGCACAGAGCTCCGGTGAGTGGTCCCCGAGCTTGCACTTGTAGGTGTTGACCAGCTGCATCTGCTCGATGGTCCGCTGCGCGAGCGGGTCTCCGGTCATGCCCATGCTGGCGAACAGCTGGAGGTGCTGCTGGCGGTCGTAGACCACCTGGGCGCAACCGATCGTGCCCGCCGTGGTGGCCCATACCAGGTCCGTGCCCTTGGAGCCCTGGCAGGCGTGGAAGCACAGGTCCTGCTCGAGCGCCCCGCTGAGCTGGATCATCAGGCGCTGGTCGTCCGTGGTCTGCATTAGGTGGTCGTACACGGCGTCCGGCGCCATCGACTGGTAATGCTCGATGAAGAGCAGGAACTGGCGATCGCTGAGCACCTGCCCCGACGGCCCGGTCGCGGCCGGCGCAGGAGCTGTCGAGGCGGCGCGGGTCAGCAGGTACTGGCCGTTGCCGTCGTCCGAGCCTCGCGACGTCTCCGTTCCGGGAACCGGGGGACGCGGCGCGGCCTCGGGCCTGACTGGCAACGCGCCTCGGTTCCGGGCCGGCACCGAAAGGACCGGCCGGCTCGTCGCGGGGCTCGTTTCCCGGCGGGGACCTTTCGACTGCGCGGCCTCGGAGGCCGCTTCGCTCAAGGTGACTGAGTGGGAGCGGTTGCGGGCGTCACCGGTCTCGTGCTTCGCCACCGGGTCGGCACCGCATCCCGGCCCCGCGCCCCGTCCCCCGCGCCCCAGACTCCGGGCGGGAGGGGGTATTGGTGTCTTCGTGCCTGGTTTCGCCACGGCAACGTCTCGGGTCGGCCGCAGCGCGCACGGGTCCTCCCGCCGTGGCCCGGACGGGTGCGCGGATCCCGGCGGGTGTTACCCTCGACGCATGGACCGTGACGAGGTCGTTCGCGTGCTGCGTGCTTTCGAGGAGGCCGGTCTCGAGTACACGCTGATTGGCGCCGCCGCGATGGGCATTCACGGCGTGATACGGGCCACTGAAGACCTCGATCTGTTCATCCGAGCCACCGTGGAGAACGTCGAGCGCCTCAAACGGGCTCTGCGAGCGGCGTACGACAACGACCCCAACATCGACGAGATCTCGGCCGACGACCTGCTCGGCGACTATCCGGCAGTGCGTTACTACCCGCCCAGTGGGGATCTCTACTTCGACGTCATGACGCGACTCGGCGAAGCCGCCTCATTTGAAACCGTCGAGTCCATGGTCAAGGACGTCGACGGGATCCAGGTTCGCCTCGCGACGCCGCAGGCGCTCTTCGAGCTCAAGCGCGGCACCGTTCGTCCTCTGGACCATCACGACGCTGCGGCGCTGATGCGGAGGTTCGGGCTGAAGGAGGAGTAGCGTGCCGGTGGAGAGATTCCGTTCGATCGAGGAAATGAACGCTGCGCCGATTCGAAGCAGGACGGATGACGGGTTCGACCGATTCATCAGACACTGCGCGAGATTCTGGAAGCTGGCCCCTCGCGAGTATCCTCGCGGGGTGGTGCGATTCAGATCGTACGAGGAAGCCCAGGCCACCCCGGCCACCATCCAACCTGACTGAGCCGGACGCCGGAGCCGCCTCCCGCCTCGCTCCCGGAGGCCTTTCCGGCGCAGCGCGAGGTGTCGTCGACGAACCCTGCTTCGACCATGGCGGCGATCTGGTCCTCTCCGTGCCCGAACTCCGAGGAAGCTTGTCGGTGTGCCCGCCGATCAGGGGCAGCTCGCTGAGTCGTCGTTCTCCGACTCGCGCTCCCGCTCCTCGAGGAGCGCCTCGATTTCTGGCCGGCACCGAGCGGACGGACTGGTTGGTCACGGGTTTCGTTTCCCGGACGGGACCTTTCGACTGCGCGGCCTTGGAGGCCGCTCCGCTCAAGGTGACCGAGTGGGAGCGGTTGCGGGTCTCACCCGGTTCCGCGAATCGCTATCGGGTCGGCACCGCATCCCGGCCCTGCACCCCGTCCCCCGAATCCCGGACTCTCACGCGCGTTGCCATCCCAAATCCCGACCATTCCGGGAGCCCTGGGGACGGGGCGCGGCGTCGGACCGTACTGGTCGCGCGATTCGTTACCGGGTCAGCACCGCGCCCCGGCCCCGGGGCCCCGTCACCCGAAACCCGGAATGGAGCGCACCGTACGCCGAAGGCGATCGCCTGCGACAACCGGCAGCTTGGGTTGCGGGCACAGCCCGCGCTGTGGTTCCTCTCGCGCTCTCTACCTCACCGCGAGCTGCCGGCGACGACCCCCGCCTCGACCATGGTGGCGATCTCGTCGCCGCCGTAGCCGAGCTCTTCGAGCAGATCGACGGTGTCCTCGCCGATCTGCGGCGGGTTGCGGCGGAGGCCGAGGTCGTGCCGCCCATCTCGAGCGGGATCCGCGGCAGCTTGGTGGTGACCCCGGCGGGCAGCACGGTCTCGAGCAGACCGAGGCCGTCGTTGAGCTGGGGATCGTCGTAGAGATCCTCGGGCCGGGCGATGGGGGAGAAGGGCATCCCGGCCGTGTCGAGCCGGGCGGTCACCTCGGCGCGCGGGAAACTCGGCGATCATCTCGGCCACCGCGGGGTGGAGCCACTCGCGCTCGCTGATCCGGTCGTTGTTGCTGCCCAGGCGCGGGTCGGCGAGCCAGTCGTCGCGCTCGAAGGCCTTGCAGAAGGCCTGCCAGTGCTTCTCGCTGATGATGCCGATGAAGATCGGGCCGTCGGCGGCACTCGAAGACGCGGTAGATCGACCAGGCGCTGACCCGGGCGGGCATCGGCGGCACCGGCTCGTCGGTGAGCGCGCCGTAGGCCATGTGCTGGCCCATGAAGTAGGCTGCGGTCTCGAAGAGCGCGGTCTTGAGGAAGATCCCTTCGCCGGTCTGCTCCCGGTTGTAGAGCGCGGTGAGGATCCCGATGAGCCCGAACATCCCGCCGCCCATGTCGATGATCGAGGTCCCGGCGCGCATGGGTTTGCCGGGTTCGCCGGTCATGTAGGCGAGCCCGGACATCATCTGGACCACCTCGTCCATGGCGGCGCGCTGCTCGTACGGACCGCTCAAGAACCCCTTCATGCTGCAGTAGATGATGTCGGGCGTGATCTCCTTGAGCGCGTCATAGCCGTAGCCCAGCCGGTCCATCGTGCCGGGGCCGAAATTCTCCACCACCACATCGGCGTTGCGCGACCAGATCCATGACGATCTTCCTGCGCCTGCGTCCGCCTTGAGGTCGACCGCGAGACTCTTCTTGTTGCGGCTGTAGAAGGCGAAGTAGCCGCTGCCGAAGCCGCGCAGCCGCCGGGTGGCGTCACCGGCCGGTGGTTCGATGTGGATCACTTCGGCGCCGAGGTCGCCCATGAGCATCCCGGTGGTCGGGCCCATGACGTTGTGGGTGAAGTCGAGCACGCGGATGCCGTCGAGGGGCAGCTTCTTGCCGTCAGTGGCATCTTGGTCTCCGTCGGTCTCGGTCGCGCATCACAGCGCCGAGGCGTCGTAGGTTCCGTTCTTCTTCAGATAGGCGACCAGACCGCCCTGGTCGAGGATGTCGATCATGACCTGGGGCATGGCCGAGGCCTTGTGCTCGGTGTTCTTCGTGAGGTTCTTGACCACGCCCGCCTTGAGATCGATCTCGAGTTCGTCGCCGGAATCGGCCTCGAGGTCCGGGACCTCGAGCACCGGCAGCCCGATGTTGATGGCGTTTCTGAAGAAGATCCGCGCGAAGTACGTGGCCACCACCGCCGAGACGCCGGCCACCTTGAGGGCCAACGGCGCCTGCTCGCGCGACGAGCCGCAGCCGAAGTTGGCGCCCGCCACCAGCACGTCGCCCTTGACGAGCTTCGACCGGAAGTCGACGTCGAGATCCTCGAGCACGTGGTCGGCCAGGTCCTGGAGGTTGAGGGTCTTGGTGTACTTGCCGGCGATGATGCGATCGGTGTCGATGTCGTCGCCGTAGACGTGGGCGCGGCCGCGTGAATCTGCTTTCCATGACTCAGTCCTCCACAGTTCGCCGGGTCGACGATCTCACCCGCCACCGCGGCGGCGGCGACCACCGAGGGTGAGGCGAGGTAGACGAGGGCCTCGGGGTTGCCCATGCGACCGCGGAAGTTCCGGTTGGCGGTGGAGACCACCACCTCACCGTCCCCGGGCACGCCGAGGTGAGTCCCGACGCAGGGGCCGCAACCGCTGGGCAGGAAGGTCGCCCCGGCAGCGGTCAGGGTCGCGAGGGTGCCGTCGGTGGCGGCGTCGAGGAAGACCTTCTGCGACGCCGCCGAGACCATGAGCCGGACGCCCGGCGCCACCCGCTTGCCTTCGAGGATCCGCGCCGCCGCGTGAAGATCGCGGAGCCGGCCGTTGACGCAGGTGCCGATGAACGCGACATCGATCTTGGTGCCGATCAGCTCGTCGATATCCACCGTGGCGTCGGGCCGCGGCGGTTTGGAAATCTGCGGTCGCAGGAGCCGAACCGTCGATGGTCACCTCGCGGACATAGCTCGCATCCGGGTCCGGTCGAGATCGCCTCGGCGTCGAAGTCGTACGGCAGCTCGAGCCCGTCGGGGTGGATCAGCGCCACCTTGGCGCCCATCTCGATGCCGAGGTTGGCGATGGTCATGCGCTCGTCGAGGCTGATGGGGACGATGGCCTCGCCGCAGATCTCCACCGCCTGGTAGGTGGCGCCGGCAAAGCCGAGCTTGCCGACCATGGCCAGGGCCAGGTCCTTGGCCTCGACCCCGGGGTTGATGCGGCCGGTGATCTCGAGCCGGATCGTCCTGGGCACCTTGAGCCAGGTCTTGCCGGTGAGCATCACCGCCGCGAGATCGGTGGAACCGACCCCGGTGGCGAATGGCCCGAGAGCGCCATAGGTGCAGGTGTGGGAGTCGGCGCCGAAGAAGGCCTCGCCGGGCCGGACCCGGTCGTCCTCGATCATCAACTGGTGGCAGATGCCCTCGCCGACATCGTAGAGCACGGCCCCGGTGTCTCTGGAGAACTCGCGCATGATGTCGTGCAGTCGGGCGATCCGCTCGTTGGGCGCCGGCGAGGCGTGGTCGATGACCAGGAAGGTGCGCTCGGGGTTCCACGGTTTCACGCCGCCCATCTCGCGGAAGGCCTTGATGGCGAGCGGCGCCGTGGTGTCGCTCATGAGCGCGGCGTCGACATCGATGACGGTGAGGTCATCGGCGGCGACCGGTTTGCCCGCATGGCGGGAGAGGATCTTCTCGGCTACGGTTTGTCCAGACATCAGAGCACCACCTTGATCTCGTCGTTGCCGAGGACGCGGTGCATGCTTGCCCGGGAAACCCCGGCCGAAGAACTCCTCCAGCGAGAGCGGCTGATCTCGGCCACCGCGCGGATATCGACGCCGGTGGTCATCCCCATCCGCTCGACCATGGCAACCAGATCCTCGGTGGCGATATTGCCGGTCGCGCCCTTGATGAACGGACACCCGCCCATGCCGCCGAAGGCGGTGTCGAAGTAGCGGACCCCGGCCTGGATGGCCGCCAGCGCGTTGGCCAGGCCCTCGCCTTCGGTGTCGTGGAGGTGGAGGATCACGGGGTTCGCCGGCGAGCTCGAGCACCTGGCCCATGAGATCGGATGGCGTGGGTCGGCCATCCCGGTGGAGTCGGCCAGGGCGAGCTCGTCGATCTCGAGATCGAGGTGGCGTTTGACCAGATCGAGCACCGTCGCCGGATCGATGGCGCCCTTCGAATCGGCAGCCGAAGACGCACTGCAGGCCGCCGCGCACCGTGAGCCCGGCTGCTTGGCGGTGCGGACCATTTCGGCGTAGCCCGTCCGGCCTCGTCCAGGGACTTGCCGGTGTTCTTGCGGCTGTGGGTGTCGCTGGCCGAGATCGACGCGGCTACGTGGTCGAGCCCGGCGGCGACGGCCCTTTCGACCCCCTTGAGGTTGAGGACAAGTCCGCTGTACATCATCCCCGGCCGCCGGCGGAGACCCTTGCAGACAGCCTCGGCGTCCGCCATCTGCGGGAACGATTGCGGGTGGACGAAGGAGCAGATCTGGATCCGAGGGAGTCCGGCCCCGACGAGGGCGTCGATGATCTCGAGCTTGCGCTCGGTCGGGACGGTCCGGCTTCTCGCTCTGGAGCCCGTCACGCGGGCCCTGTTCTTCGATGACGACCCTCAGGCCCTCGGGTCCGTGCGTCATCTCGTCTCCTTCAGCCTTCGTGGCCCGGGCCGGGCGTACGGTAACACTTCGAGCACGAGCTCGCGGTGCGCCAGGCCGCCACGAACGGTCTGGACCGACTCCCGAACGTTGGCATTCGACCCTTCCCTTTCGCTCTCCGGCTCGCTTGACAGGCTGTCATCGGACGACTAGTGTAGTCCTAATGATAGAACAATCCTACAAATTTCGATGGCCACCGTCAAGGACCGCCGCGGCGGGGCCGGTGCACAGGGAGGAGAAAGCGATGGCGAAGGGAACCCGAACAGTCGTCGTCGCGGCGCTCATGGTGGCGATGTCCGCGGCGGCAACCGGAGCCGCCTCCCTCGAGTACGACCTGGCGCTCATGATGACGTGGTTCGAAGGTGAGTTCGACAACCACCTCCAGGTCCTGGACGAGCAGGAGAACCCCCCGGAGCAGGCCCACGAGCGCATCCACTCGATCTTCGCGCCGGTCGACCTCCCGGCGTTCGGCGCCCACCTGTTCTACGTCGAGCAGTACACCGACGGGGATCCGACGAAGATCTACCGCAATCGCCTGTACTCGTTCTCGCTCAACGAGGCGGAGCAGGCCATCCAGCTGACCATCTACTCGTTCGCCGACGCCGCGGCGGTCGTCGGCGCGCACCTCGACCCGAGCCGGCTCGCCGGGGTGACTCCGGAGACGGCGCGGACCATGCCGGGCTGCGAGGTCTACTGGAAGAAGGACGGCGACCGGTTCATCGGCTACATGAAGGAAGGGGCGTGCCGGATCGCCTCCCAGCGGCTGGGCAAGACGATCGTCATCGGCGACGACCTGGTGCTGACGGCCGACGAGATCTGGATCGGCGACCGGGCGGTGGACGAGGACGGCAACTGGGTCTTCGGCAACCGCGCGGGCATCCAGCACCAGCTCAAGCGCAGCCGACCGTTCCAGTGCTGGGCGGTGGTCCAGGCCGAGGGCGCCCAGGAGTACACGGTCAGGCGCGGCCTCGCGCTGCACGACCAGGGCGGATCGGCGACGATCGCTGCCGAGGGCGAGGGCGCCCCGACTACACGATCCAGCTCGAGCAGCGCACCTACGCCGGCGAGAAGCAGGTTCCGGTGCTCAAGCTCGCGATCACCGAGCAGGGTCAGGAGACGTCGCTCGCCTACACCTGGACCGAGCCCTCGTCGAAGAACATCGGGATCAACCTGCGCTGGTTCCAGGCCGGTTGCGTCGCGCAGTAACGTGGACGCTGAGATGAGTGACGCTCGACTGCGTCCGTCGGCAGAGCCGGTCACGATCGGTGGCAGAGTCCGTCGGCGGATCGTCCTGCCGTGGGTCGTGGCGACCGTGGCGGCCGCCAGTCTGGCCGGGGCGCCCGTCCGGGCCGCCGAACCGGCGGGGTCGCGTGGCTTCCAGGAGGCGGTGTGCTCGGTCAGCGATCTCGAAGGGACCGCACGGGTGTTCCAGGACGTGGCCGGGTGGGAGATCGTCTCCCGAGGTCGTGCCGGCGCCGACCAGTCGCGGTTCTGGCGCCTCGATGCCGGCCAGGAGGTCCACGAGGTCCTGCTGCGGAACCCGGGTGAGACGACCGGTCTGCTCCGCCTGGTCGCGTTCCCCGGCGCCCAGCGGCAGCAGATCCGCTCCAGCGCCCAGCCCTGGGACAGCGGCGGGATCTTCGACCTCAACGTCAGGGTTCGGGACATTCACCGCAAGTTCTCCGAGCTACGCGAGCGCGGGTGGCAGTTCTACTCCGATCCGGTGCGCTTTCAGTTCGGTCCGTTCGTGGTCTGGGAGGTGCTGGCCAAGGGTCCCGACGGGATCGTGGTCGCGATGGTCGAGCGGGTCGAACCCCCGCTCGAGGGCTGGCCCAACCTCCGCGAGATGAGCCACGTCTTCAACTCGACCCAAGTGGTGCGTGACTTCGAGCGCAGCCGCGCCTTCTACCTCGAGACCCTCGGTTTCGAGGTCTACCTGGAGCACCACGGCGCCGACGCGACGCCGGGAGAGAACGTCCTGGGCCTGCCGCACAACCTCGCCGCCGAGGTGCCACGGCGGATCATCATCATGAGCCCGGACGGCAGCAACTCGGGCTCGGTGGAGCTGATCGCCTTCGACGGGCTGACCGGCGCCGACTTCGCCGAGCGGGCGGTCCCGCCCAACCTCGGAATCGTGGCGCTGCGCTTCCCGGTCGCTGACCTGGGGGCCTTGGTGGCCCGGCTCGCCGATCGCGGCGTCGAGCCCGTGGCCGGACCGTCTCAGGTCAGAATCGAGCCCTACGGCGAGGTCGGGGTGATGGCGATTCGTTCACCCGAAGGAGCGTGGCTCGAGTTCTTCGAATCGCCCGCCACAGGCGAGGAGGACCGATGACTGCATGCAGAGGAGTGATCATGGCGACGACCCTCCTACTTGCCGGTATCGGAGCCGGAAGCCATGAGGCGAATCCGCCCGACAGCTCGACGGCGGCCGCCGCCGAGACCCCTTCCGGCGCCCAGACCGAGTGGCCGGTCCTGCTCGTCGTCCAGGGGCGGCTCAAACCCGGCGCCGAAGCGATCTACCAGCAGTATCTCGCCGGGACCGGACCGTTGATGGCGGAGTACGAGGTCGAGGTCGAGGCGGTCGGCAGCGGTCTCGCCAGCGGGCACACCACCGACAGCTGGCCGATCAACGCGGTGCTGCGCTTTCCCTCCCGCGCGGCGGCCGAGCGCTTCCTCTCCGATCCGCGCTACCTCGAGCTCAAGACACGCCTTCGGGACCGAGCCTACGAGACGCTGCACCTGAGCCTGGTGGCGACCCGCCAGCCACAGGTTCGAACCCCGCGTCAGGTGGCCGAAGAGGCGTTCGAGGACCTCCGGCGGGGGCTGGCGACCGGACAGTGGACGCCGCTCCTCTCCCGTCTCAGCGACGACTTCACCTTCCACTTCCCGCTGGGGCGCTACCAGGGGCTCAACCACGGCAAGGCGAAGGCCGAGGAGTTCTTCGGTTTCGTCTCCCAGGCCTATCCCGACGGGCTCGACATCTACGAGGTCGTGGCCGTCACCGCCGACGGCAGCCGGGTGGTGTTCGAGTTCAGGGATCGGGGCGAGCTGCGCGGCACGCCCTACGAGAACCTGGTCGCCATCTCGCTCGACGTGTGCGGTGAGCAGATCTGCGGCTACCGGGAGTACTTCGGACTGGTCGGGCCTCCGCCTTCCGGCGGCTGAGCGGCGGACGGCCCTCAACCTGTCACGGTCAGGACGATCTTGCCCAGGTGCCGGTTGGTGGCCATCTCGGTGAGTGCGTTCGGCGCCTCCTCGAAGGGGAGCTCGGCGGCGATCGGCGGTCGGACCAGCCCGGCACGTGCCAGCTCGAGGCAGCTCGCGACCGTCGCTTCGAGCAGCTCCGGGTCGCGCTGCAGCCGGTACACGGTGAAGCCGTGGAGGCTGAGGTCCTTCAGGATCAGCGTCCGCAGGTCGAGCGGCGCCGCGGTCCCGGCCAGGATGCCGTAGCAGACCACCCGGCCGTCGACCGCCGCCGACGCCATCAGCGCGTCAGCGTAGGCGTAGCCCACCGGGTCGAAGGAGAGATCGACCCCCCGGCCCCCGGTGAGCTGCGAGACCGACGCGGCCAGGTCGGCTGGGGTCGCGGCCACCACCACCCTATCGGCGAGGGCTGCGAGCCGCTCGGCCTTGGCCGGCGAGGTGGTCGCGGCGATGGTCTCGGCGCCCATCGCCCGAGCGGCCTGGAGGGCGACCACCCCGACCCCGCTCGAGGCCGCCGTGATCAGGACCGAGGAGCCGGCCGGGCCCGCCGCGGTCAGGCCGCCGACTCCGAGGCCGCCGACCGCGGTCAGCGCCGCCACCCAGTACCCCGCCGCCTCGGCGTCGCTGAAGCCCTCGGGGCAGGGGAGGAGCGCAGCCTGGGGAAAGACACCGACCGTCCGGTAGGTCCCCATGCCGGCAAGGTCCAGGCGGCCCGCCATGAGCCCGACGCGCATCCCGACCGCGGGGAGGATCCCTCCCGGCGGGCGTTCTCCCGCAACGCTCGGGCCGAGCTCGAGGATCTCGCCGACCGCCTCCTGTCCCAGGAAGGACGGGCTCGGCGGCGGTCCGAAGTACCGTCCCGCGAGGTGCATCAGGTCCGACCGGTTGAGCCCGACCGCGCGGATGCGGATGAGCGCCTCGCCGGGGCCGGGCGGACCGACCTCGTGCGGTCGCAGGCGGAGCTGCCCGGGGTCTCCGGGCGAGTCGAACTGCCAGGCACGGGCGGTGATGCGCATCGGTGGTCCTCCGGGTCTCTCGCGCCGGATCCCGGCCTGCGGCCGCGGGCGCGGGTCGTTCGGCCTACAGGAAGCTCGACACCTCCCGGGCGAAGGCCTCGGGCGCCTCGTTGGGCAGGAACACACCCCCGGCGAGCTCGGCCGAGCGGCACTCCGGCAGGCGCTCGGCGAGGGCCCGGACGTTGGGCTCGAAGCGGAACGGGTCCCGCTCGCCGAGAATCAGCAGCGCCGGGCATCGGACCAGCGGGAGACGGTCCTCCATCCGGTAGGACGCGGCCGCGAAGTGGCCGAACTCGCTGGTCTCACCGGCGCGGACGAGGTCGACGAGGGCGCGCTGCACGATCCCGGGCTTGTCGGTCCAGGCCGAGAACTTGAGCCACTTCTCGGTCAGGTGCGAGCCGTCGGGCCGCACCCGCCACTGGAGGAACACGGCCCGCAGGGTCTGGCGCATCTCACGGTCGAGGTAGACCGGACCCGACAGGACGACCTTGGCCACACGATCGGGAAAAGCGGCCGCGGCCTCGATCGCGATCACGGCCCCGGTGTGGTGGCCGACCAGGTGCGCGCTCGGGATCTCGAGCCCGTCGAGGACCGCCATCAGCGCGGCCGCGTAGTCGGCGATGGTTGGTTGGCGCCGCGGACGGTCCGAGCAGCCGTACCCGGGCGTGTCCAGGGCCACCACCCGGTGAGATCCGGCCAGCAGAGGCTGGACCTCGGCGAACTCGTCCACCGAGCGCGGCGTCTGGTGGAGGAGCACCACCGGAGGGCCCTCGCCCTCGCCCGCCTCGACGCAGTGCACCTGCCCGAGCGCCGTGGCGACGAGTCGCCGTTGCCGCGGGCTCACGGGCTTTTCGCCCGCTCGGCGTCGATCACCTTCTTGAAGTAGGTCCAGCTGGTCTCGTTGGGCCGCGCGTCGTCGAGCGGCGGCGGCTCGCGATACTCCGCATGGCCGGCGAGAAGCTCCTGCTTGAGCACCTCTGGCAGCTCGTCCCAGCTGTCCAGGCGCTTGCCGGCCCCGTTGTAGATCATCTGCCCTGCACGATCGCCCATCTTCATCCACGGCAGCCACTTCGAGACCCTGGCCCAGGATACGTGGGCGTTCGGCAGACCGTCGACCTCAGGGTCGAGAAGCGCCGCCTCGTCGAAGAAGAAGTTGAACATCTCGATCGCCTGGTAGGTGCCGCCGATGTAGTCCTGGTAGTCCCCGGCGAGCGGGTTGGGGTAGAACAGCGGCACCTCGAAGCTCATCCACCCGCGGCCGTCCTTGAAGGTCGCGCCGAGCCGGAACGGGCCCCGTGGGCCGTTCGCGAAGATCGGGAAGCGGGAGTTCACCGGGTCGTTGAAGATGTGCACGACCTCGAGCGTCTCGCCGGTCCAGGGGTTGGACCACGTGCGGACCACCTCGCCGGTCGTCGGGTCGAGGTAGATCAGCGCCTCGCGGGAGACCATCCGGTAGCCGTAGCCCTGCTCGGGGCTGCTCATGGTCCTGCAGGCCCGGACGTTCATCGCCTGGTAGGCGAACAGCAGCCGGTCCCGTTCTCCGGGGACGCGGCTGTAGACGTTGCCGGCCCACCAGTAGACGGCGGGCTTGCCGTCCTCGAGCGAGCACTGCGTCTTGCGCAGCGCCTTGACCGCGTCGTCGGGGTTGGACAGGTCGAGGCTCTCCTGGCCGGGGGCGGCGCTCGACCAGAGGAGAAGACAGCAGCACGCGACAAGGACCGAGCTCTTCATTCGGGACCTCCGTGGTGCGCGGCAGCCGTGCACGGCTCAGCCGGCGGGTTCGTCGGGCGCCGCGGTGGCGCCGGTTTTCATCATGTCGTCGATCTCCGCGTCGCTCAGGCCGTACTCCCGCAGCAGCTCCGCGCTGTGCTCGCCCAGGCGCGGCGGCAGGCGGCGGATCGAGCCCGGCGAGGCGGAGAATCGGGTCGGGATGTCGGGCAGCCGGATGGTCCCCTCGGTGGGGTGCTCGAAGACCCTCCAGAAGCCGGTGGCCGCGAGGTGCGGATCCTCGAGCAGGTCCTCGAGGGTGTTGACGATCATGGTCGGGACCGGGGTGTCGCCGAGGATCTCCAGCCACTCGGCGGTGGTCCTGGTGGCGACCATCACGGACACCTCCCGGTAGACCTCGTCGATGTTCGCCAGGCGCGAGGCGAGGTCCTTGAAGCGCTCGTCCTCGAGCAGCTCCGGCCTGCCCGCCGCGCGGCAGAAGATCTCCCAGTGGTTGTTGAGGTACGGCAGGATCGCGATGTACCCGTCCCGGGTCCGGTACGGCCGGCGGTCGGGGCTGAGGAGGCGGGTGTACCCGGGCTCGCCCTCGGCCGGCTCGAAGGTCATTCCGTAGAGGTGCTCCGCCATCACGTAGTTGACCATGGTCTCGAACATCGGGACCTCGATCGCCTGCCCCTGCCCGGTCCGCTCCCGGTGGAAGAGCGCGGCGGTGACCGAGTAGACCACCGCCATCGCGGTGGTCTTGTCAGCGACGATGACCGGGAGGTAGGACGGCTCGGCGCCGGTGCGGGCGCGCAGCATGGCGATCCCGCTCGCCGCCTGGATCGAGTCGTCGTAGGCCGAGCGGTCGCTGTACGGCCCGTCAGCGCGGTAGCCGTAGGTGGCGCAGTAGATGATCCTCGGATTGACCTTGCGGACCTCGTCGTAGTCGAGCCCCAACCTCCGGATCGCCGGCGGTCGCAGGTTGTGGACGACCACGTCGGCCGCCCGGGCCATCGTCGAGCAGGGCCGCACGCCCGGACTCCTGCTTGAGATCGAGCACGACGCTGCGCTTGTTGCGGTTGCAGGTGAGAAACAGGGCGCACATCTGCGGGTGGCGGGACGGGCCGAGCTGGCGGTTCGAGTCGCCCCGGGGCGGCTCGACCTTGATCACGTCGGCGCCGAGGTCGCCGAGGATCTGACACGCCCAGGGACCGAGGACCACGCTGGTCAGCTCCAGAACCCGCACGCCTTCGAGGGGACCTGACATTCCGGACCTCCATTCCGGGGGTCGCGCTTCCACGGGGCCGCCGTGCCGGTTCCCGGCCTCGTTTCGGAAGGAGGCGTCGGTCGACCGACTGCGGCTGACCGGGCGCCCGCGCCCTGTTCGTGCTCTCGACCTCGGACAAAGATACCTTGACTTTGTCCTATTGTTACGACATTATACTCCAAGATGCCGAGATACTCCGACACGAGCCCCTCACATCCTGCCGCCCGGGCGTCGCGGACCCCCCGAGGACGCTGCAGCTCAGGCGGAGCCGACCACGGTGGAGCGGCGACGGGCAGCGCGCGGCCGCGGTGCGGCGTCCGGGAACGCGGTGAGATCGTCCGTACGCCACCGGCGAGACCGAGGAGTGGAGCATGAGAAGACTGGACATCGTGGTCAACCTCTGGACCCCCGACCTGACCAAGAACTACACCCCGAAGCTGAACCACTTCTGGAGCAAGGTCCACATCCTCGGGCAGACCGGCGAGGGTATCCCGCTCGAGACCGAGATTGCCAAGATGGACGCGGCCGGAATCGAAAAAGGTCTCCTGATCGCGACCACGGGCGGATGGACGGGCTCCGACATCCACTTCGAAAAGCCTCTGGAGCGCATCGCCGAGGTCGTGAGCCAGCACCCCGGCCGGTTCAAGGGGGTCATCGGCATCAACCCGACCAACATCGTGCCCTGGATGCGGCGGGTGGAGACGGCGGTCAAGGACTACGGCTTCGTCGGCGCGCACCTCTATCCCCACTGGTTCGGCAAGCCGCCCGACGACCGCCTCTATTACCCCTTCTACGCCAAGTGCGCGGAGCTCGGGATCCCGATCCAGATCCAGATCGGTCACTCGGCCCAGCACTTCCTGCCCACCGTCGCCAAGCCGATGCTGCTCGACCAGGTCGCGATCGACTTCCCCGAGCTGACCATCGTCGGGATCCACATCGGCTACCCGTGGGTGGAGGAGATGATCTCGGTCACCTGGAAGCACCCCAACGTCTACGTCGGGTGCGACGCGCACTCGCCCAAGTACTGGGACCCGTCATTTGTCCGTTTCGTCGGATCGCGCCGGGGCCAGGACAAGGTCCTGTTCGGGACCGACTGGCCGGTGATCGACTTCGAGCGCACCGTCAAGGAGGTCGAGGCTCTCGGCTTCAAGGACGAGGTGCTGAAGAAGCTCTTCTGGGAGAATGCGGTCCGGGTCTACGGGCTCGAGGACTGGGTGGGAAAGTGAGTCCGGCGCCGCCTCTGCTCAGCGGGGGCACGGAGGGGTGGTGAGCCATGTCGCGGAGGCCGTTCTTCGGGTGGGTGATCGCCTTGTGCGCCATGACGGTGCTGTTCGTGACCAACGGGCTCATCATCGGCGGCATCAACGTCTTCGACGAGTCGCTGCTGAACGAGTTCGGATGGAGCCGGGCTGCGCTGAAGTTCAGAGACCTGCTGACGTTCGCGTTCGCGGGTCTGCTCGGACCGTTCGCCGGGGCGCTCGCTGACAGGTTCGGAGTGCGACGCCTGATGGCGTTCGGCGCCACGGTGCTGATCGGCTGCCTGCTGCTGTACAGCCGGATCCAATCGGTGTCGCAGATGTACCTGGTGCACACCCTCTTCGCCCTGGTGCTGGCGACCTGCGGGCTGATCGTGAGCGTGATGCTCGTGTCCCACTGGTTCACAGTCAAGAGGGGAACCGCGATCGGCATCACCCTGGTCGGGACCAGCCTCGGCGGGATGATCTTCCCTCAGCTCGGGACCTGGTTGATCCAGCGTGTCGGCTGGCGCCAGGCCATGGTGTGGGAGGCGGTGTTTCCGGTGGCACTGCTGGTCGTGATCGCCCTGGTGATCCGCAATACCCCGTCCGACAAAGGTCTGCGGCCGCTGGGGGCGGACGACCGCCCCGGGGCCTCCCAAGCCGTCGGCGGCCTCAGCTACGGCGAGGCGCTCAAGACCGTCACCTTCTGGGCGTTGGCCTTCACGGCGATGACCACCTTCTACTCGATCCTGGGCGCGCAGGCGCACCTCTTCCTCCACCTCAGGGATCTCGGTTTCTCGCCACAGGTGGCGAGCACGGGGCTGAGCGTGCTCTTCGGGCTCGCCCTGGTGGGCAAGTTCGGCTTCGGCTATCTTGCCGACCACCTCCGCCACAAGGTGGTCTTTCTCGGGAACCTGGGGGTGATGCTGGTCGGCGCGGTCCTGCTCGCCACGATGAAGGTGAGCCTCTTCTGGCCCGCGGTGGTGCTGTTCGGGCTCGGCTGGGGAGGCCTCTACACCCTGCTCCAGCTGCTGACCGTCGAGAGCCTCGGCCTCAAGGCGGCGGGCAAGATCCTCGGCACCATCACGGTGCTCGACGCGATCGGCGGCGGGCTCGGGATCTGGCTGACGGGACTGCTGTACGACCGAACCGGAAGCTACCAGGTGCCGTTCGCGGTGCTGGTGGTCTTGATCTTCATGGCGACGTTGACGGCGACGCAGGTCCGCCGTCACGTCCCGGCGAACGAGTAGGGCAGCGCCGCCCGAGGAGGTCGTCCGATGTTCGTGGTGTACTTGCTGTGGACCGTGTTCGTGTTCGGGGGGGCGTTCATGGGCTGGAGCGCGATCCAGACGATGGGCCGTGACGGCTTCGCCTGGAGCCTCCTCCTGAACGCCGTCGTCTATCTGGGCTTCGCGCTCTACGGGGTTCCGAAGCTCGTCAAGCTCGTCTTCCCGAGGAGGTAGGGCGATGGACGCATTCACGGTCTTCGGGATCGATCTCCTCGACGTGTCCTTCCGCTGGCTGCACGCACTCATGGTGGCCGCCTGGCTGCTGTTCGACTTCCTGGTCTACTGGCTGCACTTCGATGTCAAGAACCCGAGCCTGCCGCTCGACAACCGGATCGAGCGGGCGCGGATCATGCACGGGATCGACCGCATCGTGGCCTACATCTTCGTGCTCACCCTTCCGGTGGGCATCATCCTCTGCTACGTCACCGAAACCTCGCTGTTCTCGACCGAGTGGCTGCGCTGGAAGCACTTTCTCTACGGGGTGATCGTGGTCGACGGCCTGTGCCTGATCCCGATCTCCGGCACCGCGTTGAAGAACCTCAAGGCGATCAAGGCGGGGGCGCCCAACGTCGACGAGCTCAATGCGGAGATCAAACGCCACATGAACGTGGCGATGCCGGCGGTGTTCGTGGTGTGGGCGCTGGTGATCGCGATCAGCATCCTGACGCTGCTCAACCTCAAGGCGCCGGAAGGCCAGGAGTACATCTTCCGCAAGGTCGCGTCGAGCTCGTCGGTCGAAATCCCCGGGCGATAGCTCTCCGAAATCACCACGCCGGCGAATCTCGCGCCCACAGCGCGGGCTGCGCCCACATCGCTGGTGGCCGACGAGCGAACGCGGTCGCTCCCGGTGTCACGGAGGCGAGGCGATACCGGCTCGGCCCCCGCCCGAAGGCACGGGCCAGACCCCGGGGTGTGACGGTGTTTGCGGTGCCGGAGGAGACCCTTCGACTCCGCGGCCCTGGCGGGCCGCTGCGCTCAGGGTGACAGGGTGGGGGTGCGGCCGACGCGGGCCGCTGCGCTCAGGGTGACAGGGTGGAGGTGCGGCCGACGCGGGCCGCTGCGCTCAGGGTGACAGGGTGGGGGTGCGGCCGACGCGGGCCGCTGCGCTCAGGGTGACAGGGTGGGGGTGCGGCCGACGCGGGCCGCTGCGCTCAGGGTGACGGGTGGGGGTGCGGCCGACGCGGGCCGTTGCGCTCAGGGTGACGGGTGGGAGTGCGGCCGACGCGGGCCGCTGCGATGAGGATCGCTCACTCCGTTGCTGGATTGCCGTCGAAGAAGAACGGTCCTCGGTCAGGATCTCAGCTCAGCCCCCGACCTCTTTCGGGCGGCGTGAGGCCTCGTTGTCGTGGCAGTCTCGGCCCGTGTTTTCGGAGTGCCTGCTCCCCAAACGCGCCTCAGCGCGGGGCTGACGGCGCTTCGAAGCTCGGCGCGCTTCCCTCTGAGCTCCCCAGCACGAGCCCCGCGGTCGGTCCTGGGTCATTGTCATATTGATCTAATGATGGTATATTCACACGAGTTCATCAGAGTCCGACCGCAAGGTAACGATCCAAAGGTACTTGGCCCACGTCAGCCGACGGGGCCCGACTCCTTGGCGAGTCGCCGTCCTCGATCGGGTGTCAGGGCCGAAATCCGGGGCCGACCCGGAGGAGGCGAGGACAGACCATGGGGCGTGCACGGTGGCGGTTCCTGTCCCTCGGAATGCTCGTGGCGGTCGCCGTCGCGGCGGTGCCGACGACGGCCGAGGCAGCAGCCAAGCTCAACTTCAGAGTCCTTCCGGAAGGCCTGACCGAGGTGGTCAAGGTCGAGATCGTGGCCCCCGGGGGCACGACCCAGGTGCTCGAGACCGGCGACGCGCGGTTCGTGGTCGAGCCCGATGCGGGACCCGGAACCTATCAGGTCACCATCTCGGTGGGCGCGGTGACGGCCGCGGCCCAGGTCGAGGTGCCGAAGTTCGGTTTCGTCGACGTGACCTTCGACCGTGACGCCAGCCCGGCCAGGATCACGGTCAAGCAGGGCGCCGCGATCGAGGCGATCACCGTCACCGCCCGACGGGTCGAGGAGTCGATGCAGAAGGTCCCGGTGGCGATCACCGCGTTGACCTCGAAGGACATCGAGGACCAGCACATCACCAACGTGCAGACAGCTCGCGCTCGCCACCCCCAACCTGTGGATGGAGAAGAACACCAGCTCCTCGAGCGGCAGCCGCGCCGCCATCCGCGGGATCGGCGAGGACGAGTCCATGTTCACCTCCGACACCCCGGTGGGGATCTACATCGACGACGTCTACATTCCGCGCCAGACCGGCGCCCAGTTCGACCTCTACGAGGTCGAGCGGCTCGAGGTGCTGCGCGGGCCCCAGGGCACACTCTACGGTCGCAACACCAGCGCCGGCGCGATCAAGCTCGTCACCAGGCAGCCCGGCGACCAGTTCGCGCTCAACCTCGAAGCGGCGCTCGGCGACTACGATCCGACCGACGTCCGAGGCTGGTGAGCGTCCCGATCGTCGACTGGTTCCGCTTCCAGGTCGCCGCCATGACTCGCAAGCACGACGGCTACGACGACCAACCTCTACAACGGCGCCAACGTCAACGACCAGGACATCTGGGGCGTGCGCACCTCGCTCCGCTTCATGCCCTCGGACAGCGTCGACATCCTGTCGTCGGCGATGTCCTGCCGAGCGCTCGACCCCCGGCTTTCCCCTCGGGTTCGTTCCGCAGCCGCCGGTCATCAACGGCTTCGGCGTCGGCCTGCCGAGCTTCGACCACCAGACTCGACGGCGACACCGACGCCCACACACTGCTGTCGGACCTCGAGGACCCGCTCAACGATCTCGACCAGAACGGGCGTGTACGCGGCCATCACGTGGCAGGTGTCGGACCGGATGACGGCTCAAGTCGATCACCGCGTGGCGCGAAGATGGACAACCTGTTCCTGGTCGACGGCGACGGCCAGGTGGGCAATACACTTCCTGCCGGGGATCATCCCGGACTTCCTGCCGCTGTTCCACATCCTCCAGGACCAGCAGCAGGAGCCAGTTCAGCCAGGAGCTCCAGTTGCTCGGGACCATCGGCGGGAAGATCGACTACGTCGCCGGTCTGTACTACTTCACCGAGGACAACCAGCAGATCACCGAGAACGGCGTGCTGTCGCCGATCGGATTCAACCGGTACACCGACACCAGCCTCACCACCGACAGCTACGCGGTGTACGCGAGCTTCGACTTCCAGCTCACCGACAACCTGAGCCTGACCGCCGGCGGACGCTGGACCGAGGACACCAAGGACTTCGACATCGTGGTCTTCAACCCCGACGGCTCGCCGCTGCTGGCCTGCGTCGGGCCCGACGGGACGATCGTCAACTCGACCGGCGCCGTGCGCCGCGGACGCTCCGGCCGGATCGGTGGACAACGTGCCGGTCGAGAAGCACCTCGACGAGACCTGGAGGCGTTTCACCCCGCGCGTCGCCCTGGCCTGGAACGGCTCGGGACAACGTGCTGGCCTACGTCGACATCAGCTCGGGCTTCAAGTCGGGCGCCTTCGACGGACGCGCCAACGAAGGCATCGACCGTGCTGCCCCTCGAGCCGATCGCCGCCCGAGGAGATCCTGGCCTACGAGCTGGGCATCAAGTCCGATTCTTCTGGACGGTCTCTGGCGCCTGAACGTGGCGGCCTTCCTGACCGACTACAACGACCTCCAGGGCACCGGCACGGATCCCAACGGGAACTTCATCCGCTTCTCGATCGGAGACGTCGAGACCTCGGGGCTCGAGATGGAGACGGTGCTGATGCCGACCCCGGGCCTCCAGCTGACCGGGAACCTCGGCACTGCTCGACACCAAGTTCACGAAGCAGAACTTCAACCAGGCGATCGACTGCGCCCCCTACGGCACCGGCGACATCGACCTCGAGCTCAAGTACTCGCCGAAGACCTCCTACCGGCTCGGGGCGCTCTACTCGTCGCCCACCGCGGTGGCCGGGGGGTACTGGTCGGTCGGCGCGAGCTACAGCTACAAGTCGAAGCACTACCTCGGCTTCTGCAACGCGGGCGCGCAGACCCAGGGCGCCTACGGGCTGGTCGACGCGATCGTCGCCTTCGACACCCGAAACGAGCGCTGGCGCTTCGCGCTCACCGGCGACAACCTCGCCGACGAGGAGTACATCATCGGAGTCTTCGCGATCCCCGGCCTGCGGATCGTCAGCGGGTACATCGGACCCCCGCGGACCTACGCGGCCACGGTCAGCTATCGATTCTGACGTCGTCCGTCCGGACGCCCCGCACCCGGCCCCGCATGGGGCCGGGTGTTCTTGCGTTGGGGTCGCGCACCTCCCTCCAGGAAATCTTTTCTCAATTGCAGCGTCGCTCTTGACATGGGCCGGCCAAGTAGTTAGATTCTCTAATAGTGAAGTTTTCTAATCACTAGGATCACGATGGGCACCACCACGTCCCCGGACGAGACCCCCATCCTCGCCCCCTCCGCACGGTTGAACCACCCGGCGACGAAGGGTGAGGTGAGCACCCGGCGCGATCGGCTGCCGGCTCCGAGGACCGGCGGGTGGTGGCGCCGAAGCCTCTGCGACCATTCCTGGAGGGTGACATGAATCTCTCGGTCCTGCTGTGGGGCATCCCGCAGGCGATGCGTCTTGCGGCGCGCGTCTACCCGGACTACGCCGCCCGCTTGAGGGAGAGGGACGTCGTCGCGCAGATCAAGCTCAGGGACCGCCCCGATGTCGGCCGCTGGATCAAGCTGGACCAGGGCAAGATCAGCACAGGCAAGGGCATTCACGCGAGCCCCGACATCACCATCGGCTTCAAGAACGCGGCCCTGGCGAAGAGCTTCCTCACGCCGCCCTTCGACCAGCTCGAGCGGATCGACGCCGCCAAGAACTTCAAGATCCTCCTGGAGGGTCCGGATGACCTCGCCATCTGGTTCCTGGCCACCCTGGGCCGGCTCGAGTCGGTCATGTGGAAGGCCGGGACCGACATGGGCAACGGCGTGGTCCGCTACACCAACGGCACCAACGGCGGCCCGCTCTTCGTCTACGTCAAGGACGGCACGATCATCCGTACCACGCCGATCGACTTCGCCGACGAGGACGAGGGCACGTGGTCCATCACCGCCCGTGGCAGGACTTTCGAGCCGCCGCGGCGGATGACGCTGGCCGCACACGGCGCAGTGCCAGAAGTCGATGGTGTACTCGAAGGACCGTCTGCTCTCTCCGATGAAGCGCGTCGACTTCGACCCGAACGGCGAGCGCAACCCGCAGAACCGGGGGATCTCCGAGTTCGAGCGCATCAGCTGGGACGAAGCCACCGACATCGTCGCCTCGGAGATCAAGCGCGCCAGGGCCGTCGGCCCGGGCGCCGTCGCGGTCGACCACGGCTCCCACCACCAGTGGGGTAACCTCGGCCACTACCTGTGCGCCTTCAACCGCTTCTGGAACCTGATCGGTGTCACCAAGCTGATGCACAGCCCCGACAGCTGGGAGGGCTGGTTCTGGGGCGCCATGCACCACTGGGGCAACAGCGCGCGGCTCGGGTGCCCCGAGTTCTACGGCACCGTGGAGGACTGTCTCAAGGAAGCGGAGATGATCGTGTTCTGGTCCTCGGACCCGGACACGACCTACGGTTTCGAGGGCGCCCAGAGACGCGAGTGGGCCCGTGAGCTCGGCATCAAGATGGTGCACATCGATCCCTACCTGAACCACACCGCGGCCCACCTCGGCGGCAAGTGGATCGCGCCGAGGCCGCAGACCGACGCCGCTCTCGCGCAAGCGATCTGCCACGTGTGGATCACCGAGGGGCTCTACGACGCGGATTTCGTGGCGAGCAGGACCACGGGGTTCGACCAGTGGAAGGCCTACATTCTGGGCTCGAGCGACGGGGTCGCGAAGACGCCCGAGTGGCAGGAGCCCGAGACCGGCGTACCGGCCCGCGACGTGCGCGCCCTGGCGCGCGAGTGGGGCACGAAGAAGACCTATCTCGGAGCGGGCAGCTGGGGCTCCGGCGTCGGCGGCGCCGGTCGCGGCCCGACAGGCATGCAGTGGGCACGGATGATGGCCATTCTCGGCGCCATGCAGGGTCACGGCCGTCCGGGATACAACTTCGGCAACCTGCAGTTCGGCGCGCCCGTCGATCACACCTTCTACTTCCCCGGCTACGCGGAGGGCGGCTTCTCCGGCGACCTGGCCTTCAGCGCCAACTCGGCCAACAACTACCAGCGCATGCCGCACATCGTCACCATGGGCACGGTGCGGCAGAGCATCCCCCGGATGTGGTTCCCAGAGGCGATCACCCAGGGCAAGAGCTTCGGCTACATCACCGACGTCACCACCACAGGGGGCCAGTTCTTCCCGTTCGGTTATCCGTCACCCGGCCACGCGCGGGTGGAGATGCTCTACAAGTACGGCAGCCAGCTCTTCGGCACCATGGTGGGTGGGAACCGCTGGGCCCGTGCCTATCAGCACCCGAGCCTCAAGTTCATCGTCAACCAGTCGGTCTGGAAGGAGGGCGAGACCCCGTTCTCGGACATCATCCTGCCCGCCTGTACGGTGTTCGAGAAGTGGGACATCGGCGAGACCTACAACTGCGGCCCCGGCTACGTGCACCACTTCTACACGATGAACAACCACCGCGTCATCACCCTGCAGCACAAGTGCATCGAGCCGCTGGGAGAGTCCAGGTCCGACTACGACATCTTCGCCGCCGTCGCGGAGAAGCTCGGCCTCGGGGCCGTCTACACCGAGGGCGGCACCTCCGAGCTCGCCTGGGTCAAGCGGGTCTTCGACTCGTCCGACATGGCCAGGCACATCTCGTGGAGGCAGTTCCTCAAGAAAGGCTACTGGGTCGTGCCCGCGGAAGCCGAGGCGGCACGCGTCCCGGTCGCGAACCGCTGGTTCTACGAGGGCCGGAAGAAGGACACCCCCGATCCGTATCCCCTGCCGTCGGACTACGCGGGTGACTACCTCGACGGGTTGCCGACGCCTTCGGGCAAGTTCGAGTTCGTGGCCACGGGGCTCGAGCGGATCGACGACCCCGACCGGCCGCCGCTGTGTGAGTACATGCCGACCTACGAAGACCCGGAGCGCAACCCGGAGCTCGCGGAGTTCCCGCTCAAGCTGCAGACGGGCCACACCCGCTACGCCTACCACGTCATGGGTGACAACCGGGACAGCAGTCTCGCCGACATTCGCGAGCACCGGGTCTTCAGGGACGGACGCTACTACCTGGTGGCCCGGATGAGCCGGGAGGATGCCGAGGCGAGAGGGATCCAGGACGACGACCTGATCCGGCTGTGGAACCAGCGCGGCTCGGTCGTCTGTGCCGCTCAGGTCACCGGGCGACTCCGGCCCGGCGTCGTCAGCGCCTACTCCGGTTCGGCTCAGTACCAGCCGGTGGGCGAGCCGGGCCGGTCCACCGATCTCGGCGGCTGCGTGAACATGCTGAACACCAAGGAGTCGATCACGAAGAAAGGGCACGGCATGAAGCCCAACTCGGTCCTGATCCAGGTCGAGAAGTGGACCGGCGCCGACTCCTGGCAGCCCACGGCGGAGACAGTCTGATGGCTGAGAATTGGAACCTGATCGTCGACGTTGCGCGTTGCGACAACTGCCGCCTCTGCTTTCTCGCCGTCAAGGACGAGTACGTCGGCAACGACTTCCCGGGGTACTCGGCGGCGCAACCGGCGGAGGGTCAGCACCGGTGGCTGGACATCACGCGCAAGGAACGCGGCAGCTACCCGCTGGTGCAGGCCCGCTTCATGCCCGTGATGTGCAACCACTGCGACGATGCGCCGTGCCAGAAGGCGGCGAAGGACGGCGCGGTGCGCAAGCGGCCTGACGGCATCGTGATCATCGACCCCGAGAGGTCGAAGGGCCAGAAGCAGATCATGCAGGCGTGTCCCTACCACGCGGTCTACTGGAACGACGAGCGGCAGATCCCGCAGGCGTGGACCTTCGACGCCCACCTGCTCGACGAGGGTTGGACCCGGACGCGGGCCGAGCAGGCCTGCCCGATGAACGTATTCCGCACGATCCAGGTCGACGACCGGGAGATGCAGCGTATCCGGGCCGAGGAAGGCCTCGAGGTCCTCCGGCCCGAGCTCGGCACCCGGCCGCGGGTCTACTACAAGAACCTGCACCTGATGACCACGTGCTTCGTCGGCGGAACCGTCGTCGAGCACGTCGAGGGCGTCGAGGAGTGCGCCTCCGGCGTCGAGGTCGTGCTCAGGCAGGATGGTCGCGAGGTCGGAAAGGCGACGACGGATACCTTCGGGGAGTTCGTGATCGACCGGCTCGAGCCGAACACCGGTGGCTATCACCTGGAGGCCGCCGGCCCATCGGGGCGTTGCTCGACCCGGTTCGACCTCGGCGACGAGAGCCGCTATCTGGGCGTGATGACCCTCGCGGCGGCTTCGGCCTGAGGCAGAGGTGCGTGCTGCGATGGGCATGGGCATCACCGAGTCGACCGAGGAGTCCCTCATCCTCACCCTGCTCGACCTCGCCAACCATCTCACCCGCAACGGCGAGCGCATCGCTCGCCAGGAGGGCCTGACCGCTCAGCAGTGGCTGCTGCTGCTCCAGATCGCCGGCGACCCGAACTTCCCCAGGGCGGGCACGACTGCCGAGGCCGGAACGGCGGTGCTCGGGTCGACCATCGCCGCCGCGCGCGGGGTCTCGCGGCCGACCATCAGCGCCCTGGTGAGCTCGCTGGTTCAGAAGGGCCTGGTCGCTCAGGCTGAGGAGCCCGGCGACCGGCGGCAGAAGGCGTTGCGCGCGACGCCGGCCGGTCTTGCGGTCCTCGCCCGCATCGAGCCCGAGCGTCGCCGCGCCAACCAGGGCCTGCTGGCCCGCTTCGAGGCCTCCGAGATCGAGCTCGTGCTGCGCATCCTACGCTCCTGCCTCGACGCGCTCTGGTCGGCGGGTCTGAGCGAGGCCGAACGCCAGCGCTTCGCCGATGGCTCGGGCGAGGACGAAGGGGCGCGCGAGCCGACGACGGCTCGCCGCAGTTCGAAGGGTTGAATGGGGGGATCACGATGGGACGCCAAGGTGTCCAGACGAACGGAATCACGCGCCCCTGCGACCGCCCGGAGATGGCGCGGCGGGAGGTGGTGAAGGTGCTGGGGCTGTCCGCGGCCGGGTTGGCCGCCGCCGGTTTCGTACCGGCACAGGTCCCCGACGGCCACCGCGACCCGCTCGACCTCTCGGGCCCGGCGGACAACCTCAAGGCGCTGCTGAAGATGCGAGCCGATCTCTCGGGAGCGCAGGTGACCTGGTGGATGTCCGGCTCGATCCACAGCTTCGTTCCCGGCGAGCGCAGCCGGCACCTGTTCGGCTTCGAGGGCTTCTCCAGCTCCCGGATCGAGCCGTTCGAGCGCGGCTGGCGGCTCTACCACCGCGAGCTGGCCGTGTTCAAGGACCCCGACTCGGGCCGCATCCTCGAACGCTGGCTCAACCCCTTCCTGGGCCGTGAGGTGGAGGTCGTTCCGCGGCTCAACGACCCGGTCAATGTCGAGCTGCCCGCGACCCCGGGTGCGGGGCCCTTCGCGCCACCCTTCCCGTATCTGGAGAACGGCGACGACGTCTGGTTCAACATGGACCTCTTCTTCCTCAGGCCGTCACCGATCACGCGGGAGGAGTTCCCGCTCAACGTGCAGAGCGACCTCTACCAGGGCGCCGAGCTCTACATCTGGCACGTCCGGCGAAGCGACCTGGAGGATCCGGGGCTGAGCTCGGCGCCTGCGACCTGCGGCTGGACGCGGCTCGGTCAGTGGGAGCCGTTCATGGAGATGGGCAATCGGCCCGGCATCCTGGTCTTCCACGCCGCAGCCAAGAAGCTGATGAACGGGGCGGAGGGCCTCCCCGCGGCGTTCCGCCGCTGGGTCGAGCAGAACCAGCCGAGGTTCCTGACCGCGCCGACCGAGTTCTCGACCGCGAACGAGAGCCAGTGGACGCTGTTCAAGAAGCTGATGGAGAGTCGTCGCCGCGAGCCGAGCTCGTGACGGGAGGGAGACATGATGCAACGAGTCGTGAGTGTGGTCATACTGGTCGTGCTGATGGGGTTGTCGAGCGGAGCGTGGGCCGGCGGGGGCTTCGACGAGGAGCTCTTCGAGCGTTTCCTCTCAGCCAGGGTGGGGACCGGGGAGAGCCCGGTCTACTGGTACTCCATCGGCGAGGTCTACTCCTACCCGGACGGTACGCTCAGGGCCCGGCTCGAGGGCTTCGACACCGCCCGGCTGGTGCGCTCGAGCGAGGACACGACCACCGCCTATCAGCTGTCGCGCAAGATCTTCGTCTACCGTGACGCCGCGACCAACCAGGTGCTGAGCGAGGTCGACGGCAAGCCGGTTCAACACATCCAGTATCCCTACCAGTACATCACCTACCGGCTCGAGGACGACCGGCTGGTCACCTTCGTCGAGCAGGGCAGCGGCGCCCGGCTCACCAAGCTCGGCCCGTCGGACGAGATCACTGCGCGCCGCCTCGGGGGCGTCGCGATCTTCTCGGCTCCGCTCTTTCTCGACCTCGAGACCCCTCGTGGCCGCTACCAGGCGTTCGAGCACTACGACTTCTTCCTCCAGCCCGCCGGGAACCCTCAGCCCAACCAGCTGAGCTGGGTCCGCTACGGAGACCTGCCGCCGTTCCTCGGCCCGGGCAAGGCGATCGTCCACCTGGTGTCATGGCGGGTGGACTCCTTCGAGGAGCTGCCGGCCACGATCCGCGGTTACGTCGAGCAGCACGCCACGTTGTGGCTGCAGCCGCCCAAGGACATGGCCGAGATCCGGGCGCTGCAGAACCCCGAGGTGCCAGCCGAGAAGTAGGGACGGACCGCTCTGGGCTCAGCGAACGCGGTCGAGCTCGAAGGGCTTGCCGCCGGGCGGGCCGAAGACGGGCTCGTGAGCCTCGTCGAGCCCGCCCTCCAGATGGGTGGCCCCGTCGGGAGTGAGACCGAGCTCGGCCACGATCAGCAACGGCGTGCCCGAGCGCTGCGACACGACCCGGCAGTCACCCGGGGCAATGGTGCCCCGGTAGCCGATTCCATCGCGCCGCCATACGACCTCGCAGCCGGCGGGGTAGGCGCGCAGGCCGTCGGGAGTCATGCCCGCCACCTCATCCGCCGTGGCGGGCTTCTCGCGACCCTCGAGGCCGAAGAAGCGCTGCCGGATGACGCCGTTGCCGGGGTCGGGCTCGAGCACGTTCACCCGCTGCCGTACCACCGCCCCGTCCGGCCCCTCGGCGTTGATCTGCGAGAAGTAGACGAGCCGCCCGAGCTTCGGCGCCTCGACGCGGCGGACGGTGTGGTGGTGCCACGGATGGACGTCGGGCTCGGTGATCTCGCCGGCCGCGAGGGCGGCGCGGTCGCGCTCGGCCTGCTCGGCGTTGTTGAACTCGCCCTCGAAGAGCTCCAGGAAGAGCGCGAGGTCGAGGTCGGGGGGGTTCTCCGACCGGGCGGTGCGGGGCGCCGACGCGCACAGCAGGGCGAGGAGCACGATGGCGGCTCGTCTCGGCATGGCTGCCTCCGCCCCGGCTCCGGCGCGCCGGAGCCGGGGGAGTGGAATCTCACTCGAGCCCGAGCGAGCTCGGGTTCATCAAACGCTTGGGGTCCACCGCCGACTTGATCGCTTCCAGGAGCTGCCATGTGGCGGGGTCTCGCCTCTGCCGGTAGGGGTAGGTCTTGCCCACCTGCAGGTGGATCGCGCCGAGCTCCGAGAAAATGTCGATCAGCGCGGTGCGCAACCGTGCCACCAGCGCCTCAGCCTCGGGGTTGCGTTCGAACTTCTTCAGCTTGGCCAGGTACGACGGCTCGAGCATGCGTTCGTAGTACAGGGTCTGCGGGCCCGGCCAGTAGAAGACCGGCTCGATGACGAAGCCGTTGGTGGCGACGGTGGACAGCAGAATGCCGATGACGACGCCCTGGCGTTCCATCTCCTCGGCGTGGCTCGCGATGAGCCCTTCGATCTGCTTCAGCGCGGCCGGAGCGTCGGACAGGGGTACGACGCCGTGCACCGGCGCCCACCGTTCGCCCTGGGGGCCGATGGCGGTGGTCATGGGAAAGAAGTTGTCTCCGTAGAGAACCTTGGGGAGGGTGTTCTCGACCTCGTGACCGTGCTCGGTGCAGATCGTCCGCAGGGCCGCGAGCTTCTCTTCGACCTCGGCCTCGGTCCGGCCTTCCACGATGTAGTGGGTCGAGTAGCTGTGCTCCTCGAGGAAGGATCGTCCGGCCACCGCGACCTTGACCGCCTCCTTGAGCCCCTTGCCGATGCTCCTGGCCGAGGTCACCACCCCCTTGAGGGCCTTGACGTCCTGGGTCAGGCTGGTGCGTTTCATCCTCTGGTGCTGGAGCACGGGGTCCATGCCGAAGCACATGGTGGCCAGCCGAGATCGCGCGACCTCGCCCATGGCCTCGGCGAAGTGCACGCCGTCCTTGAACTCGAAGGAGGCGAACCGTGCCGAGGGTGGGGTGCGCATCAGACGAAGGGCGGCTCGCGTCTTGATGCCCAGCGCTCCGGTGTCACCCAGGAAGATCCCGGTGAGGTCCGGGCCGTAGTGGCGGAAGAAGGGCTTGCCGCCGGCGGTCGACCAGGAGCCCGTGGGTACCATGCTGCCGTCGGCCAGCACCACCTCGAGCCCGAGCACGCTCTCCCCTGACGCCCCGTAGAGAGCCGAGCCGTGGAGGATCGCGTTCTGGGACAGGCTGCCACCGACGGTGGCGGTGCCGCCCGACGCCGGTCCCCAGAACGGGGTCCGCACGCCGTGCGGCTTGAGGGCCTGGTGGAGCTTCTTCCAGGTGCAGCCGACCTCGACCACGACGTACATGTCGTCGACGTTGACCTCGACGACGCGGTCGAGGCGGCTGGTGTCGACGACGATCGAGGTGGGCCGGTCGGGCAGCAGACCGCCGGTGTAGGACGAGCCGCCGCCCCGGGCCACGGTCGAGTACCCGGCGGCGGTCGCCGCGCCGACGACCGTGGCGACCTCCTCACGGGTGCCGGGCCGGACCACGGCCGCCGCCGGCTCGGCGGCCGCGCTGTAGATGTCCTGCGAGTAGAACAGCCGATCCTGCTCGCCGGTGAGGACGTGCTCGCCGCCGACTGCGGCCACCAGCTCTCGGTAGAGGTCCGGGTTGGCCTGCTGGATGTCCATGTCGTGCGCCTCCACCATTTCCGCGGCCGGCCGTCGCCGGCGTCAGTCGAGCGTCTCGAACAGCTCGACCAGAAAACCGTTGGGGTCGAGGACCGTCATCGCCCGGTGGCTGCCGAGTGATGGGCTCGTGTACTCCAGCGGAGGCGACAGGGGCTCGATTCCGCGCTCTGAGAGCCGGCGCGCCATGGCGTCGAGATCGCGCACCGGGAAGGTCCACATCGCCAGACCACGATGCGGGGGCCGGGGTGCGACGCCCGGGTTCGGCAGGCCCAGTCGTCCCTGAAAGTCGAGAAACAGAAGGTGGCCGAAGGTCGCGCCCTCGGCGTAGACGATCGAGAACCGGAACTCGGTGCCGTCGGGAACCCCGAGCGCCCCCTTGCTCCCGCTCGACTTGAACTGACGGTCGCTGCGGAGCTCGAGGCCGAGCGTCGAGACGTAGAACTCGAGGACCTGCTCCGAGTTCTCGACGATCTGCGCCGAGTAGACCGGTCCGCCGCGGCCGGTGGCGGGGTCGACCGGGCCGAGCTGAGGCATGCCGTCGCGGCGAGAGATCAGGACGGAGTGCACGAAGTCCGGCGCGTTGAAGATGGTCTCGTGGATCCCGTACAGGGTTCCGTCCGAGCGCGGGATCTGGTAGCGCGACAGCGGCATGAGCGACTCGTACCCGCGGCCGCGCAGCTCGGAGTCCCAGGAGTCGAGATCCTCGGTGGGAAATCCCATCGAGAACGGCCCCGGCTCCTGCGGGCTCCACGTCGTGTGAATCATGGGCGTCTCGGGGTCGACCACCAGCATGCGCACCTGGATCGCTCCCGGCACGGCGGGCTGGTCGAGCAGGTAGAGCTGCCAGCCGACGGTCTCCGGGAGACCCCAGAGCCGGCGCTGCATGTCGCGCACGGCGGGCTCGAGCTCGATCGGACCCCGCACCCGCAGGCCGAGGGCGTCGCCGTAGTACGCGATCGCAGCGTCGGCGTCGGCCGTGCACAGCGTGACGGTGTGGAGCTGGCGGATGGGGGCGTTCTCGCCGGTGGTCTTCGGCGCGAGCGCATCGGCAGGGGTCGGTGAGGCGGGCGGCGCAGCCGGTGGCTCGCCGGCGCCGCAACCGAATCCTGTCACCAGAGCCGAGGAGGCGAGGAGCGCGGTGATGAGGAAGCGGCTGAGGACGGGACGGCTCATGGTGATCCCCCTGGTTGAGCTGGATGGAGTTCGGAGGGGGCCTCTTGGAGACGACCGCCGGCGGTCGTCTCGCCTCCGGCCGCGGGGGGCTCCGGAGGCTCGAGGTCAGGCTGTCCGATCATTAGAACAATCATATCATTAGTGAGCCGCGCAGCGCCACGGCTCCCGCCGGAGCGGTGCAGGGCGCGCCCGGCCCATCCCGTCGGATCGGCTCCGGGGTGTTAGCATCGGTGCCGATGGTCGGCCGCTCGGATCTCGATCGCAGCCTGCACACCACCCGGAGCTGAGGATGGCCCGACGGATCGCGCTCGGCTACCTCGCGCTGGCGTCGCCACTGGTGCTGGTCTCGTTCTGTTTCCCCGGCTTCGCCGCAGAGGTGGCGTTCACCGTCCTGACGATGGGCTATCCGGTCGCGCTGATCGTGATGGCGGTCGCCGGTCGCGGGTCGTTGGGGCCGCTGAGGGCGCCGCTCCTCGGCCTGCTGGTGGTGCTCGAGGGGTGCGCGGTGGCGATGCTGGCGCTCTCCGGCCGCGGCGTCGACGGGCCCTGGCTCGGCGGGCTTCCACTCGCCGCCGCGGTCCAGCTCTACGGGCTGTGGCTGGTCCCCCTGCCGTTGGTGGCCTTGGCCTATGCGCTCACCTTCTCGCGCTACGAGCTGCGCGAGCAGGATCTCGAGCGATTCGAGTCGCTGCGGCGCGGTGACGGGAGTCAGCCGTGATGCCGGTTCTCGCGCGACCGGCTATCGTCTGGACCGCGCTCGCGTACCTGGCGCTGGTGGTCCTGATCGGGCTCTGGGCTGCGCGCCGCACGCGCTCCGCCAAGGACTTCTTCATCGCCGGCCAGAAGATCGGTCTGGTGATCACGGCCTTCGCCACCATGTCGGCCGCGTTCAGCGGCTTCGTCTTCATCGGCGGGCCCGGCCTGACCTACCGGGCCGGACTGGCGTCGCTCTTCATCTGCATCCCGGTCAGCTTCACCGCCGGCCTCCTGTGCTGGGTGCTCGCCAAGCGGCTCCGGCTGCTGTCCGGTGTGCGCGAGATCTACACCATCCCGGATGTCATCCGGTGCCGCTTCGCCAGCCGTCCGGCGGCCGGGCTCGCGGCTGTGGCGGTGGTGATCGGGACCGTCGGCTACCTGGGGGCTCAGCTGCAGGCTCTGGGAATCCTGATCGAGGCCATCTTCGGCACCCGGGCGCTGCTCGGCGAGTGGAGCCTGGCGGCGGCGATGGCGGCCGGCCTGGTGGTGGTGGTCTTTTACGCCACCGCCGGCGGGATGGTGGCGGGGGTCTACACCGACCTCTTCCAGGGTGCGCTGATGGTCGGGGCGGCGGTGGCGGTCTTCTGCTACGCGCTCAGCGCGGGCGGCGGGCTCGAGTCGATGGCGGAGGCGATCGCCGGGTCCGACCGCTTCGGCCCTTCGCACCTCGACCCCCTCGGCGGGCTCCCGGTCTTCACCGCGATCGGCTTCTTCTTCGTGTTCGCGGTCGGCAACCTGGGCCAGCCCCACATGCTGCACAAGTTCTTCATGCTGGACGATCCCCGCAAGCTCAAGTGGATGCCGCTGATCGTCGGCGTCACCCAGTCGCTGTGCGTGCTGATCTGGCTCGGCATCGGGCTCGCGGTGCCGGCCTTGGTGGCGGGCGGGCGCCTGGCCCCTCTCGCCAACCCCGACGAGGCGTCGCCGCAGTTTCTGCTCCACTTCGTGCCCGACGTGCTGGCGGGCCTGGTGTTCGCGGGCATCCTGGCGGCCATCATGTCCACCGCCGACTCGTTCGTGAACATCGGCTCGGCCGCGATCGTCCGCGATCTTCCGCGCGCGGTCGGCCTGGAGGTCGCCGACCAGCTCCGGTGGGGGAGGGTCGCGGTGGTCGGCGTGTCGCTGGTCGCAGCGGTCTTCGCCTACCTCTACGGCGACCTGATCGCACTGCTCGGGACCTTTGCGTTCGGCACCTTCGGCGCGGCGCTCGGGCCGGTGCTGGCGGTCGGCCTGAACTGGAAACGGGTGACCCCGGCGGCCGCCACGGCCTCCATCGCCACCGGCATGGGCGTCAACCTGCTGCTCGAGCTCCTGGCCAAGCAGAGTCTCTTCGACGGCCTGCCGAGATCGCCGCTCGCGACCGGGGTGCTGCCCACGGCGGTGGCCCTGGCGGCCTCCTTCACGGTGCTCTTCGCGGTCACCTGGGTGACCGGGCGGCGGCAACCGCCCCGCATCGACCGGGACGTCGAGCTGGTGATGGACCTCTGACGGCTTGCAGGCGTTAGCAGAAAAAACGAGGGCGGCCACCGAGTTGGGTCCGGGTGGCCGCCCGAAAGAGGAGCCGGGGGAGGACGCCGGCTCTCGCGTCGTCAGATGTCAGCCCCGCGGGTCAGAACCTCACGCGCACGGTGGCGCCGAACTCGCGCGGCAGCGGGAGCCCCGCCCAGAACGCCTGGCCGAGGGTGTTGAAGTCGGTGAATCTCCGGATCGCCATGAAGGTGTCGTCGTCGGTGACGTTGTTGACGAAGATGCTGACGTCGTAGCGGTCGTTGCGCAGCCCGGTCCGCAGGTTGGTCCGCACGGCCTCGCCGGTCTCGGCCAGGTTGAGGACCCAGGTGTAGGACGAGCCGATGTAGGTGGTGTCGGCGCGAGCGTACACGTCCCAGTCCGACCACGCCGGGTGGTCGAAGCCGATCCCGAGGGTGGCCGAGTGCTGCGGGCTCAGCGGCTGCTTCTGGCCCGAGGCGTCGGGGTCGCCGAACACCGCTTGCATGTTCGCGTCCTCGAAGACCTCGTACTCGGCGTCGTTGTAGTTGTAAGTGAACAGCAGGTCGAAGAACTCGCCCAGCCTGCCGTTGTAGAACATCTCGATGCCGATGATGCGGCTCTTGCCGGCGGTGGCGTCGTAGTCGATCTGGAACTCGTCCTCGTCCGCCACGTAGACCCCGTCGCCGTTGGTGTCGACGCCCTGGGCGAAGTTCCGGAAGCCCTGATTGGTCCAGTCCATGTAGTAGGCCGCGATGTTGAAGGCGTGGCGCCCGCCGCCCAGCACCGACTTCCAGCCCAGCTCGTAGTTCCAGATCTCCTCCTCGGGGATCGCGAGCCCGACCCCGTACTGCGCCTGGAAGGCCTCGATCGAGGAGTCGGCCATGTCGGCCATGTCGGTGTTGAAGCCGCCCGCCTTGTTGCCGCGTGCGAGGTTGAGGTAGAGCGTCGAGTCGTCGTTGGGCTTGTAGTCGACGATGAACCGCGGGGTGAAGCTGTCGAAGGTGTTTCGCAGCGGGTGCAGCGAACCGTCGCCGTCGCCGAGGATCTCGCCGAAGTCGAGCTTCTCCTGGGCCGCGCGGCCCTCGAGGCTGAGCGAGAGGTTCGGGTTGACGTGGTAGGTCATCGAGCCGAACAGGGCGGTGTTCTTGATGTTGCGCTTCGGGCTCGCGGTGAGGTCGAAGTACCCACGGATCGGCGGCCAGCCGAAGAAGGCGCAGCCCGGGATGCGGCCGAAGACCAGCCACTGCGGCCCCGAGCAGCCGAAGCCGTTGCCGAGGTCCTCGTAGTCGGCGTCCAGGTAGTAGAGGCCGACCATCCAGTCGAGCTTGTCGCTCGACCCCTGCAGCCGCGCCTCCTCCGAGAACAGCGTGTCCTCGTTCTTGTAGTACCAGAGCAGGGTCGAGGTGCCGGTGAACTCGTCCATGTTCTCGACCTTCTCCGTCAGATAGGAGGTCTGCGACGTGAAGTTCAGGTCGTCGAACATGAGGTCGATGTTCAGCGTCGCGAGCATGAACTCGCGCTTCAGCCCGTAGTCGCTCTTGGGCCAGTTCGAGCCCGGGATGTCCGGGTCGACGGTGGTGTTGTAGCCGAGCGGGTTGGCGAGGTCGTTGGTGAGCTCGCCGCAGAAGTAACGCGAGGTGCCGCCGAACGGGCCGCAGTTGAGCACCGACGACGGGAAGAACGCAACCGCGGAAGGGCCGTCGTCGTCCTGAGAGTAGGCGAGCCGGAACGACACCCGCGAGCTGTCGTTGGGGTTGAACAGCAGCGACGCGGAGCCCGCCGCTGTGGACTGCTCGCCGAGGGTGCGCCCTTCCGGAAAGCCGTTGTCATAGGCGCCGTCGTAGTTGAAGAAACGGCCGAAGATCCGGAACGCCACCTGCTCGGAGATCGGCCCGCCGACGCCGACGTCGATGTCCTGCCGGTTGTGCTCGCCGAAGCTGGCGTTGAAGTCCCCGGCCCAGTCGAAGGTGGGGCTCTTGGTGATGAAGTTGATCGCGCCGCCGAAGGTCTGGCGGCCGAAGAAGGCGCTCTGCGGCCCCTTCACCACCTCGGTCCGTGCGACGTCCGCCAGGGTCACGGACTGGGAGCTCCCGGGCAGGTAGACGCCGTCGACGAACGCGGAGGCGTTCTGCCGGAAGCGGCTCAGCGTGCCGGGCGCCATGCCGCGGAAACGCAGCCCCGGATCGTCACGGATGCCCTGGTAGTTCGCGATATGGAGGCCGGGGGTCGCATCGGCCACCCCCTCGACGGAGGTCAGCCCGAGCTCGGCCATGTTCTCCGAGGTGAAGGCGCGGATGGTGAGGGGAACGTCCTCCAACCTCTCCTCCGTCTTGCGCGCGGTCACCGTGATCTCCTCGATCGCCCGCCGCGCCTGCTCGGCGGTTGCCGGGGCCGGCTGGGCTGCCGGCGTCGTGGCCTCTGGCTGCGCGGGCGTCTGCTGAGCAGGCTCCTGCGCCCCGAGTGCCGCCGCGAGCATCACCAACGAAACGACGCAAAGGACCTGCATCCACTTCTGCGCACTCACCTCATCCCTCCTCTTCCTGCCGATGTGCATGGTCGGGAAACCGAAATGTCAACAGCGGCCCGAACGGGTTCGGGGTCGCAAGATCGCGGGCGGGGACGGCGGGTCGTGGTGGCATGGACCGTCCTTCTGAGGTGGTCGTTTGATTGTCCGAACAATATGTTAATCTGACATGGGAGCGCTGTCAAGGCCGATCCGTGCTGCCCCGGACAGGCCGATGATCGAATCACCACAGAGGGAGAAAGCTCAATGCGGTCAGCTCTTTCCGTTCGTAACCCCCGCACCGGCGAGGCCGACTTCGTGCTCCAGCCCCTCGAGCGGGACGAGGTCGCCCGCGAGCATGCGGCGGTCGCCGACGGGCAGCGAGGCTGGGCGCAGGACCTCGGCACGAGGGTCGCAACGCTTCGGGCCTGGGGCGAGGAGCTGGCCAGGTCCCGGGCAGCGATCGCCGAGGCCCTGACCGTCGACACCGGGCGCCGCGCGCTGTCCTACGCCGAGGTCGACATCATCATCGCCGCGGTGGAGCGCTGGTGCCGGCTCGCGCCCGAGCTCCTGGTCCCGCCCTCGCGGTGCGCCTCGGAGGTGCCGGGAATCGGTCTCGGCTGGACCTACGCACCCTACCCGGTGGTGGGGGTGATCTCGCCCTGGAACTTCCCCCTGGTCCTGACCCTGATCGACGCGGTTCCGGCCCTCGCGGCGGGCTCGGCGGTGCTCGCCAAGGCCAGCAGGGTGACGCCCCGATTCGTCGAGCCCCTCGCCGAGTCGATCGCCCGTGTGCCCGAGCTGCACCGGGTGTTCCGGATGATCCGGGGCGACGGACGTACCGGCTCCGAGATGATCGAGTTCGTTGACGCGGTCTGCTTCACCGGCAGCATCCCGGTCGGCCGGATCGTGGCCCACTCGGCCGCGGAGCGTCTGATCCCGGCGTTCCTCGAGCTCGGGGGCAAGGACCCGGCGATCGTGACCGCTTCGGCCGACGTCGGGCGGGCGTCGACCTCGCTGCTGCGGGCGTCGGTCGCCAACACCGGCCAGGCCTGCCAGTCGATCGAGAGGATCTACGTCGCGCGGGCGATCTTCGACGACTTCGTCGCCGCCCTGGTGGCCAAGGCCGAGGCGGTGGAGCTCAACTACCCGGACATCGACCGGGGCCACGTCGGTCCGCTGATCGCGGCCGAGCAGGGTCAGGTGATCGCCGAGCACCTCGCCGACGCCCGGGACCGTGGCGCCACCGTGCACTGCGGCGGCCGGGTCGAGAACCTCGGCGGCGGCCTCTGGTGTCGACCGACCGTGCTCACCGGAGTCACCCACGAGATGATGGTCATGCGTGAGGAGACCTTCGGACCGCTGCTTCCGGTGATGGCCTTCGACAGCGAGGACGAGGTGGTTGCGCTCGCCAACGACTCCAACTGCGGCCTCAGCGGCGCGGTGATCGCCGGCTCGCTCGAGGAGGCCGAGCGCATCGCCTCGCGGCTCGAGGCCGGGGCGGTCAGTCTCGGCGACGCCGGCCTGACCTCGTTCGTGCACGACGCCGAGAAGGACTCGTTCAAGGAGTCCGGGGTCGGGCGGTCGCGAATGGGCCGCAGCGGCCTGCTGCGCTTCCTCCGCAAGCGGGCGCTGATCTCCAACCCAGGCCCGGTCTGGGACCTGGACCGGTTCCGTGAGGGCCGGCCCGGTTGAGGACCGCGTTCCGTTCCGCCGCCGTCAGCGCCTGACCCGGCGCGCGACGTAGCGCCCGCGCGGCGGGCCGGGGAACGAGCCGCTGTCGTAGACCAGCTCGCCCCGGAGGTAGGTCCGATGGACCTTGCCGGTGACCTCGATCCCTTCGAACGGGGTGTAGCCCTGGGCCGAGGGGGAGTCCTCCGCCCTGATCGTCCAGCTGCGATCCGGGTCGAACAGCACCAGGTCGCCGTCGAGCCCGGGCGAGACGTCGCCCTTGGACCACAGACCGAAGCGCTGGGCCGGGTTCCAGCACACCAGCTCGGCGATGCGGTTCTCGCTCAGGCCGTGCTTGCGGCCCTCGCTGTAGAGCCCGGCGAGCAGGTACTCGGTCCCCCCGAAGCCCGACTTGCCGCCCCACACGTTGTCCCGGTCCACCGGGTCGAACTTGAGCTCGGTGGGGCAGCAGGCGTGATCGGTGACGACCCAGTCGATCTTGCCTTCCACCAGCGCGCGCCACAGGTACTCCCGGTCCTCCCGCGGCCGGATGGGCGGGTTGACCTTGGCCCGCGTGTCGGCGCGTTCGAGGTCGAGCAGCAGGTGGCCGGCGGTCGCCTCACGCCCGATGTTCACGTCCGGGAAGACCTGCTGCATCTTGAGCACGGTCTCCACCGCCTCGCGCGAGGTCAGGTGCAGGATGTTGATGTTCGGGCAGCGGGCGGCGTGGGCGAGATAGGCGGCGATCACGATCGAGAGCCCTTCGGAGTGGGGCGGTCGCGCCAGGTGGTAGGCCTCGAGCCCGTTGAGGCCCCGCTCCTCCTGGATGATCCGGGTCCAGGCGTTCATCAGCTCCGGGTTCTCGCAGTGGAGGCTGACGCTGATCAGGTCGCGGGCCTCCGGGAACCGCTCGACCACCTTGCGGGCGCCGCGCATGACGAGCTCGAAGTGCCCGAGGTCGTAGCGCTCGCCGGGCCTGGTCATCAGGAACTCGGCCTGGTTGTCCGACTTGCCGTGCAGCCCGTAACCGCCGTAGAACATGAAGATCTTGAAGGTGGGAACGCCGAGGGTCTGGTAGATCTCGGGCATCTCGTCGACGTGCTCGCGTGAGGCCGGCATGAGGTGGAAACCGTAGTCGACGTGGAACCGCCCCTCGGAGTGCTTGAGCACGTCCTGGAAGAAGTCGAGGTACGGGCCGCCGCGGTTGAGGTAGTACTGACCGGTGCGGAAGTAGGTCAGCGAGGTGGTGACCCCGCCCATCGCCGCGCACTTCGACTCGGTCGGGGCGTCCTCGGAAAGGTGCCGGTAGATGCCGATGTGCATGTGGGCGTCGATCACGCCGGGAAAGGCGATCAGGCCGCGGCCATCCACCACGTCCCGTGCGAGCGCGGCGTCGATGGCGGGTGCGACCCGGGCGAACTTCCCGTCCTTGAAGGCGATGTCGGTGTCGAGAAGGCCGCTCCGGTGAGGGCGCGCCAGCCTGACGTTCTTGATCACCCTGTCGTACATCGCGTCGTTCACGGCTCCACCTCCCGGTTGGGCGTCTATTTGTCATATGTATAGTACAATAAGACCGTCTGTTTCGGGGAACGTCTCCTCGGTCCTGCGGAAGGAGCATCAGATGCGAGCGCGAGGTTGTGTCCTGGTTGCGGTGGTCCTGTGGCTGGCGGCGACGGCGTCGGTGACCGCTCAGGAGCCCTATGACGGGGCGTCGTTCAAGCGGGTCACGCTGGTGGTCGCCGACATGGAGCGGTCGCTGACGATCTACCGCGACCTGCTCGGCTTCCAGCTCGACGGCATCTCGGACTCGTCCGAGGCGTCCTACTCCTACCCGGTCTTCAGGATCGACCCGAAAGCGAAGCTCCGCTTCGCGACCCTGAGCGCCGGCGCCGCGCAGGTGAGGACCCTCGCGCTGGTGGAGGTGACCGGGGTCGAGCTCCCGCAGCCGGGCAGACCGATCATGACCGCCTCGGTGATCCGGGTCGGACGATCTCGACGGCACGATGGCGAAGGTCAAGGCGCTGGGTCTTCAGATCACCGAGCCGAAGCTGTCCGGACGTCCCGGGGAGTTCACCTTCAAGGAGCAGTCCTTCCTCGACTTCGACGGTCACCTGATCGTGCTCTACCAGATCGTCGAGGTGGTCGGCGGCTGAGCGGGCCGGCGCCGCACGACGACCGAAGCCGCGGAGTCTCTCTGCGCGGGCCGTGCCCACATCCCGAGTGACCGGTGAGCCAATACCGCCGCTTTTGTTCACACGGCGGCTTCAGTCCGGGATCGGGGGGCTGGAGTTCTGGTTCGCCAGACCGCAGATCCCGCAGCCCGGTGGGTCCGGCAGGCGGGATCGGGCGACGGCCGGCGGGGGGCGGGGATCGCGACCGAGACTGCCCGAGACCCTCGGAGCGCCCCCGTCGGGGCGCTCCCCGCTCGGTGAGGGGGGCGGTCAGTCGTGGCGGTGGAGGTGGCCGTCGCCGTGATGGTGGTACCGCTCGTGCCAGCCGTCTTCGGTCTGGAACTCCTCGAAGTCGAGCGCTGTGATGTGGTTGTGGTCGTGGGCGACGAACCACTGGTTGAGGGCGGGTTTGGCTCGCGCGAGCTTGGCGGCGACGCGCTGGAGGTTCTCCTCCGGCTCGGTGTAGGGATTGAAGTGGAAGTGGTTGTGCAGCTCGCCGTCGGTGCGTCCGAACGCGAGCACGCCGCCCTCGCTCGCGAACGCCCCGTGGTTGATGTAGGGAGGCCGGTAGAAGTAGCCGCCGGTCGGCAGATCGCCGAACTGCATCATCCAGGAGGTACCGTAGATGTGATAGGCCTCCTCGGCGCAGTCGTGGTAGGAGATGTTGTCCTGCCAGAAACCCGGGACCATGCTGTAGAGGAACGACAGCGCGTGGGTCTTCTCGTCCATCCGGAGGACCTTGATCAGGCAGCCGGACGCGGTCTGCGGGAACAGGTTGGGCACCTGCCACGGCATCCGGTCGAAGGACTCGATGGTGATCAGGTGGCTGCGCTGGGCGCCGTCGGCGTCCTGGTCCGACTCGGTGAATGACGGCGGCCCGTCGTTGTACATCAGCAGGCCGATGCAGCCCTCACGGCTCGACATCGCAGGCATCGAGACGCCGGGAGGAACGAAGAGGTAGAGCCCGGGACCGTAGGTCGTCTCGCCCACCTGGAGCGAGCCGTGCATCACCAGCAGCTCGGACTCCGCCAGGCTGAGTCCCGGCGGCGACCGGAACCCCGCGTCGAAGCGCACCGTCATGGTGCAGGCGCCGGTGTCGCGGTCGATGCTGAGCATCTTGTAGTGCATCCCGGAAGGCATCCCGGGCAGCGTCATCTTCTTGAAGTGCTGGTCCTGGTCGCAGAACGGTTCGATGTGGGGCCGTGCCATGGTGCTCCTCCTCGCGGGCCGCAGGCTGTTGGGCTAGAACACGACGCGCAGCGCGCGATCGGGTCGTTTCGGAAGCTCCTCCGGCCGGATCTTGCGCAGGATGTCCGCGTGCACGTTGTATCCGCGGGTCTGGATCCGGCCGAGGAACTCGGCGACCCAGCGCTCGCGCTCGTCCGCCAGCGCGTCCATCTCCGCGACGATCTCCCGGTACCGGGCGAGCTGCTCCTCGACCTCCCGATCGATCCACTCTCGAACTTTCTGGCTGTGGTGGGAGTCTCCTGGCATGGTGGTCACCTCCAGTGGTACGAATGTACTGAACTTATAACAAAGTTGCAACCCATTCCCCGGAGTTTCGGCGACGCTCGGCCGGGGAGTGCGTGGTAGCCTGGGTTCTTGCGAAAGGACACGAAAGCGGGACATGCGGAGTGCTCGATCCCGTTTGGGGGCGGATTCGCTATTGACAGATTGCACGGACAATATAACAATTGGGTGAGATGCCAGTCCTGCGACCACGACAGACAGAGTCCTGCGCTCGGCAACCAACCGTGCTCGCGGGTGCGAGCGACGCTCACCGCAAGGGGAAGAGGGGTATGAAGAAGAGCAAACCCGACGTCAGACTCCTGGGCCTGATCCTGGTGCTCGTCTCGACCGCAGCAGGGGTTGCGGCCCAGGAGGTGCAGAGCGCGCTGAGCTCGGTCGCCTCCGCGGACGAAGCGGCGCGCCGATCCCAGGCCACGATCGACAAGGTGGTCGACGAGACCCAGGCCCTGGCGCGCCAGTTCAGCGCGGTCAGCAAGGAGATCGAAGGCCTCGACGTCTACAACGCCCTGCTCGAGAAGCAGATCGCCTCCCAGGACCAGGACATGGCGGACCTCGAGTACTCGATCAACCAGGTCAGTGTGATCGAGCGTCAGATCATGCCCCTGATGATCCAGATGATCGAGGGCCTCGACCAGTTCGTGGAGCTCGACGTGCCGTTCCTGCTCGAGGAGCGGCGCAAGCGGGTGGCGTTCCTCAAGACCATGCTCGAGCGGTCGGACGTGTCGGTGGCCGAGAAGTTCCGCCGGGTGCTCGAGGCGTTCGAGATCGAGAACGACTACGGTCGCACGATCGAGGCGTACAAGGGCTCGCTCGAGGTCGGCGGCACCACCCGAGAGGTCGACTTCCTGCGCATCGGCCGCGTCGCCCTGCTCTACCAGACCGCGGACGCCGAGGTCTACGGCAGGTGGGACCAGGCCTCACGACAGTGGGCTCCGCTCTCCGCCGAGTACCGGAGCCAGATCCGCACCGGACTTCGGATCGCGCAGAAGCAGATCGCACCCGACCTGCTCATGCTTCCGATCGCCGCACCGGAGAACGCAGAATGATCAAGCACACGATAGCCGTGGTGATGGCGTTCGCGAGCGTTTCGGCGTTCGCCCAGTCCGGATCGTCCGACAAGCCGCGATCCCTCGACGAGCTGCTCAGGCTGGTTCGGGAGGGGAGCGTCACCGAGGCCCGCGAGCACCGCGAGCGGGAGCAACGTTTTGCCGCCGCCAAGGCCGAGCAGCAGCGCATGCTGCGCGAGGCGCAGCAGCGCAAGGCCGAGGCGGAGCGCCGCAGCGTGCAGCTCGAGCGGGTCTTCGAGCGCAACGAGCTGCGCACCACCGAGATGAGCGAGACCCTCGACAGCCGGCTCGGCTCGTTGAAGGAGATGTTCGGGGTGCTCCAGCAGGTGGCGGGGGACACCCGCGGGCTGCTCGACAACTCGGTCACGTCGGCCCAGTTCCGGGACCGGGGGGAGTTCCTCGCCGAGCTCGCGACCACGCTGGGCAGTACCTCGAAGCTGGCGTCCGTCGCCGACCTCGAGCAGCTCTGGTTCGAGCTCCAGCGGGAGATGACCGAGTCGGGCAAGGTGGCGCGTTTCCCGGCGACGGTGACCACTGCCGACGGGGAAAAGGTCCAGAAGGACGTGATCCGGGTCGGCGCCTTCAACATCGTGTCCGACGGGAGCTACCTCCAGTACATCCCCGAGACCGGCAACCTGCTCGAGCTGCCGCGCCAGCCCCAGGGCCGGTTCGTCAAGACCACCCACGAGCTCGCCGTCGCCCAGTCGGGTTTCGTCAAGTTCGGCCTCGACCCGTCCCGCGGGTCGCTGCTCGGCCTGCTGGTTCAGGCGCCGAACCTGCGCGAGCGCATCGGCCAGGGCGGTCTGATCGGCTACCTGACGATCGCACTGGGCGTGCTCGGGCTGCTCATCGCCCTCGAGCGGGTCGTGGTGCTCGGGCTGGAGGGGACCAAGGTCCGGTCGCAGCTCAAGAGCCCCCAGCCCAAGGCCAACAACCCGCTCGGCCGGGTGCTGCTGGCGGCGGAGAAGCACCGGGGGGCCGACCTCGACACTCTCGAGCTGAAGATCGGCGAGGCGATCCTGCGCGAGGTTCCGAAGCTGAACCGCGCGCTGCTCTTCCTCAAGATCATCGCGGTCGTGGCGCCGCTGATGGGCCTGCTCGGCACGGTGACCGGCATGATCAACACCTTCCAGGCGATCACTCTGTTCGGCACCGGGGACCCGAAGCTGATGGCGGGGGGCATCTCCCAGGCCCTGGTCACGACCGTGCTCGGGCTCTGCGTGGCGATTCCGATCGTGCTCCTGCACACCGTGGTCTCGGTGCGCAGCAAGCGGATCGTCAACGTCCTGGAGGAGCAGAGCACCGGTATCGTGGCCGAGCTGGCGGAGAAGCACTCACTCGGCACCCAGACCGCCGCCGGCTGAGGATGGGGTAGGGTATGTACCGGATCTTCGACTCGTACGAGGCCATCCGCGACTTCCTGGAGATGGGCGGGCCGGTCCTGGTCGCGATCGGGGTGCTCAGCTTCGTGATGTGGGTGCTGATCTTCGAGCGGGTGATCTACTTCCGGACCGGCCACCGCCGTCTGCTCCGCGAGGTCATGGAGGCGTGGCACGGCCGACCCGAGCGGCGGTCGTGGCAGGCGCGCAAGATCCGCGACGGCGCTGATCTCGAGGGTCTCGGTCCATATCAACGCCTACCTCACGATGATCAAGACCCTGGTCGCCCTGTGCCCGCTGCTCGGGCTGCTGGGCACGGTCACGGGCATGATCGAGGTCTTCGAGGTGATGGCGTTCTCGGGCACCGGCAATGCACGCTCGATGGCGGCGGGCGTTTCCAAGGCGACCATCCCGACCATGGCGGGCATGGTGGCCGCCCTGTCGGGCGTCTTCGCCGCCACGCTCCTGGCGCGCTACGCCCACCGCGAGGTCGAGCGTCTGCGGGCCGAACTGACGACCAGAGGGTAGAGCCATGCGTCGCAGCTTCGAGCACGTGCACCACGCCGACGACGAGACCGAGATCAACATCACGCCGATGCTCGACGTGGTCTTCATCATGCTGATCTTCTTCATCGTCACCGCCTCCTTCGTCAAGGAGTCCGGGATCGACGTCAACCGCCCGTCGGCGGTGACCGCGGTGGTCAAGGAGAAGGGCAACATCCTGATCGCGATCAACGCCACCGGGCAGATCTGGATCGACCGCCGCCAGGTCGACCCGCGCGCGGTGCGTGCCAACATCGAGCGCCTGCACGCGGAGAACCCCCAGGGCACCGTGGTCATCCAGGCCGACAAGGACTCCACCACCGAGATGCTGGTCCAGGTCATGGACGCCGCCCGGCAGGCCGGCGTCTACAACGTCTCGATCGCCGCCCAAGAGTGACTCATGCTGAGGTTCTTGATCTCCGTCGTGCTGGGCCTGTCGGTGGCCCTCGGTCTGCTGTTCCTGATGCAGGCGCTGATCGCGACCGGCCACAGTGCGTTCACCAAGGCCGAGACCACCCGGATCGTGGACTTCGTCCGGGTCGAGCGTGAGGAGACCATCGAGCACAAGCGGACCAAGCCGGATCGACCGCCGAACCCCGACGAGCCGCCGCCGGAGGCGCCGCAGCCGTCGATGGACGACTCCGCCGACGCCGGGGCGTCGGGACAGGTGGTGCAGGCCTCCCACCAGGTGTCGGTGCCGGTGGCCAGGGTCGACATGAACATCACCCCGGGGTTCGGGGCCATCGAGGGCAGCGCCGACGGCGACTACCTGCCGATCGTCAAGGTCGCGCCGGTCTACCCCCGGCGCGCGGTCGAGCGCGGCATCGAGGGCTACGTGATCCTCGAGTTCACGGTGACCAGGACCGGGTCCGTGCGCGACCCGGTGGTGGTGGAGTACTCACCGAGCACGATCTTCAACCGCGCCGCCATCGAGGCCGCCCTCAAGTTCAAGTACAAACCCCGGATCGTCAACGGCGAACCGATCGAGGTGCACGGCGTGCTCAACAAGATCACCTTCGTGCTGGAGGACTGACAGGGTGTCGGCAGGTATGAAGCGTTCACGTCTGACTCGCATGATCGGCGGCTGCGGCGCCGGTGCTCGCGCCGTCGCTCTCGCGCTCGCCACGCTCGGGCTGCTCGCGGCCGCGGGGTGGACAGGGGCGCAGGAGACGCAGACGCTCGGCGACCTGGAGACCCAGGCCGAGGCGTCGATGCGGGACGCGGTGTACAAGGAGCTCGCCAAGGCCCAGGAGATGGCGGAGGCCGACCAGTACGCCGCCGCGATCGCGGTGCTCGAGAAGCTGCGCAGCGACCAGGAGCTCAACAGCTACGAGCTGGCGCAGCTGTGGAACCTCTACGCCTACATCTACTACTCCCAGGACAACTACCCGAAGGCGATCGAGGCCTACGAGAAGCTGCTCGGCCAGGCGGACATCCCCGAGGCGCTGCGGACCACCACCGTCTACACCCTGGCTCAGCTCTACTTCACCACCGAGAAGTGGCAGAAGGCGATCGACAAGCTCAACCAGTGGATCGCTCTCGGCCACCAGCCGACGACGCAGACCTACGAGCTGCTGGCCCAGGCCTACTACCAGCTGAGCGACTTCCGCCGCGCGCTGGATCCGGCCAAGAAGGTCATCGAGCTGACAGCCAAGGAAGGCAAGCCCCCCACCGAGCAGTCCTACCTGTTGCTCCGGGTGCTGTACTACGAGCTCAAGGACTTCCAGCAGGTGGCCGGGGTGCTCTCCGAACTGATCAAGCGTTTTCCCAAGAAGACCTACTGGATGCAGCTGATCAGCATCTACGGCGAGCTCGACGACCGCCAGAAGCAGCTCCAGGCGCTCGAGCTGGCCTACCTCCTGGATTACCTCGACAGCGAGGTGCAGCTGGTGACCCTGGCGAGCCTGATGCTGCAGAACGACCTGCCCTTCGAGGCAGGCAAGGTGCTGGAGAAGGGGCTCGCGGACAAGATCGTCGCGCCGACGCAGCAGCACTGGCGACTGCTGGCCCAGGCCTGGACGTTGGCTCACGAAAACGAGAAGGCGATTCCCGCCCTGACCCGGGCGGCGGAGCTCTCGTCCGACGGCGAGCTCGATCTGGTGCTGGCCCAGACCTACATGAACCTCGAACGTTGGGATGATGCCGCGAGGACCATCCGCAAGGCCCTGGGTAAGGGCGGTGTGGGCCGTACCGACCAGGCGCAGGTGATGCTCGGCCAGGTGCTGTTCAGCGCGGGCGACCTGGCCGGGGCGCGGCTGGCCTTCGAGGCGGCCCAGGCCGACTCCCGCAGCCGCCAGCTGGCCGCCCAGTGGCTCAACTACATCGAGAGTGAGGTCGAGCGGCGGTCCCAGCTCGCGAGCGCGCTCCGGTAGCAGTCCCCGGTGCGGCGATCCGCGAGAGGACGCGCCGATGCGGCGCGTCCTCGGTGGATCGCCGCACCGGGGAGTTGGCTGATGCGGCTTCGCGCATCTGGAACTCGTCGAGGCTCAGAGTCCAACCTCTGACAGGCGGGGCGGAACCGTTTCCGGTCGTTGACGTAGCTCCAGGTATGCGGACTGCGGTTGCCGCATTCCTGAGCCTGCTCGCCGGGACGCTGACCGCGGCGGAACCGGGTTCGGTCAGAGTCTCGACCGGCGTCCTGGTCGAAGGCATGAGCTGTCTCGCAGATCCCTCCCAGACCTACACCCTCTACCTGCCCCACGGCTACAGCGCCGAGCGGCCGTGGCCGGCGCTGCTGATCTTCGACCCGCTCGGGCGCTCGCGGCACGCGGCAGAGGTCTTCGAGGATGCGGCCGAACGGTGGGGGTGGATTCTCCTCAGCTCCAACGACACCCGCTCCGACGGCCCGTGGGATCCCAACATCAAGGCGCTCAACGCACTGTGGCCGGAGCTCCACGGTCGCTACGCGGTGGATCCGCGGCGGATCTACGCCGCCGGCCTGTCGGGTGGCGGCCACGTCGCCTACCTGCTCGGACGTCGGACCGGCGGCCTGGCCGGGGTGATCGCAACCGGCAGCCGGCTGGTCGAGGAGGAGCTCGAGGGGACGACCTTCGCGGTCTACTCCTCGGCCGGGGACCGCGACTTCAACTACCGGGAGATGCGCGCGGTGGACGGCTTCGTCGCCGGGCAGGGCAACCCCCACCGGTTCGAGTCGTTCGCCGGCCTGCACGAGTGGATGCCGCCGGAAGCCGCGGCCGAGGCGGTGGCGTGGATGGAGATCGAGGCCATGAGGAGCGGACTGCGCCCGCGCGACGAGGCGACCATCGCCGAGCGGTTCGCCGCCGAGCTGGCGGCGGCCCGTGCGCGCGAGGCATCCGGTGACCTGCTCGCCGCGTTGCGCCGGTTCGAGACCGCGACGGCCACCTTCGACGGGCTCATCGACGCCTCCGAGGCGCGTGAGTCGGCGGCGCGTCTGGCCGGCAGCCGCGAGGTCGCACGGGCGCGCAAGGCCGACCGCAGGTGGCGCGCGTTCGAGCAGCGTACCCGGCTGCGTTTCGCGGCGGTCTACGACCGGCTCCGCCGCGGCGAACGGACCACGACCACCTCGCAGGTGCGGGACGAGCTCGGCCTGCCGATGCTCCTCGAGCGCGCCGGCGAGCCCGGCCTCGAGGGCGAGACCGCCCGCCGGCTGCTGTCGACGCTGTACGCCGAGGCCTCGTACTACGTGGCGGGCTCGCTGCTCGAGGCCGAGCGCTGGCAGGCGCTGTCGGCGTTGCTCCCGGTGGCGGTCGAGGTGTACGACGGATGGGGCGCGGTGTGGCCGTGCTGGTACAACCTGGCCCGCGCCCACGCCAACACGCACCATCCCACCGAGGCGCTGCGCGCGCTCGAACGGGCGGTGGCGGGGGGTTTCCGCGACGCCGAGCGGATGCGGCACGACCCCTCCCTCACACCGATCGCCGGTACCGCCGAGTTCCAGGCGATCGTCGACTCGTTGGCGCCGTAACCGTCGACGGTGGCTGCGGCGTGGGACGGGGCCCCCGGGCCGCGCCGGGACCGCCTGCCGGGACGAGCGATACGATCATCATGTCGCCGACCCGCACCACCGGTGCGCAGCCGAAGTCGTGGGCGCCCTCCCATCCCTTCGGCAGGCGGATGGTGCGATCGACCTCGTCCGCAAACCCTGGATTCGAGCCGAGAGCCATCACGAGCACGACCGAGACGATCAGGTGCAGTGACCCCAACACGCCCCGTCCTCCCTCCGAGAATGCTGCGGCACGAGTGCCTGCAGGTTCCGGTCCGTGGTCCTACACTCGTCAGGTGGATCGTGGTCTGCGGTTGACCTCCGTCGCGGCCGCCGCCATCGGGGTGGTGGTGGTGGTCGCGGTGGTGCGCGGTGTCCCGGCGCGCGTGCAGCCGGCGGTCGAGCTTCTTCCGGAGCTGCTTGCCGCCCCGCTCGTGCTGCTCGCGCTGCGCTTCGGCCGCCAGCGCGCGCTGCTCGCGGCGCTGCTGGTCGTGGTGGTGCACCGGATCGGCTTTTCCGACGGCCTGCTGGTGCTGGCAGTCGGGGTGAACGTCGTCGCGCTCGCGCTGGTGCCCGATCTGCGCCCGACCCACCCCGCCGCGTTGCTCCACCTCGGGCTGGTGGTCGCGGGCCTGGCCGGCGCCGCAGCGGGCTGGACCGGCACCGCCCGGCCGGGATGGGTCGCCGAGCTGGCCTCGACCCCGTGGCCGGAGGCGATCCTCGCCGGAGCGCTGGTGGTCGCGGTGGGAGCCGCGTTGCACAGGCGGGGCCCGCTGGAGGCGAGCCTGCCCTGGCTGGTGGCGGCGTTCGGAGCGGTGTGGTACCTCGATCTGCCGGCACCGGCCGTCTCCCTCATCCTCGCCGCGGCCCAGGCGATCCTCCTGGTCGGGCTGGTCGAGGACGGCCGGCGGCTCGCCTTCCACGACCGCCTCACGGGCCTGCCCAACCGCCGCGCCTTCGACGACCGCCTTGCCCGGCTTCGCGGTGACTTCGCTCTCGCCATGGTCGATGTCGACCGTTTCAAGAGCTTCAACGACCGACACGGTCACGAGGCCGGCGACCAGGTGCTGCGCATGGTGGCCGCCGAGATCGCCCGGGTCGGCGGGGGTGGGCGGGCCTTTCGCTACGGCGGCGAGGAGTTCGTGATCGTGTTTACGGACCTCAAGGCCCGCGAGGCCGCGAGCCACCTGGAAACCGTGCGGGCCGCGATCGCCGACCGGGGGTTCGCCGTCAGGTCCGCCGTCCGGCCCCGGCGCAAGCCCAAACGCCCCGCCAGGGCGGGGAGCGGACGGCAGGTCAGGGTGACGGTCAGCGTCGGCGTGGCCTCGCCCGACGTGCGCAGACCGGCTCCGGGAGACGTGCTCCGCGCCGCCGACAAGGCGATGTACCGGGCGAAGCGCACGGGGCGCAACCGGGTGATGTCGGCGTGAGCACCGCGCCCGCCTCTCGTCACTGCCCGAGGCCGCAGGCCTCCATCACCATGTGATCGATCTCGCGTGGGGTCATCCCGTCAGGGTTGAGCGGGCTTTCGGTCAGCCCCGCCCCGTGGAGCGCCTCGTGCAGCACTGTGACTGCTGCGCGCGCGGGGGCCATCGAGGCGAAGCGACGGCACAGACGGGTCTGGGGGCTGCCGACGTAGGTGAAGGCGGGCACGCTGCGCTGGCAGACCCGGACCTCCATCTGCGCGGTGCCATGAAAGCCTCCCGGGGCGTCCGGCAGGCGGGGCACTGCATCTCGCGGGGTGAGGCGGGAGTGCGGGTTCCATCTGCCGGTTGCATACCGACAGAGTGGAACTCTCATAAATGGAATACTTTATCGAATGCTCAGCAAGTCCTCAGGCAGCTCTCATGGTCTTCTCATGAGGAGCTCAGGGAGTGGGCTCAGTGCTGGCCGGAGGTCCTGGTGGCGGCAGAGAAGGGGAGGATGCGGAAGATCAGCAGAGTGTCGCCGAGGCCGATCCGATCGCCGTCCTTGAGCACGGTCGCGTGCTCCACCAGGCGGCCCCACACCCGGGTCCCGTTCTTGCTGCCAAGGTCCTCGAGGGTGCACCGCTCGCCCTCGACGGTGATTCTGGCGTGGCGGCGGGAGACCTCAGTGGAGTCGATCCGCACTGCGGCCTCGAGGGCGCGGCCGATCAGGTTCTCGCCGCGGTGGAGCAGAATTTCACGGTCCCCGAGCATCACGGCGCATGGGAGCACGGGCCCGTCCTCGGCAACCTCCGGCGCCGCCGGGTCGAGGCGCTCGACCTCCGCGATGATGCGATACCCGCGCTTGGTGATGGTCTCCAGGTAGCGGGGCTCTCGGGCAGTCTCGCCGAGCGCGCGGCGCAGCTCGCCGACCGCGCGGGTGAGGGCCGACTCGGCGATGAACTCCGTTCGCCACACCCTGTCGATGAGCTCGGCCTTGGAGACCACCCGGCCCGCGGAGTCCGCGAGCTCGACTAGGAGGTCCATCACCTTCGGCTCGAGGCGGATGGTCTCGGGGCCCCGCTCGACCCGGTTCAGGCTCGGCCGAACCAGGCAGTCGCCGAGCCGGAAGTCCGCCGGTGAAGTCAGATTCTCGGCACCTTGAGAGGTCACTCTGACAGGATAATCGCTCAGGCGGTCGCGGTCGAGGCTGCACCGCCACACGTACGACAAACCCCCGCAGCCGACGGCTGCGGGGGCGGGTCGGAGCCTGGCGGTCGGCGGCGGCGCCTAGCTGCGCTGCCGCATCAGGAGGAACGCGCCGACGGCGGCGAGCAGAACGATCATCGCCAACAGACCAGTTGTCCCGGTGGCCGGGACCGGTTCGGGCGGCGGCGACGGTGTGAACGTCGGCGTCGGGTCTCCGCACCCGTCCTCGCCCTCGAGCTCGAACGGGTCCACGACATCGAGCAAGCCGTCTCCGGGGATGTCAAGCAGTAGGACGCCGACGCCAAGGGCGCCCTGACCGATCGGGCCGCTCCAGTTGAGCGTGTCGGTGATGTCGGTCTCGCTTCCGACCGCGACTGAGTAGGTGTCTTCGACCTTGAGAACCCCGTCGTCCCAGATCTGGACCTTGACCTCGTCGTTGCCGGAGCCGTCGTCGGTGATGCCGACCACGTGAATGGTGAACGTCACCGAGTTGGACTCGAAGCAGTCGGTGATGCCCGACAGGTTCGTGATGCTGCCGGTTGCCAGAGGCGCGTCACCGCCGCTGACCGGGGCGTTGAGGCCGGCACCGGAGGCGACTGCCGATGCCATCACCGCGACCACGAAGCACGAGAAGAGCCTGTTTCGCACGATCCGAACCCCCTTCCAGAGTCGATCAGGTCAACCTGCAAGACAGCAGAGAGATTAGCAGGTTCTTTCTGAGAAAAGCCAGTGAATATTGCATGTCTTGCGCAACTGTCGTGCCGTCCGCCCGCAGGGGCTGCGCCATCCGTGCGTGGACAGGCCGTGGGTCCTCCAGGTCACGTGGTGTCAGAGACCAGTGTGAAGGCCGCCCATGGGCTACCGGGGCGAAGGTCGGTGGGGGCGGGCGCGCCGCGGCGCCGGGTTGGCAAGAAGGTGGACCCACCCCTCGAGGTTTCCCCGGTCGACGAACTGCTCGCCGGTGCAGGTCAGTGGGTCGGCATCGCGTTCGGAGCGGGGGATGATGAAGTCGGTTCTGGCGTCCGCACCGCACTCGCGATAGCGGCGGAAGACGGCGTCGGTCATCACCTCGAAGAAGGAGATCAGCCGGTAGCCCTGGGGAGTGTGCACTCCGACGGCGATGTCGGCCGCCGTTCCCGAGGTCTTCTGCGGAGGTGCCGAGCTCCTCGCCGGCCGCGACCGGCGCTCCCACCAGGAGAGGCCGCCGGGGGTCGAGGTGGAAAATCACGATGTCGAAGGCAGGCCATCCATCGGGGCGGATGCCCACGGCCTGGCCCTTCCACAGGTTTGGGCCGTCCCACTCGTCGGTGGTGCCGACGATGGTGCCGGCGACGGGCGAGAAAAGCCGGATGGAGTCGTGGCGGACGCCCGGCTTGGGGTCGAAGTAGTGCTTCATGCTCCGGCACGACTCGAGCTCGTCGGAGTAGTCGTGGCCCTCCCCGAAGCGAAACCTCGAGACGCGACCGATCCGGAGCAGGTCGATGCCGCCGGCGACCGCGAGGTGCGGCACCCCGAGGGCCTCGAGGTCGTAGCTCGGCCACGGTGACGTGGTGCCGGTCAACGTGCCCTGGACCGGGTTGGGGCCGACGACCTCCCAGCGCCCCGCGAACCCGGAGCCGTCGGCCGTGAAGGTCACGCTCGCGGAGAAGTCGCCGGTCTCGCCGAGGTCGGCGGCCAGGGTCATGACCGAGCCGGCGACGGTGCCGGTTCCGGTGAGGTCGAGGTTCTTGCCGGTCATCCTGAACTCGACCGAGGACCCGGTCTGGTCGAGCTCCATGGTGAACTGCGGGCTGTGGCCGATCGCGATGGAGTAGGTGCCGGAGAAGTCGTCGGCCGTCACGGTGGGGCCAACGGCCATCACTCCTGCCGCGAGGAAAGCTGCGAGTACGCCGAGACGCAGGTCGGGGGCCATCGCTCCACCTTCGAGAGGACTGCAGATCTCCCGACCAGCGTAGCGCACCCCCCTCGGAGAGGGCAGCCCCATAGGAGACTCCCCGACGGGGCTCCAGCAGCCGTCAGTGACGCGCGCTCGAGCGCTTCACGTCGCAGTCACCGGCATCGGGGGCGCGGTGGGATCACAGGACCTCGTGCTGTCCCGTCTCCATGTCGATGATCAGCTGGTAGAGCTTGCAGCACGGCTCACCGCCGCAGGTGCTGACGTCCGGCTCAGAACCTCTCCAGACCTCGAACTTGCAGTCGTCGTCCGACTTTCCCTGGCACGCGCAGGCGATGTAGACCGCGATCTGGCCGTCGAACTTCTGCCAGAACTCCGCCTTGCTGATGGTCACCGTCGGCTTGTCTTCGTCCTCCATCACCAGCACCGAGCCACCGGGGTTGGTGTACACGGCGTGGCCGGGACGCGCGGTCACGGTGGTGCCCGCCACCGAGACGACGCGCGACCAGCGGGGGTGTGACCGCATCGCCTTGGCGGCCGCCTCGGTGACCTGGACCGACTGCACCCGGTTGAACGTGGCCGCCTCGGCGGTTGCCGGGGCCAGGAACGCGACGAGAACCAGGCTCGCCGCAACGAGACAGACCAACGAACGCTTCGTGCTCACGTGCTGCTCCTTTCGAGTGTCCGGTCGGCACACCGGGTGCCTCCCGGAGCCGATGGACCGCGGGTTGCGCATAACTTTGAGAAGTATACTCGAAATGATTCGCGATTCCATTCACAGGACACGAAGAGGGTTCCACACACTGCTCCCGGCCGCTTCCGAGCTTGTGGTGGTCGGTCCGCGGGTCAGGGCGTGGCGGGAAGAACCCGTGGCAGGGCGAGCGAGAACCCGAGGGTCGCCGCGACCGCGGCACAGGCGAGGCCGACCGCGAAGCAGGCGAGCACGACCCGGGAGGCGCCCCAGAGCGAGGTGTCCGTACCTTGGGTTCGCAGTCGCCGCGCGCGCCGAAGAACGACCGAGATGCAGAACAGGTTCACCGCCACCGCGCCGCCGGCGAAGACGAGCTTCACGACATGGCGAAGCGTGATGGCGTCAGCGAGCACCACCAGGGCAACTCCGGTTCCGAGCACGGCGAGCACCAGCGGCAGCTCGACCAGCAGGTCGATCCAGTAGTGGAGCCGGATGGTCGCCGGGTGCATCTCCGGCGTGCGGAACGGGAAGACCTCGATCACCGCCTCGGTGGCCACCACGCCGCCCCACAACGCGAGCACCACGAGGTGGATCATCGACACCAGGGAGAACGTGGCGCTGCTTGCCATGAGGGTCACCTCAGCTTTCTCGCCCGACAGGCGCCGGCGGAGAGGAGTGCGTGGGGGCGGGGCGGATCACCGTGCTCCCGCAGCCCGGCGGACCTCGGGGTCCTCGTCGTGGGCCAGCCGGTCCAGCAGCCGGCGGGCCCGGGTCCCGGCGAACACGGCCAGGCTCGCGGCGGCTGCGGCGCGCACCCTGGGGTCGGGGTCGGCCGCGAGCCGTTCGGCGAGCTCGAAGCCCTCGGCGAGCTCGAGGCCCCCGCCGACGACCAGGGTCGCCAGGGCCTGGGCCGCCGCCTCGCGGGTGCCGTCGTCCGGGTCTTCCGCCGCGAACCGCAGGGCGTCGACCGAAGCCTGCGATCCGCTCAGTGCGAGCGCCGACGCGGCCGCCGAGCGGACCGCGGGCTCGGGATCCGCCAGCGCCCGCCGCAGCCCGGGCACCGCGGGCTCGCCGAAACGGGCCAGGGTCGAGGCCACCAGCTCGGCAATGGTGAGCCCCCCGCTCATCGAGCGGGTCACCGCCTGCCGGATTCGGCGCGAGTCGGAGCCGATGCCCAGGTCGGGCTGGTCCGAGGAGGGGAGCGGGCGGACCATGTCGAGGATCGGGGGGACCGCGAGGGGATCCCGCAGCTCCTGCAGGCAGTGGATCGCCCGGCCGACGTCGCCGGGGCTGTCGATCGAGCCGGTGAAGTCGCGCAGGTAGGAGTCGAGCTGAGTCGGATCGCAGGGGCCCGCCCGGGCCATCTGCAGCGGCACCAGGAGGACGGCCATGTTGCGCGCGCGCAGGACGTTGGCCCGCGCCGAGTCGAGCCGCAGGGCGTGCCTCGAGGTGAGGTGAGCCGCCCCGATCAGCAGCGGGATCGTGATCACCAGGGCGATCGCGATCCGACGCGCGGCGAGCCGCCACCGGAGCCGGGCATGGGGAGTGGCGGCCACCCGGCGGGTCGGCTGCGATCGTGAGGTCGGGGCGGGGCGGTCCGGGCGCTCTGCGTTCCACGAGGCGGCAAGCTCACCGAGACGGCGCCGCACGCCGTCGGGCCGGAGCCAACCGAAGCCCCGCCGGCCGAGGTCGCGGAGCAGGCCCTCCACGTCCCGCTCGCTCCATTCCGGGCGCAGCCGCCCGCCGCCCGCGCCCGGGACCTGCTGCTGGAGGAAGACCTCGAGGTGAGGTCTCGCCGCCTCGTCCCACTCGGCGAACGGGCGCACCTGCGGGCGCCAGTCCAGGTACCACACCCGGGCGCTGCCGTCGGCCGAGGTGCTCAGCACCCGCCGTCCGTCGGGTGCGACCTCGACTGCGGTGACCGCGTCGGTGTGACCCTCGAAGACCCGCTCCCGGGTGCGGGAGCGCAACGCCCAGACCGACAGCCGGCCCCTCTTCTCGCCGATCACGGCAAAGCGCCCGTCCGGGGTGAGTGCGGCCCGCCGGGGCTCCCCGATGCCTTCGTCGAGCACCCGCAACGCCTTGCCGCGGGCGATCTCCCACAGCCGCGCGCAGCCGTCACCCCCGGCGCTGAGCACGAAACGCCCGTCGGTGGACCACACGAGGTCGTGCACCGGCCCGGTGTGTCCTTCGAGCTCCCCGATGCCGCGCCCGGAGGCCAGCTCCCAGAGCAGCAGGGAGCCGTCGTCACCGCCGGTCAGACCGAACCGGCCGTCGGGGCTGACCGCAGCGGCGAGCACCCGGCCCAGGTGCCCGCGCAGGACCTGACGGCAGCCTCCGGTGGACGGGTCCCACACCCTGGCGGTGCCGTCCTCGCTCGCGCTCAGCGCGACGCGCCCGAGCAGGTCGAGCGCCAGCGAGTTGACCCGCGCCTCGTGGCCGCCGAGCTGCTGGAGCAGGCCCGCCCCGTCCAGGTCCCAGAGCCGCACCGCCCCGTCGAGGTCGGCGCTGGCGAGCTGACGGTCGCCGGCGAGCACGCGCAGCGCGAGCGGGACCGACGGGTGCTCGAGCACGGTTTCGCACTCACCTTCCGGCCACGTCCACACGACCAGCCGGCGGTCCCTGCCGCCGGTCACCGCGCGCCGCTCTCCGGAGGCGATCGCAGCGCTGACCACCTCGCCGTCGTGGGCGTCCAGGGTCCTCTCCTGCCAGCCGTCGCGGAGCGCCTCGTGGGGAAACAGGAAGGCGATCTGCGCCGCCAGGCCGACCACCTCGCGCTCCCTGGCGTAGCCCGCGACGCTGCGTGCGCTCTCGATCGCCTCCAGCGCCTGCTCGTAACGCTCCGAGGCGATCAGCCCATGCACGGTGTCGATGCGGTTGCGGAACCGGCGGCTGCGCTCTTCGGCTTCGCTCGATGTCACCGGGACGGCGAGCGCCCAGGTCGACGGCAGGCCGCGCGCGCCGCCGAGCCGCGGCCGGTGGACCTCGCCCGCGACCGCGAGCAGCACCTGGTTCCAGTCCGCCGATGCGGCGGCCGCCGGCACCGGCTCACCGCGGTCGAGCGCCAGAACCGGCCCGCCGGCGTCCAGATCCCAGACTCGCAGCGTGCCGTCGTCGCTCGCCGACAGGCATCGCACGCCGTCGGCGTGCAGGGCCAGACCGCGAACCGCGGCCCGGTGGCCGGACAGCACGGCGAGCGGTTCGCCACCCTCGGGCAGCCACCGGCGCACGACGCCGTCCTCGCCTCCGCTGACCAGCCGGCCGGAGGCGGGGTGCGCCGCCAGGGCCAGCACCCCTCCCTGGTGGGCGGCGAAGCCGGCCAGCTCGCTGCCCTGCTCGAGGTCCACCACCACCACCTGCCCGTCACCGCCGCCGACCGCGGCCCTGCGACCCTCGTACCAGAGGGTGACGCAGGTGGCGTTGCCGGGGTGGGTCTTGAGCGCCAGGCTTCGCCGTCCGGTGGTGATGTCCCAGGTGAACAGGGTTCCTGCGGAGCCGACCCCGGCGGCCAGCCGCCCGTCGCGGCTGACCGCGAGGGCCGAGAGCACGCCGGTGTGGGGTTGCAGCCGGACCGGCGCGCCGCCTCCACCGAGGTCCCAGACCGTGACCGCGCCGCCCTCCACGGAGGTCAGGCAGCGCTGTCCGTCGGGGGTCACGGCGGCGCAGCGCACGCGGGTCGCCCCCTCGTGATGGAGCACGCTCACCCGCTGACCCCGGAGGAGGTCCCACACGGCGACCGCGCCCGAGTCGCCGCCGGCGAGCCCGACGCGGCCGTTCGGGGTGACCGCCACGAACCCGATCCGAGCGCACTCGGGCGTCAGACGGCGGTCGGCGAGCACGGCCGGAAGCAGCCGCTCGGCGGCCGCTTCTTCGTCTTCGGGCAGGTCGGGTGCGATCCGCCGCAGCTCCCGCCACAACCGCTCGGCGGCCGCCGTGTTGCCCAGCCGCCGACTGGCCAGGGCGTAGCACGCCAGCATGCGGGGGTCGGCACGGAGCGCGCCGCCCTCCTGCCGCAGCAGCTCCGTCGCCCGGCGGGCGGGCTCGAGATCTCCGGTCTCGGCGGCGAGAGACACCAGGGCGGCGGCGTAGTCGCGTGCCACCTCCGGCGCGTGTCCGGGGTGGTCGACAGCCAGCCGAAGGCGGGCCAGCGCCTCGTGCAGGCGGCCCAGCTTCAGCAGGGCGCGGCCGGCGAGCAGGTGCTCACGCCACTGCGCCGATTCGTCGACGCGGAGCTCTTCGAGGGCGAGCGCCAGGTCGTCGTCGGTGGCGCCGGCGTGCTGCCAGGCGAACAGGGCGAGGTTGAAACGTGCCCGGGGGTGGCCGGGGTCGGCGGCGACCGCCGCGCGCCAGGCGCGTTCGGCCTGCCACGGGCGCCCGAGCGACATGAAGGACACGCCGCGATTGGTGAGCGAGTCGGCCAGCAGCTCGCCGGTGGTCGGCTCGGGGCGAGGAGAGGGCCGGCCGAGAAGGCGTCGGTGGAGGTGGCGCAGGCGGCCCGCGAGCTGGGAGAACGAAGGCGGCCGCTCGGACGGCGACTTGCGCAGGCAGGCGTGGAGCAGCTCGGCCAGGGCGAGGTCGAGCTCGGGGTCGAGGTCGCGGGGATGGGGCGCCGGCTGGTCCCGGTGGAGACGCTCCCACAGCAGACGCTGGGCCGCCGGCGCCGCCTGGGTCATCGACGGTGAGAGCGCGAACGGCCGCCGGCCGCAGAACAGCTCGTAGAGCATGCACCCGAAGGCGTAGACGTCCGCTGGCGGACCCGCCGCGTGGGCGCCGGTCCACTGCTCGGGCGCCATGTAGGGGGGCGTGCCCAGCGCCGTGCCGCCGATCGTGACCGTGCCCCAGACGCTGTCGGAGGTCCCGCCGTTCGGCGGTCAAAGTGGCGTCGACCTCGTCGGTGTCGCCGACCTCGCCGGGTCCCTCGGCGGCGGCGACCTCGGTCCCGTCGTCCTCGCGGTCGCGGCCGACGAGGCCGAAGTCGGTGACCCGCGCCACGCCGTCGCGGCCCACCAGCACGTTCGAGGGCTTGAGGTCCCGGTGGACCACGCCGCGTCGCCGATGACCGTCCTCGTCCTCCCACTCGAAGGTGTGGGCATGCTGCATGCCGCCGGCGATCTGGATCGCCAGGTCGAGACGCGCGTCCAACCCAGCGTCCGGGTTGTCGGCGAACCAGTCCGCCAGCGTTCCGCCGTCGACGTACTCGATGAACAGCCTCGGCAAGCCGTCGATCTCGCGCACGTAAAAGGCGGTGCAGACGTTGGGGTGGAGTCCGAGCCCGATCCACGCCTCCGCCTCGCGCAGGAAGCGGGCGCGGCCGTTGCGGCTCGCCAGCACCGCCGGCGTCGGGGTCTTCACCGCGAGCGGCATGCCGAGCTCGCGGTCGAAAACGAACGCCACCGTGCCCATTCCGCCGCGCACGCCGCCCCGGACCTCGTACCGGCCCTCGACCAGCGCCCCGACCGGCCACCCGGCGTCGGCGTCGATGGCCGGAGGGGGTCGATCGTCCACCGCCGTGCGTGAGGCGGCGGCGCCGACGGTGTCACCACCACGGTCGAGCAGCGTTCCGTCGACCGGCCCGGAGTCGGCGCCCGCGCCGCCGCCGGTGGCGCCGTGCTCCTCAGGTCCGTCGATGCGGGTGGGCGGAATCGACGCCGGCCCGGCCTCTGCGGCGGGGGGGATCCTGGTGCTGCCGTCGTCGATCTCGGTTGCCGGCGCGAGGCTGCGGTCCGGGCGCGGCGTCGGGTCGCGGCCGTCGACCCGGGTGGGCTCCGGCTCGGGCCGCGGACGCGGGACCACGTCTCCGGCTGCAAAGCGGCGGGGAGCCATGACCGGCGAGGCCGGCACCGCCGTGGGCAGTGCGGCCGCCAGCCGGTCGATCAGGCCGATGACTCGACGATCGGCGGGGTCGAGACGCTGGGCCGAGCGAGCGCAGGCCATCGCTTCCGCGGCGCGTCCCAGACGCTCCAGACACTGGGCCCGCCGCACCCACCCGGGCACGTGGTCCGGGCGGCGCTCCGTCCACTCCTCGAGCAGCGGCAGCACCTCGGACCACCGCTGCTGCTGCAGCAGCTCGGTGATCCGGCGCCCCGCATCCCGCGGGTCGGTGTCGGTCACGCCCAGCCCTCGGCCCGGGCCGCCTCGAGCAGCTCGGCGCGAAAGGCGGCGGCGGTCGGGGTCCGTGCACTGAGCTCCTTCTGCGCTGCGCGGTCGACCGCCCGCGCCACCGTGCGCGGAAGGTCCGGCCGGCGGTCGAGGATCGGGACCGGCTCGCCCTCGATCAGGGCCTCGATCGGGTTGCGGAGAACTCCGGCCCGCGCGGTGGTCTGGGCCTCCAGGGTCGGCACGTCGAGGGTGAAACGGCCGGTCAGGAGGTGGTAGAGCGTCGCTGCGACCGCGTACACGTCGGCCGGAGGCTGCACGAAACGGTAGTTGAGGATCTGCTCCGGGGGCATGAACATCAGCGATCCGGCGGCCTCGCCCTCCCGGGTCAGGTCGAAGAGCGAGTGACCGGCCTCCTCGAACGACTTGGCGAGGCCGTAGTCGGTGATCTTGGCGACACCGAACCCGAGCTTCGGCGGACGGCTGAGGAGGATGTTGGCCGGCTTGAGGTCCCGGTGGACGAAGCCCTGGGCGTGGAGCGCCTCGAGCCCGTCGAGAACCTGGAGCACGATCGTCACCGCGAGCCGCGGCTCGACCGGTCCGCGGAAGGTCTCGCTCACCAGCTTACCGGTGTCGCCGCCGGCCATGAACTCGACCGCGAAGTCGCAGTGGCCGGCACCGCAGCGATGGTCCAGCAACCGCACGAGGTGGCGGTGGCGGACCTCGGTTTGCACTCGCATCTCGCGCTCGAAGAGCCGGAAGATCCGCTCGTCGCTCAGGTGATCCGGCCGGATCCGCTTGATCGCACAGACCCTCCTCGTCGCCCGCTCGACCGCCTTGTAGACGATTCCCATCCCGCCGCGGCCGAGCTCGTCGAGCACGGTGTAGCCGTCGAAGGTGACCGACTCCGGGAGCGGCTGCTCGATCGCGTCCGCGCACCCCTCGCAGAGGTAGATCGCGTCCGGGAGCTCGTCGGCGCGACCGTCGCTCGAGGCTTCGCGGGTCAGGTCCTGCTCGCAGATCCAGCACGCCAGGCGGGCCGCGGTGTCGGCTGCTGCGGCGGCGGGGCTTGCGGCGCGTGGCGCTGTCTCACCCGGGGGCGGGGGTGCCTCGATCACCGGCACCGTGTCCTGCGGCAGCCCCGGATCGAACTCGCTCACCAGCGCCTTGATGCGGGTGCGTCCGACCCTGATCTCGGCGCCGTTGCCGACCACCGCGCGCTGGATCCTCTCGCCGTCGACGTAGGTCCCGTTGGTGCTGCCGAGGTCGTTCACGATCAGGTTCGGCGGCCGGATGTCGATCAGGCAGTGGGCCCGCGAGACGTAACGATCGGCCCGGGGGTCGAGCACCAGGTGCGCCTTCGGCGAGCGTCCGACCAGGAACGAATCGGCGCCGGCGAAGGTGAAGCTGCGCCCGGTCTCGGGGCCGTCGACCACCACCAACCGAACCCGCATCCGCGACCTCCTGCGCCAGGTTGCTGCTCACCGATGGTAGCGCGCTCCCGTCCCCGGCGGCACCGTCTCGAGGCGATCGAGCCCTCGTTTGGGATCATCCGGAGAAACCGCGGCCCACCACCGAGCACGGTCGGGGCGGGCAAGCCGCCGGCGCACCGGGAGGAGGACCACCCCCGGGCCGGGGGCGTAGGGTGACACAGGGGCCGAAAATGGAAACGGAGACCGGAGGTGAAGGCGATGCGACCCCTGACGGCAGGAGTACCGCTCGCGTTCGTGCTGGTCCCGACACTGAACGCAACCGCCCAGCAAGGCCACGCCGAGCCGGCCCCGGCCGAGATCGCGGTTCAACTCGACAGCCGGCTCGCGGAGCAGCGGGCCGAGCACCACGACTGGCGGGCGTGCCTCGACCGGCTGATCTCCGGGCTCTGAGGTCGCCCACTGCAGAGCCTGCGGACTACTCCGCCGCTTCCGGCGCACCGCCCTGGAAGGACTGCAGCGCCAGGTAGCGTTCGCCGAACCGGGCCACGAACTCCGTCTGCCGGTCGAACTGGTCCCAGTGGCCCTCCTCGGCGGCGACGAGGTCCTCGAACAGCTTCTTCGAGCCCGAGTCGGCGTGCTGCGCGCACTCGACCGCGAACCCGTTGTACATCGCGATCGACTCCTCCTCGAGGGCCTGCGCCTTCTCGAGCATGGCCTTGGCGTCGTGGATCTTCTCGACCTCCCGCCCGACCGCCATCTCGACCTCGCCGCCCAGGAAGAGGATCCGCTCGGCGATCATCTCGGCGTGCTGCATCTCCTGGATCGCGGTCTGCTTGAGCAGGTTGGCGAGCGGCATGTAACCGAGGTCGTCGAGCCGGAAGTGGAAGTACATGTACTGATGGATGGCAGCGATCTCGTCGGCGATGGCCCGGTTGAGAAGCTCGATGCTCTTCTCGCGCATGGTGACCTCCCGTTCGTCTCGGCACGGATTGTAAACCGGCCGTCCCGCGAGATCGTGAGATGTGGCGTCCGCGACCGCGACGAGACCGAGCACGCCGACGTGGTCTCGCCGGCATGCAGCCCTCGCGAGCGCCCTGCGGCCCGTGCTCGCGGGTCAGTCAGCGCAGCACGCCGCTCCCGGTCAGCCTGAACGAGTAGACGGCCAGAAAGATCGCCACCACCCAGATGACCGCGGTGAAGGCCAACGCCCCGCCGCCGCCCATGACCTCGAGCCCGTTGGAGAGCGCGAAGGTGTAGACCGAGCTCACCACCATGCCGGCGAGCGACACCACGAACGCCCACCGGCACCATGCCTGGCGCAGCAGCAGACCGATCGACCCGAGCAGTGCGCCCCACACGCCGAACGCCCAGCCCGCCACGGCCCACGATGGGAAGCCGTAGAAGTACCCGAGCTGCTGCTCGGTGAACTGCGACATGTAGAAGTCGAGCCTGAACTGGGTCGCCACGTAGTCGAACGCGCCGATCAGGTTCCACAGCAGCGCCAGGACACCCACGATCCACAGGTGCACAGGCGCCTGCCGACGCGTTTCCTTCCTGGTCGTCTCGGTGACGGTCATGGTCTCCTCCTCCGGGTCGAGTGTCGTGGAGAGAAGAGTAGCAGATGGTGTTCGTCGACAAGCCCCCGACCGCGGCCGGCGGATCGACGGCGCGGGTCCGCCGGTCTACCGCGTCAGGGCCGCCGACGGTCCGCCAGACCCTGCAGGAGCCGTCGCACACACTCTCCGAGCACGTCCGGGTTGTAGGCCCCCTTCCGACAGACGAGCACCGGGCAGTCGATCGCGCCCAGCCGCCGTCACCCCACCACGCGATCGATGGTGGCCACGTCGACCAGGCCTCGGCAGCCGTACAGCGCGGGCAGGACGTTGGCATCGGCGAGCTCGCGGCGCAGCGCGGCGACCTTGTCGGTGCCGGCGCGGTAGGCCGGCAGGTACATGCGGCCGAGGATCGGGTGCCTGGCCCACGGGCCCGAGAGCTTGCCCGCCCGCTCGTCGGAAACTACGAAATCCCGGCGCAGCACGGCGGCGACGTCGGGCTGCTCCCAGCCCTCGCTCCAGGTCAGGTAGGAGGCCTGGTTCTTGGCGTCGTCCTGCAGCAGCGCGAGCAGGGTGCCGATCTGGAGGTCGGGGTCGGGCAGCTGGGCGACCTCGGTGACGCCGTACGCCATCAGGATCGCGTTGTTGGCGATGCCCTCGGCGAGGGTCGAGTAGCGGCGTGTTCATGGTCAGCACGGTGCCCTCGAAGCCGACCCGGCCGAGGGTGTAGAGGTGCTGCACATAGGCGAAGGTGGTGACGTGGCCGGGCACCACCTCGTGGCTCACCAGCTGGACGAACTCGGGGATCGAGATCTCGAGCGAGGCGTTGATCTCGTAGGTGGCCTCGTACTCGGGGCGGCCGTCGGCGGTGCGGGCGCGGCCGACGTAGTTCATCGAGCCGGAGAACCAGGCGTCCGTGATGGGCAGGAAGGCGACGTTCGCCCGGGGCACTCCGTGGAGCTCGCTGGGCAGGCAGGGCAGGACGTTGGCCGCGGTGGCTGCGTCGAGCTCGGCGATGAAGGCGCGCGCGAGGGCGGGAATGGCCGCGTGCGGCACCATCCGGTCGCGTCGCCAGGCGTCGACCGCGGCGACCGAGGTCGGCCTCATCGTCGGCGGGGTATCCTGCCGCGGCGAGCAGTGCGCCGAGCTGCTCGCGCTTCGCGCGCGGGTCGGAGGGTGTCGGCGCCGCGGCGGTGCGAGGCCCGCACCGAGCGCTCGTACGGCACCGGGTCGCCCTGGCCGAGCTCTCCATCGCGAGGTCCCACATCACCTCGAGGCAGTCGGCGAGCCCGGCCAGGAACTCGCCGCGCAGGCCGCCGGCGACTCTCGCCACCGAGGCGCACGGCGGTGATGGCGCCGACGACGTCCACCGCCGCGAGGTAGGCCTCGATCGCGGCGCGGTCGGGTTCGCGGCCGACAGCCCGCCGGCGGCTCGAACCGCGGCCGCCGTCGCGATGGTGTAGGCCTCGGGGAGAGGTTCGTCGGAGAACCACGAGTCGGCGATGAAGCGGCCGGTGCCGGAGGGGTTCATCACGTCGCCGCCCCAGAGGGTGTCGATTCCGAGCACGGCGCGGGCGATGGCGCGGTCGAGGTGGGGGTCGGTCATCGGGAACCTCCGGGTGGAAGTGTAGCCCGGTCGGGGCTGCTCGCTTGGGACCGACGTTGGTGAGTCGTTCCTCGCTTGACCGTTGTCAAGGCGTCGACCTGCGCGCTCGGTGATACTGGATTCATGAAGCCGCCGCGCCAGGGCGGGCGATCGCACGCACGAGGGAGGTTGGAAGTGGAAGACCACCTGTCACGTCGGGACTTCGTCAAGACCGGCGTCGCGGCGACCACTGCTGCGGCGATCGGGCTCGAAGATCCCGCCGTCACCGCGGCGCCCTTCGCCGCCGACCTTGACTGGGAGAAGGGTGTCTGTCGATTCTGCGGCGTGGGCTGCGGACTGATGGTCGGCACCCGAGCCGGAGTGGTGGAAGCCGTCAAGGGCGACCCGGAGTCGCCGGTGAACCGCGGTCTGCTCTGCGTCAAGGGCTACGCGAACGCCCGGATCCTCTACGGGGCCGACCGGCTCACGACCCCCCTTCTACGGATGAAGAACGGCCGCTTCGACAAGCACGGCGACTTCGTTCCGGTCTCGTGGCAGCGGGCGTTCGACGAGATGGAGCGGCAGTTCAAGAGAATCCACCGCGAGCTCGGGCCAACCGGGGTGGGTGTGATGGGCTCCGGCCAGTACACCATTCCCGAGGGTTACGCGGCCACCAAGCTGGTCAAGGCCGGGTGGCGGTCAAACAACCTCGACCCCAACGCACGGCACTGCATGGCATCGGCGGTGGCGGCCTTCATGCAGGTCTTCGGGATCGACGAGCCGGCGGGCTGCTACGACGACATCGAGCTCACCGACACCGTGGTGAGCTGGGGCGCGAACATGGCGGAGATGCACCCGATGCTGTGGGCCCGGGTGGTCGATCATCGCATTGCCGCGGACCACGTCAGGATCGTGAATCTCACCACATACTCCAACCGCACCTCGGACACCTCGGACGTCGAGATCGTGTTCACGCCGCAGAGCGACCTCGCGATCCTGAACTACATCGCGCGCGAGATCATCGACCGCGGGGCTGTCGACCGCGAGTTCGTCGAGCGCCACTGCGCGTTCGCGGCCGGGCCGACCGACATCGGCTACGGCATGCGCGGTCCATCGGAACACGCTTTCGCGGAAGAGGTCGACACGCTCGAGCGGGAGCGGCGGGTGGTGCTGACCCGAGAGGAGGCGATCGCCCAGCGTCTCGATGCCGGCAGTCCGCCCACGGTCGAGCAGAAGAGCGCTGCCTCGGCGGGCGCCCACTGGCTGGTCTCGTTCGAGGACTTCCGCCGCGCGCTCGAGCCCTACACCCTCGACTTCGTCGCGGCGCTCGCGAAGGGCGACCCGGATGAGCCCCTCGAGGAGTTCAAGGCCAAGCTGGTGCAGCTCGCAGACCACTACGCCGACCCGAACCGCAAGGTGGTCTCGTTCTGGACCATGGGCTTCAATCAGCACACCCGCGGCACATGGGTCAACGAGCAGGCATACATGGTGCACCTGCTGACCGGAAAGCACGCCAAGCCGGGCAGCGGCGCGATGTCGCTCACCGGTCAGCCCTCGGCTTGCGGCACCGCGCGCGAGGTCGGGACCTTCTCCCATCGCCTTCCCGCCGACATGGTCGTGACCAACCCGGAGCACCGTCGCCGCAGCGAAGAGCTGTGGCGTCTCCCCGCCGGCACCTTGAACCCCAAGGTCGGCAGCCACATCACCCAGATGATGCGCGACCTCGAGGAGGGGCGGCTGCGCTGGTTGTGGGTCCAGGTCACCAACCCCTTCCAGTCGACCGCCAACGCCAACCACTGGGTCACGGCGGCCCGCGAGCGGGACTGCTTCGTGGTGGTCTCGGACATCTACCCGACGCTGTCGTGCAAGGTCGCCGACCTGATCCTCCCGTCGGCCGGTCACTTCGAAAAATGGGGGCTGTACGGCAACACCGAGCGCCGGACCCAGGGCTGGCGACAGGTGGCCGAGCCGCTCGGAAACGCCCGCTCGGACCTGTGGCAGATCATGGAGTTCTCCAAGCGTTTCACCCTGGCCGAGGTGTGGGGTCCTCAGTCGATCCCAGGCCTGGCGGTCGAGGGTTTCGAGACCGGCCGCCTGCCCGACGTGGTCGAAGCGGCGCGGGCGATGGGCCACCACCCGGAGACCACTCTCTACGACGCGCTCTTCGCGACTCCGGAGGCCCTGCGGCACCGGTGGCCGGATCCGGTCTCACGTGGGCGTTCGAACTGCACGGTCGAGGCGGGAGGCCTCGAGTGGTTCCCCGAAAAGGCCCTGTTCCAGGAGTACGTGCGGTTCGGTCGGGGCCACGGGCACGACCTCGCTGACTTTGACGTGTACTTCCGGGACGACGTGCGCGGCCTGCGGTGGCCGGTGGTCGACGGTCGTGAGACGCGCTGGCGGTTCAACGAGAGCTCGGACCCGTACGTCACCGAGGGGAGCGGCTTCGAGTTCTACGGCCCCGCCGGCAAACGTCTCGGGGCGGGCAGCCTCGACGGACCGTCGGACGGCAAGCAGGTGTCGGTGGCGGGCAGAGCGAAGATCTTCTTCCGACCCTATGCCGCGCCGGCCGAGAGCCCGGACGAGAGGTACGACCTCTGGCTGTGCACCGGTCGGGTGCTCGAGCACTGGCACAGTGGGTCGATGACCCGGCGCGTGCCCGAGCTGCACGCGGCGATGCCGTCGGCGCAGGTTGTCATGCATCCCCACGATGCAGCGGCGCGTGGTGTTGCCCGGGGCGACACCGCCTGGATCGAGTCGCGGCGCGGCCGCATCCGGGCGCTGGTCGAGACGTCGGGGCGCAACCGGCTGCCGCGCGGCATGGTCTACGTTCCCTGGTTCGACGAGTCGGTGTTCATCAACCGGGTGACGCTCGACGCGACCTGTCCGATCTCGAAGGAGACGGACTTCAAGAAGTGCGCAGTGAGGGTTTCCAAGGCATGATGGCTCGAGACGGCATGCGCGCAGTTTTCATCCTGACGGCAGCGGTGCTCGCGGCGTCCTGCGCCTCGGGCCCGCCGGTGGCCGAGGCGCCGGGACCATCCGCGATTCCCGAGCGGGAGCTGGGTCTGAGCCGCGCCGAGGTGCTCAGCGAGCCGCCGCCGGGCCCGGTGCTCGACAACCCGGCCGAGCCCGGGGAGGCGGAGCTTCGTCCGCCGGCGTTCACCGGCGCGCCGCCGGTCATTCCACACTCGGTTTCCGACCTCGGGCCGATCCGGATCGGTGACAACGCCTGCCTCGGCTGCCACGACCGGGAAACCGCCGGGGACTTCGGCGCGACGGCGGTTCCCGAGAGTCACTACGTCGACCAGCGCAATGGCGACGGTTCGGCCCGCGACGAGGTGGCCGGGGCGAGATACACCTGCACCACCTGCCACGTCGCGCAGACCCTGGCCGAGCCGCTGGTCGGGAACGCCCCGCGATGAGCACCGACCGACCCGATCCACGCGCAACCGGCCCCGGTGCTCCCGGCCCCGAGCCCGACCTGATGCCGGGCTGGTCGTCATTGGTGATTCTGCTGGTGATCTTCGCACTGCTCGGCCTGGTGACGCTGGCGGTGATCCTGCGCTCGGACCACGGCAAGGCGGTGGCCGAGACCGGCGGCACCAGGCCGTGGGGGCCGACCGACTTTCCCGAGGTGAAGTTCGACGAGCCTCTGCTGCCTGCGGTCGAGGCCGCGGGGCGCAGCCCGCAGCCTGGGACCTTCAACGTGCCGCCGCCGCCGTTCTCCGACGAGGACATCTACCCCTGCTCAGGCTGCCACGCCGATCTCGAGGTCAACCTGGAACGGCGCCCGCTCGAGGACTTTCACGACGACATCCAGCTCGATCACGGTCCGGCGGACCGGTGGTGCTTCGACTGCCACAACCCCGACGACCGCGATCGGCTGCGCCTGGCCAACGGGACCCTGATCGGGTTCGACGAGTCGTACCGGCTCTGCGGGCAGTGCCACGGCACGATCTACCGCGACTGGCGGGAGGGCATCCACGGCCGGCGTCGCGGCTACTGGGACGGCGCCAAGAGCTACCTGCTGTGCGCTCACTGCCACAACCCGCACGCACCCGCGGTTCGCGCCGATCAAGCCGCTGCCGCCGCCGGTGCGTCCTCAGCTCCTGCGCGAGTCGTCGGAGGTCCCCAGATGAGTGATCACCATGCGCGGCAGTCCCGGCATCGAGCCGGTCGACCGCCGTCGCTTTCTGATCGGCGCCGGCACGGCGACGATGGCCGCGGTCTCGGCGGCGGTTGCAGGGGCCTCGACCGGTTTCGTCGAGAAGCTGCTGCGACGGCGCTTCGCGGAGCTGACGCCCGACCAGCTCGACCGGGTGCTCGCGCGAGCTCGAGGGCGAGTACCGCGCGGCCTACGGGCGCGAGGTCAAGGTCGCCTCCACACCGGCGATGGAGGGGGTGCTCTTCGGCTACGGGCTCGACCTCTCCCGCTGCGTCGGCTGCCGGCGCTGCGTCTACGCCTGCGTGCACGAGAACAACCAGTCCCGCGACCCGCAGATCCACTGGATCCGCGTGCTCGAGATGGAGAAGGAGACGCGGCATCGACCTCGACCGAGTCGGACCCGTACTACGACCCGACCGACGGTGCCCGAGCCGGACACGTTCTACATGCCGGTGCGTGCCAGCAGTGCCGCAATCCGCCCTGCGTGCAGGTCTGTCCGGTCGAAGGCCACCTGGCAGGAGCCGGACGGCATCGTGGTGATCGACTACGACTGGTGCATCGGCTGCCGCTGCTGCATGTCCGCCTGCCCCTACGGCGCCCGCCACTTCAACTGGGCCGAGCCCGACCTTCCGGCGGACGAGGTCAACCCGGACACCCACTACCTCGGCAACCGCCCGCGCACGCGCGGCGTGGTCGAGAAGTGCACCTTCTGCATCCAGCGCACCCGCGAGGGGCGCTACCCGGCCTGCGTCGAGATCTGCCCGGTCGGGGCGCGCAAGTTCGGCAACCTGCTCGACGAGGAGAGCGAGATTCGCTACCTGATGCGCGAGAAGCGGGTCTTCGTCCTCAAGGAGGACCTCAACACCCAACCGAAGTTCTACTACTTCTACGCGACCTGATGACCGCGACGACTCCGCGACAGTTCGTCGATCGGCTGCGCCCGCGCTTGCGTTGCGCGGCGGGCGGGTCTACTGCGCCTGGATGGCGGCTCCTCGGCGTGCTCGTCGCTGTGGGGCGGGACGGCCTACGTCGGCCAGCTCCGCGACGGGCCTGATCGTCACCAACATGCGCGACCAGGTCTCGTGGGCCTTCTACATCGGCAACTTCACCTTCCTGGTCGGCGTCGCCGCGGCCGCGGTCCTGCTGGTGATCCCGGCCTACGTCTACAACTGGAAGCCGATCAAGGAGATCGCGATCTTCGGCGAGCTGCTCGCGATCAGCGCGATCGTGATGTGCCTGCTCTTCGTCACGGTCGACATCGGCCGCCCCGACCGCGTTCTGGCACCTGCTCCCGGTCATCGGCAGCCTGAACCTGCCGAGCTCGCTGCTCGCGCTGGGACGTGCTGGTGCTCAACGGCTACCTGCTGCTCAACCTCGTGATCGTGCGGCACTTCCTCTACAGCGGCGTATCACCGGCAGGCCCTACAACCGCGCGTTCGTGGTGCCGCTGCTGCTGCTCTCGATCCCGGCCGCGATCAGCATCCACACCGTCACCGCCTTCGTCTACAACGGCATGGCCGCGCGGCCGTTCTGGAACGCGTCGATCCTCGCGCCGCGCTTCCTCGCCTCGGCGTTCTGCTCGGGACCGGCGATCCTGCTGATCCTGTTCCAGATCCTGCGGCGCACCGTCGACGATCCGACATCAAGGACGAGGCGATCTGGAAGATCGCCGAGCTGATGGCCTACGCGATGTTCCTCAACCTCTTCCTGTTCGGCGCCGAGATCTTCAAGGAGTACTACTCGGCGACCGCACCACCTGGTGCACACCCAGTACCTGTACAGCGGACTCCACGGCCACACTGCGCTGGTGCCGTTCGCCTGGACGGCCCTCGTCTGCAGCGTCGTGGCCTTCCTGCTGTTCCTGGTGCCGGCGACGCGCAAGAACTTCGTCACCCTCAACCTCGGCTGCCTGCTGATCTACGCCGGGGTCTACATCGAGAAGGGCATGGCCCTGGTGATCCCCGGCATGACCCCGGACACCCTGGGCGAGATCTACGAGTACACGCCGACCCTGAACGAGGTCCGGATCGGCGCCGGGATCTTCGCGATCGGCTTCCTGGTCTTCACCGCTGCTGTGCAAGGTGGCGATCCCGATCATCCAGGGCACGCACACCGTCGCGCAGGCGGAGTGACCACAGAGACACAGGGAAGCCCAGCGCGGGCGGTGTCCGCAACCGAACCTGCCGGGAGGTCGATGCGCCCAACGCCGTATCGAGGCGCGTGAGAGTCCGGGATTCGGGCGGCGGGGCGTGGGTCCGGAACCGGGTCGCGTTGCCCGTGAGGCCCGACGCCGCTGCCCGTCCGCCGTCCGCCCGGCTCCCGGAACGGAGTGACCCGGGGTCGGGTCCGGGATCGGGAGTCAGGTCGCAGGACCCGGACCGGGTCCGAGAGGGTCCCGCGCGACTCGACGGTCAGGCCGGGACGTGTGCTGGCTCAAGGAGGTCGAGTAGGCGACAACTCGGAGGCTAGAGTAGAACAGAGACCACCCACCCGCCGGGGAACGCCGGGATGGGCTCCCGAACACGTCCCGGCGCTCTTCTGGAGCTGTCTCAGCCCTGTGTTCCTCTGCAGCTCTGTGGTTTGTCCTACCTTCCTTTCTTGCGTTTAAGTACGGCCACTTCGATCAGCCGGGACGGTGGTATTCTCGGCACGATTCTGGCGGAGGTGCGTATGGGCAGGACAGGTCGGACGGCCACACTCGTTCTCGCGTGTTTGGCGTTGGTGGCTGGAACGACATCCGCGGCCGGTGTCCAGCTCAAGGGCAGGCTACACACCAAGAGCCCGGTCGAGTGGGTGCGGGTGCAGGCGTGGCCGACCGGCGAGGCGTCGCTCGACCGCGACCCGCTCGCGGGCCCGCTGGTCGAGGCGAAGGTGGCGCCCGGGGCGCCGTTCTCGGTGTCGCTGCCCGAGGGTTCCGAGCTGCCGGTGCGGGTCGAGGTCGACGCGCCGGGCCACGTGGGCGCCTGCATCGACGTCGCGCTGCCTGAACAGCTCGAGCTGCAGCCTCTGTGGCTGCCCGCTGGGGAGCCGCTCGAGATCTTCGTCACCGAGGACGGCAGGGCCGTCTCGGGCGCGCGGGTGTGGGGCCCGCTCGATTGGAGGTTCGCGACGTCGACCTCCGCCGGACGGTGGTCGCCCTGCGTGGCATCGACCACCGCCGACACTGCGGGGCGGATCGAGGCGCGGACGTTTCTTCCGTCAGCGGGCGGGAATCTCACCGCCGCTGGAGCCGGTGGCCGCTGGGGGCGTGTCCAGGGCAGGATGCTCCGGACGCCTGTCACGCTCCGGCTCGACTCGCGGACGGTCCTGGCCGCCGTTCGGGACGACCGCGACCGCCCGGTGGCGGGAGTGCGCGTCGCCGACTCGCTGGCGCCAGCGGGCCTGGCGGCGGTCACCGACGTGACGGGCGAGGCGGAGGTCCAGGTCGTCGCGGACGGCGACTGGAGCCTGGTCGCCTTGGGCCGGGGGCTGGCCGGCCGGCGGCTGCTCCGCGGGGCGCCGCGCGGGACGGTCACGATCCGGGTCGCGCCCCTCGAGGATCTCGCTGTCCACATGGGCGGGTCCTCGCGGTCGATGCTGGTGGCCGTGTGGCTGCCTCCGGCGCTCACTGCGACGGTGCGGCCCGCGCCGGGCGGCAGTGTCCGGGTGCCCTGGGTCGAAGAGGCGAGCGGTTACCTGCTCGAGGCCGCCGGTCCCGGTCGTGCACCCCAGAGCCGGCAGGTCGCGACGAACCAGCTGCCGCTCGCGGTGGCGCTCGCGCGCGAAGCCAGAGTCGAGGGCACGGTCGTGGACGGCGACGACCATCCTGTCGCTGGTATCCCGGTGTGGCTGGAGGTGGCGCCGGCCTGGAGCCGGGGGCGCCGCGGCCTGACGGACCTCAGGCGGCTCGCCCTTCCGGTGGCCGTCTCGGACGTCCGGGGCACGTTCTCGATCCCCGGCCTCGAAGGGGGAGACGCGAAGGTGGTGGCGACCCGCGCAGGCTCGCCGGGGGCGAGCTCGGAGCTGCTCGATCTCAAGCCGGGCTCGGTCGAACAGGTGCGGCTCGTGCTCGCGGCGGGGCACGCGGTCTCGCTCCGGGTGACCGACCGGTCGAGGGTCCCGATGCCCGGAACCGTGGTCGACGGGTTCGTCGACCCGCACGGCGTCGGCGCTGCGCTCTTCACTCGCTACTTCCAGTGGCCGATGCCGCCAGACGCGACCGCCACCACCGATACGGAGGGCCGCGCCAGGCTCGTCGGCCTGCCCAAAGGCATGGTCGCGGTGCGCGTGACTTTGCCCGGATTCGCCCCGACCTGGCGCGACGTGACGCTCGAGGACGCGGACGCCGACCTCGGGGACGTCGCGCTCGAGCCCGGCGCCGAGGTCCATGGGCGGGTCCTCGATGAGGTCGGAGAGCCCGTCGCCGGCGCCGGGATCGTGGCCCAGAAAGACCCGGCAATGCTCGCCGAGGGCGTGCTCGCCGCTGGCCACGTCCGACGGGTCCGGGGGGTTCGTGCTCTACGACCTGCCGTCCGCGGGCGAGATCTGGCTCGAGGCCCGCGCCGACCGCGTGGTGCCCGCGGAGCCGCGGCACGTCACCCTGCCCGCCGACGGGCCGGTGGAGCTGCGGGTCCGGCCCGCGCGCCGTCTCGAGGGGCGGGTGGTCGACGAGACCGACGGCGAGCCGATCGCCGGGGCGCAGGTGATTGCCATGTCGTTCATCGAACAGGCCCACAGGTGGAGGCAGCGTCGCTGGCGACGCGCTCCGTCGGAAGCGCCACGACCGACGACGAGGGGCGCTTCGTCGTCGACGACCTGAGGCCGGGTCACTTCCAGATCCGCGCCTCGGCGAGCACGTACCGTGCGCTCGAGGTCGAGGCCGAGCTCCCGCAGGACGAGGCGGCGCGTCCGGTGACCCTGCCGCTCGCCAAGGGGCTCGAGATCCGCGGCCGGCTGGTCGACGGCGCGAACGCGCCGGTGGCGGGTATGGCGGTGACCTGCCGTCCGGCCGACAAACCCGGCAGCTCGTACCGGCCCCTCGACGATCGGCCCTTCTCCGGCCCGGATGGTGAGTTCGTGGTGACCGGCCTCGCGCCGGGCCGCTACCGGCTCGAGGCGGACGGCGAGGCGGGCGCCCATGCGACGGCCCACGCGGACGCGGGCGCCGAGGGGGTGGTGCTCCGGCTCGAGCCACCGGGTGGGGTCCTCGCCCGGGTGATCGACCCGGACGGCCACCCGGTGGCCGGGGCCGAGGTCACGGTGATGAGCCCTGAGGACCGGATCGTCCGCACTGCGGACGGTCGCGGCGAGGTGGGGATCAAGCCGCTCACGCCCGGCACCTGGTGGGCCTCCGGGGAGGGGAAGGGCTGGGCGATGGCGCGCAGCGAGGTCACCGTCGAGGCGGGACGGACCGCAGAGGTGACCCTCCGGCTCGAGCCCAGCGGCGTGGTGGTTGGAACGGTGCTGGGCCTCGAGCCCGAGGCGCTCCGGGCCTGTAGGATCGGCGGCACCGGAGGCGCGCGGGCGCAGCCCGACGGCGATGGGAGGTTCCGTCTCGAGGGGCTTCCCGTCGGTCGCGTCCGGGTGACGGCCTGGCTGGCGGGGGACGGCCGCAGTCGTACGGCCTCGACCGAGGTCACCGATCCCGATCGGCCCGCCGAGGTCGAGATCGACTTCTCCGCGGGCGTCACGCTCTCAGGCGGGTGCTGCGCGGCCGCCGGGGGTTGGCCGGCGCGGCGGTGACCGCGACGCCCTCCGGACGCCCCGAGGGCTCGAGCGTGACCGCGGACGAGGACGGCCGCTTCGAGATTCGCGGCCTCGACCCGGGCCCGCTCGAGGTGGTGGCGCGCGACCTCCAGGGCCGGCCGGTGGCCTCGAAGCGCGTGACTGCCGAGTCGGATACGTGGATCGAGCTCGAGGTGCCCGACGGCGAGCTGCGCGGCCTGGTGATCGCGAAGGCGACGAGACGGCCAGTGGCCGCCGCCTGGATCACGGTCCGTTCCGAGGACCCTCCGCTCGAGCTGCGGGCACGCAGCGACGGAGAGGGCCGGTTCTCGGTCGGCCCGCTCGCGGACGGCCAGTGGAGCGTGCGTGCCGAGGCGGACGGCTACACCACTCGGGAGGACTCGGTGACGCTCTCCGGAGGGTCGGCGTCGGAGATGACCCTCGAGCTCGAGCCCGAGCAGGCGCTCGAGCTGATCGTGCGCGAGGGTGACGGCTCTGTCCCCGATCGTGTCGTGGTGCTCGCGCAGCCTGCGGCGGGCGGTGCGACCGACGGGTCGTGGGTGGCCTGCGACGGCGACGGCCGGGCCCGCGTTCGGACGCTCCCGCCCGGGGCCTGGATCGTCCTCGTGCGGGGGCGGGGCAGCGCCCTGCTGCCCGTCCAGGTGCCGTCGCAGAGCGTGCCCGTGGTGCTGCAGCCGACCGGCAAGGTCGAGATCCTGGCGCCGCTCGACGCGCCCTCTCCGGGGTGGCGGGTCCGTCTCGTTCAGGCAGGCACCGGGCTGGTGATGCCCGCGCGGTCACACTACGCGACCGTGGTGGACGGCTGGTGGCCGCTGACCTTCGGCACCGACTCGCCGCGGGTACCGCCGGGCCCGTGGATCGTCGAGGCCCTGGATCCATCGGGCCAGCTCCACCGATACGACCTCCAGGTCGCTGCCGGCGGCACCGCGACGGTGCGCCTGGAGCAGAGCTGATCGGACGCTGCGCGTCCAATCAGGATGGTCAGGATCTGAGAGAGAGCGAGCTGCGATTCGTAGGGGAGCAGCTAGCCTGCTCCCGTGAACGAACCGGCATCGCCGTCACCGGGCGGAGGCAAGCTCCGCCCCTACGAGGACATCACAGGCGTTTGGCCCGTCGGGCCCTGCCTCCTCACCTCTCACTCTGCTTCCGCTTGACCTCCGCCCTGATCAGCCGGCCGAAGCGGCGCTCGCGCGCCTTCGCCTCCATGCGCAGTGCGGGGTCGACCCGGGCGGCGAGGACGGCGGCCTCGCGCCGCAGCCGGTGGTAGCTCGCGAGGCGCGCCGGGTCGAGGCCGCCGGTCGTCGACCGCGGCGAGCACCGCGCAGCCCGGCTCGTCGAGGTGGCGGCAGTCCCGGAAACGGCAGCCGCCGGCAAGCGCCTCGATCTCGGGGAAGCCGGCGCCGACCGCCTCCTCGGCGAGCCACAGGCCGAGCTCGCGCACCCCCGGGGTGTCGATCAGCAGCGCCCCCGAGGGCAGCGCGACCAGCTCCCGCCGGGTGGTCGTGTGGCGGCCCCTGGCATCAGCGTCACGCACAGCGGAGGTCGCGAGCCGAGCCTCGCCGAGCAAGGCGTTGGCGAGGGTCGACTTGCCGGCGCCAGAAGGGCCGAGAAGCACCCCGGTGGTGCCGGCCGGCAGCTCTGCGAGCAGCTCGTCGAGCCCGGAGCCCGATGCCGCCGCGACGGCGATGACGGTGACGAACGGCGCGGCCGCGCGGGCTGCGGCGAGCGCCTCGACAAGATCGGCGGCGAGGTCGGCCTTGGTGAGCACCACCACCGGGGTGGCGCCGGCGTCCCAGGCGAGGGCGACGGCGCGCTCGATGCGGCGCGGGTTGGGGCCGCGGTCGAGCCCCTCGACGACCAGCACGCGGTCGACGTTGGCGGCCACCGCCTGGGCCTCGGCGGGCCCGCGGCCCGGACGCCGCCGGACCAGGCAGCCGGAGCGGGGCAGGATCGCGCGGATCAGGGGCAGGCCGCCGGAGAGGTCGAGGGCGACCCAGTCGCCGACCGCGGGCGGGCCGGGGTCGCCGTCGGGCTCGAGCACCCCGGCGGGTACGGCGGCCCGTCCGGTGTCGGGCAGGGTCGGGAAGGCGCCGCGGTCGGCGCGGACGATGCGGGCGGGGCAGAGGCCGCGCTCGCGGGACGCGGTGAACAGGGACTCGAGACGATCGTTCCAACCGAGCTGGTGCAGTTCCACTGTCGTGTCTCCAGGGGTCAGGGTGCGAGCAGGCGCACCGGGGCCGATGGCTGAAGAAGTGCTGGAGATGCGGAGCGAGCGGCCCGGGGTCGGGCGGGGGTCGCTCCTCAGCGGACAGTGGCGGCGAGCATCGTCATAAGGCGTGGTGAGGATACCACGGGCGGGTGGGGGTCCTCTGTCTCTGTGGTCCCCGGCCGCCACGGTCTTGCCACGGTCGGTCGCCGCATCGCCCCATCCCCGCCCCGCGGCGGCGGCATCGCGGGCCGATGCTGAGGGTGACGAAAGGAGACCTGCCATGAGGACCGACGATCGTTTCACCACCGTGTCAGTGATAGCCGTACTGGTGGCGACCGCGGCCCTGTTCGCGGTCGTGAACACGGGGGGACCGCCGGCGCCCCCTATCGACGTGGTCCACGAGTCGGTGCCCCGTGTCCAGCCGCTGGCTCAGCCGGCGGCCGACCCCTGGTCGGAGGCTGCGGGCGGAGCCTCGCTCGCGATCCTCGATGAGGGGATCACGATCCCGCGACCGGCGGCGGCCGAGCCTGACGGAAGGCCGGGTCTGGTTGCCGCGGCCGAGGCGGTGCTGGCGGCGCGCGCCCCCGACACCGCGCTTCCGTCCGACACCGAGGTGACGGTGCGGGTGGACCGGGACGGGCGTCTGGTCGTCGCGGCCGGCACCATGCGCCGCTACCGGCCGCTGGTCGACGAGCTCGAGGGCTTCGAGACCGGGGTCGTGGAGGCTGCCGGGCAGGGCTGCGACGGCCGGCTGCTCGCTGCTCTGGACCGCCTGCTCGCAGTGGAGATTCCCGAGGTCGAGCCGACCATGGTGCGCAGAGGCATCCGGTGGGGCTTCGCCGATCCCGCCTACGAGGCCCTCGACGACGCCCAGCGCCACCTGTTGCTGATGGGCCGCGACCAGCACCGGCGGGTGCGGGCGAAGCTGCTGGAGCTCCGCGCCGCACTCGGCCCCTGCGCGGTTTTCGCGGACCCGGACGGCACACTCGTCACCGAAGCCCTCGCACCCTCCGCACCGGCCCTCGACCCCGATGTGCTGCCGCCTGTCGAGCCTGCCTCAGCTGAAGGAATCGCCCTGACCAGACCGTGAGCCCCCGCAGGGGTCGTCCCCCGGACGGCCCCTGCTCATGATTCTCCGGCCGTCCGACGGCCGGAGAATCATCACGGGAAGATGCCGCGATCCTGGTAGGCCACCCCGATCTTCCGGATCGCGCTCACCATCGACGCGGCGCGGAGATCGATCGCGGCCTTGATGCCCAACCGCAGCTCCCGGATCTCGTGGTAGGCCTCGACCATGGTCTCCTCGAGCCCCGAGTTGACCAGGTCGATCTCGTCCGGGCCGTGGGCGATGGTGCGCACCTGCTCGGAGGTGAAGGCGTGACCGGTGGCCTCCTCGACCGCGTGCAGGATCTGCTGGTTGGTGCGCTCCTCGAAGCGCTTCTCCATGCGCCCGAAGCGCACGTGGGAGAGGTTCTTGAGCCACTCGAAGTAGGAGACCGTGACGCCGCCGGCGTTGAGGTAGACGTCGGGCAGGATCAGCACGCCGCGCTCGAACAGCAGGTCCGACGCCTCGGAGCTGATCGGCCCGTTCGCGGCCTCGGCGATGATCTTGGTCCGAAGCCGGGGCGCGTTGTCCATCGTGATCGCGTTCTCGAGCGCGGCCGGGATCAGGATGTCGCACTCCAGCTCGAGGCCGAGATCGCGGCGGGGCAGGTCGGTGGCGCCCGGGAAGCCGAGGATCGAGCCGGTCTCCCTGCGGTGGGCCATGAGGGCCTCGACGTCGATGCCGTCGGGCTTGGAGATCGCCCCTTCGAACTCGGTGGCGCCGACGATCAGCGCGTCGCCGTCCTCCTGGAGGAACTTGGCCGCGTGGTAGCCGACGTTGCCGAGGCCCTGGACCACGACGCGCTTGCCGGCGAGGCCCGGCGCGAGCCCCAGGGCTGCCATGTCCTCGGCGATGCTGCAGGCCTCTCGCAGGCCGAAGAACACCCCTCGCCCGGTGGCCTCGACCCGGCCGTGGATACCGCCCTGGGCGACCGGCTTGGCGGTGACGCAGGCGAGCGCATCGATCTCGTGCGGCGCGAGGGTGGCGTAGGTGTCGGCGATCCAGGCCATCTCCCGGGGTCCGGTCGCGAAGTCCGGCGCCGGCACGTCGAGCCCGGGGCCGATGAAGTTCTTGCGGAACAGCTCGAAGGTGAAGCGGCGGGTGATGCGCTCGAGCTCCCCGACCGAGTACTTGCGGGCGTCGATCCGCACACCACCCTTGGCGCCGCCGAACGGCACGTTGACGATCGCGCACTTGTAGGTCATGAGGGCGGCCAGGGCGTTCACCTCGTCCTCGTTGACCGACTCCGCGTACCGGATGCCGCCCTTGGTGGGGAGCTTGTGCTGGCTGTGCTCCGCCCGCCACGCGTGCACGACCTCGATCGACCCGTCGTCCCGCTTGAGCGGGAAGGTGAAGTGGATGACGCTGTTGATCTCACGGATCTGCTCGAGCAGGCCCGCCGGCAGGTCGGTCAGGGCCGCCGCCTTGTCGAAGTTGCGGGCGACCTGCTTGAAGAAGCTCAACGCCTGGGACATGGTGAACCTCCCGTCGTCGTGGTCTGGGGTGTGACCTCCATCGTACCAGGGGACGGGAGCCGCCGCCGGAACCGGGGCTCGACCTGCGAATCGGTCCTGATCAGGATGACAGACCTGGAGACTCTGTGCGAGCGCCTAGCTCTTGACCACGCCCCCGGTGAGGATCACCTTCATCGCGTCCTCGACCGACATGCCGACCGGTCTGAGGCGGGACTCCGGCACCACTGCCAACCAGCCCGTGGTCGGGTTGGGCGTGCTCGGGATGAAGACGGTGACGTGGCGCTCGGGGCGGTCGGGCGTCATGGTCGCGGGGGCCTCCCCGGTGTGGAAGGCCACCGCCCAGACCCCGGCCGACGGGTACTCGACCAGGACGGGCCGGGTGAAGAACCGCTGCTGGCGGCCACCGAGCACGTCGACCACCTGGCGGGTCGCCCGGTAGACCGGCGCGAGACCGGGGATGGCGCTGAAGAAGCGGTCGAGCCCACCGACGAGCGCCCGCCCGATGACGGTCCGGGCGAGCGCGCCGAGACCCGCGATGAGAAGAAAGAGCACGACCACGACCGCGAGCTCGGTGAGCGCGACCAACAGCGGCACCCCGCGCGCCTCGCGCGGCAGCAGGACGATCGCATCGTCGATCAGCCGGCGGACGGCCCCGACCAGGAAGAGAGCCAGGTAGACGGTCACCAGGAGCGGCAGCAGGGCGAGCAGGCCCTGGACGAAGAGGGACACCGTCCTACGGATCAGGGCGCGCATCGGTTTCGACCTCCGGTACGCGATTCTACGCGCCTTGCCCGGCGGACGAGAAAGGGCCGCGGGAGGAACCCGCGGCCCTTCGGAAAGTGCGGAGCCGCTCGGCTCAGAACCGGCGTGAAATGACGAGGATGCCGGCCAGCGCCAGGAGACCGACCAGGATCATCAGCCCGGTCGAGCCGACCGTCGGGATCGACGACGGCGGGGTCGGGGTCGCGGTCGGCTGCGGGGTCGCGGTCGGCGGCGGAGTGCCTGGGGTGGGGGTCGGCTGACCGACGGTGGCCTCCCCGAAGAGGGCGAGCCCGGACAGCCTCCGACCACCAGCGAGAGAGGCGTTGAAGGTGGAGAGCTGGTTCCCGCTCGCGATGTCCATCCGGTAGATGTTGCCGGAGAAGTAGTCGGCGGTCCAGAAGCTGGTGCCGTCGGGGTCGACGTTGAGTCCGAAGAGCAGCGACGGCGATGGAGTGAACGCGCCGTTGGGATACGTCTGCATGACCGTGCCGCTGGAGTTGAGGCGATGGACCTGTTGGGTGCAGGCGACCATCACCTCACCGTTGGTCCGGATCCGCAGCGCGTAGCAGGCGCCGCCGGTGAGGCCGGTCGCGAAGTCGGCGAGCTGCGTGTCGGCGCAGACGTCGTAGCGCTTCACGCTCGAGCCTTCGGAGGTATAGAAGAGGGTGCACTGGTCGGCGGCGAGGTCGACCCAGTCGGAGCCTCGGCTCTGGGTGGCGACGTCGTAGCTGTCGAGAAGCGTCCCAGCGGTGTCGAACTTCAGCACGTCGCTCGAGCCGTCGGGCTGGCCGACGTAGATGATCTGCGCCTGACTGATCGAGCACGACTCGGGGTTGGTGTTGAACCCACTACCCCAGGTCGCGTCGATGAGGTCGCCGTCGCTGTCGAACTTCGACATCCCGACGGTCCCACCGAAGCTATTGGTGGTATAGAGGTTGCCCATTGCGTCGAAGCACATGCCGAGGTCCTCGGACGCGCCGGAGGTGGTGTCGAGGGTCTGCACGAGAGTGCCGTCGGGCTTGAAGTGCTTGACGAAACCGCCGCCGACGCCGGCGAAGATGTCGCCCTGGACATAGGGTGTCCCGGCCGCGAGCGGGCCGGCGGCGAGCGCGACCGCGCAGGCGAGTACGCCCACCACGAGGGCCTCCCTCGAACCGAACTTCGCGTGAACAGGCTGCATGATGGTTCTCCCTTTCCCCGTTGATCCTGCGAAAGCCTCGCAGTGAAATTCTCGCTCCTGGTTCCAGGATCAGTTCTAAGTTGCTCTTCAGGCTACTCTTGGCTGTCGTCTTCGGCAAGTCTTAATGCGGCATTTCGAATGCCGCAATGCGTCATCAGGCGATCGGGGCCTGCGGATCATCGAGTCCTCAGCACCAGCGGGCCGCGGGCGTCGCGCAGGCGGACCTCGTGACGCTCGATCGCCTCGACCGTGAAGCCGGAGACGATCGAGCCGACGTGGACCTCCTCGCCGTTGATGTCGGCGAACGGATCGACCGGCCGGTCGATGATGTAGCCCAGGCTGAGGCGGGCGTACCCCAGGTCCGCGTCGAGCACGAAGACCCGGTTTCGTCCGTCCGGTCCGGGTTCGGCCGCTTCAGGTGACGAGGCGCGGTCCGGAGCAGGGATCGGCTGGGTGGGGGAGGTCGGCGGGCGTCGGTCCCCGGTGGCGGGATCAGAGGAAGGCCTCGGCGCAGTGCGCCCGGAGGCTGGAGGGTCCGTCGGCGCGGTGGCCGGGGATCCGGACCCAGTTGCCTCGGGCGAGAGGCCCGCGGTGCCGGGAGCGGCTGTCGGGCGGGCCGCGGGATCCTGCTCGGCGAGGTCACGCTGTTCGGCGAGGTCACGCTGCTCGACTGAGGCGGAGCCGACCGCCCCGGTCGAGCGGTCCCGGTGGAAGAGGATCCACCAGACCGTACCGCCGCCGGCGAGCACGGCGGCGAGAACGGCCGCGGCGACGATCAGGACTGCAGGCCGGGTCGTCCGGCCGCGAAGGCGGCGGGTCGAGACGAATGCGGGGACTTCGCCCCGCGCCGCGGCCTCACGGAAGGCCGCCTCCTGGCGGGCCTTTCTCAAGGCGTCGGAGATCAGGCTCAACGGACGCCCCCCTCGAGGCTGCGGATCGCCCGCCTGACCTGAAACCAGCCGATGTGGTCGCGGCCCGCCACGTAGCCGGCGAGGAGCGACGCGTCGCTGACCGCGTTGATCACGCGCGGTACCCCCCGAGAGTAGTGGTGGATGGCGCCGACCGCGGCGCGGCTGAAGGTCGGGCGACCGTTGGCGCCGGCGACTGCGAGGCGGTGGAGCAGGTAGGCCTCGGTCTCGTCGCGGGCGATCGGGCCGAGGTGACAGCGGACGGTGATTCGCTGCCGCAGCTGCCGCAGGCCGGGGCGCTCGAGCCGGTCGCGCAGCTCGGGCTGGCCCACCAGCACGATCTGGAGCAGACGACGGTCGTCGGTCTCGAGGTTGGACAGCAGGCGAACCTCCTCGAGCAGCTCGTCCGGCATGTCCTGCGCCTCGTCGACGAACAGCGCCACGTCGTCGCCGGCGCTCGCCCGCTCGAGCAGAAAGGCGTTCAGCCTCGACAGCAACCGCACCCGGTCGTTGCCGCGGTCGTCGAGGTGGAGCTCGCCGAGCAGCGACCGCAGCAGCTGGATGCCGGTCATGATCGGGTTGAGGATCAGGGCCGTCGCCCAGCCTTCGCGGAGCTCCTCCAGCAGGGCCCGCGTCAGGGTGCTCTTGCCGGCGCCCACCTCGCCGGTGACCTGGATGAAGCCCGAACGCCGGGTGAGGCCGTACCGGATGTGCTCCAGCGCCTCCCGGTGGCGCCGCCCGAGGTACAGGTAGCGCGGGTCCGGCGTGATGCTGAACGGGGGCTCGCGGAGTCCGTAGAAATCCTCGTGCATGTGCGTGTGCCGCGCGGCGGCGCGGACTCTCATTGTACCCGCCGACACCGGCCGGCCCGGTTTGCGGAGGGCGAGGGAAACCTCAGGGCGAGCCGTACCCGCTCCCGAGTCATCGGTGAGCGAACGCGGCCGCCCCCGTTGACACGGAGGCGCCTGTCCGGGATCAGGCAGCGGGCAGCGGGCGACCGGTCCGGGATACGGCGCCCTTTCGGGCGTGTGACTCACCCCGATCAGCCTGCTCCCCCCAGTCGTCCTCGCTCTGCGATGACGACGGGCTCGCTCGGCGGCTCGCGGCGAGTTCGGGTCGCGTCGCGATTCCGTTGTGGTGCCGACCCGCTCGCAGCAGGGAGTGCTCAGCTCCGGTCGCCGGCGCGGTCGTCGAGCGCGGCCCGAACCTCCCGGGCGAGGCTCGCCAGGTCGACCGGCTTCTGCAGGAAGCGGACCCTGCCCTCGAGGATCTCGCGACGCAGGACCTCGTCCCCGGCGTAGCCGGAGATGAACACGGCCGCCAGGCCCGGCCACCTGGCGGCCAACCTGCGGGCGACCTCGGGCCCCGGGATTCCGGGGAGCATCACGTCGGTGATCAGCAGGTCGAGCGGCCCTTCGAGGACCGCGTCCGCCGCGGCCTCACCGCTCGCGGCGGCGGTCACGCGGTAGCCGATCCGCTCGAGGGTCCGGGCCATGGCGGTGCGGATCTGGTCGTCATCCTCCACCAGCAGCACGTGCTCGCCGTTGCCGGCCGAGATCGCGTGGCGCGCACCAGAGTCTGTGGTACCGGCGGCCTCGGCAACCTCCCGCGGGAGGATCACCCGGAACCGGGCGCCCTCGCCCGGCCCGCTGGTCACCTCGACCTGCCCGCCATGCTGGGCGACGATGCCGTGGACCACGGCGAGGCCGAGGCCGGTGCCTTTGCCCGCCTCCTTGGTGGTGAAGAAGGGCTCGAAGATCCTCGCCCGCACCGCATCGGACATGCCGAAGCCGGTGTCCTCGACCTCGAACCACGCGCGGCCTTCGCCGCCGCCGGTTCGCAGGCCGATGGTGCCGCCGTCGGGCATGGCATCGGTCGCGTTCAGCGCGAGGTTGGTGAGGACCTGCTCGAGCTGCCCACGGTCCGCCGCGACGGGCTGCGCGCAGGGGCTGAGCTCGAGCTCCAGGCGGATGTTCGAGCGCAGCAGGCGTCGCAGCAGGATCGAGGTCGACTCGACCAGCTCGTTCAGGTCGACACGCTCCTTCTGGATCACGGTGCGGCGTGCGAACAGGAGCAGCTGGCGTGCGAGGGACGCTCCGCGCTGGGCGTGAGCCAGGAGCTCGGCCGCGGCGCCGGCCACCGCCTCAGGGGAGCATGCCTCGAGCTTGAGCAGCTCGGCCGTCGTCATGATCGCCTGCAGCAGGTTGTTGAAGTCATGGGCCACGCCGCCGGCGAGGCGGCCGATGGCCTCGAGCCGCTGGGAGTGTCGCAGCTGCTCCTCGAGCTCACGCCGCTCGGTCAGGTCCTCGCCCGCGCTCAGCGACCCGACGACCCGACCTTCGGAGTCGCGCAGCAGGGTGTTGCGCCACCCGATCATGCGCTCGGATCCGTCTCCGGCGAGAACCGCATTCTCGACGTACTCGAACGGCTCCAGTTCGTCGGACATGAGACGCCCGAATAAGGTCGCCAGGCGTTTCTTCTCCTGGGTCGGGACGAACTCGTCGAACCACGGGCGGCCCACGATCTCCTCTTCTGCCCGCCCCAGGACCTCGCTGGTTTGTCGGTTGACCAGCGACACCCGTCCGTCGCGGTCGAGGGCGACGAAGAGCACCGGCGACAGGTCGAGGTAGCGGCGCGCCCGGTCGCGCTCCGCGGACAGCGCGGCCTCGGCGCGCTTGCGCTCACCGATGTCGCGCGCGACCACCAAGACCGCCCGCTCCTCGCCCGCTATCCGGATGGGCTGCGAGCTGATCTCCACCGGAACGCGGCCGCCGTCCCGGGTGACGATCTCGAGCTCGTAGAGGAACTGCTCGCTCGACTCAGCCTGGCGCTGGCGCCAGCGGTCCCGCCATCCGGCCAGGTGCTCGCGGGCAATCAGGTCTCTCAGACGCAGCCCTGCGACCTCCTCCGCGAAGATAGCCCGAAACCTCGAGAGCGCGGGCGTTGCAGTACCGGATCTTGCCCTCGAGGTCCGCTGACCACGATGAGGTCATGGGCCGTCTCCGCCAGGATCCGGTAGCGTTCCTCGCTCTCGCGCAGCGCCCGGTCCGACGAGACCTGGCTCGAGATGTCGTTGATGAAGCCCTCGAGGGCCTCGATGCTGCCGTCCGGCCCGCGTACGCCGCGGCCCCGTTCCCACACCCACCGTTCGTGACCCGAGCGGGTGTGGATCCGGTACCGGAGCTCGAACGGCCGGTCCTCGTCGAGTGCGGCCTGGACCTCGTCCCACACCATCTGGCGGTCGTCAGGGTCGATCAGGTCGCCATAGGCGACGGCTCGGTTTCCGACCAGCTCCGAAGGGGTGTACCCGGTGACCGACAGCGCGCCCTCGCTGACCATCTCCATCGTCCAGTCGGAGTCGTTGCGGCAGCGATAGGCTATTCCCGGCAGGTTCGCGAACAACGTGGCGAACGCGCGTTCGCTCTCCGTCAGGGCCGCCTCGGCCCGATGCCGCTCGTCGAGCTCGCGCTTGAGCTCGCCGATCAGGCGCGCGCTGTCGTAGCTGACCGCGATCTGGTCGGCCAGCGTCTCGAGGGTCTGGACGTCGCTCGAGTCGAATGCGTCGAGTCGGGTCTCCTGGATGTCGAGGACGGCGATCACCCGGCCGTCGAGCCTGACCGGCACGCACAGCTCGGAACGGGTGGCGATCTCCTCTTCGAATCCCTGGATCCACCGCGGGTCGGCCTGAACGTCGTTGACCAGCACCGTCGAACCGGTCCGGGCGGCCTCGCCGATCAGCCCCGCCGCGAGCGGCTGGCTGTAGTCGGCCGGAGCGATGTTCTCGTAGGCGCCGGCGATCACCTGGTTGGAGAGCACGCCGGCGTCCTCGTCGACCGTGAGGAGCACCACGTTGTGGTACTGGAATCGCTGCTGGATCTCCTTGACCGCCGTGGCAAGCAGCTCGCGCTGGTCGCGCCGCGACGCCACGTGGTGGGCGATGCGGGCGACCACCGCGAGCTGCTCCAGGCGTTTGCGCTCCGTCGCCTCGATCCGACGCACCTCGGTGACGTCGCGGACGATGCCGATCAAGGCGACCGGCTCGCCACCGTCGTCGGCGACCACCGAGGTGGTCAGCTCGATCAAGAAGTCGCTGCCGTCGCTGCGCACGTTCCACAGGTCGCCGCGCCAGCCCCCGGCGAGTGTCTCCCGTCGGACCTCGGTGAGGGTCCCTTCGGGGTTCCGGCTCGAGCGCAGGCTCTCGACGCCCTGCCCGAGGAGGTCTTCTCGGCTGCGACCGTAGATCGTGCAGAAGGCATCGTTCACGAAGCGGATGACGTCGTCACGATCGGCGATGCAGATGCCGTCGCCGGTGGAGTGCATCGCCGCCGCCAGCAGCGCAACCCGGTCCTCGGCGTGCTCACGCTCGGTGACGTCGTGGGCGATACCCTGGATCGCGACCAACTGCCCCTCTTCGTACACCCCGGTTTCGTAGGCCTCGAGGATGACGGCATGGCCGTGGGCATGCCCGACCTCGACCAGGATGGGATCCGGCGAGAAGCAGCCGGCCACGTGCTCGTGGGTGCGGCGGCGCGCGACCTCGTTGATCGGGTTGTCGGTCGTGAACCAGTGGTGTTGACCGAGCCACTGCTCGACCCCGCGGCCCGTGATCTTCTCCACGCTCGGCGAGATGTACCGCACGTCGCCTTCGAGGTCGTGGATGTAGAAGAAGAAGTGGGGGGTGCCCTCGACCAGCATCCGGGCGTCGATCTCGCCGATCTGCCCGCCAGGGAGCCGGCCGTCCGGGTTGCGGTCGTCGAACGTCATCCTCTCACCCCTCCCCACCATAACGCCGTGAAGGCCGCTTTGACAGGTGGGAACGGCTCGGGGTCCGGAACAGCGCGTCGGAATCCGCGTAGGATACACGGAGACCCTCGGGGTCCCGGCCGGAGCGGCCGTGCGACGCCGAGCGGTCGAGGAGGCGCGATGGGCGAGCGTGCACGACCGGCCCGGGCGGCCGGGTCGATCGAACCAGCGGGAGCGAGCGTTCGTCGCTGGCGATCGGCGGTCGCGCTGGTCGCTGCGACGGCCTTGAGCGGGTGGGCGCAGTCGCCGCCCGGGGCTGACGGCTCCCGGTTCCGCAGCACCGTCGAGGTTCCGGTGGTCAACGTCGACGTGCTGGTCACCGGGAGCGACGGCCAGCCGGTGCTGGACCTGGGCGCTGACGACTTCCGGCTCCTGGTCGACGGCGAGCCGGTGCCGCTCAGCCACTTCGCGCTGCCGAACGCAGCCACCGCAGAGGCGAACCAGCCGGCCGCGGCCGATCCGACGCCGGCGGCGACCGCTGCGGTGCCCGAGGAGCGCCAGTATGTCGTGGTCTTCGTCGACCTCACCAACATCGACCGCCAGAGGCTCCGGGCCGGATTGGAGCAGGTCGCCGGCTACCTGGGCGAGGGGGAGCGGCTGCCGGTCCCGGTGATGGTGATGAGCTTCGACGGCCAGGTCCGGGTGTGCCAGTCCTTCACCCGCAACCGGGACGCGCTGCTGGCGGCGCTCGAGTGCTGCCGGGAAAGCTCGGCGGTGCGGCTCGACCTCGGGTTCGAGAAGACGCTCATGAAACGGCGGATCTCGCAGGTCGTGGCACAGGAGGTTCCGCCGTCCGATCCGTCGCGGGACAACTGGGAGCGCCAGGTGCTCGACCTGTATCGCCAGATCGAGCAGCAGTTCGACGAGGTGGTGCGCAACCAGACCGAGGCGGTGCTCGGCGGTCTGCGGCACAGCATGAAGCTGCTGGCGGGAATCCCGGGCCGGAAGTCGCTGGTGCTGCTCTCCGACGGGATCGACGCCCGCGCCACCCAGACCATGTTCGAGTACTGGCGGGGGACCTTCGCCCGCATCCAGGTCCGCCGCGAGCGTGACCTGGCCGAGGCGCTGCAGCGCGCAGTGCCAAGGTCGCAGGGCTATCCCCACGCACCGCACGAGCTGCGCGAACTGGTGGACGCGGCCAGCACTCATCGGATCACGCTGTACACCGTGACCTCGCTGAGCGATCGCCAGCTGCGCGCGGTCTCCGCCGAGGGCACGAGCGCGACCTCGTCGGAGGCCGTGTTCGCCGAGATGAGCGAGGAGATCGTGCTCTACCGGATGGCCGACCTCACCGGGGGCAAGGTGTTGAGTCACGGCCCGCAGCTCGCCGAGCAGCTGCGCAAGGTCGGGGACGAGCTCCGGCTGCTCTACCACCTGGCCTTCGTACCGCCGGCCTCCAAGGACGGCAAGTACCACCGGATCAAGGTCGAGGTCGACCGGGAGGGAGTCTCGGTCCGGCACCGGAAGGGATGGCGGGCCGGCACAGAAGACGACGAGCTGGTAGCGGCGACGCTGGCCGCGGCGTCGGTGGAGGCGGTGGCGAACCCGCTCGACATCCGGGTCAAGGAGATCGGTCGGGAGAACACGGCATCGGGGCTGCTCAGGCTCGACCTGATGGTGACCGTGCCGATCTCGAAACCTGGTCCTGCTGCCGCAGGGCTCGACGCACGACGGTGGGACGTCGCTCTGCCTCGTGATCCGGGACGCCGAGGGCCGGCTGTCCGCGGTCCACCGAGAGGCGTTCCCGGTCTCCCTGCCCGCGGACCAGCTCGAGCGCGCCCTGGCGAGCGCGGCCGGCTTCCGCAAGGTCCTGGAGATCGGCTCGGCCGGAGGCCTGGTCGCGGTGGGAGTCCGCGACGACGTCGGCAACGTCGTCTCGACCGCGGTGCTGCAGGTTGCGCCGACGCCGGACGGGAGCTGAACCGAGCCGGTTCGAACCGGAGGTCAGCGGTTCGCGCCGTACCCTGGGACCAGCAGCATCGTCTGCGGGTCGAGCAGCACGTCGAGGTCCTTGTCCAGCATTCGATCGTGGTCCTTGATGACGTGCAGACGCACCCTGGCGTCCTGGGGGTCGAGGCGGAAGGCCATGTCGACCAGGTCCTCGAACCGGTCGGCAGGCGGCGGCAGGTGCCCGGGAGCGCCCTGGGGGCCTTCGCGGTGCGTCCTGCAGGCCATCCACAGCTCGGCGCCGGCGTCGGCCGCGAGCCGGCGCATGGTGGCGACGGTCTCCGGGTCGAAGCTCTCGAGCTCCATGCGGTCCAGGATGATGACCTGGGGCACGAACTCGGCGGCGTCCTTGAGCAGCTCGAGAGCCTGGCGCAGGAGGTCGGCCGAGAACGAGCGCCCGACGTAGGTGTGGATGTGGCGTCGGCGCTCCACCGCGAGCTGGATCCCGGCGTAGTGCTCGAGCTTCTTCTCGCGCCGGAGCATCTCGGCGAGCAGGTCGTCGTACCAGGACCGGACCTTGTCCACGGTGCGGTCGAGGGAGACGTGGAGCACCTTCTGGCCGGCGAGCAGGGCGTCGACGCCGATTCCGACCAGGAAAGCGGTCTTGCCGACCCCGGCCCGGGCCATCACCAGAGCCAGGCGGCCGGCACCCGGACCCGCGTGCCCGTCGCGCTCGAGCAGGGTCCGCGGGGAGCGGCGCAGTGCGATCATCAGCTCGGTCATGCCTCGTCCTCCTCGGGCGCCTGGCCCTTGTACTTCATGAGCAGCTCATCGGTCACCTCGCGCGGCGCCGGCGCATAGCGCGCGAACTCCATCGTGAACTCGGCCTTGCCCTGGGTGGCCGAGCGCAGGTCGGTGGAGTATCCGAACATGGCCGCCAGCGGGACCTCGGCTTCGACCCGGGCGAAGCCGGAGTCCTCGGTCGAGCCGAGGATGGTGCCGCGGCGCTGCATCAGCGAGCGGTACACGGCGCCCTGGAACTCCCCGGGGCCCTCGACCGAGACCCGCATCAGAGGTTCGAGGATCTGCGGCTTGGCGGCGCGGTAGGCCTTGCGGAAGGCCGCCCGCGAGGCGGTCTGGAACGCCATGTCCGAGGAGTCGACGGCGTGCGAGCTGCCGTCGGTGAGCACGGCCCGTACACCCACCACCGGGAAGCCGATCAGGCTGCCCTTGACCAGAGCCGAGCGGAATCCCTTGTCGCACGCCGGAATGTACTCGGACGGGATCGAGCCGCCGTAGATCTTGTTGACGAACTCGTAGTCGCCCTCCTCGAGGGGCTCGAGGTAGCCGACCACCTTGGCGTACTGGCCCGAGCCGCCGGTCTGCTTCTTGTGCAGGTAGTCGAAGTCGGCACGCCGCGAGATGGCCTCCCGGTAGGCGACCTGGGGTGCGCCGGTCTCGACCTGCGCCGAGTACTCCCGCCGCATGCGCTCGATGTAGACGTCGAGGTGGAGCTCGCCCATGCCCGACACGATGGTCTCGCCGCTCTCCGGGTCGAGGGTCACCCGGAAGGTCGGGTCCTCCTTGGTGAAGCGGTGCAGGGCCTTGGACATGTTGTCCTGGGCCTTGGAGTCGACCGGCTTGACCGACAGCGAGATCACCGGGTCGGGCACGAACATCGAGGTCATCGCCAGGCGCGGCCCGCCGCTGACGAAGCTGTCGCCGGTGTGGCAGTCGATACCGAACAGGCCCACGATGTCCCCCGCCCCCGAGGCCTCGATGTCCTCCATCTTGTCGGCGTGGATCCGCACCAGCCGCCCGATCTTGGTCTTCTTGCCGGTCCGGGTCTGGATCACGCTGTCACCCTTGTGGAGGGTGCCCTGGTACACGCGGAGGAAGGTCAGCTGTCCGTAGCGTCCCTCGTCGAGCTTGAACGCGTACGCCACGGTCTGCTTGGCGGGGTCGGCCTCGAGCCGCACCGCCGCGTTGTCGTGGTCGAGGTCGACCGCCTCGATCGGCACCTCGCCGGGGGAGGGGAGAAAGTGGTTCACCGCGTCCAGGAGCGGCTGCACGCCCTTGTTCTTGTAGGCCGACCCGATCAGCACCGGAGTGAGGTCGAGGGCAGAGCACACCGGCGCGCACCGCGGCGCGGATCATCTCCGGGGTCGCGCGATCCTCCAGTGCAGCCTCGAGCAGCTCGTCGGAGAACATGCTGGCGGTGTCGAGCAGCTCGGCCCGGGCCACCTCGGCCTCGGCCGTCAGCGCGGCCGGGATCTCGGCCGTCTCGACCTGCTCGCCATGCTCGCCCCGGAAGTAGAGCGCCTGCATCTCGATCAGGTCGATCACGCCCTCGAAGGCCCCCTCGAGCCCGATCGGGAGCTGGAGCAGCACCGCGTTGTGGCCGAGCTTGTCCCGCAGCGCCTGGGTCACTCTGCGCGGGTTGGCGCCCGAGCGGTCGCACTTGTTGACGAACGCGATCCGCGGCACCTTGTAGCGCCGCATCTGCCGGTCGACGGTGATCGACTGCGACTGAACGCCCGCCACTGCGCACAGCACCAGCACCGCCCCGTCGAGCACCCGCAGCGCCCGCTCCACCTCGATCGTGAAGTCGACGTGGCCCGGGGTGTCGATGATGTTGATGTGGTGCTTCTTCCACCCGACGTGGGTGGCCGCCGAGGTGATCGTGATGCCGCGCTCGCGCTCGAGCTCCATGTGGTCCATGGTCGCGCCCACGCCGTCTTTGCCCTTGACGTCGTGGATCGCGTGGATCCTCTGGGCATAGAACAGGATCCGTTCCGTCAGGGTGGTCTTGCCCGAGTCGATGTGGGCCGAGATCCCGATGTTCCGGATCCGGTGGATGTCGCTGATCATCGTTCTGCCGTCCCCGGCGGCCGTCCGATGCCGCCGCTTCGTTGCGTGGTGGTATCCCGTGGGCGCCTCGCTGCCTGGAGTGTCGAAGGCGCCGGGTCCCGCGCGGGAAGGCGCACCTTTCTCTCCGCGGGGCGCGGAGCGTACAACTCAGCCATCGAGAAGTCAATTCCGCCAGCCGCGTCGATCACGTCCTCAGTTATGACCGGCCGGACCTGGATCCCGACGAGACGGCCCTGACCGGGAAAAGCGGGCCATCCATCGCGATCTCGCCCCCCGCCGCGGGTCGTCAGCGCACGCCGCAGCGTTCGGCCACCATCCGGTCGATCTCGGAGGTGGTCATCCCGTCGGGATCCTGCGGCCTCTCGGTCAACCCGGCAAGGTGCAGCGCCTCGTGGAGCAGCGCAGCGGCTGCCCGTGGCACCGAGGTACGCGCGAAGACCGGGCACAGCTTGACCACCGGGTTGCGCCGCCAGGTGAAGGCCATCGCCTGGGCATCGCCGCAGGTGCGCCGCAGCTCGAGCGGTGTGGGTGGAGCGTAGAGCGAAAGCCGGAGCAGCTCGGCGCCGTCGGCGCCGCGTTCGGCGAACATCGAGCGGCAGCCCGGAATCGTTGCCAGGCGCCGGTGGGCCTCGTGGTAGGCGAGGCGCAGGTTGGGCCTGAGCTGCGGAGGCAGCGCGCTGACCATCCTCGGGACCGGGTCGGTGGTCGAGGCGCCGTCCCTGCTCGGTGGGGAGGCCGGGCTCGCCCGGGTCCGGGTCGCCTGGCGCGAGGCTGCGAGGTTCAGTGAGGCCGACGTGGGCGACGCGCCGAAGTCCAGCCCGAGGGAGCGGTCGAGCGCGGGGAGGTTGGATCCGACCACAGCGACCGCGGCTCCTGTGATCACCCGCAGGGTGAGCTCCCGTGCCCCCATGGGACCGGCTCCGAGCTCCCGTGCTGCGCGACGGGGCGCGCCACGTTGTCCCGTCTGGTGAGACGCAGCTCGAGGTCGATCTGCTGTGGCCCCAGGGACCGAACGCCGGGTGGTGGTGACGAGACGTGGCGGGCGCACGACCCACCGGCCTGCAGGCCGGCGGGTGCGTCGACGACCACTAGATGTCGGTCGATCTCAAGGATCTGCGGCATCGCCATCGGAGTGCGACGGCGGGGCGCGCCGCAACGGATCATGCTCCGCTGGCCGGGAGCCGACCTTTCCACGGGGTCGAGGCCGGACCTCCTGCGATCGGCCGTCGCCGGCGACGTTTCGCTCCGGGTCAGCCGCCGCTGGGCTCGGGGATCTCGAACTCGACCCGGGACTCGGCCTCGGTGGTGCAGGCGAGGTCGAGCTCATGCGGGTGGGCGCCGCCGAGGAAGGCCTCGATCAGGCGGATACCGCACGGGGTGCCGGTGACGCCGTGGCCGCCGTCGGGAAACACGATGTGGCGCCCGTTGACGAGGTGCTCGACGACCCGATCGCCCCATCGGGGCGAGGTGACCGGGTCGCGGCCTCCCGAGAAGACCAGGGTCGGGACCTTGGTGCGGATCGGCTCGTGGTAGCCGGCCGCGATGGCGCCGCGGGCCCAGCGCGTGCAGGCCTCGCGGTAGTCGTCGACCAGGTAGGGGCCCAGGTAGGTGCCCGCGGTCCATCGGAAGACGTCACCCTCCTCGATGAAGGGCACGTCCTCGGCGCACAGCACCGAGAGGTACAGGCCGTTGGCGACCGCGTCGCCGAGCGCGACGGAGCGGTTGAAGTACGCCTGGGCGAAGGCCGACACGTCGCCGGTGGCGCGGGCGGCGGCGAGCAGCCTCGGCAGCCGGGCGGTCTGGCGCGGGTTGTAGAGCATGCCGCGGATGGTGTAGCCGAAGTCGCCGAGGGAGTAGTCGACCGCGACCGGGGAGGCGTCCTCCGCCGGGCGGATCGAGGTCCTCACCGGACCCTTCCGGAACAGGTCGAGCACGGCCGCGAAGTCGTCGTCCATGGTGGGGTACGCGGCCGCGCAGCCGGGGTCGTCCTCGCACGAGCCGATCACCCGGTCGAGGGCGCGCTGGGCGTCGTAGGCGTAGTAGAGCGGCATCAGGGCGTCGAACGGGGCGACCGCGTCGAGGATCGCCGCCTCGGCGTGCCCACCGTGGCGCCGCAGGTACTCCATCGCCGCCCGGGTGCCGTACGAGCCGCCCCACACCACCACCTTGTCGTAACCGAGCCAGCCCCGGAGGTCGTCGAGGTCGTCGATCGCGAGCGAGGTGGTGTAGAGACGCAGGTCCGCTTTCTGCGCCAGCGCCTCTCGGCATGCCTGGACCCCGGCCGGATCCAGGACGTGCCCGAAGTGCCCCTGGGCAGTCGGAGGCTGAGGACACTGGAGCCGGTGCGACCCGCCGGTGCCGCGCTGGTCGACCAGGACCAGCGCGCGGTGCTCGAGCAGCGCGGAGAACGGGCTGTCGGCGACGAACGGCGCGATGTCGGTCGCCGCCTCACCGGGCCCGCCGAGGAGGAAGACGATCGGCGCCTGCTCCGGCGTCGACCGGGCCGGGAACACGACCACGTCGAGGTCGAGCGTTCGTCCGGAGCCGGCGGCTCGGTTTTCGAAGACCGTGAGGACCCCACACTGTGCGCCCACGAGCTCGGGGCAGGGTACCAGCGGCGCGGCGGCGGGCAGGCTCGCGGCCGTCGCCAGGAGCACGACGAGAATCGCAGATGGGTGCTGGATGGTCGCCATGATGCCTCCTCCTGCACAGTATGAACGAGGCGTGCGCTCGGAAATGAGCGATCGTGCCGGCCCGGTTTCGGGCCGCCAGCTAACCACCGGGTGCGGGTTCGCGTTGTGCAGGGTGACCGGACGAAGGAGGTCACCCGACAATGAACCCCCAGACTGCAGAACAGCTCGCGATGATGGTGGTGATGCCGACGATGTTCCTGTTCATCGCCTGGGTCGTCAAGATGGGCTATGCGAACGCCCGGCAGAAGCGGATGGCGGCCATGCAGGGCGAGATGCAGCGGCGGCTGCTCGAGAAGTTCGACTCGACCGAAGACCTGGTGACGTTCATGAACAGCGAGACCGGGCGGAGGTTCGCCGAGGCCGAGTCCCTCGAGCCCTCCAGCCCCTACTCAAAGGTCCTCGGCTCGGTGCAGGTCGGCATCATCCTCACCCTCGCCTCGATCGGCATGCTGGTCATCGATCGGACGATGTCGTTCGGTGGGGAGGGACTGGCGGTTCCCGGGATCCTCGGCCTGACCATCGGGGTCGGCTTCCTGCTCTCCGCCGCGGTGTCCTACCGCCTGTCGAAGGCCTGGGGCCTGATCAACGGGGACCATCCCAGGACGCCCGGCGATCGCCGACAATAGGGACTGTGGAACGCCATGATCCCGGTGGCTACGATGATGGCCCGGGCGCCGCAGGGTGCAGCGATGCCGACGGCTGCGACTCGCGGCGGGACGGCCGCGGGTATGGATGAAGCCAGATTCCGGCTGCTGTACCAGCGCACCGCGCGGCCGCTGCGGGCCTACCTGAGGCGATCCTGCGGCGACGCGACCCTCGCCGACGACCTGCTGCAGGAGGCCTACTACCGGCTGCTGCGCTCGGGCTTCGACCGTGACGACGAGCTCGAGTGCCGCAAGTACCTGTTCCGGATCGCCACCAACCTGGTGCACGACCACTTTCGGGGCCGCCGCCCGGAGCTCGACGAGCTGCCGGAGCTCCCGGTTGCGAGCGGCCAGCACGACGAGGTGCAGCTTCGCCGGGACGTCGGAGGCGTCTTTACGGAGATGACGCCCCGCGACCGGCAGCTGCTCTGGCTCGCCTACGTCGAAGGGGCGAGCCACCGCGAGATCGCCGAGGCTCTCGGCCTGCGCGAGGCGAGCATGCGCTCGATGCTGTTCCGCGCCCGCCAGCGCATGGCCGAGCTGCTGCGGGACCGGGGCCTGGGGCCGGAGGGGGAGCAACGATGAACAGCTACGGGTGTCCCCATGAGGCTGCGGTCGCCGAGGCTGCACGCAGCGGCCGGTGGACCGACGAGCTGGTCACTCACTCGCAATCGTGCATGACCTGCGCAGAGGTGCGGCTGGTGGCCGGGTTCCTTCTCGCCGAGGCCCGCGCCGCCGACCCCGAGCCGCTGCCGGACCCGGGTCTGATCTGGTACCGCTCCCGGCTCGAGTCCCGGCGCGAGATCGCGCGCAAGGCGACCGGACCGATCACCGCCGTGCAGATTCTCGCCGCGGCCGCCGCCGGCGCCCTCGGGCTCAAGGTCCTGGTCTGGATGTGGCCGGCCATTCACCAGATGCTGGGCGCCGCAGGCAAGGCCCTCACACCGCCGGCGCTGCCCGCGGGCGCCGCGGACCCGGCCCTGGTCATCCTCGTGTGCGGGGTCGTGATCGGCGCGATGGTGCTGCGCGAGCTCGCGATCAGCCGGGCGAGATGACCGGAGCCTGAGCGGGCGCCGCGCGGCGAACGGCCGCGGCGACGGTATCCTGACGGGATGAGCGATCCAACCACCCGCGGCCCCGGGCCGCTCTCCCTCCGCGGCGAGCGCCTGCTCGCCGACCAGGCGATGCCCGAGTACCTCCAGGAGCACTTCCGTCGCGCGGGCGACCCGGGCTACATCCCGCTCTGCGTGGCGGAGAACCGGCTGGTGTGGGATCTGCTCGCGCCGAAGGTGACCGCGCCCCGCGAGGTGCCGCCGGCCGCGCTCGGCTACGACGCGATGGTGGGATCGCGCAGCTTCCGGCAGCGACTGGCGAGGTTCATGGCCCGGACCTTCCTCGGCCGCGAGCTCGCGCCGGAGCAGGTCGCGGTGCTGGCCGGGGCGGGGAGCGTGCTCGAGACCCTGTTCTACGCCCTCGGCGACCCGGGTGACGGCGTGCTGGTGCCGACCCCGAGCTACGCCGGCTTCTGGCTCGACCTGGAGACCCGCGACGGGCTTCGGATCGTGCCGGTGCACCGCTCGCCCGACGACGGCTTCCGGCTCACTCCGGAGCGGCTCGACCGGGCGCTCGCGGGCGCCGGTCGCCCGGTGCGCGCGCTGCTCGTCACCTCCCCCGACAACCCGCTCGGCACCGTCCTGTCGCGCGACGAGCTCGAGACCGTGCTGAGCTGGGCCGAGGCCGCCGGCCTCCACGTCGTGCTCGACGAGGTCTACGCGCTGTCGGTCTTCGGCGAGCGCCCCTTCACCAGCGTCGCGCGCCTGCGGCCCTCGCTCGGCGAGCGGGTGCACATCGTGTGGGCCTTCTCCAAGGACTTCGCCGCCAGCGGGCTGCGCTGCGGGGTGCTGGCGAGCGAGAACCAGCGGGTGCTGGCGGCGGTCGACGGGCTCGCCTACTGGGCCTGCTGCTCGGGGGACACCCAGGTCCTGCTCGGCGAGATGGTGGCCGACGACGGCTGGGCCGACCGGTACCTCGCGGCGATGCAGGCGCGACTCGGCGCCGCCTACCGGGCGGTGGCGGGGGAGCTGCGCGCGGGCGGTGTGCCGTTCTTCCCGGCCGAGGCCGGCTTCTTCGTGCTGGTCGACCTGCGGGGCTTCCTCCCGGAGCCGACCTGGGAAGCCGAGCACGCCCTGTGGCGGCGGCTGCTCGACCGCGCCGGGGTCAACCTGACGCCGGGCGCGGCGCTGCGCGCGGACCGCCCCGGCTTCGCCCGCCTCTGCTTCGCCAGCGTGCCGCCCGAGGTGGCCGGGGCCGGGGTACGGCGGCTGGTCGAGGTGCTGCGCTCGCCGGAGCCGTCAGCGGCGGTCTCCTGCATCGGCCGAACGCCCTGATCGCCTGGGTCCGGCCCAGACGTGTCAGCGGGTGAGCGACGCGACTGCGGCCAGCTCGAGGGCCAACGGGCCGGCTCGCGGAACCCCGGTCGAGCGAGAGGGGAATCTGCGCGACGTCGGCCGCCACGACAACGTCGTGGGGCTCACCCCTTGACCGTCCAGCCCTTCGCGCGCAGGAGCTCACGAAGGCGGTCGCGGTGGTCGCCCTGGAGCTCGACGCGGTCCTCGACCGTGGCGCCGCCGGTGCCGCAGGCGCGCTTGAGCTCGGCGGCGAGGGCCTTCAGGAACTCGGAGTTGCGGGGGAGGCTCTCGATGACCGTGACGGTCTTGCCCTTGCGGCCCGCCTTCTCGATCCGGAGGCGGGCGACGATGCGATCCGGGACCGCCTGCTCGAGCCGGGTCGAGCACCGGCACTCCCGGATCGGCCAGCCGCACTTCGCACACACCCGCCCCGCCTCGGTCGAGTAGACGGTCCCTCGGATGCCCTTCGGCGCTCCCATGGCGGCATCCTACACGGGCAGCGGGTATCAGCAGGAACGATTCCGAGTTATGATCGGGGTGGAGGCAGCGGATCATGGCCCTGCTGAGACCCCGAAGCGACCGATCCTCGCGACTCCGCGAGTACACCGTGCTCCGGTGTCCGGCCAACGGGAGCCAGGTGTCATGGTGCCGGCAGCTCTGCGAGCCGGTCGACGGCCACGGCTGGTGCGGCCGCCTCGCGCCTCACGCGATGATCGGCCGGACCCAGGCCGCGATCGCGGCCTACAACGCCCGTCGCGGCTGACACCCCGCCGAGGACCCGACCGCCCCGCTGGGTCGCAGCACGCGGCCGGATAGGGCTGGTTGGGGGGCGACCTCGACCTTAGGCTGGTGGCTCGGCGGACGAGCCGGTCCGGCCCAAGCGCTCAGCCGCCGGCGAGCAGCGAGCGCTCGACCGGTGCCATCGTCTCCCAGCGCCTGGCGACCCACGACACACCCTCGAGGAACGCCCGCGCACGATCGGTCTCGGGGCACACCCGGCGCAGGAGCGACCAGAACGCCGGCGAGTGGTTCGGGTGGACGGCGTGGGCGAGCTCGTGGGCGACCACCGATTCGAGCACCCAGGCGGGAAGCTCGCGAAGAACGGCGTTGAGGCGGACCGTTGCGGTGCGGCGGCTGTAGCTGCCCCAGCGCGCCCGTTGGGTGGTGACGAACCGCACGTGGGTCACCGCCGGAGGCTCGGGGAAGCGCGAGGCCACCCGCCGCGCGATCCGAAGAGCCGCGTCCTCGTCGTTCAGCTCGGCGGCGCGGGTCCGGCGCACCAGCCGGCGGGCCAGCGTTTCCACGATCTCGTCGAGCCGGTCGGCGGGCAGACCGAGGGGTGCACTGACCCGCAGCTCGCCGTCGACCAGCCGGGCGTTGACGTTGCGGACCCGCTTGCGCACCACCCGGGTACGCAGCGTCACGCCGTCGACGGTGAGGGTGACGGGAGACTCGGCCATGGGCGCCAGTCTACGGCAGGGCCGGGCCGATTGACGCCGGTTGGCGCCGGTGGTAGCGTCCGCCGCCATGCCGCTCCACCGGAGGATCCTGCTCGGGCTCGTCGCCGGTGGGGCGGTCGGCGTGACGGCCAACCTCCTGGCCGGCGGCGACGGCCTGTCCCGCCTGGTTGAACTGGTCACCGAGCCGGCCGGCAGGATGTGGCTGTCGGCGCTGGTCATGGTGGTCATCCCCTTGATCCTGTCGACCCTCTCCCTCGGCGTCTCCGGGCTCGGCACCCTCCGGCGGCTGGGGCGGATCGGCCTGGTGACGCTGGCGACTTTTCTCGTCATCACCGCCATGGCCACGCTCCTCGGGCTGGCAGCGATGAACCTGGCGCGCCCCGGCGAGGGGCTCGACCCGGAGGTCACCGCCCGCCTGATGGACACCTACCGGGGGCGGGTCGACGACGCGATGGGTCTGTCGGAGAAGGCGTTCTCGATCGAGCTCCTGGTCAAGGTCGTGCCCCGCAACCCGGTCGCCGCCGCGGCCAACGGCGACATGCTGGCGGTGATCTTCGTCTCGCTGATGGTCGGGGTGGCACTGACCCTGGTGCCCGAGGAGAAGGCGGAGCCGATGCGCCGCTGGCTCGACAGCCTCGCCCACCTCACGATCGCGATCATCGACCTGGTGATGAGGGCCGCTCCGGTCGGCGTGTTCTGCCTGATCTTCTCGGTCACCGCGCGGTTCGGCTGGCACCTGCTTGTCAACCTGATCGCCTACGTGGCGACGGTGGTGGGCAGCCTCGCCGTCTTCCTCGTCGTGGGCTACGCGGCGATCCTGGTAGCGGTCGCCCGGGTGTCGCCGCGGTGGTTCTTCCGCCGCGCGAGGCTGGTCATGCTGACCGCGTTCTCGACCTCCTCGTCCAACGCCACGCTGCCGACGACCCTCGAGGTGGCCGAGCGCGAGATGGGGATACCGCGAGAGGTCGCCGGTTTCGTCCTGCCCCTCGGCGCGACCATGAACATGAACGGGACCGCGCTCTTCGAGGGCGCCACGGTGCTCTTCCTGGCCCAGGTCTTCGGGGTCCAGCTCTCGCTCGGTGCCCAGCTGGTGGTGGTGCTGATGTCGGTGGTGACCGCGATCGGCGTCGCCGGCGTGCCGGGAGGCTCGATTCCGCTGCTCATGATGGTGTTGGCGATGGTCGGCGTGCCGGTCGAGGGGATCGCGATCGTGCTCGGCGTCGACCGCATCCTCGACATGTGCCGGACGACCCTCAACGTGACCGGCGACCTGGTGACCGCGGCCGTGGTGTCGCGGGTGATGGGCTCGCCGGTGGGGCCGGCTGAGGGCTGAGGCGAGGCGCTCAGCCGTCCGCCTGCTGCCAGGCCCGGGCGATGCACGAGGGCCACCACGCCGGCAGCGGCCAGTCGCCTTCGGGTGGCCAGTAGCCGGCGGGCAGGCGGGCGTCCGCGACCGCCTGCTCGACCGTGAGCCCCTCGGCCTTGAGCTCGGCCAGGGTCGCGAGCAGCTGCTCGAAGTAGGCCCGGATCGGCGCCAGGTCGTCGCCGGCGATGACCGGCCCGTGGCCTGGGCAGACGCGTGCGACGCCCATGCCCTGCCAGGAGGCGAGGGTGTCGACCCAGGCCGCCATGTCGGTGGTCGGGTCGCCGAAGTAGGGGCGGCGTGCGGCCTGGACGAGATCTCCGGCCACCAGCACCTTCTCGGCCTCGAACCAGACGTTCGAGGAGTCGACGGAGTGGCCGCCGGTGGTGGTGATCACGAGCTGCCTGCCCGGCCGGCCGAGGGTGGTGCGGGCGTCGATCCAGTCGGTCGGCTCGAAGACCCGGGCTGCCGGCGCAGCTTCGGCGAAGCCGTCGAAGATCCGGTCGAAAGCCGCGATCCGTTCGTCGGTCCACTCGGCGGCGATCAGGCGCTCCATCTGGGGCCGGCCCTGCGCTGCCAGCAGCACCCTGACGTCTGCGAAGGCGCCCATGGCGAAGACGTGGTCGATGTGGTTGTGGGTCAGCACCAGGGCCTGGGTGGGCCGTTCGAAGCGGGCCTCCATCGACCGCCGGAACGCGGTTGCGGCCTCGGTGTTCATCCCGGCGTCGACGAAGACCAGCCCGTCGTCGAGGGCGATGCAGGTGACGTTCGAGCCCTGGCTGTGGCGGGCCATGACCACCGAGGGGCTGACCTCGACCAGGTCGAGTGTGGTCTTCGGGGCAGCCGCGTCCTCCGCCGTGGCGGGCGCGGGACTCGTCACGATGAGCGCGGCCACCGTCAACAGGACACCGAATCTCCCGCTCATGGCACCTCTCCTTCCCGAGATCGGCAGCTCGGGGATCAACCGAACTCCGCGACTCATGCTCCTGATCGAGAAGGTACGGCGGGGGGTCGGCACGGGTTCTCGTCGTGGGGACACACCCCGCTGCACTGTTCCGGGGGGTGTCGGTTCACTGCTACCCTGAGCCGACTCGCCGAGCCGAGGAGGTTCCCATGCGTCGTGCTGTCGCCGCCCTCGTCGTCGCCGTTGTGGTGCCCAACCTGGCCGCATCGGACGAAACCGAGCCGAAGTCCGCACTGCACGGCCTCGAGCTCCGCAACATCGGCCCGGCCCTGATGTCGGGCCGGATCGCGGACATCGCGGTCCACCCCGACGACCCGAGCGTGTGGTACGTCGCGGTGGGCTCGGGCGGGGTCTGGAAGACGGTGAACGCGGGCACGACCTGGACGCCGGTGTTCGACGAGGAGAGCTCGTACTCGATCGGCTGTGTGACGGTCGACCCCTCGAACCCGAACGTGATCTGGGTCGGCAGCGGGGAGAACGTGGGCGGCCGCCACGTCGGCTTCGGCGACGGCGTCTACCGCAGCCGCGATGGCGGCGCCAGCTGGGAGAACGTCGGGCTCGGCGACTCCCAGCACATCTCGAGGATCATCGTCCACCCGCAGGACCCGAGCGTGGTCTGGGTGGCCGCCCAGGGCCCGCTGTGGTCTCCCGGCGGGGATCGCGGCCTGTACAAGACCGTCGACGGAGGGGCCACCTGGACCAGGGTGCTCGGCGGAGGCGAGTGGACCGGCGTCACCGACGTCGTGATCGACCCGCGCGATCCCGACCGGCTCTACGCGGCGACCTGGCAGCACCACCGCACGGTCGCGGCCTACATGGGAGGGGGTCCGGAGTCGGGCATCCACCGGTCGGTCGACGGCGGTGCGACCTGGGAGCGGCTGACCGAGGGCCTGCCGAAGGGTGACATGGGCAAGATCGGGCTCGCGATCTCGCCCCAGAACCCGGACGTGCTCTACGCCGCGATCGAGCTCGACCGCCGGACCGGCGGCGTGTTCCGCTCCGGTGACCGCGGCTCGAGCTGGGAGAAGCGCTCCGAGGCGGTCGGCGGCGCGACCGGGCCGCACTACTACCAGGAGCTGGTGGCGAGCCCCCACGCCTTCGACCGGATCTACCTGCTCGACGTGCGGATCCAGGTCTCCGACGACGGCGGGACCAGCTTCCGGCGCCTGACCGAAGAGGACAAGCACTCGGACAACCACGCGCTGGTGTTCCGGAGCGACGACCCCGACTACCTGCTGGCGGGCACCGACGGCGGGCTCTACGAGAGCTTCGACCTGGCGTCGACCTGGCGCTTCGTCGCCAATCTGCCCGTGACCCAGTTCTACAAGGTCGCGGTCGACGACTCGCAGCCGTTCTACTTCGTCTACGGCGGCACCCAGGACAACAGCACCCAGGGCGGGCCGTCCCGCACCGACACCGTCAACGGCATCACCAACGCGGACTGGTTCCTGACCCTCGACGCCGACGGTCACCAGCCGGCGGTCGAGCCGGGCAAACCCGAGATCGTCTACTCCGAGACCCAGGAGGGCGGTCTCCACCGCCACGACCGCACCACCGGCGAGGTGATCCTGATCCAGCCCCAGCCGGAGCCCGGCGACCCGCCGGAGCGTTTCAACTGGGACTCCCCGATCCTGATCTCTCCCCACTCGCCGACCCGTCTGTACTTCGCGAGCCAGAGACTCTGGCGCTCCGATGACCGGGGCGACAACTGGCGCCCGGTCTCGGGCGACCTGACCCGGAACCAGGACCGCATGCTGCTGCCCTTCATGGGCCGGCAGTGGAGCTGGGACGCGGCCTGGGACCTGGACGCCATGTCGGCCTACAACACCATCACCTCGATCGCGGAGTCGCCGCTCGCCGAGGGGCTGCTCTACGTCGGCACCGACGACGGCCTGATCCAGATCTCCGAGGACGGAGGTTCGAGCTGGCGGCGGATCGAGGTCGGCAGCCTTCCCGGGGTCCCGAAGACCGCCTTCGTCAACGACCTCAAGGCCGACCTCCACGATCCCGGAACGGTCTACGTCGCCCTCGACGACCACAAGAGTGGGAACTTCTCGCCCTACCTGCTGAAGAGCTCCGACCGGGGCCGGACCTGGCGCTCGATCGTCGGCGACCTGCCCGACCGCCACCTGGTGTGGCGGGTGGTCCAGGATCACGTGAAGCGGGACCTGCTGTTCGCGGCGACCGAGCTCGGGATCTTCGTCACCCTCGACCGGGGCACGGCGTGGCAGGCGCTCGACGGGGGCGTGCCGACGATTGCGTTCCGCGACCTCGCGATCCAGCGCCGCGAGAACGACCTGGTGGGCGCGTCCTTCGGGCGCGGCTTCTTCATCCTCGACGACTACTCGCCGCTGCGGGAGGCGACCCCCGAGCGGCTGGCCGCCGAGGCGACCCTGTTCGAAACCCGACGGGCGTGGTGGTACATCGAGCGCGAGCCGATCGGGGGCGGCGGGCGGGCGGACCAGGGCGCGGGCTTTTTCACCGCGCCCAACCCGCCTTTCGGGGCGGTCTTCACCTACCACCTCGCGGACGGGCTGAAGACCCGGGCCGAGCGCCGACAGGAGGCCGAGAAGCCGCTCGCCAAGGCCGGCAAGGGAACGCCGTTCCCGGGTTGGGGAGCGGTCGAGGCCGAGCGGCGCGAGCCGGAGCCGGCGATCCTGCTGATCGTGCGCGATGCCGACGGCAACGTGGTGCGGCGCCTCGACGGCCCGATCGGCAAGGGCTTCCACCGGGTGGCGTGGGACCTCCGCTTCCCGGCCGCGCAGGCCATCGCGCAGGTCTCCGACGAGGACGAGGACGACGAGCCGCGGGGTTTCCTCGCCGCGCCGGGCAGCTACACCGTGACGCTCGCGAAGAGGGTCGACGGGGCTGTGAGCGAGCTCGCCGGTCCGGTCCCGTTCACCGTCGAGCGCCTGCGGCGTGGTGCCCTCGAGGGCAGCGAGCCCGAGCAGGCGGTCGCCTTCTGGCGCCAGGTCTCCGAGCTGCAGCGCGGGGCGACCGCCGCCACCCTGGCGGTGCAGCAGGCATTCGACCGGATCGCCCGGCTGGAGGACGCGCTCGAACGTTCGACGGCCGCACCCGGCAGCCTCGACGCAGCACTCGCGGCGCTGACCGTCGAGCTCCACGAGATCGACGCCGGACTGTCGGGCGACCGCTCGAAGCGGGCCGTCGGCGAAGTGCGCCGCCACTCGGTTCAGAACCGGCTGCGGGCGCTGTTGCGGGGAACCGCCCGGTCGACCTACGGCCCGACTCCACTGCTCGAGCGCAGCCTCGAGGTCGCACGCACGGAGCTGGGAGAGCTCCGCGATCGGCTGAGCCGCGTGGTCGACCAGGAGCTGCCTGAGCTGGAGCGCCAGCTCGACGCAGCGGGAGCGCCGTGGACACCGGGACGGCCGGTGCCGGGGAGCCCGCGCCCGTAGCGGCGCGGATCGAGTCAGGGAGTCACGATGGGGGAGTGAGGGGAGGGGGCGCCGGCCTACTTCGCGCCCTTCTTCTTTTTCTTCTTCTTCTTGGCCTTCTTCTTGCTCTTCTTCGTGTCCTTCTCTTTCGCGTCCTTCGCCTTCGGCTTTTTCGCCCCGGTGTCCTTCTCGGCCTTCTTGCTCTTCTTCTTCTTCTTCTTCTTCGGCTTTTCGGACTTCACCTTCCCGGCCGCCGGCTGAGCGTCCGGTGTTGGCGTCGGGCTGCTGACCAGAAGGGCCGCCGCGGCGTTCAGAACCCGCTCGGCGCGCTCGCGATGGAAGCCGGGCATGCTGGCGAGGAGGTCGGCCGGCGTCGCGAGCAGGGCCTCTGCGTCGGGAATCCCGAGCAGAGTCAAGCGGTGGGCGGTGGCCTCGCCGATGCCCGGAATACTGGTGAGGGGTGTTCTGGCCATGTCATCGCTCCCAACGTGGCGATCGAGCCATCGTAGCATCCGCCGCGGCGCGTGCTGCGAGGAGCGGGCGAGGCAGGCCGGCTGCACTTCCGCCGGGACAGCTTCGCCGGCAGGATATGCAGATATAATTCCGGCCGACCGCTGACCGGGGAGGACCACATGGGCAAGCGCGTCCTGCTCTTCGTTGCGACCAACATCGCGATCATCGTCACGATCTCGATCGTCTTCTCGCTGCTCGGCTTTGCCGGTTTCATCGGGCCTGGCAACCAGATCCTGCTCGGTCCGCTCGCGGTGTTCTCGTTGATCTGGGGCATGGGCGGTGCGTTCATCTCGCTCCAGCTGTCGCGCTGGATCGCCAAGCGGGCCATGGGAGTCCAGCTGGTCGACGGCCGCACCGGGACCGACACCCTCGACTGGCTGCACGCCACCGTCAGCCGGCTCGCGCAGCAGGCCGGCCTGCCGCAGCCCGAGATCGGGGTGTATGACTCTCCCGAGGTCAACGCGTTCGCCACCGGGCCGAGCAAGAAACGGTCGCTGGTGGCGGTCTCGAGCGGGATGCTGCGGGCGATGAGCCGGCAGGAGGCGGAGGGTGTGCTCGGCCACGAGATCGCCCACATCAAGAACGGTGACATGGTGACCATGACCCTGATCCAGGGTGTGATCAACGCGTTCGTGATCTTCTTTTCGCGCCTGATCGCGTTCGCGGTCCGGCAGGCGATCGACAGCCGGCTCGCCGGGCTGGTCAGCTTCGGGGTCATGATCGTGCTCCAGATCCTGCTCGGGATCCTGGGCTCGATGGTGACGGCGTGGTTCTCGCGCCAACGGGAGTTCAGGGCCGACGCCGGCGGAGCCGCCCTGGCAGGACGGGAGGCGATGGTCGGCGCACTCCGCAAGCTGCAGCGCACCCACGAGCTGGTCGACACCCGGGAGCCGGCGCTGGCGGCGTTCAAGATCTCGGGCAAGGGCGGCTGGATGAAGCTCCTTTCCACCCACCCGGACCTCGAGCTCCGGATCGCCGCCCTCGAGCGGGGCCGCTGAGCCGCGTCCCGGGCTCAGGGCTGGTAGTGCAGCCCCAGAGCCTTGGCCAGGAAGACCGCCATCTGGGCTCGGGTGAGCGGGGCGTCGGGGCAGAAGGTCGTCGCCCCGCAGCCTGCGGTGATGCCCGAATCGGCGAGCGCCTCGATGTGGCGGAAGGCCCAGTGGTTGGTCGGCACGTCGGAGAAGGTGGCCGAGGCCGGGGCGGGGCTGACCTGGCGGTACCAGTGCACGAAAACCCCGCGGAACTTGACCTCGACCACGCCCGCGAGTCCGACCTCGAAGGCGTAGGACTGCTTCTGGAGCCCGAAGGCGTGCCACACGGTGTGATCCGGCGCGACGTCGACGTAGCTCGTGGTCACGCCGGGCGCGCCCGAGGACTGGAAGGCCGGCCCGATCTGGGTCGTCCCTTGGGTCGAGGAGAAGACGTAGTTGGTCTCGAGGTGAACGCTGAGGTTGGCGACTGCGTGGGAGTCCTCGTAGACCACCGAGTAACCGACGATGAGGGCGCCCGCCGGCAGGTGGAGCGGGGCCCGCTGCTGGACGACCACCATGCCCGGGGCGTCGGTCCAAAAGCCGTCCTCGACGTGGTGGAAGCCGTCGTCCGAGGTGCTCCGGAACTCGTCGGCCGAGACCCACGTGTAGATCGGGTCTTCAGTGCCGTAGCCCTCGGGGTTGGCGCCCAGGTGCTCGACCGGGTCGCCGGAGGTGACCCACAGGTCATCGGAGCTCGGCTTCTCTCCGCCCTTAGGGGTGCCCGATGCTGACCATGGCGTGAGCAGAACGACGACGGCTCCGAGTGCTGCAAGGGCTCTCATCGGACCCCCCCAGGCGAACCGCTTGGCCGGCCCACGCCACTGACAGCTCGCGGGCCGGCTGACCGCGATCGGTTGTGCGACATGCAGAGAATGTGGTTCGTGGTTGCAGCGATGGCAATACGCTGCGGACGGGGCGCCCGACGCAAAGGGCCCGCGGAAACGTGGTGTTTCCCCGGGCCCAGGGCTCGGTCCAGGTTCTCCGAAGGTGTGGGGGCCGTCGCGCGATCAGCCCGCCGGAACGCCCCCGATCAGGATCACCTGGTAGCTCTCGTGCGGGAACGGGTGGACCGCGGGCATGTTGGCGAAGAGCCAGCCGGTGTAGTCCTCGGCGCCCTGCTCACGGATCACGACCCGCGCGGCGGGGTTGTTGGGCTCGGGGCCGCGGGTGGTGATGCCGGCGCCGTCCATCACGAAGTCAGGCACGAAGGCGACCGCCTCGAGCGTGAGGCCGGACTCGCCGAGCGCGAGCTGACCGCCGACCGGGACCTCGAAGGTCGAGCTCTGGCCGGACGCGGCGTCCACCAGGTCGACGCGGATCGCCGTCCACGCCGCCCTCACCTCGTCGGGGAGCGTCACGGTGGTGTTGACGCCGCCCATGGAGTGCATGGCGTCGGAGGGCATCGCCCCCTGGTGGTCTTCGTCGGCGGGCATCCCGCCCTGCGGGTCGGCGGCGGTGGTCGTGCCGTGACTGGCAGCGGCCTCGTCGGCGGAGTGGTCGGACGCCTTGCCGCAGCCGAGCGCGGCGAGGGCGAGAATCAGGGTTGCAGAAAGCACGGTACGCATCGTCGTGATCTCCTCCGGGCGGCGATTCTAGCAGCATGCTGCCGGCGGGTCCCAGGCACACCCCGATGCGGTGCCCGGCCCGACCGGGTCGATTGTCGAGCGCGGCCCGGATTGTCAGCCCCGGTGGCTGCGGTCCCTTCTGCTGGCGGTCGCCTTCCGGTGGACCTCGCGGTTCTCGATCCACGGCCTGCGCTGGAAGTAGCTCTTGGTCAGCTCGGCGACCTTGGGTGAGAGCAGCAGCAGCGCGAGCAGGTTGGGCAGGATGACGATGCCGAGGAAGACGTCGCCGAGGGTCCACGCCACCGACAGCGTCAGCACCGAGCCGACGAAGTGCATGGCGACGAAGGCCAGCTTGTAGGGGAAGATCATCCGGCTGCCGAACAGGTAGTTGGCGCAGCGGTCGCCGTAGTAGCTCCACGCGATGGCGGTCGAGACCGCGAACAGGAACACGCTGATCAGCACGATCAGGTGGCCGAACTCGCCGGGCAGGCCCTTCTGGAAGGCGAGCATGGTCAGCGGCGCGCCGCTCTCCGCGGCGAGGCCGTAGAGCGAGGTCAGCGAGGACCCGTCGCTGGTCACGGCGACGGCCCGGTCGACGTGCACGGTGCCGGTGAAGGGTCGGGTGAGCTCGGCGTCGAGGAAGAGCTCGTCGACCGGCACTTCGTGCCAGGCGATCCGGGCCGCGGTCGGGCCGTGCTCGAGATACCGGCCCTGCTCGATCGGGATCGCGGCGGCCTGGGCCTGCTCGAACCGCTGCGGCGTGACCTCCGCCACGTAGGACAGGTCGCCGCCGCCGAGGGTGATCTCGGTCGGGATACGGTCCGACCACACCCCGGTGGCGACGATCACCAGCCCGGTCATGGTGCAGATCACGATCGTGTCGATGAACGGCTCGACCAGCGCGACGACGCCCTCGGAGACCGGCTCGTCGGTCTTCGCGGCGGCGTGGGCGATCGGCGCCGAGCCCTGACCGGCCTCGTTGGAGAACAGGCCGCGCTTGATGCCCCAGATCGCGGTCAGGAGGAAGACCCCGGTGCCCGTTCCCGCGATGCTCGCGGTGGGGTTGAAGGCCTCGCGGAAGATCAGCCCGAAGGCGGGCAGGACCCGGTCGTAGTGGATCGCCAGAATGACCAGGGCGCCGGCGACGTAGACCACCGCCATCAGCGGCGCGAGAATGCCGGTCACGCGGCCGATGCGGCTGATCCCGCCGACGATCACCAGCGCCACCAGGGAGGTGGTGACGAGGCCGGTGGTCCAGTGGGGAATGCCGAACTCCGAGAAGAAGGTGTCGGCCACGGTGTTGGCCTGGATCGCGTTGCCGGTCAGGAACGCGGTCAGCCCGAGCATGAGCGCGAAGAAGGCTGCCAGCGGCTTCCAGCGCGGCCCGAGGCCGCGCTCGATGTAGTACATCGGCCCGCCCGACACGGTGCCCTCCCAGCGGGTGGGATCGCGGTCGACCCCTTCGAGCTGGCGGTAGTGCTGGGCGAGCGTGACCTCGGAGTACTTGGTGGCCATGCCGACCAGGGCGGTCATCCACATCCAGAACAGCGCGCCCGGGCCGCCCCAGTGGATCGCGAGCGCGACCCCGGCGATGTTGCCGATGCCCACGGTGGCGGAGAGCGCGGTGGTCAAGGCCTGGAAGTGGGAGACGTCTCCCGGCTCGTCGGGGTCGTCGTAGATCCCGCTGGTGACCGCGAAGCCGTGCCCGAGCTTTCTCAGCTGGAGAAAGCCGAGCCGGACGGTGAGGTAGAGGCCGGTGCCGAGCAGGGCCACGATCACCCAGGGAATCTCCTGCCCCTGGAACGGGATGCCCCGGTCCCAGATGTAGGTGGAGAGAGTGCTGACGACGGTCTCGAGTACGTCCATGTCACCTCGCGTGTCCGGAATGCCCTCGAAGGTGTGGGTACGTTAGGAAGGCGGGCCGGGGGTGTCAAGCCGCACGGCGGCTCGAGACGACCTGCGTGATCGAGGACGGCGCTCCCGCCCGCTCCGGGGACGGGATCGCCGTCCATCACGCTGTTCAAAACGAAGATGCTCCGGGACTCGGCGCCGCATCTCGAATCACCATCGGCTTCGTTGCGTCTTGGCGCCTTGGCGTCATTGCGTTCCTTTCACTCACGGGCGCCGCACCCCACGGCCCGCGCACCGGTACCCGCTGAGCTGTCTCACCTCCGGGCGGGTGGGGGCTCTCGGTCTCCCTCCGTGACGCTGCGTCTCGGTCGTTCGATCGGGTGATGGGCAGGGGCTCCTCGAGGGGACGGGTCACCGCTGGCAGGCGCCGCACCAGACGGTCTGCCGTGCCGAGAGCACGCTCGCCGACAGGCGTGCCCCGCAGCGCGGGCAGGGTTGGCCGGATCTGCCGTAGACCGCGAGGCGGACGGCGAAGTAGCCGAAGTCGCCCTCCGGGCTGGCGAAGTCGCGGATCGTCGTGCCGCCCTGCTCCACCGCTTCGGCGAGCACGTCCTGGATGGAGCGGCCGAGCTCCGCGAGCCGGGCAGTCGAGGTCCGCCGAGGTGACCTGAGGGGATGCACCCCTGCCCTCCACAGGGCCTCGTTGGCGTAGATGTTGCCGATCCCGGCGACGATCCGTTGGTCGAGCAGGAGCGCCTTGATCGGCGCGCGCCTCGGTTTGAGGAGCACCGGGAGATCCGCCGCGAGGTCACCCTCGAGGGGCTCGAGGCCGAGCTGCGAGAGCGCGGGGTCGCGGGCCTCCTCGCCCGGCTCGAGCCAGCTCGCGAGCCCGAAGCGACGGGGGTCGACCAGGCGCAGCTCGCGGCCGTCGTCGAGGCCGATCCGGAGGTGGGTGTGGGGCAGCAGCTCGGCCCCACGATCCTGGAGCATCAACCGGCCCGACATGCCGAGGTGGACCAGGAGCGAGCCGGGCGCGGAAGCCCCGACGTCGATCAGCAGGTACTTGGCACGGCGCCTGAATCCGGTCAGGTGCGCACCGGTGAGGCGCCGCTCCAGGAGATCGACGTCGAGCGGCCGCCGCATCATGACCGGATGCCCCTCGACCGACCTCACCCGCCGCCCCGGGAGATGGGCCTCCAGGATCCGGCGGACGGTCTCGACCTCGGGCAGCTCGGGCACCAGCGCCTCCTCGACAGCAGCTTAGCGGAAGGGCACGACCACACGGCACCCGGGACTGCGAAACGCGCCGACCTGTCAACCCATCCGGGGGGGGGTGGAGCGTGCCCGGGGCCAAGGCGAGGAGGCTGCCTGGAAACCGGAGCTGGCCTACCGCATCCTGAACGCGGCCATGGGCCGAGGTGTGCCCGAGGATCTGAACCGCGACGACGCGAACGTCGATCGGCTTCTCGCGGCGAAGCCCTTGCGTTCTTCGCGGTGTCTGCGGTTCCACTGCGAGACCTCGGGAGTCGCGTCGAGCAGACCCGGAGAAGCAGGCCGTCGGCAGGTGTGAATCAGCCTCCAGGCTGCGCCCGTAGGAGAGGTGGGCGGTCTCTGTCTCCGAGGTTTTCTATACTCCGATCGGGAGGCGGCGATGGGCGAGGAGCTTTCGGTCGAGTCGCTGCGGGCGGCGCTGGTCGCGCGCGACCAGGACCAGGGTCGGGACGAGGCGCAGCGGTTCGAGGCCCTCGCGCGCCGCTTCGAGCGTGCGGTCGGACAGCTGGTCGAAGACATCCGGCACGTGCTGGCGCGGATCCCCGAGCTCGAGGTGGTGCTGGAGGACGAGGAGGAGGTCTTCTCGTCGCCGGCCTTTCCCGGGCGCACGCTGACCATTCGGGATCGCCGCCTCCGGGTCCGCCGCGGCGACGACTTTCTGCTCTTCGACCCGACCGCGAAAGCCCTGCTCTCGGCTCTGGGACAGGTCGAGATCGAGAGCTCGCGCCCGATCCCGTTCCTGATCGAGCGGGTGCTCTACCTGAGCCCGGGCCGCGAGAGCGGCCGGGCGGTGTGGGGCTATCGCTCGGTCGAGGACCTCGGCGGGCCGCTGGCTCCGTTCGGGGAGCAGGCCCTGCTGCGCATGCTGCACGCGGTCTTCGCCGCCTCCTGAACCCCCGCCGACTGAAATAACGATATCTCGTCGCAAGTTGTTGGCGGTGTGCAGAGCGGCGTGCCGCACGCCGGGCGTCCCGGCGCGATGCGGGCGCCGCCCGCACGACCCGTCGGCCGACCCGGCGGGGAGGGTGCGAGGAGGACGCGAGCATGACGGAGCCTGTCGGAAACCCCTTCCAGATCGTGAACCCCGGCCTGCCGAGCGCGGGTTCGGGAACAGCTTCGGGATCGTCCGCGCGGGAACGGGTGGAGCAGATGGTCGCGGGCGCGCCGGCCTTCCTGTTCATGAAGGGCAGCCCTTCTGCGCCCCGCTGCGGCTTCTCGGCCAACGCGGTCGCGATGCTCGACGCCCACGGCCTGGTCTTCTCCAGCTTCGACGTGCTGTCCGACGAGTCGATCCGGGGCGCGGCCAAGGAGCACGGCCAGTGGCCGACCTTCCCCCAGCTCTGGGTCCGCGGCGAGCTGGTCGGCGGCCACGACATCCTGCTCGAGATGCACCAGTCCGGGGAGCTCGCCGAGCTCGCCCGGGGGTTGGCCCGATGAGCGGGGCGGAGCCCGTCGCGAGCGACCGCCTGGTCGAGATCACCGACCGGGCGATCGAGGAGATCCGCGCCATCTTCGTGCGCGAGAATCCCGATCCCGGCACCGGCCTGCGGCTCGGAGTGATCGGCGGAGGCTGCTCGGGGTTGCAGTACTCGATGGAGTTCTCGCCCCCCCGGGAGCGCGACCACGTGATGACCTTCGGCGCCGTCACAGTGCTGCTCGACCCGAAGTCGTCGATCTACCTCAAGGGCATCACCCTCGACTTCGACGCCGGGCTGATGGGCAAGGGGTTCGTGTTCAGGAATCCGAACGCGTCGAACACCTGCGGCTGTGGCGAGTCGTTCAGCGTGTGACCTCCTGCGGCTGGCCGGCGCGGTGGCTCCCTGGCCGGGCTGGGGGGCGATCGTCGTTCGGGGCGCGCACCGCGAGCGTTTCCTCCACGCCCAGCTGACCTGCGACGTCAAAGGACTGGCGATCGGGGCGACCGGTTCGACCGCGCTGCTCGACGCCTCGGGTCGGCTGCAGGCCTTCGGGCTGGTGCACCGGCGCCGGGACGAGGTCCTGCTGCTGGTGCCCGAAGGGCTCGAGCCCACCGTGGTGGAGCGGCTCGAGCGCTACCTGATCGCCGACGAGGTCGCGCTGGAGGTGCTCGAGCTGCCGCCGATGCGAATCGCGCTCGGTCCCGAGGCGGTCCGGCTCGCCGCCGGGATCGACCCGGTGGAGTGGGTTCCGATCGAGCTCTACGGCCACCGGGGGTTCGTGACCTGGAGCCGGGTCGAGCTGCCCCTGGCGACGCTCGAGGAGGAGGCGCTCGACGCGCTCCGGGTCGTCTCCGGTCTCCCCCGGTGGGGGGTCGAGGCCGGACCCGGGATGCTGGTCACCGAGACCTCCCTCATGCTCGACGCGGTCAGCCTCACCAAGGGCTGCTACCTGGGCCAGGAGACGGTGGCCAAGGTCGTCAGCCGGCGCGGCGCGGCCTACGCTCCCGTCTTGCTCGAGGTCGACCCGACCGTCGACGTCGAGGCGCTCTCGGGGCTCGACTTCCAGGCGGAGGGCCGCCGAGCCGGTCGGGTGCTGTCGTGGGCCGACTGGGAGGGGCGCCGATACCTCCAGGCGAAGCTGTTCCGCGACCTCCGGGTCGCGGGGCGGCGGCTCCATTGCGAGCTCGACGACGGCCGCTCGCTCGAGGCGACCGTCGTGCCGCTGCCGTTGGTCACGGTTCCGAGCCGCGCCGAGCAGGCGCGCGAGCTCCACGACGAGGCGGTGGCGCGATTCCAGGCCGACGCCGAGGACGAGGCGCTCGAGCTGCTCGAACGTGCGATCGCGGTCTGTCCGGACTTCGGCGACGCCTTCGAGACCCTGGGCGTGATCCTCGGGCGCCACGGCCGGTTCGAGGAGGCGCTCCAGGCGATGCGTCGCCTGGCCGCGGTCGACCCCGCCTCGGTCATGGCCCACACCAACGCGTCGCTCTTCCTGATGCGGTTGGGCCGGATCGAGGAGGCCGAGGCGGAGAAGGCGACGGCCGCGTCGAAGGCCCTGCAGAGGCAACGCACGTCCGCCGAGAGCCGCGAGCGCGAGCGGTCCGAGCGGGCCGCCCGCGAGGCCGACCGGGCCCGTCGGGAGGGCCTGTTCCGCGAGGTCCTCGAGCTCGAGCCGGGGGATCCGGTGGCGAGCTTCGGCCTCGGACGGATCCTGGTCGAGAGCGCACGCTTCGAGGAGGCCAGGGGCCTGCTCGAGAAGGCGGTCACGGCCGATCCGGACCACTCTGCGGCACACCTCGCGCTGGGGCTGGCCCTCGAGGGTCTCGGCCTGACGGAGAGGGCGACGGCCGCTTACCGGCGGGGGCTCGAGGCGGCGGCCCGCCGCGGCGATCTCGCGACCGCGAACCGCATGCAGGAGCGCCTCTCGGAGCTCGGTGCCCCCGCACGATCCGGTGACGCTCGGCCTGCGAGCGCCGAAGGGCTTGAGCCGCGGGCCCGGACAGGGGAGAATCCGCAACCATGACGGGACGAGTCGTCGTGATCGTGCGGCATGCGGACGCGGTCTACGGCGGGTCCGACAGCGAGCGGCCCCTGAGCCCCCGGGGAGTCGCCGACGCCGAGACGGTGGCGGCGCAGGTGGCCGGCCTGGGCCTCGAGATCGACGAGATCCGCCACTCGGGCCGGGAACGGGCGCGACACACCGCCGCCATCCTCGCCGCCGGGTGCGGCGGGCCGGCTCCGGTGGCGGTCCGCGGCCTCGACCCCGAGGCCGACCCGGACGAGGTGGCGGCCGAGCTCGAGGTCGACCCGAGGTCGCTGGTGGTGGTGGCCCACATGCCGCTCGTCGGGCGGCTCGCGAGCCTCCTGTTGACCGGGGAGGCCGACCGCGTGCCGGTCTTCTTCCCGACCGCCGGCGTGCTGGTCCTCGGCCGCGTCAACGGCGCCTGGGAGCGCCTCGCGACCCTCGCCCCCTGAGATCGCGCGCAGGTCGGATCCACCACCACGACACCAAGGGTCTCAAGGCAGCCCGGAGTCGCCGGGTCGTGGCGATCCACCGTCGCACACTCCTTGTGTGCGATCGTCCGAGGTTTTCGTAATGAGGGGCCAACGGTGAGGTTGGAGGACGAGCGATTCGGGTCGCCCCCGACCTCTTCGTGGCGTGGTGTCGTGGCGGTTGGCTTCTGGGGCCGATCCAGGACCCTGAGCGTCAACCCCTGTCGGCAGACCGCTCGACCCAGATCGCGAGGATCTGGGCGGTGGTCTCGACCGCGGCGACCATCCACTCCAGCGAGACCCACTCTCTGACCGAATGGAAGTTCTGGCCGCCGGCCCAGACGTTCGGCGTCAGCAGCCCCATGTAGGACAGCCGTGCGCCGTCGGTGCCGCCGCGGATCGCCCTGCGGACCGGCTCGATGCCCTGCCGCTTCACCGCCTCGAGCGCGACCTCGAGCACCTTCGGGTCCTCGGCGATTTTGAACGCCATGTTGCGGTAGGACTCGCTGACGGTGACTGCGACCTTGGCCTTCGGGAACTGGCCGCGCACCCGGTCGACGACCTCCTCGAGGGCGCGCTCCCGGACCTGGAGCTCCTCGACCGTGAACGCCCGCACCAGCACCTTGAGCTCGACCCGCGACACGTCGCCGCTCACGGTGTAGGGGTGGAGGTAGGGCTGCTTGCCGTCGGTGGTCTCGGGGAGGAACTCCCGGTTGATGGCGTCGACGATCGCGGACGTCACCCGGACCGCGTTGACCAGCTTGCCCTTGGCGTAGCCGGGGTGGACGTCGTAGCCCTCCACGGTCACGACCGCGGTGTCGGCGCAGAAGGTCTCGTCCTCGATCTCGCCCAGGTCCGAGCCGTCGAGGGTGTAGGCGTAGTCGGCGCCGAAGGCGGCGACGTCGAAGTGCTCGGTGCCCCGGCCCACCTCCTCGTCGGTGGTGAAGGCGATCCGGACCGGTCCGTGGAGGAAGCCCGGGTGGTCGGCGAGCCAGGCGACCAGGGTCATGATCTCGGCGACTCCGGCCTTGTCGTCGGCGCCGAGCAGGGTCGTCCCGTCCGAGGTGATCAGGGTGTGGCCGACGCAGCGCGCGAGGTTCGGGCTGTCATCGACGGTGAGCACCTGACCGGACCCCGGCAAACGGATGTCGCCGCCCTCGTACCCCTCGATCACCTGCGGCTTCACGCCTCCGCCCGGAGTGGCGAAGTAGGTGTCGACGTGGGCCAGGAGGCCGATGGTCGGGGTCCTGCCGGCGGCCGGGTGGCCGTCCGGGAGGTTGCCGGGTACCGTCGCGGTGACATAGCCCCACTGGTCCATCGCGGCATCGGCGCAGCCCAACGCCTCGAGCTCGGCGACCAGCATGCGGGACAGGTCCTTCTGCTTCTCGGTCGACGGGCTGGTTTTCGAGCTCTCGTCCGACTGGGTGTCGACCTTCACGTAGCGCAGGAAGCGCTCCAGCAGCTGGCTGCGGTCTCGGGCATCGAGGGTCACGGTCATCGGGTGCACCTCCTCGGTTCTGTGCTCGGACGCACAGTGTAGCCCGGACCGCGGCCGATCGTCCGTCGGCGGCGTCCGCACGCGCAGCCGGGTCGGCGCCGACAGCCGGACCCCGGGGCGGAGGCTTGACTCCAGGATTTGCGAGAACAATACCAATTACGTTTCTGCAATTGAGCCGATGATCCGTGCCGGCCCGGCGTCAGTGGTATCGTGAGGTGACCGGCCGGTGCCCTGAGCCGGCCGTTCGGACGCATGACTCTGATCTATTTCCTCGTCTTCGGTTCGGTGGCGGTGGCCGGCGCGACCGCCGCCTACGGACTGGTGTGGGCGCTCCGGCACGGCCAGCTGCGACGGTTCGGCGAGGGCGCACTGAGCATCTTCGACGACGACGAGCCGGTCGGGCGCACGACCGACAGCTTCCCAGGCCAGGAGGAACCGCGATGAGCCGAGAGCAGGCTGCGGCGGGCGCCCGTGCGAAGGCCGACGAGCAGGTAGGTTGGCGGGCGGAGGTCGACGCCTCGTGCCAGTACCCGGTGGTGGTCTTCTTCGCCAGCTCGGTGCTGTGGCTGCTCGTCGGCACCGTGCTCGCACTGGTGGCGTCGGTCAAGATGCACTGGCCGGACCTGCTCGGCGGCGCGGCGTGGCTGACCTTCGGCCGGGTCCGGCCGGCGCACCTCAATACGATGATCTTCGGGTGGGCCTCGATGGCCGGGGTCGGAGTGCTGCTGTGGCTGGAGGCGCGGCTGAGCCGGGTGCGTCTTCCGCTCCAGCTTCCGCTGGTGGTGGGCGCGATGCTGTGGAACGTCGCCGTGGCGGCGGGCACCATCGGCATCCTGAGCGGCCGGCAGCACCGGCGTCGAGTGGCTCGAGATCCCCTACCCGTGGTCCTTCGTTTTCGCCGGGGTGTTCGCGGTGGTGATGGCGGCCAGCCTGATGATGTTCGCGGGCCGCCGCGTCGGTCACGTCTACGTCTCCCAGTGGTACCTGTTCGGGGCCGTGCTCTGGTTTCCGTTCCTCTACCTGCTGGCCAACGCCCTGATCCACGGCAGGCTCGCCGCCGGGGTGGTCCAGGCGTCGGCCAACTGGTGGTTCGCGCACAACGTGCTCGGGCTGTGGTTCACCCCGATCGGGCTGGCCGCGGTCTACTACCTGCTGCCCAAGGTGCTGGGCCGGCCGATCCACAGCTACTACCTGTCGATTCTCGGATTCTGGACCCTCGCCGCTGTTCTACAACTGGGCCGGCACCCACCACCTGATCGGCGGGCCGCTGCCGGCGTGGCTGGTCACGGTCGGGGTCGTCGGCAGCGTGATGATGTTCATCCCGGTCACCACGGTGGCGATCAACCACCACATGACCATGGTCGGCCACTTCGGCCGCCTGCGCACCAGCCCGACCCTGCGGTTCGTGGTCTTCGGGGCGATGAGCTACACCGTGGTCAGCTTCCAGGGCTCGCTGCAGGCGCTGCGCTCGGTCAACGAGGTCAGCCACTTCACCCACTACACCGTGGCCCATGCCCACCTCGGCGTGTACTCCTTCTTCACCATGGTGATGTTCGGCGTCGATCTACTACATCGCGCCGCGGCTGACCGGGCGCGAGTGGGCGTCCGCGGGGCTGATCAAGGTCCACTTCTGGGGCACCGCGCGTCGGCATGGCGCTCTACTGGGGCGGCGTTGACCTGGGGCGGTTGGATCCAGGGCCTGATGATGAACGACCCCGACGTGCCCGTTTCTGACGGTGGTGCGCGTACACCGTTCCTTACCTTGGCTCGCGCAGCGTCGCCGGCGTGCTGATGACGGTCGGCCACGTCGCCTTCGCGGTGCTGGCCTGGAAGCATGTTCACGCCTCAAGGACGGCGGCCGATTCACCGGTCCGACCCTGCTCGGGCCTCGCCGACGCCGGGGGAGGTGGCGAATGAACCGGGCGTCTTCCTCTACGTCGGGGTTCTGTTCACGGTGCTGGCCTCGTTCGCCGGGTCTGGTCACGGTCCCCGAGCTGCAGCTCGGCGGCCTCGAGCCGGTGGTCGACGAGGACGGCGAACGCGTACCCGGTCGAACCGACCGGGATCGTGGCCGAAGGGCCGCTCGGTCTACATCTCTCTCGGCTGCCTGTACTGCCACAGCCAGCAGGTCCGCCCGCCGGGGTTCGGCGCCGACCTCGACCGAGGGTGGGGCCAGCGACGCACCGTCGCCCGCGACCACCTCTACGACGCCCCGCCGCTGCTCGGCACCATGCGCACCGGGCCCGATCTCGCCAGCATCGCCCTGCGCCAGCCGAGCGAGAACTGGCACCTGCTGCACCTGTTCAACCCGCAGATCACCTCGCCCGGGTCGACCATGCCGCCGTTCGGCTTCCTCTTCACCCGCATGCCGGTCGAGGTCGAGGTGCCCTACGACGCGCTCGCCGTTTCCTCCCGAATGGCGGAGCCGGGGTGGGTGGTGGCGCCGCGCCGAGAGGCCAAGGCGCTGGTGGCCTACCTGAAGAGCCTCGACACCAGCCACCCGGTGCCGGAGGTGGCGCCGTGACCGCCCCCGAAGGACCCGATGGTCTGACTCGCAGGGAGGACGACCGGACCGAGGTCGTCGACCTCCACGAGCCGATCTACCGTGAGATGGCCGAGCCCCGCGACGGCTACGAGCCGGTGCCCCTGTGGCTGATGTTCCTGTGCCTGGCGCTGATCGGCTTCGGCGGCTGGTACCTGGGCACCTACAGCTCGAACTTCGACCCCACCGCGTACGATGAGCGAGCCGGCGGCGCCGGCGGCGGCGCGAGCTCGGCCCCGACGCCGACTCCGGTCGACCCGATGGTGCTCGGCCAGCGGGTCTACATCAACTGCAGGGCGTGTCACCAGGACGACGGCAGGGGAGTGGCAGGCAACTACCCGCCCCTCGACGGCTCGTCCTGGGCCACCGGCCGCCCCGACGTCCTCGCCGCCCTGCTGCTCGCCGGTCTCGAGGGACCGGTCGAGGTCGACGGGGTGACCTACGACAACGTGATGCCGCCCTGGCGCCACCTCTCCGACCAGCAGCTCGCGGCGGTGATGACCTACGTGCGCGGCTCGTGGTCGAACCGGGCGCCTCCGGTGCCGCCCGAGCTGGTGACCGCCGTGCGCGAGCGCCACGGCGACCGCAGATCGGCGTGGCGGGTGGCCGAGCTCGAGGAGCTGGAGGCGACCACGAGCCCGCCCGAGCTCGCCATCGCCGGGGGCCTCTCGGAGACCCCTTCGGCTGTGCTCTCGGAGTCGCCTCCGGTCGCGGAGTAACGCCGGTGGAGCCGGCCTCGAACCTGACCACGGCCTGCGGTTGCGAGCTCGGCGAGCCGGTCGATCTCGCGTCGTGGTGGCGGGTGGTGGTCGGAGCCGTGATCGCCGCCAACGCGATGACCCTGAGCCTCGCCCTCGCCGGCTCCGAGCCCTCCGCGAGTGAGCGCCTCGGGCTCAACGCCGTGCTCGCCGCGCTCGCCCTGGCCTCGCTGGTGCTGCTCGGCTGGCCGCTCGCCCACAACGCCTGGCAGGCCGTGAGGGCGGGGCGGATCGCCATGGAGGGGCTGTTCCTGGTCGGGGTCACCGGCGCCGCCGCGGCGTCGGTCTTCGCCGCCGTCAGCGGGCAGGGCGAGACCTACTTCGAGACCGTGTGCCTGCTGCTCGTGGTCTACGCCTTTGGGCAGCAGGTGGCGGCCGGGGCCGAGCGCAAGGCGCTCGCCGCCGCCCTCGCCTGGTCTCCCGAGGCCACCGTCTGCACCGTGGTCGGGCCGGGCGGCGGCGAACGCGAGGTCGCGGTGTCCGAGGTGGCGGCCGGCGACCTGGTGAGGGTGGCGCCCGGCGACACGATCCCGGTCGACGGGGTGGTGGTCGCCGGGGAGGCCTTCGTGCGCGAGGCCGAGATGACCGGCGAGCCCGACCTGGCGATCCGGCGGGCCGGGGACCGGGTGTGGGCCGCGACCCACGCGGTGGACGCGATGCTGACGGTGCGCTCGACCAGCGGCGGCGGTGATCGCAGGATCGACCACATCGTCGACGCGGTGGCGCGTGCGCGTGCGGTGCCGTCTTCGCTCCAGAGCCAGGCCGACCGGGTGGTGGCCTGGCTGCTTCCGTCCGCGATCGCGATCGCGGCAGCCACCCTGCTCGGCTGGTCGCTCGCGGCGGGCTGGCGTCAGGGTCTGTTCAACGCCCTGGCCGTGCTGCTGGTCGCCTGTCCGTGCGCCTTCGGGCTCGCCACCCCGCTCGCGGTGTGGGCCGCGGTGGGCCGGCTTGCGTCCCGGGGACTGGTGGTGCGGGGAGGCGACGTCCTGGAACGCATGGCCTGCCTCGACGTCATGGTCTTCGACAAGACCGGCACCCTGACCGAGACCGAGGCGGTGCTGGTCGACCAGGCGGCGTGTGCCGCCGGCGGGCTCGGTCCGGCCGAGGTCGAGTCGGCGGTGGCCGCCGTCGAGCGGCTCGCGCGCCACCCGATCGCCGCCGCGCTCGCCGGCTGCTGTGATCCCGGCGAGTGGCGGGTCGACGCGCTGGAGGTGCTGCCCGCGGTCGGGGTCTCGGCCCTGGTTGCCGCCCCCGGCGGTCCGGTGCGCCGGGTGGTGGTGGGGGCGGGCGACCGTCTGGCGGACCCGACGGACCAGCGCTGGCAGCCGCTGCTCGGCAGGCTCCGTGCGCCGCACTGGGCGCGGCGGGTGGTCGCCACGGTCGACGGCGAGCCGGCCTTCGCAGCGGCGGTCGACGAGCGCCTCCGCTCCTCCTGGCCGGAGGCCCTGGCCGCCTTCGAGGCGATGGGTCTGGCGACCGTGGTCCTGACCGGCGACCGCTCCGAGAGAGCGCGGCTGGTGGCGGCGGGAGAGGTGGCCGCGGGTCTCGACCCCGAGCAGAAGCTCGGCCGGGTGCGCGCCATGCGGGCTTCAGGCCGGCGGGTGGGCTTCGTCGGCGACGGCGTCAACGATGCGGCGGCGATGGCCGAGGCCGACCTCAGCGTCGGAGTGGCGACCGGCGCCGAGCTGGCCTCGGAGACCGCCCACGTGACCTGGTTCGGCGGCGACCTGGAGGTGCTGCCGTGGGCGGTCGCCCTCGCCCGGAGGATGCGCGGCATCGTGCGCGGCAGCCTCCGGTTCGCGGCCGTCTACAACATCATCGGGATGACTCTCGCGGTCGCCGGCCTGCTGCACCCGGTGACGGCGGCGATCCTGATGACCGCCTCGTCGCTGGTGGTGACCTGGCGCTCGACCACGATCCTCCAGGAGGAGCAGGTCGAGGCCGTCGCCCGGGTCGGGCGGCTGACGGAAGGAGCGGTGACGGGGTGAACGCTCGGGCCGATCGGTGGGTGGCGTTCGGGCTGGCGGCTGCGGTGCTCGCTCAGGGGGTCGCGCTCGTTCTGCTGGGCAGGCTCGGCGCCCGGCCGGCGGTGCAGGTGGTGGTCGCCGCCGCGGCACTTGCCCTGGTCGTGCGGGAGGCGTGGACGCGGCGGATGGGGATGAACCACCGCATCGACATGCTGCTGGTGATGGGCGCGCTCGGCGGGCTCGGCATGCTCGCCGGCTGGTGGGTCGACCTCGGCTTCACGGCCCCGCCGGCGGACGCCTCGTTTCACGTCGCGATGGGGCATGCACCCGCGGACGGCTCCGGGGGCGGCGCGTGCTGCGCCCACCCGGGCGGGGAGGGCGGGGCAGGGGAGGCCTCGGGCGGCTCGTTCTGGCCGATGGTCACCACCTGGATGACCGGTCTGATGCTGGTCTTCGCCATCCCCCCCGGGGTGGTCCTGACCCGCTGCGCCCAGCTCGCCAGGTCCGGACGGCGGCTCTGGATCTCGACCCATCTGGTCGGCAACGCCGCCATGGTGGCCGGCATGATCGTGGTCGGGCACTGGATCGGGCCGGCGCTCGGGCGTCTGGCCGGCTCCAACGTCGTCGGCGCGCACCTCGGCATGCTCGGCGGCATGCTCCTCGGGATGGAGGCGGGCATGCTCTCGGGCGAGGCGCTGCTCGGGCTCGCGCCCTGGCGCGAGTGGAGTTGGGGCGGCGGCCGGCAGCGCACGCCCGACACAGACCGGAGCGGCCCGGCGCGCTGACCGGAGCCCGTCGGGCATCTTCGGGCTCGGGAACGGGTTGTCGAGACCATGGTGACGCCCCGAGACGCGCTCATTGAGGGCCGTGCCCGCGCCGCCCGGCTGTTCGGGCTGGGGCTGGTGGTGCTGGTGGCGGGCATCACCATCGCCACCCTGTTCAAGGTCGGCACCACCGGCTTGGTGCTGTTGGCGCTGGTCTTCCTGGCGATCAACCTGCTCGTCCACCGTGAGCTCTACCGGACCCGCTGCCCGGTCTGCGGGGCCTCCTGGTACCACCTCGTCTCGGTGATCGACGACCGGCCCTTCCGCGTCCGCAGGGCCCGCTACTGCCCGTTCTGCGCGGTCGACCTGGACACCGGGCTCCCGCCGGTCGGAGATTGAACCGCGAAGACGCCAAGGGCGCGAAGGAGAGGCCAGGAGAGGGGTGATCTCCGCTGTCACGGTCGGCCCGAGTCGGGTCCCGTGACGGAGTGTGCGTGGCGCCGACCTCCAACCCTCCGATGCACCTCCGCGGCGTGCTTCGCGGGCTTGGCGTGTTCGCGGTTCGTTGTCGGGGATGTCCCGCGTCGCCGCGGTCTGTCGGTGGCCGGCGACCCGGCCGAGGTCAGGTTCAGTCGGCGTCGTCGGGCTCGTCGTCGGCGAGGGCCTCGAGCAGCGGAGCGGCGGCGGCGCGCTCACGGGCGAGCAGCAGGCCCCCGGACAGCCCGTCGGGCACCTGGGCGTCGGGGCAGACGGCGTTGAAGCCGCACCAGGCGCAGAGCACGGAGGGACGGGTCGGAAACTCGGCCGCGGCGCCGGCCTCGGCGACCAGCACCTGGAACCTCGCCACCAGCTCGCGGCCGCGCTCGCGGCTCACCGACTGCCACCGGGTGGTGCCCAGGCGCAGGTAGTGGTATCCCGCCAGGGCCTCGTCGGCCCCGTGGCGCTCGAGCACGCAGGTCGCGTAGAGCGGCGCCTGCAGCCCCTCGGAGAAGTCCGACGGGTCGCCTTCGCGGCTCGAGGTCTTGTAGTCGACCACGAACAGACGCCCGTTGCGGGTGCGCCCGACGCGGTCCGCGAAGCCGGTGAAGGTGAGCCCACCCTCGAGCGGGAGCGAGAGCCGCTGCTCCAGCGCGACCGTCTCCGACTCGTCGCTGGAGAACACCTCGCGGTGGAAGCGGGCCACCATCTCGCGACCGGTTCGAAGGTAGCTCTCGGCGCCATCGGCGATGCGGATCACCGCGACGTCCTCGCCCGAACGCTCGGTCCAGGCCGACGCCAGCCGCTCGAGGGCGGCCTCCGGACCGGGCGCGACGCCCCGGTCGCGCTCGGCGTAGAGCCACTCGACCACGTCGTGGACCGCCTGACCGAGCACGGACTCCACCGAGCGGAAGGCCTCGCGCCGGCCCTTGAGATAGCGGAGGCGGTAGCGCGCCGGGCACTGGAAGTAGGTTTTCAGCCGGGAGAACGAGAACAAGTTGCGGGGGGTGGGGCGCTCGCCCCGAGCTGCGACCATGCGGGGGAGTGTAGCCCGGACGTCAGCCACATCGGCACCAGGCCGTCCGGGCGAGCGGTTCATGTAGGAGCTGATGTCGATAGAGAGGTCAACTCATGAGTAGCAGTGCGACGATCCGAGTCTCGTTCGAAACCCGCGATCGTCTGCGAGCTCTTGCGGAGGCCCGTGGATCTGCGACGAGCCAGGTGATCGGGGAGGCTGTCGAGGCATACCGTCGGACGCTGTTCTTGTGTGACGTGGCGAGAGCCGCTCCGGGCATCTCTCAGCGCAGCCGTTCGCGCAACCGGTCGTAGACCTCGCGCCGGTGCCCGATCGCGACCACGAGCACCTCGACCCGCTCCCCGACCACGCGGTAGACGATCCGCCAACCCCCGTTCGCCACGAGCGCAGCCCGTGCAGCGTCGAGGTCGTCGATACTCCGTGCGAAGTCAGGCTCCTCGAGCCTGCGACGGACGCCCTCTCCCGCCCAGTAGCCCACTACGACGGGGCTCTTCCCGAGGGCCGCGGCCAGCCTGGTCCCCCTGTGCGACCACCGCTCGATGCCGAGGGTCACCAGGGTCCGTCGAGGGGCGGTCGAGGAGTCCCGCCCGCGCCCGGCTCGCCAGTCCCTCCGGCTTCCTGGGACCTTAGAGCCCATGCACCTATGGTGCTGGCCCGGGCGAGTATCATGCGGCGGGCGTGGTGGCGATCTGATCGAACGGAGGAACGGTGACATCGATGAAGGACCCGCTCGCCAATGCTCCGGAGTCCATCCCACAGGCCCTCTCACGAGCAGCGAGGGATTTCGGAGATCGCGGCGTCGGTATCGTGAAGAGCAGGGGAAGAGATGCCGACTGGGGGACCTACCGTCAGCTCGACGAGGTGGCGAGACGCCGAGCCTTCACAGTTCGCCGGCATGGGAGTTGCCGAGAAAGAGCCGGTGCTGATCGCGCTGCCGACCAGTTGGGAGTGGCTCGAGACCTGGTTCGGTGTGCTGCTCAGAGGAGCCCTGCCCGTTGCCAGCTCAGCTGCCGGCGCCATGGGTGCGGCAGAGGCCCAGCTGAACAAGATGAGGGCGATCATGGATCGGATCGGCGCGCGCTTCGTCGTGGCGAGCGACTCGTTTCGTCGCCACGCCGTCGAAAGCGGCCACACGTGGGCCAAAGCTGCGGTGGTAACCCCCGAGGAAGTCGCAGCCCGCGGAGCCTTGCAGGGCTTCGCTGCGCCTCCCGCCCACGAAGAAGACGTCGCGTTCCTCCAGCTGACGAGCGGATCCACAGGGTTGCCACGGGCAGTCATGATTCGTCACCGCTCGGCGGTGCACAATCCGCTCGCCAGCACCGAGGCCATCGGCTATCCCACCGGCGAGCCGGTGCACTGTTTCGCCGATGCCATGGCCTCGTGGTTACCGCTCTATCACGACATGGGCCTCGTCGGTTGCCTGCTGCTGCCGATGTTGACTGGACTCGACACCTGGCTGCTCCGACCCGAGACATTCCTCGCGCGACCCAATCTCTGGCTGGAGCAGCTCGGCCTTCGAGGCATCACGTTTGCGCCCTCGCCCAACTTCGGCTATCAGCTCTGTGTCGAACGACTCCAGGCCAAAAACCTCGATGGATTGGACTTGAGCGGCTGGCGAGCGGCGATGACCGGCGCCGAGATGGTGCGATCAGAGACGGTCGAGGCATTCTGCAGCACGTTCGAGCCGTATGGTTTCAAGCCGGAGGCGTTCCGCCCGTGCTACGGCTTGGCCGAGGCGACTCTCTCCGTGACGTTCGAGCTCAAAGGGCAAGGGATCCGGACCCTCGCGGCGCCTCTCGAAACTCGATCCGGGTTCGCACTCGCGGAGGTCGTCAGCAACGGTGTGCCGATACGGGACACCGAGGTTTCGATCCGCGCGGTGAATGGCGACGAAGTCGAGCGACGACGTGGTGGGCGAAGTCTGGATTCGAGGACCTGGCGTTTTCGCGGGTTACTACCGCGACGACGAGGCGACCGCAGCATCGCTGCATGACGGGTGGTTCGCGACCGGAGACCTCGGCTTCCTGCATCGAGGAGAGCTGTACCTGACCGGGCGCTGCAACGACGTGTTGATCATCGGCGGCCACAACATCATGCCCGACGAAATCGAGAGAATCGCAGACGGGGTGACAGGGGGAGGTGGATTGATACGGACAGCGGCATTCTCAGTCGCACGAGGGTCGAAAGGAGAGCAGGCCGTTCTGGTCGTCGAGACGACAACTCGGGATCCGGACGTGCTTGTCGACATCGAGCGAGAGATCAGGTCGAAAGTCGGGAGAGCGTTCGGTCTCCCTGTAGCTGATCTGGTATTCGTGGCGCGAGGAGCGATCCCGAGGACAACAAGTGGCAAAATGCAGCGTCACGAGGTTCGTCAACGATACCTCGATCGCCAACTGGGACGATTGCCCGCGCGAGATTCGACCTCGTAGCACCCGTACACTACGCCTGAAGGAGCACTGAGGGATGAGCCCAAAGGACACGGCACTCAAGATCGTCGCCCGCATCAGCGGAGTCGAAGAAGTCGAGCTGGAACCGGGCATGGATCTGGTCGGCGATCTCGGCTTCGATTCCGCGAGGGCGCTGGAGCTGCTCGTCGAGCTCGAAGAGGAGCTCGGCATCGAGTTCGGGGACGAGGACGTGGCCAATATGAACACGGTCGGAGACGTTCTCGCGTTTGTCGAGCTGCAGGTCGCGGCGACTGCATGAGAGAGCCAAGACCCGCTCGGTGAAAGACGCGCCTCTCCGCCACGCGCTCGAGTACCTGCCGTACCTTGGGCTTTCCCGAGCACTTGGGCGAGTCCGTCACGAAACGGCACGTCGGGTGGGTCGCAGTGTCGGTCGCCTCGGTTATCGGACGATGCGAAAGAGCCGACGCCTCGCTGACCGGAATCTCGAGCTCGCGCTCCCGGAGATCGATCACGCCGGGCGTCGCCGGATCATCGAGGGTTGCTTCGCCCATTTCGGGGCGACCTTTTTCGAGCTGTTCACGGCTCAACACCTCGATGTCGACGAGGTTCGGCAGAGATTCGAGATCAGAGGGTGGGAGAACATGGAGGCCGCTCAGGATCTCGGTCGCGGAGTGCTGGTGCTGTGCGGCCATTTCGGCTCATGGCAGGTGGCGACCTATCCGCTCGGCTTGGCTGTCGGCGGCATGTCGCTGGTGGCCCGTCCTCCCGACAACCCGAGAATCGCTGCTGACCTGGTGAACCTCCGTGAGCGGTTCGGAAACGTCCTGCTCGAGCGTCACGGCGTTGGGCACCGTGTGTTCAGAACCATACGGAGAGGAGGAATCGTGGGGATCGTCATCGACCAGCGAGTGCCTCCCCTGACCGGGATCCTGGTTCCGTTCTTCGGCCAACCTGCTCGCACCACCGAGGTCCCGGCGTTTGTCTCGCTGAAAACCGGAGCACCAGCCGTGCATGTCACGAGTCGACCGATCAACGACAGTCGATACGTTGTCGAGATCGGAGAGCCGATCTGGCCTTCCTCGGTTGATGGGCACGAGCACCCCGAGGTTTCGTTGACACAGCGCTACCTCGAGGCGTTGGAGAGGGATATCAGACAACGGCCCGAGCTGTGGTTGTGGATGCATGACCGATGGCTCCTCCGCGACGAAGAACGCAGGGTGTGGGAGACGGGACGTCACGGGCTGTCAACCCACGAACGCGCCGAGATGCGTGAGCGCACCGGCTGGAAACCGCGTCGGGCGGGTTAGCCTCGGACCTCTTTCCGATCCTCTTCCGTTGCGGCCTTCACGTCCTCGGACTCTCCTTCGGTCCGCAGCAGGGTGCGGTTCGAGTGGGCGTGACGGACCATGAAGGCGTATCGCTTGAACATGCGATTCGTCTCCGGCTCGTGCTCGCTCACCGTCGTGTCGTCAACCGGCTCGAAGAAACAGGTCGGGTCTTCGGCCATGACGTCACCATGCTCGTAGAACGCCATCGCGCGACAGCCACCGCAGGTGAACTTGTAGCGGCACCGCCCACACTTGCCCTGAAGCTGATTCCGGTCGAGGATCCTCTGGAAGACCTCGCTCTGGTCAATGATCTCCTGGAAGCTGGCATCCCTCACGTTGCCGCAGGACACGTCGTCGAGCATGATCGCGCACGGGGCCACGTCGCCTTCGGCGCTGAGTGCCAGCCAGGTCCCGCACCAGCAGCCGATGGAGGGGTTCTGCGGGACCGTGACGTTGCTGGCTCCCTTCGAGAAGCGGTGGTGCACTTCGGGAGCCAGAAAGAACGGCGTGTAACTGATGTACCCCAGAGGGTGCTTGCGCAGTGCCGGATGGATGTGCCGCTCCATGTCCGATCGCGTGATGCGCATGCTCTCCCAGTGCCTGCGGCCGCTGCCACGGGCTGTGAATGGCGAGCGATTGTACGGAATGTTGCGCTCTTCGAGCCACTCGAGCGTTCGATCGAGCGAAGCGGCGTTGTGTTGCCCGACCGTCACCACGACGTTGCGCCGTATGCCGAGCTCCTCGCACAGGTCGAGGACTTCGATCGCAACACTGCACTCCGCATCTCGTGTCCGGGCGTTGTCCGGGTCGATCGAGTTGATGCCGACCGCGACGACCAGCGTTCCTCCACTCGCCTCGTCGAAGGCGATCAGAGCGTCTCGGTCGAGCTGGGTCCCGTTGGTGGCGATGATCGATGAGTACCCAAAGTCGGTTGCACGGCGGATGAGCTCGAGTGCATCGGCCCGAAGAGCGAACTCACCACCGCTCCAGGTGATCGTCTCAACACCGATTTCGTGGGCAGTTGCCAGCACGAGGCGCTCGATCTCGTCGGTGGTCAGCTCGCGATCTGATGTGGACGCTACCAGCTCGGGATTGTTGGAGCTTGCCATGCATCCGGGGCAGGCGAGGTTGCACCGCCGCGTGGCTTCGAAAAAGAGATTGTTGAACGTATAACGTCTGGTCATGTCTCGGTTGGTTACCATCAGGCGTGGTTGATTTCGCAGAGCTCGAACAGCTGTCGTTGCGGGCTGAGCGCGAAGGCGAACCTGCCCCGTCCCGGAAGCTCGAACTTCCTGAACGTGAGACACCTGTTCTTGCGCAGGACCTGGATCGCAGCGTCCAGATCGTCGACCTCGTAACAGATGTGGTAGGTCCCTGCTCCGGTGCGGTCGAGGATCTTCTCGACAGGAGAGTCGTCGCCGACACCCTCGATCAGCTCGATCAGCACCCCGGGTGGCGAGGAAACAAAGCAGACCCGGACATTCTCATCTGAAACCAGAATCGGGCTCGAGACCTGAGTGCAACCGAAGAGCCGAACATAGGTGTTGAGAGCCTCTTCGAGGTTCTTCACCGCCACACCGACGTGGTGAAACCTCATTCCCTCAACACCGGCGGCAGGCTTCGAGAGTGCCGTTTCCGCGGAAGCCAGGGGTTGTGCCGGGCCGGTCATCGCTCTCGACTCTCCAGTCTCGCCGGAATCTACCACAGGAGCACAGGTGCGCGGCTTGGAGGAGTTGGGGAGTTGGCCGAACCACGGCGACCTCCTTGAAGCTGCGAGCACCTGGGCCTACGCTCTCCCGCGCGTCCTGCCCGCGGTATGATCACGCGCCGGGAGGTGGGCGATGACGACGTGGGTGCTGCCGGTGGTCTTCGGGATCGTGGTCGGGGTGGCGGCGTCGTTCACCGGGCTCGGCGGCGGCTTCCTGATGGTGCCGCTGCTGCTCCTGCTCGGCTACACCGCGCAGAAGGCGGTCGGGACGTCGTTCCTGGCGATCCTGGTGATCTCGATCTCGGCGCTCGCGGCCCACAACAAGCTGGCCAACGTCGACTACCGCCTCGGCCTGCTGCTCGGGCTGGGCGGGGTGATCGGCGCCCAGGTCGGGGCGCGGCTGGTGGAGCACGTCTCCACCGCGAGCTTCAAGCGGATCTTCGCCGCGGTGCTGGTCGGCCTCGCGGCCTACCTGGTGGTGAAGAAGTGACGGGAGGCGTGTGATGGCGGAGGAAAGCCGGAAGGTCATCTTCTCGATGGTCGGGGTCGGCAAGGCCCGGGGCTCGCGGCAGGTGCTGCGGGACATCTCCCTGGGCTTCTTCTACGGGGCGAAGATCGGTGTGCTGGGCCTCAACGGCGCCGGCAAGAGCACCCTGCTCCGGATCATGGCCGGGCTCGACGAGGAGATCACCGGCGAGGTGGTCCGGGCGCCCGGCTACAGCTTCGGCCTGCTCGAGCAGGAGCCGCAGCTGGATCCCGAGAAGTCGGTCCTCGAGATCGTCCGCGAGGGCGCCCGCGAGTCGGTCGAGCTGCTCGCGGAGTACGACCGTATCAGCGACGCCTTTTCCGAGCCGATGTCGGACGACGAGATGACCGCGCTCCTCGACCGCCAGGCCGCCGTCCAGGACCGCATCGAGGCCCTCGGCGCCTGGGACCTCGACAGCCGGCTCGAGCTCGCCATGGACGCGCTGCGCTGCCCTCCGGGAGAGACTCCGATCCGGGTGCTGTCGGGGGGCGAGCTGCGTCGGGTGGCACTGTGCCGCCTGCTGCTGCAGAAGCCCGAGATCCTGCTGCTCGACGAGCCCACCAATCACCTCGACGCGGAGACCGTGGCCTGGCTCGAGCGCCACCTCCAGGAGTACGAGGGCACGGTCATCGCGGTCACCCATGACCGCTACTTCCTGGACAACGTCGCCGGCTGGATCCTGGAGCTCGACCGCGGCCACGGCATCCCATGGCGGGGCAACTACTCCTCCTGGCTGGAGCAGAAGCAGGAGCGGCTGCGCCGGGAGACGAAGTCGGAGAGCGAACGTCAGAAGACCCTCGAGCGGGAGCTCGAGTGGATCCGGATGGCGCCCAAGGCCCGCCACGCCAAGGGCAGGGCCCGGCTCAACGCCTACCAGCAGCTGCTCGCCGCCCGCCCGGAGGAGGTCGCGAGGGACCTGGAGATCTACATCCCTCCGGGCCCGCGCCTGGGCGACGTGGTGATCGAGGCGCAGGGGGTGAGCAAGGCCTACGGTGAGCGGCTGCTGATCGACGACGCCTCGTTCGCGATCCCGCCGGGCGCGATCGTCGGCGTAGTCGGCCCCAACGGCGCCGGCAAGACCACCCTGTTCAGGATGCTGGTCGGCGAGGAGGCGCCGGACTCCGGCGCGCTGCGCGTCGGCGAGACGGTCGAGCTGGCCTACGTCGACCAGAGCCGCTCGACGCTGGACCCGGACAAGTCGGTGTACGAGGTGATCTCGGACGGCGAGGAGGAGATCCAGCTCGGGCGGGTCCGCATGAACGCGCGCGCCTACTGCTCCCGCTTCAACTTCTCCGGCTCGGACCAGCAGAAGAAGGTGGTCGCCCTGTCGGGCGGGGAACGCAACCGGGTCCACCTGGCGCGCATGCTGCGTTCGGGCGCCAACGTGCTGCTGCTCGACGAGCCCACCAACGACCTCGACGTCAATACGCTGCGGGCGCTGGAGGACGGGCTCGAACGTTTCGCCGGCTCGGCGGTCGTGATCTCCCACGACCGCTGGTTCCTGAACCGCGTGGCGACCCACATTCTCGCCTTCGAAGGCGACTCGAAGGTGGTCTTCCTGCAGGGCGACTTCTCGGAGTACGAGGAGGACCGCCGCCGGCGGCTCGGCCCGGCGGCCGACCGGCCGCACCGGGTCACCTACCGCTCGCTGACCCGGTGACCGGCGGAGTCGAATGACCGGGTCCGACCCCCGCGGGTAGGGGCGGAGCCTGCCTCCGCCCGTGACCCGGGCGCACGCGAGGTGCGCCCCAGAGAGCCTCCCGCTCGCCGTGCCAGATCGGGCGTGCGGTCCCGCCAGTGGAGCACTTTCGGCTGGGGTCACGGCTGGACCTCGAGGACTTCGGGCAGCCGAGCCGGCGCATATCGCGAGCAGACCGTCGAGCCGTGCGGGACGACTGCGGCCCGAGTCCAGGCAAGCCGACGCCGTTTCCTTCCGGGGGGCGGGCTGCCGGGAGCCGGCGGGTGGATCCTCACCGGCCGGCGGCGCGAGCCCGATCCGGGTGCCGGTCGCCCGTTGCCCGACCCCGGACTCTTGTCCCCATGTGAACGCAAGCGACCGCGTCCGCTCACCGGTCGCATGGGTTGCGGCCACAGCCCGCGCTGAGACTGCGTGTGAGCTTCCGCGCACTCGCCGGGGACAAAAAATTGGCCCCGCAGGGTCCGTGCGGGGCAAGAAGGAGGAGGTAATGGGTCCGTTCACACCCTTCTACGAATGGGGGAGAGATCTGGTTTCGACCGGAAGTGTAAAAGTTCTGTCGCCTGGACACGGGTACTGAGGACCCTCGGTCGCACGTGCGGCGGACGTGTGTCTGCGCGCGTGCGTCCGGGAGCTGTCAGTCCTCGGGCCGGTGTCCCGGCGGGGCCATCTTCACCAGTCGCGGATCGAAGCGCGCGACCACGGTGACCAGGTCGCGCTGCGCGGCCATCACGTCGTCGATGTCCTTGTAGGCCATCGGCACCTCGTCGAGGCCGGCGGAGATCAGCTGCACGCCGCGGGCGGCGAGCAGGCGGTCGAGATCAGCCCGGCTGAACTCGCGCTTGGCGGCCTTGCGGCTCATCCGCCGGCCGGCCCCGTGCGCGGCTGACCGCAGTGACTCCGGGTGGCCGCGGCCACGCACGACGTAGCCCGGCGAGGCCATCGATCCCGGGATCACGCCGAGGCACGCCCTCGCCGGCCGGGGTCGCCCCCTTGCGGTGCACCACCACCTCGCGGCCGCGGTGGCGTCTCGATCCAGGCGAAGTTGTGGTGGTTTTCGACCTCGGCGATCGCCCGGGCGCCGAGGTGCCGCAGCATGTGACCGTGGATCAGCTCGTGGTTGGCGGCCGCGTACCGGCCCATGAGCGTCCATCGCCCGCCAGTACTCCCGGCCGGCCTCGGAGTCGAGCTCCAGCCAGGCCAGGTGAGCGAGCTCGTGGGGCAGCTCGGGGTGCAGCGACCGTGCCAGCCGGCTGTAGTGGTCGGCTACCGCCGCTCCCGTTCCGCGGCTTCCGCAGTGGCTGAGCAGGGCGAGGTAACGCCCGGCCTCGAGGCCGAGCTCGCGCACGTCGAGGCTCAAGACCCCGAACTCGACGAAGTGGTTGCCGCTGCCCGAGGTGCCGAGCTGGGACCATGCCTTGTCCTTGAGCTTCTCGGTCACCGGGCTGACCCGCCAGTCGTCGTCGAGCACGTCGTGGTGGCGGCGGTCGCGGAAGGTCGCCCCGACCCCGAACCGGGTCTCCGACTCGAGGGCGCGGCGCAGCCGGTCCGGACGCCGGTCCAGCTCCTCGACCGGCAGGTCGAGCACCGACAGTTTCATGCGGCATGCGATGTCCACGCCCACGGCGTAGGGGATCACGGCGTCGTCGGTGGCGAGCACGCCGCCGATCGGCAGGCCGTAGCCCTGGTGGGCGTCCGGCATCAGCGCACCGGCGACGCTGATCGGCAGCCGGCAGGCGTTCTCCATCTGGGTCACCGCGAACGGCTCGATGTCGCGCCCCCACTGGCGGAAGCGCACCGAGGTGCGGGTCCCTCGCGAGCCGGGCCCCGGCTCGGCCTGGGCGAGGACCTTGGCCAGCGGTCCCACCAGGCTGTCGTCGGCATGATCCTCCGGCGACGCCACCACCGCCGCGAGCCGACGCCGGATCTCTCGCGTGTCGATGCCGCGGGCACGCAGCGCGGCGACCGCGCGGCCGGCCGCCTCGAGGGCGGCCGCCCCCGAGATGCCGAGCCGGATCAGCTGGCGTGGCTTCAACGTCGGTCTCCCCCGGGCAGCATAGCCCGCATTCTTCCGCAGGTTGCGTCGCGGGGCCGGAGGCGGCGGCTCTCGGTGCTACCATTCCGGAACGGCGGGAGGAGCGGTGAGCCAAAACGTCGTGGTCATCGCCGCCCACGCCTTCGAGGCTCGGGCGGCGGCCGGTGTCGGCCGCAGCGTTTCCAAGGAACCGTGGGGGCAGTGGATGCTCTATCGCGGCGAGCTCTGGGACCTGCCGTTTGCGGTGGTCCGCTGCGGGCCGGGCAAGGTCGCCGCCGCGGCGGCCTCCCAGGCGGCCGTCCAGTACCTGGACCCGTGGCTGATGGTGAGCTTCGGCTCGGTGGGGTGCCACGACGCGGCGGTCCGGGTGGGCACCCTGCTCGCTGCGGATGAGGTCGTCGACATCGCCCTGACGACTCTCGGGGAGCTGCCCGTTCACATCCCCGACCGGTTTCGGCCCGACCCCGACTTTCTCGAGGAGCTGCTGGCGATCCCGGGATGCGGGCGTGCCCGGCTCGCCTGCTGGGAGGGCCACGTGGCGTCGCCCCACCACCGGCCTCCGCTGGACGGGGCCGACGGGCACCCTGTGGTGGTGGACTGGGAGAGCGCCGCGGTGGCGCGGGTGGCCGAGCTGTGGGGCATACCCTGGGGAGCCCTGCGGGTGGTGTCCGACCACGGAGAGACGGAACGGCTCAAGCTGCTTGCCCATGTCGCCCGGCGGCCCCTACAATGGGCTGCAGAGGTCCTCCGGCGCGCATGCGACGGCTACGCCCGAGCCGCTGTGACCACCCAGTCCGACCTCGACGGTGGGGAGACAGTCGAATGAAGATCACCAGCACGACCGAACGAGACGTGACGGTCATCGCTGTCGAGGGTGTGATCCGGGTCGGCGAGTCGGCGCGCGAGTTCTCGGCCCGGCTGAAGGCGGCTCTCAAGGAACAGGTCGCGCCGGTGCTGCTGGATCTCGAGGGGATCGACTACGTCGACTCGACCGGGCTCGGCGAGCTGGTCGGGCACCTCCAGCAGTTCGAGGAGCAGGGCCGGCGGCTCGCCCTGCTGAACCCCAGGGAGCGGATTCTCGCCCTCCTGCGGCTGACCAAGCTCGACGAGGTCTTCACCATCTTCGACGACCGCGCCGAGGCGATCGAGCGGCTGCGCAGTGCGTGACCTGCGCTCGGCGGACGGTGTCGCCGCCCTGGGCGCCGTCCGCATCCGCGGAGGTGGTCGCGAGGGTCGCGGGGAGGTCAGGTTGAGCTCGGCCGATCGAGCGATGATTGCCGACCCTGACCGCATGGGACGCTTCCTGCAGGCGTACGAGCGCTACGTCGTCGAGGTGCTGCAGCCGACCCAGCTCGAGATCCGCGAGCTCCTGGAGCGCTGGCAGCGCCCTGAGCACTGGGAGAAGTACAAGCGTACCAACAAGATCCCGATCCCCTCGCCGCTGCGCACCACGATCTCGAGGATCAAGCGGCCGGAGCAGGTGGTGGACAAGATCCTCCGCAAGCCCTCGGTGTTCCCGGACGGCATCACGCCGGCGAGCTTCCGCCGGATGCACGACACGATCGGGGTGCGAGTCCTGGTCTACGTGCTCAGCCATCTGCCGTTGATCGACCGAGAGCTGAGAGGCTCCGAGGTGGTCGAGGTGTCGTCGGCCGAGCCTCCGACCGCCTACATGAGCGCGAACCAGGCCCGGCTGCTGAGCCTGGAGCACCTCCACCAGCACGAGAAGGAGAGCGGCTACAGCGCGGTCCACTACACCCTCAGGTTGCGACAGAGCGCGATCCCGCCGGAGGAACGGCCCTGGTTCGAGCTCCAGGTTCACACCATCACCCAGGAGCTGTGGAACGCGATGGAGCACCACCTGGGCTACAAGCCCGGCGGCCGGACCAACGTCGCGGCGCGGCGCCAGTTCAAGATCCTGTCCAAGATGCTGTGGGCGATCGACGAGCACTTCAACCTGCTCTACGAGGAGCTCAACCGATTCCAGGAGGAGGCGAGCTACGAGGAGGACGATCCCCTCGAGCCGGAGAACCTGCCGTCGGTGCTGGCGGAGTTCGGCATCGCCTGCGCCCAGAGAGACATCAACAACATCCTCAAGTTCCTCTACAGCCGGGGCGTCGGGTCGGTGCGCGGGCTGCGCGAGCTGGCAACGCCGCGCCGGCTCGCGATCGTGCGCAACACCTACCTGTCGGTGACCGGGCGGGTGCCCGTGAACCTCGAGGTCATCGCGTCCCTGGCCGCGATGCAGGGCGCGCCGAACGAGTCGGCCGAGGTCCAGCGGGTCAAGTCGCAGATCGAGTACCGGGGCGCCTGGGACGCGATCCGACAGGAGTTCACCCAGACGTGAGCGCGCGCCATCCGTGACCGGGCCCGGCGACTCGCTCGACCGGATTCTCGGGGCCGCAGGGCGCGGTCGGCTGCGACGTTTGCCCCGCGCCCCCGAGACCCGTCTTGCCGCCGTTGCTGCTGTGGTGCGGGACACCCCGGACGGCCCGGGCCTGCTGCTGATCCGGCGCGCCGACCACCCCGAGGACCCCTGGTCCGGACACATGGCCTTCCCCGGCGGCAGGGTCGAGCCCGGAGAGAGCCCGGAGCAGGCGGTCCGCCGCGAGACCCTGGAGGAGATCGGCCTCGACCTCGACCGGGACGCCGTCGTGCACGGCAGCCTGTCCGACGTCGCAGCGGTGGCACGGGGGCGACCGCTCCAGATGGTCATCCTGCCGTTCCTCTTCGAGCTCGTCGGCGATCCCGAGCTGATGCCCAACCACGAGGTCGAGGAGATCGTGTGGGTCCCGTTGTCGTTTCTGCTCGACCGCGCGAACCGGTCGACGGTGCCGTGGAGCCACGGCGGAGCGACCATTCACCTGCCCTGCTACCGCTGGCACGGTCGGGTGATCTGGGGGCTGACCTTCGCCATGATCGACGAGCTGCTCGAGCGCATCGACGCCGAGTCGGGTTGAGCCGCAGAGAATCGAAGGACACAGAGAGTCACGGAGCCCCCGCCCACCTCGCATCGACGGCAGCCGGGACCGCGATCCTGCAGGACACGATCGGAGCGAGGGCGCTCTGACTCTCCTGCCCCTCCGAGGAGGCCGCCCTGAGATGCTGGGGGCGGTGTTGTCCAGCGTTCGCCCGCTCTCCTCCGGCTCGATGCTCGAAGGCGAGCGGGATTCCCGGAGGGGATCCTTCGACTCGCTCGCCTTCGGCTCGCTCGCTCAGGATGACGCTGGAGGGTTGACACCGGCTCGCTCGCTCAGGATGACGCGGGAGGGTTGACACCGGCTCGCTCGCTCAGGATGACGCGGGAGGGTTGACACCGGCTCGCTCGCTCAGGATGACGCGGGAGGGGAGACGCCGGCTCGAGTGCCGGGGACGACCGCGTTCGAGGCGACTCATACAAGCCGTCACCCTGAGCGGACCCGCCCGGCTCGGCCACACTCCCCGCCCGATCACCCTGAGCGGAGCGGTCCGCCAGGGCCGCTGAGTCGAGGGTCTCCTCCGGAACCGCAACCAACGTCACACCCTGGGGTCTGGCCCGTGCCCGGGGGAAAGGCGGTACCGGAGTCGCATCGGACTCGGGGGAGCCGGCATCACGTCCATCCAGACGACGGGCGGCCGTGGACGGATGGGGGGACCGGACCGGCCCCCCGTCGCCCGCTCCCGGGTTCTTGCCTTCCCTTGAACGGAAGGTGCCACTTTCGCTCGCCGTTCACGTGGGTGGAGGGCACGGCCCGGGCTGAGTTTCTCTACCCCTGTGGTGCCCCACCTGCACTACTCGGCGCTGCTCGCCAGGCGGGGCTGGAAGCGGGCGTAGGGCTCTGGTCGGCCGTTGAGGTCGGTGATCTTGACGATCAGAACCTGCCCGACCGGAATCGTCTCCACCCAGCGCAGGACCTTGCGCTCGAAGTTGCGCCGCTCGGAGCTCGACAGGTCGAGCCCCTGGCCCTCGAAGAACTCGGTCAAGATATCGCGCGCCGCGTCAGTCAGCTCGACCTGGTCGCCGCGCTCGTGGAGCAGCGCGACCTCACCCTCGGGATCGAGAACCAGCCCCTGGATCCTCTGCGCGGCCGGTTGGCTGGCAGTCACCCGCTCCCGGCTCGAGGTGTTGCCGAGGGTCGCGGCACGGGCCGCGGGTCCGGCAGCCATCACCGGCACCTGGGCGCCCGACGGCTCATGGGACGTGATGATCTCGCCGTCCGTCTCTTCCATGACCTCGTCCCATGGGTCGGTGACCGGGGCGCCCACCAGGGGGACCAGGGCGCGATCGACGAGCACCAGGGTGCGGTGGACCTTCTGGAGCTCGCCCTGCGCACGACCGGGCCTGGCAGCGGCGTGGGCGGTGAACCACTGCTGGAGCTGCACGGCGAACCGGGCGAACTTCTCGAGCTGGTCGGGGTCGAAGGTCCCCGGCGCGGCGGGCGCGGGGGCAGGTGGTGAGTCGATCGAGGCGGGGAGCTTGTCCTCCCGAGCGAGCACGCGGCTCACCTCGGTGCCGGTCGCACGCAGGGCGCGGGCGAAATCGGCCAAGTGATCGGCGCCATCCGGGGGGACGGTCCAGGACGACCTGGGCGCGAAGAAGAGCCTCAGCCGTTCGAGGTTGGCAGCAGCCTTGGCGAGCTCCTCGTGATCAAAGTCCATACTCTGCTGGTCTCGCCGGGCGGGCCGGCACCTCCCCTTCGGTGCTCGGATTATCCCACATCAGACGGAGTCGTCTCGACAACCCAACGCGGCGTCCGGCGCGGCGCGGATGGGGTCGTGCCGCACCGTCGCTGCCGGGCAATTTTCCGGAGGTGGCCTCGTCGCCCGATCTCACCACGAACCGCGGCGCGGGTCGCGCTCGAGGGACTCGAGCAGGACCGCGACGGCCCGTTCGAGCTGGGTGTCGCGGTCGGCGGCGGCGTCTTCATCCGGGGGCTGCGCGACCAGCACGTCGGGCACCGCTCCGTGATGCTCCATGTTGACGCCCGAGCCGGCGACGTACCAACCCCGCATCGGCAGCCTGACCAGAGCGCCGTCGAGCAGGCGCGCGCCGCCGGTCGAGATCACGGCGCCGAAGGTGGGCGACCCCACCAGGATGCCCCGCTCGAGGGTCTTGAACGCCCACGAGAAGATCTCGGCGTTGGAGTACGACTCCTCGTCGCACAGGGCGAGCGCCGGCCGGGTCCATGCTGCCAGAGGAAGCCGGCTCTGCGGATAGCCGCGAGCGCCGGTCGGCTCGTCCCGCGGCACCGCCCACGCATGCCGGCGGACCATCAGTGCGGCCATCAGGTAGTCGGTGGTGAACCCGCCGCCGTTCGACCTCACGTCGATGATCAGCCCCTCCTTGCCGGAGCCGGCGGTGAAGAGCTGCCGCTCGAACTCCTCGTAGGACTCCATGTTCATGGCCTCGATGTGGAGGTAGCCGAGGCGCCCGCCGGAGAAGCGCTCGACCAGCGCGCGCCGCTGGCGCACCCACTGGCGGTAGCGCAGTGCGCGCAGGGCCTCGAAGTCCGTCGGCACCACCACAGCCTGCCGGGTCGAGCCGTCCGAGGAGCGGATCTGGATCCGCACCCGATGCTCGGCGGTGTCGGCGAGCAGCGCGTACAGGTTCACGCCGGGGTCGAGGCCGACCCCGTCGATCGCGAGCAAGCGCTCGCCGGCAACCAGGGCGACGCCGACGGCGTCGGCCGGCGAGTCGGGCAGGACCTCGGTGACCAGCAGGCCCGGACCTCCGGCCGCCGGGTCGACGGTCGCGCCGAGCCACCCGGTGGTCTCGGCGGAGCGGCTTCCGGCCGGGCGGTATCCCATGTGCGACGCGTTGAGCTCGCCGAGCATCAGGTTCATGACGTCCTCGAAGTCGCCCGGACTCGACGCGGACAGGGCCCACGGGCGGTACTTCTCAGCCTGGGCTTCCCAGTCCACGCCGTGGAAGCTCGGGTCGTAGAACCACAGGTTGAGGGCGCGCCACGCCTCGTCGAACACCGCCTCCCGGTCGGCGCGGTGGTCGATGGTGAGCCGGGCCTCGAACGGCACTGGGTCTCCCGGCTTGCCGTCGAGGCTGACCCGTTTGATCCGGCCCTTGCCGTCGAGGAAGAAGAGGGCCTTGCCGTCGTCGGCGATCTGGACCGCGGTCGGTTGGCTGTCGCCTTCGGTCAGGCGCTTCAGCTCGCGCCCGTCCCACCGGATCCGGTACAGGTCGCGGTCGCCGTCGATGTCGGCGGAGAAAACCACCGCCTTGCCGTCGGGGCTGACCAGAGCCGGGCCCTCGTCGCCCTCGAGACGGGTGACGGCCCGCGCCCGCTCCCACAAGCCGTCGAAGTCGATCACCACCGTCGGCGGCGCGGCGGGCGGCTCGACGGCGGCATCGGAGACGGGCTCGGCTCGGCGGTCCCGCTTCGCGGTGCGGGCCTCGACGGGCCGTTCACCCGGGCCGGAGGAATCCCCGTTCTGCCACAGCTCGAGCCACTGCCTCGGCGTCCGCTCGTGGTCGGCGCGGGTGAGGTACACGCCCCAGATGTCGAAGGTGTCGGCGTGCCGCCGGGACCGCCACACCAGCCGCCGCCCATCGGGTGACCAGCGCGGCGCGGTGTCCTCGTCCGGGTGCCGGCTGACGTTGACGGGTTCTCCACCGGTTGCGGGGACGATCCAGACGTCGGTGTTGTAATCGAGGTCGGGAATCGAGTAGGCGAGGAAGCGGCCGTCGGGCGACCAGTCGAAGTCGGGGGTCTGCCAGTGCTCGAGAATCGTCACCCGAGAGCGGTCTCGGAGGGTGAGCACCAGGAGGTCGCCCTTTCCCACGAGGTAGGCGAGACGCGTTCCGTCGGGGCTGAAGGAGGGCGAGTGCTCCTCGTCCTTCGAGTCGGTCAGGCGCTCGACCGGGAACTCGAACGACGACAGCCAGCCGGAATCGGGATCTCCCGGGCGGGCCAGGAAGAGGTCGTCGGACCCGTACCGGCTGGAGGCGAAGGCGATCGCTGCGCCGTCGGGCGACCAGACGACCCCCCGTTCGCGGGTCGGCGTGGCCGTGACCTGGACCGTGCGCGGTGGGGCGATCTCCTGATCCTCTTTCGACATGACCTCGGTCACGAAGACGTCGCCGCGGACCACGAACGCAGCCAGCGAGCCGTCGGGGCTGACCGCGAGCTCGTCGGCATCGTCCCGCATCGTGAGTCGTTCGAACGGGTTGGAGACCATTCCCGCTGGGACGTCCACGCTCAGCCTGGTGGGGCTGCCTCCGGTCGACGGGACGGTCCACAGCCCGTCCTCGAACTCGTACGCGATCAGGCGCCCGTCGGCGGAGGCTCGCGGAAAGCGGACGTCGGAGCCCGCGTGGGCGGTGAGGGCGGCCGCCTCACGGGTCACCAGGTCGAGCCGAAAGACGTTCTTGCGGCCGGAACGGGCGGACAGGAAGGCGAGGGTGTGTGAGTCGATCCAGCTCGGCCGGTCGTCGTCGCCGTCGAAGTCGGTGAGCTGCACGTCGTCGCCGTCGGCGGTGCGCAGCCACAGCTCGCGGTTGGCGGCGCCGCGGTAGCCGCGCCGGGTCCACTGCGTGCCGCCCCGGACGTAGGCGAGTGCGGAGCCGTCGGGGGACAGCGACGCGTCCCGCACGTGGGCGTCCTGCGCCTTGACCGGCGTACCCCCGGTGACCGCGACCCGGTAGAGGGCGGGTGACCTGCGGATGGTCTCGGCCCGGTGGGATACGAAGTAGACCTCGCGGCCGTCGGGCGAGAAGTCGACCGGGATGTCGCCCGAGATCCTCCGGCCGGAGCCGGTGAGGTAGGTCAGCCGCACCGGCTCCGCCGAGCCGTCGGCAGGCATGACGAAGACGTTCGGCGTGCCGAATCGGTCGGAGGCGAAGGCGATCCAGCGGCCGTCACGGGACCACACGGGGTGGCGCTCCTCGGCGGGGTGGGCGGTCAGGCGATGGGCCGCGCCGCCGGTCGCCGGCACCGTCCACAGGTCGCCCTGCCAGGAGAAGAGAATCAGGCTCCCGTCCGGCGACGGCGCCGGGTGGCGTGGGAGGGCGGCCTCGATCGCGACCGAGGGCGCGGCGAGACCGACCAGGAGGACGACAGCCGACAGTATGCGGTGGTTCATCGGTCGGGGGCTCCCTTCAGGTGCTGCGCGGCGCCGGAAAGGGCAGCTGCGGGCTGTCTTTCGGGCGCCCTTTGACACCCTAGCACGCCGCTCGGCCTGTGCTAGGCTTGCGCCGCCGGAGGGGCCGAGGATGGATGCGGCGCGGTGGCGCGCGGTCTGGATGCCGCGCATCGGTTGGGTGGTGGTCGCGGCCCTCGCGGTCGCGTTCCTGTGGGGTCTGAACCGCCGCGCGCAGCTCGAGGTCAGCGGCCAGCGCGCGGTCCAGATGCTGTTCGTACCCTCGGTCGAGCAGGGCACGCTGGTGCGCCGCGGCGACGAGCTGGCCCGTTTCATCCGCACCGACACCGGGTTGACGCTGCGCTCCCAGGTTCCCACCAGCTATGCCGCCGTGATCCAGGCGCTCGGGGCCGGCCAGGCCGACGTGGCATGGATCCCGGCCTTCGCCTACGTCGTCGCCAACGCCCGTTATGGGGCCGAGGCACGCCTGCAGGTGGTGCGGGCGGTCGAGCGGTACGGCATCGTGGTCACGCGCTCGGGTCCCGGCGAGCCGGAGCGGCTCGAGAATCTGGTCGATCGCAGGGTCGCGGTGCCGCGCACCGTGACCGGAAGGCTGCGCGCCGCGCTGGTCACCCGGCTCGACCAGCTCGCTCCCGGCTGGGTCGAGGTCGCGGTTCCGGACGACAAGACCGCGGTGTGGATGCTGGTGGAGCGCCGCGACGGCATCGACGCGGCCCTGAGCCGTCACGTCTACTCCGGACCGAACGACCTGGTCGGCGACGGCCGCAAGGAGCTCGAGGCCGACCGTCCGGGGACCATGCTCGAAACCCGGGTTCTCGAGACCACCGAGCGGCCGGTGGACGAGCAGTCGACCGTTTACTACGGCTGCATCCTCACCCGGACCGACTCGGGTATCCAGCGCCCCACCGACCTCAACGGAAAACCGTTCGCGTTCTCCGACGAGACGTCGACCTCGGGCCACATCTTTGCGCGCATCCTGCTCAACCGCGCGGGGGTCTCCCTCGGGCACGTCTTCTTCGCCGGCGGCCACCCCAACGTCGTGCAGGCGGTGCGGGACGGCAAGGTCGCCGGAGGGGCCGCGTTCTACTCGCCGCCGTCCGCCGTCAGCCAACGCGACGGGACCCTGGTCGCTGATGCGCGGATGCTGCTGCTGAAGAACATGCAGGCCGAGGTGGATCGCCGCGAGCTGATCGAGAACGTCCGGATCATCGCCCTCACCGACCCGATTCCGAACGATGTCTGCTGCGTGCGACGCGATCTGCCGCGGCGCCTGTGGGAGGAGTTCGAGACCTCCCTGCAGCGTTTCCTCGCCACGCCCGACGGCCGATCGGCCTACTACGACCTGGTGGCGGGTGTCGCCGCCGAGCCGTGCACCGACCGTGACTTCGACGCCTTCCGCACGGCCCTTCGGGAGTCGGGGGTGAGCGCGAGCCGGCTCCTCGAAGCGGCCGAGGAAAGGCTGCAGCGGCAGCGCGAGCGGTCCGGAGGGGGCGGGTGAGCCCGAACGCGGCGCCGGCGAGCCCGGTCCGCGGCGGGGTCGCGGTCCGGGTCGAAGGACTCGGGATGGTGTACCCGGGCGGTGTGCGGGCGCTCTCCGACGTGTCCCTCGAGGTCCGGGAGGGCGAGTTCCTGGCCGTGCTCGGGCTGTCCGGTTCGGGCAAGTCGACCCTGCTGCGCTGCATCAACCGGCTGGTCACACCGACCGAGGGGCGGATCGAGGTCTTCGGCGAGGACGTGACCGGGGCCCAGGGCGCGCGTCTGCGACGCCTGCGCCAGTCGGTGGCGATGATCTTCCAGCAGTTCAACCTGGTGCGCCGCCACACGGTGATGGACAACGTGCTCGCCGGCGCCCTCGGTCGGGTGCCGGTGGCGCCGAGCCTGTTCCTCCGCTTCTCCGCCGCCGAGCGTGCTCAGGCCCTCGGCTGCCTCGAGCGGGTCGGGCTGGCGGACCGGGCCGACAGCCGGGCCGACGCCCTGTCCGGCGGCCAGCAGCAGCGGGTCGCCATCGCACGGGCCCTGATGCAGCACCCCCGGGCCTTCCTCGCGGATGAGCCGGTGGCCTCCCTCGACCCGGCGCTGCGCCACTCGGTCATGCGGCACATCGAGGCGCTCAACCGCGAGGAGGGGCTGACGGTGATCTGCTCGCTCCACGACCTCGACCTGGTGACCCGCTACGCGACCCGGCTGGTGGCCCTGCGAGACGGCCGCCTGGTGTGGTCGGGCGGGCCGCGCCAGTTCGACGGCGCCACGTTCCGAGAGATCTACGGCGAAGACGCAGTGGCGTCGTCGCTCGAAGGGTAGGTCCGATGCCGAGGGGTCTCGAGTCGGGCACGGTGCGGCGCGGCTGGTCCAAGAACCTCGCGAGGACCCAGGCGGTGGCGTTCGACGCCGGCCTGCTCACGATCTCCGCTCTGATGGTCGAGTTTCTCCTGCTCGCGTTCTCCGGGCGACGGGGGCCGACCGGGCTGGTGCTGACCCCCGAGCAGATCCTCGACCTGCTCCACTACGGCTGGGCCGCGGCGCTGGGGCTCGCCCTCGCCACCCTGTGGAACCTCTTCTACCGGGCGGTCGGCGTCTCCCCGGGACGGATCGTGGTACGCGGTATGCCGGAACAGGAGCGCGACCTGCCGTGGACCCGGCGCCTCTCCGGGTGGTTCACCGCGGTCCTGATCGAGCTCACCTTCTTCACCGGGTGGATCATCACCGAGCTCGACATCGTGTCGTTCCTCACCAAGTTCACCAAGGCTGCCGACATCCTCGGCGGGCTCGCGCGGCCCTCGTCGAGCGTGCTGCACGAGGGGCTGGTGCTTCTGGTCCAGACGGTCTTCCTCGCCTTCATGGCGACGGCGTTCGCGATCCCGGTCGCGTTCCTGCTCGCGTTTCCGTCGGCCCGCAACCTGACCCGGGGCAGCTTCGCCGCGCGGCTCGGTTACGGCGTCAGCCGCACGGTGATGAACTTCGTGCGCGCGGTCGAGCCGCTGGTGTGGGCGCTGATCTTCATCTCCTGGGTCGGCATCGGGCCCTTCGCCGGCGTGCTCGCGCTCTGGGTGCACTCGGTGGCGGCGTTGGCCAAGCTCTACTCGGAGCAGATCGAGAGCATCGACCACGGCCCGGTCGACGCCATCACCGCGACCGGCGCGAGCACCCTGCAGGTGCTGCGCTACGGGGTGGTCCCCCAGGTGATCCCGCCTTTCCTGTCCTTCACCATCTACCGCTGGGACATCAACGTGAGGATGTCGACCATCATCGGCTTCGTCGGCGGCGGCGGCATCGGCTACATCCTCAAGCCACGGGTCGACCTCGGGGAGTGGGGCGAGGTCGGGACCCTCGTGCTCCTGATCGCCGGCACCGTGTGGCTGATGGACGTGATGTCCGCCAAGATCCGGGAACGGATCGTCTAGGGGCCTGCGGGCATGGGCCCGGAGAGTGGGCCGTTGTGTTTTCGGCGCGGTCGGGGGACCTGACACGGCAGCCTCGGCAGCGGGTGCGCGGTGGCGACCCGGAGGCGACAGAAAACCCTGTGGGGCCTGTCCGATTCTGGTTTTCCCGTGGTACTCCCTGATTGGAGAGGCCGACACGACCCGAGCCGGGGCCGGTCGCCTCTCGTTGGATGGGAGGGCGTTCTGGTCGACCTGAACCGCAGCGCGGGGAACCAGTCGGCAACGTTGCTCATCGTCGAGGACGAACGGCTGGTGCGGAAGTCGATGATCGCGTTTCTCGGAGGGCGCCACGTCGTCCATGCGGCGGCTACCGCCGCGGAAGGCCTGCGGATGGCGGAGGAGCTTCTTCCCGATCTCGTCATTCTCGACATCGGACTGCCGGACGGCGACGGCCTGGAGGTCTGCCGCACGCTGCGTGAGCGGGGCTTCACCGCACCGATTCTCTTTCTGACCTCCCGCGATCAGGAGGTCGACAAGCTGGTCGGCTTCAGCGTCGGTGGGGACGACTACATGGTCAAGCCGATCTCGCTGCCGGTGCTCGAGGCTCGAATCGACGCGGCACTGCGCCGGGCGCGCGGTTGGATCCCTGCCCGGGCGCCGGCCCGAATCAGCTGGGGCGAGGTCGCGGTCGACCTGTCGACCCGGATCGCCACCGTCAAGGGCCGCGAGGTACCGCTCAGCGCCAAGGAAACCCAGCTGCTGGCGTTCCTCGCGAGCCGTCGCGGTGAGGTGGTGAGCCGGGATGTGCTGTTGGCCGAGGTCTGGCACTACGACCCGGATGTGTCGTCGCGGACGGTCGACACCCACATCCTCAATCTCCGGCGGAAGCTGCGCGATCGGGAGCTGGGTCGGCCGGTGCTGCTGACGGTCCGGGGCAGGGGCTACGCCTTTACCGGCTGAGCTCGCCTGGTGAGCGCGGTGGGCTCTGCACGTGGGTGCCGTCGAGCGCGTGAACGATGACGCGTCGCAGACCATCGAGTGTGAACGGCTTGGGGAGAAACGCCTGGACCCCGAGGCTCTCGATCGCGTCGTCGTGGTGCCCGAGGGGGTAACCGCTCATCAGAACCACGGGGAGATCGGGGTCAGATGCACGCAGACGGCGGCAGAGCTCGATGCCGTCCATTTCCGGCATGACGATGTCGGTCAGCACGAGGTCGAACCCGTCGGGCTGCCGCTGCCACTCCTCGAGCGCGGCCCGGCCGTTGCGTGCCGTGACCACCTTGAACTGAGCCTCCTCGAGACCTTTGCGGATCACTCTCAGCACCGAGGCGTTGTCCTCGACCACCAGCAGCCGCTCGCCGTACCCGAGGCGGACCGGGGGCGCGTCGGCCGATGGGGTCCTCACCACGCCGGAATGCCAGGGCAGAAGCAGGGTGAAAGTGGTGCCCTGGCCCTCGGCCGACCGGAAACGGATCAACCCGCCGTGGTCGGAGACGATGCCGTAGGCTTGGGCCAGGCCGAGCCCGGTCCCGCGACCTGCCGGCTTGGTGGTGAAGAAGGGCTCGAACAAGTGGGCTCGAGCCTTGGCCGGGATGCCGTGCCCGGAGTCCGAGACGTCGACCCGGATCCACCGGCCGGGCGAGAGATCCGGGATCGGCGAGGTCTGGTCCAGAGAGACCTCGACCGCCGTCATCCGGAAACGCAGCGAGCCTCCGTCAGGCATCGCGTCCCGCGCGTTGAGCGCCAGGTTGGTGAGGACCTGCTGGATCTGGGACGCGTTCGCGTCGATGATGTGCTTCCCGGGTTCGACGTCGACCGAGATGGTGATGCTCTCAGGGATCGTGCGGCGCAGCATCCGGATGGTCGAGTCGAGCACCTCGGTGAGGTCGACGGGCTCCCGTTGGGCGGTCGAGCTTCGGCTGAAGTCCAGGATCTGTCGGATCAGCTGCGCGCCGCGGTGGCCCTCGACCGAGATCTCCCTCGCCATGCGGTGCAGCGGCTCGGGCAGGCTCGCGTGCATCGCCAGGATCTCACCGGCCATCACCACGCCCTGGAGCAGGTTGTTGAAGTCGTGCGCGATGCCCGCGGCCAGTCGGCCGACCGCCGCCAGTCGCTCCTGGCGGTGCATCTGCTCCTCGACCTCCCGCTCGCGGGTGATCTCGCGGACCACGATCACCATCGAGTGGGACTCGGGAGAGCCCCCGAGCAGGCCGGTGGCGACGGTGAACGTGCGTCGCTCGGGTTCGTCGATGGTGATCTCCTGCCGGGGGCCCGGAAGCGCCGGCAGCAGGGACTCGAGAGGTCTGCCCCCGATACGGTCGATGCGGTCGCCCACCGCGGCGTGGGCGAGCACGCCGAGCACCCGGCGTCCGACCCGGTTGGCCAGCAGGATCCTCCGGTTGCCGTCAACCACCACGACGCCGTCCGGGAGGTGCTCCACGAGCCGCGTGAGGCGCTGGCGTTCGGCGTCGAGCTCGCGGCGCAGCCGGGTCCCGTGCAGGGCCAGAGCCAGCTGATCGACCAGGTTGTCCAAGAACGCCATGCGCTCGTCGGCCAGCGTGCCGGCATCCTGACCTGCCACCGCGAGCACACCGACCAGCGTGTCCTCGGCAATCAGGGGTATGAGCGCGGCGACCTCGAGGTCGGTTCGCCGGTGCCTTCCGAGAAGCGGCTCCAGGGCGAGCGCGACATCCGCTCGACCCTGGAGGCGGAGGACCTCACCGCGGCGCAGGCGCACGATCTCCCCGAGAGCGGCCAGGTCGACGTCGATCTCGGCCACCTCGCCGCTCGGCGAGCTGTGCGACGCAAGGGTGTAGCTGCGGCCCTGCGATGTGCCCGCGTCCCGGGCCACGGCGAGGCTGCAGATCGAGCACCGGGTCGCGTCTCGGACGTGCTCGAGTGCGGCCTGCGCGATCGCCCGGTTCGGTGCGCCCCCGAGCACGCTGCGCCCGATTGCCGCCCGGGCGGACAGGCTCCTGAACTGCTCGCCAAGCCGGCCCGCCATCCAGTTGAGGGCATCCCCCAGCTCTTCGAACTCGTCTCCCGACGCAATCGTGACCCGCTGGTCGAAATCCCGCTCCGCGATCCGATTGGCCATCTGCCGAAGCTGCAGCAGGGGGCCGAGGCTGCGGCGGATCTGGATCAGGCTGAGCAGCAGGACGATCCAGATCGAGAGCAGGAGGACCAGAGGGAAGGTGCGCTGGAACTCGTCGATCGCGGACATCGCGACGCGCCGCTCCTCGGATACCACGATCGTCCACACCGGCGCCCCGTAGTTGGTGCGCATCGGAATCGACCAGTAGCCGGCGAGGTAGCTGCGGCCTTTGTTCTGCCACTCGAATCGACGGTCGGTGGACTCGGCCATCGCCTGCTCGAGTGTGTCGAAGACTGTGTCGTCCACCTCGGTGGAGCGCAGCAGGGCGCGGCCCTCGGCGTCGATCACGGCCAGCTCGGTGAGCGGTGGAAGGGGGTTGGACGACCCCACTCCCCACAGGAACTCACGGTTGATCCTGCCCCACACGATCCCGTGGACCCCGGGTCCGGAGGTGGTCAGGCGCCCGAGAGTCACACTCGCCATGGTCTCTCCCGGCGACACCTGGACCCGAAGCACGGTGCGGCGCGCCTCCAGGTGCTCCCGTTCGGCCGGGCTGACCGGATCCAAATCGGCCGGGTCGCCGAGCAGGCGAGCGAGCGTCCGGCCCTGGAAGCTGCCGATCGCGACCTGCTCGAAGTGTTCGGTAAGCTGCTCCCCGAGGACCGGGGCGAGGCTGGCGGGTGCGCCGGCGGCCGGGCGTCCCGAGACGGCCACCAGCTCCAGCTCCGCTTCGAGAAGCAGCAGGCGCTCGACGACGCCCATGGCGATGCTCTTGGCCTGGTGGTGAATCCGCCGGTGCTCCTGCTTGCGCAGGTTGGACACCACACTGCGGAAGGAGATGAAGCCGACCAGCAGGACCGGGATCAGAGCCGACACGAAGAACAGCAGCAGAACCCTTCGGGCGAAACGACTCCGGAGCACCGTGCGGTCACCGATCGGGCCCGGTCCGACCACTCAGTACTCCTCGGCCACGCCAACGAAGGTCCCGTTCGCGGCCCGGACGATGTCGTCGCGGCTCGCCTCGGCGGTGAGCGGAGGGCTGGACTTGCCGTCAGGTCCCTTGCTGTAGAGGTCGAAGTCCGAGTTGAGCGGGACCAGGAAGCGGTCCTTCCGCCAGTGTCCCTTCTTCTTGTTGCCTGCGCCGGCGATCTTCACATACTGGTAGGGGTTGCCCCACGGGTCGAGGGGAATCGGCGCGCCCAGGTCGGAGAGGCTGTCGGGGTAGCCGCCGTTCTCGAGCTGATACTGGAAGATCATGACCTCGATTGCACGAATGTCGTTCTGGGCCTTGTTGTTCTCGGTCCGCTTCAGGGCGCGGAACATCGGCGGGAAGGCGATCGCGCTCAGGGTACCGATGATGGCCACCACCACCAGCGCCTCGGTGAGGGTGAAGCCACGGCAGCGGGGGGCGCCGATGCGGTACGACCCCCCCAGCCGAGCCGGGCGCTCGAGGGGAGAGCCGCGAACCTGCAATTGCGGAGAGGTCCGGGCCTCGCCGGCCGGCGTGCGCGGCGGATCCACGACTCGATCATATTCGAACGCGTCGAGAGAAATATCCAAGAGAAAGGAGAATTCGGACAGACGGCGCTGATTCGTCAGGCACCGGTCCGTGAGGCTGCGGGCCGCCGGCGGGAATCAGCCGCTCGGGCCGGGGCCCGCCATCGCCTCGTGCCGGGACCTGTCGCCAGATCCGGGCACCTGCAGGCTGACTCGGTCGTCGGCCCGGACGCCGCCCAGGAGGGCCCTGAGATCCTCCAGGATGCGGTACTGGGCCGGCACCAGGACCAGGGTGATGACCGTCGCGAACACGATCCCGTAGCCGAGGCTGACCGCCATCGGCACCAGGAACTGAGCCTGCAGGCTGGTTTCGAGGATCATCGGCGACAGGCCCAGGAAGGTGGTGGCGGTGGTGAGCAGGATCGGGCGGAAACGCCGCAGGCCGGAGTCCCGGATCGCCTGGTCGATCGCCACCCCCTGCGCGCGCTCGCGGTTGATCAGGTCGATCATGATCAACGAGTCGTTGACCACCACGCCGGTGAGGGCGACCATGCCGAACATCGACATCAGGGTCAGGTCCAGCCCCATCAGGACGTGCCCGAGCACGGCCCCGATGAGGCCGAACGGGATCGCCGACATGATGATCAGCGGCTGCAGGTACGACCGGAAAGGGATCGCGAGCAGCGCGAAGATGGCCAGCTGCGCGACCGCGAAGTTGACCGCCAGGCTGCCGAGCGACTCGCGCTGCTCGCGCTGCTCGCCCTCGAAGTCGAACCCGAGGCCGGGGAAGCTCCTGGCCAGGCGGGGCAGCACGTTCTGGCGCAGGTCGGCGTTGATCTCGTTGGCGTTGGAGAGGTTCTCGTCGACGTCCGCGGACACCGTGACCACCCGCTGTCGGTCGGTGCGGTCGATGCTCGCGTAGCCGCGGCCCTCGTCGACCGTGGCGACGGTGCTGAACGGAACCTCGGAGCCGTCCGGGAGCCGGATGCGCATCTCCTCGATGTCGCCGAGCGAGCGGCGCTCGGCCTCGGGGTAGCGGACCATGACCCGGATGTCGTCGCGGCCGCGTTGGATGCGCTGGACCTCCTCGCCGTAGAAGCCGGCCCTGACCTGGCGGGCGAGGTCCTGAAGCGTGAGGCCGAGCGTCCGGCCGTCGGCCGTGAGCGTGAGCTTGAGCTCCTTCTTGCCGGGCAGGAAGGAGTCGGCGATGTCCTTGGTGCCGGGGTACTCGGCGAGGGTCTGCTGGAGCGCGTCCACCGCCCGCAGCAGGGTGTCGAAGTTGCGGTGCGCGAGCTGCACGCTGACCGCGTCTCCGGCGGTGAAGAGGGTGCTCTGGAAGGTCAGGGACACCGCCCCGGGGACCTCGCCGACCACCCGGCGCCACCTGCTGACCAGCTCGGACGACGAAACCGAGCGGAGCTCGCCGCCGAGCAGCTCGACGTTGACCTCCCCGAGATGCGCGGAGTCGCCTCCGGTGGCGAGCGACGCGTTGGGGCCGCGTGCGCCGAGCGAGGGCTGCTGGCCGATGGTGGCGGAGATGTGCCGGATCAGAGCCTGCCCGCCCTCGGTGGCGTCGTCGTCGAGGGAGCCCGCGACGTCGTGGGCGGCGTTCTCGATCCGGGCGATCACCGCCTTCGTCTGCTCGACGGGGGTTCCCTGAGGCATGGTCAGGTAAGCGACCATGTTGTCGGCGTCGATCTTGGGCAGGAAGCTGAACTTGACGAAGCCGCCCGCCACGGCCCCGATCGTCACCAGCAGCGACGCCAGGGCGAGCGCGACGGTGGCGTAGCGCCATCCGATGGCCAGCTCGAGGCTGCGGCGGTAGGGCGTGTTGATCACCCAGGCAAGCCCTCCCCGGACCCGCGCCTGCAGCCGCTCGACCGGGCCGGTGACCCGTCCGATCAACCTGCCCAGCGCGGAGCTCTCACCTGAGAGGTGGGCCGGCAGAATCAAGAGCGCCTCGACCAGGGACATCATCAGGACCGAGATCACCACCACCGGGATCTGGCGCATCACCTTGCCCATGTTGCCGGTGACGAAGAGCAGCGGCGCGAACGCGGCGATCGTGGTGGCGATCGCGAACACCACCGGCATCGCCATCTCCCGGACACCCTGGATCGCGGCGTCGAGGGGGCGCATGCCCTGCTGCAGGTACTCGTAGATGTTCTCCCCGACCACGATCGCGTCGTCGACCACGATCCCGAGCACGACGATGAAGGCGAACAACGAGATCATGTTGATCGTCACGTCGAACTGCGGGACCAACCACAGCCCGCCGAGAAACGAGATCGGGATACCGAGCGTGGTCCAGAACGCGAGCCGCAGATCGAGGAAGAGCGCGAGGCAGAAGAAGACCAGGATCAGCCCGAGGCGGGCGTTGCGCAGCAGCAGGCCGATGCGCTGCTTGAGGATCACGGAGTCGTCGTCCCAGGTGGCGACCCAGACGCCGGCCGGCAGCTGTGGAGCGGTCTCCTCGACATAGCGCCGGGTGGCGTCGGCGACCTCGAGCGCACCTTCGGCGCCGACCCGGTAGACCTTGACCAGGGCCGCGGGCCGCCCGTCGAACCGGGTCGCCGTTTCGCTGTCCTCGAAGCCGTCGACCACCGTGGCGACCTCCGAGAGCCTGAGCTGGGTGCCGTCCGGCCGCGTCAGCACGACCGCGTCCTCGAACTCGAAGCCGCGGTAGCGCTGCCCCTTGGTGCGGATCAGGATCTCGCCGCCGTCGGTCTTCACGGCCCCTCCGGGCAGGTCGAGGGACGATCGTCGGACCGCGTCGGCAACCTGCTGGAAGCTGAGCCCGTGGCGCCGCAGGCTGGTCTTCCGAGACCTCGATCGAGATCTCGTACCCGCGGATGCCCGCGACCTCGACCTGGGAGATGCCGTCGAGGTCGGTGAGATCGTCACGGGTGCGCTCGGCCAGCGCCTTGAGAGTCTTCTCCCCGACGTCCCCGTAGAGCACCACCGTGATCACCTCGCGGCGGGTGTCCCGCAGGGCGACCACCGGCTTCTCGGTCTCCTCGGGGAAGGTCTCGATGCGGTCAACCGCCGACTTGACGTCATCGAGCACCTTGCGGTCGTCGGCATCCTCGTCGATCTCGACGATGACGGTGCCGATGCCCTCCTGGGCGACCGACCGGATGCGTTTGATGCCCTCGACCGAGGCGATCGCCTCCTCCACCTTGAGACAGACGCCCTCCTCGGTTTCCGCCGGTGTGGCCCCGAGGTAGGCCACGGTGACGGTGATCGTGTCGGCGTCGATCTCGGGGAAGACCTCGAGGGTGACCGACAGCAGCGACAGCCCACCGGCGAACAGGACGAAGAGCATCAGCAGATTGGCCGCGACGTGGTTGTCGGCGAACCAGGCGAGCACGCCGGTGCGGCCGGACCTCACGAAGCACCCCCGTCCGGCGCCGTCCCGGCGTCCTCGGCGGGGCGCACTGCCATGCCGTCGGTGACCGCGTCCAGCGAGCTCACCACCACCGTCGAGCCCGCTTCGAGCCCAGCGGAGACGAGCGCGTGGGTCCGGTCGGAGCGCGCCACCTCGACGGTGCGGATGTGCAGCCGGTCTCCTTCGACGACCCACACCTCGGTTCCGTCGTGCACCGCGTGGCGGGGAATGCGGTACACCCCGTCGAGCGTCCTTCCGGCGATCTCCACGTCGACGAAGGAGCCGGGAAGCAGCGGCGGGCGGTCACCGGTCGCGGCGTAGGGTCTGGCAACCTCGACCACCACGTGCACCATCCGGGATGCGGAGTCCACCGCGGCCTCCATTCGGCTGACGGTCCCGGGCCAGGTGTGCCGATCGCCGGCGAAGTCGGCGCTGACGGTCGCCCGAGAGCCGCGATTCCCGGCGCGGGACGGGAGGTCGAACCACGCCAGCTCGCGGCTCTCCAGCGGCACCCGGACCTCCGCCAGGTCGGTGCCGTAGACCGTGGCCAGCGGGGCCCCGGCGGTGACGAACTGGCCGACGTCCACCTGCTCGCGAGACCACGACCCCGTCGAACGGCAGCGTCAGCCGGGTCCGTTCGAGGGTGAGCTGCGCGCCCTCGAGGTCGGCCGCCGCCGCCGCCAGCTCCGCCTCGGCCTGACGGACCTGCGGCTCCCGCACCACCAGCCCGGACGGCGGTGTTTCCCCCGGGTGGAGCGCGTCCCACTCCTGCCGGGCGACCCCGGCCTCGGCCCGCTCCCGTTCCAGGGCGACCTCCGTGCGCGGCGACCGTTGCCCGGGCGCGGTCGACCGCCAGCTCGTAGTCCCGCGGGTCGATCACCACCAGCGGTTCACCCGCGGAGAAGAACCCGCCCGCCACCAGCGACGGATGGACCTGTACCACCCGCCCCGAGACCTGGGGCACCAGGCTCACCGCGACCCGTGGCGCGACCTCGCCGTGCCCGGTGACGACCACGGGGACCTTCGATGGCTCCACCCGGATGACCTCCACCAGTGGTCCCAGGACCGGTCGCTCGGTGCGTTCCGGGGCACTCCGCGACGACGCGAGCAGCCAGGCGGCGAGGGCTCCGGCCACGACCACCGCGACGGGAATGGTGATCTTCAGGGTTCGAGGGGACATCACGACACCTCTCGAGCTGCGGATGTGGTTGATCGTTCGACCTGGTCGCCGGCGCTGGCGTCGGCCGGGGACCAGTCGCCGCCGAGGGCGAGAAACAGGTCGACGCGGGCGTTCCAGAGGTCGGAGGTGGCCGAGAGGAACGCCTCCTCGGCCGCTCGCAGGCGGCGTTCCGTCTCGAGCACCTTGAGCAGGGGATCGACGCCGCGCTGGTAGCGGTCGCGGGCGAGCCGATCGGCGGCGCGCGCCTCTGCGACGCGACGCCGGTTGTGCTCGAGGCGCTCGAGGGCAGCCGACGAAAGCACCAGAGCGTCCTCGACCTCGCGCAGTGCGGTCAGGACCGCCCCCGCGTAGCCGGCGGCGGCGGCGTCGGCCCGCGCGCGGGCTGCATCGACCCCCGCCCGTCGCTGGCCGCCGGTGAAGATCGGCGCCACCAGGTTGGCGATGGCGCTGGAGACGATCGAGTCGGCCCTGGTCAGGTCCGAGAGCCGGTCCGAGGTCGGTCCGAGGGAGCCGGACAGAGTCAGCGAGGGGTAGAGATCGGCGAGGGCGGCGCCGACGCCGTAGGTGGCTGCGGCGAGCCGAGCCTCCGCCGCCCGGAGGTCGGGGCGGCGGTCGAGCAGCTCGGCCGGCAGGCCGACGGGCACCGGCTCGAGGTCGGGGAGCTCGGCCAGCGACCCTGCCGGCTGCGCTTCACCCGTTCCGGGGCGGCGGCCGACCAGGACGTCGAGCGCGTGGCGGGCCTGGGCCAGGCCGGACCCGAGCTGGACCTCGGCGGCCTGCGCGGAGGACAGGTTCTCCCTCGCCAGGTAGAGGTCGACCGCCGTGACCAGGCCGGAGCGGTAGCGGCGCTCGGTCGTGGCCAGCGTGCGTTCCCAGCTCGTACGGATGTTGCGAGCCAGCGCGAGGCTGCGCTCGAAGGTGGCGATCTGCACCCGCGAGCGCACCACCTGAGCGACAACCGAGTGCATCAGGGCCTCTGCCGTCGCCTCCTCCGCCAGCAGAGTGGCCCAGGCGCTCTGGCGGGTCCGGGTGAGCCTGCCGAAGAGGTCCAGCTGGTAGGACGCGCCGAGGTCCGCGCTGAAGCTCGTGGACTGGACGCTGACCCGCCCGGTCTGCGGCAGGACGAAGGAGCTCTTCTGGCGGACGGCCGAAGCGCCCGTGTCGAGCTGCGGCCACCGTGCGCCGCCGGCGGCATGGAACGCGGCCCGGGCCTCGACCACCCTGGCGGCTGCACCCGCGAGGTCGGTGTTGTGCGCCAGGGCGCGCCGCACGAGATCGGCGGTGGTCGGGTCGCCGAAGGACTCCCACCACGCCGAAAGGTGCTCCCGACCGGCGGAAGACGCGGTCGCATTGCCGTAGCGTGAGGCTTCGTCGGCTGCGGTCACCGGTCGGGCGGGCTCGGGCCCGAGGGTGCAGCCCGCAAGTGCGGTCGCGCAAGCAGCTGCGAACACGATTCGAGCGGACGGGCTTCGGGTCATGGCCGGCTCTCCTCGGGCGGCGTGCTCAGCGGCCCCGAGATTGCCGGCCGCCGGGAATCGTACGATGTGGTGACGTCGGCGCCGCGGTCGGCCGGGAGCAGGGCGCCGAGCCGCCGGGCCTCGAGACCGTGACGGATCGTGATCGAGTGGACGAGCCGGGCGGCTGCCGCCATCATGCGCGGCTGCGCGGTGGGGCCTTTGATCCCGGGCGCCAATCTCACGAGCGCCTCGGACGCGGAGGTGAAGATCGACTCGACCCTTTCCTCCGCGATCATCCGCACCGGCAGGTCCTCCGCGGCCCCTACTCGGTCCAGTGGAGGCCGAGTGCCTTGGTCAGGAACACCGCCATCTGGCCGCGCGTGACCGGGTTGTCCGGGCAGAACTGGTCGGCGGCGCAGCCTGCGGTGATCCCGGATGCGGCCAGGGCCTCGACGAACTGGAAGAACGGGTGGTCCGTGGGCACGTCGGTGAACGTGGCGCTCGCCGGCGCCGGGCTGACGGCCAGGCGGTAGCTGATCCGGACGCCGCGGAACGCGAGGCCCGGGTCCCACAGTCGGACCACGATGCTCCAGGCCTGCTCCTCGCCGCTGGTCTCATCCACGTAGCGGATGGTCTGGTTGGTGGCGACGTACTCGGACGCGTACCCGGGAGTCCCGTCGGGGCTCTGGAAGATCGCCAGGTCCTCGTACTCGGGCACCTCGTCGTCCCAGTACCGGGTCAGCCACGCCCAGATGTTGTTCTCGACCGAGGTGTCCCAGTAGAAGACCCGGAAGCCCTCGAGCACGGCGCCGGCGGGCAGATCGACCGGCGCCCAAAAGTACTGCTGGGGCAGGGTGGTCTCGGCACGGACGTAGCCCTTGCCGAGGTAGTCGAACTCGAACGGGGTGCGGCGGTGGTTGAAGGCGGCGGTGGCGATGTAGATCGACTGTGCCGAGGCCACCCCCCAGCTCGGCGCCTCCGAGCGCATCGGGTCGGGCGCACCACCGCGTTGCACGATGACGCCGTTCGGCGCGGGATCGCCCTCCGAGGTCCAGGCGGGGGAGGCAAGGGCCGGCGCAGTCACCAACAGCGAGCTGATCAGGAGGGCCGTGGACGAAAGGCGACGGACGGCTCGAGTGTGCATGATGGTCTCTCCACGTGGGACCGCGTTGCAGGCGTTCGCCGCCGACGGGGCGGCGAGTGGGTTCATCGTCCGAGCGCGCGTCGGAACGCGTCCTCGGGGCGGGGGTCGAGGTACCGGTAACCGCTCCCGGAAAGTGTAGTCGGCACCACCCGGGTCGATGCCAGCAAGAGTGCGTCGGCCATCTCCCCGAGAGCGAGGCGGACGGCGAATGCCGGGGCCGGGAGCAGCGTTGGACGGCCGAGCACCCGGCCGAGCGAGGTCGTGAACTCGCGACAGCGGGTCGGCTCGGGGGCCACCACGTTGACCGGTCCGTCGAGCGAGCCGGTGGTCGCGGCATGGCGCAGGGCTCCAATCGCATCCGCGATCCCGATCCACGGCCAGAACTGCCGGCCCGAGCCGATCGGGCCGCCGAGCCCGAGTCGGAAGGGGAGCAGCATCCGGTCGAGCGCGCCCCCGTCGGCGACCACCATTCCGAACCGCATCAGCGCGACCCGTGTGACCGGCGATCGCGCCGCCTCGGCTTCGGCCTCCCACGCGGCGCACAGCTCGGCGAGGAAGCCCTCCCCGCGGGGCGAACGTTCGTCGACCAGCTCCTCGCCGCGGTCACCGTAGAAGCCGGTGGCCGATGCGTTGACCAGGACGGCAGGGGCTCGGCGCGCAGCTCGGATCGCCGCCGCGATCGTGCGCGTGGAGTCGATCCGGCTCGACCACAGATCGCGCCGGACCTCGGCCGTCCAGCGGCCGTCGCCGATATTGCGACCATTCAGGTTGACCACCGCGTCAGCGCCGTCGACGACCGAAACGTCGAGAGCCCCCGAGGCGGGATCCCAGAAGGCCGCGTCGGACGCGGCGGCTGCGGCTGGGTCGCGCACCAGCCTTACGACCTCGTGGTGCTCCGCTGCGAGGTCAGCGACCAGCCGCTTCCCGATCAGGCCTCCGGCGCCCGAAACCACGATCTTCATGTCGCCCTCCCTCCCGAGACGCAACACCAACGGACCCGGCGCCATGCCCGGAGCGGCTGCGGCGAGGGGCCCGGTCGCCGCTGCGACGGTATGAGCGGCCGCGCTGTCGGCCTCGACCCGGGAGCTCCTCGCGCGCTGCCCGTCGATGCCCAGGTCGACCGTGAGGTCCGCACCTTCCCTGCGGCGCCGCGGAGGATCTCCGTCCGTTCCCGACACCCACTCACAGGATCGCACGGTGGTCGTCGGTCATGACGGCGGATCGGACACCAATGGCAAGGGACAATCGGGCGACGACAACCCTGCGGCCAGACCGCTCGCCCTCGGGCGCGGCCGTCGGCGTGGCGGGCGCCGTCACCTCCTCGCCGGGCATTTCGATCGGCGTTCGGTCACCGATCACTCTCGCGGTGACGGTGCTGCTGCTCGCGGCGACCCTGAGGCTGGGGCTGTCGGCGATCGTGCCGCTGATCGATCCGACCGAAGGGCGCTACGCCCAGATCGCCTGGGAGATGGTGCAGTCCGGGGACTGGGTCACACCGCGGATCGTCCTCGACACCGAGCCCGTGCCCTATCTCGGCAAGCCGCCGCTCTTCTTCTGGACCGCGGCGGCTTCGATGACTGTTTTCGGCCGCACCGAGCTTGCCGCCCGGTGGCCGTCGTTCGCAGCGACCGGCCTGCTTCTCGTCCTGATGTGGATCGCGCTCGGCCGCGCCCTCGGCCGCGGAGCCGCCGCGCGAGCGGTGGTGATCACCGGATCGTGCCTGCTGGTGTTCGGCGCCGCCGGCACCGCGACGATCGACCCCCTGCTGGCGCTCTTCGTCGCAGGGGCGTTGTTCGGCCAGCTCGCGCTGCTGCGCGAGGGGGACCCGCGTTTTCGACGACGGTGGAGCCTGCTGGTCTTCCTGCTGCTCGCCGGGGGATTCCTGACCAAGGGCCCGGTGGCGCTGGTGCTGTTCGGGCTGCCGGTCGCCGGCTTCATGCTCGTCCGCCGGAGCTGGGAGCCGCTGGGACGCCACGCCTGGTGGTCCGGCCTGGCGCTGTTCGTGCTCCTGGTCGCGCCGTGGTACCTCTCGGCCGAGCTGCGCAACCCCGGGTTCCTCAGATACTTCTTCGTCAACGAGAACCTCCTCCGCTACCTGACGCCACACTATGGCGATCAGTTCGGAACCGGTCACCAGTACGTCCGCGGATCGGCGGCGGTCTTTTTCGTGCTCGCCTCGCTGCCATGGGCGCCGCTCGCTGCCTGGAGGCTCGTGCGCAAAGGACGACGCCGGCTGCGACGCTCGCTCGAGGACGACGGGGCGCTGCTCCTGCTGCTCGGGTTCACGACCATGGTGGGCTTCTGGTGCTGTGCTCGCCAGCTGCTGCCGACCTACCTGCTTCCGAGCATCCCGCTGTTCGCCGCCTGGGCCGGCCTGGTGGTCTTCGACGATCGCTCGGAGCTGCCGCGTCTGAGCCGGATCGCGGGGGGCGCCGCCGTGCTCTGGCTTGTCGCCGTGACGGCCTTTGCAGTCGTCGAGGCGACTGGCTCGGCCCGTGGCGTGATCGCCTCGGCGCGAGCGAGAGCGAGCAACCGCAACCCGCCGGTCCATGTCGTGTTTGCCGGCAGGACCCCGTTCTCGGCCTGGTTCTACGGCGCCGATCTGGTCGTCGGCCATCCCCGGGAGCCGGTTGCGGCCTCGTTGACCCGTGCCGCGAGCTTCTCGCCACCGGCCCTGGTCGCGCTGCGCGCGCAGGATCGTGAGCTGGTCCCCGAATCGCAGCGCTCGAGACTGCCACCGGTGGCGACCGGCGATCATTGGTTGGTGCTCGACGACCCGATCCTCGGGGGACGGGCGAGTCTGGGTGGCTCCGGCGCTGTCCGCTGACTCCGGCTGCCGGCGGGCTCGTCCTACATCCACCCCGCGAGATGGCTCATCGCGAGGTCGGCGAGAGCCTCGACGTGGTCGGGCCGGTCGTTGAGCGCCGGGACGTAGCGGAAGCCGGAGCCTCCGGCCTGCTCGAAGAGCTCACGGTCCGTCACGGCGATCTCCTCCAGGGTCTCGAGGCAGTCGGCCGCGAAGCCCGGGCACACCAGGTCGATCCGGTCGAGGCCTTTCCGCCCGAGCGCCTCCAGGGCCTTGTCGGTGTACGGGGTGAGCCAGCGCTCGCGGCCGAAGCGCGATTGGAAGCAGAGCGTCCAGCGGGATCTTTCGAGCCCGAGCTCGGCGGCGAGCAGGCGCGCGGTGCGCCAGCACTCCAGCGGATAGGGGTCGCCCCCGTCGGCATAGCGCTGCGGGATGCCGTGGAAGGACATCACGAGCTTGCGGGGCGGGCCGCCCTCGCGCCAGGCCTCGCGAATGCTCGCGCCGAGAGCCGTAACGTAGCCGGGATGATCGGCATACGAGCGCACCGTGCGCAGCTCCGGCACGTGGCGCCACCGGGAGAGCTCGGCGCCCACGGCGTCGACGGTCGAGCCGGTGGTGGCCGCGGAGTACTGGGGGTAGAGGGGGAGCACGAGCAGGCGGGAGCAGCCCTGGCCTGCGAGCGACCGCATCGCGTCGGCGAGCGCCGGACGACCGTAGCGCATGCCGACCTCGACCGGCAGGGCGCGACCGGTGCGGGCCGCGAGCTGCTCCCCCAGCGCGGCTGCCTGGCGGCGCGAGGTGGTCAGCAGCGGCGATCCTCCGGCGGTCCAGATCGCACGGTAGAGACGGGCGGAACGTGCCGGCCGGGTCGGGAGGATGACCAGGTTGAGAATCAGCCACCACACCAGCCGGGGCGCCTCGACGACCCGGGGGTCGCCGAGGAACTGCTTGAGGTAGGGGCGCAGTGCGGCAGCGGTCGGCGCATCGGGGGTGCCGAGATTGGTCAGCAGCACGCCGACACGGTCCGCGTCGGGCGGCGGACCTGGCCAGTACCGCATCTGCGACTCCCTCTCAGACGGCGACGGCAGCGTGAATCGTGGGCTCGAGTGTCGCGGCCGCTACTGGCCGCGCGGCTCGTCGACGAAATCGTCGGGGTCGAAGTTCTGTTCCGGCGGGAGCTTGGCCATCTCCGCCTGGACCAGGTCCTGGTGCTCGATCTCCTCCTGCCGGAGCTCGGTGAACAGCTCCCGGACATCTGGATCCTCGATCCTCGGCAGGGCGCGATCGAAGAACTCGTAGGCCTTGGTCTCGGCGGCGAACGCGACCCGAAGCGCCTCGTGCACCGACATGAAGGCCCGTGCGCGGTCGTACTCGGGAGCCTCGACGTCGAACAGCATCGAGCGGTCGACGGCGGGCGGCTGGTTGCCGAACAGGCGCTCGCGTCGCTCGCGCAACTCGTCGCCGTGCTTCTTCTCGTTGGCCGCCATGAAGCGGAAGAAGTGCGCCGAGTCCTCGGTGTGGTGCGTCACCATCTGGTCGGTGAACTCGAGGTAGCGCTCCATGGCCTCGTCCTCGACCAGGATCGCGAGGTCGAGTGCGTCCTTGAGGGACAGATCGCTGAAGTCAATCTCCTGGGTCATCCTGATGCCTCCGGTTCGGCGGCTCGTGTGCGGCGCGCCGGCAGCTACTGTGGCGGTCGCTGCCCACCGTTGTCAAGGCGAGCGGAGCGCTGCGAATTCCCCATCGGACGCGGGAGCAGCCGGCCGCCCTCTGGCCGGTTGCCGGGGTCGTCCGAGCCGGCTCAGCTCCGGCCGAAGACGCGCCCGAGCAGCAGTCCCGCGAGCGAACCGGCGAGGGCGACCACGAGGATCGCACCGCTGTGCCAGACCACGACGTGGCGCAGGTCGGACATCGGGCACAGCAAGTGCCCGATCGCGTCGGCGGCGATGCCCGTCCCCGCCCCGGCCAGCAGTCCGGCGACGGCCGGCCGCAGCGGCAGCGCCCGGAACACGAGCCATAAGGTGAGCGCGACGGCGGGCAGGGCGAAGGCGATGTCGTGGCGCATGCAGGCGACACCGGCAGCGGATCCGGCCCAGGTGAAGACCGGGCCGGGGCTCGCCAGCCACGTCAGGACGCCGACGGCGAGCTGGAACGAGAGCCCGAAGCCGACGGCCGCGAGCACGGCCCCGCTCGGGATCGCCCGTCCCGGCACCGCCTCTCGCAGCGCGAGACCTGCGAGCAGCACACCCACCGTGAGCTGGAGCAGGGCCCCGCCCCATCCGAGCCACATCGGCAGCTCGCGGAGGTCGCCGCGGAGCTTCAGCCCCGCAAGGCCGACGCCGAGCAGGAGCACGCAGACCGCCGCGACGGCCGCGGCCCGCATCCAGAGAGGCCGCAGTGGCCTCACCGGAGCGAGGTCGGCCGAAACGGCCCGTCGGAGGCTCTCGGGAATCGGTCGCGCGTTCACGATGCGATGCCTCCCTCGTCGTCGAGCCGGGCCCGCAGGACCTTGATTGCGCGGTGGGCGCGGACCTTGGCGGTGCCCCCCGCGACACCGAGGATCTGACCGACCTCGTCAAAGCTCAGCCCGAGCAGGTGGTGCAGGATCAGCACCTCCTGCGCCTGGCGTGGCAGGTCCGCCAACAGGCGATGGACGGTGGCGCGGTCGGCGAGGGGTTCGAGCTCGGGCGGAACCGGGATCTCCGGCAGCTCGTCCGCCGCAACGCTCTCCTTGCGACGCCGCCTCGACCGCAGGTGCATCAGGGCAACATGCCGGGTGATGGCGTACACCCACGGCTTGACCGGCCGGGGAGGGGTGTAGGTGCGGCGCGCACGGTGGAGCTGGAGGAAGGTGTCCTGGAGAAGGTCCTCGGCCACGGTGCGGTCGCGGACGAAGGTCCACAGGTAACGACCCAGGGGCCCGGAGAGCTCGGCGTAGAGGTCGGAGAAGGCGTGCATGCTGCCGTTCTGGTAGCCGACCATCAGCTCGATGAGACGTCGCTCCTCGGCCTCTCGGTCTGCCACCTGTCCCCTCCTGTGCCGCTGTCGCTGCGCGCGTTACCGACGGGAGCGGATTATAGGTCATCGGTCACGAGCTGCAGTGATGGATCGGATCGCGGACGGGACCGCGGACACGGCACCGAGCCGGGCGTCGAGTCGCTACCGGTGAGACCGGTCGGCACGTCGAGCGGGGGACGCCTCCGCGACGACGCGGTCCAAGGTCGGTCAGCCGCGCCGGCTCAGGGTGCGCCACCAGGGGCGCCTCTCCACCGTTTCCGGGGTCCCGGCCGTCTCGACCGCAGGCGACCCGGAGGGCTCGGCCGCCGGGCCCGGTGGTGCGCCGGCCTCGAATACCGGAGCCGAGGACGGGAGGTCGATGGAGGGCGCCTCGGCGGCACTCTCCTCGCCCGGGCCGGCGGCGCCGGCGGGTTTTCTGCGCCGCCGTCTGCGGCGCTTCTTCCTGGCCGGGGATCCGTCTGCGCCGTCCGGCTCGTCGGGGTCGTCGTTCCCGGGCTCGTGGACCTCGCCAGGGCCGGCCGCGTCGTGGGGTTCGGCCGAACCGGCGCCCTCGTCCGGGGCTTTCTTGCGCCGTCGACGCCGGCGGCGCGCAGTGGTCTTGGCGGGCTCGCCGTCGTCGCCGGCCGCCGCCGCGTCCGGCGTGGCGGCATCGGTTCTCTCGCCGTGACCGTCGTCTCCTCCGGGGCTCGTGCTGTCGTCGGCTGTGGGCGCGCCGGTCGGGTCGACGTCCTTCTTTCGGCGGCGTCGGCCACCTCTGCTGCGTCGCTTCACCGCGGGCTTGCCGTCATCGTCGGGCCGCCTGGGGTCGGCGGCCTCCGCCGGTGCGTCCGCGCTGTCGCCACGCCCGGGCTCTGCGACGTCGGCTGCCTTGGCGGCGTCCCGCGGGGGCGCCGGTCGGCGCTCCACCTCACGCTGGGTCCACTCGACCCGCTCCTCGGACCGATGGAGCCCGGGCGCGGCGATGACCTCGATCCGGATCTCGAACTCCGCCTCGAGCGCCGCCAGCTCCCGCCGTCGGGTGTTCTGGATCGCGTCGGCGAGCTCCGGGTGGAGCTCGACCCGCACCGCCTGCAGGCGGCCGGTCACGGCGCGGGTCTCGATCCGGCGCAGAATGTTGAGCCCGATCAGCTCCGGGCTGGCGATGATCCCGGCGCCGCCGCAGGTCGGGCACGACCGGTGGGTGCGCAGCTGCAGCGCCTGCTTGATCCGCTGCCGGTTGATCTCGAGCAGGCCGTTGGGGCTGATTCGGCCCACGTTCCAGCGGGCCTTGTCGGGCTTCATCGCGTCCTTGAGGGCCTTCTCGATCTGTCCGCGATGCTTGCGCGAGCGCATGTCGATGAAGTCCACCACGACCAGCCCGCCGATGTCCCGCAACCGGAGCTGGCGGGCGACCTCGGCGGCCGCTTCGAGGTTGGTGGCGGTGGCCGTCTCCTCCTGGCTCCCGCCCCCGCGCGACCGACCGGAGTTGACGTCGATCGCGGTCAGCGCCTCGGTGCCGTCGATGACGATCGAGCCACCCTTGGGCAGCGCCACCCGCCGCTGGTAGATCGACTCGATCTGCTCCTCGAGCTGGTACTTGCTGAACAGGGGCATGCGCTCGCGGTACCGCACCAGCTGGGTCTTGGCGCGGGGCATGAAGCTCTTGACGTACTGCTGGGCCTTGTCGTAGGCGTCGTCCGAGTCGATCCACACCTCCTCCACGGAGGAGTCGAGCAGATCGCGCAGCGCCTGGACGATCAGGTCCTGGTCGGAGTAGAGGAGCTTGGGCCCCTTGCCCTGGCTCGCCTCGCGCTGAACCCGCTTCCACAGACGCAGCAGCGCGCCGAGGTCGCGGTTGAGGGTCGTCTTGTTCTGGTCGATGGCGTTGGTGCGAACGATCACGCCGCACTTCTCGGGCAGCTCGAGCGCGTCGACCTTCTCGCGCAGCTCGCGGCGGATCTCCTCGTCCTCGAGCTTGCGCGAGACTCCGCGCACCTCGTCGAGCGGCATCAGGACCAGGTAGCGTCCGGCGAAGCTCACGTTCGTCGTCAGCACGGCGCCCTTGGCGTCGATCGGATCGCGGGTCACCTGGACCAGGAGCGGTCGCCCCTTCTCGAGCATCTTGTCGATGCGGTGGTGGCGCTCCCCGTCGTCGAGCTTCCGGTGGGCGGCGGTGGGCAGCACGTCGTCGGCCTTGATCAGGCCGTGGCGTGCGGCACCGTACTCGACGAACGCCGCGTCGAGGCTCGGCTGCACGCTGGCGACGACGCCGCGGTAGATGTTGCCGCGGGTCAGGCCGGCCTCGGCGGCTGCGACCTCGTAGGTGTCGAGGACTCCGTCGGTGACGATGGCGAGGCGCAGCTCTTCGGGGACCTGCGCATTGATCAGCATGGTACGTTTCATGGATCTCCGGGCGGGACTCGTGCGGCCCCGCGTGGAGCGCGCCGTGCGACCGCGACCGCGTCGCGAGCAGCGCGCTCCTCGCGGACAGACTACCACCTTCGGGCTAGGATGTCCCGATGCACGCGTTCGACCGCCTGCTCGAGTGGTTCGCGGCCAACGCCCGCGCGCTGCCATGGCGCACGGAGCCCCGAGAGCCCTACCACGTGCTGGTCTCCGAGGCGATGCTGCAGCAGACCCAGGTCGAGCGGGTGGCGCCTCGGTTCGCCGAGTTCCTCCGGCGCTTTCCCAGCCTCGAGGCGCTGGCAGAGGCTGACGAGGCGGAGGTGGTGGCGGCCTGGTCGGGCCTCGGCTACTACCGACGGGCCCGCCTCCTGCACCGCACTGCCCGGTCCGCCGCCGCGCTCGGCGGCCTGCCGGACACCGCCGCGGAGCTGAGCCGGCTGCCCGGGGTCGGGCCCTACACCGCCGCCGCCGTGGCCTCGCTCGCCTTCGAGCGACCGGAGCCGGTGCTCGACGGAAATGTCCTGCGGGTGGGGGCGCGAGTGCTGGCACTCGACCGGGATCCCCGGTCCGCCGACGGTCGTCGGCTGATCCTCGCCTGGGTGGGGCGGGGAATGGCGGGGCGGTCGCCGGGCTCCGTCAACGAAGCGCTGATGGAGCTGGGGGCGACCGTGTGCACTCCGCGCGGACCCGCTTGCGGCGGCTGCCCCTTCGGCGGCATCTGCAGCGCCCGGCGGCTGGGCAAGCCCGAAGCCTACCCGCCGGTCCGGCGGACCCGGCCGCGCGAGGACCACCGGTGGGTCGCGTCCTGCGCTCGTGCTCCGAACGGGAGGTGGCTGCTGCGTCGGGTCGACCAGGGTCCGATCCTGCGCGGTCTCTGGCTGCCGGCGGTCGCCGACCTCGCGGACGGAGACGCGCCCGCGGAGGCCGCGCGAGGCCTGCTCCCCCCTGAGGTGGCCGGCGGGAGCGCGGTGGTGCTCGGGGTGGTGCACCACGGGATCACCCACCGACGGATCCGGGTGGTGGCCGTGCTGACCGAGGCGCCCGGCGAACCGCATCTCGGCGACGGCTGGCGCTGGGCCGACCCTCTCCGGCCGGGCCTTCCGACCTCGTCGCTGCTCGCCAAGCTGGTCGCACTTCAGACTGAGTGAACGTTCATTCAGTCTCTGCTATACTCGCCTCCGTGACCCACCGCATCGAACCGCGAAGGCCCGGGCGCGCGTCGTTTTGGGCACTGTCGCGCGTCCATTCCATTCGACAGGAGAGGGAGGGAGCATGGAGCCCACGAGCGTTCTGAGTCACGCGACCGCCGGAGCCTTCCTCGGCGTTCCAGGCGTGGTCTGGTTCTGGATCCTGACGGTGCTCGGGGTCGGCGGGGTCGCGCTCTCGCTCGGCCGGCGGTTCCAGGTGTTGAGGCTGGGGCGGGCGGACGACCGTTTCGACCGCGTGCCCGAGCGACTCAAGCACGTGCTGACCTACGCCCTCGGCCAGAAGAAGATGTTCAACGACCCGGTGGCGGGGTTCTACCACCTGCTCATCTTCTACGGCTTCCTGGTGGTCAGCGTGCGCACCGTGACGATGGTGCTCGAAGGCCTGTTCGCGGGTTGGGAGCTGCCGCTGCTCCACACCCCGGTCGGGCACCTCTACCTGTTCTCGAAGGACATCTTCGAGGTGCTCGTCCTGGTCGGCCTCGGGTTCGCACTGTGGCGGCGCGGGGTCAGCAAGCCGAAGCGGGTGGTCCAGTCCTTCGGCGCCTGGCTGGTGATCGGACTGATCGCGATCCTGATGCTGACCGACCTGGTCTCCGAGGGCGCGCGGATCGCGGCCGGGATGCAAGCCTCCTTCCTCCCGGTCTCCTCGTTCTTCGGTCGCCTCATGGAGGGCCTCTCCACCGGGAGCCTGCAGTGGGTCTACGGTGGGGCGTGGTGGCTGCACCTGGTCACGCTCTACTACTTCGCCAACGAGCTCCCGTACTCCAAGCACTTCCACGTCTACACCTCGATCTTCAACGTCTACTTCACCAACCTCGAGGCGCCCGGGAAGCTCCCGACGATGGACCTCGAGAACATCGACGAGTCGAGCCGCTTCGGGGTCGCCACGGTGACCGACTTCTCCTGGAAGCAGATGCTCGACATGTACACCTGCACCGAGTGCGGACGATGTCGCGAGTTCTGTCCCACGACGCTCACCCACAAGCCGCTGGAGCCGGTGCTCTACCTCAAGAGCGTGCGCGACCAGGTCTACCGCGAGCAGCGGGGGCTGCTGCTCGACCCGGGCGACGCCGGCGCCGCGTCCGAGGTCGAGCTGGTGCCTGCCGTGGTCGACCCCGAGGTGATCTGGGCCTGCACCACCTGCCGGTGGTGCGAGCACGCCTGTCCGCTCGACATCAGCTACGTCGACAAGCTGGTCGAGATGCGCCGCAATCTGGTGCTGGAGAAGGCCGAGTTCCCGGAAGAGGCGCAGCCGGCCTTCCGCGGCATGGAGGTCAACGGCAACCCGTGGCAGCTGGCGCCGGAGAACCGCGCCGACTGGGTGGGGGACCTCGAGGTCCCGCTCGCCGCCGAAGCCGGCGGAGACTTCGAGTACCTGTTCTGGGTCGGCTGCGCCGGATCCTACGACGACAACGGCAAGCGGACCTCCCGCGCCCTCGCGAAGATCCTGAAGGCTGCGGGGATCAAGTTCGCGATCCTCGGACCCGAGGAGACGTGCACCGGCGACGCCGCACGGCGGCTCGGCAACGAGTACCTGTTCCAGATGCTCGCTGCTCAGAACGTCGAGACCCTCAACGGGTACGGCGTGAGGAAGATCGTCACCAACTGCCCGCACTGCCTCAACACCCTGGCCCACGAGTACGGTGACTTCGGCGGAGCGTACGAGGTCGTGCACGGCACCCAGCTGGTCGCGGAGCTGGTGCGGGCGGGCCGCATCAAGCCGAGCCGCTCGGTGGACCTCGAGCTGACGTACCACGACCCCTGCTACCTCGGTCGCACCAATGGAGAGTTCGACGCTCCCCGATTCCTGCTCCGCGCGGTTCCCGGGGTGAAGGTGCGCGAGGCCACGCTGGCGCGCGAGAAGGCCATGTGCTGCGGCGCCGGCGGCGGACGGATGTGGCTCGAGGAGAAGCACGGCGAGCGCATCAACCAGACCCGGTACGGCCAGCTCGCGGCCTCCGGGTGCGCCAACGTCGGCGTCGCCTGCCCGTTCTGCTTCGCGATGCTGTCGGATGCGCAGCGCGAGACCGGCGCCGAGGACGCGACCACCCACGACGTGCTCGAGGTCGTCGCGCGGTCACTTCCGGGGTAAGATGCACCCGTCTTCGAGACCCGTACGGTTCGTGCGGGGAAGGAGGGAGGCCTCCCGAGAGCTCGGGGGGCTTTTCGTTACCCGGGACGTGGGACGCGGGAGAGCTTCCCGCCCCGGGTAACGAAAGGGGCTACTCGTCGGCGTGCAGACGGTCCCGGTGGGCGATCATCCATGCCTGGGAGTCGAACGGGGGATCGCCCTCCGGCGGCCGGACCCTCTGGTAGGTGCCGTCGGCAGCGAGCAGACGGGCCTTGGCGGTGTCGCGCAGGTGGACCGCGAGGATCTCGTCCCGGATCGTGGCCCTGAGCTTCGGGTTCCGCACCGGCACCAGCAGCTCGACCCGGCCGTCGAGGTTGCGCGGCATCAGGTCTGCGCTGCCGATCAGGACCTCCTCGTCGCCGCCGTTGGCGGAACCAGAAGATGCGCGTGTGCTCGAGGAACCGACCGACCACCGAGGTCACCGTGATCGTGTCGCTGACCCCTTCGAGCCCGGGCCGCAGACAGCAGATGCCGCGCACCTGGAGGTCGACCTCGACCCCGGCCTGCGACGCCCGGTAGAGCGCCTGGATGCAGCGCTTGTCGACCAGGGAGTTGATCTTGAAGGCGAGCGTGCCGCCGCCGCGCGTCCGGTGGACCTGGATCTCGCGCTCGATCCGATCGAGGATCGCCTGGCGCATCGTCGATGGGGCGACCAGGAGCTGCGAGTAGGTCGGTCTTCCGCGAGTAGCCGGTGAGCGCGTTGAACAGGTCGGAGACGTCGGTCGCGATCTCGGGGTCGACGGTGAACAGGCCGAGGTCGGTGTAGATCCGCGCGGTCACCGGGTTGTAGTTGCCGGTGCCGAGGTGCACGTAGCGCCGGATGCCGTCCGCCTCGCGGCGCACGACGAGGCACATCTTGGCGTGGGTCTTCAGGCCCACCAGCCCGTAGACCACGTGGACGCCCGCGCGTTCCAGCGCCCGCGCCCAGACGATGTTGTTCTCCTCGTCGAAGCGGGCCTTGAGCTCGACCAGCACCGCCACCTGCTTGCCGTTCTCGCGGGCGTTCATGAGCGCCTCGACGACCGGCGAGTTCGGTCCGACCCGGTAGAGCGTCTGCTTGATCGCGAGCACGTTCGGGTCGCGCGCCGCGGCGCGCAGGAAGTCGACCACCGGGCCGAAGCTGTCGTAGGGGTGGTAGAGCAGGATGTCGCGGCTGCGCGAATCGCCTCGAACAGGCCCGCCGTCGGCCGAGAGAGCACGGGCCGGGACCGGGACGAACGGCGCGTCCTTCAGCTCGGGGCGGTCGAGCGCAGCGAGCTCCATGAGAGTCGAGGCCAGGCCGATCGGGCCGTCCCGGGCGTAGACCTGGTAGGGGGCAGCCCGAGGTTGCGCAGCAGGATCTCGCGGATGTCGGTCGGCATGCGCGCGTCGACCTCGAGCCGGACGCCGTTGCCGAAGTAGCGCTGGCCGACCACCTCCATCATCGTCGGACAGCAGGTCGGAGGCCTCGTCCTCCTCGATCTCGAGGTCGGCGTCCCGGGTGACCCGGAAGGGGTAGACCTCCAGGACCTCGAACCCGGGGAAGAGCAGGTCGAGGTTGGCCGCGACCACCTGCTCGAGTCCACACGAAGGTCGACGAGCTGAGCTCGCCGAGACCCAGCCGCTCGTAGTCGTCGGCCCGGTCCTCGCTCGGGATCCGCAGCAGCCGAGGGAAGACCTGCGGCACCTTGACGCGGGCGAAGCGCTCGCCCGTGCTCGGGGTCCTCGACGACGACGGCGAGGTTCAGGCTCAGGTTGGAGATGTGCGGAAAAGGGTGGCCGGGGTCGAACGCGAGCGGGGTCAGCACCGGGAGGATCTCGGCCTTGAAGTGTCGGCGCAGGAGCTTGCGCTGCTTGCCCTTGAGCTCGTCGAGGGAGAGCACCGAGATACCGTGCTCGCGCAGCCGCGGCGCCAGCTCGTGCGTCCAGCAGGCATGAGCCTGGTCGAGCATGGGCGCCAGCTGCTCGCGGATGGCCGCCAGCTGCTCGGCCGGGCTCATGCCGTCGGCGGGCGCCTTGACGGCCCCGGCGGCGAGCTGGTTGCGCAGGCCGGACACGCGGATCATGAAGAACTCGTCGAGGTTGCTGACGAGACGATCGACAGGAACTTCACCCGTTCGAGCAGCGGGTTCGACGGGTCGAGCGCCTCCTCGAGCACCCGGCGGTTGAACTCGAGCCAGCTCAGCTCCCGGTTGAGGTAGTAGGTCCGGTGGCCGAGGTTGACCCCCGCGCGACCGTTTCGGCGTCCCTTCCGAGTCTTCGACCGGGGCTTCTCGATGTCGGCGGCTTCGGGCATGGGCTCTCCGTGGGACACCCGCTCCGGCTGGCGAAGGGGGTCTTCCAGTGTAGTCCATCTCTCCTCGACAACGGATCGTCGTAGGATGTCGGGGCAGGCGGGAGGTCGCGTCCCGGTGCGCCGTGGAGGTACGCATGTCGGAGACGACGCGGTGGGTTCGGGTCAGGATCGGGGGGCGGGTGAGCTGGGCGGTGGTGGACCGCGACGGCGAGGCGCGGCCGGTGGACACCGAGCCCTGGAGCGAGGCGCAGCCGACCCCGGGCGCCTCGCTCGGCCGGCTCGAGACACTCGAGCTGCTCGCCCCCTGCCGGCCGAGCAAGATCGTGTGCGTCGGTCGCAACTACATCGCCCACGCAGCGGAGCACCAGGTGGAGGTGCCGGCCGAGCCGCTCCTGTTCCTGAAGCCGCCCTCCAGCGTGATCGGGCCCGGCGAGGCGATCGTGCTGCCGACGCTCTCCGAGCGGGTCGAGCACGAGGCTGAGCTGGCGCTGGTGATCGGATGCCGGTGTCGCGCGGTCCCGGTCGAGCGTGCCTGGGACTTCGTCGCCGGGGTCACGTGCGCCAACGACGTGACGGCCCGCGACCTCCAGCGGCGCGACGGCCAGTGGACCCGCGGCAAGGGCTTCGACACCTTCTGCCCGATCGGTCCGTGGCTTCTGACCGGGCTCGCCGAGAGCGAGGTCGCCGGCCGATCGGTCGTGTGCCGAGCCAGCGGGGTCGAGCGACAGCGCGGGAACACCTCGGACATGGTCTTCCCGCCCTCGCTGCTGGTGGCCTACGCGGCGGCCGTGATGACGCTGGAGCCCGGGGACGTCATCCTCACCGGGACCCCCTCGGGAGTGGGCCCGCTGGTCGAGCATGATGTGGTCGAGGTCGAGATCGAAGGACTGGGTGTGCTCGCCAACCCGGTCATCTCCGCGGCGCGCGACTAGCCACAGCGCGGCCTCTGCCCGCAACCCTCGCAGCCGGTGTGCGGGCGCTTCCGCTTCGGTTCATGGGGATGTGGGAATCCGGGGCCGGGCGGTGGGCGACCACCCCTTTCGGCATCTCGAAGCGGCCCATGCCGAGGTGCTGCGGGATGAGCGCCCTGGCGCGGGTTGCCGCCCGCGGCATCCGGGTCCCGGAGGTGGTCGTCGACGCTGCCGACCGCCTCGGGGGTCTCGTGAACGGGCTGCTCCGATTCGAGTGGTGTGGCCGAACGCCCTGCACGTCAATCGGTACGTTATGCCCCGTGTCTGGTTGCCTCTGGGGTGTTGTTCGATCACGGTCGGCCACGGGGGCGGTGGTGGCGGGGGCCTGCGAGGCGCACCACATTCAGTGTGGAGACTTCGGTGGCTGGATCGCGGGAGGTGGGCGATGACGAGACCGGTGGTCGAGGGTCAGCGCAGCGTCGCCGAGAGGGCGGTGGAGTTTCAGATGCGGCTCGGGGAGGTGCTCGTCCGGGCAGGCCGCGAGCGGCGTGAGCCGGGTGCGACGCCCACTCTCCACCCTTTCGTCACCGTCTCGCGCCAGGTGGCGTCCGGCGGCGCCGAGATCGCGCGCCGGCTGGGGGCGCGTCTCGGATGGAGGGTGCTCGACCGGGAGCTGGTGGAGGAGCTCGCGGCGCGCCTCGAGGTCTCGCCGGAGATGCTCTCCCTGCTCGACGAGACCAGCTCGAACTGGCTCTCGGACACCCTCTACGCCCTGGTCGACTCGCGATTGGCTGCTTCAGGACTCCTACGTCGGCCTGCTCGGACGGGTCCTCCTTGCCGCCATCGCCGACGCGCCGGTCGTCGTTGTCGGCCGCGGCGGCAACATGCTGCTGCCACCGAGCCGCGGGTTGAGGGTCCGGATCGTGGCACCGGAGGGCTTTCGCATCGAGAGCCTGATGCAGCGGGAAGGGCTGAAGCGGCGAGCCGCCGAGCGTCGGCTTCGCGAGCTGGAGGCCAGCCGCAGCGACTTCGTGCGCAGGCTGTTCCGGGTCGAGCCGGACGACCCCGGCCTGTACGACCTGATCATCGACGCGGCGTCGTTCGGTCTCGAGGGATCGGTCGACCTGATCGAGCGTGCGCTCCAGGTGCGGCGGTCGACGCTGCCGCCGGACTGACCGAGCGCGCGTCGCTGCGCACCGCCGGTCTCGTGGATAATGCCGCCTGCAGTCGTGTGCCGCCGACGCAGGCGGGACCGGAGGTGCGATGTCCAGGAGGAACGGCAATCGGGACACGGAGGCAGTCGCGGAGAGTGTGGCGCCTGCCGCTGGCTCTCGTGGTCCTCGTTGTGGTCGGGTACGGAGTCTGGGGTGCCTTCCGGGTCGGGGGAGCGCCGCAGGTCGAGCTGCTCCCGCAGCGGGCGGCGATCGGCCGGGAGCATGTGGTCGAGGCACGGTTCGTCGAGGCCGCGGACGGGCTCGGCCGCGTGCGCATCGAGCTCGAGCAGGGGGGCCGGGTCGAGGTCATCGCGGAGCAGCGGCTAAAACGACCGGGTCCGTTCGATCTCCGCCGCAACGGCCGGACTCCGGAGCTGACCCTCCGGGCCGAGGTCGGCACCCGCGCGCTCGACTGGCTCGTGGAAGGCGAGGCCACGGTGCGCGCGGTCGCGGATCGTCTCGCCGGTCCCCTCCGTCGCGCCGAGCCGGTGGTGGTCGAAGCCCGGCTCCCGGTGAGAACCCGTCCCCCGCGGCTCGAGGTGGTGTCCTCCCGACACTGGCTGCGCCAGGGAGGCTCTGGCCTGGTGGTCATCCGGGTCGGCGACACGGTGGTGTCGTCCGGCGTGGTCGCCGGTGGAGCCGTGTCGCCGTCATCGCCCCATCCGGCCGGACGGTCGGACCAGCGGGTTGTGCTCTTCGGCATTCCGTGGGAGGTCGAAGACGGCTCGGCGGTGCGGGCGTTCGCAGAGGACGATGCGGGCAACCGGGTCGAGCAGGCGTTCGCCGACGGCTTCCGCCGGCGAGACCTGAAGACCGACACGGTCACGGTTTCGGACGACTTCCTGGAGCGCGTGGTGCCCGCTATCGCCAGCCGGACCCCGGGCTTTTCAGGCGACGGGACGCTGCTCGACCAGTACCTCCGGATCAACGGCGACCAGCGGTCGCGCAATCTCCTGGCGATCCGCGATCTTTCCGCGGACACCGCCCCGGCCCTGCTGTGGTCCGGCGCCTTCGAGCAGCTGCCCCGCGGCGCGCTCCAGGCGGGATTCGCCGAGCGGCGGATCTACCGGTACCGGGGTGAGGAGGTCGATCGCCAGACCCACCTCGGCATCGACCTCGCTTCGACCTCGCGGGCGGCGGTGCCGGCCGCCAACGCCGGTCGTGTGGTGTGGGCGGACTGGCTCGCGATCTACGGCAACTTGGTGCTGATCGACCATGGCATGGGCCTGATGACGGGGTATGGCCACCTGTCACAGGTCGACGTGGCGGTCGGCGACACCGTCGGGCGGGGGCAGACGATCGGGCGGACGGGCACCACCGGCCTGGCCGGCGGAGACCATCTCCACTTCGAGGTCTTCGTGTACGGTCAGTCGGTGGACCCGCTGGAGTGGCTCGACCCGCAGTGGGTGCGAACCTCGATCCTCGACCGGCTCCGGACGGAGTGAACCACAGAGGCACGGAGCCACAGAGGAGGACAGAGGGCCCCCTCCCAGCCAATGGCAGCCCGTCCGGGCTCGCTGGCGAGCCCGGACGGGCTGTCCTCGGGAGGGTGGGGCCTTGTGTCCCTCTGGGCTTCTGTGCCTCCGTGGTCCCCGCCTCGGAATGGGGGTTCCCGGCGCCCTGTTGGCGGCTGCGAGGAGGCTCCATGAAACCCACATCCGTCTTGGTCGCAACCGTCGTGATCCTCGCTGCCGGTGTGATTCCCGCTGCGGCCCACTGCCAGGTCCCGTGCGGCATCTACGGCGACGAGCTCCGGGTCCAGATGCTCGAGGAGGACGTCGCCACCATCGAGAAGGCGATGGGGCAGATCGTGGCCCTGGGCAAGGAGAGCCCCACCAACTTCAACCAGATCGTCCGCTGGATCACCACCAAGGACGAGCATGCGCAGAAGATCCAGGACGAGATCGCCGCCTACTTTCTCGCCCAGCGCATCAAGGCGCCCGCAGCGGTGGAAGGGGATGCCTGGGACGGCTACGTCCGGCAGCTGGTGCTGCTGCACACGATGACGGTCGAGGCCATGAAGTGCAAGCAGACCACGGATCTCGCCCACGTGGAACGGCTCAGGGTGCTGATCCGCGAGTTCCGCAACGCCTACTTCGGCCCGCAGGAGAGCCACTCCCACTGACCGCCCTGCCGGTGATCGGACCGCCGGTCGGTTCTTGCCGCTCGCGGCGGGTTCGGGTCGCAGGTACAATCGGGGTGGCCGACAGCGATCGCTCGCCAGGAAGACGGTTCAGGTTGGAGGTGTCGGATCGGGACCTCGCCACACTCCGGGTCCGCGGAGGCCTCTTCGGGAGTGGCGTCGGTACCTCCGGTGACTTTGGCGAGTGGCGTGGCGCGCCGCGCCGCTGCTCCGGCTCTCGACTGGCCCTCGGCCCGTGCCGCGCTGTGGACGGGTCTCTTCACCGATCACAGGGTCGAGAGCGCCTACCGAGCCGCCACCTGGACTGAGCTCGCCGCCCGGGTCCGACTGGTGGCCTGGGTCGGTGCGTTGTTCTACGTGATGGGCTGGGCGGTGGATGCTTTCCTCGTCGGAGCCGGTCCGCGGCTTTGGCTGCTGCTCGTCATCCGCGTCGCGGTGGCGGCGACCATTCTCAGCGTGGTCATCTTCGGCGTCCGGGAACCGACCCGGTGGTATCGGGTCGAGTGGTCGGTGACGGCAGCGCTGACCGTTCTCGTCGTCGGCACCATGGTGATCATCGCCCTCAGCCCGGGGGAGGTGATCGAGCATGCGGTGACCGTGATGGTGATCGCGCTGGTGCTCTACCTCTTCGTGCCGATCGCCCCCTCCCGGACGACCTGGATCTGCCTCGGGTTCAGCGGCGCCTTCGTGCTGTTCGCGTTGTCCCGATTCCACCCGGCGCCAAACCAGATCGCGCTGGTGGGCCTCTATCTCCTGCTGGTGAACCTCTTCGGCGCGGTCGGCGATCGGCTCCTGCAACGGGCGGTCCGCCACCAGTACGCTGCCTTGGCCGCCGAGCGAGAGTCCCGCCGGGAGCTGGTCGAGGAGGCCGAGGCGCGGCGCGACGCCGAACGCGCGCTGGCCGCCAGCGAGATGCGCTACCGCACCCTGGTCGAGACCTCACCCTATGCGATCGTGGTCCACCGGGACGGCCGCGTGCTGTACGTCAATCCGACCGCGACCCGGATCATCGGCGCCGCCGGGCCGTCCGAGCTGGTCGGGCGCGACGTGACCGACTTCATCTCCCCGAGGGACCACGAGCTCGTGCGGGAGAGGTTGCAGCAGCTGAATCAGACCACCGTCGAGGTCCCCGCGGCGCAGTTCGCCGTCAGGACCGTCGCTGGTGAGCTCATCGACGTCGAGGTGATCTCGAGCCGGGCCTGGTACGGTGAGGGGCCGGCCGTCCAGACCGTGATCAGCGACATCACCGAGCGCAAGAGGCTCGAGGACGAGCTGCGGCGGCTGGCCACCGTTGACATGCTGACCGGGGCGAGAAACCGCCATTCCTTCTTTCTCCAGGGAGAGGCCGAGCTGGCCCGTGCCCGGCGCCACGGCCGGCCGTTGGCGGCGGTCATGCTCGACCTGGACCGCTTCAAGGAGGTCAACGACCGCCACGGGCACGCGGTCGGCGACGACGTGCTGAAGGCGTTCGGAAAGCTCTGCCGGCGCGCCCTGCGCGCCGAGGATCTGTTCGGGCGCATCGGAGGGGAGGAGTTCGCCACCCTCCTGCCGGACGTGGACGCCGAGTCGGCGTTGGTCGTCGCCGAGCGGCTCCGGGTCGAGGTCGGGCAGCTGAGGATCGAGGCGCCGGCGGGGTTCGCCGCGGTCACGGTCAGCGCCGGTGTCACCGCGCTCGCGCCCGGCGACGATGGCCTCGACGACATGCTCAAGCGAGCCGACGACGCACTCTACGACGCCAAGCGCGCCGGCCGCGACCGCGTCGTCCTGCGCTGATCGGCCGGGGGGTTACTGCGCCACCACCGGCATGCCCATCAGCGGCCACAGGACCAGCACGGTGATCCCGAGCACGACCATCAGGATGATGCTCGCGGGAATGCCGTAGAGGAAGAACTCCCCGGAGGTGAACTGCTTCGACTCGTAGGCGATGGCGTTCGGCGCGGCTCCGACCAGGAGCAGGAACGGCATTCCGGCGGTCGCGAGGGCGCAGAACAGGACGACCTCGGGGGCGACGTTGAGGTAGGGCGCGATCACCAGCGCGACCGGCAGCGAGATCGCGATCGCCGCGACGTTCATGATGAGGTTGGTCATGATCAGGACGAAGAGCGAGATGCCCATCACGAAGATGAACCAGTGTGCGTCCTGGAAGAGCATCAGCCACTGGATGGCGAGCCACTGGGCGGCCCCGGTCTGCCAGAGGCAGAAGCCGATCGACATGGCGCCGCCGAAGAGCAGCACGATGTTCCACGGGATCTGCTCCAGGTCCTCGATCTTCAGGATCCTGAGCAGGAAGAACAGGACCGTGGTCACCAGGATGACGGCGCTCTTGTCGAGCGGCTGGAAGGCGGGCACGAAGGAGCGCAGGCTGAGCACTGCGATGGCCGAGAGGACGATCACCAGGGTGAGAATCTCGGTGCGCGAGACCGGCCCGAGCCGGGCGTAGAGGTTCTTCGCGCGCTCGCGCAGGCCGGGAATGGTGCGGCGCTCCGGCTTGAAGAAGACCATGAAGAACACCCACAGCAGGAACACCATGCCCCAGCCGACCGGGAACAGGTACCAGGAGTACTCGAAGAAGGAGATCTCGCGGCCGACGATGTCCTTGAAGAAACCGATCGCGACCGCGCCGCGGGCCGCGCCCAGGAGGGTCACGATGCTGCCGGCGCCGGCGACGAAAGCCATGCCGATGAACAGGCCCTTGCCGAACCTGGTCGGCCGGTCGCCCTCCTCGTAGAGCGAGTAGATCGCCATCAGCAGGGGGTAGACCGCGGCGGCGACCGCGGTGTGGGCCATGATCATGGTCAGCCCGGCGGTCATCAGGAAGCAGCCGAGGTAGATCCGGCTGGTCTTCTCACCGACCAGCACCAGCATCTTGTAGGCCATGCGCTTGGTCAGGCCGGTCTTCGAGAACACCATGCCGATCACGATCGAGCCGATGATGAACCACACCGAGGGGTCGAGGAAGTCGGTGAAGGCGGTGCGAGCCGGTCGGATCAGCCACAGCGCCTGGATCACCCCGACCCCGACCGAGGTGACGCCGATCGGAATCACCTCGAACACCCACCAGGTCGCGGTCAGCAGGAACAGGGCGAGCGCGAGCTTGCCTTCGCGGCTGAGAGCGAAGCGCTGACCCTGCGGGTCGACCGCGTCGGCGAAGGGAGGCGCCAACCAGACCAGCAGGAAGAGGCCGACGCCGAGCGAAATGAAGGCGAGCCGCTTCCAGTCGATCGTTCGTCCCGCGCTGAGGTCTCCGATCTGGATCTGGTCGGGTTTGCTGGGCAGCCCTCCGGGCGCGTGGGCGGGGATCTTGGATGGGGAGCCGTCGCTCATGGTGCGGTTCCTTCCGTGGTCACAGCACGAGCTTGCCGAGCTCGTGGAAGACCTCGACCGTGCGCACGACGCCGACCACCTGGGCGTCCCGCAGCACCGGAATGAGGCTCATGTTGTTCTCGACCAGGACGTTGACGATCTTCTGCAGGAGGTCGTCATGATCCACCGTGAGCTTGATCGGGATCATCACGTCGCTCACCGGTCGCTCGGACTGTTCGCGGATGCGCTTGACGATCGCCTCCGACGTGAGCTCGGCAAGGTCGGGGTCGGGGTGCACGTCGAGGAAGCCCTTGGAGTGGTGCACGTGCTCGGTCAGCAGGAAGCGGGGCTCCAGCCCTCGCATGATGTCCCGGCGGCGCACCAGCCCGAGCAGCTTGTACGCCTCGTCGAAGACCAGGACCACTCGCGGCAGCGACTGGCGACCGTCGCGGTCGAGCTGGAAGTTCTCCATCTCGGCCATCGCCTGCCGAAGGGTGAACCAGTAGGGAATGTGGGGGTAGTCGTCGAGGGGAATCATGATGTCGCGGGCGCGGATCATCTCCATGCGAAGTCTCCCGTGCTCATCCGGCGGGTACCGCATCGTCGGATCGCCGCCTGGTGTCGAGCCCCAGTCGGCGCATGAAGTCCCGAGCGTACCAGTCGGTGACTGCGTCACTCGACAGGGCCATGTCGAGCTGCTTGGTCATGATCGCGAGCCGGCCGAGGATGAGGAGCCGTTCCACGACTCCCTCCGGCTCGAGGTAGGCGATGCGCGAGTCCAGGAAGTCACCCTTGGAGAAGCTCTCGAAGCCGGCGGCGCCCAGCACCTCGGAGATCAGGCGGACCCGTCGGATCCGCCTTTCGATCGAGGCGCCGCCGTGCTTGTACTGGACCCGGATGTAGTTCTTGCCCGGCTGGGCCGTGCAGACCGACTCGAAGGTCGTGAAGTGGTAACCCATGCGCAGGCTCAGGTTCATGTAGTCACGACCGAGGATGGCGTAGCTGTCCTCGGAGTAGCCGGTCCGGCTGCCTCGCCGCATGTGCGAGCTGACCACCGACATGAAGCCCTTGAGGTCGACCGGCGGCGGAGCGGGCCAGCCCTCCTCCCGGACCCCGGACCAGAATGCCTGCATCAGGGGGCTGCCGAGGTCGTCCTCGCCGACCCAGCCGCGTGATCGGGCGCGGGCGGGCTCCTCGTCAAGGTAGAGCAGGTTGATCTGGAGCGGGATCGTCGTCCTGAGCCGCAGTCCGACCTCGCGGCGGGCATCGGCGCCGCCGGCCCGCCGGAACATCTCCTCCATCGCCAGCTGGTGCGCGAACCGCGTGATGTCGTGGAAGCTTCGGCAGGCTTCGGGGGTGAACCCGGGCTCGGCCGGATGGAGCAGGTGCAGCGGTGCGACCTCCGCCAGTATTTCGCGCAGGAGTCGCAGCCGCGAGGAGCCTTCGAGGGAGTCGGGCCGCGGACGCCGGGCTTCCACCAGGGCCTGGTGGTTGCCTTCGTAGACCGCGCATCCGGTGGCGTCCACGGTGACCACTCGACCCTCGGCCAGCGAAGCCGCCTCGGGAAGCCCGGTCAGGGTCGGGACGCGGTACTCGCGCGCGAGGGTCGCCATGTGGCTGGCGACCCCGCCGACGGCGGTGATCAGCGCCGAGATCCGGGGCATGGCGGAGACCAGACCCGGCAGCGGCCGTTCGGCGACCATCACGGCACCGGCGGGGACGGTCGCGAGGTCCCTGGAGGTCGCCACGTGGACGATCGCTCCGGCTCCCGCTCCGGGGCACACCGTGGTGCCGCCCCGCAGCACCACCTCGAGCCCCTCGAGGGCCGGCGCCGGGTCGTCAACGGGGGCTTCGAGGATTCGCAGCGGCCGCGACTGCAGGAGCACCAACCGGCCGTCGCCGTCGAGCGCCCACTCGATGTCCTGGGGACCGCCGTAGTGGTCCTCCAGCCGCACCGCATGGCGGGCGAGGGTCGCCAGCGTCTCGCGGTCGAGCGCGGGTTGGGAGCGCTGCTTCTCCGGTACCGGTTCGAGAACGGTCCCGGAGTCCTCGGACATGACCATCCGTTGGGGCTTGTCGACGATCAGCGCATCCTGCAGGCTTCCGTCGCCACGGGCGAGCACGAAGGTGTCGGCCGCCATGCTGCCGTCGACCAGCGGCTGGCCCAAGCCGAGCACCGCGGTCACGATCACCACGTCGTGCGCGGGGTGGACGGGGTCACGGCTGTAGGCGACCCCGCTCGCCGCCGCCTCCACCATCTCGAGGCAGCCGACGCTCATCGCGAGGTCGACCTCGGCGAGCGAGTGGCTGACCCGATACGAGATCGCTTTCGGTGTGTACTGGGACGCGATGACCCGGCGGTAGGCATCCACCAGCTCGGCCGCGCGCACGTTGAGAAACGAGCGGTACTGGCCGGCGAAGCTCAGCAGGCCGTCCTCTTCGATGGCCGACGAGCGGAGGGCGAAGCGGGTGGCTCGGCGGCGCTGCATGAGCTCGAAGGAGGCGCCACGGATGGCGTCGTCCAGCTCGCGCGGAACCGGGCTACGGGTGATCATCTCCCGGATTGAGGCGCTGGCGCTCTCGAACTCGGCGGCGTTCCGCTGGGAGATGCCGTCGAGCGCGGCCGCGATCCGCCGGTCGAGGTCGTTTCCGGTGAAGAAACGGCGAGCCGCCCAGGCGGTGATCGCGAATCCCTCGGGCACCGGCAGGCCGAGCAGGTTTCGGAGCTCTCCGAGACGTGCGTTCTTGTTGCCGACGCTCGGCGAACGATCGCAGTCGATGACGTTCATCGGGATCACGAGATCGTCGACGGGTGCCTCCCGAGCTCCAGCCAGCAGGCCGTCGATCCTCGAGTCGACCCGATCGTAGGCATCACGGAGGGGCTGGTATCGCTCACCTCCGAGCTCGACCATCGCATCCACGATCTCGGCGACTCCTTCCCGCAGCAGCGCCACCGAGGCGAGCAGGTCCTCCGGCTCGAGAGCTCGACCGCTGTGGGCCCGCTGCTCGAGCTCGGCCAGGGTGGCCAATACGCGGTGGTTGGCGTCGAGCAGATGCCGGAAGTGGCCGAACCGACGGTGGAGGGCAGTGCGCAGCTCTGCATCGGTCGCTTCTCTCTCGGCTCGCATGATGCGGAAGAGCCTCATCGCGCATCCACTCTAGCCCGCCGTCCCACCGGCCGGCTGATGGGTCCTCGACGTGCCCGAATCAAGGCTGACCAACAGCGCCCCCACGGTCCGGCCCGTCGACCCACACCACGGCCGGCTCACCCCAAGCGACCGGCGTCCTTCCTCGCGTCCTGAGCACCGCGTCGGGCCGCCCCCAGGCGTGATGCTATCTCACCGCTTTCCGGCGCGCAACTGAATCGCGGCCGTTTTGAGATAGCGAATTGAACGCAGCAATCTCATCTGCGCCAGTGTTTTCGGTCACTGTCCGGAACGGCGGAGTTGGTCTACCCTGGATCCGGCATGACCGGACGCTCACCCCAGGTGATCCACGAGTGTGCGACCTGCGGACACGAGATGCAGGTTCCAGGGCGCTACGCCGGCACCGTGCAGCACTGCCGGCGCTGCGGTGCGGAGTTCGAGGTGGCCGGGGCGGGTGACGCGGGATTTGCCGAGGTCACGGGTCCGGCACCGCCACCGGTGGTGCGCCGCCGGCTGAAGAGGGTCGCACCGATCGTCGTCGGGCTGGCGCTGGTGGGCGCCGGGCTCCTGCTTCTGAGGGTGCTGGTGATGGATCAGCCGACGGCGAGCAACCGGGTCCGGGAGACCCTGGTTGAGACCGTGATGCCGTTCAAGTGGGCGGAGGCGCCGCTGGCCGGAGGGACCGCCGTGGTCCTCAACGACACCGCGGCCTACTGGGTCCGGGAAGGGGTGGTTTACGCCTGCGACGGCAACGCCAGAGCATGGTCGCCCGGGGTGCCGGACGCCCCGCCGGAGATCGACCTCCTGGCGGTCGAGCGTGCCGTCCGGGCTCGCTAGCCCGCACGAAGTGCGCCGGGTCTTCCGAAGAACAGGGAGGTCGGGACCCTAGGTCACCATCTCCGGCGAGAACGACCGGCGCCGGTTGTGCCAGGCGGTCAGAACCTCGACCTCCCGCTCGGCGGTGAGTCCCGTCCGCAGGCGTGCGCGGCGCTCGTCGGGCAGCTTCAGGTACCAGGCGAAGACGTCCCGGGCGGTGTCGGCGAGGGGACGGAAGACGAGACCGGCATCGACGCCCCTCCGGTTCGAGATTCTGAAGAAACCCTCGAGACCGTTGCGGGGAGGGACCCAGAGCGGGAGGTCGGTCCAGGCGGAGACCCCCTGGCCGAAGAGAAACTCGTCGCGCACCCAGGTGAAGCGGACGTCCGACGAGACGGTGGCTCGGATCCCGTAGAGAAGCTCGGCGGTCGACAGCGGGGACAGCGGACCGACGGCGTTGTAGACGCCGGATGTCGAACGCTCGAGCAGGTGGACATAAAACGCCGCCAGATCCCTGGCGTCGAGCAGCTGAACCGGATAGGACGGCCGGCCCGGGGCCAGCACCTCGCCTCCCCGATGGATTCGGGCGGGCCAGTAGGTGAATCTGTCGGTGGGATCACCAGGTCCGGCGAGCGCGCCCGGCCTGACGATCGTCGCGGTCCCCGGGAACGCGCGGCGCACCTCGCGTTCGGCCAGGACCTTGAGGCCGCCGAAGGTACCGGCGGTGACCACCTCCGAGGAGGGGTCGGCGGGCCGCGCCACCGGGGAGAGCTCGTCGATCCCAGGCCGCGAGGTGTCGGGATAGACCGAGATCGACGAGGTGAAGAGGTACTGTCCGACGCGCCCCGCGAGCGCCCTCGAGCTGTCGCGCACCCACCGCGGCAGCACCGCTGAGGTGTCGATGGCGGCGTCCCACGTCCGCCCCGCGAGCGCCCCGATCTCCCCGGTTTCGCGGTCGCCGCGCAGGTTCTCGAGGTCCGGGAAGAGGTCGGGATTCGTGATCCCGCGGTTGAACAGGGTCACCCGGTGACCGCGGGCCACCGCATGCTCGACCACGTGGGGTCCGAGAAACCCGGTGCCGCCGAGCACGAGCAGCCGCAGGCTGCGTCCGGCCGCGGGCTCGAGCGGGGTCGCGTCGAGCCGGAGGCCGGCGGCGGCCGCGGCGCCGGCGGCGAGGCGAAGGAAGCTCCGTCGGCTCGTCATCTTCGCGCCCCGGACGGGCTGCGGGAAGGCGCAGGGACGGTGGTCACCTGACGAGTGTAGACGATGGCGGAAACGCCCGGAGGGTGCTCGGGCGGATGCTCCATGACCGCCCGACGGCGCGGGTCGGGCGAGCGGTGGACGGGGCCGGCTCGGTTCAGGGTCACGGAGAGGACCGTGCCGCCTCCAGCAGGGCCTCGGCATCGAGCAGATCGGGCAGGACCGCATGGGCCCCGGAATCGTGGAGCTCGCGCCGACTGTACCGGTGCGTCGCCACGCCGATCGCGGTTGCGCCGTTGGCGAGCGCGCACGCGACGTCGCGCGGGGTGTCTCCGATCACCACCACGTGACGGCCGAGCCCGACGGCCCGTCCGAGCGCGCGCTCGGCCCGTCCGACCGCCACCGGCACGAGGTGATCGCGGTCGGGGCTGTCGGAGCCGAAGGCCCCGAACCGGAAGTGGCGGTCGATGCCGAAGTGGGCCAGCTTGACCCGGGCGCTGGCCTCGAGGTTCCCGGTCAGGATGCCGAGCGCCAGGTCGGACCTCGCCGAGAGGATCTCGAGGGTGTCCGACACTCCCCGCAGCAGCCGGGCGCTCGGCGACCGGGCCATCTCGTCCGGGAAGAAGCGCAGGTACATCCCGGACAGCTCGGCCTCGAGCGTCGGGTCGTCGCCGAGCCGGTGGCGCTCGATCACCTCGCGGAAGAGCAACGGGTCGGTCTTGCCGTCGGGCGTGATGCCGGAGAAGGCGTTCCGGATCCCGAAGCGCGTCTCGACGGCGCGGTTGATGGCGCGCGAGCCGGCGCCGCCGGACAGCATGAGCGTGCCGTCGATGTCGAAGAGCAGCAGCAGGGGGGGCTTGCTCGTCACGAGTTGGAGAGGTAGATCCACACCGTTGTTCCGACCGACTTGTCGGTCGAGTTGTAGAGGTAGAGATTGTAGCGGGCAAAGCCGATCGAAAGGCGGGTCTCCTGGTCGGCGACCCACCCGCGGGCGCCAGCCAGCGCCGGAGCCGCCGCCTCGAGCGGGAAGAGATAGACCCCGTCCTCGGTCAGCGCCCGCTGGGCGACCTCCTCGGCCGGCACCAGGACCGCCCCGACGGTTCCGGCACGAGTGGTCGTGCCCTTGATCTCACCGGCCAGGCTGATGGAGGCCCACGCGAATCCCTCGGTCGAGACCGAGCCCACCAGGGTCAGCCGGGTGGTCTCCGTGCGGTCCACGGGGGTCACCACGACCTCCTGGAAACGGACCGAACTCGCGCTCGGGACCGGGCCGTCGATCTCCACCGAGCCGTCGATCCGTTGCACTCTCGGGAAGTTCAGCACCTCGACCGCCCGAGCGATTTCCTGGGCGGAAGCCGCGGCGCCCGCCGACACCGCGACCGAGATCAACATCCATCGAAACGCGCGCATGATCGCACCTCCCTTCGTTCTACGGCTCCGAGTGCACTCCCATCATCGCGCACCCCGGTCGACGTGCGCTGGGGTATTCTGTGGCTTCCGCCGGCCCGGGCGCCGTGCGCCCCGTGGTCGGCGGTCGGGTTTCGACCCCGCCGGAGGTGGAGATGGGCCACGACTACGACTTCGCCGAGATCGAGCGGCGTTGGCAGGCGCGATGGCGCGAAGCAGGGCTGTTCGAGACGGACGACGACGAACCCCGCCCGAAGTCCTACGTGCTCTGCATGTATCCCTATCCCTCCGGCGTCCTCCACATGGGTCACGTGATCAACTACACCCTCGGCGACGTCGTCGCCCGGTACAAGATGCTGCGCGGCTTCGAGGTGCTGGCCCCGATGGGCTGGGACTCGTTCGGGCTTCCGGCCGAGAACGCGGCGATCCGCACCGGCGTGCATCCCCACGAGTTCACCGAATCCAACATCGGACGCATGAAGGCCCAGATGGCGCGAGCCGGATGGGGCTACGACTGGCGGCGCGAGCTCGCCACCTCCCACCCTGACTACTACCGGTGGACGCAGTGGCTCTTCCTGCGCTTCCTCGAGCAGGGGCTCGCCTTCAAGAAGACCGCCCCGGTCAATTGGTGCCCGTCGTGCCTGACCGTGCTCGCCAACGAGCAGGTCCTCGCCGACGGCTGCGAGCGGTGTGGTACCGAGGTCGAGCAGCGCGACATGTCGCAGTGGTTCTTTCGCATGAGCGCCTACGCGCAACGCCTGCTCGACAACCACGCGCAGCTCGAAGGCAGGTGGCCGGATTCGGTGCTCAAGCTCCAGAAGGAGTGGATCGGCCGCTCCGAAGGTGCGCGCGTGGTGTTCAGGGTCACCGAGACCGGAGACGAGGTGCCGGTCTTCACCACCCGCCCGGACACCCTGTGGGGCGTCACCTTCATGTCCCTCGCACCCGAGCACCCGCTGGTGGAGAGGCTGGTCAGGGGAACGTCGCACGAGACCCGGGTCATGGCCGCGGTGCGGGAGATGCGGGCCGGCTCGACCTCAGCCCGCGACCTTGCCGAGCGGGAGAAGGTCGGGGTCTTCACCGGCTTTCACGTCACCAACCCGGTCAGCGGCGAGACGGTGCCGCTGTGGGTGGCCAACTTCGCGCTCATGACCTACGGCACCGGCGCGGTGATGGCGGTGCCGGCCCACGACCAGCGCGACTTCGAGTTCGCGCGCAAGTACGGCCTCGACATCCGGGTGGTGATCCGACCCGAGGGGCGGGACCTCGACCCCGAGGCGATGACCGAGGCGTACGTCGAGCCCGGGCGGATGGTCGGTTCGGGGCCCTTCGACGGTCGCCGGAACGTCGACGCGATGAGCGACATCATCGCGTGGCTCGCGGCAGAAGGCCACGGTTCGGCGGAGATCAACTTCAAGCTCCGGGACTGGCTGCTGTCCCGCCAGCGCTACTGGGGCTGCCCGATCCCGGTCGTCTACTGCGACACCTGCGGCACCGTGCCGGTGCCGATCTCCGAGCTGCCGGTGCTGCTGCCCACCGACGTCGCCTTCCGCGCCGGGGGTGGCAACCCGCTCGCCTCGAGCGAGTCGTTCGTCCACACCGCCTGCCCGTCGTGCGGCTCGCCGGCTCGGCGCGAGACCGACACCATGGACACCTTCGTCGACTCGTCCTGGTACTTCCTGCGGTACTGCGATCCCCAGAACGGACAGGCGGCCTTCTCTACCACGAGGCGATCCGACACTGGATGCCGGTCGACCAGTACATCGGCGGCATCGAGCACGCCACCATGCACCTGATCTACGCGCAGGTTCTTCACCATGGTGCTGCACGACCTCGGCCTGCTCGACTTCGACGAGCCGTTCGAGCGCCTCTTCTGCCAGGGCATGGTGTGCAAGACGGCCTACTATTGCCCGAATCACAAGTGGCTGCCGGAGACCAGCGTCGACGGGCGCCGCGAGGGCGACGCCATCCTCGAGGCGACCTGCGCCGAATGCGGCTCGGCGGTCGAGCCGACCATGACGAAGATCTCGAAGTCGAAGCTCAACATCGTCGACCCGGACGCGATGTTCGAGCGATTCGGCGCCGACACGGTGCGTTTCTACATGCTCTCCGACAACCCGCCCGACCAGATGCAGATCTGGTCCGAAAGCGGGATCAATGGGGCGTGGCGAAGCGTCAACCGGCTGTGGACCCTGGTGGTGGGCAATCTCGACCGGCTGGCGCCGGCAGGTGCGGCGGTTCCGGCCTTGCTCGGCGAGGTCGATCGCGAGCTCAGGCGGCGGACCCACCAGGCGGTCGCGAAGGTGACCGACGCCATCGAGGGCGGCTTCCAGTTCAACACCGCCATTGCGCGCTGCAACGAGCTCCTCAACCTCGCCCGGCAGAGCGCCGAAGCCGCGCATCCGGCGGTGCTGCGCGAGAGCCTCGAGACCGTGATCCGGATCCTGAGCCCGATCGTTCCCCACCTCGCCGAGGAGCTCTGGTCGAGGTTGGGCCACGGCGACAGCATCTTCGCCGCCGGCTGGCCGGTGGTCGACCAGGGCGCGGCCGCCGAGGAGCTGCTCGAGATCCCGGTGCAGGTCAACGGCAAGGTTCGCAGCCGGCTCCACGTCACGCCCGGGGTGGCCCCGGAGGAGCTCGAACGGCTCGCTCTCGCGGACGAGAAGGTCCGGACCCACATCGAAGGCAGGCAGCTCGCCAAGGTCGTGGTGGTGCCCGGACGCCTGGTCAGTATCGCGGTGAAGGGCTGATGCCGTGGGCGGATACCCGCTCGACCTCGGGGGATGTGTGGTCGTGGCGGCCACCGCCGAGAGCCTCGAGCTGAGGTGGCCCGACGGCCACCGTTCGGTCTACCCGGCAGGGCAGCTGCGCGAGGCCTGCCCCTGCGCCTCGTGCCGGGCCGAGCGCCGCCGGCCGGTGCTTCCGGTGTGGACGGGCGGCGTTGCCCTGACCGAGCTCAGGCCGGTTGGCCGGTATGCTCTCTCGCTCCGCTTCTCGGACGGCCACGGCACCGGCATCTACGCCTTCGACACGCTGCGGGCCCTCTGCCCCTGCGCCGCCTGCCGGGGTGGAGAGCAGTGAACCACTGAGGCACAGAGACTCAGCGCGGGCGCCCGCAACCGCTGTGGCCGGTGAGCACAGCGGCTCGCCGTCCGTTGGTGGGCCCGCGAGAGTCCGGGGGTCGGTGACTTTGTGGATCAACCCGCGACCGGGATGACGTAGAGGGTGACGGCGAGGATGTGGCAGACGCTTCCGGCGAGCACGAAGAGGTGCCACACGGCGTGGGCGTAGGGCAGTCGTTTCGCGGCGTAGAACGCGATCCCCGAGGTGTACGCGATTCCCCCGGAGGCGAGCAGGATCAGCGCCTCGATCGGCAGCGCGCGAATCAGCGGTCGGACCGCGGCCACGATCGCCCAGCCCATGCCGACGTAGAGGACCATCGAGACCGCCGAACGCGCCCGCCATCGGCGCAGCGGGGTGGCTTCGATCACGATGCCGAGCGCGGCCAGGCCCCACACCGTCCCGAACAGCCACCAACCCCAGGTTTCGCGCAGGGTGACCAGGGTGAAGGGGGTGTAGGTGCCGGCGATGAGCAGGAAGATCGCCGAGTGGTCGAGGACCCTGAGCACCGACTTGGCGCGGGGTTGGGGGATCGAGTGGTAGAGCGTCGACGAGACATAGAGAATCACCAGCGTGGCACCGAAGACGCTGGTCGAGACCACGTGCCACACGTCGCCCAACGCCGCCGCCAGAGCTGCCATCGTAGCCAGGGCCGCGACTCCGAGCAGCGCTCCCAATCCGTGGGTGACGCCGTTGGCGATCTCCTCCCCGAGGCTCTGCGGGCGTGACGTCGGCTGGCTCACCGCGGCAGTGTAGCGCACCGTGGCAAGGCTCTCGGAACCTCCGGCAGTTGCCGGTCCGGGGGCGATCCGGGCTTCCCGGGCGCCGCCCGGGCGTTCGCCAGCGCTCAGGTGGCGCAGGGGGCGATCCACACCTGGACCCCGCCATCTCCGGTGCCGGCGGTGCCGACTGCGTCCAGCGTCGGGAAGCGGAAGGGGAGGCGAGCCGAGTCCCGCCCGTCGCGCGTCGTGACGGTCAGGCCTCCAGCGCCGCCAGGGCTCGCCGCCAGGGCTCCGCGTCGTCCTGCGCGCGGGTGCGTCGCACTGAGTACACCGAGGTGCCGGCGGCGACCGGCCGGCCGTCGTCCGCGCCGTGAAAGGCCCGCAGCTCGACCACGGCGACCCGGTTGCCGAGCCTCACCACCCGGCCGCGGGCGATCAAGGGTTCGGGGCTCGCAGGACGGAGATAGTCGACCCTGAGGTCGACGGTGGACAGCAGATCGTCGCGGTGGATCCGGGTCCACACCGCGGCCCCCCCGGTGGTGTCGAGCAGCATCGAGATCACGCCGCCATGAAGCGCCTGGCGCAGCGGGTTGCCGACGTACTCGGGGCGGAACGGAAGCTCGAGCCGGGCGCAGCCGTCCCCGAGCTCTAGGACCCTGACCCCGAGAAAGCAGTTGAACGGGATCAGCTCCTCGATGACCCGGGTCAGGGTCCGCGGTTTTAGTCGGGTGGCGTCACGCTCCATGTCACCTCCGTGAGTCGTCGGGCTCGAGGATCTCGACGGTGATCCGGTCGTACCAGTCCCGCGAGCCGGGAAGTCCGATCGTGAGCTGGGTCGCAAAGCGCGTCGAGACACGGTCGAAGGGATGGCCGCGCGCCGTTTGGACGAGGTCGCCCTGACGGTAGCCGCGGACCTCGAACCAGAGCTCCATCGGGTCGAGCGCTCGGCCGCAGCGGTTCACGACGTCGATCTGGATGTTGACGAAGGCCCGAGGCGGCACCCAGGTCTGCAGGGTCGTCCAGCGGAAGTCGATGCACCCGGCGAGCCCTGCAACCGGAGTCGGGGTGCGGGTCGACGCGGGCACCGGGGTCGGCCAGGGGACCTCGGTCCGGGTTGCCGTAGGCGGCGGCGGTTGCCGCGTCTGCTCGGTGGTCCAGACCGCTGTTTCGGTGGGCAAGGCTGTCGCGGTGGGCGCCGGCGCCGGTGGAGTCGGGCTCGCTGTCGGCGTCCGGGTCGCCGGCAGCGGGGCAGCCGTCGGCGTGGGGGCCCGGGCGAGCTGGCCGACCACCACCAGACCGGCGATGGCGGCCGCGGTGCCGACGACCGCCGCCCCGGCGAGGGACGGGTTCCGCTCGGGCCGACGGCGGCCCGAGGAGACACGCGCGCGGCCACCCATGTGCTCCATCTCCCCCCATTATGCGCCGCAATGCGGCGCGACGCGACGGTTCTGGCGCCTCCCCCGAGAGGCTCCGCGGACCTGATCTTGACGCACTGCGGCAAGACGGCTATTCTGTGGCACATGGAGCCGGCTCGGCGGCTCCGGGGAGGGTTCGATGCGGTGGGTCGTGTTCAACCAAAAGGGCGGTGTGGGCAAGAGCACCATCGTCTGCAACCTGGCCGCGATCGCCGCGTCGCGAGGGCTCAAGACCCTGGTCGTCGACCTCGACCCTCAGGCCAATGCCAGCCACTACCTGCTCGGGAGGGAGGCCGCATCGGCCAGCCCGACCCTGGCCGACTTCTTCGAGCAGACCCTCGGCTTCCGCCTGTTCAAGGAGGGGCCGCGGGAGTACCTTCACCCGACCCGATTCGACGGACTGTGGGTGCTGCCGGCCTCGGCCGAGCTCGAGTCGATCCAGTCGAAGCTCGAGCAGCGCTACAAGATGTACAAGCTGCGCGAGGCCCTCGACGACCTCAAGGGATTCGACGCGGTCTGGATGGACACTCCTCCCGCGCTCAACTTCTACACCCTGTCCGCCCTCATCGCCGCTCGCCGTTGCCTGATCCCGTTCGACTGCGACGAGTTCTCCCGTCGGGCGATCTACGGGTTGCTCGAGAGCGTGCGCGAGGTCAAGGGCGACCACAATCGCGAGCTCGAGATCGCCGGGATCGTGGTCAACCAGTTCCAGTCACGGGCCCGGCTCCCGCGACGGGTGGTCGAGGAGCTTCGGGCCGAAGGGTTGCCCGTGCTCGAGCCCTTCCTGTCGGCCTCGGTCAAGGTCAAAGAGTCCCACGAGGCGGCGACCCCTCTGGTGCACCTGGTGCCCCGCCACAAGCTGAGCCTCGAGTACCTCGAGCTGTACCGGAGCCTCGACGGCTCGCGCTGAGCGCACCACCGCAGGGGTACAGCGAGGCTCAGCGCGGGCTGTGCCCGCAACCCGACCTGCCGGGAGGTCGATGCGCCCAACGCCGTATCGAGGCGCGTGAGAGTTCCGGATCGGGATCACCGTGGGGGAGCAGCTTGCCTGCTCCCGTGCAACGGGCGGAGACAAGCTCCGCCCCTACTCTGTGCTCCTCCGTGTCTCTGGTGTTCGTCCTCAGCCCTTGCGTGCGAGGAGATCCCGGATCTCCTCGAGCAGGACCTCCTGGCGAGGCGGCGCGGCCGGCGCGGCGGGGGCCGCCTCCTCTTTCTTCTTCGCGGCGTTGAAGGACTTCACGATCATGAACACCGCCCACGCCACGATCAGGAAGCTGATCAACGAGTTGATGAACAGCCCGTAGTTGACCGTGACCGCGCCCGCCTCCTGGGCCGCAGCGAGGTTGGCGTACGGACCGGAGGTCGCGCCCTGCTTGAGCACGGCGAAGAAGTCCGCAAAATCGACGCCCCCCAGCAGCAGCCCGATCGGCGGCATGATCACATCGCTGACCAGGCTCTTGACGATGGTGCCGAAGGCGCCGCCGATGATGATGCCGACCGCCATGTCGAGCACGTTCCCCTTGACTGCGAACTCCTTGAACTCCTTCATCAGGGCCATCTGTCTCCTCCTTCTCGATCTCTGTCACGGGGTGAATGAGGCGCCAGTATAGCGTGTCGGTCTCAGTGCCGGAGGGTGCCGGGTGAAGGCCGCGTCTGCGCGGGGCCGAGACGGTAGGCGTGGACCGGAGCGGGGACCGCCACCGGCTCGAGGGTGGCGAGCAGCCGGCCGAGGGCGGCCCGCTCGGACGGGCCCAGCTCGGCCCACGGCGCACGGGGCCCGAGAATGCCGTCGAAGGCGCGATCCACGGCCAGGATCCCGATGCCGTCGTCGGCGAGGCGGCGACGGATAGTCTCCGGCTCGCGGGCGGCATACCGGGCGAGCACGGCGCGGCCGTCGTGGGGCGACGGGAGGATTCCGTTCTCGACCCCGTAGAATCCGTCCAGCTCACCCAGGTACAGCACCCGCTCGGGAAGGGCGGCAAGCGCGGCGCGAGCCGCCAGGGACGGGATGTGGGACGCCACGGCGGCGGACGGCGCCCACCCGAGCTGGGAGCACCCGCCGATCGTGGCGCACACGAACCGGACCGCCGGGACGAGGCCTGCGAGCAGGGCGACGGTGATCGCCGCGCGTCCCCACCGGCGGTGTCCGAGCAGCCCGACCAGCCCCATCCCTGCGAGGCCCATCAGCAGGACGAGCGACGCCTGCGACCAGCGCAGTACATGGTAGGCGGCGTCGGAGGCGGCGGCGGTGGCGACCAGCGGAACCACGGCCAGCGCCCACGGCCATCGGCGGACAGGGCGGGCCGCCAGCACGGCCACCGTGACCGCGGCGGCGAATCCCGCTTCGGGATGCACCGTGAGCGTCCTGACGACCCGCTCCCCCAGCTCGAACGGCCCGGAGGGAAGCCCGACCGCGTTGATCGAGAGCCAGTCGTCGGCCGCCGCGCGGGCGGAGCCCGACCCTCCGAGCCAGGGGAACAGCGGCGCACCGTAGGCGATCCAGTTGCGGACCACCTGGGGAAGCAGGGCGAGCGTGCATCCTGCTGCTGCCCCGGACAGGGTGCGCCGAGACCGCTCGCCGGCCAGGAGAAGCGCCAGGGCCACCGCCGAAAAGGCGCCGAGCTGGGGCTTGGCTGCGACCAGGAACCCTGCCAGCAGGCCGGCGACCAGGCCGGCCGCGGCGCCGCGACGGCCGCCCTCGTCGGCCACGAGCCGCGCCAGGGCGAGGGCGACGAAGGTGGTCACGAACTCCACCAGCTCGAGTCCGGCGAGCAGCAGGGTCTGCGGGATCACCAACCAGAGCAGGACCCCGAGCCAACCTGCGCGGCGCCCGGCGACCCGATCGGCCGTGAGTCGCCCGACCAGATCGGCGCCCGCCCACGCGCACCCGAGCACCGCCAGCAGGTGGAAGCCCCCCCAGACCGAACCCCATCCGAACAGGAGCTCACCCTCGGGCAGGACCGCATCGAGCGAGAGCGGGAAGACGACCAGCCCGTGGAGCAGGAAGGAGGCCGCCGAGAACACGTTCCACTCCAGCGGCCAGGCCCCGCCCCGTACGAGGTAGGCTGCGGGAACGCCGACGTAGTTGGACACCACGTCGTGGTGGAAGGTGGGCAGCGTCCACGCGGCCAGGTAGGCGGCGGCGATCGGCACCGTCGGCAGGGCCAGCCAGGCCTCGCTGCCGAGGCTGGCGACGAGCGCGCGGACCGGCTCCAGCGTCCCTCTGCCGCTGCGGAAGCACCGGGAGGCCGCCACCGCACCCGGCAGCAGGGCGAGTGTCGCCACGACCGGGACCCGGAGCAGTCCCACCAGCCCGAGCAGGCAGCCGACGAGCGCGTAGACGACCAGTCCGAGGGCGAGCCGCACCGGTACCGAAAACCGGCGCCCGGGTGCGATCCAGCGAACGGTCGCGGTGCCGACGGCGGCGGCGCCGGCCGAAAAGACCGCCGCCAGGGCCAGACCGGCGAGCAGGAACGCGGCCCGGACCATGGTCACCGCGCCCCGTCGTCGTCCTCGGGACGAGGGACGTCGAGGGCCGCGAGGCGCTGGTGGAGGTGGGTGCGCTGGACATCGAGCAGACGCGCTGCTGCGGCGACGTTGCCCCCGGTCGCACGCAGCACCCGGGCGAGATAGTCGCGCTCGGCGTGCCGCTTGAACTCCTTGAGCGGGATCAGCGGGGCACCCGACGGTTGGTCTGCCTGCGCTTCGTTTGCAGCAGGCGAGCGCAGGCGCTCTGGAAGCTGCGCGACCGTGACCGGGTCGGCTCCGAAGACCACCAGCCGTTCGGCCAGGGCCCTGAGCTCACGCACGTTGCCGGGCCACCCGTAGGCTTCGAGCACCGAGTAGACCTCGGGCTCGACGTGCCGCGCCCGCATCCGGTGGTGGCGCCAGTAGTGCTCGAGGAAGTGGTCGAAGAGCACCCGGACGTCGCCATCGCGCTCGCGCAGAGGGGGGACGTCGAGCGGGAGGTGGGCGAGCCTGAAGAAGAGGTCCTCACGGAACTCACCGCGGGCCACGGCGGCCTCGAGGTCCGCGTGGGTGGCGGCGATCACCCGGACATCGACCCCGCGGTCATGGGTCTCCCCCAGCCGGCGCACACGGCCGTCCTCGAGCACCCGCAGCAGTCGAGCCTGGAGCTCGACCGGCATGTCGCCGATCTCATCGAGGAACAGGGTGCCGCCGTCGGCCTCCTCGAACAGCCCGGGCTTGGCGGTGCGGGCGTCGGTGAACGCCCCCCGGACGTGGCCGAAGAGCTCGTCCTCGATCAGGTGTGCCGGAATCGCGGCGCAGTTGATCTTGATGAAGGGGCGGCCGGCGCGCGGGCCCTCGCGGTGGACGGCGTCCGCCACCAGCTCCTTGCCGGTCCCGCTCTCCCCCCGGATCAGCACCCGGGCGTCGGTCGGCGCCACCCGAGCGATCCGCTCGCGCAGCACGGCCATCTGCGGCGATACGCCGAGCAGCTCGGTCGACCCTGCGAGCTGCGCCTCGAGCCGGGCGACCTGGCGCCGGAGCGCCGCGTGATCGAGGGTGTTGCGCATCGACTGCTCGAGCCTCTCGGGCGAGAACGGCTTCTCGATGAAGTCGTGGACTCCGAGCCGCAACGCCTCGACGGTCTCGCTGATCGATGCCTCGCCGGAGACGATGATGGTGGCGGGAAGCCGATTCTCGCCGGCAAGGCGACGGACCAGCTCGACGCCGCTGATGCCGGGCAGCCTCACATCGAGCAGCAGCAGATCCGGGCTGCCGCCCTCGAGCACCCCCAGGGCCTCCTCCGCGCTGCTCACGGCGGTCGCGTCGAGCCCCATCCGACCAGCCTGGTAGATCAGGTTGGCACGGATGCGCGCATCGTCCTCGACGATCAGAATCCGGGTCACGGGCTGTCCTCGGGCCGTTCCGGGACCGTGAGGCGGAAGGTCGTGCCCTCACTCGAGGTGGCGGTGAGCTCGAGATCGCCGTCGTGGTCGAGGAGGATCTTCTTCGAGATTGCCAGGCCGAGCCCCATGCCCTCTCCGATGCCGCGAGTGGTGGCGTAGGGCTCGAAGAGCCGGTCCCTGACCGACGCTTCAACCCCCGGTCCGTCGTCGCTCACCTCGATGGTGACCGTGCCTCTGGCCGCGCCGACCTCGAAGCTGATCGTGCCCCGCGCCTCGCCGATCGCGTGGGCGCTGTTGTCGCACAGGTTGACCAGCACCTGGCGCAGCATGTCGCGGTCGACGCTGGCCCAGACCGGTCCGGGCGAGGACAGCCGGAGCTCCAGACCCGGCCAGGCGCCGCCGTAGGTGGCGACGAACTCTCGCACCAGGCCGGCCAGATCGCAGCTCTCGCGACGAGGGCTCGGCAGGCGCGCGAAGGAGGTGAACCGGCTCGCGAAGCGCCCGAGCCGCTCGAGCTCCTGCTCGGCGCCTCGGGCGGCCTGCCGCATCGCGTCGGTGGTCTCGAGCTCGGTCCGATCGAGCAGGTCGACCAATCGCGCCAGCTCGAGCCGGGCGGCGGTCATCGGCGTCCGCATCTCGTGAGCGTGGCGCCGCGCCGCCTCCTGCCAGGCCGACAGGTTCTGGAGGGCGGCGAGGCGGCGACGATCGCGAGCCATCACCCGGGAGGTCTCCTCGACCATGGCCGCGATCCGCCCCACCGCGTCCCGACCGCCGACCCCGACCTCGAGGTCGGTGCGGCCCTGGGCGAGCGCGGCGAGGGAGGACCGGAGCCGCTCCAGGCGCGGCTGCAGGCGCGCCTCGCGGACCGCGATCGCCGCCGCGACGGCCAGCACGCTGGCGCCGAAGACCACCAGCAGGATGGTGTTGTAGCGCCGCAGCAGGCGCTCGCGGGAGTGGGCGAGCACGGTCAGACGCTGCACGGTCGTCGCGAGCTGGTCGAACCTGGCCCGGTAGGCGTCGCGGCGCTCGGGGTCGAGGCGGGCGAGCTCGCGCTGGTCATCCCTCGAGGCCTCGAGCTGGCCCAGAACCTCGGGGTGGACCGTGAACGCGAGGGCCGCGTCCGAGAGTCGGCTCTGGACCGCCTGGAACAGCGCGGCCGCCGCGGCGACCGCCGCGACCACGGTGAGCACGGCAGACATCCGCCGCATCCTACCCGCCTCCCGGAACCGTCACCGACCAGCGCATCGTGAACAGCACCGAGCCGCGGATGGAGGTCGCCATCAGCACCCCGAGGACCTTCTCCAGCGAGTCGCCGCGGCGCTCGCCGGCGTCGGCGCCGGTGGCGCCTTCGCCGCCGGACGGGCTGCCGAACGAGCGCGCGAACCAGCGCTGCGCATCGTCCTGCTCGGAGGCGGAGAACGGGATCACCTCGAGCAGCAGGTGGAGCTCGTCGCGGCCGGGGCTCGGCAGCGCCGCGGTCTCGACCAGAGCCAGCTCGAGCCCCGACCACCAGGCCTCGAGCGCCTCCCGGCCGGCGAGCGCCCGGCGCTCGCCGCGTCCGTCCGAGCCCACCGCCACGACCTCGAAGACCTCGTCCCAGAGATCGTAGCGGACGTCCACCCGTGCCGCGCCGACGTCGCGCCCGCCGAGCTGCGCCCGGAAGACGAAGCTGGTGGTGAGCCCGCTGTCGAGCTGGCGAGAGACGGCCTCCTCGGCGAGGACCGGCGGCAGGCTTGCGATCACCAGCCGGCGCGCGGCGTCGATCACGACCCTCGGCGGCGGCGTCGCCAGGACCGGCAGCGCCAGGGAGGACACGATCAGTGCCGCCAGGCCCGCGGGCCTCACCGGACCGTCTCCAGCTCGACCCAGCCGAGGGTCAGCCGCAGCACGCCCCAGGTGTTGCGATAGGTCAGCCCGGTGGTCACCCGGTAGCCGAGGTCGGGGGCCCGGTTCCGGTCGAGCGAAGGTGAGATCCCGCTCGTGAACAGCTCCACCGAGCTCTCCCAGCGCAGGTCGCGCCACCGGTGGCGGTGGTGCACCCGGGTCAGGAACAGCCCGTACCCCGCGCCGGCCGAGGCCGACCACACCGTCAGGTCGCGATCGAAGAGCTCGAGGTCGTAGTCGGGCAGGCCGCGGATGCGGGACCGGCCGACCAGGGTCTCCCCTCTGAGGGAGAGGGTCCCGTGCTCGCCGAGGGGCCGGTGGAAGGCGACCGACGCGAGCACCGCCAGCTGCCGTGAGCGCCCCTCGGAACGGACCGCCGCCGGATCGTGGCGGAGGTCGGCCTGGATCAGGTCGGCCTCGAGGGTCCGCACGTCGAGGCCGACCTCGACCTGGGTGCCCCGGGTGGGGAAGACCGGGTCGTCGACCGAGTTGGAGACCCAGGACAGATTGAGCTCGACCTCCTCGCGGTCGCTGAACAGGGCCAGCCGCTCGGGGTCGGTGTCGAGGGCCGCCCGCCGCAGGCCGGAGTCGGTGGCCCGGTAGGAGCCCCTCACGCGCAGCGAGCGGTTGCCGCCGAGCGGGTAGCCGATCGTGAGCCGCAGCCGGACGGAGTCGGACAGGGCGCTCCAGTTGCTGAAGGTCGGGTCCAACCCGAGCCCGATGGTCTCGGTCTGGCATCCGGCGTCACCCACGTCCGAGGCGGACGGCGGGGACTCGTCATCGAGCGCGCAGTCCGCCCACCCGAGGTTGATCGAGGCGAACCCTCCCCGCCCGAACAGGTCGTAGTGGCTGTAGCCGAGCTGGACCGTGCCGTCGGCGCCGCCGAGCGCTGCGTAGGCGATGCCGTGGCGGCCGGCGGCGAAGCGGCGTCCGACCAGTCCGAGCGAGCTCCAGGTGCTGCGGGTGGTGTCCACCCCGCTCACCGAGACCGGCTCGCTCCAGCCGGTGAGATCGGCGTCGAGCCCCCAGAACCACCTCCGGGTCTCGCGGATCCGGATGACGAGCTCGAAGCGGCCCCGTTCGCTGCCTTTGCGCAGGAAGAGCTCGGCGTCGAGCACCAGCGGCAGCCGCTTGATCCGGTGAACCGCGTCGCGCAGCTCGCTTTCCGAGTAGGTGCGCCCCTTCTCCAGCAGCGACTCGGCGACCACGATCTGGGGTGCGAAGCTGACGACGCCCTCGACGGAGATCGCCTCGAGGAAGAAACGGCCCTCCTCGAGGCGCAGCCCGGTCTCGGGTTCGGCCGCGGCGCCGGCCGTCGCGCCCAGCAGGGCGAGTGCGAGCAACACCCGCAGACCGAGCCGGTGGGGCGATCGTGCGCAGTCGGGCCGCATCAGGGCCTCCATCTTAACTCCCGCGCCGGTGCGTCGCGGCAAGGGGAAACCAGCCCGCCCGGCCGGGGCGGCCCGGCCGGGTGGGGGTCAAGCGGGGTGGTGGTCAGAACCGCACTCCGATTCCGAACCGGATCGTCGACGGGTCGAGGTCGAGCGTCACCTTTTCGGGATCCTCCTCGTCCGCGAAATCGAGCTCGGACTTGAGGTACGTGTACGAGGCGCCGAGGGTCCAGCCGCCTCCCAGGTCGACGTCGGCGCCGGCGGTGCCGCCCCAGCCGAAGCCGTTGTCGGCGGTGATCCGCACCGACTCGGTCTGATCGCCGACCTCGGCCCGGAAGACGATCGACCCCGGAGTGTAGACCCAGGCGACGGTCGGCCCGAGGTAGAGATCGATCGGACCATCGTCCAGCAGGTGGAGGTTGAGCCCCGCGCGGAGGGTCCACAGGTCCATCCTGGCGCCGGCCGAGATCGGGTTGACTCCGGGTGCCTCGACGGTCAGCCGAACCTCCGGTCGGGAGGCGTCGAGCGCGAGCTCGACCCCGATCCGGTCGCTGAGGCGGCGCTCGAGGCCGAGGCTGAAGCCGGCCGAGTCGTCGCCGATGACGCGGGTGGTGCTGGCGTCATCGTTGAGGGAGCGGTAGCTGAGCGCGGTGTCGGTCCAGGTGAGCGCGGCCCGGGCGTGCCACTCCTCGGCGGCGGCTGCGGGCAGGGCGGCGGCGGTCATCACGACCAGGGCGAGGGCTGCGGTGGGTCGAAAGCTCATGGTGTCCTCCTGTTGCGAAGCTCGGGTTGGAATGCCGCGGCGTCAGTTGGTGTCGGCCGCGGCGTGGTTGACGATCCGGGCGACCAGGGCTTCTTGGTCAGCCTGGGTGTCGGGGATCACGTACAGGTCGGAGACCGCCTCGTGGCTGCCGGCGAGCCGGTAGGCGACGCCCTCGACCCTGGCGGTCTGGAACGCGGGCGTGGCCAGGACCGGCCACATCAGCACCCAGCCCCAGCGCTGGCGGCAGGTGGGTCGGTCGGTCCTCGCGACCGGCTCGGCGGGGAACCAGCGGATGTCCCCGATCGCGTTTCCGCCGAGCCGCCGGGCCTCGTCGATCAGCACCCACACCGCGGCCTCGGCGACCTCGGTGCAGTCCTTCCAGACCGGGCCGGACTCGGCCGCGGCGACCGTGCCGAGCGTCTCGCCGTCGAGCGCCTCGGAGGCCAGGGCGAGCCCGCCCTCGTGATGGTCGTAGGCGATGTAGGCGCGCTGGTAGGTGCAGGCCCCGGAAAGCGCGACGGCGATGATGAGCAGCGCCCCCGTGATTCGGCTCGATCCGAGCTGGGGTGTCGTCATGGTGTCCTCCCGTGCCCCGGAGTTGGCGTCCGGAGCGCACCCCTGCATGGGCAAGGGCGGTGCCAACCGGGTACGGTGCCCCCTTGCCGTCGCCGAGAGCGATCTCAAGTGATGTCATGAAGAGATTTAGCCGAGACGCTCCGGGCTCGGCCGCGGCACCGGATCGCCGTACCGCACCTGTCTGCGATTCCAGACACCGTCGCGGCTCGACGACGGACGGCCGCAGGACGTCGTGTCAGACCCGTTGGGCCGACCACCGCCCGCGCCGGAACAGCAGCGCCGCGCTGATCGCGAGCGTCGACTCGGAGACCGCGATCGCCACGAAGACCCCGGTTGCCGCCATCGTGGTGCCGGTCGCCAGGACCCATCCGAGAGGAATCTGGAGCAGCCAGTAGCAGAACAGGTTGACCACGGTTGGAGTGAGCGTGTCCCCGGCGCCGTTGAAAGCCTGCACGATCACCATGCCATAGGCGTAGAAGGGGTAGCCGAGGGCGATCCATCGCAGGCATGCGGCGCCGGTCGCGGCCACCTCGGGGTCGGTGGTGAACAGACCGACGATCAGCTCCGCGCCGAGCAGGAACGCCGTGCCCAGGCCGAGCAGGAAGACGAAGTTGGCGCGTCCGGCGCGCCACGTCGAGTCCTTCGCCCGATCGGGCCGCCCGGCTCCCAGGTTCTGCCCGACCAGGGTCGCCGCGGCGTTGGCGATGCCCCACGCGGGCAGGATCGAGACGATGATGACCCGGATCGCGATCGTGTAGCCGGCCACCGCAGCGGCGCCGAATGCGCTCACGATCCGCATCATGGCGACCCAGCTGGCGGTCGCGATCAGGAACTGGAGCACACCGCCGGCGGAGATCCGCAGCAGGCCGCCGATCACCTTCGGACGCGGTCGCAGGTGCTCGGCGCGGGGGCGCAGCCGGCCCCGAGCCCGGGCGAGCAGGACGAGCTGACAGACCACGCCGATGCCCCGCCCGAGGGTGGTCGCCACCGCTGCCCCGGTGACGCCGAGTCGGGGAAAGGGGCCGAGCCCGAAGATCAGGCACGGGTCGAGCACCAGGTTGATGCCGTTCGCGATCCACAGGATCCGCATCGCGGAGGCGGCGTCGCCCGAGCCCCGAAGGGCAGCGTTGAGCAGGAACAGCATCACCACCGTCCCCGAGCCGCCGAGGAGCACCGAAGAGTATCCCGCGCCGGTGGAGACCGTTGCCGGGTCGGCGCCCATCAGCCCGAGAATGCGGGATGCGAGCAGTGCGCCGGGCACCCCGACCAGCACCGCGAGCACGAGCCCGAGCAGCGCGGACTGGACCGTCGCCAGGCCGGCGCCGTCGCGGTCGCCCTCGCCGATCCTGCGCGCGACGGTGGCCGTGGTCGCGGTGGCGAGCCCGCCGGCTACCGCGTAGACCAGGGTCAGAACGGCCTCGATCAGCCCCACCGTCGCGACCGCCTCGATGCCGAGGCGGGAGACCCAGAACACGTCGGTGATGGCGAAGACCGACTCCATCAGGAGCTCGAGCACCATCGGCACCGCGAGCAGGATCACGGCCTGGCCGACGGGCAGGCTGGTGTAGTCGCGATCGTCGGAGGAAAGCGACTGACGGATCAACGTGAGCAGTCGTGGTGGTCGGGCCATGCGGAGACTCCCGGGTGCCGCCGGTGAGGCGGCGACGGACGGCACAACGCCGTCGACGGGCGAGCCGAGGGGTGGGGGAGCGGTGCGGTTCGACGCGGGGGGCCGCGCCGCCGACCTGAAGGTCAGCTCAGAACCGGTCTCCCGGGGTCGGGGTTGGAGTCCGCATGATCCGATCGCCCTCCTGTGGGAGTTGCTGCATTGTACGCGACCCCGTGGGATGTGTTTCGGTTCGGATGAAAGACGATCGACGTCACGCGACTCGACACGGCCGGCAACGCACCCGCCGCCCGTGTCCTGATCGCGAGTTCAATCCCGCGCCGCGGCGGCCATCGGACCCTCGAGTGCCCGGTCCTCGACCCGGATGCGGACCGCGAGCAGCGCGAGGTTCGCCAGTCCGAACACGGCCGCCGTCAACCACGCGGTGTGGACCAGGGGGATCGCGGGGACCTCGAGCGCGACCGCGAGGTAGTTCGGGTGGCGCAGGAACCGGTACGGACCGGAGGTGATCCGGCCCCCGTGCGCCGGTACGATCACCCGGGTGGTCCAGCGAGCGCCCAGGGTCCGCATCACCCACAGTCGCATGCCGGTTGCAGCCAGAATGGTGGCGATTGACGCTGCGCCGAGCCAGGGCAGCCACGGCCGGTCGAGCAGCCAGACCTCGAGCGGCGACAGCGCCAGCACCGCGGTGTGGAGGGCGACCATGACCGGGTAGTGTCCGCGCCCCACCTCGCGGCCGCCCGCCGCCAGCAGGCGGACGGTGTTGCGGCGCGCAACCGCGAGCTCGAGCATCCGCGCAACGGCCACCGCGCCGATCAGACCGAAGAAAGCGAGGCGGTCGAAGGGCTGGTCGAGGAGGGACACCTCACGAATCCTGGCGTCGGGAGGAGACCAGCCGGGCGACGTGGCCCTCCCGGGCCAGGTCGACGAGAGTCTCGTCTCGCAGCAGCGAGCCGTCGGCCAGGCGCGCCACTCGGGTCAGCGGACGGTCGAAGGTGTCCGCCGACCGTACGCCGCTGATCGAGGTCACCCGTCGCCGGTCCTCCAGCTCGAGGATCGTTCCGGGTGGGTACGGACCCATGGTGTTGACGAAGGCCTGCACCAACGTCGGGTCGTACTCGCGGCCTCCCGCGGCCGCCATCAGCCGGATCGCCTCGGCGGGTGTCCGTACCCCCGAATCCCCGGGTCGTTGGCGGGTCAGCAGGTCGTAGTCGTCGGCAATGTGGATCACCCTCGAGTAGAGCGACGGCCGGGGCGAGGCCGAGAAGGGACGGTGGTGGGTGAGGATCGCGAGCAGGCGGCGAACCCGTGCCTGGTGGAAACCCCGCTGCCTGAGGAGGACCGGGAGCGCGGCCCGGGCATGGCCCGCGGACGGGGCGGGACGGCCGTCGCGCCGAGCGACGTGGCCGATGTCGTGCAGCACAGCAGCCATGCCGAGATCGGTCAGCGTCTCCTCGGGCAGACCCGCGGCCCGGCCGATGACGAGGCTGAGGTTGGTCACCATCACGGTGTGGCGGGCGAAGAGCGGGAGGCTGGAGTCGACCTCCCAGGCCAGGCGCGGGCCGTCGCCTGCGGCAAGCCTCGCCAGCAGCTCGTGGATCAGCCGCCGGATCGGCAGCGGGTTGGGCTGACGACCGGTGGTGAGGTCGCCGAGCACGCCGCCGACGACGTGGGCGGCGTCCCGGTACACCTCCCGGACCGAGCGGACCTCGCCCTCGGCGTCGATCCGGAGCTTCTGGGGGGGCAGCGGTGCGACAACCGTCACGCCCTGCTCGACCAGAGCCTGCTCGAGCCCCGCACGGGGTCGGCTCGGCGCGGGAGGCCCGATGAGCAGCCGGACCATCGCCCTGGCATCGGCGTCGGTGATCGGGCCGTGAAAGCCGAGGCCCCCGGTGTGGTGTCTTTCGAGCGCCTCACCCAGGGCGACGGCGTGCTCCGGGTCGGTGTCGAAGCGGGTGCGGAGGTCGTTGACGTAGACCTGACCCTCGACGCACACCACCTCGACCGTCCCGAGCAGACCGACCACCTCCGCGACCAGCCGGCAGAGGTCGGCGACCGGCTTGTCGAAGGCGCGGTTGGTCGCCGCGTGGAGGCGGGCGAGCCGGAGCAGACCGTGGAGCAGACGCGCGAGCTGCTCGCCGAGCTCCCGGACCCGGCGCGCCAGGTCGCGGTCCTCCGCCGCGCGGGCCGCGCCGAGCAGCCGTCCGAGACGCTCCTGGGCCTCGCGGATCCGGTCGCTCACCGCGAGCCTCCGCCGAGGTGTCGCTGGCGCACGGTCGACCGCACGCAGTGGTCGTGCAGGGCGCCGCTTGAGCGCTGGGTCATCTCGCGCAGGATCGTGGCCGCCTCCGGGCCCGGAATGCGCTCCAGACCGGAGGCGGCGGCCCACCACAGCCCCTCGCGTCGGGGTTGCAAGCGGGCGATGGTCCCGGGTGGCCGCACCCACTCCTGGAAGCACGTGAAGGCGCGCACCGGGTCGATCGCCGCCAGCGCCCACGCCAGCGCCTCGGCGTCCTCGGACCCGGGCAGCTCCGCCTCGCTCGCGAGCAGGCGCTGAAGCAACGGGCCGAACGCGCGCGTCTCCCCGGCGCCGGCGAGCATCTGGGCGATCCCGCACCGGACCTCGGGTGTGGAGTCGTCGAGCCCGGCGACCAGGTCCCGGGTCCACTCGGGCCGGAAGGGCTCTCGCGCGAGCAGCTCGAGCGCCCTCAACCGGAGGTCCGGCCCGCCGCGCTGGAGCACCGCCAGGGCCAGACGCGTCGCTGCGTCCGGGTTCCGACTCCGGATCGGCTCCAGGAGGTCCGCGGCGACCAGAGGGTCGCCGCCCGCCAGCGCCTCGACCAGCGTCGCGAGCCTGGTGTCGTCGACAGCTTCAGCCAGCTGCAGCCCGATCGCTCGTCCTCCCGCCGTCCACCGGCCGGCCAGCAACCCCATCAGGCGCGGCAGGGCCGCCGCCGGCATCACCGCGACCAGCCTGCCGACCGCGGGCGGCGGCAGCTCGCTGGCGAGAGCCGAGGAGACCAGCTCGGCGAGCACGTCCTCCCGGGCAGACTCCGCGAGCAGCTCGCCGACCAGATCTGCGGGAACCGCCCGCGGGTCGGGCCGCATCATCACCTGGAGCAGTGCGATCACCTGCAGGTACTGCCGGGTGCCGAGGAGGAAACCACGGAGCTCGCGCAGCATGCCGGCCAGCGGCTCGCCGGGGAGCCTCTCGGCCGGGGGATCGACCGGGCTGCAGAGCTCGGCGGCAAGCGCGACGCAGTCGCCGCCCACGGTCCGGGGCGATACCTCGTCACGAAGCTGCTGGATCTGCTTGCTCGTCAGCGGTCGAAACGAGACCCCGATCACGCTGGACAGCGTTGGTACGGGCTCTTCGAACGGGGTGGCGAGGCGGCGGTCGCGGGAGGTGGCGCCGCCGTCGCCGTGCCCATCGAGGTCTTCGGGATCTGCGACCGCCACCCCCTCGACCGCGGTCACCTCGATGTGGTCGAAGGTCTGCCGCCAGAGCAGGGTGACGATGTCGTCCTCCTGCTGACGGATGCCGGTGTAGCGGATCGACAGCACTCCCAGCAGCGCCACCAGCTCGTCCCAGGTGACGCCGCGGCCGACCCTGATCCGCCGGACCCCGTCGCGGTAGAGCCGGAACGCGAGCGAGCGCTCGCGGTCCGGCTCGCGGTACACCACCTCGCCGGCGCGCAGGATCTCGTCCGGTCTCACCGCGAGCTCGAGCTGGCCGTGACCCACGGCGGCGAGCGTCCGCCGGGCGACCTCCTGAAGCGCCTCCCGCACCGCCTCGTTGGCGGCGTCGTAGTAGAGGAACGACCGGGCGGTGCGGGCGATCGCCCGGAGCATCTCGGCGGCGGCGCGACCCGCCTCGCTGACCGCGAGGATCGGCTCCCCATCGTCGGTCGCCCCGGCGACCGTGTCGACCGGCGGCCGCTGGTTCGGGCGAAGGGGTTCACTCACGGGCAGGCTCCGGCGGGCGACGTTGTGCCGATTGTACCGCGGGGCACGGCCCGTCCCTGGGGTACCATGCTGCCGGGTGGGTGAAGATCGGAGAACGCCGGAGGGCGCGCGGCCGCCGCTCCGGAGTGGGGCTTCACCCCCCGGGGAGCGAGACAGCTGATGGACCGTTCCGCTGGAATCCTGGTGCACCCGACCGCGCTCCACTCGAGCTTCGGCGTCGGGGACCTCGGCCCGACGGCCCACCGCTGGCTCGATTGGCTGGCTTCGGCCGGCATCGGGTGGTGGCAGGTGCTCCCGCTGCACCCCCCGGGGCCTTCGCAGTCGCCCTACGCGGCGACCTCGTCCTTTGCCGGAAACCCGTTGATGATCTCCCCGGAGTCCCTGCTCGCCGACCGGTTGCTCGAGCCCTCCGAGCTTGCCGACGCACCCCCGGCGGTCGGCCGCCGGATCGACTTCGCTCGGGTCGTGCCGTGGAAGCAAGCCCTGCTGGCGAAGGTCGCCGATCGTTTTCAGGAGCGCGCCTGCTCGAGCCTCCTGGAGCAGTTCGAACGGTTCCGGAAGCTGCACCGGGCCTGGCTCGCCGACTTCGCCCTGTTCGAGGCCGTCAAGCGGGAGCACGACCTGGTGGCGTGGGTCGACTGGCCGACGCCGCTGGCACGACGTTCCCCCGCGCGCTGGCTGCTGCCCGAAGGCGGCTGGAGGCGGAGGTCCGGGCGGCCGAGATCCGGCAGTTCCTCTTCTTCCGCCAGTGGGGCGACCTGCGGCAGGCGGCCCGCGAGCGGGGAGTCCGGATCCTGGGCGATGTCCCGATCTTCGTCGCGCTGGACTCCGCCGACGTCTGGGCCCGACCGGACCTCTTCCAGCTCGACGACACCGGACGTCCGACGGTGGTCGCAGGCGTTCCGCCGGACTACTTCAGCGCGACCGGCCAGCTGTGGGGCAATCCGTTGTTCGACTGGGATCGCCACCGGGCGACCGGCTACTCGTGGTGGATCGACCGGCTGCGGCATGCGGTGTCGATGGTCGATGCGGTGCGCCTCGACCACTTCCGGGGTTTTTCGGCCCACTGGGAGGTGCCGGCGGGCGACTCGGTGGCGGTCAACGGGCGCTGGGCCCCAGGGCCGGGCCGGGAGCTCTTCGACGCCGTCCGGCAGGCCCTCGGCGGGCTACCGATGGTGGCCGAGGACCTCGGCGAGATCACCCCCGACGTGGTCGAGCTGCGGCGAGCGCTCGGCCTGCCCGGGATGGCGATCCTCCAGTTCGCGTTCTCGCCCGGCGCACGGTCCTCATTCATCCCCTACGCGCATCGTGAGGACGTGGTGGTCTACACCGGGACCCACGACAACAACACCTCGGTGGGGTGGTTCCGGGAGGAGGCCTCCGAGGCCGAGCGTGACCTGCTGTTGCGGTACGCCGGCAGCGACGGATCGCAGGTGCACTGGGACCTGATCCGGCTGGCGCTCGGCTCGGTGGCCGCGCTCGCGGTCGTGCCGGTTCAGGACGTGGTCGGAATCGGCTCCGAGGGCAGAATGAACACGCCCGGGCGGGGCGACGGGAGCTGGGCGTTCCAGCTCGAGCCCGGAACCCCCGACGCCGACTCCGCAGCCCGGCTGGCGGACCTGGTGTGGACGTTCGGCCGCGCGCCCGCGGACATGGCGAGGCCGCGGAGGTTCACTCCACGCGCCAGACCCCGCTCGCGCCGCCGGTCAGGCTGACGAGGATTCCCTCGGGCCCGGTTTCAGCGCTCGCCCCCGGGGTCGACCACAGCGCCGAGACACCGCGGCCGAGCGCGAACGGCCCCGCGGTGATCGGTGCTGCGCCGAGGTTGTGGACCACCAGCAGCCGCTCGGTGTCCGTGCTGCGCACGAACGCGAGGATCGGCGATGCGTCTTCGGAGCCGTGCAGCAGCGCGAGGTCGCCGCGCGAGAGCGGCACGTGGCCGGCCCGGAGATGCGCGAGGCTGCGGTAGTGGTGCAGCAGCGAACGCCTGTCGTCGAGCAGGGCGGCGACGTTGCGGTCGGCGAAGCCCGGAGGCAGCGGACGCCACGGCATCTCGGTGCTGAAGCCGCCGGTCGGCGAGCCGTCCCACGGCATCGGCTCCCGCTTCGAGGGATCGCCGTCCGCGGCGGGGCCGTTGCGGGTCCCGAGCTCCTCGCCGTAGTAGATGAAGGGCGTGCCCGGCAGGGTCATCAGGATCGACGCGGCCGACCGCATGCCTGGCGTCGTCGTCGAGCTGAGTGGCGACGCGGACCATGTCGTGGTTGGTCAGGAAGGTGCCGTCGAGGACTCCGGCGGGGTAGAGCGGCCTGCTTGCGCTCGAGCGCGAGGGCGACCGGCGCGGCGTCCCGCTCGCCGGACCGCCGTCAGGATCGCCTCGCGAGGGGGAAGTCGAAGCAGCATCGGGAGCTCGTCGCCGCCGGCGACGCGTTCGGCCGACGCCGTAGTACGGGGCGATGCGCGCCGACGTCGGTCCAGCTCTCGCCGACCAGCAGGGCCGTCGGGGCTCCTGGAACGCACGAACGACGACAGCGGAGCGCCAGCAGCGCGTGGGTTTCGGGCGGTGTCGTTCTGCGGCCTCGCCGGGTCCGTCGGCGACCAGGTGGCGGGCGGCGTCGAGGCGGAAGCCGTCCACGCCGCGATCCAGCCAGCAGCGCGACGATCCGCTCGATCTCGGCCCTCACCTCGGGGTTCGCGAGAGTTGAGGTCCGGCATGCCGCTCCAGAAGATGCCGTAGTAGTAGGCGCCGTCGCGTTCGTGCCAGACGACTGGTCGCGGCCGCCCCAGGGCTGGCGTCCAGCCCGGGTCGTCGGCGCGCCACACGTACCAGTCGCGCTTCGCCGAGCCGGGGCCCGAGGCGGACTCGACGAACCAGGGATGCCGGTCGCTGGTGTGGTTGATCATCAGGTCGAGGATCACCCGGATGCCGCGCCGGTGGGCCTCGGCGAGCAGCTCCTCGAGGTCCTCGAGGGTGCCGTAGTCCGGATCGATCCGCTCGTAGTCGACGGCGTCGTAGCCGTGGTAGCTGGGCGAGTCGAAGATCGGCATCAGCCAGATGCCCCCGACCCCGAGGTCGGTGGTCGTGGTCGGGTCGCCGTCGTTGAGGTAGTCGAGCCTCCCGGTCAGCTCCGCGCAGGTCGCCGATCGCCGTCCCCGTCGGAGTCGGCGAAGCTGCGGACGAAGATCTCGTAGAACACCGTGCCGTCAGCCCACCCGAGCTGCCAGCCCGGCTCAACGGGCGTCGCCGGCGGCGCCGGAGACGGAATCTCGGCCGCCCCACAGGCGGCGAGCACGAGGACCGCGACGGACACCATCAGTACACGACGAATCATGGAGTGCCTCCGTGTCGGCGACGCCTGAACAGCAGGGCTCGCCGGGTCACACTACGCCTCTCCAGCCCATCCCCTCGCGGCGCCAGGCGGCCCGGATCCGGCGGGTGGTCCTCGCCGGCAGCGGGCCGCGAGCGATCGCCGCGACCGCGTCGGCGAGCCTCGCCGCCCGCCGGGTCCCGATCAGGCAGCCGTCGACGCCCGGCTGATAGCCGGTGAAGCGGAGCGCCAGCTCCGGCCACGCAAGGCCCTCGGGATCGAGGGCGAGCATCCTGAAACGACGCGAGTACTCGCGCAGGTCGTCAGCGTCCGGTGGTTCGGAGAGGGCCCAGACGGCGTTGGCAAGGGGGCGTTTCGCGAGCACTCCGACACCGGCGAGCCGGCACGCGGGCAGCGCCGCGTCGAGGCCGGCCTGGTCCCACGGATTGAGTGACAGCTGCACGCTGCCGAAGGCGCGCGACGCGACCGCCCAGGCCAGTCCGTCGCCGTCGCCCGAGTAGGCCGCGACTCGAACCGAGCCGGCCCTGACCGCGTCGTGCAGCGCCTCGATCACCTCGCCTCGCTCGAGCACGTCCGCCGGGCAGGAGTGCAGGTGGGCGATGTCGATCCGGTCGGTTGCGAGCCTGCGAAGGGCCTGCTCGATCCCTGCCCTGATGCAGCGGCCGGTCCAGTCGGGGACTCCGGGGACGCCGTAGCCGAGCTTGGTGGAGAGCACCACCCGGTCCCGCAGCCCGTTTCCGAGAATGCGCCCGAGCCGGACCTCCGACTCGCCATAGCTCGGCGCGGTGTCGATCAGGTCGACCCCGAGATCGAGTGCGGTCCGGACCAGGAGGTCGGCCTCGGCGTCCGGCAGGAGGGGATCCCCGAGCGGGCCGCCGCCGAGCCCGAGGACCGAGACCTCGAGGTCGGTGCGGCCGAGGGGACGGCGGGGAGGCGGAGGCGGCAGCGGCATCGGCGGGAAGAGTAACGCATCCGGTCAAGGGCGCGATCGAGCCCCTGCGCTCGCGGGCGTCGGAGTCAGGCGCAACCGCGCCGGGTTTACCATCGAGCCGTCGCCCGCGACCGGGCGAGCGGGAGGGTCGATGGCCAAGCTGGTTCCGAAGATCATCCTCGAAGGCACCCGGCTGACCTTCAAGACCGAGATCGCGTTCGCGCTCAACGAGCACCCGCGGGTGGTCGGACCCCGGAGGTACCGCTACCACTCGCCCGTCATCTCTTCGGAGTGGTGCGGATTCACCAACTTCCCCTGGGGGAGGGGGCTGGTGAACTTCGCACCGGAGGAGGAGTCGTTGGCGATCGACACCTACGCGACCTGGGTCCACCTGATCGAGAACCTCCGGTACTACTCGTGGATCGTCGACCGGTTCCACCTCTCGACCCGGGCTTGGCAGCTCCAGCACCAGGGGCGGGAGATCGACTTCGCGTGGCTGGAGGAGCGGCTCGACGCGCTCGGTTTCCACCTCGTGCTGTGCGTCCGCAGCCCCGACAGCTTCGTCGCCGCCCGAGCCCGTCGGCTCGAGGTGTCGGGCAATCCGGGGCAGTACGACGACCTCGGCGCCTTCGTCGCCGAGCAGGAGCTGTTCCGGCGCCTGGCGAGCCAGTCCCGCCTCCCCCTGCTCGAGCTCGACGTCTCCGACAACGACGTTGCCCGCGCCGCCGACCGCATCGCCGACTGGCTCGAGTCGACCGGAGGCCTGTACGCGCCCCAGGAGACCGAAGAAGCGCAGGGACACGGCGCGGGCAGTGGCCGCAACCGGAATGACGGGTGAGCGAGCGTGGGCGCTCGGGTTCATGGCGCGTGAGAATACGGGACCGGGCAGCGGGCGACGGACGGCCGGTCCGGGAGCGGGATCGCCTTGCCGGCCCGGCCCCGACACCGCGCCCGCTCCCGGCCGCCCACCCCCGGATGGGGACGGCGTCGGCTTTCGCTCAGAACCCGAGGTTGCGGGTGCCGCGGCCGGCCAGGGCGGTGGCCGCGGCGCGGGCGGCATCACCTTCGACCAGCTCGAGATCGTCGAGCACCCGGTACTCGTGCGGTCCGAGCTCCAACGGCCAGCCCCGTTGGGCCAGCTCGGAGACCGGAAAGGCATAGCGCAGACCCGAGATCCGGTCGCGGCACACCACCACCGCCTCGGGGTCGGCCTCCGCGAGGCCGAGAGCTTCGAGCAGGGTCTCGTCGCGCAGGTCGCTGCTCTCGGTGTCCCGGAACGGCGCAGCACGCCGCAGGCGGCCCCGGGTGGCGGCCGCGCGGTTGTGCAGCACGACCAGGGCGGGCGCGCCGGGTTCGCCGGTGGTCCACGCGAGGACGTCGTCGTCGAGCCCGCCCCCGGGACGCTCGAGGTCGAGCAGCCGGAAGCGTCCGACTCCGGCAAAGCGATGGCGCTGCCGGAGCAGCGGCACGATCTCGCGCTCGTGGCGGGCCACGACCTCGAGATCCGGTCCTTCGCTGTAGGCGGGGCGAACGTACTCCATGCCGTACCGTTCGGTGAGACCCTCGAACTGGCCGTGGCCGATCAGCGGGAGGCCGGGCAGGGTCGCGACCACGGTCGCTGCTCCGAAGTACTTGTTGCCCTTCCCGAACTGCTCGACCGCCGGGCGTTCGTCCGGCGTCGTCAGGTAGTTGGCGAACCTCGCCAGCAGGCGGGGGTCGAACGCGAGCAGCTCGCGCAGGATCGACCGCAGTCTGACGTTGTCCTCGTCGCGGAGCAGGTGCATGACCGCGCTGTTGTAGGCCCGGTGGGCCCCGAGGGATCGCACGAAGTACCCCTCGAGAAGCCAGAACGCCTCCGCCAGGAGGAGCGTGTCGGGAGCTTCCTCGGTCACCCGCTCGACGACCTCGCGCCAGAACTCCTGCGGCATCCGGCGCTCCACCTCACCTGCGGCGAGGCCGTGCTCGGCGCGCGAGGGGATCGCGCCTCCGGCCCCCGGCAGCGGGTACCACAGGCGTTGAATGTGCTCCCGGACCAGGGTCATCGCGGCGTCGAGCCTGAGGATCGGCACACGCTGTGCGACGCCGACGATGGTCCGGATCATGGCCTCACGGGTCTCCGGCCGCAGGAAGTCGAGCTGGGCGGTGTCGTTCCAGGGCAGGCCGGTGCCGTCGTTGCCGTGGTAGATGAAACGCTCCTCGCCGGTCCGCCGGTCGAGCCGACGGAAGACCACCGGTGCGTCGGAGCCGTCGCGGTACTGGTCGGCGAGGTAGAGGCCGATTGCGGCCACCGGGGACAGGTCGGGACCGTCGAAAGAGTAGGCGGGGAAGGGGCTGCGATCGACCGACACGAAGCGTTCCGGGTGCTCCAGCACCCACCTCGAGTCGAGGCCCATGTGGTTGGCGACCACGTCGGCGCCGAGCCGGATCCCGTGCGACAGGGCCCGTCGCGAGAGCTCCCCGAGAGCCGCCTCGCCGCCGAGCTCGTCCGCCGGCACGTAGTCGTCGAGTGCGTAAGCGGAGGCGGCGGCCCCGGGCTGACCGAACCGGCGCTTCAGCGCCTTCGACGCCCCGCTGCGACGCCAGATGCCCACCAGCCACAGGCCGGAGATGCCGCGCTGTGCGAGGCGGGCGAGCTCGGCGTCCGGGACCTCGTCGAGGCGGCGAATGCTGCGGCCGTGGTCGCGCGAGAGCTGGTCCAGCCAGACCAGCACGTGCTTCGCCTGGAGGACCAGATCCGCCATCCACTCGCGCTCCGGGCTGTAGCGAGGGGTGAGGTCCTGCCATGACCCGAGCCGCGGAAGCGCCGGCTTCGGTGGGGGAGCGCCGGCGCTGAACACCGGCCGCCGCTCCTCACGGAGAAGGTCGAGAACGAGGCGCAGCTGGGCGCCGAGGCCGACCCCGACCTCGGCGTCGAGCTCGAGCAGGGCCTCGAGCTGGCCTTCCAGCGACTCGGGCGCGGCGCGTTCCGGCACCAGGGCGAGCTCGAGCAGGCTCATGTCGGCCGCCCGCCGGCCGTCCAGGAATGTCTCGATCCGCGACTCGACTGCGAGCGCCGCGATCGTCGCCTCGACCGCGGGCGCCGCGGCGAGGCGTTGGAGAGGTCTCAGTGCCGGGTTCCGCCCCGCCAGGCAACGCAGCACGAGGCCCGAGACCGCGGATTCGACCGAGGTCGTCGCGCCGGCGCGGTCGTGGGTCGGCGTCGGCGCCCCGAGCCCGGCTGCGATCACCGCGTCGAGCAGGCCGTCCGTCGCCGCGCGCCCGATCTGGGCGTCGAGCCAGTCGACGGCCTCGAGGCGGGCGTCGTTGGCCGCGGTCGGCCGCACGCCATCGAGCAGGCTGTACCAGAAGGCGTGGAGCACGGCCCCGGCGCCGAGCTCTCCGGCGCTCGGGGCGGAACCTCCGTTCCAGTCGGCTGCCGGGCGGAGGGCCATCTCATGGGCCGCCTGGCGAAGCGCCAGCGGGGCCTCCAGGACCAGCCCGCCGACCGCCGCGTCGTGAAGGCCGAGTGCGGCGCGGTGAGTCGAGGTGATCGGAAGGAACGGTCGTCTGACCGGCGAACGGTCGGGCGAGGAGGGCCACGCGGCGAGCATGCCGGAGAGCCGCTCGATCGGGACGAGGTCCAGCCGGTGCCCACGCTCTGCGATTCCCGCCGGCTCGATGTCTTCGAGAGTGGCCGCGGTCACCGGCACCAGCGGGCCCAGCCGGCGGCGTAGCTGCAGCACGGAGCGCTCCTGACCGGCGTCGATGGCGGCCGATCCGAACCCGAGCACCACCGCCGCGGCGCCGCTCGCCCGCGCGCTTGCGGTGAGCTCGCTGTGCGGCAGCGGCTCGGAAAGCACCGCGGTCTGCCAGCCGGCGGCGGCAGCAGCCGCGGCAGCGGTGAGGGAGGCGAGCTCGTCCGGGTGCGGCCCGGCAGCCGCGACCAGCACCAGCGGGCCGGTGGCGGAGACCTCCAGGGCGCGGGCGAGGTCGGCTGCGAGGTGCACCCGGAGCACCGAGCGGAGGTGCTCCTCCTCGGCAGCGCCGATCCGACCACCACGCCGGGCCTCGGCCGCTCGAGCCAACAGGGGCCCGAGAATCCGGACCGTCGCTGACGGTCCGAGCTGGGTCTTGGTGGCGGTGAGGGCAGCGAGCAGCGCGCGATCGTCGTAGATGCAGGCGGCGGCGAGCAGGCTCTCGGGGTCGACCGTCTGGCCTGGATCAGCTGGAGGGAGCCCCGCTCGAGCCGACGCCAGCGCATCGCCCTCGACCAGATCCGCCAGCGTGTCGTCGTCGAGGGTGGCGACCCGGCCGATCTTGCGGCCGGCTTCGACGGCCTGCCGCAGCAGGGCCAGCCGCCGGACGTCGGCGTCGCTGTACAGGCGTTGATTGTCCTGGCCGCGGACAGGCACGACCGCCCGGTATCTTCGCTCCCAGGCGCGGATCAGCTCAGGGTTGAGGCCGGTCCGGCGGGCGACCACCCGGATCGGGTGCAGCAGATCGCCGCCGGAGTCCGTCACGGCAACCCGATGCCCGCGGTTGGTCGTGGTTGCGGCGGGAGGTCCACGAGGCGGTCCTTCAAACGACTCATCCCCGGTGAGCATATCACACGGCATGAACAAACCGAGAGAATCAACGGTGAGTGGGCCCTTCTTTGCTTGACAAAGGCCGGACAAAGATGTAACAAGTTCTCCGATGCATTCAGCTACCGGTTCGTCACGACGCCCCGAAGCGGAACCTCGCCGGGTGGGCTGGGGTACGCCGGAAAGGGAACGAGGTTCGATCGGGGTTGCGGTGGGGTAGGATGGTCACACGTCTGCCATGGAGGTCCGTGTGAAGGGCTGGCTCGCCGCCGCCGCGGCGGCTTCGGTTGCCGTGTCGGCCTGCACGACGGCGCCGTCGGCGACCAGAGCTCCGGTCGACGCCGCGCCGTCGGTCGCCGAGAGCTTCCGACATCGCGAGTGGGCTGACGCCGTGATCTACTTCGTGATCGTCGACCGGTTCGCCGACGGCGACCCCGCCACCAACGTCGAGGTGGATCCGGCGCAGGCCGGGTACTTCCACGGCGGCGATCTGCTCGGGTTGACGCAGAAGCTCGACGAGATCGCCGACCTCGGGGTGACCGCCCTCTGGATCACGCCGGTCGTGAAGAACATCGACGGGTTCGTCACCGGGGCAGGGTTTCCGGACTGCGGCTACCACGGCTACTGGGCGGACGACTTCTCGCGGCTCGACCGGCGCTTCGGTACCGAGGCCGAGCTCGAGGCGCTGGTCGCGGCCTGCCACGCGCCGCGGCATCCGGTTGCTGCTGGACGTGGTCTACAACCACGCCGGCTACGAATCGCGCTACGTCGAGGATCCCCGGTTCCAGCCCTGGGTGCGGGTGTACGGCGAGTGCGGTGACGACGACCTGACCCAGTGCGTCGCCGGGCTGCCCGACTTCCGCACCGAGCTTCCGGAGGTCGCCGATTACCTCCTGGACGCCCACCTGGGCCTGGCCCGACGGGTCGGGCTCGACGGCTTCCGACTCGATACCGTGAAGCACGTCGCCCACGAGTTCTGGCAGGAGCACCGGCGCCGGACCCGCGCCGAGCTGGGCGAGGACTTCTTCCTGCTCGGCAGAGGTGTGGGGGGGCGATCCGGATGTGCTCGACCCCTACTTCGCCGACGACGAGATGGATGCCGGTTTCGACTTCTCCTTCCCGGGTACCGCGCTCGCGTGGCTGCAGGGCAGAGGTCGGACGGTGGCGTTCAGCCGTTATCTCGAGCGTCGCCACCGAGGTGCGTGAGGGGTATCAACTGGCCCACTACCTCTCCACCCACGACGTGCCGACGCTGCCGTATCAGCTCGAGGGCGACTGGCGCCGTTACCGGCTCGCGGTGGCACTCCAGATGACTTCGATCGGGATCCCGGTGATCTACTACGGCGAGGAGGTCGGCAGGGTCGGGGGCGACTGGCCGGCCAACCGCAGCGACATGCCGTGGGGAGGGCTGGGAGTGGCCCCGGGCTCGGGGCTCGCTCGGGACGAGGCGCTCCGCGCCGACATCACACGGATGGTAGGGGCGCGGCGCGGCCACCCGGCGCTGAGTCGTGGCGCCTACACACCGCTCTCCAGCGACGGGGATCTGCTGGTCTTCATGCGCCACGATCCGGACACCAATGACGCGGTGGTGGTCGCCGTCAACCGGGCAGAGGCTCCGGTCTCGGTGGTGGTCGATCTGCCGCCGCAGCTCGAGGGTCGGCCGCTGGTCGACATGCTCGGCGGCACGGGAGTGGCGGTCACCTCCGGGCGCCTGGCGCTGACGCTCGACGCCCTGGCGGTGAGCATGATCGCCGCTCGAGAGTTACCAGACTCAGAGGGGATGTGAGCCCATGGCCGAGGTTCGCTTCAAGGACGTCAAGAAGAGCTACGGCGACGTGACGGTGATCGAGGATCTCGACCTCGAGATCAAGGACCAGGAGTTCATGGTCCTGGTCGGACCGTCCGGCTGCGGCAAGTCGACCGCTGCTGCGGATGATCGCCGGGCTCGAGGAGATCACCGGCGGCGAGCGTCAGCATCGACGGCAAGGTGGTCAACGACCTGCCGCCGAAGGACCGGGACATCGCGATGGTCTTCCAGAGCTACGCGCTCTACCCGCACATGACGGTCCGCGAGAACCTCGAGTTCGGGCTGAGGATCCGCAAGATGCCCAAGCCCGAGATGGAGAAGCTGGTCAGCGAGGCGGCGGAGATCCTCGGCATCACCCACCTGCTCGATCGCAAGCCGAGGCAGCTCTCGGGCGGCCAGCGCCAGCGGGTGGCGGTGGGGCGGGCCATCGTACGCAAGCCGTCGGTGTTCCTGTTCGACGAGCCGCTGTCGAACCTCGACGCCAAGCTCCGCGTGCAGATGCGGGCCGAGATCACCAAGCTCCAGCACCGGCTGAAGACGACCACGGTCTACGTCACCCACGACCAGGTCGAGGCGATGACCATGGGACACCGCATCGCGATCCTGAAGGACGGCGAGCTGCAGCAGGTGGGAACGCCGCTCGAGGTCTACGAGCGGCCGGCCAACCTCTTCGTCGCGACCTTCATCGGCACCCCGCCGATGAACCTGTTCCCGGGCACCCTCAGCGACGACGGCGCAGACCGCTGAACGGCAGCGCGATCCTCGCTCGCCGGTGCCCGCGGCGCTACCGCGCCCTCACCCGACGCCGGGGCGGCACCGGGGTCATCGTCGGGGTCCGACCCGAGAACATCCACGAGCCGGGCAAGGCGGCGGCGGGGCGAGACCGCGACCGTCACGGTCGAGGTCGAGATCTGGTCGAGCCGCTCGGCCACGAGGTGGTGGTCCACGGGCGGCTCGGTGACGACCCGGTGGTCGCCAAGCTCGACCCGACGACCAGCGCACGCGATCGGCGACCGGATCGAGCTCGTGGTCGAGCTCGACGCGGTGCACCTCTTCGACGCCGCGACCGAACAGCGTCTCGACGCCTGAAGCGATGGAGGTTGACATGCGAAAGACTGCGCACGCCCCGTCCTGCTCGCCGCGCTGGCGACCCTGCTCGGCGCCGGCGGCGCCCTCGCCCAGACCAAGCTGGTGGTCTGGCACGCCTACCGCGGCGAGGAGAAGGCGGCCTTCGAGAAGGTCGTCGAGATGTTCAACCAGACCCAGAAGCGGCAAGGTCGTAAGGTCACGACCCTGGCGGTGCCCTACGACGCCTACGCCGACAAGATCACGGCGGCGGTGCCGCGCGGGAAGGGGCCCGACGTCTTCATCTACGCCCAGGACCGCCTCGGCGGCTGGATCGAGGCCGGCGACGACCATCGAGCCGATCGACTTCTTCCTCGACGACGAGGTCACCGGGCGCTTCATCCCGACCACGATGGAGGCGATGACCTACCAGGGCATCATCTACGGCCTGCCGCTTGAACTACAAGGTCATCACGCTGATCTACAACAAGAAGCTGGTCACGACCCCGCCGAAGACCTCGGCCGAGCTGGTCAAGGTGGCGAAGAAGCTCACCGACGCCAAGGTCGGGCAAGTTCGGGCTCGCCTACTCGTACTCGCGACTTCTACTACCACGCGGCGCTCATGAACGCGCTTCGGCGGCGGCGTCTTCGACGCCGAGCGCAGGCCGACGCTGAACTCCGCCGGCCAACGTGAAGGCGCTCGAGCTACCTGATGACGCTGGTTCAGACGGACGGGATCCTCCCGCCGAGCCGTCGACCGCGCTGATCACCTCGCTGTTCAACGAGGGCAAGGCGGCGATGGTCTTCTCCGGGCCCTGGTTCCTCGGCGAGATCGCGTAAGGACCTCGACTACGGGCTCGCCGCCGCTGCCGACCCTCGACGAGGCGGGCGGCGCAGCCGATGCGGCCCTGGATGACGGTCGAGGGCGTCTACATCGCCGCGCCGTCGAAGCACAAGGACGCCGCGTTCGACTTCGTCGACGCTACCTCACCGACGTGCCGGCGGCGAACGGTGCTGGCGCTCGAAGGGCGGCCAGACGCCGGCCAACGCAGGCGGTCTACGAGGACTCCAGGGTGGCCGGCGATCCGGTGCTGAGCGCCTTCCGGAAGCAGGTCGAGGTCGCCGTGCCGATGCCCAACCTGCCCGAGATGACGATGGTCTGGTCGCCGGCGACCACGGCGATGAACGCGATCGTGAAGAAGTCCGCGTCGCCGCGCAGGCGGCCCTCGACCAGGCCCAGAAGCGAGGTGGTTGACCGCATCGCGAAGCTGCGGAAGTGAACGCCGTGCGAGTCGCCGCCATCACGCGCCGCTTCCTGATCGGCATCGTCGTCGCCGGCCTGCTCGCGGCCGCGGCCCTCCGCCTGGTCAGCTCGGGTGCGGTGGCCTCCGTCGCCGCCGACGGCGAGCAGCGCGCCGCTCATCGCCCGTCTCATGATGCTGGCCGACGTCGCGGGCCGGCTCGGAGGCGAGCGGCGACGCGCTGCGCGAGGCGGTGGCGGCCTTCGACGCCGCAGGCCGACGACATCTCGGCAGTGCGGGTCGATCCGGCTCGAGGGTCTTCGCTCGAGGCGTCCACGGCCGCTGCCGACCAGGGCGAGCCGGCGGCGCCCCGCCGCCTGGCCCGCGAGGAGAAAGCCCTGTACGACCAGGCCCAGCTGCTGCGGGCCGCGGTCGAGACCAACGCCGACCGAGGGCCCGGCCACGCAAGGACGAGGTGGAGGCGGCGCTCGGTCCGGACGGCCGCCTCGACGGTCGCCGTGCCGCTCGAGCACGACGGCGAGGTCGTCGGGATGGTGCAGGCGCACCGCCCTGTTCGCGCCGTCGGCCGAGCGCCCACCCTGGTGGCCGGTGTTCGCTGTGGTCGCGGGTACTGGCAGCGGCGTTCTGGCTGATCGCGGCCGTGGTCGGCCCGCGGCGGATCGTGCTCGCCGTCGCCGCGGCGCTGGTGATGGTCGGCGGTCTCGCGCTCGTAGCCCGTCGGCTGGGCGGCGACGATCGAGCATCGGCAGTCGGCTGCCGCGGAGGAGCTCGCGGCGAGTGGTCGCGCCAGGCCGAGGGGTCGCCGAACGCAGCCTCGCCGGATCGGGCATCCCGGCCGACCTCGACCCGTCACGGTGGGACGTCGATGCCCAGCGCATCTCGCAGGGCCTGATCACCGCGACGCGCGGCCGTCGACCCGGCCCGCCTCGCCGCCGAGGTCGGCGCCACTGCGCGGATCCTCCATCGGGCCACCCTCGCCGCGATGGTCGTCGCCATCGGTCTGGCGCTGCTGTTCGGGCTCGGGGCCGCAGCCAGGATCGGCGACACGGCCCGGCGCCACCGCGTCGCCTACGGGTACGTCTCGCCGGCCATGTTCGGCGATGATCCTGCTGGTCTTCTTCCCCTTCGTCTACGGCATCGCGCTCTCGTTCACCAACCAGAACCATCTACAACGTCGACCAGCCGCTGTGCGAGATCTGGGTCGGCCTCGACAACTACGTCGACATCCTCAGCGACTTCGATCGTCAGAGACGCACCGACGCAGGGCCTCGTCTTCAACTACCAGAACTTCTACTGGACGCTGCTGTTCACCATCGTCTGGACGGTCACCAACGTGACCATCGGCGTCGTCGGTCGGGCTGATCCTCGCGCTGATCCTCAACACCAAGGGGCTGACGCTGCAGACCGATCTACCGGGTGCTGCTGATCCTGCCCTGGGCGATGCCCGAACTACATCACGGCCCTGATCTGGAAGGGCATGTTCCACCAGCAGTTCGGGGTCATCAACCAGGTGATCCAGATGTTCGGCGGCGAGCCCGTGTCCTGGTTCGAGACGCCGCTCACCTCGTTCTGTCGCCGTGCTCGCCACCAACGGCTGGCTGAGCTTCCCGTTCATGATGGTGATCTCGCTCGGCGCCCTGCAGTCGATCCCGGCCGACCTCTACGAGGCGGCGCGCGTCGACGGCGCGACGCCGCTGGCAGCAGTTCCGGTCGATCACGCTGCCGTCGCTGAAGCCGGCGCTGGTGCCGGCGGTCATCCTCTCGGTGGTCTGGACCTTCAACATGTTCAACATCATCTACCTGGTGTCGGCGGGCGAGCCGGCCGGCGCGACCGAGATCCTGATCACCGAGGCCTACAAGATCGCCTTCGAGCAGTACCGGTACGGCTACGCCGCGGCCTACTCGACGGTGATCTTCGTCATCCTGCTGGTCTACGGCGTCTGGCAGAACCGGGTCACCAAGGCCACGGAGGGAATATGAAGCGGCGACACCCGATACCGGCGAGCTGCCGCACCTGCCGCTGCACCTGATCCTGATCGCTGACGCGTCGTGATCACCATCTACCCGATCCTGTGGGTGCTGACGATGGCCTTCTCGGGCCAGCAGAGCCTCGCCTTCGTCGACCTGCCGGCCGATCCGAGCGTTCTTCGACCGGCTCCGCGCCATGATGCCGTGGCCGACGCAGATCTCGCTGACGAACTTCGTCGTCGGTCATGACCGACCAGCCGTTCGCGCGCTGGCTGCTCAACAGCGCCGATCGTGGCCGTCGCGACCACGGTCGTCGGCGTCTTCCTGGCCTGCACGGCGGCGTACGCCTTCTCCCGCTTCCGCTTTCCCGGGCCGCCGCGCCGGGCATGATGTCGTTCCTGGTCTCGCAGATGTTCCCCGGCACGCTGATGCTGATCCCGCTGTACATCATCATCGTCGAGTGGCTGCGGCCTCGGGTCGAACGTACCTCGGCCTGGTCCTGGTCTACTCGACGACCGCGATCCCGTTCTGCGTCTGGATGCTGAAGGGCTACTTCGACACCATCCCGAGCGAGCTGGAGGAGTCGGCGCTCATCGACGGCGCCTCGCCGGCGACGATCTTCTTCCGGATCGTCCTGCCGCTGGCCAAGCCGGCGGTCGCGGTGACCGCGCTGTTCTCGTTCATGACCGCCTGGAACGAGTTCATCCTCGCGCTGACCTTCATGGACAAGGAGACGATGTACACCGCGCCGGTGGGCCTGCGGTTCTTCGTCGGCGGCTACTCCGGCAGCAGTGGGGCTACTTCGCCGCCGGCGCCCATCGTCGCCGCGCTGCCGGTCGTGGTCCTGTTCCTGTTCCTGCAGAAGTACCTGATCTCCGGCCTGACCGCCGGAGCCGTCAAGGGCTGACCGACGAACAGTCAACGCGGTCCGCGCTCGAGCGCGGACACGACAAGGAGGATCGATCATGAAGCTCTGGGTTGCTCGCTCGATGGCCCTCGTCGCCGCTGCCTCGTCGCCGGGCGCCGCGGTCGCGGCGGAACGTCTCGTTCAAGGACCCGGTCGGCGACGACAACGGCCCGGGGACCTACATCTACCCGACCGACGCGGTCTACACGGCGGGCTCCTTCGACCTGACCGAGTTCGACGGTCACCGAGAAGGGCAAGAACCTGAACTTCGACGTGACGGTGAACGCCAAGCTCGAGGACCCGTGGCGCATGGGCGTCGGCTTCGCGGTCCAGATGGTCTTCGTCTTCATCGACATCGACCACAAGGAGGGCAGCGGCTTCACCGACGGCGCTGCCCGGCCTGAACGTCGCGTTCGCACGCCGCCGACGCCTGGGACAAGTGCGTCATCCTGTCGCCGCAGCTCGAGCTCGCGGGTCAAGCAGGAGGTCCGACGACCAAGGCCGGCGCCATGGCCGACAAGCCGTCGTCGTGCCCGAACCGAGTCGCGCGGCTCGGGCCGGACCATCTCCGGCCAGCGTCAAGCTCGGACGACCTCGGCGGCGGCGACCCGGCGAGCTGGGGCTACCAGGTCGTCATGCAGTCCAACGAGGGCTTCCCCGACAAGGCCGACCTGCTCACCCGCAAGGTCAACGAGTTCGAGGGCCAGCACCGCTTCGGCGGCGGCACCGACTACGACTGCGACCCCCACGTCATGGACATCCTCGCCGGAGCGGGCACCGGTGACGCGAGCGAGGCCAAGCGCAGCACGAGATGCTGCCTACGAGTGCGACGACGACGGCAACGCCGTCGAAGATGGCGACCCTCAACCATGGTCCAGCACGTAAGCTAGCAGCGGCCCGAGCAACGGCAAGGAGAGTCCGATGCATGAAGTCGACGCGATCGCGTCGCTGGTCGCGCTGGCGGCGCTGCTGGCTCGCCGGTCGCGGGCACCGCCACGGCGCAGGACGGCCAGAAGCTCAACTGGACCGGTGTACAATCTACACCAAGTGGCTGTGGGGCAACCAGCGCTACGACGGCTCGCTCTACAACTTCACCACCGTGCCCGGCGAGGGCTACGGCGACAACGGCCAGGGCACCGAGTTCGAGCTGCTTCTTCAACGAGCAAGCTCTCGAGCAAGGTCGAGGTCAGCGGCCGCATCAAGAGCCGCTTCAACCAGAACTTCAGTGGACCAACTTCGGCGGCTTCGGCGGCGGCGGCGCGGGCACGCCCGGCTCCGGCGACTGCGTCGGCGGCGACTGCGGCGAGTTCGACTCGCGCTCGCCCAGTACATCAAGCTGCGCGGCGTCACCGTGCAGCTCACGCCGGGCTACAGCTGGCTCGACTCGGCGCACGATCGGCTCCAGCGACTGGGGCATGTTCGACCCCTTCACCATCGGCAAGATCCGCTACATCGACCGCGACAACGGCGCAGGGCCTGCTCTTCCAGGGCAGCCTCGCGGACCGACAGGTGCAGCTACGACCTCGCCCGCATCTCGCTGCCGCGGCTGTGGGCGGGCCCGAACTACAACACCGGCGACTACACGCGCCAGGACGCGGCCTACGGCGTGCAGGCCACGCTACACGCCCGAGCTCGACTGTTCGACCTCGCGCGGCATCTTCGAGTACGTCAACGACATCGAGGTCGACCCGGGACCGACTACAACCGGGACGACGGCCGCGACACCGCAGACGCCGGTTCCGCAACACCGTGGTCGGCGCGCAAGGTCGGCCTCGCACCCGAGCACCGTGGTCGACATCTCGGCGCCTGCTACTACGTACGTCGAACTCGCACTCGGTCGACGGCCTGACGCCGGGCGGCTTCGGCATCTCCGGCTTCTCGCCGACCCTCGCGGGCAAGCTCGACGACGACACGTGCATGGCGCTCAACGTGGACCTCAACGACCCCTTCGACATCGGGCTGTCGTTCAACATCGAGGACTTCAACATCGGCGCCGAGTACGTGTCGATGATGGCCGCCCGGCGCGAGTCCGACGTCCTCCTGACCGAGGGTCACGACGGCGACCTACGCCTTCCCGGGTCCGTACAACGCCGCCTTCGGCGTGTTCGGCGGCAACCCGTCGACGATCGGCTACGGCGGCTGGCAGGGCAACGCCCAGCAGGTGGCGACCATCAACGTCGACAACGAGTTCACCGACTTCGACGAGCCGATGGCCGAGACCGTGATCGGCTGGAAGGGCTTCACCGTCGTCCCGACCTCGGCGATCGGCGACCTCGAGCTCGGCGGCCGAGTACACCTCGATCGACTACAACACCAACTGGCAGGCATGGGGGCGATGCCCGACCGGCCGATCGACCAGTCGCCGTACCCCGACCACGAGAGCCGACGCCGGCATCGGCACGTTCCGCAACGCCTACGCGCCCGTTCCAGGACAAGGAGACCGACATCTACCTGTTGAAGGCCAAGTACTTCCTCGACGTGGGCAACGGTCTCGAGGTCTGCGGCAAGCTCAAGTGGATCGACGAGAGCGACAAGCGGCATCAACGACGCCCGCTTCCTGCCCTACCAGCCGGGTGACTGCCCCGGCGGAGGCGGCGCCTGCGGCAACATCGTCAACCAGCTACTCGACCGGCAACTCGACCGCGGGCTTCTACGGCAACCCCTCCGTGATCACCGTCGACGGCGTCACCGGCTACCAGTGGAAGCCGTTCGACAGCATCGCCGACGACGACCGCGACCTCGACTACAAGATGTTCCAGCTCGGCGCCGGCTATCAGTTCACCGACGACTTCTACGCCTCGCTTCCAGTGCGAGCACTTCGAGGTCGACCTGGTGGACGGCAACACGGCGTTCCAGGCCTATCAGCTCCACGAGATGGCGTCGGGCGAGCACCAGCAAGGACAAGCTCAGCGTCCGGCTGCGCTACTTCCTCGCGGGAGCCGAGTTCGGGCTCATCTACCAGTACATCAACGGCATCGTTCAAGCCCGACTTCGGCGACGGCTTCGTGGTCCAGTACGCCGACGAGAACATCGAGCAGACCTACGGGTTCAAGGTCGGCACGCCCGGCTTCGCCGGCCGCTTCGGCGGCTGGAACAGCCTCGAGGAGCGCGACTTCGAGCATCAGCGCCTGAAGGCCTTCCTGAAGATCGCGTTCTAGCGCAGCGTCTCGGCTACACTCGGGTGTGGCGGTCCGTTGGGCCGCCACACCCGGTTTTCTCGGAGGTCCCATGGCTCGTCGCCCGCTCGTCGCCGCGCTCGCACTCGTCGCCGCCTTCGCATTCTCCGCCGACGCCGCGAAGCCGGTGTTCACCATCACGGACCCGTCCGGTGACGCCTTCGGGGACGGCAGCTTCGTCTACCCGGAGAGCTACGACCTGGACATCCAGCCCGGCGATCTCGACCTGGTCGAGCTGCGGGCCACCAAGGTCAAGGCCGGGACCGAGTTCGAGGCGATTTTCGCGCGCCCGATCAAGAAGCCGGTTCGGCGCCCGGTGGAGAGCGGCGTCCTACTCACCGACCTCGCCAAGCACGGGTTCTACACCTTCAACATCGACATCTACATCGACATGGACCGTACGCCGGGGTCGGGCCGGGTGGTCACCCTTCCGGGCCGCACCGCCGAGGTCGACCCGGCCTTCGCGTGGGAGAAGGCCATCTGCCTCACCCCGCGGCCGGACATCGCGCGCTCCGAGCTCAAGCGGTACATGCTCGGCGAGGCCAAGCGCGAGCTCAAGGCCGAGAAGGGGACCGTCGGCCGCGACGACGTCGCCGTGGCCAAGGAACAGATTGCCCTCGACGTCGCCGACGACGTGCTGTTTCCGACTCAGGTCCGGGTGCAGGGACGGTCGGTCCGTTTCACCGTGCCCTGGTCCTTTCTCCGCGGAGAGACCGCGAGCGCCGACTGGGGCTACGTGATCGCGGTTTCGGCGGCCCAGATCACGGCGGACGTCCAGACCACGACCGTGGCCACCGGCTTCCTGGAGATGCAGTTTCAGGGCCTGTTCATCGTACCGGTCCAGGCCGGCGGCTCGCGGTACACCTTCGGCAGCACCAACCCCGACACGGAGATGCTGCCGCCGCTGGCCGACATCGTCGTGCCCGAGGGCACGACCCAGGAGAAGGTCCTGCGCAGCTTCGACGTGCTCGCCCAGCGGCCGGCCCGGCTGCTGGGAGTGGTGCCGGGGGCATGACGGAGGTGGTCATGAGAGGTCGGCTCTGGCTGGTGGCGATGCTCGTGCTGGCACCCGGACTGGCCGCGGCAGCCACCGGCGACCTGCAGGTCACCTGTTGGCCGGATCACCGGATCTACCTGGATGACCGGTCGGTGGGCACCACCTCGAGCGATCAGGACGGCCTCTGGCTCGCCGGCATACCGGCAGGTGAGCACGTGGTCCGCGTCGAGCGCGAGGGCTTTCTCGGACGCAGCTATCGGGTCGTGATCGCCGAGGGCGGCGTCGTGGAGCTCAAGGTCGATCCCCTCGAGCCGGCCTTCGGGGGGCTCGCCGTGGTGTGCGCGCCCGGCCACCGGGTGTACCTCTCCGACCGGCTGGCGGGGCTGACGACCCAGGCGAGCGGAGGGCTCGTGCTCGACCGGTTGGCGCCGGGCCGGTACCGCCTCCGGGTCGAGAAGCTCGGGTTTCGGCCGTTCGAGACCGAGGTCGAGGTGGCGGGCGGCGAGCGGATCGAGCTGGTGATCGAAGGGCTCGCACCGGCCGAGGGAGGACGCGAGGAGCCGGTCGTCAGCACGACCCGGGTCGAAGTCCCCGCCGCCGCCGTTCCGGCTCCGCAGCCATCGGCCGAGGTGACGCTCCGTCGGGACGCGCCCCGGGCCGATGACGTGGTCTTCGGCTACCGGGCGAGCGGGCTGCCGAGCGGCGCCTCGCTCGCGGTCTACCGGGAGCGGGGGGGACCGCGCTCGCCGGTGCTGGTGTTCTGGTGCAAGGAGCGCGCGGACTGCTTCGAACAGACTAAGGCGAGCTTCGCGCCCGGTGACTACCGGTTTCGTGTCACCTGCCGCAGTGGCGACGCGACCGTCGACCGCTACCTCGAGCTGGTGGCGAGGTCCGGCGGCAGCTACCTGGTCGACGTCTCGTTCGGCGGTGCCGACCTCTGCGCCGCGGAGGTCAGGTCGGTCGGGGCGGAGTAGCGCCAGATCGCCGTCGCGTAGGGCGGCAGCGTGATCGACCACCGGCCCGGGGAGCCCGACGGCGGACCTGGGGAGCCGTCGGTGTACAGAGCTTCGAGTGGGGTGCCTGGGACCCCGAACGGGCCGGCGACCGTGATGCCGCCGCCGAGGTTGACGACCACCAGCACCCGGTCGGCCGGGTGCTCGCGCAGGAATGCGAGCACCGGCGTCTGGCCCGAGGCGAGACGCACCAGCCGCCCCGCGCCGAGCGCCCGCGAGGCCGCCCTGGCGCGGATGAGGTCACGGTAGTGGGAGAGCAGCGAAGCTGGGTCGTGGAGCTGGCCGGCGACGGTCGCGGACTCGCGGCCGGGGGCGAAGGCAGTCCACGGCGCGCCGGTGGTGAAGCCGCCACCCGGGCTCCCGTCCCACGGCATCGGGGTCCGCTTGGACTCGTCGCCGGACCCGCTGCCGTTGCGCAGCCCGACCTCCTCGCCGTAGTAGACGAAGGGCACGCCGGGCATCGTCAGCAGCACCGAGGCCGCCACCCGCAGGCGCCCGGCCGGGTTGCCCAGCACGGTCGCCGTCCGGACCTGGTCGTGATTGGTCAGAAACGGGGCGTCGCGAGCCCCGGCGGGGTAGGCGGTCTCGACCTCGGTCAACACGTCGAGGACCCTCTGGGCCGAGGACGAGGCGACCGCGTCGAGCACCGCGTCCGCGAGCGGGAAGTTGAAGTTGAGCGGCAGCTCGTCGCCGCCGCGCACGGTTCGCGTCCGCGCCGAAGTAGGGTGCGATCGTCGCCGTGTCGGCCCACGCCTCGCCGACCAGAACGGCCTCAGGGTGGTGCGCCCGGACCGAGGCGGCGAATCGCCGCCACGCCTGGTGGGTCTCCGGAGTGTCGGCCTGGCGCGCGCCCGGCGCCGGTCTCGATCAGGTAGCGGACGGCGTCGAGCCGGAAGCCGGCCGCACCGCGGTCGAGCCACAGCCGAGCCAGCCGCTCGGCCTCGTCGACGACGTCGGCCGAGGCGAAGTTCAGGTCCGGCATCCCGCTCCAGAACACGCCGTAGTAGAAGCCGGGACCGAACGGGTTGGCGTGCCAGGTGGGCGCGGTTCCGCCCCACGGCGGCGCCCAGCCGGGATTCTGGTCGCGCCAGACGTACCAGCCGCGCCGTGGCGACGCCGGCGACGAGGCCGAATCGAGGAACCACGGGTGTTGAGAGCTGGAGTGGTTCAGCACCAGGTCGAGGATGACGCGGATCCCGCGCTCGTGGGCCGCCTCGGTCAGGGCCCGGAAGTCGGCGAGCGAGCCGTACTCGCGGTCGACGGCCTCGTAGTCGACCACGTCGTAGCCGTGGTAGGAGGGCGACTCGAAGATCGGCATCAGCCAGATTCCGGTCACGCCGAGGTCGTTGCCGGTCCCGGGGTCACCGTCGTTGAGGTAGTCGAGGCGTTCGGTCAGACCGCGCAGGTCACCGACCCCATCGCCGTCGGAGTCGGCGAAGGAACGCACGAAGACCTGATAGAAGGTGGCGCCGTCCAGCCAGCCGTGGCGCCATCCCCCGGTTTCCGGCTGCAGCCGCCCGCCGGCGCGGCGCGGCGGCGAGCCGGAGACCGACCACGCCGCAACGACGAGCAGCAGCAGGAGCACGAGCGTGCGGCCGCGGGTCATCATGGTCGAGAGTACACCCTCCTCGATGCGCGCAACGATTCCCTGGTGGCCGGGCTTCCACGCCCCGGGGGTCGGCGGTGAGCCGGTTCGACGAGGCCCGACGCCGGGCGCTGCTCGGCGACCTCCTCCGCCAGATCCGGGGGCGGCCCACCGACCTGCTCGAGTTCGAGGACGTCCGCCACCGCCTGCGCCTCGCCAGCCTGGCGGACCGGGGGCTCCAGGAGATCCCGCTGCGCCAGATCAAGGGCACCCTGGGGCGCGCGCGCGAGTTCAACCGCGCCTTCCTCCCCCGGGAAGAGGCGCTGCGGCAGCGGTGGACCGAGGTCGAGGGGCTCGCCCGCGGCAGCCGCGGCTTTCCTCCGATCAGCCTCTACAAGGTCGGCGAGGTCTACTTCGTAGTGGACGGCCACCATCGGGTCTCGGTGGCGCGATCGGTTGCTGCGCCGACGATCGAGGCCCGCGTGCACGAGTTCAGGACCCCGGTCGAGCTCGAAGGCGACGAGACCCCGGACGAGATCGTGCGGCGCCGAGCCCATCGCGACTTCCTCGACGCCACCGGCCTCGCCCCGGAGCATCCCGAGGAGTATCGGACCACCGAGGCGAGCGGGCCCCAGCGGCTGCTGGAGCACGTCAACGTGCACGGCTTCTACCTCGGCACCATGTACGGGCGGGAGTTCGGGTGGTCCGAGGCGGTCGCCTCCTGGCGCGACACCGTCTACCGGCCGATGGTCGGCCTGATCCGTGAGAGCGGGGTCATGGACGACTTTCCCGACCGCACCGAGACCGACCTCTACCTCTTCGTCATGGATCACCTGCATCACCTTCGTGAGGAGTACGGTCGGACGGTCGAGCCGGAGGCGGCCGTTCGGCACCTGCGGCTGCTGCAGCGGCTGCGGCGACCGTGGCTCGACCGGCTGTGGCCCTGGCTCGCCCGCCGCCTGCGTGGGCGAGGCAGGTGAGGACGGGGAATACCAGGCACGGAGGCACAGGGAAACACAGCGCGGGCCGTGCCCGCAACCCAACGCCGCGGGGCGGACGTGCTCCAGATCGATCGTGGTGATTCGAACGGAGATCAAGTACGAACGCCAAGACGCCAAGGCGCCAAGAGGACCGTGGTGGGCTGAGGCGCGGACCTGCTCCGACCACACATTGGTGTCGTTCGGCGACGAACCGCGGGCACGAGGCGTTGGCATCGACCGTGCGGGTCCCGCCGCGCGCCGGGCGCGCCCACTTTGACGCCGGCCGCGGGCGCGGGCATGATGCCGGGCGATGGGTGGGCACGACCTCGAGCTGTGGCTGGTGCGGCACGGTCAGTCCGAAGCTTCGGTCGCCCGTCGGATCGCGGGGTGGCTGGACACCCCGCTCACGGACAGGGGGCGGGACGAGGCGCGATCGCTGGCCGGCGTGCTGGCGGGGGAGCGCTTCACCGGCGTGTGGTCGTCCGACCTGTCGCGGGCGATGGAGACCGCCAGTCTGGCGTGGGGCGAGGCGACCCCCGACCGGCGGTTGCGCGAGGTCAACTTCGGGGAGTGGGAAGGGGAGCGGTACGCTCGCATGGACCAGGCGGCCGACCGCCTGACGTTGGCCTTCCGCGGCCTCGAGGCGCCCGGCGGCGAGCACGTCGACCAGACCCTGGCGCGGGTCGCGGACTTCGTCGAGGGTCTCGCTCCCGGGCGCCATCTGCTCTTCGTGCATGGGGGCGTGATCCGGCTGCTGACCCAGGACCTGGGGTTGGATGCGTTCGTGCCCACCTGCTCGGTGGTGGCGCTCGCCTGGAGTCCACGCAGCCTGCTCTTTCTGCGCATGCCGCCGGGCGCGATCCCGTTCGGCGGCGCCCCGGAGCTCGACCTGTCGACGATCCCGCTCGCGCCCTGGTGACGCCCGCGACCGGGCAGGTCGACCGCTTCTCCGCGCAACTCGGCTCGTCCCACTCCGTACCTCCGGGCGAACGTGTCATCCCGCGATCGGAGGAGGACCGGTATGAGCAAGAAAGGGCGGATGGCGGCCCTGGCCGCAGGTGCGGTGGTCGTCGCCGTGGTCATCGCAGCCGCGGTCACGCGGAACGGCCGGGACAAGGGCCTCGTCGTCGAGGCCGAGCCGGTTGCGCGGCGAACCGTGATTCAGACCGTGACGGCCACCGGCAAGATCCAGCCGATGACCCAGGTCAACGTGTCGGCCGACGTCAGCGCCAAGATCATCCGGCTCGCGGTCGACGAGGGCGACTGGGTCGAGAAAGGGCAGCTGCTGCTCGAGCTCGAGAAGGAGCGCTACGAGGCCGCGGTCGAGTCCGCCGAGGCCAACCTGCGCGCCGCCGAGGCCCAGGCGAACCTCGCCCGCGAGAACATGCTCAAGGCCGGCAAGGACCTCGAGCGGTCGCGGCAGCTCTTCGCCTCGAACCTGGAGTCCCAGGCCACCTTCGACACCGTGTCGGCGGCCGCGGAGGTCGAGAAGGCGCGCCACCAGGCGACGCTCGATCAGGTCGAGCAGGCGCGCGCGGCGCTCCGCCAGGCCCGCGACGATCTCGCCAAGACCACGATCTACGCCCCGATGTCCGGAACGGTCTCGCGGCTCAACAAGGAGCAGGGCGAGATCGCCATCGGCTCGCAGTTCCAGACCGACATCATCATGGAGGTCTCCAACCTCGCCGGCATGGAGGCCCTGGTCGACGTCGACGAGAACGACATCGTGCTGGTGACCCTCGGCGACCGCGGCTCGGTCGAGGTCGACGCGCTGCCGGAGACGCGCTTCGACGGCACGGTCACCGAGATCGCGTCGAGCGCCACCATCTCGGCCCAGGGCACGACCGAGCAGCGCACCGAGTTCGAGGTCAAGGTGGCGATCACGGAGCCGGGAACCCGCCTCCGTCCGGGCATGACGGCTTCGGCGGAGCTGGTCACCGACACCCGCGAGGAGTGCCTCAGCGTCCCGATCCAGGCGGTTTCGGTTCGCACTCTCGAGCAGCTCGGGGCAGCGGCAGACGAGGGCGAAGGAGCCCGTTTCGTGCCCGACTCCGACGGGTTCGTCGAGATCGTGTGGGTGGTCGAGGGCGGCATCGCGTCCGCCCGACAGGTGAAGACCGGGATCCAGAGCGAGACCCACATCGAGATTCTCGAAGGCCTCGAGGATGGCGAGCAGGTGGTGGTCGGCAGCTACCGGGCGATCAGTCGCGACCTCAGCGACGGCGCGGTGGTCCGGCTCGAGCCCTTGCCCGGCGGCGAAGGCAGGGGGTGAGCCGTGGCGCTCGAGCTCAGCGGCGTGACCAAGACCTACCAGCTGGCGAGCGTGGCGGTGCCGGCGCTGCGTGGGGTGTCGTTCGCCATCGAAGGCGGCGAGTACGTCGCCATCATGGGCCCTTCGGGTTCGGGCAAGTCGACGTTGATGAACATCATCGGTTGTCTCGACGTGCCCAGCGGCGGACGCTACCTGCTCGACGGCGAGGATGTCGGCGGGCTCGACGAGGACCGCCTGGCCGAGATCCGCAACGCCCGGATCGGTTTCGTGTTCCAGACCTTCAACCTGATCCCTCGTGCGGATGTCCTCCACAACGTCGAGCTGCCGTTGATCTACGCCGGGATGCGCACGGTGCGGCGCCGCGCCAAGGCGCTCGCGGCGATCGAGGCGGTCGGCCTGGCGGACCGGGTGGACCACCGTCCGAGTGAGCTTTCCGGGGGGCAGCGGCAGCGGGTGGCGATCGCCCGGGCCCTGGTCAACGACCCTTCGATCATCCTCGCCGACGAGCCGACCGGCAACCTCGACACGGCCACCGGGGCGGAGATCATGGCGATCTTCGACCGGCTCCAGGAGCAGGGCAATACGATCGTGCTGGTGACCCACGAGGAGGACGTGGCGCGCCACGCGCGGCGGGTGATCCGGCTGCGGGACGGGCTGGTCGAGAGCGATGAGCCGACCCGGCGGGCGGCATGAGGGGCCTGGCGGCCACCGGTGAGGCGTTCCGGATCGCGATCGCGGCGATCCGGGCCAGCGCCGCCCGCGGCGTGCTCACCACCCTCGGCATCATCATCGGCATCGTCGCGGTGGTGACCACGATGACGGCGGCCAACGGCCTCGCCAATGCCTTCCGTGAAAGTGCGTCGGTGATCGGGACCGACGTGCTCTACGTTTCGCGGGTGCCGTGGGTCTTCACCGGCCGCTTCTTCCAGTTCCGCAACCGGCCGGCGATCACCCTCGACGAGGCCGAGAAGCTCGAACGGCGGCTGCCGACCGCGGTTGCGGTCAACCCGACCTTCGACACCCGCCGAAGCGTCAAGTCGGGGTCCGAGACCCGGAACAACATCCGGATCGTCGGAACCACCCACAAGCACATGCTGGTGTCGAGCGCGGTGCCCGAGGTCGGGCGCTTCTTCACCGCCTGGGAGGTCCAGGCCGGACGCCGCGTGTGCGTGATCGGCACCACCGTCCGCGAGCAGCTCTTCGACCGCCGCGATCCGATCAACGCGACCCTCAAGATCGGGCCTGCGGACTTCTCCGTGATCGGCGTGATGGAACGTCAGGGCAGCGCCGGCACCTTCGGCGGGCCCGACTTCGACAGCCAGGTCTTCATCCCGATCACGGCCTTCGAACGGGCCTTCGGCGGCACCAACCGGGACGCCGACCTGGCGGTCAAGGCGCCACCCGGAACCGTGCTCACCGACTACGAGTACGAGGTCATCGGCGCGATGAGGACCGTCCGCAAGCTGCGCCCGGCGGAGGAGGACAACTTCTCGATCAACAAGATGGAGTCGTTGCTCGACGCCTTCGACAACGTGATGCGGGTGGTGCTGCTGGTCGGCCTTGCCGTGACCGGGGTCTCGCTCTTCGTGGGCGGTGTCGGGGTCATGAACATCATGCTGGTCTCGGTCACCGAGCGCACCCGCGAGATCGGCATCCGCAAGGCGATCGGAGCCAAGCGGAGGGCGATCCTGGCTCAGTTCCTGTTCGAGTCGACGGTGATCTGCCTGATCGGGGGTGCGGCCGGGGTGGCCCTCGCCTTCGCGGTGGCCGAGGCGATCGACCGCCTGGTGATGCCGGCCAGCGTGTCGCTGCCGATCGTGGTCGTCGCCCTCGTGGTGTCGCTCGTCACCGGGGTTCTCTCCGGCCTGGTCCCGGCGTGGCGAGCCTCCCGCCTCGACCCGATCGAGGCCCTGAGGTACGAGTGAGTCCCGCGCGCCGCCCGACCCGCGCGACGGAAGGGACGTGCCCATGCTGATCGGCGAAGGCTTCCGAATGGCGCTCCAGGCGATCGGGGCGCACAAGCTGCGCTCCGCGCTGACCCTGTTCGGGATCGTGGCGGGCGTCGCCGCGATCATCTCCGTGATGACCGGTGTGTCGGTCGTCCAGAGCCAGATGGAGGCCGAGCTCAGCGTGCTCGGGACCCAGACCTTCCAGGTCCAGAAATGGCCGGCGCGAGGCTTCGACACCACCGAGCGCAACTGGGCCGAGATCCAGCGCTGGCCGCCGACGACCGAAGTGCACGCCGACGCGATCCGGGAGCGGGTGCGGACCGTCGACCTGGTCGGGGCCGAGCTGTGGAAGTTCGGATCCCGAGCGGTGTTCCGGGGCGAGAGCACCGAGCCGGTGCTCAACGTCTGCGGCGGCACCCCGGAGTACCCCGAGAACAACACCCACTACGTGCAGCTCGGCCGGAACCTCAGCCACGAGGACGTGGTGGTCGCCCGCCGGGTGGCGGTGATCGGGCCCACCATCGTCCAGCGCCTGTTCCCCTTCACCGACCCGATCGGCAGGACGATCAAGGTCGACGGCGTCAAGTACACGGTGCAGGGCACCTTCGCGGAAAAGAAGTCGGCGATGGGCGGCAACTTCGACAACTACGTCCTGGTGCCGATCTCGGTGTTCCGCGAGGTCTACGGCGACCGGGATGACTTCGGCAACCTGCGCTCGGTCAACATCACCGTGCGCGCGGTCTCACCCGAGGCGCTCGAGGACGCGATCGAGGAGACCCGTGCGGTGATGCGCGCCGAGCGTGGGCTCAAGCCCAACCAGGATGACAACTTCTACTTTTTCACCAACGACTCCCAGATCCGCTCGTTCAACCGCGCCACCGCGGCGCTGAAACGCGGCGCCTTCGTGCTCGGGATCGTGGCGCTGGTGGTGGCCGGGATCGGGATCATGAACATCATGCTGGTCTCGGTGACGGAGCGCACCCGGGAGATCGGCATCCGCAAGGCGCTCGGCGCCAAGCGGCGCGCGATCGTCGTCCAGTTTCTGCTCGAGGCCGTGGTGCTGTGCAACCTGGGGGGCGTGTTCGGGGTCGCGGTCGGCTTCGGTCTCGGCAACCTGGTGACCGTCTTCACCGACTTCGCGGTCCACGTGCCGATCGAGTGGGCGATCCGAGGCCTGGGGTTCTGCACCGTGGTCGGGCTGGTCTTCGGGATGTGGCCGGCGGTGCGGGCGTCACGTCTGATGCCGATCGAGGCGCTGCGGTACGAGTAGGGGAATAGGGATCCCGACCGACCGGCTTTCACTTCGATGTGAGAACCGGTCTGCTTGCCGTTGTGCTCGGCCTGCCCGGCGTCGCCGCCGCCGTGCCGGCCGCGGAGCCGGTTCGGGTCGCGGCCTCGCTGGTCGCCGACGCTGACGAGACCGTGCCCGGCCAGCCGATCCGGCTCGGGGCCCGGCTCGAGATCGCGCCGGGGTGGCACGTCTACTGGTCCAATCCTGGGGATTCGGGCCTGTCGACCGCCGTCGACCCCGAGCTCCCCGCGGGCTGGACCGGCGGAGAGATCCAGTGGCCGGTCCCGATCCGGTTCGAGCAACCGGGAGGCCTGGTCGGCTACGGCTACGAGCACGAGGTGGTGCTGATTCGGGAGCTCGTGCCCGCGCCTGGGGCATCGGGACCGGTGTCGATCCCGGTGACCGTCTCCTGGTTGGCCTGCAAGGATGTCTGCCTGCTCGGCGATGCTCGCCTCGAGCTCGTCCTGCCGGCGCCTACGGGCGCCGCACAGGCCGGCCGCGCACTGCTCGACGCATGGTCCGCTCGGCTTCCCCGATGTGGCGAGGGGGATGAGCCGTTCACCGCGACCACGAGGCAGGACGGTGCGTCGGGCTCGGTCGGCACCTGGCTGCGCTGGCGCGACCCCGTGGCCGACGTCGTGTGGTTTCCCGAGACCGCCGAGACGGTTCGGATCGAGGACGTCAAGGTCGTGACCCGCGGCGGGCTGACCCGCATCGACCTGTCGGTGAGGCCGGCGGCGGGCGCCCGACTGCCGGCGGAGATGGCCTCGCTGGTGGCGTGGACCGACCCGACCGGGCGGCGCCGGGGCCGCTGCCTGCCAATCCACTTGCAACAGCCCTGAGCCGGGCGCGGCTCGGCGAGACGGGGCGAAAGGAGACGCTCGATGCGTACGATGTCCGGGATCGCGATCATGACCCTGCTGACCCTCGCACTGCCTGCGACTGCCGGAGACGGGGCGAGGGTGGGCGAGAAGGCTCCCGCGTTCACGCTGGCCGACCAGGCCGGGACCACACACTCCCTGTCCGAGAACGACGGCAAGGTCCGCGTGCTCGAGTGGATCAACCCCGACTGCCCGTTCGTCAAGCGGCACTACGCGGCCGGCACCATGAAGAGGCTCGCCGAAACCTACGGTGAGCGGGGCGTGGTCTGGATGGCGGTCAACTCCACCAACTCCATGGATGCCGCGGCGAACGCGGAGTTCCACGCCGAGAAGGACCTGCCGTACGGAATCCTGGTCGATCAGGAGGGAACGGTGGGGCGCCTCTACGGGGCCATGACCACTCCCCACATGTTCGTCATCGACGCCGACGGCGTCGTGGTCTATGCCGGTGCGATCGACGACGATCCGCGCGGCACCAAGGCCGCAGGCGCCGTCAACTACGTCGCTGAGGCGCTCGACGCCGTGCTCGCGGGACAGCAGGTCGCGACCGCGGAGACGACGCCGTACGGGTGCTCGGTCAAGTACAAGAAGTAGCCGGGACGCACCGGCACGGCTCGGTCCTGCGCGGCGTCGTGGTCACGCCCCGTAGCGGGTGGGGTCGGCAAGCCCGGCCTGCTCGAAGCCGGTGCGGCGCAGCTGGCATGAGTCGCAGCGGCCGCAGGCGAGGAGCTCGGGCGTCGGGTCGTAGCACGACCAGGTGATCGCGAAGTCGACTCCGAGGTCGGTGCCGAGGCGGATGATCTCCGCCTTGGACAGCCGCAGGAGCGGTGCGCGGACCCTGAACCCGACCCCGCCCTCGACTCCGGCCCGGGTGGCCACCCGCGCCAGTCCTTCGAAGGCGCGCAGGAACTCCGGCCGGCAGTCCGGGTAACCCGAGTAGTCGACGGCGTTGGCGCCGATGTAGAGGTCGCGGGCGCCGACCACCTCGGCGAGCCCGAGCAGGAGGGCGAGAAGCACGGTGTTGCGGGCCGGTACGTAGGTGACCGGAATGGCGCTCGGCCCGGGGTCTGCCGCCGGCGGCACGTCGATGTCGTCGGTCAGGGCGGAGCCGCCGATCGCCCTCAGGTCGAGCGCGACGATGCGGTGCGAGGCGGCGCCAAGGGCCGCCGCGACCCGCTGCGCGGCCTCGATCTCGACCCGGTGGCGCTGGCCGTAATCCACGGTCAGACAGTGGCAGGCCGACGCCATCGACCGGGCCACTGCGAGGGTCGTGGCCGAGTCGAGGCCGCCCGAGAGCAGCACCACCGCGGGGGTCACAGGTCGCACTCTCGGCGCGCCATCTCCCACAGCTGGGCCACGGTGTCGTCGTCCGGTGCGGGGACCGAGGCCGCGGCTCGGATGACGTCCCGGCCGAGGGTGCCCAGCCGGGCGGCGACGTCGTCGACACGGGCCCGGAAGCGGGTGTCGACCTCCCACTCCTCGTCGAGCCGGTCGGCGATCTCCATCAGGCGGCGAAACGACTTGCAGACGAGTGCCCCGTGGTTGCGGGCGCGCAGCGCCGCCACCACCCGGTCCGGAAGATCCCCGAAGCGCTCCAGGGCGCCCATCTCCAGGTCGTCGGAGAGAACGACCGGGTTGCCGGGCAGGGCGGCAGCCCTCTTGACCACGGTCGCCGAGAGCGAAGCCGGCGTGTCGGAGTCGCCCAGGGCGGGCACGATCACGTGGGCGGTCATGACCAGCGGCACCTGCTGGCTGAGCGCTTCGAAGGCACGAAGATGGGGAGCCATGCCGGCGGCGTCCAACGCCAGGATCGGCAGCTCGAGGTGAGTGTCCACGTCGACGGCACCGAGGCCGGGAAAGTGCTTGAGACACCCGCCGACGCACCACGAGGCGAGACCCTCGGCGAAGACCCCCCCGAGAACCGCTGTTCGGTCGGGGTCCGCGCTGACCGTGCGCTCCTGGCCGGCCACCAGGCAGCCTTCGCAGGTCAGGTCGACCACCGGGGCGAGGTCGATGTGGATGCCCAGCGCCCGGCAGGCGGCCCCTGCGGCCTCGCCGAGCGCCCGAACCCCGCGGCGTCCCTTGGCCGCGGCCCGCGCCGGTGACGGCAGGCGGCCCCACAACGGCTCGAGTCGATTGACCAGGCCGCCCTCGAGGTCGACGCAGACGAAGGGCTGCGGCTCGAGCTCCTGCAGCTGGCGGGCGAGCTCGCGGACCTGATCCGGCGAGGCGACGTTGCGTCCGAACAGGATCACGCCGGCGGGCTTGACCAGCGCGAGGATCTCGAGCTCGCCGGAGCCGAGCGAGGTGCCTTCGAGGCCGACGACAAGGGGCCGGTTCTCAGCCTTCACGGTGGGCGCTCTCCTTCAGCTCGGCGAGCAGCTTGAGGGCGTCGATCGGCGTGGTCCGGTCGAGGTCGAGCGATCGCAGGCGGTCGATGAGCTCGTCCGCGGCCGAGCGGAACAGGCCCATCTGCTGGATTCTGTCGACCGGTCGGCGGGCCGGAATCGCCACCGGCTCCTCACCCATGACGTCGAGCTCGTGGCGCTCGAGGTTGGCCAGGATCTCGTCGGCGCGTCGGCAGACCTCATCCGGGACGCCGGCGAGGCGTGCGACGTGGATTCCGTAGGATCGGTCGGCCGGTCCGTCGGTGACCCGGTGGAGGAAGAGGATCGAGCCCTTCCACTCCTTGACCGCCATCGACCGGTTGACGAGGCGCGGCAGCCGACTGCCGAGGTCGGTGAGCTCGTGGTAGTGGGTGGCGAAGAGCACCTTGGCGGCGTGCTCGGGGCGATCGTGGAGGTACTCGACGATCGCCCACGCGAGCGACAGACCGTCGAAGGTGGCGGTGCCGCGACCGACCTCGTCGAGGACGACCAGCGATCGTGGTGTCGCGTGGTGGAGGATGTTGGCCGTCTCCATCATCTCGACCATGAAGGTGGACTCGCCGCGGGCGAGCATGTCGGAGGCGCCGACGCGGGTGAAGATGCGGTCGGTCGAGCCGGATCGTGGCCTCGGCGGCGGGCACGAACGAGCCCGCCTGGGCCATCAGCGCGATCAGGGCGACCTGCCGCAGGTAGGTCGACTTGCCGCCCATGTTCGGTCCGGTGAGGAGCACGATCTGACGACTCGTCGGGTCGAGCTCGGCAGTCGTTGGCGACGAACGGCGGCTCGCGCTGGAGCTCCTCGATCACCGGGTGGCGGCCCTCGCGGATCACGAGCTCGCCAGCTGTCCTCGACCGACGGCCTGCAGTACGTACGCCGCGGCGTGCCCGATCGGCGAACGCCGCCCAGCACGTCGAGCGATGCCACCCGCTCGGCGCTGGTCGCGATCCGTCTCGCGTGCTCCGCGAGCTCGGCGGCCAGGGCGTCGTAGAGCTCCCGCTCGCGCGCCGCGGCGAGCTCCTCGGCGGACAGGATCCGGGCTTCGAGCTCCTTGAGCTCGGGGGTCACGAAGCGCTCGGCGTTGGTCAGCGTCTGCCGCCGCTCATAGCCCTCCGGCATGCGGGCGGCGTTCGCCTTCGAGACCTCGATGTAGTAGCCGAAGACCTTGTTGTAGCGCACCTTCAGCGAGCCGATCCCGGTCCTGGCCCGCTCCTCGCCTTCGACCCGTGCGACCAGCTCCTTGCCGCCCCTCGCGATCCGCCGGTGCTCGTCGAGCGCGGTGTCCCAGCCGCCCCGCAGGACCCCGGCTCCGACCACCGCGGCCGGCTCCCCTGCGAGCCTCTGGTGGAGAATCCCGCCGAGGTCCGCGAGCGGGTCGAGATCGTCGACCAGGCGACGCAGGAGCGGCGAGGTGGCGCGGTCCACCGCGGCCCGCACGGCCGGCAGCGCGTCGATGCCGTCCCGCAGGCTCGCGAGCTCGCGGGGCAGCGGGGCGCCCAGCCCGACCCGGCCCGCGAGCCGCTCGAGATCGGGAAGGTCGGCCAGGGCCTCGCGCAGCTCGTCGAGCAGCCCCGGGTCGTCCACCAGCTCGGCCACCGACCGGTGGCGGTCGGCGATCAGCTCGAGGTTCGCCGACGGACGGACCAACCAGTCTCGCAGAGCGCGCGAGCCCATTCGTGTCGTCGAGTGGTCGAGCACCGCGAGCAGGCTGGCCCGGACCGACCCGTCGGCGCCCCGCTCGACCTCCAGGTTGCGCAGCGTGGCGCGGTCCAGCACCAGGGTGTCGTCCCGTTCGGCGGTCACAAATCGCCGGAGGTGGCGCACCGAACCCTGCTGAGTCGACTCGACGTAGGCGAGCAGCGCGCCGGCCATGCCGACCAGGGGTTCGCCCGGCAACAGCCCGAAGCCGCGCAGGGAGCCGACCGACCAACACCCGCTTGAGGCGGCGCTCGCCGGCGGTGGGCGAGAAGGTCTCTGGTGGCAGCGGGGTGACCGTCGGGTGCGGTAGATCCGCCGGCCACAGCTCGGCCCACGCGTCCCACCCCTCGGCGATCAGGATCTCGCGCGGCCGCAGGCGCGCGAGCTGCTCGGCGACGAGGCCGGTGTCGGGCGCGCGCAGGCCCTCGAACGCGCCGGTCGAAACCTCGAGCCATGCCAGCGCCGCGCCGTCTCCGTCTCCACCGAACGCCGCCAGATAGCAGCGTTCCGCACCCTCGAGGAGGTCGGCCTCCGAGACCGTGCCGGGGGTGTGGGTTCGGATGATCTCGCGCCGGACCAGCCCCTTCGCCGTCGCCGGGTCCTCGGTCTGCTCGGCCACGGCGACCCGGAAGCCCGCCCCGATGCAGCTTGCCCAGGTAGCCGTCGAAGGCGTGGTGGGGCACGCCGCACATCGGCGCCTCGACCTCGTCGTTGTGCCTGCGACGGGTGAGGGCGATGCCGAGCACCGGCGCCGCCTTCTGCGCGTCCTCGAAGAAGAGCTCGTAGAAGTCCCCCATCCGGTACAGGAGCAAGGCATCGCCCGCCTGGCGCTTGAGCTCCAGGTACTGACGGAGCATCGGGGTCATCTTCATTATTGGGGATTATCTCAGATGTGGGCTCGAGGTTGCAGAGGCGGGCTCGAAGCCGGGTGACGATGCGACGGGTTCGCACCCCATCGCCGCCGACCGCATACGGTCGCCCGCGCGGCGACGGTCCGCACCTTCCTCTCGGCGCGATTCCCGTTCTTCCGCAGAGGCGCTCCCGGGAGGGTCGGGCCAGCGCGTCTCGGCGGTCTCCGTCCTACTCCCGCCAGCGGGTGACGAAGACGTTGGTCTCGCCCTCGGCGGAGTGGTGGCGGTTGGAGCAGAATACGAAGCTCTCGCCGTCGGGCGCCAACATCGGGAAGCCGTCGAAGCCTCGCGCTCGCAGGTGATGCGCTCGAGGCCGCTGCCGTCGAGGTTCACCATCGGTAGAGGTCGAAGGCTCGCCGCCGGTCCTCGGCGTGGTTGCTCGAGAAGATGATCCTCTCGCCGACGGGATGGAAGAAGGGCGCGAACGAGGCCGCGCCGAGCTTCGGTGATCTGTCGCTTGTTCCGGAACCGTCCGCGTCCATCACCCAGATCTCGAGCGCGCCTGGGCGGATGAGGCCCTCGGCGAGCAGCCCGGTGTAGTCGCGCACCGCGTCCGTCTCGTGGGGTGGTGGGCGCGGTAGACGATCTTCGTGCCGTCCGGCGAGAAGAACGGCCCGCCGTCGTAGCCGAGCGTATCGGTCAGGCGCACCACGTCGGAGCCGTCCGTCTTCATCGAGTAGATGTCGAGGTCGCCGTCGCGGGTGGAGGTGAAGACGATCCGGTCGCCGGCGGGAGAGACCGTCGCCTCGGCGTCGTAGCCGGGGGCTCGGTCAGGTTGACTGACCTCGGATCCGTCGATCCCGGCGCGGTAGATCTCGTAGTCGGCGTAGATCGGCCACACGTAGCCGTGCGAGAAGTCCGGCCGGGCAGGGCAGTCGGGGCTGCCGTCGTGGGTCGAAGAGTAGATCACGCGCTCGTCCCCGGGCAGGAAGTAGGCGCAGGTGGTGCGCCCTTCGCCGGTCGAGACCAGCCGCGGCTCGCCTCCCGTGGGCGTCGATCACGAAGATCTGATCGCACGCCCACGGTCCGACGGTGGCCTGGTAGATGAGCTGCTGGCAGTCGAAGGAGAAGTAGGCCTCGGCGTTCTCACCGCCGTCGGTGAGCATGGTGAGCTCCGAGAAGTGCACCTCGCGCTCGTCGGGCGCGATGGTGCGGGGGACCGCGCGCTCGGCCGCGGGCTCCGGCGGCTGGGCCGGCGCGGGTGTCTTGGTACAGGCCAGCGGAAAGGTGGCGATCAGGGCGGCACAGATGAGCCGAGTGCGTGTCACGGGCATCCTCCTCCGGAGGGCGAATCCTCGCACGGAGAGGACGGCCGGATCAAGGACGGCCGGGGTTCAGGCGTCCTTCGACTCGGGCGCACGCCTCCAGATCGTCTCGACGGGCTGGCCCTCACCGGTGCCGAGCTGGCCGCGGTCGACCCACTCGAGCGGCTGCCGTCGCCGCGCCTCCTGGGCCGGCGTGGGGATGGTCCTGGAGCGTCGGGACCCCTCGGATCGCTGGCGTGCAGCTGACTTGGACATGGCGCCCTCCCTGGGCCGAATCTAGCGTATAAGTAACTGTCTTGCAATAGTTTATTACTCAGTTGATCAATTGTGGCACGATCGAACCGGCCGGATCCGAGACGGCGCAGGGCGGGCATGGATCGAACTCGAGATAGACTCGAAGCGTCGTGACCTGGTTCTTCGTCTCCGACCTCCACGGCCGGGTCGGACGCTACCGGGCGCTGCTCGCCGCGATCGTGCGCGAGCGTCCGCGGGCGGTCCTGCTCGGCGGCGACCTGCTGCCCCACGGTCTCGACCGCCGTTGGGCGTCGGGCAGGCAGAGCGGAGAGTTCCTCGACCGCTACCTGCTCCCCCAGGTGGTATCCCTCCGGGACGCCATGGGCGCCTCGTTCCCCACGGTGGTGGTGATCCTCGGCAACGACGACGAGCGGCTCCACGAGCCGGCGCTGGAACGGGCCGAGACCGCCGGCCTCCTCGTCCACTGCCACGGACGGATCGTCGAGGTCGGGGCGGTTCCGGTGCTGGGATACGCCTGCGTGCCGCCGACACCGTTCGCGCTCAAGGACTGGGAACGCTACGACGTCTCACGCTATGTCGACCCGGGCTGCTTCGGGCCCGAGGAAGGGCGGCACACCGTCGAGGTCGACGCCGACGAGCTGCGCCACGGCACCATCGCGGCCGACCTCGAGCGGATCGCGGGCGACCGCGACCTCACCGGTGCGATCGTGCTCGCCCACTCGCCGCCCCACCGCTGCGCCCTCGACCGGGCCGGGCTCGACGGCCTCGAGGTGGACGGTGTCCCCCTCGACCCGCACGTCGGCTCGATCGCCCTGCGCCGGTTCCTCGAGGACCGGCGCCCGGCGGCGGGGCTGCACGGCCACGTCCACGAGTCGGCGCGGATCACCGGCGCGTGGCGTGACCGGGTGGGGGAGACGCCGGTGTTCACCGCCGCCCACGACGGCCCCGAGCTCGCCCTCGTCCGCCTCGATCCGGCCGACCCCGAGACCGCCACCCGCGAGCTCATCCCGGTCGAGGGGGAATGAACCACAGAGACGCAGAGGACACAGAGCAGCACAGAGCCCCCTCCCGCCCATTCCGAGCAAGGCCCGGACCGCAGCGCGTCCCGGGCACTGCTCTGGGGGGGCGGGCTCTGTGACCTCTCTGTGCTACCCCTGACCGAAGGCCGGCGCTGTTTGGACGACATTTCAGCCGCTCAGCAGTTCGAGAACTCTGACCCGGCTGTCGATGAGGCCCGCCAATTCGAACGGAAGAGCCCGTGCATCAGCCCGCCGAGTCGGTCAGCGGTATCGGCCACTGAATCCGGGACCGTGATTCTGCGGGCGGCGATCAGAGCGAGAGCGCTCTGCACCTCGGCTTAGGCCGCGTCGAGATCCTGGCAGCGGTTGTGTTCGGGGTTCGCGCGCCGGCTTCCGGATCGATGCTCGAGGGCCAATGGGTTTCCCGGCGGGGGTCTCTCGATTCGCTCGCCTCCGGCTCGCTCGCTCAGGAGACGCGGGAGGGAAGAGAACCGCTCGCGTGCCGGGGCCAACCGCGCTCGAGGCGCCGCAGACAAGCCGTCACCCTGAGCGGAGCGGCCCGCCAGGACCGCGGAGTCGAAGGGTCTCCTCCGGCACCGCAACCACCGTCACACCCTGGGGTCCGGCCCGTGCGCGGGGGAGGGGCCGTGCCGGAATCGCCTCGGATCCGGGGTACCCACCGTCGCGTCCATCCAGGCGACGGGCGGCCGGGAGAGGACGGCGGGATCGGGACCGACCCGGGACGCGGGCCCGAACCCGGACCGGCTGCCCGCTGCCCGGTCCCGGACTGGAGCCTCCCCACGACCGGAAGCGACCGCGTCCGCTCACCGGTCAGATGGGTTACGGGCACAGCCCGCGCTGTGCCTCTGTGCCTCGGCAGAGAACCCTCACTCCGTCCGGGCGGCGGAGCCGAGCGGGAGCTCTCGGGCGGCGTCGGTGACGGCGCCGATCTTGGCCGCGAAGCTGGTCCGTTTCTCGATGTCCTCGTCGGTGACGAAGTGCACGTCGAGCAGCCTCTCGGTGTCGTAGCCGGTGCGCCGGCTGTTGACCTCGCCGAGGCACAGGCTCCAACCGTCGAGCCACGACTCGAGGTGGCGACGCTGGTGGTCGTCGCCGCGGACGTGCACCAGGAGGTCGATGTCGCTGGCCGGTCCCGCCGAGCCGCTCTTGGTGGACCCGAACAGGTACAGGGCGACCACTCCGAAGCGCTCGGGGTCGAGCTCGGCCGCGATCCGCTCCGCCATGCGCAGCCGCCACCTCCAGAACTCCTCGCGCCGGACGCGCTGGGCGTCCGTCACCGGACCGGCTTCAAGGGCACGGCCCTCCCCGGACTCGGCAAGGTGCGCCATCGCCTGGTCGAGCTCCGAGTTGAGGAGCACCCGGAGGACTCGTCCCTGCGCTGCCGACGGCACGTCGATGACGTGAACCACGTCGGCGAGGTGCTCGAACTGCGGCACCAGCTCGGTGAGCAGGTTCGGCGAGCCGAGCAGGAAACGCTCGTTGAGCACGCTGTCGCCGTCGTCCGGGTAGAGCGGAAGGTAGCGGATCGAGGCTTCGACCAGGTCCTGGAAAAAATGGGTGCCGAACGAGGGGTCGGGCGCGTAGTTCCCGGTCCGGCGGGCGATCTCGACCAGCATCGCGGTGTTGTTGATGTCGGCGTAGGTCACCGACACTCCGAGGGTGACGTCGCCTCGGCTGCCCCATCGCCCCGGCCCCATCAGGATGAAACGACGCTTGGGCAGCAGCTTGTTGAGCTCGCCCACGCACTGGCCGACGCCGAGGATTCGGCTGCGCTCCCCGATCTTCCGATAGCCCTCGGGATCGACGTAGACCACGTGGGTGATGTCGGGCACCCAGCCGTTGGCGACGTAGCGGTGGGCGGTGAAGATCACGTCGGAGGCGGGCAGGTCGCGGGGGATCGGCGCCGGAGCGTCGTCGGCCGAGCGGCTCTGGGGTCGGCACTGGAGCAGGTAGAAGTCCTCGCCGTTGAAGGCGAACTCGATGTCGATCGGATGCCCGAGACCCTCCTCCAGGATTCCGAGGATGTTGGCCAGGTGGCGCATGAAGGGCGTGCCCTCGATCAGGCCGCCGAAGTCGGCCACCAGCCGGTCCTTCGTGGGGTCGGTGAGCAGCCGGCTCGGGCGCCGGAGCGTGTCGTCGGCGAGCACCGAGAAGACCGACTCGAAGGCCGGGTAGCGGGCGCCGACGGTGGCCAGGAGCCGGTCCAGCGCGAGGGTCTCGAAGGTGTTGGTGGCGAGGTTGAGCACGTCCACCTTGCGTGGGGAGTAGCGCACCACCTCGTCGATGGTGGTGTTGACCCGGAGCCCGGGTTGCCGCGGGACGCCGAGGATCGGGTAGTCGTCCCCCAGCCGGTCCACCGCCCGCGTGCCGAGACCGGGCACCAGCCGCACCAGTCCGTCCGAGCGTTGAATCCGCGGCGACCACCGGAACTCGTTGTTGGAGAGAGCAACCCCGGCAAAGGCGGTGAGGAAGTAGTCGCCGACCCGTCGTCCGACCACCTCCTGGACGAGAATGCCCATCTCCTCGTGGAAGTCGACCAGCCCTCGGGCGCGTCGGTAGGCGATCGGGTCGGGCCCGAACACCGACGCGTAGACCTCGGTGATCGCGTCCAGCAGGGCTCGCAGCCGCTCCGGCTTCGAGCCCTGGTTGGCGAGGAACAGGCTCTTGTACTTGCCGGAGAAGGCGCTGCCAAGCCGGTCCTCGAGCAGGCTCGAGGAGCGCACGATCAACGGCGCCTCACCGACGTCGTCGAGCAGCAGACTGGCGCCCTTGACGATGTCGGGGGGAAAGCGCGAGTTCTTGAACAGCTGGATGATGTTCGGGTACTCGTGGCGGACCTGGGCGATCTCGCGGTACTTCTGCTGGAGCACCTCCTCGAGGTCGTTGTACTCGATGAAGTGAATCAGGCCCTCGGACGCGACGTACCAGCTCCGCGGAACCCTCACCCGGCCCACCGGCCGCTCCGGCGAGGCGGTGTACTCGAGGATCTTCTGGGCCAGGAAGAGACCCGCGCTCTTGCCGCCGAGCTTGCCGTGGCTGGCGTCCGACAGGATCACCCGGTCGAGCAGCTCGACGAAGTCGTGGGTGTTGAGAAACCGTTTCGCGACCCCGATGAAGTCGAGATTCTCGGTCAGGAAGCGCCGGATCAGCGCCACCCGGATGCTGTTGACCGTGGCCTCGGGAAGCTCGGCGCCGTCGGCGAGCAGGTGGTGGAACCGGCGCAGGCTCTCCGCCACGTCGGAGATCGAGGCGCGCGGGTTGTTGAGCACCTTGGGCAGGAACGAGGCTCGATCTTCCATGATCCAGGTCTGGACCAGCGACAGGATCTCGTCGTCCGACAGGTGGGCGTCGGCGAGCTCGAACGGGCGTCCCGAGAGCAGCGGCGACTCGTCGAGCGTCCGCGACGGCCGCGGCACGTTCGAGTCGTTGGCTGCCTCGTCGTCGGCGCCCTTCGACCCCAGGGTCTGCTGGAGCAGCTGCTGGGCTCCGTCGATGCCGGCCGAGCAGAGGTGGTTGACCATCTTGCGCGCGACCCTCAGGTACAGCGTGCGGTCGGTGCGCCGCAGGAGGTCGATCGGGCTTCGCCAACGCTCCTCCGCCTCCGCGGGGGGCCGGTGGCTGGCCTGCTCCCAGCGCTGACGGATGTCGTGGAGACGGTGGTAGAGGATCGAGTGCCCGAGCCGTTCCGCGATGGTCCGGATCAGCCGCTCCTCCTCGGTGAGGAAGGGGCCGATCGCCTCCCGCGGGCGTTCCTCGAGGTAGGCCACGTGGATCCGGCCGACCGCCTCGTCCTGGACAGTGATCTGGGCCGACTGGACCCAGGGCGTCATCGCGAAGTCAGCGCATTGGAAGACCCGTTCGCCGTACTCGATCCGTGCCGAGCAGACGTCCGGGTACTGCCAGCCGGGCGGGATCGCCTGGACCACCGCCTGGAAGGCCTGCTCGAGCGGGAGGTCGAGCTGGCCCAGCACCTGCTCGACCTCGTACAGGCAGTTGAGCTCCTTGGCACGCTCCTGGAGCGATGCGAGGAGCTTCTCGATCGGGCGGTCAGCGTCGCCGCTCACGCCGGACCAATCCCCTTTGCGTGGTGCCGTCGACTCTGACCTCGAGCGGGCTCTGGAGGCGGACGTGGCGGACGAAGCGGCTCTCCCACACCGCCGGCTGCTGCTCGAGCCAGGTCCAGTCGATCGGGTGCGGGCCGGTGTGCTCGACCGCGAGGTAGAGGACGCGGAAAGCCAGCACGTTGTGGAAGAAGTGCGAGCCCTGGCTGAGCTCCGGCTGCACTCCGGGCATCGTCGCCTCGACGATCACCCGTGCCGCCGAGATCTGCCCCCAGACCACCGGCACCCCGAGCCGTTCGTCGCTGGTGCCCCAGCGACCGAAGCCGATCAGGACCGCCTGTCGGCCCTCGTCCACCAGGCCCCGATTGACCGCCTCGAGCTCCGCCGCCATCGCCCGGGTCATGCCCGGATCCCAGGCTGTCGGGCGCAGGTAGACGACGTCGACCAGGTCGTCCCGCAGGCCGTTGCCGAGGCTGTGCTCCGATGCGACCACCACGTCCGGCCCCGACAGCTCCTCGACCTCGACCGGGTGGCGGTCGCCGGCGCCCAGCATCGGACGCACCTGGAGGAAGCCGATCCGCATCGGCAGCCCGCCGTCCGGGTCGAGGGTGGCGGCGAGCTCGATCTCGACCTCCGCGCCGAGCTCCTCTCGGGCGAGCTGCACCAGGCGGTCGACCGCGCGGGTGAAGGGCAGCACCCGCGAGCCGAGCAACGGCGCGAAGGTGAGCGCCCTCGGTCCCCGCGCACTGACCCCGGACTGGAGCCGGTCCGACTCCGGGTCGTAGGAAGACGCGAGGTACTTGAGGGTTCCGTCAGCCTCCGCGTCCTTCAGCCCGGCACGAACCAGGCACTCGGTCTCACGCACCGGGTCGGGCGGCGGAGGCTCGCCCATGTTGACCGCCCAGAAGGAGTTCTGGGTGAACTTCAGGAGGTCGCCGATGGTGTTGAACGGCGGCGGGGCGGTCGGACGGGCCGGTGAGTAGGTCCAGGTGTGGCCGCCGTCGACGATCGTCTTGCCGAGGCCGAGCGCCAACGACACCACACCTTCCTGCGGCCGCCCGCCCGAGGCCGGGTAGTGGTTGTAGGACCGCGCGACTCCGGAGAGGGTGGGGTAGAACCGGTTGCCGTGCCGTTCGCCGACGATCTCCTGCACGATCACCGCCATCCGCTCGGAGTCGATCGGCTGGCCCGCTGACCGGCGCGACGAGACCGCTTCGGCAAAGTAGGTCGAGGCCCACACGAACTTGATCGCCCCGGCGAATCGCCGGAATCGCGCGTCCTCGTCGAGCTCGTGGTTGGGGATCATCTTGGTGGCGTAGACGCCGGCGAAGGGGTGGGCGAGGGCGTCCTCGAGCAGGCTCGAGGAGCGCACCGCGAGCGGAGTCCGCACCGCCGCGATCAGTCCCCTGAGGTCGCCGACGTGCTCGGCGGGGATCTCTCCGCGCTGGAAGACGTGGGCGATCCGGCTGTCCGGCTGCGAGGCCAGCTCGTGCGGATCGAGCCGGTTGCGCTGCATGAAGGTCTCGAAGACCTCGGTGGTGAGGACCACCAGCCGCGGCACGTCCACGGTCACGAACGGCAGCTCGTCGGGTTCCAGACGGGTGAGGATGCGCTCGCGGATGGTGCGCAGGCCGGATCCCTTGCCGCCGAGCGCTCCTGATCCGATGCGGGTGAACTGGTGCTCCGAGCCGAAGAACCGGCGGTCGAAGCGGTGGACTCCAAGATCGTCAGCCGCCGTCATCGTGGTGCTAGCGTGGCCCGGACGCCGTGCCGTGTCAACATCGTGGGGCGCCCAGGGAGGGGGTAGGCCGCGCCGCGCACAGAGCTGCGACCCGCGGTACCCGTGTCCGGGCCTCGAGCTGCAGCCGGTCAGCGTGGGTCGTCGTACCAGTAGCTCCGGGCGAGCTCGTCGGATGCGGCTGGATGGCGCAGCATCAGGGGCAGCAAACGAGCGACGAGACGGAAGTAGTGCCAGTCGCCGTGGCGGTCGAACTTGCGCGTCGAGGCGATCGCCTTGACCGAGGTCAGACGCACGAGGCGCTGGCCCCGTCGGCGTCCCAGTCGCCGCAGGTCCCACAACAGCTGCACGTCCTCGGCGAAGTCCCGGCGCTCGTCGTAGCCGCCGACGGCCTCGAAGTCGGCGCGTCGGCAGAACACCAGCCCGGTGTCCATGCGCAGCAGCCAGACCCAGGGAACCAACATGGCGTAGGTCAGAGCGATGCCCACCGACCAGCGGTCGAGGTGGACGCCGGTGGCGCCGGCCACGAAGCGAGCGTCGGCGAGGCACTGCTCGACAGCAACGAAGGTCCCGGGGTGAATCTGCGAGTCGGCGTCGACGAACGCCAGGATCGGGGCCGACGCCAGCCGGGCGCCGCCGTTGCGTGCCGAGGCGATGCGCCGCTGCCCGACCCACACCACCCTGCAGCCGCGATCGCGGGCGACATCGGCGGTGGCGTCGGTGGAGGCGTTGTCGGCAACGATGACCTCGACGGCGGCCGCGCCGTGCTCGAAGCGTCGGCGCGCCGCATCCACGGTGTCGAGCAACCGCGGAAGCAGCCGAGCCTCGTTCCAGGCGGGAATCACCAGCGAGATGCGGGGAGTGACGGGCCCGGACATCTCCTCTCAATCGAGCCGTTCGTCGAGGGCCGCCAGGTAGCTTTCGATGTGCTTGGCGACGGCCTCGGCGCGGGCGGGGTCCTCGGGTACGATCCGGACCGTCGCCGTGGTGTCGTTGCCGGTCAGCGTGATGCGCAGGCGGTCGCCCTTCTTGGACGAGTACCACGACCGGGTGCGGACCTCGAGCACGTGCTCCTCCCGATCGGAGTCGAGCACCACCAGCTCGGCGTCGCGGCACGCCTTGACGGCCGCATCCCAGGCCGTCTCGAGGGGCCGCTGGTAGCTGCGCTCGGCGGCGAGGGCCGAGCTGACGACGAGCGCGAGGAAGGTCACCGCGAGCGAGAGTGAACGGACCTGCATGTCGAGACCTCCGGGGAGCAGGTTCCAAGAATACCAGGAGCGGCGCCGACCGGGCGCCACCTGCCCATCGGCTGCTGACCGCGGTACACTCACCAGCCGCCGGCTGCCGTCGCCGGCCGACCCGATGACCGTGAACTCCACCCTCCGCCGCCTCCGCGAAGCGCCCCGCGACCTGCGAACGGCGCTGCTGGCCACCCTCTTCTTCGGTGCCGCGAGCGGCATCTTCATGGCCACCCTGAACAACTACCTGGCCGACGTGCACGCGCTGGACGCCGGCGCCCGGGGGTGGCTGGAGCTGCCCCGTGAGCTGCCCGGCTTCTTCATCATGTTCGTCGCGGCGGCGTTGTTGACGGTGCTGCGGGAGACCCAGATGGCGGCGGCGGCGATGGTCTTCTCGGCCGCCGGCGCCCTCGGCCTCGGCTTCCTCGCCCGGGACACGGCGCTGCTGGTCGGCTTCATCGTGATCTGGTCGCTGGGCGACCACATCATCTTCGCGGTCGAGGGGCCGATCGGGCTCAAGCTCGCCCGCGGCGGGAGGGAGGGCGCCCGCCTCGGTCAGTTCGGCGGCGCCCGCAACCTGGGCACGATCCTCGGGGTCGGTGTGGTCTTCGTGCTCGCCCGCCTCTACGGCGATCGATACGGGCTCTTCGACCTGCTGGCGGCGTTCGCCGCCGCGGCCGCGGCGTGGTGCTACCTCCGGCTGGACGTCGGCCGCGGCGAGGCCCCGTCCCGCAGGCTCGTGTTCAAGCGCAAGTACGGCCTGTTCTACGCCATCAGCGCCCTATTCGGGATCCGCAAGCAGATCTTCCTCGCGTTCGGGGCCTGGGTCCTGGTCGAGCGGCACGGGGTCAGCGTGGCGACCATCGCCATGCTCTACTTCGTCGCCTCGACCCTCGGGGTGGTGATGCGGCCGCTGCTCGGCGAGGTCATCGACTGGCTCGGCGAGCGCGTGGTGCTCTCCGCCGACGAGCTCCTGCTGCTGGCGGTGTGCATCGTCTACGCGTTCGCCGATTCGTTGCTGCCGATGCCGTGGGCGCTGTGGGCGCTGTACGGGGCGTATGTGGCGGACAGCGTGCTGTTCGCCCTCCGCGTGGCGCGCACCACCTACCTCAAGAAGATCGCCGACGACCCCTCGGAGATCACCCCGACGATCTCGCTCGGGATCACCATCGACCACGCGGTGGCCATGACCCTGCCGGTGCTCTCGGGTTGGATCTGGCAGACCTACGGCTTCCAGTGGGTGTTCGTCCTCGCCGGGGCGATCGCCCTGGTCGGCTTCTTCGTCTGCCTCCAGATCCGGGTGCCGAGCCCCCCTGCGGCCGGCTCCGCCGGAGTCGAGGCGCCGATCCGTCCCGCGCCCTGACCGACAGTCAGGCCGTGTCGGCCTCCGATGTCCTCGCCGAGCGCCTGGTCGACCGCCGAACGCGGGCGCGGATCGAGTAGAGCGCCTCGTCGGCCCGGAAGATGGTCCGCTCAAAGGGCTCGTCCTCTCGGCGCACCGCCCACCCGAGGCTGAAACCAACCCCCGCACCGTCGGCTCCGCGGCGCGAGAGCCTCTCGGCGACGAGTGGTGTCGCCTCGGCTGCGTCGTCGACCACGACCACCAGGAACTCATCGCCGCCAAACCGGATCACCTCATCAGTGGCGCGGACCTCCGCCATCAGGAACCGCGCCATGCGGGCGAGCGCGGCGTCCCCTGCAAGGTGGCCGTGGCGGTCGTTGTAGTCCTTGAAGTGGTCGACGTCGATCACCAGCAGGCCCCAGACGCCATCGTCGGCCTCGAGGCGGCGTCGCAGGCCGGCCAGGTGGCGGCGGTTGAAGCAGCCGGTGAGCTGGTCGCGCACCGCGGCCTCCTCGAGCTGGGTTTCGAGTGCCTTACGAGCGCTGATGTCGACCAGAATGCCGTGGAAGAAGACCTCGCCGGTGGCCTCGTCGACCACCCGGTAGGCGGTATCGAGCACGGTGCGCACGCTGCCGTCGGCGGCCCGCAGCTCGAGCTCGAACTCACGGACCCGGCCTTCCCGCTCGAGAATCTCCAGCTCGCGCCGGCGCGACTCCGGATCGACCAGCAGCTTCTCGGCGTTCAGGGATCGCGCCTCGGGCAGAGTCTCGACCCCCAGGATCTCGAGAGCGGCGGGGTTCGCGTCGAGGATCTTGCCGTCATCGCTGGTGACGTAGACACCTTCCCCGAGGTTGTGGACGAAGAGCCGCAGCGTCTCGGGGTCGCGCAGGCTCCGCCAACGCTGGTCGTCCTGGCCGCCGCTCTCGCCACGTGGGGCCATGCCGTCACTTCCGATCGCGTCTCGTTTCGCTCGTCTGACGATCGGTCCTACCCTTCGGTTACTCCCCCGCCTCGGAAAAATACGTCATGGCGCATGATCCGCTGGCCGTCGGCAATCCGGGCCCTCCCCACCGAGCAAAGGCCGCGTCCGATCCGGCAGAGAGCCCAACCTGCGATGCAGCCGCGCCGACCAGGCCACCGCCAGCAGGGCCGCCAGCTCCTCGAAGAGCTCGTCGTAGCGCTGCAGGGGCGGCAGGGTGTTGACCGCCATCAGGAGGGTGACGCCGAGCAGCGACGCGTGCGGCAGCAGCAGGCCGGTTGAGGTGGGCCGTCGACCGGCGGCACCCCGGAAGATCGGCGCGAGGGTGAGGCAGATCAGGGTCACGGCGGCGGCGCCGTAGAGGAGGTCGAACCACGGGGTGACGATGTTGTGGAGGTTGGTCTCGCCGAGGGTGTTGAGCTGTGCGAGCCGGTCCGGGGTGCTCCAACCGAAGATCCTCTGGCCCCAGCTGAGCTCCTCGCCGGCGGCGGTCAGGAAGAGGAGCGCCAGTCCCCATGCGGTCAGGCTGACCATCCGATACGCGCGGCGCGCGGCGATCATGCCGGAGCGCGCCGCGACGAGAGACGCCGCAACCAGGCCGAGCACCGTGAGGTGCTCGAACAGCCCGTCCTCGGCGAAGGCATCGTTGATGCCGACCGGGACCCGGAGGTGGTAGAGGAGGCACAGGAGCAGTCCGAGGCCGACCGGGACGAAGGCCGAGACCACAGCGGGCCGGGTGGGCGACGGCCAGCCGGCGAGCGGGTCAGCGATGAGCTCCCGCGCGGCCGATCTACGGACTCCCGGCGAGGTGAGGGCGAGCAGCCCGAGCCCGATCCCGGCGAGCACTCCTCCGGCGACGCGGACCGCGCCGACCAGGAGCTGCGCGCCGTGAGGGCTGACCACCCCGTCGGGGCTCAGGCTCACGGCGGCAAGGGGCAGGAGCAGCAGTCCGAGTCGAGGACCTGCGGCGACCGCAGCGCAGCCGGCGACCAGCGCCAGCGCGCCGGCAGCCACCATGATGGCGGTCGTGGATCTCGGCGGGGCCACCCGGCGAGTATTCCACACCGGGGCCGGTTCAGCTGCCTCGGATCCGCCGGAACGTGAGATTGACCCTCGGGCCGGCCGGCCGCGTGGTCTTCGAGAGGGCGTGGCGCCGGCTCTGTCGGGTCGGCCCGGACATCACCAGCAGCAAGGCCGTGGGCCAGCTCGAGTGCGAACGTCGCGGGGTCAAACCTCGCGTCCGAACAGGCGGATCACGTGCTGCTCCCAGGCGAGGTCCGTCAGGAGAGCGGCCAGGAGGTCGTCGGCCTGCCCTGGGGAGAGGAACCCGGGGAGGTGGAGGACCTCCGCGTCCGGGAGCTCCAGCCGCGTCGGGGAGCTGCTCACGTCACCGGGAGCTTCGGGCGGTCGGTCTTCATTCCGCGCCTGGAGTCTTCTCGCGCCGCACCGCCTAGCGGTCGAGGCCACGGCCGTGCACGCCGGGCTCGAAGGAGGAGCGTCTCAGTGCGCCGCTGTCGTTGCCACCGGCGGCAGCAGGATGGCGTTGTAGAGCACCTTCAGCGTCCCCCGCATCGAGGCCCGGAACTGGGGGTGGAACGCGGCGAGGGCGAGCTGACCCTTGCCGGCCCGTACCCAGATCAGGGCCGGGGTGTCGGCGATCGCGTCTTCGCCCTCGAGGTAGCCGGACAGCAGGACGTCCCGCCCGGCGTAGGCCAGGACGACCCGGCGGTCGGCGTCGAGCATCGGGATCGAGGTCTGCAGCACGGGCTCGCTGCGGGCGAAGACGGCGACCCGCTCGGGCAGCCCCCACGCGAGCGGGTGGTCGTGCAGGCGCCGGGTCGCGAGCACGGCTCCGGGGACCAGCAGCCCGGCCTTGCGGGCGCTGTCGGAGGCGTCTCGCACCGGAAGGGGGAGGGTGTCGGTGGTCTTCTCGTCCACCTTCAGCTTGAGCCCGTCGGTGAAGAGCTCGACCGACTCACCCCAGGCGACCACGGTGCCGCCGCCACGGACGAAGGCCGACAGGTTGATCAGGCCCTTCTCGCCCATTCCCTTGCGGAACTCCGGCGGCAGGTCGGAGGGGAAGTAGCGGTCGCCGCTCGTGCGGGTGCCCTTCACCAGGAGGTCGACGCCCTCGCTGGGGAGCACGAGGACGTCGAACCGGCCGCCGAGCTCGGCGTCGGCGATCTCGCCTGGCCGGACGACCGTGTACGGCACCGCCGCGCGGTCGAGCAGGTAGCGCGTCCAGCCCGACTCCATGTGGTGGAACCAGGTCTCCACCAGGCCGATGCGGGGCATCCGGAGGGAGAGGGTGGGCGCGTCGACCGCGCCGGTCACCGGGATCGGCGCCACCGAGGCCGCGGTGACCACCGACCGCAGCCGGTCTCCGTTCCGCGGCGCGGGCCGGAGGAGGAACGTGCCTGCCGGCAGCTGGACCCCGTCCACCACCGTCACGGCAGCGGTCCGCTCCACCTGGAGCCCCGCCGTCAGCGCCGCGAACGCCACCTCGTAGGAGGCGTCGTCGCCGGGCGGGTAGGCGAGGGCCGAGAACCCCGCTTCAGGCACCGTCGGTGCCGGGCCGCGCAGGGACCCCGCGGTGACCGGCTCGAGCCGGGCCTCGAGCGCCTCGGAGCGAACGTCGAGCCGGACGGTCTCGAGCCCCCAGTGCAGCGGCAGCGACCAGCTGGTGATGTCGTACGGACGGATCAGCTCGCCCCCGGGCGTGTAGTGGCGCTCCGGGTACCGCTGGCGCTCGAGCACCTCCTTGATGAAGGCGCGGTAGGGCTGAGCCAGGGGCACCACGACGGCGCCGGCGGGCAGGGCGCGCCCGGCGACCACCACGTCCTGGGTGAGGCGGGCCGCGGCGACGCCGTGCTCCTCGAGCAGAGCGACCAGGTCGGCAAGCGCACCGCGGTCGGTCTGGTCGGGCGGGAAGGCCCAGTAGTAGGGAGCCTCGGTGCGGCCCTTGTCCACCTCCTTGCGGCACAGATCGTTGCGGAAACGCAGGATCTCGGCGCGGTGGGCGGAGGCGGTGGCCAGGATCGAGTGCATCGACGACAGCTCGTAGGCGACGATGTCGCCGAGCCGCCACCGGCCTCCCGGCCAGGGGTCGGGCATGTTCGAGGTCTTGGCGTACTCGCTGAGGCCCTTGCCGCGAACCGCGAGCTCGGTCGGCTCGACCTCGACCGGGGTCGCGGTCTTGCAGCTCGCGGCCTCGGTCAGGAAGCTGATCACGTTCTTCCACAGCGAGGTCTCGGTGGAGCCCGGCCAGTAGTTGTCGAACAGCCAGCGGTTCACGACCCCTCGATGTCCGTCGGCGGTCATGTCGTGCTGCAAAGCGGCGCCGAACAGGGCGCTCCAGGTCCACAGGCCCTCGTCGATGTTCTCGGCGATCGGATCGTGGTTCGCGGGCACGAAGTAGCGCGGCCCGGTCGCGCCCATCTGGTGCTTCTCCACCAGCACCTGCGGGTACCACTCGGTGGAGTAGAGCCGGCTGATGACCCGCGTGTCCTCCTGGGTCAGGGTGATGAAGTCACGGTTGTTGTCGTGCCCGACGTAGCGGTGGTAGAGGCCGGGCAGGGACGAGCCCTCGTAGGGGGTGCCGAGGGTCTTCCGGTAGTGCTCCACGACCATGTCCATCCCGTCGGGGTTGTGACAGGGCACGAACATCAGGACGACGTCGTCGAGCCGGGCGGCGAGGGCCGGGTCGGCGCTGGTGGCGGCCTCCCAGGCGAAGAGCGGCAGCGCCTGCGCCGGCGCGACCTCGCCGGAGTGCATCGACAGGGTGGCCATCACGAAGACACGTCCCTGCTCCACGAGGCGGTCGCGCTCCGCGGTCGCGAGCTCGGGCTCGAGGGCGAGCCGGCGGTTGATCTCGCGCAGCTGGTCGAGGTGGGCCAGGTTGTCGGGCGACGACACGAAGAGCACGTACATCGTCCGCCCGAGAGGTGTCCGGCCGACGTCGCGAAGCTCGAGCCGCGGTGAGGCGCCGGCGAGCTGCTGGAGGTAGCCGGTCAGCTGCTCGTAGTCGATCAGCTGGCGGTCGTCCCCGGGAGTGAACCCGAAGTGCTCGCGCGGTGGCATGAGGCTCTGCGCCGAGGCGGGGATGGCGGCGAGGCAGAGGAGGATGGCGGCAAGACGACGCATGGCGACCTCCATCGCTCGAGTCGCCGGATGGTAGCACGCATTGCGAAAGCGGACGCGATCTCAGGACGGCCCGGCAAGGCGACCGGCGAGCAGCTCGACAGCGGCGTCGGTGATCAGCTCGGGACGCTGGCTGGGATGAGGTGCCCGAGGTCCGGGATCCGATCGCCGCGGGTCGTGGCCGGGACGAGCGTGCGCGCGGCGGCGTCGGCGTGTGCCGCCGGCGCCGGCCGGTGGGTCGTGCCGTGGAGGATCACCACCGGGACCCGGATCCGGTTCCAGCGCCCGGCCAGAGTTTCGAGGTCGCCGGCGAGCCGGAGTACCTCGCGGTTGCAGGTTGCGAGGTCGGTCGGGATGGCCGCCGACAGCGGTGGCCTTGGCGACCCGCGACGGGTCTGCGGATGCTGCCCATCCGCCGTCGTCAGCAGCCGGCGACGCCGTCGACCAGGATCGGCCGCAGCCCGGTCTCGCCGTCCTCTGCCCAGCGCAGTGCGCAGGCGGGGCCGGTGGCGAAGGCCGCGGCGTACTCGTCGGCCGGCATGTGGCCACGCCCAGGGAAGCGCTCGATGAACGACGCCACCGCCTCGAGATCGTGCCCCCGGACGGCGGGCGACCCGAGCCTCGACGCGCCGTCGAGGGCGGTGCGCCACGCCGCAACGGCGAGCCGACGCAGCTCGAGGTCGCGGACGCCGACCCGTGCGGCGTTGAGCCACAGGCGCGGCAGGCTTGCGGTCATCGGCCGGATGAGGTCGAGCACGCGACGGCGGGCCACCGGGTCGTAGAGCAGGCCGGCCATCAGCACCACCGGAACCGCCCGCCATGGATCCGGCAGCCCCTCCACCGATCGGATCTCGAGGAACCCTCGCGGGCGCACCTCGAAGAAGAGCGTCGTCAGGTGGTAGTCGAGGTCGTCGAGAGTCGGCCGGCCGTGGACCGGGTGGCCGTGGGCGATCCAGTCGGCCAGGGTGAAGCCGGGCCGGCCCGGAACCGCGCCGCCGGCGGAAGTCCGGAACAGCAGCACGTTGGCCGCCAACGCGGCGTCGACGTAGGCCTTCGGTGTGTCGTCGCCGTCGACCAGGCCGGGCGGGAAGCCGGTGCGAGTGGGGTCGAGACGCTGCCATGCCCGGGTCCGGGCCGAGACGCCGTCCTGTACCGGGCTGGCAGCGAAGGTGGCGGTCAGCAGCGGGCTCACCAGGTTGGCGACCATCCACCGCTCCCGGCCCGCCTCGGGATCGCCGAGGTCGAGGTTGATCTGGGTCGAGGCGGTGTGGCGCATCATCGTCGCACCGGCCGAGCAGATCCGCTGGAGGTAGGTCGCCATCGCCGGATATCGCGCGCCCTCGAGCTGTTGCGGGACGGTGGCGACGTCGGTCCACAGGTCCACCCCGGTGGACGCGAGCACGATGCTGCGACCGGCGAGCGCCGGCCGCAGGTCGCGCACGATCCGCTCGACCGACTCCATTGCCGCAGCTGCCCCGTCGAGCGGGGCGGTGGAGTACTCGAGCTGCGCCCCCGGCTCGAACGACAGGTAGCCGCCGCCCTCGACCGGGTAGTACGGGTTGCCGCCGCGCAGCTCGCTGGCCCCGAGCCACTCGAGCGACCCGACCAGCTCGTCCAGGCGCTCGATCAGGCCCCCTGCGCCCTTCAGCCTGGTGCGTGCGACGGGCCTCCCGCGGTCGTCGACGGTGATCGCGAAGAACTCGATCTCGAGCCCGATCCTGCCGTCGCCCGGAGTCGGCTCGAAGGTGCGCCGGCGAAGGTGATCCCGGGCTTCGCCAAGGGTCACCGCGACGCGTGGGTCGAGGGTCGGCATCGGGGCGGTCTCCACTTCCGCCGGTCGGTCGGAACCGGCATCGGGTCGGAGATCAGAGTCTACCCGAGCCGGAACGCGAGCCCGAGGGCCGGCATTTCGGACCGTTGCCGAAGATCCGCTTCCACTCGGGGTCCGCCCGATGGGTTGAAACTAATATGATATCATTTTCGTATAAGCCAGTAGGAGGTGACCATGAGCGAGGAACGAAGCGTGACCGCGCGACCGGGCTGGATGATGCTGGTCCTCGACATCCTGCTCTACCTTGCCGGGCCGGGCCTGATCGTGCTCGCGGCGGTCGGGGAAGAGCACCGGTGGTGGCAGGGTGGGATGGTCGCCCTGCTGGTGATTCTGGGCATCCTGGTCCTGGTCTCCGCGGTCCTGGTGACGGTCGGCTTCCTGGTTCTGCAGCCGAACGAGGCCGGGGTGTTGGTGCTCTTCGGCAGCTATGTCGGCACCATCAAGCGGAACGGGTTCTTCTGGGTCAACCCGTTCATGTCCAAGCGCAAGGTCTCGATGCGCCGGCACAACCTCAACGGCGAGCGGCTGAAGGTCAACGACAAGGCGGGCAACCCGATCGAGATCGCCGCCGTGGTGGTGTGGCGGGTGGAGGACACTTTCGCCGCCTGTTTCGACGTCGAGGACTACGTCGACTACGTCGAGACCCAGAGCGAGTCGGCGTTGCGCCACCTGGCGAGCGCCTACCCCTACGACTCCTGGGACGAGGACGAGCAGAGCGGGGAGGTGACCCTGAGGGGCGACATCGACCAGGTATCCGGGGCGCTCGAGGACGAGCTCCAGGTCCGGCTCCAGCGTGCCGGAGTGCACGTCGAGGAGGCCCGTCTGAGCCACCTCGCGTACGCTCCGGAGATCGCTGGCGCGATGCTCCAGCGCCAGCAGGCCTCGGCGATCATCGCCGCCCGTCGCAAGATCGTCGAAGGGGCGGTCGGCATGGTGCAGATGGCTCTCGAGCAGCTCTCGGAGGGCAACGTGGTCGAGCTCGACGACGAGCGTCGCGCCGCGATGATCTCGAACCTGCTGGTCGTGCTCTGCGGCGAGCGCGAGGCGCACCCGGTGATCAACGCCGGCAGCCTCTACTGACGGCGTGCCTGCTCGGGACACGAAGCACTTCCTGCTGCGGCTCGACCCCGAGCTGTGGGAGGAGCTGCAGCGGTGGGCGGCAGACGAGCTGCGCAGCGTGAACGGGCAGATCGAGTACCTGCTGCGTGACGCCGTCCGCCGCTATCGGCGGCGGGAGTCCCCAGCCGTGCCGTCTCGAGAGGTGCCTTCGCGCGACGACTGACCCGGCGGGGTCGGGAGACTCGGAGGATCGGCGGACCGCGGCAGCAGGACGCCCCCGCGTCGCGGTCAGTCGGCCACCCTCCGCCGGGCGAAGACCTGGGTCACGAGGACCACCCGGTGTCCCTCGGGATCGCTCCCGAACGCGACCCCCATGCCGACCCGGTCCATCGTGGTGGTGTAGATGTTCTCCGCGTGCCCCGGGCTCCGCAGGAGGGAGGCATGGGCTTCGTGGACGGTCGGGCTGCGGGCGAGGTTCTCCGCCGACTGGAAGATCGTGATTCCGGCCCGTGCCAGGCGTTCGGCGAGGCCTCCTCCGTCCGACCCGATGTGCGCGAAGTAGCGCCGCTGCACCATGTCGTCGCTGTGGCTGCGGGCGATGGCGCCGAGCTCCGGATCTGCGATCAACGCCTGGAGCCCCGCCCGGCTGCGCGCGTCGTTGAGCAGCTCGAGCAGGACCAGCTCTGCCTGCCAGGGCTCCACGATCCAGCGCTCGTCGCTGCCGGCCGTCCCTCGCCACTCGTGGGGAGGGTCGCGGCCGACCCAGACCGGGAACAGGGCGGCCACCTCCGGGCCGCGTGGGCCGTCGGCGAGGATCTCGATCCACTGCTGACCCGACTCGAGGCCCATCTGGAGCTCTGCGGCCCAGCCTCCGCCGTCCCGGGAGGGAGTCCTCCGGGAGTGGTGTCCGGCGACCGAGGTCACCACGATCCGGGGCTGTTCGAGACCGTCACGAAGCCGGAAGACGAGCCTCGCCAGACCCCCAGGCTCGAGCTGCCGGGGAAACGCGTCGAGATCGGCCTTGAGCTCGGCGAGCACGAACGCCCACCGCCACCGGAAGGGAACGCCGTCGCCCGGAACCCGCCCGATGCCGATCTCGGTCTGCTTCGAGGGCGGGTCGGCGGCGAGCCGGGAGGCCACCTCCTGCCAGAGGTCGGTCCGGCTGTCCTCCGAGGTGGCCATGAGGGTCACGCGCGGTGAGAGATGCGGAGCGCCGACCCAGTGCAGGGCCGACTCGACGAACGGGACCGGCAGCGCCGATGCGTCGACCTCGGCAACCGCGGCCGCCAGCGCCTCGGCCGCGCGCGCCAGTCGCGGCGAGTAGGCCACCCCCGGAGCGACGCTCGCGAGCTCTGCGGTGAGCAGGCGATCGAGGCCGGTGGCGCGGCCGCTGCTGGCAGTGTCGGCCGCTCCGGGGCCGGGAAGCACGAGCCGGATCGGAGGTCGCCCGCCTTCCTCCGCGGACACGCTCGCGGCGATCAGGAGGGCCGACACCGCCAGACCCCGGAGAGTTGACGACCCCCGACGCCGGCCGCGGCGGCGCGGGGCGGGCCGAGCAGCCCGGGCCGTCCACCCTTCGGCTGTGATTCGGGCCACAGACAGGGGCGGCCTCACGCGCTCTACTGAGCCTGCCTCAAGCGCCTGCGCCGTGCCGGAGACCGTCCCCCTTCCCTGAGCCCTGAATCCGGCGGCGCGGGCGCATCTTTTGTGTCTGTCCTCCGCGGAGGGGCGCCGGCTGCTGGCCGCGATCCGCCCGTATCTGCCGCGCGCTCGCCCCCGAAACGTGGTCACCATCGGGCGGCTGCCTCAGACCGGGTTGGGAAGGTCCACGAACTCCACGTCCAGCCCGTGGTGCTCGGCGATCCAGCGCCCCAGAGCCTGCACTCCGAAGCGCTCGGTGGCGTAGTGTCCGGCAGCGACGAAGTGAACTCCATCCTCGGCCGCCTGGTGCAGGACCCACTCCGTCGGCTCGCCGGTGATGTAGGCGTCGAGGCCGGCGGCGACCGCCTGGTGGTACTCCTTCTGGGCCGCCCCGGTCACGATTCCGACCGCGCTCACCAGGCGTCGGTCGCCCTCGAAGATCTGGGGATCCTGGCCGCAGGCCTCGGCGACCGCCTCGAACAGCTCCTCCGCGGGCACCGGGGCGGGAAAGACCCCGCAGACGCCGACCGTGAGGCCGCGGTAGGCGCCGAAGGGCTCCACCTCGACCAGTCCGAGGCGCCGCGCGAGCTGGGCGGCGTTTCCGAGCTGGGGATGCCGGTCGAGCGGCAGGTGGTAGGCGATCAAGGAAAGGTCGTTGGCGAGCAGCAGCCGAAGCCGGTCGCGGAAGCTGCCGACCACGGCTGGGGGCTGCTCCGTCCGCCACAGCAGGCCGTGGTGGACGAGGATCGCGTCGGCTTCGCGATCCACCGCGCGGAGGAACAGGGCACGCGACGCCGAGACCCCCGCCACCAGCCGCCGAACCTCGTGGCGACCTTCCACCTGGAGCCCGTTGGGGCAATTGTCGGCCACCTCGTCCGCGTCGAGCAGGTCGTCGATCTCGGCCACCAGTCGGAACAGGTCCATGGCCCATGGTAGCGCGGGTGGCCGGAGGCGGAGGTACACTCTCCGGGTGGGTTGGGGTCGCACCAGCCGGTTGTGGATCGTGGGACTGGCCCTGGCAGCAGCACTGCCTCCGGTGTCGTCCTGCCGCCGCGAGCCGCCGGCAGAGGCCCCACCGTCGTTGCAGATCGTCGGTCTCGCGGTCGAGACCGGCTCGCCCACCTGGTGGACGAACCGCGCCAGGCGTGGGCTCGAGCGATCCGCCAAGGTGCTCGGTGCGGAGCCTGTCGACCTCGGTGACGTCACCCCCACGGACGCCCGGGATGCCGTGCGCGCCCTCGGCGAGCGGGGCGCGGTGGTCGCTTTCCTGATCGGCGAGGACTGGGCGCCGCTGGTCTATACCGAGTCGGTGGGGTTCCCGGGTACCCGCTACGTGGTGGTCGGCAGCGATGGCGTGGGCGAGCATGCGGTCGGCGTCACTTTCCTCCCGGAGGAAGCGGCCTTCCTGGCGGGCGTGCTGGCGGCCACGGTCACGAACAGCGGGCCGTGCGCGATCCTCGGCAGCGGAGGGGACCAGCCGGCCGAGGCCATCGAAGGCTCATTCGCCGCGGGCTTCGCGAAGGTCCACAGGGGCGCCGAGACACTCCGGATGGCCGACCCTGCCGAGCTCGCCTCCGCAGCCGCGGCCGGCGTGCGAGTGGTGCTGGTGGTCGGGAGATCGCCGGATCCCGCCGTGCTCGAGGCGGCCGTGGCCGCGGGCGTCGGTCTGGTCGTGACCGACCCCACGCTGGTCGAGGACCGGGCCCCGGGGGTGGTCGCCGCGATCACGGTGGACCTCGACGAGGCGATGGAGCGGGTGGCGCGCGAGGCGGACGACCGGAGCCGGACCAGCTACGTCTTCGACCTCTCCTCCGGGGTGGTCGACCTGGTGGTCTCCGATCGCTTCATCGTGCGCGGTGGGGGCCCGCTGATCGAGGCTCTCGCGGTCGCACGGGCCGAGATCACGGCCGGCATCACCGAGGTCGAGCACCTGGGATTCTGAGGTCGGAGCCCCCAGCGACCCGGATCTCCAGCGTCCGTTCAACCGGGAGCGGCAGCTCGGCGATGACGACGGCGAGGCCGAGAGCGACCTCGGGCGGGCCCGGCTCGGTCCGACCCCGAGGGAGGCTGCGGCGGACGGCTGGGGAGCCGGCTGATCGGGACGAGTCACAGACCCGAAAGAACGCCGTTTCCCGGACCGGCTGCCTGCCGTCCGCGACACGATTTCGGGCACTTGCCTCATTGCGAGCAGGAATCCGGCGTTCGCTCACCGGTCACTCGGGCTGCGGACACGGCCCGCGCTGAGCCTCACGCCCCCCGCTCGAGCCGTGCGACGCGTTCCCTGAGGGCGGCGAGCTCGCCCTCGAGCCGGCCGACGCGCTCGCCGAGGGAGTCGCCCGCCGGGTGCGGTGGGGCGGTCGCCGGGGGGGCAGTCGCTGCCCAGGGCTCGGACCCCGGCTCGGCGAGCAGCGGAGCCCAGCGTGCCTCCTTCTGACCCGGTGAGCGCTCGAGCTGCGCGACCAGGGGTTGGCCGCGGGCCGCGAGCGCTGCGAGCGTCTCCTCCACCTCGCGGGTCGTGGCGAAGGTGTGAAGGCGGTCGCTGCGGCCGCGAAGCTCGCCCGGGGTCTGCGGGCCGCGCAGCATCAGCAGCGTCAGCACCGCGCCGGTCGCCGGTTCGAGCTCGAGGCGGCGGTCGAGGTTGTGGCGCCAGCGCTGGCTGCGGGCTCCCGACACCGGCCACACCAGGACCTCGGCGTGCAGCCGGTCGAGGGCGTCGGTGACGTCGGCCGGGCCGAGGGTCATCACCGGATCCCGGCTCGAGCGCTGGTTGCACGCCGCGACCAGCGCGTTGACGGTCAGCGGATAGAGGTCCGGCGTGGCCCGCTCCTTCTCGAGCAGACAGCCCAGGACGCGGATCTCGACGGGGTCGAGTGGACGTGGCAACGACACCTGGACCTCCCGCAAACCGGCTCGCGACAGCCGGCCCGCCTCGGGACATTATTCCGCAGCGTGGGCGCCGAAGCGAACCCGACCGCGGTGCCAGCCGTGACCACTGCCCGCCGCGCCAGAGGCTTGACATCGGGTCGATTGTGAATTAATGTAACGTGGACGCTACTGATGTAGCGTAGCAGCCATCGGAGTAGAGAATGAAGGACCTTCAGCCCGATCCGCTTCCTCAGATCGCACCCTCGGAGCTCGACGTGATGAAGGTCCTCTGGAGGCAGCAGGAGTGCAGCGCGCGCGAGGTTCACGAGCAGCTCGAGACGGTCACCGGCTGGGCCTACTCGACCACCAGGACGACGCTCGACCGCATGGTGCGAAAGGGCCTCGTCGCCCGCCGCAGCTTCCACGGTCTGCACCTCTACGGGGCGGCGATCAGCAGGGCTCGCGGCCTGGCCCGACTGGTCCGCGAGTTCGCGGACAGGGTGTTGGAGGCGGGGCCGGCCCCGGTCTTGGCCTGGTTCGAGGCCGGTGACGCACTCTCGGCGGACGAGCTGGACGAGCTTCGCCGCCTGGTCGGGGAGGAGGACCGGCGATGAGCTTCGAGGTGGGGATCGGCGCCGCCGAGGCGCTCCGCTCGGCGTCGAGCTACGGCCTGCTCGCCGCGTGCGCTGCGGTTGCAGCCGGGGCGGCAGCACTCGTCCTGCGCGGAAGGCGGCCGCGGCTCGAGTCCGCCCTGTGGGGTCTCGTCCTGCTGCGGCTCGCGATTCCGGTCGGCCTCGGCCATCCCTGGAGTCTCTCGGCACTGACCTCGAGGCTCTCGCTCGCAGCCGCCGCGCACCTCCAGGTCCGCGCCGCCGGCGGCAGCGAGACTGGTTCTCCTGCCGGTCGATCCCCCGACCGCAGCGACATCGGGCAGGAGAGAGCGCTCTGGCCGTTGGCGGGTGTGGCGCTCTGGATGGCAGCCTCGATCACGGCTGCGCTCGTGCTCCGCAGGCGATCGGCTCCCTATCGCCGGGTTCTGCACGCTGCGGAGCCGCTCTCGGATCCCAGGGCGTTGCGGCTGGCCCGTTCGTGGCAGGATCGCCTGGGTGTCCGGCGCCGGGTCGACTGGAAGGTGTCCGAGAAGCACGTGGTCCCCTTCACCATGGGCTGTCTCCGTCCGGTGGTGGTCCTTCCACGGAAGATGCTCGACTGCGCGTCGGACACGGGGTTGGAAGCGGCTGTGGCCCACGAGCTCGTGCACGTGCGCCGTTGGGATGCCCTCCGTCACCGTTTCGATCAACTCGTGCTGGTGGCGTGGGTGCTGCACCCGGTTGCCTGGGTGGCGGTGTGGCGGCGCGCTCGCCTTCGTGAGCAGATCTGCGACCGCGGGGTGGTGACGGCGGGAATGGAGGCGCGCGGCTACGCCCGCGGGTTGCTCGAGGCGATCACCCATGCCCTGGAGTCGGCCGTTGCGCCGGCGCTCCTCGGGGGGAGCCATCGAAAGGAGATTCTCATGACCCGGATTGACTCGCTCCTGTCGTTCCGTCCGGCGCGGCTCGCGGGGTCGCTGGCCGGTGTCGCGACGGTGGTGCTGGTTGCCCTCTTCGTTCTTCCGACTGCGGGCGGGGGTGCACCCGCGTCCGCCCCGCTGGTGCCCGGGGATGGGCCCGAGGTCCCGGTCCTCGGCCACCCGCTCCCCGGGGCGCGGGTCACCGCGGGCTTCGGTCCGCTGCGCGACCCCTGGACCGGAGAGGCGACGGCTCACCGCGGCATCGACCTCGCCGCTCCTCGCGGGACCGGGGTGCTGGCGCCGGCCGATGGGGTGGTGGCGGTGGCAGTCGTCGAGGCCGGTGACGATTCTCGCGGCCGGTGGCTCGTGATCGAGCACGACGGCCCGTGGAGCACCGTGTTCACACACCTGGAGGAGATCCTGGTCGAGCCGGGCGAGACAGTTCTGCGGGGCCAGACGGTCGCCAGGGTGGGCTCGACCGGTCGGTCGACCGGTCCCCACCTGCACTTCGAGCTGCGCCGGTCGGGCGAGCCGGTCGATCCCGCTCGGCTGGTCACGGGACTGTGACCTCAGGTTCGACCGCCGGACGAGCTGCGCCGTCGGCCCGGTCGACGACCGTGGGGACCAGCAGCCACAGATCGGGCAGGTACGGTCGCAGCTGGAACCCTCCCCGGCTCAGCTTCACCCGCTGCTCCATCGAGCAGAAGCAGAGCACCGGCAGACCGGGCGGGACCTCGAGCCGTTGCTCGTCGATGCGGTAGGTCCGCTGTTCGACGGCGTATCGCCGGACGAAGGCGGCGAGGTCGCGCCCGCCTTCGCCGACGGTGTGCGGCATGAGGTAGATCCCGCGTTCCTGCCACCCCGCCGCGATGAGCTCGTACCAGAGGAACGCGGACATCGGGTAGTTCGGTGTGAGGATGACCGCCCCGCCGGGGGGCAGCCGCGGCAGGGTCCGGTCGAGGGCCTCGGCGATCCCGGTGTCGTGCCGGCGTGTGGTCGCAGGCAGGTTCGCAACCACCAGCGCTGCCGGTACGGCCAGCGCGAGGGCGCCGCGGAGCAGGCGCGGCGAGCTGGTCAGTCGCTCGAGGATCTCTCCCAGTCCGGCGCCCAGCCAGACCGCGATCACCAGGTCGGTGGGGATGAAAAGCGGCTCGAGGTCGCCGATGTCGTAGCCGATCGCGAACAGGGCGTTGCCGGCCGCTGCGAGGAGCAGGAGACCGTTGGTTCCCCTCGGGGCGTGCCGGCGGATCCTGATCCAGCCGAGCGGGAGCAGGGCGAGCAGGGGACCGAACGTACCCGCGAGGTAGCCGGCGAGCAGGGAAACCCGTCCGGTGAGCATGTCGACGGCGGAAAAGGCGAACATCCGGCCCCTGAAGTTGCCCCCGGTGACGTAGTCGAGGAAGCTCGGGAGGTCGTGGACGTCGCCGCCGAGGTAGGCCGTGGACGGGTCGGCGGCCCGCCATACGACCAAGAGGTACTGGAGGGCCGCCAACCCTGTGACCGCGGCGACCGCCGCCACCGTTCGCGGCTCGCTGACGACCCTGCGGTCGGTCCGCAGAATCAGGAATCCCAAGGCCGGCAGCAGGGTGAGGGTGGTGAGGTGGTTGCCGAACGACAGAGCGTAGAGGGCGACTGCGCACAGCAGCAGCCCGCGACGGCGGGGAGCATTCGCCCAGGCAACGAAGGCGCCCAGGACGAGAGCGACCAGCAGGGCGTGGAGGGTGTAGACCTCGGCGACGATCGCCTGCGACCAGAAGGTGGCGGTGAACCCGAACGCGACCGCGCCGGCGGAGGCCGCGGCGGGTCCGGTGCCGACTGCGCGCAGCAGCTTCGCGACCGCGACGCAGGCGAGCGCTCCCAGGACGGCCGACAGCAGGTTGGCGCGAAACGCGAACGACCCGAAGGGGATCACGCGGACCCAGATCGAGTTGAGGGCCACGTACAGCGGGTAGCCGGGGCCGTGCGGGAGCCCGACCACCGATCCGATCAGCTGGAAGATGGCGGTGTCGCCCGAGTAGCCCAACCCCGGCAGCAACGTCCGCCCGTAGAGCACCCCGGTCGCGACAGCGACGGCGAGGTCCCACGGCGCGTCGTCGCGCCAGGTCCGGCGTGCGGCTGGTCCGATCACCCGGTCGGCATTATTCACCAGATCGTGATCCGGGGGGATCGCGACGCCTGCGTTGGATCCCGGTCCGGTCGGATGTTACGATCCGGGATCACGCCGGAGCTCCGGACGGCCCGAGGCTGGGAGGCAGGATGCAGACGGTGCTGGTTGCGTACGGCACGCGGCCGGAGGCGATCAAGATGGCCCCGGTGGTCGAGGCGCTCCGCGCACGGCGCGGCTCGCTGCGCGCGGTGGTCTGTGCAACCGCTCAGCACCGGGAGATGACCGATCAGGTGCAGCTGGCGCTGGGCCTGGTTCCGGACCTCGACCTCGACCTCATGCGGCCGGCGCAGACCCTCAACGACCTCGCGTCCCGCAGCCTGGTCGCGATCGACCGGGTGCTCGCCGACGTCCGGCCTGACTGGGTCCTGGTCCAGGGAGACACCACCACGGCCATGACGGTCGCACTGGCCGCGTTCCACCGCCAGGCGCGGGTCGGCCACGTCGAGGCAGGGCTCAGGACGGGCGATCTGGCGCGCCCGTTTCCGGAGGAGGCCAATCGCTGCCTGATCGACGTGGTCGCTTCCGCCCTGTTCGCCCCGACCGAGCGCGCGAGGCGCCGGCTGCTCGACGAAGGCCACGCGCCCGATCGGGTCCACCTGACCGGCAACACGGGCATCGACGCCCTGCTCGGCGTGGCGGGCCGGGTCGGCGGCGTGACGATCGGCGACGAGGTCCTGGTGACGGTCCACCGTCGGGAGAGCTTCGGGGATCCGATCCGGCAGATCTTCTCCGCGGTTCGCGAGCTGGCGGAGCGGTTCCCGGACCTTCGCTTCGTCTACCCGGTCCACCCCAACCCGAACGTCCAGGGACCCGCCCGTGAGCTGCTCGGCGGCCTCGCCAACGTGGAGCTGCACGAGCCTTTCGACTACCTCGAGCTGGTCCGTCGCATGGCCCGGGCGAGGCTGGTGCTGTCCGACTCCGGCGGCATCCAGGAGGAGGCGCCGTCGTTCGGCAAGCCGGTGCTGGTGCTGCGCGAGACCACCGAGCGGCCGGAGGGGATCGAGGCGGGCGTGGCACGGCTGGTCGGCGCCGACCGGCAGCGGATCGTGGACGAGGCCACCCGGCTGCTCACCGACGAGGGCGCATGGGCGGCGATGGCGACGGCGGTGAACCCATACGGCGACGGCCGCGCCGCAGAGCGCATCGCCGCGATCCTGTGCGGCGAGCCGTGGCGGCCGTTCGTGCCCGGCCTGCGGCGGACCGGAGGCGGGCCATGAGCCTGCCGGGCATCGCCGTCGTGGGTTCCCGCGGCCACGCCAAGGTCGTGATCGACGTCATCGAGCGCGACGGGCGGTACCGGATCGTCGGCCTCGTCGACTCGTTTCGCCCCGCCGGTGAGGAGAGCTACGGGTACCCGGTCTTGGGAACCGAAGCTGTGCTGCCGGAGCTGGTTGGGCGTCGTGAGATCAGCGGTGCGTTCATCGCGGTCGGTGACAACTGGGGTCGGCACGTGGTGCTCGAGAAGCTCGAGGCGCTCGTTCCGGGTCTCGAGTACGTCACCGCCATCCATCCCTCGGCGCAGGTCGCGCGCGGCGCCGATCTCGGGCGAGGGGTCGTCCTGATGGCCGGCGCGATCGTCAACAGCGACAGCCGCGTCGGCGAGTTCAGCGTGGTCAACACCAACGCTTCGCTGGACCATGACTGCATGATGGGGCGCTTCTCGAGCCTCGCACCAGGGGCGACGGTGGGAGGCTACGTTCGTCTGGGCGAGTTCACCGCAGTGGCGCCCGGGGCGACCGTGATCGACCGGCGGACGATCGGACCCCACGTCGTCGTCGGCGCGGGCGCCGTGGTCGTCTCCGACCTCCCCGAGCGATGTGTCGCCTACGGCGTGCCCGCCCGGGTGGTGCGGTCGCGCCGGCCGGGCGACCCCTACATCTCGGCCGGGTAGGCACGCATGATGCCAAGACTGTCGTCGCTGTTCAGCCGTTGGCGCAAGCTCCGGATCTTCCACATCGGAGGGTACTGGCGGGGGGATAACGACTGGGTCAAGCAGATCATGCTGGCGCTCTCCGACGCGGGGGCGGTCGTGCACGAGTTCAGCACCGACGAGCATCGGGACGCCGTCGAGACCGACGGGATTCCCTACGACCGGGGCACCTCCGGGCCGGTGTGGATCAAGTGGCCGCAGCTGGAGGAACCGATCCGCCGGTTCGCGCCGGACATCGTGTTCTGCAACGCCGGCGGGCTGAGCTTCCGTCCGGAGGTCGCGAGCACCGTGCGGGAGCGCTATCTGCTGGTCGGCGCCGCCCTCAGCGACCCTGGAGTGTTCGAGCCCGCGACGCGCCACATCTGCTCGAACTTCGACGTCTTCTTCACCAACGATCCGGGGACCGTTCCCAAGTACCGGGCCCTCGGCGCTCCGGTCGAGCTGCTGCCCTTGTCGACCAACACCAGCATCTGGCATCCGGTGGCGCCGATGCCGGAGTTCGCCTGCGACGTGGTGATGCTCGGACGCGGCCACCCCTATCGGGTCGAGGCCGTCCGAGCCCTGGTCGAACGTTTCGACACCCACGTCTACGGCGAGGACTGGGATCTGTACGGCATCCCGAGCCGGGGCTTCGCGCTCGGCGACGATGCCCTCACCGCGCTCAGCTCGGCCAAGATGACGATCGTCTTCCTCAAGAACATGGCCGAGAACGAGGTCGTCAAGATCCAGCTCTTCGACTTTGCCGCCGCGGGCGCTCTGGTGCTGACCGACCGCTGGCACGGTGTCGAGCCCTACTTCGAGTACGGGAAGCACCTGGTCGGGTTCGGCACCACCGACGAGCTGATCGAGAAGGTGCGCTACTACCTCGACCACCCGGCCGAGGCCGCCGCGATCCGCCGGGCCGGACGCGAGCACACCCTGCGCCACCACTCCCTGTCGGCGGTGTGGCGCCAGCTCCTCCCGGGTCTCGCGGCCAAGGCGCGCACGAGAAGGCGTCCGGGCTCGTGATCGGGAACCGCGGCGGGGAGGGCTTCCTCGGCGACGCGCGGAGGATCAGCCCGGCGGTCGCTGGCGGCGGATCTGGCGCCGGTTCTCGAGGCAGAAGAGCATCAGCTCCGCCACCCCGGTGACGTCGCCGTCGCCCAGGGCGGTGCCGGTCGGCAGGACCATGACCTCGGCCGCCACCCGCTCCGTCACCGGGAGCTCGGCGGCGGCGGTGCGCGGATCGGACCGATAGGGCTCGAGGCGGTGGCAGCCGGGGTAGAAGTACTTGCGGGCGAGGACGTTCTCCGCGACCAGCAGCTCGACCATCTGATCACGCGTCAGCCCGGCTCGAGTCGGGTCGATCTCGCAGACGACGTACTGGAAGTTGGCCCGTTCGCCGTCGGGAGAGGTGAGGAGGCGGAGACCCGGCACGCCGGAAAGGAGCTCCGCGTAGCGCGCGTGGAGTCGCCGGTTGACCTCGATCAGGTCATCGAGCTGCTCGAGGAGGGTGAGCCCCATGGCGGCGCTGATCTCGTTCATCTTGGCGTTGGTTCCGAGCGAGACCACCGTGTCGAGCCCCGCGAAACCGAAGTTGCGCAGGAGCCGGAGCTCACCCGCGAGCGCCGTGTCGTGGGTGCAGATGGCGCCGCCCTCGAGGCAGTTGATGAACTTCGTGGCGTGGAAGCTGAAGACCTCGGCGTCCCCGAAGCCTCCGATCATCGTGTTCCGGTACGAGGCCCCGAAGGCGTGCGCCGCATCGTAGATCACCCTGAGGCGGTGCTCGGCGGCGAAGTCCTGGATTCCCGAGATGTCGGCCGGAGATCCCCAGGTGTGCAGCGGCACCACGGCGGAGACCTCGTCGGTGATCAGCTGCCGGCAGGACTGAACCGAGAGGGTGTGGTCGCCGGCGTGGATGTCCGCGAACACCGGCCAGAGGCCTTCCCACACCGGTGCGTGGGCAGTGGCGACGAAGGTGAACGAAGGCACCAGAATGCGGCCGCGGAGGCCCAAGGCGCGGATCACGAGCTGGAGCCCGAGGGTTCCGTTGCACACCGCGACGCACGCGGGGACGCCGAGGAGCTCCGCGATCCGCTCCTCGAGGGACTGCACGTACACGCCGTTGTTCGACAGCCACCGGCGGCGGAGAATATCCTCGACGCGGCCGAGGAACCTCTCGGTGTCGCCGGTGTTCGGTCTGCCGACGTAGAGCGGCTCGATGAACGCCGGGCTGCCGCCGAAGATGGCCAGGTCGCTCACGACCCTTTTCGCGGTGGGCGTCGTCATGGGGGCAGGCTCCCTCACAGCTCGACGATCGACTGGCGGTAGGCGGCGATGACCTCGGGGGTGGGGCCGAGCGCGCGGGCCCGGCCGCGCTCGAGCCACAGGGCGCGGCTGCACAGGCGCTCGACCGAGCTGAGGCTGTGGGAGACGAACAGGATCGTCACGCCGCGCCGGCGAAACTCGTCCATCCTCCTCTCGCAGCGGCTGCGGAAGGCCTCGTCACCGACCGAGAGAGCCTCGTCGAGCAGCAGCACGTCGGCGTCGACGGTGGTCGCGATCGCGAACGCGAGCCGGGCAACCATGCCTGTCGAGTAGGTCCTGAGCGGGGCGTCGATGAATTGCTCGAGGCCGGAGAAGTCCACGATCTCGTCGAACCGGGAGGCCATCTCCGAGCGCGAACGGCCGAGCAGCGCGCCGTTGAAGAAGACGTTCTCGCGCCCTGACAGCTCGAGCTCGAAGCCGGTGCCGAGCTCGATGATCGGCGCCACGCGTCCGCGGATCACCGCCTCACCCTCGGTCGGCGGCAGGATGCCGGCCGCGATCCGCAGCAGCGTGCTCTTGCCGGCGCCGTTGGCTCCGATGACTCCGAACCCCTCGCCGCAGTCGACCGAGAAACCCACCCTCGAGAGCGCGACCAGCTCGTGCCAGTCCATCCTCGACGTCAGCCGTCGGATCATCCACTCCTTGAAGGTCGGGATCCTCCGCTCCGGCATCCGGAAGCGGACGGTGACGTCGCGGAGCTCGATGGCTGGCTCGCCCATGTCAGATGTGCAGGTGGAAGCCGCGGGCGAGCCGGCGGAAGACCAGCCACCCGATCACCAGGGCGACCGCCGAGATCGCGGTGCACCGCAGGACCAGGTCGAGGCCGGGCAGCTGGGCGTTGTAGATCGGGTCGCGGGCGAGCTGGAAGAGGTGGGTGAGGGGGTTCCACTCGATGATGAAGCGGTACTTCTCGGGCACGATCTCGATCGGGAAGATGACCGGAGTCAGGTACATCCAGCCGGCGGTGGCGACCTGGTACATGGGCCCGACGTCGTTGAAGTAGACCGCGAGCGCGGACAGCCCGAGGGCCAGACCGAGGGCGAAGACGGCGATGATCACGAAGCTGACCGGAAGGAACAGCATCGCGGGGCTGATCGGCGCGCCGACCCAGAGCATGATCGCCACCAACGGCAGGCAGGAGAGCGCGAGGTTGACCAGACCGGACAGAGTGGTCGAGAGTGCGAACACGGTCTTCGGCACTCGGACCCGGCTCATCAGCGAGCCGTTCCATTCCAGACTGAGGATCGACTGGGTGGTGGTCTGGACGAAGAAGTTCCACGCCAGGTACTCGGACAGGAAGTAGGTCTCGTAGTGGGTGATCGCGAACTTGAACAGGACCGAGAAGACGATCACGAAGATGATCATGAGCAGCAGAGGGTTGAGCATCGTCCACAGGAAGCCGAGCACCGAGCGCTTGTATCGCACCGTCAGATCGCGCTGCACGAGATTGGCCAGCAGGTGCGAGAACTCCTTCAGCTCGCGGATCTCATGGACCAGCGAGAGCCTCTGGCGGGCCGAGTTGACGCGCACGGGGACAGCCGGTGTGGCGGGCATCGGGGCGTGATTCTACCGTACCTGCGGCTGGACGGACGAATTAACGGCTCAGGCCGGCCACCTGCGGCACGGCATCGGCACCACGAACGGTGCCCTCGCGGGATCGGGCGATGACGGTCCCGACGGCGGTGCGGGCGGTGTTGGTGGTCGCACTCGCGGTGGTGGTGCTCTGGGGGGTCATGATGCTGTTCGAGAACAGCCTGTTGTTCTTTCCGTCGCAGTGGCCGCGGGGTTTCCCCGCGACGGCGGTCCTCGCCGAGCGGGTCGGAGTGCCGATCGAGGACTGCTCGTTCGTGAGCCCCGACGGGGTCCGGCTCCACGCCTGGTGGTGCCGTCCGTCCGGGTCGGATGCGGTGCTGCTGCTGTTTCATGGCAACGCGGGCAACCTGGCGGACCGGCTCGAGCTGGTACTGGCTCTGGCCTCGATTCCGGTGCAGGTGGTGATCGTCGACTACCGAGGGTACGGCCGTTCGGATGGGCGGCCGGACGAGGCCGGCTTGTACGCCGACGCACTCGGCGCCTGGTCCTTCCTGACCGGGACCCATGGCGTTCCGGCCGACCGCATCGTGGTCCTCGGCAAGAGCCTCGGGGGAGCGGTTGCCGTCGACCTCGCGACCCGGGTCGAGCCCGCCGGGCTGATCGTCCAGTCGAGCTTCACCTCCGTGCCCGAAATGGCGGCGGTCCACTACCCCTTCGTACCCAGGACGCTGATCCGGAACCGATTCGACTCGGCGGCGAAGATCGGCCGGGTCACGTGTCCGGTGATGGTGGTGCACTCGACCTCGGACGAGATCGCGCCCTACCCGATGGGCCGTCGGCTGTTCGATCTGGCACCGGAGCCGAAGCGCTTCCTGGCCGTCGAGGGGGCCGCCCACAACGAGACCTGGGTGGTCGGGGGACGGGAGTGGTTGGAGGCAGTGCGCAGGTTCGTGCTCGACTGCGTCAGCGGGTGAGGAGCAGGGTCGCGGTCACGGCAGCCGCGAGTGCCGCGTTGGTCGCGAGGTTCCATGCCACGTTCGCCCCCAGCGCCGGCACCGGGACCGCCAGCTCCGGGGACCGGAGCGCCCATTCGACCGGTCTGGTCAGCATCAGCGACGGGAGGGCTGCGGCGAGCGCGGCCGGGGGCAGGGCCGACGCTGCGACCGCGGTCACGATCGAGATCGGCACTGCGAGCGCCGCGCCGGCGTAGACGAGGGCAGCCCGATCGCGGCCGAGCAGCAGCACGAGGTTGCGACGGCCGCCGGCGCGATCCGCCTCTTCGTCCGGGAACTCATTGAGGAAAAGGAGATTGAATGTCATCAAGAAAGCCGGTATTGAAGCGGCGATGGCAGCCGGACCGATAGTGCCGCCCTGGACCAGCGCAGTGCCGAGCACCGGCAGCGCCCCCAGCCCGAGGCCGGCGGCCACCTCTCCGAGCCCGATGCGGGCGATGACGTCGGTGTAGGCCAGGACGGCCACTGCTCCGACCGCCAGGATCGGCAGGATCACGGTCCCGAGCTCGGTCACGAACCACAGGCCGGCGGCCAGGCCGACGAAGCTGCAGGCGGCGCCCAGGACCAGCGCGGATCGTGGGCTCATCGCCCCGGAAGGCAGCGTTCCCGACCCGCCGGAGAACGGCGTGCGCTCGGTGGCGAGGTCGATCCCGGTGCGAAAATCACTGACCTCGTTGAAGATGTTGACCGCGGCGTGGAGCGCCGTCAGGCCGATCAGGGCGACCAGGGTTCGCAGCCACGAGAAATCACCATCGTAGGCCCCGGTCGCCGCTCCTGCAGCTACCAGCACCAGCGGAAGCAGCAGGAAGGGTCCCCGGGCGACACCGAGAGCGGCGCTGAGAGGTGGCGGGGAGAGGGCCGTTCGAGCCGTCATGGGGCCCGCCGTCGGGCGCGATACGACGCCGGAATGGGGGACATGATCCGGGGGAGGGTATCACGGTCCCCGGCCGCTACCGGGTGCGGGACGCCGTGCATCCTCCGCCCGCGCTTCGCAAGCCGTCATCAGGGCACGCGGATCCGGCTCAGGTCGAGCACGCCGTCGGGGCCGACCAGCCGGCGGGAGGCCGCGACGGCGACCAGCATGGCGCCGATCGCGGTCGCGGCGGAGATCATGAACATCACCACCACCTGGTAGGCGACCGCCTGCATCGGCGGCGAGCCGGCCAGAATTTGTCCGGTCATCATGCCCGGCAGGGAGACGATACCGGCCGCGGCCATCGCGTTGAGGATCGGCACCATGCCGGTTCGGACCGCTGCCGCGAGGGGCTCCCGCAGCGCCTCGCCGCGGGTCGCGCCGAAGGCGAGCCGGAGCTCGATCTCGGCGTGGCGGGTGGCGAGGTGCTCGAGCAGCCGGTCGAGGGTGAGCGAAATGCCGTTGAGCGAGTTGCCCAGGATCATGCCGACCAGCGGGATCACGTACTGGGGTTCGAACCATGGTTCGACCCCGACCACGACCTGGGTCACCACGCCGCCCACGGTGAGGCACGACACCGCCATCGCGAGCCAGGCGTCGAGGAACCCGCCGCGGTACCCCCTCGCGGACCGGCCGACCGCCTCGCGCCCGGCGAGGGTCACCATGACGGCGAGCAGCACGACGACCAGCAGCGGGTGGTCGAGAGCGAAGATCCGCTCGAGCACGAGGCCGATCAGCCCGAGCTGAATCACGGTGCGCAGCGCCGCCACCGCGAGCCTCGTTCCGAGCCCGAGCCGGAGCCCGACCGAGATCGCCCCGGCGGCCACCACCAGCGAGGTCGCGACCGCGAGGTCCTGCACCGAAAGCGAGATGAAGGCGGCGTTCACCCGACTCTCAGCCGGCCGTGCTCGAGCCGGAGGCGGTGGTCGGCGCGCAGGCCGAGCGAGACGTCGTGAAGGACGAGGAGCGCAGCGTGGCCGGGTCGTCGGGCGTGAGCGGCGAGCATCCCGAGACAGGCGAGGGCCCGCTCGGGGTCGAGGCCCGCGAGGGGCTCGTCCGCGAGCAGGACGGGCGGATCCCAGAGCAGGCCGCGGACCAGCGCGAGGCGGTGGCGCTCGCCGCCGGAAAGGGTGTCCACGGCGCGGTCGAGCTGAACGTGCGCCAGGTCGGCGGCTGCGAGCAGCTCGCGTGCGCGGTCGAGCGGAAAGGCGCGTCCGGATCCGGACTTCAGGTCGAACGGCAGCCGGAGGTTGGTCAGCACGGGACCGGGCAGCATCGGGGCGTCCTGGGCCAGCAGGGTGACCCTGCCGCGCCAGGCCGCGAGGCGGTTCGGAGGGATGGTCTCGCCGCCCAGCCTGCGTTCGACCGCGGGGGCGCGCTCGAGACCGGCGACCAAACGCAGCAGGGTGCTCTTGCCGGCTCCTGACGGTCCTTCGAGCAGGGTCAGGCTGGCCTCGGGCAGCTCGGTGGTGACCCGCTCGAAGAGCGGCTCGCCGCTCGAGCGCGACGCGCTGAGCGGACCGCAGGCAAGCAGCGTGCTCACGCGCGGAGGTCCTTGCGAAGCCGCTCGCGAAGGGTGGTTCGGCGTCGGCGGCCGCCGGCGGTCTGGACTGCCCGCCACACCGCTCCCCGGCTGCCGACCACGACCAGGAGCTTGCGAGCTCGGGTGACGGCGGTGTAGAGCAGGTGGCGTTCCAGCATCACGTGGTGTTGGCGGTGCAGCACCAGCACCACTGCAGGGTACTCGCTGCCCTGCGCCTTGTGGACCGTGCAGGCATAGGCGGTCACCAGGTCCTCGAGGTCCTCGCCTGCGAGGAGCAGCTGCCGGTCGTCGAATCGCACCACCAGCTCGCGGCTGTCGAGGTCGACCGCCTCGACCAGGCCGAGGTCCCCGTTGAAGACGTCGAGCTCGTAGTTGTTGCGCAGCTGCATCACCTTGTCGCCGGTGCGGAACCTGCGGGCGCCCACCGCGAGCTCCGGGCCCGGCGGGGCGAGGGCCTCCTGGAGGCGTTGATTGAGGGCGGTCACGCCGAGCGGGCCGCGGTGCATCGGTGTCAGCACCTGGAGATCGCGGATCGGGTGCACTCCGAATCGACCGGGAATCCTCCGCACCACCAGGTCGACCACGGTCTCGACGGCGGCCTCGGGATCGTCGCGCGCGACGAAGAAGAAGTCGCCGCCCTCGGAATCTGGATCGAGCAGAGGCATCTGCCCGGCCTGGATCCGGTGGGCGTTGACCACGATCCGGCTGGTCTCGGCCTGACGGAAGATCTGGCCGAGCCGGATCGTCGGCACCACCTGGGAGGCGATCACGTCGCCGAGCACGTTGCCCGGGCCGACCGACGGCAGCTGGTCCGCGTCGCCCACCAGCACCGTGCGACATCCGGAGGGGATGGCCTCGAGCAGGCAGGCGGCCAGCTCCACGTCGAGCATCGAGGCCTCGTCCACCACCACCAGATCGGCCTCCAGCGGCAGTCCGGTGCCGCGCGCGAACTCGCCCGTCGCCGGCAGGAACTCGAGCAGCCGGTGCACGGTCCGGGCCGGCCGCCCGGTCGCCTCGGCGAGGCGCTTGGCGGCTCGACCGGTCGGCGCGGCGAGCTCGATCCGCTCGCCGCGTCGCAGCAGGATCTCGACCAGCGAGCGGACCAGGGTGGTCTTGCCGGTACCCGGTCCGCCGGTGACCACCGCGACCCCGGGGCCGAGAGCCAGCTCGACCGCCCTCCGCTGGGCGGGCGCGAGGCGGAACCCGGAGCGGCGGTCGAACCACGACAGGGCCCGGCCGACGTCGACCGCGGGACGTTTCGAGCCGGCGCCGATCAGACGGACCAGAGCCCTGGAGATCCTCTCCTCGGCGCGGTCGAGGGCCGCCAGCGCGATCGACCGCGAGCCGCCGTCGAGGTCGCGGACGACGACCGCCCCACGCGCCACCAGTCGCTCCACGGCGTCGCTCAGATCAGACTCGGTGTTGAGCACTCGGCATGCGGTGTCGTGCAGCGCCCCCTCCGTCAGCACCGTGTGCCCGTCCTCGGCGGCGCGGGCGAGAGCGTGCAGGAGCCCGGCCTCGAGCCGCTCGGGCGCGTCGGCCGGCACTCCGAGCCCGAGCGCGATCCGGTCCGCGGTCACGAAGCCGATTCCGGCCACCTCCTCGGCGAGGCGGTACGGATTGGCGCGGACCGTGGCCAGAGCCGAAGCGCCGTAGCGGCGTACGACCCGGAGCGCGAGCCCGGGAGTCACGCCGTGGCTGGCGAGGAACACCAGCACCTCTCGGTTGACGCGTTGGTCGCCCCAGGCGGACGCGATCCGGCGGGCGGTGGCCGAGCCGATGCCGCGGATCTCGGTCAGCCGATGGGGCTCGCGGTCGAGAACGTCGAAGGTCGCGAGACCGAAGGTCTCGACGATCCGCTCGGCGGTCTTCGGGCCGATGCCGCGGATCCGGCGCGAGGCGAGGAATCGGCGGATGCCGTCGAGAGTGGTGGGGAGCAGCTGGACATAGGATGCGACCTCGAACTGGCGGCCGAACCGCGCATGCTCCACCCACCGTCCCGAGAGCCGGAGTCGGTCGCCTTCACGGACTCCGAGCAGGACGCCGACGGCGGTGGCGCGCTCCCCGTCGTCGCCGTCGACACGCACCACGGCCCACCCGTTCTCCGGGTTTTCGAAGACGGAGCGTCGGACCGTCGCCTCGAGGGTCTCGGCAGGCTGATCCGGAGGCTGGGGCTCGGCCATGTCCGGATTGTAGGACGTCACGCCCTTCCGATCATGACCCTCCCGGCTCGGCGATCCGGCTCAGACCCCGCGTGCAGGTATCCGGCTGCAGGCGTGCTCGGCGAGGGCCGTGATCGTGAGCGACGGGTTGACGCCGAGGTTGGCACCGATCATCGAGCCGTCCATGACGTACAGGCCGGGATGACCGATGCACCTGGCCGCCGGCGTCCACGACGCCCCGGTCGGGTCCCGAGGCGATCGCGCATCCGCCCAGGATGTGGGCGGTGGTCGAGGTGTCGAGCAGGACCTCGTTCAGGGTGCTCTGGGGGATCGCGTCGAGCTCGGCCGCGAACTCCCGGGCGACCTCGTTGGCGATCGGGATGTAGGACGGGATGCCGGGTTGGCCCGGCTCCGGCTGCGAGGTCAGGGCGCGGGTGAAGGGCCACAGCGGCTGGCGCCGCCGGACCAGCCGGGTGTGGTTGTCGACCGTCTGCATCACCAGCAGCACGGTCGAGCTCTCGGCCTTGCCCCACGGTTTGGTGACCCGGAGGAACTGGATCGGGTGGCGCAGGACGTTGCCGAGCCAGCGCAGAGGCCGCGGCACCCTGCCGCCGCCGTCGGTGAGCATCGTCCCGAGCAGCAGCATGACGTCGGACCCGGGTGGGAAACGGACACGGCTCCATGTGGGTCACGCTCGTCCATCTCCATCTTCGAGGTGATGGCGACGCCCTCCCAGAGGTCCTTGCGGCTGCGCGAGGTGATGCCCAGCAGCGCCTCGGAGTTGGTCCGCACCACGTTGCCGAGCTGGTTCGACAGGTGCGGCAGCGCGCCCCGCTCCCTGCAGTCCATCAGCAGACCGACGCGTGCCGAGCACGCCGGCGGCGAGCACGACCTTCTCGCGCCGTGATCGACACCGGTCTCGGCGAGCAGCCGCTCGGTCGACCGTCTCCAGTGCAGGCGGTAGCCCCCTCCGGCGAGCGGCTCGATCAGCTCGACCCGGGTCTCGGGGACGACGCGGGCGCCGTACTTCTCGGCCAGGTAGAGGTAGTTCTTGTCGAGGGTGTTCTTCGCACCCGGACGGCAGCCCGACCATGCAGGCGCCGCAGAAGGTGCAGCCGGTCCGCGGCGGGCCCTCGCCGCCGAAGTAGGGATCGGCGACCTCGACCTCCGGCTCGCCGAAGAAGATGCCGACGTCGGTCGGCCGGAAGGTGTGACCCCGGCCGCGCCGCTCGGCCGCGCGGCGGAGGGCTTCGTCGGCTGGCCCGAACTTCGGGTTGGCGGTCGAGCCCAGCATGCGGCGGGCGGTGGCGTAGTGCTCCGGCATGACCGCACGCCAGTCCTCGAGGTCCTTCCACTGGGGGTCGTCCCAGACCGGATCGGGTGGCTCGAAGTGGGTGTTGGCGTAGAGCAGGCTCCCGCCGCCGACGCCGACGCCGTGCAGGATCAGGACCTCGCGCAACAGGTGCAGCGCCCAGGTGCCGTAGCAGCCGACCCAGGGGAACCAGAACGACCTGCGGCAGGTTCCAGTTGGTGCTGGGAAAGTCCTCCGGCCGCCACCGCTTGCCCTTTTCGAGAACGGTCACCCGGTAGCCCTTCTCCGTCAGCCGCAGTGCGGCGACGGAGCCGCCGAAACCGGAGCCGACGACGGCCACGTCGGTGTCGAATCGTCCGGGAGTGCGGTCGGAAACCTCAGTCATCGCAGCACCTCTCCGCGAGCTTCGGTCATACTACCACCCGCGGGGCGTATGCCGCACCGTGGCGACATGGGAGCCCGAGGCGCTCCGGGAAGTCGACCTCCGGCCACCCGAACGGGCGGCCGGAGGTCAGCGATCTCAGCGTGCTTCGCTGTAGATCGCGTCGCCCGAGAGCTGGTCGACGGTGCTGGCGTAGGCGCGGAACGAGCCCGAGGTGGACGTGCGGGTGAAGCTGGCGGTACCGCCGTCGAGGTTCGCGACCCCGAGCGACGGCAGACCGACCTGGCGCTGCTCGTAGGGCATCAGAGTCCACCGAGTCGTGAAGACGACCGTTCCGCCGCCGTCGCGCACCGCGACGTCGACCTCGATCGTTCCGCTCGAGGTGTTCAGGATCCCGAGGTTGGTTCGGTACGCATCTCCCTGGTAGATGCCCGGGATGGTGACCGCAGCCCTGGTGCCCGCGCCGACCGCGGGCAGGCCCTGACCGTAGCCGCCGGGTCCGCTCCCGTTGGGGGTCCAGGTGTAGGAGGTGGCGTTGACGAGATCGGCGGGCAGACCGGCGGCCTGGGCCTCGGCCAGGAGGTAGACGCCGGCCGTCATCCCGTTGCCGCCGAGCGCGCTCACCAGGTCGTCGACCGCGAGGTGGCCGCGAGCGGGAACCGTGCCGAGCACGATCGGGCTCGCGACCGCGGCGCTGTTGTCCTGGTTCTGGCGCAGCAGTGACGCCGAGATCGTGACCGGGAAGTCCACCAGATTCGAGAAGCGCCCGCTGGTCTTCCAGTGGGTGCCCTGCTGACCCAGCGCCTCGGCGGCGGCGGGGTAGTACAGGATCTGGCTCGCGGTGTTCGCTCCCTGGGGTGCGAACCAGAGGTCGTCGAAGACCCCCACGCCCGGCCTGGTCTCGTTTTCGAGAATCGGATTCCCGATCATGAGACCGATCCACGCCGAGGCGGCGCCCGCGGGTGCGACGAAGGTCGAGGAGACGCGGCTCCACGTGTCGTCGACCACCGGCCACATGGCGGCGCCGTCGGTCGTGAGCAGGCGATCTTCGGAGTTGAACCAGAAGATCGAAAGGCCGAGCCAGTTGGAGACGTTGTCCGGATTCCCAGGCCGGAGGATCGACGCGGCGAGGTCGTAGGCGTTGCCGGCGATGACGGAGACCTTCTGCCCGGGGCCGCCGGCGCCGCCGTTCCAGAACGAGTGCCGGACCTCGAGCGAGCCGGCTCCCGAGCCACCGGAGAGGTTGCTTCCGAGATCGGAACGCCACACCACCTCGAGAGTCGTGTCCTCCGTGGTCCAGCCCACGACGTCATGGGCGAAGGCGGGGTTGGAGAGCAGGTTCTGGGCGCCGACGGGCGACGCGGCGAGAGCCGCGACGGCTGCGAGAGCGCACAGGACGACGAGAGAGCGGGAATGACGACACATGAGCTACCTCCGGTGGTCGGGCCGTTCCTCGCGGGAGCGGACCGTCGTTTGAAGGGAGCGTGCAGCAATCGGCATGCCCGAAATCCGGAGGCGGCGACGGGTCCACTCGTCTCAAGGGAGAGACCGGGGCGGATCGACTGCGCGACCCGGCGCCGGAATCCGCGGGGACCGCCGGCCGTTGCCCGACCGGCTGAGGTAACCGATCGCAGCCCGCAGCCGTACCATGGAGCGATGCGGGCCCGAACGGTCGGGGACCGCAGCGAGGGGTGACCGATGATCCACCGTTCGATGCTCGCGACCTTCCTTCTCCTGACCGCCGCCGTGACCGTCGCATCCGGCGCCGACGAGGGACCGAAGCCGGTCGCTCTGCGAGCCGAGGTGCAGGCCCTCGGTCGAGGGACGTCGGGAACCGTGATGGGCGTGGTGGTGGTGGTGGCCCCCGAGGACCGCCAGCGGGTCGGGCGCCGGGCACAGGTCACCCTCAGCCTGTTGGCGGGCGGCGAGCTGGTCGACCGCCACTCCGCGGTCGTCGAGGTGGACGAGGACGGGACCGTTCTGCTCTACCGCGACTGGAAGCTCGGCGCCTACCAGCTTCAGGTGATGATGGTCGCGGTCGAGGGTACCGCCCGTGGCGTCTGGTTCGGCGAGGTCGAGGTGCCGGAGTCGGAGACCCCGTTCGCTGCGCCGGAGGACGCGCCTCCGGACGCGGTGGCGCTCGACCTGCTGCCGCCCGCCGAGGGCGCAGTCAGGTTTCTTCCCCCTCCTGAGATCGGCGGCATCGGCGCTCTCCAGCTCGAAGTCGAAGCTCCCGAGGGCACGGCCCGGGTGGAGTTCCTGCAGGACGGGCGGTCGATGGGCATCCGGAACCGCGAGCCGTGGACCGTGTCAGTGCCGCTGGGAGCGGTGATTCGACGGACCCTCATCCGTGCGGTGGCGGTCGACAGCCGCGGCCGGTTCCTGGGCGAGGACGCGATCGTGCTCAACAACCCGAGCGGACAGCTGGGGGTCGAGATCCTGTTGGGTCCGCCCGAGGACGGCGCGCGTCGGGCGACGGTCTCCGTCACCGGCGGCGACCGTCTCAGCCAGGTGACCCTGAGCGTCGACGATCGACGGGTGGCGCGCTGGGCCGAGTGCCCGTGCGTGACGGCGCTCCGGGAGGACGAGCTCGCGCGGGCGGCGATTCTGGCGGCAGACGCGGTCGACGTGCGCGGGATCCGAGGCGACACGGTGTACGCGCTCGGCGGCGGCGGCGGCTTCGCGGGCTCGGTCCGGGTCGAGCTGGTCGAGCTGCCGGTGGTCGTGCTCGACCAGCAGAGCTCGCCGGTGCTCGGGCTCACGCAGGCTGACTTCACGGTTCTCGAGGACGACCGGCCGGTGTCGCTCGAAGGTTTCGGAACCACGGCCGAGCTGCCGCTGTCGCTCGCCCTCGCGGTTGACGTTTCGGGCTCGATGCTCGAGGTCTTTCCCCAGGTGCGCAGGGCGGTGGCCGGGTTCGCATCAGATCTCGTGGAGAGCGGGGACGAGGCCTTCCTGCTGAGCTTCTCGTGGGAGGCGAAGGTGCTGGTGCCCTGGACCTCGGCGCCGTCCGAGATCGAAGCGCGTCTCGCCGACGTGACGCCCGAAGGGGGGACCTCGCTCCACGACGCGGTGGTCAAGTCGCTCGAGCAGTTCCGCGGTCGGCGCGGTCAGCAGGCGCTGGTGCTGCTGACCGACGGCGAGGACACCACCTCCCGCACCGGGTGGGACGTGGCGATGCGGTTCGCGCACACCATGCGGGTCCCGATCTTCCCGATCGGGCTCGGCGTGGGCCGGCTCGACTTCGGCAGCCGCAGCGTGCTCAAGAAGATCGCCGAAGAGACCGGCGGCACCGCCTTCTTCCCGAAGGACGTCTCCGAGCTCCCTGCGGTCTACTTCCGGATCGGCGAGCTGCTCCGCTCGCAGTACGTGCTGTGGTACTCCTCTCCCTCCGAGAAGCCTCCGGAGCAGTTCCGGACCGTCGCCGTCCAGGTGGCCGGATCCGATCGTCAGGTCCAGACCATTCGCGGCTACTACCCGGGGAAGTGACCTCGGGGCGCACCGCCACCTGGCGGCGCGGACTCCTGGAGGCGCTCGAGCCGGGTTCCCCGGTCGTGCCGGCTCCGCGCCAGCTCGGCGACGAGGCGGCCGACGAGACGATCGACGGCCCGGTCGACCGCCGGACTGAGCCCTGCGCCGAGCCCGATCCGCTCTGGCTCGATCCCGAACAGGCGGTAGCGGACGGCGGCGGTGGCCGGGAGGCCGATCGCCAACCAGCGCAGGCACTCGGGCAGGCTGAGATGGTGGACCGTCCCGTGGCGCTGGGGAAGGGTGAGGACCTCCTCGTGCTCGAGCAGGTGGAGAGCTCCGGGACGGCCGTCTCGGGTCACGGCGTCGACCATCCAGACCTGCGGTTCTCCTTCCCACAGGCCTGCAAGATCAAGGGCGTCGCCCCTCGCGACCGCAGCCCGAACGCCGGGCGGCAGCCCGCGGGCCCAGAGGCGATCCACCACCGCGGGGCCGGCGCCGTCGTCGCCCATCAGGGTGTTGCCGAACCCGACCACCAGGACGGTCGAGGCCGGTTCAACCACGGGTGACGTGCACCGAGCAGGAGATGCAGGGGTCGTAGGCCCGAGCCACCATCTCCAGGTCGAGTTTGATTTCGCGGTCGTCGTCGGTCCCGTCGGCGAGCCTCCGCTCGACCACGACCCGCATGTCTCGCTCGGTGTTGGCCAGATTCTGGGCGGTGGGCGTGATCACGTTGGCCGCGGCGACGCGGCCGTCGTCGTCGAGCTCGTACTCGTGGAAGAGGGTGCCCCGCGGAACCTCGAAGGCCCCGACGCCGCGGCCGGCTCGAACCTCGTACTCGTTCATCTCGTGCTCGGCCTCGGGCATGCCGAGCAGGATCTCGCAGACCTCGATTCCGCGCTCGCACGCAGTGGACCAGCTCGACCAGCTGGGCCCAGTTGTTGAGCAGGATGTTGTCGACCACCCCACTGGGGAAGAGCAGGTCGAAGGCGTCGCGGGCACGGCCCTCGAGGAGGTGGCCCCAGAGCTTGAGCCGGGCCAGGGAGCCGACCATGTAGGTGTCGCCGGAGGCGAGCGCGGCGTGCTTGGCGTGGGAGTGCTCGACCGTGAACTCCCGGATGACGTCGCGGTAGTCCTCGATCGGGTACTCCTCGCCGCGCGACGTGCAGATCGAGGTGCCGCGGAACCGGTACGCGGGCTCCCAGGGTCGCAGCGCCGACGTAGACGGTGGGCTGGGCCGCCCAGGTCGGCACTTCGATCCCGGCGGCGAGGTCGACGAAGTCCATCAGCGGGTCCATGACCTCGGCGAGCTCTCGGCGGATCGTCTCCAGGTCGCGGTGCGGCGGGAGCTTGCCGAAGCCGCCGACGAGGGTGTTGATCGGGTGGACGGCCCGCCCGCCGACCAGGTCCTGGATCCGGTTGCCGAGCTGCTTGAGCCGGAGCGCGAAGGCGACCTCCTCGGGGTAGTTCGCCGGCCATCGCGATCACCGACTCGAAGCCCAGGAAGTCGGGCAGGGCGAGGGCGAAGACGTGCAGGGCGTGGGACTCGATGGTGGCGCCGAGCAGGAGCAGGCCGCGCAGCCGGGCGACGCGCTCGGTCTCGCTCGATCCCGAGCGCGCTCTCGAGGGCGGTCAGCGCCGCGACGGTGTGGTTCGCCGAGCAGATCGCGCAGACCCGGGTGATGATGCCCTGGACCTCGAGAAAGTGCTTGCCCTTGAGCAGCGCCTCGTAGTAGCGGCTGCCCTCGTGGATGTCCATGTTGACCTCGCTGGACGCGATCGCCCGACGATCTTGACGAAGATGCCGCCGTGGCCCTCGACCCGGCCCAGGTGGGGAATGGTGATGGTCCTACCGCTCGCCATCGCTTCGCCTCCTGCTCGAGACCCAGCTTCATCCAGACCGGCGCCGAGAAGCTCTTCATCTTCCGGGCGATCTCCTTCCAGGAGATGCCGCGGTCGGCGAACATGGTGATGTTGGCGTCGTAGTGGGGCTCCTCGATCGGGCCGCGGCAGCCGGCGCAGGCGACGCCGTGCGAGGGACAGCGGGCACCGCAGCCGCCACGGGTCATGGCGCCGCAGCAGACCTCGTCGTGAAGTAGACGACCCGGCAGAGGTTCTCGCTGCGTCTTGCACTCCCAGCACACCGGCACGCGCGGCAGCTCCGGCGACGGTGCCGGCGAGCAGCGCGTTGACCGCTTGCGAGGAACTCGTGGCGCTCGATCGGGCAGCCCGGGCAGGCGGAAGTCGAACGGCACGAAGTGGGTCGCCGGACGGGCTTCGACCGTGTCGAGGAACGCCGCCGTCACCGCCGTAGACCTCGCGCTGCGAGGACCTCCCGCGGCAGGTCGTTGCGCATCGCGGGCAGGCCGCCCCACACCGCGCAGGTTCCGATCGCCACCAGGTATGTCGGTCCGGGCCCGGATCTCCTTGAGCGTCTCGAGGTCGCGCTCGGTGGCGACGACGCCCTCGACGAAGGCGATGTCGAGCCGGCAGGCGTGGTCGTTGTCGACTTCGCCATCACCCAGTCGACGATGTCGAGGCGCTCGGCGCAGCCGGAGCAGCTCGTCCTCGCAGTTGAGGATCTGCAGCTGGTCGCCGGCGCAGCCGGTGAGGCCGAAGATCCCGACCTTGGGTTTGCTGCCGTTCGCCATCGTGCCACCCCTCAGGTGTAGATCAGCTCGGGAAGGTTGATGGCGTCCCAGTAGCGAGAAGACCGGCCCGTGCAGGCAGGTGAACGTGTAGCCCACGGCGCAGTGGCCGCACTTGCCGACGCCGCACTCCATGCGCCGCTCGAGGCTGAGGAAGATGCGGTCCTTGCGCGAAGCCCGCGCGCCACCAGCTTCTCGAGCATGAACTTGTAGAACACCGGCGGTCCGCAGGCGACCGCGTAGGTCCGCGCGACGTCGAGCTCGACGTCGTCGAGCAGCTCGGTGACCACGCCGACCGCGCCCGCCCACGGCCTGCCCTGGCTCGAGTCGACCGCTGAGCAGGATCTCGGCGTCGCCGCGGCGCGCCAGCGACTCGAGCTCGTCGCGGAACAGCACCTGCTCCGGGCTGCGGCGTGCCGTAGAGCAGGATGACGCGGCCGAAGTGGTGGCCGCAGGTCGATCAGGTACTGGAGCAGCCCGCGCAGCGGCACCATGCCCAGGCCGCCGGCGACCAGCAGCATGTCCTGGCCCTCGAAGAGCTCGACCGGAAAGCCGTTGCCGAGCGGGCCGCGGATGCCGACCGCGTCGCCCTCGCCGACGTGGTCGAAGAGGTAGTCGGTGAGCATCGCCGGCGCGCCGGATGCCGAGCTGGAAGCAGCCGCGCCGGGTCGGCGACGAGGGCAGCGAGAACGGTGCCTCGCCGACGCCGAGCACCGACAGCTCGACGAACTGGCCCGGGCGGAAGGTGAACGCCTCGGCGAGCGCCGGAGTCCGTGAAGCGCAGCTCGAAGAGCCGGACGTCCGGCGTCAGCTCGCGCGATCCGCATGATCCGCGCCGGCGCCGGCAGGTAGGGGTTGGCTCCGGTGGGCAGCCGCGCGCGGCGCGCTGCGCACCGGCAGCGGCTGCGGGGATCTCGATGCTCATAGCTCACCTCGGACGTGCTGGAAGACCTCGACCACGTTGATGCCGGTCGGGCAGTTCTCGATGCAGCGGCCGCACCCGACGCAGGACGGCATGCCGAACTCGCGCACGAAGGCCTCCTGCTTGTGGTAGTAGCGGTTCTTGACGCGGTCGGCCCGGTCGGCGCGGAAGTTGTGGCCGCCGGCGACCACGGCGTAGTCGCGGTACAGGCAGGCGTCCCAGAGTGCGGACCCGCGACGCGCGGTCCGTCCTCGGCGATCTCGTCGGCCGACGTTGAAGCAGGAGCAGGTCGGGCAGACCATCGAGCACGAGCCGCAGCACAGGCACTTCGTGCCGAGCTCCTCCCAGACCGGGTCGTCGCTTCTTGAGCTCGAGGACGTACGGCAGGTCCGTGGATGTCGAGCGCCAGGGTGAAGGCCTCCTCGCGCTCCTTGAGCCGCGCCAGGTAGTCCCGGGTGTCCTGTCGGGTGGCGGGCTCGAACAGCTGCGGGTTGGCGCGCACGATGTCGTCACCCCGCGACGGTGCCGACGGCGACCAGGAAGCGGTCCGTCGAGCGGGGTCAGGAAGAGGTCGAAACCGTCGTCGGCGTGTCGAGGTGCCCAGCGACTCGCAGAAGCACTTCTCGTCGGGCCAGCAGCCGTAGCCCGACCACGGTCAGCTGGTCGCGGTTGCGCTCGTAGTAGGGATCGACGAAGTCGGACAGGTAGAGCAGGTCGAGGATCTTGAGGGCGTGGATGTCGCAGGCGTGGGCGCCGAAGAGGACCTGCGGGCCGCCGTCGTTGTCGTCGCTCGACCGTGCGGCCGCGCCCGGCGCCGCCCTCGAGCATGGTGAAGCGCGGCTTCAGCAGCAGCTTCTTGAAGGGCAGGATGGTGCGCAGGGCGTCCGGCCGCGCTCGAGCCGGACGTCGTCGATCTCCTCGAGCGAGAAGACCCCGGGCGCCCGCTCGACCGGCGCCCACGACCGTGCCCCACGCCTTGAGCGCGTCGAGGAGGTCGGGCAGGAGGGCCGAGCTTCATTCGGAGGGTCTGCATACCGGGCTCCTACTCGTGAAAAAAATCACATACAGAGACAATATGGTGCGGCGAATCGGTGGGCGCAAGGGGCCGAGATCCAGGTGACGGGAGCGCTTGGTGTCGACGGCGCCCCGGATTCGCGCTCAACAGACTCCTTCGGAGACCTCGATGCCCTCGAGCACGGCCAGCAGGACTGATGGGTCGATCGGCTTGCCGAGCACGCCGTCAGGACCCCGGATGCCCAGGTGCGAGCCCAGGTAGGACTGGCAGTCGTCCTCCAGGATGCTGTCGTTGCCGGTGACCACCACCAACGGGAGATCCGCCAGTGTCGGGTCGCGACGGAGCGTGACCAGGAGGTCGAGCCCGGACCGGCCCGGCATCAGGACGTCGATGAGAACGACGTCGGGCCGCGTGTCGAGGCTGCGAGCGCGCCGACCGCGTCGCGGCAGACGAGACCGAGACCCGTCGTCTTCGAGGAACGAGGTCAGGTAGTCGACGATGTCCGGGTCGTCGTCCACCACGAGGACTCTGCTAGCCGCTCATCCGACGCTCCGGTCTGCGTCGGAACCGAGACTGCCTCGGACTGGGTCCTCGGGGCCTCGGGTGCTGGGCCGTGCCTCGAGCGGCAGCCGGATCAGGAAGCGCGTGCCGCGCCCGGCTCGGACTCGACCTCGATCGATCCCCCGTGCTTGTCGACGATCTTGTTGGCGATGAACAGGCCCAGGCCGGTGCCCTTGAGCCCCTTGGACGAGAAGAAGAGCGAGAAGATCTTCTCGCGGGTCTCCCGGTCCATGCCGATGCCGTTGTCCTCGACCTCGAAGACCATCCACGGCGGCGCGCCGGCGCGACCGAGACTCGCACGCGGTGGCCGCTTCTTCCGCGGTCGACCCGGCAGGCGTCGAGGGAGTTCTCGAGCAGGTTGACCAGCATCGCGCGGATCGCCTGCGGGTCGCCCTCGAAGAGCGCCGGCGTCCGGCGCCGACCTCGATGTCGAGCTCGACGTCGAGGTCGCTGGCCTTCTTCTCGAGGCCCTCCCGGACCTCGCTCGACCAGCGTCGGCGACGTCGATGTCTGTCGACGTCGAGCTCGCGGTCCTTGGCGTAGTAGAGGATGTCCAGGACCATGCTGCGGATCCGGTCGACGTTGCGCTGGACCATCTCCCAGCCCTTGCTGGACCCGGTCCGGCGTTGTCCTTCTCGAAGCCCGGAGTTGACCAGGTAGATGCCGCCGTCGAGGCCGGTGAGCAGCCCCTTGATGCCGTGGGAGATCGAGCCGACCAGCAGGCCGATCGAGGTGAGCTGGGACTGCAGCTGGCGGATCTGGGTGATGTCCGTCGCCATCTCGATGACCGCCTCGATCTCGCCGTCCGCGTTGCGGATCGGCGCCGTGGTGCAGAGCACGTTGATCTTCTCGCCGGTCGGCGGAGATCGACGACCTCCTCGTGCTCCCGCGATCTCGCCGTCCTCGAAGGTCTGCTGCACCGGGCAGACCAGGCACTGCTCCTCGCGGTGCTTGTAGACCTGGTAGCACTTGTCGCCCACGGCCGGGCCGAAGGTCTCCCGGAAGCGCCGGTTGGCGTGCTGGATGACGCAGGTCCGGATCCTGGATCGAGATGTAGCAGGGCACCTCCTCGAAGAGCGTGGCCAGCCGCTCGCTGGCTGCTGCTCGAGCTGCTCCTGCGAGCCGCTTGACCTCGGTGATGTCGGTGGGCATCTCCATCACCGCGACGATCTCGCCGTCGTCGTCGCGGATCGGCGTGGTGTGGACCATCACCGGGACCTCCTCGCCGTCGCGCGGTGGTCAGCAGCTGCTCGCTGCCGTGGCTCCTGCCGTCCGCGAAAGGTCGCCTCGACCGGGCAGTCGGGACAGACCTCCTCGCGGTGCTTGTAGACCTGGTAGCAGTAGCTCGCCGCTGCGGTCGCCGAAGTCCTCGCGGAACCGCCGGTTGCCGTCGATGATCCGGAAGCTCGCGGTCCTGGACCGAGAGGTAGCAGGGCATCTCCTCGAAGTACTGCCGGTACGGCGTCCGATCGCGGCTCCTCGTCCGGGTCGAGCTCGCGTCGGCGTCCGCTGGACGCGTCGGTGCTGCCGCTCCGGCGACCCCGTGGCCTCGTCAGTCTCTGTCGCGCTGCTTCTTCGAGCTCGAGGATCCGGCGCAGGTTCGTCGACGAGCTCGTCCTCGTCGACCGGCTTGTCCAGGTAGCCCTCGGGCGGCGGCACCGGCCGGTCGTAGATCAGCTTGCGGAGCTCCGGGTGGCCGGTGACGATGCAGACCGGGATCTCCTCGAGCTCCGGCGTCCTTGCGCAGCTCGGCGAAGACCTCGACGCCGTCCTTGCCCGGCATCGAGAGGTCGAGGGTGATCAGGTCCGGCTTCTCGCGCGTGCGCCATCGCGAGGGCCTCGTCGCCGTCCGCGGCCTCGAAGACCGTGGCGCCGGCGTCCTCGAGCACCGTGGTGAGGAAGATGCGCACGTCCTCCTCGTCGTCGACCACCAGGATCGTGCGACCCGGCCAGGGCGCAGCGGCTACCGGCCTCGGCGGCCGGCCACGGCCGACCTCGGCTCGCGGCTCCTCGACCTGCTGCGTCGGCTCGACTCCTCGAGGACCAGCGCGTTGGCCACCAGGTCGACCAGCTGCGTGACCTCGCAGTCGAGCTTGTAGTGCTTGATCAGGTCGGCCAGGCCGTCGACGCAGTTGTGGCACGAGGTGACGACGATCTTGGCGCCGGTGGCCGCGATCTGCTCGGCCTTGACCTTGGCCGACTTCAGCCGCCGCGGCGTGTACTCGGACATCGACATCGCGCCGCCGCCGCCGGTGCAGCAGTAGTTCTCGGCGCGGTTCGGGTACATCTCCGGAAGTCGGTGGCCACCAGGTCGCAGCAGCTCGCGCGGCTCCTCGTAGAAGCCGCAGCTGCGGGCGTTGTTGCACGAGTCGTGGAAGGTGACCGGCTCGGTGTTCTTGGTCTTGTCGACCTTGATCCGGCCCTCCTTGATGTAGCGGAGCATGGTCATGACCGAGCTCTCCATCGTCGAAGCTCGATGTTCGCGCCGGCCCAGTTCGGCCGCCTCGCAGCGGGTCGAGCGGTAGCCGTGGCCGCACTCGGAGATGACCAGCCTGCTCCGCCCCGAGCTCGCGCGACCTTCTCGTAGACCGCGCTTGCCGCACGCGCCGCCGAGCTGCGTCGTCGCCGGAGAAGAGGCCGAAGTTGGTCTTGTCCCAGCCCTCGCTGGGCATGGTCCAGTTCTCGCCGGCGGCGTAGAAGATCAGGGCGGCCTCCGCGATCGTGCGCGGGTCGTACTTCACCTCGCGCGGGTTGATCGCGTAGACGATCTTGGCGCCCTTCTTGTCGATCGGGATCGCGGCGCTGGTCGTGGCCGAGCTCCTCCTCGAGCTCCTCGGACATCCACTCCAGGGTGTCGAGGTAGTCCTCCTTGAGCACGCCCATCTGGTTGCCGATCTCCCACTGGTCCTTGCTGACCACGCGCACGCCCTCGGGCATGACGCCCGACGTGGCGTCAGCAGGCCGCGCATCATCCGGTTGAAGGTGGCGGTGTCGACGCCCATCGGGCAGTTGAAGGTGCAGCGGCGGCAGTTGGTGCAGGTGCCGAAGGCGATGTCCTTGAGCTCCTCGAGGTCCTCGTCGGTGAGCGGGCCTGTCGGCGCCTGACCCACCACGGGAAGACCCGGCCGGTCCAGTCGAGGTTGCGCTTGAAGAGCTTGCGCAGCTGGTCCGCCTTGTAGCTCGGCGTCATCTTCGGGTCGTCGGGATTGGCCAGCACGTAGTGGCAGGACTCGTGTGCACATGCCGCAGTGCACGCAGCCGACCAGCGAGCCGACCACCTGGCGGGTGAGCTTCTTCTGGAGCTGCTCCTCCATCATCTTGACCTTGTGGGTCTTCTCGGTGTTGGCCACGGCGTCCTCCTACTCAGGCCCTGGCCGCAGCGGCATGCTGCCGCGATGGCCGAGGGCCCGGCCGATCCAGTAGCGGGTGAACGGGTAGTAGAGGTAGTGGGAGATCTTCGAGAACGGAACGTAGATCAGGAAGAAGCTGGTCAGCAGCAGGTAGGCGACCAGGCAGCCCTCGCTCTGCGAAGCGGCGCGACGCCGGCGATGTGGGCCTGGGTCAGCGACGCCGAGCAGCGAACCAGACCGTCAGCATGATCAGCGAGAAGTAGTCGTCGGGCGTGCTGATCAGCCGCATGTACCGGGCCGGTGAGACGCCGGACCATGCGGTACGACGCCGACCAGGAAGGCGGCGCCGAGGCAGACCGCCGACGATCCACGCCACCGCCGGGATCGCGCAGCGACGCCGGGGGCGACCGTGCTCGACGAAGGCGAGCCCGATCCCGGCCGACGACACCGAGGTGGAAGATCACGAAGGTGAGGTAGAACAGGGAATCCCGGTCCGCGTGCTCTCCATCGCCCACGGCATGGCGACGTTGCCCAGCGAGTAGACGCGCGCCCTTCTGGGCGTTGGTCCGCTCGGGCTGCGCCGGGCGCGGAGCGGTCCTTGCCGCCCTTGAAGCAGAACAGCCAGCACAGCCGCGGGGTGTAGACCACCGCCATGACGCCGAGGGCGATCCAGTGGATCACCTCGACGGTGGCGAGCAGGGTGCTCGGTTCATGGTGGCATCTCAGGCTCCCTTCTCAGATCTTGGCCTCGAACGGCTCGTACTCGCGCGTGTCCACGGCGACGAACAGGACCTCCTCGAGGCCGCGTGCCGTTGCTGGAGGTGCTCCGCGACCGTGTCGACCATCACCCGGGCGCACAGGTCCAGCGGGACCTGGTACAGGCCGGTGCCGATCGGCGGAAAGGCGAGCGGCTTGATCCCCTTCTCCTCGGCCCGTCGCAGCGCCGCGCGGGTCGCCTGCGCGAGCTTGCCCTCTTCGTCCTCCTCGCGGAACTTCGGGCCCGTTGACGTGGATGATGTGCTCGGCCTTGAGCATGCCGGCCTCGGTGACGACGCCTCGCCGGTCGGGCAGCTGACCGATGGCGTCGAGCTCCTTCTGGATCATGATCCCGCCGCGCTGCTGGATCGCTCCGCCGTAGCCGGAGCCGAGCTTGACGTCCTCGGTGATGTCGAAGACGAAGGCCTCGACCTCGAGCTCGGTGATGTCACCGCGAACCAGCCGCAGCTTCGAGCCGCCGATCTGTCGCTCGACCATGTTCCGTCCCTCCTCCAGGTCGCAGCGCCCTCATCCGGGTCGAGCGGCGCTACGGTGTGTCCTTCTTTCGTGTCCCGGGCGGAGTCCAACCGCATCCCGCGGTGGAGAGCGTCTCGAGGTTCACGAGCTGCTCGTCGGCCTCGAGGTCGCCGAGGTGCAGCCAGCTGGGATCCAGCAGATCCGACAGCGAAAACGAGTGCAGAACCTCCGCCACCCTGGCGTTGATCAGCGAGTACACCACCCGGCACTCGCAGTACTCGGACCTCGGGCATCCCTCCGGGTCGTCGACACAGTCGACGACGCAGATCGGCCCGATCGCGGCCTCGATCACCTGGCCGACCGTGATCTCGGCCGGCGGCATCGCGAGCCGGTACCCTCCGGCCCTGCCGGCGACGCCCCGGATGAGGCGCGCGTTGCGCAGCGTCATCGCGAGCTGCTCGAGGTAGCCTCGCGAGAGATTGGTACGCCCGGCGACTGCGGCGAGTGAGACCGGTTGCTCCTCGCCGCCGTTTCGAGCGATGTCCAACATCAGGCGGAGGGCGTATCGAGCACGGGTCGAGAGTCTCATCGTAGCTCGAAATTACGTCCATTTCTCTTAGTTGTCAACTCGGAATATTATTTTTAAGACGTTATCTCATTTACGTAGACGACCCAGGCCGCGGCGGACTCGACGGGACCGAATCCGGTGGTTGGCCGACCGCCACGAGGGCCGTCGGGCGACGTGCCGATGAAACCTCGAGTCCGCGGCCCGGAGACGATCAAGACGTGACATCGTCTCAAAATTGAAAGCCGCCGCCATGTGCTACTCTCGTCGCCGCTGGCGACACCTCGCCAGGGAGGACTCGCATCACCATCGCTCTCGCTCGTCGACACGCGGTTCCCCCGACTCGTCGGGATCCGGCGCCGGCCGAGTGCGAGGCCCCGAGGAGGGTGTCGAGACTGGTGTTACCGACGGGGAACGGTTACCCGGTGGGAACACCGCGTACCGACATCAAGTCGCTGCAGAAAGGGGGGTTGGACGGATCGTTTCGAGTTCGTAACATTGACGTCGGGTCTGCGCACCACGAGGCCTCGATCGGACCGCTGGAATCTCCTCAGAAACTGTTGGAAAAAATAGGTTTAGATCAAGTTGTGAAATTTGGCACAAACGTTGCTTGGTTCTTGCATGGATGTGTAGCGTGAGCTTTAGCCCCAGGGTTGGAGAGAATCGGAAAGGAGGAGTCTTTCATGCCGAGCTTTGTCAACCCAGAGAAGTGTGACGGATGCAAGGCGCTCGACAAGACCGCCTGCCAGTACATCTGTCCGAACGACCTCATGGTCCTGAACAAGGAGTCCATGAAGGCGTACAACCAGCGAACCGGAGATGTGCTGGGAGTGCTACAACTGCGTGAAGATCTGCCCGACGCAGGCGATCGACGTGCGCGGTTACGCGGACTTCGTGCCCATGGGCGCGTCGGTGGTTCCCCTGCGCTCCACCGACTCGATCATGTGGACCGTCAAGTTCCGCAACGGCACCGTCAAGCGGTTCAAGTTCCCCATCCGCACCACGCAGGAGGGAACCGCGGTGCCCGACCGGCGGCTTCGCCACCGAGCCGGACCTCGAGGGTCCGGTGCTGTTCACGGAGCCCGACTCCCTCGGCTGTGCCGTGTGGACGAAGTGAAGGAGGCGGAAATGGAGAACTTCGAAACCGTCAAGGTCGAAACCGACCTGCTGATCCTGGGTGGCGGCATGGCGGCGTGCGGCGCCGCGGTCGAGGCCGCGTACTGGGCGAAGAAGCACGGTCTCAAGGTGACCCTGGTCGACAAGGCGGCCATCGATCGCTCCGGCGCGGTGGCGATGGGCCTGTCGGCGATCAACCAGTACGTCGGCCTGAAGGACGGCAAGAACACCATCAAGGACTACGTGCGACTACGTCCGCAACGACCTCATGGGCGTCACCCGCGAGGACCTCGTCGCGAACATCGCTCGCCACGTGGACTCCTCGGTGCACCTGTTCGAGAAGTGGGGCCTGCCGATCTGGAAGGACGACGAAGGCGGCTACGTCCACGAGGGTCGCTGGCAGCTCATGATCAACGGCGAGTCGTACAAGGTGATCGTGGCCGAGGCCGCCAAGAACGCCCTCGGCACCGACAACATCTACGAGCGCGTGTTCATCATCGACCCGATCATGGACGGCGACCAGTGCACGGGCGCCGTCGGCTTCTCGGTGCGCGAGAACAAGTTCTACGTGTTCTCGCCAAGGCGACCATGGTCGCGCATGGGCGGCGCGGTGCACGTGTTCAAGCCGCGTTCCTCGGGTGAGGGCGCCGGCCGCGCCTGGTACCCGCCGTGGAACTCCGGCTCGTCGGCGTACTTCACGCTGAAGGCCGGCGCCGAGATGACCTGCCAGGAAGTGCGCTTCATCCCGGTGCGCTTCAAGGACGCCTACGGCCCGGTCGGCGCCTGGTTCCTGCTGTTCAAGTCGCGCGCGACCAACGCCCTCGGCGAGCAACTACATGGTCGAGCGCCGGCCCGAGCTGGAGAACTGGAAGCCGTACGGCCAGGTCAAGCCGATCCCGGCCAACCTGCGCAACTACCTCGGTGATGCTGGACGTGATGGAGGGCAAGGGCCCGATCTACATGCGGACCGACGAAGCCATCCAGAAGATCGCCGAGCAGGCGACCGACGAGAAGGCCTCCAAGAAGAAGCTGAAGGAGCTCGAGAGCCGAGGCCTGGGAAGACTTCCTCGACATGACGATCTCGCAGGCGATCCTGTGGGCCGCGACCAACATCGAGCCCGAAGAGAAGTCGTCGGAGATCGCGGCCGCCGAGCCGTACTTCATCGGTTCGCACTCCGGCGCCTCCGGCGCCTGGGTGTCGGGTCCGAAGGACCTGGCGCCGCCAAGGAGTACTTCTGGGGCTACGAGAACATGTCGACGGTCAAGGGCCTGTTCTGCGCCGGCGACGCCTCGGGCGCCTCGTCGCACAAGTTCTCGTCCGGCTCGCACGCCGAAGGCCGTATCGCCGGCAAGGCAGCGATCCGGTACCTGGTCAACGAGAAGCCGGCCGCCCCGGCGATCGACGCGCGCCGATGGTCGAGGAGCTCAAGGCCGCGATCCTGCAGCCGCTGAAGCTCTTCGCCGAGAACAAGGGCAAGACGACGCAGGAAGACGTGAACCCGCACTACATCCTGCCGAAGATGTTCATGATGCGGCTGCAGAAGCTCATGGACGAGTACGCGGGCGGCGTGTCGGCTCCCAGTTCACCACCTCGAAGGCTCTGATGGACAGGGGCCTCGAGCTGCTCGGGCTGCCTCAAGGAGGACTCCGCCAATCTCGGCGCCAAGGACCTGCACGAGCTGATGCGGTGCTGGGAGAACGTGCACCGCATGTACCAGGCGGAGGCCCACGTCCGCACCATGCTGTTCCGCGAAGAGACCCGCTGGCCGGGCTACTACTTCCGTGCCGACTTCCCGAAGCTGGACCAGAACAACTGGCTCTGCTTCGTCAACTGCAAGATGAACCCGGCCACCGAGGAGTGGCAGATGCTCAAGCGCCCGATCCTCCACATGTTCGGAGAGGCTTCGGACCACGAGCTCCTCGGCGGCTGACGCCAATCCACTCGGCGGCCCCTGGCGTCCAGCACGCCAGGGGCCGTCCCTTTGTCCAGAGGTCTTTCCACCTTGAATCAGCCGACGACCGATCCCTGCTGTCCGCACTGCGGCGAGCCGCTCGCCCGCTTCTCCCTGCCCGAGAACACCGGGTGGGAGAGCGAGTATCAGCTCGCGTGCTTCAACGACGACTGCCCGTACTTTCGCCGTGGTTGGACGCACATGCGCGAGCACTACGCCGTCGCGGCCTCGTACCGCTATCGGGTCGATCCGACCACCGGCGAGGTCACGCCGCTCGCGGTGTGGTCGGCGACGGCGATGAAGGACCGGATCGAGGACCGACCGACCGACTCGGAGGCGCGACCTGACGATCAGGAAGGAAACGCGCCGTGAGCCGTCCCCACGCTGACATGCCGGAGTTCCTCAAGAGCCAGCGTCAGCTGGCGCCGGGGGAGAGCTTCCGGTTCGCCTGCCATCCTGGAGTCCCCTGCTTCAACACCTGCTGCGCCGACGTCAACATCGTGCTGACGCCGCTCGACGTGCTGCGGCTGGCACGACGGCTCGGGATCTCCACCCGCGAATTCCTCGAAAACTACACGGGCAACCCGATCACCAAGGACCTCAAGCTGCCGGTGGTCCTCCTCAAGATGCGCGACGAGGAGGCCAAGCGCTGCCACTTCCTGGGTGAGAACGGATGCACCGTCTACGACGACCGGCCCTGGGCGTGCCGCATGTACCCGCTCGGGATGGCGCTGCCGCCGGCCCGGGCGGGCGAGGAGCCCGAACCGCTCTTCTTCGTCTTCGAGGACGACTTCTGCGAGGGTCGCACCCAGGCGGAGGCCTGGACCGTCGGACGAGTGGCGGCAGGACCAGGCGGTGGCCGAGCACGAAGAGCTCGAGAGCGGCTTCCGGGACCTGGTGTCCCACCCCTGGTTCATCGGGGGACGCCAGCTCGACCCGAAGCGGATGCACATGTTCTACACCGCCTGCTACGACCTCGACACCTTCCGCGAGTTCGTCTTCGCGTCGACCTTCCTGCAGCGCTTCGACCTTCAGCCCGAGCTGGTCGTCGAAGCTCGAACGGGACGATGAGGCGCTGCTGCGATTCGCATTCCGCTGGCTCCGTTTCGCGCTGTTCGGCGAGCCCGTGCTGACGGTGCGTGAGGAGCACGACTTCGCCAAGGGAGAAACGCATGAAGCCCACCAGACCGCTCCTGGTGGTCGGTGGCGGGCATCGCCGGCGTCACCGCCGCGCTCGAAGCCGCCGAGGCCGGCGCGGAGGTCGTGCTCGTCGAGCGCGAGCCCTGCGATCGGCGGCCGCGTGCTGCGCACCCACAATTACTTCCCGAAGATGTGCCCGCCGACCTGCGGCATGGAGATCAACCTCCGTCGGCTCGAGCGCAACCCGCGGATCACGCGTGCTCACCTGCACGCCGGGTCACGCAGCGGAGCCGACCGGCGGGCGGCTGGCAGGTCACCGTGACGACGGCGCCGGCCTACGTCAACGATCGCGTGCACCGCCTGCGGCGACTGCTTCGAGCGTCTGCGCCGACCAAGGTGCACGATCCCTTCAACCTGGGCATGAGTGAGGTGCCGGCGGTGCGGCTGCCCCACCCCAACGCCTGGCCGCGCCGATTCGTGTTCGACCGGGCGATGGCCTGTCCCGACGGCTGAGGCAAGGCCTGCGTCGACGCCTGCAGGTACGACGCCATCGACCTCGACGCGGCCGAGACGAGTGACCTTCGAGGTCGGCGGCCGTGGTGCTCGCCACCGGCTGGCACCCCTACCCGCTCGAGAAGCTGGCGGAGCTCGGCGGCGGGCGCTCCCGGACGTCATCGCCAACGTCCAGATGGAGCGCCTGGCGTCGCCGAGCGGACCCACCGGCGGCAAGATCGTGCGCCCGTCGGACGGCCAGGCCCCCGAAGCAGGTCGCCTTCGTCCAGTGCGCCGGCTCGCGCGACGTCAACCACCTGGCCTACTGCTCGGGCGTCTGCTGCCTGGCCTCCCTGAAGCAGGCCATCTACGTCAAGGAGCAGCTGCCCGAGGCCGAGGTCGACGATCTACTACATCGACCGCCGCACCCCGGGCCGCAACGAGGACGTGCTGACCAAGGTCGCAGCGATCGAGGGCGTCCGCCTGGTCAAGGGCAAGGTCGGGCAAGATCGAAGCAGCGCGGACGGGGCACTCTCGCTGCGGGTGGAGGACGTGGAGATCGGGCGTGCTGCTGGACGCACGAGGCCGACCTGGTGGTTCTGGCCACCGGCATGGTGCCCAACGCTGCGAGGATGACCGGGCTGCTTACCGGCAAGGACGACGACGGCTTCGCGCTCGACGACCTCGACGACCGGAGTCCGGTCGCCGGCGTGGCCCGGCGGCCGGAGGACGTGGCGTCGTCGGTGCGCGACGCGACCGGAGCGGCAGCGCGGGCGCCTGGTCGCCGCGGGAAGGAGGGCGTGATGGACAAGCTCGGAGTATTCCTCTGCAGCGGGTGCGGCATCGGCGAGCTCTCGACCTCGACGCCTGTCGCAGCGCCGCCGAGAGAGCACGGAGCGTCCTGCATCTCACGCCACGAGTGCCTGTGCGGCCCCGAGGGCGTGGCGGCGATCCGAGGCGGTCGAGCCGACAACGGGCTCGACGGGGTGATGCTCGCCGCCTGCTCCGCAGCGGGCGAAGAGTGGCCGAGTTCGACGCCCTCGGCCGCGAGGTCCACGGTCGAGCGGGTCAGCCTGCGCGAGCAGGTGGTCTGGTCGCATCCGGCGGGCGACGAGGACACCCAGATGCTGGCCGAGGATCTCGCTCCGGATGGGCGTGGCGCGGCTCAAGAACATGAAGCCCGTCGAATCCGCTGGAGGAGGAGATCGACGACACCGTGCTGGTGGTCGGCGGCGGCCTGGCCGGGCTCGAGGCGGCACGCGCCGCGGCCGGTCTCGGTCATCCCGTGGTGCTGGTCGAGAAGAGCGAGCAGCTGGGCGGCAGACTGGCGGCGCAGCGCTCGATGGTGCCGGAGGAACCGCCCTACGACCGTCGCACGCCAACCTCGTGCCTGACGCTCGTGGCCGAGGTCGAGGCGGACGAGCGGATCGAGGTGCTGACCGGGACCACGGTCGACGAAGATCAACGGACAGCCGGGCCAGTTCGAGGTCGACCTGGAGGGTGCGGCGGAGACCGAGAGCTCACGGTCGGCGCCATCGTCCAGGCCACCGGCGCCCGGCCCTACGACGCCAGCCGGCTCGACGGCATCTCGGCTACGGCGCGTCGCCCGACGTGGTGACCTCCCAGGAGCTCGAGACGATGCTGGTCGCGGGCAGAGCTCGCACGGCCCTCCGACGGGCAGACGCCGAAGCGCGTGGTCTTCGTCCAGTGCGCCGGCTCGCGCGACCCGGATCACCTGCCCTACTGCTCGTCGCGAGTGCTGCGCGACCACGCTGCGCCAGGTGGCGGCGATCCATCGCGACTTCAGCCCGAGCATCGAGACGCGCCGTCGTCTACCGCGACATGCGGACGCCGGGCCAGCTCGAGCACTTCTACCTGGGCGTCCAGGCGAGGCCGGGCAGCCTGTTCACCCGCGGCGAGGTCGGAGCAGTGTCGAGGGCAACGGCACGGCTGACGGTCAGCTCACACGACAGCCTGCTCGGCGAGGACGTCGCGCTCGACGCCGATCTGGTGGTGCTGGCCGCCGGCATGGTGCCCGACCGCGCCGACGGCGAGGCGATTCGCTGCGCTGATCGACGCCCGGCATCGGGCCGAGACCAGCGAGTCGCAGACCAGCAGCGCGAGGAGGCGCAAGAAGCTGGCCGAGACCGCTGGCCCGACCACGAGGGCACCGAGATCCTGAACCTGGGCTACCGCCAGGGACCGGATCTGCCGGCCCTGACGCTACAGCTTCCCCGACTCGCACTTCATCTGCTTCCCGTACGAGACCCGCCGGACCGGCATCTACGCCGCCGGCACGGTGCGGGCGCCGATGGACGCGGCGCAGGCGGCCGAGGACGGCTGCGGCGCGGCGATGAAGGCGGTGCAGTGCATCGAGAGCAGCCAAGCGCGGCGAGGCCGTGCATCCGCGCGCCGGCGACATCGGCGGTGCCCGACTTCTTCCTGCAGCGCTGCACCCAGTGCAAGCGCTGCACCGAGGAGTGCCCGTTCGGCACCCTCAACGAGGACGCCAAGGGAACCCCCGAGTACAACCCGCTGCGCTGCCGCCGCTGCGGCATCTGCATGGGCGCCTGCCCGGAGCGGATCATCAGCTTCCCGGACTACTCGGTGCGAGCAGATCGCCGAGATGATCAAGGCGATGGAGGTGCCCGACGAGTACGAGGAGAAGCCCCGCATCCTCGCCTTCATGTGCGAGAACGACGCGATGCCGGCGCTCGACGAGGCGGCCGCGCAGCGGAGCCAAGTGGAACCCGTGGGTCCGGGTGATCCCGGTCCGCTGCCTCGGCTCGGTCAACATCGTCTGGATCGCCGACGCGCTGTCCAGCGGCATCGACGGCGTCATGCTGATCGGCTGCAAGTACGGCGACGACTACCAGTGCCACTACGTCCGTGGTTCGGAGCTCGCGCGACACCCGGCTCGAAAACGTCCAGGAGACCCTGCAGCGGCTGACCCTGGAGCCCGAGCGGATCAAGATGGTCGAGCTCGGCCACGACGAGTTCGACCGGATCCCGAGATCCTCGACGAGTTCGCGGCGGACCTCGAGGACCTGGGTCCGAACCCGCTAAAGGGATTCTGAGCGGAAGGGGGCAGGCATGGCTGCAGTTCCGGAGATTCAGCCCGTCCGCGGCGTTTCGCGAGGAGCTCGCGACGCCGGGGCGGCGCCGCCGCCTCGCGCTGCTACCAGTGCGCGACCTGCTCCAGCGTGTGCGATCTGGCGCCGGCCGAAGCGCCGTTCCCGCGGCGCCAGATGCTCTGGGCGCAGTGGGGTCTGGCGGACCGGCTGGCCGCCGACCCGGGAGTGTGGCTGTGCCACCAGTGCAACGACTGCAACATCAGCTGCCCGCGGGACGCGCGACCCGGGGACGTGATGGCGGCTGTCCGCGCGATGGTCGTCGAGAAGCTCGCCTTCCCCGGTGTCATGGGGCGGCTGGTCGCGAACGTGAGGATCGACCTGGCCGCTCCTGATCGGGATCCCGATCCTGTTCTGGGTCGTGCTCCTCACCCTGACCACCGGCTTCGCCATTCCACACGTCAACCCCGAGCTGCCGGCCGGGATCGGGAACTTCCACTACGAGGAGTTCGTGCCCCACGCGCACATCTACACGGTGTACCTCCTGGTCGCCGCGTGGGTGGCGTTCGCCGCCTGGATCGAGCGGGCGCCGGTTCTGGAAGCTGCTCGGTACGGGCGCCGAGCGGAAGGGGTCGTTCATCGCGAACCTCCTACCGGCGCTGGTCGACGTGGCCTCACACAAGAAGTTCGCGAGCTGTCAGGGAGCGCCCAAACGGCGGTGGGGCCACTTCGCGCTGATGTGGGGTTTCGTCGGCGCGGCCGTGACCTCGGCGATCGCCATTCCCTACCTGTACCAGGACACCGCGCTGTTCTCGTGGATCCCCTTCGAGTACACCTACCCGGTTCCGATCCTCCACCCCCTGAAGTGGCTCGGAAACCTCTCGGCGATCGCTCTCGTGGTGGGAGGGGCGCTGCTGTACCTCAACCGGCAGAACGCCGAGGACAAGAGAGTCGGCGCAACCACGGCGTTCGACCGCTTCTTCCTCTGGAACGTCATCGCCGTGATCGTCACCGGCGTGCTGACCGAACTTTTCCGATTCGTCACTCCGCCGGTGGTCGGCAGCGTGACCTACCTCGTTCATCTGGCGGTGGTCTTGACCCTCTTCATGACCTTCCCGTACTCGAAGTTCGCCCACCTGATCTACCGCACGCTGGCGATGGTCCACGAGCGCATGACCACCGGGGGAGCGGGCCGCTGAGGGACGGGCCGGGACCCGTCCAGAGGGACGGAGGCCGATGCAGCCCGCCGTGATGGCACTCATTCTGGCGACGGCCGCGGTCGGGTCGAACGACCCGACCGCAGCATCGTCGTGCGCCCGATGCCACGGCGAGGTGACGGTGACCGCGCCCCACGCGGAGGTGGTCTGCGAAGGCTGCCACCCGGGAGCGGAGGAGACGCCGCACACCGCAGCTCTCGCGGTCGACTGCCGGGCCGGAGGGTGCCACCCGGAACGTCGCTCTCAGATCCGGAGAACTGTCCACGAGCGGACCGCCAGCCGCAACTGGCTGACCGAAACGGCGAGCTGCGTCGCCTGCCACGGTGGTCACGAGATCCGCACCGGGGTGGCCGCGGTGTGCGCGTCCAGCGCTCTCGACGATGTCTGCCGCGCGTGTCACGACCGTTCGAGGCCGTGCCGGTACGAAGGACCGCACGGTCCCGCCCCCGTGGAGAACGTCGTTGCAACGGAGGTTTCGACCGTAGACCCTCTGCCCTGCACGTCCTGTCACGGTTCCCACCTGGTGCGTGATCTCGACGACCCTCTGGCGCCGCTGGCCCGCTCCTTGACCGCTTCGACCTGCGGGCGCTGTCATCCCGATCAGCAGGTCCGGTTCGCCAGGAGCCGGCACGCACGCGGGGTGCGCGAGGGGGTCAGGACAGCCCCCACCTGCCTCGGGTGCCACGAAGGCGCCGGCCCGTCGCCGCGGGCCGACCACGCGATGTCGAGCGAGCGGGTGGTGACCACCTGCACCGGCTGTCACGAGGATCCGGCCGTGCTCGCGACCTCCGAGCTGCCGCTCGAGATCGTCGAGGGCTACGAGGAGAGTGCCCACGGAGTCGCCTTTCTTCACGGTGCCACCGACGTCGCGGTCTGTGCCTCCTGCCACGACCCTCACCAGGTGCTGCCACCGAACGACCCGGACTCGAAGGTGAATCCCCACAACGTCCGCTCGACCTGCATGGCGTGTCACGACTCGGTCGACGACGACATGCTGCGGTCCGCGCACCGGCCTGCGGGCGAGGACAGGATGGGCAGCCCGTTCGACCGGCTGCAGGTTTTCTTTCCGGTCGCCGGCCGGTCGGTGAACCTGGTCCTGGTAGCCGGGGTCGGTGCCGGCGTCGGAGTGCTGTCGGGCTTCTTCGGTGTCGGCGCGAGCTTTCTGATGACTCCGCTGCTGATCTTCATCGGGATTCCCGCCGCCGTGGCGGTGGCCACCGACTCCGCGCACCTGACCGCGGTGGCGACGGCCAACGCCGCCCGCCGCGGCGTGAGGGGGACCTTCGATCCGACGCTGGCCGCGGTGCTGGTGACCGGGGGGTGGATCGGAGGCTCAGCCGGGGTCCTGATGGTCCGCTGGCTGCGCGAGCTGGGCGCCTTCGACGCGGTTCTGCGGCTGGTGTTCGTCGTCATCCTCGGCTTCATCGGCGCCAGCACTCTGCTCGACGTGCTGCGAACGCTGCGCCGGCCGGGCGTCGGGCCGGCCGGCCAGGGGCGGGTCGAGGGCTGGCTCGGGCGGCTCCCGCTCTCGGTCTTCTTCCGTCGCTCGGGAGTCCGTGCTTCCCTCGTGCTGCTGGCCGGCACCGGTCTGCTGGTCGGCGTGTTGGCTGCTCTGCTCGGGGTGTCCGGCGGCTTCCTGATGCTGCCCGTGCTGATCTATGTCGCCGGCGTTCCCAACCGGATCGCGGTCGGAACCGACCTCTTCCAGATCATCCTGACCTGCGGCCTGGTGGCCCTGCTGCACGCGATCACCAACCACACGGTGGACGCGATGCTGGCGGGGGTGCTCTTCGTGGGCTCGGTGGCCGGCGTGAGGGTGGGGGGGGCGCTGGCGCGCAGGATCCACGGCGAGCTGGTCGGGCTGTCGCTCGCGCTGGTCGTGATCGCGGTCGCCGTCGCGCTCGCCTGGCAGCTCGTGGTGCCACCGGACAATCTGGTGGTGTTGGCGTGCTGGGAAGGACTGTCGCCATGACTGCGGCGATCCTCCTTGCCGCGGCCCTGGCCGCCCACGGGGCGGAGATGCCAGACAGCCGCTGGGTTGGCGACACCGAGGTCGACGTGCGCCGGGTCGCGATCTCGCTCGGATTCGCCGGCCAGCTGGTGTTCGTGCACGGGACGACGCCGGCCGACCTCGAGGGCATGGTCGCGATCGTCGAGGCGCCTCCCCAGGACGACTGCCGAATCATGGAGAAGGGCAGGCTCGGCCCGATCTGGCTGGGGTTGCGGCAGTACCGGATCGGCGCGTTGCCGTCGTTCTATCTCGTCCTCGCCCACGACCCCGGGCGGAACCGTCTGCACGACCGTGCCCCCGGGCTCGACCTCGGCGACCTGAACCGTCAGCTCGAGGCTCGCGGAGTGGCGCCGGTGGGCGCGGCCGCTCTCGCCTCCCGGGCGCTGGTCCAACCCATCGGAGGACTGGGACGCGGCGCCGATCCGGCGGCGTTGCTCGACTCGCTATGGACGATGCAGGCTGACCGGGGCCTGTTCGGGATCGATCTCGACGCGATCCGGGTCAGTCGCGACGGCATGTACTCCTACTGGCTGATGCTCCCGGAGGTGGCGCCGGAGGGCCGCTACACCATCACGACCCACTACCTGCGCCGGTCTGGCCTGGTGACGGAGCATTCGGGCCTGCTGGTCCGGAGGACCGGGGCGGTCGCCGTGATCACCCGGTTGGCGTCGCGCCACTCTGCGCTGTACGGAATCACCACGGTCCTGCTCGCGGTCGTGATCGGGTGGCTCTCCGGAGCCCTCGATCGCGGCCGCAACGGGCTGTGAGACCACAACCGAAGATACCGAAGGAGGTACCTGATGAGCACACTTGTCCCACCGCATGGAAGCCCGGAACTGAAGCCACTTCTGCTCGAGGGAGCCGCCCGCAAGGCGGAGATCGCCCGCGCCCAGGGTATGAAGCGGGTGCCGCTGACCAGCCGCGAGACCGGCGACCTCATCATGATGGGGATCGGCGGCTTCACGCCCCTCGACGGCTTCATGGGCGCACGCCGACTGGAAGGGCGTCTGCGACGAGATGAAGATGCCGTCCAAGAACGGCCTCTTCTGGCCGATCCCGATCACCCTGTCCGCCGACCAAGCAGCTCGCCGACACGATCTCGGTCGGCGAGGAGGTCGCGCTCTGGGACACCGAGACCAACGACGCTGATGGCGACCATGAAGGTGACCGAGAAGTACACCATCGACAAGGCCCACGAGTGCCAGAAGGTCTTCACCACCACCGACGACGACGCACCCGGGCGTCAAGATGGTGATGGCCCAGGCCGACGTCAACCTGGCCGGACCGGTCAAGGTCCTGTCCGAGTCGTACTTCCCCGAGATGTTCAAGGGCCTCTACCAGCGCCCGGCCGAGTCGCGCAAGATGTTCGAGGAGCGCGGCTGGATCGACGGTCGCGGCCCTCCAGCTGCGCAACCCGATGCACGGCTCCCATGCCTACCTGGCGTGGATCGCCATCGAGGTCTGCGACGGCGTCTACATCCACCAGCTGGTCGGCAAGCTGAAGCCCGGCGACATCCCGGCCGACGTCCGGGTCAAGGCGATCGACGCCCTGATCAACAAGTACTTCCGCAAGGAGCGCGTGGCGATGGCGGGCTACCCGCTCGACATGCGCTACGCCGGTCCGCGCGAGGCGCTGCTGCACGCGGTCTTCCGCCAGAACTACGGCTGCTCGCACCTGATCGTCGGCCGCGACCACGCCGGCGTCGGCGACTACTACGGTCCGTTCGACGCCCAGAAGATCTTCCTCGAGATCCCCCGGACGCGCTCGCAGCTCAAGCCGCTGTGCATGGACTGGACGTTCTACTGCTACGAGTGCGGCACGATGGCCTCGATGAAGACCTGCCCGCACGACTCCAAGGCCGTGATCGACGACAACGGCCAGTACCAGGGCGGCGCTCGCCTGCTGCTCTCCGGCACCCTGCTGCGCAAGCTCATGAGCGAGGGCAAGCCGGTGCCGAAGGAGTTCTCCAAGCCCGAGGTGATCGCGGTGCTCAAGGAGTACTACGACAACCTCGAGGAGAAGGTCGAGGTCAAGCTGCACGGCGCCGCCACCGGCGACGTGAAGAAGTGACCGTCGGCGCGAGCCGGCTGTGAACCGGGGGGCCCCCGCAGCGGCGGGGGCCCCTCCTTTTCGCGCCGCGTGAGGTCGGGCGCCGGTCGTGTAGGATGGGGCGAAGGACATGGAGGGATCGCATCCGGTCGAAGATCGGGCACCGAGCGGGTCCGGAGCGGAACCGTCCGGCGTCGCCTCGTCCGATCCGGGGCCGTGCCCACGATGCGGAGTGGTGACACGGTCCCGGACGGCCTTCTGCGGCGGTTGTGGCGCGCTGATACGGCCCGCCTGGATGCTCGACCGCGAGCACGTCTTCCGCCGACCGCTCCTCGTGTCTCTGCTTGCGGTCTGGGACGCCGTGGTCGGCGCCGGTCTGCTGCTCGTCGCCGCGTCGCTCCTGCTCCTGACGTCCGGATGGTCGGGGAAGCCGGTGGTGGTGCTGCTGCTGGTGGCGGCCGGTGCGGTTCACCTCGCAGCCGCCGGCGATCTGTGGCGGCTGCGCCCGGCGGGACGTCCGCTCGGCATCGTGGTCGCGATCCTCGGGCTGATCCTGATTCCGGTCGGAACCGCGATCGGAATCGTGGCGATCGTGGTGCTGGCGCGACCGGGGATGCGGCTCCTGTTCTCGGGCCGGCAGCCGGAGGAGCACTCCGCCGGAGAGCTCGAGGACCTGCACCGGATGCGACAGGGGCAGGGCGGTGGTGGCGTGATCGCCGCGAGTGCGGCTGCGCTGGTCCTCCTGCTCGCGTTTCCGTTCATGGCGATCGTCGCTGCGATCGCGGTCCCCAACCTGATCAACGCCATCCAGCGGGGCCGACAACGGCGGACCGTGGCAGATCTCCGGGTGATCGCGGCCCGTCTCGAGATCGCCCGGCAGCAGCAGGGCTCGCTGCCGCCGGACCTGGCCGAGCCCGGTGGCATCGAGAGCTTTCTCGCCGCGAACGGGGACTCCGCGTCGCTTCCCGAGCTCGACGGGTGGAACCGCCCCTTCGTGGTGACGCTCGAGGGGCAGTCCTACCTCGTCGCGTCCTATGGGCGCGACGGGGTCGCGGACGAACCGGGGGTGGAGCGGCGCGGAGACAACGGCTTCGACCGGGACATCGTGGTGATGGACGGCGAGTTCGTCTCCTGGCCGCTGGACATGCCGGAGCCGCCCGAGGCGTGGTCGGACTCCGGCGGCACCGGCGGGTGAGATGGCCGGCGAGCGACGGATGTCCGGTCTGCGGTCGCAGCGTGGAGGGTCCCGATGCCTGATCTGAGCTCAGGAGCCGAGCAGGGGTCGGGCGCCTCGGTGCTGGGCCTGGACAACGTGCGGGTCGAGCTGCCGGTGGCCGGGGTGGGGAACCGGGCGCTGGCCGCTTTCCTCGACCACGTTGTGCTCGGGCTGGGGATGGTGGTGGTGGTCATCGTCCTGATCGCGGCGGCGGCCGCGACCGAGCGGCCGGGCTGGGCCCTGGTGGTCGCGCTCTTCGTGCTCTTCCTGGTCAACTGGGGGTACTTCGTCGCGCTCGAGATCGCGATGGAGGGGCAGACCCTGGGCAAGAAGGCGCTCGGGCTCAGGGTGGTCTCGCGGGACGGCGGCCGGCCGTCTCCGGGGGCGTTGGTGGTGCGCAACCTGTTCCGCGTGGTCGACAACTTCGTCGGGATCTTCCTGATCGCCGCCGACACCCAGGCCCGCCGGCTCGGCGACCGCCTCGCGGGAACCCTGGTGGTCCACCAGCCCCGCGTGCGGCAACGGCTGGTGGTCGGCCGCGCCCCGGCGGGGTGGGGAGCGAAGGAGGTGGCGGTCGCGGAGTCGCTACTCGCCCGCGCCGCGACCCTCGAGCCGGAGCAGGTGGTGAGGTTCGCCGGACGCATGATCGCCTGGATCGAGCGTGACGATCCGGCCCTGCTCGACAGCCTGCCCCCCGACGCGGACCCGATGCGCCGCCTGCGGCTGGCGCTGCGAGTCGAGAGCCTGTAGTGGACTACGCACGTTTCGTCGGGCTGCGTCGCGACTCCTGGAACGAGTTCGAGCACGCGCTGGAGGAGGCTCGCGGTCGTCGTCGCCCGAGCTACGGCGATCTCGAGCGGCTCGCGATCGCGTACCGGAGGCTGCTGCACGACCACGCCCTGTGCTCGGCTCGGTTCCCCGGCACGGCGGCGGCGGAGCGCCTCCATGCCCTGGTGCTGGCGGGCACGCACCTCCTGCACGCGGACGCTCCGCCTGCGTCGCGAGGGGTGCGGGGCTTTCTGACCGTGACCTTCCCGCGTGAGTTCCAGGCCCAGCTGCGGGAGCTCGCCGTGGCGGCGAGCCTGTTCGGCCTCGGCCTTCTGTTCGGGCTCCTGATCGGTTTGATCCGCCCCGAGATCGGGACGGCGCTGGTCGGGCCGGAGCGGCTGGCCGGCCTGCGCGAGGGTCGGTTGTGGACCGAGAGCCTCACCACCACCGTCCCGCCGTCGGTTTCCTCCTCGATGATCGCCACCAACAACATGTCGGTCGCACTCGCGTCGTGGGTGGGCGGCGCCGTCGGCGGGCTCGGTTCGTTGTACATCTGCCTGCTCAACGGCGTGATGCTGGGAGGCATCGTGGCGGTCACGCTCCACTGGGGTCTGGCCGGCGATCTTCTCGAGTTCGTCAGCGCGCACGGCCTGCTCGAGATCACCCTGATTCTGGTCGCCTCCGCGGCCGGCCTTCGCGTCGCCCGGGGCATGATCGCTCCGGGAGACCGGCCGCGGGCAACCGCTGCGCGGGATGAGGCCATGGGCTCGCTGCGGGTGCTGTTGGGCTGTCTGCCGTGGTTCCTGCTCCTCGGTGCGGTCGAGGCCTTCGTCTCTCCGTCGCCGCACTACCCGGTGGTCTTCAAGGTCACGAGCGGGGTGGCGCTCGAGGCGGTCTTTCTGGTCGTCGCTCTCAATCCGAGCCATCGCGAGGCGCCCGATGCATCCGTCTGATCCGACGCGGGTCGACCGCCAGCTTGGATTCCGCGACATCCTCGACCGGGCGATGGGTATGACTCGTCGACACTTCGTCGCCATCTACCCGGCCGTCGCCGTCCCCCTCGCCCTGTTCGGGGTGGTGATGACGCTGCCTCAGACCTGGATGCTGCGGTCGATGCAGGGAGGCGCCGAGGGAGTCTCCAGCGACTTCATCATGGCCTGGTTGGGTACGGTGGGGATGGGGCTGATCTACGGCGCCCTGTTCGGCCTCGGCGGCAGCGCGATGCTCGCCGCCGCGACCGCCGCAGCCCACGGCGAGCCGTGGCCGATGACCAGGGCGTGGGCGTGGGTGCTCAGGCCCGTGGTCCTGGGCACCCTGATCCTGTCGGGGCTCCTGGTCCTGATCGGCAGCATGCTGTGCCTGGTTCCGGGGATCCTGGCGGCCATTCTGCTCGCGATCGTGGTTCCGGTCATGGTGATCGAGGAGCGCTACGGTCCCTCTGCGATGGGCCGGTCGCGGGATCTGGTCCGCTCCAACCCGCTGGGCCGGTTCACGACCCACCCCGGCGTGCAGCTGTTCGCGATCGGCTTCGTGGGGTATCTGTTGAGCTACGCCGTATCGCTGGTGGTGCAGGTCCCGTTCATCATCGCCCAGCAGCTCCTGATGCTGCGGTCGATCGCCGAGGCAGGGCCGAACCCCGATCCGTCGGCTCTCTTCAGAGGGTCGTGGCTGCTGCTCCAGGTGCCCCAGACCGTGCTCGGGACCCTGGCGTCGACGGTGGTCATGCTGTACCTGTCGTTCGCCACCGCGCTGCTGTACCGCGAGGTCCGTCGAGCCAGGGAGGGGGGCGACCTGGAGCTCGCGATGGACGAGCTCGGCGCCCCCCGGGGGGAAGGCCTCGGGGCGCGTCCGTGAGCCGAGACGCAGCAACCGCTCTTCGCGTGCTGCTGGTCTGCGCCGTGCTGGCCGTGCCGGCTTCCGGCACGTCGTACGTCGAGCTGGTGCCCGGAGATCCGGATTCGGTTCGGGCCGTTCTCGAGACGACGGGGGTCGATCGTGAGCCCGCCTCGCCCGCGCTCGGTGAGTACCTCAGCGACCTCACGTCAGCCCTGCTCGACCGGGTCAGCCGCTGGCTGGTTCCGGAGCTCGACCTGTCCGGGGTTCTGATCGTGGTCGGCCGGGTGCTGGGGGTCGCGCTCATGGTGGCGGCGGCGCTCGCCCTGCTGCTGCTGGCCCTGCGGCTGGCGAGAAGTAGGCGTTCCCGGGCGGCGGTGGCGCCGACCCTGACCTCGCTCGAAGACAGCGGGCCGGTGGACCTCGACCCCTCGCAGTGGTGGCGGGAGATGGAGTCGGCCCTCGAGCAGGGCCGAGTGCGGCGGGCGGCCGAGGCGCTCTGGTGGTGGTGCGCGGTCCGTCTCGCGCCCGGGCGGGTCGACGGCTCGTGGACCACCGGCGAGCTGGCGCGCAGCACTGGGCGCGGTGATCTGGGCGGGCCGCTCGCAGTGCTCGACGTGATGCTCTACGGTCCCCGATCGCCGCGACCCGAGGACGTCCGAGATGCGGCCCGCGCGCTGGAGACCGCGCTGTGAGCAGGTCGCGACTCGGGCTGATCGTGGCCGCCTCGTCGTGCGCACTGGCGGTCGCGCTGGTCGGGGCCTGGTACGGTGCGGACCGTCCAGTGTCCGGGCCCAGCGTCCTTTCGCGGCGAGCGCCGGGTTGGATGGCTGCCGCAGCATGGCTGGAGGCGCGAGGCGTTGCAGTGGAGCGGGCCGACCGGCCCGTCGACGACGGGGTGTCCGCCGACGTGCTCGCCGTCGGGCTGCCGGCACTGCGTCCCTACTCCGACGACGAGCTCGAGGCGCTCGATGGGCTGGTCTCGAGCGGGGGCAGGGTGCTGGTGATCGGGGTCTCCGGACGACGACCGGGTCCCACCGAGCGACAGCTGGGTGAACGACTCGGGCTGCTCCCGGCCGCAGTCGAGGACGGCAGGCCTCCGCTGGCTCCACTGCCATGGCGTCGGTGGGCGGGTCGGGTCGCGGCGCTTTCCCCCGAGGGCCGGCCGGACCTGGCAGAGCTCGAGGTCCGCTCCCCCCGGTGGGTCACGCCGGCGCCGGCAGACGCCAGGGTGCTCTATCGGGACCAGCACGGGCGGGGACTGGTGTTCGAGGTTGCGCGCGGGCAGGGGAGCGTGGTGGTGCTGCCCGCCGATGCGCTCGCCAACGGTCGGCTGGATCGCCCCGGAAACCAGGATCTTCTGGCCAGCCTCGCGGCCGGCCTGCCCGGGACGTGGCGCTTCGACGAACACCGCCATGGCCTGGTCTCGGCACCCGCCGCAGGCGGTGGGTTGGGGACCTTCGACCTGCTCCTGATCCACCTCGCGGTGGCCTACCTGCTCGGAGTCGCGGCGCTGGCGCGTCGCTTCGGACCGGCATGGCGGGAGGACCCGGCCGCCGTCACCTCGAACCGCGAGCTGCTGCTCGGGCTGGGCCGGCTTCATCACCGCTTCGGTCACCACCGCGAGGCGGCGGCGGCGCTGATCGAGAGAGCCGGACGTTTCGATCCGGGCCTCACTGGGCTGGACGAGCCCGGGGTCGTCGACGGGCCGGAGGCGCTGGTGACGCTGGCGCAACGAGTCGCACACCGACAGCGTCCCTCGGGGACCACTCACGACGGGAGATCAGAATGAGTCCGGAACAGCACCACGTCGAAGCGATCCTCTCGACGATCGACCGCCACGTGCTCGGGCAGAGCGAGGCGGCCCGTCTGCTTCTCGCTTCGTTCCTCGCCGGCGGCCACGTCCTGGTCGAGGGTGCTCCGGGAGTCGGCAAGACGCTGCTCGCAAGGTGTTTCGCGGCCTGCGTCCAGCTCGACTTCGCGCGCGTCCAGTTCACCCCCGACCTGATGCCGTCGGACCTGACCGGGGTCAACGTCTACCGTGCAGCGTCGGGGTCGTTCGAGCTCACCCGCGGTCCGGTCTTCACCGAGGTGCTGATGGCCGACGAGATCAACCGGACGCCGCCCAAGACCCAGGCCGCCCTGCTGGAAGCGATGCAGGAGCGGCAGGTCACCATCGACGGGACCAGCCATCGGCTTCCCGAGGTCTTCTTCGTGGTCGCGACTCAGAACCCGATCGAGTTCGAGGGCACGTACCCGCTGCCCGAAGCCCAGCTCGACCGCTTCACGGCGCGGATCGAGATGGGGCTTCCCGCGCCCGAGGCGGAGGTCGAGATCTACCGCCATGCGATCGCCGGCACGCTCTCGGGATGGCAGGGTGACCGCCTGCCGGAACCCTGCGTACCCCACGGGGCGGCGGTGGTGCTGCGGACCGCGTCGCGCGCCGTACACGCCGACGACGGGATCCTCGGTTACCTCCAGAGACTCGCCGCGGAGATCCGGTCGAGCCCGTACGTCGAGCTCGGCCCGAGCCCGAGGGGCGCGCTGTCGCTGCTGGAGATGGCCCGAGCCTCGGCGGTCCTCGCCGGTCGGGTCTTCGTCACGCCGGACGACGTCAAGCAGGTCCTCGTCCCCTGCTGGGGCCACCGGGTGCTGCTGACTCCCGAGGCCGAGCTCGAGGGGACCACCGCTCGGCGGACGATCGAGGTCGCGGCCGAGCGCGTCGAGGTGCCCCGCTGATTCCCGCCGGGCGCCTGTTCGCCGTGCTCGGCCTGGTGGCCGTCACACTGACCGCCGCGGCGGTGGTTCCGGTGCTCGGACCGATCGCGCTGGCTGCGGATCTGCTGGTGATCGTCGCCGCCTGGTTCGACGCGAGCCGCGCGGCGCGGGCCCCGCTCGAGGCGAGCCGGAGCTGGCCGCCGCTCGTGATCCAGGGCGAGTCGGCCCGGGTCTCGGTCGAGGTGACCAGCCGGGGGAGCAGGGACCTCCACCTGAGGCTGCGCGACGGCCTCCATCCAGGGGTGGCTGCTGCCCCCGAGAGAACGCGCGCGCGGTTGAAGGCCGGCGCCCGGGCGCACTGGGAGTTCGAGGTCACGCCGCGGCGACGGGGCGCGCATCGGCTGGCGCCGCTGTCGGTCCGCATTCTGGGTCCATGGGGTCTCGCCTGGGCTCAACGTGACCTGCTCGAGGGGGAGGTCTGTCGGGTCTTTCCGCAGGTCCGGTGGGGGGGGCGTGCGGGCCGGTTGCTGTCCCTCGCGCACCGCCGGGAGCTCGGCCGGGTGCGCACCCGGTATCGCGGCGAGGGCGGTGAGCCGTACGCTCTGCGGGAGTACTCGCCGGGCGACCCGCTGCGGGTGGTGCACTGGAAGGCCACCGCCCGCCATGGGCGGCCGATCAGCCGCGAGGAAGTGCTCGAAGCGGGGGCACGGCTCATCATTCTCCTGGACTGCGGCCGCTCGATGGCGACCGCGGCGGGCGGCCGGTCGAAGCTGGACCACGCGCTCGCCGCGTCGCTGGCCCTGGCGCGGGTGGCCTCGTCGCGGGGCGACCGCGTGCACCTGGCGGCGTTCGCCGACCGGGTCCTGCGAACGGTCCGCGTCGGCGGCGGCAGCCGGGGCATCGTCCGCGCCTACGAGCGCCTCTACGATCTCGAAGCACGGCTGGTCGAGCCCGCCTGGGACCTCGCTCGAGAGGCCGTGGCGGCACTCGAGCCGCGGCGGTCGACCGTGGTGCTGCTCACCTCGGTGGCGGACGTGGGCGCTGCCGAGGTGTTGCGAGACACGGCGCTGGCCCTTGGCCGTCGCCACCGGACCCTGCTGGTCAACCTCGAGGACCCCGAGCTGCGGCGGATCGCGCTGGCGTCGCCGGTGACCGCCGAGCAGGCGTTCGCCAAGTCGGCCGCGCTTTCGATCCTGCTCGACAACCGCGCGCTCGCCCGGCACCTGCGCGAGCGTGGCGTCCGGGTCGTCGCGACGGCCGCGGACCAGCTCGCCGCCGATACCCTCGACGCCTACCTCGCGCTGTGCCGCGGTCGAGGTCGGTGAGCGGTGCTCAGGGCAGATCGTCGGTCGTCCACGGAAGCCGGCGGCACCGCCAGTCTGCGGTCAGCTCCGGTCCGCCTCCGTGGCCGGGAAAACCAGCCACGCTGAGGCGGCTGCACGCCAGCAGCATCGGCCTCTCAAGATCGCGCGCGGGATCGGTTTCCCTTCCGTACAGCCGGTCACCCACCACCGGCATCCCGGCCGTCGCGAGCTGGATCCGGAGCTGATGCTTGCGTCCGCCGATCGGGCGCAGCCTGAGGAAGGCACGGTGGCCGTCGTTCGCCAGGACTTCGACGGTGGTGAACGCGTTCGGCGGCGAGTCGGGGACGATCCGCTGCCGCCAGTGGCGGTCGGGGTCACGCTCGACGTGGTGGCGCAGCGTGCCGCCAACGACCTCGGTTCCGGAGACAGGCTCGCAGACCGCCAGGTACTCCTTGGTGACGCGCGGTCCGGCGCCCTGGAAGAGACCGGAGTAGTGGCCCCGTGAGGCGGGCTCGAGCGACAGCACCACCAGACCCGAGGTGTCCGCATCGAGGCGATGGAGCGGGGCCACGTCCACGAGCCCGAGCGACTCCTCGAGCCGCGTGATCAGACAGGCCCGGACGAAGCCTCCCCCCGGGGTGACCGGGAGGAAGGGCGGCTTGTCGACCACGAGCAGGTGGTCGTCGCGCCACACGACCTCGACGTCGGTCCGGACCGGCGGCTCCTCATCCACCTCGCGCCAGTACCTCACCTCGAGACCGGGCTCGAACAGGCTGCCCTCATCGAGCGGTTGCCCACCGGCAATCACGAGCCCCCCGACCAGCCGCTGCCGCCAGGACTCTCGCGTGATTTGTGAGAAGCGCAGGGTGAGAAAGTCGAGCACGGTGCGGACCCCCGTCGGAGGCTGCGCGGGGAGACGGACGGTGGAATGGCGACGTGCCCTGACCGGAGTCACGAGAACCAGTCTATCTCCGGGAAAGCAGAAGCGCCGGGCGAAAGCCCGGCGCGATTCTGACCCTATTTCGTTTCGGCCCTAGCCGAAGTGGATCGCGTAGAGAATCGGCGCGATGATCATCGCCACGACGCTGATCAGCTTGATCAGGATGTTGAGCGACGGACCCGAGGTGTCCTTGAACGGGTCGCCCACGGTGTCGCCGGTGACGGTCGCCTTGTGCATCTCGTCGAAGGCGTCGCCGTACTTCTCGTGGCCCTCTTCCTTGACCTGCTTCTTGGAGTTGTCCCAGGCGCCGCCGGCGTTGGCCTGGAAGATCGCCAGGCAGACGCCGGAGATGGTCACGCCGATGAGCAGGCCGCCGAGCATGTTCACGGCGAGTAGAGGCCGACGAGCGACCGGGACGATCACCGCCATCAGGCCGGGGGCGATCATCTTCTTGATCGCCGCGGCGGTCGAGATGTCGACGCACTGCGTGTACTCGGCCTTGCCGTCGGCGGCGCGGATGATCTTCTGCTCCTCGTCGGTCGGCTCGCGCTCCTCGCTCTCGGCCCTCTGGGCCGCGTCGAGCGCCGGGCGCAGCTCGGGGATGTCGCGGAACTGGCGGCGGACCTCCTGGATCATGTCCTGGGCCGCCTTGCCGACGGCGACCATCGCCATCGCCGAGAAGCGGAACGGCAGCATGCAGCCGATCAGCAGGCCGACGAGCACGTACGGGTTGGCGGCGTCGATGTCGACCTTGCCCTGCATCTTGGTGAGGAAGGCGGCGGTGAGCGCCAGCGCGGTCAGCGCCGCCGAGCCGATGGCGAAGCCCTTGCCGATGGCCGCGGTGGTGTTGCCGACCGCGTCGAGCTTGTCGGTGCGGGCGCGGATGTCGCGGCCGAGGCGGGACATCTCGGCGACGCCGCCGGCGTTGTCGGCGATCGGACCGTAGGCGTCGGTGGCGAGCTGGATCGCCAGTGGTCGAGAGCATGCCCACGGCCGCCAGCGCGATGCCGTACAGGCCGGCGAACTCGTAGGCGACCAGGATCGCGGCGCCGATGACCAGGACCGGGAAGCGTGGTCGAGTTCATGCCCGACCGCGATGCCCTGGATGATGGTGGTCGCCGGCACCGGTCTTCGAGGCCTCGACGATGGTGCCGACCGGCGCCTTGAAGGTGGCGGTGTAGTACTCGGTGAGCAGGCCGACCGCGATGCCGGCGACGAGGCCGGCGATCACGGCGAGCGCGATGCCCCACCACTGGTAGGTCGTCGGTCTCGCCGGTGATGATGTCCGGGACCGCGACGCCGCCCGCGGGAATCAGCCAGCTTGATGGCGACGACGGTGCCGATCACCATCAGGATGCCGGCGCCGAAGGTGCCCCGGTTGAGGCCGGCCTGCGGGTTGCCGCCCTCCTTGGTGCGCACGAAGAAGAAGCCGATGATCGAGGCGACGATGCCGATCACGGCGATGGCCAGCGGCAGGTAGACGGCGTTCATGCCGCCGCCCGGCTGCGACGGCGCTCGAGGCCGGCGAACCAGGCCGACGCCGAGGATCATCGACGAGATGATCGCGCCGACGTAGGACTCGAAGAGGTCGGCGCCCATGCCGGCGACGTCGCCGACGTTGTCGCCCACGTTGTCGGCGATGGTGGCCGGGTTGAGCGGGTGGTCCTCGGGGATGCCCGCCTCGACCTTGCCGACCAGGTCGGCGCCGACGTCGGCCGCCTTGGTGTAGATGCCGCCGCCGACGCGGGCGAACAGCGCGATCGAGGAGGCGCCGAGCGAGAAGCCGGAGAGGATGTTGAGCACCAGCATCATCGACCGTCGTCGTCGGTCAGCGACGTCGGGGTACATCTTGGTGTAGAGCGATGAACAGGCCGCCCAGGCCGGCGAGCGCCAGGCCGACCACCGACAGCCCCATCACCGAGCCGCCGGCGAAGGCGACCTGCAGGGCGTCGTTGAGGCCCTTGCGGGCGGCGCTGGCGGTGCGGATGTTGGCGCGGGTCGCGGTCTTCATGCCGAAGTAGCCCGGCGAGCGCCGAGCAGAACGCGCCGAGCACGAAGGACAGCGCGATCAGGGCGTTGGTGTCCTCCGAGACGAAGTAGTTCGAGACCCCGAGCAGCACCGCCACCGCGATGACGAAGATCGCGAGCACGCGGTACTCGCGCCGCAGGAACGCCATCGCGCCGTCGGCGATCCAGCTGCCGATCATCTGCATGCGCTCGTTGCCGGGATCCTGGCGCTTGACCCAGGCTGCCCTCATGTAGGCGTAGATCAGCGCCAGCAGAGCGACCACCGGGCACAGGTAGACGAAGAACGACGCTTCCACGGTTGCCTCCTTCCTTCCATCCACATCCCGGCGCCCGCTCGCGATCCTGCGAACGAGACGTCGGGGACCGAACCGGTCCCGCATCGGCGCACATGCGAATGCGACGACCCGGGCGTCATCATACTCGAGATGGGGGAGTTTGTGAATATTTGCCACAAGCTCGCGCCGAGCTGCCGGAGGCGTACGGCGGGGCATCCTCAGAACTTGCGATGGAGTTGCGACGACGGATGCGCAGGAGAGTCGACAGATGGCCGTGCCGCGCGGTAGCATGAGCCGCCGGTCCGGCCGTTCCGTCGGGCCGAGCGAAGGAGGGTCGCATGCGGCTGATACTTCTCGGACCGCCCGGGGCCGGCAAGGGAACGCAGGCCCAGTTCATCTGCCAGGAGCTCGGAATCCCGCAGATCTCGACCGGAGACATGCTGCGGGCCGCGGTCAAGGCGGGCACCCCGCTCGGCCTCAAGGCCAAGGCGGTGATGGACGCGGGCCAGCTGGTTTCCGACGACCTCATCATCGGCCTGGTCAAGGAGCGGATCGCGAAGCCGGACTGCGGGTCGGGCTTTCTGTTCGACGGTTTTCCGCGCACCGTGGCGCAGGCGAAGGCTCTCGAGGAGCAGGGGGTCGGGATCGACGCGGTGGTCGAGATCGTCGTCCCGGACGACGAGATCGTCAAGCGCATGTCGGGGCGCCGCGTCCACCTCGCCTCGGGACGCACCTACCATCTGGTCTTCAACCCGCCCAAGACCGAGGGTCGGGACGACGTCACCGGAGAGGCCCTGATCCAGCGCGAAGACGACCACGAGGACACGGTCCGCAAGCGGCTCGAGGCCTACCACGCCCAGACCGAGGTGCTGTCTCGCTTCTACGGTGACAAGGCTGGTGCCGGCGCGGCCGGACCGCGGCTGATTTCGGTCGACGGGACGCTGGCGATCGACGGCGTCAAGCAGGCGATTCTCACCGAGCTTCGCGCGCTCTCGGGCTGAAGGAACCGCGAAGACGCGAAGGGCGCGGAGCTGGCGCGAAGGAAGCTGGCAGGCGCGCGCCGGAGCCGCTGCAGTCGATGGCTGCCGGGCTCAGGGCCCCGCGCTCGGGTGTTTTTCTGGGGCCTGTTCGTGATGGTGCGCTTCGTTGTCTCTGGGGTGAGCTCGGCCGTCACGCCTCAGGGAGAGTCGGGGGGGCGGGATCGCCGTAGTGCGCGCCCCAGTCGTCGAGCGCCTCCTGGGTCGGGCAGGTGAGGCTGAGCGCCGTGGCACCGCCGACGAAGAGCACCGCCGTGATCGCGACGAACCAGGGCGGGATGAGATTGTCCCCGATGTGGAGGTTCTTCCAGAACTCTGCGAGGCTTGCCGCGCGGGTCGGGTGGATGACCACCTTCACGATCCAGACCGCGGTCACGAAGTAGACCAGAAGCAGGTAGTTGCGTCGCAGTCGGGCGCGCACCGCGGTGAACAGGCTGAGCGGGAAGACGGTCCGCCGGAGGTCTGCCGCGATCAGCTCGCGCCAGCGGCGATTGGCCTCGCCGGCGATCGGGTCGAGCATCTCGGCGAAGAACCCGGCCTCCATCAGGTACAGGCGCCACTTGGAGTGGTGGAGGTGGCGGTAGCGGCGGGCCTCGATCAGGATCGAGATGCCGATGATCGCGAGCCCGAGCAGCAGGGTGTAGTGGGGGATGTTCGGTGCGCCGAGGGTGAAGGTGGTCAATCCCGTGGTCAGGATGATCGCCCAGTTCGAGGTGATGTCGAGCCGCTGTCGCCACACCGTCATGCGGTTCATTTCGCCGCGGTAGAGGTGGGCCATCGCGGTGATGAACTCGGTCCGGGTGGGATGCTCGGCGCTCGGCGCGGACTCGCTCATGGCCGGCAGTGTACCCCCGCACGGAGGAGCGAACCACAGAGGCACGGACGCACGGAGGAGCACAGAGATCCTCCGCCCTCCCAGCACCGCCGGGCTCTTCTCGCTCGCGAGCAGAGCCCGGCGGCTTTCGGGTGGGTAGGGTGGGGGCTCTGCGCCTCTCTGTGTTCTCTGTGGTTCCCCTACCCTCCGTCCGGGCTCGCAAAGAGCAGCTCGGTGAGGCGGTCGGGGTCGGTTGTCGGGAGCTCGCAGGCGAATCCGTGGCAGACGTAGGCGGCCGCCTTCCCTTCGATCAGGGTCATGGCGTCGACAAACGGCGCCAGCCGTCGCGCCCGGTCGCCCGCGGCGCCGGGCTCGACAAGAAGCGTGACCGAGCCCGGAGGGGCGCTGCGTCGGACCACCGCCAGCAGGGACCTGGTGTCGGGGTCGCTGCGTGCTCCGACCACCACCACCTCGGTCGAGCGGGCGCCGGCGCGCTCGACCGCGGCCACCAGATGGCTGTGGCCGGAGGGAAGCCGGTCCAGGTCGCGGGCGGCTGCGGCCGCGATCGCCAGCGCCTGGTGCTCGAGCTCGGGCCGGCCGGTGAGGCGAGCCAGGCGCAGCAGGTTGCCTGAGGAGACCGAGTTCCCGGACGGGATCGCCCCGTCGTAGATCTCACGCTGGCGCACCAACATGGGCTCGCCGTCGTCGGCGGTGAAGTAGAAGCTGCCGTCCGACGCCCGGAAGCGATCCTGCGCCTTCTGGAGCGCGAAAGCGCGCTCGAGGTGGACCGGGTCCAGGGTGGCGTCGTAGAGCTCCAGCAGAGCCCACACCAGGAATGCGTGGTCGTCGAGGAAGGCCGCAATCGCCGCGTCGCCGGCGCGGTAGCGGTGGAGGAGTCCGCCGTCCGGCGTCCGCATCCGGGTCCAGACGAACTCGACAGCGTCCGCCGCCGCACGCAGGTAGCGCGGCTCGTCGAGCACGGCGCCGGCGCGGGCCATGGCGGCGGCCATGAGGCCGTTCCAGTCGGCGAGGATCTTGTCGTCCTTGAGCGGGTGGACCCTCCGCTCCCGGATCTCGAACAGCCGGGCGCGGACCGCCTCGAGCCGACGGTCGAGCTCGTCTGGGGAGATGCCGAGATCGGGTGCGACCTCGGCCGGCGGCCGTTCGAAATGGAGGATATTCGCGCCGGTGGCGGCGCCGCTGGCCTCGTCGTGAAAGTTGCCTTCGCTCGAGACCCCCCAGACCTGCTCGACCAGCTCCAGCTGGTCGGCGGTCAGGACCTCGGAGAGCTCGGCCCGGGACCAGACGTAGAACCGGCCCTCCTCGCCTTCGCTGTCGGCGTCCTCGGCGGAGTAGAAGCCCCCGTCCGGGGAGGTCATGTCGCGCAGCACGTACTCGAGGATCTCGACCGCGGTGCGACGGTGGACGCGGTCGCCCGTGGCCCGCCACGCCTCGACCGCGGCCAGCGCGAGCATGGCCTGGTCGTAGAGCATCTTCTCGAAGTGCGGCAGCAGCCACTCGCGGTCGGTGGAGTAGCGGTGGAATCCGCAGCCCACGTGGTCCCAGATGCCGCCGCTGCGCATCTGCCGCAGGGTGAGGTCGACCATCTCGAGGGCCTCCCGCCGGCCGGTCAGACGCCAGTGCTGGATCAGGAAGAGGAGGTTGTGCGGGCTCGGGAACTTGGGCGCCTGGCCGAAGCCGCCGTACCGGGAGTCGAACCTCGATGCGAGCTGCTGCAGCGCGTGCCCTGCGAGGTCGTCCGGAATCTCACCCGCGCCGCCCGCGCTCGCGCTGGACTGGAGGTGCCCGACGATCTCGTTGGCCGAGTGGACCAGCCGGTCCCGTGAGCTGGTCCACAGCTCGGCCACTCTGGGCAGCAGCTCGACCATGCCGGGGCGACCGAAGCGTCCGTGCTTCGGAACGTACGTCCCGGCCCAGAACGGGCGTTTGTCGGGGGTCATCAGCACCGTGAGCGGCCAGCCGCCGGATCCGGTCAGCATCTGGCACACCGACATGTAGACCTGGTCGACGTCCGGGCGCTCCTCGCGGTCGACCTTGATCGAGACGAAGCTGCGGTTGAGCAGGTCGGCCACCTCGGGGTCTTCGAAGGACTCGTGCTCCATGACGTGGCACCAGTGGCAGGTCGAGTACCCGATCGAGAGGAAGATCGGCTTGTCCTCGGCGCGCGCCCGCTCGAACGCCTCCTCACCCCAGGGATGCCAGTCGACCGGGTTCGATGCGTGCTGTAACAGGTAGGGGCTCAGCTCATGGGCGAGTCGGTTCCGATGCGGCACGGTCGGGCCCTCCGGAGGTGGATTGGCGGCGCAGGCGGCCATCGTGAATGCGATCAGGACAAGGGCCAGGTGATCGCGGTGTGGTCTGCGCACGATGACCGGGGCAACGGTTGGTTTGGGTGGGCCATTCCTCGGCCTGTCGCGGTCCTCGCAGGTCTCGCACGACCCGAGCCGGCGGGTGGCGGGTAGAATAGCGCCCGCCCATAGGGCCTGGAGGAGGCATGACTCTGATCCGCGTAGCCCATTCGCCCGACTCCGACGACGCCTTCATGTTCTACGCGCTCGCCAACCATCTGCTCGACACCGGCGAGCTCGAGTTCGAGCACGTGCTGGCCGACATCGAGACCCTCAACCGGGAGGCCTTCAGGGGCACCTATGAGGTCACGGCGGTGTCGATTCACGCGTTCACCCGGCTCGACGACCGCTATGCGCTGCTCGACTCCGGGGCCTCGATGGGCGACGGGTACGGGCCGGTGGTGGTTGCACGGGAGGCGATAGGCGCCGCGGAGCTCGAACGCGCCACGGTCGCGATTCCGGGCGAGCTGACCTCGGCGGCGCTCGCGCTCAAGCTGTGGAACCCGCGCTTGAAGACGGTCGTGCGGCCGTTCGATTCCATCGGTCCTGCGGTGCGATCAGGAGATGTCGACGCGGGTGTGCTGATTCATGAGGGCCAGCTGACCTGGAAGCAGGAGGGTCTGCACCAGATCGTGGACCTGGGGGTGTGGTGGGGCGAGACCACCGGAGGTTTGCCCTTGCCCTTGGGCGGCAATGTGGTCCGCCGCGATCTCGGATCCGAGCTGGTCGAGCGGGTCGCGGTGCTGCTCAAGGAGTCGATCGTCTACGCCCTCGAGCACCGCCGCGCAGCGCTCGACCACGCCCTCGCCTACGGACGGGGGCTCGACCGTGAGCGCGCCGACCGCTTCGTGGGGATGTACGTGAACGACCTCACCGTCAGCTACGGCAGTCGGGGTCGCAGGGCGGTCGAGGTGTTTCTCCGCCGCGCCCACGACGCGGGCCTGATCGAGAGCGTGCCGAGGCTTGACTTCGTCGGGGCGGAGTGAAGACCACCAAGACACCAAGATGCCAAGGCACCAGGACACAAAGACACCGCGAGCGGCGCGTTGCTCCGCGGTGTCAAGCCTGCACACTCCGGCTACCTGGTCATGGGGGCTCCTCGGGATGAACCACTCTGCAACTCCGGGCTGTTCTGGATGTCCACCAAAACGGGGCAGGTCCGCCTCGGATCTTCCAGCCCGGGATCGCCGCCATCCCCTCTGGTAGACTCCGGGCACACTCGAGCGCAGCTCGCGTCGGGAGGTCCCAGCGGTGCCACGCGCACGTCAGATCCTGGTCGTCGGCTACTTCGGCTTTGGCAACCTCGGCGACGACGCCATCCTCGACGCGACCCTCGACCACCTGCGGCGGGGGATGTCGTCTCCTCCCCGGATCAGCGTGGTGGTGGGGAGCTGTGAGAACGCCGTGCGGCGCTTCGGTGTGGAGCCGGTGCACTGGCAGGATGCGGCGGGAATCTCGCGGGCGGTGCGGAGCGCGGACTTGGTGGTCGTCGGTGGAGGAGGCCTGTTCCAGGACTGGTGGGGCGTGGATCCCGACGGGCTCCTGGTTCCGGAGCACTGGGGCATGGGTCTCTACGCCGGTCCGGCCGTGCTCGCCGCGGCCTTCGACCGACCGGTCGCGTTGCACGCACTCGGGGTGGGACCCCTGGATTCGGACCCGGCCCTGGGACTTGCCCGGGCCGCGTGCGACGCGGCGTCGTCGATCACCGTCCGGGACGAGGCATCGCGGGCGCTGCTCGCGTCCGCCGGGGTGGATCCCGGGCTGGTCGGCGTGGCCGCGGACCCCGCCTTTGCGCTGAGCCTGGAGTCGTCACCCCAGGACGACGGGGTCCGGCGGATCGCCGGGCTGGCGGCGGGCGACGGACCGGTGGTGGCAGCGGTGCTCCGTGATTGGGACCTCGGTGTCAGCCCGTCGTTCTGGGAGCGTGAGGTCGCCCGCGGCCTCGACCTGGTGGTCGAGGGGCACGATGCTCGGGTGGTTCTGGTGCCGTTCCAGACCGTGCACTTCGAGCGCGAGGGCTCACCCGGGGATTCCGGCGACGCGGCCGTCGCCGAACGTGTGCGCCGGTTGATGCGGCACGCCGGGCGAGCCCATCTCCTCGGACGGCCGGATACGCCCGCCGAGGCGGCCTCGCTCCTCGGGCGGTGCGACGCAGTGCTCGGGATGCGCCTGCACGCCGTGATTCTGGCGGCGCTGGGCGGCGTACCCACGGCGTCGCTGGTGTACGACGCCAAGGTCGGCACCTGTGCCGACGAGCTGCGCCTTGCGGACCTGTCGATGGAGATCGCCTCGGTCTCGGCCGAGGCGGTGTCCGAGCGGATCGGCGCGATCCTCGACGACGCAGGCCCGATTCGCCGCCGCATGAGCGAGGGGTGCGCTGTCCTCGGGGCGCGGGCCAAGGAGGGTCTGGCACGCCTCGTGGACATGGCTTCCGGCCCTCCTCGGGATCCGCGGCCCCTCACCCCTCAGCTCGGCGAGTCGCTCGGGCGGCTGGTGGCGGCCCAGATCGGCCGCGTCGAGAAGCTCGAGGGTGAGCGGCAGCGGTCGGACGCTGAGCGCGAGCGGTTCGAACGGGAGCTGGCCTCGGCGCGTGACCGCCTTGCCGGGCGTACCGAGGAGCTGCGCCGGGCCGAGGCGGCGCGTTCGGCGGCGGAAGACCAGGCGCGGGACCGGCAGAACGAGCTGCAACGGCGGCAGGTTGAGCTGGACGACCTCTCGACCCGGCTCACCGCCGAGAACAGCGCCGCTCACCGTGAGAACACCAGGCTGCAGCGGGTGGTCAACGGGCTGTACGCGGAGGTGGCTCGGCTGCGATCGTTCGAAACCGAGCTCTACCGTTGGCAGAGCTCACATCTGTGGCGCCTGGGCTCGGCGTACTGGGCCCTGCTCGACCTGCTGCCGTGGCGCCGGCGGGCCCGCCCGGCGCCGCCACCGGCACCACCGGCCCCGGTCCCCGAAACGGTCGAGCCGCCCGCGCCGACCGAGGCAGTGGCTCCGTCGCCACCGGCACCCACGGAGGCGCTGGCGGCTCCCCAGGGCCAGCCGGTGGACCGCAAGCGCTTCCGACTCGAGGCCCAGCTCGAGATGATCCTGAGGCGGCTCGAGCACCGGAAGGGTGTGGTGGTCTTCCTGCCCTCGGTGGGCTGGAGCATCGTGCTCTTCCAGCGCCCTCACCACCTCGCCCGGACCTTCGCCGCCCAGGGCTGGGTCGCGATCTTCGACTCGTCGAACGCAGACTACGACAGGGTCAGCGGCTTCGAGGAGATCGAACCCGACCTCTTCCTTTACAGCGGTCCCCAGGAGCTCCTGGCACGCCTGCCGCAACCGCTGCTGTGGTCCTTCACCTACAACTTCGACCAGGTCGACGACTACCCCCGAGACGCGATCTCGGTCTACGACTGGATCGACGACCTGGAGGTGTTCCCTCAGGACCCCGAGCTCCTGGCTCGAAACCACCGGCGCGGGATCCGCGAAGCGGGGGTCGTGGCGAGCGTGGCGCGCCGGCTCCACGAGCAGGCGGTGAAGGAGCGCCCCGACGCCCTCTACCTGCCCAACGGGGTCGAGTACGACCGCTTCTCAGACACCACGGTGGCCCCGGCGGAGGATGATGCGCTGGCCGCCATGCTCGCCTCGGGACGGCCGGTCGCGGGCTACTACGGGGCGCTCGCGGAGTGGTTCGACTACGACCTCCTGGCCGAGGTCGCCCGGCAGCGACGCGACTGGAGCTTCGTGCTCATCGGCCCCCAGTATGACGAGAGCCTCCCCGGACAGCCTCTGCTCATGGAGCCCAACGTCATCTGGCTGGGGCCCCGTGACTACGCAACCCTGCCGGGTTATCTCAAGCTCTTCGCCGTGTCGATGATCCCGTTCAAAATCAACAACATCACCCTCGCGACCTCGCCTCTGAAGCTGTACGAGTACTTTGCCGGAGGGACTCCGACCGTCACCACGCCGATGCCCGAGTGCGCGGCCTACCCGCAGGTCTTCGTGGCGACGACGGCCCAGGAGTTCGCCGCCGCCCTCGACCAGGCGCGTGAGGCGGCGGGCGATCCCGGCTTCGTCGAGAGGCTGCGAGCGCTCGCCCGGGCGAACTCGTGGCACGAGCGCGTACGCGATGTTGTCCGGACGCTCGATCGGGCGCCGGGCGGACCTCCAAGGTGACCCGGGAAGGCGTGGAATGATCGTGCGGCGTGACCGCGGTCCACGGGGACGGGTCGAGGCACCCGGGAGGCGTCGGATCGGCCTGCGCTCGCGGCTCCAGCGGATCGTGCCGGGGCTGGTGCTCGTGGTGGTCGCCGGCCTGCTCTCGGTGTGGGTGGTCTTCGGCCTGCAGGCGTGGACCCTCACCGGTCGGTCGCGCCTGGAGATCGCCCTCACGATGCTCGGGCTGGCGGCCGGCGTTGCGCTCCTCGCCCGGCTCAGTCGGCCCCTGGTCCGCGTTCCGGGGTGGGTGTTCCTCGCCGGTGCCCTCGCGGTCGCCTGCGGTCTGCGTCTGGCCTGGGTGATGGCGATCCCGACCGTGCCCGTCTCGGATTTCAAGAGCTTTGTCCAGGTCGCGGGAAACGTGCTGGACGGCGAGCCCCACAAGTGGCCGGCGCAGCACCTGGGCATCGTGATGCAGCTGGTCGGCGCTCTAGCGGTCTCGGGCCGCAGCCTGCTCGCGGCGAGGGTGGTGAACGTGCTGTGGGCGGTTCCAACCGTCGTCGCCCTCCTGGCTTTGGGTCGCAGGACGGTGGGCGAGGCCGGAGCCCGGGTTGCGGTTGTGCTCTTCGCCTTATGGCCCGCCGACATCATGCTGCGCGGGACCTTCACCACCGAGATCGGGTTCGTGCCCCTTTACCTCGGGACCCTCGTCCTGGTGATCGACGCCACCCGGACGCCACGGCCGCTGCCGCGCCTGGCGCTGGCGGGCGTCCTCCTCGCCGCAGGTGACGCGTTCCGGACGGTCGGGGCGTTGCTGGTGGTGGTTGCCGTCGGGTGGTTGGTGGTCCGGTGGCGGCGGCCGTGGCGACAGGTGGTGGTTGGGGTGGCGGTTCTGGGCGTGACCTGGGCGGCGTTCTCCGCGGTACGGGCGCCCGTCGCCCGCTCCCTGGGCTTCGACACCGAGTGGGGTTGGCTTGCCGGCAACGTGCTGATGGGCTCGAACATCGAGGCGCGGGGGCAGTGGAACCAGGCGGACTCCGGACGATTCTACGAGGCGCTCGGAGGGCCTGGCCACCGAAGCGGCAGCCGTGCCCTCCGGATCGCGGTCGGGGTCGCGGCGCAGCGCGCGCTCGACCGGCCCTGGGAGACGCTCCGGATGCAGCTCGAGAAGCTCTCGATCGTCTGGAGCGATGACGGGTACGGGGCCCACTGGAGCACTCTCGAGCTCTCCGACCCGGCCATGAACGCCCGGATGGAGTGGTGGCGTCCAAGGTTGCTCGCAATCTCCCAGTACGCTTACGTCGCGTTGCTCGCACTGGCGCTGGCCGGGGCGGTGATCGGGCTGCGGCGGCAGATGCCGCCACGGGACCTGGTCCTGCCCCTGCTCGTGGTGCTGGCGTTCGTGGCGGTCCACGTGGTGCTCGAGGCCCAGTCCCGGTACCACTATCCGTGGACCTTCCCACTGCTCCTGCTGGCCGGCTGGGGCGTGGTATCGGTTCCGGCGCGGTGGTCGGACTGCCGACGGCCGGACCGCCTGGCGCCGTGAACCCCGGCCACCTGCTGGAGCGGGTCCGGGCCGGGGCGCGCCGGCACCTGCTGGCATCGTGGTACGGACACCGCTTCATCCGTGACCGGCGGGCACGGCAGCGCCGGATCGGCACCGATCTCGTGGGCGTTCGGTGTCCCACCGAGCCCGAGCTGGTCTCGGTCGTGCTCCCGGTCTTCAACGGTGAGCGCTACCTGGCCGAGGCTGCGGCAAGCGTGCTCGAGCAGACCCGGCGGGAGCTCGAGCTGATCGTCGTCGATGACGGGTCGACCGACGCCACCCCGGACCTGCTCGGCCGGCTCGCCGCGTCGGACCCGCGGGTGAGGGTTCTGCGACAGGAGAACCGCGGCCTCCCGGTCGCCCTCTCGAGCGGGTTCCGCGCGGCCCGCGGGGCCTTCCTCACCTGGTTGAGCGACGATAACCGGATGGCGCCCCGCTTCCTCGACGAGATGGTCGCCTGCCTCGGCCGTCACCCCGGGTGGGACATGACCTATGGCAACCTCGAGCTGATCGACGACAACGGCCATCCTCTCGAGCAGTCCCAGTGGTACTGGGGCTACCAGCGGCCGCGGGGGAGCGCCCGGGTCCACATGCCGGTCAACCTCGGCGAGCTCAACACCTGGCCCAACAACACGGTCGGAGCCGCCTTCCTCTATCGCGACCGGGTCGCGTGGCTGCTCGGGGACTACTCGCGGCACCGGTTCACCGTGGAGGACTACGACTACTGGATGCAGGTCAACGAGCTCTGTCGCCTGGAGCACGCAGACTTCGACCAGCCTCTGTACCAGTACCGCATCCACGGCCGCTCGCTGACCGCTCGGGAGGCCGAGCTGGGGATCCTCGCCCGGCGGGAGCGGCTGATGGTCTTCGACGACTTCCGCCGCGACTTCGCGCTCTGGCCGCTGATCTGGTGGGTCGCTCCGGAGGACCGGACCCGGAGCTTCGTCGCGGCACTGTTGAACAGGGCGCGGGCGGCGGGCGACCTCGTGATGGCGCCGGGCGAGCTCGACCCGAGCCGGCTGCCGCCCTTCTTTCAGCCCTCGATCAGGCTGTGCTGGAGCGAGGACCCGTCGGAGGCCGCCGAGCCCTCCGGAGCTGCGGCAGCGGGCGCGCTCACGGTTCTGTTGACCGGCCGGGCGGAGGGGCTCCCCCGACGGATGCCCGAGGGCTGGAACCTGTGTGCGTCCGTGGCCGAGGGTGCCGAGCTCCGAGCGACCGATCGATCCCACCAGGGATGGCTCGGGCTCGTCGACCCGGCAGCGGCGTTCGCGGCACTGGACGTCAGAGCGCGGGCGGAGCACCTGCGGCGGGTCGAGGCGGAGCTGTTCGACCCGGTCGGGTCCACCTGCGAGGTCTCGGTCGTGCTCTGCACCTACCGCCGCAGCGCACGGCTCGCCGCCGCTCTCGACTCGGTCCGGCGCCAGACCCTCGACCCGACGCGGTTCGAGATCCTGGTGGTCAACAACGATCCCGACGTGGAGCTGGACGAGATGGTCCGGCCCGACCCGGCCGCGAACGACGGCGGTCCGACCACCCGGCTGCTCCTCGCCCCCCACACCGGCCTCTCCCACGCCCGCAACGCCGGCGTCGCCGCGGCGCGTGGCGCCATCACCTGCTTTCTCGACGACGACGCGGTTGCCGAGGAGGATTGGCTGGAGGGCCTTCTCGAGGCCTATCGGGCAGTCCCAGGGGCCGGGGTGATCGGTGGGCCGATCCGGCTGCTCCCGCCCCCCGACGCTCCGCCCTGGCTGGATCGCGAGGCCTGGCCCTACTGGAGCCACTTCGAGCCGGGAGTCGAGCGACCGACCGTGGTCGGCGAATGGTGGCGATACCCCTGGGGCGCCAACTGGTCCGCGCGACGTGACGTGCTGCTGGCGATCGGGGGGTTCCGGTGCGGCTACGGGCGACGTGGCACAGACTACGGGGGTGGTGAGGAGGTCGTGGCCGCGGCCCTGGCCGGCCGGCTCGGCTCTGCAGTGGTCGTGACCCCCCATGCGGCGGTGCGGCACGATGTCGAGCCCTCCCGCTTCACCCGCGCGAACCTGCGGCGGATGGTGCGCGCCGCCACCCGGGTGAGCTACCGCATGCAGCACGATCTCTACCTCCCCAAGGCCACCGGCCCGGTGTCGCTCGCCGTGCAGCTTGCGCGGCGTGCGATCCGCCTCGCGGCATGGTGGCGTTTGTCGCCGTTCGGGCGGCGGGAGACGGCGGACTTCCTCGCCGCCGAGATCGGGCTCGCCGTGGGGCTCGTCGCCGAGTACGCCGACCGCTTCAGGTCCCGGCGCGGATGGCGGCCCGATGGTTGAGCGGCCCCGAATCCGGCGCCCGTGGCGACTCTCGGTGCCCCTGCGTCCGTGGGAGACGGCGCGGGCGCTGGTGCCGCGAATCCTGCCGGTGCCGGTGAGGATGCGCCTGCTGAGCGTTCTCAGGTGGCTGAGGGGGAGACGCCCTGACCGGTCGCTGACCGGGCCGGAGCTGGCTGGCCTGATCACCGGAGAGTGTGGACGCTCCCGTCCGACCGTCGTGCTGCTGGCGGCGGTGGAGTGGGACTTCCGGACCCAGCGGCCTCAGCATCTCGCCACCGCCCTCGCCAAGCGGGGCTGGCCGGTGCTCTACGTCGAACCGCGCCTCGAGCTCGGCCGGACCGAGGCCAGGGTCACCGCCGAGCCCCTCGCCGCCGGTGTCCGCGGCATCACCCTCGTGGCGCCGCGGGCGCTCGACCCATACCGCAGCCGGCTCCCGGAGGCCGAGGCCGGGGCGCTCGCGGAGGCTCTCGGCAGACTGCGCGCCGCTGCCGGCCTCAACGAGGCGGTTGTGGTGACCCAGCTGCCCTTCTGGGGGCCCCTGGCTGAAGAGCTCGCGGCCAGGACGGGGATGCCGCTGGTGTACGACCGGCTCGACGACCACGGCGCGTTCCCAGGAGTGTCGGGAGGTCCGGCGGCGGACGAGCCGGCCCTGCTCGACGCCGCGGACCTGGTGGTCGCCACCTCGGCGAAGCTCGAGCAGAGCGCGAGCGCGCAGGCCCGGAGAGTGGTGCGCATCGGCAACGGCTGCGAGTGGGAGAGGTGGTCGAGCGCCGAGCCCGACGGTCGGCTGGCGGCGCTTCCGCGTCCGGTGGTCGGCTACTTCGGGGCGGTGGCCGGCTGGTTCGACGCCGACCTCGTGGCGGCGGTTGCTGCGGCCCGCCCAGCCTGGACGTTCGTGCTGGTGGGCTCGACCGCGGGCGCCGCCCTGGCACCGCTCGCGGGCTGCGCCAACGTCCACCTGATGGGAGAGGTCCCGTACCGGGAGCTGCCCGGGATCGCGGCAGGTTTCGACGTCGGCATGATCCCGTTTCTCAGCACGCCGCTGACCGAGGCCACCGACCCGGTCAAGGTCTACGAGATGCTCGCCCTCGGGCTCCCGGTGGTGGCCACGCCGCTACCCGAGCTGGAACGGCTCGCCCCCGAGGTGTCGACCGCGTCCGGGACGAAGGCATTCGTCGAGGCCCTCGACCTGGCGGTCGGGTCCGCGAACGATGCCGGCGCGAGGCAGAGCCGACGGAGGCGGGCCCGGGCCGCGTCGTGGGACGTGCGGGCCGGGCAGCTGGAGGCCGCGCTGGTCGACCTGTGGCCGAAGGTCTCGATCCTGATGGTCACCTGGGGCGGCGAGGCGATGACCCGGCTCTGCCTGGAACGGCTCGAGGCGGTGACGGCGTGGCCATCCTACGAGGTCATCGTGGTCGACAACGCCTCGCCGGACGGAACCGGCGACTGGCTCGAGGGCGCGGCGGCCGAGCGTCCGTGGCTGCGGGTGGTTCGCAACCCGGACAACCGCGGCTTTCCCGCCGCCACCAACCAGGCGGCGCGGCTGGCGCAGGGCGAGGTGCTGTGCTTCCTGAACCCGGACACCGTGCCGACCGCCGGGTGGCTTTCGGTGCTGGCAAGGGCGGTGCTCGGCGACCCGGTCGTGGGCATGGCGGGGCCGGTGACCAACGCGATCGGCAACCAGGCGCGGATCGCGGTGGGCTACGGCTCTGACCTCGACGGGCTCGACGCCTGGGCCGCGGAGTGGGTCGGGAACCACTCGGGCGAGGCGGTCGAGCTGCCGATGCTCGCCCTCTATTGCGCCACCGTGCGTCGCGAGGTCTGGCAGCAGGTCGGCGAGCTCGACGAGCGTTTCGGGGTCGGGCTGTTCGAGGACGACGACTACGCCCGCCGGCTGCGCGCCGCCGGCCTCAAGTCGATCTGCCGACGCGACGCCTTCGTCCACCACTGGCAGCAGGCTTCGTTCGAGCGGCTCGACGAGAACGAGCGCAACGCCCTCTTCGAAAGGAATCGCCGGGCCTTCCGAGCCAAGTGGCGCCAGCGGAAGCCGGAGTGAACCACAGAGGCACAGAGCAGCACAGAGAACCCCAACTCCTCGGTTGGGAGGGGGCTCTGTGCCCCTCTCCGTGCCTGGGTGCCTCTGTGGTATTCCTACGCGTTCGCTTCGAGGATGGCTCTCTGGATGGCGATGTTGTCGCGGTGGCCGGTGAGGCGTGCGGTCACCTTGCCCCGGAAGGGGTAGCCCAGTAGGTAGAGGTCGCCGATGACGTCGAGCACCTTGTGGCGCACGAACTCGTCGGGGAAGCGGAGCTCGGTGTTGATCACCTCGTCCTCGCCGACCAGAATGAAGTTGTCGAGACGACCGCCGGAGCCGAGCCCGAGCTCGTTGATCATCTTGAGGTCGCGCATGAAACCGAAGGTCCTGGCGGGGGCGACCTCGCGGACGTAGGCGTCGATGCCCGAGAGCTCGAACTCGAAGTGCTGCTCTCCGACCGGAGGCGGGTAGCGCAGGAGGTAGGACACCGAGAACCGGTCGGCCGGCTCGACCACCAGGCTCCGGTTGCCGGTGCCGACCTCGTAGCGCCGGTCGATCACGACCTCGCGGCGGGGTGCGTCCTGCTCGACGATGCCGATCTCCTGGATCCGGCGGCAGAACTCGAGCGCCGAGCCGTCGAGAACCGGGATCTCACCGTGGACCTTGACCAGGAGGTTGGTGATGCCGAGGGCGTGGAGCACGGACAGCAGGTGCTCGACGGTCTTGATGCTGTCTCCGCCCGCGGACAGGGTGGTGGCGTAGTCGGTCTCCGCAACCGAGCCCAGGTGGGCCGGGATGACCGTGCCGCGGGGGAGCGTCACGAAGTGGATGCCGGTTGAAGGCGGCAGCGGCTGCAGCACCATACCGGTCTGCCGGCCCGAGTGCAGACCGAGGCCGTAGATAACACTCGCGGAGCGCACGGTCCGCTGCGGCGCGTCGCCTGTTTCCAGGAGCCGAAACGCCGGGGGAGGAGCGAGGGACACCGACGGCGCCGGGTCGACCCGTTCGACCTCGGCGCCCGAGCGGTCCCGCAGCCCTGTCCGATCGGCCAGCGCCGAGCGGACCGCCTCGACCACGCCGTCGTAGGAGAGTGGTTTCTCGAGGTAGTCCTGGGCGCCCATCTTGATCGCCCTGACGGCGGTCGAGGCGGTGCCGTGGCCCGACATCATCACCACCGCCACCCCAGGGTGGAGCTCCCGCAGCGCCCGCAGGGTCTCGAGGCCGTCGCGGTCGGGAAGCCAGATGTCGAGGAAGACCACTGCCGGGTGGTGCTCGGCGCAGAGCGTGAGCGCCTCCTCACCGCTGCCCGTGGTCAGGGTCCGGTAGCCCTCGTCGCCGAGGATCTGGGCGAGCGCGGTGAGAATCCCCGGCTCGTCGTCGACGATCAGAACCAGCTCGCTCATTGCGCCAGTGTCGGCAATCGTGCCGACGCGGTCAAGGCGACGCGCTGGTGCGCGGGGGTCACGGGGCGGGTGGTGCGGCGCCCTCCTCAGTCGGAGTCAGGACCAGCGCCGCCGAGGCGAAGAGGTCGTCTCGGACGGTGGGGTTGACCGCCACCGTGTCGAGCTCGGTACGGAAGACCCGGCGACCGTCGAAGGTGGCGCTGGAAACGAAGGGGTAGAGCAGCCCGCCGCCCACCTCCCGCCAGTCGTCGAAGGTGACCGAATACTCGCCGGTACCGGATTCGGGGACCGTGGCCTCGGGCACGGTGACCAGCACCAGCAGGCCCGAGTCCGAGTCGAATCCGAGCACCATCCGGTCGTCGCCGAGGACCGCCTCGACGCGCTCCAGCGGTCCGCCGGCGTCCATCGAAGTCCCTCCGAGCTCGAGCTCCGCACGCAGCTGGAGCAGCCGGAGCGGGTTGCGCCTCAGGGAGGCGGCCATCCAGTCGCGCTGCTCGACGGGCAGCGGCAGCAGCATGCCGACTGCTGCCAGGAATGCACCGTCGTGATTCAAGAGCGTCGCCAGCGGCCCGACCCTCCCCTCGATCTCCTGGCGGAACCGGTCGGGGAAGGCGATCACCGTCCGGACCGTGCTGGTGTCGACCCGCCCTCCGGCCAGCTCGCGGGTCGAGCGGCCGACCAGGTGCAGGGTCGTGACCTGATCCACGATCTCGGCGCCGCCCATCGCAGCCACCGCGCGGTCGAGCACGGCCGCGCCGTCCGGTGCTGGTGTGGGGGCGGGGGCGGACGGAGGTGGTTCGGGTCCCGGCGCGGTGGCACACCCGCCGAGGATGGTGGTCACGGCAACGAAGAGCGACGCGGCGAGAAGGTCACGCTTCCGCATGCCCGCGATGATACCGCGGACATGCCACCGGGGGTCGAATGGCAGGTGGACCACGAACGCCGGGGTCGACTCGGCGCCGGATCGCCGGCCGCGCTGCGCGAGACGGGGAGTGCCGCAGCGTCCGGGTCGTGGCACCATCGTGGGGACGATGAGCCAGCCGGTCTTCCAGTGGTCAGCGAAGTCCGACCCCGGGCCGGGGACCAGGAGACGGGAGACTCTGGTCGCGGCGGCGGCGGCGGTCGCACTGGTGGTGGCCACCGCCACCGGCCAGACGCCGAGCCTCTGGGGTGTCGCCCTGGTCGCCTGGCTGGCGGCGTGGGTCATTCCCCTGACAGTGGTCGGCCGTGCTCCCGGCCGGAGCGAGGAGGGCCCCTGGGGGCCCCCGTGGCGGCTGCTGGAGCTGACGGCGTGGGCGGCTCTGCTGCTCGTCGCGGCCGTTCTGCGCACCGGCGACCTCGCGATGCTCCCGTTCCCGCTCCACAACGACGCCATGAGCTGCGGGCTCGAGGCGCGTCGATTCCTCGGCTCCGGCGAGGCCCGCGGCCTGTTCACCGCCGGGTGGTACTTCTGTCCTTCGTTGGGGTTCTTTCTGACCAGCCTGCCGATGCGCCTGTTCGGCGACGACCTGATCGGGCTGCGGATGGGCTCGGTGGTCCTGGGTCTGGCGTCGCTGGTCGGGGGCGGCCTGCTGGTGCGTGCCCTGTTCGGCCGGGTGCCGGCGCTGCTGTGGCTGGTGCTGACGGTTCCTTATCACTGGCACCTGCAGCTCAGCCGGAGCGGCCACCACTACGTGCAGGCGGTGGCGGCTACGGTGTGGGTGCTGGCGCTGACAGTGGCCGCCGCTCGCACGAGACGCCCGGTGTGGTTGGCGGGGGCCGGGGTCGTGCTCGGCATCGGCCTGCAGACCTACTACGCCGTGCGCCTTGTCCCGCTGCTGCTGGTGGTCTGGGCGGCGGCCTGGGCGGCCTCGGGTCGCGCGGGGCCCCGGCTGACGGCCCGCGCCGCGGAGGTCGTGCTCGGCTTCGCCCTGCTCGTCGTCGCGCCCCTGCTGCCGTACTACCTCGAGCACCCTCGAGCCTTCGGCTACCGGACGGACCAGGTCCTGGTGCTGGGCGACCAAGCGGCGCGGCACGTCCGGGGCCAGGTGGGCAGCGCATCCACCGTGGACGTCCTCGTCCACCAGGCCGCCCGCACCGCGGAGCTGTGGACCCGGGGTGGGGACACCTCGATGCAGTACGGGTTCCGGGGGGCCTTCATGCCCCCGGTGCTGTGGCCGGCAGTGTTGCTCGGCGGCGTGATCGGGGCGGTCGCGGTGTGGCGGCTGCGGCGGCGGGGAGCCACCGCCGACAGGGTGGGCGAGGTGCCCCCCGGGCTCGCCCACCTGCTGGTGTGGCTCTGGCTCGGGGGCACGCTGGTGGCTGGCGGCGTGCTGACCGTCGACGCGCCGTTCTCGCCGCGGTTGTCCGGGATCTCCACCGCCGTGATGATTCTGCCGGCGATCGGGCTGGCGTGGTTGGTGGAGCAGTCGCGCAGGATCGGCCGCCGGACGACGTGGGCGGTCGTGGTGGTGGTGACCGCGCTGGCCGTGGTGGTCGGGGCCTCGAGCGCGGCGGCCTTCCGCGACCCCGCCCGGCGCCAGTGGCCGCCGGAGCGGCGCGACCTGGTGGTGCGCTGGCTCGCGGACCACCCGGGGGTCCGGTCCGTGCTCGACCTGACCGAGACGCCGGAGACCTTCGGGCACGAGGCCTACGCCTTCATGGCCCCGGGCGTCGAGGGTGTGGTGGGCGATCCCGGCGGCGACCCGGTGGAACAGGTTGCGGCGGTGCCCCGCCCGCTGCTGGTCCTGCTCCCGGACCCCGGGGTCGAGCGCCTCGCGGCTGCCTTCCCCGGCGCCGTGACCGGCCGCTTCGCCGGCTCGAGGATCCAGAATCCCTGCGCCTGGGTACTCGTCGAGTAGCGAGCTCGCCCAATCCTCTCCAGGTCCCGTGCTCCTCCCCCTGAGTCGCCCGGGAGGCGCGCAGCGCATCCGGGCGCTTCGTGCCGCGCCGATCCAGGGATGGCTCTCCACCGAGGCCGGGGTTGAAGGGTCGACGCGGCACGGATCCTAGTGGAAGTCGTGGCTCGTGAGGCGGGCCTCGGTGGGGATCGGGTCGAAGCGCCTGGCCTTGACCGAGGCCGAACCGTCGCGCAGCTGCAGCGTGCCTTCGACCACCAGCACCGGGGTCGTGACGATCAGGCTGCGCTGGCTGCGGAACAGGTCCGGCCGCACGATCGCCTGCATCATCCCGGTCTCGTCCTCCATGGTCAGGAAGACGAAGCCCTTGGCGGTTCCCGGACGCTGGCGCACGATCACCGCGCCGGCGACGCGGACCACGTCACCGTCGTTGCGGCCAGACAACGACGCCACCGTGAGCACGCCGCGCCGGTCGAGCCCGCCCCGCAGGTGCGCCAGCAGGTGCGGTCCGGTGGTGAGGTGGAGGCCGGCGTAGTCGGCGAGGGTCTCCTCGAGGGACGACATCTCGACGAGCGGGGAGCCTTCCTCGGCCGGCAGCTCCGCTTCGAGGGGACCCCGCCGACGGGCGACCTCGGCGACCTGCCACAGCGCCTGGCGCCGGGAGAGGCCGAGCGGGGCGAGCGCTCCGACGTGGGCGAGTCGGGTGGCCGCGTCCTCGCCGATTCCGGTGCGCCGGGCGAGGTCGGCCGCGTCGGCGAAGGGAGCGCGGGCGGCCTCGCCCTCGATGACCTCGCCGTCGGCCTGGCGCAGGCCGTGGACCCACCTGAGGCCGAGGCGCACCGCGCCCTCCTCCCAGCGACAGCGCCAGCCGGAGCGGTTGACGTCCACCGGCCGCACCTCGACCCCGTGGCGCTGGGCGTCCTTGACCAGCGTCGCGGGGTGGTAGAAGCCCATCGGCCAGGCGTTGAGCAGCGCGGCGTAGAAGGCGGTCGGGTGGTGGGCCTTGAGGTAGGCCGAGGCGTAGACGATGAGCGCGAAGCTGGCGGCGTGCGACTCGGGAAAGCCGTAGAGCGCGAACGAGGTGATCGAGCGCACGATCTCCTCCTGGGCGTCGGCGCCGATGCCGCGCTCGGTCATGCCCCGGCGCAGCTTGGCCTCGATCGCTTGCCATCCGCTCCGCCGAGCGCTTGAAGCCCATCGCGCGGCGCAGCTCCTCGGCCTCGCCGCCGGAGAAGCCGGCCGCGACCATCGCGATCCGCAGGAGCTGCTCCTGGAAGAGCGGCACCCCGAGGGTGCGCTCGAGGATCGGCTCGAGGCCGGGGTGCGGGTAGCGGACCGCCTCGCGGCCCTGACGGCGCTCGAGATAGGGGTGGACCATGTGGCCGATGATCGGGCCCGGGCGGATGATCGCCACCTCGACCACGAGGTCGTAGAAGTTCTTCGGGGCGATTGCGCGGCAGCGAGGCCATCTGGGCCCGGCTCTCGATCTGGAAGACCCCGACGGTGTCGGCGCGGCGGATCATGTCGTAGACCGTCGGGTCGTCGGGGGGCAGGTGGGCGAGGTCGAGCTCGACCCCCTCGTGGCTCGCGGATCATCGGGATCGCGTCCTCGAGGGCGGCCAGCATGCCGAGCCCGAGCAGGTCGATCTTGATGATGCCGAGGTCGGCGCAGTCGTCCTTGTCCCACTGGATGACGGTGCGGCCCTCCATCGCGGCCGGCTCGAGCGGGACGACCTCGTCGAGGCGGCCGGCGGCGACCACCATCCCGCCCGAGTGCTGGCCGAGGTGGCGCGGCAGGTTCTGGATCTTCCACCACAGGCGCTGAAGTGGCGGCGGCGGTCGCCTCCGGGTCGAGCCCGACCACTCGCAGCTCCTCGTCGAGGCGTGCGGACGCCCTCGCGGATCTCGGTCGAGGCGTGGCGGCCGAGGCGGCGGGAGAGGCGGTCGACCTGCTCGAGGGAGAAGCCGAGCACCTTGCCGACCTCGCGCGCCGCCGATCGCGCAGCGGTAGGTGATCACGTTGGCGGTCATCGCCGCGCCGCGCGGACCGTAGCGCGCGGTAGACGTACTGGATCACCTTCTCGCGCTGGTCGCCCGAGGGCAGGTCGAGGTCGATGTCCGGCCACTCGCCGCGCTCCTCGGAGAGGAAGCGCTCGAACAGGAGGTCCATCGGTGACCGGGTCGACGGCGGTGATCGAGAGCGCGTAGCAGACCGCGAGTTGGCCGCCGAGCCGCGTCCTTGCGCGAGGATGCCCTCCTCGATGGCAGAAGCGGACGATGTCCCAGACGATCAGGAAGTAGCCGGCGAGGTCGAGCTTTTCGATCAGGGCGAGCTCGCGCTCGAGCTGGGCCTGGGCACGGGCTGAGAGCGGCCGGAAGCGGGTGCGGGCGCCGGCCCAGGTGAGGCGACGCAGGTACGAGGACGGGGTCTCGCCGGGCGGCAGAGGATACTCGGGAAAACGGTAGCCGAGGTCCGAGAGGGTGAACTCGAGCGCCTCGGCGAGCTCGGCGGCGCCGGCCACCGCCCGCGGCAGGTCGGCGAAGCGGCGGGCCATCGCCTCGGGGGAGGCGAGGTGGCGGGCGCGCTGCGCCTCGAGCAGGCGCCCGGCGCGATGGAGAGGCACACCCTCGCGGATCGAGGCCAGCACGTCGGCCAGCTCCTTGTCCTGCTCGCCGGCGTAGCGCACTCCTCCGGTGGCGACCAGCGGCAGGCGCAGGCGTTCGGCGAGCCCGACCAGCGCCCGGTTGGCGTGCTCCTGCTCCGACAGGCCGTGGCGCTGGAGCTCGACGTGCAGCCGCCCCGGGTAGAGCCAGGCGAGGCGCTCGAGGGTGCGGCGGGCGGCGTCGAGGCCGCGGTGGGCAAGCCGCAGCCGGACCAGCCCTTCGGCGCCGCCGGAGAGGCAGTGGAGGCCGTCGGCATGGCGCTCGAGATCGGTCCAGCTCGCCCGGGCGTGTCCTTTCTGCCGGCCGGCCGCGGCGGAGGTGAGCAGGCGGCACAGGCTGCGGTAGCCGCCGCGGTCGGCGGCGAGCAGGGTGACGCGGGGCAGGGGAGTGCCGGGTGGTGGCGGGTCGGGGACCAGACCGAGCGGACCGGGCAGGGCCTCGCCGTCGCCGCGCCGTTCACGCCCCGGGATCTCCTCCTCGAGCACCACCTCGGCGCCGACCAGGGGCTTGATCCCGGCCTCGCGGGCGGCCTTCCAGAAGCGGGGCGCGCCGGAGACCCCGTTGCGGTCGACCAGCGCGACCGCGGGCAGGCCGAGCTCCGCCGCGCGTGCCACCAGCGTCTCGGGCTCCGAAGCGCCCTCGAGGAAAGAAAACGCCGACGCGCAGTGCAGCTCCCCGTACATTTCTCTTCCTCCCGCGGCGGGAGAAAGAGAAATGTAGTGTAAATAGAGCATAAAATCAAGCTAGGATTTCGGATGTCAAGGGGGCCGCAGCAGCGGCCCCCTTGACATCCGAAATCCTTCGTACTAATTTGTTCGTATGTCGAGACGCCCGAGTGCAACGTTGACCGAAGCCGAGCTCGAGATCATGCGTGTGGTCTGGGACCTGGGACGCGCGACGGTGCGCGAGGTCCACGAGGTGGTCGCCCGCGAGCGCGACGTGGCCTACACCACGGTGATGACCCTGATGGGCATTCTCGCCGACAAGGGCCACCTCGAGCGGTCGAAGGAGGGGCGAGCGTTCGTCTACGCGCCGGTCGAGGCGAAGAGCCGGGTGCTCTCGGGCATGGTCGACGAGTTCGTCGACCGGGTCTTCGAAGGCTCGGCACGGCCCTTGCTGATGAGCCTCGTGAAGGACCGCCGCCTGTCCGCACGGGACCTCGAGGAGGTGCGCCGGATGATCGAGGAGAGCGAGCAGTGAGCGCCTCCGTCCTGGCCGCGGCCGCCGTCCAGACCGCCGTCGTGCTCGGTGTCGGAATGGCGCTGCCGCGCCTGATCGGCCTGCGGCTCCCGGCTGCCCGCCTGCGCTACTGGCAGGCGCTGCTGGGCCTCGTGCTGCTGCTGCCGGTGGTGGCCCCGCTCGCCGTCCCCTCCTCGCCGGAGCCGCTCCTCGCCCGGGGCTCGATGGTGGTGGAGGTGGTCGCCGGCGCGGTGCCGAGCGAGGACGGACGGGCGGCCGCGCCGTGGTTGGCGCTGGTCGTCGCGACGGTCGCGCTCGCCCTGGTGGCCCGGGTCGTGCTCGGCCTCGCCGCTCTGGGCAGGCTGCGCCGCGACGCCCGGCCGCTGGAGCCGCTGCCGGAGCCCGTCCTCGCCGCCGAGGGCCGCGTCGGTGTCTCGGCCCTGATCCTGATCTCTCCGCACACCGCGGTGCCGGTCGCCTTCGGCGTGACCCGCCCCGTGGTGCTGCTCCCCGAGAGCTTCCCCGACCTCGACCCCGAGGTCCAGGAGGCCTTGGTCGTGCACGAGCTGCTCCACGTGCGGTGGCGTCACTGGCCGGTCGCCGTCGCCGAGGAGCTCGTCAAGGCCGCGCTGTGGTTCCACCCCGGGGTGCGGATCCTGCTCGGCCGTGTCGCGCTCGCCCGCGAGCAGGTCGTGGACGCCGAGGTCGTCCGCACCACCCGCCGGCGGCGCAGCTACCTCGAGGGCCTGTGGCAGATGGCGCGGGGGGCTTCCGGGGCCCCGCCAGCGCCGGCCGTCGCCCTCCTCGACCGCGGTCACCTGCGCCAGCGGGTGGCCGCGCTGACCCGGGAGGTCTCCATGTCCAGAGCCCACGTCGTGATCGCCGTCTTCGTCGCCGGTATCGCCGTCGGCGCGGCGGTGGTGGTCGCCGCCGGCGCCTTCCCCGCCGACTCCTCGTCCACCGCCTACGTGCCCGGCCTGGTTCCCGCCTTCTCCGCCGCCGACGGCGGCGGCTCCGCCACCGCGGACCAGAGCAGTCAGCCGAAGCCCATCCGCTACGAGACCGACGGTCCGATCACCGAGCCGAAGGCCGTTCACAAGGTCCTGCCGAAGTACCCCGAGGAGGCCCGCAAGGCGGGTGTCACCGCCGTGGTCGTCGTCGACGCCGAGATCTCCGCCGAGGGCCGGATCGTCAACATGAAGGTGCTCAGGGCCCCCGACGAGGCCTTCGTGCAGCCCACCCTCGACGCCCTCTCCCAGTGGGAGTTCGAGCCCGCCACCCTCGACGGCGAGCCGGTAGCGGTCTACTACGTGCTGACCGTCAAGTACAGCCTGAGCGACGCACCGAAGGAGCACGCTGCCAAGTAGGGGCGCGTCGAGGTTCCGGTCGTCGTCGGCTCTCGAGCGAGCCGGCCGGTCTAGTCGTAGATCCCGTCCGCGAACCACTCCTTCGAGCCGCGGTCGCGGAAGATGCGGTAGAGGCCGCCGCCGGAGAGCTCGACGTCCCAGTAGTCGCGCTCGACCGGGTCCTCGCCCCACCAGCCCTCCTCGAGGTTCCAGGGGCCGGAGGCGACCCGCACCAGCCCCTGGAGGTGGGGGGTGGCGCCGTTGGCCGAGGCTACCGAGACCGGGCGCTCGCCGTCGGTCGCGGCGAGGGGCTCGGTGATCACCTCGAGGCCGACCGGCGGGCGCAGCACCCTGACCGCGAGCAGGCCGCGGCCGCGGCGGGGCGGGCGGCGCTCGGCAGGGGGCGGCGGCGGCTCGAACGACGCCACCGCGAAGCGCTCGGGGCGGTGGCCGTCGACGGTGCGGGGCGAGCCGACCCGGTCGGGGCCGAGGCGGGCGGCGAGGCGGGCGAGGGTGGTGGCGAGGGCCTGGGGCGAGAGCTCGGCGGGGCCGAACAGGGTGAGCTGGCCGAGGCGGCGGCGGTCGGGGTGGGCGACGCAGGTGAAGGCGGCGACCGGGGCGGCCGGGGGCCGGGCCTCGATCTCGAGCCGCACCAGGTCGACCAGCGCGCCGACGTCGCGCACCGGCGCCGGCAGCCGGATCGCGCGCCGGTCGTGGCCCTCGGGCTCGAGGCCGAGCTCGAGCTCGAGCAGGGCGCAGGCGAGCTCGTGGCGGGCGAGGCGGCCGTCGAGCCGCTCGAGGGCGTGGCGCACGGCCCACAGCAAGGGCTCCACGGTGACCGCCGGCCACTCCAGCTCCATGCCCTCCGAGAGGGTGGGCGCAGGGGGGCAGGGCACCAGGGGGGTGGGGTCGAGGCCGCGGGCGGCGCGGTGGGCGGCGATGCCCTCGCGGCCGAGGCGGCGGGCGACCTCACCCGGGGGCAGGGCGGCGAGCGCGCCGACGGTGGCCACGCCCCAGCGGGCGAAGGTGGCGGCGAGCCGGGGCGAAGGGGCGAGCGCCTCGAGGCGGAGCGGGGCGAGGAAGTCGGCCTCGCCGCCGTCGGGCACGAGGGTGGGAGCCTCGCCGCGGCCGGCGGCGACCCGGGCCGCGAGCTTGGTGCCGGCGATCCCGACCCACAGCGGCAGGTGGAGGGCCTCGGCGGCGCGCTGGACGTCCGAGGCCATCTGCCGCTCGCCGCCGGGACCGGGGTAGAGCCCCTCCATGCCGTCGACGTCGGCGAAGGCGAGGTCGTCGTCGGCCGCCTCGACCCGGGGCGAGAGGGTCCAGGCGGCCTCGAGCAGGGCCTCGCGGGCGGAGGCCTCGGCGACCGGGTCGCGGCCGCGGGCGAGGAGGTCGGGCAGCACGCCGCGGGCCTGGGCCAGGGTCATCCCGGCCCGCACGCCGTGTCGCCGGGCGTCGCGGGAGGCCGCGGCGACCCGGGCCGCGGCGCCGTTGCCCTCGCATACCACCACCGCCGCCCCGGCCAGCTCGGGCTCGGCGCGCAGCCGGGCGGCGAGGGGGAAGAGCGGCACCCGGAGGCAGGCGAGACGGGTCATCGTGGGGTCAGAGGCAGAACAGCAGGGTGACGAAGGCGAGGCCGGCGGCGAGCGCGGCGGCGGCGCGGGGCAGCAGGGTGAGCAGCTCGTGGAGCTCACCGCATCGCAGGGCGAGGCGGCGGGGAGTGCGGGCCTCCAGGACGGAGACGAGGACCTCAGGCATGGCGGACCTCCGGTTCGATCTCGGTGGAGCGGTGCGGCGAGGCGGTCGGACGGCGGGTCTCGGGGTGGAGGAGGAGGGCGGCGGTCTCCTCCTCGGGGCGGGCGCCGCGGCGCTTGGCGGCGACGAGGCGCATCTCGAGGCCGTCGAGCAGCCGGACCGCGCCGCGGCTTCCCGACCAGGCGCCGCGCCCGCGCCGGGCGACGACCACGGTCTCGGCGGCGCAGCCGCTCAGGCGGTAGGGCGAGGCGGCCAGCACCACGGCGCCGCGCTCGCCGGCGCCGCGGGCCAGGCGCAGCCACGCGGCGAGGGGAGTGCGGCCGCGGACCGGGGGCAGGCCGAGGTCGAGGGCGACCAGGGGGAAGCCGGTTTCCACCAGCATCTCGCCCGCCGCCACCGCGTCGCCGAGGCGGCGCGGCCGCAGCCACAGCAGGCGCTCGAGGCGGACCCCGTGCTCGGCGGCGGCCTGGGGGTCGAGGCTGTCGCCGAGGTCGACCAGGGCGGCGGTCTCGCCGGCGTCGGTGACGGCGTGGAGGGCGGCGTAGAGCAGCGCGAGCCGGCCGCAGGAGCCGCGCCCGACCAGCTCAGTGAGGGCGCCCCGGGGCAGACCGCCGCCGAGCAGCTCGTCGAAGGGCTCGAGGCCGGTCGCCAGCAGGCTCGCCCCGGCCCGGCGCCGCGGCAGCTCCGAGCCGCGGCGGATGAGCCCGGCGAGTTCGGGAGGCAGCGCCTGTAGGGCTTCGGGGGCGAGGGCTCGGGGCTGTGAGGCGGCCATCGTTTCCCTCCATGGGATCCACCTCACAGTGTAGGCATAAACGAAGCATAAATCAAGAGGACGAGCGCGAGAGGACGGAACCACAGAGACACGGAGGCACCGAGAGGACACAGAGCCGCCACCCACCCGAGAGCAGAACCGCGAAGACGCAAAGAACGCGAAGGTCGTGTTTGAATCCTCTTGGCGGTCCCCTTCGCGACCTTTGCGGTTCACTCGAAAACGTGGGGAGTCACATCGAGTGAACCCGGAGAAGCGGGCCGACAGGAGTTGTGAGACGGCCTCCAAGCTGCTCCCCTACGGCGATCCTGGCCGTCACTCCCGGGTGGGTGGGGGCCTCTGTGCCTCCGTGCCTTGTATGTTCGAAGCGGTGTCTCGATGGATCGGATCGTCGTCGTCGGCGGTGCGGAGGCTGTGGGAAACGGGTAGGGCCCCGTTTTCCACAACTCCGCACCGGATTGCGGGTCGAGATCGAACGAAGTGGCCGCGGTACGCGAGACCGTATGTGCCTTGGTTCAAGGACCGTCACAGAGCGAGGATCCGCGTGCCGTGAAGCCCTCTGCTTTAGCCCGAACGGTTGGTCGAACGGCGAGTTCGCATCTACAAGGCAGGGACGGCGGAGGGAAGGGCCCGGGAAGGTGGACAGGATGGGTGTCATGAATGTCGTTGGGCTCGACATCGCCAAGGACGAGATCGAAGGGTGTCTGCTTCCTCGTCTGACGCGGCTCACAGTGGAGTACACAGACACCGGGCTCGAGGAGCTCTCCGAGTGGCTCCGGAAAGAAGAAGCGGACCTCGTCGTCATGGAGGCAACCGGGGGCCTGGAGATCCGAGTCGCCGCCCACCTCGCTGCCCGGACCTTTCCGGTGGTCGTGATTAACCCACGTCAAGTGCGGGATTACGCAAAGGCGTTGGGCATCCTCGCGAAGACTGACCGGATCGACGCTGAGGTGATCGCCCGATTCGGCAGGGACGTCAAACCCGAGCCTCGACGAATCCCCGACGAGGTCTCGCGAGCTTTGGCTGAGCTCACGAAGCGTCGGCTAGCTGTCAAGGAGATGATCGTCGCCGAACAGAATCGCCTCAGTCGTGCAATCTCGGCAGAGGTCAAGCACGGCATCCGCCGTCATATCGACTTCCTCCGTCGTGAGGTCGATGACATCGATGCAAGACTGAGAGAATCCATCAAACAGTCGCCGATCTGGAGGACCCGCGAGAAGCTCCTGCGATCCGTGCCCTCAATCGGTCCCGTCACTGCGAACGCTCTCGTCTCCCTCTTGCCCGAGCTCGGTCTCCTCACGCGCCGCGAGATCGCCGCCCTGGTCGGAGTCGCCCCTTATAACGACGACTCCGGCTCCCACACCGGGAAACGCCACATTCGGGGCGGGCGCGGTGCTGTCCGACGAGCCATCTATATGGCGACGATCACGGCCATCCGATGCAATCCTGCCATCAAACCACTTCACCAGCGACTCACCGCCAAAGGAAAAGAACCCAAGGTCGCCCTCGTCGCGTGTATGCGCAAACTCCTTCTCATCGCCAATGCGATCCTGCGTGACGGCCGGCCCTGGGATCCCGATTACCTGCCCGCTGGCGCTTGACAGCGAACACGGTTGCTCTGTGGTTCACAAGGGGGCGCACCGGGACCGGTGATCTGCTACCTTGGGCCCTCGGTCGGGGAGGGGCGTATGCGTGTCGTCGTTCTCGGTGCCGGACGGGTGGGCCGGGTGATCGCCCGTGATCTCGCGGCCCTCGACGGGTGGCAGGTGACGGTCGCCGACGTCAGCCGGCAGGCCCTCGCGGAGCTCGAGACCCTCGGTGGCATCGCCACCGTCCGGGCGGACCTGCAGAGGCCCGACGAGATCGCTCGGGTGGTCGCGGAGCACGAGCTGGTGATCGGCGCGGTGCCGGGCCCGATGGGCTACGCGACCCTCGAAGCGGTGATCCGAGCCGGCGTCAACATCGTCGACATCTCGTTCTTCGAGGAGGACCCGTTCCCCCTCGACGAGCTCGCCCGGGAGCGCGAGGTGATCGCGGTGATGGACTGCGGCATCGCGCCCGGCGCCTCGAACCTCATTCTCGGCTACCAGGAGACCCAGCTCGAGCGGGTCGAGCGTTTCGCGTGCATGGTCGGGGGCCTGCCGGTGCTGCGCCGGTGGCCGTTCGAGTACAGCGCGGTCTTCTCACCGATCGACGTGCTCGCCGAGTACACCCGGCCTGCGCGGCTGGTGGTGTGCGGCGAGGTCGTCGTGCGACCCGCCCTGAGCGAGGTGGAGCCGGTCGATCTGCCCGGGGCGGGGACCCTCGAGGCGTTCAACACCGACGGCCTGCGGACCCTGCTCGGCACCAGCTCGGTCCCCAACATGGTCGAGAAGACCCTGCGCTACCCGGGCCACGCCGAGCGCATGCGCATGCTGCGCGAGATGGGCCTGTTCGGCGAGGAGCCGGTGGACGTCGGCGGGGTCAAGCTGCGCCCGATCGACCTCACGTCGCGCCTGCTCTTCCCGGCCTGGCAGCTCGGAGAGGGCGAAGAGGACCTGACCGTGATGCGGGTCGACGTCGAAGGACGGCGCGAGGACGGGCGGCGCGTCCGGGTGCGGCACGACCTGCTCGACCGCTACGACCGCTCCACCGGGGCGACCTCGATGGCGCGGACCACCGGCTACACCTGCACCGCGGTGGCGCGGGCGGTGGCCGCGGGCCTGTACACCGAGCCCGGGTTGAGCCCGCCGGAGTACCTCGGACGCACCCCGGGCTGCTTCGACTTCGTGATGCGCCACCTCGCCGAGCGCAACGTGGTCTTCAAGGTCAGCGAAACCGAGATCGCGTAGGCCGTCGGGTTCACCACAGAGGCACGGAGGCACAGAGCCCTCAGTGCCTCCGTGTCTCTGTGGTTCAATCTCGTGCGCCGTGGTCGGCGAGGAGCTCCTCGAGGACGGCGCCGGGGTCGGGGGCGTGGGGAGCGAGGGTGCGCTCGAGCACCGGCCAGGCGACGGCGAGCAGCACGACGGGGGCCGCCAGCCGGAGCAGCAGACGGCGCGCTTCGGCGGACGCCCCCGGGTCCTCGGGCGAGCCGAGGGCGTCGCGGATCGCCTCGTAGGCGGCGCGCAGGGGAGGGACCAGGGTCTCGACCGCGACGTCGCCGCCTACGGCGAGGTCCTGCAGCACCAGGCGGACCAGAGGCTCGCCCGGACCGAGGCGGCGGTAGAGCCTGCGAACCACCATCGGCGCGCGCTCGAGCAGCGGGACGTCGGCCATGTCCGAGGCGTGGGTCGCGGCCGCTGCCACCGCCTCGGCGGCGCGCCGCAGGGCGGTGCGATAGAGCTGCCGCTTGCCGCCGAAGTGATAGGAGACCGCTCCGGGGTTGGCCCGCGCGCGGTTGCAGATGTCACGCACCGAGGCGCCGCGGTAGCCGTGCTCGGCGAAGAGCTCCGCGGCCGCCGCCACGAGCCGTTCACGGGTCCCGGACCCTGGCATCATACGATCGTTTGTATCATACCCGAAGCTCGGATGCACGACCTGGGGTGAATGACAGGTCGACGAGGGCCGAGAGCAGACCTTCCTGGACGTTCAGCAGCTCGCGCGAAGTCCTCATTCATACGATTGTATGAACCGATGGCGGCGGCTTGACATCACCCGGAGCCCTGTCTAGCATCGGATCACAGGATGGGTCAGTCGAACGGCGAGGTGCTGGCGGTGATTCCGGCCAGGTGGGGCTCGACGCGGTTTCCGGGCAAGCCGCTCGCGCTCCTGGCCGGGACGCCGATGGTGGTCCACGCCGCCCGTCGCGCGGCCTCTGCGGCCACCGTCGATCGCGTCCTGGTCGCCACCGACGACGAACGGATCGCGGGCGCGGTCCGCGGGGCCGGCTTCGAGGCGGTGTTGACCGGTGAGTGCGCCTCGGGCACCGACCGGGTGGCTGCCGCCCTGGCGGGGGTCGAGGACTGGGAACTGGCGGTCAATGTACAGGGTGACGAGCCCCTGCTGTCGGGCAGGAACATCGACGTCCTGGTGGCCGGAATGCGCTCGACCCCGGAGATCGGGATCGGGACCCTCTGCCGTCCGCTGCCGGCTGACCGGCACGACGACCCGAACGCGGTCAAGGTCGTGCGGTCGGCGTCGAACCGTGCGCTCTACTTCTCACGCTCGCCGATACCTCACCCGAGGGACCCGCAGACGGCCGCCCGAGTCGCCCGGCTGCACCTCGGGATCTACGCCTACCGGCCCGCCGTGCTGGCCCGTTTCGTCGGTCTGCCGCCATCGTCGCTGGAGCGCGCGGAGGGCCTGGAGCAGCTGCGCGCGCTCGAGAACGGCATCGAAATCCTGGTCCTCGACGCCCCCGACGACTCCTGGGGCGTCGATACGCCGGACGACCTGCGCCGCGCGGAGGCGGCGCTGACCTGAGGGGGGATGATCGTGGCCACGAAGTACGTGTTCGTCACCGGGGGCGTGGTGTCCGGGCTGGGCAAGGGAATCTCCTCGGCGTCGCTCGGTGCGCTCATCGAAGCTCACGGCTACTCGGTGACGGTGCTCAAGATCGACCCCTACGTCAACGTCGATCCCGGCACGATGTCGCCTTTCCAGCACGGCGAGGTCTTCGTCACCGACGACGGCGCCGAGACGGACCTCGACCTCGGTCACTACGAGCGGTTCACCTCGGTGACCATGGCTCGCAAGAACAACTTCACCACCGGGAAGATCTACGCGTCGGTGATCGAGAAGGAGCGGCGCGGAGACTATCTCGGCAAGACGGTGCAGGTGATCCCGCACATCACCGATGAGATCAAGGCCAACATCCGCGCGGTCGGCGGCGACGTCGACTTCGTGATCGTCGAGATCGGCGGCACGGTCGGAGACATCGAGTCGCTGCCGTTCCTGGAGGCGATCCGTCAGTTCCGCGCGGAGGCGGGTCGCGGCAACGTGCTCAACATCCACCTCACCCTGGTGCCCTACATCAAGGGCTCGAACGAGCTCAAGACCAAGCCGACCCAGCACTCGGTGAAGGGCCTGCTCGAGATCGGGATCCAGCCCGATGTCCTGCTGTGCCGCTGCGACCGGCCGCTGCCGAACGAGCTGCGCGAGAAGATCGCCCTGTTCTGCAACGTCGAGGCGCGCGCGGTGATCCCCGCCCAGGATGCCGAGACGATCTACCAGGTGCCGCTCAAGCTCGCCGCCGAGGGCCTCGACGAGATCGTGCTCGAGGCCCTCAACATGCCCAAGGGCAAGCGGGACCTGTCGCGCTGGCAGCGGGTGGTGGACGCGATCCGCAACCCGACCGGCGAGGTCTCGATCGGGATCGTCGGCAAGTACGTCGACCTCGCCGACTCGTACAAGAGCCTCAACGAGGCCCTCGCCCACGGCGGGCTGGCGAACGAGGTCGAGGTCAACCTGGTGTTCATCGACTCCGAGAGCCTCGAAGGGTCCGGGTACCCCGACACCCTGTTCGAGGTGGACGCGATCCTGGTCCCGGGCGGGTTCGGCAAGCGGGGCGTCGAGGGCATGATCCGCGCGATCGAGTTCGCCCGAGCCCGCAAGATCCCCTTCTTCGGGATCTGCCTCGGCCTGCAGGCCGCGATCATCGAGTTCGCGCGCAACGTCTGCGGCCTGCGCGGCGCCAACTCCACCGAGTTCGTCACCACCCCGCCGTACAAGGTGATCTACAAGATGCGTGAGCTGGTGGGGGTCGACCAGATGGGCGGAACCATGCGGCTCGGCAAGTACCCGTGCCGGCTCAAGCCGAGCTCGCTGGCGTGGCAGGCCTACGGCTCCGACGAGGTCTGGGAGCGCCACCGCCACCGCTACGAGGTCAACCCCGAGTACGTGCCCCTGTTCGAGGAAAAGGGACTGGTGACCAGCGGCAAGTCGCCCGACCGGATCTTCGTCGAGGTGATCGAGCTGCCGGATCACCCCTGGTTCCTGGCGTGCCAGTTCCACCCCGAGTTCAAGTCGCGCCCCTACGAGCCCCACCCGCTCTTCAGGTCCTTCGTCACCGCGGCGGTCGAGTACCGCGACCGGCGCCTGGCCGCGCAGGAGGAGGTCGCCGAGGAGCAGCCGGCGCCGGCGGTGGGAGAGACGCCGCGGCGGCGGCGTCGGAACCCGAGGGGGAGGTGGTGTTTCCGGCCCGGCGGGAGGCGACCGCGAGCCCGAGCTGAGCGCGTGGAGGCCTTGAGTCGTTGTGTCTTCGTGGCCTCGGGTGGGTGGGGGCTCCGTGGCTCGGTGGTCCTGTCCCTCGGCTCCCGGCAGGCCGCTCGCCCGGTGGTAGACTGACCCGGCCATGGGGTCGTTCGAGATCGCACCGGGACTCCCGATCGGAGGCGGCGCGCCGCTGGTCTTCATCGCCGGACCGTGCGTGATCGAGTCCGAGGGGCTGGCGCTCGAGACCGCCCGGCTGCTCGCCGAGATCGCCCGGCGGTGCGGCATCCCGCTGATCTTCAAGTCCTCCTTCGACAAGGCCAACCGGTCGTCGATCGACAGCTTCCGTGGGCCGGGGATCGAGGCCGGCCTGGCGGCGCTGGCTGCGGTCAAGGCCGAGACCGGGCTGCCGGTGCTGACCGACGTGCACGCTCCGGAGCAGGTCGAGGAGGCGGCAGCGGTCGCCGATGTGCTCCAGGTGCCTGCGTTCCTGTGTCGGCAGACCGACCTGCTGGTCGCCTGCGGCCGCTCGCGGGCCGCGGTCAACGTGAAGAAGGGGCAGTTCATGGCCCCCGAGGACATGCGGCACGCGGTCGCCAAGGTCACGGCAGCAGGGAATCGGCGGGTCACCCTGACCGAGCGCGGGTCGAGCTTCGGCTACCACAACCTGGTGGTCGACCTCCGCGGGCTGCCGGTGATGCGGCGTTTCGCCCCGGTGATCTTCGACGTGACCCACTCGCTCCAGCTCCCCGGCGGTCTCGGGCACGCCACCGGCGGCGCGCGCGAGTTCCACCCCTATCTGGCGCGGGGTGCGGCGGCGGCAGGGGTCGACGGCTTCTTCGTCGAGGTCCATCCCGACCCGCCGAAGGCACTCTCGGACGCCACCACACAGCTCGCTCCCGACGAGTTCGAGCGGCTGGTGAGGGCGGTGACCGCGGTCGACCGCACGGTGCGGGAGCTCGACCGATGACGGCCCGGGACCGGGAGGTCGCGCGCGAGGTGCTGCGAACCGAGGCGGAGGCCATTCAGCGCCTTGCCGACGGCCTGGGAGAGGCGTTCGACCGGGCGGTGGAGATGGTGCTGACCTGCACCGGCCGGGTGATCTGGACCGGAATGGGCAAGTCGGGCATCGTGTGCCAGAAGCTGGCCGCGACCATGCGCTCAACCGGGACCCCGGCGCTCTTTCTCCACCCGGCCGAAGCGATCCACGGCGATCTCGGGATGGTGACCCGGGACGACCTCGCGATCGCGGTCTCGAACTCCGGCGCCACCGAGGAGATCCTCCGCCTGGTCGAGGTCCTCAAACGCCAGGGGAACGGCCTGGTCGCCATGACGTCCTACCCGGGATCCGCGCTGGCCTCGGCCGCGGACGTGCACCTCGACCTTGGAGTCACCCGTGAGGCGTGTCCGTTGAATCTCGCGCCGACCGCCTCGACCACTGCGAGCCTCGCCCTCGGCGACGCGATCTCGATGGCGGTCTCGGTCCGGAAGGGCTTCCGCGAGGAGGACTTCGCCCTGCTGCACCCGGGCGGGAAGCTGGGCAAGCGCTTTCTCAAGGTGGCGGACCTGATGCACGCCGGTGACGGCGTCCCGCGGGTCGAGCGGGCAACCCCGATGAAGGACGTGATCTACGAGATGAGCCGCAAGGGCCTCGGCGTCGCGACCGTCCAGGACCCGGACGGACGCCTACTGGGGGTGATCACCGACGGCGACCTGCGGAGGCTGATGGAGCGCGAGGTCGATCCTCTCGACCGGGTCGCGGGGGACGTGATGCACACCGGGGGGGTGACGATTTCGGGGGACGAGCTCGCCACCGCGGCCCTGCGCCTGCTGGAAGAGAAGCGCATCACCTCGCTGATGGTGCTCGGCGGCCGGGCGCAGGTGGTCGGCGTCCTGCACCTCCACGACCTCTGGGGAGTCGGCCTGTTCTGAACCGATCGACGAGCCGCGGCTCGCCGGCGCGAGCTGCGAGGGCGGACCACGACATGCGGATCTCCATCCTCACCACCGGCGGCACGATCTCGAAGACCTACGATGAGCGCGAGGGCGCGCTGCGGAACGTGCACTCAGTGCTCGAGCACCTGCTGGCGGAGCTGCGTCTGCCCGATCTGTTCATCCGCCACGTCAACGTGATGCACAAGGACAGCCTCGACCTCACCGACGACGATCGGCGGGCGATCCTCGACGCGGTCCGTGACGCCCTGCCGAGCTCCGACGGCGTGGTCGTGCTGCACGGCACCGACACCCTCTCGGAAACCGGCGAGCTGCTCCACCGGGAGCTTGAAGGGCTCGAGGTCCCGGTCATCCTCACCGGGGCGATGCGGCCCTACGAGTTCCGCGACTCGGATGCGCTGCAGAACGTCACCGAGGCCCTGCTCGCGGCCCGCCTGGTCGGCCCGGGGGTCTACACCGTGATCCACAACCGGGTGCTGCCCTTTCCCGGGGTCTACAAGGACCGCCGCGCCCTGACCTTCCGCGTCAGCCGGAACGAGCGGTCGGACTGACCACCACTCCGGCGAAAAGTGCCTTGCTGGTTGCGCCTGGGAGGGGGCAGGTTCAGACCGAGGCTTTCTCGAGCCGGGTGACGGCCTGGACGGGGCCCAGGGTGACGAGCACGTCGCCGGACTCGATCATGCTGTCCGGGCCGGGGTTGAAGGTCGCTCGGCCCTGCCGCTTCAGGGCCACCACGATGAGCCCGAAGCGGCGCCGGACGTCGGCCCCGGCGAGGGTCTTGCCGACCAGCTCGCTCTCGGAGTGCACCGTCACCTCGGTCAGCTCGAGCTCCATGTCCGGCCCCCCCAGTGAGGCCTCGATGAAATCCATCACGGTCGGCTTGAGCGCCGTGAACGCGAGCCGCATCCCGCCCAGGCGGTAGGGATTGATGACCTTGTCCGCGCCGGCGAGGTGGAGCCGCTCCTCGGAGCCCTCTTCGACCGCGCGGGCGATGATGGCGATCTTCGGGTTGAGCTGACGGGCGAGCAGGATGGCGAACACGTTGTGGGCGTCGTCGGCGAGGCAGGCGAGGAAGGTGCGCGCCCCCGGGACGTTGGCAGCTCGCTGGATCGACTCCTGGGTGGCGTCGCCCGCGATCACCGGAACCCGCTCCTCCTCGAGGTCGCGGACCCGTTCGGCATTCGACTCGATCACCACGAACGGGACCTTGCGCTCGGTCAGTACCTCGACCACGGCGCGGCCCATCCGCCCCGATCCCGCGACGACGATGTGGTCTTGCATCTTGCGGATCATGCCGGCGTCCCTTCTCAATCCAATCATGCGGCGGAGGTCGCCCTCCACCACCGCGTGGCCGAGCTCGGTCGCCACGAGGAGGATGACGCCGACCCCGAGAAAGGCCATCACGATGGTGAAGACCTGGCCCACGTGCGAGAGCGGGGTGACCTCCTTGAACCCGATCGTCGTCACGGTGATGGTGGTCATGTAGAGGGCGTCGAGCAGGCTCATGCGCTCGATCGTCACGTAGCCGATGGTCCCCACGGCAATGACGCCGAGCGCCGCCGACGAGGTCCGCAGGATGACGCGGGTGCGAGTCGAGCCCACCGAGACATGGTAGCGCGGGTCGCGGGACCGGACGATCCCTCGTCCGCGGGTTTTCCGTATTGACGTCGAGGCGACTCGCCCGCGGGGCGCCGGCCCGAGCGGATCGACCTCCACCGCCCGGGCCTTTGTTACCATCGCTTCGACCGATCGATCGAGGGAGGCGCACCATGGTCGAGGCGGAAGGCAGGACGTACCCGTTCGACGGCGTCGAGGCGCTCACGCCCGAAGTTCTGGAGACCTTTCCCTACGAGTACGCCGGCCGCGAGGCCCTGGTCGAGATCTCGACCGACGAGTGGAGCTGCGTGTGCCCCTTCTCGGGGCTCCCGGACTTCGGCAGCCTGACCGTGCGCTACGTTCCGGGCGCGAGCTGCATCGAGCTCAAGTCGCTCAAGTACTACCTGACGAGCTTCCGCAGCGTCGGCATCTACCAGGAGCACGCCGCCCACCGGGTGCTCGACGACCTCGCCGCCTGCAGTGCCCCGCGCTTCATGGAGGTGGTGCTCGACTACCGCCTTCGCGGAGGCATCCACACCGTGGTCACCGTGCGCCACGGGGAGCGTTCCGCGACCACCTGACACCGGGCGACCGCTCCGGGCGTTGAAGGTCCGATCGGCATTGAGCGTTCGGCCGGCCGCGAGACGAGGGCACGCGCCAGGCCACGCGAGCTCCCACCCGGGCGGCTACCCCCAAGTCATCAGACCCATCTCGAACGGGCCCGCGAGCTCCGGGTGGCAGGGATACACGCGCACGCCGAAGCCCTGGCTGCCTGCCGCCGTGCAGGTGTAGGTGCACCGGAACCGGTAGCTCCCGCCCCCGACATCCGACTCGAGCTGCATCGGCTCGGGATGGCCGTCGACGATCCTGCGCTGCTCGTCGAGCCGGCCGCTGTAGAGCTCGATGCGCACGTCCTCGGGCCGCAGCGATCCGAGGTGGACGACGCTCTCGACCTGCAGGGTCGATCCGACCTTGAGACCCTTGCGTCCGTTGCCGTCGAGCTCGGTGGAGACCACGGCGACCTGAGACCATCCCTTCAGCACTCCGACCTTCCACTCGGCGAGCGACCTGGCGAGAGCAAAGGAGTCGGCGGCGAGGCGCTCGGCGTTGGACCGCGCCGGAAGGTAGAACTTGGTGAAGTAGGACCGGACCATCCGGTCGGTGTTGAAGAACGGGGCGAGCCGGCCGATCGCGGCCTTCATCTTGGCGATCCACGCGCGCGGCAGGTCGTCGCGGCCGCGGTCGTAGAACAGCGGCACCACGGACTGCTCGAGCAGGTCGTAGAGCGCGTTGGCTTCGACCTCGTCCTGATAGTCCGGGTCGTCGTACTCTTCGCCCGCGCCGATCGCCCAGCCCGACATCCGGTCCGTAGGCCTCGTCCCACCAGCCGTCGAGCACCGAGAGGTTGAGGCCGCCGTTGACGGCCACCTTCATGCCCGAGGTCCCGCTCGCCTCGAGCGGCCGTCGCGGCGTGTTCAGCCACACGTCGACGCCGCTGCACCAGGTAGCGCGCGACGTTCATGTCGTAGTCCTCGAGGAACACCACCCGATCGCGCACTGCGCGGTCCTGTGGCGAAGTGGACGATCTGCTTGATCAGCTCCTTGCCGCCGTCGTCGTGAGGGTGGGCCTTGCCGGCGAAGATGATCTGCACGGGGCGCTCCGGGTGGGTGAGGATCCGGATCAGGCGGTCCGGGTCGCGGAACAGCAGGGTGGCTCGCTTGTAGGTGGCGAAGCGGCGCGCGAAGCCGATCGTCAGGGCTTCGGGGTCGAGCACCTCCTCGGCGCGCTGCGATCTCCGGCATCGGTCGCGCCGCGCCGGATCAGCTGCGCCTTGAGGCGCTCGCGGGCGAAGCGCGACCAGCCGCTCGCGGCGCCGCTCGTGGGTGCGCCAGAGCTCCGCGTTCGGGATCCGCTCGACCCGGTGCCAGGTCTCGGTGTCGGTCAGGTCCTCGCAGCCAGTCCGAGCCCAGGTAGCGGTCGAGCAGCTCCGCCATGTCGTGGCTCATCCACGACCGCAGGTGGATGCCGTTGGTGACGTGGTCGATCGGGATCTCGTCGACAGGGAAGCCCGCGTAGCCCTCGGCGACCATCAGCCGCGAGACCTCGCCGTGGAGCCGCGACACGCCGTTGGTGAAGGCGGAGTTCCGCAGCGCCAGGATCGCCATGTTGAACGGCTCGTTGGCATTGTCGGGCGTGGCGCGGCCCATGCCGCAGCAGGTCGTCCAGCTCGACCCCGAGCTCGCGCGGCGTACTCGCCGAAGTACTCGCTCATCAGCTCGACCGGGAAGACGTCGAACCCGGCCGGGACCGGCGTGTGGGTGGTGAAGACGTTGGCCGCCCGCCTTGCGCACGCGGGCGTCGCGGAACGAGAGCCCGTCGCTGCGACCATCGAGCGTGCGGATCCGCTCGAGGCCGGAGAACGCGGCGTGGCCCTCGTTGATGTGGCAGACCTGGGGCGGGAAGCCGAGCGCGTGCAGGACGCGGATCCCGCCGATCCCGAGCACGATCTCCTGCTGGATCCGGGTCCGCTGGTCGCCGCCGTAGAGCTGGTCGGTGATGTCCTGGTCCTCGGGACGGTTCTCGGGCAGGTTGGTGTCGAGCAGCAGGAGAGCGGACGCGACCGACGTCGCAGCGCCAGACCTGGATCGCGCACCTTCCGCCCCGGCAGCCGGACGTCGACCCTCAGCGGCTCGCCGTCGGCGTCGAGCACGCGGCGCGACCGGCAGGTCGCAGAAGTCGTTGATCGGGTAGCGCTCCTGCTGCCAGCCGTCGGCGTTGAGGTACTGGCGGAAGTAGCCCTTCTGGAAGAGCAGAGCCGACGCCGACCAGGGGCAGGCCCAGGTCGCGGGCCGACTTGAGGTGGTCGCCGGCGAGCACGCCGAGACCGCCCGAGTAGAGCCGGAGGCACTCGGTCAGCCCGAACTCCATCGAGAAGTAGACGATCGAGGGCTTCTCCGGGCGGCCGTACTGGTTGGAGTACCAGGTGTCGCCGTCCATGTAGGCACGGAAATCGGAGTGCACGTCCTTCATGAACTCGACGAAGCTGCGATCCTGGGAGAGCTCCTCGAGCCGCGTCGCCGGCAGCATGGAGAACAGCAGCACCGGGTTGTGGCGTGACCTCTCCCAGAGCTCGTCGTCCATCCGGCGGAAGAGGTCGATCGCGATCGGGTTCCAGGTCCACCACAAGTTGTAGGCGATCTCCTGCGCTGGGGCGAGGGCCTCGGGCAACCGCGGCTCCACTGTGAACTCGAACAGGGTGCGCATCGAACCTCCTCGAACTCGACCGACTTCGTGGTCTCCGCGGGACAGCGTGCGACACGGGGGTCGGAATCCGACCCAGAAGCCCGCGAACCCGCATTGTAGCCCTGATCGGGAGCCGGCGGCGTCCGACGTAGAATGAACCGCGCGGGCCCCGCGGCCCGGAGGAGTCCGATGGCTGAGGACCAGCGTTCCGCCGAGCAGGTGGGAGCCACGGCGGCCGGTGAGGTCGAGGGGCCGACGGTGGTTTCGACGGCGCCGGCCGAGCCGGCTGCCGATCCCCAGGGGCTGGCTCCCGGGCTGCCGATCGGTCGCTACCGGCTGACCGGGCGGGTCGGACGGGGCGGGTGTGGAGAGGTCTGGAAAGCGAGAGACGAGCGGCTCGATCGCTGGGTCGCGGTGAAGCTGCTCGCGGTTCACGATCCGCTGCAGATCCGTCGCTTTCTGCGTGAAGCGACGCTGCTTGCCCGGCTCCAGCACCCGTCGGTGGTCCAGGTCTACGACTCCGGGCTCCACGCCGGCAGACCCTACCTGGTGATGGAGTACGTCGAGGGTCGCCCCGGCGGGCACGAGGCGCTGGATCGGCGGCGTGCGGCCGAGATGGTCAGGGACGCGGCCCGAGGGGTGGCCCACGCGCACTCCCAGGGCGTCGTCCACCGCGACCTCAAGCCGTCGAACCTGCTGGAGTCGACGGACGGGCGGGTCAAGGTGACCGACTTCGGCCTCGCCAAGACCGCCGACGGTGGGGAGATGACGGTGAGCGGCTCGGTGCTCGGCACACCCGCCTACATGGCGCCGGAGCAGGCGCTGGGACGCCCGGCCGACGAGAGGACCGACGTCTACGGGCTGGGCGCGACGCTGTTCGCGCTGGTCGAAGGCCGGCCGCCGTTCCAGGGCGAGTCGGTCGCCGAGATCATCGCCAAGGTCGCGGCGGCGCCGGCGCCCCGGCTGTCGGGCGACGACGACCTGGTGCAGGTGGTGGGCAAGGCGACCGAGCGGGAGCGGGTCGACCGCTACCAGTCCGCCGGGGCTCTCGCCGACGACCTCGACCGGTACCTCGACGACCGGCCGGTGACGGCACGGTCGATCGGGCCGCTCGGGCGGCTGTGGCGCCAGGCACGGCGTCGTCCCCGGGCGGCTGCGGCGGTGGCCGCGTTCACGCTGGGAGCAGGGCTGGCGGTCGGCTGGGGCGCGGCGGAGGTGGTCGAATCGCGGGCTCGGGCGGCCCGGTCGAGGGCGGCGCAGGCCCCGCTCAGCCAGGCCGAGGCGATCCTCGACGACGTGCGGCGGATGCAGGGCTCGGACCGCACCGACCCGAAGGTCTTCGAGGGCGCGGTGGGCGACCTCCTCAGTCACGCCGAGCGAGCTCTCGCGATCGCCCCGGACGACCCCCAGGTGCTCTACGTCGACTCGGTCGCGCTCCAGTTCGCCCGGCGCTGGAACGACTCCGAACGGGTGCTGGATCGCCTGCTGGCGCTCCAGCCGGGCCATGCCGACGGCAGGGCGCGTCGGGCCTACGCCCGCTTCATGCAGGCCCGACAGGAGGTTCCCACTGCGGTGGCGACTGCGCGGGGCATCGAGTACGTCCACAACCCCGTCGACGCCGAGGGCGCGGCTCTGCTCGAGGCCGCAGCCGAGGACTGGCACGCGCTGCCGGAGGGTCATCCCGACCGGATCTGGGGCGAGGCTCTGCTGGATTTCGCCTCGGGCGACTACGAGGGCGCGCGCACGACCCTGGAAGCGCGGGTCGCGGCTCAGCCCTACCTGCTCGTCGAGCGCCAGATGCTGGCGCGGGCGGCGCTGGTGACCGGGGACTACGAGGCCGCCGAGTCGCACGCCACCGAGCTCATCGCGCGCGGCTTCGAGGAGTCGACCGCCTACTCGATCCGTGCCTACGCCCGCGCCGGAAGGGGTCGATTCGAAGAGGCGGTGGCCGACATGCGGTCGGCGCTCGATCGCCGTCCGATGGAGCTCGCCTGGCGCAACTACATGGCGTTCTGGCTCTACCAGCTCGGCCGCGGCGACGAGGCCCTGGCGGAGTACGAGCGCCTGGTCGAGGCGGCCCCGGAATCGGTCCGGTACCGGATCGGACGCTCCAACGCGCGCATGGCGGTGGGTGACTGGGAAGGCGCCGTGGGCGACGCGACCCGCGCGGCGGCGCTCGAGCCCGACAACCCCGAGACCCACTACCAGCGTGCGGTCACGCTCCAGGGCGGGCCGGAAGCGATCGCGGAGTTCACCCGGGCGATCGAGCTCGACCCCGACTACCTGACTGCGATCGGGCAGCGGGGGCTGGCGCTGGTCGCCGAGGGCAGATTCGCCGAGGCCGAGCGTGACGGCCGGGTGGTGGTCGAGCGCGAGCCCGACTTTCCCCACTGGAAGTACGTCTTGGGCGCCGCCCTTCGTGGCCTCGGCCGGTACCGGGAAGCCTCGGACGTGCTCGACGCCGGGGTCGCCCAGGGCCTCGAGTACGCCGAGGTCTACACCGATCGCGCCCGCGCCCGGGCAGGGCTCGGGCGGTGCGAGGAAGCGTGGGCCGATCTCGACCGGGCTGACGCCTTCGGCGAGGGGCTCGACGCCGAGGCCGTGGCGGAGGTTTCCGAGCGCTGTCCGAAGGCAGGGGGCTGATCCCCGTCCGGCGCCGCGGGGGACCTCGACAGGTCGCCTCCGGTCACTCCGGGCGCAGCAGCGCCGGGTCGAAATCGCGGATCACGTCGAGGTTCTCGGGCTCGAAGCCGCCGGGGATCTGCTCGCTCTGGTAGCCGACGTGGTAGCGGTAGCCGGCCTCGATCTCCGGCCACGGGTCGCCGTTGACGACCTTCTGGAGGATTCCGGTCACCATGCCGGAGCGGTGCATGCCGCCGCCGCAGTGGATCAGGATGTTGCCCTGGGGCGGCCCGCCCCCGGGCGCGAGGATCTGCTCCCTGATGACCCGCGCGAGGTCCGCCATCGCGGTGTGCCGCCGCGGGCCGTCGTCGAGATGCTCCCGCAGCGCGTCGCGCCAGCTGCCGTAGTCCTGCTCCGCGGTGACCACGTAGCTCGCCCCGTGCTCCTCGGCGGCTCGTCGCTCGCCGTCCACCAGCTCGTCCATCTTCATGTCGCCGTCGTAGAGGTTGATCACGTGACGCACACCACCGGCGGCGAGCAGCGACTGGTAGCACGAGCCCGGACCGCCGGGGTCGGGTGTGAAGCCGCTCCCGGAAGAGCACCACCGGCCGCTCGCGGCCGGTCTCGTCGATCCAGCTGAACCCGTCGAGCACGACCGCTCCGAGGTTGTTGTTGTCGCCCTCCACCAGCAGCGACCTGACCATCTCCCAGAACACCACATCGGTGATGGTGTCGGCGAGCGCCTCGTCGGCCGGATCGCCGAGCTGCTCGACCAAGCGGGCGGCTGCGGCGCGGGCGTCGCCCCTCAGGTCGCGCCCGTACCGGTTCTGGGAGTTGCAGGCGAGGTCCGAGGGGTCGATTCCGCCGCGCTCGAGCGCCGCGTAGTAGCCGGGAGGCACGCTGCCTGATGACCGAACGGTGGCGGACTCCGGCGGCCGGGCCGGCGCGGCGGACTGCGGGGCCGGAAGCGTGCGGCATCCGCCGGCTACGGCGGCTGCAACCAGGAGCAGCACGAGGCTTCGGGAACGGGTCGTCGACATCGGCATCTCCCGTATCAGCTGGTGGTCTCGGCACGGCGGGCGCAGAAGGTCGCCCTGGTGCCGGTCTCGACCAGCCGGCGGACCTCGGCCTCGCCGAGGCCGAAGGTCTCGATCGCCAGCAGGTACTCGCGCACCACGTCGGTCGATGAGACGGTGGTGTTGTCGGTGCACAGCGTGCACGGCACGCCGTAGGAGAGGAAGAGCGGCAGCGGGTGGTCGCGCAGGTCGGCGACCGCGCCGGTCTGGAGGTTCGAGGTCAGGCAGACCTCGACCGTGATGCCGTCGGCGGCGAGCCGGCGCAGCAGGGCGATGTCACGGCCGGCGCTGGTGCCGTGGCCGATGCGGTCGGGGGCGAGGCGTTCGAGCGCACTCCAGATCATCTCGGGTCCGGTGTCTTCGCCGACGTGCACGGTCCGCCTGAGGCCCATGCGCTGAGCGAGCCGATACGCCTCCTCGAACAGCACCGGCGGGAACGGCCGCTCCGGTCCGGCGATGTCGAAGCCCACGACCCCGGGACCGGTGTGCAGGGACTCGTGCTCGCCGGCGATCTCGCGCAGCAGGATCTTGGCCATGTTGCCGCCGTGGTTGCGCATCGCGATCACGATCACGCCGACCGTGAAATCCGGTCGGGTGGCGGCGACCTGCTTCAGGCCCGACAGCGTCGCGGTCAGCACCTGCCGGGTGGTGAGTCCCGCGCGGCGGTGGATGAGGGGGTTGATGCGCAGCTCGAGAACCCGGACACCCTCGGCGTACGCGTCTTCGGCGATCTCGCGGGCGATGGTCTGGACGTTGTCGTAGAACTGGGTGTACTGGAGCGGGACGTGGAACTTGTCGAGGTAGGCCAGCAGCGAGCTTTCGGTCTTGGGGTCGTAGCGGAGCATGCGCTCGAAACCCCGGAAGTCCATGCCCGGGATCGCCGAGTAGTACCGCTGTGACAGGTCCCACAGGGTTGACGGCCGGACCGATCCGTCGGTGTGGCGGTGGAGGTCGGCCGGGCCCAGCGACCGGATGAAGTCGATCCAGTCCGTCTGCGTTCTGCCGCCCATGGTGTCGCCCTCCCCGCGTCGCTCCGGTGGCCGACATGGTAGCCCGAACTCGGGTCCCGCGCTCCGGGATCGTGCGCGAGCAAACCGCAAAGACACAAAGACACGAGGGGGTTGCTCGAGCTCCAGCCGCGGACAGGTCGAGGCGGTCGGTCATCTCGCCTGACACCCCCCCACAGCTGGCGAGGGGCGGCGGGCTTCTTTCGTCGTGGGCTCCTCCGGTGTGCCTGTCTGGTGAGCCCTCCGCCACGAGCACTTCCGGCGAGGCTGGTCGCAGCGGGTGGCGGCTGCCACCACCGCGGCTGCGTTAAGCTTGCGTGACTTCGACACAGCTGGACGCCGGAGGGGGCTGGCGGACCTCGCCGGCGGGGCAGGGAGGGCGCCGATGATTGGCTGGCTCGGTCGGCTGCTGAAGGTGGAGCGCGGGGAGTGGCACCACGTCGCCACCCTGGGTGGTCACTTCTTCCTGGTGCTGGCGGCCGGGACCGCGCTGCTGACGGTGGCGAAAGCGCTGTTCGTCGGCACCTACCCCCGTGCATGGCTGCCGTGGGGATACCTCGGCGGGGCGGCTGCGGGTCTCGCGGCATCGTGGGCCTACGGCCGGATGGCAAGGCGGCTCGCCGCCCGACGCCTGACGGCGGTGGTGGGGTTGGTGCTGGCGGCTGTGCTGGCGGCGTTGTGGTTCGCCTCGGTGCTCGCGCCCGAAACGGCCCCGTTCGCGCTCCTGCTGCTGGCCCCCGGATTCAACGTCCTGTTCGGGGTCGAGAACGCCGGACTGGTGGCGCGCACCCTCGACCCGCGCTCGGCGCGACGTCTCTACGCCGCGGTCGGCAGCATCGGCGGCATCGGCGCGACCGCCGGTGCGTTTGCCGCCGGACGGCTGGGCGAGCTGGTCGGCGTCGGCAACGTGCTGTGGCTGTGCGCGGGGCTGGTGGTGCTGAGCCTGGCGCCGGCGCTCGCCGTGAAGGCCGACCGGCGCAGCGAGCGGCCCCGCCGGCCGGGCCCGTGGTCCGCGGTCCTCAAGCAGCCGCTGCCTGTGGTGCTGATGGTGCTCGTGGTCGCCGCGGCGGTGCTCAACAACCTCGCCAACTACCAGCTCGACTGCGCCGCCAAGGACGCTCTGGGCGATCCGGTCCGCCTGAACGCCTTCTACGGCAACGTCAACGCGCTGCTCAACGCGATCTCGATCCTGCTCCCGTTCCTGCTGGCCCGGCCGCTGATTGCCCGGCTCGGGGTCGGGCTGTCGTTCGCGGTCTATCCCGGCCTGCTCCTGGCCGCCGGAATCGGCGGGCTCGCTGTTCCCGTGCTGCCGGTCTTTGCCGCCGGGATGGTTGCGGAGCGCCTGTTCCGCCAGAACCTGCAGCGGCCGCTGCTGAACATCGCCACGCTGCCGATGTCCGAAGCGATCCGCGACCGTACCGCCCTCGCCCTGCGCGGCACGCTCGAGTCGCCGGCAACGGCCGTCACCGCGATCGCGCTGCTGGTGACCGCCGGAGCGGTGCCCTGGCGCGCTCTTTCGTGGGCCGTCGTCGTGGTCGCCGTGCTGGCGCTGGCGGCTGCTGCAGTCGCGCGACGGGGCTACATCACGGAGCTGGTGGCGTCTCTCCACGCCCGGCGGCTGCGACTCGACGCTGTGGCTGGAGGGCCCGATGCGCTCGACCACACCCTGCGGGAGCTGCTCCGCCGCCAGCTCGCCAGCGAGAACCCCGCCTCGGTCGCCCTGGCGCTCGAGCTGCTCCGGGGGCAGGTCGACGAGGACCTCTGCGACCAGATCCGGCGCCGGTGCGAGGACTGGGAGCCGTGGGTCCGAGAAGCCGCGGTCCGCACGCTCGGTGAGTCGCGGTCGCCGCAGGCCGCGGAGCTGCTTCGGGAGATGGCGAACGGCGCCGACGCTGCGGTTGCGGCGGCGGCGATCCGCGCCCTCGGTGCGGACGCGGGCCCCATGGTGGTCGAGCGTGCGCTCGCCAGCGACCTCCCTGCGGTACGTGCCGAAGGCATGGTATCGGCCTTCGGGGCGGGGCGCGAGGACGAGGTGCGGACAGCGGTCGGCGGATGGGCACAGGACGCCGACCCGACGTGGCGGCGGATGGCGGTTCGGGTCGCGGCGCGCACCGAGGACCCCGATCTCGAACCGGTGCTGAGGGCGCTCGCGGAGGAGGCGCCCGAGGAAGCGCTCTCGGCAGGCGAGGGACGGCCATGGCCCGAGCTGGCCGAGCTCGCCGTGGGTTGCCTGACAGTGCCGGAGCTCGCGCCGCGGGCGGTGCAGGTCCTGACAGGGATCGGAGACGGCGCCCTCCCGGCGCTGTCGCGAGCCGCGGCTCGAGCCACCACCGCCGCCGCGGCGATGGCGGTGATCGCGAGCCTGGGAACCGCCCGCGCGCGGCGGCTGCTGGTGGACCTGCTCTGCTCCGAGGACGAGCTGGTGCGGCTCCGCGCGGCGAGGTCGCTGGCGGCGGTCAGCTCGGCCGACGCGAGCCCGGCGCCGGGCGAGAAAGACGCGCTGGCGGCCGCAGCCGGACGTGAGCTCGAGATCTGGCGGGGGCTCGATGCGGAGCGCCTGGTGGTCGCGGAGGGGCCGCTGACGGCCGATCTCGACGCCGAGGTGGCGGTGGCCTCGGAGCGCACGCTGTTGGTGCTGGCGGTGCTGCACCGCGACCCCTCGCTGCGCCGGGTCGCGCTGTCGGCTGCGATCCGCGAACCCGGAGAGTTCCAGTTCGCGGTCGAGGCTCTGGACGAGGCCCTCGACCCGCCCTGGCGGCGTGCGGTGCTCGAGCTGCTCGAGCGCGGCGGCGATCGAGACCGACGGGAGCCGGCCGATCCATGGCGGGAGCGGGTCCGCAGGGGGGTGTCCTCACCGGGATCCGACCCTCTGGTCGACGCAGCCCGGGAGCTGCAGGCCGCGGCCCCGTTCGCGGGTTGGCGGCTTCGCGACCTGGCGCCGGTGGCCGCAGCGTCGTGGGCGGCCGGCGACGGCCGGGGCGGCCGCCCGGAGGGCGTGGTGCTGCGAGTGGCGCAGGGCGAGGTGCCAGGGATCCGGGAGCTGCTGTTGGGCCGCGACATCGGCGCCGGCGTGCCGGGCGAGCGGGTTGTCCCGCTGGCCGAGGTATGGCGGGCGACCGCCACCACGCCGGCGGCTTCGGCGGCCTGGCTCGCCGGGGTGGCCGACCTTCTGACCCCGGAAGTGCCCGCAGCCGCCGACCTCAGCCGGAGCCGGACCGCCTCTCTGGCGAGCCGGACGGCAGGTGACGACCACGAGCTCGCCGGGGACGACCTCGAGGCCTGGCGAAGGGTCTTCTTCCTGCGCACGGCCCCGCTTTTCGAGGGGCTCGGGGCGGCTCGGCTCCGCCTGGTTGCGGCGATCGCGCGCAGCCTGCACGCCGCCGCCGGCGAGACCGTCGTCAGACAGGGCGGCCGAGGCCGTCACTTCTACCTGGTCTGCTCCGGCCGGGTCGAGGTGGAGGTCGACGGCAGCCGGGTGGCCGAGCTGGGACCGGCCGACGCCTTCGGCGCCCACGCTCTGCTCACCGGCAGGGTGCGTTCGGCGACGGTTCGTGCCCTGGAGCCGTGCGACCTGCTGGGGATCGACCGGGCGGACTTCCTCGACCTGCTCGACACCCATCCGCGCCTGGTCCCGGCCTTCTCCGTCCTCCTCGCCCGCCAGTCCTCCCCGCCCGGGTAGGGGTTGTCTCACCACAGAGACACAGAGGCACAGAGAGGTCACGGAGCCGCCCCCCGGGGCGAGAGGGACCTGCCCGCCGGCGGGCAGGTCCCTCTCGCCCGGGGAGAGAACTTTGTGCTCCTCTGTTCTACTCCTGTACCGGAGTCGTCGCATTCTTGACGACATTTCGTCGGCGGTATTCCCGCAAGATTCTGATTCAGGACGTTTTCAGGATTGGGCAGTGGAGCGCAGGATTCCGTACACGAGCCCACCCAGGCGGTCGGCCTTGGCGATGACGTCGCTGGGGATCTCGATGCCGCGCGCCGCGATCAGCGCAAGGGCGGTCTGCACCTCCTGCACCTCCGCGTAGGCCGCCTCGAGGTGCTGGCGGCGGTTGCCGAGAGTGCGCCCGCTCGCCTCGGAGAGCCTCAACGCTGCATTATCCGAAGCCCTGACGAGATGATCGCGGACGTGGGACAGACCGCGGGGTATCGCCAGTGCGGCGACGGCCCCGGCGAGGCCGACAGCGACCTCGAGCGCGACGAGCCTGGCCCGGCCCCGAGGGAGGGTGCGGTGGACGGCTCGGGAAGGTCGGGACGAGGGAGTGTGCTGGCTCATGCCACGCCCCGCAAGGCGCCCGGCGGCTGGCCGTCAAGGGTGGCCTTCGGCCATGAGCCCTGCGAGCCCGCCCTTGACGGCCAGCCGTCGGGCGCCTACTCCCATTGACTGAGCCAGCACACTCACCGTCCAGACCGTAGATGCGCGCGGGAGGCTCCCGGTTCCCGACCCGGGAAGCCGACGCGGTCTCCGTTCCGGGGGCCGGGCGGCCGGGGGCGGGCGGCGGCCTCGGGCCTCATTGGTGACGCGACTCGCCCCCGGGTCGGAACCCGGGCCCGGACCCGTCCCCCGTCGCCCGGATCCCGGAATGGCGCGCATCCTCCGCCGGATGCGACCGCGTCCGCTCACCGTACGCTTGGGTTGCGGGGACGGCCCGCGCTGCGTATCCGTGCCTCTGCGGTTCAGAGCGCAGCCCGGGCGGCGGCTTGGGCGGCGGCGGCGTTGGTTGGACGGCCCTGGGCGGTGAGGGCGTCGGCGAGGGCGCCGAGGCACAGCATGACGTGGCGGGGCGTCGAGGAGGCGCCCATCAGCCCGACGCGCCAGATCTTGCCCGCGAGCTCGCCCATGCCGGCGCCGATCTCGAGCGAGTGCCGCTCGAGCAGGTGGCGGCGGACCCGCGCCTCGTCGATGCCTTGGGGCACCCGGACGGCGTTGAGCTGCGGCAGTCGCGCCGGCTCGGCCACCGCGAGCTCGAGCCCGATCGCGTCGAGCCCGGCGGCGAGGGCGAGGTGGTGCCGCCGGTGGCGTGCCCAGGCGTTCTCGATCCCTTCCTCGAACAGCATGACGAGCGATTCGTGGAGGGCGTACAGCGAGTTGACCGGTGCGGTGTGGTGGTAGCTGCGCTTCTGCCCCGATCCCCAGTAGCCCATCACCAGCGTGGTGTCGAGGAACCAGCTCTGGACCGGCCGGGTGCGGGCCTTGATCCGTTCGACGGCGCGTGGGCCGAAGCTGACGGGAGACAGCCCGGGCACGCAGGAGAGACACTTCTGACTCCCGGAGTAGACCGCGTCGACCCCCCAGCCGTCGACCTCGAGCGGGATCCCGCCGAGCGAGGTGACCGCGTCCAGGATCACCAGACAGCCGTGCCGGTGGCCGATGGCGGTCAGGGTCTCGGCATCCGAACGGGCTCCGGTCGAGGTCTCCGCGTGGACGAAGGCCAGCAGCTTCGCCTCCGGGTGCTCGACCAGGGCCTGCTCGACGCGCTCCGGGTCGACCGGCTCGCCCCAGCGGTGGTCGACCGTGACCGCCGTGCCGCCGCAGCGCACGACGTTCTCCCGCATGCGTTCTCCGAACACGCCGTTGCGACAGACCACCACGGTGTCGCCCGGCTCGACCAGATTGACGAACGCGGACTCCATGCCCGCCGAGCCCGGGCCGGAGACCGGCATCGTGAGCGGGTTGGTGGTGCGGAACGCCATCTGCAGGAGCGACTTGAGCTCGTCCATGAAGGCGACGAAGGCGGGGTCGAGGTGGCCGATGGTGGGTCGCGCCAGCGCGGCGAGCACCCGCGGCGAGACGTCGGACGGACCGGGACCCATCAGGGTCCGCTGGGGAGGGTGGAACGAGGCTGCGGTCATCACGGTTTCTCCTCGAGCTGACGGTCGACCGGCATCCTAACCGGGAAGTCCTCGCGGCGCAGCGATCAGTCCAGGTGGCGGTAGGCGGCCAGGGTGAGGAACTCCTCGAGCTCGGCGGCGGTCGAGAGCTGGTCGAAGAGCGAGCTCGCGAGCTCGAAACGACCCCGGTCGAAGCGCTCGGGCCCGAGCAGGCTCCGGATGTGGTCGAGCTCCTCGCGGATCAGCCGGCGCACCAGCTCGGCGGTCACCGAGCGGCCGTCGTCGAGAGAGGCGCCGTGCCGCAGCCACTGCCAGACCTGGGCGCGGGAGATCTCCGAGGTCGCGGCGTCTTCCATCAGGTCGTAGATGGGCACGCAGCCGTTGCCGCCCAACCACGCCTCGAGGTACTGGATCCCGACGTCGATGTTGACCCGCAGGCCGTGCTCGGTGATCGAGCCCGTCGGCACCTCGAGCAGGTCGGCCCGGGTCACCTTCACGTCGTCGCGGAGACGGTGGATCTGGTTCGGCGTCGGCATGTTGGCGTCGAAGACCTCGAGCGCCAGCGGCACCAGGGCGGGGTGGGCGACCCAGGTTCCGTCATGCCCGTCGCGCGACTCACGCTCCTTGTCCGCCCGCACCTTCGCCAACGCCCGCTGGTTCGCCTCGGGGTCGCCCTTGATCGGAATCTGCGCCGCCATTCCCCCCATGGCGTGCACCCCGCGCCGGTGGCAGGTGCGGATCGCCTCGAGGGAGTAGGAGTGCATGCAGTGAGTGGTCATGGTGACCTGGGCGCGGTCCGGGAAGACCATCTCGGGGTCGTTCCTGAAACGCTTGATGAAGCTGAAGATGTAGTCCCAGCGACCGCAGTTGAGCCCGGCCGAGTGCTCGCGCAGCTCGGAGAGGATCTCGTCCATCTCGAAGACCGCCGTGATGGTCTCGATGAGCACCGTCGCCCGGATCGTGCCGCGGGCCAGCCCGATGCTCTCCTGGGCGGCGACGAAGACGTCGTTCCACAGCCGCGCCTCGAGGTGGCTCTCCAGCTTCGGCAGGTAGAAATAGGGACCCGAGCCGCGCCGGACGAGCTCGTGGGCGTTGTGGACAAGGTAGAGCGCAAAGTCGAACAGCGACGCCGAGACCGGCTCGCCGTCCACCAGGAGGTGCTTCTCGAGCAGGTGCCAGCCGCGGGGCCGGACCATGAGCACGGCGACCTCGTCGTTCAGCTCGTAGACCTTGCCGGGTTGCTCGTACCGGATCGTGCGCCGCACCGCGTCCCGCAGGTTGATCTGGCCGTCGAGGCAGTTCGACCAGGTCGGGGCGTTGGCGTCCTCGAAGTCGGCCATGAAGACCCTCGCCCCCGAGTTGAGGGCGTTGATCACCATCTTCCGTTCCGGGGGTCCGGTGATCTCGACCCGCCGGTCCTGGAGGTCGGCCGGGATCGGCGCCACGCGCCAGTCCGCAGCGCGGACGTCGGCAGTGGACTCCAGGAAGTCGGGCCGCTCGCCGGCGTCGAAGCGCTGTTGCCGCTGCCGTCGACGCTCGAGCAGCCGCGCCCTCTGCGGCCCGAACTCACGTTGCAGGGAGGCGACGAGATCGAGCGCCTCCGGGGTCAGCACCTGCCGCCACCGGTCGTCCATCGGTCCTCGGATCTCCACTCCCTGCGGGGTCCAGTTCGTGCTCACGCAGTTGCCTCCCGTGCCGGGCTGCGGCGGCGCTCGAGACGCCGCGGAGCGGGGATGGTGGTGTCGCAGCGACCGCGTCTGGTGACGCTCCACACTGCGCCCGCGCCCCCGGTTGCGGCTTCGAACACCGCCGGAAGACGAGAAATTTCGCCGCAGGGCGGCATCAACCGCCCCGTCAGCGGCTCGCGCTGCCGGGCCGGTAGGGCACGAACCGCGGCTCCCACTGCGCTCGACGGATCATCTCGGCGAGCTCGTCGTCGGCGAGCAGCCGGCCGAGCCCGCTCTCCCGTGCCTCGATCGCGACCGCGAGCGCGACCCGGCAGGCCACCTCCCGGATGTGCTGCATGCCCGGCAGCAGCAACCCCTGGGCCTGCTCTGTCGGCGACACCAGCTCGGACAGCGCGCGGGCCGCGGCGGTGAACATGCGGTCGGTGATGCGCCCGGTCCGGGCGACCAGGGCGCCCAGGCCGACACCCGGGAAGATGTAGAGGTTGTTGCACTGCGAGGTGAGGATGCTGCGGCCCTTCCAGTGCACCGGAGGGTACGGGCTCCCGGTGGCCACCAGGGCGCGGCCGCCGGTGAGGCGGAGCGCCTCCTCGGGCGCGCACTCCGAGCGCGAGGTCGGGTTGGAAAGCGCGAGGATCACCGGGCGCTCGTCGTGACTCGGCCATCAGGCGCAGAATCTCCTCGTCGAACAGGCCGCGCACCGCGGTGTAGCCGATCAGAGCGCTGGGCCGCGCGTTGCGGACGACGTCGCGCAGCGACACCAGATCGGATCGCTCGAGCTGCCACCCGGCCACGGCGTCGCGGGGCTGCGCGAACTGGCGCTGGAACTCGTCGAGGGAGGGGTCGTCCTCGAGCAGCAGCCCCTGGGCGTCGACCGCGAACATCCGTCGCGCGGGCTTGTTCCCGCGTCAGGCCATCGGCTTCGAGCACCGCCCGGATGTTCGCTGCGGTGCCCCAGCCCGCCTGGCCGAAGCCCGACGATGCACACCCGCTCGTCGGTCGAACGATCGGCCGCGGATCCGCGTCCGCGGTCATGAGGGCGGCGCAGGCTGTGGCTCCGGTGCCCTGGATGTCGTCGTTGAAGCGACAGCACCCGGTCGCGGTAGCGCTCGAGCAGGGTGAACGCCTTGTGCTTGGCGAAGTCCTCCCACTGGATCAGGGCGTCGGGGAAGCTGCGCTTGACCCCGAGCACGAAGCGCTCGAGGAACCGCCAGTAGACGCTCCCCCTCGAGGCGGGGCTGGCGGTAGCCGAGGTAGAGCGGGTCGTCGAGCAGGCGTCCGGTTGTTGGTGCCGACGTCGAGGCAGACCGGGAGGCAGCAGGCCGGGTGGAGTCCGCCGGCTGCGACGTAGAGGCTGACCTTGCCGATCGGGATGCCCATCCCGTCGGCGCCGAGGTCGCCGAGGCCGAGGATGCGTTCGCCGTCGGTCACCACGATCAGTCGGACCTCGGCAGCGGGACGTTGGCGAAGATCTGGTCGATGGCGCCGATGTTGTCGGGGTTGATGTAGACGCCGCGGGCGCGGCGCATGATGCGCGACAGCTGCTGGCAGGCGAGGCCCGACCGTCGGGGTGTAGACGATCGGCAGCATCTCGGTGAGGTTCTCGCTCAAGCAGGCGGTAGAACAGGGTCTCGTTGCGGTTCAGCAGGCCGAGCAGGAAGAGGTAGCGCTCGAGGTCGTCGGACTTGCGCCGGTAGCTCTCGAGGGAGCGGCTGACCTCGTCCTCGATGGTCGAGACGCCGTGCGGGAGGAGCCCGGTGAGGCCGAGGGAGGCGCGCTCCTCGATGCGTGAAGTAGGAGCCCTTGTTGAGCAGCGGGTCGGTGAGCAGCTGCTGGCCGCGCAGGTAGACCTCGCAGTAGTGCTCGTCGGTGAGTGGGTCGACCATGAACTCGAAGCTCTTCACTCGAACCTCCTGGCTCGATTATCCCGCAGCCGGTCCCGAGGCTCCGGGACCGACGGCGACCCGCGGGCGGCGGTCGAGCCACGACCGCACAGCGGTCGCGGTCAGGATCACCGCCCCGCCGGCGGCCGCCAGCGGGCCGGGCCGTTCGCCGTGCAGCAGCCACGCCCAACCCGGGCTCAGCACCGGCTCGACCAGCAGCAGCAGCGACGACTCGAGCGCCGGCACCCGGGCCATGCCCCTGGTGAGGAAGACGTACGCGACGGCGATCTGCACCACCCCGAGAAAGGCGATCACGATCCAATCCGTGCCGTCGGTTGGGCCGAGCGGCAGGGCGAGAGGCGCCGCCACCGAGCAGGCGATCAGGTTGCCGCACGCCACCGCCGGCGCGGCCCCGCCGCCGTGCTCCCGACCGAGCCAGCGGATGCCCATCAAGGTCAGCGCCCAGAAGACCCCCGCGCCGGCGGCGAGCAGGTTTCCCAGCGCCGGTTCGGTGGCGATCCGGGTCGCGGAGGTGTGCCCCGCGAAGGTCAGCACCATGCCGCCCGCGAGGGCGGCCATCAGGGCGAGGTCACGCCGTCGCGCGGGTTCGCCGAGCAGCCACGGGGCGAGCAGGAGGATGTAGAGCGGTGCCGTGCTCTGCAGGAAGATCGTATTGGCCGCGGTGGTGAGCTTGTTGCCCTCGACGTAGAGGATCATGGTGGCGGCGTAGCCGAGCCCGACCACGACCGTGCGCCAGCTCCAGCGGCGCCGTGCGCCCGGGAGCAGAAGGAGCAGGGTGAGCGCCGCGAGCCCGGATCGCAGGCTCGCCACCTGCCAGGCGGTCATCGTGGTGGCCTTGATGGCGGCGCCGCCGGTGGAAAAGAGCGCCGCCGCGGCGAGAATCTGCGCGCGGTCGAGCAGGCCGGGAGGGGAGGAGGTCTGCGACATGGGCGGCCGGCCGCGCGGAGGCCGAGCGGCGGGGACATATTACCGCGGACCGCCCCTCCGGCCGAAGGCGGTCCCGGAAGGCCCGCGGTTGTGCCGGTCGTCTCAGGCACAACCCCCGGAGGGAAAACACCGTATCACCCCGGAGTGGCTCGAGCCGTTGTGCCTCGCGGGACGTCGGGTTGTCGATTCCTCTCGCGGCGTGCATGATGCGGAGCTGGGGGCGTGGCCGCCGGCGTCCGGTGTCGGTCGTTCAGGGCTCGACCCGGTCGTCAGGTCAGCGGCCCTCGGGGGGTGAGAAGATGAGGCGTTCGTCGTCGGACACGCTGTGTCGGGTCGAGTGGGCGGTGCGGGTTGTCGCGCCCTGGCGGCACCCTGGCCTCCCTGCCGCTTCCGTACTCGCGGCCCTGGCTGTGATCGTCGGGCTGACCGCGGGGGTGGGCGCTCAGCCCCCTTCGCAGGTCTCGATGCGCGCCTTCTTCGAGCCGCTCGAGGTGCCGCTGGTCAACGTCGAGGTCTATGTCGCGGACGAGCACGGCCGGCCGCTGGCAGGTCTCGCCGTCGACGACTTCGAGGTGCTCGAGGATGGCGAACCGGTCGAGATCAGCCACTTCTATGCCGCCCCGGCGGTGGTCGGCGAGGAGGTCGCCGCCGGTTCCGGGCTCGAGCTGCCGGCGCCCGTGGACCAGGAGCTCTACCTGGTGGTCTTTCTCGACGACCTCGACCTGGCGCCGTCGCGCCGCCGGGCCACCATCGACCACCTGAAGGGGTTCCTCACCCAGGAGATGCCGCCGGGGCTGCGTCTGATGTTCGTGACCTACGACGGCCGGACACGAATCCGGGTGCCGTTCACCGACGACCCGACCCGGCTGGTCGAGGTGCTCGACGACATCGTGAAAGAGGCGAGCCTGAGCCCGGACATCGAGCGCGACCGGATTCTCAGCGACATGCAGCGCACCGCCGCCGCGCTGGCTGGCGGGGCGGGGGACGGTGGCGGCGGCGCGCCACGAGCGGCCTCGCAGATGGGAGAAGCGATCGCCGAGGAGGCCCGCGGCTACGTGCACGCCATCAGGGCCTATGCGGACTCCCGGCGCCATCGCACCAGGCGCCTGCTCAGCGAGCTCGAGGGTTTCGTCAGGTCGCTGTCGGGCGTCCCCGGTCGCAAGGCGATCCTGTTCGCCTGCGACGGGCTCGAGACAAGGCCGGGAGAGGGTCTGTTCCTGGCCTGGGAGCAGGCGTTTCCCGAGATCTCCCGCGAGATGCACGTGCAGCCGTTCAACGAGGCGAGGAAGTTCGACGTCGGGCCCGACGTTCGCCAGCTCGTGCACTACGCGAACGGGCAGAGGGTCAGCTTCTACACCCTGAGCTCCCTCGGGAGTCGCGCCATGGGAGGGGTCTCGGCCGAGAGCCGAGGCTTCATGGCCGCCGGGGCGGCGTCCCAGGCGATGGCCGACGAGGAGGCGCTGATGTACGTTTCCGGCGGAACCGGCGGGCGCCCGCTGGTCAACTCGCCGGGGCTCGCCGCACGCCTCGGCGAGGTCTCCCAGGAGCTTGCGGCGTACTACTCCCTCGGCTACCGCCCCGAGCACTCCGGCGACGAGAAGTACCACAAGCTCGTGGTGCGGGTGCGCCGCGACGGCGCGAAGGTCCGTCATCGGGAGGGCTACCTGGACTCGGGCTCCGCCGACCGGATGGCGGACCGCACCCTTGCCGCCGCCGTGCTCGGAGTGACCGAGAACCCGCTCCGGGTCGCGGTCGAGGCCGAAGCGTCGAAACCGTCCGAGGTCAAAGGCGCCCGGGTGGTGCCGATCCTGGTCAAGATCCCGATCGATCAGCTGGTGCTGGTGCCGCAGGAGGCTGAGCACACCGGTCAGGTGACGGTCGTGGTGGCAGTCCAGGGCACCGACGGGATCTCCGACGTCCAGCAGTGGCGCTACCCGATCACGGTCTCCAACGACCAGCTCCTGACCGCCCTCCACCAGGAGGCCGGATTCTCGCTCAGCCTGCTGATGCGCGAGGGCTTGCAGAGGATCGCGGTCGGGGTGCGCGACGACGTGGCCCGGGTCGAGTCCACGACCACGCTGGAGGTCGAGGTGGCCGCACCGGTCCCGGCGGAGGGCGCCGATGGCCAGTCGTGAGCCAGACGCCCCGGGGCGGCTCGCGCTGGCCTTCGCGCTGGCGGCGGCGATGGCGGTCGGGGCCGTGGGCGCACAGGAGGCAGACGTTCCGGTGGAGTCGCCGCCAATAGGGGAGACGGCGCCGGCTCCGACACCCTCAACGGCGTCAGCGGGGGTTGACATCCGGGTCCAGGAGCTCGGGGTGGTGGAGTCGCGGACCGCCGCCCTCCTGCTCTCGGGCCAGACCGGCGGCAACCTGCCCGGGGTCATGCTGTGGTGCGCGGAGCCGGTGGCGGATGACGACGGGAAGGTGCCGGTGAGGCTCTTCGTCGAGCTCGACGGAGGCACGCTCCTGGCAGCCTCCAAGGACGGCCGGATTCCGCTGGCCGTCTTCGCCTACGCGCTCGACGACAACGGTCGGATCGTCGGGCACCACGCCCATGGGGCGCTGGTCGAAGGCCCCGGGGTCCGGTCCCTGGTGTCGCCGGGGGGCCTTCGATTCGTGGGCCGCATGGCGCTTCCGCCGGGTACGATCTCGCTCCGATTGATGGCCCGGCTCTACGGGACGGACACGTTCTTCCTCACCCGGCAGGAGATCCACCTGGCGGTGCCGGGTTCGGGCGAGGCCGCGATGTCGGCCCCGCTCTTCGCCGCCCGCGACGGAGCCTGGCTCGAGGTCCTCCAGCAGGGTGTGGAGCGGGCCGCGGGTTGTGCGGAGAGCCTCGTGCCCGCGGCGATGCCGGTGCTCGATCTGACCCGGCCGATGGACTTCTCGGTCACCGCGGCCGACTGGCCGGAGGACGCTCGGTTGGCGCTCTCCGTGATGGACATCCAGGGGCGGGTGCTCGACGACCCGGTGCTCGGCCTCGGCGCCCCGCGAGCGATCGCAGACAGCGCGGTCGAGATTCACCCTGCGCAGATCCCACCCTTCGACGTCCCGCCGGGGGAGTACCGACTGCTGCTGCGCCTGCTCGGCCCGACGGGTGAGGAGCTCGTCAACCGCCCCATCCCGGTCGTGCTGCTGCCGCTGGCGGCACCGGCGAGCTGGGCGGGTCTGGACGAGCTCGCTCGGGGCGAGCTCGAACCGCCGCCGCCGGTGGTGACCGACGAGGAGCTCAGCGACCGTGAGCTGCGTCGTGCCTACATCGAGGCGCTGCGCCTGCTCGCCGACGGTGATCCGGTCGGTGCGCGCAGGGCGGTGACCGCGCTCGAGCGGGGCGCGTTCGCGAGCCAGTCCTCGAAGGGCCTGCTGGCGCTGCGCCGGGTGGAGACGAAGCTGGCCGGTCAGATCGCGCGCAGGGTGCCGAAGGCCCTCCCCCCGGTCGTCCTGCTCCACCGTGATCTCTATCGGACCTACTCCGCGTACCGCGAGAGCGCGCTCGCGTCGCACTCGTGGCTGCTCGCCGCAGAGCTCGCCGAAGCGGTCGGTCTCGAGGTCCGCTGGCCGCCTCCCGAGGGGTTCGCCGAGGGGGTCCTGGTGAGCCTGGCCACCGACGTGGTGCAGAGTGCGGCTCCGGTGACCGGCGCCGAGCTGCTCGAGCGCGCGGTCGCCCTCAACCCGAGCTTCGCGCCCGCCCTGCTCGGGCTCGCCGCGCTGCGCGAGCGATCGGGGCAGCGCAGCGACGCGATCGACACGCTGCAGCGGCTGGTCGCTGCCGATCCGGGCAACTCTGAAGGGCGGCTCCGGCTCGGCGTCAACCTCGCCCGGGTCGGCCGCAGGGGTGCCGCCGAGAAGGTTCTGCGCGCGCTGGCGCTCGACTCGCCGCCGGAGTGGGTCCTGTCGATCGCCGCCGAGGAGATGGCGCGCCTTCTGGTTGCCGACCGGCGCCTGCCCCAGGCGGAGACGGTGCTGCGGGACGCGATCGGGCGAGTGTCGAACCACCAGCGACTGCTGATCGAGCTGGCCTGGGTGCTCGATCTCGCGGGGAGGTCCCGGGAGGGCGCGGACGCGCTGGCCCAGGTCGAGGCTGCCGCCGGGCGACGTTACGATTCGGCCCGGATGCGGTACAGCCAGTGGCCGGAGATGGGTCTCTATGAGATCCGCGCCGAGCTCCGGAGAGTCGGCGACGAGCGGCTGCCCGACCTGCGTGAGGCACTCGAATCGAAGGAGTTTCGATGACACGAGGAAGCTGGATGCTGGCAGCGGCGGCGGTGGTCGCGACGGCGTCGGTCGCGGGGGCGGCCGACGTCTGGGTGAGGATCGCCGAGCCTCGCGCCGGAGCGTTCGTCATCGGCGAGGTCGAGATCGTCGCCGAGGTGACCGCCGCCGAGCCGGTCGAGGGGGTCGAGTTCCGGGTCGACGGCCGCACCATCGGGCTGCTGACCTCGCCGCCCTATCGGCTCAGGGTCGACCTCGGTGCGGACAATACCGCCCATGTGTTCGAGGTCATCGCTCGGGCCGCCGCGGGCGGCGAGGCGCGCGATCGGGTCGAGACTCTACCGGTACCGATCGCGGGCGAGGTCGAGGTCGAGCTGCAGCAGCTCTACGTCACGGTGAGCGCCGAGGGCAAGCGGGTGCTCGACCTGCGACCGGAAGACTTCGAGGTGGTCGACGACCGGGCGCCTCAGTCGCTGGTCACCTTCGCGCTCGGCGACATCCCCTTCACCGCCGTGGTGCTGATCGACGCCTCGGCCAGCATGGCCGGCGAGAAGCTCCAGTCCGCCATGGAAGGAGCTGTCTCCTTCGTCGAGGGTATGCAGGAGCTCGACCAGGCGAAGGTGATGGTCTTCTCCGACCGCCTGCTCAACACCACGCCCTTCTCCAATGTCGAGGAGGTCATCACCGCCGGCCTCGCCACCGCCCGCGCGGCCGGTGGGACCGCGCTTCACGACTACCTCTACGTCGCCCTCAAGCTGATCGAGCAGCGGCAGGGACGACGGGTGATCGTCCTTCTGTCCGACGGCGTCGACTCCCACAGCGTGCTCGAGATGCAGGACGTCGCCGACCGTGCCCGGCGCAGCCAGGCCCTGATCTACTGGATCCGCCTGCGGCGCGCGGGCTCGGCCGAGGCCGATGACCAGTCGGTCCGTCTCTCCTCGGCGTGGCGGACCTCGTCGGAGTACCGCGATCAGTTCCAGCTGCTCAAGCAGACCATCACCCGGTCAGGGGGAAGCATCCTCTCGATCGAGAGCACCGACCAGATCGAGGGCGTGTTCCTCAACATCCTCCGCGAGCTGCGCGAGCAGTACGTGCTCGGCTACTACCCCTCGAACAGCCGCAACGACGGCGAGTGGCACAAGGTCGAGGTCAAGGTGGCGAGGCCGGGGGTCGAGGTGCGGGTGGCCGAGGGGTACATCGACTTCTAGGGAGGTCGTTCGTGCTTCGTGGCGACTGTCCTCGGAGGTGGCTGTGGTTCAGCTTCAGCCGCCGCGACGGCGTCGGTGCGTGATCCGCGCCACAACAACCGCCGCGAGCATCGTCAGCGTGGTGTCGACCGCGGCGACAACCGCGCCGAGCGCAGGCGAGAGGGCGAGCAGGGCGAGGGCGGTGGTCGAGACCAGGGCCGAAGCCGGGATGGCCAGCAGCCATGCCCGATCGGGAGAGCTGCAGATCAGCCCGACCAGGATCCCCCCGGCGAGGCTCAGCAGCGGCAGGTAGCCGAACAGCCATCTCCGCACCGAGTTGCGGATCGCGAAGTAGCCCAGGTCGAAGGCGCCGGTAGAGGGATCCGGTTCGCTCCAGGGCGCCAGCGAGACGGTTCCGTTGTCGAGCTGGTAGGTCTCGAAGGTGTCGATGGCCGAGATCGCGAGCGCCGACAGCAGCAACCACAGGAGCACCGCACCCAGGTCGAGGGTGGTGCGCGGCCTCACGAGAGCACGAGGGCGATCGTGGCGCAGGCGTCGACCACATAGGCGCGCACCAGGATGATCAGGGCGGCGAGCGCGACGTAGACGGCGACAGCTGCAATCCGGGCCGATTCCATGATCGGGGATTGTATGCGAGCCGGCGGATCGCGGTCACGGGTCGGATCGAGGGGGGCGATCCACGGTGGTCGGCCGGGCCAAGAGGTCGGCGAGCAGCCGATAGGCCTGCCGTGAGGCGATCAGTCCGAGGTGGCTGGTCCGCACCTCGTGGTGCCGGACGGCGGGAGTGACGGTGTCGAGACAGGCCCGCCACGCCACCACGCCGTCGCTGCGGCTGAAGATCGCGTCGACCGGCACCATGATCGGGACCGCGTCGCGGGTCACCACCTCGGCCTCGATGGCCTCGAGGTCGTAGCCGCGCCGGCGGTAGTAGGGGGCCGAGGCGGTGTACTTGGGGCCGCCGACCACGGGCGCCCCGAGGGTGATCACCCGGGAGACGAGATCCGGCCGTTCCCGCGCGACCTCCCGCGCCAGGTAGCCGCCGAGGCTCCAACCGATCAGTGCGATCCGGTCCCCGGCCCCGGTCGCAGAGACCTCAACCTGCTCACCGAGCGCAGGGATCAGCCGGTGCACGTTGCCGTGGTTGCGTCCCAGGCCCCATCCCCGGACGTCATGGCCGATCGCAGCGAGGAACCCACGCAGGGACGAGGTCCAGGAGTCGTCGGTGGCGAACCCGGGGACGACCAGCACGGTGCGCCCGCTCCCGTGGGCTGCGGTGGCCTTCAGCCGCGGGAGAGCGGCTCGCAGTGCGAGGTACTCGAGCGCGAACCTGGTCTCGCCGAGCAGCGCCAGCCGGGCCGGCGGGCGAAGGACGGTCACGGTGCGGTCCGACGCCGGATCGTGTGGACCGCCTGGTCGAGCTGCTGGAGGAAGCGGGAACGGTCGGCGGGCTTGATCGGAGGCGGGCCGCCGGTCGCGGTCCCGAGATCCCGGAGCTCGCTCAGCAGGTCGCGGGTGGCAAGGGCTGGACCGATGTTCCGCTCGGTGAAGGGCCGTCCGGTGGTGCCGAGAACGACCGCCCCGCGGGCGAGGCACCGGGCCGCGAGCGGGATGTCGGCGGTGACGACGATGTCGTCCGGCCCGACGCGGCCGGCGATGTGGTCGTCAGCGGCGTCGGGGCCGGCCTCGACCACCTCGAGCGTGATCCGACCGTCCTCGGGGGTCCGCATCCAGGCGTCCGCGACCAGCGTGACGTGCAGCTCGTAGCGTGCCGCGACACGGTAGATCTCCGGTTTCACCGGACAGGCGTCGGCGTCGACCCAGATGTGCAGCACTGGCGACCACTCCCCGGGCCCGGATCGGGCACGGACCCGGCAGGATGATAGCGGAGCCGGCGTAAACTCCTCGCGTGATTCCTGCATCTCAGGGAGTGTGGATGCGGTCGGTCTGGCGGCGGTGGTGAGCGACCTGGGGAGCCCCGGGTTCGTCGCGACCGGCGACGTCGACGTGCGGTTGCTGGTCCGGCGGGCCCAGGGCGGTTCGCCGGAGGCCTTCGAGGCCCTCTACCGGGCGACCTGCGGCAGAGTGTTCGCGCTCTGCCTGCGCCTCTCCGGTCGGCCCGACCTCGCGGAGGAGCTCACCCAGGAGGCGTACGTCAGGGCGTGGCAGAACCTGAAGTCGTTCCGGGGTGAGAGCGCCTTCTCCACCTGGATGCACCGCCTGACGGTCAACGTGGTGCTGGGACACCACCGTCGCCGCCGCAACCGTGAGGAGCGCGAGACCACCGACGAGCTGCTGGAGTCGGCGGCCGGAGCGAGCCGGACGCGACCCGACGCCGCGGTCGACCTGGAACGGGCGATCTCCGGCCTTCCCGACGGAGCACGAACGGTCTTCGTGCTCTACGACGTCGAGGGCTACCGGCACGACGAGATCGCAGATCAGCTCGGGATCGCGGTCGGCACGTCGAAGGCCCAGCTCCACCGGGCTCGCCGGCTGCTGCGGGAGGCACTCTCATGACGGTTTGCACGGACGTTCTGGAACGGCTCGACCGGCTTGCCGACGGCAGCTTGCCGCCGGCCGAGGCCGAATCGGTGGCAGCTCACCTCGAGGGCTGTGCCGAGTGCCGCGCCGAGAGCGAATGGCTGCGGTCGCTGCGGGATCAGGTGGCCTCCTTGCCGCGGGAGATCAAGCCGTCCCGGGACCTGTGGCCCGGAATCGGGTCGCGGATCGGTCGCCGCAGGACCGCGGTGGTGCGGCCCCTGGTGGTCCTCGCCGCAGCCGCGGGTCTGTTGGCAGCGGTCGGTCTGGGTGCACTGCTGGGCGCCCGGGCGGTGCGCAGCTCGCCGGTTGCTTCCGGCGCCGGAGTTCCCGGCGTGGTCGCCGCGAGCTGGCGGGGTACCGACACCGAGCTCGAGAGGCTGCGGGGACAGCTCGAGGAGCTGATCGAGATGCGTCGTGGAAGCCTCGACGCGAGGGCTCTCGCGGTGGTCGAGGAAAACCTGCGCATCATCGACGGCGCGATCGAGAGGATCGAGCTCGCCGTGCGGCACGATCCCGAGAGCCGTGCGCTCCGCCGGCTGCTGTATGAAGCCCGGCGGGAGGAGATCCGCCTGCTGTGGCGGGCCGCGGAGCTGCCGGCGGAGTCGTGACCGGCGAGCGGGGGAGCGAGCCACAGAAGCACGGTGCAGGCTGTGCCCGCAACCCAAGCGACCGGTGAGCGAACGCAGTCTCGTCCGTTCACACGGAGGTAAGAGCCCGGGGTCGGGGAGCGGATGACGGGCTGCCGGTCCGGGATCGGTCGCGCGTCGCGACCCTGCCCCGGCTCAGGTCCCGGCCGCCGGCTCCCGGCCACCCGTCGTCTGAAGGGACGTGATGTGGGGTCCCCCGATCCGTGGGGATTCCGGTGCAACCTCTCCCCCGGGCGCGGGCCGGGTCCCAAGGTGGGGCGGCGATTCCGGATCCGGAGGCGAGGGATCTCGCGGCGGCACCGGTCCCGGGTCTCGTCCTGGCGTTCCGGTGCCCCTCGTTCCGTCGGGATGATGAGGAATCCGCGTGCGTCGGCCCGGGGTTGAACGGTGGTGACGGAGGTGCTGGATGCCCGCTCGGAGTGTGTGGATCGCGACGTCGGCTGCTGCCTGCGGGGTGGCCGCCCTGGGAGCCCTGGGCTGCGCGACGAGCTCCGTCGGCCGCGACCCCACCGTGGGGCCGCGGCGAGCGCTGGCTGCAACCGAGCCTGACGCGGTGGCCGCCGCGGGCGTCGAGGCCGCCGGGGCGGTCGAGCGCTTCCTGGCGATGTTCGGCGACTTCACGCCCGACGCGGTCGAAGCGGCTGCGCTCGAGGTTTACGCTCCGGGAGCCTTCTTCGACGACGGCTTCGTCGAGCTCGAAGGGGCCGCCGCCATCGCGGAGTACCTGCGCCGCAGTGCCGCCAAGACCGAGTGGATCACGATCGAGGTCGGCGACATCGCGCGCTCAAAGCTCGATCTCTACATCCGCTGGGAGATGCGGTTCGTGCTCCACGGCAGCTCGAAGCAGACCATCGCTCCGGGGATCTCGCACCTGAGGGTCGATCGCGAGGGTCGGGTGCTGTTCCATCACGACTTCTGGGACGGCTCGGGCGCGCTCGCCGACCGTATCCCGTTGGTGGGTGGGATCCTCCGCAAGGTCAAGCAGCGGCTGTGACGGGCACGGGCGGGAGCCCGTCTCCTCACCGGTGTCGTGCGCGCGCCCGGTGATTGACAGGCACCCTCGTCAGCTCGCGGGGACGGTTCCCCTTCGTGGTAGCCTGGAAGTTCCAGTCATGGAGGCGGGCCAGATGCGACAGCTGATGCTCCTCACCCTTTCGGGCACCGACCGACCGGGCATCGTCGAGCTCGTGACCGGCGTGCTGCTGGCGCACGACGCCAACGTCGAGGGCAGCCGGATGGCTCGGCTGGGCGGCGAGTTCGCCATGCTGGTGCTGGTTTCGGCCCCGGAGGGGAGCGTCGAGGAGCTGACGGCGGCGATCCGCCGGCTCGGTGAAGAGTCGTTCGTGGTCCACACCCGCCTGACCGAGGTTCGGCCGGGATCCGCGGACGAGCAACGGGCGATGATCACCGTGTACGGCGCCGACCACCTCGGCATCGTGCACGCCGTGGCGCGCGACCTCGCGCGCCGTTCGGTCAACGTCGAGAGCCTGGACACCGAAGTCGTGGCGGCGCCGATGAGCGGCCAGCCGCTGTTCCGGATGCGGGCCGCGGTCAGGCTGCCTCCGGGTCTGCCGGCCGATCAGCTGGCGGACGCGCTCGAGGAGGTCGGCGATGAGATGAACGTCGGCATCACCGTCGAGAGCGTCGCGGAGTAGGGCACACCACAGAGACACTTGGGCAGGGAGGTCACCGGGAGGCTGTCTCACCACACCTGTCGGCCCGCCTCTCCGGCTTCACCCGATGTGACTCCCCACGTTTTCGAGTGAACCGCGAAGATCGCCAAGGACGCGAAGGGGACCGCCACGAGGGTTCAAACACCAGCACGACCTTGGCGTCTTCGCGGTTCAGGACGTCGGGCGCATCGAACTCCCGGCGGGTCGGGTTGCGGGCACCGCCCGCGCCGCTCCTCCCCGGTTCGGCCTCACGCGCGGTAGAGAGCCGCGCCCCAGTTGAGGCCGCTGCCGAGGCCGACGAAGCAGACCAGGTCGCCCGGCTTCGACGCGGCCGGCCCGGCGCGCCTCGTGGAAGGCGATCGGAATCGTCGCCGCGGTGGTGTTGCCGTAGCGCTGGATGTTGTTGAAGACCTTCTCGTCGGGCAGGCCGAGCCGCTTCTGCACCGCCTCGTTGATGCGCAGGTTGGCCTGGTGCATGACGACCAGGTCGAGGTCGTCAAGGGTGAGCCGGTTCCGCTTCGAGAATCTCCAGCGTCACCTGGGGCATCAGGTGACCGCCAGCCGGTAGACCTCGCGACCCTTCGACCACCGGGACGATGTCGCCGCTCTCGACCATGGTGGTGTCGAAGTAGGGCCGGAAGGCGCTGCCTCCGGCCTTGGTCCACAGCCGCTCGACGTTCGCGCCGTCGGCGTGCAGCAGCACGTCGACGATGCCCCGCTCGTCGGAGTCGTCGGCGCCAGATCACGACCGCCCCCGCGCCGTCGCCGAACAGCACCGTGCGGTCGCGGGATGGCGGTGTTGCGCTCGCGGACTCCTCGGTCGTCACCGGGTCCGGTCGTGCCCGAGCAGGACGTCCCAGCTCGACTCGGTCCACGGTTGCAGGCGAGCTGTGGACCTCGGCGCCGACGAGCAGCACCTTGCGGTACTGGCCGGAGCGGATCACCGCGTCGGCGATCTGCAGCCCGTAGATGAAGCCGGCGCACTGCTGCCGGATGTCCAGGCACGGGATCGTGTCGAGCCCGAGCTTGCGCTGGAGGATCGGCGCCCGAGCCCGGGAAGTAGTAGTCGGGGGTCATGGTGGCGAAGACGACGTAGTCGATCTCCTCGGGAGAGGTGCCGGCATCGGCGAGTGCGGCTCGGGCGGCCTCGACGCCGAGGTCCGACGAGGCGACTCCGGGCTCGGCGTAGTGGCGTTCCTCAATCCCGGTGCGGACTCTGATCCACTCGTCAGTCGTGTCCATGATTCGCGCGAGGTCGTCGTTGCGCACGATCAACTCCGGAACGTGCATCCCGGTCCCGAGAACTACTGCGCGCATGAGACGTCCCTCCCGCGACACGATAGCCCACGCGGGTCGCGGGCAACACGCCGCAGTGCGGCAGGGGGCGACCGGGAGTTCCAGCCCGGAGTACACTCGACAGCGTGACGTCGCGTCGCCGTTGGGCGCTCCTCGTGCTGCTCGCTCTTGCGGTTATCGCCCTTGTGGCGGTCGCCTTCGTATCCGCCCCTCCGGTCCAGCGGGCGGTGTGGGAGCGGGTTGTCGCACGGGTCGAGGCCGACACCGGATGGCGACTCGAGGCCGAGCGGGTCGGTCTTCGGCTGTGGCCCGCGCGGGTCGAGCTGGACCGGCTCGAGGCCGGGTTCGACGGGCGCGTGGTGGCGACCGCGCGTCGGGTGGAAGCGACCTGGCGATGGCGTGACCTGATGCGCGAGGTGCCGCGCCTGAGGTCCCTTCGGGTCGAGGCTCCTCGCCTCGACCTGCGCGGCGGCCTGCCCGAGGCGAGGCCCTCCGACGAGGCCGCCGCCGGGCCGATCGACCCGCTCCGGGTGCTCGAGCTGGAGCGGTTCGAGCTCGCCGACGGGGAAGCGCTGGCGGCGTTGGCGAACGTCGAGCTGGCGGCCGATGGGGTGCGGGTCGGGGCGCGGCTGGTCGACGGACGGGCCGCGCTCGAGTTTGAGATCACGCGCGCGCAGGCGGTGCGCGAAGGTCGCGTGCTGCGGCTCGCGCCGGTGGTGATTGCGGCCGAGGTCGCCGACGGCGCCGTGACGGTGACCTCGCTGCGGGCTTCGGGGGCGTTCGAGGCCGAGCTCCACGGCGGCGCGGGTTGGGGCGGCCGGGCACTGTCGGGCTCGGTATCTGGAGTGCTGGGATTCGAGCCCACGGCGCTGGCTTCCTGGTGGGATCCGGAGCTGGCGGCGCGGGTGCCGGTGAGCGGGCGGCTGATCCTGGAAGGGCGGGGCGAGCGCACCACCGACGGTCGACTCGAGGTCAGCCTGCGCCACGTCGGGTCGCCGCTCGAGGTCGCGGGCCTGGAGGTCGTCGAGGTCGAGATCGAGGGCGCGGACGGTCTGCCCACGGTGAGGGTGGCGGGCGGCTGGGGTCAGGCGCGGGTCACCCCCGGCGAGGCGCGGGCCGTGGCGGTCGCCGAGCTGCGCTCGATTCCGGTCCTGCGGACGCTGCTCGCGGCGGGCCTCGAGGCTCCCGGGCAGATACCGGCTGACCTCACCGTGTCCGGCGCCCTCGAGGTGGAGATCGGCCTGCCGTTCGTCGTCGACGAGGCTCGCGGCCGGGCCGACCTCACCGCGGTCTGGACCGGCGGCCGGGCGTCCCTGACCGGCCGCGCAGCCGACGGGACGGTCGAGCTCGAGCGGGGCACCGCCGAGATCGGCACGGCCTCGCTCGAGGTCAGCGGCCGGCTCGATTCCGAGCGACGGGTCACCGGCGAGGCGTCGCTGGCGGTCGCGGACCCGGCAGCCTTCGTCGAGGCCGTTCGGGTCTGGTTCCCGGACGTTTCGCTTCCGACTGTGTCGGGTGGCGCCGTCACGATCGAGGCGAGCCTCGCCGGAAGTGCGGCGGAGCCGAGCTTCTCGGCCGTTGCCCTGTGGACCCGGCCCGAGGTGGAGGGCTTCGCGGGAGAGCTCGCGCGGGTGTCGGTCGCCGGCGGACTCGCGGCCCTCGAGTGGAGCGCCCGGATCGACCTGCTCGAGGACGCGCGGCTCGAGGGGGAGGGTTCGGCGCGACCCCGGGATGGAGCGGCCGAGGGACGGTGGCGGGTCGCCGTCGGGTCGGTCGCCGCGGCCATCGCGGCGCTGCCGCTCGAGTCGCCCGAAGGTCTCGACGGGGGCGTGACGGGTGCGGGTGAGTTCACCCTCGAGGCGTCCGACTGGTCGGTGGCGGGACGGCTCCTTGCCCGCCAGGTGACCGCAGCCGGACGATCGGTCGACGAGATCGACATCGAGCTCACGGCGGATCCGGAGCGGGTGGCGGTCACCGCACTGCGCGCCGCGTTCGCAGGGGGCGAGGTGAATGCAAGCGGGACGGTCGGCCTCGAGGGCCTCGACGCGCCGCTGTCGCTCGAGGCCCGCTGGCGCGACCTCGACCCTGTGAAGCTGGTCGACGGGCTGCCGCCCGAGGTCCAGGGACCGGTCGCGGGGACCCTGCGAGTCGGCGGCACCGTGGCCCGCCCCTGGGCCGACGCGAGCGCAACCTGGAACGCCACGCTGCCGAGCTCGCCGGTGCAGCGGATCACCCTCGAGGCGGCGCTCGCTGACGGTACCCTCCGGCTGGCCACGACCGGAACCGAGACGGCGGCGGGGCCGCTGGAGGCGCGGGCGACGGTCCCGCTGGGAGATGTCGCCCGACCCGAGTGGCTGTGGCCCGAGGCGCCGCGGGGCCCGGTCGAGGTGCACCTGGTGGCGGCCGGTGTGGACACGGCCACGGCGCTGGCCACGATGGGTCGTCCGCCGCTGCCCGCCTCGCTGCGCTTCGACCTTCGGGCCGACGCCCGGTGGGACCTCGCCGACCCAAAGCGGCGCGCGGCCGAGGTCGTGCTCGACGGCCTGCAGTTCCGATCCGATGTCGAGAACCTGGTCGCCGGCGGGCCGGCGGTGCTGACCTGGTCAGGGGACGTCGCCGAGCTCGAGCCGGTCGAGCTGGCCGGCCCGCGGACCCGGGTCGAGCTGGCCGGTCGGGTCGGCCTTTCGGAGCGCGACCTGCGGATCTCGGCCGAGGCCCAGCTCGCCCCCGAGCTGACCGGGCTGCTGCCGTTCCCGGTTCGGGCCGAGAAACCGCTCGACCTGGCGGTGGAGCTCGCGGGCCCGTGGGACGCGCCGGTTGGAAGCGTGCACGTGCGCCACGCCGGGGGGAGGCTCGTCCTGCGGGACCCGCCGGTGGTGATCGGCGACCTCGACCTGATCGCGGACGTCGAGGACGGCGTGGTGAGCATCCGCTCGGGGTCGGCCACGCTCAATCGTGGCACCGTGCAGATCGGCGGCGGGTGGGATCCGGAGAGCGGGCAGGGGATCGTCGTCGAGCTCAGCGACGTCGTCTTCCTGCTGCCCGGTCAGATCATCGCGCGCTGGAGCGGGGAGCTCGCGATCGGCCCGACGGACAAGGGGCTGGCGCTGGTCGAAGGCGAGCTGGTGCTCGACGGCGGCGTGTGGGACACCCCGGTCAGCCTGGCGGAGCTGATCGCGGGCGAGGCCGATGCCCCCCTCGCCCCCGACGACCCGCTGTTCGGCATCCTGCTCGACGTCGACGTGCGTGGCCGGGGCGGAATCCGGGTCGAGAACAACCTCGGGAGGTTCGACGTCGGGTGGTCGGTGCTGTCGGTGACCGGGTCAGCCGCCGAGCCCCGGGTGGTGGGTGAGGTGCGGATCGCCCCCGGCGGCCTGCTCACCGTCGGCGGCCAGAGCGTTCGCCTGCAGCGCGGGACCATCGAGCTCACCGGCGAGCCGGGCGCTGAGCCGAGGGTGGAGCTGATTCCGGAGGCCGGGACGACGTTCGGGTCCCAGGGGCAGGGAGCCTCCTGGGACGACCTCGCGCGGGTCGGCCTGGCGCGCGGCGTCACGTCGGCCCTCGGGTTGAACAACGAGGCGCTGGCGCCTGCCGACATCGCGGTCGAGACCGAGAAGCCCCCCGCGACGCGGTTCTCGATCGGTCAGAGTTTGGGCCGGAACCTCGCGATCTTCTTCACCACCGACCTGCGCCAGCCGCAGGACACCACGACTCTGCTGCAGCTGTGGAACCTGCGCCAGCTGCCGGGGCTCGCCCTTCAGGGCTTCACGACCAGCCAGGAGGAGTGGGGATGGGCGGCGATCGAACGTCACTCGTGGGGCGGGTCGGAGGAGGCCGGAGAGGGACCGGTTGTCCGCAAGGTCAAGCTCGAAGGTGAGTGGCCGCTTTCGAAGCGGAGGCTGCGGCGGTCGGTCGGCATGCGGTCGGGTCAACCCTTCGACCCGTTCCTGGTGTTCGTCGGCGAGCTGCGGCTGGAGCGCGCGTTGGCCGCCCAGGGGTACTACGCAGCGGTGGTCACCGGGGCAGCATCGCGCGACGAGCGCCGGCGCACGATCCGCTTCCGCTGTGAGCCCGGGCCGCGGCAGGCCTTCGACTTCCGAGGCGACGCCGTCAAGGCGGCCTGGCGGCGCGAGGCGGTGAGCCTCTACCTGCCACCCCCGCTGGAGAAGGTCGGGTTCGAGGCGATCCGGGGCGACCTCGTGCGCCGCTTCGCGGCCGAGAACCGCCCCGACGCCCGGGTCGAGGTCGTCCGAACCGGAGACGTGATCGTGATCGAGGTCGAGCGCGGCCCGGAGCTGCAGCTGACGGGACCGCGCCTGGTCGGGCTCCCGGCCGAGGCGAGCGCCGGGGTGGCGGCGATCCTCGGCACCCCGGCCGAGCTCGCCTCGCTCGAGCACGGCGGCGCGCCGGCCACCGCCCGGGTCGAGCGCCTGCTCGACCGCGAGGGCTTTCCCGATGCCCGTGTGCTGTCGGTCCGTCGCGAGCCCGGGTCGGAGAAGACCGCAGAGATCGTGGTCGAGGTCGAGCCCGGGCCTCGCCTCGACGTCGCGGGTGTTCGCCTGGTCGGAGAGGACCCCCTCGACGCGCTCGGAGCCGAGCGTGAGCTGCTCGCGCCCGGCTCGCCGCTGGCTCGGCGGCGGCTCGACGATCTGGTGCAGCGGATCCGCAGGACCTACCGTGAGGCCGGCTACGCCGAGGCTGCGGTGCGCGCCGACGTCGACCGGGGCGCAGAGGCCGGCCCGACGGTGGTGGTGCGGCTCGAGCCCGGCCCGCTGCGGACGGTGGACGCAGTCGAGATCGTCGGTCTGAAGCACCTTCGTGACCGTACGCTGCGTTCCGGTGTCACCGTGGCGACCGGAGCGCCGCTGTCGCCGACCCAGGTCGACGAGACGGTGTCGAAGCTGGCCGGCTTCCGGCCGATCCAAAGGGTCGAGGCACGCTCGATCCCGACCGGTCCCGAGACCTCGATGGTCCGGCTCGAGGTCTTCGAGAAGGACCGCTGGACCGCCGGCGGCGGTGCGCGCTGGAGCTCGGACCGCGGCACCGAGGCGGTCATCGACCTGCGCGACGACAACCTGATCGGCCGGGGTCTGAGCCTCAACCTGCGCGGACGCTACGCGACCGACGAGCAGGACGGGCTGCTGCTGCTCTCGCTTCCACCTCCGCCCGGGGGGCGGGTGACCTTCTCCGGTTCGTTGCACTTCAACCGGCTCGAGACTCCCGACTTCGTCGGCACCAGGGTTGAGGAGATCCGCGAAGCCACGCTCGAGGCGAGCTATCGGCTCGATGCGGGTTCTGCGGTCCGAACCTACACCACCTTTTCCCGAAACATCGACCGTTTCATCGACGACTTCTTCGGGCCGGTCGAGATCGTGACCGACATCGTGACCCTTGGCGCGCAGTGGTACCAGGATCGCCTCGACGATCCCTTTCTCCCGACCAGAGGGAGCTACGCCTCAGCCGACCTCGGGTGGAGCGGGAACGCGATCGGCTCCGACGTCGACACCCTGCGTACGTTTCTCACTGGGGCCGTCGCCTGGACCCCGGCGCAGGACGTGACGCTGTACCAGTCGCTGCGGATCGGCGTCGCCGAGGCGCTTTCCGGCGAGCTCGATCCTGCAGTCAAGTTCAAGACCGGCGGCCAGGGAACGATCAGAGGCTTCACGTTCGAGTCCGTCGGTCCGACGGAGAACCTCGGAGGCTTCGAGCGCGTCGTCGGCGGCGGTGTGCTGTTGATTCTGAACGAGGAGCTCCGGGTGAGGGTGTGGGAGGGCCTGCGGCTGGCGGCCTTCGTGGATGCGGGCAACGTCTGGGAGGGTTGGAGCGATGCCGGTGGTGCTCTCGCCGTCGGGGCGGGCATCGGCTTCCGCTGGTCGACCCCGATCGGCCCGATCTGGGGCGACGTCGCCTGGCCGGTCGCCAACCCCGGTCTCAACCAGGGCCCCCGCTACTACCTGGGGTTCGGCCGACCCTTCTAACGACCCGCACTCACGCGACCTCGTGAGTGCGGGTGCGACGATTCCTCGCGGAGCGAGGAATCGTCAACGCTTGGAGGACTCCAGGACGGAGCGCGCCTTGGGGGCGTCGGGCGACTCCGGAGCGAGGGCCAGAAAGCGGTCCATGTCGAGCAGGAGCTGGTCGGTGCGCTTCAGCTTCGACCACGCCAGGCCCCGGTAGTAGTAGGCATAGGCCAGACCGGAGTCCTTGGCGAGGGCGGCGGTGAAGGCGTCGACCGAGTCCTGCCAGCGCTGCTCGGCGGCGGCCAACAGCCCGAGCTGGAATCGCACCAGCGGCTCGGAGGCGCCGTTGCCGAGGGCGGCGCTGAGCGCCTCCTTGGCCGGCCCGTACTGGCGCAGGCGGATCCGGGCTGCACCCAGGTAGAGGCTCGACCAGCCGTCCTTGGCGCTCTTGGTGAGCAGGGCCTGGGCCTTCGAAGCGGCCGCCTTCCAGGCCGCGTCGGCGCCCTTGGCGTCGCCCTTCCACAGCATCAGCTCGCCGCGGAAGTACTCCGGCCCGGGCGCGGTCGGCGCGTCCTTGGCGAGCTGTGACACCGCGGCCAGGGCGGCGTCGAGCTTGCCTTCGGCCATTGGGGCGAGCGCGCTCGCGAGCTTGAAGTCGGCACTTGCAGCGGCGGCTTCGTTCGTCGCCTCGGCGAGGGTCTCCTTCGCCTTCTCGGCGTTCCAGCCGACCGCGTAGCGGAGCGCTTTCTGGGCCTCGCTCTCGCGCTTCTCCACGGCCTGCTCGGGAGTCGGCTGAGCCGCGGGCGGGGTAGGGGTGGGCTGGGCGAAGGCGACGGCAGCGACAGTGACGGCGGCAAAGAAGGCCAGGGTCGGGCGCATGTTGGACCTCCATCGGGCCGCACGAGCGGCCGGTGCAGAGTCTACGGCCGCCGCCTGCCGAACGTTGAGACCCGGATCACCACGATGGATCTTCCGTGCGCCGGTGAAGGTCCACCCGGAGGGCCCCCACCCACTCTCGGTGTGGATTTCACCGCGTCCCGGGAAGCCGCGCTCTCCCGGCGTGTTGTAATGGCCGGCGGAGGTGGGCGTGAAGGTCCTGATGGTGACCAGCGAGGCGGTCCCGTACGCGAAGGCGGGCGGCCTCGGGGACATGGTGCCGGCGCTGGCGTCGGAGCTTCAGAAGCTCGGCCACGACGTGCGGCTCGTGATGCCGCGCTACTACGGGATCGACCGCGGGGCGCTCGAGCTCGATCCGGGGCCGCTCGGGGTGCCGGTCGGCTTCGGAGAGCAGTGGTGCGGGGTCTACCGCGGGGTTCTCCCGGGCGCCGAGGTTCCCGTCTACCTTCTCGATCACGAGCGTTTCTTCGGCCGCGATGGGATCTACGGGTCGAAGGCGGTGCCCGACTTCCGCGACAATACCGAGCGGTTCACGCTGCTCTCCCGCGGCGCGTTCCAGCTCGCCAAGAGGCTCGGTTGGATCCCCGACGTCATGCACGCCCACGACTGGCCGGGCGCGCTGGTCCCGGTCTACCTGCAGACCTGGGAGAGGTCGGGCCCGTTTGCCGGCACCGCGAGCGTGTTGACCATCCACAACCTCGGCTACCAGGGCATCTACCCCAAGGAGAACCTGGTCTTCACCCAGATCGCGTGGGAGCAGTTCCACGGCGCAGGATTCGAGTGGCACGACGCGATCAACCTGCTCAAGGCGGGGCTCTCGAACGCGGACCTCCTGACCACCGTCTCGCCCACCTACGCCGGGGAGATCCAGACCGCCGCCTTCGGGCACGGGTTGGACGGGCTGCTGCGCCGCCGCAGCGCGGACCTCTTCGGAGTTCTGAACGGAATCGACTACGGGGTCTGGAACCCCGAGACCGACCCCTTGATACCTCACCGCTACGACCACCAGGACCTGACCGGCAAGGCCCTGAACAAGGCGGCACTGCAGCGTCGTCTCGGGCTCGCGGTCGAGCCCGAGGTTCCGGTGGTCGGGATGGTCACCAGGCTGGTGGACCAGAAGGGCGTCGGCGCCCTCGTCGGGCCGTCCCACGGCAGCCTCTACGGCATCTGCGCCGACTTCGAGGTCCAGGTCGCGGTTCTCGGCAGCGGCGAGCCATGGTGCGAGGCGGAGCTGCGAGCGCTCGCCGCACGTCTGCCGAACCTCTCGGTGACGATCGGCTACAACGAGGAGCTCGCCCACCTGATCGAGGCCGGCAGCGACCTGTTCCTGATGCCGAGCGCCTACGAGCCGTGCGGGCTCAACCAGATGTACTCGCTGCGCTACGGCACGCTGCCGATCGTGCGCCGGACCGGCGGCCTGGCCGACACCGTCGAGCAGCACGTCGAGGCGACCGGCGAGGGGACCGGCTTCCTGTTCGACCAGCTGACCCCGCGCGCAATCTACGACACCGTCGGCTGGGCCGTGTGGACCTGGTTCAACCGCCGTCACCGCTTCGACACGATGCGGCGGCGGGCGATGCAGCGCCGCTTCGGGTGGGACGGCTCCGCGGCCCGCTATGCGGATCTCTACCAGTGGGCGCTCGACCGTCGCCTGGGCGTGGTGCCCCACGCGTGGTGAGCGCGAGATGAGCCCGGTCACCATTCCGCGCCGGGGCCGCTCCGACGAGCAGGCCGACACTCCCCATCACTTCGAGCGGACCCTGCTGCGGCCGGCGGTGCGGGCGGCGGCATGGCCGGCCGGTGCGGCTGCGGCGGCCGGCGGCATCGCGCTCGCCGTCCTCCGCCAGGACAGCCCGCTGGAGGTCGTTGGAGCGCTGATCGCAACGGTCGCAGGGCTGGTGCTGCTCGGGCTCTTCCGGTGCCGTTCGCACGAGGTCGTGATCGGCAGGAAGTGGATCCATGGGCGCGCCGGTCCGTTGGGCGGGAGGGTTCCGGTCGGTTTGGTGGAGTCGCACGAGGTGCGGCCCTCGACCGGATGGAGGCGGCTCTACAGCCTCCGCGAGGTGGTCGTCCGGCTCGGCCATGGCGGCCGCGAGCTGGTGCTGCCCTCGGACGAGCCCGAGGCGCTCGGATCGGCGGTCGAGGAAATGCAGGACCGCTCCCGGCGGATTGTGCGTGGTGAACCGGCGGCCGCAGTGCCGCCGAGGAGGTCGCCATGACCCGAATGCTGCTCGTGTTCGTGCTGATGATCTCGACTTTCGCACTGCCGGCGGTCGCCCAAGCCCCGACGCCGCCGATGGTGTTCACCGGATCGAGCGGCGAGGCGCAGGTTTGGGTGAGCCTGGAGCTCGCCCGGCACCGCAGCGAAGAGGCGTTTCTCCCGCTGCTCGTGACGATCTCGAACCGGGGTCGCGAATCGGTCCGGCTGACCCGAGAGTCGTTTCGCCTGACCGACCACCTGGGGCGCGAGATACCCCTCGCCGACCTCGCCGAGGTGCGCCGGGGGTACGGCAAGCTCGAGCTCGACCATCGCCAGGTGCAGGGCGTCGGCCTCCCGCTGGGGACCAGGCTCGACCGTCGTAAGTACATACAATCGAATTACTTCCCAGTGGTGACCTTCGGCGGTGGGGTGGTCAGGGACAGCGTCAGCATCGGACCGCTGTACTGGACCGTCGACCTGTTCTACTTCCGCTGGCCGGAGGGCTTGAGGTCCGGCAAAGGCGCCACTCTGCACCTCGAGGGCAAGGGCTGGGAGGAGCCGGTGAAGATCCCCTTCGCGCTCTGAGCACGAGACCACAGAGACACGGGGACACAGGGACGACTCGGCGCGGGCTCTTCCCGCAACCCAACCTGCCGGGAGGTCGATGCGCCCAACGCCGTATCGAGGCGCGTGAGAGGCCGGGATTCGGGCGGCGGGGCGCGGGTCCGGGACCGGGTTGCGTTGCCCGTGAGGGAGTCAAGTCCTGGCCAGAAGTTGTCAGTTCGTCGTCCAAGCTGCCGACGCCGCAGCCCGCACCCGGCCGCCCGCCCCCCGGATGGAAACGGCGTCGGCATTCCGGATCCGGGGCCGGGATCGTCCCGCGCGACTCGACGGTCCGGACGGGGAGTGTGCTGGCTCAATTGGTCGAGGTAGGCGCCCGCCGGCTGGCGGTCGAGGGCAGGCTCGCCAAGCTCACGGCCCGGGGCCGCCCTTGACCGCCAGCCGCCGGCCGCCTTGGGGGAGGAGGCATGAGCGAGCCTCCGCGGCTCAACTCCCCGCTTCCCCTCGCGCGGGCTTAGAATGGCGGCGGATTCTGCTGGTACTGGAGGCGACATGACGGTGCGGTCGGGTGTGCTCGCGGCAATGGTGGTGGTGTTGACGGCCGGGATGGTGACGGCCCAGGGTTGGGACGCCGAGTACCAGCGTGGGGTTGCGGCCTACGAGGCGGGCAACCACGCGGAGGCGCTGACGATCTGGCGTCCGCTGGCCGAGCAGGGCCACGGCGACTCGCAGTTCGCACTCGGCTATCTCTACGCCAGCGGCGAGGGAGTCCCGAAAGATGCCGAGATCGCGGTCAACTGGTACCGGCGCGCCGCCTCCTTCGGCCACGCCAAGGCGCAGTACAACCTCGGGCTCGCGCTGCGCAGCGGCAACGGCGTCGCTCGAGACGAGACGGAGGCCGTCCGGTGGTTCGCCAAGTCTGCGGCCCAGGGCCATCCGCCGGCAGAGTTCGCGTACGGCTTGGCGCTGCTCGACGGGACCGGTGTCGACCGGGATCCGACCGCGGCCGTGGGCTGGGTCGTGCAGGCCGCGGAGCAGGGCATGCCGGTGGCCCAACTGCTCGCCGGGACCCTCTACCTGGAGGGGCGCGGGGTCGAGAAGGACGTGCCGGTCGGACGCTCCTGGCTGGAGAAGGCGGCCCAGAACGGCCAGCTCGAGGCCATCTACCGGCTCGGCGTGATGGGACCCGACGGCGAGACGCGGCTCGAGGATCCGGGGGTGTTGGCTCGGGTGCGGAATGCGGCGGAGGTCGGGTACCCGCAGGCGATGTACGACCTGGGAGCGGCCTATGCGACCGGGCGGGGGGTGGCGAAGGACGAGGCCGAGGCGGCGAAGTGGCTCACGCGGTCCGCAGAACAGGGTTTCGCCCGCGCCCAGTACGACCTCGGCTTCCTCTACGAGCACGGGCAGGGCGTCGAACAGGACCTGGAGGCTGCGGCCGCGTGGTACGGCAAGGGTGCGGACGGCGGCTTCGCCCGTGCGCGCTACGCCCTCGGCTTGATGTTGGCTTCGGGCCGGGGGGTCGAGCGCGACCGCGATGCCGCGTTCCAGCTGATGATGGCGGCCGCTCAGCAGTCGCTTCCCGAGGCCCAGTACGCCGTCGGCGTGATGCTCTCCGAGGGCCAGGGCACGGCCAAGGACGAGAAGGAGGCCCTGGGCTGGTACCGGAAGGCCGCCGAGCGCGGCAACGCCGACGCGATGTACGCGATCGGCAATCTCTTCGCCAACGGGTTCGGTGTGGCCAAGGACTGGAGCGAGGCCGAGAAGTGGTACTGCAAGGCCGCCGCGCTCGGCCACAAGCAGGGCCTGGAGATGCTCGGCGGTCGCGACCTCGAGACGACCTGCGGTATCACGTCGCCGATCACCGCCACCGAGTCCGCCATTCCACCGGCGAATCCGGGCTCAGAAGAGTAGAAACAGCCATCACCCCGCGCTGCGGGGTGATGGCTGCCTCAGAAGTCACTCCTCGCCCAGGAACGGGTACGCGAAGTGCTTTGGCGGGACGAAGTTCTCCTTGATCGTGCGCTGTGAGGTCCAGCGGATCAGGTTGAGGTAGGAGCCCGCCTTGTCGTTGGTGCCCGAGGCCCGTGCAACCGCCGAAGGGCTGCTGACCGACGACCGCTCCGGTGGGCTTGTCGTTGAGGTAGAAGTTGCCGGCGGCGTGGCGCAGGCGGGCCGCCATCCTGACCGCCGCCCGGCGGTCGTCCGCGAAGATCGCGCCGGTCAGGGCGTAGGGGCTGGTGGAGTCGCACAGCTCGAGCGCCTCGTCGAGCTTCGCGTCGTCGTAGACGAAGAGCGTCAGCACGGGGCCGAAGATCTCCTCCTGCATCAGCTTGTGGCGCGGATTCGTGGTCTGGACCACGGTCGGCTGGACGAAGTACCCGACCGTGTCGTCGCAGTCCCCGCCGGCGAGGATCGGTGCACTCGTTCGACGCCTTGGCGTGCTCGATGTAGCCGGTGTGGTCGCGGAACGCGCCCTTGTCGATGACCGCGTTGAAGAAGTTCCGGAAGTCGGTCGGCGGCCCGACCTTGATGTCGGCGATCTGGCCGAGCAGGGCATCCCTGAGACGCGGCCACAACGATGTCGGGATGTAGGCCCGTGACGCGGCCGAGCACTTCTGACCCTGGTACTCGAACGCGCCGCGGACCAGCGCCGTGGCGAGGGCTTCGACGTCGGCCGAAGCGTGGGCGAAGACGAAGTCCTTGCCGCCGGTCTCGCCGACGATGCGCGGGTAGGTGCGGTAGTGGCCGATGTTGGTGCCGATCGTGCGCCACATGTCCTGGAAGACCGGCGGTCGAGCCGGTGAAGTGGATGCCCGCGAGGTGCGGCGAGGCCATCACCGGGTTGCCGACCTGGCCGCCCGAGCCGGGGACGAAGTTGATCACGCCCGGAGGGAAGCCCGGCGGCGTCGAGCAGTCTCATGAGCTGGTAGGCGGTGAAGACCGCCGACGAGGCGGGCTTCCAGAGCACGACGTTGCCCATCAGGGCCGGGGCGGTCGGCAGGTTGCCCGCGATCGAGGTGAAGTTGAACGGGGTCACCGCGAAGACGAAGCCCTCGAGCGCCCGGTACTCCACGAAGTCCCAGTGGCCCAGGGCCGACTCCGGCTGCTGCTCGTAGATGAACTTCATGTAGTGGGGATTGAAGCGATAGAAGTCGATCAGCTCGCAGGCCGAGTCGATCTCGGCCTGGAAGACGTTCTTCGACTGGTTGAGCATGGTGGCGGCGTTGAGGGTGTCACGCCACGGCCCGGCGAGCAGCTCGGCTGCCTTGAGCATGCAGGCCGCGCGATCCTCCCAGGCCATCTCGGACCATTCCCGCCATGCCACCTGGGAGGCTTCGATCGCCAGCTTGACCTCGGCTTCGCCTGCTTTGTGATAGGTGGCGAGCACGTGGTGGTGATCGTGCGGGCAGACCGCCGTGGCGAGGTTGCCGGTGCGGACCTCCTTGCCGCCGATGATGAGCGGGATCTCGACCTCCTCGCCGAGCATCTCGGCGATTCTCTTCTTCAGCGAGACCTTCTCCGGCGAGCCGGGAGCGTAGGGTCGGATCGGCTCGTTGACGGGCTTCGGGATCGGGACGATACCGTTCGGCATGGCGGACCTCCTGTCGGTCGGGTGCGCGGCCGGCGAGCGACCGCGGAGGCATGGTACCGGGACGTGAAAGGGCGCGCAAGCTGCGCCGTCTCAGGTCGTCGACGGCAGGAATCGACGTGATCCGGACCGCCGAGGCCGTTCTGGACGGAGTATGCTCACCGGTGGGCGTGTTGTGACGATGGGGGCGAAGATGTCCAGAGACACTGTCGATTATCGGGATTTCGAGTGGAAGGTCGCCGTCCGGCCGACCCGGGTCGAGGACTACGATCGGATCGTCGAGCTGCAGCGCAGCTGCTTTCCGAGAATGAGACCGTGGCAGAGGGAGCAGCTCGTCGCTCACCTCGAGACCTTTGCGGCCGGCCAGCTCGTGGTCGAGGTCGACGGCGAGGTGGTGGCGTCGTCGTCGAGCCTGATCATCGACTTCGACGAGTACGAGGAGGGCCACACCTGGATGGAGATCTCGGGGGAGGGCACGATCCGGAACCACGATCCCGACGGCGACACCCTCTACGGCATCGAGATCATGGTCCACCCCGAGTGGCGGGGGATGAAGCTCGCGCGCCGGCTGTACGAGGCGCGCAAACAGCTGTGTCGCGAGCTCAACCTGCGACGGATCATGATCGGCGGCACGGATTCCCGGGTTCTGCGAGGTCAAGCAGGACATGAGCGTGCGCGAGTACGTCGACGGCGTGCAGTCGAAGGACCTCTTCGACCCGGTGCTGACCACGCAGCTCGCCAACGGATTCACCCTCAAACGGGTGATCCGCTCCTACCTCGCCAGCGACCTCGAGTCGGACGGCTTCGCCACCCTGCTCGAGTGGGTCAACCTGGACTACGAGCCCGATCCCCACCGCAGGATGCTCACCTCGCGTCCGGCGCGACTGTGCGTCGTCCAGTACGGGATGCGCAACATCAACGGCTTCGAGGACTTCGCCGAGCAGTGCGAGTACTTCGTCGACGTCGGGTCCGGATACAAGGCGGACTTCGTCGTCTTTCCGGAGATCTTCACCACCCAGATGCTGTCGTTCCTCCCGGCGACCAGCCCGGCCGAGGCGGTGCGCAAGCTCGCCGACCTCACGCCCCAGTACCTCGACCTGTTCTCCGACCTGGCGGTGAAGTACAACACCAACATCATCGGCGGCTCGCACTTCACCTTCGAGGACGAACGGCTCACCAACATCGCCTACCTGTTCCGCCGCGACGGCCAGATCGGCAAGCAGCGCAAGCTCCACATCACTCCCAACGAGCGGCGGTGGTGGGGAGTGCAGCCGGGGGACCAGCTCGAGGTCTTCGACACCGACAAGGGCAAGATCGCGATCCTGATCTGCTACGACGTCGAGTTCCCGGAGCTGGCCCGGATCGCGGTCGAGAAGGGCGCGCGCATCCTGTTCGTGCCGTTCTGCACCGACGAGCGCCAGGGCTACCTGCGGGTGCGGTACTGCGCCCAGGCCCGGTGCATCGAGAACCAGATCTACGTCGCCATCGCGGGTACGGTCGGCAACCTGCCCGAGGTCGAGAACATGGACATCCAGTACGCCCAGTCGGCCATCTTCACGCCGTCCGACTTCCCGTTCTCGCGCGATGCGATCGCCGCCGAGGGCACGCCCAACGTCGAGATGGTGGTGATCCACGACGTCGACCTCGAGAAGCTCGACCACTGCCGCCGCGCCGGCACGGTGCAGAACTGGAAGGACCGTCGACTCGATCTCTACGGAGTGACGTGGAAGCAGTGAGCGCCCGTTCGTCGCGACCGGGCGGCCGGCGTCCCGTCGGCGGGAGGACGACCGCGTGAGCGCTCGACCGATCTACCTCGACTTCAATGCGACGACTCCGGTCGACCCGCGGGTGGCGGATGCGGTCGACGAGGCCACCCGCACCCTGTTCGCCAACCCGTCCTCATCGCACCGGGAAGGCCGCCGAGCGAGGGCCGCGATCGACCGTGCGCGCGAGCGGGTCGCGTCCGCGATCGGGTGTGCGGCGGACGAGGTGGTCTTCACCTCGGGGGGCTCCGAGTCCGACAACCTGGCGCTTCGCGGTGTCATGACTGCGTCCGGCGGAGGGGGGCTGATCACCACGGCGGTCGAGCACCCGGCGGTGCTGCAGCCGGCGATCGCGCTCGAGATCGAAGGCCTGGCGCGGGTGACGGTCGTCGGGGTCGACGGGTCCGGTCGGGTCGATGCCGACGAGGTCGAACGGGCGCTCGAGCCCGGAACCTCGCTGGTCTCGATCATGCTCGCCAACAACGAGGTCGGCACCCTGCAGCCGGTCGCCGACGTGGCTGCGATCTGCCGCCCGCGCGGTGTGCTCGTGCATACCGATGCCGCCCAGGCGGTGGGCAAGATCCCGGTGGACGTGGCAAGCCTCGGGGTCGATCTTCTGACCGTTGCCGGGCACAAGCTCTACGCACCGAAGGGCGTCGGTGCGCTCTACGTGCGGCGTGGGACCCGGCTCGAGCCGCTGATCCACGGCGCCGCCCACGAGCGCGGCCTGCGGGCAGGGACCGAGAACGTGCCCGGGATCGTCGGGCTCGGGCTGGCCTGCGAGCTCGCGGCCAGGGAGGTGGACGCGGAGGGTCGCCGCCTGCGCGGGCTGCGCGACCGGCTCCGCGAGCGCCTTCGCCGGACGATCCCCGGCCTGATCGAGCACGGCCACCCGGAGCACCGGCTGCCGAACACGCTCTCGGTGGCGCTCCCGGGAGTCGTGGCTGACCGCTTGCTGGAGCGTCTCGGCGACGAGGTCGCCGCCTCCGCCGGAGCCGCCTGCCATGCCGAGCAGGTCAAGGTCTCGCACGTCCTGACCGCGATGGGAGTTCCGCAGGAGCTCGCGATGTCGACCGTCCGGCTGTCGCTCGGGCGGTGGACCACCGAGGACGAGGTCGACCTTGCCGCCGACCTCGTGCTACGGGCGCACCGTGAGCTCGCGTACACGGCGTCGTCAACGCCGAGGTAGGGATGGGCACCCAGCCCCCTCCAGGTGAACCGCGACGACGCAAAGGGCGCGAAGGAGTCCGGGCGGGGCCAGGGTGAAGCCGGGGCCGCTGCCGCCTTCGGCGCGACGCAGCGGGGACCGGACAGGGGAGCCCCCCGCTGATGCCGTCCTGCGCCTCGCCGCCACAGTCACCTGAGGAGAAACCAGAGCATCGCGGTTCGCTCCTCGGGCGGGCGGAGGCTCCGTGCCCTGAGTTGGCTGCTGTGTCCCGGTGGCTCAACCGCTTGTCCACCCGGAACGAAAGCCCGCCATGCTACCATCGGAGGGTTCCGGAAGGGGATGCCAGTGCGCTTCGAGATCGGAGACAAGGTCGTCTACCCGTCGCAGGGCGTCTCGGTCGTCGAGAGCATCGAGACCGAGGAGCTCGCCGGAACCGAGATGGTGTGCTATCACCTCCGGCTGCTCAACACCGAGTCCAAGGTGGTCGTTCCGGTGGACAACTCGCAGCGGGTGGGGCTCAGGCGGCTCGCCGAACCTCCTGACATCTCGCGGGTGATGAAGCGGCTGCGGGCGAACGACACCGACGAGGCGGAGGACTGGAAGGACCGCTATCGGGCCAACCTCGACCGGATCAAGACGGGAGAGCTGGAGGAGATCGTCGACGTGCTGCTCTGCCTCGCCGACGTGGCCTCTCGAAAGCCGCTCTCGTTCCGGGAACGCAAGATGTTCGACCACGCCCGACAGCTCCTGGTGTACGAGGTCGCGACCGTCGAGGGCCGCGAGGTCGAGCTCGTCGACCAAGAGATCGACGACGTGCTGCGCCGGCACATGGACGCAGCCGAGGGAAGCTGACCCCCCGCCGCAGCCGCCGACAGGCGCTGAATCCCGGTCAGCAGGTCCGACGATGCGCCTCCTCCGGCCGACGCTTCCGGCGCCGCGATATCATGGCTGCCAGCCGATCGGGGCCGGGATGGGCCGGTCGTTCGGCGGGGAGGCCGCGGTGTCGCAGCTTCAACAGGACCGGAAACCTGCCCAGACCGATCCGGCTCCCGGTCCGAGCCCGGTTCACTCCAGGCGGCGGCTGTCCGCGTCGTCCGCCGGGCGGTGACAGGTGCTGAAACCGAGCGGGCCGTGGTACCGGAAGCTCCACTGGCAGGTGCTGATCGCCCTGGTGGCCGGCGCCCTCTTCGGTGCGGGGTTCCCGGCCGCGGGACGCGAGGCCGGCTTCGTCGGCGACCTCTTCCTGCGCCTGCTCAAGATGATCATCATCCCGTTGATCTTCCTGTCCCTGGTCGATGGCATCGCGAGCCTCGGTGACGTCCGCACCGTGGGCCGCATCGGCGCGCGGACCCTGGTCTACTACGCGGCGACGACGACCTTCGCGATCACCGTCGGCCTGCTCCTGGTCAACCTGATCCGGCCCGGTGACGGCCTTTCACTCGGGGTTCGCGGCGAGATGCCGGAGGGGTTGGCCGCCGCCGAGGGCGGAATGCGGGAGTTCCTCCTGCGGCTCGTTCCCGACAACATCGTCGATGCGATGGCCCGGGGCGACGTGCTGCCGGTGATCACGTTCGCGATCCTGTTCGGGATCTTCCTCACCGGCGTGGACGAAGCGGTGGGACGGCCCGTAACACGGGTGGTGGGCGGTGCACTGGCGGTGATTCAGAAGCTGACCCTGGCGATCATCGCGCTCGCGCCGATCGGCATCTTCGGGCTCATCTCCCGGGCGGTCGGCCGCAGCGGGATCGAGCTGATCCTGGGCCTGTGGCCGTACTTCATGACGGTCGTGCTGAGCCTCGTACTGCACGCTACGGTGACGCTGAGCCTGATTCTCGTGGTGCTCGGCCGTCGCTCGCCGCTCGAGTACGCGCGCAGCGTGCTGCCGGCGCTCGCGACCGCGTTCTCGACCGCATCGTCGTCGGCGACTCTCCCGCTGTCGATGGAGTGTGCGGAGCACGAGGCCAACCTGCCCAAGGGCGTCGTCAGCTTCGTGCTTCCGCTCGGGGCGACGGTGAACATGGACGGCACCGCGCTGTATGAAGCGGTCGCCGCCCTGACGATCGCACAGATGTACGGCGTCGGGCTCGATCTCCCGCAGCAGCTCGTGGTCCTTTTCACCGCCCTGATGGCGTCGGTGGGCGCGGCGGGGATCCCGATGGCGGGCCTGGTGATGCTGGTCATCGTGCTCGACGCGGTCGGGCTTCCGCTCGAGGGTATCGGGGTCATCATCGCGGTGGACAGCCTGCTGGACATGATGAGGACGACCACGAACGTGTGGAGCGATCTCGTCGGTACCGCGGTCATCAGCCGGTTCGAAGGGAGTGCGCGATGAGAACATTCCTGCTGGCGTCGCTGGCGGTGTGCCTGATCGGGAGCTCGGTTGCAGCCGCGCCGGCGGTCGACGTGGTGCGAGAAATGCTGAAGCTGCAGGAGGCGGTTCTCGCCTCGGAGATGCGTGAGCTCGAGCGGCACCAGCAGCGGGTCGAGCAGGCTTGGGTGCGGGTCGAACGGCTCGCCGCCGACCTCGTCAGGGCCGAGCAGGTGGGCGAGGACCTCGACAACCTGAGGCTGCGCAACGACGACCTGAGAGCCGCCGAGGGCGAGCTGCTGATGTTGGTGCTGGAAGCCCAGCGAAGGCGGAGTGCGGTGGTGTCCACCAGGACCGAGATCGAAAAGGCCCGCGAGGAGCTCGAGCGGCTGAGCGCAGGCGGTGAGGCCGGCGAGGACCCGGTCAGCGGGACCTGGAGGATCGTGGTCGAGCCCGGAGGGCAGGACGGGACGGCCGTGCTGCGGCTCGACGGGACGCTGATCACCGGCAACTACGCCCTCTCTGGCGGGTGGTCGGGCTCGTTCCGAGGCACCCTGGTGGCCGGGAAGGTGCGCCTCGAACGGATCGACTCCCAGATCGGTTTCGCCGCCATCTACTACGGCCGGCTGACCAGCGAGGGCTCGTCGTCGAGGCTCGAGGGCACCTGGGAGGCGACCCAGCTGGCGACCGGCCTGCCCTCCGCAGGGACGTGGCTGGCGATCCGGCAGGACGAGACGGACGCCCGGTAGGTAGCTCGGGAGGAGGTTCCCTGCATGATGCAGCGAGGTTGGTTTCTGTTCATGATCGGACTGCTGGTGGGAGTGGTGATCGGCTACGTGCTCGCCGAGCAGCAATCGGTCCCGCCGCCGAGAGCGGTCCCTTCCGCCGTTGGAGAGGAGCTGCCCGCCGGCCACCCTCCGGTCAACCAGGCGACCGGGCCGAGCGACGTGGATCGTGCCCTGGCGCGCGAGTCCCAGGAGATCCAACGGCTGCTCGCCCAGAACCCGGACGACGCCCGCCTGAAGGTGCAGCTCGGCAACCTCTACTTCGACGCCGGACGGTGGAAGGACTCGCGGCTCTGGTACGAGCGCGCGATCGAGAGCGACCGCTCGGATCCCGACGTGCTCACCGATCTCGCCGTCGTCTACCGCAACCTGAACGAGTACGACCGGGCCCTCGAGCTGCTCGACGAGACCATCAAGATCTCGCCCGATCACTGGCAGGCATGGTACAACCGGGTGGTCGTGCTGCACTTCGATCTCCATCGTCATGACGAGGCGAGGGTCGCGCTCGAGCGGCTCAAGGAGATCGCGAAGACCGACCCGGACGTCCCGAACCTCGAGTCCCTCGAGCAGGAGGTCATGACCGAATGATCCCGCGGACGGTCGCGAGACCGTCCGAGGAGGTGGCGTGCTGCAGCGGATCGTATTCGTCGTGCTCGCGCTTTTCGTGCTGTGGCGGCTGCTGACCGCTCACGGTCGCAGGATTCACGGCGCGACCGGGGGCGCCGACCGATTCAGCCGATACGGCCGCCGGGGCCGCGATCGGTTTCGCCAGGACGAGATCGAGCCGCGCGAGGACCTGGTCGCGTGCGCGGCCTGCGGGACGCTGGTGCCGACGACCCGGGTGCGGACGACCTCCGACGGCCGTCCTGCCTGTAGCGACGCCTGCCGAGAGGCGATCAGCCGATGACGGATCAACGACGGTGGGCTCGGCTCGCGGTGGTGTCGGCATCCGCGCGGGTGGCCGTGCTCAACCTCCAGGGCGAGGGGAACATCTCGGCTCGGATCGACGGCGAGGGCTTCGTGATCACGCCGCGGGGAGGCGACAAGGCGACCCTGGAGCCCGCTGCGCTGGTCGAGGTGCCGATGGAGGGTCCGGTTCCGGACCGCGCCTCGACCGAGGTCCTGATGCACCGTGAGACCTACCGCCGCCGGCGCGACTGTACATCGGTTCTGCACGCCCACCCGTACCACGTCCAGGTGCTGTCGAGCGCCAATCGCCTGCCTGACTGGCAGCTGCTGTCGGAGGGGGCCGAGCTGCTCGGCCGGGTGGCGTGGGTCGGCGCCCACCCGCCGGGCTCCAGAGCGCTGGCGATGGCGGTGGCGGAAGCGCTCAAGGACGCGAAGTCCTGTGTGATCGATCGCCACGGAGCAGTAGTGGCCGCGCGGACCCCGGACGAGGCGGTGTACCTGATGCTGCTGCTCGAACGGCTCGCCGCCTTGACTGCGTTCGGCGCGCGATGAGCGAGGGTCTGTTCGCGGACGTTTCGCCGTCGCCCCTCGCCGAACGGATGCGACCGACCACCCTCGACGAGGTCGTGGGGCACGACCAGCTGGTCGGCACGGGAGGTCTGCTGCGGACCTTGGTCGAACGGGGCGAGCTGCCTTCGATGGTGTTCTGGGGCCCTCCGGGCAGCGGCAAGACGACCCTGGCGCGGCTGCTGGCGGCAGCGGTGGACGCTGAGCTGGTGTCGTTCTCCGCGGTCCTGTCAGGGGTCAAGGAGGCGAGAGAGGTGATGGGCAGGGCGCGCGACCTGCGCCGCACCTCGGGCCGCCGGACCGTGCTCTTTGTCGACGAGATCCACCGTTTCAATCGCGCGCAGCAGGACGCTTTCCTACCCTTTGTCGAGGCAGGCGACATCGTTCTTCTCGGGGCCACGACCGAGAACCCGTCGTTCGAGCTCAACCGTGCCCTGTTGTCCAGGCTCAAGGTCTACGTGCTCGAACCGCTTGGCGAGCGGCACCTGACGACGTTGCTCGAGCGAGCGCTGACCGATGCCTGCCGCGGGCTGGCGTCGCGGGCGGGGGAGGTGGCCGGCGACGCCCTGGCCGCGATCGCGCGTCTGGCCGCGGGCGACGCACGCCAGGCCCTGACCCTGCTCGAGGTCTCGGTCGCTCTGGCGGAGGGCCGCCCGGTGGATCTCGAGACGGTCTCCCGGGCCGCCCAGCACACGACCGCGATCTATGACAAAGCGGGCGAGGAGCACTTCAACCTGATCTCCGCGCTCCACAAGTCGGTTCGCAACTCGGATCCGGATGCCGCGATGTACTGGCTGGCCCGGATGCTCGAGGGCGGTGCCGATCCACGCTACGTGGTGCGGCGGATGCTCAGGATGGCTTCGGAGGACATCGGCATGGCCGAGCCGAGGGCCCTCGAGCAGGTCGCGGCGGCCTCCGTGGCCGTCGAGCACATGGGCATGCCGGAGTGCGCGCTGGCCCTCGCACAGGCGGCGCTCTACCTGTCGCTGGCGCCCAAGTCGAATGCCCTCTACACGGGATACGGGGCGGCCCGGCAGGAGATCTCGCGTCGGCCCGGGCTCCCGGTTCCGTTGCAGCTCCGCAACGCGCCCACCGGTCTGATGCGCGAGATCGGCTACGGCAGCGGCTACCGCTATGCCCACGACGAGGCCGAGGGGGTGTCGGCGATGGCCTGCCTGCCCCGGGAGCTCGAGGGGACGCGCTTCTACCGTCCCACCGATCGGGGCTGGGAGGCGCGCATCCGAGAACGCCTCGCCGAGCTCGACCGGCTCCGCCAGGGGAAGGGCAGGCAGTGAGACCACAGAGACGGAGCAAGGGGTAGCACAGAGCTCCCACCCGCCCAAAGAAGGCACGTCGAACCGCGTGCTCGGCACGCGGCCCACCCGGACCCGCTGGGCTGGAGTGTGGTCTCCGCGTCGTCTCTGTGCCTCTGTGCCTCTGTGGTTGACTTCCAGCGCGTGTGCTACCGTCGCCGCCATGGTGCGGCGCTGGGTGTTGCTGCTGGTCGCGATCGCGATCTCGGGTTGCGGGTACCACCTCGTGGGGACCTCGAGCTCGCTTCCTCCCGAGCTGAAAACCCTGCACGTCCGGCCGTTCGAGAACGCGACTGACTGGGCCGACATGGACCAGCGCCTCACCGAAGCGGTGGTCCAGGAGTGGGTTCGCAGGCGGCGTTTCCAGCTCTCGGCGGACGAGAAGGGCGCCGAGATCGCGCTCCGCGGCCGGATCACGAGCCTCAACATCTCCCCGGTCACCCTCGACGAGCAGGGGCGGGCGACCGAGTACCAGATGACCCTGACGGCGAGGGTCGAGCTGCTCGACATCCGGGGTGAGGAGCCCAAGATCCTGTGGCAGGACAAGGGCTTCTCCCGCCGGACCTCCTACCAGGTGGACGTCTCCGCGGTGGACTACTTCGACCGCCAGATCGAGGCCATGGACCAGGTCTCCGCGGAGTTCGCCCGCGCCCTCGTCAGCGCGGTGCTCGAGGGTTTCTAGGACGATTGCGGGCCGGGCCTGGAATCGTTCTGGTAGGATCTCGCGCATGCCGAGCCGACTGCCCGCAGAGGTCCGCGAGCGCCTCGAACCGATCCGTCTGCTGGTGCTGGACGTCGACGGAGTTTTGACCGACGGCACCCTGACCTACTCCGCGTCCGGCGAGGAGGCCAAGAGCTTCTCGGTCCGGGACGGGCTCGGGATCCGGCTTCTGGTCACCTCTGGGGTCCAGGTCGCCGTCATCTCCGGGCGCCGGAGCGCGGCGGTCCTGATCCGCTGCGCGGAGCTCGGGATCGAGGACGGGTTCGTGGTCCAGGGCTGCGCGGACAAGGCAGCCGCCCTCGACGCGATCGTCGCCCGGCTCGGCCTCGACGATCGCCAGGTGGCGGCGATCGGAGACGACCTCAACGACCTCCCGCTGTTGACCCGGGTCGGGTTCGCGGCCTGCCCGTCCGACGCGGCGCCGGAGGTGGCGGCGGTCGCCGACCTGGTGTGTGGCTCCGCGGGAGGCCGGGGGGCGGTCCGTGAGGTCGCGGAGCTGGTGCTCAAGGCCCAGGGACGATGGAGCGAAGGCATCGCCCGCTGGACCGGCGGGGCGGCGCCCCAGGCCGGGTGATGCGCCAGTACCTCGACCTGCTCCAGGACATGCCTCGATCACGGCGTCGTGAAGGTCGGACCGCACCGGGACCGGAACGCTGCAGCGTCTTCGGCTCGCCAGATGCGCTTCGACCTCGCGGGCGGGCTTCCCGGTCCTGACCACCAAGAAGCTGCACCTGCGGTCGATCATCCACGAGCTGCTGTGGTTCCTGCGCGGCGACACCAACGTGCGCTACCTGCAGGACACACGGCGTCACGATCTGGGACGAGTGGGCGGACGAGCGACGGCGACCTCGGGCCGGTCTACGGCGCCCAGTGGCGGCGCTGGCCGACGGCCGACGGGGCGGACCGTCGACCAGATCGCCGCGGTGGTCGAGGCGATCCGCGACCAACCCGGACTCCCGGCGCCACCTGGTGAGCGCCTGGAACGTCGCCGAGCTCGACGCCATGGCGCTGCCGCCGTGCCACGCCCTGTTCCAGTTCTACGTCGCCGGCGGGCCGCCTGTCCTGCCAGCTCTACCAGCGCAGCGCCGACGTCTTCCTCGGGCGTGCCGTTCAACATCGCGTCCTACGCGCTGCTGACCATGATGGTGGCCCAGGTGACTGGACCTGGAGCCGGGCGAGCTTCGTCCACACCTTCGGCGACGTGCACCTGTACTCGAACCACGTCGAACAGGCGCGGCTGCAGCTCGGGCGCGAGCCGCGACCCCTGCCGCGCATGCGGCTCAACCCCGCGGTCCGTCGGCTCGAGGATTTCCGCTTCGAGGACTTCGAGCTCGAAGGCTACGACCCGCACCCGCACATCAAGGCCCCGGTGGCGGTCTGATCATGCGGGTGAGCCTGATCGTGGCGGTTGCCGCCAATGGCGTCATCGGCAGGGACGGCGGGCTGCCGTGGCGGCTCTCGACCGACCTGCGCCGCTTCAAGGGGCTCACCATGGGGCACCACATCGTCATGGGACGGCGCACCTGGGAGTCGATCGGGCGCCCGCTGCCCGGTCGGACCACGGTGGTGGTGACCGGGCAGCGCGATCTCCAGGTCGAGGGGGTGCTCATCGCGCGCACTCCCGACGAGGCGCTCGCATTGGCCGCGGGCGACGACGAGGTCTTCGTGGTCGGGGGTGCCGGGCTCTACCGTGCGTTCATCGCGCGTGCCGATCGGATCTACCTCACCCGGGTTCACGCCGAGCCGGACGGCGACACCACGTTTCCGGAGCCGGACTGGTCAGATTGGCGCCGGGTCGGAGCGAAGGACCATCCCGCGGGGCCGCGCGACGAGTACCCGACGACCTTCGAGATCTGGGAGCGGGGGCGGCGCGAGCGGGCTACCTGACTCCGGTTCCCGGCGGCACCTCGCCGTCGGGCGAGAGCAGGAACGGCTCGCCGGCCACCGAAGCGGCCAGCAGCATACCCCTCGATTCGACGCCCATCAGCTTGGCCGGCTTGAGGTTGGCCACCACCACGATGCGCCGCCCCACGAGGTCCTCGGCGCGGTAGCGTTCGGCGATACCGGCGACCAGCTGGCGCAGCTCGGGCTCGCCGAGGTCGACCATCAGCCGCATGAGCTTCTTCGAGTCGGGCACCCTCTCCGCCTCGCGAACCACGGCGACCTTGAGCTTGACCTGGGCGAACTGGTCGATCGTGATCAGGTCGTCGACAGCGGACGCCTGATCCGGGGCGGGCGCGGCCGGCCGGGGCTGATCGTCGCTTCTCATGGCGAGCTCCTTCATGGTCGTGGCGAGGTCGACCCGGGGGAAGAGGGGCTCCGACTCTCCGACCGTCGCACCCTCGCGGGCGAGCCCCCATGCGGTGCCCCGGGTCAGGTCGAAGGGCGTCGCCGACACCCCCAGCTGGTCGCGCAGGCGGGTGGCGGTCGCGGGCATCACCGGGGCGATCAGGATCGAGGCGATGCGGAGCGCCTCGGCTGCCGTCCCCAGGATCGCCTCGAGCTCGGGGCGTGCAGTGTCGCCGCCCCGCGCCACCGCCCACGGCTGGCGTTCCTGGATGAAGCCGTCGAGGCTCGCCAGCAGCCGCCACGCGGCCTCCATCGCCCGGTGCGGCTCGAGCGCGTCCATGTGCTCGCGGTAGCGGCGAACGGCCTCCTCGGCCGCGGCGGGCACCGAGCCTTCGGCGCCGGGCGCCGGCAGCCTTCCGCCGAGGTTGCGGCGCACGATCGCGAGGGTCCGCGAGCAGGCGTTGCCGAGGGCGTTGGCCAGGTCGGAGTTGAACCGCTCCAGGAATGCCTCGTCGGAGAATGAGCTGTCCTGGCCGAAGGTCATCTCGCGGACGAGAAAGTAGCGCAGCGCGTCCGCGCCGAACCGGTCGATGAGGTAGTCCGGGCGGACCACGTTGCCGAGCGACTTCGACATCTTCGCGTCGTCCTTGGTCCACCAGCCGTGGCCGAACACCTGGCGCGGCAGAGGGAGCCCGGCGGACATCAAGAACGCCGGCCAGTAGACGCAGTGGAAGCGCAGGATGTCCTTGCCCACGAGGTGCAGCGACGCGGGCCAGTGCTCGCGGTAGAGCGCGTCGCCGTCGGTACCGAAGCCGAGCGCCGAGACGTAGTTGGTGAGCGCGTCCAGCCACACGTAGACGACGTGCTCGGGGTCGCCGGGCCAGGGCACGCCCCAACGGATCGAGGCGCGGGAGACGGAGAGGTCCCTGAGCCCGCTCTCGACGAAGCTCACCACCTCGTTGTAGCGGCTCGCCGGCCGGATGCATGTTGGGTTCGCCCGATACCACTCGAGCAGACGATCCTGGTAGGCAGACAGGCGGAAGAACCAGCTCGGCTCCGACAGACGCTCGACCGGATACCCGCTCTCGAGGTCCCGGCCGTCTTCGACCTGCGAGTCGGGCACGAACGCCTCGGAGCCGGCGCAGTACCACCCCTCGTAGGCGCCCTTGTAGAGGTCGCCGGCGGCGTCGAGGCGGCCGATCATGGCGTGCACGCCCCGGCGGTGCCGGTCCTCGGTGGTGCGGATGAAGTCGTCGTGAGAGATCTCGAGGCTCCGCCACAGCTCGTGGTAGCGGGCGACGACCCGGTCGGCGAGGGCGAGCGGAGCGACGCCCTGGCCGCGGGCGGCCTTCTCGATCTTCTGCCCATGCTCATCGGTCCCGGTGAGGAAGTACACCCGGCGGCCGCACATGCGTTGGTAGCGGGCCAGGACGTCGGCCATCACCGTCGTGTAGATGTGCCCGATGTGGGGCAGGTCGTTGACGTAGTAGATCGGCGTGGTGATGTAGTAGGGCTCGGTCACGGCGCCTCCCGGGGGCGTGGAGTGAGCAGGATAGCACCGTATCAGGTCGCGCCCGCGTTGGCACGACGGTTGCTACGATCGGAGGGTGAGCGGTCGGGTCCGGTGGATCGGTTCGACCCGGGAGGCGGGATGCGGCTTCAGACACGACTCTTCCTCGGTGCCGCCACGCTGGTGATGGCGGTGACCGCTTCGCAGTGGTGGCTGCACCGGCGGCAGGAGGAGGCTCTGCGCCTCCAGCTCGGCGACGTGGCGACGAGCGTCGGGCGGGGTCTGCTGATGTCGGAGGTGCACCTCCTCCCCGGCCCAGGGCACGTCGAGATGCGCGAGGAGCAGGTGGTTTCCGGGGCGGCGAGCCCGGACCACGAGGTGCAGAAGATCCTGGTGTCGTCCGGCGGTTCGGCGGCGGGATCACCGACTGGCGAAGTGACGGCCCGGGGGACCGCCGACGGCGACACAGCGCGTGGCGGCACCGCCGCGGACGCCAGCGTGCGCTTCGACTGGGTGGAAACTCCGGGCGAGAACAGCGTGGAGAGCGTATTCGAGACCACCCAGGACGGGAATCGCGTCATGAGGCATGTCCAGCGGTATGAGTTCCGGGTCGACGAGGGCGAGGCCGAAGACCAGCGTTTCCTCGTGGTCACCGCCGGACCCGGAGTTCTGCGGAGAATCCCGATCCCGGTGGCGCCGACGGTCGAGATCGTCGAGCGCGGGTCGCGCCAGGGGCTCGCTGCCGGGCTCGGCGTGCTGCTGCTGGGCCTGGTGGCCTCGGCGGTGATGGCGCGCAGGGTGGCCGCGCCGCTCCAGCGGCTGGCCGCGGAAGCGGAGTCTCTCGGTCGGGGGGTGCTCGGCGTCCAGGTTCCCGAGGGCGCCGGGGGTGAGGTCGGCGAGCTCCAGCGGGCGTTCAACCGGATGTCGAGCCGGCTGGCGGAGCTCGAGCGGGAACGGTCCGCATGGCGCGACCGCGAGCACCTGGCGCAGCTCGGAGACATCGCCCGCGGGCTCGCGCACACCGTCCGCAATCCGCTCAACACGCTCGGACTGGCGGTCGAGGAGCTGGCCGGCGAGGCGTCCGAGCGGCGCGATCTGGTGGTGACCGCTCGCGGCCAGATCCGGCGGATCGACCGCTGGCTTCGGTCCTTCCTGGCGGTGGGCGCGAACGGCGCCGCTGCGCCGGAGCTTCTCGACCTCGGTGACCTGGTGCGCTCGGTGGTGCTGGAGGCGGTCCAACAGGGAGCCGCGGTCGACTTCTCGGAGAGCGCGGAGACGGTCAGGGTCGAGGCCGTGCCGGGCGCACTGCGGGCGGCGATCGCCAACCTGGTCGAAAACGCCGTGCACGCATCGCCGCCCGAGACCGCGATCGAGGTCGCCGTCGAGCGTCGGGGAGAGCGAGCGGAGGTGAGAGTGCGGGACACCGGACCGGGCCTGCCCGAGGCGGTCCGGGACCGGCTCTGGGAGCCCCATGTGACGACCCGCCCGGAGGGATCGGGAATGGGGCTCTACCTCGCCCGTCAGCTGGTGGTCAACATGCACGGAGGGTCGCTCGAGCTCGAGGACGCACCCGGCGGAGGGACCGTCGCCGTGGTGCGGTTGCCGCTGCCCGGGGAGGGTACGACATGAGCGCCGCGGGTGTCCGGGTGCTGGTGGTCGAGGACGAGGCGGCTCAACGACGGTTGATCGGTGACATCCTGGCGCGTTCCGGGTACGTCGTGCGGGGGGTGGGAACGGTCGCCGAGGCGTTGGCCGCGGTCGCGGACGAGCTTCCCGACGTGGTGCTCGCCGACTGGCGTCTGCCGGACGCCACCGGGGGCGAGCTGCTGGCCGAGCTCACGGCCCGCCGGGTCGGCGCGGCGTTCGTGGTGATGACCGCGTACGGGTCGATCGCCCATGCGGTCGAGGCAGTCCGCCTCGGGGCCGACGACTATCTGGCCAAGCCCTTCGAGCGTGAGGCCCTGCTGCTGGCCCTGGAGCGGGTGCTGCGGACCCGGGCGCTCGAAAGGGAGAACCGGAGGCTGCGGGAGTCCGCCGCCGAGAGGGAGGCGGCGGGAGAGATTCTGGGCAGGTCGCCGGCCATGCAGCGCCTCTTCCGCACCCTCGACAAGGTCGCGGACACCGACGCCACGGTGCTGGTGATCGGCGAGTCGGGAACCGGCAAGGAGCTGGTCGCCCGCCACCTCCACCGGGCGAGCCGGCGGTCGGGCGGTCCGTTCGTGGCCGTGAACTGCGCCGCGATTCCGGAGAGCCTGATGGAGAGCGAGCTCTTCGGGCACGAGCGTGGGGCCTTCACCGGCGCCTCAAGGAGGCGCGAAGGGCGGTTCGAGGAGGCGGCGGGAGGCACGCTGCTGCTCGACGAGGTCTCGTCGATGCCGCTTCCACTTCAGGCCAAGGTGCTGCGGGTGCTGCAGGAGCGTCGGATCACCCGGCTCGGCGGCACCGGCGAGGTCGAGTGCGACGTCCGGGTGGTGGCGGCGACCAACCGGGAGCTCACCCGCATGGTCGCCGAAGGCAGCTTCAGGGAGGACCTCTACTACCGGCTCAACGTGGTCCCGATCGTGCTGCCGCCGCTGCGGGAGAGGCGCGAGGACGTGCCGCTGCTCGCCGAGCGCCTGATCGAGAAAGCCGCAGCCCGGCATGGTGTCGAGGTCGACTCGATTCCGCCGGCCGTGATGCGCCGGCTGATGGCGCACTCGTGGCCCGGCAATGTGCGCGAGCTGGCCAACGCCATGGAGAGGCTGGTGCTGCTCGCCGACCGGGGCGAGCTGAGCGCCGAGGACCTGCCGCCGGAGGTCGGCGCGCCGCGGGCCTCGACCGACTCCTGCGTTCGGCTGCCGGCGGCCGGGCTGGACTGGGAGCAGATGGAGTCGGACCTGCTCCGCCAGGCGCTCGAGCACACCGACGGCAACCGGGCCCGCGCCGCGCGGCTGCTCGGGCTCGGCTACAAGGCTTTTCTGTACCGGCTCGCCAAGCATGGACTGGAGGAGCCGTGACCGGCAACTCCCCAGATCGGGAGATCGCCTGCCGGGATCGGGAGGAGCCCGCGATCCCGGCCCAGGGTGTGACGGTGCGTGGGCTGGCACGCCGGTTGCGAACGGTGTGCTGAAGCCTGCCCGGGCCCCGAGGTGGTGGGCGGCAGAATGGAGGATGAGATGCAGCGCAGGAGCTGGACGTACTGGATCGTTGCGGTGCTGGTGGTGGTGGTCGGCGGCCTGGTGGTGGCGTTCGCTGGCGACGGCAAGGCCCGGCAGCAGGTCGAGATCGTGATTGACGATGCCCACCAGAGCTATGCGCTCGAGGACTTCGCGGAGGGGGAGACCAAGACCTTTCGCGCCGGCGAGCACGAGGTCGCCGTGACCCGCCGAGGCGACCGTCTCGAGGTCGTCCTCGACGGCGAGGCATTGGAAACGCCGGCGACCTCGTTGCACCTGGGAGGCGACACTCCGTTGGTCTGGATCGGTGACCGCGGGGAGGTCGAGGAGTCCGAGGGTGGAGAGCACGGCTCCTTCCGGTACATGTTCGTCACCCGAGAGGAAGGTGAAGGGGAGGGAGATGAAGACCGGGTCGTGGTGAAGATCAAAGAGCACATGGCGAGCCCGATGGGCGGCGAGCAGCGGATTCACGTCGTGGGTCCGGGGCACTCGCTCCACAACCTGATGGCGACCTCCGACTCGACGGTGTTCCGGTGCCCGGACGACGACACCACCCTGCGGGTCGCGAATCCGCGCGTCACCGAGGCGGGTTTCACCTGTCCGGTCTGCGGACGCTCGATGCAGAAGCTCGACGAAGCCCAGGTGCAGGTGATCGAGATTCGTAGCGAGGTGGAGACCGGTAAGGACGATTGATCTGGCCGTCGTCCCGCTCCACTGCCGGACACTCCCAGGCCGCCGCCACCGGCGGCCTGTGCCGTGGGATGGACCTCGCCGCTGCGATCTGGCGCGGCTGTCGAGGCCGGAAGACCTCGCACGCCGCCTGGTGGCGCTCCGGCACCCGACCTGCTACGTCGCCTGGTTTCCCGGCGGCGCCTGCGCCCGGTCGCTGGAGCTTCTCGATGTGGCCGGGGTGGCCGTGGAGCGGGTCGGGCCCGCAGGCCGCCGGCCCTTCGTCGACCGACCCGGCGACTCGGCGAGGTGCCTGAGCGGCTTCCTCGGGCGAGGCGGTTTCGACTGATACTCGATCGCGATTCCGGTTCCCGGCGGGTTGCCTTCCGGCCGGAGGAAATGTATATTGTAATTGCTTTTGGTGCGACCGGCGCGGCTTCAGCGCTGGCCTCTCGCCTGTGTCACCACACGCCCAAAATGCCGTGCCGGAAGCGAAGCCGACGTCTCGAGAGAAGGGAGGGTGTCCATGGCAAGTTCTCTCGAACGCCACGACTCGCGGCGCTACCGTGCCTATGGCAGGGCGCAGCTCGACCGGATTCCGAACCTCGACCGGCTCACCTGCGACCAGAGGTTGGCGCTGGAGGCCGTGTCGGCGGTGTTGCCGTTCAGGGTCAACGACTACGTGGTCTCGGAGCTGATCGACTGGGACGACATCCCCAATGACCCGGTGTTCCAGCTCACCTTTCCTCAGCCGGGAATGCTCGAGCCGATCGAGCTGCGCCGGATGCAGGACCTGGTGGTCAGCGACGCACCGCGGGATGAGCTGGTGCGGGCCGCGCGCCGGATCCAGAGGCGCATGAACCCGCACCCCGGCGGCCAGATGGAGCTCAACGTGCCCACCCTCGGAGGGGAGCCTCTCGAGGGCTTCCAGCACAAGTACCGGGAGACGGTGCTCTTCTTCCCCTCCCAGGGTCAGACCTGCCACGCCTACTGCACCTACTGCTTCCGCTGGGCGCAGTTCGTCGGCATCGAGGAGCTCAGGTTCGCGGCCCGAGAGGTCGAGGACCTGGTCACCTATCTCCGGCTCCACCCCGAGGCCAGCGACGTTCTGTTCACCGGCGGTGATCCGCTGATCATGAAGACCTCGGTGCTGGAGCGTTACGTCGAGCCGCTCCTGGCGGCGGGCCTGGAGCACCTGACCTCGATCCGGATCGGCACCAAGGCGCTTGCCTACTGGCCGCACCGATTCACCACCGATGCGGACGCCGACGACCTGCTGCGGCTCTTCGAACGGGTCGTGGCGAGCGGCCGCCAGCTGGCCCTGATGGCTCACTTCAGCCATCCCCGCGAGCTCGAGACGAGGGCCGTCAGGAACGCGGTCCGGCGCATCCTCGCGACCGGTGCGGTGATCCGCTGTCAGGCGCCGCTGATCCGTCACGTCAACGACGCGGTCGAGACCTGGGCAACGATGTGGCAGCGGCAGGTGGCGCTCGGGATGGTGCCGTACTACATGTTCGTCGAGCGTGACACCGGTGCGAAGCACTACTTCGAGGTGCCCCTCGCCCGCGCCTATCGGATCTTCTCCGACGCCATCTCCCGGGTCTCCGGACTCGCCCGGACGGTGCGCGGTCCGTCGATGTCGGCGACCCCCGGCAAGGTGGTGGTCGACGGCGTGACCGAGATCGGCGGCGAGAAGGTCTTCGCCCTGAAGATGATCCAGGCTCGCGAGCCGTCCTGGGTCAACCGTCTCTTCTTCGCGCGCTTCGACACCCAGGCAGCGTGGCTCGACGATCTCGAGCCCGCCTTCGGGGAGCGCGAGTTCTTCTACCAGCGAGAGCTCGAAGCGATGATGGACGGAGGCTGGCTTCCCGAGTGGCGGCGGCTCGCCGACGACCGCGACGACGCCTTCGCTCCCGGTCCCGCGTAACCGGGCACAGCTTCCGGCGCCGAACTCGAACGCGGCTGGACGCCGGCTTCAGCGGCGGCTGCGTCGCGGACCCGAGCCGGTGCGCCGTTCCCGTCCGGGGTGCTCTGGGCGGATCGCCATCCGGCGGTGCGCGTGCCGGCGTGGTATCGTGCCCCTCCCACCCGGGAGGAGGGAGTCGAGGATGCGCTTCGAAGGGCGAACCGTCGTCGTGACAGGGGCCTCAGCCGGGATCGGTGCGGCCTGCGCGCAGGCTTTCGCAGCCCGCGGGGCGCGGCTTGTGATGGCGGCACGCCGGCGTGATCGGGTCGAGGCCCTGGCCGCGTCGCTTCGCGCCGAGCACGGTGTCGAGGTCGTCTCCGCCGGCTTGGACGTGCGTGACCGGCGCGCGGTGGAGGCCTGGGCCGCCGGGCTCGCCGAGGTCGACATCCTGGTCAACAACGCCGGTCTGGCGCGCGGCCTCGCCCCGCTCCAGGGAGGATCGGTCGAGGACTGGGAGGAGATGGTCGACACCAACCTCAAGGGGCTGCTCTACGTGACCCGCGCCCTCCTTCCGGGAATGGTGGCGCGGGGCCGCGGCCACGTGATCCTGATCGGCTCGATCGCGGGCCACGAGGTCTACCCGTCGGGCAACGTCTACTGCGCGACCAAGCACGCGGTGGCGGCCCTCGCGAGGTCGCTCCCGATCGACCTGCTCGGCACCGGGGTGCGCTCGACGTCGATCGATCCCGGTCTGGTCCACACCGAGTTCTCGCGGGTCCGCTTCCACGGCGACGAGACCCGGGCCGACGCGGTCTATCGGGGTCTCGAGCCGCTCACCGCCGAGGATGTGGCCGACGCGGTGCTCTACTGCGCCTCGCTGCCTCCGCACGTCACCGTGCGCGAGATGGTCCTGCTCCCCACCGACCAGGCCTCCGCCGTCCACGTTCATCGGCAGGCGTAACCACAGAGGGGCCCCCGCCCGCCCGGAGGTGAACCGCGAAGACGCGAAGAGCGCGGAGTGAGCATGAAGAGAAGACGAGTGGGCACGCCGGGAGACTCCGAAGCCACCTCGGCCGATGAGTCGAGCGGATCGCCGCCGGAACCGAGCCATCCGGCCCCGGAAACCCTCATCCTCCCTGGCCTTCCCCGCGTCCTGAGCGCCTTCGCTGTTCAACCCGGCGGGTGGGCGCTCTGTGCTGCTGTGGCTCCGCGGTTCTCTCCGACCCGGGAAGGAGCGGGGGAGGGCCGGTGTTGGGGACTGCGATGGGCAGCCGATACCTGATCGTCACCGACCCCGTCGAGACCCTCAACCCGACCTTCGACCTGGCCGTGTGCGTGAGCCGGGAGCTGCTCGCACGGGGTTTCGAGGTCGACTCCCTCGACCTGCTCGCCCACGATGCCGAGCTTCCGAGCTCCGAGTACCTCGCCAGGTTGCCGGTGCGTCGGATTCTCGCCGCGGACGCGAGGGCGGAACCGTTCTGGCAGCTCGGGCCGTTGCGCACGGCCTGCGTCGACGACTACCACGTGGTGCTGCAGCGCAAGGACCCGCCGGTCGACGGGGTCTACGTTCGCCATCACAGGCACTTCGTGCACGCCCCCGAGTCCGTGCTCCAGATCAACCGTCCTCCGGCGACCTACGAGCTCTCCGAGCACACCCTCGCGCTGCGCTGGCCCGAGTATGCCGCGCCGACCTGGGTCTGCTCCTCTCCCGGCGAGGTCGTCGAGGCGGTCCGTCGCCTCGAGGGCGAGGCGGTGCTCAAGCCCAAGGGCACCTACTGCGGGATCGGGATCACCTTCGTCCCCCCGAACGAGCCCCGGGAGAGGCTCGAGGGGTTCTGGCGGGAATGGGGCCCCGAGGTGATCGTGCAGCCCTACCTGCCGGCGATCGAGGACAGCGGCGACCTGCGCATCCTCACGATCGGCGAACGGGTGCTCGGTTCGGTGCTCAGGGTGCCGCGCCAGGGCTCGCGGCTGGCGAACCTCCACCAGGGGGCCACGGCGGCTCGTCTCGAGCCCACTCCCCGCCAGCTCGAGTGCTGCCGCGAGGTCGCCGCGGAGCTGGGGCCATTGGGGATTCGCCTGATCGGCCTCGATTTCATCGGCGAGCACCTGACCGAGGTCAACGTCACCAGCCCGACCACCATCGTGCAGATCAACCAGGTCAACGGCATCCGGGCCGACATCGACCTGGTCGACGAGCTCGAGCGGATGTGGCGCGCCCTGCGGGGGCATTCGTGAGCAGCTCCCGCGCCCACAGGCACCGGGTGATCTGCAAAGGCTCGAATGTGCCCGACGGCTGGGTGATCGTCGCCGAGTGCCACTCGCCGGCCTGTCCCGGCGTGGAGCAGAACGGCTGGGTCATCAAGCGCCCCGGGGCACGGGAGCTGGTGTGCGCGGTGTCACCCGTTCCCGATGGCTACGCGGTGGTGCGGGGGACGCACGCCTCGGTCTGCCCCGGCGACGGCGACAACGCGCTCGTGGTCGAGCTGAGGATCTCCACCTAGCCCGCCGCTGCAGAGGCAGGCAGGTTCGGGGTCGCGGCCCCGAGGTTTGTGACACCGCAGCATGCCGGAAAGTGGAATGTGATCAACCCGCGGGACCGTTCTTGATGATCAGCCAGGTCCCAAGGAGGGTTCGCAATGCTGAAGACGCTAGTGGCGACGGGGTTCATTCTGCTGTTCACGGCGTCGCTCGTAGCGGCAGCCGAGGCCACGCCCGTGACCGACCCGGCGCTCCTGGAGGCGATGGGGATCGAGGGCGGCACCACCGGCGTGTACGCCAGTACGGAGGTGCTGCGGGCGATGGAGCAGGCTGGGCGGCCCGAGCCCGAGGTAGAGGCATCTCGGGCGGATCGCGAGTCTCCCTTCGGCACCGTCGCCAAAGGCTACAGCTCGGCGATTCCGGCGGACTTCCAGGGAACCAATCCGGAGTTCGCCGGTTGGATCTCCGGGGACTTCACCTTCAGCTGCCACGGTACGGGCTTCCCATTCGCCGATGCCCCGCTGGATCTGCCGCACGGCGCCAGCCTGAAGTGGCTCGATGTCTGGGGCTACGACGCGTCGGCCGAGAACCTGACCTTCTGGCTCTACTCGGTCTGTCTGCCGGACTTCTCAGCCGCCAACTCGACGCGGACCATCCTGGTCAGCGGCACGTCCAGTGGCAGCGGAGGCTTCTTCTTTCGCCAGACGCAGTTCGGTGCCGGCGTGACCGTCGACAACCAGAGCTGCCACTACAAGGTCCGTGTCCGCTTCGATGACGGATCCTCGACCTGTTCCGAGGGGTTCAACCTCGCGATCCAGAAGATGCGGGTCGAGTGGGCTCGCCAGGTCAGCCCGGCGCCCGGGACGGCGACCTTCAACGACGTGCCCACCGGCCATCCCTTCTTCCAGCACATCGAGGCCCTTGCCGCGTCGGGGATCACCGCCGGCTGCGGCGAGTCCACCTTCTGCCCGGACCAGAACCTGACCCGCGGACAGATGGCGGTGTTCCTGGCCAAGGCTCTCGGCCTGCACTGGGCCACCTTCTGACCCACCCCGCGCGCGGAGTCCACCTGCGGCACGCCGAGGCACGTCTGCAGAGTATCGTCGGGGCGTTTCGCGCCGGGCCGCCCGCCCCAAAGGGGCCGTTCGCGCCAATCGCGGCTGGTCAGTGCTGCGGACCGTGGTACCTCTCGCCCGCCTCGATGCTCAGGTCGAGCTCGTTGCCCTCGGGGGGGAGAGGGCAGGTGGCGAACGGGGTGAATGCGCAGGGCGGGTTGTAGGCGAGGTTGAAGTCGAGCACCGCGGTGTCGTCGTCGGCGAGCTCGGCCGAGAGGAAGCGTCCGGCGCCATAGGTGGTGTCGCCCGAGGTCCGATCGCGGAAGATCAGGAACAGCTCGTGGTCCTCGGCCGACGAGACCAGCGGCATCAGGGTCAGCTCACGGCCGTCGAGAGCGAAGCGGAGCAGGCCGAGGCCGAGCATCTCGTCGTCGAGGCCGCTGATCACGGTCGGCACCTGCACCGCTCGGGGCTCGGGGAAACGGTCGAGGGTGGCCGTGACCCGGTAGCCCGGATCGATCGGGTAGGCGTCGAGGCCCGCGAAACCGGTGCGGGTGGAAGCGTTCGGGTCCTTGACCCGGAGCGCGAAGCGGTCCCCGCGGGCGATCACGTACATCGAGAGGCCTCCGACCCGGAGCACGTCAGGGCTGCCCCCGGCGTCGGTCGCGAGCGGGCGCTCGGAAACCGGCTCGCCGGCGACGGTCAGCCCGGATCCAGGCTCCGAGCGCACCGTCACCGAGCCGTCTTCGGCGAGGGTGAGCACGCCCACCCGCGCCGGAACGCCCTCGCCGGGGAGCACCACCGGCAGCGCAGGGTCAGAGCCGAAAGCGTTGTCGCCGAGTGAGAGCCACTCGAGTGCGACCAGGCTGAGCCACCCGTCCTGCGAGCGCAGCCGGGCTTCCCGGTCGGCGCGCCAGGCCTCGATTTCGGCGACGTAGGCCGGGTCCGGCGGCGGGGCCGTCGGTCCGCATCCTGCCGCGAGGGTGAGGCCCGCCACGGCCATCGCCAGGAGGCCGGTCCGGGCGTCGATCACGAGTGGATCGCCCGGCCGCCGACCGCGAGCGCGGCCTCGCGCACGACCTCGGTGAGGGTGGGATGGGCATGGCAGGTGCGTGCGAGATCCTCCGCGGAGGCGCTGAACTCCATCGCCACCACGGCCTCTGCGATCAGCTCGGAGACCCGCGGTCCGACCATGTGGACCCCGAGGATGCGGTCGGTCTCCTTGTGGGCGAGGATCTTGACCATGCCCTGGAGCTGGCCGAGGCTCTTGGCGCGGCCGTTGGCACGGAACATGAAGCGTCCGGTGGAGAAGGGGACACCCGCGTCCCTGAGCTCGGCTTCGGTCCTGCCGACCATCGCCAGCTCGGGCTCGGTGTAGACCACGTTGGGGATCGCGTCGTAGTTCACGTGGCCGGGCTTGCCCGCCAGAATCTCGGCCAGGGCGATGCCCTCGTCCTCGGCCTTGTGGGCGAGCATCGGGCCGCGGATCAGGTCGCCGATCGCCGAGATGCCCTTGACCGTGGTCTCGAAGCGCTCGTCGACCTTGACCCTGCCGGCCTCGTCGAGCTCGACCCCGGCCTCCTCCAGGCCGCACCCGGACGTGACCGGCCGGCGACCCACCGAGACCAGCACCACGTCGCAGGGAAGCTCGCGGGTCTCGCCGTTCTTGGTCTCGACCGACACCTTGATGCTCTTCTTGAGCTTCTTCGCCCCGGTGACCTTGGCCTCGAGCAGGAACTCGATGCCCTGCTCGGCGAGCGCGCGCTGGAGCGTGTTCGCCATCTGCTTGTCGGCGAACGGGGTGATGGTCGGCAGCAGCTCGACCACCGTCACCTCCGCCCCGAGACGGCGCCACACGCTGCCCATCTCGAGCCCGACCGCCCCGGCGCCGACCACGACCATGCGCTTCGGTACCGAGCCGAAGGCGAGGGCCTCGGTCGAGGAGACGATGCTCTCGCCGTCGAACTTCATGAACGGCAGCTCGACCGGCTCCGATCCCATCGCGAGGCAGATGTGCTCGGTCTCGAGCTCGGACTGCTTCTGGTCGCCGTGGACCGTGACCCGGCCCTTCCCGGCGACCACGCCGTGCCCGGTGAAGACCTCGACCTTGTTCTTCTTCATCAGCATCGCCACGCCCTCGACCAGCTCCTGGACGATGCGCGCCTTGCGGGTCAGCATGCGCTCCAGGTCGAGCTTCACCTCGCCGGCGATGACGCCGTGCTCGGCCGCCTCGTCCCGGGTCCGGGCGAAGACCTCGGAGGACTCGAGCAGCGCCTTGGACGGGATGCAGCCGATATTGAGGCAGGTGCCGCCGAGGGTCCGGCGTTTCTCGACCACGGCCACCTTGAGGCCGAGCTGCGCGGCGCGGATCGCGCACACGTAGCCGCCGGGGCCCGATCCGATGATCACCAGGTCGAAGCGTGTCGCCACCTCACACCTCCAGCAGCAGGCGCTCGGGGTCCTCGATCGTCTCGACGATCCGCTTGAGGAAGGTCACCGCCTCGCGGCCGTCGATCAGGCGGTGGTCGTAGGACAGGGCGAGGTACATCATCGGCCGGATGACGATCTCGTCGTCGACCACGACCGGCCGCTTCTTGATCGCGTGCATGCCGAGGATCGCGCTCTCCGGTGGGTTGAGGATCGGGGTCGACATCATCGAGCCGAAGACGCCGCCGTTGGAGATCGTGAAGGTCGCCCCGGTGAGGTCGGAGAGCGTCAGGGTCCGGTCGCGGGCCTTCTCCGCGAGCGCCCCGATCGCCTGCTCGATCCCGGCGATCGACAGCCTGTCGGCATCGCGGACCACCGGCACCACGAGGCCCTTGTCCGACGAGACCGCGATCGCCGATGTCAAAGGCCCGATGGTGCACGATCTCGTCGCCCTCGATCGAGGCGTGGACCTGCGGCACCAGCTTGAGCGCGTCCACCACGGCCTTGACGAAGAACGACATGAAGCCGAGCGACACTTCGTGGCGGTCGGCGAAGCGTTCCTTGTAGCGCGCCCGCAACGCCATCACGCGCGACATGTCGACCTCGTTGAAGGTGGTCAGGATGGCGGCGGTCTGCTGGACCTGGACCAGGCGCTCCGCGAGCCGCGTGCGGAGCGGGCTCATGCGCTCACGGATCGGGCCACGGCCGGTGTCCGCGGCCGTCCCGTCCGCGGGTTGCGGCGGGGAGAGCGACTGCCGGGCCTCCGCTGCCGGCGGCGGGGCGTCCTGCGGCTGCTTCCGCTCGTCCAGGTGGCGCAGGACGTCCTCCTTGGTGATCCGGCCTCCCTTGCCGGTGCCCTCGATCGCCTCCGGGTCGAGATGGTGTTCGACCACCATGCGCTGGACCGATGGGGCCAGGCCGCCGAGGTCGGCGAGCTTGGCGCGGGCCTGGGGCGGGCCGGCTGCGGGGGAGAGGGGCGGGGGCTCCGCAGCCTGAGGCTCGGACGACTCCTGGACGGCCGGGGACGCGGGCGCCGGGCTGGGGGCGGCATCCGTGTCGATGGCGCCGACGACCTGTCCGATGGTCACGGTCGTCCCCTCCTGGACCTGGATCGCCAGGCGGCCGGAGTGCTCGGCGTTCACCGTCATGGTCACCTTGTCGGTCTCGAGCTCGAACAGGGGCTCGTCCATGGCGACCATGTCGCCGTCGCCCTTCATCCACTCGACCAGAATGCCTTCGGTGATCGACTCGCCCACCGAGGGGATCGCGACCTCAGCCTTCATCATCCGCTCCTTTGTCATGGCGCTCCAGGCCGAGCGCCTCGCGCACGATCCGGTCCTGCTGGGCGCGGTGGATCCGGGCCGAGCCGGTCGCCGGGCTGGCGCTCGCCTCCCGGCCCACGTAGCGTGGCCTGTGCTCGGGAAAGAGCTCGAGCAGGCGGGGCAGGAGGTAGCCCCACGCTCCACGATTCCGGGTCTCCTCCTGCACCCACAGCACCTCTTCGGCGCCGCGATAGCGGTCCGTGACCGCCCGGAACAGCTCCTCGTGGAACGGGTAGAGCTGTTCGAGCCGGACGATGGCGACGTCGTCGACGTCCTCCTCCTCGCGGCGCTCGATCAGGTCGTAGTAGATCTTGCCCGAGCACAGCGCGAGCCGGCGCGGGGTCCCTTTCGGCGGTGCAGTGTCGTCGAGGACCTCGAAGAAGCGCCCGTCGACCAGCTCGGACACCGGCGAGACGCAGCGTTGTGGCGCAGCAGGCTCTTCGGCGACATCACGACCAGCGGCCGGCGGAAGGACGCGTTTGACCTGCCGCCGGAGGGCATGGAAGTACTGCGCCGGGGTGGTCAGGTTGCAGACCTGGATGTTGTCCTCGGCGCACAGGGTGAGGTAGCGCTCGAGGTAGGCGCTCGAGTGCTCCGGCCCCTGCCCCTCGTAGCCGTGGGGCAGCAGCATGACCAGACCGCTCGAGCGCTCCCACTTGTCGAGCGACGCCGCGATGAACTGGTCGATGATCACCTGGGCGCCGTTGGCGAAGTCGCCGAACTGGGCCTCCCACAGCACCAGCATGTGCGGGTCGACGAGCGAGTAGCCGTAGTCGAAGCCGAGCACCGCGGCCTCGGAGAGCATGCTGTTGTAGACGCAGAAGCGCTGCCTGGTCGGCGCTGATGTGGTTGAGCGGGATGTACTGGTCCTGGGTCTTGGTGTCATACCACACCGCGTGGCGCTGGGAGAAGGTGCCGCGGGCGCTGTCCTGTCCGCTCAGCCGCACCGGCACGCCCTCCTCGAGCAGGCTGCCGAACGCGAGCAGCTCGGCCAGGGCCCAGTCGACCTCGCCCCCTCGCTCGACCGTCTCGAGCTGCTGGGGCAGGCGGCGCTGGATCTTGGGGTTGAGCCGGAAGCCGTCAGGGACCGTGGTGAGCGCGCCCGCGACCTCGGAGCAGGGCTTCCCGCCGGGCCCCGGTCGGCGCCGGGTCGAAGGTGTAGGGCGTGTTGAGACCCTTCCACAGGCCGGCGAAGGCGTGCTCGTGCAGCAGGTCGAGGGGACAGCTGCTCCTTGGCGCTGTTGAAGGCGTCCAGGAGCCGTCCCTGGAACGCGTCGGCGATCTTCGTGCTTTCGCCGAGCGTGATCGCCAGCGAGCTCTCGAGCTCGCGCTGGTAGAGCTGCCGCACCGAGGGCCGGTTGCGGATCTTCTGGTACATCAGCGGCTGGGTGAACGCGGGCTCGTCGCCCTCGTTGTGGCCGTGCCGCCGGTAGCAGACCATGTCGACCACCACGTCGCGGCTGAAAGCGTCTGGCGGAAGCGCAGCGCGAGCTCGGGTCACGTGGACCACCGCCTCGGGGTCGTCGCCGTTGACGTGGAAGATCGGCGCCTCGACCATCTTGGCCACGTCGGTGGAGTAGTGCGACGAGCGGGCCTCGCCCGGCGTGGTGGTGAAGCCGATCTGGTTGTTGATCGATCAGGTGGACCGTGCCGCCGGTGCGGTAGCCGGGCAGCTGGGAGAGGTTGAGGGTCTCGGCGACCAGCCCCTGGCCGGCGAAGGCGGCGTCGCCGTGGATCAGCAGCGGCACGCACCCTGGCCGCTCGCCTCGGTGTCGTCGAGCCGTCGCTGCTTGGCGCGGGCGCGGCCCTCGACCACCGGGTTCACGGCCTCGAGGTGGCTCGGGTTGGCGGTCAGGGTGACGTTCAGCGTCTTGCCGGACGGAAGCCGTGAAGCCGCGCGCCGTAGCCACGGTGGTACTTGACGTCGCCGTCGCCGCCGACCGAGTCGGGCTGCAGATTGTCCTCGAACTCGTGGAAGATGAGCTGGTAGGGCTTTCTGGAGCACGTTGGCGAGCACGTTGAGCCGGCCGCGGTGGGCCATTCCGACCACGATCTCGTCCGCCCCCTGGTCGGCGGCCTCGTCGAGGAACGCGCGCAGCGCGGGAATCAGGCTCTCGGCCCCCTCGAGGGAGAAGCGTTTCTGGCCGGGGTACCGGCTCTGAATGAACGTCTCGAAGATCTCGGCATCAGTGAGCTGCTTGAGGATCTCGAGCTTGACCGGCTTGTCGAAGCTCGGCCGGTTCCGGACCGGCTCCATCTCGCCCTGGAGCCAGCGGCGCACCTCGCGGTCCTGGATGTGCACGTACTCCACACCCACCGATCGGCAGTAGGTGTCCTTGAGGATCGCGAGGATCTCCCGCAGCGGCGCCCGTTTCGGTCCGCCGAGATGGCCGGTGTCGAAGACCTGGTCGAGCTCCTTCTCGGTGAGCCCGAACGCGTCGAGCTCGAGCTCGGGATGGGAAGCGAGGTTCATGCCGAGGGGATCGACCCTGGCGGTCAGATGGCCGATGCTGCGGTAGGCGAACATGAGGCTGGCGACCGACGACTGGGACTCGGCCCGGTCGGTGGCGACGCAGTCGCGCGGGCACATCGCGAGGTCGAATCCGGTGAAGAAGAGCCGCCACTCCTCGGAGACCGAGCTCGGGTCCTCGCGCCAGCGGCCGTACAGCTCGTCGATGTAGTCGGCGCTGCCGATGGCCGCGAGGGTCGGGGTGAGAGGCTGTCGGGGATCGGTCGCCACGGCGTTGGGCTCCTCCGAGTTGGTCACGCCCCCCACCGGCCGGGCGGCGCGGATCCGACGGTGCCGCCCGGGAGCGCCACAGCTGTGCGCGAAAAGACCGTGCACGCCGAGCTTCTCGGGAGGTTGGCCGGCTCGTCCATGAGATTATGACACCTTCGCGGGCGCGAGGTACAGGGCGGCGCCGGGGCCCACAGGCAGGTCGAGCAGCATCCAGGCGGCGAGCAGGATCGACCACGAAATCAGGAACACCACGGTGTAGGGCAGCATGGTGGCAACCACGGTGCCGATTCCCGCCGAGCGGTCGTAGCGTTCCACGAAGGCGACGATCAGGGCGAAGTAGGACATCATCGGCGAGATGATGTTCGTGGTCGAGTCGCCCACCCGGTAGGCGACCTGGACCAGCTCGGGCGAGTAGCCGAGGAGCATGAACATCGGGACGAAGACCGGCGCCATCACCGCCCACTTCGCGGAGGCGCTGCCCATGATCAGGTTGACGGCGGCGGTGAGGACGACGAACCCGAGCATCAGAGGCAGCGGTCCGAGATCGAGAGCATCGAGCAGCGAGGCCCCTTCGACCGCCACGATCAGCCCCAGCTGCGTCCAGTTGAAGAAGGCGACGAACTGGGCCGCGAAGAAGGTCAGCACCATGTAGATGCCGAGGGTCTCCATCGACTTGCCCATGCTGCGCATGACGTCGGCGTCGCTGGTGAAGGTCCGGGCGCCGATCCCGTAGGCGATCCCGGCGAGCGCCCCGCCCAGGAAGATGAACGCGACCACCGAGCGCAGGAGGGGCGAGTGCAGCAGGTCACCGGTGGCGGCGTCGCGGAGGAAACCGTCGCCGGGTATCGTCCCGAGCAGGATCAGCAGCCCGAAAGACGCCAGAGCCGCCCCGGCGAACCGGAGCCCACGGCGCTCCTCAGCGGACAGCGGGCGGATCTCCTCGCCCTCGGCCTCGCCCCGGTACTCGCCCAGGCGGGGGACCACGATCCGCTCGGTCACCCAGGTGCCGGCGGCGGTGATCAGGAAGGTGGACGCCAGCATGAAGTAGTAGTTGCAGGCCGGGTTGACGAGGTAGGAGGGATCGACGATGTGGGCAGCCTCCTGCGACAGGCCGGCGAGCAGCGGATCGATGGTCCCGAGCAGGACGTTCGCGCTGTAACCTCCGGAGACGCCGGCGAAGGCCGCCGCCATCCCGGCGATGGGGTGACGCCCGGCAGCCAGGAAGATCACGGCCGACAGCGGCACCAGGAGCACGTAGCCGACCTCGCTCGCGGTGTTGGAGAGCACGCCGGCGAAGACGATCACCACGGTCAGGAGTCGTCGCGGCGCCGCGAGCACGAGCAGGCGCAGCACGGTGGCCAGGAGCCCGGACCCCTCGGCGACGCCGATGCCCAGCATCGCCACCAGCACCGTGCCCAGCGGCGCGAAGGAGGTGAAGTTGGTCACCATGCCTTCGAGGATGCGATGGAGGCCGGTGACCGACAGCAGGCTCACGGGGCGGATGACCTCGCCGGTCCCGGGATGGACCACCTCGAGGTCGAGCGTCGCCGCGACCCCCGACAGGACGACGACCAGCACAGCCATCCCGGCGAACAGCGTCGCCGGGTGGGGCAGGGCGTTGCCGGTTCGCTCGACCAGGGCGAGGAACGACGCGATCAGACTCCGGCGCGGTCGTTTCGGTTTTCGAGAGGCCATCGGCGAGCACCCTCCGTCAGATGTCGGGTGGGTCAACGCGATGGTGTCTCAGATCAATCCCGCCCGGGTAGGGTGGACGACCACAGGTGCTCGGGGGAGCACGGGGTTCGCTCCGGGACGCAGAATCACGCCATGACTCCCAAGGTCGGGCGGAGGCCACGAGCCGGTCCCGAAGCTCGAGATGGTCCGCCGCGCCCCGGACGTCGCCGCGGGTCGGGGTGCTTGCGAGATTCCGAACCGCGAAGACGCAGACAGCGCGAAGCAGTGCTGAAGACCACCTGGCGCTCCCCTTCGCGTCCTTGGCGATCGTCGCGGTCCACTCGACAACGGTGAGAGCCGCATCGGGTGAACCCGGAAGATCCGGCCGAGAGGGGTTGTGAGGCGGCCTCCAAGCTCCGGCCCTGGGAGCGGAGGTTCTCTGTGGTGGTCTCTTCTCCGGTCGCGCCGTGGTCGAGCCCCGTGTCAGACGGTCAGCACGATCTTGCCGAAGTGGCCGCGCTCGCTCATCAGGCGATGGGCGGCGTCCGCTTCGGCGAGCGGGAAGACGCGGCCGACCTCCGGAGCCAGCGAGCCGCGGGCGATGTCGTCGCCAAAGCGGCCGAGGAAGGACTGGACGATCCGGCCCTTCTCGTCGGTCGGCCGGGCGCGCAGGGTCGAGCCGATGACGGTCAACCGTTTCGAGAGCACCGTGCGGAGCGAGATCTCGGCGGTGATGCCGCCCATCAGGCCGATCAGCACCAGCCGGCCCCCGGTGCGGAGGACCCCGAGGTTCGGCTCCAGGTAGGGCGCGCCGATGCAGTCCAGAACCACCTCCACGCCGCGGCCGCCGGTGGCGTCGAGGACCCCGGGGCGCCAGTCTCCTGCGGTGTGGTCGAACGCGTGCTCGGCTCCGAGGTCACGGCACCTCGAGCAACGATCGGGAGAGCCCGCGGTCACCAGCACCCGGGCGCCCGCGAGCCGGCAGAGCGCGATCGCCGCGGTGCCGACGCCGCCCGATCCGCCGTGGACCAGTGCGGTGTGCCCGGCCTCGAGCCCCCCGAGCAGGAAGAGATTCAGGTAGGCGGTGAGGAAGACCTCCGGAAGCCCTCCGGCCTCGGTGTCGCCGAGCAGGTCGGGAACCGGCATCGCGCAGGCCGCCGGAACCACGACCTGCTCGGCGTATCCGCCCCCTGTGAGCAGGGCCATCACGCGGTCGCCGGGTCGCCACCCGGCGACGCCCTCACCGAGCTCGACCACTCGCCCCGCGCACTCGAGCCCCAGGACCTCCGAGGCACCCGGGGGGGGAGGGTAGAGCCCGCGCCGCTGGAGGAGGTCGGCGCGGTTGACGCCGGCCGCGGCGACTGCGATCCGGAGCTCGCCGTTGGCCGGCTGCGGGTCGGGGACCTCGGCGAGGCGCAGGGTCGCCGACTCGCCGGTCCCGACGACTTCGATGGCCCGCATCAGGCCAGGTCGAGCAGGGCGGCAACCGTTTTCTCGATGCCTTGGGCGGCTTCGGAGATGCGGCCTGCGAGCATGTACGCAGGGCTGGTCACCAGCTTGCGTTCGCGATCGACCACGAGCTCTGTGACCGGACAGCTGACGTGGGCGGCGCCCATCGCCTCGAGGGCTCCCGCGGTGTCCGCGTCGGTGCCGATGGTGAGCTGGGGCGACTGCGAGCCGAGTACCTTGGCGAGCAGTGCCGGCGCGATGCAGACCGCCGCGACCGGCTTGCCCTGACCGTGGACCTCGCGCACCAGACGGGCGACCTCCGGGTGGACCGTGCAGTCGGGGCCCTTGACCGCGAAGTCGCACAGGTTCTTGGCGGCTCCGAAACCACCGGGCAGGATGAGCGCGTCGATCTCGTCGGCGGTGACGCCGGCGATGTCCCGGATCGCGCCGCGCGCGATGCGGGCGGACTCGACCAGCACGTTGCGGCTCTCGCCCTCGACGACCGCTCCGGTGAGGTGATTGATCACGTGCAGCTGGGGGGCGTCGGGCGCGCAGATCACGGTCTCGGCGCCGTGCCGGTCCAACGCCAGCAGCGTGATCACGGATTCGTGGATCTCGGCGCCGTCGTAGACGCCGCAGCCCGACAGGATGACTCCGACCTTCTTGGCCATCGGGAACCTCCTCGGCTGGCGAGTGTACCGCAGCCCGGAGGGAGCCGCGGCGACCGCCCGGGTGGTGCGGCGAAGTCCCCTGCGGTGGGCTTTTCGCACGCGATCGAAGGTCTGCGCACCGGGTGAAGACCTGCCGTGTGTGGGGTCCGGCCTGGCGGATCCTCCTCCCGCCGGTCCTCGTGGTAGCATTCGGTCGGCAGGACAGCAGTGATCGACTCACGCGCGTACTCCCGCCCGGGGGGCGCGACATTCACGCCACGGGGGCGGTATGACGGCTGAGGACGGGACGGTCGGACGGCGCGTCCAGGTGCTCGATCGTGCGGGCATCCGGCGGACGGTGACCCGGATGGCGGCTGAGATCGTCGAGCGTGACGGTGACGACGTGACCCTGATCGGGATCCACACCCGAGGTGTGCCGCTGTCGAGGCGACTCGCGCGAGCGATCGCCGATGCGACCGGCCGCGAGGTTCCGGTTGGGCGGCTCGACATCACCCTGTACCGAGACGACGTCGGTCCATGGCGTCCGGCCCACAAGCAGCCGCTGCTGAAGGAGACGGTGCTGCCGGGTCCGATCGAGGACACCACGGTCTACCTGGTCGACGACGTGCTGTTCACGGGCCGGACGGTGCGGGCGGCGCTCGATACCCTGGTCGACTGGGGCCGGCCGCGCGCCGTGCGGCTCGCGGTGCTCATCGACCGCGGCCATCGGGAGCTCCCGATCGCGGCGGATGTGGTCGGCAAGGTCGTGCCGACCTCCCGCGACGAGGACGTGCAGGTGCGGTTCTCGGAGGTCGACGGAGAGGACGGAGTGTGGCTGGGAAGGGAGGCGGACGATGGCCGTTGAAGCGGCGGCCGCGCTGTCGCGGAAGGACCTGGTCGGCATCGCGCAGCTCGACCCGGCGGAGATCCAGCTCATCCTCGACACCGCCGAGGAGCTGCTCGAGATCGCCCGGCGCCCGATCAAGAAGGTCCCGGCCCTGCGCGGCCGGACGGTGATCAACCTGTTCATGGAGGCTTCGACCCGCACCCGGTTCTCGTTCGAGGTGGCGGAGAAGAGGCTGTCGGCGGACACCCTCAACTTCTCGGCCTCGACCTCCTCGGTCTCCAAGGGCGAGACCCTGGTCGACACCGCCAAGAACCTGATGGCGATGGCACCGGACTTCATCGTCATCCGTCACCCCAACTCGGGCGCGCCCCACCGCCTGGCCGAGATCGTCCCGGCCTCGATCATCAACGCCGGCGACGGGATCAACGAGCACCCGACCCAGGCGCTGCTCGACGCATTCACCATGCGGCGGCACTGCGGCCGGCTCGACGGGCTCAGGGTGGTCATCGCCGGCGACATCCGACACTCCCGGGTGGCGCGCTCGAACGCCTTCCTGCTCGCCAAGATGGGGGCAGAGGTGAGGTTCTCGGCGCCGGCCTCGCTTTTGCCGCTCGAGCTCGAGCAGCTCGGGGTCAGGAGCTACCTGCGCCTCGAGCCCGCGCTCGAAGGCGCCGACGTGGTGATGATGTTGCGCATCCAACGGGAGCGTCAGAGGGGCTCGAGCTTTCCGTCGCTGCGCGAGTACTTCGACTTTTTCGCCCTCACTCCGGAGCGGCTGGCGCTGGCGAAGCCGAATGCGCTGGTGATGCACCCTGGTCCGATGAACCGGGGGGTGGAGATCGACTCGGCGGTCGCGGACGGACCTCAGTCCGTGATCCTCGAGCAGGTCACCAACGGTGTGGCGATCCGGATGGCGGTTCTCTATCTGCTTGCGGGAGGGCACGGTGAGCCGGCTTCTCATTCGTAACGGCCGTGTCGTCGACCCGTCGCAGGGTCTCGACCAGGGGCTGGACATCTTGCTCGAGGACGGTCACGTCGCGGCGGTCGACGAGCGGCTCGAGGGAGGGCCGCGGACCCAGGAGCTGGATGCTGCCGGCCTGGTGGTCGCGCCCGGCTTCATCGACCTCCATGCCCGGCTCGGGGAGCCCGGCTCCGAGCCGACCGAGACCATCGCGACCGGCACCGCCGCTGCCGTCGCGGGGGGGTTCACCGCGGTCTGTTGCACCGCCGACACCGATCCGGTGCACGACGGGCCGACGGTGACCCGCTTCATCCGTGAGCGGGCCGGGGCGGCGGGCCTCGCCCGGGTGTGGCCGATCGGCGCGCTCTCCGCCGGCCGCGCCGGTGAGGCGCTGGCCGAGATCGGCGAGATGGTGCGCGAGGGTGCGGTCGCGGTCTCTGACATGCCGCGGCCGGTGGCGGACGCCGGGCTGATGCGGCGGGCGCTCGAGTACTGCCGGAGCTTCGAGATCCCGGTGGTGGTCCACGAGGAGGACCCCCATCTCTCGGATCGCGGCCTGATGCACGAGGGCGAGGTGGCGACCCGGATCGGCTTGCACGGCATTCCCTCGGCGGCCGAGGAGGTGATGGTCGCGCGCGACCTGCTGCTCGCCCAGCTGACCGGAGGCCGGCTCCATCTCGCGCACCTCTCGACTGCCGGAAGCCTCGACCTGGTGCGGATGGGGCGCCGGCGGGGGGTCGAGGTGACGTGCGAGGTCGCGGTGCACCACTGCCTGCTGTCCGACGCCGATGTCGCCGCATCCACCTACCATCCGAACTGGAAGACCAACCCTCCGCTGCGCTCGACGAGGGACGTCGAAGCGGTGCTCCAGGGAGTCTACGACGGCACTGTGGATGCGTTGGTCTCGGATCACTCGCCGGTCCATTCCGACAGCAAGGAGCTGGATTTCGCCGACGCGCCGGCCGGGATCGTCGGCCTCGAGACGGCCGTCTCGGCGGCCGTCGACCGGCTGGTGCACGGCAAGGTGATCGGACTCGGCCAGCTGATCAGGCTGTTCTCGTGCCGTCCGGCCGAGATCTTCAGGCTGCCGGGAGGCTCCCTCCGGCCGGGAGCGCCGGCCGACCTGACGCTGCTCGACCTTCGATCCAGGGTGACGATCGACCCGAGTCTCTTCCGGTCCCGCTCGCGCAACACGCCGTTTGCCGGACGCTCGTTTCGTGGCGCCCCCGCGGTCACGATCGTCGCGGGTCGCGTGGTGTGGTCGCGCCAGGACTCGGGCACGGCGAAACGACCGTCGTCGGTCGGATCCGGACGCAAGGCGAGCACCAACCGCCGCGCGAAACGAACCTGAACGGGAGGTAAGGTGATGGATGCGATGACCTTCCGCGGCCGACGGGCCGCGTTGCGAGAGGCGGTTCCGGAGGGCGCCGTGCTCCTCCCGGGCTCGGCCCTGGTTCCCAAGAACTACCGGGACAACACCTTCCCGTTCCGGCAGGACTCGAGCTTCCTGTACTACGTCGGCGTGGACCAACCCGATCTCGCCGCGCTGATGCTCCCGGACGGCCGCGAGGTTCTCTACGGGCGCCCGGAGCACCCGGACGACCTGGTGTGGTTCGGTCCCCATCCTCGCCTCGAGGATCACGCCGAGGCTGCCGGGATCGCCCAGACCGCCGATGCCGCCGGCCTGCCGGCCACGCTGGGCGAGCTCAGGGCCGGCGGGGTCGAGGTCCACTACCTCCCGCCCTACCGGGAGGACCGTACCTTCGCTGTGGCGGCCCTGCTCGGAGTCCCGGTCGACGCGGTCGAAAGCGGCGTTTCGAGGGCCCTGGTGCGCGCGGTTGCGGCCCAGCGCTCGGTCAAGAGTGCGGATGAGGTCGCCGAGATCGAGGAGGCGGTCGCCGTCAGTCACGAGATGTACGCTGCCGCGATGGCCCACATCCGGCCCGGCCGGACCGAGGCCGAGGTGGCGGGAGCGCTGGTCGCCGCAGCCCTGCAAAGGGGTCGCCAGACCTCCTTCAATCCGATCGTCAGCGTTCGCGGCGAGGTGCTCCACAACACGAGCTACGCCAACACCCTGGCGGCAGGCGACCTGCTGCTGATCGACAGTGGGACCGAGTCGCCGCGGTACTATGCCTCGGACATCACCAGGACCTTTCCGGTCGCCGGGCGTTTCGAGCCCCGCCAGCGGGATGTCTACCAGGTCGTTCTCGAGGCCCAGCTGGCGGTGATCGAAGCCGCCTCGCCCCTGCGGTCGAATCGTGACCTCCACTTCATCGCGGCCCGGACCATCGCCGCGGGGCTGAAGGACCTCGGGTTGATGCAGGGCGACGTCGAGGAGGCGGTGGCGGCCGGCGCCCATGCGCTCTTCTTCCCCCACGGGATCGGCCACATGATGGGGCTCGACGTGCACGACATGGAGGACCTCGGCGACATCGTCGGCTATCCCGAGGGTGAGCCCCGGTCGGGCCAGTTCGGGCTCGGCTTCCTGCGCCTGGCGCGCCGGCTCGAGCCGGGCTTCGTGATCACCGTCGAGCCGGGCGTCTACTTCGTGCCCGCGCTGATCGAGCGCTGGCGGGACGAGCGACGGCACACGGGGTTCATCCGCTACGACCGGCTCGATGCCTGGATCGGGTTCGGAGGCGTCCGGATCGAGGACGACGTGCTGATCACCGAAACCGGGGGCCGGGTGCTGGGACCCCCGATCCCGAAGACGGTACCCGAGGTCGAGGACGCCCTCGCCCGATGAGCGCGGTCGGGCCGTCGGCTTAGCGTGGCGTCGATGCTGCGTGCAAGCGGTCTGATCCGGGCTGCGCTGGTCGGCGCGGTGGCGCTGGCGGCGCCCGGGTTGGTTGCCGCCTCGGAGTGGGGAAGGCTGCTGGCCCCCGCCGGGGCCGCCGTGCGGGCCGGCGGCATCGTCGAGGTCCGGTGGACGGCGCTTCCCGCCGGGGTGGACGAGTTCGAGCTTCTGCTGTCGGTCGATGACGGGCGCAGGTTCGAGATTCGCTTGACCGAGCAGCTCGACCCGGGGGTCGGCCTCTACTCGTGGCGGGTGCCGAACCTGCCGTCCGGCCGCGCCCGCTTGCGGCTTCGGTTCGGGATCGAGGGGCGTGAGATCGAGGGCCCGCCGGGGCCCCCGTTCACCATCGTCGGCGACGAGACGATTCCGGCGGCCGGGCTGGAGCATCGCCGCGGGGAATGGTGGCCGGTGGCGGGATCGCCGCCGGTGGCGAGCTGGCTCGCCCGCATCCCCTCCCGAATCAGACCCGACACCCTTACGTTGGGCGCAGCCGAGGACAGCGCGGTCGCGCCGCGCACCGAGGACACAGCGCCTGTCCCCACAGGGTGGCGCCACGAGATGCCGGCCCGGGCCGGATCGGCGATCGCCGCACTCCGATGTCAGCCCGGCAGGCCGGCGCCCGATCCTCCCCTGCGGCCGTAGGATCTCCCTCCACACGGAATACACGGCCCAGCGCGCCGATCCGCTCACCGGCGCGGTGGGAAGGTCGTCCTGTCGCGACGACCCCGACGCTGGGAGCGGTCACGCAGGAGGAAGAATGCGGTTCATGGCGATGGCGGCGTCGCTCGTGGTGGCGGCGCTGGTGGCGGTTCCAACGGCGGCCGGGGCGCTCGAGGGCCGGCTGCTCCGTCCTGACGGCACCCCGGTCCGGGGCGCCAGGGTGCAGGTGCTCGGTGAACGAGAGACCGCTGTCGTCGACGAGGACGGCAGATTCTCACTCACGACCACGCAGCGGCCACCTTTCGACGTGCTGATCACGCGCTCCGACGGGGTGGTGATCCAGCCGATGAGGGTCGCGGCGCTGGCGTCCGATGGGACTCTCGTGCTCACCTTGGAGGGTGCCATGCAGGGCTCGGTGACGGTGCTCGGAGCGGCGCCGGATCTCGAGCTGCCGCCCGCAGCGGCCTTCACACTGTCCGGCCGAGGCGACCTCGACCAGCGCGCGCCGCGGCAGCTCGGCGATGTCATGGCGACGATCCCGGGCACCGAGGCGGTCGGGAACGGGCCGGCGGCGGTGCCGGCGATACGGGGCATGACCAGCGCCCGGACGCTGATCCTGCTCGACGAGGGTCGGGTCACCGCCGAACGACGGGCAGGGCCCTCGGCGACCTTCCTCGACCCGGCAACGGTCGAGGAGATCGAGGTCGTGCGCGGCCCAGGCTCGGTGGCCTACGGCTCGGACGCCTTCGGCGGCCTGATCCGGGCTCGGACCAGGATCCAGTCGCCAGGTGATGCGCCGGCGCTCGCCTGGTCGCTGACCGCGGGCAGCAACGACTCGTTGCGGGCGGCGGATGCGGAGTACGGGTTCGAGGCTTTCGGCGGAGGCATGACCCTCGGTGCGGGGTGGCGCGACTACGACGACTACTCGAGCCCCCGAGGCGAGGTCCCGCTGTCCGGCTGGAGGGGCTTCGGAGGCCGGCTGGGATATCAGCGCGAGCTCGGGTCCGGCGTCCTGAGAGCGCTGTGGCGGACGGACCTGGCGCGGGACGTGGGCAAGCCGGCTACCGACTCGGCCACCCGGCCGACCTGGTATCCCGAGGAGAACTCACACCGGTTCAGCCTCTCCTACGAGCAGCCGGGACCGGGCAGCTGGGAGCGGATCTCGACCCACGTGTTCTGGGCCGAGTACCAGCTCCTGACGACCAGCGAGACGGTATCCGAAGGGGTGGCCAGCGACCGGACCGTGGCCGACGTCTTCTCCCATGACTGGGGGGTGCGTCTGGAGGGCGAGCACGGGTTCGGACGCCGCGGCAGGTTGGTGCTGGGCCTCGACACCAACGGACGGTTCGGGCTCCAGGCCACCAACGAGAAGCTGATCCTCGCCCCGGGCGGGGGCGTCGTCGACCGTGAGCTCGAGGTCTCGATCGAGGATGCCAGCCGCTGGGATCTCGGCGTGTTCGCGGGCGTTTCGACGGTGGTCGGGCAGGTCGGCATGTCGGGCGGGATCCGGGTGGACCGGGTGCAGGCCGAGAACCGCGGCGGGTACTTCGGCGACGACTCGCAGAGCGACTCGGCGCTCTCGGGGTTCGTCGCCGTGAGCGTGCCGCTGGCCCAGCGCCTCGAGCTCTCGGTCCAGGCGGCGCGCGGGTTTCGGGATGCGCTCCTCTCCGACCGTTTCTACCGGGGTCTCACCGGACGAGGGTTCATCACCGGCAACCCGGATCTCGAGCCGGAGACCAGCCGCCAGCTCGACCTGGCGTTGCGCTACTCCTCCGGGTCGGTGACGGTGGCGGGTTACGCCTACCTCTACCGGATCGAGGACCTGATCGAGCGGTACCGGGCGGAGGATCGCAACTACTACTTCCGGAACCGGGGGGAGGCGGAGGTCAGGGGACTGGAGCTCGAGCTTCTCACCGCCCTGGGCCGCAGCCTTCTCGGGCAGCTGGCGGTGCAGTGGGCACGAGGCGAGGTGCTGGACGACGGCTCCGACGCCAACGATGTTCCGTCGGACGGTGTGATCCTGACCGTACGGCGGGACCCCTCGCTGCCGTGGTGGTGGCTCGCCAGGGTGGGGGCCTTCGCGCGCGATGACCGGCCGGGTCCGAGCGAACGCGTCCGGCCCGGGTTCGCGGTGCTCGACGCCAGTCTCGGCGTGCGGCTGTCGAAGATGCTCCAGGTCCAGCTGCTCGGGCGCAACCTGCTGGATGCGGACTACCTGGTGTCGGCCGACGAGAAGGCGGTTCCGGCGGCGGGGCGGGCGTTGGAGCTTTCGCTGCGCGGGGTGTTCTGAGGTGATCGCCGCGGGCGGCCGGGCAGGCCCGGCCGCCTGCCTCTCACCCGGGCATCCGGCTGTAGTAGCCGTCGAAAGCGTCGCTCCAGGTCGTCCCGCCGTCACGGGAGCTCTGCCAGTGCTGGCGGACCCGGCCGTCCGCGAGCGGGGTCCAGCTGATCCGGTGGCGCACGGCGGCTCCGTCGCCGGCGGTGGTGGTGCCTTCCAGCACCATGCTCCCGTCGACCAGCCCTCCGTCGAGCAGGAGGAGGAGGCCCTGGCCGTCGACCCAGGTCTGGTGCCATCGACCGCGGCCCTTCGAGTAGATGTTGAAGCTGTGGCCGCGGCTGCCGCCCGCACCGGACCAGCTTTCCTGGAGCACACAGCCGCCGAGAATGGGTTCGATGCGGTTGGTGCCCTGGAAGCGTCCGCCGGCGTCCTCGACCCGCCATACTCCGATCCAGAAGTCGAACTGGCGGTGCTCCTGCGCAGCACACGAGGGAGCAGGGGTCGGCGCAGGCGGGTCCTGTGCGAGCCCGGGGCCGGCGGCGGCGAGGGCGACGAGAACGACAGGGGCCAGCTTTGCGGTCTTCACCTCGGGTCCTCCGTTCGAGAGGGGCGACCGGTCGCTGGGGTCCTGGCCCGTCTCGTCACAGGTGGTACGGCGAATGTCGAGATCGGTTCTCGGTAACCGGCAACCACCGGCGCCGGCCGCCACGATGTCAGGCACGTGGCGGCTTGTCGGAGCGTGGGCGACCTGCGAAACTTCCTGCCGACCGCGGCACATTGACATCTGTGGGCCGGGAGAGCGCGAACCAGATGACGATTCAGAATCAACGCCTGCCCGGACCCGTCGAGGGGTGTCTCGAGGTGTGCCGTCGCTGCGATCGCATCGCCGATGCGGCTGGGGCCGCCGCGACCATCAGCGGCCAGCCTCTCTACCCAGCGATCGGGGCTCACCTGCGCCACTGCCTCGACCACTTCATCTGCCTGGCCCGCGGGCTCGAAAGCGGCACGATCGACTACGACGACCGCAGTCGTGATCCGCGGCTCGAGACCGAGCCGGCGACCTTTCGGCGCGCCCTGGCCGAGGTCGTCGGGTCGCTCGAAGGTCTCGGCTCGGGGAATCTCGACCGGACGGTCGAGGTGCTCGTCATGGCCGCACCCGGGACGCCCCCGACCCCGATGCGGTCGACCCTCGCGCGGGAGCTCGCGTTCGTGTCGAGCCACACGGTGCACCACCTGGCGATCATCGTCGAGACCGCGCGCGCTCACGGCGTCGACCTGCCCCCCGAGATCGCGGTGGCGTTCTCGACCGCGGCCTACCACGAAACGGCAGCCGGGGACGGGTGAGGCGATGGCGGGCGCGATCCAGGGAACCCACGCCGCACCGGGAGGGGCGCCGTCGCCGTGAGTCTCGCTGACCTGGCGGCTGCCAACCCGTTCGTCCAGGGCTCGCTGGCGGCGCTGGCGACCTTCGTGCTCGAGGACCCGACCACGGTCGGGGCGGGGCTGCTGGTCGCTGCGCAGCAGATGAGCTTCGCCACCGCCATGGTGGGGGTGTCGACCGGGATCGCGCTCGGCGACCTCGGCCTGTACGGAATCGGCCGGCTCGCGGGGCCGCGAGTGGTCGCCTGGGGGCTGATCTCGAGGGCGCGGCTCGGCCGTGCGCAGGCCTGGTACCAGCGGAACCTGGTGGCGGCGGTCGTGCTGTCGCGTTTCGTGCCTGGGTTGCGGCTGCCGACCTACCTCGGAGCGGGAGCGGCCAAGGCCCCGGTGCTGCGGTTCCTGGCGGTCGCGGTGGCGGCCTCGCTCGCCTGGACCTTCCTCCTGCTACGGCTGACGATCGCGCTCGGCGAGGCCGTGCTGCCGATCCTCGGCAGGGCCCGTTGGCCGGTCGCGGTCGGTGCGCTCGCGCTCCTGGTGGTGGTCCAGCGGAGGACCGGCCGCCGCGCCTCGGCGGACGACCCGCGACCTGACCGGCCGGTGCTGTCCTTCTTCGAGCTCTGGCCGCCCGCGCTGTTCTACCTCCCGGTTGCAGCGTGGTGGGGGTGGCTGACGCTCCGGTATCGAGGGATCCTGCTGCCCACTGCCGCCAACCCGTCGATCTACTCCGGGGGGTTCGTCGGCGAGTCGAAGCGGGCGATCCTCGACCTCGTCCCCGAGCCGCACCGCCACTGGCTTGCCCGCTATGGCTCGTTGGTCCGCGAGCCGGACCTGGAGTCCACCACGGACAGGCTCGCACGGGCGATGCGTGCGGCGGGGATCGGCCTGCCGGTGGTGCTGAAGCCAGACATCGGGCAGCGCGGCGCCGGAGTCCGGGTGGCCCGCAGCACCGGCGAGCTGCGCGACGAGCTGGCGCGTTTTCCGGTCGGCGTTCCGCTGCTGGTCCAGGAGCTCGTCTTCGACACCCTGGAGCTGCCGCCGCCGTCGGGTTTCGAACCGACGTCGGCCCGCGAGGCCGGCGTGCTCTGGTGGCGGCTTCCGGGCGAGGACCGCGGCAGGATCTTCTCGCTCACCTTGAAGGTCTTTCCCGAGGTGGTGGGCGACGGGAGGCGAACCGTCGAGAACCTCGTCGATGCCGATCCGCGGGCGCGCGAGCTGCGCGGTCTCTACCTCGAGCGGCTCGGCGCCGAAGCCGCGCGAGTGCCGGCGCCGGGCGAGAGGGTGCCGCTGGTCTTCTCCGGGAACCACTGTCAGGGAACGGTGTTTCTCGACGGCACGCCGTTGGTGACCGAGGCGCTCGTCGAGCGCTTCGAGGGCATCGCCAGGGCGATTCCCGAGTTCTGGTTCGGCCGCTTCGACGTGCGTTTCGAACGCCTCGAGGACCTCCTGTCCGGACACGGCTTCCGGATCGTGGAGATCAACGGCGCGGCGGCCGAGGCGACCCACATCTGGGATGCAGGGACGACCCTGCGCAGCGCCTACTCGACGTTGTTCCGCCAGTTTGACGCCCTGTTCCGGATCGGGGCCGCCAATCGGCGGCGTGGCCACCGTCCGCTGACCGTGCGGCGCTTCCTCCGGGACCTGCGGTCGTTCCGCCGGTTGGCCGGCGGGTATCCCGCGGCGGAGTGACGATGGACGGGCGGGGGCAGCCGGTGATCACGGTCGATTCCCGAGGTGGGGGGATCCTGCGTCGGGGGTTGATTGCGGCCGTCGACCGTGCCCTCGGCCTTGTCCGGCTCGACCGGGTCTACCGCGCGGCTGCGGTCGGTAAGGACCCGCAGGACTTTCTCGGCCGTGTGCTGGGGCACCTCGGGGTCGCTCTCGAGGTCGACCGCGACCAGCTCGAGCGGGTTCCCGCCAGCGGACCCGCGGTGGTGGTCGCCAACCACCCTTTCGGGGGCATCGAGGGCATGGCCCTCGCGCGGGTGCTGCTCGAGCGGCGCCCTGACGTTCGGGTGATGGCGAACTTCATGCTCGGCCGGATTCCCGAGCTGCGCGAGATCTTCCTGCTGGTCGACCCGTTCGACACCCCGGAGTCGATTCGCCGAAACCTCGCGACCCTCCGGCAGACGATCCGTTGGGTCTCCGATGGCGGCCTGCTGCTGGTCTTTCCCTCCGGTGAGGTCGCGCACCTCGCGCTGCGGCGGCTGAGGGTCGCCGATCCTCCGTGGGACCCGTCGATCGGTCGCCTGGTGCGCCGCGCACGGGCCCCGGTGGTGCCGGTCTTCTTTCCCGGTCACAACGGTTGGCCCTTCCAGCTGCTCGGGCTCGTGCATCCCGTGCTGCGGACCGCGATGTTGCCGAGGCAGCTGCTGCGCCGGGCGGGGACCACCTTGGAGGCGCGCATCGGCCGTCCGATCCCCGCCGCCCAGTTGGCGCAGATCCCGACCGACGACCGACTGATCGACTTCCTGCGCCAGCGCACCGAGATTCTCGCCGAGCGTTGCCACCGGCCGGACGGCTTGAGCGGGCCGCAAAGGCCCAGCCCGGAGGGGGCACAGGTCGTCGACCCGGTGGCACCGGAGGAGCTTGAGGACGAGCTCGCAGCGCTGCCCCAGGATGCGCTGCTGGTCGAGACCGGCGAGCTGGCGGTCTACATCGCCCATGCCACGGCGATACCGAGGGTTCTGTACGAGATCGGCCGGCTCCGGGAGCTGACGTTCCGGGCTGCCGGAGAGGGGAGCGGACAGGCGATCGATCTCGACCGATTCGACGCCGACTACCTGCACCTCTTCATCTGGCACCGCGAGCTGCGTCAGCTGGTGGGGGGCTACCGCCTCGGTCCGACCGATCGTCTGCTGCCGAAGTCCGGTGTGGACGGGCTGTACACGACAACCCTGTTCCGCTACCGACAGGGGCTGTTCGACGCGATGGGGCCGGCGCTCGAGATGGGCCGCTCGTGGATCCGGCACGAGCACCAGCGCAGCTACAGCGGTCTGCTCCTGCTGTGGAAGGGGATCGGCGAGTACGTGGTTCGCAACCCCCGCTATGCCATGCTGTTCGGCCCGGTGAGCATCAGCGCCGACTACCTGCCGATCTCCCGAAGGCTGATCGTCGAGCACCTGCGTCGACCTCCCTCCGCCCACGAGTGGTCGAGGTGGGTGAGCGCGCGCCGACCGTTTCGCCTCCGCCGGGGCGGAAGCCGGTTGGTCAATCTGGGACACCTCGACGACCTGGATCAGGTCTCGGCGCTGATCGCCGAGATCGAGTCGGACGGGAAGGGCGTTCCGATCCTGCTCCGCCAGTACCTCAAGCTCGGCGGCCGGCCTCTGGGATTCAACGTCGACCCGGACTTCTCGAACGTGCTCGACGTGCTGCTGGTGGTCGATCTGCGCAGGACGGAGCCGCGGATCCTCGAGCGGTACATGGGCAGGGATGGCGCGCGGTCGTTTCTCGACGGGACCTCAGCAGCCCCGCACCGCACACGAGTCCGGCCCGGGACCTCGGGCGGTGATCCGACCCGGTCCGGCTCCAGGAACGGCCCCGCACCCGATCGGGAACCGGGCGGTTCTGTGACCTAGACCCGACGACTGCACTGGTCGCGCTTGTCTGTCACCTGCCTTCGCGTATCTTGAGAAGAGAGACGATTCGAGGTGTTTCCGGGGACCGCACCTGGTCGGCGACCGGCTCCGCGGGAGCGCCGGGCAAGGGTTCGCGGCCGACTGGGAGCGGACACGGAAGCTCGGGGAGCTGTGGCAGATGAGAGCCCGGGATCGATCGCAACGTCGGCGGAGGCTTGCCTGGGCGGCGTGTGCCGTGGCGTGCGGGCTCGCACTGACCGCGGTCGCGTGCTCGGAGGATCGGGCGGCGGTCGAGGAGTGGGTGTACGGCCTCTTTACCTCGCTCTGGATGAACGCGGGTCCGGACCAGCTGAGCACGGCGGCCGGGGCCGTGTCGCCGGTCGCTCGACCCGCCGATCCTGTGTACCTGGGGTCCAGCGCCCACGCCACCGGGTTTGCGGACACCAACTGGCGGACCGACGTCGAGCTCCACAACTCGGGCGATGTCGCCACCATCCTCACGGTGGAGATGCTGCTGCACGGTGTCGGCAACGCGAAGCCGAGGTCGGTCGACCTCATCGTCAGGCCGCACCGTTCGGTGCGCCTCGAGGACGTCCTCCTGAGGAGCTTCGGCATCGAAGGCAAGGCTGCGTTGAGGGTGTCGAGCGAAGGCTCGGCGGTGATCGCCACCAACCGCACCTACAACCTCCTGCAGGCCGGAAACGGCCTCGGCCTCCCGGCCGGCGCGACCTTCGGCCAGTACATCCCCGCCCGCGACGTGCGGGAAGCGATCGGCCCGGGCGAACGTGGCATCCTGATCCAGCTGACCCACGACGGCTCGGCCCGGACCAACCTCGGATTCGTCAACCTGACCGACGACTTCATCGACGCGGGGATCGACCTGCACCGAGCCACCGGGGAGAAGCTCGGCTCGGTCGGCTTGCGGTTGGCCCCCTACGAGTACCGCCAGCTGACCCAGGCCTTCGCGACGGTGACCAAGGCGCCGGTTCCCGACGGCTACGCGGTGGTTCGTGTGATCACCGAGGGCGGTCGGGTCCTCGCCCAAGCGTCGGTGATCGACAACCTCACCGGCGACCCGGTCTTCGTCCCCGCGGTCACTGCGCTGCCACCGTTGGCAGATGCACGGCCCCTGTGGATCGTCGCTGCGGCGCATGCGGGAGGCGCGAGCGGCACGAACTGGCGCACCGACGTCGAGGTCATGAACCCCAACCCCACCACCGTCGCCTACACGGTCGAGCTGCTGCCGCACATGGGGGACAACAGTACACCCCGCTCGACGACGTTGACGATTCCTGCGGGGCAGAGCATCCGTCACGCTGACGTGCTTGAGGGGCTTTTCGGGTTCGGCGGCACGGCCGCCCTTCGCATCCTCCCGGTCGGCGGCCCGCTGATCGTCACCAGCCGCACCTACAACCTGCTCGGCGAGGGCAACCCGCTCGGCCTGCCGTCGGGAGCGACCTTCGGGCAGTACATCCCGGCGCTCGGGGAAGATGCGGCCCTGCGGACCGGCGAGGAAGGGCGTCTGGTCCAGCTGTCCGAGGATGCGACCGGTGCCGCCGGTTTCCGGACCAACGTGGTGCTGGTCAACGCGACCGCCGCTCCGCTCGGGATCGTGGTCGACCTCATGTCGGCGGACGGGGTGCGCCTCGCCAGCGAGCAGCTGGTGCTGGCCCCGCGGGAGTACCGGCAGCTGAACCGGGTCTTCACGGAGGTCGCCGGCCAGGGGGTCGAGGACGGTTACGCGGTGGTGCGCACCGGGACCCCTGGAGGGGCGTTCTTCGCTCTCGCGTCGGTGGTCGACAACCTGACCGGAGATCCGGTGGGGATGTCGGCAGCCACGGTCCGCTCCGAGCTGGCCGACGGGCTGATCGCCTCAACCGAGGGCGCGATCGAGCTGATGGGGGGAGGCCAGGGCCTGGTCGCGCCGGTCGTCCTGCGCGACATCACCGCGGCGTTGATCGCCCACGGCATCAACCCGGTGCTCGACGTTCTGTCGGCCGAACTGCCGCCCGGGGCCGCGACTCGCACCGCGGACGGCCTGTTGCTCGACTTCGGGACCTCGACGGACGTGGACGGACGAACCCTGTCGGGTCGGGTCGAGCTCGTCGTCTCCGGGGTCGTGCTCGAGCCGACCGCGGTGCGGGCCACGATTCTGGAGCTCCACCACGGCTACGCGGTCGACGGGGTCGAGCCGGACCTGGCCGAGGTCCGGGTCGATCTCGACCTCGAGATCCGGTCCGACGGGAGTGTCGCCGGGACGGTGCTGCTCGAGGGGGAGCCTCGAGCTCGCTCGACCGCGGACCTGGCAGCCTCAGCGGCCGATCTCGAGGGCCGGATCGAGATCGACACAGCGGTCTGCCCGAGCTACCCGGTCGGCGGTTTCGTGACCTTGCGGGACAGCGCCGGGGAGGCAGCCACGGTGCGGTTCGGAGCGGGCTGCGACGGCACCTTCGAGCATCAGGTCGACCCGCTCTGGGACTGGGTCTACAGCTACCAGGACCCGGGCCAGCCGGCTGGGAGCGACCACGTCGAGCTCGCGACCAACGTCGAGGTCAGAGACGAGGCCGTCGCCCACTACTGGTCGCCGATCACAGGGGGCAGTCAGTTCTCCGGTCGTGGCCAGCCCGGCGACACTCAACCGGGAGTCATCCGGTACCGGTTCGGCTTCGACCGCAGGATCCAGGCCGCGCACCTGATGACCTGCCTTCCCGCGTATCATCTCGAGCCCAGCCGAGCCCAGAACTACCTCCTGGGGTCGAACGACGGGGTGAGCTGGACCGAGCTGCTCGAGGTGGAGGCCCCGTACCTGGGCTCGGGCGTCGCCGGCTGCTTCGACGCCGACCTTCCGCCGGGCGTTCTCGGCGCGCGGGACCTCTGGATTCAGGTCGAGCTCTACTGCTGGGGACCACAGGCACCCGAAGGCGGGGGCGCGTGCACCACCGCCCAGCACAGCCGCTTCTCCAAGGTCCAGCCGGATACCACGTTCGCCGTGAAGGTCGGGCTCGCGGAGCGGTAGCAGATCGCGGGAGAGACGAGCGTCGCCGCCATGAGGTCGCGGGCCGGGGCGCCCCGTGCCGCCAGGTGTCGAGACCGGCCTCGGCCGCGCCGATGGCACGACGTCCGGCACGGCGCCGGTCGGCCCTGCGGACTCCGACGACCGGCGGCTCACCCGGCTGTCCGACGGGGTGCCGCCCACCCCCACCGCCCGGCACAGCCGCGTCGCCGATCAGGGAGGCGGGACCGGCTGCGAGCTGAATGGGGGACGGGGGACGCTCGAGTCGTGGCCGCGGCCGTCCGGGATGTGATCGCGGCGGTCGCGTGTTGGCCCGCTCATGGACGACCGTAGGCTTCGCCCGTCGCGCTTCCGCCCCGCCTGGTGGCTGCCGGGCCCCCACGGCCAGACCCTGGGTGCACGATGGCTGCGGCGGCGCCGAGGCGTCGCCCTGGTCCGGGAGCGGCTCGACACCCCCGACGGCGACTTCCTGGACCTCGACTGGGTCGGGGCGGTCGGCGGCGAGCCGGCGGCGGCGCCCCTGGTGGTGGTGCTCCACGGGCTCGAGGGCAGCGCGCGCTCGGGTTACGCGTTCGAGCTGTACCGTCAGCTGTGCGGCATGGGTCTGGCAGCGGTCGGGCTCAACTTCCGCTCCTGCTCGGGGGAGCTCAACCGCGCCCCGCGTCTCTACCACTCGGGCGAGACCGGGGACCTCGGGTATGTGCTCGATCTCCTGCGCGGGCGCTACCCGGAACGCCTCCTGTCGGCGGTCGGTGTCTCCCTCGGGGGCAACGTGCTGCTCAAGCACCTCGGGGAGGCCGGTCGCACCACGCTTCTCGCGGCCGCAGCCTCGATCTCGGTCCCCTTCGACCTCGCGGCGGGCGCCGATCACATGGAGTCGGGCTTCGCGAGGCTCTACGTCGAGGCGCTGCTGCGCTCCCTGCGGGCCAAGATCAGGGCGCGCGAGGCCGGGTTCGACGGCCGGATCGACCTCGCGCGGGCGCTCGCCGCGCGGACCTTCCGGGAGTTCGACGACGCCGCGACCGCGCCGCTGCACGGGTTCACCGACGCCGACGACTACTACCGTCGTTCGAGCTCGGGCCCGCTGCTGCCCGGGATCCGTGTGCCGACCCTGCTGATCCAGGCGCTCGATGATCCCTTCCTGCCCTCGGACGCCGTGCCGCGAGAGTCGATCGAGACCAACCCGGTGCTTCACCCTGCCATCGTCCCGCACGGAGGGCACGTCGGATTCGTCACCGGAACAGCCCCGCTGCGGCCGCGGTTTTGGGCCGAGCGCGAGGCGGCGAGCTTCCTGGCCGGAACGCTCGGACCCCTCTGAGCAGGCCCGTTCGGGCCGGACGCACCGCACAGGGGCCCGTCGACCCGGCGTTGCCAGATCAAGCCCGCTCGGTCACAGGGATCCCGACCAGTCGGGCCGCGGCGGCGAGGCCCGACAGGTAGGCTCCCTCGACCCGTGGGCCGCCGCACCAGTCGCCGCAGGCGGCGACTGCGCGTTCGGGGTCCGCCAGGCACGGCTCGGGGAGGGGCTCGGGGGGAAGTGCGAACCGCCAGCGGTGCGCGACCGCGTGCGTCGGCACGACCCGACCGAGCCCGGTCGCGTCCCGGAACGCGTCGAGCAGTACCGCGGTGGCCTCGGACGGCTCGAGCTCGAGTGCCTCTCGCGACCACTCCGGGCCGCCGTGGAGGACCCAGGTCTCGGCCGCCGGGCGGCCGGGCTTGGAGGCGTCGCGGGCGATCCAGGAGAGCGGAGATCGGTGGACGAAGGCGCCGTCGAAGCCGAGCGGCAACGCGCGTTCGAACGCGACCATCACTGCCCAGCAGGGCGCCATCGGGACGGCGGCCGCCGCCGCCGCGAGCACCGGAGCGGCGCCGGCGAGCAGCTCGGCGGTCTGTGGCGCGGGCGCCGAAACGACCAGCGCGTCGAAGCCGTCGACCTCGCCGCCGCCGTCGAGCAGCAGACGCCAGCCGGCCCGCCCGCGATCGACGGAGGCCACTCGCGTCCGGTACCGCACCTCGAGCCGGTCGGCGAGGTGGCGGCCGACCGCGTTCATTCCCGGGACCCCGACCCAGCGCTCCTCGGCTCCCCCCACCGGCTGCGAGCGGCCGTTCTCGAGCCGCACCAGCCGACCTTTCCAAGGCGCCGTCAGCCCCGAGCCCTGCCAGCCCGATACCGCGCACGAGAAGCGGGGATCGCGGACGGTGAAGTACTGGGCGCCATGGTCGAACTGCAGGCCGGCCTCGCGCCGGGTGGACATCCGCCCGCCGGGCCCGCGGGCCTTGTCGAAGACCTCGACCCGGTGGCCGTGGGCGGCAAGGGCGTTGGCGGCGGCCAGGCCGGAGAGGCCGGCGCCGATGACCGCGAACCGCCGTGGGCCGTGAGAGCTCGGGGGGTGGGACGTCGCCATTCGGACACCTCGGCCCGCGCGTCGGGTGCGCCGGCACTGTGGAGAGCACCGGGGGCACCCGCCCGCATTCCGCGCTATCCTCGGTCCGGCATGGCCGCAACCCTCGACCCCGCCGGCTGCGCCGAGATGATCCTCCGGTCGACCCGGATGGTCGCGCTGACCGGCGCCGGAGTGTCCACCGCCGCCGGCATCCCCGACTTCCGGGGGCCACAGGGTCTCTACGTGACCCGGAGGTACGACCCCGACGCGGTCTTCGACATTCTGGCCTTCCACCGCGACCCGGCGCCGTTCTACGAGTTCACCCGCGACTTCCTGGCGGTGGTCGACTCCCTCGAGCCGACCCTGACCCACCGCTTTCTCGCCCGGCTCGAAGCGGAGGGTCGGCTGGACACCCTGATCACCCAGAACATCGACCCCCTCCACCAGCGGGCGGGGTCACGGCGCGTGGTCGCCGTCCACGGGGGCTACTGGACCAGCCATTGCCTGAGGTGCCGGACGCCCTTCGGCCTCGAGGTCATGCGTGTGAAGGTGGTGCGCGATCCGGTGCCTCGGTGCGACTGCGGCGGGGTGATCAAACCCGACGTCGTCTTTTTCGGCGAGCCCGTGCACGGCATCGAGGAGGCGGCGTCCGCCTGCGCGGCGAGCGACCTGCTGCTGGTCCTCGGCTCCTCGCTGACGGTCTTCCCAGCGGCCTGGCTGCCCGAGCACGCCGGCGGTTCCGTGGTCGTCGTCAACCGGGGAGAGGTCGCCCTGGCGCCGAGGCCTGGCCGGTACTTCGTCGACGCCGACCTCGACCTCTTCTTCGCCGAAGTGGCCCACCACATCGGCCTCGACCTCGGGCCGGACGGCTGACCCACGGAGACACAATGCGGGCGCAGAGCCCCCTCACAGAGATGTGGTCGGGCTCGTGCTCGGGCACGAGCCTGCCGGGTGCATCCGGGTGGGAGGGTGTTCCGCCGCTCTGCGCAGGGTCCGTGAACTTGACGGTGACCTGCGCATGGGAGTGCCTCCGCGGTCTACCTACTGTCGTCCGAGGTTGCGCTCGCGGATCAGATCGGCGGCGATCGAGATCGCGATCTCCTCCGGCGTGTGGCTGCCGATCTGGACCCCGACCGGCGCCCGGACCCGCTCGAGGTGGCTGACGGGCACGCCGCGGGATTCGAGGTCCGCGAACAGGCTGGCGACCTTCGCGCGGCTCCCGAGCAGGCCGAGGTAGCGGAGGTCGATGCCCACAAGGCCCTCGAGCACGACCGCGTCGCCGGCGTGACCGGCGGTCATGACCACCGCCCAGGAACGCTCACCCGTCGGGACGTGCCGCGCCACGCGCCGATAGTCGATCACGAGCTTCTCGTGAGCCCACGCGTTGGCCGTCATGGTCTCGAGGTCGGATCGGTCGTCCAGCACCCGGACCCGGTAGGGCAGGGTCGCCACGACCCTCGAGACGGCGAGCGAGACGTGGCCTCCGCCGACCAGGGTCAGGGTGTCGAGCCTGCCGACCGGGAGGGCGGCCGTCCAGCCTTTGTCCGCAGTGCGGCTGAGCTCCTCCCGACCCGCCACGCCAGGTGTGTGCTGCACGCCGTCGGGCGAGAGCACCACGGTGCACACCCGCCCGTTCTCGAGGGCCGCAACGACCGCACGGAGCGCCGCCAGGTCGCGGTCGCCGAGCGGAACCAGGGCGAAGGTCTGGCAACCCGAGCACAGCGACGCGCCCTCGTGCCGGAAGTCGACCAGCTCCGCAGAGACCACGGACCGCTGAGCCCGGTCGCGCATGGTGCTCTCCGCGATCCCGCCGCCGACCGTCCCAACGGCGTCGTCGCCGGCCACCACCATGACCGCCCCGGGGGTTCCGGGAACGGAGCCGGATGCCCCCACGACTGCCACCAGCACGGCGCCGCGGCCTGACTCGACCGCGTCCCGGGCCGCCAGCCACACCGCCTCGCTCATCGTGACACCACCAGGACCTCCGCGTTACGGTACCTTACTCCCCCGAGTATCGGCAGGCTGCGTCCGAGCGCCGCTTCGAGCTCGCTCAGGTGCTTGCGCTGGACGACCACGAGCCGGCCGGTGTCGAGCACCGCTTCGACCTCCGACGGGGTCGCCAGCTCCCGCGTGGTTCGGCCGCTGAAGAGACTGTATCCGGGCTGGGCGCCACGGTAGACCGCGATCTGATGCTGCGCTGGGGGAGCGAGCCTCGCCCACAGCTCGCCGAACGGCCGCAACGAAAGGTAACGGTCGAACGCAGGCAGCAGGGCCTGGAATCCCACCGCCGTGAAGGCGGGTGCCACCAGCACCAGCGCCAGCACCGCCGCGACGACCCGGCGCCGCCACAGGGCTGCGGCGGTGGCGAGGGCGGGCAGCGCGAAGCAGGCGCCGGCGAAGATCGCCGCGAGCTGCCCGACCTCGACCCGCGGGCTTCGGGGTGCGACCAGGGTCAACGCCACACCGACCGTCGCCAGGCCGATCGCCGTCAGCGCCAGGGCGAGCTGCCGGTCTCTCCGGTCGCGTCCCTGGTCGAGCCACCACGAAGCGGCAAGACAGGCGGCCGGGAAGAGCGGGAGCGGGTAGAGCACGGTCTTGCCGGAGACCGCCGACAGCAGCACCACCGTGGTCAAAGGAAAGAGCACCACGAGCCGAAAACCGGGTGCGAGAGCCCGCAGCCGGCGGAGGGCGGAGACCAGCCCCGCCCCGGCGACCAACGTCCACGGGAGCAGCGTGCCCGGGATGGTGGCGAGGTGGTACCACCAGGGCCGGCGGTGCGCGAACGATGCGACCATGCGGTCGGCCGTCTGGTGGATCAGCACGGTCTCGAGCCACTCGCGGCCGCCTGCGACGGCCGCGGGTGCCAGCCAGGCGCCGACCAGGCCGACCGCGATCAGGGGGCCCGGCCCACGCACCGCGAGCCGGAGCGCTCGGCCGTCGAACGGGAGTGCCGCGGCTGCGGCGAGCAGCGGCAGGGCGAGGGCGATCGGGCCCTTGGTGAGCACTCCGAGACCGATCCACAGCCACAGCAGGAGGTGGTCTCGGCGGGTGGTGAGCGACCGGGGATCGGCAAGGGCTGCAAGGCGGTCGAGCGCCAGCGTGGTCCACACCACCAGCAGCAGGTCCATGCGGCATGCCCCGGCGAGAATCGCCGGCAGGAAGGCGGTCAGACAGATCAGGCCTCCCCACTGCGCGACCTGGGGGGAGAGGCCGGCGGTGCGTCCGAGACGAGGGACCAGGAATGCCAGAGCGAGCAGGGCGAGGATGGACGGCACAGCTCCGGCGGCCGCCGAGGTCGGGCCCGCGAGGGCGACGAACGGCGCGAGCAGCCAGAAGAACAGGGGAGGCTTGTGACTGTACGGCTCACCGTTGAAGGTCAGGAGGAAAGGCGTGTCGCCGGCCAGCAGCTCCCGAGTGACCTGGAGATAGCGGGTCTCGTCGGGGTCCCAGGGGTCGCGGCGCACTCCGCTGACCAGCGCGGCCGCCACCAGCACGACCACGACGGCGAGGCGGAGGAGGCGCGGCGGTTGAGGCACGGGTCGATCTTACCGCGGACCCACCATGACGCGCCGCAGGTCGGCTGACCAGCCTGTCATCCGGAACAGAAACCGCGCCCGGGCGTCGGGTCGTTCGTGGACGGTGTCCGAGCGTCACGGTACCATCAGGCGATGGCCCGAAAGCTCGCCGAGCTCGTCGCGTGGACCCAGGCGGTCCTGGCTGCCGCGCTGCCCTGGCTGGCCCATTGGCGGCCCGAGCTGGCGGCGGCGGCGGCGGCGGTGGCGGCGGCCTGCGTGCGTGGGCCGGCCCCGCCGGACCGGCGGTGGCCGTGGCGGCCCGGGCTGGTGCTCCTTTCCGCGGCCACCTATCTGGCGCTTCGGGTGTCGACTGCAGCTGCGGCGGTATGGGTCGTCGCCGCCGTGCTGGTGGCGGCCGTCGCGACCTGGCTGCCCGGCCGGACCGGTCGCCGGCCGGGACCGGCCGAGCTGACGGGGTTGGCGGCGTGGGCGGGGATCCAGCTGGCGTGGCCGACTCTGGGCGGATCGTCTGGGTGGCTCGCCGGCGCCTTGGCGCTCGCTGCCGCGGGGCGCGGAGCAGCCTCGTTGGTGCTCGCCTCTCGGCGAAACCAGACGACGATCGGTCCTCCCAGCCGCGAGGTCCGTGGAACCGTCAGCCTGCGAGCGCTGGTGCTTGCCGGGAGCGATCGGCTTCCCCGCTCGGTGCCGCTGGAGCTCGAGCTGCGAGCCGGCGACTCGGTTGCCGTGCTGTGTGACGGCGCAGCCGACGGCGAGGCGCTCGCGGCGACCTTGGTCGGGAGGCGGCCGCCCGCCGCCGGGGAGATCAGCATCGACGGCGTGCCGTTGGCGAAGGACGACCGTCTGGTGGCGCTGGTGGCACCTGGTGAGCCCCTGCTGCCGGGTTCGCTGGAGTCCAACATCGCGGCCCTGGCGGGTGCTCCGCTTTCCCGGGGTGCGGCTGCGGCGGTGCACGAGGCGTGCGACCTGGGAGAGGTCGAGGAGGCCTTGGGTCCGCGCTCGCTGGAGGTCGACGGCAGTCCGCTCGGCGTCTTCCACCGGATGCTGCTGCTGGTCGCTCGGGTTCTCCCGTCCCACTACCGGGTGGTGGTCGTGCTCGACGCCATGCCGTGGGTGAACGCGGTGCGCGGCGAGCTGTGGCGGACCGCCGTCGTGCGGGCCTCGGTCGGTCGGACGGCGTTCTGGATCACCGCCGACCGGGCGCTCGCGGCGAAGGCTGATCGTGTGCTCACACTGCGCGGCGGAGCGCTGCGGGCGGACGGTCTCGATCCGGGAGGAGGAGGGACATCATGAGTCCGTACGTCGGAGGTTCGGCGCCCGCCATGGTCCGCCAGGTGACCGAGGGGTTCACGCTGGTCAACGTCGTGTCACTCAAACGACTGACCGTCACCGAGATGGAGACGTTGATCTTCGAGCTCGACAAGAAGCTGCGCGAGATCCGCTCGGAGCAGCCAAACCTGGAGGACATCTCCGGCCTGCAGCACCGCAACCGCCGCTTGCAGCGTTTGGACAACGCACTGCGCGTGATCCGCACCACCCTCCAGACCCGGCGACGAGGATGAGCCCTCGGGAACCGGCGTCCAGCCAGGGCTGGGAGGCCCTGGCAGCCGATCCGCTTCCGTTTCTGCTCGAGGCGTGCAGGCCGTCGGTGCTGTGGCGGGCCCTGGTCGAGCTGGTCGGTCGACCGGTCTGTGCGCCCGCCGTCGTCCGGGCGAGGGGAGGAGCCAGCGCCGCAGGGCCGGTGTCGGCGCTGCTGGAGCACCTCCTCCCGGACGGGACGTGGGCGGTGCGGACCGCACCGTGGATGCGCTACTCGGGGCCGGGTTGGAGGTTGGTGGCTGCCGCGCAGCTCGGGGCCGACCCGGAGGACCCGAGGATCCAGGCGGCCGGCCGGCGACTGCTCGACGGTCTCGGTGGCGAGGGCGGGGTCGCGCCCGCGGACGGCGTCGAGCCGCTGCCGTGCCTGACCGCGAGGGTGGTCGAGGCGATGGCCAGGCTCGGGCTCGACCGCACCGCCCGGGCGGAGGAGGCGGTGGCGTGGCTCGAGTCGGCGAGCCCGGCGCCCGACGGCGGGTGGAGGTGTCGGGTTCCCGCCCACCGGGGACCGTCCGGCTGCAGGGTGGCGGCAGTCGCCGTGCTGGAGGCGGCGGGGGCCGGAGGGCGGCGGGTGAGGGCTCGCCTCCGGGACCGGGCGTCCGAGGCGCTTGCGGCGCAACCCCTGCGATCGTTCCACGCCGGTGCCCCGAATCTGCTCCGCACCGACGCGGTCGAAGCCGTCCACGGGCTGGCGCTGGCGGGCTGTGACTGGTCCGACGCCTACCGGCCGATGCTGGTCCGGGTGCAGGGGATGCAGTCCGACCTCGCCCGCTGGCCCGCCGCTCCCGCGCATCCTTCGCTCCCGTTGGGAGAGCCGGCCTCGGGCGGACTCTCCGCCTGGGTGACGCTGCGGGCGGTGGTCGCCCTGCTCCGGTTCTCCGTCGAGGCCGGTCTCCCGCGGCGATTCCCCCAGCGAGCCTGAGCGGCTCCCGAGGATGCGATCGGCCCGCCTGGCGAGTGCTCAGCAGATCCGGGCAGCTCGGAACCGGACGGCAGGTCGATCGGACGGCGGCCGCCGATGGAGGTCTCGAGCATGACCGGTGGGCGCTCGGAAGCGCCCGGTTCGACGTGTCCGATCACCGCCGCACCGTGACCCAATGGATGGTCGACGAGCGCGTTCAGGGCCCGTTGGGCCTGCTCGGCCGGGACCCAGGCCAGGAAACGTCCCTCGCAGGCGAGGTAGAGCGGGTCGAGGCCGAGCAGCTCGCAGACCGCGCGCACCTCGGGACGAACCGGGACGCCGACTCGTCGAGCACGATGCGCAGCCCCGAGCGCGCCGGCCACCTCGTGGCAGATCGTCGACGACGCCGCCGCGCGTCGGGTCGTGCAGGCGTGCACCTCGGCACCGGCAGTCGAGCAGCGCCTCGACCAGCGAGGCCGAGCGGCGCGCAGTCGGAGCGCAGCCCGGCGCTGACCAGGCCGTGGCGGCAGCGCCATGATCGGTCGCGCCGTGATCGCCGAGCGGACCCGACGACGAGGACGACGTCGCCGGGGCGGACGCGGTGGTCGCCGAGGTCGCGACCCGGGCGGCACCACCCCGAGCCCGGCGGTGATGGCGAAGGCGCGGTCGCCCTTGCCGCGCGGCACCACCTTGGTGTCGCCGGCGACGATCGCCACGCCGGCCTCGCTCGCGGCGCGCGCGGCGCCCGCGACGAAGGTGTCGAGCAGCTCCGCCTCGAGCCCCTCCTCGAGGATCAGGGCCCAGGTCAGCCACAGCGGCCGCGCGCCGGCCACGGCCAGGTCGTTGACCGTGCCGCACACCGACAGATAGCCGAGGTCGCCGCCCGGGAAGACCGGCGGGTCGACCACGAAGCCGTCGGTGGTCAGCGCCGGCCGGCCCGCCGGCAGCTCGTGGCAGCACCGCCGAGTCCGCGAGGGTCGCGAGCAAGGGGTTGTCGAGGCGGGCAGGAAGGTCGCGCGGGACCAGCTGGCGCGTCAGCCGGCCGCCGGCGCCGTGGGCGAGCAGGATCCGGTCCGGGAGTTCGCCTCACTGCCTGCGCCACCTCGAGCCAGCCGCTCGTGGCGGTACCAGGCGGCGCAGGTGCCCTCGCTCGAGACCATGCAGGCGCCGACCGGCGCGTCGGGCGTGCACGCCGGTGCGAACAGCGGGCAGTCCGGCGGGTCGATGCGCCCGCGCAGCACCTCGCCGCAGCGGCAGCCGGCCGGCTCGCGCGGCTCGGGACCTCGACCTCGATGCGCGCCGCGTCGCGGTGCGACCACTGCGACCGCAGCGCCAGGCCCGGAGCCGGGAATCGACGCCGAGGCCGCGCCAGGCCGTGGTCGGCGGGCGTCGAAGAAGCGGTCCACCAGCGCCCGCGCGGTGAGGTTGCCCTCGGCGGTGACCACGCGCGGGTAGAGGTTGACGACGCGCGGTCGCGCCGGCGACGCCGCTGCTGGCGACCAGCTCCAGCACGCCGCGCAGCACGTCGGTCGGCGCGAAGCCGACCACCGCTGCCCGAGACCCGTGCTCCTCGGGCAGGAAGCGGAACGCGTCGCCAGCCGGTGATCACCGACACGTGGCCCGGGCAGCAGGAAGCCGTCGACGCCGGAGCTCGGGGTCGTCCGACCAGCGCCCGCAGCGGCGGCGGCGATCATCTTGTCGCCGGGCAGCACCAGGAAGTTGGCGACGCCGTCGGGCTCGGCCTCGTCCAGCGCCGCCGGCGATGGTCGGCACCGTGGTCTCGAAGCCGACGCCGAGGAAGACGACCGTGCGGGCCGGCATCGTCGCGGGCGATCTGCGAGGCGTCGCGCGGCGAGTAGACGACCCGCACCGCGCCGCCCTCGGCGCTGCACCCGCTCCAGGCTGCGTGGTCGAGGACGGCACGCGCATCAGGTCGCCGAAGGTGCAGACCAGTGACGTCCGGAGCGCCGGGCGAGGGCGACCGCCGCGGTCGAGGTAGCCGACCGGGGTCACGCAGACCGGGCAGCCCGGACCGGAGATCAGGCGCACGGACTCGGGCAGCAGGCGGCGCAGGCCGGCGCGGCGATCGCGTGGGTGTGGGTGCCGCAGACCTCCATGAGCGTGATCCGCGCGGCCGACGCTCGGCAGGCCTCGGTGCGGATCGCGCCGAGCAGCCCGGCGACCGCACGAGGATCGCGTACGCCGAGGTCGCGCTCACAGACGCCTCCACCTCGTCGGCGAACTCGCGCAGCAGCTCGAGCGTCTCGCGCCGCCTCCTCCTCGTCGACGCGGCCGATCGCGAAGCCGGCGTGGATCAGCAGGTAGTCGCCGACCGCGGCCTCCGGGAGCATCATCAGCGACACGGTGCGACGGACGCCGTCGAGCTCGACCACGCCTTCGAGCTCGGTCCGCTCGACCAGGCCCATCGGAATCGCCAGACACATACGCCCTCCATGGGATCGCCCGGCGAGGGGCGAACGCGACCGGATCTCGACGGGTATCCCGAAACGATCATACTCCGCCGACAGGGTCGCAGCCGGCGTCGCAGCCGGCGGCAGCACCGCCTGGCCGTAGGACAGGCCCGCCGTCGCCGGGCGGCAGGCTGCGCGGCAGGAGCAGCTCGAAGCCCGCGCACGCGAGCTCCGCCGAGCAGCCCGCGGCGCGAGGAGGCGGTTGACCAGGCAGCCGCCGCCGAGCGCGACCGGTCTGCAGCCTTCGGCGCGCGCGACGCCGCGGTCAGCTCGGCCGCGAGGCGGCAGAAGGTCGCGTGGAAGCCGGCCGCGACCGCGGCCGGATCCTCGCCGCGAGCAGACGGCGCGGCGGCCTCGGCGAGCAGCGAGCGCAGGACGGCAGCCGTCGCGTGCCGTCGAGCCTGCGGCTCGGCCCAGGGCGGGCACGTCGCCGCGGCCGAGTCGCGAGCGCCTCCAGCCGGGCGGCCGCCTCGCCCTCCCAGCGGTTGTCGGCCGCCAGACCGAGCAGGGCGCCGGCGGCCTCGAACAGCCGACCGGCGCCGCTGGCGAGCGGCCACGCGCCGCCGCGGGCCAGCCGGGCGACCTCGGCGCAGCCGCTCGCCTGGCACCAGCCCGGCCAGCGGCGAGGCGGCCGAGGCACGTTCCTCGCGCCGTGCCGCGACCAGCGCGGCGACCGCCACCCGCCACGGCTCGCGCACCGCCGCGCTCGCCGCCGACCAGCGGCAGCGGCTCGAGGTGGGCGAGCCGCCGCCACCCGAGAGTCGCCGTCGACCACCAGCCACTCGCCGCCCCAGGCGGTGCCGTCCGGCCCGCAGCCGGTGCCGTCGAGCGCGATCGCCAGCCGCGATGTCGCCGCGCGCGGGGAAGCGCGCCGTGCTCGGCGAGCACCGCGGCGCGCGTGGGCGAGGTGGTGCTGGACCCGCGACCAGCCGGCCGCCGCGCTCGCTCGGCCAGGCGTTCGCCGAGCCAGGTGCGACGGGTAGTCGGGGTGGGCGTCGACGACGATGACCCGCGCCTCGACCTGGAGGAAGTCCTCGAGACCCGTCGACGACCTCGACCAGGAAGTCGCGCGCCGCCTCGCTGTCGAGGTCGCCGACGTGCTGGGAGGGGAAGCGCCTCGGCGCCGACGGCAAGGCAGGCCGTCACCTGGAGGTGACCGCCGAGCGCGAGCACCGGCTCCGGGCGTCGGCTCGGGCAGCGGCAGCGGCTCGGGCACCCAGCCGCGCGCCCGGCGCACCATCACCGGGCCGCCGGGGTCGCCGCGCACGACCGAGTCGTCGACCCGGCGCACGCACGTCGCGGTCGTGGAGCAGGAACAGGTCGGCGATCCCGCCGAGCCGATCGAGCGCCTCGCGGTTGCCGCGGCAGATCGGCTCGTCGGAGACGTTGCCCGAGGTCATGACCAGCGGCGGCGTAGGCAGCGTCGCGGAGCAGCTCGACGTGGAGCGGCGTGGTCGGCAGCATCAGGCCGAGGTCGTCGAGGCCCGGAGCCACGGCCTCCGCGACGGCGGCGATCGGAGCGGCGGCCGGCCAGCACCACCGGCGCGCGGCGGACGAGCGCAGCAGCGCCTCGTCCGTCGGCGTCGAGCGCGACCAGCGCTGCGGCCGTCGTCGAGGTCGCGCGACCATCACCGCGAACGGCTTGGTCGGTCGCCGCTTGCGCTCGCGCAGCCGGGCGACCGACCGTCGGCGTCGTCGGCGCGACAGGCGAGCTGGAAGCCGCCCAGGCCCTTGACCGCGACGATCTCGCCACCGGCGAGCGCAGCCTCGCCGGCCGCCGCGGACTGGCGTGCGCGGCGCCCGCTCGGCGACCCGCGTCGCCCGATCCGATCCGCGCAGCCACAGCCGCGGCCCGCACTCGGGGCAGCAGACCGGCTCGGCGTGGAAGCGGCGGTCGCCGGGGTCCCGTACTCGCGCGCAGCAGCTCGGGCAGAGCGGGAAGCACGCCATCGACGGTCCGCTCGCGGTCGTAGGGCAGGCGGTGGACGAGCGAGAAGCGCGGGCCCGCAGTTGGTGCAGGTCGTGAAGGGGTAGCGGTAGCGGCGGTCGCGCAGGGTCGTCCATCTCGGCCCGGCAGTCGGAGCACAGGGCGGTGTCGGGCGGCACGAGCGCCCCGCTCGCGCTGGCCGCCGCTCGGAGTGCGACGACCGTGAAGTCGCGTCTCGCCGAGCGGCTCGACGCTCGCACGACCTCGAGGCCGTCGAGCCGCGCCAGCGGCGGCAGCTCGACTCGGCAGCCGGTCGACGAAGCGCGCCGACCGCGTCGGCTCCGTGCCCTCGATCTCGATCACGACGCCGTCGGGCGTCGTTGCGCACCCAGCCGGCGAGGGCGAGCGAGCGCGGCGAGCCGGTAGACCGTCGGGCGGAAGCCGACGCCCTGGACCGCGCCCGCGGCACGATCAGGCGCCGGCGAACCGGATCAGGGCCGCTGCAGAGCCGCCGCGGCCCGCTTGGCGGCCAGACGCTCGAGCAGGAGGTCGCACCAGGCGTCGATGCCCCTCGCCGGTGCTCGCGGACGTGACCAGCAGCGTGCCGGCCGGGTTGAGCGACGCGACCTGCTCGCGGACCGCGTCGAGGTCGAAGCGCACGTGGGGCAAGCAGGTCCGCACTTGGTGATCACCGCGACCTCGGCGCGGGCGAAGATCGCCGGGTACTTGAACGGCTTGTCGTCGCCCTCGGTGACCGACAGCAGCGACGACCTTGAAGTCCTCGCCGAGGTCGTAGGAGGTCGGGCAGATCAGGTTGCCGACGTTCTCGATGAACAGGATGTCGGCCGGCAGCAGGGTCGCCTCGGCCAGAGCGTCGCCGACCTGGCGGGCGTCGAGGTGGCAGGCGCCGCCGGTGAGGATCTGGTGGGCGGGCACGCCGAGGGCGCGGAGCCGGTCGGCGTCGCGCTCGGTGGCGATGTCGCCCTCGAGCACCGCGAGCCGTGAGCGCGCCCGTCGAGCTCTTGCGACGGTCTGCCTCGAGGAGCGTGGTCTTGCCCGAGCCGGGCGACGAGATGAGGTTGACGACCAGCGTGCCCGCGTCGGCGAAGCCGCCGCCGCAGCTCGTGCGGCCGGCCGCCTCGTTCGCGGCCGAGGCGCGCCGCCTCACCGTGACCACCTGCTTCATGCCACCGGCTCCTCGTCGCTGCGTCGTCCTCGTCGTCGGTCAGGAAGGTGACCTCGAGCACGTCGAGCTCGTCGCCGCCCTCGACCGTGAGCGGCGACCCGCAGTCGGGGCACAGCCGCAGCCAGGAGCCCGTCGCTGCGTGACTTCTGGGCTCGTCGCAGGCGGGGCACTGCTGGCGGGCCGGGCACCAGTCGACGTCGAGCACGCAGCCGGCATCGGGCCCGCCGGCGGTGAGCGCCTCCCAGGCGAAGACGAGCAGGTCCGGCTCGACCGCCGACGAGCTCGCCGACCGCGAGCCGGACGCGCTCGAGCCGACCCGTCGCCGTGCTCCGCGACCGCCTCGCGGCAGGTGCGGTGGATCTCCATCGCCAGGCCCATCTCGTGCATCCGGAATCCTCCACGGGCAGTATAGCCAGGCGGTCGTGCTCCATTGACCCGGGTGGCTGAATCGTCGGCGAGCGACGGGTGCCGGTCGTCACGGAACGGGCGCCCGCGGATACGCTCCGCCCGTTCCGAGCCGGGTCGTTCATCGACGCTGGCGAGGCTCACTCGAGACGGACCGTGCCGGGGGCGCCGGACTCGACGGTGCCGATTCTGGCGGCACCGGGGAGCCGACGGACGAGTGCGTCGGCCTGCGCCGCGGAGCAGGCGATCAGGAGCCCGCCTGAGGTCTGGGGGTCGAAGGCCAGGTCGACGAGGAGCGGGTCGAGGCCGTCGGCGAGCTCGACGGTTTCGCCCAGGCTGGCGCGGTTCTTTGCGGTGCCGGCGGGGACCATGCCCTGGGCGGCGGCCTCGAGGGCTCCGGGAAGGATGGGCAGCGTCGCGCTCGCGAGCACGATGACGACGCCGCTCGCCTGGGCCATCTCGGCGGCGTGGCCGACGAGCGCGAAGCCGGTGACGTCGGTGACCGCGTGCGGATCGGCCTCGGCCGCCACCTCGGCCGCCCTGCGGTTGAGGGTCGCCATCCACCGGATCGTGGTCGCGAGGTGGTCCGGGTCGGCCAGCTCGGCCTTGGCGGCGGTGGTGACCAGCCCGGTACCGAGCGGCTTGGTCAGCACCAACGCGTCTCCGGGGAGTGCGCCCCCGTTGCGCCAGATGCGGTCCGGATGGACGGTGCCGGTCACCGCCATCCCGTACAGCAGCTCGCGGCCTTCGATGGTGTGGCCTCCGGCCAGGACGCCTCCGGCCTCCTGGAGGGCGTCGAGCCCTCCGTGCAGGATCTCCTTGAGCAGCTCGCGTTCGAGCTCGGCGGCGGGGAAGCTGATGAGGTTCATGCCGGCGAGGGGACGGCCCCCCATCGCGTACACGTCGGAGAGAGCGTTCGCGGCCGCGATCCGGCCGAAGGAGAAGGGGTCGTCGACGATCGGGGGAAAGAAGTCGACCGTGTGGATCAGCCCGAGGTCGTCGCGGACCCGCACCACGCCGGCGTCGTCGGCGAACTCGATCCCGACCAGGAGGTCCTCGGAGGTGACACGGGGCAGACCGCACAGCAGGGTCGCCAGCTCGCCCTTGGCGAGCTTCGCGCCGCATCCGCCGTAGGCCGCGTGCCGGGTGAGACGGGCGGCGACCGGGGCGGCGGCGGACTCGAGTGCGGCCGGCAGCCACCCGGAAGGGTCCCGCCGCCAGACGCTGTCGGCGACCAGCGAGAGCTCGGCCAGCAGAGCGGCGAGATCACGGGCGTCCTGGCTCGCGGCCTCCAGCACCACGCCGCACTCGGACGACACCGACCGCGGGGCCGGGATCACGTCGACGTCGACACCGCGTTCGCGGGCCGCCCGCTCCACCCGCATGACGCGCTGGACCGAGCCGAAGACCAGGATCAGGTCGCGCCGCGAAGCTGCCGCCATCGTGCCCCCTCAGTGTGGTGAACCAACTCCTCAGCGCGGATCTGCCCGGTGCGGAAGCGCCCCGGCGTAGTGCGACACGGCTTCCACCAACCGGTCGAGCGCGTCTTGGCTCGTGAACGGGCCGATTCCGACCCGCAGCGTCCCGTTGGGAAAGGTCCCGAGCCGGCGATGTGCGGCTGGGGCGCAGTGGAGGCCGGCGCGCAGCATCAGCCCGTGCTCACGGTCCAGCCACGCCGCGAGCTCGCCCAGATCCACGCCGTGGACGGTGAACGAGAGCACGCCGATGCGCTCTTCGACGCCGTCCAGCCCCTGGACCGACACCCCCGGGACCGAGGCCAGTGCGGACGCGGCGTGGTGCGTGAGTCGACCGACGCGACGGTGGATCTCCGCGACCCCCGTGTCCTCGAGCCAGCGGCAGGCCGCAGCCAGTCCCGCTGCTCCGACCACGTTCGGCGTGCCGGCCTCCAGGCGATCGGGCAGGAGCTCCGGCATCTCCTCCCTCTCGGAGCTGGAGCCCGTGCCGCCGCGCACCAGAGGCTCCAGCTCGACCTGGGGAGCGAGGAGCAGGACTCCGATTCCGGGCGGCCCGAGCAGTCCTTTGTGGCCCGAGCAGGCCCAGGCGGCGACGCCGAGGCTCGCGAAGTCGACCGGTGCGCTGCCGCCGACCTGAGCGCCGTCGACCACCACCGGGACCGGTGCCACCGCCCGCGCGATGGCAGCCACCGGCAGCACCGCGCCGGTCACGTTCGACCCGTGGCAGAGCACCACCACCCGGGTGGGCGCTGACGCAACCGCCGCGGCGACCTCGCCGGGGCTCGGCACTCCGGACGCCGCGCCGGCGGCGACCACCTCGACGGTCGCGCCCCGACTCCGTTCGAAGTGGCGCAGGGGTCGCATCACCGCGTTGTGCTCGAGGGCCGACGTGACCACCCGGCTTCCGGGCTCGACCAGCGAGTGCAGCACGGTGTTGAGCAGCAGGGTCGCTCCGGACCCGAGGATGGTTCTCTCCGGATGACCACCCAGCAGCCTGGCGACCCGCTCCCGGGCCTCCTCGAGGATCCGTGCCGCAGCGACGGTGAGCCGGTGTCCGCCGCGACCGGGGTTTCCGGCGCCGTCTCGCAGGCACGAAGCGACCGCCTCGATCACCCCGGGCGCCTTCGGCACCGCCGTGGCGGCGTGGTCGAGATACCCCTCGTGGATCACGGACGGACGACGCGGCCCGCACCCGCGAGGCGGGTGGCGATCTCGAGCATGTCGCACACGCGGCCGACCCGCAGCGTCGGGCCGAGCTCGAAGTAGTTCAGACAGGTCCCGCACGCCAGGATCTCGGTGCCCTCTGCGGCAAGCGCAGCCAGGTCGTCGACCAACGGCGACCCTTCACAGCACAGCCGGACTCCCGAGTTGTAGAAGACCATCAGGTCGGGTCTCGCCTCGAGCTGGAGCTGGGTCTTGACGAAAGACCGCAGCAGGAGCGCACCGAGGTCGTCGTCGCCGTGGCCCATGGTGGCGGAGCTGATCTGGATCGCCACCGGGCCGGCACCTGCTGCCGGTTCGGGCGGAGCGCAGACGATCTCGGCGTCGCCGTCGGGGCCCGGCCCATCCGCGTGGGCCGTCACCTCGATTGCGAAACCGCGGTCCGCGGCTGGGGCGGTCGACACGCTCGCGCCGCGGGATCGTGCGAAACGCTCCACGTTCGACCTGGACAGCTCGTCGGCGACCAGGACCCGGACCTCCCGGTCGCCGGCGTCCAGCCGCTTGCGCAGCTCGATCACCGGCTGGGGGCAGGCAAGGTGGCGGGCGTCGAGGACCTTCATGGCTCGTCTCCATCGGGGTCCTGGGGTGGCGGTCCGTGGTCCGGCGGCGTTTCGCTGCGGTCGAGGCCACGAGCCAGCTCCAGCGCCTCGCTGCGCCGGACCACCCGGGTGCCGGCGAGAATATCATGCAGCGCGCGCCGATCCCGCCGCAGCAGCACCAGCAGATGACCCAGCCCGAGGGTCACCGCGCTCACCGAGTACGCTGCGAGGCGCAGCAGCGCGCGTCCGGCGCCGACCGGGAATCGGCGGCGATGGTCGACCACCCGCAGGCCGAGAAGGGCCTTGCCGGGGGTCGCGCCGAACAGGCCCCAGCCGACCACGAAGTAGGCGTACCAGGCCGCGATCCAGATTCCCAGGATCCCGGCGCCGTGCTGGAGCCACTCCGGGTCGGTGATCGCGGTCACCACCTGGTCGTAGCTCGGGTGGGGAGGAAGCCGGGGCGAGAGCGAGAGCCACAGCGGGACGGCGAGGATCATCGTCGCGACCCCGAAGCAGACCATGTCGACGAGGGTCGCGAGCACCCGACGGATCGGGCCGGCACACCGCGGGAGATCGTCGGAAAGGTCCATGGTCGCTCGCGCTGTCTACCTCAGCTCGGGTCGGGACGCAAGAGAGGGGTGGGGGGTCAGGAGGCGGTGGAACGGGGTGACGGGCGAGGCGATCGCAAGCGCCGGGCGTGGTACCGACAGGCAGTCGAGGCGCGGTCGAACGGGGGTCTTTCCTGCTGCGGTGGAGCCTCGCGCCTTACCCCTCCGTCTTCAACCGTCACAGCGGCGTGATGCCGCCGCTGGACTGGTGGTCGAGCCACAGCTGGGAGAAGGTGCGCAGGAAGCGGAAATGGGACCGGTAGACCTGCTCGAGGTGGGCGGTGTCGCCCCGGTAGAGCATGTCGTCGATGAACCAGTGGAAACGACGGTCGATCTCACGGGCCCGCTCGAGGCTCTGGGCCGACCGCTCCAGCACCTGGTACAGCCGGTCGGAGTTCGCGCTGCCCGCGTGGCGCGCGACCTCGGCGATCTCCTCGTCCATCTTGACGCGCAGGGCGGCGCCGGTGATGTAGAAGAGCTCCAGGGCCCAATCGAGACTGCCTTCGGCGACCTCACGCTGGGCGAGCCGGCGGTAGGCTCCCACCTCCCACGGCTCGAGCTCGAGGTAGTGGAGCTCCTTTGCGTTCGCGGCCTGCTCCGGCGAGTGGTCCCAGATCACCAGCTCGAGGGCGAACATGATCTTGTGGAGGGTCTCGTTGAGCAGCGGGTCCGGAGGCAGGAGGTCGGTGAAGGAGGGCTCGCGGCCTTCCTCGTCATCCGGGAAAACCAGGGCCTCGACCGCCTCCTCGGGAGGTTCGGGGGGCGCCGGGCTGATCCGTCCGGCCGATGGTGGCCGCGGGGCGGCGGGCTCGCCATGACTCGGGGCATCGGGCTCGCGGGGCGAGACCCCGGGCTCGACCGCCTCGAGCACCCGGTTCATCGCCTGCCGGAGGTCGAGAATGTCCTCGCGCTTGACGTTGTCCTCACGGCGCCCGGCGTCGAAGCGGATCCTGAAGCGCCGAAAAGCCTCGATCTGACGGCGCAGCTCGGCGTGGGCGAGGTCCGGGTTGCGCTCGAGGTAACGCTCGATCTCGAAGATCCGGTTGGTATCCTCGAGGATCCGGACCTCCTCCTCCTGGTACAGCTGGCGGAAGCGGTTCTTGGCTTCGAGGTTGGTGCTGACGATGTCGACCAGCAGCGGCGGGTGAAGGAAGGTGATTCCAAGCCCCTGCTTGAAGGCGCGGTAGCGGTCGTAGACCTGCGACCCGAGCAGGTCGCCGAAGCTGGAGATGCGGTGGAGCTCGTCGCGAAACTCGGCCAGTGACTGCCTCAGGGCGCGCTCCTCGGGCTCAGCGAGCACCGGCGGTCCGACCAGCGCGGCCAGTCTCTCGAAGCCGGCCGTCAGCTCGGAGCGGTCGCGGGCGACGACCCGCCCGTTCTCGAGCGGCAGCTCGGACAGCCTCGTCAGCAGGATGTCGAGCTTGTCGAGCGTGTCGCTCTCGAGGTTTTCTCCCTGGAGATAGAACTTGGCGAGCGCGAACAGGATCTTCTGGTCCTGCCGCTTGAGGTGGTCGAAGAACCTGCGCAGCAGCGACGGCGGAAACTGTGCTTCGATGGCGGCGAGCTCTCCGTGGATTCGCTGGAGCTCCCGTTCGGTCTGCTCGAGCTCGCGGACGATGTGGGTGGAGTCGGGCAGCGCGAGCTGGGGTACGAGCTCCTTGATCCGCTTGGAAAGGGCCTGGAAGTCGTAGCTGAACGGAACCGACCCCTGGTTCTGGTGCTTGAACACGCCGCCGAGGAACTGATAGAAGGTCCACAGCGATCGGAAGCGGTCGGCGATCCCCGTGTAGCGGGAGCTGAGCGACGGGACCTCGGTTTCAGCCATATCTCGCGGAACAGGATACAACGCCACCGGCGGCCGGGGCAATGCTCGAGGAGGTCGGAGATGGTGGGCAGAGTCGTGGTCGACAGGGACCGGATCGAGGCGGCGGTAGAGCGGCTCGCAGCAGAGATCGGCGCCGACCTCGGCAACCGCTCGGCGATCTTCGTCGGCGTGCTCAAGGGCTGCGTCTACTTCTTCACCGATCTCACGCGGCGGATTCCCGGCACTCACGAGCTCGACTTCATCCAGGCCTCGAGCTACGGGCGGAGCACCACCAGCTCAGGCTCGGTGGTGCTGGTCAAGGACCTCACGGCCGACGTGAGGGACCGCGACGTGTTTCTGGTGGAGGACATCGTCGACACCGGCACGACGCTGGCCGACCTGATGGACCTGATCCGCGCGCGGCATCCGCGCAGCCTCAGGGTGGTGTCCCTGCTGTCGAAGCCGGCACGACGGGTCGTGGACGTCCCGGTCGACTTTCTGGGTCTGGAGATCGACGACGTCTTCGTGGTGGGCTACGGCCTCGACTACGCCGAGCGGTATCGCAACCTGCCGGACATCCACGAGTTCGTGCCCGATCGCGGAGACTCGGGGTGAACCAGGGGCGGCGCTCCTTGCACCCTTGCGCCGCAGCGGTAGAATGTCGCGACCTCACGCGCCCGTCGACGGACGTGGGGGGCGACCGGAGGCCGGATGCAGCAGGGTGACCTCAGGATCCTGATCCGCGGCGCGGGAGAGCTCGCGTCCGGGACGGCCTATCACCTCTACCGGCAGGGCTTTCGCCGAATCCTGATGCTCGAGCGCCGTCACCCCAAGGCGGTTCGGCGATCGGTCTGCTTCTCAGAAGCGATCCACGACGGCCGGCAGACCGTGCAGGGCGTTCCCGCGGTGCTGGTCCGGACGCTGGACGAGCTTCGCCGGGCCCACGAGTCCGACAGCGTCGCGGTGGCCGCGATTCCCCTCGACGAGGCTCTGCGCGGCTGGCAGCCCGAAGTCTTCATCGAGGCGGCGATGCTGCGCCGCAACTCCGGAATCGCACGGGACCTGGCTCCGATCGTGATCGCTCTCGGCCCCGGCTTCGTTGCCGGCAAGGACTGCCACGCGGTGGTGGACACGGTCCGCGGACCGCAGGTCGGTGCGGTGCTCGACGACACCGGGGAGCACCTCGTCGACGAGCCCCCTGCGGACATCATGGGGTTCACCTCGGAGCGGGTCTTGAAGGCGGTCCGCGACGGGGTCTTCTTCACCCAGAAGGCGATCGGGGACGAGGTCGAGCGAGGCGAGCGGATCGGGACCGTGATCTCGGTCTACGGCATGGACGACTACCGCCATGGCGTCCCGGTGGATGCGTCGTGCTCCGTCACCGCCCGGATCGGCGGCGTGATTCGTGGCCTGCTCCGCGACGGAGTTCCGGTCAAGGTCGGGGACAAGATCGGTGATATCGACCCGCGCGGGCGAACCGACGACCTCGACCACATCTCCGACAAGACCCGACGCGTCGCGGAAGGGGTCCACGAGGCCCTCCTCGGGCTGCTCGACCACCTGCCCGACGCAGAGCAGCAGCGGGGCGCGTGAACCTCACCGCCCTGCGACGGGCGGCGTGGAGGGCGCGGCCGCCATCGCTGGCGTTGGGAGGCGGAGGCGCACGCGGCTTCGCCCATCTCGGAGTCCTGCGCACCCTCGACCGGTGGAGGATCGCTCCCCACGGTATCGCCGGAACCAGCATGGGCGCGGTCGTCGGGGGGATGTACCTCGCGCTCGGCTCGGCCGACGCAGTGGCCCGCCGCTGGCGGGAGGCCATGGCGAAGGGGCTGACGCCTACGGTACGTCCGATCGGCCGTGCCGCGGACGCTGCCGCCGGCGAGCACCAGTTGCTCCAGGCCGCCCGGCGGTTCCGGGACCGGGTGGTGATCTCGCTGGCGATGAACCGCACGACGGTGCTCGATGGCGCCGCGCTCGACCGGGCGATCGAGTTTCTGGTCCCGGACGTGGAGATCGAGAGTCTGCCGCGACCTTTTCTCGCGGTGGCGACGGACCTCGAGACGGGCGAGGAGGTGCGGCTGGCCGAGGGGTCGCTGCGGACCGCGCTGAGGGCGTCTTCCGGGATTCCGGGCCTGTTCCCCGGAATCGAGTCCGACGGAAGGGTGCTCGTGGACGGCGCGGTGGTCGCGGAGGTCCCGGTGGCGGCCGCACGCTCGCTCGGCCGCCGAGTGGTGGCGGTCGACGTCGCCATGGAGCTGCCGCCTCTGCCGCCGGCCGGTTTGGTGCTCGACACCATGATGCGCACGCAGATGATGACCGGCCACCTGCTCGTGTCCTATCAGCTGAGTCACGCCGCCTGCGTGCTCCGGCCCCACGTCGGAAGTGCGGCCTGGTCGGACTGGGACCGGATCGACGGGCTGATCGCAGCCGGCAGTGCCGCAGCGGAAGCATGGATCGGCGAGCCGTCGACCGCGGCCGATCCGGCGCCGTTCTCGGCGACGGTCCACGACTGAGCCCTCGGCGGGGGATGCCCGCTCGCGAGCAGGCCTGCCTCAGTCCGGGTTGAGCTCGCGGTGCCGGCGACGGACGGAGTCAAGTCGAGCTCGCCACGCCGGAGACCTCTCGAGCAGCTCGGTCACGCGGACCGGCGTGATCTTGCGCGTTCTGAGGGTCTCCACCAGGCGCGGGAGCGCTCTCCAGGGCGGTTCGGTGCGCTGCGACGCGAGGTGCATCAGCACGATGCCGCCTCCGAGGCGAGGAAAACGCAGCAGTCGGTCGACCATCTCGTCCGCGTTCTCGAACAGCGGAGAGTGCTCGTCGGCCACCCAGTCCCACGAGTCGAGCGAGGAGCCTTCCAGGGAGCTCCAGCGCACGTGCAGGTAGCCCAGCTCGGCGGCCCAGGCCCGCAGGGTGGTGTTCTCCTCCCCGTAGGGCGCTCGCCACAGCGGCGCGAGCGGCCGCCCGGTGGCGGCGCGGAACGCGGACTCGGTGCGTCGCAGCTGATCCTGGAACCACTCCCGGGTGACCTCCGGGCGAAGCCGGTGGCGCCTGTCCTCTGCGTACGTCGTGAGCCGCGGGTGGGACCAGGTGTGGTTGCCGACCTCGTGGCCGTCGAGGAGCGCGCGGCGGAGCAGCTCCGGCTCGCGCGCGATGAACTCCCCGGTGAGGAAGAGCGTGGCGTGCAGATCGAGCTCGCGCAGGAGATCGAGGAGCTGGGCGCTGCCGTTCGAGGAGGCTCCTCCGTCGAAGGTGATCGCGATCAAGGGTCCGGCGTCGGTGACGAGGTGCAGGACGGGCGGACCGACGGGCGAGGAGGGGGAGATCCGGTCGCGGCGAGGGAGAGTCGGGACCGCGGCGACGGTTGGCACGGGGGTGGGCGGTGGCGACGGGCTGGCGGTCGCGGTGGGAGTGGGCGAGGCGGTGGGCGTCGCGGTCGGGGTTCGGGTCAGGGTCCGGGTCGGGCTGGGAGGCGGCGTCGAAGCGGCCCGCCCACGGGCTGCCGCGGGCCGCAGCGGTGCGATCGGCTCGCCGCCGAGCGCGGCCGCGGCAACGTCGTCTCCGAGCCGACCACTGCCGGCGATCTCGGCGGTTCCGTCTCCGTCGAGGGTGAGCACCGCCAGGGGACGTCCGTCGGCGATCACGAGAACCCGGGATGCCGGAGGTCCGGTGACCACGAGCCGCCAGGTGCCGGCGCCTTCGTGCAGTGTCGCCTCGAGCGCGTGGGTCGCGGTCGGAGTCGCCGGCGCGGGTGGAGCCTCGGTGACCGGGGCTCGCTCTGCGATCAGGATGGCCGCGAGGACCAGCGTTGTCGCCGTCAGCGCGAGGCCTGCCAGACCGAGTGCGGCGCCGGCGCGCAGCGGCTCGACCGGCCCACGAAGCAGGTCAACCGACGACCGAACCGCGTCGCGAACCGCGCCCCGTGCGATGCACTTCGGCCGGCAGTAGACCTGGCCGCGAAGGTCGCGTCGGCACCGTTCGCAAACGTAGGTGGCGCACTCCCGGCACCGCAGCGCGGTCTCCCGCGAGGGGTGATGGACGCAGCGACCCTCGATCACCCGGTTGTCCCGCTGGGTTCGAGGCTGGTGCCGCCCGGCACGGGGGTTTGTCCAGGCTGGGCGTGCTCTGTAGAATCGCGACGGACGCCGAGTGGCGCCGGAGGCCGACCCGTCATGTGGAATCTGCCGAACAGCCTGACCATGGCACGGATCGTGATGGTTCCGCTGCTGGTGGTCGTCCTGCTCACCGAGTTTCCGGACCGGGAGTACTGGGGCCTGGCGATCTTCCTGGTGGCGGCGGTCACTGATCTCATGGACGGGATGATAGCCCGCCGCACCAACCGCATCACCCGCACCGGTGCCCTGCTCGACCCGATAGCGGACAAGCTGCTGATGAGCGCGGCGTTCATCTCGCTGGTCGGGCTCGATTTGGCGCCGGCGTGGATGGTCACCATCATCGTGGGGCGCGAGTTCGCTGTGACCGCTCTCCGGGTGGTGGCACTCGAGCGCCGGGTGGCGATCGCGGCCAACGCGTGGGGCAAGGCCAAGACCGCGTGCCCAGGTGACTGCGGTCTCGATCCTGATTCTGGGCCGCGAGCTGGGCCGGTGGATCGTGCTCGGGCACATCGCGCTGTGGGTGGCCCTGGTTCTCACGGTGCTGTCGATGCTGATCTACTTCTGGCAGAACCGGGCCGTGATCCTGGAACCCTCGACGTGAGCCGGGGGCTGCTGCCGCGGCGTCTTCCGCTGGCCCTGGTCAGGACCGGGAGGCGGTGGCCGCGTACCGTCCTGGTGCTGGCGGCGGTGGCGTGGGTGCTGGCGGGGATCGCTGCGCGGCGCGTCGGGGTCGAGACCGATGTGCTCTCCCTGGTGCCCGAGCACAACCGGGTGGTGAGCGACTTCAAGACCACCGTCAACCGGTTCGGCTCGGTGGACATGCTGCTGGCGGTCGTCCGGCTCGATCGGGCGGACGACCCGGAGAGCGCGGTCGCGTTCGCCGACCACCTGGCGGAAGCGCTGCGCGGCTGGGAGCTGATCGCTGGGTCGAGTACCGCATCGAGGACCCCGCCGAGGCCCTGTTGCCGCTGCTCGACCGGGCGACGCTCTTTCTCGAAGAGGACGAGCTGAGCCGCCTGCTCGACCGGCTCGAAGCCGCCGACCTCCGGCCCGAAGCCGAGCGGATCAGGCGCGAGCTGATCACGCCCCAGAGCCTGGTCACCAAGGACCTCATCCGGCTCGACCCCATGGGCGTGGTCATGAGCATCCTGGACCGGGTGCAGATCGGTGGGCTGGGGGCTCGCTTCGACTCGGACTCCGGGTTGATCGTCGACCCGGCACGGACCACTCTGCTGATGTTGGTCAAGCCGACCCAGCCCGCACAGGACATCGTGTTCGACCGGCAGCTGGCGGCCGGGCTCGAGCTGCGGGTCGCCGAGGCCGAGGCGAGCTGGCGCGAGGACGGGTGGGAAGGTGCCCCGCCGGCAGTCGAGTTCACCGGCGGCTACATCATCGCCCTCGACGACAGCCAGCTGATCGTCAGCGACGCTCGTGGTCGGCGCAGCGAGCTCCCTGGTCGGCGTGATGCTGCTCTTCCTGCTCGCCTTCCGTCGACCGGCGACGCTACTGTACGGGTTTCTGCCGCTGGCGACCGGTCTGGCGCTCACCTTCATCTTCGTCGCGGTCGTGCTCGGACGGCTGAACTCGGTGACCTCGGCGTTCGGCGCGCTCCTGATCGGGCTCGGAATCGACTTCATCATCGTGCTCTACGGCCGCTACGTCGAGGAGCGCCGCGCGGGCTTCGACCACGAGTCGGCGCTCGACGCGACCGCCCGCCACACCGGGGTCGGCGTCCTGCTCGGCGCGGTGACCACCGCCGCCACCTTCTACGCCTTCCTGGTGACCGATTTCCGTGGTCTGTCCGAGCTCGGTCTGCTGACCGGCACCGGAATCCTCCTGCTGGTGCTGACGGTCTACCTGGTGCTGCCGGCGCTTCTGACCCTGTTCAGGGCGCGCGACCTGGGAGGCAGCCGGCTGTACCTCCACTCCTTCGGATCGGACCTGCTGTGCCGCGTGAGCCTCGCGCACCGACGCATCGCGGTGGTGGCGATCGTGCTCGTCACCGTGGCCGCAGCGTTGGCAGCGACCCGGCTCGAGTTCGACGACGACATCCGCAACATGCGGTCGGCGGGCAATCGCGGTGTCCTGCTGCAGAACGAGGTGATGGAGACGTTCGGGCTGCGATTCTCTCCCATGACGGTCCGGGTCGACGGCGCGAACGAGGCGGAGGTGCTCGGGACCGCGCGCAGGATCTTGCCCAAGCTGGAGGGCCTGGTCGACGGTGACAACCTGGCGGCGGTCGATACGATCGTCGGGTTGGTGCCCGTCCGAGGAAGCACAGCTGCGGGCCATCGCCACGCTCGAGGTGCGGCGCGACCGGGCCCTGGCCGGGCTCCGGGAGCGTTTCGAGGGCGCGTTGCGGGCGGAGGGCCTCAACCCGGCCGCCTTCGAGGTGGGCCTCGACCACCTCGAGTCCGCGCTCGCCGTCGAGCGGCCGCTGCGCCTGTCGGACCTCTCCGGCACCCCGCTGGCGCGAGTGGTCGGCAGGTATCTGATCGCCGACGAGGAGGGCGTTTCGACTGCCGTGTTCTGCTATCCACCGGCGGGAAAGTGGCGACGGTCGGCGCCGCCGGCGCTGGCCGACGCCCTCGCCGGGGAGGCGAACGTCATCCTGACCGGTCCGAACGTGGTCTCGGCGGAGCTTCGGCGGATCGTCTGGGGCGACGCGGCCAGGGCGGCGATTCTCGGCCTGGTGTTGGTCTTCCTGCTGCTGTGGGCCGACCTCGGCAGCCCGGTGCGGTCGTTGCTCGCGCTGGTGCCGCTCGGCGGTCGGGTCTGATCTGGATGCTGGGCGGGATGGCGCTGCTCGGTGTCCGGGTCAACTTCTTCAACATCTTCGTGCTGACCATGATCATCGGGATCGGCGTCGACTACGGAGTCCACCTGCTGCACCGTTGGCAGGAGTCCGGCGGAGATCCGGCAGCCCAGACGGAGACCGCGAAGGCGATCGCGGTCGCGGCCCTGACCACGGTGGTCGGCTTCGGCTCGCTGGTGCTGTCCCACTATCCGGGCCTGCGGTCGGTGGGCTACGCCGCCATCCTCGGGGCGGTGTCCACCGCCGTACTGAGCATCACGCTGCTGCCGGCCTTGCTACACGACATGAGGCCGGGTCCGGCCGAACGGGGAAGGAAAGACGATGGTTCGAGAGCTTGAGGCCGCTCGAGCTCGCCTGGAGCTGCCCGGACGAATGGGTTCCCTGGGACAGCCTGCGGGAGGTCGAAGCGGCGCCTTCGATCGTCGGACAGGACCGCGCAGTCGAGGCGATCGCCTTCGGTCTCGAAATGCGAGGCATCGGGTTCAACGTCTTCGTCACCGGACTGTCGGGCACCGGCCGGCTGACGACCATCAAGCAGTTCCTCGACCGCAGCATGGCGAGACCGCGAGGTGCCCGACGACGTGTGCTTCGTGCTACAACTTCCGGACCCCGGACGAGCCGCGAGCGGTGTTCCTGCGCGCCGGTGCCGGGCGGCGATTCCGCGGCGCGATGGAGACGCTGGTCAGCGAGCTCGACGAGCAGGTTTCCGACGATACTCCAAGACAAGGACTTCCGGCGCCGGATCGAGCGACGCGGTCGGAGACCTCCAGGAGCAGGAACGGAGAGCTGGTCGAGACCTTCGAAGCCGAGGTCCGCGAGGCCGGGCTTCGCGCTGGTCCAGGTTCAGGCCGGGCCGGTGGCACCGACCGGAGATCCTGCCGGTGGTCGGCGAAGGGCCGGTGCCGCTCGAGCAGCTTGCTGCGCTGGTCGAGAAGGGCTCGCTCAAGAAGGAGGATGCCGGCCGCCTGCGCGAGCGTCACGGAGAGCTCACCGATCGCCTGCACGACGTGTTCGAGAGCGTGGCAGAGCTGCGCCGGCAGATGCAGAAGCGGGCGGAAACGGTGCGCGCGGACTCGCTCAAGCCCCTGGTCGACATGGCGGTCGACCGGGTGCTCAAGGAGGTCGCCGATCCGCGGGTGGAAGGTTACCTGTCCGCGCTCCGCGAGGACCTGATGGCCAACATCGAGGTCTTCGCCGCCGACGACGACGATGACGACCGGTACGTGCGGTGGCGGGTCAATCTCGCGGTCGATCACGGCCAGACCGAGGCCGCTCCGGTGGTGATCGAGACCGAGCCGACCTACACCAGGCTCTTCGGGACGATCGAACGGCTGGTGACGCCGTCCGGCGAGACGGTGAGCAACTTCACCGCAGATTCGTGCCGGCTCGCTGCTGCGCGCGAACGGGGGCTACCTGGTGCTCAACGCCGAGGACGTGCTGCTGGAGCCGAGAGTGTGGCCGGGGCTCAAGCGGGCGCTCAAGTACGGCCGGGTCCAGATCCAGTCGATGGAGTCGATGATCCTGGGAGGCGCCGCCCTCAAGCCGGAGCCGATTCCACTTCGACGTCAAGGTGGTCGTGATCGGCGACCGCCAGCATGTACGACCTCCTGTACCGCCTCGACCACGACTTCCCGAAGATCTTCAAGGTGCTCGCCGACTTCGACTCGGTCATGAAGGCGTCGGATGCGAGCGCGCACGATGTGCTCAGCGTGCTGCGCCAAGGTCGCGGCCGAGGAGGACCTGCTGCCGCTCGACCGCAGCGGGATGGCGGCGATGCTCGAGGAGGCGGTGCGGATCGGTCGCTGGCGGCGTCGGTTCTCGAGCCGTTTCTCCGATCTCGCCGACGTGCTGCGCGAGGCTTCCTTCCGTGCCGGTCGTGCCGGGGCCGGGACCATCGGTCGGGAGCACGTCGCGGAGGCTCGAGAGGCCGCCCAGCGGCGCCACGGGCTGTCCGAGGATCGGGCCCACGAGGTCATCACGGAGGAGGTGGTCCATGTCGAGACCGCCGGCTCGCGCGATCGGGCAGGTGAACGGCCTCGCGGTGTACGACCTCGGCCACCACCGCTTCGGACGCCCGAGCCGGATCACCGCTCGGGTCGGCCTCGGGCGCGAGGGCGTGGTCAACGTCGAGCGCCAGGCGGGTCTGTCGGGGCCCACCCACGACAAGGGCGTCGCGATCCTCACCGGGTTCCTCCGGGGCACCTTCGCCCGCGCCAACCCGCTCTCGATGGCCTGCTCGATCACCTTCGAGCAGTCCTACGGCGGCATCGACGGCGACTCGGCCTCGTCGACCGAGATCTACGCCATCCTGTCGGCGCTGGCCGAGCTTCCGATTCGACAGGACGTGGCCGTCACCGGCTCGGTCGATCAGCATGGGCGGGTCCAGGCCATCGGCGGCGTCAACGAGAAGATCGAGGGCTTCTTCCGGGTCTGCGCGACGGCGGGGCTGTCCGGCAGCCAGGGGGTCATGATCCCGGAGTCGAACGTGGCCGATCTCCACCTGAACCGCGAGGTGGTCGATGCGGTCGCCCAGGGGCGGTTCCACGTCTGGGCGACCTCCAGCATCGAGAGCGGCATCGAGCTGCTCACCGGAACGCCGGCCGGGAGCTGGGACCGCCGAGACCGGCTGGACCGCGGGCAGCGTCTTCGCCCGCAGCCAGGCGCGGCTCGACGAGATGGCCCGGCTGATGCGCAAGAGCGCGAAGGGCCGCAACGACAAGGACGGCGGCGAGCCCGAGACGTCCGCCCTGGGGTCCGGTCAGCGGCGGTGACGTATGCGGCGGACCGACGTCATCGCACGCCGCGACCCAAAGACCGTATGCGCTTCTTGCTGCGGGAGCGGTTTGACACTGGAGGGCTCTCGGTGGCACAATCCGGCCGCCGCACCGTGCGGACTGAATCTGGGGTTCGTCTCGGAAGGTCGGGGGGTGAGATGACGCGACGCGTGAACACGATCATCATCGTTCCCCACAGTAAGGCCAAGTTCATCAAGATCTCCTTCGCGACCCGGTCGCTGGTCGCCGGGGTGGTCGGCTCGGTTGCGTTGCTCGCCCTCGCGATCGTCGCCATCATCTACAGCGGGACGGCAGTCGGCCGGAGCGGCGAGGTGGTCCGCCTGGAGTCCGAGAACCACCAGCTTGCCACCGTCAACCAGGAGCTCGAGCAGACCGTCAACGAGGTTCAGGCGCGACTCGACGAGTTCGAGCAGCGTGCGGCGCGTCTCGCCCTGGCCGCGGGGATGGACTCGAGCGCCCTCGATGCGACCGACCCCGAGGGCCACAGCGACCGGGTCGGCCGCGGCGGTCCCTACGCACGCGTTCCGGACGCTCCCGAGCAGCTCGCCCTCCAGGAGCGCTGGATCCAGGAGCGGCTCGACCGGGTCGAGGAGCATTTCGCGGAGCAGGCACAGCGCTTCGCATCGACCCCGTCAGTCGCCCCGGCAATGGGCATCATCACCGACGGTTTCGGTCGCCGTCGCGACCCGTTCACCGGCCGCAATGCCTTCCACCAGGGTCTCGACATCTCGGCCCGACGGGGCACCGACGTGTGCGCGCCGGCCGACGGCGTGGTCGTCTTCGCGGGGCGCGAAGGTGGTTTCGGGCGTGTGATCCGCATCTCCCACGGCTTCGGGTACACCACCGTCTACGGTCACCTCGACAAGATGCTGGTGAAGGCTGGAGACGAGGTCGGCCGCGGCGAACTGATCGGCTTGATCGGCTCGTCCGGCCGCTCGACCGGCCCTCACCTGCACTACGAGGTGCACGTCGACGGAAAGGCGGTCAACCCGCTCTACTACATCCTCGACGCGTTCTGATCGGCCGCCGGCTGCCGAGCTCGCGTCACGCCGGGGTTCGCCCCGGCATCGTTGCATAGGGGAACGGTCAATGAACCTGGTGGAGAAGGCGCTGGCATTGGTCTTCGGCACCAAGCACGAGCGCGACCTCAAGCGGATGCGGCCGATGCTGGCCGCGGTCAACGGCCTCGAGCCCGAGCTCGAGGTGTTGACTGACGACGCGCTGACCGCGCGTTTCGCGGCGATCAGGGAGCGCATCCGGTCGGAGGTGGCTGACCTGCCGAGCGAACGCGAGCCGCGGCGCCAGCGGGTGCAGGCGGTGCTCGACGCGGACCTGGTCGAGGTCTTCGCCATCGTGCGCGAGGCGTCTCGCCGTACGCTCGGCATGCGGCACTTCGACGTCCAGCTGGTCGGCGGCGTCGTGCTCCACGAGGGCCGCATCGCCGAGATGAAGACCGGCGAGGGCAAGACCCTCGTCGCGACCCTGCCGGTCACGCTGAACGCCCTCACCGGGCGTGGTGTGCACGTGGTCACGGTCAACGACTACCTGGCGCGCCGCGACGCCGAGTGGATGGGGCAGATCTACCGCTTTCTGGGGCTGACGGTCGGCTGCATCCAGAACCAGATGAACGACGGGCGAGCGCCAGGAGGCCTACGGCGCGACATCACCTACGGCACCAACAACGAGTTCGGCTTCGACTACCTGCGCGACAACATGAAGTTCGAGCTCGCGCGCATGGTCCAGCGAGGCCACATCTACGCGATCGTCGACGAGGTCGACTCGATTCTGATCGACGAGGCACGCACGCCGCTGATCATCTCAGGACCGTCGGAGGTTTCGGTCGACCTCTACTACCGGCCGACGCGGTGATCCCGAAGCTGGAGCGCGGCGAGGAGACCGAGGACAAGCACGGCAACAAGACGGTCACCGGCGACTACCTGGTCGACGAGAAGGCCAACACCGCGGCCCTGACCGACGAGGGCGATGGCCCGCGCCGAGACGCCTGCTTCAGGTCGAGAACCTCTACGATCCCCGACAACATCGACATGCTCCACGCGATCAACCAGGCGCTCCGGGCCCACGCCCTCTTCCAGCGCGACCGCGAGTACATCGTCAAGGACGGCGAGGTCATCATCGTCGACGAGTTCACCGGCCGCCTGATGCCGGGTCGGCGCTGGTCCGACGGGCTCCACCAGGCGGTCGAGGCCAAGGAGAAGGTCAAGATCGAGTCCGAGAACCAGACCCTCGCGACGATCACGCTGCAGAACTACTTCCGGATGTACGAGAAGCTCGCGGGCATGACCGGCACGGCCGAGACCGAGGCGGAGGAGTTCCACAAGATCTACGAGCTCGACGTCGTCGTGATCCCGACCAACCAGCCGATGGTCCGCGAGGACAACGCCGGACGTCGTCTACAAGACCGAGCGAGGAGAAGTTCCACGCGGTCGTCGACGAGATCGTCGACTGCAACGAGCGCGGGCAGCCGGTGCTGGTCGGGACGGTGTCGATCGAGAAGTCCGAGCGCTCTGGCGAAGCTGCTCCAGCGCCGCAAGGTCAAGCACGTGGTGCTGAACGCCAAGTACCACGAGCGGGAGGCCGAGATCGTCGCCCAGGCCGGGCGGGTCGGACTCGGTGACGATCGCCACCAACATGGCCGGCCGCGGGACCGACATCGTGCTCGGCGGCAACCCGGAGGGCCTGGCGAAGATCGAGGCCGACCCGGGGCAGGACCCGGAGGCGCACGCCGCAGCGGCTCGCGCGCTTCCGAGACCGTCTGCGCCGCGGAAAAGCAGGCGGTCCTCGCGGCCGGCGGGCTGCACATCATCGGCACCGAGCGCCACGAGTCGCGCCGGATCGACAACCAGCTGCGCGGCCGCTCCGGCCGCCAGGGCGATCCCGGCGCGTCGCGCTTCTTCCTCTCGCTCGAGGACGACCTGATGCGGATCTTCGGCTCCGACTGGGTGCGCAAGATGATGGACCGCCTCGGCATGGAGGAGGACGTCCCGATCGAGTCGCGGCATGGTCACCCGGTCGATCGAGCGCGCGCAGAAGCAGGTCGAGGGCCGCAACTTCGAGATCCGCAAGCACCTGCTCGAGTACGACGACGTCATGAACAAGCAGCGCGAGGCGATCTACCGGCTGCGCCGCGAGATCCTCGACGGCGACCGAGGGGCGGGGCTACATCCTCAAGCGTCGCCGAGGACATCGTCGACAGCCTCGTCGACCGCTTCTGCCCCGAGGACAAGCGACCCGGACGACTGGGACCGTCGACAGCCTCGCGACCGAGTACACCGCGGCTACTTCGGGCTGTCGGCTCCGGCGCTCGGCATCGACTGGACGACGGTCAACCGGCCGCGAGCCTCGAGGAGCGGCTGGTCGCGGGTGCGAAGGACCACTACGCGGCCCGGCTCGAGACGGTTCGGCGACGAGAACCTCGCCCGGCTCGAGCGCTTCCTGCTGCTCGACACGGTCGACCGGCAGTGGAAGGACCACCTGCTCGCCCTCGACCACCTGAAGGAGGGCATCGGCCTGCGGGCGCTACGGCCAGCGCGACCCGCTGGTCGAGTACAAGCGCGAGTCCTTCGAGCTCTTCGAGTCGATGAGGGAGCGGATCGAGGACCAGGTCGTCACAGTTCCTGTTCCACGCCGAGCCGGTGGAGGACCTGGAGCGCCGGCAGGCGCGGGCGCCGCCCACGACCCTGTCGCACCCCGAGGCACAGGGGCTGCGCCGCCTCGCACGCCGAGCAGGAGCGGGCGGCGCAGCACCCCCGTCGGCGGCCCGGACGCCGGCCGACAACGGTCCAGACGCGCGTCAGCCCAAGGTCGGGCGCAACGACCCGTGCCCGTGCGGCTCCGGCAAGAAGTACAAGAAGTGCCACGGGCGAGCCAGGTCGTGGCAGGCGCGATGGCGAGCGAGCTGGGCAATGCGTGCGACGAGATTCCCGCTCGCCCTCACCTTCGACGACGTCCTGCTGGTGCCCGCGTCGCTCCGAGGTGCACCCCGATCGAGGTGGACGTCTGCGACGACCCTGACTCCCGATCGGATCGGCTCAACATCCCCGATCGTCTCCGCGGCCATGGACACCGTCACCGAGTCGCGCGCTGGCGATCGCGATGGCGCAGCACGGCGGCCTCGGCGTCATCCACAAGAACCTGCCCGATCGAGCGCGCAGGCGGAGGAGGTCGACAAGGTCAAGCGCTCGGAGTCCGGCATGATCGTCGACCCGGTCACCATGCCGCCCCGACCAGACGATCGCCGAGGCGCTCGAGGTGATGGCCCGCTACAGGATCTCCGGGGTGCCGGTCGTCGACGACCAGGGGCAGCTCGTCGGCATCCTCACCAACCGCGACCTGCGCTTCTGCACGCGAGATCGACCGATCCCGTCGCCGACTTGATGACCAAGGACAACCTGGTCACCGCTCCGGTCGGCACCACGCTCGAGCAGGCCAAGGCGCTCCTGCACAAGCACCGGATCGAGAAGCTGCTCGTCGTCGACGACGGGCGGGAACCTCAAGGGCCTGATCACGGTCAAGGACATCCAGAAGACCACAAGTACCCGAACGCCTGCAAGGACGGCCTCGGCCGGCTGCGCGTGGGCGCCGCGATCGGCGTCGCCGGGGACCTGCCTGGACCGCTGCGCGGCGCTCGTCGCGCGCCAAGGTCGACGTGCTCTGCCTCGACACCTCGCACGGCCACTCGCGAGGGCGTGCTGGACGCGCTCGAGCGCGTGTCAAGGCGCAGTTCCCCGACACGCCGCTCATCGCGGGCAACGTCGCCACCGCCGAGGCGGCGCGGGACCTGATCGCGCTCGGCGTCGACGCCGTCAAGGTCGGCATCGGGCCCGGGCTCGATCTGCACGACGCGGGTCGTGACCGGCGCCGGCGTGCCGCAGATCACCGCGATCTCGGAGTGCGCCCAGGCCGCCCGCGCACCACGGCGTGCCGCTGATCGCCGACGGCGGCATCAAGTTCTCCGGCGACATCACCAAGGCGCTCGCCGCCGGCGCCGACGTGGTGATGATCGGCTCGCTGCTTCGCCGGGGCCGAGGAGTCGCCCGGCGAGACGATCCTCTACCAGGGCCGCACCTTCAAGGCGTACCGCGGCATGGGCTCGATCGGCGCGATGAGAGAGTCACGGTTCGCGCGACCGCTACTTCCAGGAGCGGCGAGTCGAGCTGCGCCAAGCTGGTCCCCGAGGGGATCGAGGGCATGGTGCCCTACAAGGGCCCGCTCGCCGAGCCGCTCGTCCCAGCTCGTCGGCGGGCGTGCGCGCCGGCATGGGCCTGGCGGCTGCGCCGACGATCGACGAGCTCGCACGAGCAGGCCGAGGTTCATCCGGGTCACCGCCGCCGGGCTTCGCGAGTCCCACGCCCACGACGTGATCATCACGAAGGAAGCGCCGAACTACCGCACCGATCGGTAGGTCTGCGGGCAGGTGCGAGGGGGCTTCCCGCGCCGAGGCGAAGCCCGTGTTATCCTCCGCGCCATGACAGCGAAACGAGCGTTGATCACCGGCATCACCGGTCAGGACGGCTCGTACCTCGCCGAGCTCCTGCTCGACAAGGGCTACGAGGTGCACGGGCTGGTCCGCCGAGCGTCGACCTTCAACCGCCAGCGCATCGACCACCTCCGTGCCGATCCCGACCTGCGCGCCCGGCTGCACCTTCACTACGGCGACCTTGCGGACGCCGAATCGCTGAACACCGTCGTGCGCACGGTGGCGCCGGACGAGATCTACCACCTGGCGGCGCAGTCGCACGTCGCGATCTCCTTTCTGATGCCGACCTACACCGGTGAGGTCACCGGGCTCGGGACCGTGCGCCTGCTCGAGGCGGTGCGCCAGTCCGCCCCGTCCGCGCGGTTCTATCAGGCGTCCTCGTCAGAGCTCTTCGGCAAGGTCGCGGAGACGCCGCAGCGGGAGTCGACCCCCTTCCACCCGCGCTCGCCGTACGCGGTGGCGAAGCTGCTCGCCTATTGGGCGGCGGTGAACTACCGCGAGGCCTACGGTCTGTTCGCCGCCAACGGGGTGCTCTTCAACCACGAGTCCCCGAGGCGGGGAGAGAACTTCGTGACCCGCAAGATCACCCGGGCCGTGGCGGAGATCGTGTCCGGGAGGCGCCAGACGGTCGCCCTCGGCAACCTCGACGCCCGCCGCGACTGGGGGTTCGCCGGCGACTACGTCGAGGCGATGTGGCTCATGATGCAGGCGGAGGAACCTCGCGACTACGTGATCGGGACCGGCGAGACGCACTCGGTGCGCGAGTTCGCCGAGCTCGCGTTCTCCGTCGCCGGGGTCGAGCTCGAGTGGGAAGGCGTCGGAATCGACGAGGTCGGCCGCGACCGTGCGAGCGGTTCGGCGCGGGTTGTCGTCGATCCGAGCTACTTCCGCCCCGCCGAGGTCGACCTGCTGATGGCGGATCCGAGCCGCGCCCGGGCGGAGCTGGGCTGGCGTCCACGGGTGGACTTCCGCGAGCTGGTCCGGATGATGGTCACGAGCGACCTCGCGGCCGACGGTAAGGGGTCAGCCGCGAGCTTGTGAAACCACGCACGAGCGCTCTCCAGAAGCGATGACTCGAGGACCCGACCAGGGTAGGATAGGCGGGCCCGGCGGGTTGCCGGGCTCCAGGAGGCGCCATGTCGGATCACGACCCGCGCGGACCGGACCCGACCGGAGGAAAGCAGCTCGACGGGCGTTTTCAGGCCCTATCCAGGCCTGACTGGGAGCGCGAGGCCGAACGCAGCCTCAAGGGACGGCCGCTCGCAGGGCTCACCACCCGGACCCACGAAGGCATCGACGTGCAGCCGCTGTACGCCTGGGAGGACCTGCCCGGATCGCCGGGCTTTCCCGGCGTCGCACCCTTTCTGAGGGGGGCGCGACCGCTGCCGCAAGGCGGCTGGGAGGTGTGCCAGCTGGTGACAGATGCGGACCCGGGCTCGGCCGCCCGACGCGGGGACGAGGACCTCGACCGGGGTGCCGAGGCGGTTTGGGTGAGGTTCGACCGGGCCGTGCGGCTGGGTCAGGACGCCGACGAGAGCGCTGCTTCGGCTCTTGAGCCCGACGGTGTGCTGGCCTTCACCCTCGACGACTTCGACCTGCTGTTCGGGTCGTTGAATCTGGCCCGAACCCCCGTCCGGCTCGCAGCCGGAGGAGCTGCGGTGGCCGTCGCCGCCGTGTTTCTGGCGGCGGCCCGTCGCCATCGGGTGGCAACGACGGAGCTGGCGGGCTCGTTCGGGTTCGACCCGGTGGCCGCCCTGGCGGCGGACGGGGAGCTGGCGACCGGGCTCGACCGCGGGTTCGAGCTGATGGCCGACGTGGCGGCCTGGAGCGGCCAGCATGCCCCGGGAGTGCGGGCGATCGAGGTCTCGACCCTGCCGTACCACCTGGCCGGAGCCACCGCGGTTCAGGAGATCGCGTTCGCCCTGGCCACCGGCGTGGAGTACCTTCGGCGTCTCGAGGCGGCGGGGACCGCCGTGGAGGCGGCTGCTCGTCAGCTGCGGATGGTCACGGCAGTCGGCCGCGACCTGTTCATGGAGCTGGCCAAGCTCCGCGCCCTGCGCTGGACCTGGGCACGGGTGGTGGAGGCCTGCGGCGGCTCGGTCGAGGCGCAGCGGGTCGCGGTCCACGCGGTGAGCTCGCCGAGGACGCTCACCCGGCGTGACCCGTGGGTCAACCTGTTGCGCGGTACGGTGGCGACCCTCGCCGCCTCGGCCGGCGGAGCGGACACGATCACCTGCCTCCCGTTCGACGCTGCGATCGGTCCCCCGGACGCCCTCGGACGGAGGATCGCAGCGAACACCCACACCATCGTCCGCGAGGAGTGCCACCTCGACCGGGTGGCCGATCCCGCCGGTGGCAGCTACTACGTCGAGCGCCTCACCGCCGATCTCGCGGCGGCGGCGTGGCTGGCCTTCCAACGGCTCGAGCAGCGCGGCGGGATGCTGACGGTGCTTCGTGACGGCGGGCTCGGCCGTGAGCTGGCCGAGGTGCGGCAGGCGAAGCGAAAGGCGATCGCGACCCGACGGGATGCCGTGACCGGGGTCAGTACCTGGCCGAACCTGGCCGAACGGGCGCTCGACCGACCGGCCGCCGACGCGGCGGGTGCGTGGCAGCGGGCGCGGCAGAGGCTGGCCGCACACCGCGCGGCGCACGACCCGGCCGAAGAGCTCGCGAAGGTCGAGCATGCCGTCCTCGCCGGCACGGGCGATGGCTCGGTGCTGGTCGCCGCCGTCGAGGCGGCGGCAGCCGGGGCCACCGTCGGCGAGCTGATCGCGGCCCTTCGGGCCGGCGCCCTGCCCGATCGGGTCGCGCCCCTGCCGGCCGAGCGGGAGGCCGAGCCGTTCGAGCGGCTGCGCGACGCCTCGGACCGCCGTCTCGTCGAAAGTGGAGCCCGCCCGAGGGTGTTTCTCGCCAACATGGGTTCGATCCCGGTCCACACGGCGCGTGCGACGTTTGCCCGCAATCTCTTCGCTTCTGGTGGCATCGAGCCGGTCGACAACGACGGCTTCGCGACCGTCGCCGATGCGGTGGCGAGCTACCTCGCGTCCGGCGCGGAGCTGGCCGCGATCTGCTCGTCCGACGAGGTCTACGCGGAGGTCGTTCCCGAGCTCGCGGCCGGCCTCAAGAAGGCCGGCGCCCGGGCGGTGGTGCTCGCCGGCCGTCCCGGCGAGCACGAGGGCATCTGGCGGGAGGCCGGAGTCGATCGGTTCGTCTTTCTGGGCTGCGACGTGGTCGCCGAGCTGGACGGGCTGCTGGCCGACTCGGGGGTGGGTGATGACTGACCGGAGTGCGATTCCGAGCTTCGACCGGGTCGCGCTGGACCCGCCTCGGGAGGTCGAGTCGGGGTTCGAGGCGTGGCAGGCAACAGCGGCTCGGGCAGCCGGCGCGAACGATCACGGGCAGGTGTGGCGGACCCCGGAGGGCCTCGAGGTGAGGCCGGTCTACGGTCCCGACGACCTGGCGGGCATCGACCATCTGCGCGGGTGGCCCGGGTTTCCGCCGTTCGTCCGCGGACCCTACCCGACGATGTACGTCACGCCGGCCGTGGACGATTCGGCAGTACGCCGGCTTCTCCACGGCCGAGGAGTCGAACGCGTTCTACCGGCGCAACCTGGCGGCCGGTCAGAAGGGGCTGTCGATCGCCTTCGACCTGGCGACCCACCGCGGCTACGACTCCGACCACCCGCGGGTGCGTCGGCGACGTCGGCATGGCCGGGGTCGCGATCGACTCGATCCTCGACATGCGGATCCTGTTCGACGGGATTCCCGCTCGACGAGATCAGCGTCTCGATGACCATGAACGGCGCGGTGCTGCCGGTGATGGCGCTCTACGATCGTCGCCGCCGAGGAGCAGGGCGTGCCGCCCGAGCAGCTCGCCGGGACCATCCAGAACGACATCCTCAAGGAGTTCATGGTCCGCAACACCTACATCTACCCGCCGGCGCCCTCGATGCGGATCATCGCCGACATCTTCCGCTACACCGCGGCGAAGATGCCGAGGTTCAACTCGATCTCGATCTCCGGCTACCACATGCAGGAGGCCGGAGCGACCCTCGACCTCGAGCTCGGCTACACCCTGGCCGACGGCATCGAGTACGTGCGGACCGGGATCGAGGCCGGGCTCGACGTCGACGCTTTCGCGCCCCGGCTGTCGTTCTTCTTCGCCGTCGGCATGAACTTCTTCATGGAGGTGGCCAAGCTGCGCGCCGCGCGCCTGCTGTGGGCCCGGCTCATGAAGGGCTTCGGCGCGACCAACCCCAAGTCTCTCGCGCTGCGCACGCACTGCCAGACCTCCGGCTGGAGCCTCACCGCACAGGATCCCTTCAACAACGTGATCCGGACCTGCGGTCGAGGCGATGGCCGCCGCCCACGGGCAGACCCAGTCGCTGCACACCAACTCCCTCGACGAGGCGCTCGCCCTGCCGACCGACTTCTCGGCCCGGATCGCGCGCAACACGCAGATTCAGCTCCAGGAGGAGACCGGGACCTGCCGGGTGGTCGACCCCTGGGGCGGGTGCTACTACGTCGAGCGGCTGACCCACGATCTCGCCGGAAAGGCGTGGGACCACATCCGCGAGATCGAGGACATGGGCGGGATGGCGCAGGCGATCTCGGACGGGCTGCCGAAGGTACGCATCGAGGAGGCTGCGGCCCGCACGCAGGCTCGGATCGACGCCGGCCGACAGACGATCGTCGGTGTCAACCGCTTTCCGCTCGAAGGAAGCGAGCAGATCGACGTGCTCAGGGTGGACAATCGGGCGGTGCTCAGAGCGCAGCAGGAGCGGCTGGCGCGGCTCAAGGCCGAGCGCGACCCCGGCGCGGTGGCCGCGGCGCTCGACAGCCTCACGCGCTGTGCGGCGACAGGTGAGGGTAATCTGCTGGAGCTGGCGGTCGATGCGGCTCGCGTCGACGCGACAGTCGGTGAGATTTCCGATGCTCTGGAGAAGGTCTTCGGGCGCCACCAGGCGACCATGCGGACGATCACCGGGGTCTACCAGAGCGAGGTGGGGGAGAGCGTGAACGAGGTGGCGACGGCTCAGCGCATGGCGGACGAGCTTGCCGAGCTCGAAGGTCGGCGACCGCGGATTCTGGTCGCGAAGATCGGTCAGGACGGCCACGACCGCGGTCAGAAGGTGATCGCGACGGCGTTCGCCGACCTCGGCTTCGACGTCGACGTCGGGCCGATGTTCACCACTCCCGAGGAGACCGCGCGCCAGGCGGTGGAGAACGACGTGCACGTGATCGGCGTCAGCTCGCTCGCCGCAGGCCACCTCACGTTGGTGCCGCAGCTGCGCGACCAGCTGACAGGTCTCGGTCGGGCCGACATCCTGATCGTGGTCGGCGGCGTGATCCCGCCCCAGGACTACGAGGCCCTCCGAGCGGCGGGTGCCGCGGAGATTTTCGGCCCCGGCACGGTGATCGCCGAGGCCGCGATCCGGGTTCTGCGAACCCTCGCCGCCCGCCTCGGGCACCGGTTGTCGTCATCGGGGAGCGCACCGGAGTGAGCCCCCGCCCACGCCGCCCCGGTCCGGCTGCCGAGCTCGCCGAGGGCGTGCGGTCCGGGGACCGGACCGCGCTCGGTCGCGCGATCACGTTGGTGGAGAGCCGGCGGCAGGACCACCGGCGCCAGGCCGCCGACCTCCTCTCCAGGTTGCTGCCCTTTGCCGGAGCGGCCCACCGGATCGGGATCTCGGGCGTGCCGGGCGTGGGCAAGAGCACCTTCATCGAGGCCTTCGGCGGCCGGCTGACCGCTGCCGGCCACCGGGTTGCTGTGCTGGCGGTCGATCCCTCGAGCGCGCTGTCGCGCGGTAGCATTCTGGGTGACAAGACGCGGATGGTCCGCCTCGCCGCCGATCCGCGTGCCTTCATCAGACCGTCGCCCGCGCGGGGGTCGCTGGGCGGAGTGGCGCGGCGCCACCCGCGAGAACATCCTGGTGTGCGAGGCCGCCGGGTACGACGTGGTGCTGGTCGAGACCGTCGGGGTCGGCCAGTCCGAGACCCTGGTGTCCGAGATGGTCGACACCTTTCTCGTGCTCATGCTGCCCGGCGCAGGGGATGAGCTGCAGGGAATCAAGCGCGGCATCGTCGAGCTCGCCGACGTGGTCGCGGTCAACAAGGCCGACGGCGCCACGCTGACCGCGGCGCGCAGGGCCAAGGCCGAGCTGGAGTCCGCGCTGGCCATCCTCCGGCCTCCCCGGGGCGAGGGGTGGAGCCCGCGGGTCCTCAGCGTGAGCTCGCTGAACGGTGACGGTCTCGACGGATTGTGGTCCACCCTCCGCGAGCACCGGCAGTGGCTGGAACGGACCGGCCGGCTCGAGCGCCATCGGGAGAACCAGCGCGTGGGGTGGATGTGGGCCCTGGTCGATACCGGTCTGCGTGACGCGGTCCGCCGTCATCCCGCGGTCGCAAGCCGGTTGGCCGCGATCGAAGAGGACGTCCGCTCAGGGAGGACGTCGCCCTCGTCAGCGGCGGACATCGTGCTCGGGGCGTTCGGCATCGACCTGAGCGGGGAGTGAGTCGAGGCTCGACCCTCACGGGTGCGCAGAGACTCGAATTGCCGACCGCAGCGAACACCGGAATGCAGCTCGTCCGGGCGGGTTTGAGACCTCGAGACGATCAGGAGGTCGGAACCATGCGACGTGACGACTCGAGCATCGAGGCGTATCTGGCCTCGGTCACTGGTGAGCAGTCCGAGGTCCTGGAGGTGATCCGGGCGGTGGTCCGGGAGGTTGCGCCCGAGATCGAGGAGACGATCGAGTACGGCATGCTCGGCTACCCGGGTTTGGCGAACCTGGGGGCCCAGAAGCACCATGTCAGCCTGTACGTCATGCCGAGCGTGCTCGCCCGGCATCGCCAGGCCTTCGCGGGCCTCAGCTGCGGGAAGAGCTGCCTCCGCTTCACCGGGTTGGGACAGGTCGATCGCCAGCGGCTCCGTGGCTTGCTTCTCGATGTTCTCGAAGAGCGGCGGAAGCCCGGCGGTGGATCCTGATCGAGGTGTCGCGTCAGTCGAAGAGGTCGAGGGCCGCGACGTCACCCCGGCCCTCGCGCACCAGCACCGGATCCGCGCCCGAGAGGTCCACCACCGTCGACGGCACCGGGAGCAGCGGACCGCCGTCCACGACCAGGTCGATCGCGCGCTCGTAGCTGCGCTCGATCTCCTCGGGGTCGTTGACGATCTGGTCGTCGTCGGTGCGGATCGAGGTGGTCAGCAGGGGCTCGCCGAGCTCCTCCAGCAGGGCGAGCACGATCGGGGTGTCGGGGATCCGGATGCCGATGGTCCGCCGCTTGCGCAGCATGATCTTCGGCACCTCCGGGCTGGCCTCGAAGATGAACGTGTAGGGACCGGGGAGCACCCGCTTGAGCATCCGGAACACCGGGGTGGTCATCCCCTTGGCATAGGTTCCCGCCATCTTGATGTCCGGCACCAGGATGGACAGCGGCTTCTTTGGGTCCATGTCCTTCAGGCCGTAGATCCGTTCGATGGCGTCCTGGTGCGAGATGGAGCAGGCGAGTCCGTACACAGTGTCGGTCGGGATCACCACCACGCCGCCTCGTTTGAGGACGTGAACCACTCGCACCAGGAGCCAGGGTTCCGGCTCGTGCGGGTCGATCTGCAGCAGCACGTTGCGCTTCCCCCCGGGGCCACCCTAGGGGCCCGGCACAGGGTTATACTCCGCGTCCGGACGACCCGTCAAGCGTCGTTTTCGCAGTGGCTTCCGGTGTCCGAGCGGGGGAAGGCCCCGAACCACGCCCGGGTCCGGTCGCGCGGTGGATCGGCGCCGAGATCGGCCGCTCAGTACAGGACGTCGAGACGATCGAAGGTCTCGGGCAGGGCGAGGCGCGGGTCGACGCCGAGGTGCTCCGCGAGCAACGTCTCGTAGACCATGCGAAAGTCGATCGTGTACTTGAGGTTACCGCTCGAGTCGAGATCGTCGAGGGCAGGCTGGGCTCCGTAGAGACCGCCGCGGACCGGGCGCCCGAGCAGGAGGACGTTCGAGGCCGTGCCGTGGTCGGTGCCGTGGGAGCCGTTCTCCGCCGGGCGGCGGCCGAACTCGGACCATACGACGATCGCCGTCCTTTCCGTCAGCCCGCGCAGGTCCAGGTCGGCGCGGAAGCTGGACAGCGCGTCCGCGAGGTCCGTGAGCAGGCCGGAGTGGGTGCCCACCTGTGAGGCGTGGGTGTCGTAGCCGCCGGTCGTGATCCACACCACGCGGGTACCGAGGTCGGCGGCCAGCAGCCGCGCCGCGGTGGCGAGATCGGCGCCGAGGGCCCCGTCCGGGTAGCTGACGGGGGGGCCGTCCTCCGTCGGGACGGTACCGACCAGCTCGACGAGATGGTCGACCGCGAGACCCGTGAGGCCTGCGAGCGCAGCGGCATCGCCGCCGCCCACGGCGTTTGCGAAGGCGGCCCGGAGCAGCTCGCGCCTGAGCGCGCTGTCCGCCTCGTCGAGCGTGACCAGATCGTAGCCGAAGGTGTCCGGGTCGCGGACCGCGGCCGGGACCGCACCGGCTCCGGTGGTGGAGGGGGAGGGGATGGCGCCGACCGACGTCAACAGGGCCGGTGGGGAAACGGGAAGGGAGTCGGCCCACCGGCCGAGCCATCCGGGGCCGGTTGCCGAGACCGGGTCGGCGGTGTGCCAGATGGCCTCGGACCGGAAGTGGCTCAGGTCCGGGTCGGGGTAGCCCACGCCGCGCACGATGGCGAGCTCGCCGGATTGCCAGGCGCCGGCAAGCGCGGCCAGGCCCGGGTTGAGAGCCACGCCGCTGTCGATCTGGACGAGATCCTGTTCGAGCGCCAGCGTGGGCCGCAGGCTTCGATACCGGGGATCGGCAAAGGGAACCACGGTGTTGAGGCCGTCGTTGCCGCCGCGCAGCTGGACCACCACCAGGCGGCGGCCGTTGTCTGCCGACCAGGGGCGGCCGCCCGCTGGTCGAGGTGTTGCCGCGAGCGCCCGGGCGAGGGGGTTGCGGGCGAGCAACGCGCTCGAACCGATGGCGACGAAGCCGGTGCGGACCAGGACTCGGCGGGTGAGTGTCGGGATCATGGCACCCTCCTACGAGGTCTGCGCGGCCGGCTCGCTGGCGAGAAGGTGCACGAGCCCTGCGAGCTTGAAGCGGGTCGTCCCCGACCTCAGGTCGAACGGCACCTGACGGCCGGTGGCTGCGTTGGTCGTGAGGTAGGCGACGAGCTGGGTTCGACGGTCGAACGAGGGCAGGGGAAGGTCGAGCCGGCCGGCGAGGTGGTCGACGGCGCCTTCGGGGGTCGCGACACCCGCCGTGGCCAGCAGAGCAGGCAGGTCGACCGTGACCGACGAGCTGCCCGCCAACCCGATCACCGAGGCCAGCTGCGAGCGCAGCAGGAGCGAGGCGGTGGTCATCCAGGCCTCGCCTTCGGGCCAGCCGGAGGGGTCGGGGGGGTCGTACAGAGTCTGCCCCTGACCGGTGAGGACGGCGCCGAGCTGGCGGCCGTCGATGTCGGCCCGAAGCTGGCGCAGCAGGCCGCAGGTGAACTCGACCGGACCCTTCAGCCGCGCGCGGCGCTGCTCCGGAGCATAGAGCTCGGGCGAGGTGAAGAGCGCGCGGAAGACCTCGAGCAGGGACTGGTCGGTGCCGAAGTAGGCATCGACGAGCCGGTCGAGCACGGCTTCCGGCGGGTCCATGGCGGCGAAATGGCGCCACATCGAGGTGGCCAGGAACCGTGCGGTGACCGGCTGGCGGCAGATGATCGCGATGATGTCGCCGCCGTCGAACGCGCCCGTCTCGCCGAGAAAGGTCTTGGTGCCGAAGTCGTGATCGGAGGGGTTGAAGGCGAACACGACCCCGCCGACCTGCCGCCTCAGGGTCCATCCGGTGAAGGCGCGCGCGGCGGCGAGCACGTCCGCCTGGGTGTAGCTCCCGATCCCCATCGAGTAGAGCTCGAGCAGCTCGCGGGCCCAGTTCTCGTTCGGGGCACTGCGGTGGTTGTCGATGTTGTCGAGCCAGATCAGCATCGCCGGGTCGCGGGCGACCGCGAGCAGGAGCTCCTCGAAACGGGAGCGTCCGGTCGTCCTGAAGGTCTCGATCTGCTGGTGCATCAGCGTGGGACCCTTGACCTTGGTGATCGCGGTGGCGAAGTGGGAATGCCAGAAGAGCGCCATGCGCTCGCGGAACGGTCGCCTGGTGTGGACCAGCCGGACCAGCCACTCGCGTTCGATGTCCACCCTCCGCGTCAGGTCGAGCTCCAGGCCGGCGAGACGCGCCTCGAGGGCCGAGTCGTCGACGGCCTCGAACTCGAGCAGCGAGGCGACCGCCTGCTCGGGCCCGAGCGCGTGGAGTGCGTCGACCTCCTCCGGCGGACCGGGCAAGCCGGCGCGGCGCAGAAGATGGGCCGCGGCGTCGCGATCCCAGGTGATGCTGACCATCTGCTCCTCCGCTGACACTCGTAGTGATGACGATTCCTGCTCGCTGCTGGTTGACAGCGGGGAGGATCGCCCCGGCGCGGGCCGTGCCCGCAACCCGACGCCGCAGGGCGGAGGTGCTCGCGATCGATCGTGGTGCATCGATCAGAGATCGAGAAGGAACAACACGACGCCAAGGCGCCACGAGGACCGCGGTGGGCTCCGGCGCGGGGGGGCTCCGAGCAGATGGCGGTGCTGTTCGGCGACCCACGGCGGGCACGGGGCACCGGCATCGACCGTGTGGGGTCCCGCCGCGCGCAGAGCGTAGGGCCCTGACAGGAGGAGCGGCCGGACGAAAGAGCCGCTCTCTCGACCGGCCGCTCCTCCTGTCAGCGGCGGCTGCCGAGGGCAGCCGCCGGGACCTGCGAGACCGCTCACCCGACTTTGCGATGGCTTGGCGTCGTGGCGCTTCAGCTCCCGGCTCTCGCGCCGTGCGGATCAGGTCAGCGGTGCGATTCCACCGCCTGCCAGCGCCGGGCCACGTCGCTCCAGTTGACGAGGTGGTCGAGAACCGCATCGACGAACTCGGCGCGTCGGTTCTGATAATTGAGGTAGTAGGCGTGCTCCCAGACGTCGATGACGAGCACCGGGATCCAGCCCGGCACGAGCTGGTGGTGGTGCTTCTCGATCTGGGCGACGGCCAGAGCGCCGGTGGGCGGCGCCGCCATCAGGGCCCCCCATCCGGAGCCCTCGACGGTGATGGAGGCGGTTCTGAGCTCCGACCGGAAGGCCCCGAACCCGCCGAAGTCGCGCCGGATCGCGTCGCCGAGCGGGCCCTCGGGCTCTCCCCCGCCCTGTGGGGTGAGGTTGGTCCAGAAGATCGAGTGCAGGGCGTGCCCCCCGCCGTGGAAGGCGACCTCACGGGCGAGGTGCTTGACCAGGGCGTGATCGCCCGCAGCGCGTGCAGCGTGCTGTCGCTCGAGCGCGGCGTTGAGCCCGTCAACGTAGCCGCGGTGGTGCTTCCCATGGTGGAGCTCGACCGTGCGGGCGTCGAGAAAAGGCTCCAGCGCATCGGTCGGCCAGGTCAGCTCGGGCAGGGTGGCGTGGGTCATGGGTGCCTCCTTCGCGTGATGGGTGTCGGCCCTCGAGCCGTCGTGACTCGACAACGCTGTGAGCTGGAAGTCTCATTCCTGCAATAGAATAGGAATCATTCCTCGTGATTGGGCATGATGTCGTGTCGGTCCCGGGAGAGCAGGGGGCCACCGCTCGCCGCGCTCCGCCGGTCGCGACTGTCGATTCGTGATCAACGTCGTCGTCGCGGAGAACCGGCTGTAGAATAGCCACATGACCGAGCCGCTGCGGGTGGTGGTGACCGGGGCCTCCGGATTCATCGGGAGGCACCTCCTCGAGAGCCTCAAGGAGTCGTACCGGGTCTACGGGATCGCACGCCGTTCGCAGGTCCGGTCGGGAGCTCCGATCCACCCGAACATCACCTGGTTCCAGGTCGACATCGCCGAACGGGAGTCGCTCGCCGCGGCGTTCCGGGCCATTCGGCAGGCCGGGGGCGCCGATGTCGTCGTCCATCTTGCCGCGCACTACGACTTCACCGGCGACAACGATCCCGAGTACCAGCGGACCAACGTCGACGGCCTGCGCAACGTGCTCGAGGAGTCGGTCTCCCTCGCGCCTCGGCTGTTCGTGTTCGCCAGCTCGGTGGCGGCATGTGCCTTCCCCCCTCGGGGCGGCTCCTTGAACGAGGACTCGGCTCCGGACGGGGACCACATCTACGCCGTGACCAAGAGGCTCGGCGAGGAGATGCTCGGCGAGTACGAGGGGCGGCTTCACACGGTGATCGTCAGGTTCGCGGCGCTGTTCTCGGACTGGTGCGAGTACCCGCCGCTGTACTTCTTTCTCGAGACGTGGTTGTCGAAGGCGTGGAACTACCGGGTACTCGGCGGGCGCGGCGCCTCCGCGATTCCGTATCTCCACGTGCGCGACGCCGTGGCCTTCATCCGGCGGGTTCTGGTCCGCGGTCCCCAGCTGGAGAGCCGCGAGGTGGTCATCGCGAGCCCGGACGGCGCCCTCAGCCACATCGAGCTCTTCGAGCTCGCGTTCGTCAGCCACCTGGGGATTCGCAGGCGCCCCCTCCTGCTGCCTCGTGCGCTGTGCAGGTTCGGGGTATGGGGCCGGGACCTGGTGGGTCGGTTGATGGGCAACCGGCCGTTCGAGCGTCCGTGGATGGTGAAGTACATCGACCTCGCACTGACCATCGACGCGTCGCGCAGCCGGAGGCGCCTGGGGTGGGAGCCTCGCGAACGCCTCGACCTGACGCGGCGGATCCCTTTCCTGGTGGAGCACATGAAGACCGAGCCGGTGGAATGGCACCGCCGGAACCACGCCGCCATGAAACAGGTGCAGCTGCGGACCCACCTCCGCATCCACCGCCTGCTCGAGAAGAACCACGACCTGATCCGGAGCCAGTTCATCGAGGCGCTCGTCGGACCCGAGGGTGGGAGGAGGTTCCCGAGCTATCAGGGAGTGAAGCCGGAGATCCTGGCGTGGCGGTTCACGATCGTCCTGCGCCACCTGATGAACGCCGTCCGGACCGGCGACAAGGGGGTCTTCACCGCCTACTGCCGCGACCTGGCGGTCAAGCGCTTCGAGGAGGGGTTCGAGGCGCACGAGGTCTGCGGTGCCTTGAGCCAGCTCGACCGCGTCTGCGTTGCGGCCATCCTCGCGGATCCCGAGGGCACAGGCCTCGAGGCCAAGCTCAAGGACCACCTTTCGATGACGATCCAGTTCGGCTGCGATCAGATCCAGGAGATCTTCGAGGAGCTCTCGGGCGACCGCGACCTGCTCTGAAGCGAGCCGATCCACTCACCGGATCCCTGGGTTGCGGGTACCGCCCGCGCCGGGCTTCTGGTGTCTTCGCGGCTCAGTCCCGAGCCTTGAGGTAGCGGCGGAGGGCGACAACGGCGAGGCCCATGGCGCCGTCGGCAAACCCGGAGAAGGGCACGATCCAGGGAACCGGCATCACGATCCAGTAGCCGAGCAGAAACACCACGGCGACGCTCTTGGCGCACAGCAGCAGGATCACGCCGCGGGTCTGGGCGTGCTCGACCAGGTAGCCGGTCGCGAGCACGAAGTGGAACACGCCGGCCTGGCGGATGAAGAAGATCGGGTCCGCCCCGGGCCATCCCCCGAAAGTGACGGCGAAGCGGGGTACCAGGAGCAGCGCGAGGCCGACGACGACCGAGTGGGCCGCGATCAACGCCACCAGCCAGCGCTCGAGGTCGCGATCGTGATCCCGCGTCATGGATCGTCCTCGGAGACCCACCAGATGTCTGGATCGGCCGGCGGGTCGAGCCGCTTCAGCGTCACGCCCAGTCGCTCGAGCTCGGCGACGGTGATGTCGATCACCGGCTCGACCGCGGCCGCGAGGGGCGGGCTCAGGCGGGTGCCGAGCTCGGTGGTCTGTGGAACCACACCGACCAGGGTCAGGTCGATGGACGCCGCTCCGGTGAGCTCGGAGGCGAGCAGGGCCTCCCTCAGCCCCGGCTGATGAGGGCTGGTGCGGGGGGGCAGGGGGGAGGTGAGCAGCTCCTCGCGACGCCACACGCGGACGGTCCCCGGGGGACCGTCCGCGTTGACCGTGTCGATCACGAGCAGAGCCCGGCTGTCCCCAAGGTAGGGCGCGAGGTCGAGGCCGGGGGTGCCTCCGTCGTGCACCTCCACGGCCTCAGGAAGCTCGTACCGCGCCCCGAGCAGCCGGGCGACGTAGGGGCCGAAGCCGTCGTCCCCCATGAGGACGTTCCCGATTCCGAGGACGACGACCCGGTCCATCAACTACGGGACTCGAACCTTCGCCACCTCCCGACCGTCGGGGTCCAGGGTGTGGATCGCGCACGCGAGGCACGGATCGAACGAGTGGATGGTGCGCAGCACCTCGAGCGGCCGCTTGGAATCGGCAACCGGGTTGCCCACCAGGGAGGCCTCGTAGGGTCCCTTCCGGTCCTTGCCGTCCCGTGGCCCGGCGTTCCAGGTCGAGGGCACGACGCACTGGTAGTTGGCGATCTTGCCGTCCCTGATCACGATCCAGTGGGAGAGCGTGCCACGCGGGGCCTCGTGGAACCCGAAGCCCTGCTGCTCGCCCTTCGGGTACTCCCAGGGGGTGAAGGTGTCGGTGTCGCCCTTACCGATGTTCTCCGCCAACATCTGCCAGTGCTTGAGGTTGGTTTCGGCGATCACCGCGCACCGGATGGCCCGTGCGGCATGGCGGCCGAGGGTCGAGTGAAGGATCGCCGGGGTGAGCTTCGCGCCCGCGACCGAGCCTGCGGTGTCGAGCATCCAGGTCGCGTGCCTCACCGTGGGCTCGTGCCCGGCGGCGACGCCGACGAGGACCTGGGACAGCGGACCGACCTGCATCGGTGTGTCGTCGAAGCGGGGCGCCTTCACCCACGAGTACTTGCCGTTGGAGTCGAACTCGGAGTAGGCCGGAACGGTCTCCTCCTGCCACGGGTGCCGGTCCCAGTCGCCGTCGTACCAGGAGTGGGCGATCGACTCGGTGACGTTGTCGCGGAAGTACGGGTCCTGGAAGGACTCGATCGCCTTGAAGCTGCCGAGGTTCTTGTCGAAGATCGTACCGCCCGGCATGTCGAACTGGGAGCCCGCCCGATCGAGGGGGAACTCGGGGACCGAGAGGTAGTTGGTCACTCCGGCGCCGTAGGACAGCCACTCGGCGTACATCGCCCCGATTGCCGCGACGTCGACCATGTAGACCTGGTCGACGAAGGTCTTGACCTCGTCGAGCAGGCTCTTGACCGCGTAGAGGCGGTCTCATGTTGAGCGTGGCCTCGTTGTCGAGGTTGATCGCATTGGCGACTCCCCCGACCGCGAGGTTCTGGATGTTGGGCGTCTTCGAGCCCAGGATCGCGACCGACCTGGTTCGCCTTGCGCTGGTACTCCAGGGCCTGGAGGTAGTGCGCGACGGCGAGCAGGTTCACGTCCGGGTGCAGCTTCATCGCCGGGTGACCCCAGTAGCCGTTGGTGAAGATGCCCAGCTGGCCTCGCTCGACGAAGGAGATCAGCTTCTCCTTGACCGCGGTGAGCTGCTTGACGGAGTTGCCCGGCCAGGCCGAGAGCGACTCGGCGAGCTTGGAGGCGCGGGCGGGGTCGCCCTTGGTGGCGGAGACCACGTCGACCCAGTCGAGGGCCGAGAGGTGGTAGAAGTGCACGATGTGGTCGTGGAGCGCGTGCGCGCCGATCAGGAGGTTGCGAATGTACTGCGCGTTGAGCGGAATCTCGATGTTCAGTGCGTTCTCCACCGCCCGCACCGAGGCGATCGCGTGAACCGTGGTGCACACGCCGCAGATCCGCTGCGTGAACAGCCAGGCGTCGCGCGGGTCGCGGCCCTCGAGGATCTTCTCGATGCCGCGCCACATCTGACCGGACGACCATGCGTTCTTGACCCTGCCGCCGTCGATCTCGACGTCGATTCGCAGGTGACCCTCGATCCGAGTGATCGGGTCGATGGTGATTCTCGTGGCCATGTGTGCCCTCCTATCGAGCCGACGCGGCGGGCTGACCGCCAGCGAGGATCGGATACCGCTTGACGATGACGATGTACAGGGTGATCTCGAGCGCGATCACGCCGAGGGTGATGAAGAGCTCGGGAACGGACGGGAAGTAGGACCAGTTGGCGCCCGGGTTGTAGGCTGCGATGTACGCGTCAAAGCGGTACATCGAGCCGCCCAGGATGATCAGGATCGCCGCCTGGAGCATGGTGCCGAAGTCCTTCTTGCGCCACAGCATCACGGCAGGCACGATGGCGAGCGCCATCTCGATCCAGAACAGCAGCGAGTACATACCCGATCCGAACATCGCGCCGGTCTTGCCGGTGACCACGAGGTCGCCGAGTCGCAGCACCGAGAACAGTCCCAGCACCACGACCATCGCCCCGGAGAGCGAGACCAGCATCGAGGTCTCCCGCTGACGCTTGAAGACCGCCGACGCCACCGCGCCTTCCAGCACCACCACGCCGTAACCCATCGCGACGCACGAGATCAGGAAGAGCAGCGGGATCAGCGCCGTGTTCCACAGCGCGTGGAGCTTGTGCCCCGACAGCAGCATCACCGTCCCCAGGGAGGACTGGTGCATGGTCGGCAGCAGCAGGCCCATGGCGACGATCCAGATCAGGGCCTTGTCGAAGAACTTGAGGCCCTTCTCGGAGAGGTTCCTGAGCCACACCTTCTTCGAGGTGTCGCGCCACTTCTCGAGGAAAGCCGGGCTGAGCTCGATCCAGAGCACCCCGACGTAGGCCATCACGCAGAGGGCGACCTCGAGCAGGGCCGAGTTCCAGTTGAAGCCGAGCATCTTGGGGAAGCCGCCGAGCGGGATGCGCCAGATGAACCATGGCCGGCCGACGTCGATGATGATCGCCAGAGCGGCCATCGAGTAGCCCAGGGCGCTGGTCAGGATGGCGGGACGGATGAGAGGGTGGTACTTCCCCTTGTTGAACACGTAGGCCAGAATCGCGACCGCATAGCCGCCGCAGGCCAGCGCGGTGCCGGTGACCACGTCGAACGCGATCCAGACACCCCACGGGTAGCCGTCGCTGAGGGCGCTGACCGCGCCGATGCCGGCGGCGAAGCGCCACACCAGCACCACCAGCCAGACCGCCAGGACGCCGAGGAGGATGGTGAACGGGCGGGTCATCAGCGGCCCGCCGACGGCGCGTGCCTGGTGCGTCATGACCGATCCTCCTTTCCTTCCGAGCGGCGGTTACGCCAGATCACTCCGCCGAGCAGGGCGTAGAGCACCACCGGGGTGATGAAGCCCTGGTAGATCCCGTGCTGCACTTTCTGGGCGACGCCTCCGGCGGGGTCGTCCCCGAGGTCCGGCAGCCCGAGCTTCTCGAACGGAACCGCCGACAGGTAGAGGACCTGGGTCCCTCCGCCGTCGTGCTCGCCGTAGATCTTGGGCACGTAGCGGTCGGGGTGGGCTTCGAGCCGGCTGCGGGCGTCGGCCAGGAGCTCCTCGTAGGTGCCGAAGATGACCGCCTTGGCGGGGCAGACCGCGCAGCAGCCGGGCTGCTGGCCTGCGGCGATCAGGTGGTTGCACATCTCGCACTTGACGATCTTGGGGTTGTTCGTGTCCCACTGGAACTTCGGGATGCCGTACGGGCACGCCACCTGGCAGTAGCGGCAGCCGATGCAGCGGCCGCCGTCCCAGGTCACGATCCCGTGCTCACGCTTCTTGAAGGCGCCGATCATGCAGGCCCGGGTGCAGGCCGGGTCGATGCAGTGCATGCACTGCGCCTTCATGTAGGACTGCTCCTCGCCCTCGCGATAGAGCTTGATGATGTTGCGGGTCTTGCCCGACAGGTCCACCGGTGCGTCATACAGGCCGGGCTCGAAGGTGGCGGTCTCGGGCGGCATGTCGTTGGACTGCTTGCAGGCCACGACGCACGACTTGCATCCGATGCAGCGGGTCGCGTCGTACAGCATCCCGACCGCATCCGGCGGTGCCGCCGCCTTCACCGACGCCTCGGAGGTCGCCGTCCCGACCGCAGCCCCGGCGCCCGCGACGGCGAGCCCTTTCAGCAGCGATCGTCGGTCGATGCTCATGACGACTCCTCCGTTCCCTTCTCCGCGGTCTTCTTCGCGGCCATGAGCCCGGCGCCGATCACCGCTCCGCCGACCAGGCCGGCGACCCCCGCCGCGGCGGGGCTGATCGTCCGCTGCTCGGCGTGAATCGGCGGATAGGTGTCGGGCGGAGTCGGCCGGTCGATGATCGCGGTCTCGTGCAGCGCCTTGCGGAAGCCGACCGCCTGCTCGGTGCATCCGAAGCAGGGGTGCCCGGTTCCGATCGGCCAGGCGTCCGGAATCTCCCCGAAGTGCATGACCGAGCAGTTCGCGTGGGTCTCGGGACCCTTGCACCCGAGCTTGTACAGGCAGTAGCCCTGGCGGTGGTTGTCGTCGCCGAACTGCTGCGCGAACCGGCCGGCGTCGAAGTGAGCGCGGCGCGGGCAGTGCTCGTGGATCGTGCGGCCGTAGGCGAAGAGCGGACGGCCCTTGTCGTCGAGCGCCGGCAGGGTGCCGAAGGTGGCGAACTGGAGCACGGTGCCGAGCAGGTTGTAGGGGTTGGCGGGGCAGCCGGGGATGGTGACCACGGTCGTGCCCTCGAGGATCGTCGGTGCTCCGACCGCCCCGGTGGGGTTGGGGTCGGCCGACGGGATGCCCCCCCACGACGCGCAGGAGCCGATCGCGATCACCGCCGCGGCGCTCCCGGCGACGTCCTTGAGGATGTCGACCGCCGTGCGCCCGCCGATCTTGCAGTAGATCCCGTCCTCCTTGGTCGGGATCGCGCCCTCCACGACGCACACGTACTCACCCTTGCGCTGCTCCATCACCTGGTGCAGCGCCTCCTCGATCTGGTAGCCCGCGGCGGCGAACAGCGTCTCGTGGTAGTCGACCGAGATCAGGTCGAGGATCAGGCTCGCGAGGTCGGGATGCGACGTCCGCAGCAGCGACTCGGTGCACCCGGTGCACTCCTGGAAGTGGAGCCATACGACCGAGGGTTTGAGACCCGCCGCCGCCGCCTCGGCCATGCGGACGCCGGCCGCAGCCGGCAACCCCACCGCCGCGGCGGCCATCAGACAGGTCTTGGTGAAGTCCCTTCGGTTCAAGCCCTCGGGGACGTTGTCCTCCAGAAGCAACAGGTCCTCATGACGTCGACCCATGGCAGCCTCCTCCCGGGTTGGTGACGGACCTCGGACGTGAGTATCGCTGCCCGAGATTATTTGTCGTGGCGGCCGTTTGTCAACGATTACGTCTTGAATACAGAGAAAGTCTCAATTTCACGACGGAATGCGGCGAAACGGGAGGAGGTGTCCGTGTCGGCTCATGGGCGATTTCCTGCACATTTGAACACCTCGTGAAAGATTTCGCGAGCAGCTCTAGTCAGGAACCGCTCCGAAATGTGCCGCGTCGCGGCATGAACGCTGCGACCGCCGAGAGACCTGCGGCGACCGCGAGCCACAGCGGCAGCCGGCCGCCCTCGCCGGCCGATCTGAGGACCGCGGCGGTGACCAGCAGCGCGGCCGAGGCGACCGTCCATGTCAGGCGCGCCAGCGCACCCTCGATCCGACCCAGGCGGCGGCCCGCGTCGTCGGAAAACCGGGCCCTGACCCCGAGGACGCCGCGGTCGGCGCGGGCGAGCAGGCCGTCGAGCTGGTCCGGGACTCGGAGCAGCCGGGCGAAGAGCTCGACCGCCTCCTCGAGGCGCTCGCGGATCCGCACCCGTGCCGCTTCGCCGGCGAACCGGTCGGCGAAGGGGACCGTGGCCTGCCAGGGGTCGAAGTCGGGGTCGAGCCGGGTGCAGAGGCCGGCGAGCAGGCCGACGGCGCGCATCGCGAACAGCATGTCGGCCTGAACCTGGATCGGCGCTGCGAGCAGCAGGTCGCGGTAGTTCCGCGCAAGCTCCTGGGCCTCGGCCATCGCGACCTCGCGCATGCGGCCGATCCCGGTCCCCCAGAACCTCTCGAGCAGCTCCTCGTGGGCCTCCACCAGGCGCTCGAGATTCGCGTCCTCGAGCAGGGTACCGGCCTGGACGTAGCTTGAGACCATGCGCCGGGCGTCGCGGGTGGCGAGGCCGATCGCGAACTCCCGCAGCGCGGCGCGAAGGCGCTCGGGGATCACGGTGGTCATGCCGAAATCGACGAAGGCGATCCGGAAGGTCCTACCTGACGGTGGCGGGTCGGTCGCCTCAGGGGCCGGGCCGGGGAGCGGCATCCGGTGGACGAAGATGTTCCCGGGGTGGGGATCGGCGTGCACGAAGTGGGTGACGAAGAACTGGCGCATGTAGATCGCGTACAGTCGCTTCGCGACCTCTCCGGGGTTGATGCCGGCGGCGAGCAGCCCCTCCCGGTCGGAGACCTTGATCGCCCCGACGTCTGAGAGCGTCAGCGTGCGGGTGGCGCTGTGGGACCAGTGGATCCGCGGCACGATCACGTCCGGCTCGTCGGCGAAGTCGGCGGCGAAGCGCTCGGTCGAACGACCCTCGGCGGCGAGGTCGAGCTCGCGGCGGGTCACGGTGCGGAACTCCCGCTCCAGCCACGCCACGTCGACCCTGCGCCGGATCGCGCGCGAGAGGCCCAGCCATCGGACCGCGCGGCGCAGGGCGGCGAGGTCGGTCTCGACCAGCCGTTCGATGCCCGGACGCAGGGCCTTGATCACGACCGGCGTGCCGTCCGCCAGGCGGGCCCGGTGCACCTGGGCGAGCGAAGCGGCGCCGACCGGTTCCGGGTCGATCTCGGAGAACAGCGAGTCGAGCGGCCGGCCGAGGTCGCGCGCGATCGCTGCCGAGACCTCCGGAAACGGCGCCGGAGGGACCTCGTCCTGGAGCGCGGCGAGCTCGGCCGTGACGGCATCGGGAAGGACGTCGACCCGCGCGCTCAGGAACTGGCCGAGCTTGATCAGGACGCCACCCTCGGCGACTGCCAGATCCCGGAAGCGGCGGGCCACCGCGGCCCAACGCGGCAAAGGCGGCGTGCGCAGGCGCCGCAGCAGAGGCCGCTGGAGGACCACCTCCCACCACAGGGCGCGGAGCAGGACGCCGAGCAGGAAGCGCAGCACCCGGCGGTAGCGCCCGCGGTCGAGGCCGGTGGCTCCACGGTCAGGGGTCATCGCCTCACTCTACCGCGCCGTTGCCAACCCGGGGAGGCTCGTTCAGACTGCCGGCGATGACCAGCGATCGGCGCCCGTCGCTCCCCGATCCGCCCCCCGGGTCGGTGCGGGAGGACGTGCCGCTGGCCCCGCTGACGACGCTCGGCCTGGGCGGCCCGGCGAGGTGGTTGGCGCAGGCCGGCTCGACGGCCGAGCTGGTCGACCTGCTGCGGTGGGCGGGCCGGCGCCGGGTCCTGGTCGCCGTGGCGGCCGGAGGGTCGAACCTCGTGGTCTCGGACCAGGGCTTCGACGGGCTGGTGGTGGTGCCGGCCATGACCGGTCTCGAGCTCGAGCGGCGCGGGGATGAGGTCGGGGTCCTGGTGGGGGCCGGTGAGACCTGGGACGAGATGGTCGAGCGGACAGTGGGCGAGGGCCTGGCCGGGCTCGAGTGCCTGTCCGGCATCCCCGGCAGCACCGGCGCGACCCCGATCCAGAACGTCGGGGCCTACGGGCAGGAGGTCGGCGAGGTCGTCGACTCGGTGCTGGCCCTCGACCGCCGCACGCTGGAGGCGGTCGAGCTCCCGGCGGGTGCCTGCGGCTTCGGATATCGCACCAGCGTGTTCCGACGCCGGCCCGAGCGGCACGTCGTGATCGAGGTGCGGTTTCGACTCGAACCCGGCGGTCCACCCTCGCTGCGCTACCCCGAGCTGGAGCGACAGGTCCGCGAGCGCTGCGAGCGGCCCGGCCTCGCGGAGGTGCGCCGCGAGGTGATCGCCCTGCGCCGCTCCAAATCGATGGTGCTCGACGATCCCGAAGATCCCAACCGCCGCTCGGTGGGCTCTTTCTTCGTCAACCCCGTGGTCACCGCGGAGCATCTCCGCCGGATCGAGCGCCGAGCACGCTCGACCGGGGCGGTGGCCGGCGCCGGGAAGGTACCCCGTTTCTCAACCGGCGAGGACCGGTTCAAGGTCCCCGCAGCGTGGCTGATCGAGGCCTCAGGCTTCGCGCGTGGCACGCGCCGGGGCCCGGTGGGCCTGTCCTCGCGTCACGCGCTGGCTCTGGTCCATCACGGCGGCGGCCGAACCGCCGACCTGGTCGCGTTCGCCGCCGAGATCCGCGACGCCGTCCGCGTTCGTTTCGGCGTCACCCTCCGCCCCGAGCCCACCTTCCTCGGCTTCGACGACCCGGACCCGCTGGGCTGAGGCTCACCACCAAGACACCGAGACTCCAGGGGCACAGCGCGGGCCCTCTCAGCAGCCCTGAGGCTGTCACTTTCGTCGTGAGGCGCGTGAGAGCCCCGGTTTCGGGCGGTGGGGTGCGGGTTCGGGAGGGCGTCGCGTTGCTCGTGAGATCCGCCCGCCCGCGCGCCGCGGTGCGGCTCCCGGCCCGGCTTCTCTCCACGGGTGGCCGTCCCGGCGCATGAAGGCCGGCTGCGGCGCATGAGCTGCCGCTGCAGGGAACGACGGCCGAGCAGGTCAGGCCCGTTCGCGGCAGGCCCCGGAACCGGGTTCATGTCGCCGCCGGCAAGCGTCCAACGGGCTCGAGGGCGCCAGGCCATGGATCAGGTGCCGGGCATCTTGGGGCAACTCTCGGCACACATTTTCTGGCCGGACTGAGAACACTAGATTCATGTGCCCGCCACGGTACTGAATCTTGGATTCTCTGATATACTGAAGTTCGGAGAGTCAACGATGCCCGATCTCACCATCAGAATCGGCAAACGAGGGACGGTGGTCGTACCCGCCGAGCTTCGCCGGGAGTACGGCCTCGAGGAGGGATCGCTCGTCATCGCGGAGCGGCGCGAGGACGGTGTTCTTCTCCGTCCGGCGAAGGCCGTACCGATCGAGATCTACCCTCCTGAGCGCCGCGCCGAGTTTCTGCTCTCCAACGCTGTCGATGCCGACGACTACCGTCAGGCCGTAGCCGAGGTCCGCAAGATGGGCTACGACCCGTCCCTGATTCCCCACACCCCTCCGCCGGACTCCGACACCTGACCCGTGGACCGGGTCTTTCTCGACGCGAACGTGCTGTTCTCGGCTGCGTACCGGTCAGCCTCCGGCCTCCCACAGCCGGCTCTCGCCGGCTCTTCACTCTTTTCCGTTGACTCCTGACACGCCGCAGGCCTCCGACCCCCAGCCCGGCTGACCGCGCCCTGCCCCGCCCAACATCGGCTGGCGCTTGAAGGTGGGTCGGGAGCGGGCGAGGATCATCGTTCAGGCCTGAGTGGAAAGTGCCAAGAGTGTCGGGCGTGGCACTGGAAATCGCCACGTTGGCAATCCCCCGTGGTCTTTCCCATCGGCTCCCGGCCCGGCTTCTCTCCACGAGCGGCCGTCCCGGCGCATGAAGGCCGGCTGCGGCGCATGAGCGGCCGCTGCAGAGAACGACGGCCGAGCAGGTCGGGCCCGGTCGCGGCAGGACCCGGAACCGGGTTCACGTCGCCGCCGGGGAGCGTCCAACGGGCTTCAACGGGGCCAGCTCGTGATTCATGTGCCGGGCGTCTTTGGGCGCGTCTCGGCACTCTCTCGGTGACCGGACTGAAAACACGTGTTTCATGTGCCCGGCACGGTTCGGGCGGTTACCCGCCCAGGCCTACCCGACACTCTTCCGACACCCTTCGTTCCGGCACCGGTCCCGTTCCACCTCCGGTTTCGAGACCACCTCGATTGCGAAGAGCTGGAAGTTGACAACTCCCGGATTTCCGGGGAGCATGTTCATCAGACAGCTTGAGACCAATTCACGAGTCTACGAAGGGAGACGGATGATGAGAGTCGTTCCTCGAGTCGCGCTCCTCGTAGTGATCTGTTGCTGGGCCGCGCCCGTCCTGGCCGGCATCCCCGCCTCGGAGCGGGTGCCGGTCACCGACCCGACCGAGCTCGTGGCCATGGGCTTCTCGCCCGACGCGACCGGGGTCTTCGTCTGGGCGCCCCGGGCCGAGCGGCCCGCCCGGATCGCGGAGCCGGAGTCTTACGGTCTCGGCATGGACTACGCCACCGTCTCCGCGTTCGACTTCTTCGGCGGCGACAACGGGTTCCTGAGAGGGATCTTCAACAGCCACGCGGTCTACTGCGAGAGCGGCGGCGACTACAGCTGGGCCCACGCCGCGCTGGACTTGCCGGACGGTGCCGCCATCCAGAGCATCCGATTCTGGGGGTACGACGGCTCCACCGCGAACGGTATGCAAGCCGAGCTGTACGAGACCTGCCTCCCGGACGATACGGCGGGCCCCCCGGTGAACACCAACGTGTTCACCACCGGCACCCTCGCCTCGGGCGACCCGGGCGATTTCACCTACCTGTGGCCCGTCGACCCACCTCTGACGGTCGACATGAAGTCCTGCTACTACAACCTCAAGATCCGGATGTCGAGCAACAACCTGTGCCAGGGCGAGGTGCTGCGCATCCAGAAGGCGACGATCGCTTTCACCCGTCAGATCTCCCCGGCTCCGGCGGCGGCCACCTTCAACGACGTGGCGACCAACCACTGGGCGTTCCAGCACGTCGAGGCGCTGGCGGCATCGGGCATCACCGCCGGCTGCGGCGGGTCCAACTTCTGTCCCGACGCCCCGCTGACCCGCGCCCAGATGGCGGTGTTCCTGTCGAAGGCCCTTGGCCTGTACTGGAGCCTCGCCACCCAGTAGCCCTGACGGCCGGCCGCCCTGTTCGGACGACGGGGACCCGGGTGCACCCCTGAAGGACGGCTCGGGCCGAGGCGGACGGGGGGCGTCTCCGCGAGAGGTCCAGGATCGAAGCCATCGAGCTGCTTCGGCGGGGAGGGGAGGTGCTCGGCATCGGCTTCGACGAGCTCGCTGGCAGGGGCCGGAAGCCGGAGGTCGTTCGGGCACGAGAGCTGCTGACCGTGCTGGGCGTCGAGCGGTACGGACTCCTTGTGAAGGAGATTGCGGCTGCGCTCCACAAGCACCCTGTAACGGCGACGGATCTGCAAGGGAGATCTGCAAGGGATCTGCAAGGGACACTGACGGATCTGCAAGGGACACTGTTCTTTCGAGCGGCGAGCGGCATCCCCGCCGGCGTCCAAGGCGACCTGGACATCCAGGGGCTCCTGCAGATCTGCACGACGGATCTGCAAGGGACACTGTTCTTTCGAGCGGCGCGAGCTCTGCTGCAAGGGACACTGTTCTTTCGAGCTCTGCAAGGGACACTGTTCTTTCGAGCGGTGAGCGGCATCGCCGGGCCGGATCTGCAAGCGGACAGCTGCTCGTCGCCGAGCTCTGCAAGGGACACTGTTCTTTCGAGCAGCGAGTGATCTGCAAGGGACACTGTTCTTTCGAGCGGTGAGCGGCATCGCCGCCGGCGTCCAAGGCGACCTGGACGTTCAGGGGCTCCTGCAGATCTGCACGACGGATCTGCAAGGGACACTGTTCTTTCGAGCGGCGAGCGGCATCCGATCTGCAAGGGACACTGTTCTTTCGAGCGGCGAGCGGCATCCCCGCCGGCGTCCAAGGCGACCTGGACATCCAGGGGCTCTGCACGAGCAGGGGGTAGTCACTCGGGCGGACGGATCTGCAAGGGACACTGTTCTTTCGAGCGGCGAGCGGCATCCCCGCCGGCGTCCAAGGCGACCTGGACGTCCAGGGGCTCCTGCACGAGCAGGGGGTAGTCACTCGGGCGGATCTGCAAGGGACACTGTTCTTTCGAGCGGCGAGCGGCATCCCCGCCGGCGTCCAAGGCGACCTGGACGTTCAGGGGCTCTCGCACGAGCAGGGGGTAGTCACTCGGGCGGGAATCGCTGGTCGCTGTTGGTGGGACCAACGGTCGCCCGCTCTCCAGGCAGACACCAGTCCCGGACGACGGCTGCTTGAGCCGCCCCGAGTCGAGGCCGACCCGGCGTCAGAAGGAGACCGCCGTGCTGCGCTGCTCGCGCAGAGAGAGGTGAATCCCCCCGAGCTGCGGGATCGGGTGTCGCCTCCTCAGGTACTGCCCCGTATCCCTCAGCCGCGCCAGCTGCTCCCGGATGAAGCTCTCGCTTCCGACCGCCAGCCCGTCGACGAAGTACCTGAGCCGCTTGCGGTAGAGCCCCTGCGTCGAGAAGCCGCGGGCGATCTCCTGCTCCAGCACCTCCTGCGAGATCGCCCTCTGCCCTTCCTTGGTCGGCACGCTCCCGCGGTAGTAGAGGCGCTGCCGGTACTCGACGAGCGCCTTGTCCCTCGTCGGCTGGGCGAGGAAGCCACACAGCGGCGCGAGCCACCCGTCATGACCCAGCTCACGCAGGGCGATCGACGAGCCCTGCCACTCCTCGGGGCGCACGACCAGCCCGGCGCGAACCGGATTGAGGTCGACGTAGAGCATGCAGTCGAGCACGGCCTGCATGTCCCCGAGGCAGACCGACTTGAAGCGGTCGGCCCAAAACCGCCCCCGCCGCTGGTAGCTACGGTTGTACCAGCGGGCAAAAGCCGACTGGATGCTGCGCATGTACTCGGAGAGGTCGAAGAGCCGCCTCCGGTAGTGCTCCCAGTCGTCGTCGCCCCACAGGTCGACCCGACGCTGCGACGCCTCGCTCGGGTACATCAGGCGGGTACGGGCGCGAAGCTCCCGCCGGTCCACCGGCCGCAGCCGGTCGAGCTTGACCACCAGGTGGTAGTGATTGCCCATCACGGAGAAGGCCGCCACCTCGCAGAAGTAGATCGCCGAGTAGTGGCGGATGGTGTCGATGAGCCGGCGCATCGGTACCGCCTCCAACAAGGGGTACTCCCCCTTGTACGCCGTGACCCGGCCGTAAAGGTGGTACCAGGCGTCCGCTCCGGTGGGCTTCAATCTGCCAATCCGAGGCATACGTACCTCCGGAATCGGCAGCATGGACGGGTTCCAGCTCCACTGTATCGCCCACTTCAGAAGAGGACAAGAGATCAGCAGTGTCCCTTGGAGATCAGAGTTCAGCAGTGTCCTAGGAGATCAGCAGTGTCCCTTGGAGATCAGCAGTGTCCCTTGGAGATCGTGTCTGCTAGCTCCACTGTATCGCCCACTTCAGAAGGGGACAAGAGATCAGCAGTGTCCCGGAGATCTGTCCTTGGAGATCGAGCAGTGTCCCTTGGAGATCGTGTCTGCTGCCGCCTCCTCTCGTAGGTACTCCGTACCGTGGTCACGACCTCGTGGCCTTCCCGTAGGTACTCCCGTACCGTGGTCACCCCGACCTCGTGGCCTTCCCGTAGGTACTCCCGTACCGTGGTCACCCCGACCTCGTGGCCTTCCTCGACCAGCTGCCGGTGAACCCGGCTGCCGGTGATCCGCTGCTTCGAAGTCGTCCTCGGAACCCACTCCCGGAGCAGTTCCTCGATCCGCGGCGCCACCTTCGCCAACGTCGGCCTGGCCCTCGCCTTCGTCTCCACCCGCACCGGCTCAGACACCTTCAAGTACTTGCGCACCGTATTCCGACTCACGCACATGGCCGGCGCGACCCGCCGGATCGACTGCCCTTCAACCAGCACCTTGTGTCGGATAACATGCACTTGATCCATCCTCAGCATCCTTCCTCCGGCAGCCTGGTCTCCAATCCAAAGCTACCGGCTAGGTGCCGAGGGTGGGTCACTTTCTAACCGTTGGGTGGGTCAGTTTCCGAGCGGTGCGACCAGGCGGAAGACTCGAGGCGTGGTAAAGTGACTCCCCATCCCTCGGAAGCGAGTTGGCGTGTGCTGCACTGCTGATCCTGAAAAGAGGAAGTACCGGCCCGCTGGCGCCAGGGCAAGGTGTCACATTCAATGAAGACGGCGACCACTTCGACGCGTCCGCTTTCCACTACGGCGTCTTGGCAGAATAACTGAAGGAGACCTGCAAATCGAGTCAGAAATAGACTTACATATAAAACAGCCATAGGTGACGGCTATCCACGAACAAGAACAACGCCACAAGAACTGAAAAGCGAAAGGGCATGAGGCATGCGATTTCATACGTTTGCCGTTCGAGATGCGTTCGTTTCCATCTCTGTCGGACTCTGCTGTTCTCTTCTTCTGATCGCGCCGATGAGGGCAACCGCCCAGACAGGCTTCGGGGCGGTCCGCATCATCGTCACCGACCAGAACGGCACGCCGATATCAAACGTCAGTCTCTGCCTCGCCATGCCGGGCCAGAGTATGGGCCGCATGACCGACCAGAACGGCGTCTACAACACCTCCTTACCGACTGGTTCGACCACAATCCGTTTCTCTCGGAGCGGTTACGCGAATGCGCAGGAAGTTGTCGTCGTGACCAACGGCGCCAATCTGGTGCGGCAGGTCCGCCTGCAACCAGGCCAATCAACACCCTTGCCGAGCGACTGCGGAGTCCCCGCGACCGCAACTGATGGTAGCAGCGCCTGTGATGTCATTACTGCGTTTCGTACGGACGGTCCGGCGACAACGACCAATCGCCAAGTGACGCTTGTTTTGAGCTTTTCGAGTGCCCCAAACGCCTATCGGATCAAAGAGTTCTCCGAGGCGGAACGCTATCCGGAATCCCAGTTCGACCCTGATGCAGCCTTCAACAAGAGCAACCCCGCGTGGGTACCTAATCCGTCGTCTTCCACTTCGCTCACAACGTTTTTTTCCTTGACCGAGCCGCACTATGGTACTCATTCGATCTACGTGCAGACGCGGCGCTACCAGAGCGGTTGTGTTTCTCGCTCCAGGGGAGTCAGCGTCGTCTTGGCTCCGGCCAGCTATCAAACCCACACACTCAAGGGGGCGGCGCTCCAACAGTTTATCAACGAGGCAAAAGCTCGGGGTTATGATTTCAGGAGTTCCTTCGAGTTCATAAAGAAGGACACAGCAATTTGCGCTCCTGGTCAGATTGTGGAGCCACTGAATCCAACGACGGATGAACGGGCCGGGGGTTCAGCAGCAGTGCTACAGACCATCAGAGCGAGCTTTGATGTATTCGTCGGTCCTGATCTCATGCCATTCTGGGACCTTGCGTCCCTCCGGGGATCCCATCCTAATCTGGAATCGCTCGGAAACAGGCCAGATCGGCCATGGGCTTTGGAGTTTGACCCGAATCTCACAGGGACGACCTGCTTGGGCTGTGGTCCAAGAACGTTCAGAAGGCAGCTGAACTGGCGGCGGAGCATGTACGACATGGGACCCGACTCGAGGAATTATCGTTGTCTTGCAGGCATCGGTGAGCCCTACCTTACTGAACTGACGTTACGTGGACCAGCTGGCCAAGATCCCATCAGTGCATTGGGCGATTCGAGAGCGTCCAGGCCCGTCGACCTGCGGGTCGCACCCCCGCAGATTCGCCCGCGCGGAGGTCGATGACGGGAGGGAAAGAAACCTGCGGATTTCTCTGCGGATCACGATCGCGAGTCGTCATCTCAATCGAGGGGCTCTGATGACTGCATCCGCTGATCTGTCAAAGGACGAGAACGTCAACCCACCAGGCACATCATGCGGCGTTGACGAAGGCAATCGCACCTTGACAGCAGGTTGCGTTCCGGGCACGTTCTTGTATCCTGCTCCCCTCGAGATCTGGTCCACCAACACGACATGGTGAGAGGGATCGTCGTCGGTTCTTTGGAGCTGGAGCGAGATCCTCTTGGTGTCGTGGTGTCGTGGTGGTTGTCGCCCTACTCCGCGGCGTAGCTGATTTCGAGCGAACGGGCGCGCCAGGCCGCCAGTGCGAGCGCGACCAGCGCCAGCGCGCTGAGCCCCAGCACGGCCTTCCAGGGCGCGACCGGCTGGACCAGGATCGCGAGCGGACCGAGAGAGGGTGGCACCGGCACCAGGGACGACAGGTAGTGCACGACCGTGAACGCCTTCAACATCGGCGGCAGCAGGGACGACATCAGCTCCCAGCCGAGCACCACGACTGCGGGCACGACCGGGTTCTTGAAGAACAACCCCGCGACCAGGAAGATCGCGCCGTAGCCGACGCAGGCCACGATCACCGTCGCCAGGTAGCCCGCCAGCTGACCGAGCCCGGCGGCGGAGAGCATGAAACCGAGCCCGGGGCCGGTCCCGTGGGCGAGATAGATGAGGCACCAGGTCGCGGTGGTGGCGGCGGTGAGCACCAGCGAAGCGGCCGCCAGCCCGCCGAGGAACTTGCCGAGCACCAGGAAGTGGCGCCGGACCGGCACCAGCAGGAGGTAGTGCAGGCTGCGGTCGAGGATCTCGCCGCGAAAGAGGTTCATGAACAGGCCGGCGCAGGCGAAGAAGACCACGAAGCGCAGGATCAGCAGGTGGAACATCTCGGCGAACTCCAGGGTCGCCCGGGAGACGTCCGCCCGGAGCGACTCCGGGAGCAGGAGGAAGCGGAGCAGAGCGACCACGATCGGCATGGCGACCAGCAACCACACCAGGAGCGACCGGCGGCCGAGCAGGGTCCGGGAGAGCTCCCGTCGGACCAGGGCGAGAACCTGGTCCCTGGGGTGGGGTCGCGCGAAGCCGGTGTTGAGGTCGGTCACGTGGTGCCTCCCGAGGAGCCGATGAGGTAGTCGTAGACCGCTCCGACGTCCTCGTCGGCCGGAGTCACCGTCTCGATCTCCGCCCCGGAGTCGAGCAGGGTCTGGGCGACCTCGCGGAAGAACGCGCTCGCGTCCCGGGTGCGGGCGAGCAGGACGTCGTCCTCTTCGACCAGCCGGACCTCGACCACGTGCGGCAGGGCGAGCAGCCGCGAGGCGACCTCTCGGGTCGGGCGGCAGCGCACCAGGACCTGCATCGGGTGGCGCGAGAGCTCGCCCCGCACCTCCCGGATCGCTCCCTCGGCCACGACCGAGCCGCCGTGCATGAGGATGACGCCGTCGGAGATCGCGTCGACCTCGTGCAGGATGTGTGACGAGACGAGCACATGTCGCCCTTCGTCGGCCCACCGGCGCATCCAGTCGATGAGCTCGGCGCGGGCCATCGGGTCGAGACCGTTGAGCGGCTCGTCGAGCACCAGCACCCGCGGGTCGTGGGCGAGCGCGGAGGCGAGCTTGATGCGCTGTCGCATGCCCTTGGAGTAGCCCGCGATCCGCCGCCGCGCCGCCTCGGTCAGGCCGACCAGCTCGAGCACCTCCCACGCGCGCCGGTGCCGCGCCTCCCGGTCGAGCCCGTGGAGCGCGAGCAGGTCGGTGAGCAGCTCGAGCCCGGTGGCGCCGGTCGGGAAGCTGTCGTACTGGGTGCAGTAGCCCACCGCGCGGAACAGCTCCTCCGGCCGGTCCGGGGTCATGCCGAGCACCTCGACGGTGCCCCGGGTCGGCCGCAGCAGCCCGGTCAGGAGGTGCATCAGGGTGCTCTTGCCGGAGCCGTTCGGCCCCACCAGGCTGGTCAGCCCGGGCTGGATGTCGAGGCTGACCCGGTTGACGCCGAGCACCTCGCCGTAGAACTTCGACACCCCGCGCAGGGCGATGCGGTCGCCGCTCACCGGACCACCTCCACGCCGCGCAGCTTGACCCGCAGCAGGATGAGGCTCAGCACGCATGCGCCGCCGAGGGTGGTCCACGCGAGCCAGATCGGCATCGGAAGCTGGGCGGAGGGATTGAACAGGTGGGCGACCACGGTCACGATCGCCTTCGGCAGCTCGACCGCGTCCCCGAGGGAGGTTCCGGTCATGCCGTTGACGGTCTCGCCGATCCCGATCGGGACGAAGAAGAGCCCCAGCAGGACGCCGCGGGCGAGGGGCTTGAACCGAACCCAGGCCGACACCGCCAGCGACAGCAGGGTGATGACGGTGATCCAGGCCAGGTGCCCGACCAGGTGGGCCATGGCGAGCCGCGAGTTGGCCTGCCACCACGACGGATCGGCCAGCGACGCCTGGAGCGAGAAGACCAGCAGCCCGCCGAACCAGGTCACCGGCGAGAGCAGCAGCACCAGCACCGCGGCCTTGCCGAGCACGTAGTCGGCGCGGGTGATGGGCCGGCTCAGGTAGAGGGTGAGGCCGGCGTGGGTGAGGTCGGGGGAGACGAGCGCCGGGGAGGCGTGGACCGCGATGAAGAAGGCGGGCACCGCCTGCCACACGAAGAGATACTGGAAGAAGGCCTTGGTGACCAGGTCGGCGAGCTCGGACGCAGGTCCGAGCTGCTGGAGCAGGGCGGTGTTGTGGCTCGCGTAGACGAGCACCAGGCCGATCAGAGTCGGCAGGGCGCAGGCCGCGTAGAAGACCGCGAAGAGCTTCGACTCGAAGGCGTCCGCGAGGGCGAAGCGGGTGATCACCAGGAAGCGCCGGCCGAAGGGGGTGGTGGGTCCGTCCCAACGGCGCCAGGTCCGTTCATACACCGCCACGGTCGTCGTCCTCCATGGCCTTCAGGAAGATCTCCTGCAGCGAGGTGCGCTTGGAGTCCAGGCGCCGGATCACGGCCCCGGTCGTGCCCGCGATCCGGTACACGTCGCGGGCCGACAGGGCGGGCGGCAGCACCGCCTTGAGGCGCGGACCCGGGCCGACCGCGACCTCGCAGCCGGCCTCGCCGAGCGCCGCGACGAAGGACTCGTCGGGGGAGACCAGCTCGAGCTCGACGAACGAGCGGTTGGCCTTGCGCTGCTCGATCAGGTCGCAGGTCGCCGCGAGCCGGCCGTTCTTGAGGATCAGCACCTCGTCGCACACCGCGTCGACGTCGCGCAGCAGGTGGGACGAGAGCAGGATCCGGCACTCGCCGCGGTCTCGGATCTCGTGCACCAGCTCGAGCATGCGCGCCCGACCCGGCGGGTCGAGCCCGTTGGTCGGCTCGTCGAGGATCAGCAGGCTCGGCCCGTGCACGATGGCCTGGGCCAGCTTGACCATCTGCTTCATCCCGGTCGAGAAGGTGCCGATCCGTCGGTACCTGGCCTCGCCGAGGCCGACGAAGAAGAGGGCCTCGTGGGCGCGCTCGAGGGCGGCCCGCGCCGGCAGCCCGCCGAGCTCACCCATCAGGCGGAGAAAGCGGACCGCGGTCATGGTCGCGACGAAGCTGTCGCTCTCGGGCATGTAGCCGACCGACGCGCGGACCTGCCGGAAGCTCCGGGGACCGACCGGGATGCCGAGCACCGACAGGGCGCCCTCGAGCGGCGGGTGGAAGCCGAGCATGGTCCGGATCAGCGTGGTCTTGCCGGCGCCGTTGGGGCCGAGCAGACCGATCGCGCGCCCCCCGAGGGAGGCGCGCAGGCCGTCGAGCACCTTCCGGGCGCCGAGCCTGACACTGAGGCCGTCGAGCGTCAGGACCGGCGCCCGGTCCGTTGGTGGAGAGGTCATGGCGCGGATGATACCCCGGTCGTTCCGGTTCGGCCGGTTGCGCGCCGCGGCGAGGCCTGTCCCAGGCTGCCGAGGGGGAGGGCCTCGATCAGGCTCGGACCGTTGCCCGCGACGGTGATCCGCCGCGGCTCGGCCCAGACGCAGAACAGGCTCGGCTCACCGAGCGCGGTCAGGTCGACGCCGGGAGGCAGCTCGCCGAGCAGACCCGCCTGGGCAGCAGTCTGCGCCAGGTCGCCGAGGTGGTGGTAGGCGAGCGCCGAGCAGTCGGTGAAGGGCGACGGCGGCAGCAGGTTCTGCAGGGTGCCGGAGGAGGGCAGCGTGACCCCGCTCGAGCGCACCATCAGGGCGTGGCGGAGCACCGCGGTGGTGGGTCCCGCCACCAGATAGCCGTCGCTCATCACCCAGGCGACGCTGACCGGCGAGGTGGAGCCGCTGAGCACCCAGAAGGTGACCCCTGCCGCGTTCTGTGAGCTCAGCGTGAGCGGGGGCTCGCCCTCGGCCTCGAGCCTGCGGTTGACCTCGGCCACGGCGCGCTCGAGGGTGGCCTGGAGGCGGACCGGGTCGTAGACCTCGAGCACCAGCTTCCAGGACGGCACCGGCAGGATCGGTCCGTCGATTCCGAACGCGCCCTCGCCGCCGAGTGCCACGGCCAGGTCCTCACGGAGGTCGATGCCGGTCTCCTGCCGGATCTCGTCGAGCCCGGCAAGCACCTCCTGGTCGACCGACGCCAGGGTGCCCACCAGGTCGTCGAACATCTCGACCGCGTCCTTGGCGACCGCCGCCGAGACCATCGCGGTCTGGGGCGAGAAGAAGCCCAGCGAGCCCATCGGCGCCGGCTCGGCCAGCCACGCGGCCACTCCATGGCGGTCGTCGGCAAAGTCGAGGCTGGCCTCGGTGGCGCCGCGCGAGTCCTCACGGTGGTGCTCGACGATCAGGGTCGTCGCGTCGAGCAGGCCGAAGCGCTCGAGGACCTGCATCTCGCCGGCGTCGTCCCCGGCGGAGGCGAGCATGCTGTGGACGTCGATCCCGACCAGCCATGCGACGCCGTCGGAGTAGGCCTCCTCCAGCCGCCCGGACAGCTCGGTGTTCCGGAAGGGGTTGGCTTCCGGGTCGCGGACCGCGGCCGCGGCGGCGCGCAGGTCGACGGCGTCGGTCGCGGCGACCGCGAGGTCGCCTTCGACCCAGACCAGCCACGCCACGTCCGACGGCAGCTCCCCGTCAGGGTCGGCGACGAGCGCCAGAGGAGTCTTGCCCTCGGTCGCCAGGCGCGCGATCTCGCTCTGAAGCGCCGAGACGAACCCTGCCGAATCGCTCAGCCCGGCGAGCACGATCGGGCCGCCGTCGCCGGTGACGGTGCGCTCGGTCAGAGTGGCCACGATCTCATCCCCGATCGAGCTTCCGAGCGGCCGGAGCCGCTCGACGAGCTGCTCGAGCTCGCGGTCGAAGCCCTTGTCCGCCACCTGCTCGTTCCACCACTCCTTGAGCGTCGGGCTGGTGGCGAGGCGGCCGGCGAGGATCGAGCGGGCGGTGGTGAGACCCTCGGTGAGGTTGGGCATCGCCGCGTAGGCGACGGTTCCGGCGGGCGCCAGCTCGAGCAGGCGGGTCGAGCGCCGGGGCTGAGCGCTCTCGACCGCGCGGGCGATGTCGCGCTTGAGAGCGGTCAGCTCGTGGAGCAGCGCGATGTGCCGATCGGCGTCACGGCTCCAGGCGATGTCGCGCTCGACCGGGACCGCGGCCAGCGCGGCTCCGGTGGTGACCTGGTCGCCGGGCTGGAGTCGGTCGAGGTTGCCCTGGTGACGAACCTCGACCTCGCCCTCGATCACGGACACGCGCGAGCCGGTGAGCCCGTTGGAGACGGCGAAGATCGTGCCGCGCACGGTCACCAGGCAGTCGTCGGTGGCGACCGCGAGCCGGCCGCGCCCCTGGTCGGCAGCGTGAACCAGCACGTTGCCGCGCTCGAGCCGGATGGTCGAGCCGCGCTGCCCGGCGGTGAACTGGAGCTCAGACCGGGCGTCGACCTCGACCAGGGATCCGTCGGAGAGCCGCAGCATCGCCCCTCCGTCCCGTTCGGTCCGCAGCCGCTGGGCGACCGCGACCGTGTCGCCGGCATGCAGCGCCCGGGTGCCGTTTCCGGCGACCACCACCAGGCCGCCGTCGGCGGTCACCACGGTCGCCTCGAAGCCGCGTGCCGCCAGCCAGTCTCCGCTCAGACGCCAGGTCAGGGCGCCGGCGGCGACCACCAGGAGCCCGGCGGCCGCGAGCCGGAGCCAGGCCGGGATGCGGACGCCGGAGCGCGCCTGGAGGCTCCGGGGCTCACCCTCGCCGCGCCGCAGTGCGATCAGCTCGCGGCGGCACGCCACGCACTCCCGGGTGTGGTCGGCGATCAGCATCTCCCGGCGCTCCCCGAGCTGACCGGCCAGGTAGGCGGGCAGCAGCGCGCGGACGTCGTCGCAGCCGCGCAAGGGTCCGGCATCCGCGAGCCGGTCGGTGACCCGCTGCCACACACGCCCGGTCGCCGCGGCGACCTCGGCGTCGGAAGGGACGTCGTTGCGCACGGCGGCGACGGCGTCGTCGATCGGTGACTGGTGACGGTCGGTCATGAGGTGCCTCCAAGGTGGGCGCCGAGCTCCTCGTGGAGCCGGGCGCGGGCGCGGTGGAGTGTGACCGCCACCGTGCCGGGAGTGGTCTGGAAGAGACGTGCGATGTCGTTGTTGTCCAGGTCCTCGAAGTACCGCAGCGCGAACATCTCGGCCGCCCTGCGGTTGAGTCGGGCGAGTGCGGCCCGCAAGCCGGCGGCGAGCTCGCGGCCGCGCTGCTGCGCTTCGGGGCCCGGCGCCGAGTCGCCGGCGCGGGCCGACGGCACGGCCTCGAGCCGCGTCGTCAGGCGGGCTCGTGCCGAGGTCACGAGGTCGAGGGCTGCATTGGTCGCGGCCCGTCGCAGGTAGGCCGCCGCCCCCGGGCCGAGATCGGGCGGTGCGGAGCGGCCGGCGAGGCGAAGGAAGACCGTCTGCAGCGCGTCCTCGGCGTCCTGCCGATCGCCGGTCACGCGGTAGGCCGCACGAAAGGCCACCGCGGCGTGCTGGCGGTAGAGCTGCTCGAGCCAGGCGCCGGTGTCGGGCGGGTTGTCGTCGAGGGCGAGTGTCGCCTGCACGGTGTCCTCCGGTCGTTCTTCACCCATCGAAACGCTCCTCGCCCGGCCTCGTTAACAGCGGCCGACCGGAACCCACCGGCAGGTGCCGGGCCGGCGCCGCTTCACTCTCCGGGACCGCATGGCGTATGGTAGCGCGAGAGACGACACGGGGAGGACGTGATGGCTCGCTCGCGATCGTGGGTGCTGGGTCTCGGATGTCTGGTTCTGCTCGCGCTGCTCCTGGCGGGTGCCCTGGCGGTCCGCTCGTTGGCCTCGCCGTCCCTGCCGCGGGACATGGTGCTGACGATCCGCTTCGACGGACCGCTGCCGGAGGCGGCGCCGGACGACCCCTTCGCCGAGCTGATGGGGGAGAGCCGGCTCGACCTGCGCACGATTCGGGACGCGCTCGTCGCCGCAGCCGACGACGACCGCGTGCACGGGGTGCGGCTGAGGATCGACGCGTTCGGCGGCGGGTTCGCGGCGGCACAGGAGATCCGGGCGCTGCTCGGCCGGATGCGGGCGGCGGGCAAGTGGTCCGCGGCCTACCTCGACACCGCGGGTGAGTTCGCGCCCGGGAACCTGAGCTACTTCCTCGCGGCCGGCTGCGACGAGGTGTCGATCAACCCGCTGGGCGACGTCAACCTGATCGGGCTGTCGGCGCGGGTCCCGTTCATCCGCGGCACCCTCGACAAGCTCGACATCCGGCCCGAGTTCCCGGGCCGGGGCGACTACAAGAGCGCGCGGTTCTTCTACACCGAGCGCGGCTTCACCCCAGCGCACGAGGAGATGATCGGCTGGTTGCTGGACTCGATGATGGAGCAGCTGGTTGACGGCGTCGCGACCAGCCGCGGGCTCGAGCCTCCCGCGGTCCGCGAGCTCATCGACCAGGCGCCGTTCCTCGGCGCCGACGCGGTCGACGCCGGGCTGGTGGATCGGCTCGAGGACTGGGGCGACTTCACGGCCCGCGTCGACGAAAGGGCGGGAGCCGGTGTCCGGTCGGCGGCGATCGGCGACTATGCCGAGCGGGCCCGCAGCCGCTGGCACGGCCCCAAGGTCGCGGTCGTGACGGCGATCGGCGGGATCCAGCGTGGCCGCAGCGGCCGCAGCCTCAACCCCCTCCTGGGCGGCGACGTGATGGGCTCCGAGACCATCGCCCGGGCGTGGCGCGACGTCAGGGATGAGCCCGGCGTCAAGGCGGTGGTCTTCCGCATCGACTCTCCCGGCGGCAGCGCGATCGCCTCGGAGGTGATCCGGCAGGAGATGGTGCGCACCGCCGAGACCCTCCCGGTGGTGGTCTCGATGGCCGAGGTCGCGGGCTCCGGAGGCTACTGGATCGCGTGCGGGGCCAAGAGGATCGTCGCCGACGGCGCGACCATCACCGGCTCGATCGGCGTCCTGACCGGGCACCTCAACCTCGACGCCTTCTACACCAACAAGCTCGGGATCACCTTCGGCAGGCTCGACCGCGGCGCCAACGCCAACCTCTACGGCGAGCTCGAGGACTGGACCGACGTCCAGCGCGCGGCGGTGGACCGGCAGCTGGACCGGATCTACGACGCCTTCGTCGAGCGGGTCGCGGACTCCCGCGGCATGACCCACGAGGCGGTCGACGCGATCGGACGCGGTCGGGTCTTCACCGGCGCGCAGGCGCTCGAGAACGGCCTGGTGGACGCGGTCGGCGGCTTCGACGTCGCCCTCGACGAGGCCCGCCAGCTGGCCGGGCTCGAACCGGGAGCGCCGCTGACGCTGGTCGACTTTCCGGCGCGGCTGGCTTGGTGGCAGCGGTTCGCCGAGAAGCGCCAGGACACCAACCTCGACCTCGAGACCTTCCAGGCATGGTGGGCCGAAGGCCGGGTGGAGGTCCCGGGAGCGGTGTGGATGCCGCCGGTGACGGTGCGCTGATCAGGCGCGCGAAGAAGAGACCGGTCCGACCAGGGTGGTGACCGTGGCGCGGGCGACCTCGTCCCCGGCGCCGTCGCGGAGCACGACCTCGACCGGCAGCGGACCGTGATCGGCGGTGGCGGGCACCTCGCAGCGGCCCTCGGCGACCAGGCGCCCTCGCGCCTTCTTGAGGAAGTCGATGCTGAGCCCGGTCGGGATCATCCGCGCGCCGGGCGGCATCGACACCGTCGCCAGCAGGCCTCCGGTCATCTCCGCCAGGTTCATCATCGCGGCGGCGTGGATCGATCTCAGGTGATTGCGGACCCTGCGCCGGTCGCGCATCGTGATCCGCGCGCGGCCGGGCTCCAGGGTGAGCACGGTGGCAGCGATGGTCCCGGTGTAGGGAGCCATGAAGCCCACCAGCCGGCTGAACAGCCAGCGTCCCGCCGGCGTGCCGGCGAGCGACCTCCAGCGATCCAGGACGGGGTTCGGGTCGGCCATTCGCCACCTCCCGCGCACTCCTCGAGCCGATCGCCATGGTACCTGTTTTCGGCGGCCGCCCGGGCCTCCGGGCGGGAGCTTCCATCGCTTGACACCGGACCCGTGGCGGTGCTGCGATGACCGGCACGATGACTCAGGAACCCGTTTCGCGGGTGATCACCACCTCGGGACCGCGGAGCGCGGAGCGCGCCCTGCTGGACCTGGTCGAGTCTCTCCGGCCGCGCCGGCCCTCCGAGCTCGGGGAACCGGTGCGGGTGGTGGTGCCGTCCCGCGCGCTTCGGGTCCACGTCGCGGCGCGCCTGGTGGCGGCCGGCCGCCCTCTCGCCGGCGTGGTGGTGGAGACCCTGGGCGGGCTCGCGCGCGGGCTGCTCGCGCACAGCAGCGCTCCGGCGCGCCCGGCGGAAGCGGCTCTCGGCGTGCTGACTCGGCGTTTCGCAGCCGAAGAGCCGGCCCTCGCCTCGAGCCTCGGCGGGCTTTCCGACCCCTTCTCCGCGGTGGTCGCGCCGGTGCGCGACCTCCTCGACGCCGGCCTCGGCCCCGCGTCGGTGGAGCCCGCGCTCGAGCTCCTGGCGGGGTTGGACCGGCGCCGGGCGCGGGAGGATGTCCTCGTGCGGGCCGCCGCGGTGGTGCGGGTGGCCTCGCGAGTGGAGACCGCCGCGCGCCGGCTCGGCGTGGACCTCGGCTCGCGGGTCCTCGCACGGGCTTCCGAGGCGCTGGCATCGGGGGCAGCGCTCCCGGCCCGCTCCGTGGTGGTGCACGGTTTTGCCGACGTGACGGGGGTTGCTGGCGACCTGCTGGACAACCTGATGCGGCGGGGTGCCCTCGTGATCGTGGACCTGCCGCCGGATCCGGCGGGCGGTGACGCCGGCGCGTTCGCGTCACGGCTCCTGGAGCGCCTGTCCCGCTCGGGCACTGTCGGCGAGCCGCGCCCGCCGGGGCAAGAGCCCCGGCTCCACATGGTCCCGGCGGCCGACCGAGAGGCCGAGGCGCGGGAGGTGGCCGAACGGGTGCGGGCGCTGCTGGACGGCGGCGCCGTGCCGGAGCGCGTGGCGGTGGTCGCGCGCGAGGTCGGGCCGCCGGTCTCACCGCTGGTGCGTCACCTCGAGCGGCTCGGCGTCCCGTTCTCCGGCGACTCCCTGGCCGCGCCCGGCGGCGATCTCCGGGTGCGGCTGGCCGGCCTGCTGGAGGTCGTCGCGGCGGGCGGCCGGGCGACGGTGGACCGGTGGCGGGAGGCCGCCTCCGGTCTCGACGCCTCCTTCGAGGTGGCGGCGGCGCTGCGGGTGCTGGGTGCGACCCGCCTCGCCGACCTGACCCGCCTGGAGCCTCCGCGGGGAGGGGTGCGGCTGCCCCTGGCCGCCGGACCCGACGACGAGGACGACGAGAACGGGGGCCTCGAGCCGGTCCGGGTCGAGGCGGCCCAGCTGGCCGCCCAGCGTGACGCCGCCCGGACCGCCGTCGCGCTGCTCGGGGGCTGGCCCGGCTCCGCGGCGGCATCCGCCCACGCCCTGCGCACCGCCGAGCTCGTGGAGCTGCAGGGCGGCTGGCCGGCGGACGCCGAGGAGGCCCTGCACGAGGCCCTCGAGCGCTGCGTGGCCGAGCTCTCCCCGCTGGGCCCGGTGTCGCGGACGGAGTGGGTGTCGGCGTTGGCCTGGGCCGCCCGGGAGCTCAGTCGGGTGGGGCTCGGCGGCGCGGGGGGCGGCATCCAGGTGCTCGGGGCGATGGAGGCCAGGGGTCGTACCTTCGAGCACCTCTTCGTCATCGGGCTGCAACGGGACGCCTTCCCTCGCCAGGTGCGGCAGGAACCGCTGCTGCCGGACGAAGTTCGCGCGAGGCTCGCCGCGGTGCTTCCGGAGATTCCGGTCAAGGCCCGGGGCTTTCTCGAGGAGCGCTACCTGTTCGCGCAGCTGGCCTCGGCCGCGCCCGAGGTCACGCTGTCGTGGGCGGCGGGAGGCACTCGGGGCGCGAGCCCCGCGTCGCCCTTCGTCGAGGAGCTGAAGGCGCTCTACGGCGCACCCGAGGCGATCCCGCGTGGCACCCTGGCAGGCAGTCCTGCCACCGCGTGGGAGCACGCCGTCAGCGGCGGACTGGCCGCGAACCGCGGCGCCTGGACGGCGGCTCTGCCCGCCGCGCTCGCCGAGGGTTGGAGCCGGCTGCACGGGGAGGTGCCGGACGGCACCGAGGCGGCCGCGAGGGCACTGGCGCAGGCCCTGGAGGAGCTCGAGAGGCCGGACGCCGACGCGGGGCCCTTCTTCGGGCTGCTCGGCCTCGGCAGCCTGGGCGCGGACGGGAGCGCGACGGTGACCGGCCTGGAGGCGACGGCGCGCTGTCCGTGGCAGGCTTTCGTGACCCGGGTGCTCCGGGTGGCGCCGATGGACGACCCGCTGCTCGCGCTTCCCACCGTCGACCGTCGCCTGGTGGGAATCGTCGTCCACGAGGTTCTGGCCGCTCGTGCGGCCGCCTGCGGCGCGGCCCGCGAGACCGACCTCAGCGAGGCCGTCCGCCGCGAGCCGGCGGAGCTTCTCCAGGCCGACGAGGCATGGCTCGACCGGGCGTTGGCACGTGCCGCCGCCGAGGCGGTGAGACGGGAGGGAGTGCCGTTCCCCGGCTTCGCCGCAGTGCTCGCGCTGCTCGCCCGGCCCTACGCTTCGGCCGCGCTCGATCTTGACGAGGGCGCCGGCGTGCTCGCGGCCGAGGTCGACGGGACGACCCGGATCGGCGGCACAGAGCTCCACTTCCGGGCCGACCGGGTGGACGCCGGGTCCCCGGGCCCGTCGCTCACCGACTACAAGACCGGGCGACCGCGCTGGACCCGTTTGAAGCAGCCGGCGAGCCGGCGCCGCGCGCTGCTGGACGCGCTCGGGCGCGGCGAGCTGCTGCAGGCGGCGGCCTACGCCGCGTCGCTTCCGGGGGCCGGCGGCCGCTACCTCTACCTCGGGCCGGGAGGTGCGGACGACGGCGTCGAGGTCGGCCTCGCGGGCGACGACGGTGAGGCCGCGGCGGGTCTGGAGGCCGCGGTCGGCGTGATCGCGCGCGCCGTGGCGGCGGGGGTGGCGGTGCCCCGGACCAGCCGGAACGTGACCCGCCGCTCCCGGGGAGACGGCAGTCGGCGCGTGGAGCTGAGGCCGTCGCCGTGGTGCCGCAGCTGCCGGGTCCGCGAGGCCTGCGTGAGGGACGACTCGGGGCTCCGGGGTCGGCACGAGGCGTGGCTCGCCGAGCCGGAGGAGTCGGGGCTCGGGGCCGAGCGGGCGGCCCGCGCGGTGTGGCGACTGGGCGCTGGCGCCGATCGGGAGGACGAGTGACCGCCCCGTCCGATCGCCTGGTGAGGGAGGACGCGGCAGCGCGGCGCACGGCGCAGACGGAGTTCGCACGCCCGGTCGCGGTCGAGGCGGGCGCGGGGACCGGGAAGACGGCGGTGCTGGTGGCTCGGGTGGTGGTCTGGTGCCTGGGGCGGGGCTGGGAGCTGGCGGCCGCGGAGCCCGACCTGGGGTCCTCGCCCCGGGACGTGGCGGCTCGGACGCTCGAAGGGGTGGTCGCGATCACCTTCACCGAGGCGGCGGCCGGGGAGATGGCCTCCCGGGTGGCCCACGCCCTGGCCGAGGTCGCAGGCGGGGGGACCCCGCTCGGGGTCGAGCCCCCGCTGCTGCCCCCAGAGGCCGCCGACCGCGCCCGGCACCTGGCGGCGGCAACCCACCGCCTCGAGGCCCGCACCATCCACTCCTTCTGCGCCTCGCTGCTGCGGCGCTGGCCGGTCGAGGCGGGGGTCTCGCCCGAGCTCGAGATCGACGCGGACGGCATCCAGACCGAGGCGGTGGCGTTCGAGACCGTCGAGCAGGCGATGCGCACGGCCTTTACCGACCCTCCCGACCGGGACTGGGCCACCCTCGCGGCGGCCGGCGCCGGTCCCGACCGGCTGGTCGGTGCGGTGGCGGCGCTGACCGCGGCGGGGGCCGACCGGGAGCTGACCGAGGATGCCTTCGCCCCGGAGATCCTCGCCGCGTCGTGCGCCGGTGCGGTGGCGGCGATCGACGATCTGCTCGACGTCGTCGCAGACCGCCTGGACACGATCGGCCGCGGGAAGACCTCGGCCGACCTGGACCTGCTGCGGCAGGCGCGCGCGATCCTGGTCGCCTCGCCGCCCGAGGCGTGCGTGGGCCCGTCCGGTCCGCTCGGGCCGCGCGGAGAGGCGCCGCGGTCGCGGCTGGAGAAGTGGGCGAGGGGCACGCTGACCGGAAGCGAGGCCAGGGCTCTGGAAGGGGTCGACCTCGTCCGACTGCGGGCGGCGGCCGCGGGAGTGGCCGAGGTGGCCGCCGATCTCGAGAGCCTCGAGCCCGAGGTCTATCGCGCGGCGGCGCGGGTCCTGGCGCCGCTCGTCGCCGCGGCCCGGGCGCGGCTCGTGGAGCAGGGGCTCGTCAGCTATGACGGACTGCTCGAGGGCGCCCGGCGGCTGCTCGCGGAGCATCCCGAGGTCACCGCCGAGGTCCGCCGCGGCATCCGGCAGCTGCTGGTGGACGAGTTCCAGGACACCGACCGCCTCCAGTGCGAGATCGTGCGCCGGCTCGGTCTGGAGGGGGAGGTCCGTCCGGGCCTGTTCGTGGTCGGCGACCCGAAGCAGTCCATCTACGGCTGGCGCAGCGCCGACCTGGGAGCCTACGAGGGCTTCCGCGACGACCTCGAGGCGGCAGGCGGGCAGGTGGTGCGGCTCGCGGTCAGCTTCCGCTCGGTCCCGCCGGTGCTGGCCGAGGTGGAGCGCATCGTCGCGCCGGTCATGCGGCGCCGCCCGGGCCTCCAGCCGGAGTTCCAGCCCCTGGTCGCCAGCGAGCAGCGCCGCGGCGCCGAGGTCTTCCGAGACGCAGCCCGGGCGCCGGTCGAGGCCTGGCTGGCGTACCCCTCGGAGTCGAACGGCAGCCTGGTGGCCGCCGCCGTCGCCGCCGACCGGCGTGCGGCGGAGGCCCGGGCGCTGGTCGCGGACCTCGGCGCCGTCGCGAGCCGGGACGACAGCCCGCGCTGGAACCGAATGGCGGTGCTGCTGCGCTCGACCTCGGACCTCGACGGCTATCTCGAAGCCCTGCGCGAGGCCGGCATCCCGTTCGCCGTCACCCGCGAGCGGTCCTACTACCGGCAGCGCGAGGTGGTGTCGGCGGCAGCCCTGATCCGGGTGCTGCTCGACCCTTCGGACGGGCTCGCGCAGCTCACCCTGCTGCGCTCGGAGGCGGTCGCGGTGCCTGACGCAGCGCTGCTGCCGCTGTGGCGCCGGGGGTTGCCGCGCCTGCTCGCCGAGGCGGTGCGGGGCGAGCCCGGGGCGATCGAGAAGGTCGATCGGGCGGTCGCCGCGGCGGCCCCGCCCGCGGACGCGCCGGGGCTGGACCGGGTCCCCGGCTGGCGCGACGCCCTCGGCCACGCGGTCCGGGCTCTCGCCGCCCTGCGCCGGGTCCTGCGGGACCAGCCGCCCGCGATCTTCGTCGAGCGTGCCCGCACCCTGTGGCCTCTCACCGCGGTGGCCTCGGCGAGGTTTCTGGGCGGGTTCCGGGTCGGCCGCCTCGAGCAGTTCTGGGATGACCTGGAGGCGATGCTGGAGTCGCGGGGAGAACGACCGGCGGAGGTGGCGCGCCTGCTCAGGCGGGCGGTGGACGAGGCCCGCGAGAGCCCCGTCGCCCCCGCGCCCGCGGCGGTGGAGAACGCGGTCCAGGTGATGACGATCCACGGCGCGAAGGGGCTGGACTTCGACCACGTCTACCTGATCGAGCTCGACAAGGACAGCCGGGGTCGGGGGGGCGGTCGCGGCACGGGGCTGCTGCCGCACGGTGGGGGGCGCGCCGCGTGCCTGCTGGATCGGCCGAGCCCCGGCTACCTCGCCGCGGAGCGGGAGCGGGAGCGGGTCGGCCGCTGCGAGCGGGTGCGGCTGCTCTACGTGGCCATGACCCGAGCCCGGGAGCGGGTGGTGCTCTCGGGCGCGTGGTCCGATCACGAAGGGTCGACCGACCCGGACCGCGCTCGCTCCCTGCTCGACCTCGCCGGCCACCGGCTGGCGCCCGAGGTCGCCCGGCAGCTGTTTTCGGAGGGAGCGTCCTCGGTCGTCGACGAGCACGGCCTGCGCTGGCGAACGGCCGCCGCAGTGGCCGCACAGGGGGAGGCCGGGCCAGGGCCCGACAGCGGCGACGAACGGCCGCGGAGGACCTTCGATCCCGCCGAGCTGGAGACGACCTGCCGGCAGGCCCGTGAGCGGATGGCGCGGCGTTGGTCCGGTACGGTGAGCGGCGAGCTGCACGGTGCGCCCGGCGACGAGCAGGCTGCAGGCGAACGGCCGCCGCCGGTCCTCGCCAGCGGCGAGTCGGCGGTCGCGGCCGCGGTCGGAACCGCGGTGCACGGGGCGATGGAGGCGCTCGCTGCCGACGTGGTCGAGCCGGTGGCGGCGGTCGAGAGCCTCGCCCTGGCACGCCTGGACGTCGCCGGGCTCGACGAGAGCGCGGCCGGCGCCGCGCGCGCGCGGCTCGAGGAGGTCGTCGTCGGCCTCGCCCGCGGGCGGTGTCTGGGCCGGTGGCGAGCCCTGGCGCCGTCGTTGGTGGCGCGGGAGCTCCCGCTGCTGATCCCGCCGCGGGGCGATGAGGCCCCGCTCGGCTTCGTGACCGGGGTCGTGGACCTGGTGGCGGCCGAAGCGTCGACCGGCGAGCTGGTCGTGGTGGACTTCAAGACCGACGCGGTCGCTCCCGGGCGGGGGCTGGAGGAGCGGGCTGGGAGATACCGGGCACAGGTCGCGACCTACGCCCGTGCGCTCCGGGACGCCCTCGAGCTCGAGACGACCCCCGCCGCCGAGCTCTGGTTCCTCGCCGCCGACGAGATCGTGCGCTTCGACAGCCCGTGAGTTGAATCACCGGGGCACGGAAGTGGACCGCGACTCCCGCCCGCCCCCCGGAAAGCAACGAGGGCCGCGCGCGGCGCGACCCTCGGTTCGATCACGGGCGGGAGGGGGCTCGTCCCTCTGCGGTCTTCCCCCCGCGCTACTCGAGCGGGCGGGTGCCGAGCAGGTTCTTCATCGTGATGCCGATCTCGGCCGGCGAGGCGGCGACCGCGATGCCGGCCGCCTTGAGCGCGGCGATCTTCTCCGCGGCGGTGCCCTTGCCGCCCGAGATGATCGCGCCGGCGTGCCCCATGCGGCGTCCCGGAGGCGCGGTCTGGCCGGCGATGAAGGCGACCACCGGCTTGGTCACGACTGCGCCACGAACTCGGCGGCCTCCTCCTCGGCGGTGCCGCCGATCTCGCCGATCATCACGATGCCCTCGGTGTCGGGGTCCTCCTCGAAGGCCTCGAGGCAGTCGATGAAGTTGGTGCCCGGCAGCGGGTCGCCGCCGATGCCGACGCAGGTCGACTGGCCGAGCCCGAGGGCGGTGAGCTGGCCGACCGCCTCGTAGGTCAGCGTGCCGGAGCGGGACACGACGCCGATCGGACCCGGCTTGTGGATGTGGGCCGGCATGATGCCGATCTTGGTCTGGCCGGGCGAGATGATCCCCGGGCAGTTGGGGCCGATCAGCCGGGTCGGCAGCCCCTGCAGGATGCGCTGCACCCGCACCATGTCGCGCGCCGGGATGCCCTCGGTGATGCAGACGACGAGCTCGAGGCCGGCGTCGGCGGCCTCGAGGATGGCGTCGGCGGCGAACGGCGGCGGCACGAAGATCAGCGACGCGTTGGCGCCGGTCTCCGCGACGGCGTCGGCAACGGTGTTGAAGATCGGCACGCCGTCGACCTGCTGGCCGCCCTTGCCCGGGGTGACGCCGGCGACGATCTTGGTGCCGTACTCGCGGCACTTCGCGGCGTGGAACTGGCCCTCCTTGCCGGTCAGGCCCTGCACGACGATGCGCGTTTCGCTGTCGACCCAGATGCTCATCGCTCCCCCCTCACTTTCCCGCCACGGCGGCGACAACCTTCTCGCCGCATCGGCCATCCGTCGCCGACGGTCAGGTCGAGCCCCGACTCGGCGAGCAGGCGCCGGCCCTCCTCGACGTTGGTGCCCTCGAGCCGGACGACCAGCGGCACCTTGACGCCGACCTCGCGGGCCGCCTCGACCACGCCGCGCGCGATCATGTCGCAGCGCACGATGCCGCCGAAGATGTTGATCAGGACGCCCTTGACGTTGGGGTCGGACAGCAGGATGCGGAACGCGGCCGCGACCCGCTCCTGGCGAGGCGCCGCCGCCGACGTCGAGGAAGTTGGCCGGCTCGCCGCCGTCGTGCTTGATGATGTCCATGGTCGCCATCGCCAGGCCGGCGCCGTTGACCATGCAGCCGATGGTGCCGTCGAGCTTGATGTAGTTGAGGTCGTACTTCGAGGCCTCGACCTCGAGCGGCTCCTCCTCGTCGAGGTCGCGCATCTCGACGATGTCCGGGTGGCGGAAGAGGGCGTTGTCGTCGAAGTTCATCTTGGCGTCGAGCGCCATCACCCGGCCGTCGGTGGTGGTGATCAGCGGGTTGATCTCGGCCAGCGAGGCGTCGGTCGTCGTCGTAGGCCCGTCGCGAGCGCGGTCATGAACTTGAGCCCGGACTTGAACGCCGCGCCCTCGAGGCCGAGCCCGAAGGCGAGCTGGCGCGCCTGGTAGGGCTGCAGGCCGACGTCGGGGTCGAAGTGGGCCTTGAGGATCGCCTCGGGGTTGGCGCGGCGACCTCCTCGATCTCCATGCCGCCGAACCGCGAGGCCATCATCACCGGGAAGCCCGCGGCGCGGTCGAGCACGATGCCGAGGTAGAGCTCGCGGTCGATCGGCGAGCGCCTCCTCGACCAGGACCTTGTGGACGATCTTGCCCTCCGGGCCGGTCTGCTTGGTGACCAGCGTCATGCCGAGGATCTGCGCGGGCGGCCTCGACCGCCTCGGCAGGAGACCCGACCAGCTTGACGCCGCCGGCCTTGCCGCGGCCGCCGGCGTGGACCTGCGCCTTGACGACGACCCGGCCGCCGAGCTCCTGCGCGGCGCTGCGCGCCGCTTCGGCCTCGGTGACCAGGATGCCGCGCGGGATGGCCACGCCGTAGCGCGCGAGGATCTCCTTCGCCTGATACTCGTGGACCTTCATGCCGCCTCCTTGAATCGTGCTCCCGCGACGGGCGGGTGCGGGCATTGTGCACCGTCCCTCACCCGGTCGCAAGGCGAGATTCGGGCCGAAGCGACCGGGCCGGGACTTGCTACCCTGTGGAGGCTCGACAGTGGAGGCCGAATGTGCGCGTGGACCAGCGGCGCGTGGGACTGCCGCGGCAGCCGGCTGCCATGAGCCCGGCGGACAGCACCGGCCCCCCCGGACCGCAGCAGCGGAGCACCGACCGGCGGGCCGGGGTCGGCGCGGCCAGCGAGATCCTGCTCGCCGCCCTGCTCACGGCCGCGGCCCTGGCCGCGATCGCGCCCGGTCTCGTGATGCGCGGCGAGGGGCTCGCCGGCGGCGACCTCGAGCGCTTTCACCGACCCGTCAAACACATGCTGATCCGGCTCCACGACGCGCAGGGGGGGATTCCGTGGTGGACACCCGACCTCGCCCAGGGCCAGCCCTTCGCCGCCAACCCGAACTTCGGGGTGCTGCACCCGACCGCTGCGCTCTTTCTCGTGCTCCCGTTCGAGCTCGCGTTCAGCCTCTGGGTGCTGCTGCCGCTGGGGATCGGTGCGGCGTCGATGGTCTGGCTGCTCGGCGTCATTGGGCGCAGCCGCAGGAGCGCGCTCGTACTCGGCCCCTGCTGGGCGCTCGGCGGGCCCGGGCTGTCGATGATCGCGATGCCTCCGGTCGCCTGGACCCTCGCGCTGGCCCCGGCGACCCTGGGCTGTGCCGTCCGCTGGTGGGTCAGCGGCCGGCGCGGCTGGCTCGCGGGCCTGGCCGTCTGCTTCGCCCTCCAGTGCAGCGGCGGTTCGCCGGTCGGCCTGGCACTGACCCTGCTGCTGCTGCCGGCCGTGATGGTCGACGCGAGCGAGGGGTGGGACCCGCGACCCGCCGGTCCCCGCGGGCCGGTGCGCGCCGTCGGCCTGGTCGTCGGCCTCGGGCTCGGGCTGGCGCTCGCGGCGCCGGCCGTCCTGCCGCAGGCGGCGCTGGCCGGGCGGTCGGTGCGGGCCGCGGGCGAGGTCGGGCTCGAGCTCGGGTCGTGGTCGCTTCCGATCGAGCGGCTGGTCGAGCCGTGGCTGCCACGTGTCGCTCAGCCGATCCCAGGCCGGGTGTGGACTCGAGACCGGTACGACCCCCCCGAGGACCGTCCCCTGGTGGCCTCGCTCTTCCCGGGCGCGCTGGTGGCGGCGCTGATGCTCGCCGAGCTGCTGCGCCGCAGTCGGGCTTCGTTGGCGTGGGCGTTGACCCTCGGCGTCTGCGTCGTGCTGGCCTCGGGGGCCAACTCTCCGGTGTGGAAGCTGATCGAGCCCGTGATGGAGGCCCTGCTCCCGATTCGATTCCCGGAGAAGTGGGCGCTCGGTTTCGGGCTCGCCGCGGCGGTCCTGGCTTCACGGGCGCTGGACCGGCTGCAGGCCGGCCGCCGCGGATCGGCGACCGCCGTCCTCGGCCTGCTCGGAGCCGGCGCCGCAGGGGCCGTCGCCGCGGGGGTGTGGGCGCTCGCTCAGACGCCGGCCAGCCTCGGACCAGGGCTCGCGCCGCAGACCGTTGCCGGCGCCGCCGTCGCCACCGCCGTCGGCGCGGTGCTGGGTGCAGGGGCGGTGTTGCTGATCGCGGTCAGACCGTCGCGCCTGGCCTGGGCAATGGTGCTCGCGGCGGCGATGGCGGACCTCGCGCTGGCAGGTCGGCCGCTGCTTCCGAGCCGTCCGCTGGCCGAGCTCGAGCGTGTGCCCGAGGTCCTGCGGCCCGTGCTTCCGCCCCCGAGAACGACCCTGTTCCACCTCGCAGCCTGGCAGCCCGAGTGCCGCGTCCGGGCGCCCGCGCTGCCGCCCCGGCCCGTTCAGTGGGACATCCCGCTCGCGCTCGACCCCGACTACGACCTGACGCGGCTGGCGTGGAGCGATCGGGCGTTTCGCGCGCTGGCGAGCCTCGGCTCACGGCGACCGGATCTCCTGCCGGCGGCGCTCGCGCGCCGGAGCATCGGCGCGGTTCTCGCCTGCGCTCCCGGTCGCCGCGAGGACGCGACGCTGCGTCGCGTCGACCGGCCCCGGGCCGCCGTGGCGTGTGCGAGCGCGGTCGAGAGCCTCCCGTCGCTCGACCGCTGGGGCGAGGTGCTGTCCCGGATCCCGCCCGACCAGGTGCGGACCACCGCCCTGGTCGGGCCCGAGGCGGGATGGACGCCCGGCCGGGAGCCGGGACCGTGCCGGGTCGGCGGGCTGGAGGAACGGCCGGACTCGATCTCGATGCAGGTCGAGGCACTCGGCCCGGGTCCCTCGCTGCTCACGGTCAACCGGACCTGGGACGACCGGTGGCGCGCCCGCATCGACGGTCGGCGGGCGCCACTGCTGCGCTGCGACGGTGACCTGTCGGCGCTGATCATCGCTCCCGGAACGCGGTTGGTGGTGCTCGAGTACCACGAGCCGATGCTGGCGCGGGGCGTGGCGACCGCTGCGCTGGCGGCGGCCGCGCTGCTCGTCTGGTGCGGGTTGGGGCGCCGTCGGGGCGCCGGTTCGAAGCCGAGCGACAGGTCGGCAGGAAGAAATGCCCCGGCGGGCGCGCCCCGGTGAAGGGCGCGCCCGCGAGGACCGTTCACTGCGGCAGGGGAGCCAAGGTCATGGGGTCGCGCAGCGGAAGCTGCGTGACCTCCCCGAAGTCGGAGAGCTTCTCCGTGTGATCCGGATGGCCGGCCCGGATCTCCTCGAGATTGCCGACCACCAGGAACACCATCCGGGAAGGATCGAGGTGCCGGACCGCCGCCTTGAGGACGTCGTCGGCGGTGACCGCCCGGATTCGGTCGCGGTAGCCGGTCCAGTAGCTGTGGGGACGGCCGAGCAGCTCGTCGACCGCGAAGGTGCCGACCGTGCCGGCGGCGGTTTCGAAGCGCCGGGGGAAGGTCTCGATGTACGAGCTCTCTGGCGATCCCGAGCTCGTCGGGGTCGACCCGACGCGTGCGGATCTCCGAGATCAGGCCCGACGTGATCGCGGCGGCGTAGGCCACGGTCGAGGACTTGGACTGGAACGATGCGCGAAAGGTCCCGGGGATCGTGACCGGGAACGAGATCGAGGAGCCCGCGGAGTAGGCCAGACCCTCGTCGGAGCGCACGCGTTGGGTGATCCAGGAGGTGAAGCCGCCGCCGCCGAGAATGTGGTTCATGACCAGCAGAGCGGCCTCGTCCGGGTCGCCGAGCCTGGGGCCGAGCAGGCCGATCGAGACCCTGCCCTGGTTGACGTCGGTCTTGTCGATCACGTACACGCCCGGGGTCGGGGTCGTGTCGGGCTGCGGGATCTCCGGCAGCGGCTTCTCCAGCGGCGGCAGCGTCCCCAGGGTCCGCTCGAGCGCGGCCTTGAGCTCGGCCGGCTCGAAGTCCCCCGAGACCGCCACCACCAGGTTGCCGGCACCGATCAGGCGTCGGACCAGGGTTCGGCACATGCCGGGGGTGACGCTCTGCACCGAGGCCCTGGTGGGCAGCCGGTTCATCCAGAAGCCGTCGCCGTAGATCAGGCGGCTCCACTCGCGCGCCTCGATGCCGGCCGCGGAGTCGTTGCGGGTCTTCATCGCCTGGATCAGGTCGTCCTTGGCCTTCGCGACCCGGTCCTCCTGGAAGCGGGGCCTGGTGAGCAGGTCCATCATCAGGGCGAGCGCCCGGTCGAGGTCCTTGGAAAGCACGTTCAACGACACCGAGCCGGACACGTCGCCGACGCTGGTCGCCAGGTTGGCGGCGAGGAAGTCGAGCTCCTCGTCGAGCTCACGGGCGCCGAGCTCGCCGGCGCCGCCGGTCCGCCACGCTTCCCCGGTGATCTCGGCCAGGCCCTCCTGGCCGGGACCTTCGAGGTACGACCCGCCGCGGAAGTAGACCGCCAGCGAGACCAGAGGCAGGGAGCGATCCGGCTTGGCGTAAACCGGCACGCCGTTGGCCAGCTCCGCGCGCAGGCCGTCGGGATCGGGAAGCTCGAAGGTGAGGGGAGGAAAGCGCAGCTCCTCGGGACGGGACGGGATCTCCGCCGCGGGCGCGACGGCCGCGGCGAGCAGAACGAGGGCGAGGATCATCCGGCGCATGTCACTCCTCCTTCCCGGCCGCCGCCGCAAGAGCGGCGAGGCGCTCCTCGATCCTGGCGGCTACGTACTCGAGAGCGGACCGGAACTCGTCGGGCGCCTCGGCGGCCTGGCCGCGGATCTGGGCCAGACCCCGCTGGAGCGTTCCCTGGTCCTCGATGGTCGCGATCTGGGCCAGCATGCGCTTGGCGTAGTCGCGCGCCTGGCTGGACAGCGCTGCGAGCGCGGGGTCCTCGGGCGCGGTACCCGGCTTGCGTTCGTACCAGAGCGCGTTGAGGCCCGGGGCGGTGAGGTAGGTCGTCGCCACCCGCTGCACGTCCTCGGCGGTGACCGCCTGGGTGCGTTGATAGGCCTCGTTGAGGAACTGCCAGTCGCCGAGCGCGTCGTAGAACAGCAGCTGGAGCATCAGCCCGAAGTCCGACTGCAGGCGGCGGTAGGAGTCCGCCAGGCTCCGGTTCTTCACCTTCTGCAGCTCCCGGGCCGGCACCGGCTCGGTCTTGAGCCGCTCCACCTGGGCCAACAGCGCCTGCTCGACCTGCTGATGCGTGTGGCCGTCGGCGACCTCGGCGCCGACCTCGACCAGGCCGGCCAGCCGGAGCGGCTGCTGGACAGCGTAGGGTTCACCGGTGGCCACCTTCTGGTCCTCCACCAGGGCGCGGTAGAGCCGTCCGGTCCGCCCGGCGAGAAGATCGGTGGCGACGTCGAGGGCGGCGGCGTCGACGTGCACGAAGGGCACGCCGTGCCAGCGCAGGTGGACCGAGGGGTTGGTCTCCGCCTCGGCGACCATCCGTCGCGGCGCGAGCTGTTGGGTGGGCTCGGTCACGACCGGAGGCGGAGGTGCCGTCCCGCGCGGGATCCGCCCGAAGTAGCGCGTGGCGAGCGCGAGCGCCTGGTCGGTGTCGAAGTTGCCGACCAGGGCCGCGGTGAGGTTGTTGGGTGCGTAGTAGGTCGCAAAGAAACGGTCGGCCTGGTCCCGGGAGATCGACTCGACGTCGCTGGCCCAGCCGACCACCGGGTGGGCGTAGGGAGTCGACGCCCAGAAGATCGAGTCGAACTGCTCCTCGAACTTGGCAGTCGGGTCGGACTCCACCGCGCATCCGGCGCTCCTCGCGGACCACGTCGCGCTCGGAGTAGAACTCGCGGAAGACCGGATGGAGGAGCCGTTCCGACTCCATCCAGAACCACAGCTCGAGCTTGTTCGCGGGCAGGGTGGAGAAGTACAGGGTGAGGTCGTTGGTGGTGCCGGCGTTGACCACCGAGGCGCCTTCCCGGGTGTAGATCTCGTCGAACTCGTCCTTGACGATCAGCTCGGCCTGCCGCTGCTGGAGCTCGGCGAGCCGGGCGCGGAGCTCGGCGAGGCGAGGGGTCTGGTTCTCCGGATCGTAGACGCCGCCGGCGAGGGTGCCGCGCCGCTTGGCCTCGCGGAGGACCTCGTACTCGGCTTCCATCTGCGTCCGGATCGAGTCGAGCTCGCTCATGATGGCCCGCTCGGCCTCGTGGTCGGTGGTGCCGATGGTCGGGGTCCCCTTGAACATCATGTGCTCGAAGAGGTGGGCGATCCCGGTCGCGCCGTAGGTCTCGTTGGCCGAGCCGACGTGAGCGACCCAGCCGGCGGAGACGGTGGCGGCTTCCGGGCGTTCGACCAGCAGCAGCCTCATTCCGTTGTCGAGGGAGACCTCCCGGACCGGGATCCTGGCGTCCTCGGCGCCGACCGCCGCGGCCAGGTGGAGGGCGGTGACGACGGCGAGGATGGGGGCGAGGTGTCGGGCTTTCATGCACGAGCTCCTTTCATCGTGAGGCGGGACGCCCGAGTGAGGTACGCCCCGGCGGTCTCGTGGGTTCGGAAGCTGGCGGCGGACGCCGTTGAGATCAGAATCGGGCGGTTCCCGCGCAGCGCCAGACCGCGTAACGCGAGGCGGCGACCGAGCATGCCGCCGGACGACGGATCGGGGCGTCCGGTCATATAGAATGTGCCTCCCGGCGGCGCGGCTGCTCCGCGTCGCGGCCGGGAGTGTACGCCAACCCGACCGATGCGCATCGGGGAGCGGTCGACACCTGGAGGATCGCGTGGGGGACTTGCTGCTGGCCCTCGACGTCGGCAACACCAACACTGTGGTGGGCCTGTTTGCGGGCGAGAGCCTGCGCAGGAGGTGGCGGCTCACCACCCAGGGCGACCGGACCGCCGACGAGGTCGGGCTGTGGCTGCTGCAGCTCCTCAGGTGGGAGGGCGTCGAGCCCGACGGTCTCGGCGGGGTGGCGGTCTCGTCCGTCGTGCCGCCTCTCGATCCCCGGATGGCCGAGGGCGTCGCGCGGTACCTCGGTCACGAGGCGTTCTTCGTCGGGCCGGGGATCCGGACCGGCATGCCGCTCAAGGTCGAGACGCCGCAGGAGCTGGGCGCCGATCGTCTGTGCGACGCGGTCGCGGCGTTCGCCCTCTACGGCGGCCCGTGCCTGGTGGTGGACTTCGGGACAGCGGTCACATGGGAGGTGGTCTCGGAGCGTGGCGAGTACCTCGGAGGGGTGATCGCGCCCGGTCCCGGCATTACCGCGGACGCGCTCTTCGGGCGCACCGCCAAGCTGCCGAGAGTGGCGCTCGAGCCGCCGCCGAGAGTGATCGGAAAGGGGACCGTCGACAGCATCCAGTCGGGGCTCTTCTACGGCTACCTCGGGCTGGTCGACGGGATCACCCGGCGGGTCCTGGCGGAGCTGCCCGGCGCAAGGGTCGTGGCCACTGGCGGTTTCGCTGCGACCATTGCCGCCCACTCGGAGCTGATTGAGCATGTCGAGCCGGATCTCACCCTGGTCGGCCTGAGGCTGCTGTGGCTGAAGAACCGAACGACCGCGCGCTGATCTCCGACGAAGCGGGAGATGAGCTGGGCCGGAAGCGGATCCGGGATCGGGTCGAGAACTCTCTGCGTCCCCTCACGCTGCCCAACGTGCTGACCATGATCCGGATGGCCATGGTGCCGTTCTTCGTGCTGGCGGTGAACGAGCACGACTTCCGGCTCGCGTTGTGGACGTTCGTGATCGCCGGGCTCACCGACACCCTTGACGGGTATCTCGCCCGGGTGCTCCGGATGCGCTCCAGATTCGGCGCCTACCTCGACCCGATCGCAGACAAGCTGCTCATCACCACGGCGTACGTGGCGCTGACGGTGCCCCAGGGCCAGGCGGTGGTGATTCCGCTCTGGCTGACGATTCTGGCCCTGTTCCGCGACGGCTTCATCATGTTGGTGGCCCTCGCGCTCTACCTGGTGGAGGGCCTGCGGCACTTCCCGCCGTCGATCCTCGGCAAGCTCACCACCACGCTCCAGGTGGTCACTATCGCTGTGGTGCTGCTCGCCAACCTCGCCGCGGTTCCGGGCTGGATGCCGACGGCGTGCTTCTACACCTCGTTCGTGCTGGTGATCGCGTCCGGTTTCAACTACATCTTCAGGGTCGGACGGTTGCTCGAGGCCATGCAGCGACCCCGCTCCGAGTGAGGGTCGCCCGGTCCCGGGCGAGCTACCTCGCGTACATCCGGTGGACCAGCTGCTCGACGTACTTGTCGCGGTGGGTCCCGTAGTCCTCCAGCATGCCTTCGGCCCGCAGCACGAAGGTGGCCTGCTCGCCGGCGACGCGGGAGAAGAACACGCGATGGCGGCCGCCGCCGCTTTCGAGGTCGAGCGCGCACAGGTCCGGGCTGAGCTCGCTGACCAGGCTGGTCCGGCACAGCGGGCAGTCGAACTCCCACCGGCTGCCCTCCGGCATCGTCACCCCGGGAGGGAGGTGGAGGTGGTAGTTGCCGGGTTCCGGATGAAGGCCGACGAGCAGCCGAGCGCCGTCTCGCTCGGCGAGGAGGATGACCGTCTCATCCGGGTTCAGCATGCCGCCGCAGTTCGGGCAGTGGTAGATCCACTCCATGGTCGCCTCCCGTCGCGCGCAGGATAACCCGAGCCGCGCCCGCTGTGAACCGGGCGGGACCGCCAATGCTCTCAGGCTGCGCGCTGCAGGCCTTCGGGGAGTCTCCGGGCTGAATGGTAGAGTGAGATCCCACGGAGCCGCCGATCGTGTCCCTTCCTGCGAACCCGAAGGAGCCGCTGCCGCCCCATGCTCGATCTCCGCGCTCGTCTCGCCGGTAGGCTGGCCCGGCATCGCGATCGGATTCTCGATCGGTGGTCGTCGGCGATTCTGGAGGGTCCGGGCCCTCACTACCGCGAGCAGTCCGCGCAGGATGTGCGCGGCTGGTTGTCGGAGGGCCTCTCGGCCCTGATCGAGGGCCTGCGCCGGGGCTCACCCGAGCCGATGGTCGTTCATGCCCGGGCGATCAGCGAGCCGCGTTTCGAGGTCGGCTTCGCGATCGACGAGGTCCTTGACGCCCTGCTGCGGCTCAAGGACGCGGTGGCGCCCGAGATCGAAGCCGAGATGGCGGGCGACCCGGAGGGTCGAAGGGCGGCTGCGGCGGCCGTCGACCACGACCTGCGGGCGGCGGTGGCTTGCTTCGGCGTGAGCTTCGCCGAGGCGCTGCGGGACCGTGAGCAGCGGGTGGCCGTGCTGGAAGAGCGTCAGCGTCTCGCGCGTGAGCTGCACGACTCGATCAGCCAGTCCCTGTACGCGGCCGCGATGTACGCTGAGGCCGCCTCCCGGCAGCTCGGGGCGGGCGAGCTCTCGACCGCGGGCGAGCACGCAGTCCAGGCTCGCGAGGCGGCGATCCACGCGCTGCGGGAGATGCGGCTGCTGATCTACGAGCTGAGGCCCTCCGCACTGTCGGACTTCGGTCTGGCTGGAGCTATCGAGGAGAGACTGGGTGCGGTCGAGCGACGGTGTGGGGTCCAGGTCCAGCTGACGATCTCGGAGGTCGGACCGGTGCCCGAACGCATGGAGGAGGAGCTCTACGGCATCGCCAGCGAAGCCCTCAACAACGTCACCAAACACTCCGATGCGGCCTCGGTTTCGTTGTCGTTGGAGCGGTTGGACGACGGCACGATCCTGCTGACCGTGCGCGACGACGGACGAGGATTCGAGGTGAACGCCCCACGGTCCGGAGGGGGATTCGGGTTGCAGGGGATGAGGGAGCGGGTGGAACGCCTCGGCGGTCGGCTCGAGGTCGAGAGCCGGCCGGGAGAAGGGTGCGTCGTGAGGGCACGGGTGCCCCTCGCTCGGACGTGAAGCCGTGTCTCCGGGCGTCATCCGCGTCTTGGTGGTTGACGATCACACCGTGGTGCGCAAGGGCTTGTGCGCCCTGCTGGCCACGGAACCCGACATCGACGTGGTCGGAGAGGCGGGGGACGGTCGGGAGGCAGTCGCCCGAGCGGCCGACCTCCGACCCGATGTGGTGGTGATGGACCTCGAGATGCCGGGGGTGAGCGGCGTTGAGGCGATCCGTCGCCTGCGGGCCGACGATCCAGATGCGCGGGTTGTGGTGCTGACCAGCCACTCGGTTGACGCGCTGCTGCTGCCCGCCGTCCACGCCGGGGCGCTCGGGTATGTGCTGAAGAGCTCGAGGCCAGACGAGGTCGTCCGGGCGATCCGGATGGCGGCCGAGGGGCGTACAGTTCTCGACCCCGGGGTCGCCCGGCGTCTTCTGCGTGAGGTGGCTCGCGACGGGTCGAGCACCATCCACCACGAGGCGTTGACCGAGCGCGAACGGGACGTGCTCCGACTGGTGGCCCACGGGCTCTCGAATCGCATGATCGGCAGCCGACTCGGAATCTCGGACGCGACGGTGCGGACCCACGTCGGCAGGGTTCTGGCCAAGCTCGGGATCGAGAGCCGGACCCAGGCGGCGCTCTACGCCCTCCGGGTCGGCCTGGTCAGGCTCGAGGACACCGATTCCGGTTGAACGCTCAGCTGTCCACCATTCCACTGACGGAATCTCCGCCATTCGTCCGACGACGCGTGACCGAATCGGGCCGAGGATGATGGCAGGACCTGGTTTCGGACCGGAGGTGGAGATGTCGGTCGAAGATCAACCTGCCAGCCTGAGGATCGTGGTCGCAGACGACGACTGGCGTGCTCGCGAGGCGCTGGTGGCGTTACTCCAGACCTGGCCGGGGTTCGATGTCGTCGGCCGCGCGGACGACGGCGCCCAGGCAGTGGAGCTGGTCGCAGAGCTCGAGCCGGATGTGGTGGTGCTCGACGCGATCATGCCTCGCATGGACGGCCTCGAGGCGGCGCGGCGCATCCGGCGGGATCGCCCGTCGGTGGGGCTCATCCTGCTGACGCTGTACGGTGCGCTGGAGACCGAGGCGGTGGAGGCCGGCTTCGACGCCTTCCTCCTCAAGTCAGACGCGATCGACGTGATCGCGATGGCGGTCCAGCAAGCGGCTGGCCGGCGCCCGACGGACGCGGCAGTGGTCGAGCTGGTCTGAGACGGATTTCCTACCGTCCTCACCCGGTGATGCTCCCGCCCCCCAGGCAGAGGTCTCCGTCGTACAGCACCGCGTACTGGCCGGGGGCGATGCCGGGGTCCGGCTCGGTGAGCTCGACCTCGATCAGGTCCCCGCGCCACGCGATCCGGCAAGGCGCCACGGTCGGGCCATGACGGAGGCGCACCTCGAGCTGACCGTCGGCGGGCGGGTCCACGATCCAGGTCGGGTCGGCGACCAGAAACCGCCCTCGCCGATGGTGCTCGAGCCGCTCGCCGTGGCAGACCCAGAGCAGATTGGCCTCGAGGTCCTTGTCGACCACGTACCAGGGGCCACCGGCGAGACCCAGGCCCCGGCGCTGGCCGATGGTGTGGAACCACGTTCCTCGGTGGTGGCCGAGAGAACGTCCCGAGCCGCTCTCCCTGATCTCGCCCGGGCGCTCGCCGAGGTGGAAGCGGACGAACTCGTCGTACGGCACCCGGCCGAGGAAGCAGATCCCCTGGCTGTCGGGGCGGGAGGCGTTGGCGAGACCGCGACGCCGCGCCTCGGCCCTGACCTCGGGTTTGGTCGAGCCGCCGATGGGGAACAACGACCGCGCCACCTGCGACTGGTCGAGGCGGCACAGGAAGTAGGTCTGGTCCTTGACCGGATCGACAGCGCGCAGCAGCTCGACCCGGCCGTCGTCCCGGATCCGGGTGCGGGCGTAGTGGCCCGAGGCGACACTATCGAACTCGGAGCCGATACGGTCGATAAAGGCGCCGAACTTGATCCGGCGGTTGCACAGCACGTCCGGGCTCGGCGTCCTGCCCCGGCGTAGCTCGTCGAGGGCAGCCTCGACCACACGCTCGTGGTACTCCCGTTGCAGGGAGACGATCTCGAGCGGCACGCCGGTCAGCTCGCAGACCCGCCGCACCTGGTCCAGGTCCTCCTGCCACGGGCAGGTGCCGAGGAACGCGAGCTCGTCCTCGAGCCAGATGCGGACGTAGAACGCGGTCAGCTCGTGCTCCGCCCGCTCGGCCAGCCGGCACAGGGCCACGGAGCTGTCGACCCCGCCCGACGCGAGAACCGCCACCCTCGCCATCGTCGACCGACGAGAGTAGCGCGGTCTGCGGGCCGCGTCACCCCATCCTCGGTACCACGCCGTGCCGCGGCTTGCGCCGTGCGGGGCGTCATGACATAGTCCGGAGCCATCCGACACGGAGGGAGCCGATGGGGGAGTTCGAGCACATCGTCGAGCTGGATGCCGACCATCCCGGCTTTCACGATCCGGAGTACCGCCGGCGCCGCGACCAGATCGCGCGCCTCGCCCCGAAGCCTGGCGAGGACTCCGAGCCGCAGCGCGTGGAGTACACGCCGGCCGAGCACGCGACCTGGGCGACCGCCTTCGACCGGCTCACGACGCTCTACCCGACCCACGCCAACCGCGAGTTCAACGCGGTGTTCCGCGACCTCGGTCACGCTCGCGAGCGGGTCCCCCAGCTCGCCGACGTATCGGCGTTCCTCACCGAGCGCACCGGCTTCCGCCTGCGGCCGGTGGCCGGGCTGGTCTCCGCCCGGGAGTTCCTCGGCCACCTCGGGCGGCGAGTCTTCTGCTCGACCCAGTACATCCGCCACTCGAGCCAGCCGCTCTACACCCCGGAGCCCGACATCGTGCACGAGCTGATGGGCCACGCCCCGATGCTCGCGATCCCGGAGTTCGCCGACCTCTCGCAGAAGTTCGGCGAAGGCTCGATGCGCGCCGACGACCGCCAGATCGAGCAGCTCGCGACGCTGTACTGGTTCACCATCGAGTACGGTGTGCTGTACGAGCAGGGCGAGCTGAAGGCCTACGGCGCCGGCCTGCTGTCCAGCTTCGGCGAGCTCGAGCACGCCCTCTCGGGCGAGGTCGAGATCCGGCCCTTCGACCCGGAGGTCGCGAAGGACACGCCCTACCCGATCACGACCTACCAGCCGCTCCTGTTCTCGGTCGCTTCGATCGCCGAGGCGTTCGAGAAGATGGCCGGGTTCGTCGAGGGGCTGGGGTAGGGCCACCGCCAAGACACCAGGACACCAAGAGGGTATGGGCGATTCGGTCCGGGTAGCGGGCTCGATGAATCACATTCAAGCTGCCCGGCAGATGGAACGTGTGTCGTGGTAGCGAGGATTGAGAATCGAAGCGGCCGAGAAAGGGAGCCGCTGGTGTCTGCGGAGAATGGGGAGGGAAGGGCCCAGGCCTGGGAGAACCTGCGAGGGCACGACACGCACCGGACGCAGGGTCGGGCTTCAGGTGTGGAATCGTCGCGCGTCAGACTGAGGGCTCGAGGACCTGGATGCCGGCCGCCCTGCACGCCGCGGCCAGCTTGGAGTCGCGGGTCGCCAGCACGGCGCCCTTGCGCTCGGCGAGGTCGATGTAGGCGGCGTCATAGGCTGAGAGCCCGAGGGCTCGACCCCTCGCGACCACGGATCCGAGCGCCCGCTCGTGGGTCGTCCCGTCAATCAGGATCGGCAGATCACCGAGAAGCTCGACGAAACGGGTCGACTCGGCGCTGACGAGCCGCCCGCGCCGCTCGGCGACGAGGATCACGTTCGCGACCTCGAGCGGCCAGATCGAAGGGGCCCAGACGTCCACCTCTCCGATCAGGTCGAGCACAGCGTCCGCGAGCGGGTCGCATTCATCTTCGAAGCACCACGCCATGGTCACCGAGCAATCGACGACCACGGCGTTCACCGTCGGCCCTCCTCGATGAGATCACGGAGCTCGAGCCCATTGAGCCGGCGACCGCGTCGAAAGGCGCGGAGGTCCGCGACGGTCGTTGGCACGGGTGGCCGGCGGTCCTCGTCGGCGGGTCGAAGCACGGCGATGGCGTGCCCGTGCCGGGTGATGGTGATCGTCTCACCGGCGGCGACCCGGTCCAGGAGCCTCGAGAGATGGGTCTTGGCCTCGTAAGCGCCGACGGTGATCACGTGTGATCCTCCACTTCGACTAGTCTAACACTAGTCTAAATGAGTCCACCTCGACCGTCAACCATCTCCGCGCCTCACGGTGGACGGGGTCGCCCCGACCTGACGCGACGCTGCTCTGCGGTCATGAACGTACCGAGAATCTGCCCCGTTACAGGATCGCGACAGTGGAGCGGTTGAAAGGGTGGGGTCGGGCGACTAGCATGGTCGGCCGCAGGAGGTCCTGATGAAGCTCGTCGAGTGCGTGCCGAACATCTCGGAAGGACGCCGTGAGGAGGTCTACCGGGCCGTCGTCGCGGCTGCGGCCGCGGTGCCCGGGGTCAGGGTGCTCGACGTCGACCCCGGTCAGGAGACCAACCGCACGGTGATCACCCTGGTGGGTGAGCCCGAGGCGGTGCTCGACGGGGCGTTCGAGCTGGTCAAGGCGTCGAAGATGCTGATCGACATGCGCTCACACCACGGCGCCCACCCTCGCATGGGCGCGACCGACGTGGTGCCGTTCGTGCCGGTCGCGGACGTGACCATGGACGAGTGCGTCGAGCTCGCCAACCGGCTCGGGCGGCGGCTCGGGGACGAGCTCGGCGTGCCGGTGTTCCTCTACGAGTTCGCCGCGTCGCGGCCCGAGCGCCGTTCGCTGGCCGACATCCGCAAGGGCGAGTACGAAGCGCTGGCCGAGAAGCTCAAGGACCCGTCCTTCGCGCCCGACTTCGGCCCCGCCGAGCTCGTCCCGGGCTTCGGCGCGGTGGCGGTGGGCGCGCGCAAGTTCTTGGTGGCGTACAACGTCAATCTGAACACGGTCGACAAGAGATGGGCCAATCGAGTGGCCTTCGACGTGCGCGAGAAGGGCCGCACGGTCACCGACGACGACGGCCGCACGGTGGTCGAGCCGGGCATGCTCAAGGGTGTGCGCGCGGTCGGCTGGTCGATCCCCGAGTACGGCTGCGCCCAGGTCTCGATGAACCTGGTCGACCTCGACGAGACCCCGCTGCACGCGGCGTTCGACGCCTGCGACGCCAGCGCCCGGGCCCGTGGCATGCGGGTGACCGGGTCCGAGCTGGTGGGATTGGTTCCGCGCTCGGTGATTCTCGAGGCTGGCAGAACCTACCTGCGTCGGATGGAGCGCTCGACCGGGGTGCCGGACGCGGACGTCGTCCACACCGCGGTCCGTTCGCTCGGTCTCGCCGAGGTGGCGCCGTTCGACCCGAAGCACAAGGTGATCGAGTACCTGCTGGCACAGGAGCGTCCGCTCGTGTCGCTGACCCTGCAGGGTTTCGCGGACGAGACCTCGCGCGACTCGGCGGCCCCCGGCGGCGGCTCGGTCGCGGCCCTGGCCGGGGCGTTGTCGGCGGCGTTGGCCGCGATGGTGGCCAATCTGCCGCACCCCAAGTCGGCCTTCGCGGAGGCCCGGGAGCAGCTCGAGGCGGTGGCGGTGGAGGCGCAGGGGCTCAAGCAGCGCCTGCTGGACGCGATCGACGAGGACACGTGGGCCTTCGAGCGCCTCATGGAGGCGAGCCGGAAACCGGGCGCGGAACGGGATACCGCAGTGCGAGAGGCCACGCTCGGGGCGGCGGCGGTGCCGCTCGAGGTCGCCGAGCTCTGTCCGCGCCTGGTGGAGCTGTGCCGCGAGGCAGCGAGGCTGGGCATGGAGGCCTCGGTGTCGGATGCCGGGGTCGGCGCCGCCATGGCCCGCGCCGCAGCGGTCGGAGCTGCACTCAACGTGCGCATCAACCTCAAGGGGATCGCCTCCGATCCCGACGCTGCCGGGATGCTGGAGCGGGCGGAGCATGCGCTCGCGGCAACCGCTCGTGGGGCAGGTGAGCTGGAGCTGGAGGTCTGGCGCCGGCTGGGCGTGGAGAGGACCTGAGGGCGCGACGGCTGGGAGGGACGATGGCGCAGACGCTCGAATCCGGGTCAGGTGCTCGATCAGGAGCCGGGACGGCGGCGGCGATCGGATGGATCGTGACCCGCCTGCTCGTTCCGCTGTGGTTGCTGGCCGGGGCGCTGACCAAGCTGACCGATCTGAGCCCGTCGAGCATGCCCTCGGTGCTGGTCACCGGGGTCGGGGGCGCGGGGATCGATCTGGTGTTCTTTCTGCGCTTCTCGATCGCGGTCGAGCTCGCGGCGGTCGCGGTCATCTGGTTGCTGCCGGCGCTCGCACGACCGGTGGCCGCGGTGATGCTGGGCGTCTTCCTCGCGGTGCTGGCGGGCGAGCTCGCGGCCGGCGCGTCGAGCTGCGGCTGCTTCGGCTCGGTGCAGGTTCACCCGGGGATCACCCTCGCGATCGACGGGCTGCTGCTGGCGGCCGTCGTGCTGGCCGGACGGCGGACCGCCTCGCTGCGCGTGACCCCGACCCTGCCGACCTGGCGAGTCGCCGCCACAGGCCTTCTGGTGGTCGCGGTCTTCGCGGCGGCTTTCGGCCTGCCCCGTCCGGCGAGCTCCGCAGCGAGTGCCGAGGCAGCGGCGTCGGACGGCGCCGCCCTGCCCGCCCAGGGCTACTATCTGCCGGACTACGGCTCGTGGATCGGCCGCCCGTGGCACGACCTCGAGCTGGCGGGGTGGGTGATCGGCGCCCCGGCCGGGCTCGAGACCGGGGAGCAGCTGATCCTCTTCTACCGCAAGGACTGCGAGCACTGCCACGAGCTGATGGAGCTCTACTTCGTCGGGCCGCTGGCGGTGCCCGTGACGGCGGTGGCGGTTCCGGAGCGCGACGGTTTCCCGAACGTAGGCGTTCAGCCGATGCCGTGTACCGAGTGCAGCACCGCGGAGCTGCCACCCGGGATCGACTGGTTCTTCCAGACTCCGGTGGTGGTAAGGCTGCTGGATGGCGTGGTCCAGTGTGCGGCGGAGGAGGAACCGGCCGCCCCGGCGTGCGTCACGTGGTAATATCTCAAAGAGTTTTGACAGCTTGTGCTTGAAAGCGTGTGCTATATTCATGCCGCGATGCCAGGAGGCATCCGAAACACCGAGAGGTACAGGAATCGAGGAGGTGGAGAATGCGGAAGTTCCTTTCCCCGGCGTTGATCGTCCTGCTGGCCGCTGGCCTGACTGTGACGGGTTGCGCCACCAAGACCTACGTTCAGGAGCAGGTACAGGCATCCCAGAAGGTCACCGACGCCAAGATCGGTGAGGTGCAGGGCCAGGTCGAGCAGAGCCAGGCCGACATCGGCAAGCTGCAGGCGAAGGACGCCGAGCTCGAAGGCAAGATCGCGAAGCTGTCCGACACCGCTCGTGACGCGCTCGCGCGCGCCGAAGAGGCGGGCAAGCTCGCCAAGGGCAAGTTCCTCTACGAGGTGACGCTGTCCGACAACGACGTGAAGTTCGGCTTCAACCAGTTCGAGCTGGGTGACGAGGCCAAGGCCGCCCTCGATGCGTTCGCCGCCAAGGTGAAGGGCGACAACAAGAACGTCTTCATCGAGATCCAGGGCCACACCGACAACATCGGCAGCGAGAAGTACAACCTCGAGCTGGGGTACAAGCGCGCCCAGCAGGTGATGCGCTATCTCAACATGGAGCAGGGCTTCGCTCTGCACCGGATGAACGTGATCTCCTACGGCGAGTACAAGCCGCTGCAGGACAACTCCACCCGCGACGGCCGGTCCGCGAACCGCCGTGTGACCATGGTGGTGATGGAGTAGGCCCCCCCCGATAGTGAACCCCGCGGCCCGGGCTCCAGCCCGGGCCGCTTTTCTTTTCCCACTCGCGCGTGCGCGCCGGATCGACGAGAATCGGTTCGGGGGTCTGCAATGGGCAAGACCGGTGAGCGACTCCTGGTGCTGGCCGTGCTCGGCCCCGGCCAGGCCACGGCCGAGCTGGAGCGGGTGGCGGAGAGGGTCGGGCGATGCGCGGCGGCGGCGGGGTGGGCGGTGCTCACCGGCGGTGGGCCCGGCGTGATGGCGGCTGCCTGCCGGGGTGCGATCGCGGCCGGCGGAACGACCGTCGGCGTGCTGCCGGTCGCCGGTCCGACCGCAGACTATCCGAATCCCTGGGTGAAGGTCGCTGTGTTCACCGGCGCGGGTTCGGCCCGCAACGCCTTCAACGTGCTCTCAGCCGATCTCTGCGTCGCCATCGGTGGGGGTCTCGGCACGCTGTCGGAGATCGCGCTCGCGCTCAAGGCGGGACGTGAGCTGTGGTGCCATCGCTCGTGGAGCGCGGTCCCGCCGCCGGGACGGCCGCCCCCCGGGATGCGGGTCGAGGACGACCCGGAGGCGCTGATCCGGTCGCTTCAGTCGCGTCTGTGCGTGACCTGACTCGATCTGGCCGTGCCGGCCGGCCGTCGAGCCCCCATCGGCATCAGGTCCTGCGCATCGACGACCAGGCAAAGAAGATCAGCAGCAGCGCGAACATCCCGAACCCGAGCGCCTCGGCCGGAACACTCTCGGTCCAGTGAGCGAGGCCGGCGGTCGCGTTGAGCGACCACTGCGGCCCGGCCAGCTCTTTGCCGAAGAAGTTGATGAACGCAGCCACCACGCCCATGATCGCGCCGCCGGCGATGAAGCCCGGACGCGATCAGGGTGCCGCGCTCGCGCCGCTCGACGTTGAGCTTCTCGTCCTTCGATCGGGTCGAGACGTACCAGGGCGACCAGACCGCCGACCAGAGCAGCGGGGTGTTGAGCTCGATCGGCAGGTACATGCCGAGGGCGAAGGCCAGCGCCGGCACCGACGATCTCGAGCACGAGGGCGAGGAAGATCGCCGGCCAGGTAGAGCAGCCAGGGCGCCGGCTGTCCGGTCATCAGCGGCTCGATCACCGCGGCCATGGCCGATGCCTGCGGGGCGGGCAGGGCGGTCGGGTGCTCGAGGGTGGGGACGCCGAATCCGTAGGTCTTGTACAGCAGCAGGATGACGACGCCCACCGAAGCCGACGCGACGAGGGTGCCGAGGAACTTCCACCGTTCCTGGGTCTGGCGGCGTGGTGCCGAGCCAGTAGCCGATCTTGAGGTCGGTGATGAAGCCGCCGGCCATCGACAGGGCGGTGCAGACCACGCCGCCGATGATCAGCGCGGCGAGGATGCCCGGTCCGCCCGGTGAGCCCCGACCTGGAGCAGGACCACGGACGAGATGATCAGGGTCATCAGGGTCATGCCCGAGACCGGGTTGGTGCCGACGATGGCGATCGCCCGGGCGGCGACGGTGGTGAAGAGGAAGGCGATCACGGTCACCACGACCAGCCCCACCACGGCGTGGAAGAGGTTGCCGACCACCCCGAAGCGGAAGAACAGGAAGGTGCCGGCGAGGGTCGCCAGGATGGCGGTCATGACCCACTTCATCGCGGAGGTCGCGCTGGGTGCGCTCGACGTCGCCGCTCGCCGCCCTGCACCGCCGCCGGAGAACTCCTGCAGGGCGAGCTTGAAGGCGCCGACGATGATCCGCCAGCTCTTGAGGATGCCGATGATGCCGGCGGCGGCGATGCCGCCGATGCCGATGTGGCGCACGTAGTCGCGGAAGATCTGGATCGGGGGTCATCTCGGCGATGGTCAGGCCGCTGCGGGTGGCGAACGGCTCGGGCACCTGGGCGCCGATGAAGTAGACCAGCGGGACCAGCACCCACCAGGCGAGGAACGAGCCGGCGCAGATGATCGCGGCGTAGCTCAGGCCGATGATGTAGCCCAGGCCCATGACGGCGGCGCCGACGTTGAGCCGGAACTCCCAGCTTGATCGTGTCGGCCAGGCGCTGGCCCCACCCGAACACGGTGGTCGAGACCACCTCCTTCCAGGCGCCGAAGCCGGAGACCAGGAAGTCGTAGAGCCCGCCCGACCAGCGCGCCGCCGATGCCAGCACCCTGGCCTGCTCGTCCGCCGGCCTCGCCGGCCACCAGCACCTCGGTGGTGGCGGTGGCCTCGGGGAAGGGGAACTCGCCGTGCATGTCCTTGACGAAGTAGCGGCGGAAGGGGATCAGGAAGAGGATGCCGAGGAAGCCGCCGAACAGCGAGGACAGGAAGACCTGGAGAAAGGTCGCGTCGAGCCCGAGGATGTAGAGCCCCGGCAGGGTGAAGATCGCGCCGGCGACGATGACGCCGGAAGCGGCTCCGATGGACTGGATGATCACGTTCTCGGACAGGGCGTTCTTGCGTCCGAGCAGGGCCGAGGCTCCGACCGCCAGGATGGCGATCGGGATGGCGGCCTCGAAGACCTGGCCGATCTTGAGCCCGAGGTAGGCGGCGGCAGCGGAGAACAGCACGGCGTAGACCAGGCCCCAGAAGACGGCGTACGGCGTCGCCTCGGGCAGGGGACGGTCCTCCGGGACGACCGGCCGGTACTCTTCACCCGGGTTCAGCTTGCGGTAGGCGTTCTCGGGCAGGCTCAGGTGGGAACGGTCGGTGGTCTCCACGACGCCTCCTGGTCGAGCGACCGCCAGAACGTCCACCGTCCGGCGGTGCGGGATGTGATGCCGCTCACTCTAGCAGGATCTCCGGGTCCGCGGGCCCTCGCGAGGGCCCGCGGACCCGAAGTTCTTCCGCCCGCTCCGCGCGAGAAAAGGCATGGAGAGTGGCACGACCTGCCGCGCCGGAGGGTCACAGGATTCCCGCTGTCGTCGGTCCGCGACGAAGCGGGAGAGCGTTGGCTCGTGCCGGTGGTCGGCTCCTCTCGGCGTCGTTCCGGGCCTAGTCGAGGAGGATCGAGGCGTCGCCGACACCGACCTCGACCGTCACCGCGTGCTCGCCGTCGCCTCGCCAGGAGGCCTCGCTGCCCAGGAAGCCGCCCGACTCGGTGGTACGGTTGCGGACTCTGATGCTGGCGTCGCCGACCCCCGCAGAGGCCTCGGCCGACCCGTAGGCCGCCGCCGGGGCGCGGACCGTCACGTCGCCGACTCCGGCCTCCACCCGCACCCGACCGCCGGCCACGTCGAGCTCGACGTCGCCGACCCCCGCGTCCATCACCACACCGCCCGAGAGCCCGTCCACTCGCACGTCGCCGACCCCGATGTCGAGCTCGAACGCGATCGTGGCCGGCATGTGGATCGTCCAGCGCTCCTCGAACCGACGGTCGCGGGACTCCGTGTCGACCTCGAGCCGGAGCTCGCCGCGGCGAACCTCCGCCTCGAGCCGAGCCGAGCGGACATCCTCCTCGCCGGCCTTCCTGGACGAGAAGATGCCTCCGCGGCGGGGCTTGAGCACGACCTCCCAACGGATCTCGTCGGTCTGCTCCGCGATCACCTCGACCTGGCCGACGCCGGCGTCGACGGAGAGCACGTCGATGCCGCCCGCGGACTGGCTCCCGCTCAGCGTTCGGGTATCGGCCGCCACCGCGGGCAGGGTGGCGAGCAGAAGAGTGGCGATCAGGACTCCGGGGACGCGTCTCATGGGCATCCTCCCGTCTCGGCCTCGACCTCGTCGGCCGTCATCATCGTCTAACGCAATCCGGGTCCGAAGGTTCGGCTGGGTGAACCGCGCGGTACGGACGAGCATCGGGCGCAACCCAGGGCCGGAGCTCAGCGCGGGCCGTGCCCGCACGACAGCTCGACGGTGAGCGGATGGGGTCGATTCCGTTCCCAGTGGCGCGAGAGCCCTGGATCGGCCAGCGGGCGGCAGGCAACGGGTTCGGGTTACGGCGCCCTTTCGGGCAGGTGACTCACCCCGATCAGCCTGCTCCCCCAGTCGTCCTCGCATGGCGATGACGACGGGCTCGCTCGGCTGCTCGCGGCGAGTTACGGAGCCGCTTGGCGGCTTGTGACTCACCCCGATCAGCCTGCTCCCCCAGTCGTCCTCGCATGGCGATGACGACGGGCTCGCTCGGCTGCTCGCGGCGAGTTACGGAGCCGCTTGGCGGCTTGTGACTCACCCCGATCAGCCTGCTCCCCCAGTCGTCCTCGCATGGCGATGACGACGGGCTCGCTCGGCTGCTCGCGGCGAGTTCGGGCTCGCGTCGCTGCGGTGGTCCGCCTACCCGTCCGCCAGGGTCACGATGATCTCCCCGGAGGCGCTCTCCACGTCGAGCACCGAGCCGGTGCCCTCGAGGGTCACGGTGTCGGCCTCGGCGCTGACGGTCCCGGGAAGGTCGCAGCGGATGGTGCCGGTGGTCGTGCGCAGCGCGCCCGCCGGGCGCGAGCCGGCCGGCAGCACGATCTGAACCTTGCCCGACGCGGACCGGACCTCGATCCTCGATCCGTCCGGGAGGCGGTCCCAGCGCAGCGTGATCCGTCCGTTCGAGGTGACGACCCGGGCGGAGCCTGAGAGATTGCTCATCCAGACCGTGCCTGAAGAGGTCTCGACCTCGACGTCCCGGGCGCCGCCGACGACGGTCACGTCGCCCGACGAGGTTCTGGCGAAGATGTGGTCGGCGGGCCGCACCAGCTCGAGCCTGGAGGCTCCGGAGGTGGTCCGGATGTCGACCTGCGGCGCGGCGCCGAGCATCTCCATGTCGCCGGTCGCGGTCCGCAGCCGCAGCGGGAGGGCGCCGCTGAAGTCGCCGCGAAGGCTGATCGCACCGGAGGTCGTGGTGAGATCCGGCACGGCTGCGAAGGGCGCCACCACCGCGAGGCGGGCCCTCGCCGTCAGGTGTCCGAACCACAGGAACCCGGAGCGCCCGGGCTTGACCACCACCGACAAGCGCTCGCTGGTGTCCTCGACCGCGGGAGTGTGCTGCGCCACCCAGGCGTCGCCGCGCTCCGCGCTGACTCCGGAGATCCTGAGATCGGTGGTGACCGCGATCTGGGCGACGTCGGCCGATCGCACGGACACATCGAGGTTGGCGGTGTCGAGGACGATCCTCTTGCCCGGGGTCGCAGGGTAGTGGGCGGTCGTCTGAAGCTCCTTCTGAGCCGCATCCGAGGCGACGGCCGCGAGCAGGAGAACCGTGGCTGCGAAAAGGTGTCGGGGCATCAGCTGTCTCCCGGCGGCGCCGGCTGTGGAAAGGCGAGCACGGCTCCGCTTCGCTGGCGTCCGGGCGGCCGCTCGGTCGGTTCGTCCAAGCGGGGGTTGGCCGCGGCCGCGAACGACCTCCTGGCGATCTCGGGCGCGAGGCCGTTGATCCAGCGACGCACCCGGCGTGCTGCGGCGCGGACCGTCGACGGGTTCGCACGGACTGTTCGCGCGGCCGAAGCAACCGACGGCTGGAGACCGTCGAGCTCGAGCACCGCGACCAGAGCGGCCACGGCCCAGGGATCTGGGGACTGGGGGCGGACCGGATCGGCGACCCGAAAAGCCCGCCACAGGCGCCGGGCCGCGGTGGTGACCAGCTCCGGAGCCTCCAGCACCACGCCGAGCCGAACCAGCGCGTCGTCGACCTCGGCATCGACCCCTTCGAGGGGATCGAGCGCCGCACGCCACGAGGCCTCGAGCGCCTCCTCGGCCCTCATCCTGCTCTCGGTAGCGAGCAGGCGGTCGCGGGTGTCGCGCAGCAGCTCGGCGTCGGGATGGCGGCGCAGGCCCTCACGCAGCATGACCTCCGCCTCGGACCAACGCCCGAGGGTCGCGAGGAGGTTCGCGCGCAGCCCGAACAGAAAGACCTGAAGCTCGTCCGGCAGGTCGTTGGGCGAGGTGATCGAGTCGAGCACCTCGAGCGCCTCGGGAAGCCTGCCCTGGTCGGCGAGCAGCATCGCGAGCTGGACCGGGAGGTGGCCGGCGGACGGGAAGAGACCCCACCCGATGCGCAGCACCTCCTCCGCCTGCTCGTCCTCACCGACCGAGGCACTGGCGGCCGCGATCAGGTGGCAGGCGTGGGGAGAAGCCTCGATCTCCCATGACTGGCTGGCCGCCTGCAGGGCGCGCTCGCCGAAGCCCATCGCCACCAGCGCCTGCGCCTTCCAGACCAACAGCCGGGCACGGATCGAGCCACGATCGTTGGCCAGCGGCAGCAGCCGTTCGACCTCCGACAGCACCTTGCGATGGCGGCCGCGCGCGCTCCACTCCAGACATCGTGCCAGCGCTCGCTCGACCCGCTCGAGGAGGCGGTCGGCGTCGGATCCGATGCGAGGAGTCATCGAAGTCATGCTAGCAGAGAGGTGGCGAGCCGGACCCGGTCCGGGACCCGTTGCGCCGCGCTGTGGCGACAGCTCGTGCCGCGCTGTGGCATGATCATGTCACGCAGGGGAAAGGAGCACCTCATGACGTCACCTCAAGTGGTCATCGCCGGAGCGGTTCGGACCCCGATCGGGGCCATCGGAGGCGCGCTCGCCGCTCTCCAGGCGCGTCCGCTCGCCACCGAGTGCCTCAAGGCGCTGCTCGAGCGCACCCGGCTCGACCCCGCTCGGGTCGAGTACACCTGCATGGGATGGGTGATGCAGGACCCGAGATCGCCGAACCTCGCCAAGACCGCCGCGGAGTTCGCCGGGGTGCCGCCGACCTCGCCCGGGACCACCTTTCACGAGAACTGCGCCTCCGGAGGGGCGGCGATCCACTCGCTCGCACGCCGGATCAGGTTGGGGGAGGTCCGCCTCGGCATCGCGGGCGGGGTCGAGTCGATGTCGAACGTCGCCCGCTACCTCTTCGCCGGCCGCACCACGAGTCAGCTCTACGGCGACATGACCCTGGTCGACGGGCTGTTCGGCGCCCTGACCGACGTCAACGTGGGATCTGGCGAGCTGATGGGGCTGCTCACCGAGCGGCTGGTCGACCGCTACGGAGTCAGCCGGGAGGAGCAGGACGAGGTCGCCTTCGCCAGCCACCAGAACGCCCTGGCGGCCTGGGAGGAGGGTGCCTTCGACGGCTACGTGGTCCCGGTGTCGGTGCCGCAGCGTAAGGGCGAGCCCAAAGAGGTGGCCCGCGACGAGGGCCCGCGACCGATCACACGCGAGCAGCTCGCCGCAGCGCGACCCTACTTCAAGCGCGACGGAGGGACGATCACCGCGGTCAACGCCTCGAGTCTGAACGACGCGGCGGCCGCCGTCGTGTTGACCACCCGCGACTACGCCGACGAGCTGGGGCTCGAACCTCTCGCCGAGCTGGCCGGGTTCTGGAACGTCGGGGTCGAGCGGGAGTACATGGGCGAGGGGGCGTTCAAGGTCATCCCGCCGCTGCTCGAGCGCTGCGGCCTCGGGATCGGCGACGTCGACCTGTTCGAGATCAACGAGGCCTTTGCGGCGGTGCTGGCCGCCGCGTTCCACGACCTGCCGGACCTCCGCCGCGAGAAGGTCAACCAGTGGGGGAGCGGCATCTCCCTCGGGCACCCGGTCGGTGCCACCGGAGCCCGTCAGGTGGTCGACATGGTCCACCAGCTGCGCCGCAGGGGTGGGCGGGTCGGGGTCACCAGCCGCTGCGTCGGCGGCGGGATCGGCAGCGGCGAGGTGCTGCTCGCGACCTGAGCCGAGGGTCGCAGGGTCCCCTCGCCGCCCGGCGTGGTCCGGCATCACGGGTCGAACCCGGGTCTTTTCGGTCCGTACCTCCCACCGATGGTGAGTCGTGCGCGACCTGTCGTCGCAGGGGCAACCTGCATCGGGTGCCTGATCTTCGCGACCGCAGCCCTGTGGTCGTCGCAGCCGGACAGCGAGGCTCTTCAGAACGGGTTCCGCGAGGCCTACCGGGCGGCCGACTGGGACCTGGCGACCGAGCTCGGAGAGGCCCTCGAGCGCGCCCAGCCCGGTCAGTGGCGGACCCGGTACACGATCGCCTGCGCCCACGCTCGCGCCGGCCGCCTTGACCACGCGTTCTCATGGTTGGCGCGCGCGGTCGAGTCGGGCTTCTACCGCCGTCGGCTGATCCGGGAGGACGATGATCTGGCCTCGGTCCGGGGGGACCCCCGGTTCGCGTCCGTCGTCCGGGCCGTCGACCTCAACTGGGAGCATTACCAGACCTGGCTGGAGGCGCGGTGCGAGGAGAACCCGCCGCTGGTGGTGGAGCCCCGCGACCACGATCCGCACCGGCCGGCGGGGGTCCTGGTCGCCCTTCACGGCCACGGAGGACGGCCGGACGGCTATCCCGAGGAGTGGCGTCGGGTGACCCGCAAGGCCGGTCTCCTGCTGGTGTGTCCGGCCTCCCAGCACGCTTTCGGCGCTGGGTTCAGCTGGGCAGGTACCGAAGAGGCCGAGCTGGTGGTGGATCTCGCGCTGCAGCGGCTCGCCCGGAGCCACGTACTCGATCACGATCGCATCGTGCTCACCGGCTTCTCACAGGGGGGCTGGATCGCCTTCGCCCTCGGCGCCGGCGCTCCGGCTCGTTTCACCGGTGTGATTCCGATGGCATGTGGATTCGAGGCAGGAACCGACCAGCCCCCGGTCGCCGGTGAGCGTGCTCCACCCTTTTACTTCATGGTCGGCTCGCACGACCGTGCCATGGACGGTACGCGGGAGGCAGCGGCGGCGTTCGATGCGGCGGGGTACCGAACCGAGCTGCGGGTCTATCGGAGCACGGGTCACACTTTTCCGGTGGCCCTGGTGCCCGAGCTCGAGCGAGCGCTCCGATTCGTGCTTCCGGACCTCGGGTGAGCCGGGAGCGAGGGCGGGACGCGCACCCGTCGTGGACCCTGATCCGGTACGAAGATAGTCATGAGAAGGTAAAGATATACCTTGCTCGCTTCGTCAGGAAAACGTCAGCTTCCTGAGAGAGAACAACCTAGAGAGAGGTCGTGCAGGAGAGAGCCCGTTCTGCGTGCTCTCCACGCGAACTCACCCTCTTGACGGCTGAAATTCCGCCGTGATACACCTTCCGCCATCGTAGCCAACCCATTTGAAACCGGTTGCTGACAGCGGCGGCCCCAGGGTCCGGAGGTCGCCACAACGAAGGAGGAGGCGTGACCGTGAAGAGACGTCATCTGTTGGTGTTGTGCCTCGTCGTCGTCGTCCCGATGGTGGCGATGGCGGCTCCGGGCGGCCCGTCCGACCGTGCGAACCCCTCGGCGGCGCAGCTGGAGGCGCTCCAACGCCTGCCGGAGGTCCATGCTGTCACCTTCGACGGGCGAGGCAGGCCGTCCTTCGTTGCCGGACGGCTGGGCACTCTCGGCGGCGGGGCTGCGGAGGCGGCGGCGCCGCGCTTCGTGCTCGGCCTGCGCGACGTGCTGGCCCTGTCCGGCGACGAGGAGCTGTCGGTCGAGCGCACCGACGAGGATCAGCTGGGCCAGATCCACGTCCGGATGCAGCAGTTCCACCGCGGGCTGCCGGTGATCGGGGCGGACGTGGTGCTGCACGCGATGCGGGGCAGCGGCGAGGTCCTCGCCCTCAGCGGGCGGGTGGTCTCCGTCGCGGGCCTCCCCGAGCGTCCAGAGCTCGATGGCGACAAGGCGATCGGGCGCGCCCTGGAGGAGATCGGCGTGCGAGGCACCGTGCTCGGTGAGCCGCAGCTGGTGTACGTGGTCGACGACCGCGGCGACGTGCGGATGGCGTGGAGCGCCGAGGTGACGTCGGAGGGTCCGATCGGCGAGGCCCGCGACATCGTCTTCGCCGACGCTCGGACCGGCCGGTTCGCGACCGTGCACCCGCTGATCCACACCAGTCTCTATCGGAGGATCTACACCGCCAACAACGGCAGCTCGTTGCCGGGCACGCTCCTGTTCAACGAGGGCGGCTCGTCCGGCGACAGCGTCGCGATGGATGCCTACAACCACTCCGGCACCACCTACAACTACTACTGGCAGAAGTTCGGCCGCGACTCCTACAACGGGAGCGGGGCCACTCTCACCTCGACGGTCCACTACGGCTCGAACTACAACAACGCGTACTGGAACGGCTCGCAGATGGTGTACGGGGACGGCGACGGCTCGACCTTCAGCCCGCTTTCCGGTGCCCTCGACGTGGTCGCCCACGAGCTCACCCACGCGGTGACCGACACGACCGCGAACCTGGTCTACCAGAAGGAGTCCGGCGCCCTCAACGAGGCGATGTCCGACGTGTTCGGGGCTTCCACCGAGATCTTCTCGGTCGGCGGGATCACCTCGAACACCTGGCTCTTGGGCGAGGACATCTACACCCCCGGAACCTCCGGCGACGCCCTGCGGTACATGGACAACCCGACCGCCGACGGCTACTCGAAGGACTACTACCCCGAGCGGCTGTACCCAGACCCCTGCACCCCGACTCAGTACAACGACTACTGCGGCGTGCACGGCAACAGCGGCATCGCCAACCTGGCCTTCGTGCTGCTGGTCGAGGGCGGCACCCATCCGAGGGGCAAGACCACGGTCAACGTCCCGGCGATCGGCGTCACCAAGGCGGAGCAGATCTTCTACCGCGCGCTGACGGTCTACATGACCTCCTCGACCAACTTCGAGGGCGCGCGCACCGCGACCGCCCAGTCGGCCCAGGACCTCTACGGTCAGGCCGAGGTGGATGCGGTCCATTCGGCCTGGAACGCGGTCGGCGTCCCGGGCGGCGCACTGACGGTGACCGTGCTGTCCAACGGCGTGCCGGTGTCCAACCTGTCCGGCTCCACCGGCGCCCTCGACTACTACAAGCTGAACGTGCCCTCGGGGTCGAGCAACCTCGTGTTCCAGATCTCGGGCGGTTCGGGCGACTGCGACCTCTATGTTCGCTATGGAAGCCTGCCGACCACCTCGGCCTACGACTGCCGGCCGTACAAGACCGGCAACGCCGAGAGCTGCAGCTTCGCCTCGCCCTCTTCGGGGGACTGGTACGTGATGCTGCGTGCGTACTCGAGCTACTCCGGGGTGACGCTCGCGGGAAGCTATAACAGCGGCGTGCCGAACTCGCCGCCGACCGCGAACTTCAGCTTCTCGACCTCGGACCTGACCGCGACCTTCACCGACACCTCGAGCGACTCGGACGGCAGCGTGGTGGGGTGGAGCTGGACCTTCGGCGACGGCGGCACCTCGACCACCCGCAACCCGTCACACACCTACGCCGCGGGCGGGACCTACAGCGTCAAGCTGACGGTCACCGACGACGACGGGGCGACCGCCAACGTGACGAAGTCGGTCACCGTGACCGATCCGCCGGGAGGCGGCGCGCCCTGCACCGGCTGCACCGAGTACACCGGATTCCTGAGCGGCACCGGCGACTCCGACGTCCAGCCCAACGGCACCTACTACTACTCGGCGTCCGGCACCCACGAGGGATGGCTCGAGGGCCCGGGTGGGACCGACTTCGACCTCTCCCTCTACAAGTGGAGCGGCTCGCGCTGGAGCCGCGTGGCCAGCTCGACCTCGAGCTCGTCCTCGGAGCACATCAAGTACACCGGAAGCTCCGGCTACTACTACTTCAGGATCTCGAGCTACTCCGGCAGCGGCAGCTACCAGTTCTGGCTGAAGCGCCCGTAGGGTTCGAGATCCCGCGAATCGAACGCCCGCCCGGCCGAGCCGGGCGGGCATCTTCTTTCGAGCCCCTCGCGAGCTGTCGCAGGAGGTCGGGACACCCCGCGCGACGAGCGGGCTAGCATGAACGGGTGCGGGTTCTCTATCTCAGCGACCGGTTGTCGACCAGGGGCGGGGCGGATCACCACCTGCTGCAGCTCGTCTCCTGGGCGTGCGGTGCCGGACACGAGGTGACTGTTGCATGCGGGAGAGTGGCGCCGGACGTCGATCTTCCGTGTCGGGCGACCGCGGTCAGGGTCCGGGGGCTCGCGGCGGCGGGAGCCTCCGAGGCGGGTTGCGACCGCCTCGCCGACCTGCTTTCCGTAGCCGAGGTCGTGCACCTTCAGAACGTGATGAACCCGGTGGCGATCCACGCCGCGAGCTCGACCGGGAGGGCGATCGCGACGGTCCAGGACCACCGCGTGCTCTGCCCGGGGCCGGGAAAGACCCTGCCGACCGGTGCTCGGTGCCACCAGCCGATGGGCGAGGCAGTCTGCACCGCCTGCCTGCCCGAGCCCGACTACCGGCGCAGGATGCTGCGGCGGACGAGGGCGCGCCGCGATGCCCTGAGGGGCGCCCGACTGGTGGTGCTGTCCCGCTACATGGCCGAGGAGCTCGAAGCGGCCGGGCTTCCGGGCGCGGAGGTCATCCCGCCGTGGGTCGAAACCGGACGGCCGCGGCGCAGCGCGGGCGAGGCGTTCCTGCTCGGCGGGAGGCTGGTGCACCACAAGGGGCCGGCCGATGCGCTGGGCGCGTGGCGGTTCTCGGGACGGCCGCTGCCGCTGCGGGTCGCGGGCGCAGGCCCGCTCGAGTGCGAGGTGGAAGGCGCCGAGCGGCTCGGTTGGCTCGGCCGGGCCGAGCTCGCCGGAGAGTTGCGGCGCGCACGGGCGCTCCTGTTCCCCGCCAGATGGCAGGAGCCGTTCGGGATTCTGGGCGTGGAAGCTCTCGCCCAGGGTACGCCGGTGGTGGTCGCCGACGTCGGAGGGACCCGCGAGTGGTCGGGTGCGGGCTGTGTCCGGGTCCCAGCCGGCGACGTTGCCGCCATGGCGGCCGCGGTGGGGCAGCTCGCGGCGGACGAGGGGTTCGCGCTCCGGCTCGGGGAGCAAGGACGTCGCCGGGTGGGCGACCGTTTCGGGAGACGCGCCGTCAGCGCATTGCTCGGGGCTCTGTACACGGGAGTCGGTCGGGGATAATGGACCGGTGACGGACCAGCCACGCTCGATGCTGCCGGCGGCAGAGGTCCCCGATCTGAGACCGCTGCCGGTATTCACATACGGCACGCTGCTCGATGAGCGCTTCGTGGCCAACCTGCTCGAACGGCCGATCCCGTTCGAGCCGGCGCACCTTGCCGGGTATCGGGTGGAGATCCTGCCCCGCTTCCGCTGGCCCGTGCTGGTGCCCACCGAGGGTTCTGTGGTCGAAGGGCGCCTGTACCGCGGTGTCGGGCCGATGGACCTCGAGCGCCTGGATGCCTACGAGGGGGTCGGCGATGGCCTGTACCGGAGGGTCGAGGTCATCGTCGCACCCCCCGGTCGCGACGCCGAGCCGGCGTGGGTCTACCTGCCGACCGAGCGGACCCTGTCGACGCGGGCACGGCGCTGACCTGAGATCGCGTCAGGGCGTCCGGGCGAGGCTCTCGAGCAGCACCGTGACCGCCTTCTCGAGCTGCTGGTCGCGTCCCTTCGACTCCACGGCCGGGTCGTTGTCGATCTCGTGGTCAGGATCGAGGTGCTGGTTCTCGAGCAGCCGGCCGGCATTGTCGAGGTAGCCCACCATTGGGATGCCGAACCGCAGCGACGAATCCTGCAGCTGCTCCCACCACACCGAGGTGCAGGTTCCCGGGACCTGCATCCCGACCGTCTCGCCGATCCCGAGGTCGGTGTATGCCTTCGGGAAGCAGTGGGCGTCGGAGTAGTTGCCCTCGTTCATGACCACGATCGAGGGCTTGGTCCAGCGGAAGCCCGGCTCGACGCCGATCTGCTGCCCTCGGGGAACCGCGCGGGCGTAGACCTGACCGGTCAGGAACACCGTCAGAGGCTCGACCAGGTTGCCGCCGTTGTTGAACCGGGTGTCGAGGACGATGCCGTCCTTGCCGACCGCGAGGCCGAAGATGTCCTCGAAGATCTCCCGGTAGCGGGAGTCGTTCATGCTGCGGATGTGGGCGTAGCCGAGCCGTCCGCCGGACAGCCGGTCGACCTCCGCCCGTCGGGTGCGCACCCAGCGCTCGTAGAGCAGCGCGTCCTCCGCGCGTTGTGAGATCGGCCTCACGGTCTCCTGCCACCGCGAGCCGGCGGTGGGGTCGAAGAGAGCGAGCCGGACGAGCGTGCCCTCGGCGTGGTCGAGCAGCGGGTACCAGTTGGCTCCGGCCGTGATCGCGGTGCCGTCGATCGCCTCGATGACGATCCCCGGCCCGACCTTCGTGCCCGCTTGCTCGAGGGGGCTGCCCGCGATGATCTCGGCGATGCGGACCCCGGCGCCGGACCAGCTCGGATCCGGGAAGAACGCCAGGGCCGCGGTCTCGACCGCTCCTTCTCGGCGCGGGCGGTAGTAGCACCCGAGGTGAGAGGCGTTGAGCTCGCCCTGGAGCTCGGAAATCAGCTCGGCGAGGTCCCAGTTGGTGCCGACGTCGGGGAGGAACCGGGCATAGGCGGTCTTCATCCCGTCCCAGTCGACCCCGTGCATGTCCTCGACGAGGAACTTCTCGCGGGTCTGCCGCCAGGCGTGCTCGAAGAGGTAGGCCCGCTCGGCCGCGAGATCGAGGCGCATGGCGGCTTCGAGCTTGACCGGCTTGGTGTCGCCCTTGCCGAGGTCGATCTTGATCAGCTTGCGGTCGGCCAGCACGAATGCCGTCGTGCCCTCCGCGTCGAGCTCGAGGTCGGCATCCTCCGCGCCCAGCTTGGCGACCAGCTTGATGTCCTTGGTGCGAGGCACGTACTTCCACAGGTCGTAGCCCTTCTCGAACTGGGCCAGGTAGACCAGGGTCTCGCCATCGGGGCTGAGCCGCATCCCGGCCAGGGGGGCGGAGTGGAGGCTGAGGCGGACCGTCCGGTCGTCGAGCCCGTCGAGCTCGAAGGTCACCGGATCCGCGAGCTTGGGCGCGCTCGGCTCGTCCTCGGTCTCGTCCTTCATGTCGCCCTTCTTGGCGTCCCTCTTGGCCTTCTTCTCGGCCGCGGTGACCTGCTCGTACTGGGCCTCGGAGAGGCGGAAGCGGTCCCAGGCCTTGCGGGTGAGGAATCCGGCATAGACGTCGTACTCGCCGGCCCATCCGGCCTGTCGGCGCAGGCCGTTGCGGTCCGACGCCCAGTAGAAGGCCTCGCCGCCGAGGGCCCAGCGCGGCCGGGCGTCCTCGTACCCGCTCTTGGTGAGATTGATCGGTTCACCCTCGCCCGAAGCCGGGACCAGCGCGACCTCGCTCGACCACCTTCCCGGGGAAAGCACCTCTGCCAGAAACCAGCGACCGTCCGGCGACCACTCGTACCACTGGTCGCCGTCGGCGTAGGAGTAGTTCCAGGTTCCGGGGAGCACCGTGCGCACCGCGCCGCTGGCGAGGTCGAGCACCCTCAAGGTGGTCCGGTTCTCGAGGAAGGCGACCTGCTTGCCGTCGGGTGAGAACCTGGGCTGGAAGGTCTCCTGGTCGGTGGCGAGCACGGCGCGCTCGGTCAGCGCGGTCGCGTTGAAGAAGCTGGGCTCGCCGGGGTCGGTGAGGTCGGTTCGATAGAGGTTCCATGACCCGCCCCGCTCCCCGGCGTAGAGCAGGCTGCGGCCGTCGGGAGAGAAGCTCACCGAGCGTTCCTGCTCGGGGGTCTCGGTGATCCGGCGAGTGTCGCCGAACTCGGCCGAAGTGACGAAGACCTCACCGCGCGCGACGAATACGATCTCCTTGCCGTTGGGGGAGAGTGCGAACTCGGTGATGTCGCGGCCGACGTCGGTCCACACCGGTCCGGTCTCACGCCGGTCGGTCGCGACCTCGACCCCGAGCCGGCGCGGGTTGTCCTCGCCGGCCGGGAGGACCCAGATCTCTCCGTCCCAGGCGTAGCAGAGGTCGCCCGAGCCGGAGATCGACAGGAAGCGGACCGGGTGGACCTCGTGGTGGGTTATCTGGACGGGATGGGCTGGATCGTCGAGCTCGAGCCGCCACACGTTGAAGGTGCCGGAGCGCTCGGACAGGAAGTAGAGCGAGCGCTCGTCCGGAGACCACACCGGCTGCCGGTCGTCGGCTCCGAAGGCGGTCAACCGCGTGTGGAGCCCGGTTTCGCGGTCCCACAGCCAGACATCGCGGGCGAACGAGGAGTTGTCGTGCTTGCGCCACTCGTTCTCGTAGGACTTCTCGTCCGAGTAGGCGAGGCGGCGGCCGGCGCGGTCCCAGACCGCGTACGAGGCGGGGGTGGTGAGCACCTGCTGCGGCATGCCCCCGTCCACCGACACTCGGTAGAGCTCCGGCTGGGCGCCGCGGTGGGGGAAGCCGACGTGGCTCGCCGCGTCGAGCCGGCCGGAGCTGAACAGGACGGCTGTGCCGTCTGGTGTGAAGCTGGTCGGTGTGTCGCCGGCGGAGTGAAAGGTGAGCCGGGTGGCTGCCCCGCCGGGTGCCGGCATCACGAAGACGTCGAAGTTGCCGAAGCGGTCCGACGCGAAAGCGATTCTGCTGCCGTCGGGCGACCACACCGGGGACGTCTCGTAGGCGTCGTGGAGGGTGAGCGCGGTCGCGGTACCTCCGGTGACGGGGACCGTCCAGAGATCGCCGCGGTAGCTGAACACCACCGTCGAGCCATCGGGAGAGATCGCCGGGTAGCGGAGCCACGAGGCGGGTTCGGCGGCCAGGGCGCTCGCGGTGATCAGGCTCAGTGCGAGCAGGGCGCCCGCTCGCAGTGCGGTCGTCGTGTGCATGGTCGAGTCTCCTCCCTCGCAACGGCGCGCCGCGGTCGAGACCGTAGCGACGCCACCAGAGTGTACGCCGACACGATCAAGGGGTTCTCCCCCGGCGGTCGGGATCATCCCTCCCAACGGAGCGCCTCGGACGGATCGATCCGGACCGCGCGGAGGGCCGGAATGAGCGCTCCGGCGAGCCCGACCGTCACCACCACCGTCAGCCCGATCAAGCCGAGCATCAGATCAGCTGCCCGGGCGCCGTACTGGATACTGAGCAAGAAAGGCGTCGAGACCAACACTGCGCCGGCGCCGATCGCAAGACCGACTGCGATCGGGACCATGCTCTGAGCCACCACCAGGCGGATCACCTGGCCGGCGCGGGCACCGAGCGCCATGCGGATGCCAACCTCCCGGGTCCGCTGCCCGACCCACGCGCTCGACACGCCGTACAGCCCCGAGGCGAGCAGGATCAGCCCGGCGCCGGCGAAGATCGAGATCAGCACAGTCTGGAATCGCCGCCGGGTGGTGGCCTGGGAGAGCACATCACTCATGCTCCGGAGCTCCCCGAGCGGGAGGGCGGGGTCGATCTCGTGCACCACAGAGCGGAGCGGCGCGGCGAGCACGGGAAGGACCCGCGTCGTTCGCACCGCGAGGTACTGCCGTCGGGCGCCCTCGACCTGCCAGTCGCCCCATGCCGCCGGGAGCCCGCACAGCGGGACGTAGTACTCCGGCCAGGCCGGGTACTCGGCGCCCCACTGGCGGACGTCGCCCACGACGCCGACCACGGTCAGCCACTCGCCCTCCCGACCGATCTTGAACCGGCGGCCGAGGGCCGAACGGTCGGGCCAGGCCGTTCGGACGAATGCCTGGTTGACGACCGCGACCGCGATGCCGTCCGTGGAGTCGCCCTCCTCGATCGGCCGGCCCTCGACGACGCGGATTCCCATCGTTTCGAAGTACCCCGGCGTCACGAGAGAACGTTCGGCGAGAGGGCCGATCTCGTTACCCCACGCCTGCTCCCTGCCCTCGATCATCACGTTGCCGTTGGAACCACCCTCGAGCGGGAGCTTGGTGGTCGCGGCCGCCGACTCGACTCCGGGTATCGCTGCCAGGCGGCCGGTGGCGTCGGAGAGGAAACGCTCGATGGACTCGAGGTCGGGGTAGTGTGGTCCGCTGAGGATCACCTCCGCCGCCAGGGCGTGCTCCAGGTCGACACCGAAGTCGGTGGCGTGCAGCCGCAGGTAACCCGTCAGCAGGACCACCGCGGCATTCGCCAACACCAGGGTGAGCGCGATCTGTCCGGCGGTTGCCACCCACCGGAGCGGACCGCGGTCGGACGGTCCGGCGGCGCGCGCCCCGCTCAGCCGCTCGGCGATCCGACCTCTCGGCAGGGTGGCGGCAGGGGCGAGGCCGAGCAGAACCGCAGCGGCGGTGCACACCAGCACGGTGAGGGCCAGCGTCGGCCCGTCGATCGCCGCCTCGCGAGCGCGGAGGATGGTCGCCGGGATCAGGGATCTGACGCCGTTCAAGGTCGTCTGTGCGACAAGAGTACCGAGCGCGCCGCCCAGTGCGACCAGCGGGAGGGTCTCGAGAAGAAGCTGGCGGGCGAGGTGGCGACGCTCGCCCCCGAGGCTGGTCCGGACCGCGAACTCGACCTGACGCCCCGTCGTCCTCGCGATCAGGAGGCCGCTCACGTTGGTGAAGACGATCAGCAGCAGGGCCGCGGAGGCGACCAACATGATCGCGAGGTGGCGCGGGGAGCTGCCGAGAAGCTCCTCGTCGAGGGGCGCCACCCGGGCTCCATGATCGGTGTTCGTGACCGGGTGGGCCCGGGCGAGACCGGCAGCGATCCGCTTCATCTCGTCATCGGCCCTCTGCAGGGTTATGCCCTCGGCGAGCCGTCCGAGGGTCACGATCCAGTGGGAGTCACGCCAGTCCTCGCTCGGGTTGAGGTCGATGGGCACCAGGGCCTCGGCTCTTTGATCCAGAGTCCACGGGGTTGGAACGTCGAAGCCGGCGGGCATCACGCCGACCACCGTGTGCGGCTCGCCGTCGAGGCCGACGACCCGTCCCACCACCGCCGGGTCGGCATCGAGGTGACGCCTCCAGGTGCTTTCAGCGAGGACCACGACGCGGTCGCCACGCCGTTGCTCCTCGACGGTGAACGCGCGCCCCAGGAGCGGCTGCACTCCGAGCACCTGGAACACCTCTGCGCTGACTCGCACGCCCGGAATGCGCACCGGACTCTCGCCCTCGAAGAGGGCCAGCCGCGCTGGAGAGACTGCGGCGAGGGCCTCGAAAGAGCGCGCCTGGGCCCGCCAGTCGAGGAAGTTCGGATCGGAGACCGGAACGTACGGAGCGCCGGGCTCGGTCTCCCAGACCATCACGAGGCGGTCGGCGTCCGGATAGGGCAGCGGTCGCAGCAGCACGGCCCGGACGACGCTGAACACGGCGGTGACGCTGCCGATGCCGATGGCGAGCAGGACCACCACGGTGACCGCGAACAGGGGTCGGCGGGTGATCATCCGCAGCCCGAGCCGGAGGTCCATGGCGACCCCTCGGCTCAGTCGCCAGAGACGTCCGGGGCGTCCCGGCGGATGCTCCCGCGGTTCAGGAGTGGCGAAGTCGCTCGCTGCCATGGCCGACCTCCCGTTCTGGGTTCGGGGATCGGGCAGAGCAAGAGCCGTGCCGTTGGGTGGCGACCACGTTGAGGAGCGGGAGAGGGGGCTTTGTGGAGGCAGCCCGGGACCGAGATCGGTGAATCGTCCGTTCGCGGAAACAGCCTTCCCGATTTCGAACACTCGCAGCGGGGGCAGAACGGACCAGTCGGAACGGCCGGCCGGGTCACCGAGGTGGCGAGAACGCCGCAGCCCGATGGCCGCGGGACCGGGCGGCTGCGGCGATCGCCTCGAGCGGGTTCGGGCCGAGCACGGCAAGGCCGGCATCGGGCCAGCCTCGGTCGAGGGTGTAGACCTGCACCGCGATCGGACGGATCCGGTCGAGACGCTCGAGCCACGCTTCGACCTCATCGGGTGCCGAGTTCCCGCCGGGCCCGGCGGTGAACAGCGACTGGAGCGTCACCTCGCCGAGCTCCGCGAGGGCAGCCGTGATCCGGTCCAGGGTGAGGCTTCGTGCCGGTCGATTGAAGCGCCGGAAGACCTCCTCGGTGCCGCAGTCGAGCTTCATGATCCGGACGTCGAGCCGCGCGAGAGCCCCTCGGATCGCGGGATCGGCCGCCCGCGACGAGTTGGAGAGCACCGCCGTCCGGGAGCCCGGCACCAGGCGGTCGCGCACGGCGACGATGCCGTCCACGAGCTCCGGGAAGTCGGGATGGAGGGTCGGCTCCCCGTTGCCCGAAAAGGTCAGGTAGGCCGGTGGGTCGACCAGGCGTGCCAGAGCCCCTTCGACGGCTTCGATGAGCTCCCCGGCCGTCGGAAGGCGCCCGCCGTGGCGGGCCCCGTCCGACACCGGATCGGACCAGCCGTACTGGCAGTAGCCGCAGTCGAACGTGCACACCTTGCGGCCTCCTCCGAGCGGGTTGAGGCCGAGGGAACGCCCCAGGCGGCGCGACTGGACTGGACCGTAGACCAGACCCTGCTTGAGCGCGAGCAGCCCGCTCATGCCGCCACCTGCGGCCGCAGGGCGCGGCCGAGCCTGGCGGCCATCTCCTGGATCGAGGCCTCGTCGAGCCGGCTGATCGAGAGCCTGAAGCTGAGGGTCGGCGGCGGCTCGGCGTGGAACCAGCTCCCCGGCGCCACCGCAACCCCGTGGTCGGCGATCCGCTGCACCAGCTCCTGCTCGCAGAGGTCCGAGCCCTCGACCGTCACCAGAACCGTGTAGCCGCCCTGGGGCTCTGTCCAGCTCACACCCGGCCAGCTGAGGTGGTGGCGGAGGGCGCGCAGCAGCGTCGACATGCGTCTGCGGTAGGCGGTGTGGACACGGCGCACGTGACTCTCGAAGCTGCCCTGACGGCAGAACCTGGCGAGCGCCGCCTGGGCGGGCAGGGTCGTCGAGAGGCTCGAGACCCGGTTCAGTGCGACCAGCTGGTCGATGCACGTCCGATGGGCGGCGACCCAGCCCACCCTCAAGCCGGGAAAAACGACCTTCGAGAAGGTGCCGACGTAGATCACCGCGCCCTTGCGGTCGAGCGCCTTGATCGGCAGGACCGAGCGGCCGAAGTACTTGAGCTCCTCCTCGAAGCCGTCCTCGACCAGCGGCACCCTGTGCTCGGTGCACAGCGCGAGCAGGCGCTCGCGATGGGCCGGCGAGGTCGTGATTCCGGTCGGATTGTGGAAGTTCGGAGTGGTGTAGACCATCGCCGCGGGCGCCGCGGCGAGCCTGGCTGCGAGGACTTCGAGATCCATGCCGTCGGGTCGCATTGGAATCGGGATCAGCTCGGCGCCGTGGAGCCGGAGCAGGGGAAAAGCGAGGGAGTAGGTAGGTGCCTCGAGCAGCACCCGTGCGGAAGGAGCGACGAGGAGCTTGGCCACCAGGTCGAGGGCGTGCTGGGCGCCGCCGGTGATCATCACCTCGGCGGGATCGACGGTGACGCCGTGCGTGCGCATGCGCTGGGCGACGACCTCGCGCAGCTCGGTGAGGCCGGCCGGGCTGCCGTAGTCGACGAGCGACGCACCCTCCTCGCGCAGGACCTCGCCGAGCACGCGGCGCAGCTCGGCGATCGGCGCCAGGCGCGGGTCGGGCGACAGCGCGGCCGCGTCGATTCCGTCGGCGCCGATCTCAGGGCGGGTCATTCGGGAGACGTCGCCGACCGCGGCCCGGGCGTTGGTCGTCGCGGCTGCGCTCCAATCGAGCACCGAGCTGCCGCCGTCGGGGCGTCGGGCCTTCTTGAGCGTCCCGCGAATGGTGGAGTAGGACCCTGGTCGCGCCTCCAGGTAACCGAGCGCCCACAGCTCCTGGTAGGCGCGGACCACCGTCGAGCGGTGCACGCCCGAGCGCTCGGCCAGGAGCCTGCTGGCCGGCAGCCGATCACCTTCGACCAGGGTTCCTTCGTCGACCAGTCGCCGGACCCAGTCGACGATCTGCTGCCACAGCGGGCTTGCATCGGTTCGGTCGAGCTCGAGCAGGAGCATCGGGCCCTCCTCTCGCCGACGAAGGTAGGGTGTAATTGGTCTCCTGTCGAGGACCGATTTCGACCTCTAGTCTACATACCAATTGAAACACCGATTGAGATCCAGGAGACCACCGGAGAGGGAGCATCCGCAGACAGAGCCTCCGGCCGTTCCTCGTGGGTGAAGCTCTGGTCCCGGTGCGAGTGCGAACAGGTCCGGTGGCTGTCGTTCCCGGAGCCGGCAGAAGAACCCTGACCGGAGGGGTGCGAGCCTCAGGCCGCCTTGGCGGCGACGCGGCGGTGCTCGTTGCGGGCCCGGCGGACGGCGGCGGTGCGGGTGGCGCCCGAGCGCTCGAGCTCGGCGACGCGGTAGCGCCAGTCGGGAGGCCAGGCGGCGAGGCTCTCGGGGAGGGTGGTCGGGTTGGAGGTTGGGGCAGCGAGCGAAGCTCGCGACCAGTCGTTCGACCGAGTCCACGCCTGACGCATGGCGTGTTCAACGTGGATCGGGTTGAGGGCCCAGGACACGCCTGTGTCGCGGCACCAGCCGTCGAGCTCGAGCTGCAGGCGGCGGGCCGAGATGATCGTCTCCGCAGGCCAGCTCGATCGCCGTGGCGGGAGCTTCGCGGAACCGGTGAGCTGTTCGTGTTCGACGCGAGGTGCGGTCATGGCGGCCTCCTCCCCTGCAATATGGTGTACATGAAGCATAAAGTCAAGAGCGAGACCTTCGAGCTTCCTCTCTGGTAGTCCCCGAGGGCGCCATGTGATACGGCGCGTGGTACAAATGCCGTTGACGAGGCTGCGGCCGGGAGGGCGCATGATCTTCTACGACTGTACGACCGCACCGAGTCCCCGCCGGGTGAGGATCTTCATCGCCGAGAAGGGGATCGAGGTGCCGACAGTGCAGGTCGACCTGCGGTCGGGCGCCCAGCTCGAGCCGTCGTTCAGGTCCAAGAGCCCGCGCTGTACGGTCCCGGTCCTGGAGCTCGACGACGGCACGTGCCTGTGGGAAACGCTGGCGATCTGTGACTATCTCGAGGGTGTGCGGCCCGAGCCGGTGCTGATGGGTCAGGACCGGCGCGAGCGGGCCCAGGTGCTGCAGTGGAACGCCCGCATCGAGCAGGACGGTTTTCAGGCGGTGTCCGAGGTGTTGCGCAATGCGGCGCGGGGAATGAAGGGACGGGCACTCTCCGGGCCGGAGGGTTACGAGCAGATTCCCGATCTCGTCGATCGGGGGCGGCGTCGGACGGCGTTCTTTTTCGGCGAGCTGGACGCCTGGTTGGCGGACCATCGGTTCGTGGTCGGGAGCAACTTCACCCTCGCCGACATCACGGCGTTGGTGGTGCTGGAGTTCGCCCAGCGGGCGAGAATCGACCCGGGCGGCACCTTCCCGAACCTCGACCGCTGGCACGAGGAGGTCGCCGCCAGGCCGAGCGCGAAGGTGTAGGGGGCGGCCGAGCCATGGCTCACGTGACGGCACGGGGGAGCTACGAGGCGCTGCTGGGTCGGCTGAACCGGTTCCCGCAGGGTGCGGTGCCGTCAGAGAAGCTGTTCGCGATCCTGCGCCTCCTGATGAGCGAGCGTGAGGCGGGGCTTCTGGCGCGGGTCCCGATCCGGCCGTTCGGGGTCGACGCCGCGGCACGGGCCTGGAAGGTGGGCCGGAGCGAGGCTCGCCGGTTGCTGGATGAGCTCGCCGGCCGGGCGGTGCTGCTCGACGTCGAGCGCGACAACGGCGAGACCGAGTACGTTCTTCCGCCGCCGATGGCCGGGTTCTTCGAGTTCTCGATGATGCGGGTCCGGGAAGACCTCGACCAGGAGCTGCTCGCCGAGCTCTTCTACCAGTACATCACGGTCGAGGAGGACTTCATCCGCTCGCTCTTCACCGAGGGCCAGACCCAGCTCGGGCGCGTCTTCGTGCACGAGCCGGCGCTCCCGCTCCACCCCGCCCTCGAGGTGCTCGACTGGGAGCGGGCCAGCCGGGTGGTCGAGACGGCGAGCTGCCGGGCGGTCGGGCTGTGCTACTGCCGCCACAAGATGGAGCACGTCGGACGCGCCTGCAGCGCGCCTCTCGACATCTGCATGACCTTCGGCACCACGGCGCGATCGTTGTCCCGCCACGGGCACGCCCGGGAGGTCGACACCGCCGAGTGCCTGGACCTGCTGAGTCAGGCCCGGGATCTCGGGCTGGTCCAGTTCGGCGAGAACGTGCGCCGCGAGGTCGCATTCATCTGCAACTGCTGCGGCTGCTGCTGCGAGGCGATGATCGCGGGACGGCGGTTCGGGCACCTGCACCCGGTCCACACCACCGCCTTCCTTCCGCGAACCGCGCCAGAGGCGTGCACCGGGTGCGGCAAGTGCGTGGCCGCGTGCCCGGTCGAGGCGATGGGCCTGGTCTCGGCCAACGACCCGGCGAAGCCGAAGCGCAAGGCGGCGCGTCTGGACGTTGACCGCTGCCTTGGCTGCGGCGTCTGCGTACCGGCGTGTCCCGAGCAGGTGCTGGCCCTGGAGCACCGCGGCGAACGGGTCCTGACGCCGGTCGACACGGTCCATCGGACGGTGGTGATGGCGCTCGAACGCGGCACCTTCCAGCACCTGCTCTTCGACCAGGGTGCGCTGGCGAGCCACCGGGCGATGGCAGCGATCCTCGGTGCGATCCTTCGCCTCGGACCGGTCCAGCGGAACCTCGCTCGAAGGGCGCTGCGCTCGCAGTACCTGGAGCGCCTGCTCCAGCGGCGGTGACTGTAGAGCATCCCCAGGGGCGTTTCGAGTGTTCGCATTGTTCATCGGGTCGGCCTCGGATCAGGCTGCCTTCCGCCGGGCTGGGTGGATCCGCCGTCAGCCACGGAGCGGATCGAGCTGTCGGTCCGTCGGTCCGGCGACCGGGTGGTGGTCAAGAGCCGCTTCTCCGAGGACTCCTGGCTGGGCGGCGGATCCATGCGGCCCGACCTGACCGCGGAGGTGCCGGCGCGGATGACCGTCGATGTCGACGATGGCTCCGGCGAGAGGGTGATCACCGGCTTGGCCTCCCTGCGGGTCGACGACGGCTCGGGGGAGATCGAGATCTCGGAGATCGCCGGCGATGTCTCGATCGAGGACGGTTCGAGGGAGATCGAGGTCCGGAGGGTCGGCGGAACTGTCCGGGTCACCGACGGCTCCGGGGAGATCGAGATCGCCCACGTCGGCTGGCTGACGGGGTGCTGCTTCCGCTGGTACCCTGGCGGTCGTCGCGCAGCCGCGTCGGAGGTCCGATGGTGTTTTCGCGTGTGCTGATCATGCTGCTGCTGTCAATGGGGCTCGGCTCCGGACCTCTGTCCGGTGGCACGCCGGCGCACACCCGCGAGGTCACGCTGCTGTTCACCAACGACCTCGAAAGCGCGTTCGACCCCATCCCAGCCTGGTGGCGGAACGATGTCGAGCTCGTGGGGGAGTCGCCCCGCTCGCGACCCTGATCGAGCGCGAGCGCCGCAACGCCCGGCTGGCCTTCCTCTTCGATGCCGGAGACATCTTCACCGGCTCGCTGACCCGTCGCACCGGCGGCGCCCTCCCGTTCGAGCTCATGATCACCATGGGGTACGACGCGATGTGCGTCGGAAACCACGAGTTCGAGTACGGTTGGGAGGTCTTTCGCGAGGCCTCCCATCTGGCGCCGTTTCCGGTGCTGGCGGCCAACATCTTCTACTCGGGGACCGACATTCCCTTCATGCAGCCCTACGCGGTGCTCGAGCGCGACGGCTTCCGGGTCGGCGTGGTCGGCGTGATCGGTCTGGACGCCGCGACCGCGTTGATTCCCGGTCACGTGGCCGGTCTCGAGTTCCGGGATCCGGTCGAGGCGGTGGCTGCGGCGGTCCGACGCCTGCGACCCGACGTGGATCTGATCGTGGTCCTGGCTCACCAGGGCTGGACGGCGCCGATGCAGACCGACGCCGAGGGCCGCCCCGAGGTGCAGCGCGACATCGCCGCCGACCTCGCTCTGGCCGGCGCCGTTCCGGGGATCGACGTCATGGTGTGCGGCCACGCTGACGCCGGCACCGAGCGCCCGGTGACGCACCCGAAAACGGGCACCCTGGTCATGCAGACCTACGGCCACGGGACCCGGCTCGGTCGCCTCAGGCTGACCTTCGATACGGCAGCGAAGAGGGTCGTCGGCTCGGAGGGGGAGCTGCTGCTCGTCGACACGGCGAACCTGCCGCCCGACCCCAGGGTGGCCGCCAAGGTCGAGCAGGCGCGAGCGCGCCACCCGGAGCTCGCGGAGGTCATCGGCCTCAGCGCCGAGCGGATCGTGCGCGACTATGTCGGGGAGTCCGACCTCGGCAACCTCTGTGCCGACATCGTGCGCGAACGAACCGGCGCCCAGGCGGCCCTGATGCCCTCAGGAGCGCTCCGCGGCGACCTTCCGGAAGGGGCGGTCACCCGCGAGTCGGTGCTCGACGTCTTCCCGTTCGCGGATCACATCGAGGTGCTCGAGGTCACGGGGGAGGCGCTGCGGCTGACGCTCGAGCAGGGGCTCAGCCTCGAACGCGGCGCGCTCCAGGTTTCGGGGCTCAAGATCCGCTACGACCCGTCCCGGCCGATCGGACGCCGGCTGGTCGAGGTTCGCGTGGGCTCGCGCACGCTCGATCCGCAGGCGGTCTACCGCGTGGCCACGATCACGATGCTCGCCCAGGGTGGTGACATGTACCGCATGCTCGCCGATCAGCGGAGGATCGAGGGCGAGTGGGGCGAGTTCGCCGACAGCCTCGAGCGCTACGTCGCAGATCACAGACCGCTGGTTGCGCCGGCGAGAGGCCGGCTCATCGAGGTCCGGCGCTAGCCTCCATCGCCTGAGGCGCCGACTGATCGCCGTTCTGCGGGAGGTGGTCGGACGCGGCAAAGCCGCTGCGGCCCGGGTCTTCGTATCGAGCGAAGTGGGCGCTGAGGGCTGCGCGCAGCTCCAGCGCCGTCTTCCGGTGGGCCGGCGAGTCGATCAGGTTGTGGCTCTCGTTCGGATCCTCGACCAGGTCATAGAGCTCATCCCCTACGCCCGGAGCCAGCGGCGGCGCCCGCACGACCAGCTTGTAGCGCCGGTTGGTCATCGACCGCACCTTTCCGAACTCGGCGAAGCGGACGGTCCGCCAACCGGTCGACGGGTCGGCGAGGTAGGGCAGGATGCTCGCCCCCGGGCTGTTGATCCTCGTCCGGACCGCGGGCTCGAGCTCCACCTTTGCCGCGTCGAGCAGGGTCTGGAAGAGGTCGATGTGGTCGAACGGGATCGCGTATCGGTTGCGACGGGGAAACCTCTCCGGCCAGTGCAGAACTGTCGGCACCCGGATCGACTCCTCGTAGAGGTTGTGAGGCACCGTCGCGTTGCCCTTCCCGACCAGGCCCTTCTGGCCGAGCATGAGCCCGTGGTCGGAGGTGTACACGAAGAGGGTGCGATCGCGAGCTCCCGTGGCGTCGAGAGCATCGACCAGGCGTCCGATCTCGGCATCCTGATGGCTGACCGACGCGAGGTACTGGGCGAGCAGAGCGGGCAGATCGTCGCCTGCTCGGGTCGCTTCCGACGCTGGCGGCAGCAACGACGCCGGCGTCTTCACCATGTCGACGAGAACGCCCTTGCGGTAGCGGGAGACCCACCTCTCCGGGAGGCCCTCGTGTGGGGCGTGGGTGTCCGTCGGAGCGAGCAGCAGGAAGAAGGGCCTCTCGTCCCGTGCCCCGAGGATCCACTCGATCGCCGCGTCGACCAGACGCGCGGTCTGGAATCCCTCGACCGCGACCGGAGAGCCCTGATCGGACAGGTAGACCCGGCCTCGGTGCCGGTACTGATTCTGCCATCCCTCCGGTCCGACGTCATAGCTGAGCCACCGCTCGAACCCGCGTGCAGGCTCCATGCTGGAGTCGGCGAGGTGCCACTTGCCGATCAGCGCGGTCCGGTAGCCCGCTCGCAGGAGGAGCTCGGGGAGGAGGATCTCGCCGTCCAGCCAGCGGCCGCTCCGGCCCGGCTGCTCGCGGATGAAGTCGTGGACCCCGTGCTGCGACGGGAGGCGGCCCGTGAGCAGGCTCGCCCGGGACGGGGAGCACACCGGGGAGACGGAGGTCGCGTCGAGCATGCGGATGCCGGTCGCGGCAAGGGCGTCGAGGGTGGGGGTCAGGATCACCGGCTGGCCCCACAGGCTGGTGGCCCACTGGGCATGGTCGTCGGCGACCACGAGGACGATGTTCGGTCGCTGCGGGGAGGTCGCCTCCGCCGCGAGGCCGCAGGCTGCGGCGAGGAGCACGATCACGGGCGAGCAGATCCGCAGCGAGTGGTGCTTCATCCTGCTCCCAGGCTGTCACAGGCGGCAGGAGCGCGCAAGCGCGGCCGTAACGTTGGGCGCGTGCGATGACGGCCGCGGGTGTGGTCACCGCCGGTACCTCGGCACACGCAGGGTCGCGCCGACCGCAAGGTGCAGGATCCCGGGCCGACTCCCCGGGGCCGGGGAGCGGCCCGGAGACCCGAGCACGCGGAGGGCACCCGTCGGACCGGGTTTCACGCCCGGTAGGGGAACCTCCTGGCGAGCGACCTCGTGACGTCGGAGACCACCTCCTGGGGCGGGCGCGCCCAGTCGGTGTCCTGCTCGATGACGACCTTCCACAGCACGTTTCCGCTTCGCCCGTCGAGCAGCGTCGCATCGACCGCGACGGTGGCTGTGACCGTGATCCAGGGTGGGATGAAGGTGGCGAAGCGCCAGTCGGTGACCTCGTTGAAGATCCCGACTCCGGTGTGGATGGCGAGGGACTCCTGATCGCTCAGAAAGCGGTCGCTCAGCACGGTGGTGCGGACGACGGCATCGACCCCGAGCACCTGTGCCAGCTGCTCAGCGGGCATCTGCCAGGCGTCTGTGACCGCGAGACCGCTTCCCGCGAGAAGACGGTTGGTGGTCTCGATCGGCTGGATGTTGACCAGGATCGGGTGCCGGCGGGTGGTGCTGGTGTGGTGGAGCAACGACCGGTAGAGCGCGAGCTGGTAGGCGAAGCCGTCCGCCTCCTCGAGGGCCTTCAGGTCCTCGGGCGCCAGTCCGTTCGGGGTCGTACCCGTCAGCGAGACAGCGAACGGCAGCACGGCGATGATTTGGTGATCGGCGGCGACCCGGTCGAGCTCGGGCGCGGTGTAGTCCACGGTGGCGCAGCCGATGGCGAGCAGGAGAGACAGCGCGAGAAGGAGGTGTCGCATGGTGGGCTCCCTTCGGCGAGCGGTTTGAGCCCGCCTCGATGCCGCAGGGAGCAAGCGACGTGCCACGACCGGCGGCGTCGAATCGGGCCACGCCGCCGGGGGAGCCTGGATAGGTGTCCTCTCGGGGTGACAATCGGTCGAGGATCGAGATTGTCAAGGGAAGAAAAAGGCCCCCTTTGAAAGGGGGCCTCGAGATGCTGATGGCGAGGGGTCACCAGCGCTGACGACCGCCCCGGTATCCGCCGCCGCCGCCGCCGCCGTTGTCGCGACGGTCCTGCGCCTCGTTGACCCGGATCGTCCGGCCGTCGAGGTCGGTGCCGTCCAGGGCGGAGGTCGCCTTCTCACCCGCGGACGAGTCGGTGAAGGTGACGAACCCGAAGCCGCGGGACCGCCCGGTGTCCCGGTCGGTGATCACCTTGGCCTCGGTCACCTCTCCGAACTGGGAGAATGCCTCGAACAGTGTGGAGTCGGTCGTGTTCCAGCTCAGATTCCCAACGAACAGCTTCTTTCCCATCTCTCTCAACTCTCTCTTCTCTCGGCTTTCACGCATCCGCGCGGCAAGCCTCGCAACGGGGTTGTGGTGGAGATCCCACCGAAAATCGGCTCGGCCACAGCGGCGCGATCCTCAAGCACGATGCACCCTACAGGTTCGATCGCGAGAATGCAAGCTCCAACCGCCTTCCTGGAAGGAGATACGAGGAGGCGGATCAGGTGGCGGCGGCGATCTCGGGCCGTGATCCGGGTGCCGGTGGCCCGGACCGACCGTCGTCGTCGCCGGGAGGCTGGAGCGCGGCGGGCGCCGCTCGGAGCAGCCAGGGGGTGACGGCGAGCGCGGCGCCGTAAACGAGGAACGAAAGGAACAGAGTTCGCGCCGTGCCCGCGGCGAGATCGCCGACGACCAGCTCGATCAGGGCCAGTCCGAGGGCCGGGTAGGCGACCCACGCCGCCTCCGGCAGCACTCCGAAGCGCCTCGTGGCGGCGACGACCACCGCCGCGAGCGAGAGCAGGACGGTTCGTGCGCTCGCCAGCGCACCGGCGAGGTCCCCGGCGAGGAGACCGATTCCAGCTGCGGTTGCGGGCACTGCGTGGCCTACCGCCAGGAGAGCGCAGAAGGCGACCAGGATCGTGAGCGGAATCCGAGCAGTCCATGTCCGGCGGATTCGCTCGCGATGGCCGACGATCAGGAGGAGGGCGGCCGCCGCAGCCGCCATGGTGGCGTATCCCGCCGGCGACGGCCGGCTCCATCCAGCCGAAGGGCTCGAGGACACGAGACCGTCGAGGGCTCGGTGGAGAGCCGACCCCGCCCAGGCCGCGGCCGTGACGTAAGTCAGCGCGTGCGCCCGCAGGGTGACGCGGTCGTAGCGCGCCCCGAGCAGGGCCGAGGCGACGGCGAGCAGACCCCAAACGGCTGCTGCGCCCTCCCTTCCGGCCAGGATCGGAACGCCGACCAGGACGCAGGCCAGGCCGAGGGTCGAAAAGAGGATGAAGTGCGGCCCACGTCCGGTCGCTCGGTCGATGCTGGTGAAGGCGAGAGCGATCGAGGCAGCCGCCACCGCGAGCACGACGGCCCCGAGCCAGAGCACCCCGATCCCGGTGGCGGTCGCCACCCAGAGGGCGCCGCCGAGACCGACGGCGATCGCCGCGCCGGTCTGAACCAGGTCGAACCACCGGATCGGCAGGCGCCGGCGGCCGGCGCGCTCGAACAGGATGGTGAGGAAAGTGCCCGTGGTCAGGAGCGCGACTGCGATGATCAGCCTGGGTTCGACCAGCACCCGGCTCCGGCTGGGGTCGACACCGGCTACGGCCAGGGTCGCCAGTCGCAGCACGCCGAGGTCGGCGGCGACGGCGGCGAACCAGTGCAGAGGCGACCAGCGATCGAAGTGTCGGACCGCTGCGAGCGCGGCGGCGAGCGCAACCAGCATGACGGTGGCGGTGACCCCCGGGGGACACGCGAGGGCGAGCGCGGACCACGTGATCATCGCTCCACAGGCGAAGAACCAGCCGGTCAGCTGGAGGCGAGCCCGGGCCGCAATCCACAGTGCGGCGGCGGTGAGCAGCGACACCAGGATGGTGCTCGTCGGCGCCGGCAGAACGTGAAAGCGCGCCGTGGCCTCCCACAGCAGGGGCAGGGCGATGAGCGCCGCGCAGGCGCCGTGGAACGAGGCGCTCACGCGTCGGGCGGAGAGTGCGGAACGGGCGGCCATGACCAGCCAGAGCGTCGCGTAGGCGAGGCCGGCGCCGACGCCCACGACCAGGGGCAGACCTCCTCCTTCCGCGACCGCACGGAGCAGGAAGGCGCCGGCAAGCACGATCAGGCTGCGCCCGGCCAGGGCAGGCGACTTCGCCAGCTCATGTCTCAGGTCGGACGAGGCTGGAATCGCTTCCGGCTGCGAAGAGGCGGATTCGAGGACCGACCCGGAGGGTGTGGTCGGGCTCCCGACGGACTCGAGAGCGGCGAGGCGAACGGCGAGGCCTGAGACCTCCTCGCGGAGGAGGGTGATGGTCTCTTCGAGGTCACGGAGCCGCGATTCCATACGACCTTTCCAGGTTCTCTTCTTTTTCGAGACTCAAGCTGGTGGCGGGCTCTGAGACGACCATAGCACGCCTGTGCGCTCGCTCATCTGCGCAGAGGTCGAAACATGTCGAGGGTGGTGTGCCGGCACAGCCAGCGCTGAGCTGCATGTCGCCGATCTGGACCGCGACCGGGAGGTCCGCGCCTATACTCGGTCCATGGGTGATCGCACGGAGGTGAATGTGCCGCCCGCCGGCCTCTGGGAGCGGGCGTTGTGGATGGCCGACCGTACGCCCGAATCACGCAATCGATTCGTCGATCTCCTGCGCGCGCTCTCGATCTCAGCCGTCGTGTTCGGTCACTGGCTGATGGCCGCGCCCACCCTCGCTGGAGGCGCACCGGAGCTCGCCCACCTGCTCGACGTCGAGCCCTGGACACGCTGGTTGACCTGGCTGTTCCAGGTCATGCCGGTGTTCTTCGTCGTCGGCGGCTTTTCGAACTGCGTGTCGTGGCAGTCGGCGCTTCGGAAGCAGCTCAGCTATGGGACATGGCTGGACGCCCGGATGCGGCGGCTGTTGGGCCCGGTGCTCCCACTCCTGGTGGTCTGGGGTGCGATGGCGGCGGTCGCGCGCATGGAGGGCGTCAGCCCGGAGATGATTCGGGTGGGCTCTCGCGTGGCGCTGGTGCCGGTGTGGTTCCTGGCCGTGTACATCCTGGTCGTGGCCCTGGTCCCGCTGACCCACTCTGGATGGCGGCGGTGGGGTCTTGGCTCGATCGTCATGCTGGCCGCGGGCGCCGTCCTGGTCGATGTCGGGTTCTTCGTGTTCGACCAACGGACGCTCGGATGGCTCAACTACCTCTTCGTGTGGCTCGCCGTGCACCAGCTCGGGTACGCCTGGCACGACCGCCGGCTCGGCGGGCTCCGCGCCGCAGCCGGGTGGTTCGTGATCGGGACCCTCGGTCTGCTCGCGCTGGTGGAGCTCGGCCCGTATCCGCTGAGCCTGGTCGGGGTCCCGAGCGACGAGATCAGCAACACGCTGCCGCCCAAGCTGCCGCTGCTCGCACTCGCCGCGGCACAGCTCGGCCTGGTGCTCGCCGTGGAGCGACCAGCCCGACGCTGGCTCGCCGGCCGTGCCGTGTGGGCCGCGACGGTGCTGGTCAACGGCATGATCATGACCCTGTTCCTGTGGCACAGCACCGTGATGATGCTGCTGGCAGGGCTGGCCTTTTGGCAGCTCCCGGCGGTGCTCCAACCGGCCCCTGCGAGCCTGGCCTGGTGGGGGACCAGGCCGCTGTGGCTGCTCGTCAATGCCCTCGTGACCGTACCTTTCCTGCTCGCCTTCGGTCGTTTCGAGCGAGGCGGGCCGGATCGCTCGGCCTCGCCGGTGAGCGCGTGGCGCCAGATCCTCGGCGGGACGGTTGCCTGCGCGGGCCTCGCCGCGCTCGCCCTGGACGGGGTCGGCGGCGACGGCTGGCTGGGTCTGCGCTGGGTTCCTCTGCTGCTCCCGTTCGCAGGCGCCGCGCTGGCCGGGTTCGGCCCGGTGGCGCGCCTCGGTCGCCTGATGACCACGGGACCCTCGCCTTCCTCGTCCTGATCGGCTCTCGGCACCGCCCGCAGCGCGGCTCAGAATGTCCAGCGGAGCCCGAAGGTGGGGATGATCGGGATCCCGTACTCGCGGTTCTCGGACACCTGGAGATCGCCGTTGTGGTCGAGCCAGAGGTCGAGACTGTCGATCCGGCCGAGGTTCTCACGGTCGAGCAGGTTCATCACCTCGACGAAGAGCAGCAGCGATCCGTCGCCGACACGGAAGGTGCGGCTCGCCCTCAGGTCGATCCGGACGTAGTCGTCGAAGCGCTCCTCGTTGCGCGGTCCGAGCGAGAGGTCGACGCCCGGGATGCCGCCGGAGTCCTGGACCAGCTCGGCGTGGATCGCGGTCGTCGGCCAGCCGGTGTGGTAGATCCCGGCGAGGTTGAAGTTCCATCGCTCACCGGGCGCGAAGTTGACCGCGAAGTTCACCGCATGAGGCTGGTCCCAGGCGCGGGGGACCCACTCGCCGTCGATCAGGTCCTCGGCCTTCGAGAAGGCGTAGCTGGCCCACCAGCTCCAGGGCCCGTCGCCCCGGTGCTTGACCATGAGCTCGAGGCCGGCGGTCTCGGCCCGCTCGGGCGCCACCAGGATGCGATCCGGCTCGATCTCGGGGAAGAGCTCGATCGGGTTGAGCTGGTTCTCGAACCTGGGACGGACGTCGGTGAGTCGCTTCTGGTAGGCCTCCAGGCGCAGGTTCCAGGCGGTTCCCCAGTTGGTCTCGAAGCCGAGCGTTCGGTGCTCGGCCCGTTGGGCCGGCGCGAAGTCGGTGACGCCATCCTCGACCTGGAGCTCGTTCAGGTACTGCGGCTGAGAGTAGGCGCCCCAGGCGGCGCGCACGACCGAGCGGCGGCCGATGGTGTAGGCGAGGTTCAGGCGCGGGCTGAGCTGGTCGTCATCGGTGTAGCTCTGGCGGTCCCAGCGCAGTCCGAGCTCGACGAGCAGCGGCTCGGCGATCCGAACCCGGTCCGCCGCGTACAGGCTGATGAGGTTGCCGGAGGGTGTGAGCGCGACTTCGCGCTCGGTCACCGCGGGCTGGTCGCCGACGAACAGGGGATCACGCACGATCGACCAGCTGGAGTAATCGTACTCGGCGGAGGCGTGCCGGAGGTCGAAGCCCCAGCGCAGGGAGTGCCGGGGAGACACGTCGAAGTTCCAGTCCTGGCGCAACCCGGTCACTTCGTAGTCGCGGGTCTCGTCGACCTCGCCGGCGGCCACGAAGTACTCGATCCACCCCTCGCGCTGACGCCGCACTTTGCCGTGGGAGAGGACTGTCTCCGAGAACGACCTGGGTCCGTACACGGTCTTGAGGTTCGCCCAGACGTAGCCGCTGCGGCTGGTCGCTTCGAGGTACTCCTCGGAGACCTCGCCGCTGCCGTCGGTTTCCTCGTAGACCAGCTCGTCATCCGAACCCAACACGTTTGCGGACAGCACCGAGTGGTCGCCCAGGGAGAACCGCAGCGAGGCCAGGAGGTCGTAGAAGATGGGCTTGAACCCAGAGTCCGGGTCGACCATCTCGATGACCCGATCCAGGTAGGTGCGCCTGGCGGAGACCAACCACTGGCCGCGGCCTCCGTCGAAGGTCCCCTCACTCAGCACACCGAACTGGGTGAAGCCGACGATCAACGCGTTGGAGGTGTCCTCAGGCGACGCGCTCGTCATGTCGATGACCCCGCTCATCCGGTTGCCGTAGCGCGCCGAGAACCCGCCGGTCATCGCGTCAAGCCCGCCGAGCGCCTCCGAGTCGATGATGCTGAACACGGCGCCCAGGTCCTGGAGGTGGAAGCCGTCGTAGATTTCGAGCCCGTCGATCAGGACCAGAGTCTCGTTGACCTCGCCACCTCGGATGTTGATGCGGGCGGAGACGTCCTCGCTGGTGGCGCCGGGAAGGCGCTCGAGGGCCCGGAAGGTGTCGTCCGCGAAGTGGGGAACGCGGCGCAGCTCCTCCCGGCTGGTGGAGAAGCGCGCGACGGGCTCGTCCCGATACAGCGAGTACTGGCTGGGCGCGACGACGATCTCCTCGGTGAAGCTGATCGAGCGCAGCTCCAGCTCGAGGTCGGTGACCTCGCCCGCGTGCACCTCGACCCCGTCGGCGGCGGTCGGCAGGTAGCCGGCGCGACGGGCTTTGAGCACGTACCGTCCCGGCGCCACGTCGGAGAAGCTGAATCGACCGAAGCTGTTGGTGGTGGCCTTGAGCCCCCCCGGGGCGAGAGTGACCTCGACGGTCGCCAATGGCAACCCGTCCCCGGCCCGGACCACGACCCCCTGGACCCCGCCCGTCGGATCGGCCGAGAAGGCGATCGAGGGGCAGGCAAGGGCTGCGAGCCCTGCGATCAGCAGGCACATGGCTGCCGCGAGTGCGCTGGCCTGGAGCTGCACGCCCTCGGTCGATCGGCCCTTGTGCGTGTGTGCGTTCATGTCTGGGTCCTCCCGGTGAGGGGCCCTGGTCGTTGTGGGCCGCTCGGCCGTCTGAGGACCTGGACCCCGGGGATCCTTCGCGGTTGCCAGACGGAGCGTCGACGACGTCCCGGCACCGCGCGGGTCGAAAACGGCGCTGGGCGCGCGCCCGCGCCGACAGTCAGGCCATCGTCCACCCGGTGATGGTCATGAGCCGTGCGCCGGGGAGCGGCTCGGCGACCTCGGCCCGTTCGGCACATTGGCTTGCCGGAGGGGGAAGCGTAGGTGCGGGCAGCGGATCCGAGCTGCGGGCTATGATCGGGCGAAGGATCCACCGGTGAACGACCGTCCAATGGCCCGAGGAGGCGACGTGTTCCGCGACGACCAGAATGAACGGCGGCTGGCGCGGCGGATGATCGCTGGCGAGGAGCGCGCGTTCACCTTCTTCTTCGAGACCTACTTCCCGCCGCTGTTCCGGTTTGCGCTCACCCGGGTCGCGGGCGACGAGGACCTCGCAGAGGAGGTCGTTCAGCGCACGATGTGCACGGCGGTCGACAAGATCGCCGGCTGGCGCGCCGAGGCGGGTCTGCTGACCTGGCTGTGCGCGATCTGCCGGCGCGAGATCGCGAGTCACTTCCGTCGCGTTGGGCGCGCGCCGTCTCGGGTCGAGCTGACCGAGGAGCTTCCGGAGGTCCGAGCCGCGCTGGAGTCGCTGGCGTTCGGAAAGGACGATCCCGAACGAAACGCGCTGCACCGGGAGCTGATCGGCTTGGTCCACGTCGCGCTCGACCGGCTCCCACCGCACTACGCGCGGGCGCTGGAGTGGAAGTACCTCGAAGGCGCCACCATGAAGGAGATGGCCGCCCGGCTCGGGTCCACGCCGAAGGCGGTCGAATCGACGCTCACTCGGGCGCGCGGGGCATACCGTGATGCGCTCGGAGCGCTGCTGAAGGGATTCGGTCCGTTTCCGGTAGGAGGAGGAGTCCGATGATGGAGATCAACGACGACCGGCGGGACGAGGATGCGGCGGTCGAGCTGCTGCGCCTCGCCGGACCGCGTCCGAGTGTGGCTCATGATCGGCAGGCGCGGGTCCGCGCGGTGGTGCGAGCCCACTGGGAGAGGCGGACGGCGCACCGCCGTCTCAGCAGGTGGTTGTGGCTGGGCGCGGTCGCGGCAGCGGCTGCCGTGGTGACCTTCGTGGTCGTGATCCCGCGGCTGGGACCGGAAGCTGGTTCGTCGGTTCAGGCGCGAGTGGAGCGCATTGTCGGGGAGGAGACGGGCGGCCGGGCTGGCGTCACCCGGCTCGCGGTCGGGGCGACCGTCGTTTCGGGGACCTGGGTCGAGACGGGCGACGAGACGAGGGTGGCGTTCGCGCTCGCGGAGGGCGGATCGCTGCGCATGGATGGGACCACTCGCCTGCGTTTCGACGACTCACGGCGGGTGTGGCTCGAGCGCGGGGCTGTCTACTACGACTCGGGTGACGCGGCAGGGGTCACGTCGATCACGGTCGCGGGAGTGCCGGGGGAGGTGGTCGACATCGGCACCCGATTCCAGGTGCGGGCCGGACAGGGCGCCCTCGAGGTCTGGGTCCGGGAAGGTCGGGTCGCCGTGCGCGCCGAGGAGCTGGCGGGAGAGATCGGCGCGGGCCGCCGGGGTCGGCTGACCGAGCTCGGGGAGCTGGTCGTCGAGGAGGGCTCGACAGCCGGTCCCGAGTGGGCCTGGACGATGGAGGCGGCGCCGGAGTTCCGCATCGAAGGGAAGTCGGCGTCGGATCTGCTGCGGTGGGTCGAGCGCGAGACCGGTCTCGAGCTGGCGTGGCAGGAGCCGGAGCTGGCGGCAGAAGCCGAGCACATGGTGCTGCACGGCGGTGTCACGGGCGTCCGCCCGGATCGAGCGGCCGCACTCGTCCTGCCGACCTGCGGGTTGGAAGCGGAACGGGTTGGAAACACTCTTCGCGTTCGACGTATCACTCCCTGATGCTCGCGATGCCCCGCGCGGTTCGGCTGGCGGCGGTGGTCGTGCTCGGCCTCGCGCTGGAGCCGGTCGAGGCGGCGGACCGGTGGGCCGGCCTCACCCTGTGCGAAGCCCTCGAGCGGCTGCGGTCGCGCGGGATGAACCTGGTGTACTCCAGCGAGCTTGTCGGCCCCGAGCTGCACGTGGGACGCGAGCCGGCCTCAGGGACTCCGCGGGAGATCCTCGACGCACTGTTGGAGCCGCACCGCCTCGCGGCGAGGGACGGACCGGATGGCGTCGTGCTGGTGGTTGCGGCCGCTCGACCGCTCACCGGGGAGGTCCGGGGCACGGTCAGGGCGGCCGAGGACGGCCGGGCTCTCGATCGAGCCGAGGTGAGCGTCGCAGGTGGCAGCGGCCGAACGTCCACCAACGACGCAGGTGAGTTCACGCTCAGCGGGATCGCGCCGGGCCCGCGGGTGATCGCCATTCGGCGAGCGGGTCGTATCGGGGTCGACTTGGAGGTCGCCGCCGTCGCAGGTGAGGTGGTCCGGGTCGATCTGGCACTGGCGGAGCTGCCCAGCTTCCTCGACGAGGTCGTGGTGACGCCGAGCCGCTACAGCTTCCTGCACCTCCAGCCCGAGCCGCGTGTGTTCCTCGACCGCGCGTCCGTCGAACGTCTGCCCCACATCGCCGACGACCTGCTCAGGGTCGTGCACCGCATTCCGGGCGCCAACGCAGGCGACCTGTCGGCGACCTTCGGCCTGCGGGGAGGTCGGCCGGAGGACGTCAAGGTCCTGCTCGACGGCGTCCGCCTCGAGGAACCCTACCACCTGCGGGATTTCCTCAGCCTGTTCAGCGTGCTCGACGCCGAGGCGGTCGACGGGGTCGATGTGATGACCAGCGCCTATCCGGTCGAGCACGGCGACAGCGTCGGTGGAATCATCGACGTGGCGTCGGCGCAGCCAACCGGGAGCAGGTGGGGTCTGGGGACGAGCTTCCTGACCGCGAAGGCCCTCGGCGAAGGGGTGTGGAACGAGGGTCGCAGCTCGTGGGCGGTCTCGGTCCGGCGCGGTTACCTCGACGTGGTCTTCGACTGGCTGGAGACGATTGGGGAAACCGTTCCGCAGAACACCAGCCCGAAGTACGCGGACCTCTTCGCAGCGGTCCGGTTCCCGATTGGCAACCGCTCAGTCGCCGCCGCCGAGCTGATCTGGACCCACGATCGGGTGGCTCTCGACGATCCCGATGAAGGGAACACGGCAGACGGGAGAAACACCGGGTGGCACCTCTGGTCCAATCTGACGACAGCCTGGGGGGGCGGTCTCTCGGTGCGGTCGCTGGTTTCGGTGTTCGACTCGCAGAGGTCGCATGCGGGAACCTTCGACCACCCGGGGAGGAGCTGGGCGAAGGCAGCTGAACGGAGCCGTTTCCACGGGCTCGGCTTGTCGCAGGACTGGTTTCTCACCGACCACGAGAGGCACCTCTGGAAATGGGGGTTCGAAGCGAGGTGGGCGCGCGCCCGGTACAACTACGCCGGGCGCTACCTGAAGCTCGATCCGGCCTTTACCGCTGGAGGCGGCCCGATCGAGGAGCAGATCGAGATCGAAACCGTCCCGTCCGGCTGGCAGCTCGGGCTCTACCTCGGGGATCGGTTGCGACTCGGGCACAGCTTGACCGCCGAGGTGGGCGTGCGCTGGGACCGTCAGACCTGGGCGCCGGGCGGCGACCAGATCAGCCCACGAGCCCACCTGATCTGGTCGCTCGGCCGTGCGGGCACCCTGCGAGCGTCCTGGGGACGGTACGCCCAGGCGCAGGGGTTGAACCAGCTTCAAGTCGTCGACGGGCTCGACCACTTCTTTCCGGCCGAGCGCGCCGAGCACCGGGTGCTGTCGTGGCAGACCGCCCTCGGCCGGCGGAGCGATCTTCGGGTTGAGCTCTACCAGAACATCACGTCCGAGCTCAGGCCTCGCTACGAGAACCTGCTCGACCCCTACGAGATCTTCCCACCGGGTGAGGCCGATCGGGTTCGGGTCGATTCCGAACGGGGGGTGGCGAAGGGTGTCGAGGTCACCATCCGTGGCGACAACGGCGGCGGCCTGAGCTGGTGGGTAGGCTACGCGCTGGCATCGGTCGAGGACCGCATCGGGGGGCAGTGGCAACCCCGTTCCTGGGACCAGCGGAACGCCCTCAGCTTCAACCTCAGCCGGCAGACGGCCTCGGGCTGGGGACTGAGCCTTGCGGGCACCCTCCATACCGGGTGGCCGACAACTCCGGTCAAGGCGCGATGGGTCCGGTCGCCCGACGGCACCTTCGAGCTCTCGACCACGACCGGGCCGAGAAACTCGCTCCGGTTCCCGACCTACCGCAGGTTGGACGCCCGCGTGACCCGCACCGTGGCCGTCGGTCGTGGTCGGCTGCGGTGCTTCCTCGAGATCGCCAACCTGCTGAACACCGAAAACGTCCGCGCTGTCGGCAGCTACTCGCTGGTGCCCACGGGGGGCCCTGTATTGGAGACCATCTACGACACGGACAATTGGATTCCCGTCCTGCCCTCGTTCGGCATCGTGTTCGAGTTCTGACTACGGTGAGCCTGCAGCTGGTGAGGGCGTCGATGCGGCGGGAGTCGCGCGCCATCGCCGCCGCCAGAGAACGAACCAGGCCAGGGGCAGGCAGAGAGCAGCGAGGGTGAGCACGACGAAGAACGGCCCTGCGAGCCAGTCGCCAACCGTCCGCGACCGTGGAACCAGGGCCAGCACCAGCGGGACTGAGGCGGTGAGACCCGCGAGCAGCCAGAGAGCGGGCTCCCGGCGGGCGGTGAGGGAGTACGCGACGCCGACCACGCCGGCCGCGACGAAGCCGGCCATGGCGAGAGGGCTCGAGAGCACCGCCGCTCCGACCCGGTAGAGCAGCCAGTCGGTCGGCATCCGGTTCCAGACGAAGGCCGCCGAGAACGCCGCCCCGAAGTAGAAGAAGCAGGCGTAGGCGAGGTCGCGCCGGAGGCGCAGGCGACGGATCTCGGCGGGGTGCACGCGGTCGAGGTCGATCATGGCGTGCCGCCGGGATTCAGGACGATGACCCAGAACGAGCTGGGGCCGAGCGAGGGCAGCGGGCGTTCGCGGTCGAACGGGTCCGGTACCTCGGTCCCGTGCACCAGCTCGCGTGCGGCGTCGGCGGGCACCGCGACTCCCACAGGGAGCTCGAGGCGATATTCGGAAACCGCCTGCTCGGAGAGGTTCGCGATCACCATGAGCTGCTCGGTTGCGGCGGTCCGGAGCACGGCGTGGACCTCCCGTGACCCGGTCTCGAGGACCGTGGTGGCACCCTCCGCGAGAGCGGGGTGGCTCGAGCGCAGCCGGATCAGCCGGCGATAGGCCGAGAGCAGCGAGTGCCGGTCGTCGAGCTGAGAGGCCACATTGACCCGCTCGAAGTCCGGCTGGAGCCGCTGCCAGGGCCGGTGGGAGGAGAAGCCCCCGTGGCGCCGGGCGGACCACTGCATCGGGGTCCGAAGCAGGGGATCGGGCTTGCGGCCGGTCATGCCGATCTCCTCGCCGTAGTAGAGGAACGGTGTGCCGGGCCCGGTGAGCAGGAGAGCGGCGGCGAGCTCCGCCCGCTCGCGGCGCCCGTCGACGTGCCACATCACCCGATTCTGGTCGTGGTTGCTCAGGAAGCTCGCCGAGCCGGCGTCGCCGCGGGTCGCCTCGACCTCGACCAGGGCCTCGGCCAGCGCTCCCCGGTCGCCCAGGCGCACCGACCGCAGGGTCGCGTCGGCGAGCCCGAACTGGAACGCGAGGTCGAGCTCGTCGGCGCCGTAGCTGCCGACCACCTCGATCGAGGCTCCCACCTCGCCGACCAGCAACGCCTCCGGCCGCACCGAGCGGCAGAACCGGTGGAACCCGCGCAGCCACTCGTGGGTCTCGGCGGAGTCCTCCTGGACCGCGCCGTCCTCGATCAGGTGTCGGATCGCATCGAGGCGGAACCCGTCGGCGCCCATGTCCCGGAGCCAGAAGCGGGCGACGTCGAGCATCTCCTCGGTCACCGCCTGGTTGCGGTAGTCGAGGTCCGGCATGCGGCGGGAGAAGAGCCCGTAGTAGGCGAGGTAGTCGAAGTGACGCCAGCCGCGCTGCCACCACGGCAGCTGGTGCCAGACCGGCTGGCCCCACGGTCCGAGATACGAGCTGCCGTCGGTGCTCCAGACGTACCAGTCATGCCGGGGCGACGAGGACCGGACGCCGTCGACGAACCAGGGGTGCCGGTCCGAGGTGTGGTTGAGCACCAGGTCGACGATCACTCTGATCCCGCGACGGTGGGCCTCGTCGACCAGCTCGCGGAAGTCGCCCGCGGTGCCGTAGTCGGGCTCGACCCTGCGGTAGTCGGTGACGTCGTAGCCGTGGTAGGACGGCGACTGGGCGATCGGCATCAGCCACAGCGCGGTCACGTCGAGGTCGCTGTCGGTCGCGGGGTCGCCGTCGTTGAGGTAGTCGAGCCGTTCGATCAGCCCGCGCAGGTCGCCGATCCCGTCCCCGGCCAGCGGTCCTTCCCGGCTGTCGGCGAAGAGCGCACGAAGACCTCGTAGAACACGGCGTCGCGCCACCAGCCGGGCTCATCCGAGAGCTCGACGCCGGAGGGTGACGGCACGCTCCGGGCCGAAGCCCGGTGGCGGCCGGGACCACCACAAGCGAGGCATGCCACGGCCAGCGTGAACGCCACCGCACGGTCGAACCGAGCGCGGCGCCGATCAGGAAGGGCGGAACGAGTGCGCGTCACAGGCCGGTACCCAGGGTGACCGCTCACGGGAGATGCCCCCGACCCCGGGAAGTCAGCGGCGCGGATTGGCAAAGGTCCCGCTCGCGATCACTCGTCCGTCCGCCATCATCCGGCGGCCGCGGGCGAAGACCTCCCGGGGCCTGAGCTGCTCGTCGAGCCCGAGCAGGTCGGCGTCCGCTCCCACCTCGAGACGGCCCTTGGCGGGCAGCCGGTAGAGCGCGGCGGGGTTGGTGGCGAACAGGCGACAGGCCTGCGCGAGGTCCACGACCGCGTCGACCACCAGCCGTCGAAAAGCCTGCAGCAGGGTGTCCGGGAGGGCGACGTCGAGCCCGGTGAGGGCCCCTGACTCGTCGAAGGTCGGGATGCTGCCGCCGGCGTCCGAGCTCACGGTGACCCGGTCGAGGGGCGCTGCGGCCGCCTGCAGCGCCCGGATCGCCTCCGAGATCGACAGCCCGGGCTCGTGGTCCTCGAGGCCGGCGGTGAGATCGGCGCAGCCGCCGGCGGCGACGTGCTCGACGGTCTCCGCGAACAGCGTCGGGTTTCTGTTGCAGTGGGTCGGAACCAGCTGTGACCCGGGAATCTCGGTCTCGGACAGCATCCTCCGCAGCAGCTCGAGGCCGCGCGTCCCATCACCCAGGTGCAGGTGCAGCACCCCTGCCTTGTTGCCGAGCATCCCACCCACCCGGCACTCGGCGGCCAGACGGGCGAGCTCGTCGAAGGTGGGCTGCGACGAGCGGTGGTCGGACAGCGCGATCTCGCCGGCGCCGACCACCGCGTCGATCAGGACCAGGTCCGAGCGCACCGACCCGGTCAGGGTGACCGGAGGCAGCTGGTAGGAGCCGGTGAAGATCCACGCGGAGAGACCTTCCGCCTCCAGGGCGCGGGCCTTGGCGAGCAGAGAGGCCGGGTGGCGGGTGACGCAGTCGGTTCCGAGACAGCCGATCACGCTGGTGACCCCGGCGGCGACCAAGTCCTCGACCCGGAGCTCCGGCGCCCGTGTTGCGGGCCCGCCCTCGCCGCCACCACCGAGGATGTGGACGTGACTGTCGACCAGTCCGGGAACCAGTCGCAGGCCGGCTGCCTCCACGCGTTCGACCGGAAGGCCATCGAGACGGATCTGCCCAGGCGGGGCCAGCGCGGCGATGCTGCGTCCCGCGATCAGCACATCCCGGTCGCCGAGCGGGTCCGGGGCCCAGACCTCCGCACCGTGGATCAAGGTCAACACCGAGCGCCTCCATGCTCCGAGCGTCCGGCCGGCCGGCTGCGGGTCACCACCGTCAGCTTCCAGGGAGCGTCTCGTCCTCGCGCCGGCGCGGCGCGATACCGATCCCGGTGAATCCGTACACCAGCGCGAACATGAACCCGGTGTAGCACATCACGGCCCAGGGTGCGTACGAGGAGGTCGGCACACCCAGGGTGCCGGCCATGTAGACCCCTGCGATGCTCCACGGGATCAGCGGCATCACCACGGTGCCGCTGTCCTCGGTGGTGCGAGAGAGGTTCTTCGCCGCGAGGTCGAATCGACGGAAGGCTGGGGCGAAGAGCTCGCCCGGGATGAGGATCGAGAGGAAGGAGCTGCCGGTCATCACGGCAGTCGCCAGGCAGGCGGCGACGGTCGCCGCAACCAGTCGCCCGACGGTGTTCGCCACCCGCATCAGGCGCTCCAGCAGCACGTCGAGCATCCCGGTGTGCTGCACGATGCCGCCGAAGGCGAAGGCGGCGAAGGCGATCAGGGTGACGTCCATCATGCTCGCCATGCCGCCCCGGGTGAGCAGGGTGTCGACCGTGGGGTTTCCGGTCGAGGCGGTGAAGCCGGTCACCAGCGAGGCCACCGCGGGAGCGAGCGGCCTGCCCTGGACGACCAGAGCCAGGATCACGGCGACCCCCGAGGACAGCAGCATGCCCGGGATCACCGGCCGCTTGCGCAGCGCGGCGACGAGCGTGATCACCGCCGGCAGCAGGAGCACGACATGGAACCGGAAGGCGCCGCGGATGGCCTCCTGGATCGCGACCGTCTGGTCAGGAGAGCTGCCGGACGCGGAGGAGCCGATGCCGACGACGGCGTAGACGGTCAGCCCGAGCAGCCACGCCGGCGTGGTGGTCCAGAGCATGTGGCGGATGTGGTCGAAGAGGTTGGAGCCGGCGGCGATCGGGGCCAGGTTGGTGGTGTCGGAGAACGGCGACAGCTTGTCGCCGAAGTAGGCCCCGGCGACGATCGCCCCTGCGGCCTGGCCCAACGGGATGTCGAGACCGTGGGCGATGCCGATGAAGGCCACACCCAGGGTCCCGGCGGTGCCGTAGGAGGTCCCGGTGACCAGCGAGATGAACGAGCACACCAGGTAGGCGGTGACCAGGAAGAAGCGGGGTGAGATGAGCTCGAGACCCCATGCGACCAGCATCGGTATCGTGCCGGCGGCGATCCACGAGCCGATCAGGGCGCCGACCACGATCACGATCAGCATCGCCGGCATGCCCTTGGCGATCGAGGCCACGATCCCGGACTCGAGCTCGCGATAGCTGAAGCCGAGCCGGCGGCCGACGACCCCGGCCACCGCGGCGGCGGCGATCAGCAGGACCTCGGCCGGCAGACGAAAGACGCCGTAGCCGACGCCGAGGAGCACCGCCAGGACGGCCAGCGGGGTGGCCGCCTCGACGGGGGAGGGGATCCTCGTTTCGAGCGTCCCTTTTCCGGGCGGAGCGTGGTGATCGTGCGGCATGGACCCCCGGCTTCGGACCATGGTAGCGGTGGGTGGACCGTGAGAGAAGCCGAGCAGCCACCCATGCCGCGAATGCGAAGCGGCCCGGCGGGGTCCGCCGGGCCGCAAGGGTCCACTCTGGTTCCGGTTCGCCGGCTACTTGCGCCAGCGCACGAAGACCGCGTAACGCTCGGCGTCGAAGTCGGACAGGGGCAGCAGCGCCTCGCTGTACTCGTTCGACTCGTACTCCACCGACGCTCCCCAGCTGGTGGAGAAGTCGCAGGAGATCCGTCCGAAGGTCCGCTCGAGCTCGAACGGCAGCGATCCGTCGTTGTCGAGCGACGAGTAGCCGGCCCACAGGGTGAACCGCGCCACGTGCCAGCGGAGGCTGCCCTCGATCATCTCGCCGTCCTCGGCGTGCACCGAGGGCTCGATCCCGAAGTCCTGCGGTCGCCGGATGGAAATCACGGAGTCGGTGCTGAACTCGTCCCAGGCGAACCGGAACGAGAGGTCGTCGACGGGATGCAGGTCGAGGTCCAGCGACCAGTGATCGGTCTCGGCGTCGTAGCCGATCTCGGGGGTGGTGTTTTCGGCGTCGATGCGCTCGGCGGTTCCGCCGACGGTCAGCCAGCTCAGGGGTGACCAGTCGACCCGGCCGCGCAGCCGCGACCGGTCGATGTAGTCGGTGCGCAGCACCGCCTGTTCGGCGTCGTCGACCCGGTAGTCGACCACGAAGCGGAACGACCCGAGCGTCACGCCGGCCCCGAGGTCGTGGCTGCTCACCTTGCGCTCGAATCGACCGGACTGGTTGCCGGGAATGACGATCTCGGCCACGTCCTGCGACACGTCGAGGGTCGAGTCGGTGGACATCCACCCGGCCCAGAAGTGGAACGGTCCCAGGTTCGAGGCCCGCACGGTGATGTCGAGGACGTCGTCGTCCCGTTCGTAGCCGTTGGCGATCTCGGTGAGCTGGCTGAGGTCCTTCGGATCGGCGCCCGAGAAGTTGAGGGTGTCGAGGTACAGGCTCGAGATCAGCGCCCACCCCTGGAGCTCGCGGTGTCGGCTCTGGTAGCCGAGGTCGACTGTGACGTTCGGGGAGAAGTCGATTGCTGCGCGGACCGCGCCGCGCCAGGAGGGGTTCTCGGTCCGGCTTTCGATCGACTCGTCGAGCCCGGAGTAGAACCTGGAGATGGCGAACGAGACCAGGCTGCCGGACGCCGACTCGTCGGAGAAGGTGTCGGAGTCGGTGTCGGCACGAACGTATGAGGCGCTCAACCGAACCCGCTCGCCGGCGGTGCCGGAGAGGTACGCAGAGGTGACCGGCGTGTCCGCTTTGGTGCGCACCGTGCGCGTGAGCTGGTCGACCTGGACGTTGGTGCCGAGCACCGGGCGGTCGTTGAGCCCGTCGCCGCCGCCGGCCGCGAGCTGAATGGCGTCGCGCGACTCGAAGCTCCGCCACCCCTGGATCACGGCGCCGCGGAAGGTCGAGAACCGAAACGCCGCGCCGAGCCGGAACTCCTCCTCGGTCTCGGTGAGGTCGGAGTCGACCCGGAACTCGTCCTGTCCCACGTGGTAGGTGCTCCGGCGCGCGCCTTCGATCTCGTTCCACCGGTAGCCGATGATCGGCGTGATCCAGTGGCCGGGGAGGACCTCGATCTCGACGTCCACGATCCGCCGGTCGCGTTCGGAGGTGTGGAGCCCGGGAGTGACGCCGTCGGCGAGCTCCGGGTTCGCCCAGCCGGTGAGCGCGCTGTAGGCGTCGTACTCGAGGTAGCTGAGCTTCAGGCTGTAGGCGCCGGCGAGGTCGCTCGACAGGCGGAATCTGCCTGCAGGGCTACCGCCGAAGCCGTCGGCGTCGATCCGCAGACGGTCGAAGAGCGGGCTGGTACCGTCAGGGTTGACCACTACCAGGGACAGGTCACGGATCACGAACCCGTCGTCCTCGTTGAGCTGGGTGCGGTACATGTCCTCGTTGCCGGAGACGTCGACCCACTGGTAGCCGAGCTCGAAGTCGGCCCAGGTGGTCTGGGCGACGGCTGCTGGTGCCCACAGGGCGGCGGCCGCGAGGACGACAGCGATCACAAAGCGTCGTGGCGTCATCGTGGCCTCCTACTTCCTCAGCGCGGGCGACGTGTTGGACCCGTGGATCGCGACGTGGCACACGGTGCAGTTGCGGTACCGGGGGTTGCCGAGGTCGTGGAACGACGGCGGCTGCGACCCGAGAGTGCCGGAGGTGGTCGGGCTGTGGCACTCCAGGCACAGCTGGTCGACCCGGACCCGTCGCAGCGCGTGGGGATTGGACGAGCCGTGGGGCTCGTGGCAGGTGGTGCACGTCGCAGTGGCGCCGCCGGGGTGGGGGAAGACGAACGGTCCGCGCAGGTCGGCATGACAGCTGACGCAGACCGAGTCACCGGAGCGGTCGACCTTCACGCTGCGCTCCCCGGGCCCGCCGTGGGGGTTGTGGCAGCTCACGCAATCGAGGCCTGCGCGCCCGATCTGGTGGCCGTAGGGGCGCTCGAAGCTGCGCTCCTGCTTCGAGTGGCAGGTGGCGCAGAGGATCCGCGGGTCGGACCTCAGCAGGGTCGCCGGCGGTACGCCCTCGGGGTGGATCTGGTGGCAGCTGTCGCAGTTGACGTCCGCGCGGGCGTGGACCGCGCCGCCCTCGAAAGCCGAGTGGAGGTCGCTGTGACAGCTCATGCACATCCGGGCGCCGTCGGCGCCGCGGGGGTAGACGATCAACGCCGGGTCACCCTCTTCCATGTGACGGGTCCCGTCGCCGTGGCAGCTCGTGCAGGCGGGAGCGTCGCCCCGCCGCAGTCCGTGCGGTGTCTGGGCGAACGACGCCGCGATGTCGTCGTGGCAGTCGGCGCAGACCGGCCCGGAGCCCTCATCCTGGGCCCAGACCCCGCCGACGGCCGCCGCGACCAGCACGAGCGCCGCGCCGAGCACCGGTGTGAGCTTGCTCATGCCCGTCCTCTCCTTCCCATCGGTCAGCAGTCGACCCGCCGGGAGCCGGCGGGTCGACTGAGATTCGCATCCGTCAGTGGGCGTGGACCTGCTCGACCGAGAACTCCCGGTTGTCACCGTGGCATGCAGCGCACGACTCGCCGAACGGCGCCGTGTTGACGTAGGCGTGGGACGCCGCGTCGACGCTGGAGTGGCACGACAGGCAGGCGGCCGCGGCCGGCTGCATCGGGGAGTAGTAGTCGCGCTCGGTGTTGGTCGGCAGCGCGTCCTCGAAGACCGGAACCGAGTAGGTGCCCGGCAGGTGGCAGCCGACGCAGGTGCGGCGGTCCCCGGGGTAGCCGACATGGTTGAAGCTGGTGCCGCCGATCGAGAAGTCGTTCTCGAGCTCGTGGCCGGTGTGGATCCGGTGGATCATCCACTTGAAGTGGATCGACTCGGCGGGCTCTTCCCCGTCATCGGCGGTCGGATTGTGGCAGACGTTGCACTCCTCGACCCTCAGGCGCTGGCCGCCGTGGAAGGCGAGCTGGTCGTGGCAGACGTTGCACTTCTCGGTGGCCACGACCTGACGTCGGGGCACCGGCTGCGCGTCGGTGACCGCCGCGTAGAAGATCGGGTTGAGACCCGCCTCGCGGACCGAGAGCCCTGACTCCGAACCGTCGTCGATGGTGACGTTGCGGTAGTAGTCCGCGCTGAACACCCAGGTGCCGGTTGCGCTCTCGGGCAGCGGGTCCTCGAAGGTGTAGAAGGCGCTGTTCCCGACCACCGTGGCGCCGCCGGCGTCCTCGCGGAAGTACTCGGTGTAGTCGGTGGTGGGGCCGCCGACCAGGATCCGGAAACGGTTGAGGGTCGACGGGGCGACGAAGGAGCCGTCGCCGTTGGTGATCCGGAACTCGACCGTCGGCGTGCCGCCGGGCTCGGCGCCGGTGACGTCGAGGATCTCCATCTCGAGCCCGGCGAGCTGCATCGACTTGGTCGGGATGACGTGGGCGCCCATCACCGAGATGTCGAACTCCCGGTCACCCTGCGGGGTGGTGGCAGCGCATGCACCGGCTGTCGTCGAGCTGGGCGATCGGGTGCACGTCCGCGGTCTCCCAGTCGATGTCGTCGTGGCAGCTGCCGCAGGTGGCCCGCTTCGGGCGATCGAACCAGATCGAGCCCTCGGGCGAGTCCGAGGTGTGGCAGCGCACGCAGTTGCGCATGTCCTGGGGGAACACGATCTCGGAGTAGTCGTGCACCGACTGTCCGAAGCCGATGATCTGATACGGCGTTCCCGCCTGCACGCTGGGCAGGTTCGCGCCGTAGTGGATCTTGTGGATCATCACCTTCATGTCGACGGTGTTGCCGGTGTCGGGGTCAACCGAGCCGGAGTTGTGGCACAGGACGCAGAGCTTGACATCGCGCCGGCTGCCCCCGTGGAAGGCGAGCTGCTCGTGGCACGAGTTGCAGGTGGCGTCGTCGATCGCAGCCCAGACCTCGGTCACCGCACCGCCGTCGGGCCGGAAGTCGTGCTCGACGTTGTCGTAGTAGTTCTTGCCGGCGATCGCCGAGAGGTTCCGGGTCGAGTAGATCCCGAGGGTGTGGGTCCTCGAACCGTCGAATCCAGCCGGCAGCTCGGTGCCGGAACGTGTAGCGGAGGTGACCCATGCCGAGGTCGGTGGTCGTTCCGCCCGAGTCGCTCGAGGCCTGGACCTCGGTGTCGCCGGTGATCGGCGAGGTCTGAGCCCGCGTGGTGTAGGCCCGGTAGTCCCGGTTGGCGGCGTCGTACCAGGAGAGGATGAAGCTGAAGCTCGACCGCGCCCGGCGTGATGACCCCGGCGCGGTCGAGCGGCTGGCCGAGGTCGTCGGTGAAGGTCAGGACCACCACCGGCCGCCGGTCGGACGGGATCTCGACGCTGTCGACCGTGATCTTGAGGCCCGGCCGGATCCAGGAGTAGTCCTCCTCGGACAGGTAGTACTCGGCCTGCGTCTTGTCGTAGACCTGCTTGGGGTCGGTGGGCAGGTCGGGACCGAGCCGCCCCCCGGGGTTGCGGACCGCTGTCGGCAGGGCGACCGCCCCAGCCGTCGTCAACAGGACCAACGCACGCTGGATCCAGAGCATCTCTTCCTCCCTTACGTCACCGGTCGCAGTGCCGCCGGGACGCTTCCGGTCATGGAATGGTCGTCCTCCCGCGCGAGCCCGGCGCGGACGCGGCGCGGCCGAACGGATCGGCGGGCCTCGTCCGGGTCGCGGCGCGCACTGAGGAGGGCGGTCTCAAGAAGAATCATTCCTAAACAAGCGTGAAAGAACGGGCTGGTTTTGTCAAGCCGTTTGCTCAAATGACCACAGAACGTTCCAGTGATCAATGAGTTAACACCCCGCTCGGGGCTGTGCCGAGACGCTGGACGGCCTCGAGAGGTCTCAGCGGGCCGGGCAGTGCTCTGCGACCTTTCTGAGAATCCCTCGCATGTTCGGTTCACAGATCCGGTCTTCATCGGCACCGACTCTTGCAGGCTTGATCCGTCTTCGCACCTGAACTTTTTGTAAGGGTGCCCGAGGTCGCCCGGCGGTGCGGGCCGGGATGAGAAGCCAATGTGCGAAGGACAGGAGAGATAACCTGATGGTCTGAATGTACATGAGAACGCATCTCGGAATTGAGACGAGTTGATTTCCACCAAGCAGGATGCTAGGAATTCGCATATGAGCATATTCCGTGGGATCAACCCATGAATTGGAAAGAGCCCTCACCGAGGGAGGAGGAAGGTATGAGCAGCAGGTGGACGTCGTTCTTGACCGGGAGGCACGCGACAGTCGTGGTCGCCGTCGCCCTGATGGTCTGCGCACCGATCGTGAGTGCTGACGGACCGGTGTCGGTGACCTTCGAGACCAGCGGCAACGCGGTCCCGGGGGGCACGGTCCAGGTGACCGCGACCCTCGAGATCGGCGACGGTTCGTCGCTTCAGAGTCTCGCCTGGAGCCAGGAGTCTGGCGCTCCGGCCACCCTGAGCGGGGCAGACACGGCAACCGTCACTGCCCAGCTGGCTTCGATGGGCGGCTTCAGGGAGTACCTGATCCACGTGCTCTCGGAGCCGCCGATCGGCGCCGCCCAGCTGCCGCCGACCGTGCCGGTGCCGCCGGGTGAGTTCCCGGGCGGGCTCCAGAACCGATTCACGGTCGTGGGCATGAGCCCGTTCTCCCTCGAGCACGCCGCGGCGGTCGCGCTCGAGCTCGAGATCACGACCTCGTCGGGTACCTACCACGCCGAGGCCGAGATCGACGTGCCGCTGCCCTGGCGACCGGCGGGGAGCATTCTCAACGTACCGATCGGACTGCCGGTGGTGCTCCACGGCAAGACCCAGACCGCCTACAACTGGGCGCTGGCGAAGCCGAACGGCTCGGCCTCTGCCCTGGTCGATCCTTCGACCCAGAACCCCGAGTTCACCCCCGACCTCGCCGGCAACTACCGGGTGACCGTGACCGACGAGGCGACCGGAAGCCCGGTCACACTCTCGATCTATGCCGGCACCTGGCGCGGCGTCATCGTCGGCGCAGGACGCCAACGGGCGTCCCGAGGTCGACCAGGCCTGCACCAACTGCCACAACGGCACCTTCGCCGAGGCGGTCTTCCCCGAGTGGGCCAAGACCGGCCACGCCGAGATCTTCACCAACAACGTCAACAACCCCAACGGCCACTACAGCACCAGCTGCCTGTCGCTGCCACACCGTCGGCTACGAGCCCGGCGTCAGCCAACGACGGCATCGACGACAACGCTGACTGGCAGGCGTTCCTCGACTCGGGACTGCTGACCCACGGCGACCCCGAGAACTGGAACCACATCCTGGACCAGTTCCCGGACATCGCCAAGCAGGCCAACATCCAGTGCGAGAACTGCCACGGCCCGCAGAACAGCCAACGCCCACTCGTTGGGCGCGGCGCGCGCGACCCTTTCCTCGGACATGTGCGGCGTCTGCCACGGCGAGCCGCCTGCGCCACGGCCGCTTCCAGCAGTGGCAGCTGAGCGCGCCACGCCAACTACGAGCTCGCGATCGAAGAGGGCACGAGCGGCGAGTGCGCGCGGTGCCACAGCGCCAACGGGTTCCTCGCCTGGCTGCCGGTGCTGCTCGGCGACGAGCCCGGCGACCCGCTCGATGGCGTCGAGGTCACCTGGACCGCGGACGAGGTCCACCCGCAGACCTGCCAGACCTGCCACGATCCGCACGACGATCGGCACCACCTCGGGCAACGACCACCAACGCCACGGTGCGGATCTCCGGCGACACCCCGCCCCTGATCGCCGGCTTCACCGCCACCGACGTCGGCAAGGGCGCGATCTGCATCACCTGCCACAACACGCGCCGCGGACTGCGCAACGACGACAACTACCAGTCGACATCACCCGTGCGCCGCACCCGGGCGCCCAGGCCGACGTCTTCATGGGCCAGAACGCCTACTTCGTGAAGGTCGGCCAGCGCGGTTACCACTCCCGGGTCGAGGACACCTGCGTGACCTGCCACATGGAGAAGACTCCGCCGCCGGACGACCTGTCCTACAACCAGGGCGGCACCAACCACACCTTCTACGCCAGCCCGGAGATCTGCTCCGACTGCCACGCCGTGATCCGCGCCGAGGACGTGCAGGGCCCGTTCGAGGCCAAGCTCGAGGAGCTCAAGCACGCCATCGAGGGCGCGATCATCGACCTCATCGAGCAGCAGCTCGCGGCCGGCCGAACCGTCAGGCTCGGCAACGCGGCAACCATTACCAACGCGGCCGACGTGGTCGGGATCGAGTTCACCGAGTCGCGCGGCCGCCAGGCGATCACGGTCAGCTTCCGCGACGCCTCCGAGGTCGGTCCGACGGCCATGAACAGCGTGTCCGCGCGGGGCGCCTCGGGCTCGTCCACCAACCTGTACGACCTCGCCGACGAGAGCCTGCCCAAGGCCGGCTGGAACTACTTCCTGATGCACTCGGACGGCAGCCACGGCGTGCACAACACGAGCTGGTCGAACTCGGTCATCGACCTTTCGCTGTTCGCGCTCAAGACCAGCGCCGGCGGCGGCGGCGGCGTCGGGCCCGGCGGTGGCGGCGGGATCCATCCCGGTGATGGCACCGGCGGTGTGGCCTGCGCCGACGGCTTCGTCTACTGGACCGAGATCGCGACCAGCGGCGAAGGTCTCTTCGAGAGTTTCTGGCGCACCGACCTGGTGACCCGCAACACTGCGGCCGAGACGGCCGAGCTCGACTTCGTCTTCCACACCTCGTCCGGCGACATCGCGGGGACCTCCACCATCGAGGCCGGCGCGCAGGGCGTGTTCGAGGACGTGGTGGCGATGATGGGCGGCGCCGACAAGGGCACGCTGGAGATCTGCTCCACCCAGCCGCTCGAGGTCATCGAGCGGATCTACAACCAGTCCGACACCGGGACCTTCGGGCAGTTCGTCGACGGGTTCGCAGGCGGCGGCGGCCTCGCGGCCGGTGGCTCGGCGCGCCTGCTCGGTCTTCGTCAGCAGGAGGGTGCCTTCCGCACCAACATCAGCGTCTCGAACACCGGCACCGGCGAGGCGGAGGTCGCGGTGACCCTGTTCTCGACCGCCGGCGTCCAGCTCACCAGCTACGAGCTCACGGTGGGCTCCGGCATGGTGGTGCAGGACATCGAGCCCTTCAAGAGCCGGGCCGGCCAGGCCAACCTCGGCTGGGGCTTCGCGATCGTCGAGGTCCTCTCCGGTGAAGGCGTGGTCACCTCGGCGTCGGTGGTCGACTCGCGCACCAACGACGGGACCACGATCCCGATGAAGCTCTAGACCCTCGGGTCGACAGCGTGAGCGTGCGGGCGGCAGCTTCGGCTGCCGCCCATTTTCTTGTGCTCGTGATCAGTCCCTGATGCCGAGGTAGACCGCGTGGCGGGGACCGCCGCGCCCGGGCCGGATGCGCCGGACGCTGAACCCGACGCTGCCGAGGCGTTTCTCGAAGCTCGCGTCCGATTCTTCGGTCCAGACCCCCAGCACCCCGCCGGGAGTCAATGCGCGGTGGGCGCGGTCGAGGGCCGCGCGGCTGAAGAACGGGTGGTCCGGCTCGTCGTTGGCCTCGTGCACGCCCTGGTAGAGGTCGAGCACGATGGCGTCGTAGCGCGACCGCCCGCGGGCGGCGGCCGCGATCAGTCGCCCGACGTCCCCGATCCGCAGATCGACCCTGGGGTCGTCGACGGCGGCGTCGGTGAGGGCGGCCAGGGGGCCGCGGCACCACTCGACCACGATCGGGTTGAGCTCCGCGGTCACCACCGTCGCCGGGCCGGGAAGAGCGTCGAGCGCCGCCCGCAGCGTGAAGCCCATACCGAGGCCGGCGAGCAGGATGCGGGAGTTGACGCGGGTGCCGAGTGCCTCGATCGCCGAGCGTCCGAGCGCGGCTTCGCTGACGTTGAGCCGGCTCGACATCAGGATGTAGCGGTCCCGCTCCATGCGGATCTCGTACTCGTCATCGCCCCGCAGCCACAGGGTCATCGGTCCTTCGTCGGTGGTGGCGCGGGCGATCATGGTCCAGGGCCGCATCAGGCGACGAGATCTACAGGATTCGGGGCCGGTTGTCGAGCGGTGGAGGACAGCCGGGGGAGGTTCGTCGTCCGCTGCGCCGGGCCTACCAGCTGCCGAGCTCTGCCAGGAAGCCGTCGAGCGCGCGATCGAACGCGTCGGGCGCCTCGAGGTTGACCATGTGCGCGACCGCGGGGACGACGACCTTGCGCGCCCCCGGGACGCTCGCGACCAGGAGATCGGCGATGCCGTGGATGTCGGAGATGTCGAGCTCGCCGACGATCGCGAGGGTCGGCGCCCGGACCTCGCCGACCCGATCGAGCGCGCCGACCTCCACCAGCCGGCCGCTGGCGGTGGCGGTGCGCTCGAGATTGGCGAGAGCGATCGCCCGCAGCCGCTCGCGAAGGGCCGGATCGACCTGGTCAGGGCTGCGGTGGGGGCCGTCGGTCCAGGAACGCTGGTACCACTCGACATAGCCGTCGATGTCCTCCGCCTGGGCGGCCTTGGACTGCTCGACCCAGTTCTGCTGGAGCACGGGGTCGCGGAACGCCCACCCGCTCATTCCCGGGGAGACGCCGACCAGACCGGCGACCCGTTCGGGGTGTGCAACGGCGACGTCGATCACCGTCCTGGCGCCGAGGGACAGGCCGACGAGCACGGCCCGGTCGACCTCGAGCCCGTCGAGCACCGCGACAAGGTCCTCGGCATGCGAGTACTCACCATTCTGGACCGACGAGCGGCCGTGGCCCCGGGCGTCGTACCGGATGACCCGGTAATGCGACGAGAGCAGTTCGAACTCCCGGTCCCAGGTGGTGCAGTCGAGCAGACCGCCGTGGAGGAGCACGAGAACAGGACCTTCTCCCTTCGATTCCCAGTAGAGCTCACCGCCGTTGCAGGCGAGCTTCCCGAACTCGAGGGCGGGAGGTTCCACCTGAGCTGCTTTCGGGGAGCACGACACGGTGGCAACCAGGCAGCCGGCGACGGCCAGAACGAGAGTGCGACGCATCGGTTCCTCCCTGTCGCGATCCCGAGTCGATCCTGAGAGATCCTACGGACAGTACGCAATGGAGTTGCGCCGAGCGGGGGTCATCGCGCCGGTGGCTGCAACGTGACACGATCTGAAGCGAGACGGAGCACGTCGAGATCCCGCCCGTAGAAGACCGGGCCGGGGTAGGCCGCACGGACCTCCTCGACGACCTCGTCTTCGGGCGCTCCCCACAGCAGTTGGTGGGTCAAGACGACGGCCCCGACGCCGGCCCGTCGGGCGAGCTCGCCGACCTCGCGGCCGGAGGTGTGGAACGAGGTGTGATACCGCTGCCACAGGGGTTCCCTCCGCCGCCAGCCGGCGGTTGCGTAGACCTCGTGCACCAGCAGCGCCGCGCCGCGTGCGATGTCCACCATGCCGTCGAACGGGCCGGTGTCGCCGGAGACGACCACCACGCCTTCGGGGGTGGTGATGCGATAGCCATAGGCGTGCTCGAACGACCCGTGCCGAACCGCGAACGGTTCGATGGTCACCAGGTCGTCCTGATAGATCTCCCCGGGTTCGACCTCCCGCGCGGCGATCCGCCAGCCGTCGGAGTTGGCGGGTTCGGCACCGCCGAGCCGGATCTCGACGTCGCTGCGCCAGGCCGATGCGATGTGCTCGGCCATTTCGGCGACGCCGGGCGGGCCGTAGACCTCGAGGGGAACCTCCCGGCCGAGCGTCCAGGGCGTGAAGACCAGGTCCGGCAGCCCGAGGGTGTGGTCACTGTGGAGGTGGGTGATGAAGACCCGGCGCAGGTTCGGTGGATCCAATGCCTCGATGCCACGGCTCAGCGACGCACCGTTGGCGCGACGGACCACGCCGGGCCCGCAGTCGACGAGGTAGGACCGGTCGCCGACCACCACCGCGAGGGCCGAGCCGGCTCGATCGGGCTCGGCGTTCGGGGTTCCCGTGCCGAGGAGGACGACCAGAACACCCTCGGTGTGGGCCCGCACCGGCGGTGCGGCCGGTGACCCGGGAGCGGTGGAGCAGGCGAGGGCAGTGGCGAGAAGCACCGCGGCCGCCCACCGCGATGCCGCCCCGTCGGCCCTCCGGGAGTCGGGTCGGCCGAAATGAAGGAGGCTCACCCGTTCATCCTATCCGAGGCCGATTCCGAGCACCGCACGCAGATCGCGCGGCGGGTCCCTGGTCACGCCTCGGGCTCGAACCGTGCGCGGTCCCGGGCCCGGTAGCGACGGCTCCAGGTCAGCACCTCGCCGCTGGTGAGGATCACCTTCTGGTCGCCGTGGAACCAGGGCTGGACCTCGCGCACCGCGTCGAGCCGGACGATCTCGGAGCGGTTCAGACGCAGGAATGCCTCCGGGTCGAGGCGAGCCTCGAGGGCGGTGAGGGTTCCGCGTCGCGTGAAGACCCCGTCGCGGGTGTGGAAGCTGAGGGTGTTCCGGTCGGCTCGCACCACCTCGACGTCGCCGACCGGAAGCAGCACCTCGCGGTGGGGGTCGCGGCGGACCAGGAGCCGTCGCAGCGGCGCCCGCTCGGCCGCAACCGCGTCGAGGGCGCCCCCGAGCCGTGCCGCGCGGCCGGGCCGGTCGTCGGCGAGCCGGATGCGAACCTGCTCCAGGGCACGCTCGAGCCGGCTTCGGGAGAACGGCTTGAGGAGGTAGTCGAGGGCCTGGACCTCGAAGGCGCGCAGCGCATGCTCGTCGTAGGCGGTGACGAAAACCACGGTCGGCATCCGGTCGACGCCGATCGCCTCGACCACCTCGAACCCGTCGAGCCGGGGCATCTGGATGTCGAGGAAGACGAGGTCGGGGTTGAGGTCGAGGATCGACTGCACCGCCTCGACCCCGTCCGTCGCCTCGCCGACCACCTCGACCCCGGACGAGGTGTCGAGCACCGCACGCAGCTTCGCGCGCGCCGGGGCCTCGTCGTCGACCACCAGCACCCGGATCACCCCGACACCTCGAGGGGCAGCTCGGCGACCACTCGGAAGCCGCCGTCGGGGCGGGGTCCGGCGGCGAAAGCGTGGCGGTCGCCATAGAGCAGGCGCAGCCGCTCGGCGGTGGTCGAAAGCCCGAGCCCTGCAGTGAGTGGGTCGGTCTCGGTCGCGGCCCCGGGGCCGTCGTCGACCACCTCGATGGTCAGCCGTTCGGCGGTGCGGGTCACCCGGACCCGGACCTCGACCCGACCGCGGGTTTCGGCGCCGCCGTGCCGGACCGCGTTCTCCACCAGGGGCTGCAGCAGCAGCGGCGGCACCCGGGCCTGGGTGAGCCCCGGCTCCACCTCGAGCAGCACCAGCGCCCGGTCTGCGAACCTCGCCCTCACGATCCGCAGGTAGGCTTCGAGCAGGTCGAGCTCGGTGTCGAGCGAGACGGTGTCCGTCGCCGTGGTTCGCAGCGAGGCGCGTAGGAGCTCACCGATCCCGTCGAGGATCTCGTCCGCGGTCTCGGGTGCGTCGTACATGGTCGCCGACACCGTGTTCAGCGCGTTGAACAGGAAGTGGGGCTGGAGCTGCAGCCTCAAGTTGCGGAGCTGGGTGCGGGCCAGCGCACCCTCGAGGCGCACGGCGGCCAGCTCGCGCTCGCGGGCGGCGCGCAGCCGCCGCAGGCCGTGTAGGACGCCGGCCATCATCACGAAGCCGATCACGTCGATCGGCAGCTCCATCAGGTACCGCAGCGGCATCTTGCCGTAGTCGTACCCGCCGAGGCCCGCGAGCGGGTAGAAGAGCGAGCGCAGGGCCCAGTTGGAGGTGGTGTGGAGCAGCGAGTAGACCGCGAGCCCTGCGGCGTAGAGAGGCAGCCGGACGAGGACGGCCCCCCGGACCAGCGGTCGGCGCCGGACCAGCTCGCGAACCCCGAGAAAAAGCACTCCGGCCCCGAAGGCTGCGGTGAGCTCGTTGATCAGAGCGATCGACACAGGTCGTGTGCCACCTTCCGCCAGCACCGAAAGGTGGTGGTAGGTGAACATGAGCAGGCCGACGCCGAGCACGACGGCGAACCAGGCGAGACCCCCTCTCCAGCCGGCGAACGGCTTCGACGGGGCGTGCGCTGGCGGGGCGAGGGCGCTCACGACCCGATTGTAGGCGCGACGCCGGGATTGTCGGTCCCGGCGATCCCGCCATGGTCCCTCTGATCCCGCAGGCGAGGCGAACGAGCGGCCCGGGCGTCATCCTGGCGCCGATGGACAACCACGGCACCACTCGGACTTTTCATTCGGACCCACCGGAGCGCTCGGGCACTGTGGTGGTGTGTGGCCTCGCCCTCGCGCTGCTGCTCGCCCACCTGCTGACCACCGGGGCCTTCGGCTACGGCTTCTTCGTCGACGAGCTCTACTTCCTGGCCTGCTCGGAGCACCTGGCGTGGGGCTTCGTCGACATGCCGCCCCTGTTTCCGGCGGTGATGGCGGGGCTGCGCGCGGCACTCGGTGATTCGCTGCCTGTGGTGAGGCTGCTGCCCACGCTGTGCGCGGCCGGCCTGGTGCTGCTCACCGCCGGTCTGGCGCGTTCGATGGGCGGTCGGTGGCGAGCGCAGGCGCTGGCGGCTCTGGCGGTGGTGGTCGCGCCGCTTTGGTTGCTGCTGTTCAGCTTCTCCTCCCTCAACGCACTCGACACCCTGCTGTGGCCGGCGTGTGCGCTGGTTCTGGTGCGGATCGCGAACGGGGGCCCGCCGTGGTGGTGGCTGGTGCTCGGCGGCCTCGGAGGGGCGGCTTTCAACACCAAGCATACGGTTGCCGTGTTCGCGGTCGGGCTCGCGGTCGGCATCCTGCTGTCTCCGCTGCGCCGGGCCCTCGGCACGCGGTGGCCGTGGCTCGGGCTCGCGGTGGCTCTCCTGCTCGCGCTGCCGAACCTGCTCTGGATGGTCGACAACGGCTTTCCCCACCTTGAGCAGCTCGCCAACATCCGGGAGGACGGGCGCAACGTGGCGCTGTCGCCGGCGGCCTTCCTCGGCCAGCAGGCGCTCATGCTCCACCCCGTCAGTACCCCGCTGTGGCTCGCCGGGCTCGGCTGGCTGGCTTTGTCGCGTGCGGGCCGGCGCTTTCGACCCCTGGCAGTGGCCTGGATCGTGACCGAGGTGCTGCTGATCGTGCTCGACGGCCGCACCTACTACGCCGGGCCCGCGTTTCCGATGGTGCTCGCAGCAGGTGGCGTGGCCCTCGAGCGCTGGAGCGACCGGACCTGGCGCCGACGGACCGTCGCCGGCTGGGCAGCGGTGCTCGCAGTCGGCGGCGCCGCGATGGCCCCGATGTGGCTGCCGATGCTTCCGCCCGGGGCCTTCATCCGGTATCGGGAGCTGGTCGGCTTCGACCAGGTGCGGGTCGAGACCCACCGGCTCGGGCCGCTGCCCCAGCTGTTCGCGGACCGTTTCGGCTGGCCCGAGCTCGCCGAGGAGGTGGCCAGGGCCTACCGTGCGCTGCCGCCAGGGGACCAGGCCCGGTGCGCGATCTTCGGGCAGAATTACGGCCAAGCCGGAGCCGTCGACCTGTTCGGTCCGGCGCTCGGCCTGCCGAAAGCGATCAGCGGCCACCTGAGCTACTGGCTGTGGGGACCGGGAGACGCCACCGGGGAGGTCATGCTGGTGATGGGCGACGACCGTGAGACGCTCGAGACCCTGTTCGCCTCGGTCGAGCGGGTCGGCCGCATCGAGCATCCGCTCTCGATGCCCCATCAGCACGCCGACCTGTGGCTGTGCCGGGATCTGCAGGGCTCGATGGAGGAGCTCTGGCCGCGCGTCAAGATGTACCACTAGGCGGAGATCTCCACGCGACAGCGGCCGCCTGGGCACGGAGCCGGGACGCGCGGACGTGCCCGCCGGCTTCACGTGCTCTTCGGCGGCTGCTCCGTGAGCTCGACCCGCGTCACCTGCACCGGGACTCCGCTGAACGCCGCCGTTCCGCACAGCAAATCGACGAGCTGGTCGTCGGTGAGGTCGTTGATGCTGGCACCCGGGTGCTCGAGCGCAACCGTGAGACGCACGCCGGGGCGGTCGTGTCCGTACCCGTGCGGAAGGCACACCACACCCGGCATGAGGTCGCCGGTCAGCTCGACGGTCACGACGAGCTCACCGACCCGTGACCTGATCCTGGCCGGACCACCGTCGGTCAAACCCCTCGCGGCCGCGTCCTCGGGGTGCATCATCAGGGTGCAGCGGGACCGGCCCCGCATCAGCCGGGGCAGGTTGTGCATCCAGGAGTTGTTGTCGCGGACCGAGCGGCGACCGATCAGGCGCAGCGCACCGTGACCGGCGTGGCCGGGGGCGGACGAGCTGTCGGGGAACGCGGCGCGAAGACGATCCAGGTCGGCAACCAGAGGCTCAGGGGCGAGGTCGATTCGCCGATCTGCCCCGGGCAGCCGGTCGAGCAGGCAGGGCTCGAGCGGTCCGAGGTCGATGCCGTGGGGCGCACGGCGGAGCGCGCCGAGCGTCAGGCCCCTTCGCAGCGGGTTGAGACCGGGACCGTAGGGCCCGAAACGCAGTCCCAGGGCGAGCAGCCCGTCGGGTCCGAGCCTGGTCAGCGCCTGGTGCTCGATCCAGCCCTTGACCCCAGCACTGCCGCGCCGCAGCTGCAGCCGTCTGCGCAGCTCGAGCAGAATCTGCCAGTCGTGACGCGAGCTCGGCGGCGGGGCGAACAGGGCGGGGGAGTACTTCGCGGTGTTGCGGACCGCGAGGGTGTGGAAGACCACGTCGTAGTGCGAGCGCTCGAGGGCAGCTGCCGGCGGCAGCACGAGCTGGGCGTGGCGCGTGGTCTCGTTGAGGTAGGGGTCGATCGCGACCATGAAGTCGAGCGATGCCAGCGCACGGTCGAGCCGTCCGCCGTTGGGGGTCGACAGCACCGGGTTGCCGGCGAACGTGACGAGGGCGCGGACCCGGCCCTCGCCCGGGGTCAGGATCTCCTCCGCCAGCACCGCGACCGGCAGCTCGCCGGAGGTCTCCGGCAGCCCCCGGACCCGGCTGTGCCAGCGGGCGAAGCCGCCGCGGCCTGCTGCCAGCGGGCGAGGTCCGGCGATCGGGTCGAAGGCCGGGCGGGTGAACATGGCGCCGCCCGGTCGGTCGAGATTGCCGGAGACCGCGTTGAGGGCGACGATCAGCCACTGGCAGAGCCCGCCGAAGGCCTGGGTGGACGCGCCGACCCGGCCGTGGACGACCGCCGAGGGCGCTGCGTGGAGCTCGGCGGCGAGACGGCGGATCGACGCGGCCGCGATGCCGGTGTGTGGCGCGGCCCTCTCCGGTGAGACATCACGCACCGCAGCGATCAGGCGCTCGAGGCCGTCGCACCGAGCCTCGAGATGGCGCAGGCGCGGGCCGAGGCGGATGGCTTCGGCGAGCAGGGCAGCGAGCAGCAGGGCGTCGCTGCCGGGCCGGATGAAGAGGTGCTCGTCGGCGGCGCGAGCGGTTTCGGTGCGGCGCGGGTCGACCACCACCACCCGGCCGCCGCGGCTCCGGATCGCCGCGAGCCGATCCCGCACGCCCGCAGCGGTCATCATGCTGCCGTTGGAGGCCAGCGGGTTGGCGCCCAGGATCAGCAGGAGGTCCGTCCGGTCGAGGTCGGGAACCGGCTGCAGCAGCTGGTGCCCGAAGATCAGGTGGGCGGCGAGCATGTGCGGCAGCTGGTCGACCGACGTGGCGGAGAAGGTGTTGCGGCTGCGGATCGCACGCAGCATGAGCGGGGCGAAGAGGATCGCACCGTGGTTGTGCACGGTGGGGTTGCCGACGTAGCAGGCGACGGCATCCCTTCCGTGCTCCCGTTGGATGGCGTGCAGCCGGTCGGCAGCCAGGTCGAGGGCTTCGTCCCAGCCGATCTCCTGCCACCCGGACGAGGTCCGGTGGAGGGGACGGCGGAGCCGGTCGGGGTCGTCCAGGAGATCGGGAAGGGCGGCCGCCTTGGGGCAGACATGGCCGCGGCTGAAGGGGTCGTCGCGATCACCGCGCAGGTCCGTCACGTGGCCGTCCACGACCTCGAAGCGCAGGCCGCACATCGCCTCGCACAGCGGGCAGGTCCGATGGTGGATGCCGGGAGCGGTCACCGCTCTACTGTACCGCCGGTTCGCTTCCGGTGAGCCCCGCGCCCGGACCGACCTGTGACGGTCCGGGCGGGTTCTTGCTCGCCGGTCTCAGCCGGTCACGGTACCCAGGACGGGCACCCGGTCACGGCTCCGGTCACGGTGATCTCGCTGCCGGCCATGGCGTCGCCGCCGAAGTGACAGCTCAGGTCGCCGGCGAGCACCGTGTCGGCACAGTAGTAGATCGCGGTCGAGAACTCCCAGAGCTCGGTCGGTCCGTTGACCACCGAGCCTCGGACCCTGAAGTAGGAGTGGTCGCGGATCTGGTTCGAGTGCCCGACCGGGACCGAGGTCTGGGTCGCGCCTTCGAGCAGCATCGTCGCATGCCGTTCGGTGAACAACGTGCTGTTGAAGCTCACCGAGGTCAGGGTCACCACCCCGTTTCGAAGCGCGGCCGCGGCCCACGGGTGCACGGGGTCGAGGGTCGTGTCGATCTCGATCTCGCCGTCGCGAATCGTCAGCAGGCCGCCGTCGAGCGCGTAGACGCCCCGTCGGCCCGCGATCCGGTTCGGGATCGGCGGATCACCGCTGAGGGGATCCTCATAGTAGCCGCCGAAGTAGATCTCGGAGCCCTCCGAGGCGGTCACGCCGACCGACTCGTTGTCCTCGACGGTGCAGCCGGAGCAGGTGAACAGCGACCCGCCGGTCGCGAGCACTCCCGTACGGCTCGAAGAGAAGGTGGACAGGTCCGCGCCGGCAGCAGTGCCGGCGGCGAAGAAAGCTCCGGTGATCCCGTTGTCGACGAAGCGGCAGTCCACGATCATCAGCATCTGGGCGCCGAAGGTCGCCAGGCCGGACCGCGTGCCCCCTCGCACCGTGAGATGCTCGAGCGACACCCGGTCCGCGTTCCACACCTCGACCACGGCATGGGGCGTCGGGGTCACGGCGACGCCCTCGATACCATCGACCAGCGGGTCCCCCGACGCACCGCGAAGCGTCACCTGGTCGCGACGAATCTCGATGTTCTCGCGGCAGAAACCGCTGATCTCGATCACCAGCTCATCGGCGGTGGTCGACAGTGCCTTGGTGATGCTGGCGCCGCGCCGGCTGCAGTCGACCACCACCGTCTTCGCCCTGGGCGGTTTGTCCTGGGCGGTCGCGACGGCTCCGGACGCGGCCACCATCGCGAGCGTGGCACACACGATCGTCGAGGTTGCAGGGGCTTTCATGGTCGTCCTCCTCTCGGGCGTTCACGAAGAGGATGGTTCGGCGCCCCGTTTCCCGCATGCAGGTTCGCGACGGATCCATGACCCGACGCGACAGACCGGGATCGAGTCGAGGTGCGGTGGTCAACCGGTCAGGACGCCCTCGAGACCTCGCTCGGCGAGCTCTCGCCGGACCGTCTCGAGGGTTCCTGGTGCGGCATAGAAGCGGGGTCGCAGCAGGTCGTCGCCCGGCTCGACCACGCCCTCGCCGCGCGCCAGCTGCTCGAGCGGCGAGCCCGGGTAGATGCGGATCCCGACCGTCACCCGGAGCATGTCGAGCTCGAGGTCGTGGGCGAAGTCGAGGCTCTGCCGGATGGTGTCTGCGGTCTCCCCGGGCCCTCCGAACAGCAAAAACCCGAAACGCCGGATGCCGCGCTCCCGCAGCCGACGGTTGGCGTCCCGGACCTGCCCGAGGTCGAAGCGCTTGGCGAGGGGGCCGAGCATCGCCTCGGCGCCGGTCTCGAAGCCGAGGCTGGCCTCGACGCAGCCGGCGCGGGCCAGCGCGTCGACCAGCTCGGCGCCCACCGGGTGGGGGTAGAGAATCACACGGATCGCCAGCCCGAGATCGCGGTCCGCGATTCGCCGGCAGAGCTCGAGGGCGTAGGACGGCGGCAGGTTGAAGGTGTTGTCGACCATCTGGACGCGGGTCACTCCGGCGCACGCGAGGGCTTCGAGGTGATCGACCACCGCGGGCGCCGACCGTCGCCGGATGTGGTCGCCCTCGATCCGCGGCGTCGAGCAGTAGATGCAGGGCATCGGGCAGCCGCGGCGGGTCTGCACCGGGACCCACAGCAGCGGGTCGGCGAGGTCGATTCCGCTCAGCCACTCCGGGTCGGGAAAGGGGAGGGCGTCGAGGACCGGGGCGAAGATCCTCGGCCCCGAGCCCTGGCGCCCGCGCGCGAAGACCCCGGGCAGGAGGGCCGGGTCGTCGCCGACCTCGAGGGAGTGCAGCACGGCGGTGAAGATCACCTCACCTTCGCCCTGGATGCCGAGATCGGCTCCGAGCCAGTCCAGCGCAGGCTGGGGAAAGATGCTGTATCCCGCGCCGCCGAGCACGATCGCGGCGCGGGAGCGGGACCGGCAGGTCGCGACGAGCCTCCGCACCGGCTCGAGCAGGAAGCGCGGGGCCGCCATCGCCTGGTCGTCGATGTTGCGGACCGAGATGCCGATCACCTCGGGGTCGAAGCGGTCGATCTCGGCGGCGACGGCCCGCGCGGGATCGGGCGCCCCGAGCAGGTCGAGGGTGCGGACCTCGTGGCCGGCTCTGCGGGTCGCCGCCGCGACCAGGGCCATGCCCAGCGGCGGCGCCGGCAGGTTGAGGCGCTCGGTGGCGGCGGAGATCAGCAGGACCTTCATGACGCCCAGTCTACTCACCCGCGTGATCCGGTCTGTTGCTGGATGACGTTCGTCGAGTCATGAGGACCTCCGATCTCTCGCTCGTGTCCGAGAGAGGGGTCCTTCGGATACTGCTGGTCAGACCACGTTCCTGCTCATCGGGAGATGGCGCGGGTCTCCGGACCCCGTTCCGGAGCGTGGGTCGCTTCGCCATGGAGGAGGTGCCATGCCGCGGAAGATCGGTACGTCGGTGGTCGCGAGCCACCGCAGGGTCCGGGTTCGACCGACGTGCGCCCTTCCGGTCGCCGCGGCGGTGCTGATTCTCCTGGCGGGGCCCGGGATCTGTGGGACCGCCCGCGCGGCCACCCTGACGCCGTCGCCACCGGCCGGCGCGTGGCTGCTGCTGGACCCGGCGGTGGCCGCCGTGGAGATAGCGCACGGCTCCGGCGGCTCGGCAGCCGGCGCGGAGGAAAGCCTGGAGCCCCTGGCGCTCACCACCGCGGATCTCGACGCCGACGGCGTTCCGGATCTGGTGGCGGCCTACGGGGTGCCCGGCGGTGGCGGGCGGTTGGTCGTGTGGCGGGGCAACGTCGACAGCCTCTTCCCGAACACGCCCGAAGCTCGGGCGCGGCGACAAGCGGGGACCTTCACCGACGGCCCGTTCCTCGGGCCGGCGAGCTTCTTCGACCTGCCGGCTCGACCGGACTTCGCCGGCGCCGGCGACTTCGACGGTGACGGCCACCTCGATGTGGTGGTGGCCGAGCGGGGCGGCGATCGCCTGTGGTTGCTGCCGGGCGACGGGAGCGGGGGCTTCGCCGAGGCGCGGGCGGTGGATGCTCTCGGCGCGGTCACGGCCCTCGAGGTGGGCGAGGTCAACCGGCGCGACGGCCTCGCCGACGTGGTGGTCGGCGTCGAGACGACCCACGGGCCGAGGGTGCTGGTCTTCGAGGGTCCCGAGGGCGCGCTGCGGCGAGAGCCGGAGGTCATCGTGGCGCCAGGTCACGTGACCGACCTGGCGATCGGGCGACTCGACGGCGACGGGTACCGCGACGTCGCGGCGGCCGCCGGTGTCGACCTGCTGCTGATCCGCGGCCGCGACCGCCGGCTCTCGCTCGACCGGGAGATGCGCGATCAGGTCGCCTCGGCAGAGGTCGATCGCCGTGCGATGCCGTTCGAGCTCGCCGCGGTGGAGGCCGGCGACTTCTCGGGGGACCACCACCAGGAGCTGGCGGTGCTCGGTGTCGGGGGGAGCGCGGCCATCCTGGAGGGACCGCCGGAGGATTCGCTCGACCGCTGGCGGTTCCTGGATCTCGGCGGCGTCGCATCGCCGGCCAGCACGGACCCGCGGATGCGGCTGATCCGGACGCGCTCGTCTGCCCTGCCGAAGGACGACCTGCTCCTGACGGAGGGCAGCGAGGGCGTGGCGGTCCTCAATCGGGGTATCTCGACGCATGGCGCGGGGGCGGTTTCGATGGCGGCGGGCGACCTGAAACGAGCGCGCATCACGTCGGCCGCCGGCGTGGTGGCTGTGCTTCCGATGCGGCTCAATGTGGATGCGCTCGATGATCTGGTCATCCTTGGTCGCGACGGCTCTCTCGCGGTGCACCGGACGATCGCCGCGCGCAGCTTCGTGGTCGACGACCCGGGCGACGATCACGACGCCAGCACCAGCGACGGCAAGTGCCTGACGGCAGCCGGGAAGTGCACCCTGTACGCCGCGATCGAGGAGACCAACCGCGACAGCAGTCTGGCCCAGATCACCTTCTCGGTCGGGGCGGTCAACCTGACCAGCGGCCTGCCCCCGGCGCAGCAGCCGGTGACCATCGACGGGACCTCGATGGGCCGGGTGCAGGTGAACGGGGAGTCTGCCGGGCTGTCGATCCAGGGCGGGAACAGTGTGGTGCGCGGCCTGTCGATCAGAACCATCAGCCTCGCCCTGCGGATCCTCGAGCCGCGGGCGAACAGCCGCCTCGAGGGCAACTACATCGGACTCGCGAGCGACGGCTCGACGACGCTGCCGGCGTCGGGCTACCGGGTATCGGTCACCTCGGTGGACAACACCGTCGGCGGTACCACGGCAGCGGCCCGGAACGTGATTTCGGGAGGAACACGGGGGGTCCACATTTCGAGCAGCATCGGAGGCGAGGACAACCGCATCGAGGGCAACTTCATCGGCACCGACGCCACCGGCTCCCAGGCGGTCCCCAATCAGCAGTACGGAGTCTCGCTGGAGGAGGCTTCGTCGAACGTGATCGGTGGCACCGCCGCCGGCGCCGGCAACCTGATCTCCGGAAACGGACTCGACGGGGTCCGCCTCACAGGCAGCTCGTGCACGGCGAACCTGGTCCAGGGCAACACCATCGGCCTCGATCACCAGGGTCATTCGGTGCTGTCGAACCAGGGCGGGGTCAGCTCGTCGAATCAGGCCTCCGGGACCACGATCGGAGGAACCACAGCCGCCGCAGGCAACCTGATCTCGGGCAACCAGCGGGAGGGCGTCTCCCTCGGGGGGGGGACGCACGACATCCTGGTCCAGGGCAACGTCATCGGCACCGACGCTGTAGGCGGCCAGGACCTGGGCAACCAGTTCAACGGGGTCCGGTGTGCCGGCGTCACCGCGGTGACCGTGGGCGGAACGGTTGCGGGTGCGGGCAACCTGATCTCGGGCAACGACTGGACCGGCGTGGCCGTGCTCTCCGAGTCGGCGGGCGTCCGGGTCCAGGGCAACCGGATCGGCACCGACGCCGCCGGGACCTCGGCGATACCGAACGGGACGCCGGGAAGCTCGAGCTACGGCGACGGGGTGTGGATCCAGACCTCCGACGACACCACGATCGGCGGCGCGGAGGGCGGTGCGGGGAACCTCATCTCGGGCAACGTCAGCGACGGGATCGATCTCGGGACCCCGAGCGCCGCTCCGGATCCCAAGGGTACCCGCATCGACGGCAACCGGATCGGGGTGGCGGCCGACGGGTCCAGCCCGATGCCGAACGGAAGACACGGCGTCGCGGCCTTCTCGAAGAACGTCACTGTCGGGCTCGAAGCCCCCAACATCGTCGGTCACAACACCAGGGCCGGGGTCGCCATCGGGGGGGCGAAGTCGGACCGGCTCACGGTCCGCCGCAACCAGATCTTCGACAACGGCTGGCTCGGTATCGACGTCGGTGGCAACGGCTCCGTCGAGCAGAACGACCCCGCCGAGGAGTTCGCCAACGGACAGAACTACCCGGTGCTGACAGCCGTCGACGGCGGCACCCTCTCCGGAACCCTCCAGAGTCAACCCGGCGTCGCGTTCGTCGTCGACGTCTACGCCAACGCCGCGTGCGACCCCTCCGGCCACGGCGAGGGCCAGGTCCACCTCGGTGAGACCACCGCCACCACGGACGGCTCGGGGCTGGCGAGCTTCAGCTTCGGCATCGGCGGCGCGAGCGGCTACCTGACCGCGACCGCCACCCACCCCGAGGGCAGCACCTCGGAGTTCTCCGCCTGCCTCGCGGTCGAGCCGGACACCACCGACCGCGGGGTGCGGATCACACCCGCGAACTCCTCCGTCGACGCCGGGAAGAGCGTCACGCTGCAGGTCGAGGTCGTCAAGCAGGACGGTACGGTGGACACGGCCTTCTCGGGCGCCGTCGGCGTCTCCCTGGAGGCGGGGTCGACGACGGGCGTCGGCGCGCTGGTCGGCGGCGACGGCGTGCGCCGGCAGCAGACCAACGTGGCGGTGAGCCAGGGGAGGGGATCGGTCTCGCTCGCGACTCCCGCGGAGGAGCTGACCTCGTCCTCGGTGCTCAGGCCGTCGACGGTGCTCGAGGGCACCGCGGTGGTGAAGGCGGAGCTCGACGCGGACACCAGCGCCACGACGACGGTCCAGGTGAGGACACCCCTCGACCTGCGGGTCGAGCGGATCGAGGTGCAGCAGGGAGCCCGATTCACGCCCCACGAGCTCGACGAGACCTTCGTCCGCCACCGGATTATCCTGATCCGGGTCTACGTGACGTCCAACGGCGCGGAGTTCTCGCTCTACGACCGGATCGAGGGGCTCGCGGTGGAGTTCACCATCCGGGACGGCAACGGGGCCGTGCTGCACGGCCCGGCCAGGTTCAACCGCTCGGTCCGCGCCTCGGGGAGCCCTTTCCCGCAGGAGTACGTGCACCGCCGCTCGGGCACCTTCACACCCCTGGAGCTCCTCTATGGCGTCGACAGCTTCAACGCCCTGTGGCCCGCCACGACGGACAAGCTCACCGTCGAGGCGAAGCTCGCGCCCGACTTCGCGGATCGCGACCGGTCGAACGACGCGAAAAGCCTCGGGCCCCTCACCTTCGTGCAGTCGGACCCGATCACCATCCTGTGGTCGCGGACCCGGTTCGAGTCCTCCGACACCGTCACCGCCTTTCCGTCGATGCAGGGCATCAGCCGGCAGATGGGCCGCCTGTTCGACACCTACCCGCTCTCCGACGGCCAGCTCACCTGGCTCGAGCAGCCGAACCAGGTGGTCTCGGACAACCCGCTGGAGGGCGGTCGCAACGCGGCCCTCGCACGGTGGCTCTCGGCGGCCGACGACGCGAACGTCATCGCCTGGGTTCACTTCGTCGACGGGGCGTTCATCTCCAAGGTCAGGGAGAACTCGCGCGCGTGGGGGTACGCCCACCTCAACGGGCACGTCGCGGTGGTGAACTCGGAGACCGCGCTGCCGCCGGAAAACACCCGCGGCATTGCCGCCCACGAGGTTGGCCATCTGCTCGGGCTCGGCGACACCTACGCCTCGGACCGGGCGTACGAAATCCGGGAGATCAACCCGCGGCGCGCGGACGCCACGCGCAACGGCAACCGGGTCGAGGCCGGCGCCTACCACTTCTGGGACCAGGTCTTCGAGGTCGACGGCGACCAGTACCAGATGATCGACTTGATGGGCAACGCGAGCTTCTGCTGGTATGACAAGGTCACCCTGCGCTACCTCCAGGACGCCTTCCTGCCGGTGGCCTCGGGAGGCTCCCGGCCGCAGCTCGGCTTGCTCAGCCCCGCCCGAGCCGAGATGGCGGCCGAGGACCTGATCCTGGTGCGCGGCGTCGCCGATCCCGACGGAAGCGTCGAGCTGTCCCCCTTCTACACCTTGCGCGCTGCCGGGCTGCGCAGCGCCGTCGGCAGCGGCCGCTATTCGGTCGCGACTCTCGACGGCGGCGGCACCCCGATCGACACCGTGCGCTTCGAGCCGGTCTTCTTCGTGCCCAACCTGGGCGGGGAGGTGCCGGTGCCGTTCGAGGCCGCCCTCCCGCTCGGCGCCGGCGTCCGACGGGTGAAGGTGCAGCGGGACCAGACCACGGTGGCCGAGGTCGAACTCGCCGCCAATGCGCCCTCGGTGGCGCTGGACGCGCTCCCGAACGGCTCGCTCGGCGGAAGCCTCCAGGTCGACTGGTCGGGCTCGGACGCCGACGGCGACTCCCTCCTGTACTCGCTGTTCTACTCGCCGGACGGGTCGGTGAAGATGCCGATCGTGATCGAGACCGCGGCCACTTCGGCGGTCTGGACGGTGGACGACTTCCCGTCCGGTCCGGCGCCGGTGCTGGTGGTGGTGGCCAGCGACGGGACGCGCAGCGCCGAGGCCCGCTCGCCGGTGCTCGACATCCCCGACCGCGGGCCAGTGGTCATGATCGAAAGTCCGGTCGACGGGATGCGGATCCGGAACGGTGAGCCAGTGGTGCTCTCCGCCTCGGTCCTCGACCCGGAGCGTGGCCTTCTCCCCCTGGCCGATGTGGACTGGCAGTCCGACCGAGACGGCGCGCTCGGCGCCGGCACCTCGGTCGAGGTCGCGACCCTCTCCCTCGGTCGCCACAGGCTGACCGCGAGCTTCACCGACGACGCCGGCAGCAGCGGCGCCGACCAGGTGACGATCGAGGTCACCGACGGCGCCGTCTGCACCCTGACCTGTGATCCGGTGGTCCCCGGGTCGACTGTGGTCGGAACTCCGACCGCGGTGGACGCGGGCGTCACCGCCGAGTCGTGCAGCGCCGCGCCGACCATTCTGTGGGGCTTCGGCGACAGCGAAACTTCGAGCGCTCCGACGACGAGTCACACCTGGACCGAGAGCGGCACCTACGCCTGGAGCCTGGGCGCGGTCGCCGACGGCGTGGAGTGCTCGGCGGGCGGGACGATCACGGTGGCGGGCGGCGCCGTCAGCCACCACTCCCTGATTCCCGCTGCGGCCCACGCGCCGGGGGTTCTGGGCACGCGGTGGGTCACCGACGCGGTGCTCCACAACCCCGGCGACGACACCGTCTACGCCTCGGTCTTCCTGCACGAGCGGAACCGGGACAACTCCTCCCCGCCCTCGCGCTCGTTCAGCGTCGCGCCGGGGGCCTCCCTCGAGCTCGCCGACGTGGTGCTGGACCAGTTCGGGCTGAGCTCGGCAGCAGCCGCGCTCCGGGTCGGCTCGAGCGGCCCGCTGGTGGTCTCCTCCCGCACCTACAACGACGCCGCCTCGGGGACCTACGGGCAGTACATCCCGGGCTTCCCGGAGGAGGGGGCGCTGACTGCAGGCCAGGAGGCCCGGCTCGTCCAGCTGACCCGGAACGGCTCGTACCGGACCAACATCGGGTTGGCGAGCGCCAGCGCTTCGCGCCACACGGTCACCGTCCGGCTGTACCGCAGCGACGGCTCGCTGATCGGCCAGACGCCGTTCGACCTTCCTCCCTTCGGTCACCTCCAGGCGACGGACCTCCTGGGCCAGCTCGGCGCGACCGACGTCGCCGACGCCTACGCGGTGGTCCGCAGCGACAGCCCCGGTGCGCGGTACTTCGTCTACGCCTCGGTGGTGGACAACGGCTCCGGGGACCCGATCTACGTCTACCCGGTGGAGGCGGCCTCCGGCTCCGGGGACCGGTGCGGCCTCGAGACCTGGGAGGACCTGAACCCGGGCGGCGCCGTCGCGGACACCCACTTCGGCGGCGCGGTTTCGGCGGGCGGGGTCCACCTGGTGATGGGCAGCGGCGGCGCGGTGCTGCGCAGCGAGGACGGGAGCACCTGGACCGCCTTCGACTCGGGGACTGGCGGCTACCTGACCGACGGAGCCTGGAACGGCTCCGTCTTCGTGGTCGTGGGCATGGACGGGGCGATCGCCACCTCCCCGGACGGCATCGCCTGGACTCCGCGCAGCTCGGGGACCGGCGAGGACCTGTACGGCGTCGAGTGGGGACCCGGGCTGTTCGTCGCGGTCGGTAACCGCGACACCCTGCTCACCTCTCCGGACGGGGTGTCGTGGACGCCGAGGTCGACCCCGACCGACGGGGACCTGTGGGGGGTGAGCTGGAACGGCAGCGTGTTCGCCGTCGTCGGCCCGAGCCCATCGTGGCCCGAGGCCGGCATCGTCCTGACCAGCGCGAACGGGATCTCCTGGAGCCAACGCTCCGGCCCGGCGATGGACGGCTACCCCTATCGCGTGGAGTGGGTGAACGACCGCTTCCTCACCGTCGGGCTCGGCGGGTACCTCGCCACCAGCCCGGACGGCGTCACGTGGACGGCGGGGAGTCCCGGGGCCTACGGCGACCTGCTCGGGATCGCCTGGGACGGCTCGCAGGTGGTCCTCGCCACCTCCATCGGCGGGGTGCTCAGCAGCCCCGACCTGGAGACCTGGACCTGGTGGAAGACGGTTTCGGGGGGGCGCCTGCCGCGGCTGCAGGCGATCCTGTGGACCGGCCGTCGCTTCGTCGCGGCGGGAACCGACGGGGTGGTGATCGGCAACGTCTGCTCCGGAGGGTCCCTCGCGATCGCGACCTCGGCCAACCTCGAGGGGCTCAACAACACGCGGTGGACGACCGACCTCGAGCTGCACAACCAGGGCACCACGGCGTCCTCGGTGCGGGTCGAGCTGCTCCGCCGCGACCAGGCCAACCCGTCGCCGGAGGGGGTCAGCGTGAGCCTCGACCCGGGCGAGAGCCTGCGGCTCGCGAACCCTCTCCAGGGGCTGTTCTCCTTCTCCGGCGCCGCGGCGCTGCGGATCACGCCGAGCGGCGGCGAGGTGGCGGCCTCGAGCCGCACCTACAACACCGCCGCGAGCGGGACCTTCGGGCAGTTCATCCCGGGGACCCCGCTCGACTCCGCGGTTCAGGCGGGCCAGCAGGCGCGGCTGGTGCAGCTGTCGCGGTCGGCCGACCGCAGCACCGGTTTCCGGACCAACCTCGGGTTCGTCAACCTCGCAGACGTCGTGGCGGAGGTGCTGGTGCGCCTGTACCGGGGAAACGGGAGCCTCCTCGGGCAGACCAGCGTGACCCTCGGCGGGTGGGAGCACCGGCAGCTGACCGACGTGTTCGGGCTGGTCACCGGAGGAGACGTCGACGGCGGCTATGCGGTCCTCACGACCAGCTCGCCGGGCGCCCGCTTCGTCGCCTACGCCTCGGTGGTGGACAACCGGTCCGGCGACCCGATCTACATCCCGGCGGTCATGGTGCCCTGACGGGCGGATGGCGCGCGAGGGGGATCGCCCTCCCGCCACCCGGTCAGTCAGGGCCCGGTGAGCCGGATCGAAAGCCCGACCCCGGCGAACACGGGGTCGGCGTCGCTGTACCAGTCGATCGCGGCGCGCTCCAGGTCACCGTGCCAGAGCCACGACGCCCCGGCCCTGAGCCACAGGGTCACGGTGTCAAGCTCGAGCTCGAGGGTCGCGCCGACGTCTCCTTCGGCGAGGGACGCCCGGCGGACGCCGAAGTTGAAGTCGTTCATTCCCGCACCCGCCCAGGCAGCGCCCGCCTCCAGGTCGAGAGCCAGCCGGTCCGTCAGCTCACGGGCCAGACCGAGCGCCACCCGCGCGTACAGGTCGCCGGCGGCGTCGAGGTCCCACGCCAGCACCAGCCTCAGCTCGACCGGCCACGGCACCACCGCATCGGCGAAGAGCTCGCTGGTGTGGCCGGCCTCCGGGGTCGAGTAGCGGTAGTGGTTGAGGCCGGCCTCGACCTCCGCCGTGCCGAGCCGCCCCGCCCAGGCCACGGTCAGGTCGACCTCGCCGACCTGCCCGGCGCGGCCGAGCTCGTCGGTCAGGTTCACCGAGGCCCAGGCGGTTGCCGACAACGACCCGAGCGAGAAGGTCACCGCGGGCTGGAGGCAGGGATCGGGGTTGAGCACGGTGCCACGGAACACGTACGAGGAGACCAGCTCCAGGTCGAGATCGAACGACGGCTCCGCGGCTCCGGCCGTGCCGCACGCGAGGACGAGGGCGGAGACGCCCGCGACGAGGCAAGCGATTCTCCGCAGCGGCCGTGAGAGGCGTCGGGCGAGCACCGGGGAGGGGCGGCTGGGGGTCGGCGGCATTCCCCATTCTCTCCCGAGAGGCGCTGATCTTTGATACCCTCTCAACGTCAGTTCCCGGGGGTGCCGATGACGTGTGGGGTGGTCGCCCGGCCCGCGTTCGACAACGACCGCTACCTCGCCGAGCAGACCCAGGCCATTCTGGAGAGGATCACCCAGGTGGGCGGCAAGCTGTACCTCGAGTTCGGCGGCAAGCTGCTCTACGACTACCACGCGGCGCGGGTTCTGCCGGGCTTCGACCCCAACGTCAAGATGCGCCTGCTGCGCGAGCTCAGGGCTCAGACCGAGATCGTGCTTTGCATCTACGCCGGGGACATCGAGCGACGCAAGGTCCGGGGCGACTTCGGGATCACCTACGATGCCGACACCTTCAAGCTGATCGACGACCTGCGTGAGAACGAGCTCGAGGTGCGGGCCGTGGTGGTGACGCGCTACGAGGGTCAACCTGCGGCCGAGGCGTTCGTCACCAAGCTCCGGCGCCGAGGAGTGAAGGTCTACACCCACTGCCCGATCCCAGGCTACCCGGCCGACGTCGCACGGGTGGTGAGCGACACCGGCTACGGCTCGAACCCCTACGTCGAGACCGACGCCTCGCTGGTAGTGGTCAATGCGCCGGGACCGAACAGCGGCAAGATGGGAACCTGCCTGTCGCAGGTCTACCACGAGCACCGGAACGGAGTGAGGTCCGGCTATGCCAAGTTCGAGACCTTTCCGATCTGGAATCTCCCGCTGCGTCACCCGGTCAACGCGGCCTACGAAGCCGCAACCGCGGAGCTCCGCGACGTCAATATGATCGATCCATTTCACCTCGAGGCATACGACCAGAGGGCGGTGAACTACAACCGCGACATCGAGGCGTTTCCACTGCTCAGGCGGATGCTGGAGAAGATCACTGGGGAGTCGATGTATCGGTCACCGACCGATATGGGGGTCAACCGGGCCGGGTTCGCTATCGTCGACGATGAGGCGGCTCGCGAGGCCGGTCGGCAGGAGATCGTCCGTCGCTATTTCCGGTACGCCTGCGACGAGGCGCTCGGGCTCGACGACGGTCAGGCCGTGCGCCGTATCGAGGCCCTGATGGAGGAGTTCGACGTCGGTGCTGACGATCGAACCGTGGTCGGCCCTGCTCGGAGCGCGGCACGGGCGGCGGAGCGGAAGGCCGACAAGGGCCACCGGGGCGTGTTCAGCGGCGCGGCGGTCGAGCTCGGGGACGGTCAGATCGTGACCGGCCGTAACTCGCCGCTGATGCATGCGGCGTCGGCCCTGGTCCTGAACGCGATCAAGGTGCTCGCCGGGGTTCCCGCGCACCTCGATCTGATCAGCCCGACCGTGGTCGAGTCGATCGGGACCCTGCGCAAGGACATCCTCGGGCTTCGGTCGATCAGCATGAATCTCGAGGAGACGCTGATCGCGCTCTCGATCAGCTCGACCACGAACCCGACCGCCGCCCACGCGATGCAACAGCTGCCTCACCTGAGGGGTTGCGAGCTGCACCTGACCCACCTACCGACCTCCGGAGACGAGCGCGGGCTGCGCCGGCTCGGCGTCAACCTGACCTGCGATCCGAGCTTCGCTTCGGACAAGCTGTTCACGTCATAGCCACTCGGAGACTACTGCGAGGTCAGCAGCTCGAGGTCCGGGGTCTCGACCGCCGCCAACCGGCGGAGGTCACGGAAGACCCTCACCAGGGCCAGCACGAGCCCGAACCACCCGCCGGTGCCGGCGATGGTGGCCACGGTGTGGATCACCCACTGGACCAGCCGCGCCAGGACGTGGACTCCGGCGTGGAAGTCCCGACCGTGGCGGGCGACATCGGCCGCTGCGGCACGGACGGTGGCCGGGTCACGGCCCGGGTGCACGGCCAGGGTCAGGTCGAGGTCGCGGTCGCGGACGATGACCAGGTGGTCCGGGTTCGATCCCGGCAACGTGCGGTGCAGCACGAACCCGACCGCAGACACCGTCCTCGCGACCGCCCTGCGGACCGAAGCAAACGCGGTCAGCGCGTACCGGTAGGCGAGACGCGCCAAGTTGGTGGTCCACTCGACGGCGGCGCGGACCGCGGCGCCGATCCGCCGCAGCAGCGACCGCACCCACCTCCAGACCCGCTTCATGCCGTCCCAGAGGCGGCTCCCGATGCGCTGCAGATGGTCCCACACCGATCGCTGCTCGGTCTTCTTCAGCCTGGCGATCTCGTCGTAGACCCGGCCGCTGTCGAGCTCGACGTCGCTCGCCTCCTCCTCGACCTTCCCGAGCTCGGCGAAGAACGAGCCGTCGAGGCCCCGGGAGCGGGCCCGGGCCGCACCGGCGCCCATCCCGCACGATCGCCAGAAGCGCTCGAGCGCGTTGAAGAGCGGGAACTTCGCCGAAAGGTAGGGTCCCGAAGGCGGAACCCGCAGGGTGCCCGAGCCGTCGAGCATGACCGGGTAGCCGAGCAGCCAGAGCTCGATCGTCGCCGCGCACACGATGAACCGTCGCGCGAGCTCGCGGGCGTCATCCGGCTCGAGGTCGTGGGGCAGACGAATCTCGAAACCCGCTCCCGCCGCGGCCAGCCGGGCCTGGATGAGATCCTGATCGAAGAGGACCCTCAGCGTGCCGCCGTCGAGAGACGCCGGGAGCCGCTGGGGGGTCACCCCGAGCATCCAGGCCGCCGCCGAGAACCGGGCCAGGGCCCCTTCGAGGCGATCTGTCGAGCGGACCGTGCGCGAGTCGAGCAGGCCGAGCACCGTGAGCCGGAGGCGGACCGCGCGCCACATCGCACGCTCGGCCTCGGGGCGCCCGCTCCAGCTCTCCATCGCGGCCGGGGTCTCGAAGTCCACCAGCTGCTCGAGGGCGGTCCAGGTCTCGCGGCCGACCCACCCGTCGACGGTCAACCCGGCCTCGCTCTGGAAGCGCCGTACGGCGCTGCGCAGGTTGCGGCCGACTCTCGGGCTTCCGTTGTCGTGCCGGAGGTAACCGAGCAGGTGGAGCCTCGTCCGTAAAGTGACGATCCGGGTGTCGAGGGCATCCTCGCGCCGCACCTCGGTGGCGTCCCGAGGCAGGATGGAGAGCACTCCCGCACGGTCGGCGAGGCCCACCGTCTCGACCATCGAGTCGAGGCGTTCGTGCTCCGGCATGGGCCCGAGGTCGGGCAGGCGGAAGCTGTCGAGGTCCGGCACCGCCCTACTTGTTGAGGCCGAGCAGGTCGGCGAAGGCCTCGATCATGCCGGCCCGGTACTCGCGGGCGCCCTCGACGGCGTCGAGGTGGGCGTCCTTGACGTCCTCGGGCACGCCGTCGGCGATGAAGAGCAGGGTGTCGCCGTCGATCTTCATCTGCGTGTCCATCGCCAACCGAACCTGGCCGGAGGACTTGGCGGAGTCGAGCAGAGTCCCCCAGTCCTGGATATTCCCTCCGGCGCCTTCGACCTGCGCGGTGAGGTTGCCGGTGAAGGTCTGCACCCGCATCTCGGCAAGATCGACGATCTCATCCTTGAGCCTCTTGATGGCCGACATCTCCACCTCCCTCTCTGTTCAGATACGACTTTACACCAGAAGGTCAGGCTAGAATCCCGTTCGTGCACGTGCGCATGATCTCCCGACGAGGCGCCGCGCTCGAGGCGTGGTACACGGCCCTGCTCGAGCCGGTGGCACGAAGGCTGGCCCGGGTCAACCCGAACCTGATCAGCGCGGCCTCCCTGGTGACCGGCTGTCTGGCCGGGGTCGCCTACTGGATGACTGCCCGCGATCCAAGCTACTTCCTGCTCGGCGCAAGCCTGGTCGCGCTGTCCGGCGTGTCGGACAGCCTCGACGGGCTGGTCGCGCGGCGGTCGGGACGCTCGAGCGAGCTCGGGGACTTTCTCGACCACTTCTTCGACCGGGTGGTGGAGATCGCGATCCTCGCCGGGCTCGCGTTCTCACCAACCGCGACCACCGGTCTCGGGCTCGCGGTCGGGCTCGTGGTCCTGCTGAACAGCTACCTCGGCACGCAGATCGAGGCGAGCTTCGGAGTCCGATCCTACAGCGGGCTCGGCAAGGCCGAGCTGTTCGTCGGGTTGGTCCTCGGGTCGCTGCTGCTGGCCTACATCCCGAGCCTGTCGATCCGGATGCTGGAGCGCAGCCTGACGCTGGTCGACCTCTTCTTCCTTGTGGTCGCGCTGCTCACTCTCCAGGCGATGCATCACCGCCTCCGTCTGGCGATGCGCCTCGCGAGGGGTTTTCCGGGCGAGAAAGGGACCACGGTCGTCCGCTCGGCGAGGACCGGCGGGCGGATCCTGAACGAGAGCGCGGACGAGCCGGGAATCACATCCAGGGACTGAGCCGCCCAACCAGGGGTGTGATCCGGATGACGAACGCTGGTACTCTCGTGCAGTCGGAGTGAACGAATACGATCCGTGAGCGACTACGAGAAGCTCTATCGACTCTCGCGTGCGGTCGGCACCTCGCTCGACCTCGAGCGGAACTGCGAGCGGTTCCTCGGCGAGCTGATGGACGAAGAGGCGCTGAGCTATGCGGCGGTGTGGCTCAACCACCGGGTCCTGGTCGGGGACGGGGGACTGGTCGGCGAGGCGGTGGAGGCCTCCGCCGTGCGGGCCTTCGAACGACCGCGGGGCAGTCGGGGAACTGCGAGGGTGCCTCTGGACCACGGCGCCTTCAAGGCGCTGGAGCCGCAGGATGCGTTGGGGGAGTCGCTGCCGAGCCCGCGCCTCAAGGGTCTGCTCGACCCGGCGATGGAGGCCTCGGGCAAGGCCGCGGTGTTCTCGCTCGGCGGGCTCGGGCTGCTGCTGCTGGTCGACCAGGTGCGCCGCCGCCCGTTCGCGCGCAACGAGCTGCGTTCGCTCAAGGAGGTCGTCGACGTCTTTGCCCGCTCTCTGAACGGCTGTCTGGCCTACCAGGCCCAGTCCCGAGAGGTGCTGCGCCGCAAGCACCTCGAGAGCGAGGTCCGGCACCGCCAGGAGCACTTTCGCGCTTTGATCGAGAACGCTCTCGACCTGATCCTGGTGCTCGACTACGACTCCAGCATCAAGTTCGCGAGCCCGTCGTCGCGCCGGGTTCTGGGCTACGACCCCGAGCGGCTGACCGGCCGCAACCTGCTCGAGCTGGTCCACCCCGACGAGCTCGAGTCGTTGATGTCCGCGGTGCGGGGACCGCTGCTCGGACCGGGGGTGGGACCCTCCTTCGAGTTCCGTTTCCGCAACGCCGGCGGCGCGTGGCGAGTTCTCGACGTGCGCACCAACAACCTCCTGGCGACGCCGGCGGTGGGGGGCATCATTCTGAACTGCCGTGACGTCACCGAGAGCCGCGAGTTCCGGGAGGCGCTGCGCTCCAGCGAGGAGCGCTTCGCGCTCGCCGTGAGGGGCTCCAACGACGGGATCTGGGACTGGGACCTGGCAGAGGATCACATCTACCTCTCGCCCCGGTGGTGCGAGATGCTCGGTCTTCGCGGGGCGCCGAGCCGTCCGTCGGAGTGGTTCGATCGGGTCCACCCTGACGACCTCGAGGGGCTGCGACAGGCGGTCGACGCGCACCTCGATGGGTCGTCCGAGCAGATCGAGCACGAGTACCGGATTCGGCACGCAGCCGGGCGTTGGGTCTGGGTCCTGTGCCGCGGGGTCGCGGTGCGGGACGCGGACGGGCGGGCGAGCCGGGTCGCAGGTTCGCAGACCGACATCACCGAGTCGAAGCGGCAGCAGGCCGAGCTCGAGGAGGCGAGGGCGGCGGCGCTCGCGTCGAGCCGCGCGCGCGGTGAGTTCCTGGCCAACATGAGCCACGAGATCCGCACCCCGATGAACGGTGTGATCGGGGTGGCGAGCCTGCTCCTGGAGTCCCGGCTGTCGGCCGACCAGCGGGATCTGGTTCAGACCATCCAGACCAGCGGCGAAGCGCTGCTGACGATCGTCAACGACGTGCTCGACTTTTCGAAGATCGAGTCGGGCCGGATCGAGATCGAGTGGGCGCCCTTCGACATCGTGCAGTGCGTCGAGGATGCCGTCGACGTGGTCGCGCCGCAGGCCGGCGACAAGCGGCTGGAGCTGCTGCACTGGGTCGACGAGACGGTTCCGCCGGTGCTGATCGGCGATGCGGCGAAGATCCGGCAGATCCTGATCAACCTGCTCGGCAACGCGGTGAAGTTCACCTCGGACGGCTACGTGATGGTCAGGGTGAAAGCCGAACGGATCGGATCGGTGAGGGTCGAGCTCCGAGTCGAGGTCGAGGACACCGGGATCGGAATCCCGGCCGAGGGCTTCGATCGCCTGTTCGAGCCCTTCACCCAGGCGGACGCCTCGACCACCCGCCGGTTCGGCGGCTCGGGACTGGGGCTGACCATCTGCAGGCGGCTGGTCGACGCGCTCGGTGGCGGCATCGAGGTCGAGAGCCGGGAGGGCTACGGGTCGACCTTCAGCTTCGTCCTGACAGTCGGCGTGCAGTCGGACGCCGTGGTCAGCGACCGGCATGCGGTCCCACCTGCGCTGCCTGGACGGGTGGCGGTCCTCTGCGAGCCGAGCGAGCCCTCGCGCAGAATGGTCGAAAGCTGGCTTCGCCACTGTGGGATGGAGGTCGAGGCGGTCGCCACCCCCGACGAGGCGGCGGCGGCCTGCTCGACGAAGCCGGTCGACGTGATGGTGGCGGCGATCGCCGCGGCGGGGGAGGCCGCTGCCCTGGTGGCGGTGGCCGAGGAACGGGGGATCCCCCTGGTCCTGCTCAAGGGCATGGTGGTGTCCCGAGCTGAGATCACCGACCTCGCCTCGAGTGCCGGGTTGTGGGTGGTCGGCAAGCCGGTCAAGCAGCGCAGGCTGACCTCGGCGGTGGCCACGGCGGTGCTCGGTCCGAGCGAGGAGCAGGCGGCCGGCGCGCTCGGTGAGGACCGGCCCGAGATGACGCGAGGGGCGTCGGCGCCTCTGCGGGTCCTGGTCGCCGACGACAACCCGATCAACCGCTCGATCACGGTCCGGATGCTCGAGCGCCTCGGACACACCGTGGGCACGGTCTCGGACGGACGGGAGGTGCTCGACGCTCTCCGCGAGACCCCGTACGACGTGGTGCTGATGGACCTGCAGATGCCCGGCATCGACGGATACGAGGCGACCCGGCAGATCCGGTCGGCGGAGCTGACCCGTGACCCGAGGGTGATCGCGGTCACCGCCCACGTCCGGAGCGAGGACCGCCAGCGGTGTCTCGATTCCGGCATGAACGGCTTTCTCAGCAAGCCGTTCCAGCTCGGCGCGCTGCAGTCGGTCCTCGACGAGGTCGGCGGGCCCGACGGGCGCGAGACAACCGACGCCCATCCGATCGTCGATGCAGATCAGCTGCGGCGGGTCGAGGCGCTCGGCCGACCGGGCTTCCTCGACCAGCTGATCAGCGTCTTCGTGGCGACCGGCCGGGATGAGCTGCAGACCGTGAGGGACTTCCTCTCGGAGGCGGAGCTCCCGCGCGCCGAGGAGGTGCTCCACCGTTTTCTCGGCAGCTGTGTCAACCTCGGGGCGCACCGGCTCGCCGCCGCGTGCAGGGGGCTCGAAGTGCACCTCGAGGAGGGGCACATCGACAGCGCGGCCGGGCAGCTGGGTACCGTCGAGGCGTTGTTCGACGAGGTGGTGTCGAAGCTCGAGCAGGAGCGATCGGATCGGGGAGGCTCGGGCGAGGCTTGCGTCGGCAGAGATGATAGGGAATGCTAGCGAAGACCGTGGGGGGCCAGGTGAAGCCACTGAAGATCGCAGTCGTGGCGGACGACAACCGGATCTCGAGGATGATCATCCGCGAGATCCTCGAGCAGCACGGCGTCGAGGTGCTCGAGGCGACCGACGGGGAGGAGGCGTTCGCCCTCATCATGTCCCGCGGACCGGACCTCGTGATCTCCGACCTGCTGATGCCGCGCTGCGACGGGTTCGAGCTCGCGTCGAGGATCCAGGAAGCCGGCCTCGAGCATCGCCCGATTCTGTTCATGACCACCGCGGTCTACAAGGCGCAGAAGTGGCGCCACGAGGCCCACACGACCTACAGCGCCCACGAGTTCCTCCCCAAGCCGGTGGACACGGAGACCCTCCACCGGGCGTTGCACAAGCACTTCGAGCTCCAAGACGACTGACCGGCGTCCGCTTCGGCTCGCGCCGAGGCTTCATGCTCGCAGGCAAGTGTCGCGAGACCGGGGTGGAACCTGGTCAGGAATCCGACGTACATCCGGCATGTTGGACACACTCCGCCAGACGGTCCGCTCGCTGCGCAGGGTCCCGGGCCTCACCGCCGTGGTCGTGGTCACTTTCGCGCTCGGCGTCGGCGCGACCACCGCGATCTACACCGTCGTGCGGCACGTGCTGCTGCGCCCGTTGCCCTACCCCGAGCCCGATCGGCTGGTCCAAGTGTGGACCCGCATGCCCGACGCCGGGATCGACCGGCTTGCCGTCGCCCACGCCGAGTACCTCGACTACCGGGCGGAGAGCCGGCTGATCGAGGAGGCGGGCGCGTACTGGACCAGCCCGGTCATCCTCACCGGCGTCGGTGAGCCGGTCAAGCTGGAGGCGGCGCTCTTCACGGGGTCGTTGTGGCGCGTGCTCGGCCGGCCGCCGCATCTCGGACGGACCCTCGACGACGGGGACGACATCGAGGGCGCGGAGCCGGTGGCGGTGCTCGGCTTCGGGCTCTGGCAGTCGAAGTTCGGGGGCGACCCCGGGGTCATCGGTCGCACGGTCGAGCTCAACGGAGCCAGCCGGACCGTGGTCGGGGTCATGCCGGCGTCGTTCCGGTTTCCGGACTTCGGCGAGGACCTGTGGCTTCCTCTGACGCTCGATCCCACTCGCCGCAACAACCACCATCTGAGTGTCCTCGCGAGGATGCGTGAGGGTGTCGACTTCGATCAGCTGCAGCCGGAGATGGACTCGATCGTCGGGCGGTGGGCCGAGCAGTACGACCACGCCCATCCGTTCTTCGCGGTGCGCTATCGCGAGCAGCTGCTCGGTCCGGTGCAGCAACCGCTGATTCTGCTGCTGTGCGCGGTCGCCGTCGTGCTGATGATCGCCTCGGTCAACGTGGCCGGCCTGCTGCTCGCGCGGGGTGAGTCGAGGACTCGCGAGCTTGCGGTGCGTTCCGCGCTCGGCTGCGGCCGGTTCGGTCTGATCCGGCGGCTGCTGGGCGAGAGCCTGCTGCTGGCGACGGTCGGCGGCGTGCTCGGGGTGGTGATCGGCCGCGCGGCGCTGGCCGGGATCATGGCCATGGAGCCGGGGTATCTGCCGAGAGTCGACGACATCGCCCTCGACCTCCCGGTCCTGCTGACGGCGTTGGCGGCCTCGGTGGCGGCCGGGCTCCTGGCCGGGGTCGTCCCCGCCTTCCGGGCGTCGCGGCCCGACCTGGCCGGAATCCTCCGCGGCAGCGGCGAGCGGACCGCGGCCGCACTGCCCTCGCGCCAGAAGCTGCGCAGCGCGCTGGTGATCGCGGAGACTGCGATGGCCGTCGTGCTGGTGGCGAGCGCCACGCTCCTGCTCCGCGGCCTCTGGCAGCTGCACCGCGCCGATCCGGGCCTCCGTCCCGACCACCTGATCACCGCGCAGGTCACCTTGCCCGCGGCCCGCTACCCGGGTGCCGAGGAGGTTTCGAGCTTCTACGAGCGACTCCTCGAGCGGGTCCGGTCGCTCCCGGGCGTGCAGTCGACCTGCCTGGTCAACTCGCTGCCGTTGCGGGACCGGATTCGGATGATCCTGGTCGGCGGTCCCTGGCAGCCGCCGAATCAGGAGCCGGTCGGATCCGACGTGGTGATGGTGACCCCGGAGTACTTCGAGACCCTCGGCAACCCGGTGCTCCGCGGCCGCCCGTTCAGCGACGGCGACCGCCCGGGCGCGCACCGCGTGGCGGCCCTCAACCAGACCGCCGCCCGGGTGCTCTTCGGCGAGCGCGACCCTCTCGGTCAGCCGCTCTCGATGGTGCAGGCGCCGCCTCCGGAGTCCACCTTCGAGATCGTCGCGATCGTCCGGGACGTGCCGACGGTCGGGCTCGGTACCGAGGTGCGGCCGCAGGTCTATGTGCCACTGGCCCAGGCGCTCACGGAGATCCGCGGGGTGACCCGTTCGGTCAGCGTGGCGGCGCGCACCGAGGGTGATCCGGGCGCTGTCGCCGGCTCCCTGAGAGCCGCGATCTGGGAGCTGGACGATCGCCTCGCGGTCTCCAATCTGGAAACGATGGAGACGGTGGTTTCGACCTCCCTCAGGCCGCAGCGTTATGAGGCACTCCTGCTCGGCCTGTTCGCCGCCCTGGCGCTGGTCCTGGCCGCGGTGGGGCTGTACGGCCTGCTGGCCCATGTTGTCGGCCTCCGGCGGCGCGAGTTCGGGGTCCGGCTCGCGGTGGGTGCCAGGCCTGACCAGCTCTGGCGACTGGTGCTGGGGCAGGCGGTGGTGCTCGCCGTGCTCGGAGTCGTGCTCGGCTCGGTGGTGGCGGTGGCAGCGGGACGCTTGCTGGCAGGCATCATTCAGGGGGTCGAAGGGATCGACGTACCCAGCCTCGCCGTAACCTCGGCGGTGCTGGTCGCGGTTGCGGGCCTGGCCGGTTTCTTCCCGGCTCGACGGGCGGCGGGGGTCGATCCTGGAGTGACGCTGCGCGCCGACTGACCCGGACTCGCGGCGGCGCGGGAACACCACGGTCTGGCTTCTCGTTCTGAGAGTTGTTCTCGACGAAGGTTCGTGCTGCTGCGCCTCGTTGAATCTCCGACGCTGCCGGCGGCAGAGGGACAGTCGAGCAGGGGGGGCAGAATGCAGGAACCGAGAGTGATCGCTGTGGTCGGCGCAACCGGGGCTCAGGGCGGCGGCCTGGTTCGGGCGATTCAGAACGAATCCGGAGGGTCGTTCGTGGCACGCGCACTGACCCGGGACCCCGGATCGGACAAGGCGAGGGCGCTCGCCGCGCTCGGCGCCGACGTGATCGCAGCCGACCTGGACGACCCCGCGAGCCTGAGGCGTGCGTTCGACGGCGCCTACGGCGCATTCTGCGTGACCTTCTTCTGGGACCACTTTTCACCCGAGCGAGAGGTGGCGCAGGCTACGGCGATGGCCGAGGCGGCACGGGACTGCGGCCTCCAGCACGTGATCTGGTCCACCCTCGAGGACACGCGACGGTGGGTCGGCCTGGATGACGACCGCATGCCGACCCTCATGGATCGGTACAAGGTCCCGCACTTCGACGCCAAGGGCCAGGCGGATCAGGTCTTCAGGGACCTGGGGGTTCCGACGACGTTCCTGCTGACCTCGTTCTACTGGGACAACCTGATCTCCTTCGGAATGGGACCGAAGCCCGGCCCGGACGGCCAATTGGTCTTCACTCTGCCGATGGGGGAGGCGAAGCTGCCGGGCATCGTGGCCGAGGACATCGGTCGCTGCGCGCTCGGCATCTTCAAACGTGGTGAGGAGATGACCGGGCAGACGGTCGGCATCGCGGGCGAGCACCTGACCGGAGCGGAGATGACGTCCGCCCTCGCGCGCGCCCTCGGCCGTCCGGTGCGGTACAACTCGGTGACGCCGGAGGCGTTCCGCGGCTTCGGGTTTCCGGGCGCCGAAGACCTCGGCAACATGTTCCAGTTCAAGCGCGACTTCGAGGCCGACTTCTGCGGCGCCCGCGATCCCCGGGTGGCCCGGGGTCTGAACCCTGCCCTGCAGACCTTCGAGTCATGGCTGGCGGGCAGCGCGGCCAGGATCCCGACCGAGTAGGAGAGGGAGGAAGGACACGGTTGACGTTTATCCACGACCCAGGTGTTCGGCAGGTTCATCGCCAGCTTCGGGGGCGCGGTCGACATCGACGAGCAGGCGCCGTTCGAGGTCAAGCGGATCAGCCTGTCCGGAATGCTCGTCGACACCGAGTGGGCCCCGCGCCGGCACGAGGTGATCCCGTTCGAGGCCCAGCTCGGAGACTTCCGGTTCACGGGTCACGGGAGGGCGGCGTTCATCGAGGCCTACGACGGCGACGAGGGCACCCAGCGTTTCCGGCTCGGGCTCGAGTTCACACTGCTCTCGGAACGCGCCCGGCACCGTCTCGAGGAGTACATCTCCTGCCTGATCGGCGTCGATGCCGAGGAGGCGTCGGCGGGCTGAGCCGAGCCGAGGGCGAGGAGACACGCCCAAACTCAGCTTATGGGGGCGCAACACCGCGTCAGTACAGGGCCAGCGCAGAGTGGCAACGCTCGTTGAGCTCGTCGAGGAGCTCGCCCTCGGGATCGGTGTCGTCGAAGAACGCCTGCATCAGGCGGAGCTGCGCGGCGTCGCGGGACAGAGTGGTGGCCTCCTCGCAGGTCAGGTCGGTGACCCGAAACCAGCGGCAGGCGCCGCCGCGGTAGTCGATCGCGCAGCGGTCGACGTAGATCAGGCTCTGCTCCCCGGTTCGCACCGCCAGCAGACGGGCGTGGGATGCGGCCTCGAAGGCCGCCGGGTGGATGTAGAGGTTGGTTCCGCCCAGCGCCATGTCCTGCGCGCCGCCGGGGACCAGAACGCCCATCGCAGGGCCCTCGGTCCCCGTGCCGGGGTAGCGGGTGAGCGCGTCGAGGTCGGCCTGCAGCCTCCAGTCGACGACGTCGAGCTGCGGGGCGCCCCCGTTGCGAAAGTCACAGACCAGCCCGGCGTGCTCCGAGGTGTAGAAGTGCTGGATCCACTCCAGCGGGCGGGTCGACAGGTAGACGCCGTAGCCGTAGCTGCTCGAGCCCTGAAAACGCATGCCGGGGTCGTCGCTGCCGTCGAGCAGGGCGTCGAGCGTGACCAGCTCGCCGAGAATTCGAGCCTCCTCGAGCGGGTCGAGAGCCTCCGTCTGCGCGAGTGTTTCGAGGTTGAGCTCGCGCACCTGGCGGTGGCCCTCAATCCTGCGCTCGATGTCTCGTCGTTCGGCGGCGCTCAGCCCGCTCTCGGAGCCGAGGCGACGCTCGAGCCCGCCGATCGCGTCTGCCCGGCTCACGGCCTCGTCGACGATCAGCCTGCGTTTCCGGTCGGCGCCGAGTCGGGCGTCGAGCTCGAGCCGGCGCGCGGCCAGGTCCCGGTTCACGACCTCGCCGAACTCCGGGTAGGCGAATACGATCATCGCGAGCTCCCGCAGCTCCGCCAGCTCTGCGGCCGTGGCCTGCTCAGGAGGGAGGACGCGGTCGCGGATTTCGCGCAGATTGCGGGGCGGGGGCTGAAGCAGCAGCAGTGCCTCGACCGCCGCGCGCAGAGCCAGGTAGCGCTCCCCGTGGAGATGGGCGAGGCGGTAGACGGCCCGCGAGCGCTCCCGTTCACGGTTGTACGCGCATGACTCGATCACCGGCTCGTTCAGCAACCACTCCAGCTTGATGCGGTGTCCCCACGTGAAGAAGAGCTGTTGGCCGAGGCTCACCCCAGCCCCATGAGCTCGGCATTGGTCGAGCAGGCCGCGGATGCGCGTCGTCTCCGTCTCGGTGGTCTCCGCGGGCGGCGGAGGGTTCGCCGGGAACTGGCACTGCGCCGCCGCCGTGGAGGCGGCGAGAGCGGCGAACGCGCCGGCGGCCAGCACCCGGCGCCATGGCAGCTCGATGGCGTTCACCGGACCGGTACCATCTCGGCCAGCTCGGCCCGGACGCTCGCCAGCGCTCCGCGCGTCGCAGCGGCCTGCTCGGGGTGGTACCAGAGAACCGGAAAGCCCGCCTCGAGGCTGAACGAGGCAAAGGTCTTCTGGGCGCAGGACTCGAAGGTCGGGGGTATGGCCGACGCCACCGCATCGACCTCGGCCGGGTCAGCGAAGGTGAGTGGGATCATGCCGACCTTCTCCGCCCAGGAGTCGATGGCCGCGTTCGACAGGCAACCGGGGTCGCGCAGGTCGAGGTCGCAGCGACGCTTGGCGGGATCGGTGATCGTGTACGCGGCGATCTCCCCGCCGTCGCTCGCGCCAGCGCCGTCGGGCACCGCGAGCATGGCGCGGAACGCGTACGGGCTGCGGTACGCGGTGACGTCGAAGGTGCAGGAAGCGGGACGGCTGACGCACTCGCGGGCGTCGTCCTCGATCTCGTGCAGCGCCGCGCGGACCTCGTCCTGGGCCTCCTTCAGACGCTCGACGGTTGCGCCGTCGAGAGCCGTCACGGCCGGGCAGTGGTCGTTGTTGAAGCCGGCCGCACGGAAGCCCGTCGGCGCGTCCAGCACTGACTGGAACTCGTCGTAGAGGGTGTTGTAGGCGCCCCAGATGCTCGCCAGCTCGTCGAACTCCTGCTCCTCGCCGCCGATCTTCTTTCCGGGCCAGTTGGCGAGCGCCTCGTAGGGGGTGACCGCGATGCGGAAGTCCTTGGGAGCGTCGAATGCGAGCGCGGAGAGGATCTCGAGCTTCTCGAGCAGGTCCTCCTTCGAGGTCGGGATCGCGTCGCCGCGGCCGCCGACCTGGAAGATGGAGAGGTCCAGGCGCTCGTTCGCGTCTGCGTTGGTGCTCAGGCCTTCGACCTTGGCCCTCATCCGCGCCCCCCAGCCGGAGCCGCTGAGCTCGGCGGAGAGCGACTCCTGCTGCTGATGGCTCTCGGTTGCGATGGTCAGCACCGCCGTCAGCCTGGCGCCGCTGTACACAGCCGAGACGAAGGCGTTGCCGCAACGGCGCTGGAACTCGTCGAGGGTCCTGCCGCGGGCGAGAGCCGCCGCTTCAGCCGTCAGCCTCAGGCTCGGTCCGGAGGAGATCTCCCGGCCTGCGACCACCGGTGCCGGGGCCGCGTACCTCACGCCGTTGTCGACCGATGCGTTGAGCAGGAAGCTCGACGAGAAGCCGGTGATGTTGAGCTCCTTGGCGAAGGCCGCCTTCCCGCTCGCCTCGAAGCCGATCGTCTTCACCGAAGCCTCCGCCGACATGCCCATTCGCTGCATCACCTCGTAGCTGTCGGATACCTCGTGCATCGTCATGATTCGCGTCTGCGCCGGCTCGCTCCGCTCGGCGAACTCCACGCAGACCGAAGGCACCGGTCGCGAATCGAAGCTGTCCCAGCCCCAACCGAGGTCGATTCCGGTCTCCGGTGCGGCGACGATCTCGGTCGCCTCGATGGCCTGCTGGTGGTACGTGGCGCCACCGTTCGCCGCTTCCTGCCCGCCGCCGTCTGTGGAGGACGGGACGCAGCCTGTCGCGGCCAGCACGACGGCGAGAGCGAACCGCAGAGTGAGTCCAGCCCGGTCATGTGTACATTCCATCATTTGTTCCCCCATGAGTCTAATGTACCCACCCTGCCACGTCAGCACGTGCGGCGTCAAGGCGATGACCGCGTTCTGCCCGGTGCCGGAGCTGCGGACGCGTGGACCGGCGCCGATGGCAGAAGCCTGCTCAAGGAGACGGGCGAGCCCATGGCGGGGCGGTGGCCGACGTCGTTTCGCCCCAGATCACGAGCCAGAAGGCGGAGGCCACGACGATGCGGCAGTGGAGCGGTACCGTTCGTCCGAGAGCGGCGAATCCTCAGGGGCAGGACGCCCGCCACCCGACCAGGCCTCCCCAGCGACGGTGGGTCAGCGGGTCCGCCCGCCGAGCCGCCTCGTCGCGCCACAGCTGCTCGAGGCGTGCGCGCGAGGCGTCGGCTTCGTCGGCGAAGGGGTTGTTGGCAGCGACCTCGGCCAGGGCAGCGTCGTTCGGAGCAAGCTCGGCAAGCGGAATCAGCGACACGTCCCGATACTGCTCGATGGGCCGCGTCCAGATGGTGCCGTCAGTCATCTCCTCGTAACGTAAAGAGGCGTAGCCGTGGGCGTAGTACACCCCGGGGTCGACCAGTCTGCTGCCGAGCCCGGTTCCGGCGACGTCGAAGCCGACCGGCCGGCCAGGGTCTGCGACCGCACAGTCGACGGCACCTCCCAACGGCAGGCAGTAGCTCCACGGCTCGCTGCCGCACCACTCCGGGCGGTGCAGGGTGATGAGGAAGACCCGCTCGCCCAGTCGCCGGCGGAGCCGATTGCCCATCCGGTCCATGAACGCGGTGGCTCGTCCCTGGAGGTCGAGCTCGGGCTGGTGGTACCGGGTAAAGGCGTGGTGGATGCCGCAGTACACCAGCACCCGCCGTTTCTGCCCGACCTCGGAAAGAACTCGCTCGGCCATGAAGGCTTCGTAGTCGACGCCGCGTTCGCGCCAGTCTTTGTCGGGGCCGAGAGCCAGGATACGGGGCGCCGGCCCGCCACCCTCTTCCCGGTCGCGGCCGGCCTGCCACATGGCGTGCACGATCTCCAGGTACTCGCGGTACGGCCAGGCGGCGGCGCGCTGCAGCGCGAGCGCCGTCGCCTGATCCCACTCGGGCGCCGCGAGCAGGGCGTCGATCGTTCCCTGGTCGCTCGCCTTGAGCGTCTCCATGGCCAGTGTGATCCCATGTGCGACGAGCCGCGGCGCGAGCGCGGAGACGAGCTCCGCGTCGTGCCGGATCCAGTGTGCCTCACCGACGATCACCACCGGATGCTGAGCGAGCTTGGCGAGCACATAGTCGGTCGGCGCCGTGGCATCCGGTGGTCCCGCCGCGGGCAGCAGCGCGGGTGCGAGGAGGAAAGCGGCAACGGAGAGGCAGGACAGCGTCTTCATTACGGTACTCTACGCGCTGCACACAGGGCGGGTTGAGGCAAGCGGCCCGGGAGTGGGCTCAATCGAGGCCAGTGGCGGCCCGACGATGAAGGTGTGGAAGAACAGGCCTCAGTGAGCGTGATCGTCTACTTTCCGAAGCTCCTGACCACCTCCTCCAGGGTCGCGCGCAGCGGCCGGTACTCCAGGCCCAGCTCTCTCGCGGCCTTGCTGCCGTCGACCTGGAAGCCCTGCCGCATCAGTGCGATCTGGTCGGCGGCAAGATCGAGCAGGGGAGGCCTGCCGAGACCGTCGGCGATCAGGGTGAGGAGACGTGCGCTCGCCGTCGCGACTGCGTCGGGCAGGGTCAACCGCGGGAGTCGGGCTCCCGAGATCTCGGCCACCATCCGGTTGATCTCGCCGAAGCTCCGGTTCTCGGCCACCACCAGGTACTTCTCGCCGATGTTCCCTTCCATGTCGATCGCCCGCACGATAGCCTCAGCGACGTCGCGAACGTCCACCCACGCGAACATTCGGTCCGTGAGCACCTGGGCCGGCATGCGGCGGTTCACGAGGCGTTCGACGTAGCGTCCGGCGGCCTTCGGATCTCCAGGTCCGAGAACCGCGCCCGGGTAGATCATGACCAGCGGCAGTCCTCGCGTCTCGAACAGATGCCACGCCACCTCGTCACTCGCTCTCTTGCTGCGGACGTACTCGCTCGCGCAGTTGGGACCTGGCGTGCTGGTCTCGGTGATGGGCCAGCTCGCGTCCCCGAACACCGCGCCGGTGCTCACGTGCACGACCTTCGACGCGCCGGCATCGAGCGCAGCCTCGAGCAGGTTGCGGGTCCCTTCCACGTTGACCTTCGTGTACTGCCTGCGGTCCGGAACCCAGAACTCGTAGAGGTTCGCCAGGCTGACCACGCACTGGCAGCCGGCGATGCCCGCCGCCAGGGAGGCCGGATCGGTGAGATCGCCGTGGACCACGGTGGCACCTGCCTGGAGGAGGGGCTCCGTGTCGCTCGCCGGCCGTGCCAGACACACCAGCTCGTGGTCCGTTCCGGTCAGCCGCTGCAACACGCTCCGACCGATGAAACCGGTTCCCCCGGTGATGAAGAGCCTCATCTGCGCCGCCTTTCTTGGCACAACCACCTCTGGGTCAGGTCGCCGCGCCTCCGGCCGGACGATGTCCCGGTGCTCCTGACCAATGTGTGGGCTCTTCCTGCCCGACGCAAGTGCAGACACTGGACGACACTCGGGCTCGAGCGCCCGATCCGGCCCACTCACTGCCGGAAGAGCCGCTCAGTGCCGAGGGGTCACACCCGGGGAATCTCCGAACTTCTGGTCGAGTTAGGTATGCAAAGGGAGAACACATGATGAGGAACTCAGTCACAGTGGTGGGCGTCGCCCTTGCGATGCTCGTCGTCGGCGCCTCGATCTCATCGGCTCAGGAGGTCAAGGCGTCGGGAATGAACATGTTCGTGCCGACAGTGAACGAGAGCTTCGAGCTCGCGGATGGCACGACGGCGAACCGGATGGGCTTCAATGGTTTCATGACCACGGATGACCCCACCAACCCGCTCCGGCTCGCGAGCATGACCTGCTCGGGCATCGCCGTCGTCCGCAACGACGGAACCGAGGTCCGGTCGGCCGGCACCTGTGACTCCGTCGACCCGGATGGCGACGTGGCCTTCTACTGGTGGCGCCACGACGAAGCCTCGGGGGGCCACTGGGGCTTGCTCGGCGGCACCGGCAAATGGGTGAACGTCGAGGGCGGTGGGACCTACGAGCCGGCCCATCAGTGGGTCGACGGTCGCACTGCGAACACCTGGAAGGGCACCTGGACGACGAAGTAGCGAAGGCATCGGCGTGGGCCGGCCGCGGTCGGCCCGTTCGCCATCGCCGCGGCGGGCACGACCAGGGCCGAGAGCGCACTGCAAGACTGCCTCGCGCAGCAGGGGCGGCACTCGGCAGGGGGTGCCTCCCGAATGATGGCCTCGTGCTCGAGGCGCGAGCGGACCCCTGACGGTGAGTGGCCGCCCCCGTGGCCCCCGACGTTGTCGCGTCAGGACATCGACGTGTCGCGGACATGCATGCCACCCCGGCGGGCGCGCCCCATGTTGGTCTCGATACCGTGTTCGATTCCGACAGGAGGCGATCATGACGGCCACCCGCGCACTTTCCGCAGCTCTCCGCAGCGTGACCCTCGCGATCATCGCGGTCGGGATCTCGCAGCCCGCGACGGCACAGCTGAACCAGCCGTTGCACCGCGACGGCTGGCTCCTGGCGGCGGTGCACGCACCCGGCAACCAGGGCTCGATCTGGCGCACCGACCTCTGGATCTTGAAGCGCAACCCGAGCGCGAGCGTCACCCTCTACTTCTGCGAGTCCGACACTGACAACACCGGCGCCACGGGGTTTCAGGTGCCAGCCGGGGGCGGCCAGCAGGTCTTCTACTTCGAGGACGTGGTCGACCACTTCCTCCACCTGCAGGGAGGGTCGTGGCTGGGCGCGATCCATTACACGGCCAGCGACGAGATCCAGGTCTGGGCCCGGGTGTACTCGATCTCGCCCGACGGCACCAGGTCCTACGGCCAGCTCGTCGAAGGCATCTCCACCGTGGACATGTCGCCCGACAACGAACCCTGGAGCTCACACGACCACCAGTGGATACTCGCCACGAGGCGCACCGCGGACGGCCGCTACCGGGTCAATGTCGGGGTTGTCAACCCGACCTCGGTGGCGGCGCACTACGAGGTGGCGATCTTCAACGCCTCGGGGACCCGCCGCGGCCGGGTCTGGGTCGACGTGCCGCCCTACTCCATGGCGCAGCTCGGCGATCCGTTCGCCGACGTCCGCGACGGCGAGTGGTTCGCCTACTCCATCCGGGTCGTGTGCGAGACCGAGGGAGGCGGCACCTTCGCCTACGCCTCGGTGGTCGACAACGCCACCAACGACGCCTACTTCGTGCGTGGTGTCAAGGAGCTGCCGGTTGCGCCCTCCGGGCTCAACCGCTCACTGCATCGCGACGGCTGGATCCTGGCCGCCGCCCACGCACCCGGCGAGCAGGGATCGATCTGGCGCACCGACCTCTGGATCCACGTCGCCTCTCCGTACGACAGGAAGCTGACTCTCTACTTCTGCCGGGCGGAACAGGATGGCTCGACCGCCGAGGGCTACGAGGTCGAGATCGCTGAGGGTGTCGAGAACTACTACTTCGGGGACGTGGTCCATGAGTTCCTCGGGAGCGCCGGGGACTCGTGGCTCGGCTCCATCCACTACGTCGCCGACACCGACATCCAGGTCTGGGCCCGGGTGTACTCGATTTCGCCGGACGGGACGGCGTCCTACGGCCAACTGATCGAGGGCATCCCCTCCGCCGACATGTCGCCTGACGACGAACCGTACGACCAGAGGCAGCTCCAGCACCTCGTCGCCATGAAGCACACCGCTGACGACCGCTTCCGGGTCAACATCGGGGTGGTGAACCCGACGCCGATGGCGGCGAGCTACGAGCTCTTCGTGTGGAGCAACATCGGCCAGACGACGGGCACGAACAACCCGGTCGCGAGAATCGACCTGCCGCCCTACTCGATGCAGCAGCTCGGGGATCCCCTGGCTGCGGTGAGCGGCGGGGAGTGGTCCGATCACCAGGTCTCGCTGCGGTGCAAGACCGACGGTGCCGGCGGGTTCCTCTACGCCTCGGTGGTCGACAACGCGACCAACGACGCCTACTTCGTCCGCGGTATCAAGATGCTGACCCCTGGCGGCGAGTGAAATCAAGGAGGCGCCTTCCTCACCGCGCGCCACCGGGACTTGATCGCACGTTCCTCGACGTGTCTCGGGTGGATCGAGAGCCAGCACCAGGAGGTGGCCGCATGTTGCACACCGAGGGAATCGAGAGCCCGCAGGTCATGGAGGTCCACGTCTCGGGGCCGGAGGGGGCCAATCGACTGTACATCCACAGCGGCATCGCCCTGTTTCGCTGGCTGAACGACAGCCGGGACGAGTGGCAGGGATGGCTGCGCGAGCAGCTGAGGATCTCGATGCTGGCGATTCCAGGCACGCCGAGGATTCTCGAGGGGCAGGTCATCCAGCATGTCGAGTCGGCTGCCCTGGGCTCGTTCTCGTTCACCGAGATCAGCAAGCGCGACACCTGGGGCTACGCGGTGGATGCCACCGGGGCGTTCTTCACCAGCGACCCGGATATCTCTTTCTGGGACTACGGAATGACCGTCGATCTCGCGATGCGCGGCTTCAAGGTCCGGATGTTCCGCGTGAGCTTCCAGATGCACGTCCTGGCGCGGGTGTGAGCGAACCCCCTGGTGCGGTCTCCCGACCGCCGATGCGGCGGCCGACGAGCCTCAGTTGCAGTCGAGGTAGGTGAACGCCGGGATGGCCGCGATGAACTCGGCATCGCCGGTGCCGTTCGGGTTGCCGTCGACCTTGGACACGTAGGCCAGGAACTGGTTGTTGTCGTCGGCGTCGCAGGCGTTGGGAGTGACGTCGTCGGGGTCCATCCACAGCTCGATGGTCAGGGTCTCGTCGACCAGACCCACCCCGAGGCTCGCCAGCGACCACTGGTTGCCTGAGGCCGCCGTCATGGCCACGCTGTTGGTGACGAGGATCCCTCCCGAGCTGTCGAGGATCCTGTAGTGGATGGTGATCGGCTCCGAAGAGGCGTTGACGATGCCGAGGTTGGATCGAAATCGGCTGTCGTTGCGCACACCGGTGACGAACGACGGCTGCCCGGTGAAGTTCAAGGACAGCATGGACGATGGCACGGTCTGACCGAAGGTGCCGTCCGGGCTGCCGGTGTTGTAGGTCCGCGAGGTCACGAGGAGCCGACAGTCCTCGGGGTTGTCGGGAATCCCCGGGCTGTTGCACGCGACCAGCATCAACCCCAGGCCGGCGCCGCTGACGCCGAAGAGTCCGGCCAGAACGTCCTCAAAGGTCCTCGTCTGTCGCGCAGCGAGCTGGATCAGGGTCCAGCTGGGATCAGGGGAGTTCTCCTGGCCGAAGGGAAAGTAGGCGAGGCCTACGGTCAGGGAGAAGGCCGTCGGGTTGTGCACGGTGACATCGCTGACCCACGAGGTCGGCGGCACCCCGGCTCCAGGGGTGTGCGCGACCACCGGCAGGACGTGGACATCGCTGATGACCTGTGCGTCTGAGGGCAGAGACACCAGGGCGAGCGCGATCAGGGAGATCAAGCAGACAGGACGCATCGCTGCACCTCCGGTTCGGCTCGAGATCGGGTAGAGAGCGAGGCGGACACCTGACGCCGGTGGGCCGGGCCTGGAGATCCGAGTTCGGCTGGGTCGAGGGCGCCAGCGTCGCAACGAATTCGAACTCGGCACTGAACGGGCGGCTCACGGCAGTCGCTCCAGGCGGAAGTCGAGAAAAGGGGAGTTTCCGTAGGGACCCACCGGCGGGTCGACGCGGTATGACTGCGTGTGGGCTGAGTAGCCGCTCTTGGACGCCACGATGGTGAAGACCTCTCCCGTGAGCACCCGGTCAATATGATAGTAGCCGTTCTGGTTGGTCGACGCGTACGCACCCGCGGCGTACCCGTCGAGGATCCGAACCTCGGCACCGGTGAGAGTTTCATTCGTCGAGGCGTCGTGGACTGTGCCGGCCACGAAGTAGAGCCATCGTGCAGCTGTGCCCGGCCCGACGAGGAACCAGGGCTGCTCCAGTGACTCCCACCTCTCGTACTGGGCCCACAACCCGACCTCGCCGCGGCTGACGGGTGTGAAGAGGCCGGGCTCTGTGAATCGGCCGAGCGATGGGTCGGAGGCGAACCACGTCGCTCGTGCGGTGACGTCTTCCACACCGCCGAAGGTCGACGCACGGTGCAGGGTTGCGGTGCACGACACGTTGACGCCCGCCGGACTGCAGATGGTCTGAAGGTGTGAGAATCCGGTGTCGGGGCTGGTTGGCAGGTCGTCGCAGGCGCTCATCATGCCGCACAGAGTCAGCAGGCAGAGGGAGACAGGACGCAGGAAACGAGACATGGGAACCCCCTTGGGTGGGCCACTCTCGGAGAGCTTTGGCGGCCGTTCGTTCGCGCGATCAACCCGATCACTGGAAGTGACACTTGAGCTCTCGACCGCGGGAAGGAACCTGGCACAGGGTGTGCGGGGCGGGAAGGGGAGGAGGCAGCACACTTCGTGATACGGCTCCGAGTGATTGAGCGTCCACTTCCTCTGAGCTCAGCGAATCCGGCGTTCGAAACGGAGGACCTGCGGGTGCTGACCGGCGGGCCAAGCCGGTTGAACACCGATGTGGACGCCTGGGCATCCGTGTCCGTACACCCGAGCGGATGTTCTGAGCAGCGGAGGTTCATGATGCGGGTGAGGGGCACGGTTGCCATCCTGGTCGTGCTTTCCGCGTCGTTGACTGGCGCTGCGGAGAGCCGCCAGCTGGCGGATCGAGAATCGGTCGTGATCGGCACCAGGCACAGCCTGTACTCGGAGGTTCTCAACGAGGTGCGCCGGCGCGTTACGCAGATGGCGATGGAAGGGCTGCCTCTCGCACGTGAGCTCGATCAGCCCAGGATCCACCAGCGATCACCAGGCTGGGCGAAATCTGCGTGCCGACCCTGGTCATTGTCGGTGCTCTCGACCAACCGGACATTCTCGCCATCACCGATCTGCTTGCCGAGCGCGTTGGGCTGGGGCGCAAGGTCGTCATCCAGGGGGCGACGCACATGGTGACCATGGAGAAGCCGGACGGGGTCAACCGGATGGTGCGCGGTTTCCTGGCCGCGGTCGCCAAGGACTGATGTCTCGGGTGGCCCCGCCCGCTTCAACGCGGGGCACGCCTACCTGATACCGAACCTCGTCGTACTCAATCCAGGCACTCAATTCACTCCAACCTGAGGGTCTCGGTCAGGTCGGGTGCGGCTCCCACACGGCCTGAATTGGCTCGCCACAGCAGCAAACGTACTTCAGCAGGCAGCCCAGCGACATGCAGATCGTCGATTTGCGGCGTCGCCGGGCTCATGTTGTTGCATCCACCGGGAAAACCGCAGCTTCCTCCCGCGTGGAGGTAGTGGACGATCTGCACTGGGTCAGCCGAGGGTGACGCATGCGAGATCCGATGCGTGTGTCGGTAGTCGATCGCGATGGAGGTGAACCCCCAGTCGCGGGCGTTGAGGGTGATGAGATTGAAGAAGGCGTGGCTCTCCTGCAAAGGCGTGACTAGGTACTTGTTGAGGCGCTGGAGAAACGTCGAAACCCGATAGGTGACCTCGACGTGCGACTCCGCCGGGTGCCATGTGAGAACCTCCGGTGGGCAGTAGAACGGGAAGTCGGGTCGCCGCAGGTCGTGGTCGCCGATCCTCGTCGCGTCCCACTCGAAACAGCAGGAGCGCCAGATGCTGAGGCCCAGGAACTCCGCTGCGACCGGTAGGAACGGGTTCATCACAAAGCGGGATTCCTCGGCCGGCCCGGCGGTGCTCTGTGGCCCCGGGCCAAAATAGAACTGCCCGGTGATGCCCCACCACGGCTTCCGGTCGATGATCTGGCCGAACACAGTCTCCGCTGGAGAGTACGGGCCGGAAACCAACTCGGGGCGCCTGTCGACCTCATGGCGGCGCAGCTCGAGGATCTCGTCCTTGGTGAGGCCGTCGAGCTCGATCGGTTCGTGGATGTCGACCGACAGCGCCCCTTCGACCTTCGCGTTGCGGCCAATCGCCAGGCGATTGGTTGCAGGAGCACCGGCGTGCGGGCCGGCACGCCCTGGAGCGCGGGGGATTCGCCCCACCACCAGCAGCGCGATCGCCGCCAGCAAGAGGACGAGTAGTAAGGCACTGCGCCGTTGCATTGACCTGCAGTCGAGAGAATATCGCCTTTGAGTAGCCTGCGTGTTGATCCCGATCGGTGGCTGAGGCGGTGTTCGACCCGTCTCGTGCGGTCAGGGAGACTGACTGCGAGCACGACGCTGCCTCGGGCCTGTCAGAACCTCCGTTCAGTGCCTTTGGAGTAGACTCTCGGCGTCCGAGGGGCCGGGGTGCCGAGAGTGCTCTGGTCGGGAGATGGAACGATGCGCGTCGTCAGATTTCTCGCTCCCGCCCTGCTGATCGTTCCGGTCGTCTGCCTCGCGTCACCCGCGTCGATGCGCGTCGACCGGAGCTCACTGTTGCCCGGGCAGGAGCTCACGGTGACGTTCACGGCCCCCGACGGGCTGCCTGACGGGGCGTGGATCGGACTCATTCCGTCCTCGGTACCGCACGGCGACGAAGCGGTCAATGATCGCAACGACCTCGCCTACGAGTACATGAGCGGCAAGACCTCCGGGTCGTTCACGTTCAAGGCCCCGGGACGCCCGGGCTCGTACGATCTGCGCATGAACGACGGCAACGGCAAGGAGATTGCCTCGGTCACCTTTGCCGTCAAGACGGTCGACGCGTCGGCTGTCACGCTCAAGCTCTCAGCCGCCACCGTCGCCCCCGGCGCGGCGTTCACGGTCTCCTTCACCGCACCGTCGGGCTTCGCGGAGGACGCGTGGGTCGGGATCATCCCGTCGTCGGTCCCGCACGGCGACGGCGAGGAGGACGACCGGCACGACGTCGCCTACGAGTACGTGAGCGGGCGCACCTCAGGCACGATGACATTCAACGCGCCGGGCACGCCCGGGAGCTGGGACGCGCGGTTGATCGACACCGCCCAGAACGGCACCGAAGTTGCCTCTGTGACGTTTGAAGTGCGCGCCCTCAGCGGTGCCACGATCAGTCTCGACCGCACCGCCTACGCCGCGGGGGAGGACGTGACGTTCCGCTTCACCACCCCGGCGGGTTTCGCCAGGAACGCCTGGGTCGGCGTGGTGCCGTCGTCAGTACCGCACGGCGACGAAGAGGTCAACGACCGCGCGGACCTCGGCTACGTCTACCTCGAGGGCAGGACCGCGGGCGAGCTCACGGTGCAGGCACCCACCGAGGGGGGATCGTACGACCTGCGCATGAACGACACCGACCAGCACGGCCGCGAGGTCGCCTCGGTCACGTTCACGGTCAAGTCGGAGCTGAGTGCCGAGGACATGGCCGTGACCCTCGCCGCCAAGGGCAAGCTGGCGCTGTACGGCATCCACTTCGCCACCGACAGCGCACTGATCACCAAGGAGTCGGCCAAACAGCTCGCTCAGGTCGGCCAGCTCCTGATCCGCGACCCGAGCCTGCAGCTGGCGATCGAGGGCCACACCGATTCCACCGGCGGTGCGGCGCACAACATGGAGCTGTCCCAGCACCGCGCCGAGAGCGTCAAGACGTACCTGGAGGACACCTTCGGGATCGAGGCCGACCGGCTGACGACGCACGGGTTGGGTGCCACGGTGCCCGTCGGTGACAACTCAACGGAGTCCGGGCGCGCCCTCAACCGCCGCGTCGAGCTGGTGCGCCAGGATTAGCAGGGGGCGGCAGCGCACTTTCGGTGATGCTCGGCAGCGAGGCGCCGGGCGATGCGGCAGGTTCACGGCTGCGCGATGGTCGCTCAGCCCTTGGTACCGAATGGAACAGCCTCAACGGCCGGTAGGTCACGGGCGGTGTCTTCCGGGCGTCCCATCGGCACCACCAGCGACGTCGGCAAGAGGAGGGCACCAGGGAGCTTGGCGGTACCGGACTCCACATGCGAGCCACCCTTGGGTGCGCCGCATCGCGTGATTGGCGTCTCCTACGGCTGCCTCACGCGTCCGCTGGGCCGACGAGGGGAGTGCTCGGGCTCGCGCCATGCGAGCTTCAGAAGCCTACTGACATAGTGATGGCTGCCGTTGATCACCAGTTCCTGTCCGATCACCCGTGTCACACCAGTCCGCTCTGAGAGCAGCAGGCACATTCCGTGCATTTCGGTCGCGACAAGCCAACTGGTGGTGGGCCGCGGCTGCCGGTAGATCGTCGTGAGATGCCAGACGCCATCTTCGCGAACACCATATCGGATGTTCCCGACGTTGAGAGCGTTGTTGATCCCGTTCGGCCAGTGAGATGAAGCGACATCCGAAAAGACGACGTGGGGGTTGTCGTTCTTGTCGAAGACAAGATGAGACAATGCTCCCGTGTACCTCCTGCCATCGTGGCCATAGTACCCGTCATCCCGCTCTGCGATCACCTCAGAGGACCAATGGCCCTGACCTTCTCTCTTGAGTATGAGAAGCCTGCTATAGACAGCAGATCGTGTCATCACTCGATTGAGATACATACAGGTGATGAACGGTGTCCCGTGGCTGTCCAGACACAGTGACGGAAACCAACCTGCGTCATCTCGAGGACCGAAACTGAAGCTCAGCGCAGTCTCAGTGACCCAGTCTCCTGATCTGTTGGTGGCATAGCGCAATCTCGAGGGGTCATTCACTCCCGAGAGCTGTTCCCCGCAGACCACGTGAACATAGCCGTCATTGTCGACTTTGATGTCCTGTCGGGAAGATGACCTGATGTACTGGTCATAGGTGTACGCCATGTCGTAGTGATGAATGAGCTCTGTTTACCACGTACCGGACGCGTCGGTGACATGATACAGATTCGAGCTCAACCAGGCCCAGTTGAAGTCACTCGAGTCGATGTCGGATCGAGACTTGAGAATCACCAGGTGAAGAGAGCCATCGGGCCCGTTGGCTGCAGAGAACTCGTAGATGAATTTCCCGCCCTCATTCCTGAAGTTGATGATGGTCTCTTTGTGCCACTGATGAGCGTCGTCTCTGCAATACCACTCGATGGTCTGGTCGAGATCGCTCGACTGTGCAACGAAGATGTTGGGATGTGACTGCGCGTCAAAGAGCAGAACGGACTTTTCGAGTGTCGTGCCTGACGCTACCGAGTCAATGGACCCCGTGCCATCGGGATTCATGGTCTCATACACGAGAGTTCCTTCGGGGGCACCGTTGTCGGGATGTTGGAAGTACGTTATTCCGACCACTCCATCTTCGCTGATCTGCGCCCAGCTCCTGCTGTGGCTCTCATTGTGACCGTAGTAAATGATGACCTCTGGATCATCATCCGCCCTGGAGGAAGGTGCCGTGACGAGGAGCAGGAGTATCAGCGTCAGGCCTCTCATCGCGAGCATCTTGCGCTGTCTCCTCTTTGAAGCTCTGTACGGAGATGATCGCGGCTGGTTGCACGCCGAACCATGACCGGCAGCTCATCAGGGAGCCTGCCAGCCGCGCGCGGTGGTCGCCGAAAAGGGGAAGGACCCGCGCTCGTGCCTGCCAAGACGCGCATCACCACCCCGATCACCGGACTCCCGCCCGGCAACCTCTGGCCACGGGCGACGTACGCACGGGCAACGGTTCTGCGACCCGCAGCGGAGGCCATGCGTGCGCGCTGCGGCGGAAAGGGGGAGGCTTCTCATGCGCGACGTGATGAGGCCCTGGCTGGTCGGCGTTCTGCTGCTGGTGTGTGTCGGAGCGGTGGTTGCGCAGGGTGACGCCGGCCCGTCGCCGGTCACCACCCGCCACGTGGCAGGCAAGGTTCACGAGATCCAGCTGATCGACGGCACCATCAACATGCTGGCCTCGGTGGGGGAGGACGGCACGCTCCTGGTGGACACGGGCTACGCTCAGACGGCGCCCGGAGCCCTCGCGGCGATCTCGGCGCTGGGCGGCGGACCTGCGCAGGTGATCGTCAACACCCACGCCGACGGCGATCACGTGGGCGGCAACGCCATCCTCGGACCGTCGGCGCTGGTCATCGCCCATGACGAGGCTCGTCGCCGGGCGGGGAGCTACTTCGCGCTGCCGCAGGCGCAGGGCCTGGGCTCGGCGGTGCTCACGATCAGAGCGCCGACGACCCTGCACTTCAACGGTGAGGACATCCTGCTGCTGCCGATGCCGGGCGGGCACACCGCGGCGGACCTGGTGGTGCACTTCACCGGCAGCGGGGTCGTCGCGGCGGGCGACATCGTGCTCACCGGGACCTTCCCGGACGCCGATCCCGGACGTGGCGGCGATTCCCAGCGCCTGGTCGCCATCCTGCAGGAGCTGGTCCGCGCGCTGCCGGCGGAGACGCTGGTGGTGCCGGGGCACGGCGAGACGCTGCGCGCCGGCGAGCTGCACGGGTACCTCGCGATGATCGAAGGTTCGATTGCGGCGGTGCGCGGCGAGCTGGCGGCAGGGCGGACCTTCGCGGAGATGCTCGCCGGCGACGCGCTGGCGACCTGGGCGACGTGGGAGCATGCCGATCAGGGCCTCTCCTGCGCCGACTGGGGTGGCCAGATCTGGGCGAGCCTGAACGGCGTCGAGCGGCGGTCGATCTGCGCCCCGGTGACCGAGGCCCTGGTGAGCGAGGGCGTTGAGGCGGCGGTCGCGACCTACCGCCGGCTAGCCGCTGCGGAGCCCGAGCGCTGGGACCTCTCGGAGAACCAGCTCAACACCCTCGGTTATCAGCTCCTGCAGCGCAACCTGGTCGACGAGGCGATCACCATCTTCGAGCTCAACGTGGAGATTTTCCCGGAGGCGTCGAACCCCTACGACAGTCTTGGTGAGGCCTACATGACGGCTGGTGACCGCGAGCGGGCGATCGTCAACTACCGGCGCTCGCTGGAGCTCGACCCGGGCAATACGAACGCAGTGGCGAAGATCGAGGAGCTGAGAGCGCTGAAGTGAGCCCGCCAGCCGACGGGCTGGTGGTGGAAGCGGGGGTACCGCTGCCCTGACCGACACCCCGTGGAACGACGTACACTCGTCCAGGTCATGAGCGTGCGTTCTCCTCTGCGGCGTCGTGCGGCGGCCGCGCCGGGCGTGCGACGAGACCCGGTGGGCGCCGGCGGCGGCAGGTCGCTGCTGGGCGCGGCGGTGCGCAGGGTGCTCACCGGCAGGAGCTCGGAGTACGAGGTGCAGCCGGTCCGGGAGCTGGAGTCGCTCCTGCTGCCGGACCTGCTCTCTCCCGAGGCCGGGCTGGGGCCCGATCCCGAGTGCCTGAGCAACCTGCTCGAGCTGGCCTTCCTCGGGCGCGCGAGCACCGGCGAGCTGGACCGAGAGCTCGACGCGCTGGCGGCGGGTTGCTCTCCCTGGGTGCCGGCGCAGTTCGTCGACGACCTCTTCCTCACCGAGCTCGTGAGGTCCTGTCTGAGCGTCGAGATCAAAGGCCACCGGCTGCCGAGCCACCCGGTGTTCCTCGAACGCGTGCTGGCGACGCCTCCCGGCAACCTCGACGCGGTGCGCTTCCGGCAGGCGATCCTGCGCGAGCTGGAGGGCAACGGCCGGCTGGCAGAGGCGACCGAGAGGCTGTTCGGGAGCCTGTGCGCACTGATCTCGCTGCTGCGAGCCTCACGCGACGATGCGCGGCTGGAGCCGGTCAGGTTCCGGATCGACGTCTTGCGGGCGTTCCGGGGCGCGGTCGAGCAGATGGCGGAGGACTTCGGGGAAGCCGAGTCGGGGCTCTGCCGGATCCGGGAGGCGGGGGAGACGGTGCGCGGCTCCGAGGGCTTCGGGCGGATGGAGGCCCTGCTCGACCACCACACCAAGATGGCGGCGCTGAGCCTCGAGGCCTTCGTCGGGTCGGACGGCAAGCTCCGCCACCTCGAGATCCGCGGCCTCCGCGAGCTCAAGGGCAACCCGTACTACCGCAGGCCGCTGCGGCGCTGGTTCGACCGCCTGCGGATGATCTACCACCGCTACGAGCTCCGCCCGGAGGACCTGGTCGACCGACTGGTGAAAGGCGTGTTCCAGGAGATCGTCCCGGCCATGGCGAGGGTGCTCCAGCTGGTCTGCCACCTCGAGGTCTACCTCGCGGCGCGCTCTTTCGCCGCGCGGGCCCGGACACAGGGGCTCGCGGTGTGCCTGCCGGAGGTCGACCCGCACGCCAGCCTCCGGCTCGAGGGGCTCTTCAATCCGCTGCTGCTGGCCCTGGTGGAACGACCGGTCCCGACCGACGTCGGTCTGGCCGGGCGCAGCGGCATCGTCCTGGTGACCGGCCCGAACTCGGGCGGCAAGACCCGGCTGCTGCAGGCGATCGGGATCGCCCAGGTGCTCGGCCAGTCGGGCCTCTTCGCGCCCTGCGTCAACGCCCGGATGCCGTTGGTGCCCGGCGTCTTCGCCTCGATGGTGGAGCTGGACCGGGCCGACCAGGCCGAAGGCCGGCTCGGTACCGAGCTGGTGCGGCTGAGGTCGCTGTTCGAGACCGCGCCGCCCCGGTCGCTGGTACTGCTCGACGAGCTCTGCGCCGGAACCAACCCCTCGGAGGCGATCGAGATCGTCGACACGGTGCTCCGGCTGCTGCGCCTGCTCGACCCGGTGGCGTTCGTGACCACCCACTTTCTCGACTTCGCCGACAGGCTGCAGCGTGAGCCCTCGGTGGAGGGTCTGGCCTGCCTTCAGGTGGAGGTCGACCGGGAGCGGGGAGCACCGACCTTCCGGTTCGTGCCCGGGGTCGCGACCACCTCGCTCGCGGTAGGGACCGCACGCCGGCTCGGGATCGCCTTCGACGAGCTGGAGAGGCGTCTGGACGAGCGGCTCGGGTCCGGCTCGACCGACTGACGGACCACGCGCGGGCGATGTCTGGGGTCAGCAGCCCCGGAGATCAGCCCTCGATGACAGGCGGATTGCCCTTCGGGTCCTCAGGGTGAGGTCTGCACGACCACCCGCACCGACTGGGCACGTTGCTCCACCTGGTGGGTCATGACTTCCGCGGACAGCCCCGTGACGCCCGCCAGCCGGGACAGCCGTCGCTTCCAGGGCGACTCCAGGGGCTGGCCGAGAGCCCTGGATACCGCGAGGTCGCGGGCGAGCTCGGTCAGAATCCGTTCGCGGTCACGGATTGCGAGCTCGCGGGCCTTGCTCTTGAGCTCCGCCTCGACCGTCGCAGCCGGCCGCCCTTCACCCCGTGCGAGCTGGCCGACGTTGCTCCGCCACAGCTGCTCCTTGGTTGGCAGGCGCTCGGGCGCAGGGGTGTTCTCGTACTTGGCCCACTCCAGGACCAGCAGCTGACGCAGGACAAAGGCCTCCATGGCATTACCTCGCTGGGGTGTCGGGGGAGGGAGTGGAGTCGAGCGAGGGCAGCCGCCCGTGCCGGCTCTCGAAGCGCTCGACATAGGCGGCGAGCGCCTCGGTGACCAGGGTCCACAAAGGAACGTCCATCAGCGCGGCGATCAGCTTGACCCGTCGGACGAGGTCACGGGGGACGTAGGTGGAGAAGCTGTCGGGCCGTTCGCTGCGGCTCCAGCCGGCAAGGGGGTCCCGGGAGGCGGCGGTCGATGGAGTAGGACGTTTCGACATCGTTCGGGCTCCGTCTCCATAGTATGCATACATACAAGCATGAGTGCAAGTAGCGAAGGCAAGCATGACGGCTCGGTGAACGGTGGAGGAGGCTCAGCTCGCGGGTTCGAGGTCGGTGCCGGCTGCCAGCCGTCGGATCAGAGCCGCCGCCACGGCGCATGCCTCGCCGACGTTCGCCGCATCGAGTCTGTCGGCTGTGTCCTCCGGGCTGTGGATGGTGTGCTTGCCGGATTGGATACTGGTCGCAGGAACCCCGGCCTGAGCGAACGAGCGGTGATCGGAGATGAGGTTGCGTCGTCCGACCTCGACCCCGGCGTCGGCCGTGGCAGCGGACACTGCCCGCTCCAGCCACTCCGGCGAGTGGGATCGTGTGACCAGGGAGAGGACCTCGGGGTGAAGCATGCGCCATCGCCCGTCGAGGCCTTCCCAGCCCTTGCCGACGAGCTCACCGGGGATGGCGATGCCGCGCGGCCCGGGCGCCGGCCCGTCGACGCCCTCGTTGGTGCCGATCTGCGGTCCGTCGTGGCCGCCCAGCGTGTCGAGATTGACCACGGCGACGACGTCAGGAAGCTCCCCGACGTGTCGCTCGACGTAGGTTCTGGAGCCCACCGCGCCGACCTCTTCGGCGCCGAACGCCACGAAGGTGATCGGCATCTCGACGCCGCGCTCCACGGCCGCAAAGATCCGGGCGAGCTCGATCAGGGCGCCGAGGCCGGTTCCGTTGTCGTTGGCGCCCGGGCTGTCCCGATAGGCGTCAAGGTGGGCCGTGACCAGCAGGCGCCTTCGCTCGGTGTCGGTTCCCCTGAGGGTGGCGATCAGGTTGGCGGACCCCCGCTCCCGGGTTGAACCCACAACCCGGAGCGAGGCCGAACGGTCGTTCTGGCCGGCGAACGCGGCGAAGTCGTCGGCCCCAATGCACACCACGGCCCTCGGACTCCGATCAGCGATCAGAAACTGAGCCATCGGGTGGTCGGTGATGACCAGGCGGCCGGCGAGATCCTCGGAGTCGGGTTCGCCGGTCGCGGCCGCCAAGAGGGCTGCTTCGCCCTCGATCTGGAGCGAGCCGTTGAACGGGTCGATGCCGAGCACGATCGGCTCGACCTGCTTCCCGGCCAGAACCAGATCGGTCGAGCGGACCTCGAAGTCGGTGAACGTGAACGGCTCCCGGGCGACCTCGAGGCCGAGCGAGCGGAGCCGCGCCTCGACATAGCCAGTCGCCTGAAGCTCACCGGCGCTGGACGCGGGTCGCGGGCCCATTGCCGCGAGTGCCGTGGCGTGGGCGACCACCAGTGGACCGATATCTTCTGGTCCACGATCGGCCGGCGCCGGATCGGCGGGTGATGGGGTCTCCGCGGATACGGCAACCGAATGGCAGAGCAGAACAGCGAGCAGGAGCGTGACCGATGGGAGAGCGCAACAGGCCGGGACGCGGTGAAGCTGCCGATGGGTCATTCGATTCTCCTCGAGCAGGGTATACCGAGCTCGCTCTTCTCGGGAAAACGAGGTCGCGGCGAGATCATTAGCGCGGGCTTCCCGCCGGAGGTCTCGAGCCTCGGCTCCCTCGAGCACGGGAGGCTGTGTTCCAGCTCGGCAAGGCGGTTCGTTGCGAGAACACGAAATGGGGCAGCGACGACCGAGGTTGGCTACAACACGACTCGCGGTGCAAAGTCGCGGAGGTGAAACCAGTGGAGCACAACGTCAACCGTCAGTGGTTGCTGGCCGCGCGTCCCGAGGGCATGGTCGGCGAGGCCAACTTCCGGTGGGTCGAGAGCCCGGTGCCGGCACCTTCGCGTGACGGCCAGGTCCTGGTGCGCACGCTCTACCTGTCGTGCGACCCCACCCAGCGGGGTTGGATGGCGTTCGACACCTACCTGCCCGCGGTCAGGCTGGGGGAAGTGATGCGCTCGTTCGGCGTCGGCCGCGTGGTGGCGTCCCGGCACCCCGACTTTGCCGAAGGAGACGTGGTTCAGGGGCTCCTGGGCTGGCAGGACTTCGCCCTGGTCGAGCCCCACGCCAGCCGGCTCGACCGGGTCCCGCGGGAGGTTCCGATTCCGCTCGCGATGAGCGTGCTCGGGATCACGGGTCTGACGGCGTACTTCGGCCTGCTCGACGTGGGTCGTCCGATCCGGGGCGAGACCGTGGTCGTGTCGGGTGCCGCGGGCGCCACCGGGTCGGTCGCCGGTCAGATCGCCCGCCTCAAGGGCTGCCGCACGGTCGGGATCGCCGGCGGCCCGGAGAAATGCCGCTGGCTGGTCCACGAGGCTCGATTCGACGCCGCCATCGACTACCGCAGCGAGGACGTCGGGGCGCGGTTGGGCGAGCTCTGCCCGAGCGGTATCGATCTGTTCTTCGACAACGTCGGCGGCGAGATTCTCGACGCGGCGCTGGCGCGGCTCGCGATGAGGGGCAGGGTGGTCGTGAGCGGGGCGATCGCCGACTACAACCGGTCCGAGCCCGGGCCGGGGCCGCGCAACTACATGATGCTGGTGATGAAGCGGGCGCGGATGGAGGGCTTCCTGGTGCTCGATTACCTCGACCGCGCACCCGCAGCGATCGCTGAGCTCGGCGCATGGGTGGCGGCCGGCGAGATCCGTTCCCAGGTGGACATCCAGGAGGGGCTCGAAAACGCGCCAAAGACCCTGCGCCGGCTGTTCACGGGCGCGAACCTCGGCAAGCAGCTGCTCAAGCTGTAGGCTTCAGGGCGATTCCCAGCAGAGGGTCCTCGGGTCTCACTCGAAGTCCGCCACCCAGCCGTCGGGGCGGCGCGGGGAAGTGTGGCTGAAGAACGGCCGCAGGGCGTCGAGATCGGCCTCGACCCCCGAGCCGGGTTCGACCGGGTCTGCGAGGACGATCCGACGTCGGCGGTAGTCGAAGGTGACTGGGACGATCGGCACACCGGCACCGTGGGCGATGTGCAGGAAGCCGCGATGCCAGCGAGGGACGGGCTTCCGGGTTCCTTCGGGTGACAGGCCGAGGAGCAGGCTGGGCTCACCCCGGAAGGACTCGACGGCCTGCTCGACGACCCCGCCGGGTGCTCTGCGGTCGACCGGAATGCCGCCGAGCCACCTCATGAGCGGCCCGAGGAGAGCACCGAAGATGGTGTGCTTTCCGAGCCAGGAGACGCGCACCCCGAGGGCGAACATGGCGGCGATACCGATCACGAAGTCCCAGTTCGAGGTGTGGGGAGCGACGATGATCACGGCCTTCGGGAGATCGGGCAGCTGGCCTGCAATGTGCCACCCGATCGAGCGGAGAAACGCCCGTCCGAGGTTCTTGCCGATCCGACCCGATCGGCGGGGAAGCGAGCCGCGAGGCTCCGGGAACGGTGGGGTGTGCGGCATCCTCCTCGAGAGTACCCCGTCACGCGTCGGATCGGCGCCGCCGATGGTAGTCGCGGGCGAGGCGACAGCCGTCGTCGAGCAGCCGGTCGAGCATCGACGTGATCGCCCCGTTGTCGCTGCGGGGGTAGCCCACGAGGCGCTCGGTGAGATCGGGGATGCGGTAGAGGAACCCAGCCATCGCGTCCTCCGAGAGCCGCCGGCAGGCGACGCCGTAGCCGAGCTCCGCGAGCAGGAAGGCGTTGAGCTCCTGCTCGAACTGGCCGCTCATCGGCAGCGCCAACATGGGCTTGCCGAGGTGGAGGGCCTCGGTGATCAGGGTGAAGCCCGCGGTGGCGATCGACCGCCTGGCGGAGGCCAGGTCGTGCGAGGAAGCCGTCGCGGCTGAAGGGGCGGAAGTCGAGGTTGCCCTCGACCCCAGCGCGGCCGGTGCCGTAGACCAGGAAGCGCTCGCGCGGGAAGCGGCGCAGCCGGTCGACGAAGCTCGTCGAAACCCTGGGTCAGGTACACCAGGATGTGGTCGCCGTCGACGAGGCTCGGGCCTCGACGACCTCTCGGCGCAGGATCGGGCGGAACAGGAAGGTACGGTCGTTGGTGACCCTGCCGATGTAGAAGGTGGTCACCAGCGAGACGTCGGGCTGCGGCACCATCGCCCGGATCACGGTCTCGGTGAGGGCGGCGTCCGCCCGCAGCCGCGCCGGGCAGGTGTAGCTCCATGTAGCGCATGCGGTGCTGGTTGTCGAGCGTGATCAGCGGGATGTCGTAGTGGATCGCCAGGTAGGCAGTCGGTCGGCTCGAAGTCGGTGATGACGACGTCGGGTCTGAAACCCTTGAACAGCTCGTGTCGGAGCGCCCGGAAACGGCGATGGCCGTCGGGAAGCCTGGCCAGGTTCTCGGTGAAGGTCCTGATCACCGAGATCGAGTTGTCTTCGGCTGCGAGGTGGAGACCCTCGACCTCGAACACGTCGAAGTGCGGCGCGAGGTCGTGGGCGCCGCGGTCGTAGGAGACGATCCGGACCTCGTGCCCCGCCTGCTCGAGATGGGTCGCCATCTCCCGGGCCCGCGAGCTGTGTCCCGAGCCTTCGCCGGACACGCCGTAGACGATGCGCGCCGTGTGTACCATCAGGCAGGCCTCTCTCCGTCTTCGATCGCGGCCAGGGCGTCGGCGACGGCCTCGGCGACGTCGGGGTCGGCGTCGTCCCGGCACCGCTCGAGGGCGGCTCGGGTCGACGGCAGGGCGAGCCGGCGCAGGAGGTCCGCGGTGTCGCCGCGCAGGGCAGCCGCCTCCGCAAGGAGCCCGCGCTCGAGCGATCGAGCCACTGGGTCGAGGCAGCCCTTCGAGCCTGCCAGAGCCTCGTCGGCGGCGAGCAGGAGAGCGATCCGGGACTCGAGGGTGCTGGCGAGCCAGAGCTCCGCGAAGGCCTCGGCGCCCCGATCGCCGGCCATCAGTCGGCCCGCGTCGGCGAATCGGCCGGAGGCGGTCAGGCTCTCGAGCACGACCCGGTCCCGGCGGCCCCCGGAGGCGGCGGCGAGCCGCTCCTCGAGCTCAAGGGGCGAGACCATGCCGACGATGGTGAGCCCGGAGTCGGCGACCAGCGTGGGGACGGAGCGGACCGGGATCGACTCGGCGAGCTCGGGGAAGAGCGTGGCGTCGACGATGTCGACCGTCATCCGGGTCCGGTCGAGGGCGAGGTCGAGCGCCGATCGGACGGCGACCGGACAGCGAGGGCAGTCCGGGGCGATGAACACGATCAGCCGCTCCGGGGCCTCCTCGCCCGGAGTCGGCGAAGCCGGACTCGTGCTCAGTCGGATGAGACCCTCCAGAAGCCCGCGGAATGGCGGCTCCTCCGGCCCGTCGGGGGAGGCCAGGTAGCGGGCCACGACCCGGCCGCCGATCTCGATCGAAAGAACCGGGGCCTCCGGCGGGTCGGCGTCTTCGCGCGCAGCGAGCTCGAATCCGCCCGGAAGGGCATCCGCGGCGCATCGGACCGCCGCGGCCAGACGGCGCTCGAGCGCGAGCCTCCGGCGGCCCCGGTGGAGCACCAGCCGGACGGATCGAGGAGCGCTGCAGGTCGCCTTCGAAGACGCGCTCGGGGGCGGATCCGGCATCGACGTCATCGTACACGGGGGCAGGATCCGCTGCCGCGTCTGCGATCCACGTGAAGGGGTCAGCTCTTGCGGCTCGTCCTGGCCATGAAGCCGGAGAAGACCGGCTCGACCCTGCGTCCCTTGCACTCGGGGCACGACGGCCGAGCCTTCTCACGCTGGCTGACGGTCATCCGACGCTCGAAGACGTGGCCACACTTCCTGCACTTGAACTCGTAGGTGGGCATGGTCGGCCTCCAGGTCTCGAGGAGAGGTTCACCCCAAGAATCGTGCGCGTCGAGCCCGCGGTCAACTCTCGGGGAGAATCGGGACCTCGCTGGTGCGCGACAGCCCGGTGGCCTCGTCGTGGACCTCGATCTCGAGGTGGTGCGGCCCGTCGATGGGCAGCTCGGCACGAGGGATCTGAGACCCGACCATGAATACTCCGGGGGTGACCGCCGAAGGCGTGATCTCGCGTCGGTCGGTTGCGAGGACGACGGCATGGTCCCGGTCACGGACGAGGCGGAGAGCGAGCCAGGTGTGATCCTCTCCGCCTTCTGCGGGCTGCGGTCTCACCAGCAGGCAGAAGAAGCTCAGGGCCTCGTCGGGCCCGTATCTCCCGCCCGGTCGGGGTTGGAGGTGAAAGCCCCCGTAGGTGAAAGGGGCGTGGGCGTTCTCCGCCCCGACGGTGCTGACCTGACCGCCGGCGACGACCTCGGTCAGGAAGGGATGCTCGGGCCGGGCCGGGGTCCTTTCGACCTCGACCGTGGCCGCCGCCAGCGCACCCTCGGCGGTCGCGAGCGCGAGGTCGATGAGCGCGGCAGATCGGCCCACCGGCAGCTCGATCTCGTAGGTCGAGCCGGCGGGTCCGTCGGTCCCGCTGACCGCGAGCCGGAACGAGCCGGCACAGGTACCGTCATGGGACAGCACACGACCGACGATCCGGTCGGCCCGGGGAAAGCCGGGGGGAGTGGCCGCCACGATCCAGGCGGGGAGATTGCGGGCGCTGCGCGCACCGCGCACCACATCGAAGGTCACCCCCAGCTGCGACGCGTCCGGTCCGGTGTCCAACTGTCGGAGCTCCTCCCGGGTCGCCATCGACGAGGCGGTGAAGAGCGGGCGGTCGGGAAGCTCCACGAGGTCCTGGTGCGCGATGCTGAGAGCCGGGGCCAGCTCGAGTCGCCGCAGGCCGGCCGACGCCCCGGGCAGGTCGGTCTGGAGCTGCCAGCGGCCGCTCCCGAAGTGGTCGAAGAAGGTGAAGGTGACCGGCTCGGAGCCTGCGCCGTCAGGGAGGTCCGGCGCGAAGGTCCAGACCTCGGCGCGACCGGCCACGAGGCTGAACCGCACACCATGGCGAAGGGTGTCGCCGACCGGGCTGTTGCCCTCCATGAACTTCGCGTCGGTCGCCACGTCCCTCGTCAGGTCGGCCACCACCACCCCCTTGCCGGTGCGGGCAGTGGTCGGGGCGATCCCCTTCAGGCTCGGCGCCGAGCCTGCGCTCGGCTGGTCTCGGTAAAGCCGCTCGAGCTCATCCGCGAGCGCGGACCGGCGGCGGCCGTCGGGCCGTCCCAGCAGCAACAGGACCCGGCCGCGGTCGGTCGACGCGCCGCGCCGGTTCACCTCGGAGAACTGGCGGTCCGCGGCGGCGATCCGGGCTTCGAGATCGACCAGGAACTCGTTGACCGGCGTCGTCGGATCCGGGTCGCGACGAGCCCAGCAGAGGGCGAGCAGACGCGCCCGGTCGCGCGCTCCGTCGAGCCCGGCGACGGCCGCCAGCTCCCGCGGGGTGAGGACGACATACATCGGGCTGTCGAGGACAGCCGGAAGCTCGACTTCCGGTGGCTGTGCGAGGGCTGTTCCGCCGAGCACGATCAGACCGGGAATCATGGCCGGCCACCGACCCATGCCTCACCTCCCGGAGCCGCGGTTGGACCGGTGGAGTGTACGACGGATCCTCGGCGGGGTTCGGGTACACGGTCCCTGGGCGGCTGTCAGGCGACCGGCTCGAGGGTGAGAGCGGCGGCGAAGCGGTCAACTGCGACCCGCACCGCCTCGCGGACCATCGAGGCCGGCGCCCCGGGCTCGTCGTGGCGAGCGAGGACCTCGAGCCGCCCGCGGCGGCGGTCGGCCTTGAGGTCGACCCGCGACACGAGCCGCTCGCCGGCCAGCACGGGCAGGCAGTAGTAGCCGTAGACCCGCTGAGAGGCCGGCTTGAAGATCTCGAGCACCTGGTGGAACCCGAACAGGGTTTCGACCCGGCTGCGGTCCCAGAGCAGTGGATCGAAGGGTGACAGCAGGACCCCTGTGTCGCGACGAGGTCGGACCCGGTCGAGCTTCGCCGCCAGCTCGAGGTCGCCGGGACGGATCCAGCCGCGACTGCGCCGGCCGCCCTCGAGAGCCAGCATGCAGGGCAGCGCCAGCCGGCGTTCGACCAGTCGACGCAGGGCGGACTCGACGTCCCGGCGACGGGACGCGAGCCGCCAGGTCGCAACCAGCGTGCCTGTGGTCGCCCAGCCGTGTCCCTCGAGCGCGAGCAGAACCAACTGCTCGATCGCGTCGGGCAGCTCGGACGGGCACAGCCGCCAGTGCTCCGGAACGACCCGCTCTGCGAGGTCGTAGGAGCGCTGGAAGGCGCGTCGCTCGCGGATCGCGAGCTCGCCGGAGGACCACAGCGCCGAGGCGACCTTCTTGGCGAGCTTGAGGTCCCACCATCCCCGGCTGCCACCCCCCTCCATGTCCGCCGAGCGCAGCGGTCCTTCATCGCGGATCCTGGAGCGGAGGCGGTCGGCGATCTCGGGATGGGCGCCGATCAGGTCCCCCCACCAGGGGTGACGGGTGAAGTCGCGACGGCGAAACTCGAACAGGGGATAGAGCTCGATCGGGAGCCAGCTGGCCTCGTGGCCCCAGTACTCGAAGAGGGGCTCGCCCGGCTGGAGCAGCTCCTCGGCGAGATCGGGGTCCAGGCCGTTCAGTCGTGACAGGAGCACGATGGCGTGGCTGCGGGCGCCGGCCACCGCGACCGTGTCGAGCTGCAGGTATCCGAAGCGCCGGATGATCGCCTGCGCGGCCTCCCGCGGCCGCCGTCCGGCCCGGGTCGGCAGCCCGGTCCACTCCGGCTTCAGCAGGCCGGCTCGGGCGAGAGCCAACCGACGCGCACGGCGAACGTCCAGGGTCTCCACGAGTGGGGATGTTCTCACAGAGGAGTGCCCCAGCTGAGCATGAGGGGAGGTGCGTTTCGCCTCGGGGAACTACCCGGTCGGGCGCCATCCGGCGTGGCGCCGGTCGCTTCCGCTGGCGTGGACACCCTACGGCTCCGAATCGGCGCGGGTCGATCTGGGTGACTACTGAAGCAGACCCGGATCGAACATCATCTCGAAGGTGGACGGGTCATTCGACTGGTTCGCGATCAGGGATCCGAAGGCGATGAGCCGTCCGTCCCCGTCGAGAATCTCGATCTCGAGAAACACGGCCCAGGCGCTGGAGTCTCGCAGGAGGTGGGAGAGGTTCCACTGTCGCACCTCGTAGGGGCCGAGGGTGACGGTCTCGCGGGTTCTCTCGCCGCCCTGGTAGTTGTAGACCCTGATCTCGGCCGTCGCACTGCCGCCTGCGGTCTCCACGAGGCCGTAGTTGTAACGGTAGTACGAGGTTTCCTCCGGGAATGTCTGCCACCCCCCGAGCACGGTCGTCTGCTGGCCGAGAGCGATCGAGAATGTGGTCGGGACCGCCGCGAAGAGCTGACCCACCGAGTATGGGACGCCATCCGGCGGCTGGGAGAAGATCCGTGCATGGACCACCAGGGGCTGGTCCGACTGGAACCGGAGCGCGCCGAACCCGGTGGTTTCGAAGAGCTCGGTGATCGGGTCGTTGTAGATGTTCACCGCTCCTGCGGGAACGGTGTCCTCGACCTCCATCGGTGCGGGGTTGGGCTGGTCGCGCAGCAGAAAGGAAATCCGGATCGAGGCGTCGGCGGGGCCGGTATTGTGGACCCAGATCCGGGTGTACCACTGCGAGTCCTGCTTGCCCGGTCCGCGCCCCACCGAGGGGAGGACACAGTCAGTGGAGGGAAAAGCCGCGGACACACTCGCCGGGATGGCGAGACAGCCGATCGTCAAGAGAACGACAGCGTGCGTTCGCCACGGATCCATGGTGACCTCCTTCGGCGCGCTCTCCGGACAGCTCGCTCGTCGTGATGTCTGACAGGGTCTCAAGATAGGATCGGACACGACCTGCGGCAACAGCGGACCCGGCGGAATCGGGAACGAGGTGCTGCGGGACGACATCGGGGGCGGGACACGGGCGGCGCAGCAGGAAGAAGGAGGCGGCCCCTCCGCCGGACGAAGGGGCCGCTGCTTCGAGTAGGGATCAGCGGTTGGACTGGCGGCCCATGACGTTCTTGGACATCGACTCGCGGTAGGAGCCCTCCTCCATGATCGAGACGATCGACTGCCAGCGAGCGCGCTGCTCTTCGTCGGCCATCGCGTCCCATGAGGCATCGAACGCTGCCTTCACCGTGTCGAGGGCGTCCGCGTTCTTGGGCATGCACCACGACTCGCGCCCACCCGGCGGTTCGGTGTTCACCTCTTCGACCGCGAGGCCGTAGGCCACGATCGTGCCGTCGGCGAAGAGCTTCTCGTAGACCGGGAGGACGCGGTGGTCCCAGTAGCTGCGGTAGTCCTGGCCGTGACCCATCTTGACCCTGCCGAAGGACGCGAGGTAGTACGCGCCCTTGATGTCACCGGCCCGTGAGCGCAGGACGACGTTGCGCATCAGGTAGTCACGGTGCTTGGTGATCATGGCGGCGAACTCGGCGTCCGAGGCCGTCTGCTCCTGCTTGGGGAGCTTCTCGTAGAAGGCGTCATAGGCCTCGAGGGCCTTCTCGAGGCCCGCCATGGTGGTGGCCGAGAACCAGGTGGCGTGGGTGTAGCCCTCGGGGTGGTGGAGCGACTCGGCGTCGAGACCCCACTCGAGGATCACCCCATCGGCCATCAGCTTCTCCATGACCGGCTGGTCGTACTTGGTGAAGAACTCGACGAAATCACCCCAGTGCGCCCGCTCGACCTGCCACAGAGCGACCCGGGTGTAGACCGGAGCGGGATCCTCCGCGGCGGCGGGGGCGACCATCGCCAGCGTGAGCAGGGCGGCTGCTGTGAGGCTCGCGACCAGGGCTCGGCGGAGCAGGGTTGTCGGGCCGGCAACTTGAACGAGAGAGCTCATCGTTGATTCCTCCAAGGAGTTCGGTTGGCGTTGCGGTGAACGAGCGCCGGGACCCGTGAGGGGAGACGCTCGGGGCGACACGATCAGGCCGTGAAACACGGCACGAGAATGGTCTATCGATACAAGTTGCATTTGAGACGCTTCCGCAAGATCGTACGACGGCCGGCCACCGGAGTGCAAGTGGGCGACACGATCCTTGACACAGGCTGGACCTCCGTGTGCCGCGCCAGGCCCTGAAAGGCCGGGACCTTCGAGCTGGATTCGCCCGGTCGTCGGGCCCCGTGACGCTGCGGTCGGCGCCGCCGCCTGGTGAGCCGGGCCACAGGCCGGCACCCCCTCGCTGCCGTAGGCTTGCCAGGGAGGACGGGATGTTCGTCAAACGTCCGTATCGGGGTGCTGCGGCAGTCTCGATCCTTGCTGCGTCCGGCATGCTGTGCTCGACCCGTGCGCCGGTTGCGGGCCAGCACGACACGGCGGCGAGGGCCGGACGGCCCGCCCTGCGGGTCCGGGCGCCGACCCATCAGTGCCCAGAGATCGAGGGCGCGTACGTCGCCCTGCTCGACCGTTCACGGGGGATCCTCCTCCTGTCGAGCGATGAGTTTCCCGGTGGCAGCCCGGTCGGGACGGCAAACGGGACCCCGATGCGCGTGTCCGGTGGCGCAGGAACGCCGTGGCAGCTCGCCGAGGTCGGCGGCAAGGGTGCGTCGAACCGGGTCTGGGCGACACGCTACGGCTTCCGGGACGAGCCGCTCGACGGCTGCGTCGCCTTCGACAAGAACCGCTTCTCCGCCGAAGGTGACCTCGCGTCCTACGTCTACTGGCTGGTGGGCTCGGTGTACTCGAAGCTCCCGGTGGCCGAGAGGCGGCGCGATCCCGCCTTCAGGCTGTCTGACCGGCAGGTGCGGGTCCGGATCTCGCGGCCGGGTCAGGGAGAGGTCGACCTTGCCGGCAAGGAGGGGGCGACCCTCGCGTGCCGGTTCGCCGACAGCGGGCGCGTGTACCTCGTGATTCCCTTCGTGCTCGACCAGAGCACAGAGCGGGTCGCGGTCCAGGTCGGGTTCACCGACCGCCCTTACTGGGAGGCGGCGGAGAAGACGACCGTGGCGTTCGTCGTCGCGCTTCCGGGGATGCCGGTACAGGTCGCCGATCTCGGCCTGGAGATCGCCGTGTTGGACGTCGCGCCGGCGCCGGGCGGCTGACGGGCGATGGGCGAGAGGGCGCCTACCACACGATCTCGGCCATCGAGCAGTTGATCCCGCTGCCGATGCCCATCAGCGCGATGCGCTGCCCGGGAAGCAACCTGCCGGCCTCGGCGAGCTTGGAGAGCACGATCGGCACGCCGGCCGGGCCGATGTTGCCGTGCCTCGGGTAGAGCCGGAAGATCTTGGCCAGATCGAGCCCGAGAATGCGGGCGAAGGTCTCGGTGTGCGATTTCCCCACCTGGTGGAGGATGAAGTGGTCGAGGCCCTCGGCGGTCCAGCCGAGCGCGCCCCGCGCCCAGTCCCAGGTCTTGAGGGCGAGCTCGAGGCCGTGGTGGAAGAGCCGCTTGGTATCGGTGACCATCTGGTCCACCTGGGCGCAGCAGAGGCGGCTGTACTGGGTTGCGGCCAGCGTCACGCCGCCGAGGAAGCGGTGCTCGCCGGCTTCCCCCCGGGAGCGGCCGAGCACCATCGCTGCGGCGCCACAACCGAGGGTCAGGGTCGCGAAGTTGTCGCGGAACTCCTCCCAGGTGGTGGTCGGTCGCAGCAGACGTTCGATGGTGCGCTCCATCGCGTACCGCGTGTTCTCCGCGTCCACCACCAGCCCGTACTCGACGTGACCGGACTCGATCATGTTGCCGACGGTCTGCATGCCGTTGATGAACGCGAGGCAGGCGTTGCCGAGGTCGAAGTTGAGGCAGGAGCCGCCGAGGCCGAGCCGGTGGTGCACCGCGCTCGCGGTCGAGGTCTCGACGTCGTCGCGGCACACCGAGGTGTTGACCACGACGCCGATCTGGGCGCGGTCGATCCCGGCGGTCGCGAGCGCCCGCTCCGCGGCGCCGGCGGCCGCTTCGCTGGGTCGCACGTCTTCGCTCCAGACCCGGCGGGACTCGACGCCGGTCAATCGGCGGAGAATCCCCTTCGAGATGCCGAGACGCTCCATGGTCGGCGCCAGCCGCTCCTCGATCGTGTCCGAGGTGCACATTCCCGGGGCATCGACGTGGGCGATACCCAGGATCCGGACGTGCTCGAATCGCATCGTTGGTCTCCCTTGCCGGGACGGCCGGCGTGTTTCCGCACCAGGCACCCGGCACGCTCTGCCGCGCACCGCGCTCGTGAGGCTATCAGGTTGAAGGGGAGAGGGAACGCCGCGTTGCGGCGGCCGAGTGCGGGCAGCCGAGGAAGGCAGGGTTCCGAGTAGACTGCGGCCAGGACATGGCGAGCATTCGAGCTGAACCCCCGGTGAGGGCTGTCGCGGCGCTGACGTTGGCGGCGGCGGTGGGCGCACTGCTGGCGGCACTGGTCCTCAACCCGTGGGTCGCAGGCTGGCTCCGTCCCGGGTGGGCATCTCTGCGCGGTGACGCGCTCCGCGACTTCGCCCTCTGTGCGATCGGGGCGGTGGCCGTGCTCGGGCTGATCGGCGTCGCGCTCCTCCGCGCGGGGCGAAGCCTCGCTGCCTGCAGGTGGGTCATCCTCACCGTCAGCCTGGTCACGTTGATACTCGGGGACCGGCTCCTGCTGGTGGCCGGCGGGGCCCGCTCGTTGTGGGAAGCGGACCGGGAGAATCACTACCGCCACCGGCCCGGCGCGGAGAGGTCGTGGGGGCCGACCTACGGCAACAAGATCCTGCGGATCAACCGCTGGGGCCACCACGACGACGAATTCCCAGAGCTCAAGCCGCCCGGTGAGCTTCGGGGACTGGTGCTCGGCGATTCGATCCCCATGGGCCACGGCGTCACCTCGGCCGAGGCCTTCCCGAACCGTCTCGAACCGCTGCTCGCGCGGGCCGCTCCCTGGGCGGTATCGGTCCAGGTCATCAATACCGGGGTCCAGGGCTACTCCACCTTCCAGGAGCTGCACGTTCTCGAGCGTTCCCTGCGTTTCAGCCCCGATTTCGTGGTGGTCGGCTTCTGCCTCAACGACCTCACCGAGCCCTTCGTGGTCAACCGGCGATTCGGCGGCATCGGTAGCGACTACCACGGGGTCTTCCAGGTCGACAACCGGGTCGTGAGCTGGCTGGTGAACGAGACCGGATGGGGGAGCCTCGCTCAGAAGTTCGGCCACGCCGAGAGGAAGCGTAGGCTTCGGGCCAGGTGGGGGGCGTACGCTGGCCGCATCGTCGCGGCCGCGCCGCGGGACGACCCGCGGATCGCGGCCGGGTGGGACCTGGTGTTGCGCTCGCTGGCGGGAATCTACGGGATCTGCGAGCGAGAGGGTCTTCCGGTGGTGCTCGTGGTGTTTCCGTTCACCTGGCAGCTCGGTGATCCCGCGGCGCAGGTCCCGCAGCGCGTGCTCGCGGCCGACGCCGCCGCGCGCGGTGTCCCGGTGCTCGACTTCACCCCCGTCTTCGAGCAGCTGATCACCACCGGGAAGACGCACGCCGAACCTGCCGATGGCGGCCCCGGCATCGAAGCAGCGCTGACCCGCGATCTCACCCGCCTCTATTTCCTGGACCGGGACCACTACACCCCTCTCGGACACGAGGTGGTGGCGGAACGGCTGGCGCTTCTGCTCGAGCAGCAGGTGCTGCCAGCCATCGCCCGGTCCCGCTAGCGCGAGGCGGCCAGTCGATCCCGTGCCGGGCGGCAGTCCGGGTTCGCGGCGAGCGCCAGGCGGAGAACAGCCTGCGACTCGTCGGCCTTGCCCTGCATCTCGAGCGCGAGCGCCTTGAGCAGCAGCGCGCTCTCGAGCCCGGGGTCGAGAGCGAGCGCGCGGTCGAGGGTGGCGACGGCTTCGACGAGGTCGCGCCCCTTCTCCGGCGGGGCGAAGATCAGGGGCTTGGCGGCCGTGGCCAAGGCTCGCGGGTTGGCGGGGTCGAGCTCGAGGGCCCTGGCGATGGCCGCCTCGAGCGCAGGCTGGTGACGTTTCGCCCGGTAGTCCGAGCGGATCAGGGTCGCCAGAAGATCGGCACGGAGACGCTCCCGCTCGGAGCTCTCCGGCAGCTCGTCGAGCGCCTGCAGGGCCTCCTCGGCGGCGGCGTCGATTCGAGCGCCGAGGATCCTCCGCAGCTCTCGGTCCCCGACTGCGGTCGACTCGAACTCGAGACGCAGCAGCTCGGCGACCGCCAGGCCGGCCCGGACCCGCAGCAGCGGCGGCGAGCCCGGCTCGCCGCGGAGGGAGGACAGCACCTCGACCGCGGCACCGGCGTCGTAGGACCGCAGCGCCGCCTCGAGCCGGTGCTCGAGGGAGCGGCCGGGGTCGGATGCTGCCGCCGCCGTCGCGACCAGGAGGATCGACGCGAGAGCTCGCCCCGTGCTCACGATCGCCTCCCCAGGACGAGCGTTGCCGGCAGCAGGAGGGTGTCGCCGGCGAAGGCAGTGGCGATCGCCGCCGCCGCCAGCACACCGAAGTGGGCGATCGGCACGAACTCGGAGGAGGTGAGCGCGAGAAAGCCGACTGCCGCGGTGGCCGAGGTGATCAGCATGGCGGGAGCGATCCGTCGCATGGCGATGACGACGGCCTCGGGTCGCGGATGCCCCCGGCGCTCGAGCCGGCGCACCCCCTCGAGGGCATGGGCGGTGTTGTCGACGGCGATTCCCAGGGCCACGCTGGCGACCATGACCGTCGCCGGGTCGAGGGGAAAGCGGAGCAGGGCCATCAGGCCGAAGGCGGTGAGGAGAGGGAGGATGTTGGGCGGTACGGAGAGCGCGGTCAGGCGCCACGAGCCGAGACCTGCTCGCATGGTGAGGAAGACCAGCACCAGTGCGATCCCCAGGCTCTCGAGCTGGGTGGTGACGAGACGCTGCTGGGAGCGGACCAGCTCGAGCACCTGACCCGTCACCGTGCCGCTCCACCCGTCCGGGAGGCGGGACAGATCACCGCGGGCGGCATCGACCAGCCCCAGGAATCGGTGCTGCTCCATCTCGTCGACCACCGCCGAAAGGCGAACCGTGTGGCCCCGGTTGGCGACCATGGTGGCCAGGACCTCCTGTCCGCGAGCGTCGAGGCCGTCCACGAGGGCATCCGCCTCCTGCTGCGTCGACGGCGCGCTGTAGGCCGTCGGGTCGAGATCGTGTTCCCAGGTCCTGAGCTGGCGCAGCAGGTCGACCGGCGAGATCACGCGGGCCACCACTGGGGAGAGCTGGAGATCGTTGGCGATGGTCTCGATCCGTGCGATCGCCGCGGGATCGGTCCACGTGACCGGCAGGTCGAGCACGACCTCGAGGGTGTAGAACCCGCCGATCATGCCGGCGACCGCAGCGTAGTCCCGGCTCACCGGGTGATCGGCCGAGAGGAATGACACCGGGTTGCTCTCGACACTGATCAAGGGAAGAGACGCCAGTGCGCCGGCTGCCGCGGTCGCCGTCGCCGCAATCACCACCATCGGACGGCGGAGGACCGCTCGTTCGATGGCCGGCTCGCGGGGATCGGCGGCGCGGGGGTCGCCGCCGATGCGGAGGAGCCGGATCAGCACCGGACCGACACAGAGGTTGACCGCGAGCGAGATGAGGATGCCGGCGGCGGCGAACGCGCCCAGCTCGCGGACCGGCACCATCGGTGCGGTGACCAGCGAACCGAAGCCGGCGGCGGTCGTGACCGCGGCGAGCGCGCAGCCGCGGCCGGTCTGGGACAGCGCACGTTCGAGGGCGTCGCCGAGGTCGTGTCGCACCGCGAGCGCGCGGTAGCGTCGCAGCAGGTGGACGATGTTGCCGAGGGCGAGCACCCACAGCAGGGCGGGGAGGGCCGCGCTCACCATGTTCAGCGACCGCCCGGTGGCCGCGATCAGGCCGAAGGTGAGGACGAGCGCGAGCGCTGCGCAGGCTGCGGCGACGCAGGTGGCCCGGATGGAACGGAGCAGGAGTCCGAGCACGATCAGAGACCCCACCACCGCGAGGGGAAAGGCCCGCCGGGCCTCCCCCGCGGAGGCCCGGTCGAGCGCGACGGCGAGGACGGTCGAGCCGACCAGGTGGACGGTGAGCCCGCGCTCCTCGAGCGGCGCAAGCGCGGAGCGGACGCCGTCCACGATCCGCTCTCGGCTCCCGGGGCGTGCCTGAGGGGCGACCTCGATCAGGAGCGCCGTGGCCGAGCCGTCGCGGGAGACCAGGAGATCCCGGTAGAACGGCGTCGCGGTCAGCTCACGGACGAGGGCGTCGGCGTCCTCGGCGCCGAACAGGTCGCGGTAGAGCTGAGACGGGCCCTGGACCCGGGTCACCCCGGCGAGCCCCTCGATGCGCTCGACCGCGTCGAGGCCGAGCTCGAGGGTCGCGGCGGAGAGCACGTCCTTCCCGGAGATCACCGCCATCACGAACTCGTCGCTCCCGAACAGGTCGCGGAAGCGCTGATAGGCGGCACGGCCGGCCTCGTCGCCGCCGGTCCAGCGCTCGAGCCGGTTGTCGATACCCAGGCCGCGGACCGCCCACCCGGCTGGCAGGACCAGTGCCACCAAGACGATGGCGAGCGCGGTCCGCCGTCTCACGCCAGCCTCCCGCTGCCCGACACGGCGACGAGCACCAGGTGCGCGAGACCGTAGCGGCCCAGGATGCGGGGGGGCGAGGTGGATCCCCGTGGCGCCAGGAAACGGCTCAACAGGTCCGGCTGGGCGGAGAGCGACCTCAAGACCCGCCGGCGCAGGCTGGGGTGGTCGGCGAGCAGGACGAGCAGGGCGGTCATGCGGCGGGGCCACCTCCTGGCCTCCCGCCAAGACCTGGGGTAGTCACCGGGCCGGCCGGACGAGAGCGCGTCGGCGAGCGCGATGCCGTCGTGGAAGGCGAGCGACAGGCCTTCCCCCGAGATCGGGTCGAGCGAGCCGGTGGCGTCGCCGATCAGCGCCAGTCGACCGGCTACCACACGGCGCGCGGTTCGGCCGAACGGGCCGCCGCCGCGATCACGGGACGCGGCCTCAGAACCGGCGAGGCGATCGACGAGCCGCGGAAGACGTTCGAGGAGCGTGTTGAAGACCGGTTTTTCGCTCCGGGAGAGCAGTGCGACGCCGACTCGATCCGGTGCGACCGCAGTGAGGTAGGCCTCGACACCCTCGGCCCAGTGCACCTCGACTCGCGAGCCCCACGGACGGATCGCGAAGTGCCGGCGAACACCGAAGCGCGGCCGCCGAGGGGTCGGCCCGTCGAGTCCGGCCCAGGTCCTGACCCGCGACAGGCGGCCGTCCGCCCCGACCAGAGACTCGCCCCGGACCGGTCCGCGGTCGGTGTCGAAGCCGTCCTCCCGTAAGCCACTGACGCCGACGCCCCAGCGGAGATCCGCGCCGAGGTCTGCTGCGCGCTCGACGAGGGCGGCATGGAGGGCTGTGCGGCGGACTCCGAACCCCGAGGCGTGCCGGAAGCCGCCATCGGCCGCGAGATCCCCCTCGATGAACCGGATGCCGTCGAACGGCACCGAGTCCGCCGGAGGCAGCGAGACTCCGAGCGCCCGGAGGCGGGCGACGCCCTCCGGCATGATGCCCTCGCCGCACGCGCTGTCGATCGGGGGCCTGCGACGATCGAGCACCGTCACCGTCATGCCCCGGAGGCGGGCGGCGATGGCCAGGGCGAGCCCGGCCGGGCCGCCGCCGGCGACCAGCAGGTCGGCCGAGTCAGCCGGCATCGCCCTCTGCCTTGCGCAGCCGCGCGAATGCGAGCGAGGACCGCACCATGGCTCCGGCCAGACGGATCGGCGTCACCCGCTCCGGCGGGGTGAGCTCGCCGGCGAGGAACCGGCGCAGCGCCTCCTGCCGCCGGAGCTTGCCGGAGGACGTGCGGGGCAGCGACCCGGGCGGGAGAACCTCGACCCGGTCCGGGACGAGGCCGCAGGCGACCAGGATCCGCCGGGCACACTCTCTCCCCATCTCCGGATAGTCCTCCACACCTTGCGCGCGGCGGGCCTCGACCAGGACCAGGAGACGCTCGCCGTCGCCACCCTCCGGGAGCCAGGACACCGCGACCGCGCAGCCGGTCCGAACACCGGGGACACCGTCGACCGCGGCTTCGACCTCGCTCGGCGCCCGGTTCTCGCCGCGCAGCACCAGGAGGTCCTTGGCCCGGCCGGTGAGGTACAGCTCGCCCTCGATCAGGAAGCCGAGGTCGCCGGTGTCGAGCCAGCCGTCGACCATCACCTCGGCGGTGGCCTCGGCCATCCCGAGGTAGCCCTCCATCAGCGAGGGGCCGCGAACGAGCACGCGTCCGATGTGTCCGGGCGGGCAGGAGCCTCCGTCCGACTCCGCGATGCGCAGCTCGAAGCCCGGCAACGGGCGACCGACCGATACCAGCTCGAGACCGTCGTCCGTGAGCTCGGCCCGGGCGGAGGCGGCGAGGGCCTCGCGATCGAACCGCCGCGCGGTGAAGGGCTCGTCGACGGCGGAGAAGGTCACCGCGAGGGCGGCTTCGGACAGGCCGTAGACCGGGGTCAGCGCCTCGGCGCGAAAGCCCCACCGACTGAAGCGCTCGATGAATGCGCGCAGCACCGAGGGCGCGACCGGCTCTGCGCCGTTGAGCGCGACCCGCCAGCACGAGAGGTCGACACCTTCCATCTCCTGGTCGCGGATCTTCTCCACGCACAGCCCGTAGGCGAAGTTCGGCGCCGGAGAGATGGTCGCCCGGTGGCGCGAGAGGGTCCTCAGCCAGATCGCAGGCCGGGCGACGAAGACCTCCGGCGGGATCAGGGTCAGCGTCCCCGGCGCCTCGAGCGCGGGCAGCACACATCCGACCAGGCCCATGTCGTGATACAGCGGCAGCCAGCTGACTCCGCTGTCGACGGTGCGTCCCACCGGTTGAGGCCAGACGCCGTTCAGGATGCGGGCCTGGGCCACCAGGGCCCGGTGGGCGAGCGCGACCGGCTTGGGATCCACGGTGGTCCCGGACGAGAACTGCACCAGGGCCAGAGAGTCCGGGTCGAAGCCGGTGCCGGGACGCGGTCGGGGATCGGGCAGCTCGCCGAGCGCCAGGCAACCCAGCTGAGGCCGGGCGGGCTCGACAGCCCGGCCGAGCAGCCGCCGGACCCGTGGATCGGCGAGCACCAGCCGCGCGCCGGCGGCGCGCAGCATGGCCGCGGTCCGCCGCGAGTACTCCTCGAGGCGGCCGAGTCGCACCGGCGGGTAGAGGGGAGTCGGAACCCCACCCGCGAGCAGGGTTCCGAAGAACGCGTCGAAGAACTCCGGTCCCGTGGGGTAGATCAGCGCGACACGATCGCCCCGCTCGACCCCGAGCGCGGTGAGCGATCCGCCGACCGCCCGGGCCCGGGCACGGATCTCGGACCACGACAGCCACCGCTCGCCTTCGTTCCGGTCCACGAAGCGAAGCCCTGCCTCGGGGTCGTCGGAGGCTCTTTCGAGCAGCTCAGTCAGGGTCATGGATCTTGGTCCGAACCACCCGCACCAGGTCGCCGACGGTCGCGATCTCGGCCTCGCTGTCGGGGTCGATGGCGATCCTGAATCGATTCTCGACCTCGACGGCAAGAGTGAGCGCCTTGATCGAGTCGAGCTCGAGGTCCTCGACCAGCCGCGATCCGAGATCGAGCGGACCCATGTATCCCACGTGTCTGCGAGCCACGTCGGCGACTCCGGCGAGGATCTCGGCATCAGTCATCGGATGCTCCCGGAACCTCCGGGGAGGGCCCGATCGTCCCGGCGACAGCACCGGTCCGGAGGCCCGGCGTCGGACCGGCCGGGGGCCACCGGAGAAGCACCAGCTCCGAGCAGAACCCCGGACCCATCGCAGTCAGAAGCCCCCACGACCCCGGCGGGGGAGGGTCTGCGAGGGTCTGCTCGAGCACCAGCAGCACCGAGGTCGACGACAGGTTGCCCCGCTCGCGCAGCGTCTGCCAGGCGCGGTCGAGAGCGCCGTCGGGCAGCTCGAGCGCCTCGGCCATCGCCTCCAGCACCTTCGGGCCGCCCGGGTGCGCGATCCAGGCATCGATGTCGGCTCGAGACAACCCGTTCTCGGCGAGGAACTCGTCCACGTCGCGACGCAGGTGGCGACGCACCATCTCCGGCACCTCGGCCGAAAGGACGATGCTGAAGCCCCGCTCGGAGATGTCCCACCCCATCACCCGTTCGGTGTCGCGGTACAGGACCGACCGGGTGGCGACGACCCTCGGCCCCGGCTCGGGCCGGCCTGCACCGACCAGCACCACGGCCGCGGCGCCGTCGCCGAACAGGCCCGACGAGATCAGATTCGGAATCGAGAGATCCTCGCGCTGCAGTGTCAGCGAGCACAGCTCGACCGAGAGCAGGACCGCAGTCTGGCTCGGGAAGGCCCTGACGCAGTCGGCGGCCCGGGCGATGCCGGCGGCTCCGGCCACGCAGCCGAGCCCGAAGAGGGGCATGCGCTTGATCCGAGCCGGCAGGCCGAGGCGGTTCGCCAGGCGGGCGTCCAGGGACGGGGTCGCGATTCCGGTCACGCTGGTGACGATCAGGGTGTCGACCGACTCGGCGCCGACGCCGGCCGCCCCGAGGGCGCGGGTGAGCGCCTCGCCGCCGACCTCGAGCGCGACCCGGATCCAGGCGTCGTTGGCCTTGCCGAAGGTGTCGAGCGCGGGGTACTCCTCCATCGGCAGGGCGAGGTGGCGGCCGCCGACCAGCACGCTGCGGTGCAGCTGCTCGAGCCGGTCGAGGTTGTAGTGGCGCCGACTCCAGTGCTCGCGGAAGGCCGCGAGGAGCGTGTCCTGGTCGTAGTAGTGGGGCGGGAACGCGGCCCCGACGCCGGCGATCCTCGTCACCGGGTCCGTCCGGTCGCAGCGCGGCTCACGAGCCGAGGGTCCAGTCGTCTCGAGTCATGTCGTCCGCTCGTCCTCTCTCGAGCCTGGTCTCGGCCCGCAGTGCAGGGGTGCTTCTCGTGGCCGGCATGAAGTATGCCATTTCGAAATACGGTAATAAACCCGGCCGAGCGTCGAGAGGTCCGCCAGGGCGGCCGGAAGCCGATCCGTGGCGGCCAACGAGGCTGCGATCGAACCGCAGCGCAGGTGCCTCGTGAGATCAATAGCCCCAGCCCAGCGCCGCCGTGACGACCCAGGGGCTGCCGTCGCGAGCTCCCGACACACGGTGGAAAACACCGAGCCGAAACCCAACGTGGGCGACCGCGATCTGTCCTTCGAGCCCCGCCAGAGTCTGCGCCTCCGGGGTGAGAGGGGAGCCGGCCCAGGTGCGGAGCAGGGCCGCCTCGAGGCCCGCGCCGAGCAGGGCGCTGGTGATCCAGCGCCGTCCGGGACCGGTTTCGCCCACCAGCGAGGCGTAGCCGAGGCTGAGCTGGGCTCCATGCAGGCCACCTTCGAGCTGGAGGTATCCCCCGCTCATCAGGCACACGGAGTGGCAGTCGTCGGTGGCGCGCGGATGGGCGAGGAGGGCGCCGATCGTTCCCGACACGGTCTTCGGGCGGTCGAGGAACGCCCCGACGAGGCCGAAGACCCGGAGCCGGCGATCGGCGTCGAGCTCTTCGAGCTTGAGGGCGATCGCCTCGGGGCCCGGCAACGGCTGGGCGGACCGCTCGACCGGCGCAGGCTCCGGCGCTGCGAAGGGGGCCGGGGTTGAGGGCTCGGGCGTCGCCGGACAGTTGGCGTCCAGTGCAAAGCGCTCGGGATCGGGAACCACGCCCTGGGCGACCAGCTCGGCAAAGACGACCTCGACCGGCGTGACGCGGTCGCGCGCGTGGTAGCTGTCGAGCAGCTTTCTGACCGAGGGATCGGCGAGCCGGTCGCAGTACTGCAGCAGGCGCGGCCTGACGTGCTTCCAGCGGCCGGGGGAGTACACCGAAGGCTGGTAGGCCTCGTCCCACTCCGGGGTGACATACCGCTCGATGGAGAACTCCCGGTGGAGGGTCCAGACCCCGTCGTCGAGAGCCAGCATCGGGTCGTCGCCTCCACACAGCTCGACGTAGAAGCGCATCCCGCGGAAGTTGGCCTCGAGGTCGCCGCGTGACAGGACGCCGGTGGAAAGCCGTCCGTTGATCGTCCGCTCCTCGAGAATGCCCCACCGGATCGCGCGGCGCTCCGCCTCCGCCACGGAATGGCCGGCACGCCGAGCCCGCAGGTACGCGTTGCGGAGGTTCCACCCCGAGGAGACGAAGTGGTCGAGCTTGTCGATCCCGACGACGACGCCGTCGAGCAGGATCACGGGCGTGGTGGGCATCCACATCCCGATATCGGGGAAGCCGACATCACCGTAGAGGTTGTCGCGTCGATACAGACGCTCCTCGTCGGGGTCGGAAGGAACCCGGTCGAGCATCGGCGATTGAAAGGCCCAGAGCCCGATCGGGTGGAAGATCTCGAGCTCGAGGCGGTCGCGGATCCGTTCCGCAGCGACCTCGCACGCCGGTGTCCGCGTTCGTCGGTGCCGGGCGAGGTCGGTGAGGGCGGCACGGATCTCGAGGTTGAACTTGGCGTCGACGACCTCGCTCGACTCTCGAATCTCCCGCCCCCAGGCGTAGAACGAATCGACCTCGAGGGCTCCGAGGTCGAGCGCCCCAAGCCACACGACGGCGCTCGCGGCGAGTGCCGCGAGCAGTGTGGTCGATCTGACCACCCACGGGGTCGGTGCCGCCTTCACCCTCGGATGATACCGGCTCGACGGCGTGGTGCCGAACGGCGCCGGGCTGGTAAAGTACCCGCAAGGTCCCCCGACATCAGAGCCGGAACGGCTCGATCCCGGACCGAGGAGGGCGTAGTGGCGAGAGCGTCGGCGCGCGCGATGGTGTGGTGCGGTCTGGTCGTGGTCTCTGTCTCGACTGTTCACGGGCAGGACCCGTCGGCTCCTCCCGGGGGGCAGCAGCTCCCTGCGCCGTTCGGCGTCGGACTGACCCTGTACAGCCAGCAGCAGGACTACCGCCTGCAGCGCCTCGAGCTGGGGATTGACGGAATCGACCCCGCACTCACCGAGGGACTGCCGGTGGTCAACCGCACCGACAGCTTTCACCTCAAGCTCGACCGGTGGGTGCTGCCGTTCCTCAACCTGTACGCGATCGGCGGACGGCTCGAGACCACGACCACGGTGAGCCTCAACGGCATCGAGATCGGGCTGCCCTTCCCCCTCAACGACCTGCGGATCGCCAACGACGGCTGGATGTGGGGGGGCGGGTTCACCCTCGCGGTCGGGGGCCGGGGGTGGTTCGCGAGCGTTTCCACCACCTACACCAGCGCCGACCTCGAGGTAACGAACGGGACCGTCGAGGCGTTGGTGGTGACGCCGAAGCTCGGGATGACCGTCGACCGGGGCGCGGTCTGGATCGGCGCGATGTACCAGGACGCCGAGGAGAGGCACCGCGGCACGTACAAGATCCCGTTCGTCGGTGAGGTGCCGTTCGACGTCGTGCTCGGGGAGGCGAGCGAGTGGAGCGGCCTGCTCGGCGCCACCGCGGGACTGGGCGAGCACTTCGTGCTCGTGCTCGAGGGCGGGTTCGGGCCCCGCCGGAGCGCGCTGATCGGCCTGGAGTACCGGCCGTAGGCTCGAGACAGCCTCAGGGTCGCTGCCCACCGTTCAGCGGGGTGGGGGGCGCGGACCGGGCTGCACCGGGTCGGCGGCCGGCCGGGAACGCCCGGAGCGCGCGGATCCTCGACCGGCGAGGGCGCCTCGAACCTGTTCCCGACGCATGACGAGCTCGGTCGCGGCCCAGCGCAGCTTGTCGTGGGTGTTGAGTCGATCGAGAATCCACCGCACCGAGTCGTGGGTCCGCCACATCGCCAACTCCACCTCGGAGACGGGTCGTCGCCAGCCTTCGACCGGGTATCCGAGGGTGTCGAGCAGGTCTCCGGCGAGGTACTCGAAGCGCTCGCGGTCGCGAACGCTGAGGCGGGATCTCCAGCGCTCGGAGTTGCCGTCGACGATTCGGGGCTGGTGGGACTGGCCGACGGTGCGAGTGCCGAAGATGCGCCTTCGGATGGGTGGAAAATCGAGGGTCGGAACACACACCGCCGGGTGGTAGGGCTCGCCGATGAAGTCGCAGACGGATCGCATGGTGGTCTCGGGCTCGGCGAGCAGCGACTCGTACCGGAGCTCGAGCACCGAGGACCCCGGCAGGCACCGAGCAGCCCCGCGCGCGGCGAGCACAAGCCGCTTCCACTCCCTGGCGGCGGACACCACGTTCCCGGGGCCGAAGTTCTTCGGCACCCACGACAGGGCGACGTCGCGGCCGTCGCGGATGATGTGCAACACCTTGGCCCTGGGGAAGATCTCGAGCAGGGCGGGGACGTCGAGTGCGTACTGCGGTGTCTTGTCGCCCCAACGGGGCCTGTCCTTGGCGTGTGCCCAGGTCGAGAACAGGCGGTCCACGAGCGCGGCGAACGACTCGCAATCGGCGAAGGCCTTCGGATGAAGGTCGAGACCCCAGCGAGCGATCCACCACGAACTCAGGATGACCCGCGCCAGCCGCACGGCTTCGGCGGGCGACCCGGGGTTCCCGGCCGCGCGGTAGAGACGGGTGATGAAGTGCGACTCCCACGGGATCGCGAGGCTCGGGTGCGAGTTGAGCAGGTTGCGGAGCAAGGTCGTCCCGCTGCGGGGACAACCGACCACGAAAACCGGCGAGAGCTCAGCCTGCACCATCGCTGCGACGGACTCTAGCAGACGACGGTGCAACCGGACGGCCGCTGCGCCGTACGAGAACTGGGATGGAGATCACGCGCGACCTCGGTGTGCTGGCCCTAGCTTCACGGCTGCGACGGCTGGGTGATCGGCTGGCCTCGGAGGCGTCACGTGTGTATGAGACCGAGGGGGTCGATTTCAAGGCGCGGTGGTTCACTCTCGCGTGGGCGCTGAGAGGATCTCCGGCACGGTCGATCTCGGAGCTGGCGCGTGACCTGGACGTCTCGCACACCGCCGTGCACCAGGTCGCCGCCGAGATGGACCGCGCCGGTCTGATCGACTGGCGCCGCGATCCGGCCGATGCCCGCAAGCGACTGATCGAGCTCGGCGATCTGGGCCGTCGTGTGGTCGCGGACCTCGAGCCCCTGTGGGCGGATCTCCGGACCGCGACCCACGACCTTCTGCGGGAATCGGGCTGCGACCTGCCGGAGGGGCTCTCGGCGGTTGACGAGGCTCTCGAGGAGCGGCCGCTGCACCGTCGGGTTCGCGACGTTCGTCGCCGCGACGACGTCGAGATCCTCGACTTCCGGCCCGAGCTCGCGGTGCGTTTCCGGGAGCTCAACCTCGAATGGCTGGAATCCGGCTTCACCGTCGGACCAGAGGACAGGAAAGTGCTCGACGATCCCGCGGGCGAGGTGATCGGCCCGGGGGGGGTGGTCCTGTTCGCCTCGGTCAGCGGCAGCGTTGTCGGCACCGTGGCCCTGCTGCGTCACGATGCGTCGGTGTGGGAGCTCGCCAAGATGGCGGTCACCCGGTCTGAGCGGGGCAGAGGCGTCGGGCGAAGGCTGGGGAGGGCTGCGCTGGACCGGGCCCACGGCGTCGGCGCCCGGCGCCTCTTCCTGCTCACCAGCCCGCGCCTCGAGCCGGCTCTCCGGCTCTACCGCTCGCTGGGGTTCCGCGAAGTGGATGCGCCTCCGGTGCCGCACGCCGGCTTCGCCCGCTGCTCGGTCGCGATGGAGGTCGAGCTGCCCCCAGGCCGGCAGGCCGCCAACCCGTAGCGGCCTGTGGTCGGCCGACGGCAGGCCACGGTGTGTCGAAGCTCGAGGCTGCGCGATCCTGCCGGCGAGCGTCAGCGTGACGCGGTGGTCGCCGCGATCCGGTGGGTGCGGAGCGGAATCGCCTGAGCCGGGAGGATGAGCGTCAGGTCCTGGTTTTCGCCGCCCGGAGGACCATAGACCAGGAGAACTCGCTGCGCCGGACACTCCGGAGACGGCTGCGTGGCGTGCACCACGACGTGGATCGGTTCCCCGGCGGCGATCGGACCCGCGGGGGCGCCGGCAACGTCCACCCCGCCGCCCTGGACTGCGTCCACCGTCAGGTCGAACTCCGCCCATCCGGCGGGCGCTCGGGCTGCCGCCACCTCGATTCGCCATGTCCCGTCCGCCGGGAGGCGGACCGCTATGGCATGGTCGGGCCCGGTCTCCTCGGAGAGCGCGACCAGCCTGCCGCTCGGACCGTAGACGCGGAGGCTGAGGTCGGCGCCGTCCGGTCCGTCGAGGATGAGCGCGAGCAGCCCGCCGTGGGCGATCTCGACCTGGTGCAGGTAGATCCCGTGGTCGGGCACCGCGGCGCGTACGACGGTGGGAGTGCAGCTCGGGCCGAAGGCCTCGACGTGGAACCGGCTGACGGGAATCGGAGTGGTGAGGTCGATCATCACCGCGTGCGCGACCCGCCCGCCGAGGGTGGCAGGGAAAACGCCGTCGGCTCGGGCCGGCAGCTCGGCGGCAGCCACCGAGCCCACCGCGCAGGCGGCTGCCGCCGTCAGGATGATGGACCGTGCGCGCATCTCGACACCTCCGCGCAGAGATACGCAGTGCGCACGGCCGGGTTCTGCGTGCTCGTGGCCTCTGATCCGCTCACCGACCTGCCGCCGGTGCGGCCGAGACGAGTGCGGGATCCTGGACCGAGGGGCAGGGCGGTCCGGCGCCGAGCGACGGTCAGACGTCGTCCCGCGGAGCCGTGCCGCGCCACGCGGGGACCTCATCGAGGGTCGCCAACCACCGGGCGAGCTTCGGAAACTCGGACACCGGGAGGCCGGTCGGGCCGGCGTAGGAGAGGTTCCCTGCAACCGCCCAGTCGGCGATCGACAGCCGATCACCGAGCAGGTGCCGACGATCGGCCAGGTGGGCGTCCAGCACTCCCGCGAGCCGGCGAAAGGTCCCGATCGCCCTGGCGATCTTGCTCTCGTCGGGCTCGCCTTCACCGATCATCGGCTTGAGCAGGCGCTCGAAGAAGACCACCCCGGTCGCGAACATGAGGTGGCCCTGCTCCCAGAACATCCAACGCATCGCGTCGAGCCGTTCGACCGGGTCGACCGGCCAGAGGTCGCTGCCCGCATTCTCGGCGAGGTAGATCGCGATCGCGTTGGACTCCCACAGGCGCAGCCCGCCGTCGACCAGCGCCGGCACCTTGCCGTTGGGGTTGATGGCGAGATACTCGTCCGAGAGGTGTTCACCCTTCGGCAGGTCGACGACATGCCGCTCGGCTTCGATCCCGAGGTGGTCGAGCAGCGCGGTGGTCTTGCGACAGTTGGTGGACATGGGATGGAAGTAATAGCGCATCGGTCCTCCCAGGGGCTCGGGATCGGTCAGGACGACGCCGCTCGGAAACGTGTCATAGGAAGCGGAGTGCTCCGCCAGGAATTCCCCCGGGCGCCGTCACCATCTGCGGGGCATGTTCTCGACCACGCGATAGGTGTCGCGGGCAATCAGCAGCTCCTCGTTGGTCGGGATCACCCACGCGCGGATGGGAGAGTCGGAAGGTGAAATCTGCCCGATGGCGCCGCCCACAAGCGCGGCGTTGCGCTCCCGGTCGAGCCCGAGACCGAGGTGACCGAGCCCGTCGAGCACCCGCGCACGGACCGCAGGCGCGTTCTCTCCGATCCCGCCCGTGAAGACGACGGCTTTCATCGGGCCGTGCTCCGCGAGGAAGGCACCGATATAGCGCTTGACCCGGCTGCAGAAGATGTCGATCGCGAGGGACGCCCGCCGGTCCTGCTTCTCCGCCTCCTCCTCGAGCAGCTCGCGCATGTCCGAGGTGAGGCCGGACAGGCCCAGCAGGCCGGACCGCTTGTTCAGCAGGGTGTCGATCTCGTTGATGTCGATGCCCTCCTTCGCCATCAGAAACTCGATGATCGACGGATCGACATCGCCCGATCGTGTTCCCATCACGAGGCCTTCCAGGGGCGTGAAGCCCATTGACGTGGCCACCGAACGCCCGGCCCGGATCGCGCACGCGGACGCCCCATTTCCGAGGTGGAGGGTCACGATGTCGACCTGCTCCGGGGCAAGCTCGTGGATCTGACGGTAGCGGTAGGCGATGTAGCGGTGCGAGGTGCCGTGGAAACCGTACCGGCGGATCTTGTAGCGCCGGTAGTACTGGTAGGGAATCGCATAGAGGTAGGACGTCTCGGGCATGGTGGAGTGGAACGACGTGTCGAAGACCGCGACCTGGGGGACGCCGGTGCCGAGCAGCTCGACCGCCGCGCGGATGCCCCTCAGGTTCGCCGGGTTGTGCAGCGGTGCCAGCTCGATGCAGTCCTCGATACCCTCGATCACCTCGTCGTCGATGCGAACCGAGCGCTGGAAACGTTCCCCACCGTGCACCACACGATGTCCCACGGCGTGGAGGTCGGCCAGCGAGGTCACGCTGTCGATCGCGGAGTCGGTCGAGATCACCCAGCGCAGGATCCGGTCGATCGCGCTGCGGTGATCTCTCACCGGCTCGGCATTCCTCAGCCGAGCTCCGCCTGAGGACTGAAAGGTCAGCAAGGCCTGGCTGCCGATGCGATCGACGATGCCGCGGGCCAGGCAGCGGTCGCGGTCGGCCTCGATGGCCTCGCGGTCGGTCTCGATGACCTGGAACTTCACAGTCGCGGAACCGCAGTTCAGCACGAGAACGTTCATGCGCGACTCCCTCCCTGGGGGAGAAGATGGACCCCGCGCCGCGCCGCGGCAACAGCAGTCGGAGGACGGGAAAGGGAGGTCCTAGCCCGGGATCACCAGCCACTGACCCGGGTAGATGGTGGAGCGGGCACCGAGCCCGTTTGCCTGCATCAGGGCCCGCAGCCCGACCCGGTGGCGGTCGGCGATGCCGCTGAGGGTGTCTCCGGAACGAACCTGGTAGCGCCGCAGGTCGGTGCGCGAGCCCGGGCGCACCTTGAGCTTCTGCCCGGCGTAGATGGTGTTCGACCCCAGTTGGTTGATCCGCTTGAGCTCCTCCACGGTGGTGGAGTAGGTGCGGGCGATGGAGTAGAGGGAGTCTCCGGGGCGGACGGTGTGGGTGCCCTCGCTCGGATTGAAGGAGGGGCCGGGGGCAGCCGGCGCGCCCCGAACCGGAACCTGGAGCCGCTGCCCGGGCCAGATCCGGTTGGCGCTGCGCAGGTTGTTCGAGCGCATGATCGCCGACACACTGGTGCGGTATCGGGAGGCGATGCCGGACAGCGTTTCTCCGCGGCGAACGCGGTGGGTGACGGTCGCCGGACGAGGCGGCGACCACTCGGGAAGACCCGCCGCGACCTCGAGCAGCCTCTCGCCCGTGCCCGCCGGCACGCGCAGCGGGTAGGTCCGGGGAGGGGTCCCGGCGTGCCGGAGCTCGGGGTTGAGAGCGGCCAGAACGCCGGCGCTCAGGCCCAGCTCCTGCTCGAGTCGCTTGAGCTCGACGGAGCGCGGGACTTCGACCAGCGTGCTCTCCTCCATCGGCGGGTCGACCTCGGGCAGGTCGATCCCGTAGTGCGAAGGGTCCTCGAGAATCCGCAGGGCGGCGAACAGACGCGGGACGTAGCGCCGGGTCTCGCCGGGCAGCATCATGTACATGTCCCAGAAGTCGAGGTAGACCTCGGGATGCTGGCGGGAGATCCTGAGCAGGCGGGCCTCGCCGCAGTTGTAGGCCGCCAGTGCCTTGGGCCAGTCGCCGAACATGGCGTGGAGCTCGGTGAGGTAGGCGAGGGCGGCGTCGGTCGCCCGTTCGGCGTCCATTCGCTGGTCGATCCAGGCGTCTCGGGCCAGGCCGTAGCGCTGGCCGGTGGATGCGATGAACTGCCACAGACCGAGCGCGCTCGCGCGGGACAGGGCTCGGACCTTGAAGCCACTCTCCACCAGAGGCAGCCACGAGAGCTGGCTGGGCAGCCCGGCGGCCTCGAGCTTGGCCAGGATCATCGGCCGGTACCGGCCCGAGCGCCGGTAGGCGTCGAGGAAGAACTGCCGCTCGCCGTTGGTGAAGCTCCTGATCTCGCGCTCGACGTGCTCGTTCTGAACCATCGGGAGGGCGAGGTCCCACGAGGTTGCGGGGCTCCCTGCCGCAGTCTGGCGGGAGGCGTAAGTGCGAACGATCAGGTCGGCGACCAGACGACGCACGTCCTCCTTGGCCTGCAGCCACGAGGCGTCGCCGTCGTTGGGCAACCCGAGCATCAGCTCGTAGGCTCGGTCGAGCGCGGCGACCGCGTCGTCGATCTCGCCGCGGTCGAGAAACTCGGAGGCGGACTGACAGAGCTCCAGGGCTTCCTGCTGCGTGGCCTCCGAAAGACCCATCTCGGAGCCCTCGGGAGGGGCCTGGGCGTCATCGACCGGATCCTGGGTCACGGGGTCGTCCACCTCTGCCGAAGGCACCGGCGTGGCACCCGCCGGCACCGCGGGCGGCGCCGCCGGGGCCGGTTCGGCGACGATGGGGGCTTCTCCGGACCCTCCGGGTGGGTCGGCGAGAGTCGGTGTCGAGGTCGTCGACCGGCAGCCGGGGGCGGCGGATGCGCACACCAGCAGCAGGATGACGGGAAGTGACCTCATGAGGTTTCGATCGGGCACGAGCTTCAATCCTCCATAAGGCGCGCGGTGCGCCCCTGGAGATGATACGGGTTCCGCAGCGATCGCGACAGGCTGATGGGAGGAGCACGCGCGCGCCTCCTGGCGCGGCGTCGGCTATGCTCTGGAGGGGGGTGCTCGGCGGTGCAGGAGCGACCAGGAACAGACTCCGTGCGCGCTGATCTCCAGGGCAGGGTCGCGAGCCTCGGGGTGGAGGAGCGGCCGGAGTGGACGAACCGCGGCTTCGGGAGCTCCTACCGGCTGACGGTGCGGGTCATCGGAGGGCGGCTCCTCCTCTGTCAGCCCACCGGCTACGGGACCCTGTCCGACTGCGAAGCCGCGCTCGAGCTCACCGACGAGGTCGCGCGCGAGGCCTTCGGACCCGGGCGAACCTACGTCCAGATCGAGGACTATCGAACCTTGCAGGGGGCTTCCTTCGAGGCCCGTCGGCACTTCATCGAGTGCATGAGGTCCCGGGACAACCTCGCGGGGCTCGTGTTCTGCGGCGCCAGCCCGCTGCTGAGGCTGAGTGTGCGGCTCGGGGCCAAGCTGATCATGTCGCGCACCCCGGTGAAGCTGGTCGAGACCCTCGATCAGGCCACGGACACGGCTCTCGCGCTGCTCGGCGGCGGGACGGCGGCCGAAGCGTCACCCCGCGGGTGCGCCGACCTGGAAAGCGAGCGGCCCGTCGCTCCGGACGGCCACGGCCCACCTCAGACCTGGTCGGTCCGATCGGAGGCCGGGTGGGCGCTTCGCATGCCCGGGTTTTCGAGCGACTTCGAGCTGATCGGCGGTCGGGTCCTGCACGCGGTCTCGAGCGGCTACCTGGAGCCGCAGCACGTGGACGCACTGATCGGGATGAACGAGCAGCTGGCGGCTCGTCTCGAGGCGGGCCCCAACGACTTCTCGCTCGTGCTCGGCCTGGACGCAGTGCGCGGGGCGAGCCGGGCGGGGCGGCGGCGCTACGTGGAAGAGATGCGCGCCTGGCACCGCATACGTCCGTTCCGGATGCTGGTGTGTTACGGCGTCAACCGCGCGCTTGAAGCGGCGATCATGATCTCTCGTCCGTTCGTTCCCTTCAAGGTCCGGGTCGCGAAGGACCTGGCAAGGGCTCTCGAGCTGGTGTGGACGGAGCATTCGGGCCAGCGCTCGAGTCCGACCGTCGCCGACGAGTCTGCGCTGCCGGACGAGCTCCGGCCCGAGGTCGACGCCCTGCTCGCCTTCCTCGGGAACCTGGACTGGGACGGCGGCGAGCAGGACGGTCTCGAGGAGCCCCCGAAGGCCGCCGGACCGCTGGCTCCGCTGTTTGACGCGCTGTATCTCATCCGCAGCGACGTCGCGGGGATGATCGAGGCGAGGGCCAAGGCGGAGTCGGAGCTGCTGGTCGAGAAGGCATACTTCGAGCAGCTCTTCGAGACCGCCCAGCTGGCGATCGTCGTCGCCACGGCGGATGGTCTGATCCAAAGGGTGAACAGCGAGTTCTCGCGGCTGTTCGGCTACTCCCCCGAGGAGTCCGTCGGCCGGTGCGTGGACGACCTGGTGGCCCCCCCCGAGCTGCGAGAGGAAGCACGTCAGATGACCGCGACGGCGGCTGCGGGGACGCGGATCGCCCGGGAGCGGGCCCGATGCCGCAAGGACGGCTCGAGGCTGCACGCGCTCGTGCTCGGATCGCCGGTGGTGGTCGGGTCGCAACAGGTCGCGGTGTTTGCGATCTACCAGGACGTGACCGAAAGGGTGGTGGCGGAGCGGGCGCTGGCGGCGAGCGAGGAGCGGTATCGCACCATCGTCGAGAGTCTGGTCGACGGGTACTACGAGGCGGACCTCGAAGACCGGGTGACCTTCTGCAATCCGACCTGCGCCAGGATCTTCGGCCGACCGCGGGAAGAGGTGGTCGGCCGGAGCTTCGCCGAGCTGCTCGGCGCGGAGGCTGCGGCGAACGTGCGCGCCGCGCTCGCCGCAGCGGTCCGGTCGGGGCGAACCGAGACGACCCCGAGCTTTGCGCTGATGTCCGCGGAACGCAGCGCGGTCGAGGTGGAGACCGCCGTGGCTCCCATCCGGAGGGACGACGAGCGCGTCGCCGGCTTTCGCGGGACCCTGCGCGACGTGACCGCCAGAGTGACTGCAGAGCGCGAGCGCGAGCAGCTCGAAGCACGGCTCGAGCAGGCGCAGCGTCTCGAAGCCATCGGAACCCTGGCCGGCGGCATCGCCCACAACTTCAACAACCTGCTGACGGGAATCCTGGGCAACGTCGAGCTCCTCCGCTACGACGGCGACCTGCTCGCACCGCGGGCGGAGGAGAGGCTGGTGACGCTCGAGCGGCTCGTGGAGAGCGGAGCGTCGCTCACCCGCCAGCTGCTGGGCTATGCCCGTGGGGGCCGGATCGAGGTCCGGGCCATCGACCTGAACGCGATCATCCGCGAAACGGTCGACGCACTGGGAGGTACGCGCCGGGAGATCTGCTTCCAGTGCGAGCTCGACCCTGCGCTCCCGCCGATCAGGGCCGACCGGGTCCAGGTCGAGCAGATCCTGCTCAACCTCCTGATCAATGCCATCGACGCGATGTCCGCCGGAGGCGAGGTCACCGTCACCACGTCGACCGTCTCGCACCACTGCCTCGGCGACCGCGCCTATCAGCCTGCCCCGGGACGTTATGTTCGCCTCGCGGTGCGCGACACCGGCGTGGGAATGGACGAAGCCACGCAGCGGAGGGTGTTCGAGCCCTTCTTCACCACCAAGGGCCTCGGCAAGGGTACTGGCCTCGGCCTGTCGTCGGTCTTCGGCATCGTGAAGGGGCACGCCGGGTACATCGACCTCGAGTCGGCGCCCGGCGTCGGGACCACCTTCGAGGTCTTTCTCCCGGCCGCTGGAGACGCGCAGGTCGAAGACGTCGAACGAAGGGCGGACACGTCGAGCGGGAGCGGCACCGTGCTGCTGGTGGACGACGAGCCGGGCGTCCTCTCGGTCCTGGCCGCAGGTCTGATGAAGATCGGCTATCGGGTGATCAGCGCCGCCGGTGGCAGACCGGCGCTGGAGCTTCTGTCGGTCCACCGCGACGAGGTGGACGTCGTGGTGCTGGACATGGTGATGCCGGACCTCGGCGGCCGGGAGGTGTTCGACCGGCTGCGCGAGATCGACCGCGGAGTCCGGGTCGTGCTGGCCAGCGGGTACGCCGCGGACGACGCGATCGAACGCATGCTCGAGGACCCTCACTGTGGTTTCATCCAGAAGCCGTTCACGATGGCAGAGCTGAGTCGGACGATCGAAAGGGTCCTGGAATGAGCGATGGGCGCTCGCAGCGGTGAGGTCGTGACAGTCCGTGGTCAGCGCTGGTAGTAGTCATGCAGCATGTCGAGGAGCAGGAGCCTGCGACGTGTGGCCGGCACCTCCGGATCCGCCTCGAGCTGAGCCCTGAAGCCGTCGACCACCCTGCGATCGACGAGGCCGACCACCTCCTCCGGGTCCAGCACGCCTCCGGTACGCGTCAGGCTCGCCAGGAGGCCGGCCTGCAGCCCGGTGCACCCGACCAACCACGCCCGCGGGGTCCGCTCGGCGGCGATGCGTGCACCGCTCAGGCTCGCCCCGGTGAAAGTCACGTCCGCCATGCTCTCGACCTCGCTGAAGTCGGCTTCGACTGCGGACGCCAGTGTCATGTCGGCTCGGTCGAATCGAGCGCCCGGAAAACGAGAGCGCCAGAGGTTCGCTTCGCTCAGCACCGCCCGGTCGAACCTCGCAGCAACCAGCGTCGATACGCGAGTGAGCGAGGCACCCGCGAGGACGCTCTCGCGGAGGTCGGTGTCGGTGCCACTGATCTGGTTGAGGCGGGCGCCTGCGAGGTTCGCCTGGAACAGACGCGCCGAGCTGAGGGAGGCCCCCGTGAGGTCCGCGCCGGCGAGATCCGAACCGGCCAAATCGATGCCGCCGAGATCCGCCCCCGAGAGCCTGGCCCCTGCCAGAGACGCCTGGGAAAGGTCGACCCCGCGGAGGTCGTATCCCTCGAGATCAGCCCCTGAGAGGTCGAGCACCAACCACTTGTGACCGGCCCGTAGGGTGTTGAACCGCTCGTGCTCTGCCTGCCGCAGCAGGTACAGGGCCCAGGCGGTGTGGTGCACGTAGAGCTGGTCGAGCAGGGAGCCGGCGAGCCACTCGCAGGCAGGGATCGGGTGGCCATCGCCGAGGGCCGTCTCTGCGATCCGGAGCTGCTCGCTCATCAGCTGCTTCAGTGCCTCCAGATTGGAGGTCTCGACTGCTCGGCGAAAGGCGTTGAGCCGGAGCTGACCGGTCGCCTGATGCCAGCCGAAGAGGGTGCCCAGGGTGAGGGCGGTACCGACCAACGTGCCCGAGATGAAGCCTTCCCAGCGGAGCTCGGTGCGACGGCCCATGGACCACCTCCCGGGGTAACGTGCGTTCGGACAGCGCTCGCGCTCGGTGTCGGGGATCTCCGGGCCGCCGGGGGCCCGCACGAGTCGCGGTCGCGTCGAGTATACGAAAGAATTCGTAGATATGTTCGGGGGAGCGTCTGGATTGACTCGGCTCCGATCGCGCGATAGGGTCGCAACACTGGACCATGGAGGTCACGACATGCAGGACGACCACGAGCGCGCCGGGCTGGGACGCCGAGAGCTGCTCAAGCTCGGAGGGGCTGCGGCCGCCGGGCTGATCGCCGGTCGAGTGGCCGACGGGGCCGCCTCACACAGACCACCGGCCAGACCACTGCCGGACAACCCCCGAACCGCAGACGCGATGCCCACCCGAAACCTGGGCCGGACGGGCTTCCGGGTCGGGGCCTTCAGCCTCGGGGGGCAGGCGGCGATCGAGCGCGGCAGCAACAGCGAAGTGGCGGTGCCGCTGATCGAGCGGGCCCTCGATCTCGGGGTCAACTACATCGACACCTCCGCCCGCTATGGCGGTGAGGACGAGCGCTGGAGCGAGCGCTACATCGGCGAGGTGATGGCGCGGCGCCGGCGGGAGGCCTTCCTCGCCTCCAAGACCCACGACCGCAGCCGCGACGGGTCGCTCAAGCACCTCGAGCGGTCGTTGGAGCTCCTGCGGACCGACCACCTCGACCTGTGGCAGATCCACAACCTGTCCCGGATGGAGCAGGTCGACCAGATCTTCGCCCAGGGCGGTGCGATGGAGGCTCTGCTCTCGGCTCGCGAGCAGGGACTGGTCCGCCACCTCGGCGTCACCGGTCACGCCGACCCCGATGTGCTGCTCGAAGCCCTGCGCCGGTTCTCGTTCGACACCCTCCTGCTCGCCCTCAACGCCGCCGACCGCCACCACCTCAGCTTCATCGAGAAGCTCCTGCCGGCAGCGGTCGAGCGGGAGATGGGCGTCATCGGGATGAAGATCCCTGCGCGCGGCCGGCTGCTCGACAGCTGGACGCCGCCGGCCGACGGCGGAGGGCGGTTCGCCGGCAGCCGGCCGGGGACTCTCACGATGCGTGATGCGATGCGCTACGTGCTCTCGCTCCCGGTCAGCACGGTGATCGTGGGCTGCGACACGATCGCCCAGCTCGAGGAGAACGTCGCGCTGGCGCGCGCCTTCACGCCGCTGACCGAGGAGCAGATGAAGACCCTCGAGGTCCGGTCCGAGCCGGTTCACCGGCAGGCGCTCTTCTTTCGCCGCTGGGAAGCCTGATCCAGCGTCGGGCGCAGGGCCCCGGAAACGCGCTCTCCCAGGGGACGGGGAACCCGGAGGGGCTCAGTGCGAGTGGTGGCCGTCCTCGCCGTGGCTGTGGCCGTGCGCGAGCTCCTCCTCGGTCGCCTGTCGGACGTCCTCCACCGTCACCTCGAAGACCAGGTCGCGGCCTGCGAGCGGGTGGTTGCCGTCCAGCGTGATGGACTCGTCCGCCACACCGACCACCTGAAGGTGCTGCACGCGCCCGTCCGGATGCTGGGCGGCGACGACCGAGCCGACCTCGGGCGCAAACTCGAAACGGTCCCGCGGGACCGAGATCACCAGTTCCTCGTCGTGGTCTCCGAAACCGTCCGCTGCCGCGACGTTGACGCTCAGCTCGTCGCCGCTCCGACGGCCCTCGAGACCGCGCTCGAGGCCGGGGAGAATCTGGTCGTGGCCGTGGAGGTACTGGATCGGGCCCGAGTCGTCGCTCGAGTCGAACTCCTCGCCCCCGCCATCGGTCATGCGGTACTTCAGAGTGACCACTCGGTCTTTCTCGATTCGGTCGTGGCTCATGGTGACTCCTCGCCCCAACCCTCCCGGAGCTGGGCTGTCACCCTATCACGGATGAGCCGCTCGAGACCCCGGGCGCACACCCGCCATCGTGAGGCAGCTGCTGAGGAACCGGGCTGAGGCCGACGCACTTGAGCTCAGCTCTTCGACCGTACCTTCGCCGAGCGGTCGCGAAGTCCGCCGCCTTCACCAGCCCAACGGGCGGACCCCAGCCCCGCCCGGTCGGGGGCGTTGAACAGCCGTAGGACCGGCCGTGATCCCCAGTCGACCACGCTCACGCTGGCCGGATCGAGGAACATCCTCCGCGCCGCCCTGAGCGGGAGACCGAGGGCCACGCACAGCATCGCCTTGATCGGTCCGACATGGCTGACGAGAGCAACCGTGCTGCCGCGTGCCGAACGCCGCAGCTCGGCGACCAGGGCCAGCGATCGCACGCGAACCGAGGCCAGTGACTCGCCGCCGGGAGGCGCGTTGCGTGGATCGCGCTCCCACCGCAGGAGCTGGGAGGCCTGCTGCTGTCCGGCCGCGAGAACCTGAGCGCGCGTCTGCCCTTCCCAGGCGCCGAACGACATCTCGGCCAGACGCGGCTCGATCTCGACATGGCGTCCGGCCCGGTCGGCGATCAGGACGGCGGTCTCCCTGGCGCGCCGGAGCGGCGAGGTCAGCACCCGATCCACGCGGAGTGCGGCGAGGGTGTCCGCGAGCCGGGCCGCCTGAAGTCGGCCGGTCGGGTTGAGCCGCGGGTCGCTGCGGCCGAGATACCGAAGCTCCCGGTTGGCGTCGACCTCGCCGTGGCGAACCAGCAGCAGCCGGACTGGAGCCGTCACGCGCTGCGGCACGTCTCGCGGAGGATCGTACTCGGGGCCGGTGTCGCGACATTGCAGCTCGGATCCACCCCGGGACGATCGCCGGGGCGGCGCCTCACTGGATGTTCTCCAGGTCGAGCGTGAGCAGCAGCGAGAGCTTCTCGAGGGTCGCGGCGTCCTCGACCGCGAGGTCGATGGGATCCAGGGTGTGGAGCGTGTCTCCCCGGCCGTCCTGGATCCTGACCGCGATCTGGACCAGGCGCATGCGCGCGAAGATGTCCGAGTTGACCGAGCGGGACAGCCTGCGCCGGAGCTCGCGGGAGGGTTGGGCAGGTCCCCCGAGCAAGGCGTCGAGGTCGAGAGCGGGACCGTCCGTCGTGCGGCGGGTGCGCTCGCTCGGTGCCATCGTGGCCTGCTTTCGGAGGCTGTCGAGCTCCGCCAGGATGTCCATCTGGTTCGACACCTGCACCCGCTTGAGCGGTGGCGCTTCGAGCTCGACCGGCGTCACCTCCGACTGGTCGAACTCCACCTCCATTTCGGGGTCGGTGCCGTCGACCTCCTGGGCATCGGGGGTGGGCCGATCGCCTGCGTCGTCCCGGTGATCGGCCTCGTCTGCGGCCATCGGCGCCTCGGGCGCCGCGGCGTCGGGCGCGGGCTCGTCGGCCTCGACCGCAGGTGGGAGCTCGTCGACCTCCTCGAGGTCGTGGTCGTGGGTCGCCTCCGCCGCTTCGGGAACCTCGTCCTCGGCTGCCTCGACGGCCGGCTCGGGCTGAGGTGCGGGCGCGACCTCGACGGCCTCGACGGCCTCGAATACGGCGTGCTCGGGGGAGTGCTCGTCGGCGGCCGGGAGCTCGTCCGGGGGGGCGTCCAGCGGCGGCGCGGTCTCCGGGGCCGCAGTCTCGACCTCCCCGGCTTCGACCCCCTCCTCAGCCGCCCGCGCGAGGGCGGCGGCGGAGATCGTGGCGGGTCGCGACGGGGCAACGGCGGAAAGGGGCCGCACCGGGCCGGAGACAGGGCGCGGGCCGAGACCGGGCTGGGGGGCCGCCATGCGGCGACGCAGCTTCTTCAGGGTCAGCTTGGTGATCTCTTTGAGGGTCTCGAAAACTCCGTTGCCGTTCAGTGCCGAGGCCTCGTGGAACGGCAGCACCCGGTCGGTGTTGAGATCGGCGTTCAGCTCGTCCAGGGTGAGGACGTTCTTGAGGTCTCGCTTGTTGTACTGGAGCACGACCGGAAGCTCGTCGACGCTCAGGCCGAGCTCGGCGAGGTTCTCACGCAGGTTCTGAAAGCTCTCGATGTTGGCCTCGCGCATCGGGCGCTGCGAGTCGGCGACGAACACCACCCCGTCGACACCCTTGAGAACCAGCTTGCGGGTGGTGTTGTAGAAGACCTGGCCGGGCACGGTGTAGAGCTGGAGACGGGTCTTGAAACCGCCGATGGTCCCGACCTCGATCGGGAGCAGGTCGAAGAAGAGGGTCCGGTCGGACTCGGTCTCCAGGGAGACCATCTCACCCCGGGAGGTCGGCGAGGTCTTGGCGTAGATGAAGCTGAGGTTGGTCGTCTTGCCGCAGAGGCCGGGACCGTAGTACACGATCTTCGCGGCCATCTGCATGGTTGCCCAGTTGAAGAAAACCATCCGTGCTCCCGCTCCGCAAGCCTGACGAGGCTAGCACAATGCTCTGCCGAGGATCAATGCGGCTCGGCGTCTGCGTGTGAGGCGACCCACCGTGCGAGCGCGGCGTAGGCTTGCCCGAGATCATCCGGCAGGGCCGCGAGGTGCCGAGCGACGGTGTCGCGGTCGCCGCGCGCGATCGCGCCGGTCAGCCGCTCCAGGCCGTCGGCGTGGAGCGCGGCCTCGGTCGCAGCCCGAACCAGCTGCGTCAGCGGCGACCCCCGATCGGAGGGTATCTGGAGGTCTGAGAGCAGCTCGCGGGCGGCGACGATGCAGACGTGGCTGAGGTTCGCGGCCACTGCAGCCGCCGCGTGGTAGCGGGCCTTGTGCTCCGCCGGGACGACCCAGGGAACCAGGCCGACCGCGAGGGCGAGTCGGTTTCCGAGCGCGACCGCCTCGGGGTCCCCCTCGACGGCGCAGGGGGCGCCGGCCCAGGAGTGGTGGGGCATCGGGACCGTGGCGAAGCTCACCAGAGGGTGCCAGGATCCGATCCGCGCCCCAGCCGCGCGACACGGCTCGAGGATCGAGGCCGAATGGAGGCCGGAGGTGTGCAGCACCGTCCGCCCGCGCAGGCTGAGCTCGGCCGCCATCCGGCGGCCGACCGCCGCGATGTCGCGGTCGGGCACCGTCAGCAGCACCAGTCCGGGGACCGCCCAGGGCTCCGGGCGTGACCAGGTGTCGACGGTGATTCCGGCCGGGAACCCGCCCGCAGGGCGGCGTCCGCGGACGGCAACGCACCGCCACCCCTTCGTGGTGAACCAGTCGACGAGATTGAGCCCGACGCGGCCGGGTCCGATGACGGCGAAGCCGAGGTCGTCCACGGGCCCGATGTTACAATGACGCCTGCTGATGGGACCGGACGCAGGCACCGTCGAGCTGACCAGACGACAGCTCTCAGTTCTTCGCGAGGTGGTCGAGCGATACATCGCGCGAGGACAGGCCGTGGCGTCCGCTCAGATCGCGCGCTCTCCCCGCTGCCGGCTGTCTCCGGCGACGGTCCGCAGCGTGATGGCCTCGCTCGAGGAGCTGGGTCTGCTCACCCGCAGCCACCCGTCGGCGGGGTGCACTCCGACGGACTCGAGCTTCAGGGTCTACATCGAACGGCTGGCGCGGACCCGGCCACTTCCGCCACGCTCCCGGCACCGCATTTCGGGTCGGATCTCGGCACTTCGCAGGGAGCTCGCCGAAGACCTCGGGTGGGTGGCGCAGCTGGTGGCCGAGGCCACCAACGAGGCCGGGGTCGCGGTTCGACCGATGGGCGAGCAGCCGTCCCTGCGGGCGGTGTCCCTGGTTCCGCTGGGCGGCGCCCGGGCGCTGGGGGTCCTGGTGACGGCGGACGGCGCGGTCATCAAGCGGGTGGTGCGGCTCGAGACCGAGCTGGACCGTGCGTCGCTCCAGGAGGTGGCGAACTACCTCAGCCGCGAGCTGGTCGACCTCCCCCTCGACCGGGCGCTCGACACGGTCGAAGCCAACGCTTCGCAGGACGAGGCGACCCTGACGGCGGCGCGGTCGTTGCCGATCGCGCGAGCCCTGTTCGTCGAAGGCGAGGCCGACGCGGAGGTCCTGGTCGCCGGAACCGACCGGTTGATCGGGGAGGACGCGCTCTCGGGCCTGGATCGTGTGCGGTCGGTGCTGGAGGTGCTCGAAGACCGACGCCAAATCGTGAGGCTCTGGCGGCAGGCGCTGGACGGCGAACGCACCCAGGTGATCCTGGGGACCGAGTCGGAGGTGACGGCGCCCGGGAATCTGGGTATGGTGGCGACGTTGTTCTTCCGCGGCGGCCGCCGCGTCGGAGCCATCGGCGTGGTCGGGCCGCGGCGGATGGACTACCTGCGCATCGTGCCGACGGTCGAGTACATCGGCACCAGCCTGACGACGATTCTGGAGGGAGCGGACGCGGGAGATGCCTGACGATACCAACGGCCGTAATCGGCCGGTCCCGGCGGAGCTGGTCGACTACGAGCTCGACGCGGATGCAGAAGGGCTCGACGAGGCCGACATCGTGCAGGTGTCGGACGAGGCACTGACCGCGGTCGAGGTGGCTGCGGAGCGAGCTGCGCGCGAGAGTCGGCTGCGAACCGAGCTCGATGCGACCCGGGCCGAGCTGAAGGCCGCGAAGACCGAGCTCGAGTCGCTGCGCGACATGTACCTGCGCAAGCTCGCCGAGTTCGACAACTTCCGCAAACGCACCGAGCGTGAGAGGGAGGAGCGGGAGCGGACCGCGGGAGAGCTCGTGGTGCGTGAGCTCGTGCCGGTGCTCGACAACTTCGCTCGCGCGCTCCAGCATGGAGGGGACGGCGACGCGGCGGCGTTTCGGCTCGGCGTCGAGATGATCGCCAAGCAGCTCCGCGAGTCTCTGCAGCGTCAGGGGCTGGAGATCATGGACCCGCTCGGTGAACCGTTCAACCCCGAGCACCACGACGCCGTTCAGAGGGTGGAGAGGGCCGGGACCGCAGCGGGGACCGTGGTCGATGTGCTCGGTTACGGGTACATCTTCGGCGGGCGGCTGCTCCGTCCCGCGCTGGTCGCGGTCGCGGTGAGCGCCGCAGACGACGACGGGGAAGGTGAGTGCTCGCCGTGAGCAAGATCATCGGAATCGACCTCGGGACCACCAACTCGTGCGCGGCGGTGGTGGACGTCACCAAGCCGGTGGTGATTCCGAACCGTGAGGGAGCACGGACGACGCCCTCGGTGGTGGCCTTCACCTCGTCGGGCGAGCGGTTGGTCGGGCAGATCGCCCGTCGGCAGGCGATGACCAACCCGAAGAACACGGCCTACGCGGTCAAGCGACTGATCGGACGACGCTTCGACTGCGAGGAGGTGCGCTGGGCGCGCCAGCTGGTCCCGTACCTCATCGTGGAGGCGGCGAACGGAGACGCCTACGTCGAGATGCAGGGGCGACAGTACTCGCCCGCAGGAGATCTCGGCGCTGGTTCTGCGGGAGATCAAGGAGTTCGCGGAGGAGTTTCTCGGCGAGGAGGTCAAGCAGGCGATCATCACCGTGCCGGCGTACTTCGACGACAGCCAGCGCCAGGCGACCAAGGACGCCGGGACGATCGCCGGCCTCGAGGTGCTGCGGATCATCAACGAGCCGACCGCCGCGTCGCTGGCCTACGGGTTCGGCAAGTCGGTGCACGAGGTGATCGCGGTCTACGACCTCGGCGGCGGCACCTTCGACATCTCGATCCTCGAGATCGGCGACGGGCATCTTCGAGGTCAAGTCGACGGCCGGCGACACCTTCCTCGGTGGCGAGGACTTCGACGCCCGGATCATGGAGTACCTGCTCGAGCAGTTCAAGCAGAGCACCGGGATCGACCTGAGCGGCGACATGATGGCGATGCAGCGGATCAAGGAGGCCGCCGAGGCGGCCAAGTGCGATCTCTCGACCAGTGAGGTGACCGAGGTCTCCCTTCCCTTCATCGCCGCCGATCACACCGGTCCGAAGCACCTGCAGCTGCAGGCTCACCCGCAGCCAGCTCGAGGATCTGGTCAGGGACCTGGTCGAGCGCACCCTGGAGCCCTGCCGCAATGCGCTCGAAGCGGCGCGGCTGCGAGCCCGAGGAGATCGACCAGGTGATCCTGGTCGGCGGCCAGACGCGGATGCCGCTGGTGATCGAGACGGTGACCGAGTTCTTCGGACGCGACGCCGTGCCAGGACATCAACCCCGACGAGGTGGTCGGCATCGGGGCGGCGATCCAGGGCGGCATCCTGCAGGGCGAGGTCAAGGACCTCGATCCTGCTCGACGTCACGCCGCTGTCGCTGGGCATCGAGACCCACGGTGGGCTGTTCACCAAGATCATCGAGCGCAACTCGACGATCCCGACCAAGAAGTCGATGATCTTCACCACCGTGGCCGACAACCAGACCACGGTCGAGGTGCACGTGCTGCAGGGCGAGCGCGGGATCGCGAGCGAGAACCGTTCTCTCGGCCGGTTCGACCTGGTCGGGATCCCGCCGGCGCCTCGCGGCGTGCCCCAGATCGAGGTCACCTTCTCGATCGACTCGAACGGCATCGTCCACGTCGGCGGCGCGCGACCTGGCGACCGGCAAGGAGCAGGGCATCGAGGTCAACCCGGCCGGCGGGCTGTCGAAGGCGGAGATCGACTCGCTGATCGCGGAGGCCGACCAGCTACCGCCACGAGGACGAGCAGCGCCGCGAGGTGCGCCAGCTGCAGAACCGACTCGAGGGGCTGCTCTACACCAACGAGCGGGTCGTGCGCGAGTTCGGCGGCGAGCCTCAGCCCGAAGGAGCGGGACGAGGTCAGGTCGACGCTCAATCGGGCCCGCAAGGCGCTCACCAGCGAGGAGCGCTCGGTGCTCGAGGAGGCGATCCTCGCCGTCCAGGAGGCGGCTCACATCCTCACCGAGGTGATCATGGTCAATCCTCTGGCCGCACTCGGGCATGCCGACCTCGGGTCTGGGCGACGACGACTCCGGCGACCGAGACGCCTGAGGCGACGATGGCAACCAGAGCTCGACGGGACTACTACGAGGTTCTCGGTGTCGACCGCGACGCCGCAGCTGGACGAGATCAAGAAGGCCTACCGCAGGCTCGCGGTCAAGTACCACCCCGACCGCAACCCGGACGACCCGGAGGCCGAGGAGAGGTTCAAGGAGGCATCGGAGGCCTACGCGGTGCTCTCGGACGCCGACAAGCGTGCGCGCTACGATCGGTTCGGGCACCAGGGCGTCGACGGCCAGGGCTTCTCCGGCTTCGACCCGAGCGCGTTCGGCGACTTCGCCGACATCCTCGGCGACCTGTTCGGCTTCGGATTCGGCGACATCTTCGGCGGCGCGGCGCGGCGAGCGGCGCGACGTGCCGGCCCGCAGCGCGGGCCCGACCTCCAGTACACCCTGTCGGTCACCTCGAGGAGGCGGCGCGGGGCGGCGAGCGGACGATCCGCATCCCACGGACCACGATCGTGCGCGGCCTGCAACGGCAGCGGCGTCCGGCCGGGCAGTGCGCCCGAGACCTGCTCGCGCGTGCGCGCGGCCAGGGACAGGTCATGTTCCGGCGCGGGTTCCTCACGGTGGCCCAGACCTGCCCCAGCTGCGGCGGGCAGGGCAGGGTCAACCGGAACCCCTGCGGCGAGTGCCGCGGCGACGGTCGGGTCGAGCCGGAGGCGACGCCTCCGGGTGCCGGTGCCGGCCGGCGTCGACACCGGGATGCGTCTCCGCCTCGCCGGTGAGGGCGAGGGCGGCCACCTCGGAGGGCCGTCCGGCGACCTCTACGTGGTGATCAGCGGTCGAGCCGCACGAGCTGTTCGCGCGGGACGGGCGCGACCTCCACGTCGAGCTGCCGGTGTCGGTCTACCAGGCGATGCTGGGCGGCCGGGTGGCGCTGCAGTCGGTCCTCGAGGAGGGCTGCGAGGTCGAGGTCCAGGAGGGAGCGCAGTACGGCGACGTCGTCCGCGTCAAGGGCATGGGCATGCCCGACGTCGACGGACGCCGCCGCGGCGACCTCTATGCGCACCTCAAGGTGGTCGTGCCGACCCGGCTCACCGCCGAGGAACGCCGTCTCGTCGAGCAGGCTTCGGGTGTCGAGGAAGGCAGCACGGGGGGCGGCCTGCTCGAGGGCCTGAAGCGCTGGGTGGGCCTCGACCACTGACGCGGGGGGCGCGATGACGGACTACCCCTGGGTCCGCTGCACCGTCCCGGCGGTACTCGAGGACGAGATCGGCGCCATCCTCGACGGTACCGGCGTCATCGGCGCCGAGCTCCAACCGCTGGACGACGGCTCCCTGAGGGTGAACGTGTACCTCGCACCCGGGTGCGGGCGACCGGGCGAGGCCGCAGCGCGACTCGCTCAGGCAGGGGCATTCGACCTGCACCGCGGTGAGCTGCCCGAGAGCGACTGGCTCGAGCCCTATCGGAAGGCCGTTCGGGCTTTCCCGGTCGGCACTCGGTGGTGGCTCGACCCGCGCCCGGATGAGCCGACCCCCGCGCCCGGCGACCGCGTGCGCCTGGTGGTGGAGCCCAGGACGGCCTTCGGATCCGGCTCGCACGAGTCGACCCAGCTCGTGCTGATCGAGCTCGAAGGGCTGGAGATCGCCGGCCGCAAGGTGCTGGATGTCGGCACCGGCAACGGTGTCCTGGCGTTCGCGGCCGAGCGGCTCGGGGCGGCGATGGTCGTCGCCCTCGACATCGACCCCGAGGCGGTTTGGGTGGCCCGCGAAACCGCAGCCGTCCAGGAGCGGCCCGCCGCTCCGCTGCTGATCGCCGGCACGCTGGACGCAGTCCGCGCGGCGGAGGACTTCGACCTGGTGATGTGCAACATGGTCGCCGAGCACATGCTGCCGCTCACCGCGGCCATCGCCGGCCAGCTCAGACCCGGAGGGCTGGCCGCACTCTCGGGGCTGCTCGAGGAGCAACGCCTCGAGGTCGAGGAGCGGCTCGGCGCGGACGGCCTGACCGTCATCGCCCGGAGCCGCTGCGGCGAGTGGGCGGCTGTGGTGGCGAGGCGGAATGGCTGAGCCCTGGGTTCTGGTCGATCCCGGAGCCCTGGTCCCGGGACCGCTCGCACTCGAGCCCGACGAGGGGCGCCACGTCACCCGAGTGCTCCGCCTGGGCCCGGGTGCTGCGGTGACGGTGAGCGACGGCAACGGACAGCTGGCGTCGGCTGTGGTGCGGGTGGTGCGGCGTGACCGGGTGGAGGTGGAGGTCGGCGAGGTCCGCGTCGTGCCTCGGCCGCAGACCGCATGCGTGGACCTGGGCGTCTCCGTGCTGCACACCGCGGCGATGGACTGGGCAGTCCAGAAGGCGGTGGAGGTCGGGGTCCGGGCCTTCGTCCCTCTGATCGGGGCACGCAGCCAGGCCGGTGATCGGACAGCCGTGCGGCGTCTGGAGCACTGGCGCCGGGTCGCGCGGCAGGCGATCAAGCAGTGCCGGCGAGTTTGGGAGATGGAGGTGCGCGAGCCGATCGCGCTCGCCGACCTGCCCGAGGCCGAAACGGGGAGGTCGGTGGTGGTGGCCGATCCGGAGGGCACCTCTCCCGAGCGGCTCGGCCTCGCCTGCGACGTCCTCCTGGTGGTCGGGCCGGAGGGGGGCTTCGACGAGGCCGAGCTGGCGTGCGCCCGGGAACGGGGGTGGCCGCGCGTCCGGCTCGGACCTCACGTGATGCGCGCGGAGACCGCAGCGGTCGTGGGCGCCGCGATGCTCGGGGCCCTGCTGACCGGTGAGGTCGGTTCGTCCTGTGGCGAGGCGGGCCCCGGTCCGCGCTACACTGCCTCGCCGTGAGCCCTCACCGCTGGATCGACTCCCACGCCCATCTGACCATGGCGGACCCCGCTGAGGTCGACGGGTTGCTCGAGCGCGCTCGAGCGGCCGGCGTCGGGGGCGTCCTGGTGCCGGCCACCGGATCGGACGATCTCGATCGCACGATGGGCCTCGCCGAGGACCATGCGAATCGCCTGGTCGCCGCGGTCGGCCTCCATCCCCATGATGCGAGCCGACTCGACGCGGGCCTGAAGCGCCGCCTCGAGGCCGGCCTCGAGCGGCCGGGCGTGGTGGCGATAGGGGAGATCGGCCTCGACTATCACTACCTCAACTCGCCGCGCGAGGACCAGCTCGCGGCCCTGGCCTGGCAGCTCGACCTGGCCCTGGCGGCGGACCGTCCGGTGGTGCTCCACAACCGGGATTCGTGGCATGACCTCGAACCGGCGCTGGCGATGCGGGCGGGGCCTCTGCGTGGTGTCTGCCACTCCTTCACCGAGGGTCCGCCGAGGGTGCGACGCGCGGTCGAGCTCGGCCTGTTCGTCGGCGTCTCCGGGATGGTGACGTTCAAGACGGCGGCCAACATCCGCGAGATGGCCCTCGCGGTTCCGGACCACCGGCTGCTGGTGGAGACCGACTCGCCCTACCTCGCGCCGGTACCGCACCGGGGACGGACCAACGAGCCGGCCTTCGTGGCCCTGGTGGGGGAGAAGCTCGCCGAGCTGCGCGAGGTTCCCGCGGCGCAGCTCGCCGAACAGACGACCGAGAACTTCCGGCGCCTTTTCGCCCTGCCTCCCGAATGGCCGACCGGCGGATAAGAGCGGTCACCTCACGCGTGGCTCCGGCATACACCCACAGGACGTCGAAGGAGGAGAGATGGACGGCTACTACACCCCCGACCACCTGGCGCGTTTCGGCGAGATCGCCGAGGGCGCCGACCACCTGGCGCGCAGGTTCTTCGAGTACTACGGTGCGGTCTTCGCCGACGGTGCGCTCTCCAGGCGCGAAAAGGCCCTGATCGCACTCGCGGTGGCCCACGCCGTCCAGTGCCCCTACTGCATCGACGCCTACTCCACCGAGTCCCTCAGCCAGGGCGCCGATTTGGAGCAGATGACCGAGGCGGTGCACGTGGCGACGGCGATCCGGGGCGGCGCCTCTCTGGTGCACGGTCTGCAGATGCTCGACCACGTGCACCGATCTTCGATGTAGGGCGCGGCAATGACCGACGCTCGCGAGCTCCCGTTCGACCCGTGCCGACCGGATCCCGAGATTCTGCGGCCCGAATCCGGGCCGCGTCGCACCACGTCGCTTCATGCCCGACGTGCTCCTCTGGCGTCCTCGCGGGCGCAGATCGAAGCCCTCAGCGCGCTGCCCCTCGGCGGCGCACCCTGGGGAGGCGACTTCGACGCCGCGGTCCGCCGGTCCAACGGGGAGCGTTTGCTCGCCGGCGAGATCGAGGTCTTCCAGATCAACCTCGGCAAGCTCTGCAACATGACCTGCCGTCACTGCCACGTCGATGCCGGCCCGGACCGGTGGGCCGAGGTCATGGATCGCGCGACGGTCGAGGCCTGCCTGAGAGCCCTCGACCGTACCTCGGCCCACACCGTCGACCTCACCGGCGGTGCGCCGGAGCTCAACCCGAACTTCCGCTTCCTGGTCGATGCCTGCGTCGAGCGCGGGCTGCACGTGATCGACCGCTGCAACCTCACCGTGCTGCTCGTGCCGCGTTGCGCGGATCTTCCCGAGTGGCTGGCCGCACGGGGCGTCGAGGTGGTGTGCTCGCTGCCGCACTGGCGGCGGCGGTCCACCGACGCCCAACGCGGGGACGGGACCTTCGACCGGTCGATCGAGGCGCTGCGGCGCCTCAACGCGGCGGGCTACGGCAGGGGGGGACGTGGGCGGCGACTCACTCTGATGGTCAATCCCGTCGGGTGCCTATCTTGCCGGCGGCCAGACCACCCTGGAACGGGAGTGGCGGGCTGGGCTCGGGCGCGAGCACGGCGTCGTCTTCGACCGCCTGATCGCCCTGAACAACATGCCGATCGCGCGCTACCTGGAGTGGCTCGAAGACAGCGGGCAACCTGGAGTCCTACATGCGACTGCTGCTGCGGTCCTTCAACCCGGCGACGGTCGGCGGGCCTGATGTGCCGCAACACCCTCTCGGTGGGCTGGGACGGCCGTCTCTACGACTGCGACTTCAACCAGATGCTCGAGCTCCCGTTGCGCGGCTGCAGGCACGTTTCGAAGCTCGAGCCCGCGCGGCTCGCGGGCCGCGAGATCGAGGTCGGGCGACACTGCTTCGGCTGCACCGCCGGCGCCGGAAGCTCCTGCGGCGGGGCCATCGAGGAGCCCACCGAGTGAGGGTCGATCAGTCGAGCACGACCCAGGCCTGGACGAACGCCACCAGGTTGGCCGTCGCATGGAGCAGAATCGCCAGGGTGGTCGAGCCGCTGCGCCAGCGTGCGACCCCGAGCACCAGGCCGTAGACCACGACCAGCGCCACGTGGTAGGGCCCGTACTGGACGTGGAGCGCAGCCCAGAGGCCGGCGGCGAGCCCGATCGCGCCGAACGGACCCAGACGGGTGGACGCGAGACCTCGGTAGATGAACCCCCGGAACAGCAGCTCCTCGAAGACCGGCGCCGTGACCAGGACGACGGCTGCCAGCAGCCACAGCGGCCGCGCGGTCCCGACCATCTGGAGGACCTGGTCCGGAACCACCGGCAGCCCGAGCGACCAGGTCGCGAGATCGACCGCGGCCAGGAGGAGCACGAACGCCACCACCCAGCCCCGCACGTCGGCGCCGCTCGGTCGGTCGACGGCGAGATACTCACGCCAAGGCGAACGACGCGATGCGGCCGCGAGCAGGAGGGCCGTCGCCGGCAGGGTGGCGGCCAGTGTGGCGAGGGCGATCGTGCCACCATCGGGTGCGGGGTTCTCGGTGCCTTCGAGGGCGACGACCACGACCACCTGCACTGCGACGAAGACCGCCATCACCGCCCCAGCCCAGGCGATGGTGGCGAGAGGCCTCCACGCGCCACGATCCGGAGCTCCCCGGACGCCCGACGCGTCGGCGCTCATCCGGCGGTGGGCGCCTCCGCGCCCCTGCGGAGAGCGAGCCGGTCGCCGAGCCCGGTCAGCGCCAGGTAGAGGCAGGGCACCACGAACAGCGTGAGGGCGGTCGACACCACCAGCCCCCCGATCACGGCCACCGCGAGCGGCGCCATCAGCTCGGCGCCTTCGGCCGGGTTGAGGGCGAGCGGGAGCATGCCGATCACGGTCGTCGACACGGTCATCAGGATCGGGCGGACCCGGAGCGGTGCCGCCTCGAGGATCGCCTCGGCCCGGGTCACGGTCCCGGCGCGGCGCCGGATCTCGATGTACTCGACCAGCAGGATGCCGTTGTTCACCACGATACCCGCGAGCAGGATCATGCCCAGGAAGACCGGGGCGGAGATCGGCAGCCCGGTGATCGCGAGGGCGAGCACCACGCCGACGACGGCGAGCGGGATGGCCATCATGATCACCAGCGGGTTGACCAGCGACTCGTACTGCACGGCCATCACCGAGAACACCAGGAAGACCGCGAGCCCGATCGCGGTCAGCTGTGCGCGGCGGTTCTGCCGAATCGCCTCCTCCTGGCCGCCGAACCTCACCACGTAGCCCTCGGGCAGCGGCTCCTCGGCGATCAGACGCCGAACCGCCGCGGTCGCCTCACCCACGGTCCACGCCTCGGCCAGCACCGATCCGGTGACCCGCACCGCCCGGTTCTGATTGATGCGCAGAACCGACTGTGGTGCCAGCGATCTCGGAGACGTCGGCGACGTCGCCGAGGCGGATCGGGGCGCCGCTCGAGGGAAACAGCGGCAGGGCGGCGAGGTCGTCTGCTGTGCGCACTCGGGAAGGCTCGAAGCGCACCCGGATGTCGTACTCGCGGTCACCCTCGGTCAGGCGGGTGGGGACCGAGCCGCCGACCGCGGTCCGAACGGTCCGGCCGACCTCGCCGACGTCGAGCCCGAGGTCGGCGGCGCGGCGCCGGTCGAGCTCGACCCGGACCTCGGGCGAGACCTCTTCGTAGGTCGACTCGACGTTGGCGAGGCCGTCGAGCGCCCCGAGCCGGGACTGCGAGCTCGAGACCGATCCTCCGCAGCTCGGCGCAGGTCGTCGCCGAAGACCTGGATCTCGATGTCCTCGGTGCCGGTCGAGGTGCGCAGGCCGCGAATCCGGGGTGGCCGGACCCGGATCTGGGCGTTGGCCAGCTCGGGAACCGCCTCGAGGGCGGCCTGGGCCTGTCGGATCCACTCGGTCGGCGGTCATCTCCCGATCGCGCCGGGCCGGAGCTCGACGTTGAGCGAGATCCTGGTCGGGCTGAACGATGACGCCGCGGCCCCAGATGCGTGCCTCCGGCAGGCCGCGAAGACGTGCACCACGTGGGGGAGGTCCCGGATCGCCCGCTCGGCTGCCCGACCGCCCGCGACGGTGACCTCGAGGGGGGTCTCGGGCGGCATGCGCAGGTAGATCGACAGACGGCCGTCGTCGACCGGCGGCAGGAACTCCTCGCCCAGCCGCCCGAACCCGGCGATCGACGCCGCCGAAGGCCAGGACCGCGCCGACCAGGACGGCCCATCGCCAGCGCAGGGCCCCGGGCAGCTGACGCCGGTAGATCCTCTCCAGGCCGTGACCATGCTCGGCACGATCCGCAGCACGCGGTTGGTTTCGAGCCGCGAGGCATGCCCGAAGCGGAACAGCTGGGCGGACAGCATCGGGACCAGGGTCAGCGCGACCACCAGCGAGGTCAGGATGGCGAACGAGATCGTCAGCAGCAGCTCGTTGAAGAGCAGCGCGGTCAGCCCGCCGAGCAGGAAGAACGGCACCACGGCGGCGAGGTTGGTGAAGGTGGAGGCGGTCACCGCCGACGCCACCTCGCCGGCGCCGACGTGGGCCGCTTCGAGGGCATCGGGGTGGTCGCGCTGGTGACGGTCGATGTTCTCCAGCATCACGATGGCGTTGTCGACCAGCATCCCGATGCCGAGGGCGAGTCCGCCGAGCGACATGATGTTCAGCGTCAGGTCGCCGACACCCATCAGCGCGACGCAGCCGAGCAGCGCGATCGGGATCGAGGTGCCGATGATGAGCGTCCTGCCGCCACGAGCGCAGGAAGAGGAACACGACGATCATCGCCAGCCCGCCGCCGACGAGGGCGGCCTGGGCCACTCCGGAGACCGCCGAGCGGACGTAGAAGGCCTGGTCCTGGATGGTCTGCGAGCGCACGTCGGGCGGGAAGAAGAGGTCCTTCTCGAGGCGGGCGAGCACGCGCTGGCAGCCGTCCACGACCCGCACGGTGTTGGCGTCCGGCTGCTTGGTGATCGCGACCTGGACCGCCGGCTGCCCGTCGAGCCGTGTGGTGACGCGCTCGTCGCGGTACGAGTCGCTCGACCTTCGCGACGTCGGCGAGCGCGATGTCGCCGCCGCGCGGGAGCGGAATCCGCACGGCACGGACGTCGTCCACGCTACGGAACCGGCCCTTCGTCTTGGACAGGATCTCGCGGCCCGCCGAGCGCAGCCGGCCGGCGGCGACGTCCTGGTTCTCGGCCCGAAGCCGGCTCAGCAGCTCGGACACCGTGAGCCCGTAGGAGCGCAGCCGCTCGGGGTCGACGACGACCTGGATCTCCCGGTCGAGCCCACCGGCGACGTCGACCGAGGCGACGCCGTTGACGGTCAGCAGCTGCGGAGCGAGCTGGTCCTCGCACCAGCGCTTGAGCCACGACTGGTCCCGCGACGGCGAGGACACCGCGAAGTTGCAGCACCGGGATCTGGGACGGGTCGAACTTGAAGATGACGGGCGGGTCCGCCTCCTCGGGGAGCGCTCCGCGGGCCTGGTCGAGCTTGGTCGAGGCGTCGCGCAGCGCCAGGTCGACGTCGGTTCCGTAGCTGAAGTGGAGGTCGACGCCGGTGCGCCCCTCGCTCGACTCGGACTCGATCAGCACCGCGTTCTCGGTGGTCGCCAGCCGCGACTCGAGCACCTTGGCGACGGTCTGCTCCATCACCTCGGGGTCGACGCCCGGGTTGGTCGACCGACGCCCTCACCTGCGGGTAGACGATCCGCGGAAGGAGGTCGACGGCGAGCCGTCCCGCCATCGAGACGCCGACAACGCAGATCGCGATCGAGATGATGGAGGTCCCGACCGGGCGCGTGATCGACCAGTGGACGAGGCCGCGACGGTCGTGACCGTTCATCCTCCCGCCTCCCGCTGCAGAGGCTGGAGGCGCCGGATCGGCATTCCGTCCCTCAGCGCCGCTCGGCCCTCGATGATGACCTCGTCGCCGGGGGCGAGCCCGCCGGTGACCACGACACCGTCGCCGAGCCGCCAGCCGAGCTCGACCGGCCGCATTCGGGCCGCGTCGTCGTCGGCAACCCAGACGAAGCTGGCGGCCTCCGAGCCGCGCTGGATCAGGTCTTCGGGAAGCACGAGGCTGTCGGGACGCGTCTCGAGCACCAGCCGAGCCCTGGCCAGGAAGCCGATCCGCACCTCCGGCGGCGGTTCGTCGATCGTGAGCTCGACCGTAACCTGGCGCGACGCCGGGTCCGCCGACGGGAAGATCCTGGTCGAGTGGCCCTCGAGACCGAGCCCGGGCAGGGCGTCGACAGTGATCCGGGCACGGTCGCCGGCGGCGAGGTGGACGACCTCGAGCTCCGAGACCGGGATCCGCAGCAGCAGGCCCTTGCCGGCGGCGAGCTCGAGCAGCGGGGTCCTGGGTGAGGCGAGGTCGCCGACCTCGACCCGACGGGCGATGACGATCCCGTCGACCGGGGCGACGATGCGGGTGAAGCCGAGCCGCGTCCGCAGCAGCTCGGCCCGAGCCGTCGGCGATCCTCACCGCGGCACGGACAGTGTCCTCCTCGGCAACCGACAGGAAGCCCTCGCTCCTGAGGGCCTGGGTGCGCGTCCACCGCGCCTCCGCCTCCTCGGCACCGGCCTCCGCCTCGCGCAGCTGGGCCTGGAGCTCGCGGTCGTCGAGCCGCACGAGGAGCACGCCGGAGCGAACCGGGTCGCCTTCGCGAACCGTGATCTCGGTGACCAGCCCCTCGGCCTGGGACGCGACCGACACCCGGGCAACCGGCTCCAGCGTTCCGACCGCGGTCAGGGTACGCTCGGCGGTCGACGTGACCACCGTCACGGTTCGGACCGGCTGCGGCTCTGCCGGCGCGGACGGGGGTGCTGGCGGTGCGCCACAGGCGACGACCAGGAGCAGAGCGACGGGGAAAGAGGAAACGAATCGCATCGGGCCTCCGGCACGGCGCATTGTCCCACGGGCGGAGTCCGGGTCGAAGCTCTGGGGCCGGTGCGATCGGATCCAGCCCGCCCGGGACGGGGGAAGGCGGGCGTCCGGGCCCCTTCCTGACGTCGTGCTACGCTCGGGTCAGGGCGTTTCGCGCGAATCGCCGGCGACCTTGAGAGCACCGAACCGCTTACCAGAGGCAGGCGCGATGACCGACCGTTGCAGGGCGCGAGCGGTAGTGCTCGCCGCGCTCTTCTTCGGAGTCGCGGGCTGCTGGAAGGAGCCCCCGAGGCTCGGCGATCTGGATGAGATCCGCGCCTCCGGTCGGCTCCGGGTCGCGGTCCGTCCCGGCTTCGGACGGATCGCGGTCCCGGTGGCGGGAGCAGCGAGCGAGACCGTGCTGCTGTCGCAGCTCGCCGCCAGGCTCGGCGTCGATCTGGACCTGGCCGCGGTTCGCCGCAACGACCAGGTGCTGGACGCGGTCGAGCAGGGGCGCGCCGACCTCGCGGTGGGGCGGTTCGCTCCAGCGGCCGTCGATCGGCCGACCCTCGCCGCGACCGCCGCCGTGGACTGGGTCGACGACCTCGTCGTCGTCGCTCCGACCTCGAGCATCAGAGGGTTCGACGACCTCGCAGGGCGGCCGCTGCACCTCCACCGGTCGCGTGCCGCCTGGTCGGCGGCTCCCGGCCTGATGGAGCCGCCGGGAGGACCGAGGCTGGTACCGGTCCCCGAGGAGGTCGAGCTCGAGAACGTGCTGGCCCGAGTGGGCCGTGGCCGATACGAGATGACGATCGCCGACTCGGCCCTGGTGGATGCGGTGCGGACTCCTGGCGTTCTCCGGGTCGTCGGGCCGGCCAGCGAGCGCCGGGCGGTGGTGTGGGTGGCCCGGGCGGGCAATCCTCGCCTGCTTGCGGCGGTCAACGACTTTCTCTTCGCCGAGCAGGTCCTGACGCGCACCTCCCGGGACCGCGCCTGCCGGGATCTGGATGAGATTCGCCGCATCGGGGTCCTGCGGCTGGTGACCCGCAACTCGCCGACCACGTGCACCGTCGAGCGGGGCGGCCTCGAGGGATTCGAGTACGACCTTGCGGTCAGCTTCGGCCGCAGGCTGGGGGTGCGGCTGGAGCTGGCGATCGCGCCGCCAGGGATCGAACCCCTCGACTGGCTCTCGGCCGGGTACGGGGACCTGGCGGCGCTGCACGAGCCGGTACCCCTCGACCGTGCCGGCGCGCTGGTGACCACCGGGCCGTACCGGCGGGTCGACCTCGTGGTCGTGGCGAAGACGGATCCTCCTCCGCCGCACCGGGTCGATGATCTCGCCGGGATGGTCGTGGCGGCGCCCTCTGCGGTGATCTCGTGGCTGGCCGAGCTGCCGCTCGAGCCGCCGGTGGCCGTGGCCGAGCTGAGACCCGGGGCAGACGCACTGACCGCCATCTCGGCGCTGGCTCGGGGCCAATCGGAGGTCGCCGTGGTCGACGCCGACACAGCCCGGCTCGAGCTCGAGGGACAGGAGGAGCTCACGGCCGGCCCGGTGGTGCTGCCCGACCTTCCGCTGGTCTGGGTGGCAAGCCCTGCCGGCGGCGGCCTCATCCGCGCCGCGGAGCGGTTCCTGAGGGGCGCCGCGTCCTCGGGACTGTTGCGCCAGCTCGCCGTGAGCGAGCTCGAGCCTGGCAAACGATGGGTGCCGAGGCACCTGCCGGAGGTTCCTTCAGGGAGCCTCAGTCCCTATGACCCTCTTCTGCGCGAGGCCGCCCGCGACCAGGGGCTCGACTGGCGGCTGATGGCTTCGCTGATGTACGAGGAGTCGCGCTTCGACCCCGATGCCTCGGGACCAGGGGGATCGGCCGGGCTGTTCCAGTTCATGCCCGCCACCTGGCGGGAGCTGGGAGTGGAGGACCCCCACGACCCGGGCGAGGCGGTTCGGGGAGCGGCGACCTACCTGCGCCGGATGATGGACCAGTTCCCGGACCTCGAGATCGCGGACCGGGTGGCGATGGCCATCGCGTCGTACAACGTGGGTCCCCGGCACGTCTTCGACGCGCGCGTGCTGGCCCGGGAGATGGACCTGGACGGCAGCCGGTGGAGCGGCCACGTCGAGACCGCGCTGGCGCTGCTCGACGATGCCGAGGTCGCGAGGGGATTCCCGGCGGGGGTCTGCCGGTGCCGCCGCGCCGTGGTCTACACCCGCCGCATCCTGCGCCGCTATCGGGCCTACACCGAGCAGTTCCCGCCGAGCTGAACCACACCGCGGGTCATGGCCGGCACCCGAGCTGGCGCCGGCGCAGCCGGATCGCTGTGGGGGCTCGGGGGGCGGCACATCCCGGCGAGTCACACGCCCGAGAGGGCGCCGTGTTCCGGACCGGATGTCCGTCGCCCGACGCCGAAACTGGTGCCTTCGTGTGAACCCAAACGAGCGCGTCCGCTCGCCGATCTCTCGGGTTGCGGGCACGACCGGCGCTGAGCCCTCGTGCCTCGGTGGTCGCCGAGGTCACCCCCCGAGGGCCTCGGCGAAGGTCGGCGGCGTGGGCTCGTCCTCGACCAGGAACACGTGGCAGTTCTCGCAGTCCTGGGGGATCACCCGCGAGCCGTCGGCGGTCTTCATCTCGTCATCGTGGCATCGCCAGCAACCGGGAAAATCGTCGTGACCGATGTGGTTCGGGTGGGTCTCCCAGTTGGTGCGCATCTCCGGGAACACCAGTCGGCCGTAGACCTCGGCGGCGAGCTCGGCGCCGCGCGCGACCTCTGCAGCGCTCGACGCGGCGAGCGCCGGCTGCTCGCGCTGGTAGTATCCCGCGACCGCCGCACGAACGGCCGCGATGCCCTGGTCCCGGCTCGGGTACTCGCCGCGAATCGCGGCCGCCGCCTCACGCTTGAAGTAGGGCAGGTCGCGGAGGTCGGGATGGGTTTCGAGAGCCCAGTCGATCGCTTTTTCCGGGGTGGGGAAGGCGTGGGTCGGGCGGTTGTGGCAGTCGACGCAGTCCATCACTCGCGCGGCTCGTTCGAGCTCCTCCGGCGGAGGCAGCTCGGCGCCGTCCCGTGCGTAGGTCCGGACCTCGCCGGACGGGAGGGTCAGCTCGACCCAGAGGATCTCCTCGCGGCGCTCATCGCCTGCGACGTAGCGGATCCGATTGTCGGCCTCGATGTGCCACCAGTGGATTCCGCCGTGCCTCCCGATGTCCAGGCTGCCGCCGCCGGTCTTGAGCAGGAACGCCGAGTAGGACGGGGTGTTCCCCTCGTCCTTCGCGTACCGGGCGATCATCTTCAGGCTTGTCACCGTGGTGCTTGGTGGGCCAGTGGCACTGCTCGCAGGTCTCGCGTGCCGGGCGCAGGGTGTGCACCGGGCTGTCGATCGGGCGGCTGTAGGTCCCGAGCGCGGTGTGCCAGACCTGACGCAGGCCGTCGAGCTTCGAGCGCACGAACCAGGACGCTCCGGGCCCGATGTGGCAGTCCACGCACGCCACCCTCGAGTGGGGCGACTCCTGGTAGGCGGTGAACTCGGGCTGCATGACGGTGTGGCAGGTCTCGCCGCAGAAGGCGACGGTCTCCATCTTCTCGACCGCGAGGTACGAGCTCGCACCGAGGATGACCGCGTTGACCACCGTCAGCGTGAAGATGGTCATGCCGACCCTTCTCAGCGCCGGGTCATTGAAGTCGAGCCGCGGGAACCGTGCAAGCTCGGCCTCGCTGGTACCGGCCGCGATCAGGGCACGACGTCGGCGCCACATGCCGATCGGAATCAGGATCAGCCCGAGCACGAAGAAGGCGGGCAGGATGACGTAGGCGAAGATTCCGACGTAGGGGTTGTCGAGCTCGCCGAAAGCCTCCACCGTGACGAAGACCAGGATCAGCAGGCCCGACAGAGTGGTCAGGATGGTACCCGCGATGGTCAGGGCGTTGTTGGCGAAGTTGAACAGGCGTGCAATCGCATCGCGTCGGCGTCCAGAGTCGGCCATTCGAGCCTCCGGAGCGCGCGCCGGGGTGGGCGGCGCTCAGATTCCGTTGCGCTGGAACATGTCCCGCAGAGCCAGCAGGACCTTGGCGAAGTTCGCCTCCTTGAGGAAGTCCTGCAGCTGGTCGCGGGCGATCCCGTCATCCATCCGGTCGATCACCTTGGCGATGATCTCGTAGAAGTCGGAAAGCGGCTTGAGGCCGAGCTTGGAGATGTTCTGCTCGTACCACGGGTGAGTGCGGACACGCTCCCACACCGCGGTGGTGGGCGGCAGGTCCGTGGTCCAGAGACCCTCGGCCACGGCTGTCACCTCACGGTAGAGCGCGCGCAGCACCGCCTTCGACTCACCCTCCTCGAGGAGGTGTGCAACGCTCTTCTTGCCGTCGGCTGTCGCAGCCGAAGCGGTCTCGGGCGCCGGCTCGTCTTCCTTCGCCTCTCGGGCGGCTGCCTGCTTGGACGGCTTGGAGCCGCCTCCCGGCACCGACGCGGAGCGGGAGGGCGGGCGGGATTTCGGCGGGTTCTCGGGCGGCTTCGCCGGGGCGTCTTCCTCGACCTTCTCGGTCCTCTCGTCGTCGGCCGACGGCTGGTCGGGCGTCTCTGCCTCTGCGTCCGGCCCGGCCTCCTGCGCCGCCGCGGCCGGCGGCTCGATCGTCCCGCCGGCTTCCTGTTTCTCGTCGTCTGGTGTCGTCTTGAGGTCATCCAGAGCCTTGCGGAAGCGGCGATGGAAGGTGATCAGGAACCCCAGCTCGGCCTCGCTGATCGGTCGGGTCATCGCCAGCTTCTCGCGCATCACCTCGAGCTCCATGAAGCGCGCGTGCAGCAGGGCTGCGTTCGGGGCGAGCTTGTGGATCGCGGGCAGCAGCTTCGGGTTGTGCTCGAGAATCTCGAGCGCGTCGCCGAAACTGGCGAAGTCGATCAGCTGCTGGTACTCGTTCTCGTACCAGTCGATCGCCTTCTCCTTCTCCTTGCGCTCGATCAGTCGGTCGAGCACGTCCTGCGGAAGCCCGGTCCGATACCACAGCTTGCCCTGGTGACGCTCGAGCTCCGCCCGGAGGGTCATCCTGAGATCGGTCAGGATCTCCGAGACCACTCGATAGGCGTCGAGGTTCTGCTGCAGCCACTCCATGAACACCCTCCCGCCACGTCGATTCGTCGCTGGGCGAACTGCAGGTTGAGGTTACCATGGGGCCTGCGGGACGAGAAGCGCATCTGCCGGGGCGGAGGACATGGACGACCGTGCACAGCTCGACGGGTTCACCGAGCGGCGAGACGAGCTCGCGGCCGAGCTCGCCTCGGGCAAGCTCGAGTGCCGGGCATGCGCGCACCGCTGCAAGCTCGCCGATGGCAAGCGAGGGGCCTGCCTGGTGCGCTCGCGGGACGGCAGCGCGCTGCGGGTGCCCTGGGGCTACGTCGCCGGGGTCGCGGTGGACCCGATCGAGAAGAAGCCCTTCTTCCATGTCAGGCCGGGCTGCCGGGCGCTGTCGTTCGGAATGCTGGGCTGCGACCTGCACTGCTCGTACTGCCAGAACTGGCTGACCTCCCAGAGCCTGAGGGATGGTCGGGCCTCGACGAGGACCCGACCTGCTGACCCGGCGTCGCTGGTCCGGGCAGCGCAGGCGGGCGCCTGCGCGGTGGTCGTCTCGACCTACAACGAACCGCTGATCACCGCCGAGTGGGCTCGCGACGTGTTCACGGTCGCGCGGGGCGAGGGCCTGCTCACGGGGCTGGTCTCGAACGGCCACGGGACCCCCGAGGTGCTGGACTACCTGGGGTCGGTGACCGACCTGATCAAGATCGACCTCAAGGCCTTTCGGGAGCGCTCGTATCGGGCTCTGGGAGGCAAGTTGGGCGCAGTCCAGGAGACGATCGGCGGCGCGTGGGGCATGGGCCTGTGGGTCGAGGTCGTGACGCTGGTGGTTCCGGGCTTCAACGACGGCCCGGACGAGCTCGGTGACATGGCGGCCTTCCTGGCGGGCGTTTCGCCCGACCTGCCGTGGCACCTCACCGCCTTCCACCCCGACTACGAGATGGTGGATCGGGGGGCGACTCCGGTCGCAACCCTCGAGCGGGCGCGAGCGCAGGGCCTCGCAGCGGGCCTGCGGTACGTCTACTCGGGCAACCGCCCGGGGGCGCTGGCGGGATCCGAGGACACCCGCTGCGCGGGCTGCGGCGCCCTCCTGGTGGGGCGTGTCGGCTTCGCCGTCTCGGCGCGAAGGGTTGGCCGTGACGGCCGCTGCCCGGACTGCGGCGCAGAAGCCCCGGGGCGGTGGTGAGCCGGGTGGCGCGAGGGGCCCAACGGTGGCGACCGCGACCTGCGCCGTCTTCCGCTCGAGCCGGTCGAGGGTCGGGAAGCGAACCGATCTCACGTCTCAGAATGAGACAGTATCTCGAGCTTGAAAGTTTTTTCACATGTGGATACAGTGATGCAGGTGAGGAGGTCGCCCGGCATGTCCCGAACCCGTGATCGCCACCTCGGACTCTCGATCCTGGCTCTCCTGCTGGCGCTGTCCGCCGGCCCCGCGACCGCTCAGAGCAACGAGGATTGCATGATGTGCCACGAGGATCCGGAGGCCAAGGGCACTCGCGGAGGTCGCGAGATCTCGGTCTTCGTCGACCCCGTGGGGTATGGCGCATCGGTGCACGCCGGGTTCGCATGCATCGACTGCCACGGCGATCTCGACGGCGTCGAGCTGCCGCACCCCGAGGAGCTCGAGCCGGTCGACTGCGCGACCTGTCACGACGAGCCCGCGGCGGCGATCGCCGAGGGGCCGCACGGCAAGTGGGCCACAGACCCCGTCTCTCCGGCAGGCAGCTGCGTCCGCTGCCACGGCACCCACGACGTGCTCCGACCGGGCGACCCGAACTCGCCGGTCAACCGGATTCACGCCACCGATCTCTGCGCGACCTGCCACCGCAGCCAGCTGCGCCAGGTGGGCCGGAGCCCCCACGGGCAGCCGGCGGCCGCCGGCGGGCCGAACGCGGCCTGCATCGACTGCCACCACGGGCACAGCGTGACCGCTCCCCGCGACCTCACCGGTCAGTTCTCGTCCTGCGGCAGCTGCCACCCGCGGCAGGCGGCGGAGCACCGCCGGAGCCTGCACGGCCGGGCGGGGCTCAAGGGCGACGCACTGGCGCCGAACTGTGTCACCTGCCACGAGCACCATGCGATCAGGCCGCACACCGACATCGATGCCCCGACCGCGATCATGAACATCCCGCTGCTGTGCGGAAGGTGCCATCGGGAGGGAACCGAGGTCTCGCTGCAGCACGACATTCCCCAGGACCGGATCCTGGAGAACTTCTCGATGTCGGTCCACGGCGAGGGCCTGTTCAAGAAGGGCCTGACCGTGACCGCGGTGTGCACCTCCTGCCACACCTCCCATCTGATCCTCGACCACAACAACCCCGACTCGAGCATCAACCGTGCCAACGTGGCGAAGACCTGCACCCAGTGCCACGCGGCGCATCGAGGAGGTCCACGTCAAGGTCATCGAAGGCAAGCTGTGGGAGACCGAGCCCCACAAGATCCCGTCCTGCGTGGAGTGCCACCAGCCGCACAAGATCCGCCGCCGACCGGCGTCGGCGCAGGGCGCCGCCAACCGTGACTGCATGCGCTGTCACGGCAAGGAGGACCTCACGACGCAGCGCGACGGCGCCGAGGTCTCGCTCTTCATCGACGAGGGCCTGCTCGACCTGTCGATGCACAACCGGATCGCATGCGCCCAGTGCCACACCCAGGTCACCCCGGGTCACAAGGAACGTGCCTGCGCCACCGTCACCGATCCGGTCGACTGCAGCATCTGCCACGCGGAGCAGGTCCAGGACCACGAGCTCAGTCAACACGGGCGCCTCGCGGTCAAGGGTGACGCCGACGTTCCGAGGTGCCTGACCTGCCACGGTGAGCCCCACGAGATCCAGGGTCACCGCCTGCCGTCGTCGCCGACCTTTGCCCGCAACCAGCCGCAGCTGTGCGCGCAGTGCCACGCCCTCGGTGGGGTGGCGGCGGGCCGGGTGCACTCCGAGATCCCCGACATCGTCGGCAGCTACCTGAAGAGCGCTCACGGCAAGGGCCTGATGGAGAGCGGCCTGGTGGTTTCCGCGAGCTGCGTCGACTGCCACACCGCGCACCGCGCGCTGGGACCCGACGACCCGGCCTCGTCGGTCAACCACGAGCGGCTCGCGGATACCTGCGGGACCTGCCACAAGGGGATCGAGGAGGAGTTCAAGACCAGCATCCATTGGCCGGGAAACGTCGAGCAGCACCGAGGTGCTGCCCAACTGCGAGGACTGCCACAGCTCGCACACGATCACGCGGACCGACGCCCAGGGCTTCCGGTTCCGGATGATGGACCAGTGCGGGCGGTGCCACCAGGACTTCGCCGAGACCTTCTTCGACACCTACCACGGCAAGGTCACCCAGCTCGGCTCGGAGGGCGCCGCCAAGTGCTACGACTGCCACGGCACCCACAACATCCTGACGATAACCGATCCCGCATCGACGCTCAGCCATCGCAACGTGGTCGAGACCTGCGGCCAGTGTCACCCGAAGGCCCACCTCCAGTTCGCCGGCTACCTGACCCACGCCACCCACCACGACCCGCACCGCTACCCGGCCCTCTACTGGTCCTTCGTCTTCATGACCACCCTGCTGGTCGGGACTCTGACCTTCTTCCTGCTCCACACCTTCCTGTGGCTGTTCCGGCTCTGGCGCACCCGCGACCACTGGGGGCCACTGAAGGAAAACGGGCACAAGGAGCAGCGCTTCTACCTCCGCTTCACCCGCAAGCAGCGGGCCATGCACCTGGTGATGCTGCTCAGCTTCTTCACCCTCGCCCTGACCGGCATGGCGCTCAAGTTCTCCTACATGGGCTGGGCGCAGGCGGTGTCGACCGTGCTCGGCGGGATCAGGGGCGATGGGCAACCTGCACCGCCTCGGCGCCGTGGTGCTCATGGGGCTGTTCCTGTTTCACATCCGGGACGTGTTCCGGGCCAAGGCGGCCTCCGGCAAGGGTTGGCTCGCGTTCATCTTCGGGCCCAACTCCCTGATGTTCAACCTCAATGACGTCAAGCAGTTCTGGGAGAGCACCAAGTGGTTCCTCGGACGCGGCCCGCGGCCCCGTTACGGCCGCTTCACCTACTGGGAGAAGTTCGACTACTTCGCGGTCTTCTGGGGCGTGTTCGTGATCGGCTCCACCGGCCTCCTGCTCTGGTTCCCGGTCTTCTTCACCCGGGTGCTGCCGGGGTGGGCGATCAACGTCGCCACCATCATCCACTCCGACGAGGCCCTGCTCGCGGTCGGGTTCATCTTCACCATCCACTTCTTCAACACGCACTTCCGACCCGACAAGTTCCCGATGGATCCGGTGATCTTCACCGGTCGGGTGCCGCTGGAAGAGCTCAAGCACGACAAGCCGGGTGAGTACGAGGAGTTCGTGGAGCAGGCTGATGATGCGACCCGAGCGGCGCGGATCGTGGGTCCCGCGCACCCGCGGACCGAGCGCCTGTTCCGGATCTTCGGGTTCACCGCCCTCGGGATCGGCCTGACGCTGATCTTCCTGATCGTCTACGCGATGGTCTTCGGCTATCGTTGAGGTGGCACAGCGGGCGCAGGAAGGGCGGACGGGCCGTGTCAGGTTGCTCCTGCGGAGGGACCGCGCGACGAACGTTGAGAATCGGTCCCGTTGGCGGTAGGCTTGCGGCCGGTGAACACCCACCACAGGGAGCTTGAAGGGGACCATGAACACGATCCTGGGTTTCTGGGGTTCCACGCTCGGCAAGAAGTGGCTGATGGCGGTGACCGGCATCATTCTCTTCGCCTTCGTGACGGTGCACATGCTCGGCAACCTCCAGCTCTACGCCGGCGCCGAGCAGCTCAACCACTACGCCGAGCTGCTGCAGAAGAACAAGGCGGTGCTGTGGGCGGCGAGGTCGGTGCTCCTGTTCTCGGTGATGGTGCACGTCGTCGCAGCCGTCCAGGTTTGGCTGCGCAACCGGAGCAGCCGGCCGGTGCGTTACCGCGTGTTCCGGCCGCCGGCGGCCGACTACGCGGCGCGGACGATGGCCTGGAGCGGCCCCATCATCGCCGCGTTCATCGTCTATCACCTGCTGCACTTCACGGTCGGGTCGGCGCATCCGGACTTCGTCCGCGGCGACGTCTTCCGCAACGTGGTGGTCGGGTTCTCCAACCCGTGGGTGGCCGGCTTCTACATACTGGCCAACGCTCTGCTGGGCGTGCACCTCTACCACGGGCTGTGGAGTCTGTTCCAGACCCTCGGCCTCCAGCACCCGAAGCTCGACCCCTGGCGCCGTCGAGCCGCGGTTGTCTTCGCCGGGTTGATCGCCGCGGGGAACATCTCGATGCCGCTCGCCGTGCTGACCGGCGTCGTGCACCTGTAGGAGGAGGACGGCGATGAAGCTCGACGCACGAATCCCGTCCGGCCCCCTGGCCGAGAAGTGGACCCGCCGGCGAGAGGACCTCAAGCTGGTCAGTCCGGCCAACAAGCGCAAACAGACCGTGCTCGTGGTCGGGACCGGTCTCGCCGGCGGCGCGGCCGCCGCGACCCTCGGCGAGCTCGGCTATCGGGTCGAGGCGTTCTGCTACCAGGACAGCGCCCGGCGCGCCCACTCGATCGCGGCCCAGGGCGGGATCAACGCCGCCAAGAACTACCAGAACGACGGCGACACCGTCTATCGGCTGTTCTACGACACGGTCAAGGGCGGCGACTTCCGCTCCCGCGAGTCGAACGTCCACCGGCTGGCGGAGCTGTCCCTGAACATCATCGACCAGGCGGTGGCCCAGGGTGTGCCCTTCGCCCGTGAGTACTCGGGGTATCTCGCCAATCGCTCCTTCGGCGGAGCGCAGGTCTCCCGGACCTTCTACGCGCGCGGCCAGACCGGCCAGCAGCTCCTGCTCGGGGCCTACTCGTCCCTTGCGGCCCAGGTCGCGGCCGGCACGGTGACGGTCTACCCCCGGACCGAGATGCTCGACCTCGTGGTGGTGGACGGTCGCGCCCGCGGGATCGTGGTGCGCGACATGGAGACCGGCGAGATCAGCTCCCATGCAGGCGACGCGGTGCTGCTCGCCACCGGCGGCTACTCGAACGTCTTCTACCTCTCGACCAACGCCAAGGGCTGCAACGCGACCGCGGTGTGGCGCTGCCACCGCCGCGGTGCGGGCTTCGCGAACCCCTGCTACACCCAGATCCACCCGACATCGATCCCCCAGTCCGGGGACTACCAGTCCAAGCTCACCCTCATGAGCGAGTCGCTGCGCAACGACGGCAGGGTGTGGGTGCCGAAGGCGGTGGGGGAGACCCGGACCGCCGGCCACATCCCAGAGGAAGAGCGGGACTACTACCTGGAGCGCCTCTACCCGGCGTTCGGCAACCTGGCCCCCCGGGACATCTCGTCCCGGGCGGCCAAGCGGGTGTGCGACGAGAATCGCGGTGTCGGCCCCACGGGGCGCGGCGTCTACCTGGATTTCGCGGACGCGATCGCGCGGCTCGGCGAGGACGTGATCCGCGATCGGTACGGCAATCTGTTCGAGATGTACGAGAAGATCACCGGTGAGAACCCCTACCGGGTCCCGATGCGAATCTACCCCGCGCCCCACTACACCATGGGCGGGCTGTGGGTGGACTACGACCTGATGAGCACGGTCCCCGGCCTGTTCGTGCTGGGAGAGGCGAACTTCTCGGACCACGGCGCCAACCGGCTCGGCGCGTCGGCGCTGATGCAGGGCCTGGCCGACGGGTACTTCGTCATCCCCTACACTCTCGGGGACTACCTCGCCAACCACCGGCTGTCCGGCGTGTCCGCGGACGCGCCGCCGTTCCGCGACGCGGAGCGCGAGGTCGCGGAGCAGGTCGACCGCCTGCTGAAGATCAACGGTCGGCGCAGCGTGGACACCTTTCACCGAGAGCTCGGCCGGCTGGTCTGGGATCACTGCGGGATGTCTCGGACCGCCGAGGGCCTTGACGGCGCCATCGAGAAGATCCGGTCGCTCCGGCAGGAGTTCTGGGAGGACGTGCGGGTCCCGGGTCAGGGCGCCCAGCTCAATCAGGAGCTCGAGAAGGCGGGTCGGGTGGCCGACCACTTCGAGCTCGCGGAGCTGATGTGCCGGGACGCGAGGACCCGCGAGGAGTCCTGCGGCGGGCATTTCCGCGAGGAGTACCAGACCGCCGAGGGCGAGGCCCTGCGCAACGACGACGACTTCTGCCACGTCGCGGTCTGGGAGCACGCCGGCGACGGCGAGGTGCCGCGCCGTCACGTCGAACCGCTCTCTTTCGAGAGTGTTCACCTCGCCCAGAGGAGCTACAAGTGATGAAGCTCACGCTGCACATCTGGCGCCAGAAGGACCGCAACGACCGCGGGCGCTTTGCCACCTACACCCTTGACGACGTCGACACCCACATGTCGTTTCTGGAGATGCTCGACGTCCTCAACCAACAGCTGATCGCCCGGGGCGAGGACCCGGTGGCTTTCGACCACGACTGCCGGGAGGGCATCTGCGGCTCCTGCGGCTTCGTGATCGACGGCGTCGCGCACGGGGGCCAGAAGGGGAGCACGGTCTGCCAGCTCCACATGCGCCATTTCTCCGACGGTGACGAGCTCGTGCTCGAGCCGTGGCGCGCCAAGGCGTTCCCGGTGATCCGGGACCTCATGGTCGACCGCAGCGCCTTCGACCGGATCATCCAGGCCGGCGGCTTCGTCTCGGTCAGGACGGGCAGCGCTCCGGACGCGAACTCGGTCCCGATCGCCAAGGCGGACGCCGACCTCTCGATGGACTTCGCAGAGTGCATCGGGTGCGGCGCCTGCGTGGCCTCGTGCCCGAACGGCGCCGCGATGCTCTTCGTCGGCGCGAAGATGGCGCACCTGGCCATGCTGCCCCAGGGGCAGCCAGAACGGGAGCGGCGGGCGCTCGAGATGGTCTCGGCGATGGAGGCCGAGGCGTTCGGCGCGTGCTCCAACTACCGCTCCTGCGAGGCGGTGTGCCCCAAGGAGATCTCGATCTCGGCGATCGCGAGGATGAACCGGGACTTCCGCCGGGCACAGCTGAGCGGGGCCGGGACCGGCGGCAAGCGGCGGTAGCGCGACGTCGAGCCCCTGACCGGGCTCGAGCCGCGGTTCGTGCTGCCGGACCGAAACGTCTCCCAGCCGCCTCCGAAACAGAAGATGGCGGTGCCCACTGGGGTAGGGGTCTTTCCGCCGCACCTGGCGTCGAAGATCGCGACCGCGCCGCTGCTCGGCTCGTGGCCGCGGCCGCCGGCGCTCGCCGCTCAGCTCACCATCGGGGTCCCGCTCATGACCTGGGTGGTCATGCCCTGCATCGGCCGCCTGCTCTTCGGGTGGCTTGACCCGGAGCCGAGCGCGCGTCACGCCGCGGGCGCGTCGGTTTCGCCCGCAGACTGGACCGCCGCCGACCAGCTCAGATCACCGTGCCGTCGGGAACCACCGAGTTCTTCGGAATCACCACGATGCCTTCGCGGATTGCCCAGTCGTCGCCCTCGTGCTCGGTCAACCCCCGTTGGTTCACGATCCGGACGTTGCGGCCGATGTGGGCGTTCTTGTCGATGATCGCGCCGCAGATCTCGCTGCCCTCGCCGATTCCCACCGGTGGCGAGCCGGGCGGTGCGTCGGGCACGTAGGAGTCCACTCCCATCACCAGGCTTCGGCTGATCCGGCACCCGGTCGCCGAGGTGCGCAGTCCGATCACCGAGTGCGAGATCTCCGAGTCCCTCAGCCGAGTGCCCTCGGCGAGCAGCGCGTGGTCGAAGCGGCAGCCCGACAGGAGGGCGCCGGGAAGGTAGCGCGGGCGGGTGTAGAAGGGCCACGCCGGGTCGTGGAAGGAGAAGTTGGGGGCATCGTCGACCAGGTCCATGTGGGCATCGAAGAACGCGCGGATGGTCCCGATGTCGCGCCAGTAGCCGTTGAAGAAATGGGCCTGAACCCGGTAAGGGGCCACCGCCGCCGGCATGATGTCGTGCCCGAAGTCGATCGCGTCAGAGGCCAGGCACTCGAGCAGGACGCGCTTGCTGAACAGGTAGATGCCCATCGAGGCCAGGTAGGGCCGGTCGGAGGCGACGCCCTTGGCGGCGAGCAGCTCCGGCGACACCTCCATCCCGGCGCGCGCCTGCGGCGTCCTTCGGCTTCTCGCGAAACTCGACGATCCGGCCGTCCTCGTCCGACCCGCACCGCCCCGAAGCCCGCGATCTCGCTCTCCGAGCAGGGCAGCACGGCGATGGTGACGTCGGCGTCGTGCTCGAGGTGGTCCTCGAGCAGGTCGCGGTAGTCCATGCGGTACAGGTGGTCGCCGGCGAGGATCAGCACGTGCTCGCCGGGCAGCTCGCCGAAGGTGCCGAGGTTCTGGCGGACCGCGTCGGCGGTGCCCTGGAACCAGCTCTGCGTCGGTCGGGGTCTGCTGGGCGGCGAGGATCTGGACGAAGCCGCGGGAGAAGGCGTCGAACTTGTAGGTGCGGCCGATGTGGCGGTGCAGCGAGACCGAGTTGAACTGGGTCAGGACGTACATCCGCTCCATCGCGAGTTGATGGCGTTGCTGATCGGGATGTCGATCAGGCGGTACTTGCCGGCGATCGGCACCGCCGGCTTGGAGCTCAGACGGGTCAGCGGGTCGAGCCGGGTGCCGCGACCGCCGCCGAGTATGAGCACCGTGACCGCCGACGTCGGGTCCTTGAGATGAGCCATGAGCTGACGGCCTCCCAGGGTCAGTGTAGCGGAGAAGCCGAGCTCTCGACGAGGGGAATCGGGGGTCGTCGGCGCCGGTTCTCGTCGAGGTGACCGCACCCTCGCCCGCCGGCTCCGCAGGGCCCCCGCCGGTGTCCGGGCTGCTGCACCTCGCGGTCATCTGGGTCGTCTGGGGCAGCACCTACCTCGCGATCCGGGTCGCCGTCCAGCCCGGTGCGGGTTTCGGACCGTTCTGGCTCGGGGCCCTGAGGGTCCTCACGGCGGGCGTCCTCCTGCTGGTGATCGCTCGCGTGCGTTCGATTCCGATCCGGCTCGGGCGGGGAGATCTGGCCCTCCTGGCCTCGTCCGGCCTGCTGCTCTGGCTCGGAGGCAACGGCGGGGTCGTGTGGGCCGAGCAGCACATCAGCTCCGGGCTGGCGGCCTTGATCGCCGGGACCCTGCCGTTGTCGGTGGCGGTGCTGGAGACCGCCATCGACCGCCGGGCGCCGAGCCTGCTCCTGGTGGCATCGCTCGCGGTCGGTTTTACCGGGGTCGCGGTGCTGACGGCGCCCGTGCTGGCGGACGGAGTCACCGCCACCACCGTCGGGGTGCTCGCGGTGATCATGGGAACCTTGTCATGGGCATGCGGCTCGCTGCTCCAGCGACGGCGCCCGGTGCGGGTCCACGTGTTGGCGAGCTCGGGCCTCCAGCACCTCTTCGGCGGGCTCGGCTTCCTCGTGCTGGCCCTCCTGGTCGGCGAGCCCAGACCCCGCCCGACTCCCGAGGCCTGGGCGGCGTGGGCCTACCTGGTGGTGTTCGGCTCGCTGATCGCCTTCACCTCCTTCGTGGCGGCCCTCGAGCGGCTCCCGATCCGGTTGGTGATGACCTACCCCTATGTCAACCCGGTGATCGCCGTCGTGCTCGGCTGGCTGATCCTCGGTGAGCGGGTCACGTGGACGACCCTCGGCGGCACCGCCCTGGTGCTCGCGGGGGTCGCCGGGGTCTTTCGCGACTCGACCTGGCGCCGGCCGTCGCGGGGATGACCCTCGTCAGTAGCGGCGAGACAATCTCAGGCCACCACCGGATCGCACCGTGTGCGCCACCGCCGTCAGCGCCTTCCGATAGGGACCCTCCGCCGCAGGCTCGCCGTTGACGGTCTCGACGGTGACGCTGCGCAGCGGTCGCTCGTCGCGGCCGAGCCAGACCTTCAGCAGCCCGAGGTAGCGGTGCAGCTCGGGATGATCGGGCGCGACCCGGATCTCGAGCCTGCGGCCGTTCGCGTGCGAGACGACCACCAGCCGGCAACCGTGGAAGACGAGGTGGCTCGTCGCCACCCGACGGGGAAGCTCGAGCGGGAGCCCGAGCCCGGCTGGTGACGCCGGGTCGGCCGCGTTCAGCCACCACACCCGGTCCTCGGGCAGCCCGGCGATGAGCCGGCGGATCGCTGCCGGCGAGGCGAACTGGAGCCCCGCGACCCCCTCGAAGAAGCGGCCGGAGACCACTTCGCCGGCCAGCTCCAGCAGGCGTAGGGAGCGGAACAGCGACCGCCATCCCAACCCGTCCGGCTCACGTTCGAGCAGACTCCTGAACAGCACGCCGTAACGATCCAGAAGAAGGCGAACCCTCTCTCGGTCTCGCTCCTCGGCCTCGAGCGGGTCCTCGGGCGCGTCGATCGGCGGCAGTCGGTACCAGGAGGCTCCGAAGGAACGCGAGCTGCGCCACCGGTCGCGGGCCGCCCGGAGGGAGCCCCTCGTGAGCTGCTCCTGTCGGATCGGGGACGGCCGGAAGCGAGCGGCGACGCCGCGCCGGACGGCTGCAAACCCGTCCGCGGAGAGCTGACCGCACCACGCCTCCTGCCACAGCCGAAGGGTGACCGCCGCCGCGGGCTCGCCGCGATGCGTGGCGAGCTCTTCGAGGGTGAAGCGGCCCAGCGGGTGGGGGAAGAGGGACTCGGAGGACCGACTCTGCCCGTCGTCGCCTGCGGGCTCGGCGACCAGCTCCCGCTCGCCGTCGAGGGTGAAGGCGATCCGCCCCTCTCCGGCGCCGAACCACTCGAGATCGGTCTCGGCGAGCAACCCGTCCAGCCACGCCGGGAGGTAGGGATCGACCCTGGCGGGGAGAACCTCCGTCTCCCACAGCCCCGCCGGCACGACTGCGCCCAGCAGGGGCTCGAGCGCCGCTCGAAGATCCTCGGGGGTCGCATTCCGCACGCCGAGCCTCTGATGGTCGGCAAGGAAGAGGGGCAGCAGCTCGGCCGGTTTCACCTCGAGGGTCGGGCGCTGGGACGCCCGCAGCATCCTCAGCAGCCGTTCCAGATTGTCGCGCTCGCAGACCTGGCTCGAGGGCGCGCCGACCGTCAGCGTGTCGACCACCACCTGGCCCTCGGCGGCGAGCAGGTCGAGGATCCCGGCGAGGGCCGCGTCCTCGAGGCCCAGGACCCGGGCGAGATCTGAGGGGAGCACGGGCCCGACACAGCGCAGCCACTCCGCGACCAGCTGGGTGGCGTCCTCCTCCGTGAAGCCGGCTTCGCCCTCGGGCAGCAGCCGTCGCAGGGCGTCGAGCACCTCGCGCTCGCAATCCGGTGCGGTCGTGTCGAGGGGACCGAGCTGAAGATCCGCCCGCGCGAGCCCGAGTGCCCGCACGATCCGAGGCACGGTCTCGACATGGACGACGCCCGCGGGACCGTGCCCGCCTCGTCGGGAAAGGGTGAGCAGGCGGCGGCCGGCCCCGGCGATGGCCGCCGCCGCCTCGCCGCCGTGGTCGCGGGCCATCGCGTCGAGCAGGCGGTCCCACTCCGCCGGCGGCACCAGAAGCCGCTCGGCCGCCCAGTCGACCAGCTCGTCGGCGGTCCCCGGCGACCATCCCGGCGCGGTGCGCTGGAGCTTGGCCTCGAGCTCGGCGACCAGTCGGTCGGGAATCGCCGGTCGCAGAGAGGAGGAGGTCGCCAGCTCGCGCACCAGCTCGGCCGCAAGGGTGCCGCGACTCCGCCCGGGCGCGGCGTCGTCGGCGTACATCAGCTGGTTGGTCTCGCGCCACAGCACGCCGGCGGCGAACGGTGACGGGTTCGCGGTGCGGACCTCGCGGACCTGCGATGACGCCGTCTCGCGACCTCGTCGAGCAGCACGGCCAGAGCGTCGAGCTCGAACTCGTCCTGGAGGCAGGTGCGCCAGGCCTCGATCACCAGCGGGAAGTCGTCGCTGTCGCCGACCGCGTCGAGCAGCTCCTTGGCCCGCTGGCGGTTGAGCCACAGCGGCGTGCGGCGGCTGAAGCCGGCGCGCGGCAGCAGCAGGGCGCAGCCGGCCGCCTCGCGGAAGCGCGCGCCGAAGAAGCCCGGTCGCTCGAGGCGGGCGCGGAGCAGCTCCTCGATCCGGGCGCCGCGACGAGGAGCCCGAGCAGGTCGTCGGCGAGCCTGTCCCGAGGGAAAGGTGAAGGCGATGCAGTCGTCGTCGTGCACCACCTGGGGCGCGCACCCCGAGCCGCGACCTCCCAGGCGGTCGCCAGCGGCCGCGCCGAGCGGCCGGTTGACCCGGCCGCCCCACAGCGGTGTGGAGCACTGATCCGCCGGTGCTCGGAGCCGGCGTCGGCGGCGCGGGTGCTCGACCAGGATCCGGTGGCGGTGCGGGCAGCGCCCCGGTGGCGGCCCGCTGGGCGACGCAGCGAACGCACCAGCTCGCCGGCCGCGGCCGGGCTCGATCGGGTGCTCGGCGCCAGCCGGTCGGCGGCATCGGGGCGCGTCGAGGTCGGGTTCGGCGCCTCCAGGAAGCGCGCCGACCTGCGTCGGAGAGGAAGCTCGAGCGGTCGCGCTCGTCGGCCCGCCAGAACGGCGCCATCGCCGCCCGCCCGCGCGATCGGGCGACGACCAGCACGTCGTTGTGGGTGATGCGTTCGATCTGCCAGCTCTGCACCCCGAGGGTGAAGGTGTCGCCGATCGAGCGCTCCCAGACGAACTCCTCGTCGAGCTCGCCGAGGAGCGCGCCGGAGTCGGCGACGCCGCAGGTGGAAGTAGCCGCGATCGGGGATGGTGCCGCCCGACGAGGTAGACGCAGCCGCTCGGCGCCCGGGCCGGCGCGCGCGACCGTGCCGTCGACGCGGTCGAGGCTGACCAGCGGCCGGAGCTCGCGCATGCGGGTGGTGGCGTAGCGCCCGGCGAGCATCTCGAGCACGAGGTCGAAGTGGCGGCGCGGCAGGTCGCGGTAGGCCTCGGTACGCGCACGATCTCGCGTACAGCTCGTCGATCGGCCAGCGTCTCGCCGCGGTCATCGACACGATCACCTGGGCGAGCACGTCGAGCGGCGCCGGTGACCGGCCGCACCTCCTCGATGTCGCCGGCGAGCACCGCCCGGGCCACGACCGCGGCGCTCAGCAGGTCGCGCGGGAGCGAGCGTCAGGAGTCGGCCGCGGCTGGTGGCTCCCACCGCGTGGCCGGCGCGGCCGAGGCGCTGCACCGCCGAGGCCACCGAGGGCGGCGACTGGACCAGCACCACCTCGTCGATGGGCGCCGACGTCGATGCCGAGCTCGAGCGAGTTGGTGGCGACGATGCCGCGCAGCTCCCCGCCTTGAGGCGCTCCTCGACCACGTCCCGGATCTCGCGCGACGAGCGAGCCGTGGTGGGAGTAGGCGAGCTCGCGGCTCGGCGTCCTCGTTGACCAGGCGCGTGCGAGCTTCTCGACCATGCGGCGGCTGTTGGCGAAGACCAGGGTCGAGCGGTTGCGGGCGACGGTCGCCTGCAGCTCGGAGACGACGCGCGTTCCACAGCTCGCCGGCGCGGGGCGGCTCGTCGGCGCCGGGATCGACGGCGGCGCGGACCTCGAGCGGCTCGACCCGGCGCGGCCGGCGCGGCGCGACCACCGCCACGTCGCGGTCGGTCGCGCGTAGCGCGGCGCCGAGCCGGTCCTCGAGCGTGACGCCGCCGACCCAGCGGGCCACCCGCTCGAGCGGCCGCACCGTGGCCGACAGGGCGATGCGCTGGAGCTCGCCGGCCAGGCGCACCGAGGCGCTCGACCGCGGTGATCAGGTGGACGCCGCGCTTGCCGCCGACGACGGCGTGGATCTCGTCGAGGATGACCGTCTGCGACCGGCGCGCAGCGTCGCCCGCCCGCGGCGCGAGGTGAGCAGGATGTTGAGGCTCTCCGGGGTGGTGATGAGGATCTCGGGCGGCCGCCGCGCGCATCCGCCGGCGCTCGTCCTGGCGGGGTGTCGCCGGAGCGGATCTGGACCCGGATCTCGGGCAGCTCCACGCCGGCGCCGTCGGCAGGCGCTCGCGGCAAGCCCGGCGAGCGGCACGAGCGAGGTTGCGGCGGATGTCGTTGCCGAGCGCCTTGAGCGGCGACACGTAGAGCACCCGCACCGCCCCGGTCGACCACGCACCGGAGAGCAGCCGGTCGATCGCCCACAGGAACGCGGCCAGGGTCTTGCCGCTGCCGGTCGGCGCGGTGACCAGCACGTGCTCGCCGGCGGCGATGCGGGGCCACGCCAGCCGCTGGATCGGGGTCGGCTCACCGAGGGCCTCGGCGAACCAGTCACGGACCGGCTCCGAGAAGCCGGCGAGGGGGTCGGTGGCGGCGGCGCCTCCGCGCGGCGGATCGCGAACCGGGCTCACCAGTCCGGAAGGGGCTTCTTCAGCCAGGTGCGGACCACCCGGTCGCGCTGAGCCGCGAGCTCTCGGTGGCCGCCGGAAGACTCTGCGCGGCCTTCTCGATCGAGCGGGACCACGCCGCAACCGCCAGAACGACCGCCGCCGGCACGATGACGTAAGCGATGTCGCCGGGCCGAGAACGCCGCTCAGAAGGCCGAACCAGTAGAACACGACCGGGGCCCCGAGCAGGCCGATCTGCACCAGCGCGGCGATCATCTGGCGTGCCACGACCGCCTTGAAACGCTCGAGGTCGCGGGTGGACTCCAGTCGCGGGAGCTCACGGCGCATGGCCTGGAGCTCGGTGCGAACCACAACGAGCTCGCCACGGCGACGGCGGGAAACGCGATCAGGAGCGTGGTGAAGGTGGACCGCATGACCTCAGTGTAGCGGGACGGAGAGCGTCGCGCGAGACCGGCCCCGGATCGGCTGCCGAATCGGTCCGAGGCCTCATCAGGAGCCGGCTCCTCGGCCGCGGGAGAAGAAGGCCCGAACCGCGGCGACCGGATCGGGCACTCGGAGCGTCGTCGGCGTCTCCTCGGTCCACTCCTCGGGCAGCAGCGCGGCGTAGCGCGGGTCGCAGGAAGCGACGGCAGATGAGCGCGATGACGCCGCGGTCTTCGTCCGAGCGGATCAGGCGGCCGGCCGCCTGGACCACCCGGCGTCATGCCCGGGAATGAGGTAGGCGTACTCGAAGCCGCGGCCGTACTGCTCGCGCGTAGTACGCCTTGAGCAGCTCGCGCTCGAGGTTGAACAGGGGCAGGCCGGGGGAGACCACGATCACCTGCGAGAGCATCTCCCCGGGGTAGTCGACGCCCTCGGCGAAGATCCCGCCGAGCACCGCCAGCAGCAGCTGCGTGCGCGCTCGTTGGAGCAGCCAGGCGGGCGAGGATGCGCTGGCGCGTGCGGTCGCTCGTCGTCGCCGCTGCTGGATCCGACCGCGGTGCCCGCGACCGTGCAGGCGGTCCGCGCACCGTCGCGCAGGAAGGCGTAGCGCGGGAACAGCACCAGGGCGTTGCCGCCGGGGTGGCGCCAGACTCGGCGACCAGCTCGCGCGATGCGGCCGTAGTGCGGCCCGCCGCTCGCGGTAGGTGGTGTCGACCTCGTCGACGGCCACGACCAGGCGGTTCTCGGCGGGAACGGCGACGGCAGCGCCAGGGTGTCGGTGCGGTCGGCTCGAACCCGAGCAGGTCGCGGTAGAACTCGAACGGCTCGAGGGTGGCGGACATCGCGATGCAGCCGCCGCGCTCGCTCGAGCACCTGGGCCGAGGAAGCGCGAGGCGTCGAGGCACACGATGCGCAGCGATCCTCCGCTCGCCGTCCGGCCCTCGGAACGCTCGGCGAGCGGGACGAACTCGTCGCCGCCGAGGCTCAGCGAGCCCGGTGCAGGCGGGCGACCGCGAGAGAAGCACGTCGAGCACCGGGTCGTCGGCCAGCCACAGGTCGTACGTCACGCTTGTACAGGAAGTACTGCGCATCGCGCCGTCGAGGTCGATCCGGAGCTCGGCGAGCTCGTCGGCGCGAGGCTCGATCTGGCGGGCGTCCCGGTCCGCTCTTCGAGCGCGCCGGCGACCGTGCCGTCGATCAGCGCCGCGAGCTCGTCCGACGAGCTCGGCCAGGTCGCTGGAACACCTCGTTGTCGCTGGCGCTCACCAGGACGGCGCCGGCCGCATCGAGCAGCGCCGAGCCGAGCTCCGGCGAGTAGTAGCCGCGCGGCTCCGGTCGACCAGGTTGTGCGCCTCGTCGATGACCAGCACGGCGTGTGCCGAGGGCGCCGCCGCCGACCAGGTTGCGCCGAGCGCCGATCGTCGGGTCGAAGACGTAGTTGTAGTCGCACACCACGACGTCGCACGTCGCGCAGCAGGTCGAGGCGACCTCGAACGGGCAGACCTCGGCGGCGCGGGCGCTCGTCGTAGATCCGGTCTCGGGGTCGAGGTGCGGCGCGGTCGAGAGCAGGCTTCGGCAGGACAGCTGCGCTGCGCACGAGCTTGAGGCCGTACTCGCTCGGCGTAGGGGCAGAACTCCTCGTGGCAGATCATCTCGTGTGGGCGCACATCTTCGCCTTGGCGCGCAGCTGGAGGCTGCGGAGAGCCACTCCCGCTGCATCGCGCGGAGCGGTGTCGACGGCGAGCCGCTGCTGCAGGGTCTTGGCGGTCAGCACAGAAGACCCCGCGACCGGAGGCGAGGGCGGTCCGCAGCGCGGGGTGGAGCACCGCGGCGGTCTTGCCGACCCCGGTGGGTGCGGCGAGCAGCAGGTGGCGCTCGCCGCCGAGCGCGCGTTCGACGGCCGCCGCCATCGGTTCTTGGGCGGGCCGCATCTCGGGGTGGGGGAACGGCAGGGTTTCGGCGGCTGCACGGAGGTCGTCGAGACGGGCCAGGCGCCGCAGCTCGACCGCGATCAGCCGACGCACCGCCTGGCGTACCCAGCCGTCGACCGTCCCGTGATCCCACACCACCTCCTCGATGCGCTCGTCGCGGGTGACGATGTCCACCAACAGGAGGCGCACCGTCGCCGGTCTCTCGGCCGGGGACAGCATCGCGGCATACAGCGTCGCCTGTCGCCGGAACGGCTCGAGCCGCTCGGAGGCGAACAGATTGTGCAGGTCGACCGCGAAATGGAGGGTCTTGATCTCGTCGATTCGCACGACCCGGCCGTCGGCATCACGGACCACTCCGTCGGCCCGGCCGGTGACGGTCACTCTCCATCCGTCCACCGCGGTTTCGAGCCGGGCCGGGACCTCTGCCTCGAACCCCGGTTCGACCGCGGCCAGCTCTTCCTGGACCCTGCGGTGGAGCGCGCTGCCGATCCACAGGCGGGTCAGCCCGGTTCCGGTCAGGCCGATCACGCGCTGCGCACCCTCGCCGACCAGGTCGCGCACGCTCGCCGCGACCGAACGATGTTCAGGATCGATGACCACCGCCACGCCGGTATTCTAATGTGCGCCCGGGGGCGAAACCCGTCGGGCAGCAGGCGGTTTCGCGAGCCGGATCGCCTGCGGGCGGCCGGCCCGGGCGATTGTCTGTAACCTGGTTTCAGACCTGTCGTACTATCGAAGCATGAGTCGATCGCATCCTCGCCCTGCCGTCCTGCTCCTGGTACTGGCCGTGACCTCGGCCACCGCTGCCGCTGCCGGTGCCAGGGACAGTCTCCACTTCGGCCGCCAGGCCTGGCTGGAGGAGATCCAGGAGCGCGGCATCGACCCCGCGGAGGTGATCTACCCGTTCGACGCCACGCCCGAAATGGTGGAGTTCGCCCGCCATGCGATCGAGCGCGAGACCGACCCGCTCGACCGTCTTCACCGGCTCCAGCGGGCGCTCTTCGACACCACCGAGTTCCCTTTCAACTACGACCAGCGGGTGACTCTGACCGCCGAGCAGGCCTTCCTCCAACGCAGCGGCAACTGCCTCGCGTTCACTTCGCTCTTTGTCACCCTCGCCCGCAGCGTCGGCCTGCCGACCTTCCTGGTCATGGTCAGGCGGCCGCCGAGCGTCGAGCGAGACGACACGGTGGTGGTGGTGAACCGGCACGTCGTGGCGGGTTACTCCCAGGCCAGCCGGCTCTACCTGTTCGACTTCTACCAGGCTTCGGAGATTCCCTACGTCCAGACCAGGATCGTGGACGACCTCTCGGCCAGCGCGCTCTTCCACACCAACCTGGGCGGCGACGCGGTCCGGGCGGAGGAGCTGGAGGCAGCTCGGCACCACTATCGGATCGCCGCTTCGCTCGACCCGGACCTGGCTGCTCCCTGGATCGGGCTCGGGGTCGCCAGCTATCGCCTCGGGGACACCGGCCGGGCGATGGAAGCCTACCTGCGAGCGCTCGAGGTCGAGCCGGGCAACCCGTCCGCCCTGACCAACATGGCGTACATCTTCAGGCGGAAGGGACAGGACGATGAGGCCGAGATGGCCCTCCGGGCAGCGGGCGAGGGCGCGTCGAGCCCGTTCACCCTGATCGCGCTCGCCGACGTCGAGATGTCGCAGGGCGACCTTCGGGAGGCGCATCGTTATCTCAAGCGGGCGCGGCGGGCCTATCGCGACGAACCGGAGGTCTACGATGCGCTCGCGCGGCTCGATCTGCGGCGCGGAAAGGCCGAGCGGGCCGAGCGCTGGCTGCAACGGGCGTCGCAGCTGCGCCGGCGGACGGTCGACTGACGGCTGTCTGAGCACCGGTCCGACCGCGGAGGTCTCCGGACAGCTGCCCGGCGTCCCGCCTACGGTGCTATCCTGCGGCGCGCGCCACCTGGGATGGACGACGCGGGGAGAAACCGGCGGCGATGGCCCACAGCGACGAGCGCAGCGAGCGACGCCATCATGCCCGGGTCGAGATGCACGTCGACCTGGTGTACGACTCGTACTCCTCGTTTCTCGCCGCGGCCCACGGCAACCTCTCCCGGAGCGGGATGTTCCTGTCGGTGGCGGAGCCGGCTCCGGTCGGCTCGGTGGTGTCGTTCGAGGCCCGCCTGCGCGGCGGGGGAAGCCTGATCCGCGGTGAGGGACAGGTGGTCTGGGTGCGCGGCGACGGTGCACCCGACGGACGTCCGGCGGGGATGGCGGTTCGTTTCCTGAGGTTGACTCCGGCCGGCAAGCAGCTGATCGAGGAGCTGATCTCCCGCCACCGCGACGCCGGCGGCGCGGTGCGCCTGGACGGGATCCGGATCGCGACCGCGGTGCCCTCAGGCGATCCAGGGGAGCAGCCGGTGCAACCAGGGCTTCCCTGGAAGGAGCCCTCGACTGTCGGCAGGGGCGACGCGCCGCCGCCGGAGCAGGGGAGGGTCGAGAGCCCGGCACGGAAGCGGACGCCGGCGTCGCCGTCCGCGCCACCGGTTCGGGTCACGGACAAAGGGGGCGTCGAGTTCGACTTCTCGCTCATCCCCGACGGGGACCGGGAGATGATCCGGCCGCGGCTCGGCCTCGATCCCGATCGTAAGATGATGATCGTGCTGGTCCTGGTGATCGCGCTGGCCGGGGTGCTCTTCATCGGGCCCTGGCGCCTGCTCTACATGGGCAAGCGAATCATCGGCGGCATGCTCTACCTCGCGCGGTCGGTGGTCGCGAGCACGACCGAGCCTGATGCCGAGGAGGAGACGACGCCCACCGCTGTCGCCGAGGCCGAGGGGCGGCCGTCGCCGTCGGCGCAGCCCGAGACGGGCCCAGGGGATGGCGAGGTCCAGGCGACGGGTGTGGTCTGGCGCCGGGACGGGACCGGTATCGAGGTCACGGTCGAGCTGTCGCGGCCGATCGCGGAAGATGCCGTCAGGTCCGCGAGGATGAGCGGGCCGGACCGCCATGTGATCCGGCTGGCCGGCGTCACCGGGTACGAGGGGCGGCCGGTGTTCGAGGTCGGTGGGCGGGAGCTGGCGCGGATCCGGGTCGGCCTCCACCGCGACCGCCGGCCTCCCGAGCTGCACATCGTGCTGGATCTTGCCAAGCCAGGCGTCGACGTCGAGGTGCAGCCGATCCGAGGTCGATCGGTGACGGTTCGGTTACGATCGCGGGAAGGCACTTGAACCACGGCTGAGGCGACGGTTCGGGTGTGGCCCGCCACGCCGTGCCCCGACCGACCTGAGGGGGAGGGACGATGAGCAGCAAGCGACTGGGTGACCTGCTGCGAGAGAGCGGCGTGATCAAGAGCTCGGAGCTCGAGGCCGCGCTCCAGATGCAGCGGGGGACCGGTGACCGGATCGGATCGGCCCTGGTCCGGCTCGGGGTGATCGACAGCGGGGTCCTCGCCCGTTGGCTCGGCGAGCAGCTCGGCGTGGAGGCGGTCGACCCGTCGACTCTGGTGCCCGAGCCCGAAGCGCTGGCGATGGTCGACCTCACCACGGCCATGCGGCTCGGCTGCCTTCCGGTCGAGGCCGGGGAGGACGTGCTGAGAGTAGCGATGACAGATCCCGCCGACCAGGGAGCGAGACGTGCCCTCGAGGAGATCACCGGTCTCCGGGTCGAGGCGGTGGTCGCCCCGCAGATGGCTCTCTACGAGTGTGTGAAGCGGGCCTACGGGGTCGGGCACGCTGGCGCTGAGCGCGACCGGCGGCTGCGGGAGATCGCGGTCCAGCTCCGAGGCCTGGCGGAGGAGCTCGATCGCCTGCTCGAACCGCAGGCATAGCGCCGGAAGGGGCGCTCCGCGATCAGGAGATGGCGCCGAAACGCTGCGGCACCAGCGCGTGAGCCGGCTCCACCCGGTTGCGGCCGGAACGCTTGGCTCGCAGCAGGGCCGCGTCGGCTTCCGCGATCAGCATCCGGGTGGCGTGCTCGCCCTCGTGCCGGTCTGACAGCTGGGCGAGCCCGATGGAGATCGTGACGCGAATCGGCGGCGCGTGCTCCACCTCGAGGGCGATGGACTCGACCGCCGACCGGATCTTCTCCGCCACCCGGACCGCGCCGGCGAGGTCACTTTCCGGAAAGACGAACAGGAACTCCTCGCCGCCGTAGCGGCCGATCGAGTCGCTCGATCGGAGGCCGGAGGACATCGCCTGCGCGACCAGCTTGAGCACCGCGTCCCCGGCGAGGTGTCCGTAGCGGTCGTTGACCCGTTTGAAGAAGTCGATGTCCGCCATGCCGACGGTGAGCGGCCGGCGGTAGCGGACCGCTCGCCGAGCCTCGCGCTCGAGCAGGTCCAGCACCGCTTCCCGGCGGAGGATCCCGGTCAGCCGTTCGAAGGTGGCCGACTCGAAGAGCCTGACATTCTCGAGCACGCTGGCGATGGTGTGGGAGAAGAGGCCGAGCAGCTCCCTCGCCTCGGCCGGGAAACGTCCGCGGTCGGAGGTCGACCCGAGAAGCAGGATCCCGGCCAGGGTGTCGCCGCTGCGCAGTGCGATCGCCCACTCGACGTTGAAGAACTCGAACCTCTGAGCGAGCACCGCGCTGTGGCGTGCAACGGTCCCGGCGGGCAGCACCCGACCCGCGCGGCTCAGGAGCCGAACCCCTTCGTCCTCCGGTCCGAGCAGAAAAGACCGCTCGGCGTGGAGCTCGAGGTTGACCGCGGTCGAAGCGAGACCGACCAGCACCCCGGTCCGGGGATCTGCGACCAGCAGGGAAGCGGAGCGCACGTCGAAAATGTCGCGGATCTCCGACACCAGGTGGCGACCCATGGACGGCAGATTGCCGAGCGCGGGCAGGTTGGCGGCGAGGTCGGTCAGCCGTTTCCGCATCGCGACCCGCTCAGGGAACAGGCGACTGTCGACCTGATGCTGCACCATCGTCCTCAGGGGAGCGAACAGGAGGCCGACCGCGAGAGCAACTGAGGTCGCGATCCAGAACGGCAGCCGATCGTTTCCTGTCAGCTGGCCGACCACGCCGGAGGCGAACGACAGCATGCCGAGCCCAGCTGCCGCCAGCAGCAGGGTCACGGTCGTGTAGACCAGGCTCCGGCGGACCACCAGCTCGAAGTCGAACAGGCGGTACCGCAGGATCGCGACGAAGACCGCGCTCGGATAGGCGATCAAGGCCACCGGCTGGACGACCTCGGTCGCGGTCGCCGGGAGCTCGGCGCCGAGCCAGGTGGCTATCTGGGAACCGAGGGTGAAGGCGGCCCAGGGCGCCACGCCGAGCAGGACGAACAGGGCCTGGTGACGCTCCCGCGCCGAGACGGCGGAGCGAACCTGGATCGCCAGGATCGCGACCACCGCGAGCGCCCAGCCCGGCAGCAGGATCGAGTCGAGGACGGTCGCCAGCTGGTCGGAGTCCCAGGGCAAGAGCGGCGCCCCGGTGGCGTCCGAGACCTCGGTCAGGACCCCGATCACCGCGAAGCCGAGACCGATGGCGTAGTACACGAGGACCGGCCTGGCGCGGCTCTTCAGCCAGCTCGCGGGGCGTGGAATCACGGAGGCGAGGTGGAGCTCGAGGCCCAGCTCGAGCCCCGTCATGAAGAGGAAGACCGAGCTCGCCAGGAGCTCGGACAGGCTGCCGTCGGGAAGGCCGGAGGGCAGGGCCAGCTCGATCGCCACCGACGCGGAGAAGAGCGCGAGGAGCCGGCCCCGGAGGTCGCCGCCCAGCTGCACCAGAGCCATCAGGAACAGCGCGAGATAGGCCAGGGGGGGCGCGGCGTTGAGGGCGAACATCGGCCACTCGAAGGGCGCGCCGGGGGTGACCGCGAGCCGCGACCGGTGGCCGTCTCGGATGACGGTCAGCGGCACCTCTCGGCCCGGTGAGAACGACTCGGCGAGATGGTCGTAGTCGACGAAGGAACGGACCGGCTGGCCGCCGATCTCGACCAGGACGTCGCCGGGCTCGATCCCGGCGCGGTGGGCGCCGAGCCCGGGAGCCACACCCTCCACCAGCAGGCCGTCCTCGGCAGCCGACAGCTCGAAACCCAGCCGCCGATCGCAAAACTCGTGCCCGGTCTTCCACGAGATCGCGAGCAGGGCGAGGACTGCCATCGTCAGGGCCGCCGCGGCGGCGAACCGGAGCGGCGAAGCGCCCGGGCGGGCCCCTAGGGCCACAGTGACCGCCCGTGCAGCTCGTGGTCGAGCCGGAGGGTCAGCTCGTCGATCCTCCGGGCGAGCTCGAAGTCGGGCCACCGCCGGCGGCTCCCCGGGCACGATCCGGAGAGGCTCGCCGAACTCGACCACCGTGCGGGCGAAGGGGGGGGCGATGATCATGCGATCCCAGGACTTCAGGCGCCAGAAGGGACGCGACGAAAACGAAACCGGGATCAGCGGGAGGTCGAGCTGGCGCGCCATCTCGAGCGCGCCCCGCTTGGGCCGCCGGGCCGGCCCCTTCGGACCGTCCACGGTCAGGCCGACGAAACCGCCTCGGCCGTCCTCCAGCCAGCGACGGATCTGCTCGAACGCGGCGAGACCTCCTTTTCCTGTCGAACCGCGGGCCGGCATCAGCCCGAGCCTGGATATCGCCCGGCAGGCGATCTCGCCATCGGTCGAGCGGGACGACATCGTCAGCACCCCGCGGTGGGCGACGGCAAAGATGGGGCACTGCATGCGCCCGTGCCAGACCGCGATGACCGCGCGCGGGTGCCGGTCGAGAAGGTCGAGGCCACGGATCTCGTTCCGCAGCGTGGTGCGCCAGGCGGCCAACACCCACCCGAGGGTCTCGCCGGCGATCCAGGTCTGCCACATGGGAGGAGTGTAGCGCGCCGACCCCGCCTGCCGGGAACCGTGGTATCCTTTCGGCCCCGCGCGGTCAACGAACCGCGAGAGATCCCCAAGAGGCCGACCATGAGCCAAGCACCCCAGGACATGTCAGACTTCGAGAAGGCCCTCCGTGACAGCCTCGAGGACCAGGTCGTCGTCGGCGCGGTGGTCGAGGGCACCATCGCGGCGATCCACGGCGACGTTGCGCTGGTCGACATCGGCGGCAAGTCCGAGGCGGTCCTCGACCGCTCGGAGCTCGACGAGCTCGGCACCGGCGACCCGGTCGAGGTGGTCGTCACCGGAATCGACGAGGAGATCCGCGTCTCCCGGCGACTCGCCGTCGAGATGCGTCTGAAGGAGAAGCTCACCGACGCGGTGGCGGAGGACCTGCCGCTCGAAGGCAAGGTGGTGGGGCGCCGCAAGGGCGGCTTCGACGTCACCATCGCCGGCGTACGAGGCTTCTGTCCCGCGTCGCAGATCTCGGACGTACGCTCGGACGACGTCGACCAGCACCTCGGCCAGACCTATACCTTCAAGATCCTCGAGTTCGACGCCGACGAGCGCAAGCTGGTGGTGTCGCGCGCCGCGTTCCTTCGCGAGCAGCGAGATCTGGCCCGCCAGCAGACCTGGGAGCGGCTCGAGGTCGGCGCCGTGGTCGAGGGGAGGGTCCGCTCCCTCACCGATTTCGGTGCGTTCCTCGATCTCGGCGGGGTCGACGGCCTGGTCCACGTCACCGAGATCAGCCATCGCCGGGTCGGGCATCCGAGCGAGGTTCTCGAGCTCGGCCAGACGGTCACCGTCAAGATCCTCGATCTGGATCGGCAGAAGGACCGGATCTCGTTGAGCATGAAGCAGCTCCTGGAGGACCCGTGGGAGCAGGCCGAGGCCCGCCACCCGGCGCGAGGCCCGTTCACCGGAACGGTCGTTCGCAAGGCGCCGTTCGGCCTTTTCGTCGAGCTCGAGCCGGGCCTCGATGGGCTCTTGCACGTGAGCCAGCTGCCGCCCGGGGTCGAGATCGACGACCCCGAGCTCGAGGTGGGTTCGCAGGTCAGCGGGTGGATTCGGGACCTGGACCTCGAGGCGCGCCGAATCGGCCTCACCCTCCGCCAGATACCCGACCATGACCCCTGGCAGCGCATCACCATGCGGTATCAGGAGGGCCAGTCGGTCGACGGTGTGGTGGAGAACGGCTCCGAGTTCGGCGCCTTCGTGGAGCTCGAGCCGGGGGTCAGCGCTCTGGTTCCCGTGTCCGAGATGGGCATCGACAGGGACCAGGACCCGAGGACGGTGTGGCAGCCCGGGACCCGGATCACCGCCAAGGTGCTGTCGGTCGATCCGGAACGGCGTCGGATCAGCCTCTCGGTCAAGGCCCAGCAGCGCGAGGCCGAGCGCCGGGAGTACAGCCAGCACATGAGCTCGGGCACCGACTCGAGCGGGAGCGTCACCGGCTTCGGCGCCCAGCTCATGGCCGCCCTCGGCAAGAAGAAGAGCTGATTCGACGCTCCTCGACCAACCACGGCGACCCAGAGACTCGGCGTGGGCGGCGCCCGCTACCCCTGTCGCCGGTGAGCGAATCGGCTCGCCGTCCATTCGTGGGCCCGCGTGCGTCCGGGGTCGGGCCGTCGGTTCGGGTCGCGGTTCGGGCCCGTCCCCGCCCTCCGCTCCCGGCCGCCCGCCCACCCGGCTTGAACCGCGAACACGCGAAGGTCGCGAAGTGAGGGCAGGACGGTGGGAGCGAGCGGCTCGCGTCCGATGGCTCGGCCCTGGCGTGACCGACCCGAGCTCAATCGAGTCGCCGAGGCGGCATCAGGCGCTCCGGCCTTCACCACGCTCGTCTTCCCCTCGTGATTTCTTGGCGCTCTGCGTGTCTTCGCGCGTCACACCGGCGCGAGGTCGGGCCCCATGTCTCTCTGTCCGGTTCAGGCCGGATCGTCCCTCGGCGGCGGCTCACCCGGGCAGGACGGCGAGCCGGCGGGCGGCGTCGCGCGCCTGTCGGATGCAGTCGTTGACCGACACCCCGCGATAGGGCGAGCCGGCCGCCTCGAGCCCGGCCTCGCCGAATGCGGCTTCGATCGCGGCGACCCGGTCGAGGTGGCCGAGGGTGTACTGCGCGATCCCCTCGGGCCATCGCACCACCCACCGGCGGACGGGTGCCGGACGTGCTCCGAGAGCTCGCTCGAGCGCACCGGCGACCCGGTCGTCGAGCGCCTGGTCGGAGAGACCCGCGCCCTCCGGGTCCCGCGCGCCGCCGACCATCGTGCGCAGCAGCAGGTGACCCTTCGGGGCCTGTCCAGGGAAGATCGAATGGCAGTAGAGCGTGCCGAGGATGCCGATGTCGTCGCATCCTGGCACCAGAAAGCCGAACCCGCGTACCGGCCGCCCGAACGCGTCTTGATCACCGTACGACGCCATGTGAACCGCGATCGCGGCGGTGGTCATCGACTGCAGGTACGGAACCGCGCTCGGGGCGAGATGGCCGGCGAGCCGCGCGGCGGCAGCGGCGGGGACGGCGAGCAGCACCCTGTCCGCGGCGAGGTCCACCCCGGCCCCGATCAGTCGAAAGCCGCTGCGGTGGCGTTCGATGCGCTCGATCCGGGTGGCGAGCAGAAGCCGACTTCCGAGCCTGTCCGCGAGCGCCTCGGGGAGCTGGCCCATACCACGAGCGAAGGTCGTCAGGTGTCCGGCCGGGCCGGAGGGCCCGCCACCGCTGCCCCCGGCGCGGCGCGCGGCCCTCATGCGAGCGAACAGCGCGCGGGTGAGCGAGCCGTGCTCCCGCTCCATGGCCGCCATGCGGGGAAAGGTGGCCGGCAGCGACAGCCGCTTCGAGTCGCCGGCGAAGACTCCGGTCACCATCGCGTCGACCAGCACCTCGGCCGCACGGCGACCGATGCGCCGGCGTGCGAAGTCGAAGACCGACTCGTCCCCGGCCGGTGGGCGCCGGCCGAACGGTTCAGCCAACAGCCGCAGCCGGCCCGAGAGCTCGAGAATGTCGGAGGTCGCGAAGGCGACCGGGGACAGGGGAACGCGCCGGAGCCGGCCGGCCCGGAGGATGAACCGATCCCCCGCTCCCTCGTCGGCCCGCACCAGCTGCTCGGCCAGACCGACCGCTCGCGCGAGCTCGAGCGTGTCGGGGCTCGAGTCGAGAAAACCCTGCGGCCCGCCCTCGAGGAGGTGGCCATGCTCGATCCGGGTCTCGATCTTGCCGCCGGGCCGGGTTGCGGCATCGACGACCACCACGTCGGATACATCACAGTCGAGCTCGAGCCAGGCTGCGGCCGCGAGCCCGGTGATCCCGGCGCCGACGACGGCGACCTTTGCGCGCTGCGATGGGGTCGGGTCAGACTGTGACGAGTGAGCCATCCGTCCTCCGGCAGGGGAGCTCGCCGCGAACGCGACGCGGAGTCAGGATACCAGGGTGCGGCTCACCTGGGCAGCTCGAGGCCGTAGGTCGAGAGCTTGGCGTAGAGCGTGGTGCGGGAGATCCCGAGCAGCTCCGCGGACCGCTTCACGTTGCCACCGGTGAGCTCGAGAACACGCTGGATGTGCTCGCTCTCGACCGCCGCCAGCGACCGCGTCTCGCCGGAGACCGCGCGCCCGGGACGCGGCAACAGGTCGCCAGGAAGGTGGTGGGTCGCGATTCTGCTGCCCCGTGCGAGGATCACCGCCCGCTCGACCACGTTGCGCAGCTCGCGGGCGTTGCCGGGCCACGAGTAGCTGAGCAGAAGCTCCTCGACGCCCGGCTCGAAGCCCGGGGGAGACGTGCGCGCCCCGCCACCGGTGTCTCCGAGAAAGTGGTGGGCGAGGGGCAGGATGTCCGCCGGACGCTCGCGCAGCGGTGGGATCCTGATCACGAAGACGTTGAGCCGGTAGTAGAGGTCCTCACGGAAGTCCCCTGCCTTGACCATCGCCCGAAGGTCGCGATGGGTGGCGGTGACGATGCGCACGTTGACGTGCAGGTCCTTGAGCCCGCCGATCCGTCGGAACCTGCGGTCTTCGATCACCTTGAGCACCCGGCTCTGGACCGGTGGCGGCATGTCGCCGATCTCGTCCAGGAAAACGGTCCCGCCGCTCGCGATCTCGAGCAACCCGGGCTTGGCCCGGGACGCGTCGGTGAACGCGCCCTGCTCGTGGCCGAACAGCTCCGACTCGAGCAGGGAAGGGGAGAGTGCTGCACAGTTGAGATCGAGGAATGGGCCGTCGGCGCGGTCGCTCATCCGATGGATCTCAGCGGCGACCAGCCCCTTGCCGGTACCGGACTCGCCCTCGACCAGGATCGTCGTGTCGGTGGGCGCGACCTGGGCGACCTGCTCGGTGATCCTCTGGATCTGTACCGACTCTCCGATCAGCCCGCCCGGACGGCCGGCACGGAGGCGCAGGGCCCGATTCCTCCGGTCGGCACGGCGTCGCTCCAGGTGGCGACAGACCACCGCGCCGAGGGTCTCGATGTCGACCGGCTTGACCAGGAAATCGTCGGCCCCGAGCTGCATCGCCCGCACCACCACCGGCACCTCGGAGAGTGCGGTCAGCACCACGACCGCCACCAGCTCGTCGAGCTCGCGCAGCGGCGGAATGAGGTCGAACCCGTGCACGTCGGGAAGCCTGAGGTCGAGCAGGACGACCTCGGGCAGGAAGGTCCGGGCGGCGTCGAGCGCCTCGCGACCGTCCCCCGCGACCGCCACGGTGTGCCCGTCGAACTCGAGGGTCGTGCTGAAGATCTCACGCAGGGAGCGCTCATCCTCCACCACGAGGATTCGACCTGCAGTCGTGTCGGGCACCATCTCGTGTCGAGTATAGCTCGCCTCTCAACGCAGAGCCGGGGCCGGCTCCGGAAGCTCGCGCGGGCGCTCCTCGCACTCGAAGGCGTCGCCGATGCCGTCCGCAGCCAGGGCGAGGCAGAGCACCAGCCCGACCAGGGCGAGGCCGGGGAGCACCGCCAGCCACCAGCCCTGTGCCAGCGAACGCTGGCCCTCGGCCACGAGTGTGCCCCAGGTGGGCACCGTGGCCGGAATGCCGAGGCCCAGGAATGACAAGGTGGCCTCGGCGATCACCAGATCGGCCAGGCGCAGCGCCGCGTCCTGGCTCACCGGACCGGCGATGTTCGGCAGGTAGTGCAGACGCCAGCTTCGGTACCACGGCGTCCCGGCGAGCCGGGCGGCGAGCAGGAACGGGCGTTCGCGCAGCGACAGAACCTGGCCGCGTACGAGCCGGGCCAAACCCATCCATGAGGTCGCCCCGAGCACCGCGACGAGCAGTGCTGCGCTCGGTCGCATCACCGCCGCGATCAGCACCAGCAGCAGGAGAGCTGGAAACGCGAGCAGGGCATCGACCAGCCGCATCAGCACAGCATCGACAACACGTCCGCCGGTGGCGGCGGCGAGACCCACCGCGAGCCCGAGCCCGAGCGCGAGCAGGAGGCTGGCGCCGACCACCGCCAATGACACCCTGCCGCCGACGAGCAGGAGGAAGACGAGGTCGCGGCCGTAGCGGTCGCTGCCGAGCCAATAGCGGTGGCGGCTGCGGGCGGCGATCTCGGAGGCCGCGACGGTTCGGGATGGACGACCGGGGCTGGTGACCAGCACCGAGCCGTTGGCGGCCTGCTCGACCTGGGACCCGACAATCACACGGTCGTCCCGGGTGGTCACCACCTCGACCGTCGTCCCCGGGGCGAGGAGCGCCCCCGGACCGGATCGCCGGCCGGAGGCGAGGGGAGTATCGCCGGCCCGATCACGCAGGCAGCGGTGATCACGGCCGCGCCTGCGAGTCCGGCCGCCAGTCGCGGGTTGCGTGCCACGAGCCCGGTCACGGGTCGCTCCGGACCCTGGGATCGATCACCGCGACCAGCAGATCCGCCACCAGGTTACCGAGCACGACCGCCGCGGCGCCGAGCATCGTCACCGCCTGCACCACAGGAAGGTCGCGCGCGAAGGCGGCGTCCCACATCACCCGACCCATACCGGGCCACGAGAAGATCACCTCGACCACCAACGCGCCGGAGACCAGGATCGGGATCGACAGGCCGGCAAGGGTGGCGACGGGCAGCAGGGCCGGCCGGAGGGCGTGGACCCACAGCACCCTGCGCTCGGGCAGGCCGCGGGCGCGGGCGGCGAGCAGGAAGGGCGCCCGGCGGAGCTCGATCAGGGTGGCGCGAAGGTAGCGGCTGGTCGAGGCCGCACCGACGACCCCGAGGCAGGTCGCCGGCAGGATGAGATGGCGCAGCAGGTCGAGCACGCGGGCTGCGGGCGGCAGGGCCTCAGCGCCGACCGACTGCATGTGAGAGACCGGAAGCCACCCGAGCCGGACCGAGAACAGCAGCACGAGCAGGCCGGCGAGCCAGAAGGTGGGAACACTCCACAGGGCGAGCGAGGCGACCGAGAGCGTGCGGTCCACCGACCCATGGGGCCGTCTCACCGACACGCCGGCGATCAGGAGTCCGAGCACGAGGTCGAGGAGCAACGCGACGCCGGCCAGCAGTGCGGTCGGACCGAGGGCGTCGGCCAGCACCGAGACCACCGGGCGCCGGTAGTGGAAGGACATGCCGAGGTCCCCACGCGCCACCGCTCCCAACCATCGCAGGTACTGCTGCGGAAGGGGCTGGTCAAGGCCGAAGCGCGCGCGGACCAGCGTCCTGGCCTGGGGTGGCAGGCGGGGGTCGTCGAGCAGGTCCGCGTAGCTCCCCGGAGCCGCCTGAAGGACCACGAAGGTGACCGTGGCGACGAGCCAGACGATCGGCACCAGGAGCACCAACCGACGCGACGCCAGCCGCCTGAGCGCTCGGGATCGGGTCAAGGCTGCCCGCTCCCGGGATCGGCGACCCACCACTCCTCGAGGTTGAAGTACGGTGTGGCGTCGTTGAACTGGGCGCCCCGCACCCGGTGGCTGGCCCCGACGATCCCGTCCGCCTCGTAGAGCCAGGTGTAGGGCTGGTCCCCGACCACCAGGAGCTGGATGCGATCCAGCAGGGGCTTCTGGTCCGCCGCATCCGAGACCTCGTCGACCTCGTCGAGCAACCGGTCGACCTCCGGGTTGTGGTAGCGCACATAGTTGAAGCTGGCCTCGGGCTCGTCGCTGGAGTGCCACACGTCCCAGAGGTCGACCTGCGTGCCCTCGCGCCAGGTCGACACGTAGGCGGCGAACTCGCCGCTGCGCTGGCGGGCGAGCAGCGCGCCCCACTCCAACAGCCGAGGCACGGCTTCGACCCCGATCCGGGCCAGATCGGCGGCGATCAGCACCGTGACGTCCCGGCGGCGGTCGTTCTCCTGGTTGGTCAGCAGCTCGAAGGACAGCCGCGCGCCGTCTGCGCGTTCCACGACTCCGTCGCCGTCGGCGTCACGCCACCCGGCCTCGGCGAGCAGGGCGCGTGCGCGCTCGGGGTCGAAGGGCACCGGCGCCAGGTCATGATTGAAGGCCCACATGTCCGACAGCACGGGCCCGGCGGCGAGGCGCCCGAAGCCGCGCAGGACCGAGTCGACGATCGCCTGGCGGTCGATCGCCAGCGAGAGCGCGCGACGGACACGAACGTCGGCCAGAAACGGGTGGGTGGTGTTCCAGCCGACATAGGTGTAGCTGCGCCCCGGGTAGCTGACCACCTGGAGCCGACCGCCGTCCTTGAGCCGGCCGGCCTCCGACGGTGGGAGCCCGTTGACCACGTCGAGCTCACCCGCCTCGAGCAGAGTGACCAGGCTCGACTGGCTCGGCACGATCCTGAACACCACCCGGTCGAGCCGCGGCAGGCCGTCGCGCCAGTACGCCGGGTTGCGTTCGAGCACGATCTCCTGCTGGCGGACGTGGCGACCGAGCCTGAACGGGCCGGCGCTGGCGGCGCGCTCCGCCCAGTCGACCTCGGTCCAATCGGCGAACATCGTGCTTCGCCACATGTGGGATGGCAGCACGTGCCCGTCGTTGAGGTCCATCAGCTGGTAGGGATACCGACGCAGGAAGCGGACCCGGACCGTGTGCTCGTCCACCGCCTCCACCCCGGCGATGTCGGTCTTGATCGTCGCGCCGGGCCAGGCCACCTGCTCGTCGGTCTGCGCCTTCCAGGTGAAGACCACGTCGTCCGCGGTGACCGCTGTCCCGTCGTTCCAGCGCGCGCGGCGGTCGATCGTCAGCGTCAGGACGAGGCCGTCGTCCGACCACTCCCACGCGCTCGCCAGCCAGGGCGCGAAGCTCGGAGGATGTTCGCGATAGTCGGTCTGCTCGACTGCGAGGGTCGGATAGAGGAGAGTCAGGAGGTCCGAGGAGAAGGCGGTGGTGGTGAGGTACGGGTTCCAGTTCTCGACATCCGAAGGAACTCCGATCACCACCGTGCCCCCGCGCACCGGAGCCTCGGACCGGCTCGGCTGGTGCGCGCCGGGACCCTCGGGACAGCCGACGACCAGAGCGAGCACCGGCGCAAGCAGGAGCGGAGTGGCGCGTCGCATGGCACCTCCGGAGCAATCCTACCCTGCATTCCGTGGAGAGTGGGCTGTCCGGCCCCGTTCGGCCGGGTTCGCGGGGGGCGGTTACCAGTCGACCTCGACCGAACGCGGCTTGCCGCCGAACCGCGACACCATCACGCACCGGTTGCGGCAGCCGAAGGTATAGAGGTCGCGGGTGACCCGGACGTCCTCGCGGCAGTACTCGATGATCTTCTCGACCTCTCCCCGGCGCCACCACTCCAGGGCCTGGAGGCCGTCGGCGCTCTTGCCCTCGCCGAGAGTGGGGGTGGCGACGCTCTCCAGCCGGGGCCTGAAGCCGAGCCGCTCCGCGAGGTCGAGCATGATGTCGAAGGTCGGCAGCAGCTGGAGATCCCGGTCGGTGTAGGCGCGGAGAACTTCGTAGTCGAAACCCCGGATGTTGTAGCCGACCACGAGGTCGGCCTGGTGAAGGAGGTCGATCAGCTCGCCGACCGTGCCCTCGGTGTAGACCAGGTACTCGTCACGGTCGAAGCGGTAGGCGACTCCGACCGACACCCCGAGCCGGTGGAGCTGGGTGCGGCCGCCGACCTCTTCGAAGGAGCGCTGTGTCTCGAGGTCGAACACGACGGTCAGCCGGTCGCGTGGGATCTCCCGTTCGGGGTTCTCCTCGAACAGCCCCATCTGTCCGTCCCAGATCTCCACCTTCGCCCCTCCGGATCGTCGAGCGCCGGGAGTGTAGCATGGTGCGATGCAGCCGATCTGGCGGCCTCCGCTCGCCGTGGGACCGGCCGGTCCGGCGGTCGACCGGGTCCACGTGATCCTCTGGCTCCGGGCTTCGATCCCGGAGTGGGAGACGGTCCGGGAGGCACATCTGCACCTGGTCCGGGCGATCGTCCCTGACGCGGTCTTCGAAGCGGTCGACGTGTCCCGGCACCCGCTCCGGCCGGCGCCGGAGGTGGTCGAGCCCGAAGACATCCGGGGCAGGGGCGCTGCCTGGCTGGAGGAGTGGCTCGGAGGCTGGCGGCCGACCGTGTGGCGTAGCGCCGAGCTCGGGATCGTCTCGGAGCTGGGCGAGGCCGAAGGGGCGTTCCGTCGCCGGGTGCTGCGTCTGCTCCAGCCCGAGCTGGAACGCGAGATCGAACGGGCACGGGCGGAGGCGCTGCCGCTGCTGCCGTGGCGGCGACGGCGGGTGATCGAGAGCCGCCGGTCGGAACGTGAGCGGATGGCGGCGAAGGTGGCCCGGCTCGCCTCGTCGTTCGACGCCTGGCAGCCGGCCGACCCTCGCTCGCTGGTGAGGAAGGTCGAGATCGGCATGTTGCGGGTCTCCGAAGGACTCCGGCTCGCTGCACCGGCCCCTCGCGACCCCCTGGCCGTGCCCGACCGGCGAGGCCCGATACGTTCGGCTGACTGATCCGAGAGCAGGTGAGCTGCGGTCCGGGGCGGGCCCGCCGGAGCGGAGAGGTCGAGCGCGGGCGTGTTCCCGCCCGCCGCACGGTCGTCATCGTGAGGACTTCATATCTACTCTTTTTTCGAGATAATATTTATTTCTTCTGCTGTTTTATTGAGAACGCATGCTTGCATCCTGCCATGCTGTGGCCCAGCCCTCCTCCGGGCTATACTCACCCCGCCCATGACGGACCTGTCTCCCGATCTGCAGCCCGCCGCCGACATCCGTGGCATGCCCCCGGTCGAGCTGCCCAGCTTCACCGGACCGCTCGATCTGCTGCTGCATCTCGTGCGCAAGAACAGGGTGGCGATCACCGACATCCCGATCGCTACGATCTGCGATCAGTACCAGGCCGAGCTGCGCGCGATGGTGGAGCTCGACCTCGAGGTCGCGGGTGAGTATGTGGTGATGGCGGCCTGGTTGCTGTACGTCAAGTCGCGCACGCTGCTGCCCCGAGCGGAGGAGGAAGCGGAGGACCCACGCGCCGAGCTGGTGGAGCGCCTGCTCGAGTACCGGCGTGTGAAAGAGGTCGCCTCGTTGCTGTACGAGCAGGACGTGGTGCGCCGCTGTCTGTGGACGCCGACGCTGGAACGAGGGCGCGAGACCAGCGAAGCCGAGCTCGATTGGCAGGATGTCGACCTCAGGGTGCTGGCGAAAACCTACCTCGACGTGCTGCAGCGCTTTGCGGTCGCCAACCCGCCTCCGTTGATCGTGGTGCCTTTGCGGTACACCGTCGCCGACAAGATCAGGGAGCTCTACGCGAGAGTTCTCGCCGAGGGGTTGCTCCCGCTGCGTCGGCTCATGGCGCGGAACGCCGACCCCGAAGAGGTGGTGACCATCGTCGTCGCCGCCCTCGAGCTGGCCAGGATCGGTGGAGTTCTGGCCGAGCAGGCGCGGCCCTTTGCCGAGGTCTACCTGCGCATCGGGCGGCTCGATCTCGACGTCGACGCGTTGCTGCGGAAGGGGGGAGCTGCCGATGGAGCGTGAACAGCTCCTGGCGGTCCTCGAGGCGATCCTCGCCACCAGCCGGCTCCCGGTCGCTCCGGCCCAGGTGGTCGAGGCGATCGAGGAGCAGGAGGTGAACGAGGCCGAGGTGGAGGCGGCGTTCGACGTGCTCGCCAGGAGGTGGGGCGGAGACGATCGGGGGCTGCAGCTCGAAAAGGTGGCAGGGGGATGGCGGTTCGTCACTCCGGCGACCCTCGACCCGTACCTGCGCTCGTTCCACGGGGTCGCCGCCCGCCAGCGTCTGTCGCAGGCCGCGCTTGAGACGCTGGCGATCGTCGCCCACCGTCAGCCGGTGACCCTGCCCGAGGTGAACTTCATCCGCGGAGCGAACTCGTCGTCGGTCATGCGGACGCTCCTCGACCGTGGTCTGGTCCGACTGGCAGGGCGCAAGGCCGTCGTCGGAAAGCCCTTCCTGTACCGGACGACGAGGTCGTTCCTCGAGCACTTCGGCCTCGACCGGATCGACGACCTCCCGGAACCCGAGACCCTGGTCCAGGAGGATCACGCCATCGTCTGAGAGCAACGGTGGCCACGCTTCGGGCGGACCAGGGCCATCCTCGTGGTTTCAGCGGCGCGGGCGCCACCACAGAAGGCGGGACGGACCCTTGACCGGAATCAGCTGACCGGGGCTCTTCGGCCAGACCGCGTGCCCGAGGTCGTGGGCCAGCGCTCGCACCCGGGCGGTGAGCGCCTCGAATGCGAGAGTCCGCGAGACGTCGGCCCACAACCCGACCGCGACGAAGGTCGTCAGCCCCGCCGGAACCCCCGCGAGCCAACCTCCCACGATCCACGACGTGACACCGAGCACCAGCGCGCCGGCGACCCCGGCGGCGTGGGCGTCATGGGTCTGTCGCGGAAGCACCGACAGCGCCAGCTCGCCCCCTTCCACCGAGACCGACGCGACCACCAGCAGCTCCTCCTCCACGTCGCGGGGCACCAGACCCCAGACCCGGGTGCGGCCGGCGAGGGTCACCACCCAGGAGTGCGCTCCGCGGCGAACCGGCTCGAGCCCCGCCTGACGCAGCACCAGCTCCACGGTCTGCCGGCAGTCGACCGGAACCTGGCTTCCGGGCGCGACCCAACGCACGGTCAACGGCGTCGACGGCTCGGGTCGGATGATCTCGGGCAGCTCGATCACGGGCCCAGGGTAGGCGGTGCGTGGCTGCTCGTCCACGCCTGCCGACGGCGTGGGCTGATATCCTCGGCTGAGCCGGCGACCGGCGAGAGGGCAGCGTCTCGGCCGCGCTGCCGCCGGCCTGGAAGGGGAGCGGCATGGCACGGGAGAACCGACGACCCGCGATTCGGGTCCTGATGATGCCGAGGGACACCAACCCCGCCGGGACCATCTTCGGTGGTGTGATCCTCTCGTTCATCGACCAGGCCGGGGCCGAAGAGGCCAAGCTCCACGGCGCCGAGAGGGTGGTCACCGTCGCCATGAAGGAGGTGGTCTTCCACGAACCGGTCTTTGTCGGCGACCTGGTGTCGTTCTACACCTCCCTGATCCGGACCGGCCGCACCTCGGTGACCGTGGCGGTATCGGTCGAAGCGGCGCGTCAGTGGCGGCGCAGCGAGGTCGCCGCCGTCACCCAGGCCGAGATCACCTACGTCAACGTCAACCCGAACGGCCAGCCGGTGCCGCTGCGGGGGGCATCGAAGGCGAGCCCGAACCGGAGCGAGCCACCGAGGTGACGACCGCCGTCCGGGGTCTGCTCGAGCATGCGGTCGCGGCGGGCCTGGTGCCGGGCGCCGTGGCGTCCTGGCAGCTCGACGGGCAGGCGGTTCGGGAGGAGGCCGTCGGGCGTGCGCGGCTGGTTCCTTCCAGCGAGCCGGTCAACGCCCGACTGCACTACGACCTGGCCTCGCTGACCAAGCCGCTGTGCACCGCCGCCCTCACCCTGATCGCGGCGCGGGAGGGGCGAATCGGTCTGGACGCCGAGCTCGGCGAGGCGCTGCCGGGCTGTGGCGGGTCCGCGCGCGTCACCATCCGCCAGCTTCTGGCTCACACCTCCGGCCTGCCGGACTGGGTTCCCCTCGCGTCGCTGGCTGGTGGGGATCCGCGCAAGGCGGCGGCCGCGTTGCGTGCCGTCGAGCCGGTCGAGCCACCGGGGCGAGTGACGTGCTACTCCTGTGTCGGGTTCCTCCTGCTCGGACTGGTACTGGAGCGCTGCTTCGGCTGCCGCCTCTCGCACGCCTTCAGGGACCGGGTGGCGGGTCCCCTCGGCCTGGCAGGCGGCGTCGGCTTCGGTCCCGATCCGAACCAGACGCCGTTGGCGGGTGGCGCGGCATCGGCTCGTTGGGAGACGGCGCTCGCGATGCAGCGCGGTGAGCCCGGTTACCCCGTCCCCGATCCGGCCCCCGGTCTCCCGGACGACGGGAACGCTCGCTTTCTCGGGGGAGTCGCGGCCAACGCCGGGCTTTTCGGAACCGCCCGTTCGGTGCTGGACCTGGCCTCGATCTGGCTGCCGGGCGGCGCCCTCCTCACCGACGCCGAGCGGACCGAAGCCTGCCGCGTCCAGACCCCCCGCGACCAGCCCGCGCGCAGTCTCGGTTGGCAGCTCGCCAGCTCGCCGGGGTCCTCGGCCGGCCCGGCCCTGAGCACCACCGCCATCGGCCACACCGGGTTCACCGGGACCTCGGTGTGGATCGATCTCGGGCGGCGCTCGATCATGGTGCTGCTGAGCAACCGCCACCATCCGGATCACCGGGGGATCGACCTCCACCCGTTGCGGCGCCGCTTCCACGCCCTGGTCGCTCGCGGCGCCTGAACCGCGGCCCGGGATCAGGTTCGCAGCGTGGTGAAGCGGTTGACGGCGAACAGCACCGCGAGAGCCACCGGGGCCCACGCCCCGACCAACGGCGGCAGGATGTTCGCCTCGCCCATCTTTCCGAACACGGCCACCGACAGAAAGTAGCCGATGCCGAGCGCGAGCGCCAACGCGACTCCGTTGATCGTGGTCACCCTGCGCCCGCCTCGGTTGAGGCCGAAGGGGAGCGCCAGCAGCACCATCACGAAGGCGGACAGGGGGTAGGTGATCTTCTGGTACCACCGCACGATCAGCTTCACCGGCCGGTACCCCGAGTCGGTGAGCTCGTGGATGTACGTCTCGAGCTGTCGGAACGACATCTCACCGGGCTGGCGGTGCTCCTGCCCGAAGTAGCTCGGCCCTTCCGCAACCCCGACCTCCATCGGTCGGGTGATGCGCTGGAAGGCATCGGTCCCGTCGCCGTGGTAGACCCGGAACCAGCCGGAGTCGGCCATCCAGCCCCCGTCACGGAAGACCAGCCGGTCGGCGAAGAGCTGGAACCGCAGGTCCTGGAGATCCTGGTCGAACCGGAACATCGTGAACCGGAGCATGGTCTGGCTGGCCACGTCGTACTGCAGGAAGTTGTACAGGGTGGTTCCGTCCCGGGACAGCAGCCAGAGCCGGTCGGCGCCGTACGACCTCTGGGTCTCCCTCGACCTGATCCGGTCCAGCAGGCGCTGCGCCTCGCGGTTGGCCCGTGGCACCGCCGACTCGCCGAGGACCCAGAGTCCACCGGCCAGCGCGGCGGCCAGCAACAGAACCGGGACCATGACCCGAAAGAGCGAGATGCCGGCCGCCTTGAAGGCAGTCAGCTCGACCTGGCGCTCCATCATCGTCAGCAGCATGAGCACGGCGATCATCAGACCGATCGGGGTCACGTCCAGCACCACCTGAGGGACCAGGTTGGCGTAGTAGGGGACCGCCAGCTGCAGCCCCTGCGGGTTGCGTGCGATGTCGTCCAGCCGGTCGGTCAAGTCGACCACCACGTAGAGGGCCGAGGCCGTCACCAGAACCAGCAGCAGGGGAGGCAGCAGCCGTGTGACCACGTAGCGGTCCAGCATCGACGGGAACCGGATTCCGTAGCGCCGGCGCTGCAGTGAGATCGGAATCGAGCCTGTGAGGGGAGGGGCGGCCCCTTTGCGTTCGCGAGCGCTCGGCACCCGCCCGTCTCGGCCCCGGGCGCGCAGACGGCGCAGCGAGCGTCGCAGCCATCCCTCCCTTCGCCGATGCTCGGCCAGCCAGTAGCCGACCCGGCGCATCATCAGCAGAGCGGCCGCTGCGAGCAGGATGTTCGGCAGCCAGGCGCCCATCCATGGCGGGATCCGGCCGCCTCGGGCCAGCAGCTGACCGTTGTTGAACACGATGTAGTAGACCAGGATGACGACCACCGACAGCACGAAGCCTCGGCCCCTGCCACCGCCGCGTGAGCCGATTCCGAGCGGCAGGGCGATGAAGCCGAAGACCACACAGGCGAAGGGGAGCGAGAAGCGGCCGTGGAGCTCCATCAGCACCAGCCGCTGGGTCTCGACTCTGCGTTTCTCGGTCACCGGGTCATCGGCGGGTTTCGCGAGCATCGACCGCAGCTCGAACAGGTTGGCCGTTTCCCGTTCGCGCATGCCGAGGTTGACCTGGACCGTGCCCGACTCGCGGGAGACGAGCTTCACGAGCTGCTCCCGGCTCGCGTTGAGGCTGTAGTTCGCCGGATCGACCGTCGAGAACACGTGGGTCTTCACCTCTTCGAGGAGCAGCCATGGCTCGCCGTCACCCGAACCGTCCAGCGAATCGCCGGCGTTCGGATCGCTGCCGGCGTGCGGCCGCTCCGCCAGCATCCGGCCACGACGGGCCAGGGTGAGCCGTTCCTCGTCCGTGCTGGTGCGGTCGTAGAGCAGGACCCGTGACCAGGTCCCGCTGATCGGGTTGATGTCCTGGATGTAGAGCAGCAGGTTCGGGAACCCCTCATTGAAGACTCGCGGCTCGACCCGGCCGAGGCTCTTGGCCGATGAGAAGAGGTCGACCTTCATCTGCCGCAGCTCGAGGTTGGCCCGGGGCATCAGGACCAGGGTCAGCCAGCCGCTCAGCGCGGCGAAGACCAGCGAGAGCCCGAGCAGTGGAATCAGCACCCGGCGGGTCGAGATGCCCGCCGCCTGGAGTGCGGTGACCTCGTTGTCGGAGTGCATCCTGCCCAGGGCGAGGAGCACACCGAACAGGAAGCTCATGGGGACGGTCAGCACCACGACGTGGGGAACGGTGAGCGAGAGAAAACGCAGTGCCTTGTCGAACGGGACCCCGCGGACGAAGACCTGTTCCATCAGGGTGAAGACCGGCCGCATGAGGAGGAAGAAGGTGTAGGTGCCGAAACCCAATGCGGTCGGTCCGAGAACCTCGAACAGGACGAACCGATCGAGCACGCCGCCGAAGCGCAGACTGAGTCGCCGCCAGGCCATACCGGCGAAGTCTACACGACATGCCGGTTGGAGAACCCGAATCTGGACCTGCTTCCAGGGCCGAGGGGCGGACCCACAGGATTTCCACAGGCCGGCCGAGAGTCCACAGGTGAACCCCCGGATACAATGTCCGATAAGATATATTATGTAAACCTAGTCCCGCACGCAGGCAGGCTCGGCTTGAGATCTCCCAATCCCGCCCTGGCGCCGCCACGATCTAGGAGCTCTGGCTCCCCTCGTCGTGGTCAGCCGACCGGGAGCTCCCGTTCTGCTGGGCGCGGAGATCGTGCAGCATCTCCTCGAGTGCCTCGATGATCTGTTGGGTATCCGGCTCGCTCTCCGTGCGAAACGAAAGCGACAGCGTGAACGGCCTCTCCGGATTGGACAGCCGAATCACGAACGGGCGGGCTCGCGGGGTCGACGCGCCGGCGGCGTCGACCGCCTCGGCCGGGGCCGCAGAGGGATCAGCCATCGCTGCCCGCAGATCACGCAACGCGGCACGGTCGATTCCGTCCCGTTCGAGTGCGTCGAGCAGCGCGTGCATCATCTTCTCGCTGGTCGCCTTGGCCAGCTCCAGGAGCAGCCCCTTGGCGGTGATGTCGGCATGCCGACATCGTTCTAGAACCGAAGGCGGCAGAGTCAGCAGGCGCAGGGTCTCGGTCACTGTGACCCGCGACCGCCCGACTGCATCCGCGACCTGCTCGTGCGTGTATCCGTACTTCTCGACCAGCGCACGGAAGCCGTCCGCCTCCTCGAGGGGCGTCAGGTCCTTGCGCTGGAGGTTCTCGATCAGCGCGATCTCCAGGGCTCCCTGATCGGTGACCGTGAGCTCGATGCAGGGAACCTCCTGCAGACCGACCTGGAGCGCAGCGTGGAACCTGCGTTCGCCCGAGACCAGCTCGTACCCGTTCGGGGTGTCGGATCGTCTCCTGACCAGCAGCGGTTCGAGGATTCCGTGGGCCTTGATCGACGACATGAGATCCGAGAGGTCGCCGAGGGTGGCCCGCGGCTGATCGTGATTGGAGGAGATCGCGTCGACGGGGATCATCCGCCCGAGCCCCTCCCCCATCCGATCGGTCAGCTCGTCGACGTAGTGGCGGTCGGCTCGCATCCTGCGCTGCCCCGGAAGCCCTCGCTTAACTGCCGACACGGTGCAGGACCTCCTCGCACAGGGCGTAGTACTCGAGGGCGCCGGAAGAGTCCGGGGCGTACCGGAAGATGCTCTGTCGGTGCGCCGGCGACTCCTCCAGGCGCACGGACTTGGTGATCAGCGTGTCGAAGACCAGGGGACCGAAGACCTCGACGATCTCCTCGTGGACCTGACGTGAGAGCACGGTACGGCGGTCGAACATCGTGACCAACACGCCGAGAATGCGGAGCTCGGTGTTGGGACGTGCCTTGATCTTGTCGATCGTGTCCAGCAGATCGTCGGTGCCCTCGAGCGCGAAGTAGGAGGACTGGATGGGGATCAGGACGTGAGTCGCGGCGACGAGCGCGTTGAGCGTGATCAGGCCGAGGGTGGGCGGGGTGTCGACCACGATCAGGTCGTAGTGGGTCTCCAGCGAATCGAGGCTGTCCTTGAGTCGATAGGGAGCGTCGAGCTCCCCTCCCAGGCTGACCTCGAGCTTGGCCATGGCGATCCGGGAGGGAGCGACCCAGAGGTTGGGGGACTGGCTGGGCCGGATGACCTCGTCGAGACGGGCGTGGCCGGTCAGAACGTCGAACATGTTGCGGTCAACCTCGCTCAGGTCGAGGTTCGACATGGTCGAGTTGGCCTGGGGATCGAGATCGACCAACAGGGTGCGATGTCCCTTCTCGGCCAGCCCGGCTGAGAGGTTGATGGCGGTGGTCGTTTTCCCGACTCCGCCCTTCTGGTTCGTGATGGCGACGATCATCGGGCGGCCTCGCCTCCGAAGGGTTCAGTGGAGGCAGAACTGTATCGGTGCGGCAGAGAGGTGTCAACGGCGCGCGGTGCGGCCGCACGCGCGCGTTCGGGTGGCGATCGAGGCGGGACGGGACGAAAGCGAAAGGGAGAGCCTGTCTACCCGCCGGTCACTGGTGGCCCGGGTCACATCTCGTACTCGCCCATGTCCTCGGGTTGCAGGCGTTCGAGAACCGCCCGCAGCAGCTCGTCGGAGCGGCCGTCGTCGTGGCGTGCGCTCTCGAGCACCTGGGGGCTGACCAGAATCGGAACGTCGGCGCGGAGCGCGATCGCGATCGCATCGGAGGGGCGCGAGTCCACGGTCTGGTGGGCGCCGGATCCGTTGCCGAGCACGATGGAGGCGTAGAAGACTCCCTCCTGCAGGGTGTGGATGTGGATGCTCTCGACCCGGTAGCCGGTCGCGGCGAGCAGAGAGAGGGTCAGGTCGTGGGTCATCGGCCTCGGGGTCGAGACCTTCTCGAGCTGGAGGGCGATCGCATTGGCCTCGCAGACTCCGATCCAGATCGGCAGGTAGCTCTCCCGGCCGGGCTCCTGCAGCACGACCACCGGCATCTTCGACACCGGGTCCATCATCATGGCCTTGATTTCCATCGTGACATTGGGCGTGGGTTCGGGTGCTCGTGCCATACACTCAATGTGTCGGCCCCTCGCCGGGGTGTCAAGATGCCGCGACCCGGCTTTGGGCGAGGGGCAGGCGAAGCGGGGCGTCGACGAGCTCGCCGACCAGTGAGTGGGGGCCGGCACGATCGACCCGGACCGTGACCAGGTCCCCGACCCTCTCGGCACCGCGGCGGGCGAAGTTCACCACCCGATTGTCCTCTGCCCTGCCTTGCCACTGGTCCTGCCGGCGGCGGCTCGGGCCGTCGATCAGGACCTCGATCTCGGAGCCGACGAGGCCGGCATTGAGCTCGAGGGAGATCGAATCGGTGAGCTCGAACAGACGCTGGAGCCGCGACGAGGTGAGCTCCGCGGGGACGCGGTCGGCGTACCTGCGCGCCGGCGTCCGCGGCCGGGGCGAGTAGCCGAACGCGAAGACCTGGCCGAAACGCACGGCGCGGAGAAGATCGAGAGTCTCGTCGAAGTCCGCGTCGGTCTCGCCGGGAAAGCCGACGATCACGTCGGTGGAGAGGTTGACGTCAGGAACCGCCTCTCGGATGCGCGTCACCAGGTCGAGGTAGTCCTCCCGTGTGTAGCGCCGGTGCATGCGCTCGAGCACGGTGTCGGAACCGGACTGGACAGGCAGATGGAGATAGCGGGAGACCTTGTGGTGCCGCGCCAGAACGGCGATCAGGTCATCGCCGAAGTGTCGAGGGTGTGAGGTGATGAACCTGACCCGGTCGATGCCCTCGATCCGGGCGACGCGGTCGAGCAGGTCCGGGAAGCCTGCGTTGGTCGAGGGACAGCGGTAGGCGTTGATGGTCTGCCCGAGCAGCTCGACCTCACGGATTCCTCGGCTCGCCAGGTGGATCACCTCGGCGACCACGTCGTCCGCCCGCCGGCTGACCTCCCGGCCGCGGGTGTAGGGAACGACGCAGAAGGTGCAGAACTCGTTGCAACCCTCCACGACGGTGACCATGCCGCGAGTGGAGCTCTTCCTGAAGATGGTGTGGAAGCTGAACTCCTGCTCGGCGTCGAAGCCGGTCAGGACCGGCCTCCTGCCCTGCTCGACCGCCCGCAGCGCGTCGCCGAGACGGCCGTTCTGTCCGGGGCCGAGCACGAAGCCGACCGCAGGCGATCGGGCGAGCAGACGCTCCCCTTCCTGCTGCGCGACACAACCGCAGACACCGATGAGCGGGCGCGGCCGGAGCGTGGCCAGCTCGCCGATCCTCGACACGATCTTCTGAACCGGCTTTTCGCGCACCGAACAGGTGTTGAGCAGCACGAGGTCAGCGACCTCGGCGCTGTCCGCCGCCTCGAGGCTGAGCAGCCGGAGCTGGCCTTCGAGAAACTCGCTGTCGTGGTGGTTCATCTGACAGCCCCAGGTCTCGATGAAGAAGCTCCTCATTCCTGATCTCTCCAGCGTTCGCACAAGCCGGCGGCCCCGTGCGGGGCGCGTCCGGTGCAATCGGTCGGTTTGCGCTGACAGCACGCATCCCGCGCGGGTCGGCGAGTCAGTCTACCCCAGGTCTCGGAACCAGCCCGGCTGAGCCCCGTCGCGGCGGGCTTCCTCCATCAGCTGATCCAGCTTGGCCTGCTCCGCCGGCAGGCGTGCCTTGAGCTCCTCCCACTCCGCCAGCGCCCGGTCCAGCCGGACCTTGATCACGCCGTCTCGGTAGGCGGGGTCGTCCCACGCGTAGTACTGGGTCCAGAGCCTCGGGATCTCGCTGTCGAGCTCGTTGATCCGGGCCTCGAGGACGGCGACGGCCTGCTGTTGGCCTTCGACCTTTCGCCGCCAGAACTGGCGCTTCTCCTCTGCGTCCATTCCGCCGGTCTCGCCGGACTCCTCCGGCGCGGTGCGGTCGATGTCGACATACCTGCGGTCTCCCGCACGGTCGCCGCCGACGCTCGTGACGGCACCCCGCTCGGCCATCTCGGGAAGCGTGGTGTCGGAGATCACGATCTTGCCGGACGCGTCGCGGGTGAAACGGCGGAGCTTGATCGTCTTGGCGGCATCCGCGAGGCTGCGCGGGCCGGGCGTCGGGGTGGGCGCGACAGTGGGCGTCGCCGGGGGCGGGGTCGGGGTCGCGTCGGCGGACCCGAGAACACCCGCGAGTCCGGCCGCCCACAGGAAAGCAGCGGCCCTGTTCATAACGATCCTCCCCTCCCCTCCTCCGCCGCTTTCAGGCGCGGTTTTCGGAGGAGACACCGGTCATGGGGCACTGGTGCCCTCCCGACCGTAGCGGTCCTCGATCCGGACGACGTCATCGCGGCCCGGGGTGGACACCTCCAGGACGGTACAGTCGGTGCGCGCCGCCATCCGGTGGATCAGGCCCGGCGGCACGTGGTAGACGGATCCCGGACCCAGCACCACCATCTCGAGCCGTTCGACCTCGGTGCCGGCCGTCAGCTCGAGCTCCCCGTCCAGAACCCGGAGGGTCTCCTCCTTGAGCCGGTGGTACTGCAGGCTCAGGGACTCGCCGGCTCGGACGAAGAGGATCTTCCCCATGTACGAGCCGGTCTCGGCGAAGATCTCCTCGTGCCCCCATGGCTTCTCGACGAATCGTGGCGGTCGGGTCCCCATGTCGTCCTCACACTCGAATCTTGGTCTTCGCCAGGGAGATCGCAAGGCGTTCCAGCAGGTACTCCTCGACATCCCTGGCGGTCACCATCTGGCGTGCGCGTCGGGCCATGTGGACCGACTCGCGATACGAGAGCTGGCGCATCAGGCTGCGCACCACCGGCACGGCGAGCGGGTTCATGCTGAACCGTCGCAGCCCCAGACCGACCAGGATCGGAACCATGAGCGGATCGGCAGCCATCTCGCCGCACATGGTGACGTCGATCCCCTCCGCGTCGCCGGCTGCGATGACCTCCTCGATCAACCGCAGGACCGCAGGGCTGGTCGGTCGGTAAAGATCCGCCACCAGGTCGTTTCCGCGATCGACCGCGAGAGTGTACTGGATCAAGTCGTTGGTGCCGATTGACAGGAAGTCCACCTCGCGTGCGATCTCGCGCGCCATCACGGCCGCCGACGGGACCTCGATCATCGCGCCCACCGGCACGTCGTCATGGACGTCGAAACCCTCGGTCCTGAGCTCGTCGCGGACTCGCCCCATCAGCAGGCGCGCGAGGCGAACCTCTTCGACGCCCGAGATCAGGGGGAACATGATCCGGACCTTGCCCAACGGGTGCTCGCCGGCAACCCGCAGCAGGGCTCTCAGCTGCACCAGGAAGAACTCCTGCTTCCGGAGGCAGAGCCGGATTCCGCGCAGGCCGAGCACCGGGTTGTCCTCGTGGTTGCCCATCACCTCGCGGCCGAGCTTCTTGCCGCCGAGATCGTAGGTCCGGATGGTGACCGGCCGCCCCGCCATGCGCGTGACCAGGTCGCGGTAGACCTCGAGGTGGTCGTCCTCGCTCGGAAGGCCCGGGCTCATCTTCATGTACAGGAACTCCGAGCGATACAGACCCACGCCGACCACGTTCCAGTGCAAGGCCTGGGCGACCTCGACCGGGAGGTCGATGTTGGCAAGCAGCTCGAGCTGATGGCCGTCCCGGGTGACGGTCGGCAGCGCCCGCATCTGGGCGAGCTGGGCTTGCTGCTCCTGGTAGTCGCGCTGCCGCGACTCGTACTCCGCGATCTCCGCCTTGTTGGGATCGATGACGATCTTGCCCTCGAAACCGTCGAGGGCGATCCGGCGCGAGCTGCGAGCGGCCTCGCACGCCCCGTGCACGCCGACGATCACCGGGATGCCGAACGAGCGGGCGATGATCGTGGTGTGGGCCGTCGGACCGCCGGTCTCCAAGGCGAAGCCCAGAATCCGGTCGAGCGGAAGCTGAACCGCTTGCGAGGGCGGAAGCTCGTCCGACACCAGGATGATCGGTCGGTCCAGATCGTCGAGCTGCAGCAGGTCGACCCCGTGGAGCGCCTGGAGGATCTGGCTCGCGACATCGAGCACGTCGAGCTTGCGGTCGGCCAGGTGGACATCGCCGAACGCCTCGAACTTGGCGACCAGCCGATCCACGACCTGGTCGAGAGCCCATTCGGCGTTGACCCGCTGCGATCGGATGATGGCCTCGATCGGATCGGTCAGCGAGGGGTCGGAGGCGATCAGTCGGTGGGCCTCGAAGATGGCGCCGTACTCCTCCCCCATCTTCTTGACCGCGCGCTCCTGGTTGGCGCGGATGCGTTCGACCGTCTCGGTGATCGCCTCCCGGAAACGAGTGACCTCGTCCTCCACCGCGTCGCTCGCGATCGGGATCCGCAGCGCGGCGATCGGTCGCGTCTCGTGAACCACGGGCTCACCCACGGCGATCCCCGGGCTGACGCCGAGACCTCGCAGGTGGACGCTCACTCCGGCTCCCCGAAGCGGCTCTCGAAGAGCTGGACGATGGCCTCGATCGCCGCCTCCTCGTCCTCACCTTCAGCACGGACCGCGAGCGGGGTTCCCTTGGTCGCGGCCAGAGTCAGCAGGCCCAGGATCGACTTGGCGTTGACCTCCTCCTCGCCGGCACCGATGAACACGTCCGATGAGTAGGCGTTGGCCGTGTGGACCACCTTCGCGGCCGCACGTGCGTGCAGTCCCAGCTTGTTGATGATCCGGACCTGCTCCACCTTCATTCGGACGACTCCTCGGGATGGCCGACCGGCGCGGGGCCGCTGCGCTGGCTTGGGCCCTATTGTACTGCAACAGCCGGGTTCCCCCGGCTCGGTCAGGACTGCGCTGGTGTGCGCAGGAAGTCGCTGGCGACCCGGATGCTCTTCTGACCCGCCCGGGTGACCTGCTCGGCGAGCTCGCGGAGCGTCACCCCGCGGTCGCGCAGTGAACCGAGCTTGAGCAGCATCGGGAGGTTGACCCCGGTCACCACCTCGACCTTCTCGTGCGACAGGAACGGCAGCGCGACGTTGGTCGCGGTTCCCCCGAACATGTCGGTGAGAATCAGCACACCCTCGCCTCCGTCGAGCTGTCGAAGGGTCTGCTTGACGGTCTTTCCGGCCTCGTCGGAGTCGACGTCCCAGGGCAGCGGCAGCGCGAAGGACGACTCGGCGAGGTGCGGATCGATGGTGCGGGCCGCACCCAGCAGCTCCTCGGCGAGGTTGCCATGGGTGAGCACCAGGACAGGAATCATGGATACCTCCAGCGTTCCTTGTCGCGGTGGTCGAGAGTCACGTGGTAGCCCGACTCCCGGATCGCGTCGGCGAGTCGCTCCGCGAGGTACACCGACCGGTGGCGGCCGCCCGTGCATCCGACCGCCACGGTCAGGTGGGTCTTGAGCTCCGCCCCGTACCGCGGGAGCAGCCACCTCACCAGCTCGACCATCCGGTTCGTGGCTTCCCCGACCTCCGGGTAGCCCTCCAGCCACGACCGGACGGCGGCGTCGTCGCCGGCCAGCGCGCGGAGCGGCTCCTCGAAGTAGGGGTTGGGCAGAAAGCGCACGTCGAAGACCAGGCTCGCCGTCGGCGGCACCCCTTTGAGGTACGAGAAGCTCTGGACCTCGACCGCGAGCAGGGCGGTCGCGGTCTCGCCGGAGCCGCCGATCGACAGCACGTGGCGCCGCAGGTCGTGGGGCGACAGCAGGTCAGTGTCGATGATCAGGTCGGCAAGTGCGCGAACCGGCCCGAGCGAGCCCGCCTCGTCGGCGATCGCGCGCTCCAGGGCCCTGTCGCGCAGGGGGTGGGGCCGGCGGGAGACCGAGAAGCGCTTCAGCAGGACCTCCGGCGACGCCTCGACGAAGACCAGCTGGAGCTTCGGGCTGAGCTCCTTGAGCTCCTGGAAGACCTCCGGAAACCGGTGGGTGAAACCCTTGGTCCGGACGTCGAGCACCACCACCAAGCGGCTCAGGTCGTCCACCGGGCGCTCGAACAGAGACCGCACCAGGTCGAGCGGGATGTTGTCGACGCAGCTGTAGCCGATGTCCTCGAGGCCGCGGCTCAGGATGGTCTTGCCGGATCCCGACAGGCCGGTGATCACGAAAGGGCCGCGAAAGACGAGCTCATTCATCGGTGTCGTCACCGGGGTAGGCGTCGCCCATCGCACGCCGGTTGATCGCGTTGAGGAAGGTCCGCTCGTCCTGGATGCCTCGCGCCGCGAGCAGGCACTTCCGGACGGCGGTCTCGACCATGATCGCCACATCGCGCCCGGGCGCCACCGCCATCGAGTACTTGGGGACCTCGACCCCGAGAATGGTCTCGGTCGAGGTCCACGCCCGGGGCCGGTCGACCAGGCTCTCCCGCCACTGGCGCTCGCGCTCGAGGGTTTCCGGGCTCAGCTTGGCGAGCTCGATGACCAGCGACACGACCACCGACGGGGACGTGGCCGTCATCCCGAAGTGCTTGCGGACGTCGATGATGCCGACACCGCGCAGCTCGAGGTAGTTCTCCAGCAGACCGTGGGCCGAGCCCAGCAGACCGTGATTGTGGGTTCGGCGGATCACCACGATGTCGTCCGCGACCAGGCGGTGGCCGCGGTAGACCAGCTCGAGGGCGCACTCGCTCTTGCCGATGCCGGCGTCGCCGATGATCAGCGTCCCGAGCGAGAAGACGTCGACGAGCACCCCGTGACGCTGAACCCTTGGCGCGAGCACGTCCTCCAGGTAGGACGACACCGCCTCGATCACGTCGGAGGTGGTCGCGGACGTGGCCAGCAGCGGGACCCCGCGTTCGTCGCAGCGCTCGACGACGCTCGCGCTGGGACGGTTGCCCTTGGTCGCGATCGCCGCCGGGATCTCGAGGTCGATCAGGCGGTGGAGCCGCCGGTCGCCTTCCTCGGCTCCGAGGGTCGCAAGGTAGGCGAACTCGGACTCGCCCAGGATCTGGAGCCGACCCTGCTTGACGTAGGGGAGATAGCCGGCAAGGGCGAGGCCGGGTTTCTGGATCCTCGGGTTGGTCACCGTGCGCCGGTCGATCCCGGAGGCTCCGGCCACCACCTCGAGCCCGAGGAAGGCAATCGCCTTTTCTTCCAGGATCTGCCGGACGGTGATCGGGTCCGGAACGCTCACAGGCCTTCGGACTCCGCGGTCCGCCGGAGGACCTCGACCACGGTCGCAGCATCCGCGGCCTCGACCAGCTCTCGCCGCAGGTCGGCCCGTTTGAGAACCCGCGCGATCTGGCTCAGGATCTGGAGGTGAGCCGCCGGCTGGTCGGGGGGCGAAAGCACCACGAACAGGAATCGTGCCGGGTGACCGTCCGGAGCGCTGAAGTCGACCCCTTGGGCGAGACGTGCCAGAACGACGACGATCCGCTTGACGCCCGACATCTTGCAGTGGGGAATCGCGAACTCGTCACCGACCGAGGTCGAGCCCAGGCGCTCGCGTTCGAGCAAGCCTGCCACCACCGCCTGTGCGGGCAGGCCCAGGCGTTCCTCCATTCGCGCCGCCACTGCAGCGAGGGCGGACTCGACGTCCTCGGCGATCAGGTCGAGAAAGACGTCGTCGACGTCGATGAGTTGATGGAGCTTCACGTCAGAACTCGGGTGTGATCAGCCCGAGGTTGTTGTCGCGCCGGCGATACAGGACGTTGACGCGGTCGGTCGCGGCGTTCCTGAAGACGATGAAGTCCGAGCCCGAGCCACTCAGCTGCATCGTCGCTTCCTCGATGGTCATCGGTTTCACCGGGATGCTCGAGCGGGTGACGATGACCGGGTCTCCGCCCTCGATCGAGTCCGGCTCGAGGACCTCCTCGCTCCACGAGGGCGAGTCGGCGGCCGGGCGCTTGTTGTCCTTGAGCCGGCTCTTGGCCTTACGGGCCTGCATCTCGAGCTTGTCCACGCTCTCCTGGATCGCACCCGTGAGGTCCTTGTTGCGGCACGTGGACCGGATGTCGAAGTCCTTGCCCTTGATGAAGACATCCGCGACGTAGAGGTGGCGCTCCTGGGCGAGCTCGACGCGAATGTCGATGATGTCGTTGAAGTACTTCTGTACCTTGGCGAGCTTCTTCTCAGTCAGCTCGCGAACCGGATCGGTGAGGTTCACCTTGCGGGCCACGTACTCGATCTTCATCCGTCAACTCCTCTTCAGAACAGCCTCTTCCGCTTGTCGGACGAGGGGATCTGGAGCTCCTCTCGGTACTTCGCGACCGTGCGTCGGGCAAGTCGGATGCCCTCCCGCTGCAACATCTTCATGATCTTCGAGTCCGACAGCGGCCGGGCCGGATCTTCGGCTTCGACGAGCTTCTTGATCCTCTCCTTGACCACCAGCGAGGAGATGTTGTCACCTCGCGCCGAGTCGACGCCGGAGTGGAAAAAGAACTTCATCGGGAACAGGCCGCGCGGCGTGTACATGTACTTGTTGCTCACCACCCGCGAGATGGTCGACTCGTGCATGCCGATGTCCTCGGCGACCTGCCGCAGCACCATCGGCTTGAGGTGCTCGATTCCGTGGTCGAGAAACCCGCGCTGAAAGCTGACGATGCTCTGCGCCACCTTGTAGATCGTCCGCTGGCGCTGATCGATGCTCTTCATCAACCACAGGGCGTTGCGCATCTTCTCCCTGAGGTAGGTATTGACCTGGGGCTCGAGGTTTCTCCCTTCGAGCATCCTGGCGTAGCGCGAGTTGATCCTCAGTCGCGGAAGACCGTCGTCGTTGAGCGTGATGGCCCACTCGCCGTCGGTCTTGCGCACGTACACGTCAGGCTCGATGTACACGTTGCGGTCGTGATGGTACATGCGACCGGGCTTGGGCTCGAGCCGTTGGATGACCTCGACGACCGGCCTGAGGTCGCTGGCCTCGCAGCCGAGGGCGCTGGCGACGATCTCCCAGCGCTGGTGCAGGAACGGGTCCCATACCTCGGTGACCACCTGGCGCACCCGCTCGAGCAGAGCCAGCTCCGTCCGGTCCTCACTGTCGGCGGCGATCAGGACGTCGACCTGCGCCAGCAGGCAGTCCCGCAACGAGCGGGAGGCGATTCCCGGCGGATCGAGGGTGCGCACCAGGGCGATGGCGCGGCCGACCTGCGCCTCGCTGGCCCCGGTCGCGCGCGCGATCTCCTCGTCGGAGGCGCGCAGATAGCCGTCCTCGTCCAGGTTGCCGATGATGAACTCCGCGATCTCGACCAGGTCCCGGGGACAGCTCAGCAGATGCAGCTGCCACACCAGGTGGTCGTACAGACCGAGCGATGCGGAGAGCACGTTCTCCAGCGGGAAGGACTCGTCGTCGCTCGAGCGTGCCATCGACGGGCCTTCGACACGCGCGTCGCCGAGGTAGTCGGCGAAAAAGGCCTCCACGTCGATGTCGGCGTAGGTCTCGGCGTCGGTCGGAAGGGGCGTCTCGGGCTCCCCCGCCGGGGGCGATGCGTCGTCCGCCGCCTCGGGCTCCTCGGACCTCTCGGGTGCGGCGACCTCGCCGCCGCCTTCCGCCTCGCTGAGCGGGTCCTCGGCTCCGTCCTCGACGTCGAGTACGGGGTTCTCCAGGATCTCCTGAGTGACGGCCTCCTCGAGCTCCAGCCGCGACAGCTGCAGGAGCTTGATCGCCTGCTGCAGCGACGGTGTCATCACCAGTCGCTGCGAGAGCCTCAGTCGGAGCTTCTGTTCGAGCGCCATGGTCAGAGTCGAAAATCCTCGCCAAGGTAGATCCGCCGGACGTCGGGGTTCTCCGCGAGCTCGAGCGGCGGTCCGGCAGCAAAGATCTTGCCGTCCTTGATTATATAGGCGCGGTCGGTGATCTTCAACGTTTCTCGGACGTTGTGGTCCGTAATCAAGACGCCTATTCCCAGAGACTTGAGATGTCGGATAATGCGTTGGAGGTCGAGCACGGCAATCGGGTCGATGCCGGCGAACGGCTCGTCGAGCAGAATGAACGTGGGATCGATCGCCAGCGCCCGGGCGATTTCGAGTCGCCGCCGCTCGCCTCCGGACAGGGTTTCGGCCCGCTGTCCACGGCGCTCCAGAAGCCCGAACTCCCGCAGCAGGTCGTGCACACGTTCGTGAGCGCTGCCGCCGTCGATGCCGAGCGATTCGAGCACCAGCCAGAGGTTGTCCTCCGCCGAGAGGCGCTTGAAGGCGCTCGGTTCCTGAGGCAGGTAGGCGACCCCCATCCTGGCGCGGCGGTACATCGGCTGGTCGGTGATGTCCCGGTCGCCGAGCAGCACCTCACCCTCCTCCGGCTCGACGAGCCCGACGAGCATGTAGAAGGTGGTCGTCTTGCCGGCACCGTTCGGACCGAGGAGGCCGACGATCTCGCCAGGTGAGATGTTCAGCGAGACATCGTCCACGACCCAGCGACCGCGGTACGCTTTGCGCAGACCCCTTGATGTGAGGTCGAGGGCCTTGGGGCTCAGGGTCTCTCCTCCGGCCGGTAGATGGTCTCCGTTCCCCCGGAGAACGTGACCCTACCACTGGCGCGATCCCAGGTCAACGAAGCCGCACTGGTCGTGTTCCCCTGCTCGTCGATGAGCTGGGCCGGGCTGCCGGTGATGGTGATCTCCTGGGACCCGGTGTCCCACACCGCGTCCGTACCCTTCAGACGCCGCCCGATTGCCGGTTCGACGATGTCGACCGAACCGGTGGCTTGCACCGACCGGATCGTGTCGTCGTCCCCGAACACGACGCCGAGATCGCCCGTGGTCAGCACGTACTGCCCGTCGGAGTAGCGCACGTCGCCGGTGAACCGAGCCTTGCGGGCCGGTCGGTCGTAGGCCAGCGCCCTCGCGATCACCAGCGTCTCCGACCTGGCCCCGGCTTCGCCTGCCACCTGCGGCGGCGCCGGGAAGGTGGCCCGCACGTGCCCGGTCGCTTCGAGCGTTTCGTCGAGCCGGCGGTAGCGGATCTCGTCCGCGAACAGGAGTCTCGAGCCCTGCCAGGCGCGGGCGCCGGAGCGGAGGACCAGCAGGTTGCCGTCCTCCGCCACCTCCAGCACCTCGGCCGCGAAGCGGAGCGGCTCGGTGCCGTCCCCTCCCTCGCCAGCGAGCAGGCCCATGCGGGCGACAGTGCCCTGGACGTCGCCCCGGGCCTCGGCCCGCTGGGGCTGCTCGTACAGAAAGACCTGGTCCGCGAGCACCTCCGAGTCCGAGGTCCGGAGGGCTGCGCGGACGCCGATCGACCGATCCCCGAAGAGCATCGCCAGCCCCTTGGCCTGCTCCAGGCGAGCCCGCGACCCCCTCACCTCGACCTGATCCGAGGCGAGGACCACGCTTCCCTCCATCTCGACGTCGGCCGGAGCGCCGTCTGCCGTTCGCAGCCGCAGGCGCATCGCCGACCCCCGCCGCGGCGCCGCCTCGTACGGGACGTCGAGCAGGCACACCCCGTCGTCCGCCCGCAGCCCCTCCAGCCCCGCCTCGCCCATCGCCGCGCGCACGGCCCATGCCTGGATCCGTCGTTCCAGGAAGTCGGGCCCGGCCCGAAACGTCAGCTCGACCCATCGTCCGGTCGTGGTCGCTGCGACCTGCCAGCGGGTCGGTCCATCGCGGACCACCGCGAGCCTCTCCGCCCAGGCATCGAGGGAGCCGCGAGTGGGAGTGCCCGCGCCGCGGATCCTCACCCCCCCGAAGAACTCGAAGCTCTCGGGAGCTCCGTCCGGATCGACCAAAGTGGTGGTGGCCTTCGGCGCGTCGAGATCCATCTCAGCGCGGGTGAGCCGGATCCCCAGCGGCAGGTCGACGAAGCGGTCGCTCCGGCGGTAGACGATCCGCGGAGCGCGCAGGGTCCCGCCTTCGGCAAGCCGCACCACGACGTCCTCGAGCTCGAGCACGTCGTCCTCGATCCGGTACACTGCCCGTCCCGCGCGGCCGATCGCGCCGCCGCCGGAGAACACTGCGTCGGTCTCGGTCACGAACCTTCGGGTGGCGGAGTCGAAGACCCCCCGCTCCGTGGTGACGAAGCCGCCGTCGGGAAACTCGAAGTGGATCCCGCCCACCAGGCGGGCGTCCCGGGTCTCGCGGTTGAACCGCGCGGAGTCGCAGCTCAACACGGCGCCGCCGACACCCTCGTTGAAGAACTGGAGCTTGACTCCCTCGATCTCGTGCCAACCCGAGGACAGGCCGAGGGTTCGGGCGGAGCTGAGCGCGAACAGGATCTTCCCGGCCACGCTCTCGGTGTACCTGAAACCGGTGTAGACGCCGACCGTCTGGTCGTTGGTTCCGTCCGCGGCGTCCTCCGAGCGCGGCGGGTCGACCGCCGCAACCGGTCCCTTGATCGACCGCGCGCGCAGCACCGCGAGCCCCGCCAGCGCCGCGAGCGCCAGCACGAGCAGGACAGTGGTCGCGCGCCGGAACCAGAGCTTGCCTGCGCGGCTCACCCGACCCGCCCTCCTGCGCCAGAAAGAGCAGCACGCCGTCTCGGCCCCGCCTGGTAGCCGATCATCGCGCTCGCGTGCATGCCGACCCTCTCGTCACGGGATGCCTGGCGTTTCCCGGGCTATCTCTCGGTGAAGCTGCCCATGTCGCGGAACTTCTTGTGGCGTCTCGCGATCAGCACCGAAGGCTTGACCCGTCGCAGACCCCGGAGGTGGTGCCGCACCCGATGCCCCACCGCCACCGCGACCGCGGACGGATCGCTGTGCGCTCCACCCTGCGGCTCGGGAATCACCTCGTCCACCACCCCGAGGGCCTTGAGGTCCGGAGCCGTCAGCCTCAGAGCCTCCGCGGCGTCGGCGGCCCGGGCCTGGTCCTTCCACAGGATGGCGGCGCATCCTTCAGGCGAGATCACCGAGTACACCGCGTGCTCGAGCATCAGGATCCGGTCCGCGACGCCGAGCGCGAGCGCGCCGCCGGAGCCGCCCTCGCCGGTCACCACGCAGACGATCGGCACCGGCAGCGCGGCCATCGCCAGCAGATTGGCCGCGATCGCCTCGGCCTGACCCCTCTCCTCGGCGTCGATCCCGGGATACGCCCCGGGGGTGTCGACGAAGGTCACCACCGGATGGCCGAATCGGGCGGCCATTTCCATGATCCTCAACGCCTTCCGGTAACCCTCAGGGCGGGGCATGCCGAAGTTCCGGCGCACTTTCTCGGTCGTGTCGCGGCCCTTCTGGTGCCCGATCACCGCCACCGGCTCACCCTCGAGCAGAGCGAGCCCGGCGACGATTGCGGGATCGTCCGCAAACCGGCGGTCGCCGTGGAGCTCGACGAAGTCCGAGAAGATGCCGTGGATGTACGCCAGGGTGTAGGGGCGGTCCGGATGCCGGGCGAGCTGGCAGCGCTGCCAGCGGGTCAGGTTCTGGAACACCCTGCGAGTCGTCGCCGCGAGATCGGACCGAGCCGACTCGAGCGCCCGGGTCCTGGAGCTCGTCGACGGCTCCGCCTCGAGCCCGCGAATCTGGGCCTTGATCGCCTCGATCGGTTCCAGGAACGGCAGCGGTGGAGTGGCCATCCCACGGACTCTAACAAACGGTTGTGAGCAGGGTCAATCGAGGGGTGGGTCGCACCGGCCCGGCCGAATCGTGCGACCGGGCGTGAGACCCTGTCGGGCGGCTCCGTGTCGCAGAAGGGGCCGCCCGAGGCGGCGGCGAGAATCTCGACCCGGCGGCGGTTCAGGACGCGCGCTGCGCGGCCAGCAGCACCACGGTCACGTTGTCGTTGCCGCCCTGACTGTTGGCTGCCACGATCAGCCGCTGGGTGAGCTGCTCGAGGGTCCCGTCTCCACCCAGGATCTCGGTGATCTCGTCGTCGGTCAGCATGGAGTTCAACCCGTCGGAGCACAGCAGGTAGATGTCACCGTCCTCCAGGGTGACCTCGAGAAGGTCGACCCGCGGTTCGGTCGAGCCACCCAGCGCCTGCGTGACGACGTTCTTGAGCGGGTGGGAGCGGGCGGCCTCGGCGGACAGGAATCCTGCCTGGACCTGCTCGTGCACCCACGAGTGGTCCTCCGTCAGCAGGGTGAGCTCGCGTCCCCGCAGGCGGTAGGCGCGGCTGTCGCCGACGTGGCAGATGGTGAGCTGCGACGACCCCCTGGGATGGAGCGCGACCACGACCGTGGTCCCCATGCCCTTCAGGTTGTTGTCCCTGTTCACCGCTCCGGTGACGCGCGCATGGCCCGCCAGGACGGCGTCCACCAGGAGGTTCGCGGTCCGGCTCCGGTCGGCGTCCCAGTGCTCCGGCCAGGTCTCGTCCTCGCTCACCTGATTGCGGTGGGTCAGGATTCTGATGATCTCCTCGGAGGCGATCCGCGACGCGACCTCTCCCGCCGCATGTCCACCCATGCCGTCCGCGACCAGAAACACGCCGTGCTCCGGGTCGGTGGCGTAGGTATCCTCGTTGACCCGTCGTTTCATGCCGACGTCGGTCGATCCCCACGCCTCGATCCTCATCTGCGAACGGTTGGCCGACTTCAACGACTCAGCCCTTCCGTCGGAGACGATCCAGCAGCCCGCTGCCGCCCTGCGGTTTCGAGGACGCGTCGATCTGGACCATCACCTCGAGCGCCTTGGTGTTGGTCGGGTCGAGGGCCAGCGCCTCCTCGGCAAGACGCCGGGCGCGGTTGGCCATGTCGGCAGCCAAGGCCATGTTCGCCGCCTCGGCGAGGATGGTCGGGTTGTTGGGCTCCAGCTGGGCCGCCCGGTCGAGGTGGCGAAGCGCCTCACGCTCGCGACCCGCGGCGCGACCGATCACGGACCCGAGGAAGTAGAGGGCCCTGGCGTTCCCCTCGTCGTGGTCGACGGCGGATTCGAGCAGCTCCAGCGCCTCGGCGAGCCGCCCCTCGCGCACCGCCCTTGCTCCCTTGGCAGCCAGCCGCCTGGAGATCTCACGACGATCCATGCTCTGCTTCTGGACCGGCGCCCCGAACAGCTCCTTGTCGTACTTCGCGCGCACCTCGGGCCGGCTCAGGACGTTGAACGCTTCGGTGATGGTCTGGAACCGGTCCTCGGCCCGTTGCCGGTCGGCGCCGAAGTAGCGATCCGGATGGTGCTCCAGCGCGAGCCGGCGAAACGCGGTCCGGATATCCTGCTCCGAGGCGTCCGTCCTGACGCCCAAGACGTCGTAGTAGCTCGCCCGGTAGGTCATCCTGGGGTCATCCTGGAGATTCGGAAATGGAGCATGATCCCGTCGCTCTGTGTACCACAGCCGCAGAGACGGTGCAACGTCACCGGCTCAACCATCGTCGCTCTCGTCGGCCTTCTCCGTGCGTGCCAGCGCCTGTCGCAGCCTGAGTCGCAGACGACCGACCTCGAGCCCGACCACCGGCACCCGGTCGGCCTGCACGCGGAGCAGAGCCCACCCGGCGACCGCCAGCCGGATCACGGTTCGCAACAGCGCTTCGCGCTCGTCACGTCGCAGTCCGCACGCCCAACCGGTCGGCGCGGGCAGCCGCATGAGGGCCGGGACGAGCTCGGCGGGGAGGGTCCCGAGCCCGGCCTCGCGCTCGAGCTGCTCCTTGAGCAGTCGGCGTTCGAACCCGCGTGTACCGGCGAGAGCCAACGCGGTTGCGCCGGCCGCCGCCGCCCAGACGGACCAATCGGGTCGGCTGGTCAGGCGGAGAGCCTCCGCCCCGAGCTCGATGCCGCCGGCAGCCACCGTCGCCGCGGCCAGCCACCCGCTGCGCTGCGGCACCCGCGGCTCGACGATCGCCCAGGCGACCAGGCCGGCCGCCGCTGCACCGGAGGCCACCTGGACCGTTGCCGCGCCTGCGCCGCCGAAAACGGCGGCGACGGCGCCGTGGCCGGCTCCGATCATCAGCCCGAGCCAGGCGGCCTCCCCGGGCGCCCGGAGCCCTCTCAAGGTGACCAGCACGACGATCGAGGCCGCCACGAGCGCGACCGCCGGCACCGTGATGCTCACCGCCGGCTGGGCTGCCGTGAAGGGCCGGGCGGCAGCGACCGCCAGCGCGAAGGCCGCTCCCCATCCGGCAGCCCACAGCGCCCGGGCCCCGGCCCTCTCGGGGCTGCGGGCCCAGCGGTGCAGGACAGTGGCCGCAGCCGTCGTCAGCAGGGCTGCGAGCGCGAGGTCGAGCGCAAGGTGGGCGGTTTCCGAGCTCATCGCCGCGGCAGGCTCCCGAGCTCGACCGCGGTGCTGCGGAAGTGGGCACGAGCCTGCTCGACGTCGAGCAGGATCTGCTCCCGCAGCCGGTCCGGAGAGTCGAAGCGGCGCTCGTCGCGAAGGCGTTCCAGGAAGAAGACTCGCACCTCCTCGCCGTAGGCCTCGACCGTGAGGTCCAGCAGGTGGGTCTCGACGGTCGCATCGCCGTGGTCGCCGAGGGTCGGACGGACGCCGAGATTCGTCACCGACGGCACCGTGCGCCCGAGGGCCGGAACGTGGGTCGCCGTGATGTAGACCCCCCGCGCCGGGTGCAGCACCGGGCTCGGCGCCAGGTTGAGGGTCGGGAAGCCGATCGTGCGACCCAGCCTCCTCCCCTGCCGCACCACGCCGTCGATGAAGACCGGCCGCCCGAGCAGGCGGGCGGCGCTCGCGACATTCCCGACCTCCACCGCCCGCCGGACGCGGGTCGACGACACCACCTCGTGGTCGATCCGAACCACCGGCCAGCCCGAGGCGACGAAGGCGAGCCTGCTTCCGAGCCGCTCGAGCAGGGCGACGTCGCCGCGCCGGTCCGCCCCGAAACGGAAGTTCGCCCCGATGTAGACCTCGCGGATCGCCAGCCGGTCGACCAGCACCTCGCGGACGAAGTCCTCGGCCTCCACGCGGGCAAGCTCCGGGGTGAACGGCACCACCAGCACCGCATCCACCCCCGCACGCCCGATGAGCTCGAGCCGCTGCTCGAGAGTGGTCAGCAGCCGTGGCGCGATCTCGGGTCTCAACACTGCGACCGGATGCGGGTCGAAGGTCATCACCACGGCGACGGTCCCAAGGCTCCGCGACCGCTCCACCAGCAGGCGGAGCACCGCCTGGTGGCCGAGATGCACGCCGTCGAAGTTCCCGATCGACAGCACCGCTCCCCGCGGGGGCCGATCGTCACCGAGGGGGTCTCGCAGCACCTGCACCCCGCCCCCTCAGCCCACCACGGGAAGCCGGCGCGCCGGCCGCAGCACTCCGGTGAGGCGGCCCACCACGTCGTAGGGGTGGGCCTCGGTGATCTCGACCTGCACCAGGCTCCCGGCGGAGGCGGTGCCGTCGTTGATCAGCAGGCGCCCGTCGATCTCCGGTGCGTGACGGGCGAGCCGAGCCGAGGTCAGCAGCTCCATCTCGGCCAGCGGGCCTTCCACCAGAGCCGGCAGCGACCGCCCGATCAGCGCCCGGTTCCGCTCGTGGGAGATCTCCTGCTGAATCTCCATCAGTCGCGCCCTGCGCTCGATCTTGACCTCCTCGGGCACCGGATCGCCGAGCTCCGCGCCGGGGTTCTCCTCCTGCCACGAGTAGGTGAAGACCCCCACGTGATCCAGCCGAACCTCGCGCAGGAACCTCTCGAGCTCCTCGAACTCGCGCTCCCCCTCCCCGGGGAATCCGACGATGAAGGTCGAGCGGACCGTCAGATCCGGCACCGTCCGCCGGGCCCCGTCGATCAGCGCGCGATAGCTGCGGGCGTCTCCTCCCCGCCGCATCGCTTTGAGGACCTTGCGGTCGGCGTGCTGCAACGGAATGTCCAGGTAGGGAAGCAGCCGCGGCTCCGCCGCCATCAGCTCGAACAGCCCGGGGTCGAGGGTGGCCGGGTACGCGTACAGGAACCGGATCCAGGGCACCGTGGTGGAGGCGATCAGCGCCTCGATCAGGTGTCTGAGACCGGACTCGAGCCCGAGATCCTCGCCGTACCGGGTCGTGTCCTGAGCGATCAGGACCAGCTCGAGCACGCCCTGCCGCTCCAGCGACCGAGCCTCGGCCACCAGGTCGCCGATCGCTCGCGAGCGGAAACGACCCCGCATCCGCGGGATGTGGCAGAAGGTGCACGGATTGTTGCAGCCCTCGGCGACTTTGAGGAAGGCGTGGCCGCCGGTCGACAGCAACCGCGGGTGGGCGTGGTCGTAGACCCTGAGGGCCCCGCGCTGGTCGGGCAGGTGGCCCTGCCGCTCGCCGAGCACGGCGGTCACGACCGTGTCGAGCTCGTCCAACCCGACGAAGGCATCGATCTCCGGGACCTCCGCGAGCAGCTCGTCCGCGTAGGCCTGGGCCATGCACCCCGCTACGATCAGCCGCCGGACCGAACCGCGCCGCTTGGCCTCGGCGATCTCGAGAATTGCTCCGATCGACTCCCGCTTGGCGTCGACGATGAACCCACAGGTGTTCACGATCACCACGTCCGCATCGGCGGCGTCGGATGTCACCACCAGGCCGGCGTGGTTCAGGTGCCCGAGCATCACCTCCCCGTCGACCAGGTTCTTGGCGCAGCCGAGGGCGATCATCCCGACCTTGAGGGTCGTGACCCGGCCGCCGGTCTGTCGAGGAGACGCGATCTCAGTCATTCGTGCTCCAGGCCGCGAATTGTAGCTCACGGCGGGATCGAATCGCCCGCGGAAGCTTCAGGACGCCGCCAGCAGCTCGGCGATCGCGTCGGCGGCCCGTTGCGACGCCCCGACACCACCCAGCCGCTGCCGCACCGCCGCCAGACCCGCACGCTGCGTCGCGGCCCCGCCGGCGAGCAGGACCTCGGTCTGCGATGCCAGCAGATCGGCCCGCCACCGCCGCTGGAGAAGCTCGGGCGCAAGCCTGGATCCGGCGATCAGGTTGACCAGCGCGACATGCGGCACCCTCACCAGGAATCGCGCCAGCAGGTGCGAGAGCGTCTGCAACCGGTAGCCGACCACCATCGGAACTCCGAGCAGTGCACACTCGAGCGTGGCGGTGCCCGAAGCGGTCCAGGCGAGCTCGCTCGCGGCGAGCTCGCCCCGGCGACCGCGGCCGACCACCCGGCGCACCCTGGGATCGACCGGCCGAGCGGCCAGCACCTCGTCGATCGCCCCGGTCAGCCCCGGCGCCTCGATCAGGACCGCCTCGTGCACCAACTCGTCGGGCAGCAAGGCCAGCGCCTGCAGCATCACCGGGAGCAGCTGGCGGATCTCCATCCGGCGCGATCCCGGGAGCAGCGCAAGCCTCCCGGTCGCGGCCTCACCCTGCACCGGCAGCAGACCCTCCCGAGCGACGTCGTCCACGAGAGGGTGGCCCACGAATCGCGCCGGCACCCCGTGCGCCCGGTAGAAGTCGACCTCGAACGGGAGGATGCAGAGCACCTCGCGGGCGACCCTGCGCACCAGCCGCACCCGCCCCCGCCGCCATGCCCAGAGCTGCGGCGAGACGTAGAGCACCACCTCAACCCCCAGCGCGCGCACTCGCTCGGCGAGCCTGAGGTTGAAGTCAGGAGAGTCGACCAGCACAGCCAGATCGGGCCGCCGCGACTCGACAGCCGTCACCAGTCGCTCGAGGATGCCACGGATCCGGGGAAGCTCTCTGATGACCTCGATCAGACCCATGTGGGCGAGCTCGTCGGTGTGGGCGAGAAGCTCCAATCCCGCCGCCTCCAGGCGCTCGCCGCCGACGCCGAAGGCGGTCAGTCCCGGCTCTCGCCGGCGCAGCGCTTCGAGCAGGTTGGCGGCGTGAATGTCGCCGGAAACCTCGCCGGCTACGACGAGGAGGCGAGGGTGCGGGACGTTCACGGGACCGGGAACATCAGCCAACCGAGGGCGAAACCGCCGAGAACCAGGATCAGGAAGGTCTTCAGGAAGAGCCGCCTCCGCCCGGCGCCGTCTCGCCGCCACAGGAACGCGAAGAAGACCGCCACCAGCAGCGCGTGCCAGACCAGCAGGAGAACGTGGTCCATCTCAGTCCTTCACGCCGCGCGCGAGGTCGGACACGTCGAGCACGCACAGCAGGTTCATCAGCCCGCCGGTGTACAGAAAGGTCTTGCCGTAGAGGAAGCCCACCGCTGTCGGATCACCGACGCCGAGACCGAAGAGCTTGGCGAGCGCGTACAGCAGACCGTTGCCCGCGCAACCGAAGGTCTGCAGCCACGAGAACGGGTTCCCCGCCTGGGGCACGGCGAGCTCGCCGCCGAGGACGATGCCGGTCACGAAGGATGCCGCCACGCAGCCGGCGAAAACCAACGCCCGGACCTTCCGGCCGAGGATCAGGTGGCCGAGCCCCGGCACCGCCCACGCGGCGATGAGCAACGCCGGCGCCGCAGAGCGTTCCTCCGTCTCCGGTCGTGGTTCCCCGGTCTCGGTCATGCCCGTCCTCCGCCGCGCGCCGCACTGGCGGCCCCGGTCGTCGAGTCTGTCCCGCCGGTCACCGCTGGAGGAGCTCCTCACGAAGGTGTTTTCCGGGCTTGAAGTAGGGGATCTTCTTGGCCGGCACCTCGACCTGCGCGCCGGTCTTCGGGTTGCGGCCGACACGCTCCCCCCGCTGACGGATCCTGAACGAGCCGAACCCCCGCAGCTCGACCTTCTCATCCCGGTGGAGGGCTGCGATGATGCCCTCGAGAACCACCTGGACCACCTCGTCCGCCTGCTTCCTCGCGATGTCGGCGTGGTTCGCCACGATCTCCACCAGGTCGGCTTTGGTCATCGTCATAGTCGCTTCTCCCCTGCGGACGGCCGTCAGCGGCCGCGATCAGTTGTCGGACTTCTCCTCGTCTTCCGGCTCGGCCGCGTCATCCGTCGTGGCGACGGCCTCGACCTCGGGCTCCGCAGCTTCGGCTTCGGGCTCCGCAGCCTCAACCTCGGGCTCCGTGGCCTCGACCTCGGGCTCCGCAGCCTCAACCTCGGGCTCCGCGGCCTCGACCTCGGGCTCCGCGGCCTCGACCTCGGGCTCCGCGGCCTCAACCGCGGGCTCCGCGGCCTCGACCTCGGGCTCCGCGGCCTCGACCTCGGGCTCCGCGGCCTCAACCGCGGGCTCCGCGGCCTCAGCCTCGGGTTCCATGGCCTCGGCCTCGGGTTCCATAGCCTCGGCCTCGGTCTCTTCCTTGATCAGCCCTCCCGCACGGAGCGCGGCGGCCATCGCGGTCTCGGGCAGGCTCGACCCGCGCCCACCGGCGGCCGCAGCCGGCTCCTCGTCCGCCCCCTCCTGGTCCACGCCGTGCATCGACAGCCCGATCCGGTTCTCGTTCCAATCGATGCGGAGAATCCGGCACCTGACCGGCTGGCTGGACACGAAGAGGTCCTGCAGCGGAAGCCCCGAGTCGCGGTCGATCTCCGAGATGTGGCACAGACCCTCGACACCGGGGGCGAGCTCGACGAAGACTCCGAAGTCGGTCACGTTGGTGACGGTGCCGCCGACCACGTCACCCACCGAGTGCGAGTTCGCGTACTCCTCCCACTCGTTCGGCAGCAGCTCCTTCATCGACAGCGAGATCCGCTGGTTGACGACGTCGATCGCCGAGATGATGGCGTCGACCTCTTGCCCCTTCTGCACCACCTCCGAGGGGTGGTTGATGCGACGCGTCCAGGACATGTCCGAGATGTGCACCAGACCGTCGACGCCCGGGACGATCTCGACGAACGCCCCGAAGTCGGTGAGGTTGCGGACCACGCCGTGGATCCGGCTGCCGACGTGGTAGGTCTCGGCCACCTGCTCCCACGGGTTCGGCTCGGTCGCACGCAGAGACAGCGACAGCCGCCGCTTCTCCGGATCGACCTCCGAGACCACCACCTCGACCTCCTCGCCGATGTCGAGAACGGACCTCGGGTTCTTGATCTTCTTCGTCCATGACATCTCGCTGACGTGGATCAGCCCCTCGACGCCCTCCTCGAGGGCGACGAACGCGCCGTAGTCCACGATCGAGACCACCCCGCCGCTGACCCGCTTGCCGACCGGGTACTTCTCGGGCACCAGGATCCAGGGGTCTTCGAACCGCTGCTTGTAGCCGAGCGAGACGCGCTCCCGCTCGCGGTCGAAGCGCAGGATCACCACGTCGACCTCGTCGCCGACCTTGAAGTACTCGCTCGGGTGGCCGACACGGCCCCACGAGATGTCGGTGATGTGAAGCAGACCGTCGAGGCCGCCGAGGTCGATGAACACGCCGTAGTCGGTGATGTTCTTGACCGCGCCGGTGACCACCCGGCCCTCCTCGAGGTCGTCCATCGTCTCTTCTTTGACGCGCTGCTGCTGCTCCTCGAGGATCGCCTTGCGCGACAGGACGACGTTGGACCTGCGGCGGTCGAAGCTGATGATGCGGGCCTCGATGTCGGCTCCGATGTAGTCCTCGAGGCGACGGTTCGGGCGCACGTCGACCAGGCTCCCGGGCAGGAAGGCCCGCACGCCGATGTCGACCGAGAGCCCACCCTTGACCCGCTCGATCACCTTGCCTTCGACCGGCTCGCCGCTCTTGTAGGCGTCCTCGATCGAGCGCCAGGTCTTGAGCTTGGTCGCTCGGTCGCGGGACAGTCGAAGGGTCCCGTCATGCTCGTCGAGACGCTCGACGAAAACCTCGATCTCGTCATCGACCGCGATCTGCAGCTCGCCGGTCGCGCGATCGGTGAACTCGCTCGCAGGGATCGCCCCCTCGCACTTGAAGCCGATGTCGACCATGACCTCGTCGTTGGTGACCGCAACCACCGTACCGCGCACCACTTCGCCTTCACGGAGGGTCTGGAGGGAGGTCTCCATCAGCTGCTCCATCATGGAGAGCTGATCGACATTCTCCGGTTCTTTCCCTGTTCCGTTCATGTCCGAGTCGATGTTCAAGACCTTTCCTCCTCGCCGGGCGCACCTCGGGTGCACCGCTAGCTTCCGTGGTTCCGCGACCTTACGGCGTTCTCCCTGGAGTGTCAAGCAACTTCGTGCGGGTCGCCTCAAGCTCCGCGACGATGCGCTCGACCACTCCTTCAAGGCCCAGCTGGGTGGTGTCGATCACCACCGATCCCCGTGCCACCAGCAGTGGGGAGTCGGCACGCGAGGTGTCCTGCAGGTCGCGCTGGGCTTGCTCCGAGCGGACCGACTCCAGGTCGGCCGCGATCCCGCGCTCGGCGAGGTCGCGGCAGCGACGCTGGGCGCGCACGGCGGCCGACGCCGTCAGGAAGACCTTCAGGTCCGCATCCGGAACCACCACCGAGCCGATGTCGCGCCCTTCGAGGACGCCCCCGCTGCGAGCGGCCTGCGCCCGTTGCAACGGCACCAGCGATTGCCGCACCGCGGACACCGCCGACACCGCCGAAGCCATCGCCGAGCACTCCGGGGACCGGATCGCGTCGCTGACGTCTTCGCGGTCGATGAAGACCCTGGCGCCGTCGTGATGGGCCGTCACCTCGATCTGGTGCCCGTTCGCCAGACCGGCGAGCCGATCCTCGTCGGCCGCCCGCAGCGGCGCCCGAACTCCGGCGCGCAGCGCGAGCAGAGCGACCGCGCGGTACATCGCTCCGGTGTCGAGGTAGGGCAGCCCGAGCCGGTCCGCCAACATCCTTGCGATGGTCGACTTGCCCGCGCCGGCCGGACCGTCGATCGCGATCACGAGTGGTCGGGCGGGTTGGGTGGTGGTGGGTTCGGTCACGGCGGGCACCTTCCAGGGGGCGACATTCTACAGGAATCCCGGGACAACGCCACCTGTCAGACCGGTTCGGGCACCACCTCCACCCTGAACGTCACCGTTGGCCGAGCGGGATCGTCGGTCCGCACCGTGATCGCACCACCGACACCGCCCGCGGCGGTCGAAGCCCCGTCCACCGCCTCCACCCGCACGTGGTGGAAGATCGAGGGCGCGTCGACGCCAACCGCGCGAGCCGTGACCAGATCCGGCCGCCACGACTCGACCGCCAGCACCCGGAACGGTCGACCGCCGTTGTGGGCGAGCCTCACCACCGCTGCCGACGAGCCCGGGTCCGCACCGACCTGCAGGCGGACCGTCTCCGGAGTCACAGCAATCAAGGGCATGGTCCGGACCAGAACCGGGATTTCCACCTGCGCCCGGTCGACGTGATTGGTGGCGACGGTGACGACGCCTTCGCGGTCGACTGCCGCACTGCCTTCAGGGACGGCCAGCTGCAGCCAGACGTCACCGGGGAGGGCGCTCGCGGGCACCGGCGGTGCGGCGTGGCCTGTGCCGACCCTGCCGAAGCTCACCTCGAGCATGCCAGACAGCCCGTTGTCGATCTCCCCGAGCTCCAGCGGGAGGCCGTCGTTGCGCCGCATCAGCAGCAGACGATGGACGGGCCGCCCCTCGATCCCGGCGACGATGATCCGTCCGGTAGGAATCACGACGATCGGAGCGGAGACCTTGAGAGTGAACTTCAGCAACAGCTCGCTCGCGCCGGGCGCGTCCGTGACCACCCGGATCGTCTTGGCAAGGGTGCCGTTCTGGTTCGCACCGGTCGTGACCTTCGCAACCAACGTTCCCGACCCACCGGGCGGGATCACCGAGTCGAACTCGGCGACTGTGCAGCCTCAGGAGGGTCGCGCGGCGAGGATCCTGACGTCGCGCTGCGTGGGGTTGCGCAGGTGGAACGTGGCGACGGCTTGGCTGCCGGCCGTCACCACCCCGAGCTCGAGCTCGGCCGGTTCGGCCACCAGGCCGGGCGGCGCCGAGCCCCACGCGGGCTCCTGCGCGAGGGGCGCGGTCGCGGCAAGGGCTGCCAACCCGGCGGCCAGCACCAGTCTCTTCATGAGGTCCTCCCCGCCATCGACCGAGCGCTCGCGGCGTCGGTCGATTCTACTCGTGCTCCGCGATCACCGTGCCGCCGACGCCGACCACCACGACCTTGATCGGAATCTCGCGGCTGGCGCGGGCGGCCGCGGCGTGTGCCAGGCGCACCAGTCCACCGCAGCAGGGAACCTCCATCACCGCAACCGTGAGGCTGGCGATCCGCGCCTGGTCGATCATCGCGACCAGCTTCTCGAGGTAGACCTCCTGGTGCGAGTCGAGCTTCGGGCACGCGACCGCCAACGCCCTGCCTGCCAGCAACCGAGAGTGGAAGTCACCGAGGGCGAAGGCGGTGCAGTCCGCAGCCAGGAGCACGTCGGCACCGGTGAAGAACGGCGCCGTCGGGGGCACCAGGTGGAGCTGGACCGGCCAGTGGCCGAGCGCCGACGGCGCCCCCGGCGCCGACCGCTGCGGAGCGGAGGCGAAGACCGGCAGCGTCATGGCCCTCGAGCCGGGACAGGCCGAGACCGGCGCGGGTGCCTGGCCGAGGCGTTTCAGGTGGTGCTCGACGGCTTGGGTGTCGAACGCCGCCGCCTCGCGGCGGATCACCTGGATCGCACCCTCCGGGCAATGACCGAGGCAGGCTCCGAGCCCGTCGCAGTACACGTCGCTGACCAGCCTCGCCTTGCCGTCGACGATCTGGATCGCGCCTTCGGCGCAGGCGGTCACGCAGTCGCCGCAACCGTTGCACAGCGCCTCGTCGATCTCGATCACCTCGCGAGTCGGCATCGTTCAGCTCTCCCGCGGGGGCTGCTCGCGCAGCATCACGAGCAGCATTCGGGAAGGCTCGAGGGCGGTCAGCCCGTGCGGCACGTCGGCGGGCATCCTGACCATCTGTCCGGCGCCGGCCGCCACCGGCTTTCCGCCGATGACGAGCTCCAGCCGGCCGTCGAGCACCAGCACGAGGGCGTCAAACGGCGCCGTGTGCTCGGAGAGCTTCTGACCGCGATCGAACGCGAACACGGTGACGTTTCCCCCCGAGGTGCGGTGCAGGGTCCGGCTGACGATCGCCTCCGGAGCGATCGCGACCAGCTCGAGCGGGTCGGTGGCGAGTGCTGGTGGGAGACCTTTGGCTGCGCTGTCGTTCATCCCCGTATCCTCTCCGGAGCCCGATGGACCGGCCTCCTCGTGCAGTATCACTCCGAGCGGCCGGGGATGCCTTGACCGGGATCAAGCCCGCGCGGGGTAGACCGGGCTGCCCGAGACCACCGCCACCGCCTCGCGTGGCAAGCGCTCGCGCCAATCCTCGAGCACCGACTCCGGGTCGCCGGCCGGCACGAAACCGAGCCGAACGGCGGTCTGGACCGGCAGGTTGGAGTGCAGGTGGACCCGGAAGCGAGCGGTCTTGTCGACGATTCGCAGGGTGGTGTGGCCGTACTGAATCCAGCGCCGCTCGAGCGCCGCGAGGATCGCATCCGGTCGAGGGTCGGCCACGAACCGCTCCATGTCAGCCGATCCGAGGCCGCCGTCCATCGACGCCAGGTACAGCACCTCGGCGCCAGGGGCGGCAAACGCGCAGGCGGCGTCGAGCCCCTTGTGCGCCTGGATCAGCGTGCCGTCCGAGGGCGATCCGGCGCCCGACGCCACGACCAGCCGGAAGCCGCCGGCCGGAACCTCGTACCACGCACGGACCCGCTCCACGGCCGCTGCGAAGGCCGTCCTCCAGCGTCCGGCGCCGGCCCACGCCGGTCCGCCGTCGCTGCCGGGCGCCAGGCACAGCGCGATCGTCGGAGGCAGGAGGTCGGCGAGGCGCGCGATCTCCTCCGCCACCGGGTTTCCGACCAGCCTGCCGGCCTCGCAGCCCTCCTGCAGGCGGGGGCCGCCGTCGGGATGCCGACCCGCCAGCACGCGGGAGTGGTTGTGTTGGATCTCCTCGTAACCGGCGATTCCCGGGAACACCATCTTGGGGCCCCCGCCGAAGCCGGCGAAGTAGTGATGACGCACCGCGCCGACGGTGACCAGCACGTCGGTCTCGACCGCCAGGCGATGGAGCCGGATCGGCACCCCCGGCTCGAGCTCGCCGACCGGTACCAGATCGGACCCGTCGCGGCAGTCGTGCTGCCGGGCCACGACCCCGGACGGAAGCTCGCCGAGCAACCTCGCGAGCGCGTCGTCCGGCTCGGCGGGGTGCGTGCCGCACGCCACCAGGACTCGGGTGCGGTCAGCGGGAACGCCGGCGTCGGCCAGTCGGCGGAGCACCGCCGGAAGGACCCTCGGCAGCGCCGCGAACCGGGTCGCGTCCGGGACCACCACCGTCGCCGAGCGCGCCGCCCGGCAGAGATCCGGGAGCCCGTCGCCGTCGAGCGGACGGTCGAGCGCGGCGCCGGCCAGCGCGGTCGGGTCGGCAGCCGACGGCGGCGCGGACGGTGCGAGATGCCGGACCGTGAGACCCCGCAGATCGAGCGGCACCGTCGAGGAGCCGTACCGGAGCTTGACAATCATCGAGCCAGGATAGCATCGTGGAATCAAGAGCTTTCGCAGGTCCGGCCCGCGCTGTCGCGGGGACCTGCCGTATCTCCGGCCGGCGCGGGATGATCCCGGCCGCGGGCGCGGGAAGGACACTCGACATGGAACGCCGACTCACCGACCCGGAGCGCCGGGCACTCCTGGAGCTGGCCCGGTCGACCCTCGAAGCGCGGCTCGAGGGGCGTGCCCTCCCCTCGCCCGGGCATGCCTCGGGCACGCTGACCGAGAAGGCGGGTGTGTTCGTGACCCTGACCGAGCCGGGCCACGTCCTGCGTGGCTGCATCGGCTCCCTGGTCGGCGTCGAGGCGTTGTGGCGTTCGGTGAGGTCGAACGCGGTCGCCGCCGCGCTCCACGACTCTCGCTTCGAGCCGGTGTCGCGGGCTGAGCTCGATCGGCTCACGATCGAGATCTCCGTCCTGTCGCCGTTCTCCACCGTCAGCTCGCCCGACGAGGTCGTGGTCGGCCGGCACGGCGTCCTGGTCGAGCGAAACGGCCGTCGCGGGCTGCTGCTGCCCCAGGTCCCGGTCGAGCTCGGCTGGGACCGCGAGACCTTCCTCGAGCACACCTGCCGCAAGGCCGGGCTCCCGGCCGACGACTGGCGCGACCCGCGGACCCGGATCGAGATCTTCTCGGCCGAGGTCTTCTCGGAGGACGACCCGTCGGGCTCAGCTCCCGCCTGACGATCCGAGCACCTCGCGCTCGTAGGCCGCGAGCGAGGGGAAGAGCCGGAACGGGTTGCCCCGCGCGGCCCCGGGATCCGGCAGCGGAACCGCCTCGCTGCCGTCGAGAAGTGCCGCCAGGAGCTCGCGAAACGCGGTCATGGCGTCGTCTCCGCCCACCACCTTCCGCGGGTCGAACGCCGAGCCCGGCATCCGGACCACTCGCAGCTGCTCGACAACGCCCCACGGGGGGTCGAGCAGCAGGTCGACGAGCAGGTACGGACGCCCCTCCGGGCGGGTGATCCCGGCGACCGCCACCGCCTGGATCTGGTCGAAGGGGAGCACGCGGGTACCTCCCTCCAGCGACAGCGTGACCGAGTCGAGACCGAGGCGGGAGGGCGTCGCTTCGAGCACCCGGAGGGTGTGCGGTCGGGTGGAGGTGACCAGGTCGAGCCGCTCGACCTCGGGCTCCTGGGCCGCCGCGACCTCTGGATGCCCTGCTCCGATCTGGGGCTCGCACACCAGGGCCTCGAGCTCCAGCCGGGCATCCGGCGGAAGGTCGGGGCTGGCGAGGGCCGTTCGCCTGATCTGCTCCGCCGCGCCCGACGAGGCCGCGACAGCCACTTTCGCAAGGCGGACGAGCACGCCGGCAGGGAGAGCGTCGCGATCCTGCACCGCAAGGCGCTCGACCGCGGCTGCCGCCGCGGCCGGGTCGTTTCGGGCCACCAGCAGCTCGGCCACCCGCACCACGATCGCCGGTTCGAGGGCCGCGGCCGGCGCCCACTCGGCCAGCTCGTTCCAGTACGACACCGCCAGATCGTTCTCGCCGTCGCGCAGCGCGCGGCGGATCACCTGCTGGATGGCCGGCGCCGCCTCCCCGGCCTGACCGTGGTCGACCGCCAGGTTCCACCACGCCAGCGCGGCGTCCACGTTGTCGGGCTCGGCCTCGACCGTGCTCCGGAGCATCCGCAGCGCCTCCTCGTGGCGCCCCTGCTCCCGCGTCGCCAGCGCGGTCTCGACCACCGTGTTGTCGACCAGGGTGATCTTGTCCTCGATCGCGCGGTCGATGAAGCGCTCCTCGATCCGGAAGTGACGCATGCCCACTGCCACCGCCAGCCCGAAGGCGAAGCCCGCCACGTGCGCCCAGTGGGCGACTCCTCCCCCACCGGAGTGTGGCGCCGCCGCGTCGATGCTGCTGGCCATCAGGAACTCCCAGGCGAACCAGAGCGGAAACACGAACAGCGCCGGAGCGGCGAACCGCCCGAGGGGCACGATCAGCCAGATCAGGAACCGCACCCGCGTGCGCCAGAACCGGATGCCGAAGGCGGCCATCACCCCGGCGACCGCGCCCGAGGCCCCGATCAGCGGCACGTCCACCGACGGATAGCGCAGCACGAAGAACACCGCCGCGAAGACCCCGGCGGCGAGGTAGAAGCCGGCGAAGAGCGGCCGTCCCCATACGTCCTCGATGAACGGACCGACCACGAACAGGATGAACAGGTTGCCCAGCAGGTGGGCCCATCCGCCGTGCATGAACTGGTAGGTGAAGAAACCGTGCGGCAGCGCCCGCTTCGGGATCACGCCGAAGCGGAAATGGGGCAGCGCGTGGATCGCGCCGATCATCGTGTGCCCGAGCTCGTCCATCCTCTCCTGCTCGCGCTCGAGGTCGCGCGGGTCGCGGGGCGCCTTCGCGTCACGCCGGGCGTACTCGAGGATCGTCTCGACCTCGGCATCGTCGGTGCCGCGGAACAGCCACGAACGCAGCTCGCCGCCGAGCTCGAGGTACGGGTGCTGCGAGAAGAACTCCACCGTCTCGGTGACCCGCTGCTCGATCGTGCGGACCCCGCGGGCGGTGGTGGGGATCGCGACCGCGAAGCACACGATGCAGGCGGCCATGATGCCGAAGGTCACCCACGGCAGCCGGCGGACGCTCGTGCGCTCATGGCCGTAGGGGATGATCATCACGGTCTCCGGGGTGGGACGTCGGACGTGGCGGTAGTATATCGTCCCGGAATGCCCCTGGGCGCGATCGTCCTCGTCGAACCCTCCCTCGCCGGCAACCTCGGCGCCGCACTGCGGCTGGCGGCGAACTTCGGGGTGCCGCGCGTCGATCTGGTGCGGCCCGCGGTCGACCCGGCCTCCGACGAGGTCCGCCGGTGGGCCTGTGGAGGTCACGAGCGGGTCGCGGTGTGCGTTCACGACCAGCTGTCCTCGGCCCTCGCCGGCTACGCCACCTCGCTCGCCTCGGCCTCCGGGAGGGGACGGCTCAACCAGCCCCTGATCACGCCCCGCGAGGCCGCCCTCGAGATCGGCCGCCGGGGCCTCGAAGGCACCGCCTTGGTGCTGGGCAACGAGACCCGCGGGCTCGCGCGGGCCGACCTCGACCGCTGCGACCTCGTCGTCCGGGTCCCGACCGCCGAGGGTTTCCCGGTCCTCAACCTCGCCCAGGCCGCGGCCATCCTCGTCGCATGGCTGTCACTCGACGTCGAGCCTCCCCCACCGCTCATGCCCCCACCCGCCTCCCAGGAGCTGGTCGACGGCCTCATGGCTCACCTCGAGCGCTCGCTCGGCCGGATCGGCTTCCTCGACCCGGCCCACCCGGCACGCATCCTGCGCAAGATCCGCCGGATGCTCGGACGAGCCGGAGTCACCGACAACGAGGTCGCCATCCTGCGCGGCATCTGCCGGCAGGTCGACTGGGCCGCGGACCGCGCGGGTCTGCCGGAGGCGGGGAAGAGTGAGGAGTGAGGAGAACCTCGTCGGAGCCGGGCTCGCGGAGCTCGGGAAGTCGGCGTTTCCGGGTTGAGCTTCCCGAGGTCTTCACGCCTGGCACGCACGGATCGGCTCTCAGCGGTCTCCGGTGTGATGACCATCTGAATCGGATCGGACACACGGGAAGAGTGCCACGAGCGTCGGCCCTGACGGGCTAACCGGCGGCTGCGTCGCGGTCCCGCCTGTCCCGTCTGCGCCTTTGAAACGCCTCGAAGCTCCGGCGCTCCCAGAGCTCGCGTTGCGCAGCCGCTTCTGCCACCGATCGAAACCGGTACACCCCGGGCGGGAACTCGGGCTCGACGGTCCGCTGTGCAAAGTCCCAGACCGCCTTCATCGCCGCGAACAGGCGAGGATCGTCGCGCCGGAACCAAACCTCCCGCTCCATCTCGGCGACCTCACGGAACTTGCGGACCGGCATCAGTCATCCTCGATCCCGAAGCGTTCCGCCAGCCGGGAGGCGTCGGCCCCGGCACCGAGCGCGGATCGGCTGGCGCGCCCGCTCGGGGCGGCCTACCTTCTGTAGCTGGGGAGAGGAGACTGTCGTGGACCACATCGAGCCGGTCGAACGCATGCGCAGGCTGAGGTTCCTGATCGGGGAGTGGGAGCTCGCCTATACCTACTCGACCGAGCCGGATGGGCCGAGCATGACCGACCTGGCGGGAGCCGGCTCGATCCGCACGATCCTCGGAGGCACCCATCTCTGCTTCGACTACGACGTCCACCGCAAGGAGACCGGCGAGCCCGCCGGATCGGCTCACGGGGTTTTCGCGTGGGACTCCGGGCGCCAGCGCTATCGATACCACTGGTTCGAGAGCTCGGGGGCTTTCCTCCAGGCGTCGGCGGAGCTTGCCGACCCGGACACGCTGGTCCTGGATTGGGACAACGACTGCAGCCAGACCTTCCGTCGCGAGAATCACGACCGGATCGTGCTGGAGATGACCTGCCCCGAGCAGGCCCTGACGCTCCGCGTCGAAATGTCGAGGGGTGTCGGGCAGCCCCGTCGCTGAACGCTCCAGCAGTGGACGGTGTCCTGCTGCGTCACGTCACATGGCGTGCCGGGCACCTCTCCGTCTCCGAGTGGACCGGGAAGATCGCCAAGGACACGAAGGGGACCGCCAAGAGGATTCAGACATCAACACGACCTTTGGGTTCTTTGCGTCTTCGCGGTTCAGAATCTCGGGCGCACCCCGACCCATGACGGCGGTCAGGGTGCGGCAGATCAGCTCGAGCTTCGAGACAGCCTCCAAGCTCCGCCCCTACTGGGGAACAACTGACACAGAATCAATGAGATCGTAGGGGAGCAGCTGGCCTGCTCCCGGGTGATGAAACCCCACCGGGCTGCGCCGGCTGGTTCTCCTCGCTCCTCCCTCCCCGCTTGCTCACTCTCCTGTGGCTTCGTGCCGACGGCCCCGCTGGTGTACGTCTCGTCTTTTCTGCCCTCCAAGGCTTGTATTTCGCGGGCCACTTTGCTAAATTGAACTTGGCGCCGATTTGAGATCGCAGCTTGCGGGCGCCTAATAAATTCCGCTAAAGCGCGCAGGGAACGAGGACAACCTCAACGCCCGTCGCGCCACCGCGACGGGCTTTTTTGGTGGCGCCTCCTCCTTTCCGCGGCAGCGGCAGAGAGCACGAGGAGGTGCACATGTCGCGAAGCGTCCACTCCCCCACCGCCAACCGTCTCCAGGACCGGCTCGGACTGCCCCCGGGCAGCGGCGTCCTGACCTCGGAGTCCGTCACCGGGGGCCACCCGGACAAGGTCGCCGACCAGGTCTCCGACGCGGTGCTCGACGCCCACCTCGCCGGGGACCCGTGCGCCCGCGTCGCCTGCGAGACCCTGGTCACCACGGACCTCGTCGTCCTCGCCGGCGAGATCAGCTCGCAGGCGCGGGTCGACGCCGAGGCCGTCGCCCGCCGCGTCATCCGCGACATCGGCTACGACCGCCCCGGCGAGGGCTTCGACGCCGACACCTGCGAGGTGCAGGTCCGCCTGCACGGGCAGGCCCACGAGATCGCGGAGGGAGTCGACACCGGCGGCGCCGGCGACCAGGGCATGATGCTCGGCTACGCCACCGACGAGACCCCCGAGCTGATGCCGCTGCCGATCTCCCTCGCACACCGAATCACCCGCCGCCTCGGCGAGCTCCGGACCTCGGGCGAGCTGCCCTGGCTGCGGCCCGACGGCAAGGCCCAGGTCTCGGTCGAGTACCGGCCCGACGGGCCGCCGCGCATCTCCGCCGTCGTCGTCTCCACCCAGCACGAGCGCGGCGTCGCGCTCGACGACCTGCGCCGGGCGATCGGCCGCGAGGTCGTCAGCCCCGTGATCGCCGGCTGGCAGCGCAGCCCCAGCTTCCAGCTGCACGTCAACCCCGCCGGGACCTTCATCGAGGGCGGGCCGGCCACCGACACCGGCCTGACCGGCCGCAAGATCATCGTCGACACCTACGGCGGCGCGGTTTCCCACGGCGGCGGCGCCTTCTCCGGCAAGGACGCCACCAAGGTCGACCGCTCCGGCGCCTACATGGCCCGCCACGTCGCCCGCAGCCTGGTCGCCGCCGGATTCTCCCACCGCGCCCTCGTCCAGATCGCCTACGCCATCGGTCGGGCCGACCCCGTGGCCGTGGCCGTCTCCTCCCTCGGCACCGGCACCGTTCCCGACGCCGAGCTCACCGAGCTCGTCAGGTCCGCCTTCGACCTCACCCCCAACGGGATCATCGCGGGCCTCGACCTCCGCCGCCCCGTCTACCTCCCCACCGCCGCCGGCGGCCACTTCGGCCGAACCGGCCCCGGCTTCACGTGGGAGACGAATCAGCCCCTGAAGCGTTCGCGACCCATCACCGAAATCACTGCGAGCAGATAGGAAGGGAGAGGGACGATGAGCGGACTGCAGACCATCATGGTCTACGGAGCAATGCCCGTCGACCGTGCCGCCCGCCGCGGAGTCACAAACCACACGCGTCGAGCCCCTTCCTCGAGGAGCACGCTCCCCCGTAAGGACTTCCGCTGTTCATGGTGTGGAGTCGGCCTCACGCTCGAGGAGTTCCGGCTTCACCGCCTTGAGTGCTCGCCTCTCGCTGTTCGGACCGTGAGGGCCCCCTCGCCTCCTCGCGCGAAGAACAAGTGGACCAGGTGCTCAACCTGTGGCTCACGCGTCATGACCCGAAACCTGGCTCGACACAGCAGGAAGGCTCACCCAGAGGCCACCTCCGGTTCTGTCTCGGCGCGGAGATCGCAATGAACGGCGGAGACCCCTCACTCCTCATTCCTCACTCCTCACCCGCGGCACCGCCGCCCCACGGAGGCTCCAATGAAAGCTGCTGAGCTCACCAACCCCGTCATCGGCCCCGGCTTCCCGGACGAGTGGTATGGCTGGCCGCTCGACGTCGAGCTCGCGTTCAAGCTCTGGGCGGGCACCTGCGTCTACGGCGGGCTCTACGCGGAGTACCGCGTCGACACCATCGAGGCCGGCGCACGGACGCTCTACAACCCCGATACCCGGGATCTCTGGCCGATCTACCGCCTGCACACCGAGGATCCGGTCACGCCGGTCTACCGCTACAACCTCACCCGCCCCCTGTGGCGGCGCACCGACGAGGAGGATTTGGAGGACCGCGAGCGCGTCGGCGGCCCCAGCGGCGCGCCGTGGGACGAGATCGCCGACGACACCCTGCTGCAGATCTGGTTCGAAGGCCGCCCCACTGCCTGGAGCGAGGAGTACTGTGCCGACTGGCCGCCCCAGCGGCGCTGCGCCATGCTCACCGTCGGCGCCCGGACCTACGAAGAGGCCGACCGGACCTGGCGCCAGTGCGCGAAGGTCATGCAGCGGATCTACCGCGAAGTGACGGGCTGGGGGGTGAAGACGTGATCGCCTGGGCCCGCACTCGCGTCGCGAGTGCCGGACCGCGCGCGGGGCCACCTGTGGAGGTCGACCTCACAGGACGTTCGGGGCATGACGATGCAACGGCGATCCGCGACCCCCGGTGCTCGAGCTGTTCGGCGCGGCGTCGGCGCACTGAGCCGGTGATTGTGCCTACCGCGTGCAGGAACGGTACACGTCGACCGGCCGTGAGCGACCGCTGAGGTTGAAGCCCGGGAAGGTGGAGGTCACGTGGTAGGTGCCTCCGCGACGCGTCGTGACCTCGAACCCACGGGCCGGACGATACGGACGACCGAAGATGAACCAGTCGAGCGTGCTGCCGGTCCACTGTGGGAAGGCGACCAGGTCCGCGGGTACGTTGCGGCACATCCGGGCGTTGCCGGTGATCACCGGGCGCGGTGTGATCGACCGCCACAACGGGGTCCACGACGGGTCCGGGTAGCCCGGCCGCTCGTGGTGGGCGAAGGCCACCGCCGCGGGCAGTGCATCGACCACGATCTCGGTCACGGAAGTGGAGTTTCCGATGGGCGGCGCCGCGGACGACGACCTGACCTCGTGGAACCCGAGCACGCCTCCGAGCCGGGTCGAGGTCGGCGAAGGGCGGGGCGAGGTCGGCGGCGAGAAGCTGAGGCCGACGTCCGATCCCGAAGCCGGCGATCCGGCCAGCACGCTGAGGCCCACGTCGCGAGCCCACCCCGAGCCGCGCAGCACCGGACCGGTCGTGAAAGGCAGGGCGGCTGTCCCGCCCCCGAACACACCCCATGGGAAGATCCGCTCCGTGCGTGCCTGCACCAGGACTCGATCGGCGCCCGCGTCGACCCACGCCAGGCCCGAGCCCTCGAGCACCCCGAACGTGTCGAGCAGCACGTCCGGCAGGGTCACCGGGGTCATGGGAGGCACCACCACCGACGAGGTGGCGGAGGTCCCGTCGGTGAGCGACACGGCAACCCACGCGACCGCGGCGCTGGTTCCCGGGTTGAAAAGATCGAGGTGTGTGATCAGAGTGTCGTCGGCAGCGCGCTCCACCGGCACGGCGCTCTCGACGGCGGGGCCTGGCCGGCGCTGCGGCGGCAGGGCCGCGAAGTCTCCGGCGTCGAGGTCGAGCAGGCCGGCGGTCACCGCCACCGGACCGGTCGAGCCGGCGAACAGGTCGAGCTCGAGGGTCACGTTCGCTGCGCCCGAAAGTCCCATCGATGCCAGCACGCCCCGAGTGGTCGTCATGGAGTACGGTGGGACTGAGAGCAGCGCCGTGGCGCCGCCCGGGCGCGCCTTCACCTGCACCGTCGCCGTCGCCGTCGGGTTGAGGTTGACGAGCCACACGTCGGTCCGCCGGGAGGCGTCGTTCGCGGCGCCGAGGATCGCCAGCGGGAGCGACGGGGTGAGCTGGTTGAGCCCCTCGGTGGTGGCGATGTCGAACCCGCCGGCGTCGTCGCCGAGGGCATCCCCCCACAGCCGCGAGGTCACCGCGAAGCTGCCGTTGCAGTCGACGGTCATTCCGTCGGTGACGGTGGCCGTCGACCCGGTCACGAGCGGCACGATGTCCTCCGCCGACCACACCCCCTCGGCCTCGGTGACCGTGATCAGCACGTTCGGGCCGGAAAGCAGCTGGAGCTTGCAGATCATGTCACCGCCGCCGAGGTTGTGCACCGCGACGGAGCTCTGCCAGATGCGCGCCGCGGCGCCCGGCGAGTGGGTCACCGGAAAGGCCTCCACGGCCCAGGAGGGGCCGGCGGCCAGGCTCGGCAGTGCGACGGCGACGATGCACATCGCGAGTGAACGGAGTCGATCGAACATGCTCTCTTGCCTCCTCACAGGTTGAGCTGCGCACCGACACGCCCCGACAGAGCCGCCGGGAACAACACCACGCCCTGAACTGATCTGAAAGTTGTACCGGGTCTCAACCTTAACACGGCGGCTCTCTTTCCGCCACCGTTCACGCGCTTGGTGAAAGCTCCACCACCGTGGGCACCATCACGAAGTGCAGGCGCCGGCCACGCCCCCGGGCGGTACAGGTTGCGGCCGTGGGATCACCGAGAAAGCCGGCAGGGAACCCAGCGGCTCAGCAGGAAGTGCGTGCCTGTCGGCGTTGCCTTGGACCTCTGCCGGTCCTGTCACCGGCCCCGACACGGAGGACAACGGCCTCGCCCTCTGCGCCCTCCACCACGAGGCATTCGACCGCGGCGCCATCGGCCTCGACGACCACCGCCGCGTTCTCGTCTGCCAGCACGTCCGGTCCGGAACCGGCTCCATCGAGCTCCTCGTCCGCTTCACCGGCCGCCCCCTCCTCGGCCCGCAGCCCGGCTGCCCAGCACCAGCCCTGACGAACATCGCCTGACACCGCACCGCAAGGAGGTGTTCCGGCAGCCGGCGAGGGGCGGCGCTCAGGTCTGAGCAGGCGCTGACACGACGACCGCTCCCGGCTCCGAACCGTTCACCCGGACTCGGCACCGCCCGGCGACGTCCGGACCCAGCGGGCCGACCGCCCTCGCCCGTGGCAGGCCACTCTGCCCTCCTCGCGCAGCCTGGAGAGCACGCGGCGAAGGCTGGTGTCCTGGGCGTCCGGGAGCAGGCTCCGCAGGTCCGCGATCGAGAACCGGTCGCCCACCTCCTGGAGCACGGCGCGGCGGATGCGGAGGTCGGTTGCCCCGTGGGGCGGCGGCTCGCCGTAGAGAGAGAGGGTCTCGCTGACCACCGGCAGGGACTCGTCCCGGTGGTGCACCAGCGCAGCGAGGAAGAACGCTCGGGTCCAGTCGACGGCGAGCTTGCGGTTGCCGGCGAAGACGACCTGCACACCGGGGTGAAGGGCGTGCAGCTCGGCGATCGCGCGGCGGGTGTAGGTGACGTTGAGAGGTGTCACCCTCGCCGGCTTCAGGAAGTCGGCGTAGGCGGCCTCGACCACCATCGCGGGGCAGGGACAGGTCGCGAGCTCGGCCATCGCGTGGTGCAACGCCCGCAGGTCGGAGAGATCGCGCAGCAGGTTCGTGAAGGTCTTGCGCTCGACCACCGCGACCGGAAGGCCGTCGTCGAGGGCCGCGTAGTCTCCGACCGGCAGGGTCATACGGACCATCCTGCAGCCCGGGACCTTCCAGGCGTACTGCTCGTTGGACGACACTGCCACCTCGAGATCCGGAGCACCGCCGGTGCCGACGAACCGGGCCCGCGGACGACGGGCGCGCAGGCCCTGCTCGGTCTGCCAGAAGATCTGCTCGTGAGTTCCCGGGCGGTTCTTGTACGGACGCTTGAGGAAGAGCAGCTCGCAGCGGCGGCGACGCGGTCGGTCGAGCACGATCGACACTCGCTTGCCGAGGCGGGTCAGGGAGATGACCGGCACGCGCTCGACCACCGCGATCGGATCGGGCCACGAGCCGCCCCGCTCGCGCAGGCAGAAGACGTTGCCCGAACCTCCGGGCCAGCGATTCTGCACTCGCAGGGCCAGGATCTCCTCGTCCCCGCGCCGAATCGAGAGCCGATAGGGAAAGCGGTCCTCCCCTGTGGTCTCCAGCACCCACTCCGTCGTCTCTGCAGCCACCACCGGATTCTACCCAAGAGGCGCGTCACGCCCCACGGACCCGCCGCCCCCGTTTCCTCCGACCTCCACGGCGAGTTGACCCCCCCTGTTGCGCGTCCGCACCGGGGTGGACATGAAGCCCGCCTCTGCGAAGACGTGCCCGAGACGCAGACGGAGGTCACTCCACGAGCTTTCGGATCTCCGATGGCAGCGAAGGCACGATCCCCGGGTGGGTCTCGGCCAGGCGCATGATGTCGGCGAGGTCCTTCTGCCGCTTGCTGCGACGCCGGGCCGGGTCCGAGTTGGCCCAGACCTTGCCCCGGACGACGTCCTCGAGAGACGCGACGAAAAGCCCGTATCCGAGGACTTCGCGCGCCCCACCGCGCGCGATGAAAGGCGGTACCTCGGGTCGGTTTGCAGCTGGACCCGAAGGTCCGAGCCCCGCACGCTGAGATTGACGCCGTCCTCGCGCTCTTCGACCTTCATGCCGGCCGCCGAGGCCGGCAAAGGCGTCGCCCTGATGGTGAACTCCGAAGGCGAAGGCCCGCAGTTGTTGGCGTCGGAGCTGATCGCCTCCCTCGCCGATGAGTACGCCTGGCCTGGATACCCCGTCCGGCGGACCCTCGCTACGGCGACACCGGGAGTGCGTTCAGCAGGAAGTAGCCGCTCGACGACCCTCGAGGATGGCCCCGGGAAAACTCCGTTCGATCCGGAGGCGCGCGTCCCCTGCGCGTCTCGATCCGCGCAGCGCCCGCGCGTCCGTCTCCCCCGAGGGTCACACGAGCGGTCTCAGGCCGAGAGTCGCCCTCTGCGGGCCCGACCGCGGAATCGACGAAGCCCGTCCTCGGACAGAGCCGCCCGGAGCGCGATCGCTTTCGGGAGATCCCCACAGTCACCGCGGCCGTGCTACCGTGATCCATCGAGGAGTGCTTTTCGCCAAACAGATCTCACACCTGAGATCGCCGCGAGTCGCACGGAGTATTCGCCGGGCGGACAACCGCTGGAGGTTCCTCGATGCGTCGTCTCGGAGCGTGCCTCATCGCCTGCACCGCAGCTCTGCCGGCCTTCGCCGGGAGCGACGTCATCCACATCGAGACCGAACGCGGCGGCGTGGTACTGCTCGACTCCGGCGCCGCGAACCTGGACGGCGCCCTCTTCTGGAACGGCGCGTGGGGCGTCAACGAGACCTACGGGCACATGTACTTCATGGACCTGCGCACGGGCAAGCGGCTGAAGGAGTACACGACCACCGTCTTCACCGCCACCGAGCCGGCTGCTGACCTCGTCGTCCAGGACTCCTACCGCGTCCGGCGCCGGCTGGTCCAGGTGACGGACCCTCCCGCCGCCGGAGGCCGCAGCTACAGCTCGCTGGAGTTCCGCGTCGAGCTGGTCCACAACGACCAGCTCTGGCTGCTGCTGCGCTCGCGGCCGCTGCTCGACGACCCGAGCGTCGCCACCTTCGACCTCTTTGTCCAGGACGCCGCGGAGCCCACCGCAGTCACCACCTCGATCCGCGACCACCTGGTGTGGTACGCGTCGTCGGGCACCCCGGACGAGCTCGCCGGCGTCCCGCCCATCCCGGCCGACCGCCAGGCCGAGCTCATCTCCTCGGCATCCTCCTACTGGTTCGACATCGACGGCGGCTCCGACATGGGCGGGACCACGGTCCAGGTCCACACGAACCCGTTCTCGGCCGGCCGGGTCGCGGCCGTCGGCGGCGGCGCCTCCATCGAGAGCGTGAGCCTGAAGTTCACCTCGCGGGAGACCGACTCGCCGCTGATCGAGCTGCGCTTCATGCCCGCGGTCACCGGCCTCACGCAGGCCGAGCCGCTGCTGCGCTTCCCGGGAGTCGCCTCGGCGCCGGGAGAGAACGGCACCCAGTGGCGGTCCGAGGTGGTCCTGGCCAACCCTGGCGAGCGGCCGGAGACGGCCTGCCTCGAGCTCGTCCCGAGGGATGCCTCCGCAGCGACCGCGAGCCTCACCCGCACCCTCGCCGCGGGTGAGGTGCACGCGATCGACGACCTCTACCAGGCACTCGGCGCTCCGACCGGGGCGGGAATGCTCCGGGTCACAGGCGACCTGCGCACGTGGGTGCGGACCTTCAACAAGGCCCCGTCAGGGACTTTCGGCCAGGACATCCCGCCGGTGACCAGGGACGGCGCGGTGCTGCCCGGCCGAAGCGTCCTGTTCCCGGTCGCGACCCCGGACGACGTGCGCACCGCCTTCCGCTCGAACCTGATCCTGGTCAACCTCGAGGACACGGCCCAGGACTTCACCCTCACCGCGGGTTCTCTCACCCGGACCACCGCCGTGCCGGCGGGAGCCTACTCGCAGCTCACCAACGTCGGCTCCTGGCTCGGGCTCGCACCGGGGTATGCGGTGCTGCACGTTCGCAGCACTGGGAGGTGGGGCGGGGTGGTGTCGACCATCGACCCGGTCACCGGAGACCCGACGACGGTGCGCGGTCTCCACCCGGGGCCGTGGGCCGTGGACCACCTGGGGGTCGCCTCCGCAGCCGGGACGAACGACACCGCGTGGCGCTCGGAGGCCGTGATCCACAACCCGGCCGGCTCGGTTCGTGACTTCGCCCTCGAGCTGTACCCGCGCGACCGTTCCACGCGCTCCCTGACCCGCACCTGGAGTTTCGCGCCGGGAGAGGTCCGCAGGATCGCCGATCTCTACGCGCAGCTCGGCGCGCCCGCCGGAGTGGCCCGGCTCCGGGTGCTCGGCGGGGCGATCTGCTGGCTCCGGACCTTCAACCAGGCCGGCACGGCGACCTTCGGCCAGGACCTCCCACCGATGGGTCACGGCGCGTGGGTGGAGCCGGACCAGACCGTGGTCTTCCCGGTCACGAGCCCAGCCGACCCGGCCCGCGACTTCCGCTCGAACCTGCTGGTCTTCAACCACGGCGTGAGCGCCATGACGTGCACCCTCGCCTCGGGCACGACGACGCGCACGCTCTGGGTCCCCGAAGGGACGTACGTGCAGGTCACCGACCTCGGCGCCTGGCTGGGGCTTTCGCCCGGCCTGCACGTCGTCGGCGTGACCGGGGACGGCTGGTGGAGCGGCGTCCTGTCATCCGTCGATCCCTACCTGGGCGATCCGACCACCGTCCTCGGCCTCGTGCCGTGACCACGGCCCCGTCGTGACCCCCTCGCCCGCGAGCGCCGCGACCTGCGGCGGCGCCCTTCGGTCGCGCGCCCGGGCCGTCGTGTGCGCCGCGCACCTCGTCCTGGCCGCCGCGGCCGCGCCCGCCGCACCTGCCCGGGCAGGCGCGCCGCCAGGACCGCAGCCCGACGAGAGGGTGGTGTTCGAGGGCCACGGGTACTTCTCCTCGTTGCGCGTCACCGACTACCCGGCCACGGGCCTGCGCTGTCTCGAGTTCCCGCCGGGACGCGTGCTCCAGTCGTGCGCCCGTCCCGACCGGCCCGCCGACCTCTCTCTGCCCTACCTGCGCAGCATGGCCACCGTCCTCGCGCTGCACCCCGCCCCACGGTCGGCGCTGATCCTGGGTCTCGGCGCCGGGTCCCTCCCCAGCTTCCTGCAGCGCCACGCACCCGAGCTGCGTCAGGTCGTCGTCGAGATCGACCCGACGGTGGTCGAGGTCGCCCGGCGGTTCTTCGGCTTCGAGCCGTCCCCTTCGACCCGCGTCGAGATCGGCGACGCCCGGGCCTTCGTCACACGCACCCCGGCGCGGTTCGACCTCGTTTTCATCGACGCCTACGGGCCCGACGACGTGCCTCGACCCCTCACCACCGTCGAGTTCCACAGGGCGGTGCGCTCCTGCCTGACGCCCGGCGGTGCGGTTGCGGTGAACCTCTGGGGCCCTCGGGCCAACCCCCTTTACCACAGGCAGATCCGGTCGCTCGCCGAGGTCTACGGCGAGGTGCTCGTGCTCGAGGCCGGACGGGTCCGTAACCTCCCTCCGCGGTCCGACGAGGGGCTCCTCCCTGACCGCAGGGACCTCAACCGGGTCGCCGTCGTGCTGGCCGGGCCGCCACCTACGGTCGGCTCGTGGGCCGCCCGGGGTCGGCAGGTCAGCCGAGAGCGGGGGCTTCCCTTCGACCTCGGACCGCTGCTCGAAAGCGAGCTTCTCCCGGCTTCGGAACCGACCGCCCCCGCGGCGCCACTGACGGACCGAAGCCCCTGAGCCTCGTGCCTCCGAGTCTTCACTGGTCATCGCGGGGAGGTCCGGGAGCCGGCGAGGGGCTGCGCTCAGGTCTGAGCGGAAAGTGCCAAACGTGCCGGTCCTGGCACTGAAGCCGGAAGCCGGCACGGCAGCGGTGACGGTAGAACCCTTCGGGTTGTCGAATCGGGCCGGGTGCTTGCGACGAAGCTCGCCGGGGACGGGTTCCGTCGCAGCCGCCCGGAAGCATGGTGGAACTTTCGCGGTCCGGGCGTGTCCCACCTGGGGAGAACCCGGACATGGAGGCTCCCGATGCTTTTCCTTCTCCTGGCAACGGCCGTGGCGCAGGTCTCGCCGAGCGGGGCGGCCGATCCGCAGCGCCTTGTCCATCGCGGCGTGGGGTACCCCCTGTACCCGGCGGTGACCGAGTCCTGCCCCGAGCTGCCCTCGCCGCTGCACACGGAGAACGGCCGGGAGTACGTGGTGGTCCGCCTCCACGACGGCCGCTTCGGCGTGGTCGACGTCAGCCTCGCGGACCGCGAGCATCAGCTGGAGGTGGACGGCGAGGACTTCCCGGCCCTCGCCCGCACCGGCCTCCACGCTCCCGAGGAGCTGGCACGCACCGGGACCGTCACCGGCCGGCCGGTGGCGGAGATCACCGCCCTCGCCCGCCCCGGCGCGCTCTCCAGCGCCGGCTTCCTCGCGGCCGACGAGGATCTCCTGTCGGTGCTGTCCGGCGACAACGAGCTGGTGCGCGCGATGGGACTCACCCACCCCGAGCTCGCACGGCCGCTGCTTCACGTCTGGAAGCTGATCCAGGTCGATCTCGAGCTCGGCCGCTGGAGCATGGCCCACCACCAGTGGCGGAACGTCGAGGCCGTGAGGTATCACGGCGACTGGGTCCTGCTCGACGCGCACGACACCAAGGGCGGCCAACTCTCGCCATTTGCCGACGGGCTCGAGGGCGGGTTCTGGATCGTCATCCGGCGGCCCTTGACCGCCGCCGACGAGACCTTCCTCCACCGGCACTACGGTCACCTCGACCCGGCGGAGTGGGACCCCCTCCACGGCGCCCTGACCCGCCTGTTCACCGGAGAGATGCAGCCTCACTACGTGATGTGGTACGGCTTCTACGAGGGCCACACGGCCTGGCGGGTCGACCCCGTCGGCATCGCCGCCATCTTCGGGCTGCGCTCGCTGGAGCAGCTCGAGTCTGCCTTTCCCGGCATGCTCCACCGGGTCGTCGCGACCCACCACCTCGACCGGCCGTAGCCAGCCGGCCGTCCCCAACATCGCCCCGCACAGCAAGGAGGTGGTCGGGGGGTCGGCGCGGATCGCTGCAGCGGACGGCTGAGCGTGATTGGATTGGTGCACACTGCACCGGAACACGCCAAGTCTTCACTCTTGACTCCTGCGTCCTCACTCGTCATCGCAAGGACGTCTTCCGGGAGGCGGCGAGGGTCAGTTCCCGGCTCTGAGCACAAGGTGCCGAAGGCCTCGGTCCTCGGACCCGTTCTGGCCTCCACACAGCTACCCGCTCCTTGAGCGGCGCGTACACTGCCAAGGGAGGACAGTCATGCTCGGGTTCGACCGGATCACGTGCGACCCCAACATCTTGGGTGCCAAGGCCTGCATTCGCGGGATGAGGATCTCTGTCTGCCTGATCGTGAACCTCGCCGCCGACGGTATGAGCGCCCCCGAGATCGTCGCCGAGCACTCGGGCCTCGAGCACGAGGACGTAGTCCGGGCCCTCAGGTACGCCGCATAGGCGTCCGATGACGTCTTCATCCGTGCTTCGGAGACTGCGTGATCCGCGTTCTGCTGGCCCTGGGGATTGCCCATCCCACCGGCCACAGCCTGAAATCACAGGGGCACGACGTCGTCCACCTGAGCGACCAGGGGCTCGAACGTATCCCGCCGACCAAACCGTCGAAATCGGCTGCACGGCACGGGTGGGCGCCCAAGATCGTGGGAACGTCGGGATCCCTTGGCAGGCTGAGAATCAGTAGTTTACGCCATCACCTGTCGGACTTGGCAGGCGGGAAAGACGAGATCTCTGTGACCGGCACGTTTCCCTATCGGGTCCACATCCCGTGCGCGGCCGCGGCCACGCCGTGCATCTACTGTCGGGCCACGAACACCTGTGTCAGCGGCTGCTCGTCGATGCGCCGCACTCGCTCTCGAATCATCTCCTCGATCGAGGTAATGGGGATGGCGGGCTTGATGGCGTCCTCAGGGCACAGCCTGATGCAGTTGAAGCAGTCGAAGCACCCGTCGCCGAACTCCGGCAGTGGTGTCAGGGAAACGGCGCCCACCGGACAGCCCGCCGCGCAATCCCCGCATTCGGTGCACGCGTGGGCATCGACCGACCTTGGGATGTTCATCCAGGGTTGGCCGAGCCTGTCCTTGAGTCGGGATGCCAGCTCGGGCGGCTGGTAGTCGAGCGTCGCCACATCCAGGGGTCTCAGGGAGCCGGCACGCAGTTGCCGCTCCAGCACCTCGGCCAGGCGGCGCACCTGCTGCAGGTCGCCGTCGTCTGGACGACCCTCTCCCACCGGATGCTGCGACCGCCACATCAGAGAGTGCACCGCAACGACTTTCGCGGCGCCTGCGACGTGCAGGCCCTTGTCCCGCAGAGCGGTCGCCATCTGCCACAACGCCACGCCGCTGCAGGCCCTGCCATAGGTGACAAACGGGACCGCCCAGCCCCTGCTCGATGGCGGTATCGCGTCGATCACCGCCATCACCGGCGGCACCGCCATGTCGTTGTAGACGGGCGAGCCGATGAACAGGCAGGAAGGCCCATCGGCGGCAATCGTCTCGACCAGACGCCGGCTTGCCTGAGGTTCCGCAAGGTCCACCACGGTCACCGTTGCCCCTGCCGCGGACAGCTGATCGGCGATGGCCTGGGCGACTTTCCTCGTCGATCCGTTGGGAGAGATGTAGGTGATGCAGAACGCGGCTGCCATGCCCACCTCCGACCTCCTCTACGTATGCGTTGGCTGGGTTCAGTTGGCAAGGGCCACCACGTTCCGGCGCCGTGTGCACCAGTCCGACACTCCCCTCTGCAGCTCGAGGAAGCTCCCGCCATGACCCGTCTCCGGAAGTACGGAAGAGCGTGACCTGCGGATTTTCTATTTTCAGCTGTTCAGGGTCCCCGGGTCGACAGTCGTGGCCCTCTTCCCGGCAGGTGCTCGTCGTCGAAGACGTGCTCGCCGCGGGCGACGCGGCAGTCGACGCGGCAGATCGCACCGGGAGCAAACAGACTGGGGTGCCTCGGCATGGGGTTCTTGCCACGCGCGGACGGGAGACCCCGATTCTGCAACCACCCATCCACCCGGGACGAGAGGTCTCGAGATCGTCGTCACCGAGGCGGACGGCCGGCTCGACCCTCTCCGCGAGCCCAGCATCCGGACCTGCTCGAAGTCGCGGGTCACCCCTGCGAGGTCGGCCTGGATCAGAGGTCCCGGGCTGCTCCGGCGAGCTCGCGGGCTTGTCAAATGATTCCTCTTCTCATATCATCAGTCCAGTCAAATCGACTCACACGTGACCGGGCGTCGTCGGTCATCGCGGCGTAGCCCACGACAGCTCACGCTCTGGGGGAGCCCATGACTGGACACCGCGTCGTCGTCATCGCCCTGCTTCTCGGTCTTTCGACTCCGGCTTGGGCCGCCGAGGAAGTTCCTACGGTCGACGTGATCTCGACCGAAGGTCCCGCGGTAGCGTTCGGTTCGGCCGCGGTCGTCGAGCTCCCGCTCAACAGCCGCAACTCTTCGCCCTGATCGGAGGGCTGACCCCGGGCGGCGCCTTCAATGACGGAGTCGACGCCTACGACTTCCGGTCGAACTCCTGGGACGCGGTCGAAGTCTCGGGCGACGGCTACGAGCCGAGCGCGTTCGGGGCTGCTGCGGCCGTGGGCCCGGACGTCTTCCTCTTCGGCGGCCAGACCGCCAACGGATTCGTCGATTTCGAGAGCATCGGCACGCTCTCATTCAGCGGGTCGGCTGGGAGCATCGCCGCGCAGTACACGACGGTGCCGTCATCGGGCGACAACCCGTCACCGCGAGACCTGCACCAGGCCGTGTACGACCCGCAAACCGGCTTGATCTACGCGCTCGGCGGCAGAACCGCGGACGGTCTGAGCGACGAGGCTTTCAGCTTCGACCCCTCGAGCGGTCAGTTCGCAAGGCTGGCGGACATGCCTCGGCCGCTGGCCGAGTTCGGGGCCGCGGTCCTCGGAGGCGGGCTCGTGGCGGTCGGCGGTGTGACCTACGGCGCGACCGAAGACCAGGTCGTCGTCAATGACCGAGTCCTCGTCTACGACGTCGCCGACAACACCTGGGAGGAGAAGAGCCCTGAAGGTGACGCGCCGGAGCCGGTGTTCTTCGTCGGGGCAGGGCCCATCGTCAGGGACAGGCTGTGGCTTGCGGGCGGCTTTCGCGCCGACAGCACGCTGTCGAACCGGTCGTACACCTACAATGTCGCCACCAACCGCTCGGAGCGCGGGCCGGACCTCCCCTCTCCGCTCGCCGGCTACGTCATCTCGGTGGTGCCGTCGTCCGAGACCGCTGGCGACCACGTCGAGGTGCTGATCCACGGCGGCGACCTCGGCGGGACGGTCTCCACCCTGACCCTTCGCTTCACCAGCACCGACCTCGTCCCACCCGACTACGGGGTGGCCGCGGTCGCCGATGCGCAGGGCGTCGGCGCCGCCTTCTCCAGCCAAGCCTGGATGCTCAACGCCGGCGAGCTCGGCCTGAGCCTGGCGGCGAGGTTCAGGTCGCGCCAGGACGCCGACACGGTCGAGCTGACGTCGTCGTTCACCGCCTCGCCGGGCGTCATGACGTTCAGCTCCAACATGCTGCGTGATGTCTTCGGGACCTCCGGGAACCGCGTGGGAGGTGCTGGGTTCAGGGTGAAGCAGGGACGCCCCTCCGACCTCATCGGCCAAACCACGATCACCGCCCAGGACAGCCTGGGCCGGCGCTACGGTCAGTCGTTCGGGTTCACGAGCTTCGAGTATGCGAGCCGCCTCCGATTCGAGTTCGGTGCCGGCTGGAGTGAAGCGGCAGCTGCTTCGCACGAGCTCGCACCCGAGCCCCTGCAAGGCCCCGAGGCGCGCGCCCGCCGCACCCCTTCGCGGGACCGCCGGGTCCGGCGAGACCGCGTACCTCTTCACCACCGAGGACCCGGTGTCCAACAGGGTCAACGTGGGCGGCATGGCGGTGGGCGAGACCGTGGTCGTCCTCACCCCCGAGCTGCCCCTGGGCAGTCCCCTCGCGCAGGGCAGACGCGTCGAGCTCGAGGACGGCGAGAGCTTCCAGCTCAACAACGTCTACGACACCTTCGGCCTCGGCCCCGCCGACGCGAACGCGGTGATCTCGCTGGCGGTCGAGGCCGGCGTCCTGATCCCGTACGGCTCGGTCCTCGACGGCAACGGCAGCTACGCGGCACCAACGATCCCACCACCATCCGGCCGGTCGCCCGGCCGGGCTCGAAGCACGGTCTACCTGCTCGAGCTCGGGTCGATCTCCGGCCAGGGCGGCAGCCGGTACAACGGCTCGGCGTCGATCCTCAACTTCGGCCAGCAGGCCGCCGCGGTCCAGGTCGACTTCTTCCGGCGGGGATCGCCCGGAGTCGCCGCCAGCGCGAGCCTCTCGGTGCCCGGGGGCGGGGTGCTCGGCTTCTCCGACTTCGTCAGCGAGGTACTCGGCGTGGTCGGCGACGTGGGGACCGTGCGGTTCACCACCGACGGCGACGGCATCGCCGTCACCGGCCGCGAGTACTCCGTCGACACCGACAGCGGCGGCACGGTGACCGGAACCGCGGGCCAGCTCATGCGTGGCCTCACCGAGGACGACATGCTCGAGCCGGGCCTGGTTTGCCACGGGCTCGGTCTTCGGGAAGGCGGAGGCGAGCGCAGCCACATCGCCCTCTTCAACCCGGGAGCGAGCGCCGTCACGGTCGAGGTGTCGCTGTACAACGGCACGGACGGAGTCCTCGAGGGCACCCGCGCTTCACCGTTCCCGGCGAGCAGCTGGAGCAGTTCAACAACGTCATCCGGCTCGTCAACCCGAGCCACGACGGCAACGAGAAGCGGATCGAGGTGACGGTCAGCGGGCCCGTGTTCGGCCAGGTGTTCCGGGTCAACCCGTGGAACGACCCGGTGACCTTCGACCTCCACTGCCGCTGAGGGCCGCCCCTCCGGGCAGGGCATCCCAACATGCCGTAGGGGCGGAGCTTGACTCCGCCCGGGTAGGGTGGTGCCGATTCGCTGCACGGGAGCATGGCGCCGGTGCCGGGCACGGCCCGTGACGTCAAGCTGGGCGTCCCTCCCCTGACGCTGAGGGCCGCCCCTCCGGGCAGGGCATCGCAACATGGCGGAGGGGCGGAGCTTGACTCCGCCCGGGTAGGTTGGTGCCGATTCGCCGCACGGGAGCAGACAAGCTGCTCCCCTACTCCCGATTCGCCTCGGACCCTGCCCCAAGCTCTGTGAAGATCGCCACTACCTCGGAAGAGCACCAGGCTGCACTGAAGCCGATGAAGCTCTTGCCGAGGGGGTGCTCCACCCACCCCCCCACCCTGACCCGCCGCCCCCGCATCCTCCCCTCCTCCACCCCCCGGCGGGTTCCGAAGAGGGCGGCGGACGGCATAGAGCTTCACGCCTCGCTCCGGCGCGTCGCCGCGGGCCCTGCCCGCGGTGAACCTCTCGAGACAGTGGTGCCGGAGGTGGGATTCGAACGCGCCGGTCTGGAGGTGATGAGGAGCTCTTGCCGAGGGGGTCCGAAGAGGGCGGGGGCCGGCATAGAGCTTCACGGCTCGCTCCGGCGCGTCGCCGCGGGCCCTGCCCGCGGTGAACCTATCGAGACAATGGTGCCGGAGGTGGGATTCGAACGCGCCGGTCTGGAGGTGATGAAGCTCTTGCCGAGGGGGTCGAAGAGGGCGGGGGCCGGCATAGAGCTTCACGCCTCGCTCCGGCGCGTCGCCGCGGGCCCTGCCCGCGGTGAACCTATCGAGACAATGGTGCCGGAGGTGGGATTCGAACCCACACACCCTTGCGGGCAAGGGATTTTGAGTCCCCCGCGTCTACCGTTCCGCCACTCCGGCGCCTGTGCATTCTCATGTCTGAGCCCCGGGAAGGTCAAGGCTCCTCGCGCCAGTCTCGCTTGTGAGGCACGGCGGTACTGGCTGTGTTCAAGATATCCGGTCCAAACGCTTGACGCCCCTTTCTTTTTGGAATATATTCCCAATTGGTGATAGTGTAGAACGACCGCAACCGAGAAGGAGGGCGCGTGGTCGCATCAGACGAGCTGCTGTCACGCATCGCCGAGGTCCTGAAGGCCATGGCCGACCCGACGCGGCTGAAGATCCTGCACAGCCTGCACGCCGGCGAGCGCTGTGTGTCGGACATTCTGCACGTCGTCGGCGGGAGTCAGGCCAACGTCTCCAAGCACCTCTCCGTCCTCAAGCGCGCGGGGCTCGTCGACTGCCGTCGAGACGGGCTGAATGTCTTCTATCGAATCGTCGACGAGGGCGTGTTCACGATCTGCCGCAACGTCTGCGACTCTCTCGAGCTCCGGGTCGACCGTGAGCATCAGACGATCGTCAAGGGTCGCGCAGCAATCGAGGAAGCGGAACCGGTCGCGACCTGAGACCCGGGCGCACCGGTGTGCTCGTCGGCAGCGTCAGGGCTCGAGTGACCGCCGCCCTCGAAGTTGGAGTTCGGTGATGCCGATCTACGAGTACCGTTGCTCTCAGTGCCAGTCGACCTTCGCCCGGCTGCAACGCGTGGGAACGCCGGTGGACGCCGTGCAATGCCCGGAGTGTGGCTCGGGAGAGGTCGGCCGCATCCTCTCGGTCTTCGCCAGCAGCTCCCCGTCGCGGAGCCCTTCCTCAGCTGGAACGACGGGCTGCGGCGGTGGCGGGTTCACCTGAGGCGCCTGAGCCCCGGGGGCCCGTGCGGCCCAGATCGGAACTCCCGAAGCGAGCGTCCCGGAGCGACAGCCGGCACCTCACCCGACCCGTCGGTCCCTGGACGCCTCCCCCGAGGCCGGCTTGACCCTGAGCGTGTGGGATCGCAGCAGGTGGTCCACCATCAGCCGGGTCTCGAGCTCGGTCCCGGGCATCTGGCGGATGATCTCCCTCATGGAGTAGGCGCCGTTGACCCGGGACAACAGGAACCCCTCCTGGGGGCTGCACGCGAGATTGACCAGCTGGGTGGGAGGGACCGCAAGCTCGAGGATCGCGCCGTCCTCGACCTTGCGGGGTTCGAGCTCCTGCAGGATTCGCCGCTCGAGACCTGACGCGATCTCGTTCGGTTCCCGCTGCTGGCCGTGCTTGGTGCGAAGATCGCGCAGACGCCGATGAGCGTCGTGGAGATCGCCGGCGGCGATCGCCTTCTCCGCCTCCCTGACCAGCGTCCGCCATGCCCCCTGTGAAAAGCCCGGGATGACCACCTCGGTGGTGGTCGGTGGGTGGAGCTCGAACAGCCCGGCTTCGACCCCTGAGAAGACGAAGTGGAGGGTGTGAAAGAGCGGCAGCCTGCACGCCAGCGAGATCTCCTCGACGCTGTGCCGTCCGTCGATCTCGCGCAGGATTCCGAGCTCGGTGCGGCCGATCTGCTGCACGTCGACGGCGCGCACGAGCTTCGGGATCCACTGCGGGTCGGGGATGCTCTCGCGGATCCGGAGCCACTCGTCCTTGCGCCGTACGCCCTCGAGGATGAGCATGTCGACGGCCAGACCGAGCGGCTGGAACTTCTTCGCGGGCAGGATGTTCTCGAGAAAGCGAAAGTCGCCCTCATCCCACAGGAAGAGCTCGTAGATGGTCTCCTCCGTCTTGACCTCGAGGATGTGGTTGAGCTCTTCGCGGGTGATGCGCCCGATGATCACCATCAGCTCGCCCAGCAGAGTGCCGTGACGATCCTGCATGTCGAGCAGCTCGTGCAGCTCGTCCTCGGTGAGGAAGTCCCACCCGACGAGGTAGTAGCCGAGAAACTCCTTGGGATTCTCGGACGACGCGGCCACCACCGTTCCGGTCCGGAAGTAGATCTTCTTGTTGTACCGGGACCCTTCGACCGCCAGGGTTCCGGTCTTCCGGCTCTGCGAGACCCACTGAAGCAGGTCCGCGAACGGCATCGTCCGGAGATTGCCGCTGATCGACACGTCTCACCGCCGGCCCATCACACCTGCACCCCCGCAGCCGACTGGCCGCCATGGGCCCTTGGAACACGCCCCGATTGACCGCTCCACAAAGAAAGTTCCGGCCCAGCGCGCACGAGTATACCACGCCCTCACCGAGCGGCCCTCTCGAAGTGCTGCTGGCTCTGCAACTTCGCGCGCCTGCTCAGCGGTGTGGCGGCAGGTCGCCCCTCGGCCTCTCGCGCTGCCGCCCCGGCCGGACCGGCGACGGCCGAGCCGGGAGGCGCCCGTGTTGGGTGCGGGATCTCAGCTCGACGCGGAGCCCCCCTCTTTCGGGCCCCCTCCGGACTGCCTGAGGTACCGGTCGATGCCCTCGGCTGCCTTCTTGCCAGCACCCATGGCGAGAATGACCGTGGCTGCGCCGGTGACGATGTCGCCACCGGCAAAGACGCCTGGTATCGAGGTCATCATGGTCGTCTCGTCGACCACGATGTTGCCCCACCGGTTCAGGGTGAGACCCTCGGTGCTCTTGGTCACCAGCGGGTTCGGGCCCTGACCGATGCCCATGACCACCGTGTCGAGCTCGATGTCGTACTCGCTGCCCGGTTTGGGGACCGGGCGCCGCCGGCCGGAGGCGTCCGGCTCGCCGAGCTCCATCTGGATCACCCGCACACCGGTCACGAGGCCGTCGTCGTTGGCGTAGATCTCGACCGGCGAGGTCAGCCACCGGAAGTCGATCCCCTCCTCCTCGGCGTGCTCGAGCTCCTCGAGGCGGGCCGGCGACTCCGCGCGGGTCCTGCGGTACAGGCAGACCACCTGCTCCGCGCCGAGCCGCAGCGCGGTGCGAAGGCAGTCCATCGCCACGTTGCCGGAGCCGACCACCGCCACCCGTCGGCCGATGGCGACCGGCGTGTCGAAGTCGGGGAAAGCGAACGCCTTCATCAGGTTGACCCGGGTCAGGAACTCGTTCGCCGAGTACACGCCGATCGAGTTCTCACCGGGGATCCCCATGAAGTACGGCAGACCGGCCCCGGTTCCCAGGAACACCGCGTCGTAACCCTGCTCCCCCAGCAGATCCTCGACGGAGGCGATCTTGCCGACCACGTAGTTGCAGCGGATGTCCACCCCGAGGCGGCGCAGGTTCGAGATCTCCTCGTCGACGATCGCTTTCGGCAGGCGGAACTCGGGGATCCCGTAGATCAGCACGCCACCCGGCTTGTGGAGGGCCTCCAGCACGGTGACGGCATGGCCGCGCATGGCGAGGTCCGCCGCACAGGCGAGACCGGCGGGACCCGAGCCGACGATCGCGACCTTGTACCCGGTCGGCGCCGCCGGCGACGGCATCTTCACCTCACCGCGCTCGAACTCGAGGTCCGCGACGTACCGCTCCAGCCGCCCGATCGCGACCGGGTCGTGCTTGTTGCCGACCACGCAGACTTTCTCGCACTGGTCCTCCTGCGGGCACACTCGGCCGCAGATGGCGGGCAGGGTGTTGTCCTTCTTGATGATCGCCAGCGCCTCCTCGAAACGCCGGTCCTCGATCGCCGCGACGAAGGCGGGAATGTCGATTCCCACCGGGCATCCGTCGATGCACTTCGGCTTCTTGCAGGCGAGGCAGCGCAGGGCCTCGGTCACCGCCAGCTCCTCGGTGAACCCGAGGGCGACCTCGTTGAAGTTCGAGCGCCGAACCTCTGCGTCCTGGGCCGGCATCGGCTGGCGCGGGATCTTCATCCGCTCCTTCGGCGTCAGCGGCGTCGTCATCGAGCGCACCTCCGCCCCGTCGAGCGCCGAGCACCGGTGACGTTCGAGGAACCTCTCGCGCGCGATCCGCTCCTGCTCGAGGTAGATCCGCTGCCTCTTGAGAAGGAGGTCGAAGTCGACCTTGTGGGCGTCGAACTCGGGGCCGTCGACACAGACGAACTTGCTCTCTCCCGCGACCGCCACCCGGCAACCGCCGCACATCCCGGTGCCGTCGATCATGATGGTATTGAGAGAGACCACGGTCGGGATTCCGAGCGGTCGGGTCAGCTCGGCCACCGCCTTCATCATGACCCCGGGTCCGATCGCGATCACCTGCTCCGGGTGACCGTTGTCCGCGATCCAGTCGGCCAGCGCGTGCGTGACCAGGCCCTTGCGGCCGAAGCTGCCGTCATCGGTGGTGTAGATCATCTGGTCGGAAACCGCGGCCATCTCGTCGCGCAGGATGACCAGCTCCTGGCTCCGCCCGCCGAGGATCGAGACGACCTTGTTCCCGGCCTCCTTGAGCGCGCGTGCAATCGGCAGCAGCGGAGCGATGCCGGCTCCTCCGCCGACGCAGACCGCGGTGCCGAGGAGCTCGACGTGGGTCGGGGTCCCGAGCGGCCCGACCACGTCGATCTCGGAGCCGGCTTCGAGCAACCCCATCTCCATGGTCGACTTGCCCACCTCCTGCACCACCAGGGTGATGGTCCCGGCCTCGGCGTCGCGATCCGCGATGGTGAGGGGAATCCGTTCGCCGTGGCCGTGCATCAGCACGATGACGAACTGCCCCGCGCGGTGCTTGCGCGCGATCTCCGGGGCCTCGACGAGGTAACGCTTGAATCCGGGTGCGATTGGCTCAATCGCGAGAATACGTGCCATGGCCTGCCCTCCGCGGCGGGACGGACGTCCTCGCTCAGCACTCTACCAGTCGCATCGCCGGTATATCAACTGGGAGCCGTTCTCGACAGGTGACGGAATCCGGATCCAGCTCGAAAGACATCGCTTCCTCTGAACCTCTTTCGCGATGTCAGACCAGGGACTCAGACCATCGAGGAGTGTCACAACGAATTCACGTCTCAACACTGTGATTCTTCTTGCACCGGCGCACCACGCGTGTACAGTAAAGGGGCGAACCTGGGGGCCCGGGAATGACCCAAGCCTGCACGAGAGCCGATTCATGATGGACGGTGTCGTCCCCCTGGCGGTCCTCGGCGTGTCGGGCGCGGTGCTGTCCCTCGCCTCGCGCCGGTGGCGGACGACGGTCGTGCCCTGGGGGGTGGTCGCCCTGTACACCGGAGTCGCGGTCGGCGCGGGGCTGTGGCCGGCGGCCGCGGTGGCGCTCCTCATGGTCGTGATCGAGGCCGCCGGACGTTCCGCTGCCCTGGCTGACGTGGTCCCCGCGGTGCTCGTGGCGACCCTCTTCCTGGCCCGACCCGAGGCAGACCTGGCGACCGTCGTGCTCCGACTGATGGCGATGATCACCGCCGCGATCGCGCTCGGTCTGGCACTGAGGAGAATGCCCTGGGCTGGACAACCGGCCCGCGCCGAGCGGCCATGGACCGAGGTTGCCACCGGCCTCCTGCTGCTGGCGAGCGCAACCCTGCTGGCGAGCGGGTTGCTCACCGGGCTGCCGTTGCTCGTGATCTTCGGTATCTTCACACCGGCCCTGTTTCCCGCCCTGCTCGAGGACGCGGTCAACCATGCGGTCGCCCGCGGCAAGGTGGACGGGCTGGTCTCGGGCGCCGGGACCTTCGTCTCGACCCTCTCGATGGCGCGGGTTTCCCGCCCCGAGGCCCTGGCGAGCTTGATCCACGCCGCGTTCGAGCCCTACCTGGCGCACCAGGCCACGGTCCTGGCCCTGAGCCCCGGGTTGGGGTCCGGAAGCTCGGTCGTGATCGGCTGCCACCCACCCCCCGACGAGTCGCTGCCGCGGATTCGGGAGCGGGCGCGCCACGCTCTGCAGTCGGGCAGGCGGGACTCGCTGGTCGGCGTCCGAGTGACCACGCTTGCCGACCGCGACCACCTCCACCCCGACTTCCAGCACCAGGTCCTCATCCCGCTGCGGAGGGGTCGGCAGCTGGTCGCCCTGCTGGCGTTTCTCGGCGACCGTCGTCTGCTGCCACCCGATCTCGAAGCGGACTTCGCCGACGCGGCCGCCGCCATTCTCGAGCTCCTCCTGGAGCAGCGGAGCCTCGAGGAGCGGATCGAGTTTCTCAGCCAGCGCGCCGAGGACCAGGGCGAGCGGCTCCGCCAGCTGCTCCGGCTCGGCCAGGTCGTGAGCGCCACCAGCGACCCGAAACGGGTGACCGAGAACCTGACCCGCACCGTGTGCGAGGTCTTCGGTTTCGGCCGCTGCGAGCTTCTCCTGGACGTTCCCGGCGGGGACGGCTGCCGCCGGGTCGCGGCCTGGGGCAACGGCAATCTTGGATGGCTCGGCTCCGCGGGGGGTGAGATGCAGAGCTCAGCCGTGGCCGCGGCGCTCTCCCTCGGCACCCCGATGTCACGCACCGTGGTGGTTCCGGCGGAAGCGTGGCCGGCACCGGAGACAGTTCCCGAGGAGGTCGGCCACCTCCTGGTCCTCGGGCTCGGGAGGGAGGACCGCCGGATCGGGCACCTGGTCGCGATCCCCCGTCGGGAGACCGAGCTTCCCGACCTCAACGAGCTTCGTGTCCTGGAGATCCTGGTCGAGCAGGTCACGCCGGCCCTGGCCTCGACCCTCAAGGTCGAGGAGCTCCATCGCCAGGCGCTGATCGACGACCTCACCCGGGTGTCGAATCGCCGCGGGCTCGACCATCGCCTCGCTCGTGCCGTCATCGAGGCCGACGAGGGCGGTGAGCCGTTGGCCTTCGCCATGATCGACGCCGACGATTTCAAGTCGGTGAACGACCGCTACGGGCACCGCGTCGGAGACGTCGTGCTCCACGAGCTGGCCCAGCTGCTCGCCGCCCGGGTTCGCGCGCTCGACTTCGTCGCCAGGTATGGCGGCGAGGAGTTCTCGGTGGTGCTCCCCGGCCTTGCCGAGGATCAGGCGATCGCGGTGCTGGAGCGGCTCCGGGCGTCGATCGCGGACCACGGTTTCGCCCGCAGCGAGCTCTCCCATCCGCTCACCCTGACCGTCAGCATCGGGGTCTCGTTCTTCCCCGGGGACGCCGAGACCGCCGAGGGTCTGGTCGAGCGGGCCGACGCCGCGCTCTACCGGGCCAAGGCGATGGGCAAGAACCGGGTCCTCCGCGACGCGGGGCGCAGCCACGACCTCTTCCTCGGCTGACCCGGGCGTGGATCAGGCGGTCGACCCGGCCGCCTCGCGTCCTTGCCCCGGATGGCCCGGACGCCAGACGAACCGCAGCGGCCAGGCCGCCGCGTCACCGGCGTAGCCGACACCGACCCGGGGGAGCCGCAGCACCCCGTCCTCGGGAACCGCGAGGCCGTCGTCGAGAATGGCGATCGCGGCGCCCGCGGCGCAGAGGTCGATCCCGTCGTCGGCGAGAGTCACCGCCAGGGCCTGGCACAGCTTCCCGGGACCGTCCGTCAGCCCGCGGCGGTGGCCGCCGCCCTTCGGCACGGCCCGCCGGCTGCGGGCGAGCTCGCGGCCCTCCTCCACCGTGCCTCCGCGGACCAAGACCGCCTCCCCGACGCCCCCGACGGTGACCACGTTGAGGCAGTGGTGGAGACCGTAGACCCGGTAGACGTAAACCCGGCCGGCGTCGCCCCACATCGAGCGATTGCGGCGCGACCGCAGACCCGACCGGGTGTGGCACGCGGGATCGTCCGGGCCGAGGTAGGCCTCGACCTCGGTCAGCCTGACCCGGACTTCGCCGTCGGGGGCCGTTCGTACCAGGAGCTTCCCCAGCAGCGCGCGCGCCACTTCGGCCGTCGGCCGCTGGTAGAATGCGCGGGCCGTGGGTCCGTCGGGTCCGGGGCGGGAGGCCAGCATGAGAGTGTGCGTGACGGGCGGCGCGGGCTTCATCGGCAGCCACATCGTCGACGGTCTGATCGCCGCCCGGCACGAGGTCGTCATTGTGGACGACCTCTCGACCGGCCGCAAGGCGAATCTCCCGAGCGGTGCGGAGCTGCGGATCGTGGACATCCGTACTCCGGCTGCCGCCACGATCGTCGAGCGGGGACGCTTCGACGTGCTCGTCCACCACGCCGCCCAGATCGACGTCCGGCGGTCGGTGGACAGCCCGAGCTTCGACGCCGAGGTCAACCTCCTCGGGCTGCTGAACCTGCTCGAAGGCGCGCGGCGCGGCGGCGTGCGACAGGTGGTCTTCGCCTCGACCGGCGGCGCCATCTACGGGGACCAGGACACCTACCCTGCGGACGAGGAGCACCCGACCCGCCCGCTGTCGCCGTACGGCGTCGCCAAGCTCGCCTCGGAGCGCTACCTCTACTTCTACCACCGGCAGTACGGCCTCGCCGCCCACTGCCTGCGCTACGCCAACGTCTACGGCCCCCGCCAGAACCCGCACGGCGAGGCGGGCGTGGTGGCGATCTTCATCCACAAGCTGCTCGCCGGCGAGCAGCCGGTGATCAACGGCGACGGCCTCCAGACCCGGGACTACGTCTACGTGGACGACGTCGTCGCCGCCAACCTCGCGGTCCTCGGACGGCCGGGCTTCGAGACCTTCAACGTCGGCACCGGGGTCGAGACCGACGTCAACCAGCTCTACTCGGTCGTCAGGGACGCGCTCGGCGTCGGGCCGCAGGCGCTGCACGGGCCGGCGAAGAAGGGCGAGCAGGCCCGCTCGTCCCTCAGCGCGGCACGGCTGCGAGCCGAGATCGGCGTGGCCGTCGGGCACCCTCTGGAGGACGGCATCAAGAGCACGGTCGCCTGGTTTCGTGCCCGTCAGGGATGAGTCGTCCCGCTGCGCCGCACGCGCTTGTGAAAGAAAGTATAATGCCGGGCGTTCGTGGGACGGGGGCGCCTGATTGCGACATAATCCGGATTCCGCCGACGTTGCACGACATGGATCGGGTAGCGAACGGGAGGTGCTCAGCATGCGCCAGCCTGACGGAAGCTCAACCCTCCTGACCACGCGCGTCGACGCGATGCTCGGGTGGGTGCGCAAGAACAGCCTGTGGCCGCTGCCGTTCGGCACGGCCTGCTGCGCGATCGAGTTCATGTCGTCGGTGTCGTCGCACTACGATCTGTCGCGCTTCGGCGCCGAGGTGGTGCGGTTCTCGCCGCGCCAGTCGGACATGATGATCGTCGCCGGCACGATCACCGACAAGATGGCCCCGGTGGTCAAGCGCATCTACGACCAGATGGCCGAGCCCAAGTACGTCATCTCGATGGGAGCGTGCGCCTGCACCGGCGGCTTCTACCGTGCGTACCACGTGGTCCAGGGGGTCGACGAGTTCATCCCGGTCGACGTCTACGTCCCGGGCTGCCCGCCGACCCCCGAGGCACTGATGCACGGCTTTCTCAAGCTCCAGGACATGATCCAGCGCGGGGAGACCCAGTATGACCGTCTCAAGTCCAGCCACGACGCGGCCGCATCCACTGTCCAAGCTGCTTCCGACTGACGTTCGGGTCGAGCACGGGACTGACGGTCACGCCGTCGTCACCGCCGACCGCAGGCGCCTGCTCGAGGTCCTGCGCACGCTCCGGGACCACCGCGACACGCGCTGCAACCTGCTCGCTGACATCTGCGGCGTCGACTACCCCGACCGGGACCGCCGCTTCGAGGTCGTCTACCACCTCGCCGGCCTCGACCAGCGGACAGCGGGTCCGGGTGAAGGTTCCGGTCGACGAGTCCGACCCGGTGCTCCCTTCCGCCTACGGCGTCTTCAAGGCCGCCGACTGGTTCGAGCGCGAGGCGTGGGACATGTTCGGCATCCGCTTCGACGGCCACCCGAACCTGCGGCGCCTGCTCACCCACGAGGCGTTCCAGGGCCACCCCCTGCGCAAGGACTACGACCCCGGCCAGCGGTGGCTTCTCACCGAAGCAGAGAGCATGATCCCGTCGTGGGTCGACGAGCCCGACGACCCCGACCAGGACCAGTTCGAGACCCAGGTCCTCAACCTCGGGCCTTCGCATCCGGCCACTCACGGCACCCTGCGGACCGTCATCCGGCTCGACGGCGAGATCATCACCCGCGCCGAGTGCGAGATCGGCTACCTCCACCGCTGCTTCGAGAAGATGTCCGAGACCCACGGCTGGAATCAGGTCATCCCCTACACCGACCGCCTGAACTACTGCTCGAGCATGATGAACGGCGTCGGCTTCGCGCTGGCGGTCGAGAGCATGCTGGGCATCGAGGCTCCGCCACGGGCCCAGGTCGATCCAGGTGATCCTGTCCGAGCTGTCGCGGATCATGGACCACTGCGTGTGCCTCGGCGCCAACCTCGTCGACCTCGGTGCGCTCACCAACTTCTGGTACTTCTTCCAGCCTCGCGAGGAGATCTACGGGCTGCTCGAGGCCTGTGCGGGGGGCCGTCTGACGGTGTCCTACGTCCGGGTCGGCGGGCCTCGCGCACGACGTTCCCGCCGATTTCGAGCAGCGGGTCCGATACCTGCTCGACTACATCCCCAAGTTCCTCGACGACGTCGACCGGCTGGTGACCGGCAACACCATCTTCCGCGACCGGACCGAGGGGATCGGAGCGATCACGCGCCGAGGAGGCGGTCGCCTGGGGCTGGACCGGGCCGTGCCTGCGCGCCTGCGGCGTACCCTACGACGTCCGCAAGGCCCATCCCTACCGCGGTTACGACAGCTACGACTTCGATGTGCCGGTGGCCTCGACCGGCGACACCTACGCCCGCTACCTGGTCCGGATGGAGGAGATGCGGCAGAGCCTGCGGATCATCGAGCAGGCCATCGACAACCTCCCCGACGGGCCGGTGATCACCGACAACCACCACGTCGCGCTGCCTCCGAAGCAGAAGGTCTACACCGAGATGGAGTCGCTGATCTGGCACTTCAAGCTGATCTACGAGGGCATCAAGGTCCCCGCCGGCGACGCCTACTCCTGCACCGAAGGCGCCAACGGCGAGCTCGGCTACTACATCGTCTCCGACGGCGGCGGCCAGTCCCTACCGGATCAAGGTCCGACCGCCGTGCTTCGCCATCTTCCAGGCCTACCCGCACATGCTGATCGGCCACATGGTTCCCGATGCGATCGCGATCCTCGGGAGCCTCAACATCATCGCCGGAGAGCTCGATCGATGAAGAAGGTCCCGACCGTCAACGTCGACCGCCCCGCGCCGTCGCTCGCGCGAGCGAATCTACCTGCTCCCGATTCTCAAGGGTCTGGCAGTCACCCTCCGCCACTTCGTGCGCAACCTGTTCGGACACAAGGACGTGGCGACGATCCAGTACCCCGAGGTCAAGCGCCAGTACTCCGAGCGCTTGCGGGGAAGACACATCCTGACCACGAAGGACGACGGCTCGCTGCGTTGCGTCGCGTGCTACATGTGCGAGACCGCCTGCCCGGCGGAGTGCATCCACATCGAGGCCGAGGAGGATCCCGAGGCCACGGTGGAGTGGGAGAAGCGCGCCAAGGTCTACGAGATCGACCTCCTGCGCTGCGTCTTCTGCGGCTACTGCGTCGATGCCTGCCCGAAGGAGGCGATCATCATGAGCCGCGAGCACGAGATGGCATTCGCCACCCGTGCCGAGGCGGTGGTCGGGATCGAGGAGCTGCGACAGAAGGGGCCGATCGACCAGGAGGACATCGGCTACCGCCCGTACTACTGAGCCCGCCAGGCGGTGGAATGGAGCTTGGCCGCTCTGCCTCCTCGGTGGTAGGATACTCTCGAGACCGCAGGCACCAGGAGGGACGGAATGAGCGCACAACAAGAGCGTCTTGAGCGAGTTGCCTCCACGGTCGAGGAGCTTCACCAGCGTCACCAGGAGCACGAGCGCCGGCTTGCGGAGCTCAGCAGCAAGGCGTGGTTGACGCCTGACGAGGAGCTCGAGGAAAAACGGCTCAAGAAGCTCAAGCTGCAGCTCAAGGACCAGATGGAGAAGATCCGTCGTTCCGCGTCCTGATCTGAGTGGTGTCCACCATGATCGTGCCGGAAGGCTGGCCCCTCGTCCTGACTCCCGCCTGCCTCGGCGTCGCCGCGGTCGCCCTCGGCTGGCCGGCGGCCGGGTGGCTGCTGACCGGGTTCGCCGCCCTCTGCCTGCTGGTGTTCCGCAACCCTCCCCGCACCTCCGACGCAGCGCCCGATGTGGCCTGTGCGCCCGCTGACGGCATCGTCGAGTCGTTCGGGCCGGCTCGAGACGGCAGCGAGGTGAGGATCGTGCTCAGAATCCCGCCGTTCGCGCCCCAGGTCACGCGCATGCCGGTCAGCGGAACGCTCGAGACGGTCAGCCGCGAATCCGCGGCCGGCGTCCTCCTGCGCGAGTGCGTCACCTCGGCATGGGGGACCCGTCACGGTCGGGTTGTGCTGCGGCAGATCGCCGGCCGGTTCGCGCGCCGCGTCGTGTTCGACCACGAGGTCGGCGAGACGGCCGAGCGGACGGCGCGGGTCGGCGTGCTGCGCTTCGGCTCCCGTGTCGAGGTCGAGCTTCCCGCCGGAACGGTGCCTCTGGTCACGGTCGGCGATCGTGTGCGGGCGGGCAGCTCTTCCCTCGCCCGGATGGCTTCGTGATCCGCCGGCGCTCCGGCCCACGGCGCAAAGGCGGGCCGAGGCTCCGTCGAGGGATCTACCTGATCCCGTCCCTGTTCACCGTCGCCAACGTGTTCTTCGGCTTCATGTCGATGGTGTCCGCGAGCCGCGGCCACATGGAGCGCGCCGCCGTCCTGATCCTGGCGGCAGTGCTCGCCGACGCGCTGGACGGACGAATCGCCCGCATGACCGGCACCACATCGTCGTTCGGCGAAGCCTACGACAGCCTCGCAGACGTGGTGTCGTTCGGCACCGCCCCCGCCCTGCTGGCCTGCCACTGGGGCCTGTGGCAGCAGCCGCGCTTGGGTACAGCGGTCGCCTTCCTGTTCCTGGTCGCGGGCTCGATCCGCCTGGCCCGCTTCAACACCTCGGCTCACGATCCGCACCGCTTCACCGGGCTCCCGATCCCGGCCGGGGCCGGAGCGATCGCACTCCTGGTGCTGATTTCCCCAACCCCGGTGCGTCACCCGGCGTTCATTCCGGTGGTGGTCGGGTTCGTGCTCGCGCTGGCGCTGCTGATGGTCTCGAACCTCCCCTACCGCTCGTTCAAGGACCTCAACGTCCGCCGGCGCTGGCCGGTGCCGGTCTTCTTCCTGATCGCCCTGGTCTTCTCCCTCGTCACTCTGACACCGCACGTGCTCTCGTTGATGCTCGCGGTCTACATCTTGTCGGCACCGGTGGCGGTGTTCTCGAACCGGCTCCGTGGGCGCGGGCGAGCACAGGGCGCCGTCGTCGAGGACGACCCCGACGAGCCCGCCTCGCGAGGTGAGGTCGATGCCTTCACTCCTGATCGTTGACCCGCTCACTCTGCTCGGAAGAGAGATGCTCCAGGTGCTGCCGCGCATGCCCGCCCTGGCCGGCGCGGTGAGGTATCTGCACACCGACGACGACGACGAGCACCAGATCGCCGAGCTGGGAGGAGAACCCGGCCTCGTTCCCGCACTGACCGCGAGCGAGGACCTCGAGGGTGCCGATGTGGTCCTGATCGCGAGCGACCGGTTCGGAGCCCGGCGGGAGCACCTCGATCGATTCCTCGACGCGCACCCCGAGAGCTCCGTGATCGGCCTGGGTCGCTCGCGCGCGCTTCGCGACCGACTCGACGTCGCCTGTCCAGGCCTCACGAGGAGAACCGACGGCCGCCACCTGCGGGTGCCGGACCCGGCCCTCGCGGCAGCGGCGGCGCTGATCTCGCCGCTGTCCGGGCTCGGCCTGCGGCGGATCGCGATCCTGTCTGTCGACCCGGTCTCCGAGCTCGGCGGCACCGCCCTGGAGGACCTCGCCGCCCAGTCCATCGAGCGCCTTCAGGGCATGGAGCCCGAGCGTCTGCTCGATGGCCAGGTGCGGGCCTTCAACGCGCTGACGGTCGACGAGGACCAGCTTCAGGAGGACGCCGCCTCGCTCTTCGCTGGTCGCGAGGTGGTCGCCTCGCGGGTGCTCGGCGGGTGCTTCCACGGCCACCTCGTGCACCTCACGCTCGGCTTCGAGGACCCGCTCGAAGGGAGCGAGCTGGACGAGGCCTGGTCAGCCAGCTCGCGCCTCGACCGCATGTCCCGGTCGGTCGCCCTCGACGCCGCCGTCGGACGCGACGAGGTCCTGGTCAGCCCACCGGTGGAGTCCTTCGACAAGCGCCTGTTCTCGGTCACGGCCGCCGTCGACGGACTTCGGGTCGGGGGCGCCACCACCGCGCTCGAGCTGCTGCTCGAGCTGTTCCGGCTGTGACGGAGCTGCCGGCCGGTCGGCTCCCGTGTTCGTCGACCCGCGACGTTGAGCGCGAGATCCAGTAACATGACCCGGCCGGCTCCGCGGCCGGCGCCATATCAGGAGGTGATCGATGTCAAGTCCGCTCCAATCCCTCGAACCCGCGCTGCTGTGGCAGCACTTCGATTCGATTCGCCAGATCCCCCGCCCTTCCAAGCACGAGGAGAGGATCTCCGCTCACGTGGTGGCGTGGGCCAAGCAGCAGGGGTACGAGCTCCGCAAAGACGCCACCGGGAATCTGGTGATCGTGGTTTCCGCCAGCCCCGGCCATGAATCGGCCCCGCCGGTGGTGCTCCAGGGCCACCTCGACATGGTCTGCGAGAAGAACTCCGACGTGGACATCGACTTCATGAACGACCCGATCCAGGTTCGCGTCGACGGGGACTGGGTCAAGTCGGTCGGTACCACGCTCGGGGCCGACAACGGAATCGGGCTCGCGGCCGCGATGGCGATCGCCGACGACCCCGACGCGGTCCACGGACCGCTCGAGATCCTGTGCACGATCGACGAGGAGACCGGCCTCACCGGCGCCAAGGCGGCTCGACCCCAACCTCCTGACTGGCAAGGTCATGCTCAACCTCGACACCGAGGAGGACGGTGCGGTCTACATCGGGTGTGCCGGCGGCGCCGACACTCACGCCACGATGAACGCCCCGCGTCGTCGCGCGCTGCTGGGCTCCGTGCCGGTACGGCTCGTGGTCCGCGGCCTCAAGGGAGGTCACTCGGGCCTCAACATCATCGAGAATCGCGGCAACGCGATCCGGATCGCGTGCCGCGGCATCGTCGCTGCGCTCGATTCGGGGATCGCGGTCGACCTGGTCTCGATCGACGGCGGCTCGAAGCACAACGCCATCCCGCGAGAGTGTTTCGCGGTCTGCCGGCTGCTCAAGGACCAGATCGGCGCGTTCGAAGCGGCCGTCGCCTCGGTCGCCGAGGCCGCCCGCGAGGAGTTCGGTGCGATCGAGCCTGATCTCGAGCTCGCGGTGGAGCGCCTCGACGACTCAGACGCCTACCAGCAGCCGCTGAACGTGCATGCCAGGGATCGTCTGCTGGCGGTCCTCGATTCCCTGCCCCACGGTGTGCTGACCATGTCGCGCGACGTTCCGGGGCTGGTCGAGACCTCGTCCAACCTCGCCGTGGTGTCCACCGCCGACGACCACCTCGAGCTGGTGCTCTCCCACCGCTCGTCGGTGATGCCGGCCCTGTTCGCCCTTCGGCGCCAGGTCCGCTCGGCGCTCGAGCTGGCCGGGGCCTCGGTGCGCTGGGACGAACCCTACCCTGGATGGAAGCCGAACCCCTACTCGCCGGTGGTCCAGACGACGGTCGACGTCTTCGAGAAGCTGTTCGGGACCAAGCCGGCGGTCAAGGCGATCCACGCCGGGCTGGAGTGCGGGCTGCTGATCGAGAAGGTGCCGGGCATGGATGCGGTTTCGATCGGTCCGGAGATCCGGAACGCCCACTCGCCCGACGAGATGGTGCAGATCTCGTCGGTCCAGAAGTTCTACCGTCACCTCAAGGCGTTGGTCGCCGAGCTCGCCTGAGAACCTGCCGCCCCGTGGCCCGCAGCCGGGTTCGGGACGCAGTGAGGCCGACCGTTTCTGCGCCCGCGGCATCGATCGCCGCAGGGCTCCCGGAGGGCCGGGTTCGCGATCGCGGAGCCGGGACCTTCCTGCGACCCCGGGGAGGGGCGAAGCGTGGCGAGCTCCGGTTCGGACCTCGTGCCGGAACAGGTCCCGGAACCGGGGAAAGGGCGGGCGGGCCGGCGTATTGCCCGGGACGGAGGGACACAGCGTGAGTCGCCAACCACAGGACGCGGCCGGGGGATCCAGCCGAGACCGGAATCGCGAGGAGGCTCGAGATCGCGTTCCGCGAGATCGCAGTGCTCGTCGTCCCGTTCCGCGAGCCTCCGGCGAGGAAGGCCATGGATCGGGGGCGAGCCGCCAACGTGGCAGGGCTTCCCGCAGCGCCTCCCGAGCCATGAAGTGGGCCTCGGCCCTGAGCGATGACGAGAGCCTGCTGAAGGCGTTCAAGTCCGCATCGCGCGAGATCCGGGCCCAGCTCGGCGGCCGCCGCGCCGACCTCGTGTTCGCCTTCGTTTCCCCCCATCACCGCTCGGTGTGGGACGCCCTCCCACGGTTGCTCGAACGGGACTTCCCGAAGGCTGTGCGGCTCGGCGCCTCCGGAGGCGGGCTGATCGGTGGCGGTCGAGAGGTCGAGTCCGGACCCGCGTTCGCGCTCACCGCGGCCCGCCTCCCCGGGATCGGGCTCCACCCTTTCTACCTCCCCCCGGGAGCCACCAGCCTCGCCGAGCGCCTCGACGCCACCGCCGAGATCGTCGCAACGATCCTGTTGCCGGAACCGTTCAGCTGCGACGTGGAGACGGTGCTCGCCGAGGCCGACGCCGCCCTGCCTCACGCCGTGCTGGTGGGCGGCTGCGCATCCGGGGCACGCCAGGCCGGGGACAACGCGATCCTGCTCGGTCCGGACCTGCACGACGGCGGGGCGGTCGGGGTCGCCCTCTCGGGCGCGATCGCGGTCGACACCCTGGTCGCCCAGGGCTGTCGGCCGATCGGCAACCCGATGTTCGTCACCGCCGCCAAAGGCCACCTGGTGCTCGAGCTCGACGGGAGACGACCGAGCGACGTGCTGCACGAGCTGTTTCAGCAGCTCACCCCCCGCGACCAGGAGCTGCTCGGCTACTCGCTCTTCCTCGGCCTGGTGATGCGGAACGACGAGAGCTCGTACAGCCAGGGCGACTTCCTGGTCCGCAGCGTCTACGGCATCGACCCGAAGACCGGTGCGCTCGCAGTCGGTGCCGCTCCGCGCGCTCAGCAGGTGGTGCAGTTCCACCTGCGCGACGCCGCGGCCTCCGGCGACGACCTCCGCGCCCATCTGTCCGCCTACCGTACCCGCCGGCCGGGCGTCGAGCCGTCCGGCTCGCTCCTGTTCTCCTGCCTCGGCCGCGGCGTCTCGCTGTACGGCCAACCCGATCATGACAGCCGCGAGCTGCGGTCGGCGCTCGGCGAGGTCCCGATCGGGGGTTTCTTCTGCGGGGGTGAGATCGGGCCGGTGGGCGGCACGACCTACCTCCACGGCTACACCAGCGTCATCGCCCTGTTCCGGTCTGGATGAACTCCAGCTTGTAGCCGTCCGGGTCCTCGACGAACGCGATCACGGTCGATCCGTGCCGCATCGGCCCCGGCTCGCGGGTCACCCGACCTCCAGCCGCACGCACGCGGTCGCAGGCGGCACCGATGTCGTCGACGCCGATCGCGACGTGGCCGAACCCGTTCCCGAGATCGTAGGACGAGGTGTCCCAGTTGAAGGTCAGCTCGAGCACCGCGCTCTCCGACTCGTCCGCGTAGCCCAGAAAGGCGAGCGTGAAGCGGCCGCCGGGGTACTCCTTCTGGCGCAGCAGCCTCATCCCCAGGGCCTCGCTGTAGAACCGGACCGAGCGCTCCAGATCGCCCACCCGCAGCATCGTGTGCAGAATCCTCATGGCTAGAAATCCGAGGTCATGATGAACACCGGCGACCCGTCGAAACGGTTGTAGAAGGGCCTCAACCGGTCGACGTTGTAGAACTTCTTGACGTCGACGACCTTCTTGCGCGAGCTCACCACGTCGATCGGCACGTCGTCGTAGCGCCCGTTGCGGATGTTGACCAGCCGCCCCGAGGCGCCCGACAGGATCAGGTCCATCGCCAGATTCCCGAACGCCATCGGTACGATCGAGTCCATCGCGTCCGGGTCGCCGCACCGCACCAGGTAGCCGAGGCGCTGGTTGATGACGTTGATCCGGTGTCCGTTGTTGAACTTCGGCGAGACCTCCTTGAGCGCGTTCGACACCCGGTCGCCGATGCCGCCCAGCTTCTTGTGGCCGAACATGTCGGTCTCCTGGTTCTCGAACACCATCTCGTTCATGCCTTTGAAGGTGGATCCTTCCGAGACCAGCACCACGCTGTAGTTCGACGGGTTGCGCCGGCGGTCGTCGGACAGCAGCTCGCAGAGGTTCTCGATGTCGAAGACGTGCTCAGGGATCACGCATCGGTTGGCGGCCCCGGCCATCGCCGGCAGCAGGGCGGTGAAGCCGGCATAGCGTCCGAAGACCTCGATCACCAGGAACCGCTCGTGGCTGCCGGCGGAGGTCCGCAACGCATGGGTCATTTCGATCGTGCGGGTGACACAGGTCGAGAACCCGATGCAGTAGTCGGTGCCCGGAACGTCGTTGTCCATCGTCTTCGGGATCCCGATCACCGGCACCCCCTGCCGGTGCAGGTGCACGGCGTAGGACAGCGTGTCGTCGCCTCCGATCGGGATCAGCACGTCCACGCCCAGGTGCTCGAGGTTGGCGAGCACCTCCGGCGTGAGGTCGTTGACCTCCTCGGTGTAGCGGTCCTTGAGGTGGTCCGGCAGGTTGATGCGGGGCACGTGGGAGGCCCGGGTCCGCGAGGTGTGGAGAAAGGTGCCGCCGGTGCGGCCGATCTTGTTCACCACCTCCTCGGTGAGGTCCATGACCAGGTTGGAGCCGATCTTCCCGGAGTCGCGGTCGATCTCGATCAGACCCGCCCAGCCCCTCCGGATGCCCAGTACCCGATACCCCTCGCGGATCGCACGCACCGTCACCGCCCGGATCGCGGGGTTCAGACCGGGAACGTCACCGCCGCCGGTCAGCAGGGCGATCGTCCCGCGTGTTGTCCTGAGGTTCGCCATTCCAAGCCTCCCGGGAGCGGGCCGCATCCCGTCTCAGGGTTCGACCAACTGCCAGGCGACGGACCCGCCCGCACGCAGAGGCACGACCCTGCCCGTCCCGAAGGGATAAACCTCGGGGACCCGCCACACCTTCCGCTCGAGCCGGATGTGCCCGCTGTTCCGGGGCAGGCGGTAGAAGTCGGGGCCGTGGAAGGAGGCGAAAGCCTCCAGGCGGTCGAGCGCCCCGACCGACTCGAAGGCCTCGGCGTAGAGGCCGAGCGCTGCATGGGCGGTGAAGATGCCGGCGCAAGCGCGGGGGCACTCCTTGGCGCCGACCTCATGGGGGGCGCTGTCGGTGCCGAGGAAGAAGCCCGGATCGCCGCCGGTCGCGGCCTCGAGCAGAGCCTCGCGGTGGTGCTCGCGCTTGAGCACCGGAAGGCAGTAGTGGTGCGGGTTCAGGCCGCCCTCGAAAAGGGCGTTCCGACCGAGCAGCAGGTGGTGCGCAGTGATCGTGGCGGCGAGGTTGGGGGCCCCCGAACGCACGAACTCCACACCCTCGCGGGTGGTCACGTGCTCCATCACGACCCTCAGTCGAGGGTGACGGGCGACGAGCGGGCCGAGCACGTCGTCGAGGAAACGCTTCTCCCGGTCGAAGACGTCGACCTCCGGAGCGGTGACCTCGCCGTGGACCAGCAGCGGCATGCCGAGGTCAGCCATCGCGGTCAACGCGGGCTCGATCCGGTCCAGGTCGGTGACGCCGGCCTCGGAGTTCGTGGTCGCGCCCGCTGGGTAGAGCTTGGCCGCGACCACGTCGGACTGTCTCGCCCGGTGGATGTCGTCCGGTGAGGTCAGGTCTGTGAGATAGAGGGTCATCAGCGGGACGAAGTCGCTGCCTGGAGGGCGCGCCGCCAGGATCCGGGAACGATAGGCGGCGGCGTCTTGGGCTGCACGCACCGGCGGGCGGAGGTTGGGCATCACGATCGCGCGCGCGAAAGCGCCGGCGCTGTGACGGAGCGCATCCGCGAGGACCGCTCCGTCCCGCAGGTGCAGGTGCCAGTCGTCGGGGCGGGTGATCTCGAGAACGTCCACGATCAGGACCTCGCTGCAACCCGTTCCGGGCCGCTCGGTCATACTACACGGGCGGACGATGACTGGAATCGCTCGACGTCGCCTCGCCTCGGGGTTGTTGGCGCTGCTCGCCCTCGGTGCGGTCTCGGCTCCCGGTGGACTCGCGCTTCGGCTCCTGGAGCGTCCCCTGCCGGACATCGCCGTCGACGGCGACCATGCGCTCATCGCCCTCGCGACCGCTCAGGCGGCCGACGGGCGGAGGCTGCTGGGACCCTACTCGCGGCTCGGGTTCCACCATCCCGGACCGGTTCTGTTCTACCTCTACGCCCCCTTCTACGCCGGGTCTGGCGGCCGGTACCTTGCGCTCTGCCTCGCCGTGCTCCTGCTGGTGACCGTCTCAACGGTCACCGTGCTGGCTGCGCTCGGCCGGGAGCCCGAGCCCCGGCGGATGGGCGCGGTCGCCCTGGTTCTGGGCCTCTTCTTCCTCTACCTGGAGCCCGGCGTGCTGGTCTCACCCTGGAACCCCCATGCCCTCATGCTCCCGCTTCTCGCGGCCCTGGTCGCCCTGGCGGCGGTGGCCGCAGGAGGTCCGGTCTGGCTGCCGGCGGCCGTGGTTTTCGCTTCCATCGCGCTGCAGGCGCACCTCGCGACCGCTGCGCCTCTCGCGGCCGCAGCAGCGGTCGCCGCGTGGATCCGGGTGCGGGCGCCCCGGAACGGGGGCTCGCGCGGAGCGATGAGTGCCGGCGCGGCCGCGGCGCTCGTGATCTGGATGCCGGTGGTGCTCGAGGCGGTGCTGTTCCGGGGCGGAAACCTCGGCGCCATCTTGCGCTATCTCACGGCACCCCGCACCGGAACCTCTGTGGTCGACGCTGCGTCGATCGTGCTCGGTCGCATCTCGGGCCCCCTGCTGGTCCCGTGGGGGGTGAGCGCCCGTCAGGCTGCCGCAGGGGCCCTCGCCGACCTCGCGCCGTGGCTCGCGGTGGCTCTCCTGTGCACGGCGGTGGCGGCTGCCGCCCTGGCCCGGGGAAGCAGTCGCTGCCTTGCCGCCGCTCTGTCCGCCACCGCGGTGATCGGCACGCTCGCCGCGATCGCGGAGGTTGTCGCGGCAGGAGAGCACGGCGATCCCCATGTCCTGCGCTGGATCGGCCTGCTCGGAGTGCTCGCCTTGCTGGCGGTTGCCGTTTCCCTGCCTCCCGGTCGCGGCGCGTTCGGCGCCGTCGAGGCGGTGCTGGCCGGGGCGTTGCTGCTGGTCACGGCGGCGTCCTGGACAGCGGTGCTGCGCTGGGACGACGTGGCCGCTCTGGCGCAAAGCGAGGCCGTCGGCCGCAACCTCGAGCTGGGCGAGGCTGCCGCCGCTGCCTGCCGCGCAGCAGGGGCCGGACAGGCGACGCTGGCGCTCGAGCGGGCCGACGACTGGGGTGTGGCTGCGGCGGTTGCGGCCCGGCTCGACCTTCATCGGCTGGGCTTCGCCATCGACAGGCGGTGGGCGGGGCTCTTCGACACCGGCGCCAGCCCGCCCGTCGAAGGGCTGCGCCTCGCCCTGGTCCGCAGCGCCGTCGGCGAGGAGCTCGCGAGCCGGTCGGGGCTCAGGTTGGTCCGACTGCGGGTTCCGGTCCCGCCCCCCTCGGGGCTCCTGCTCAACGACCCGATCGCCCTCGGCCTCGTGCTGGACGGTTTCTCGGAGCCGGAAGGAACGGCGGAGGACGGCTTCCGCTGGTCGGTCGGCGACGCCTCTCGCCTGCTGCTGCGGCTCCCCGACAGCACCGCCGACGGTGTGCTGGCGCTGGAGCTGCGTCCGCTCGTGCAGGGCGACCGTGTGCAGCGGCTCACCGTATCCGCCTCCGCCCTGCCCGCCGGCGAGGTGACCCTCGACCCGACCGGCTTCAGGTGGTACCGTTTCAGGATTCCCCACGGCGCGGCGGGCCGGGTGGTCGAGGTCGAGGTGCGCTACGACTGGACGGTCCGACCGAGCGACCACTCCCACTCCGCCGACACCCGGGAGCTGGCGGTGCAGTGGCGTCGGCTGGGGCTCGAGCCCGTGGCTCAGCCGCCCTCGGAACGGCACGGCACGCCGGCCGCCGCGAGCGCCGCCACCAGGTCGTCAGCGGCGACACCCGAGATCACGAGCACCTTGTCTCGGGAGCCGGCGCCGGCCAGAATCTCCACCTGCCCCGGCGACAGCCCGAGCACCGCCTCCAGGAGGTCGGTCACCGCCCGGTTGGCGCGGCCCCGCTCCGGGGCGGCCTGCACCTCGAGCTTGAGAGCGCCTCCGTGCGCTCCCAGCAGACGGGTCCGTCTCGCCCCCGGCCTGACCCGCAGCCGCATTGAGAATCCATCGCCGCGGCGCGTGACGGTGACCGCGTCGTCCACGTGCCCGATCAGCCCCGTGACAGGATCACCCCGCGCGTGGAGGAGTCGATGAACTCCAGCACGTGACCAACCTCGGGCTGGTCACCGAGCTCTCCCCGGGCCCGGTCGACGGCGGCGGTCGTATTGAGCTTGGGATGGTGGAGCAGCCGCCACAGCCGTTTGAGGGCCTCCCGACTCTCAGCCGAGAGTCCCTTGCGCTCGAGGCCGATGGAGTTCGGGCCGAAGCAGCGCGCCGGTCGCCCGCCGACGGTCTTCATGAACGGCAGGCAGTCCTTGGTGGCGATCGTGACTCCGCCGAGGAAGGCGTGCCGGCCGACCCGGCAGAACTGGTGCACCGCGGAGAACGCACCGATGGTGGCGAAGTCTCCGACCTCGACGTGTCCCGCCAGGGTGCCGTCGTTGGCGAAGATGGTGCGCGAGCCGACCTGGCAGTCGTGGGCCACGTGGGCGTAGGCCATGAACAGGCTGCGTCTGCCGATCCGGGTCACGCCGCCGCCCTTCGGTGTACCCCGGTGGATGGTGACGAACTCCCGGAACACGTTGTCGTCGCCGATCTCCAGCCGCGTCGGCTCGCCCGCGTACGAGATGTCCTGCGGCGGCGCGCCGATCGAGCAGTGGCTCTCGAAGCGGTTCCGCCGCCCGATCGTGGTCAGGCCGGTGAGGCGGCAGAAGGGACCGATCCGACGACCCGTCTCCGATCCTGACGCTCGCCCTCGACGACCGTGTAGGGACCGATCACGACGTCGTCGCCGATCACGCGCCCGGGGATCGACCACTGCGGTGGGGTGGATCTCGCGGCTCATCGGGCGCTCCACCATCGCGGAGATGAACTCGGCCTCGCACGCCAGCGTCGCCGTCCACGGTGCGCGTCCCGCGGAGCTTGGCGAAGTTCGGCGTCTGCTCAGCAGGTCGACCTCGAGCAGAAGCTGGTCGCCCGGGACCACCGGGCGCCGGAAGCGGCAGTTGTCGATCCCGGTGAAGTAGATGAGCTTGTCGCTCCCGGTCCGGCCATCTCGCGCAGCATCATGAACGCCGCCGGCCTGCGCCATCGCCTCGACCATCAGCACACCCGGCATCACCGGCCGGGCCGGGAAGTGACCGACGAAAGAAGGGCTCGTTGAAGGTCACGTTCTTGATCGCACGGATCCGTGCCCGGTCGATCTCGAGCACCCGGTCGACCAGCAGGAACGGGTAGCGGTGCGGCATCACGTCGAGGATCCTGCTGATGTCGTGGCTCACTCGTCTCCCCTTCTGCCGGCCTTCTCGAGCCGGACCAGCCTCGCCTCGGCCTCCCGCAGCCTCTCGAGCAGCTCCGGGACGCGCGCCAGGGCAGCCTGGCCCCTGAGCCACTGGCGGTGTGGCCGAGCAGGTACCCCGGAGTACATTTCGCCCCCGGCGGCGTCCCGGAACACGGCGGTCTTCGCCGCGATCAGGGAGCCGTCGCCGATCTCGAGGTGGCCCGCGATCCCCGACTGCCCGCCCATCATCACGTGGCTCCCGACCCGAGTCGAGCCGGCGATCCCGACCTGGGCCGCCAGCAGACAGCCCGGGCCCGAGCTGGACGTTGTGCGCGACCATGACCAGGTTGTCGACCTTGGAGCCGCGTCCGATCACGGTGTCCGCCGAGGCTGCCGCGGTCGACGGTCGAGTTGGCACCGATCTCGACGTCGTCCTCGAGGATCGCTCTGCCGACCTGCGGGACCTTGTGGTGGACTCCGCCGACGGTGGCGAAGCCGAACCCGTCCCCGCCGATCACCACCCCGGCCTGGAGCACGCAGCGGTCGCCGACGACGCAGTCGTGTTCGACCACCACCCGGGGGTGGAGGCGGCAGTCCGCGCCCACCCGGGCACCCCGGCGACGACGCAGCCCGGTCCGATGACCGTGCGCGGTCCGATCGCGGCGCCGCCCTCGATCACTGCGCAGCGGCCCCACACAGACGCCCTCGCCGAGCTCGGCCTCGGCTGCCACCGACGCGCTCGGGTCCACCCCGGGGGCGGAAGCTCTTCCGGACAGAGGAGCTCGAGCGCCCGGGCCAGCCCGAGGTACGGGCTGCGCATGCACCAGCAGGGCCCGCCCTTCGAGCAGGCTGCCGTCGGCCAGCAGGATGACGCCCGCGCTGCGACTCCCTCGCCCGGGCGACGTAGCGCGGGTTGTGGAGTACCGACGAGGTGCTCCTGCCCTGCCTCCTCGAGGGGCCGGACGCCCGTGATACGCCGCTCCGGATCGCCGATCACCCGGCCGCCGATCCGTTCGGCGAGCTCTCCGAGCCCGATCGTCGATCACTGGCTGGGTGTTGAACCGTCGGATGACGTCGTCGGTGATGTCGACGGTCTCGTCGGCGTACACCAGACCGGACTGGAACTTGTTGAAGATCAGGGTCAGCCCCTGCTCCCGCCGATCTGGTTGATCACCGGCATGATGCGCTGCTCGAGCTCGTCCAGCGCCTTGCGCCGGGCCTCCTCGAGCTCGCGCTGGGCGTCGTCCTGGAAGCGCTGCAGCGCGATGCGCTTGTCCTCGATCTGCTTCGACAGGTCTTCCGAGCTTCTCCGGCGCAGGGTGAATCGCTGCTTGTTGAGCTGGTCGCGCAGGGCGTCGAGCTCCTCCTGGAGCCGGCCCTGGTCGACCCGGTCGTTCTGGAGCTTCTGGAGGCGCTGCAGCGCCTCCTTGCCCGGATCGGACTCGGTGACCACGCGCTGGACGTCGATCACCGCGATCTTGATCTTGGGCGGTCGCCGGCAGGGCTGCCGCCACCAGGGCCACTGCGAGCACGGTGCGAACGAGCGAACGGGACATAGGTCGTTTCCTCCGCTAGAACGTCGTTCCGATCGAGAACTGGAAGTCGTCGCCTTCCTCGTCGGAAGACGTGCGATCGGTTTGCCGTAGATGAAGCGGATCGGCGCCTGGAAGATCGGCAGGAAGATCCGCAGCTCGACGCCGGCGGTGTGCCGTACGGACCAGGTCCCAGCCCTGCTCCTCGTGGTAGGTGTTGCCGATGTCGGTGAACAGGATCAACTTGACCGGGCCGCCGATCCGGATCTGGTACTCGAGGTTGAGCTGCCAGTAGCGGTCGCCGCCCAGGCGCGACCCGCCGAGCTGCTGGAAGTAGTCGCCCGTTCTCGTTGCGCGGCAGCACGGAGTAGTAGGGCAGGCCGCGCAGCGAGCGCTCGCCGCCGAGCCGGTAGCGCTCGTAGATCGGGATCTCCGAGTCGTTGTAGGGGAAGAACTGGCCGCCCTCGACGTTGACCGCCGCAACCGACCGCTTGGTCAGCGGGTGGAAGAGAGAGAAGCTCACCTCCGGCCGGATGTAGTCGAAGTCGCCGCCGAGCGGTCCGCCGGCGAACCGGGGACGGAAGGTGAACCGGGTGCCGCGGTTGGGGTCGAACGGATCGTCGCGGCTGTCGTACGCGAAGCCGGGGCGTGAACGAGGTCGTCTGGCCGGCGAAGGTCTCCGACGCCAGCTCGCGCACGACCGGGTCGAGCCCGGGCGGCTCGACCGGCCGCACGTGGCCCGAGGTCGGATCGCCGGGAACCCCACCGCCGGCGATGGCGAAGGTGCGACGAGACGTCCTCGTAGGCGAGCAGGCCGGTCACCGAGCTGAAGATGCCGACCCCGAGGCCGACGGTCAGGGCGCCGCCCGTGCGGTCCCGAGTGAACGGGTTGGTGATGTCCTGGTAGTTCAGGCTGGTCTTGTAGATCGAGCCGCCGAGCAGGATCCGCCGGTCGAGGAAGTAGGGCTCGGTGAAGCTCAGGGTGTAGTAGTCGGTGCGGCGGCCGGACTGCAGCGACACGCCGAGGATCTCGCCGCGGCCCAGGAAGTTGCGGGTGTTGAACATGAGCCTGGCCGAAGAACCCGTCGAGCTCGGAGTAGCCGGCGCCGAACTGGATGTCGTTGCGGCCGACCTCGTTGCCCTTGACGGTCACGTTGACCCGCTTCTCCTCGTCGTCGAAGTCGAAGTCGAGCGGCTCCTCCTCGAGCTTCCAGTAGCCGAGCGCGTTGACCTTGAACACCGAGCGACCGGAAGACGCCCATGTTCATCCAGTCGCCCTCGGAGATCCGGAACTCGCGCCGCAGCACCTTGTCCTGGGTCCGCGTGTTGCCGGCGAACTCGAGCCGCCCGAGGCGGAAGCGGTCGCCCTCGAAGACGTCGATGGTGACGTCGACGACGTGGTCGTCGCCTTCGCGCTCGATCAGCACCTGGTTGGTGTAGGCGTAGATGTAGCCGCGGTTGTGGTAGAGGTCGCGGATCTTCTCCATGCCCTCGTCGATCGCCTTGAAGCTGTAGCGCTTGCCGGGCTCGACCTCGAAGGCCCTGCGCACGCCTCGGCGTCGAAGACCGTCGCTGCCGTCGACCGTCGAGCGTCGCCGAGCGGGTACGGCTCGCCCTCCTCGACCGGGATCGTGATCTTCATCCGGAACTTCTTCTTCTTCAGGGTCTCGGCGTCGGGTTTCTTGGCCACCAGCTCGATCTCGGGCTTGCCGACCTTGACGTCCTTGTAGCCGTGGTTCATGTAGTACTTGCGGAGGTTCTCGCGGTCCTCGTCCCAGGACTCCTCGCGAGTAGATGATCTTCTTGCCCAAGAGCCGGTAGAACCGCTTCTGCTTGATCTTCTTCAGCGAACGTCGCAGCCGCCGGTCCGAGAACACCTCGTTGCCGACGAACTCGATCTTGTCGATCTTGACCTTGCCGCCCTCGTCGATGGTGAACACCACCCGCTTGCGCCTTGGCGCCGAGCGTCCTCGATCCGAAGGCGACCTCGGCCGAGCGGTAGCCCTCCTCGGCGTAGACCTCCCGGATCGCGGTCTCGATCCGCTGCAGCTGGGCCATCTGCAGCGGCACGTTGCGCGGCAGCTCGATGCCCCGCTCGTCGAGCTTGTCCTTGAGCGTGCTCGTGGTCAGCTTCTTGTTGCCCTCGAACACGACCGTGGTCACGAACGGCCGCTCCTTGACCACGACGATGAGCGTGACCTCGCCGTCGGCCAGCTCCTCGAGCTCGATCGCGAGGTCCTCGACCAGCCCGGACTCCCAGAGCTGGCGAAAGCCCTCGGCGACCGCGCCCGGTCGAGCGGATCTCCCGGCTCGAGGCCGAGGTAGTAGTCGACCGTGTCGACGGTGAGCGTGACGCCACCCTCGACGACGATCTCGGCGATGATCGGTCCGTCCTCGTCCGGCGCGGCGGCGCGCGGCGCAGCAGGACCAGTGCACAGCACGACCACGACCAGCGTGAGCAATCGCTTCACGAGCGCTCCCGGACCTCGGACACTGCGGCGTCCCGAGCTTCGACGAAAGCCGCCGTCGTCCCCGAGGCACACGGCCAGCCGGGCCGGGGTCGCGACGCGGTGCTCGATCAGATAGTCCGCCACCGCGTCCTCGACCGATCGCTGGACCAGGCGCCGCAGCGGTCGCGCCCCCGCCTGCGGGTCGAGCCGGCTGTCTCGAGCAGCCAGCCTGCGAAGCTCGGGGTCGAACTCGAGCTCGATGTCCTGGCGGCGGAGGTTCGACGCCGTGTCCTGGAGCAGGAGGCGCGGCAACCTCGAGCATGCTCTCGGCTCGGACAGCGGCTCGAACACGATCACGTCGTCGAGGCGGTTGAGGAACTCGGGCGGAAAGTGGCGCCTCAGCTCGCGGTCGACCATCTCGTGAAGCTGGGCCGAGGCCATCGGCTCGCTGCGGCTGGCGAAACCGACCCGGTCGACGCGACGAGCTCCGGCTGCCGAGGTTCGAGGTCATGATGATCAGGGAGTTGGTGAAGTCGATCGACGTTGCCGTAGTTGTCGGTGAGGCGACCGTCCTCGAGCACCTGCAGGAGCAGGTTGTAGATGTCGGGGTGGGCCTTCTCGATCTCGTCGAGCAGGATCACCGAGTAGGGGTTGCCGGCGGACCTGCTCGGAGAGCTGCCCGCCCTCCTCGAACCCGACGTAGCCGGGCGGCGAGCCGATCAGCCGGGACACCGTGTGCTTCTCCATGTACTCGGACATGTCGAAGCGCACCAGCCGCCTCGGGTCCTGGAACAGGAAGCTGGCGAGCTGGCGGGCGACCTCGGTCTTGCCGACCCCGGACGGGCCGAGGAAGATGAACGAGCCGATCGGCCGATGGGGGCTGGTCACGCCGAGCCGGCTGCGCCGGATCGCCCGCGCGACGGCGCCGAGATCGCCTCGTCCTGTCCGACCACCCGCTGACGGAGGATCTCCTCCATCCGCCGCAGGCGCTCGGCCTCGTCCTCCTTGAGCGTCGTGACCGGGATGCCGGTCCACGAGGCGACCACCTCTTCGATGTCGCCGCGCTCCACCGGCACCGAATGCTCCGACGGCTCGGCCTGCGTGGCGCTTGAGCATCTCGAGCTCCTCGCGCAGCCGCAGCTCCTCCTCGCGGAGCTCGACCGCCCTCTCGAAGTCCTTGCGCGAGATCGCCTCCTTCATCTGGCGACGACCGCGGCGGATCTCGGCCTGCGACCTTGCGCAGCGAGCGTCGTCGAGCTGACCTGGCGCAGCTTGACCCGCGCGCCGGCCTCGTCGATCACGTCGATCGCCTTGTCGGGGAAGCAGCGGTCGGTGATGTAGCGGCCCGACAGACTCACCGCCGACCGCACCGCGTCGTCGGCGTAGCGGACCCCGTGGAAGTCCTCGTAGCGGCGACTGCACCCCGTGCAGGATCGCGATCGTCTCCGGCCTCGTCGGGCTGGCGCACGGTCACCGCCTGGAAGCGTCGCGACAGCGCGCGGTCCTTCTCGACGTAGCGCCGGTACTCCCGCATCGTGGTGGCGCCGATACAGGTGATCTCGCCGCGCGACAGCGCCGGCTTGAGGATGTTGGCCGCGTCCAGCGAGCCCTCCGCCGAGCCGGTCCCGATCAGCGAGTGGAGCTCGTCGATGAAGATGATGATCTCGGGGTGCTCGAGCAGCTCCTTGAGCAGCCCCTTGAGCCGCTCCTCGAACTGGCCGCGGTACTTGGTGCCGGCCACGAGCAGCGACAGGTCGAGCGCCAGGATGCGTCGGTCCGCGAGCAGCATCGGCACGTGGCCCTCGACGATCCGGGTCGCCAGGCCCTCGACGATGGCGGTCTTGCCGACCCCGGCGTCGCCGAGCAGGAGCGGGTTGTTCTTGGTCCGCCGGCACAGGATCTGGATGACCCGCTCGACCTCGATGTCGCGCCCGATCAGGGGGTCGAAGCCGCCCTCGGCCGCCATCGCGGTCAGGTCGCGGGAGTACTCGGTGAGGTGGGGCGTCGCCCGCGCCGAGGCCTCGCGCGCTCCCGCTCGCGCCGCGGCGGACGACCTCCTCGCGCAGCTGGTAGAGGTCGAGGCCGTGGGCGGCGAGGTACTGGGCGCCGCCGACTGCCCTCGATGCGCAGCATCCCGAGCAGCAGGTGCTCGGTGCCGACGTCGGGATGTGACCCAGCGACTCTCGGCCTCGTGGACCGCGAACGCGAGCGCTTTCTTGGTGTCCTCGGCGAGCGGCAGATCCGGCGAGGCGCTCGCCTGGTCGATGGCGACCAGGTCGCCGGCCAGCTCGGCGCGCAGCGACTGGACGTCGACCTCGAACTGCTCGAGCAGGTCGACGAGGCCTCGTCGGCCTCCCGCAGCATCCCGAGCAGCAGGTGCTCCGACGCGATCGCGCGGCACCGCGACCGACTCGCCTCGTAGCGGGCGAAGAACAGGCTCCGGCGGGCGTGCTCGTTAAAGTTCTCGAACATGATCGGTATCGGCCGCCTCCTGGCGCGAGCCGGACGACTCGGTCGCACCGGCGGGCCATCTCCTCGTTGTGGGTCACTATAATCGACGTCAGCCCCTCCCGTCAAATGCAGCTCCCGCACCAGCTCGAACAGCGATCTCGGCGTTGCTCGAGTCGAGGTTTCCGGTCGGCTCGTCGGCCAGCAGCAGCTGCGGGCCTGTCGCGAGCGCCCTGGCCACCGCGACTCGCTGCTGCTCGCCGCCCGAGAGCTGGTCCGGAAAGTGGCGAGCCCGCTGGGCGAGCCCCACCGCCTCGAGCAGCTCGCGCCGCGCGGTCCCGTGCCCGGCGCGCCCGGCGCGCCCGCGATCCGCAGACGGCAGCGCGACGTTGTCGATCGAGCGTCAGCTCGTCGAGCAGGTGATGGTGCTGGAACACGAACCCGATGCGAGCGGTTGCGCAGGGCCGCCCGGCTCGCGCTCGGAGGCCCGCCCGGTGTCCGACCCGACCAGCTCGACGGTTCCGCGGCTCGGGCCGGTCGAGCAGCCCGAGCAGGTGCAGCAGGGTGCTCTTGCCCACCCCCGAGGGACCGACCACCGCCACCATCTCGCCGCGTCCGCACCTCCAGGTCGAGGCTCCGCAGCACCTCGACCCGGCTCGCGCCCTGTCCGTAGCCCTTGTCCACCCCGCGCAGGCGCACCATCTCCGCTCGCTCACTCATAGCGGAGCCCTTCGGCCGGCTCGCGGCGGGCCACAGCCCTCGCCGGCCACCACGAGGCCAGCGTCGCGAGAGCCAGCGCCAGCGCGGCGACCGCAGCGACCGTGCCGGGTGCGACCCGAAACGGCACCGACGCGGCCACGAAGACGCCTCGCGGCAGCGGGAGCGATCTCCTGAGCGTCGAGGACGATCGCCAGCGCCGCTCCGGCCGTGGCGCCGAGCACCGCCGCCGCAGAGCCGATGCCCAGCCCGAGCAGCAGGAAGAGACGCCGGAGACGGGCCGGCTCGAGCCCGAGCCCGGCCAGGACCGCCAGATCGCGGCGCTTCTCGGCCGCGACCATGGCCACGTTGCAGAGCAGGTTGAGCGCAGCCACGACCAGCATCAGCGCCACCGCCGCGAAGATCATCACCCGCTCGAGGGTCAGCGCCAGCAGCAGCGGCCGGTGGATCTCGTCGAGCCCGTCGACCCGGAGCTCCGCGGTCCGCTCGCCGAGCGCCGACCTCACCCTTCGGCCCAGCCCCCAGGGGTCGCCCGGATCCGTCAGCTCGATCGCCTCGACCACCGGTTCACCCCACAGGATCCGCTGGGCGGCTGCGAGCGGCAGGGTCAGGGAGCCGCCCTCGTGTCCCGACTCCGGGGCGTGGACCGCCTCGATCACGACCCGCGCGCGGACCGGAAGCGGGCCCATCGGCGTCAGCCGTTGGCGCGGAGAGATCACCTCGACCCGGTCGCCCGCGGCAACCGCCAGGCGAACCGCCAGCACCCGGTCCAGCGTGCCTCGGACACGTCAGAGCGGCCAGCGACGGATGCCGGAACGGCATCCGCGCCGGACGCGACCAGGCAGGTTCCGCGGACAGTCAGGACCATCTTCACACCGGGAAGCAACCCTTGCAAGTCCGAGGCCAGGACGTCGGCACCGGACAGACGGCGCCCGTTCCGGGGCTCGATCCGGGCGTGGGCCGCTCCCGAGGCCAAGCCGGTCGGATCGCGCTCTGGAAGCCCTCGAGCAGCGCCAGCGTCACGACCAGGGCGATCACGCCCAGCGTCAGACCGAGCAAGGAGATCAGCGTCACGGTCGCGACGTGCGTCCGGCGCCGGAGCCCGATCAGGTAGCGGGCGCGAGGTGCAGCTCCGCCCGCACCTAGCCTCCCTCGCGCGGCCGCAGGAGCGGGAACAGGATCACGTCGCGGATCGAGCTCTGGTTGGTGAGCAGCATGACCAGGCGGTCGATGCCGATCCCCTCGCCACCGGTGGGCGGCAGGCCGTGCTCGATGGCGAGCAGGTAGTCCTCGTCGATCACGCCGCCGCCGGCCGCGGCCTGCTCCTCGAACCGGCGCCGCTGCTCGTGCGGGTCGTTGAGCTCGCTGTAGGCGTTGGCGAGCTCCATCCCGCCGACGAAGAGCTCGAACCGTTCGACCGTGTTCGGATCGTCGGACGTCGCTTTGGCCAGCGGCGAGATGTCGCGGGGAAAGTCGGTGATGAAGGTCGGCTCGATCAGCCTCGACTCGGCCGTCACCTCGAACAGCTCGGCCAGCAGCTTGCCGTCGGAACGCTCCGAGATCCGCTCGACTCCGAGCCGTCGGGCGGCGATCTCCATCCGGCCCCGGTCGGCGAGGTCGGCGTCGGTCAGGTCCGAGTGCGCGAGGATCGCCTCGCGCAGCGACATCCGGCGCCAGGGCCGACGTCCGAGGTCGATCCGGGCCTCGCCCCAGCTCACCTGAGCGCTGCCGGTCGCAGCCTCGGCGACGGTCGCCATCAGCTCCTCGGTGAGGTCCATCAGCAGCTCGTAGTCGGCGTAGGCCCAGTAGAACTCGAGCATCGTGAACTCGGGGTTGTGGCGGGTCGAGATGCCCTCGTTGCGGAAGTTGCGGTTGAGCTCGAAGACCCGCTCGAAGCCGCCCACGATCAGGCGCTTCAGGTACAGCTCGGGGGCGATGCGCAGGTAGAGCTCGAGGTCCAGGGTGTTGTGGTGGGTGGTGAACGGGCGGGCCGTTGCACCGCCTGCGATCGGCTGCATCATCGGCGTCTCGACCTCGATGAAACCGCGACCCTCGAGGAACCGGCGCATCGCCGAGACGACCCGGGAGCGCACCTCGAAGACCCGCCGCGAATCCGGGTTGGCGAGCAGGTCGAGATAGCGCTGCCGGGCCCGGGCCTCGCGGTCGGCGAGCCCGTGGTGCTTCTCGGGCAGGGGCCGCATGCTCTTGGCGAGAAAGGAGATCTGTTCGAGTGCGACGCTCAGCTCGCCGGAGCGGGTGCGGAACATCGTCCCTTCGACCCCGACGAAGTCGCCGAGGTCGACCTGCTTCACCACTTCCCACGCGCGTTCCTCGAGCCGGTCCCGCCGCAGGTAGAGCTGAACCGCCGCGGCGCCGTCGGAGAGATCGACGAAGATCACCTTGCCGTGCCCACGCTGCGCGACGACTCGACCCGCGAGCCGCACCCTCGGCGCCTCCCGCTCGAGGGCTTCCGCGTCGAACCCCTGCCATCGGTCGCGCTGCTCGGCGATCGACGCCTCGACCCGGAAGCGGGCCGGGTACGGATCGACGCCGAGGTCCCGGAGCGCCTCCAGCTTCGAGGTCCGGTTGGCGATCAGCTGCTCGATCGGCTGCTGGCCCGTGCTCTCCGTCACACCTACCTCCCAGCGGCGCGTGATTGTACCATGGAAAATCGCTCCGCGATTTTCTATATGTTATTTTTTTTGAGTGCTTTAGATGGACTCAACGGTCCCGTTTGGGGGGCGGCGCCGAACCGCGGGTCGACTTCCGACCTCTCCCAGGCGGCTGCTTGACCCCGGTCCGGGTCGGCCGACCGGGCTCGCCCGCCGGTCGGTCGCGGCCGGGGAGCGGGGCCTTCTTTCCTGGCTGCCGCGCCGTCCTGCGACGGTCATCGGCAGCCGGTCGAGCCTTCCCGCGATCCGGTGTCTTCGGCAGCTGCTTCTCGATCGTCCGGCGGGCCGCGGTACGCAGGGCCTCGACCTCCGACTCGGCGAGCTCGCGGTACTGACCCGGCTTGAGCACGGTGTCCCGGAGCGGTCCGATCGCCACCCGGCGCAGCCGCTGGACGTGGTGCCCGGCCCGGAAGAAGAGCTCCCGCACCTCGTGGGTCCTTCCTTCGGTGATGGTCACGCGCCACCAGCTGTTGGCGCCGTCGCGGGTCCCGCGCTCGCGGCGAGCCTCGAGCGGGCGCACCAATCGGCCCTCGATCCGGGTTCCACGGAGCAGGCGCTGGTGCTCGGCCGGGGACAGGTCGCCGCGGACCTTGGCCAGGTACTCCCGCACCACGCCGTAGCGGGGATGGGTGACACGCTCGGCGAAGTCGCCATCGTTGGTCAGCAGGAGCAGGCCTTCCGAGTGGTAGTCGAGCCGTCCGACCGGAAACACCCGCTGGGTGACATCCTTGCCCAGCAGGTCGAGCACCGTCGGGCGGCCCTCCGGGTCGTCGCAGGTGGTCATCACCTCGCGGGGCTTGAACAGCAGGAGATACCGTCGCTCGCGCTCCGGGCGCACCATGCGTCCGTTCACCTTGATGTGATCGCGCTCGGGGTCGGCCTTCTGTCCGACCTCGGCCGGGTGGCCGTTGACCGTGACCCGACCCTCGCGGATCAGCTCCTCGGCCTTGCGTCGAGAGCAGGTCCCGCTCGCGGCGATGATCTTCTGAAGTCGTTCCTCGGCCATCCATTCCCTCCATCTGCAGCCACTTCGGCCCGCGGGCCGTCGCGCGCACCGGGATGCTCCGCCTCACGGCGGGGGTCGTACTGTATCACCTGTCGCTCGAGTTTCGACCCCCGCGCAGCGAGCGCAGTAGAATCCGGCCGGTGGACCCGACCTCCCCGGCCTCCAGCGCCTCCAAGCCCCGCGGCTCCGCGGTCGGCCCGGTGCTCCTCGCGGCGGCGGTGTCCGGCGCGACCAGCTTACGAATCCTGCAGCTCGGGGCGCTCTCCGACCAGGGTGTGTTCGCCAAGTACCTCGTCTTCGCCCGCGAGATTCTCGCCGGGCGGCTCCCGGTCGAGCGGCTCGCCGACCTCAGTCCCGGCTACCTCTGGCTCGTCGTCGGCCTGCTCGGCCCGCTGCGGCTTGGCCCCGACGATATCCTGAAGCTGCAGCTGGTGATGGTGGGCCTGGCCGCCCTGATGGTCGGGCTGCTCTGCCGCCGGCTCGCCGGGCCGGTGGCCGGCTGGACCGCCGCAGCCGCCCTCGTGGGCGCCAAAGGCGCCTGGCTGAACGCTACCGAGCTCGAGCCCGAGACCCTCGTCCTGGTGCTCGACACCGCCGCTCTCGCCCTGCTCCTGCGCCCCCCTCGGACGGCGCTCCGCGATGGCGCCGCCGGGCTCCTGCTGGGGCTCTCCGCGGTCACCAGGCCGACCGCCCTGGCATTGGGCGCGTCTCTGGTGCTGTGGCGCACGTGCACGGCCTCGGCGGGGCCCGAAGGCTGCAGCCGGCCTCGCCGCCTGCTCGCGCGACTGCCCCTGGCGCTGATCGTGGGCGTGGTGATGCCGGTCGCCGCCTTCCGGATCGTCAGCGCTCCCCTCCCCCGCGCGGCGGCACCGATGAACCCGGGCACCGTGCTCTACGAGGGCTGGAACCCGACCGCCACCGGATACCTCGGCGAGGCGCCGCGGGTGGTCAAGGACCTCGAGCGAAGCCTCGCCGAGCCGGATGCCCTGCACGTCGCCTACCGCCGAATCGCCGAGGCTGCCGGCGCCTCCTCGTCCAACCGGTTCTGGTCCGGGCTGGCGATCGCTTCCGTGGTCGAGCTCCCCGGCCGGGCGGCATCGCTCGCAGTGGCCAAGGCCGGGTACGTGCTGCACTCCTACGAGGCATGGGACCTGGCCACTCTGGTCCGCCGCAACCGTCTCGCCGGCGGTTGGAGCTGGCTTCCGTTCGGCCTTCTCGCCGCGGTGGCGGCGCTCGGCGGATTCCTCGGCCGGCCGCGCCCTGCCGTGGCCGCCCTCATCCTGTGGAGCGCGTCTGCCTCGGCCGTGATGGTCGTCTTCTACGTCACCTCCCGTCAGCGGAACCCGCTCGTGCCTGCGGTGGCCATCCTGTGCGGGCTCGGTCTCGACGCGCTGGTGCGCCTCTGGAGGGACCGACGCCGGGCTCTGGCAGCGGGCGCCGCCGCGGCGGCGGTCATGGGATCGGTCGTCCTGGTGGTTCCCGGCCACGCCCAGCGCGAGGACGACCACGCATGGCGGACCACGCTCGAGGTGCAGCAGGCGGTCGACCACGCCTCCCAGGCCGATCACGACGGCGCGGCGTCCCGATGGTGGGTCGAGTCCGCCCTCCGGCTCGGACCTTACCCCGACGCCTTCCCGCGGAGCGTGGTTCGGGACGCGGTCGAGGACCGGCTGCGCGGCGAGCTGACCTCCGCGGAGCGGTTCGACACCGCCGTCGCGGCCACCCGGTGCGGCGGCTGGACCATCGCCGACCGGGTCCTCGCCGGTCTCGACGCGGCCGGCTACGTCGCACGTCGCGGCTCCGAGGTCGCCGGCTCCCCGGCCTACCACCGGGCCCGCTGCCGGCTCCACCTGGGAGACGGGGAGGGGGCCGAGGCGCTTGTCACGCGGTCCCTCGACCAGACTCCGGGCGATCCCTGGGCCGCCGCCCTCGCGTGCGAGCTCGCGCGCCGGTCGGGTGCGGCGCCCGCGGCGGCCCGCCTGGAGGCGCTGCTCGACCGGGTGGCCGATCCCTTCACGGCCCGGCTCGCCCGCGCCCGCGCGCTCGCCGACCTCGGCCAGCTCGAGGCCGCTCAGGCCGTGCTCGAAGAGCTCGCAGCGGGCCTCCCGGAGTGGAACGGGCCTCGCCGGGAATCCCGAACCTGGTGACGCGGAAACCACGGCGACTGCGAGGCCGCCTTGCGGGGTGCCGGGAGGCTCCCGGCGCGGCTGGCGGTGAAGCTCCGTCGCCGCCATGATCCGCACGACGCGAGAGCCGGAAGTCGAAGCGCCAGGACGCCAAACGATCGCGACGACGGGTGAGCGGTCTCGCAGGTCCCGGCGGCAGCCTCGAGCAGCCGCTCCTCCTGTCAGGGCCGCGCGTTCTGCGCACGGCGAGGCCCCGCACGGTCGATGCCAACGCCCCGTCCCGCCGCTGGTCGCCGAACACCACCGATGTCTGCTCGCAGCACCTCCGCGCTGGAGCCCACCACGGTCTTCTTGGCGCGTCGGCGTCCGGGTGTTCCCTGTTGGTCTGCGATCGAATCACCACGATCGATCTATCTGGAGCACCTGCGCCCTGCGGCGATGGGTTGCGGGCAGGGACCGCGCTGAGCACTCCAAGCGGTCACAGGCCCCGGGCCCAGGCTGGCCGGAGCGCGGACTCGTCACGGGTGAGCGCCACCTCGCGGAGCATGGCGATCGCCGGCTCGCGGTCGCGGGGCAGGCGCAGGCGAAGGGGCAGCCAGTTGGACGCGTGATTGGCGAAGAACGGCCCGCGGTAACCCGCCATGCCTTCGAGCATCCAGGCCAGCTCCTCGAGCGTCTGCCAGCGGTCCGGCAGCTCGAACGCCCCGGTCTCGACCCGGGTGTGCAGGTCGGTGCCGGGCACCGGCGTCACCGTCAGGGCCGAGGCCCAATCCGGGGCCGCCTCGGCCAGGAAGCGCCCGGTGGCGAGGGCGTGACGCCTCGAGCCCTCGACTCCCGCCAGCCCCACCAGCACCATCAGCGAGAGCTTGATTCCGCTCGCCCGGACCAGCCGGCAGGCCTCGAGCTGGCCCGCAACGGTGGCGCCCTTCCGGATCGCCCTCAGGGTCTCCGGGTCTCCGGTCTCGGGCCCGAAGTAGACGATGCCGAGACCCCGCTCACGCAGTCTGTCGAGACCCTCCTTGCCGATCCGGAGCAGCGACCTCGAGTCGGCGTAGGCGCCCACCCGGCGGACCTCGGGCAGGTGTGTACGCACCCCGTCGAGCACCTCCTCGAGGACCTCCCGCGGCGCCGCCAGCGCGTCGCCGTCGCCGAGAAAGACTCGCCGCACACCCCGCACCCAGTGCTTGGCGCCTTCGATCTCCGCCACGACCTCGGACGGTGGGCGGACCCTGAAGCTCTTGTCGCGATACATCGCGCAGTAGGAGCAGCGGTTCCAGGAACAGCCGACGGTGAGCTGCAGGATCAGCGAGTCGGCCTCGGAGGGCGGTCGAAAGACCGGCTCCTCGTAGCGGGGCGGCCACGCGGACACCGTGCCAGGGTACCGCGAACCCTGCCCCGGCGGCGACTCGCCACCGCCCGACCTCGATCCCGTCACCGGCCCGCGCGCTCCCGCGCCGAGTGCAACCCGAGCTGCACGTGGTCCCGCGGGAATATCAGGTCCATCGTCCAGTCCAAAGCCACCCGCACTCTCCGCGAGAGCCCCGGCATCTTCAAGAGGTAGACCGTCCGCCACAGGAACCAGGCGGCGAAACCCGAGATCTTGATCCCGAAGACCTCGGCCACGCCGGTCCTGCAGCCGAGCGCCGCGAGCGATCCCCTGGAGCGGATGTCGCAGGGCAGCGGCCCTCGGCCCCGGATCACCCTGATGAGATTGTCCGCCAGGTGGACCCCCTGCCGGACCGCGTGCTGGGCGGTCGCCGGATACGGGATGCCGTCCGGCCCGGGGTTGACGGCCGAGTCACCGATCGCCCACACGCGCTCCCGGTCCCGCACCCTCAACTCACGGTCGCACACGACGTAGCCCCGGTCGTCGACCGGGACGTCAATCCGGCCCACCAGCGGGCTGGGAGCAATGCCGGCGCACCAGATGACGGTGTCGGTAGCCAGCTCGCGGCCGTCGGAGAGGGTGACGCGATGCGCCTCGACCCGTTCGACCGAGACCCCGAGCTCGACCGCGATGCCGCGCCTGCGCATCGCTGCTGCGGCGAAGTCCGCCACATTCTCCGCGAGGGCGGGGAGGATCCGAGCGCCGATCTCGATCACCGTCACCTTGATGTCGTCACGTGCGACGTTCCGGTAGAGCCGGGCCGCGCGTCGCAGGAACTGGTCGAACTCGCCGGCGACCTCGACGCCGGTGAAGTTGCCCCCGACGACCACGAAATGGAGCAGGCGACGTCGTGCCTCTGCGCTCGGCTCCAGATCGGCCTGTTCGAGGCAGCGGATCGCACGGTCGCGGAGCCCGACGGCGTCGGCGAGGCTCTTGATCTCGAACCCGTACTCGAGCAGCCCCTCGACCGGCGGCAGGCGGGTCACGCTCCCCATCGCCAGCACCAGGTGGTCGTACTCGAGCTCGGACGAACCTCCGGCTCCGGGCGCCCGGACCCTCACCCGGCGCTGCTCCAGGTCGACCCCTTCGACCTCCACCATCATGAACCGCGAGCGCTTCAGGAACGCCCGGATCGAGACCACAGCGTGACGGGGGTCGAGACTCCCGGTGCCCGCCTCGACCAGCAGCGGATAGAAGACGAAGTAGTTGTTGCGGTCCACCAGCACTACGTCCGCCTCGCCGGGTCGAAGCCGGCGTTCGAGCCGCTGGGCGCAGTAGGCCCCGGCGAAGCCGCCGCCCACGATCACGATGCGGGGTTTCGAGGAAGGCTCAGGAATCGAGGTCTGCACGTCGTCCTCCGTTGGAGGAGAACGAGACCGTCACGACCTGCATTGCCGGACGCCCCAACGGCGCCGTCTGGGCGACGCTCAAGGGCACGAACTCTCGCGTGCGGTGACGCTCAGCGTCAACCGGCGTTCCCGGCTGCGGCCGTTCACCTCTGCCCGTTGAGACGTCCCGGGGCGCTCCTCGCGCGCTCTCGGCGCTCGAAACCGGCATCGAAGCCGGGGCTCGGCACCGTACCGTTCGGCACGCCCCGGAAAACGGTCCGGACACCGGTCAGTCCACCTGTGCGCCCTCCGGCCACTGGACGAACGTCCCGTCGATGAGCACGATGTCGAGTCGCGACTCCTGGGTCGCCCCGTACACGTAGGGGGTGTCCTCGATCCGGTTGGCGCCAAATGAGATCACGGTGTAGTGGCGGGCGTTGGCCTCGAACTGGATCGGGTGCGACCAGCCGTCCGTTGCCGGCACGACCTCGACGTAGGTGGGGCGGAGGAAGGGCGCGACCGTGGACGAGGAGGTCCTGCCGGTCACGGGAAACGCCGAGGTATCGGTGGCGTAGGTCTGCACCGCCTGGGCTATGGTCCTCATGTCCTGCATCGTCCGGCTCTGCTTTGCCCGTCGGAGGGCGTCGAGCAGGTTCGGGATGGCGATCGCCGAGACGATGCCGATGATCGCCACCACCACCAGGAGTTCGACCAGCGTGAACCCGGCGCGTCCTCGGTTGGATGGGGTCCTCATGTGCAGGAGCTCATGCAGGAAATGTGCCGGATCTCCCGATTCACCCGTGCTATCGTCGTCGGTCGTGGATCGAGACTCCGTCACTCCCCCGCCGCCGGCCCGAGCGCAGCTCTCGATCGGGCCGATCCCGGTCTCGCCACCGGTCGTGCTCGCGCCCATGGCGGGAGTGACCAACTACCCCTTCCGCGCCCTCTGTCGCCGCTTCGGCGCCGCCCTCTTCGTCAGCGAGATGATCACGGCCCGACCACTGGTCGACGGCAACCTGAAAACCGAGAAGCTCGCCGGCTTCGGGCCCGGCGAGTCACCTCGCTCACTCCAGCTCTACGGCGTCGACCCCGTGGTGGTCGGCGCGGCGGTCCGAAGGCTGGTCGACGAGGGCCGGGTCGACCACCTGGACCTCAACTTCGGCTGCCCGGTGCGCAAGGTGACGCGCCGCGGAGGCGGCGCAGCGATTCCCGCCAAACCCCGCCTGCTGCGAGCCATCGTCGCCGCGGCCGTTGGTGCCGCAAGAGCAGTGCCGGTGACCGTCAAGTTCCGGATGGGGATCGACGAGCACCTCCTGACCTTCCTCGAGTCGGGACGGATCGCGCAGGAGGAAGGCTGTGCCGCCGTCACCCTCCACGCCCGCACGGCGGCCCAGCTCTACGACGGCTCCGCACGGTGGGAAGCGATCGCCCAGCTCAAGCGCGCGGTCACCCGGATTCCGGTGCTCGGCAACGGCGACATCTGGCAGGCCCGCGATGCCATCCGGATGATGGCCGAGACCGGCTGCGACGGCGTGGTCATCGGACGGGGATGTCTCGGCCGGCCGTGGCTCTTCCGGGATCTGGTCGACGCCTTCGCCGGTCGAGCCCCGGGGCCGGCGCCGACCCTCGGCGAGGTCGCCGACATCATGCTCGAGCACGCAGAGGGCCTCGTCGAGTGGTTCGACGAGGACTCCGCCATGCGCTCGTTCCGCAAGCATGCCAGCTGGTACATCAAGGGCTTCCACGGAGCTTCCGCCCTTCGGGCTCGCTTGATGACGGTCGCCACCCTCGCGCAGCTCCACCAGCTGCTGGCCGGCCTCGATCGGGCCGAACCCTACCCCGCAGCAGCCGAGACCGCCAAACGCGGAAAACGCGCCGGTACCCAGAGGGTGGTCCTCCCCGACGGCTACCTCGACGACCCCGACGACGCCACCCCTCCCCCGCCCGACGCCGAGGACCCCGCATCCGGAGGGTAGGAGATTGAACCGCAGAGGCACAGAAGCACGGAGGGACACCGAGGCCCTATGTGTCCAAGGGACCAGGTCGGCCTCGCGCAGTGGCGCGAGGCTCACCTGGTGATCCTGGGTGGGAGGGTGTTCTCTATGGCTCCGCGGCTCTGCGGTTCAATCACGCGCGCGCCCGGTCAGAAGACCGATGGCGAGCTCGGCGAGCGCGTAGCCGAAGATGCCCGGTAGGGCGCTCGCACTCGGCTGACGGTTCCGCACCCGGCCCCGTTCGAGCCGCGGCTCGGACAGGTCCGGGGGCAGGGGGTCGCGCGGCGACTCCTCCGACCACACCGCCAGGACTCCCCGATCGACACCCTCCCGACGCAGCGCCTTGCGCACCCTGCGGGCGAGGGGGCAGACCCGGCTGTCCGCGAGGTCGCCCCACCGCAGACGAGCTGGATCCGTCCGAGACGACGCGCCCATGCTCGAGACCACCGGCAGGCCGCGTCCGAGGCACCCGGCGAGCAGGGCGACCTTGGGGGCCAGGGCATCGACGGCGTCGATCACCACATCCGGCTCTCCGAGCACGACCTCGTCGAGCGAGTCGTGATGGCAGAACAGCTCCAACGTCTCGACCACCGTCGAGGGCGCCACCCTGCCGATCCCGTCCGCGCACACCGCCGCCTTGGGCCGGCCGACATCGGCAGGACCGGCGAAGGCATGCCGGTTGAGGCCGCTCCAGGTGACCTCGTCGTGGTCGACCAGGCGGAGCCGTCCGACCCCCGACCGGGCGAGGGCCACCGCGGCGTGGCTCCCCACCCCTCCCAGCCCGACGACCACCATCAGGCTCCCGCGCAGGCGCCCGAAGCCCTCGGCCCCGTAGAGGTCGACGGTGCGCGAGAAGCGCCGCGGATCGTCAGCCGAGGCGAAAGAGCTCACGGGCATTCTCCGTCGTCACTCGCGCCACCTCCTCGACCGTCAGCCCGCGCAGCTCCGCCACAGCCCGCGCCACCTCGGCGACATGCCGGGGCTCGGTCTGCTCGGGCATGACACCCTCGACACCGATCGAGGGTGCATCGGTCTCGAGCACGATTCGGCCCAACGGCACCGCCGTCGCGCTGCGCCGGGCGCGCGCCGCCCTTGGTCGGGTCACGGCGCCCCCGAAGCCGAGGTACATCCCGAGCTCGAGCAGGCGTGCCGCCAGCTCGGGCCCCCTCGAGTAGGCGTGCACGACGCCGCGAGGGCGGTACCGGGCGAGCACCTCGATCAGCTCGTCGAACGCGCCGCGGCAGTGCAGGACCACCGGCAGGGCGAGATCGACGGCAAGGCCCACCTGCGCTTCGAACACCGCACGCTGGGCCCCGCGGTCGACGTCGACCTTGAAGTCGAGGCCGATCTCGCCGACCGCGACGCCATCTCGCTCGAGCTCCACGGCGAGCGCCGCGACGTCCACACCGCTGCATGCCTCCCAAGGATGGACGCCGAAGGCCGGCACCACCATGCTGCACCGGGCCGCGAGCGACGCAACCGCCGGCCAGCCCGACGCCTCCACCGACGGCACCACAACCCGCTCGACTCCGGCGGCGGCCGCCCGGGAGAGCACGGCGTCAACCGCGGCGTCCAGCGGCGGATCGGTCAGGTGGCAGTGGCTGTCGATCAGCACGTTCGGCTCCAACACCCACGGCCTCCCGGGCCTCGCGACAGGCCGCAGAATGCGGTGTGGCCAGCCCGAATCATACACAGCCGGGTCGGCAGGGCAGGAGGCCACACCCCCTTGGGCGTGCGGATTCCGGAGGCTCGGGCGGGGGCCGGCGGACGCACGATCGGACATCCGGGCTCGATTCCCGGACGATCCTCCCCGGCGTCGGCTATGATGGCAGATGCGACCGGCACACCAGCATAGGAGCGGGGACGAGATCGGCGTGCCGATGGTTGCCGCTCGGCGCCTGTCGCGGTAGAGTCCCCGTGCCCCGACCGGCAGGAGGTGCTCTCGTGAGTCGAATCAGGCACATCCCGACACTGCTTGCCGCGCTTGCCGCGGTGCTCGGCCTCGCCGGCTGCGGTTCGAAGCCGGTGATCGGCATCCTCCTCGCCGAAAGCGGCTCCGCCGCGAGCTACGGCGCGTCGATGCGGCGGGGCCTCGAGCTCGCCCTCGATCAGGCACGGGCCGCCGGCGAGGTCGGCAGCGAGACCCGCTTCGTATGGGCCGACTCGGCCACCGATCCGAACACCGCCGTGACCCAGTTCCGCCGACTGGTCGGCGAAGGCAAGGCAAGACTGGTCATCGCCGGCGTCACCAGCGACGAAGCCAAGGCCCTGCTGCCGCTGCTCGACGAGACCAATACGATCTGCCTCTCCCCGTCCGCGTCGGCGCCGGTGCTGACCGAGAAGAGCAGGCTGTTCTACCGCGTCTTCGCGTCCGACGAGTTCGAGGGCCAACGGGCCGGGAGATTCCTCTACGAGGACCAGGACAAGCGGTCGGTGCTGATCTTCACCGGCGACAGCGAGCATGCGCGGGGTATCGAGCCGCACTTCCGCCACATGTTCGAGCAGGCTCTGGGCGGCAAGGTCGTCGGCAAGGTGAGCATCGACAGCCCCGACTGGGAGAAGGCATCGGCCGACCTCATCGCGGGTCACCAACCCGACGCGGTGTACATCATCGCCTACGCGGACAACACCCTGAAGGTCCTGCGCCACCTCAAAGACCGCTCTTTCAAGGGCACCATCTGCGTGACCTCGGCCTTCTACTCCGGCGAGATCATCAAGGACCATCCCGACCTCGTCGAGGGCATCTACTTCCCGCAGCCGGCGTTCGACGTGCTCGACGAGCGGGAGCTGGTGCAGCAGTTCGTCGCGGCCTATCGCAGCGCCTACGGCGAGGACCCCGACATCTACGCCGCCCACGCCTACGACACGATGCGGGTGGTTCTCAAGGTCGCCGAGATCACCTCGATCTTCGACACCTCCGAGATCAAGAAGTCGCTCCAGTTCGGCCTCGAGGAGTTTCCCGGCGTGACCGGCGTGATCCAGTTCGACGAGCGCGGCGACGTGCGCCACCCGCCGATCATGTTCATCGTCAAGGACGGCAGGATCCTCAACTACGACCGCTACGTGAAGGAGCAGCGGGTCATCATCCAGGAGCGCATCCGCAAGCTCTTGAGCGGAACGCCGACGCCGGGCTCGTGAGCACGGTCCCGGTGGATCGTTGACGCACGCGCGTCCAAAACCCCGGTTCGAATGAGGGTCCGTCTCGAGTCCGTCGGCTGCCGCCTCAATATCGGAGAGCTGGAGGCGCTCGCTCGCGCCGTTGCGGCCCGGGGGCACCGGGTCGTGGCCGCCGGCGAGGCAGCCGATCTCGTCGTCCTCAACACCTGCACCGTCACCGCCGTCGCCTCGCGGAAGTCGCGCCAGCTGGTGCGACGGATGCGCGAAGCCGACCCGAAAGCGGCAATCGCGGTCACCGGGTGCTATGCGGAGATGGAGCCCGGCGCGGTCCGGGCTCTCGGCGTCGACCTGGTGATCGCCAACCGCGACAAGGACCGCATCGCCGAGGTGTTGGAGGCATCCGGCCTGCTCGACCGGAGTGAAGCGCTCCCGGAGCCGGACGACTCTCCGCTGCCATCGCCCGGCGGCCCGGGTCGCACCCGCGCGTTCGTCAAGGTCCAAGACGGCTGCGACAACCGATGCAGTTTCTGCATCGTGACCGTTGCCCGAGGCGCCGGGCGCAGTCGTCCCGCCGACGAGGTCGCGGCCGAGATCCGCGACCTGGTGACCGCGGGCTACCGCGAGGCGGTCCTGACCGGGGTGCACCTCGGCTCCTACGGCCACGACCTCGGTAGGCGGCGCGGCCTCGAGGAGCTCGTCCGGCAGGTGCTGGCCCAGACCAGGATCGAGCGGCTCAGGCTGAGCTCCCTCGAGCCCTGGGACCTGGACGCTGCGTTCTTCGGTCTGTTCGAGGATGCTCGCCTGCAGCCGCATCTCCACCTGCCGCTCCAGTCCGGCTGCGACGCGACTCTTCGCCGCATGGCGCGCCGGACTACCAGGGCTGACTTCGCCGATCTGGTGGCCGCTGCGCGCGCGACGATCCCCGACGTGGCGATCTCCACCGACGTGATGGCCGGGTTTCCGGGGGAGACCGACGACGAGTTTCGCGAGTCCTTCGAGTTCGTCGCCCGAATGGCGTTCAGCCGGTTGCACGTGTTCCGGTACTCGCCGCGCGCCGGCACCCGGGCCGCCGCGATGCCGGGACGGGTTCCGGGCGAGGTCGCCCTGGACCGCAGCCGGAGCCTGCACCGACTCGCGGCGGAGCTCGAGGGAGATTTCCACGCGACGCTTCGCGGTCGCCGCCTGCCGGTGCTCTGGGAGGGCGAGCAGCCGGCCGCCGCCGGCTCCGTGTGGAGCGGCCTGACCGGCAACTTCGCACGCGTCCTGCTGCGCACCTCGACCGGCCAGAACCTCGTCAACCGGATCACCGTTCCCCGGATCGTGGGGTCGGTGCCGGGCGCGGTGATCGCGAGCGGACTCTGAACCTCCTGCGCAGGATCGGACACGCCCCGAGGTGCTACGCTCGAACCGGCCGCTCCGGCCCGCGGCCGCGAGGAGGGAGCATGGTCCGATCCGCAGTTGCTCTCGGCGTCCTCCTGCAGACGGTGGCTCTGACGGCCTGCACGAACGGCACACCGGTCGACCCGTCAGCCGGGAGGGAGGCCTCGACACGCTGGGCTCTGGCCGTCCACGGCGGGGCCGGATCGATCCCCCGAGAGCTCCCCGCCGACCGGCGCGACGCCGCCCTGTCGGGTCTCAAGGCCGCGCTCCGCGCCGGCGCCGACGCGCTCGCCGGCGGCGACTCTGCGCTCGACGTGGTCGAGGCGGTCGTGGCCGCGCTCGAGGACGACCCGACCTTCAACGCCGGGCGCGGCGCCGTCTTCACCGCCGACGGTGGACACGAGCTCGACGCGGCAATCATGAACGGCCGCGACCGGTCGTGCGGAGCGGTCGCCTCCCTCACCACCGTGCGCAACCCGATCCGGGCCGCCCGGTTGGTGATGGAGCGCTCCCCGTACGTCTTCCTGACCGGCTTGGGCGCCGAGGAGTTCGCCAGGACGGCGGGTCTCGAGCTGGTCGAGAGCAGCTACTTCGACACTCCCTTGAGGCGCGAGCAGCTCGAAGCCGCGCTGGCCCGGGAGCAGGAGCCGGCGACCACCGGGACCGTGGGCGCCGTGGCGCTGGATCGCCGTGGCGACCTGGCCGCGGCGACCTCGACCGGCGGCACCACCGCGAAGCGGTGGGGACGGGTCGGCGACGTGCCGGTGATCGGCGCCGGGACCTTCGCCGACAACCGCAGCTGCGCCGTGTCGGCGACCGGGACCGGCGAGCAGTTCATCCGCCACACCGCCGCCAGCTCGATCGCCTCGCTGGTCGAGCTCGGAGGACTCACCCTCGAGGAGGCCGCGCAGCGCGTGGTGCTGGGCATCCTCCGGCCGGGTGACGGCGGGGTCATCGCCATCGCGCCCGACGGCACGATCGCCCTGGTCTACTCCACCGAGGGAATGTACCGGGGCGCAGCCGACTCGGGTGGGCGCTTCGACGTACGGATCTGGGAGTGAAACGACCGTCTGCCGACCGTCACACCCAGCGGCCGAGCGGTCCCGGTCCGGTGCGGCCGGCCCTGTTCGTCTGGCTGGCCGTGCTCCTCGCCGGCCCTGCGGTCCCCGCCTCCGCTCAGCGTTACCTGGTCGAAACCTACACCGGCCAGGACGGACTCCCCAACTCGAACGTCCGCGACCTTCACCAGGGCCCGGACGGCAGCCTCTGGTTCGCCACCCATGCCGGCGTGGCGCGGTACGACGGCCTGACCTGGACCGTTTACTCGGAGCCGCGCCTCCCCTCCCGGTCCGCCTCCTTCGTGGCTGTCGACCCCGGGGGGACAGTCTGGATCGCGACCCCGGAGTCGCCGCCCCGCCTGGTGGTTGGCACGGGCGACAGCTGGCAGTCCTTCTCCTACGATCTCCCGCTCACCGGGAGCCGCGGCGGACCGACGGCGTTCGCCCTCGCCGCGGCCGCCGACCGTAGCGTGGCGGTGATCGGAACCGAGCACGACGGCGCGTTGGTCCTCGACGGCTCCGGCTGGCGGAGGCTGCCGCCGGGCTCCGGGCTCGACTCCGGCGAGGTGCTCGACCTGCTGGCGCTGGGCGAGGGAGCGGTGCTGGTGGTCGCGGCCCGGGGCGTCGCGCGCCTCGAGCTCGGTCGGCCGGACCGAGTCCGGTGGCTGAACCTGCCCTCCGAGGCCGGAGCGGCGTTGGCCGCGGCACGCGCGGGCGACGGCGCGACGTGGGTCCTCACCGAGCGAGCCCTGATCGAGCTCTCCCAGAGCAGCGTCCCCACCGTGCACCCGCTCGCAGACCTCGACCTCGCGCCCGACGACTCGCCGCGGTTGGCCGTCGATCCGGGATTCGCCGCCTACGTCGGCTGGTCCCGTGGCCTGTGGCGGGTCCCGCTCGCCCCGGACCAGGGTCCAGCCCTGCGTCTCGGCCCGGACAACGGCCTCGCATCCGGGACCGCCACCGCTCTCCTGATCGACCGCGAGGGCACGCTCTGGGTCGCCAGCATTCGCGGAGTCTCGAAGGTGGCTTCCTTCCGCTTCCCGTCCTACTCCCGGGCCGACGGCATGTTCGAGGACGAGGTCACCGCGATCTGTGAGCCCGAGCCCGGTGTCCTGCTCTTCGGGCACAACGGCGGCGGCCTCTCCCTGCTGGAGGGGAACGAGTTCCGCACCTACGAGCTGCCTGGCGGCGAGGCCTGCGGCCGCGACCGGTGTCGCGTGATGGACCTCCATGTCACCGCTTCCGGGGAGACCTGGGTGGCGGCGGCCGGGCTCGGCCTCGCCCGGTGGCGTCGGGCCGGCGTGGGCCGCTGGCACCGACCCGACGGGCCCTCGGACCTTTCGATCACCAGCGTGCTCAGCGATTCGTCCGGTCGGCTCTGGGTCGGAGGAGACCGGGGTCTGTGGCGGTTTCACCACGGCGCCTTCGACCCTGTCGGACCGACCGGAGCCGAGGCCCCGGCAGTCCGCCGGCTGACTCTCGCCTCGGACGGTTCCGTGCTCGCGGCCACCCCGGCCCGCGGTCTGCTCCGGCTCGAGGGGAACGACCTGCGACCGGTCGCGGCCGACGGGCCGGTCGTACCCGGTGTGTACACGGCGTTCGCCGACAGCAGCGGCCGAGACTGGGTCGGCACCGGGTCCGGGCTACTCCGGCTGGTCGACCGCCGGCTCCGGCGACCAGCCGAGGCCGAGCTCACCTTCGGGCGGCCGGTGTTCCAGATCAGCGAGGACGGGACCGGGGCGATCTGGTTCGGAACCGACGACGGCGTCCGCCGCTGGGACGGCCGCCGGCTCGAGACCTACACCACGCGCGAGGGCTTCGTGGGAAGGGAGACCAACCGCTCGGCCACCCTCCTCGACAGCCGTCGGAGGCTGTGGCTCGGTGCGGACCTCGGGGTCTCGCGGGTGGAGGCCAGCGCAGGGCGGCGCACACCACCTGCCCCGCTGGTCGCGTTGATCTCGGCGGCCAGCGCCGATGGCCCCCTCCCCCTGTCCGCCGTCGGGCCCATCGTGAGCAGCTCCGGCTCGGTCCGATTCGAGTACCGCGTGGTCTCCCTGGTCGCGGAACGGGCGCTCACGCTCCAGATCCGCCTCGAGGGGCTGGACGCCGAGTGGTCCGACGACCTTCCCTGGTACCAGCGGCACACCCACTACCGGGAGCTTGCGCCGGGCCGCTATCGGTTCCACGTGCGCGCCCGGTCGGCCCTCGGCGACGAGTGGGCCGAGGCCGCCTCGCCGTGGATCAGGGTCCGGGGACCACTGTGGGCCCGGTGGTGGTTCGTGCTCCTGGCCGCCCTGGGAGGGGTCGCGGTCGCCGCGGTCGTGGCGGCGACCGTGGCGGGCTGGCGGTACGCCGCCAAGCTCGGCCGGGAGGTCGAGGCGCGCACCCGGGCGCTGAGCGAGTCCGAGGCGCGGTACCGGTCGCTCTTCGACGAGGCAAGCCTGGGCTACCTCGTGATCTCGCGGACCACGGGAGAGCTGCTCGATCTCAACCCGATGGCCCGTCGTCTGTTCGGGCTCACGGCGCCCGACGGCGACCGGCCGGAGTGGCTCGACGGCCTTCTCGCCGAGACCGGTTCCGCACGAGAGGCCCCCTCGGAGCTGGTGCTCGAGCTGCCGGCCGGCGCAGGCGGAGAGAGCCAGCTGATCGAGGTCTCCGGAGCGGAGATCGAGCTCGACGGCGAGCCCTGCCTCATGATCGCCTGCCGCGACGTGACCGACCAGCGCCGGATCGAGGAGGCGCGGCAGCGCGCGGAGCGCCTCGAGTCGCTGGGACTGCTCGCCGGGGGGATCGCTCACGACTTCAACAACTACCTGACCGTGGTGCTCGGGAGCCTGTCCCTCATCCGGCTCGACCCCGACCTTCCCGAGCAGCTCGCCGGCCCGGTCGACTCATCCGTGCAGGCCATCGAGCAGTCACGCCAGCTCACCGCCAAGCTCCTCACCTTCGCCAAAGGTGGTGCGCCGGTCAGGCGGCTGACCGACATGGCCCGGGTGATTCGGGACGCGGCCTCGCTGGTCCTCGCGGGCTCCAGGTGCAGCCTGGAGACCGAGATCGCCTCCGCTCTGTGGAGCGCCTCGGTTGACGAGGCCCAGATCACCCAGGTGCTCCACAACGTGCTGCTCAACGCCGTCCAGGCGATGCCCACCGGCGGCACGGTCCGGGTCAGCGCCCGCAACCACCGGATCGAGCCGCCCGGTCGTCCCGGCCTGGTGCCGGGCGACTATCTCCGGATCGCAATCCGCGACCGCGGTGCCGGCATCCCGCCGGACCACCTCGCCAGGATCTTCGACCCCTACTTCACCACCAAGGCGGGTGGACGGGGCCTCGGGCTGGCGACGGCGCGCTCGATCGCGGCGGCCCACCGCGGCCTCCTCGAGCTCGAGAGTGTTCTCGGACGCGGAACCTCCGTGACGGTCTGGCTGCCGGCCGATCCGACGGCGTCAGCTCCTCCGCCGGCGACGCTGACCAGCCCCACCGAGGGCTCGGGACGGGTGCTGGTCATGGACGACGATCCCGCGATCCGGCGCCTCTACACCACCGCGCTCGGCCGGCTCGGATACGACGTGGTCGCGACCGAGGACGGGCAGTCGGCGGTCGGTCTGTACCGCGCGGCCTTGGCCGAGGATCGTCGGTTCGACGTCGTGATCCTCGACCTGACGGTGCCCGGAGGCCTCGGGGGGCTCGAGACCTTCGCGCTCCTTCGCGAGCTCGACCCCGCCGTCCGGGTCGTGGTCGCGAGCGGCTACTCCACCGACGCGGCCGTGGCCAGGCACACCGAGCTGGGCTTCGCCGGCGCGTTGCAGAAGCCGTTCACGGTGACCGACCTGGCTCAGGTGCTGGCCACCCTGAGCGACGGCGGGGCAGAAAGGGCGACCGACCCTCCTCGTTGAGAGGCCCGCCTTTCTTCGCCGCTCCTTCAGGGTGACAAGGCGGCTCGGGGAAGAGGGGGGCTCACGAGCCGGCCGAGGACCTTCCGTCGGAGGATCCCGACGCTGCGGGCGACGAGGATGGAGAGAGAAAGCCCGCTTCCCCGTAGGCAGGGTTCGGGTAGGAGTAGAAGCCGCTGCCGGTCTTCACGCCCAGCCGGCCTCGATCGACGAAGCTCTCCTTCACGAAAGCCGCGTTCCGATGCAGCTGCCGGTCGTTTCGCACACCGGCCCAGTACGACGTCACATTGAAGATCGTCTCCAGCCCGATGAGGTCCATGATCCCGCACGGCCCGATCGCCATCCGGGTCGCGATCATCCAGGTCCGGTCCACGGTCTCGTGGCAGGCCACACCGTTGGCGACCAGCTCCAGCCCGGCGCCGAGGAACGGCATCAGCAGCGCGTTGATCACGTAGCCATGGTGCTCCTTGTCGAGGCGGATCGGGACCATTCCGATCTGCTCGGCGAAGCTCACGACACGCTCGACCACCTCGGGCTCGGTTCCAGGATGCCCCATTACCTCCCCGATCGGCGCCTGCCACACCGGGTTGGCGAAGTGGAGGGCGAGGAACCGGCCCGGTCGTCCGGTGGCATCGGCCAGCTGGCTCGGGACCAGGGTCGAGGAGTTGGTCGTGAAGATCGTCCGCACCGGACACAACCGGTCGAGCTCGGCGTAGACCCGGCGCTTGAGACCAGGGTCTTCCGGCACCGACTCGCTCACCAGGTCGGCCTCCCGAGCCGCCTCCGAGAGATCGGTGGTGTAGCTGAGCCGAGCCAGGGCCGCCTCGGCCTCGGCACCGTCCATCTTCCCCGCCGCGACGAACATCTTCGCGAAACCGCGATGAGCACGCCGGCAGGTCTCGAGCGACTCCCGGTCGATGTCGAAGACAGCGGTGTGCAGGCCCCGGACGGCACACTGGAAGCCAATCTGACCGCCCATCGTCCCCGCGCCGACGATCAGGACCTTCTCGATCTCCATCACGGCCTCCCTGCTCGCCCCCTGGGGCCGAGCCGGCAGGAGTGTAAACCGTCTTTGCAGCCGGGGCTGGGAGTCCAGCGACCGGAGAGGCTCACTCGGCGGAAAACCCGATCTTCGAGTGCGTCCCGTCGCAGTAGGGCTTGTTCTGGGACGCGCCGCAGCGGCACAGGGCGGTCTTGGTGGTGCGCTCGATCGCGCGGCCGGTGCCGGACATGATCTCGAGCGGTCCGGAGACCAGCAGGGGACCGTTCGGCGCCGGATTCACCTCGAGCCGGCCGCCGCGCGACTCGAGCGTCGCCAGCTCCCGGCTCGCCGGCTCTCCGCTGGCCGAGAAACCGGCCGCGGTGTGCGATCCGTCGCAGTACGGCTTGGTCTTCGACGCGCCGCAGCGACACAGGGTCGCCCGACAGCCGGCCGGGGTGCCGCCGATGTGCAGCTCGGCGTGAAACCCCAGCGGACCGTTCTCACGGATCTTGACCCGGTTCACCTCCGGCGGCCGCTCGTCCGGTCGGCCGTCCTTGCGCCGGTACTGGATCGCGCCCGAGGGGCAGCTGTGCGCCACCGCGGCGATCTCCTCTGCGGGGGCCTGGTCCGGGTGGATCCAGGCGCCCGGGGCATTCGCCACGAAAACCCTCGGCAGGGTGGTCACGCACTCCCGGGCGTGGATGCAGAGTCGATCGTCGAAGGTGATCTCGATGTCTTTCCCGTCATAGCTCGTCTTGGCCATCTGAACGTCTCCTCCCCCCCGGGACGGTGCCCGGGACCATGGTCGCTGTCGAGAGGGCTACCAGCTCTCCTTGAACGGACGCAGGTCGAGCTCGAAGGTCCACGCGTTGCGCGGCTGGCGGTGGAGCCAGACCAGGGTCTCCGCCACGCTGCGTGGGTCGATCAGCCCGTCCTCGCCCTTGGCGGCCGCCAGCTCGGGCATCTGCTCACGGACCCTGGGCACGTCGATCACTCCGTCGACGATCAGGTGGGCGACGTGGATACCCTTCGGCCCGAGCTCCTTGGCCATACTCTGGGCGACCGCCCGCAGGCCGTGCTTGCCGGCGGCAAAGGCGGCGAAGCCCGCGCTCGCCTTGACCGCTGCGGTCGCACCGGTGAACAGGATCGAGCCCTCGCCGTGCGGCAGCATGCGGCGGGCGGCCTCCCGCCCGACCACGAATCCGCCGTACGATGTCGCCCGCCACATCTCTTCGAACTGCGAGGCGGTGGTCTCCACGATCGAGCCCGAGACGAACCCGGCGGCGTTGAAGACCACGACGCGGATGGGCCCGAGGTCGTGCTCGGCCCGGTCGAAGGCCGCGGCGATCTCGTGGTCTCGCGAGGCGTCCGCCCCGATCGCCAGCGCTTCGCCCCCGATCGCCTCGATCTCCGACACCAGCGGCGCGAGGGCCTCCCTCGTGCGGCGGATCACCGCCACCGGATAGCCCTCGCGGGCGAGCCGCTTCGCGACCTCGGCGCCGGTTCCGCTGCCGGCGCCGACGACCACCGCACAGGGTCGAGATGCTCGTGCCATGATGCCTCCCGAGCGTGTGCCCCGCCCGGGCGCCGGCCCCGGCTTCCGGCGTTGCGCAGACGACGCTCCCAGGGAGCAACCGACTCCGCGCCGTCTCGAATTCTCGACCGGCGCCAGCGACGGGAGCTCTCCGGTACCGCCCGTTCCGCGCCTGGGCTCAATCCGCCTCGAGCCGGCGGCGCACCTCGGCGAGGAAGGACTCGAAGTCGGGATCGCCATGCAGCGAGGCGAGGTCCTCGTCCGCCAGAGCCCCCTCCCATGCCCAGGTGGTCGCACGCGCCTGTCGGAGGTGCCCCAGCGCCTCCTCCCGGCGGCCCGCCCGCGCGCTGAGGCAGGCGAGGTTGTAGTACATCGTCCCGACGGGGCTCGACGACGGGCCCGCCGTACGCTCGAGGATCTCTGCCGCCTGGGCGAACCCGGCGCGAGCCTCGACCAGGTGCCCGCGGCTCGCCTCGAGGTGGGCCCGGGTCGCCAGGGTCCATGCGTACTCTGGGTGCTCGGTTCCGTAGACTCGATCGGCGACCGCCAGCGCCCGCCGCAGCAGACTCTCGGCGCCCTGGTCGTCGCCTTGCCGACGCAAGCACGGCGCTCTGGCTGCGCAGCGCCCACGGAAGATCGGCCTGCCCAGGTCCCCCCGCCCGTTCGAGAGCTTCGTTCGCCCGCTCGAACTCAGCCGCCGCCACATCGAGCCGGTCTTCGGCGGCGGCCAGCGCGGCCACCTGCTGACGACACATCGCCGCGGCGTAGCTCGACGGGCCGAACGCCGCCTCCTGGATCGCCAGCGCCCGCTCGAGCGGCGCGTGGGCGCCCATGAGGTCGCCGCCGGCCCTGCGCAGGCAGCCCACCAACCACAGGGACCAGCCGACCTGGGTGTGGTCCGGTGGATAGCGGCGCTCCCGGATCGCTGCGCTCCGTTCGGCGCTCGCAAGGGCCTCGTCCAGCCGTCCCAGGTCGCGCTGCACCAGCGCGGTCAGGTGCAGCCCGGCCGCCACATCGGCAGTGTCGGCGCCCGTCCATCGCGAGAGCAGAGCGGTGGCCCGGTCGCACTCCTCGAGCGCCTGGTCGAAGCGTCCCAGGCGCCAGTGCACGAAGCACAGGTTGCCGGTCACGTGGCCGACCATCTCGCTGTCCGGCCCGAGGGTCTGCATGAAGGACGCCAGGGACCGTTGGTGGAGCGCCTCGGCCTCCTCGAAGCGGCCGGTGCTGACCGCCACCAGCCCCATCTGGTTGAGCAGGCTCGCGACCCCCGGGTCGTCGTCCCCGAGCCGGCTCCGGCGGATCTCGTACGCCTGCTCGAGCAGCGCGACCGACCTTTCGAAGTGCCCGAGCCCGAGCCGGACCTGGCCCATCGACGCCTTCAGCCGGGCGAGGACCAGCGGCTGGCCCTCCAGCTCGCGGTCGATCCGCTCCTCGGCGCGATCGAGGAGCTCGTCGACGGTGGTCGTCGGCGCCGCGATCCCCTGTGGGTCCATCTCCCCGAAGATCCCGGACAGGAAGGCGACGACCTGTTGTGCGGCGCGGGCCTCGCGCTGCGCACGGATCATGGCGACCGTCGTACCCACGATCCCGAGCACCAGTGCAGCCGCCACCAGCGTCGCCGCGATCACTCCCGTCCGGTGGCGGCGGACGAACTTCCCGACGCGGTAGGCAGCGCTCGGCGGGCTCGCGAGCACCGGCTCGTCCGCGAGGTGGCGCTCGATGTCCGCGGCGAGCTCGGCGGGTGAGCCGTAGCGCCGGGTGCGGTCCTTCTCCAGCGCCTTCATCACGATCCAGTCGAGGTCGCCGCGCAGCTCTCGCACCAGGCTCGCGCGGTCGGTGCGACGCCGGCGCGCCGTGACCTCGGACTCCTCGCCGAGGGTGCTGACTCGAGTGCTCGGGCGCGGCGGCTCGTCCTCGCGGATCCTGCGCCGCATCTCGTCGAACCCCGCCGACCGCAGTGCCGTCGGGTCGAACGGCACCGCCCCCACGAGCAGCTCGTAGAGCACCACGCCGAGCGAGTAGACGTCGCTCCGGGTGTCGACGTCGAGCTGGGCCATCTCCGCCTGCTCGGGGCTCATGTACTCAGGCGTGCCGATCCACTGCCCGAGCTGAGTGAAGACGGTGTGCTCGGTGAGCCGTTGGGCGGTGGCCTTGGCGACCCCGAAGTCGATGATCTTGGGCGCGGGCTGATCGCCCTGGAGGGTCACCAGGATGTTCGTAGGTTTGAGGTCACGGTGGATCACGCCCCGCTGGTGGGCGTGCTGCGCCCCGGAGCAGACCTTCAGAAAGAGCCGCATGCGCTCGACCGTGGTGAGCCGATGCGCGTCGCAGAACTCGGTGATCGGGACCCCGGCGACGTACTCCATGGCGAAGAAGGGCCGCCCGCCAGCTGTCGTGCCGGCGTCGAGCACCATCGCGATCGCCGGGTGGTTCATCAGCGCCATCGCCTGGCGCTCGGCCTCGAACCGGGCCAGCACCTCCTTCGAGTCCATTCCCCAGCGGATGACCTTGAGCGCAACCCGGCGGCGGACCGGCTGCAGCTGCTCGGCTTCGTAGACCTCCCCCATGCCACCTTCGCCCACCCGCTGCAGAATCCGGTAGCCCGGAACCGCCTCGGGCCCCTCGAGCGAGGCAGCACCGCCCGCCGCCAACTCGTGGGTCTCCCCCTCGCGGTGGCAGGCGAGAAGTGCCTCCACCTCCTGGCGGAGAAGGAGGTTGTCGCCGCAGGCGCCGGTGAGATACTCCGACCGCTCGGCCGGCGGCCTCGCGCAGGCTTCGAGGAAGACTTCCTTGGCGCGAGCGTGCAGGCGCTGATCTGTCAAGGGTTCCCTCCGCCGCCGAGCTCTCGCCGCAGCCATGCCCGAGCATGGGTCCAGTCCCCTTCGACCGTTCGCTGGGAGACACCCAGCAGGTGAGCGACCTCTGGGACCGTCAGCCCTCCGAAGAAGCGCAGCTCGACCACCTCGGCCTCCCGCGCATCGAGCACGGCCAGCCGTGTCAGAGCCTCGTCGAGGTCCAGCAGTTGATCGGCGTCGAGCCCTCCCTCGCCGAACGATGGAATGCCCTCGGCGAGGGTGACGCGGGCCCAGCCGCCGCCCCGTTTGGCGCGGTGGCGGCCGCGAGCATGATCGACCAGCAGCCGCCGCATCGCCCGCGCCCCGACGGCGAAGAAGTGGGTGCGCCCACGCCAGTCCACCCGAGACTGGTCGACCAGCTTGAGGTAGGCCTCGTGAACCAGAGCGGTCGGCTGTAGGGTGTGGCCCGGGCGTTCGCGCGCGATCATCCGGCGCGCCAACGAGCGCAAACGCTCGTACACCAGCGGCAGAAGCTCCTCGGCCGACCGGCCCGGGGCGTCGAGCTCGCCGCTCAGGCCGGCGACGATCTCGCTGACGCGATCGGAATCCGAAATCGGCACGGTGGGTGGAGTCCTCTGCACCCGAGTATGGCATGCGGCCCGGACCGTCATCGTCGTCTCCACCTACGGAGCGCCGCCCTCGGTGTTGCGGGGTCCGGCGGCGGAGATCGCGTTCCCCGGCAGGAGGAGTCGTGCGATGAATCGGCTGGAGGCACATCCGTCCGGCGCCGGCCTCGACCGGGATCGGTCCTCGGCAGTTCGCGACCCGGGCTACCTCCCCGAGGCCGGACGTCCCGGCCGGCAGCAGAGCCACCGGGTGACCCTCTGCGCCGCGCTGTTCCTCGTCGTCCTCCTGACCTTGATGATGATGCTGTCGTGCGCCGGCAGCCCGCACACCGCCGACCAACCCGTGGCGGGCGACGGCGCTCCGCCCCTGGGACGCGGCACGCTCTCCTCCCAACCCGGTCTCGGGGTACGATTCTGAGATCCCCGCGGACCTTCGAGGTGGGCCGCCATGAACGAGACCGTCAGTCCGCTGACTCCTCCGTCGACGAGGCTTGAATCCCCGTCGCGGACCGCCGCGGCGCTGCGGCGATTGCTCCAGTTCCGCGGTCTCCCCGCCGCGGCGGCAGCCGCGGCGATCCTGCTCGCTGCACCCTCGCTGAAGCTGGGTCTGGTCGCCGACGATCGTGTGCTCGAGGCCACCCTTCGGTCCCCTCCGCCTCGAACAGGTGGCGTCCCGGTCTCCGCTCGAGGTGTTCGCCTTCGTCTCGGGGAACCGCGACGAGGTCCGCGCCCTGGTCGAGTCCGGAGGACTCCCCTGGTGGAGCTCACCCGAGCTCCGGCTGGCCTTCTTCCGACCGCTGACCGGCCTCACCCACTGGCTCGACTTCCGGCTGTGGCCCGCGCAGCCGTGGCTGATGCACGTTCAGTCGCTGCTCTGGTTCGGACTCACGGTCGCGGCGGCCGCGATCCTCTACCGACGCCTGCTCCAGCCGACATGGATCGCCGGTCTCGCCGGCCTGCTCTTCGCTGTTGACGACGCCCACGGTTTCCCGGCGATGTGGCTCGCCAACCGGAACGCCACCCTCGGCACGCTCTTCGGCCTGCTCTGCCTGCTCGCTCACGACCGTTGGCGGCGAGACCGATGGAAACCAGGGCTCTGGGTCGCTCCTGCCTGCTTGCTCACCGGGCTGTGCAGCGGCGAGATCGCACTCGGGGCGGTCGCTTTCCTGGTGGCCTACGCCGTGACCCTCGAACCATCTCGCGGTCGCGGGCGGGTGTTCTCTCTGGTGCCGATGCTGGTCGTGCTGCTGTCGTGGACCGCGCTCTACTGGAGCGGCGGTTTCGGCGCCGCCCACTCCGGCCTCTACGTGGATCCGGTCGCGAGCCCGATCCGGTTTCTCGAAGCGGTCGTGTCGCGCGGTCCGTTCCTGCTCTTCGGCCAGCTGGCGCTCCCGTCGACGCTCGCCATGCTGCTGTCACGAAGTGCCGCCACGGCCCTGTGGGTGCTGGCCGTCACCCTCGTCCTGGGGCTCCTCGTGCTGTGCCGAAGACTCCTGCAGCGGGATCCGAGAGCGCGCTTCCTGGCCTTCGGCATGGTGTTGGCCCTGGTTCCGGCGTGCGCGACCTTTCCCGACGACCGACTGCTCTTCCTTGCCGGCTTCGGAGGAACCGGGCTCGTCGCTCTGGTGCTCGCCGGGGTCTGGGAGCGCGCGGACTGGCTCCCGGCCGGGACGGTTTCGCGGCGTACGCTGCGCGGGGTTGCCGCGGCGGCGGTCGTGCTCCACCTGGTCCTCGCGCCGTTGGGGCTCGCGGCCTCCGCGGCGCGCCTCGCCTCGTTCGACCGGGTGATGGACCGCGCAGCCTCGAGCCTGCCCGCCGATCCGCGGGTTGCGACCCAGACGGTGGTGGTCGTGACCACCCCGAGCGCGTTTGTCGCCTCCTACGCGCCACTGATCCAGCTGCTGAAGGGTCGCACCATCGCCTCCAGCGGTGTCGTGCTCGGTTCGGGGATCCACGCCACCACCGTTCACAGACCGGCGGCTGAAGTGCTCGTGGTCCGACCCGAAGCCGGCTTTCTGGCGCCGCCGGGAACACCTTCGGGCGCGCACGGAGAGAGCCCATCAGCCGACCCGCGGTACTTCTACCAGGCGCTCGACCTGCTGTACCGGGACAGCACGCCCTTTCCCCTCGGCTGGTCGGTTCGACTCGCCGGCGTGACCCTCGAGGTGACCGCGCTGACCGCCGATGGGAGACCCGCCGAGCTCACCTGTCGCTTTTCGACCGAGCTCGAGCACCCTTCGCTGCGCTGGCTGCGCTGGGACGACGGAGCCTGGGTGCCGTTCGAGCTCCCCGCCGTCGGCGCAACGGTGGTCCTGCCTGAGGTCACGATTCCGCTTTGAAGAGCACTCCCGGGGGGTTCGCGCGATACTGTCAGGTGGCAAGACGCTGCCGGAACGGAGAACGGACATGCTGAAGGTGATCTCGATCGAGCGCTGCTTCGAGCGGTTCTCGGACACCTTTTCGCCCAAGATCGTGGCCGAGCTCAACGGCCAGCACGTCAAGGTCGTGCGGCTCGAGGGCGACAAGGTGCCCTGGCACACCCACGACGAGGAGGACGAGCTCTTCTGGGTCCTCGAGGGCGTGCTCGATGTATTGGAGCGCGACCACACCGTCACGCTCCACGCAGGGGAGCTCTGTGTCGTGCGTCGCGGCAGCGAGCACCGAGTGGTGCCTCACGGGCAGGTCAAGCTGGTCCTTTTCGAGCCGGCCGGAATCGCCCACACCGGAGCCGTCCGTGCCGAGATCACCCTGGACGAGTACCAGTGGCTGAGTCCGTGATCGAACGACGGCTCGGTCAATGCGGGACCGCCGTCGCTCTCGGGCTCGGCCTCGGGCTGGCCCCTGTTTCGATCGGCGCCGGGTCTCTCGAGACAAACCTGGGACGCAACGAGACCCGGGTGTGGTCCGAGCCGGTCCCGGTCCCGCCCGGTCGAACGGTGGCGGAGCTCGCGCTCGACGAGCGCCTCGATCGGCTCGGCTACCGGCGCGTCCACCGACGGCCCGAGATCCCCGGCGAGTACTTCCACGGCGACGAGGTCTACTGGGTTTTCCGCCGCGCCTGCCACGCCTGGGGCAAGGACCACGGAGCCGAGCTGATCGGCCTCGCGCTCGATCCCGACAGCGGACGGATCGTCGGCCTGCGCCTCGATGACGGGTCGACGAAGCCGCTGCGCGGCGAGGGTGACATCTGGCTCGAACCGGAGCTGCTGTCCGAGTCCCTCTCGGGCGATCGCGCGGATCGCGAACCGGTCGTGCTCGCCGAGCTCCCGGAGCACGTGTGGCGGGCAGTGCTCGCCGCCGAGGACGCCCGCTTCTTTTCCCACCCCGGACTCGACACCCGGGCACTGGCCCGGGCCGCGCTGCGCAACCTGAAGCAGGGTCAGGTGGTCGAGGGCGGCAGCACGATCACCCAGCAGCTGGTCAAGAACCGCGACCTCAGCCCGAAGCGCAGCCTCGGCAGAAAGGCCAACGAGGCCTTGCGGGCGCTCGCCCTCGAGGAGGAGTACGACAAGGAGGAGATCCTCCAGGCCTACCTGAACTCGGTCTACATGGGCCATGTCCACGGGCTCGCGGTGCACGGGCTCGGAACGGCGGCACGGGTCTTCTTCTCGCGCGACCCTTCCGGGCTGAGCCTCGCGGAGGCCTCCTCGTTGGCCGCGATGATCCAGGGCCCCAACCGGCTCTCGCCGCTCGATGACGCGGACGCCCTGCGCACCCGCCGCGACTGGGTGCTGGGACGCATGGAGGAGCTCGGCTGGGCCTCGCCCGCAGAGGTCGCGGACGCCCGGTCGGCCGAGATCGCGGCTCGGCCGTCCCCTCCGCGGCGATCGGTCCCCGTCCACTACCTCGGCTGGGTTCGTGACCAGGTCGAGGACACGAAAGCCAAGAAGGTGGCCAAGGGTCGGGGATTCCTGGTCGAGACCACCGTCGACCCCTTGCTCCAGTCGCTCGCGCAAGACGCCGTCGATCGTCAGCTCGAACGCCTGCGACGAGCGCACCCCCGCCTCCGTCGACTCCCCCTGCGATCTGCCCTGATCGCGCTCGACGCGCGCAGCGGGGCAGTACTGGCCTCGGTCGGCGGTCCGCTCGACGATCCTCCCGGCGCCTTCGACCGGGTGCGCATGGCCCGACGTCAACCGGGGTCGGTGGTCAAGCCCTTCGTCGCACTCGAGGCGCTCGCGGCCTGCGGCGGTCGCGAGCCGCTGACCGCGTCGAGCAGAATCGCCGACCGTGCGCTGAGGATCGACCTTCCTTCGGGCGTCTGGGAGCCGCACAACAACGACGGACGATACCGCGGCGAGGTCACTCTTCGGGAAACGCTCGCCGAGTCCCGCAACGTCCCCACCGTGCGCATCGCCCGGTGGTGCGGGTTCGGAGCCACCGCCGGGCGTTTCCGCCGCCTCCGGCTCGAGCTCCCGGCAGATCCTCCTCCATCGTTCGTGCTCGGTGCGGTCGAGGCCACTCCGCTCGATATCGCACGCGCCTTCACCGTGCTCGCCACGCCCGGGCGGATCCTCGAGCCCTATCCGGTCCGTCGGCTCGAGACCTCCGGCGGACGCGGCCTCGAGCGCTGGAAGACGCGCGCGGACCGGGTCGCCGACCCGGCGGCGGCCTACCTCGTCCGCGACCTGCTCCGGACGGCCGTCGAGGAGGGCACCGCCGCGGCGGCTGATCTTCCCGGTCTCGACGTCGCAGCCAAGACCGGTTCGAGCTCGGACCTTCGCGACGCATGGTTCGCGGGCCACGCCGGATCGCTGGTCACCGTCGTGTGGGTCGGCCTCGACGGTGGGGAGCGGATGGGCCTCACCGGCGCAGCCGCCGCCGGCCCGATCTGGCGCGATTTCATGGTTCGGGCGGTTCCCGCGCGCCCACCGTTTCGGGTCGAACGACCCCGCACGATCGTGCAGCGCTGGGTCGAGCCCGAAACCGGACTCCTGGTCCCTCAGGGGCGCGAAGGCGCTCGGCTCGAGCTCTATCGGGATCGACATCTTCCACCCAGGAGGCGGTGGTGGAAGTCCGACCTGCCGGTCCCGGTCGTCGAATGACCTCCGCGCATCGGACCGATACCGATATACTCCCGCAGCGGGTATGCGGGGCCGTGAGCACTCTGCCAGCTCGGCGGCTCAAGCTGCGTGCACAGACGGGGCGAAGGAAGGCGTGTTGCCGTGGCAATCCCGGGCCCTGACCGCCGCGCACAGCAACCCGGCACGCGCCGGCGCGTGCCGTGGCTCGTGGTGCTGTTTCTTCTGGCCGGAGTGGCGGCGGTCGCGGTCCTCTGGGCCTCGGTCCGACGCGCCGAGATGAACCGCATCCTGCTCGAGACCCAGGTCACCACCCAGCAGGTCGGCCTCCGCCTCGAGGCATGGGTCGACGCCCGGACCGCTCCGGTCGAGTACCTCGCCGGCACCCGCTATGCCAGCCGAGACGAGATCAGCGCCCGGTTTCGTGCCGAATCACACGGTTTCACCGACCTCTACCCCGACCTTCAGGCGCTCAACTACATCGACCCGGACTGGGTGATCCGGATCGTGGTACCGGAGGCATCCAACGCCCCCGCGCTCGATCAGGACCTCCACCGGCATCCGAGCCCAGGGGTGGTTGACGCGGTCACCCGCGCCGAGCGGGACGACCGCATCACGCGAACACCGATCATCGACCTGCTGCAGGGAGGCAAGGGGTTCGCGACCTACCGGTCGATCCGGGCACCCTCCGGGGAGCTGCTCGGCTTCGTCAACGGAGTGTTCCGGGTCCGCGCACTGGTCGAGAGCGCGCTCGCTGAGGAGAATCTGCGCGAGCGGTACCGGATCGAGCTGGTCGAGGACGACTCCCGAATCGCCTACCTCCACAGCGACCTGGGACCTGACCAGGTGTGGCCCCACGCGGTCACCGCACCGGTCCGGATCGTCGACCGGCCGTGGCGGCTTCGGCTCGGGCCCTCGGCCGCCAACCTGGACCGCACCGAGACTCCCGCCGACGAGCTCATGGCGCTCGCAGCGCTGATCCTGGTTGCGGGCCTGACGTCTGCTCTCTCCCTGCTGCTTCGGCGACAGGAGGCCCTGGAGGAAAGCCGCGCCCGGTACAAGCTCCTGGTCGAGAACCAGAGCGACCTGGTGGTCAAGGTCGACACCCAGGGTCGGTTCCTCTACGTCAGCCCGAGCTACTGCGAGACCTTCGGCAAGACCGAAGACGAGCTGCTCGGGCGCGAGTTCATGCCGCTGGTCCACGAGGACGACCGCGAGGCGACCGCGCGCGCCATGGAGGATCTGTTCCGGCCGCCCTTCCGCGCCTACATGGAGCAGCGGGCGATGACCGCGGCCGGCTGGCGGTGGCTGGCGTGGTCGGACTCGGCTGTGCTCGACGGCGACGGGATGGTGGAGGCGATCATCGGCGTCGGCCGCGACGTCACCCAACGCCGCGAGCTCGAGGAGCAGCTGATCCAGTCGCAGAAGATGCAGGCCATCGGTCAGCTCGCGGGAGGCATCGCCCACGACTTCAACAACATTCTCCAGGGCATGATGGGCCACCTCGAGTTTCTCAGGACCGACGAGAGCCTCTCGGTCCAATCCCGGGAAGACCTGCAGCAGATCGACCGCGGGCTCGCGCGCGCGGGACAGCTGACCACCCAGCTGCTCGCCTTCAGCCGCCGCCAGGTGCTGCGACCCACCACCCTCGAGATCAACGAATCGATCGACAACATGCTGCAGCTGCTGCGCCGAGTCATGACCGAGTCGGTGGCGCTGGACTTCGACCCCGACCCCCGACCGCTTTACACCCACGCCGATCGAGGTCAGATCGAGCAGATTCTGATGAACCTCTGCGTCAACGCCAGGGACGCGATCCATGGCGCCGGGTCGATCGTCATCTCCACGTTCGCCCGCTCCCTCGACAGCGACGACTGCCTCGACGAGCCGGACGCCAGCCCCGGCGCGTACGTGGGTTTCGCGGTCACCGACACCGGATGCGGCATGACGCCGGAGGTGCTCGAGCACGTCTTCGAGCCCTTCTTCACGACCAAGGAGGTCGGCGCCGGGACCGGGCTCGGCCTGGCCACGGTCTACGGCATCGTGCGTCAGCACGGCGGCTGCGTCTGGGCCAGCAGCACCCCGGGAGTGGGCTCGAGGTTCACTGTCCTGCTGCCCGAGGTCGAGCCGACACCGCCCGCGGATGAGCAGCCCCTGCCGGAGATCGTGCAGGGCGGCTCCGAGACCATTCTCTTCGCCGAGGACGACTCCCGAGTCCGGAGGCCGATCGTGCGCGTCCTTCAGAACGCCGGCTACACCGTGCTCGAGGCCACGGACGGCGCGCACGCGCTCGAGCTCTTCGAACGCCACGCCGACCAGATCGACCTGCTGCTGCTCGACGTGGTCATGCCGAAGCTGGGGGGGCACGAGGTTGCAGAAAAGGCTCGCGCGGTGAGGCCGGATCTGCCGGTCCTCTTCGCTTCCGGGTACGACGCCGAGACGGTGAGCCGCACCGGAGTGACCGACGGTCGCGATGTCTTTCTGGCCAAGCCCTACCCGGCGGCCACCCTCCTCGCCTCGCTCCGTGCCATGCTCGATCGCTAGAACGCCCGTCGCCAGGTGACCGGCAGATCCCGACACGGTACCCTGATGGGGCGAACCAGAGACCACAACCAGCCGAGAGCGGGAGGCGACGATGGAGATCAGGGACTTCACCAGCGTTCACCACATGCTGCAGGCCACGGTCGAGCGCCATCGGGAGCGGGCGGCCTACCGCACCATCCTCGATGCCAGCGGGCGAATCGAGTCCGTCACCTGGGGCGAGTTCGACCTCGAGGTGAGGCGGGTCGCCAAGGCTCTCATCCAGCTCGGCGTCGAACCCGAGGACAAGGTCTGCATCCTGAGCTACAGCTGCTACCGCTGGGTGCTGGTCGACGTTGCGGTGCAGAGCATCGCCTCGTGCGCGGTCGGCATCTATCAGTCGCTGCTCGCCAAGGACTGCCGCCACATCATCGACCACTCAGACGCCGTGCTGGTCTTCGCCCAGGACGCCCAGCAGGTGGCGAAGCTGCGCGAGGTCCGCGAGCAGATCCCCCGTGTCCGGCGGGTGGTGGTCTTCGAGGGCGATCCCGAGGACGACGGTTGGGTGATGGCATTCGACCGCTTCCTCGAGCTCGGTGGGGCGATCACCCAGAGCGCGGTCGACTCCCGCATTGCCGCGGTCACACCGGACACTCTGGCGGCGATCGTCTACACCTCGGGCACCACCGGCGTTCCCAAGGGCGCCATGCTGACCCACGACAACATCACCTTCACCGCCGGTTCGGTGCTCGCCTCGGCCGAGATCCGGCCCGACGACGAGGCCCTGCTCTTCCTCCCCCTGGCTCACATCTTCGCCCGCACCTGCCTTTTCACGGCCCTCATCGCCGGCAACCCCCTGACCTTCGCACGCAGCATCGAGAGCCTCTCTGACGACTTCAGAATCGCCCGCCCCAACTGGTTCCCGAGCGTGCCCAGGGTCTACGAGAAGGTCCACTCCAAGATCGTGAGCGGAGCCGAGGCCAAGGGAGGCCTGGCGCTGGCGATCTTCCGTTGGGCCGTCGCCGTCGGCGACCGCGTCAGCGACTGCCTGCTCGCCAAGCGCCCGATTCCCGCGCTGCTCGGCCTCCAGTACCGGCTCGCGACCAAGCTGGTCTTCTCCAAGGTCCACGCCGCGCTCGGCGGGCGCGTGCGCTGGTGCATCAGCGGCGGAGCGCCACTCAACCCGTCGATCGGCAAGTTCTTCCACGCTGCCGGCGTGTTGATCCTGGAAGGCATCGGGATGACCGAGAACACCTCGTTCACCAACGTCAACCGGGTCCACGACTACCGCTTCGGGTGGGTCGGACCGACCGGGCCGGGCATCGAGCAGAAGATCGCCGACGACGGCGAGGTCCTGTACCGGGGCCGCAACGTCATGCGGGGTTACTACAAGATGCCGAAGGAGACCGCCGAGACCCTGACCCCGGACGGCTGGCAGCACACCGGCGACCTGGGCGAGATCGACGACGTCGGGTTCCTCCGCATCACCGGTCGCAAGAAGGACATCATCGTCACCGCCGGCGGCAAGAACGTGGCCCCGGTGGCGATCGAGGGCATGATGGCGACCTCGAAGTACATCAACCAGGTCTGCGTCGTCGGCGACCGCCGGCGATATCTCACGGCCCTGGTGGTGATCGACCCGGTCAACGTCGCCGACTGGGCGCGAGCCGAGGGGATCACGTGCTCCGACCCGGCCGAGCTCCCGGCTCACCCTCGGGTGCTCGGGCTGATCCGCGGCGAGATCGAGGCCAGAAACCGGGACCTCGCCTCCTTCGAGACCCTCAAGGACTTCCGGATCGTCGACGAGTTCACGATCGAGAACGACCTGCTGACCCCGACCATGAAGGTCAAGCGAGCGCAGGCCATCGACCGGCACCGCGACCTGATCGAGGAGATGTACCGGCCGAGCTGAGCCGTCTCCCCGCCCTCCCCGGCACCCCGGCGTCCGCTGCGAGCGGACACCGGGGGCGCCGGCTCACTCCTTGCGGATCAGCCGGGTCAGGTCGACGCGGTCCGGCTTGAGCATCGCCGACACCCAGTCCCGGCTGACGCCGGCCACGATGATGTCGCCGATCTCGACGCTGACTTCGTCGAACACCCCGAGAGCCTGCATCCCCTTGGTCTGGCCCACGTTGTCATCGGTCGGCGTGACGTAGTGGATCGAGTCCGCCTTGTAGCGGTGAATCAGGAACAGGTGGCAGAGGGTCATCAGCCGCTTGTTGCGAAGCGCGGGATCGATGGTCTCCTGGTCGCGGATCGAGAGGATGCTCTTGCGCCGGCGGTCGCGGATGGTGGCGAAGACCACCCGTGCGGCCTTTTCCCGGGACGCGTCCAGCACGCTCAGCTCGAGCAGCTCCGAGCCCGCGGTGTGCGGCCGGAGCTCGACCGTGAACGGGCCGGAGACGCCGTTGACCGCGCTCCACAGCTCGAGCCACTCGCCGAGCAGCCGCGGCGGGACCTCGGTCTCCACGAGGTGCTGGACCTGAGTCGAGCCCTTGCCCATCGCCTTGGTCGTCGCGGTGCGGCCTGAGGACGCGACCAGCGCGCCGTCCAGACGCGGCCCGCCGACCAGGGTCTGGGGCGTCTTGTAGGGCGACTCGACCAACCGGAGCTTTCGCTGCAGCCGGGCCAGCGCCAGCATGCCGTCCTGCTTCAGTGCGGTCGCGAACTCCTCCACCGCCATGCCGTCGACCTGGTGGCCGCCGTAGGTGATGAAGTTGAAGACGAAGCCGAGCGTGCCGAGCTCGGCCGGGAAGGCCGCCATCTGCTCGTCGCTCATCCCGGTGGTGTCCCAGTTGAATGACGGCGACAGGTTGTAGGCCAGCATCTTGTCCGGATACACCGCGTGGATCGCGTCGGCGAAGACCTTGGCGTCGTGGAGGTCGGCGGTCTTGGTCTCCATCCACAGGATGTCGCAGTAGGGAGCGACCGCCAGCGACTTGTGGATCGCGTACTCGATGCCGCCCTGGATCGGGTAGTAGCCCTCCGGCGTGCGCGCCGCCTCCGGGTCCCACACCACGTCGATGCCCATCGCCGCAGCCCGCCCGCGGGCCTCCTCCCAGGAGGCGTGATTCGCCCACTCCAGCCACTCCTCGACCGTGACCTCGAAATGCTGGCCCTGCTCGATGTGGAACGACATCGAGTCCGCCACCGCCTGGCCGAGGGTCTTGACGCCCGCCTGCTGCTCCCACAGGTCGGCGAAGCGGTCGATCGCCTGGTCCACGACCCGGTCCACCGGCAGCATGCGATCGTCTCGGTGGGCGGCGAGCAGGTCCTGCATGAAGTCGAACACCCCGATGTGCTCGAGCCAGTCCTCGGCCCGTTCGTACGCAGCCTCGGAGACCTGGTAGAGCAGATGACCGTTGACCTCCCGCAGACCCATCTCGTAGTAGTTCTTCAGAATAGCCAGGTAGGTGGCCTTCCAGCTCGGCATGCTCGGGTTGGTCACGCCGAGCACGAACGGCTGGTCGCGCTCGTCGCCGGTGCCGTCGATCAGAGTCGCGGCCTCGGCATCGGTGCGGGCGACGATGATCCCCGGCACCCCCATCACGTCGAGCTGAAAGCGGGCCGCGTTGAGCCTCTTGATCTGCTCGTCCACCGGGACCAGCACCTTACCGGCCTGGTGGCCGCACTTCTTGGCGCCCGGGCGCTGATCTTCGATGTGGTAACCCGGCACCCCGACCTCGACGAAGCGCCGGATCAGGTTGCGCACGTGGGAGTCGCCGCCGTGGCCGGTGTCGGCGTCGGCAATGATGAACGGCCGGTAGTCCACCCGGGCAGTCGCGGCGCGCTGCTTCTCGGTCATCCGCGAGCGCAGGTACTCCTGGTTCTTGTCCGCGGTCAGCAGGGCCCTGACGATCGGCGCCGCCTCGTCGGGGACCTGGCTGAGGGGGTAGCTCGCCAGGTCGGAGCCGGGGTCCTCGCTGATCGAGCCCTTGGCCGAGGTCGCCCACCCTCCGAGGTAGATCCCCTCGATGCCGATCCGCTTGATCGCGACCGCCTGACCCGGGCTGTAGGGACCGAACGTGGTGATCGACCGCCGCTCGCCGAAGAGCTCCCGAAGCCGGGTGTGGAACTGCTCGGCGGCCTGGCGTGCGACCGTGTAGTCGTAGGCGATCGTGCCCTGCTGCGCCACCACCTGGCGGGCGCCGTACAGCCTTCTGATCCCGGCGAAGCGGGAGCCCTTCATCCAGCGCTGGGTCGCGGCGACCCGACGTTCAAAGGCCGCCGCCTCGTCGATCAAGGCCGCAGTGGTGTGGTCCGGCGGAGCGGGGGTACGGTCCGTCTTGCGGGCAGAGCTGCTCATGGTCGGGATCAACCTCCTTGTCTCCGTCTCGAATGGCGGAGTGGCCGCATCTATTCCACCCCGCGGCGAACTCTCGCCGCATTGCGTCGCAGCGGGGCTGCCGACGGGATCGTCTCAAGGCCGCTCTGCGCGGCTCTGACGGGAGAGAAGTGCGGGATCCGGGGACGGCGGCTTGAGCGGACTCCTCGCCGCCGTCAGCCTACTCGGTCTGGTGACCGTACAGCGCCGCGCGGGTGTACGGCGTCGGGATCCCCGTCATCACGAGCCCGTTGAGCTGCTGGAACCGCGCGAGGGCTACCCGCGTGTCCTCATTGAGAGTGCCGGTCACCGGCCCGTCGTAGAACCTCTCCGCCTGGAGCTGCCGCTGCGCCTTTTCGACCGCCGACGACAGGTAGCCGAGGTACAGCTCGCCGTCGAAGCCACGCACCAGGTCGGGCGCGACCTCCGGCGCCTTCTCGACCGCCTGCTGGTACAGCGCGCGCAGCTCGCTGCGGGCCGCCTGCTCCTGGGCGCGCAGCGCCGCGAGGCGCTCGGCAGCCTGCTCCTTGAGCGCGTCGACCCGCTTCAGGGCGGCATCGGCGCCGTCACCCTGGAGCTGCGACTGGGCCGACGACGACGCCCGATCGAGCTCCTCCATCAGCTTCTCGAGCTCCTCGTCCTTGACCGGCACGGAGGTTTCGGCCTCGGTCCGGATCCGCGAGACGGCCTCGTGTGCCTGCTCGAGCTGCTGACGCCGAGCCTGCAGCTGGCGCTCGGCCTCGGCGGCCGCCTCGGCCTGCTGCGCGGCCTGGTCGGCGCTCTGAACGGAGCGCTCGGCTTCGCCGCCGCCTCCACCGCACGCCGCCAGCCCCACGACTCCGAGGGCCAGCAGCGCGCAGGCTCCCACGGCTGTGACGCGGACAAGGGTCGAACGGAGACCGACAACTGCGCTGGGCCGATTCGTATTTCTCATAATGAGGTAGTTTAGCATACTGATTCAAGGACGATGCAGCGGTCTGTTGACCCCGTCCCTAGCCTCTCGCGGCCCCTCTCCCGGCATCTCACCGGGTGGTTTACGCGCCGCGGCTGCGTGCGTCCTTCTTCCTCTTGAGCTCGAGCGCGGTCCTGAGCCCCTTGGACCGAACCGTGTGCACTGCGAGCTTGAACGGGCTCGTGACGTAGAACCTCCGGCCGAAACGGCGCAGCGCGCGCCGGTCGATCCGCAGACCGAGACCCGGCTCCTGGGGCACTGCGATCGTGCCGTCGGGAGCGACCGCGATCGGCTCGTCGAGGATCCTGTCCCGCACCTCGGGCACCCACCCGGGCGGCTCGAACGGGTACTCGAGCTTCGTCCGCTGGGAGTGCGCGGCGAAGGCGTGCAGGTTGACCATGAATCCGATCCCGTTGGTCCAGGTGTGGGGCGTGAACTCGAGCCCCCGTTCCAGACACGCCAGCGAGATCCTCCTCGAGGTCGCCAGGCCGCCGCAGAAGGTGGCGTCGGGCTGGTAGACGTCGAGGCTCCCCTTCTCGAGCATCAGCTTCGCCTCGTGCCACCCGCCGTTGAGCTCGCAGCCGGCGATCTTCAGCGTCGTCATCGACCGACGCAGCTCGGCCAGCTCGTCGTAGGCATGCATGTCCAGCGGCTCTTCGAGCCAGCGCACCCCGAGGTCCTCGCAGGCTCTGCCGAACGTCCTCGCCCGCTCGAGGTCCCAGAGGGGCGCGTCGTCGACCAGGGTCACCCGCCACCCCTGGTTGGCATCGACACCGATCACGAAGTCGTCACCCAGGTGGCGGCGGGAGGCCTCGACGATGGCGATGTCCCGGCGGATGTCGAAGTCGTGCACCCGCAGCTTGACCGCGCCGAAGCCCATGGCCCGGATCCGGTCGAGGTAGGCCAGCCGCTGGGCCACCGGCGTGACCGACCCCGACGAGGCATAGACTCGCACCCGGGCCACCGGCGCCTCGAGGTCCGGGTTCAGAAGTCGGTACACGGGCCGGCCTTCCAGCTTGCCCTTGATGTCCCAGCACGCCGCCTCGATCCAGGGGTTGTGCCAGCCGAGGAACGAAGCCTCCCGCAGCAGCTGACGCACCCGGTCGATGTCGGTCGGGTCCATGCCGATCAGGTAGGGCCCGAGCAGGCTGCCGAGCCCCTGCCGCTCGTTCTCGAACGCGTTGCCCGCCGCCCAGCCCTCGACCCCGTCCGTCGTGGTCAGCTTGAGCAGGGTGAACCGGCTCTCGGTCTGGGGGTAGCCGGGAATCCAGGACGGGTAGAACGGCGCCGTCAGCGGAATCGCCAGGTGAAACAGCTCGAGCCGCTCGATCCTCGCCAGCGTATGCCTCCCGGCCGCCCGTCTGCATGTCGTCGGCGCCGACCATTGTGCCACGAAGCACCGCGGAGGCCCCCGGCCGCTCCGTCCGACCCGGCGACCGCTCAGCTCTCCGGCACCTCCGTCGCGGCGACCCGGGGCGGCGACTGCGCACCGTCCTCCTCGACCTCGACCGCGCGGCGCGCAAAGGTGCGCTTGCGCAGCCAGTACAGCCCGAGCAGATCGAGCACGGGGCGCCAGAGGAACACGACCAGGCCGTAGCTCGAGCGCCCGGCGACCCGGGGCCGGTGGCGCACCGGGTGCTCGGCGAGGCGGAAGCCGCCCGCTCGAGCGAGCGCCGGGATGAACGAGTAGAGGGTCTTCATCGGCAGCAGGACCTCGACCACCTCGCAGCGGAAGACCTTGAGGGCGCAGCCGCTGTCATGGAGCCGGTCGTCCAGAAGCCGTCCGCGGATCGAGTTGGCGAGTCGCGACATCCCCCGGCGCAGCCAGGTGTCGCGCCGCGCGGTGCGGATCCCGACCACCATGTCGGCACCCTCGAGCAGGGCCAGCAGCGTCGGGATGTCCGCCGGGTCGTTCTGCCCGTCGCCGTCCAGGGTGATCAGAACCCCGCCCCGGGCGCGCCGAATCCCGGCGTCGAGGGCGACCGCCTGGCCGCGGTTGAACGGAAGTCGCAGGTAGCGCAGCTCCGGCCTCCTGGCCGCCGCCCTCCGGAGGAGGTCGCCGGTGCCGTCACGGCTGCCGTCGTCGACCATGAGCAGCTCCCAGGGCTCTCCGAGAGCGTCCATGGTCGACTCGATCTCGCCCACGAGCGGCGCCGCGCTTCCCTCCTCGTTGAAGAAGGGCGCCACCACCGAGTAGGTCACGCGGGTCACGTCGCCTCCATCCCTAGTCCGCCCCTGCCGTCATTCGCCGGGGAGCCGGCAGTGTCGATCCGGGCGGATCGGCCCGGCGGTCGCCGGGAGAGCGGTAGAGCCGGTACCTGCCGTTTTCGACGACCACCTCGCGGCCCGAGGCCTCGAGAAGCTCGCGGGTCGCAAGGTGGCGTTGGTCGACCAGGAACAGCCTCCGCGATCCGCGATCCTCGACCGCTGCACGGAGCCAGGCCGGCGAGCGCAGGGTCGGCTCGACATCGACCATCTCGGCGTAGCGGCGCAGCAGGTAGTTGCTTCGCATGGGATCGCCGTCCGCCGAGATCAACGTAACCGGCCGACCGAGGTAGAAGACGAACGAGGGAGGGAGCGTCTCGATGGCGACGAATTCCTCCCCGGCCAGTCCTGCCCTCTGCACCGCCCGGATCATCGCCTCGGTCGAACGTTCCTCGCCGACCTCGACGAGCACGGGTGCGCTGAGGACCAGGAACGCGACCGGTGGGAGAGCGAACGCCAAGAGAACGTGCGCCGGAGACCGCCGCCCGAGCCACGCCAGGACTCCGGCCGCAACCCAGACGAAGCCGATGGCGACCAGTGCCAGCGCGACGGTCTCGTGATCGAAGCGCTCGAGCCCGCGCAGCACACCGGGGGCGGCGCCGAAGCCCTCTGCGATGAGCAGCACACCGAGCGCCAGCCAGACCCCGGCTCCGGCGCGAGCGCCGGGAAGTGCCTCGCCCGGCCGTCGCCGGCTCCAGATCCAGACCGAGAGCAACGCGAGCGCCGGGAGAATCGGCAGAATGTAGTGCGGCCGCTTCGACTCGACGAGCGACAGCAGGAGAAACGGAGTCACCGACCAGGAAAGCAGGAACAACACTGTCGGCTCTCGCTCTCGCCATGCCTCGCGGAGCTGGCGCCATCCCGTGAGCGGGACCAGCGACCAGGGCAGCGCGCCGAGAAGGAGGTAGGGCAGGTAGTACCACACCGGAGCGCCCCGGTTGAGGGCGTCGCCCGAGAGCCGGCCGAGGGTCTCGGTGACGAGCGCGTAGTGCAGGAAGAGAGGGTCCTCCCGCATCACCGCCCAGAGCCAGGGCCCGATCGTCAGCACCAGCACCAGCGGCGCACCGCCGCTCCATACTCTCCGGAGGCGTCGGCGCCACAGCGCCCAGGGGATCACGGCCGCAAGCGGCACGAGCAGTGCCACCGGTCCCTTGGTGAGCACGCCCAGCGCCATCGCCGTCCAGGCCAGATGGCTCCAGGAAACCCGTGTCTCCGCCGGCTCGATCTCCACGGCGTGGTACAGCGCCAGAGTCGCCGCGGTCAGCCACATCGTGAGCATGGCGTCGAAGATGACGATCTGGGAGTAGATCAAGCTCAGAGGCGTCGCCCCGACGACCACCGCCGTCCACATCCCGGTAGGTCGGCCGAACCGACGCCGGGCGAACCAGCCGACCAGGAGCAGGGTGGCGAGCGTGCTCAACAGGGAAGGCAGGCGGACGGCGACCACGTTGGCGCCCAGGATGGCGATCGACAGCCCTCCGGCCGCATAGTAGAGAAAGGGCTTGTCGAGGAACGCCAGACCGTTGAGGTGGGGCACGAGGTAGTCGTTCGAGGCGGCCATCTCGCGCATCACCCCGGCGTTGCGGCCCTCGTCCGGATCGAAGATCGGCCGAATGGCGAGCTGCGTGAGGCAACCGAGCAGCAGCAGCGACCCAGCGCACCACACGAGAAGCGTCGAGAACGGATCGTGACGGCCGCTCCGCCCGTCCTGCCGCCCGGCTCGGGGCGTCGGCGGGACGGTCATCGGCGGGTCCTCCTCCACCCCGACGTCGGAGCGCCATGCCAAACCGCTGAGACGATAGTGCCCTCCCTGGTTCGGAGTGTAGACGACCGCGCCCGTGACCGGGTGCGATCTCGGACCTACCCGCCGGTTGCGGCCATCCTCCTCTGCTGAGCTCGCCCGGCGCACTCATGCAATTCGATCGGGCCCGCTCCTGCACGACGCCGGCGCAAATCGCGCAACTGACTGAGAACAAGCAATAAAGGCCTGTGGTCAGGAAATTGCAGTGGAGACCACACAGAGCAGCCTCAACCTGCCGGAGCTCGAGCTCGGTGCGAGCCCGGCCGAGACGGCTCCGTATGCCCGCGCCAAGCTCGGCGACAACTCGAAGAGGAGACTGACACATGTATGCCCAGACGGCCCCCCGTCCGAACACCGATCACACCGCCCCGGAGATTCCGAGCAAGGCACCGCAGCTCCTCGTGCTGTCCGGAGGCCAGGGTGAAGCCGGGATCACGTTCCCGCGACGACCGACTGGGAGATGGTGGTGGCTGCTCCTGGCAGTGTCCCTCTGCCTCGCGCCCGCTGTAGCCGCGGCCCAGGCTGGCGGCGGGGAGACCCCACTGAACGCCCACGCAAGGCCCTACGGAGGCGGATGGGAGTGCGACTGGGGGTACCGAGGCGACGGCCGGCTGTGCGCGGCTGTTCAGATGCCCTTGAACGCTCATCTCGACTACTCCGGAAGCGGTTGGAGATGCAATCGAGGCTACCGGGAAGCCAACCAGGCCTGCACAGCGATCGAGGTACCTGCGAACGCCTACCTGAACTCCCGTGGGAGCGGATGGGAGTGCGAAAGAGGCTACACGACAGTCGGGCAGTCATGCGTCGCAATCGAGGTTCCCGACAACGCGTATCTGGTGGACTCCTTCGGGAACGGTTGGGAGTGCGATCGAGGGTATCGGGCAGTCGGCAAGGACTGTGTGGTGGTCGCAGTACCCGCGAATGCCTACCTGAACTCGGGCGGGCGTGAATGGGACTGCGATCGCGGCTACCGGAGAGTCGGCCGGTCCTGCTTGCCGATCACGGTGCCGGCGAACGGCTATGCCGACGGGTCCGGAGTCGGCTGGAAATGCGACCGGGGCTTCCGTCAGACGGGGAGCTCGTGCGCCCCTGTCGAGGTCCCTCCAAATGCGCATCTCGCGCGATCGGGACACGAGTGGGAATGCAGCCGCGGCTTCCGGGAAAGCGCCGAGGCCTGTTTCGCGATCGAGGTGCCGGAGTTCGGCTACCTCGCATCCTCGGGCCGAAATTGGGAATGCGAGCGGGGCTATGTGAAGACCGGTGACGCCTGCATGACGTTCGTGGTACCGGCGAACGCGCACCTCGGACGCTCGGGAAACGACTGGACCTGCAACTCGGGCTATCGGCGGAACGGCGAGAGCTGCGTGGCCCTCAAGGGCTGATTCGTGAAGCTCCGCGTGAGGTGGCGAGCGTCTGTTGGCTAACTCTTGCGCTTGGAGGGGATCAGGCCCCAGCTCTTGAGCTTCCGGTACAGGGTTGCCGAGCCGATGCCGAGCTGCGCGGCGGTTTGCGTCTGGTTTCCGCCGTTGAACTGCAGCGCCGCGAGGATGTAGTCCTTCTCGATCTCGCTGAGCGGCTGCACCGTTCCCCTGTTGACGACCGGCTTGGGAAACGCCTGGCGGATCTCCTCAGGAAGGTCGTCGAGGTCCACTCGACGCCCGCGAGCGAGCGCGACCGCACGCTCCATCGCGTTCTCCAGCTCGCGCACGTTGCCAGGCCACTCGTAGCGCAGCAGCTGATCCGCCGCGGGCGGGGCGAGGCCCGATATCTTGCGTCCCATGCGGAGCGCTGCGTCCGCGAGAAGAACCCGGGCGAGGGGCAGGACGTCGTCCCGGCGGTCGCGGAGCGGCGGCACGTACAGCTCGACGACCTTGAGCCGGTAGTAGAGATCCTGCCGGAAGGCGCCGTCTGCCACCCCATGGGCGAGGTCCCGGTTGGTAGTGGCCAGAACGCGCACGTCCACTGGTCGGGATCTGTTCTCCCCGACCCGACGGATTTCCCGCTCTTGCAGCACCCGCAGGAGCTTGACCTGCATGCCGGCGGAGATCTCGCCGATCTCGTCCAGCAGCAAGGTGCCATGATTGGCGGCCTCGAACAGGCCGGGCCGGTCCGAGATCGCACCGGTGAAAGCTCCGCGAACGTGTCCGAAGAGCTCACTCTCGAGCAGGGTCTCGGTGATGGCGCCGCAGTTGACGGCGACGAACGGCCCGGCTGCGCGCGTCGACTCGTCGTGCACGAGGCGCGCAACGCGTTCCTTGCCGACCCCGCTTTCGCCGGTGATCAGCACCGTAGCATCGACCTTCGCCACCCGTCGCGCCAGCTCCACCACGCGCCACATCTTCGGGCTCCTGGCGACGATCCCCAGCGGCTCCTCGACGTCGTGCGCCACGTGGATCACCGCCTGGCGGTGGGCTCGGAGCTTCGCCTCCGACGCCTTCAGGGTCTCCGTGACCCTGGTGAGGGAGACCTCGAGGCACTCCTTCAGGCGCCCCGACTCGAAGAACACCAGATCCTCGGCGCGTTCCTCACCCCACTCTTCGCGTGTGCGGCCCAACAGGTGGCACGCCGCATGACCTTCGCCGAGACAGCGATCCTCGAGGACGTAGATCTCCGTTCCGTTGGTCCGGCTGACGTATCCGCTCATCAGGCCGCAGATGGTCCAGCAGACTGGCGAATCGGCGCGACCGAAGTGCAGCAGATGCTGCTCCGCCTCGAACGACGCCAGCAGCATGGTTCCCTTCTCGGTCAGCAGGTCCTCGCTCCCGGGCTGGGTCCGGAAAAGGCCCTCGAGAGTGTAGAGGTGGGGGCCGGCGCGTCGCCATTCCCCGTTGTTCGCCCACTTGAACTCCTTGCTCATAGCCGCCGCCATGCGCCAGCCGTGGGCGAAGCCGAACTGGGTGAGCACCGCCCGGGTCGCGGTGAGGCCGAAGTTCTCCACCAGGTACTGCCTCAGGACCCCCATGGCGACCGCATCGAGGAGCAGCGCACGTTGGCCGGCGAACCGTATCGTCCCGCCCTCGGGATCGAGCTCCAGGAGCTCCTCGTGGTGCAGATCCTCGAAGCGCATCGACCCACCTCTTTCAGTTTGAAATAACCATACATCATTTCGACTGAATCGATTCCACGGCATCGATCTCTTTCGTCTCGCAACTCACCACAGAGGGGCACATGTCGCCGATGGCACGAGGGCTGCTTACGTCGTAATTGGGTACCCCGCCGCGAGGCCCTCGTCGGCGCACGAAGCGACCCAGAGCCTATGGGATGGAAGATCCGGCGGCCTCACGTGGTGAGGTGGCCGGAGATGTCCCTGGAAGGGAGGGCGAGGTCAACACCACCGGCACCACGATCGTCCCTCCGGCTCTGCGGGAGGACCCGATCCGCGCCGAGATCTTCGGCATCGAGCGCCTGGAGGCGCACGCTCAGAGCCTGGCTGCGGCCCAGCACACGATCGAGAGACCCTCCAGGGGACACAACCTCCTCGGCCGGGTCGACGACAATGCCAGGGCCCTCCTGGCTGCGTACCGGGACATCGCCGAAACCGTGCGCGAGAAACGGGAGATCACGCCCGCCGCAGAGTGGCTCCTCGACAACTTCCACGTTGTCGACGAGCAGATCCGGGACATCAGGGACCACCTCCCGAGAGGCTACTACCGTCTGCTGCCGAAGATCGCGGAGGGTCACCTGAAGGGTCACCCGCGCGTCTACGGGATGGCTTGGGCCTATGTCGCCCACACCGACAGCCGGTTCCAGCTGGAGACACTGCAGCGGTACGTCTGCGCCTACCAGCGCGTCCAACCGCTCACGATCGGCGAGGGGTGGGCGATCGCCATTCACCTTCGTGTGGCCCTCGTCGAAAACCTGCGGCGGTTGGCACAGCTGATCGTCAGCTCTCGCCAGGCTCGGGCCAGGGCCGACGAGCTGGCGGACCAGCTGCTGGGTCTGAGCGGGCGGCCGGTGGAGCCGGTGGATGGAATCTTGAGGCGCCTGGGCGACGCCCCCCTGGTCGATGCCTTCGCCATGCAGCTCTTCCAGAGACTTCGCGACCAGGAGCCTTCGGTCGCTCCGGTCCTGGCCTGGCTCCACGAGCGGCTCAGCGACCAGCGGACGTCGGCCGACGAGGCGGTGGCGCGGGAGCAGCATGCCCAGGGTGCTGCCAACGTCACCGTCAGCAACATCATCACCAGCATGCGCTGGATGTCGTCCATCGACTGGACGGCCTTCTTCGAGGCCGTGAGCCCGGTGGACGAGGTCCTCCGAACGGTTCCCGGTTTTGCCGAGATGGACTTCGCGACACGCAGCCAGTGCCGGGCCCAGATCGAGCTGCTCTCCAGGAGGTCGGGGCACTCCGAGGTCGAGGTGGCACACGGCGCCACGAGCCTGGCGCGCGACGCGAGCCGGGAGAGCGCGCTCGAGGACGGCGCTGATGAAGCGGGTTCGTACCCGGCCGCGAACGACCGTGACCAGGACGGCCCTACCCCCGGCAGGCACGCCGAGGAGTACCCGGCGTACTACCTCCTGTCCCGGGGACGACAGGCCTTCGAGCAGCGACTGGGCTTTCGTGCTTCGCCGCGAGCCCGACTTCGCCGCTTCTACCGCGCCCACGCGATCAGTGGCTACTTCGGAGCGATCGCCGCGATCACAGCCGTCCTGCTCGGCGGCCTTCTCGTCTCCACATGGGCTGCCGGGGCAGCAATCCCGGTCCTCGTTCTGCTGGGGATCTTGGGTCTTGCGCCCGCGTCGGAGATCGCGGTGTCCCTCGTCCATCGTCTGGTGACACACCTGGTCGACCCCAGGTTGCATCCCAAGCTCGAGCTCGCCCGGGGAGTGCCTCCCGAGCTGAAGACCATGGTCGTCGTACCCACGCTTCTCACCAGTCACGCCGACATCGAGGAACAGGTCGAGCGGCTCGAGGTGCACTATCTGGCGAACTCCGAGGGACATCTCCACTTCGCTCTCCTGTCCGACTGGACGGACGCTCGGCATGAGCACCTGCCCGGAGACGAAGAGCTGCTTGCCTCTCTGATCGACGGCATCGCAGGCCTCAACGAGAAGCACGCAGGTCCGCCTGGAGGGGGGGAGCGGTTCGTCCTCCTGCATCGGCGGCGTCTCTGGAACTCGGGCGAAAACGCGTGGATCGGATGGGAAAGGAAGCGAGGCAAGCTCCACGAGCTGAATCGGCTGCTCCGCGGCGCCACGGACACGACGTTCATCTCGATCGGCGGACGCCCGCCCGCGGTCCCCTGTGGCGTCCGGTACGTCATCACCCTGGATGCCGACACCCGGCTACCCAGAGGGGCCGCCGCCAAGCTCATCGCTGCGATGGCGCACCCCCTCAACCGGCCCCGGTTCGACTCGGAAAAGGGACGGGTCGTGGAGGGCTACGCGATTCTCCAGCCCCGGATCACGCCGTCCCTGCCGACTGGTCCCCGAAGCACGGCCTACCAGAGGATCGTCTCGGGCCCCGGAGGCGTGGATCCCTACGCGGCGGCGGTTTCCGATGTCTATCAGGACCTCTTCGAGGGGGGGTCCTACACCGGGAAGGGGATCTACGACATCGACATCTTCGAAGCGGCGCTGGAGGGCAAGGCGCCGGAGAGCACGCTCCTCAGCCACGATCTCTTCGAGGGCGTGTTCGCACGCGCAGGGCTGTTGACCGACGTCGATCTCTTCGAGGAGTTCCCCACCAGCTACCTGGTCGACGCCCGCCGCCACCATCGATGGGTGCGAGGCGACTGGCAGCTCGTGCCGTGGATCCTGGGGGTCGCGCGCGACGCCGCGGGCCGGAGGCAGAAAGCTCGGATTCCGGCCGAGAGCCGATGGAAGATGGTCGACAACCTCCGCCGCAGCATGGTTTCTCCCTCGTCACTTCTCGCGGCGGTAGCCGCCTGGACCCTGCCCGCTGTCTCTCCCCTTGCGTGGACCGGCCTGGTCGTCGGGTCTGTCGCCGTACCCGCCTTCATCCCGGTTCTCGACAACCTCATCCCACGGCGATCGGGGATCTCCAAGCGGAGCCACCTGCGCGCCGTGGCGCGCGACCTCTTCGTCGCCTCCTCACAGACCGTGCTCGCCACCACCATGCTCGCCGACCAGGCATGGCTGATGACTGATGCCGCGGTGCGAACGCTGTGGCGACTCCGCCTGACAAGGCGCCATCTCCTCCAATGGGTGACGGCTGCACAGGCAGGAACCGGAGCCAACCCGCGCCTGAGGACCTTCTACAGCCGTCTCCGCTGGGGAGTGACCATGGCCCTGGCGGCCGGCTCGCTGTGCCTCGCGACCAAGCCCGAGGCATGGCCCGTGGCGATGCCGCTCGTGCTCGTCTGGTTACTGGCGCCTGCCCTCGCCTGGCACATCAGCCTCCCCTCACGTGCTGCGGGGTCACCCCTCCTTCCGAACCAGGAGATGCGCACGCTGCGGCTCATCGCCCGCCGGACCTGGCGGTTCTTCGAGACCTTCGTCGACGAGCAGGAGCATGCTCTTCCGCCCGACAACTTCCAGGAAGACCCCGAGCCGGTGCGTGCTCACCGAACCTCGCCGACGAACGTGGGCCTGTATCTGCTCAGCACGATGGCCGCCCATGACTTCGGCTGGATCGGGCTCCAGGACACCGTCCAGCGGCTCGAGGACACGCTCGGGACGATGACCGGACTGCGCCGGGTCCGGGGTCACTTCTGCAACTGGTACGACACTCGGGACCTCCGGCCGTTGGAGCCCATCTACGTGTCCACCGTGGACAGCGGCAACCTGGCCGGGCACCTGATCGCTGTGGCGCAAGGATGCCGCGAGCTCGTGCATCACCCGGTCTTCTGCCCGGAGGTCGTGGAGGGGGTCCGAGATGCTCTCCACCTGGTCCTCGAGTCGGCGGAGCACGCCGAGCTGCAGCGGGCTGCGAACCCGGCCACCACGGCTCGGCTCCGCGATGTGGTGCAGGAGACGTTGGCCGTCGCGGAGGATCCCCCGACGGATGTGCACGACTTCGTCCAGCACCTCGAGCGGCTCGGGGCCCTGGCGGAGCAGCTCCTGGATGTCGCCGCCGCGTACTCAGGGAGCGTCGCTCTCGGGCCCGATTCGGAGGTCCTGGTCTGGGCAAAGGCCGCTGGGAACTGCATCAAGAGCCACGCACGCGACCTCGAAGCGAACCTGCAGTGCGGGAGTCTCGACGAGTTCCCGGAAGCGGAGACCACCCTCGCGCCTCGTCTCCTGGCGCTGGCAGCGCTCGCCGAGGGAATGATCCAGGCGATGGACTTCAGGTTTCTCTTCGATCCTTCGCGTCAGCTCTTTTCGATCGGCTTCCGCGTCGCCGACAGCACCCTCGATCCGAGCTGCTACGACCTACTGGCGTCAGAGGCCAGGCTGGCGAGCTTCGTCGCCATCGCCAAGGGCGACGTCGGGCCGCGGCACTGGTTCCTTCTCGGCAGGGCTCTCACCCCGGTGGGCCGCGGGGCGGCCCTCGTCTCCTGGTCGGGGTCGATGTTCGAGTACCTGATGCCGCTCCTGGTCATGCGTCAGCCGGCCCACAGCCTTCTGGATCTCACCTGCCGGCTGGTGGTCGAAGATCAAATCCGGTACGGCGCAGAACGCAAGGTCCCCTGGGGAGTCTCCGAGTCGGCGTACAACGTCCGTGACCTGCAGCTCACCTATCAGTACTCGGGATTCGGCGTGCCCGGCCTGGGGCTGAAGCGGGGCCTGAACGAGGACGTGGTCGTGTCCCCGTACGCCACCGCCCTCGCAGCGATGGTGGAACCGGGCGCGGCGGTGGAGAACTTCGCCCGCCTCGAGAAGAACGGTGCCAGAGGCCTCTACGGTCTCTACGAAGCACTCGACTACACTCCCTCGAGGCTGCCGGAGGGCGCTCAGGTGGCCGTGGTCCGAGCCTACATGGCCCATCACCAGGGAATGTTCATCGTCGCTCTGGGCAATGTGGTGCACGACGGAGCGACCCGGAGCCGCTTTCATGCCCATCCCATGGTCCAGGCCACGGAGCTCCTGCTTCAGGAACGGACGCCACGCGCGGTGGCTGTGGCCCGACCCCGGGCGGAAGAGGTTCGGGTGGCCGCGGTCGTGCGCGGCCTCGTTCCCCCGACTCTGCGCCGCTTCGAGTCGCCCCATGACATCACGCCCCGCACCCATCTGCTGTCCAACGGTCGCTACACCGTGATGGTCACGGCCGCCGGCTCCGGCTTCAGTCGATGGGGCGACCTTGCAGTCACCCGGTGGCGGGAGGACGCGATCTGCGATGGCTGGGGTTCGTTCATCTACCTACGCGACGTCGAAACCGGTGAGGTCTGGTCGGCTGGCTTCCAGCCCATCGGGGCCGAAGCGGAGACCTACGACGTCATCTACTCCGAGGACCGAGCCAAGATCACGCAACGGCACCGGTCGGTGTCGATCACCCTCGAGATCGTGGTCTCGCCTGAGGACGACGCCGAGCTTCGTCGGCTGACGATCACGAACCTCGAGGACACGGATCGTGAGATCGACGTCACCTCCTACGCCGAGGTCGTGCTGGCCCCGCAGAGCTCGGACCAGGCCCACCCCGCGTACTCGAACCTCTTCGTGGAGACGGAGTACGCACCCGAGCTCGAGACCCTGTTGGCTTCACGACGGCCGCGGTCGGCAGGCGAGCCGCGCATCTGGCTCGCCCATCTGATCGCGCTGGAACAGGAGACGATCGGCACGCAGCAGTACGAGAGCGACCGCGCACGCTTCCTGGGCCGCGGTCGAAACGTCCGGAGGCCGCGTGCCGTTCTCGACGGGAAGCCGCTGTCGAACACGGCAGGGACCGCCCTCGATCCAATCGTGAGCTTGCGGCGGCGAGTGGCGATTCCCGGCGGCGGGTCGGTCCACCTCGTGTTCACGACCCTCGTCGCGCACTCCCGCACGGAGGCCCTCGCGACGGCGGAGAAGTACCGCCAACGCGCGACCTTCGAGCGAGCGAGCTCGCTGGCCTGGACCCAGGCTCAGGTCCAGCTCCACCACCTCCACATCAGCCAGGACGAGGCGCACCTCTTCCAGCGCCTGGCGAATCGCCTGCTCTACCTCGACCCCACGTTGCGCGCGGCGCCCCAGGAGCTGGCCAGAAACCGCGGCAGCCAGTCCGGGCTGTGGACCTACGGCATCTCCGGCGATCTGCCGATCGTTCTGGCGCGCATCGAATCGGACGAGGAACGAGAGGTCGCGAGACAACTCCTGCGTGCACACGAGTACTGGTACAACAAAGGAATCGCCGCCGACCTCGTGATACTCAATGCGCAAGGAGTTTCGTACGCACCGGGCCTTCAGGAGTTCCTCGAGGCCCTGGTACGGGCCGTCCGGCCCGCAGCCTCTCGCGAGGGCCATCCGGAACCTGGCGGGGTCTTCCTGCTCCGGGCCGACCTGGTGCCACCTCCAGACCAGACCCTGCTGCACGCTGCGGCGCGAGTCGTGGTGATCGCACGCAGGGGCTCTCTGTCCGAGCAGGTGATCCGGCTGCAGAGGAGCAGGCCGGGCCCGGTTTCGCCTCGGCTGCGAAGACCACCCGGGTCGGCCCAGGCGGTCTTCCCTCCCCCACTCGACCTCAAGCTCTTCAATGGCCTTGGGGGGTTCACGCCGGACGGCCGCGAGTACGTCACGGCCCTTGGCGCGGGGCAGTGGACCCCGGCCCCTTGGATCAACGTGGTGGCGAACCCGAACTTCGGTTTCCAGACCTCGGAGTCGGGGTCTGGCCATACCTGGTCGGCGAACAGCCGCGAGAACAAGCTCACGCCGTGGTCGAACGACCCCGTCAGCGACCCCCCGGGCGAGGCCTTTTACGTTCGCGATGTGGACAGCGGTCTGGTCTGGGGGCCGACCATGCTCCCGATCCGCGAAGAGACCTGGCCCTATGTCGTCCGCCACGGTCAGGGATACAGCCGTTTCGAGCACACCTCCCACGGCATCCGACTGGACCTTCTGCAGCTCGTGCCTCCGCGGGACCCGGTCAAGCTCTCCCGCCTTACCCTGGAGAACCACTCGCGACGCACGCGGCGGCTCTCGGTCACGGCCTATGCGGAATGGGTGCTAGGTGTCGCACGAAGCGGGTCCTCGGCCTTCGTGGTCACTGACATCGACCCGGAGACCCGAGTCATGTATGCGCACAACGCCTGGAACGGGGAGTTCGCGTCCCGGGTCGCCTTCGCCGACCTGGGCGGCCGACAGACCTCCTGGACCGGTGACCGTCTGGAGTTCCTCGGTCGCAACTCCGATCTGGGTACCCCGCTGTCCCTGGAACGGGGGCAACCGCTCTCGGGGAAGACCGGTGCAGGTCTGGACCCCTGCGCCGCATTTCAGACCGAGGTTGTGCTCGAACCAGGAGAACGCACCGAGGTGGTGTTCATGCTGGGCCAGGAGGAGAGCCGCGAAAGCGCCCGGTCCCTGATCGAACGCTACCGCACGGCCGACTGCGATGCGGCCTTGCTCGAGGTCCAAGCGGGCTGGGACCGGGTTCTGGGTTGTGTCCAGGTCAAGACCCCCGATCACTCAATGGACCTCCTCCTCAACCGCTGGCTGCTCTATCAGACGCTCTCGTGCCGGTTGTGGTCCCGCTCCGCCTTCTACCAGTCCGGTGGGGCCTACGGTTTCCGCGACCAGCTGCAGGACGTGCTCGCACTCGCCTCAGCCCAGCCCGACATCGTGCGCGAGCATCTCCTCCGGGCCGCCGCCCGACAGTTCCCTGAGGGCGATGTGCAGCACTGGTGGCATCCACCGGCAGGCCGCGGCGTGCGGACCCGGATCACCGACGACCGCCTCTGGCTGCCGTTTGCGGCGGTCCACTACCTCCGGGTGACCGAAGACCGATCGGTGCTCGACGAGCAGGTCGGGTGGCTGGCGGGGCCGGCACTCGAGGAGGGCCATCAGGAGGCCTACTTCGAGCCAGAGCAGTCCGGGGACCGGTCGACGCTCTACGAGCACTGCGCGCGGGCCCTGGACGCCAGCCTCGAGGTCGGCAGCCACGGCCTGCCCCTGATGGGAGCCGGGGATTGGAACGACGGCATGAACCGCGTCGGCCACGAGGGCCGCGGCGAAAGCGTGTGGCTTGGCTGGTTCCTGTTCGTGAACCTCACGGACTTCGCTCCGATCGCCGACGCCCGCGGCGACAAGGAGCGGGCAGCGCGCTGGCGGAGTACGGCCGCTGCTCTTCAGGCTTCGCTCGAGCAGGAAGCGTGGGACGGACAGTGGTATCGGCGCGCCTTCTTCGACGACGGAACTCCGCTCGGATCGGCACAGAACGACGAGTGCCAGATCGACTCGATCGCCCAGTCGTGGGCGGTCATCTCAGGTGCCGGTGACACGCAGCGGGCACGCCAGGCCATGGCCTCAGTGGAACGCCGGCTCCTCCGGCGCGGCGACCGCCTGCTGCTGCTGTTCTCGCCGCCGTTCGACCTGACGCCCCTGGACCCCGGATACGTCAAGGGGTACCTCCCCGGCGTCCGAGAGAACGGCGGACAGTACACCCACGGCGCGATCTGGTCGGCGGTGGCCTTCGCCATGCTCGGCGAGGGGAACATGGCCTTCGACCTGTTCAAGATGCTGAGCCCCACCGACCACGCCCGCGACCCAGAAGAGGTGGACAGGTACAAGGTCGAGCCGTATGCAGTTGCTGCCGACGTCTACTCCGAGCCGCCGAACGTAGGGCGAGGAGGATGGACCTGGTACACCGGAGCTGCGGGCTGGCTCTACCGCCTCGGCCTGGAGTGGATTCTCGGCTTCCAGAAACGAGGCTCCGCTCTCCGCATCGATCCCTGCATACCGGAGGAGTGGACAGGATTCGAGATCGCCTACCGCCACGGTACATCGCTCTACCAGATCACCGTCGACAACCCTGAGGGAATCTCCCGCGGAGTGTCCGTGATCAGCCTGGACGGGACACCGCTTCCGGAGGGAGCGCTGGTCCCCCTGACCGACGACGGTCTCGAGCACCAGGTCCACGTCGTGCTTCGTGGCCCGGTTCCGGTACCCGGTGTTGTTCCCTTCGTTCCGCTGGACGATCCACCTGGTCATCCCCCTCGATGACCAGATCAGATGCTCACCGTTGTGGCACGGGACTTGCGATGCGGACAGTACGGCCGCCACACCATGAACCGAGCACGCAGCCGGGCCCGGTGGATGCGATCGTCCGGGCGGCGACGGAAAGGAGAACCGGCGATGAGTCACGACCTCGCATCTGCAAAGACCGACCGCGAGGACCTGCGGAACGCAGGGCAAGCTCGAAGAGCTACTTCACCGCATGAGGCGCCGTCGCTTGCAGCAGCCCGGACCCACCTGAGGCAGCTCGCCCAGGATCTTGGCAAGAACCGTCAGTTCATGGCGGTGCTGGCCCGCGAGCTGAGGGCCACCGAGCCCGCTCCGCCGAGCGGTTTCCTCTGCCCGAACAACCAGGTTCTCACCGTCGAGGAGTGGGTCGCAGACTGCGCCGACCTCGTGGCTCATGGGCTTGCCGACCTTGAGCAGCTGGCGGAGGTCTTTGCCCAGGCCGACTGGTACAGGGACGTGGTTGACTGGCTCGATGGTCCCTTCGCAGCTTCCGGATCTCAAGCGTCCTGAGGCATGGCGCACAACCCACCGGGCGTCCGGGGAGCGCCCGTCCTCCACGGCTCCACGATACGGCCGGTCCTTCGTATTGAATCGGCTGCACTCCATTTTGACTGAGTCAGCGCCAGAAGGAGCGCGACGATGATCACGCTGCGCAGGGCTGCAGAGCGCCACCACGAGCACCGCCGCAAACAGGAGGTCTGGCGGACATTCCGTCCGCGGGAGGGAGCATGCCTGCAGACCGGTGGTTTCGGAGCCCTCGAGAGCCTCAGCGAGACGCACCTCCCGCCTGGCGCGGTCTCCGCATCTCACCCGCGCCAGGGCGCGGAGATCGTCACCTACGTACTCAAGGGTGCGCTGGCCCAGGAAGACTCGAGCGGAAGCTCGGGGGTGCTCCACGCGGGTGAGTTCCAGCGCATGACCGTCGGCCGAGGCACCCGCCACAGGGAGACGAACGCGTCCCGAACAGACTGGGCGTCCATCTTCCGGATCGCCCTCTGCCCCCCGGTGGCTGGGCTTGGGAGCGTTCACGAGCAGCGGCGGTTCGCCTCGGCCCAGCGCCACAACATGCTGTGTGTCGTCGCCTCACCGGATGGACGGGCAGGATCGTTGCGCCTGCTCCAGGACGCCCTCGTGTGCTCGAGCGTGCTCGACCCCGGTCATCACCTCATCCACGAGCTGCTGCCTGGACGAACAGCATGGCTCCATGTCGTCGCCGGCGAAGCGAGCGTGCAGGACCTCATCCTGACCCAGGGCGACGGCCTCGGCGTGACGGTCGAGCGCGCTGTCTCTCTGACGGCGCAGGAGAACACCGAGATCCTGCTCGTCGATCTCGGTCCGGCGGCGAGGAGATTCGCCGGGGAGTTCGTGCCATGAGCGCCTGGAGCAGGCGTGCTCGACCCCTGTGACTCCGTTCCCCATGGCACGGCGGCGCGGTACCCGGCTCGATTCAGACCTTGGAGGAACATCCGCTCAGTGGCCCTCGACCGTAGGCATGAGCCGTGATCCGGGGCCGGACCAGCGCGAGTGCCGGGTCGGTCAGTGGTTGTCGAGGTTCCAGAACAGCCCGACGGCCTTGGCCAGGAACACGGCCATCTGCGCTCGGGTCACCTGTGAGTCGGGACAGAAGTTGCCGCCGCCGCACCCGGTGGTGATCCCGGATGCGGCCAGCGCCTCGACGTGCTGCGAGGCCCAGTGGCCGAGCGGCACGTCGCTGAAGGTGGCCGTGGCCGGTTGAGGCGAGATCTGCCGGTGCCAGGACGCCCGCACCTTCTGCAGCCGCAGCACGGAGCCCTGGCACACGCTGGCGCTGCTGCCCAGCCGCACCTCGACCAGATAAAAGCACGAGCCGTTGTCGACCGTGACCGGAGGATCGATCGGGACGAACTCGCTGTAGTTGGTCGGCGTTCCGTTGCTGAGCTGCTCGTCGATCAGGGCGGTAGTCGAGGGGTTCCCCGCCGCCGCGTCCGGCTGGCAGATCTCGAACAGCCAGCCGAAGGAGTCGTCGCTGCCGTCGTTGTCGTAGACCCAGAAGCGCATCCCGCTGAGCGCGGCGCCGTCCGGGAGCTCGAGCTGCGCCACCGCGTAGGTGTAGGTTCCCGTCGCCGAGCAGTAGAGCTCGTAGCCTCCGGCGAAGTTGGGGTCGAAGCCCGCCTTCAGACCCTGAAACGCATACGGCATGATCGCAGTCATGTCCGTCGTCGTCCCGTAGGCCTCGGGGGCGTCGGTCCCCGCGGCTGCGTACGCCCACCGGGCAACGTCGGCGGCATCGGGCGCAAAGCCCATCGCCTCCAGCTCCGCGGGCGCGGTGATCCGGACCCGCTCGCCCTCGGGAACCGCTGCGTCGACGACGCCGGTGCCGGCGACTGCCGCCAGAATCAGGCACACCACGATCGCAGACGACGATCTCATCTTCGTCCTCCTTGCCCGGACAGCCATTGTTGTGCCGTGCACTTTCTGACAGTGTCGTCAGCCTGGCGGCATCAGTCAAGGGGGAGTGCGGGCTTGGAGCGGATTCGCGCCGCGACCGAGACGGGCTCCCTCAGCCGTCTGACCACCGCGCGGCCGCGACCCTGAGCGGTAGGGGGTGCAGGGCCTGCGCGGCGACGAGGGCAGGGGGCTTCACCGGCACGGCCGTCGGCGGCAGACCATCGAAGCCGGCAGCGGCCCGCGGCCGCTGCCGGCGGGAACCTCACGCCACGGCTCGTGCGCCGGTCGCAGCACCGGCCGGGGGTTTCAGCGTCAGCAGGTGCCTGACTGTGATGATCGCCCCGGCGAGCACCATCAGGCCGTGGACGAAGGCGATGAACATCCACAGCCGGATCGGCTCCTGGGAGACGATGAACGGCTGGCCCAGCACGCGCTCGAGGTAGCTCTGGAGCACGCCCGCGACCGCGAACGCCAGACTCATACCGACCACCCCCAGCGACATCAGCCAGAAGCCCAGGTGTCCGGTCTTCTGGTCGTAGCTCGCGTCGGGCATGCCCTTGATGCGCGGGATCGCAAAGTAGAAGAACGTCAGATTGAGCAACGCGTACGCACCGTAAAACGCGAGGTGGCCGTGCGACACGGTCACCTGGCTGCCGTGGGTGTAGTAGTTGATCATCGGCAGGGTGTGGGCGAAGCCGAACAGGCCCGCACCCACGAAGTGCAGGATCACCATGCCGAGCAGGTAGACCCAGGTGAGCCTCGGCTCGAGTGGCTTCTTGCGGTCACGCACGTCGCGCCAGGTGTCCACCACCATCAGCAGGATCGGGCAGCGGCTCGAGGGCCGAGAAGATGCCTCCGACCCACAGCCAGTACCTCGGGGCGCCCAGCCAGTAGTAGTGGTGCCCGGTTCCGGCGATGCCGGTGAACAGGAACAGGCCGAGCTCGACGTAGAGCCACTTCTCCACGATCTTGCGGTCGACCCCGGTCAGCTGCATCAGCATGAACGCGGTGATCGCCGCGGCGATCAGCTCCCACGCACCCTCGACCCACAGGTGGATCACCCACCACCAGTAGTACCAGTCGACCGCGAGGTTCTTGTAGAACGGGATCCCGAACAGGTACATCAGAGCGAGGAAGACCAGGCCGGCGAGCAGGGACCCCTGGGTGGCGGTCCACCGCTTGGCCCGGATCATGGTCATCCCCACGTTGGCCAGGAACATCAGCGCGGCCGACCACCACGACCACGTCGAGGGGCCGGGGAATCTCGAGCAGGGGCTTGCCCTGGGTCCAGCCGAAGAAGAACCCCACCAGGGCGGTCACGCCGGTGGCAGTGAGGATCACGAGCTGGGCGATGGCCAGCTTCGGCCAGGCGATCTCGGTGCCGGTCTCCTCGGGCACCAGGTAGAAGGTCGCGCCCATGAATCCGAGCAGCATCCACAGCACCAGCAGGTTGGTGTGCATGGCCCGGGCGGTCGCGAACGGGAACACGTCGACCACGCCCTGCGGCACGGTCGCGAAGTAGTTGACTCGCCAGCCACAGGCCGACCAGGAGCTGCAGCACGAACAGCAGCAGCGCCACGACGAAGTACGGGTACGCGATGCTCTGGGTGCGGTGCGTCATCTCTCACCTCCCGTCGGCCGAGGCCAGCGACGCGACGAACTCCCCCACCATCAGGCGCTGCTCCCTGGAGAGGTGGTCGAAGGCCGGCATCTCGGCGCCGGGCGCGAGCTTCTCCGGGTCCTCGAGGTAGTCGGCGATCCAGGCGGCGCTCGCGGCGGGCCGCGATCCACTCCAGGCGGGCGCCCTTCCTTTCGCCGCGGTCTCCGAGGGCGTGACAGCTCAGGCAGTCCTCCTGGTTGACCAGCGCCGCGCCGGGCGACAGCACGGCGCCCGCCATCAGGCGTTCGGTCGATCGCTTCCAGCGCGCCTCCGAGTGCTGCGGCGGCCAGTCGTGGTTCTCGATGTTGGAGACCCACGCCAGGAAGGTGGTGATGTCGTCGACCTCCTGGGCTGACAGGTGCTGCTGGGGCATCTTGCGGTAGGAGCCGGCGAACGCCACCTCGGGCGCCCTCAGCCGGCGCTTGATGGTGTCCTCGCCGAGCCGCGTGTAGGCCCGGGTGAGGTCCGGCGCATAGTACCCGCCGAACCCGATGATGGTGTGGCAGTCGTTGCAGTTGTAGCGCTCGAAGGCACGCTTGCCGGCGACCACCTGGGCGTCGAGCCGGTCGGCGTGGGTCAGCGCCGCAAACTGGCTCTGGGTGTCGGCGGTCAGGGCCAGAAACAGCGCCAGCGACGACAGTGTGCCTCCCCAGAAGATCCACTTCGCGGTCTTCTCGGTCATCACGTCCTCCTTCCGTAGGAAACCCCTACCGACAGGATGGCGCGCAAGCTCCCCTCCCTGCCTTGACCAAGGTCAAGCCCGCCAACCCCTCGAACACCTGACCCATGAATCACAGCGGGTGGCTCGGACCGGGCCCCTCCGGTCCAACGACTCATCACCACCAGCGGGGGACCGATGGTCCTGCTGACAGCGGGTCCTCGCACGCGCTCTGCTGCTGTGATCGAGGTGAGCATCCCGAAGCGAGAGAGCGCCGGTGGGTGGGCTGCGTCGGCGCCGCCCCGAGGGTTGGCGAGATGCGCGGGCTACCCGCGCGTGCGCGACCGCACTTCTTCCTTGATCCGCTGGATGTGGCCGCGGCCCAGGCCCTTGACCTCGCAGCCCAGCTCGAAGTAGCGCGCGGATCGCGTCGTCGTCGAGGATGCCGAAGCAGTCGATCACGGCCAGCGGGCCGCCGGCCCGCTTGACGACCCGGTCGGGCTCGAGCTCCAGGTAGGCGTCGTGCGGCACGGCCAGGATCAGCGCCTCGACGCCGCGCGAGCGGCTGCGGCCAGGTCCTTCTGCACCCGCAGCTGCCGCAGCTCGTCCTGGTTGCGGAAGAACCGCGCCCAGGACGAGCCCGGGCGCCGGGTAGGTGTCCTGCTTCTCCAGCTCGTACCAGTGCTCGACGTAGGGATCGTGGACCCGCATCTCGGCGCCCATCTCGGTCAGCTTGCGCACGACCAGCTCGGAGCCGCTGTAGCGGGTGTCGCCCACGTCCTGGCGGTAGCTGGCGCCGCAGATCAGCACGTCGGCGCCGGCGATGTAGCGGCCCATGTTGCGCAGGGCGTCGCGGGTCAGCTCGGCCACGTGCAGGCCGCGGGTGTCGTTGATGTCGATGGCGGTCGGGCTGATCTTGAAGACGTCGTCGCCGTCCTCGAAGCCGAGGATGTGCTTGTAGGCCCAGTAGCCGAGGCCGCCGTCCTTGGGCAGGCAGTAGCCGCCGATGCCCGGGCCGGGGAAGATGATGTTGCTGTGCGTGGGCCGCATCTTGATCGCCTTGATGACCTTGATCAGGTCGACGCCGTTGCGCTCGGCGAACAGGCTCCACTCGTTCAGGAAGGCCAGGATCGTGGCCCGGTAGGAGTTCTCGACGATCTTGGTGGTCTCCGACTCGATCGGCCGGTCCATCACCGTCAGCGGGAAGTCCTCGGTGTTGAGCACCTCGCGCAGGAACTTCTCGACCCGCTCGCGGGCCTCGGCGTTGCAGCCGGCGCAGACCCGCCAGAAGTCGCGGATCGAGGCGACGTACTCGCGGCCCGGCATGACCCGCTCGAAGCTGTGCGCCAGCAGCGGCGTCGCCTGCGATGCCCGCGGTCGGCGAAGGCCTTCTTCAGGATCGGCCAGGCGACGAACTCGGTGGTGCCGGGGGCGACGGTGGTCTCGATCAGGACCAGGCACTCGGGCGGGATCTTCTCGCCGATGGTCCGCATGGTCGCCTCGAGGGCGGCCATCTCGGCCTCGCCGGTGCGCATGTTGCCCAGGTCGTGCTTGGTGTAGTCGCACTGCACGTCGACGACCACGCAGTCGGCCAGCTGCGAGGCAGTCGCTGTTGTAGGTGGCGGTCAGGGTCTTCTTCTCGAGCACCGAGCGCGCGATCATCGGATCGACCTCGGGGTCCTCGGCCTTGACCGGCGACTCGCCGCGGTTGAGCAGCGGGATCTTCCAGTAGCTGCGCGGTGCTCGGCCGCTGGCAGCCGATGACGAACTTGCTCGGCTCGCCCTTGCGCTTGCCCTTCTTGTGGACCGTGTCGGCGACGATCGCCGCCATGACCGCGCCGACGAAGCCGACGCCCATGACGACGACGATCTCCTTGCCCTCGGCGCGCGCCTGCGCGACCAGCTTCTCCAGCCGGCGGCATCTCGGCGGCGTAGTCGCTTCGTTCGGGGCAGCGGGAACTTCTCGCCGGTGGGGGCGACGGAGACCTCGGCCATGGCAGATCCTCCCGGGCTGGACATCAGAGCTGGATCTTGGACGGCTGCCATTATGCCAGCAACCGCACCGCCGCCACACGACCGTCTCATGTGCGTGGCACTCGTGCGGGTGCCCATCAGATGGCGGATCGCGAACTTTCCGTTCGTGGTAGCGTTTCCTGTACCAACCGGGAGGAACCATGTCGACTCACCGTGGCTCACGGAAGCTCTTCGTCCTGATCGCGGGTCTGGCGCTCGTCACCGCCTGTGCGAGCTCGCAGGCACCGATCGAACCCACTCTCGACCGCGGAGCGGACCTCTCCATACCCTCGGGACCGGCATTGTCGGCGCCGCAAGCAGCGGAGCAGGACTCCCATGGTCGACCAGCCGAAGCCGATGCCGTGATGGACACCCTGGTGACCACGGAGTGGCTCGATCGGCACCTCGGCGACCCCGACCTCGTGGTGCTCGACTGTACTGTCCGTATCGAGCCCGACCCGGACGGCGGCTTCCGGGCGGTCAGCGGTCGCGCCGCCTACGAGGCCGGCCATATTCCGACCGCCGGTTTCGCCGACCTCATGAATGACCTGTCCGACCGCGACAGCCCGTATCGGATGGCCCTGCCGACACCGGAGGCGTTTGCCGCCGCGATCGGCGCACTGGGCGTCGGCGACGATTCCAGGGTGGTGCTCTACGACAGCAACAACGCGGTCTGGGCCGCCCGGGTCTGGTGGATGCTGCGCTGGGTCGGTTTCGACCGGGCGGCGCTGCTCGACGGCGGGCTCAGTGCCTGGACCGCCGAGGGTCGCCCATTGTCGAGCGAGCCGGCCGGCCATCCCGCGAGACACCTCACCGCCGATCCCCGACCGGAGCTGATCGCCGACATGGACGAGGTGCGCGCCGCGATCGGCGACCGGGCCGTCCGCATCGTCGACGCACTCCCTCCACCCCACTTCCGGGGCGAGATGGCCATGTACGACCGGCCCGGCCATATCCCGGGCGCCTCGAACATCCCCGCGCTCTCCCTGCTCGACGAGTCGGGCCGCTACCGACCTCCCGACGAGCTGGCCGCAATGCTCGAGGGCGACCGCGGCGGGCGGGTGATCACCTACTGTGGCGGCGGCATCGCCGCGTCGTCCGACGCCTTCATCATGACCCGGCTCGGATACACCAACGTCGCCGTCTACGCCGCTTCGCTCCAGGAGTGGGCCGCCGACCCCGCCAACCCGATGGAGGAGGAAGCCCCCTGAGGCGGATCCGAGCTCGCCTCTCCTCCCCTACCGTGTCAGCAGCTTCAGCAGCTCGAAGAACGAGGTGCCGACGAGTGAACGCACGACCGGGGTCTCGCTGCCGAGCAGGGCCAGAAAAGGCGTGACGACGAACATGATGAGGCGGAAACGAGTGTCGGCGTCGAAGGAGAACTGTCCCGCTGCGCTTCCGCTCAGTGCCGAAAGAACCGGATCCCGGCTCATCTGGAAGGTGGCCGCGAGAAAGACGACCACGAGCGCCCCGAGCTCGAGCCCGAGCAGGGTGTTCACGCTCGACGGCGCGAGCTGGGGATAGCTCGAGACGAGCAGGCTCATCAGGATCCAGGTGGCGAATGCGGCGGCGGCGAGCATCCACAGCTGCCGCAGGACCTTCTGGCAGAACGCGACGACCTGCGCTGCGAAGAACGCCTCGGCGCCGGAACGCCCGCTGCTCGCCGCTTTCCCGTCCGCGCTCGCTGCCGCCTTCGCGCGCGGTACACGCCTGAACGCCCCCTCGACCGCAAGCGTGGCCAGCACACCCACGAGCACGTGGGCCAGCCGTTCCTGGGTCGACCGGAATGCCGGTCTCGGCTCCATCCCACCCTCGTGGGTCAGACCGGCGGCCTGCAACCGGCGCGCGAGGTCGCTGCCCGGAGATACCTCCGCGTTGAGCTGGACCAGCGCACGGGAGGAGAGCGGATCGATGGTGGAGCTGAGCAGCCGCCGGCGCGCCGCCCACGGGAACATCGGCCGGCGCAGGACCGTCTCGACGTGCTCGAACGCCCCCGCGATCGGCCTCCCGCCGAGCGCCGAGAGAGTGCTCGAGAACGCCGACCACACCGAGAAGAAGCGGTAGCCGAACCAGGCGATCGCCACGACTCCCGAGAGCACGCCGAGGCGCAGGAGGTGCTCGAGCGGTCGCGAATCCGTGAGCGGTGCGAAGGCGATCGACTCGAAGGTGGGATCGAAGCCGTTCCACAGGAAGTACGCGGCGACGAACGCGCCGATCAAGGTCGCCAGGGTGCCCCGGTCCGGGATGAGATACAGCAGCCTGTCGTTGAGCTCGTCCACGCGATGGAACAAGGCGTTGATGCCCGGCTCCTCGACGGGGGACAGACAGAGCTCCAGGGCGAGCTCGCTGCGCAGCGACCGCACGTGCCACAGGCCCCACATGAAGGCGGTCAGCAGGATGCCGCCGACCAGCATCAGGGGAACGACGAGCGAGAGGCCGCTGTCGAGAGTGACGAGGCGGTGGAGGAAGATCTCCAACTGCCCGCCGGGCTGGCCTGCGAGCAGGCGGGCCAACCAGACCACCTTGACGAACAGCACGAGGCAGCACAGCGCAACGGCGAAGATGGCGAGGTGAGCGCCGAGATCCAGGACCCCCTGCCACCTGGCGCCGCCGCCCCTTGAATCGGATCGTCCTCGAGGGGCGAGGCCGAGCACGGACCGGTTGCGAAACCCGATCACCGCAGCGCGGGTCAACGCCGCGCAGGCCGCGGCGGCCGCGACCAGGCCGGCCCCGGTGGCGACGGCGAGCCCGCTCCAGTACGACAGATAGGCCCACCTCAGGTACGGGCCGAAGGGCAGCGGCATGCCCGAGCCCGGCATCAGGATGCCGAGACACAGGAGCGGCAGAGGCAGGACCATGCACGCGACGACGACGAGCACGCCCGCAGTGCACATCTCCTCCTGCAGCAGCAGCGACAGCCGGCGGGAGGAGTCGGGGGGCGGCAGCTTGGATCCACCCCGCAGCTCGCGCAGCCAGCTCCACGCAATCAGGAAGCCGAACGCGCCCAGACCGAGCAGCACCACCACCGACCCCCTTCCAAGGGGTGCCTGAACCTCCCCGGAGGTCTCGTACGCCGGCACTCGCGCCACGTAGCCCGCGGCCTCCGGGGCGCCGGCCTCGAACACTGCGAGCGGCACCAGCCGGTCCCGGCCGACGGCCGTCACCCACACGGGCGGGCTTTCGAGCGCGTCTTGAGAGCTCGGCTGCGCCATGGGACGCCGGTACTCGATGAGCAGCTGCCGACCGAGGTGCAGCAGGGTCGCGTTGAACACCCCCTCCGCCCCCTCCATCAGGAAGTGGAGAACCCCCGGATGGCTCAGGGTGCTGTCCTCCGGTCTCCCGGCTCGGCGCACCGCCCTGGTCCACGCCTGGCTGTCCGGACTCAGCGGGTAGCTGGTGAACACCAGCATTCCTCGCATGGATCTGGCGAACCCGGGCCACAGGTAGAGCAGGTTGCTCTCGAAGGTGAACAGCCGCAGGTCCGGCAGCTCGTCTCGCAGCACCGAAGCGAGGAAGATCTTGTCTCGAACGTCGGTGGCGAGGATGCCGGCCATCAGCGGGCGCTCCAGCCGCGCCGCGCGGACCATCGAGTTGAGGACGACTTCCAGGTAGGCCGGATTGAGGGCCGATGCCGGCTGCGGCAGATCGGCGCTGGTCTGGGCCTCGTTGAGGGCGAGCTGGGTCCGCACGTCCCGGGTCGACCACAGGCCGGGTAGGGTCGACCCGGCGGCGGGGCTCGAGGGCTTTCCGGCCACCCGAAGGGCCGAGATCGCCATCGGAAAGGGGAACGGGATCTCGTGCACGGCGTGCAGTGAGGGCGTCCGGGCGGCGGCCGGATCGCTCGCAGCCGACGTTCCCTGCTCGGTCTCTCCCCCGCCCCCGCCGATCCTGCGACCTGCTGGCCGTAGGAGGTCGTGGCCTCGTGGAAGCTCATCACCTTGAGGATCTGGCGGTGCGGGTACATCGCCCGCAGCGAGGCCGCAAAGGCCTCACGGAGATCAGGGTCTGGGTGCACGGTCGCGCAGAACGTCACTCCTTCGGGAGGCAGCCCACCGGTCAGGCGGCAGTCTTTCTCCTCGGGCCGGCGATCCGTGAGCTCCTCGACGTTGCTGAGGCTGGTCGCCGCGCCGCTCAGAATGAGCACTCTCGGCTTGGCGCGATCTTGGTCGTTGAAGAACTCGTCGAGGGTCAGCCGCATGGACCGGGAGGAGCCCGAGAAGGTCGGGCCGACGATCCTCACGACGCGCCGGTCGCCCCAGGCTGCGAGGCGCTGCGATCCGAGCAGCTCCACCCGCTCGTCGAGGGCTCGCCGGAAGGCGTCGCGGGCGACGCCGGAGGTCGCGGACTCGCCGACGAGCAGGATCAGGACCAGCTCGCGCGTGCCCGGCCGAGCATGCCGGAACAGGAGCGCGCCCGGCTGCGTCCGCCACGGCCTGCTGTCGCCAGGGTTGGTGACGAGGAGCCCAGAGTCGTCGTACCAGGGCAGGCTCGTGCGGTCGAGAACGAAACCGGCCCGCTCGAGCGCGCTGCCGAGCGCTGCGGCGACCGCGTCGTACGCCCATTCGAGACCCGACTCGACGGGATCCGGCACGGTCGCGATCAGCACCTCGAGGGCGGTCCGGTCCGCGCCCTCCGATGGGGATCCGTCGATCGAGGTCGCAAGATACTCCTCGATCAGCCGTCGGCCCACTCCCGGCGCCGCCTGCGACGGCAACGAAGTGCCCGGGGCGGCGATCAACGTCGGGACGACGCCCGCGGCCCCGTCAGCGCCGGCCAGGTCGGTCGTTTCCCGCGGCACGAGGCCCACCGCCGCAACCACCGCCACCGCCCCGACGACCAGGATCGTATTGGGTCTCATCGCCCTGCTCCCGCCGGCCCTCGGCTCACGCCCATGCCGGTGCCGGCTCGCTTCCGAACGTGCGCGCCCGTGGGCGGTGTCGGCCGTGCCTCCGGTCGACTCCGGCCGCCCTCACCCCGATCCGGCTCCGGGCCTACCGGACCTCCCCCGGCGGCGAAGGCACGACATCGAGGTCCTCCCGGTCGGGCGCCACCGCCGCCCGCGCGGCCGCAGCTGACATCGACGCGCCGCCCTGCCCCGAGCCGCGTTTCCGCGAACCTCGACACAGCACGGGCGAAATGGTCTCGCCCCTGCCGCCGACCCGAGCTTCCGAGAGCGTTCCTTGACTGAATCTAGACTCTGATCGCTATTCTTGTCAATCGAGACTTCATGTCATTCGACGTCGGGAAAGCTCCTCCTCCACCTCGTCAGCGAGGAGATCGGGACCGCCCCTCCGATGTCCCGGTGAGCAGCGCATCGGGGCGGGCCGGCAACGCACCACCCGCGGCAGCTCGCGCCGGCCGCAAGCTGCCGGCTCCAGCCCTTGAGCACGGCCAGGGCCCGCACAGCCACCCCGTTCCGGAGGTCGCGGCACTCCTCGGCGCTGGGGGCCCGCGCGGGGAGGCGGCCGCGTCTGACCCGACCGCGCCCCGCAGGGCCGGTCACGAGCCTGCCTTGGCCTCGAGCTCGGCCCAGCGCTCGTACAGCGTGTCCACGCTCTCTCGTGCCCGGCGGTGGGTCTCGAACGCCTCGTGGACGGCCTCGGGATCGCTCGCGATCGCTGGATCCGCGAGCCGCTCGGAGGCGGCCTCGAGTGCCGCCTCGGCTGCCAGGATGGCCGCCTCCATGGCCGCGTACTCACCCCTCTCCCGGTAGGTCAGACCCGGCCTCGGTGCGCGCGCCGAGCCTCGTCTGCCCGCCGCCGGCCTCGGCTCGGGCCTCGGTTTCGCCTCCCGCGCCGTCAGCTCCCGCTGCCACTGACCGGTGTCGGCGATCGCGGCGATCCCACCGCGGCCGTCGAGGCCGATCAGCATCGTGCACACGGTGTCGAGCAGCATGCGGTCGTGGGTCACCATGACCACCGCGGCAGAGGACTCGAGCAGGCTCTCCTCGAGGACCTCGAGGGTCTGAATGTCGAGGTCGTTGGTGGGTTCGTCCAGCAGCAGCAGGTCGGCGGGCCGCAGCATCATCCGGGCGACGTGGATCCGGGCGCGCTCACCGCCCGACAGCTCGCCCACCTGAAGCTCGAGCTGGTCGGCGCGAAAGCCGAAGCGCTGCGCCCAGGTCACCACGTGGACCAGACGATCGCGGTACACCACGCCGTCCGACGAGCCGGCCAGCGCGCGCCGCAGCGGCTGCTCGTGGTCCAGGTGCTCGCGGGTCTGGTCGAAGTACACCACCTCGAGGTGCTCGGCGGTGCGGATCGTGCCCGCGTCCTGCTCGCGCTCCCCGGCGAGGATCTTCAGAAGAGTCGTCTTGCCGCTGCCGTTCGGTCCCACCACTCCGACGCGGCGGCCCGGTCCGAGCAGCAGGTCGAGGTCGGCGAACAGCCGCCGCCCGCCGACGTTCGCGCCGAGACCGATCGCCTCCAGCAGGCGCTTGGTCCTGCGGCCGGAGCCGGCCAGCTCGAGCCCGATCGGATCCGCCGGCCGCCGCGTGTCCAGGTCGGCCAGCTCCTCCTGGAGCCGCTCGGCCTGGTCCGCTCGGGACTGCGCCTTCGTGGTGCGCGCCTTGGGCCCGCGGCCGAGCCACTCGAGCTCGCGCCGGACCCGGTTGGCGAGGCTCTCCCGGTAGCGGTCGCGGCCCCGGAGGAAGGTCTCACGGTGCTCGAGAAAGCCGCCGAAGGGCCCGTCAACCGCCAGGAATCCCCCGGGGTAGGCCGGCGACACCTCGAGCATCCGGCTCGCGACGTGTCCGAGGAAGGCCCGATCGTGGCTGATCACCGCGAACGTGAGCCCGCTCGACAGCAGCAGCTGCTCGAGCCACAGGATGCCCTCCAGATCGAGGTGGTTGGTGGGTTCGTCGAGCAGCAGCACCTCGGGATCCCGGGCCAGCGCGGCGGCGACCGCCACTCGTTTCCGCCACCCGCCGGACAGCTCTCCCGCCCGCTGCTCGGGCACGCGGAAGCCGGCCCGGTCGAGCACGATGCGCGCCCGGACCTCGCGCTCGACCGCGCTCTCGACCCGGTCCGGCTCGGCAGCCTCCTCGGCCGCCCGGAGCACGATCTCGAGAACACTCGCCTCCGGGTCGAGGGTTTCCTCCTGGGGTACGTAGCCCACCCGCAGCCCCCGCCGTCGGATCACCGTGCCCTCGTCCGGCGTCCCCGAGCCCGCGAGGATCTCGAGCAGGGTCGTCTTGCCGGCCCCGTTCGGCCCGATCACGCCCAGGCGGTCCCCGTCGCCGAGCACCAGGTCGAGGCCTTCGAACAGCATCCTGCTGCCAAAGGACCTGGAGATCCCCGAGGCGTTGATCAACGGTGTCGGCATGCGATCGCAGAGTATATCCAACCGCCTCCTCGAGTGGGCTAGACTGGGCGGACGCGGGTCACGGGGCACGGCGGTGCGGAATGCTCGCAGTGCCCGTCCAGTTCGCTTCTGAGGAGGCAGGGTGAAGGACATGCGTTCGGTCATCATCGGAACCGGGAGCTGCATACCCGAGGTCCGGGTTCCCAACAGCGACTTCCTGAACCACGAGTTCTTCGAGAGCCGCGGCCAGCCGTTCGACCGCTCGACCACCCCTCGCATAGTGCAGAAGTTCGAAGAGATCACCGGGATCGCTCAGCGCCGCTACGTCGGCGGGGATCTGGTCGCCTCCGACATCGGCTTTGCTGCCTCCCGCGAGGCGTTGACCTCGTCCGGTCTCGACCCGGAGACCCTGGACTGCCTGATCGTGGCGCACAACTTCGGCGACGTGGGCCTGGACAACCCGAGGTCGGACTTCGTGCCCTCTCTCGCTTCCCGGGTCAAGGCCAAGCTCGGGATCCGGAATCCGAGCTGCGTCGCGTACGACCTGCCGTTCGGCTGTCCGGGGTGGCTGCAGGGCGTCATCCAGGCTGACTGCTTCATTCGCTCGGGCGATGTACGGCGAGCTCTGGTGGTCGGGGACCGAGACCCTGTCGCGGGTGTCGGACCCCCACGACCGCGACAGCATGCTCTACGCCGACGGAGCCGGTGCCGCGGTGCTGGAGGCCAGGATCGGCGACGGGTCGGCCGGGATCCTCTCCCACTCGGTACGCTCGGACACCCTCAACCACAGCCATTTGTTGCGGATGGAGACCTCGCTCAACCCCGATCACCCGGACGGCACTCTGTTCCTCAGGATGGACGGCCGCAAGCTCTACGAGTACGCACTGACCGAGGTGCCCGGCGTGGTGCGGGAGAGTCTCGAGCGAGCCGGGCTGACGTTGTCCGACGTCAAGAAGGTCCTCATCCACCAGGCCAACGCCAAGATGGACGAGGCGATCATCAAACGTCTGTTCAGGCTCTACGGGCTCGACCTGATCCCGGCCGGGATCATGCCCATGACCATCTCGTGGCTCGGCAACAGCTCGGTGGCCACCCTGCCGACGCTGCTCGACCTGCTCAGCCGGGACGCGCTCGACGGGCACAGCGTCGAGCCGGGCGACATCGTCGTCTTCGCCTCCGTCGGCGCGGGCATGAACATCAACTCGATGGTCTACCGCTGGGGGTAGGCCCACCAGCCTCGGGACGGACCCCGCGAGCCGTCCGATCACCCGGCCCCGCTGAGCTGCCCGACACGCGCGGCCACGTGGCGAGAAGGGATGCACCGCCTGCGGTCGCAAGCGGGTGACAAAGGTCTGGACGGACCGCCGTACAATTCCGTACGAAGTGAGTGTGGCGCGTCTCCCCGCTTTTCTGCTGCTGGCAGTTGGGCTTGTCGGCTGCTCTGGAAACCAAGCCGACGCCGGCTTCGCAGCCGAATCGGCGGTCGTCTCCCGCGGAGACCTCGAGCGTCAGACACTGCTCACCGGTGAGCTGGTTGCCGAGGACTCCGCCGCGCTGGTGGCGCCGAACGTCGGGATCTGGCCGTTGCAGATCCGCTGGCTGATGGAGGACGGACGCCCGGTCGCGGCCGGCGACAAGCTGATCGAGCTCGACAACTCGCAGCTCGTCTCCAACCTCGACGAGATGCGGGTGCGGGTGATCGAGGCCGAGAACCTGCTGGCAGCCACCACGGCCACGGGCGCCGCCTCGGTCGACGAGGCCAGCTTCGCGGTGGAGCGCTGCCGGGCACAGGTTGCCAAGGCGGCGATCGATGCCGGCACTCCGGAGAGCCTCCTGTCGGAGCTTGAGGTGGAGCGACGTGGGCTCGAGCTCAGCCGAGCCCAGCTTGAGCTCGCGGAGGCCGAGCGGACTCTCTCCAACACCCGGCGCATCGCGGCCAAGGACTACGAGATCGGGCTCATCGCGCTCGAGCAGGCCCGCGCCCGGGAGAGCACGACCCTGGAGCGCATCGAACGCCTCACCTTGCGGGCGCCGCGATCGGGCATCTTCATTCTCAGCCGCAACTGGCAACAGGACAGAGTCTTCGAGAACGGCGACGTGACCTATCCGGGCATGGTCATGGGCCACATTCCCGACCTCGACACCATGATCGTCCAGGCCAGGCTGTTCGACGTCGACGACGGCCGGATTCTGCCCGGTGAGGTGGTCACTGCCGCGCTGGATGCCTATCCGAACACTGTCTACACCGGTGTCGTTCGCGAGATCTCCGCGTTCGCCGAGGGAGCTGAAGGGTCGTCGCTGCGCCGGTGGTCTCGTTGCGTCGTCGATCTCGATTCCATCGACACCGGACGCATGCTGCCCGGTATGTCGGTCAAGATCGTGGTCCGAGGACGTACTCTGCACAACGAGCTGCTGGTGGCGCGCGGCGCGATCCGCTTCGACCGAGAGGGAAGCCCCGTCGTCACGACCGGCGCCGGCGATGTGCCGGTTGAGGTGGTTGCCTGCAATCCTCAGGCCTGTGCCGTGCGCGGCGAGCTCGACGTAGGCACCGCGCTGTTTCGGCCGGTGGTGGGAGAGGACCGGTGAGGCGGCTCATCAGCCGCCGTGTGACCGGCGCCGGAGCGGGATCGATGCTGGTGGTGGTCGCTCTCGTCGTCGCAGCCCACCTCCAACCCACCCGCGGTGAGTGGGCGCGCGTGGTTCGCGACGACCTGGTCCTCGGCGCCGACGTGGAGGGCGACCTGGAGGCGGTTGAGAGCGCCGCGCTCGGGCCGCCGCAGATGCGTCAGATGTGGAGCTTCAAGATCTCGTTCATGGCGCCGGAAGGCGCCGAGATCAGTGAAGGCGCGCCTGTACTCCGTTTCGACACCACCGAGCTGCAGAGGCAGCTCCAGGAGGAGACCGCCGAGCGTGACGCTGCCCAGAAGGAGCTCGAGAAGAAGATCACCGATCGTGAGAAGGAGCAGCGTGATCTGCGGCTGCAACTCGAGGAGGCCCGCAGCCGCCTGCGCAAGGCCGAGCTCAAGCTGGCCACGCCCGACTCGCTGGTTGCCCGCAGCGAGATCGAAAAGGCGCGCATCGACCGTCACCTCGCCGAGCTCGAGGTGGACAGCCTGGAGGCCAGGCGGGAGCACCGGCGGGTTGCCGGCGCGGCCGAGGTTGTGGCCCTCGAGGAGCGCCGGGACCGGGCAGCCACCAGCGTGCAGGAGCTCGAGGGCCAGATCGCCGCGATGACGGTCACCGCACCACGTTCCGGCATCCTGATCTACACCTCCAATTGGCGCGGTGAGAAGAAGAAGACCGGGGACTCGGTGTGGCGAGCGGACAAGGTGATCGAGATCCCGGACCTCTCGAGAATGCGGGCCAGCGCGGAGGTGGCCGAGTCCGACGCCGGGCGCATCGAGCAGGGCCAGAGCGTGCGGCTGCGGCTCGAGGCTCATCCCGACACGGAGTACCTCGGAGTGGTGCGAACCATGCACCGGTCCGTGCAGCAGCGTTCGTGGCGGAACCCCCAGAAGGTCGTGCGGCTCGAGATCGATCTCGAGCGGACGGACCGCGAGCGCATGCGACCGGGCATGCGGTTCCGCGGCCGGATCGTGGCCGAGGAGGTGCCCGACGCCCTGGTCATCCCGCTGGAGGCGGTGACCCTGGAGGCTCGAGGCCCGAGCGTGACCGTGCGCACGATGCTCGGGCAGCGCCGGGTTCGACCCAGGCTGGGGCGTCGAAACTCGGAGTTCTTCGAGGTCCTGGACGAGCTCGACGAGGGCGACAGGGTGCTTCTGAAGAGCGGCCACGTCGAGGACCGATGAGCAGGGGCGACGCTCCCGTGATCGAGGTCGCGGCGCACCTCCTCGTGCCGTTTCTGTTGCTCGTGATGGGCTGCAACAACCGGGACAGCGTGCCGACCTGCGCGGTCCAGCGACGCACTTTCGAGCACCGCGTGACCGCCGAAGGTACTCTCAAGGCAGCAGAGATCACCGTGATTTCGGTGCCTCCCGAAGTGCAGCGGTCGGTACGGATCGCCTGGATCGCCCCGGACGGAGTGGCGGTGAGGCCGGGCGACCTGGTCGCACGATTCGATCCCACCGACATGGAGGAGCAGCTCCGCTCCGGTCAGGGAGATCTCGAGAGCGCCACCCTTGAGGTGGGCAAGATGGAGGCGGCGAGCGACACTGCCCGGGGCTCGCTCGAAACCGACCTCCAGGTCGCCGAGCTCGAGGTCAACCTGGCGCAGCGCTTCCAGAAGACCGACGACGCCATCTTCTCGCGCCACGAGATCATCGAGTCCGAGATCGACGGCAGGTTGGCCACCGAGCGCAAGCAGCACGCTACCGACTCGCGCGCCATTCAGGAGAGGCTGGCGAGGACCAACCTCGAGCTGCTCAACATCAAGCGCCGCAGGGCCCAGATGAAGATCGACCAGGCCCGGGACGGGCTTCAGGCTCTCGAGGTGCGGGCGCCGCACGCCGGCCTGCTCACGCTCGCCCGGGGTTGGCGGGGCGAACCGCCCCAGATCGGCTCAGAGGTCTGGAAAGGCCAGCAGATCGCAGAGATCCCCGACCCGACGACCATGCAGGCGGAGGTCTACGTGCTCGAGGCGGACGCCGGCGGCCTCGCGCCGGGCAAGCCCGCAACGGTCGTCATCGAGGCCCACCCCGAGCGCCAGTACTCCGCGGTGATCGGAAGGGTCGACACGGTCGCCAAACCGCGCCTCCGCAGCTCGCCGGTGCAGTACTTCGGGGTGACCCTCGAGCTCGAGACCACCGACCCGGAGGTGATGAAACCTGGTCACCGGGTGCGGGCCACGCTCCTCCTGGTGAACCTCGAGGATGCGTTGGTGGTGCCGCGTCAGGCAGTCCACGAGAGGAACGGAGAGCGGGTTGTCTTCGTCAGGAACGGACGGCGCTTCAAGCCGTGCCCGGTCCAGGTCAAGGCAGCCTCGCTGGGCCTGCTGGCGATTGACGGCGCGGTGTCCCCAGGCGACCTGGTCGCGCTGCGCGAACCGGCGGATCTCGAGCCTGGCGCGGCTTCCCGAGGCGGAACAGCTGGAGCGCAGCGGGCTCAGGATCGGACCCGATGAAGCTCGAGGAGGCCCTGCGCTCCGCCGTCGGCAGCATCTCCGCCCACACGCTGCGTGCCGTGCTGACCATGCTCGGCATCGTGTTCGGGGTCGGTGCGGTGATCGCCATGCTGTCGATCGGCGCCGGCGCCGAGCAGGAGGCGCTTCGGACCATCTCCCGCCTCGGTCTGCACAACGTGGTGGTGCGGGCCAAGCAGCTCAAGCAGGATGATGCCGAGGAGGTCCGCCAGAAGTCGCTGGGCGTGTCGCTCCGCGACTGCGAGGCGATCGAGGACGCCGTGCCCGGCGTGGTGCTGGTGGCCCCCAAGGTCACCGTAGACCCCTACACGGTGCTCGCGGCAGAGGCCCGAGCGGACGACGCACTCGTCTACGGCGTGTCCGACGAGCACGCCAGGCTGGTCAACCTGGAGGTGGCCGAAGGGAGATTCCTCGACCGCCGCGACGTTCGTGAGCATGCCCAGGTGGCGATCCTGGGCGAGGGGGTGCGTCGCCACCTGTTCGGGTTCGGGCCTGCGGTCGGCCAGCACCTCAAGGTCAACGACGTGTGGCTCGAGGTGGTCGGCGTGCTGGCTCCGGCCGGTGGTGAGGTCGACTCGTTCCAGGGGGTCACGATCGGCTCCTCTTCGAACGCGATCTACGTGCCGGTGAGCACCGCCCTGCGCAAGTTCGACCGCGATCCCCTCGAGTCGCCGCTCGACGAGATCGTCGTCCGATTCGCTGACGACGCCGACACGCGCGCGGCCGCGGTGGCGATCGACGCTCTCCTGGAGCGCCTCCACGCCGGCGCCGACGACTTCGAGATCGTGGTCCCGGAGGCGCTGCATGGCCGAAAGTCAGCGGACCCAGCGGCTGTTCAACATCGTGATGGGCTGCATCGCCGGCATCTCGCTGCTGGTCGGCGGCATCGGCATCATGAACATCATGCTGGCCACGGTGCTCGAGCGCACCCGCGAGATCGGCGTCCGGCGCGCGGTCGGCGCCCGACGCCGGGACATCCGCTCCCAGTTCATGATCGAGGCTTTCACCATCAGTGCCATCGGCGGCGCAGCAGGGGTGCTGATGGGCGTCGCCATCGCGAAGGTGGTGGCGTGGTCGGCCGGCTGGCCGACGCTGGTCACCCTGTGGTCGGTGGCTCTGGCGACCGGCGTGTCGGTGGCCGTCGGCCTGACCTCGGGGCTCTACCCGGCGGTTCGCGCCTCGCGCCTCGATCCGATCGAGTCGCTGAGGTACGAGTGAGCCCGGCCGTACCTGCCGCGGGATCTCCCGGCGCCGGTGCAGACGGCGCCCTCATCGAGCTCCGTGGAGTCGAGCGGACCTACCTGATGGGTGGCGGCGAGGTGCGGGCGCTGGCAGGTGTGGACCTCGAGATCGGGCACGGTGAGTACCTGGCCGTCATGGGTTCGTCGGGCAGCGGCAAGTCGACGCTGATGAACATCCTCGGTTGCCTGGACTCCCCGACCGCCGGCTCGTACCGGCTGCGCGGTACCCTGGTGCACACGCTCGACGACGACCAGCTCGCCGCAATCCGCAACCAGGAGATCGGCTTCGTGTTCCAGACCTTCAATCTGCTGCCGCGGACCGATGCTCTGACCAACGTGGCCCTGCCGCTGGTCTACGGCTCAATCCCGCGCCGCCAGCGACTCGACATGGCCCGCGCCGCCCTCGAGCGGGTCGGCCTTGCCGACCGCCTGGACCACCGCCCCAACGAGCTCTCCGGCGGCCAGTGCCAGCGGGTCGCCATCGCCCGCGCGCTCGTCAACAGCCCCTCGATCATCCTCGCCGACGAGCCCACCGGTAACCTCGACTCGGCCACCTCGCAGGAGATCATGGCCGTGCTCGACGAACTTGCCGCCGCTGGGACCACGGTGGTGCTGGTCACCCACGAGCCGGACATCGCCCGGCACGCCGGACGCCGAATCCACTTGCGCGACGGCCGAGTGATCGACGACTCGGGGCGCTGAACGGCGGCCGATCCGTTTGAGTATGATGGCCGCAGATGCCAGACGCACCATCGGCTGCAGACAACATCGGGGCCGGGGCCGAGGTCGGGCTCGAGCTCGACCCGGAGAGGATCGCCCTCGTCCAGGCTCGGCGCCGCCGCCGGCTGCAGGTGGTGCAGATCCCGCTCCTGCGGTTGATCGGCTTCGTCCTCCTGACCTTCGGTATCGCATTCCACAACCGGGTGTTCCTGGGCTTCGTCTCGTGGCCCGACATGCTCGAGTTCGGCATCGTGGCCGGGGTCTACTGCCTGGTCAGCTGGCTGGCCCTGGTGCTGTTCTCGGCCTCGGTCAGGCGTTTTGATCTCGGCGATCTCTTCCTGACCCTCGACATCGCGCTCTACATGGTCGCGATCTACTACGCCGGGGGCGATCGCTCCTGGGTCTTCTTCATCCCGCTGGTGCGGGTCGCCGACCAGGTGGTGACCTCGGTGCGGCGCACCCTGGTCTTCGGACACCTGATCACCGCCGCGTACCTCCTCCTCGCCGCGTACATGGCGTTCGTCGAGCACCGCCCGATCTCGTGGAGCACCGAGCTCGCCAAGGCGCTGTTCCTCTACCTGACCGCGCTCTACATCTCGACCGCGGCCCGTCCCTCCGACCGACGCCGGAGGCGGGCCGCAGCGGCGGTCCGCACCGCTCGCCAGCTGATCACCCGGCTCAAGGACCAGTCACACCAGCTCGACGCGGCGCGGGCCCAGGCCGAAGAGGCCAGCACCGCGAAGAGCGTCTTCCTGGCCACGATGAGCCACGAGTTCCGGACCCCGATGACGATCGTGCTCGGAATGGCTCAGCTGCTGGACCGGACCGAGCTCTCGGACCAGCAGCGCAAGTTCTTGGCCTCGCTCCAGAAAGGCGCCCAGTCGCTGCTCCAGATCCTCAACGACATCCTCGACTTCTCGGCTCTCGACGTGAACCGCCTGACGATCAACGAGCTGGAGTTCGACCTCCGGGAGATGGTCGCGGACGGCCTGGAGCCGCTCGCGGACCGCGCCCGGGGAAAGGGCGTCGAGTTCAGGGTCGAGACCGACCACCGGCTGCCGGCGCGGGTGGTGGGAGATCCCGCCCGGCTCCAGCAGATCCTCAAGCTCCTGGTCGACAACGCGGTCAAGTTCACATCCCAAGGGCAGATCGTGGTCAAGATCGCCCCCGCCGGCGACCCGGAAGCCCCGCTGCGAGTCCGGTTCGACGTCAGCGACACCGGGATCGGCTTCCCGATCGAAGAGCTGGACCACCTCTTCGGCCCCTTCGTGCAGGCCGACGGTTCCGCCGCACGCCGATACGGCGGGAGCGGCATCGGGCTCGCGATCGTGAAGGCCCTGGTCGAGGTGATGGGTGGCCGCATCAAGGCCGTGAGCACCCCGGAAGAGGGCTCGACCTTCACGGTCGAGCTCCCCCTGGGGACCGCCCCCGGCTCCAACCCGACGCGTCTCGAGCAGGCCGCGAGCGAGTGACGCCGATCGCGGCCCAGGTAGTCCCCGGAATCTCCTTGTTTCTCAGCCTTTGGAATCAGGACTGATCTCGGAAAGTTGCGCCCGCAGGACAACAGGGCTCGTGCGTGGCTCGAGGTCGCGGGCGAGATGTGGCGGTTCGTCGTCTGCCCGCGTGCTGTGGTGGCCCGACGGAAGCACGATCTGGGCGCAACGCTTTCCCGGCCACGGTTCTGACTTTGGCAGCGGCGATCGTGACCTTCAGCGTGATGACCCTGCCCTCCGGGGTGCTCTCGCTGGTCTGGCTGCCGGTGCAGCTGCCGGTGCTGGTGTTGGTGGTGCGGGGTTACGTCGTCGGCTTCTCCGAGCTGTTCGAGATCAGCGCAGCGAGACTCCTGTTTGCCTCTGCCGGCGCCCTGCTCCTCTCCGCGTTCGTCTCCCCCCTGTTGCTCATACCTGGAGCCTGGGCCTTGGTCCGCTTCCAGGGTCTGTGGGAAGCACTCCTGTAACCGGCGTCTACACGCGACCAGCGCCAATCGCGGTCTTCACCGCTTCGGCGAGGGTCTCGAGCCGGTAGGGTTTGTGAATGAACCCGCTGAATCCAGACTCTGCGTATCGCGAAACCAGCTCGCACTCGCTGTAGCCACTCGACAGGATCACACGAAGATCCGCGCGAATCGAGCGCAACCGCCTAAAACACTCCTCGCCGCCGATCCCTGGCATGGTCAGATCGAGCAGCACGCACGCGTACTCCTCGGGCCTTCGCTCGACGAGCTCCACGGCCTGCTCGCCGTTGTGCGCGATTTCGACCTCGTAGCCCAGGCGCTCGAGCGCCCGGCGGGCGACCTCGAGGACCATCTGCTCGTCGTCGACCACCAGCACCTTCCCGGTGCCGCTCCATGACCTCGCCTCCGTCGAGCTCGCCTCGTCCTTGGCCCGCCCGCCCTGGACCGCAGGGAGGAGAATCGTGAAGGTCGTTCCGCGGCCAGGCTCGCTGTCGACCTTGATCGCGCCGCCGTGCCCACGCACGATCCCGAGCACACCCGCGAGTCCGAGCCCCCGTCCGGAGAACTTGGTCGTGAAGAACGGCTCGAAGATCCGCGAACGAATGCTGTCGTCGATTCCTCTCCCGGTGTCGCTCACCTCGATGAAGCAATAGGTGCCCTCGGGGAGATGATCGTCGATGTACGTGGCGCTCAGCTCCGCACTCGTGCAGCGCCTGCAGCCGGTCCTCACCGCGATCACACCCGCCTCGTTGTCGATCGCATCGGAGGCGTTGGTGATCAGGTTCATGAGGATCTGCCGCAGCTGGGTCGCGTCACCGCTGACCACTGGACCACAGGGAGCGAGATCGAGCCTGAGAGCAGCGTTGCCCGAGATCGAGAGCTCGAGCAGGTGCACGATCTCCTCGACCAGCGGGTTGAGGTCGAGCAGCTCGACCACGAACTGGCCCTTGCCCGAGTACGCCAACATCTGCTGGGCGAGATCGGCGGCGCGCACCGCTGCGGCCTCGATGCCTTTGACATGGCTCCGGGCTCGCGACCCCGGTGGGAGCTCGAGCAGCGCGAGCTCTGCGTTTCCCAGGATTCCGACCAGCAGGTTGTTGAAGTCGTGCGCGATTCCGCCCGCGAGCACGCTCAAGCTCTCGAGCTTCCTCACCCTGTGCATCTGCTCTTCAAGGCGAGCCCTCTCCTCTTCGTGGCGAAGGCGATCCGTGATGTCGAGAGCCAGCGACAGCGCGCCGACGATCGCGCCACCTTCGTCATGAAGTGGAGCGTTGTTCCACTCGCAGGTCACGAGCCGGCGGTCCTTGGTGAGGTTGGTGTTGATGCTGTGGCTCGGCAGCTCACCGGCCAACAGAGCGTCGACGACGTCCCCGACGTTGGGTCGTTCGGCCTCGGGGATCAGGAACTCGAAGAAGCTCCTTCCGAGAACCTCGTCGCGCGACCAGCCGAAGAGCTCCTCGGCACGCTCGTTCCACTCGGTCACCAGGCAGCTGCTGTCCCAGACGACAAAGGCGAGCGGCGCCGTCTCGTAGACCCGGCGGTACTTCTCCCGACTGAGCCGCAGCGCCTCCTCGGTCGACCGTCGACTCGTGATGTCGAGCACGATGCCCTGGTAGTGGGTGATCGCGCCGCTGCCGTCGCGCACAATGGTGGTCCGGTCGTCGAGCCATCGGGTCTCCCCGCTGCTGGTGACGATGCGATAGGCCTCGTGCGCGAAGCTCGTGCAACCGGGGCGGCCGCTGTGCTCCGAAACCTCGCGTCGCACTCGATCGATGTCCTCGGGGTGCACCACGTCGGCGTAGGCCACGCGGCCGTCGGTGAAATCCGACGCCGAGTAACCGAACACCTGCAGGACGTTGTCCGACACGAGATCGACCGGCCAGCCGTGCTCGTTCCGCCACAGGAAGACGACCACCGGGCTCGCGTTGATGATCCCGACGGCGCTTCGCAGCGGCGAGTCGGGCCGGTCGGCCAGCGCCCGAAGCTCGTCGAGCTCCGCGATCAGCTCGCGCGCGTTCTTCTCCTCGTCGCGCACCACCCCGCCCCCGCACTGTCAGCCTCACGACTCCTCGACCCCGCGAGAACGAGACCAGCACATGATGCTCGTTGTGTGACCCTACCACAGGTCCGGTGATCAGGGCGATCACCCGGGTCGCCACCGGCCGCACCCGGGTCTCGGCCGGGGTGGCTCTGACGCTCGGCGCGACGTCAAGGGCATCGCCTCGGTGCTGGGCTCGAGGATGGGGGGAAGGACAGACGAGAGGTCACCTTCCCCGTTCTGTGGGAGCCGGCACCCTCGTCACGGGAGAAGGACAGCGTCCCGGCCGAGAGGTTCCGAGGGCGGAGACGATCTCCGTCACTTCGCCGTGTCCGTCTCCAGCCTCACTTCTCCATGCTCGGGCTCCACACCTTCCACACGTTGCCGACAAGGTCGGGGCCGGGGCGCAGCACCGGGTCTCCGGGCATCCACCCCGCGGGGGTGGCCTCGGCGCCCTTGCTCGCGCGCACGACCTGGAAGGCCTGGACCTGGCGTATGGTCTCGGCGATGCGGCGTCCGACCGGAGGCGTCAGCACCTCCATCGCCTGGATCACGCCGTCGGGGTCGATGATGAACCGGCCGCGCAGCTCGATCCCCTGGTTCTCGTCCCACACCCCGTAGGCGCGGCCGATGTTGCCGGCCTGGTCCGAGAGCATGTGGAACGGAACCCCGCCGTCGACCATCTTGACCAGCTCGTGGTCGTTCCACATCTTGTGCACGAAGTGGCTGTCGACGCTGACCGAGAAGACGTCCACGCCGAGGTCCTGCAGCTCCTTGTACTTGTCGGCGACCGCCGACACCTCGGTCGCTCACACGAAGGTGAAGTCGCCCGGGTAGAAGCAGAGCAGGATCCACTTGCCGAAGTGGTCGGACAGCTGGACGTTCTTGAACGTCCCCTCGTGGTACGCAGGGGCATTGAAGTCAGGCGCCTTCTGGCCGACGCGTGCGGTCATCGTGGTCTCCCTTCCCGGTGCGGTCGTGGACGGTTGAGCTTCGGCGGGTTCCGGCCCGCCCAGGACGGCCCCGGTGACGCGTGCGCATCCCTTGGGTTCCTCGGTCATGGAACCTCCCTTCTCGGTCCATCTCCAAGCTAGGACACGTCGAAACGCGAGTCAAATACCTGGATCCAAGTGAGATAGTTGAGCGAGCGTGGGAATGAGCGCGACCGTGCGGCTGGTGCCGGGCGCGGCGGCGCAGCCTCAGCCCACGATCGCCGCGTGCGCGATGGGTTCCGCCCGCCGAGGAAGTGTGTCTTGACCCTGTCGCCACCATCATCTCAGCCTGAGCGCGCCGTAGCCCTCGCACTCCCACCGACACGACGCGACCGGGTCATTTCCTGCCGGCTCTCAGCTCGATCCTCCAGCTGACGACCTCGGTGCCCCCGGCGTTTCCGAAGAAGTGCGCGAGCTCAGCGGTGAGACGATCAACCGGATCCTCGTGGCGCTCGTCAACATACCGTCGCACACCCGACCACGTGCGGACGAAGGCCAGAAAACGCTCGAGCGTCCAGTCGACCCGCATCTCGAAACGTGGTGCGTCGATCTCCGCAAAGGGAATGTCGAGGTGGGAGTAGCCGTCGAGCACGTGACGGACCTCGTCCGGCCAGTACGGCCCGAGGACATCGCCGATGAAGCGGTGCACCCGCTGCTCGACGCCCTCGGAAAGAAAATGCGGCAGGCCGTAGGTCCACGCCGCGAACACGCCCCCCGGCCGGACCACTCGGCGGACCTCGGCGTTGAACGACTCGCCCTCGAACCAGTGGAGCGCCTGCGCGACCACCACCAGGTCGACGGCGCCGGTCGCCAGCGGCGCAGGCTCAGCCGGCGCGACGAGGTACCGGATACCTTCGGTTGGCGGGGCCATGGCCACCTGGATCGCGCTGGCGTCCGAGGCGACCACGAGGGCGAAACGCGACGCCAGCGGCCGCGAGGCCTGGCCGCTGCCGCAGGCGCAGTCCCACGCCAGCTCATGCCGGCGGGAGACCGCAGCCAGCCAGTCGAACAGCGCCGTCGGGTAGTCCGGTCGAAAGGCAGCGTAGGCCGCCGCGACCCCCGAGAAGTGATCCTGGACGCTCACGATCGACTCACTGTACTCCATGGCGCCAGGCCGGCGGCACCGGGTGGAAAGGGGTACGGTCTCCATCCGGGGCCTCGAGTGGACCCCCGACACCATGCGCGAGCGCACGGCGAAGTCGGCCGGTCTGCACGTGTGAGGCTGTCCGGCGCCGCGAGTCCGCGGCGGCCTCCCTCGAGGTCGCAGGCGGTCCTGAATCCCGGGCCGCGAAACCGGGGATCAGCCGGCCCGCGCCGCTGCTCCAGGCGCCGTCAGACTTCGGGACGGCGCCCCTTCAGGACCGCGCCGATGGCCCAGACAAACGCCAGCATGAGACCGAGGACGACGACGATCGCCGGTCCGGTCGGGAAGTCCCAGACGTACGAGGCGACCAGCCCGAGAGCCGATCCGAGCCAGCCGATCAACCAGCCGAGAATCAACCGCGTCCGCATGCTCCGTGGCGAGCAGGATCGCGATGCAGGCCGGGATCACGAGGTAGCTGAACACCATCAGGATGCCGCCGATCTCGACCGAGAAGGTGATGATCACGCCGAACGAAAGGTAGAACAGGAAGTCCCACCAGCGCACGACCCAGCCCCGCCGGTAGGCCTCGTCGGGATCGGTGGTGATGAGCAGGAAACGGTGGCGCAGCAGCCAGTGGAACAGGCCGACCAGGGAGTAGATCACGAGGTCCTTGATCACCGTCGGCCAGGTGACCCAGAGCAGGCTGCCCGACAGGGTCTCCTTGATGTGCTCGGCGCCTTCGGGGGCCTTGTCGGCGATCAGGATCGCCGCCGCCGAGGCGACGACGAAGGTGATGCCGATGATCGCCTCCTGGGGCAGCTTCTCGTGGCGCATGCGGGTGAGCGCGAAGAGCGCCGCGGCCAGGGTCGCGAAGCGCCATGCTGTAGAGCGTCGAGCCGAGCTCGCCCGGGATGGTGGCCGGCGGCGAAGCCGACCACCGCACCGAGCGCCGCGAACTGGGCCACCGCGAGGTCGACGAACAGCACCCGGCGCTCGATGACGTGGATCCCGAAGTAGGCGTGGATCCCCACCAGCACCAGGCAGGCGGCGAAGGGCGCGGCCATGAAGCTCAGCATCTCGATCATCGAACGGCTCCTCGACGCCCAGGTCGGGGCCATGGCGGCCGCCGCGGACGTCCTCGCGGCGGCCGCGTCGGTCAGCGGCTCGGCGTCGGCGGCGAACGCCTGCCGCAGCCGTCTCGATCCAGGTGTCGACGAGGTCGAAGTAGGTGGCGACGCCCGCCTCGCCGCCGACCGACATCGGCACCGATGACCGGCGTGATCCCGGTGCGCTCGGCGATCAGCTCCGGCTTGTGCTCCTCGAAGTAGTTGGCCGACAGAAGGACCCGGATGTGCTCGGCCTCGATGCGCTCGATCAGGTCGGCGACGTGGCGCGCGGTCGGCGGGATGCCCGGCTTCGGCTCGACGTAGTCGACGACCTCGATCCCGAACAGGGTCGTGAAGTAGACCCAGTTCTTGTGGTAGCAGACGATCCTGGCGCCGCGCAGCGGCATGGCCTCGGCGAGCCAGCCGCCGAGCCGGCCGATCAGGCCCTGCTGCTCGAGGAACGGGATCAACCGGCCCTGGCGGGCGAGAGGATCGAGAGCGTCGCGGCCGAGCAGGTCGACGAGGTCGTCGCCGTACAGTCGCCGCGCGATCCGGTCACCGAAAGCGGCGGCGTTGGCACGGTAGAGCTCGCAGCCGGCGGCATCGACCTTGCACAGCCCGGTGGCGATGTTGCGGGCGATGATCGGCCGCGTTGAGCGGCGAGGTCTGGATGTGCGGGTTGCCGTAGATGTGGATGTCGCCCCCCGAGCGGTCGAGCGACGTGGGCACGTCGAGCAGCTCGATGCCGTGCGCCGCCGCGACGTAGCCCGGCGCACCGTCGACGATCGCGGCGGTTGCCGGCCTTGTTGACCAGCACCGGCGCCCACAGCTCGAGGTCGAGGCCGGTGCTGACGAACAGGTCGGCGTCCTTGAGCATCAGGGCGTAGGACGGCTTCGGCTTGATGAAGTGGGCGTCGGCGTTGCCGGCGACGATCGCCTGCACCTCGACCCGATCGCCGCCGACCTCACGCGCGATCGCGGCGTAGTCCTGCAAGGTGGTCACCACCTTGACCGTGGCGCGCGAGCCGGCGGCGACCGAGGCGATCAGCAGCACGAGCGCCGTCATGAACGGACGAGTCAGCGTCTTCATGGGTGTCTCCCGTCAGTAGGTCTCGTGCTTGTGGGGACCGGCCGCCACCGTCAGCTGGAGCACGAAGCGGCGGTCGACCCCCGCCAGGTTGTCGTCGAGGTAGTCGAGCTGGCCGCGCAGCCGGACGAACTCCGACTGCCACATGGTCAGATACGGCGACACGCCCCAGAAGCGATGGCCCGCCTCGCGCTGGTCCTCGACGCAGTCGTAGCGCAGACCCGGTGATCCAGCGCGATGACAGCTTCATCTGGCCGTAGACGTAGCCGCCCCATGCGCTCGCGGGCCGAGCCGGCGTCGAGGGCGAGATCGGAGTACAGCAGCATGCCGCGCAGGGTGAACTCGCGGTACAGCTCGCGACCCGCCGGGTACCAGTTGTAGGTCAGGTCGAGAGCAAAGAAATCGTGGTCGAGCCGGCCGTCCGCGTCGGCGTTGCCGTGGAGGCCGTTGAGGCCGACCTCGAGGTAGCTGTCGGGAGTCAGGTCCCAGTAGCTCTTGAGGCGGGCGAGCAGCGACGGGTGCTCCCAGTCCCCGCCGGCGAAGGCGACGTCGTTGTCGCCGTTCATCACCTCGACGGTCAGCTCGTTGGCGTCGGCCCACAGCGGGCGGCATGACCCAGTCGAACGGACAGGCCGGTGCCGGCGAGGCCTTCGTCGCCGAAGCTCTCGCTGCAGCACCAGGGGCGATCCGACCTGGTCGAGGGCGTGGAGATGCCAGCGGTTGAGGACTCCGAACTGTTGGCGCTTCTTGCCGACGGTCAGCGAGGTGTGGCCCGGGAGACCGAGCCAGCGTGACGTAGGCCTCCTCGAGCTCGAGTTCCTCGTCGGCCGGCTTGCCGAGCACCAGGTGGAAGCGTGAGTACGGGTCGAGGTACGACTGGATGTCGAGCTCCCATTCGCCGGCCGAGAAGCTCTCCTTCTCGGCCGAGCCGCCGATCGCATACAGGCTGCCGGCGACCGAGATCTCCGGATTGAGCTGAGGTTGCATGCGGGTGCCCGAGACGAACGCGGTCGTGGTGTCGATCTCGGACGGCTCCGCGGAGGTCGCAGCGGCGGCGGCCGCCTCCCGGAGGCGCTGGGTGTCCTCCTCCTGCGCCTGCTGCCGCTGCTGTCGTTGCAGCTCTGCGAGCTGCTCCTGGACCAGCTGCAGCTGGCGTGTCAGCTCTTCGACCTGGTGCTGAAGCTGCTCGATGGTCGTCGATGGGGCGGTCGGCGTCGGTGGGTCCGACGACTGCGCCGCCACCGTCGATGCCATCATCACGGCGATCCCGAGCACGGCTCGGGCACGATCGATGTTCATGATTCCTCCCGTTCAGGGTGCGTTCAGCGTTCGCGGACCGGGCCTGCGGCCCGGCGGCGTCACACGCTGATGGGAGGACCGCGCTGACCGGGAAGATGTGCCCGCCCGTGTCCCCGGATCGAATCCGCCGGTGCGAACGCGCAGCCGACGGTCGCCGTCGGCTGCAGGTCGAGCGCCGGACCTGCCGGAGCGGCCGTCGTGCCGCGGATCAGGCACGCGAGACACGGGTGATCGTGCGCGCCGGCTGCGGCGAGGAGATCGCCGGTCAGCCGGTCAACGGTGGACCGCGACCAGGCCTCGCAGGACCGGTCCCCGCGGTCGATCAGGTGGGTGTGAGGCACAGCCGAGAGCACGCCGAACCACACCGCCAACACGGCGGTGATGGTGACCGAAGCGTGCATCCTGCGCCTTCGCACGGTACCCGATGATGGACATCCTGCAACCGGATGTCAACCGCGACGAGGACCCACTCGGAAGGGTTCGTACCATCTCAGCGCAGGATCAGGCGCACGCCGCCGAGATCCTCGATGCGATGGGGGAACTGGTCGCCTGGCGTGCCGATGAACATGTAGCTCTTCGGCACCGCAGGGCGCTCGGACAACCGCTCGATGATCTCGGCGATCTTGGCATGCGCCTGTTCATGAACTCAGCGTTTGGCCGCCAGCACGCGGTCGCAGAGCGACCGGGCGACGACCAGCAACGCCAGCGGCGCGAAGACGCCCGCCTGCGCCGCACACAGGGCCGAGGCGTAGAGGCAGCTCGAGGCGATGTCGTTGCCGCAGACGGCGGTCGAGGCCCGCACCCCGAGGGTGTGTCGCTGGACCCGGTCGAGGTGTGACACCGACACGTTCGACGTGTCGAGGCCGTCGGCCCGCCCGGCGCTTCCTCAGCCGGCGAGCTCCCAGGCCTCGCCTGCGTCGGTTGCGACGTCCGGACCGGCGTCGATCGCCGCGATGAGCCGCCGCAGTGTGCGCCCAGCACCGACCGTCGGCACGCCACCGGACAGTGAGCCGGCACACCGCAGCCGCTCGAGCGCCCCGGGGATGCGAGGCGTCGGGCTACTTCTTGCGACGGCGCAGCACCACCGGCGACTGGTCGCGCTTGCGCTCGAGGAAGTTCTGGTAGAGGTCCACCGCGAACATCAGCATCAGGATGAAGATCGTGATCCACTGCGGGATGTAGGGGCACGTCGTTGCCGTTGACCAGCATGTGGGCGACGTGGCCGCCCTCGAGGAACAGCACGAAGCCGATCAGCAGCAGCACGAACAGGCCCAGGATCTCGAAGTCGGGGTTGGCGCGCATGAAGTCGGCGATCGGCGAGGCGAAGACCAGCATCAGGGCCACCGAGATCACCACCGAGCCCGCCATCACGAGGTAGATGTCGGTCATCCCGACGACGGTCAGGATCGAGTCGACCGAGAACAGCAGGTTGAGGCCGACGATCATCGCCAGGACCTGGCGGAAGCCTGCCGCCTCCTGGACCTGGTGCTCGACGCCCTTGATCTTGTGGCGCAGCTCCTTGACGCCGGACCAGATCAGGAACAGACCGCCGCCGACCAGCATCAGGGCCTTGCCGCTCAGCGCGCCCTCGAGGTGGAGCCCGAGAAGGGTGCAGGTCGAAGTGGTGGAAGGGCTCCCCGGCGAAGCGCAGCAGCGAGCTCACCAGGCCGAGCAGGATCAGCCGGAAGACCATCGCCAGGATCAGGCCCCAGCGGATCGCCGCCTTCTGCCGCCGTTCGGCGGCAGCTTGCCGGCGAGGATGCGTGATGATGATCAGGTTGTCGGCGCCGAGCGCGATCTGCACCAGGGTCACCGAGAACAGCGCGGCCCAGGTTCCGGGGTCGAGCAGGAGAGCGAGCATGGCGGACTCCATCCGGGTCGAGTGGTCGGCAGGCGGAATCATAGACGACACTGACCGACGGCAGGTCGCCGCAGGCTCCGCTCAGCCGCAACCGGGGTCCCCCGACATGTCAGGACTGAAGATGCAAGGAAGTCCGGGCCTGTGACTGCGAGATTCCAATTGAGTCAAGCTCTCGCCTCCCCTCTCCACCAGCTCCCTCGCCCGTCACGCCCCGAGCCGTCGAAATCGCCTGACGAGGCACCCATGAGACGTCACACGTTCGGCGAGCTCCCGAAAAGGAAGATCGCGTCTCCGGTGTCGTTGCGGACGACCGACACGTAGGCGTAGATGGTAGCTCTCGCTGTTGGGGTTGAGGTTGACCACGACGATGAGGTTCGGCGAGGCGGGTAGACCCCACAGGGTCGCCACGTCGGAGAGCTGGATCAGCTGGTGCGGACCGAGAGTGACGGTCTCGTTGTGCAATAAGGTATTGGTGTCAGCATCCAGGACCCTCACGTAGGCGTCGAAGGTCTGCTCAGTGGGGTTGGCGATACCCACGCTGACACGGTTGCCGCTGGTCGTGGAGACCCCGCCGACGCGACCCTGCCGGCGCAGGAGCTCCGTCGGGAGGCCCACCACAGCCTGGCCGTACTCACCCTCGGCACTGCCGGTGTTGTAGATCCGGGCTCGAACCTCGACGCCGGTGTCGGGCGCCGAGACCACCAGCATCCCCTTGGTGTCGTTCATCCCGAAGGTGTTGAGGACGATGTCCGGGAAGTGCAGCGCGCTGTAGACCGCAATCGATGTCTGGACCGACACTGGGTCGCCGCCTTCGGGATAGAACGTCAGCGTCACCGCGCTGGTGTCGCCGTAGGGGTTGTCGACCCAGACGTCCGTACGCCACTCGGTGCCCAGGAGACCGGGATTGTGGGCGATCACCGGCACCACGACGGTGGGGCCCTGGATTCTGATCGCTTCGGTTGGCAAGCTGAAGCCGACCACGAGCAAGGCCGCGAGACTCGATGCGAGCCAGCGGGCGGGGGCGGAGGGCGTCACGGTTCTCCGGTCCGTCATCGGCATCTCCTTCGTGATTCGAATTCTGTGCGTGGTGCGCGCGGACTCCGAGTCCGTACCCCGGCTGCAGAGGTCTCTTGCGATGCGCTCGTGCCCATCCTCGGTTGTAGCATACGAAACCGAACGAAACCAAGGCGAGATCGGGTGTCCTTGGTTACGGCGCGAAGGCCAACCGGGTTGACCTCAGGCGCGCAACCGTGTCGCCTCTCCAACCTCCGTCCCAGTTACTCCCCGGTCCCGGGCCTTCGGCCGGTCAAGGGTCGCACCGATGCGGTTCGATCATCCCCCCTACGATGGGCCGGAGGACTACCGCCTGGCTGAAGCCATGAGAACATCGATCGCCGCTTTCGCGATCTCCGCCGTGCTCGCTTGCGTGCCGTGCGTGCCCGCCACGGTGCATGCCGGGCCGATGGACTCGGCAGCGGCCGATCGCGGGAGCCCGGGGCATCCTCCTCCACAAGGTGGACACCGCCAAGCCGTTCTATGGAATCGTCATGATCGACAGCGACGGACACGGGAGGAAGGTGGTCATCGACGGGACCGCCTGGGCCTACTATGTCGGCTCGGCCCACTGGTTGGATGGACGCCGACGACCGCGGCGAGCCACCGCACGTGTCCGTTCGGTCCCCTAGTCAGGCGCGCGGCGAAGGTAGGAAGGGCGTGGCCGGAACGCTCCGCGCGGCGCGCCGACCTGAGGGCATCCTCGAGCTCGGCGGCCTCTGACGGCACCCGGAGAATCTCGGCCGGCACACTCGTGTTGTGTCCGTCGACGGGACCAGAGGGAGCTGCCGACTCACTGTAACCGCTTCGACACAGCAGCGAGCGGGTTGCTGACGACACCACTCAGGAGAAGACCATGAAAGCGACACGAGCCTACTCCGCCGCCAGCGCCACCGCGCCGCTGGCCCACGACACCATCCAGCGCCGCGAGCCCACCGCGCGCGACGTGCAGATCGAGATCCTTTTCTGCGGTATCTGCCACTCCGACCTGCACACCGTGCGGAACGAGTGGAGCAGCTTCATGCCCACCACCTACCCGTGCGTTCCGGGACACGAGATCGTCGGTCGCGTCACCAGGGTCGGTTCCGCCGTCACCGGCTTCAAGGCGGGAGACCTCGTGGGGGTGGGCTGCCTGGTGGACTCGGATCACAGCTGCAGCCAGTGCCGGGACGGCTGCGAGCAGTTCTGCCACGACGCGACCTTCACCTACAACTCCCCGGACAAGCACCTGGGCGGCGTCACCTACGGCGGGTACTCCGAGAGCATCGTCGTCGACGAGAGCTTCGTGCTGCGGATACCCGCCGGGCTCGATCTGGCCGGTGCCGCGCCGCTGCTCTGCGCCGGGATCACGACCTACTCGCCGATCCGTCGGTGGGGCGACATCAAGGGCAGGAAGGTCGGCGTGGTCGGCCTCGGCGGCCTCGGGCACATGGGGGTGAAGTTCGCCCGCGCCTTCGGCGCCCACGTCGTGGTCTTCACCACCTCCCCGAACAAGCGCGAGAGTGCGCTGCGCCTCGGCGCCCACGAGGTCATCGTCTCGACCGACGCCGACGAGATGCAGCAGCACGCGGGCACCTTCGACTTCATCCTCGACACCATAGCCGCCGATCACGACATCAACGCCTACATCAACATGCTCGGCCGCGACGGCAACATCACCCTGGTCGGTGCGCCCGAGAAACCGCTGCCCGTCTCCGCCTTCGCGCTCCTGTTCGGTCGCAAGAGCGTCTCCGGCTCGCTCATCGGCGGCATCGCAGAGACCCAGGAGATGCTCGACTTCTGTGGTCAGCACAACATCACCGCCGACGTCGAGGTGATCCCCATCCAGCGCCTCAACGAAGCCTACGAGCGCATGCTCAAGTCGGATGTCAAGTACCGCTTCTCCATCGACATGGACTCGCTCAAAGCGGAGTGAAGACCCATCGCCCGCATCCGTGCCACGTCAGGCGATCCCGACGGTCTTCATTCAATCGTCGGAATCGCCGGGCCTGAAACCGATGCGACTGCCGCTCAGCCGAGAGGCCAGCACGCCACGCAGGGGTGCACCTCGATCTCAGCGGTTTCGGTGCAGGGAAAGTCCTCGCCGGAGAGGTTGTTGCAGGCCTGTGGATCGTCCACGTCCCACCACTCGGATACCACGCCGGTGCCGCGGACCATCCCTTCGGTCACGACGAGCTCTTGAGATCCGTGCTCCACGTGCAGGCACGGCTCGAACCACACGTCGTTCTCGTGCCAGACGTCGCTGATGAGATCACCCTCGAGTGTGCCGAGGAACTCCGTCGTGTCGTCGCAGTCCCAGTCCTCGCCGGGCAGCCTTGCGCAGTTCTGATTGTAGAGGAGGTCTCCTTCGGCACTCACCCGCACGCGCACGTCCAGGGTCAGGCCCTCCAGGTCCGGTTCGCAGCTGTTCTCGAGGAACCTCAGCGTCCCGGAATAGTCGCCCACAACTTCGTCCGGAGTGTACTGGGGGATCCTCATTGCCACCGTGGTCGGGTCGCCGGTCTTTGCATCGATCACCGACGCGTACGACCAGGCCAGAGCACCGGACTGGATGGTGACGACCGCATATCCGCCCGAGATGTCGGAGCGTGCGAAGCGAGCGCTGTACGGGCGCCCGTCCTGGAGCACTTCGCCGGCTGCCACCTCGAGGTCATACGATCCGACGAGCACACCGGCGGTGTCGTAGAGCGCTACCCGAGCCGTGACCGGGACATCGCCCATGCTGAGAACACCGATGTTGGTTCGAAACGACGGATTCTCGTGCAGGGGGCCGAGCACGGCCCGGCGCCCTGGCTCCAGACCAGCACTCGGCGTCAGGCCATCCAGCGACTGGCCGAAGGTGCCCGTGGCCGCCACGTTGAAGGTTCGAGACGTGACGGTGACGCCCAAATCGGAGATCACCTCGAGCGACCCCTGCCCATCGCCCCCGACGAGCTGCTCGACAACATCATGGAGACCGAGCTCGGAACCTGCAGGGATCGTCACCGTCATGGTCCAGATTTCGGAACCGCCGCGGAGGCGTAGCTCCACCGAGGCGGAACCATTGTGGAGGTTCAAGATACCGACATCGGTGCGCCATTCCGATCCGCCAACACCCGTGACGTGCGCGGCGACGGGAACCCAGTAGCGTCCTTGTGCCAGTGCCGACAACGGCAGCAATGCTGCAATCAGGAACAGACAGATCCGTTTCATTTGTGACTCTCTCCTCCACGGGTTGTCAGAGTCTGACGGTAGCAGAGTTGGCGATACCCGTCTGTGACTATCGCAGTCGTCGCGGACGACGCCCCCGGCTCGTGACGTGCCCGGTATCGCACCAGCGGCCGTCACGAGAGAGTCTCCGAGGCAGGTCATGACCAGTGAACGAAGACATCCGGGGCCTTGAGGTCGCATTGCGTGCCCGGCATCTTGCAGACGAGTCGGTGTCGGCAGCGAAGCTCATCGGCGCGGTCTTCGGCTCGGCTTCCTTCCTGCATGGCTTCAACCGAGCATTCAGGATCATGCACTCGCATTGATCAATGCACGTCGACCTGGATCGGACGGTGAAGCTCCGCCCCACCCATCCTGCAGATCTCACCAGCATGCCGACCGGAGACCGTCGGGGCTTGCCATGCCGCAGGTCCAGGCTCCCTCTTGACGACTTCATGTTTAGAGCATATGCTCGTAATCGGGAGGTTCGATGGCCAGACCCGAGAAGCTCAGAACGATCGGTTGCGTGGCCGGTGGCCGTGGCTTCAAGCCGATCGGGCGTCCTGCGGCCGAGCTCCAGGTCGAGGCGCTTCGGCTTGACGAGCTCGAGGCCCTCCGGCTCGCCGACCTCGAGGGTCTGTACCAGGAGGCGGCAGCCGAGCAGATGGGGGTTTCGAGACCCACCTTCGCACGCATTCTGAGCCGAGCGAGGTCGGCGGTGGCCCGCGCATTGCTGGAAGAGAAGCTCCTGATGATCGGCGACGGCCCGGTGGTGAGCGGGCCCAGCGGTCCGCTTCCCTGCCCGGTGCACGGCAACGAGCGGAGGCGAGGTCGCGGCTGCCGCTGCCGCCATGGTCATCGAAATCGCGGGCGGGAGCCGGGACCGGGTTGAGACAGAAAGGAGAAACGGCGATGAAGGTAGCAGTTCCCTTGCGCGAAGACAGATTCAGCACCCACTTCGGTGGTGCCGAGGCTTTCGCTCTGTACACAGTGGATGAGGTCAAGCGGGAGGTCGGCCCGCGGCAGGTGGTCGCGCCGCCGGAGCACGGCCGCGGCGTGTTCCCGATGTGGTTGAGGCAGCAGGGTGCGACTGTGGTCTTGGCTGGCGGCATGGGCCCGCGAGCCGCCACCATCTTCGACCAGCACGGCATTTCGGTCCTGTTGGGTGTGTCCGGGGACGACCCGGACGAGATGGTCCGGCGGTTCCTCGCAGGCACGCTGGAGTCCGGCGGCGAGCTGTGCCACGAGCACGGCTTCCATGACTGCGGGCACCACGACGCCCGACCGGGACGCTGTGGTGATCACCACGATGACTGAGGGCGGCGCCCGAAGCGCCCGCCGACCGAGGAGGAGACCATGACAGGTTTCGGAAAAAGAAACCGGCGCGGACAAGGCTCCGCCAAGGGTTCAGGTGCAGGAGGCGGTAGCGGCAGAGGTGCGGGTGGCGGACGCGGACCGATGGGCGGCGGACGCATGGGCGCGGGGGGCTTCTGCATCTGTCCCAAGTGTGGCGAACGCATTGCCCACAGACCTGGAGTGCCATGTCTCGAGGAGCGATGCCCGGGCTGCGGGGTGGCCCTGGTGCGCGAGGGATCCCAACACCACACCGAGATCGAGAAACGCCGCGGCGCAGCCGGCGGTCAAACCGACTGAGGAGAGCCCGCTGCTCCGCTGAGGCGAGAGCGACCACACCAAAGGAGGCAGACGATGCCAGGAGGTGACCGAACTGGACCGATGGGCAAGGGCCGGATGACTGGCTGGGGCCGCGGATACTGCGGCGGCTCAGCATGGCCGAGCCCTGAGCATGGCTTCTCAGGCGGGTTGGGTCGCTTCGGCGGCGGCCCTGGGGGCGGTGGAAGAGGCTGGCGGCACTGTTACCGGGCGACAGGAGTACCCGGCTGGGCTCGTGGAGGATGGGCCGGTCCTGCACAGGTCGGACCCGGGCCGCAGCCGGCGACCGAGGAGCAGCACCTCGAGCGCCGTTGCGAGCTCCTCGAGTCCGAGCTGGAGGCGATCAAGAGGCGCCTCGACGATCTCGGCACCGCCGAAACAGAGTCGCAAGCCATCCACCGGCGAACAGCGCACGAATCGGACGCACAGGAAAGGTGAGCACCCATGAAGGTCGTCGTGACAGCAACAGGTGAGGGCCTCGACAGTGCGATGGACCCGCGTTTCGGCAGGGCACCCAGCTTCATCCTCTTCGACACCGAGACCGGCGACACGCAGGCGGTCGACAACTCCGGAGGAGTCCGAGCGGCCCAGGGAGCCGGCGTACAGGCCGCCGAGGTCGTGTCGCGGCTCGGCGCTGATTGCGTGGTCACCGGCCACTGCGGGCCGAAGGCGTTCCGCGCCCTCCAGGCCGCAGGAATCGACGTCTACACCGGCGCGTCGGGCACGGTCGCGGAGGCGGTCGAGCAGCTGAAGGCGGGCACGCTCGAGCGGGCGGCAGCTCCGGACATTGGCGGGCACTGGGCGTGATCGTTGCCATCGCCTCGGGCAAAGGCGGTACCGGCAAGACGACAGTGGCGGTGAACCTCGCCCTGAGCATGTCGGCCGATGTCCAGCTTCTCGACTGTGATGTCGAGGCCCCGAACGCCCACCTGTTCCTGCGGCCGCAGATCGAGATCTCGGAGAAGGCCGGCATTCCGGTACCGATCGTGGACCCGGAACGCTGCAACGGATGCGGCGAGTGCAGCCGGCTTTGCCAGTACAACGCCATCGTGACCCTGAGGACCGGCGCCATGGTCTTCCCGGAGCTGTGTCACGGCTGTGGCGGGTGCATCCGGGTCTGCCCCGAAAGCGCCATCACCGAAGCGCTGCGGCCGATCGGGGTCGTGGAGCAGGGACGCGCCGGCAGGGTGTGGCTCGTGTACGGGCGCCTCAACGTGGGCGAGGCCCTTGCCCCGCCCTTGATCCGCGCGGTCAGGTCTCACTCCGTCTCCGACTCTGTCGTGCTCGTCGATGCGCCGCCCGGCACCTCGTGTCCGATGATCTCCGCCGCCAGGGGATCCGACCTCGTCATCCTGGTCACCGAGCCGACACCGTTTGGTCTCAACGATCTCGCCCTCGCTGTCGAGGCCGTCCGGGCGCTCGGGATCCCCTGCGGCGTGGTCGTGAACCGCGCCGGCGCGGGCGACCGCCGCGTGCACGAGTACTGCGCTGCAGAGGGCCTTGAGATCCTGCTCGAGATCCCCGACGACCGGCGCATCGCCGAGGCCTATGCTCGCGGTCTTCCGCTGGTGGAGGCCGTACCCGAAACTCGACCCCTTTTCGCCGGGCTGGCGGCACGGATCCAGGCGATGGCTGCCGCACTGCCGACCCGTCCGGTCCACGTGGACGGCGCCGATGACTCCCTTCCCGCAACCGCGCGGGGGCTGAGATGACCGCGCAGCACACCGAACCGTTCTCGCTGCCCCTCGTCGATGGGCAGGCAGCCCACGTCCCGGTGCCGGAGCTGGTGGTCATCAGCGGCAAGGGAGGCACCGGCAAGACGAGCGTCGTGGCCTCGCTCGCCATGCTCGCCGGGCAGGTCGTGCTCGCCGACTGCGACGTCGACGCGGCCGACCTGCACCTCGTCCTGGAGCCCACCGTCGTCGAGCGCCACAGCTTCGACAGCGGACACGAGGCGGTCCTCCGACCGGAGGACTGTGACGGCTGCGGCTTCTGCCATGAGGTGTGCCGCTTCGATGCGGTCCAGACGGTCGACGAACCGCCGGGCTTCAGGATCGACCCGATCGCCTGTGAGGGGTGCGGCGTCTGCGTCCAGCTCTGCCCTCGCCAGGCCTTCGACTTCAGCGATCGCAGGTGTGGCGACTGGTTTGTCTCGGACACGCGATGCGGCCCGATGGTGCACGCGCGCCTGGGGATCGCTGCGGAGAACTCGGGCAAGCTCGTGACGCTGGTCCGTGACCGGGCGAAGCAGGTTGCACTACGGCTCGGCCACCGCCCCATTCTGATCGACGGCCCGCCGGGCATCGGCTGCCCGGTCATCGCCTCCATCACCGGAGCGAGCGGCGTCGTGATCGTGACCGAGCCCACCGTGTCAGGGCTTCACGACATGGCGCGCGTCCTCGAGCTCACACAGCACTTCGCCATTCAGGCGGCGGTGTGTGTCAACCGCTGGGACCTTCATCCCGAGGGAACTGCTCGAATCGAGGAGCTCGCCTGCAAGCATGGCGCATTCGTAGCAGGCCGGATTCGCTACGACACCGCGGTGACCCGGGCACAGGTGGAAGGCCGAGCTGTCGTCGAGCTGGGTGGACAGGCGGCGGACGACATCCGGGATCTCTGGACCCGTCTGCGCCCGTGGTGGCTGAACGGCGAAGGGCACCGATCGTGAGCGAGTGCCTTGACACCTCGCCCGACTTTTCGCTGTCACCGGCGGTATCAGGGGACTTTCAGCGGCACGACACCATTGAGCATCGGGGGACGCCCGCGGGCGCCTCGGTGAAACCGGCCGGCCGGTTGAAGCAAGGTCGGACGCGGAGGAACCACGGTCATGAAGAAGGTCGGGATCATCATCTGTGATCGGTGGCGGAGGTGTGCGGGCGGGAAGTGCCTGCGGGCCCTCAGAAAGCGCGACGGAGCTTTCAGCCGATACCGCGACGAGGAGATCGAGCTGGTGGGCTACACCACCTGCGACGGCTGTCCCGGAGGCAACGTGGAGTATGCGCCGGCAGAGATGAAACGAAACGGCGCCCAGGTCGTGCACCTTGCCACAGGCCTCTTGGTCGGCTACCCGCCGTGTCCCTACATCGAGGACTTCCGCACGCTCATCGAGACCATGCACGGCATGGAGGTCGTGCTTGGCACCCACCCGATCCCGCGAAGCTACCTGGAGACCCATCGGACGCTCGGAACATGGTCCGGGCCCGAGTGGCACGCCCGACTCCAGGAGGTCCTCGTCGCCGAGACCACGCGCGCAGGCTACGATTGACTCATCCGGTGAGCCCACACGATGCACCAGACTCCTGCTGCGCCTGTCAGGGCAGGTCGCGAGAGGTCGCAGTGCGCTGCCGGGCAAACGAACGCACGAAGAAGCGGCGGCCACGGTGCACGACCTCGTCGAGCCGGCCGAGGCGTGCCAGCTCTTCAGCGACCTCGAGCGCCTGCCCCGAGCCTCCGCCGAGCTCGAGGACTGCACCCTCGTCCAAGGGGTGAACGGCCGTGATGGCCATCAGGTCTCTTTCCAGGTTGCTGCTCGGCGCAAACGCCTCGGGGGGTTCGCCCGTGAGCAGCTCGACCCTCGGCACCCGCCGCGCGAAAGCCTCGTATCCGCGAACCAGATCGACGGGCGCCGGCCGCCGCACCCAGCTCTCCGCGGGCGGCCGCGTCGGAACCGCGAGGTAGGCGACGGCCGGCGCGACGTCCGCCAGCACCTCCGCCGTGGCGATCAGGTTGTGCTCGCGGTCGTTGGCGCCCGCCACCAGCATGGTCTCGCTCACCAGCACACCTTCGAAACCCCTTGCGAAGAGCCTCAGCCCCTCGAGCTCCGCCTCCAACCGGAGTGCGCGGTGCGGGCGATCCACCGCACGCCATGTCTCGCTGTCGACCGCGTCGACCTTGACCGATACCCAGTCGGCGAGCGCAAGCTCGGAGCGCACCTCTTCGCGGTTCAAGAGCGATCCGTTGGTCATCACCGCCACGGCTCGCCCGAGCTCGCGCAGCTTCGTGAGCAGTCGACCCGAGATTCACGTCAAGGGTCGGCTCGCCGTCCGGCACCACTGTCACGTAGTCGACCCGCACACCAGTGTGTTCGCACTCGTCGAGGCGACGACGCACCGCGTCCGCGATGACCTCAGGCGGGAAGAAAGCCCGCCGCTCCACCGTCATCTTCGGGGTACGGCCGATCTGGCAGTAGACGCAGGCGTAGGTGCAGTGCTTTGGCGGGATGTTGTTCACACCCAGGCTCTGACCGAGCCGTCGCGACGCGACCGGTCCGAAGGTGACAGGAGGTCGTTCCATTTCCTCGCCACTCAGCTTCCGGCGAGGAGCAAGGCAGCGCCGGCCAGCAGACCCGCCAAGAGATTGATCGCCTTGACTTTGAGGAAGTCCCGCCACGAGTGAGCGAGCAGCGGCAGCATGCCGTGACCGTCCTGCACGATGGAGTTCACCAGGAGGATGCTGAGCGGCACGCTTCCGGCGGCATAGAGCATGACCACGATCAGCTGCGGGCCAGACTCGGGAATCAGCCCGAGCGCTGCTGCCCCGACGAGCATGAGCCATGGGTTGTCGCGGAGCAGTGCCGCACTGTCGATGGAGGAGTGCAGCATGGCGACGACCGCCATCGACCCGAGGGTCCACAGGAAGATGCGAGGTACGTGGCGCACCATGACGTGGCGCCACAGGTGCTCCTCGATGAAGTGGTCGGGCACCGTGACGACCACGAACAGCGCGATGGAGGGCAGGACAAGGAAAGTCACCTGCACCCAGCTCCACTCGGGAGGTCCTACCACTCCGGAGAGCATACCCAGCATGAACAGCACGAAAGTGATGGCCAGGGTGCCACGGGCCGCCGACGGCCGCCGCAACTGACTCAACATCGTGGCGGGGTCGAGGCACCTGCACGCTTCCGCCTCGTCGTGGACGACCATGTCGCTACAGCTCCCTTGCAGGGAGGCGGAACCCGCAATCGCATCGGTCAGTATGCCGGCAACAACGCCAATCACGAACAGTACGAGGGTTAGCAGGAACGCAGTCCGCGGAAACATGGCCAGCATGACGAATGCCTCGTCTCCGCTGGTGGCGATCATGCACGCAACAACGGCTCCGAGTCTGACGCTCCGGTGAACGTAGAGGGCGACGACAACGAAGGCGCCAAGGCACCCTGGCACGGCTCCGAGCAGGGCCGCCACCAGGTACTGCGTCCACCTCGAGCCACTCAGCGCGGCTCGCAGGCGATCGACCGAGAGCACGTTGCCGTACTCCACCAGGATCATCATCACCGCGACGAACCACGTGATTGTCAACGACTTGCCGAGGATCTGCCACAGCGCCATACGTCACGCGTCCTTGTCCTGCCGGTGGTCGTCTGCCGTGCCGCCACACCCGTTCAAGACTCGTTCACAGATGTCGACGCTCGACCAGCCCCTCCCCTCCATTCCTGTTCGGACCAGCGGCGTGTCGAGCCGAGGGCGAGACCAGCCGGCGGGGCCTCGGTGCCACGGCTTCAGCGGACAATGAGAACCGAGCACGGGGCGCGATGGGCCAGCGCGCTCGAAACGCTGCCCAGGTAGAGCTCCCGCTCGGCCGAGCGCCCCCGCGTCCCGGCCACGATCAGTCCGACACCGAGGTTGGTCGCGAACTCCACGATCTCCTTGGCGGGGTTGCCGAGCAGCGTCACCTCGTGCACCGTGCTCTCGACTCCGGACAGGACGTTCCGCGTTCTCGCCAGGACAGGGCGTGCGACACCGGCGACTCGCTCGTCCCGTGCGTCGGTCGGCAGCGGCACGACGCTGCGATAGCACTCCGGATCGGGCGGCTCCGGAAACACGTAGATGACGAAGATTTCGTCGTCGGCGCGCGGGCAGAGGTGCCGCGCGAAGTACTCGGCCGCCCTGAGGCTGGGCTCCGAGCCGTCGGTGGCCACGATGAATCGCATCGGCTCATCCCCTCTCAGCCTGGGGGGCGTCCGGCGGCTCCGGCCACGGCGGCGTGCCCGCTTCGGGTGGCGTCGAGGATCTGTCCCGGCTTCGCGGCGTCACCGATCACGGTCACATCCACTCCTGCCCGTTCGAGGTCTCTCGAGATCGGGTCGGTGGACCGGTGTCCCACCGCCACCAGCACCGAGTCGAAGCGGCCGATCGAGCGCTCTTCGCCGCCGCAGGCGAGGACGACGAAGGCCTCGCCCCCAACCAGCCTCACCAGGCGTGTGCCGGTGTGGACGACAACGGGGAGCCGCGCCATGCGCGCTATCGTCATCGTCCGCGTGACCGCCTCCATGTCCCGGGCGATGTCGTCGAGCAGCTCGACCACGACGACCTCTCGACCCCGGCCGGCGAGCAGCTCGGCCGCCTCGATCCCGACCAGACCGCCGCCGAGAATCAGCACCCTGTGGCCCGGCGGTTTCCGTCCAGTCAGGACCTCCTCGGCGGTCAGCGGGTCGTCGAGACCCGGGATCGGGGGCACGACCGGCACCGAGCCGGTCGCGATCACGACGCGCGTGGGCTCGAGGGCGAGCACGGTGTCCACGGAGGCTTCCACGCCGGTGCGAACGTCGATGCCGGCGCTTTCGACCGCCCTGACCACCGAGGTCAGGGGGCGGGCCATGGTCTCCTTGCCCGGAGTGAGCGGCGCCAGGTTGAACAGGCCGCCGAGGGTCGGGCGCCGCTCGAGCAGGGTGACCGTGAAACCGGCGCGGTGGGCCGCCAGCGCGGCCTGCATCCCCGCAGGGCCGCCGCCCACCACGACGACCCGTTCCCCGGTCGCCGTCCCTGCGTACGAGATCGGCTCGCATCCGACGACCGGGTTCACGATGCACCCGATCGGGTTACCGCGCTTGACCTCGGCGAGGCAGCCCTGGAGGCACGACCCACAGGCCACGATCTCGCTCTCGCGGCCCTCCGCCATCTTGCGCGGGAGGTCGGGGTCGGCGACCAGCGGCCGACCGAGAGCGACGGCGTCCGCCGTTCCGCCTGCGAGCACCGAGCGGATGCGCTCGGGATCGCCGAGCCTGCCGGCCACGATCACCGGGATCGACGCCCGGCTCCGGATCGCCCCCGCCAGCTCCTCGTTCACCCCCGGGGGCAGCGCCATGTGCTGGTAGTACCACGGCGGCGTGTCGCAGGCGGAGCCGGTGACGACGTGGACACCGTCCACGCCGAGGGCCGTGACACGGCGGACGAGTTCGAAGGCGTCTGGCAGGCTCAGCCCTCCGGCCGTCTTCTCGTCGGCCGAGACGCGGACGGTCAGCGCCCTGCTCGAACCGAGGCGGAACCGGACCAAGCTCACGAGCTCGGTGACGAAGCGCCACCCGAGCCCGCCGTCGCACCCGTAGTCGTCGTCGCGCAGGTTCGTTCTCGGGGACAGGAACTGGGCCGGGAGGTAGCCGAGGCCGAGCTGCAGCTCGACGCCGTCGAAGCCGGCTTCGGCCGCACGGCTGGCCGCCTTGCCGTAGGCGAGCACCACCCTATCGACCCGCTCTCCGGTCATTTCGACCGGGACGGCGCCGGTGCTCGGACACGCCACTGCCGACGGAGCCTCGGGCGGCCTCCTGATGACCTTCGGGTTCGCGGCGCGCCCGGCATGGTTGAGGTGTGCGAACGCGATCGACCCCGCATCGTGAATCGCCCGAACGACGGCCCCGAGACCAGGTACGACCTCGTCAGAGTGGGCGCCGAGCTGCCGCGGGTGCTCCCGCCCGAGCGGGTCGACGAACAGCGGCTCGACGATGATCAGGCCGGCGCCGCCGGCGGCGCGGCGCCGGTAGTAGGCGACATGACGCTCACCCGCGATACCATCAGTCCCGCCCAAGGCCGTCTTGACCGGCGCAAGCGCCAGCCGGTTGCCGATCTCGAGTGGTCCCAGTCGCAGGCGCGTCAAGGTGATGTCGTTCACGCTCGGCCAGTCCCTTCTGCCGTCGTCGACGTCATCCCACGGTGATCGCGATCGACTCCGCGATCGTGCGCAGCTTCTTCATCGTGTCGAGGTAGCGCGTGAAATAGGTCCGTGAGATCATGCGCTGCATCGGGTAGCCGACCGTCAGATCGTTGTCCATCACCCGCTTCAGGCCTGCGGCACTGATCTTGAGCAGCTCGGCTGCCTCAGTGCACACGGCGCTCAGCGAGTACTGGTTGAGGTCGAAGCACACGCACGAGCCGAACAGGGCCCCCCTGGTGAGCTCCTCGATGCTGAGGCTGACGCCCCCTTCCCTCGGGAGACGGAGGGACACGCGGCCATCGAGCACGGCGAAGAGGTGATCCGCGCGCTCGCCGCTGTGAAACACCGTTTCACCCGGTTTGAACGACACCACCTCGGCGACATCACTGACGGCGTCGAGCTGGTCGGGATGCAGGAAACTGAAGAGCTCGTGGCTGGAGAGAACATTGGTCGGCGTCATGGCGTGCCTCCTCTCGGTCGCGGTGGCGGTCCACCCGGGGACGGGGAGCCCACCCCCCCGGGCGGAGGCGCTCATCAGTCGTTACGGGTGAACGGAACCTCCGCACAGCGCCAGCAGCCCTGCTCGTCGAGGTCCCGGCTCTCGTCCACGTCGGCGTCGCACAGCCAGGTGCATCCATCCGCCGCGACCACCACCTTCATCGGACGTGCCGCCGGGTGGGGCTCCTTCCCGACGTACAGGGTGTCACCGCTCTTCACCTCCATCGCTGCTTTCCTTTCCCGGAAAGGGCCGTCGTGGGGCCCCTTCGCGCTCACCAGGGCTCAAAGCACGGCCCGTGCCAGGCCAGGGCGCACCGCGTAGGACGCCCGCAACCGCATGGCTGACCTCATTTACGGCCACGACATGGCGTCCGCCTCGCCGCAGTCCGAGCCTAGACCGCTGCAGGTATGCTATTGTCTGAAATGGGATACTCGCAAAAACGCTAAGGTGCAGCTCGCGCGTCAGCGTGGAGGTCGTGGAGGTCATCGATGGCGGGTCGAGTCGGTCCGAACTCCACACGCCCCAGAACCGTGATCGGAGATCCGGGCTCGGACGATCGCTTCGAGACGATCGTCAACAGCATCTCGGACGGCGTCTTCGCGGTCGATCACGAGTGGCGCATCACGTGCTTCAACGCCGCCGCCGAGCGAACCCTCGGGGTCTCGCGCGGGGATGCGATGGGACAACGCTGCAGCGATGTCTTTCGCTCCAACATCTGCGCGGAGGCATGTGCACTGCGCTACACGATGGAGACCGGCAAGCCGATCGTGAACCTCTTGATCACCATCCGCGACGCCGCCGGAAGGAGGATCCCGGTCACCGTCTCCACCGCACTGCTCCGAGACCACCACGGCCGGGTCATCGGCGGCGTCGAGACCTTCCGCGACCTCAACCTGGTCAAGCACCTCTTGAAGGAGGTCGAGAGGACGGCCGACTCGCCTGAGATCATCACGGCGGATGCCCGGGTCAAGAAGCTGCTCGAGATCGTCCCCACCATCGCTCTCAGCGACAGCACGGTCCTGATCGAGGGTGAGAGCGGCACCGGAAAAGGGCTTCTGGCGCGGTCCATCCATGCCGCGAGCGGTCGCCGGGACCGCCGGCTGGTGACCATCAACTGTGGCGCGCTGCCGGAGACCCTCCTCGAGTCCGAGCTGTTCGGATACCGCCGCGGAGCCTTCACCGGCGCCGACCGCGACAAGCCCGGCCGCGTCCAGGCGGCCGAGGGAGGCACCCTCTTCCTGGACGAGATCGGGGACCTTCCCCTTTCGGTGCAGGTCAAGCTGCTCCGCCTGCTCCAGGACAGGGTCTACGAGCCCCTCGGGGAGGTGACCTCGCGTACCGCCGACGTGCGCATCGTGGCGGCGACGAACCGGAACCTGTCGAGCCGAGTGGACCAGGGAGAGTTCCGGCAGGACCTGTACTACCGGATCAACGTGATCCGACTCGAGATGCCGCCGCTGCGGGAGCGCTCGGCCGACATCCCACTGCTCGCCGACGCGTTCCTGCGCCGCCTTTCAATGGTCCGTGGCAACGTGGTCGAGGGAGTCTCGCGGTCCGCTCTGCGGCGCCTGATGGACTACGACTACCCGGGCAACGTCCGCGAGCTGGAGAACATCCTCGAGCACGCCTACGTGCTCTGCACGGGGCGATTGATCGAGGAGGGAGACCTTCCCGAGTGGTTTCTCGCCCAGGAAGGCTCATCCACCGGAGCCGGCGCCTCGACTCTCGCCGAGGCAGAGGCCGCGTTCATCTTCAAGGTGTTGGCCGACAACAGGTGGAGCCGGACCGCCACCGCCCGCCAGCTCGGCATCCACACGACGACACTGCACCGGAAGATCCGCAAGCTCGGCATTGAGCTTCCGACCGGGGAGGACGGACGTACGACCGGTCGGCCCGCGCCGAATGGGCGCGGCTGAGCTCGACGGCGTCGGCGCCCGAGAGCGTGCAGGACACGCAATGTGGAGTGCGGAAGCAACCCGCGGCCTGCACTCCGAAGTGCGTACCCGGCCCGACCACGAAGATCGTCGGAATCGCCCGACCTGGCAACGAAACCGCACGACGACTGCCGGCGCCGGCTACTCCCAGGACGACTTGGTCGCGATCCAGCGACCCTCGGTCCGGGTCAGGGTGATCTCGCCGCGTGCCGGCTCACCGTCCATGGTGGCGGTCACGTGCAGGATGGCGATCTCGCCGTCACTCGATCCGCCCAGGATCTTGATGCCGGCCGGGGTCATCATCTGCATGAGCTCGAGCTCCTCCGCGAAGGCATCCCTGTTCTCCGGGTCGTCGAGCATGGCCGCCTGCTCGGCAGGCATGAGGACCTTGAGCCGCTGCATGTCGCCCGCGTGGACAGCCTCACACCACGCCAGATAGGCGGCGCCGGGCTCGCCGCCCCCCTCCGGTAGCGGGTCTCCGATCGGCCCGAACGGGTCGGACATCGGAACGTCAAAGGTGAAATCGAAGCTGAAGGTGTCGTCGAAGATGGTCTGGGGTTCGTCGTGGTGGACTCGCCCGACGAACCGGTCGGGGCCGGCCTGTTTCAGCTCGATCTTCGGGTAGGTTCCGCCGGAGACGTTCCCGGGCTGATCGCCCGAAAAACGAATGTCCTGGCCATAGACCTGGATCTCCGGCTGGTCACCGAACTCTGCGGTCTCGGTGACCTTGAGGCGGATGTACGCAGCGTCCCAGATGGTGTCGTCCAGACCGCGCTCTGCGACGGGGCTCGAGACGAAGAGCAGCGTCCAGGTCGGATCCGCCGGGTCGTAGAAGCCTTCCTTTCCGGCATACGCGTAGACGTATGGCAGCTCGACCTTGGTTCCGTTGGCGACGAACTCGCCCTTGACCAGAGCGCCCGGGTCGTCGGCGCTGACGAGGTTCGCACCCACTACCAGGAAGACCGCCAGGCCACCCGCTGTCACGCGACGAGACACCATGGTCCACTCTCCCTTTTCCCCGGCAGCTGCGTATGGAGCTCGCCGGCACCGCTGCCGTGCTGCAATCCGATCTTGATCGCAGTCTAGCAGCCTGGCCCGGGGCCGGACGCCACAGCCGCCCGACCCAAGGTGTCGGCAGGACCGGTCCAGCCATTCGCCGAAGAACACCGGCCCGCCCCGCGAAGTCCGGCAGGAGACGAGGTATACAGTTTCCGCGGTGAAGGGCATGAGCTCGCGCTGAGTCATCGCCTCCGGCCGATGTGATGCTGTGACTCCGGAACGTCGTCAGATGGTGACTCATGACACCGTTGTGTCTCGAGAACCAGGGCTGCCTGGCTGCGGTCGTGCGATCGGATGACAGCTCCACGGCTTTCGTTGCGCGGAGGCCGGGCGGCTCCGAGCGCGGGCACTGGGCCCTCCCCGTCGCGCAGCTGCAAGCTCACTTCAGTCCAAGGCGAGTCGCCAGGTGGTGGAGGTTGCTCCGGTGCATGCCCAGGGCTCGAGCTGCCTCCGACCAGTTGCCGCCTGCGTCGGCGACGGCCCGCGTGATGGCTGCGCGCTGGAAGTCGTCAACAGCTTCTCGAAGCGGCTTGCCCCTGGCTGGGTTGAGGTCGGCCTGATTGCTCGCAGCTCCTGGGGCGCCTGGCGTGTCGGATAGAGCAGGAAGGAAGCTCGCTTCCTCGAGCACCACCGGTTGCTCACGAGGTACCCCGATGGTGCTCCGGAGGGTCACCCGCGACAGCACGTTCTCGAGCTCCCGCACGTTCCCGGGCCACGAATACCGCCGCAACGCCGCAAGCGCCTCGGCGGTCAACCTCACAGGTCCGATGCCGAGACGGCGGCGCGCCTCGTCACAGAAGGCGCCGGCGAGGAGTGCCACGTCCTCCGGCCGCTCTCGAAGTGGAGGGACATGCAGGGGGTACACGTTCAGGCGGTGGAACAGGTCGGCGCGAAAGTTGCCGCCGTCGACCTCTCGCTGCAGGTGCCGGTTGGTGGCCGCGATGATACGCACGTCAACTGTGCGAGCCGTGTCGGACCCGACTCTTTGAATCTCCCCTTGCTGCAGGGCGCGGAGCAGCTTCGGTTGCACGCCGGCCGGCAGCTCGCCGATCTCGTCCAGGAAGAGAGTCCCGTGATCCGCCACCTCGAACTTGCCGGCGCGGTCCGAGGTGGCCCCTGTGAAGGCTCCTCTGAGGTGGCCGAAGAGCTCGCTCTCGACCAGGGACTCGGGTAGAGCCGAGCAGTTGATGTAGATCAGGGGCTGCTCCCGCCGTGCCGAAGCCGCATGCACCGCCCGCGCCACGAGCTCCTTGCCGGTTCCCGTTTCACCGGTGATGAGGACCGTGAAGTCGGATCGGGCCACCAGCTCGATCTCCTGGCGGAGACGGTTGATGGACTTGCTGACACCGATGATCTCGTGGCCCTTGCGCTGGGTGTCGGACTGCATGAGGTCCCGGGCAACCAGGTCCTGCCGCGCCAGGGTCTCCTCCAACGCCTGAATCAGACCGCTGGTTTGCATCGCAGCGGCAGCGAGGGCGCCGAGTGCTGCCAGGAAACGGCGGTCGATGGCGTCGAATGCATCGGGTGACAAAGCGTCCGCGGTGAGGATCCCCATCAGCTCGCCTTCGACCAGCAGTGGGCAGCCGAGGCATGCGTGCACGCCTGTCAGGGCGCGCGGGTCGTGCTCCAGCAGGCCGTCGAACGGGTCCGGGAGATTCGTGTCGGCCGGGAAGAACACAGGCTCGGACGAGCGGCAGATGATCTCCAGGCGCGGGTTCTCCCGGAGCGGGTAGCGCCGCCCGAGGGCATCCTGGGTGAGGCCGGTGGACGCGACCGGGAGCAGAACGCCGTCCTCGAGGCGCAGCAGCGCCGCTGCGTCGTACGGGACAACGCGCTTCACGGCGCCGAGTAGACGCTGGTAGCGATCCTCGGCGCTGAGAGCGGCAGTCAGGTCGATGGCGATGTCGAGCAGGGTGTCGAGCTGATCCATTGTTACGATTCATATAACATTGTTGTGATTTTCGCAACCCAAGAGAGTTGAAAATACGATAACACCTCATGTCAAGTGACTACAATAAAATGCTTTCCACCTTGGCATGAGCCGTGCTCTACCTTCCGGCAGGTGACCTCGCAGCTTGAGGCCCCGAGGCCACCTCACACCAGGGAGGTAGACAGACCATGAAGAACCCGGCGCTCGCCATTGTCACCGCAGCAACCTTGGCCCTCGCACTGCCCTCGTTGGCATGGGCACACTGCGATACCCTCGACGGCCCCGTCGTTTCCGAAGCTCGTGCCGCTCTAGAGTCCGGCGATGTGACGCCGCTTCTCAAGTGGGTGCGGGCGGGCGACGAGCCCGACATCCGCGCCGCGTTCGAGCGTACCCGGACCGTACGCAGCCTCGGTCCAGAGGCGCGGGAGCTTGCGGACACCTACTTCTTCGAGACGCTGGTGAGGGTCCACCGTGCGGGTGAAGGCGCGCCCTTTGCCGGCCTCAAGCCGGCTGGAGACGTCGATCCCGCGGTTGCGCTGGCGGACAAGGCGCTCGAGGCCGGCTCGGTCGAGAAGCTCTCGACCGCCCTGGCGAATCACATGGCGAAAGGTGTTGAGGAGCGGTTCGAGCGAGCGGCAGCGGCCAGGGAGCACGCCGCAGACAGCGTCGAGGCGGGGCGCGCGTTCGTTGCCGCGTACGTGGAGTTCACCCACTACGTCGAGGCACTGCACCAATCCGTGGTCGGCTCCGCGTCGCACCACGAACACGATCAGCACTAGCGGGATCCTGGGAGGGGATACGACGATGACTCAACACCGCACGCTCTGGATCGCTCTGGGAACCGTTCTCCTGCTCACATTCGGGATTCTCGGGTTCTTCGGCTCCGAGGTGTACCGCAAGGCGCCACCGATTCCCGAATCGGTTGTGACGGAGGACGGCCGCGTGCTGTTCACCCGCGACCAGATCCTCACCGGCCAGCAGGTGTGGCAGAGCGTGGGCGGCCAGCAGGTGGGCTCGGTGTGGGGCCACGGCGCCTACCAGGCGCCGGACTGGTCAGCCGACTGGGTTCACCGCGAGGCCGAGTCGCTCCTGGCTGCGTTCAGCGCTTCTCGTTACGGGGTGCCTCCCGAGGCGCTGGACCCAGTGCAACGCGCCGGTATCGAAGAGGAGGTCCGTCAGGAGATGCGGGCCAACACCTTTGATCCGCAATCCGGAACGGTCGCGGTTTCAACGACCAGGGCTCGGGCGATTGACTCGACCGCCAAACACTACATGAGCCTGTTCTCGGACGACCCGGCGAGCGCCGACCTGCGGGACGCATACGCGCTCCACGCCAACGCCGTGCCGGACGCCGAGCGGCGGCAGGCCCTGACGAGCTTCTTCTTCTGGGCTGCTTGGTCGTGTGTCACCGAGCGTCCAGGGTCGAACGTGACCTACACCAACAACTGGCCGCCGGACGAGCTGGTGGGCAACCGGCCCACGGCCGCGAACGTGATGTGGTCGGTGATCAGCCTGGTGCTGCTGATTGCCGGCGTCGGCGCCCTGGTGTGGTTCAAGCTCGCCAGGGAACGGGACGACCCCGACGAGCCCGCCCCGGGGCGCGACCCGCTGGACGACATCGAGCTCACGCCGTCGATGAGAGCAGTGGCGAAGTACGCATACACGGTCATTGCCCTCTTCGGGGTGCAGGTCCTGCTCGGAGCGCTCACGGCGCACTACACCGTCGAGGGAAACTCCGTCTTCGGGATCCCGTTGGCGCAGTGGCTGCCCTATGCGGTGACCCGCACCTGGCACATCCAGCTCGCGGTCTTCTGGATCGCCACCGCCTTCCTGGCCGCCGGTCTGTTCCTCGCGCCGGCGATCGGCGGTCGTGATCCCCGGTATCAGAGAATCGGTGTCAACATCCTGTTCGGCGCCCTGGTCCTGGTGGTCGCTGGCTCACTTGGCGGTGAGTGGCTGTCTATCCAGCAGGGCTTCTCGAACCTCGACCTCAGCTTCTGGCTCGGTCACCAGGGCTACGAGTACGTGGACCTCGGCCGGGTCTGGCAGATCGCCCTGTTCGGCGGCCTCCTGCTGTGGTTGGGACTGATGGTCCGCGGGCTGTGGCCGGCGCTCATGCGGCGGGACAACATGCGCCAACTGGTGCTGCTGTTCGCAGGTTCATCGGCCGCCATCGGCCTCTTTTACGGCGCGGGCCTGCTCTACGGCGCCCGCACCCACCTGTCGGTCATGGAGTACTGGAGATGGTGGGTGGTCCACCTGTGGGTCGAGGGCTTCATGGAGGTCTTCGCCACCGCAAGCCTCGCCTTCGTCTTCTCACGGCTCGGCCTGGTGCGGCCGGAGAATGCCACCAGGGCCACTCTCGCGTCGACCGCCATCTTCCTGCTTCGGCGGTATCCCGGGCACCTTCCATCACCTCTACTTCAGTGGCACGCCGGTGTCGATCATGGCCATCGGCGCCTGCTTCAGCGCCCTCGAGGTGGTGCCGCTGGCCCTGATCGGCTACGAGGCATGGCAGACCTCCAAGCTCGGCCGCAGCGCACCCTGGATGGCCAAGTACCGTTGGCCGACCCGCTTCTTCCTCGGTGTCGCCTTCTGGAATCTGGTCGGCGCGGGCCTCTTCGGCTTCCTGATCAACCCACCCATCGCGCTCTATTACATGCAGGGGCTCAACACCACCCCGGTGCACGCCCACACCGCGCTGTTCGGCGTGTACGGGCTGCTGGGGCTCGGGCTCGTGCTGCTCGTGCTGCGGCGGCTGAAGCCCGAGCTCGAGTGGAAGGACGGCTGGCTCCGCTTCGCCTTCTGGGGCATGAACGGAGGCCTCGCGTTGATGGTCGTGCTGAGCCTGCTGCCGATCGGCCTCGCCCAGGCGGCTGCGAGCATCGAGCATGGCCTCTGGTACGCCCGCGGCGACACCTTCCTTCAGCTCCCGGTGCTGCAGCTGCTGCGCTGGCTGCGGATGATCGGCGACGCCGTCTTTCTCGCCGGCGTCGGCGCGTTGGCCTACTTCATCGCCGGGCTCAGGTTCGGGTGGTCGTGCACGCAGAGCAGTGTGAATGACGGGTTCGTCGCCGCCCCTGTCGACCGGGACGGTCATGCCGTGAAAGCTGCATGAGAAACCCGAGGCCCGCCTCGGTGGGCACAGGCCCTTCGGAGGGAGTCCACACTGTCACCGATCCTCCAGACCCTGATGCGTGAGCACCGCCTCATCGAGGAGCCGCTGGACGAGTTGGCAGCGGATTCCGAAGAGCCTGGGCTGTACCGGCCGCCCATGCGCCTGGGTGTCAACACCGGTCTCGTCTTTGACAGATTCACCGGTTTCGATTGGACACATTCGACGGGTCGTCGTCACCTCCTTCCTCGAGTGATCTGGGGGCGAGGCCGGCCTTGCGGCGCTGGGGGAGGCGGTACGACTGGCCCTCGATGTTGACGGTGACCGAGCGGTGCAGGAGCCGGTCGAGGATGGCCGCGGTCATGACCTGGTCGGGCAGGATCTCTCCCCAGGCGCCCCGGGACTTGTTCGAGGTGACGATCATCGACTTGGCCCGGTCATAGCGCTTGGCGACCACCTCGAAGAGCAAGGGCGCCCGATTCTCCGTGCCACTCGCGAGCTGAAGTTGCCTGACTGTGAGCAGTCGACGGACGGCTGCGTCAGCGATCCCCGACCTGCTCCCACGAGACGTGGAGGCGTTCTGTGCGGTAGGGATCTCCGCGATCTTCGTTGGCTTCCTGAATCGTACGGAACCGTCGGACTCCGCAGACCCGCGGGATCCCCGACGTCAGGTCTGGAGTACATTCGCATCATCATGGCCACATTCCTGAGATTCGCCGGGTCGTCGGCAGATCTCCAAGGGGGCGGTACGTCTTCGACCGACCGGAATCTCTGCACCGCCATCGTCATCCCTCCTTGAACCCGAACTTCTCTGCCAGAAGTGACGCGTCAAGACGATCGACAGGGCGCACTGTGTCCTTCTTCATCCTCCAGAGTGTCTTCGCGGTCACCACCCGAACCGGTACTCCGTCATAGATCTTCTCCTCCGTATCAAGCGAGGAGAAGGAGAAGACCTCTCCCAGACGGGTCAGGATGTCGAATCCGAAACCGTCCGGGGGCATGTACCGTACTGCCGGATAATCGCCGCAAAGGTCTTCGCTGGAGATCTCACTGATGCTCGGATCGTCGAACACGGACATGAGCGCCTGCCTGAGATTCTCGACGTTGCTCGCAGTGGGAGCTATGAACAGGTCGAGGTCCCCGGTAGCTCTGGCCAATCCGTGAAGCCCGAGCGCCACCGCGCCGCACACGGCGTACTCGACCTCGTACTCGGCGAACGCCCGAAACACTCTCTTCAGCCGTTCTTCATCGAGACGATCCTCGTCCATAACACTCCTCGGGTTCATTGTTGCATGCCGAAGAGGCTCTGCTGGAAGGGAAGGGGAAAAGTGCCGGGCACTTAGATCTAGTCTTCTGAAAAGTGCCGGGCACTCAGATCTAGTCTTCTTGCCGCACCGGCCGGGACAGGGCGTCGTCAAGCTCCTCCAGACGCAGCGGCAACCTCAGGGTCTTCGTGCCTGCGGCGCTCCCCTCCCATCAGGCTGCCGGTCGCTGCAGCCCGGGGGCGCACGTCGACCAGAGGGCTGGCGACGAGGGTCCGCACCCGCGGCTCTCCGCCGTCGGCCCCGAGCAGGGAGACGTCGGCCGGATCAACCGGTCTGCGGGTGCCGTCTAGGTGGTGGAGCAGGACCCGTGCCGGCGCTGCCATGGCGACGATGGTACCCAGACGCTCATGCGCTGGATCGGCCACTCATGCGCCCTGGCCGGCCCTCATGCGCTGGATCGGCTCTCATCCCGGCGCGTCAAACCCCCGCGTCCCGACCAGCAAGGCGAAGAGAGCACTTCCGGCACGGGCCATCACCGCGCGAAGCAGATTGACGAGACTCTCGACCGCACCACGTATACTGTCAGAGGAGGAAGGCCATGCTCGGGTTGGACAGGATCACCTTTGACCCCAACATCTTGGGTGGAAAGGCCTGCATCCGCGGAATGCGGATCTCGGTCTCCTTGGTCGTGAACCTCGTCGCCAACGGCATGACGGCTCTCGACATCATCGCGGAGTATCCTCACCTCGAGCAGGAGGATGTCACCCAGGCCCTCCGCTACGCGGCGTGGGCGTCGGATGACGTCTTCATTCCTGCCTCGGAGACTGCGTGATTCGCCTTCTTCTGGACATGGGCATCGCCCAGTCGACCGGCCGATACCTGCAGTCACACGGACACGACACCGTACACCTCGCCGAACAGGGGCTCGAACGTCTTCCCGACGACCGGATCGTCGCGAAGGCCCAGGCTGAGCGACGGACGGTCGTCACGCATGATCTCGATTTCGGCAGAATCGTCGCGCTCAGCGGGCGGTCCGTTCCGAGCATCATCACCTTGCGCCTGACCGACATGAGACCGGAGAGAGTGAATACGGCGCTGGTAGATGCGCTCCGCAAAGCGGACTCGGCTCTCAGAGAAGGCGCCCTCGTGACGATCACCGACAACGGCATCAGGGTTCGCCTCCTGCCCACCGAGGACGACTGATCAGCCCGACGGAAAGGTGCCGGAAAGGTGCCGCCCATCAGAAGGCCCGCGTCAAGGACACGAACTGCCACTGGGCCCGGCTCGCGTTCGATTCGGACTGCTGAGAATGTCCGGGAAGCCCCCTGACGGTGCCCCGCGGCCGTGCCGGGTATCGGTGCTCCCCTCTCACCAATACCGCAGGCGCTTCAACATCGTGAGATTGTGACACCTGGCACGGTTGCGGACGCTGAAATCACTACATCGTGGTCCAAGAACGACCCTGAGAAGAGGGCAAACCACTTCGCGGCCAGTCTTCTTCTGCCTTCATCGATGTTCCGCAACGAGGCTCTGCGGCAGCCGATCACCTTTGACGTCGCTCGCGAACTCGCCAGCACCTTCAACACAAGCCTCACCGCTACCTCCATTCGGCTTCTGGAACTGGGTTCCTATCCAGCGATGATCGTGTGTCTCGAGCCTGGCTCACACAGATGGAAGTGGCACCTGCGGAGCGAGGACGTGCCGCGCTCCCTTTGGCCAGCTGACCTCCCTGGGAGCGGTACCTACGCCGCCGAGATTCTCGCAGGCACGCGGGAATCGGGCTCAGGGGACGTCGGATCCTGGGGATGGTTCGACCACCCTGATGCAGACCGTTTCTACGTGCACGAGGACTCCCTGGAGGTCACGTCAATAGGTGTGGAATCGTTCCTCAGGCGGCGTCCTCCTGATCGGCAGGTTGGTCCGAGTCGACGACCCGGATTCCGTTGATGTACTCGGCTCCCATCGCGACCTCGGGGAGCAGGTGGGGGCTGTCAATGCGTCGGAAGTGCTTCTCTGCGACGAGGAGGAGGCGCCAGATGAGTGCGGTGGCGTTCGCCACCTTCTTGTACCGCTTCCCCGCGCTGGTTCGAAGGCGAACGGAGGCGAAAGGCGATTCGACCGGATTGGTCGTTCTCAGATGCTTCCAGTGCTCCTTGGGGAACGAGTAGAAGGTGGTCATCCGCTCCCAGTCCCGTTGGAGCGTCTCCGCCGCCTTCGGGTGACTGGCGCCGTACCGGTCGAGGAAGACATCGCGGAGCCTCTCGGCCTCTGCTTGGGTGTCGGCATAGGGGATCTGCTTCAGCAGCGCTCTCGCCTCCGGCTGTAACCGGCGAGGTAGGCAATCGATCACGTTGACCAGCTTGTGGTTCCAGCATCGCTGCTCAGCAGCCTCGGGGAAGATCTCACCGACCGCAGCCCAGATCCCCAGGTGCCCGTCGGCGATGATCAGCCGAGGGATCTTCATCCCGCGATCCCGGAGATTCCGGAGGATGCCGGCCCAGGCTTCTTTTGACTCCCGGTGTCCAGCTTCAATCGCGACGACGACCTTCCGACCGTCTCGGAGAGCGGCAATAAGGACAAGGACAGCGGCCTTGTCCTTCTCCAAGCCGGCCTTCACGTAGATCCCATCGGCCCACAGGTAGACTGGCTCCAGCCCCTTGAGGGAGCGGCTCCTCCAAGCACCGAACTCCGCGACCCACTTTCCCCGCAGGCGCTCGATCGAGCTGGGGGACAGCGGAGCACCATCGCCCAGCAGCCCGCGCAGCGCCAACTCGAAGTCTCCTTGCGCGAGGCCATGGAGGTAGAGCTGCGGAAGGAGCTCGCCGATCTGCTCGGTGCGCCGTTTGAACAGCGGCAGGACGCTGCTCTCGAAGCGCTCCTCCAGCCCCCGGACGCGGGGCCGTCGAACCGTCACCGTGCCGCAGCTCATCGACAGCCGCCGCGGCTTGCCATACCCGTTCCGATAGACGGCCGGCCCATCCACCAGCGGCCGGCGCTCGCTCTTTCGCCGCCCGACAAGCTCAGTGATCTCCTCCTCGAGCAGCTCCTGCAGAAAGCTCTGAATCCGTTTCCGGGCCAGCTCCTCAAGCTGATCCCACATGGGCCTTGACCCAAAGCGGTCTTCGGTGTTCTTCTGGTCCACGGCGGTGTTTCCTCCTTTGCCCTACCCAGGGCTGGTCTTCTCAACCAGGAGGTTACGCCGCCCTTAGCTTGATTACACACCCTGTGAAGCTACCTCACTCCCTGGTCATACGTGGCGTTGTTCTCAGTCTCCTTTGGTGGAAGGACGAGTCACAGTTGGTCGCACTTGCAGATTCCGAGTGACCACTGTTCCCTTCTCAGAGAGGGTTTCTCTCAAGCCATCTGTCAATGTTCCGGTCCTCGGTAGGCAGCAGTTTCCTGACCTTGAAGGCCCTCAGCTCGTACTGCACCAGCGTGCTCTTCTCGCCGGCCTTTGAGTAGGTCTCGAAGACGAACGGCACGTCCTTCCTCAGGTAATCGAGAAACTCCTGGTGAAGCTGAGCTGCGGCCTCGTCCGTCATGCCTCGTTCCTCCTCGGCCACCCGCTCGGCCTGGTACTTGGTAAACGCCTTCTCTTGCTTGCGGCGGCGTTCCTCGCCTTCGGCTTTCTTCCGTGAGCTTGCTTCTCGATCACGCTTCGTGGCCTCTCGTTCCTGTTGAAAGGTGCCGGGCACTTAGATCTAGTCTTCTTGCCGCGCTGGCCGGGACAGGGCGTCGTCAAGCTCCTCCAGACGCGCGGCAGCCTCCGGGTCCTCGTGCCTACGGAGCTCCCCTCCCATCAGGCTGCCGGTCGCTGCAGCCCGGGGGCGCACGTCGACCAGAGGGCGGGCGGCGCGGGTCCGCACCCGCGTCACTCCGCCGTCGGCCTCGAGCAGGGAGACGTCGGCCGGATCGACCGGTGTGCGGGTGCCGTCTAGGTGGCGGAGAAGGACCCGCGCCGGCGCTGCCATGGCGACGATGGTACCCAGACGCTCATGCGCTGGACCGGCCGCCCATGCGCCCGGGCCGGCCCTCATGCGCTGGATCGGCTCTCCATCCCGGCGCGAAAATCCCCGCGTCCCGACCAGCACGACGAAAACGCCGCCCGTCCTTGGGCGGCGTGCTCAAGTCGAACCCTCCCCTGCCATCGACCTCCGCGAAGCGCGCGACGCGGAGATCATGAACGCGCCGAGGAGCGGCGTGGTGGTTGTGGCCGAGGGGGTCGTAGGCCCCTTGGGCCGGAGAGGGCGGGGGACGGCCTACAACCACCCGCAGCTCCCGGCGCGTCAAATCTCCGCGTCCCGACCAGCACGACGAAAACGCCGCCCGTCCCGGGCGGCGTTAGAAGTCGAAGCTGGTCGGGACGCGGAGATTTGAACTCCGGACCCCCTGAACCCCATTCAGGTGCGCTACCAGGCTGCGCTACGTCCCGACGTCGGTCTTGGCCTTGAGGTCGGCCACGATCTTGGCCACGTCCTCGCGCACGTGGCGCAGGGTGGCGAGGAGCGGTTGTACGCGTTCCCGGGCTCTCTTGTCAACCTCGGCGAGGTCGAGCTCGGGGGCCGGCGGGGCATCCGGCGCCTCGTCCTCTCCGGCGGGCTCGGAGGCTGGAACGGCCTTCGGCCCCGGCGCCGGCGCTTTCTTCGACCTCGAGCGCGGGCGCTCGGGGGCGCCCCCCGCGATCCGCTTGCGGGCCCCGGCGATGGTGAGCCCTTCCTCGAACAGGAGATGGCGGATCTCGAGGATGAGGCCGACCTGCTCCCGCGAGTAGAGCCGCTGGCCGGTCCCGGAACGTGAGGCCTCGAGCTGAGGAAACTCGCTGCCCCAGAACCTCAGCATGTACGGCTGGACGTTGGCCAGCTTGCACACCTCGTTGAGCTTGAACTCCTGCTGATCCTCAGGAAGCTCCACCCTGCCCCCCATACTCGTCCTCCGTCGCCGGAGTGAGGGTCAGCCGCAGCTGCAGCGTGACTCTCCGGTTGCCGATCCACTGGCCCGGAACCGGCACCATGATGTCGAGCTCGCGCACCTGCCCGTACTCGGCCAGCGCTCCGTGCCCGTGCAGACGGACATGGAGCTGGTTGCTGGCGGGGTCGACGTCGACCGAGCTCAGTCTCGCGCCGGGCGAGGTGACCAGGGCCGAAGCCTCCGCGGTGACCGTGTGGGTCGCCGTCGGCTCGTCGCGCAGGACGTCGAAGGGCTGGTCGAAGGGGTCCTCGTCGGAGACGAAGAAGAGCTCGCCGGCACCGCGGGAGACCGCGACGGGAGGGGCCGGTTCGGTCGGCGGCGCCTCGGAGACGACCTCCCACTCGGGGCTGCCGGGCTCGGGAGTGCCGATCGGCAGCTCGTCGAGGGCGCCGGGCACCAGGTCGAAGGCCGGCTCGATCTCGTCCTCGTCGCCGATCTCGGCCACGTCCGGCGCGACCGCCGCCGACGGCCACGCGCCGTTCTCGGTCGACCACGCTTCCTCGGCGGGATCGAAGTGCTCGCCGTACCCCTCCCCGACCGGTGCCGGCACGTCGTCGTCCGCCGCCTCCGCATCGGGAAGGAAGCGCTCCTCGCCGTCGTCGACCGAAGGCTGCGCGGACGCCGCCTCGGCTTCGAACGGGTCGTCTCGCCCGGCACCGAAGGTGAGCTCGGACGAGTGGTCGGCTGCGTCGGCCGGGGCCCGGTCGTCGTCGGGCCAACGCTCGTCGTCGGACTCGTCGGGGCCCCAGCGGTCGGTTTCCGACACGGCGGTGGGGTCGTCGATCAGCACCTCGCCCACCGCCCCGCCGGCGTGCTGGTCGACCGGCGCCTCGACGAAGAGCTCGGGGCCGGTTGCGGTGTCGGTGCCCTCGATCTCGCGCTCGACCAGGGGAACCGCGGCCGGCACGATGACCTCGGCCTCGTCAAGGGCCTCGGCCTCGGAGACCAGGGTCGGTGTCTCGTCGGCGGAGGCTTCGGCTTCGAACGCTCCGGCCGCGGCCGTGACCGGCTCCGGCTCGGGCGCCGGCGGGAGCTGCCGGGTGGTGACTCCGATGGTGTCGGTATCGACGTCGAGGGGGTGCGACGGGGCCGCGACGGCTGGCGTCGGGGGCGGACCCGGACGGGTCGAGCTCGGTGCGCTCACACTCGGCCAGGCGCCGGAGGTCGACGAACCGGCCGGTTGAGGCGGGCCCGGCGCACCGGCCGGCACCGGCTCGTAGCGCTCCTTGAGGCTGCGCATGACCAGCTTGACGATGCCCTCGAGGCTCTCCTGCACGCCGACACCGTCGGTGGCGATGGCCTCGAAGATCGGGCAGTCGTACTGGTTGAGGAATGCGTCGAGGTCCTCGACGCTCATGATGTCGCGCAGGTCGCGCTTGTTGAACTGGATGACGTGCGGGAAGCTGCGCAGCTCGACCCCCTGCAGCAGCAGGTTCTCCTGCAGGTTGCGCCACGAGTCCTGGTTGGACTTCAGCATCGCCCGCTGGGAGTCGGCCACGAAGACGACGCCGTCGGCGCCCTTGAGCACCAGCTGGCGGGTGGAGTTGTAGTGGACCTGGCCGGGAACGGTGTACAGCTGGAGGGTGACCTGCATCCCCCGGATCGCACCGATGTCGAGCGGCAGCAGGTCGAAGAAGATGGTGCGATCGCCCTCGGTGGCCAGCGAGATCATGCGCCCGCGCTGACCGCCCTCGAAGTGGTCGTGGATCCACTGGAGATTGGTCGTCTTGCCACACAGCCCGGGGCCGTAGTAGACGATCTTGGCGTTGAGCTTACGCAGCGCGTAGTTGAAGAAGACCATCAGCGACCCTCAGCTGTCCCGTCCCCTGATCATAACCCGAATCGGAACCCCGGCCAAACCGAACGATTCCCGGAGGACGTTCTCGAGATATCTCTGGTACGAGAAATGGACCTTGCGGTTGAGATTGGTGAAGAGCAGAAACGAGGGCGGCGGGTGCTTGAGCTGGGTGGCATAGAAGAAGCGCGGCTCTCTGCTGCTCGACACCGACGGTGGCCGCCGGTCCCACGCGCCGTGCAGGACTCGATTGAGGTCCGAGGTGCTCGGCCGGATCAGGATGGCTTGCGAAAGGGCCTCCATCATCGGAAAGAGCCGCTGCACGCCACGCCCGGTCAGCGCCGAGATGAACGCAACCGGCGCGAGCCGGGCGAAGGCGAGGTCCCGGCCGACGGCGTCGGTGAAGCGCTTCGCCTCCTCCTCGCGGTCGTCGATCAGGTCCCACTTGTTGACCACCACGCCGACCGCCTTGCCGGCCTCCCAGGCATAGCCGGCGACATGGGCGTCCTGGCGGGTGAGCCCTTCGCTGGCGTCGATCACCAGCAGGCAGAGCCGGGCTCGTTCGAGCGACTTGCGCGCGACCACGACGGAGAGGACCTCGGGACCCGCGTCGGTACGGCCCTTGCGCCGGATTCCTGCGGTGTCGACGAAGCGGAAGCGGCGACCGTCGTGCTCGATGAGAACGTCGACCACGTCGCGGGTGGTCCCCGGAATCTCGCTGACCAGCGCGCGCTCCTCGCCGATGAGCCGGTTGAGCAGCGAGCTCTTGCCGACGTTCGGACGGCCGATGATGGCGACGTCGATCGGGGCTGCAGCCTCGTCCTCGCCCTCGGCCTCGTCCGCCTCGGGCCCGGCGGGCGGCAGGAGCGGCTCGATCGCCTCCCAGAGCTCGGAGATGCCGGCGCCATGCTCGGCGGAGATCGGGACCGGGGCGCCCAGGCCGAGGCGGTAGAACTCCTCCGCCTGGAGCTCCACGTCGCGCCGGTCGGTCTTGTTGACCACGACGACGACCGGCGGATCGCGGCGGCGCAGGAGGTCGGCGATCTCGCCATCCTCGGGCAGCGGCCCGACCTCGCCGTCGAGCAGGAAGAGCACCACGTCGGCGTCGTCGAGCGCGGTGACCGCTTGGGAGCGCACCAGGGGAATCCAGCGGTCCTCGTCGTCGAGCAGCAACCCACCGGTGTCGACCAGGGTGCACGTCCTCCCCCCGGGCATGCGCGCGTCGGCGAGGATACGGTCCCTGGTCACCCCGGGAAGGTCGTGCACGAGGGAGCGCCGGGACCGCGTCAGGCGGTTGAAGAGGGTCGACTTGCCGACGTTCGGCCGGCCGACGATGACCACCACCGGTTGACGGGTCACAAGGCTCCCGCGGGCGTCGGCGCCGGGGTCGGCAGCCCCCACCGGTTGACGCCGTCGGACTCGAGCACCCGGCGTGCGGTGACCATCCACCGGCCGTCGACCAGACGGAGCTGGATGATGGCGTGCTGGACCGAGCCGTCGGTCCGGCCCTTCTCACGGCCGGTGTACGGGTCGAAGCGCACGACCTGCCAGACCTCGATCGTGCGCACGGTGGCGTTGACGATCCGGAACACGTCGATGTTCTCGTACTCGACCCGGAGCAGCTGCGCCTCGACCCGGTCGCCGGATTCGAGCAGCGTCTTGAGGAGCTTGCGGACCGCGACGATCTCGCCGCTCGTGGCGTAGGGCTCGAGCACGCCCGCGTCGAGGCTCGAGTAGGCCACCGCGAGGGCGTCGAGGTAGGCACCGACCCTGGACTCGACCGCCTGCCTGACCTCGGTCGTGGGCGTGCTGTCCTCGCAGCCCGACCCGAGCAGGCCGAGCGCCAGGATCGCGACCAGGGCTGTCCTGGCAGAAGGTCGCATCGTCTCCCCTTTCGACGGCGTCGCGCACACGTTCCGTTCAGGGCCGAGGATAACACCGCGGACCGGTCGCGGAAGTGATCCTGATACCATGGGACGCCGTGCCGAGGGCGGACCCTGCCGGCCGTTCCCCAGGTTCGGCGGGAGGTTGCCGTGGCCAAAGCACCGCGGGTGGTCGTGGTCGGTGGGGTGGCGGCCGGGATGAGCGCCGCTTCGCAGGTGCGGCGGCGGGCGCCCTCCGCCCGCGTGGTGGTCTTCGAGCGCGGGCCCCACATCTCGTACGGCGCCTGCGGCATGCCCTACAACATCGCGGACCCCGACCGCGAGCTCGACGACCTGGTGGTGCTCTCCCCCGAGCAGGCGAGGCAGGAGCGGGGCATCGAGCTCCACCTCGGCACCACGGCGGTCGGCCTCGACCTCGACCGCGGCGTGCTGACGGTGCACGAACAGGCCGCTGCCGCGGAGCGCCACGAGCCGTTCGACGCGCTGGTGATCGCGACCGGGGCCCGCGCCGTCCGTCCCCCGATCGAAGGCGGCGATCTTCCCGGCGTGTACGTGCTGCGCGAGCTGACCGACGGCGCCGCGCTGAAGGCGCGGGTCGACGCCGGGGCGCGGCGTGCGGTGATCGTCGGGGGCGGCTACATCGGCCTCGAGATGGCCCACGTGCTGACCGAGCGCGGCATCGCGGTCTCGGTGGTCGAGAAGATGCCGCAGCTGCTGCCCGGATGGCACGCGGACACGGTGCATCAGGTGAACCGCGCACTCGAGGCCAGAGGGGTGGCGGTCCACGTCGGTGCGGCGGTCCGAGCGGTCGAGGCCGGGAACGCGGCCGCCGCCCTCACCGTGGTCACCGACGAGGGGCCCTTACCGGCCGACCTCGTGCTGCTGGCGGTGGGCATCCGCCCGAACGTGGATCTCGCGGTCGGCGCCGGGATCACCATCGGCTCGAGCGGCGCGATCTGGGTCAGCCAGCAGCAGCAGACCTCCCATCCCGCGGTCTGGGCCGCAGGCGACTGCGCCGAGGCGTACCACCGGGTGCTGCGTCGCAACGCCTGGGTACCGCTCGGGACCACCGCCAACAAGCAGGGCCGCGTCGCCGGCGCCAACGTGGCGGGCGCGAAGGAGCGTTTCCGCGGCATCGTCGGGACCGCGGGTTTCGTGACCTTCGACCTCGAGGTGGCGCGCACGGGCCTCGGCCTCGATCAGGCTCGGGACGAGGGCTTCGAGCCGGTCTCGGTGACCATCAAGCAGCAATCGCGGGCCCACTCTTTTCCGGGCGGCGGCCCGGTCCAGGTGCACCTGGTCGCGGACGGCCCCACCGGGATCCTGCTCGGCGCTGAGATCACCGGCCCTGCGGGCGCCGGCGCGCTGCGCGTCAACGTGATCGCCGCGGCGCTGGCCGCACACCACACGGTCGCCGACCTGCAGGGCTACGACCTGGTCTACGCGCCGCCGTTCGCGCCGGTGTGGGATCCGCTTCTGGTGGCCGCGAACCAGCTCTCCAAGAAGGTCGGGAGGTCGGGATGACCCGCACGATTTCGGTGACCTGCCCCCACTGCAACGCTGCCCTGACGATCGATCTCGAGGCCGGGGTCGTGTCGGGCCACGAGGCCCCGCTGGCTCCACCCAGCGACAAGGTGGACTTCGACCAACGTCTGCGGCAGCTCGAGGAGGAGAAGCGCCGCGCCAGCGACCGCATGGCGGAGGCGATGCGCTCGGAGAAGAACCGCGACCGGCTGCTCGCGGACCGATTCAAGAGCCTGATGGACAAGGCCAAGGACGAGCCGGACGAGGGCCCCCGGATCCGCGACATCGACCTCGACTAGCCTGCCACTCGGCGGAGGCCGCCTCGAGACGCTGGCACCGGTTGCCGAGTGTCCGTCCGCTCGCCTGCGGCTCGATGCTCGACGGTCAGTGGGATCCCCGGAGGGGATCCTTCGACTCGCTCGCCTGCGGCTCGATGCTCGAAGGTCAGTGGGATTCCCGGAGGGATCGGGATAGGGGGGCGCCTCACGGCGCCCCTCCTCCCACACCACCGTGCGTACGGGTCACGTACACGGCGGTTCGGCTGGTTACGCCCCGGAGAGAGGCTCCAGACGAGGCAGCCCGAGCGAGTCGAAGTAGGCGTTTCGGATGGCGATCTGGAGGCCCTTGCTCCGGCTCATCGCCCACGGGCCGCGGTTGCTGCCCGCCGTCATGTAGGCGAGGGCATGGCCCAGGCCAAGCCGCCGGAGTTTGCGGTAGCGCGTCGTGCTGCGCTTCCACTGCTTCCACATCACACACCGGAGGCGTCTCCGGATCCATGCGTCAAGGTGGTGGAACTCCGTCGGGTTCTCGGCAAAGCCAAAGTACGCCAGCCAGCCCCGCAGGTACCTCGCCAGCCGCCTTGCCATGTCCTCGATGCGCATGCTCTTCGTCCGTCGCGTCAGCTCCCGCACTCGCTGCTTGAATCGGCGCAGCGCCTTCGGGGACACCCGTCGGCGGCGCGCTGTGAAGCAGAAGCCCAGAAACTGGCGCGTCCCTGCTCTCGCGACCGCGCTCTTGGTCTCGTTGACCTTGAGCCGGAGCTTCTTGTGGAGGTACCGTGTGATGCTCTTCATCACCCGCTGCCCCGCCTTCCGGCTCGCTACGTAGATGTTGCAGTCGTCTGCGTAGCGTGCAAAGCGGTGCCCTCGCCGCTCCAGTTCTCGGTCCAACTCGTCCAACAGCAGGTTCGACAACAGGGGCGAAAGAGGACCCCCCTGGGGCGTCCCCTCCCTCGCCGGGCTGACCAGCCCGCCCTCCATCACTCCCGCTTGGAGATACGAACGGACCAGCCGCAGCAATCGCGTGTCCCCCACCCGCCTCGCCACCCGGCTCATCAGCACGTCGTGGTTGACCCGGTCGAAGAACTTCTCCAGGTCAATATCCACCACCCACGTGGAGCCTTCCGCCACTTGCCGCTGCGCCCAGACCACTGCCTGGTGCGCCGACCGCCCCGGCCGAAACCCAAAGCTGGCCTCGGAAAACGTCGGGTCCCATTGCTTCTGCAGCACCTGCATCACCGCCTGCTGGATCAGCCGGTCGAGCACCGTCGGTATGCCCAGCTTGCGTAATCCTCCACCGGGCTTCGGTATCTCGACCCTCTTCACCGGCTGTGGTGTGTAGCTGCCCACAAGCAGCTGACCCCGAATCACTGGCCAGTGCTCGCGCAGGTAGGCCGGAAGCTGCTCGACGGTCATCCCGTCCACCCCCGGCCCTCCCCGGTTTCCCCTCACTCGTCGCAACGCCCGCTTCATGTTCTCCCGCTCCACCACCTCCTCCATGACCCTCTCTCTCGGCACTGGACTCTCGGTCGATGCTCCGCCATGTCCGCTTCGGTCCCTCTGCCGCTCGGCGTCCATGAGTCACACCTCCTACTCGCCCCCCAACCGTTCGGGCCTTCCCCTCTCCGGGTACTACGCCCTCTGCTGACTTCTGCAGCGCGGTCAGAGAGCCTCTCGACCCCCTCAGTCGCTCTCGCGACACGCTGCAGACCTCCCGGGGTAAGCTCGACAGCCTTCCGTGCCCGTCCGCCGGATCTACGCTCCGCGCTCTCTCGGTGGATATGGACTTCGTGGTGGATCGGCCACTCGTCCGGCGCTCACGCCTCGTATCCGGTTCGTGTTCCTCGGCGCGCACGTTTGCTCCACGCTTCCTTCAGACCCCACCTCGCGGTGACGCCCTTGCGCTTCGCTATCCCTTCGCCTCCACCAGGCTGGGAAGAGGACTCTCACCTCCAAGCTGCCGAGCATGCCCGGCACACGATCCTTCGACTCGCTCGCTGACGCTCGCTCGCTCAGGATGACGGAGAAGGGGGCGGACATGGCTCGCTCAGGATGACACCGGAGGGGAGACACCGGCTCGCGTGCCGGGGGTGGCCGCGTTCGGGGCGCCGTACACAAGCCGTCACCCTGAGCGGAGTGGCCCGCTTCGGCCGCCCCCCACCTTGTCACCCTGAGCGGAGTGGCCCGTCAGGGCCGAGAAGTCGAAGGGTCTCCTCCGACCCCTCGCTCACCGTCACACCCCGGGGTCTGGCCCGTACCCGGCGGAGGGGCCGTTCCGGAGTCATCTCGGATCCAAAGACACGCCATCGCCTGCATCCGGGGGGCAGGCGGCCGCGATCGCTCACCAGTCACTCGGGTTGCGGGCACGGCCCGCGCTGAGGGCTCCACGATCCTACCCCGGCAGGATCTGCCCCACGGGTCCGTAGACAGCGGCGAGCGAGGCTCGGGCCTCGTCGAGTCGACCGCCGGCGGAGAGCTCGCGGGCGACCCGGCGGGCCTCGGGCACCAGGTCGCGATGGCGGACGAGGTCGGCGAACCGGAACCCGGTCGTCCCCCACTGCCGTATGCCGGCGAGCTCCCCCGGCCCGCGCAGGCGCAGATCGGCCTCGGCGAGATCGAAGCCGTCGTGGGTGGCCGCGAAGACCGCGAGCCGCTCGTGGGCGAGCGCGCCTGCGTCGGGTCCGACCAGGAGCACGCACCACGAGGGGCGGCTGCCCCGCCCCACCCGTCCCCTGAGCTGGTGGAGCTGTGAGAGGCCGAACCGCTCGGCCGACTCGACCACCATGACGCTGGCCTCGGGGACGTCGACGCCGACCTCCACCACGGTGGTGGCGAGCAGGACCTGGATCTCACCGGCGCGGAATCGCGCCGTGGTCGCCTCGCGCGCCGGACGCGGCATGCGCCCGTGGAGAACCCCGAGTGCCACCCCCGGCAGCGCCCTTGCGACCTCGTCAGCGCGCGCCTCGAGGGCCTCGGCGGCGATCTCTTGAGAGGCTTCGATCAGCGGGTAGACCAGGTACGCCCGACCGCCCTCGCCCACCTGCCTGCGGACGAACTCGAGCACCCGGGCGCGCGCCGTCGCCGGGCGGATCTCGGTCCGGACCGGGACCCGGCCCGGGGGAAGCTCGTCGATCACCGAGAGGTCGAGGTCTCCGTGGAGGGTGAGGGCCAGGGAGCGGGGAATCGGGGTCGCCGTCATCACCAGGAGGTGGGGGGCCCTGCCCTTGGCGACCAGCGCCTCGCGCTCGGCGGCCCCGAAGCGGTGCTGCTCGTCGATCACCACCAGCCCGAGGCGCTCGAAGCCGACCCGCTCCTGGAGCAGGGCATGGGTCCCGATCACGATCGACCGCTGGCCGCGGGCGAGCTCGCCCCGCACCGTGCGCGAGGCTGCGGCGGGTCGGGACGAGGTGAGCAGGACCGGCTCGATCCCGACCCGCGCGAACAGCCGGCCGAGGCTCCGCTGGTGCTGCTCGGCGAGCAGCTCGGTGGGCGCCATGAGGGCGGCCTGGGCGCCCGCCCGGACCGCGGCCAGCAGCGCCACCGCCGCGACCGCGGTCTTGCCGGAGCCGACGTCGCCTTGCAGGAGCCGCGCCATCGGCAGCGGGGCCGCCAGGTCGGCGAGAATCTCCCGAACCACCCTCCGTTGCGCCCCGGTGAGGCTGAACGGCAGCATCGCCGCCGCCTCTCGACGCAGCGACGGGCCGGCTGCGAGAGACGGTGCACAGACCCGCGACCGGGTCCGGCGTCGCGTCTCGCACTGGACGGCGAACGCGAGCAGCTCGTCGAAAGCCAGTCGGCGATGGCATGAGCTGCGGCCGTCGCCGAGCGCCGCCAGCCCGTCCCGCCCGAGCCGCTCGGGGTCGGGCTGGTGGAGGGTGCCGAGGGCCTCGGCCAGCGACGGTAGGCCGAGCCCGGTCCGGATTCCGACGGGCACCGGGTCGGGGCACGCCGGCACCGCATCCAGGGCGGCGGTCACCGCCCGCCGCAGACGCCGGCCTCCGAGCGGTCCCAGGGGCGGGTAGCGCGGCACCACCCCCGAGGGATCGCTCTCCGCCGGGTGGACCTCGGGGTTGACCAGCTGCGGCCGCCCTTTCGCCGATCGGCGGACCCTGCCCCACAGCACCACCTCGCGCCAGCCCCTGAGCCGTTCCTCGACCCACGGCTGATTGAACCAGACCGCGGCCACCGTGCCGGTCGGGTCGGCGACCAGCGCCTCGACCAGCGACAGCCGCCGCCGTGGTCGTCGGCTGCTCACCGAGCGGACCGAGACCGCCAGCAGTACCGGATGGTCAGCCTCCAGGGCCTCGGCCACCGACACCGCCGCGCTCCGGACCTCGTACCGTCTCGGCAGGTGGAGCACGAGGTCCGCCACCCGGTGGACACCGACCTCCGCCAGGGCCTTCACGGTCACCGGCCCGACGCCAGGCAGCACGTCCGGCAGGTCGTCGAGCGCCGGCCCAGGGGTGCGCAGGTCGTTCATCGGGAAGCCGTGACCGGGCTCCCCGGATGGGCGCAGCTCTGGTCCACCGGGTTCCCGCTCGGGGGGCGCGCGCCGCGCCGGGGGGTCGCCGGCCGGGACCGGACGGACGCAGAGATCGACACGCTCCGAGCGTTCCCCTCGAGGGTCACTCTTCGGGGGCGTCCACCTCGAAGCGGCACTGGACGGTCCCGAACACCACCACATCGCCGGGCTGCACCGGGAACGGCCGCCCGACGGTCAGGCGAACACCGTTGACGAACGTGCCGTTCATGGTGCCGACGTCCTCGACCACACTGAAGGTGCCGTCTTCCTCGCGGCGGACCCGGGCGTGGCGGCGGGAGATCGAGCGCTTGCCGTCGATCGGGGTGAGGTCGATGTCCGGGTGGATGCCGGTCACCGGATCGATCCGGCCGACGGTGGTCTCGCGGTTCTCCGACAGCGGGAACGACATGCCGGTACCGAGCTCGATCAGGCGCGCGGTGGGGTCCGGCGGGGCCTTGGGCCCGTCGGTGACGCCCGACTCGTCGAGGTCGACCGAGTGCCCGACCGCCTCCTCGAGCAGCTGGGTGGTCTGGCGGAGACGCCGCACCAGCTTGCGCATCATGCGGATCGCGATCTCGGGATTGTGCTCGAGGATGAAGGTGAACGCCGACTGGTCGATCATCACGGCATCGACGTCGGCGGTCGCGACCGCCGTCGCCGAGCGCGGTGATTCTTCATCGAGCATGCACATCTCGCCGAAGAAGTCGCCCTTGCCGAGCGTGGCGATCACCCGTTCCTCGCCGCCGAGCTGCTTTCGGATCTCGACCTCGCCCGACTCCACCACGTACATGGCGAGCCCGAGGTCGCCCTCGGTGAAGACCACCGAGCCTTTGGGAAAGTGGGTGCGCAGCGGCTCCAGAGAATCGTGCCGCCCGGGCGTCGACGTGGTCTTGAACCTCACCATGCTTCACTCCACCTCACGGTTCCCTGCCCGGTGTCGACCTCGACCCGAGCGCCGAGCGGGAACGCCATGTTGCGTGCCCCGTGACCGAACGGCAGCCCGACCACGACCACGGCGTCGGGCGGCACGACCCCACACAGAAGCCGGCGCCAGGTCTCGTCTCTCGCGTCTGCCGGCCGGCAACCCCGGAGCGACCCCCCGACCACCGCCCGAACACGATCCAGTCTCGCCGACGCCGCCAGCTGGGTCAACAGCCGATCGAGCCGGTAGAGCGGCTCGCCCACCTCCTCGAGAAAGAGCACCACCTCGTCGAGGTCGGGCTGCCACGGGGTGCCGGCCAGGGCCGCGAGGGTGGTCAGATTGCCGCCGGTCGCGCGACCGGCGGCCCGGCCCGGTCGCACCACTGCCGCGGGCGGGAACCGGAACAGCACCCCACCGGCCAAACCGCCCTCCAGCACCCTGCGCAGCCGGCGTGCTTCCCGTGCCCGTTCGAGGCCGGACGCCACCATCGGCCCATGGACCTGGGGACATCCGGCCTCGGCCAACGGAGCCATCACCGCGGTCAGGTCGGAGTAGCCGACCAGGCACGCTCCGCGTTCGCTCAGGCGCTGCCACGGAAGCCGAGCCAAGAGCCGGGTGGCGCCGTACCCCCCCCGCGCCGCCAGGATGACCCGAAGCCCGCGATCGAGCAGCTCCTCGAGCCCGGCGAGCCGAGACTCGTCGTCGCCGGCGAGGTAACCCTCCCGTGAGCGCAGGTTGGCCGCCTCCACCACCGGCCGGCCCCACGCGCGCAGCTGCTCCAACCCCGCCTCGAGCCGCACCGGGTCCACCGGACCGGACAGTGCGACCACGCCGATCGGTTCGTCGGGTGCCAGCGGCTGCAGCGCACGGATCACGCTCTCCAGCATACGACCACTCGGCGCCGCACCGTCAGGATCCACGCACCGCCTCCCCTCCCGCGGAGCCCGCAGCCGCGGGACGGAGAAGAGGGGCTGGAGGAGGCTGTAAGCCGGATTCTGTTCCCGATGTGGGTGGCGTCCATTCCTCTGGGCCCGTCGTCACCGCCGGGCTCGAGCAGCCTACCCGGAAGCCTCCCCCGTCGCCGGGTTGCGAGGACGGACAACCCTCGGCTTCCCTATTTGGCCTTGCTCCGCATGGGGTTTACCGTGCCTCCTCCGTCACCGGAGGAGCGGTGCGCTCTTACCGCACCCTTTCACCCTGACCTCCGGTCGGTTCCGAAGGTGGTCTGCTCTCTGTGGCACTTTCCCTCGCGTTGCCGCGGCCGGGCGTTACCCGGCATGCCGTCCGTCAGGAGTCCGGACTTTCCTCTCCGGGCCGCGGGGCCCGCAGCGGACGCCCGCCTCCTCCAGCCCGTTCAGGAGTCTACACGATGTCGCGGCCGCCGCCGGAATCGTCGGGCCGCGCCGGGCCGTACGACTGGAGCCCGTCGAGCAGGATGTTGGCGGCCACGACCGCCGCCCGCACCTCGGCCACGTCGGGAACCTGATCGGAATGACGGATCACCAGCAGATGTCCCCGGGCCAGCTGCGCGAGAACCAGCCGCTGGCCGTGCTCGTCGACCTGGACCAGCTCCGACGAAGCACCCCTGGCGACGAGGCCGCGCAGCGCCCTGCTGTCCGACAGCAGTCCGCCCAGGTCGCCCGCGCTGGCCACCAGCGACACTCCGGACTCGGCCCCATAGAGCACCATGGCGCCTTCCAGCCCCAGCCGGCGCACCGCCCACTCCACCGGCGCGCTCAGCGAGTGTGATTCGAGCGCGGCCCGCACCCTCACCAGCAGATCGACCAGGTCGTTCGCGTCGAGCACCGCCCGGTGGCGCTCGGTGTCCTCAACGTCCTGCTCGCCCGACCCGCTGGGCAGCGCCTCGTGTGCGCCGGTCGGTTTGCGCCGGTCGCCAGGCTCCTCCACCACGACGAGCAGGGCCGAGGAGAGCCTGACGCGGTCGCCGCATCGGAAGCTGCAGCTGCCGACCGGCGCCCCGTCGAGAAAGGTCCCGTTCTTGCTCTTCAGGTCGGTGATCTGGAAGACGCCGTCGTTCACCTTCAGCACCGCGTGCCGCCGGGACACGTCCTTCACCGGCAGCGGGATGTCGTTTTCCGGCAGCGAGCCCAGGTAGTAGGTCCCACCGACCTCGAGCCCGAACGCCCGATCGCCCAGCTCGGGATGGCTCACCATGAGCGAATAGCGCTGCGTCGTCTCCCCCATCTCGACCTCCGCACCCCGGTTCAGGCGACCCGGGTCACCCGCGTCACCAGGTAGCCCGACAGAGATCCGGGCACAAACCTCACGTGCAGTCGGGCATCGTCGCGGCGGACCTCCACGACCGCCGCGTCTCCGCCAACGGTCCGGAAGCTCCGGCTTGCTTTGCGGAGAATCATCGATCGAAGGTGGTGGGAAACCTCTTCCTGGTCCTCGAGCCGGTCCATCAGCAGGGTCACCCTGAGCGGCGCGGTCAACCGGGCGCTCAGCTCGAGGACCGCCGCGTCGAACGCGGTCACCATCTCCTCCAGGGTCAGGCCCCTACCGCCCCACACCCCGAGGGTCTCCACGGTGACCGACGAGAGGCCTCGGCGCACCACGTCGGCGAGGACGGCGCTCAGGCTCCGCCGCACGTCGCCCTGGCTGCAGGTCGGGTTCTGCTCGAGGTCGTGCACGACCGCCTGGTAGATCCAGTAGGGTCGTTCGGCGTTCGGCCGCAGCAGCAGGTACCGGCCCTGCGGCAGCGGCCGGTGCGCGGAGACCGCACGGTAGGCATCGTCGAGGTCGGCCGGCGAGTCGAGGTCGAGCACGGTGGGAGCCGCCATCACCAGGTTGCGGTCTTCCTGCACCACCACCGCGTCGGGTCGCAGCCTCCGCCCGAGCGATTCACGCATGTCGAGGTCGAGCCGAAGCATCGGCTGGTGCTTCACCCGCCCAGTGTAGCCGAGGAAGGTCTCAGGATGATCACGTACCCCGCACCATTTCGGCGGTGATCGTGAGCCGGTGGCGTCCGTCGGGAAGCGCCGCCAGCCCCTCGTGCTGCCAGGGATCGAACTCGAGACGGTTGATGATCTTGCCGAACACCGCCCGCAGCGCCCGCGCCCCGGTACGGACGTTCTTCTCCGCCTGTTCTGCAATCAGGGCCGCGGCGACGTCCTCGATCTCGAGCTCGATCCGGATCACCTCGAAGTACCGTTTGGAGCGCACGAAGGGAGAGTCGACGGCGTGGAGCAGGATGTCCTGCAGAACCTCGACGCTGAGCTCCCGCAGCAGCACGACGTTGTCGAACCGCGCCATGAACTGCGGCACCATGCCGTACTCGAACAGGTCCTCCGGCTTGAGGAAATCCGCGAGCGAGAACCGGGTCTCGATCCGGACCTGGCCGTCCGCGGTCTGGATCGCGTGCGACTTGAGCTTCTCGCCACTGCCCGGCCTCACCACCCGCAGGTAGACCTGGTCGTACAGGCCCTCGAACGCGCCGCCGCAGATGAACATCATGTGGCGGGTGTCCACGTCCAGGGTGATGGCCCGCTCCTCGCCGTCGACCACCGCATAGGTGCGGTGGGCGACCACCTCGCCCTCCATCAGGGTCAGGAGGCCCTGCTGGAGCACGACCCCGAGCGGGTTCGGCTTGCCGGCGACGATCGCCGACATCTTGTCGATCTCGTCGATGCAGATGGTCGCGCGCTCCATCGCCTCGCGCAGCGCCGCCGGGCTCGGATTCTCACCCACCAGCGCCCGCGCCCGTTGCTCGACTGCGGTCAGGAGTCGCTCGGGCCGGAACTCGAGCCGCTCGGGATCGACCAGCAGGTTGGCGTTGATGATGGTCATCGCCCGGAACCGACGGTACTCCGGCACCTCCGAGTACAGGCGCTGGATGTTGTTCATGATCGTCGTCTTGCCGGTTCCGGAGTTGCCGATCAGCAGGATGTTGCCGGGCACCTTGCCGGTGGTGTGCTTGAAGACCGCGACCGCCACGTAGCGCAGCGCCGCATCCTGACCCAGAACGCCCCGCTGGAGCTCGGCGAAGATCTCCGTCGGAGTGATCTCCTCGAGCCGACGTGGGCTGCCGCCCCCCTCGCGAGACCCGGCGGTCATGCTGTCGTTCATCGTCTCTCATCCTCCTCAACCTGGCCGACCGGCCGCGCCGGCCGAGCCACGGTGCAGTTTCTTGAGGCGGGTCCGGGGAAGACCGACCGGTCAGTTCGCCGTCTGGCCGAAGCCGCCGCCGAGCGTCGCACGGCCTCCGTCCGGGGCCGCCGAACGGGAGCTGACGTTGGTGATCACCTTGCGCCCGCTCGACGGGTCGCGGACCAGCCGCACCGGGACCGAACGCACCCCGCCGACGGTTGCGAACGGCCGTCCGGTGTAGAGGGACATGATCCTCCGCACGTAGCCCCGGGTCTCGGCGTAGGGCGGGACTCCCCGGTGGGCCGACACCGCTCCCTCGCCGGCGTTGTACGCCGCCAAGGCGAGCACGACGTCTCCGGAGTAGAGGTCGAGCAGCCGCTGGAACTCGCGCATGCCGCCCCGGACGTTGGCCTCGGGGTCGAACGGATCGGCCACCGAGAGCCGCCGCGCGGTGGACGGCATCAGCTGCATCAGGCCCATGGCCCCTTTCCGGCTGACCGCCCGGTGGTCGTAGTCGGACTCGACCCGCACCAGCGCGTCCATCAGCCGCGGATCGAGCCCGTGCTCGCGGCTGAGATCGACCACCAGCTGTCGCAGGGCCTCGCGCTCCCATCGCATCATCGAGGGCCCACGGTCCGCGTCCGCGGCCGGCGCCGAAGCGCCGGAGACAGCCAGCAGCACGACCAGGAGGGCACGTCGCATCGGCCCGATTGTAGCTCACTCGGGTGGCTCACGCAGTTCGGCCGGGTTCGCACCGCTCGCCAAGCGACGGCCTGCGCGGGCTACCATAGCCGCACGAGGGAGGAAACGTGGGTCAGGACGCACGCACCGCTGTCATCGATGTCATGCGCGCGCAGGCCATGCCGGAGCTCGCCGTGCGGACCTTCCTGCTCCACTTCGACCGGCTCGCCGCCGGCGAGTCGGGGCGGCTGGCCCGCGATCAGATCCGGCCTCTCGCCGAGCTGCCCGACGCCGAGACCCTGCAGGACCACCGCCGGCGCGGCCTCGCCGCCCTCCCCCACACTGCGGTGATCAAGCTCAATGGCGGTCTCGGAACCAGCATGGGCCTCGAGGGCGCGAAGTCGTCGCTTGCGATCCGGGGTGGCGCTTCGTTTCTGGAGCTGATCTGCCGCCAGGTGGTGTCGCTGCGCGAGCTGCACGGCGCCCCGGTTCCGCTCCTCCTGATGAACAGCTTCCGCACCGAGGCGGAGTCGCGCCCGGTGCTGGCGCGGCACCCGGACCTCGTCCACCCAGATCTGCCGCCCGACTTCCTCCAGCATCGGGTGCCCAAGCTCCAGGCCCGAGACCTGCGACCCGCGACCGAGCTGGCCGACCACGAGCTCGCCTGGTGCCCACCGGGACACGGCGACCTCTACACGGCCCTCGCAACCTCGGGAGCCCTCGGTCGCCTGCTCGAGGCCGGGTTCGAGTTCGCCTTCGTCTCCAACGCCGACAACCTCGGCGCGGTCGTCGACCTCGACCTGCTGGGTTTCCTCGCCGACTCGGGGGCGCCCCTGCTGCTCGAGGCGGCCGACCGTACCGAGGCCGATCGCAAAGGCGGGCACCTGTGCCGGCTCGCCGACGGACGTCTGGCACTTCGCGAGTCCGCCCAGTGCCCGCCCGAGGAGGCCGAGGAGTTCCAGGACGTGACGCGCTACCGCTACTTCAACACCAACAATCTCTGGCTCCACCTGCCCCGCCTGCGGGAGGCCATGACCGGCGCCGGTGAGGTGCTCGCCCTGCCGACGCTGGTCAACCGCAAGCCCCTCGACCCCCGGGATCCCTCGTCGCCACAGGTGATCCAGCTCGAGACGGCGATGGGGGCCGCGATCTCGGTCTTCCCGGGCGCCGCTGCGGTGCGCGTGTCGCGACGGCGCTTCTCTCCGGTGAAGACCACCTCCGACCTGCTCACGGTGCGGTCGGACGCTTTCCGGCTCGAGCCCGACGGCAGGGTCGCGCTCGTCCCCACTCGCAACGCCCCGCCGACGGTGGTGCTCGACGACCGCTTCTACAGCCTGATCGACGACTTCGAGCGCCGCTTCCCCGCCGGCCCGCCGTCGCTGATCGGCGCCGACCGCTTCGAGGTCGAGGGCGACGTGACCTTCTCGCCGGGAGTGATCGTCCGGGGAACGGCCCGCCTGCTCGCTCCCGAAGGACCCGCTCGCGTGGCGGCCGGCGCCGTCCTCGACCGCGAGGTCAGACTGCAAGTCGCTCCGCGCTGAGCCTCTCCCGCGGTCGACAGCCCCAGCGCCCGTCACCCGGGGCGCGGCGCGGGCTACACTGCCCTGCGACGCCCTGCGCGGAGGTGGTGATGGCAGACGACCAGCTGAGGCTGCCCGAGAACGCCTATCGTGAGCTCGAGCCGGGAGAGATCTACGAGCCGGTGATCCCGGCTCACCGGAGCGTGCTCGAGGTCACGGCACGGTCGATCGGCTTCGGGCTGGCGATGGGAGTCCTGTTCTCGGCCGCCGCAGCCTACATCGCGCTCAAGCTCGGCCAGGGCATCGAGTCCGCGATCCCGATCTCGATCCTCGCGATCGGCTTCTCGGCCATGCTGGCCCGCAGGTCGACCCTGCTCGAGAACGTGAACATCCTGGCTGTCGGGGCCACCTCCGGGATCGTCGTCGGAGGCTCGGTCTTCACCATGCCCGCGATCTACGTGCTCGGGCTCCAGGACCGCTCGTCGTTCTTCCAGATCTTCCTGGTGCCGTTCCTCGGCGCCGCGCTCGGCGTGGTGTTCCTGATTCCGTTCCGCCGCTACTTCGTCGCCGACATGCACGGCAAGCTGCCCTTCCCCGAGGGGACCGCCATCACCGAGATCCTGATGACCGGCGAGCGAGGCGGCCAGCAGGCCAGGGTCCTGCTGTCGGCGATGGGCGTCGGCTTCCTGTTCGACTTCGTCGCGCTCACGCTCACCGCCTGGCGCGACGTGTTCACCACCGCCCTGGTCGAACCGCTCGCGGTCCTCACCAACCGGGTCAAGGCGGTGTTCGCGATCAACACCTCGGCGGCGGTGCTCGGGCTGGGCTACATCATCGGGGTCCGCTACGCGTCGATCATCTGCGCCGGCTCGTTCCTGTCCTACTTCGTCCTGGTCCCGCTGGTCAACTGGGTCGGCGTCCACGCGCCGGGCGGGCTCGGCGGCGGGCTGCCGCCGGTGGCCGAGATGGGCGCAGAGGACATCTTCTTCAACTACGTCCGCTACATCGGCATCGGCGGCATCTTCATGGCCGGGGTGGTGTCGATCCTGAAAATGTCGCCGGTGATGGTGCAGGCGATCGGCAAGGCGATCGCGGAGCTGCGCCGGATCGCGACCGGAGGTCTCGGCGCAGGGACCGAGCGGCGCACCGACTCGGACATCCCGCTCGGCGTGGTCGCCCTGATGACCTGCGGTATCGCGGCCGCAATCTGGCTCTACTTCCGCTTCTCGGTCCTGGCCGGATCCGCGGCGCCGACCCGCCTGGCCACCTGGTCGCGCTCGCGATCACCCTGCTGATCGCCTTCCTCTTCGCCGCGGTCTCCGCCTGGGCGGTGGCCATGATCTCGATCACGCCGGTCTCGGGGATGACGCTGACCACGCTGATCGTGTCCTCGGTGCTGCTGGCGAAGACTGGGCCTCACCGGCCCGGACGGGATGCTCGCCGCCCTGCTCATCGGCGGCGTCGTGTGCACCGCGCTGTCGATGACCGGCTCCCTGGTCACCGAGTTCAAGATCGCGTACTGGCTCGGCGCCACGCCTCGCCGGATCGAGTGGACCAACATCCTGGCCTCGGCGGTCGCCTCGATCACCGTCACCGGCGCGATCATCCTGTTCGCGGCCACCAAGGGTTACACCCCCGGGCCCGGCCATCCCACCCCGATGCCGGCCCCCCAGGCGAACGCCATGGCGGCGGTGATCCAGAGCGTCATGGCCAGCGCCCAGGCGCCGTGGCTGCTGTACGGCGTCGGAGGCGGCGATCGCCATCATCGTCGAGATGCTCGGGATCTCCGCGCTGGCCTTCGCCCTCGGGATGTACCTCCCGATCGAGCTCAACACGCCGCTGCTGGCGGGGGCGCTGGTCGCCGAGTACGTCCGCCGGCGCGCGCCCGATGCCACCCTGCGGCGGGCGCGCAACAACCGCGGAACGCTGATCGCCTCGGGCCTGATCGCGGGCGGCGCGCTCGCCGGGGTCGCCGACGGCATCATCAGCTGGGTGGTCGATGCCGCGGGCGCCACCCTGCCCCGGTTCGACAACCTCGGCGGGTTCGGAAACTGGCTCGGCCTGGGTCTCTTCGTCCTGCTCGCGGCCTGGATCATCTGGGACGCCGGCCGCGCGCGAGCCGAGGAGGGCCGAGGGCCCGAGATCTCAATCTAGGGCGTCGGAGAAGCTCTCCACGGCCTTGGGCTCGCTGTCGAAGATCTCGAAGACCCCGATCAGCCGGCTCATGGTCAGCAGCCGGTAGACCTTGAGGTTGACGTTGACCAGCTTGATGGTCGCCTCGCGGCGGGCGGCCGAGGTCTGACACCGGATCAGCTCGCCGAGGCCCGAGGAATCCATCGCCTTGACCTTGTCGAGGTTGATGAGCACCTTGCGCCGGCCCTCCTCGAGCAGGTCCAGGACCGCCCCCCGGAGGGGTACGTCACCGGTGCCGAGCACCAGCTTGCCGTCGAGGTCGAGCACTGCAATGTCGCCGTGATACCGAGTGGAGATCTTCATTCCGGTCCTCCCTGGACTGCTGCGGCGCCGGGCCTCATCGAGATCCGGTCACCGCCGCCCCGATCAGTTCGCTGAAGGTCCCCGAACCGGCCAGGTTCTGGCCGCCGTCGACCACCAGCACCGTCCCCGTGATGTATGCCGCCAGAGGCGACGACAGAAACACCGCCGCACGGCCGATGTCCTCCACCGTTCCGTACCGTCCGAGCGGAATCGCTCGCGCCAGCTTCCCGTGCAGGTCCGGATCGTCCGGTGCCAACCGCCTCATGCCTTCGGTCCCCTCGATCGGGCCAGGTGCGATGCTGTTGCAGCGGATCCCGTACTGCCCCCACTCCAGAGCGAGGCAGCGCATGAGCTGGTCGACGCCGGCCTTCGCTGCGCCGACGTGCGCCTGCAGCGGGTACGGGACCCACGCCTGCCCGGCCGAGATGAAGACGATCGAGCCGCGCGTCCGCCGGAGCTGCTCGAACGCAGCATGGCAGGCGTTGAACGAACCCAGCAGGTCGATGTCGACCACGGCCTTGAAGCCCTTCGGGCTCAGAGCCTCCGCCGGACACGGGAAGTTACCCGCCGCCCCGCAGACCAGCACGCCGACCGGACCGAGCGCGGACTCGCAGTCGGCCAGCGCGGCGGCCAGGCCTTCGGGGTCGCGGACGTCGACCGCGGCGGTGAAGGTCCGCGCTCCCATCGCCCCGAGCTCCCGGGCGGCGTTCTCGAGCTTGGCGGCGGTCCGTCCGCAGAGTCCGACCCCTGCCCCGAGGTGCGCGAAGCTGGCGGCGATGCCCAGGTTGATCCCGCTGCCACCGCCAGTCACGAACACCGTCGTTCCGGCGAAGAGATCGCGGGGAAACCATGCACTCACTGTCATTTCCAACCAGCCTCCTGTGGAGGCCGCCAACCGGGCGGCATCGGGATGTCGCGGTGCGCCCGATCATTGTACCGCTCGCAGCCAGCGACGGCGTTGCGAACGGTTATCATGGCACAGGGGGCGTGGATGGCGGTCTTCCTCACGTCTGGCCGATGCCCGGCCGCAGAATCGCGGCCGGAGCCGGGTCGCCTCGGCCGATGAGCGCCGACGGCCAGGGGATGGACTGCGGCCGGGTGCTGGTGGTCGACGACCAGCCGGAGAACCTCGCCCTGGTCGAGGAGATCCTCTCCGAGGCAGGGTTTTCCACCGCGGTCGCCGCCTCCGGCGCGGCCGCCCTCGAGTCGGTCCGGCGCAACCCACCCGACTGCATCGTGCTCGACGTGATGATGCCCGGGATCGACGGGTTCGAGGTCTGCTCGCGCCTCAAGGCCAGCCGGCGGACTCATTTCATCCCGATCGTGATGCTCACCGCCCTGGCCGACTCCGAGCACCGGGTGCGCGCACTCTCGCTCGGCGCGGACGACTTCCTCACCAAGCCCGTCAATGCAGTCGAGGTGAGCGCCCGGGTGCGCAGCCTGGTCCGGATCAAGGGCCTCCGCGACGAGCTCGAGTCGTCGGACGGCATCATCCTGGCCATGGTCGAGGCCCTCGAGAGCACCGACCCGGTCGCTGCCGGTCACTCGAAGCGGGTCGCCGCGACCGCACTCGCGATCGCTCGGTCGCTGCGGTTGTCCGACGCCGCGCTGGAGACGGTCGGCATCGGCGCCGCGCTGCACGACATCGGCAAGATCGGCCTCGCCCTTCCGGCGTTCAGAAACGCGCCCGACCTCGCGGAGTCCGATCGCGCGGTGTTCCGGCGCCATCCCGAGCTGGGTGAGCAGCTGCTGGCTCCGTTCTCGGGATTCAGGGGTCCTCGGCGGGTGGTCCGCCGCCACCACGAGCTGCGCGACGGGTCCGGGTTCCCTGACGGGCTTCGCGGCGACGAGATCGACCTCGAGTCCGAGATCGTCGCGCTCGCCAATCTCTACGACGAGCGGCGTCTCGACGGCGGCTCGGCCGAGCACGCGATGTCCAGCCTGGGCGACGACGCCCGCGCGGGAAGATTCGACCGGACCTTGCTCGATACGCTGCGATCGCTCCCGTTGCAGTCGGAAGCGGCCGCTTCCGACTGGCGGGACCTGCTCCCGCCGCCGCCGATGCCGGCATCGGGCCGGCTCCTGCTCGTCGCCGCCGAGCGCCCCTCGCTGGACTCGGTCGCTCGCCCACTGGAGAGCGCCGGGTTCGAGATCGCCCGGGTCGCGTCGGCCGCCGAGATCGACCAGGCCGTCGCCCACCACTCGCCCGACCTGGTGATGCTCGACAGCCAGCTCGACGGAGGAATCGAGGCCGCCGTCGCGGTGACCCGACGCCTCCGCGTCGCTGCCCGCGGCGTGCCCCTTCCGCTCGTGCTGATCACGACTCCACCCGTCACGGGCTCGGGCCCCAAGGAGCTGGCCGTCGACGACCTGGTCGTGCTGCCGATCTCGGGGTCCGAGCTGGTGGCGCGAATGCGCTCGCTGCTCAGGCTGCGGCGCTACGTGTCCGGCCTCGAGGAGCGCCACGCAGTGATCGTCTCGCTGGCCGGCGCGATCGAGGCCAAGGACCACTACACCCGCGGTCACTCCGAGCGCGTCGGCGTGCTCGCCGCGCGGATCGGCCGACGTTTGGGGCTGTCGGAGCACGAGTGCCGCCTGCTCCGGATCGCCGGGCTGGTGCACGACATCGGCAAGATCGGAGTCCCGCACCAGCTGCTGCTCAAGAACGGCCGGCTCGACACCGAGGAGCTGGCAGCCATCCGCCGCCACCCCGCTCTCGGAGAGCGGATCTGTGGGCCGTTGCGGACCCTGAACGCCGTCCTGCCCCTGATCCGCTGGCACCACGAGCGGCTCGACGGAAGCGGCTACCCCGACGGGCTCGCGGGACCGTCGGTTCCGACCGGCGCGAGGGTGCTCGGCCTGGCCGACGCGTTCGACGCGCTCACCTCCGCCCGTCCCTATCGCGCGACCTTCAGCACCTCCGAGGCCCTCGCCCTGCTCGGGTTGGAGACCGCTCGCGGCCGGTGGGACCCTCGCGTGCTGGCAGCGCTCCAGGACGAGGTGATCGGACGCCGCACAGCCGGAGGCTCCTGATGGGCGTGCTTCGCGTGCGCGACGACCTCGAGCTCGACGAGAGGGAGCTCGAGGTGGACGCGGGGCCCAGCTCCGGGCCCGGGGGGCAACACGTCAACCGGTCCTGGACCCGGGTCACGGTCCGCTTCTCGGTCTCGGGCTCGCCCTCCCTGACCGACCAGCAGCGGGCGCGCATCCTCGAGCGGCTGGCCGGCAGGATCTCCGCCGCGGGGGTCCTCCGGGTCTCGAGCCAGAAGCACCGGTCGCAGATCGCCAACCGGCGGGAGGCGCTGGCTCGCCTGGCGGCCTTGCTCGCGGACGCCCTCGAGGACGACCCCGAACGCCTGCCGACCCGGGTTCCGCGGACCGAGCGCCGCCGCCGCCGCGACGCCAAGCGTCATCGCAGCCGGGTCAAGCAGCTCCGCACCCCACCCGACGCTTCGGACAGTTGACCTTCGGTCGTTCCCGCGACCGAAGGTCTCAGTGATCCCCTCTTGCCTCCGGCGAAAGGGGATCACTCACGGTCGGCGCTCCACCTCGCCGGTCATGGGCACGAACCGAACCGGGATCACCGAACGCTCCTGGTAGACGCCGCCGGCACGGGTGATGACCCTCAGCTCCTGGTAAAAGGCGCCCACCGGGATCACCATCCGGGCGCCCTCACCGAGCTGGTCGAGCAGCGGATCGGGCACGTGCTCGGGCGCCGCCGTGACCACGATGCCGTCGAACGGGGCCTCGTCCGGCCAGCCGCCGTAGCCGTCGCCGCAGCGCACCATGACGCCGGCGTAGCCCAGCTCGCCGAGCAGCTCCTGGGCTCGCTCGCAGAGGCCGCGGCGGATCTCGATCGAGAACACCTCGACCCCCATCGCCGCCAGCACGGCCGCCTGGTAGCCGGAGCCGGTCCCGATCTCGAGCACGCGGTCGCCCGGTCCGACGTCGAGCAGCTCGGTCATCAAGGCGACGATGTAGGGCTGCGAGATGGTCTGCCCGTCGCCGATCGGGAGCGGGCTGTCGCGGTAGGCCTCGCGCTGGGCGCCTTCGGGCACGAACCGGTGACGAGGCACAGCGCGCATCGCCTCGAGCACCCGGGGCGCGCGGACCCCCCGGGCTTCGATCTGCTGGCGCACCATCTGGTCGCGCAGGCCCGCCCAGTCGGGCTCGTCGGTCGAGGCCGAGCTCCCTCCCCCGAAGATGCACGCACCCATCGTGACTCCCCCGACGATCGCCGCCGACGCGGCGAGTGCCCGACCCCAGAGTCCCGAGCGTCGGCTCACCATCACTCGCCTCCTGCCGTGCGCCCGGACCGGGCGACCCACACGTCCCGCCCGTCGACCACGGTCCGCAGCACGGCGATTTGCAAGAGCCGTTCCGGTTCGCCCTCGACCGGGTTGCCGTCGACCATCGTCAGGTCGGCCGCGGCGCCCGGGCGGATCGCACCCGACCAGCGCTCGCTGTGGCCCGCGGCGGCCGCCCACTCGGTGAACAGGCTCAATGCCTCCGTCGGGCTCAGCCGCTCGCCCGGGTTCCAACCCCCCGGCGGGCTCCCGTCCGGCCGCCGGCGAGTCACCGCCGCCCACAGACCGCGCCGCGGATCGGGGTCTTCGACCGGTGCGTCCGATCCTCCCGCCATCGCGGCCCGGGCGTCGAGCAGCGTCCGCCAGCGGTAGGCCCACGCGATGCGCTCACGACCCAGCCTCTCTCCCGCCCAGGGCATGTCCGAGGTGCAGTGAGTCGGCTGGACCGATGCGATCACCTGTACGGTCGCAAAGCGCGCGACGTCGGCGGGCCGGATCACCTGCGAGTGCTCGATGCGGTGCCGGAGCCGGAGGTTGCGGCGGGGGTCGATGGTCGCGAACGCGTCGAGCGAACGGTGCACGGCCTCGTCGCCGATCGCGTGGATGCCGACCTGGAACCCCGCCCGCGCGGCGCGCTGGACGATCGCCGTGAGGGTCTCCGGCGAGCTCACCGCCAGACCCGAGTTGCCGGGGTCGTCGGCATAGTCCGAGCCCAGCAGCGCGCCCCGGCTGCCGAGGGCGCCGTCGGCGTACAGCTTGACCCCGCCGACCCGCAGCATGGCCGGGCCCGACCGGGTCGGCCCCGCAGCCAGCTCCCGGTCCAGAAGCCCGGCGTCGGTGCCGTCGAGCAGCACGTAGACCCGGATCGGGAGCCGGTCGGCAGCCGCAAGACGCCGCATGACCGACAGCTCTCGCGCGGTGGTGCCGGCGTCGTGGACCTGGGTCAGCCCGACCCTCGCGAACCCCTCGAGCGCAGTGACGATCCGGCGTCCGATCGCGTCGTCGTCCGGAGCCGGCACGACCCGACGCACCAGGTCGACCGCCGCGTCCACCAGCACTCCGGTCGGCTCGCCGTCGTCGCGGCGCAGGATCTTGCCTCCGGGAGGATCCGTGGTGTCCCGCCCGACGCCCGCCGCAGCGAGAGCGGCCGCGCTCGCCACCGCCGCGTGCCCGTCGACTCGCCGCAGCAGCACACGCCGCCCGAGCAGGGCCTGGTCGAGCTCCCGACGGTCGGGGAAGGTGCTCGGGCTCCACAGATTCTGATCCCAACCGCGGCCTTCGATCCACTCCGAAACGGGGCGATCCGCGGCCGCATCTGCCGCTCGCCGCACCACCTCAGCCCACGACCGTGCGCCGGTCAGGTCAACCTGCTCGAGGGCCGCTCCGTAGCCGGCGACATGAACGTGCGCGTCGATCAGACCCGGCAGAACATGCGCTCCGGCCAGGTCCACCACCTCGTCACCCGGACTCGCCTCGACCTCGCCGCCTGGAACGAGCGCGACGATCCGTCCATCGCGGATTCTGAGCGCGGCCTCGACCACTCCGTCAGGCCCGTGCACGAGCCCTCCGGTCAGCAGGCGGTCCCCGCCGGTCGCGACCCCGACCGCGAGCAGCACGCAGCAGGCGATGAGCCCATGCAGGGATCGAAGGCGGGTTGCCGGGCTTCCGGTCGCCCGCCGGTCCGGAGCATCAGCCCCCGGGCGGGGGCCGCGGCGCGATGCAGGTTGAGTCCAGACCATGGCGCAAGTGTATCGCAGGCGGCAGGGAAGGGCGGGCGGGCAGGACCCGCGCGAAGTGTCCTCTTGAGGAGACATGAAGCGCGGGGTCCTGCCCCTTCGGACGCGGACCGGACATGGCACGACTCTTGCCGAGGTCCTTGGCGACGCCGGACGCACTCACCGGCGTCAGGGAGGCAGCCATGAGCGCACGAACCACCCTGATCCTCGCACTCGCGGTCGTCGCAGCGCTGGTCGCGACGCCGGCAGAGGCCGGCCTCGACTGGTTCGGCCTCCAGATCGGCCCGGGGGGCGTCGGACTCTCGCTCGGCTTCGGCAGCTGGTGGGTCCATGCCGACAGCTGGGACGCGTGGGACGGCCCGCTCGACTACGACGTGGCGCTTTCCGGCTACGGGGAGTGGGTCTTCGTCAGCGGGCTCGGACGGGTCTGGCAACCCTGGGTCGCGGCCGACTGGCGCCCCTACTCCCAGGGCCGCTGGGTGTGGACCCACGTCGGCTGGACCTGGGTCGCGTACGAGCCCTGGGGGTACTTCCCCCACCACTACGGCAGCTGGGCCCTCGCCTCGGCGGGATGGGTCTGGGTCCCCGGCTACACCTACACCCCGGCGAACGTGATGTGGGTGAGCGCCGGCAGCCGAATCGGGTGGTATGCCTGCCCGCCGCACGGATGGAGCCACTCCTCGCGCGGCTTCTGGCACGGCTACTCCCACGGCCGCCAGGACGGCTATCGGAACGGCTACCGGGACGGCTGGCGCGACGCGCGCTACGCCTCGTTCGTGGACTGGAACCGCTTCGGCGACGAGAACGTCTCCCGGCACGCCGTGGTGGGCTCTGCGGTTCCCCGCACCCACGGCGCCACCGTGCTCGCGGGCGCACCGGCTCGCGACGAGGTGGTCCGCCGCGGAGGACGTCCGGTGCCCGAGGCACGACTGACCGAGCGGGCGATGCGGATCGGTGACCGGACGGTTACCGTCGCCCGGCCCGAGGGGGTCGCCCCCAGCGTGCGCCGGCACGCCGCTGACACGGTGTCACGAGCGCTCCGGCCCGACGTTGCCCGCAGGCTCGAGTCGGCGCGGGTTCAGAGCACCCGGCCTCGGCAGCAGTCCGGCCCCGAGGTGGGAGCGGCACACGACCGCACACGTTCGGCGAGATCCGCCGGCCGCAGCGCTCCGGCCGCCTCACCCCGGCCTCTCGCGACCCAACGCACGCCGAGCCGGACCACTCCGGCCTCGCCCTCGAGGGAACGTGCCGGCGAGGCCAGCATCCAGCCCGCGCCGGCGCCCCGGCGGATCGAGAGCCGGCGCTCGCAACCCGCTGCCGGTGGCGGGTCCCGGCAGTCCGAGGCCCGGCAGCCGACCACTCGCCGGTCCTCGCCACCCTCGCGGCGCAGCAGCGAGTCGGGTCCTGCCCGAGCACCCCGGCGGGAGGTCTCGGCACGGACTCAGGCCGGTCGCCCACCATCGACCGCAAATCGCTCCAGCGCGTCCGCCAAGCGAAGCACCCCCGCCAAGCGAAGCACCTCCGTGAACCGCACGACTGGTCGGTCCACGGCCCGACGCAGCGAAGCAACCTCCACACGTCAGGGCCGACCGGCACGCAAGCCGGGTCGCCGTTGACCGACGTCCGGCCCGCATTGCACGACGCGCCGCTCCCCAGGGGCGGCGCGTCGTCGCTTCGGCAATCGGCCGAACGAGGTGGAGCGGCGTCTGCGTCCGCAGGCCGCCTCGCGGGAGGAGGCTTCAGCCGCTGACTACTCGTCCGACGACCTTGACTGTCAGCAGCCGCGCTCCGTCGAGGTCCGTGGTCACCTTCACCTCACCGTTGACGATGCCGAGCGGCGCGTCTCCCGAGAGGGTCAGCTCGAGCGCGTACTGCGGCACCGCGTACCCCTCCACCTGCTCGTCGGCTGCGAGCGGCCGTACCTGCGCTTTGAGGAAGGGCAGGCTCGAGGCGACCTGGAGCACCCGGTAGTCGAGGCCGGCCTCGGTCGGCGCCAGGATGACCCGGTCGGAGGCCGCTGTCCCCTCGACCGCACCGAGCCGGACGATCGGGCGGGGCAGCACCGCGAGCACCGGCTGTACCTCGGCCCGCGCCAGAAGGCGGAGGGTCGGCCGCTCCGGGTCGTTGGACACCACCAGCACCGACTTCGTGATCGCGCCGGTGAACTCTGTCGTGTCGACCTTGGCGCGAATGACTCCCTGCCCGCCTGGATCGATGCTCTGGTCGAAGTCGACCACGGTGCATCCGCAGGTCGGCTTGACCTCGAGGGTGAGCGGCTCGCCGCCGGTGTTGCGGACCTCGAACTCGAGGTCGAGGATGGTCCCCTGTCGGACCGCCCCGAACTCGCGGACGGTGGAGTCCACCTGAATCGCAGCCGGCGCCGCCGACACGGTCGCGGCCAGCGCCAGCACCAGTCCCAGAATCGGCATCGTGGGTCGCATCGTTCCTCCGGCCCGTGAATGTCGTGTCACCGCACGAAGCTACCCGGGCGCTCCCCAGCGACGCAAGACGCCAGCGGTAACGGGCTGGTAAAACGAGCGCCCGGCGAGCCACCCGGATTCCGGCGCGGCTCGCCCGGCAACCTCGATTTACAGCTCGGTGACAGCCTCCGGCCGGCCGCTCGCCTATCCTGTTGGGGTGCGGATTCTGCTGGTCGAGGACGAGGCTGGTCTCCGGGAGGGTCTGACCGAGCTCCTGCAGACCGCCGGACATGACGTGGTCGCGGTCGGCGACGGGTTGCTGGCGGTCGAGGTGGGGCTGGGCGAGGCCTTCGACCTGGTCCTCCTCGACCTCATGCTGCCCGGTCTCGACGGCCTCGAGGTCTGCCGGCGCCTGCGCCAGGTCCGGCCCGGTCAGGCGGTCCTGATGCTCACCGCCCGCGCCTCGGAGGACGACGTGGTGCGCGGGCTCGGGGCCGGGGCGGACGACTACGTCACCAAGCCGTTCGGCGCCCGCGAGCTGCTCGCCCGGATCGACTCCTTCGCGAGGCGATTGGCCGCGATTCCCGACGAGCCGGAGCTGCTCGAAGCGGACGGCTGCCGCCTCGACCTGGGACGGCTGGAGGCGGACCGCGGTCAGGGGACGGTCCTCCTGACCCCGAGGGAGGCCGGGATCCTGCGCTGGCTCCACCGCCACCGGGCGCGGGTGGTGTCCCGCTCCGAACTGCTCGAGCACGTCTGGGGTGCCGCAGCCGACCTCGAGACCCGCACCGTCGACATGACCATCGCCAAGCTGCGCCGGAAGATTGAGCGCGACCCGGCACACCCGTCGATCATCGTCACCGTTCAGGGCGTCGGCTACGCCTGGGGCGAGCCGTGAGACGGCCGCGGGCCGCGACCCTCGCCGCCGCCCTGGTCGCGGTCGCCGCTCTGCTTCCGACCACGGCCTGGTACGTCACCGGCACCCGCAACCTCGAGCGCGAGACTGCAGCTCTCGAGCGCGACGCCGTCGGCGCGCTCGCGCTCCAGGTGGCCGCCGCCGCCGACGGCCTGGCGGCCCGGCTCGACGCGATCCGCAGCACCGAGTCCGACCGCCCCTTCTACCACTACCAGAGCCTGTACCACGATCCCGGCGGGGCCGCGCAAGGGCTGGCCGTCACCCCGTCCCCGCTCGCCGGCGGCCCGTCCGACTCGCTGGTGCTGTCGCACTTCCAGATCGACCCTCAGGGCCGGGTCTCGCTGCCGGCGGTGAACGAGCGTTTCCCCGAGCTGAGCGCCCGCGAGGGCCTTTCTGCGTACTGCGACTTCCTGACCGCGATGCACGACGCGGTGGTGCTCGAGCCGGACTCGCCGTCCCGGCGCGACGACGAGCGCGTGCTGATCCTCGACCGGCTGGCCTGGGAGCAGAACCTGCTCGCCGAGTCGGTCTACGCGCTGCTGACCGGGCAGCCCGATCAGACCGCCGACCTGCCCGGCGAGCGCAGTGCGGGTCGGGTGGTGATCCGGGTCGGGCCGATGCGCTGGCGCACGCTCATGGTCGGCTCCGGGCCGCTGCTGGCCGCGGTGCGCGAGGTCGGGACCCCGGCCGGCACGGTGGTGCAGGGCTTCGCGATCGCTCCTCACGAGGCACTGGCCGCCTCGGTCGAGAACCCGAACGGGTGGCGGCTGGGACCGATCGGACCGGTCGACCCCCGGCGACCCACGGCTCAGGTGGCCGACACCGGCTGGTGGCTCAGCGCCGACCCGGGTCCGGTGCTCGCCGCCGCGGCCGCGGCCGCGGCCGACCTCCGGGCCGGCTTCCGCCGCCGATTCACCGCCGGGCTGCTGGCGGTTCTGATCACCGCCGGGGCGGTCGTCGCCCTGGTTGCCGGCAGCGAGCGTCTCGCCCATCAGCGTGCCGCCTTTGCCGCCGCCGCCGCCCACGAGCTCAAGACCCCGATCGCCTCCCTCCGCCTCCATGGCGAGATGCTCGCCGACGGTCTCGGCGATCCCGCAGCCGCCTCCTCCCACGCCCGCCGGATTGCCGACGAGAGCGCCCGGCTGGGTCGGCTGGTGGCCAACATGCTCGACCTGGCCCGGCTCGAGAGGGGTGCGACGCTGGTACGGCCGGTGACCGGCGATCTCGCCGCCGCGGTCGCCGACGCGGTGGAGCGGGCTCGCCCCGCGCTCGCTGCGGCCGGGATGCAGATCGTGCTGACGATCGCGCCCGACCTGCCGCCGGCTCGCTTCGACCGCGATGCGGTCTGCCAGATCCTCGACAACCTGCTCGACAACGCGGAGCGGCACACACGCGGTGCTCCGCGCGGCACCGTCGAGGTCACCGTCGGCGCCCGCGGGGACCGCCTCGAGGTGACCGTCGCCGACGACGGGCAAGGCATCCCGCGCGCGGCCCGTCACCGCCTGTTCCGGGCCTTCTCCCGGACCAGCGACAGGCCCTCGGGACTCGGCATCGGGCTCTCGATCGGGCGTTCCCTCGCCCGCGCTCAGGACGGCGATCTCCGCCTCGAGGATCGCGGAGCGGGTGCCGCGTTCAGCCTCACCATCCCGGTGGCCTGACCGCGCCCTGCGCCCGGTCGCGCGGGCACCGTCCCCTACCCGGAAGGTCCAGAGGTCCGGCCGCGTTGCGGGCAGCGGAGGGGAAGTCGATGAGCATGCGAACTCTGCCCGCCGCCATGGGTGCCGCGCTGACCATGATTGCCCTGAGCCTGGCCTGCGGCGCCGACGGCCGCCGATCGGCCGACCCGGCCGCAACCGCCGGCGGCCCTGCGGCGCCGGCCGCCGAGGTTGCCCCTGCAGCCTCGGTCCTCGAGCTCGAGGTCACATCGCTCGAGGGAGAGCCGGTCGACCTCGGCGCATACCGGGGCAAGGCCCTGTTGATCGTGAACACCGCCTCACGCTGCGGCTACACGCCCCAGTACGAGGGCCTCGAGGCACTGTGGCGGCGGTACCGGGACCGCGGCTTCGTGGTGCTGGGTTTTCCGTCCAACGACTTCGGCGGCCAGGAACCCGGCAGCGCCAAGGAGATCCGTGATTTCTGCACCTCGAAGTTCGACGTGACCTTCCCGGTCTTCGCCAAGGTGCACACCAAGGGTCCCGACCAGGCGCCGATCTACCGGATCCTGACCTCCGACTCTCCCGCCGCGGCCCGGGGAGAGGTGCGCTGGAACTTCACCAAGTTCCTGGTCGACCCCGACGGCCGGATCGTCGAACGATTCGAGCCCGCGGTCGACCCTCTCGATCCGGAGCTGGTCAGCGCGGTGGAGTCGGTGCTGCCGGGCTGACCCCGGTGTCCGGCAGCTCGTTCACCGGGCCAGCCAGGCGACCCAGCGTGGCCCGCCGTGGCGCTCTGCCGACCGCGCGAAACGACCCGCGAGCGCCACCGACGAGGCGTCCGGCGGGAGGTGGGCCAGCACCAGGCGGTCGCAGGTGAGCGACGGCGCGAGCTCGAGCCAATCCTCGAGATGGCTGTGCCCACCCAACCGCGCCGCCACCCGGGTCTTGGGCTCGACGAAGGTGCACTCGACCACGGCGGCCGCCGCGTCGAGAAGCTCGGGCCGGTCGCGGAAGGGCAGCACGGTGCCGTCGCCGGCGAACACCGCGAGCGGCCGGTCCTCGCCGGCGAGACCGACCTGCCAGCCGAGGGTGGGCACTCCGTGGTGAGCTGAGAACGCCTTCGCCCAGCCGCCTTCGGGAAGCTCGATCCGCTCGCCCCCGCGGGCCCCGGCCACTGTCGACTCGAGGTCGAGGCGCCGCCGCACCCGGTCGAAGTCGGGCCACAGGTTGAGCGCTCCGAGCAACGCATCGCGACGTGCGGCCGGCACCACCACCCGGCACGGGGTCCCTCGCGGCTGGCGGGAACGGGCGGCGAGCCACGCGATCAGGCCGGCGAGATGATCGGCGTGGCAGTGCGTCAGCAGCGCGGTCGACTGGGCGGCGAGGCGCGCGGAGCAGCGTCCGAGGTCGATCGCGACCCCGAGCGGCTCGACCGCGAAGGCGGTCGCCAGCGCCGCCACCGAGCCGCCCACGATGCGCCCCCCCGGCAGGTCGAGGACCAGCTCCCAGGGATCGTCCCCGAGCCGGCGCGGCAGCTCGATCGAGCTCCGGTCGTCCACGCTCGTGGCGTCGTGCTGGCGTCGCATCCACCTGTCCTTCTCACCGGCCGTCGCCCGTACGGCCGGCCCGCGGCTCGCGCGCATGGTAGCGCGGCGGACGTATCATGGCCCGTCCGCCGATGACGCCTCGAAGCCCGCACCCGACCACACTCGGCGCGCTCGCGATCTGCGTCGCCGCCGCCCTCTGGGGCCTCGACGGGGTCGTGCTCACGCCGCGCCTGGCCGGCCTCCCGGTGGTGCTGGTGGTGCTGCTGCTGCACGCGGTGCCGTTCCTGCTCATGCTCCCGGTGCTCGGCGGCCGGCTCACCGAGCTCTGCCGACTCGACCGGGGCGGGATCGCCGCCCTGTTCGCGGTCGCTCTGGCCGGCGGGTTGGTGGGCACCCTCGCGATCGTCAAGGCCCTGTTCCTGGTCGAGTTCAACCAGCTCAGCGTGGTCGTCCTGCTCCAGAAGCTGCAGCCGGTCTTCGCCCTCGGCCTCGCGCGGGTGATCCTCGGCGAACGGCTCACCCCCGCCCTGCTCCGGATCGCAGCGGTCGCCCTGTCCGGCGCCTACCTGCTCGCCTTCGGCCTGTCCGCGCCCGAGTGGGGCGGCTCGGCAGCCGCAGCGGCCTCGGCCTGGGCGGTGCTGGCGGCGGCGGCCTTCGGCTCGGCCACGGTGTTGGGCAAGCGTCTGCTGGCGGACCTGGACTTCCGCACCGCCACCTGTGCCCGCTACGGCGTGACCGCGGTGCTCGCCCTCGGGGCGGTGCTGGCGGTCGAAGGAGGGCTTCCGCTCGGACGCGTCACCGGGACGCAGTGGGCCCTGGTCGTGGTCATCGGCCTGACCACGGGCAGCGGCGCGATCTTCCTCTACTACTGGGGCCTGTCCCGGGTCAAGGCGAGCGTCGCGACCCTGTGCGAGCTCTTCCTCCCGCTCACCGCCGTGCTCCTGGACCGGGTGGTCAACGGCTCGACCCTCGACCCCTGGCAGTGGCTCGGCGCCGTGCTCCTGGTGGGCGCGATCGTCCGCCTGACCGGCCGGGGAGGCCCCCGGACGACCCCACGCGGCGCGTCACTCCAGTCGCAGCGACCGCACCGCGAGGGCGGTGAAAACGACCCCGAACCCCAGTAGCGCCGTCACCTCACCCGCCACCGCCGCGGGCGCGTCCCCGAACGAGATCAGCCGGTGCAGCGCGGTCATCGCCCACCCGGAGGGAAAGACGAGCGCGACCTTCTGCATCGTCGGCGAGACCACCTCGAGCGGCCACCAGCAGCCGCCCAGCGCGGCCATCACCATGGTCGCCACCACCCCGACTCCGGCCGCCTGATCCGGATCACGGAACAGCGCGCCGAACAGCACCCCGAGCGGGGCCACCGCCACTGCGTAGACCAGCAGCACGGCCAACACCCCTGCGGGGTGCTCGCCGATCGGGATCCCGACCGTCATGTGCGCGATCACGCCCACCGTCGCCAGGACCCCGATCTGGGCCCAGGCGATCACCACTCGGCCCGCGATCTTCCCGGCCACGATCTCGGCCCGCTCGAGGGGTGCGGTGACCAGCCGCCGAAGCTGCCCGCCCGCACGCTCGGCGCTGAGCGACGCCGCTCCGTAGGTGAGAGCCACCAGGAGCACGAACATCACCGCCATTCCCGGGATCGACTGGGTGAAGCCGTCCGGCCGCTCGGCCGCACGCCCGGCCCAGCGCACGTCCAGGGTCACCAGGTCGGGTCCGGGCTCCACTGCGGCGATCGCTTCCGGGCTCGGCGGCCCGCTGCCCGCCGCTTCGACGACCCGCCCGATCACCCGCGAGATCGCCCCCACCAGCCGCGCGCTCACCACCAGCGAGGCCTCCTGGTTCGCGCCGTGCTCCTTCTCGAGCCGGAGGGCCACCTGCTCGCCGGCCGCCACCCGCGCGGAGAAGCCCTCCGGGATCACCAGGGTGCGCACCGGGTCTTCGGCCGCTTCACGCTCCTCGGCGGTCATCTCGACCACGGTCAGCTTCTCGCTCGAGAGCGCCTCGAGCAGGACCCCGGCGACCGGCCCGCCGTCGAGGTCGACCACCGTGAGCCGGGCCGTGGCCCCCTGGCCGCCCCCTCCCCCGGTCACGAGGCCGAAGAAGACAGCAAACGCCACCGGCATCACGGCCATCCACATCACCGCGCTGCGGTCGGTCAGCACCATTCGCAGGTCGTGGAGCGCGATCCGGAGCACCGCTGGCATCACACACCCCCTGCGGCGATACGGCGCCGAAGCACCAGCGCCCCGATCGCGAGCAGGAGCGCGCCGGCAGCCACCAGCACGACCGCGTTGGGCAGCACCTCCGCCACTCCGGCGCCGTCGACCACCAGCTTGCCGAGGCCGTCGATGCCCCAGTAGGTCAGGGTCGACATCGAGATCGGTCTCAGAAAAGCGGGCATCGCAGCGAGCGGAACGAACGCGCCGCCGAGCATCGACCACGACATGATCACGATGGTCCCGAGGGCGTCGCCCTGGCGCTCGCTGCCGGCGATGCTGGTGATCACCAGCATGGTCCCGGCGAGGGCGACCGAGGTCGCCAGCACGACCAGCGCCAGCCCGGCCGGAGAGCCCCAGCCGATTCCCGCGACGAGCCCGAACGTGATCATCACCGCGAAGCCGATCACGCAGGCGAGGATCACCGAGAGCGACTTCCCGAGCAGGTAGTCCCTGACCGACATCGGGGCGGTCAGCATCTGGCGCAGCAACCCCGCCTCGCGGTCGCGGAGGATGTCGCGGGTCACGGCCTGGGCGAAGAAGAACACCCCCATCACCGTGAGGCCCGGCAGGAAGTAGGCCAGGATCGGGGGGTCGGGGCCGGCCCCGGGCTCGGCGTCGGCCACGGTCCCGCTCTCGAGCTGGATCACCGGCGGGAACAGGTACTTCTCGACCTGCCCGACGCGACCGTAGATCGCCGAGCTGAGCGCGGTGACCTGGGCCATGGAGGGGCCGCCGTCGAGCTGGTTCATCGCCGCGACCTGCTCGAGCTCGGGGCGGAAGGTCCGCGAGACCTGGGAGAGCACCGACACCACCACCCCCACGCCTTCCTCGACCACCCCCGGGAGGAAGCGCTCGGAGGGGTTCTTCACGACCTCGAGCGAAGTCGGCCTGCCGGCGAGCAGATCGGCGGTGAATCCCTCGGGTATCCTGACCAGGGCCGACGCCTCGCCCCGGTCCATCATCTCGTACCCCTCGTCACCGACCTGCACCAGCTCGAGCGTGACGCCCTGCTCGGGCTGCTGTGAGCCGAGCCCCCCGAGCAGCTGCGACAGCACACCTTCATCCTGGTTCATCACCAGGACCCTGAGCACCAGCGCGTCCGGTCCCCCGGAGCCGAACACCAGCGAGAAGATGCCCGCCAGCACCAGGGGCACGGCGAACAGGAGCGCGGTCCGCAGCGGTGAGCGCACGAACCTCAGGAGGTCACGACGGACGATCGCCAGCGCCGGCATCAGTCGCGAAGCTCGCGGCCGGTCAGGCGGATGAAGACGCTCTGCAGGCTCGGCCGCTGGATCGAGACATCCTCGACCCCGAGCTCCCGGTCGAGCAGTCGAGGGAGCAGCTCGAACACGCCGCCGCCGGCCTCGGCCGTCATCACCGCCGAGTCGTCGGTGACGCCGAGCAGCCGCGCCCCGGCGACCGTGTCCAGCCGCTCGCGCACCGCGGCCGCCGCGAAGTTGCCGCGCAGGCGGATGACCTCGCCCTCTCCGGCCAGCCGCGACAGCTCGGCCAGGGTTCCGGCGGTCAGGATCCTGCCGTGGTCGATGATGGCGATCCGGTCGCACAGCTCCTCGGCCTCGTCCATGTAGTGCGTGGTGTAGAGCACGGTCGTGCCCTGCGAGGCGGTCTCGCGGACCACCTCGAGGATCCCGAGCCGCGCCTGCGGGTCGATGCCCACGGTCGGCTCGTCCAGCAACAGCACCTTGGGCTCGGCGAGCAGGCCCATGCACAGGTTGAGCCGTCGCTTCATGCCGCCGGAGAAGGTCTTCACCCGGTCGCCCGCGCGCTCGGCCAGGCCGACCCGCTCGAGCACCTCGGCGATCCTGCGGCGCAGCCCGGAGCCGCGCAGGCGGTACAGCGACCCCCAGAATGCGAGGTTGTCCCGCGCCGTGAGGTCCTCGTAGACCGCAATCTCCTGCGGGACGACCCCGAGCAGGCGCTTGGCCGCCCGTGGCTCCGCCCAGACGTCCTTGCCGGCCAGCCGGACGTGCCCGGCGTCGGGCTTCAGGACGCCGCAGATCATGTTGATCGTGGTCGTCTTGCCGGCACCGTTCGGCCCCAGCAGGCCGAAGATCTCACCCTCCCGGACCTCGAACGAGACCCCGTCGACCGCGGTGAGGGTGCCGAACGCCTTGCTCAGGGACTCCGCCTGGATCATCCGACCTCCGCCTCCCATTGCACAATGGTGCCGTCTCTCGATACGCTGGGAGTGCGAGAGATGTTCGCAGAACCCGACCAGGAGGTCCACATGGAGACCACCCGCTTCACGGTCCGGCTCTCCGAGGGCGAGTGGCGTACCGAGCCGCCGGACCCCTCCCTCGACCGCGCTCTCGGCCATGTGTTCGGCCATCTGGCTCGCCTCGACTCGGTTCCGGCCGAGGTCGCCGTGGTCGGCCACGTCCAGCTCTTCGGCCGCTGGTGTGCGTTTCTGCGCCCCGCCGGCTCGGCCCGGATCGAGGCCGCGCTGATCGACGCCGACCGCTACGCCCGGATCGGCTACGACCCGTTCCTGATCGCCTCGCGGCTGTTCGCGTCCGAGGACCTCCGCCGAGTGGTCGAGGGCGGCTCTCTGCCGCAAGTGCCCGCGCCGCCGGCGAGGCCGATCCCGATCGCATCGTGCGGCGACTACCTTCCCCTCGCCTACGCCCGCTTCCTGGCGTCGGAGCTCGGGGAGCGACAGGAGCTCTACGTGTCGGTGCTCCCGGCGGGCCTGCCGCCCGAGCACTCGCCCCTGAGCTGCTTCACCGCCGAGCCGGAACCCCCGGCCCCCAGCCCGGTTCGCAAGCCGATTCCGCCGGCCGCGCCTGCCTCCGCGACCCACCCGGCGCCTGCCGATCCCGCCGGCCAGGACCACTCCCGGCAGGATTGGTTCGATCGTCCGCTCGCCCACACGCCCGAGGCCGAGACGGCGTCCGTCAGTCCCTCGCCCCCGGCGGCCGCGCCGGACCCGACGGGGCCGCGGCCGGAGCTCGCCCCGGCGCCGCACGACGACGGCCGCGTCGCCGCCCTCGAGCGGGCTCTGCGCTGGCGCACCATCGCGCTCGCGGTGACCGCCGCGTTCCTCCTCGGCGCGATAGTGCTGGGCATCGGACAACTCGGCACCCTCGAACGGCGGCTCGCCGATCTCGACGCCGGGGCCGCGCGGATCTCGACCCTGACTCAGGGGCTCGGCATCCCGCCGGAGCACGACGACCCGGAGGCCGCGATCCGCGCCCGCCTCTACGATCTCGCCACGGTGAGCGTGCAGAGCGGCGCCTGGAACGAAGGGCTCCGCCAGCGCGGGGTCGAGCCGGCCGAGTTCCTCGACCGGTTGGTCGACCTCAGCCGCGAGCAGCCGATCCTGTCCCGGGTGGCAGCCTCCGGCGACGAGCTGCTGGCGCTGTCCGGCCGCCGGGAGCCGCTGCTCGCGCTGGCCGATGCGAACGCTCCCCTGCTGGCCCTCGCGGTCCAGTCCGAGGCGCTGGCGCGACTGACCGCGGTCGAGGCCCGCCTGACCGCCGCGGCGGCGGTCCAGCCCGCCCTCGAGCGGCTCGCCGGACGGGCCGAGGACCTCGACGCCCTCGCCCGCCGCCGGGCGGACGTCGAGCAGCTCCTGGGGCAGGCCGCAACGCTGACCTCGGCCGCCCGGGAGGTCGCCAACCTGGTGGTCTTCATGGAACGGCACCAGCGAGCGCTGGAGCAGCTCGCCCAGCGCGGGGCCTCCCTGGTCGAGCTCAGCGCCGAGCAACGTCACCTGATCGACCTGGCCCGCAAGAAGAGCACTCTCGACGCGCTGATCGCGTCCTCCGACGGCCTGCTGGCGCTGGTCGACAGCCCCGGCCTGACCCGGCTCGCCGCCGACGATGCAGCGGTCGAGGCGCTGACCCAGGACCTCGACAAGCTGCTCGAGCTGGCCCGGCACTCCCAGACCCTGCTCGAGATCGTCGCCGAGCGCGCCCAGTCCGCGCGTGAGCGGTGACCTTGGAAGGGGCCAGCCCCACCTCCCGGCCCGCCCCGACGCTGTGGCGCGCTGCGGCCGCGGCCGCCGCCGCCCTGGGCCGTCGCCAGGAGCTGCTCGTCGAAGGCCCCGGCCGGCTCGGTCCGGGTGCTCGGCTCGCGATCTGCCTCGCCGTGCTCGCGCTCGCCGCGCTGCTCACGGCCACGACGCCACACGCGGTTTCCTGGTCGGGCAGCGGCCTCGGCGACATCGCCGCGCCGGTGGTCGGATTCAAGGCGTTCCTCGCTGGCGGCTCACCCTACTCGGTCAGGTTGAGGGGAGCCGCACTCGCCGCCTACCCCTTCCCGACCATGGTGGTGGTGGCCCCGCTGCTCGCCCTGCCGGTCCCCGCGATCGCCCCGACCTTCGTCGGCCTCGGGTTCGCGGCCCTCGCCTGGGCCCTGCTCGCCCGCGGGGCGCCGTGGCGGCTGCTGACGCTGCTGTCGGTCCCGGCCGCCTCGGCGGTGCACTCGGTGCAGTGGACGCCGCTGATCGTCGCCGGCCTCCTGCTGCCCGCGTTCGCGCCGTTCGCGGTCGCCAAGCCCCAGCAGGGCATCCTGGTGGTGGCGCTGGGCCGCTGGCGGGTCGCCGGGCTGGCGCTGGCCGCGGGCCTGGTGGTGATCTCGTTCGTGCTGTACCCGGGATGGCCGGCCGACTGGTTCGAGCACGGCCAGCTGGCCACCTACAACGGCCGAATCCCGCTGCTGACACCTCTCGGCCCGGTTCTGGTGCTGGCGTTGCTGGCCTGGCGCAACCCACGCGCCCGCCTGGTGCTGCTGCTCGCCGTGGTACCTCAGCGCTACTTCTACGACCAGCTGGCCCTGTTGCTGGTCGCGTCGAGCCCGGCACAGCTCGGGTTGCTGGTGCTCGCCGGCTGGGTCGGCGCAGCGTTCTGCACGGTGGCCGGGGCCTGGGCGCCCTCAGCCGGCATGCAACCGACCTCGGGGTGGCTGCTCGTGGTCGCCACGGCGTATCTGCCCGCTCTGGCCTGCGTGCTCATCGAGTGGCGCCGGGCCGGCCGAGGCCCGCGCGCGGCGCCCGACGATTCGGGCGGTGGAGCGCCGCTCGGTGACCGGGAAGGGGTGAACGGATGAGCCCGGAATCTGACCGCGAGCGTCCCGATCCGGTGGAGGCCGGCCCCTCCGAGGCGACCCGCGACTCGCGGGCAGCCTCTGCGCCGATGCTCGACGTCGCCGACGACCCCGAGGTGGCGCACTGGGAGCGCTACCGCCTGCTCGAGCTGCTCGGGCGCGGCGGCATGGGCTGGGTCTACCGGGGCCGGGATGCCGTGCTCGAACGGGACGTGGCCCTGAAGTTCCTGCGCCGCGACGATCCCGAGATGGCCGAACGCTTCCGGCGCGAGGCCCGGGCCCAGGCCGCGGTCGACCACCCCAACGTGTGCCGCGTGTACGAGGTCGGCGAGGTCGGCCGCCACGCCTTCATCGCGATGCAGCTGATCCGCGGACCGAGCCTGATGGAGGCCGGGCTGCGGATGACGATCCACGACAAGGTGCGGGTCGCGGCCGAGGTCGCCCGGGGCGTGCACGCCGCCCACCAGAGCGGCCTGGTGCACCGCGACCTCAAGCCAGGCAACGTGCTGGTCGAGTGGCGCGACGGGGCCTGGCATCCGTATGTGGTCGACTTCGGCATCGCCCGGACCGGCCGCGATCGCGAGCTCACCGAGCCCGGCACGATCATGGGCACTCTGGCCTATGTCCCGCCGGAGCAGGCGCGGGGCGCGATCGCGGAGCTCGACCAGCGCTCCGACGTCTACAGCCTCGGCGCCACCATGTACGCGCTGTTCACCGGCGTCCCGCCGTTTCCCCAGGGGGCGGGCGCCGACACGCTGTGGCGGGTGGTGCACGAGGAGCCGCTGCGGCTGCGGCGCCGCAGCCCCGAGATCCCCCGCGACCTCGAGACCGTGATCATGACCTGCCTCGAGAAGGAGCCCTCACGCCGCTACCCCGACGCCGCGGCGCTCGCCGAGGACCTCGAGCGCTACCTGCGCGGCGAGCCGGTCCGGGCGCGCCCGGTGGGGCCGGTTGGACGGCTGCTGCGGAAGGTTCGTCGCCGACCGGGATTCGCGTCGGCCGTGGCCGCCGCGGTGGTGATCGCGGTCGCGGCGGTGTCGGTCAACCTCGTCACGGTGCACCGTGCCCGCCTCCGCGGCGAGCTCGCCAACCGCCTCGCGCAGCAGGTCGGCGAGGATGAGGCGCGGGTCCGCCTCGCCGCCCTGCTGCCGCTGCACGACCGCAGCGCCGAACGTGCGGAGCTGCGCGGACGGCTGGCCGAGCTCGAGCGCTCGACCGCCACCCTCGGCGGCTGGGCTCGAGGGCCGATCAGCTTCGCGCTCGGCCGAGGCCACCTGCTGCTCGACGAGCCCCGTCTCGCGGTCGAGCAGCTCGAGTCGGCCTGGGACGAGGGCTACCGCTCGCCGTCCGACGCGCTCGCACTGGGAAGGGCCTACGGCGCCCTCTATCGGGAGGCGCAGGAGGAGCTGCAGCGGATCGAGGACCCGGCGCAGCGCGGCTCCTTCGCGGAGGAGATCCAGAAGCGCTACCGCGACCGCGCGCTCGAGATCCTCGCCCGCGCCGCCGACGCCTCGTCGCCGCCGAGCGCGTGGGTGGAGGGTCTGATCGCCTTCTACGACGGGCGGCCGGACGACGCTCTCGACGGGGCGCGGGCCGCCTTCACCCGCGCACCCTGGCTGCACGAGGCCAAGGTCCTGGAGGGCGATGCGGAGGCCACCGTGGCGCGCGAGCGCCTCGACCGGGGCGACTTCGCGGGCTCGCGCGAGGCGGCCGCCCGGGCCGAGAGCGCGTATCGCAGCGCCGCAGAGGTCGCCCGGAGCGACGCCGACCCACGACGGGGTCTGTGTGCGCTCCACGCGCTCGCCATGGAGCGCGCGCTGCGCACCGGTGCCGACCCCGAGCCCGCATTCGCCCTCGCCGAGAGCGCCTGCGGCGAGGCCCTTGCCATCAACCCCGAGGGCGTGGTCGTTCGCAACCTGCTCGCCCACGCCAACTGGCGGCTGGCTGATGCGCGCTCCGACCGCGGTCTCGAAGCCAGCCGCCACCTCGAACGCGCCGAGCGGCTCGCGTCGGAGGCGGTCGCGCTCGAGCCGTCGAGCTTCTCCGCGCACTACAACCTCGGCTGTGCGCTCTCGATCGCCGGCGTGCGCGAGCTCGGGCTCGGCCGCGACCCCCGTCCCTGGATGCAGAGGGCCGTCGTCAGCTTCGAGCGAGCGGTGGAGCTGAGCCCCGGCTTCGCCCCCGCCAGGGACGACCTCGGGTACGCCTGGGAACGCTCCGCCAAGTACGAGCTCCAGCGAGGCATGGACCCCACAGCGTCGATCGAGCGCGCCGTGGCCTCGTACCAGGCGGCGATCCGGCTGACGCCGGAGGTCGCCAATCTGCACAACAACCTCGGCATCGCCCGACTGCGCAGCGCGCTGTGGCTCGCGACCAGCGGGGGCGACCCCCGGCCTCTGCTCGACGCTGCCGAGGCGGACCTCCGGAGGGCGCTCGAGCTCAACCCGAACTACGCCAACGCGCACGCCAACGTCGGCTTCGTCGAACGAGCCCGGGCCGAGGACGCCGCCCGGCGCCGCCAGGACCCGACCCCGGCGCTGAGGGCCGCACGCAGCGCATTCGCCAGCGCCCACCGCATCAACCCGTCCTTGCCCTGGAGCTGGCCCGAGCTGGCCGCCGTGGAGCTGGTCGAAGCACGCTGGACGCGGACACGGGGCAACGCCAACCAACGGGCCCTTGTGGCCGCCGAGTCCGCGGCCCGCCGGGCGATCGAGCTCAACCCCCGCAACCCGCTCGCGTTTCTGCGGGCATCCGAGGTCGACCTCGAGCGGGTCAGGGCGGGTGACGGGTCCGCAGCGGTCGCCGCCCGCGGGCTCGAGCGCTCTGCGCGCGCGCTCAAGCTCAACCCCGAGCTGGCCGAAGCGATGCTGGTGCGCGCCGAGCTGCTCGCGCTGACCGCGGCCGGGTTGCCCCGGGAGCGCCTCGAGGCCGGGGCCTTGCTGTCGCGTGCGGTCGAGCTCAACCCGACGCTCGCCGGCGCGGCGGCGCCGCTGCGTTCACTGCTCGCCAGCTGAGGCCGGGTCGGCGTATGCTCACGCGATGACGACCGCAGCCGCCATCATCATCGGCGACGAGATTCTCACCGGCAAGGTCTCGGACACCAACACTCCGCTGCTGGTCGCCCTGTTCCATGAGGCCGGCGTCGAGCTGCGGCGGGTGGTCACGATCGCTGACGATCTGGACCAGATCGCCGATGAGGTCCGGCGCTGCGCCGCCGCGCACGACGTGGTGGTGACCTCCGGCGGGATCGGCCCGACCCACGACGACCGCACCATCGAGGGCGTCGCACTCGCGTTCGGTGTTCCGGTGGTGCGCGAGCCCGAGCTGGAGAGCATGATCCGTACCTTCTGGGGGAGCCGCTGCACCGAGGATGCGCTGCGCATGGCCGACGTCCCGCGCGGCGCCCGGCTGGTCTCCGGCGGCGACGGCCTGCTCCCGGCGGTCGCGGTCGAAAACGTCTACCTGCTGCCGGGCATCCCCGAGCTGTTCCGCGCCAAGCTCGGAACCCTGCGCCGGAATCTGACCGGAACTCCCTCGCTTCTCGGGAGCGTCTACCTCCGCTCCGACGAGAGCGGGATCGCCCCTCACCTGCGGGCCGTCGACGCCGAGTTCGCCGACGTCAAGGTCGGCAGCTACCCCCGCCTCCACGACGCCGAGTTCCGGATCTGGATCACCCTCGAGGCCGCCCGAGCCGAGAGGGTCGAGGCCGCCATCGACCGCCTGCTCGAGCTCGTCGCCCCGAACGAGGTGGTCCGCGTCGAGCGCCCGTGAACAGGAGCTGAACCACAGAGACAGAGGGCACCGAGGGTCGCAGAGAGAATCCGCCCACGTGGCGGCGAGACGGCTCGCCAGAGTGCCGATTCGGTGGTCGGGGCGTGCATCGCCCGCGCTGAGTCTTCGTGTCTTCGAGGTGACTCACGCGCGATCAGGGGACACCACCACCAGCTCGACCGACGGAACAGCTTCTTGGTGGCTTGGTGGTCTGCTTTTCACACCGTCCTTCCTGGAAGCGCCGTCCTCATCCACGGATGTCGCCTCGACTGGCTTGTGTGGTGCACCCCCGGGGCCGATGGCGCGGTACCATGGTCAGTACAACCCCGGAGGTGCCAGATGCCGACGTTCGTGCTCATGACCCGCCTCGCCCCCGACGCGGTTCGCGACGCCGAGGTGCGCCGCGCGATGGGCCGGGCCTGGCTCAAGAAGGTCCAGAGCGCGTGTCCCGAGGTGCGCTGGATCGCCCACTACGCGATCCTCGGGCCGTACGACTTCATGGACCTCTACGACGCACCCGACGTCGCCACGGCGCACAAGGTCTCGCTGATCTCGCGCGCCGAGGGCGCGGTCAGCGCCGAGAGCTGGCAGGCGTTGCCCTACGACGAGTTCCTGGGCCTGCTGCACTCGCTCGAGTCCTGACGCACGCAGCGGCGCACCCAGGCAGAGCGAGCGCGGCCGAAGGCCCGCGGAGCTGCTTCGGGGAGCGCGACGCACCGGGATGGCGGCATCGACCGGTGCTCTTCGCCGCATTTCGGCGCGGCTTCGGGACAGTTCGTGCGCTTCGCGCGATCGTGACCGGTGAACCCAAACCCGGGCGGCGTGGTCGACGCCGCCGCGACCAGGAGGTCACGATGCGCATGAAGTCCCTGACCCTCATCGCCTGCTGTGCGGTCCTCGTCTTCGCCGGCGCCGTCTCGGCCCAGGTCGACGAGCTGTTCCGCGACCTGCCGATGACCTTCGAGGACCTGCCGAGCGAAGCGCAGGACTATCTGCTCGGCCTCGGCCCGGAAATGTACGGGCTCAACCTGGTGACGACGATAATCCCGGCGAACTCCTTTCACCCCACGGATTCCGCCATTACCTTCGCCCGCGACACGTCGCACTATCGGTACTCCACCGGCGGACCGACGCCGTCCTGGTACGAAGCTGGCGTCGGGCCGGAGCAGGGCATTCCGTTCGGTGCCTTCGTCGTCTCCGCCTGCAACTTCGCCTTCGACGTCGACATGTTCGGCGAGATCCAGGTCAAGTTCTTCGGCGTCGAGCACGCGTGGTTCGGCACGGACACCCCGGGGTTCCACCGCTTCGGGAACGTCGGTGTCACGGGCGTCACCGCGATGCCGGCGTACGGCGGCGTGTGCACGGCTCCGTTGACCACGCTCGTGGCGCACGCCGACATCACCAACGACGGGGACGAGAACTTCCTCTACTACGTGCTCCGGGTCGAGCTGACCAACCTCGGTAGCGCGCTGCGTTTCGGCGGCGGCATGATCCTCTGGAACCGTCAGATCAGCCCGGCGCCGCCAACCGCGAGCTTCACCGATGTTCCGACCAGCCACTGGGCTTTCCAGCACGTCGAGGCCCTCAAGTCGTCCGGGATCACGACCGGGTGCAGCGCGACCCAGTTCTGCCCCGACCAGACCTTGACCCGGGCCCAGATGGCGGTCTTCCTGGCCAAGGCGCTCGGGCTGTACTGGCCGCAGTGAGACGTCGACTCGCGGCGGTCTCGCCTCCGCGGCGCGTCAGTCGCTGACGAACAGGTCGAGCTGGTCGTCGTCCGCTGGCTGGTCGCTGTCCGGCTCGACCGCTCCGTTGGCCTCGCGGTGCGCCGCGGCATCGGCCCGGGTGAGGCGCTTGATCCGTGCCACCGGCTTCGGGGCGAGCCTCCGGCCGCGGGCCGTCACGCCGGTCAGCTCGAGGCTGGCGAGGTCGAACTCGCCGCTCGACACCCGCTGGCGCGGCCTGGGCACGAAATCGAGATGGAGCACGAGGTCCGCCTCGCCGGCGGAGAAGAGATCGAGCCGTCCCTTGCGGTCCTTGATCAGCTCGTACTCCTTGTCGCGAATGAAGCCCTTGATGTGGACCTTCTTGGCGAAGGCGAAGCGGTCGGCATCGCGGTACACCACCGTGAAGACCTGGCCCTCGGTCTGGTCGAAGAGCCCGATGTGGACCACCTTCTCCGGGATCAGGACCTTGCTCTCGGGCCCGATGATCCGGTAGCTGCCGTCTCGCGACACGATCAGGATGCGGTCGTACTCGCTGACCTGGAGCTGGAACGCATCCCCCTTGACCTCGGTGCCGAAGAAGCCGGTTTCGGGGTCGTAGGCGACCCGGAGGTTCTGCCGCGCCACCGCCCGCACGTCGACCGCCTCGAAGGTGGTGATCTCGGTCCGCCTCGGATACCTCTCGCCGTACTTCGCGAGCAGGGCCCGGATGGAGTCGATCGTGGTCGCCGTCATGTCCTTGAGCTGCTTCTTCACGGCACGGATGCCGGCGGTCGCCTTGGCGATCTGCTCGCGGTTCTTGTCGATGTCGTACTGGGAGATGCGCCGGATCGGGATCTCGAGCAGGCGCTCGATGTCGTCGTCGGTGACCGCACGCTCGATCTGGTCGGCGAACGGCTCGAGCCCGGCGTAGACCTCGTACTTGATCTCGTCCCGGGTGGTGGCGTACTCGATCCGCTTGTAGATCCGGTTCTCGATGAAGATGCGTTCCAGGGTCAGCCAGTGGCGCAACGCCTCGAGCTTGCCGAGCTCGAGCTCGCAGCTCGGCGCGCAGAGTCTCCCGGAGCTGCTCGGTGAGCGCAGCACAGCACCTCGATGACCGACATCTCGACCGGTCGGCGGTCGCGGATGAGCACGATGTTCGAGGTGATCGAGACCTCGCAGTCGGTGTGCGCGTAGAGCTGCGGGATCACCTCGTCGGCGTAGACCGCCCGCGGCAGGCCGATCTCGATCTCCACCCGGTCGGTGGTGAAGTCGTCGATCGAGGCGATCTTGACCTTGCCCTTCTGGGCCGCCGCCTCGATCGACGCGATCAGGCTCTCGGTGGTGGTCGAGAACGGGATCTCGCGGATGACGATCGTCTTCTCGTCCTTCTTCTCGATCCGCGCGCGCACCTTGACCCTGCCCCTGCCGTCGTCGTACTCCGAGACGTCGACCAGGCCGCCGGTCGGGAAGTCGGGGAAGAGCTCCACCGGCCGGTTCTCGAGGACCGCGATCTGCGCCTCGAGCAGCTCGGCGAAGTTGTGCGGCAGGATGCGGGTCGACATGCCGACCGCGATGCCCTCGGCGCCGATGAGCAGGGCGACCGGCAGCTTGGCCGGCAGGACGACCGGCTCGCGGTTGCGGCCGTCGTAGCTCGGCCGCTACTCGGTGAGCTCCGGGTTGAACAGGGTCTCCCGGGCGAGCTCGGTCAGCCGGCACTCGATGTAGCGCGGCGCGGCCGCGGAGTGGCCGGTCAGGACGTTGCCGAAGTTGCCCTGCTTCTCGATGAAGTAGCTCCTTGTTGGCCAGCACGACCAGGGCGTCGCCGATCGAGGCGTCGCCGTGGGGGTGGAGCTTCATCGTGTCGCCGATGACGTTGGCGACCTTGTGGAACTTGCCGTCGTCGATCTCGAACAGGGTGCGCGAGGATCCGGCGCTGCACCGGCTTGAGCCCGTCGCGCAGGTCCGGGATCGCCCGGTCGACGATCACGTAGCTCGCGTACTCGAGGAAGTTGCGCCCCATCGAGGGGCTCGACGTGGGTCATCATCAGGCCGACTGTCCGCGATCAGATTCTCGACGATGAACTCCCTGCGCTCCGGCGTGTTCTTGCCCATGAAGAAGTCGAGCGCCTGCTGGACCTCGCCCATCGACCGGACGGTCACCGGCACCAGCCGGATCGTCCGCGCGATGAACTGCTTGAACTCCCCCGGGCGAGATCTCGCCGAGGCCCTTGAACCGGGTGATCTCGGCGCCGCGCAGGCGCGCCGACGGCCGCGTCCCGCTCGGCCTCCGAGTAGCAGTACACCGTCTCCTTCTTGTTGCGCACCCGGAACAGCGGCGTCTCGAGGATGTAGACGTGCCCGTTGACCACCAGCTCCTCGAAGTAGCGCAGGAAGAAGGTCAGCAGCAGGTTGCGGATGTGCATGCCGTCGACGTCGGCGTCGGTGGCGATCACGACCCGGTTGTAGCGCAGGCCCTCGATGCCCGTCCTCGATGCCGAGGGCGCGCATGATGTTGTAGAGCTCTTCGTTCTTGTAGACGGCCTCGCGTCCGAGCCCGTAGGTGTTGAGCGGCTTGCCCTTGAGCGAGAAGATCGCCTGGGTCTGGACGTCGCGCGCACTGCACCATGGCGCCGCCGGCCGAGTCGCCCTCGGTGAGGAAGATGGTGCTCTCGTCGCGCCGCTTACCCTTGGCGTCGCTCGAGGTGGACCTTGCAGTCGATCAGCTTCGGGATCCGGATCGCGACCTTCTTGGCGCGCTCCCGGGCCTCCTTCTTGATCGACGGCGAGCTCCTTGCGGACGCGCTCGTTGTTGCGGACCTTGTCGCAGCAGACGCGTCGGCGGCCTCGGGGTTCTTGTGCAGCCACAGCACGACCTGCTCCCTGACCGCGTTGACGATCCACGACCGGACCTCGCGTCGACCCGAGCTTGTTCTTGGTCTGGCTCTCGAAGACCGGATCCTGGAGCTTGATCGCCACCGCGCCGATGCAGCCCGTCGCGCACGTCCTCGCCGGCAAAGGAGTGCTTCGGCAGAACTCGTTGACACCCTTGAGCACGCCCTCGCGGAAGGCGCTCTGGTGGGTGCCGCCGTCGTTGGTGTACTGGCCGTTGACGAAGCTGAAGTAGGTCTCGCCGTAGGCGTGGGTGTGGGTGAAGGCGAACTCGAGCCGGTCCTGGCGGCAGTGGACGATCTCGTAGAGCGTCGGCTCCTCGCCGATCTCCTCGGCGAGCAGGTCGGCGAGACCGTTCCGGCTGCTGAATCGCTGGCCGTTGTAGACCAAGCGTCAGGCCGGTGTTGAGGTAGGCGTAGTACCGCAGCCGGTGCTCGATGTACTCCTCGCGCCAGTCGTACTCCTCGAAGATCTCCGGGTCGGGAACGAATCGGATCAGGGTACCGCTGGCGGCTCGCGGTCGCGCGCCGTCCTCCTCGCGGAGCTTGCGCCCGCGTTCGAAGACCGCCCGCTTGAACTTGCCGTCGCGGTAGCAGACGACCTCGAACTCGCTCGACAGGGCGTTGACCGCCTTGTTGCCGACGCCGTTGAGGCCGACCGAGAACTGGAAGACGTCGTCGTTGTACTTGCCGCCCGTGTTGATCTGGATGACGCAGTCGACGACCTTGCCGAGCGGGATGCCGCGGCCGTAGTCGCGCACCGTCACCTCGGCGCCGGCGCGTCGGATCTCGATCTTCCTGCCCGTGCCCCATGATGAACTCGTCGATGGCGTTGTCGACCACCTCCTTGAGCATGACGTAGATGCCGTCGGCCGGGTTGGAGCCGTCGCCGATCCGCCCGATGTACATGCCGGTCCGCAGCCGGATGTGCTCGAGCGCATCCAGGGTCTTGATCGCCTTCTCGTCGTACTTGACCTGCTTGCGCGCCATCGACGCGGTTACCTCGCCGTCTCCGCAGTGGGCGGCGGTCGAGCGCCCCCCCGCTGGCGGCATCAGGATAGCACCGCGAAGCGGCCCCGGCCTGGCTTGCATCCCCGTCCCGGATGGGTTCAAATCGTGCGCCGGCGCTCGCCCCTGGCGGCGCCCGGCACAGGCCCTGGAGGGTGGATGAGCACTGCCGAGAGACGACCGCTGCTGATCATCAAGACCGGGTCCGCCGACCCCGCGGTCCGCTGCGTGCACGGGGACTTCGAGCGCTGGATCACCGCCGGGCTCGCCCCCCCGCCGTCACTCGCGGTCGAGGTCTGCGACGTCGGGGCCGGCGCCGAGCCCCCGGTTCCTGCCGAGCTGTCCGCAGCGATCGTCACCGGTTCGAGCGCCATGGTCACCTGGCACGAGGCGTGGATGGAGCACACCGCCGGATGGCTCGCCGAGGCCGCCGGCTGCGGCTTGCCGGTGCTCGGCATCTGCTTCGGCCATCAGCTGCTGGCTCACGCGCTCGGCGGACGCGTAGGGCCGAACCCGCGCGGCCGGGAGGTCGGCACCGTCGCCCTCGAGCTGACCCGGTCGGCAGCGGCCGACCCACTGCTGCAGGGTCTGCCGTCACCCTCTCCGGTGCAGACCACCCATGTCGAGAGCGTGCTCGAGCTGCCCACGGGCGCAACCCACCTGGGGGCCACCGCCGGCGACCCCCACCACGCCTTCCGCTGGGGCGCGGCGGCTTGGGGCGTGCAGTTCCACCCGGAGTTCACGCCCGAGGTGATGTCGGCCTACCTCCGCTCGCGCCGGACCGACCTCGATGCGGAGGGTCTCGACGTCGACCGCCTGATCGCCTCGGTGCGACCCTCTTCGGCGGGCGCGCAGGTGCTGCGCCGCTTTGCCGCGATCGCCGCCGCCCGCCTGACGTCCGGGCACCTGCCGCTCGCCGCCGCGGCTGGTGCGGCTCAGGGCTGACGCGCCTCGGCGAGAGTCTCCGGATCGAGGCCCGGCACCGGATCCGACCGCAGCGACTCGACCAGCCCGGCCCGGTCGAGCCGAACGCGGAACCGTGGCCGCGGCGAGATCAGCCGTCTGAACCAACCGCCGTCCCGCCCGAGACGGTCCTGAAGCCGCTCTGAAACCGGCGCCAGCATCTCCACCGGCCGGCACATCCAGGGCTCGAAGCCTCCACCTCGGTCGAGCTCGACCAGGCCCCTCTCCACGGCCCACGAGACCGCCGCCATCGGCAGACTGCCGAGCAGCGCGCCCGCCACCACCCGCACCTCGGTCTGGTGCGCCTCGCACAGGAAACGGTAGCCGAAGCGGTCGTAGAACACCGCGAGGTGAAAGTGACGAGGCACGTTGAGCACCCCGTCACGGCCCAGGCGCCGGGCCATCAGGAGGATCATGTTGTGGACCGTGCGGCCGATCCCGAGCCCCGGGTGGTGCTGGCCCGGAAGCTGCGGGCGCCCGGTGGTGAACCCCGCCCGGGGGTTCTGGAGCGCCAGCCACTCCACCACGAGCACGTCGTAGACCTCGGTGTCGCAGCGGCCGTCGCCGATCGGGATCTCACGCACCCGCCGCAGCTCCACCACCAGGTCGATCAGGCGGTGGTCGTCCTCTCCCCCGCCCTCGAGCAGAACCTCGAGCCGGTGGCGGCCGCCCCCGTCGCTCGACAGGCGCAGCTCCCATGGCGTCAGGCCGAGGCGCTCCAGCCGGGCCGACACCCCGTAGGCCTCGAGCACGGTGAGCACCCCGGACCGGCTGTAGAAGCCGACGAACCGGTCCCCGCTTCGCATGGCCTCGCCACCGCCGCGTTCGGTCAGGTCGCCGAGGATGTCCTCGGCGTCGTCCTCACCGACCAGCTCCAAGGTGCTGAGGGTCCGTGCGATGCGCTCGTACCGCCGGTCGATCGCCACGACCGCAGTGTAGCGCGACGAACGCCCCGCACGCCGGACCTGCCTCGAACCGGCCGGTACGTGGGGCGCATCGCTGGATGTCGAGCTGTGCCGCGCCGTGCGAGGTGCTCCTCACCGTAAGTGCGGTGACGCCGAGGGCGCCGGCTTGCTGGCGTTTCGCGACCGAGGCGTACCCTTGCCGCACGCCAGGAGCGAAATGCCAGCAGGCGGATGCAGCGGTGGCCGAATGCCAGCGTACTCATGGTGAGGAGTACTAGGGCACCCTGCGGACGACACAGAGCGGGCCGGCGGTCCATGACGGCGGGAGATCGACCACCTCGCGGGCGAGGACCTCGCCTCCGGACGAGAGGTAGTGAAGCTCCACCCAGTCGACATCCCGGTCGAGCCAGACCCGGATCACGCCCGCGACCGCAGGAAGGGTCGACCAGTGCGGCGCCGACAGATCCCCGGTCGCTGCGCTCCCGGTCGCGCGCCGCGGCCCCTCCGGCGAGCTCCCGGACATCGGTGAGCGGCACCCAGGAGATCGGCGACCTCGAGGGCGTGACCAACTGCGCAGCGGCGGTCTCGGACCAGTCCGGCTCACGCCCGGCCGCGTCCTGCGTCTCCCCCCGACCCGGCCCGCGCCCGAGCAGCAGGTAGACCAGGAGCTGGCGTCCCGCCGCCTCCCGTGGCGGCGGCAGGGTGCGCAGGGTTCCGGCGAGCAGGCCGCCGCCCGCGAGGCGCACGCGTTCGGCCGCCCACAAGGCGGCGCCCTCGCCGTCCGGTGGATCTCCGCCGAGCACCCGCAGCGCATCGTCGCGGCGCCCGGTTGCAGCCAGCGCCGACGCTGCGGTGAAACGGCTGAACGGATCTCGACACGTCGGGCAGCGTTCGAGGTCTTCGGCGAGCCGCTCCGCGTCGGCCGCCGCCGTCTCGACATCCTGCAGCGCGAGGCTCGCGATCACCGCGACGGTTGCGGTCCAGGCGCGCTCGAAGGGCGCTCCGATGAACTCACCCCGCGCGCCGAGCACGGCGTTCTCGGGCGCGGGCGCACCTGCCGTGATCTCCCCGATGAGGGTCCGGGCGCGGCTCGCCGCGTCACGGGCGCCCGCGTACTCGCCCAGCTCGAGGCGCATCATCGACTCTTCCATCGCGCCGAGCACCCGCAGACGCGCGCCGGCGCCGTAGGTGGCGAGCAGCTCGAGACCCACTTCCGGCCCTTCCTGGTAGTAGATCTGCGGCAGGTAGGGCATCAGGCTGACGGTGCAGGAGCAGCACAAGGTCGCCGCAGCGATGAGCAGCGCCGATCGACCTCTCGTGGAAGGCAGCCCCTGCATGCTCGTCAATCCTCGCACAGTCGGCGCGCGTTGGCCCCTTCTTCCGCTCGTCGCACCACCCGGCGGCGTGCCCCCTCACCGGCCGGGCGTGCGTCGCGATGAACCGGGCGGCGACCCCGTCGCGGGTTCGGAAGACGCCGTGCAGGGTAGAATCGACGCCATCGTGAGCACGCCCCGCACCGAACCGCCAGCCGTCACGACGCCCCTGCCTCTGTTCGTCGACCTCGACGGCACCCTGATACGGAGCGACCTGCTGGTCGAGTCGTTCGTCGCCGGTCTCGGGCGCGGAACGCTGGCCGCGGCGCTCGCCAGCCTCTTCCGCGGCAGGGCAGCCGTCAAGAGCACGATCGGCGAGCTCGCCCGCGTCGATCCGGCCACGCTTCCCTATCGCCCCGAGGTTCTCGACTTCCTGCGGGCGGAGAGGCTGCGCGGACGGGTGCTGATCCTGGCCACCGCAGCCGACCAGTTACCCGCGCAGCGGTCGCCTCCCACCTCGGGCTGTTTGACGAGGTGCTGGCCAGCGACGGCCGCTCGAACCTGAAGGGCCGCGCCAAGCTCGCGGCAATCCGGAACCTGTGCCGCGAACGGGGCTGGGAGGGGTTCGCATACCTCGGCGACTCGGCCGCCGATCTTCCGGTCTGGCAGGGCGCTGACGAGCGGCTCGTGGTGGCGGCGTCCGCCGGGGTCCTCCGGCGGGTCGCCCGGCTCGGCGCCACGAGCCGCGTCTTCGACGATCCCCTCCCCACCCTGGGCCCGCTCATCGCCGCTCTCAGACCCCAGCACTGGCTCAAGAACGGCCTCCTGCTGCTGCCGATCCTGCTCGCCCACCAGCTCACCGACCCCGATCGGCTCACGGCGGTCGCGGCGGCGGTCGTCGCCTTCAGCCTCGCCGCCTCCGCGGTCTACGTCATCAACGACGCACTCGACGTGCAGTCCGACCGGCACCATCCCGACAAGAGGTCGCGGCCTTTCGCCTCCGGCAGGCTGCCCCTGACGGCGGCACCCGGGATCGCCGGAGGCCTGCTCGCGGTCGCGTTCGGCCTCAGCGTGGTCTGGCTGCCGTGGGCGTTCACCGCCGTCCTCGCCGCCTACCTGGTGACCACCTCGCTGTACTCGCTGCTCCTCAAGCGGCTGCCGATCGTCGACGTGATCACCCTCGCAGGGCTCTACGCACTGCGGGTGCTCGCCGGCGGCACCGCGACCGGGGTCCCGGTCTCCCAGTGGCTGATGGTGTTCTCCATCTTCCTCTTCACGTCGCTCGCGTTCTGCAAGCGTTACTCCGAGCTGCTCAGGGTGGCCGGCACCGGCGACACGGGTCCACGGGGGCGCGGCTACGAGGTGGTCGACATCGGTCTGGTCGAGTCGGTGGGACCGACGTCGGGCCTGATGGCGGTGCTGGTGCTGGCGCTCTACATCTCGAGCGAGCAGGTCCAGGTGCTCTACCACCGGGTCGACACGCTGTGGGCACTGATTCCGCTGCTGCTGTTCTGGATCATCCGGCTCTGGTTCCTCGCGCGGCGGGGAGAGCGGCTCGAGGATCCGGTCGTTTTCGCCGCCACCGATCCCGTCAGCCTCGCCGTCGCCGCCGTCGCCGGTTCGCTGCTGGTACTGGCGTCGTAGAATCGCCGCGTGGTCACGGCACCTCCACACGCACCATCCGAGGGTCCGCCGAAGCCGTCGATCGCGGAGGTCGAGCTCGGCGGCTGGGGCAATCTGCCCCGACAGCGCTGCAGGGTCGTGCGACCTGAGTCGCTGGAGGCCCTGCGCCGGGTGGTCGCCGACACCGGATGGCCGGACCTGATCCCGCGCGGGCTCGGCCGTTCCTACGGCGACTCGGCGCTCAGTTGCAGCGGGGCGGTCGCCGACCTCACCCGGCTCGACCAGCTGGTCGAGCTCGATCTCTCGGTGCCCTCGGTGCGCTGCCGGGCGGGCCTCTCGCTCGCGGTCCTGCTCGACCTGCTCGAGCCGCGCGGGCTGTCGCTCCCGGTGGTCCCCGGGACCCGGCTGATCACCGTCGGCGGCGCCATCGCCGCCGACGTGCACGGAAAGAACCACCACCACGTGGGGTCGTTCGCCGTCGCGGTCGAGGAGCTCGAGCTCCTGCTCGGCTCGGGCGAGCTGATCCGGTGCTCGCGAAGCTCGGACCCGGATGCGTTCTGGGCCACGGTGGGCGGAATGGGCCTGACCGGTGTGATCGTGGCGGCGACGCTGCGCCTGCGCCGGATCGACACCGTCTGGTGCTCCGTCCGGACCCTCCGGACCCGCAATCTGGACGAGACGCTGGAACGTTTCGAGGGCACCGCGGACGCCTCGCCCTACTCGGTCGCCTGGGTGGACTGCCTCGCCCGCGGCCCCTCCCTGGGACGCTCGGTGCTGATGTTCGGCCGCGATGCCGAGGTCGAGGAGCTGCCCCCTGGGCGTCGCAGCCGACCACTGACGCCGCCGGCAGGGACCTCCCTGACGGTCCCCTTTCCGATGCCGTCCTGGCTCCTCAACCCGTACTCGGTGGCGGCCTTCAACGCCGGCTACTACGGCGCCCACCGCGACGGCGAGCGGGTTCAGGACGCCCGCTCCTACTTCCACCCGCTCGACGGGATCACGGCCTGGAACCGGGTCTACGGCTCCCGAGGTTTCATCCAGTACCAGGCGCTGCTGCCGCCGGAGTCCTCCCGGCGCGGGCTGGTGGAGCTGCTGGAGACGATTGCCGACGCCAGAGCGGCGTCGTTCCTCTCGGTGCTCAAGACCACCGGGCCCTCGAGCGGCGGCCTGCTGTCCTATCTCCGCCCGGGACACACCCTGGCACTCGACCTGCCCAACACCGGGGACCGGCTCCGCCACCTCGCCCGCCGCCTCGACGAGATCCTGCTCCGCTACGGCGGGCGGCTCTACCTCGCCAAGGACGCGCTGACCACCGCCGATGCCTTCGCCGTGATGTACCCCGAGCTCGAGGCCTTCCGATCGGTCAAGCAGCGGCTCGACCCCGGACGGCGGTTCGTGTCGAGCCAGGCCCGCCGGCTCGCCATCGTGGAGGCGCCATGACTGAGACCGTGCTCGTGCTCGGATCCACCTCCGGGATCGCCCGCGCGCTGTGCCGCCGCCTCGGCTCCGCAGGCCACCGACTGGTGCTCGCGGCGCGGGGACAGGAAGAGCTTGCCGCGCAGGCGGCCGATCTGTCGGCCCGGTTCGGGATCGAGGTCGCCACCGAAACGTTCGACGCCCTCGACGTCGATCAACTGGACCGGCTCTTCGAGCGTTGCCGGGCCCACGCTGGCGGGGCCCTCGACGGGGTCGTGCTCGCCTACGGCGTGCTCCCGGACCAGGCCGGCACCCAGGGTGACCACGAGGCGATCCGTCGCAGCTACGCCCTCAACCTGACCTCCGCGGTGGTGCTGCTCGATTCGGCCGCGTCCCATCTCGAGGCGCGCGGTGCGGGCTGGATCGCCGCGATCTCCTCGGTCGCGGGCGACCGGGGCCGCCAGAGCAACTACCACTACGGTGCGGCCAAGGCCGGCCTCAGCGCGTACCTCTCCGGCCTGCGCAACCGGCTCGCCCGGACCGGCGTCCACGTCCTCACGATCAAGCCCGGCTTCGTCGACACCGCGATGACCCAGGGGGTCGTCAACCCGTCCTCGCCGCTGCTGGCCTCCCCCGAGCGGGTCGCCCGGGACATCGAGAAGGCCATCCGCCGCCGCCGTGACGTGCTCTACACGCCCTGGTTCTGGCGCCCGATCATGCTCGTCATCCGGCTGATCCCCGAGAGCGTCTTCAAGCGCCTGAGCCTCTAGGACTCGGAGGGACGGTGTCCCTCGGACTCCCGCGGGTCAGAAGCGGTATCCGAGCCAGAAATCCACCTGCCGATCGCCGATGGTGTCCTTGAAGTCCCAGCGCTTCGAGAAGTCCCAGTGCATCGGGATGCCCAGCAGGTTGACCGAGAAGCCGAAACCGTACACCGCCAGGCCGTCCTTGAGCCGCCCGTCCTCCATGAAGTCGAAGCCGGGCAGACCGAGGTAGTTGTACTTCGCGCCGTCGATGTCGAACCAGCCCGCGGCGACGTCGACGAAGATCCGCCCCCGCACGTCGCGGAGCTGGAGGAAGGGCATCGCCAGCGCATCGATGAGCGGAAAGCGGAACTCGAAGTTGGTGAAGGCCACCCGGTTGCCCGGGATCGACCGCGCCTGGGCTCCGCGGAAGGTGTCGAAACCGCCGAACGCGTAGATGGTCGGGGCGTTGCCGTCCGAGAAGGCCCCGTAGAGCCTCAGGGCGAGCTCGGAGCGGCGGGTGATCGGGAGGTAGGCGACTCCCTCGAGGTTGTAGTTGGTGTACAGCGACCCGCTCCCGGAGATGTCCGGCGCGTAACCCATCCCCACGCGCCAGCGCGCGCCCTTGTGGGGACCGTGGCGCCGGTAGAAGGTGGTGTCACCGACCACACCGAAGTCGACGAAGGGCACCTGCTCCCCGGACGGGGAGAAGGAGACGCCGCTGCCGGCGCCGAATGCGACCGGGATCTGGGCGTTGCGGTCGAGGTACCCGAGCGCCCCCTCCAGCCGGAAGTAGCGCGACAGCGGGTAGATCCCGATCACCTGGGCGCCCGTTTCCCGGAACACCTGCTCGCGATCGCGGAAGATGCCCTCCGACGGGCTGTACTGGGACAGGAAGTAGCTCCGCCGGTCGAAGATCGACAAGCCCCACTGCAGGCGCCGGTCGAGGTTGATGTAGCTGGCGTCGAAGATCGAGTAGCTCTGGATGGTCTGTAGCTGCACGATGATCCGGCGGTCGCCGTACTGGTCGGAGAGGCTGAGGTAGGAGCTGGAGATCAGGTCGGAGTTCTGGTCGACGCCGACGTAGGCGCCGGCGTCTTCGATGTAGAACCTGCGCTTGGGCTCGATCAGGTTGTCGGCGAGGTTGATCGGAATCGTGACCGCCGGCACGAAGCCCTCGAGCTCGACCTGCTCGGAAGGGGGCTGGGCCGCGGCGACCGGAACCGCCTCGTTCGGATCGGCCACGTAGAGGTCCCACGAGCCGCCGCCGAAGCCCTGGAACACCACCCGCTCGCCGTCGAGGGTCGAGATCGGGACCGGGTTGATGGCGGCGCCGATGACGTGGGTGAGCCGCCCCAGCTGCAGGGTCTCCAGGTCGTAGACGTAGATGTCGAGGATGCCGTCCTCGCGATCGGACGCGAAGTAGAGCCGCGTGCCGTCGCGCGAGAGCGCAGGCCCCTCGTCGGTGCCCGGGCCGAAGGTCAGCTGCTCGCGCCGGTCGGGGTTGTCGAGGGAGATCCGCACCAGCTTGCCGTAGTCGCCGCGCTGGGCGGTGTAGACGATCGAGCGCCCGTCGGGCGTGAACGTCGGCGACGAGTCCGAGGCGGGATCGTCGGTGAGGTTGGTGACCTGCCCCGACTCGAGGTCGAGCAGGTAGATGTCGAACTGCCCGCCGCGAATCGCCCGGAAGGCCACCGTGCGGCCGTCTGGCGAGAAGGCCGGTGACATCGGCTGGTCGATCGGGAGCTCGATCTCGATCTGGCGTCGGATCCCGCCCTTGGCGGCGTCCAGCAGCAGCAGCGACCTCAGCCGCTCGGTCCTCGCGAAGACCGCCACCGTGTTGCCGTCGGGGGAGACCGCGAGGTCACCGCCGCCGCCCTCGTCTCCGCCCACCGTCAGGTGCTGGGCGACGAGGTAGTCGTACTTCCGCGGTCAGGCCCTTGGTGAGGTTCTTGTAGAGCCGCCGGTCGGGGACGCCGAAGAGCACCACGTCGACGTCCTGCTTGTAGGTCGAGAACGCGGCGATCAGGTCGCCGGACGGGGACGCCGCCGGGGAGGCCTCGGCCGAGTACTCGCCGGTGAAGAAGCGGCGGCCGAACTCTTCGCGGCAGGCCACGGTCGGCGTACGGTTGGTAGGTCCGCCGCAGCCACGACCGGAAGCGGGAGTCGAACTCGTCCGACGTCATGTTGAAGGTGCGGCGGATCGGCCCGCTGGGGGTGGTGCCGAAGCCGCCGCGGAACGCGAACACGAAGTCGCGGACCCCGTCCTCGCCCCACTCCGATTCGATGTACTCGAAGACCTTGTGACCGAAGCGGTAGGCGAAGTAGCCCTCGATCGGCTGCATCACCGAGGGCACCCGCTCGGCGAGGGCGGCGTCCCGCATGTAGGACTCGGCCCGGGCGTCCTCGTCGTCGGCGAAGTACGAGGCCATCCCCTCCATGAACCAGGTCGGAGGTCGGCGGAAGATCGCCCGCCCCCGCCAGCCCTGGAACAGGATCTCGTACTGGAAGATGTGGGTCAGCTCGTGCTGGATCAGGGCCTGCAGCTGCTCGTCCGGCAGGTCCACGGGCAGCACCATCCGGTTGCGGACCGGGGTGGCGAAGGCCCCTGACGCCCTCCGGGATGAAGCCGACGATCACGTTGTTCTGCTCGAACTCCGCGTGGGTCGCGTAGCACAGCATCGTGATCGGCTCCAGGACCTGGAAGTTGAGCCGCCGCGCGAGCTCGTCGTAGGAGCTCTCGGCGTACGAGGCGATCCGCTCCAGGGTCGGTTCCACCCGGTCGTAGTGGTTGATCTCGAAGTGCGGTGTCTTGTAGATCTTCCACTCGAAAGTGTCGTAGCGGACCTTGTTCTGTCCGCCCGCCTGCGCCCACGCGATGCTGGCAACCACCAGCAGCATCACGGCAAGTGTGACCGCTCGTCTCATGCTCATCCCCCCTGGCGCGCCCGGCCGACCGTCACTCGGTGTAGAGGAAACGGCGGGCGGGCACGATCCTCGGAACGAAGATCCCCGAAAGCCGCTGCTCCAGGTTGTACAGCTCCGAGAACAGATCGGTGATCTGGTTGAGCTTCTTCTCGGGCCGCTGCTTGAAGCTGGAGATCTGCTCGCGCAGCCTGACCTCCCCGGTGCGACCGTCGAAGACCATCAGCAGGATGTTGAAGTCGAAGCCGGTCTCCTCGACCAGCACCTGCCGGTAGTAGGTTCGTCCGTCCTCCGGCGAGACGTACTCTTCGGTCTGGTAGCCCGACCTGTCGAGCACCTCGACGTCGATCGACGCGGCGACGATGATCTCGGCCCCGGTGGTCGAGCCGAGCTCCTGCCAGAACTCGCGCATCGCCCACAGCTCGATCGGATCGTCGGTCGGAGGCCTGAGCCCGGTGTCCGGCGGCAGCACGTTGAGCCGGGTCTCCCGTCGCAGGAGCTTGAACAGGAAGCGCTCGAACTCCCGCATCGCGTTGACGTCCACCGGCTCGATCGACCGGTCCGAAGCCGGCTCGAGCATGAACGGCCCCAGGAAGACGGTCTCGGTGCCGTCGAGCTTGAGCTCCGGCAGCACCCGGAGCCCGACGTCGATCTTCTTGGAGCCGGCCTCGGCCAGCGCCGCCACCGTCAACACCACCACCAGGAGCTCAACCACCCGCCGCGTCATGGTTACCTCCTGCCGGCGTGGCCGCCTCGTCCTCGGTCTTCTCGGGCTCGGGCCGTTTCGCGTAGCTCGCATAAAAATCTTTGAAGAGATTGAAGTTCCTCGTGAGGTTGCGATCGCCCGGCGCGATCGAGAGGCCCTCCTCGTAGATCGTGCGCGCCTCCCCGTACCGGCCGACGGCCTCGTAGGCGACCGCGAGGTTGTTCAGGATGCGTGGGTTGCGTGGTGAGATCGTATTCGCGTTTTCGAACCTCATCAGCGCTTCCTGCCAGTACCCACGGCGGGCGGCGTCGGTCCCCTGCTCGAGCTCCCGGCCGACCGTCGCGGAGGTCGAACCGGACGATGCGCAGCCGGCGGCGAGCACGAGGACGGCTACTGCAGCCCAGCGACGTGCGTCGGGTGTTCTGGTTCGGCTCACGGACCCCCCTCCAGAGTTGTTCGGGCCATCGTATCCCGAATCGGTATGTTCAGCATCACGTGGCAAGCAGGATGCATTCCACCTCCCCACGGGCAGCCCCCTGCGCGCGATCGGTCCGCCGAGCGCAGCTCTCGCGCCTGGTCCTCGCCGCGGCAGGGCCGCGCCGTCCGCTCGTGCTGTCCTCCGTCGATGACAGTGGCACAGCATCCCGCCCGGCGCACGGACGGTGCCCTGGACCGGCGTCCGCGACGCGCCTGTGCCGGGTTCAGGTCAGAACCCACCGGGGTAGTAGCCCGAGATGGTGCGGACATCCACACCCGAGCGGTCGACGTCGACCTTGATCTCCCGCAGCTGGTCCTTCGGCTTCTCCGAGCTCGAGGTGAAGGCCAGCAGGTACTGGGTGCGGAGCTCCTGGTCGATGGTGTTGTAGACCTTCTCCAGCTCCGCGTCGCGGGGCAGGAAGAACGCCCGCCCTCCGGTCGTCTTGGCCAGCTTGTTGAGCTGCCACCGGGTGAGCACCGCCGAGGCCGGCAGGTCGACGGCGATCACGTAGAGCGTCACGCCGGCCCTCTGTGCGTAGTCCTTGATCTCGTCGAAACCGTGCTTCGAGGCCGTGTCGGCGCCGTCGGTGAGCACCACCATGGCCTTGCGGCCCCTGACGCCCGAGAACTGGAAGAGCCCGAGGATCAGCGCGTCATAAAACGCCGTGCTGCGGTCGGGGTAGAGCGCGAGCAGAGCGTTCTCCAGCATGCCGAAGTCGGCCGTGAACGGCGCCAGGACCTCGGGCCGGTCCGAGAAGATCTCGATGTACGCCCGATCGCGCGGCCGCAGGATCTGGCGCAGGAACCCCATCACCACCCTCTGGGCCTCCGGCAGGGTCTCCTCCATCGAGCCCGAGGTGTCGATCACGATCCCCAGCCGCACCGGGAGATCGCGGTTGAGCGAGAAGTGGGTCAGCTCCTGGAGGACCCCGTCCTCGAAGACCGAGAAGTCCTCGTGGCGGAGATCTTCCACCGGGCGACCGGAGCGGTCCAGCACCATCACCGGGAGCTCGAGCGAGGTCACCTCGACCACGCTTCCGAACTGCGCGACGTTGACGAACTCGAGGTCCTCCGCCTGGCTGCCGTCGTCGAGCACAGCGAGCGCGCGTAGGTAGCCGAAGCGATCTCCCCGGCGGATGGTCACCCACTCGGCGAACGGCGGCTGGCTCAGGCTCACCAGCAGCTCATCGTTCCAGAACAGGTCGAGTCGCTCGAGGGAGCGGTCACCGGGGATGTTCACCTCCGCCTCGACCCTGACCCGGTCGCCATCCGTCGCGGCGGTCGAGTACGGCTGGAGGCGGACGAAGAACCGCTCCCGTCCGACGTTGAGGGTGGTCTGCCGACGGTCGACCTCGGTGCCGTCGCGACCGAAGGCCACGGCTGTCACCGTGATCAGGCGGGGCAGCGGACCGAGGTCGAGGTCGACGTCGAACGGCGCCCGGTTCTTGGTCAGGATCGGTTTCTCGTCGACCAGGAAGGTCACCCGGGCGACCTCCGTCGTGACCAGGGCCTCGAATCGCTGGAGCCCGGTCACGCCCTCGCCGGAAGGACCGGCCAGAGCGAGGATCGGACCGGACGCGGCGACCTCCTCGTCTTTGACCGCGGCCACCTCTTCGAGCTCCGGGACCTCCTCCTGGATCGCGTCGAGCGCGGACATCACCGCCAGCTCCTCCGCCGTCGGAGGCCGGGCCGTGAAGTCCTGCTCGTCAACGCTGGCGCGATCGGAGTGGGTGTCCTCGACCTTGATCCTGAGGGTGTAGCTTCCCGGTCGAATGAACCGTTCGAAGGCCAGCCCGACGGACTCCTCCGTCGCAGGAACCGAGAACAGGTATCGGAAACGATCGACCATCGTCTCCTGGTCGGAGATCTCGCCGACCACGTCGACCTGCACCACCTCGACGTCGCCGACCTTGGTTCGCCCCAGATCGGCCCCTGGGATCCGGACCTCGAAGCCCATCTGCACCATTCCGCCCCGGATCATGCGCGGCCGTTCGGCGACAGTGAAGTCGAGCGGCTCCGCCTTCTTCGAGACCAGGGCCGAGAACTCCATGAACCGGGCAGAGGCGCCCTCGCGGCCGCCCTCGCCGCGGATGATCATCCGGCTCATCGAGGCGAGCAGCTTGGGATCACGCGCCGCCGCTTCCGCCGATCCCAGCAGACGGATGATCTTCTCGCCGTCGATGCAGCGGAACTCGGGGCGGTCGAAGCTCGAGAACACCGGGATCTGGGCCAGGTTCCAGCCCTGGAAGGTGTAGAGCACCTGCCGGGTCTCGAACGGGCTCCACAGGCGGTAGGTTCCGAGCCCGCCCTGCTGGTAGAACAGGATGACGATGTTCTCGCCCAGGCCCGGAAGGTAGCCGTAGATCCAGAAGTCGAGCGGATGGAAGATGTCGTCGCAGCGGACCGGAATGCGACCGTCCGGAGGACCGTGGATCAGCAGCACCCTCGCACGGTCCTCGCGGGTGTTCCCGAACTCGACCCGGGCGAATTCGAGCCGCTGCTGGTAGGCCCATTGGAACTGGGAGCCGAGCCCCGAGTGCTTGCCCCAGATGACCCACAGGCGGTCGGCGAAGGCCCGTCGCTGCGCCTCGGTCTCGAGCACGAGAAACGCCTTCCGCTGCTCGTCGGTGATGAGCGGGTAGATCTCGTCCTCGAGCCAGACCCGCCAGTGCTCCGGAAGGTCTTTGACGGTGCGTTTGTCGGGCTTGTCCTGCGCCTGCGCCGCGTCCAGCGGGGCCGGCCACGGCGCGGCCAGCGCGATCATCAGGGCCAGAACACACGAGGTGACCCGCCGCCAGCCTGGCTGTCGGTCCCAGTCCGCACCGGCTCCTCGTCTCATTGGCCCCTCCAGCTCTCGGCGTGCGCCCCTGCCGTCGGAGATGCGTCTCGGTCGCCGCGCCATGGTCCAGCCGAGTGTACTGCACACGCCGGACCGCCACCGATGCTCCCACCCGAGGTCTGTGAGCCGGAGAGCGGCTCGCGGTCACACCCGACTCCGTTCGGATTCGAGGGGCTGCAGTGCATGCTGCGTGGTTGTACGTGCGCCCCGGCGGGCGGTTCCACGACGGGACGGTGTTACCATGACAACCACGGTGGGTTCCCACACGGCTTCTGCTCAGACGTCCGAGCACGCGACGGAGAAGAACTCGAAGCAGCCCGCTCCTGACGGGGGCCGCCCGGCTGAAGCACCGCGCAGCGCCAGGTTGTGGGCGCTGGGCGCCGGCAAGGGCGGGGTCGGCAAGTCGGTGGTCACCGCCAATCTCGGCGTCGCACTCGCCGCCCGCGGCCGCAGGGTGGCCCTGGTCGACGCCGACCTCGGGGGCGCCAACCTCCACACCTTTCTCGGGCTCACGAGCCCCCCTCGGACGATCGCCGACTACGTCGGACGAACGGTCGACAGCCTCGAGGACGTCCTGGTCCCGACCGGGATTCCCAACCTCACCCTGGCCAGCGGCGCGCGCGCGCGGCTCGACGCGGCCAACCTCCACTACGCCCAGAAGGAGCGACTGCTGCGAGCGATCCGCTCCCTTCCCGCAGACCACGTGCTGCTCGACCTCGGGGCTGGAACCTCGTTCAACGTGCTCGACTTCTTCGTCCCCGCCCGCCATCGCCTGGTGGTGCTGACCCCGGAGCCGACCGCGATCGAAAACGCCTATCACTTTCTCAAGGCCGCGTTCTTCCGCATGCTCCGGCGATCCCCGCACGGCAAGCGCCTCCACGCGGTCACCAGCACCGTGCTCGCGGCGATCCCCGGCGGCGCCGTGCGCTCCCCCCGCGAGCTGGTGCGCCGGGTCACCGAGCACGACCCGGAGCTCGGCCTCCGTCTCGCCGCGGCGGCCTGGGCGTTCACGCCGACGCTGCTGCTCAATCGGGTCGAGGACGTCGAGCAACGGCGTCTCGGAGAGGACCTCGAGATGGTCTGCCGGGACTACTTCGGCGGCGATATCCGTCTCGCCGGGCTGCTCGAGGAGGACGAGCGGGTCCGCCGCTCGGTTCTCGCCCGCCGCCCGGCGGTCGAGCTCTACCCCGGGTCCCCTTTCGTCCGCGGGATCGAGGAGCTCGCCGCGCGTCTCGACGACGAGGAGATCTTCGATGCCGACCGAGGTGAACCGCGGCCGGAGGACTGGGAGGTTCTCGGGGTCCAGCCCGGCACCCCGACCGCCCAGGTCGCGGCCGCCTACCGCAGGCGCCGATCGGTCTACTCGCAGGGCGCCCTCGCCTCGTACATGCTGCTCGAGGACGACGAGAGGAAGGCCCTGCTGGCGCGCCTCGACGAGGCATGGGCCCGGGTCAGCAGCGCCGCCCCATCGGTGACGGCGACGCTGCGGGAGGCGCCGCTCGCCACCGCGGAGGTCCTCCCGGAAGCGGGCCAGATGCCCGACCCCGAGCAGCGGCCCGGCGCCTACCTGCGGGCGCAGCGCAGGCTGCGCGGGATCTCGCTCGAGGCGGTCTCCGCCGAAACCAAGATCCGGCCCAGCCTGCTCCGGTGCATCGAGGAGGACCGCGTCGAGGAGCTCCCGGCGCCGGTCTTCGTGCGCGGCTTCGTGGTCCAGATCGCCCGCATGCTCGGCCTCGGCGAACCGGAGAGGCTGGCCGAGCTCTACCTCCGCCGCCTCGGTCGCACGACCTGATCCGCCCGGCCCGACAGAGCGGTACACACACGGGGCGCCCTGCCGGGCGCCCCGTGTGGTGTCGCTACGAAACCGCCGTCACTTCTTCGCGGCCGCCTCCTCGAGCATCGCCGTGGTGAGCGACTTCGGCCGCTCGATCGGGTAGCCGAGGGCGCGGTCCCAGGTGATGTTGGCCAGCATGCCGATGGCGCGGCCGATGCCGAACAGCACGGTGTAGAAGTCGCACTCGGTGACGCCGTAGTACCACTGGATGACGCCGGACTGCGCGTCGACGTTCGGCCACGGGTTCTTGGCCTTGCCGTGCTCCTGGAGCACGCCCGGCGCCACCTCGTAGATCATGCTGATGACCTTGAACAGCGGGTAGTCGGGCAGGTTCTTCAGGCAGAACTCGCGCTGCGAGGTGTAGCGCGGGTCGGTCTTGCGCAGCACGGCGTGGCCGTAGCCCGGGATCGACCTGGCCGCTGTTGAGCGTGTCCCACAGCGCCTTCTTGATGACCTCCTCGGTCGGCTCCTTGCCGCCGAGCTTCTCCATGAACTTCATGGTCCAGCTCAGCACCTCCTGGTTGGCCAGGCCGTGGAGCGGGCCGGCGAGGCCGTTGATGCCGGCGGAGAGCGCGTAGTAGGCAGTCGGACAGCGCCGAGGCCACGAGGTGGATGGTGTGGGCCGAGACGTTGCCCGACTCGTGGTCGGAGTGGAGGATGAAGTACATCCGGGCGACGTCGTCGTACGGCGCGCGGGATGCCCATCATGTGCGCGAAGTTGCCGCCCATGTCGAGCGTCGGGTCGGCGGGGATGTGCTTGTCGTCCTTGTACTTCATGCGGTAGATGTAGGCGGCGAGCGTCGGCAGCTTGGCCAGGAGGTCGAGCACGTCCTCGAACATCGGCTCCCAGTACTCCATCTTGTTCATGCCCTCGTTGTAGCGCTTGACGAACACCGACTCGCGCTGCATGGCGAGGATGCCGGCCGAGAACATGGTCATCGGGTGCGTGTCGCGCGGCATCGCGCGCAGGACGTCGATAGACGTACTGCGGGCAGCTGGCGGCGCTTCTTGAACTCCTCGACGACCTCGAGGGTCTGCGCCTGGTCGGCACGTCGCCGGTCAGCAGGAAGTACCAGAAGGCCTCGACGTAGGGGTACTCGCTGCCGGGCACCTTGGGCAGCGCCGCGAAGGTCTCGGGGATGGTCTTGCCGCGGAAGCGGATGCCCTCGATCGGGTCGAGGTAGGAGATGTCGGTCACCAGGCAGCGGACGCCGCGGGCGCCGCCGATCGCCTGGGCGATGGTGACCTCGCCGAGCTTGACGTCGCCGTGCTCCTTGAGGAGCTTGGTCGTGCGCGGCCGATGCTCCTCGATCTTCTTCGCCAGAATCGCCTTCAGACTCTTCATCCTTGCCTCCTTGGGCCCCGCAGCAGGAGCGGTCGGGTCATTGTCGGCGCTCGGCCGGATCCCCTCCGTCGCCGCGAGTTATGGTGTTCGTGAGTGCGTGCGCCGATGGCCACGCGCTCGAGTATAGAGCTTGTGAAGAAACGAGACAAGCACCGCCAGGAAAGAAATCCGAAGCGAATCACCTGCTCGATTGACCATGTTCTCAATCGAGCGGCAGGGATGCCCGTCGTGGCGGGTCCGGCGGCCCTGCGCGACGTCCGCGATCAGCGCTCGGCCTGCACGAGCCCGGCGTTGATGGCGTCGCGAGCGGCGACCAGCAGGCGATCGGGCTCTCCCTCCCGGCTCGGGTCCACGGCGATCGGCGGGTGGAAGGTCAGGGTGGCGCGCCCGGGTCGGAGATCGCGGCTGTCGGGCCGGAGGATGTCCCGGGTCCCGGTGATCGTGACCGGCAGGATCGGCAGCTCGAGATCGACCGCCATCCTGAACGCGCCCTTCTTGAAGCTGCCCAGGCGGCCGTCGCGGCTCCGCGTCCCTTCCGGGAAGAAGAGCACGGAGGTTCCGTCGACGATGCGGCTCTTGGCCTGGTTGATCGATCGCAGCGCGGCCTCACGGTTCGAGCGATCGATGAAGACGTGGCCGAGCCGCTCGCACGCGATGCCGAGGCCCGGCACCCTGCGCAGCTCCTGCTTCATCACCCACTTGAAGTCGACCCCGATCCAGCCGTAGAGCACGAACACGTCGACGTGGCTCTGGTGGTTGGACACGATCACGTAGGACTGCCTCGGGTCAACGTGCTCACGGCCTCGCACCTTCACCCGGACCGGAATCAGGAAGGCGTTCAGGCGAGCCCACTGCGCGCCGCACAGCCAGCTCACGGCCCGCGGCGGGAGGATGAACAGCAGCACCACCGCCAGCGAACCGAACAGGATCGTGGAGACCCACATCAGCGGTGTGCAGACCAGCGCGCGGTAGAGCCGGTAGCCGAGGCCGGCGCGAAGCACCGCGCCCCCCGCCGCGTCGTGCGCCTTCCCCGTCATGACCCGGGAGTGTAGCGAGACCGGTGCCGCCTCGTCGACTCCCCTCACCGGGCCCAGCGGGCCAGGTTGGTCCAGAACCTGAGATTGCTCGCCTCGCCCGCCGAGCTCAGGATGCCCACGTCGCCGAGCACGACCACCTCCCCGGCTCCCGCCGGGACCAGCGCGGCGACCGTCGAACCGCCCGCGCGCGCCAGGGCGACCACGCCCGGGCCCGACAGCGGGAGCGCGTTGCCCGGCGCGAGCTCGAGCCGCGGCACCCCGTCCATCAGTGCATGGCCTCCGGCACGGTCCGCCTCGTCCCCGGCGATCGACGTGGTCCCCAGCCCGACCCCGAAGCGGGCGGCGAGCACTGCCTGGTCGGCCTGGTCCTCGTTGCCGTCGAGCACACGGTTGAAGTACTTCAGCCGATGGGCGCTGGCGGCGACCACGAGTCGGCCGCCCGAACGCGCGTAGGACTCCAGGAGGTCGAGCTCCGCTTCGCTCCAGGACTCGTCGTACGGGTCCGAATCACCTTCCGGGCTCGGGTAGTCGACCACCGGCAAGGCGACCACCAGGTCGGCGTCGGCCAGGTCGCCGGCGGACAGCGCCCGACCGTAGGGCACCAGGTCGACGTCGAAGCCCTCCCAGGCCAGCGCCATCCCGAGGTCGGTGAAGGTGGTCGGCGACATCTGGACCGGCTCGGTGTGGCTTGCCACGAAGACCGCCCGCCGGTCGGAGGGCGGGGTCACCCGCAGGCCGGCCGCGGAGCCGGCGGAGTCGAGGGCCGCGCTCAGGGCGATGCGGGTCATCGACTCGAGCACGCCGGCCATCTCGACCACCCGCTCGACGGTGTCGTAGGGCGAGTGGAGGTGACCGGCGTAGTGCACCCCTCCCGCACCGGCGCTCGCTCTCGAGTTGACGTGGATCAGGTTCGCGTGCGGCACGTCGAAGCCTGCGAAGGCGGTGCTGTCGGACTCGATCCCGTAGTACGCCTCGGGGTGGGCAGTGACCCCCCGATCGGCCGCGAGGTCGGCCAGCGTATCCGGCCAGGTCAAGCGCCCGTCCCCGAAGCGGCCGAACGGCCAGGTGACCAGCGTCAGACGGGCGGGGATACCGTCGAGCGGCCGGGTCAGACAGTCCACGTTGAGCATCGCCAGGGTCCGGTCGAGCAGCTCCTGGTGCGTGCCCGCCCAGTGGTAGGAGCCGTAGAGGCCGAGCTCTTCACTGCCGAACCAGACCAGCACCAGGTCGACCGGCGGACGGTGGCGGCTGGCATCGAGCACCCGTGCGACCTCGAGCAGCACCGCCGAGCCCGAGCCGTCGTCGAGCGCGCCCGGTGACATCGGGCTGTCGATGTGGGCGCCGAGCACCACCGCCCTGGAGCGGTCCCGGCCCGGCGCCAGGGCGGTCAGTGTTTCCGACCGGCCTGGCGCGACGACGTCGACGTCCCACCGGCAGCGCGCGGCCATCGCCTGTGCGAGGTCGTCCAGGGTCTCCAGGCCGATCGGCGCCAGGTCCTCCAGGCGCACCACCAGCAGCGGCACGCGACCGCCGTCAACGACCCGGTTGAACGCGCTCTCGTCGTTGGCGAACGCACCGTGGCTCTCTCCCGGCCGATTCGAGAACGAGGTCACCAGGACGACCGCGGCGGGCTCGGCGGCCAGGAGCCGCGAGGCGCGCGCGACCGCCGTCTCGTCCGCCAGGATCGAACGATCGACGAGGGCGAAGTCGACCAGCGCGACCCGTCCCGCGAGGCTCGCCGGCGCCAGCCCGTCGAGCGCCGCAGGCTCGACCACAGCCGCCGTCTCGCCCTCGGCGTCCACGGGGTTCGGATCGAGATCGTCCAGCCACCCGTCGGAGTCGAACCGCCGCGCGATCTCGAGTGCGTCACGCGGCCCGCGCGCGGTGGAGGCCGGCACCTCGAGCCAGCCGCGACCGAGATCGAGCTCGAGCCTGACCTCGTGCACCTCGGTCCCCGAGTGGACCCGCAGCTGCTGGCGTTCGACCTCGAGCCCGGCCGCCGCCATCGTGCGGAGCTCGGCGAGACGCCGCTCGACCAGGTCGAAGGCCGCGGCCTCTCCCGAGCTGGCCGAGTTGCGCCAACCGTGACCTTCCCCAACCGCCGCCAGCTCGGCCACGGTCTCGATCAGCTCGGTTCGGGAGACCAGACTGAAGGGATCGGCCGCGACCGTCCGCCCGGTTCGCCGCACCCCTTCGGGTCCTGCAGCCACCACCATCGCGACCGCGGCGACCGCAGCCACGGCGGACGCCGCCATGCGCCGTAGAAACGACCGTCTCATCTCATCCCCCGCTCCCAGTCTACCGCCGACCACGTCGGCGCGGCGGCCGCAGGTGTGCGGGTCTGGGGATCGCCCGGACCCAGGATCGGCGCCGCCGGGTTGCGGCTACACGCCGAGCACCAGGATCGCGAGCCCGGACGCGGCGATCACGAGCCCGGCGAGGGTGTGCGACCACCGCTCGAGCCGCCCCAGGGGAAGCAACCTCACCCCGCTGAGAGCGACCGCCGTCACCGCGGTCATGGTGAGGATCGTGACCAGCCCGAAGACCGCTGCGGTGGCGGCCGCGAGCCCCCAGGCTCCGCGGCTGGCGGGCAGCACGAAGAGCGGGATCAGCGGCTCGCAGGGCCCGAGCACGAAGATCACGAACAGAGCCCAGAAGGTCGTCGCCGAGCGGCGCTCCGCAGCCCGGTGCTGATGGGCGCCGCCGCCGTGGCTGTGGAGGTGGACGTGGCCGTGGTGCTGGTGCGGCTCCAGCCCCCGGGAGCTGCGCACCGCCCGGCGCGCGCCCCACGCGCCGTAGGCGACCCCGAACGCGATCAGCGCCCAGGCCGCGAGGGAGCCTCGCCCGCCCTCGACCCGCTCGAGGTGCCCGACCGCGAGACCGGCCGCGATTCCGATCCCTCCCAGAATCAATGAGGACGCGACATGACCCAGCCCGCACACCGCGGTCACGGCCACGGTCCGTGCCCGGGACCAGCCGCGCGCCCTCGCCAGCATCACGAAGGGCAGGTAGTGGTCGGGTCCGAGCAGAGTGTGCGTGACCGCGACACCTGCGGCGGCGGCGAGCAGGCTGAAGCTCAGGGCATCCATGGCTGGGTCGCACCCTCCGCGCGGAGCGTACCCGCACCGCCGACCGCCGGCAAGACGAGGGCTCAGCCCAGCGGCTCGGGAGGCCGGCCGGGCGAGCCCGGCGTGAAGACCCTCACCTCGCGCGAGAACCCCTTGACGCCGTGCTCGCCGAGATCGCGAAGCTCGATCTCGCCCGCGCACCCGGCCGCAGTCGCCTGATCCATCAGGATCCGCGTGCCGAGCTCCTTGTTGAGTCCCTCGAGGCGGGCGGCGAGGTTGACCGCCTCACCGATCGCCGTGAACGCCTTGCGCGTGCTGCCGCCGACTGTCCCGATCACGACCTCGCCGGTCGCCAGCCCGATCCGCGTGCGCAGCGCGGGAAGCCCGGCGCGCTCCCATTCGGGGTTCGCGCGTTCGACCCTCTCCATCATGTCGACCGCGGCCCGGACCGCCCGGAGCGCATGGTCCGGCTGCGCGCGGGGAAACCCGAACACCGCCAGCAGCGCGTCACCGACGTACTTGTCGTGCATTCCGCCGGCGTCGATCACGGCGGCGGTCAAGAGGTCGAAGTAGCGGTTGAGGTGGGCGACCAGCGCTTCCGGCGCCAGCCGTTCGGTGATCGGCGTGAACCCCTCGATGTCGGACTCGAGGATGGTCACGGCGTACCTGCCGCCGGTGAGCCGAACGGCGTCCGGGTTGTCGAGCAGCCACTCCACCACCGACGGATCGACGTAGGACTCGAACAGCGAGTGGATCTCGCGTCGCGCCTTCCGCTCGACCAGGTAGCGCAGAAACGCGACCGACGGGTACGAGATCAGCAGCAGACCCACCGGTGCGACCAGCGGCACCGCCTCGCCGGCGAGAAAGCGCTCGAACGCCCACACCAGCCATCCCCCGATCGCAGCCACCTGGAGGACAACCGCCCACCACGGCCGGTCGGCGGCCACCAGCCAGGCCACCGCCAGCACGGCTGCAGCGAGCGCCAGCCAGCGCCAACCGAGACCGGAACGTCCCCAGTGCTGCCCCCGCAGTATCGTCCCGATGGTGTTGGCGTGGATCTCCACTCCCGGCATGTTCGGCTCGTCGACCCGGTGGAACGGGGTCGCGAAGGTGTCGTGGCTGGCTGCGAACGAGGCCCCGACCAGGCAGATCCGGCCGGCGAAGAGCCCGTCGCCGTGGTCCCCGGCCAGGACCTCCCCGAGCGAGACCGTGGGGTAGGTTCCGGCGCCCCCGCGGTAGGCGATCAGGCGCAGCTCCTCGCCCCCGGCGCCGGGCGGCAGGATGCCGGCGAAGGCCTGGACCACGGCCGCCGGAAAGCTCGGTCGGCCGTCATGCTCGGGTGCGAACCGACGGACCCTGCCGTCGCGCTCGTCGGGGAGGTTGAGGAACCCGGTCCCGGCCACCGCATCGCGGATCTGCGGGATCGGCGGCTCGGCCTCGCGACCGTCCCGCAGCTGCACACCCCAGACGACCGTGCCCGCCGCCCGCACGGCGGCGGCGAGCAGCTCGTCCTGATTCGGCGGATCGCACTCGCGGGTCGGCTCCGAGTAGAGGAAGTCGAACCCGATCACCGCCGCGCCGGCGTCGCTGAGCCGCTCGACCAGCGCCGCCCACACCAGGGGAGGCAGCGGGTACTTGAGGCCGAGCCGCTGGAAGCTGGCCTCGTCGACCGCGACGATCACGATCTCGGGATCGGGCGGCTGCGGGCCCCGGACCCGGAACCGCAGATCCACCGAGCGCCACTCGAGCAGCTCCGCGAGCGTGGTCTGCTGTCCCAGCAGCGCCGCTGCGAGCAGGACCAGGGTCGCGGTCGCGGCCAGCATGGCCGGCCGCACGGCCCGCGGCAGCCGGTGCAACCGCCCGCGGGTCACGGCCCGGTCGGCTGGCGCAGCCTCTGGAGGCGCGCATCGTCGAGCTCGAGCAGCTCGCGCAGCCGGCCCAGCTCCACCGAGAGGCCGGGGTCGCCGGGCTCCGCCGCGAGCAGCCGGTCCAGGCGGAGCGTTGCCTCCAGGTAGAGCTCAGCCTCCCGACAGGCCAGGTAGCCGAGATAGTCCGCACTGGTGTCGTCGCCGGTCTCGGTCGCGCGCAGCGCCTCGATCTCCCCTTCCTGAGCCGCCAGGCGGTGCGCGGTCTCCCCGTCGAGAACCCCGAAGGAGGCGCTGGCGAGCGGCAGCAGGGCATCGGGATCGGCGGCATCCCGGACCTCCCAGATGTACCCGGCGCCCACCTCGAGCAGCTCGGCGGGAATCTCCAGCCAGGGCTCCCCGACCTCCCGCGAGGCGATCGTCCCGCTCGGGCCCAGCACCCGCACCCGGTACCGGGTCACCGGCGGAGAGACGGCCCAGAGAAGCCGCACCGCAGCGAACCGGACCCGGGTCCGGCGGGGAGCGACGGCCAGGTTCTCCCGGTCGTCCCGCAGGCCTCCGACGTGCTTGAGCAGGGGATCGCCGCTCGCCCGCTCGGCCACCGTCCTGGTCAGGTTGTGAGCGACCTCGGCCAGGCTCGGTCGGCCCTGCCCGGTGCGCGGCTCGAGGGCGTGCTCGCTGTCCGGAGGCACCGCCAGCAGGCTGCCGTCCGAGAGCAGGAAGGTGGCCCGCGAGCCGCTGCCGCAGCGCACCACGACGCCGCGCTCGAAGGTGTCGCCCCGCTGGACCGGCACCGGTGCCGGCGCCCCGGGCTCGGCCGCGGTGACTTCGCCCCGGACGAAGGTCGCCTGGGCCCAGAACGTCGGCCCATCCGCCGCTGCGGCCATCGCCGCCGCCAGCACGAGCCCCACACTCGCTGCGATCGCCCTCATGACCGACTACCTCCAGTCGCCGACGACCTGAAAAGCCGCCCAGAAGAACGGGTGGCGCCACTCGGCGGGCGCGTCTCCACCCTCTCCCGGATCACCGCGCAGGATCTGAAGCTGGGCTTCGCGCAGCGAGTCGGAGATCGACCTCCCGGCCCGCAGCGCCCGGTAGAAGTTGGTCATCAACCGGGCCGTCGACAGGTCGGAGACGCTCCACAGCGACGCCACCACGGATCGCGCCCCGGCGTACTGGAAGGCCCGCGAGAGGCCGACCAGCCCCTCGCCCCCGAGCTCCCGCCCGAGGCCGGTCTGGCACGCCGAAAGGGTCACGACCCGCGCCTGAAGGCGCAGCTTCTCGAAGATCTCCCAGGCCTGGAGCAGCCCGTTGCCGCCGTCGTCCGAGCCCGCCTGCGGCGCGGCGAGGGCGAGCGCGGAGTCGAGCGGAAAGTCCTCGTCGAGCAGGCCGTGGCACGCGAAGTGGAGCACGGTGGCGGCGTCGGACACCGCCAGGGCCCGGCCCTCGGTCGCGTCCCCACCGAGGAAGGTCGTCGCGTGCTCCTGCCACAACCCGGTCAATGCACCGACCTCGTTCCGGGTCGCCGGCAGCGGGTCGAGAGTTGCACCCCGCCCCGAGATCGAGCGCAGCACGGCCTCCCGCTCCGCGGACGGGCTCGCGCCACCGCCGTAATCGGGGTCCCCGAACCCCACCACCCGCCACTGACCGGGATCGCTCGCGGCAGCCGGACGACCCCGGGCCAGCTCGTCGAGCACCGTGACCGACAGCGTCACCGCGAGCGGGCGCCGCTCGAGCAGGTAGTGCGGCGCCTCGTCCTCCGGCGAGGTGACGAGGGCGCCGAAGGGCAGCGCGTGCAGGGGGCCGTCGGGCAGGATCACGAGCCGCACGCTGTCCTCGATGGCGGCCTCGGCAGGACGCACGAGCAGGTCGTAGAGCCGGCGCCCGACGCCGAGGTGCTGAAGCGCCGCGAAGCCCTCGGTCCCGCCGGTGACGATCGCCGCCCGCAAGGCCGAGACCAGATCGCGCAGCTGGTCGCGTCCCACCTCCAGCCGGTGGACCGCCAACCCGCGGCTCCGGCTCAGGGTGAAGAGGGTGCTCGAGGTCTCGCCGACGCTGTAGGCGAGCACCAGCACCCCGGGATCGAGCGCCTCGAGGGCGCCGCGGGCGTCGAGCGGCGCCGGGTACTGCAGCGCAGCCAGCCTCGGCGCGGCGGCGCGCACCGCCTCACCCACCGCGACCCGCTCGCGCCGGAGCTCCGCGAGCCGGGAGACGGCCGCCTCGACCCGGTCGGCATCGAGCTGCGGATCGAGCTCGCGCAGCTGCTCCAGCGTGCGGTCGTAGTCCCACGCAACCCGCTTCCTGCGGCGTTCGAGCTCCTCCGGGAGGTCGGCCGAAAACACCAGGTCGCGCTCGGTCAGCGTGGCCAGGAAGAGCTGCGCCCGCGATCGCTCGAGCGTCTCGAACGCCTCCGCCGGCCGGCCGAGCTCGAGCTGGACCTCGAGCAGCTCACGGAAGAGCTGCGCGAAGTGGGCCCGAAAGCCCGCCCGCGCCTCCTCGCCCCCTCCGAGTCGGCCGGTCTGCTGCTCGAGCGCCGCGATCGCACGCTCGAGGCGCTCGGCGGCCTCTTCGAGGCGGCCACCGCGGCGCGACGCCTGACCGAGGCGGTAGAGGGTCTCCGCCTGCTCGGTGCTCCCCGGGGCGAGGCGGGCGCGAATTTCGAGCGCACGAACGAGCCGCGCCTCGGCCGCCTCGAGGTCCCCGCGCGCGAGGGCGACACCACCCAGAGCGTGCAGCGAGGCGGCGACCCAAAGGCTGTCGGGGGACACGGTCTCGCGCAGCGAGAGCGCCCGCTCCAGCAGGGTCTCCGCGCCGTCGAGGTCGCCCCGCTGCTCGGCGATCTCGGCGAGATTGATCAGGTTGGACGCGATCTCGGGGCTGCCCGGCATGATCCGCTCCCGCAGCTCGAGGGAGCCCCGGTAGAGCTCCTCCGCGCGCTCCAGGTTGCCCCGTTCCAGCTCGACGTCGCCGAGCATCAGCTGCACCATCGCGCTGGACTGGTTCTCCGGGGCGATCCGGTCGAGCATCGCCCTCGCCTGGCCGAGCAGGTCTTCGGCGGAGTCCAGGTCCTTGCGCCGCCACGCGATCAGCCCGAGGTTGAGCAGGGCCTCGGCGACCTCCTGGCTGTCGGGGGTGCTCCCCCTCCAGATCTCCAGTGCCCGGCGGAGGTTGACCTCGGCCGTCGCCAGCTCGCCGCGCTGCTCGGCGACCAGGGCGAGGTTGTTGAGGTTCGCGGCGACGTTGATGCCGTCGCGCTCGAGCCGATCGAGGATCGCCAGCGAGTCGCGGAAGCGCCGCTCGGCGAGCTCGAGGTCGCCCCGCTCCCAGGCGACCCCGCCGAGGTTCATCAGCGTCACGGCGACCCCGTCGCTGCCCGGGTCGAGCCGCTGGGAGAGCTCGAGGTCACGGAGGTAGAAGCGCTCCGCGGCGTCGAAGTCGCCCCGTTCCTTGGCCACCAGCCCGAGGTTGTTGTAGCCGGCCGCGACGTCGAGCGAGCCCGGCACCCGCATCTCTCTGATCGCCAGCGATCGCGTCAGCCTCGCCTGGGCCTGCTCGAAACGACCGGCGTAGACCAGGGCCAGCCCCAGGTTGTTGACCGACTCGGCCTCCGCCAGGCTGTCCGGGGCGAGCCGCGCCCGCACCGCGGCCGCGTCCTCGAGCAGCTCGGCGGCGCCGTCGAGATCGCCCAGCACCAGCGTCATGGTGCCGACATCGTGAACGCCGGCGGCATGCCACAGGGTCTCGAGGTCTCCGGCATCCCGCACCGCGAGCCCGCCGCGGTGGACCTCGAGCGCCCTCTGGTACTCTCCCGACCGGTACAGCGCCCTCCCCCACTCGTCGCGGACCGCGGCCCGGGCGAGGTCGCAGCCGGCCCGGTCGGCGATCGCCGCCGCCTCCGCGAACCGCGCGTCCGCCGCCTCGCCGTCGCCCTCGTCGAGCCGGACCCGGGCGCCGCGCACCAGCAGCCACGCCTCCAGCACAGGGTCGCGTCGCACCGCGCGCCGCCGACGCAGGGCATCCCACGCCGCGACCGCCGTCGTCGGCGAGCCCTGCCCGAGAGCGGCCAGACCGTTCCGGTAGCCGCGCTCCAGACGGTGATCCATCTGCGGTCGCACGGTCAGCCGCCACAGCCCCGGACCACGCGTCCCGGGCTGGAGGACCACCTCGGCGCGGGCGCCGTCACGCTCGATCTCGAGCGTCACCGGACCTCGGGGCGCCCTCTCCACCTCCAGCCAACGCCACTCGAAGGGGTCCGAAATCTGCCCTCGGACCGCGTCCGCGCCAGTCCCCTGGCGCCACCCCAGCACGCGGTCACCGGCCTCGAGGGCCACTTCGCCGGAGGTCGCGTCCGCCGCCACCGACTCGACCACCACCCCAGCGCAGGCGCCGTCCGTCGGCGGCAGAATCAGCGCGAGGAGCAGCAGCGCCGCAGCCCCACGACCCGCCGACGCCACCTGCTCGTCACCTGGTCCGCACCTCGACCACGGCACGGCCTGCCTCCTCATGGAACGAGCTCAGGTTAGCACTTCAGCAACGGACGCTGCACCGTGCCTGCAACAGGGTCGCGGAACCCTCGGCGGTCACGAGATCGGTCTGGGAGGAGGAACCACCCCGGTGGCGCCGTCGGTCGACTCCCCAACCAGGTACAGAGGACGCCGCTTGACCTCGTCGAAGACCCGCGCCAGGTACTCCCCCAGGACCCCGATCATGATCAGCTGGACTCCGCCGAGGAAGAGGATCGAGGCCATCATGGAGGTGTACCCCGGCCAGTTGATGCCCATGAACTTCAGCACCACCACGACCACGATGTAGAGGAAAGCCAGCGCCGAAACCACGAACCCGAGCCACGTCGCGAGCCGCAGGGGCAGGAAGGAAAACGAGGTGATGCCGTCGAGCGCGAAGCGCATCATCTTCTTCAGCGGGTACTTGGTCTCACCGGCGCGACGGGCGTGGCGGCGGTAGCGGACCGCGGTCTGGCGGAACCCGATCCAGCTCACCAGACCCCGGATGAACCGGTTGCGCTCCGGCAGCGCGCGGAACGCAGCCACCGCCCTCGGCCCCATGAGCCGGAAGTCGCCGGTGTCGAGAGGGATGTCGACGTTGGTGATCGCCCGCAGGAGGCGGTAGAAGGCCGAGGCGGTGGTCCGCTTGAACCAGGTCTCGCCTTCCCGCACCTCGCGCTGGGCGTAGACCACCTCGAATCCTTCGCGCCACCGCGCCACCAGCTCGGGAATCACCTCGGGCGGATCCTGGAGATCGGCGTCGATGATCACCACCGCCCTGCCGCGCGCCGCGTCGACCCCGGCCGTGACCGCCGCCTGGTGCCCGAAGTTGCGGGCGAAGCGCAGCCCGCGCACCCTCGGGTCGCGCTCGGCGGCCGCCGCCACCCGCTCCCAGGTGGCGTCGCGGGAGCCGTCGTCGACGAAGACCACCTCGAGGCCCTCCACCTCGCCGGCCAGCGCGGCGGTGACACGCTCCACCATGGCGTCGACGTTGTCCTCTTCGTTGAAGGCGGGAACGACCACGCTCAGCTCGCGGCTGCTCACTCATCCTCCCCACCTCCAGTACCCACAGCCTGCCGCCGAGGTCCGCCGACCACCAGGGTCTGGCCGACGGGGTCCCAGGCCAGCCCGGTGGGCGCGATCTGCCATTCCGCGAGGTCCAGCCGCGCGACCGCGCCCCGATCGACCAGCCACAGCGCCTGCTGCGGGGTGTCGCTCGCCAGCCACCGCTCGGGACCGAGGGCCACGACCTGCGGCCGGGAGTAGTAGTTCGGCCACGCCGCCGGGAGCTCCACCCAGGCCGCAGCGCCGCTTCCGATGTCGACCAGCGCCAGGCGCCTGGCGCCGGTGGCGCAGACCAGCACGTGCCCGGAGTCGGTCCAGGCCACCCCGACCGGCTCGTCGAGCCCCTCCGCCACGACCCGGACGGCGGTCAGGTCGGGCTCGTAGACCACCAGCCGCTTGTTGCCGGTGTCGGTGACCGCCAGGCGACCCTCGGGGCCGAGTGCGAGCCCGCGCGGGCCGTACCAGCCCCCGGGCGGAGGCGGAAGCTCCGCCGGCGCCGTCCCGGGCCCGCCGCCGACCCGCAGCACCCGGTGGTTCCAGGTGTCGGCGACCAGCAGGTCGCCGTCGGGCAGCCAGGCGACCGCCTCCGGCTGTTGGAGCGCTCCCGCGGCTGCGGCCTGCCCGGCGTCGCCGGCCAGACCGAGACGGAAGACCTGGTCCAGCGCAGGGTCGGCGATCGCGAGCCGCCCGTCGCCCAGAGCGATGCCGCGCGGCTCCGCCAGCAAGACCCTCCCCGATGACCCGAGCCGAGCGGACGCCGAGCCGCCTCGCGAGCTCGGACGGCACCTCCGCCGCGGCGCGCCGGCTCGGCGTCGCCCAGGCCCCGGCGCAGCACCAGCACGTCGGTGCTGCCGATCCCGCCCCACGGCATCCGGGTGAGGAGGTAGCGCAAGGCTTCTGCCGGCGTCGGTCGCCGCTGCTCCATCAGCCACCAGGCACGCAGCGGGATGCGCTCGCGCCGGTATCCCGGACCGAGCACGCCGCGGACCTTGGCCTCGGCCGAGAGGTCGCAGACCACCACCGCGGGTCGGCTGTCGGCGGTCGGCAGCCCCCAGCTCACCGGCAGGTCCCGGAGGTACCAGCTCAGCGGCCAGGCGGCGTCGCCGGTCACTGAGGCCGCCTTGCCACCCGGGGACTCGGACGCCGCGGCCGCGATGTCCTCGACCACCCGCTGCACCTCGGGGCACGACTGGACGAAGTGCAGCGACTCGACGCGCTGCCGGGCGGGGGTGATCTCGTCGAGCACGAAGGCCGCGGTCAGCGCGACCGCCGCCGACGCCGCCAGGCCGACGCCGGCGAGGGTACGGCTCCACGCGCGCCCGTTGACGCCGAAGGTGCGCGCGAGCTGGGCGCCGGCGAGCGGCACGAACGCCCACACCTGGTGGACCCCGAGCCAGGGCACCTTCTCTCCCAGGTAGCAGTACATGCCCACCGAAGCGATCCCGAAAATGAACAGGAACAGCTCGATCGGGCGCAGCCGCCGCCATCGCCGGACTACCCAGACCAGCGCCGCCGCCACCACCAGGAACTCGTACTGCGCGAGGCGGGGCAGGTGGAACCACCACGGGCCGCCGACCCGCTGCACGCTCGTGCTGGCCCCACCAGTAGCTGATCGCTCTGAGCGGGAAGTTCCAGTCGCCGGGGCGGGTGAAGCCCACCGTGTAGAGCGGAACCGTCACCGCCGCGAACACGGCGAGCGAGCCCAGCACCCCCCGCCACCGTGCCAGCAGCCAGCGCAGCGCCGCCGGCACGGCCCGCACGATCCCACGGTCGAGCGCCAGCAGAGCCGCCGTGATCCCGAGCAGGGCCGCGGTCACGTAGGCGTTCTCTTTGGTTGCGAAGGCGAGCCCGGTCCAGGCGCCCATCTCCGGCCACGCGCCGCCTGCGGTCCGAGAGCACGTCCCACCACGCCAGCAGCGCCGCTGATGCGCACAGCGCCTCGAGCAGGTCCATGCGGTCGAAGCGGCCGTAGTAGAGGAACAGCGGCGACACCGTGAACAGCAGCCCGGTCCACCACGCCGCCCGCCCGCCGACGATCCGGCGCATCCGCCACGCGATCCAGACCATGCGCGATGCCCGCCAGCGGCGATCGGCAGGCGGGCGGTGAAGTCGGAGTCGCCCGCGACCGCGAACCCGGCGGCGGTCAGAGTAGTACAGCAGCGGCCCGTGGTAGGTCGGGTCGTAGCGGTAGCTGCCGCGCTCGAGCAGATCCCAGGACAGCTTGGCGTGGATCGCCTCGTCGTGGTGGAAGGTGCGCCCGCCGAGGTCCCAGAGGTGGAGCCCGGCGGAGAGCACCAGCAGCGCGAGCCACGGCGCGACCCGGGTGAACCGGCTGCGGCGGTCAGCCGTCACTGCCGGCCCCTGTGAAGCGGATCAGCCGGGTCCCGTCCCGGTCGAACACCACCTCGCCGGCGGCTTCGACCGCGGCCAGGGTCGCGGCCGGATAGTCTCGTCGCTCCAGCGCACCGACCGCCACCAGGTCGATCCCGGCCTCCGCCGTCAGCCGCCGGACCTCCGCCGGATCGCCGACGGTGTAGACGTCGGCGGCGAGGCTGGTTCGGCGCGCGGTCTCCTGTCCGATCGACGGCCCCCTCCAGACGCCCTCGTGGTTGGCCCAGCCGAGCAGAGCCGGAACCCCGCTGGCGGCGCTCAGCCGTGCGTACTCGCTGTAGGCGCCGCCGACCGCCTCCAGGATGGTTGTCCCGGGCGGAGCGTCCCGCAGCCATTCCACCGCCGCCCGGTCGCCCGGCGAGAGGTGACCCAGGCCGTCCAGACCTCGATCGCCGCTGACGATGGTCGAGCGGATCATGCCCAGGGGGTGGGCGGCTGCGAGGACAACCAGCGCCGTGGCCAGCATCAGGCGCGCCCGCCGGCCCTCGACCGCCCGGGCGAGCAGTGCCGGGAGGGCGATCGCCAGCAGGATCCAGGCCATGAAGTAGGCCTTGAACACCGTGTTCATGCGGTGCAGGGCCTCACCGTAGGGATCCCTGACGAAGAGCACCTCGGGCACCGCCAGGAGGAAGAGGCCGAGAGCCGCGAAGGCCGCCGCCCGGCGGCTCGGAAAGCTACCGGCGCCCGCCGCCGCCCCCGCCAGCACGACGCACGCCGTGCCCACGATCGCGAGGGTCGGGCGCCCGCTCGCGGCGGCGATGCCCACCGTCGCAGCCACCGCCGCCAGAGCCACGGCGCTCGCCCGCTCGCGGTTCGGTCCGAGCCCGTCGCGAAGCACCGCGTAGGCGGCCATGAGGGCGGGGGCGATCAGCCCTCCGCCCCACAGCACCAGGCTCAGGGGCGGGGTCCAGGCATGAACCCTGCCGAGGCCCTCGAACGGCGGGTGGAACGCGAGGTGGAACGGCGCCGCGGTCAACCATCCCCCGACCGCGACCCCCACCACGGCGAGCCACCGCAGGGGCTCCCGGCGCGGCGACACGAGCCCGCTCGCTGCGACCAGAATGGCGAGGCCGATGCCGGCCAGAGTGGGCGGCATCGCCCACGGGTTCGCCGCCCAGGTGAGCCCGAACAGCACCGACGCGAGGGCGAGTCCGATCGGTCGCAGCCGGTCCTCGGCGGCCTGCGCCGCGACCAGGATCGCCGCCAGCGCGAGCGGCAGCGACAGCAGGTGCGGGTGGAGGTCGCCGAGCCAGAAGGTGAACAGCGGCCACTCGGTGATGGTGTCGGCGACCTGCCGGGATGAGGCCCACAGGTCGAGACCTCCGAGCGGACGTCCGGCGATCAGCTGCCTCAACCCGTCCGGGGTTCCGGCCGCCAGCCCGGCGGCGACCGCGACCCAGCCCGCTGCGGTCGAACCGCCCAGGCGAGACCCGAGCGCCCACAGGAGCCCGGCGACCAGGCCCGCGATCAGCGCCACCACCAGGTTGTAGCCCACCTCGAGCGGCACCCCCGAGGCGGCCAGCGGCGCGGTCCACAGCAGGGCGCCCCAGTAGTAGTAGGGCAGGGTGTGGCCGGAGAGCCACATGTCCGGCGGCGGGAAGCTCTCGGCGCGCAGCAGGGTGGCGAAGATCCCCAGGTCCATCGGCTTTTCGGTGCCCAGGATCTGGGGCTGCCCGAGGCGGATCCAGAGCACGAACAGGGTCCCTGAGAGGACCGCAGCCTCCGCCGCGAGCCACCGCCGCCAGGCCGACCGCCGCCGCCAGGCGATCGTCGCTCCGACCGCCCCGAACGCGAGCAGCGTCGCCACCGCGACCGCTCGCCAGGCGGACAGCCCAACCGCCCCGAGCCACCAGGCGGGCAGGGCGGCGGCGGCGAGCCCCACCGTCCGGCCTGCCGCCCAGGCCTCGGCCTCCCCGTGGCCCAGCCGCGCCAGGAGTGCGTAACCCCCGAGGCCGGCCGCCAACACCAGCAGAGGCAGCGTGACGATCCCCATGCTCGCGGGCATTGTACCGTCCGGAACCCGGCGGTCAGCGCTCGGCGACCTCCTCCACCGGCACGACCCGGATCGCGTCGCGGGTGATGCCGAGCGGGTAGGTCTGGATCTCCAGGTCCTCGGCCAGCACCTCGGGCGGCTTCGGCGTCGCGTAGTCGATCGGGCTCGGGACCTCGCCCGCCAGGGCGTCGGCCAGCTTCTCGGCTTCCTCGGTGACGATCGCGATGACCATGTTCTCCGGCCGCAGGTGACGCCGGATCGCCGCGTTGACCCGCTCGCAGGGTCATTCCCGCCATCTCGTTGCGGAAGCGCTCGAGGCGCCCTCTCCGCCGATCTCGTAGAACCGGTCGTCCAGCGCCCAGCCGAGCCGGTCGGAGGTCGTGTCGGCGAAGTGCAGGCTGTACTTGGCGAGAAAGCTGCGGGTGCAGCTCGAACTGCTCCGCGGTGAGCCCCTCCCTCGCCAGCCGCTCGAGCTCGCGCACCGCGGCGCGCAGCGCGAAGTGCGCCGCGTCGTTGGGCACCGGACGGATCCACACCTCGAACAGCTGCACCCGACGCGGCACGTCGGGGGTCGGCATCATGTCGCCAGCCGCGGCTCGGGGAAGTACTCGATGTAGGAGTAGTCGCCGTAGTTGAGCCCGCGCTCCTCGCGGATCACCTGGTAGAGGTGGGAGGAGGAGTTGCGGTGCTCGCCGAGCCACGAGTTGGCGACCGCGAGCGGGTAGAAGTCCTCGTCGCCGCGCACGCACGTCGATCGGGAAGCCGAGGCTGATCGCGGTCGCCTGTCCGGGTTTGGCCGACGATCACCACCCGCCGGCCGACCACCGGCGGCGGCCGCGGCGCGGGCGGCACCGGGGGCCCCGCCTCGGGCAGCTCGCTCGAGACGTGCGGCCACCTCCTCGACCAGCTCCGGCGAGTAGCCGCCCCCGATCCCGACAGTCAGGCGATCGCGGCTGAAACGGCTGGTATAGAAGGCGCGCACGTCGTCCGCGGCGATGGCTTCAAGGCCCTTGACGGTGCCGTCGGTCAGGTGCCCGTAGGAGCGTACCGGCGAAGACCTCGCCGTACAGCACGGCCTTGCCGAGGTCCTCGTCGTAGGCGTAGCGCAGCGTTCTTGGTGATCGAGTCCACCGTGCGGGCGCGGATCCGCTCGAGGTCGGCCTCGGCGAACGCCGGTCGAGGATCGCGTCGAGCAGGAGACCGGTGAAGCGCTCGGCCGATGTCGCGGTGCACCCGCCCGGTGAAGGTGATCTGCTCGACGTCGACCCGGACCTCGGTAGGACGCCGCCATCGGGTAGAGCAGATCGAGGATCTCGGCGTAGCTGCGGCTCGCGGTACCGCCCTCGGCCATCAGCCGTGCAGTCAACGCCGCGAGGCCCTCACGGCCCGCGGGATCGTCCTGGGAGCCGACCCTGAAGGCGATCCGGCAAGCTCACACCTCGGGTCGTCGGCGACAGGCTCGAGAAGGGTCGACATGGCCGGGCCTCCTCCCTTGAGCAGGGCAGGCAGCCTGCCGCCGCGGCAGCAAGCACGACGATGGCGAGAAACCGGGCTCGGCTGACCATCACTGCACCCCCTCGAGCACGACCGTGGTCGAACGTTGGGGGGTCAGGAACGCCACCGCCGCAGCATGCACGTCCTCGACGGTCAGTGCGGCAACCGCGGCGAGGTAGCGCTCGACCGCCTCGACGCCTCCGGTGAGGGCGACGAACCGGGCCAGCGAGTGGGCGACCCGGTCCGGCGAGTCGAGCCCGATCAGGAACGCGTTGCGTGTCCGCTCCTTGAGGGCCTCGAGCCGGGCCGGGGCGACCGGCTCGGCGACCAGCTCGGCGGCGGCTCGCATCAGCGCGTCCCTCACCACCGGCACCTGATCGGGCGCCGCCACAACCGCGGTCGCGGTCCACAGCCCCGGATCGCGGCTCATGCCGAAGTCCGCGCGCAGGCGCTGGACCGAGCCGCTCCTCGAGCACCAGCTGGCGGTAGACCTCGCTGGTCTCGCCGAAGGCCAGCTCCCCGAGCAGGCTGCCGGCCACCGACTCCGGATCGGCCGGGTCGAAGCGCGGCGCCCTTCCAGCCGACGGCGACGATCGGTAGGGTGCGGCCCTCGTAGCTGATCGACGTCGACGCGCCGCGCCGCCGTCTGCGCGGGCTCCGTCGGCACCTCGCGGCGCGCGGTAGCCAGGCTCCCAGCCGCCGTAGCGCTGCTCGACCAGGTCCAAGGTCGCGTCCGGATCGAAGTCGCCGACGATCATGACCACCACGTTCTCGGGCCGGTAGAAGCGCGGAAGAAGGACCGCGAGTACTCGTACATGGTCGGCATCGCGGCCATGTCCGGCTCGAAGCCGATCGTGGTGTGCTGTAGGTGTGCGACGTCGAACGCCTGTTCTGGAGATCGCCTCGAACGAGCACCACGAGCGGGCTGGTCCGGCCCTTGCGGTACTCGCCGTAGACCGCACCGGCCTCGGTCTGGAACTCGCGCTCGGCGTACGAGAGGTTCTGGAAGCGGTCGGCCTCGAGCTCGATCACCGTCGGGCAGGTCCTCGGCGCGCGAACGTCAGGTGGTAGCAGGTGTAGTCGTCGGTGGTGTAGGCGTTGGCGTCGGCGCCCATCGAGGTCACGATGCGGTCGTACACGGCGGCCCGGGTACCTCTCGGTGCCGCGGAACATCATGTGCTCGAAGAAGTGGGCGAAGCCCGTGTGGCCCGGCTCGACCTCGTCGCGGCTGCCGGTGCGCACCACCGACATGAAGGTGACCAGTCCGTGGGACGAGGTCGGGATCAGGATCACCCGCAGGCCGTTGTCCAGGTCGTGGACCTGCGGCTCGAACGGCAGCGCGCCGGCGCCGGCGACGGTGGCCGCGGCGAGCAGGGCGCCGGCGAGCCAGAAGTGGGCGTTCATGCTGGATCCTCCCTGCCGCGCACCGGCGGCGGGAGGCATCCTACCCCATCACGCGCTGTGCGACAGCCGACGCGAGCCGCTCGCCGAGCGCGATCCACGCCGCGACGCCGGCGGGGTCGAGGCCCTCCTCGTGCACCCCGGCTGCTGCGACCGCGGTCCGCCCGAGCCGCTCGGCGAGGCGCTCCGCGACCATCCTCGCCAGCGGCTCGTCGCGGTGCGGCGGAACCGTCAGCACCGATGAGCTGGCTCGGAACGCGCCCGGACGGCTGCGCGACGGCACCGGCGCGGCGAGCACGACGCACCCGACGTGGGGCGAGCTGCCGCCCCGGACCACAACGACCAGGTCGTCACCGCTCGGCACGACCACCGCTTCGAGCCGGCGGCCTCCCTCCTCGACCTCAACCGTAAACGTGTGCATGGAGATCAGGGTACCGTGTCCGCTATTCTCTGAGGCCGGGGCGGGTCGGCATTCCGTGACCGGCCGCCCGGTTGCACGAGGCGGGAGGCGTCATGGGGCGTCGGCAGACAACGGCGGTGGACGTGGAGGGAGTGACGATCGGGGGCGCTCAACCGGTGGTGGTCCAGTCGATGACCAACACCGACACCGCCGACGTCGAGGCCACCACCCGGCAGGTGCTCGAGCTGGCCCGTGCCGGCTCCGAGATCGTGCGCATCACGGTCAACCTCGCCGAGGCGGCGGCCGCCGTGCCCGAGATTCGCCGCCGCCTCGACGACGCCGGCTGCTGCGTCCCGCTGGTCGGCGACTTCCACTACAACGGCCACCTCCTGCTGCAGCAGCACCCCGACTGCGCCGCCGCCCTCGCCAAGTACCGCATCAACCCCGGCAACGTCGGCACGCGGTCACACGAAGGACGCCAACTTCACCACCATCTGCGCCATCGCCCGCGATCACGGCAAGGCGGTCCGGATCGGAGTCAACGGCGGCTCCCTCGACCAGGAGCTGGTCACGGCGCGCATGGAGGAGAACGCGCGAGGCGCCCGGCCTCTCCGTCCGACGAGGTCCTCAACGCGTGCATGGTCGATGTCGGCGCTGCGGTCCACCGAGGCCGCCCTCGCCGCCGGGCTCGGCGAGGACCGCATCGTGATCTCGTGCAAGCTGTCCAGGCCCGCCGAGCTGATCGCCGTCTACCGCGAGCTCGCCGCCCGCACCCCCAGCCCCTCCACCTCGGGCTCACCGAGGCGGGCATGGGCGTCAAGGGGCTGGTGTGGTCCTCGGCGCGATCGGCGTGCTGCTGGCCGAGGGCATCGGCGACACCATCCGGGTCTCCCTCACTCCGCGCCCCGGCGGCGACCGTCGCGAGGAGGTCTGGGCCGCGTGCGAGCTGCTCCAGGCGCTCGGACTGCGAGCCTTTTCACCGTCGGTGACCGCCTGCCCAGGCTGCGGCCGCACCACCTCGACCACCTTCCAGGAGCTCGCCGAGCGGGTCGAGGCCCACGTCAAGGCCCGCATGCCGGTGTGGAAGCAGGCCTGCCCCGGCGTCGAGAACCTCAAGCTGGCCGTGATGGGCTGCATCGTGAACGGCCCCGGCGAGTCGAAGTCCGCCGACATCGGCATCAGCCTTCCCGGCACCGGCGAAACCCCGCGCTGCCCGGTCTACGTCGAAGGCCGGCAGCTCACCACCCTCCAGGGCACGTCCGACGAGCTCGCCGAGCGCTTCATCGCGCTGATCGACGACTACGTCGCGACCCGCTGGGGCGGCGGGGCAGAAGGCTGAGCCACGGACGTCCGGAGGCCACACGACGTCCCAGCCCTCGCTATGGACCACAGACCCCGAGAGCCTCCAGAATCGCGGCCGCGCTGCGCGCCCAGCTGTGCGCACTGGCCGTCTCCACACCCGCCGGGTTGGCGAGCGACCTGCCCTCCTGCTTCTGCCGGTGCACGGCCCGGAGGTGCTCGATCAGCTGCGACAGCTGGGCGTTCCCGAGATGCGCCCAGCGTCCGATCTTGCTCCGGCCGTAGATCTGGTGGAACCTCTCGTCGACCGCGGGCTCGAGCCGCTCGACCTCGATCAGGCGACAGTTGTCGGGGGTGGCGAACGCCGTGTGGCCCGAGTAGTCGGTGGCAATCACGGTCTTGCCGCAGGACATCATCTCGAGGAGCTCGAGGTTCCATCCCTCGGCCCTCGCCGGATACACACCGCAGTCGGCGGACTGCATGCGCGCCGCGACCTCACGCGCCGTCGCAACCCGCGGCAGCATGCGGATTCTCTCGGCCATCGGGGACCGCCGGCACTGGGCAACCCACTCCTGGTTTCGGGTCCCGAGGAGCGGGTTGTCACACATGAGCTCGAGCCGGACCGGCTCCTTCGGCTCGAAGGCGCGCGAAAATGCCTCGAGCAGGACGTCCTGGCCCTTTCGGCGTTCCCACTTGCCGACGTGCAGGAACACGGTTTCTCTGCCTTGGCCCCCTCCGGCCTCACTGAAGACCTCGCGATCGACCCCCAACGGAACCACGGCGACCCGTGGACCTCGGAGGCTGCTCGCTTCGACCACTTCCTTGGCCCAGTGACTCGGCAGGAGCAGGTGGTCCAGGCCGCCCAGGTGGTGCATCTCAGCGGGGGTGAAGGCGTCGGTCTCGAAGAACGGCAGACCGGCGCGTGGTCCATGTCCGGCAAAGAGGGTCATGTCGAACTCGGGGGTGATCCGGAGGCAGGGCGCATCGAGCGGGAACATCGTCCGCCGCCGCATGCCCGCGCGGACGAGCATGACCTCGGGCAGGGAAAGGTGGAGGTCACGGAAGGCCCCGCCGTCGGCGGGAAACAGCGCCACCTCGCAGCCGGCACGATCGAGGGCCTTGAGGAGGTTCAGGCCCACCGTGCCGTAACCGGAGCTACTGACCGCCGTGACGAGATTCAGGGTCCGCATTGCAGGTCCTCGAGGAGCCGCAGGATTCTCTCGATGGAGTGATCCCAGGTCCAGTGATCGCGCGCGGAGCGAGCGGCCGCCTCACCCCGAGCCTGCCGCTCGCGGGCACCCCCCTCGTACACCGCCCTGAGCGCAGAGGCGAGGGTGTCGACCGGCACCTCACAGAAGTCGACTGCATCCACCCGCTCCTGAAAGCCCAGCGAGTTGAACGCGAAGTCTCGGCGAACCGGGAGTCGGATACGACGAGCCTCCACGAAGAAGGCGTTGTCCTCGGTGCAGTAGTCCAGGCAGGCCCCGAATCGCGGGACGATGCAGGACAGGCCGCAGGCCATCGCCTCCAAGATGGGTATCGCGAAGCCCTCGGCGCGATATGGGAAGACGCCGACGTCGGCGGCCCGGTACAGCGCCGCCAGCTCGTTCGGTGTGAGGCGGGCGTCGATGTGGAGGAGTGCTGGCTTGCTCGGGTCACTCTGGAAGTCGGCGATCGCATCGGACATGTGCTGCCCACGGTAGAACACGTCGGCCGAGTGACCCTTGAGGATCAGGCAGACCGATTCGTCCGGTGCAAAGGCCTGCGCGTAGGCGCGAAGCAGGATGTCGATGCCCTTTCGGGCCACCGCGGCCCCGACGAACAGGAAGTTGAACTCGGCCTTGAGCTCGCCTGCGGGCCCGTCCACCCTGAAGACTCGGGGATCGAAACCGTGCGGCACGACCGCGAGCCGATCGCGGTCGACCCCGGCCTCCACCGCCTTCTGACCGATCCACTCGGAGTGCACCCAGAGCCGATCGAAGTCCCGCCCGATCCGTGCCGCCCATGCGCTGGGATAGGGGCCGAAGTCCCATGTCCGCACGGCGATCTTCAGCTTTGCCGTGCCTGCGCGGCAGGTGGCGAAGTGCCGACGATAGTCATGGTGGATGAGGACGTCGGAAGCACGCTTTGAGCTCGTGTCGTAGCCGGCGGCCTCGAGGCCGCTCAACCACACCCGATTGACGCGAGAGTAGGCGGTGTTCAAGGTGGTGCCGCCGATCAAGGCGAGCCGAGTCATGTCAGAAACCCCGACAGCTTCTCCAGGTCTTCCAGCCGAGGGGTCAGTGACAGCGAGAAGCACTCCGCCTGGCGTGTCAAGCCGACCAGGAAGGCCAGGAAGTCGCGACGGTCGAGGTCGTCGACAAACCGATGGATCGGTGTCAGGGGTGCTGCGAGACGGCCGAGTGCCTCACGCCCCGTAAGAGGCCGGATGTCGAAGCACTCCCCCACCTCGGGGAAAAACACGCGCCGCGGGGAGTGCTCGCAGTTGGGCATGCAGGTGACGTAGTCGTGCGCCTGAATCTCCTTTTTCTCCATCCCGGCCAGCATGACCGTCGGCACGGGAAGCGAGCCGGGGAAGAAGAAAGCCTCGGTCTTGGTCGTGAGCCGCATGACGACGTCGCCTCCGGCGACGCGGAACTCGCCGTTGTGCGTCCTGCGGACCATGATCTGGTCCTCGCCGAGGATCGTCCCGCCGGCTCGTGCCAGAGCAAGGCAGATCGTGGTCTTCCCGGCACCCTTGTCGCCCACGAACAGGGACGTTGATCCGGCCAGGTCGACCGCCCCCGCGTGCAGGCGGACTCGTCCGAGACGCCTGAACACCGCGTTGAGTACGATCCGCAGGTAGTGATCGAGGAAGACCGCATGGGAGCTGTGGTGGTCGATCCAGAGGCAGAGACGAGGAGGAGCGGAGCTGCGGTCGAGGTAGCCGGCGATGAGGTCGCTCGACACCCACAGCCGGTCGGCGGTCTCCCAGCTCAGCAGCGCGGCGCCGGCCCCGAATCCCGGGCCGTCGTCGCCGGTGCTCAGCGCGAGCCGGAGGTGGACCGGCTCACCGTCTGCTGTGGACTCGACGCGAGCCCTGTAGAGTCCTTCGAGCAGCTCGCGATGGGGCTCGGAGCAGCGCTCCAGAGCGACATCGAAGGCGCCGAGCGGCAGGATCGACCTCATCCGAAGCGAATCACCGGGAACATCCGGCCGACCGTCCCCCGCACAGGCCAGGGGAGCCTCCGCACCACGCGAGCGATCCGTTCGAAGGTCAAGGCGCGCCGGGTCGCACGTCGCCATTCACGGCTGTCGCGAGTCAGCCGCACACCGTTGCGGATCCGCACCTGGGCGCGGCCGAGAACGTCCGTGCGCGATACGACGAAGTCGGGGCGGCCAGGAATGCTGTCTCCACGGAGTATCACCGCTTCGACCTCGTGGTCGATCTCGACCACCCGTCGGGTCGGGAACTTGTCCTCGTGGCGATACGTGAGGATGTCCCCGAGTCTGATCTCCTCCCAGGCCAGAGGTTCCACGACGACCAGGTCGCCCTCACCGAGGAAGGGGCGCATCGTCTCGCCATGGAAGTAGACGGCGCCCATCTGCGTGGAGCGCCGCAGCCGCAGCTCCTGGGCGACGACCCTCGCCTCGATCACCTCACTCCCCGCTCAGGATCAGCGTGTCGAGCTCGCCGAAAGCCTCGATCCGTGGCACCTGATACGGAAGCTCGCACGGCTCGATCTCGATCACCGCCGTCGGCCGGAGAGAGCACGATTCGACAAGGGACTCTCCGACCATCTCGCCGAGCAGCGCCGAGAGATCGCTGGTGATTCCGGTCGGGTCTCGCCCATAGCGACGGCCGAGGGCCGCAGCGATCGCGGGCAGCGCGATTCCGGGATGCGCCAGCACCAGCTCCCACACCTCCGTCGCCGTTGCATTCAGGCCGAAGTAGCCGTGGCTGTGGAGGTGGAGCAGTACGGCCTCGCCGTCGAGCTGCATGAAGTCCACGCTCCCGGTGTCGATCCGGAACCCAGAAGCTTCTCCGTCCATTCGCTGCACCACACTTTCAGGCTGCAAGAGTCTGCCGGGGGTCCGGCGTCGCAGCGAACATCCCCACTCCACGACACGCAACATCCGCCGACCGAACCTGCCAACGACACGTGCCTTCTGCGACTTCCAGCGAATATAACACGCCTGGCTAACCCAGCATCCGGTCCTTGGCAGAGGCCAACGCCCGCAGCAGGCGCCATCTTCGCGCCGGCGTCCGGGCAAGTGACTGGACGAGTCGGACCAGGCGCGTCCCGAAGGGGAGCACCTCCCCGTGCTCCCTGATCTCGAGCGTCTTCATGAACCGTCGATAGCGCGACCGGCCGCGAGCGATGCCGGACCAGATCTGGCCGGCAGATCTGAGGCGGAGCAGCAGCAGCAGGTCGCGATTCAACGGGCCTTCGCTGAGCTGGTGAAAGAAGAGCTCGGTCAGCGCGGCCGCGCGGAGTCGCTCGAGCCGGGTGAGGCCAGACACGAGCGCCGGCTCGACCTGTGCCGCGGGTCCGGTCGGACAATAACTCCTCAGGATCTGGACCATTGCGAGAGCAGGCGCCGCGAGCCCCCAGTCGGCGGCCTGACGCGCCGTCCGTTCCAGGCCTCCGCTGTGCTCGAGCGCTGCCAGCCATGCATCGCAGTCCATCAGGTCCCTCACCGCCTGGTCCGCCACGAAGTTGTTGCGCAAGGTGTGGTGGACAGCGAGCAGGAATCCGTGTGACGCGCTGACCACGCTCACCTGTCGGCCGTAGACCTCCGCCGGTCTGGCGGCCTCGAGCAGCTCCTCCGTTCGCAGGCACCCCACCTGCCAGTGCAGGTCGACCTCGCTCGAGTCCGCAGAGTAGAGCGACACCGCCTGGTTCTCGGAGAACCCGGGCGAGTGGCGCACGAAGTGGAGGTAGTCGGTGAGGCTGCCGTCGATCGCCGGCCGAAGACCGACCCGCTCCAGAACCACGATCGCAGGCTCCAGGTCCTCGCGACGAATCAGCACGTCGGTGTCGAGGATTGTGCGATCACGAGGTCCGCGATAGAGAATCGCGATCGCTGCCACGCCCTTGATCGCGACCGCCCGGATGCCTGCCTCGGACAGTGCCGCCAACGCCTCTGCACCTTTTTGCAGGCGCGCGGCGGACCTGAGAAACGCGATTCTCGCCAGCTCGTGGAGCTGATCGCGTGCGTCCGGGTCCAGCTCGAGGTCGAGCACGGTCAGCCGCCGATGGAGCTGCGGCAGCACATTCCACCCGGCGCAGAGCGATACCGCCGATTCCCAGCCCCACCGCTGCGCGAGCTCGCGTGCCGCACCTTCCGCCCGCTCCCGCTCGCCGAGCAGCAGCTCGAGCGCCGGCCGCCGGCACCGAGCCGTGGCTTCGGCCGCCGTCCCAGCCCGGAGGTCCTGATCGAGCGGGCTCGTCAACGGTCGGCTCCCACAGCCGCGGAGCTGAGCTCCGACAGGCGATCGATCCCGGCTTGTGCGGCCTTCCCTCGCGCCGCGATCAGGTGCTGGGTGAATCCCAGCCCACCCAGCCCGTCGAGGTAGGCGTCCGCTTGGAGCCGGTGGCTGAGGGCTGACGGATGGGGGTCCCTGGGGCCCAGCGTCAACGGCGAAGGGTGATAGGTGACGACGCCGTGCGCCGCCATGTACTCGGCGATCGCCCGATCGGCCTCGATCACCGGGATCGAGAGCTCCTCGCCCATCTCGGCGACGATCGACGGCACTCTACGGTGGGAGACGATGGCAATCTGGAATCCGTGCTGGTCACCAATCCGTCGCAGCCGACCCATCGCCATCCGGTAGGCCCGCGGGCCGACCAGACCGGCGTATCGCAGGGGCACGCGGTAGAGCCGTCGCGCGTAGCGATCACGCGTCGCGGCGAGCGGCGCCTCCACCAGCTGGACCTCGGCGTCGCTGGCCGAACTCCGACCCGGCCCGCGCAGAAGCTCGAACAGCAGCGACCGGCGAAACGACAGGTAGTCGGCGCGAAGCCAGATGAAGTTGGGCAGATCGAGGTCGTTGCCGACAAAGTCGATCAGCACCAAGTCAGGCTGGAACCGGAGTCCTCGCCGAACCAGGAACTCGACCTCCATCGCGGTGTTGTAGCCCGGCACTGCGCCGCAGATGACCTGCCACTGGACCTGGGGGTACCGTCTCCGGAGCCGCTCTTCCATCACGCGGAGGTAGGACTGCTCGGAACGAACTCCCCAGCCGAACATCACCGAGTCGCCGAGACCGAGAATGCGCACCGTCCCGGGCGGTTTGCTCGTCGATACCGGCGGGCTCCGCATTCCGTCCGAGTTGGTGTGCAGCGGCTGGTTGATGAACACCACGTCGAGGTTCGGCCTCAGCTCGTAGACGAGGTGCGGAAACTCGCTGCGGCGGATGATGTGGCCGAGCTTGGTGTCACCCGGTTCGGGAGCGAGCTCCACGGTGTCGAGACTGCGCAGCGCCTCGCGGTTGCGACGATGCTCCAGGTACGCTCCGATGCGCAGCACTGCTTCGATCACGAAACACGTCATGACGACGGATGTGACCAGGAGCGCCCATCGAGCGCCACGTGACGAGAGCACCCGCGTGTCGGACCGTTCGCTCATGTCGCCCCCCAAACCGGATCCACCGAGCACCGTGGAGCGGTCACACCGCCGTTCGCCGCAGAACCTCCGCGCCGACCTCGACCCAGGTTCCGGATGCGACGATCCGGCCTCCGTCGAGGACATGGACCGAGTCGGCCTCGCGTACCGCGCTCGCCCGGTGACTGACGATCAACACGGTCATCGCGCCCCGGAGCTCGCGCACCGAGGCCATGATGTGCTCTTCGTTGGCCCGGTCCAGCGCGCTGGTCGCTTCGTCGAGAATCAACATGGTCGGCCGCCTGAGGAGGGCACGCGCCAGCGAGAGTCGCTGACGCTGTCCTCCCGAAAGCAGCGCGCCGCGGTCACCGACCAGGGTCTCGAGCCCGTTCGCAAGGTCGTCGACGAAGTGGGCGCTGGCCATCTCGAGCGCGGCGCGGATCTCGGCCTCGTCCGCGCCGGCCGCCCCCCAGGTCAGATTGTCGCGCACGCTCGCGTTGAACAGGAAAGTGTCCTGGCCGACGTACCCGATTCCGGCCCTGAGCGCATGCGCACGTTCGGACGTCAGTGGCTGGTCGTCGATTCGAATGCACCCGGCGTCCGGTGTCAAGAGCCCCATGACGAGGTCGAGCAGGGTCGTCTTCCCGGCGCCGGATGCACCGGCCAGTGCCACCACCGAGCCAGCCGGGATCGCGAGCGAGACCCCGGTCAGCACGGGTCGCGCCGGATCGTAGGCGAACCACAGGTTGTCGAGGCTGATATCCCTGGTCAACCGGGTCGCCTTCGCCGGGGTCACGGTCGAGGAGTCCGGATCGAGGTTGTCGCCACAGCGGACCGTCAGATCCTCGATGTCGTCGAAGGAGGTGATGTGACTCGCGAAGTTGAACGCGTCTCTGGTCGTCGACGCCAGCTTCGGCATCACTCGGGCGAAGAGCACGAGCAGGAAAAGCAGGTCGGCGGTCGGAAGAGCGAGCATCTGGACCGCGGTGAAGACGATCAGGCACAGACCGACGGCCGCTCCGATCTTGTAGTACATCTCCATCTTGGCCTGATGGGCGCCGTCCTCTGCGTTGGCCCCGCTGAGCGCACCGGAGGCGTCGTCGAAACGGGCGATGCAGTCCTCGACCTTGTCGTAGCTCTTGACGGTCTTCATTGCCGCGAGATACTCGCCGGTCAACGAGTAGAGTCGCTCGATCCGCTCTCCGGTCCCCTTGCCGATGGCCGCCGAACGCGCGAGGTACCTGGCCATCATTGCGTAGATCAGAACCCCGGTGGACGCAACCATGAGGGTGACGTACAGCGAGACGTACAGCGCGAGCATCAAGTAGAGCATCACCACGAAGAGCGCGACGGCGGCGCTGTGGACCGAGAGCGTCGCGCTCACAGTGCGCTCGACGTCCAAGGTCAGGGCCTTGACGACGCCGGCTTGGCGCTCTGCGCTGAAGAACGCCCATCGGGTCCTCGCGACAGCCGCGAAGAGTGTGCTGCGCATGGTTGCGGCGATGCGAGCGTGGAGCCTGGCGATGACGACCCTGCGGATGCGGCTGACGATCTCGTGCAGGATCATCGCGAAAAGGAAGAGTGCGAGGACCGCCGGAACGGTCGGCCTCACCTCGAACCAGCCGAGCATCTGCTTGACCTGAGTTGTGATGCTCTCGATGCTCGACGTTCGGGTCTCGATTCCGGCGGCCTCCAGCATCGGCAGCAGGAGCAGCACGCCGATGCCCTCGGTCACCGTAACCACGATCGACAGCGCGATCGCCGACCAGAACAACCCGCGCACGTGCTCCATCAGAAAGCGATAGAAACGCCGTGCTGAGCTCACGGTCTGTCGCATCGAATGAGCACCCCGCAGTCGCGGAGCGCAGAGTACCAGCTTCGACCTCTTTCGCCCCTACGCGTGCGACTTCCAGCACACCGCTTGACGGCGGCACTTCACCGGAGGCCGGCAGCCGCGATCACCCGCTCGCGGCTGCCGGTCACAGGACCCAGGCGTAGCCGACCTTGGCGAACACGGTGCGGTCGGCGCGCACGAGGCCGCCACCGGCGAGGTCGTAGGAGTTGTCCGAGTAACCGACGAACAGCACGGTGCGCGGGTTCAGCGTGTACGAGTAGAGCAGCTGGCTGAAGAGGTGGCGGAAACGATCCGGCCGCGCCGTCGGCGTAGAGCTCGCTCGAGTAGTCGTAGTCCACGTACTGGAGAATGACGCGCACGAATGAGCGGGCGTTGAACTGAAGAGGCGGTCGTCAGCTCGGAGACGTTGGCGGTGTACAGCCGGCCCTCGTCGACCTCCATACGCTCCCACACGTGCTGGCCCTCGAGGCGCAGGCGTCGTCCGATCCGGTACTCGATCGACGGGTTCAGCTGGAGCCGCTGCCCTTGGCGCGCGTTGGCGTAGTCGACGCGGTCTCCGGCCCGCAGGTAGCACTGGAAGCTGCTGTCGGCGTTCGGCTTCAGCGACCCTTTGAGAACCAGGGTGTTGGCGTCGAAGATCTTCCCCGCGAAACCCTCGCGGCCACCGGCCAGCCGGACGACCGCGACCGACTGCAGCGGTCCGTTGGCGGTGAACTGGACCGCCTCTTCTTCGAACAGCAGGTCCCCGGCGTGGTCGTCGAGCCGCTCGAGCTTCACCTTCAGATTGAGCAGCGAGTACCAGGTGTCGTCGGTTCCGATCCAGTCGTAGCTGATCCCGACCTGCCCACCGCGAGTGTCCACCCGCGGCATGAAACCGAGGTCGGCGCGGAAGTCGCTCGCCCAGATCCTCGGCCAGCGCCCAGAGCGAGAGATTGCGGACCGGTGTGGGTGTAGTAGAGCTGAAGGGCGAGGTCGTCGAACTCGCCGTCGCGGCTGCCCGAAGTCGCTCGCCACCTGCTGATCGTAGCGGGTGGTGGAGCGCAGCAGCTGGACCTGGACGCGGTCGCTGTCGGTCAGACGCAGGTCGAGGTCGAGCCCGCCGACACGGTTGAGGTAGTCGCCGGACTCCCGGTCCGTCGCCAGCAGTCCGAGGGTGAAGCGGTTGCCGAGGTCGTACTTGTAGCGGGCCACCGCCGCGGTCGAGGAACGCTCCAGCGTGGTCGCCCTCGAGCCCTGGGCGCCGGGAAAGACCAGGTTGGTGATCTCGTCGTCCACGACGTAGGCGCCGACCGTGTGAGCGCCTTCCTGGCCGGTGAGCTTGAGCCCCCAGGTCGGGTCGCGGAGAACTCCGGGTGTAGACGGCGCCGAGCAGCGTGTCGAAGAAGTCCGCACCCTCCATGAAGAACGGTCGCTTCTCGGGATAGAACAGGGCGAACGGCTCGTTGACGTCGAGCTGGCGGGCGTCGGCCTCGACCTGGGAAAAGTCGGGGTTCACCGTCGCGCCGAGAGTGAGGTTCGGGGTGAAGCCCCAGCGCGCGGTGACCCCGACCTCGAGGTCTGTCTCGACCGGACCGTAGGGCCCCGCGAGAGCCTCCCGCCGCTCGGTGCGGAGGCGACGTCAGGGTCGGCACGACCTCGAGGTTGTGGCCGGGAGACACGCCGTCGAAACCCTCGATCTTGATCGCCTGACAGAGGTAGCAGTCGTTGTCGCGGTCGCGGCGAAAGGCGCCCATCTGGCGGAAGCGGTCGCGCGGGTAGCCGCGGATCGCGTCGAAGCCCCACACCTGGGGCCCATCGCTGCGCTGGAAACGGAGGCTCGAGAACGGGATTCGCATCTCGGCGGACCACCCCCACTCGGTGATCTAGGCCGCCGACTCCCAGATCGCGTCCCACTCGGTCGAGCCGGTGATCCAGGTCTCGATCGTGTCCATCTGGACCCCGAGAGGGTTGACCACGAGCAGAAAGTCGCGCCGCTCGTCGTTGAAGGTGTCGAGGATCACCCCCATCCAGTCGTCGTTCCAGGCATCGTCACGATCGGCGAGGTGAGCGCGAATCGCCGCCGGGTCGGGGTCGAAGGCGCGCATGCCGACGTAGAGGTTCGAGTCGTCGTAGGTCACGAGCACCACGGTGCGCACCGGCGCCGGGGTGTTGTCGGCCGGGTACACCTCGAACGGCAGCTCGGCCGTCCAGGCGCCGTCCCAGCAGGCCTCGTCGAGCACTCCGTCGACCTGCGGTGCGGACCCGGTGCGGGGGATCAGGTTCGGAGGACCGGCACTCTCGGCGGGGACCCCGGCGGCCGCCGCCTGCGCGAGTACGGAGCACGCCAGAACGAGAATCGTGCGCGACGTCACTGTGATGACTCCTTACGTGGGAAACGGCCCGATCGCCGAGTCCTACGAGCCCGTGTCCTGAGTGTTGCAGCCACGCACGCACGTTCTGGCGGAGGTCGTTCCGCCGCGGGCGCCTGGCGGAGACTCGTGTTGCTACGGCCCGTAGCGCTGCACGTCGAACAACTCGGGAGCGAGGAGCGGGTTCGAGAGGAGATCGCGGGAGGCGACGAAGACCGCGCGTCGGGGGAGAGCTTCGTCGACCACGGTCCTCCAGTCGGTCGGGAACTCCTCGTGCCGCGGCTGGGTGAGCGGCAGGTAGACATGCCCGAAGCGCTCCGCGAGCGCGGCGAAGACCCAGGTCCGGGTCGGACGGCATCCCGTCCCGTGAACCGCCATCGACGGGAACCGGCGGCTCTCGCTGACCATCGCGACGCGGCAATCCGTGCCCGGCGCCACCTTGGTCTCGAGCAGGAAGAGCCCGCCGCACCAGGCGGACAGGCGGTCTCGACTCCCGGTTCCTGGCCTCCATACTCCCAATGTGGTAGCGTTCTCAGCCCGTGATTCCATGATGCGACCGCGGAGGCCACGATGAACCCCAACGTCAAGAAGCTCGCCATTCTCGCCGGGGGCGGACCGGCGCCGGGCATCAACAGCGTGATCGGCGCGGCGACGATCCGCGCCGCCCTCGGCGGCTCCGAGGTGATCGGCATCCAGGACGGCTTCAGCTGGATCATGGAGGGCAACGTCGACCACGTCATGCCGCTCACCATCCGCGACGTCAGCCGGATCCACTTCGGGGCGGCTCGTTCATCGGCATCAACCGCGCCAACCCGACCAAGAAAGCGAGCCCACCTCGAGAACAGCGTGACCTCGCTCCTGCGCCTCAACGTCGATCGGCTGATCACCATCGGCGGCGACGACACCGCGTTCTCCGCCTACATGCTCAACGAGAAGCAGCGGCGGACGGATCCGGGTCGTGCACGTACCCAAGACGATCGACAACGACCTCGACCTGCCGCTCGGCGGCAACACCTTCGGCTTCCAGACCGCGCGCCACAACGGCGTCGGAATCGTGCGCGACCTGATGGTCGACGCCAAGACCACCTCGCGCTGGTACCTGGTGGTGACGATGGGCCGCAAGGTCGGCCACCTCGCGCTCGGCATCGGCAAGGCCGCCGGCGCCGCCCTCACCCTGATCCCCGAGGAGTTCAGGGGCACCGTGCGGCTGCAGGAGATGGTGGACACCATCCTCGGCGCGATGGTCAAGCGCCAGAGCATGGGCGTTCCGCACGGCGTCGCGGTGCTCGCCGAGGGCCTGGTCGAGGTCGATCGACCCGAAGGACCTCGCCCAGGTCGAGGGCGTCGAGCGGGACGCCCACGGACACCTCCGGCTCGCCGAGATCAACTTCGCGGACATCCTCAAGGAGAAGCTGCTCGAGGGCATGCGGCGGTACAACCTCGGCACCTCGCTGGTGGCCAAGAACATCGGCTACGAGCTGCGCTGCTCGGACCCGATCCCGATGGACATGGAGTACACCCGCGACCTCGGCTTCTGCGCCGCGCAGTACCTCGACGAGGGCGGCAGCGGGGTGCTGATCACCATCGAGGGCGACCACTTCAAGCCGGTCCCCCTGACCGACACTGATCGACCCCAAGACCGGCAAGACCCGGGTCCGCATGGTCGACATCGACTCCGAGCGCTACCGGATCGCGCGCAGCTACATGATCCGGCTGACCCGGAACGACTTCGACGACCTCCACCAGGTCGCCAAGCTGGCCGCCACCGCGGGCGTCTCGATCGACGACTTCCGCACCACCTTCGGCTACCTGGTCGAGAAGGAGCCGGCGACCGGTGCGGCTGATCCGGCGGGACGCCCCGGCTCCCGAGCCCGCGCGCTCCGAGCCGCCGGAGCGACCCGAGAAGCACGGCAAGAAGCGCCGCAAGGCCAAGAAGGCCTGACGGCTGCGGGGCTCACCTCCGAGCTGACTGCCGGGGCGCCTCGGGCCGCTCCGGCGAAACGGGCGGGGGCCCCCCCTGCTTCCCGAGGCTCTCCCCTACCGCCGCACGCGGATCGGGAACGGCTGCCGCATCGGTGCCGGGCTTTGAAAACTCGGGAAGGCGATGCCGGTCTTGGCTCACTCCACCTGGTACCGCAGGCGATAGGTCGCGTCACCGGGGATGCCCCGGCAGCGGGAGAAGGTGTGCTCCTGCGGACCGGCGCCCCGAAGCGCCTGGCTGACGGTGTGGTCGCCGATGAAGTCGGAGTGCGCGGCGTCGTGCTCCCAGAGGCGGATCCGCGCCTCGAGGTGGAACCCGGCGATCAGGTCGAGAGCGCGAGTATCGCCTGTCCTCATCTCACCTCTCCAAAGCTCGTGGCCGTCGACCACGACCATGGGCTCGTCCCGCGCCTCCTGAGCATCGAGGCAGGTGATGCTGAGCAGCCGAAGCAAGGCCGCGGCAGCCCCGGGCGGTCCCGGGTCACCTCGAAGGTCAGCCCGATCAGGCGCAGCCAGCTCATGGCAGCTCCTCCTCTCCAGTCGGATCAGAAGACAGTATCGGCCGCTCGCGGACCGGCTGCATTCACTATTACGCCACTCTCATGCACAAGAGCGACCACCTCGTCCTCTATCATGCCGTCATGGCTTGGCGGGCACGGTGGTCGGTTCTTCGTTCGGTTGCGCTGCTGCAGTTCGGCCTCGTCGCCGCAGCGGTTGGCGCGGTGGACCTCCATCAGATCTTCCCGAGCTGGCAGGCGTGGGCGGACGAGGCCGCCCGCCTCGAGGAGAGTATCGCCAGCTTTGCATCGCTGAAGGCCGAGCGGTTCGATGATGCGTCATCGCTGCTTGGGGCGCTGGAGGTCCGCGACCGGGTCTACCGCCACGCACGGGTCGTGGAGGGCTACGTCTCCCTCCGACTTCAGCTCGACGCGACGGACGCGGAGGCGCGCGGGAGACAGCAGCGGCTGGATGAGATCGACCACGCCTGGCGCGACGGCAGCCGGTGGTTCGGCCGGGCACTCGAGGCCACCGGCGCCGCGCAGGTGCGCCGCTGGTCGGCGCCTGGAGGGCCGGTCGCGGACTACCGTCACCTGCTGGACCAAATGCTCCGGGGAACCGAGCACCGAATGCCCGCGGACCCGGGCTTCGAGACCGCCGGCCGCCTAAGACGGCATCTGGTCCGGGCCCACGAGCTCCTCGCGACCTCCGAGCTGGTCGCTCCGGAGGTCGGGCTCTCCGACGGCTCGACGGTCACGCTGACGCCGGCGACTGCCCGCACGATCCTCTGGGACACAACCGATCCGGCCGATCGGACGCGCATCCGCAAGGCCTGGCTCGAGTCCCTCGGACATTTTGCGGGCACCTTCGCCGAGCTTCTCGCGGGCGTCGTCCTCGCAGAGAGGTCTGCCGCCGAGGCCCGCGGCTTCGACTCCGCGCTCGAGGCGTCACTGTTCGCCGATGCCATCCCCCCCGAGGCGGTCCGCAACGCGATCGCGACCGCCCGGGCCGGAACCGAACCGCTGCGTCGCTACCACCGGCTGCGGCGGCGAGCGCTCGGGACGGAGCACTACGGCATGGCCGACCGGTTCGTCCCGATCTCGAGCGCGTCCGCGAGCTTCACCTTCGAGCAGGCCCGGGACCTGATCGTCGAGTCGGCCGCAACCCTCGGGCCGGAGCTCCAGGCCACCGTGGCGATGGCCTTCGACCAAGGCTGGATCGACCCCGAGGAGCGCCCCGGCAAGCGGGTGCACGGCGGCGCTACCTTCGTCTACCGGAACCACCCCTACGTCCTGGTCAACTTCCGCGGCAACCTCGACAGCCTGTTTCAGCTCGCCCACGAGGTCGGCCACGCAGCGCATGCCTTCCAGGCAGACCGCAGCCAGCCCTGGGTCTCCGCGCACTACTCCTCGCTCACCGGCGAGGCCGTCGCCAGCCTGCACGAGGCCGTCCTGGTCGACCTCCTGGTCCGCCGCGCGCGCAGCCCGGCCGAGCGGGGAATCGTACTCGAGCTCGCCATCCAGAACCTGCTCCGGCTTTTCTTCCGGCCCGCGATCGACGCCGACTTCGAGCTGTCGCTCTACGAGACCGGCGGCGCCGTCACCCGCGAGGCACTCGGATCGGGTTACCTGGAGGCCATTCGGCGCTACTACGGCGAATCGCTCGAGTTCGTCGAGAGCGACCGGTACGGCTGGATGGAGCCGCCCCACTTCTTCTCATCACCGCTCTACATGGGCCGCTACCCGCTGGCCTCCGCCGCCGCGACGGCCCTCCTGGAGCGCCTCACCGGCGGGAACGACGATGACCGTGCCGCCGCCCGGAGCGACCTTCTCACGCTGGTCCGCTCCGGCGCGAGCGACGACCCGATCAACCTGCTGCGGGCGGCCGGGGCCGACCTTTCAGGACAACGCACTGCGGCTGCGGTGGTCGAGAGAATGGACCACCTCGTCAAGACCCTCGGGGACACGATCGGCCGAGCCAGCGGCTCCGCAGGGGCGAACGAGGCGCTCGCCCCTGCGGTTCCACCCTCCCTGGCGGGCGTCGGCCGCTCGTGTCCTGCACGTGCCGCCAGCGTGACCGAATAGGGCTTCAACCGCAGCGCGTGTACTGGCCTCCTGCAGCTCGAACCACCTCCGAGCTGACTGCCGATGTGCCTCGGGCCGCTCCGGCGAGACGGGCGGGGCCGCCCCCGCCCGCCGCTCCCGCCGGTACGTCTCCCCTACCGCCGCACGCGGATCGGGAAGGGCGGTCGTTTCGCGCTTCACCGGCGGGTTCGCCTCGAGCGCCTCGAGCACCACCTCGATCGCCTTCTCGAGCTGGGGATCGCGGCCGGCCTCGACCAGCGCCGGCAGCTGCTCGACCTCGATGTCCGGCGGCACGCCGACGTTCTCGACCACGAAGCCGTCCTCGGTCCAGATGCCGAGGTTGGGCGCGGTCACGTAGCCGCCGTCCATCAGCACCGGGAAGCCGAGGATGCCGACCAGCCCGCCCCAGGTGCGCCGGCCGATGAGCGGCCCGAGGCCGGCCTTGCGGAACATCCAGGGCAGCAGGTCGCCGCCGGAGCCGGCGGTCTCGTCGATCAGCATCACCTTGGGTCCCTGCGATCGCCGCCAGCGGCGTCTCGAGGTCGGCGCCGTAGCGCATCGCCCAATGCGCGACGTAGGGCCGGCGCAGGATGTCGATGTAGTAGTCCGCCACCTGGCCGCCGCCGTTGTGGCGCTCGTCGACGATGATCGCGTCCTTGTGGGCCTGGGGGAAGAAGTAGCGCTTGAAGTAGGTGTGGCCCAGACGTGGTGGTGTTGGGCACGTACACGTAGGCGACGCGGCCGTCGGTGGCCTCGTCGCACCTTGCGGATGTTGCCCTCGACCCAGTCGCGGTTGCGCAGGCCGCACTCGTCGCTCGACCGGCACCACCGTGACGGTGCGGGCCCCTCGGCCCGTCGGGTCCGGCCCGACGGTGATCTCGACCCGACTTGGCCGGCGGTGTTCTCGAAGCGGGCGTAGAGGTTGTCGGGCGGCGCGCAGATCGCACGCCGTCCACCGCCAGCAGGTACTCGCCGGCCTTCACCTCGACGCCCGGGCTCGGTGAGCGGCGAGCGCAGCTCGGGATTCCAGTTGAGGCCGCCGTAGACCTTGGCGAATCCGGTAGCGGCCGTCGGCGATCTCGAAGTCGGCGCCCGAGCAGGCCGCCCGGCACCGAGTCGGGGCCCTCCGGCCGGTCGCCGCCGCACCACGCGGTGGTGGCCCGACGGCGAGCTCGCGAGCACATCCACTGGATCACCCGGTTGAGGTCGGTCGCGGATCGCCAGGTCGGGCAGGAAGAGCGCGTACTTCTCCCGCATCGCCGGCCAGTCGGCGCCGTGCATGTCGGGGTCGTAGAAGTAGTCGCGGTTGATCCGCCACGCCTCGTCGAAGATCTGCGCCCACTCGGCGCGCGGGTCGACCTTCACCCGCACCGCGGCGAGGTCGAGCGCGCCCTTCGACGGGTCGAGCTTGCCCTTGGCGTCGGCGATGCGCCATCCGCCGCTCTGCTGGATGAGCACTCTTGGCGCCGTCCGGTGTCAGCTCGAAGCCCTCGACGCCCTCCGCGAAGCGTTGTCTCCTCCCGGCTCTCGAGGTCGAAGCGGGCGAGGGCCGCAGCACCGTCGGCGCCGAAGCGGTTGCTGCCGCCGGAGCTCTTGAGGTAGTAGAGCTGCCCCGCCGCGCCCGCCTGCAGGTCGCCGTAGACCGCGGATCCGAGCGGCAGCGGCACGATCCGCTCGGCGAGACCGTCGAAGTCCACGACGACCTTCACCTCGGTCTTGCGTCCTCATCTTCCTCCTTCGTCTCGTCCTCGGCGGCGCTTGCCCTTCTCCTCGTCGCTCTCCTTGGCCAGCGGCGACGGCGTGCCCGCGGCCAGCACGACCAGGTAGAGCTCGCTGGTCATGCGCATGTCCGCGTTGGACATCGAGAACCAGTCGCGGACCGGGCCCGGCGTCGGTGGATGCGGCGACGAAGAGGTACTTGCCGCAGGCGTCGAAGACCGCTCGGAGACGTCGCGCGAGGCCCTCGGTCAGGGTGAAGACCCGGCCCTGCTCCAGCGAGTAGAGGTAGACCTGCTGGAAGTAGGTCGGGGTCAGCCGGGTGTAGACGATCCAGCGCGAGTCGGGCGACCAGGCGTGCTTCAGGGTCTTGACCGGGCCGTAGATCGGCTCGGCGTCGATCCGCGTCACCTTGCCGCTGGCGAGATCGATCCAGTACAGGGTGCGGGAGTTGTCGGCATACGCTGATCTTGGCGCCGTCGGGTGACCAGAGCGGTCGCTCGTAGAAGCCGCTGCCGCCGAGCGGGTAGGCCCTGGCTTCGCCGGACCCGTCCTGGGACGCGACGTGGAGGGCGTACTCGCCGCCGGCGTCCGAGAAGTACGCGACCTTGGAGCCGTCCGGCGACCACGCCGGCGAGCGCTCGTGGACCGCCGGGGTCCCGGTGAGCACTCGCGGGTCGCCCTTCTCGGCCGGCACGGTGACGATCTCGCCGCGGAACTCGAACACGGCGCGGGCCCCCGAGGGCGACACCGCGGCGTTGCGCACCCACTCGACGCCGCTCGCCCAGTGCGGCCGGACCTCCGGCAGGTCGGCGGCGACGCCCACCGGGACCCGCGTCGAACGGCGCGCTCGTCGGGTCGAAGAGATGCAGGTAGCCCGCCTGCTCGTAGATCACCCGGCCGCCGCCCGCCGAGGCGTCGATGATCGGAAAGTCGTCGTGGGTGGTGAGCTGCTCCACCGCTGCCGCTCGCCGCCGTCGTAGGAGAACAGGTTGAACTCGCCGCCCGGTCGGAGATGAAGTAGACGGTGTCGCCGATCCACATCGGGTCGGTGTCGTTGCGAGCGGCCCGTCGGGCTGCGGGACCTGGGTCACCTCGCGGCTCGCGACGTCGTAGATCCAGATCCGCGCCGCGGTGCCGCCGCGGTAGTTCTTCCACTGACGGAAGGCCTCGCGCTGCGGGACGTACGCGATCTTCGTCCCGTCCGGGCTGAGGCTGGCCTTGAAGGCGTGCGGCAGCGGGCAGCCGCTCGGGCATGCCGCCCGCGAGCGGGACGGTGAAGAGCTGCACATGCCGTCCCGTGTGGACCCCGCGGGGCGAGGTGAAGGTCACGGCCGCGCCGTCCGGGGTGAAGCCCTGGACCAGGTCCGGACCCGGGTGCCAGGTCAGCCGCCGGGGCATGCCGCCCTCGACCGGCACCACGTAGACGTCGACGTTGCCGTCGTAGGAGCCCGAGAAGGCGAGCAGCGAGCCGTCGGGGGAGAAGCGCGGGTGCGACTCCTCGCCGGCCGCCGTGGTCAGCCTCCGGGCGGCGCCGCCGTCCCGGTCGGCGATCCAGAGGTCGCCGGCGTAGGCGAAGGCGAGGTGGCTCGCGCTCACCGCCGGGTCGCTCACCATCCGCGTGTCGCGGACGTCGACCGCTCCCGCCGTTGCCGCGATCCCCATCAGCACCGCTGCTAGATACACCGTCGGTCGTCGCATCCCGTCCTCCCCCTCCTGGTCTCGTGTGGGCTTTTGCACGCCGGCGGTCGTGAGGGCCGGACCGGCGGCCGCCAGGTTAGCAGGCCCTCCCGCCGGATCAAGCGACGCGAGACGCAGGTGTTGCGGCCGACGGAACCTCGGCATCGCGCCGCCTCCGCCCGAAATCCGTAGAATGACCCATGCGCGCGCCCTCCGCATCGCTGGTCGTGCTCGGCTTCGGCACTGCCGTGGCACAGGCCGTGCTGCTGCGCGAGGCGATGGCCGCGGTCGCCGGCTCGGAGCTCGCCTGGGGCGCGGTGCTCGCCGTCTGGCTCGGCGGGATGGCCGCGGGGTCCCGTCTCGGGGCGGCGCGCGGCGGCGGCCGGCTCGGCGTCGCAGCCCCGTCCCTGGTGCTGGTGGCGGCACTCGGCGGCACCGTGCTCCTGCGGGCCGCCCCGCTGCTTTCAGGGGTCGCCCCCGGCGAGCCCCTGTTCCTGCTCGACGCGGCCTGGCTGTGGGCGGTTGCCGTGCTCCCGGCGGCGGTGCTCGGCGGGCTCGGGTTCCCACTGCTCGCCGGCTCGCTCGGGGAGCGCGGCGACCCCGGCGGAGCCTACTCGCTCGAGGGCGCCGGCGCGCTCGTCGGGGGGCTCGTCTTCAGCTTCCTGCTCGCGCCCCTGGGCAGCGCCGCCACGCTGCTGGTCGCGATCGCCCTCACCACGGCGGCAGCGGCCTGGCCGTTCAGCCGGCTCGCGGCGCTGGTGTGCCTGCTGTTGCCCCTGGCGTTGGCAGGGCCGGCCGGCGCGGGTCTGGAGCGCTCTGCGTGGCGCTGGGCGGGCCGCGACGCACCCCTGCTCGAGTGGCGGGAGACCCGCCACCAGCGTCTCGAGCTCGCCGACGGACCGTCGCGGGCGCTCTATGCCGACGGCCGGCTCGCGGCCACCTATCCCCGAGCCCTATCTGACCCCGACCCGCGCGCACCTGCTGATGCTGCTGCACCCGGCGCCCCGGCGGGTGCTGGCGGTGGGCGCGGTCGCGGACGGCATGGTTGTCACCCTGCTTCGCCATCCCCTCGAGCGCCTCGACCTGGTCGAGGACGACCCGGCCCTGCTCGAGCTGCTGCCGGCCTGGTACGGTCGCACGATCGGCGCGGCCCTTGCCGATCCCCGCGTCCGCCTGCACCCCACCGACCCGCTCCGGGTGGTCGCCCGGGACGGCCCGTGGGACCTGATCCTGCTGCTCGACGGCGACCCCACCACCCTGCGCCGCGGCCGAACCCGCACCCTCGAGTTCCTGTCCGCCTGCCGAAATCGCACCGCCCCTGGGGGCGTGATCGCTATCGCCACCGGCGTCGGAGACACCTACCTCGACGGCGCTGCCGGCCGGATGCTGGCGATCGAGGCGGCGACCCTCGGCGCGACCTACCCCGGGGTCCGGGCACTGCCGGGTGAGGGCGTCACCCTGGTCGGGGGCGTGCCTCCCTTCGGCCTCGCCACCGACCCCACAACGCTGACCACCCGGTGGCGGGAGCGTGGCCTCGACGACCCGGTGATGAGCCCGGCACTGATCGAGGTTCTGACCGACCCCGGGCGGGCCCGCGCCACCGAGGCATTCCTGACCAATGCCGACGCTCCGGTCAGCACCGCCCGCCGCCCGGTGGTGGTGCTCGCCGCCGCGGCCGCCGCCGAGGGTCGCGGGGGAGCCGGCCTCGCCGTCCTTCTCGGCCGGCTGCTCGCCCTGCCGATCTGGCTCCTGGCCGCGGTCGCGATCACGGCGGTCCTGGTCCTGCTGCTCCGCGCCCGCCTCGGCGCGACCCTCGGCACCGAGACCGCAGCCGTCGTCGGCTTCGCCTCGATGGCCTGGTGGCTGCTCCTGCTCGCCTCCTGGCAGGCCACCGTCGGCTCGGTCTACGCCGAGATCGGCGCCCTCACCGCCGCCTTCATGGCCGGCCTGGTGGCCGGGGCGGCACTCGGCCGCCGTCTCGCCGATCCCGTGCGCGCCCTGTCCCCATTGCTCGGCCTCGGCGCACTGCTCTCCCTTCTCGTCGCCTCTGGGCTGCCGCTCGCACAGCCGCGGCTCGCAGTCCCGGCACTCCTCCTCGCCGGCGGCCTGCTGACCGGCGCCGCCTTCCCCGGCACCGCCCGCCTGTGCGGCGCCCAGCTCCGCAGAGGCGCCGGCCGAGCCTTCGCCGCCGACGAGGCCGGCGCCGCCCTCGCGGCTCTCGGAATCGGCCTCATCGGCCTGCCCTGGGCCGGCCTCGGCACCACCGCCCTCGCCACTGCAGTGCTCGGCGGAGGGGCCGCGGCGGCGCTCGCGGTGAGGCGCGTCGGCAGGACGGCAGATTGAACCACAGAGGCCGGTGTGATGCAGGAGCAGCCCACCTGCGCGCCGTCGTGCCGGAGGTGGCACCGAAGCGGACGGTGGGCTCCGATATACTTGCCACGATGTCGAAGCAGCTTGACCTAGAGCACTTGTGTCACGACCACGCCGTGCTCTCCGTTTATCTCATGGGCTCGCGCGCCGACGACGGGCTTCTCCGCCTGGCGGGTGAGCAGGTCGACGGCCACGGCTCCGACCTCGACATCGGTCTGCTCTTTTCCGATCGACGAGGAGATCCCGAGCGCCTTGCGCGGCTTCAAGTCGCCTTCGAGGACCTGATGGCGCCACTGCGCGTCGACCTCGTCCCGCTCGACCGCGTCGACCCGATCTTCCAGGCGAGGGCCATCGCAGGCCACCGGATCGCGACCTCGGACTCGACGGCTGCAGATCGTCGCGAGCTCGAGATCCTCCGCCGCGCCGCCGACCTCCTGCCTGCTCAGCGCCAGATTGAGCTCGACCTCTTCGGGGTGTCGACGACATGACCCCGGGCCCGGTCGACGTCAAGCTGGTCGCCGACCGCCTCGCCGTCGTCGAGGGCTCAGTCGCGACGATCCTCGGCATACCGCACGCGACCCTTGACGAGTTCCTCTCCGACCCGCGCAACCGCTTCGCCACCGACGCGCTCCTGCGTCGAGCGCTCGAGGCTCTCTTCGACGTCGCGCGCCACCTCCTCGCAAAGGCCCACGGTATCGCCGCTCTCGAGTACCGGCAGGTCGCCCGTCGCTCCTCGGAGCTCGCGGTGATTCGCGACCCTGACCTCGGGGACCGCTTCGTCCTGATGGCCGGATACCGCAACCGGCTCACCCACCACTACGACGAGATCACCGGCGAGGAGCTCTTCGTGATCCTCACCCAGCACGTCGACGACCTTCGGAGGATCGCCGAGGAGCTGCGGGCAAGCGCTGCCGCCCTGGCCGACCGGAGGTCGGAGGAAGGGTCGCACCAGCCGTGAAGCGCCTGCCGGTGAGAGGCTCGGTTCCAGCGGGGGACTGAGCCACAAAGGCACCAGGACCCCCAACCACCCGAGGAGGATTGAGCCGGTCAGGCCCGTCCCCGCCGCCCGGCTCCCGGAGCCGATGCTGGCGCCGGCCTCAAGATCTCGAGGCAGTCTGTGCATGACTTCTTGATGTAGAATCGTCATCAGAAATCGCTTCATTCGTGATTCGGGGAGGTGCATCATGAAGGAACCCATGGTTCGAACGACGGTCAGCCTTCCCGCCTCGCTGCTCGCGGCTGTCGACGAGCTGGTCTCCTCCGGGAGCAGCGCGAGCCGCAGCGAGCTGCTCGCCGAGGCCGCCGCACGGGAGATCGAGCGCCGCGAGCGGCGCCTGATCGACGCCCAGTTCGGCGCCATGGCAACTGACGAGCAGTACCGGCGCGAGGCAGCCGTGATCGCCGCCGAGTTCTCGTCGTCGGACTGGGAGGCCCTCACCGACGAGGACGAGCCGCGATGAAGCGCGGCGAGGTCTACGACGCCAGCCTGGACCCGGTTGAGGGTTCCAAGCAGGCCGGCACTCGTCCGGTGGTCATCATCAGCCGCGACGCGATCAACGCGGCAAGCCCGGTGGTGGTGGTGGTCCCGGTCACGACCCTCAGGCCGGGACGGAGGGTGTACCCCAGCCAGGTGGTGCTCGCCGCCGGGGAAGGCGGCCTGTCCGCCGAGTCAGTCGCGCTCGGCGAGCAGGTGAGGGCGATCTCGACCCGCCGCCTCGTCCGCCGCCGCGGCGACCTTTCCACCGATGCCCTCGACCGCCTCGGCAAGGCCCTGGTCATCACCCTCGACCTGCCCGCCGGCTGACTCGGGCCTGACCGGCCGCGTGACTCGACCCCGGGTCGGCACCCGATCCCGGCCCCGCACCCCGTTCTCCGATCCCGAGCCCGGAACCGCCGCTCATCCGGGGGCCGGGCGGCGGGGACGGTCGGCAGCATCGGGTCCGTCCCGCGACGCGACCCCGGCTCACTCCCAGTAGGACGCGACGTTCAGGGGGCGAAGCCGGCGTCTCAGCTGGCGGTCGAAGGTCGCGATGGCGTCGAACCGCTCAGATCGGCAGACGTCCACGAGCACCGCGTCGGCAAAGTCGGGGACCTCACGAGGCCAGAGCTCGAGCACCGACGTCCAGCGCAGGCCTTCGCAGGTGCTCAGCCCAGGGAGGTCGAGAAGCTCGCGCACGATTCGAGCGACCTCGGCGGATGGCAACTCGTAGAGGTTCGTGAGCACGTAGATCATCTCGCTCAGGGTCTGCTGGTGGAGGACGGCGCCGAGCTCGCGCCGAGCAGCGGCCTCGAGCAGTTCGGCAGCCTGACCCTGCTGGGCCGCGTCCCGATCAGTCAGGAAGGAGACCAGAACGTTGGTGTCGACGAGAATCGTGCTCATTCGGCGTCACGACCGCGCCGGGCCCGGGCACGCCGGATGTCGTCGACCACCGACCCGGGTCCGACGACCACCGTGGCTCGCCGGCGAAGAAACGCCTGGTGCGCCACCGTGACGCGAATCGCCTCGTCGGCAACCTCCCAACGGAGGGTGTCACCCGGCCCGACGCCGAGGGCGCGCCGGATCTCACGCGGTACGGTGGTCTGCCCCTTGCTCGTGATGGTTGACTTCGGCATCGCGACTCCTTACAATATCTTAGTCTTGGTAAGGAGTTCTGTCAAGCACCGCTCTCCGGACGACGCCGTGTGCAGCGATCTGACGACCCACGATGCACGCAGCGCATCGGGACGATTCCTCGGGACCGGATGCCATCCGGAATCCTAGCTCCAGACCCCCGGAATCGCCCGGCGGCAGACCGGGCAGCGGCCGCCGGCGAGACGGTTCTCCACCACCCGGAAACCGACGCGCCGGATGAGCGTCGCGGCGCAGCCCGGGCAGACGGTGCTCTCGCCGGGGTGACCGGGCACGTTGCCGAGGTAGACGAAGTGCAGGCCCTCGGCGCGGGCGATCTGCCAGGCGCGCTCGACCGAGGCGACCGGGGTCGGCGGCAGGTTCGGTGAGCCGGTAGGTCGGGTGGAAGCGGGTGAAGTGAACCGGCACGTCGGGACCGAGCGTCGGCCGGCGACCCAGCGGGCCAGGTCGCGCACCTCGGCCTCGGAGTCGTTGAGGGTCGGGATCAGCAGGACCACGATCTCGAGCCAGGTCCCGGCGCCCCGGATCGTCTCGAGGGCCTTGAGCACCGGCTTGAGCTCGCCGCGCACCACGTCCCGGTAGAAGCTCTCGCGGAACGCCTTGAGGTCGACCTTGACCGCGGTCAGGTGGGGGAGCACGTCCTTGAGCGGCTGCTCCTGGATGTAGCCGTTGCTGCACCACCGTCATCCGCACAGCCGGCGGCGGCGCCGCGAGCGCGGTGTCGCGCACGTACTCCCAGAAGACCACCGGCTCGGAGTAGGTGGCTGCGATCAGCGGCGCACCGGCCGCGTGTCGCTGCTGCCGCCAGCGTCCTCGGCGGGCAGCCAGAACGAGCGCACCTGCTCCGGCCGGAACTGGGAGATCTCCCAGTTCTGGCAGAAACTTGCACTCGACGTTGCAGCCCGCGGTCGCGAACGAGCAGGCGCTCGGAACCGGGAAGCACGTGGAACAAGGGCTTCTTCTCGATCGGGTCGACGTGGACCGTGCAGGCCAGCCCGTGGACCAGCGTGTAGTAGGTGCCGCCGCGGTTCTCGCGCACGCCGCAGCCGCCACGCTCGAGCGTCGGCGACCTGGCACGCGCGCGGGCAGAGCTGGCACTCGACCCGGTGGTCGGGAGCTTCCTGTACCAGGATCGCCTCCGGGGCCGGCGGCTCGTCGCCCTCGAACATCGTCCCGACCCGCTGGCCCGACCGCCGGCGGTCCGCCCTGCGCCAGACCGCCGCCGGCCGCCGCCGCGGCGGCCAGCGCCAGCGCCTGGCGGCGGTCGAGCTTCCCGGTCACGCCGGCACCACCTCGAATCGCGGCCGGGTCGCCGATGCCCGAGCCCGTAGCGCGGCGGCGGTGGCGAGGAAGCGGGGCGCTCGGCCTGCCGCCTCGAGGGTCGGCAGCGCCGCGCCGCGCGCGCTCGCCTGTCGATCACCCTCCAGGCCCACGCGTCGAGCGGCCACCGGGTCGGTGGAGGCCGCCACCAGCCCGAGGGGGAAGGTCATGTCGGCGCGGTAGCGCAGGACCGCCGTGGCACTGCGCGAGCACGCCGTCGAGCACCGTGAGGCGCAGCTTGCCGCGCACGAAGGGGTGGCGGACGACGTCGGCGACGTAGGGGTCGCAGTCGTGGTCGTGGTACTTGTTGGGGTTGTGGATCACGCCGTACCAGTTCTTGAGCACGCCGCGGAGATCCCCGGCGAGGTCGTGGTCCTTGACCACGCCGAACGAGACCAGGGCGGTGCACGCGGCTCGACACCAGCCGCGCGTAGCACGAGCCGATCTCGCCCGAGAGTCGACGGCTCGGCGTCGTAGTCGTTGTCGATGCCGTAGCACAGGTACGGCCCGCCCTCTGCGACGGACCGGGAACCCCGCCCGCTCCAGCTCGCGGCTCGGAGCGCTCGAAGACGATGATCCGCTCGCGGGCCACGCCCGCCTCGGCCACCAGGTCGGCCAGCGCCTCGACGATCTCGGGGCGCGGCGACAGGTCGCGGCCGCCGAGGCAGTTCAGCTTGAGACCGACGGTGTCGCGGGCCGAGACCAGACGCGCCATGGCCCGGCGCCGTCGTCGGAACCGGTCGCTGCGCGCGATGGCCGCGGCCACCGAGCGGCGGGCCGCCTTCCCGGCGTGATCTTCCCGGCCAGGGCCGGCGCCCCAGACCGACGCAGCCCAGGTTGCGCGGCCGAGGCCTCGACCCGCTGCCGGCCACGAGCGCCGCCAGACCCAGCAGCGCCGCCAGCTCGCGGCGGCTCAACCTCACCGCACTCCCCCTCGTCGGAAGACCTGGGCGGTGAAGACCTCGAAGCTCGCACCGCCGCCAGCCGTCCGTCGGCAGGCCCGCCTTCCGCGCCAGGTGCGACAGGGTGGTCTCGAGGTCCCAGCCCTGCTCGGTCGCCACCTGGGGCAGGAAGACGGCGCTCCTGCTTCCACGGCGCAGGATGCACTCCGTGGGTGCCGATCCGGATCGCCTCCGGGCCCGGCACACGCCGGCGAGCGGGCACAGCACCGAGACCTCGAGCTCGACACCTCGTCGAGCTCGGCCTCCGCCAGGGCCGCGAAGCGCGGATCGTGGGCCGCCGACACCGCCGCGTGGGTGACCGCGTCGACCAGCGGCTCGCGGGGCTCGATCGAACCGATGCAGCCGCGCAAGCGACCCTGGACGAGCGCCCGGTCGCCGGTGTTGTTGATCGTGACGAAGGCCCCCGAGAGTGCCAGCAGCTGCCCGGTCGACCAGGTTCTCGGCGAACCACTCGGCGAGCGACGCGTCGTGGCGCAGGTGGGTCTCGAGAGTGGCCCGCGCCAACGCCACCAGTGCCTGCCCGCGCTCCGGCCCGACCGGCCCCGCTGCTGCCTCGGCGTCGGTCCGCCAGCCGCGCCAGCTGCCTCGAAACAGGACACCGGCGTAGGTGACCAGCTGGCGCAGGTCCCCGCCGGCCTCCGCCGAGGTGGTCACGTCGACCACCTCACCTGTTGCCTCCGCGGCGTGGGTGAGCAGCTCGAGCAGGACCGCGATCGGCCGCGCACCGCAGACCGTGTCGCCGCTCGTAGCGACCTGCGCCCAGAAGCCCCGGGGGTCGACCGCTGCCGCGCGCCCGGCGGTGGCGCGCGCCAGCCCCTCGAGCCGCTGCGGAAGCGCGGCGTCGACCGGGAACGGAGACCACCGGTAGCTCGGCCCGTGATGGGTGAAGTCCGAGGAGGCCACGACCACGGTCCCGGGGCCGAGCAGCGGCGCCAGCGCGCGGGCCATGGCTGTCGCGGTCCCGAGATCCGTCTCAACCCCCACCAACACCGGAACGACCTTCGCGCCCGGCGCGACCACCTGCAGGAACGGCAGCTCCACCTCGAGGGAGTGCTCGGGGCCGTGCGCCTCGGCCGGCCCGGCGAAAGCCGGATCGCCCCGCAGCACGGACAGCGCCTCGGCGTCCAGATCGATCCGCCCGAGCGGGGTTTCGAACGCTCCCACCGTGGCCCCCGGCAGCGCGCCGCCGGCGAAGCCGTAGCGGTGGGACGGACCGAGCAGGATGACCCTCGTCACCGCAGCACCGCGGAGCCCGGCCATGGCGCGCCCCGCGGTGGCGCCGGAGAAGACATACCCTGCGTGTGGTGCGATCACCGCGATCGGCGCATCGGCGCCCGGTCTTGCGGCGGTCAGGAACCCCTCAACCTGGCGTCGCAGCACGTCCGCGTCGGCCGGGTAGAACGCCCCCGCCACCGCCTGCGGCCGCACCGAGGCCGACGCCGCTACGGTGGAGAGCACGAGACAGGCAGCCATCAGTACCACGATCTTCATGCTCCTAGGAATAGCTCGCACACGCGCCGAATGCAACGACTCTCCTGCTCCGCCGACCTCGTCCTCCCCTCCCCGCTCCTCTCTCCTCCTTTCTCACTCCTCATTCCTCACTGGAGTCCCGCGGACTCCGCGGCGTACGATGGCAGCATGAGGTACGCCGTTCTGCTCTCCGCTGGTCTCGCCGCCGCCTTCCCTTGCCCCGCCGCCGAGCCCCCGACCCGCGCCGAGGTCCAGGCGCAGATGGGGCTCGCCTCCGAGGGAGATCTGGTCCGCGGTCAGCTCGACACCGTCGGCTTCGCCGTGACCCGGGCCCAGGCAGAGGACGTGCACCGTGCCGCGCTCGCCGCACCAGGGGAGGCGCTCGCGGCCCAGGACGCGCGCCTCGGCATGACCTCCGGTGACGGCTTCGTCGCCGCCGTGATACCCCACGATGACCATCTCTATGCCGGTGCGGTCGCGGTGCACGCCAGCGAGCGGATCGCGGCCCGGCGGGTGCTGCTGATCGGGGTCTTCCATCGCGCGCGCGACTGGGACCTCTCGGACCGCCTGGTCTTCGACAGCTTCACCGCCTGGCACGGTCCGTGGGGGCCGGTTCCTGTCGACCCGCTACGTGAGGAGCTGCTCGCCGCCCTGCCCGCCGGCGACGTGGTGGTGTCGAACGCGATGCACGAGCGCGAGCACTCCCTCGAAGGGCTGGTTCCGCTGCTCCAAGCTCGGCAGCCGGAGCTGGCGATCGTGCCGGTGCTGGTCCCGCACATGGGCTGGGACCGAATGTCCGACCTCGCCGATCACCTCGCCTCAGCCCTCGCCGCGGCGGTTGAACGCCACGGCTGGGTGCTCGGCCGTGACCTCGCGATCGTGATCTCCTCCGACGCGGTCCACTACGGGCCCGACTTCGACCACGCCCCTTTCGGCACCGACGCCTCGGGCTACCAGCGCGCGGTCGACCGCGACCGCATGCTCGCCGAGCGCTTCCTCGGCGGCCCGCTCCGCGCCGAGGCCGCCCGCGGCCTGCTCGAGACCCTGGTCGATCCCGACAGCGTGCGCACCTACCGGCTGCCCTGGTGCGGCAGATTCTCGATCCCCTTCGGCATGGAGATGGTGCGACGCACCGCGGAGCGGCTCGGCCGGCCGGTCCCGCTCGGAACCGTCCTGCGGTACGGCTCCAGCCTCTCGGAGCCACAGCTCGCGGTGACCGAGACGACCCTGGCTGCCGGCCTCGGCACGACCGCGCCGTCGAACCTCCACCACTGGGTCGGATACGTCACGGTGGGGTGGCGCTAGACGAGCACTGCCGCCGCCCCGCGAGGACACCACGGCGCCCACAGGGGTGATTGTCGCTCCCTGGACCGAACCCTATACTCAATGCAACAACACGGGGCCGAGATCAGACTCGTGGCAGCGAGCCGCTTCTTATCTACGTGAGGCTGGCGCGCACCCTCATGCGGTGCGTCGGGCGAGCCCGCACAGGCGCTCGATCCCGAGCAATTCTGCGGCAGGAGGTCACCCCATGAAGCTGTCCCGCAACCGCTCACTCCTCGTCGGCGCGGCGTTCCTCATCGTCCTCGGAGTCACCGCGCCTGCGACTGCCGCTCAGGAGTCACCGCCGGCCGACGAACCCGCGGTTCCGGCTTGGGGTACCAACGCGACCCATGTCGTCAGCCTGAGCGCCATGGCTTTCGTGGCCGACGACTACACGATGCAGCCCTCGTGGGTCGCAGACTCCAGCGGGCAGTTTCGGTACCTCGCCGGCGGTCCGGACGGCTGTTTCTCTCATTCCGTCCCCCTCCAGTCCGGCGCACTCGTCGAAGCGGTCGCTGTCGACGGCTGCGACCTCTCGGCGAGCAGTGACATCTTTCTCGGACTTCGCAGAGACCCTCGGGGACCGGCCCCGGGATCCGTCTACCCGCTCGCGGAGTCGACCAGCGGGACACCCGGCTGCCAGAACTTCCAGTTCGCGCCGAGCCAGCCGATCTTGATCGACCACGAGGCGAACACCTACGTCGTCGAGGTCTGCCTCGCCGGTGGCACGGCTTCCAGCCAGGTGCGATTCAAAGCGGTGCGCATCTACTCCAAGCTCCAGGTCAGCCCCGCACCCGCCTCGGCGACCTTCTGGGACGTCCCGACGAATCACTGGGCGTTCCAGCACATCGAGGCGCTCGCCTCCTCGGGCATCACCGCCGGCTGCAGTGCGACCGAGTACTGCCCCGACGCGCCCCTGACCCGGGCCCAGATGGCGGTCTTTCTGGCCAAGGCGCTCGGGCTGCACTGGGAGTGAGCTCAGACCGTCAGGACCTTGCGAGCGGTGCGCACCGGCTCCGGCGTCGGATCGAGCCCGCCCCACCCCTCGATCACCTGGAGGGCGTCATCTCGCGCGCTCTGGCGGTCGCCTTCGCGCAGGCTCAGCTCCGCCCGCCGCGCGAGCGCCCGGTACCAGCAGCCCACCCCGGCGCGCGAGGTGATGAAGAGCTCGACCGGGTGCTCCACCAGCCAGTCCTCGGCCGCGAGAGCCGAGGTCAGGTCACCGGCGGCGGCATGGGAGAGGGCGAAGCCCTCACGGGCCGAGAGGTGGGCCCGCGGTCCGGTCGAGGCGAAGGCGACCGGGCCTTCGACCGCCAGCGGGAGCGCCTCGGCCGCCTCGGCGAAGCTCTGTAGGGCCGCTCCGGGCCTCCCTTTTGAGAGCCGACCGTAGCCCTCGAGCAGCAGGGTGAAGCCACGGATCACAGTGTCGGCAGCTCGCCGGACAGGAAAGCCGAACTCCCACCACTGCCCCCGGGCGATCCCGTCGATCGCCCGCACGGCCACCTCCCCGGCCCTCCGGTCGCCGGTTCCGATGCCGTGCAGCCCTCGCCAGAGCGCGGCATGGGCCCGGTTGAGCGGAGTCGAGGAGCGGTCGAGCATCTCGAGCTGGGCGAGGAAGGCCTCGATGTGCCCGAGGTCCGCCAGGGTCAGTGCCAGCTCCCCCCGGACCCAACCCTCGATCGAGCTGCCCTCGGCCGCCTCCGCAATCGCCCTGTCGAGCAGCCGAAGGGCCTCCCCCGCCCGACCCTGGAACAGCCTCAGACGCGCGGCGTGGACCCGGGCCGAGACCTTTCCGAGGGGCAAAAAGCCCCCCACCCGATCCTTGAGCACACGCTCGACCTGCGAGCCGGCGAGCTCGAGGTCGCCCGCGACCCACGCCTGGAACGACCGCACCAGGAACGGCAGCGCGAACGGGTGGTGCGGGTCCAGCTCGAGCACCCTGGCGTACTCCCGCGCCGCACCTTCGAGGTCCGATGCGGCGAAGAGACGGGTGAAGGCGGCCTCGCTCGAGTTCATCACGTGGTCGGGTCGCAGCCGGGCACAGGTCTCCCGGAGTCGCAGGCTGTCCTCGGTCCGTCCCGCCACCGCGAAGCACTGGGCCAGCCGGAAGGCCCCCCAGAAGTCCTCCGGGTCGACCTCGTGCAGCAGCTCGAGGTGGTCGATCACCTCCTCGAGCTCACCGTGGAAGGCCGCCCGGGTGGCCTGCAGGAGGTGGCGCTCGCGCTCGCTCACCACCGCCGAGAGCTCGCCGCAGCGGGCCGCCGCCTCCTCCGCCGCGTCCGGCTGCTCGAGCCACAGGTAGGCGAAAGCCAGCCAGGCCCAGGCGAGCCCGAAGTCGGGGTCATGGCGCACTGCCGCCGCGAGCAGGTCTCGCGCCTTGCCCCACTCGAAGGCGTCCACCCTTTCGAGGGCCCGCAGATAGCTCGCGAGCGCATCCTCCGACCGGGTGGTCACCAGTGGCCAGCCGGTACCGAGGCGGTCGGCCGTCGCGCCCAGCTCACGCGCGTGGCGGCCGAGCTGGTCCGCGAGCCGCTGCATCGCCTCGACCAGGCCGTGCTCACCGCGGTGGGTGGCCCCCAGCCACCGCACCCGCTCCGTGTCCGCGACGTCGACCGCCCGGAGCTCGAGGGCGAAGGTGTGGTCGAGCCGGCGCAGGCTGCCGTGCACGAGCAGCGCGATCTCTCCGTCCCGGCGGGCGGCGGCGACCGCGGTCTCCGGGTCGAGCGGGGCGTCGTCCGCCGAACGCATCCGCCGCAGGGCCGCCGCCAGCCTGGTTCGGGGCACGACCCGGAGACCGACGGTCTGACCGAGGGCGCGCTCCACCGTTTCCATGAAGGCCTCGGTGGCGTCCCTGTGCCCGGTTCCGGCACCGAAATCAGCCAGAGTCACCGTGATCGCCGCGCCGCCGGTTCCCGCCCGAAGGTCGTCGCTGTGCCCTGGCTGCCCCACCCGAGCGATCAGCCGGTAGCCCCGGCGAGCCACCGTCTCGATGTAGCGCGGCTGCCGCGGGTCGTCCCCGAGCCTACGCCTCAGCTCCATGATTCGCTGGGTCAGGGCGGACTCCCCCACCGTGCGGTCGCTCCACACGGCGTCGAGGATCGCCCGTTTGCTCACCACGCGCGGGGCCGAGGCCACCAGGAAGGCGAGCAGATCGGCGAGCCGCGGGCTCAGTCCGCGACTGGCACCGGCTCGTCGCAGCACGCCCTCGGCGCCGTCGAAGAGCCATGCTCCGACCTGCACCAGCTCCGGCTCCCTTCCCTTCGGCGGTGTCGTCATAACTTTGTCATCACGTTATCACGACGCTGTTGAGACTTTTTGCCGCGGCGAGCCGATCATGGAGACAGCACACCGACCGTGGAGGTTGATCATGTCGTTTCGTTCCCGCGCCGTCCGACTCGCATCCCTGGCTCTGACGCTTTCCGCAGCCGCGGCTTGGGCCGGCTTCGGCGGCACCGACGTCTACCTTCCGTCGGTGGGTGTCGGTCCCGGTGAGCAGGAGTCGCACTGGTTCACCACGGCCTGGATCTGCAACACCGCAAGCGAGCCCGCGATGGTCCAGGTCTTCTTCCTCGACCGCGGCACGACCAATCCGTCCCCTCAAGTCTTCAACCTCGAGCTCCAGCCCGGCGAAACCGCCCGATTCGGGAACATGGTCGAGGAGCTGTTCGGCTCGACCAACCGGTTCGGGGCGATCAGGGTGGTCTCGAGCCAGCCCCTGCTGGTCAACTCGCGGATCTTCTCTCTGCCGGCGGGCGCCGGCGAGCCCGACTCGGTGGGTCAGTTCTTCGGGGCGGCGCCGGCCGGCTTCGCCATCGGCGCCGGGCAGTCCACCGAGCTGCTCGGCGTGTTCCAGGTCACCCCGAGCGAGACATCGCCGTTCCGCTACAACTTCGGCTTCGTCGAGACCTCGGGCGGCAGTGCGACGGTGCGGGTGTCCGCCCGCGCCGGCGACGGCAGTACGGTCGCCACCAAGGACTACAACCTCGGCCCGCGGGGCGTCGCCCAGTACAACGTGAGCGACCTGGTACCCGGCATCGAGTCGGAGAACCTGCGCCTCCACCTCGAGGTGATCTCGGGCTCGGGCACCGTGCTCGCGTTCGGCTCCGGCATCGCCAACGGCTCCAACGATCCCTCCACCTTCGAGATGATGTTCCCCGACGACCTCCTCGGCGGCTCGTCCACCGGCGACGGCCTCACCCAGGTGTCCCACGACGCGACCCTGACCGGGGCGGGCACGACCGCATCGCCGCTGGGTCTCGCGGATGCGGCGGTGAGCGCATCGAAGCTCGCCACGTCCAACTCGGGCGCCGACGGCGACAGCCTCACCTACACCCCATCGGGCCTCCAGTGGCGCAGCGTCTCGGGCTCGGGCGGCGGCGACATCACCTCCGTCACCGCGGGCAGCGGGCTCACCGGGGGCGGCAGCTCGGGCGATGTCTCCCTCGCCATCGCGACCGCCGGCGTCACCGCAGACATGCTGAGCCCGAACGGCTCCTCCTCGGGTCAGGTCCTGACTTCCACCGGCTCCGGCGTGACCTGGCAGACGCCGTCGGGCGGCGGCGGAGGGCTGACGCTGCCGTACACCGGATCGGTCTCAAGCTCCGGGCCGGCCTTCCGGGTTGCGAACACCGACACGGGCAGCGGAGTCGGCCTGCTCGCTGAGTCCGTTGGCGGCGCCGGCGTGTGGGGAACCACGGGCTCGGGCTGGGGCGTCTTCGGGTCCCACAACAACTCCCTGGCTTCTGGCTACCTCGGCGGGAGCAACGTCGGGGTCTACGGAGAGGCCACCAACGGCACGAACGGAAGAGGTGTATGGGGCAAGGGCAACCCAGGGGTCGCGGGTGAGAGCCAGAGTGGCGTCGGTGTGGTCGGCACCAACATCGACACCGGGAACTACGGCGAGGTCGGTCTGGTCCACGCCGGAGTCAAGGCGGTCGGGCTCAACCAGACGTCGTCGGGCCTCTATGCCCAGTCCGCGGGCGGCGACGGCGTCCAGGGCCACGCCGCGGCCAGCAACAAGTCCGGCGTGTACGGCACCAACAGCGACACCACCGGGTATGGCGTCTACGGCCGCAACACCGGGAACAGCAACCAGGGCTTCGTCGGCGGACCGGGCGCCGGGGTGTGGGGCAGTGGCAGCGGCGCTTCGCACGGGGTCTACGGCGAGGCGAACGGCTCGGGCAACGCCGGCCAGTTCTCCGGCAACGTCCAGATCACCGGCAACCTGATCGTCAACGGAACCGTGTCCAAGGGCGGCGGGACGTTCCGCATCGACCACCCCCTCGATCCTGAGAACCGCATCCTCGCCCACTCCTTCGTCGAGTCGCCGGAAATGAAGAACGTCTACGACGGGATGGTCGTGCTCGGGGACAACGGCGAAGCCTGGGTCGAGCTGCCCGCCTACTTCGACGCCCTCAACCGCGACCTGCGCTACCAGCTCACCTGTGTTGGCGGGTACGCGCCGGTGTTCATCGCCGAGGAGGTCTCGGCCAACAACTTCCGGATCGCGGGCGGGTTCGCCGGGCTCAAGGTCTCGTGGCAGGTCACCGGCGTGCGCCAGGACGCCTGGGCCGAGGCCAATCGGGTCGTGGTCGAGGCCGACAAGCCGGCCGATCAACGAGGGACCTACCTCCACCCCGCGGCCTACGGGTTGCCGGCAATGACACCGTAACGGGGAGGCAGCATGCGACGCGCGCTCACTGGCACCCTCAATTGGATCCAGAGAGTCTCCTTCGGCCTGCTGATCGCCGCGTCGCCGGTCGGCGCACAGACACCGGAGCCGGAGTCCCTGCCGGGACAGCCCGACTGGGGCACCGGGACGACGCACGTGCTCACCCTGCATGCTGGTGGCTTCGTGCCTCACGACTACTTCATGAACTATGCCAGCGTGTCGTCGCCCTCCGGTACGTACCGGTATCTGAATGGAGGTCCCGACGGTTTCTTCTTCCACTCGTTGGAGCTTCAGAGCGGTGCGCTGGTGGAGGCGGCAGCGATCGACGGCTGCGACGAAGACGCGACCCGACCTACGAGCTCGTCCTCGGCATCGAACGAGACCCGCGGGGACCTGCGACAGGCCGGGCCAACGTGCTCTGGGACACGACGTCGGGCAGCCCCGGCTGCCAGAACTTCCAGTTCACGCCGACGCAGCCATTCCTGATCGACAACGATGCCAACTCCTACCTGATCTACGTCCTGGTCTCGTCGCAGTCGTACTCAGCGGTCAGGTTCAAGGCTGTGAGGATCTACTACAGGCTCCAGGTCAGATCCTGCCCCCGGTTCGGCGACCTTCGCCGACGTGCCAACCGGCCACTGGGCGTTCCAGCACATCGAGGCGCTCGCCGCCTCGGGCATCACCGCCGGCTGCAGTGCGACCGAGTACTGCCCCGACGCACCACTGACCCGCGCGCAGATGGCGGTCTTCCTCGCCAAGGCCCTTGGCCTGCACTGGGAGTGAAGGTCTACGAGTCAGGGCACAAGGGCCAAGCCGGTCTCAATGGGTGAGGGTGGAGTATCGCGCCTCCTCATTCCTCACTCCTCACCAAGGTCCCCACCGCCAGCAGCGCACACGACGCGATGAGCGCGCAGGTCGCCGGCACCGCGGGGTTGTTGTGGTAGACGGTGATCTTCCCGTAGTACATGCCGAAGTGCACCACCAGCGCCACCACCGCGGCCGCGGCGGCGAGCCCGGCGCGCGGCCGGCGGCAGAAGATCCCGAACAGGACCGGGACGAAGGTGGCGGCGAACAGGCCGTAGACGCCGTTCTGGGCGAAGATCGCCACCGACAGGGAGGGCGCGACGATCTGGCGCCAGGCGAGCAGGAAGGTCACCGGCGCCAGCAGCCACGAGGAACAGCCGGCTGACCCGCGAGCAGCCGGGCGCGGATGCGCTCCTCGTCGAGGCCCCGCAAGCGGGCCAGGTTGGCGTAGAGGTCGTTGGCGAAGATGGTCGCGAGCGCGAGGATCGACGCCCTCCAGGGTCGAGAAGCCGGCCGCCAGCACGCCGAGCATGATCAGCGCCCGCAGCGCGCGGCGCGAACTGGCTCGGCGATGTAGGTCGCCACCACCCGGTCCGGCGCCAGCCGGGCCCCGAGCTCGAGCCGGGCGAAGAGGCCGACCAGCAGCACCGAGGTGAAGATCGTGCCGGCGATCATCGCCGTGACCAGGTAGCGGTTGACGTCGCGCTCCGAGCGCAGGTACAGCGCCTTCGAGATGATGTGGGGCTGCATGATGATGGCGACCCCGATCACGAAGTTGGCGACCACCACCTCGAAGAGATCGCGGAAGAGCAGGCTGTCGGGGTTGGTGACGCTGCCGTAGTGGGGCGCCACCGCGCCGAGCCGGTCGAAGAAGGCGCCGAGGCCGCCCGAGAAGAAGCGCCAGGCCCGAGCCGACCAGGAGCACCGCCACCGCCAGCATGACCGTCGCCTGGAGCGTGTTCGACCACACGTGCACAGTGGCGCCGCCGAGCAGGATGTAGGCGAAGGTGAAGACCACCACGACGATCAGGGCGGGCAGCATCGGCAGCTCGAGCACGCCCATCAGCACATGCGACGATCGCGGCGACGATCAGGACCAGGAAGGTCACCTGGAGCAGGCTGATCGCGGCGAAGAGCACGGTCAGCCGTCGGTCCTGGTAGCGGCTCGCCGATCCACTGCGGGATGGTGATCGCGGTGAAGCGCTGCCGCCGATCGTACGGAACCGCTTCGAGGTCACGATCAGGCCGAGGAAGATGCCGAGCGGCGCCGCGATCCCGTAGCCGACCACCCCGACCCAGCCGATAGGCGTAGCACCAGGCCCGGGTTGATGACGAAGGTGGCGGCGCGAGGTCATGTTGGCCGCCAGGGACAGCCCGACGATCACCGGCGAGACGGTGCGGTTGCCGACCGCGAACGACTCCAGCGTCGACGCCCGCCGACGGTTCCACCAGGTGAGCCCGAGGATCGTGGCGGCGTAGAGCGCGAGCAGGGCCCACGCGAGCGAGGTTTCACCCATCAGGCCTCCTGGCCGTTCGCGACCGAAGCGTCCTGGGCGCCGACGACCCGGATCACCACCATGGTGATGTCGTCGAGCTGGTCCGCGTCGCCCTTGAACTCCCACACGTCACGGAGAATGGCATCACGAACGGCGCGCGCGCTCGACCGTTCGGCCTCCCGCGCGAGGATCTCGCGCAAGCGGACGTACCCGTAGAGGCGCCCGCTCTCGTCAGGGGTCTCGACCAGGCCGTCCGAGTAGAGCAGGATGACGTCGCCCGGAGCGAGCTCACCGGAGTCCGCGGCGTATCCGGCATCGGAGATCGCGCCCAGCGGCAGCGCCCCCTTGCCCACCTCGCGCACCGGACCACCGCCGGTGGCGACCACCATCGCCGGCGGATGCCCGGCCGAGGCCACCGTCAGCCGGCCGGCCGGGTCGAGCACCGCCACCGCCAGGGTCATCAGCATGCGCGGTGTGGAGGTGCGTTTGAGCATCCGGTTGAGGCGGTCGAGCACCTCGGCCGGCCGGTCGAGCTCGTCGGAAAGCAGGTTGAGGCTCGAGCGCACCCCGGACAGCACCAGCCCGGAGGCGACCCCGTGGCCGGTCACGTCGCCGATCACGACCGCGAGCCGCCCGTCCTCGAGCCGGAAGTAGTCGTAGTAGTCACCGCCGACCTCGGTCGCCGGCAGGGAGAGGGCGGCAATGTCGGCCCAGCTCAGCGACGGCGCCTCCCTGGGCAGCATGCTGAGCTGGATCTGCCGCGCGTACTCGAGCTCCTGCTTCATCCGGAGGCGCTCGCGGTGGCGGCCGGTCTCGCGCCGCCACCTCGCCAGGAAGCGGGTCTCGGCCCGGCGGCTGATCCTCCACGCCACCAGGCACACCACGGCGAACCACAGACCGTAGCCGATCAGTCGCCCGAACGGCACACCTTGGCGGGTCAGGACCACCTCGATCGTGAGGCGCAGCACGAGGACCGCGAGCAGCGAGCCATAGAGCGCGAGGATCTCGCCGTCGGCGAGGCGGAAGCGGGCGGCGAGGATCGGGAACAGGAGGAACCAGAGCACCACCGCACCGGTCGAGTCGAAGTGGAAGACCTGGAGCAGGAAGAAGTGACCGAGCATGACCACGGCGGCGGCCTGGCGCACGCTGGTGGTCATGAAGGCGGTCGTGCGCCCGCGCAGCAGCAGCAGATCGCCGAGCACGATCACGAGTGCGACCGCACCGCGCAGAGGCCGTCCTTCGACGAAGCCGCCGAGCGCGTACCCGGCCATCACGACCACGAAGAACCACAGCACCAGGCGCAGCCGGCGCACGTTGTGCTCGTCGAAGTAGCGCTGTACCGCCGTCCGCTCGCCGAGCAGCAGGAGCTCGTCCGACACCTCCATTGCGGCGTCGGGGCTGACGCTGGTGTCCGCCTCGAGGGACATGACCGGCTGATCAGAGCTCGTGCTCGTCATGCGCTGCCCATCATAGAACGTGAATCCAAGCCGCGGGTTCTCGCCGGCCCAACCGCCGGAGAAAGGACCGGCCCCGCCGAAGGGCGGGGCCGCGGAGCTCACGTGCCGGTCAGCTCACGCGCGGTCGAGCGCCTCGCGCACCATCGCCTCGATGACTCCCGGCTCGACCTCCTCGAGCTCGTAGGTCACGTTGGCGATCGGCTTGTTGACCGTGAGGATGCGCCTCAGCTCGATCGGCGTTCCCTCGACCACGACGTCGGCCGGGGTGGCGTTGATGGTCGCCTCGAGCTCGCGGATCTGCTCGTCGCCGTAGCCCATCGCCGGCAGGATCCTTCCGGCGTTCGGGTACTTCTCGTAGGTCTCCTTGATCGTGCCGACGGCGTACGGGCTTGGCGTCGACGATCTCGGCGGCCCCGGCCTGCTCGGCCGCGAACCACCCGGCGCCGTAGGTCATGCCGCCATGGGTCAGGGTCGGGCCGTCCTCGATCACCAGCGCCCGCTTGCCGCGCACCAGCTCGGGCTGCGTCGAGGGTGATCACCGAGCGGCACTGGATGAGCTTCGCGCCGGGGTTGCGCGGTCCGGCAGTTGTCGAGCACCTGCTCGACCTTGACCGGGTCGGCGGTGTCGACCTTGTTGACGATCAGCAGGTCGGCCATCCGGAGGTTGGTCTCGCCCGGGTAGTAGCTGCAGCTCGTGGCCGGCCGGTGAGGGTCGACCAGGGTGATGTGGAGGTCGGGCCTGTAGAACGGCGTGTCGTTGTTGCCGCCGTCCCACAGGATCACGTCGGCCTCCTTCTCGGCCTCGCGCAGGATCTTCTCGTAGTCGACACCGGCGTAGACGACGAAGCCGTTGTCGATGTGCGGCTCGTACTCCTCGCGCTCCTCGATGGTGCACTGGTGGCGGTCGAGGTCCTCGTAGGTCTGCGAATCGCTGGCAGATCTGCTTCGCCAGGTCGCCGTACGGCATCGGGTGGCGGATCGCGACCACCTTCTTGCCCATCGCCTTGAGGATCCGGGAGACGTAGCGGGTGGTCTGCGACTTGCCGACGCCGGTGCGCACGGCGGTGATCGCGATCACCGGCTTGGTCGACGGGATCATGGTCCGGGTCGCCGAGCAGACGCCGAAGTGGGCGCCCCAGCCGATCACCCGACTCGCCATGTTCATCACGTAGTCGTGGGAGCACGTCGGAGTAGGAGAACCAGACCTCGTCGACCTCGTCGGTCGCGACGATCGGCCTCGAGGTCCTCCTCGGCGATGGATCGGGATGCCGTCCGGGTAGAGCGATCCGGCCAGCTCGGCGGGGTAGGTGCGACCCTCGATGTCGGGAATCTGGGTCGCCGTGAACGCGACGACCTCGTAGTCCTCGTTGTCGCGGAACAGGCAGTTGAAGTTGTGGAAATCGCGTCCTGCCGCCCCCATGATGACGACCTTCCTGCGTGCCATGGAAACCTCCGAACCGTGCCGCCGCACGATCGGCGGCGGCGACCGCCGGGTGAAAAGCTGAACCGGCGACGCCGGACATACTAGCAGGGGAAGACCGAACCGGCACGGAGGCGTACAGAGACCACCTCCCACCCAGACCATCAGAGCCGCGCGCGGGCTCGACCTGCGCCCGGCTCTGATGGTCTCGGGCGGGCGGGGGCTCTGTGTCTCTCTGTGATCTTTGTGCCTCTGTGGTATTTCCGCCCGCCCCTACTCCCACTCGATGGTGCCGGGGGGCTTGGAGGTCACGTCGTAGACGACACGGTTGATGCCCTTGACCTCGTTGACCACCCGGCGGGCGATCGCGTCGAGCACCTCGGACGGGAACCGGAACCAGTCGGCGGTCATGAAGTCGGTGGTGGTCACCGCCCGCACTGCGAGCACCTGATCGTAGGTCCTCTGGTCGCCCATCACGCCCACCGAGCGCACCGGCAGCAGCACGCACAACGCCTGTGAGATGGCGTCGTAGAGCCTGGCCTTGCGGATCTCGTCGATCACGATGGCGTCGGCCTCTTGGAGGGTCCGCACCTGCTCCCGGGTGATCTCGCCGAGGATCCGAACCGCCAGGCCCGGACCAGGGAACGGGTGGCGCCAGACGAAGTCGTGGGGCAGGCCGAGCTCCTCCCCCACCCGCCGGACCTCGTCCTTGAAGAGGTCCCGCAGGGGCTCCACCAGCTCCAGCCCGAGCCGCTCCGGAAGGCCGCCGACGTTGTGGTGGGTCTTGATCACGGCCGCGGTGCCGCGCACCCCCGACGACTCGATCACATCCGGATAGAGGGTCCCCTGCGCGAGCCAGCGGGCGTCGGGGAATCGCCGCGCCTCGGTCTCGAAGACCTCGATGAAGAGCCGCCCGATGATCTTGCGCTTGGCCTCGGGATCGGCGACGCCCGCGAGCTCGGCGAAGAACGTCTCGCCCGCGTTGACGCGAACGAGATCGATGCCGAGCTCGGCGAACCGGCGCATCACGAGGTCGCCCTCGTCCTTGCGCAGCAGCCCGGTGTCGACGAAGATCGGCACCATCCGGTCGCCGATCGCCTCCTGGAGCAGCACCGCGGTCACCGACGAGTCGACTCCCCCGGAGACCGCGCAGATCACGCGGCCCTGGGGCAGCCTCCCGGCGAGCCCCGCCACCAGCTCCCTCCGGATCGCGGCGGGCGTCCAGTCGCGAGCCGCGCCGGTGAGGTCGAGAAAACGGTCCAGCATGGTCTCGCCGTGAGGCGTGTGACGGACCTCGGGGTGGAACTGCAGGGCGACGAAGCCCCGCTCGAGATCGGCCATCGCCGCCACCGGGGTGTTCGAGGTCCGGGCCAGAACCCGAAAGCCCGGCGGAACCTCGGCGACCTGGTCGCCGTGGCTCATCCACACCGTCTGGCGGTTCGGTGTCCCCTTCAGAACGCCTCCCGCCGGGGCCACCACCTCGAGCTCCGCGAGCCCGTACTCTCGGAGGTTCGAGGGGCGCACGTCGCCGCCCAGGTGCCGTGCCATGAGCTGCATGCCGTAGCAGATCCCGAGCACGGGCACGCCGAGCTCGAGAATCCCGCGGTCGACCTGGAGCGCGCCGTGCTCGAACACGCTCGCCGGGCCTCCGGAGAGCACCACGCCGATCGGCGCCCTCGCGCGAGCTTCGGCGGCCTCGAGGTCGCCGCGCTCGATCACCGTCTTGACCCCGAGCTCGCGCAGCCGCCGCGCGATCAGCTGGGTGTACTGGGAGCCGTAGTCGAGGATGAGGATGATCTGGTGGTCCTGCATGGCGGGATCTTACCCCCACCGTAAGAGACGAACCACAGAGACGCAGAGGCACGGAGCCCCCTCCCGCCCGGGCCGCGCCCGCCCGGGCTCAGGGAGCCCGGGCGGGTTCGCTCAGGATGGAAGGAGGTTCTCTGTGCTCCTCTGTGCCTCCGTGCCTCTGTGGTTCGCTCTCCCGGCCGGCCGGAATGGGGTATGCTCCGCGCGCTGGCGGTGCCCGGGGGGACCGCGTTGACGGCCCCCGTCCGGCCCGTTAGGATGCCGATTGTGAAAATGGCCACATGGGGGGCGGAGGTATGGCCACACAGTTTCTCCCGGTCCTGATCACCCTCGGGGTGGCGGTGGCCTTCGCGGTCGGTCTGCTCGGCGTCGCGGCGCTCTTCGGTCAGCGCGTGCGCGATCGGGCGGCGGCCAGGGGCGAGACCTACGAGAGCGGGATGCCGCTCCTCGATCGCGCCCAGAAGCGGATCTCGGTCAAGTTCTACCTTGTCGCGCTGGTCTTCGTGGTGCTCGACGTCGAGGTCGCCTTCCTCTATCCGTGGGCGGTGACCTACCGCGACCAGCTCGGCTCCGGGGCCTGGGTGCTGCTGCTCGACATGCTGGCGTTCATCTCGCTGCTCGCCCTCGCCTATGTCTGGCTGTGGAAGAAGGGCGTGTTCGACTGGTCGCGCCGGGACAAGGCCCCGGTGCTGGGCGCCGACGGAGGCGAAGCATGATCCGGGAGAGCACCCGGCCGCTCGAGATCGCGCGACCCGAGCAGGTCACAGAGGTCAGCTTCGACGAGGCCCAGGAGGCCGAGATCCAAAAGCTGCTGAAGCGCTACCCCACCAAGCAGGCGGCCCTGCTGCCGACGCTGTGGCTGGCCAGGAGCGCTGGGGCTGGATCTCTCCGGGCATCGTGACGGCGATCGCCGGGCGGCTCGAGCTGTCGCCCGCCTTCGTCGAGGGCGTCATCACCTTCTACACCATGTACCAGCGGGAGCCCACAGGACGCTACCTGCTGCAGGTCTGCACCACCCTGTCCTGCCAGTTGTGCGGGACCTCTGACCTGGTCGACCGGATCAAGACCAAGCTCGGAATCGACTTCGGCGAGACCACCTCGGACGGCAAGTTCACGCTGCTCGACGTGCAGTGCCTGGGCGCCTGCGGCGAGGCTCCGGTGATCCAGGTCAACGACGACTACTACGAGAACCTCGACCGCCGAGAAGCCTCGACGAGGCTGCTCGACGAGCTGACGTAGGGCGTGAGCGATGGAACCCATCCTGCTGCGCGCCCGCGGCGAGGACAACTCCCGCTCCATCAACACCTACCTCGCAGCTCGGCGGCTACGAGCGCCTGAAGAAGGCGCTGATCGATGGAGCCCCGAGGACGTCACCGAGGAGGTCTGGAACGTCCGGAGCTGCGCGGCCGCGGCGGCGCCGGCTTTCCCGACCGGCGGTCAAGTGGAGCTTCGTCCCCAAGGACCACCCAAGCCCACGCTACCTGATCTGCAACGCCGACGAATCCGAGCCGGGCACCTTCAAGGACCGCGAGATCATCCACGTCGACCCGCACATGCTGATCGAGGGCATGCATCATCGCCTCCTACGCGATCGGCGCCAACATCGCCTACATCTACATCCGCGGCGAGTTCGTGCGCGAGGCCCAGATCCTCGAGCAGGCGATCGCCGAGGCGCAGGCGCAAGGGCTACCTCGGCAAGAACATCCTCGGCACCGGCTTCGACCTCGAGATCTACGTCCACCGCGGCGCCGGCGCCTACATCTGCGGCGAGGAGACGGCGCTGCATCGAGTCGCTCGAGGGCAAGCGCGGGCTAGCCCCGGCTCAAGCCTCCGTTCCCGGCGGTGGTCGGCGTCTTCGGCATGCCCGACCGATCGTCAACAACGTCGAGACCCTCGCCTGCGTGCCGCACATCATCGAGCGCGGCGCGGCAGTGGTTCGCCGCGATCGGCAGGCCGCGCAACACCGGCCCGAAGCTCTTCTGCGTCTCCGGGCACGTCAAGCGGCCCGGCGTCTACGAGCTGCCGCTCGGGGTCACCTTCCGCGAGATCATCGACGAGCACTGCGGCGGCATCCGCGACGGCCGCAAGCTCAAGGCGTTCATCCCCGGCGGCTCGTCTGCCCCGTGCTGCCGGCCGACGAGGTCGACACGGCGGCCGACTTCGACGCCGTGGCCGAGGCCGGCACGATGCTCGGCTCGGGCGGCGTCATCGTCATGGACGAGACGCGTCGACATCGTCGAGGCGCGCCGCAGAACCTGGCCCACTTCTACGCCCACGAGTCGTGCGGCCAGTGCACGCCGTGCCGCGAAGGCTCCGACTGGGCGCTCGACATGGTCGACCGCATCCGCCGCGGCCACGGCCGCCCGAGCGACCCGGAGACCCTGCTGCGCATCTGCCCGGTTCGCCTCAGCCAGGGCATGACGATCTGTCCGCTCGGCGACGCGTTCGCGTGCCGATCTCGAGCATCGTCGAGCAAGCTTCGGGCACGAGTTCGAGGCCTACATCGCGACGGCGCCGAACCGCTGCCCGCCAAGAAGCTGCCGGTGCTGCCCTGGTCGGGCGCTCGGCCGGGCGTTCGGTATCGTAGGAGCAGCGCGATGGCGAAGCTGACCATCGACGGCCACGAGGTCGAGGTCGCCGCGGGACGAACCTCGATCGAGGCGGCCGCCGGGCCGGGGTCGAGATCCCCTACTTACTGCTACCACCCCGTACCTGTCGGTGGTCGGCCAGTGCCGCATCTGCATGGTCGAGGTCGAGGGCAGCCGCGGCTCGCCATCGCCTGCTCGACCCCGGTCGCCGACGGCATGGTGGTGCACATCGGAGACCACCGACCGGGTGCGGGAGGCCCGCGACGGCGGTGATGGAGTTCCTGCTCGCCAACCACCCCCTCGACTGCCCGGTGTGCGACCAGGCCGGCGAGTGCCTACTGCAGGACCACTCGGTCGAGCAGGGCATCGACACCACCCACATGGTCGAGACGCGGCGGACCTTCCCCGGCTACGAGCGGCGCCTGATCGGTCCCCACGTGGTTCAGAACCAGAACCGCTGCATCCACTGCACGCGCTGCATCCGCTTCACCCAGGAGATCTCCGAGACCGCCCGACCTGACCTACAAGTCGCGCGGCAACCACGCCTTCATCGACACCTTCGACGGCCAGCCCGTTCGACAACCCGTGGTCGGCCTGCGCCGCCGACGTCTGCCCGGTGGGCGCGCTGACCGTGCAGCGAGTTCCGCTTCCGGGCAAGCGCGTCTGGCACCTCGACGACACCGACTCGGTGTGCCCGGGCTGCTCGATCGGCTGCAACGTCTGGATCGACCACCACGAACGGAGTCGTCTACCGCTTCATCCCGCGCGAGAACGCCGAGATCAACGGCGACTGGCTGTGCGACTCACGGCCGCTTCCTGGCCGAGGCGCTCAACCACGCGACGACGTCGGCGCCCGACACCGGCGCGACGGCGGCGTTCGAGCCGCGTCGCCTGGGCGCGAGGCGATCGCGCCCTCGCCGAGCTCGACTCTGCACGCAGCTCGGACCCTCGCGTCGTCGCGTCGGCCTCGACCTGTCGCAACGAGGCGCTGTACCTGGCTCGCGAGCTCTTCGTCGACCACCTGCGGCCGCGAGATGGTGGTCCCGATGCACGCCGGCGAGCGCGCCGCGCATCAAGAACGGCCGCGGCGAGTGGCTGGCCAGTCACGCGACGCCCACCCCAACTCGCACCGGCGCCCGGCTGCTCGGGCTCACACGGTCGACCAGGCCGGACTCGAGGCGTTCCTGTCGGCGGCCGCACGGACCGGTGGTGGTGCTCGATGCCCGAGCCCACCCGTGGCTGGCAAGCGACGAGGCGGCCAGCAGCCTTCTGCGGGTCAGCGCGACGGTGGCGGTACGCCCGCGACCCAATCCCCTTGACCCGCAGCCGCCCGGCTGGCTGCTGCCGACGGCGTCGATGGCCTGCAGACCGAGGGCACGTTCACCTCGTCGACCGGCCGGTGCAGCGTTCGCGCGGCGTTCGCTCCGCCCGGCCGGAGACGCCGGCCGGTGTGGGAGATGCTGGCCCTGCTGGCCCGTCGAGCTGGGCGCTCGCAGCCTCGACGCCGAGGCACCGGCCGAGGAGCTCTTCGAGGCATCGCAGCGGAGGTCCCGGCTTCGCCGGGATGACCTGCGCCGACTCGGCGTCGAGCGCCGGGATTCCGGTCCTGCGAGGAGCGTCCCGCATGTGGGCTGAGCTCGCCGTAACCGTCGGGTCAAGCTCGTGCGTCGTCGTCGGCATCCTGCTGACCACGGTGCCGATCATGGTCTGGGTCGAGCGCCGCGGCGCCGCCTTCATCCAGGACCGCCTCGGGCCCAACCGGGTCGGGCCGATGGGGCTGTTCCAGCCGATCGTCGACGTGGTCAAGCTGCTCTTCAAGGAGAACCTGGTCCCGGCACGGGCGTCAACCCGTTTCCTGTACTCGCTCGCGCCGGTGATCGCGCTGACCGTCGCCCTGGTGACCTTCGTCGTGATCCCGTTCGGCGCCGGCGCCGACGTCAGCGTCTTCGGGCGTGCCGCTCAACGGGCTTCATGATCGCCCCCGACCTCAACATCGGGGTGCTCTACATCTTCGCCATCGGCTTCTCTCGGGGTGTACCGATCGTCCTCGCCGGCTGGTCCTCCAACAACAAGTACTCGCTGCTCGGCGGCATCTGCGCCTCGGCTCAGCTGATCTCCTACGAGCTCGCCATGACCGTGTCGGTCGTCGGCGTGCTGCTGGCCTCGGCGTCGCTGCACCTCGACGACGTCATCGTCGTACAGTCGGGCACCTGGCGCAGGTCGTCCCAAGTGGAACGTCATCCCCCAGGCGCTCGGCTTCATCATCTTCTGGTCGCCGCTGTTCGCCGAGACCAACCGACTGCCCTTCGACCTCCCCGAGGCCGAGACCGAGCTGGTGGCCGGCTACCACATCGAGTACTCGTCGATGAGGTTCGCGGCGTTCTTCATGAGCGAGTACGTGCACATGGTCACCTCCGTCGGCGCTGATCGTGATCGCTGTTCTTCGGCGGCTGGACGCTGCCGTGGGTCGACCTCGACCGCTGTCCGGCTGGACCGCCCTGCTCGTCTCGATCGCGGTCTTCGCGGCCAAGGTGGGCTTCTTCCTGTGGTTCTGTCGTCTGGGTCCGGTGGACCCTGCCGCGTTTCCGTTACGACCAGCTGATGGCACTCGGCTGGAAGGTGATGGTGCCGCTGGTCGGTGCTCAACTTCCTGTGGGTGGCGGTCGCCATGGCCCTCGGATGGCTGTGATGGAGCTCACAGCCGGAGTCCCGGCTACGGACACCGGTGGGCTTGGTCGCGCTGTCGGCTCGGTGTCCGGGGGGGGCTCATGGAGCGATCGTCTTCTACGGTCGCCGCGGTGGCGCTGTATCTCGCGGTGGTCGCCATCGCCCACCGCAACCCGGTGATCAACGTGCTGTCGCTGGTCTGGTCACCTTCTTCGCCCTGGCCGTCGATCTTCGCGCTGCTCGGCATGGACTTCCTGGCCGCGATCGCAGCTGATCGTCTACTCCGGCGCCATCCTGGTCCTGTTCCTGTTCGTGGTCATGCTGCTCAACTCGGCGCAGGTCGAGCAGTCTCGGCGAGCCGGCCGCCCGCTCCAGGCGCGCCCTCGGCGCCGCGCTGGCGATCGCCATCGGCGGCCGCCGGTGCTGGTCGTGTCCGGCTGACGCCTGCCCTCGGAACGGTGGTCCCGGCGCGCCGAGGCGGGCACCGCCTACGCCCTCGGCCGGGCCCTGCTCGGCTCGCACCTGTTCGCCTTCGAGTTCATCTCCGCTGCTGCTGGTCGCGGCCATCGTCGGCGCCGTCGTCCTGGCTCGGAGGGAGTCCCGATGAGCCCTGCCGACCTGATCCCGGTCCCACTACACCTGGGTCCTGGCGCTGTCCGCGGTCCTGTTCGCCATCGGCACCGCTCGGCGTGCTCCTGCGCCGCAACGGCATCGCGATCTTCCTCTCGCTCGAGATCATGCTCAACGCGGCCAACCTCGCCTTCGTGGCCTTCGCGCTCAAGCTCGCCGCCGAGCCCGGCAACGCCGCGGCGGCGGTCGACGGCCAGGTCTTCGTCTTCTTCGTCATCGGCGTCGCCGCCGCCGAGGCGGCGGTCGGCCTGGCGCTCTTCATCGCGATCTGCACCGGCTCAAGGCAGTCGATCGACGTCGACCGCCTCAACGTCCTGCGCTGGTAGGAGGAGACGCGATGCTCGGCCTGCTCTGGCTCGATCCCCATCCTCCCCCTCGCCGGCGCACTGCTCTGCCTCCTGCTCGGCGCCGCGGGCTGCTCGCAAGCGCGCTGGTCAACGCTCGTCGGCGTCGGCTCGGTCGGGCCTCGCGACCGTCGCGACCTTCGTCGGCCCTCGTTCCAGTACCTCGGGCCAGCCACGGCGAGCACCGTCGTCGAGCGCTACTTCACCTGGATCGCGGCCGGCGAGCGTCACCGTCGACTGTCGCGCTCCAGCCTCGACCCGCTGTCGGCGGTGATGCTGGTCTTCGTCACCTTCGTCGGCTTCCTGATCCACGTCTACTCGGTCGGCTACATGCACCACGAGACCGGACGGGCCTACGCGCGCTACTTCGCCTACCTGAACCTGTTCATGTTCGCGATGCTGATGCTGGTCCTGGGCGCCAACCTGCCGGTGCTGTTCGTCGGCTGGGAGGGCGTCGGGCTGTGCTCGTACCTGCTCATCGGCTTCTACTTCGAGAAGGACTGGTGCGCCGCGGCCGGCAAGAAGGCGTTCATCGTCAACCGCATCGGCGACTTCGGCTTCCTGCTGGCGATCTTCGCGGCCTTCGCGGTCTTCGGCACCGTCGACTTCGGCGGACATGTTCGCCGAGGCGGCGGCGCGACCCGGAGCTGTACGCGGCGCTCGGCGACGCTGATCGCGCTGCTGCTGTTCGTCGGCGCCATCGGCAAGTCGGCGCAGCTGCCGCTGTACGTCTGGCTGCCCGACGCGATGGCCGGCCCGACGCCGGTGTCGGCGCTGATCCACGCCGCGACCATGGTCACCGCGGGCGTCTACATGGTCGCGCGCTGCAACGTCGTTCTTCCGTCTCGCGCCCGACCGCGATGCTGGTCGTGGCGGTGGTCGGCGGGCCTGACGGCGGTCTTCGCCGCGACCATCGGGCTGGCGCAGAACGACATCAAGAAGGTGCTCGCCTACTCCACCGTGTCGCAGCTCGGCTACATGTTCCTGGGCGCCGGCGTCGGCGCGTTCGTGGCGGCGATCTTCCACGTCGTCACCCACGCCTTCTTCAAGGCCTGCCTGTTCCTCGGCTCGGGCTCGGTGATCCACGCCTGCGGCGGCGAGCAGGACATGCGGAAGATGGGCGGCCTGAAGAAGCACATGCCGATCACCTACTGGACCTTCCTGGTCGCGACGCTCGCGATCGCCGGGATCTCGCCGTTCGCCGGCTTCTTCTCCAAGGACGAGATCCTGGCGCAGGCGTTCGCGGCCGGCGCACGGCGAACCTCAACGGGTACGGCGACGTCGTACCTACGCGCTGTGGGTGCTCGGGTGTGGCGGCGCGGTGCTGACCGCGTTCTACATGTTCCGCGCTGGTGTACCTGACCTTCTACGGCGAGTTCCGGGGCGGCGCACGAGGCGGAGCACCACCTGCACGAGTCGCCGTGGACGATGACCATGCCGCTCGTGGTCCTGGCGTCGCTGTCGGTCGTCGGCGGCTTCCTCGGGGTGCCGGGCAAGATCTTCGGTCACCCGGAGTGGAACCTGATCGACCGCTTCCTGAGCCCGATCCTGCTCCCGGTCGGCCACGCGGCCGAGGGTCACGGGCGTGCGCACGCGGCACCACCTGTCGCTCGGGCTCGAGCTGGGCGCTGATCGCGCTGTCGCTGGCCGCGGCCGGCTTCGGGATCTGGCTGGCGACCGCGCTTCTACCTCGGGGCCGAAGGCCGGCGAGACGCCCGCGCCGGATCGCCGAGCGCTTCCCCCGCGCCTACTCGCGCCGTGCTCAACAAGTACTACGTCGACGAGCTCTACGACGCGACCGTGGTCCGGCCGCTCCACCGCGCGGCCCTGTTCTCGTGGAAGGCCTTCGACGCGGTCGTCATCGACGGGGTCCTGGTCAACGGGACCGCCTTCGTCACCGAGCTCACGGGCGACCTGCTGCGCTTCCTGCAGACCGGGAACGTCCGCAACTACGCGCTGTCTGTGGCCGTCGGCGTCCTCGCCCTGGCCGCTCATGCCTGCTGGTAGTCGGAGGCGTCCGTGCTGCGATGAGCACCTGCTGTCCGTTGTCACCCTCGCCCCGGCCGCGGTCGCGCTCGCTGCTCGGCCTGCGTCCCGGCCCGCTGGGAGCGCGCCCACCGCTGGCTCGGCGCTGCCGCCGTCGCTGGCGATCTTCGCGCTCTCGTGCCTGGTGTGGACCGGGTTCGACCCCAACACGGCGGGCTTCCAGCTCGACCGAGGAGGCCTGCCGTGGATTCCCGCAGTTCGGCATCGCCTACCGGCTCGGGGTCGACGGCATCTCGCTGCTCCTCGTGCTGCTGACCGACGCTGCTGCATCCCGGTCGTGATCCTCGGCCTCCTGGACCGCGATCACCGAGCGGGTGAAGGGCTTCCACGTCTCGCTGCTGCTGCTCGAGACCGGCATGATCGGCGCGTTCGTCGCCCTCGACCTGTTCCTGTTCTACGTCTTCTGGGAGCTGATGCTGATCCCGATGTACTTCATCATCGGCGTCTGGGGCGGCGCGCGGCGCATCTACGCGGCGGTCAAGTTCTTCCTCTTCACCATGGTCGGCTCGCTGCTGATGCTGGTCGCGATCCTCTGGCTCGCGGCCTTCCACCACGGCGTCAGACCGGCACCTGGACGCTACGCCTACCTCGACCTGCTCCAGACTGCCCCGGACGTCCCGCTCGGCGCGGCCTTCATGACCAGCCCGCAGCTGCTCCTGTTCGCCGCCTTCGCGCTCGCCTTCGCGATCAAGGTGCCGATGTTCCCGCTCCACACCTGGCTGCCCGACGCCCACGTCGAGGCGCCCACCGGCGGCTCGATCATCCTCGCCGGCGTGCTGCTGAAGCTCGGGACCTACGGCTTCCTGCGCTTCGCCGTGCCGCTCTTCCCGGGCGCCTGGGAGGCGTTCGCCCCGCTGCTCGCTGGTGCTGGCGGTGATCGGCATCATCTACGGCGCCTGGTGGCGATGGTGCAGCCGGACATCAAGAAGCTGGTCGCCTACTCCTCGGTCAGCCACCTCGGCTTCGTCATGCTCGGTCTGGCCGCGCGGCACGGTCGCCTCGACCCAGGGCGCCGTCCTCCAGATGGTCAACCACGGCCTCTCCACCGGCGCGCTCTTCCTGCTCGTCGGCGTGATCTACGAGCGGCGCCACACCCGCCTGATCGCCGACTACGGCGGCATCGCCAAGGTGATGCCCGTCTTCACCGCGGTGTTCCTGCTCGTCGACGCTGTCGTCGATCGGCCTGCCCGGCCTGAACGGCTTCGTCGGCGAGTTCCTGATCCTCGCCGGCAGCTGGACCAGCCACCCGGTCGCGGTCGTGATCGCGGCCCTCGGCATCATCTTCGGCGCCGTCTACATGCTGTGGATGGTCCAGCGGGTGTTCTGGAACGCGCTCGACAACGACGAGAACCGCGAGCTCACCGACATCGGGCCCGCGCGAGCTCCTCGCGGTCGCGCCGCTGCTGGTCCTCATCGTCTGGATCGGCGTCCACCCGACCACCTTCCTCGACCCGACGGAGGCCGCGGTCCGCCTCCTGCTGGGTCGGTGACGCAAAGGACGCAGCGTGTTCACGCCCACCTCAGTCGACGTCCTCGCCATCCTGCCGGAGATCATCCTGACCGCTGGCTGCGGGCCTGCTGCTGGTCGTCGACGCGGTCTCGCCGCGGCTGCGGCGCGCTTCGTCCGAGCTCACCCTGCTGGCTGTCGCCGGGGCGGTCGTGGGCCCGGCTGAGCCAGCCCCTTCCGGGCGCCGGTGTGGGGCGACATGCTGCGGATCGACGCCGTGGCCTCCTTCGTCGACCTCTACATCCTCGCCGCCGTGCTTCCTGACCGCGTGGATGGCCGGGCCCTTCCTGCGCCGCAACGACGCCGACGGCGGCGAGTTCTACTCGCTCCTCCTGCTCGCCAGCGTCGGCGCGATGGTGATGGCCACGTCGATCGACGCCCTGCCGCTCTTCCTCGGTCTCGAGCTGCTTTCGATCCCGCTCTACGTGCTCAACGCGTACCTCCGCAAGGTGCCGATCTCGATCGAAGCCGGGATCAAGTACTTCGTGGTCGGCGCCTTCGCCTCGGCGTTCGTGGTGTACGGGATCGCCCTCCTGTACGGCGCCACCGGCACCACCAGCCTCCCCGGGATGGGCGAGGCGGTGCGCGCTGCCGGAGCCCTCGACCCGATCGCTGGTGATCGGCGTCGCGATGGTGGTCGGCGGCCTCGGATTCAAGCTGGCGCTGTTCCCGTTCCACGGCTGGGCGCCTGACGTCTACCAGGGCGGACCGACACCGGTCACCGCGTTTCTCTCGGTGGTCCCCAAGGGCGCCGCGCTGATCGCGCTGCTGCGGGTGGTCGACGGGATGGACCTGTTCACGGTCTCGCCCCGCTGGCTGCTCGCCGCCGGCCTGATCGCGGTCTGCTCCCAGACCCTCGGCAACATCGTCGCCATCGTGCAGCGGGACATCAAGCGGATGCTCGCCTACTCCGGCATCGCGCACATGGGCTATGCGCTGGTCGGCGTGATCGTCGCTGGGGCCGACGGTGGCGCGGCGGTGCTCGTCTATCTCGCGGCCTACACGGTGATGAACATCGGCGCGTTCGCAGTGATCGCGGCGCATGTCCGAGCGCGAGAACGAGCCCCACCTCATCTCCGACCTGGCAGGCCAGGGCTGGCAGCGCCCGATCCTGGGCCTGGCGCTCACCGTCTGCATGTTCTCGCTCGCCGGAGTGCCGCCGTTCGTCGGATTCGCCGGCAAGTTCATGGTCTTCCGCGCAGCGGTCAACTCGGGTCTGATCTGGCTCGCGGTGCTCGGCGTTCTCAACTCCCTGATCTCGGCGTTCTACTACCTGCGGGTGGTCTACGTGATGTACATGCAGCCCCTGCCGCGCCGCGCGCCCGCGTTCCCGCACTCGCTGGCGATTACGGCGGTCGCCTCGCTGTCCGCCCTCGCGGTCGTGGTGCTCGGCCTCTACCCGACCCCGATCTTCGCGGCGGCCCAGGCTGCAGTCCAGGTCCTGGTGAGGTGACCCCATGGCGTCGTACAAGCGGCATCTCGACGCGAGAGTCGATCTCCGAGCTGACGATCGCCCGGCTGTCGGTCTACCTGCGATGTGTCGAGCGTCTGCTCGAGCTCGGCGTCGAGACCGTCTCCAGCCAGGAGCTGGCCCAGCGCTTCAACCTCAACTCGGCTCAGATCCGCAAGGACCTCGCCTACTTCGGTGAGTTCGGAGTGCGCGGCGTCGGCTACAACGTCCGCGAGCTGCGCCAGTACGTCGTCGAGATCCTCGGGCTCGACCGGGAGCGGCGCCTGCTGATCGTCGGCGCCGGCAACCTCGGGACCGCCCTCTGCCACTACTCCGGGTTCTCAGGCGGCAGCTTCCTGGTGGTCGGCGTGCTCGACTCCGACCCGAGCAAGATCGGCGAGCCGACCCCCGCCGGGCTGCTGGTCGAGGATGCCTCCCGGCTGCCAGAGATCGTCGCCCAACGCGACGTCCAGATCGGGGTCATCACGACGCCCGCCGCACCGGCGCAGAAGGTCTGCGACCAGATGGTCGCCGCCGGCCTCAAGGGCGATCCTCAACTTCGCCCCGACCCAGGTGCGTGCGCCGGCAGGGGTGATGGTCAAGACCGTGGACCTCAAGATCCACCTCGAGGAGCTGTCGTTCTTCCTCACCCACGGACTCGATTGAATCCGTCCTGCCGGGCGGCCGAGTGAGGCCGGCCGGCGCATTCGACGACACCGTCGGGTCCGGCCGCCTCGGCCCGTGCGGCCGGCGCCGGCCCGCTCGACCCACCGCAGGCCGTTCGGAAAGCCCCGGCGAGCCCTCCGGTATCGTGGATAATGCAACTGAAGCCAGCGAAGGGCGCGTGCTCGGCCACGCGCCGCACTGAGAGGGGACCGGGTTCGCATGGGCATCCCCGAGCGGATCGGCAAGTACGAGATCGTCGGCCAGATCGCCGCCGGGGGTTTCGGGGTCATCTACGAAGCGAGGGACCCGTTCATCCACCGATCGGTCGCCATCAAGATGTGCTCCAGCCCCGACGCCGAGGTCCGTCAGCGCTTCGCCCATGAGGCTCAGGTCGTCGGCAATCTGGTCCACCCCAACATCACCCTGGTGTTCGACTTCGGGTTCGAGGGAGAGGTCCCGTACATCGTCCAGGAGCTGCTCGGGGGATACGACATCGACGAGCTGGCGCGCGCCGACGTGCTCGGTGGTCCGATCGCCGTGATCTCGATCCTGCTCCAGATCTGCGACGGGCTCGACCACGCTCACGAGCGCGGCATCGTCCACCGCGACATCAAGCCGTCCAACATCCGTGTCCTCGAGGACGGAACGGTCAAGATCATGGACTTCGGGATCGCGAAGTCCCTCGACTCGGCGTCACGGCTGACCCAGACCGGGATCGCCCTCGGCACCGCCGGCTACCTCGCGCCCGAGCAGATCCAGGGTGGGACCATCGACGCCCGGACCGACATCTTCGCGCTCGGGGTCGTGGGCTACGAGCTGATCACCGGACGGCGGCCGTTCGAGGGCTCCTCCCTCTCGAACGTGCTCTTCCGCGTGCTCAACGAGGAGCCTCCGCTGCCATCGACCGTCAGCGGCGGGTGCCCGCCCGAGCTCGAGGCGGTGATCTGCCAGGCCCTCGCGAAGCAGCCCGAGCGACGATTCCAGAGCGCCCAGGAGATGGGCGAGGCGCTGCGCCGGGTCGCCGCCCGACTCGACGCGGTTCCAGCCGACGACTCCACTGCGGCCCTGCGCCGCTTGGTTCGCCGGATGGGTCAGCTCACCGACGACACCGCCGCCACCCGGCACCTCGACCAGAGGCGGCTCGAGCACAGCCCCGACGACGCGATGCTGCGTCACACCCCGACGCCTCAACCGGCGCGCGGCAGGTCGTTGGTCGCGCCCGTCTTCCTCGGCCTGCTCGCCGCCGTCGTGGTCACTCTCGGCGGTCTGGTCGGCTTCTCGCCCCTCGCCCAGGAGACCGTCTTCGGTCCGGCCGGACCACCGTGGGCGCCGTTCACCCCGACCCCGACTGCAACCGCCACTGCGACCGCGACCGCCACCGCGACCCCGCAGCCCACCTCGACCCCCGAAGCGGCTCCGACTCCCGATCCCGTCCGCGAGGTCACCGTCCGTCTGGTGGTCGATCCTCCCGCCGTCGTCGCGATCGACGGTCGCGCGGTCGGCAGCGGCCGCATCTCGAGCGGTGAGGTGACCCTGGCGCCGGGTGAGCATCGCTTCCAGCTGCAGCTCCCGGATTACCCGGCGACGACCTTGACTCGTACCGTGACCCAGTCCACCACGGTGATCTCCCTGGTGCTCGACGTCGGCCTCCTGACCGTGATGCCGGACGAGACTCTGGCCCCCCCCGGGGGGGTCGCCACCCTCGACGGTGCGCGCCTCGGAACGATCCCGATCGTGCGCCAGATGGTCCCATCCGGCGGGCACCTGCTCGTGGTCAGGTGGGGCGATCGTTCGTTCCGACAGCGGATCTCGGTGCCTCGGCTCCCGAGCCCGGCCCTGGTCGTGGTGGTCGCTCCCCCCGCCGAACCAGCCCCTCCTCAGTGACGTCGGGGCCCGCGGCTCTTGCCGCACCGTGGCGGCCGCGGATACAGTAGGGCCATGAACGTCTTCTCCCGTGCCCTCACGGCGCTGGTCCTCATGCTGGCAGGATCGCTGGCCCAGGCGCAGCCCACTGCGAGCGAAGAAGCCGCGCTCCAGGCCTACCGGACCGGCGAGTTCGGCCGCGCGGTCCAGCTCTACACCGCCGCCCTGGCCGAGGTCCAGGAGCCCGGCCGCCGCGCCGAGATCCACGTCCGGATCGCCTGGACCCTGTTCGCCCTGGGCCGCGAGCGCGAGGTTCAGACCCACCTCCGTGCGGCTCTCGTCGAAGACCCCGGACTGACGCTCGCCACCGACTACTACACCCAGGAGTTCGTCACGCTCTTCGAGAGCGCGCGCAGCTCGGCGACCGACCTTGCGACACCGGGCTCGCAACCCCCAGCTCCGGACGTCGAGGCGACCGTGGCCGCGGTCGAGTCACGACTGGAGGCCGGCGACGACCTCGAGGGCGCGCTGGCCGACATCGACCGGCTGCTGCTCGGCTCGCCTGGCGACGCCCGGCTCGCCCCTCTCAAGGTGGCCCTGCTGGAGCGTCTCGGCCGGACCGAGGAGGCCGCCGCGCTGCGCGCACGGTACGGCCTCGGCGGACCCGCCGCGCCCGTGGCGTCGATGTCGATCCCGGACCTGATCCTGCGGGCCAACAGCCTGCTCGGCGAGGGCGACGTCGAAGCGAGCCTCGAGATGCTGCGCGAGGTGGTCGCACGGCAGCCGAACAACGTGGCCGGGCTCGAGCTGATGGCGGAGGCCGCCCAACGCGCTGCCCGCTGGACCGAGGCCGAGTTCGCCCTCAAGTCGGCGCTCGGCCTGCAGCCCGACAATATCGGGCTCAGGCTCAGGCTCGGCGAGGTCTACCTCGCGATGGGCGACAGCTCGGCTGCTCGCGACGTCTTTCGGCAGCTGACCGAGCGCTGGCCCCACTCCGATCGCGCATGGGCCGCGCTCGGGCTGCTCGACGCCCGTCTCGGCCGCCAGGAGCGGGCCCTCGAGGAGCTGCGCACCGCGTTGGCGGAGAACCCGCTGCTGCCCGAGGTGCAGCTCGCGCTGGGCGAGCTGCTGCTGGTCCAGGGGCGTTTCGACGAGGCTCTCGAGCCGCTCCGCGCGGCCTCGAACCTGCTCCCCGACGACCCCCAGGTCTCGGCCCGTCTGGGCCAGGCGATGCTCGCACTCGGTCGGGACGACGGGGCGCTGACCGCGCTCCGCACGGCGGTGGCGGGAGGGTTCGCCCCCCCCGACGTCCGCCGGGGCCTGGCCCTGGCGCTGGTGCGGGCCGGCCTGCTCTCCGAGGCGGGTCGGGTGATCGAGCAGCTCGGCGACAACGGCGACGAGACGGTGCTGCTGCGCGCGGTGCTCGCTCTCGAGCGGGGAATCCCGAAGGAGACCGAGCAGGGCGCCCGCGCCGTGCTGGCCGCCCGACCGACCGACCCGGCAGTGCTCAACCTGCTCGCAGCGGCCCTCTACCGGCAGGATCGGTTCGCCGAGGCCTCCGAGCTGCTCGCCCAATCATCGCGCCTGGCACCGGACGCCGCCACCCCGGGCGTCAATCAGCGGCTCGCCGCCGAAGCCCGCGCGGCCTCCGACCTGCTCTCGGAGGCGATCGAAGCCAGGCCAGCGCCCCCTCCCTAGGAGACCACGACGGTCGGCGGGTCTGCGGCCTGAGCCGAGACTCCCTGAAGAGTGCGGGCTACAGATCCTCCAGGGCCGCCGCCATCGCTGCGGCCGCCGATTCGGGGCGGTGGCGGCTCAGGTAGGCCTCGCGGGCGGCCTGCCGTCGCTGCTCCCACCCCGGACCGGTCGCCTGCCCGAGGACGCGGGTGAGCTCCGCTGCCGCACTCGGTCCGGGGGTCACCCGCGGCGCGGCGGGCTCGGGCCACTCCAGAAACTGCCGCAACCCCGCGACCGCCACCGGCGTCCCGCAGGCCAGGAAACGAACCGCAGCCGCCGAGGTCTCTCCTGCCGACGGGGTTCGCAGCACGACACCGAGATCCGCCGCGGCGGGCAGGCTCCTGACCGACTCGCTGTCGACCCAGCCGGTGGAGCGCACCGCCCGCTCCAGCCCGAGACTCTGCACCGCCCCGGTCAGCTCGGACGCCATCGCCCCCTCTCCGACCAGCACCAGCTCGACCGGCACTCCCATGCTGTGGGCCGCCGCCACTGCCCCGAGGACCTGGCGCAACCCCTTGGCCGGGGTCAAGAAGCCCAGGTGCATCGAGCACCACGCGATCGTCGGCGAGATCCAGCCGCCGGCGCATTGCCATCCGGTCGATGGCGCCCGGATCCGCGACCGCCAATCCGAGCCGCACCACCCGCGCCCGCGGCAGGTCCTTGGCGACCTCCCGGGCCGCCCACTCCGAGTGCACGATCACGGTCCCGACCTCGGCCAGGAAGGCCCGACGTGCGGGAAAAAGGAACGGGTCGCGACGGCCGGTGAGGCCGAAGAGCCGACCTCGGGCGAGGGCCGCGCCGGCGTTCCCGTGGGCCTCGGCGACCTGACGCTGGTACCGGTCGACGTCGCCGCGAGCGACGGTTGACTCGATCAGGAGGTGATGGAGCACCGGATCGTGCAGCACCACCGCGCCGCGGGCCGGGGGCAGGCGGTCGATCAGCCACTCGTGGTAGGGGTTGTTGCCCAGGTGCAGGACCTCGACCTCGTCGGGCCGGGGCCGGGTGTCTCCCGGCACCACCTCGACCACACCCGCAAGCGGCCAGTCGGGGGGCTCGCTCCACCCGGGCGGCGCCAGGACCCGCACCGCGGCGTGGCGGGCCAGCTCGGGGAGCAGCTCGACAGCATAGTCGCTGACGCCGGACCGCACCGGCGGGAGAGGCGAGCCCCACAGCAGTGACAGCACCGGTTTACGGTAGCATGCGCGTCGGTGCGCCCACTTCGCTGCCGCCGGCGGCGCGCCCGTCCCCCGGGACAGCACAGACGAGCGCGCGGGCGTCACCAGCCCACTGTGCCGGTATGATGTCGCGGTGAAGCCCGCCCGTCTGATCCTGTTCGCGCTCTACGCCGCCTACCTGGTGCACGTCGGGCTCGCGATGCTGCTGCTGCCCTGGAGCCCGGTCTGGAACGGGTTCATCGTCCGCCTGCCCGGTGCCCTCGCGAACCTCGCCGGCGAACCCGCCGTCCGAGGCGCCGTGAGCGCGTTCGGTGTCCTGCACCTCGCGCTGGCGGCGGCCGAGGTCCTCCTCCCGGACGTGATCCGCCGGATGCTGTGACTCCGATCAACCGCTGCCGAAGTTCCTCATACGAAGATTGATCCGATCACGCCGAGAGATGTAGACTCGAGTCGATGGGGCGCCGCATCCTGCTCGTCGACGATGAGCCGTACATCCTGCGTATTCTCTCGTTCAAGCTCCGCCGAGAGGGCTTCATCACCTACGAGGCGACCTCGGCGGAGGAGGCGGAGCACGTGCTCGACCGGCAACCCGTCGACCTGATCCTGCTCGACGTCGCTCTCGCCACCCCTACCACCGGCTTCGAGCTCGCCCGCACGCTGCGCGGCCGAGAAGCCACCCGCTCGATCCCGATCGTCATGCTCACCGCCCGGGGCTTCGCCCAGGACATTCTGCGCGGGCGCGAGGTCGGCGCCGACGGCTACATCACCAAACCGTTCTCCGCCGCCGACGTCATCGACCGCGTGCGCTCCATCCTGCGCGCGTGACCCTCGCCCGCACCCGTACTCACCACCAAGACACCAAGCCCCCAACCGCCCGACGCAAGAGAAGCTGAGGGGCCCATACGGCATGGGGTGCAGACTCGAATCCCGCTGGGCCCTCGGGACTCCCAGGCCATGGTCCGCATCTTGGTGTCTTGGTGTCTTGGTGGTTCATCCGAGAACGCAAGCGTCGCAGGGCTCGCGGCGACTTGACGGTGTGGGGTGCGCCGCGTAGGCTCGCAGCCCGGAGGCGCAGGCCCGATGTACCGCAAGACCTTGAACCTGCCGAGCACCGGGTTCGCCATGCGAGCCCAGCTCCCGGTCCGCGAGCCGGAGATCCTGGCACGGTGGAGCGAGCTCGACCTCTACGGCCGGATCCGCGAGGCGCGGCGGGGATCGGACCGGTACATCCTCCACGACGGCCCGCCGTACGCCAACGGCCACATCCACATCGGCCACGCGCTCAACAAGATCCTCAAGGACGTGGTCGTCAAGTCGCGGACGATGATCGGGCTTCGACGCCCCTACGTGCCCGGCTGGGACTGCCACGGGCTGCCGATCGAGCATCAGGTCGACAGCAGCTCGGGCAAGAAGGCGACGCATGTCGGTGCCGGAGATCCGACGGGCCTGCCGCGAGTACGCCGCGCAGTTCGTCGACATCCAGCGCGAGGAGTTCCGCGTCTCGGCGTCCTGGGCCACTGGGACGACCCCTACCTGACGATGGAGTTCGCCTACGAGGCCGAGATCGCGGCCGCTCTGCACGGCTCGTCGCGCGCGGGCTCGGTCGACCGGGGCCTCAAGCCGGTCCACTGGTGCTTCTCCTGCCGCACCGCGCTCGCCGAGGCCGAGGTCGAGTACGCGGACCACACCAGCCCCTCGGTCACGGTCGCCTTCCCGCTCGCCGCCGATGCCCGCGAGCGGTCTCGGCGCTCGACGACGGCAAGCCAGCGTTCGCCCTGATCTGGACCACGACGCCGTGGACGCTGCCCGCCAACCTCGCCATCGCCGTCCACCCCGACTTCGAGTACGTCGTGGTTCGAGAGCGCGAGTCCCGCTTCCTGGTCGCGGCCGCGCTGCTGGAGGCGCGCCGGCGACGCAGCCGGCTGGAGCGGCCCCGAGGTCGCTGCGGACCTTCCGCGGACCGGGAGCTCGACGGCGCGCACTACCGCCACCCGTTCGCCGACCGGGACGGGCCGTTCATCGCTCGCCGACTACGTCACCTCGACAGGGCACCGGGCTGCGTGCACACCGCGCCCGGCCACGGGCCGAGGACTATCGACGATCGGGCGAGACCTACGGGCTCGAGATCTTCGCCCCGATCGACGACGGCGGCCGCTTCACCGCCGAGGTCGGCCGACTGGCAGGGCCGGACACGTCTTCGACGCCAACCCGCGATCGTCGAGCGGCTCGCGTCGCGCGGGCGCCTGCTCGCTGCGGAGCGCGATCACGCCACTCCTACCCGCACTGCTGGCGCTGCAAGAAGCCGGTCATCTTCCGCGCCACCGAGCAGTGGTTCATCCGCATCGACGCGCAACGACCTGCGGCAGCGGGCGCTCGGACGAGATCGACGGCGTCGAGTGGGTCCCGCGCTGGGGCCGAGACCGCGGATCGACGGGCATGATCGAGAACCGCCCCGACTGGTGCATCTCGCGCCAGCGGCTCTGGGGCGTGCCGATCACCGCGCTGCACCTGCATCGCCTGCGGCGAGCCGCTGCGCTCGACGCGTCGGTCTTCGACCACGTCGCAGGAGCTGTTCCGGCGCGAGGGCGCCGACGCCTGGTTCGCGCCGACGCCCGCCGAGCTGCTGCCCCAGGGCTCGTCCTGCCCGGCGTGCGGCGGGACGTCGTTCGGCAAGGAGAACGACATCCTCGACGTCTGGTTCGACTCCGGCGTCAGCCACCTCGCCGGTCTGCGACAGCGACCGCTACGGCCTCGCCTGGCCCGCCGACCTCTACCTCGAGGGCCACGACCAGTACCGCGGCTGGTTCCAGTCCTCGCTGCTGGTCGCGGTCGGCACTCACGGGAGCGCCGCCCTACCGCGCAGGTGCTGACCCACGGCTTCGTGCTCGACGCCGACGGGCACAAGATGTCGAAGAGCGTCGGCAACGCCATCTCGCCCCAGGAGCTGCTCAAGCAGTACGGCGCCGACATCCTGCGCCTGTGGACGGCGATGGTCGACTTCCGCGAGGACCTCCGGATCTCGCGACGAGATCATGACCCGCAACACCGAGGCCTACCGCAAGATCCGCAACACGTTCCGCTTCCTGCTCGGCAACCTGTCGGACTTCGACCCCGCACGGCACGCGGTGCCTCTCGACGCACTCACCGGCGCCGACGCCTTCGTCGTGCGACGCGCCCGGTCGCTCGCCCGCACAGTGGTCGAGGCGTACCGCGACTACGAGTGTCCACCATCTACCACCGGGCGGTGAACTTCTGCGCGGTCGACCTGTCGGCGCTCTACCTCGACCTGTCAAGGACCGCCTGTACTGCGCCCACCCGGACGATCCGCGCCGCCGGGCGACCCAGACCGTGCTGTACCGCCTCCTCGAGAGCCTGCTGACGCTGCTCGCCCCGGTGCTCTCCTTCACCACCGACGAGGCGTGGGGGAGCTGCCCGGCCAGCACGAGGTCTCGGTCCACCTGGCCCGCTTCGCCGAGCTCGAGGAGGTTGCCGACGACGCCGCTGCCGACGCCCGGTGGGATCGTCTGCTCGCTCTTCGCGAGGTGGTCTACCGCCAGCTGGAAGCGCTCCGGCAGGACGCCAGGATCGGCAAGTCCGAGGAGGCGAGAGTGCGGCTCTCGGGCGAGCTCAGCCGGCTCGACGACGACCTCGAAGCGACCGGAATCGGCATCGCCGAGCTCCTGATCGTCTCGGCGGTCACCCGCGAGGGTGACACCGGCGACGAGGTCGCCGGCTATCCGGCACTCCGGGTCGCCACCGAGCCGTTCGAGGCGCCGACCTGCGCCCGCTGCTGGCGGAGATACCCCGCGCTGGTCGCCGACCCGGAGCTGCCCGATCTCTGTGAGCGCTGCCACGACGTGGTGACCCGTCTGCTCGCCGAGGGACGGGCCGAGCTCGGCTGATGCGCGGCACTCTTGCCTGGCTGGTCGCGGTCCTCATCGTCGCCCTCGACCGGGTCACGAAGGGACTGGTGCTCGATCGGCTCGAGCCCGGGGCCTGGGTCGACGTCCTGCCCGGATTCGCCCTCACCCACGTCCACAACCGCGGCATCGCCTTCAGCCTGTTCGACCAGGGCGGGCCGCTCTCGCGCCTGGGTCTGCACGCGGTGATCGTGGGCGCGGTGGTCGTGATCGCCTGGATGCTGGTCCGCCACGGCCACCGACGGATCAGCGCCGCGCTCGGCTTCGGGCTGATCCTCGGGGGGGCCGTCGGCAACCTGATCGACCGGGTGCTCTACGGGTGGGTGGTGGACTTCATCCACCTCTGGGTCCGGGTCGGCGGCCGCCACTGGTCGTGGCCCGACTTCAACGTCGCCGACAGCGCGATCACGGTCGGCGCCGCGCTGCTGATCATCGCCGAGCTGCGTCTTCACCGCGAGACCCCGGACACCGCCGATGCACCCGATCCTCGTTGACCTCGGCTTCTTCCAGCTCCCCACGTACGGCGTGATGCTGGTGGTCGCGCTGGTGGTGGCGTTGATCACCCTCAAGAAACGGGCGGACCGCTCGGGGCTCGACGGCGCACGGGTGGTCGACGTCGGCCTGTGGCTGGTGATCTGGGCGTTGGTCGGATCGAAGGTGCTCCTGGTCCTGGTCGAGCTGCCGCGTTTCATCCGTGATCCCGCCGAGCTGATCGTCCTGATTCGGGCCGGCGGCGTCTTTCTCGGCGGTTTCCTCGCGGCGGTGATCGCCGCGGTGGTGCTGCTGCGACGGCACCGGATGGAGTTCCTTCCCACCGTCGACGTGATCGCTCCGTCCCTCGCCCTCGGACACGCGATCGGCCGCGTCGGCTGCCTGATGGCGGGCTGCTGTTGGGGCGCCCGGTGCGATCTCCCGTGGGCCGTCGAGTACACCGACCCGCGCGCCCACGAGCTGGTCGGCACCCCGCTCGGGGTCCACCTCCACCCCTCCCCGGTGTACGAGTCGCTGTTCAACCTCGTGCTGTACGCGGGGCTGGCGGCGCTGTACCGCAGGCGACCGACGCCGGGGAAGGTCTTCGCCGCCTACCTCACGGCCTATGGCGTCGGACGTTTCCTGCTCGAGTACACGCGCGGGGACACCGCCCGCGGTTTCGTGCTCTCGGGGGCGCTCTCGACCAGCCAGGCGATCGCCCTGGGGATGGTCGCGGTCGGGATCTCGCTCTTCGCCTGGGCCGCGCGTCGCGGCCGGTGAGCACGACCCACCGGCTGGTGGTGGGAGAGGCAGAGGCGGGCCTCCGACTCGACCGCGCGCTCGCCGCCATGCACCCTGACTGGACCAGGTCCCGCGCCCGCCGGCTGATCGATGACGGTCGGGTGATGGTCGACGGGCGACCCGCCAAACCCGCCGCGGTGGTGAGGCTGGGCGAGGTGGTCGAGGTCCGCGAGCCACCCGCCGCGGCGCTCGACGCCGAGCCCGAGGCGATCGACCTCGACGTGCTCTTCGAGGACTCCGACCTGATCGTGATCAACAAGCCGTCGGGGCTGGTCATCCACCCCGCGGCCGGAAACCCCTCGGGCACCCTGGTCAACGCCCTCCTCCACCACTGCCAGGACCTCTCGGGCATCGGCGGGGTCGAACGACCCGGCATCGTCCACCGCCTCGACAAGGACACCACCGGAGTCATGGTGGTGGCCAAGACCGACCGCGCACACCTCGCTCTTTCGTTGGCCTTCCGCCGGCGGCAGGTCGACAAGACCTACCTCGCGATCTGCTACGGAGTCCCCGATCCGGCCGAAGGTGTCATCGACGCCCCGATCGGTCGCCACCAACGGGATCGCCAGCAGATGGCGGTGGTGGCCTCGGGGCGGGCCTCGCGGACACGCTACCGGGTCGAGGAGGTCCTCGCCGGCACGGCGGTGGTCAGCTGCCGGCCGGTGACCGGCCGGACTCACCAGATCCGGGTCCACCTGGCCCACCTCGGGCACGCGCTGGTCGGCGACGGGGTCTACTCGGGTCGCCAGTGGCGGGGGCTGTCCGAGCCTCGCGCGGCTGCGGCGTGCAGGGACTACCCCCGCCAGGCGCTGCACGCCTGGCGGCTCGCCTTCCGTCACCCGGTCAGCGGGCAGCAGGTCGAGTTCGAGGCGCCGGTTCCGGCCGACCTCGAGCGCCTTCTCACCGTGTTGCGGGCGGCCCGCCAGCTCGGCTGAGCCCCGCCAGCGCCCTCCGCAGGGCGCCAGGCACCCGCGGGTCGCGGACCGCAGCTTCGAGGTCGGCGACGGTGTCCAGGTCGGGCAGTTGCTCCAGCTCGACCGCATCCAGTGCGAGCTGGCCGAGCCGGTCGCGGGTTGCCGCCAGGGTGTCCGGGCTCGACCAGGGGACTCCCTCGAAGAGGGCCGCCCCGGGGGGCCTCTGCCCCACCAGCCAGTAGCCGCCGTCGGCGGCCGGGCCGATCACCACCCGTGTCCTGTCAAGCTCGCTCAGGGCGCGACGCAGCACCGACGAGGACAGCGCGGGGCAGTCGGACCCGATCAGCACCACCCGGTCGTGGCCGTCCGCGAATCGGCGACGAAACGCGTCCTCCATCCGACCTCCGAGGTCGCCGGCAGGTTGGGTCTCGAGCTCGACCCCGCCGGGCGGACTCCACCTGCGCCGGGGCGTCTCCGCGAGCGAGAGGACCGTGCGAACGCCGGTCACCAGCGCCTCGGCCACCGCGTGCTCGAGCAGCAGGCGGTAGACCTCCGCCGCGGCTGCTCCGCCGATCGCGGCAGCGAGGCGGGACTTGACCCGGCCCGGCCGGGGCTCACGCCCGAAGACCACGATGCAGCTCATCTCACCTTCCCGTACCAACGGGCCAGCCGCTCCGCCGGGACGCCGAGTCGATACAGCCACGGGAAAGCCGCCGTCATCAGCCGGGTGCGCACCGGGTGCCGCTCGACCCGCCGGGCGCGGGTCCGCACCGCGGCCGAGAGGCGGACGATCCGTCCGCGACGCGCGCACGAGCGCGCAAATGCCAGGTCCTCCATCAACGGGATCGGCGGGAACCCGCCGACCGCGCGGTAGAGCTCGCGCCGGACGCCGAATGCCTGGTCGCCGTAGGGCAGGCCGAGCCCGAACGAGCGCAGGTCGGCCAGGCGCAGCCACCACCGTCGCCAGCCACCCGCCGGCCCGGCCGGCTCGGTGTGGAGCCTGAAGCACACGAGCGCGGCGCCGGGCCTTGCCAGCGCCTGCTCGACCGCCTCGAGCCAGCCTCCCGGCAGCCGGCAGTCCGCGTGGACGAAGAGCAGCAAGGGCGCACGCGTCGCCCGCGCGCCGCGGTCGAGCTGCTGCCCGCGACCGGACGGGCCCTCCACCACCGTGCAGCCGTGGGCGACGGCGATGGCCACCGTCCGGTCGCTGCTGCCGCCGTCGCTCACCACCACCTCGACCCCGGTCCGCCGCCCGATCGCCTCGAGACAGGCCGCCAGGGTCGACTCCTCGTCGAGGGTCGGGATCACGACCGCGATCCGCGGGCTTGGGACAGGCTCGCCGTGCATCGACCAGCAGTATGCTCGAGCCCTCCTCCGGTATCATCGGGTGCCCCGAGCTGGAGGAGCCCGAGTGCAACGACTCGCCGATCTCGCCGACATCCCCGCTCGCGGTCTGGTCTTCGCCTACCGAGACGGTCCGTTCGAGGACGAGGGCATCCTGATCCGGCTCGCCGACGGCATCGTCCGCGCCTACAAGAACGAGTGTCGACACCTGGCGATGCGGCTTGACGACCGCGAACCCCGCCAGCTCTGGGACGCCGAGGGCGTGTCGCTCATGTGCAACTCCCACGGGGCCCGCTACCGACCGTCCGACGGCCTCTGCATCGCGGGCCCGTGCCGGGGCTCCCACCTCAAGTCGCTACCGGTCGAGGTGCGCGACGGAGCGGTCTGGCTCGACACCTCGAAGCTCGGCGGCTTCTTCAACGTCGAGAACCCGCAGCCGGAGTGATCAGACAACCGGTGCGATCGCCGTCATCAGGAACCGACCGGCGACCGCGATCACCAGGGCGACCACCACCGTCAGGGCCGAGATCCACGCGGTGTCGCGCCAACCCACCTGCTTGGCCATCGCCGCCACCGTGGCGACACAGGGCACGTAGAACACCACGAAGAGCGTGAACGTGAAGAGCTGGGCTGCGGTCATCACCGAGCCGACGTCGGTGGTCCCGAGCGCCTGGACCAGCATCACGAGGGTGAGCTCCTTGCGCAGGATGCCGAACACCAGGGTCATGCCGACCGCCGGCGGCAGGCCCAGCAGGGTCACGGTGAGAGGGGCCAGGGCCGCATCGAGGGGCCCCGCCGCACCGACCCACTCGAGCACCGCGAGAATCGCGGACGAGACGATCAGCAGCGGCCAGGCGACGGTGATGAACTCCTTGAGCGACAGCCAGGTGCGTTTGAGCAGCGCGTCGGTCGAAGGCAGCCTGAGGTCGGGGATCTCCAGGATCAAGCCCGGCGACCGCCCCCCCAACCGGCGCGCCAACACGGTGCCGATCACCACCACCACCAGGATGTTGAGTAGGTAGATCGACAGCGCCCACCACGGCCCCATGTACGCCGCCACCAGACCGTAGATCACGGTCGTGCGCGCCGAGCAGGGAATGAACGCGGTCAGCGCGGTGGTCAGCCGTCGGTCCCGGGGCGACTCGAGGATCCGGGTCGCCATGATCGCCGGCACCGCGCAGCCGTAGCCCAGGATCATCGGCAGCACCGACTTGCCGTGCAGCCCGATCCGGTGCATGAAGTTGTCGAGGATGTAGGCCATGCGCGGCAGGTAGCCGGAGTCCTCGAGGGCGGCCAGGCCGACCAGGAACGGCAGCACGTAGGGCAGCACGATTCCGACCCCACCGGCGATGCCCATCACCAGGCCGCTCGCGAGCATGCCGAGGAACGAGCCCTGCGGCAGGACCTCGCCGAGCACGCGGTGGAGCTGGTCGAACAGCGAGAGCAGCGGCGGCTCGATCCGCTGGCCGATACCGAACACGAGCCAGAAGAAGCCGGCCAGGATCATCAGCATCAGGGGCCCGCCGGTGAACGGGTGGAGGAGCAGGCGGTCGACGAACTCGCGCCAACCGAGACGAGGGTGACCGAGGGTGACGACCCGATCCTCGAGCAAGTGGGCGACCGCGTGCCGCGATCCCGACACGATCTGGTCGGCGCCCCAGCCGTGGGCCTCCTCGAGCTCCGCCACCTCGGCCCGCACCCGCGCCAGCTCCGAAGGGCCCGCACCCGAAAGACCGATGTCGATCTCCCCGCCGCGCTCGAGCAGATGCTGGGCGACCAGCCGGGCGGCCACCTCGCAGCCGTTGGACTCGAGCGCGTGCGCGATGGTCGCGACCGCGGATTCCACCTCGCGGTCGAGCGGCAGCGGCGCCGGCGCCTTCCCCGCCTCCGCAGCTCGAACCGCCTCACGGAACAGGTTTCGCAGGCCGCGCCCGCGGCGACCGATGGTCGACACCACCGGCACGCCGAGCGCGGCCGCCAGCGCCTCGGCGTCGACCTCGATGCCCTTGCGACGTGCCTCGTCGAGCAGATTGAGCGCGACGACCATCGGTCGGCCGAGCTCGAGGAGCTGGAGCGTCAGCTCGAGGGAGCGGCCGAGCCGGCTGGCGTCGACGACGTTGACGACCACGTCGAACCCACCGCCCAGGAGGAAACCCTGGGTCTCGGCCTCGGAGGCGGAAGGTGCGGTCAGCGAGTAGATTCCCGGCAGGTCGAGGACCTCGGTCTCGCGGCCGACGATCAACGCCCGCGACGCGGTGTAGGTGGCGTGGGAGTTGTCGAACGGGATCGCGGCCGAGCGATAGCCTGCGACCGCGTTGAAGATGGTGCTCTTGCCCGAGCCCGGCTGCCCCGCCAGGACCAGCCGCATGGGGTTCAGACCACCAGCCGCTTGGTCATACCGCCGTCGTCGATGCGGATCTTGCCCGCGACCCCTCGCCCGATCGCGACCCGGCTGCCCCCGACCTCGACCAGCACCGGACCCTTGAACGGGGCCCGCTCGACCACCACGACCCAGTCGCCAACCCGGATGCCGAGGCTGGCGAGGTGGGACCGCACGCCACGTCCTCCGTCGATCTCGACCACGCGTGCGCGCTGTCTGAGATCGACGTGCTCGAGCGTCATCATGTCGGGGCCGCCCTCCGCCGATTCATCCTAGACCATCCATCGGGCCGAGTAAAGCACGAGAATCCGGATATTTCCATCCGCTCGTGACGAGATTCACAACTCTCGTCAAGAACTGACGAGATGCTGCTGCCCGCTCAATTCCAGAGGTTTTGATGAGACGGCGATTCACCGCCGGAGCGGGCCGCGCGAGCTACAATGCGCCCCGGAGGTGGCGATGAGCGTCCAGCCGTTCCGAGTCGAGCTCACCGAGCTGCCCGAGCCCGCTCCCTTCGAGCCGGGCATCCGGAGAGCCCCCAGCCGTGGCTTCGAGCTCGAGGGCAGCGACGTCGCCCTGGCGCTGGCGAATGCCCTGCGCTACGTCCCCCGCGAGCACCACGAGCTGGTCGGTCCCGAGTTTCTCACCGAGCTCACGACCATGGGGCGGATCTACGGCTACCGCTACCGGCCTCCGGGACGGATCTGGGGCCGGCCGATCGAGTCCTACCCCGGCCGCATCACCGAGGCCCGCGCGATGCGGGTCATGATCGACAACAACCTCGACTTCGACGTCGCCCTCTACCCCTACGAGCTGGTCACCTACGGCGAGTCCGGGCAGGTCTGCCAGAACTGGATGCAGTACCGCCTCATCTGCCGCTACCTCGAGCTGATGGACGACTCCCAGACCCTGGTGGTCTCCTCCGGGCACCCCCTGGGCCTGTTCCCGTCCCGGCCGGAGGCGCCCCGCGCGATCCTGACCAACGGCCTCATGGTCGGCATGTTCGACACCCCCGAGGACTTCCACCGGCTGGCGGCGCTGGGCTGCGTCAACTACGGCCAGATGACTGCCGGCGGATGGATGTACATCGGTCCCCAGGGCATCGTCCACGGCACCTACATCACCCTGCTCAACGCCGGCAGGCTCTACCTCGGGGTCGGCGACCACGACGATCTCGCCGGCCACAGCTTCGTGTCGTCGGGACTCGGCGGCATGTCCGGCGCCCAGCCGAAGGCTCTCGAGATCGCCGGCGGGGCCGGCATCATCGCCGAGGTCGACCGGTCCCGGATCGAGACCCGGCACTCCCAGGGCTGGGTGTCGAAGGTGACCGACGAGCTGCCGCGCGCGGTGGACTGGATGCTCGAGGCGGCCGCCCGCCGCGAGCCGTTGTCGGTCGCCTACCACGGCAACATCGTCGACCTCCTGGAGTACCTGGACGGCGAGCGGGTCGCCGTCGACCTGATCTCCGACCAGACCTCGTGCCACGTGCCCTACGACGGGGGCTACACGCCCGCCGGCCTGTCCTTCGAGCAGGGCCGCGAGCTGCTGCGCTCGGACCGGGCCCGGCTGCGCGAGCTGGTCGACGAGAGCCTCGCCCGCCAGTACCGGGTGCTCACCCGCCTGACCGGGCGGGGGGCGCACTTCTGGGACTACGGCAACGCCTTTCTCAAGGCGGTCTTCGACGCCGGCGTGGCCGAGGTCGCCAAGAACGGACGCGACACCCACGACGGCTTCGTCTGGCCCTCCTACGTCGAGGACATCATGGGGCCGATGTGCTTCGACTACGGCTATGGGCCCTTCCGCTGGGTGTGCCTGTCCGGGCGACCCGAGGACCTGGCCAGGACCGACCGCGCCGCGATGGAGTCGATCGACCCGAGCCGGCGCGGTCAGGACCGGGACAACTGGCAGTGGATCCGGGACGCCGAGGCCAACGCGATGGTGGTCGGCACCCAGGCGCGCATCCTCTACGCCGACGCCGACGGCCGCACCCGGATCGCGCGTCGATTCAACGCCATGGTGCGCGCCGGCGAGATCGGTCCGGTGATGATGGGGCGGGACCACCACGACACCGGCGGCACCGACTCGCCCTACCGCGAGACCGCCAACATCCTCGACGGCTCCAATCCGACCGCCGACATGGCGCACCACTGCTGGGCCGGCAACGCGGCCCGCGGGATGACCCTCGCCGTGCTGTCCAACGGCGGCGGGGTCGGCACCGGCAAGGCCGTCAACGGAGGCTTCGGCCTGGTGCTCGACGGGACCGAACGGGTCGATCGGATCCTCGACACCGCGCTGGAGTGGGACGCGATGTCGGGCGTCTCGCGCCGGGCCTGGGCCCGCAACCCCAACGCGATCGAGACGGTTGCCTCGTGGAACGCGGCCAACGCCGACCGCGGCCACGTCACCGAACCGGTGGTCGCCGACCCGGCCTTCCTCCAGACACTGGTCGGGGGCCGCTGAGTCGGACGGCCGTCCCGTACAATCCACACGTGGTGTTCGGAGCCCTGCTCGTTGCGGCGCTCGTCGTGCTCCGGCTCGCGGCCGCCCTCGCCCGGTCTCGCCCGCGGACCGCGGCCGGCCTCGCGGCTGCGGCCGTCGCCGCGCTCGCCCTGGCCGCCACCGACCCGCCCAGCGGCTACACCCTCCGCAAGACCGTCGGGCTGCTGCTGATGCCGGTCGGGCTGATCTGGCTGGGAGTGCTGGCCGCGGCCGCGATCGCGTTCGAAACCCGCCGCCTCAGGCTGGGCTCCGGGCTGCTGGCGCTCGGCCTCGTGCTGGCGCTGGCCGGCAACCCGATCATCGGCGCCGCCCTCGTTGGCACGCTCGAGCGCCCCTACGAGGCGATCGACCCGATGGCGGAGGGTCCGTTCGACGCGGTCCTGGTGCTCGGTGGAGGCGTCACCCGTGACCGGGCAGGCCGGCTCGCCGTCGACGACGCGGCCGATCGCATCATTCTGCCGGTGAGGCTGTTCCTCGCCGGTCGCTGCCGGCAGCTGGTGGTTTCGGGCCCCTGGGTCACGGCGTGGGACGGCACCGTTTGGAGCTACCCGGAGCTCGTCGCCGGGCTCTGGGTCGAGCTCGGTGTGCCGACCGAGCGCATCGTGCGCCTCGAGGGACCCACCAGCACGTCGGACGAGGCTGAAGCCTACGCCGCGCTGATCGCACGGACCGGCTGGACCCGTCTCGGCGTCGTCACCTCGGCGTTCCACATGCGGCGCGGCCTCCACAACCTGCGCCGGCACGGAGTCGATGCCCGGCCCCTGCCGTGCGACTTCCGGAATACGCCGGGCGCGCGCGACCTGCGGGCCCTGGTTCCCCAGGCCAGCGGTTTCATGACCGCTCAGCTCGCGGCATGGGAGCTGGTCGGCTCCCTCGCGGGGCGCTGAGCACCCCCCGGCGCACGGTCGGCCAGCTTCGGTCTGCGCAGGCGCGCCGGTGAAGCGTGAGGCGACTCGCCAATCGACTTCGGCGCCTGTGGTGAGAATCCAGGCTAGACTCGTGTCGTGAACACGCTCATCAGCGACCTCCCGCCGCTCCTGGTCGGCTTCCTCCTGGCCCTGGCGCTCGGGCTGCTGATCGGCTTCGAGCGGGAGGAGAACCACGATCCCGAGGCCGACCGCCTCGGCCACTTCGGCGGCATCCGGACCTTTCCCATCATCGCCCTCGGCGGCTTCCTGCTGGTCGCCGCCTTTCCGGGGTCGCCGCTGCCGTTCGTCGCCGGCCTCCTGGTGCTCGGTGCGCTGCTCGCGGTCGCGCTCCACTTGAGCGGCTCGCTGGGGGGCGACATCGGCATCACCTCGGAGGTGTCCGCCCTCCTGACCTTCACCCTCGGCGGGGCCGCCGCGGAGGGTTTCTACTGGATCTCGCTCGCAGCCGGGGTGATCGCGGTCATGCTGCTGCAGCAGAAGCACGAGCTGGAGGGCCTCGCGACCCGGATCCCACGCCAGGAGTTCGCAACCCTCGCGCGCTTTCTCCTGATCACCGGCGTGATCCTGCCGGCGGTTCCCAACCGGGTCTTCACCGAGTTCCAGATCAACCCGTTCAAGATCTGGCTGGTGGTGGTGGCGGTGGGTGCGGTCTCCTACGCGAGCTACCTGCTCCAGCTGCGTTGGGTGGGCAGCCGAGGCCTCCTCCTCGCCGGCCTGCTCGGCGGGGCCTACTCCTCGACCGTCACCACCGTCGTCCTCGCCCGCGAGTCCCGGGCCGGCGGCCATCACCCGATCGCCTATGCCGGCAGCATCACGGTCGCCACCGGCGTCATGTACGCGCGGCTCTGGGTGCTGCTCCTGCTCTTCGCACCGGCGCTCGCCCACCGGCTGACGGCGGTCTTCCTGCCCTTGGCCGGCCTGGTCGTGCTCGCCGGCACCCTCGTCGCTCGCCGCGGCGGAGCGAGCCGCAGCGAGCCGGCGCGCATCGCCCGCAACCCCCTCGAGCTGCGTTCCGCGTTCCTGTTCGCCGCCATGTTCCTCGCGGTGCTGGTCGCCACCCGGCTGGTGGCCGACCGCTTCGGAGACGCCGGCATCCTGGCCCTCGCCGGGGTGATGGGCCTCGCCGACGTCGACCCCTTCATCCTCGGCGTGGCCCAGTACGCCGGCACCACCCTCGGACTCGAAACCGCCGCCCTCGCGGTGGTGGTGGCCTCCGCCGCCAACAACCTCATGAAGGGCGTCTACGCGATCAGCTTCGGATCCCGTCCGGTCGGGCTGCCGGCCATCCTGCTGCTGGTTGCGGCAGGCCTCGCGAGCCTGGTCCTGTTCGCCGTCACCTGAGCTCAGGCCGCCCGTTCCGGTTGTCGCTGCGGTCGATCCCGACTATCCTGGGCGTACCGCCGCGGACAGGGTGCGGTTGCGGACGGGAGCCCAGGTGAGACGCCCGATCGAAGATCTCCACTTCGCGGTCCTCGAGACCGAGACCACCGGCTACTACCCGGAGCATGACAGGATCGTCGAGATCGCGATCCGCCGCATCGACTCCGCCGGCCGGGTGCTCGACGACTACTCCACCCTGGTCAACCCCCTTGACGACCTCGGGCTCGCGGTGCGCCGGGGCATCACCGCCGAGATGATCCAAGGAGCGCCCACCTTCGCGGAAACCTGGCCCGACATCCGGCTGCGCCTCGGCGGCGCCGTCTGGGCCGGGCACAACATCGCGTTTCGGGCACGCTTTCTCCAGGAGGAGGCCGAGCGCCTCGGCGAGCCCGAGCCGGCCGCGCCGATGCTGTGCACGATGGGCCTGTGCCGGCACTTCGGTCCCAGCGTCGCGAGCCACCGGCTCGAGTGGCTGTGCGAGCGGCTCGGAATCCCGGTCTCCGGCGAGACCTCGGCCTCCGCTCTGGCCGAGGCGACGGCCCGGGTGCTGGTGTGCCTGCTCGGCGCGGCGCGAGAGCGCGGTCGTACCTGCATCGAGGACCTCGGAGACCTCGGCGCCACCACCTGCCGGGTGCCGCTCCTGGCGTGGCCGGACCTCCCGTTCGCCCCCCCGCGCAGGGTCTGGCCCCGCGAGACCGCGCGCTCCGCAAGGGTCACTCCGGGAGAGAGCTTCATCTCCTCGCTGGTGAGCAACCTCAAGCCTGCCGGCGACCACCCGGTGCCCAACGATCGCATCGGGTTCTACCTCCACGTGCTCGACCGCGTGCTCAAGGACCGGGTGATCGACGACGGGGAGGCCGCCGAGCTCACCGCCCTCGCCCACGAGTGGGAGCTGACGCGCAAGGACGCCCGGAGGGCCCATGAGATCTACCTCGGCATGCTGGTGGCGACCGCGCTGGAGGACCACAAACTGTCGCAGGCCGAGCGCCGGGATCTCGAGCGCGTCAGTCGCCTGCTCGACGTCCCACCCGAGGTCACGGAGGCGATGCTGGCGGGCGGTCTCGGCCGCGATGAACCACAGTGACGAGCTCACCCTCCGCAACCCGCCGGCGACCGCAGCCGTAGAGCCTTCGAGCCAACCGGAGCGCCGGGCGGCTCGCGACATCACACGACGGGAGCATTCATGACCACCAATCGACGGGAGTTCCTCCAGCTCGGCACGATCGTGGGCGGCGCGGCCGCCCTCGGACTGGCCGCCGGTCGCGCACAGGCGACCGTCGCCGGCCCCGGCAAGGCCGGCACACCGCTCGAGATCCTGATCCTCGGCGGCACCGGCCTGATCGGGCCGGCCTTCGTCGACTTCGCGGTCGCGAGGGGCCACAAGGTCACCCTCTTCAACCGCGGCAAGACCAATACCGACCTGTTCCCGAACCTCGAGAAGCTGCACGGCGACCGCAACGGCGATCTCGCCTCGCTCGAGGGCGACCGTACCTGGGATGCCGTGGTCGACAACACCGCCTCGATTCCGGGCTGGGTCCACGACTCCGCCGGCCTGCTCAAGGACCGGGCGAAGCTCTACCTCTTCACCTCCTCGATCTCGGCCTACGCCGACCACTCCAAGCCCGGCATGACCGAGGACGCCCCGGTCGGAACCATCAGCCCGGCGGAGGTCGAGAAGGTCAAGACCGTGCAGGACATCACCGGCGAAAACTACGGACCCCTCAAGGCGCTGTGCGAGGAGGAGGCCCGCACGGCGTTTCCCGGACGTGCGCTGGTCGTCCGACCGGGCCTGATCGTCGGCCCGAACGACCGCTCGGACCGCTGGACCTACTGGCCGGTGCGGGTGCACCGTGGCGGCGAGGTGCTGTCGCCGGGAGACCCCACCGACCCGGTGCAGTTCATCGACACCCGCGACCTCGCGGAGTGGTACGTGCGGCTGCTCGAGGCCGGCACCACCGGCACCTTCCACGCCACCGGACCCGCCTCGCGCCTGTCGATCGCCGAGATGCTCTACGGCCTGCGCGCGACCACCGGCGAGAAGGTCTCCTTCACCTGGGTGCCGGCGGCCTTTCTCGCCGAGCACGAGGTCCAGGCCTGGCAGCACATGCCCGCGTGGGTGCCGCCGGTCGAGGGCTACGAAGGCTTCGGCCTGGTCGACTGCTCGAAGGCCCAGAACGCCGGCCTCACCTGCCGCCCGATGGCGGTGACCGCGATCGACACCCTCGAGTGGTGGAACGCCCTGCCCGCGGAGCGACGTGCCGAGCCCCGCGCCGGCCTCTCCGCCGAGCGCGAGCGCGAGGTCCTCGCCGCCTGGCACGCCAAGAAGGCCACCTGGAAGCCGGCGGAGCCGCCGACGGCCGCGGGCTGATGCCGCAGAGCGAAGGCTGAGCTCAGGACCCACAGTCGGTCCCGTGCTGTCGGTCGAGAGGCCCGAGGACCTGCCGCGTCTCCGGTCACGACGCGCTGACTCCGGCTTTGCTTCTGGCGCCTTCTTCGCACGTGTGCGGTAGCCGACCTGCCAGTGGCCCGCTCGTAGTGGTGACCAAACCGTCCACCGCGACGCGTCGGATCGCCTCACCAAGCACGTCCAGCGCCACGTTCTCGCTCCTCTTGAACCGCACGCCCTTGAGAGGGAATCGCCGGAGCCGTGTGACCAGCTACGGCTGCGTCACGGGGGCACGTCACCACCTATTCTCTCGACGCAGATTTCTTGGATAGATCATGCGTGCTGGTGACATCAGTCATTTGTCTGCATCTCTTGTTGCGTCATCTGGCACGCGATGGAGCTGATCCAGCGCCCTGCGGGGCTCCGAGGTCGTCTCCCGGGCGCAAACCCTACGCGCACTAGTCTTGGTCAAGGCATCGGTCGGCATTGAAGGGCACCAGTCACCCGCCCACCGACTCTAGCCCTGACTTTCGACACCAGGTCGATCACCTCGACGAAAGGTGAATGGCACAGGGAGGTCCGTTACTCCCTGGCGTCGGAAATAGACAACGAGCATGACAAGAACAAGGATGGTTGCGAGAGGTAGCTTCACAGGGTGTGTAATCAAGCTAAGGGCGGCGTCACCTCCTGGTTGAGAAGACCAGCCCTGGGTAGGGCAAAGGAGGAAACACCGCCGTGGACCAGAAGAACACCGAAGACCGCTTTGGGTCAAGGCCCATGTGGGATCAGCTTGAGGAGCTGGTCCGGAAACGGATTCAGAGCTTTCTGCAGGAGCTGCTCGAGGAGGAGATCACTGAGCTTGTCGGGCGGCGAAAGAGCGAGCGCCGGCCGCTGGTGGATGGGCCGGCCGTCTATCGGAACGGGTATGGCAAGCCGCGGCGGCTGTCGATGAGCTGCGGCACGGTGACGGTTCGACGGCCCCGCGTCCGGGGGCTGGAGGAGCGCTTCGAGAGCAGCGTCCTGCCGCTGTTCAAACGGCGCACCGAGCAGATCGGCGAGCTCCTTCCGCAGCTCTACCTCCATGGCCTCGCGCAAGGAGACTTCGAGTTGGCGCTGCGCGGGCTGCTGGGCGATGGTGCTCCGCTGTCCCCCAGCTCGATCGAGCGCCTGCGGGGAAAGTGGGTCGCGGAGTTCGGTGCTTGGAGGAGCCGCTCCCTCAAGGGGCTGGAGCCAGTCTACCTGTGGGCCGATGGGATCTACGTGAAGGCCGGCTTGGAGAAGGACAAGGCCGCTGTCCTTGTCCTTATTGCCGCTCTCCGAGACGGTCGGAAGGTCGTCGTCGCGATTGAAGCTGGACACCGGGAGTCAAAAGAAGCCTGGGCCGGCATCCTCCGGAATCTCCGGGATCGCGGTATGAAGATCCCTCGGCTGATCATCGCCGACGGGCACCTGGGGATCTGGGCTGCGGTCGGTGAGATCTTCCCCGAGGCTGCTGAGCAGCGATGCTGGAACCACAAGCTGGTCAACGTGATCGATTGCCTACCTCGCCGGTTACAGCCGGAGGCGAGAGCGCTGCTGAAGCAGATCCCCTATGCCGACACCCAAGCAGAGGCCGAGAGGCTCCGCGATGTCTTCCTCGACCGGTACGGCGCCAGTCACCCGAAGGCGGCGGAGACGCTCCAACGGGACTGGGAGCGGATGACCACCTTCTACTCGTTCCCCAAGGAGCACTGGAAGCATCTGAGAACGACCAATCCGGTCGAATCGCCTTTCGCCTCCGTTCGCCTTCGAACCAGCGCGGGGAAGCGGTACAAGAAGGTGGCGAACGCCACCGCACTCATCTGGCGCCTCCTCCTCGTCGCAGAGAAGCACTTCCGACGCATTGACAGCCCCCACCTGCTCCCCGAGGTCGCGATGGGAGCCGAGTACATCAACGGAATCCGGGTCGTCGACTCGGACCAACCTGCCGATCAGGAGGACGCCGCCTGAGGAACGAATCCACACCTATTGACGTGACCTCGGTTTCGACAGGAGTGGCGGGAACGCCATTGACGTGCAAGTGGTCGACTATCACTGATCGAAGTGTTTGAGAGGTGGCCTCAGGCACGACGTGGGCTCGCTTGAGTGCCCGGGCCGCATGAGGTGCTTGTGCCGACAATTGTGACACGTTGCTATCACCGTGAACCCGAGCAGGTCGCAGTGATCGGAATCTGAGTCGAGGCAGATCAGGTGAGGTCAGACGGCAAGGTCGCAGCCCTTTGGGCGCGAATCACGCGTCTCGCGGCCTCGAGCAGAAGCGTGCCGATCGAGCACTCCAGTATTCCCGGAGATGGGTTGTGCGCTGAGTAGGTTCCACGGTCGTCACTCTTGGCACCTTTCGCCGACCCAGCACGCTGCAATCGGCCTCGGCACCTCTCGCAGAGCGCCCTGTCCAGCGTGCCGTGGGCTCGACAGAAGGCACCGTCGCCCCCCGCCTCTCGGCCCCCCACCTCACCCACCTGGTGACGACGTCGGCCCCGCGTCCAAGGACCTGCCCCAGAGCCCGCGCCTCCTGGTTCCAGCGTTCGAACCCCCCGAGCTGCACCGAGGCACCGCAGCTTCGCATCGGCGCTACGTCAGACGATTCCGACGATTCCCAGACGATCGTCGGAATCGTCTGCCCTGGTTCCTGACCCTGCTCGCAGGGATCCCGGTTCCCGTTCTGATGAAGTGGCGTCGGTCGAGCCTGGGCTGACTCCCGCCGTGGAGCCGGATCCTCGGGCGGCAGAGAGAGGCCGGTGGCTAACCCCAGTGGCGCTGTCGGGTCTGACGGGGTCGGTGGGGGAGACGTCGGATCGCGGGGCTATGGCGAGGGTGTTGCCTCCGGGGGTGGCCACGGATTGTCGCGAAGGCGGCGCTTGCTCCAGATCGCGCGATACGGTGTGGGCTCCCCTGGCGGCGCCGACATGAATCGCTTGTAGGTCCAGAGGTACTGCTCGGGGCAACGGCGCACGCAGGCCTCGACGCCGCGGTTGAGACTGGCGGCGGCACGCTCCTCATCAACGTCGGCGAGACCCTCCGGAGGCTGCTGGAAACGGATGCGGAAGCCTCCCTCGGAGCAGCGTTCCGCGGTGACGAACAGCGCCTCGCTGTCGGTACGTCCGATCATCCTCGACACCAGCGTGATGGTCAGCGCGGGCACGCCGAAGAACGGAGCGAACACCCCGTGTGCCCGCAACGGCTCCTGGTCAGGCATGATCCACACGACGTGGTTGAGACGCAGCGCCCTGAGGAGCGGCCGCATTCCTGCGGCTGTTGCCGGCACCATGACGCAGCCGGTTCGCTCTCTGGCGTGGCGGATGAAGTCGTCGAGCTCGGCGATACGGGGCGGTCGATAGAGTCCGACCCCCGGGGAGTGCCGCATGATGAACGCGTTGAGGTACTCCCAGTTGCCGAGGTGCGGGGCCAGCAGAAGAGTGCCCCGGCCGCGGGACATCGCTCGTTCGAACAGGTCCAAGCCCTCGACAGCGGTTTCGAGTGGTCTGAGGGCGTCGGTCGGCGATCGCCAGATCGACGAGATCTCGAAGATGGTAGCGCCGTTTTCGGCGAGCACCCGACGGACCAGGCGCCGCCGATCTCCGTCCGTGAGATCCGGAAAGCAGAGCCTGAGGTTGAGGTCGGTCACCGCGCGCAGCGGGCTCGGAACGTTCGCCAGGGCGGCACCAGCCAGTCGACCCAACCGGGACATCCACGCAAAGGGCAGGCTTGCGCACAGCTTCCCGAGCGCCAGGATCAGACGCGCCGTTCCCGCCGACGAACGAACGGGCTTGTGAGTCGCGGTGCGGTCCACAGCTGCATTGTGACACTCTGGATGCGGTTCCTCACGTACTCGTTGGTTGAAGATCAGGTGGCATGATGGCCTCGCGTATGATCATGGTGGTGACGCGCTGACGCCTCACCTCGTGATCGCGCCTCCTTTCACCAAAGCCGTGTTCGGCAGGTCCGGGCGGTCGCCTGCCCGGGCTCCCACAGGCCCGGACGAAAACGACAAGTAAAAGGAAACGTGCCTCTTCATTCGCTCTCGGTCGAGGTTCCAGGGCCGACACTCTTGGTAGTTTCCAGCGACCCCGCGTGCTGCAATCGACCGCGCCACCGACCTCCCCGGTGTGCTCAGGTGCAGACCCGTCATCTCCCCTCGAGGTGTGCGAGCCTGCGCTCGATCCAGGCCGCTTCGTCGGTGAGACCGAGCTCACGGTAGAGCGTGGCGAGCCGCCGATAGCGCTCGAAGACGTCGAAGCCCACGCTCCACTGGAGCTTGCGGAGGTCCTCCTGGCACAGGTGCAGCGGCCGCGAGTCGCTCTCGTCCAAGTGGTTCGAGCCGTTCAGGAGGCACATCGCTCGGGTGCAGTGCAGGATGCCGAAGGCGTGAGCGGTTTCGTGTGCGAGCACCTTGTAGCTGCGGCGAAGTACGAGCATCGGGTCGCCCGCAGGCTCGCCCCAGAACTGCGGAAGGTGGCGCACGAAGCTGTAGACCGCTACCCGGTCTCTCAGTGACGCCTGACCAAAGACGTAGTTCCACTCAGGGCCGGGATACAGGTCCTCCATGGTCACGCCGATGAGGCAAAAGGCGTGCTCTGGCAGGTTCGCCCGTAGCACATCGAGGACGTCGCCCGTGAGTACCTGGCGGCCGCCCAGGCCTTGGACCGTGCGCGAGGTGATGGGCACCAGGCTGAGGTCGATGGCGGGCAACACTTGGGTCTCGAGACCGAAGAACGCCTCGGTGAACCGCCGCAGAGTCGCCGGGTCCGGGCCTCCGCGGCCGGTGAGCCGGCCCAGCGGCTGCAGCACCAGAACCACCCGCGCGCCTTCGGGGCGATTCGGCCTGGAGCGCACGAAGGCCTCGAAGCTCTGGCCCGGCTCGCGGTGCACGGCGAGCCAGTCGCCCGGTCCCGGAGTCGGCAGCGGGGCGAAGTCTCCCCATCGATCGACCGCCCACGGCGGCAAGGGTTCCGGAGGGACCGGGGTCATCTCTGTCTGGCTCCCCTGCTGGTGGTTCACAGTGGAAGCAGTGGGAGCCGTCGACGACGTCGGAAACAGACCCACCACCGCGGCGACCAGCGCCATACCACCGAGAGCGAAGAGCAACAGACCAATACGATTGAGCACATCTCGATCGTACCTCTTGCGTCGGTGTGAGATCACCTTCTGCGATTCAAGTTGCCGGGCAGTTGAGCTCCGACCGACGAGCGTGGACGAATCGGACCCTGTGAAGGGTCACCCGTCCTGCTGCCGGCCCTCCGGTAAACCATCTGCTCGCTTCGGGAGTCTGAGGTGCGTGGGCAACTGCCAGCGCGAAGGAGCCGTGCATGCTGGGCTCTGAGCTCCGGAGGATTTGGGGGTTCTTGAAACGCCGACCCGCGTTGGTGGTCGTGGCCGTGCTCACCCTCGGGTTGGGGATTGGCGCCAACACCGCCGTGTTCAGCGTGATCGACGCCGTTCTCCTGCGTCCGTTGCCCTACGCGGAACCCGAGTCGCTGGTAGTACCGGTGGCCTTCGATCGCACCACCGGCAACGAGTGGAAGTCGGTGACCTATCCCGACTTCGTCGATTGGCGTGAGCAGGGGGATCTCTTCGAGCAGGTGGCGCTGCTCAGCTTTCGCAGGGTCGACCTCACCGGGGACTGGGAACCGGAGAAGGTCTCCGCCCTGGCCGTGTCGGAAGACTACTTCCCTTTGACTCGCGCCTTGCTCCTCCACGGCAGGCTCTTCGTGCCGTCCGACTTCGAAGCAGGCGCCGAGCAGGTCGTGGTGCTCGGTGACGGGCTCTGGCGACGCCGTTTCGGGAGTCGCCCGGATCTCGTGGGCGAGACCATTCAACTCAACGACCGCTCGTGCACCGTGGTCGGCATTGTTGAAGCCCGCACGGCCATCCCGTCGACTCCCGAGATCTGGCAGCCGCTCGACCTGGGTGACCCGCTCCCGGACTGGGTCATGCGGCGCGACAACTTCTTTATCGGCGCGCTGCTCCGGATGCGGCCCGGGGTCGAGCTCGAGACAGCCTCGGCCCGGGTCTCTGCCCTGGCCGATCGAGTCTCTCAGGATCTGCCGGCAAAGCGTGGCAAGGTCGGTTTCAAGCTGGTGAGCCTGCGCGACGGGCTGCTCGAATCGGAATCTCGGCTCGCGCTGACGGTGGTCCTCGCTGCTGTGGGCGTGGTTCTCGTGATTGCCTGCTTCAACCTTGCGAACCTGCTGCTGGTCAGGGCCATGGAGCGGCGCAAGGAGTTCGCGGTGCGGATGGCCCTCGGCGCCGGCAGCAGCCACCTGGTGTGGCTGCTGCTCACCGAAGGCCTCGCCTTGGCGCTCCTCGGTGGCGTTGCCGGTCTGATCCTCGGCCGCTGGATCATCGTCCTGCTGCGGGCCTATGCCCCGATCGAGCTTCCGGGCCTCGAACAGCTCGGTCTGCATGGCTCGGTTTTCGGATTCGCGTTTGCCGTGTCCTGCCTGACCGCCTTGGTTCTCGGGCTGCTTCCGGCATGGCAGGTTGCGCGCCTGCCCCTGGTCGAGGGCCTGTCGGACCGAGTCTCGAGCGGCGGTCGATCCGATCAGCGGACCCGCAGCGCTCTGGTAGTGCTCGAGATCGCGGTGTCCCTGATACTCCTGGTGGGCTCTGGTCTGATGCTCCGCAGCCTCGGCCAGCTCAACCACCGACCCACAGGGATCGATGTCGAACAGCGTCTCACCTTCTCGGTCGACCTGCCGCGTGCGCGCTACCCGGAGAAGGCGCAGCGAGATGCCTTCTTCGAGACTCTGTTGGAGCAACTCCGCGCCCTGCCACAGGTGAAGCGGGTCAGCGCCAGCTCGATGCTCCCTCTGGGTGGACGCGGAGTCCAGACACGTCGAGTCCACCTTGTCGAGGGCGACCCGGAGCCGCCCGACGGGCCGGAACATCGAGCCGAGTGGAATGTGATCACTCAGGACTACTTCCGCACCATCGCGGTCCCGGTCCTCAAGGGCCGCACGTTCACCGAGCTCGACTCCTCGAACGCGACTCCGGTCGTCATCATCAACCAGGCCATGGCCGCACGCATGTTTCCCGATCAGGACCCCATCGGCCAGCGGATCCGGTCCTGGCGGGACGAGAACCTGCTGCGGGAGATCGTCGGCGTGGTGGGGAGCGTCCGTCTCTACGGTCTCGGCCAGGAGTGGCAGCCCATGGTCTACGTGCCCTACACACAGGTAGGTTGGCCCTACCTGTACAAGGTCGCCATCCACACCGAGGGCGAGCCTCGGCGCCTGGTCGCGGCAGCCCGCGCGGAAGTCCGCCGCCTCGACGACAAGCTCCCGGTCACCGAGATCCTCACCATGAGGGAGCTCGCCGCCGCAAGCATCGTGAGGGAGCGCACCCTGACCTGGGTGCTCGGCGGGTTCAGTGCCTTGGCGCTGATTCTGGCTTCATTGGGCCTCTATGGCGTGGTGTCCTACTCAGTCTCTCAGCGACGGCTCGAGATCGGCATCCGGATGGCGATCGGCGCGAGGCCGGGGGACGTGCTCGGGATGGTGGTCCGACAGGGGTTGTTGCTGGCCGCGGCGGGCATCGGCCTAGGCTCCGTGGTCGCCTTGGCCCTGAGCCGATTCCTCGAGACCCTGCTGACCGACGTCAGCACGTTCGACCCACTCACGTACCTCGGAGTTGCGACAGTCCTCCTGGCTGTGACCGTGCTTGCCATCCTGGGTCCTGCGCGACGAGCCACCCGCGTCTATCCGGTCGAGGCGCTTCGGCGCGGGTAGTCTTCGCGCTGTCTGATTCTGCATCCTCCATTGCATTCGGAGTACGTCCTCGCGGTACCCCGTCTTGACGCGTGGCACATTTCCAGTGCAAGGAATCTGAGTCCAGGCAGATCAGGTCAGCCGAGGTCGCTTGGCAGCGCGACCAAGGTGTCGGGTAGGCCTGGGTGGGTAACCGCCCGGGCCTACCCGACACTTTTCAGTGGTTCTTCTGGGAGGCGATCGACGCGAACGGCAGCGGTTCTTCGGGCCGCGCGTGTCCGGGGTCGTCTCGGGACTCTCAGTCAAGGTACGAGACCCTGAAGGCGTCGACCTCGAGCACGGTGCCGGCGCCGCACACGAACCCCACCTGCTGACCGAAGAACGGCACGAACGGCATGCGGTACACCAGCGTGTGGTTGATGAAGAACAGGTACTCGTCGCCTTGCTTGCGCACGGTCAGGGCGGTGAAGTCGCCGCTGTCGATCGCCGAGGACTTCGTCCACGGCGTGAGATTCGTCACCACGTTCCGCTCCAACGTGTAGATCTTGAAGACCCCGGACGGGGACACCGCGAAGCGGAACTCGTTCTGCCGGTCAGCCGCACCCCACAGAATGGCCTGGCTCTGGTTCTGGGGCCCCGAAGCCTGTCTGAGGCGCGTTTCGATCTCGAAGTCGCGCCCCATGTCCAGGTGCAGGTCGGTCCGCCAGGATGCCTTCGGGTTCGTGTCGAACGGTCGGATCACGTAGTGACCGTCCTCGATGGCGAGTTGCAGCGTGCCGCCACCCGCCGAGCCAAGCGGCCACTTCCCGTTGTCGCGCCCGAAGTCGTCCAGGAACACGTCGCGGCGGCGCCCCCCGCGTTCGTACTCCGCGGTGGAAGCCGGCGCGGGTTGTGATGGAGGGGCGGCGGAGTCCGTTTCCCGCTCGAACTCCTGTTCCGGGGCCCCTTGTCCGAACGGGCGGGGAGCCGAGAACGCTCCACCGCTCCGCCGCACCGTCTCCTGGCCGGCGGGGACGACGACCCTCCCCGCGATGCCGCGGGCCTCCACGACCGCGGAGCCCTCGGTGACCGACACCCGGAAGTCGCCGCCCGTGGTGGCGGAGACGTACAAGCGTGTCCCAAGGCATCCGAGCAGCTCGCTGGATGTCATGACCAGCCAGCGCACACTTCCATCGGGGGCACGGTAGTTCATGAACGCGTAGCTGGCTTCACCGTACTGGAGAAAGAGCAGCGCTTTCGAGTCAACCCTCCACGAGTACTCCAGGGCCCGTTCGCGGTCGCCCCAATTGGGCACCATCACTCGGGAGTGGCTCTTGATCACGAACACCGAGCCGTCCCAGAACGTCAACTCCACCCTTGTGTTCGGACCGGTCTCGATGGCCTCCCAGGGCGTGACCTTGGGCTTTGAACCAGGCCCGTAGGTGCGGCCGCCGTGCTTGACCTCACCACGGATGACCCGGAAGCTGGCCAGCGCGCCCTCGGGAACCTTGTCGGCCTGCGTCGGCTCTGGGTGCGGCGAAGCTCCCTTGGTGCCTTCGCCGGGGCGGGAGCCCGACACCCACTCGTAGGTGTAGTACACGGCCGCCGCATACCGAGTGTAGACCTCGAACCGGAGCTCGGCTCTCCCGCCGGAAAACCGCGAACCGGCTGGAACGGCGAAGGACTCCGAACGGGTGACCGTGCGGTTGGCGGTATTGTCGAGGCCACCGAGCAGAGTGACGGCGGACACATGGCCCGTTCCTGGGCGCGTGCCGGGCGGCTGAAACGTGATGCCGCCGTACGACGACGACTCCCCTGCGTGCGTCAGCGTGGCCGTCACAGTGATCGACTGGCCTGGCGAGAGCGCGGTCACGTCCCGGTCGAACGCCCACGAGAAGGTCGCCCGCGAGGTGTGCGCCGGCTGCCCTGGGTGCCCGCTGTCGTCCCATCGCGCCGTCGCGGTGATCTGGCCCTCCCCACCGCTCGCGTCGAAGGCGTCGAGCCTTCCGGGCGCCACTGGGCCGGTCGAGCCCTTTTCGACGCGGGCGGCGCCGACGCGTTTCCAGTAGCCGTCCTGGGCGAGTACGGGATTCGCCGGCAGCACGGTCGCGGCACACGCTGCGGCCACCAGACAGGCGAGCACCTTCGAGGACATGGCGGTTCTCCGAGCCCGCAGCGTGTGACCCAGTGCGGGCGTTTCGGGAGGGCGGCCCTGAACGGCAGAGTTCCAGGGCGTTCGGGGATGGAGGTCCGGGGGCAGGAGAATCCTCGTCTGCAGGCAATCCTGCTCTCTCACGGGAGCAGGGTACACCCGCTTGATCTCAAGACAGAAGCCCATCGGGCGGGTCCGGGTGGTCACCACCCCGGACCCCTGCTCACACCCGGACGTGCACCTCTTCCGGATCCGGCTCCTCAGGCACACGGCTTCGCTGCATGACGGCGGAGCGGCTGGACGACCCGCGGGTCGTGACCGCAGAGTAGAGCACGGTGGGCCCGGAACTTGCCGGGCACGTCACGTGGCGTTAACTTGGAGAGCCGACCCCGAAACCTCACACGACGTGCCTCAACCGCAACCGTGCCAGCGATCACAACCTCACAATGTCGAACATCATGAGATCGTGATATCTGGCACGCAATTCGCCCTCTCAACAACAACGGGGGGCGGCGCTCAGTGCGCCGCCCCCGTGGGATGCTGCATCGATCGAGGGTCGATATCGTGCGGTCGATCCTCAGTGTTGCGCTGCTGCCCAGTCGCCGGCAATGTTGAGTCCCATCTCCGTACACTGCTGGCCCATCTCGATCCACGCCTTGTCGGTTCCGTTCCAGGACTTGGAGAGAAAGCTCAACAGCTTGTCTTTGATTTCATCACGCCGGAGTAGCCTGCTGGCCTTCTCCTTTGCCGCTTCCTCTGCCACTTGCTGCGAGAAGTTCCTGATCGAGTCCTTCTCGATCTCATCCAGGGTTTCGTCAGCGGCTTCTTTGACGAATTTCTTTGCAGCGCCGTCTCGAATCAGCTCTGCTTGGAACTCGTTGGAAGCATTCGCGATCTTCTTCTGGAGTCGGTTCTCGACCCCGTTCCTCCAAGACTTGACCGCCCTGTCCTTGACCGGGTCGAACGCGTTTTCCTTGAGCGCCTTCTTGATCAAGTCCTTGCGACTCGCCAGCGCCTTGCCGAAGTTGTCCAGCTTGTCGAGGTTTCTCTTGGCAGCCAGAACAGCCTGCTGGCCGATCGTCACGCCCATGTCTTTGACGCTCGCCTCGGTTGCCTCTTCAACGGCGTTCTTGAACGCGATCTTCGCGCTGTCCTTGGCCTTGTCGACCAAGCTATAGCCGCCGAGCGAGGCGATACTGGCGATCATCTCCAAAGGCGCGACCACCATCTCGGTCGTGACGAGGCCGCACGATATGGTCGATGTCGCGCAGCCGACACCGCAAGGTTCGGAGTACCTACCGCCGCAGCCGCCCCAGCAAACCGGACCGATCCCGGCGTACTCTGGATTCGGACACGTGCTGTAGCACAACCCGGCGTCGAAAACCGGATGGTCTGGCGGGCACTGATCTGGAATCACTCCCGCACCGCGAGGTTTCGAAGTGGCCTTCTCCGTCCAGCAGACTGGACCGACGCCGTTGTAGCCGTCCGGACAGTTCTCGTAGCAGAGGCCGGCGTCGAAGTCTGGAACGTTGGGCGCGCAGACATTCCGGGCGACACCGACGCCGCGGCCCTTTGACGGCATCTTGCACGACACCCCGATGTCCTCCCAACCGGGAGGGCAGCCATCCGTCTGACAGAAATTGACGGTCGTCATCACAAAGCCCGGTTTGCATTTGGGGTACCAGAGGGCGCCTTTCATCTCGCAGCCGACATCCGGGTGGTCCGCTTCGCACTTCGCCTGGTCCCAAGCCACGTATCCGGCGCCGCGATTGTAGGTCGTCTTTCCGCAGTACAGGCCGTCGTCGCTGTACCCACTCGGACACTGCTGATAGCAGATCGTCCCCACGGCCTTCCAGCCTGCGTCGCAGGCTTGGTAACAAAGCCCTGCCTCGAATATCGGGTGGCTTGCCGGACACCCTGAAGGGACCACTCCGGCGCCGCGCGGGATCGACCATTTCTCGTTCGTCCAGCACACCGGACCAACACCGTAGTAGCCTTCGGGACAGGGCGTGTAGCACAGGCCCGCCTGGCGATCGGGCACTGCCGGGTTGCAGGCGATCGGGATGATGCCGACGCCGCGACCGTCGGAATGCCTGTAGCAGTAGTCACCTCGGCTCCTGACCGCTTCCTCGGTGTTGCAGACAGGGTGCAAGTAGGCAGCCGCTACAGCAGCGGCGCCGGTCGGATCGGCGACGCCAGCGACCTCGAGCGCCTGGCGGGCGATGTCGAAGCTCGTCCACTCGAGTTCCGTCAGGATCTCCGTGGTGTGCCGAGGAACGGTCAAGAGGCCCGGTGTGATGTTGATCGTCCCCGAGGTGCCGTCGTACGAGCTGGTGAGCTTGTACTTCCCGGGCACGCCTTTGAAGACGATCGTCTTGTTCAGGATCATGAATCTCTGCGGTCCGACGACGGGAACTTCGGTGGCGCCTTTCTTCAAGGTGCTGCCGGGATCTTCGACCTGGTAGTCCGTAGGAATGAGGTCGTCTTGCGGCTCGACAGAACCCTGCATGTCGTTGTCGATTTCCGCCTGAACTTGTCCCATGACGCCCGCCAGCTCTGCGGCATCGAGGTCGTCTACCGAAATCCCGGAGTCGTTCTGGACCTCGTAGAGTATGGCGGCCCACTGATCGAGCAGGTCCTCTTGGGCCTTTCTCAGTGCTGCCTTGTCGACCTGTCCCTTGATGCCCGACGAAGCGGCCTGCAGAACGGAGCACATCTTCGTCAGCGTGGTGTTCTTTCCAGCGGTGATATCGGCCGACTCGCTCGCTGTGCCGAGGAGCGTTCCCGTCGAAAGACCTACTCCCGTCTCCACGGCGCCGACAGCGGTGGCCACAGGGTCGCTGTCGTCCGGCGCCACCGCGGCCGCGGTCGCGGTCGCCTGGTACGGTGTGCTGGCGGAGCTGAGCAGTGGGTAGTTCGAGTCACCGCTACTGTTCTGGACCGTGACCTGTTTGGTCCACAGGTTGAGGATGACGCGCACGCCGGAAGAGTCGGCCAGATACACGGACCACTCATCGCGTCCCGTTTCACCGAATCCGGCGACCACGGACCCGTCGGGATTGAGACGGGTCCAGGTGCTGTCGTTGACCTGGACGAACATGCCCTCTGTGACTCCACCGCTGCCGAACGTCACTTGTTGGACGTCGGGACCTTTGACTTGAGCCTGCGCGCTGGCGGCAATGATCAAGAAAGCGCCGATGGCCAAACAGATCCCGACCCGCTTGATCATCGCGTCGAGGAGCCCATTGAACATACTCGTGCACATCGTGTCTTCTCCCTGGCCTGAATCGACCCTCTCGAGCTGGTTGAACTGATTGACCTTATGCCTCACCAGCGAACAACATCTCGGGAAGTCCTATTCCGCCAAACCAGGTGTGATGGTTGCCACGTGAACCGCACAAACTGGATGGGTGCCAGGGCCGGCACTTTCGGAGGTTCGCCCGACCCGATTCTCCCTCCTCCTCTGAACGTCGCGCTGCCACACCGAGGCCAGACCGTCGGTCCTGGCAACGGTTCCGAGGCTCTGCCGCGAGGTCGCTCGCGTGCGCATGCCGGATCTGCTCACTCCGATGATCTCAGCGTGAGAGCCACCGCCCTGTCTTGCACCCTCGCCGCCTCAGAGGTTCTTGACGAGGGTCGCCACAATCAACAGGACGAGCCCGGCCGCGACCAGAAAGAACGAGTACGCGCCCCAAACGACGACCACACCGAACTCGCCGAGGAGCCCGAGCGCACTGAGGGCAACCGCAATCCACCACGTGATGACCTTCGGAGGGCTGAGCTTCATCTTCATCGTCGTACCTCCCCCTGACATCGACGGTAGTTCGTTGCGACCTTGAGGATCGTGGTTGCTGGCCAGAGTGCCTGATGCGGTCGCCGTGGAGTCCACCGGTGCAAATGGCGGCCTACATCCGGACCGAGCGCAGGTAGGCGATAACGTCCTTGACCTGATCCGCGGTGAGAGCCCTGCTCTTGTGCGCGCTCGCCGACGTCGAACGGCTCGTTCGTTGCGGTGTCCTTTTCGAGATCTTCGAAATCACCTTGCTGACGATCAGATCAGATGTCAGGCCGACTTGAGCTCCCGGCGCGAGGAAGTGGTCGAGGTGGCGGGAGAGAGTCCAACCTCGGCGGGTCCGTTGCGCGATTCGTCGGAACGACGGCTCGCTGTCGCGTTGGTGCATGACGTCGTCGACTGCATGCCTGTGCATCGCCGCCGCGCGACCTAGATTGTTGGTTGACACGAACAGAACAAGGGTCGACGAGACCCGAAGTGGAGACGGCCAGTGGGACGGAAGTCAGTCCACCAGCGTCCGCAGCACACCCGTGCGGCCGCGGGAAGCCACTCTGGCCGTCCCGCTCGACCGCGTTGCCGTCGTGCACTGGCGCGAAAGAGAACCGACGAGGAGGCAGACCGATGAGAAGCACGCACGTTGTCGTACCGTTGGTGATCGCTCTGGCCGTCGCAGCAGCTGGCGAGGCAGCAGTCAACCCCTGTCTCGTCGTGACCACTCATGGCTCGAAATGGCAGTTCAGCGACGAGGCATGGCGGTACCCGACCTTCAAGACCCACGAGAGCAGCTTCGTGGTGCAGCACACGATCACGATGGACAGGCTCCTGGAGTCACATGCCGAGCAGACGCTCGCAGCTTCGGGGTCGCTGGATCTCAGCTTCGAGCTCACCGAGCCAGTCGACGATGCACTGCTGTTTCATCTCAGCGGATCGTCCCCGGACTGGCAGGGCATGAGAATGGGCTTCTCGGTCGAGGATCCTCTCGGCGACATCTACCGGCAGTCGAACCACCTGGGAGAACGCACGCTGCACATCGACCGGCCGGTCCAGGGAACCTACCTGATCCACTTCTACACCGATCGCGGGTCCACGTTCACGCTGGACATCGGCATCGGCAAGTCGCCGTTCACGACGATCGACCTCTCCCGTTATCACGCCCTCGTCGTTCCCGACATCGACCCTCTCTCGGCGCGCGAAATCGACTACCTGCATGACTTCGTGGACGCGGGCGGCAAGCTGGTGATCCTCTCCGAGCTCATCCAGGGCACGAGCTACTTCTCTTCGAGCAACTTCGCCGCGCTCAACGATCTACTGGAACCGACCAACATCCAGCTCACCGGCGAGCTGCTGACGTCGACGGCCCATGTGACGGCCAACCTCCAGGAGATCAATGTGCTCACCGACGTCCGGCCGGGTCGGGTCACCAGCGGCGTCACGCAGGTCATCTCGACAGGCTCGACCCTCAGCATCACCGGTTCGGCAACCGGGCTCGTGTTCGACGATGCCGGCAAGCCGGTCATCGCCCTCGACCGCCAGGGTGACGGCGAGGTGCTGGTTGTGGCGACGGGCATCGGGTTCAACAGCGATTTCAATCTCGACGAAAACGACCTCCTCGCGACCAGGATCGTCGAGTGGGCCACGGATCTGCGGTCATCGCTGTTCATAACTGCCGCCGCCGCCGTCGGGGGACTGGACAACACCTACTGGTCGACCGATGCCTGGATCCACAACCGGACCGACGTGGTGATCGATGTGGCGGGCGCCTTTCTCGCGCAGCAGGCGGACAACAGCTCCGCGGTTGCGGCCCCGACCGTGCTGGGTACGATCCAGCCTGGCGGATTCCTGGAGGTCACCGACATCGTCTCCAACCTCGGCAACCCGGGCAAGGTCGGAGGACTCTACCTGGAGGCCGTCGCCCGAGCGGCAACGTCGTCCGCCGACTACCTCCGGGTCAGCTCGCACACCTGGACGCCGAACCCGTTTGGAGACGGCACCTTCGGTCAGGGCATTCCCGGGGTCACCCCGGGTGAGGACAGCGAGGTGCGCGCATCAGGCGTGTTCGAGACGAGCTCCCAGCGCACCAACTTCGGCGTGCTCAACACCTCGAACGCGCAGCTCGACCTCCGGATCGACATCCTCGACGCCGGTGGAGCTCAGCGCGCCACGGTCACCTGGAGTCTCCTGCCCTTCGAACAGCGTCAGCGCTCGGTGGCGTCGACAGGGATCGGCAGTCTCGCCGGCGGCAGCGCGGTGTTCAGGTCGACCTCGGGCCGCGGGTCGTTCCGCGCCTATCTCTCGCTCGTGGACAACGACTCGGGCGACGCGGTCTACGTCGAGGCGAGGTAGAGGGAGGCGCTGAAAAGACCGTCACGCGGCCGCCGCACGATACCAGGTGGCAACCGGCGCAGCCCCACTGCGTTATCCTCGCCAGGAAGAGGCGATGACCGAGAGAGACGCTTGACGCCGCGGGCGGTGTGACGGCTGGCGGCGGCGAGGGCTCGACACGGTCGTGGAGGGGGTCACCCATCGCCGGCTCGACACCCGCCGTTGCCGACCTTCGGCGACACGTCACCGCCCTGCGAACGGTGGTGCTGTTTCTGGTCACGATCTGGGTTTGGACAGCGCCCGCGTCCGCGGATCGATGGTACGAGCACTACGCCCGCGCCGAGGCGGCCCTGGCCGCTGAGCAGTGGGGAGATGCGATCGCCGAGCTCAACCAGGCGCTCGAGCGCCGTGCCGATTCGGGCGCGCGAGTGCGCACCTACGGCATGCACACGGTTGACTATTTCCCCTATCTCAGGCTCGGTATCGCATACCTCGGGAGTGGGCAGCCGTCGGCCGCCCTCCGGGCGCTCGAGACCGAGGAGCGTCTCGGTGCGATCGTCGAGTCGCAGCCGGGCCTCGCCGAGCTCAGGCACTACCGCCAGCTCGCCTCGAGCGTGCTCCTCAAGCAGCGGGAGGAGGAGGCCCATCGGCGCACCGCGATCGTCGAGCGGAGCCTCACCGAGGCGGCTGAGCTGGCCGGCAAAGGGCGGTTCGAGGACGCGCTCGCCGCTGCCGCGCGCGCGGAAGCGGTGGATCCCGACAACCCTGGAGTCGCCTCGAGGGTCGAGGACCTCCGACAGCGGCTGGCGAGGGAGCAGGACCAGCGCCGGCGGCAGACCGAGGCGGGTCGTCTCGAGACCGAGGCAGCGACGCTGATCAGCCAGGGGCGGCTCGCCGACGCGGCGGCGCGTCTGCGCCAGTCGCTGGCCGAATGGCCGAGCCCACGGGTCGAGGAGCGGCTCACGCGGGTGGACGAGGAGCTTGCGGCCACCGTGCCGTCGCGGGACGACGAGGTCGCCGTGGCGCTCACCGAGGCGCGTCGGCTGGCGGATGCGGGTCGGTGGGACGAGTCGCTGGCGCAGATCGCCGGGATCCTCGCGGTCCGCCCCGAGAGCAACGCCGCGCTCGAGCTCGAGCGCCAGGTGCTCGCCGCCCAGGCGTCCTCAGCCACGACAGCGGAGATCGCACGGCTGGTCGCCGACGCCCACTCGGAGCTGGACGCGGGCCGTTGGGAGCCGGCGGTGGCGGCGGCCAACCGGGCGCTGGCGCTCGAGCGCGGCAACCCCGCGGCGCTCGAAGTGATCCGCCTCGCCTACCGCACCCTCGGCAGGAGCCTGCTCGGGGAGGCTGGAACCGCTCCGCTGCCGCCCGCCATCCGCTTCGTCGACCTCAGGCGACCCGCAGACGGCGGCCGCACCCTGCAGGTGGTGAGCACGCCGGACTTCCGGCTCGACGGCGTGATCCTCGACGAAGGGCCGGTCGACGTGACCGTTCGCGACAGCAGGGGCGGCACAGCGACGGTCGCCACCACCAGCCAGCCCCTCGGCGGAGTCCAGGTCACCGAGCTGACGATCTCTGCCCGGCTGCGACCGGGGGACACGACGTTCACGCTCGAGGCGACCGACTCCGACGGACTCGTGTCCAGAAGCGACTACGAGGTCGCGTTCAGGCCCCCGTTGTGGCGCTCAGGGCGCCTGTGGGCCGGCGCCGCCGGGCTCGTGGCCCTGGTCGCCGGCGTTGCTGGCGCAACGCGCCAGCTGCGGCGCCGACGCCTCCGCCGGCTCCGGTACAACCCCTTCATCGCCGGACCGCCGGTGCTCGACGAGACCATGCTGTTCGGTCGCGAGCAGCTGATTCGCAAGGTGGTCCAGGCGGTCCCGAACAACAGCGTGCTGCTACACGGCGAGCGCCGCATCGGCAAGACCTCGCTGCTGCACCACATCGGGCGTCGTCTCGAGACGGCCCGACACCCGAAGTGGGCCTTCTTTCCGGTCTCCGTCGACCTCCAGGGGACTGCGGAGGATCAGTTCTTCGAGACCCTCGCGCACGAGGTTCGCGAGGCGGTCGGCGTGCTCGACGGCGATTCTGCGCCCGGGTCGACGGACGGGGATCCGTACCGCGATCTGGTGCGGCAGCTCCGGAGCACGCTCTGCGCCCTCGGCGCGAGGACCCGGCGCCGGGTCAAGCTGGTGCTGCTGATCGACGAGGTCGACGAGCTCAACGGGTACGACTCGCGCACCAACCAGCGCTTTCGCAGCCTCTTCATGACCCGGTTCGCGGACTCGCTGGTGGCGGTGGTCGCGGGCGTCCGGATCCGCCGGGAGTGGGACCGGGAGGGCAGCCCCTGGTACAACTTCTTCGAGGAGATCGAGGTCGGCCCGCTGGATCGGCACGCGGCACGAGCTCTTCTGACCGCCCCCTTGGAGGGCGTGGTGGGGCTCGACGAGGCGGTGGTCGAGCGCCTTCTCGAGCTCACCGTTGGGCGTCCCTACCCGCTGCAGAGGTTCGGCCTCGCCCTGCTCCAGCGGGCCTACGCCACCGGCCGAACACGCCTGGAGACGAGCGATCTCGATGCGATTCTCGACGCCCTGTCAGAACGTGAAGATCGCGGAGACTGATCCCGTGTCGACCTCGCTCGAAAGGTCGAACGCGAGGTCGAGCTGAACCCGCCGCAGGACGATGCCGAAGCCGAAGGCAGTGTGCAGCACGTCGTCGCCGGGGGGCGACAGCCCGCCCGACGGGTTGGTGCCCGACCCGCTCGTGGACACGCCCGGATCGCGCCAGAGACCCAGCCGGAGCCCCATCAAAGGCGTGGCGTCGAGAATCCACTCACCGCCCAGGTGGAGCCGGGACCGAACCGCAGTCGGGCTGTTTAGCCGTTCCCACTCGACGGAGACGAGTAGACGACCGCTGGCGGACCGCCAGCTCGCGCCGACCGCCGCGACGTCGGGGATCCGAGCTTCGAGGTCGCTGGTCGCGGCCGGGTCGATCCCGACCGGGGTGAGGTCGAAGCCGAGCGTCGCGCCCGAGCGGTAGGCAGCGCCGAGGCTCCAGCTCGACGTCGGGCTCCACAACACACCACCGATCCATCCGGTGCTGCTCGCGCTGTCGTGCACCGAGCGCTCCCAGAGCTGAAACGGACCACTCCCGAGGTCGAGGGAGAAGCCCGAGGCAGTGAACGAGCCGCGCTTGGCCGACACCCCGAGCCCGAAGCTGAGCTCCTCGGTGGCGCTCCAGGCGGCGGAAAAGCCGAGGTTGACCAGATCGAGCACGGTGAACCACGGATTGAAAGCGGTGCTCCCGGGCTCCCCGCCGGTCTCGAGCGTCAGCCCGAGCGGCTGCTCCAGGCTGGCGAGGGTCTGCCCATAGACCGCGAGCGACCATCGCTCCCGAGGCCACACGAAGGAGGCGAAGCCGATCCCCGAAGGCGAGATCGACCCTGGAGCGTCGGCTTGGTTCCAGGCCCGGAGCTCGGCGGAGATCTCCGGCCGCAGCAGCTGGACCAGACCTGCGGGGTTGGCGAAGGCCGCCGTCGCGTCGTCGGCAAGGGCGACGAAGGCGCCCCCGAGCCCGAGGCTGCGCGCGCCCGGGTTGGTGAGGCTGGGTTCGAGGACCGGCACGCTGGAGCCCTGCCCTGCTGCCGAGGTGCAGAGGCCCGCCGCCGCCATGACGACCATGATCCGCCTCAGGAAGCTTGTCATCACTGCACCGTCCCGCATTCTATCCTCGGCCTCAGTCAACCCTCTCCGAACCCTCATCTCGACCTCAGGCCACGTTCCTCCCGACGACCCACCCTGGATCGAGAGCCAGCGGACCGGGAAGTGGCGGCCACGCCGCAACCCGGCCGCGTGACAGGGAGGACACCATGTACTACTGGTATCACTGGCGATGGTTTCTGCCGATGACCGTTCTCGGACTGGCAACCGTACTCGGGGCGACACCCGCCCATGCACAGGAGTGGGGTTGGCAGCTCCGGGTGACGGGCGTGGTCATGGAGACCAGCGGCGACACCCGGGTGAGCTCTGGCCTCGACGGCGCAGGGGTGGCAACCAACAGTTCCACGGGTGCGGGGCTCGGGATCGCGTTCGAGCGACGGATCAACCAGCGCTGGGGGCTCGATCTCGCGCTGGCCGGCGCGGCGCCGGAGGTCAACCTGCGCACCGGGGTATTCCCCGACGGCGCCGGAACCGCGGGCGAGGTGTTCTTCGTGACGCCATTCACGGTCGGATTCAACTACCACATCACTCCAGGCCAGCCGGTCGACGTCTACTTCGGACCGCTGGTTGCCGTCGTGCACTACAGCGAGATCGACTTCGACCTCGGGGTCTGGAATCACTGGTTCGAGTCGGGCAGCTCGGTGGAAATCGTCGAAGACACCGACTTCACCTGGGGCGCCCAGCTCGGCGCCGGGCTGCGCTTTGGAGAGGGACGGTGGTCGCTCGAGGTCGGAGTGAAGTACATCAAGAGCTCCTATCAGCTCGACCGGCATGGCGACGAGGACCCGATGCTGACGGTGAGCTTCGACCCGACCGTGTGGTCGCTCGGGTTCGGCTACCGGTTCGGCCGGTGAAGCAGGCCGCCGGTTGGAGAGGTCCCCTGATTCGACAGTCATCGCCGCGCCGCCTCGTCTCGAGATGGGGCGGCGCTGAGGCTACACTGGACCGCGATGGGGCCGCCGGCAGCTTTCACGCTCGGAGGGTGGCGCGTGCAGCCGCCACTGAATCGCCTCAGCCGCAACGGCGAGCAGCTGCAGCTCGAACCGAAGATGATGGACGTGCTGGTCGCGCTCGCCGAGCACTCGGGACGGGTGGTGTCGCGCCAGGAGCTGCTCGACGCGGTCTGGCCGGAGACCTTCGTCACCGAATCGGTCCTCACCCGCGCGATAGCCGGCCTCCGCCGGGCGCTCGGCGACAGCGCACGGGAACCGCGCTACATCGAGACCATCTCGCGACGCGGCTACCGCCTGCTTCAGGGTCCCACGCTCGGGGTCGGGGAGCCTGGTTTCGTGGTCGGCCAGTGGGTCGCCGGTGAGCGGTTCTTCGGCCGCGCCAGCGCCCTCGAGGAGGTGCTGTCGCAGGGACGAGAGGGACGCTGGCTGGTCGGCATGCGGCGGATCGGCAAGACCTCGTTCCTCAGACAGCTCGAGCACCTCGCCGCGACCCAACCGGAGCGCCGGCTGGTGCCGCTGTACTGGGACCTCGAGGCGGTGGACAGCTCGGACGAGCTGTACCCTGAGCTCGCGGAGGCGATCGAGGACGCCGGCGAACGCCTCGCCGGTGCGGGCGTCGGTCCAGAGGCTCGCCAAGGTGAAGACGTCTTCGGCACGCTGGCGAGAGTTCGACGCGCGCTCCATGCACAGGGTCTCACCCTGCTGCTGCTGCTCGACGAGTCGGAGACCCTGATCGCGCTCGGGCAGCGTGAGCCCGCGATCCTCCGCAAGCTGCGAGCCGCGCTGCTCGGCCGCCATGGCCTGCGCACTGTCCTCGCGTCTGGACCACGACTGTGGCGGCTTGCCGAGATGCCCGACGTGACCTCACCGTTCCTCGACGGCTTCACGCCCCCGCTCTATCTCGGCGGGCTCGACGAAAGGTCGGCGGAGCAGCTGCTGGCCCAGGGCGGGATCGGCACGGCCGGGACCGAGGTCCTCACCGCCGTCTGCCGGCAGTGCGGCAATCACCCGTACCTGCTGCAGCTGCTCGGCAAGAAGCTCTCGGAGCTCGGCGAGCTCGACGCCGCAGTCGAGGACGTCGCAGCCGACCGCTCGGTCGCGGCCCTGTTCTCCGTCGACCTCTCGCTGCTGGGAAGGGTAGAGCGCGGGCTGCTGCACGTCCTCGCACGCCACGCCTCGGCACCCGGGGAGCTGGTCGGCTCGGACGCCGGCCCGATCCGGAAGGCAGTCGCCCAGCTGCGCCAGCTGGGCCTGCTGGATGAGACCCTGGACGGGCGTCTTGCGGTACCGAACCGCTTTCTCAGGGACTGGCTCCGGCAGCAACCACCCAGCCCTTGAGGTCGTCGCACCGGGCAAGGACGGCTCTGCCCTTCGCACACTCTTGTTTCGATATGGCGGCCCGAAGCAGGGTCAGCGCCCTCGAGCCTCGCATGCGCGCCCAATCTGTGGGCGCGATCGTTGCCGGCGAGGGGACCTGTTACGGCGCCCAGTGCAGTCCGAGCGCCTTGGACAGGAAGACCGCCATCTGGGCGCGGGTGACGGGCTGGTCGGGACAGTAGGTGGAGCCGCCGCAGCCGGAGGTGATCCCCGAGTCGACCAGAGCCTCCACGTGCTGGAACGCCCAGTGGTTCGTCGGCACGTCGGAGAAGGTCGCGCTGGCGGGGGCCGGGCTGACCTGCCGCTTCCAGCGGACGATGACGCCCCGAAATCTCAGGTCCGGAGTCAGCTGCAGCTGCAGCTTGAACACGTACGACTGGGTCGAAGAGGTGGCTGCGATGTGGTAGTCGATGGTGATGTCCGGGTCCAGGTCCACCCAGGTGCTTCTCACTCCGGGGCTGCCGGAGCTGGTGAACGTGGTCCCGATCTGCACTGTCCCCGTCGCCCCGAATCCGCCCACATAATGGCGGAAGAGCTCGAGGGTGAGGTCGTCCACCGCGTCCGAGTCGTCGTAGATGACCGTGTACCCGTCCACCAGGGCGCCGGATGGCAGGCGCAGGGGCGCGACGTGGTGGAAGTGCAACGGGTTGGTCGAGGCGACCCAGAATCCGTCGCTGTCGAGCCGATAGTAGCCTCGGGACGTCTCCTGGAACTCCTCGGCGGAGATGTAGTGGAAGCTGGTGTCTGCGATCCCGTAGTCATCCGGGATGAGGCCCTGCGCCTGGACGACGCGGACGCCGACCAGAACCAGGACGGAAAAGGCGACAGCAAGGGCGACTGGCACGCTGCTTCTCATCGGACTCATCCTCCTCTCCGTGAAGGACTGGAGGTTCTTTTCGCCTTTGCACTACCGTACCACGGAGGAGGGTCCCGGCAAACCGACCCGGCGCGCCCTGTAGAATCCGGGCCAGGCGCTGGATGGAACACCAGTCCTGCGCACGACCTCGAGGGGGAAACGTGAAACGAACCTGCTGCGTAGCGCTCGCCATGGCCCTGGTCGGAACCGCCGATCCGACGGGCGCCTGCACCCTGGTTGGTGTCGGCAAGAAGGCGTCGGCCGACGGCTCGGTCATCGTCGCCCACACCGACACCGGTCCCAACTCACGCCTCATCGTGGTGCCCGGACGCCGTCACGAGCCGGGTGAGATGGCGCCCGTACACTGGGGGATCCAGGACCCCAGCCGACCGCTGGACGACTTCGGCGAGGTACTGGGGCACATTCCTCAGGTGGCCCGGACCTCCACCTACATCCACTCCGCCTACCCGCACATCAACGAGCACCAGCTCGCGATCGGCGAGAGCACCACCGTGCAACGGGCCGAGCTCGCGCTCGAAAAGGGCGACGGCGAGCAGATCATGACCATCGAGCAGGCGCAGGCGTTCGCCCTGCAGCGCTGCAAGACCGCGCGGGACGCCGTGACGCTGATCGGTGGCCTGATGACGACCTACGGCTTCCTCCCCTCCTCCGGTGACGGCTCCGAGGCCCTGATCATCGGCGACACCCAGGAGGCATGGGTCTTCGAGGTCTTCGGCGTCGGCAAGGGCTGGACGCGCGCAAGCGGCAGGCCCGGCGCCATCTGGGCCGCCCAGAGGCTTCCGGACGACCACGCCTGCATGATCCCCAACTGGAGCATCATCAAGGAGATCGATCCGAGCGACCGCGAGCGTTTTCCTGGTCTCGGAGAACTACATGAGCGAGGCCGTCGACCGCGGCTGGTACGACCCCACCGCCGGCAAGCCGTTCATCTGGCAGGAGGTCTACGCGCCGCTGCCGGTCGAGTTCGCGACCTCGCGCTTCTGGCTCTTCTACAGCACCTTCATGCCCAACCTGGCCGAGTGGCCCGACCGCTCCCTGGGCAGCGACCCGGCCAAGGGCATGAACCAGTACTACCAGACCGTCGAGCCGCTCTCCCTCTACCCCTTCTCCGCCGCGCCCGAGTCGAAGATCTCGGTGCGGGACGTGATGCGCCTTCCAGCGCTCGACCTTCGAGGGCACCATCTACGACCTCACCGGCGGTCCCCAGTGGCTGGTCGTCGACGGCGAGGGCAACCTGGTCAAGAGCCCGCTGGCCACCCCGTTCCCGACCAGCGACCTGAGACGCCTGCTGCAGCTCACCAACCGCCGCCCGGTGGCCCGCCATCGCGGCCACTACGGCATGGTGACCCAGCTTCGCGACTGGCTGCCCGACGCGGTGGGCGGGGTCTACTGGGTGTACCTGGACAACCCCTACTTCAGCCCCTACGTGCCGATCTACGCCGGCATCCGGCAGACCGCCGAGAGCTACCAGATCTACGACCCCGAGAGCTACAGCGACGCCTCGGCCCGCTGGGCCATCGACTTCGTCGACAACCTGGCCAACCTCAAGTTCCAGGAGGCGGTCAAGGACGTGCGGGCGGTCCGTGAGCCCTTCGAGGACAGGCTGTTCGCCGAGCAGGCCGAGGTCGAGGCCGAGTACGCACGGCTCCAGGCATCCTCGCCCGACGCTGCCACCGCCTACCTGACGGCCTACACCCAGAAGGCCATGGACGAGGTGCTGGAGATGTTCCACGGCCTGCGCGACACCTTGATCGTCAAGTACACCAACAACCGCGAGTAGGGCTGCGACGCGATCTCGCCGCGGTGCGGCTTGCGTCGTCCGGGCATCGCTGGGAGCATCGCGCGCGGTCCGGCCGCGAAACAGAAACCGGCGACCGGGTGTTGTGCCGTGGGGCAAGTGCGCTTGCCAACGGCCGACGACGGTAGGAGTTGACACCATGGCATCAGATCCGCAGGCGCGACAGGACGGCGACCTCGACGCGATCGAAACCCGCGAGTGGCTCGAGTCCCTCGACTGGGTGCTCAACCACCGCGGTCAGGAGCGCGTCCGCGAGCTGCTCAACGACCTCCAGATCTGGGCGCGCAAGGAGGGGGTCGACATCCCCTTCACCGCCAACACGCCCCACATCAACACCATCCCGGCCAGCGAGGAGGCGCCCTACCCGGGCAGCCGAGAGATCGAGCGCCGGATCAAGAGCATCATCCGCTGGAACGCGATGGCGATGGTGGTCCGCGCCAACCTCGAGGAGAGCGGCATCGGCGGCCACATCTCCACCTACGCCTCGGCGGCGACGCTGTACGAGGTGGCGTTCAACCACTTCCTGCACGGCAAGAGCGAGCACTACGACGGCGACCAGGTCTTCTTCCAGGGTCACGCCTCGCCCGGGATCTACGCCCGCGCGTTCCTCGAAGGTCGGCTGAGCGAGGACCAGCTGCGCAACTTCCGCCGCGAGCTGCGCGACGGGCGGCGGCCTGTCGTCCTACCCCCACCCCTGGCTGATGCCCGACTTCTGGGAGTTCCCGACCGTCTCGATGGGCCTGAGCCCGATCATGGCGATCTACCAGGCCCGGTTCAACCACTACCTCGAGGACCGCGGCCTCCACCCGACGGTCGAACCACAAGGTCTGGGCCTTCCTCGGCGACGGCGAGATGGACGAGCCGGAGGCGCTCGGCGCGATCACCCTCGCCGCCCGCGAGAAGCTCGACAACCTGATCTTCGTCGTCAACTGCAACCTGCAGCGACTCGACGGGCCGGTGCGCGGCAACGGCAAGATCATCCAGGAGCTCGAGGCCGCGTTCCGCGGCGCCGGCTGGAACGTGATCAAGGTCATCTGGGGCTCCGACTGGGACCCGCTGCTGGCCGCCGACGACCGAGGGCCTGCTGGTCCAGCGCATGGGCGAGGTGGTCGACGGCGAGAGCCAGAAGTACTCCACCGTCGCTCGGGCAGCTACATCCGCGAGCACTTCTTCGGCGCCGACCCCGAGCTGGCGCAGATGGTGGCCCACCTTTCCGACGAGCAGCTGCGCAAGCTGCGGCTCGGCGGTCACGACCCGAAGAAGGTCTACGCCGCCTACAGGGCCGCGGTCGAGCACACGCGGCCAGCCGACCGTCATCCTGGCCCAGACGATCAAGGGCTACGGCCTCGGCGAGGCGGGCGAGGGCCGCAACATCACCCACCAGCAGAAGAAGCTCAACGACGAGGAGCTGCGCGAGTTCCGCACCCGCTTCGGCATCCCGATCGCCGACGAGGAGGTCGCCGAGGCGCCGTTCTACAAGCCGCCGGACGACAGCCCGGAGATGCATCTACCTGCGCGAGCGCCGGCAGGAGCTCGGCGGTTCGGTCCCGAGCCGGCGGTGTGCGCTGCGAGCCGCTGCCAGATGCCGGCCGACGAGCTGTTCGAGCGAGTTCTGCGTCGGGCTCGGGCGAGCGCGAGGTCTCGACCACGATGGCCTTCGTGCGGCTGCTGACCAACCTGTTGAAGGACAAGCAGATCGGCCGTCTCGATCGTGCCGATCATCCCGGACGAGGCACGCACCTTCGGCATGGAGTCGCTGTTCCGCCAGGTCGGCATCTACTCCCACGCCGGCCAGCTCTACGAGCCGGTCGACGCCGACACCCTGCTCTACTACCGCGAGGCCAAGGACGGCCAGATCCTCGAGGAGGGCATCACCGAGGCCGGCTCGATGTCCTCGTTCATCGCCGCCGGCACCGCCCACGCGACCCACGGCATCAACACGATCCCGTTCTTCATCTTCTACTCGATGTTCGGCTTGCAGCGCATCGGCGACCTGATCTGGGCCGCCGGCGACATGCGGGCCCGCGGGTTCCTGCTCGGCGGCACCGCCGGCCGGACCACGCTCAACGGCGAGGGGCTCCAGCACCAGGACGGCAACAGCCACCTGCTGGCCTACCCTGTCCCCAACCTCCGCGCCTACGACCCCGCCTTCGCCTACGAGCTCGCCGTGATCATCCAGGACGGCATCCGCCGCATGTACGTCGGGCAGGAGGACGTCTTCTACTACATCACGGTCGAGAACGAGCCCTATCCGATGCCGGCCCATGCCGGAGGGATCCGAGGAGGGCATTCTCCGCGGCATGTACCGCTTCCGGCCCTGCCGCCACCCCGACCGCAGCCACCGGGCGCAGCTGTTCGGCTCGGGTGCGATCCTCAACGAGGTCCTGCGGGCTCAGCAGATGCTCGAGGAGCGCTACGACGTCGCGGCCGACGTGTGGAGCATCACCAGCTACAAGGAGCTCTACATGGACGGCTGCGAGGCCGAGCGCTGGAACCGGCTCCACCCCGACGGGGACCGCCGGCGGAGCTGGATCGAGAGCAGCCTCGCCGGCACCGAGGGCGTCTACGTCTGTGCTTCGGACTACGTCAAGGCGTTGCCGCTCAGCGTCGGCCGGTGGTTCCCCAGCCCGCCGGTCGCGCTCGGCACCGACGGCTTCGGCCGTTCGGAGAGCCGCGCCGCGCTGCGCAGGTTCTTCGAGGTCGACGCCGAGCACGTGGTCGTGGCCACCCTCGCGGCGCTCGCCGACGAGGGCCGCATCCAGGCCGACGCCGTCCGCCGGGCGATCGTCGATCTCGGGCTCGACCCCGAGCTCGCGAGCCCGGTGACCCGCTGAGGGAGGTCGCGATGCCGAGCACGATGAGGCTGCCCGAGCTGGGCGAGAACGTGGACTCCGCCCAGGTGGTCAAGGTCCTGGTCCAGGTCGGAGACCGGATCGAGCACGACCAGCCGGTGATCGAGGTGGAGACCGAGAAAGCCTCGGTCGAGGTGCCTTCGAGCGTCGCCGGCACTGTGATCGCGCTGCACGTCGCCGAGGGCGATCAGGTCCCCTCCGGAGCCGAAATTCTGAGCGTTGATGCTGAGCAGCCGGAGGAGGGCCTCCCGGTCGACCCGCAGCCGTCGGTCTCGCATGGCGGCGCCGACCCGTGGCCCGACGAGGCCGCCCCGGTTGAGCCTGCCGCGGAGCCCGGGCCTGCACCGGCGAGCCCCGCACCCGACACCTCAGCCGCCCCGGTCCCGGACGCGGAGCTGGTGGTGCTGCTTCCCGAGCTCGGCGAAGGGGTCGAAGGCGCCGACGTGGTCAAGATCCTGGTAGCGCCCGGCGACCGTGTCGAAGCCGGCCAGGGCGTGGTCGAGGTCGAGACCGAGAAGGCCTCGGTCGAAGTTCCGTCGGACGCCAGTGGCGTCGTCACCGTCATCCACGTCGCCGAAGGCGCGAGGGTTGGCTCCGGCGCCCCGCTCCTGACCCTGCGCGGGCAGAGGAAGACCTCCGCGAACGAGACACGGCCGACCGTCCCCGAGGCCCCCGCTCCGGCCGGGCCGGCGGTCGAGGCGGCACCGAAGGCTGCGCCGAACCCCGTTGAGGCTTCCCCGAGCCCGGAGCCCGCCGCACGGGGACCACGCCGCGGCGAGCCGGTAGCGCCGCTGTGGGCGGGATCGCCGGGCCCCGCCCGCCGGGTGCCTGCGGCTCCCACGGTGCGCCGGTTCGCCCGTGAGGTCGGGGTCGAGATCACCGAGGTCCGGGGCAGCGGTCCCGGCGGCCGGATCTCGATCGACGACGTCAAGGACCATGTCCGGCACCGGCTCGTCCGGTCCGACCGCGGCCCGCTGGCCACGGCTCAGCTGCCCGACTTCTCGCGCTGGGGAGAGATCACCTACGAGCCCATGACCAGCGTCCGCCGGCTCACCGCCGAGACCATGGCGCGGGCCGCGCAGCTGGTGCCCCAGGTCACCCAGCACGACCTGGCCGACATCACCGACCTCGAGGAGATGCGATCGCTCTACCGCGCTCGGGTCGAGGCCGCGGGCGGAAAGCTCACCCTGACCGCCATCCTGGTCAAGGTGGCGGCGACCGCGCTCAGGGTCTTTCCGCAGCTCAACGCCTCGATCGACGTCGAGAACCAGCGCATCATCCTCAAGAGCTCGGTCCACGTCGGGGTCGCGGTGGACACCGAGCGCGGTCTCCTGGTGCCGGTGATCCGTGACGCCGACCGCAAGAGCATCACGACCCTCGCCCGCGAGCTCGACGACCTCGCCACCCGGGCTCGGAGCCGCAAGATCACGCCCGACGAGATGCAGGGCGCGAGCTTCACGATCTCGAACCTGGGCGGGATCGGCGGTACCGGTTTCTCGCCGATCGTGAACTGGCCCGAGGTCGCGATTCTCGGCGTGTCCCGCGGGCGCATGCAGCCCGAGTGGCGCGACGGGCAGTTCGTGCCCCGGCTCATGATGCCCCTGAGCCTGAGCTACGACCACCGGCTGATCGACGGCGCCGAGGCGGCACGCTTCACCCGCTGGATCGCGGAGGCGCTCGAGCGCCCTCTGCTGATGGCCCTGGAAGGCTGACGAGTCTCGCCGTGCATGGCGCGAGCCGCTCGGAGTCGTCAGCTCGAATCCGCCGGCTGAAGCCTACTCGTAGTCCTCGCAGTGCCATACGCCACCCGGCGGAAGCGGGTGGCGGCAGTCCCTTCGCCAGGCGCAGTTGACGCACAGGCCCGCCTCGCGGCTCGAGCCCACCGTCGCGCCCGCGGCGCCGGTCGAGGGCGCGAACGCCGGGCAGGAGTGAACCGCGTCGTCGCCGGCGCCGGCGAACACGCACGCTCCCCGGTGCTGGCACCGCGGACACAGGCCCTCGCCTCCGAACACGGCCGCGCGCTCAGCGGTCACCCGACACCTCGGTGCGGGCGAGCTTGGCGCGCAGGGTCTTGCGGTCGATGCCGAGCCTCCGCGCCGCCTCGGACCGGTTGCCTTCGCAGCGTTTGACCACCGCACGCACGTGGTCGGCTTCGACCTCCGCCAAGGTCCGCGAGTCACCGGACGTCGCGCCTCGCACCGTTGGCGGCAGCTGCCCGCGCTCGACCACGGCGCGCCGCGATCCCGCCACCAGGGCTCGCGCGACCGTGCACATCTCCACCAGGTTGCCGGGCCACCCGTATCCCGCGACCACCTCAGCGGCTTCAGCCGACAGCTCCGGCGCCGGCCGGCCCTGCTCGACCGACGCCGCCGCCAGCAGCTCCGCCATCAGCAGAGGGAGGTCCACTGAACGAGCGCGCAGCGGCGGCACCGCGATCCACAGCCAACCCAGGCGGGCCGGCAGGGAGGCCCAGGGCTCGGCGGACTGGACCATCGCGGCCGCATCGAGATCGCTCGTCAGCATGAGGCGGAGGTCGAACGGCTGGCCCTCGCCAGCGCCGAGCATCCTCGCCCGCCCGCTCGCCGCGGCCCGCACGACCTCATCCAGCAGGTCGAAGTCAAACGCCGGCACTCCCTCGAGCAGGAGCGATCCGCCGGCGGCGCTGTGCACGAAGCCGGCGCGGGCGGCGGCGGCCCCGGGCACGGCGGCACGCACGTAGCCGAAGATCTCCCGGGTGAGCTGCTCGCTGGACGGGTCGCCGCCATGGACCGCCACCATGGGCGCGAGCGCCCGCCGGCCGGCTTGGTGGACGGCGCGGGCCACCGCGCGGCGACCCGACCCGGGTTCGCCGCAGATCACCAGCGGCCGGTCGGTTCGCGCAGCTTCGCGGACCCTGGCCCGCAGCGATGCAGCGGCGTCCGACCGGCCGCGCAGCGCGAGCGGCGCCGGTCTGCGCTCGGATCCCGAAGATGTAGCCGGCGCGTGGGACATCGCGGCGAGATTGTACCGCTCTGTTAACCTGAGTCGTCCCTTTTCGACCCGGGGGCCGGTGCAATGGAGCGCGAGAGCATCGAGCTGTCCAGCCGCTACGGCATGCACACCGAGGAGTTCTCGGCGTTGATGAAGCGCCGCGTGCTCGACATCCTGCTGGTCGCCTCCGAGTACGACGCCTTTGTCCTCGAGGAGGACGGGCAGCTCACCGAGCTGATCTTCGAGGAGTACCGCACCCTCGACCTCAACCTGCGCTACGCGCCGCGCTTCGTGCGCGCCTCCACCGCCGAGGAGGCCCTGGGCGCGCTCGCCGAGCGCAAGATCGACATGGTGGTCACGACCCCGCGGCTGCCCGACTCCACCCTCGACCGCTTCATCACCGACGTCAAGAGCCGTGCGCCCGAACTCCCCATCGGGCTGCTCGCCGCGCACGCCTGGGACCTGCCGTGGCTCGAACCGGCGCGCCAGGCCGGCCTGGTCGACTGGATCTTCCTCTGGCAGGGGAACGTCAAGGCCCTGCTGGCCATGATCAAGCAGGTCGAGGACCGGCAGAACGCCGACCACGACATCCTCGAGGGCGGCGTGCAGGCGATCATCCTGGTCGAGGACGAGGTCCGCTTCTACTCCGCCTACCTGCCGCACATCTACACCGAGGTCACGACGCAGACCACCCGCCTGATGGCGGAAGGGCTCAACCTCTCCCACCGGCTGCTCCGCATCCGCGCCCGCCCCAAGATCCTGCTCGCTCAGAGCTACGAGCAGGCATGGGACCTCTACCAACGCTACGCCGGCAACCTCCTCGGTGTGATCAGCGACGTGAGCTTCCCCCGTGACGGACGCCAGGACCCGGCGGCCGGGCTCGCGCTCGCCCGCGCGATCCGTGACAACGACGACGACATCCCGATCCTGCTCCAGTCGATGGAGCGGGACATGATGGAACGGGCTCTCGAGGTCGACGCCGCCTTCCTCGGCAAGACCTCGCCCACCCTGCTCGAGGATCTCCGCCGGTTCATCCTCGAGCACTTCGGCTTCGGCGACTTCGTCTTCCGGCTGCCCGACAGCCAGGCCGAGGTCTGCCGGGCAGCGGACATTCGCGAGCTGCTGCGCCGGCTCGAAGAGGCCCCGGATGCGTCCCTGGTGCACCACGCGAGCCGCAATCACTTCTCGGCATGGCTCAAGGCGAGGACCGAGTTCGAGCTCGCCTCGCTGCTGCGGCCGCGCAAGGTCACCGAGTTCGCCTCTCCCGCCGAGCTGCGCACCTACCTGATCTCCACCCTGCGCAACTACCTGCGCGAGATCCAGCTCCACGTGATCTCGGACTTCAACGCCACCACCTTCGACGACCTGACCTCGTTCAGCAAGGTCGGGAACGGCTCGCTCGGCGGCAAAGGCCGCGGGCTCGCGTTCATGCACAAGCTGCTTGCCCAGGGCAACCTCGACCTTCCGGGCACGACGATCGCGATCCCGCAGACGCTGGTGCTCGCCAGCGACGTCTTCGAGCAGTACCTCGACAGCAACCGGCTGCGCTCGGTCGTCACCGGAGCGCCAGGGCTGGACGACGAGGAGATTCTCGCGGCCTTCCGCCGCGGCCGCTTCCCTGACCGGACGCGGGCCGCGCTGGCCCGCTTTCTCGATCTGGTCGACACCCCGCTCGCGGTGCGGTCGTCGAGCATCCTCGAGGACTCCGCCTACCAGCCGTTCGCCGGCGTCTACGCCACCGTGATGCTGCCCAACAGCCACCCGTCGATCGACGTCCGGCTGGCACAGCTGTTCGAGGCGATCAAGGTCGTCTACGCCTCGACCTACTTCAGCCGGGCCCGCGACTACCTGGAGTCGACACCCTACCGCAGCGAAGAAGAGCTGATGGCGATCCTGATCCAGCGGCTGGTGGGCCGGCGCCGGGGCTCGATCTTCTACCCGACTTTCGCCGGGGTCGCGTCGTCCTACAACTTCTACCCGTTCGGCTCGATCCGGCCCGAGGACGGGGTCGCCCAGGTCGCGCTCGGGCTCGGCAAGTCGGTCGTCGAGGGCTTCACCGCGATCCGCTTCTGTCCGCGCTGGCCGCAGATCCTGCCCCAGTTCTCGGCGGTCAAGGACATGCTCCGTAACGCCCAGCGTTCGTTCTACGCGCTCGACATGTCCCTCCAGGACGTGATCCCCGGCATCGTCACCGACGCCAATCTGATCCAGGTCGACGTCGGAACCGCGGTCGAGGACGGAACCGCGGCGCCGATCGCCTCGAGCTACAGCCGCGCCGACGACACCGTCACTCCGGGTCTCGGCGGGGGCGCGCCGCTGATCACCTTCGCGCCCCTGCTCAAAGGCCGAACGCTGCCCCTCCCCGAGATCCTGACCTCGCTCCTGCGCGGCTGTCAGGCCGGAATCGCCAACCCGGTGGAGATCGAGTTCGCCGCCGACCTCGAGCCCGGAAGGGGCAGCCACCAGACCTTCCACGTGCTCCAGGTCCGCCCGCTCGTGGTCGAGAAGATGGGCGCGGAGATCGAGCTCGACGATGACTCTCTCGGCCGCGCCGTGGTTCGTTCCGACGTGGCCCTCGGCCACGGCCGCAGGGAGGCCATCGCCGACATCATCCTGGTCGACCCCGAGCGTCTGACTCGCGCTGCGACCGGCCAGGCGGCGATGGCGATCGAGGCCCTCAACCGGGAGCTGCGGGAGGCGCGGCGCCACTGCATCCTGATCGGGCCCGGCCGGTGGGGCACCCGCGACCCCTGGCTCGGGATTCCGGTGGCGTGGGCCCAGATCTCCAGCGCGCGTGCGATCGTCGAGACCGACTTTCCGGACCTCCAGGTCGAGCCGTCCTTCGGCTCCCACTTCTTCCACAACCTGACCTCCTTCGGGGTCGCGTTCCTGGTCGTGCACTCGCTCGCCAACCCCGGCTCGATCAACTGGGACTGGTTCGCCCGGCAGCCGGTGGTCTCCCAGGCCCTCGACGGCGCGGTGCGTCATCTCCGCCTCCGCGGCCCGGCCCAGGTGGTGGTGGACGGATCAACCGGTCGCGGGGTCATCCTCGAGTCCGAATCGGAGTGATGCCCCAGGCGCAAGCGAACGCGTGCCGCAGCCCCTGATCGAGATCGCCCCGCGACCCGAACCGTACCGCGACGATTCCGCTGATCTCTGCGATCCGATCTCGTTCGCGATTCCAGAAGCGATCGCGAGATCGTGCTTGACTACCTTGTTTTCTCTAGGAAAGTGTCGTATCTTCCGCGGCAGTGGTGCTTTCGAATACTCGGAGCGATCGATTCACTGATGCGTTTCGCATCATCTATTGGGTCATTTTTCCCCATCCTGAGGTCGAGACGGCATCCAGACCCCTGCTCGACCCCCCACCCGGTCCGGACCGAGGCGACGGCCGGACCACGGCTTCGGGCGACGAGGTCGTCTGCACACTCTGAGCGGAGGTTGCTTCATGCGTCCAGCGGAGAAGGTCTACGCCGAGCAGTTCATGAAGAACGTGATCGCGCGCAACCCGGGAGAACCCGAGTTCCACCAAGCGGTGCGCGAGGTGGTGGAGTCCCTGGTGATGGTCCTCGAACGCCATCCCAGGTACCTGGACCAGCGCATCCTCGAGCGGGTGGTCGAGCCGGAACGGGTCATCCTGTTCCGGGTTCCGTGGATGGACGACCGCGGCGAGATCCACGTCAACCGGGGGTTCCGGGTCGAGTTCAACTCCGCCCTCGGACCCTACAAGGGCGGCCTGCGTTTCCACCCCACCGTCAACCTCGGCGTGCTCAAGTTCCTCGGGTTCGAGCAGATCTTCAAGAACTCGCTGACCACGCTCCCGATGGGCGGCGGCAAGGGCGGCTCCGACTTCGACCCCAAGGGCAAGTCGGACAACGAGGTCATGCGCTTCTGCCAGAGCTTCATGACCGAGCTGTTCCGCCACATCGGCGCCGACACCGACGTGCCGGCGGGCGACATCGGCGTCGGCGGTCGAGAGATCGGCTTCATGTTCGGTCAGTACAAGCGGATCGTCGACCGCTTCGAGGGGGTCTTGACCGGCAAGGGCGTGAAGTGGGGAGGAAGCCTGATCCGGCCGGAAGCGACCGGCTACGGCTGCGTCTACTTCGCCGAGGAGATGCTCAAGACCCGCGGCGAGAGCTTCGAGGGCAAGCGGGTCGCCGTCTCCGGGTCCGGAAACGTGGCCCAGTACGCTGCCGAGAAGTGTATCGAGCTCGGCGCCAAGGTGGTCACCCTGTCCGACTCGTCGGGCTTCGTGGTGATCGACGGTGGACTGACGCAGGACATGTGGCAGGAGCTGATGGACCTGAAGAACGTGCGCCGCGGCCGCATCCGCGAGATGGCCGAGCGTTTCGCAGGCCAGGCGACCTACCACGAGGGGCGCGGTATCTGGGGCGTCAAGTGCGACATCGCGCTGCCGAGCGCGACCCAGAATGAGCTCGACGGCGACGACGCGAAGACCCTGGTGGCCAACGGGTGCGTCTGTGTCTCCGAAGGAGCGAACATGCCCTCGACACCGGACGCGGTCGACGTGTTCATCGAGAATAGGGTGCTCTACGGTCCGGGCAAGGCGGCCAACGCCGGCGGCGTCGCCGTCTCGGGCCTCGAGATGAGCCAGAACTCGATGCGCCTGGCATGGACCCGGGACGAGGTCGATGCCCGGTTGAAGGACATCATGAACCGTATCCACACTGCGGCCATGACCACCGCTCAGGAGTATGGCAAGCCCGGCAACTACGTGGTCGGCGCGAACATCGCCGGCTTCGTCAAGGTCGCCGACGCGATGATCGACCAGGGTCTGGTGTAGTCACGGCGACCTTGCCGGTCGCCGTGACGGTGAGGAGTCAGGAGGAAGGAGTGAGGGGCCGGCAAGCGCGCGAGCTCCTCGCTCCTCCCCTCCCCGCTCTTCGTTCCTGGATGCTCCCGCCTCACTCCCCTACGGCACCCAGTGCAGGCCGAGCGCCTTGGCCAGGAAGACGGCCATCTGGGCGCGGGTCAGCGGCGCGTCCGGGCAGAAGGCGCCGCCACCGCAGCCGGCGGTGATCCCCGACGCGGCCAGCGCCTCGACGTGCCGGAAGGCCCAGTAGCCGGTCGGCACGTCGGAGAAGGTGGCGCTGGCGGGTGCGGGGCTCACCTGCCGCAGCCAGGTCGCGATGATGCCGCGCAGCTTGACATCCGTGTCCGGCGGGAGGATCACGCCGAAGGCGTAGGACTGCAGCCCGAGGAGGGTGGGCGCCACCTCGATCGTCCGGTCCGGAATGTCGACGAACGCGGCCGCGATGCCGGGGGTCCCGGCCGAGCTGAAGCTGTTCCCGATGTCCTCGTCCCCGGAGGTCCCCACCAGGGTCATCCAGAAGCGCCGCAAGGTCACCGAGATCCCGAAGGTCGCATCGCTGTCCTCGTAGACGACCCAGTAGCCGGTCAGCAGGGCCCCGGTGGGGAGCCGCACCGGCGCCCACATCAGCCCCGTCCAGCCCACGCTGCCGCGAGCCCAGAAGCCGTGCCCGGCATGGAAGAGCTGGGACCCCGCATCGGGTCTGAAGTCCTCCGGGAAGACCCAGAGGAAGCTGAGGTCGTCCACCCCGTATCCTTCGGGGAGCGATCCCTCGAGGGCGGAGGCCCACTGCTCAACCGAGGTCACCTGCAGCGCGTGGCCCTGTCCCTGGTCCGCCGCGGTCCCCGTTGAGACCGTCATCCACAACCCGACTGCGGCCGCGAGCGCTCCATGCCCGACCCTGTGCCTGTGCACGCTGCCCCCCTTTTCGTCGTCTCTCGAATGATTCCTGATTGCTAGATCGTAGCACGAGCGGCGATCCGTCCGGCGCCCGCCAACACGGCTCCGGGCCTGGTGTGCCATCATCGAAGCCGCGGGAGGCAGCCATGAGCGACCAGCCCAGCTTCGACCCGTTCGCGATCGCGTGCAGCCGCTTCGACCGCATCGCCGATCTGATGGCGCTCGAAGACGGCGTCCGCAAGCTGCTGCGGTCCCCGATGCACGAGCACCGCTTCGCTCTTCCGGTGCGGATGGACGGGGGCGAGGTCGAGCTCTTCACCGGATTCCGGGTGATGCACAACGACGCCCGGGGCCCTGCCTGGGGCGGCGTGCGCTTTCACCCGCTGGAGACCCTCGACATGATCCGCGCCCTCGCGATGGCGCGCACCTGGCAAACCGCCGTGATCGGCATTCCCCTCGGCGGGTCGATGGGCGGCGTGATCTGCGACCCCCACACGCTCACCTACCCCGAGCAGGAGCGGCTGTGCCGCGCGTGGATCCGGCGCATCGTCCGCCTGCTCGGGCCGGAGCGGGACGTCGCCGCACCCGACATCATGACCCACGGCCGCCACATGACCTGGATGCTGGATGAGTACGAGGCGCTCTCGGGCGGCCACCGTCCCGGCGCGATCACCGGGAAACCGTTCCACGCCGGAGGATCGAGGGGCCGCCAGCAGGCGACCGGGTTCGGCCTCGTCTACGTGCTCCGCGAGGCCCTTCGGGAGCTGGGGCTGGACCCTCGGGACACCTCCGCCAGCGTCCAGGGCTTCGGACACGTCGCGCGCCACGCGGTCGAGCTCTACACCCAGATCGGCGGCACGGTGAAGTGCATCGCCACCTGGGACCAGCAGGCCGGAGAGGCGTTCGCCTTCCGCCGCGACGGAGGCATCGACCCCGGCGAGCTCGCCGGCTTCGCCGACCCCTTCGGCGGCATCGACCGGGCCCGCGCCGAGCAGGCCGGCTACCAGGTCCTGCCGGGCGATGCGTGGCTCGAGCAACCGGTCGACGTCCTCATCCCCGCCGCCCTCGAGAACCAGCTCCACTCCGGCAACGTCGGCCGCGTCCACCCCGGAGCCCGGCTGTTGGTCGAGGGGGCGAACGACCCGACCACCCCGGAGGCCGAGGCCGCGTTGGCCGAGCGGAAGGTCCGCGTTGTCCCCGACCTGCTCGCCAACGCCGGCGGCGTGATGTGCAGCTACCTCGAGCAGGTCCAGAGCACGATGAACTACTACTGGTCGCTCGCCGAGGTGCTCTCCAAGATCGACGTGGCGCTCACGGCTGCCTACATCGAGGTCTCGGACCTCGCATCGTCCAAGGAGCTCTCACTCCGCGACGCGGCAATGGCGATCGGTGTCGATCGTGTCGCGACCGTCTGCCGCGAGCGCGGCTGGGCGTAGGATCCTGCACGAGACGGGCCCGGATGTCGACCCGCCGGTCAGAATCGCTGGTGCGTGCCGGTGTCGGACAGAATCCTAGTGCAGATGAGTGAGGATCGACCCCATGTCCACCACCAGCTTGTGGCAGCGCTCGAAGGTCTCTGCCCCCTGTCGTTCGCGGTCCACCGCGAACTCACGTGTCAGCGCGTCGATCTCCTCCGCCGACAGGAGCTTGCGGGCCATGGGGTAGAACACGTGATCCTCGGTGTGGATGTGCTGGCGGAGCAGGGCGACGTAGGCCGCCATGCTCTCGAGGAGATCGGAGGTCTTGACTCCGTCGTGGGCCTCGTAGCCGTCGAGTGAGCGCGACACCGCTGCGACCAGCTCGCGCCCTCTCTCGTGCTGATAGCGCAGCGCGTCGAGCTGAGGGTCGATCTCGCCCTGGCGCTTCTGGGCGATGCGCACGAACAGAACGTGCTCCTCCTTGAAATGGTGGAATCGATCCGCGAACTCCCGCGCGAACTCGAGCGCCTTGGAGAAGAACGCCCGGGACGGGCGCTGGCCGATCTCGATCTTCTCGGCGGCCAGGGCGAGGTTGTCGAGGTACTGGCGAATCAAACCGTGCTCGTTCGTGAGGGTCTCGATCGGGTCCATAGGTGATCTCCTCGCGAGGTTGCGGCGCGTAGTCTGTTCGAGGTTCATATCAGGTCCTACGCTATGCCCCCGTTGCGGTCCCGTCATTGACCGAGGTCAAGCGGCCCTCCGCCTCAGTTCGGGTGCGGAGGAGGGCGCAGCTCGGCAACGAGCGCCGTGCCGGCTCCGGAAACGTCAGAGCGGTCGGGTGGCGACAGCCACCGCGCGGTGCCGGTGTGGCGGAGCATGGCGATCTCGGCAGCCTCGAGCCGCTCGGCCGCCGGCGGTACGACCCAGGTCTCTGCCGGAGGATGGGTCGGAATCGAGAGCCAGGCGGTCGTGGGGGCGATCGCACCGACCAGCTCGGCCGTGCGTTCGATGCCCTCGGCATCGTCGTTGACCCCGGCGACCAGCATGGTCTCGGTCATGAGCTCTCCGGCGAAACCCTCGGCGAACGCCCGCAGTCCGGCGACGACCCGCTCCAGACGCAGCCCCCCGTGGGGGCGGTTGAGCTGCTTCCACACCGCCTCGTCCGCGGTGTCGACCTTGAGCGACACCCGGTCGGCGGTGGCGAGGGCGACCGCGACGTCCTCCTGCCACAGCAGCGAGCCGTTGGTCATGACTCCGACCTCGAGGTCGAAGGACCTGAGCTGGCGGATCTTCGGTTCCAGCGTGCGGTCGAGCGTCGGCTCACCGTCGGCGCCGAACACTACCGCCTCCACCCGACGGCCGGCGCGGCGCTCGACGTCGATCCGGCGCAGCACTGCAGCCACGACCTCAGCCGGCTCGTGGTAGGTTCTGCGCCCACGCTGGAGGTGGTGGGTGCGTCCACTGAGGCAGTAGACGCAATCGTAGGAGCAGGTCTTGGCGCGCAGCGACATCAGACGCAGTGAAAGCCCGAACCTGGACGACGGAAACGGCCCCTCGACCAGCTGCATGCCCGGCGGGTCCTCCCCCCTCCAATATGGGTCCCGGGAGCGCGTCGTGCACGACGAGGCCTCTGCTCATCGATCGATGGAGATCACCGGAGCGCAGTGTCGCGACCCCTCCCGACCGGGGTCACCCCTTCCGGAGACTGCCCGACTTCGCTAGAGTGGATCGGCGGTCCGATCGCGCCGCAGCGGAGGGATGGCGATGAAGCGCGCCTACGTCTGCCCGAAGTGCCACGGCCTGCTCAACCCCGGGACCAAGGTCATCTTCCTCATCGAGCACGAGCAGGACCACGGCCTCGTCCTGTTGAGCCCGCAGCTGGGCGACTACGCGGTGGTGATGGGTGAGACCCTCGCCCTCGAGCCCGGGATGGTGTGCCGCTTCCGCTGCCCGATCTGTCACGCCGACCTGACCTCGAAGGCGGACCGGCACCTGGTGGAGGTCGAGTGCCACCACCCCGACGGCGGCAGGTCGATCGTCAGCTTCTCCCGGGTCGCGGGCGAGCATGCCACCTTCGTCCGCGACGCCCACGGGGTCGAGAGCTTCGGCGAGCACGCCGGTCGCTACGAGCCGGTCAACTTCTTCGGTGCTGGAAAGGACTGACCAGCACCTGCCGCAGCTCGCCCAGGCCGGTCACGATCCTGACCCCTTCGACGTCGCAGGGAGACGACCCACCGCCGAAACCAGCCGCCTCCAGCTCCGTGGACCCCCTCGGACGACGCACCAGGACCGGGTGCAACCCGGCGGCACGCGCACCGCGGAGGTCCTCGTCGGCGTCACCGACGTGCACGACCTCGTCCGGTGCCAGCCGGAGGCGTTCGAGCGGACCCCGGAAGATCTCCGGGTCCGGCTTCTTGCAGCCCACCTCTCCGGAGATCACCACCTCGGTGAAGTAGCTCGCCAGGCCCGCATCGTGAAGCGCTTCCCGCGCGGCCGGGGGGTGGTCGAAGTTCGAGACCAGAACCAGCGGCACGCGCGCCGACAGGCTCGCCAGCACCCCACCGGCGTCGGGGTCGACCACGAAGTGACTCCGCCACGCGGTCACGGTGGCGGTGGCGATCTCCCGCACCTTCGCCGGCTGTGGGTCGAGCCTCAGCTCATCCAACAGCCGCCGGAGCCTGCGCTCGTAGACCGTCAGGCCACCCCCAGCGTCGACGGGCTCGGGCCGGTCGAAGAACCCCCTGCACCGGGCCGCCAGCTGACCGGGCGCAAGCTCGAGCCCCGCCCTCGCACAGGCCTCGGCGAGCAGCTCCAGCCAGTGCGCCCATGCCCGTGAGAGGTCCTCCGCCACCATCAAGGTGCCGAACAGGTCGAAGAAGACGCCCGCCGGGGCCATGCGCCACCATAGCGCAGCTCGGTCGACCCGCACGGGTACAATCGTCACCGATGTCTTCCCCTCAGGCCGATCCGCTCCCCGACCAGCTCCTGGCGCACCTCGGCGTCACCTTCCGGCTCGACCTGCGACTCGCCGGCGGAACGCTCGGCGACCTCCTCGCCGAGACCATCCGATCGGCGTCTCGAGACCCCGAGCCGGACTGGGGGACACCCGGCGACCGAGAGCAGGTCGAGACCGCCGAGCGGGGGCCGCTCAGCTTCACCTATCGGCCGCATCTCTTTCCGGGCATGGACGAGGCTCTTCGGCTCGGGCACGAGGTCCAGTTCTCGCTCCTCCCCACCCACCTGCCGGACGGCTCGCCGCTCGAGGTGGCGGCGGTCCTCGAGTCGTACTGTCACCTGTCCGGCGACCTCTTCGGCTGGCACCAGGAGCCCGGAGGCGCCCTGACGGTGTGGCTGCTGGACGTCTCGGGGCACGGTGTCCGGGCCGGATTCGCCGCCGTGGTGATGAAGCTTCTCCTCGCCGATGCCGCCCCCGGGCGACCCCTCGACGCGATCGTGACCGAGCTCGAGCGACGGTTCCTGGAGGCACGCAACCCGGCCGACGCGGCGTGCCTCTACGCGACCGGCATCTTCCTCCGGGTGATGCCCGGGGCGCCCGTCGAGTACCTCTCGGCAGGCCACGTCCCGATGCTGGTCCGCCGCGGCGACGGGACCGTCGAACAGGTCGAGTCGACCGGGCTGCCGATCGCCCTGGTCGAAGGCCACCCGCCGGTCGTGCGCCGCCTCGACCTCGGACCGGGAGATCTCGCGCTGCTCGCCACCGACGGGCTCACCGACGCCCACGGCCCCGGTGGCGAGGTCTTCGGCCTCGATCGCGTCGCGGCGGTGCTCGCGTCCGGCCCGACGGACCCGGCGCAGGCCGCGCACGCGCTGTACCGGGAGGTCGACGCGCACCACGACCTGACCCGGCTCGACGACGACCTCACGTTCATGGTCGTGCGCCGGCGAGGGCCGAAGTCCGACTCATGACACCGGGGAGCGAGTGCTCCACCGCCCGTCGCGTGGCACAACGCCGGCCTCGGTGGCCGTTCTCCCACCGTTGCGTTTCCGGCGCTCTTGGCTTCGCGCTCGGCCCTCCTCGCCCTGACAGCATCACATCCTCACTTTAGAACGTCACGGAACTCCTCTCCCCGAGGTCTTTCTCCAGAGTGTCACCCCACTCATGATCATCTCTTCAACCGAACCGGAGAGAAGCGCTCCGGGAACGATGTCCGTCTTGCTTTTCAGGTACCGGCGCACCATATTCGGGACAAACCCGAGCGAGACTGGAGGTTGATCATGAGACGGATCCTCGTTAGCCTGGGGCTTGTCCTGATGCTGTGGCCCGTCGCTGCCCTCGCCCAGAGCATCTCCTCGCTCAACGTCATTCCGGTCGTGGCCCACACCAGCGGCGCCGGCGATCCCCCCACTCAGTGGGTCAGCGACGTCACCATCCACAACCCCAACGACTTCCCGGTGACGGTGGCGATGGCCTTCGCGGCGGAAGGGGTGGCCAACCAGTTCGAGCAGGTCACACCGATCCTGGTCCAGGTACCGGCCAGCCGGACCATCGCGATGGAGGACATCCTGGCGTCCCTCTTCAACATCACCACCAACCTCAAGGGGGCCCTGCTGATCGATGCCGGCTATCTCTACCCGCTCGGCAACCCCGAGGGGGCGGGAGTCCTCGTCACGTCTCGAACCTACAACACCGGGTCCCCGAGCGGGACCTTCGGCCAGACCGTCTCCTCGGCTTCGTTGTTCATCAACTTCACCGGGCTTCCCTCGGTGGTGACCGGCACACGTCTCGACGCGCGGTACCGGTCGAACCTGGGCATCCTCAGCATCTCTCCGGAGGAAGTGATGGTGCATTGGTCGGCGATTGCAGCCGACGGGCAGGTCATCGCGAGCGGCAGCAAGACCATGCCTCAGTTCACGATGATCCAGTGGTCGTTCTCGGAGCTCGGGATCCCGACTCAGAGCGGGCCCATCACCCTGAGGCTCTGGCTCGACGAGTCCGACGTGACCGCCGACCCGTGTGCGGAGCTGTTCGCAAACGGTTTTGTCGCCTATGTCTCCAAGGTCGACGGAAACCCCGAGGGAACCGGGGACGCCGAGCTCCTGTTCGCGATCCCGACCTCGGTACCGAGCTGCTGGCTCGACGAGCTGTTCTGATCCCTCTTCCGCCGCCTTCGAGGGAAAGAAACCGGCCCGACACACCCAGGCGGCCGTTGACGACCCATCAACCGGGCTCATCCCCCAGGGTGCGAGGATCCTCCGTCTCGACGCGAGCGTCCCGCAGCTTGGTCTGAAACCGACGTGCAAAGTCGCCGCGTTCCCGGTCGTCACGGCAGAGCGTCTCCCGCCGTGACCGACGGTGCCCGAACGAGGGTCCCCGCAGCAGCAGGTGGCTGAGAAGCAGCAGGCCCACCGATTGCCAATAGTCGATCGTGGGCAGCCCGAAGAGCTCGGGCATCAGCCAGTTCCACAGCCACATCACGGCGAGCCCGAGCACCAACGCCAGTGCAGCGGCGAGGCCGAGCCCGACTGCGATCCAGCCGATCAGCTTGAGGGTCTTCATGGTGCGTCCTCCTGCTCCCGCGCGTCGCCGGGGATCAACCCGCGAGCCGCGAGGCGTAGACGAAGTCTGTCGACGGCCCGCTTCTTGCGGGCCATGAGGGTTCCGATCGGGGTCCCGGTTCAGTCGGAGAGCTCGCGAAAGGGCACCCCGTCGACGGCGTTCGCGACGAAGGCCTCACGCTGGGGCGCCGGGAGCGCGGCGACCTCCTCGGCCAACGCCTCCGCGAGCTCGTCGGACTCGAGAGCCGCAGCCGGGTCGTCGAACCCCGCCAGCAGATCGAGGAGGTTGTCCGGCGACTCGCGGCTTTGCCGCCGGGACCGGGCGCGCAGGGCATCGATCGCCCGCCGCCTGACCACCGTCAGCAGCCAGCCACCCAGGTGCTCAACCGGCGCCAGCACGTGGGGCGCCTCGAGAAGCCTCAGGACCACGTCCTGGACCACGTCCTCGGCATCCTCTCGGCTGCCCAGCACGTGCCGGGCTCGAGCCACGAGCTGGCCCCGGCTCGCTCCGAGGTGGTTCTGAAGCGAAACGGCCGACTCGGGCACCTGAATCGTCTCCCAGCTTCCGGAACAGGCTAGCAGTCGTGGGCCGTGAGGTCGCGGCCACGCCGCAGGCACGGTTCAGGAAGGCGTCCACGTCCGCTGTTCAGCCCGCCGAGCAGGAGCCGCGCCAGCACCAGGAGGGTCGCGGCCTGCCAGTAGCTCAGGGCAGGAAGCTCGACGAGCTCCGGCACGACCAGGTTCCAGAGCACCATCACGAGTCCGGCCGTCAGCGCGAGCACCACGACCGACCAGCCCAGCCAGTGGCCCCTGGTGTGACGACTCCGATGCGAGCACTCCATGGTCCCTCTCCCTTCGAGGCCCGCCAGCAACCTCGCGCGGTCACCTGATGGTCGATTGCCGGGAACCTCCTATTGCATGCAAGGGTCTGACACCTGCTCTCGTTCATTCGGTCTGCTGACGGCCACGGGGGTGTGCTCGAGAGGGCCACGTCGAGAGGCATTCCCTAGAACTGAAAATAGTAAAAGGGGTTCGCCTGAGTCATGGCGAGTCTGACGATGATCAGGACAAGCACCAGGGCGATAGCCTGAACCAGAGCCGGCAGGCGCACGAAGATCATCTCGACGCCCTCCTTCGAGCGTTCGGGGAGGAAGTGGGTGACTGCAGCTGCGACGAAGACGAGCAGGACGACCCACTCCACATTGGCGTTCCAGCTCGTCGGAGTGACGATCGCGTGGAACACGGCCCCCAGCTGCTTGAGGTCAGCCACACGGAAGATCGCGCTGGCAATGGTGGTGAGGAAGAGCGTCAGGAAGACTCTGGGCAGGCGCGTCCGCCACACCACAGCTGCGTCCGCGGGGGTGTGGCGGTGCGGAGCAAGCAAGCGCTCGAGGCAGATGACGACCCCGTAGTAGCCGCCCCAGATGACGAAGGTCCAGCTGGCGCCGTGCCAGAGTCCGACGAGAAGGAAGGTCGCGAGGATGTTGAAGCTCACACGGAGCGGGCTCCCGCGAGAGCCTCCGAGGGGGAAGAAGACGTAGTCTCGAAACCAGCTCCCCATGCTGATGTGCCAACGGGTCCAGTACTCGCGGACACTCGCCGCCTTGTACGGCGAACGGAAGTTCACTGGCAGGCGGTAGCCCAGCATCCGTCCGCACCCGATCGCCATGTCGGAGTACCCGCTGAAGTCGCAGTAGATCTGCAGCTTGAAACCCAGGATCGCGAGCAACATCCAGATCGAGCCGTAGGCTCCCGGACGCTCGAATACCGGATCGACGAGCATCACTCCCATCAGGTCGGCGAAGACCACCTTCTTGAACATGCCCTTCAGGAAGAGGTAGAGACCCGAGCTCGCGATGTCCTCGGAGACCTTCGGCGTCGTCTCGAGCTGCGGAAGAAACTCGCGGGCCCTCACGATGGGTCCTGCAACCAGCTGCGGGAAGAACGCGACGAAGAGCGAGAACTCGAGCAGGCTTCGCGCCGGGGGGATGCGCCGCCAGTAGATGTCGAGGGTGTAGCTGAGGCTCTGGAAGGTGTAGAAGGAGATCCCCACCGGCAGGATCACGTGGAGAACCGGCGCGGAGACTGTGACCCCGACGACCGCGAGGAGGTGCTCGAGGTTGTCCACGAAGAACCCGTAGTACTTGAAGACGCCCAGCAGGCCGAGGTTCCCGATCAAGCTGACGCTGAGCAGCGCCCTCCTCAGCCGGGGGCTCTGACTGGCGTGGATGGCCGCACCAACCCAGTAGTCGAGCAGGGTCGAGAACACGATCAGCACCAGGTACAGGGAGTTCCACGCCATGTAGAAGACGTAGGATGCGACGAGCAGGAGGAGGTGACGGAGGCTCCGGTGGCGGGACAGGAGCGCCGACAGCAGCAGGACAACAACGAAGAAGAGCACGAAACCGGTGGTCTGGAACAGCATCGTGACCGAGTGATCATCTCACGGGCGATGCGCAGCGAGCCCCCCGTTTCCGGTCGACCCCGGTCACCCGAGCACGCAGCCACTGCGTGAGATGATGGTGCCGAACCGAGGGCCGATGGTGACGGGGTTACCCAGGAAGCTGATCCGTGTTGGCGTCTGCGCTGCGGTGATCGTGGCGATCGGCAACCCGCTGGCGGACAGCCTCGGGCTCAAGTACTGGCAGCCGATCGCCTACGAGTCGATCCTTCCGGTATTCGCCTACCAACACCGGGGACGGCCTGCCGACGTCCTCTTCCTCGGAACCTCACGCACCGCGTGTGTTCGTCCGCGCATTGTCGAGGAGGAGCTTCGCGAGCTGACCGGTCTCGAGTTGGAGGCTTACAGCCTGGCGCAACCGGCGGCGAACATCGCCGCCTCGTGGTGGATGCTGCGCGACACCACGGCGACAAACGGCCCGCCGAGGCTGGTGGTGCTCGAGCTCAACCCAACCTCCGTCAACGCGAACCGCCTGTTCTCCGGCGAGCTCGAGTGGTACTGCTCGACCCCCGACCTGCTCCGGCTGATTCCCTCCCTGACCGATCGCACCCGCGTCCTCTCTGCAGTCAAGGGACAGTTGCGCGGCTGGTCGAGCCTGGTGTCTTGGGCCTTCCTGCGACCGGGATCGCGCCGGACATCGCAGCGCCTCGCGGAGATCAACCGCGACGGAGGCTTGGTGCTGCGCTCCGAGCGCAGCTTGGCCGAGCACTCCCACGAGAAGCGCGCCCAGATCCTCCGCCGAGAGATCGAGGAGCAGCGCCACCAGCTCCTGCGGCGATTCGCCGTCGGTGGTCCAACGGTCCAGGCGCTCGAGGAGATCATCGCGACCTCTCACGAGGAGGGCTGCCGGGTGGTCCTGATCGACCCGCCCGTCCACCCCGACTACCGCAAGGCGATCGGCGAACGCGAGCTGGCTCTGTTCTCTCGTTTCGTCGATGCACTGGTCTCAAACCACGGCCTCCGGTACCACGACTTCAACACCGAGCATGCCCGTGCACATCTCCGGCTGACCGATGCGGACTTCATGGATTTCACTCACCTCAACTCCAGCGGCGCCGAGCGTTTCAGCCGAGAGATTGCTCGCAGCGTCATTCTCGAGGAGAGGTGACGAGCCTGCCGCTGCCGGCGGCGCGTTGACGGATCTGCTGTGCCACCCGCGGGAAAGCGCTGGTCAGGGCACCAGCACCGGAATCGTGGTGGGGTCGCCGGTGGCATTGTCGACCACCGAGCCGTAGACCCACACCTTGCCTCCGCTCGTTCTGACCTCGATGGTGGCGTAGGCCAGGTCTTGGTCGCCGGCGCCGACGAAGCCGAAAACGTCGCTGCGCTGCAGCCAGCGTCGGGCCGGCACGAAGACCGCCTGCTCGGTGCCGAGCTGGTTGCCCTCCGCCCCGTACAGCTTCACCCGAAGCTCCACTGCAGACTCGCCCAGGTTGAGCACCCCCAGGTTGGTGCGGTAGGCGGCGTTGCGCTTGAGCGCCGGCAGCACACCCACCTGGCCCGAGGTCAGGGCGCCCTCCCCCGAAATCGCCGGCAGGTACTGCCCGAAGGTCCCCTGCGCGCCCTGGTTGTAGGTTCGGGCCGTGACCACGATCGGCACGCTCGTCACGAGCTCCAGGGTGCCCTGGATCTCCGCGCTCGCGGGCTGCCCGAAGAGGCTCTCGACCACGTTGCGCCATTCCCGTGTTGCCCCCGGCTCGAGCACTACGGTCTGGCGCAGCTCGGTCGGGTCGGCGTGGAAGATCGCCTCGACGGTGGCCGAAGCCGAACCCGCGTTCACTGCCACCACGTCGGTGCCCCACTGGCTGCCGCCGAAGCCGGCGTTGTGAGCGACCGCCGCCACCAACTGCCGCGGCGAGGCGGCACCGACCGCGATACTGCCCGTGCGGCTGCAGGTCGCGCCCCCGAGGGTGGCAGTGAAACGCCAGCTGAAGCTGCCGGTGGCGGCGTAGGTGTGGCTCGGGTTCTGGCTCGAGGAGTGCGCGCTCGAGTCCCCGAAGTCCCAGTCCCAGGCCGGCGCCCCGCTGCAGCCGCTCGGGGTCGCCGAACCCTGGAACGACACCGGCGACCCGGCTGTCGCCGTGGACGGCGCCGTCGCCGAGCAGCTCAGGCTGCACGCGCTGCCGACCGTGATCGTGCCGCTCTTGGTGCAACTGGCGCCGTCGGCGGTCACGGTCAGCTTCCAGGTGTAGGTCCCCTCTGCGGCGTAGGTGTGGCTCGAGCTCGAGCTCGAGGAGTGCGCGCTTGAGTCCCCGAAGTCCCAGTCGTAGCTCGGGGTGCCCGCACATCCGGTCGCCGTGGCCGAACCCTGGAAGGAAACCGAGCCACCCACCGTGGCGCTCGACGGCGCGCTCGCGGAACAGCCGAGGCTGCACGACATCACGGCCTCGAGCCGCACGTCGTCGACCCAGGTGCCCCGGTACTGCGCGCTGCCGTCGGACTGGAACAGGAACGCGAACCACACCTGTGGCTCACCGAGCACGGAGACCTGGCTGACGCTCGAAAAGTCGAAGGCGACCTGCTGCCAGGTGGCGCCGGCGCCCGAGGTCTGGTAGCCGTGATAGGTCTCGCCATCGGTGGAGACCAGCCAGCCGAAGAGGTCGTAGCCGGGCTCGGTCAGGGTCCAGTGGCTGAAGTCCGCACCGGCAGCGGTCGCCGAGGCGAGCGAGAACGGCCCGTAGACGAGCCAGGTCTGGAGATTGGGCGGGTAGTTGCCTCCCGACGGAGAGGGAGCCGTCCCGCCACCGGCGCACCAGGCGCTGCGGCTGCCCTCGGCGGCCCGCTCGGCGCTCGCACCCCACCCGGTGTCGCCGTTCGAGAGGACCTCCCACCCGGTGCCCGGAAACGACCCCTCGAAGCCGTTGGTGGTCAGCGTCACCGGCGTGGTCGCGATCCGGGCGAGATCGCCGCCGGACTCGATCGGCCGCAGCCGCTGCCGGTCGAGCCGAACGCTCAGCGGACGAGGTTCGGACCCGTGCGAGGCCGACGCAGCGGTCGCGGCTCCCGCGGCTCGCAGAACCGGAATCATGGTCGGGTCACCGGTGCCGTTGTCGACCACCGAAGCGTACGCCCAGACCTTGCCGCCCCCGGTCTCCACAGTCAGCACGGCATAGGCGATGGGCTGGTCGCCGGCGCCGCAGAAGCCGAAGACGTCGCTCAGCTGCAGCCAGCGCCCGGCCTCGAGCCCGGCGGTACGGGTCGACCCCACCTGGCGGCCCTGGCCGTCGTGGAGGCTGATCCCGGCCACCGCGGTGGCCTCGCCCAGGTTGACCAGTCCGAGGTTGGTGCGGAAGCCGGCGCCCCGCTTGAGGTGCGGCACCACCGCCCGCTCACCGGCGAGGATGGCGTCGTTCTCGGTGAGCGCCGGCAGGTACTGCCCGTAGGTCCCGGTGGTGCTCTGGTTGAAGGTGCGCGAGGTGATCGCCAGCGGGGCGTCGGCCGCCAGGTGCAGGATCCCCTGGCTCTCGGTTCCCGGGGGGATCCCGAGCAGGCTCTCGGCAACGTTCGCCCACTCCACGGTCGCACCGGGCTGCAGGCTCACCGTCCGTGTGATCGGCGCCGCCGCCGAGTAGTAGGTCGCGACCACGGTCACGGTGGCTGCCGAGCGGTTCACCGCGGTGATGTCGGTGCGCCACTGGGTGCCGCCGATGCCTGCGTTGTGGGCGATCGCGGGAACCAGGTAGAGCTCGCCGGTGCGCTCGGTGACCGAGATGGTGCCGCTTTTCCGGCACACGGCGTCGTCGGCCCGCGCGGTCATCGTCCAACCGTACGATCCGGGGCGGGTATAGGCGTGATTCGCGCTCGCGGTGGTCGCGTGCGCGCTCTGGTCGCCGAAGTCCCACTCGAAGCTCGGCGACCCGGTGCAGGCGCTGCTGCTCGCGGAGCCGACGAAGCTCACCGGCAGGTCCTCGGAGGCGGTCGCCGGCACGGTCGCCGAGCAGCTCACGGTGCAGACCTGGCCGATCGTGACCTCGACCGTCGCGCTGCCACCGTTCGAGCTCACCGTCAGGTTTCCGCGATCCCCCAGTCCCGACAGCTGGTTTCGATCGACGGTGACGGTGACGGTCGCGTCGCCCGTGCCCGAGGACGGCGACACGCTGGTGATCCACGGCTCGTCCGGGCTCTCCGCCACGCTCCAGCTGAGCGTCCCGCCTCCCCGGTTCCGGATCTCCAGGCTGAGCTGGGCGTGGGTGTCCCCGAAGTCCAGGCTGGTCGGCGACACCGCCAGCTCGGGCGGCGACGGGTCGTAGCGGAGAATGTACAGGCCAGTCACGGAGTCGATCAGATAGTAAAGGTCGTTGGCCGCTCTCACGCACATCGTGCTTCCGGGGGTCGAGAACGAGGCCAGCTCGGTGGGCGTGGTCGGGTCCAGGACGTCGACCACGTGCAACGACGCGGCGACGGCGAGCTGGTTGCCGTTCAGGGCGACGCTCCCGGCACCACGCGGCGGGTCGAGGAACGACGCGACCTCGGTCGGCTGGCTCGGCTGCGACATGTCCATGATCTTGACGCCGTTGCGGTAGGTCGCCAGGTACGCATAGCCGTTTGCTGCCGCGACGTCACCGACGTTTCCGATCGTCGAGCTGCCCGGGTCGTTCGGGTCGTACGAGGTCCCGACATTCACCGGCGCCGAGGGACTCGAGATGTCGACCACGACCAGGCCGTAGTCATCCCCCAGGTAGGCGTAGTCCCCACTGACCTCGAGCCCGGTCGGCCAGTATCCGCTGTCCGCGCTTCCCACCTCGACCGGCCGTGCAGGGTTCGCCACGTCGAGCACGCTGAAGCGGAAGTACCTCGCGAGGTAGGCATACCGGCCGCGGACCCGGACCCTGGTGGTGCGGTCGATCTGATAGCTCTTGGTGGGATCCGCGACCGCGAAGTAGCCGATCTCGGTCGGCGCGGAAGGGTTCGCCACGTTGAGAACCCGCATACCGTAGCTCTCCGAGAGGAATGCGGTCGTGTCCACCACGTCGACATCGTTGACCCAGGCCGGTGTGTCGAAGAACGTCACCGGCGTCGGAGCCGTCGGGTCGGAGACGTCCAGGATCACCAGGCCCAGGGTGCCGGCAGCACCGTAGAGATAGCCTCCGCTCACCTTGATCCGGTAGGGCATCGCGGCGGTCGAATAGCGCCCGACCTCGGTCGGGCTCGACGGGATCGAAAGATCGACCACAGCAAGGCCGGCGGCCTCGGGGAGCGGGAGGAAGGCGCGGTTGCTCGACACCGCCACACGGTCGCAGCTGCTGATAGCGGTCGTGTCGAAGAAGCCGCGCTCGACGGGATGCGCGGGATCGGAGATGTCGACCACCCGCAGGCCTCTGACGGTGTCGCCGCCGACATAGCGCATGCTGACCAGCGCGTGAGTGCCGGCGACCGCAACGTCCGTGGCACGGCTCCCCACATCGAGCGAGCCCACCTCGACCGGGCTCGAGGGATCGGACACGTCGATCACCCGCAGCCCGGTGTCCGTTGCCGCAATGTAGGCGTAGTTCCCGGCGAGGGCGATCCCTCGAGCGCCGGCAAAGGAGTTCCCCGTGTCGATCAGACCGACCTCGCGCGGGGCAGTGGGATCACTCACGTCGAGAATCCTGAGGCCGTACTCGAGACCGGCGACGTAGGCGTAGCGATCCCGCACGACCACGTCGTAGGCGTTGCGAGCATTCGCGGTACCGACCTTGGTGGGATTGGAGGGATCGGAGACGTCAAACACCTCGAGTATGTAGCTGGCGACGAAGGCGTAGTCTCCGCTCACCGCGACGGCGTAGGCTTGGTTCAAAGTGCTGGCAGATCCCTCGAGCATCGGGTTGGCGGGGTTCGAGACGTCCACCACGCTGAGCTGGCCGCTCGAGCTCACCACGTAGGCGTGGGAATCCTGCACCACCACGTCCCGCACATCCAAGGGCATCAGCACCCGACCGAGGCGATGCGGGCTGGCCGGGTTCGAGACGTCGACGACGTCAAGGTAGCCGCCGTTCGAAACGTAGGCCAGGTTTCCTTGAACCGCTGCCGCGAGGCAGGGACCCTCGGCCCACCGCCCGACGACCGTCAGACCGCCTGGCGCCGCAACTGCGGCCTCGTCCGGGCCGGCTGCGGCCCCGAGCTGCGCCCAACCGAGCCCGGCGGCACACGCGAGCGCGACAGCGACATGGCGCATGAGGAGACCTCCTCGATCGGTCGGCTCGACCCGGCGGCGAGGGATGTTCGCAACCTCTGATCTTGATCAGAAAGGTCTTCTCAAAGATACCTCAACAACACGGGTTCATCTCGACTCCTCTGCGCCGAGTCCCAACCGATTCATCTCTCTCTCAGTTCCCTCACGGGGAGATGTGCGTACATTGCGCGGCTGGGTCGCCGTCTCAGCACCGATCCGTCGCTGCCGACTGAGCACCACCGCCACGGTCGAGAACGCCCGTGGTGGATCGGGCCGTTCCGCGTGTGGGGAGTCCCGGCACGGCTGGGCCGTGACGACATCATCACGAGACCGTGATGTGTTGGTGAGAACAAGCTCAAGTCTCGCTCCCAGTGAAGACCCACACTGGAGACCGAGGCGCGGATTGCCTTCTCGCGCCGGGAGGCTCCAGTGTTCTTGCTCCATCGCGCTCCCGCATTCCAGCTCACCGAGGCGACCCGGTTCCCTCCAGCCGTGCCGTCGGCGCGTGCCGTGCGGTGCAGCAGCGGTCCGACCGATTTCGGCACGTCCTCGGGCGGGCCCCAGAACGAGTCCCTCGAGATTCAGGGATCGCGCCGCCGGACCTGGGTTGACGCCGTCAACCGGACGTCGCGGCGGACGCTATGAACGACACCGACGTCGTCGTAACCGGGGTCGGCCCGGTGAGCGCGATCGGCTCCGGAGCCGAGGTGTTCTGGAGCGCGCTCGTCGAGGGCCGCTCAGGGATCGGACCCATCACGCTCTGCAGCACCTCAGGGTCGCGGTCGAAGATCGCCGCAGAGGTGCGCGACTTCGACCTCGGTCGGATCGTCCCACGAGGCCGCGCGCTCGCTCGGCGCGCCCCTCGGGCGGTGCAGCTGGGGCTGGCGGCGGCTGCGCTGGCGCTCGGCGACGCCGATCTGGGCTCCGACCGGACCGACCCCGAATCGATCGGCATCGTCGCCGGAACCTCCCTCGGCAACCTGAGGGAGGGCATTCCGCTGGTCGCGTCCTGCCTGGACGAGGGCGCGACGATTGGCTCCGACCGGGCCTTCGCCCTCTTCCACCACTCCACCGCCTGTATGGTGTCCGCCCTGTTCGACCTTCGCGGACCGATCCAGACCGTTTCCACCGGCTGCAACGCAGGGCTGGACGGGGTCGGGTCCGCGATGAGATTGATCCAGACGCGTCAGGCCGACGCGATCGTAGTGATCGGCTCGGACTGCGAGCTGGTGCCCGAGGTGCTCGCGCTGCTCAACGCCGCTGATGCACTCTCGACCCGCTTCAACGACGACCCGGTGCGCGCGTCGCGTCCGTTCGACGCCGACCGCGACGGCAACGTGATCGGCGAGGGCGCAGCGGCCCTGGTGTTGGAGTCCGGCGCCTCCGCCCGTGCCCGCGGCGCGAGGGTCTACGCCAGGATCGCCGGCTTCGCCTCGAGGGCGGCCGGTCGCGGCCGGCGCTACAGCGCCCACCGTCCCGACCTCAACGGTGGGCCCGCGGTACGCAGCCTCACGGCCGCGATCGACGAGGCGCGTTGGACCCGGGATGACGTCGACCTGGTCAGCTGTAACGGATCGTCGTCCGTCCGCTACGACCGCCTCGAGGCGATCGCCCTCGCCGAGGCCCTCGGCGAGGCCTTTCCCCGCACCCGGACCCACTCGATCAAGTCGATGCTGGGCCAGCACGGCGCCGGCTCGTCGGCGCTGCAGGCCGCCGCGGCGTGCCTCTCGATCCACCACGGGATCGCGCCGCCGACCCTCAACTGCGAGACTCCCGACCCGTCCTGCGGGCCGATCCGCGTGGTCACCGAGGCCGAGGCCTCGGCGCCGCGCCGGGTCCTCGCCCACTCGATCGGTTTCGGGGGGTTCTACTACTCGGCCGCCGCCTTCGAAGCGCCGGCATAGGAGGTCACGATGTCCCCGTCCACTGCTCCCGTCTCCCTCCGCCGCGTCCTGATCGCGGCATCGATTGTCGCCGTCGCCGGCGTCGGCCTACTGGTGGCTGCCACCGCCACCCGTCAGCAGCAAGTCGAGCTCACCACCCACATCGAGATCTGCGAGCAGGGCGAGTCCGGCTGGCAGGTCATCGACGAGGTCGGACCGCTCACCGTCCGCTTCCAGGCCTCGTTGCTCGAGCTGGCCAGCGGCCGCACCGTCGAGTCGAACTACGTGTTCAAGACCACATCGAAGAAGGGGCTCCCCTACTCCGCCCGCCTCCTCGGTCCGGGGAAGCTCGACCTCCACCCGATGAGCGGTCGCATGGTCGGCAACCTCGTGCTCGAGGTCAGCTACGGTGAGGAGACCGCCCGGGTGCCCGCTCGGCTGACGACCGAGTCGACCTCCGGCCCGCTCGGGACCCGTCGCGGCCGGGCGGCCGAGGGCACGCTGGGCCTCGAGCGGACGAGCATGACAATGGTCAGCGCCAACACCTTCGCCCGCAAGGGCGCGCGACCCCTGACCCTGATCTGCACCGAGACCTACAGCCTCACGCCCGCCGGTGCGACCGCCGACAGCGGAGCCGGGCGCCGGCGCTGATCGCGCGGCGATCACACCGATCAACCGACCGTGGCGGGCCCGTACCGCCGCCGACCGGCCCCTCGGGACGATCTCCCCGCAGGGCATCGAGGAGGGATCCATGCGTCCGTGCACCCGCGTCCGTCCGTGCTTCGCTGTCCCGAGGCTGCGGGCAGCCGTGCTCGCCGGCTCCGGCGTCGTCGCGATTCTCAGCGCCGCGCCGGCGGCCCTCGCCGCGCCCCCGCAGCCGGCACTGACGACCCCCCGGCTCAACGAGCAGATCGGCGCCGCCTCGCTCAGGGTCAGCTGGCGAGCTGTGCGGGGGGCCCTCAGCTACGTGCTCAGGATCCGGGAGTACAACGCCGGCAGCTGGCTGGTGAACCAGACCCTGACCGGGTCCAGCTTCAACTTCCTGATCAAGGGCTCGGGCGTCGAGGGCGGCCGAATCCAGGTCTACGTCTACGCCTGCTCGAACGCCAACGGCACCGACTGCAGCGACGCCTCCCAGACCAGCGCCTGGGTCCTGGGTCCACCGGTGGTGCTCTCCCAGCCGGGCAACGGCGCCAGCTACACCGGTTCGGACCGGCGGCCGAGCTTCTCCTGGCAGGCCTACACGGGTTTCCGTCCGTCGGCGAGCATGGGCCCGATCACCTACTCGATCACCTTCGCCGGCAACGGCGCGGGTCCCCAGAGCTTCACCACCTCCAGCACCACTTACACGCCGCCCCAGGCGATCAACCCGGCGTTCCAGAACCCGGTCCGGTGGAGCGTCAGGGCCTGCAACAGCTACAACTGCTCCGGCACCGCCGGGACTCGAACCCTCAACCTGACCGCCGGCTCGACCTTCCCCACCATCCAGGGCCCGGTCAACCCGGTCTTCCCGGCCAACGGCGCCGCGGTCGACGCCGGCAGCCAGCTCCGCTGGAGCCGGGTCACCAATGCCGCCCACTACAAGGTCTGCCTCAACACTCAGCCGAACGGCTGCCTCGCGATCTACGATCACGCGGCACAGTCCGGCAACGTGCAGAGCTTCACCCTGACCCAACAGATTCTCGACGCCAAGCCGCCCTTCGGTCAGCCCTACTTCCGGGGCAGGACCGTGTACTGGTCGATCAACGCCTGCACCCAGAACTTCACCGCGTGCACCGCCCAGAACAGCCAGCCGGTGTGGCGGTCGGTGCAGGTCGCGGCCGCGCAACCCGGCGGCGGAGGCGGCGGCACGCCGCAGGTCTCCTTCGCCCAGCACCTCTACCCGACCATCGCCTCGTCGGCCTGCGGCAGCTGCCACCCCGGCGGCTCCAACCCGCCCTACTACCCGCAGAAGCCGAACAACGCCACCAACTGCGGCCCCAACACCATCCCCTTCTCCACCGCGATCAGCGCCGCCGAGATGCTCAACCGCTTCACGTGCCTCACGGCCTCTTCGACTCAGAGCGTCTATGACCAGGCCTACGGCAAGGTCTACGTGGTCCCCGGCCAGAGCTCCCAGAGCGGGCTCCACTACAAGGCCCAGGCCTCCAGCGCGGGGATCTTCGGCTCCAACGTGACCATCGGCGGGGTGACCAAGCAGCTGCGAGAGTGGATCACGATCTGGATCGACCAGGGTGCGAACCCCTGACCCTCCGCCCGGGCCGCCACGCAACGGCCGCCAGCGACCGGCTCACCCGACGGGTGGGCCGGTCGGTCCCTCCTTCGAGCCAGGGGAGTGCCGCTCTTCCTCGTGCAGCCGACCCACTTCGCGGCCGGCGATCGCCGACAGACCGTCCCAGACCCGCGGCTCGACGTTGTCCACGAAGAGCTGGAGGTGCGGAAAGGGAATCTGGATGCCGGCCGCGTCGAGCGCCCGCTTGGCGGTTTCGACCACCGCGAACTGCACTGCCTGCCGGTCGTCGACCTGCGCGATCCACACCCTCACCTTGAGGTCGATGCTGGACGCACCCAGGGCGCTGACCACCACGTCGGGAGCTGGATCGGCGAGCACCTTCGGAATCGTCGACACCGCCTCGAGCAGGACCGCGCGCGCACGCTTCGTGTCCTCCTTGTAGGCGATGCCGACCGGAACGTCGATCCGGAGGTCGCCGTCCTTGCTGTGGTTCTCGAGCACGACGTTGATCACATGCTTGTTCGGGATCACCACGTACGAGTTCTGGGGCGTGCGGATGCGGGTCGAGCGCAGGGTGATGTCGACGACCTTGCCGAACTGCCCTTCGACCGTGATCCAGTCCCCGACCACGAACGGCTTGTCGATGAAGACCACGATGCCGGCGATGAGGTTGGCGAGCGTGTCCTGAGCCGCGAACCCGACCGCGATCCCGGCCACCCCGAGGCCGGCGATCGCCGCCGCCACATTGATCCCGACCTGCGCTGCTGACATCACCAGGCCGACGGCCATCAACGTGTACCGGTAGACGCTTCCCACCAGCAGCTCGACCAGCTTGTCGTGAAGGCCGGCCTTGGCCAGGATGAGTATCAGCGGTCGACGGGTGAGCCGGAACAGGAGCAGGAACCCGAGCATCACCATCAGGGCGATGATCAGGTTCGGAGCCCACTCGAGCACTCGGGATACCAGGTTGTCCAGGTCGACGAATCGTCTCGCGGTCTCCACCGACACCTCCTACCCCTCACTCAATCGACGCTGGCGCACGACGACGGCACTCTCCAGATACTGACCGAAACGCCGGGGGGCATCCCGGCCTTCCTGCAGTCGTCTCCGCCGATGTCCCCGTCGCGCTGCGTGGCATACTCGGCGCGAACGGGGAGGTCGATCATGGACGTACCGGCCAGACTGGTGTTCCCGGCCCTCGAGGCGCTCCCCCCAGAGGTCGCCCTCGGCGGATCGATCGAGCAGCGCGAGTACCTGATCGGCGGTGAGATCCGGGAATGGGGGGGCCCGGTGATGGACGTGCTGTCGCCGATCTGCGAGGAGACTCCCGACGGACCTCGGCAGCTGAGGATCGGCAGCTACCCGGCCTTCGACGAGGTCCACGCCATGGCCGCTTTGGAATCGGCTGCGGCGGCCTACGACCACGGCCGGGGGGCGTGGCCGACGATGCCGGTCGGCGAGCGGATTGCGCACCTGGAGCGCTTCGTCCACCTCATGGTCGCACGTCGCAGCGAGGTGGTGCGGCTGATCATGTGGGAGATCGCCAAGGCCCGACCCGACGCCGAAAAGGAGTTCGACCGCACCGTCGACTACATCCGGGACACGCTCGATGCGCTCAAGGAGCTCGACCGGACCTCGTCCCGCTTCGTCATCGAGCAGGGCATCATCGGCCAGGTTCGCCGCGGCCCCCTCGGCGTGGTGCTGTGCGCGGGTCCCTTCAACTACCCACTCAACGAGACCTACACCACCCTCATCCCGGCTCTCCTGATGGGCAACACGGTGGTGTTCAAGACGCCGAGAATCGGCGTGCTGCTCCACCGGCCTCTGCTCGAGGCCTTCCGCGACGCCTTCCCGCCCGGGGTGGTCAACACCATCTACGGCAGCGGAAGGGAGACGATGACGCCCCTGATGGCCTCCGGCGGGATCGACGTGCTCGCCTTCATCGGCACCAGCCGGGCGGCTGACGCGCTCAAGAAGGCCCATCCCCGCCCCCACCGGCTGCGCAGCGTGCTGGGCCTCGAGGCCAAGAACCCGGCGATCGTGCTGCCGGATGCGGACCTGGAGCTCGCGGTACGGGAGTGCGTGCTCGGCGCCCTCTCGTTCAACGGTCAGCGGTGCACGGCGCTCAAGCTCCTCTGGGTGCACTCGGCGGTGGCCGACGACTTCGTCGAGCGGCTCGGCGACGCGGTGTCCGCCCTCCCGATTGGCATGCCCTGGGACGGCAACGTCGCCATCACACCGCTCCCGGAGCCGGGCAAGCCGGCCTGGCTCGCCGACTTGATCGGCGAGGCCGTGGCGCTCGGAGCACGCGTCGTCAATCCCGGCGGCGGCGCCGTTCACGGCACCCTCTTCAAGCCGGCCGTGGTCTACCCGACACCGGTCGCGAGCCGACTCTACTCGGAGGAGCAGTTCGGACCGGTGGTCCCGGTGCTCGCGTTCGACGAGCTCGAGCAGCCGATCCGAGCGGTGATCGAGTCGAGCTACGGCCAGCAGCTCTCGATCTTCGGAACCGATCCGGAGGCGATCGCTCGCTTGATCGATCCGCTGGTCAACCAGGTCTGCCGGGTCAACCTCAACAGTCAGTGCCAGCGAGGACCCGACACGTTCCCGTTCACGGGGCGCAAGGACTCGGCGGAGGGAACGCTCTCGGTCTCCGACGCGCTGCGTGTGTTCACCATCCGCACGCTGGTCGCCGCCAAGGCTACCGAGCCGAACAAGGCGATCCTCACCGACATCGTGCGCGAGCGCCGGTCCAGCTTCCTGTCCACCGACTTCATCCTGTGACCGTCGAGCTGGTCGACCGGAAGGGCGGGGTGGTCGCAGACCTCGGCCGCCAGACTCCGACGGCCGGGGGCTTTCCGACCCTCGCCCGGGCCGTCACGGTGGCGCCGAGGGCTCCCCTCGACCTGGTGAGGAACCGATGCGGCTCCACGCTGCGGATCACCAACCAACGCAGCGGGCAGCTGGCGGCGCAGTCCGTGTGCCTGAACGGCAGCTGATCGCCCGGCAACCGGGGGACCAGCGGGCATCCTGGGGGAGCGCGGTCTTCCCCGGGTCCGCCCTCACTGCCCGGCGTTGTACGCCGCGTCGCCGGTGACCTCGTCGATCGTGCTCGCATACGCCCGGTACGAGCCGAGCCCGTTGACGAGAGAAACCCGCGCGCTGCCCCCGCTGACCGAGGCCACCCCGAGAGCCGGGAGGCCCCACTGGCGCTGCTCGTAGGGCTGGAGAGTCCAGTCGACCGGCGCCGCCAGCGCGTTGCCGCTCCCACCGAAGAGCTCGATCCGCACCATGATCTGCTCGCGGGAGGTGTTGAGGACGCCGAGGTTCGTGCGATGGGTGGCATTCTGGAACAGACCGGGAATCCACACCTGGTCGACCGAGCCCTCCTCCACTGCGGGAATCGCCTGTCCGTAGGCTCCGCCACGGTCCGGATCCGGGGTCGACGTGTAGCTGGTGGCCCGAATCAGCTCGGGCGGCTGGCCCTGGGCAGAGGTCGAAGCAGTCAGCAGCACTCCTGCGGTCACACCGGCGCCGCCGAGCGCGGCGACGATGTCGGGGATCTCCAGGAATCCGAACCCGCGGACCGAGCCCAGCGTGACGGGCTGCTGAACGGCGGACAGGTTGGACTGGCCCTGCCGCAGCAGCGCACCGCGCACGGTCACCGTCGCCCCGGCGGTGTTCACGATCCACGCCCGGGTGGTCCAGAAGGTCCCCGATTGGCCCTGCGCCGAGGCGGCGGCGGGCAGGAAGAGCGCCAGCCCGCCCACCGAGACCGGATCGCTGAGACCGTAGAGCCGCGCCGGGTTGGTGCAGTTCAGCGTGCCCCACGAGAGCCAGTCGTCATCGACCAGGTCAGGGTGCCCGACGGTGGCGTCGTACGCGGTCGACGCGGTCGACCATCCCTGGCACAACCGGGTGGTCGGAGCGCCTGTGCTGTCGCTTCCGGTCCAGGCGAGCATCGGCGAGGCGACCTGGGCGGCGAACTCGTCATACCAGACCTGGTGATGGAGGTTGGTTCCCGATCCGGCGAAGAGGTCCGACAGGCTGAACGCGACCAGCTCGCCGCGCGTGTTGTAGATCGCCACGCCGTCGTCGACGAAACGGTCGGCCGCGGCCTGGGTCTGGTTCGACAGCACGGCCTTGAAGCTCAGCCCGCGCAGCCACGAGGCACTGCCCTGAGCTGCATGGTTGACGAACGCGTCGGCTCCGACGAGCCCCCCGATCGCACCGTTGGTGGTGGTCGAGGTCACGAAGAGGACTCGGTACATGTCACCGGCCTCGAGCCCGGGTGGCGGCAGCTGCGCGAAGGCCGGGCTCGCCGCGATCGCGATCAGGACAAGAAACGACGCCACAACACTCGGACGCTCGACTCGCATCGCGCCTCCCGTGCAACCGGCCCCGCGCTCGCACCCGCGCCGCCCGGCCCGGCTGCTCGCGCTCTGGTGGCGTCCCCCTGTCAGAGAATGGTAGCACTGAGAAGATCGGCGCCGACTCACGCCAGGGGTTCGAGCACACGAACGCCCAATGCCCGGCACCGTGGGCCGCCGAAGTCCGCAGAGCCGAAGCCCCCGATTTTCGCCGCGCGATCGACCTCAGTCCAGGGCTTCCTCCGGAAGAGGCTGCGGACCGGGAACGATGCCGGCGATGTCGGGGTCGATCCCCGACGGGGCGTCGAGCCCCTCGGGCGAGTCCTTCTCTGCGCGCCGCTGGGCGCGCTTCTCGGCCTTCTCCTTGCGGGCCTCCTGGCGGGCCCTTTCCCGCGCTCGCTTGGCGAACGTGGCGCTCTTGTTTCTTGCCATTCAGACCTCCTGTGGCGACCGCCGGCTCCGGCCCCACGGCGGCTCCGGGAGATCCCGTCCGCTGCGACCGATCGACTGCTCCGCCCCGACCCGATACGCGGCGTGCCTGGCTCGCCCGGCGACGACCTTCGGTACGGCCGGCGCTCGTTGGCGGCCCGGCCCCGCCCCCGGTTTCGAGACCCTTCTGGGCGGTCCACACGCCTCGTACGGCGCTCTACCCTACCACGCGTCGCCTTCCACGTCGCGGTCCGCCTCGTCCCGACAGAGCCCCACTTGCACAATCGACCCAAGTGTGAGACAGTGACCTGCCTGCGATGGCGAGAAGCCGTCTCACGGGCGCAGACACCTCCCCGGGTCGTTCACGACCCGAACGGCAGCCGCACCGGCCCGTCTCCCGTTCCCCATCCCAGCCGGAATCGAACCAGCGGACGTCCCGCTCCTCGTCGAGGTGCGCGTGCGCCTGCAGAAAGTGATCTTCTGTCCTCATGACCTTTTCCGACCTCAACCTTCCGCCCGCGCTCGAGCGTGGGATCCGTGACCTCGGCTTCACGGAGCCGACCCCGATCCAGCAAGCCGCCATCCCTCCGGCGATCCAGGGCCGCGACGTGCTCGGCTGCGCCATGACCGGCAGCGGCAAGACCGCCGCCTTCGTACTGCCGATACTGGCACGGCTCGCCGCACGCCCCGGCGCCGGCCCGCGGGCGCTGGTTCTGACCCCCACCCGGGAGCTCGCGGCCCAGGTCCACCAGCACCTCGTCGAGCTCGGTCGCCACGCCAGGGTGTCCTCGGTCGCGGTTTTCGGCGGGGTCAAGCCCGGACCGCAGGAGCGCGCTCTGCGCTCAGGAGTCGACGTCGTGATCGCGACTCCCGGCCGATTGCTCGACCACATGCAGCAGCCGTGGCTCCGATTCGACCGGCTCGAGGTCCTGGTGCTCGACGAGGCCGACCGGATGCTCGACATGGGATTCCTGCCGGACGTCCGACGGATCCTCGGCCGACTGCCCTCCCGCCGCCAGACCATGCTGTTCTCTGCCACCATGCCCCGGCCCATCGTCGAGCTCAGCCGAGACCTCATGCACGACCCGGTGCGGCTCGACGTCGAGCGGCCCCCGGCTCCCGCGACCGGCGTGGAGCACGCCGTCCTGCCTGTCCCCTCGCGGCTGAAGCCGCATCTGCTGCTCGAGATGCTCCGCCGTCAGGAGATTCGAACCGCACTGGTGTTCACCCGCACCAAGCACCGGGCCAACCGCCTCCACGAGTTCCTGGCCTCGTCCGGCATCGCTTCGGAGCGGATCCATGGCAACCGCAGCCAGCCCCAGCGCGAGGCCGCGCTCGCCGCCTTCAAGCGCGGCACGCTCCAGGTTCTGGTCGCCACCGACATCGCCGCCCGCGGAATCGATGTCACCGCCCTGCCGCACGTCGTCAACTTCGACGTGCCGGCCCAGGCCGAGGACTACATTCACCGGGTCGGCCGCACCGCCCGTGCCCAGCTCACCGGCACCGCGCTCACTCTCGCTTCCCCCGACGAGCACCGTGAGCTCGAGGCCATCGAGCGCGCGGTCGGGCGCCGACTGGCCAGGCGCCGCCTGGACGGTTTCGACTACGACGCCCGGCCCGAGCAGCGCTTCGAGGTGCCGATCGGTGAGCGCATCGCGGCCATCCGGTCGCGGAGGGCCGACGAGCGGGCGAGGGCTCGGGCCAACGCGGCGCGCCGCGAGCAGCGGTCGGAGGCGGCCCGCCCACATTCGGGCGGACGCCCGCACGCGTCGACCAGTGACCGGCAGCCGACAGCGCGACGCCGACGCACCCGGAGCGTCTAGCTGGAGAACCGCTCGAGGATAGTCCTCGAGCGTACCCTGGAAATCTCTGGATTTCATCAGCAGAGTCTCACTCGAGGCCTTGCCGAGACGTTCTAAGATATTCAAGAAAAATATCTTGGAAATCCACCAAAGATTTCCCGGGCGAGCTGAAATAATCGACAAAACCTAGACTGTTGCGCCTCCCGACTTCGAAACTTCGAGTCGGGAGGAACTCAATCATGCGCCTTGTCCACGTCGCTCTCGCCGCAACCCTCGTCACCGGGCTGGCTCCTGCAACCCAGGCCTCCACGCCCCTGAACGCCATCATCAGCGCTGACGATCCCGCTGGGAACATGGGAGGGGCACGCGTCCGGGTGGTCCACGCCTCGCCCGATGCGCCCGCCGTCGACATCCTGGTCAACGATGCCGCGGTGTTTCAGAACCTGCCGTTCGAGGGCATCTCGGCCTTTGCCGAAGTGCCCGCCGGAACCTACAACGTCAAGGTCGTTCCCGCCGGCGCGCTGACCCCGGTCGTGTTCGAAGCCGATCTCGACCTCGCGGCGGCAACCGACTACACGGTGATCGCCACCGGGCTTCTGGCCAACTTCGCGCCGGTGATCCTGTCGGCTGACGGCGGCACGCCGGTCAGCGGCAACGCCTGGGTGCGCTTCTTCCACGGCTCCCCCGACGCCCCGGCGGTCGACATCGCCGTGACCGGCGGACCGGTGCTGCTCCCGAACGTGGCCTTCCAGCAGAGCACCGCCTACCTGCCGGTGCCGGCGGGAACCTATGATCTCGAGGCACGTCTCGCCGGAACCACTGATGTGGCGCTGGCTTTGCCGGGCGTCGCCGTCGCCGACGGCGGGGTCTACACCGTCTACGCCACCGGTCTGGTCGCCGACATCGGCGTCCTGGACGAGTTCTACTTCATCCCGGCTGCCGCTCGGGGCGAGGGGGCGGAGAGCTCGGTCTGGGCCACCGACGTGGACATTCAGAATGCCGGCTCGCGTGCGGCCACGTTCCAGTACCTTTGGCTGCCGCGCGACACCGACAACCTGTCGCCGACCGCGTCCGACAGCTTCATGCTCGATCCCGGCGAGGTGATCCGCCATGCCGACGTGCTCGCCGCCGCCTTCAGCGTCCCCGACGGCGTCGACGCCTTCGGCGCGCTCGCGGTGATCTCGGACAGCTCGGACCTGCTCTTCTTCACCCGCACCTTCAACACCTCCGCGAGCGGTACCTACGGTCAGGGTTTCCCCGGCATTCCTGCCGACGAGATGATCCCGGCCGGCACCACGAAGCGGATCCTGTTCTTCACCGAGAATGACGCCTACCGCTCCAACATCGGCATCCTCAACGGCGTCGGCCAGCCCATCACGGTGATGTGGGAGCGCTACACCGCCGACGGCACCCTGGTCGACTCCGCTTCGGCAGAGCTGCCGGCCTGGGGCAACACCCAGCTCAACCGGGTCTTCTCCGCCGAGGCCCCGGTCGTCGGCGGGTACATCGACGTCTGGACCGAGACCGAAGGTGGAGCGTTCGCCGCCTACGGCTCGGTGCTCGACAACCTGACCTCAGACCCGACCACCGTGCTGCCGCAGTAGCCGCAGCACCGAACCAGGACGACCGGCGGGGGCTTCGGCCCCCGCCGTTTTGTGTCGTCACACCGGTGGGGAACCCGCGTACATCGAGTCGATCTCGCTCGCGAACTCCGTCTCGATGACCCGTCGTTTGAGCTTCATGGTCGGCGTCAGGTGGCCGGCCTCGACCGAAAGCGTCACCGGGATCACTCTGAACTCCCTGATCTGCTCGTACCTCGCCAGCTCGGCGTTGACCCGGTCGACCTCCGCGCGGAGCAGCGCGAGCACCTCCGGAACGGCGATCAGCGACTCGCGGTCGGCGACCTCGAGGCCCCGCTCAGCGGCCCAGCGCTCCAGCTCCTCGAAGCTCGGCGACAGCAGCGCCCCGATGAAGCGCCGCCGATCGCCGACGACGACCGCGATGTCGACCAGACGCGACTCCTTCAGGCGGGACTCGATCGGCTGAGGGGCGACGTTCTTGCCCCCCGTGGTCACGATCAGCTCCTTCTTGCGGTCGACGATGCGCACGAACCCGTCAGAGTCGATCGCGGCGATGTCTCCGGTGCGCAGGAAGCCATCCTCGGTGAGGACCTCGGCGGTGGCCTCGGGCTGGTTCCAGTACCCCACCATCACGCTGGGTCCCTTCGCCAGCAGCTCACCATCCGGCTCGAGCCGGATCTCGACGTTGTCGAGCGGCCGGCCGACGGTTCCCAACCTGAACGTGCCGGGCTCGATCCCATTGATCGTGACCACCGGAGACGCCTCCGTGAGGCCGTATGCCTCGGCGACCCAGATTCCGAGCGCGAGGAAGAACTCGGCCACGTGCCGAGGCGTCTCCGCCGCACCGGTGATGCAGAACCGGACACGCCCCCCGAGCGCGGCGCGGACCTTCGACAGCACCAGCCGGTCGGCCAGGCGGTGGCGCAGCGCCGCAATCCCGCTTGCTTCGCGCCCCTCGATCCGGAGGGTTGCCGCTGCGAGGCCCACGCCGAGCGCCCAGTGGAACAGCGCGCGCCGAACCGGAGTCGCCCTCGCCACCCGGTCGAGGACCTTCTGCTGGACCTTTTCGAACACCCGCGGCACGGCGAAGAAGATGGTCGGACGGATCTTCGCGATCAGCTCCCCGGCCGCGGCCACGGAGCAGTAGGCCTTCGAGGTCGCGTTCCACATGTAGCTGTAGCCCGCGGTGCGTTCGGCGGTGTGGCACAGAGGGAGGAACTCGAGCGCGAGGTCGTCACGGGACGCCGGCACCCGGCGGGCCGTCCCCAGGACGTTCTCGACCACGTTGTGGTGGCTGAGCATCACGCCCTTGGGATCTCCGGTCGTCCCCGAGGTGTAGATGAGGGTCATCAGCGCGTGCTCGTCGAGCGCGGCCGCCCGGTCCCAGAACCGACCTTCCGCGCCGCCACGGCCGCCTGCTGTGAGCTCTTCGAGCGCGAGCACGCCGGGCTCACGGTCACCTTCGATCTGGACGAGGTGCTCGAGGCCAGGACAGCGGTCGCGGATCCCGAGGACCACGGCCATGGCCCCGGGTCCCTCCACCACCGCCACCTTCGCTCCGGAGTCGTTGAGCTGATAGGCCAGCTGGCCCGCGGTCAGGGTCGGGTAGACCGGAACGTCCACCGCACCGAGGTCGAGGGTCGCGAGATCGACCATGTGCCACTCGGGGCGGTCGTCGGCCAGCAGCATGACCCGGTCGCCGCGCGCCACACCGAGCTCGGCGAAAGCCTCGGCAAGCGCGCGGGTTCGGGAGAAGAACTCGTGGGTCGACAGCCGGCGGGCTCCTCCCCCGCTCGTCCAGTGCGTGTAGTGGTCCTCACGAGGGTCATCGACGTCGTGGCGATACAGGTCCAGCACGGTCCGGTCGGCCATGATTCTCTCCAGCTGGTTGAGCGTGAACCCAATGTAGCTCTCCCCCTCCTCCGCCGCCAACGCAGCCCCTTCGAGCGGCCGCTGCCGGTAGCCCGTCGCCTCTGCCCGACACTGTGACCGGTGTCCGCCCGGGAGCAGTCATCGTGCGTTTCGCTCGCCGCTGGATGTCCCTGCTCGAGCTCGTCAACCGATTCCGGGGCCGGCCGGTTCCGACTGCGGCCAGGGTGCGGTTCATCCCCTACGACTGGTCAGTGATCCACCAGCGGTAACGCGGGAGGCTCCCGGACGACCGAACGTGGCGGCAGATGGCCGGCAAGGAGGTGGGAGCTGTCCCCACGGCGACCCCTGGAAGGCGGTTCCGGCGTGCCAGGTCGACACCGCCGGGCAGGAGACCCTCCCCGAGCACCGGGGCGTCGTCACGAACCTGATCTCGGTTGCCCGGGACTCTGGTCGTACCCGGCGATCTCGTTCTCCCTCTCCATCGCGCCCTCGCCCCGCCGGCGGTTGCGGCGCCGCGCCACCAGCATCGCCAGCACCGTGACCAGCCACAGCGTGAGCATGGCGATGACGACCTCGACCGGGCCGAGCCCGCCGGTCGGCAGCAGCGCGACCGCGGCGGCGGCAGCCGGCAACGGCCACCGCGCCCACCGTACGCGGGCCACGGTGAGCAGCCCGAGCAGGACTCCTGCCACCAAGACCAGGCCGACCTGGAGCAGCGTCAGCAGTGGGCGCAGCCAGTCCGGGTAGACCCTGATCGACAGCTCCGGGCGCTCGTCGTCGACGATCAGCATCCGGGTGACGAGCACCCTGGGCAGGTCGGTCACGCCTCCCGGCAGGCGGATCCTGACCGGGAGCGAGCCCTTTCGGCTCGCCCCCTGGCGGGCCGTCGCGAGCTTCTGGATCTGCTCCTGCTGCGCCTCCTGTTTCATGGCCATCTCGTCCGAGAGGTAGCGCGAGGCCGCGCCGGGAGCCGTGAGGCCCTCTGCGGCCAGGGTGGCGTAGCTCCAGGCACGGGGAACCCGTCCCAACAGCGGCCGGGTCACCGCGAGCAGCTGAAAAGCCCCGGGTACCGGGCGGTAGCGAGAACCAGGCGGAAGGTAGACGGTCCAGGCCGCCTCCGACACCGGCACATCCAGGCCCGGCAGCGAGGGCCGCACCGCGCCCCACCAAGGGGTCTGCTCTCCCCGGTGCAGGAGGACGATCGAGATCTGCGAGGTCCTCTCGCTACTCGAGGTCGGCAGCGGCACCATCACCGTGTCGTGGTCCCGCTTCGGCCGCGAGGGCGCCCCGTCGACCAGCAGCGACCACACCTCCACCTCCGCCGCGAGCTCGAGGGCGAGAAACTGCTTGCGGTTGTTGGTGACCGTGAGGTCGAGCCAGGTCGCCTCGGTGCCGTTGGCGAGCAGCACCGTCGAGGCGCTCATCCGGTCGACGATCGCGGTCAGGACCGCCGCATCCTCGTGCTCGATCACGGTCACGGTGGCCGGATCCGGCTCACCCGAGTACTTGAGGGCCTCCACCAGATTCCCGCCGTATCCCCGGATCTCGGCTGGGATCTCGCTCACGTCCGCGGGCAGGAGGTTGCCGCTCAGGCCGAGCTCGACCTCGGCGCCGTCCGCGGCGACCGCCACGAAGCCCGACTCCCGCTCCACTCCGACCGGGGCAAAGCGGGGCACCGCCAGGATGCCGGCATCAGGGTCGTAGGCGCCGTCGAAGGTCACCACCGCCCGCAGTGCGCCCTTGACCGGCGCGCCGAGCCGCAGACGCAGCACGCGCCCGCCGTCGCGGGCGAGGACCTTCCAGCTCTCCAGGCCTGCGGTCGAGGCGTCGAAAACCTCGATCCCGTCCGGGAGCTGCAGCTCCAGGTGATCGACCTCGGCCACCCGGATCTGGTAGTCGAGGACCAGGATCCCCCCGATCACACCGTCGCCCAGGTTGAGGAACTGGGTGCTCGCGAGCAGGACCCTCGGCTCGAGCCGCAGCTCCTCCCCCGCCGCGACGTCGGCGCCGCGGTACGGCACGCTGTAGCTGAGGGCGGCCCGGCCGTCGACCAGGGCCGCGAAGGCTCGGCCGGGCTCGACACGGTAGGCGAGCCCGCTGTCCACCCTGAGGTCGCTGAGCCCGGGCCCGAGCGTGATGTCGATGAGGTTCCTGGACGCATCGGGCAGCTCGAGGGCCAGCCGGTTCTCGCCCGGATGGTTCGACGCCGCCATCACCAGGCGGGCGGTGAGGTCGTAGCTTCGCGGCCCCCGCGCGATCAGCTCGAGGCGCCCGCCGTCCCGGCTCAACACCGCGCCACCGCCGTCGAAGGACACCACCGCACCCTGGGACCAGAGCGGCACCCGAACCCAGCCGTCGTGCAGCACCTCGACCGAGAGCGCCACGTCGAGGGTGAGCACGCCGTCGGCGATCCGGCCGGTCGACACGGCCGACCGCAGGACCGCGTCGCGGGGCGGTGCGGGCCCGGGGGTCGGCGCCGGTGCCGCCGCCTCGACCAGCCGCTTGAAGTCCTCCCATCGCAGGGTGATCTCGGTTTCGGTCAGGCTCGGTAGTGGGGTGGCTGCCTGGGCGGCGAAGGGCATCGCCGCCGCAACCAGCAGTACGCAGGCTCGGGCGCGCATCAGAAGCCCCCGCCGCCCTCGAGCTGACGGCGCCGCCGCGAGAGCAGGAACCGCGCCCCGAACGCCGCCGCCAGCGCGATGACGGAAGCCAGCCACTGCCCCGAGAACACCACCGCCACGAGGGCGATGGCGCCGACCGCGAGGGCGACCCAGCGCACCGGACCGCCATCCTGAAGACCTCCGTCGACCAGCATGAGCAGGATCAGTCCCAGGCCGAAGGCGAGCAGCGCCGTCGCCAGTGCCCCGAGGCGCGGCAGCGCCCAGCCCACAGGACGGTAGCCGACTCGCACCTCGGTTGCCTCGTCGGCGGCGAGCAACCGACCGGTGAACGAGAGCCGAACCCCTTCTCGCGGCACCTCGACCCGGACCGGGAGCACCCCGACGGCCCGGCCTCCGACCGCGGCCTGCGCCATCGCCTGGTCGAGGGCGACGTTCGACATGACCTGGCCTGGGGTCGGGTCCGGGATCGGAACCCGCCGACTCAGTGCCTGCACCTGAGCCGGCCGCCGCTCGTCCTCGGCGTCGCGCTCCTCGGTCGCGGTCCCCTCGCCCGAGAGCCGGTCCAGGTCATCGCGCGCCAGGGCCTTCTCCTCGCCGCTCGAGAGCACCCTGACCTCGCCCACCGGAACCTCGTTGGCGCCGTCGGTGAGGTAGGCCTTCCCGTCGCGGGAGACCACACCCAGCAGGCTCCTCTCCTCGGGGTTGTCGAGGTTGTAGACCGCGTCGCCGAGTCGGGCGATCCGGTTCGCCGGCCGATCCTCCTCGAGGGGTCCCCCGAACCAGCCGTACCACCGGTCGCGGGGCAGGTAGAGCTGCCACCGGAGCTCGAGCACGTCGACATCGAGGATCGGGGCCAGGAAGGCCCTCCGGCCGAAGGCCGAGAACGCGCGCTCGCGCTCGAGGTACACCACCTCGACCTCGAACGGACGGAGCCCTCCGTCCGGCCCGGTCGACGTCTTCCTGAGCGGTACCAGCAGCACGCCGTCGTCGCGCTTGGAGGCTTTCACCGGCTGGCCCTCGAGGAAGGCCCCCCACAGGACGGCGCCCACAGGCAGCTTCGCGGCGAGGAACTGCTTGCGGTTGTTCTTGACCGTGTACCGGGCCGAGGTGATGCGCGAGCCCTCCCTGGTCGCGAAGGTCCGCAGGCGGGCTGACTCGACGATCGTGCGCTTGACGGCGACGTCGGCGTGCTTGACCACCCCGAGCGGCACCACGACCGGGTGCCGCAGGTACTTGAAGGCGTACAGCAGCGACTCCCCGGCCTCGGCCGCCAGGGCCGGCGGGAGCTCGGACGGATCCACGGGCGCCGCGTTTTCGCCGCCCTCCCGCGGCGTGATCTCCACGTTCGAGGCCGCCGCGACCGCCAGGAAACCGCGTTCTCGCAGCACGTCCCTGGCTGAGATGTCGGGCAGGGTCAGCTCGGCGGTGTCGGCGGCGAGCTGGCGCTCGTAGCTCAGGGAGAAGGTCACCGCCCCCCGGGCCAGATAGCTCAGGTGGACCTCGAGCAGCTGTCGCTGGGGATCGCCGTCGACCGGCGCGGCCTGCCACTCCTCGAGCCCGTTCGCCTGGACGTCGAGCACGGTCAGGTCTGCCGGGAGCTCGAGCCGGAAGCGGTCCTGACCGCGGCCGTGGACCGTGAACGAGGCGGTCGCCGACCCACGCAGCACCCCCTCGCCGATCCGGACCAGGCTCGCGAGCTCGGCGAAGACCTTGGTCTCCCGATCTTCGCTCTCGACCCGCCGGAACCAGCGCACGGTGGTGTCGCCGACCCGCTCGAGCGCCGCCCTGACCCGGGTCACGCCCGCGGACCGCCGCGTCGCCTGCAGCACCGCGCCGTCGATCTGGACATCGACGTCTGCACGCGGCAGCACGAGGTCGATCGCGACCGCAGGTACGCCCGGAAACCTGAGCCGCGCCGACCGCGTCCCTCGGCTGTCCTCGACCGCCACCAGGTACTCGAGGTCGATCCGGTACCGGCCCGCGCCCTTCAGCGCCAGGGTCTGGACGCCGTTCTTGCGGAACAGCCGGGCCGGCTGGCGGTCGAGACGCACGGACTCCAGCGCCACGCCCTCCGCGATCAGCGGCACCTCGACCCACTGCTCCGGCTCGAGAACCTGGAGCTCGAATCCGAGCGCCACTCGGATCCGGTCCTCGTCCGGGTCGACGCTCGCGGTCGCCGCGCACTCCGAGAGCGCAAAACCGACCGGCGGCGGGACCGGGGTCGGCGCCGGGCCCGGCCGGCGGATCTCCTCGAGGATCTTCTTGAAGTCCTCCCAGGGCACCACCACTCCGGTCCGCTCGAGGTCCGGCAGAGTGCCGGGCGGCGCCGTGGCAGCTGCCGAAACGGCACCCGTGACGATCAGAAGAACGACTGCGCTGAGGGATCGGCTCATGCCACGTCTCCTCGTTCCCTGTGAGAGCGCCGCATCGCGCTCGAGTTCCGGAGCTTCTCCACATCGCCGTGCAACTACCGTTCCGGCGTCGGGGCCTCCCCCGAACGAGCAGCGACCCCGGTCGTCGCGGCCGGGGTCGCATCGCACGCAGAGTCAGCTGCGGGCTCAGGCCTTCGGACGGAGCCAGCAGGCCAGCGCGGGCAGCAGGATGATCGCCCCGAGCATGTTGACCAGGAACATGAAGGTCAGCAGGATCCCCATGTCCGCCTGGAACTTGAGCGGCGAGAAGATCCAGGTCGCGACGCCGACGCCGAGGGTGATGCCGGTGAACAGCACACCGTTGCCGGTGATGGTCAGGGTGTTCGCGGTAGGCCTCCTGGATGCGACTGGCCCTTCGCGCAGGAAGCTCCTGAACCGGCTGTAGATGTAGATGCCGTAGTCGACGCCGATACCGACCCCGAGCGCGACCACCGGCAGGGTCGAGACCTTGAGGCCGATCTCGAGCAGGGCCATCAGGGCGTAGGCCAGGATCGAGACCAGGGCCAGCGGAATGACGATGCACAGGGTCGCCTGCACCGATCGGAAGGTGACCAGGCAGAGCACGATGATCGCCGCGAAGACCCACATCAGCATCGGGAACTGCGCCGCGGAGACCGCCTCGTTGGTGGCCGCCATGACGCCGACGTTGCCCGATGGCGAGCCGGAAGCGCAGCTGCTCCGAGCCGTGCTCGGCGCGCGTACTCCTTCACCTCGCGAACGATCCGGTCGATCGTCTCCGCCTTGTGGTCGACGGTGTAGATGTAGACCGGCATCACGCTGCACTCGGCGTTGAGCAGCCCGGTGCTGGTGTCGATGTAGGTCACCGCCTGGGCCATGGTCGAGGGATTGCGCGGCAGCACCCGCCACTTCGAGGCTGCCCTCGTTCCAGCCGGCGTTGATCACCTTGGCGACCGCCGCCGATGCCGATCACCGACTGCACCCCGGGCACGTTGCGCATGTGCCACTCGAAGCGGTCGATGGTGGTCATGATCTCGTAGTCGGTGCAGGCCTCCGGCTGCCGCCTCGACGATCACCGCGATCACGTCGACGCCGATCGAGAAGTGGTCGGTGATGACGTCGGTGTCGATGTTGTAGCGGGAGTCGGCGCGAAGCTCCGGCACGCCCGCGGTGGAGGTCGCCGATCTTGATCTGGGTCGCCTTCCAGACGCCGACCGCGAACAGGACGACCGCCACGGCCGTGATGATCGCCGCGTACTGCGCGGCTCGGCGACCCGGGCGAGCCGGTTCCACGCCGGGTCCATGTGGCGGTGACGGCGCTTCAGCTTGAGGGCGTAGATCTCGTCGAAGTGGATGTAGGACAGCAGCACCGGCACCAGCACCAGGTTGGTGAGGATGATCACGGCGACGCCGAGGCTGGCGGTGATCGCCATCTCCTGGATCATGCGGATCTTGATCAGCATGATGGTGATGAAGCCGATGGTGTCGCTGAGCAGGGCGACGCCGCCCGGGCACCAGCAGCCGGCGGAAGGTCGCCGCGTGCCGCGTGCATCGCTGTCGGCGCCCGCGTAGACCTCGGCGCCGTAGGCGCTGACCATCTGCACGCCGTGGCTGACCCCGATGGCGAAGACCAGGAACGGCACCAGGATCGACATCGGGTCGATGCCGAAGCCGAGCAGGGTCAGCAGCCCGAGCTGCCAGATCACGGCGATCAGCGAGCAGGCGAGCGGGATGACCGTGAGCTTGAAGCTCTGGGAGTAGACGTAGACGAAGACCGCGGTGATGAGGAACGCGACGAGGAAGAACAGCACCACCCGCGCGGCGCCGGCGGCGATGTCGCCGATGACCTTGGCGAAGCCGATGATGTGGTAGTCGAAGTCGACGCCGACCTCGTCGTTCGCGTACTTCTCCCGGATCCGCTCCGAGCTGGTCGGCGACGTCGATGTAGTCGAGGCGCTCGCCGGTGTTGGGGTTGATCTCCAGCAGCTCGGCGGCGACGATCGCCGCCGAGAAGTCGTTGGCCACCAGCCGGCCGACGTAGGCCGACTTGAGCAGGTTCTCGCGCACCCGGGCGAGGCCCTCCGGCGGTCGGCTCGAAGTCGTCGGGGATCACGTTGCCGCCCGAGATGCCGTCCTCGACGACCTCGGTGAAGCGCACGTTCGGTGTGAACAGCGACATCACCCGGGTCCGGTCGACGCCCGGGATGAAGAAGACGTCGTCGGTGACCCGCTGCAGGACGTCGAAGAACTCGGGCGTGAAGATGTCGCCGTCGCGCGCGCGGAGGGCGATCACCACCCGGTTGGCGCCGCCGAACTGCGTCGCGGTACTCGACGTAGGTCTTCATGTACTCGTGCTCGAGCGGCAGCAGCTTGGCGAAGCCGGCGTCGATCCGCAGGTGCGAGGCCTGATAGGCCATGAACAGACGTCAGCACGATGAAGAAGGCCACCACCAGGCGCCGGTTGCCGAAGATCAGGTTCTCGAGCCGAGCGGTCATCGCTCCTCGCTCCCTTCCGCCGCCCTCGGCCGGAGGTCAGCCCGCTCACCGACAGCCGTCCTGACCCCGAACTCGCCCACCAGGACCAGCGCCGTCCCGGAGGTCCTCGACGACGGCCGAGCATGCCACGGCGGTCCGTCTGCTGCCGGAGCTCGAAGCGTCCGCCCGCCGTCCCCGGAGACCAGCACGACGCCGGCCAGGCCCGACCACGACCACCGTGCCGTCGTCGAGCGCGACGCCGTCGGTGAGCATCGCCGTCGGTCCCGGTCTCGATCGCGCGTCCAGGTCTCGCCGGCGTCCTCGGAGCGGAAGAGATGGCCGCGCAGACCGAACAGCAGCAGCGCATCGTCGTCCAGCGGCAGGACGCCGAAGAACGAGCCCTCGTAGGGCGACGGCAGCTCCGCCCAGGTCTCGCCGCCGTCGTCGGAGCGGTAGACCATCCCGGCCTCGGCGGCGATGTACAGCCGCCCGTCGGCGGCGCGGGCGACGCTGATGGAGGTGGAAGTCGTCCTCGCTGATCGGCTCGGACCTCCAGCTGTCGCCGCCGTCGGCGGTGACGTAGGAAGCTGCCGTAGGCACCGATGGCGAAGCCCTGCGCGGGCGTCGGCGAACCAGACGTCGAGCAGCGGGCTCTCCTCCTCGGGCGCCCAGTGGACCCGCTCCCAGGTGACGCCGCCGTCGCTCGGTGCGCAGGATCACCGCGTCGTGCCCGACCGCCCAGCCGAGCTCGCGGTCGTGGAAGAAGACCGCCGGTCAGCGTCGCCCGGGTCGGCACCTCGGCCTGCTCCCAGGTCTGCGCCGCCGTCGCCGGAGATCAGGATGTGGCCGCGCTCGCCGACCGCCACCAGCGCGTCCGTCGGCGGCGGCGACGTCGAGCAGCAGGGACCGCGGCGCCAGCGGCGCCTGAACGGCCTGCTCCGGGGCTCGTCGGTCCTGGCGCCGACGACGGCAGAGCTGCGCGAGGCCAGCAGCCAGGCCAGGAGCGATGCAGCGACACGACCGGCGAGCGGCCGGCATCGGACGTCGAGGCGGGCATGCCCACGGACTCGGTCGCATCGGCCGTTCCCTGCGAAGTCCTCGTCTGGGTCGACGAGCCGACCCTGGCCGAGCCGGCGGCCGGGCCGTGCCCGGCCGCCGTCGCATGTGAGGACTCAGCGCTTGCCCGCGCGGCGCAGCGCCGCCGGGGTGTAGTCCTCCAGGGTGCGCTCGATGCCGAACTCGTACATCGGGCTCTCGTTGTCGAGCCCGATCGCGAGGTAGCGACCGGCCTGCAGGTCGGTGTGGACCTCGAGCGTGGTCCAGATCGTCGGCACGTCGTAGTAGTTGATGACGTGCCCCTCGGAGACCCGCCACAGCTGGTCGCGGTTGTCGTACTGGTCCACCACCAGGATCTGCCAGCTGTCCTCGTCGACGTAGAAGGTGCGCCGCTTGTAGATGTGGCGCGCGCCCTCCTTGAGCGTCGCGTCCACCACCCACACCCGGTGCAGCTCGTAGCGGCCAGGTCCTGGTTGATGTGCAGCGGGGTCAGGATGTCCTTGTACTTGAGCTTGTCGCTGTGCAGCTTGTAGGAGTTGTACGGGACGTAGATCTCCTTCTTGCCCACCAGCTTCCAGTCGTAGCGGTCGACGGCGCCGTTGAACATGTCGAACTGGTCCGAGGTGCGCATGCCGTCGGCGGCCGTGCCCGGGTTGTCGTAGGCCACGTTGGGCGCGCGGCGGACCCGCCGCTGACCCGGGTTGTAGAGCCAGGCGCTGCGGTGCTCCTTGACCTGGTTCAGGGTCTCGTGGACCAGCAGGATGCCGCCGGCCAGGCGCGCCGGGGCCGTCACCTCCTGCTTGAAGAACAGGATCTTGTTGTTGAGGTCGGCCTCGGTCTTGCCCTCCATGCTGTAGAGCATGTAGAACTCGTCGTGGAACTGGACCAGGGTGTAGCTGCCGCCGCGGGTCGGCGCCGCCTGGGCGATCGTCCGCGCCGCGCTGTCGCCGCGGTAGCGCAGCAGGTGGTTCCAGATCACCTCGAGCCCGTTCTTCGGGAATCGGGAACGGGATGCCGTTGATCGCGCCGGTGACGCCGTTGCCGTTCTCGACCAGCTGGGCGGTGGCGGCGATCTCCTTCGTCTTGTCGTAGATCCGCTGCGGGACAGGACGCGCTGCGGCGGGTCGGGTAGACGTTCATCTTGTAGCTCGGATAGGTCTCGAGCAGCGCCTGCTGACCCGGCGTGAGCTTGTCCGCGTACTGGTCCATGTTGGCCGCCGTGATGGTGAACAGCACCGTCGTCGCTCGGCGAACGGGTCGACGTGGTGCTGCCCGGGCTTGTAGCCGGCGGGCGGAGTGGTGATGCCGCCCGTCCCAGGCCGGGATCGTGCCGTCCGCGTTGCCGGCCTTCTCGGCGCCCAGCGGAGTCAGGTCGGTGCCGAGCCGGGCGATCTCCTCCGGCGACAGCTCGGCCCGCGACCGCCGTCGCCGCGCCGACGGCGAGCACCAGCGCGCAGCCGAGGATGATCAGCGAGTTCCTACGCATCGTCATGCCTCCCTTCCCTAGAACGAGTACTTGACGGTCGCGCCGACGAAGTCGCGGTCGTTGATCAGGTTGTAGCGGCCGGCGCCGAAGTAGGTCGTGTAGCTGAGGTCGAACTCCCAGGTGTTCTGGTAGCTGGCCTGCGACGCCGAGGGTGAGCGCCTTGCGACCCTCGATGAAGTTGCCGCCGGGACCCGGCGAGACGCCGTCGACGTCGTGCTGCCAGGCGAAGCGCGGCGACAGGTTGAAGGCGCCGATGGCATTGTTGTAGGTCAGGCGACCCACCAGGCGGTAGCCCCACGAGATGGCGTCGGCGAAGTGCTCCGGCCGCCTCCCCCGGCTTGCCGGCGTGCGCACCGTCCGGGTCCGGCCGTGGATCGGGTTGCCGCTGGTGTAGGTTCCCGGACCCTCGAACCGCAGCACGTCCTTGCTCGGCATGCCGAAGACGTGGGTGACCGCCGCCCTCGAAGAGGAGCAGGCCCTGGTCGGCGCCCGAGCAGCGGGCCGAAGATCTTGGTCGCGGTGAACTGGAACTGGACGGCGTCGAGCCGACGGTAGCCCGGGATCACCTGGCTCGAAGCCGGCGCCGCCGGGCACCACCTGGTTGGTCGCGGCCAGACCGCGCCGAGATCGGGCGACAGGGCCGCGAACAGCAGCTCGACGTCGTCCACCGGTAGGGCGCGTCCTGGCGGTAGGACAGCTCGCCCTGGAGGGCGATGCCGCAGGTGCCGAGCTGGGTGTTGAAGCTCAGGCCGTAGAGCTTGATGTCCTCGGGGTAGGCGATGAAGTACCTGGCGGTCGCCGCGTAGGCGTCGGTCGCCGCGCGGCCTGTGCCCGCCCGCGGCCGCGAGCGGCGTCCACCTGCGGGCTCACGCCCGGCGGCACGCCGAGCGGCCTGGTAGACGCCCACAGCGGCGCCGCCGCCCGCGCCGCCGGCGGCGGCCATCGGCGCCCTGCGACGCGTCCCGGTGATGCCGTTGATCGTCGGCAGCCGGCTGTGGTAGTTCATGTAGTAGAAGCCGAACTCGGTGCTGGTCCAGCTCGGGCACGAACCAGCGCAGGGCGAGCCCGTACTGGCCGCCGTCGTCGGGCTCCTGGTCGGCGGCCCGGGGCACTCCCATGAACGGGTGGTCGACCGGGGGCTGGATGTAGAAGGGGGACTCGCCGGTGTCGGGGAAGCTCGCGAAGGCGAGGAACACGTGCGTGCCGCCCCGGCCCGCGAAGTCGTTGGTCGAGAAGTAGGTGCCCGGCGGGTCGATGACGGTCTCCTCCCACTCGTACTGGTAGAAGCCCTCGAGCGAGACGCGCTCTGAGCAGGTCGAACGAGCCCCAGACCATCCCCACCGGCGGAGCGCCTCGCGCAGCTCGGCGCCGGGCACGCGCAGGGCGGCTCACGTCCACCGGGTTGATGACGTTGATGCCGCCCTGGATGAAGGTGCTCTCGCCCCAGCTCAGCACCTGCTGGCCGACGCGGATCTCGGCCCGGCCTGCGCCGACGTCGAACTGCGCACCAGACGTAGGCGTCGAGCAGCTCGGCTCGGCTGCCCACCCAGTCGAGCGCCTCCTGCGAGTCAGCGCGGTCCGCGCACGGTCACCGTCCTCGAGCTCGAAGTCGTAGAAGCCGCTGCCGCGGACGAAGATCGCCGAAGTTCTTGCCATCGACGAGGTCGACGTCGATGGTGGCCTTGAGCGCGTTGCTGACGATGCCCGTGTCGAAGTTGAGGTTGCCGTCGTCGCCGTTGACCGAGTACGCGGTCCCACCGCTGGGCAGGCCGATGAGTCTCGGATCGCGGTCTTCGAGACGGTAGCTCGCGCCCCACGACAGGGTGGTGTCGATGTTGAGCCGAAACTTGCCGGACGACGGTGACAGGTCGATCGCCTCGGCCGGCACGGCGAGAGCCACCACGAGCACCGCGACGAGGGCCCGGCCCGGGGTCCATCCCCCCAGATTTCGCCGAACACCGGATTCTCTGCTCATCCTTTTCCTCCAATCCTCGATCCAGTCGAGGCCACTGAAACCCATGTGCGCATGGCTCAGTCGAACAGCGGGAACGGACGCGGCATGAACGGGTCGAAGACCGGCGCCATGGAGAACATGTGGGGGTCGATGGTCGGCGTGAAGGTCCCGTGAAGTAGAACGCGCCCGACTCGCCGAGCGGGAACATGCTCTCGATCCGCACCGGGCCGCTGCTGCCGTACTCCACGCAGTGGGCGTAGGTGGAACGGCTCGAGAACGGCGTCCTGCCAGAACACGCCGAAGATCGGGTGCCGGTAGACGATCTCGCCGCGAGCGACGTTGTAGGACCCGAGCCCGATCGAGTCGATGACGTTGTCGAGCGCCTGGACGATGATGCCCGCCGGGGTGTCCGGCTTGCCCGAGTCAGCTTGTCCTGGAACCAGTTGTAGAAGATCGGAATCGAGGCATCGGGTCCGGCGAGGGCGTGCAGCAGCACGTTGAAGCTGAGGGTCTTCGGCTGGGCGTCGTAGTTGAGACCCGCCATCATGAACTCGTCCTCGAAGGTCAGGCGCAGGACCTCCTTGATCCACGCGTCCTGCAGCACCCAGGCGTCGGCGCGGAAGGCTCCGATGCGCCACTGAGACGGACCGCCGGCGACGAAGTGACCGTCCCACTGCGTCGAGCATCGCGATCGCCGCTGTGCGGTCGTCCAGGGGTCCGCCGCCACCGCGGCCTTGAAGGCGTCGGCCACGAAGGACCAGGTGTTGCCGCCGCTGCCGAAGCTGTCGGTGGTGGCGATGTTGAGGGCGAGGTCGCGGACCTCTTCGAAGGTCAGCTCGTCGTGGGCGACAGGTACTCGTCGATGACGTGCGCCCGGTGGGCCGGGCCGAAGTAGTAGGAGTAGTTGTTGGGCGCGTTGATGTAGTCGAGCGATGCCTTGTTGTTCCAGCCGCCGAAGTAGCCCTTCGCGGGGTTGACTCGTGAATCCGCGGCCGGCGCGCTCCGGTCCACTCGTTGGTGCCGTCGCCGATCTGCGGGAAGCGCGGGTCGACGCCAGGGGCCCGGATCGGGTCGTAGCCCGACATCCAGTACGCGATGTTGCCGTCGCGGTCGGCGTAGCAGAAGTGCTGGCTGACGGCGATCTTCTCGATCCCGACGTCGAACTCGGCGATGCTCTCGGCGCGTGCGAGGCCGAGGAAGGCGTCGATCGGCGACGCTTCGCGGCCCCAGTGGGCGTAGGCCCACGACACGATCACCGGCGGCGGGTTGTTGGGGTCGTAGGGGAACGGCTCGACGATCGGCCCGTGGGGGCTGCGGAAGATCGGAAACGTGACATCGCTGCCGTTGAGGACCTTGATCGTCTCCATGCGGTGGAGGCTGACGCTCTGGGGCGCCTCGAGGTAGTAGTCGAGAGTGTGGGCGTGACCCACCTGCATCGACCAGGCGTGGTGCGGGGTGCGGCCGATGATGATGCCCGGGACGCCGGGCACCGTCATGCCGGAAACCTCGAGCCCGCCGCCACGGATCGAGCCCTCGACGACGATCGACGGCGTCTCGAAGCCCATCTGCGGTCCCGAGTAGACGATCGGGTTGCCGGTGGCGGTCTTGTCGCCCGAAACGGCCCAGGCGTAGCTGCCCATGCGCACGCGGGCGTTGAGCTCCTCGAGGCTGCGGTTCAGATTGTCGGCCCGTGTCCGCAGCCGATCGACGATCCCGGACAGGTCGGGGAGGGAGCTCACCGAAAGCGCCTTCAGCTGCGCCGACTGGGCGGCCTCCGCCGAGCTGGACCCGGACTGGATGTAGGTCAGCGCGCCCGGATCGTTGACCCACCGCAGGTCGGTGAACATCGCGAGGTACTCGGTCGGGTAGACGGCGGCCAGGGTCTGCAGGAGGATGTAGTTGTCAAGCTGGCCGAAGTTGTTGCTCGCGAAGTCCCCTTCGGGATCGAAGAAGCGGGACAGGGTGACCACCCAGCCGAGCAGGTCGTTGACCGTCCACATGGTCGGCAGGACGGCGCCCGCATGGTCCAGGAACACGGACTGGAAGCTCAGGATCCAGTACTCGTGCGGCATCTGCATCCACGCTCCGCGGTAGAACTCGCCGATCCGGCGGTTGATGCCGGCGACGTAGGCCTGGACGGCGGTCTTGGCATCCGCGCTCAGGTTGTTGTACTGCTGGGTCAGCTCATCGTCGGAGTAGCTGAACATCCGCAGACCGATATCGGTCTGGAGCTGGCTCGGGCCGAGAAGCTCGGAAAGCCTGCCGTCGCCCTGGCGGCGAAAGAGATCGAGCTGGAACAGGCGGTCCTTTGCCACGGCGTAGCCCATGGCCTCGTAGACGTCGTACAGCGAACCGCCCTCGATGAACCAGACGCCACGGGCGTCGCGGGTCGTCGTGACCGGCGGGTCCTCGGCGATGGCCGGAACCGCCAGCGCCACCATCATGAGAATGAGAACAACCACACACTTGGACGCTCGCATCGACCCCTCCCTTCAATTCACAAGCTTCGACCGCCCGCTCGAGCCTCGGGGCGACGGTCTCGACTCATCCTGTGGACGTGAACTCCAGCCCGGACCTTCGCGGATCGGGCATCTCATCATTCTGTGCGCGCGTGTGATAGACCGGATCCCTGGGCGAAAGCCCGACTGTCCGTCGAGGCCCGGACCATGGCGCGATCCCGCCGCTGCGCGGCCGATCGCCGCTTCACACCCCTGACGACAGATTCTCGTCGGGGGCACGGCACCTTGTTGCATGACAAACACCTGAAACGAGCTTGACACAGGGAACCGCGATTGCGCAAGGCCCAGAAAGGGGCATTCCCGCGGAGCTTTCGACGAGCCCCGGCCGGCGATTCTCCATTCAATTTCTCATCTCAGGACTATTCTTGAGAGCACTGACGGGGCCAGGGAGTCGATCCGAAGTCCCCCAGACTCCACCCTGGAGCGCGGTCTCACGACGTGAAGCGGGAGCAGCGGTGGCCCGCCCGATGCCGGCGCGTGCGACCGAGCTCACTGCACCGCACGCTTCCGTACCTGCGGCCTTCGGATTGCTCGGAGATCGCGGTCTGTGACCGGCACTGCTTGACGAACCCGCCGCACGAGCGTATGAAGTGACGATAATTAGAAGAAAGACAGTAATTTAATGATAATGTTTCGCATTCATGACATCACCCGATCCGAGTCGACTCGCATCCCCCTGAGCACAGCAGCACGAACTCTGCTGATCGCCGGGGTCGTCGCTCTCTTCACCGCCATGCCGGCTAGCGGTGCGAGGCGGCATGAGGCGCTTCTCCGGGTCGGGTCGATCCCGACGGGCGCGCTCGTGTCGGTGCACGCGTCGCCCGACTTCGGCGAGCTCGATCCCCGCGTGGTGGCCGGTACGACCCCGGTCGAGGCGACCTTCGACTTCGGTCGCGAGGGTCGGGTGTGGCTCGAGGTCGAGCACCGGGGCTTTCTGCCTCGGGTGGTCGAGGTCGGCCACGACGCCGGGCAGGTCGAGGTCGTCCTCGAGCCTGCGCCCGAGCGCACGCCCGCAGCGGTCCCAACGGTGAAGCCCAGCGTGGATGCCACGGTCGCGCTGGTCGCTCCCGATCTCACCGTCATCCACCGCAGGTTCTCCCGCGAGGAGGAGTCACCAGAAGACTCGGCTGCAGCCGGGGTCGCGGTGGCGGCGGCGACCGCCGCCTCGCTCGGCGACACCTGGAGGATAACGAGCTGGCCCGAAAGCGACGACGACGATGCGCGGGCGTTGCGTTCGCTGTGGCGGGACGCCCGCACCGTGATGGAGCTGATCGACCCGATCCGCCTTCCCTACCTGACCGACGCTCCCCGGCTGGAGACCCGCTCCGGGCGGGCGGCCGCCCGAAGGCTCGGCGAACGCGCCGGGGCCGACGCCCTCCTGCTCATCGCAGGCAAGCAGAACGAGGAGAAGGGCAGCATGGTCACCGGCAAGATCGCGATGGGCGTCGTCGGCACCGCCACCAGCTACGCCTCGGCCTACTCGAACGCGACCGCACGCGGCGACTCGTTCTTCGTCTACAACGTCGTCCTGCCCACCTTCGCCGAGGGCCTCGTGCTCCACGCCGTGCTGATCAGCTGCGCCGACGGCGAGATCCTCTGGGTCAACCGCGGGCTCTGGAAGCCGGTCGACTTCGCCGACCGCGACCAGGTAGCGGTCACGGTCGCCGATCTGCTCAGCGGTACAGAACGGGTCCCCGACCCGGCTTCGTGCGAAACCAAGGAGGTTTCTCGATGAAACTGACCATCGGACTGTCGTTGATGCTCTCACTGCTCACCGCCCCCCTCGGCGCCGGGCCGCTCAAGATGCCGGAGGCCCCGCTCATCGAGATCGAGGGCGCGGCGCCGGTTCCCGTGCGCGCCGTGCTGCGTGCCCCTGCCGAGCTGCGCGACACTGTCCACGTGGTCAAGACCAGCCCGTTCGACAAGCTCGTCTTCCCAACCGGAGAGTGGAGCGTCGACCTGTTCGCGAAGAACCTCCCGACCGTCTTCGAGCAGCTCGAGGTCATCCGCGAAGCGACCGCCGGGGAGGACGCCGACCTGATCGTCGTGCTCACGATCGTGAAGTTCGAGGCCACGGTTCCGCACCCGGCGTACAACCCCTACACCGCCAGCGTGGTCTACCGGGTGGACGTGCTCGACCCAGCAGGGGAGAAGCTGTTCACCCAGACCGCCACCGGAGAGGGCCAGACCAGCAAGGGCATGATGTCCGGCTTCAAGGCGAAGGGCCTGGCCGCCGAGGCCGCCAAGCTGGCGATGGTCGACGCCGCCCGCCAGGTTCTCGAGGGTCTGCTGGAGGCTGAAGAGCTCAGACCCGCCGGGGCGCCGGACTTCGACTGACCTGGCTGCTCAACAGCCGATCACTGTGCTTCGGACTCGCGGGGGCAGCGGAGCCGGATGCGCCGCTTGGAGCCCCTGTTCTCTGCGACCGCCAACTCCCTCAGATCGTCGAACCGGTCTGGGTCGACCAGGCCCCGACGGATCTCGGCATGGCGGTCGATCACCAGGGCGCCGTCGGCGTCGAGGCCCACCTGGAGGCTGAACCGGCCGACCGCGTTGTCCACCTCTGACGAGCTCGGCACCGGCGGGCACCAACCCTCCGGGAGCTCGATCTTCCACAGCGTCCGGTGAATGCCTCGCCACAGCACCACCGGAAGGGTCCGGTCGTCGAGGATACGGCCTTCCGGGATCGCGCCGAGACCGAGCGGGCGCATCGAGCGGCGGCCGGTCTCGCCCTGGACCACTCCCGGGACCGAGACCCGCCCCTGGATGAGGAACCCCGGCAGGGCCGACTCGACCGGCGCCCAGCCGAGATCCTGGACGTGGACCCCGGGAAGCGAACCCGCCAGGTAGCGAGTCACCGACTCGGCGATGCGTTCGGCCGGCTCGCTGCGCACGTCGCGGATCCAGCCCACGGCGCGTACGCCGTCCAACCGGAGCTGAGCGGTTCCCACGAAGGAGCCGTCCGACCGGAGATCGCCGGTCAGCGTCAAGGTCCGGCGTTCGGATTCGAAGCTCTCCGGCGAGCGGATCAGGGCGCTTGCGGCCCCGTCGACCACCAGCGCCGGCCTGTCTTGACAGGCCGGCGTCAGCCACGCGACCCCGCCCATGTCGCTGGTCGGGTCAACGAACAGGAGCCCCCCCGCGACCGGGTCATCCGGGCGTGCCCCCGCCTCCGCCTCCGGCACGGCGAGAATGCAGTGATTGAACGAGTAGGGCCAGGGGAAGCCGGTGTCGATCTCGCCCCCTGCGCCGGCCCGGATCAGCACCAGCCGCGAGCTCACTCCGACCGCGTCGAGCATCGCCCGCAGCAGCTGCGCCTTGTCCTTGCAGTCGCCCCACCGGCGCGCCAGCACCTCGGCCGGCGGAGTCGGCACCCAGCTTCCTTCAGCGATCTCCACGGCCTCGTACCGGACCATGGTCTTGACGTGACGCGCCAGCTGCTCCACGCAGCCGCGGCGGTCGGTTCCCTCGGGGCAGAGCGACCGGGCCAGGGCGGCGACCTCCCCCTGGATCGGTGGCAGCCTCGTCATCCGGTCGTACCAGACTCCGACCTCGGGCCACTGGTCCGCCTCCCCCCAGCAGACCCTGAGCACGGGGCTCGCGAGGTCCGACGGGGGCGCCTCCTCAGGCGGATCCCACGCCGGCACGTCACGACCCTCCACCGTCACGCCCCCGGACGTTTCGCTGACGGTGAACTGAGGGGCTTCGGGCCGGAACCGCCAGCGAAGTGACGCACTCCCACCCTGAACCCGAACGGTGACCCGCTCCTGGGGTGACGAGCGGACCAGCTGAACCGAGGTCGCCGGGAACAACGGTGTCTCACGGGTGACGACCCGGATCCGGAGCGTCTGGCCGACCTGGAGCGCCGGGAACGGGATCACCGACGCCCACGCCGAGCTGTACAGCCCGAACCCCGCCGACTCCACCCGGCGGTGCTTGCGCTGCGGAATCGACTGGACGACGACACCGTCCGGACCCATCACCTCCGCCGTGCAGGAGAGCATGACGGTGTCGTCGTCGAGGTAGACGGAGTACTCGTTCCAGCTGTCGGGGTCGCCGCGCTCGTCGAGCCGGACGACCAGCAGGCTGTCCTCGACCACCGAAGCTCCCTCGATCCGCAGAGTGACAGAGCGCTCGGTGATGGTCGCCGCGGACCCCGCCTTCGCCCACACGACAGACGTCACCACCAACACGAGGACCGCTCGGGCACCGGCTCGTCCGGGGGCCATCTCCCCTACTCCCGCATCACGACCACCCGCGCTGCGTCGGCCGTCACCGTCGCCTCGTAGAAGCCGCGCAGGATCCGGTAGGCGTCGAAGCCGATGAAAGCACGACCGGCGAGCTCCCGGACCCTCGTCGCGACCAGCGTCCGGGCCTGGTCGTCAACCTCGAACGTGGTGACGAGGGACCCCGCCAGGCAGGTGTGCGCGAGGGCCTCGGGAAGCACTTCGACCACCCAGCCGTCGGGCCACGTCAGCCGCAGCTCGACCTGGTGCCGCCACCGGTGGGAAAGGTGGACCGGTGTCTGCCGCTGATCGGCGGCGAGCGAGAAGCGGTTGCTGGTGATGTCGAGCGGCGCGCCGGGCCGGAACGTCACCTCATCCCCGAGCACCTCCTCCTCTCTCTGCGTCATCCTCCATCCGACATCCACCGTGCGAGCCTCGACATCCTCGGTCACCGTCACCTCGTCGATGTCGAACCCTGAGAACTCACCCTCCAGCCACTCCGTCCACGCTGTGATCGTCTCCTCCCGGGTGTCCTTCCAGCCGAGCCGCAGCCACGCTTCGTGGCCGGTGTGGCCGAGTGTCCCGGTCCCACTCGCTCGGCCGTCGTCGTCGATCACGATCTCGAGCCGTGCCGTGCGTTGAGACGCGTCGGCCGGGCTCTCGGGAATCGTGACCCACTCGGGCTCTTTGCCGTCGATCAGCAGGCTCGGGGTGCCTTCGAGGTCCGGGTCGAGCGCACCGAAGGCAAGGGTCCGGAAGGTAGGGTCGAGGAACACGCGCTCGCCGTCGAGGGTCAGCACGACCAGCACCCGGTCGAACTGCATCGGGTTGGGCACATCCTTGTCGACGTGGTTGACGTCGGCAGGGTTGGCCCAGGCGATTCCGGCGTCGTACCCGGTCGCCTCGAGCATCACCTGGAGCAGCAGCGCCTTCTCCGCGATGTCGCCGCGCGCTCCCTTGAGCACGTCGTCGCCCTTGCTGTCCCCGGAAAACACGCCGACGTAACCCTCGGTGACCACCGAGTCGCGCACGAAACGGTACAGCTTCTCCGCCCCTTCGCGGCGGTCGGTCACTCCGGCCAGGAGCCGCTTGGCCTCGGCCTTGGCCTTTCGAGAACCGGTCCGGAAGCGCTGGTAGCCGTACTGCCCGTCGCCCCGCGCCAGCTTGATCGTGCTCTCCCAGGTCTCGAACAGCTGTCGCCTCGAGCTGTAGGTGTAGGCCACCGGGAGAAAGGTCACCCGCGCCGAGAGGTCTGCGAACGGATACCTCGAGGGCTCGTCAGGGACCGGCGGCATGTCGCGCATGACGTAGGTGACCTCGAGCCCCCTCGCGGTCCTCTCGACCGAGCTCTCCATCTCGTGCGCTCGCAGCGTCTGCACCGCGTGGGGAAGGAAGGCGTAGCGCTTCGGCACGATGCAGGAGACCTGGCTGAAGAGCACCGGGATCCGCGACTGGAAGAACCACGGCGACGGGAACAGCACCGAGTCGAAGTAGACCTTGTAGCGGTACTCGACGATCGAGCCCACGGCGACCTCGGGCATTGCGAACGAGGTCATTCGGCGGCTGTAGTACTCGTCGTACTCGCTCTTGAAGACCGCGTCCTTTCCGAGCGCAACGATGGTGCCGTCCGGGCGGAGGGTGCGGCCTTCGAGCTCCTTCATTCGGTACGCGTCATTCGAGCCCAGCGTCACGGATCCGTAGTCGACCCCCTCCTCGGTCAGGATCTTGATCCGCCGATACACCTCGAGAAAGCACGACAGCGAGCTCTCGTTGAGCACCAGCCGGCCCTGCTCGCGAAGCACGACCGCGGCGGCGTTCGGCTGGCCGACCACCTCCGTCAGCGTGCGGTCGGATGCCGGGATCTCGGGCCAGTCCGCGGCGGATGCGGCGCCGGCGAGACTCGCCATCATTCCGACGACCATTCCGATTCTCGCGATCTGATTCACGCCACCCTCCCGGACGCTCGACGAGATGAGCGGTTTTGCGACAGGTGTCCCATTCGGCCTTGGACCACTGTATCATAGGGATTGTCTTCTTGAGACCCTTGATCAGGCACAGCACCACCGGTCGATGCCTCTCCGGCAGCGCCCGGCCGTGCGTCGGTCCTGGCCCGCTCCGGAACCCGCGCCGGAGAGGTGCCGGATGTCCGGCAGAAGCGGACCGGCGGCGTCGCACGATCTGGCGTTCCGAGTGGGTGAGTCATCCCCGGGTCGACCCGGGACCATCCGCTGCTACGACGACGCGACCGCCACCAGGTACGCCGCGACGCCCGTGTAGGCGGCGAGAACCACCCAGACCGCGAACCGTGCCGCCCGGCGGAGCCCTGACCCGCCCTCTTGCCCGCGCTTCGGACCCCTGTGGAACACTCGGCGGAGCGGACCCGCTTCGCTACAATGGGGCCCACGTGGACATGGCAGGGTGACTCCGATCTCATCGTTCTGCGCAGGCCTTCCAGTGCCCCCGAGTCGAGCCGGGGGACCGGGCTTTGCGACTGAGGGGTATCCGGTAGAAGCTCAGTCTGCGGGCGTGGTACCGGTGGCACGATGATCAGCTGTCCGGCGTGTGGTCGCCGGTCGAGCGCGAGCAGCCAGCGCTGCCCTCAGTGCGGCACGCCGCTCAGCGCCGCAGGTAGCCTCGACCAGACCCTGGCCCCCGGCGAGACACCTGCTCTCGGCGGTGAGGCCGACGGCACCATCGGCGTCTCGCCCGGCCCTCGAGGAGAGAGCGAGCACGACCGAACCCAGCTCGTCTCCGATCCGCCGGAGGGAGCACAACCCGCAGGGCCTACAGGACAGAGTGGGCCGCTCGAGATCGGCCAGACCTTCGGTGACCGGTACCAGATCGTCAGGCTGCTCGGGGTTGGCGGCATGGGGGCGGTCTACGAGGCCGTCGACGAGACGGTCGGAATCCGGGTCGCGCTCAAGGTCGTCAGGCTGCAGGGGCCGCCCGACCACGAGCTCACCCTGCAGCTCGACCGTCGGTTCAAGCGTGAGCTGCTGCTCGCCCGCCAGGTGACCCACAAGAACGTGGTCAGGATCCACGACCTCGGCGAGATCGACGGCATCAAGTACATCACCATGACCTACATCGAGGGCGACAGCCTGGCCGCGGTGCTCGACCGGAGAGGCCGGCTGCCGGTGCGCGAGGCGCTGCCGATCATCCGCGGGGTGCTCTCCGGCCTGGTCGAGGCCCACGAGGCCGGGGTCGTGCACCGCGACCTCAAGCCGGCGAACATCATGGTCGAGGACCAGACCGGAACGCCCTACATCATGGACTTCGGAATCGCCCGCTCCTCGATCCCGGAGGACGGGCAGGAAGTGGTCCGCAGGGCACGGGAGGCGGCCGAACCCGGTGGCGACGCGCACCACGGTGAAACCCGCGCCGGTGACGTCGTCGGAACGCTCCAATACATGCCGCCCGAGCAGCTGTACGGACGCACGGTCGACCAACGGACGGACATCTACTCGCTGGGCCTGATCCTCTACGACATCCTGGTCGGCCGTCACCAGCGCGGCAAAGGCACCGAAAGCGCGATCGCCGAGCTGCGCAGCCGCCTCGACACCGCGCCTCCCCGCCCGCGCACCATCGACCCCTCGATACCGGAGACCGTCGACCGCATCGTCATGCGATGCCTCGAGCCCGACCCCAACGACCGCTACGGCTCGAGCGCAGAGCTCGCGGCCGATCTCGCTCGGTTGGACGACGACGGCGTCCCCCTCCCCGTGGAGCGCAGGATCACCCGTCGCCTCGTCGTCGCAGCGGCGACCGTGGTGGTCCTGGCCCTCGCCGGGACCTGGTGGGTCGCCAGCCACCGCGCCCCGCCGGTCGAGCACGAGCCGATGACGGTGCTGATCGCGGACCTCATCAACGAAACCGGCGACCCGTCGTTCGAGGGTGCGGTCGAACAGGGACTCACGATCGCGCTCGAAGGCGCGCCGTTCATCAGCGCATTCTCCCGCCCCTCGGCGCTCAGGATCGCCCAGCGGCTGGAGCCCGACAGCACTCTGGACGAGACCATGGCCCGCCTGGTCTCGCGGCGAGAGGGGATCGGTGTCATCCTCACCAGCCGGCTGGTCGCCGACGGCAACGGCTACGTGTTGTCGGTCGCCGCCCTGGATCCAGGCCTCGAGCCCGGCGAGGGCCGTCCGGTGGCCTCGGCCCGCGCGGCCGCTCACGGCCGCGACGCGGTCCTGTCCGCGGTCGCCCAGGCGGCCTCCGAGATCCGCGGCGAGCTCGGTGACACCACCCCGTCGAGCGCCCGCATGGCCGCGGCGGAGACCTTCACCGCCGCTTCGCTCGACGCCATGCGCGCCTACGCCCGCGGTCAGGACCTCGCCGCCCAGGGCAAGTTCGAGGACGCTCTCGCCGCCTACGGGGAGGCGGTCGCCGAGGACCCGCAGCTCGGCCGCGCCTGGGCCGGCATGGGCGTGGTGCACGGCAACCTGCGCCAGACCGAGGAGGCGGAGACGTCCTTCCAGCGGGCGATGCAGAACCTCGACCGGATGTCAGAACGCGAGCGCTACCGCACCCTCGGCGGCTACTACCTCCTGGTCTCGCGCAACTACCAGAAGGCGATCGAGAACTACGCCAAGCTGATCGAGCTCTACCCCGCCGACCGCGCGGGCTACACCAACCTCTCGTTCGCCTACCTCAACGTGCGCGACTTCGCGCGGGCCACGGAGGTCGGCCGCGAGGCCGTGGCGATCGAGCCGTCGAGCGTGATCAAACGCATGAACTACGCCATGTACGCCATGTACGCCGGCGACTTCGAGACCGCGATCGCCGAGTCGCGCACGGTGCTGGAAAAGAACCCGTCGTTCGGTTACGCGCTGTTCACCATCGGCCGGGCCGCCGGCGCGGCCGGCGACATGGCCGCAGCCCACGAGGCGTTCGAGCAGCTCGACGCTGGCGGCGGCACGGGATCCTCGCTCGCCCCGATGGGCCATGGCGATCTGGCCCTCTACCGGGGCCGCTGGCGCGACGCGGTCAGGCTGCTCGAGCCCGCGGTGGCCGTCTCCGGGAACCCGTTCGAGAAGGCCTCGATGCTGGTCGCGCTGGCTGACGCCAGCCTCGCCCTGGGAGAGAGCGATCGGGCGGTCTCCGAGGCTCGCCAGGCGGCCGAGCTGAGCGACCACGAGAGCGTCCGCTACCTCGCGGCCCGGGTGTTGCTTGCCGCTGGCGGCGACGAGGAGGCGGAGGCGATCGCGGTCGACCTCGAGAACCGGCTGCAGAGCCTCTCGACCTCGCTCGCGGATCTGATCCGGGCCGAGCGCGCGCTGGGGCAGGACCAGCTCGGCACAGCGCTGCGGGAGATCCGCTGGGCGCGCGAGGAGTACGACTTCTGGATGGTGCACTTCCTGGCAGGACTGACCTACATGAAGGCCGAGCAGTATCCGGAGGCCTTCGACGAGTTCGACCACTGCGTGCGGCGAAAGGGCGAGGCCACGGACGTGTTCCTGGTCGACGGCGCCTCGCTCCGGATCTTCCCCCCGGCTCTCTACTGGTTGGGTCGTGCCCACGAGGCGCTCGGCAACCCCGAAGCCGCCGGCGAGCTCTACCGCAGCTACCTCGAGCTGCGCGGCGGGGCCGATCCCCCGGATCCTCTCGCCGAGGACGCGGCGAAGCGCGTCGGCCAGAGCTGACGGGGAACCGAGCCCGTCCCTACCGGGCGCCGCTGGACACCGTACACGCCCACGCGGTGCTGAGCTGACCGTGATCGGCGTCGAGATGGCGCGGCGCCGCTCGAGCGGCGCCGCGCGGTCTGCGCGCCGGAGAACCGACCCCTACCGCAGCACGATGGCGAGCGGTTCGCCCCGGCTGTTCTCCCTGTCGAGCTGGTTGGTCGTCGGGTGGTAGATCGACAGGAGGTAGCAGCCCTCGAGCTGGCCCCCGGTGTCCCAGTTGAGCTGCCAGTCGCCGTCCTTGTAGCGCAGGTCCGACGACCCCGCGTCCTCGGGGAGGTCGAGCGTGGCGATCGGATCACCGACGGGGTTGCCGCCCGGGTCACACGCCGCATACCCGGTCGCGGTGATCTCCAGGTCCGAGGTGGTGCTCGGCACCTTGATCCCGGTGGCCGGATCGCCGTAGAACCATTTGAGAGGCACCGCCGAGCCGGCGTTGATCTCGTAGAGCGGCGCCCATGGGTTGTCGAATCCGACGAACAGCCAGTTGGGAACCGGGTCGAAGACGGTGATGGTGGCGGTTCCGCCGACCGTCACCGTGCCGTCCGAGACGTCGAAGGTGAAGCTGTCCTCGCCGAGGTAGTACTGGGCGGGCATGTAGCTGAAGCTGCCGTCCGGGTTGAGCGTGAGCGTCCCATGGAAGGGGCCGTCGCCTCCCTCGGTGAAGGTCAACACGTCGCCGTCGACGTCGGAGGCTTCGAGGGTCGCACTCAGCACATCGTTTTCCGAAACGGTGAACGTGTTGTCGTCGCCGATGACCGGCGCATCGTTGACCGCGGCGATCGTGATGGTCACCGTGGCGACGTTCGAGTCCGAGGTGCCGTCGTTGGCCAGGTACTGGAAGCTGTCGCCGCCGTTGAAGTTCTCGTCGGGCACGTAGGAGAACTCGCCGGTTGAGCCGTCGACCAGGGTCAGCGACCCGTGTACCGGCGAGGCGGTGATCGAGTAGGTCAGGCTGTCGTCGTTGGGATCCGAGGCGGCGAGGTACACGTCGTCTCGAATCGTCCCGTTGTCAGGCTCACCGTTGGCGAGCACCGTGTCCTCGTCCATGGTGAAGGAGAGATCCTGCGCCGTCGGTGGTGGGTTGGTGACGGTCACCGTCACAGCGACCTGGTTGTTGCGCTCATCGCTCTCTGAAACCTCGCGGTAGTCGTCGACGAACAGCACCAGGAAGTAGTTGCCCGGCACCACGTCAGTGGGGACCGTCAAGTCCGCCGCGGCGAAGGCCTCTTCGCCGCCGACCGGAAGGCTGGTCGCAGCCGACGTCTGGAACCCGATCAGCCGGTCGCCGTCGAGGGGCTGGTCGAGGGCGTCCAGGTGTACGGTCGGATCGGTCGAGAGGTACACGCCGTGGCGCAGCTCCCGGTTCTCGGCGTTCGCCGGTGTCGTGCCCCGGTTGCGCAGCGACCATCCTCCGGCCGGGAACGCGAACGAGAGGCCGGTCCCGACCTCCAGATGCGTCTCGTCGAGCGGCAACCCGCTCGGCTGGGTGGCCACGAGGTCCGGCGCACTGGAGTAGTAGCAGGTGGCGTCCGGGTCGCTGGTGTCGCAGCCGCGGGCGATCACCGTAATCGCCGGTGAGTCTCCTCCCTGGTTCGGATCCGGGTTGTAGACGAATCCTCCAAGCTCGTCGTCGGGTACGAGCTGGAAGGCGCGCAGCAGGATCTTGACCTGGTCAGGACCGCGGGGCGCCTTGAGGGTGCCGTCTCCGCCGGGGCTCGAGATCGATGCGAAGGCCTGGGGTGCGTCCGAAGGCGCCAGGGCGAAAGTGGAGTTCTCGACGAACGGGTTCTCCACGAACGGGTTCTCCACGAACGGGTTCTCGACGAACGGGTTCTCCACGAACGGGTTCTCGACAAAGGGGTTCTGGGTCACGTTGGAGAGGATCTGGGGCGCGGGGTTGGCGTTCGCCTGGCACTGGTCGTCGGGGGTCGAGTAGCTGGCGTTCTTGTAGACGATGAGCTGGAACGCGTAGTTGCCGGCAAACTGCTCGGCATTGTCGATGTTGACCAGCGCCAGATAGCTCGCGGCGGTGCTGCTGCCCTGCGCGCTCACCGTCCAGGTGGTGTCGATGACGTCCTCCACCGACGAGTTCTCCACGAAGGGATTCTCCACGAACGGGTTCTCGACAAAGGGGTTCTCGACGAACGGGTTCTCCGCGAACGGGTTCTCGACAAAGGGGTTCTCGACGAACGGATTCTCCACGAACGGGTTCTGCGACTCCTCCAGGGGCAGGGTGACCACCTCGGGGTTGTCCGGGTCGGCGTTGAACACCACCGCCCCGCTCTGGCCGCCCGCGATCGGGTCGCCGCCGAACGCGTCGATCTCGACCACCTCGACCCGGACCGATCCCATCCAGCCGGGCTCCGCGTACACCACGTGCGCGACGCTGGAGTACGGGAACACCTCGAGATCGCCCTGGTCGAGGTCGACCACGGGGTCGGTCTTCGGCGAGAAGGTGGCGTACGCCGCGCCGTCGGTGATCGTCAGGCGGTAGAACCGCGTCTCGCCGGTCCGGTTGCCGACGGCGAAGGGGAAGCTGCGGCGGGCGTCGAGCTGCTTGGAGCTGGTCGGCGTCGACAGCACCAGCTCGGCGTCCACCCGCGCGGTGAGCACGTCGGTGTTGCGCGAACCGGGGTTGACGCACGAGAGGTCCCCGGTCCCGGGCGGGTCATAGAACGGGAACCGATCGATCTCGAGCAGCCCCGCCGGCTCGGTCGGCGGAAGCAGGTGGCGGTTGTCCGGAAAGACCACGTGGAAGCCCTGGAAGGGCACGTCCTGCGGCTCGGTCGCCCACCGCCACCCGCTGCCGTCGGCCCGAGGCACCAGCGGGAGGACCGATGTGGCGTCCGGGTAGTCGCCCATGAACGGCGAGGTACCCGCCCCCGACTGGGGCCGGTTGCCCATGTTGAGCTGGCGCACGCAGGCCGGCAGACCGTCGCCGTTGTCCGGTGAGCAGGGTGGGTTGATCGCGGCGAGATCGGCCACGTCCTCCTCACTGTCGAGGAGGTTCGCGGCCGAGCTGATCGGGTAGCGCGAGACCTGGGTCGACGAGAGGAGCACGCCGGTCGAGGGGTCGAGCAGCGCCGCGCGGAAGTCGAACGCCCGATCGTAGCCGCTCGCGAAGCCGGTCGGGCTCAGGTCGGCGGGCTGCAGGATCGCCTCTCCGGAGAGGGGATCGGTGCTCAGGAACCCACGGGACTCGGTGTACACGAGGAGCAGTCGCCCGCCGCCGAAGATCAGCCGCGGCTTCATCTGGGGGCCGGCCGCGCGCTCCTGAGGCAGCGCCCCGAAGCCCGGCGCCGGGAGGTTCGGATCGAGAGGGTTGTCGCGGTCTGCAAAGTCCACCGCCCGCCGCTGGCCGACGTTGCCGTCGACGTCGGTCCACGTCGCGCCGCCGTCAGTCGAGCGCACGACCACGATCCGTGGCGAGCCGTCCGGGTCGGGGCGGCCCAGGAGATCGGGGTCGCCCGAGCTGATGTCGACGCGTTCCTGCCAGGCCGCGAACACCGTCCCGTCGGCGCTCACCGCAGCAGTCGGGAAGGCATTGGAGCGGAAGGCGATGTCGGTGATCCTGTTGGGCACCGCCGTGGTCGAGAGGGTCGGCTGGTCGAAGCGGGCCATCGGGGATCCCTGTGTGAGCAGCAACGGCTTGGTCCACTTGGTGCCGTAGTCCTTGGAGCTGATCATCAGCATCGCGTCCGGCGAGAAGAAGTGACGCCAGACCAGGTGAACGGTGCCGCCGCCGGTGGTCTTGGGCGTACCGAGTCGCGGGTCGACGGCGATCGCGGTGCCCTGGCTCTGGGAGTAGGGCTGGTTGACCTTGGTCTTCTGCCACGTCTGGCCACCGTCGAGGGAGCGCACGAAGTTGAGCTTGCTCTGAAACTTGCCGGCCTTGTCGAGGCCGTTGAAGGTGGTGTAGCTGACGTATACCGAGTGGCCGCAGCCACCACCCGCCCCGGAGCGGTCGACGTCCACCGCGAGGTACGGCTTGTCGAGGAAGTAACCGTTGGTTGCGTTGTTGCCGGTCTCCAGCACCCAGGTCCGGTCGTAGACCCAGGTGTCACCGCTCTCGTCGTTGTTGAGGTCCTGGTAGCGGGCGACCGCGAGCGAGCTCTCGTCACCCCGGGTGAAGGCCACGAACACCACGTAGACATAGCCGCACGGGGCCGCCCCGGCGACCGGGTCGGTGGCCGCCTCGCGTCCGTAGACCGGCGAGGCGAGCGACGCGGGCGAGCCGTCGAACGGTCCGCCGGGGAGCATACCGCCGAGCCACGTGAGCCCGCCGTCGTAGGAGCGGCTCATACCCACCCACGCCTCGGCCGCTGCGACCGGAGGACGCAAGAGCGGCAGAACGTTGCTCAGCATCCGCGCCAGCTGCATTGTCGAAGGATGCAGGGCGAGCGCGAGCAGGAAGGGGTCGGGCGGACCCTCGTCCACCGCGACGTCGACCGCCCGGTAGTCGTTGAAGAACGAGATCAGGTGATCGGGGTTGCGCGTCGAGACCGCGATCGTCGGCTCCACCTGCCGCTGAAGGTACTGATCGCCCTTGAGGTAGGCGTCCGCATCGAGAGAATCGGTGTATAGAGGAAGTACAGGAACGTTCGGACTGATCGATTGAGCGAACAGCCCGGGGACTGAGAATACAGAGAGAGCGAGACCGAAGCTCAGGACCCGGCGCATCGTTCCTCCTCGTGCTGGCTGCAGCACTTCGTCGCGTGTTGAACCGACGTTTCATCCAATATACCGCGAACCGGCAGGCGGCGCCAGGAAACCGCCGGGGCGGCTCCGACTCTGGACTCGACCGGCGGAGTCGGGCCCGAGTTCAGCTCGAGGGTGGTGCGCCCGGGGGGCGCGGAGGTTGTCGATCCAGCGCGGCCCTCGGAGCGCCGTAAAGCCCCCGCCGGAACGCACTCGCAGAGAGGTGTTTGCGGATGGACAGAGAGTTCAGCGGCGGCGAGACGTCGCGCAACTCGCAAGAACTCGAAAGAGGCGGCAGATCCTCCCTAGCCACCACCGAGCGTCGAGGCGACCACCAGCCACGCCGCGACGCCCGTGTAGGCGGCGAGAACCACCCAGACCGCGAACCGTGCCGCCCGGCTGAGCGCCGCCTCATCGGACGAGCGCAGGTGTGTCACCGCGATACTGGCAAGTGCGAGGCCGAAGAGCAGAAAGCCGAGCTGCAGCAGCGGCAGGAGGCCGATTTCGGCCGGCAGCGACAGCGACAGCCAGGTCGGCGGCTCGATCACCAGGCGGGCGGTGACCAGCGGCGGGATGTTGGCGAGCTGGCTCACCATCAGAGCAGCCCACCCCACCAGCATGGTCACGACCGAGGTCCGAGCCACCGTGGTCGAACCGGTGTCGCCACCGGCGATCCGCTGCAGGAGGTGGTGGAACCCGATCCCGACGGCCAGAGCGGTTCCACAGAGCAGCGTGAACGGCACGGGCTCGGCGAGCCACGGCCACACCGGCGGAACCAGCAGGGCGAGCGCGAGCAGCGACACCGAAAGCGCGAACATCGCGAGGTCCGACGCATGCTGGTCGAGGCGCCACACCGCCGCCAGGGGCGGCCGCACCTCGAGCCGGGCCGAGCCGTGGGGACAGGACCGCAGGCAGTCCAGACAGAGCTTGCAGCGGTAGGCCTGCTTGCCGTCGAGGGGATGGTGGAAGACCGTGCAGCCCGGGATCCGGTCCGCGCCCTTGTAGCAGTCATGAGTGCTGCATGACGACGCGCAGACGCTCTGATGGGCTCGCAGCTGGAGCGGTGCGGCCGGCGCGAGAACGGTCGCGAAACGGCCGAGCGGGCACAGGTGGCGGCACCAGACCTCGCGTTGGAACAGCACCGCGAGCAGGACCGACGCGGAGATCAGGCCGGTCAGCAGGAGCCCGGAGGCGACCGGGTTCGCGAGCGAGTGGAACACCTTCTCGACCCAGATGATGAGCGCGAAGCCGATCACCGCCAGCCAGGGGCCGTGACGGATCAACCACACCGGAGGAGGACGGTCCCGGGCCCCGATGCGCTTGGCCAGCCGTGCGCCGGTCGACAGCGGGCAGATCGTGCACCAGACCGGGCCCGCGAGCAGGAAGAGCCCGAACACGGCCGGCTCCCACAGCGACCAGATCGCTCCGTTGGCGAGCCGGCCGGCCAGGGTCCCCGCAAAGCCCAGGCAGACCACGATCACCCCGAGAAAGCCGACCAGGGTGACGGCGCGCAGGGCCGGCGCCCCGAGCCGTTGCAGCAGCCGCCGCACCAACGGGCTCGAGGTCACGTCGAGCCCGGGAAGCACCGCGTCGTCGCCCACTCCGCCGAAGATGTGCTCGGCCCGGATCTCACCGCCGTCGGCGAGGCGCACGGCCAGGTCGAGCACCTCGCGCAGCTCGGCGACGTTGCGCCGCTGGTAGGTCAGCGACAGGAGCGCGTGCCGGGCGCCGTCGGTGACGACTGGCGGCTGCGGCCCGTACCGCCGGAGGAACTGCTCCGCGAGCGGCATGATGTCCTTCGGACGCTTGACCAGCGGGGGAATCTCGATCCTCGCCTCGACCGCCGCCAGGAGGTTGGGATCGAGGCCGCCACGCTCGTCGCAGGTGGTGCCGCAGGCCCTGCAGGTCAGGATCACCCGAGTGTCGGGATAGGCGCCGGCTGGCACCCGTTGGCGCATGGACAGGTGCGATGCGAGCAGCTGTTGCACTGAGCGCTCGAGAGTGTCGGCACCCCGAAGCACCAGCGTGCCGCCGTGCGCGAGGTGGACCCCGCCGCTCGAGTGCCCGCTCTTCGGGAGCAGCCCGCCGAGGTCGTCGCCGAGGATGAGCTCGGCCGCGTGGTCCTTCGCGAGCTCGCGGCAGTTCACAGCGATCAAGGGCCCGCCGCTTCGCTGCGAGGTATCGTGCAGCAGGCGGGCGACGAGCGTCTTGCCGGTTCCGTCCTCTCCCGCGACCAGCACCGGGGCGCTGTCTTCTGCGCACTTCGTGATCGACTTGACGACCCCCTGCATGCGGGCCGAGACGGCGACCATCTCCGCCGGGTCGCTGTCGCCCTGGACCAGTCGTGCGATCACCTCGGTCGAGCGCAGCAGATCGAGCGCGTCGGCGGTGGCCTCGTGCAGGTGGCGGGCGAAGCCGCCGAGGAGCTTGCGCCGCAGCGACTCGGACTCCTTGAGGGCCTCCGCGAGTCCCGACGACGGATACCCCAGCACCCGGACATCTCCGACGGCGACCGCGTCGACCGCTGCGCCGTCCTTCGACAGCGCCGACTCGGCGCCGAAAATCCCTCCCGCGCTGAGACGCGCGAGCGGCCGCTGGCGCGAGTCCCCCTCCTGCAGCAGCAGCTCGACCTCCCCTGCCGTGACCACGAAGAAGACGTCGTGGCGCTCGCCGCGGCGCATGATCACGTCGCCCGGTCCGAACGCCATCTCGCGCCCAGCTCCGCGCAGGAAGCCGACCGTCGCCGGACCGAGCAGCATCGAGTGCCCCGACGACGGGTCGGCGCCTCGGGCGGACGTGCCTGCGGGCTCGAGCGGCTCGAGCACCAGCACGACGTCCCCGATCTTGACGGTGACGGCCCGCGTCACCTCGACCGGTCCGGTCACCACCTCGCCGTCGATCACGGTGCCGTTGGTGGAGCCGAGGTCTTCGACGGTCACCCTTCCGTCCAGGCAGGTGAACCGGACGTGACGCCGTGAGACCGTGCGATGGGAGACCCTCAGGTCGGAGCTGTCCGAGGAGCCGAGCACGTGCACGCCGGGGCCGAAGCGCAGGGTCGGGCCCTCCTGCCCTGACGCCGGTCGCAGCTGCCACAGCCGCTCGTCGCTCACCTCTGTCCTCCTCGCCCGCTCGAACTCCGCGGTCCGCGACGCTTCAGCCCCCCGCGGCTCGCCGGCCGAAGCTCCGCCTCGGGCGTTCACTTTCGGGCGCGTGATCCTGAGATCGATCATACACCTGGGACCCCGGTCTCCGCAGTCCCGGACTCCGGCAACGCTGCCACTCCTCGCGCCAGACCACAGATGCGTCGCACTCAAGACCCCTCCCACCCCGGCAGCCGGCGCCGTGTCTTGGACGCCAAGCTCTGCCGGTGGCATCATGGTCAGATCACACGACGAGGTGCGCGATGTTCCGGACAGCCGAGGTCGGGCGGGCGGTCAAACGCAAGGAGTTCGAGGCCATTCAGCCGGTCCTGCGGACCGAGCTGGTCGAGGTGCAGCAGGCGCTGCGCCGCGCGAGCTTCCCGGTCATCGTGCTCTTCGCCGGGGTCGACGGCGCCGGCAAGAGCGAGACCGTCAACCTGCTCAACGCCTGGATGGACCCGCGCTGGGTCGACACCCGGGCCTACGGCGCGCCATCGGACGAGGAGCGCGAGCGGCCTGAGTTCTGGCGCTACTGGCGTGACCTTCCCGGCCATGGACGGATCGGTCTCTTTCTGTCGGCATGGTACTCACGGCCGCTGGTCGACCGGGCCTACGGCCGGATCGACGATCCCGAGCTCGACCGCCGTCTGAGTCGGATCGTGGCGTTCGAGCAGCTCCTCGCCGACGACGGCGCGCTGATCCTCAAGTTCTGGATGCACCTGGACAAAGCGCGCCAGCGGAAGCGTCTCAAGGCGCTCGAGAAGGACCCTCTGCAGAGCTGGCGGGTGGGCGAGACCGATTGGGAGAACTTCAAGCGCTACCACCGCTTCATCGCGGGCGCAGAGCACGTCATCCGACGGACCTCGACCGGTGATGCGCCGTGGCGGATCATCGAGGGCGCCGACCACTACTACCGATCGCTGACCGTGGCGACGACCCTGCGGGACGCCATCCGATCCCAACTCGATCGGCCCGCCACGACGGCGGCGGCCACGGCTCCGACCCCGGCCCCCGGGGTTCGGCAGGACGACGACGCGACGACCGAGGTCGGTATCTTGCTCGACTCGGTGCGCGATCGCACCGTCCTGTCACGGCTCGCGACCGACCTCACCGTGGCCAAGAAGGACTACGCCAGCCGTCTGCCCGAGGCCCAGGCCAGGGTGCACGCCGCGGTGCGCGCCGCCAAGGACAGGGGCGTGTCGACAGTCCTGGTCTTCGAGGGCTGGGATGCCGCCGGCAAGGGCGGCACGATCCACCGGCTCACCGCGGCCCTCGACGCCCGCGACTTCCGGGTGATCCCGATCGCGGCCCCGACCGACGAGGAACGAGCGCACAACTACCTGTGGCGCTTCTGGCGTCATCTCAGCCGCTCCGGACGGGTCACGATCTTCGACCGTTCGTGGTACGGAAGGGTACTGGTCGAACGGGTCGAGGGCTTCGCCAGCGAGGCCGAGTGGCGGCGCGCCTACGCCGAGATCAACGACTTCGAGTCACAGCTGGTCGAGCACGGCGTGGTCCTGGCGAAGTTCTGGCTGCACATCACCGACGACGAGCAGCTCCGACGATTCCAGCAGCGCGAGCAGCTCGCCTACAAGCGCTGGAAGCTCACGGACGAGGACTGGCGCAACCGCGAGAAGTGGATTCCCTACGAGCGTGCCGTACACCGAATGGTCGAGCAGACCTCGACCCTGCTCTCCCCGTGGACCCTGGTCGAGGCGAACTGCAAGCGCCACGCCCGGCTCAAGGTCCTCGACACGGTCGCCGACCGGCTCGAGCGCGCGCTCGACGGCAAAGCCGGTTGATCGACGTCCACAGCCTGGACGTGGAATCAGGGCTCGACTGAGCCGCCGTACTCACGGCGCAGGGACTCGGAGTCCCAGGCCGAGTCGCGATCGACGTCCTGCTCGGAACCGCCCACCTCGAGCAGGGACTCCAGTGCGTCGACCCGCCGCCTCACCTCGCGGACGTAGGTTGCCTGATCGTGCCGGTGCTCGCGCATCTCGTGCAGCATCCGTTCGTCGAGCCGGCGAAACGCCCGCATCCGTCGGTGAGCGTCGTGGGCGCGGTACCCGAGCTCCCGAAGCACGTCCTCACCCACCCGCAGCGCGCTGTCGAGGGTCTCGCGGTAGACCCGTTCGACTCCGGCGTCGAGCAGGTCGTAGGCCTCGGTGCGGCCGAACGCCCGCGCCATCACGATCAGGTGGGGAAAGTGCCTGCGCACGGTCGCGACGATCTCGAGCACCTTGTCCGGTTCGTCGACCGCGACCACCAGGACCCTGGCCCTCTCCGCTCCCGCCGCCCGGAGGAGGTCGAGGCGCGAGGCGTCGCCGTAGTAGACCTTGTGGCCGAGCCTGCGCAGCAGCTCGACCTGGTCCGAGTCGAGGTCGAGCACCGTCGCTCGGACGCCGTTGGCGCGCAGCAGGCGTCCGACGATGTTGCCCAAGCGCCCGAAGCCGGCGATGATGACCGCCCCTTCCCCCGAAACCTCGTCGGGCTGCCGATCCGGACGGGCCCGGGTGCCGACCCGCGGCTGGATCAGCCGTTCGTTGACCAGCAGGACCAGCGGCGTCAGGGCCATCGAGACCGCCACGACCGCGACCAGCAGACCGGTGAGCTCGGCCGCCAGGATCCCTTGCTGGGTCGCGAACGAAAGCAGCACGAAGGCGAACTCGCCGCCCTGGGCGAGGGCGAAGGCGAACAGGAGGTTCTGGTCGAAGCCCATGCGGAACGCTCGGCCCAGGATGAGCAGGACCAGCAGCTTCCCGACCATGAGCGCGGCGACCAGCGCGGCGATCAGACCCGGATCGGCCCCGATCAGCCCGAAGTCGATCGAGGCCCCGACCGCGATGAAGAACAGCCCCGAGCAGCAGGCCCTTGAACGGCTCGATGTCGCTCTCGAGCTCGTGGCGGTACTCGCTGTTGGCGAGCACCACGCCGGCGAGGAAGGTGCCCAGCGCCGGGCTCAGGCCGACCTCGGTCATCAGCAGGGCGATGCCGATCACCAGCAGCAGGGCGGCGGCGGTGAAGATCTCGCGCAGCCGGGTGCGGGCGATGACCCGGAAGACCGGACGCACGAGGTAGCGCCCGGCAGACCACGATGGCGGCGACGGCCCCGAGCACGACCAGGGTCTGCGCCCAGCCCGGGAGACCGTCGACCCAGGTCCCGCCGTGCCCGGTGCCCTGTCCTCGCCGCGGCTCGGCTCTGCCGACGGCGAGCAGCGGCAGCAGCGCCAGCATCGGGATGACCGCGATGTCCTGGAACAGCAGCACCGAGAACGGCGCTCTGCCCGGCATCGGTCCTCATCAGGCCCTTCTCGTTCAGGGTCTGCAGCACGATCGCGGTCGACGAGAGCGCCAGGGTCAGGCCGACCGCCAGCGCCGGCCTGCCAGGCGAGGCCCAGCGCCGACGCCGACGGCGGCGATCAGCGCCGGCGGTCACGGCGACCTGCAGCCCGCCGAGGCCGAGGATCGGGCCGCGCAGCTGCCACAGCAGCGCGGGCTGGAGCTCGAGGCCGATCAGGAAGAGCATCATCACCACGCCGAACTCGGCGAAGTGCATGCACGTCCTGGCCCTCCTCGCCGACCAGGCCGAGCCCGAACGGCCCGATGACGATGCCGGCGAGCAGGTAGCCGAGCACCGAGCCGAGGCCGAGGCGCTTGGCGATCGGCACCGAGACCACCGCCGCGGCGAGGTAGACGAACGCCTGGAAGAAGAAGCCTTCGCCGTGCATCACGCCGTCCCGGACGCACGGCGTCGAGGTCGGCGTTGAGCGCGCTCCAGCCGTGCGCGCCGCTGCGAGGTCGAGGCGGCCGTCGCGCAGCGCGACGAGCAGCCGCCGGTAGTCCGCGGCGTGGCCGTCGAATGTCCTCCGTCGCCGAGACTGTGGGTGCCGTGCACCACGAAGGGCGGCAGGAAGTCCATGCCGCACAGCGCGCGCGGTCTGCTCGATCGGCGCCAGCAGCTGGCGGATCGTGAAGCGGTTGTAGCCCGTCGCGGCCGGTAGGCCGCCTCGCCGCCGCCGGTGGTGACGGCGCTGAGCAGGATCTTGCCCTGCAGCGCGGTGCCGCTCGCGCGCCGTAGGCCCAGCCGTGCTCGAGCACCAGGTCCTGCCACTCCTTGAGGATCGCCGGGGTCGAGTACCAGTAGAACGGGTGCTGCAGCACGATCACGTCGTGGTCGAGCCAGCAGCGCCTGCTCGCGCGCGACGTCGATGTCGAAGATCGGGGTAGGCCTCGTAGAGATCGTGGACGGTGACGCCGTCGAGGTCGCGAACCACCTCGACCAGCCTGCGGTTGACCCGCGACCGCTGCCAGCGCCGGGTGGGCGAAGAGCACCAGGATGCGCCGCCGGTTTGTCACCCCGTAAGCAATACCTCCCGGCCTCGTCGGATTCCCGCGCCGGAGCGGGGGGAGTGAACCACGAAGGCGGAGGCACGGAGGGACACAGAGTTCCCCCGCCCACCCGGGGAGGAGAAGGCTCGACAGAGTGCCGATTCGCGGGTCGGGACGCGCAGCGCCCCTGAGCCAAATGAACGCCAAGACGCCAAGGCGCCAGGACGCAATGAGGCCGGCGGTGGTTCGATTCGCGCTGCCGACTCCCGAAGCGTTGTCCTTCCGAACAGGGTGCAGGGCGGCGATCCCGTCCCCGCGATGGCTCTGTCTCCGTGTCTCCGTGGGCTCTCGCGCGCGGACCGGGGCACCACCGCCAGCTCAACTGATCGAAAGCCTCTTGGCGTCTTTGCGTCTTTGCGTCTGTGCGTTTCAATCTGCCGACCCTCCCCCTAGGGAGCGCCGCTTTCCTTAACGAGCGTCGTCCCGACGGTGGACTTGGCGGTGGCGGGTTCCGGTCCTTGACGGGCGCGGCGGCCCGGCGCCATACTCTGAGCGGCTCTTTGACCGTCGACCGACGCCACTCGGCGTTTCCATGGGGGTGCCCCGTCCGGCGGCGGGGCTGAGATCAAACCCCTGCACCTGATCCGGGTCATGCCGGCGGAGGGAATGGAAGCGCCCGCGGCCCGCCACGCGCCCTCCACGCCGTTGCGGCCCTCGGGTTCCCCACCTTCGTCGCCCGAGGCAAGGAGGGCGACATGTGTTTCCGGGCTCCTCAGCTCATCACCATCGCAACACTGCTGCTCGTGCTCGCCACCACAGGCGGCGCGGCCGAGCTCGTCGGCCGTGTCGTCGACACCGGCGGGTCCCCGATCCCCGGGGCCACGGTCGTCGCACGATCCGGCGCGGCGATCACCCGGACCGTGACCGGCTCCGACGGCCGATTCCGGCTCCAGCTCCCCGAGACCCTTCCACCGTGGATCCTGGACGTCGTCGCCGAGGGCTATCAAGACGCCGGCACGACGACGGCATCTCCCGGCATCCCGGTCGAGGTGGTGCTCACGCCCTCCCCCCGCTTCGCCGGGGAGGTCGAGGTCACGGCCGTGAGGGCGGACGTCGCCGAGACCCCGGTCACCGTGTCCAACCTCACCCGCGACGAGATCGGCCGGAGCTACTGGGGGCAGGACGTGCCGGTCCTGCTCGCCGACGTGCCTTCGTTCACCGCGTACTCCGACTCAGGAAACGGAATCGGCTACTCGTACTTCTCACTCCGCGGGTTCGACATGCGGCGCACAGCGGTGAGCCTCAACGGGGTGCCCCTCAACGACGCCCACTCGCACTCGGTCTTCTTCGTCGACCTGTCGGACTTCCTGGCCACCACCGGCAGCATCCAGGTCCAGCGCGGCGTCGGGACGACGCTCTACGGCGGCAGCGCGATCGGCGGCTCGGTCGACCTCGAGACCCGCGCCCCGCTGCCGGAGCGCCGGCTTCGGGTGAGCCTCGCCGGCGGCTCGTGGGGAACCCGACGCATCGCCGGGGAGCTCGACACCGGCCTGCTCGACGGCGGCTGGGCCGCGACATTTCGTTGGTCGCGCATCGAGACCGACGGCTACCGCGATCAGTCGTGGGTCGAAATGTGGAACTACTACGGCGCCATCGAGCGCTCGGGCGAGCACACCTCGACCAGGATCGTCCTCTTCGGTGGTCCCGAGCGCACTCACCTGGCGTTCGAGGGCGTCCCGAGGCGGTACCTCGAGGGAGAGGTCACCGGGAACCGTCGCCGCGACCGGCGGTTCAACCCCCTCGAGTACACCGGCGAGATCGACGAGTTCTTCCAGCCCCACTGGCAGCTCCACCACTCGTGGCGGCTGCGCGACGACCTCACGGTCGACAACACGGTCTTCTACTTCGAGGGCGACGGCTTCTTCGAGCAGCTCAAGCGGGATCGGTGGCTGCCCGAGTACGCCCTGCCCCCGTACCCGGGCCCCGACGGCGACCCGATCGAGACCACCGACCTCATCCGCCGCCGCCACGTCGACGAGTGGGACGCCGGCTGGATACCCCACCTCGAGTGGCGGCACGAAGGCGGAACCCTCCAGGCGGGGTTGATGCTGAGGTTGCACAGCGGCCGGCACTGGGGTGAGACCGTGTGGGCCCAGCACTACCCGCCGGGCCTCCAGCCGAACCAGAGGTACTACGACTATCGTCTCGACAAGAGGACCCTGCAGCCGTTCCTCCAGGAGACCTGGCGCCCGCACGACAGGTTGACCGTGCTCGCCGGGGTGACCTTCAGCTCCCACCGCTACGACATGTCGGAGGACCGCCGCAAGGGGGTCGAGGTCGAGCAGCGCTTCGACCTCCTCCTGCCCCGGCTCGGTGTGACCTGGCGGGCGACGCCGGCGTGGAACCTGTACGCGAACCTCTCCCGCGGCGGACGCGAGCCGGCGTTCCGCGACCTGTACGACCCCCAGGACTACTGGTTCGGCGATCCCCTCGACCTCGACCCCGAGGAGCTCACCGACCTCGAGCTCGGCGCCCGCCACGACTGGCGCACGGGGTGGGCGCGCTTCAACCTCTACTGGCTCGACTTCTCCAACGCCATCGTGTGGGCCGGCGGGCTCGACAACAACGGCGTTCCGGTCACCGCCAACGGAGCCGTCGTGACCCAGAAGGGCGCCGAGCTGGAGCTGGCGTGGAACCCGCGACCGCGATGGGGCGGGCGCGTCGCCCTCGCCTGGACCGACGCGACCTTCGACCGGTTCGAGGAGTTCGACTTCGACGGCGGCTCGGTCGACCACGCCGGGAACCGCGTCGCCGGCGTCCCCGAGTGGCTCGGCACCGTCCAGCTCGCGGGCGGATGGGGACCGCTCGACGGCACCCTCACCGTGCGCCACAGCGGGAGGTTCTACCTCGACAACACCGAGGACCTGCGCAAGCAGCCGGAGGGTCGGCTGGATCCGGGCTTCGTGCACCGCGTCAACGGCGCCTTCACCACTGCCGAGCTCGGTCTGCGCGCCGATCTCGGAAGCCGGCTCGCCGGCGCCCTCGGCGCCCGGGCGGTGGCGCTCGACCTGCGGGTGGTGAACCTCTTCGACTCCCTCTACACCAGCTTCGGGTACTTCGACGGCGTCGAGCCGGTGTGGATCCCGGCCGCTACCCGGACCGCCGTGGTGGGCCTGACCTTCGACTGGTGACGCCGCCTCCGGGAAGGGTGGCGTTGAAACACAGAGGCACGGAGGACACCGAGAGACACAGAGCCACCACCCACCCTGGAGCCGTCCAGGGCTGCTCGCTCGCGAGCAGCCCTGGATGCCGCCACCTCGAGCGTTTCTCCCCGGGGGACTCCGTGCTTTTCTGTGGCTCCGTGCCTTGTATGTTCGAAGCGGTGTCTCGATGGATCGGATCGTCGTCGTCGGCGGTGCGGAGGCTGTGGGAAACGGGTAGGGCCCCGTTTTCCACAACTCCGCACCGGATTGCGGGTCGAGATCGAACGAAGTGGCCGCGGTACGCGAGACCGTATGTGCCTTGGTTCAAGGACCGTCACAGAGCGAGGATCCGCGTGCCGTGAAGCCCTCTGCTTTAGCCCGAACGGTTGGTCGAACGGCGAGTTCGCATCTACAAGGCAGGGACGGCGGAGGGAAGGGCCCGGGAAGGTGGACAGGATGGGTGTCATGAATGTCGTTGGGCTCGACATCGCCAAGGACGAGATCGAAGGGTGTCTGCTTCCTCGTCTGACGCGGCTCACAGTGGAGTACACAGACACCGGGCTCGAGGAGCTCTCCGAGTGGCTCCGGAAAGAAGAAGCGGACCTCGTCGTCATGGAGGCAACCGGGGGCCTGGAGATCCGAGTCGCCGCCCACCTCGCTGCCCGGACCTTTCCGGTGGTCGTGATTAACCCACGTCAAGTGCGGGATTACGCAAAGGCGTTGGGCATCCTCGCGAAGACTGACCGGATCGACGCTGAGGTGATCGCCCGATTCGGCAGGGACGTCAAACCCGAGCCTCGACGAATCCCCGACGAGGTCTCGCGAGCTTTGGCTGAGCTCACGAAGCGTCGGCTAGCTGTCAAGGAGATGATCGTCGCCGAACAGAATCGCCTCAGTCGTGCAATCTCGGCAGAGGTCAAGCACGGCATCCGCCGTCATATCGACTTCCTCCGTCGTGAGGTCGATGACATCGATGCAAGACTGAGAGAATCCATCAAACAGTCGCCGATCTGGAGGACCCGCGAGAAGCTCCTGCGATCCGTGCCCTCAATCGGTCCCGTCACTGCGAACGCTCTCGTCTCCCTCTTGCCCGAGCTCGGTCTCCTCACGCGCCGCGAGATCGCCGCCCTGGTCGGAGTCGCCCCTTATAACGACGACTCCGGCTCCCACACCGGGAAACGCCACATTCGGGGCGGGCGCGGTGCTGTCCGACGAGCCATCTATATGGCGACGATCACGGCCATCCGATGCAATCCTGCCATCAAACCACTTCACCAGCGACTCACCGCCAAAGGAAAAGAACCCAAGGTCGCCCTCGTCGCGTGTATGCGCAAACTCCTTCTCATCGCCAATGCGATCCTGCGTGACGGCCGGCCCTGGGATCCCGATTACCTGCCCGCTGGCGCTTGACAGCGAACACGGTTGCTCTGTGGTTCATCTGCCGACGCTTCCGAGCGCGCTTGCCCGGGCGGTTCGGGGTGGGATATACCCGAGAGCATGACCCAGCGGACCCGACGAGCCAGCTACGTCGTGCTCTCCCGCTCCGGCGAGCTGGCGGCGCGGGCAGACCTTCTCGAGGCCCTCCTGGCCCCGTGCCGGCTGTGCCCGCGGGAGTGCGGCGTCGACCGCAGCCTCGAGCTCGGCGAGTGCTCGACCCCGGCCCGCGCCTCGGTGGCGTCCGTCATGCGCCACCTCGGTGAGGAGCCGCCGATCAGCGGTCGCTTCGGCTCCGGCACGGTCTTCCTGGCCAACTGCAACCTGCGCTGCGCTTTCTGCCAGAACCACGACATCTCGCAGCGACCGCAGGACTTCTCGGGCCGCGAGCTCGACCCGGAAGAGCTCGCCGGGACCTACCTCGAGCTCCAGGACTCCGGCGTGCACAACCTCAACTGGGTGTCGCCGTCCCACCAGGTCCCGGCCCTGGTCCGGGCCCTCGACCTCGCCGCCCGCCGCGGCCTGACCCTTCCCGTGGTCTACAACTCGAACGGCTACGACGGGGTCGAGACACTTCGCCTGCTCGACGGCGTGGTCGACGTGTGGATGCCCGACCTCAAGTTCGCCGATCCGTCGGTCGCCGCCGTGCTCACCGATGCGGAGGACTACCCCGCGCGGGCTCGCTCGGCGCTGGTGGAGATGTACCGTCAGGTCGGCGACACCTGGGAAACGGACGCCGCCGGAGCCGTCGCCCGCGGCCTGCTGATCCGGATTCTGGTCCTGCCCGGGGGGCTCGCCGGCGAGGGGGAAAGCCTGGCCTGGATCGCGCGCACTCTCTCTCCGCGGGTCGCGGTCTCGCTGATGGCCCAGTACCGTCCCTGCCACCACGCCCGCCTGGCTCCGGCCCACCCCGAGCTCGGGCGGCGGCTCACTGCCGAGGAGTGGCGACGGGCGGTCGACGCGCTCCAGTCCCACCTGCCCGGCGATCACCACTGGGTGCAGTAGGCTCCTCGGGAGCGGACCCTCGGCTCACGGTTCCGTCGGCCGATACGCCACCAGCTGGACCTCGCGACGCAGGTGCAGAGTGCCCATGACGGCACGGGCCACGGTTTCGGCCGCCCCGCGATGGGCTCGACCGGCGCTCCCCTGCCCCGCCGCGCCCGGACTGCCGGCGGCCGTCGATCGCCCCGCCACCACCAGCCCGGCGCGCTCGATCGCGGCCACCAGGGTCCTCTCCGAGAAGTAGACGTGGTGGCGGAGGCCCGAGCGATCGGGACGGAAGTACCGGCCCCTTCGCGGCATGAGATAGCGCTTCCAGTACTCGGCGTCGGGCACCGCGATCAGGGCCGAGCCGCCGGGACGCAGCACCCTCCTGATCTCGCCGAGGGCCTGCAGCGGCGCGTCCGCGTGCTCGAGGGTGTGCCGGGCGATGACGATGTCGAACGACTGGGCGGGAAACGGGAGCTTCGTGAGGTCACCCCTGCGTACCCGGTAGCCGCGCTGCTCGCAGTGCTGCACGGCGAACTCCGACACGTCGATACCCCAGGCGGAGAGCCCGAGGCCGGCGGCGGCTTCCAGCACGTACCCGGTCGAGCAGCCGACGTCGAGCAGGTCGCGGGCGTGGGGAGTCCGGGCGAGCATGAGCCGCACTCGTTGCAGGCTCTTGCGAACACGGTGACGCCACCGACGAAGGTAGCTCGGCCCGGTGCGAGTGAAGTAGCTCGCTTCGTACTGCTGCTCGGGGGCGGGAATCTGCTCTCGTTTGTACACCAACCCGCAGCCCCGGCAGCTCACGAACACCACCTCGTCGAACGCAGCCACGGCGGCGCTGTCGGCGTCCGAGCACAGCGGGCACCGTTCGAAGAACGTACGGCGCGCGCTCGCAGTGCTTTCGGTCGCCGCGGGATCAAGGACGGAGCTGTCAGGTGTCATCCGCTCCTCCCCTCCCGTGGACCGTCCTCGGCCTTCACGACCGCCGGACGCTCTGGCTCTCCCGATCCTCGAAGGTGACTTTCGGCTGGGGACCGGATGGGTCCGCGGCCACCTCGAGGATCGCACCGAGCGGACGCGGCGGCCCGATGAAATTCCCCTGGGCGTAGTCGATGCCGACCGCCCGCACGATGTCGAAAATCGGCTGCGAGCTGACCGCCTCGGCGATCGACTTCAGGTTGTACAGACCGGCAAGCTGGTGCATCGACTCCACCATCGCGCGGTCGAGGGGATCCGCGGCGATGTCGTTGATGAACAGGCCGTCGATCTTGAGGAACGACACCGGCAGCGACTTGAGGTAACCGAACGACGACATGCCCTGGCCGAAGTCGTCGAGGGCGAAGCGGCAGCCGAGGTCGTTGAGGCTCTCGATCAGGCGGCGGGCGGTGCGGAGGCTCGCGATCGCCGCGGTCTCGGTGATCTCGAAACAGATCACCTCGGCCGGAATCGCGGTCGCCGCGAGCAGGTCGCGCACATAGCCGACGAAGGTCTCGTCGCACAGCGTCGCGCCCGAGAGATTGATGAAGCAGGTGTGCACCGTCCGGCGCATCGCGCCCGGCTCGTGGGCGAGCGCTTCGAAGGTCCTGCGGACGACCCAGCGGTCGAGCCGCGGCATCAGGCCGTAGCGCTCGGCCGCGCGGATGAACTGCTCGGTCGGGTAGGCGGTCTGGTCGCCGTTGACCGGCATCCGGACCAGCACCTCGAACGCCCAGCGGCGCAGAGGATCGGGTTCGAGCGCCATGATCGGCTGCGCCACGAGCTCGAACTGGCCGTCCTCGAGCGCCCGCTGGACCCTCACCACGAGGCTCATCTCACCCATGCGATGAGCCACCTCACGGTCGTCACGCTCGAAGACCTGAACCCGGTCGCCGCCCTTCTCCTTGGCCACGTAGCAGGCATGGTCGCCCGCCGACATCACCTCCATCACGCCGCCGCTCCCTGTCTCCAGAGGGACCAGCCCGATCGACGCGGTGATCGTGAAGACGGAATCCTCCCACACGAAGCGGAAGCTCCGGATCGCCTCGCAGATGCGCTCCGCGATCACCCGGGCGGCGGCGGTGTCGCAGTCGGCGAGCAGGATGCCGAACTCATCCCCTCCGAGCCGCACGACGACGTCGGTCTCCCGCACCTGGGTCATCAACACCGCCGCGATCCGCCGCAGAAGCTCGTCGCCGGCGATGTGTCCGCAGGTGTCGTTGACCACCTTGAACTGATCGAGGTCCATGTAGCACACGCAGGCGGGCTGGTCCGCGAGCTGCTCCGACTCCAGCTGCTGCCGCAGTCGCCCTTCGAACGCCGGCCGGTTGAGCAGGCCGGTGAGCTGGTCGTGGGTCGCCTGATGGGCCATCTGCAGCGCCAGAAGACGGGTCTCGGAGACGTCCCGAAGCACGATGACCAGACCCACCACGCGACTGTCTCGGTCCCTGATCTGGGACACCGAGCCCTCGATCGCGCAGCGCGCGCCGTGGCGCGCGACCAGGGTCAGCCCGGAGATCCGGAATCCGGTCTCCTCGCCCTGGAGCCACTGATCGAGCGGGAGCCGGGCGCGGAGCCCGTTCGTGGTGTCGACCGCGGTGACGACGTCGATCAGGCGGCGGCCGGCACTGCGCGCCACGCTCCACCCGGTCAACGACTCCGCCACCGGATTGAGAAACGTCACCACCGCGGTCGCGTCGGTGGTGATGACACCGTCCCCGATCGACGCGAGCGTGACCTGCGCGAGCTCCTTTTCGGCGTGCAGCTCGGCCAGCTGCTTTTCGTAGGCACGGGTCGTGTGCCGCAGGAGGTTGCGCAGGATCGCGTTCTCGAGGTCTCGGTCGACGGTCATGGAGTCGCCTCGCTCAGGAGCACCAGCACGGCGGTGTGATTGTAGAAGGCCATCGTCCCGGTGGCGGTCGGTCCGATCTCTCCGAAGGTGAAAAACCCCGACAGCGCCAGCCCGCCGAGCGCCTCGTGGATCGATGCGACCTCGGCCTCGGCGCGCTCACCCAGCACGATCTCCCGGCCGACGCACGAGTACAGCATCGCCGCATCCGCCCGACGCCCGGACGCGAGCGCGGCCGCGGTCTCGACCAGGGAGGCGTCGTTTCCCATCGCCAGACGGACCTCGTCGCCGACCTGCAGGTCGCCCCAGAACGTCACCGCTCCCTCCGGCGAGTCGAACTCCCGCATCGAGCGATAGATACCCTGACGGTCCCGGTCGGGTCCTTCGATGATGAGGGGGAAGCTGTGGGCCGCCTCCGGCATCCCGGCCAGCCGGCCGTCGACGGTGAAGAAGCGGCGAAACCAGTCGGTCGCCGGCTCACCGTCGATCTCGTGGAGCACGTTTCCGTCGGCGCGAGTCACCGTGTAGACCGGGCTCGCGGCGCTCCAGCCGCGCACGATCTCGACCGTCGCCCGGACCCCCCGCCAACATACCAGGAGGCAGGCCGAGGGGTAGACCCGGCCGTTGAGGAAGACCCGGGCGCCCTCGGGCTCGCCACCGAGGGGAGCCGAGGCGAGCCCGCCCGCGATCGGCAGCTCCACATCGGGACACCGGCGACGCAGCTCGGCGAGCAGCGCCTGGGTCGGAAACCGGAGGCCGTCAGCGATCAGGGTCACGGTATCCGCGGCCTGGATTCGGCGCGCGGCGTCTTCGAGCACCGCGACGCTCAGTCGTCCTCCGACTCCGGGCTCGACCGCCGTGACCTCGACCCCATGGCCGGGACCCTCGAACCAGAACAGCTGCAGGGTGCCAGAGGTCGCAAGGCCCGATTCGGAAAACTGGGTCACCGCCTCGCACCCGAACCGGATCGCCTCCGGCCAGGAGGCTTCGATCCGCTCGACCAGCGCCTCGCACCGGTCGCCGCCGGGCAGGAACGCGAGCACCGCGTCCGGGGGCCGGCCGCCGGCCACGGCACCCTGATCCGGCCATGGGTCGTGGACCCCTGCCGGCAGGCGGATCACCGCACTCTGCATGATCTCCCTCGGACCCCCCACCTTTCCTGAGAGCCTGTCGCGAGAGTCATGATACCACCGAATCTGCGTTTGCCGCGATGCGGCCTGGCCAGGATCGGGTTCTCGGGTATTCTGTGGCCCGCGATCGAATCCTGGGTATTGGGGGACGGCCCTCGGATGCGCTCAATTCTGACCTGGATGCTGCTGGTGGTCGTGAAGCTCGTCAGCATGACCCTGTGGCGGCTCCGCTCGGAGTGGGTCGAACCGGTCCCCGAGCGGCCGTGGCGCGGCATCCGCCTGGTGGCGATCCTCAACCACACCAGCCTCTACGAGTGGCTGCTCGGCGGCTTCGCGCCGTGGAGCCTGCTGTGGCAGTTCGCCCGGCACGGGGTGCTGCCGATCGCCGAGAAGACCATCCGCCGCCCGGTGGTGGGCTGGTTCTTCGGTCTGATCGTGCGTCACGTGGTGGTGATCACCCGCCAGCGGGACCACACCTGGGAGAGGGTCCTGAGCCGCATCGACGACCCCGAAGCGGTCATCGTGATCCTTCCGGAAGGCCGCATGAAACGGCGCAACGGGCTCGACTCCAACGGCAACCCGATGACCGTGCGCGGCGGCATCGCCGACATCCTCTCGGCGCTGCCGACCGGGCGCATGCTGCTGGTCTACTCGGGCGGGCTGCACCACGTCCAGGCCCCCGGAGAGACCGTGCCGCGGCCCTTGCGCACCGTGCGCATGCGCAAGCAGGTGGTCGAGATCTCCGACTACGTCGCGGCGCTCGGGGGCGTCGGCGACCCGAACGCCTTCAAGCGCGCGGTGATCAGCGATCTCGAGCACCGCCGCGACACTCTGTGCCCGACCGTCGAAAACCTGGCCGCGAACGCCGAGGCGGCGGCTGCCGGCTGACCGCGACGGCCAAGGCGGTCGCCGCCGAATCTCCGGCCCGTGTCGCCGCGCGCCCCGCGCTCCGGCTCGAGCTGCACGCCCCGGCGGCCCGGATGCCAAATCGGTGCAACGACGTATACTCTGCTCGCGCGGGCTGACCGCGCAGTCGCCCACTCTGGCCGAGCCATCAACCGCCGAGGGAAGAGACCACTACCGTGCCTGAAATCGACTCCATCACCGCGCGAGCTTGTTCTCTGCACACCCTGGCAGCCCTCCTGGTGACGGCTGCCCTGGCTGCGTGCTCGGGAGGCGGGCACGATGGTCAGGCGGGGGGGTCGTCAGGACGCGACCGGGGCGACGGGGCCCGCGGAACCACCGAGGACCGTGCGATCGCGGTCGGGGTGGCACCCGTGGAACGCGGCTCCGTGGACGCGGTCTACTCCACCTCGGCGACCGTCCGCGCCGACCGGCGCGCGACCGTGATCGCCCGCACCCGCGGCGTCGTCCGCGGCTCCTGGTCGAGGAGGGCGACCGGGTCGCAGGAAGGCCAGGCGCTGGCGGTGCTCGAGAACGACGAGCAGCGGATCGCCGCCGCCCGGGCGCGGACGACCCACGAGACGCAGCGAGCGCGAGTACGAGCGCGCCTGGAGGGGCTCCACGAGCAGGGGCTGGTCAGCGAGGAGGAGTACGAGAAGGCCCGCCGCGACGCCGAGGACGCCGCGCCACGCCCTCGAGCTGGCCGAGCTCGAGCTCTCCCGCACGGTGATCCGCGCGCCCTTCGCCGGCGTCATCCTGGCGCCGCCACCTCGACGTCGGCGCGACGGTCACCGACGGCACGGCGGTCTACGACCTCGCCGACCTCGACCCGCTCTACGCCGACGTGCAACGTGCCCGAGCGGCACGTGGCGCAGCCTCGCGCCCGGGCAGCGGGTGCGCCTGACCGCCGACGCGACGGCGAGCAGGTCGCGCGCCGCCATCGAGCGCATCGCGCCCTCGGTCGACCCCGCCACCGGCACGGTCAAGGTGACGCTGGCGGTGCGCCGGCGCGACGCGTCCTGCGCCCGGCGCCTTCGTCCGCGTCGACATCGTCACCGACACCCACGCGGACGCCCTGGTCGTGCCGCGCTCCGGCGCTGGTCGCCGAGGGCCGGCGCTGGCACCTGTTCCGGCTCGGCGACGACGGCGCCACCGTCGAGCAGATCGAGGTCGAGCTCGGGCTTCGAGGAGGGCGACCGCGTCGAGATCGCCGGCGTGGCCGGCGGCGACCACCCGTCGACCGAGGGCGACCGGTCGTCGTCGATCGGCGCCTCGGCGCTCACCGACGGCGCCGCGCGTCCGGGTGGTCGAGGACGTGAGGCCGGCGCGGAGGGGTCCGACCCGAAGCGGGAGCGGCCGGAGCGCCAGAGCGGCCCGGCTGTCGCTGCCTGAGTTCTCCGTCCGCCGCCCGGTCACGGTGCTGATGGCCACCGCTCGCCGTGGCCATCTTCGGCGTGCTCGCGGCGCGAGCAGCCTCCCGGTCGAGCTGCTGCCCGACCTCTCCTACCCCACGCTGACGGTCCAGACCGAGTACCCGGACGCGGCGCCCGATCTCGGTCGAGCAGTTCGTCACGCGCCCGATCGAGGAGGCGGTCGGCGTGATCCCCGGCGTGCGCGACGATGCGCTCGGTCTCGCGCGCCGGCCTGTCCGAGGTGATGCTCGAGTTCGAGTGGGACGAGCGGATGGACTTCGCCGCGCATCGACGTCCGCGAGAAGCTCGGCCTGGTCGAGCTGCCGCGCGAGGCCGAGATCCCGCGCGTGCTGCGCTTCGACCCGTCGCTCGATCCGATCGTGCGCCTGGCCTTCACCGGCGACCGCCCGCTCGACGAGCTGCGCCAGCTCGCCGAGCGCTGGCTCAAGCCGCGGCTCGAGGCGGTCCAGGGCGTCGCGGCGGCCAAGGTGCGCGGCGGGCTCGACCCGGAGATCGAGGTCGAGGCCGACGAGGACCGGCTGGCCGCGCTCGGGCCTGACGCTCGGACGATCTGGCGCCGGCGCTCGCGCGCCGAGAACGTCAACCGGCCCGGCGGCACGCTCAAGGACTGGGGCGCGGTCTACCTGGTCCGCACGCTGCACGAGTTCGACGACCTGGACCAGATCCGGCGCACGGTCGTGCGCGAGGCGCCGAGCGCGGCCGGGTGCGGGTCGAGGACGTGGCCACGGTGCGCCGCGGCCACCGCGACCGCGACGAGATCACCCGGCTCGACGGGCGCGAGATGGTCGAGATCGCCCTCCACCGCGAGGGCTCGGCCAACACGATCGCGGTGGCCGCGGGCGATCCGCGAGGAGCTCGACGCGCCTCGCGCGAGCGAGATCGGCTCGAGCGACCTGGCTCTGACGCATGCTCACCGACCAGTCGCTCTACATCGCCGACGCCGTCGGCCAGGTCTGGACCGCCGCGCTGCTCGGCGGCCTGCTGGCCGTCCTCGTGCTCTACTTCTTCCTGCGCGACCCGCGCGCCACGGCGATCATCGCGCTGACCATCCCGGTCTCGGTGATCGCCACCTTCCTGCCGATGCAGCAGGCCGGCGTCACGCTCAACATCATGTCGCTCGGCGGACTGGCGCTCGGCGTCGGCATGCTGGTGGACAACTCGATCGTCGTGCTCGAGGCGATCGACCGCCGCCGCCGCCAGGGGCTCGACCGCCGCGAGGCGGCGGTCGTCGGGGCGCGGCGAGGTGGCCGGCGCGGTCACCGCCTCGACGCTGACCACGGTCTCGGTCTTCCTCCCGATCGTCTTCGTGCAGGGCGTCGCCGGCCAGCTGTTCTACGACCTGGCGGTCACGGTCTGCCTCTCGCTGCTGGCGTCGCTGCTGGTCTCGCTGACCCTGATCCCGACGCTGTCGGCGCTCGAGCTCGGCGCCGGTCGCGGCGCGCGCGCTGCACGACGCTGTTCGCGCTGGCGACGCCGCGGCGCGCGGCCGCGCGGCCGCTGGACCGTTCCGCCTGGCGCCGTCTGACGCTGCCGCCGGTCGGCGACGGGCCGGCACGCTGGTCGAGCCGGCTCGCTCACCGTGCTGCCTGCTCCCGTTCCGCGTGTCGCCTGCTCCTGGCTGCGGCGCTGCGTGTCGTGCGGCGCGGCCTGGTGGGCCGTTCTCCTGGGCCTTCCACGTCGCTGCCGGCGCCGCTCACCCGCGGCGCTCGACCGGCTCGGCCGCGCGCTACCCGGCGGCGCTGGCGCGCGGCGCTGCGGCGCCGCTGGGTCGTGCTGCCGGTGGCCGTTCGCGCTGTTCGCCGGCGCGCTCGCGGTGGTCCCGCTGCTCGGGCACCAACCTCGTGCCGGACCTGGCCCAGGGCGAGTTCGCGTTCCAGCTGCGGCTGCCCGAGGGCACCACCGCTCGAGACGACCGCCGAGATCGTCGACCGCGATCGAGGCGCATGCTGGTCGGCGACCGCGCGGTTCGCGCGGGTCTTCTCGATCGTCGGCAGCCTGCCCGTCGACCGCCTCCGGGCGCCAGACGCTCGGCGAGAACCTGGCCCAGATCAACTTCGTGCTGCCGCGACGGGCCGACGGCCGAGGACGAGCGGCCGCGGCGTCGACCGGGTGCGCGAGGTCCTCGCCCTGCTTCCCCAGCGTCGAGGCCGAGCTGGTTCGACCCGTCGGTGCTCTCCGTGCGGCCGCCGGTCGCGGTCAAGGTCTTCTCCGACGACCTCGAGCGAGCTCGACGGCGCCGCGGCCGCGAGTCGCGACGGCGCTGCGAGCGCCTGCCCGGCGTTCGAGGACGTGGCCACCACCTCCGAGCCCGGCAGCCCCGAGATCACGATCGAGCTCGACCGCGAGCGCGCCGCGGCGCTCGGGCGTCCGCGCCGGAGCTGGTCGGCACGCTCGCTGCGGCGCCAGATCCGCGGCGAGATCGTCGGGCAGTTCCGCGAGGACGAGGAGCGGATCGACATCCGGCTGCGCGCGTCGGAGCCGTTCCGCGCGACCGCGCCACCGAGGTCGAGGCGCTGCGGTATCCGCCTGCCCGACGGCACGGCGGTCCCGGTCTCGGCCGTGGCCGACGGTCGACGATCGGACCGCGGCCCGGCGGCGATCCACCGCTCCGGCGGCGCGCGGGTGGCCGAGGTCACGCGCCAGGGCCTCGGTCGCGGGACCTGGGCGCGGCCCTCGACCGGCGTGCAGGACGACGCTCGCCGGCGTCGCGCCTGCCGCCCGGCGTGCCGTGCGCCGAGCTGGCCGGACAGGACGAGGAGCTGCGCGGTCTCGTTCGACAGCCTCTGGCTCGCCCTGGCGCTCGCGATCTTCCTGGTCTACGTCGTGATGGCGTCCAGTTCGAGTCGCTGCGTCCACCCGTTCGTGATCCTGCTCGCGGTGCCGCTCGGCATCGTCGGCGTCGTCGCGGCGCTGCTCGTCACCGCGGACCGCGGTCAGCGTGCTGGCGCTGATCGGCGCGGTGATGCTGGCCGGGCATCGTGGTCAACAACGCGATCGTGCTGGTCGACGCGATCAACCGCCGCCGGCGCGAGGGCGAGGACGCTCGACGAGGCGATCGTCGGCGCCGGACGCGAGCGGCTGCGGCCGATCCTGATGACCACCGCGACGACGGTGCTGGCGCTGCTGCCGATGGCGCTCGGGCTCGGCGCCGGCGACGAGCTGCGCGCGCCGCTGGCGATCACCGTGATCGGCGGGCTGACCGTGGCGACGCTGCTGACGCTGGTGGTCATTCCCTGCCTGTACCGCGCGATCGTCGCCGGCGCGGACGCGGTCCGCGAGCCGCGCGGCCGTCGGCGCCGCCGGCGGCGCCGGCGGAGGCCGCGACGTGAGACTCGACCGACCTGCCGCTCGACCGGCCCGGTCGCGACGCTGATGCTGCTCGTCTGCCTGACGGTGCTCGGCACGGTGGCGGTCTTCCACCTGCCGCTCGACTTCATGCCGGTGGTCCAGGAGCCCGAGGTCGACGTCGAGGTCCCGTTCCCGGGCAGCCACCCGCTGGAGGGCCTGCGCGAGGTCGTGCGGCCGATCGAGGAGGAGGTCGCCACGATCCCCGACGTCAAGAGCGATCCTCGCTCGCGCCGAGCCCGGGCTCGGCGCGAGTCGAGGTCGCAGTTCGACTGGGCCGCGGACGTCGACCTCAAGAAGATGGAGGTCCGCGAGGCGGTCGAGCGCGCGCGCGACCGCGCTGCCCGACGGCGATCGGCCACATCCGCGTCGAGGGCGACACGGACGGGCCGCGGCGCCGACGGTCCTCGAGCGGCCGGATCTCGGCCGAGCGCGATCTCTCCGAGTCGTGGGACCTGCTCGACCGGCGCATCCGGCGGCCGCTCGAGCGGATCCAGGGCGTCGCCGCGTCGAGCCTCTACGGCGTCGAGCCGCAGCAGGTGCGCATCGACCTCGACCTCGACGCGCTGCGCGCGCCACGGCGTCGCAGCCCGGCGAGGTGCTGCGCGCGCATCAACGCGGCCAACCTCGACCTCGACCTCGGCGCGATCCGCGGCGACGTGCTGCGCTACGACGTGCGCACCGCTCGCCCGCTTCCGCGACGTCGAGACGATCGCGCGACCTGCCGCTCGGCCGCGGCGAGCTGCGGCGTGCGCGACGTGGCCCGGGTCGAGCTGCGCGAGCCGCGTGCTCGACTACGGGCGCCACCTCAACCGCAACTTCGCCATCGGCTTCGACGTCTTCAAGGAGCCGACCGGCGAACACCGTCGAGACCGTCGACCGGCTGATGGAGCGGATCGACGAGATCGAGCGCGACCCGCGAGCTCGCAGGGCATCAACGCTGCTGGTCTGGAAGAACGCCGGCCGAGGAGATCCGGTCGTCGCTCGCCGGACTGCGCAACGCGGGCTGTTCGGCGGCCTGCTGGCCATCTGCGTGCTGTACCTCTTCCTGCGCCGGGTGCGCACGACGCTGATCGTCGCCGTGCGCGATCCCGTTCTCGCTCGCTGGTCACCTGCGGCGCGATGTTCCTGCTCGGCTCCGGAGTTCAACGTGCTGACCCTGCTCGGGCTGATGCTCGGCGTCGGCATGCTCGTCGACAACGCCGTCGTCGTGATCGAGAACATCTACCGCTGCGAGGGGCTGGGCATGACGCCGCGTCGAGGCGGCCCGGATCGGCGCCCGCGCAGGTCGCGCTGGCGGTGGTCGCCTCGACCGCGACGACGATCATCGTCTGGTCCTGGCTGTTCGTCTCCGAGCCCAACGCGATGACGATCTACATCGGCGCGGTGGCGCTGACCATCTGCCTCGCCGTGGTCTGCTCGCTGCTGATCTCGCTGACCTTCATCCCGCTGGCCGCGGCGCGCTTCGTCCCGCGCACGACGAGCCGCGCCCGGGCTTCCTGCGTGCACGCGCCTGGTGCCGGCGCTACCGCGCGCTGCTCGGCTGGACGCTGCGCCACCGGCTTCGTGACGCTGACCGGCCTGTTCGCTGCTCGCCGGCAGCGCGGCGATCCCGATCGCGCAGCATCGAGAAGACGGGCGAGCCCGCGCTTCCAGACAGCGCGACGTGCCGATCTTCTACCAGGTCCACGACCCGTCGACCAAGGAGGTCATGGAGGGCTACGTCAACCAGGTCGAGGCTGGCTCGAGTCCGCCGCAAGGACGAGCTGGGCTTCGAGAGCATCTACTCCTGGTACAGCGAGCGCGGCATGGCCGATGACCCGGGTCTACCTGCCGCGCGGACGAGGCCACCGAGAGCGCGATCGAGCGCCTGCGCGGACAGCTCCAGCGAGGGCCTGCCGGTGATCGCCGGCGTCAAGCTCGAGATCGGCGACCGCGACAGTGGCGCCACCGCGGCCGCGCAGGGCCGGCGCATCGTCTCGGTCGCGCTGCACGGCGAGGACCCCGAGTACCTCGAGGAGCTCGCGCTGCGAGGTCGAGGAGCGGCTGCGCGGCCTCGACGGACGTCGAGGAGGTCTGGGGGCCGTCGCTGCGACGGCCAGCAAGGAGGTCCGCGTGCTGATCGACCCCGAGCGCGGCCCGCGCGCCTCGGCGTCGACGCCGCAGGCGCATCGCCGACGCCGTCGGCGTTCGCCTTCCGCGGCCGGCAGCTGCGCCGCTTCCAGGGGCCGACGCGGCGAGGTCGAGATGATCGTCGGCCTGCCCGAGGACGCGCAGCCCGGGCTCGCCGCCCTCGCCGACCTGCCGATCCCGCGCCGCGACGGCGGACGCCGTGCCGCTCGGCGCGGTGGCCGAGGTCGAGCGTCGCCCGCACGCCGCACGAGCATCCGGCGCGAGGACCGCAGACGACCACCAGTGGGTCACGGTGCAGTTCGACGAGGAGGCGGTGACCACCGAGGAGGCGCAGCGGCGGGTCGCGGAGCGGCATGGACGGGCTTCGAGCTGCCCGACGGCTACGCCTGGGACTGGGGCAGCTGGGGCCGCGACCGCGAGGACGAGGCGCTGGACATCATGGTGCGCGGCGTGGTGCTCTCGCTGCTGCGTCGGTGATCCTGCTGATGGCGGCGCTGTTCGAGTCGTTCACGCCAGCCGCTCGCGATCCTGGTCACGCTGCCGCTGGCCTTCTTCGGCGCCTTCTGGACGCTGTGGCTGTTCGGCTACGAGCTCGACTCGGTCGCCTTCATCGGCGTGATCATCCTGATCGGCATCGTGGTCAACAACGGCATCGTCATGGTCGACCACGTCAACACGCTGCGGCGCGAGGGCAGCGGCGCGGCGTCGAGGCCCTGCTCGAGGGCTGCGGCGACCGGCTGCGACCGGTGCTGATGACCGCGATCACGACGGTCTTCGGCCTGATCCCGCTGGCGCTGTCGCCAGTTCACGGTGGCCGGCGTCTACATCGACTCGCTGGCGGTGGCGGTGATCGGCGGCCTCGATCTCCTCGACGATCTTCACGCTGCTCGCGCTGCCGGTCTGGTACACGACGGTCGAGGACCTGTTCGCCTTCGTCCGCGGCGCACTGCCCCGGCGAGGCTCGGGCGCGGCCTCGTCGCGGCTGCCGAGGGCGTCGGTACTGACCGACACCGAGGCCTGAGCGGCCCGGCCTACTCGTACCGCAGCGCCTCGATCGGATCCAGAGACGCCGCTCGTCGCGCCGGGTAGTAGCCGAAGAAGATCCCGACCGCGGCCGAGAACGCGATCGCCACCGCGGCGGCGAGCGGGGTGATCGCGGTGCTCCAGCCGGTCGCGCGGCCGAGCGCCACCGAGCCGGCGACCCCCAGCGCCAGGCCGACCGCGCCGCCGAGCACGCTCAGCACCACGCTCTCGACCAGGAACTGGCGCAGCACGTCGGAGCCCCGGGCCCCGACCGCCATGCGGATACCGATCTCGCGGGTCCGCTCGGTGACCGACACCAGCATGATGTTCATGATCCCGATCCCGCCGACCAGCAGCGAGATGCTCGCGATGGCGGCGAGCAGCAGGGTCATGATCCGGGTGGTGCCCTGGGCAGCCTCGGCGAGCTCGGTCTGGTCGCGGACGGTGAAGTCGTCCTCCTCCCAGTCGGCGAGACGGTGCGCCTCGCGCAGCACCGTGCGCATCTCGTCCATCGCCGGGGCGATGTCCGCCGGGGTCGAGGTGCTGGCAAGGATCTGGGCCACGAACTGACGGCCCGAGAGCCGCGTCTGCACGGTGGTGTAGGGCACCAGCACGGTGTCGTCCTGGTCGGTGCCGCCCGCGGTCTGGCCCTTGGTCTGCAGCACGCCGATGATCTCGAACGGCACGTGCCGGATCCGCAGCTGCTCGCCGACCGCCTCCTGGTCGCCGAACAGCTCCTCGGCCACGGTCTGGCCGAGCAGGCAGACCCGGCGCCGGGAGCGCAGGTCGGCCTGGTCGAAGAACCGGCCCGAGGCCACCGGCCAGTCCCGGATCACCTGGTAGTCCACCGCGACCCCGTGGACCGGTGCTCGCCAGTTCCCCTGCCCTCCCACCAGCTGGCCGAAGGTCATGATCACCGGCGAGACCGCCGACAGCAGCGAGCACTCCCGGCGCAGCACGTCGGCGTCCTCGACCTTGAGCCGGTTGAAGCTCCCGGCGCCGCGGCTCACGCCCCCGCTCGACGAGCTGCCCGGGGTGATCACGATCATGTTGGTCCCGAGCCGGTCGATCTGCTGCCGGATCTGGTTCTGGGCGCCCTCGCCGATCGCCACCATCACGATCACCGAGCCGACCCCGATGATGATCGCCGAGCACGGTGAGCAGGGTCCGCATCGGGTTGCGCAGGATGCTGAGCAGGGCCGCCTTGACCAGCCGGCGCGCCTTCATCACGCCACTCCCGCCGCGGCCGACCGCGCGGCGTCTCTCGGTCACCGGCTCGTCCCGGATCACCACGCCGTCGCGCAGCTCCACCACCCGCCGCGCGTGCTGCGACGACGTCGTGCTCGTGGGTCACGATGATCACCGTGATGCCCTGCTCGTTGAGCTCCTGGAACAGCCCGATGATCTCGAGCGTGGTCGCGCTGTCGAGGTTTCCGGTCGGCTCGTCGGCGAGCACCAGAGCCGGGTGGGTGACCAGCGCGCGTGCGATCGCCACCCGCTGCTGCTGCCCGCCGGAGAGCTCGTTGGGATCGTGGTGCATCCGGTCCGCCAGGCCGACCCGCCCGAGTGCGGACTCGGCCAGCGCGCGCAGGTCGGGCGGCTCGGGACCGCGCTGCGTAGATCAGCGGCAGCTCGACGTTCTCCAGCGCCGAGGTCCGCGGCAGCAGGTTGAAGCCCTGGAAGACGAACCCGATCTTCTGGTTCCTGATCCCCGCCAGGGCGTCGCGGTCGAGCCGGTCGACCCGCGTGCCGTCGAGCTCGTAGACCCCCGAGGTCGGCCGGTCGAGGCAGCCCAGGATGTGCATCAGCGTCGACTTGCCGGATCCGGAGGCGCCCATGACGGCGACCATCTCGCCCCGGCCCACCTCCAGGTCGACGCCGTCGAGCGCACGCACCTCGGCCGCCGGGGTGGCGTAGACCTTGGTGAGCTTCTCGGCCCGGATCACCGGCGGCTCGGACGAGCTCATCAGAAGGGCCCCGGAGGCCGCCGCGGACCGCTCTGCTGGCCGCTGGTGAAGGGGTTCCAGGAGCTCGACGCCGCCGCCTCGGTGACCCCGGCGATGACCTCGAGACCCGGCTCCAGACGCCGGCCGGAGATCTCGGTCATGTGCCCGTCGGTGATGCCGGTGCGCGCCGGCATCGCGGCCAGCTGCCCGTCCTCGTCGAGGTAGTAGAGCAGCACACGGTCCGGGGGACGCTGGCCGCCGCCGGGGGCCCCCGGACCGGCAGAGCCGCCGCCGGCTCCGGGGCGGTCGCCGGGCGCCCCCGCTCCCCCGTCGCCGCCGGACGCAGCCCGCGCCGCCTCGCGGCGGGCCTGCATCCGTTGCCGGACCTCGGCGGCCATCGCCTCGGTGGGGCGGAAACGCAGCGCGGCGTTGGCGACCTTGAGCACTTCCGAGGCGCTCTCGACCAGAAAATCGACCGTCGCCGTCATGCCGGGAAGAAGCCGTCCGTCCGGGTTGTCGACATCGACCACCACCGAGTAGCTGACCACGTTGTCCTGGTTGGTCGAGGCCAGACGCACCTGCCGCACGGTGCCGCTGAACTTCTGGTCCGGGTAGGCCTGGACGGTGAAGGTGGCGGACTGGCCCTCGCGGATCCGCCCGATGTCGCTCTCGTCCACCGGGGTCACGATCTGCATCCGACGCAGGTCGTTGGCGATCAGGAAGAGCTGCGGAGTCGAGAAGCTGGCCGCGACCGTCTGCCCGACCTCGACGTTGCGCTCGACCACCGTGCCGTCGATCGGCGCGGTGATGGTGGCGTAGGACAGGTCGCGCTCGGCACGTTCGACGTCGACCCGGGCCGACTCCAGGTTGGCCTGGTCGATCTCCGACTGGGAGATCGCGTCGAGCAGCTCGGTCTCCGCGATCACCCCGTCGGAGTAGAGAGCTCGCGCCCTCACCAGATCGCGCACGCTCTTGGCGGCCTGGGCGCGGACCCTGGCCAGGCTCGCCGCAGCGTTCTTGACCGAGATCTCGAGCAGACTGGTGTCGATCTTCGCGATCACCTGCCCCTCGCGCACACGGTCGTTGTAGTCGACCAGGATCTCGGAGATGGTCCCCGAGACCCGCGTGCCGACGCTGACGTTGCGCACCGCTTCGAGTGTGCCGGTCGCGGCCACCACCGACTCCAGGTCGCCGCGCTCCACGGTCACGAAACGGTACTCACGGGTGGCGACGCCGTTTCCACGAAGCACCTTCGCGATCACGGCCGCGACCGCGATCAGCACCAGCAGGCCAATCAGAGCCTTGGTTCTCACGGCAACGCTCTCCTCCGCCGGGACACCCGGCCGGCGTCCCTGGGCTACCGGTCACCGCACCGGCACACGGCTCGCAGGGACATCCATCACGACCTCGATCCACAGCGTCGAGCCCGGCTGCAGCCCCTCCGGTCGCAGCCCCGCACCGGGCGGGAGGCCCCGACCCCGCACCGCCCCTCCGCGGGTGCCGCCCCCCATGCGGGCGCGACCCGAGCGCCGGTGGTCCTTGAGCAGCTCGCGCTCGCCCTCGGTCAGGCCGCCGATCTGGATGCCGAGCGCGACCCGCCGCTCGGATCCGCCGGTCTGCGATCCCGGGCCGAGCTCGCCGAGCGGCAGCCTCAGCTCGTACACGAACGAGCCGTCGACGACGTCCGAGGCGGCGGATGGTCCGTCCTCGGCGGTCCCGGCCGCGATCGTCCGCTCGACCTCGCCGTCGCGCACGACCTCGAGCGCCCCGAGCGGCACCCGACCGCGAGGCGGTGTCGCCTCTGCCGGGCGCGGTCCCGGCCACAGGTCCCCGTCCTGCGGCTCCCCATCGGGTGCGGACAGCGCCCGCAGCGCCATCAGCACCGCCTCGGAACCGCGGTAGCGCAGCCCGAAGAACGCGATCCGATCCGGGTTGTCGCAGACCCACAGCGCCACGCCGCGGCGCATGATCGACCGCGCCAGCCCGGCATCGCCGAAGCGAAACTGGAGATAGAGGTAGCGATCGTCGTGGGCGATCGAGGTCAGGCGTGTGGCCTCGGCGTAGTACTGCTCCGGGACGCCGCTCCAGTCCGACGGATCACCGTCGATCTCGATGCCTTCGTGGCGAGTGCTGCGCACCTCGACCTCGGCGGCGCCGGCCACCCAGACCACGGTCGAGACCAGAGCGAACATCGCGGTGACGAGCCGAGTCGGCAACATGGCAGCCTCATCTTCTCCCGTCGGCGGCCCAGAGCAAAGCACGGCGGCTCGACCGCCGCCGTGCCCGGGCCCCCGAGGTCGCGCGAATCAGGAGCCCTCGTCCCAGAACTCGCGCTTCATCGTGCGCCACTCACCCCTCTTCGCCCGCATCGCCTCGAGCTCGGCGAGCTGGTCCGGGGTGAGGACCTTGAGCACGTCGGCGCGCAGCTTCGCGCCCAGCACCGCGAGATCCGCCATCACCGCCGACTGGGCGGCGACCTGGTTCCGGATTGCGGCCTCGTCGAAGTCGGTCGGCGGGTGGGCCTCACGGAACGCCTGTCGGCTCTCCCGCAGCTGGGTGCGCAGCGCGTGCATCTCCGGCCGCGCCGCCTCGACCAGGCTGCGGACCTGCGCCTGCTGCTCGTCGGAAAGGTCGAGCCGGTGCAGCGCCCGACCGAGCGGGCCGAGCGGACCCCGCATGCCCTGGAGCCGTCCGCCGTCGCCCGGCCCCTGCCCGAACCCGCCGTGGCCGCCACGGCCACCGCCGCGAACCCCGGGCGTGCCCGGGCCCCCGGGCCCCGCCAGGACCAACGTGCTTCCCGCGATCAGGGCGACCGCTGCGATCGTGATCATCACGTGGCGTCGTGTCATCTCTCACCTCCTGCGGCGACCGGTTGGGCGGTCGCCGGTGCTGACCATGAAACGCCGAGCACCCGTAAAGTGTTGGCGCGTATCGGGTCAAGAAACGAAAGCCCGAGGTAAAGAAGCGTGAACCTCGGCCGCCCGTGGCACAGGACGCTGGTAGAGTCGGCTTGCATGGCGCGGATCCTGATCATCGACGACGACGCCGAGCTCGTCGAGCTGCTGCGCGAGTACCTCGAGGGTGAGGGCTTCGAGATCGCGGCCGCCGGTGACGGCCGGCGTGGGCTCGAAGCCGCCTGCGACCCGCTCACCGACCTCGTGGTGCTCGATGTCATGCTCCCCGAGCTGAACGGGCTCGACGTGCTGCGTGCGATCCGCGAGCGGTGCCCGGTGCCGGTGATCATGTTGACCGCCCGCGGTGACGACGTCGACCGGATCGTCGGCCTCGAGCTCGGCGCCGACGACTACCTCGCCAAGCCCTTCAACCCCCGCGAGCTGCTGGCGAGAGTCCGCGCAGTGCTGCGTCGGGGAGCCACTCCGGGCGGCACCGCCGGCGGCCGGTTGACGGTCGGCGACCTCGAGCTGGACCCGGGGACCCGGGAGGCGAAGCTGGCAGGGTCCCCGGTCGAGCTCACCGGAGCGGAGTTCGCGCTGCTCGAGATCCTGGTCCGGGAGGCGGGCTCGGTGGTGCGCCGGGGGACCCTCTTCCGGGAGGTCCTGGGCCGGCGTCCGTCCCCCTTCGACCGCAGCCTCGACGTGCACATCTCCAACCTCCGCCGCAAAATCGGCGACCTTCCCGACGGCGGGGAGCGGATCAAGACCGTTCGCGGGGTCGGCTACCAGTACGCCCGCAGCTCGGAGGACTGAGTGCGCCGCCTCGTCGTCCGGATCTTCCTCTGGTTCTGGGTGTCGATGGCCGTGGTCGCGGCGCTGCTGATCGTGTCGTCGCCGCTCTTCACCCGCGACCGGCCGGGAGTGGAACGCTGGCAGCGTGACGCCGAAAGCGCCCTCGCCACCAGGCTCCGGCGCGCCGCCGCCAGGGTGGAACGTGGTGAGCAGGAGGGCCCGCGCGGCGAGCGGCGCCGGGGTCGGCCGATGTCGCCGGTCTACGTTCTCGACCCCGAGGGCGTTCCGGTCGACGGCCGCGAGCTGCCCGAGCGGGTCGCCGACTTCGGCCGCCGCGTCGCCGCCGCCGACGAGGAGATCTCGGAACGGGCGGGCACCCTCCACCTGCTCGGCCGTCCGGCGACCGCCCCGGACGGCACCCGGCGCATCCTGGTGACCACCTTCCGCCGGCCGCCGCGCCTGGTCGACCTGCTCGAGCCCCGGGTGCTCGCGTGGCGGCTCGGGCTGCTGGTGCTGGTGGTCGGCGCGCTGTCGTTGTGGCTGTCGAGCCACCTCACCTCGCCCGTCACCTCGCTCCGCGGGGCGGTCCGCCGCCTCGCCGAAGGAGACCTGGCGGCGCGGGTCGGCCCGGTGGTGGGACGCCGGCGCGACGAGCTCGGGGACCTGGCCCGCGACGTCGACCTGATGGCCTCCCGGATCGAAGCGCTGGTCGACTCTCAGCGGCGGCTGGTCCAGGACGTCTCCCACGAGCTGCGCTCGCCCCTGGCGCGTTTGCAGGTCGCACTCGAGCTCGCCCGCCGGAAGATCGCACCCGAGGCCGACGTCCAGCCTCGACCGGATCGAGCGCGAGGCGACCCGTCTCGAAGAGCTCGTCGGCCGGCTGCTCACGCTGTCCCGGCTCGAGGCCGCCCACCGGCCGGCCCGTCACGAGCCGCTCGACCTGGCGCGGATCGCCCGCGAGGTCGCGAGCGACGCCGAGTTCGAGGCCTCGGGGCGCCGGCTCAAGGTGACGGTCGCGGCCCCGGAGCCGGTGCCGGTCAGCGGGGACCCGGAGGCTCTGCGCAGCGCGGTGGAGAACGTGCTCCGCAACGCGATCCGCTACTCGACCGAGGGCTCCGTGGTCACCGTCGGGGTGGTCCGCGAGAGCGAGGACGCCGTGGTCCGGATCGCCGACCGCGGCCCGGGCGTGCCCGAGGAGAAGCTCGAGGTGCTGTTCGAGCCCTTCGTCCGGGTTGACGACGCCCGCGGCCGCGCGAGCGGTGGCGCCGGCCTCGGGCTCTCGATCGCCGCCCGGGCGGTTCACCTGCACGGCGGCAGCGTCTCGGCGAAGAACCGCGACGGCGGCGGGCTCGAGGTGGAGCTCCGGCTCCCCCCGGCGGACGCGGTCGAGCCGAGCTGACCCGAGCGCCGGAGCTCGCCCGCGACCGGTCGCAGGTACCATGAGGTCATCGGGAGGGCAACCCCATGTCGAGAGTCCGGATCGACCGCCGCCGCTTCTCCGCCCTGCTCGCCGGCCTCGGCGCCGGAGCCGCCTTCGCCGACGCTCTCTGGGCCGCGTCGGAGGCCGGGACCACTTTCGACCGGGCGACCCTCGCCGCGGCCGAGCGTGTGGCCGGGCTCGAGTTCACCGATCCGGAGCGGGACCTGATGCTGAAGGGGCTCGACGAGCTCCGGCAGGACTTCGCCACGCTGCGCACGCTCGAGATCCCGAACCAGATCCCGCCGGCGTTGGCATTCGACCCTTCGCTGGCGGGCGAGCCTCCGTTGACGGGCGAATCGTGGCTGCGGCTGGCGCCCGGCCCTTCCCGGCCCGCTCCCGAGACCGACGTCGACCTCGCGTTCCTGCCGGCGGTCGAGCTCGGCCGCCTGCTGCGCCGGCGCACGCTGAGCTCCGAGCGCCTCACCCGTCTCTACCTCGACCGGCTGAAGGCGCCTCGACCCGATCCTGCACTGCGTGGTCACGCTGACCGAGGAGCGCGCCCTGCGCAGGCGCGGCGCGCGCCGACCGGGAGCTCGACCGCGGACAGTGGCGCGGCCCGCTGCACGGCGTCCCCTGGGGCGCCAAGGACCTGCTCGCGGCGCGCGGATACCCGACCACCTGGGGCGCGATGCCCTACCGTGAGCAGGTGCTCGACGAGGACGCCACGGTGGTCGCACGGCTCGAGCAGGCCGGCGCGGTGCTGGTCGCCAAGCTGACCCTCGGGGCGCTGGCCTGGGGCGACGTCTGGTTCGGCGGCACGACCCGCAACCCGTGGAACCCCGAGCAGGGCTCGAGCGGCTCGTCGGCCGGATCCGCGTCGGCCATCGCGTGCCGGCGCTGGTCGGCTTCGCGATCGGCACCGAAACCTGGGGCTCGATCGTGTCGCCCGTCGACCCGCTGCGGCACCACCGGACTGCGCCCGACCTTCGGCCGGGTCAGCCGGGCCGGGGCGATGGCGCTGTCGTGGAGCATGGACAAGCTCGGGCCGATTTGCCGCACGGTCGAGGACTGCGCCGCTCGTCTTCGCCGCCATCCACGGCCCCGACGGCCGCGACCACGACGGCCGTCGACGCCCGCTTCACCTGGGACCGCCCGCCCGGTCGCTCGGAGCTGCGGGTCGGCTACCTGCCGGCGCTCGTTCGAGCCGGCCACGAGGACGACGCGGAGCGCCAGATGGCGCACCAACGACCTCGCGGTGCTCGAGGTCCTGCGCGGCCTCGGCGTCGAGCTGATTCCGATCGACCTGCCCGACCTGCCGGTGTCGGCGCTGTCGTTCATCCTCACGGCCGAGGCCGCGGCGGCGTTCGACGAGCTCACCCGCTCCGGCCGCGACGACGCAGCTGGTGCGCCAGGTCGAGCAGGCCTGGCCCAACGTCTTCCGCCAGGCGCGGACTGATCCCGGCGGTCGAGTACATCCAGGCCAACCGGGTCCGCACCCTGGTGATGCAGACGATGGCGGCGCTGCCTCGACCGATGTCGACGTCTACGTGTGCGCCGACCTACGGCGGCGACAACCTGCTGCTGACCAACCTCACCGGCCACCCGGCGGTGGTGCTGCCCAACGGCTTCCGCGCCGACGGCACGCCGACCAGCGATCACGTTCGGCGGCCGGCTGTGGCACGACGCCGAGGTCCTGCTCCTGGCCAAGGCCTACCAGGACGCCACCGGCCACCACCTCAAGCGGCCGCCGGCGGCGGTCGGAGTCTGAGGTCGACGTGGCTCGCGGGGTCAAGGTCCCGATCGGTTCCAGCCAGGTCAACGCCAGCGACCTGCGCGGGCTGCGACGGGCGTGGAAGGCGCGGCGGCTGGTGCTCTTCCTCGGCGCCGGGGTGTCGTTCGACTTCGGCATCCCGAGCTGGAACGACCTCGTGCTCGGCCTGCTCTTCCGCCAGGCGGGCAGCGCCGCACGCCTGAAGCGCTACCTCCCCCACTACCGGCGGGCACTCACCGACTGGCTGGTGCGGACCTTCGACTACGACCCGGTGGTTCTGGCGCGGGTGATCCGCAACGACATCCGGCGGCGATCGCGCCGGGCGGGCGGGGCTCAGGAGGCGGCCCAGCAACGCTTCCTCGACATGGTGCGGCGCCAGCTCTACGCCCACACCCGGCGGCCCCGCGGCCGAACCACCCTGACCACGGTCGCCGACCTGGTCGAGGCCACCACCGATCGCCAGGGCCTCGCCGGGGTGGTGACGTTCAACTTCGACGACCTGCTCGAGACCGAGCTCGCCCGCCGGTCCGGCCTGCTCGTGGACCCGCAGCCGGTCTGGGACGCCCGACGGGTGCGCGACGGGGTGTTCCCGATCGTGCACCCCCACGGCTACCTTCCCCGGTCGGGGCAGGGCAGCCCCGAGCTGGTCTTCACCGAGGAGGACTACCACGCGCTCACTCGAACCGTCTTCCACTGGGCGCTGACCGAGATCGTCGCCTACCTGCGGCACCAGACCGTGCTGTTCGTCGGCCTGTCGATGTCGGACCCGAACCTGCGGCGGCTGGTCGACGCCAGCTACGAGAGCGGCGACATCCCCTGCCACTGGCAGGTCCAACGCAGCCACTCCCTGCCCGACCACAGGATCGACCGCGCCGTGCACGAGATCCAGCGCCGCGCCGAGCAGCTCGGCCGCGAGCTCGACGAGAGCTTCGTCAAGCAGCCCCTCGAGGTGGCCGACGCGATCCGGACGACCCTGCGCCAGGCCGACACCTACGACCGCGAGCTCTTCGAGTCGATGGGGGTCAAGACCATCTGGATCGCCGACTACGCCGACCTCCCGCCGCTCCTCGACTCCATCCGGGAGTGAGAAGAAGCAAACCACTGAGGCACAGAGGCACAGAGAAAAACACAGAGCCCCCCCTTCCGGGGTGGGTGGACTCTGTGCTCCTCGGTACTCTCTGTGTCTGGTTTTCGCCTGCTACGCTGCGCGCGGTGGAGGTTCCTCTCACTCCCGACCCGGGCCTGGTCGCACGGTGGCGGCTGGATCCCGAGGTCACGTTCCTGAATCACGGCTCGTTCGGGGCCTGCCCGGTCGAGGTGCTGGCGTACCAGCAGCGGCTGCGCGACCGACTCGAGACCGAGCCGGTGCGCTTCTTCCTCCGCGAGTACCAGGAGCTCCTCGACTGCGCCCGGGTCGAGCTCGCGGCCTTTCTCGGCGCCGACCCCGCGCGGCTCGCCTTCGTGCCCAACGCGACCGCCGGGGTCAACACCGTGCTGCGCTCGCTCGAGCTCGCCCCGGGCGACGAGATCCTCGTCACCGACCACGAGTACCCCGCCTGCCGCAACGCCGTCGACCGGGTCGCCGCCGACGCCGGCGCCCGGGTGGTCCTCGCCCCGGTCCCGTTCCCGCTCGACGACGCCGGCCGGGCCGCCGAGGCCGTGCTCGGCCGGGTCGGCCCCCGCACCCGGCTGGTTCTGGTCGACCACGTCACCTCCCAGACCGGGCTGGTCCTGCCCGTCGAGAGCATCCTCGCCGGGCTCGCCGGTCGCGGCGTTCCGGTCCTGGTCGACGGCGCCCATGCCCCGGGCATGCTGGCGCTCGACCTCGACCGGCTCGGCGCGGACTTCTACACCGGCAACTGCCACAAGTGGCTGTGCGCCCCGAAGGGCGCAGCCTTTCTCTGGGTCCGCGAGCCGGAGCGGTGGCCGGTGCGGCCGCTGGCGACGAGCCACGGCGCCTCGGCGCCCGAAGGGCCCCGGCCGCGGTTCCAGGTCGAGCTCGACTGGACCGGCACCTTCGACCCCACCGCCTGGCTGACCGTCCAGGCCGCGATCCGGGCGGTCGGCGCCATGCTCCCGGGGGGTTGGGAGGCGGTGCGCGCCCGCAACCGCGCCCTCGCCCTCGCTGCCCGCGGGCTGGTCTGCGACCGGCTCGGCGTCGAGCCGCCCTGCCCGGCGGAGATGGTCGGAAGCCTCGCCGCCCTGCCCCTTCCGCACGACGACGGCGTCCACCGTCCGATCGACCCGCTCCAGGACGCCCTCTGGCACGACCACCGGATCGAGGTCCCGGTGATCCCCTGGCCGAGCCCGCCCCACCGGGTCCTGCGCCTCTCGGCCATGCTCTACAACGGCCTCGACCAGTACCACCACCTCGCCGACGCGCTCGCGCGAACGCTGCAGAGGGCATGAACCCGGCAGGGGGGCACACACAGCCCCCCGCCCCAGACCAAACCGCGAAGACGGGAAGATCGCAAAGGACGGGCGGCAGACCGGCCGAAGAACGGGACCTCTCCGTCCCCCACCGCTGGGAAGCCAACCTGACGGACCCTCGAGTGGGCCGGGCTGAACGCGCTCCCACTCCGGCACGAAGAGCCCTCTTCGTGCCCTCCTGGAGTCCGTTGCGTCTTCGCGATTCAGTCCGGGGCGGGCGCGTCGAGGTCGAACGGCAGCTCGAGGACCCTTCGGTCGGGCTCGGGGTGGCGGCGGAACAGGATCAGCACATGCCCGATCACGCCCACCACCTCGCAGGCGAGGCGCTGCTCGAGCTCCGCGGCCACCTCCCACCGTCCCGCGGCGGTGTCGAGCAGACGGATCTTGATCAGCTCGCGGGCAGTCAGCGCGTCGTCGACGGCCGCCACCGCCGGATCCGTGAGACCCGCCTTGCCGAGGTGGGTCACGGGTTTGAGATGGTGGGCTCGTCCCCTGAGCCACCGGCGTTCGGCGCCGCTCAGACGTCTCATGCCGCATCCTCCGACTCGCCGAAGTCGAGGCCGCCGACCTCCCGAAGCAGGTACACCAGCCGCAAGACGAGCTCCTCTTCTCGCTCCCGTCGAATCAGGTCGACCACCGTCCGCACCTCGCCGGAGAGCGAGCGCAGCAGACGCTGCTCGCGGCCGGTGAGCCGGAGGTGCTCCGGAAACTCCCGATCGGCGACCACGAGCGGCTGCCGGACGTGGCCGTCGAGGGCCCGCCGCACGGTCGCCAGGGCGAGCCGCTCGAGCACCCCCTCGCGGATCAGCTCGTGGGTGCGCAGGTCGAGCGGGATCCCGAGCTCCGGCGGCTCGGCGCCGTCGAAAAAGGCGTACCGCCCGGTGGACCACGTGAACAGCTCGAGCATGCGCTCGCGGACCTGCTCGCCGAGGCACCGGTAGAGCTGGCTCGGAGGCAGGATCCCGAGCTGAAGCAGTGCCTCGGAGAAGCGGAGGCCCTTCGACGCGGCGAGGTCCATCGCAGCCGCGTGGTCCTTCGCAGAGATCACCCGCCGAGCCACCAGGTGCTCGCCGAAGAGCTCCGACGAGCCGTTGGAGGTCACGAACACCGGGTCTCCGAGCTCCAGGTAGAGGGTCTTGACCAGCGGGTCCCGGCGCAGCTCGAGCCGGCCCGAGGCGTGGGCCGACGCCAGGCCGTGGAGCACGCCCGCCAGGGAGTCGACCTCCAGATTGCCCTCCAGACGCGGCCGCGAGGTCTCCGTCGCCGGGACGGGAAACGCGAACCGGGGCGGGACCCGGGAGGTCGAGGCCGGGACCTTCGGCAGCGCGGGCGCCCCCCGCGCGACCTGCCTTCGGTTGCCCGGAGCGCGGGCGCCGTCGGAATGCCGGTCATCCGAGGCCAGCGCCGCGTCGACCTCGAGGTCGCGACGTCGTTCCCGCTCGATCTCCTCGGAGAAGAGCTCGCCGAGCAGGCTGCCGGTGCGTTCGGCGGACCACGCCGGCTCGCACTCCAGGGCCGGGTCGAGCACGGCCTCCATGAACTCCCGCGCCGAGCCGAACCGGCGATCCCGATCGACCGCGAGCGCCCGGTTCAGCACCGGCCGGAGGGCGACCGGAAAATCGGCCAGGCGGGCCAGGTCGAGCTTGCCGTCGCGGATCGAGACCAGCAGCTCGAGGTCGTTGGCCTCCGGGTAGAGCGGGGCCATCACCAGGCACTCGGCCAGCACCACCCCGAGGGCGAACAGGTCGCTGCGTCCGTCGAGCGGCCGGCCGGCCGCCGCCTCGGGGCTGAGGTAGCGGATCTTGCCCTTGATCACCCCGTGCTCGGTGTGCTCCTCCCGGTCCCGCGCCCGGGCGACCCCGAAGTCGGTCAGCTTCACCGCACCGTCGTATCCGATCAGGATGTTGCGTGGACTGACGTCCCGGTGGACGATCTCGAGCGGCTCGCCGTCGGTCCCGCCGAAGCGGTGAGCGTAGTCGAGCCCCTGGCACACCTCCGCCACGACCCGGCGCGCGAGGCCCACCGGAAAACGCAGCTGGCGCTTGGCCAGTCGTTGTACGACCAGGAACAGGTCACGGCCCGGCACGTACTCCATCGCGATGTAGGGCACACCCCGGTCTTCGCCGAGCTCGAGGATCTGCACGATGTTGGGGTGCTGCAGGCGGGACGCGATCTTGGCTTCGTCGGTGAACATGCGCAGAAAGCGCTCCCGCTCCAGCAGGTGGGGGAAGATCCGCTTGATCGCGACCGCGCGCGAGAAGCCCCGGATGCCGACCATGCGCGCGCGGTACACCTCCGCCATGCCTCCCGAGGAGACCTTGCCGACCAGCACGTAGTTGCCGAAGCGCTTCATGCTCCCGGGCCGTACCTCCCAGTCTACTGCGGGCCGCGCTCCCGGGCGGTGGCTCCCGAGGCTAGCCTACCCTCTTCGCGACCAGCACCACCACCGACTCGCCGCCGACCGGGTACGCGCGGCCGGCGAGCGGCGCCTCGGCGCCCAGGTCGGCGGCATCGGCGCCCGGTCGCCTCGCGGTGTCCACCGCCCGGTGCCAGCGCAGCGACGGCACCAGCGGCGGCAGCTCGAACGTGCGCCCGTCGGCCTCGTGGTTGATGGCCACGTAGAGATCGTCGTCGGTTCCGTTTCCCGGCAGGTGGAGGGCGATCGAACGGGACTGGGCCGACCAGTCGGGCCGACCGAGCCGAGGCCCATGCCACACCACGCCGGGCACCCCGATCTCGTCGTCCTCGAAGAAGGCCCGGCGCCGGAGGTTCGGGTGCGCCCTCCGCAACGAGATCAACCGCCGGACGAAGGTGACCAGCTCCGCTTCCCGCTCCACCAGGGACCAGTCGATCCATCCCACCGGGTTGTCCTGGCAGTAGGCGTTGTTGTTGCCGCCCTGGCTCTGGGAGAACTCGTCGCCCGCGCGGAGCATGGGAACTCCCTGTGACAGCAGCAGCACGGCGAGCATGTTCCGCTGGCAGCGGCGCCTCCGGGCGACGATCTCAGGGTCGTCGGTCGGCCCCTCGACGCCACAGTTGAACGAGTGCTCGTGGTCGGCGCCGTCGCGGTTGCCCTCGCCGTTGGCTTGATTGCGCTTGCGCTCGTAGCTCACCAGGTCGGCCAGGGTGAAGCCGTCGTGGGAGGTGACGAAGTTGACGCTGTGGTAGGGCGCCCGGCCGCTCGCACGGTACAGGTCCGCCGAGCCCGCGATCCTGGTGGCGAGCGCCGGTACGGTGCCGGGGTCGCCGCGGAAGAAGAGCCGCAGGTCGTCCCGGTAGCGACCGTTCCACTCCGACCACCGCCCCCAGCTCGGAAACGCGCCGACCTGGTACAGGCCCGCGGCATCCCATGCTTCGGCGATCAAGGTGGAGCCGGCCAGCACCGCGTCGCCGGCGATCATCTCGAGCAGGGGGGGGTCGGCGAGCGGCTGGGTGTCGCGACCGCGCGCGAGCACCGACGCGAGATCGAAGCGGAAGCCGTCCACCCCGATCTCCGAGACCCAGTACCGGAGACAGTCCAGGATCAGCCGCCGGACCACCGGGTGATTGCAGTTGACCGTGTTGCCGCACCCGGTGAAGTCGAAGTAGGCGCCGGTCCCGGGGTCGACGTGGTAGTAGACCGGGTTGTCCAGGCCCCGCCACGACACGGCCGGCGCCCGGGCTCCGTTCTCGCCGGTGTGGTTGAACACCACGTCGACCAGAACCGCGATACCGGCACCGTGCATCGCGGACACCAGGGCACGCAGCTCCTCGAGCTGACCCCCACGGGGCCCGGACGCCGCCAGACCTGCCTTGGGCGCGAACCACGCCAGCGGCTGGTACCCCCACAGGTTGCGCAGCCGCTCGCCGGTGGCAGGATCACGCCCCGGGTGGTCGAGCTCGTCCCACTCGGCGATCGGCATCAGCTCGACCGCGGTGACACCGAGGTCGACCAGGTACGGGATCTTCTCGGCAAGGCCGCGGAAGGTCCCCGGCGCCGACACCCCCGAGCTCGGGTGGGCGGTGAAGCCCCGCACGCCGAGCTCGTAGATGATCATGTCCGCGGGATGACGAGCGGGGCGCGGCGGAACCGGTCGTGCGGAGTCGACCGCCACCACCCGCGATCGCCAGCGGCGTGCCGTGGGCTCGGGGCCGCCCCCGTCGACTCCACCCCATCGCTCCGCGCCGGCCAGAGCCCGGGCGTAGGGATCGACCAGCAGCCGCGCAGGATCGAAGCGATGCAGCCACGGCTCCGGGTTCGGCTCTCGCCTGGCACGGTAGCCGTACTCGACGTCGGGCCCCAGACCGGCGACGAAGGCGTGCCAGACATCGCCGGTCCGGTGCTGCTCGGGTTCGAGGAGGTGCTCGAGAAGCGGGGCCTCGGCGCCGGGCTCGAAGACCACCAGCTCGACCGCCGTGGCGTGGGCCGACACCACCGCGAAGTTCACTCCCGCAGCCTCGGGCGTGGCCCCCAGCGGATCGGGTCGACCTGGCGCGACCTCGAGCCCGCTCCCGCGGTCCGGCCGCTTGAACGACCCCGTAACCGTGCGATCGACGACCGGTGGCTCGAGTCCCTCCGGGTCGGAGCTCATCCGCCCGCGGCCTCGGCTTCCGGCGCGCGCGTCCACTCGCTCGTTCGGCCGAGCAGTGCGATCCCGACGTAACCCCTGAGCTTCAGGGTCCCGTCGTCGCCCATCCTGATGTAGCAGCGGTAGGTCTTGCCGTCGTCCGGCGCGTAGATCCGGCCCTTGCGCCACTCTCCACGGCCGGCGTCCCACTGGAGCTCGGTGAGGATCTTGAGCCCGATCACGGGACGCGAGCGCAGCGCGGCATCGGGGTTCTCGCGGTCGACCTTGGTCTGGCCGGCCATCCCCTGCTCGTCGTCCTGGGGGTAGATCGGCTTCTCCAGCCACACGATCGTGCCCTCGTAGTGCTCGCCGACCTTGACGATCTCGACCCTCGCCCGCCCGTCGACCTCGTCGGGCTCGGTCAGCCACGCCCCCAGGAGGGCGTCGCCGTCGCCGGCGGCCGGCGCGGGCGCCGCGGCCGCGACCAGCGCGATCACCACCACCAGAACCCTGAGAGCTGATGTCATCGCCCCTCCCCGGCACGCCGGACGCGCGCCACCGCCCCATTCTAGAGCGGTCGTGGGCGTTACCATAGGTGGCACCTATGGACCAGCACAACGACCACTCCGCATCCGTCGACCTCGAAGCGCTCTCGGCCCTGAGCCCGGACGAGGCCCTCCAGCGGCTCACGGGTACCGTGACCGCCGCCGTTGCGACCGGACCCGGACCGTGCCAAGCGGCCGACCACGAGGCCGTCCGCACACTCCGCGAGCCCGCGGCCGCCGAGCTGCTGCAGACTGTGGCTCTGGAGCTCCTTGCAGGGATTGCCCAGCGCACGCTCGGCCGGCTCGAAGCGCAGCCACCGGGGCTCGACGCCCGACGCGCGGCGTGGGACCTGCTCGACCTGCTCCGCCGACCCCCGGTGCTGCGCCGAATTGCCGCCGACGGCACGACCGATGACTGGGCGGCGCGAATCCTCGCGCTGGTCGAGGCGTCCCATCTCACCTTCGGCGAGCTGTTTGCCGAGCGCGCCGCCGCCTACTCCGGTCGAACCCTGTTCCGCCTGCCCGGGCGTCGCGGCGAGAGCGCCTTGTCGTGGCACCAGGTCGCCGGCCGCACCGAGCTGGTGGCCCGGGGCCTGCTGGCGCTCACCGGGGGCGGCGAACGGGGACCGGTCGCGATCCTGTCGGAGAACCGGCTCGAGATGGCCCTCACGGACCTGGCCTGCCTGTCCTCGGGCCTGGTCGACGTGATGGTGCCGGCCACCTCGAGCGCCGACGACGTCGCGTACATCCTCCGCCACTCGAAGGCGGGGACCGTGGTGGTGTCGAACCGCGCCCAGCTGGCCAAGGTCGTGGCCTGCCACGCCACGCTCGACCGCGCACCGACCCTGATCGCCCTCGACGGCGAGACCGCGGGGGTCGGCGGCGCGCTGCCGTTCGAGGCGGTGCTCGAGGCCGCATCCGGTGTCTCCGCATCCGCCCTCGCCGACCGGCGCCACGCCGCGCGCATCGACGACCTCGCGACGGTGATGTACACCTCCGGCACCACCGGCATGCCGAAGGGCATCACCTTCTCCCACCGGAACATCGTCTTCAAGCGGTTCGCGCGCGCGCTGGCGCTGCCCGAGATCGGCGAGGACGACGTGTTCCTCTGCTTTCTGCCGCTCTTCCACACCTTCGGCCGTTTCCTCGAGCTGCCGGGTGCGTCTTCTGGGGCGCGACCTACTGCTTCGTCGAGAACCCCTCGATCGAGCCCTGGTCACGGCACATGCGGCGACGAGCGGCCGACCGTGTTCATCAGCGTCCCGAAGAAGTGGATGCAGCTGCTACGACCTGATCCGCGCAGGAGGCCGACCCGGACTCGGCCTCGACCGAGGAGGTCGCCGCCGCGGTCGCGCAGGTCACCGGCGGACGGCTGCGCTGGGGCCTGTCCGCGGCCGGCTACCTCGACCCCGAGGTCTTCCGCTTCTTCCAGCGCCACGGCGTCGAGCTCGCGAGCGGCTTCGGCATGACCGAGGCGACCGGCGGCATCACCATGACGCCGCCCGGCCGCTACCGGGACGACTCGCTCGGCCTCCCGCTGCCCGGGATCGAGGTGCGGCTGGCCGACGACGGCGAGCTGCTGATCCGCGGCCCCTACGTGATGCTCGGCCACCTCGACCCGCCACCCGGCGAGGACCCGTTCGACGATGAGGGCTGGCTGCACACCGGCGACCTGATGGAGCAGGACTCCGACGGCTACTTCCGGATCGTCGACCGCAAGAAGGAGATCTACAAGAACGTCCAGGGCCAGACCATCGCGCCGCAGCGGATCGAGAACCTGTTCCGCGACTTCGAGTCGGTCGGGCGGGTCTTCCTGGTCGGCGACCACCGCGAGTACAACACCGCGCTGATCTACCCCAACCCGGACTACGCCGAGCTCGACCTCGCCCGCCTCTCCGCCGGACGATCTCCGTTACCACTTCCGCTCGCTGGTGGTCTCGGCCAACGAGTTCCTGGCGCCCTACGAGCGGATCGTCGACTTCGCGGTCGATCGACCGCGACTTCTCGGCCGAGCACGGCGAGCTGACTCCCAAGGGCACCTTCCGGCGCAAGACCGTGGAGCGGAACTTCGCCGACACCATCCGGGCGATGTACCGCGGCTCGAGCCTGGTCGTGTCCGGGGTCGAGGTGACAGTGCCGAACTGGCTGCTGCAGGCCCTCGGCCTCACCGCTCAGGACCTCAAGGTGGACGGCGGTGCGCTCCACTTCTCCGGCTCCTCCGCCCGACTCGCCATCGGGGCCGAGCCCGACGGCATGCTCGTCGTCGGCGCGGTGCGCTACCGCTCGCCGAGGCGCAGTCTCGACCTCGGGCTGCTGCTGTCGGCGCCGTCGCTGTGGCTCGGCAACGAGGCGCTGGTCGACCTCGCGGACCTCGACAGCGAGCGCCGTCAACGGCGTCGCGGGCGCCCGACCGGGATCGAACGGATCGCCCGCGTGGCACCCGCACGACCCGACGAGAACGTCAAACGGGCAGCGCACGAGGCTCTCACGCGGCCCCAGGCGGAGCTGCTCGACGTGCACCGCGCGGCCCTGCTGCTCGACGGCGAGTCCTCTGAGGACGTGGTCCTGGCGGTCCGTCTGCTCGAGCACCTGGTGGTGCTCGACGATCCGGTGATCGCGGAGTCCGCTCGGCTGGTGCTGCGCCGGGCGGCCGATCTGGACCGGCCGGTGGCGGTCCGGCGCTCGTTCGAGATCCTCGCCCGGACCGAGACCGACGTCCGGTACCGGGAGACCCTGGACCGCTTCCTCGACCACCCCTGCGGGGTGCTCGACGGCCCGACCGAGGCGGTCCTGAGCCAGCGCCAGCTTCGTCCCGAGCAGCTGGACGCCTTCGTGGCCGCGGCCGCCGACCGGCTGCGCCGGGCCGCCGGCGATCCCCCCGCCACGGCGGCGGCCGAGCGACTGGTGGCGTTCCTCGCCGCCTACGGCGTCGGCCACCCCAGCCAGTACGCCCAGCTGCGCGCGGTCCTGACACGACTCGCGATGGCCGCACCCGGCGAGGCCCTGGCGCGCACCGTGCTCGCCGCCCGGGATCGTCTCGAGCAGGGTTTCCGGCTCTGGCTCGGCCCCCCGGAGCAGATCGCGGTCGACCCGGAGACGGGCCACGAGTATCGGTGGGAGGACGTGATCGCCTTCTCCGACGAGGTCGACCCGGAGGCGAGGGAGCGGCTTCTGGCCGCTCTCAGCGCCCATCCGGTGCTGCGGGAAGGCATCTTCCTCTTCTCCCGCGGCGCGACGGTCCGCCTCTCGGACATCCTCCCCGGCGGGGTCTGGGTGCGCCTGCTCGGAACCAGCCACGGCAAGTCCGTGTTCCGGATCGCGATCCGCACGCGCGGCCGCGACCAGTACGACCTGGCGGTCAACCTCAACCGTGAGCTCACGCCGGCGCAGGTGCGCGAGGAGACCGACTGGCTGGTGGTGTGCAGCGAAGGCCGGGGGGCCGGACCGCTGGTGGAGACCTTCGGCGGGTACTGGCCCGAGCACGACCTCTGGACCGAGGAGTTCATCCCCGGGGACACCCTCGACCGCGCCCTGCGGCGCGAGGCCCGGCGCGGCGATGTCGACCGGTTCCGCGGCCTGTGGGCCTGGGCCGCATGGGCCGCGCTCGCCGCCTACGTCGACTTCTGGAACCGCACCGGCCGCCAGACGGTGATCGGCGACCCGGGGCCGGCCAACGTGATCGTGCCGGTGCACGACTACCACCGCGGCGGCCGGCTGGTCTCGATCACCAACCGCCGCCCCTTCACCACCGTCGGCGAGCTCCTGGTGCAGCTTCGAAACGACCTGGTCGACTCGGTGGAGGCGGAGCACCCGGAGCTGGCCGGGGCCGTGGGGTGGGACGCGGTGTGCTCGGCGGTGCTCGAGGCGCTCGGCGAGGCGCCCGGGCTCGAGGTGCTGAACGAAGCCGCGGGCCTCCCGGAGACAGCGGAGACGGCGCTCGAGAGCTTCCGGGCCGCCGTGCGTCGGCGCGGCTTCCTGCCCAGCCGGCTCCACTTCGCCGTCCAGCGCTACCGGCGCTGGATCCACCTCAACCCCGATGCGACCCCGGGGGCCCGGGCCGCGACCCTCGCCGAGCTCGAACGCACCTACGGTCTGACCGGGACCGCCGACGCCGCACCTGAAGGCCGGGCCCGGCTCTTCCTGGAGACCGTGTTCCAGGGCTCGGGCACACCGCTGGTCGAGGGTATCGAGGGCCTGATCGGCCGCCTCCGAACCGGCGACCTCGAGGTCCGCGACCTGTCGGCAGCGGTCGCCGACCTGCGCGCCCGGCTGGCGCCGGGCGTCGAGGACGACTACTTCCTCGCCCGCCTGTCCTACCCCCACCTGCGGCCCCAGGACGAGGCCGCCTACGTGTCCGCCCGGGTCGGGGGCGGAACCGGCAGCGAGATGGTGGTCACGGTCGAGGACGTGGACGGAGAGGCCTATCACGTCCGCCACGCCCTGAGCCCGAAGGAGATCGGTCGCCTCCACCGGCTCTTCGTCGCGGCCAAGCTGGACGTCCAGTTCCGCCCCGAGCACCGGTTCCTGGTCGCGGTGTCCGAGCGCGGCCACCTGCTCGGAGGGCTGTTCTACGAGATCCGGGAGGAGGCACGGTCCGCGCACATGGACAAGGTCGTGGTCGCCGACCGCCACAGCGGCCGAGGTATTGGGGGCACGCTGATCGACGAGCTCTGCAACCGGCTCCGGACTGCGGGATACCGTTCGCTCACCACCGGGTTCTTCCGCCCCGAGTTCTTCTATCGCCTCGGTTTCTCGGTCGAGCGGCGCTACGCGGGCCTGGTCCGGCCGCTGGTCGGTGGGCTCGGGGAGCCCGAGCATCCGGTGTAGTGCGCCGTCTCAGGGACCGCTGCCAGTCACCCCCATGGGAGCGTGCGGCCGGGAACGGAGACAATTGACTGGATTCGACGACGGTGGTATCGTCTCGGCCGTTTGCGGCGCCGCCCCGATCGGCGCCCGGGGAGCGGCATCATGGGCCTTCTCGACACCCTGAAGAACCTCGTCGTCGGCACTCAGGAGCAACCGGTGCCGGTGCTCCGTCGCAACGATATCTGCTGGTGCAACTCCGGCAAGAAGTACAAGAACTGCCACCTCGCCGCCGACGAGCGCAAGCGCTCGGCCCAGCGCGCCTCAGGCCTCAGCAGCCCGGCCGGCCGGGCGTTCTGACGATGGCCCCAGGCCGGCCCCTACCAGGGCCGGCCGGCGCGCATCGTCCCGAGCTCTGCCCTCTCCAGCTCAAGGGGATCAGTCGGCCCAGTGCAGGCCGAGCGCCTTGGCCAGGAAGACCGCCATCTGCGCCCGGGTGATGGGCTGGTCGGGGCAATAGGCGCTCGCGCTGCAACCCGAAGTGATGCCCGACGACGCCACCGCCTCGATGTGCTGGAACGCCCAGTGGCCGGTCGGAACGTCGTTGAAGGTGGCGGTGGCCGGCGCGGGGCTGATCTGACGCCACCACCAGACGAGACCCGAGCCGTAGCGGAGCTCCGGAGAGGCCTTGGTGACCTCCACCAACACGAAGTACGAGGTCCAGTTCTCCTCGCCGTCGTTGTTGATGTCGGCGCTGGTGCGGACCGTCATGGCCGGGTTGGTGCACTGCATCGTCCAGCCCGGCATGGCCGCGAGGCCGGTCGTGGTCGCGGCGCCGTACTGATGGTCTGCCACCGTGTCGCTGTTGTCGGCGGCGTGCTCGAATCCCCACATCGAGACCTTCACCTCACCGTCGGCGATCGCGTCCCGGGCGGCGACGCAGGTCGCGAACACGTACGCGCCCACGGGAATGCCCTGGGTCGGTCCGATACCGTAGGCGAAGTAGGCGGAGCCGCCGGCGTTCTCGGACTTCCGGTACCCCTGACCGTAGTCGGCGTAGCTGTCCCGGCCCGACGCGAGCGGCTCAAGCTCGGTCACCGGTATCGTGGTGAAGCTGGCCAGGAGCCCGAATCCGTCGGGGTCGTCGAGCAGCATGTCCCGGGCTTCCACCGGCAGGGCCGAGAGGTCGATCGACAGCCCCCGCGCCGGCTCCCACGGCTGGGCCGCCGACCACGCAGGCACTCCGAGGATGAGCACGAGAACACACACCGCGAGCACGTGATGACGCATCGTTGTCTCCCTTCGGGCGCCGCACGAGAGGGCTCGGCGAGCACGCGCACAGCGCCTCTGCTGTGACCCGAGCGTGGCCCAGAGCCGTCCGGGAGTCCTGAGGGAAAGCTCAGGAGAAGGTCAGGACGCGGCGTGAGGGGCCGGCGGGCCGTCACCGCAGCGTGAGCGCATACACGCCGCCGTCGCTGCCCCCGACGTACAGGTCCGAGCCGACAACCGTGGGGTTGTGCACCGCTCGCGGGAAGTCGGCCTTCCAGACCTCGACGCCGTCGGCCGCACCGACGGCGTGGAGCGACGAGTCGGTCCCGCCGACCAGCACCACCCCGTCGGCAAGGGCCACCGACGACAGGGCCCGGTTCCCGGTCAGGAAGCGCCAGCGCTCCTGTCCGCCGTCGGCGTCGAGGGCGTAGAGGTGGTAGTCCGCACTGCCGAAGAAGACCACGGCGTCCGCCAGCGCCGGCAGGTACCAGATCTCGCCGCCGGTCTGGAATCGCCACCTTTCGGCGCCCGACGCGACATCCAGACAGTAGAACCACCCGCTGGTGTCGCCGACGTACAGCCGTCCCGAGGCGACCAGCGGATCGGCGACCACGCAGTCCTCCAGCGCGACCTGCCACCTCGACTCACCGCTGACCCGGTCGAGAGCTGCGACACCACCGTCGCAGCTGGCGAACACGACCAGGTCCCCGACCACCACCGGGGACGAGTTGACCACGTCGCCGGTCCGTCGCCGCCAACGCTCTCGTCCGGAGGTCGCGTCGACCGCATAGAGGTGGCCGTCGCCGCTGCCCACGAAGACCGCTCCCTCGGCGGCCGCGGGCGAGGAGATCACCGGCCCTCCGGTGGAAAAACGCCAGCGTTCGTCGCCGGAGGCGAGATCGACCGCGTACAATCCGCCATCCCGGCTCCCTGCGTACACCGTTCCGCCGTCGACGGTCGGGCTGCCGTCGACCCCTCCGCCGGTCCGAAACCGCCACCGCTGGGCGCCCGTGAGACGGTCGAACCCGTAGAGGCTCCAGTCCGTGCTGCCGACGACCACGGTGTCGGCCGCGACCGCCGGCCTCCCCCACACCTCGCCGTCAGTCGCCACGCACCACAGCGGCACTGGGCCCGGCGCACCCTGCGGGGTCGTCGCCACGCTGCAGGGCGGTTTCGCCCTCGTCCCCGCGGCGTTCGCCTGCGGGCGCGGCGCCAGCAGATCGAGTGCGTACAACCAGCCGTCGATCCCTCCGACCACCGCCGTACCCTCCGCCACGGCGGGGGTCGACATCACCCAACTGCCGGTCGGATAGCGCCACAGCTCTCGCCCGCTGGTCGCGTCCAGCGCATAGAGGTGGCGGTCGGCGCTGCCGAAGAGCAGGAGATCCGCGACCCGGATCGGCCGGGTGGCGATCCAGTCGCCGCTGCAGAAGCGCCACCGTTCGCGTCCCGTCGCCCGCTCGAGCGCATACAGGCAGCCGTCGTAGCTTCCCGTGTAGACCAGCCCGGAGTCCACCAGAGGGCGGGCCAGCACCGGACCGCCGGTGAGGGCGCGCCAGCGCTCCCTCCCGGTCGCCGCGTCGATGCAGTAGAGGAATCCGTCCCGCGATCCGAGGTAGAGCTCGCCGCCGAACGCCGTCGCACCGGACACGACCGCACCGCCGGTGCGAAAGCGCCAGCGTTCGACCCCGGTGACCGCATCCACCGCGTAGAGATGTGCGTCGTCGCACCCGACGAGCACCGATCCGTCTGCCACCGTCAACGGGGACCTCACCCGGTCGGCGACCGGATGCTGCCAGAGCTCCCTGCCGGTCTGAGCGTCGAGAGCGTGCAGCCGGTTGTCGAGCGCCCCGACGTAGACCACACCGGCGGCGGCCGCCGGCGTGCCCTCGACACCCGCCTCGAGCCGGACCCGCCACAGGATCGCCCCGCTCGCCGCCTCGAGGGCCGCGACGTCGCCCTCGAGAGAGGCCACGAACACGACCCCGTCAACCAGAACCGGGCTGGCCCGTATCGGGCCTCCGACCGGGGTCCTCCACCGCTCGGATCCCGACTCGAGATCGGCCGAGTAGACGAAGCCGTCGTCGCTGCCGAACAGCACCGAGCCGCGAGTGAGCACCGGTTCGATCCAGATCTCGCCGCCGGTCCGGAATCTCCAGCGCAGCCGCTCACCCGCCCCGACCCGCGGATGGCGCACCGCTGCCAGGACCACGTCCGGGTCGGCGCCGCCTTCGGCCCGGGTGAGCCGGTCGGCCACCGCGCGGCCGATCGCAGCAGCGAGCTCCCGCTGCACCGCCAGCCCGTCGTCGAGATCTCGGGTGTAGCTCTCGGCCCACAGGTGCCGGTCGCCCGGCGCCTCGATCAGCTGCGCGGTCACCATGACCCGGTCACCCGCTCGCTGCAGCGTGCCCTCGACCACGCTGGTCGCGCCGAGCTCTGCGGCGATCTCGCTCAACGGACGACGTGCGCGCTTGTACGCGGTCACCGAGCTGCGCGAGATCACGTCGAGACCCTCGCGCTGAGCCAGCGCGGTGATCAGGACATCGGTCAGCCCGTCGGCCAGGGCTTCGTCCGAAGGCTGCCCGGTGAGGCTCTCGAACGGCAGCACGGCGACCGTCAGCCGGCCGGCGCCGGGAGTGATCCGATCCGCCCGGATCAGAGCGACCGCCGCGACCGCACCCACCAGCGCTGCGGCTCCAGCCGCCCACCACACCGCCCTGCGTCGGCCGCTCCCCGCGGTCGGTTGCTGCGACCCGAGAACCTCCGGCGTGGTCGACGCTGCGCCCGGGACGACCTCTGCAACGACCCGGTACCCCCGCCGCGGCACGGTCTCGATGAAGCTCGGCCTTCTGGGATCGTCCCCGAGCGCCCGGCGGAGCTGCCAGACTGCCGTGGTGATGGCCTCGTCGCCGACGAACGCACCCTGCCAGACCGCCTCGATGATCTCGGCCCGGCTCCTGACCTCCCCGGCGTGGCGGGCGAGGAAGACCAGCAGCTCCATCGCCTTGGGCTCGACCCTGACCTCGGTCCGGCCGCGCGACAGACGATTCAGCGGCGGCTGGACCTCCCAGTCACCGATCGTGAACGTGGCGTCGAGCTCGTGGTCCATCCACTCCTGTGCCTGGCGCCTCCGACCTGCGCGGCCGCGGGCCGGACGAGCCGCCCTCCTCCTGGTCCTCTCCGCATGCTAGCATGTTAAATTGAGATATGTCCGCAGAACCTGAATCGTTTTCGGGGCACCGCTGGCGATGCCGGCGGGTGGGCGCTCGAAAGCTCGACCGATCGGCGTGGTGGAGCGTGCAGCCACACCCGCCGGCGAGACCACTCCAGGAGGTTCCAGCATGACCCTGCAACGAATCGGCGCCTTCTCCTGCGCCAAGCTGATGGGTGCGCTCTACGCCCTGCTCGGCCTCATCATCGGCATCTTCTTCTCGCTCTTCGGCCTGCTCGGCGCAGCGGCCGGACTCTCCGGGGGTGGGGAGGACGCCGCAGCGGGTGCGCTCTTCGGCGCCCTCTTCGGGGTCGGCGCGATTATCCTCATGCCGGTCATCTACGGCCTGATGGGGTTCGTAGGCGGGCTGATCATGGCCTGGCTCTACAACCTGGTCGCGCGCCTCACCGGAGGAATCGAGCTCGAGCTGAGCTGAGCTGGAGCACCCCGGTCACTCATCAGGGACATCGGGTGCCTCCAGCCGGCGGCCCGTGGGCGCACGCGGCTGAGATTGCAGCGTGCCTCGGACCACCGCCCCCGAGCGCCCCAGAACGAGGAGCTCGGTCGCGCTCCCGAAGGCAACGTGAGGGTCAATACCCAGCCCGGTTGGGACTCTCTCCCAGCTGTACCCGTCGTCGCTTGTCAGCAGCAGGTCGTGGGGGCTCAGGGTGATCACCCAGCGAGCTGCCGTCCGGCCGATCCACAGACCCCAGGGGACCTCCGCAGTCGGCAACTCGATGAGCTGCGGCGTCGTGCCTGAGGCCCCGACCACGGCCGCCGCCGGCCTCTGCCAGCGCTCGCCGACCGCGACCCAGCGACCGCTGTCGCCCGCAACCGACCACAGGTTGAGCTCCGGGTCGACGTGCAGCTGCTCCCAGGAGTCGCCTGTCGCGCTGCGGAGGATCAACCCGTCGATCCCGACGGCGACGAACTCGACGCCGGTCCAGGCGACCGCCTTGATTCCCCACTGAATGCGCCCGGTCTCTCGCTCACGCCAGACGTTGCCGCCTTCGCTCACCAGGACCACCGAGCGCGACACGCCGGGCTGCGGCGAGGCCGAGCCCACCGCCACCAGGCGGCCGGTCCCGGCGGCGACCGCAGTCAGCTGCACGCCGCCCGCCGGCTGGAAACGGTGCGTCCACGTCATACCGTCTGGGCTCGAGAAGACACCGTAGTGGTAATCGACGGCCCAGAAGAGCCTGCCGTCGAAGACGACACCGGTGAGATGCTGCGCCTCGGCGAGCCGGGAGCTCTGCCAGCTCAACCCGTCGGCGGTCACCAGCGAGCGGTCGATGCCGACCGCCACCCAACGGTCGCGGCCGCGTGCCAGTGCCGCGACGGACGAGAAGTCCACGAGGCGACGGTCGATACGCCACCACGAGATCCCGTCGAAGGACTCGGCTAGAAGGCCGTTGTCGCCGACGGCCAGGATGCGCCCCTGGAGCCAGGTCGCCGCCTGCACCTCCCCGCGTCCCGGAACCGATGAAGGCTCCCACTCGACGCCGTCGCGGCTGAACCAGGACCGGCCTCCGGAGCCAAAGGCGACGAACCCACCCGCAGTCTCGACCAGTGCGTGGATCCTGCCCTCGGGCGTGAAGGTCGGGCTCCAGGACAGACCGTCGTCGCTGACCAGGATCGCCCCCCATCCCGCCGCCACGAACCGGCCGCCGCTCCAGGCGATCGCCTCGGGATGCGGGTCCCCCAGATCAGAGCCGAAGTCCCCCAAAGACCAGGTGCGACAGTCGCCCGAGGTGAAGAACGCTGGCTCGAGGGTGCCGCCGTGGAAGTCGCCGGTGGTGCCGACGGCAACGTAGAGGCCACCGTCGAACGCGAGGTCGCGGATCTCCCAGCCAGAGTCCAGCTGGTGCACGGTCCACAGCTCACCGGTCGCGCTCTCGAGCACCACCCCTCGTCCTGCCGCCAGGAACCGGCTACCATCCCACACCACCGTCTCGAGACGAGGAAGCTGGATCCCAGGGAGGTTGGTCCAGGTCTCGCCGTCAGGGCTCGTGACCACTGCGCCGAAGGTCGGGCCGCCCAGAGCTGACGGCAGGCCCCCAACGGCAACCCACCGACCGCCTCCCCAGGCGACTGACGTCAGCTCGGCGCCAGCTTCGCTGGACCGAAGCCGCCAGCGGGCGCCGTCGCCCGAGACCAGGAGGTTCGGACCTCTACCCGCCGCCACGACGAGAGCGCCATCGCTGGCGACTGCCTGGAGAGTGTGCCCTGCGGGACGAGGGCTGATCCAGCGCCAGCTCCAAGCTCCGTCGCCGTCGGCGGCCAAGACGGCCACCGCGAGCAGCACGATTATCGCCCCGCAGCCCGCACCGCGCAGCACTCGCGAGCTGTCCATCAGTCTCCTTACGACACATTCTACTCTGATGGAGTCGCGCCACCGAGCGCCGCGGCGCGGATCACTCCCCGAACAGGAAGCGCTCGTGGAGATGGGCCATGATGTTGCGCTCGAGCAGGTTGGCGTGGTCGAATCCCTGGATCCGCATGTAGTACTCGGCGGCGCCGATCAGCACGGTTTCCGGAATCAGGCCGATCATCTCCACCCTCCGGATGTCGACGCCGTAGCGCGCCGCCTCGATGCGCACGTTCTCGATGACCCGGTACATCGGGACCGCTTCGAAGTTGGTGACCGCGACCGAGAGCAACGCGAGCCCGGTGTCGTCGTCGAGGCCGGGGTGGCATCGGATGATGCCCCCGGAGGTGTCGGCCACTGCGCGACCGACGCTCGCCGCCACCTCCTCTTCGCCGCAGGAGAGGTAGGCCTTGAACGAGATCAGCGGATGGCGCGCGCCGATGATGGTCACGCCGGAGTCGGGCGGGAAGCTGTCGGGGCCGAGGTCCGGCTTCCAGCGCAGGTCCTTCATCTTGTCGGCGAAGCCCTCGTACTGCCCGGCGCGGATGTTGTCGATGTCCCGCCGGTAGCGGTAGCGGGCCGACTCGGCAAAGAGGTAGACCGGGAGGTTGAACCGCGCCACCACCTGCTCGGCGAACTCCGCCGCCCAGGCTTTGGCCTCCTGGATCCCGGCGTCCTTCAGCGGCACGAAGGGGAACACGTCGACCGCGCCCACCCGCGGGTGCTCGCCCTGGTGGGTGCGCATGTCGATGTGCTGCAGCGCCTCGGTGTAGAGCAGCATGCCGCCCGCGAAGATCGCCTCCTTGGTGCCGGTGAAGGAGAACACGGTGCGGTTGCGCACGTGGTCGACCGAGACGTCGAGCATCATCAGGTCGGGGATGCCCTGGAGCTTGAGCGCGAGGTCGTCGATGAAACGCTGGTCGCGGCCCTCGCAGATGTTGGGAACGGCGGCGATGATCTTGCTCATGGTCGACTCCACCTAGAAGATGCCGAGAAAGACACCGGCGGCGATCGCGGACCCGATCACCCCCGCCACGTTGGGCCCCATGGCGTGCTGGAGCAGGTAGTTGGTCGGGTCCGCCTCCTGCCCGACGTGGTGCACGACCCGCGCCGAGTCGGGGACCGCGGACACGCCGGCCGCGCCGATCAGGGGGTTGATCTTCTCGCGGCTGATCAGGTTCATGAGCTTGGCGAACAGCACCCCCCCGGCGGTGGCGGTGGCGAAGGCCAGGCATCCGAGGATGAAGATCAGCACCGACTGCCGGGTCAGGAAGACCTGCGCCGAGGTCGACGCGCCGACCGCCAGGCCGAGCAGGATGGTGGCGATGTCGAGCAGCGCCGACGAGGCGGTCTTGGACAGGCGGCCGGTGACCCCCGACTCCTTGAGCAGGTTGCCGAAGAAGAGCATGCCGAGCAGCGGCAGCCCGCCGGGGGCGACCAGCGTGGTCACGATCATCCCGGCGATCGGGAACAGCACCTTCTCGCGCGGTCCGACCTTGCGGCCCGGCTTCATCCGGATCCTGCGCTCCTCGCGGGTGGTGAGCAGCTTCATGATCGGCGGCTGGATGATCGGGACCATCGCCATGTACGAGTAGGCGGCGATCGCGATCGGACCGATCAGGGAGGGCGCGAGACGCGAGGCGAGGAAGATCGCGGTCGGGCCGTCGGCGCCGCCGATGATGCCGATCGCGGCCGCGTTGGCGGGCGAGAAGCCGAGCTGCAGCGCACCCAGGAAGGTGGCGAAGATGCCGATCTGGGCGGCCGCGCCGAGCAGCACGCTCTTGGGGTTCGACAGCAGCGCCGTGAAGTCGGTCAATGCCCCGATGCCGAGGAAGATCAGGGGCGGGAAGAGCCCGGTCCGGACGCCGAAGTAGATCATGCCCATGACGCTCGACGTCGTCGTGTTGAAGGCGTACTCGTGGGTCACCGGGTCGATCATGTAGACCGAGACCGCATTGAAGATCTGCAGCGGCAGCGGGATGTTGCCGATCAGCACGCCGAACCCGATCGGGACCAGGAGCAGCGGTTCGTACTCCTTGGCGACTCCGAGGTAGATGAAGAGCCCCCCGATGAAGAGCATCACCACGTTGAGCCAGGTGAGGTTCGCGAACCCGGTCGACGAGGCCACCTGGGCCAGGTAGCCCTGCAGCTCGGCGCGCTCGACGTCGCGCGCGAACGCCCCGGGGCTGAACTCGCTGACCACGGCCAGGCTCTCGCGCGGGCCGACGCCGATCACGCTGAACTGACCGGCGACCCCGCCGTGGCGGTCGAGCAGGCGACCCTTGGACCCGTGCTTGAGCGACCCCGGGTCGTGGGTCTCCCACCCGGCGGCGAGCCGGAAGTAGCGTGAGGAGTCGAGGTTGCGGAGCTTCAGGTAGTCGAGCCCCAGGTCGGGCACCGACAGGTGATCGACGAAGTCGAGGGTGACGTCGCGTGCGAGCTCGTCGACCCGGGCGACGGCGTCATACTCGTCCGCGTACCAAACGGTGAACCGGCCGATCACGCGGTCGTGGCGGTCGTGGAGCAGGCCGGTCGTGGCCTCGAGCGGCGTGCCCGCCTCGTCGGGCCGGACGTGGTGGATCCCGGAGCTGGTTCCCCGCAGCAACCCGATGTACCGCGAGTCGTCGAAGCTCACCTCGAGGCTGTCGGCGGCGGCCACCAGCCCACCGGCCGAGAGCCAGAGGAGCGCAACCGCGATCAGGGTCTTCGTGCGCATCGCGTCCCCCTAGAGGGTGGTCATCCCGGGCCGGGCGATCTCGAGCAGCACGTCGCCCTCGGCGACGCTGTCGCCTTCCTTGACCAGCACCCGGCGGACGGTCCCGTTGTGGGGCGCCGGAACCACGTTCTCCATCTTCATCGCCTCCATCACCGCGACCGGCTGCCCGGCCTCGACCGCGTCGCCCTCCTTCACCTTGACCTGCAGGATCAGGCCCGGCAGCGGCGCCGGGACCGCGCCCGTGCCCGGCGGCCCCGGCGCCGGCCGGGGTGGAACCGAGGCGGAGGCGACCGGGGCGGTGCGGGGCGGCGGCGCGGCCGGCGCCGGGCTCGGTGCGACCGGCGCCCGGCCGATCTCGACCAGCTCGACCTCGTAAGGCGTGCCGTCGACCACGACCCGGGCCCGCTCCGCGGTCAGCTCGGCGATCTCGGCGCGGTACTCGCGGCCGGCGATGGTGAGGACGTACTCGCTCATGGATGGTCTCCCTCCGCGCTCAGGCCGACCGGTCGGCGGCGCGGGAGATGGTCAGGCGACCCCGCTGCCCGGCGTGATAGAGCCGGCGCTCGACCTCGAGCACCGTGGCGATGACGGTCAGGACCTCGGGCGGCACCGGCTCCCCCGTCGGCGCCGGTTGGCGGTCGGGGGCCGGCATCGCGGTTGCCTCCGCCGAGCGGCGCTCCAGCAGCCGCGGCACGACCGAGAAGGCGACGATCAACAGGCTGGTCAGGATCAGCCCGACGAACACGACTCCCATTCCCAGGGCGGTGATGGTGAGCGCCTCACTGAGGTCCACGGTCGGCTCCTCGCTAGAGCGGGATGTTGGAGTGCTTGCAGGCCGGGTTGGCGTCCCGCTTGCCTGCCAGCATCTCGAGCGCCTTGGCGATCCGGAACCGGGTCGTCGCCGGCTCGATCACGTCGTCGATGTAGCCCTTGCGGGCAGCGGTGTAGGGGTTCGCGAACAGATCCCGGTACTGCTGCTTGAGCTCCTCCGAGCGCGCCTTCGGGTCGTCGGCCGCGTCGAGCTCCTTGCGGTAGATGATCTCGACCGCACCGTCGGGCCCCATCACCGCAATCTCCGCGGTCGGCCAGGCGAGGTTGACGTCCGAGCGGATGTGCTTGGAGCTCATCACGCAGTAGGCGCCGCCGTAGGCCTTGCGAACCACGATGGTGATCTTCGGGACCGTGGCCTCCGCGAACGCGAACAGCAGCTTGGCGCCGTTGCGGATGATGCCGCCGTACTCCTGCACCGTGCCCGGCATGAAGCCGGGCACGTCCTCGAAGGTGACCAGCGGTACGTTGAAGGCGTCGCAGGTGCGCACGAAGCGCGCCCCCTTGATCGAGGCGGCGTTGTCCAGCACTCCGGCCAGGACCTGCGGCTGGTTGGCGACGATCCCGATCGGACGGCCGTTGCAGCGGGCGAAGCCGACCACCAGGTTGGGCGCCCAGCCGGAGTGGATCTCGAGGAAGTCGCCCTCGTCCACTACGGTGCGGATGATCTCCTTCATGTCGTAGGGCTTGTTGGGGCTGTCGGGCAACACGAAGTTGAGCGACGCGTCGGCGCGGTCGATGGGGTCCGAGCACGCGGTGATCGGCGGCCGCTCGTTCGCGTTCTGGGGCAGGAACGACAGCAGCCTGCGCGCGGTCGCCAGCGCCTCGTCTTCGCTCTCGGCGACCAGATGGGCGACGCCGCTCTTCGACGCGTGCACGTCGGCGCCGCCCAGCTGCTCGGTGGTGACGTCCTCCCGGGTCACCTGCTTGACCACCTTCGGGCCGGTCAGGAACATGTAGGCGCCCGTCCGGCTCATCAGGACGAAGTCGGTGATCGCCGGGGAGTAGACCGCACCGCCGGCGCAGGGGCCCAGGATCAGCGAGATCTGCGGAACCACCCCCGAGTAGAGCACGTTCTTGAGGAAGATGTCGGCGTAGCCGGCGAGGGCGTCGACCCCCTCCTGGATACGGGCGCCGCCGGAGTCGTTGAGGCCGATCACCGGCGCCCCGACCTTGGCCGCCAGGTCCATCACCTTGCAGATCTTCTCGGCGTAGGCCTTCGACAGCGAGCCGCCGAAGATGGTGAAGTCCTGCGAGAACACGAACACCAGCCGTCCGTCGATGGTGCCGTGCCCGGTGATCACCCCGTCGGTGAGCGGCTGCTCCTGCTCCATGCCGAAGTCGGTGCAGCGGTGGGTGACGAACAGGTCGAACTCCTCGAAGCTGCCCTCGTCGAGCAGCTCTGTCGACCCGCTCGCGAGCGGTGTACTTGCCCTGCGCGTGCTGCTTGTTGATCCGCTTCTCGCCGCCGGCCCGGTACGCCTGGTCCCGGCGGTTCGCGAGGTCGAGCAGCTTGCGTTCGATGCCCATGGCGCCTCCCGCTTGTGAAAAAATTCTCTAACATGGGGCGCAGCCGAAGTCAAGCGTATCAAATCGAGCCTCAGAAACAACTTCCGTGGAACACGCCGGCTCGACGGGTCACGCCCCGCCCGGGCGCGCATCATAGTCCCGAGCAGTGTTTCCCGCCACTCTCGAGGATCCGGGTTCCGGGTGCGGCACTCGGTCGAGGGGCATGTTCGCCGGTCGGGTCGGGAACACTGATGTGGACTCAGCTGTTTTCAAAAGGTTGCGGAGTGACCATGACGACTGAAATCACCACCACGCCCGCCCAGATCGGCGACCGCGCTCAGCTCGAAAGTGAGATGGAGAACCTCCGCGCGATCCTCACCTCGGTCTACGCCTTTCCTGAGACCTCCAGCCTGCGCGACATCGACATCTACGGGCGTTTCTTCCCCCTCCACGGGACCCTCGGCGGGGATCACCTGATCCAGGTCGACTTCGCCCGACGCTACGACCTCGACCGTCGGGTCGCGGACGCCCTCAGCCGCGGACGCGCCGACATCGCCCAGAAGCTGCGCGACAACCGCAATCGGGTCGGCATCCTGATCGCCGACGTCTCGGGTCACAGCATGACCGACGCGCTGCTCGCCGCGATGCTCCACCAGGCCTTTCTGGTCGGCGTGCTCTATGAGCTCGAGCACCACGGCGAGGTCACCGCCGGCCTGTTCGACGTGCTCAACACGCGCTTCTTCCAGTCCTCCAGCGTGACCAAGTACGTGACCATGATCTACGGCGAGATCACCGAGCGCGGGCGATTCCGGTTCATCTCCGCGGGCCATCCCCGACCACTGATCTACAGCGCCGAGTTCCGGCGCTTCGTCGACGTCGACCCGTCGCGGCTGGTGGCGGTCCACCCGATCGGGCTCTTCCCCACCGAAGGCGACGTCGACCGGGACGTGGCCGAGGTGCCGGCGGCCGAAAGCCCGCGCAGCCGGGTGAACGAGGTCAGTCTGATGAACCGCGGTGACGTCATCCTGCTCAGCACCGACGGCGCCTGGGATCAGGCGGCCGGCGACCTCAGGAGCCGGCTCGAGCCGGTCATGCGCGAGGTGGCTCACCGGCCCGCGCGGGAGATCGTCACGGCGCTCCACTCCGAGCTGACCCGCGAACGGGCCGCCGACGACGACCTGACGCTGGTCGCGATTCGGCGTCGCTGAGCCGGAGAGCTGCCGGAGCTGAAGTACGATCGAACTGGAGGCACACGATGGCGCTCACACTGGTCGTTGCTCTCAGCCTGGCCTTCGTCGTCACCCACTTCGGGCTCTCCCACCCGCCCGTTCGAAGCCGGCTGGTCGCTGCGCTCGGTCAGTGGCCCTTCCGCGGCCTCTACTCGGTCATCGCCCTGGCGACCCTGGTTGGAGCGGGGGCCGTGCTGTGGAGCCACCGCGCGCTCGGTCCCGAGCTGTGGCGGCTTCCCGGTTGGCTGGTCCTCGGCCTCGCGCTCCCCCTGATGCTGGTCGCCGTCATGCTGCTCGTCTTCGCTTTCGCGGCGCCGAGCGCGGCCAGCATGATCCCCGGATCCTACGAGGCCCGGGGCATGCTGCGCATCACCCGCCACCCGATGAACATCGGCCTCACCTGCTTCGGGCTCGCCCATCTGCTCGGTCACGGGAACCTCGGCGACGCCTCGTTCTTCGCTGCCTTCGTGGTCGTCGGCCTGGCCGGCGCAGCCCACCAGGATCGGCGACTCGCCGCAGAGGGCGGCGCGCCCATGCGGCAGTTCCAGCGCGAGACCTCGCTGCTGCCGTTCGCGGCCATCCTCGCAGGCCGCAACCGAATCGAGTGGCGCGAGCTCAGCCTGCCCGTGGCCGGCCTCGCGGTCCTGCTGTGGGCCGCGTTGCTGGGTCTCCACGGCCGGCTCTTCGGCGTGCCGCTCCTCTGAGGGCCGTGGCTGCCTCAGAGAACCTGCTTCTCGCCCACGCCGGCGCCACCCTGGTGATGGTCGGAGTGATCTGGTACGTGCAGGTGGTCCACTACCCCCTGATGTCCGCCGTCGGCCGCCAGGGCTTCGTCGATTTCGCGTCCGCCCACCGGCGCCTGACCGGCCTGGTGGTGGTTCCTCCGATGGTGGTCGAGCTGGTGACGGCCGGAATCCTGGCGGTCGCGCCTCCCCGGCGGGGCCGGGGCTGCGTTGGTTCGGCCTCGCTCTGGTCGGCGGAATCTGGGCCTCGACCTTTCTGCTCCAGGTGCCCCTCCACCGGCGGTTGGCCGACGGTTTCGACCCGGGCGCACACCGGCGGCTGGTGGCGACCAACTGGATTCGAACCGTGCTGTGGTCGGCGCGCGGCGTGCTCGCGCTCTGGATGCTCCGCGCCGTCGGCTGAGCCCCGGGGAATCCTGCGCCGCGCGGCGCAGGTTGCTCCCGGTGCGTCCCCGGGGCGCTGGTTGCCATGCATCACAATCCAATCAACCTGAAGAAGATCGCAGGCTCCAAATGGACCGCCGTCTCGCCGTCCGGGCGCGAGAAGCACTTTCTGGTTCTCGACTGGTCCCGAATGTCCGACGGAACCCGCTCGAGCGAGCTCGTCGACCTCGAGGCGGTGCTGACCCGCCGGGTCCGCTCGATCCCTTGGCGGGAGCTTGCCGACAGCGCGCACTGGAAGATCGGGTGGTGGTGACCACCCGGACCTGGAGAACCCCATGACCGACTCCCCGACCCCGCCCGTTCACCTCATTCTCGGCGCCTCCGGCGGCATCGGCTCCGCCCTTGCCCGGCGGCTGACGTCGCAGGGCGCCACGGTCGTCCTGGCCGCACGCGACAGCGAGCGCCTCACGTCGCTCGCCGCCGACCTGGGCGGCGCCGCAGAGACCGCGACAGTCGACGCGACCCGGGTTGAAGACGTCGCCCGCCTGGTCGCCGAGCTCGCGTCCCGCCACGGCCGCCTCGACGGAATCACCAACTGCGTCGGCTCGATTTTGCTCAAGGGCGCCCACCTGACGTCAGAGGATGAGTGGCGGCACACCCTCGATCTCAACCTGACCACCGCCTTCGCGGCGGTGCGGGCCGCCGGCCGCACCATGAGGCAGGGCGGCTCGGTGGTGCTGCTGGCCTCGGCAGCGGCCCGGGTCGGGCTCGCCAACCACGAGGCGATCGCCGCCGCCAAGGCCGGCGTGGTCGGCCTCGCGCTCGCCGCGGCGGCGACCTACGCTCCCCGCCACCTCCGGGTCAACGTCGTCGCCCCGGGCCTGGTGGAGACTCCGATGTCCGCATCCCTCACCGTCAGACCCGTTGATGCGCAAGGCGTCCGAGGCCATGCACCCGCTCGGACGACTGGGCCGGCCGGATGACGTCGCGTCGGCGATCGCCTGGCTGCTCGACCCCGCCAACGACTGGGTCACCGGCCAGGTGCTCGGGGTCGACGGCGGGCTTGCCAGCGTTCGCGGGCGGGCGACCGCGTGACCGCCCCGGTCCGGGCCCTCCCCGGTCCGGTCAAGGTCGGCTACGGGATCGGTGAGCTCGGCATTGCCGGGGCCGAGTTCTTCATCCGGATCTACCTGCTCAAGCTCTACATCGACGTCGTCGGTCTGCGCCCGGTGCTGGCCGGGGCCGTGCTCGCGCTCGCGGTGCTGTGGGACGCCGTCACCGACCCCATCATGGGTGAGATCTCCGACCGGACCCGCTCCAGCGCCGGGCGCCGGCGCCCCTGGATCGCGGCCGGCGGCGTGCTCACCGCGGTGTCGTTCGTCGCTCTGTTCGCTCCGCCGACTCTCGACGCCCAGTGGTCGAAGGCGCTCTACCTCCTGATCGCCTACCTCGCGGTCAACACCGCCGTCACCGTGCTCTCGGTTCCCCACGCCGCGCTCGGCGGTGAGCTGACCCTCGAGCCCGGCGAGCGCAACGAGGTCTTCGGGTGGCGCTTCCTGTTCGCCAACCTCGGCCTGGTCGCCGGCATCGTGCTGCCCACCGTGACGGCGGGCAGCTCCCGGCCGGCCGTCGCCGCGGCCGCGGGCCTGGCCGCCCTGGTGGCGCTGAGCGCGCTGATCACGGTGGTCGCCACCCGCGGACGCGACCAACCGGGCCGAGCGTCGTCGCGGCCGAGCCTGATCTCCTTCCTGGGCTCGGCCCGGGCCGTCCTCACTGCCAGGCCCTTCCGCCCGCTGCTCGCCGCCTGGGTGGTCGGCTCGATGGCGCTGACCCTCAACTCGTCCCTCGCCCTGTATTACTACGAGCACCGGCTGCGGCTCGCCGAGCGGGACGTCTTCCTCTCCATCCTGCTGCCGTTCGCACTGGTGATCGCGCTTTCGATCGGCGGCTGGGTGCTGCTCGCGCGCCGCCTCGGCAAGCGCAGGACCGCCTTCGTGGGTGTCCTTCTGCTCGGGCTCGGCACCGGAGTGGTCTACCCGCTGTTCCCGGTCGGCGACCTCACCGGACCGGTGGTCTGGGGCGTGATCGGCGGCGTGCTGGTGGGCTCGGTCTTCCTGCTCGACGCCACCGTCGCCGACGTGGTCGACTGGGACGAGGCCGTGCGCGGGGTCCACCGGGAGGGTCTCTACTTCGGCTTCTGGCGGATGGGCTCGAAGGTCGCCCGCGCACTCGGTCTGGCGGCGACCGGCCTGCTGCTCGACCTGATCGGCTTCACCGAAGGGGCGGCGGTCCAGAGCGAGGCCACCGCCCGGGCGCTGGCCTGGGTCTTCGGTCCCGGGGTCGGCCTGTTGTTCGTGGTCGCGGCCTTCGTCTACCTCTGGGTACCGCTCGACGAGGATGTTCAGGCCAGGATCCGCCGGATCCTGACTCGCCGCCGGCTCCGAAGCAGTCCCGACGAGACCCGTTGACGGACGTCACTCACCCAGCGCCGGTCCCGTGTCCCCGAGCGCGCCGTCCGCGGCGCGCCCGCTCACTCGTCGCGGCACGCCGAACGGTGGTGTGCGGATCAGCCGGTCCCCGGGCCAACCCCACGCCCACCCCGCACCCAGGAGGTGAGCCTCGAGGCCCGCCAACGCCGCCGACTGGCGGGGTCCTGCGGCATCGGCTCGCGCCCACCGTTCGGAGCCGCCGACCACCCACACCCGGCTGGCATCCAGCACCAACACCGCAGGCTCCGCCGAGGCCGACCGGGGCCGCAGCCAGGCGGTCGATGTCGCTTCGACCGCGCTCCCCTGGTCGAGCATGATCCCGACCCAACCCGGGTGAGCCGCGAGCAGCCACTGCAGACCGCCGACCCGGTTCTCCACCAGATCGGCATCCGCGAAGGCCCCCGGCACCACCACGGCCCTCCCGAGCAGGCCGAGGCCGGCGTCCTCCTCGAGCCGGCCGAGCCAGAGCGCGTCCGGGTCGGTATCGGCGCTCGACCCGAGACGGGCTGCACCGAGGTCGGCGGCGCCCGGGTCACTCCCCATCACGAGAAGGTCGGCCCACCCTGCCTCGGCCGGAAGCGGAGGCGGTTCCACCAACCGTGCCGACGAGGGAACTTCCGCCACCCTGCGCGCCGCCAGGTCGAAGGCAAAGCCCTCGGTCAGGCGGTCGACGGCCACGCGGGTCACCACCGGGGGGCGTCCGGCGGCGAGGCGCACGTCAGATGCGCCGGTCAACCTGACGAACGAGACCGAGCCCTCTCCCATCACCTCGCCGATCAGGTCGGGGCCGACCACCAGCGCGGTGCGCTCGTCGATCCCGACCCCGAGGATCGACCGCCCCGGGCTCGCCCCGTCCCAGCTCGCGCACATCGGGATCAGGCGCACCAGCCGGCCCCGGCGGGTGAAATGGCTGTCGACCAGGACTTCCGGCAGGATGCCGAGAAAGCCCGACGAGAGGCTCATCCGCGGGTGCCTCGCGTCGCGGATCGCCTCCCCCGGCAGCAGGCTGCCGCGGCGCGCGTCGAAGACGGCGGTCCCGAGCACGTGGGCGCCGGCCGAGGTCCCGGCCACCACTCCGCCCCGCTGCCACACTCCTCGGATCGCGGCCGCGAGACCGGTGTCGGACCACAGCCTGACGTAGTCCCACTGGTCTCCGCCCTTGATGAACACGCCTCGAGAGGACTCGACCTGGGCGATCAGTGAGGGGTCGTCGGCGGCTTCGCGGCTCGCCACCTCGAGGTTGAACGCTTCCGACGCCCCGAGCGACTCGAGGTAGTCGGGGATCCAGCGTGTCTCGGCCCGGTCGGAGAGCACCACGATCTGTCCGGCACTCGCACCCTCGACGATCGCGCGATAGGGCGCCTGGGACCACGAGCCGTCGACGTCGGACTCGCTCCCGCCACCGACTGCCACCACCCAGCCCTGGGGCCACGACGGCGTGACGCCCAGCAGGAGCACGGCGAGGCCGAGCAGGACACGTTCCATGATCACGACCCTCCCATGCTACCTTCCGACCGCTTTCGGGGCGAAGCGTGGAAGGTCGATCCGGGGACGTGGGTTGCCCTGTCCGTGACCTGTGAGCTCTGCGACCGCGAGGCACCGGACCTCACCACCCACCACCTCGTCCCTCGCGATGAGGACGGGAGGCGAGGGCCGACCGCCGTGGTCTGCAACGCCTGCCACCGCCAGCTCCACGCCATGTTCGACAACCGCACCCTCGCCCGAAGCCTGTCGACGGTCGACGACCTGAGGTCCGATCCGCGGCTGGCCCGGTTCCTGGGCTGGGTTCGCCGCCAGCCGCCGGGTCGGAGGATCCGCATCCGGCCGGCCCGCAGGCGCTGAGAAGGTCAGCCGCAGCGCTCCTCGGCACGCTCTTCGAGACCTTCTGCCACGGCCCCGGCGAGCTCGAGCAGCCGCTCCAGGTCGGCCCGGGCTCCGGCGCAGTCGCCCCGCTCGAGCCGCACCGTCGCCCGCTCCTCGAGCAGCCCTGAGGAGCCGGGAGAGAGCTCCAGCCCTTCGGTGGCCGCGGCCTCCGCCTCCGCCAGCCGGCCCTGCTCGGCGAGCGCGACGGCGAGCGCCCACCACCAGGCGTGGAAGCCGGGCTCGGCCTCGGCGGCGGCCCGCGCATCGTCCTCGGCGCCGGCCAGGTCACCGACCTGCAGCCTGCTCAGTGCCCGCTGCCCCCGGGAGGTCACGTGACCCGGGTCGAGCTCGAGTGCGCGGTCGAAGGCCGCCACGCCCTCCGGCGTCCCGGCGCGCACCACCCCCAGGTTGTACCAGCCCTCCGGGCTCGTGGGCTCGAGCTCGATCGCCGCGCGTGCAGACTCCTCGGCAGACGCCAGGTCGCCCTTCGCCCACTGCACCAGGCAGCGGGTCAGGTGGTAGGTCGCATCCTCTGGCTCGTGTGCGATCGTCCGGTCGATCTCGGCCAGAGCCTCGTCGTAGCGCCCGAGGTGGACGAGCCAGAAGGCCCGGAAGCCGCGCACGGGCGTCCAGTCCGGGTGCAGGGCGAGGGCCACCTCCATGTCGTCCACCGCCCCCTCGAGGTTTCCCTGCCCTGCCCGGGCGTAGCCCCGCAGAGAGCGCACCATGCCCTCCTCCAGCCCTCGCTCCAGGAGCTCGTCGCACTCGGACTCGGCGGCCTCGAAGTCGCCCAGGATGAGCTCTGCGAAGGCCAGGATTCTCCGCTCGGCGACCAGAAACGGCTGCTCCGCGAGCCGCTCGGTCAGCACCTCGCGCGCAGTGCCCATCTCGCCGCGGGTGAAGGCCATCACGGCTTCGCCGAACCTCCGTCCGGGATGGCTCTCGGGCAGGGCCAGCCAGTCCTCGGAGGCCGTCGCGAGCACGGTCCGCGCCTCCGGATCGAGCACGATCGGCGCGACCGTGAGCCCATCGCGACCCGCCTCGACCACCGGGCCCGGGATCTCCACCTGCAGGAACCGGGCGTAGGCGCGGAGGGCCAGTCCATCGAGACTGCCGGGCGAGAGGATCAGCAGCTGATCCAGCACCCGCTCCGCCTCGGCCGCGCGCTCCCGACCGAGCAGCGCCTTCGCCCGCAGCTCGAGCGCCGGAGGATGCTCCGGGGCGATCTCGAGCACCCGGGCGGTTGCCCGGTCAAGATCGTCCAGCGCGCGCTCGAGCAGCGTCGGGTCCGCGGTGTCCTCTCGCTCGAGGCGCTCGACCTCGTCGAGAATCGTGCGCGCGGTCGCCAGCTGCGGCGCGGCCGCTTGCGCCGCCCGGGTGCGGAGCGTCGCACGCCGCAGCTCGACCGCGCCCCATGATCCCGCCGCCGCCACCAGCGCCACGGCGGCGGCCGCGGTCGCAGCCACCGCCGGTCGGCGCCGCATGCGACGCAGCATTCTGCCCGGCGCCGAGACCGGGCGCGCCGCGACGGGCACACCCTGAAGATACCGTTCGAGGTCGCCGGCCAGGGCCTCTGCCGACGGATAGCGGTCGCGGGGGTCCCGCTCCATCGCTCGCGCGACGATGGCGACCAGGTCGTCGCTTCCGCTCAGGTTCGGCGGCCGCTCGTGCGCGACCTTCCACACCGTGTCGGCCCAGCCGTCACCCGTGAACGGCGCTCGACCTTCGACCAGCGCCGACAACGTCGCGCCCAGCGACCAGACGTCGGCGGCGGCACCGGTCGGCCCGCCGGCCGCCTGCTCGGGGGCCATGAACGCCGGTGTCCCGATGACCTCCCCGGACATCGTCGACCCGCCTTCGGCCTCGACGCGGGCGAGCCCGAAGTCGGTCACCCGGACGACGCCGTCGTCGTCGACCAGCAGGTTCGCGGGTTTGAGATCGCGGTGGACCACCCCGGCGCCGTGCGCGTGGCCGACGGCACGCGCGGCGTCCCGGATGACCTCGGCCGCGCGGCGGCGGTCCAGCCGCCCTTCGCCCAGAGCGCGGCCCGTGATCAGCTCCATCGCCAGCCACGGACGGGCGTCGTCGATCCCGGCGTCGAGCACCCTGACGATCCCCGGATGGTCGAGGCGACCGAGCAGGCGCGCCTCTCGTCCGAACCTCTCGCTGTCGGCGGAGCCGGCGGCGTGCAGCAGCTTGACCGCCACCCATCGGCCGAGCACGGTGTCCCACGCCCGGAAGACCTCTGCTGTGGCGCCGACGCCGAGGGAGTCGACCAGGACGTACCGTCCGAGCCGGCGGCCCGGCTCGAGCTCGACCTCCGCGGCCTCGGGCGGAAGCTCGAGCCCGGCGACCCCGGCCATCACCTCGGCCAGCTCGAGCTCCCGCTCGAGCCCGGCGATCTCCGGCAGCTCCTCGGCCGCCGCCCCGAGCCACGCCGACACCGAGCCCTCGCCCTGCTCCAGCAGCCGGTCACGGTCACCGGCGGACAGCAGGCCCCGGTCGGCCATGACGGCTGCCAGCTCGCGGGCGCGTGCCTCCGCTTGCCCTGCCCTGAGGACCTCGAGTCGCATCTTCTCCCGTGGCTCTCCCCGTCTGATTCTATAATGAGACCATGAGTCAGCACCAATTCCCCGACACCCTCTGGTCGGCGGTCATCCGGGGAGCAGATCCCTCGGAGTCGACCCGCAGGGCCGCCCTCGAGAGGCTCTTCACCCGCTACTGGCGCCCGGTGTTCGCTTCGCTCCGGTACGGTTGGAACCTCCCCCCCGAGGCCGCTGAGGACGCAGTCCAGGGTTTCTTCCTCGACCTCATCGAGCGCGACGCGCTGACCGGGCTCGACCCCGAGCGGGGTCGCTTCCGCAGCTTCCTCAAGGCCTCGCTCAAGCACTACATGCTGAAGGCACGGCGCGACGCGGGCCGCCTCAAGCGGGGCGGAGGCGCTGCCGTGGTGGCCCTCGAGGGCATCGAGGAGGTGATCGCTGCCGCGGGCGACCCGGAGTCGATCTTCGAGGCGGAATGGGCCCGGACCGTGGTCGGGCGGGCGCTCGCCGAGCTCGAGCAGGAGCTCACCGACGGCGGACGCGAGCTGCGATGGCAGGTCTTCTCGGGTCACGACCTGGCCGACGAGCCCCCGACCTATGCCTCCCTCGCCGCCGATCTCGGCATCTCGGAAGGTGACGTCAGGAACCACCTCCACCGCGCTCGCAAGGCCCTGCGGGCGCATGTCGTACGCCAGGTCGCCGACTACGCGGTCGATACCGAGGACGCTGCCCGCGAGGTCCGCCACCTGCTCGGGTGAGCTTCGACCCGCCCAGTCCGCCCGATTCCCCTTCGTGTCGCCGTCACCTGCGTGCAGACCATGGAGACCGAGTCCAGGGGTTGACAGTCGTCCGTCGCGGCTCTACATTGATTTCGATGGTTGTCGTAACATCGAATGACACGATCTCGACCGACAGGCTGTCCCGGGCGTTCAAGGCACTCGGCGACGCCAACCGCCTGGCGATCTTCCGGCTGCTCCGCCGGCGTTGCGGATCCGGCTGCCAGGTCCCCGACGACGGGCTCGAACGAACCGTCGGAGAGATCGCCAGGGAGTTCGACCTCTCCCTGTCGACCGTCTCCCACCACCTCAAGGAGCTCCGCATCGCCGGTCTCGTGCTCTGCACCAAGCAGGGTCGACACGTCCACTGCCGAATCAACGAGGACCTGCTGCGGGAGCTCGATGGCTTCCTCGGGGGTCGCGGATGAGTGTCGTGTTTTTTCGCGGAGATGATTCGAAACTTATATGAATATAGAAGCGAAAGGAGACCCGTACATGATCGATCCGAGCAGTATCCCGAACGACCCGGACTGGCCGACGCGCATCCGCGACCAGGCCGCGAGCAACGCCAGGCGCCACCAGAGCTGTACTCAGAGCATTCTGGCGGCGTTCATGGACGAGCTCGGCGTCGACGATCCGCTGGTGATGCGCTCCGCCGGCGCCATGCACGGCGGCATGCTGAGCTCGATGACCTGCGGGGTGGTGACCGCCGGCATGATGGTGCTCGGCCTGGTCGCGGGCAGGGAGCGGCTGTCCGACGGAGTCGACGGCCTGTTTCCGATCGTCGGTCCCGCTCAGGACCTGGTCCGGCGCCTCACCACCCGGCTCGGCTCGGCCTCGTGCTTCGAGCTCACGGGAGTGGACTTCACCGACCTCGGCCAGGCGATGCGATTCATGGCCAGCGACGAGGAGCAACGGTGCAACACCTTCGTCGCAGACGGCGCCGAGGAGATCGCCCGCTTCCTCCAGGAGGCCGTCGCCGACGGCCGGGTGTTCCGGGCGGCGAGGCGAAGCGATCCAACCGGTCCCGTTCTGAGCGCGGCACCCTGATCTCGGCAGGAGGTGCAACGGTGCGAGTCCTGAGCGTGTTCGCCCACCCTGACCCACGGTCATTCTGCCGTGCGGTCCTCGACCGCTTGACCGCCGGCCTCGACGCTGCCGGACACTCCGTCGAGATCGTCGACCTCTAAGCCATCCGATTCAACCCCGTGTACGCCCTCTCCGACTTCGCCTCCGCCGCCCACGAGTCGGTCCCCTTGGAGGTCCTCCGCGACATGCACCTCGAACGGCGCGTCGCGGACATGGCCGGACGCGGTCTGCGCGGATTCCTGGCCCGGAGGTGGCTGCGGGGCAAGGACCCCCGCACCATCGCCCGGATGGTCGACTCACATCGTCCGAAGGACGTGCTCGCGCAGCAGGAGGAGGGCAGGAACGCGGAGCACAGCGAACGGCCTCCCGCGAGGGAGGCCGCCAGTCGAAATCGGTGCTGAGAAGGCTACATCTGATACCCGCCGCCGGCTCCCGGTCCGTCGGAGCTGCGGTAGCCGCCGCCTGCGCCAGGACCGTCGGCGATCGGACCGTACCCGCCGCCGGCTCCCGGTCCGTCGGAGCTGCGGTACCCGCCACCTGCGCCAGGACCGTCGGCGATCGGACCGTATCCGCCTCCGGATCCGGGTCCGTCGGCCGCTGCTGCTGGGAGAGCGGAGAAGGTCAGTGACACGGCCAGAACGACGGTGGTGATGACGACGAGTGCTCGGTACATCGGGTCCTCCCTCTGGAGCCTCGTTGGCCCCTGGTGAAGGCAAGAGACCCGTTGCGTCCGGTTCGTTTCAGTCGGCGCCGGCGCGAGATTCCGGCGACGACAGCAGCTGCTCGAGAAAGCCGTCGATCCGCTCGGCCAGGGCTGCCGCGCCCGCAGCCACGGCGGGGCTGAGGCCCTCGTGCAGCTCCCGCGGGGGCTCGATCACCACACCCCAGACCTCCCACTCGGGAAAAGGATCGGCGACACCCAGCCGGGCGAGGGAGGCCATGACCGCGCCGATGTCGGTCTGGTGCAGCGAAGGAGAAAACGCCCTCGGCGCCACGACGCGGGTCACCACCTCACCGGGCATCCGGCCGGCCACCGCGTCGACGAAGAGGAAGCGTTCGGTCCGCTCGAGCAGCTCGCTCACCGCGAGGAGGTCGCCCGGGAGGAGATCCAGCAGGACGTCCCCCGGTCGCCCCAGCGCTCGCTCAGCCGGCGCACGACCTCGACGCCGACCCCGTCGTCTCCGGCCAGGGTGTTGCCGATCCCGACCACCGCGATCCGCGCACGGACACCGGCCGGTTCGCCCACCTCAGACCTGCGGGTAGACCTTCACCTGGTAGCTGCATCCCTGCCACCCGCGCTCGGCGCCGACCAGGCGCAGGCGTACCGACGCCATCCGGCCGACGTAGCCCGCGAGGTAGTTGTAGAACAGGACGCACAGCTCGCCGCCGAGCTCGAGGCCCTGCTGCTGGCACAGCTCGCGCACGAAGCACCGGCCCACCTTGACCTGGATCTCGTCGGCCTCGAGGGTGGCATTCATCTCCCAGGCCGGCGCGAACTGCAGCGATCGCCAGGTCGAGGGCCTCGCCGAGGTTGCGCGGCGACTGGTATCGGGGCAGGTGCCGCGCCAGGGTGCGGCCTGCCATCGTGCCGACCGCCGGCAGGCTCGAGCCCACCGTCTGCTTGAAGACCTCGGCTACCGAGCGCAGCCGCACTCCGAGGTCCGCGAGCGCCCTGGCCCTCCCCTCGGCGTCGTTCAGGGCAGCCCACGGGCGGCCGCTGAGGTCACAGCCCAGCCGGCTCGCAAGCCGCACCGCGTAGGGGTCGTGGTAGTAGTTTTCCGAGATCCGCACGCCGTCGTGGGTGATGCAGTGCGGCGGGCAGATCTCCGAGCAGCTCAGACAGCCGAAGCACTCCGCCGGCTTCACCACCTCCGGCACGCCCTTGGCCTCGTCGAAGGCGAAGACGTCGGTGGGGCAGACCTCGGCGCAGAGGCTGCAGCTCACGCACGCCGCATCGTCGATCGCGATCTGGATCATGATGTCGCCCCCCGAGAGAGAGTCCGGATCACCTGCTCGCCGCGCCGCACCACGATCTCGAGCGGCATCTGCCGGCGACGTGGGTCGCGCAGGCGAGGCACGGATCGAAGCAGCGCATCGCGAACTCGATCCCGTTCAGCAGCGGCCCGTCGTCGCCCTGGGGTAGTAGATGGCGGGCGAGGCCGGTGATGGCGTGGTCGATGGCGTCGTAGTTGTTCTGGGTCGCGACGATCAGGTTGACCGCCGTCAGCCGGCCGTCGTCGCCGGTCGTGTAGTCGTGCACCAGGATTCCCCGCGGCGCCTCGATCGCGGCCACGAAGCGGCCGGCGCCGGCCGGGGCCACCGGGACCCTGAGCTCGCCGCCGAGGTCGCTCGAGGCCAGCTCCGCAATGCGCTCGGCGCAGTACAGCATCTCGATCAGGCGCGCCTGAATGTAGTCGATCGCCGAGGTTCGCGGCACGCCCACCGCACGGAACTCGGCGAGTGCCGCGTCTGCGCGCTGGGCGTCCCGAGCGAGCCGTTGACGTTGAGCCGGGCGAGCGGCCCGACGAAGAAGTGCTTCTCCTCCGGTCCCCGGAGCCGGACGCTCTTCATGTACGAACCCGGCATCACGTGCTCGACCAGGTGGTCGCCGTAGTCGCCGCCGGCGAAGCGCCGCTCCTCGACGCCATCGGGATCGAGCACCACCCACGCTGCCGTTGAGGTAGGCCACCCGGCCGCCGTCGGACAGGGCGAGGCAGTGGTATGGCAACGTCATCGGCTCCCGCGAGCGCCTCGGCCAGTGGCGCCGAGCTTCTCGGCCAGCACCCCGGCACCTCCTCGAGGAGCTCCATCGCCTCCCGACCCCACCCGGCGATCAGGCCGAGCTTCTCGGCTCCGGCCGGCCGGACATGCCTCCCGGCACCGCCGCCACCGGGTGGACGCCTCGGCCGCCCACGATCTCGACCACCCGCTGGCCGATGCTGCGCACCCGCAGGAGCTTCTTGGCCAGCTCCGGCGTCCAGGTCGCAGCAGGGCGAAGACGTTACGTCGTCGCCGGATCGGCATCGATGCCGAGCAGGATGTCCGGCCCGGTGAGCACGAAGTTCGACAGCGCGTGGGAGTGGAGGATGTGACCGGCGTAGAGCAGCTCGCGGAGGGCTCGGGCGGCCGGCGGCGGCTGTGATCCCGAGCCCGTTCTCGATCGCGGTCACCGCGACCAGATGATGGGCCGCGGGGCATACGCCGCACAGCCGGGCGGTGATCTGCGGCATCTTGAACAGCTCGGTGCCCTGGAGCAGCTTCTCGAAGCCGCGGATCTCCAGCACCTGCAGGTGGCCCGGATTCCAGCGCACCGGACTCGTCCATCGTCGAGGATGATGCTTGGCGTGGCCTTCGATGCGGGTGACCGGGTTGACGACGATCGTCTGGCCCATGGCTCACCTCCCCGGGCGCGGCCGGGTGCGACTCACCGGCCCACTCGCGCATCTCGACGGTCGGCTTCGTGTACATCACCGGCGAGGCCACGGCATAGGCGTAGAAGGTCTTGGCGTCCTGCTTCGACGTAGCCGCGGACCTCGTCCTCGGCGTCGATGCCCGTGAGCAGGTGCATGCGCTTCGCCGACCAGGGACCCGCAGGTCGAGGTGCGGCTCGGTGATCAGGTCGAGCGACGGTCCGGCGCACCCGGTGCAGGCGACGCCGGAGTCCGGGCAGGGCGACTGGCACCGGTTGAGGGACACCGAGCCGAGGCAGACCACGCCCTGGCTCAGGAAGCAGATGCTCGGCGTCGTCGGCGGTGACCGCTCCCTTCTGGAGCCGGTCGCCGATCGCGCTTCGCCATCGTCGGCCGCAGCTCGGCGCACACCGGCTGGGCGGTCAGCTTGAGGTCGCTGGCGCCCAGGACGGCTCGCAGCCCGGCGGCGATGAAGTAGGGGTGCGGCGGACAGCCGGGAAGGTAGAGGTCGACCTCGACCACCTCGTCGATCGGCACCACGCTGTCCTCGAGCCGGGGCGCCGTCGCATCGGGCCGCTCTCCGCCGGCGTTGGTCGGGCCGCCGTCGTAGACCTCGTCCATGACCGTCGTCCTGGTCGTAGAGCCAGCCGAGCCCGGACGGCCCGCCGTAGACCGCGCAGCTGCCGAAGGCGACGAGGGTCGTCGACGCTGTCTCGCATCCTGCAGCAGCGCCTCGCGATCGTGGTCGCAGCGCACCGCGCCCTCGACGATCCCCGACGTCGGCCTTGGGGTAGCCCTTCTCGTCCATCAGCACCGGCACCCGGACGAACTCGACCTCCTCCACCAGACCCAGGAGCTTCTCGTGCAGGTCGACGACCGCCACGTGGCATCCCGAGCACCCGGAGAGCCACTCGGTCGAGACGCGTGGCCTTCATGACTTCATCCTCCCAGATCATCTCCTTGAGGCAGCCGTTGGGCCCGGCGTGGATGATCTCGAGGTCGACCGAGGTGCCGGGCATGACCTGCTCCATGGCACCGGCGAAGACACCGTGGGCCATGTAGCAGAGCGACTGCTTCTGCTCGTGGCCGTAGCGGAACAGCGCGTTGCGCACCATGCAGGTGTGGAACACCAGGCGCATCGTCTTCGTGCCGCCCTCCTCGGCGACCGCGGACTCCCGGCTCCCCGCGGAACGGCTCGAAGTCCCACACGATGCCCTTCTCGCCAGCGCCTCGCGGAGGATCGCGCACGGCCTGCTCCGGGATCCTCGGTCTGGCGCCGTCCCTCGACCGCCTCGATGCCGAACTTCTTGCCCGCCATGCTGCAGATCGAGAGGCTGCCGCGCCCCAGGTTCTGCTCGGCGCCGTGGGCGAGAGCACCCACGAAGTAGGCCACGTTGTGGAGTGTCGCCAGATCCTGGTCCATGATCCCCCTCCTTGCCGACCTCAATCAAACACAGGCATACGGGAACGCCTCCTGCTAGCGATCGCTCGACAATCGAGACGTGTCAAGGAACTGTTCCTGATGTTGAGAATGCGTCCAGTTTCAGCCGCTAACGCAAGGGCCGCGCGTTGGTGTCCGCGCGGCCCTTTCGAGCGACCGAGAACCGAGACCGATCTCACAGCGCGCTCTCGATCCGCTGGACCCGCTTCTTGATCTGGAAGCGCACGTTGCCCAGGTTGGCGTTGAGGTCGGCCACCACGGCGAGGATCGCGTCCGAGCCCGAGCAACGCCATGACGATCAGGCCGTCGGAGTACTCGAACATGCTCTGGGTCATCTCACCGACGTGCAGCTCGCGTCCCATCACCTCGGACGATCCGATCCCGGTCGAGATCACCGCGCCGACGGCGTCGGCATCGAGCCCGCCACCTTCGGCGATTCCGTCGATCACGAAACCGTCCCGTCCGACGACCACCGCCGACGTGATTCCCTGCACCGTCACCAGCTCGGTCAGCAGCTCACGAAGCCGACTCATCCTCTGCCTCCTTCATCCCTGCCGTCCGGATCGTTTTCCGTCGGGCCTCTCTCCGGACGGGCCGTCACTCGCCTTCCAGCCTCCTCGCGAAACGCTCGACGGCGACCGAGACCGCGCCGAGCGTCGCGTCTCGGTCGGCCACCGCGACCAGGGCCGTTCCGTCGGCGAGCCGCGACACGACCACAGTACCCTCCGCATCCTCGAAAAGTACGCGATGCAGTCCGCTCCTCGGATAGGCCTCGAGCAGCGCCGCGACCGCCCCCCGAAGCAGCTCGAGCCACTCTGACGCGGTGCCGGCCTGGTTGCCGCAGTACAGCACCGATCCGTTGTCCCGCAGCAGGCACGCGAAGCGGAGATGATCGTGGCTGGCGAGGAACTGGCGCAGCATTTCCCCGGCCCGGTCGTCGTCCGCCGTCAGGTCGTCGTCTGCGCTCGCCGCCCGCTCGGAGAAACGGAGCTCGTCGCGGGTCTTCAGGGCGGCCATCAGAGCGCGGTGGAGGTCGGTCTCGAAGCTCACCTGCTCGGCGACCGACTCCGGGCGGAACTCGAACTCGCCTTCGTTCCAGCCGAGAATCTCGACCAGCACCTCCTGGCCGGTGAGCTCGTCGGTCTCGAGGTGGACCAGGCGCCCATCCTGGTAGAACAGCCGCGCGATCCCGTCGAGCCCGGCGACGAAGAGCTCACCGGTCTTGTGTCCCGTGGCCGGGATCTGGACCAGCTCGACGATGTTCAGATCGGAGAGCGACCCTCGTAACGCCATCCGTCCCCCTAGACCTCGAACCCGCCGATGACCTGGCGGCTGACCGCGGCGATGGTCTCCATCACCCCGTGTCCTTCGACCGCGACCGCCTCGGTCACCGTGATGCCGTTCAAGCCCAGCTTGCGCTCCAACGTCCCGACCTGGATCGGTTCGGTGACGTCGCGCTTGTTGTACTGCAGCACGACCGGGAACCCTTTCCAGGGGACACCGTAGCTCGCCAGGTTCTCCCGCATCAGGTCGAAGCTCAGCAGGTTCGCCTCCAGCCGCATCGGCTGGGAGTCGGCCACGAAGACCACGCCGTCGGCGCCGTCCAGGATCAGCCTCCGGCTGGCCTCGTAGTAAATCTGCCCGGGCACGGTGTAGAGGTTGAGCCGCACGCGGTAGCCGGAGATCTCTCCCAGGTCCATTGGCAGGAAGTCGAAGAAGAGGGTCCGCTCCTGCTCTGTGTCGAGCATCACGAGGTCGCCGCGGGTCGACTCGGCGACGTGGCCGTGGATGTGGACGAGGTTGGTGGTCTTGCCGCTCCATCCCGGACCGTAGTACACGATCTTGAACGCTATCTCCTTGTTGTGATAGCTGATGTGCGGCATGACCGACCCCTCAGCCCGACCGGAAGATGTCGTTGATGCGCTGCACCGCGCCGTCCCGGAACTCGGTCATCGAAAGCTCCCCTCGCACCAGCTCCGGGTCCTTGCTCGACGCCAGGCTGTCCGCGAGTGCCTCCGCCACCTTGCGCGCCTCGTGCCGTACCCGACCGATTCGCTGGAGATCCTCGAAGATCACGACCAGCATGGTCGTATCGGTGGTGAGGGAGATGTGGATGTGACGGCTCTCCCCCTGCTGGAGCAGGATCGAGAACTGCCGCTCGCCCACCATCCGGGCGACCTCGCGGGTCGCCGAGAACATCCCGGCCACCAGTGCTGCCATCGCCGTCGAGCTGAGGTACGAGGTGTCCCCGGCCTCCGCGATGACCGTGCCCTCCTTGGTGATCATCAGCCCGGTCCGCGCCTCGCACTCGGCCACGAGCCGGCGCAGGATCCGGCGAGTGCTGTCGACCGGTGTCTCGGACATTCCCGCTCACCTCCGCTGCATCGGATTGAAGGTCGGAACAGCTCTCATTCCCGCCCTGCAGCTCCCCCTTCAGTACTCCGACACCTGCTCAAGAATACACTCGGTCGGCGATATATCCGGACTCACCGCCGGTCCGGCCATACTCCGCGGTTGCCACGAGCTTCTGTCAAGGAGGTTAGACGTCATCTCGCAGAATTGTCAAGAATGTCGAACTGTTCTCAGTGTGCGGCATGGCCCTGAAACCGCGGGCAGGCCCCCGCCCTGGTCACGATCCGGGGACCGCGACGGCCGGAGGACGATCGGTCACCACCAGGCTCGCGCCGCCCACCAGCTGCCCGTCGCGTGAGACCACGCGGACCCGGTAGTGACCAGGTCGCGGACGGTGATGTGCCCTCCGAGTCGAATCCCAGAGCCTGAAGCCGCCGTCGTGGGCGACCACCTCGACCGATCGCGACTGGTGCAGCGGCACCCCGTCCAGGGTCCATCGCACCTCGAGCTCGGAGCGGAGCCGGGACGGCGCCACGACCCGGCAGCGGAATACGATGACACCGTCGAGCTCCGCGAGGCCCGCTGAGCTCCCGAGCCTTCCTCGAAGCTCGAGGGTGTCGCGATCGATTCCGGTCGCGAAGGCCGGCTCCACCAGCCGGAGCGGAGTCGGAGGGAGCACCGGGCGGGCCAACAGCACCAGAGCCGCAACCAGGCACGCCCCGCTCGCCAGACCGATCACCCGAGCCGCGTCGACCCCCCGGCCGTCCGCGAGCGCCAACCCCGCGGCGGCGCCGAACGCCACCGCCGCAGCGATCGGCGTCGCCGAGCCGAGCGGTACCGCCGCCAGAAGCGGCAGCAGCACGTTGACCGCGGCGAAGGTGACGGTGGCGAAGAAGGTGAACGCGAACCCCGGTCGTTCGCGCAGGAGGCGGTCGAAGACCAGGTCGAGGCAGGCGAGCACCCCGAGCGCCGCGAGCATGACGGTGAACACGAGGTTCACCGACCGGGTGGTGGTCGAAGCCGCATAGAGCGGGAGCAGAAAGAGCAGGGTCTCCTGGTACATGACCCGCGTCAGGTAGGACGCGACTCCGGTCGAGAAGCGCGCCGTCCGCGACCGGCCCGAGTGCGCCCCGGCTCGCCCGAAGAGCAGGGTCGACAGCCAGGTGAGGCCCAGGAATCCGACCACCCAGGGCACCAGCTCGTAGCGCTCCCGGGCGAGCCAGACCACCGCGGTGCCGCTGGCCAGTGCCCACACCGAGTGGGCGATCCAGAACGCCCTCCGGTAGCGCCGATGAAGCTGACCGAGCCGCTCGGCCGCCACGCCCCGAGATACCATCGCAGGATTCTACCGCCGCCGATCCACGGGATCCTCGTCATTCGCCGGTTTCGTCGCGAGGCCGGCGGGGTACGGTGTGCAATCGGGATTCCGAAACAAGTGGAGCGGAGGCGCACGGGACAGTGCATCTGCTGCGCGGCCTTCGATTCCCCGTCGCCAGCGCATGACCGATGGTCCCGCTTCTTCCAGCGGGCCCTCGGCCACACTCCGCTGATCTCGGCACAGTGAGCACCCCGGGGGTGAGAAAGCACCGCTGAGCACGGCGCATCGCGGGCCGCAGCAGGGGTCCTAGCCAGCTGCGAGCGACTCGCCGTCGAGCACCCCGAGCCCGTGCGAGGTCGCGTAGCTGCGGGCATCCGGTTCGAGGCCCCCGGGGCAGACCAGGATCAGGTCGTCGAGCCCGAGGTCTGCACGCACCGCGACCAGCTCCCGAACCCTCGCCAGCGCCATCGGCACGGGCCCCGGCTCGCAGCGGACAGCCGCCCGCCGGCCGTCTTCCCGGCTCAGGACCAGGTCGACACCTTCCCGGACCGGATTCTCGACCCGCTTTGGGGTCCATCCGTCGCCGACGAACCGGTCCGTCATGGCGATCAGCAGGGCGTCGCGGCCGAGCCGCCGCCATCCCACCGGGTCCGCGGCCGAGATCGGAACCGAGCCGCACTTCAGCTGCCGCTGGTAGGCCGAGAGGGCGCTGCGATAGGCGGCGCAGGCCCGCCAGAGCGGGTCGCGCTTCGTGCGCAGCCGGTCCTCGGCGCAGCCGAGCACGCACACCAGCAGCGTGGTTGCCGGTAGCAGGACGATCAGCGACGCAGCGACCCCGACCACTGCCAAGAACGAGGCCGCCGACAGCGACCCGGAGGCTGCCAGCACGGTGACGAAGAGCAGCAGAAACGCTGCCGCGACCACTGCCGTGACCAGGACACCCCGGTGGCTCTCCACCCAGGGCTCCGGCATACAGCGCTCATCCTCGGCAGTGAGACCGAACTCCTCTGCCTGCGGCTCGTGCGCCACGGTGCCCTCCCACCGGCTGTCCTCTCCTCTCCACGATAGGTCGCCGGCCGGTCGTCCGCCAGCCTCGGGATGGAAGTCGGGTCGGCCGCGTGCTACCTTTTTGCGCATGCCTCTCAGCAGCAGCTCGACCGGCATCGCACGGTGGCTCGCCCTGCTCCGCGCTGTCGGTCCCGGCCTGCTGATGGCCGGCGCCGCGGTCGGCGTCTCTCACCTCGTCCAGTCGACCCGGGCCGGGGCCGAGTTCGGCTTCCAGTTGCTCGTGGTGGTGCTCGCGATCAACCTCTTCAAGTACCCGTTCTTCGAGTACGGGCACCGGTACACCGTCGCCACCGGCGAGAGCCTCCTCGACGGCTACCTCCGCCTCGGCCGCGGCGCCCTCTGGCTTTTCTTCGTGCTCAACACCGTGACCGCTGTCATCAGCGTCGCCGGCGTGACCTTCGTCACCGCCGCCCTGGCCGAGAACTTTCTCCAGCTCGGCGCCACCGCCACCTTGTGGAGCGCCGTGCTGCTCGCGGGCTGCGCGGCGGTCGTTCTGATCGGCCACTACCGGTGGCTCGACCGGGCGATGAAGCTGATCATGGCGCTGTTGGTGGTCGCGACGGTCACCGCGCTCGCGGTCGCCCTGGCTCACGGTCGAGTCGCTTCGGCCGGGTACCGGGGCCCCGACGCCTTCCGGTTGGCTCACCTCGGCTTCCTGGTCGCGTTGATGGGCTGGATGCCGGCGCCGATCGAGCTCTCGGTGTGGCAGTCGCTCTGGATCAGGGCCCGCGAGCATGCCGAGGGTCGCAGGACCACCCTCGCCGAGGCGCGCTTCGACTTCAACTTCGGCTACCTGCTCACGGTCGCCCTCGCGGCCGTCTTCCTGGCCCTCGGCGCACTGGTCATGTACGGCTCGGGCGAGAGCTTCCCGGACTCCAGCGTGGCCTTCGCCGCCCAGCTGGTGAGGCTCTACGAGCAGACCCTCGGGCCCTGGTCGGGACCGATCGTCGCGCTCGCCGCGCTCACTGCCATGCTCTCCACCACGCTGACGGTGATCGACGCCTATCCCCGGTCGCTCGCCGGCGCGACCCGCCTCCTCGCGCCGCGCCTCGCGATCTCGGAGAACCTGCTCCACGGGCTCTGGATCGCTCTCTCGGCGGTGTGCGCGCTGGTCATCATCCACCTCTTCCTGGGACAGTTCACCCGCCTCATCGACCTCGCCACCACGATCGCCTTCCTCGCCGCTCCGGTCTTCGCCGCGCTCAACCTGCGGCTGCTCACCTCGCGGCACACCCCGCTGGAGTTCCGACCGGGGCGAGCGATGCTCCTGCTCAGCCTTGCCGGGCTCGCCTTCTTCGTTTTCGTCGGCGGGCTCTTCGTTGCCCAGAGGTGGCTGGTCGGCTGAGCCGGGACCCGGCGGTCCGGGATTTCAGACCCCAGGAAAAGGGAAGTCCGCGACGGTGTCGGCGGTTCTCATGAACGCACGGCCGCGCTACACTGGTTCGGTATCCACCCAGCGAGAAAAGTGCGCGCCTGCAGAAGGAGGAAGACAATGAACCGGTCCGTTCACCTGGTTCTCGCCGTAGCGGCGATCTCTGCTCTCACCGTCGGTTGCGCCTCGATGCACCACCCGCCGATGGCCTTCGAGTCGATGCCGATGCCGTCCGACGGCTGGGTCAAGAAGGTCGAGGGCTTCGTGGTCGTGGTCGACGCGTCGCAGTCGATGTCCGACCAGTACCAGCGCCAGCCCAAGCTCACGCTCGAGCGCGACCTTGCCGCGAGCTTCAACCGTGCGGTGCCGGAGCTCGGCTACCAGGCGGGGCTCCGCGTCTTCGGCCGCGGCGCCTGCCTGCCGAAGGGTAAGACCAACCTGCTCGAGGGCATGGGGACCTACTCGACCGCGACCTTCGGCGCCGCGATCGACTCGGTCGGGTGTGCCGGCGGCGGCAGCCCGCTCGACCTGGCGTTGGGCGCGGTCGCCGGAGATCTCGGCTCGGGCGGTCCGAAGGCGCTGGTGGTGATCAGCGACGGACGCCACATGGGCGATCCCGACGTCAACGCCGCCCGGGCCCTGAAGGGCAAGTACGGCGACGACCTCTGCATCTGGACCGTCCTGGTCGGCAACGACAGCAAGGGCGCGGCGATGCTGCGGTCGATCGCCGACGCCGGCGGCTGCGGCTCCGCGCGCACGATGACCGACGTCGCGTCCGCCTCCGGAATGGCGAAGCTGGTCGAGGACGCGCTTCTCGAGCGGGATTCCGACGGCGACGGCGTGGCAGACCGGCTCGACCGCTGCCCCGACACCCCCAAAGGTGTCGCCGTCGATGCCAACGGCTGCCCACCCGACTCGGACGGCGACGGGGTCGCGGACTACCTCGACCGCTGCCCCGGCACCCCGCGCGGCGTCACGGTCGATGCGGCCGGCTGCCCGGTCGACTCCGACGGCGACGGCGTGGCGGACTCCATGGACAAGTGCCCCGGCACCCCGAAGGGGGTCAAGGTCGACGCCGCCGGCTGCCCACTCGACTCGGACGGCGACGGCGTTGCGGACTCCATGGACAAGTGCCCCGGGACCCCGCGCGGCGTCCCGGTCGACGAGACCGGCTGCCCCCCGACCGCGATCACCATCCGCGGCGACTCGTGGTCGGTGGAGGGCACGGTGCTCTTCGACCTCAACAAGGCGAACCTGAAGAGCGCCGCCACCGAGCTGCTCGACGGTGTGGCGACCTTCCTCGCCAAGAACCCCCAGTACAAGGTCGAGATCCAGGGCCACACGGACTCCACCGGTCCGATGGGCTGGAACATGGCACTGTCGGGGATGCGGGCCGACTCAGTCAAGGCGTATCTGGTCGCCAAGGGCGTCGCTGCCGACCGTCTCGCGACAGTCGGCTTCGGCCCCAAGCAACCGGTCGCCTCCAACGACACCGCCGAGGGTCGTGCGCAGAATCGCAGGGTGGATTTCAAGCCCTCCGAGTGATCCACGACCTGACGAGATGAACCACGGGGCCCCGTCAGGGGCCCTTTCTTCGTCCCGATCGAGCGGCGCGATCCGGGTTGGTGCCTGCCCCGCGCGCTACAATGCCGAGCGGATGCCGACTCGACCTCCCTGCGCCCACGGCCCGAGCCCGACCGAGCACCGGTCGTTTCGAGTCGTAGGGCCACACGCAGGGGAGCCCCGGTGAGGCCGCGCCGGGTCACCCTCGCCCTTGGCGGCGGCGCCGCCCGGGGGCTCGCTCACGTCGGCATTCTTCGCGCCGCCGAGGAGGAAGGGGTCGACGTCGCGGCGGTCGCCGGAACCTCGATGGGCGCAGTGGTCGGGGGTTTGTGGGCGACCGGGCTCGACGCCGCGGAAATCGAAGGTCTCGTGCTCGGGCTCGACTGGCCCCGCCTCGGCCGCGTGCTGCTCGGCTCGTTGCTCGGCACCGCCCTCCACGACCTGCTGCGGGACCTCTTCGGCTCGACCTTGATCGAGGACCTCGACCGCCCGTTCGCGGCGGTCTGCGCCGATTACGACACCGGGGAGGAGGTGGCCGTGACCCGGGGGCCGTTGGCCGATGCGGTCCGCGCGTCCTCCGCCATCCCGGGTCTGCTCGCGCCGCTGCGGCTTGGGGGGCGAACCCTGGCCGATGGAGCCCTGGTTGCGCCGGTTCCGGTGCGCGCCGCACGTGGGCTGGCCGACGACCCGGTGGTCGCCTGCAACGTGCTCCGGCTCGCGTCGCGACTCGAGCCTGCCACCGAGCTCGCTCTGCGCTCCACACCCCGGCGGGGATTCAATGCGGCCGCGAGGAAAATCGAGCAGTGGCTGTCACGTCAGCACGAGCAGGCCGGCGATCCCAATCTGCCGTCTCGCTGGGAGGCGCTCGAACGTGCGTTCCTGATCATGCAGGAGCAGCTCGCCGCCGCGCAGTGCGAGGGGGTTCCCGCGGTCACGCCCCGTGTCGCCGGCTTCGGTTGGTTCGACTTCGCGAGCGCCGGGACGATCATCGAGCTCGGTGCGGCTGCGTGGCGCGAAGCCGGCCCCTGCACCGGCCCACCCTGAGCGGTCGGAACCGCGCCGGTCCCTGCCGCGGACGACGGGCGCGTGCGGTGCGACTAGTCGTCCGCGTCAGCCTTCCAGAACGACTGCAGGTGCCTCGAGTCGACCAGAAACGCCTCGCGGCCGGTGCGCACCAGGTGCTTGCCGAGGCGCGGGAACTCCGCGATCTCCACCTCGCGGCGTTCTCCGCCCATCAGGTAGACGAGGTCGCTGTCGTTGGGGTTCTTGAGGTGGTGCGGCACCGAAGGCGCCGGGAATCCCATGAAGTCGCCGGGGCCGACCTCGAACTCCTCCCCGGCGATCTCGGCCACCCCTCGCCCTTCGAGGATGTAGACGAACTCCTCCTCGACCGCGTGCGAGTGGTAGATGAACGCCTCCTTGCCCGGCGGCACCCGCACCCGGTGAACACCGATCCGCCGGAGCCCCACACGCTCGCTCAGCGAAACACCGTAAAGGTCGGAGGCATCGTTCAACGGGTGTGCGAAGTGCTCCTCTTCGGCCCGGGGCACGTCCTCCGAGCGGACCAGGTGAGGGTGCTTGAAGTCGTTCATCAGCGCAGCCTCCGACCGGTGTGTTGACCAGTATATCCGGGCGGTTGGGTCAGACGCTCCCTGCGCGGGCCGCCACCAGGCGCCACGCCTCTCCCGGGTCCGACTCCTCCAACAGCAGATTTTCGGTCGCGCAGGCGATACGCGCCACCTCGCTGTCGCACGACCATCTGACGCCGTGGCGCTCGAAGGCCTCGCGCCCGGGAACGCTCAGCACGCCGGCGTGAACCTGCCGGATCCCGAGGTGGACCAGCACCATCGCGGCGGCGCGGCCGACCACCCGGTCGCGGACCGCCAGTCGCCCGGGCTCCAGGTCGCCCAGCGCCAGTCGTTCGGCGAGCTCGAGCAGCGGGTGCAGCCAGCGGCCGTCGCTGGCGAAGACCAGCCGATCGCCGTCGCGGACCTCCAACGAATGACCCATGGTCGCCAGTCTAGCCTCGCCGTGGCGAGGTCGACCATCGCAATCCGCCCGGAGCACCACCTGCTACAGTTCGTGCCGGGAGGAGCGGATGACCGAGCCGGACCGGGTGCCTCTTCGTTGGCGGGCCGCGATCGGTCTCATGCGCCACCTGCCCCTGGCCGTGACGAGCCGGTTCGCGGGCCGCGTCGCGGACGTCCGGCTTCCGCGGGTGCTGCGCCGCCCGCTGCTGTCCGCGTTCGCGGCCGCGGTCGGGGCCGAGGTCGGAGAGGCCGAGCTTCCCCTTGACGCCTATGTTTCGTTCGATGCCTTCTTCACCCGGCGGCTGCGCGCCGGCGCACGCCCCCAGGATCCGGACCCGCGCGCGGTCACCAGCCCGGTCGACGGCGTTCTGGGGCAGCTCGGCACCGTGCAGGACGGCCGCGTGCTCGAGGTCAAAGGACGCAGCTACCCCCTTGCCGCCCTGCTCGACGAGCCCGACGCCGCCCGCTGGGAGGGCGGCAGCTTTCTCACCCTCTACCTCTCCCCCCGTCACTACCACCGGATCCACGCACCGTGCAGCGGAGCCGTGACTGCGGCGCGCTCGGTGCCCGGCGCGCTGCTGCCCGTTCACCTGCCCGCCGTGACCCTCGTCCCCGGCCTGTTCCCGCGCAACGAGCGGGTCGTCTGCCACCTCGAGACCGCTGTAAGCGGAGCCGTCGCGGTGATCGCCGTCGGCGCCACCAACGTCGGACGGATCTCGGTCGCCTTCGACCCCGGGTGGAACCACCCCACCGGAGGAGTGTCGAACCGGCGCGGCGCGCGGGCCGAAACCCGCCGCTACGACCCTCCGGTGCCGGTTGCCCGCGGTGACGAGCTGATGGCCTTCCACCTCGGCTCCACTGTGGTGCTGCTGATCCCGCCCGGCGGCCCCCCGGTCCTGCCGGAGCTGGAGCCGGGTCGCGAGGTCCGCCTCGGCGACGCGCTCGCCCGCCCCCGATGACCCCTTCGGACCGCCGGCGCTCGCGGGGTTCAGCGGTCCCAGGTCGCGACCACCCGGTTCCTGCCGCCGTCCTTGGCCCGGTACATGCTCGAGTCGGCCATCCTCATGAGCTCGTTCTTGGCCGCCGGCACGCTCGGAGTCGGCCCCACAACGGGCAGCACGTCGCCGCGCAGGGTCGCGATCCCGAGTGAGCAGGTGACCACGTCGGTGATCCTGAGCGCGGGGTAGTTGACCGGGTCGGCCGGGTCCGCTCGTTCGAGGAACACGGTGTGCTCGATCGTCTGGCGGATGGCCTCGGCCGCCCACGCGGCCTCCTGGCGGCCGGCACCCGGCAGGATCACGACGAACTCGTCTCCTCCGTATCGGGCGGCGACGTTCGGCCCCGGCAGGATCCGGCGCAGCAGTCCGCCGACCTCACGGAGCACGCGGGACCCGACCAGATGGCCGTGGACGTCGTTGACGTTCTTGAAGTGGTCGAGGTCGAGGAAGACCAGCCCGCACTCCCCGCCGTCCCTCAGCGCCCGGGTGACCTCCGCCGACAGGCTGTAGTGGAGGTAGCGGTCGTTGAAGAGCCCGGTCAGGTCGTCCAGCTTCGCCATCTCCCGCGCCCGGTGCGCATCGGTCGCGTTGGCGATCGAGGCCGAGATGGTCTGAGCGAAGATCTCGAGCAGGTTGAGCTCGCGCCGGGTGTAGGAACGCTCCTCGCGGTGGTTGATCAGCTCGAGGGCCCCGATGACCCGGCCCTCGAGGACCAGCGGCGCGCACACCACCGAGCGCGGCCGAACCACCGGCTCGTCGGAGACCGCGTCGAGAAACAGCAGCTCATCGATCCCGGTCGGACTGACATAGGCCCGGCCGGTGCGGTAGACCGTGCCGACGATGCCCTGCTCGGGTGTCAGCCGCAGACCGACGAGGTCCGGCGGTAGGTCGCCGAAGCACGCGATCAGCACCAGCTCCGCCACCGTCCTGCCGCCCTCCACCGCGGGATCATCGAGGAAGATCGCGCCCGCCTCCGAGGGGACGAAGTCGTTCGCTCGGCTCAGGATGTCGCAGAAGATCGCGCTCAGGTCGAGGTCATAGGAGGGTGGCGCGGAGGGCGTGCCACGGGCCAGAAAATGACCCAGCTCGGGGTTCGTGATGCACTGCATACGCAGGCCCCGGGTCCTCCTCACCGAAGGGTAACAGAGGAGGGCGCGCCACGGCGATCGTGGCCCGCGCCCCCGGGCCGTGGGATGATGACGAGCAGGGAGGTGCGATGGGGCGTCCCTGGCTGCGCCGGCTTCGGGTCGGCGTCACCGGCATCGGAAACTCCGGCAAGAGCGTGTTCCTGACCTCGCTGGTCTCACACCTCGAGGACCACGACCCTGGCCGGCTCCGTCTCGGCCGCGACGGGGAGGCTCTGGTGGCGCGCTTCCGGAGGCTGCCGCCCGGGCCGGGCGAGGCGCCCTTCGACGCCGAGAGCTTCCGGCGGACCCTCGTCGACCACGGCAGGTGGCCGGTCAAGACGCGCGCCGAGACGCACCTCCGGTGCGGCTTCGAGCGCACCGACTGGCGCTTCACCCGGGTCGAGCTCCACCTCTACGACTTCCCCGGCGAGCGGATGGCCGACGCCGGTATGCTGGGCAGCGACTTCGCGACCTGGTCCGATGCGGTGCTCGGCCCGCTCCAGTACGACCTGCGCACGGCGGAGCTCGCCAAGCCCTACCTTGCCGCGCTCGAGGGTGCGGACCCGGACGAGGCCACCCTTCTCGAGGCCTACCGGCTGACCCTCGCCCGGCTCGCGCTCGCCTTCCGGCCGCGGATCACGCCGTCGACCTTCCTGCTCGGCGAGGACGGCGCCATGGCCCGTCCCGGCTCGCCTGCCCAGATCGCGGCCGCCCGTCCGAGCGGGTTCCACGGCGAGGAGTTCGCTCCCCTCACCGCCGCGCTCCGCGCCCGGCGGTCGGACCTGTTCTGGCGTTTCGCCGAGCGCTACGATCGCTATCGGGACGCGGTGGTCACCCCGATCTTCAGCTTTCTCCGCCGCTGCCACCGGCTGGTGGTGCTGGTCGACGTGCCGGGCATCCTCATGGGCGGCACAGGACGCTACAACGACCAGCGCGAGCTGCTCAAGACGCTGTTCGGCGCGCTCGACTCCGAACGCGGTCCGATCGACCGCGCGGCCGGGCTGACGGTGGAGGCGCTGACCGCGGGCCGCATCCGGCCGGGCGGAATCGCCCGGCTCGCCCTGATCGCGTCGAAGGCCGACCTGGTCCACCCCACCGACCGGGGCCGCCTGGTCGCGCTGCTGCGCGACATGGCCCGCCGGATGGCCGAGGACCGCCCGGGCTGGCGTGCGTCGTTCCACGCCGCCAGCGCGGTGGTCTCGACCCGCTCCGCCGGGGATGGCCGGGAGCTGATCGGCCGCACCGTGCTCGACGCCGACGGCTCGCCACGAAGCGCGGCGGAACCGCCCCTGCGGTACCCCGTGTCGGAGCTTCCCGAAACCTGGCCCGACGACTGGCAGCCGGGAGACTTCGTCTTTCCCGACGTCCACCCCGACGCACCGCGCCGCATGGACCTTCCGCCGCGGCAGTTCGGGCTCGACGGGGTGCTGGAGTTCCTGCTCGCCCGCGATCTCGTCGAGTAGGGGGAGGCCGCAGCCATGGACGAACCACGCCCCGACGACGACCAACAGCCGGTGAACGTCCCGTCGAGTCGGCCCCGGTCCGGCGGCCGCCGGCAGCCGAGGCAGATCGGAGTCGAGCGGGCCCGGGACGGCTCTGAGCCGCTGCGGGAAGGGGACAGCGGCCTCGGTCGCCGGGTCACCCCTCCGGTGGACCCCCACCCCGTCGCCCGCGCCGAGCTCGACTCGCTCGACGACCGCGACCGTGCCGAGCTCGAGGACGAGCTCGACGACCGGATCGGTCTCCGCCTCCCGGGCTTCCTGTTCAGCGCCACCTTCGTGCTCGCGGTCGCCGCCCTCGGCGCGCTGGTCGTCCTGCTGGTGGTCGGTCAGGTGGTCGAGCTCGCCGACCGCCTCGCCGCCCTGCCGGCTGCTCTCCGTTGGACCGGCTGGGGAGCGCTCGCGGTGCTCCTCCTGGTGGTCGTCGCCGCGGCGGGGAGAACGCTGCTCGCGGCGCTGAGGCTGCGCCGGGTCGGCCAGGTCGACCTTCGCGCGCTCGCCGCCCTTGCCGAGCGCAGCCGGCTGCGGCGACTCGCTCGCGCCCGCCTCGAGGCCGCCGTCGAGCGCCTCGAGGCGTACCTCGACGACTACCCGGTCGACGGTGAGGGAGCCGCCCGCGATCTCACCCGCGCCGGATTCACGCCGGACGAGGTCGAACGCCTGCGGTCGCATCGCCGGCGCCTGGTTGACCGAGACCTCCACCCCGGCGCCGAGGCGTGGCTCGAGGATTTCGCCGCCGGTTTCCAGTCGGTGATCGACGGCGCCGCCCGCCGGCGGGTCGCGCGGGCGGCGCGGCTGGTCGCGGCCAAGACCGCGGTGACCCCCCGCTCGATCGACACCGCGATCGTGCTCCACGCCGCCCTCGCCCTGGTTGCCGACCTCTGCCGGCTCTACCGGCTGCGGCTCGGCGGGCTCGGGACCGCCGTCGTGCTCGGCCGGGCGTTCGCCCTCGCCTACCTGAGCGGCCATGTCCAGCAGGCGACCGAGGCGCTCACCCGGGATGCCGCCGCCGACGGGGTCGGTCAGCTGCTCGAGGGCCTCCCCGAAGGTGTCGGGCAGGTCGGTTCCCAGCTCGCAGGGGTCCTGGCGCCGAAGCTCGCCGAGGGTGCCGCCAACGGCATCCTGCTGTGGCGGCTCGGGGTCGCGACGGTGCGCCTGCTCCGCCCCGTGGCTGTGGCTCGCTGAAGGAGGCCGGCATGGTCGGGATTGCCGAGTACGACTCGCTCGACGGGCTCGGAATGGCCGCTCTGGTCAGGGCCGGACAGGTCACTGCGACCGAGCTCGCCGAGGAGGCGATCCGCCGCATCGAGGCCCTCCACCCGGCCCTCAATGCGGTCGTTCACCGCCGCTTCGAGCAGGCCCGCCGCGAGGCGGCGGGAGCGCTCCCCGAAGGCCCCTTTCGCGGCGTGCCGTTCCTGGTGAAGGACCTGCTCGCGGAGATGGAGGGCGAGCCGTCGACCGCCAGCTGCCGGATCATGGAGGGTTGGGTCGCGCCGGGAACCTGCGAGCTCGTCCGGCGTTTTCTCGCATCCGGCGTGGTCGTGCTCGGTCGAACCAACACCCCCGAGCTCGGCCTCCTGGGTGTGACCGAATCCAGGCTGCGCGGCCCGGCGCGAAACCCCTGGAACACCGAGCACACCCCGGGCGGCTCGTCGGGAGGATCCGCCGCCGCGGTTGCCGCCCGGATCGTGCCGATCGCGCACGCCGGCGACGGCGGCGGCTCGATCCGCATCCCCGCGTCGGCCTGCGGACTGGTCGGGCTCAAGCCGACCCGCGCGCGCTCGCCGATGGGGCCCTGGAGGGGCGAGTCGTGGGACGGCTTCGTGGTCGAGCACGTGCTGACCCGAACGGTCCGCGACAGCGCGGCGATGCTGGACGCGATCCACGGCAGCGATCCGGGGGCTCCCTACGAGGTCGTCGCACCGCTGCGTCCGTACCTCGACGAGGTCGGCGTCGACCCGCCGCGGCTGCGGATCGCCTTCACCACCCGCGCCCTGTTCGGATCCTCCACCCACCCCGACTGCGTGGCGGCGGTCCACGACTGCGCGAAGCTCGCCGAGTCGCTCGGTCACCGGGTCGAAGAGGCGTGCCCGGACTTCGACCGCGAAGCCCTGGTGCGAGCCTACCTGCTGGTGGTGGCGGTGAACACCTCCGCCGCGCTGAGAGTGCTCGGGGAGGTGGTCGGACGCCGGCCGCGGGCGGCCGATGTCGAAGGCACCACGTGGCTGATGAAACGGATCGGTGATGCCGTCCGGGCGTCCGACTACGCCTGGAATCGGCAGCTGATCCACCGAGCCGCCCGCGAGATCGCCCCCTTCTTCGAGCGCTACGACGTCCTGCTGACACCGACCCTCGCCGCGCCCCCGGTACGGATCGGCGAGCTCGATCTGACGGCTTCGGAGCGCGCGCTGTCCGCGCTGCTGGGCAAGCTCCCGCTCCGCCCGGCGCTGCTTGCCGCCCTCGACCACCTCGCCGCCGACGCCCTCGATGCCACGCCCAACACGATGCTGTTCAACATGACCGGGCAGCCTGCAGTCAGCCTCCCCCTGGTCTGGAACCCGAACGGGCTGCCGATCGGCACCCAGTGGGCCACTCGGTTCGGTGACGAGGCGAGGCTGCTGCAGCTCGCCGGTCAGCTCGAGCGGGCGCGACCGTGGACAAGCCGGCGTCCGCCGATTCTCGACCTGCTCGACGAGGGAGAGTGACCCCGCTCCTCCCGTCAGCTCAGGGGACGGCGGGCAATCCAGGTGACGTAGAAGCCGCCGGTCGGGGAGGCCGCGATGCCGGCGCCCGCCCCGGTCACGCACCGGTTGAGCATGTTCTCGCGATGCTCCTGCGAGTAGATCCAACCGGTGACCGCTCGGTTCGCGGGATCGATGTTGAAACCCCTCTTGAAGCTCAGGTTCTCGCACGCGCAGAGGTAGTCGACACCCGCCGAGCGGAGCCGCTCAGCGGTCGTGGTCCCCCCGACATCGTGCTCGAGATCGGCCCGGACCAGCATCGTGCGGCTGTAGTCGCGGGCCACCTCCGCCAGGTCCTGATCCCAGGTCAGCTCGGAAAGCCCCTTCTCGACCCGATACCGGTTGACCTCGGCCCAGACCTCGCGCTCGAGGGCCTCGAGGTCCAGGACCTCACCCTGCCCGTCGAGCATCTCGAGGGGAACCGGGTCCTGGCCGAGCACCACCACGCCGGCTCCCACCAGCACCAGGACCGCAGCGATCGTGCAATACCACCGTCTCACGGCATACAGGATAGCGAAGCGACCCGATACTGGGGAGCCCCCCGGAAGGCAACCGGAGCGCACGCCGCCCATCGCGAGGCGTTTCCGCCCGGGCCCTTGCGGCCCTCGACGGTAGGGGCCCGGGCTGAAATGCCTGGTGAGCCGTGCTGGATTCGAACCAGCGACCACCTGATTAAAAGTCAAGATCTCTGGCGTTGACCACCTGATTATTCCTGTTGACAAGCTCACTGAACTGGCCTATATTCAACGGTATGAACGTTGATTCGTGGCCCGGAAAGTTGATCGAGGCGTGGCCCGGTAGTGGCCCGGAAGCCCTGCCCGGACGGCGGTCGCCAGAGACCCTGTGGCCCGGTGGTGGCCCGGATCCCGAGACCGGAAGCGAGCACGGGAGGACGCGGCGATGAAACTCACCAACGACACCATCAAGGACCTCTCCACTGACGACCCCCGCGGGTACGACGTCGCCGACGAGAGCCTCAAGGGCTTCTACGCCCGGGTGCTCCCGAAGAGAATCATCTTCTTCATCCGATACGGGGGGCGCGGCGAGCGGCGAAGGAAAGTGATCGGTGAGTTTGGGACCATCACCCTCGATGAAGCCAGGAAGCTCGCCAAGCCTTACCTCGCCAAGGCCACGCTCGGCCTCCCTCTCGAGGAGAAGTCCAAAGACACCACCACCTTCGGGTCGTGGGCCGACACGTACCTCGAGAACGTGAAGAAGCGCAAGAAGCGCCCCGACGCCGACGAGATGTACATCAAGCGCGCCAAGAAGCTGTGGAAGCGGCGCCGCCTCGACGATATTGAGGTCTCGGAGATCTCCGGTGCGATGGCGAACGAGGCAGAGGCGGCACGTGCCCGCCTCGAGAGTCAGGCCGCCGCCGCTGTGAAGAAGGGTCGCCAGCCGAGGCCCATTCCTCCGACCGCTGGACACGCCACCGCGAATCGCTGGCTGGCCGCGTTGCGCGCCTGCCTCTCCGCGGCGGTCAAGGCGAAGCTCATCAAGGACAACCCTGCGAAGGCGGTGGAGCCCTACCGCGAGGCAGAGCCCCGGGACCGCGTTCTCAGCGACGAGGAGATGAAGGCCCTCCTCGACGCCATCGCCGCGGAAAAGGACAAGTTTCTGAGGTGCGCGTTCCGGCTGCTCATCGAGACCGGCGCGCGGCGCTCCGAAGTGCTCCGGGCGAAGTGGTCCGACTTCGACCTCGACGCGAAGGAGTGGACCATCCCGAGCCCCAAGTCGGGCCGGAAGCAGGTTCTGCCCCTCACCGATTCCACCGTGGCACTCCTCTCCAACACGCCACACATGGCTGGAAGCCCGTGGTTGGTCCCCGGCAAGAACCCCGAGCACCACCGCCACGACCTCCGCAAGCCCTGGGAGCGGCTGTGCGAAAAGGCGAAGCTCGAGGGAGTCCACATCCACGACATCCGGCGGTCCTTCGGCCTCCGGGTCGCCCGCAAGGCCGGTCTGCACGTCGCGTCTCGCCTGCTCAGGCACTCGTCAGTGCTGGTGACCGAAAGGGTGTACGCGCCCCTGGGGCTTGACGAACTCCGCAGCGCCCTCGACAAGGCGAACATCAACGGCGAGGTGGTCCGTTTCAAGAAGCGGGCGAAGAGGGAGGGATCGTGGACGTAGCCACGCGCCTAGGAGGATTCAGACCCGCGCTGCCCTACTATTCGGAGTTACCGTTCTTAGACCGAAACCCCTCGATGATCCACGCAAACCCCTCGAATGCCAAGAAGATGAGGACGAAGGCGAAAACCGCGGCGAGCACTCCTTTTCCGATTTCTGCGAGATCGTTCTGGAATATTGCTCGGGAGAACATGGCGTCCCAGATGGCAGCCGCCAGGATTAGGGCACCAACCACGGCACCTACCACGATCCCAGCACGTCGCATACCCCTGCGGTGCGCCATTGCCATAGGTAAACCTCCGCGATCAGTTCTCTCACGGGCAGGTTACTTGAACCCCCCTGGAGCCGCCACTTGAGAATACCCACACACTGGCAAACCGTCGTCGCTGAGGACTAGGACCACGGCGCGACACTCACAGCGATCGAGAAGGCCGAGCGCAAAGACGAGGTGGTCGAGATGGCAGAGGCGAAGAGTGCCGCATCTTGACCGCGAGACACTGGACCGACCGCTCGGGAGCGTGATCCTGACCGCGGGGGGGCTCTAAGCCGGCCGACTCGTCACCGGGAAGGTCGACCACAGCCATCTGGCGGGGACAATTCCCGCATCACGAGGGACCCCTCCAAGTTCTTCTCGAACCTCTTTTCGAACCTCGTCTCGGACGACGCCTCCTACGCCTAGCTCGACGAGTCCTACGCCATCTACGCCCCCCACCAAATGCTCTTCGCACCGAGCGTGGCGCGCTCGGATGCGTCCGATAGTCCACCTAAGTATTCTTCATTGTTATATTTCCCTGGAAATCGACCTCCATGAATCAACCGTGGGCGGACAGCCAGCACGGTCCCGACTCCGGCATGCTCATTGACCTGAAGTTCTCCTGCGTTGACGCTATTCGTAGGAGGTGAAACGCCATGACCGAGGTGTTTCTGACCACTCAAGATCTTGCACAACGCTGGGGCATGAAGCCGCAGACCATCCGAAAGAGGCGTGTGACTGGCGGTGGGCCGAAGTACGTCCGACTGGGGGACTCCCCACACTCGAAGCCTCTCTATCCCCTATCAGAGGTCGAGCGCTACGAGCGGGAGCGAATGTTCTGTCACACAGCCGAGGAAGTAGCCCGGTGACCACCGCCACCGCTCTGTCGCCCCTCGGGTGCACCGAGGCTGACGAGGTGGCAGCATGACCACCGAAGCCGAATCCGCGACCCTCGGAGCGGCGCTCTGCGACGACAGCGCGCTTGCTCGGGCGATCGATACGGGGTTACAACCAGCAGAGTTCTCGTTCGAGGCCGACGGGTGCGTTTGGGGCGCAACGCTTCGCCTAGCCAACCGGGGCGAGGCCGTCGACAAGGTCACCGTCGCAGCCGAACTTCAACGTACCGGTCAGCTTGAGCGGGTGGGTGGCCGGAATCGCCTGGCACAACTCGTTGAGCCTCTACAGGATGTTGCACATTGTGAGTACTGGGCTCGCCAGGTGCGCGTCGAAGCTGCGCAAAGGGCGCTTGTCCCTGCAGCTCTTGCTGTTGCTGAGGCTCCCCACGACAAGGCCGCGCTGGCATCGCTAAGGGCTCGCATCAGGTCGCTGGAGACCACCCAAGAACCGCGAACCGAGGCGGCTGCCGTGGGCGTTCTGGCGTCCACCGTTGAGCCCGAGGCGGTCTCCTGGGCTTGGCAGCGCCGGTTCCCGCTCGGGAAGCTGACGATGTTGGACGGAGACCCGGGGCACGGGAAGAGCCTTGTCACCGTCGATATCGCTGCGCGGATCAGCAGCGGGCGACCCATGCCTGACGGTACTGTGGGCGTTTCCGGTGGCGTGGTGATGCTCAACGCAGAAGACGGCATCGCCGATACCATAGTCCCGAGGCTCAAGCTTGCCGGCGCCGATCTCGACCGCGCCCTGATCCTGAACACAGTAGGACACGGAGACAACGAGCGTCCGCTTTCGCTCCCGGAGGACATGGAGGAACTACGGCAGGGAATCGCAGCCGTCGGTGCGGTGGCGGTATTCATCGACCCCCTCATGGCGTTCTTGAGCGGTGCTGTCGATTCCCACCGGGATCAGGACGTGCGACGCACCCTAGCTCAGCTTGCGCGGCTGGCCGAGGAAACGCACGTCGCCGTGGTACTCGTGCGGCACCTGAACAAGATGACCGGCACCAATCCCCTTTATCGTGGCGGGGGCTCAATCGGCATCGTAGGCGCGTCCCGTGCTGCGTACCTTGTGGCGAGTGATCCGGGCGACGCCACGCTCGAGGTGCTGGCGTGCACCAAGAACAACCTGGCAATGACTCCACAGTCTATTGGGTTCCGAGTTGTCGAAGTTGACGACGTCGGAAGCATCAAGTGGGAAGGGCTGGTCAACCGCACAGCGAGTGACCTGCTGGCGCCCGCCAAGCGTGGCAACCGCAGAGGCCGCCGTGGGCAGATCCTCGAGTGTCTCGAGGAAGGGCTGACGTCCTACCTCGATGTTGCTGAAGCCCTGAACATCACCCCGGGCAATGCGAAAAGGACCCTGAACCGCATGGCAGGAGACGAAGAGGTCGAGCGCGTGGCTCCGGGCCAGTTTCGCGTCGCCATGGTGAAGCCCACTCCTGTTGTCTCATTCCCCGCGTGCCCCAGTTTGTCCCGCTGTCCCGCTGTCCCGATTGTCCCGGGCTCCGGGACGCCCGGGACAGAAGAGACGACGGAGACGAATAGGACAAACGGGACAACCGAAGTACCGGAGAGATGGAGCGATGAACAGGAGCGCCGTTTCCGGCACCTAGTGGCGTCCGGGCGGACACACTCAGAGGCAGGCAGGAGGGTGCTAGAGGAGTCGCCGGATGCGCAGTCCAAGGACCAGGGATGGGGGCCTAGTCAGCGGACGATAGCAATAGACGAGGGTTGCACCCCAGCCACACTGGATGGTCGCTCCTAAACACAAGACTGCTCGAAGGCGGGACCGCCGCACTCCGCCCTCTAGGATTCTTGTGAGTCCAATTCGGGGGACACCCTACCTCGCGGCCGTTCCCGCGACCCTGGCGCCATAGGTCAGCGGACCCGCAGCCACAGGAATCGTTCTCAAAAAACCCACCCGCATGATGACCCGCCAGCACGAACCCTACCGCTAAGGCCCGTCGCTACTCGACGGGTACTGTTCAGGGGGCGCGGTACCCCTTGGCTATCCACCGCACCACGGTCTGCATCCCGAGAAGTAGCAGGTACAGTCCTCCAAACAAAAGGGAACAGACTGAAATGGCCAGGCAATACCAGAACCAGTGGGGTAGTTCATTCAGGACCGCAACGAGAAGGACGGCCGGCGCCACGAGAGCCAAGATCACAAGGGCGTAGTCGAACCTGCCGGCCCCCCCCCGCCGTTGTGTCGCCAACCTCGATGCGCTACGAAAGAACAGGAACCAGCCCGCAGCAAGTGGACAGCCATATAGGATCACCATGAGCACGTACAAGGGAATCCCCTCAGACGAATCGGAGTGTTCGCTCGTGCCGGTGACTTGCCACAAGAGGCACAGAAGAACCACGGTGAGGATGGCAGCGCAGACCAGGGCCGTGCGTGCATGACCATCAAGCCGGCCGGCTTGGGAATCGGAGGCAGAGCCCCTCACCGACCCCCTTTGGCGAGTTGGCGGGTCGGCCACAGGAGGTTCCCCTGCAGAGTGCTCACGCCGTGGATCTTGATGCGCGGGTCCCCTCGACTCACGTGCATGTTCCTGTCGAATTCGTCGGATCGCTGAGTTGAGATCTGATTGCCTGCGTGCAGCCTTCGTCTTCATTGCCTCGTCTGCAAACCGGTCAGGGTGCCAGACCTGGGTAAGCTCCCGGAAGGACGTCTCGGCCTGTTCGAGAGTGACCTCAGGTGGAAGATCGAGCACGCGATACGCGTCAGTCAATTCCATTGACCGAACCCAGGGAGGCCACCACGGAGCGCCTTCCCGCCCAACCATAAGAGACGCCGGGCCCGTTTTAGGAAAGAACGTCACGGGGTCAACCATACAGGATGCTAGCGCAGCGCGAGCAGGATTCCGATGATGGCGACAAGCACGAAAACCGCCCCGGCTACCATGTGACCGTTCCAAGGCGCGCCAAAGGGATGCGAGTTTCCTTTGGCGTAGCTTCGCGATACCCCACCGAGTCGGCCAACGGCAATGCCCCCAAGGCACGCAAACGCCACAAAGGCTGCCGTGAGACGGTCGGTGGGCGCGCCTCCAAGGGCAAAGCCTCTAGAACCGAATCGGAGAACTGCGGGGACACAGATCAACGCCCAACCGTAACCCACTACCTGCAGGACCCACCCAACCGCCAGCCACGGCCCCCGACTCGGCACACGCTCCGGACGACGTAACACCCCGGTGGGTGCACTGAGGGGCTGGCCCTCTAGAGGATGCCGAGGTGGCGGGATTGGCACACGCATGTCGCTTCTGCAGTATCGGCACAGAACGGCCCCGAGGTAGCTTCACAGGGTGTGTAATCAAGCTAAGGGCGGCGTAACCTCCTGGTTGAGAAGACCAGCCCTGGGTAGGGCAAAGGAGGAAACACCGCCGTGGACCAGAAGAACACCGAAGACCGCTTTGGGTCAAGGCCCATGTGGGATCAGCTTGAGGAGCTGGCCCGGAAACGGATTCAGAGCTTTCTGCAGGAGCTGCTCGAGGAGGAGATCACTGAGCTTGTCGGGCGGCGAAAGAGCGAGCGCCGGCCGCTGGTGGATGGGCCGGCCGTCTATCGGAACGGGTATGGCAAGCCGCGGCGGCTGTCGATGAGCTGCGGCACGGTGACGGTTCGACGGCCCCGCGTCCGGGGGCTGGAGGAGCGCTTCGAGAGCAGCGTCCTGCCGCTGTTCAAACGGCGCACCGAGCAGATCGGCGAGCTCCTTCCGCAGCTCTACCTCCATGGCCTCGCGCAAGGAGACTTCGAGTTGGCGCTGCGCGGGCTGCTGGGCGATGGTGCTCCGCTGTCCCCCAGCTCGATCGAGCGCCTGCGGGGAAAGTGGGTCGCGGAGTTCGGTGCTTGGAGGAGCCGCTCCCTCAAGGGGCTGGAGCCAGTCTACCTGTGGGCCGATGGGATCTACGTGAAGGCCGGCTTGGAGAAGGACAAGGCCGCTGTCCTTGTCCTTATTGCCGCTCTCCGAGACGGTCGGAAGGTCGTCGTCGCGATTGAAGCTGGACACCGGGAGTCAAAAGAAGCCGGGCCGGCATCCTCCGGAATCTCCGGGATCGCGGGATGAAGATCCCTCGGCTGATCATCGCCGACGGGCACCTGGGGATCTGGGCTGCGGTCGGTGAGATCTTCCCCGAGGCTGCTGAGCAGCGATGCTGGAACCACAAGCTGGTCAACGTGATCGATTGCCTACCTCGCCGGTTACAGCCGGAGGCGAGAGCGCTGCTGAAGCAGATCCCCTATGCCGACACCCAAGCAGAGGCCGAGAGGCTCCGCGATGTCTTCCTCGACCGGTACGGCGCCAGTCACCCGAAGGCGGCGGAGACGCTCCAACGGGACTGGAGCGGATGACCACCTTCTACTCGTTCCCCAAGGAGCACTGGAAGCATCTGAGAACGACCAATCCGGTCGAATCGCCTTTCGCCTCCGTTCGCCTTCGAACCAGCGCGGGGAAGCGGTACAAGAAGGTGGCGAACGCCACCGCACTCATCTGGCGCCTCCTCCTCGTCGCAGAGAAGCACTTCCGACGCATTGACAGCCCCCACCTGCTCCCCGAGGTCGCGATGGGAGCCGAGTACATCAACGGAATCCGGGTCGTCGACTCGGACCAACCTGCCGATCAGGAGGACGCCGCCTGAGGAACGATTCCACACCTATTGACGTGACCTCTCCCATGACTCTGTTAGTGCATGCTTTGCACTGAGGTGTCTCGGCGTGGTTGATATGTGCTTCCCGCTCGGTCACCCCAGAGTAGGCACCCGTCTCCGTCCACTGGCTTGTGAACGGCCCCCACACGTCTGCGCTGCCTTGGTAGCGCCCAGTCGCCGAGTAGACATCGACAGTCCCATCGACGACGCCATGGCTCTGGCCCGAACCGCGGTACGTCCCCGAGGTAATGGTGGTCTCGTGAACCGTCGTGCGGCCCATGCAGAAGGTCACGCACTCGGCGGTTTCGCCATAGAGGGCCGAGATGAAGCCGGAGTGGGCATCGCAAATCCGCATGAGCGCAATGAGCGCTTGGTACTGTCTGGGTTCCTTCTCGGCCAGAGCCGCAAGGTACTCCTCAAAGGTGCGGCCGGTGACCTGCGCTCTGCCTACAATGCGGATCTCGCCAGAAGGAGGCTTGTTGAGCTTGACCTCTCGTGCCACGTCCGCGAGCGAGCGTGCCTCCCCGGCCGTCTCCGGCGCGGAGCGTCCGAGGACCGGTTCCGCTTCTTGAGCCTTTGCTGGCGGCTCGTCCGCAGACCGTGAAGCTTGACACAACAAAAGGCACGCCAAACCGAGTACGAGGGCCCCAATTGGCTTCATTCGCGCTCCCTCCTACCAGGACCAAGGTAGGGCCTTTCAATCTGACTTGCCACCAGCGAGACCCCCGGGGAGTTCCGCGGATTGCTTCCGCGGACGATCGCTGACCTTGACGCCATGTCCGGCGAGATCCGCGAGCGGACACGGTAGCCAAGCATGGGGGGTGGAGAGGAAGCCACAAGATACTCCGCTACCGCCCAGCTCACCGAAGATATGTCGCCGTCCTATATCACCAGCGGGTTATAGAGGTTTTTCGAAAGGCCCAGTTTCGAGAGCTAGCTTCTGTATGGGAATCCGCGCAACCCTGGGGGTGGACGGTGGCAGGTGTTGTAGGCCGTCCTGATGCGAGCGTTGGCTTTTCCGTGCTACGGTCTCGACAGAAGGCCCCACTTGCTGAGGGAGGAGACTGTTTATGACTACTCTGCGACCACCCGTGTCCAAAGTGCTTCTATTGCTTGCCCTGCCGACCAGTCCCCTGCTGCCGCTTCAGCTTCCCGCGCAGGATTGGAACGAGCCGAACTGGGGAACGGGAAACGCTCACGTGGTGAACCTCGCAGCAGCTAACTTCAAGACAGCTTCCCTGGAAGTGCTTTCGGTTACGGAGGACTACTTCGCCACACGCATCAACTCGTGGGCGATTCATGGGGTTAGCCTGCCGACCGGGGCCCGGGTGGTCCGACTTGAAGCATTTGGGTGCGACGACTCGGACTTGGCTACGAACTTCCTGAGCATCTCCCTCCGCGACTGCGAGATCGGGGCGTTTCCTAAGGTCTGCGTGACTTGGCCAACAGAGGCCGGTATCAGCACGTCAGGTGCTCCCGGCTGCGTCACTCTCGGCGAGGACTTTGCTGGGCCGACAATCGACAACAGCAGCCGCCTGTACTTCGCAGAGTTCGCGGCCGACACCTCAGACACGGCTATTCGGGTGCAAGTCGTTCGGTTGTTCTACGAGCTTCAGGTTGGGCCCGCACCTCCCACAGCCACGTTCGCCGACGTGCCCACGGACTATTGGGCCTTCCAGCACGTCGAGGCGCTGGCTGCGTCAGGAATCACCGCAGGCTGCGGCGGAGGGAACTTCTGCCCGAGTCGCCGCTCACCCGGGCTCAGATGGCGGTGTTCTTGTCGAAGGCGCTCGGGCTGAACTGGCTTCCCTGATGTTGACACCCACGGACTCTAAGGGGAGTATCGAATGATGTCACGGGTGATATCATGAACCGGCGACGCTTGCTCAAGCTCCGCGGGGAGCAGCAGGCAATGCTGCGGCAGGCTGACCTGCCCAAGAAGAAACTGGAGGCCCTTGCGAAGAAGTTGGGTCGCAAGCGAAGACCGCAGCAGACCGGAGAGGGGATGTGGGACAGCGAACCATTCCCGCACCTGATGCCACTGTCGATTCCAAAAAGTACTCCAGTGAAAAGGTTTACAGCGAAGAGCATCCTGAATCAACTCGAAGAGGACCTCGACTGCTGGGATGAAGCTCTCCCAGAGTGACTACACAGGTGAAGCATGCCGGCAATCGCGAGTCGCAGCCGGCAAGAAGGCTGATTCCGTGCCGTGATGCTGATGCCCGCAGCAATCAGCGCCGCTCAGCGTGTGGTCTCTCAGGGCTCACGAGACGTACGAGCACGGGCTACCTGACGGTGGAACTAACCCCGTGGCCCGGTGGTGGCCCGGAGAACCGCTAGCTCAGTGCTAAAGTATTGGGCCGTCTGGGATTCGAACCCAGGACCACCTGATTAAAAGTCAGATGCTCTACCACTGAGCTAACGGCCCACACCTGGTTTCAAGCTAGCGCCCCTGCCCGGGCCGGTCAAGCCGGCGTCAGCAGCCCCGCGACCCGGGCGGCAACCTCTGAATCGCCTCGTGCCATGGTCTCCTCGCGGCGCGGACCGGTGGACACCAGCACGATCGGCACGCCTAGGCGCTGTTCGAGGAACGCGAGGTAGTCCCTGGCAGCGGACGGCAGCCCGGCCTCGTCGGTGAGGCCGGCGGTCGCTCCCTTCCAGCCCGGCAGCGACTCGGTCACCGGGCGAACCCGCCCGAGCAGCTCGAGGTCGGGCGGCACCGTTTCGAGCCGGGACCCGTCGGGCAGCTCGTACCCGACCACCACCTCGATCCGCTCGAAGCCGTCGAGCACGTCGAGCTTGGTCAGCGCGATCGCCGTCGATGCCCGCAACCCGCACGGCGTAGCGGCCGGCGACCGCGTCGAACCAGCCACACCGTCGCGGTCGGCCGGTGGTGGTGCCGAACTCGTGGCCTCGTTCGCGCAGACTCTCGCCGACCGGGTCGTCGAGCTCGGAGGGGAACGGGCCGCCACCGACCCGCGTCACGTAGGCCTTCATGACGCCGACCGCGGGACCGAGCAGTGCCAGCGGGATGCCGCAGGAGATTGCCGCCGAACCCGGCAGGCACGACGACGAGGTCACATAGGGATAGGTTCCGTGGAGCACGTCGAGCAGAACCCCCTGGGCGCCTTCGAACAGGATCGAGTCGCCGGCCGCGTCGCGCTCGACCAGCGCGGCTCCCACATCGGCCACCAGCGGTGCCAGGCGGGCGGCCGCCGACAGCAGGTCCGACAGCGCACCGTCGATGTCGACCGGGTCGGTTCGGAACAGCTCCTCCAGCTCGACGTTGTGCCGGGTCATCACCTCCCGGGCCGCCTCGACCAGGCGATCCGGGTCGCGCAGCAGCTCGAGACGGAGCGCCCGCCGCTGTGCGAGGTCCTGGTACGCCGGGCCGATGCCTCGGCCGGTGGTGCCGATCCGGGTCACGCCGCGCGCGTCCTCCCGAGCGCAGGTCGAGAGCGCGATGGGTCGGCAGGATGACGGTCGCCCGCGCGGACAGCATGAGCCGTCCGTCGATGGCGACGCCCTCGGTCGCCGAGCCGGTCGATCTCGTCGACCAGCGCCGTCGGGTCGATCACCATGCCCGCACCGAGATAGCAGCGGCAGCCGGAATGGACGATGCCCGACGGCACCAGGTGCAGGGCGAAGCGCCGGTCGGCGAAGCGCACCGTGTGGCCGGCGTTGTGACCGCCGTTGTAGCGCACCACCGCGTCGAAACCGGCCGGCCAGGAGGTCGACGACCTTGCCCTTGCCCTCGTCGCCCCACTGGCCCCCGACGATCATCAGCGACTGCGTGCTGCTCACGGCGTCCCTCCGGCGGGTCATGATAGCGCGCCGCCCGGCCGCGGCCAAACCGATCGCGGCGCCTCGCGGGCACAGGTACTATGGGCCTGTGAACGAGCACCACGAGGACCGCAACCCGTCCGGGTTCTTCCGCCGGCTCTCCGACCTGACCCGGCGCCCCGAGCAGCGCAGGACCTCGCTCGGGGCTGGCTCCGGCGGACCCTGCTGGTCGGGTTCCTGGTCGCGCTTCCCGCTGGTGGTCACGATCTTCTTCGGCACGCTTCATCTTCGAGCTGCTCGACCGCTGGTTCCGGCCGATCTCCGCGCAGCTGTTCGGCGTGCCCGATCCGGCGTCGGCATGCTGCTGTCCCTGCTCGGGCTGCTGCCGTGCTCGGGCTGCTCGCGACCAACGTCTTCGGCAGCCGGCTGCTGACCTGCTTCGAGCGCCGGATCGCCGGATTCCGCTGCTCAGCCCGATCTACCAGGGCGCTCGCCAGATCACCGAAGCGATCCAGTTCGCGACACCACCGAGTTCCGCAAGGTGGTGCTGCTCGCGTTCCCCCACCCCGGGGTGCGGTCGATCGGTTTCGTGACCCGCGAGTTCGCCTTCGCGACCGCCGTTCCGGACCGACCCCCGTGCTCGCTGGTCTTCGTGCCGACCACGCCGAACCCCACCTCGGGGTTTCTGGTGGCCGTGCCGCAGCGCGACCTCGAGACCCTCGACGATCACGGTCGAGGAGGGGGTCAAGCTCGTCATCTCCGGGAGGCCTGCTGATTCCGGGTCCTCTGCTGCGAGCTCCGGGCGCTGCCGCGGACGACGGACGCGACTGGGCCGGGGATCAGCACCCCGGCCCGTGGTCGGGTGATCAGCCGGACTGGAGTGGTTCAGTTCGCGGCAGCCTCGGCCGTCGCGGTGCTTCCGCCGGCAGGTGAAGAACTCCCTCAGATCGATGCGCGCGTCGCGCAGCTTCTCCGGCGGAGCGTGCAGGTAGTTGTACCGCGGCCGTAGCTCAGCAGGGCGCGCTCGAGCATCCGACGCCCGCGATACAGCCGTGACATCACGGTTCCGACCGGAACCTCGAGGATGTCGGCGATCTCCTTGTAGGAGAATCCCTCGAGGTCGGCAAGCAGAACCACCATCTTGTAGTCGTGGGGAAGGCCGGCCAGGGCTGCGCGCACTTCGTGGTCCATCTCGGCGGTGAGGAAGCCGATCTCGGGGTTCTCCGGGTCGATGCTCGCCTTGTCCACCAGGGTCTGCTCGAGCCCCTCCTGGACGTCGTCGAAGTCCACCTTCGGCGGCTGCAGCTTGCGTTTGCGGTACGAGTTGATGAAGGTGTTCTTCATGATCTTGAACAGCCACGCCTTGAAGTTGGTGCCCTCGGCGAAGCGCTCGTAGTACTTGTAGGCCTTGAGGTAGGTCTCCTGGATCAGGTCCTCGGCATCCTCGACGGAGCGCGTCATGCGCAGGGCGCTCTTGAAGAGCTGGTCGCGGTAGGGAAGGCTTCCGGACTCGAAGTCCCAGGTCGTGATCGACTGCGACATGGCCACCTCCATGTTGCAAGAATGATACGTCCAAGGCGCCGAACTGTCAAGAGACACGATGAACGCATTCTGAGAGTTTTTCTGTTTCAAAATCGAAACATCTCAACCGCAAACAGTTGGACGGTTGCGCAATTTGAAAAAAGTGCGACGAGCGCGACGATCCCCGGCAACGGCTACCCGGTCGTCCCGACCTCCGACGGAGCCGCCAGGGGCCGCCGCGGCAGCGGCGGGCCGGCTCACGATCCGCGGCGAGCTACTCGGGGATCCCCAGGTAGCCGAGCAGGACGGCCTTCTTCTCGTCCATCAGGCCGCGGGTCCGGGCCTCGAGAACCAGGCGCAGCAGCGGCTCGGTGTTCGAGGGGCGGACGTTGAACCACCAGTCGCCGTACTCGACGGTGATCCCGTCGAGGTGGTCCACCTCGCCGTCGGCGAAGTCCTCGCCGAGCCGGCGGATCATGCCTTCCTTGTCGTCGACGTGGAAGTTGATCTCGCCGGTGGCGAAGTACCGGTCGAGCGGGCGGACCAGCTCCGCCAGCGATCGTCCTGTCTCGCCGGAGCAGGTTGACGACCTCGATCACGGTGAAGATCGACGAGTCGGCGGTGAAGTTGTCGCGGTAGTAGAAGTGCCCCGCGAGCTCGCCGCCGAAGGGCAGCCGAGCTCGCGCATCGTCGCCTTCATGAACGAGTGGCCGACCCGCTCCCGCACCGGCCGGCCGCCGGCCGCCTCGATCGCCTCGCTGGTCGCCCACGACGAGCGCAGGTCGTAGACGATCGCGGCACCGGGCTCGCCGCGCAGAAACCTCGGCGCCAGCAGGCCGGTCACCATGTCGGCCGAGATCGTGCTCGACCGTCGTCGTCGACGAAGATCGCGCGGTCGGCGTCGCCGTCGAACGCGACGCCGAGGTCGCAGCCGTGCTCCTGGACCACCGCCGCGTTGGAGGTCGCGCAGGTTCTCGGCCTTGAGCGGGTTCGCCTCGTGGTTCGGGAAGGTGCCGTCGAGCTCGAAGTACAGCGGCACCAGCTCGATGTTGAGGCGCTCGAGAATCGGCGATAGAGGGTGCCCATGCCGTTGGCCACGTCGACGGCCACCTTCAGCCGTGGCTCGCTGCGCGTTCGAGCCAGGCCACGACGTGCTCGCGTACTCGCCGAAGACCTCGAGGCGGGTCTCTCCCGGCTCGCGGCGGCAGGTCGGTGGGAACCGTCGCTGGCGCGAACGCTGCGCTCGAGGGCGCCGATCCCGGTGTCGCACGACACCGGGATCGCCTCCCGGCGCGACATCTTGAAGCCGTTGTAGACGGAAGGGTTGTGGCTGGCCGTGACCTGAATCCCTCCCGATGCGGAGAGGTGGCCGATGGCGAAGTAGTTCATGGGCGTGTCGGCGACCCCGATGTCGACCACCTCGACCCCGCTCGTCCGCAGCCCGTCCCACAGGGCCTCGGCCAGAGGGACCGAGTGGGACCGCATGTCGCGGGAGACCACCACTTTCGGCCCGAGCGCCAGATCGTCGTCATCGAGGAGCTCGCGGAAGTGGTACCCGACCCGGAACGCGATCGTCTCGTCGATCTGGTCGGGATAGGTTCCTCGAATGTCGTACGCCTTGAAGATCCCCGCCATCTCGGCTCCCCTCTCGCTGCTGACGCTTTCGGTCGGACCCAGTGTCGCCGCCCACAACAGCGGGCGTGCTCCGGCTACTCCCCCTTACCCCCGGTGAAGACCTGGTTGCGCGCGAACGCCTCGACAGGCCACGGCGGCTCGCCGCCGCCCAGCCAGCGCTGGAACCAGTCGAGGTGGACGAGGTAGTAGAAGGCCATCTCGTACCAACCCGGCCAGTGTCCGGCGTTCGGGTACACCACCAGCCGCGACGGCACCCCGCGCCGCTGGAGATCGGTGAAGAAGTGCAGGCTCTGGGTGTAGGGCACCCGGTAGTCGCGCTCGCCCGTGATCACCAGACACGGGGTGGCGAATCGCGCGACCGAGCCCGAGGGAGTCCATCGCTCGTACTCGTCGCTGCTCCACGGGACGCCGCACATGTCGTGCTCGGGGAACCAGAGCTCCTCGGTCGCCCCGTGCATCGAGCGCAGGTCGTAGACGCCCATCATCGAAGCCAGCGCCTTGAAGCGTTCGCTGTGGCCCTCGAGCCACATCATCGCGTATCCGCCCCAGGACCACCCCATGGCGCCGATGCGCTCCGGATCGACATAGGGGAGCTCCGCGAGCGCGTCGGTGACCCTCAGCACGTCATCGATCACAGTCCCGCCCCAGTCGCAGGAGATCCCGTCGGTGAGGTCCTGTCCGTACCCGGTGGAACCGGTGGGATTGGGGAACGCCACCACGTAGCCCTTGCCCGGGTAGACCTGCCAGTCGCCCCGGTAGCTGTCGGTCCACTGCATCTGAGGGCCGCCGTGCACGTTCAGAATCAGCGGGTAGCGCTGCGACGGGTCGAAGCCGTGCGGCGTGACCACGAAGACGTGCAGCCTGGTGCCGTCCGGCCGTTCGACCCACATCTCCTCGGCGGGGCGGATGTCCACCTCGGCTTCGAGGGCCCGGTTCAGCTCGGTCAGACGGACCGGCTCGTCCGCCCCGGCCCGGGCGCTCGCCAGCTCGGGTGGACGCCCCACCGCGCGCCGGGCGTAGACCACGAAGCTCCCGTCGGGGCCGGGCTGCCAGGTGTCGATCGTCCCGTCGGTCACGACCCGGGTCAGCGATCCGGACTCCAGGTCGACGGTGAACAGGGGGTTCCGTCCCTCCACCGCGGCCTGCACCCACAACACCGGGCCACCCCATGCGAGGCCTTCGATCCAGTTGTCGAAGCGCTCGCGGTCGGTCAGGTACCTCACCGAGCCGGTGCGCCGGTCCAGCAGCGCGAGCCGGAACAGGTCGGCCTCGTGCCCCGGCCGAGCCTGGGACCGGTACGCCAGGAACCGTCCGTCGGGCGAGTAGGCCGGATCCCCGTCCCAGCCGAGGTTGGCGGCGGTGGCGTTGACCGGCGGGCCGGGCGTGCGGCCGTCCTCGCCGAGCGGGATCAGCCACAGGTCGGCGTTGGTCGAGGTGGCGGGCGAGCCCTCCCGGTTGGAGACCGCCGCCAGCTCTCGTCCGTCGGGCGAGAACGCCATGCCCGGGTGCCCGCCGAGTGAGAACGTGGGGCTGTCCCAGCGGCCGGGGGTCGCGTCCGCGACCGTCTCGCCGGTGGTGGCGTCGATCAGGAGCACGTGCCGGAAGCGGTCCTCGCGCCACGAGTCCCAGTGGCGGTACAGCAGCTCGTCGGTGACCCTCACCGCCAGCGGCCCACCGTCCACCGAGGCTCGTGTGCTGCGGTTGCACTCCGCATCCGCTCCGCACTCCGGATAGACCTCGGCGACCACCGCGATCAGCGAGCCGTCCGGCGACCACACCGGGGAGCCGACGCCGCCCGGGAACCGGCTCAGCTGGCGGGCCTCGCCGCCGTCCACCGGCATCCGCCACAGCTGCACCTCCCCCGAGCGGTCGGAGACGAACGCCAGGGTCTTCCCGTCAGGCGCGAACACCGGCGAGAGGTCGTGGTGGCGGCCGAATGTCATCTGGCGAAGGCCGTCGCCGCCGACGCCCATCAGCCAGAGCTCGGACCAGCTCTCGCCCTTCTCGAGATCGTAGCGTCGGACCTCGAAAGCCACCCGCAGGCCGTCGGACGACAGTGTCGGACCGGCCACGAACGCGGTCCGGTAGTAGTCGGCGATCTCGAACCCGCGCCGCTCTGCGGCCGCGACTCCCGCCGCGAACCCGAGCGCCACCACCAGCACCGTCCTGCACCTCTTCATCAGGAGCCTCCTCGACGCTGAGACACGGCGCCTCCGCGCCGGCCGCGGGCATGATACAGCGTCGCCGGGCGGCGGCGGACCGGCGCGTGCCGCCGCGTGGCGCCGGTCCCGGTCCCGTATGATGGTCTGGTGTGCGGACGATACGCGCTCATCATCTCGGGCCGGACCCTGGCCGAGCACTTCGACCTGCCGTCCGCGCCCGAGCTCGCACCCCGCTACAACGTGGCGCCGACCCAGAGGGTGCCGGTGGTGCGATCCGGCGCGGCGAGCCCGCGCGAGCTCGCCGAGCTGCGCTGGGGCCTGGTGCCGTTCTGGGCCAAGGAAGCGTCGATCGGAGCCCGGATGATCAACGCCCGCTCCGAGACCGCGGCCTCGAAGCCCGCATTCCGGCAGGCCATGCGGCGTCGCCGCTGCCTCGTTGCCGCCTCCGCCTTCTACGAGTGGAAGCAGCAGCCGGACGGCAAGCAGCCGTTCGTGGTCCGCTTTCGTGATCTCAGGCCGTTCGCGTTCGCGGGCCTCTGGGAGCGCTGGCAGCCTTCCGACGGGGACGCCCTCGAGACCTGCACCATTCTCACCACCTCGCCGAACGCGGTGGTCGCCCCGCTCCACGACCGCATGCCGGTCATTCTCGACCCCGCCAGCTACGACGAATGGCTCGCCGCCGGAGAGCTTTCGGACCACCGCCGCGAGCTGCTGCTCGCCCCCTGCCCTCCCGAGCCGATGGAGGCCTTCCCGGTCAGCCGGCTCGTCAACAGCCCTGCCAACGACGACCCCGCCTGTCTGGAACCGCTCGAGTAAGACCACAGACGCTCAGAGGCGCCGCACCCGCCGAGCGTGTGTCCCTCCGTGGACCCTCCCTCGAACCGGTCTCGCGAAGTTCCCGTATACTCGGTCGACCGCGAGATGACGAGACCGGCGGAGCCTTCCGGCACCGCCTCATACCCACGGGAGGCATGATGAGCGAGAACGCAAGCTGGTACGTTGCGGTCGACGGACAGAGCCGCGGCCCGATGAGCCTCGAGGAGCTGCGTGCGGCGATCGCCGGCGGCAGCTACAGCCTCGACACCCACGTCTTCACCCAGGGCATGCAGGGATGGGTCCCGGCCCGGCAGGTGCCGCAGCTTGCCGGATCCACCGCGTCGGCGGCGCCCGCCGGTCCACCGCCGGCGCCCCGGCCGGCCGGACGGGCCGACGAGGTCGAGTTCGAGATCCACGGCGCCGAGATGCAGTTCGTCGAGATCGAGCTCGATCCGGGCGAAAGCGTGGTCGCCGAGGCCGGCGGCATGATGTACATGCACGAGGGCATCGTCATGCAGACCATCTTCGGCGACGGCAGCGCGCAGAGCGGCGGGCTCCTCGACAAGCTGGTCGGCGCCGGCAAACGGGTGCTCACCGGCGAGAAGCTCTTCATGACGGTGTTCTCCAACGGCGGCTCCGGCAAGCAGCGGATTGCCTTCGCCGCTCCCTACCCGGGCAAGATCATCCCGCTCGACCTCAGCCGACGTGGCGGTCGCCTGGTCTGCCAGAAGGACGCCTTCCTCTGCGCCGCGAAGGGGGTGTCGATCGGGATCGCGTTCCAGCGCAAGATCGGGGTCGGCCTGTTCGGCGGCGAGGGCTTCATCATGCAGAAGCTCGAGGGTGACGGTCTCGTCTTCCTGCACGCCGGGGGCACCATCGTGGAGCGCGATCTCGACCCGGGTCAGCACCTCAAGGTCGACACCGGCTGCCTGGTCGCCCTCGAGTCCAGCGTCACCTACGACATCGAGTTCGTCGGCAACGTGAAGTCCGCCATCTTCGGCGGCGAGGGCTTCTTCTTCGCCAAGCTCACCGGCCCCGGCAAGGTGTGGCTGCAGTCGCTGCCCTTCAGCCGGCTCGCGGGGCGCATCCACGAGGCGGCGCCACAGACCGGCGGCGGCGGGAAAGGCGAAGGCTCCGTGCTCGGGAAGCTCGGCGGCATCGGGGGCATCTTCGACGGGAACTGAGCACTCCTCACGCTCGGCACTGGGGCCCTCGGCCTCCACCGCATCCCGCCTGCTGGCGTTTCACTCCCTCGACTTGCAGCGAGGGAACGCCTCGGTCGCACGACGCCAGCGGGCGAGCGCATCGGCGCCCTCGGTGCGTCACCGCGCTCGTGGTGAGGAGCACTGAGTCAGCCCGGAGTCTGCTCCCGCGCCACCAGCCGCCGGGCCAGTGCGTCGAGGGTCGCAAGATAAGGTCCGATCGAGGGCAGGTAGTGGCGCTCGTCCGAGGAGTGCGGGCCGATCCCGCTCTGGCCCCAGACCACGGCGTTGCCTCCAGGGGCGAAGCGGGCCGACGATCCCGGCTTCTTGCGGCCGAGCTGTGCCCTGCTCCCGCTGACCTCCTCGACCGCCGCCAGCAGGTCTGCGAGCCGGGGGTTGTCCGGAGGGCAGGCGATGCCGTCCTCGCACACCTCCACCACCCCCTCCAGCCCGAGCCCTGCGCAGATCGAGCGGGCGGCGTCGGCCAGAGAGCCGAGCGAGTCTTCGGCGATGCTGCGCACCTCGAGCCCGAGCGCGCCCTCGCCGGCGGTGATGTTGTACACCCCCGGCTCGCCGACCACCAGGAACGGGAACCGGACGCTCGAGGTCCATCCGTCGGGCGCCTCGAGGGTCAGGCGGTCGGCGGCCAGGCGTCCGAGCTCGGCCCGCGCAGCGATGAGACGGTCGGCAAGATCCACCGGTTCGGTCCCGGTGCCGGTGTGCCCTCGGCGGGCGCGTCCTTCGACCCGAAGGCGGAGCACGCCCCGGTTGGCAGTGCAGACCGGGGTCGCGATCTCGGTGCCGTTCTCCCCGGTGCGCTCGCCGACGATCATCAGCTCCGGGCGCCAGCCCCGCTCGCGCTCGAGGACCGCCAGCACGTGCGGCGTGCCCCACGGTTGCTGCTCGCCGTTCTCCTCGTTGCCTACCAGCAGCAGGTTGACCGGTGGATAGGGAGGTCCGGAAGCCTGCACCGACTCGAGCCATATCAGGTAGCTGGCAACCACCGTCTTCATGTCGGCGGCGCCGCGGCCCCACAGCCAGTCGCCGTCCACGCGGGGCTGGAACTGGCGGTCGTCCGGCTCCGGCTGGACCACGTCGAAGTGACCGCACAGGGTCACCTGTGCCGGCGCCGCCCCCTCCAGCTCCGCCAGCACCGCCGGGTAGGGACCGTCGTCGAAGTGACGAACCCGGAGGCCCCCGCCTGCCATTCGTTCCGACAGCAGCTCCGCGCACCGGCGAACCTCGTCGAGCCTCTCCTCGGCGCAGTTGGTCACCGACGGGATGCGTACCAGCTCGCAGGCCAGGCGCACCACCGCCTCCACGCGGCCCGGCCGCCCACCGCCCGTCGTCGGCCCGCTCATCGCGCCGCGGGGTCCGAGCCGATTGCCGCCAGAGAATCGACCAGGCACGTCGCCGCGGCCGCGGTGGTCGCCGGCGGCAGCGCGTAGGAGAACCGGATCCAGCGTGCGCCGGCGTCGCTGAAGTAGACCCCTGGCACCACCGCGAGGCCGAACCGCTCGGCGAGCACCGCACCCAGCGCGGCGCTGTCGGCCAGGCCGGAGCGGTCCAGGCACGGCCCGACGTCGACGAAGGCGTAGTAGCCCTCGCCGAGCACGTGGCGGAGCCCAGCCGAAACCAGACGCTCGGCCAGCACCGAGCGGCTCGCGGAGGTGGGCTTCAGGATGGTCTCGGCGGCGCGGTCGAAGCCGGCGCGGTAGGCCGCGATCGCCACCGCCTGGCTGTGGAACGAGGGGATCACGCCGTGCGACGCTCGGCTGGCGATGAACTTCACGACCCGCTCCGGCGCCACCAGATGCGCGTTGCGGATGTTCGACGCGCCCAGCGACTTGGTGATGCCGTCCAGGATCATCACCCGGTCGCGCTCGGCGGGTTCGAGCGCCCGCAGGAAGGCGTTCAGGTCGTGGGGTTCGCCGTCCGTGACCCGGTGGTAGATCCAGTCGAGGAGCACGAACGGGATCCCCGCCGCGAGCGCGGTGCGGGTGAGCTCGATCTGGCTCTCCAGGGTCAGGGTCCGGCCGGTCGGGTTGTCCGGGCTGGTGAGCACCAGCAGCGCGATCCGCCGGCCGTCCAGGTCGGCGGCGGCCGTCATCGAGGCCGCGATCCCGTCCTCGTCCAGCGCCCACGCTCGGTCCTCCCGACCGGGCGCGAGCATCACGTTCGCCCCCACCGAGTAAGGTCCCCAGCTGTACGAGATCCACGGCACCCGCGAGGTGAGCACGAAGTCGCCGAGCCTCCCGTGGCCGAGCGCGAGGGCTGCGTCGTAGGCGCGCAGCAGCGCGTCCCGCCCGCCCTGGCAGGCCAGCACGTTGGTCGGCCCCCAGCCGCTCTCGTGCCCGAGCTGCCAGTAGTCGTCGACCACGACCTTGCGGAACAGGTCGGTTCCGTAGGGTTGGTCGTAGCCGGTTCCGTGCTCCTTCTGCAGCCGATGGGCCTCGTCGAGCACCCACTCGGGCACCCCGGGGAGGCTCGCCCCGCCGTCTCCCTGGCTGGCGTCGAAGGTGGGCGCGCCGGGGTTGTCCTGCAGGTAGACCTTGAGCGCCTTGCGGATCTCGAACATCCGGCTGCCGGGAATCGAACGCATGGTCGACGGCGAGCTGTCGACGTGGGTGAGCTGATCGGGGTCCACCACCAGCTGGGGTCGATCGACTGACATCCTCGTTCTCCAGAACTCTCCGGCTGACGCCGGAGCCAGGTCTTACGGGGACCTGCGGGGTGTGCCCGCATTGTAGCCCAGTCGGTCGGGCTCTCCGGGAGGCAGGGCGGCATCCGGCGCACCCCCGCCCATGAGCCGACCCTGGCGGAACGCGGGCCTCGACGGCCGGCGGTGACGCTCGCCCCACGGGTCTATACTCGGCACGATGCGGACCGAGCCGCCCGCCTGGTTGGACCCCGACGGCGCCGATCTCTGGCGCCGCCTCGTATCGCGGGTCGCGGCGACCGACGCGGCCCGCCGCGACCTTGCAGCCTACTGCTTCACCCGCGCCTGGTGGCAGCGAACCCGGGAGGTGGCGGCCCAGTTGAGTCCCGCGGAGCACCAGGTCTGCCTCTCGACGGGCACGCCGCGCCCCCATCCGGCGGTGCTGCTCGAGCGGGAGCTCGCGGGCGAGCTGTTTGCGCTCGCCGAGGCGCTCGGCCTCGAGCCGGACGGCAGACCGACCCGCCGGCCGACCACGATCCTGTTCCTCGACGAGGGTGTCTGAACGAGCCCAGGTCCTGCGCCGGTTGTCGTCAGGAGGGCAGGCATCGGGAGTGTCTCAGGCCCGGCGTCGCGCCGCGTCGAGGAGCGCGAGCTGCGAGAAGCCCGACAGGAGGTGTCCATCCTCCGGCCGCAGCCAGGACCCGGTCAGCGCACAGGCTGGTCGGTGCGCGCGCGACCCGTGACCGTCCTGGGGGCCACTCCCGCCCCGGAGAACGGCACCGCGGGTGAGGCGACGCCGACCCGCGGTCCGCCGGCTCGCATCACGCGATCCTCTGGTCTGGTCACCACCACCGCCGCGCGGCGCGTCACCTCCTCGACCGAGGTGGAGCGGATCAGGCAACGGTACTCCCCGGCGTCCGCCGGCCCGAGGTCGGCGACCTGGAGCACGGCCGAGCCGGCTCCGGTGATCCGGCCGTCGTCTTCCAGATCGAGGCCGTTGCGCTGCCACCGATAGCTGAGCTCACGGGCGCTGGCCGCCTCGGCGCCGAGCACCAGGGTCGCGCCCTCAGGACCTGCCCAGGGCACGGGATGCCGGATGATGATCGGCGGCGGAATCTCGCTGACCACGATCCGGTGCCGGAGCTCGTCCCCGAAGGGATCGCCTCCGACCGCCATCCGCCAGCCGAGGGTGCATCTGCGTGGAGGGTCGGCGGGAAACCAGAGCGAGGTTCTCACCCGCACGCCGACGGTGACGGTGGCTCCCGGCGGAACCGTCCTCGATGCGTCCAGCCGGCCGGGCTCGACGAGGGCAGTGCAGTCGTCAGTGATCGCGCCGAGCCGGTAGCCCGAGGCGTCAGACCAGGTGGTGGTCCCGGTGTTGCGAAGCGTCACCTCGAAGCCGGCCTCGGTGAGGGCTGGGAGCACGGCAGGCGCGGTCGAGCTGAGAACGTCTGCGTCGTCCACCAGCGCGTTACGGACGAAGTTCAGATAGGCGAAGTACGCCTGTTTCGGCGTCGAGTCGGGCGCCGCGGTCAGGATGCCCCAGCTCTGCTCCGTGAACCTGGGATCGTCCTCCAGCTGGTAGAAGAACATCCGGTCGACCCAGTCCTGCTCTCGATTGGCGCCGAACCAGTCCCCGAGCAGGTCCCGGTAGAAGGTCGCCTGGCGGTACTCGCCGTCCCTCGCGCTCTGGTAGCCGGTCTCGGTGAGCCAGAACGGACGCCCGAACCAGCCGGTCCGCCTGAGAATGGTCCTCACCGCGGGCGGGTCCCAGGGGTTCGGCCCGCCTGATGCCAGCTTGTCGGTCACGTCCTGGTGACTCGTGCCCGAGGGATATGCGTGGTGGGTGACCACGTCGAGAGCGTCCGCCGCCTGGTTGAGGACCACCTCGAGCCAGGTGTCCCAGTCGGCGCCGGAGAGGTGCGCGAGATCCGGCCCCGCGACCTGAGCGGCAGAGTCGGCGGCGCGCACCGCAGCCGATCCGGGCCTGAGGATGACGTCGATGTACTGCTGCCGTGTGCCCGACCAGAATCCTCTGAGGTTGGGCTCGTTCCACATGCCCCAGGCATCCACCAGACCGCGGTAGCGAGCTGCTGCGCGATAGCAGACATCGTGCCAGTCGTTCGGGTCCCGGGGGACCCCGGTCCATTCCTCGCCGTCGGTCGCCCACGCCGGGGTGTAGGCCAGGCTCGCAAAGATCCTCAGCCCGCGCGCCCGTGCCGCCGGGATCAGCCGGTCATAGACCGACCAGTCGAAGACGTCCTGCTCGGGCTCGACCGCCAACCAGTTGAAGTCGATCCGGACCCACTCGACCTTCGCCGCGACCGTCATCTCGAGCAGCTCGTCCGACGCGACGTGGGCGCAGATCCCGTACGGAGTGGCCGCCGCCGTCGACGCCGTCAGCGTCGCAGCGAGCAGCGTCGCTCCGCACCGCAGGATGCGCGAGGCCGATCCGATCACGTCCCTGTCCCCCCCATCAGAACAGAGTGTAGATGAAGGGCGCCGCAGCGGAGCCACCGAGCACGATCAGCACCGTCACCAGCAGCAGCACCAGAATGATCGGTGTCAGCCACCACTTCTTGTTGTGGCGCAGAAAGTCGATCATCTCGGCCACCATGCCGGCCTGCGGGCCCTCGGCCTCGTGCAGAATGTCCGTCTGGCGTCGATCTCGGTTCTTGTCGGGTCCACCCATCGTCTCGCCTCCACCGATCGCCGGGAGCGAACCGCGGAAGCCGCGGTCCTGCTGCTCGCCCTAGAACTGTCGGAAGTACCGCCGGTTCCCTCGCGCCTCGGCGTCCCGCGGCCGCTCGAACCAGTAGCTCGCCGCTGCCGGATCGGCGCGCCGACCCAGAGGATCATATCCCAACAGCCGGGTGGCCAGTCCGATCGGGGTCATGACCACCAGCCAGACCAGTGAGAGGATCACCAACGAGACCGCCGTCCCGATCGGCCAGGCGATCGCCGACAGCACGATCCAGGCGCCCCGCAGGACCGGCGGCACGAACCATCCGACCAGCGGCACCAGGACCGCTGCGGCGGCGAGTGCAACCACGAGCGCCGTCGGCCGCCCGCCCCTGGCGGCGATCACGGATACCACACCGAAGGCGAGCAGCCACAGCGCTCCGAACTGGCGGAGCGTCTTCAGCGGCGGGTTGGTGTCGAACGGGAGCTTACCCATCACACCCCCTCAGTCGAGCGCGAACTGCGCCAGGTACTCGTCGACCGGATGCTCTGCGGCACCGGGCTGGTCGGCCTTCAGCAGCACGAAGCGCTCGAGCACCAGCACGTCCATGTCGGTGGCCATGAAGCAGCGGTAGGCGTCCTCGGGCGTGCAGACGATCGGCTCGCCGCGGACGTTGAAGCTGGTGTTGATCAGGACCGGGCAGCCGGTCTGCTCCTCGAAGCGCCTCGAGCAGCTGGTGGTAGCGGCCGTGGCGCTCGCGCGTCGACGGTCTGGACGCGGGCCGAGTAGTCGACGTGGGTGACCGCCGGGATCTCCGAGCGCGGCGACTTGAGCTTCTCGATGCCCGAGTCGCGGCTGCGCTCGTCGCGTCGGCGACGGCGCTTCGCCTCGGTCGACCGGCGCGACCAGCAGCATGTAGGGGCTCTCGTGCCCGGCTCGCGATCTCGAAGTACTCGCTGCGCCCGCTCCTGCGAGCACGATCGGCGCGAACGGCCGGAACGACTCGCGGAACTTGATCTTCAGGTTCATCACCGACTGCATCTTCGGCGCGCGCGCGTCGCCGAGGATGCTGCGGCAGCCGAGCGCCCGCGGGCCGAACTCCATCCGCCCCTGGAACCAGCCGACGACCTTCTCGTCGGCGATCAGGCGCGGCGACCTCGTCGCACAGCGTCCTCGTCGCTCGAGACGTGCGGTACCGGCGCCCCGCTGCGTCGAGGAACGCGCCGGATCTCGTCGTCGTCGAAGGCCGGGCCCGAGCAGCGAGCCGCGCTGGCTGTCCGGCGCCTGCCGGCGTCCGCGGCGTTGCCGAGCAGCTGGTGCCAGACGAACAGCGCCGCGCCCGAGCGCACCGCCGGCGTCGCCGGCCGCCGGCTGGATCCAGATGTCGTCGAACGGCCCCTCGCGCAGGATCCGGCCGTTGCCGACGCAGTTCAGCGCCACGCCGCCGGCCAGGCAGAGGTTCCTCATCCCGGTCTCGCGCGTGCACGTGCCGCGCCGTGCGCAGCATGACCTCCTCGGTCACCTCCTGGATCGACGCGGCCAGGTCCATCTCCCGCTGGGTGATGCGCGCGACTCCGGCTGCCGCGGCGGCCCGCCGAACAGCCGGTCGAACCGCGCGGATCGTCATCGTCAGACCCTGGCAGTAGTTGAAGTAGCGACATGTCCAGCCGGAACGAGCCGTCCTCCTTCAGGTCGATCAGCTGCTCGCAGGATCAGGTCCGCGTAGCTGCGGCTCGCCGTAGGGCGCCAGGCCCATCAGCTTGTACTCGCCGGAGTTGACCTTGAAGCCGCAGAAGTAGGTGAAGGCCGAGTAGAGCAGGCCGAGCGAGTGCGGGAAGCGCAGCTCGTGGCGTCAGCTCGATCCGGTTGCCCCGGCCGACGCCGAAGCTGGCCGTCGCCCACTCGCCGACGCCGTCGAGCGTGAGGATCGCCGCCTCCTCGAACGGCGACGGGAAGAACGCGCTGGCGGCGTGCGACTCGTGGTGCTCGGCGAAGACGATCGCGCTCGCCGGTAGCGTCCGTCGAGCCCGTTGCGGATCTCCCGCGGCAGGTGCAGCTTCTGCTTGCAGCCACAGCGGCATCGCCTGCAGGAACGACCGGAACCCGCGCGGCGCGAACGCCAGGTAGGTCTCCAGCAGGCGCTCGAACTTGAGGAGCGGCTTGTCGTAGAAGCCGACGTAGTCGAGCTGCTCGCGGCTCGAGCCCCGCCTCGCTCCAGGCAGTAGTCGATCGCGTGCGCCGGGAAGCCGTGGTCGTGCTTCTTCCGCGTGAAGCGCTCCTCCTGCGCCGCGGCGACGATCTCGCCGTCGACGACCAGCGCCGCCGCCGAGTCGTGGTAGAAGGCCGAGATGCCGAGGATCGCCGTCATCGTCCGTCAGCCTCCGATCGGTGCCCGAGGAGGGCCGCAATTCGCGCAGCAGCGTCATCCCGCCCCGCCTCACGGGCAGCTGAGAGCGCCTGCTCGAGCACCGTTCGCGCCTGTCCGCTCCGGCCCGCCGCAGCCAGGGCGCGCGCCCGGACCTCGAGCAGCCGCCACTCGTCCCCACCCCGGACCTGCTCGACTCGCAGCAGCAGCTCCAAAGCCTCGCCCGGATTCCGCACCTTCGCCGAGCCGGCCGTCGCCAGAATCTCGGCCAACGCCATCATCGCCTCGGTCGAGCTCGGGTTCCTCTCGAGAGCCTCCCTCAACACCGCGACCGCGTCGCCCTCCAGGCCGCAACTCTGCAACGCGAGGGCGAGATTCAGCCTTCCCTGGTGGTTCGCCGGATCCCCCAGCAGCCCGAGCCGGTAGGCCGCCACTGCGGCGGCCGGTCGCCCCGACCCGAGCAGCAGGTCGCCGAGGTTGAAGGCCGCGAGCCCGTGGGTCGGGTCCGCCACCAGGGCCCCCCTGTAGCTGCGCTCCGCCTCCTCGAAGCGGCCGCGCTGCTCCAGGAGGTGGCCCAGGTTGTTCCACGCCGGCGCGAGCTGCGGAGCGACAGCGATCGCATTCCGGTAATGGTGCTCCGCCGAGTCCAACCTGCCGTCTTCCTGGTCGAGAAAACCGAGCGCATTGGCCGCCTCCGCGAAGCCCGGATCGTGCGCCAGTGCCTCCTCGTAGAGCTCCCGAGCACGATCGCGATGGCCCCGGGCGAGCTCCACCGTCGCCAACCCGGTCCATGCCTCGCCGAGCCGCGGCCGGCGGCGCAGCGCCTTCCGGTAGGCGGCTTCGGCACCCTCCAGATCCCCGCGTCCACGCAGGGCGTAACCCAGATTGGCGTAGGCCCCGGCCTGGTCCGGCGCGGTCCGGACGACCGCCCGGATCTCCTCCAGCCCTTCGTCCCGCCGACCCTCGTCGATCAGCGCGAACCCGAGCTCGGTCCGCCACTCCGCGACCTCGGGCAGGCGCGCCGTCAGCTTCCGCCAGTGGGTCGCGGCCTCTGCCGGCCGGCCGGAGCGCGTCAACAGCGCGGCCAGATTGCGGCGCAGGTCGTCATCGTCGGGGTCGCGTTCGACCACGGAGGCCTGCCAGGCGATGCAGGCGTCCTCCCGTCCGGCCACCCCGGCCCACGCTTCGGCGAGCGCGGCCGCACGCCGGGCCGAACTCTGCTCATGGTCCAGCTGCCCGGTGAACGGCGGACGCATCATCATGCCGTGCATCTCCCGTTCCAGCCGGAAGCTCTCGCACGCACTGTAGCCGAGCCGCTCGGCGACCTGCTCGGCGGCCGGGAGCTCGACGGGAGCCGGCGGCGGCCCGAGGCCCGCCGCCTCACGGACCGCGGGGGCGAGCAGCCTCGCCAGTACGAGGGTGCCCCTGAAACGCAGGTGGACGTGCTCGAAGAAGAGCGCCCCGTCATCCGCCTCCGGGCCGTCGCCGATGAGGGCCTCGGCGTCCACCAGCCCGACCCCTCGTTGGGACCACCGTTCGGCCACCTTTCGGATCACGGTGTTGAGCGTGCTGTCGGCTCGGAAGCGGAGCACGTCCAGGTCCCGGGCCGCGACGAAGTGCCGGTGCGACTCCTCCGTTCGCCCGATGGCGGCGAACGCCTGGCCGAGCCGGAAGCGCAGGTCGGCATACCGGTCGTCGGCCGCGAGGGCACGTTCGAACGCCGCCACCGCCTCGGACGCCTGTCCGGCCGCGAGCAGCCGTTCGCCGTGCTCGTAGTCCCTGCGCCACTGTTCGAGCTCGGCAGGGGACAGTCCGGCGCCATGGGCCGAACCGAACGGAGGTGAGTCGGTCAGGTTGGTCGCGACCGTTGACAGCACCACCCTCGCGCCCGTCCGCCGGGCCGTGTCCAGAATCGCTTCGAGGTTGCTCTCGAAGCTCTCCGCCACACCGACGAGCCGGGGGTCATCGGCCGGCGTACGGTGGTTGACGAACATCTCCATCCCTCGCCAGGTCGCCGGACCCGCGCCGCCGATGCCGGCGACAGCCCCGTCGATCAACTGGCCCACGCGGAGCCCCTTGAGCCACAGGCTGAGCCGCACCAACCCGGCCGACCGGGTGAGCCCGTGGAACACCGTGCCCGGCCCGAACGGGCCCACGACCTCGTTATTGCCCATGTACACGACCACCACGTCGGGCGCCGTGACCATGCAGTCGGCGGCGATCTGCCTCACCACATGAGAGTTGATCGCCGTCATCGCGGCGTTGACCACCTCGACGCGAGTCGGTGCCGGCACCACGGCGGCCAGCACGACCTCCAGCTGCCGCGGCAGACCGTAGGAGGAGTCCGGGGTGCCCATGGCCGCCGAGCCCCCGAGCACCAGCACACGCAGAGTGTCCGGCGGCTTCGGCCGCGGAATCTCCAGCACCACCGGCGAACGGGCGAGCTCGCGGGGAAAGAACCGCCATCCGAAGCGCGCGTTGGTCGTCCACCGGACCTGATCCTGGGCCAGGAAAAAACCGACCGGGTACCCGAAGCCGAGCAGCCTGAGCAGAGCTTCCGCGCCGCCGAGGAGCAGGACAGGAGCCAGGACCGCCACCACCAGGCGCGCGCCGATCGCAGACCACCTCCCGGACCGTCGCCGCCCCTGGCCGCCGACAGCGTGCGCCTGCGCCTGCGCTGAACGAGCAGCCGCCTCGCCGGAAGGACCCTTCGGTGACGCCACCCAACCTCCGATCAGACGCCCGCCCGCATTATCCACGACGCCGTGCGTCCCGGGAGGGACTCCGGAACGGCCTGGCCCGATCGGCTCGATCCGGACCTCCTCGGGCCCCGGTTCCCGATCTGGCTGGGCAGCGGCGCGCTCTTCCACCGGTCGAATCGTCGCCGAATCGTCGTCACATCGGACCCGTCGATGGGAGGGCGGGTGCCTCGAGGATGGCACCTACTCAGAGCAGGAATGGCACCTCACCGCTGTGCTGCAATACTCCGCAGCCGACTTGCCACTGGGCCCGGGCAAGCGCGCGAAAACCCGACACGGCCGTCGGCCGCGCCGGGCGCGTCGATGTACCCGGACCGATTCGGGACCGGCGCGGCTCAGTCGGACTTCGGCCTGCGTCCCCGACGGCGCTGAACGGACTTCAGGTTGATCACCAGCATCCCGTCGGTTTCGCTGTGGGTCACGTCGAACCGCTGGGCCTGCTCGATCGTCAGCGCATAGGCCTCGAAGAACTGGGGCGCCTTGAGGCTGACAGAGCGACGGCGCCGCGACAGCTTGTACGCCCCATCCGACTTGCCGTCGCGGGTCGGCTGCACACCCACGATTTTACGGGTCCGATCAAAGAAAAGTACTGCGTGGCTTACCTTTCCAAGATCGAACGCCTCCACCGACGCAGCATCGAAGGAGATCAATCCTGTCGGTCGAATCGTGACTTTCGGACGAACACCGGCGTCCTTCGGCGGGATGAATCTCTCGAATCCCATGCGCATCCTCCAGGTCAATCCACACTACGTTAGTCGATGCGGTTTTGCGTGTCAAGTCCATCCGCTTCTCAGCACTGAAACCGCGTGGAATCCCCTTCGAGAATCGGTCGGAGATCTCCCGATCCCTCTCGATCGGCACTCACAAGAGCGAATCGAAACGACTCTCCGGATGCCCCACGGTATTGCGTTTCTCGGCCAATCCCCGTGTTACACTCGGCGACGCCATGCGACCCTCCGCAGCCTCACATTGGATCGAGATCGACGCAGTCGCTTTGCGTAACAACGTCTCGGTGTTCCGCAGCGTCCTGACGCCGCGCACGGCCCTGGCGGCGGTTGTCAAGGCGAACGCCTACGGTCACGGGCTCGAGGCCGTCACCTCGGCCGTCTCCAGCTCGGTAGACTGGTTCGCGGTCCACTCGGCCGACGAAGCCAGGGCCCTGCGAGCCCTCGGAGTGCGCCACCCGGTCCTGATCATGGGTTTCGTGCCGCACGACGGTCTCGACGGGCTCGACGGCGACGTCCACGTGGTGGTCTCGACGCCGGAGGTGCTGGAATCACTCGCTTCGTATCGGGCACGACGGGGGGTCTCGCTCCCGGTCCACCTCAAGGTCGAGACCGGGACCCACCGCCAGGGAATCCACCCGGATCGTCTGCCGGAGCTGTGCCGCGCGGCAGGCCGCCACGGTCTCGAGGTGGTCGGCCTGTCGACCCACTTCGCCAACATCGAGGACACCCTCGAGCACGAGTTCGCGCGCCGCCAACTGCAGCGGTTCCAGGACGCGGTGGGCGCCGTCAGCCGTGCGCTCGGCGCTGAGCCCCCCTGGATCCACGCCGCATGCTCCGCCGCGGTGCTGCTGTTCCGGCAGACCGATTTCACTCTCGCCCGGGTCGGGATCGGCATGTACGGTCACTGGCCGTCGCGCGAAACGCGGCTGTCGTGGATCCTGGAGCACGGTCGCAACGGCCTCGGCCTGTCACCCGCCCTGACGTTGAAATCCACCGTCGGTCAGATCAATCGGGTCGAGACCGGCGGCACCGTGGGGTACGGCCGCTCCTGGGAAGCCCTGCGACCGACTCGGCTCGCGGTGCTGCCGACCGGGTACGCGGACGGCTATCCGCGGGCACTCGGCAACCGCGCGCGCGTCCTGGTGCATGGGGTTCCCGCGCCGGTCGTCGGCAGGGTCTGCATGAACATCACCATGGTCGACGTGACCGACGTTCCCGAGGTCGAGGTCGGCGACGAGGTCATCCTGGTCGGCGGGAGCGCCGATCCCCGGATACCGGTCGAAGAGCTCGCCGGCTTGATCGGAACCATCAACTACGAGCTGCTCGCGGGCCTTTCGCCGGCAATCCAGAGGATTCTGGTGGACCACTCTGGACAAAACGAGCGTTCGGCATTATGATGAGGCAAGGTTCTCAAACGGGAGGGACCCGGGAAAGCTGACCACCTTGACCCTGCCTTACCAGGCCAACCTTTGACGGGCCTACCTTCTTTCCCATCTGTCTTGACCTGCCAATCAGGCTGAACCGACCCTCCCACCCTCACGCTTCACGTCCGGCGCTCCACGCCGGACGTTTTCGTTCTCACGACGGTCGACCCGAACCGGTGTCCATCAGCGTGCCCGGCTCGACCCCGATCGAGCGCAGAGCCTCAGCCCAGCGTTCTTCCAGCGGTACGTCGAACACGATGCCGCGATGGAAAGGCGCCACCACCCACGAGTTGTCCTCGATCTCCTGCTCCAGCTGGCCCGGAGCCCACCCTGCGTACCCCAGCAGGAGGTAGAACCTGCCGGTCCGCCGACCGTGGGCCAGGTCGCTGAGGGTTTTCGAGCTGCCCGAGACGCGAATGTCGCCCTCGATCTCCAACGCGGGCTCGGGCTCGCTCTCCGACTCGGGCGCCTGCTCGTAGAGCACGAACCCGTGGCTGGTGTCCACCGGCCCTCCCCCCAGCACCAGGGGCAGCCCGGAGGTGGCGGACGGCTCCTCGCCTATGTCTTTCAACACCTCGGCCAGGGTCACGTCGAGCCCGCGATTGATCACCAACCCGAAGGCGCCGTCCTCCTGTGAATGCACACCCACCAGGACCACCGAGCGCCAGAAGTTCGGATCGGCGAGCGAGGGCATCGCCACCAACAGCGATCCGGACAGGGACGACAGGACCATAGCGGCATGCTAACAGACCACACTGTCCGGTCGGAACGGGCGTTCCTGGACCCTCTTCGGAACCGCCCGGCCAGGGGCGTGGCCTCCGTCCTGGGCCGGACTGCGGCGGGTCCCGCGCCACCGAGCTGAAGATCACGTCGAGGAAGCCCGCGAGCTATGGAGTCGGCGGCCTCACGGTCGACCACAGCTCGACACGCAGGAGCATTGCCCTGCCGTCGTCGATCGGCGACGGCCGCGCGGCGCCGGGAGGACCGAACTCGAGTGCCACCCGCCCACCTTCGACCGCCCACTCCATCCTGACTCCGCCGAGGGAGAGCGGTCGAAACTCGGCCGGGGCCCCGAGCCGTTCGACCGCCTCGTCGGGCGCGGTCCACCAACCCAGACCACCTCCCAGATCCAACCGGAGGGGCGTGTAGCGCAGCAGGGCGCCGGCGTCGATCACCAGCCCCTCGAGTCGCTCAGCGCCGCCCAGATCGAGCGTGAGCACGCGGTGAGGCCCAGCGTCGAGCCCCAGGCGACGGCCCTCGTCCAGCCGATCGAGTCGGGCCGGCACTGCCGTCGACACCGCCTCTCGGGTCGACCCCAGCTGCAGCCCGTCCCGTTGTCCAGCAATCGGGACGACGAGCCGCCGGGCGTTGCGGGTGAGCACCTCCCACACCTCGGGATCGCCGAGAAAACCCCGTTCTCCCGGCAGCGTGACCTCGCGGTAGAGATCGACCTGCCCCGCCGCGAGCACCTGCTCCAGCACCGCGCGGGCGACCGCGGTGCGACCCGTGAGGTAGGCGCTCGCCTCGAGGTAGACCGCCGCATCCGACGAGCCCTCGAGCCCGACAACGCCGTCACCCAGCAGGCCGTAGGCATCCCCGTAGCGGCCGAGGTGGAAGTACGCGCGAGCGAGGGTCAACCGCAGCCGGAGCTCCGACTCAGCGTCGAGCCCGACTCTATCCACTGCGCCGAGGAGCTCGACCACCTCCCGGTAGCGGTGGCGGTCGGCGAGACCTTCGGCCTGTCCCAGCACGGTCCCGAGATCCTCGGGGACGGCCGCCGTCGCCGCCGCCGACAGTCCGACCGCCACCAGGGCGATGACGACCGCCAGCTCGCGGTACGATCGACGCGGGAGGAAACCGAATCTCGTGGCCACCGACGGCATGATAGTGCAACCGCTCTCCACGCGCTTCGCCCCAGAGGTCGAGGATGCGCTGGTCACCCGGCTTCGGAGCTGCCCGGATCTCGCGTTCGCCTACCTGGTCGAGGTCACGGTGCCGGACCACTCGGACCGGCCCGACCCGACCCTGCTGGCCTGGCTGGTGCGGGACGCGATCAGCTCCCTCAGGGCATCCCTCGACCTGGTGGCCGCTGCGGTCGCCGCGTCCATTCCGGGGGACTCCTACCTCGACGTCGTAATCCTCAACTCGGTGCCGGAGCTGCTGGAAGCGCTCGAGCGCACCGGCAACCCGCTGGTCGTGCGCGACCGTGACGAGCTCGAGCGCGCCTTCGCCGCCTCGCGCGGCGATCCGCCCCCCTCGCCCGGTCCGGCTCCGAAGAAGCCCTGGTACTGGCCGTTCTAGCAGACTGCGGGAGAGGGGCTCCCGACTGCGCCTCACGCACACCGCCCCCTCACCCGGGACGATGGCCCACTGGTTTCTAGGTGAGCTTCTTGCGCTGCCGCTCCAGCCATGCCGTAGTTCGCAGGTGCACCGGCTCGACCGAGCTCACACACCAGCGCGCCAGCTCCGGCGACGAGCCGAAGCGGTAGAGGTTGAACGACAGACCCGGAGGCAGCGCCAGCCGGAGCTGCTCGACCACCTGCAGGAAGGCTTCGTCGGCCCGCGCCAGCCATCCCTCGCGGAGCGCGACCACGAGGCTGAGCTGCTCGCCCTGCTCCTCGGTCTCGATCGCGCACAGGAACACCGCCTCGATCCGCTCGTCGGCGTGCGCCAGCTCGCGGAGGCGGGTCTGGAAGTCGACGGGCAGCGCCGCCTCGTCCACCTTCTTCAGCCTCACCCTGGTTCCGGAGTGGATCTTGACGTCGTGCACGATGCCTCCGCGGGATCCGATACCTCATCTTAGCGCGACTCGTCCCTGTCAGCGACCGACCGCGACCCAAGAAAAAGCCGGGCGCTGGAGCGCCCGGCCGAGAGAGGTCAGGCGCCGGGGGCCGGAGCCCCCGGCGCGGTCATCGACTAGTGAACGAAGTACTCCACGCCCCAGGCCTTCACCATGAAGACCGCGATCTGGGCGCGAGTCACCGGATCCGCCTCGCAGTAGTTGCCGCCGCCGCATCCGGCGGTGACGCCCTCGAGGAAGAGCCGCTCGACGAAGCCGGCCGCCCAGTGGTCGACCGGGACGTCGTTGAAGATGCCGGTCGGAGGATCGACCGGATCCCAGCCGCGGGCCTTGACCATCAGAACCGCCATCTGGGCGCGGCTCATCAGGGCATCCGGGCAGAAGTACATGTCGTCGCCCACGACCATGCAGCCGGCGGCGACGCCGTCGTTGTACAGCTGCTCGATGTAGTCCGCGAGGGTGCTGTAGTCCTCGATCGGAACGTCGACGAAGACGCCGATCGCGGTCGGCGGCTTGTAGTCGGCGCCGTACATCATGCGCACGATGAAGACCGCCATGTGCTTGCGCATCAGCTGCTCGTCCGGGCAGAAGTTCCCGAACCCGCAGCCGAAGGTCACGCGGATGCCGGCCAGTGCGTGGATGTACGCGTCGGCCCAGTGGCCGGCCGGGATGTCCCAGAAGGCCTTCGTGAAGTAGGCCTGGACGTCGTCGACCGGGTACGGGGTGTCCTGGCTCAGGCGGACCTCAGCCTTGTGGAGGCCGTAGTGCCAGGCGCCGTCGGCGATGAACTCCGCGTCGATGGGCAGGACGCCATCGTTGGCCGGGGCCACGCCGCCGTCCGGCGTGAGCTCGAGCCACGGGAGTCCGAACCCGCCCGCGGAGGTGGCGATAGCCAGCGGGGCCACCTCGGCGCCGCCGGGGAACGCACCGACCAGCGTGCTCGCGCCGGTGCTGGTGTCGATGATGCGCAGCTCGCCCGACGCGGTGTAGGCGGCCCAGTAGAGGGTCCCCGTCACCTCGTCGAAGTCCATGCTCTGCGCGTAGTTCGCGAGCACCCCGAGGGGTCCGATCACGGTCCCGGCGCCGGTCGACGTGTTGATCTGCACGAGCACGTCGTTGACGATGTCGACGCCGTACATCTCGCCCGCGGCGTTGATCGCGATGTCGATCATGCAGGTTGCGTTGGTGATCTCCCCGACCGGCGTCACGGCGCCGCTGCCCGGGTCGATCGTGTGGAGATAGGAAGCCGTTCCGCAGACCGCGCTGGATGCGTACAGCGTGCCGTCGACGGCCGCCGTCAAGCCGCTCCAGGTGCCGGCTGTGGCCGCAGCGTTCGCGATCAAGGTGAACGCCCCCGACGTCGTGTCGAGGTAGCCGAAGTTGTTCGTGTCGTAGTCGAGCACGTAGAGCTTCGAGAAGTCGCCCATGAGGAAGTCACCGGCGGGGTAGAACGCCATCCCGCCCGCGATCACGTTCCAGGTCCCCGGCACGGTCAGATCCGGCCAGTCGACCATGTTGAAGCCCGGGTAGGCGTCGATGCCGTAGGCCGGCACACCCGCCAGCGCGAGACCGGAGGGCTGGCTGCCCGCGATCGGCCCGGAGATCTCTGGGGCGAGCCCCATCGAGGTCGGGTCGGTGTTGCCGGGCAGGTTCCCGGTGTCCTTCACCGGCGAGGCATGATCCCACTGCAGCGCGATCGGAATCGTGAGCAGCTGCACGTTGGCGTCGATGCCGCCGTGGTTGATGATGTCGAACGGGTCGATCTCGGTCTCGCCGCCGTAGAGGCGCGCGTCGATCGTCGTCGGCGCCACCTCGAGCCAGCCGGCCTCGAGCGAGAAGTTGATCTGGTTGATCGTGTCGGGCGCGAGGTTGATCTCAACCTCCTGGGACGCGTACTGATCGGCGCCCGCGGTGAAGGTCCGGGTCGACGGGCCGAGACCCGGCAGCTCCTCGAACATCCACCACCATGCGTCCGGCAGGTTCGGGTCCCCCGGGGTCGGCATCGTCATGGTCATGGGACCGGTCGACGACATGACGTCGGCGCCGTTGATCGCCATGCCTGTGTTGGCATCGGTGACAAAACCTGCCACCAGCGCGCCGGAGATCGGCAGGCACGCAGCGCCCTCGACGGCGAAGTCATCGACCTGCCACCACCAGTCCCAACCGGGCGCAAGGTAGTGCCACTTGAACTGAACCTGGTTCGAGCCGTTGACCCCCACCACCTGCGAGTAGGTCGCGGGTCCGCGCTGGTCGGTGTTCCAGTGATTGAGCAGCGTCCAGTCCGCACCCCCGTTGGTGCTGATGTAGACGTCGGCCAGCTCGGAGGACGAGAGGTTGTTGTAGTCGTACTTGAACTCGAAGGTCGCCGCGCCGGCTCCGGTGAAATCAAGCACCGGCGTGATCAACTCGGTGTTCATCGTCGTACCGATGTAGCACTCGTCGGAATCGGCGATCATGAACGTCCCAGTCCCGCCGGTCAGGTTGGCCCGGGGGTATGGGTTCGTGTCGGTCCAGACGCAGTTGCCTCCGAGGTTGGTAACCGTCCAATCACCTGGCAGGCCGGCGTTGAAGTCCTCGCTGAAGGAGACCCCGCCCAACACGAGCTCGTAGCCCGGGGCGGTGCAGGCACCGTCGGGGCTGAGCGTGAAGTTCATCGCCATCCCTGCCGGCGGCAGGATCGCAGACGCAGTGGCCGGGTCGTAGCCGGGGTACATGACCTCGACGTCAAACATGTACTCCGAGCCCTGGGGCAGCTCGACCGAGTAGTAGCCGTTGAACGGGTTGGTGTAGACGGTCGCGATCGGCGCCAGCACCGGCGCGAGGCTGATGTCGATCCTGGCGTACAGCGGCCAGCCGTGGCCGGCGTCGGTCACGTAGCCGTCGAACTCCGCGTTCCCGACCGGGTCGAGCGCGAAGTCCTGGGTCGTGGTCGTGGCTTCGATCACCTCGACACCGAGCGCCTCGCCCGGCGAAAAGCCGAACTTGGTCACCGTCATGTCGTAGGTGTCGACCGGCAGGTTCATCGAGTAGTACCCCGCCGCGTCGGTCAGCGTCGAGTACAGACCCCCGAAGCTCACCATCGCACCCTCGATCGGGGCCAGGGTCGCCGAGCTCGTCACCGTGCCGTCGACGGTGCCCGCAGGCCCGCCGCAGCCCGGGAACGTGAGCGCCGCGATCCGGGTGTCCCAGTCGAAACTGCCGGTGTTCTTCACGTACTCCTGCGCGATCCAGAAGGTGCAGTTGTCCACCGGGTCCACCGACACCGTCGAGTAGTCGCCCCAGCGGTTGCCGCCCTCCTGCACGCCGGTCCCGGCCACGATCTCCAGCTCGCCCTGGCCCATCGTGCCCAGCGGGTCGCCCGCCAGACGCCCGGCCACACGCACGCTCGGGAAGGTCGTCGTCGACGACACGGTGTACCCGATCAGCATGTTGCCGTCGCCGTCCATCGCGACGTCGCCCATGAACCGGCTGTCACTGTCCGGCGCGAAGGTGCCCTGCTGGTAGACGTCCCAGTCGGTCCCACCGCCCGGCGCGCGGAACTCGTACCACCGCACGCCGCCAACGTCGGTCCCCGTCGCGTCCACCGTGTGCGACGCCGTCAGCACCTGGTGACCGCCGAAGTTCCGGTACTTCAACCGGTACATCAGCCGGTTGGACAGCGTGTCCAGCCCGGTCGCCGTGCCCGGCTGCCGGATGCAGTTCCGGCTGCCGCCGCACATGTTCGAGTCGAACGCCGCGACCGGAATCCAGTCGAGCGCCGTGAACGTGGTGTTCGCCGGCGTCGCCCAGTCGGTGTCCATCTGCCACAGCTGGATGCCGTCGACGTTGTACGGCGCCGGCACCCCGAACGTGTCGTCCACCATCCCGGCGAAGATCGCCGGCATGCCCGCCGGCGGCAGGGTCATGCCCTCGATGTCGGCCGGCAGAAACGAGTAGAACAGGTAGTCCGGATCGTTGATGCTCAAGAAGTACCCGATGTACTGCGCCGGGCTCCCGATGAGCATCTGGTCGTACTCGAACGCGCCCAGCAGAATGCCCTGCAGCGAGCCGGTGAACGCGTTGGCCGTGTAGTACAGCCCGTCCGTCCACAGCCCGAACTTGGGGTAGTCGTTGAAGTAGGTCCCGTTGGGCACGAAGTCGTACAGGAAGTACGCGCCAGTCGGGTCGCCGGTCTGAGAGACCGCGATGCACTGGTGGTTCCCCGAGGTGGCGAACTGGCTCAGCATCCAGCGATCGTTGAACTGGTCGTAGAGCACGATCGGATCGCCGTCGTTCGAGCTCTCGCAGACCCCGCCGAGGCCGGTGAACAGGTCGTTGCCCGGAAACGGGCCCGCGACCGAGTTCCCGCTCTTGTCGAACACCTCGACCAGGAGGTTGATCCACTCGACGTAGTGGTTCGGCCCGACGTCGCCCTCGGTGTCCGGCGGCATCAGCCGGAACCCGAACGCGGTCGCGTTGTCGTCACTGTTGGTCCCGTCGACGTTCACCGACGGCGGCGGCATGGCGTTCACGCCGTAGCCGCTCTGGACCACCGTGTCGATCTGGCCCTGAGGCTCCACCGCGTTCTGGAGAAACGGCGGCACCTCGCTGTTGCGCGGGTTGATCTCCCGGGTCGGTACACCGGCAGGGACCTCACCCTTGCCCAGGCTGTCCCGGTAGCTTTGCGCGATCTCGGCCAGCGGCAGGGACTGCCCCACCCGCTCGGCCCTCACGATGATATCCGGAGCCCGTGCAGGCTCTTGTGCGCTCGCCACCATCGCCGGCATCGCCAGCGCGACGGCCACGAGCACGGCGAACGGTCCAACGTACCTACGCCACGTCGCCATCAGACAACCTCCCTTGGTCGGATTGTGAGCGCCCGGTGGCGCCCGATTCGAATGTCATGCCCCGCATCATAGCCGGACCGCGGTCACCTGTCCAGCGCGAACGGCTCCGGTTTTCACTCACCGGGTGAGCATCTCGCGGCACTTCGACTCGAGGTGCGAACGCAGCACGTCGAAGGCCGCCCGTTGGGTCGCCTGCTCGGCCGGGTCTCGACCCGAGAACTTCCTCGCCTGCATCGACTTCGAGAGCCTCAGCACGCCGACGGTGAGGTCGGTGTAGCCCTCGCGGGGGAGGTTCTGAGGGAGGTCGGTCACCTGTGCCTCGCGCAGCCAGGTCGCGATCCGCTGCGCCTCCTCGGGTCCGAGCTGCTTCTGGACTGCGGGCGCATACCCGGCCTTCAGGTCGTGCAGCCGCGCCTCCACCAGCCCGTTGCGGACCCGCAGCATCCAGCCCTGGCCATCCTGGCTCTTGAGCTCGCGTTGCTGGGGTGCGTTCACGGTCAGCTCGAGCAGCTCGGGATGCAGGACCCCGGTGGAGAGCATGGTGAGCGCGTCATCGAGGTCCTTGGGGGTCACCTTCTTGATCGAGGCGGCGCCGCGGAAGATCGCGATCAGGTCATCGCGCAGCTTCGCGAACTCGGCGGATCGATACGCCTTGTTGTCCTGATAGACGGTCTTCTCGAGCTCCCCGATCGTGACCGAGATCGCGCTCATCACCTGGGTCGCCTCGGGTGCGGGCCCGGGGGTCGCGGTCGGGGTCGGCGAGGGACCCACGACCCGCTCGCCGAGGCCCGCGAACCCGGCCTCGTGCAGCCGTTTCACGGCTCGGCGGACCAGCTCGGGCTCGAACTCGAACTGAGAGCGTCCGTCCCAGACTCCGACCCCGGAGCCGTAGACGACCAGCTCGGAAGGATCGCGGGTCTCGCCGTCGATCACCTCGATCCTGACGGTGTCGAGCCGCAGGCCCGATTTCGAGATGCCCTTCAAGGCGATTCCGAGACGACGATCGCGGGCCGCTTCGTCGACCTGGGTCGGGCTCGCGGTCCCCGCCGCCAGCGCCAAAGCCAGCCCGAACGCCACCGCAGTGCGCATTGTCACCTCCCTGCCGAAGACGCCCGCCAGCCTAGCGCGGGCCGGGTGAACGCGCAAGCCGTGCTGCGGTACACTCGCCCGCGTCTCTGATACTCGATCCCGACCGTAGAGATGGAGGAGCCGTGAACCTCGCAGCAATCGTCCGGACCGTTGCCGTCCTCGTCCTGCTGAGCTGGCCCGTGGTAGGTGGCGCCGGCGCTCCGATCCACCCGATGGTCCTGGCACAGACCGCGGACGGCGCCCGCACCGACTTCTTCGTGGTGCTCGGGGAGCAGGCCGATCTCTCTCCCGCGGCGGACCTTCCGACCAAGCAGGACAAAGGACGCTTCGTGGTCGAGGCCCTCCGCCGGACGGCCGATGCCTCCCAGGCGGAGATCCGCGCCCTGCTCGACGCACGCGGCGTCGCCTTTCGCTCCTTCTACATCGTCAACGCCATCCTGGTCACCGGCGACGGTGCGCTGGTCGAAGAGCTTGCCGCACGGCCCGAGGTCGACCGGATCGAGGCGAATCCCGAGATCAGCAACCCGCTCCCCGAGCCCACCGGCGACCGGGCCGACGCTCCGCAAGGCATCGAGTGGAACGTCGCCAAGATCGGGGCCCCGGACGCCTGGGCGCTCGGCTTCACCGGCCAGGGAATCGTGGTCGGCGGCGCCGACACCGGCATCGACTGGGATCATCCCGCGCTCAAGGGCAACTATCGCGGATGGAACGGCATCACGGTCAACCACGACTACAGCTGGCACGACGCCGTGCATTCCGGCGGCGGGGTGTGCGGCGCCGACTCCACCGAGCCCTGCGACGACCACGGCCACGGCACCCACACCATCGGGACCGCGGTCGGCACCGATGGCGGATCGAACCAGATCGGCGTCGCCCCCGGGGCGCGGTGGATCGGCTGCCGCAACATGAACCAAGGCAACGGAACGCCCGCAACCTACATGGAGTGCATGGAGTGGTTCCTGGCCCCGTACCCGATCGGGGGCACGCCGGCCCAGGGCGATCCGTCCAAGGCGCCGGACGTGACCAACAACTCCTGGAACTGCACGCCCTCGGAGGGCTGCTCGTGGGAGACCCTCAGGCTGGCGGTCGAGGCCCAGCGCGCCGCCGGCATCCTGATGGTGGTGTCGGCCGGCAACAGTGGACCGTCCTGTTCCACAGTCTCCGAGCCGGCCGCGATCTACGACGCCTCCTACACCGTGGGCTCGACCACCTCGACCGACGCGATGTCGGGGTTCTCGTCCCGCGGACCGGCCACGGCAAACCAGGGCAACCCGACCCTGAACAAACCCGACATCGCCGCCCCCGGATCGAGCATCCGCTCGTCCTACCCCGGCGGCACCTACCAGGGCGGGTGGAGCGGCACCTCGATGGCCGCCCCTCACGTCGCCGGCGCTGCCGCCATCCTGTGGTCCGCGAGGCCGGAGCTCATCGGCAACCCCGGCGGCACCGAGGCGGTGCTCAACGCCCATGCCCTGCGGCTTCCCGGGATCGTCGAGGGCTGCGGGGGCAACTACGTGCTCGGGCCCAACAACACGTGGGGCCATGGACGCCTGGACATCGCCTCGGCGGTCACCTCGGCCATCACCCTCGCCCCGGCCGGGCTCTCGATCTCCGAGCTCAACGGCAACGGCAGCGGCGTCATCGAGCCCGGCGAGTGGGCGACCGTCGCCCCGTCCTGGCACAACACCAGCGACCTGCCGGCAACCTCGATCAGCGGCGGTCTGACGTCGACGTCGGTCCAGTTCCTGTCGAGCACGGCGAGCTACGGCACCATTCCGGCCGGCGCCACGGTCTCCTGCAGCGCGTCCAACGACTGCTACCTCCTGCGGTCGACCGCCGCCCGTCCGTCGACCCACTGGGACCTGGTGCTGCACGAGACGCTGAGCTCGTCGGAGGAGTACGACTGGACGCTCCACCTCGGGGGATCGTTCTCGGATGTCCCGGTCGGCTCCTGGGCCTACTCGTTCGTCGAAACCGTCCTGCACAACGGCATCACATCGGGTTGCGGCGCCGGTCTGTACTGTCCGGCGGCGACCGTGACGAGGTGGCAGATGGCCGTCTTCATCGCCCTCGCACGGGCCGGCGGAGCGGACATCCCGACTGAGGGCACGATTCCCGGCAAAGGTGACTTCGACTGCTCACCGGGCGGCACGTCGGTCTTTGCCGACGTCCCGCCGGACGACGCCGGGTGCCGTCACGTGCACGCCATCGCCGCCTCCGGCATCACCGCCGGCTGTGGATCTGACGCCTACTGCCCGTCGGGGCTCGTCACCCGCTGGCAGATGGCCGTCTTCATGGCCAGGGCAATGCTGGACGGTACTCCGATCCCGACCACCGGCTCCATCCCCGGCCTCGGACCATACGACTGCTCGCTCGGCGGCAGCTCGGTCTTTACCGATATCTCGCCCGACGACCCCGGCTGCCCGGCCGTGCACTACCTCGCCGCGCAGCAGGTCACCGCGGGCTGCGGTGGAGGCGACTACTGCCCCGCCGACGCGATCGCGCGCGACCAGATGTCGGTGTTCCTGACCAAGGCATTCGCGCTCGAGCTCGACTGATCCGACGGTCATGATCACGAGCTGAACCCGAACCCACGGCGACTGCCGGCCGGCGGCCCCGCAAGGGGCCGCTGAGGTCCCTGACGCCTCCAGATCGGATATCCGGAGTCGGCTTCGGGGTGACAGTCAAGTGAGCCGTCACACCTACTGCGCAGACCGGCGATACCCCCCAGGCGACCCCCCCGATTGCGAAACCGGTTGCCTCCTGCCGCCGGGGGCCAGGCTGCCGGAGGAGGGCAACGGGATCAGGACCGGAGCTTCGTCGCGGCGCTGACCGATCCCGAACCGGCCGGCTGCAGCCCGCCTCCGGAGCCGGGACACCGTCGCCCAGTCACCGCGCGGAGCGACCGGGTCGGTCTAGCGAGCACACGGGATGCGGACGAAGCCCGCGATGAAGCGCTTCGCGGCGCCACGCACCGCGAGGGACGAAAAACAGCGACCGGGCGGGGGGGCCCGGTCGCTCGAGGTCGGGCGCCGGGGGCCGGAGCCCCCGGCGCGGTCATCGACTAGTGGACGAAGTACTCCACGCCCCAGGCCTTCACCATGAAGACCGCGATCTGGGCGCGGGTGACCGGATCCGCCTCGCAGTAGTTGCCGCCGCCGCATCCGGCGGTGACGCCCTCGAGGAAGAGCCGCTCGACGAAGCCGGCCGCCCAGTGGTCGACCGGGACGTCGTTGAAGATGCCGGTCGGAGGATCGACCGGATCCCAGCCGCGGGCCTTGACCATCAGAACCGCCATCTGGGCGCGGCTCATCAGGTCGTCCGGGCAGAAGTACATGTCGTCGCCCACGACCATGCAGCCGGCGGTGATGCCATCGTTGAACAGCTGCTCGATGTAGTCCGCGAGGGTGCTGTAGTCCTCGATCGGAACGTCGACGAAGACGCCGACCGCGGTCGGCGGCCTGTAGTCGGCGCCGTACATCATGCGCACGATGAAGGCCGCCATGTGCTTGCGCAGCAGCTGCTCGTCCGGGCAGAAGTTCCCGAACCCGCAGCCGAAGGTCACCCGGATACCCGCCAGAGCGTGGATGTACGCATCAGCGAAGTGCCCGTACGGGACGTCCCAGAAGGCCTTCGTGAAGTAAGCCGGGACGTCGTCGACCGGGTACGGGGTGTCCTGGCTCAGGCGGACCTCAGCCTTGTGGAGGCCGTAGTGCCAGGCGCCGTCGGCGATGAACTCCGCGTCGATGGGCAGGACGCCCTCGTTGGCCGGGGCCACGCCGCCGTCCGGCGTGAGCTCGAGCCACGGGAGTCCGAACCCGCCCGCGGAGGTGGCGATAGCCAGCGGGGCCACCTCGGCGCCGCCGGGGAACGCACCGACCAGCGTGCTCGCGCCGGTGCTGGTGTCGATGATGCGCAGCTCGCCCGACGCGGTGTAGGCGGCCCAGTAGAGGGTCCCCGTCACCTCGTCGAAGTCCATGCTCTGCGCGTAGTTCGCGAGCACCCCGAGGGGTCCGATCACGGTCCCGGCGCCGGTCGACGTGTTGATCTGCACGAGCACGTCGTTGACGATGTCGACGCCGTACATCTCGCCCGCGGCGTTGATCGCGATGTCGATCATGCAGGTTGCGTTGGTGATCTCCCCGACCGGCGTCACGGCGCCGCTGCCCGGGTCGATCGTGTGGAGGTAGGAAGCCGTTCCGCAGAGCGCGCTGGATGCGTACAGCGTGCCGTCGACGGCCGCCGTCAAGCCGCTCCAGTTGCCGGCTGTGGCCGCAGCGTTCGCGATCAAGGTGAACGCCCCCGACGTCGTGTCGAGGTAGCCGAAGTTGTTCGTGTCGTAGTCGAGCACGTAGAGCTTCGAGAAGTCACCCATGAGGAAGTCACCGGCGGGGTAGAACGCCATCCCGCCCGCGATCACGTTCCAGGTCCCCGGCACGGTCAGATCCGGCCAGTCGACCATGTTGAAGCCCGGGTAGGCGTCGATGCCGTAGGCCGGCACACCCGCCAGCGCGAGACCGGAGGGCTGGCTGCCCGCGATCGGCCCGGAGATCTCTGGGGCGAGCCCCATCGAGGTCGGGTCGGTGTTGCCGGGCAGGTTCCCGGTGTCCTTCACCGGCGAGGCATGATCCCACTGCAGCGCGATCGGAATCGTGAGCAGCTGCACGTTGGCGTCGATGCCGCCGTGGTTGATGATGTCGAACGGGTCGATCTCGGTCTCGCCGCCGTAGAGGCGCGCGTCGATCATCGTCGGCGCCACCTCGAGCCAACCCGCCTCGAGCGAGAAGCCGACCTGGTTCATCGCCTCCGGCACCACGTTGATCTCGAACTCCTGCGGCGCATAGCTCGGCGCCGAGGCGGTGAAGGTCCGGGTCGACGGGCCGAGACCCGGCAGCTCCTCGAACATCCACCACCAGCCGTCCGGCAGCCCCGGATCGTCCGGTGTCGCCATCGACATGGCCATGCCGCCGGTGCTCGACTCGACCGTGGCGCCGTTGATCGCCATACCGGTGTTGGCGTCGGTGACGAAACCACCGACGAGGGCGCCCGGTATCACCTCGCACTGACCGGGGATCTGCACGTTGTCGATGTGCCAGTACCAGGCCTGGCTGGTGTTGGCGACATACCGCCACCTGAACGTGGCCGTCTGACCGGCGTACGCCGCGAGGTCGAACTCGCGCAGCACACCGCCCGACGGGTCGTCGACGGTCGAGTACCACAGCTCGTCCCAGCTCGAGCCGCCGTTGGTCGAGACCTCGAACCAGGCGTCGCCGTTGCCGACGTAGTCCTGGAAGTTCGACGGGAAGGAGATCGCGGTGGGCAGGCCGAGGGCAACCGGTGGAGACCACAGCTCGGTGTCCCACAGCACGTACTGGTTGTACGCCTCGGCGCCCGCCGACTTGCCGGTCCCTCCGACGCTGGTGGTCCGGTTGTTCGTCTGCTGGGCCCAGTTGTTGCCCGACGAGATGTTGTCGACGACCGCCCATCCTGCCGGCGGGAAGCTGCCCTCGAAGTCCTCGTAAAGCAGCGGCGCGCCCAGAGCGTAGCCCGGAGCGGTGCAGTCACCGGTCGGGCTCAGGGTGAAGTTCATCGCCATCCCGGCCGGGGGCAGCAGCGCCGATCCCATGTCGGGAACGTAGCCGGGGTAGAGCGGCGTCACCAGGAAGTCGTACTCCGAGCCCTGGGGCAGCTCGACCGAGTAGTAGCCGTTGAACGGGTTGGTGTAGACGGTCGCGATCGGCGCCAGCGGCGCGAGGCTGATGTCGATCCTGGCGTACAGCGGCCAGCCGTGGCCGGCGTCGGTCACGTAGCCGTCGAACTCCGCGTTCCCGACCGGGTCGAGCTCGAAGTCCTGGGTCGTGGTCGTGGCTTCGATCACCTCGACACCGAGCGCCTCGCCCGGCGCGAAGCCGAACTTGGTCACCGTCATGTCGTAGGTGTCGACCGGCAGGTTCATCGAGTAGTACCCCGCCGCGTCGGTCAGCGTCGAGTACAGACCCCCGAAGCTCACCAGCGCACCCTCGATCGGGGCCAGGGTCGCCGAGCTCGTCACCGTGCCGTCGACGGTGCCCGCAGGCCCGCCGCAGCCCGGGAACGTGAGCGCCGCGATCCGGGTGTCCCAGTCGAAGCTGCCGGTGTTCTTCACGTACTCCTGCGCGATCCAGAAGGTGCAGTTGTCCACCGGGTCCACCGACACCGTCGAGTAGTCGCCCCAGCGGTTGCCGCCCTCCTGCACGCCGGTCCCGGCCACGATCTCCAGCTCGCCCTGGCCCATCGTGCCCAGCGGGTCGCCCGCCAGACGCCCGGCCACACGCACGCTCGGGAAGGTCGTCGTCGACGACACGGTGTACCCGATCAGCATGTTGCCGTCGCCGTCCATCGCGACGTCGCCCATGAACCGGCTGTCACTGTCCGGCGCGAAGGTGCCCTGCTGGTAGACGTCCCAGTCGGTCCCACCGCCCGGCGCGCGGAACTCGTACCACCGCACGCCCGCCAGGTCGGAGCCGTTGGAGTCCACCGTGTGCGACGCCGTCAGCACCTGGTGACCGCCGAAGTTCCGGTACTTCAACCGGTACATCAGCCGGTTGGACAGCGTGTCCAGCCCGGTCGCCGTGCCCGGCTGCGGGATGCAGTTCCGGCTGCCGCCGCACATGTTCGAGTCGAACGCCGCGACCGGAATCCAGTCGAGCGCCGTGAACGTGGTGTTCGCCGGCGTCGCCCAGTCGGTGTCCATCTGCCACAGCTGGATGCCGTCGACGTTGTACGGCGCCGGCACCCCGAACGTGTCGTCCACCATCCCGGCGAAGATCGCCGGCATGCCCGCCGGCGGCAGGGTCATGCCCTCGATGTCGGCCGGCAGAAACGAGTAGAACAGGTAGTCCGGATCGTTGATGCTCAAGAAGTACCCGATGTACTGCGCCGGGCTCCCGATGAGCATCTGGTCGTACTCGAACGCGCCCAGCAGAATGCCCTGCAGCGAGCCGGTGAACGCGTTGGCCGTGTAGTACAGCCCGTCCGTCCACAGCCCGAACTTGGGGTAGTCGTTGAAGTAGGTCCCGTTGGGCACGAAGTCGTACAGGAAGTACGCGCCAGTCGGGTCGCCGGTCTGACGAGACCGCGATGCACTGGTGGTTCCCCGAGGTGGCGAACTGGCTCAGCATCCAGCGATCGTTGAACTGGTCGTAGAGCACGATCGGATCGCCGTCGTTCGAGCTCTCGCAGACCCCGCCGAGGCCGGTGAACAGGTCGTTGCCCGGGAACGGGCCCGCGACCGAGTTCCCGCTCTTGTCGAACACCTCGACCAGGAGGTTGATCCACTCGACGTAGTGGTTCGGCCCGACGTCGCCCTCGGTGTCCGGCGGCATCAGCCGGAACCCGAACGCGGTCGCGTTGTCGTCACTCGAGGTCCCGTCGACGTTCACCGACGGCGGCGGCATGGCGTTCACGCCGTAGCCGCTCTGGACCACCGTGTCGATCTGGCCCTGAGGCTCCACCGCGTTCTGGAGAAACGGCGGCACCTCACTGTTGCGCGGGTTCAGCTCGCGGGTCGGTAGATCAGCCGGCACCTGGCCGCGCTCCATCAGATCGCGATACGCCTGCGCGATCTCGGCCAGCGGTCGGGACTGCCCCACCCGCTCGGCCTTGACGATGATGTCCGGAGCCCTCGCTGGTGCTTGTGCGCTCGCCACTCCAGCGGACATCGCCACCGCGACCGCCACGAGCACGGCGAACAGTTGGACGTAGCTTTGCCTCGTCGCCATCAGACAACCTCCCTCAGTCGATGGTCTACCGGACAGATCATCCGGCCTTGCCACTGCCACGGGGTACTCTTCACCATCACGGTTGGAACGCCTTCCACGATAACGCCTGTGACGGCCACTGTCCACCCCCATGCACGACGCACGTGGACCATCGCAGAATCGACGGCCGAGTTAGACCGACAACCGGGCCAGCGCCGCGTCGAGCACCTCGGGCCGTTTGCCGAACGAGAGCCGGAGAAAGCGCCCCTCCGGTCCGACGGTCGATCCTCATGCGGCAGGCCGTCCCACAGGAATGCCGAGCCCGGCACGCCGGCCACGCCCCGGGTCCGCGCCAGGTCGACCGCCCACTCGCGGTCGTCCACGACCCCGAGCTCCGACAGGTCGGCCAGCAGAAAGTACCCACCCTGCGGTCGGTTGAGCTTCCACCCGAGGCGCTGCAGACCGGAGGAGAGCAGGTCGTGCCGGGCACGGTACTCGCCCGCCATTTCGCGGTAGTACGACTCGGGCAGGTCGAGCGCCGTCGCCAGCGCCCGCTGGAACGGGGCCGGTGCGCACACGGTGAGGAAGTCATGGACCTTTCGGATCGCGGCCATCAGCGGTGCCGGGGCCGCCGCGAACCCGACCCGCCAGCCGGTCACGGCGTAGGTCTTCGAGAACGAGGCGATCGTCACCGTCCGGTCGCGCCAGCCCCCCGATCGTCGCCGGTGCCGACATGGCGCACGCCCGGGGCGGTGATCCAGGCGTAGGTCTCGTCGGTGACGAGCAGCAGGTCGTGACGAACGACGACCTCGGCCAGGACCTCGAGCTCGGCGCGGGTCCAGACTTTTCCGTGCGGGTTGGCCGGAGTGTTGAGCACCAGCACCGCCGCTCCGCGGCAGATCCGGTCGAGCTCGCTCGCGTCCCACTCGCCGGTGAACGGGTCGATCCGGAGGATCCCTCGCCTCGGCGCCCGCCGAGCCTCGCCGCCGGGAGGTAGTTCTCGTAGATCGGCTCGGGAATGACCGCCGCGGCGCCGGGACGCAGCAGCGCGAGCAGGGTCGCCATGATCGCCTCGGAGGCGCCGCAGGTCACCACGACCTCGTCCTCGGGGTCGTAGCCGAGCCCCCACGCGTCGTGCAGGAAGGCCGTCAGCCGCCGGCGCAGGACCGGGTCGCCCCAGGTCCGGGTGTAGTGGTTGTGGCCGGCCTCGATCGCGGTGGTCGCCGCCCGCCGTACCGTCTCGGCCACCGGGTACTCGGGAAAGCCCTGGGCCAGGTTGACCGCACCGCAGTCCTCCGCCACTCGCGTCATCTCCCTGATGATCGACTCGTCCATGTAGGTGACCGCCAGGTTGATCCGATCGCGCATCGCAACCTCCGGAAGCGCCTCCGACCATCTGCCAGGCGCGCCGCCCAGTCAAGCTGCGGTCCTGCCGCGCGCGCCCCGATCTCGGCTAGACTCCCCGCGTGAACCTCGACCGCATCGGTCCCTACGTCATTCGAGGTTCCTCGGCAGCGGGGGAATCGGCTCGGTCTACGAAGCCTGGGACGAGCGTCTGCGCCGGTCGGTGGCGATCAAGTGCATCCACCCCACCAAAGGAGCTCTCGCCTGCCCGCCGCGAGCGCCTGCTGAGGAAAACCGCGAGGGCGGCGGCGCCTCGCCCACCCCTCGGTGGCCCAGGTCCACGACGTGCTCGAGCACGACGGCCGCGACTACATCGCGATGGAGGTCGTGGAGGGGAAGACCCTCCGGGCCCGGCTCCGCCGGGCCCCGTCGAGCTGAACGAGGTGCTCGCTCTCGCCCGCCAGGTCGCCGAGGGTCTCGAGCCCGGCCCACGCCGGCGGCATCGTGCACCGCGACCTCAAGCCGGAGAACGTCATGGTCACGGACGACGGACGGGTCAAGATCCTCGACTTCGGCCTCGCCAAGTCCACCGACCCCGAGCTCAAGGAGGAAGAGCCTCACCCAGGAGGGCATGGTCATGGGCGACCGGGCGAGTCGCCCCGGGCAGGCGTTGGGCCAGGCCGTCGACACCCGCTCCGACCTCTTCGCGCTCGGCTCGCTGCTCTACGAGATGCTCACCGGCACCCACCCTTTCCAGTCCTCGACCCCGCTCGAGACCATGCAGCGGGTGGTGCGCCACCGTCCGCCGCAGGTGCGCCGGCTGCGCCGGGAGACCCCCTGAATCGGTCGAGCTGCTGGTCGAGAGCCTGCTCGAAGAAGGACCCGAAGCGCCGCCCTCGGGCAGCGCCGGAGCAGTGGCCGCCGCCCTGCGCGCCCTCACCGACCTCGAGCGCACCGTCACTGCCGACAGCGTTTCGGTCTCGCGGCTGACCGCCCACGCCCGCCGGCGGCGCCTGCTGCGGCGCGGCGCCTGGCTCGGCGCCGCGACGGCAGTGCTCGCCCTCGCGCTCGCGTCCGGGCTCTGGTGGTGGCTCGCGGCCCCGCCCACCGGTGGTGGTGGAGGTGCTCCCGGTCGAGATCGTCACCGGCGGGCCCGAAGACGACCTCCGGCTGTTCGCGGACGCGGTCAGGATCACACTGTTCCGACATTGGCCGCCACGAAGGGCGTGCTCGCGGTCGACCCCGGCGACGTCGACGGCGTCAGCGGCAGCTTTGCCGAGGTGGTACGGGCGGTTGCCGCCGACGAAGCGGTCGCCGCCACCGCCACCGCCGACGAGCTGGTGACCACCATCGAGCTGCGGCGGCTCGGGGAGCCAAGGCCTCCCTCGTCAAGGCAGTGTTCAGTCGCCCGCCCACCGGCGGCCTCGAGCTGGCGGTCGACACCCTCAGCTCGCAGTGCGCGACCCTGTTCCGGAGCACCGCCCCGACCCCGACGCCGTGCTCTCCCGCGCCGACAGCCCGGACGACCTGCGTCGCTACCTCGAGGTGAGGCGTCAGCTCGACGACCGTCCTCAGGGGCTTGACGCCGTACGCTCTGCTGCAGGCGCTGGACTCGATCCGCTCCTCCTCGCCGCGGCTGCTCGACGCCTACGTCCTCGCCGTTTCGGAGGCCCGGCGCCTTTATCGCACCACACCGCGCAGCCTCGCTACCTCGAGCGGGCCCGGGCCACGTCGCCGCCGGGCTCCGGTGGCGCCCGCAATAGCCGCATCCTCCAGGCCAGGATCCAGAGCTGGCCATGGCGACCGACGACGTCGACGAGCAGCGCCGCGCGGTCGAGGAGCTCGAGCGTGCCGCCCCCAGCGACCCCGTCGTGCTGCGCTGACCGTGCCAGCTCGCCGAGACCGAAGGTCGCCTCGGCGATGCCCGCCGAGACCTCGAAGCCTGGGTGAAGCTGCGCCCCTCATGGAGGGCCTACGTGATCTACGGCCAGTTCGAGATGCAGCGGGGGCAGTCGCTGCCGAGCGCCTGCTCGGGCGCGCGCTGGAGATCGACCCGGACAATACCCTCGCCATGGGCGTCCTGGCAGCACCTCGCGTACCGCGACCCGACGGGGCGATCCCGTTGCTCGAGAGGCGGTGGAGCTCAGCGGCCAGGGGCTTCCCTCCATTACCTCGGCACGGCCAACATGCTCCTCGGCCGCTACCAGGACGCTCTGGCGCCGCTGAAGGCAGGACGCGCGGAGCTGCTCTCTCTCGCATCCGACCGATGCTGAACCTGGCCGACGACTACGACCTGCTTCGGCGCCAGGGACGAGGCCCGGCGCTCAACCGGCAGGTGCTCGAGCCCCTGGCCGACGACGAGCCCGATCCGCCTTGGGACGACCAGCTCGTCCAGGCCTACTGTCTCGCCCAGCTCGGCAACCGCGGGAGGCGGTCGGGGTGCTCGACCAGGCCCTCTCCCGCTCCACCGGGAGCGACGCCCTCGGCGAGCTCGACTTCAGGCCGCTCTGGTGCTGGCGCTGGCCGGCGTGAAGCACCAGCGCGCGGTGCTGCACGCCGAGAAGGCGGTTCAGGCAGGGCTCTACCCGATCTGGTTCAGGTTCCCCTGGTCGACCCACTGCGGGAGGATCCCGCCTTCGCCGCGATCGCGCCTTTGGTCCCGTCGGGTTGAGTGAACCGATCTCGATCCTCCGTCGATACTTCCAACCCCCCGTCCCTCCCGCGCGGGGCCGATCCGCGAAGGTACTGAGAAAGACCAGGGCTCAGCTAGAATCCGCCTGTGGAAAACCAACGAGTTGGGCCCTCTCCATCCGCCGCCACCTCGGCAGCGGGGAATGGGCTCGGTCTACGAAGCACTGGGACGAGCGTCTGCGCCGGTCGGTGGCGATCAAGTGCATCCCGCCCACCAAGGAGCTCTCGCCTGCCCGCCGCGAGCGCCTGCTGAGGGAGGCGAGGGCGGCGGCGGGCCTCGCCCACCCCTCGGTGGCCCAGGACACGACGTGCTCGAGCACGACGGCCGCGACTACATCGTGATGGAGCTGGTCGAGGGGTCGAGCCTCGCGGCCAGGCTGGCCGCCGGGCCCCTGCCGCTGCGCGACGCGCTCGACGTCGCCCGCCAGATCGCCGAGGGGCTCGAGGCCGCCCACGCCCGCGGCATCGTGCTCCACCGCGACCTCAAGGCCGAGGACGTGCTGGTCGACGACCGCGGACGGGTCAAGATCCTCGACTTCGGCCTCGCCAAGTCCACCGACCCCGAGCTCAAGGAGAACCTCACCCAGGAGGGCATGGTCATGGGCACCAGCCGGGCGATGTCGCCCGAGCAGGCGTCGGGCCAGAGCCATCGACGCCCGCTCCGACCTCTTCGCGCTCGGCTCGCTGCTCTACGAGATGCTCACCGGCACCCACCCTTTCCAGTCCTCGACCCCGCTCGAGACCATGCAGCGGGTGGTGCGCCACCGTCCGCCGAGGTCTGCGCGCCCTGCGCCCGGAGATCCCCCAACCGGTCGAGTTGCTGGTCGAGAGCCTGCTGGAAGGAAGCCGAAGCGCCGCCCGCAGCGCACCGGCGAGGTCGCCGCCGCCCTGCGCGCCCTCACCGGCCTCGAGCGCACCTCCACTGCCGACGGTGCCGCCAGCTCGCCCCTGACCGCCCGCGCCCGTCGCCGCAGGCGGATGTGGCGAGGCGGCGCAACGGCAGTGCTCGCCCTCGCGTTCGCGTCCGGCGCCTGGTGGTGGCTCCAGCGGTCCCGACCGCCGGTGGTGGTGGCGGTGCTCTCGGTGGAGATCGTCGCTGAGGAGCCGGACGCCCTCCGCCTGCTCGCCGACGCGGTCCGCATGACCCTGCTCAACAACGTAGCCGCCACCGAGGGGGTGCTCGCCGTCGACCCTCGCGAAGTGGACGGCGCCCGGGGCTCGCCGGCCGAGCTGCTCCAGGCGCTCGCCGCGGACGAGCTGCTCGTCGCATCCGCCACCCCCAACGGGCTGGTCACGACCATCGAGCTGCGCCGCCTGCGCGGCCCCGAGGC
>CAVQPK010000008.1:0-90192 GCA_963714745.1 uncultured Acidobacteriota bacterium
GTCGACTCGGCCCCGTCCTCGAGAAAGGTGTTCAACTGATCGAGGAAGTACAGGTAGGCATCAGCGAGCTTGGGTAGGTCCCGGCCGTCATCCTTAGCGCCGAACCTCTCTTCAAGTTCTTGACGACTCAGCCCGTCCATTACTGTAGAGAACACCTCTTGGTCGGCCTTGGTTGGCCGGATCTTGTAGCTGTCCGAGGCCTTGCCGGGAAGGGGGTTAACCGTGAGGCGCTTGAATTCGCCGCACAACCTCTCGTCTCCAACGGCAGCCGCCAGCCTTCCCGCGGCAGCCAGAAGAAGCTGGATTGTGGTCAGGCGCTGCTGGCCATCTATGATCTCCCGGTTGTCAATGTCGCGTGACACGCTAGGGCGCTGGTTCAGAACCACAGCTCCGAGAAAGTGAGGGCGGACCTTCTCGTGACGCCCGGCGGCCTCCGCCTGGCGGGCCACGTCCTCCCAGAGGGGTTCCCAGTGGCGCTCCCTTTCCCAGACATAGGGCCGCTGGAACAGCGGAACGACGTGTCGCCGTTGAGTCTCGAAAAGCTGATAAACCGAGAGCTTGTCAGGCTTCATGCTGCCAATCCTCAGGTCCGCCTTCTCAAACCTCGCGGTTGAAACCGTTCAGAGCAGCCCTCAATCGGGACCTTGATGAAATTCCGTCTCGATTCTGTTCAAACCCATCGCACCAACACGATAGCGCCCATCCGCTTGAACTGTACCCAAGAAAAGCGAATGTCGTACAAGTCAGGACAATGAGATGCAGGTGCAGCGGCTATTGCTGCGCTTCAGCCCCCACACCGCTCTGAGGTGCAATCGTTGGCATTGGCCGTGTCTCCACGTACGCCTTGAAGGCCTCCACTTCCGTGAAGTACCGATACCCCTGCTGGTTCACGATCTTGAGCAGCTCCAGCCCCTCGTTCAGCAGCACCGCAACTGGTTCCGAGAGCCCGACCTGAAGGCCGTTCGGCCAGGCGAGGTCCAGGACGGCCAGAGCGTGACCGTTTTCAGGGTGAACAAGCTCAAATGACATCTTGCCGCGGGGCAGGCCGATCACCTGCGAACCAGTCGTTGATGTCGTGGAGGAGCTCGCTCCTCCTCGCGCTCTCGATCCCTCCTGGGATGATGACCTGTGGAGCCGGCTCGACCTCGACGACCTCTCGGGGCCGTCGGCGTCGGCAGCTCGCCGTGGTACAGGTCGCGGAGGATTCGTTCGTCTGTTCCGCGAGCAGCTGCTCGGGCTTCGAGGAACTCGAGGTAGTTCCCGACCTTCCACAGCTCAGGACTCAGCGGGACCCATTGCGACGCGAGCGCGCCAGGGTGTCTCGCTTCGACCTCAGGGAAGTACTCCTCTGGAAGACGGTCCGAGATCTGGAGATTCGTGTTCTTGGTTTGGAAGCAGTAAACGTGCCAGTCACGCCGTTCCGCCTTTGTTTTCTGAGCCCCGGCCCGACCTCTCTGCGATCTCCTCGTCGAGGCGATCCTGTGCCCCGCTGCGCTCCGGGTCCGCGGTTCGGACGTGAACCCCGCGTGCGATTGCCTTGGTCACAGCATCCGGTGACTTGGCCATCTCCCTCGCGAGGTCGCACACCCGCAGCCGATAGCGCTCCACCCCCACGACGGCAAGATCCTCCCTCGCCCGCACGACCTCGCGGCTTCGAAACCGGCTCCTGAGCTCCTCGAGCGAGACGCCGATGACGTGCGCCCCGAGCTCGACATACCTCGCTGCCGTCAGCCTCGGCCGATCCTCCCGAGCTCCTCCGCCCTGCTGAGGCCGCTCGCGCACGGCGTCCCCCGGGTCCTCCAGCTCCTCCTTCGAAGGTCTGCCCAGCCGCCACCACGGCAGGCGACCCGGCTGCTCGCCGATCCACGGCTCGTCGAGCCCGCCCTTCAGTCGCCTCACGTACGCGGCGCGCGCCCAGCGGCGCGTCCTCCCGAAGACGCGGAGAACCTCGTCGACGTCCACGATCGGCTTCTTCTCGAGCCCCACAAGCTCCCGGTGCCCGCTCCACCTGTGGTCCGCAGGGTCACTCACCAACCCCGCCGTGACCGGGTTCAGGTGGATGTAGATCACGAGCCGGTCGAGGTTGCGCTGATCCTCGACCAGCTTCGCCCGGTAGCGCCCCTGCCACAACGGGCCGAACACCTTCCGGCGCGCGTTCACGCGCCGGGTCACGCGCTGCTGCAGGCTCCGCATCGGCCGATCCAGCGACACGACGCCGGTTCGCACCGCGAGGTGGTAGTGGTTCGACATCAGGCTCCACGCAAGAACCGTCAAACCGTCGCGCTCGACCACCTCCGCCAACAGGCTCCGGAACCGCTGCGCCTCGCTCTCCTCGTCGAATACCTGTTCGCCCCGAGCAAGACGGTTATACACGTGGTACACCGCACCCTCGAAGAACACCCGTCCCGCCCTCGACATCGGCCGCCTCCCCTCCCGACCCTAGCACAACACCGGAACGGCGTGACTGGCACGTTGCTTGGCACCCTTCCGGCCGCCGCCTGGTTGTCGGCGCCTGAGGCGACGGCTGCGCCGCTCAGTCCCGGTCGTCCTCCGACGGCGCCCGCCGCGGACGGCCGTCATGCGGCCCGTGAGGACGGAGCGGGACATCCTCCCACCACTGGCTCCAGGCGATCTGCGCGCGGCGCTCCGGGTTGAGGGGGTAGTAGATCTTGTTTTGGCGCTGGGACGCCTCACCACACACCAGCAGCACCGCCTCGGCGTCGCCGTCGTTGAGGATCGTGTGGCAGATCCCGGTGCCCGCAGGAAAGGCGGCCAGGTCGCCGGCCCGCATCGGATGCAGAGTGCCGTCGACCCAGGCGTTGACCTCCCCTTCGAGGACGTAGACGAACTCCTCCTCGTTCTGCTCCGCGTGCGGATAGGAGGTGCGATGGCCGGGCGGCAACCGCTCGATGTGGACGCCGAGCCGCAGCAGCCCGGCGGCCTTGCCGATGGCGCGGCCGTACGAGAGATCCTCCTCGCTCTGGGGGTACTTCCCGGGCTCCTCGGGGACGTCGGAAGACGAGAGGATGAAGGCGGGGCGCGGTGTCGTGGTTGCCATGACTGCGAGGATACCGCGACTTGGTCGCATTCGGGGCACTCTGCGCGTCGGGACGGCCGCCGACGCCGCGCCGCAGCGGCGAGACGGCACAGCCTGCACCGACCCACGGCAGCGCCCGACGCGGGAGCGCGGCCGGCGGGTGCCGACGTGCGCCAGGCTCACTGACTTCGCACTCTCTGGTCGGTGGCGGTCCCAGCGGCGGTTGCAGAATCAGTCGGCGGTGTCCTTGATCGTACCTCCGCGCCCTACCCCGTCTTGACGCCAGGCACGAAGCGAGCGCAAGGAATCTGAGTCGAGGTCGATCAGGGAAGGTCACAGGGCACGGTCACCCCCGGTGTCCGCTGGATGTCCCTGGGAAGCTCTACCCGAGGTCCAGGTACAGGCGGAGTGCGGCTCGGACCTCGTCTCGCAGGCCGGGGTCAGCGAGGCGGCCGAGGCGCTGCCGCAGTCGGTTCGAGGAGATCGTGCGCACCTGGTGGGCCATGGCGATCGACTCGTCGGGCTGACCGGCCGCGCCGGGCGGGAGCAGCACCTCGGTGGGGTACACCCGCCGTCCCGGCTTGCGGGTGGTGAGCGGGACCACCGCGACGATCGGGAGGGCCCGGTTGACGGTCTCCCGCGACACCACGAGGACCGGGCGCGTGCCCGCCTGCTCGGACCCGAGAACCGGGTCGAGGGCCGCACGGAACAGCCCCCACTGAAGGGCGCCGCCGGTCACTCGCCGCCCCGCTCGAGCTCGGCGTCGGCGTGCTCGAAGTCGCGGTTCACCTCTGCGACGTCGGCCAGGAACAGGGGGTCTTCGGCTGCCTCGGCCAGCTCCCGGGCCAACCGGGCCTCGCGCTCGCGCTCGAGCGCCTCCTCGAGGGCCTTTTCGACGAACGCGCTGTAGGACGGTGCCGCGCCCTCGGAGACCACCGAACGGATGCCCTCGACGAGGTGCTCGGGGAGCGAGTAGGTCACCTTGACGTTGTCTCGGGCTGCCATGGGACCGCCTCCCCGTACTCACACATCGTACCACCAAAATGGCAATACAAAATGCCATACCCATCGAGACCCTGACGGTTGAAGTCGCCTGGCGCACGAATCCGGGGCCCGTCAGATCAGTTCGCGCCGTGCGGATCCCTCCAGGCCGGGCCCCTGACGGCCGCCGACTCTGACGGGATCCCCCTTCCAGAACGCCCGCCAGAACCCCGCGGTGCGCGACGCGCCGACTTGGATGACGGACGGAAAGGTGCCGGGCACCTAGATCTTGCGTTCTTGCTTTCGCGACCGCGACAGGGCGTCGTCACGCTCCTCCAGACGGGCAGGTTCTTCCGGGTCCTCGTGCCTGCGGCGCACCCCTCGCATCACCGCAGCCGGTCGCGCAGCCGGTCGTAGACCTCGCGCCGGTGCCCGACCGCAACCACGAGCACCTCCACGCGCTCCTCGGCTACGCGATAGACGATCCGCCAGTCCCCCGTGCGCCACGATCGCAGGCCGTGCAACGTGAGCTGCAACGGCTTGCCGCGGTGCGGATCCCCGGCGAGCACCTCGACCGCGGCCCGAACCCGCGCCCGAACCTGGGGGTCGAGCCGGCGAATCGCCCTGGCGGCCGATGGGGTGTAGCTAACGGTCCAGGCCACCCCAGAGCTCCTCGTGGGAGACCCTTTCACCGCGCTCCGCCTCCTCGAGCCCGCGGCGCACCGCCGCCGCCATCTCCTCGTCGGCCAGAATCTCCAGCGTCTCGAGCAGCCCCTCGTACTCGTCGACGGACAGCAGGACTCCCGCCGGTCGTCCCGAACGGGTGATCAAGACCCGCTCGCCCAGCTCCGTCACGTCGGCGAGCAGGCGCGGCAACCGGGCTTTGGCCTCCGAAAGTGTCACCGTGTCCACGCCTCACCTCCGACTACAATATCGACCTGAATTCGGACTACGTCAAGACAGAGGAGCCGGTGCGGCGTCCCGCACCGGGCGGCGGTTTCCAACCTGCCGCAGGGGCGCAGCTCGACTCCGCCCGTGCTGGCTCGCGGCACGGGAGCAGACAAGCTGCTCCCCTACGATGTGGTCGTCGCGGGGTGGTCGTCGGCAGCCTTCGTGGTGGCGGGATCACCCCTCCCCGAACGCCTGCCAGAGCTCGGTGGCTCGGGACTCGCTGACCGGGAGGACGCGGTTGACGGGAGGGTCGAGCTTCACCTCCCAGCCCTCGCCGTGCCGGGGGCGGATGCTGCGGATGCGGGCGAGGTTGACGGCGTGGGAGCGGTGGATGCGCACGAAGCCGTGGGCCAGGAAGAGCTCGACGAGCTCGCCGAGGGGGCGCACGTCGACGAGGGCCCGGGCGCGGCGGGTCCGCACCGAGGTCTCGCCGCCCTCGGCCTCGAGGAGGTAGACGTCGGCGGGGTCGACCGGGGTGCGGGTGCCGTCGGCGTGGCGGAGCAGGACTCGTACCGGAAGTGCCATGACAACGATGGTACCCCGGCGCTCATGCGCTGGATCGGCCACTCATGCGCCAGGACCGGCAGCCATGCGCTGGAACGGCGGTTCATCTCCCGTACCCGCGAGGCCTGCGCACGGCGCGCCAGCGCGGGGAGCTGCTCCGCCCAAGCCCCGTCCCTCAGCGACGGGCGGCGCCGGGGCAGCCCGGCGAGCTGCGCTGGCGGATCCGCGACGAGCGGTCACGGCCGGTGGCCAAGCAGCTGCGCGGCTGGGCGCTCAAGAGCAGGAGTCGGGTGCTGCCGAGGTCGAAGATGGGCAAGGCAATCGCGTACATGCTCAAGCTGTGGGATGGGCTGACCCGATTCCTGGACAACCCGCGGGTGCCGCTCGACAACCCCCGAAGGGGGTCGCTGGAGGGGGCTGGGGTGGGCGTGAGCAACAACGGGGCCGAGCGCGCCCTGCGAGGGGTGGTGATCGGGCGCAAGAACCACTACGGCTCGAGGTCGAAGACCGGGAGCGAGGTGGCGGCGCTCTTCTACACGCTGTTCGAGTCGGCGAAGCTCGCCTGCGTCGATCCCCACGCCTACGTGCTCGAGGCCGCGAGGCGCGCCATCCGCGCCCCGGGCGCTGTGACCCTGCCCTCGACCCTCACCTGATCTGCCTCGACTCAGATTCCGATCACTCCGACCCGTGCCAGGCAGCTGCCCCAGCCGGTGAAGGTGTCAAACCCCAGCCGGTGCACCGCCCCCCTGTCAAGACGGGGTAGGGCGAGGAGATACAACTGTCGTACAAGTCAGTTGAATGAGATGCAGGTGCAGGAGATCAGAACCAGCGCAAGGTGTCTGCTAGGCTCAGGTTTGCAGGTTGTCCTCTGATGCGACGACGAGTTTGCAGCAAGGTTCGAGTGCTTGGGTGATCCCGACGTGACGACCCACGGTGTAGAAGCCGGCGGGAACGCGTCGAGCACGTACGGTGGGGTGCCGGGCCGACCGAAAACGGTGCTCTTCCTGGTTCACGGCGTAGGACTCCCGAGTGAGGACACCTTCGGTGGCGGACAGGGTATCGGTCTTGTCGCCGCAGATGAGATCCACCGGGTTGAGTGGCACGGCGTCGTCGAGGCGCCGTTTCTGCTGGCAGAGGACCGGGCTCGCGAGCCACGGAACAGGAAGTCCTGGGGCGTCCTCGCGCCAATCCAGCTCCTGGCCGCACGCCTGCCTCGGCTCTCATTCCGGCAGACGCGGCAGCTCATGCGGGGGCTGATTGGCACATTCGGCAGGGTCGTCGCTCTTGATCGTGTGCACGTCGTCCTGATGCGCACCGCACGGCGGCTCGCGCTCCTGGCGCCGATCGCCATCCTCTGGGCTGTTCCGGTCGTCTCGGACGGTCTCTACCGTTCGATGCAGTCCGCTCCGCGGTTTGGGCCCGTCGCCGAGCTGGTCGAGCCATTCCGTCACACGCTCTGCTTGCTCGCGCCCCTCGGGCTCGTCAGGTCAGGGTTCTCTACGGTGCCAGGTATCACTATCTCACTATGATCTAGCGTCGGGTTCTTCTGGGCTCAGTGCTTGCCGAAGCTGGGGAGCGAGGCAGACTACCTTGTGAGATCGTGAGACCTGCCACGGTGAGCGGGTGCATCGGTGCCACCCATTAGAAGCCGCGTGTCAAGTGGGCACAGACCTCCTGAGCCCGATGCGAGAGGCACGGACGAAGCCGAAGTAACCGTGGTCGCCTCGGATCAGCGTCCTACACGGCCGGACTCTCGACGGTTTCCGGTGTCGGGCGAGTAGCCCGCACCAGCCACCCATCAGGATCAAGGCGACGGGGCGCCGGGTGAGGCGTCCCTGCCCCTGGCACGTCCCTCGTGCCCCAGAAAGTCCTCCGAGCTCTGCCGGCTGCGTCCAAAGAGTCGGAGTTACAGGTCGTGGGCTACCCCTGAGGGCACCAGCACCTCGTGGCTCGCAGCCGACGTGCGGCGCGCCTACGGTGCCAGGTATCACTATCTCACTATGATCTAGCGTCGGGTTCTTCTGGGCTCAGTGCTTGCCGAAGCTGGGGAGCGAGGCGAGGTCGCGTCAATAGGTGTGGAATCGTCCCTCAGGCGACTTCCTCCTGATCGGCAGGTTGGTTGGTTTCGACGACCCGGATTCCGTTGACGTACTCGGCTCCCATCGCGACCTCGGCAAGCAGGTGGGGGCTGTCAATGCGTCGGAAGTGCTTTTCTGCGACGAGGAGGAGGCGCCAGATGGAGTGCGGTTGCGTTGGCCACCTTCTTGTACCGCTTCCCCGCGCTGGTTCGGAGGCGCACGGCCGCGAAAGGTGATCGACCGGATTGGTCGTTCTCAAGTGCTTCCAGTGCTCCTTGGGGAACGAGTAGAAGGTGATCATCCGCTCCAGTCACTTGGAGCGTCTCCGCCGCCTTCGGGTGACTGGCGCCGTACCTGTCGAGGAAGACATCGCGGAGCCTCTCGGCCTCTGCTTGGGTTTCGGCATAGGGATCTGCTTCAGCAGCGCTCTCGCCTCCGGGGCTGTAACCGGCGAGGTAGGCAATCGATCACGTTGACCAGCTTGTGGTTCCAGCAACGCTGCTCAGCAGCCTCGGGGAAGATCTCACCGACCGCAGCCAGATCCCCAAGTGCCCCGTCGGCGATGATCAGCCGAGGGATCTTCATTCCACGATCCCGGAGATTCCGGAGGATGCGGCCAGGCTTCTTTCGACTCCCGGTGTCCAGCTTCGATCGCGACGACGACCTTCCGACCGTCTTCGGAGAGCGGCGACAAGGACAAGGACAGCAGCCTTGTCCTTCTCCAAGCCGGCCTTCCCGTGATCCCATCGGCCCACAGGTACACTGGCTGCTCCAGCCCCTTGAGGGAGCGGCTCTTCCAAGCATCGAACTCCGCGATCCACTTTCCCCTTAGGCGCTCGATCGAGCTGGGGGACAGCGGAGCACCATCGCCCAGCAGTCCGCGAAGCGCGGACTCGAAGTCTCCTTGCGCGAGACCATGCAGGTAAAGCTGCGGAAAGAGCTCGCCGATCTGCTCGGTGCGCCGCTTGAACAGCGGCAGGCGACGATTGCTCTCGAAGCGTTCCTCGAGCCCCCGGACGCGAGGCCGCCGAACCGTCACAGTGCCGCAGGTCATCGACAGCCGCCGCGGCTTGCCATACCCGTTCCGATAAACGGCCGGGCCATCCACCAGCGGGCGGCGCTCGCTCTGCGACGCCCGACAAGCTCGGTGTGCATCCCTCCTCGAGCAGCTCCTGCAGGAAGCTCTCGGATCCTCTTCCGGGCCAGCTCCTCGAGCTGATCCCACATATTCCTTGACCCAAAGCGGTCTTCAGTGTTCTTCTGGTCCACGGCGGTGTTTCCTCCTTTGCCCTACCCAGGGCTTGGTCTTCTCAACCAGGAGGTCTACGCCGCCTTTAGCTTGATTACACACCCGTTGAGGCTACCTCAGCGAGGCAGACAACTTTGTTAGATCGTGATACCTGGCACGGTGATGTCGCGACCACTGTCATCACCCGGTTCGAGCTGCTCGCCGGCGCCAGGGACGAGGGCCAGCGGGAGAAGGTGATCACTCTGCTCGGGGCCCTCGTCACCTTGCCCCTCGACCGGCCGGCGGCCGACCGGGCGGCGGCGGTCCGACGCGACCTCGAACGGCAGGGAGCGGGCATCGGCATGGCCGAAAGCCTCATCGCCGGGATCGCGCTCCAGCGCCAGGCAATCCTCCTGACGCGCAACCGGGGTCACTTCGAGAGGGTCGAGGGCCTCGCCCTCAGCCCCCTCGGCGCCGGCTGACCCCGGCCTCACTCCTCGAGGGTCAGCCGCTGCCCCGCCGCGAGCTCGAGGTTCCGGAACCAGCGCTCTGCGACCTGCACGCTGTAGAAGCCCGGCAGCAGCTCGACCGTCCTTCCCACGCTGGTGAAGGCGTACTTGGTCGTCCCCGTGGGGTCGAAGACCCCGTACAAGCTGCCCGAGCTCCCGGCCACCGTGAGGCTCGCCGCCTCCACCGTGGTCTTCTCGTCGGCCCGCACCACCACCGGCCGGCGCGTGCCCCCGAGCTCCACCAGGTACGAGCCCTCGAGCAGGTCCACCGGCTTGTTGGTGCGCGTGAAGTCGATCTTCTTCGCCCCGGTCGCGTCGAAGACCGCCCACAGCGACTCCCCGAGCCCGGCCACCACCAGCGTGCCGGCCCCCAGCCGCGTGGTCTCGCCGGCGCGCACCGTCACCAGCTGGCGCGCCCCGCCGAGACCCACCAGGTAGCTGCCGGCCTCGAGCTCCACAGCGGTGTTGGTCCCGGCCGTCGTCACCTTCGAGCCGTCGTCGGAGCGGAACACGTCGTACAGGTCCTTGCCGCTGCCGGAGACCAGCAGCATGCCCGGCCCCTCCCCCTCCGCGGGCGCCACCACCGCGTCGCGCACCGTGCGCAGCGCCCGCTGCAGCTCGGCGGCGTCGGCGGCGGCGTAGTACGCCCCGCCCCCGGCCTCGGCGAGGCACTCCAGCTCGGCCCGCTCGTCCTGGGCGACGTCGAAGCCGATCACGTACAGCGTCAGCTCCACGCCCCGCGCCTTCAGCCCGGCCACGAAGTCGCACGGTGCGTCGTCGCAGGTCTCCCGCCCGTCGCTCACCAGCACCACCGCGAGCGGCCGCCCGCCGGCCCCGGCCTGCTCCGCCGCGACCCCGAGCGCACGCACGATCGGGGTCTTGCCCCTGGGGTTCAGGGCCTGCACCTTCTCGATCAGCGCCGCCGCCTGGCCCGCCGCGACCGGGGCGAGCAGCTCGATGTCGTCGCAGTCGCCCTCGCGCCGGTGGCCGTAGGCGATCATGCCGATCTCCTCCGCCGTGCCGAGGTCGTCGAGCAGGTCGATCACCGTGCTCTTGGCGACCACGATCTTCTCGATGCCCCCCACCCGGCCCCACATGCTGCCCGACGCGTCGAGCACGATCAGCAGCGGCGGCCCCTCCCCGGCGAGGCCCGCCCCCGGGAGCACGCACGCCAGCAGCACCACCGCCACCCCGACCGGTCGCAACGAGATTCCGCACATGATGGCGATCCTCCCAACACCGATCATGCCACGGAGAGCCCGCCAGCGGGCACCGGGCGCGGCGCGGGTGCCGCCGCCGCCGATCGCCCTCGCCCAGCTCGTGCGACCCGGCCCGGATGCGGGCCGCCCGACCTCCTGCGGCGCGGCGGTGGATCCCGGACGTGTGAAAGGAGCGTGCGCTCGCTCTCAGCTGTCGGGCTTGAGCAGCTTGATCGCGCGGACGAAGAAGGCATCGTTGGTCGCGTTGTCGACCACCGAGGCGTAGGCGAAGGCGCCGCCCCCCTCGGTGTCGCACTCGACGCGGATCTGGAGCGTGCTCCAGTCGCCGCCGTTGACCTCGGCGAACGGGTCGGAGAGCTGGACCATCGAGTACGGCGGCACTGTCACCGTCTTCGCGGCGGGGAGCCCCGGCAGGTCGTAGTTGCTGGTCGCGTCGAAGGCGTTGACGAAGTAGGTCGACTCGACGGCGGTCGGGTTGACGATCCCGACGTTGACGCGGAAGCGGTCGTCGGCGGTGTGCTTCATCGCGTAGATCCACTGCTGCTCGGCGTGGTTCCAGGGCTCGTTGTCCGGGGTCGCGTCCCACACCGGGATGCCCTCGACGAGCTGGCCGTACGAGCTCCTGCCGTCGGGCGAGATCGAGTAGACCCGGGCCCACGCCTGCATCAGCCGGTCGGAGGTGTAGTGAATCGCCCCGACCCAGGAGTCCGAGCCGACCCCGAGGAAGTGCTCCACGACGTCCTCGAAGTAGTAGGTCTGCTGCCCCGGGACGAGCGGGACGTCGACGGCCACGACCGCAGTGTTGTCCTCTCCCGACTTGCAGAAGTAGAGCTTGACCTCGGCGCTCGAGCTGACCGAGGTCACCTGGAGCCAGAGATCGGTCCGCCAGATCGATCCCTCGAACCCGGGGGCGCGGGCGGCGGCGAGGATCCAGCCGTTGGAATGCAGCGGACGGTTGAGCTGGGCGGCCGCGGGCGAAGCGATCGAGATCACCGCGACAACGACGGCGAGGCGGAAGATGCGGCGACCGACGACACGACCACCGGTGGACGACGTGGGCTGCATGGTTCCTCCAATGCGTGTTCTTGTGGTCATTCTCGGCCGGTGGTGGGCCGAGGACAAACACCGGTGCGACAGGCGCGTTCACGGGCGCGTCAAAGCCGTGCCCGCGCTCGCCTGGCCGCCTTTTCCCACGCGCGCGACGCGTTCTTCTTGCCAGGGCAGCCGCACCCACTCCACCTTCGAGCGGGACGAGATCGGCACGGTCGTCCGGAGAGGAAAGGGAAATGGGAAAGGTGCCGGGCACTCAGATCTGTCCCATTCGAGCCGTCAAGATCCCGGAGACGGGCTCCCGGCTCTTCTGAATCGGGCGTGAGCTGCAGCGGCGTGAGCCGCGAGCCTCGGCGTCTTTCGCGGCGGTCAAGCCCGCTGCCCTCGGTCATCCATCGGACTGTCGAAGCGGTTCGGCTCGTGCTACGCTTCTCGCGAAGGGCGTCTTTCTGCTGTTCGCTTTCGCGAGGAGTACCACTCAACAGGAACGCGGCGGTCGGGCGATGCGGAACCGGGCGGCCGTGCCACGCGCTTCGGCCCGACTCTGGGAACCAGCCTCGGAACAAACTGGAATCTCGCCGACGGGGTCAACGAGCACCTCGCGGTCGAACGGAGGGTCACCATGAGTCGTCGAAAGTGCTCGGGTGTCGGGTTCGTGGTGCTCGGCTTCCTTCTCACTGTCGCGGTTCCAGGCAGCGTCCTCGCTCAGCACGTTCCTTCGGAGCCGGGGGCATTGTTCGACCCGAGCGACGCTCGGATCGGCCAAACGGGGCCTGGCAGTCCGCGAGCAGATCTCCCGGATTGGGGCCTGCTCTCGTCAGAGCTCCACATGCCGGCCGCGTGGTTCGGTGTCAACTCCACCACATATCAGTACTCCTACAAGGGCAACGGCTACATCTCGGCATCGGGCGGCGCCGCGAAGTTCTGGGCACCCGTCCCGCTCCCCGCGGGGGCCATCCTGTACGGAATCGAGTTCTGGTACTACGACGGCGACGACTTCTCACCGATCAACCTGTCGCTCACCCTGTTCAGACCCGACCAGACCGTCGACCTCGCAACATGGTCGAGCACCGGGATGCCGGGGTTCGACAATGCCTACATGGCGACCACCACGACCCTGAGGAACTACAACCCCAACTACCAGTCCTACGCCGTCCAGGTCTACATCCCCAACGGCGACGGCGATTTGTGGTTCCAGGGTGTGAACCTCTCGTATGCGCTGCAGGTCAGCCCGGCGCCGGCCACCGCCACCTTCAGCGACGTCCCGACCGACCACCCGTTCTTCGCCTTCGTGGAGGCCCTGGCCGCTTCGGGCATCACTTCAGGCTGCGGAGGCGGCGCCTACTGCCCCGACTCACCGCTCACGCGCGGCCAGATGGCAGTCTTCCTCTCAAAGGCCCTCGGCCTGCACTGGACGCCGTAAGCGAGAACCGACGCCACGGAGGCATCAAGCCGCCGTTCGGTCCTTCACGGCCCTGGTCGCTTCGGCGGCCGGGGCCGTGTTTCATCTCACCGGACGGGGACCCCGGCCTGCGGGTTTCGGTTGTCTCATGCGCTGACAGATCGACCTCCAGGCCACCTTCGACCTCGAAAATGCGGCCAGAGCGCGAGACGTGGCGAGCAACGCGGGGCGGGCTCGGTCAGGGCAATTACGAATCGAGGACCGTCGGAATCGCCCGACCAATGCACCCTCCGCCGATGCCTGCCGGAGGTGCCGGTCCAGGCATCCGGGCCTCGACACTCGGAACCGGTGCGGTCTGGTGCGGCTGAATCCGCAACCGAGGGATCACCCCTGGTGTACGCTGGGTTCATGGCGGCCCTGCCCCAGGACACCTCTCTCGAGGCCGAAGCGGTGAGGCTCGAGGTGCTGCGCAGGATGCCTGCGTGGCGCCGCTTGGAGCTGCTCGACGACGCATGCCGGATGTCACGCGAGCTCGCCCGCGTCGGTCTGCGAAGGCGGCACCCGGACGCGGCTCCGGAGGTCATCGAGCGCCTGCTGATGGACCTCGTGCTCGGTGAGGCGCTCGCCGAGAGGGTCTACGGTCCGCGCCAGTGAACGAAAGGGACTCCATTCTCGAGGTGGTGCTCACGATCGTGGACGCGCTGGAGAGGCTGGGCGTCCGCTACCATCTCGGGGGCTCTCTCGCCAGCACCATCCACGGCGTACCGCGGCAGACACACGACGTCGACGTCGTCGTGGACCTCTCGGCCGACCTCGGGGCGCAGCTGGTCTCGTTCCTCAGAGACGGCTTCTACGTCAACCCGGCCGCGGTTTCCGATGCCGTCCTCCGCCGGTCGTCGTTCAACGCCGTGCACCTGGGCACCGGGTTCAAGGCGGACTTCTTCGTCAAGGGTGAGGGGGAGTACGACGACCTCGAGCACGAACGCAGCGTCGTGGAGCGGATCGGTGGCGATCCACCGCGCACAGCCGCCGTGAAGTCGGCCGAGGACATCGTGTTGCGGAAGCTCGAGTGGTCCCGCACGGGCGGCGGCATCTCCGACCGTCAATGGGGCGACGTTCTCGGGGTTCTCAAGGCCCAGGGAAGCCGGCTCGACCTGGAGTACCTCGAGCGCTGGGCCGACCGGCTCGGCCTCGCGACCCTTCTCCAAGAGGCCCGCGCCGAAGCGGGTCACACGACACGGTGAGCTCGCTTCATCGGTGTCGGGTGGAACGGCCTTCGGCTTGGGGAGATGTCTGCACCCGCTTCTCCACCCGGCATCGGCGGAGTCGCCTGGCCGGGCTCGGATGCGCTGCCGATCACGGCCCGTACAGATCGTCCAGCCGATCTTCGATCCTTCCGTAGAGCACTCGCGCGAATCGTTCCCGTTGCTGCTTCGTGCAGTCATAGAACGACTTCGGGCTCGAGAATCGAGCATCCTCGAGCCGGAAGATCTGCTGCTTCTCCAGACCCTTCAGGTCGTGGCGTGCAAGATCGACGGTCTGAAGCAGCACGGGGATCACCGGCTTCGACTCGTCGCCAACGAACCGGGGCAACTCCGTCTCCTCGATGTACTGCGACTGGAGGAATGAGAGGCTCACGAGCAGCAGCCCGAGGTCGCACGCCTCCAGCGCCTTCTGGATCCTCTGGTGCCAGTCTTCGCCGACATGGATGTTCGAGTCCTTCCAGAGCTCGTACCTGTACCGCTTCGCGGGACCGAACTGGTCTTTCATCAGCCCGACGAAGACATCTACCAGCTGCTGATTCGCCCGGGCGTATGAGACGAAGAACCTGACCCGCTTCCTGCCCATCGCAACGCCCCCCCTGCGGACCGAAACCGTGGTTCAAGGTGCCGTTCACCCCATTTTTACACGGGGCCGCTGGGGTCGGCGCTTCCTCTCGTCGAGCGGGTTCGACCCGAGACCTCCGCTCAGTGTGCGAGACCGTCCTCGGGCCCGGCACCGAAACCTGCACGCAAGCCTCCGGCACCAGAGTCGTAGGGGCGGAGATTGCCTCCGCCCGTTGGCAGAACCTGCTTCCAAGAACTCCTGCACGGGGATGTGCTCGCCAGGCGCACTCGGCTCTGAGCGTTGTTGGATTGTTGCACACGGCACCGGCACCGACCGAGGCATCGCCCGCACCGGAGCACCAGGTGCTGCGCCCCCGCCGTGCGGGATCCGCGGGGATCGCCCTCGAGCTGGAGTGGACCGGGAGGGCGCTGCGATGAGCCGTCGCCGCACACCGGGCACCGAGGAGCGCCTCGCCGAGCTCGCCGGCGTGACCGCGGCGCCGGACCCCGGCACGGCGGCAGATCGCCTGCGCCGCGCCCTCGCCGACCGCAGCGCGCCGGTGGTCGCCCGGGCGGCGCGGCTGACGGCGCAGCTCGGCCGCAGCGACCTCGCAGGCGAGCTGGAAGCGGCGTTCCACCGCATACTCGACGATCCCCGGGCGAGCGACCCGGGCTGCACCGCGAAGACCGCTCTCGCCGCCGCCCTGGTCGCGGTCGACCCCGACGGTTCCCTGGAGGTGGTGGCCGATGCCCTCGAGGACGAGGACGACGCGGTCGCCGAAGCGGCCGCGCTGGCCCTCGGCGGCTCCAGGCTCGAGGCGGCGTTCCGCGCCCTGCGCGACGCGGCGGGGCGGCTGGTGCACGGCGGCCGCCGGCGGGTGCTGCTCACAGCCCTTGCACTCCTGCGCCGCGACGACGCTTTCGAGCACCTGCTCGGGCTGGTGGAGAGCGGCCCCACCGGGGTCGCGGTCGACGCCGTCCACGCCCTCGGCATCTCCCGCCACGACGACCACCTCCGGCGGCGGGTCGAGGCGGCGGTGGCCGACCGGGGCGACGCCCGGGTCGAGGACGCGCTGCGGGCGAGCTTCGGCGGGTAGCCGCGGAACCTTGCGAAAGCTGCGGTCACACGATCAGTGACCTCCCTTGCGGAGCACCTGGCCCCAACCTACATTCTGAGCAACTTGAGAAAAGTCAGCAGATGCGTCAAGGTGTCGGCAGATATCCATCGGCGGCGCAGATGGCTCCGTGCACGCTGTCGCGGAGCCTGGGAGGAAGGTCACGATGCGTACACCCGCGATCACGATCGTAGCCCTCGTGGTGTCCATGACCGTGCCGGCAGCTGGCGAAGGAAGACCGGGTGAGCCCGGGTCCGCGATCGAGGCCCGGGTCACCTCCGGGGACCCGGTCGAGTACCTCCGGGCGGGGCCCGAGGAGTTCGGCACCGACGAGGTGATCTACACCTGGGTCGCCGCCGAGGAGTTCCAGTGCAACCTGCAGGACCGCTACTTCCACCACTCCCACGGCTTCTGGGGCTCCGCGGCCGCTGCCGCCTCGGAGATCCGCTATCGCGCGCCGCTGCACCTTCCCGCCGGGGCGCTGATCGCCGGGTGGTCGGTGGTCTACGAGGACTCGAACCCGAACGACGACCTCGGCGTCCGTCTCGAGGCGAACTACACCCTCTCGGGGACCCGGGGCTCGACCACCATCGGCCCGATCTTCCAGTCTTCCGGAACCCCCGGAATCACCTCGAGCTACATCGACGTCTCCCCCGACCACACGGTGTGGCACGTCTTCGGAATCCAGAGGCAGTCGTACGCCTTCGAGGTCGAACTCCCGGTGGCGTCGGGCATCCTGTTCAGAGGCATCTTCGTGCACTGGTACCGCCAGGTGAGCCCCGCCCCGGCCTCCGCCACCTTCAACGACGTCCCCCTCGGGCACTGGGCGTTCCGGCACATCGAGGCGCTGGCGGACTCCGGCATCACCGCCGGCTGCGGCGGCGGCGCCTACTGCCCCGACTCCCCCCTCACCCGGGCCCAGATGGCGGTCTTCCTGGCCAAGGCGCTGGGGCTGCACTACGACCACTGACTGCGGCTGAACGCTGCCCGCCCCCGGCGCGCACACCCAGGGACCGGTTGTGCGGCCAACTTCCGTCATCGCTGCGGTTGCGATCCGGCTCACCACGCCTTAGATTCTGGGCAACTTGAGACAGTCGACTCATTCGCTGGAGGTGGGGGATAGGAAGTTCCTTTTCAGCCAGCCGGCGGAGATCATCTCCGAACCAGGATACACCTGCCCGGGTTGGGCGCTGGGGCCGTCCTTGCGGACGGCTCATGGGCGTTCGGCCGGGGTCGAGGGGCATGGGGACTGGACGCCCCGGCGATGGCGGGCCGACAGGCAGGCTGAAAGGTGCCGGGCACCTGGATCTAGTCTTCTTGCCTCGCTGGCCGGGACAGGGCGTCGTCAAGCTCCTCCAGACGGGCGGCAGCCTCGGGGTCTTCGTGCCTGCGGAGCACCCCTCGCATCACCCAGCCCGTCGCCGTGGCCGGATGCTTGGCGAGTGCCGCCGCGACGTCTTTCACCCGCAGCCCGTAGCGCTCCGCCCCCAGCACGGTCAGAAGCTCCCGCGCCCGGACGACCTCCGGCGCCTTGCCCCTTCATGTGCCTGGTACCCTCCCCTCCGGCACGGCCAGACTGGCAGTGCCATCGACCCGCGCGCCGACTGTGAGCCAGACCGTGATGGCGCCCTCTGGGAGAGCCCAGAGCCTTGATTCACGCAATCCCATGGACACGACCGGTCAAGCCCGAGGACTCTCTGGGGCGCCGCAAGGCGTCAGGGGCGTGGCAGCTGCTCACCCGGCAGCCACAGCCTTGATCCTGATGGGTGGCGGAGGCGGTCTCGTACCGACCTCGCACGTACCGAGAGTCCGGCCGCGTGGATATCGGGGCACCGTCAGGGGGCTTCCTGGACATTCTCAGCAGTCCGGATCGATCACGATCCGGGCCCAGTGGCAGTTCGTGTCCTTGACGCGCGCCTTCTGATGGGTGGCACCTTTCCGCCCGAGTTGACGCCGGCGTAGAGCGCGCGATCGGCGTGCGGGCTGCCCGCGAGTGCGAGGATCCGGCTGCCGTCCGGGCCGAGCCCGGTCCAGCCCGGCTCGTCACCGCGAGCCGGCTGGACCAGCGTGACCGCAGGAAGCAGCAGCGCGACGCAGATCGCGACGACGATTCGCCGTCGCTCTCCCGGAGCCGCCTGTCTCCGTCCGGTGTCGTCAATTGATCGCATGGAGGGCACCCCCCACCGGGGAATCGCGCGAGCGCGTCACACCCCGAATCTGGCGGTCGACGCCGATCCTGTCAGCCGCGATCGCCGGCGTCGTTCCGACCGGCCGCGGGCGCTACCCGGCGCCCGAGCGGTCCTCCCGAGCCGCGAAGAGGCTCGCGAGCACGTCCCGGAGGTGGTTCCTCCAGGTCGACTGGTTGTGGCCCTCCGGGACCTCGATGAGGTCGACGGCGTGACCGGCGTCAGCCAGCGCCCGGTGCGCGTTCCGCGCCGTCGGCAGGTTCGCGGCGTCGTACAGGCCGGCGAGGATGGCCACCCGCAGCCTGCGGTTCCGCCGCTCGGCGAACCCCTCGAGGTCGGCGGCCGTCAGCCTCCGGCCCGGGATCAACAGGCCGACGCGGCCGAATGCCCCGGCGGAGGCGAGGGCGGCGTCGAGCGCGTCCTTCGCGCCGTAGGAGATGGCGAGCACCGCCCAGCCGTCCGGGTCCGCGGTCACGCCGTAGCGCGACGCCAGCCACTCCGGCGCCTCCCGGGTGAGGAAGTCACGCAGCGGCGGTCCCTCGTGGTTGTCGGTGTCGCCGGGCAGGTACGACTCCAGGAACATCCCCACGATCGGCTCGATCTCCCCGTGCGTGATCATCCAGTCGAGCACCCGGGGCGCCTCGCCCTGTCGGGCGACCCGCCAGCCGGAGTGGAAGACCGCCACCGGGTACGCGCCGTCATCGCGATACCCCGGGGGCAGGTAGACGAGCACCGGGCGCGGACCTCCCAGCGCGCGGCTCGACAGGGTCGCCTCGATCGTTCGACCCGCGGGCGTCACCGGAGGGCCGGTGAGCTCCGGCGGCGGGGCCCAGTCCGGCGTCACCAGCTCGGAGACCCCGTCGCGATCGACCGACCACCCCCGCCGGGGGTTGTGCGGATCGGTCCGGTAGTCGGTTTCGCCGTGCACCACCAGGTACTCGACCCGGGCTCGGGGCGCGATCCGCGTCTCGAGGCGGTACCAGTCCGTCGAGCCCACCCGCGTCATCGTGCCGATGGTGAGGTCGAAGCTGTTGTCGTCGGGGCTCTCGCCCCAGCCGGTGACGTCCGAGACCACCCGCGGCACCCGACCGTCGTCGCTCTCCACCAGGAAGGTGACCGTCGCGACCGAGCCCGGCGCCGGCTGCTCGACCAGCGGCGTGCTCCGGCGGCCGGCCTCGATCTCCACGATCGCCGGGCGGAGCGCCCGGTCGGCGCCGCCCGACCGGCCGGCACACGCCGCCGCGAGGGCGAGCACAGCGAGGGACGCGATCGCGGCCCGGCACCCCGGGTCGCGGCGGGGCCGGCGACGGGCAGGTCCCTGCGTGACCGGCGAAAGGGTAGAGGGAGTCACGGGCACGTCGCCCGATGATACTGCGAGGGCCGCGGGCCCGCTCGCTGACCGCGCGCCGCGCCCCGGTCCCGGCTTCACCAGGCTCGTTCCTCCCGGCGAGCGCGCGCCCGGAGCGCGGACCTGTACCATCGTGGCGGACGTTTGCTCTGGTCCGAGCCGACTGTCACACGGGAAGCCCAGGAGAAGAAATGTGCCGGGCACGCACTTCCGACGTTGCTGTCGCTCGGCTGTCATCTCAAGGCGCCTGCCCGTCGGCTACCGGCTCGCGTCCGAAAGGTGCCGCGAAAGGTGCCGGGCACTTAGATCTAGTCTTCTTGCCGCACCGGCCGGGACAGTGCGTCGTCAAGCTCCTCCAGACGAGCGACAGCCTCGGGGTCTTCGTGCCTCTGGCGTACCCCTCGCATCACCCAGCCCGTCGCCGTCGCCGGGTGCTTGGCGAGTGCCGCCGCGATGTCTCTCACCCGCAGTCCGTAGCGCTCCACCCCCAGCACGGTAAGAAGCTCCCGCGCCCGGACGACCTCCGGCGCCTTGCCCCTGCCCGCGAGCTCCTCGAATCCGACGCCGAGCAGCTCCCCTCCCCGCCGGAGCAGCTCGGCGGCATCGATCCTCGGCCTCTCGCGCAGGCGCCGCGCCTCCGCCTCGATCCTGGCGATCCTCCCGGTGTCATCCGGGTCGTCGCTCTCAGAGCGGGGTGGCCGGCCGAGCCGCCACCAGGGCAGCGCCCCCGGCCCTTCCCCGATCCACTCCGCGTCGCGGGCCCCCCGCAGCGTCCTCACGTACGCCGCGCGTGCGCCTCGTCTGGTCTTGCCGAACAACCGCAGCACCTCGTCGGCATCGACGACCGACCTCCCGGTCGCTCTCAGAAGCTCGCGATGCCCGCTCCACCTGGAGTCGGCGGGATCCTCCACAAGGCCGGCGACGACCGGGTTGAGGTGGATGTAGGCCAGAAGCTGGTCGAGATACCGCTGATCCTCCACCAGCTTGGCCCGGTACCGGCCCTGCCACAACGGCCCGAACACGCGGCTCCTGGCGTTGACCCGCCGCGTCGTGCGCTGCTGCAGGCTCTTCATCGGCCGCTCCAGCGCCACCGGTCCCGTCCGCAGCGCGAGGTGATAGTGGTTCGGAAGCAGCGCCCAGGCAAAGACCGTCACCCGGTCGCGCGCCATCACCTCCCGAAGCAGATCGACGAACCCCTCTGCCGCCTCATCCTCCGCGAACACCCGTTCCCCGCGGGCCAGCCGGTTGTAGACGTGGTACACCGCCCCGTCGAGGAACACCCGTCCCGCTCTCGGCACCCCGCCTCACCTCCACCCTCACAATAACACGTGATTCATGTGCCTGGCACGTTTCCCGTTTCCGTTTCCGACGACTTCACACCCGGTTACGCACCCTGTTCGCAGTGGCTCGTCGACGCTCTGAACACCGGGGAGAGGATCTGCTACAACACCGACCCTTGGTTCTCGGACTTCTCGATCCGTCCGCCCTGCCCGTGGCAGTGTGACCAGCCGCGCCTGCAGCTCAACGACACCATCACGATGACCGTCAAGTTCACTACTGCCAACGGCGCCGAGTACTGGAGGTCGATCGCCATCAAGAAGGTCGCCGGAAGCGACAGCACCTGCAACTGACCCTCAGCGCGGTTGCGAGGGTGCCGGAGCTGTCGGCCCGAAAAAGCCTCGCCAATCTCATCCGATCGACGCCTCCCTGCTGAGGGGCATGCCAGGCATCAGAAAGCCGGACCGGCTCTCTGTCGGGGTCACTGCAAAGTGCGAAGGGAGTCGACCCGGACACCCAATCGGATGCGCTCGTGCCCCTACAGCGTCGTAACTGCAACGAAGACCCCCCGGACCACCTCCGCCATGCGGGCGTAGTCGAGAGTCTCGGCGGTATCGGACGGCTGGTGATAGTTAGGATTCCGGAAGAACGCGGTATCGGTGATCATGACCGCGGGCCAACCCCTCTTCCAGTAGTTGAGATGGTCCGAAAAGTCGAGCCCGGGAACGGCAGCCGGGGCGTTGATCGAATACACGGGAATGCCGCAGATCCCGGCCATCCGTCCCTTGACGTGACCGGTCAATCGCCAGCTACCCGCGTCACCGACGACCACGATGCCATTCCCGGTCGTCGAGTACAGCAGGCCCAAGCCAGGGACCGGGAAGCTCTGCGAGCCTGGCCGATCGTCGAAGTACCCGATCATCTCCAGGGCGACCATCGCGCGCACCTCGGCACCGCGGTCGACCAGGGACTGCGCGTGAATGGCACTTCCCATGTTGTCAGTGCGGAAGTACGGCGGCTCTTCAAGACTGAAAGCGACCAGCTCGATTCGGTAGGAAACCTCCGGCCGATGGACCTGCAGCAAGCGCGCCACCTCGAGTAGCCCGGCTACCGCGCTCGCATTGTCGTCAGCTCCAGGCTGATCTCCACAGACATCGTAGTGGGCGCCGAGCACGACGACCGGAGCATCGATCGGCCCGTACCCGGCCACAATGTTGCGGAACGTTCTGCCATCGACATCGAACTCCTGGTCGCTGACGTCGTACCCGACACCCTCCAGTTGCTCTCGTACGTATCCAGCGGCCCGCTCGAGAAACTCATCGTGTTCGGGATTCCGGAAACCGCCAAGGTCCTTCGTCAACGCAGTCACATGGGCTCGCAGGACGTGCTCATCGAGTACCGGGTTCGAAGCGGTAACGATTGCACGCCGCGGGTTCTTGATGAAGCAAACTGCACCCGCAAGACACACGGTCACGACAAGGAGCACTCCCAAGAACAGTCGTGCTGCGATGCGCATCCTGATCCTCCCGCCCATCGAGTGCCTGGCTTGCAGAGCTCGGGAAACGGTTTCCCCGGCGACACTTCCCAACTTGTTCAAGGCCGGCACCGATGCTGCCATCACTTTCCGACTTCTGCAAGGCTGGCACAGCAGCTGGATCGGTGCAAACCGCGCCGAAGTCCACAGCTCTACCTCGGCTCCTGCGGCATAGGCTCCGCACGGTACAGGTGAGTGTGGCACCATCTGGTGCATGGCCTCCCCTACTCTGCGCTTCTACTTCGACCTCATCTCCCACAACGCCTACCTGGCGTGGACCCGGATCCACGACCTGGCGGCCCGTCACGACCGTGAGGTCGAGCCGGTGCCGGTCCTGTTCGCGGGTCTGCTGGCAGCCCACGGCCAGCTCGGCCCGGCCGAGATCCGGCCCAAGGCGATGTGGATGCTCAAAGACGTCGTCCGCAAGGCCCGCAGGCTGGGGATTCCGCTGGCGCCGCCGGCCGGCCATCCCTTCAACCCCCTGCCGGCGCTGCGGGCCTGCTGTCTCGAGCTCGAGCCCTCGGTGCGCCGGAAGCTGATCGACCGTCTGTTCCGCGCCGCGTGGGCCGAGAGCCGGAACGTGAGCGACCCCGAGGTCGTCGCCGAGATGGCGGCCTCGCTCGGCCTCGATGTTCGCCAGGTCGTGACCGGCCTCCAGGACACGACTGTCAAGGACCGGCTTCGGCGGCAGACCGAGGAGGCCATCCGGATCGGGGTCTTCGGCGTTCCCACGGTGGTGGCCGACGACGAGCTGTTCTGGGGCTTCGACGACCTCCCCCACCTCGAGCTCTACCTCGAGGGTCACGATCCGCTGGCCGGGACCGATCTCGCGCCGTGGCTGGAGGTCAGACCCCTGGCCTGGCGTCGCCAGGCGCCGCCGCGATGACCCGTCGGCCCTCGCTCGCAGCATGTGCCGGGTTCGTGGCGAGACCTGCGAAGTGCCGTGCGCAGAGTGGGTTTCGGGCTGAAGAGTACGGCCAGCGGTGAAGGGCTCGCACGAGGACGGAGGCCCCAGCCTCCTTCAGTCCGGCGCCTGCAGGGACGACGAGGCTCGGCCCGCACCCGGGCTGGCCTTGACCGACCCCCCGAAGATCGTCTGCGCCCGCGAGAGGTGTCCCGCGGGACGGCGCGGTCGACTGGGGCTCACGACTGCGCGTTCCTGGATCGGTGCATACGTCACCGGAACCCGGGTCCCCTGTGACATGATGGCGCACACTCAAGGTGCTGCGAGCTGCACGTCCGACGACGATCGCGGAGGAGTCGGCATGAACCGAAAACACTGCGAAGAGATGGGCAGGCGCAGCAGAGGTGGCCGCCGAGCGGGCGCCCTGCGCCGGGTGGTGACCGCCGCGGCGGTGCTGGTGCTGGTGTCCTGCTTCGAGGAGCCGGTCGCCGAGCGCATGGAGCTCGCCTTCCACCCTGACGGCTCGTTCGAGGTGCGGATCGAGACGACCATCACGGACCGCGACACCAGAGGCAACCCGGCGCTCGCGAGGCGGCTTGCGGACCTCCGGCGCTCCCTGGAGCAGAGCTCCGATCCGTGGAGCCGCCGCTTCGAGCTGCTGATGCCGGCCTTCGAGCGCCTGGTCCAGGAGCGGGAGGAAGGCGCCCTGGTGCGGGTCGAGCGGTCGGCGAGGTCGGCGGACCACGAGGCCCTCGAACGCTTCTTCGCCGACGCCGGGGTGACCGCGCAGGTCGACCGGTACGAGCGCGAGCTGACGCTGCAGCTCGTGCCCGGCGGCAGCCTGCGAGCCTCCCGCTCGCAGCGCGCCAGGGTGCACGAGCTGCTGTCGACCTGGAGCGAGGCCGTGGCCCGGACCTACTCCGCGACCCGGGACCTCTACGGCTTCCTGGCCGAGCATCCTGACCGGGCCCGGATCTGCCTGTCCGTGCTCTTCGGCGAGACCCTGCCGGCCGCCGAACAGTACCCGGATCGCGAGCTCGACGACACCGATCGCCCACTGGTCGAGGCCGTGCTCGAGGCGCGCCAGGAGGTGGTGGCCATCTTCGAGGTGCCGGACGACGAGCCCTACTCGCTCAACGAGCTCTCGCACCTGGTCTACGATCCGTTTCCGGCACGCCTGACGGTCCGGCTGCCGTCCGAGCCGCTGGCGGTCGAGGGCTTCGAGCAGGGCCAGGACGGCGAGCTGGCGGTGAGCGGCCTCGGCCTCTACGAGGCGCTCCAGGCCCTCGGCGAGGTCTGGGCCCGCCCCGATCCCCTGGTGACCTACGTCGAGGCCGCACGCAGCCGCGGCGAGGCCCGCCTGAGCCTCGATGAGCTCGTGCAAACGCCACTGATGGCCACCGGCCCGGACCAGGACGAGGTGCGGCAGGCACTCGAGGTCCGGCTGCGGCCGGCTCCGGTCTACCGGGTCGATTTCCGACTCCCGGACGGTAAGCGGGAGAGCGGCGCGGTGTCCTCCGGCCCCACGAACGACCCCTGACCGTCCGCGTCGCACCGCCCTCGGCTTCCATCGACCCTCGGCCGCGCGTGGTGGCCTCGCGACCTCCCGCGCGTCGTCGCGCCGCGGCGCCTCGGTTGAGCAGAGTTATTGGATTGTTGCACACGGCACGGCAGGAGTGTCGCGGCGGTGCAAGGTTCTGTCGCGACGAAGCATGGACGTGCACGGCGCCGTAGTCGATACTCTCTTCGAGATCCTTGGCATCAGCTCGACGGAACACCGCCCGGACGAAACGAAACTGGTCGACGCCGCACGCGACCACGTCACGAGGAGGCATCGATGAGCCACCGAACCCGATCGCTCGCGCTCGCCCTGATCGTGCTGACCTGCGCGGGATCAGCGCTCGCGCAGGGCTTTCAGCCCGTCGCCGGGAAGGAGGACCCGTTGTTCGCCCTTGCCGCCGAGCATCACCTGATCGACGGCTTCGGCACCAACCCGCAGGTCGCGGTCTTTTCCCCCATCGGTTTGGTGCCGGACGACGCGACCACGACCCTTGAGTACTTCAGCGGTGGCTATCGGTACCTGGCGATTGACGGCGGGGGATACATCAAGCTGGGCCTCGGCGCGGGCACCGACCTCCCTCTCGGGGCCGTGCTCGGGGTCGCGTGCCTGCAGGTCCGTGACACCCGCAGCGACGGCGAGGTCAAGCTCGCGATGTGGGCGTTCGAGCAGCCGGTGAACCCGGGCACAACGCCGTTCGTCGACATGGTCGCCGACTGGCAGACCTCCGGAGAAGCCTGGGACTCCGGCTACACCTCGGTCTGCATCATCCCCGCGATCACCCTCACTGCCTATGCCGACCTCGACGGGGATCTGACCCAGGGCCGCATCTCCCACGCCTTCGGGGTGGACTTCGACGGTCCGACGGGCGCGGGCCTCGCGGCCGGTGCGATCTCGGTCCTGTGGGCCCGCCAGGTCAGCCCCGCCCCGGCGAGCGCGACCTTCGGCGACGTCCCGGTCGGGGCGTTCGGCTTCCAGCACGTCGAGGCGCTCGCGGCCTCGGGCATCACCGCCGGCTGTGGCGGCGGCAACTTCTGTCCGAACGCGCCCCTGACCCGGGTCCAGATGGCGGTCTTCCTGGCCAAGGCGCTCGGTCTGCACTTTCCGCTGTAGCCCGAACTCGTCACCGGGCCCGTGCTGCGAACCGGGTCGTGCCGGGCTCAGCGGTGCGGGCCCGTCACGGCCCTCCTCCCGCGCTGGGAGGCCACCGAGCTCGAGCCTGCACGTGGCGGTGGGCTCGGCCACCGTGGCGAGACGGCGACGCACCGCCGAGGGCAGGCTCTCAACCCGGATCACGAGGCCGACGCGCCACGCGCCGGCCCGTGACGGAGTGACCCGTCCGACCGCGTGCAGCGGCAAACCCGGCGGCCGGTCCAGGATCGGCCGCCGGGCCCGGGAGATGCGATCAGCGCCGCCGAGGCGGCTCGGTGAGACGGATCGACTTGGTGAGGTAGTAAGGGGTACGGTCGAGCTGCTGATGGACCCAGGTGCGGAGGGTGGCGCCGCCCGAGCTGCAGCCCATCTCGACCGATACCGACACCGCCTTGTACTGGGTGCCCTCGGGGACCTCGAGCAGGTTGAGTGCACCGGCCGAGGAGTACGGCACGCCGCCGGTCAGGCGTGAGAAACACCCGGCGGGATCGATCCGCCACATGATCTGGAGGCCGCCTTCGGGCGCGGGCTCGGTCAGGCGGAGGGTGAAGTCGTAGGGACGTCCCTTCTCGGCGCTGCCGCTGCCGTCGATGCGGTCGATGAAGACGTCGCCGGCGGCCGGCTCGAAACGCCAGTCGAGCATCCGGACCGTGTTCCCGAAGCCCTTCACCCGCAGCTGCACCGTGGTCTCGGAGTTCAGGGTCCGCAGCCAGGTGGTGTCGGCACGGCAGGCCAGGAGCAGAGCGTTGTTGCGATCGTAGAAGCACTGGATCGGGGTCCCGCTCGGCAGGATGTCCGCTCCCGCCGAGGGGTGGTACTCGACGCCCGAGCCGAACTCCATGTCGATCCCCGAGAAGCGGCCGGTGAAGTTGTCGTCGATGGTCGAGGACGGCGGCAGCCGGGTGGTGAGGGTCTTCCGGTCCGCCGAGACCTGGGTGTCGGCGTACCCCTGGTTGATCTTCCACTTCGCGTTGGTGAACGAGCGGTACTTGCTGGCTGCGGCAGCGGGCGGTGCGGTCAGCCCTGCGGCGCACAGCAGCGCGATCGCGAGGCGCACCGCGAAACGTCGCCTGCCGACGAGCCGGGCGTCTCCGACGAGCTGGATTCTCTTGATCATGAGGTCCTCCTCTTGGCTTCCGGGTGGGGTTGCTGTTCGACGCCGACGGCGTCCGGTGACGTGACGACCGCGGCCATCGGCCGCTCACGCAAGGTGGCGCACGGATCGCCGCGAGGCTTGATTCCGGGGTCACCAGATCATGAAGAATGCGTCACGGTCTCCTCACCTTGACAGCGATGGTGGGGAGATGGCCCGTGGGCTCGCCCAGCGGTGTCCGGTGACGTGGCCGGCGATCCCGCGGGTCTCGTCACGGTGCCGCCATCGGTACAGCGCGTTGCGTGAGAACCCGGTTCGTCTGGCGATCTGCTCGACGTCCATGCCGGCTGCGACGAGCAGCACGATCGTAGCCCTGTCGACGATCCTCTGCGGTGTCGTTCCGGCGTTGACAAGTGCCTCAATCCGAGCACGATCGGTCTCGGTGACTGTGACGTGTTTGCGCGGTCTGGCCATGCGCGGATTTCACTCTGCTGGCCCAGATCCTCCAAGCCCGTTTTTCGCAGAGGGCATCAGAAAGGACCGCCCCCGTGCCACTCACCTCCGCGCTCGCCGCCCCCACCGTTTCGCGTCCCGCGCCGAGCGTCCCGCGCCTTGTGCCCGCGCGCCCATCCCTCGTTCCTCGTTCCTCACCTGCGGCACCGCCGCCCCACGGAGGCTCCGATGAAGGCTGCTGAGCTCACCAACCCCGTCATCGGCCCCGAGTTCAGGGGCGAGTGGTACGGCTGGCCGCCCGACGTCGAGCTCGCGTTCACGATCTGGGCGGGCACCTGCGTCTACGGCGGGCTCTCCGCAAAGTACCGCGCCGACCCCATCGAGGCCGGCGCCTCGACCGCTCCGCGGGAGACTCCCTACTCCCCGCTGTTGGACGGCAGGTTGAGCCCGTAGTGGGTCTTCCTGTCCTCCACGATCAGCATGTAGGCGAGGAAGATCGAGATCACGCCGAGGCCCACCAGCATGGCAATCGGGACCGTGTAGTTGTAGATGGGGAACTCACCCAACGCCTTCAGCTCCTGGATCCGCTCGGTGATCGCGATCTCGGTGAGGCCCTGGGCCTCGAGCCCGGCCCGGATCTCCTGGATCCTGGCCACAACCTCCGGGTTGCACAGATCCAGCACCTTGCCGATGCCCCAGAAGAAAACCATCAGGCCCCAGTTCTGGATCGTGAACATGGTCGCGTAGGCCGTGCCCAGCCGGTTGCTGGGGACGATCTTGGCCACCGACGGCCACATGGCGGCCGGGACCAGCGAGAAAGCGATGCCGAGTGACAAAAGGCCCAGGTAGCCCAGGGCCACGCTCTGGAACACCGACAGGAAGAGGTGCGCCGCGATGACCAGCGACGACCCCAGGAGCATCAGCGAGGCTCCCTTGCCCTTGCTGTCCACGATGCTCCCGAAGATCGGCGTGAAGAGGATCGTACCCAGCGGCAGCAGGCTGGCGACCTTGGGCCCGTTCACCATCCACAGCGACAGCACGTCCCTGAGCAGGTAGAGGAAGCCGGCGAACGCAACGGCGATCACCACGACGGAGACCACCTTGCCGACCCGGCTCTTGATGTACTTGGGCACCAGCGTGAAGCCGAACGCGAACAGGAAGAAGGCCACGAAGATCATCGCGTTGCCCAGCGCGGGGTTGCCCAGCACCTCGAGCTGGCCCTCCGGCGGGAGGTTGAGCGAGAAGCCGAACTTGTTGACCAGCAGATCCGGCGCGTACTGCATGAAGGGAAACACTGCCGAGTAGAACGCCACGCACAGCAGCGCGATCAGGATGAAGGACCTGTTGGTGACCAGCTTGATCAGGTCGGCGAAGCGGAACTGCTCGTCGTCTCCAGACTCCGCGGCGTCGCCCATCTGGCGGTCCAGCTTGATGTCGAAGATGATGTAGACGATGAACATCAGCAGGCCGAGGCCGATCAGGGAGGCGGCGAAGCCCACCGCCACCGCCACGTTGTTGTTGGCGATGTCCGGTGACAGGGCCGTGCCGATGGTCGACCCCAGCCTGCCGAACCCCACGTTCAACGCCATGGCCAGCGCCAACTCGTAGCCCTTGAACCACTTCACCAGGGTCCGCAGCACGACGACGCAGGACACCTCGAGGCCGATGCCGAAGAAGACCCGACCGACGACCATGATCATGAGCCGGGTGTCGGGGTCCTGGGACAGCGCGCCGCCGGCGCCCAGCGCGTTCAGCAGACCGCCGAAGGCTGCCGCGCCACCGAACACGATCCCGGTGAGCCTGATGCCCCAGCGGTCGAGAATGATCCCCCCGACGATGATCATGCCGAAGACGTTGGCGATCGTGGTCATGCTGATCAGGAAGCCGAACTGCGAGGACGTGATCCCCAGCTGGCTCTCCATCAGCGGCTTCAGACCGGAGTAGAAGTCCTGGAACCAGTAGGTGCCGAACATGATGCCGCTGACGAGCAGCATCACCGCCCACCGCATCGGTGCCGAGTCCTTGATCAGTCGCTTTGCTTCGTCCATGGGTCCGCCTTTCCTTCGAGACGTCCGTGGTCCGTGGTCACTCGAGCGCCATCAGATGCGCAAGGAGAGTCGTCTCCGGCCGCCGTGCCCCAGCAGACCAGGGCCCGGGAACCTGGCGCCGCTCGCCTACTTGCCGTCCTGCCGATTTCCGAGCTTCTTCAACGCCGCTGCCAGCGGCCCCCAGATGATGATGAGGTGAATACCCGCGCCGGTGCCCAACAGGCTCAGCACCTGTGTCTTGTCCTGCGAGCTGGCCATTATCAGCGAGGCGCCGACCATGACCGCTCCCCAGATGATCGCGCTGCCAATGATGTACGGTCCCAGCAGCTGCTTCCTCACGATGTGACCCCCTTGGCCGAGGTGCGGGTGGTACTGTACCGCACTCAACTGACTCGCAGACGAATGGTGGAGCCGACGGCCCCCGATAGTGCCCGAAGCCTTGCTGGTTCTGCCGGTGTGGACCGAGGGAGACGGTCTCCCCGTGCAACGACGTGTCGGCGTCAGCACCCAGGATCCTGACGACGGCATCGGAGGCCAGCTCGGAGCATCGGTGCCTCGCGAACAAGTCAAGGGCCTGATCACGCCCCATCGCCATCGAGTGCCGCTCTCCACCTCGCGGCCTGTTCCTCATGGCCCCTACCCGGCGCGGCCTCGGCCCACGTTTCGTAGAGAGCGACGAGGGCCTGCACACTGTCGCGGGTGTCCGGGTGCTGCTCGCCGCGGGTCGCGACGAAGAGCTCGTGACCCTCGAGCAGGTTCTTTTCGGCATCGGCGAAGCGGGCCGCGTTGAAGCCGAGACCGGATCGGGCGCGACCGAGCGTCACCAGAGCTCGCGCGAGCACCCGAGCGTTGTCGCCCGTGAACGTGTCGCGGAACGCGGGCTCGGCCGGGCCGACGAGATGGATCGCCTCGGCGTGCCTGCCCTGGGCCTCGATCACGGATCCCAGGTTGCTGAGCGTCATGAGGGTGTACGGGTGCGCCTCTCCGAGCACCTTGGTGAAGGTCTCGAGCGCCTCGCGGAAGTGCGGCTCCGCCTCGGCCGGCTTGCCCTGCTGCTTGAGCAGGTAGCCCAGATTACTGACGGCGATCATCGTGTCCGGATGCTCGTTGCCGAAGGCGCGCCGGCTCTTTGCCACGGCCTCGTGACGGTAGGGCTCCGCCTCGGCCAGCTTGCCCTGCTCCGTCAGCAGGTAGGCCAGGTTGTTGATCGAGACGAGCGTGTCTCCGGCAGTCTCTCCCAGCACGCGGCGGCGCTTCTCCAGCGCCTCGCGGCAGTACGGCTCCGCTTCGTCCAGCTTGCCCTGGAACATGAGAACGGTGCACATGTTGCTGATGGAAAGAAGGGTGTAGTTGTCCTCGTCGCCGAGCACCCGCCGGCGGATCTCCAGCGCCTCGCGGCTGTACACCTCGGCCTCGGCCAGCTTGCCCTGGCTCTGGAGCAGGAAGTCCATGTTGCTGATGGAGATCAAGGTGTCCGGGTGCTCGTCGCCGAGGACCCGGCGGCGGTTCTCGAGCGCCTCGCGATAGTAGGTCTCCGCTTCAGCCAGTCGGCCTCGGCCCTGGAGCAGGAGGCCCATCTGGCTGATCGAGGTCAGGGTGTCCGGGTGGTCATCTCCCAGCACCCGTCGTCGGGTCGCCATCGCACGCTCTTGGAGGGGCATTGCCTCGTCGAACATGCCCAGTTGGGCATACTGCGTCGCCAAGACCTGGCGGAGCGCGGCATCGATCACCGGTTGGTCGGCGAACTGGGTGTCGATGGTCGCGATCGCCGGAATGAAGATCGTCCGGTCGATCAGCCCTCGCGCCACGTCGGTCGCGTTGACCCTGCTCCACTGGCTGGTGAAAGCCTCGACCAGGGCGGAGCGCTCGGCCTCGGGAATCGGAGGGTCGGCCTTGGCCAGGGACTCGGCGAACTTCGCCGTCACATCCTCGCTCAGCTCGTCACCGGCCTCGGGTGGACTGATCCGGGCCAACATTCCGGCCTGGAAGTCCGAAACCGTTCTGAGCTCGTCCGCCCTGGCGGTTGCCTCGTTTTCGGCCCTGATCGCACGGTCACGCTGGTCGCGGGCCACCGTCGCCTGCCAGGCGAAGGCGATCACGCCGATCAGCAGCGCCGCCGCCACCGCGCCCGCCCGGTCACGACGCCCTTGTTGCGGAGCACGAACTTCTTGAAGCGGTAGGTCTGGCTGGGCGGAGCGGCGTCAACGGCTTCGCCCGACAGATACCGCTGGATGTCCATCGCCAGACCGTTGGCCGTCTCGTAGCGCCGCGAGCGCTCCTTTTCGAGCGCCCTCATGGCGATCCAGTCGAGCTCGCCGCGCAGCTGCGATCTCAGTCTTTCGGGCGCGGCGCCGCGATTCTCCGCCACCACCGGAGCGGTCGCCGTGATCGACGCGAGTCGCGTGCTCGGTCGCGGCGGGTCGACTTCGCGCACCATTCGGTACGATCTCGCCGAAGGCGGCGGCCCTCAGCTGCCTCGGATCCAGCGGTGTGGTTCCGGTCAGCAGCTCGTAGAGCATGACCCCCAGCGAATAGACATCGCTTCGCGTGTCGATATCGAGGCTGCCTTCGGCCTGCTCCGGGCTCATGTACAGCGGCGTCCCGACGAGCTGACCGTGCTCGGTGAACATGGTCTCCTCGGTCACATGCTGGTCGATGGCCTTGGCGATGCCGAAGTCGATCACCCTGGCGAACGGCCGGCCGTCGTGGGTCGAGACGAGGACGTTGCTCGGCTTGATGTCGCGGTGGATGATCCCCTTGCTGTGGGCGTGCTGGATTCCGTTGCAGACCTGGCCGAAGAGCTCCAGTCGCTGCGCGGACCGTGAGCCGATGCTGGTCCGCATAGACCGAAATCGGCTGGCCCTCGACCAGCTCCATCACGAAGTACGGCCTCCCTGCGTCGGTGGTGCCGGCATCCAACACCTTGGCGATGTGCGGGATGGTCCATGACCGCGAGGGCCTGCCGCTCCTGCTCGAAACGACCGATGACCGCCTGGGTGTCCATGCCCAGCTTGATGATCTTCAGCGCGACGCGCCGCCGAACCGGTTCGGTCTGCTCGGCCAAGTAGACCGACCCGAACCCGCCTTCGCCGATGAGTCGCATCAGCGTGTAGGGCCCGATCGTCGTGCCCCCGACCTGGCCGGCCGAGTTCACCGGTATCGATTCGACCGCCACCGTCGGCGCTTCGCTGCCGTCCTTCGTGCGGTCGGCCCTGAGCAGGAGGCCTTCCAACTCGGCGCGGAGTGAGACGTCCCCACCGCATTCGCGATCCAGAATCTCCCGACGCGCTGCACCCGAAACCGAGAGAGCGAGCTCGAAGATGCGCTTCCTGTCCTCGGGTTTCGCCATCGCTGGTCCTCCATCGCCGCCTTCGCCGTCCGAGACAGCGAGCGTGGCCACACCCTTCTCAAACCCGCCGGACGGGTTTCGGTCGTGCTCCGGATCGCGGCGCGGCGGGGATTATACCCTCTGAAACGAGAATCAAAATCGCTGTCGCGAGCTCACCTTCTCCGTTCGAGCCGGTGGAGGCGACACGTCTCGCGATCGTCGGAATCGTCTGACCCCGGGATGGGGCGTCAGACCGTACAACCGGAATCCCGCCCGGCTGTCCTGCACCCGGTGCGGTCTCGAGCGTTGCTGGATCGAAGCGGACGGCACCAAGACTCAGGTCGCGGTGTACTCGGCGTCATCCTCTTCGTAGAGATCCGGATACAGCTTCTTCGCACATTTCGGACACAGACCGTGGGTGAACTCTGCGCCGGATCGTTCGCGAATGTACAGCTCGATCTCTTTCCAGTATCCCTTGTCGTCCCGGATGTTCTTGCACGATGCGCAAATCGGCAGCAAGCCGCTCAGCGTCCTGACCTCGCCGAGTGCGTTTCTCAGCTCGACGATCAGGCTGTCCTTCTCGATCTGAGCCTGCCTGCGCTCGGCGATCTCGATCTCGATCTTCTCGTGGGCCTCTTTGATCTTCCGGCTCTTCTCCCGCATGCTCCGCCTGAGGTCCGAGACGAAGCCGCCGTAAAGGGCGATCCAGATCAAGAGAATGCCGAACAGGACGGCCAGGAAGAGCTCGTACTGGACATTGAACCCGGGACGACCCTGGGAGTACTCCACGACCGGGACCGAAGCGTAGATCGCGAACACGGTCGCCGCCAGCTTGAGGTACTGCCCTCGGGTCAGACGGAGCATTCCGAAGCTGAAAGAGGGCAGGTAGAACATCAGGATGATCGGGCGCGCCTCGGGTAGAGCGTACAGCGGCACCAGTCCCCAGAACGCGGAGAAGACGATCTGCGCCATGGTGAGCGAAGGGTCCGCGAGACGCAGATTCATGTTGGTGAAGATCATGGTCAAAAACACGGCATTGCCGGCCGCGCCGAGACCGATGAACAGCGCCCACTGCGTCGCGCTCAGCGCGCCGAGCCCGAGGCGGGAGATCAGCGCCGTCGCCAGGATCACGACGCCGTAGGTGTACAGGGCCAGGACGAATCGCCTCAGACGCAGCCGCTGCGCCTTCTGGCTCGCCTCGCCGTCCGCCACGACCGTGCCGCGCACCTCGGCCGGCGCCCTCGTCGTCATCTCCTCCTCGAATCTGGGCCGCAGGTCCGTCCAGCGCGCCGCACTCGGGCCACCGCGAACGGAACCACGCACCGGGGCGGGAGAGGGTCTTCCACGTGGAGGAGCGTATCACCCTGCCCAGAGCGGGAGAAGTGACGGCGCGCAGCCCGGCGTGCCGGTCCCGGCAGCAACCCGATGACTCGAGCGAGGTCGTGGCCTCTGATGTACGCGCTGACCGACGGCGAGCCGACGCTCACAGCGCGTCCGGTGAAACCGATCAGCCGCAGGTGCCGCTGTGATCGGTCACTGTGTCGGCACGATCGGCGCGATGCCCACCACCGGCTCCCGCCAGTTGCCGTAGGGGGGAATCCCCCGAGTGGAGCCCGAGTAGACGCGCTCCAGCCGATCCACGCCCGAGCCTCGACCGGTGCTGCGCCCGTGGTAGATCTCGTACGCCACCACCGTACCGGACTCGTCGCGCTCCACCGACCTGACCGTGCCGACGTGGTTGATGCGGCTCAGCAGCTTCTCCAGGCCCTCGTCCCTGGTGATGCACTCGCCGCTGTGGGCGTACCAGATCACGGCGCCGGGCTTGATCTTGTCGGCGTTGGCCGACATGTCCGTGCTCAGCTTGGTTGTGTCGCCTTCGCAGAAGATCGGGGTGAACAGACCCTGGTCGTGATACCAGCGCGCGGTCGATCGGCTGTCGCGGGCGTTGATCCTGCCGGTGAAGACGTTGTCACCGTCCGGCGCCCAGGGTTCGACACCGGCTCCCGCGGCCAGCGTGTCGGCGTGGGCCGGACACCTGTCGGCCAAAGCGCTGGATACACGCAGAAAGTTGCCGGAGCAGTCCCGCAGCTCGTCGGCGGGGTCGGTGGCATAGGGGATGCCCGGCTCGCCGATGCCCGAGGTGTTCCCCTGGCCGAGGAGGTCGTCGATGATGGGGGCCAGCACCTGCTCGAGGCTGACCACCCTTCCGCCGCACCTCACGTAGTAGTGGTCTGAATCGCCGACGGTCGCGGGCGTGTCGGCCGCGTCACCGACCGGGGCCGTGACGGCGTCACCTCCCGTCCCCTGATCGCCAACGGCAGGAACCACGGGTCCGGCCGGCTGCACCTCCGGTGCTCGGCCGGTCGTGGTGCTGCACCCCACTGCAGCCACCAGGGCCAGGGAGGCGAGCACCGTCGTGAAGAGGCTCGGGATGCTGTTCACACAGAGGCTCTGCCGGTCACGCATGCTCGATCTCCTTGCGGGGCTCTCTCGCGATGCGACGGAATGTCAGTGTCTGGAGGAGTGAAACGGCCCGACGGGCCGCGCATTCCGGCGCCATGCTTCAGGACCTCAGGAAGTCGGCAGGACGGTCTCACCCGGAACGTTATCGTATTGTTGCACACGGCACCGCAAAGAAGCTGATCCCCTCGTGTGCTCGTCAGTCACTCTCCGGCACCCCGAGGCAGCGCCGATCGAGAACCGCGGATCAGCGCAATCTCGCTTCACCCTGCCTGCGGGGTTTTCTTCCTGAATCCGATCAGCTCGAGGTAACGATCCTGGTAGAGCTGGGTGTAGGTGAAGAGGCAGGCCACGATCAGCACGTACACGGCGAGCGCCCATCGTGAAGGTTGGCTCGAGCGGCTCCAGAAGACCAGCATGCCCATGAGGATGATGCGGTGGATGAACAGGTTGGCCCGTTCCTCGCCGCTCGTCTTGAGGGTCAGCTCGGGCTTCCAACGCACCTCGGAGATCGTCTGCCAGGCATAGGAGCCGACGACGACGGCGAGCGAAATCCAGATCCCGCTGCCCGCGAGCACGGCGCGCAGGACCTCCCAGAGGTCACGTCCCAGGGAGCCCAGGACCATGGCGCCGGCGATCACCGACGGCAGGGAGAGGAACACCAGCACCAGCGCGACGACCGCGAACCGGGTCAGCCACAGCTTCGGTCCCTTCGCATCGAAGCCCGCCGGCCCGTCGCGGCCGGTGACGATCACCGCCACGACCCCCAGCCCCCACATGGCGAGAAGACCGTCGAGCCAGTAGAAGAAGATCGCCCTCTCAGCCTGCCAGCCGAGCACCCACACACCGACGACCGGAACGGCGTTGGCGACGACGATCTGAGCCACTCCGAGCCAGTCGAGGCCGGTTCCCGCGATTCCCTCTCCGCTTCCAGCCCGCTTTTCGCGATCGTCCATCGCCAACCTCCGGTGATAGGGTTTCTCGATCACCCGGTGTGTTCGCCGCAGCGAGGCTCCAGGATCACGATACTCCCGATCGTCTCGAGAGCAGCACGTCGACCGGGCCCGTCGCGCGTGCAGGAGCCCAGCGGACGGCCCTCTTGTCCTCAGCGCGGAGACGACATGTGAGGAGCGTGGCTCGCGTTGCCGCGGCACCCCGGAGCCGACGGCTCCCTCACCACGGGGGAACGGCGTGGGGTCACCTGGATCTCTCGCGCCGGCCCCAGGTCGCTGGCTTCGAGATTTCTTGATACTCAGTCCCAAAAACAGGAGTACACTCGGCCCGGCGTCGGTTCCCGGCTCTGACCCACAACAACAGGTTCTTCGACGACGGAGGGTTGTTCATGTCGTGGCGCTCTTCCCAGTGGACTCGTGGACTTCAGCTGATGATGATCGCGGCGGTCGCGGCGTCGGTTTCGGCCGCCGACGACCCCGCGATCGCCCGCGCCCGGCAGGCGATCGCCTCCGGCTCGGTGGCTCCGGAACGGGACCTGGCGCCGCTGGTCGAGGCGCTCCGGCGCGCCCGGGACACGGACGACCAGCGCCGGCTGGTGGAGGTCATCTCCGACCTCGGCTCGGCCACCGGGTCGAGCCCGGTGAGCGCGCGGGCCTACCTGCTCGAGCGCTCGACCCCTCTGCTGCTGGGGCTGGCCCGAACCGGCGCGACCAACTTCTTGAAGGGCGAGGCGATGTTCGCGCTGCGCGACATGGGCGCGCCTCGCTCGGTTCTCGAACAGGCGGCGGCGATCGCCGAGGCCGATCCCGACGACTTCGTCAAGAGTCGCGGCGAGATCCTGCGAGGCTTCATCGCCAAGATGCCGGCGGAAGCTGCCGCGAGCGCGCCGCGAGCAACCGACCCGGACCAGGCCCGGGCCGGTCTCGCGTACCTCAGGCAGCACGGGCTCGGCGTCTCGGTCGACCAGCTCGGGCGCTCAGCCCAGGAGGGTGATGCGATCGCGGTCAAGGCCCTGCTCGACGCCGGGGTCGACCCGAACGTCGGAGCGTACACCGACCTCCCGCTCTACCGGGCGACCTTCTCGGGCTGCAGCGCCCACGGCGGCGACACCGACGGCCTGGTCGACACGGTCAGCGCGCTGCTCGGTGCTGGCGCCGACCTCAAGAAGACCGACGACAACGGCAACACGGTCCTGGTCAGCGCGGCCCAGATGTGCGGCCCGCGGATCGTCGCGGCGCTGGTCGCCGCCGGGGCGAAGATCGACGTCCGCAACAAGTCCGGGCTGTCGCCGCTGGCGATGGCCCTGCTGATGCAGAAGATCGACTCCGCCGAGCTGCTGGTCGCCAAGGGCGCCCGCCTCAACGCCCAGGAAACCAGCATGCTGAGCGCCTCGGCCACCGACCCGCGCGCGAAGGCGGTGGTCGCGAAGGCGGGCACGCGGTAGCGGCCGTCGCTTCGCACAGAGCACCACCGACGGTCCCTGATCGGGCTCCGTCGACAGGCAAGGCGGCCTTCCAGTGCTGAGTACCGAGAAGAACCACCGGCGCGGGCGGCAGGTCGGCTGTCGGCGCCACGCAGGGGAATGAGAACAGGGCGCGCGCACGCGTGCTACCTTCGAACCTGGATCCGGTTCGTCGGGGCCCTGACGATGGCGGCCCGACAACCCGGCACGGAAGGGGCGACGCGGGTGGTGCGCCGGTGTCGAACGCGCTGTGGGGTCCCGCGGTGAGCTCGCCACGACCTGGCTGGCCGCCGTGGCGGCGTGTGGCTTTGGCTGCGACGCTCGCGCTCGGCCAGCTCTCGGCAGCAGCCGCGCTCGACCCAGCTCGAGCCCCCGGCCAGTACCGTATCCGAGTCTGGCGCACCGACCGGGGCCTGCCGGTCAACAGCGTCCACGCCATCGCCCAAGATCTCGTCGGGTTCCTCTGGCTTGGAACCGAGGAGGGACTCGTCCGTTTCGACGGGGTCGCGATGGAGGTTTTTGACCGCTTCAACACGCCCGAGCTGGGCAATCACATGGTCCAGGCACTCACGGTCACCGAGGACGGAACGGTCTGGATCGGAACGCAGCGCGGCGTCGTCACGTTTCGGGACGAGCGATTCGCGGCGGTGACCGAAGGGGAGGAGATACGCAACGGTCTCGTCCTCAGCCTCTATCCGGCCACCGGCGGCGGGGTCTGGGTCGGGACAACGAGCGGGCTCGGCCGCATCCGCGCACACACTCCGGGGTTCGAGCAACCGTACCTCGAGCTGGCGGATGCACACGTCCGCGCGGTCCGCGAGAGCGGCGACGGAACCCTCTGGGTCGGGACCCGCGCCGGCCTGGTCACGGTCGCTGATGGTGTTGTCCACAGAGTCGAGGAGCTGCCCGAGGTGCCGATCTCGGACTTCTTCGAAGACTCCCACGGGGTGATGTGGGTGGCCACCAACGGGGCGGGTCTGGCTGCTGTCGGGACCGACGGGCGCATCATCCGGTGGACCCGATCCGAGGGCCTCCCGCTCGACAACGTGCTCGCCGTCACCGGCGATGACGACGGAAACCTCTGGATCGGCACCAACGGCGTCGGACTGGTCCGGTTCCGGGATGGACTGTTCGACACCCTGGACTCACAACATGGGCTTGCCGGCGACCTCGTGCGGGCGCTGAGCACGGACGCCGATGGCAATCTCTGGGTTGGAACGATGGGCGGCGGACTGAGCCAGCTGAGCGACTGTGCGTTCTCAGCATGGACGGCCGCCGACGGGCTGGCGGCCAAGATCGTGCTGCCGATCTTCGAGGCGAGCGACGGGGCGGTCTGGTTCGGCACGGCGGGGGGAGGGGTCAGCCGGATGGCCGGCGGCACGATCGTCAGCTACGGTGTCGAGGACGGCCTTCCCCACGGAGTCGTGCTGGGTCTCGCCGAAACAGCCGGCGGCGATCTCTGGTTCGGGACTGCGGGCGGCGGTCTGGCACGAAGGTCCGGCGGGAAGTTCGAACGGGTCGCCGGCGAGCCGGAGCTGGGTTCGACACTCGTAACAGCCCTGTACGTCTCGCGCGACGGTGTGCTCTGGATCGGCACCGCGCACGGCGGGATCTCGTCGTACGACGGCCGGGTCTTCCAGCGCAAGGGCCCGGAGGGCTGGCTCGCCGAGGATTCGGTTTATCAGATTCTCGAGGCTTCGGACGGCGCCATGTGGGTGGCCGGAAACCGCACCGGCCTCTACCGTCTCTCTGGTCACGAGGCACGCAACATCACCGCCGATCTCGGGGATCCGAAGCCACCGGTGCTGAGTCTGCTCGAGGTTGAACCGGGCGTAATCCTGGCGGGGACCGGGGGGCACGGACTCGTCCTGATTCGAGGCGACAGCATCTCGGTCTGCACCCGCAGCGAAGGTCTCGGGGAAGACGTCGTCATGCAGCTCTTGGAGGACGGGCTGGGGTTCCTCTGGATGGGCAGCAACCGCGGCATCTTCCGCCTTCGTCGCGACGACCTCATGGGGTTTTTCGCCGGCGACATCAACCACGTCAGTTGCGATCGGTTCGACACCGACGACGGGCTCCCGAGCGTCGAGATCAACGCGGGGTTCCAACCCTCGGGATTCAAGACCCGTGACGGTCGTCTGTGGTTTCCGACCGCTGAAGGCGCAGCTTCGGTCGATCCGAAGAGGCTCTACCCGATCAGCCGACCGCCCGCCGTAGCAATCCGACGGGTGCACTGCGGCGGCCCGGCGGAGCTCATCGACCTCGCGGGGGTTCCGGACTGCACGGACCGAAGCCTGACCGTCGAGTACACCGGTTTCAGCTACACCGACCCCGAGGGGCTCGCGTTCAGATACCGGTTGCAGGGATTTGACGCCGACTGGGTCGAGGCCGGGGAACGTCGAACGGCCTACTACACCAACCTGCCGCCGGGCGCCTACAGCTTTGAGGTGACCGCCGAAACCGCAAGCGGAACCGTCTCGACCTCAGGCGCGCGCTTCAGGATTCGCGTGCCGGGCCGATTCTACGAGTCTGCGCTGTTCTACATCGGGTGCGCCCTGGTCGCAGCCGCAGCGGGTTGGCAGCTGTCGCGACAGCGGGTCAGCCGGTTGACGCGCCGCCAGGACGAGCTCGAGCAGCTCATCCGGGACCGCGAGCAGGCGGAATCTGCGCTGCACACGTCTGAGGCTCGGCTTCGTCAGGCGCAGAAGCTGGAGGCATTGGGACGGCTCGCCGGTGGGATCGCGCACGACTTCAACAATCTACTGATGGCGATCAACGCCAACAGTGAGCTGCTGCTGATGACCATGGATGAGGACGACCCGGGTCGGGACTACAGCCGTGAGATCCTGAAGGCCGGGGTCCGCGCCGCGGGGCTGACCCGGCAGCTGCTCGCTTTCAGCCGACGGCAACCAGTCAGCCCAACACTGGTCGACCTCAACGAGCAGCTGAGAGGGATCTCGAAGCTCCTCGAGAGAGTCCTGGGTGAGGACATCTCTCTCGTCCTGCATCAGACCGCGGGACCGTTGTCCGTGACCATCGATACAACCCAGTTCGAACAGGTGATCCTCAACCTCGCGGTGAACGCACGAGACGCAATGGCGTCCGGTGGAAGGCTCACGATCCACTCCAGCTCACTCGATCTCGTGGCCGAGGCCGGAATCGACCTGCCGCCGGGCCGCTACGTCCGGCTCGCGGTCGAGGACGACGGCGCAGGTATGGACGAGCACACTCTGGAGAGAGCATTTGAGCCCTTCTTCACCACCAAGGAGGTCGGCAAAGGCACCGGGCTCGGCCTCGCGACCGTCTACGGGATCGTCCGCCAGGCTGGAGGCACGATCACGGTGCGCTCGGCGCCGGGACGGGGAAGCGTTTTCACGATTCTGCTTCCGGCATGCGAGCAGGTGCCCGACGCGGCTGACGCGGGACCCGCCCAGCCCGTCCGGAGAGTCACGGCGCGAGTGCTCGTGGTCGAAGACGACCCGCTCGTTCGCCGCGCGGTGGTGGGGATGCTGAAGAAGCTCGGCGCGACGGTCGACGAGGCATCCGGCCCGGCGGAGGCGCGGCAGTCCATCGCTGACGGAACGCCCATCGACGTCGTGGTCAGCGACGTGGTCATGCCGGGCGGATACGGCGACGAGCTGGCGCGGGAACTACGGGCGCTTCGGCCTGGGCTCAAGGTGATTCTGATGTCCGGGCATGCGACCGAAAAGCTGGAGCGGCACGGAGCCGGATCCGCCCCATTCGTGCTGCTGCACAAGCCCTTCACCGCGAACGAGCTGGCGGACGCGGTCACCGCTGCGGTGGGCTGAGCGGAGACCTCCCTCGGCGCAGCCTCCGCCGGCCCGGCAAGGGGCGCCCTTCGATTCGGCCCACTCTGCTCGGTTGAGGAATCTCAGCGAGCCGGCCGGCGTACTCCCCCCGCCTCAGGGACAAACAGCCGATGGAGGTCGTCGGTCTCCCGGTTGACCCGGCTGAGGTCGACCGTCTTCTCGACCCCGGGAATCGCGGCGTCACCCTGCCACTGCCAGAGGTGCCAGCGGTCCCATCCCTTCGGCAGCGTCGGGCTCTCCACCTCGTACTCGGCAATCCACAGCGGATGCCGACCGAAGCTGTCGTCGAGATGGGCGTTCCAGAAAGTGGGCGCGGTGTAGATGATCGGCGGCACGCCGTAGTGCGTCTCGAGCAGCCCGAGGAAGCGGCGCAGCCGCTCGGCGAGCCCCTGGCTCGTCCCGTGGCCGATCAGCTCGATGTCGACCACCGGCGCGAGGTCGCCGGGCTCGAGCGCCACCCTCGAGATGAAGAGCATCGCCTGCGCGTGCGGGTCGTCCTCGGTGACGTAGAAGTGATACGCGCCTCGCACCAGCCCCGCCTCCCCGGCTGCGCGCCAGTTGGCCTCGAACTCCGGGTCCGGCAGGTCAATGCCCTCGCTCGCCTTGATGAAGGCGAAGCTGTGACCGGCCCGCCTGACCGCGGGCCAGTCCACCGCCCCGCTGTGGGAGGAGACGTCGATCCCGTGGTGGAGCGCTCGTGGCGGATCCGCCGTGGGGCTCGCCGCCGGCGTCGCGACCGAGGGACTCGGGCCGGGGGGCTCCGGCGCCTGGGCAGTCCCACCGGAGGCCAGCGCGACTGCGAGCACGGCCAGAGCAGGCACGAGAGTGAGGCTCAGGCGGCCGGGACGCGTCATCGGTCGATTCTATCGCTTGCCACGGTCCGGCCGGCCACCGTAAAGGGATGAGGCGGACCGTTCACCCGGCCGGTCGCGGGCACGGGGGCCTCCGGGAGGCGCCAGATGGGCGTTGACCGGCCGGGATCCGTACCCGAGACTGAGCATGAAACAGCCATCGCTCGAAGGGAGTCCGAGATGCGACCAGCCACATCCGCCATGTGCCGATCACTTGTCGTCGCGTCGCTCGTCGCGGTGGCGGGCCTCCTGGCCGCCGCCGAGGCGCCGGACGACGGCGCGGCGCTCGAGCGCCGCGTCGCCGAGCTCGAGGTCAGGGTCGCGGAGCTCGAACGCCTGCTCGCGCCGATGCACGACCGACTGGAGGCGGACGCCCGGCGGCAGCCCCTCCGCGAGCGGGCCCGGGCGAGGATGCAGGCCGATCGGGACCGCTACACACCGGAGGAGCTCGCCCGCATCGAAGAGACCTACCAGCGCGCCAACCGCAACCTGAAGGCGCCAGAGGCAGTCGGGCTCCTCGAGGAGGTGGTCGCGACCTGGCCCTCCTCCAACCGCGCCGGCTGCGCCCTGGTCTACCTCGGTCAGATCGCCGAGGGCGACGCGGGCGCCGCCTACCTCCAGCGAGCCCTCGCCGAGCACGGCGACTGCTTCTACGGAGACGGCGTCCAGGTCGGCGCCTACGCCCGCTTCCTCCTTGCCCGACGGGCGCGGGAGGCGGGCGATGTCGAGACCGCCGAGCGCCTGGAGCGGGAGATCCGGACAGCGTTCGCCGACGCCGTCGACCACAACGGACGGCCGCTGGTCGAGGTCGTGGGTCACGCCGGCTGACTCTTCTGGTGTCACCTCCGACCATTCCAGAGGAACCATCGGTACCGTCTGCCCCGGCGCCGATCGAGCCACGGGTCGCGGGTCGAGTCTCGGACCGGGCAGATGGCACGTTTCGCCCACCAGGAGGTGACAGGATGGAGGACCTTCGCAGCCTGCTCGAAAAGCCGGAGTTTCCGAGGTCGAAGGGCTACGACCCCTCCTGGATGCTCGATCACCAGATGGGGCCCAACGCCGTGTGGTTGCTGGAGTGGCTGTGCGAGCTGCTGCCGCTCGAGCCCGGCGCGCGGGTGCTCGACCTGGGGTGCGGAAAGGCGATGAGCAGCATCTTCCTCGCCCGCGAGCTCGAGGCCCGGGTGTGGGCGGTCGACCTCTGGATGGACCCCGATCACAACTGGCAGAGGGTGGTCGAGGCCGGATGCGACGACCTCGTCTGTCCGGTCCGGGCCGAGGCGCACGCACTTCCATTCGCGTGCGGGTTCTTCGACGCGGTGGTTTCGATCGACGCCTACCAGTACTTCGGAACCGACGAGCTCTATCTGGACTACCTCGGCCGCTTCGTCCGCCCGGGGGGCATGGTCGGGGTGGTCGTGCCCGGGCTCACGCAACCGCTCGGCGAGGTTGTCCCCGAGCACCTCACTCGGCCCCAGTCCAACGGCAAGGTCTTCTGGGAACCCTCCTGCCGCTGCTTCAAGACCGCCTGCTTCTGGCGGCAGCTGTGGTGCGGGAGCTCCGCGGTGTCCGACGTGATCGTCGAGACCCAGCCGGACGGGTGGCGGCACTGGCGGGACTTCGAGCGGGCGCTCGAGCTCACCGGGAAGAGCGTCTTCCCTTCCGACGCGGAGGCGCTGGAGCGGGACCAGGGCCGATACCTCGGGTTCCACCGCCTCGTCGCCCGCCGCACCGAGTCGGCGGACGAGAACCTCTACGATCCCGCCCTGGGCCTACGCGCTGGTGTGGACCGAGGCCTGCCGACGGACTGAGACGTACCTCACCCCTCTGCCTGTCCGAAACGAAAAACCAGCGACGGAGTCATCGAGGCTGGCCGGGCTCCGGCACTGCGGGCCCGTCGACCCAGAGCCGGCCGGGCAGGCGGAGCAGGTGGTAAAGCGCGGGTCCGTCGACGTTGGATACCCAAAGGGGCGCCCCGACCCGCTCCGCCGCCGCAGCCAGGCGGTCGACCAGCAGCCCGGCCGGGCTGCCCGCGCGGAGGTGCCGGGCCGCCCACCCGACCATCCGCGGCACCGCCGGAGCCGCCGCCGCCACCTGCTCGGGTGAGACGACGTCGACGGCGGCCAGGTCCTCGGCGCCGCGTTCGGCCAGTCGCCACGCAAAACCGGCTCCCGCGGCCACCGTCGGTCTCGCCTCCCACACTCCCTCGCCGGACGCGGCGCGTCCTAGAGGACCCCAGCGCCCGACCATGCACCCGTTGGGCAGCTCGCAGACGGCCTGGAGCGGGCTCGAACACGGCTCGGAGGGAGCGCTCTCCACCTCGGCCAACGCCGCGGCCGCCGTCGCCGCCAGCCCGTGATGCCGCCACGCGTCGCCCACCTCGGCGACGAGGATCTGCGGCGGGTCGTCGGCCAGCTCGGCCCAGGCCCGGTCGACGGAGTCCCGACTCTCGGCGGTCAGCAGCAGCGCGGGCCACGGCAGCATCACGGGCAGCACCCCGAGAATCCGTGCGAGCTCCCCCAGCAGGGTCATGATGGCGGCGTCGCCGATCTGGACGCGCCAGAACCGGCGCCGGGCCACGGTCACCGCAAGCACCGCTTCGCCCTCACCGAGCCGCGCCGCGAGCACCCCGGGCTCGAGCGCGCCTGCGGGCTGCGGTCTTGCCGCCGCCGCGGCAAAGGCGTCGACCGCCGTCAAGGTTGACGGCGGCAGCCACAGGGCGCCGCCGATCCCGAGCTCCGTCGCCTGCACCAACGCCCGGTCGGTCGCCAGGACCGCGACCAGCCGCGCCCGCTCGGCGGGCGGTGCTTCGGCCGCCAGGCGGAACCACTCCCCGGCCCCGTCCTCGACCACGACCCAGGGTGGGGCGACAGCGGCCCTCTCGGCGGCCTGGGCGACGACGCTGGCGAGCGGGCGGGCGACCGCCGGAAGCGGCTCGGGACGCAGCGGGATCATGTCGTCGACCGGACCTCGAAGACCCCGGCCGGCTCCTCGGTGGAGGTCTCGGTCTCGATCCGGTCCACGCGGGCGAAACGCGGACCCTCCTCGAGCAGCCGCTGGAGCTCGCTCAGCCGCTCGGGATCGCCGGCCGCGACCAGCTCCACCGAGCCGTCGGCGCGGTTGCGGACCCAGCCGGCGAGGCCCAGCTCGGTGGCGCGTCGCCACACGAAGTGCCGGTAGCCGACCCCCTGGACCCGTCCCCAGACCCGGAAGCGGCGTGCGGCGTTCACCTCATCCGCCCTTCCCGGCGCCGGCCTCCCTGCTGGCGTGCCGGCCGTAGCGCTGGACCAGCCAGAAGCCGCCGACCAGCAGGACCACGAAGGCGATCGACAGCCAGTTGAACTGGCTGTACAGGAAGTCCCGGATCTGGGCGCCGAAGAAGAAGAGCAGCACTCCCTCGGCCATGAAGCGCAGCGAGCGCGACACGAGCGAGGCGAGCATGAAGATCTTGAAGTCGATCTTGAACGCGCCGCCGCCGATGGTGAAGATCTTGTACGGGATCGGGGTCAGGCCCGCGATTCCGGTGGCCCAGGCGTTGTAGCGGTTGTACAGCCGCTCCACGGCGGCGACCCTGGCCTGGTTGAAGAAGCGGTAGAGCAGCGGCCGCCCTCCGAACAGCCCGATGGTGTAACCGGCTGCGCCGCCGGCGACGCTGGCCAGAGAACAGATCACGGCGTAGAAGATCGCGCGCTCCGGGGCCGCCACGCCGAGGGTGATCAGCAGCACGTCGGGCGGGACCGGAAAGAAGGAGCTCTCGGCGAAGGCCAGCAGCGCGAGCCACAGCCCCGGGTACGGCGCGGCCGCGATCTGGTCGATCCAGGCGAAGAGCTTCTCCTTCATCCGGTCTCATCCTCCCATCCATGGCGTCCGATCAGGGGAACGAAGCAGGCTCCCTGCAGCTCGGAGGCCCACCTCCGACCGCCGCGGGACTCGATGACGGTCAGCACCTGCGCGTCGCGCGGGCCGACCGGCACCACCAACCGGCCGCCGTCGGCGAGCTGGTCGAGCAGCGGCTCCGGGATCGACGGCGCGCCGGCGGTCACCAGGATCGCGGCGTAGGGCGCCTCGGCCCGCCAGCCGAGCGTGCCGTCCATCACCTTGACGCTGACGTTCTCGAAGCCGAGCCGGTCGAGCCGGCGCTTGGCCTCGCGGGCGAGCGCCGGGAGCCGCTCGACGGTGAACACGAAACGGGCGAGCCGCGCCAGGATCGCGGCCTGGTAGCCCGAGCCCGTGCCCACCTCGAGCACGCGGTCGTCCGGCCCGACCCTGGCGGCCTGGGTCATCGCCGCCACCACCCGCGGCTGCGAGATCGTCTGGCCCTCGCCGATGTTGATGGAGACGTCGCCGGTGTAGGCCTGGTGGCGATAGGCCTCGGGCACGAAGAGGTGCCGCGGCACCTCGGCCATCGCCTGCAGCACCCGCTCGTCGGTGATGCCCCCGCGCCGCAGCGCCTCCACCATCTGGGCGCGGCGGTAGGCGGAGGCGTCAGCCGGCATCAGGTCCGTCCACCCAGCTCGGCGGATCCTCGAGCAGCCGGCCGAGCATCGCGTGGGAGGTCATGTCGAGGTGCAGCGGTGTCACCGAGATGAAGCCCTGTGCAACCTCGTGGAAGTCGGTGCCCGGGGTCGCCTCCCAGATCGGGCTGCCGCCCCCGATCCAGAAGATCTCGCGACCCCGCGGGTCGAGCTGGCGGATCACACCTTCGGTGTATCGCCGTGCGCCGAGCCGGGTGAGCCGAACGCCGCGCGGCTCCGCCGCCGGGACGTTCACGTTGAGCAGGGTGTCGGGCGGCAGGCCGTGCTCGATCACCCAGGCAGCGAGCTCGCGGGCGATCCGCGCCGCCGGGAGGTAGGTGAAGCCTTTGGCCAGCTGCTGGGAGACCGCCAGCGCCGGCACGTCCGAGAGCACACCCTCGAAGGCGGCCGACACGGTGCCCGAGTAGTGCACGTCGGCGCCCATGTTGGGACCGAAGTTGATCCCCGAGACCACCAGCGCCGGTGGTGACTCCTTGAGCAGATGGCCGATCGCCACCGTGACGCAGTCGGTCGGGGTGCCGTCCACCGCCCACCTCCGGTCGCCGAGGCGCTGGAGCCGGAGCGGGTTGTTCAGGGTGAGCGCGTGGGACACCGCCGACTGCTCGCGGGCCGGCGCCACCACCCACACCTCCCCCAGGTCGGCCAACGCGTCGGCGACGACGCGCAGACCTTCGGATGCATACCCGTCGTCGTTGGTCACCAGGATCCTCGGCTCACCCACCATGCCGGGGATTATCACAGATCCCCGGGAAGCGAGCGCGAGGTCGCTCGAAGCGCGTGCGTGGATGAGGCGAGGCGGTCTCGCACGGGAGGACCGGAAGACGAGAACGCCAAGGCGCCACGACGCAAAGACGCCACGAGGACCATGGTGGGTTCCCTCGCGCTGCCGATGCCCGGAGCGGAGGGAACGTCAACTCGAAGAGCACCGCGATTCCGATCCCGGGGCCTTTCCGGCGGTAACCGTCTTGCGATGACTGAGCGTCTCGGCGTTCGTTTCGATCCCGTGCGCTGCAACCCACGCCCGCATTCCGTGAGTGCAGGATTCTCCTGTCCGGCTCAGGAGCGCCTCACCCCGGGCATCGGCAGCGCGACTGGAACCAGCACCATCCTGTCGGCGCCTTGGCCCCTTTGCGTTTCTCGTTCGCGCGCGACTCAGCCGGTGGCCCGCACGCCGGAACCGGTGCTTCCTTCACCTTGTGGCTGCGGCATCTGGCGAACCCGGGTACCATGCCGCGGCGATGACGACACGAGCGGCGATCTTCGACCTCGACGGGGTGCTGATGGACAGCGGCGTCTTCCACCTGGAGGCGTGGCGGAGGATGGCGGCCGAGCTCGGCGCACCGTTCGAGGACGGCTTCTTCTGGCGCACCTTTGGCATGACCAACGGCCGCATCCTGCCCCTGCTGCTCAACCGCGAGCTCGATCCGGGCGAGTCGCACGAGCTGTCCGAGCGCAAGGAGGCGCTCTATCGACAGGCCGCCAGCGGCGGAATCGTGCTGTGGCCTGGCGCCGAACCGCTGCTCGAGGCGCTGCGCGGTGCCGGCTACCGGCTCGCGGTGGGCAGCTCCACCCCTCGATCGAACCTCGACTTCCTGCGCGCCGAGCTCGGGCTCGACCGCCTCATGGACGCCTTCGTGTGCGCCGAGGACGTGAGGATCGGCAAGCCCGACCCGGAGCCTTTCCTGGTCGCCGCGGCCCGGCTCGGGGTCGAGCCGCGCGCTTCGGTCGTGATCGAGGACGCCCTCGCCGGGGTCGAGGCCGCGCTCGCCGCCGGGATGCGCTGCATCGCCGTGTCGACCACGGTCGACGCCGACACCCTGCGCTCGCGCTCCGGCGCCCACCTGGTGGCCGGCTCCGTGGCCGACCTCACCGTGGCCGACTTCGACCGCCTGCTCGACTGAACCACCCGGGCCGGACGATCACGCCGCTCGACCCGCCGGCACGATCTCGGCGAGCGGGCCGCCGCGCGCAGCACGGCCCCGATCCGACCTCTCCGTCATCCTGAGCGAGGGAGCGTCAGCCTCCCCCATCTCCGTCATCCTGAGCGAGCGAGCGCAGCGACCCCACCCTCCGTCATCCTGAGCGGGCGAGCGCAGCGACCCCACCCTCCGTCATCCTGAGCGAGCGCACCCCACCCTCCGTCATCCTGAGCGGGCGAGCGCAGCGACCCCACCCTCCGTCATCCTGAGCGACGGCGCAGCGAGCGAGTCGAAGGATCCCCCCGACCACCACTCACGTCCGAGCCCCGCAGTCAGCGGCGAGGAGTCCCCCCCTCAGAGTTCGTCACGGCACCCGCTTCCCGGAGGGGACCCTTCGGCTGCGCGGCCTAGGAGGCCGCTCCGCTCAGGGTGACGGGGTGTGGTTCGGAGCGAGCGAGCGCAGCGACCCCACCCTCCGTCATCCTGAGCGAGCGAGCGCAGCGAGCGAGTCGAAGGATCCCCTCCGGCACCACCACTCACGTCCGAGCCACCGCCATGTCAGCGAGCGAGTCGAGGGATCCCCTCCGGGAACGAGGGCGCCGGCGTCTCGTCAGGGCTCGCCGTGGTCACCTGAGCCGGGGCGGAGGTCGCCGACCAGCCCGCGGGCCTCGGCCAGCGCGAGCGTCGCCAGGGTCTTGGCGTCGCGGACCGCGCCCTCGAGGATCAGATTCCGCAGCTCCGCCAGGGTGACGACGACCACGTCGATCAGCTCGTCGGGGTCGGGTCTCGCCTCGGTCGCGCCGTCGGACACGACCACCAGGAAGGCGTGGAGCAGCTCGTCGGTGTAGCCGGGGGCGGCGTAGAAGGCGCCCAACCGGACGACCTTCTCGGCGACCAGGCCGGTCTCCTCCTCGATCTCCCGCCGCGCGCAGACCTCCGGGTCCTCGCCGCGGTCGAGCTTGCCTGCGGGCAGCTCCAGCAGCACCTCGCCGGTCGGGTAGCGGTGCTGCCGCACCAGCACGATCCGCCCGTCGGGCGTCAGCGGCAGCATCACCGCCGCGCCGTTGTGCCGGACAACCTCCCGAACCGCCCGCCGTCCGGAGGGCAGCTCGACCTCGTCCACCTCGAGCGCGAGGATCTTCCCGTCGTAGATACGCTTCCCGTCGATCTTGCGCTCGCGCAGGTGCTCGTCGGCCATGCCGGGCATCATACCCGGCTCCGATTCTCGGGTGCGGGAATCGGTTTCTCGAGGTCGGGAATCGCGAGGCGCCGCCCGGGGCAGGCGCTCGGGATTCAAACCACACCTTCAGAGTCAGTTGCCGGTCGCCGCAGCGGGCGGTGACGAGGTGGCACGGATCGTGGAATCAGCAGCGGCATGAGATCGAAGGAGGACGACATGACCTTTGTGCTGGTTGCCATGCTCTTCGCCGGGGCCGTCACCGTGGACGCCGCCCGCAAGCACCTCGAGAACCGCCGCCGCTCCGACCGCCCGATCCTGCCGGCCTGAACCACCCGGGTGCACCCCCGCCTGGCGGGGGCGCACCGTCTGCGGCTCGTCCCGTTTCCCGGCGGGGACCCTTCGGCTCCGGAGCCCGGGTTCGTCGCGGCATCCGTTTCCCGGCGGAGACCCTTCGGCTGCGCGGCCTCGAAGGCCGCTCCACTCAGGGTGACGGGGTGGGGTTTGGAGCGAGCGAGCGTCAGCCTCCCCCTTCTCCGTCATCCTGAGCGAGGGAGGCGAAGCCGACCGAGTCGAAGGATCCCCCCCGGGACCACCACTCACGTCCGAGCCACCGCGCTGTCAGCGACCAAGTCGACGGACCGCCGCCGGGAACGCCCCGACACCTCCCACCGGATCGTCCCAGATCTGGGACTCCAGTCTCGGAACCGGCTCTCATCCGAGCGCCACCCTGGACCGGCTCTGTCAACAAACAGAGTGAGGAGAATGACTTGCTCCTCTACCGCCGGTGGTTCGCAGGTTGGCACGGCTCGTGAACTCCCCCCTCCCGAACGGAGGAGGAACCCATGTCACGCAACGCTCTCGTCGCTCTCGTGGCCGCCTTTCTGACCATCAGCCTCGTCCTGGCCGCAGCCCCGCCGGCGTCGGCGCGCGACGCCCGGGCCGACGGCGAGCGGCTGATCGCCCTGTGCGAGCAGCACTGCCGCGCCTTCGACCTGATCCACGGCAACTCCATGTACTACGGCGGCCCGGTGGACGAGGCGCGGCAGGCGCTGGCCACGATCCAGCAGGTCGAGCGCGACGTCCTGCCCGAGGTGCAGCCGATCCTGGCCCTGTTCGCCGAGAGCTACGGCACCACCGCGATGGAGGTCTCGAACGCCTTCCACAAGCTCGGGATCAGGCTCGACAGCAACGTCGGCAACCGCTTCGACGAGCTCTACCGGGGGGTCAACAACCTCGAGGCCAGCCGCAGGGCGTCGGCCGAGGCCATCGCCCAGCGGGTCACCATGGAGGTCGACGCCCTCGGCCGCTACAAGCCCGAGATCCGGCTGCGCAAGATGAAGCAGGCCAAGGAGTACCTGGTCGTCGCCCAGCAGCTCGACCCGTCCCGTGAGGACGTCAACGCGATGCTGGCGACCATCGACGCCGACATCCAGGACCTCGCCGAGACGGCCCAGAAGGCGATCGACGACGCCGCGTGGGCCGGCCACGTCGGATCGTTCGCCGGACCCGGCTCGACCGGCAGCCTGGCCGCCGCCGCGCTCGACTTCTTCCGCGCCCACCCGAACTGGACCGGCAAGCCGGAGAAGAAGGTCGAGGTGCTGAAGGTGGCCGTGCGCGGCGACTGGACGGTGGCCGAGACCGACCTCTTCGGGCGCCCGATCTCGTGGCGGCTGCCGATCCACCTGGCGATCACCGACGCCGAGCTCAAGCCGAAGGGGCTGGCGAGGGTCTACGAGCTGTCGGCAGTGACCCGCCAGGGCAACCCGGGCTCGACCCCGAAGGCGCCCCCGTTCGGGGCCTACTGGGTGGGCAACTCGTGGCTGATGCGGCTGGCCAAGGTGAAGTAGCGACATCGGATCATCGCCACGAGGTTCAGCGCGTGGTGACCGCGCACGTCAGCGCGCCCGTGAGGCTGGTGGGCGGGTCGGGGGGTGCAGCGCCCGTGAGAGGGAGAACCACCAAGACACCAAGAGGCTGGTGGTGAGTCGAATCGTGTTGCCGATGCCGGGAGCGGGAGCTTGAACCACAGAGACCGAGAGCCACGGAGGGCCCCCGCCCGCCCGGCAGTGGGACGGCACTGCGGGGTGCAGGTGGGCGGGGCGAGACGTGCGGCGCCCGTGAGGGAGAGAAACGCAAAGACGCCAAGACGCCAAGAGAGTGGTGGTGATTCGATGACTCACGCGCGATCCAGGCCGCCACCGCCATCCCAACTCACCGACAGCCTCGTGGCGTCTTGGCGTTTCAATCCTCCGACCGTCCCCCCCGGGAGCGCCGCCCTCATCCACGAGCATCGTCCCGAACGGCCTCCCGAGGATCGGTCGCACCCTCCGCAGCCGCCGGGACGGCACCGCTCCGCCTGATCAATGAGCACCGCCACGAACGATGGCCAGCTCGGGAGGCGCCTCGCGGGCGAGCAGGGGATCGAGCCGGAGGGCGTCGGCCCAGGCGGTCGCAGCGGCCTCGGGGCGGCCGGCGAGCAGCTCGAGCCGGCAGCGCTCGGCCTGCGCCGACGCCCGGGCGGGGTCGACGGACAGGGCGTTGGAGGCGGCTTCGAGGCCGCGAGCGATCTCCGCCGAGGGATCCTCGCCCTTCGCCTGCCGACGCTCGCCTCGCCGTCGCCACAGCTCGGCCGCCACCGCGTGGACCGAGGCGTCGGCGCCGTTGAGCGCCTCGGCCTCGCCCACCGCCTGCGCGGCCCGGTCGAGAGCCGCCTCGGGCGAACGGCCCCGTGCCGCCGCCCACTCCGCCGCCACCAGCTCGAGCTCGACGCGGCGGACCCAGGCCGGGGTCAGGGTGCGATTGACCGCCAGGGCGCGACGGACGAGCTCGAGGCCGCGCTCGACCCGGGCCGAGGGGTCGAGCCCGCTCTCGAGCCGCCAGCGCGCCTCGACCAGCGTCCCGAGGGAGGCCATGACCAGGCCGGTCGCATCGTCCGCCCGCACCGCAACCCCCGCGTCGGCGGCCTGCCTCGCCCGCGCCAGGTGCTCGCTCGGGTCGAGACCGGTGCGGCGGGCGTGCTCCGCGCGCAGCGCCCCGGCCTTGGCGAGCAGGAAGCTCGGCGCAGCGAAGCCCGGGAACTTCTCGCTCGAGACCTCGAGCAGCGGCTCGGCCTCGTCGAGCACACCAGCGGGGTCGCGCCCCTGCCGGAACTCGCCCTCGGCCTGCTCGACCAGCATCTCGCCGAGGTTGTAGTGGGCGGTGTAGAACTCCGGGTTGACCTCGATCGCGCGGCGCAACGCCTCGGCGCCGCGGGCGAAGCACGACGACGCGTCGCGCCCGGTGTCGCGGAACCACAACCCCATCTGGCCCTCGGCGATGCCGAGGTTGACCCAGGCACCGACCAGCTGCGGGTGTGTCTCTGCCGCACGCCGGGAGGCGTCCGCGGCGGCGCCGAAGTGCCCCGTCGGCTCCTCACCGCGGGCCCGGGCGTCAGCGCCGAGGTGCAGCCGGGCGGTGGCCAGACTGATCAGGGCGCCGTAGTCGTCGGGCCGCAGACGGATCGCCTCGCCATAGGCCTCGACCGCAGCGAGCAGGTCGGGTCGCGGGTCGCCCCCGGACTCGGCCAGGGCGTTGGCGGCGATGCGGTGGCAGACGCCGAGCAGGATGTTGGCGTCGTCGTTGTCGGGATCCAGCTCCAGCGCACGCCGGGCGTGCTCACGTGCGGCCTCGAGCTCGGCCGCCGGATCCCGCCCCGAGTCGGCCTCTCGCGAGGCCCAGAAGCGGTGGACCCGGCCCGAGTCCAGGTGCGCCGTCACCGAGTCCGGATTGGCGATCAGCGCCTGCCCGCAGGCTTCGAGTGCGGCGTCCTTCGCCGGGCCGAGGTCGTCGCCGCGGGAGTAGTACCGGAAGCGGGTCGCCTGGACCCAGAGCGCGCACAGCTCCTCGTACGGCCGAGGGTCGCTGCGCCCGACGGCGGCGGCGGCCGTGAACGCACTCCGAGCCGCGTCGAAAGCCGCAGCCGCCGCCTCGGCGGCGCCGGTCTCGACCGAATCCTGGTAGCGGCGCCGCTGGACCGCTCCGGCCAGCAGGTCGCCGCGGTACATGTTCGGATCTTCGGCGCGGAGCCGCTCGAGGTGGGCGAGCACCGCCGGCGGGTCGTCGGACGCGAAGGCCAGCCAGGCGGCAAGGTACTCGGGGTGCTCGGCGCCGCCGCGGCTCCGCTCGAGCATCACACGCGCGGGTTCGCCGAGCTCACGACGCGCCGCGAGCAGGCGCTCCTCGCGCAGGGTCGGATTGCGGATTTCGGTGGCCTGGTCGAGGGCCTGACGGTAGAGCTGCGCCAACGAGAGGCCGAGCCCGAGGGCGACCCGCGGCGTCCGCTCGCCGAGCTCCCACGCCTGCTCGAGATGCTCGTGCGCCCCGGCGACGTCGCCGAGCGCGAGCGCGCATCGCCCGAGCGCGTCGTGGCCGACCCCGAGCGCGTTCTCCCCCAGCCGCTGCATCTCCGCCTCGATCCAGCCGAGGCGCTCGCGGACCTGCCCGAGCTCAGGCCGGACGTCGTGAAGCGGCAGCAGGAAGAGCTGCTGGGTGAGGCTCTCCACCCGCTCCACCTCCTGGCCGAAGCGCTGCGCCACCCGCACCCGGCGGGCGGCCGACCAGCGCGAGTGGGCAATCAGCCCAAGCAGGACCACGATGACGAGTGCCGCCGCTGTCGCGGCAATCGCGACCCTGGGGTGCCGGCGCGCCCGTGCCGCGAGCCGCCGTGCCAAAGTCGCAGGCCGCGCGTGGACCGGCTCGCCGTCGAGGAAGCGGCCGAGGTCGTCGGCCAGCGCCCGCGCGGAGTCGTAGCGCCGCTCGCGGTCGTGCTCGAGGCAGGTCATGACCACGGTCTCGAGGTCCCGCGGCAGGTGCGGCGCCCGCTTGCGCAACGGCGCCGCCTCGCCCTCGAGGAGGTTCACCAGCACCTCGACGTCGCTGTCCCCGTGGAAGGGGCGGCACCCGGAGAGCAGCTCGTAGAGCACCACCCCGAGGCTGAAGACGTCGGAGCGGCGGTCGATGGTGGAGACCTCGCCGCGCGCCTGCTCGGGTGAGAGGTAGCCGAGGGTCCCGATCACCTGCCCGGTCACGGTCGCGCCCTCGACCTCGTGCTCACGGGCGATGCCGAAGTCGACCACCCAGGGCTTCAGCCCGCCGTCCTCGGTCTGCTCGACCAGGATGTTGGCCGGCTTGAGGTCGCGGTGGACCAGGCCGGCGGCGTGGGCGGCGTGCACCGCCTCGGCCACCGTCCTCACCAGCGCGACCTTGTGCTCGAGGCCGAGCCCCGCCGCGGCCTGATCGAGGGGGCGCCCGTCGATGTACTGCATCGCGATGTAGACCCGGCCCTCCTCGCGTCCGACCTCGTAGACCGGGCACACGTTGGGATGGGTGACCCGGGCCTGGGCGCGAGCCTCGCGCAGCATCCGCTCCTCGAGCTCGGGGTCGTCGGAGCGCAGGAACTTGAGTGCGACGTGGCGGTTGAGGGTGGGGTCCCAGGCGCGGAGCACCTCGCCCATGCCGCCGCGACCGACCGGCACCGCGGTGTGGTACTTCACCGCGCGCGACCCCCGGCACCCCGGCAGCGACCGCAGATGCGGCCAGGACCTTCAGTCTCCATGTGGACCTTCCTCACGGAACATTGTCGCAGCAACGGTCCGCTCCACCAAGACGCGGCGGCGTGTGGGGAGTCGCGAGAGTCGGACCCCGGGGCCGGGGGTGAACGACACAGACGCAGAGGCACGGAGGGACACCGGGCGGGCGGTGCCCGCAACCATGTCCTCGGCGGGCGGATGCAGCCGTATCCCTGCAAGCCGCGAGGAACCCGCTTCGTCACGACACCCGCTTCCCGGCGGGATCGGGATAGGGGGGCGCCTGCACGGCGCCCTCCTCCCACACCACCGTGCGTACGGGTCACGTACACGGCGGTTCGGCTGGTTACGCCCCGGAGAGAGGCTCCAGACGAGGCAGCCCGAGCGAGTCGAAGTAGGCGTTTCGGATGGCGATCTGGAGGCCCTTGCTCCGACTCATCGCCCACGGGCCGCGGTTGCTGCCCGCCGTCATGTAGGCGAGGGCATGGCCCACGCCGAGCCGCCGGAGTTTGCGGTAGCGCGTCGTGCTGCGCTTCCACTGCTTCCACATCACACACCGGAGGCGTCTCCGGATCCATGCGTCAAGGTGGTGGAACTCCGTCGGGTTCTCGGCAAAGCCAAAGTACGCCAGCCAGCCCCGCAGGTACCTCGCCAGCCGCCTTGCCATGTCCTCGATGCGCATGCTCTTCGTCCGTCGCGTCAGCTCCCGCACTCGCTGCTTGAATCGGCGCAGCGCCTTCGGGGACACCCGTCGGCGGCGCGCTGTGAAGCAGAAGCCCAGAAACTGGCGCGTCCCTGCTCTCGCGACCGCGCTCTTGGTCTCGTTGACCTTGAGCCGGAGCTTCTTGTGGAGGTACCGTGTGATGCTCTTCATCACCCGCTGCCCCGCCTTCCGGCTCGCTACGTAGATGTTGCAGTCGTCTGCGTAGCGTGCAAAGCGGTGCCCTCGCCGCTCCAGTTCTCGGTCCAACTCGTCCAACAGCAGGTTCGACAACAGGGGCGAAAGCGGACCCCCCTGGGGCGTCCCCTCCTCGCCGGGCTGACCAGCCCGCCCTCCATCACTCCCGCTTGGAGATACGAACGGACCAGCCGCAGCAATCGCGTGTCCCCCACCCGCCTCGCCACCCGGCTCATCAGCACGTCGTGGTTGACCCGGTCGAAGAACTTCTCCAGGTCAATATCCACCACCCACGTGGAGCCTTCCGCCACTTGCCGCTGCGCCCAGACCACTGCCTGGTGCGCCGACCGCCCCGGCCGAAACCCAAAGCTGGCCTCGGAAAACGTCGGGTCCCATTGCTTCTGCAGCACCTGCATCACCGCCTGCTGGATCAGCCGGTCGAGCACCGTCGGTATGCCCAGCTTGCGTAATCCTCCACCGGGCTTCGGTATCTCGACCCTCTTCACCGGCTGTGGTGTGTAGCTGCCCACAAGCAGCTGACCCCGAATCACTGGCCAGTGCTCGCGCAGGTAGGCCGGAAGCTGCTCGACGGTCATCCCGTCCACCCCCGGCCCTCCCCGGTTTCCCCTCACTCGTCGCAACGCCCGCTTCATGTTCTCCCGCTCCACCACCTCCTCCATGACCCTCTCTCTCGGCACTGGACTCTCGGTCGATGCTCCGCCATGTCCGCTTCGGTCCCTCTGCCGCTCGGCGTCCATGAGTCACACCTCCTACTCGCCCCCCAACCGTTCGGGCCTTCCCCTCTCCGGGTACTACGCCCTCTGCTGACTTCTGCAGCGCGGTCAGAGAGCCTCTCGACCCCCTCAGTCGCTCTCGCGACACGCTGCAGACCTCCCGGGGTAAGCTCGACAGCCTTCCGTGCCCGTCCGCCGGATCTACGCTCCGCGCTCTCTCGGTGGATATGGACTTCGTGGTGGATCGGCCACTCGTCCGGCGCTCACGCCTCGTATCCGGTTCGTGTTCCTCGGCGCGCACGTTTGCTCCACGCTTCCTTCAGACCCCACCTCGCGGTGACGCCCTTGCGCTTCGCTATCCCTTCGCCTCCACCAGGCTGGGAAGAGGACTCTCACCTCCAAGCTGCCGAGCATGCCCGGCACACGACCCTTCGACTGCGCGGCCCTCGGAGGCCGCTCCGCTCAGGGTGACGGGGTGTGATGGTCGCCGTTCCCGGCGGGGACCCTTCGGCTGCGCGGCCTCGGAGGCCGCTGCACTCAGGGTGACGGAGGGTGATGGTCGCCGTTCCCGGCGGGGACCCTTCGGCTGCGCGGCCTCGGAGGCCGCTGCACTCAGGGTGACGGGGTGGGGTTCGGAGCGAGCGAGCGTCAGCCTCCCCCTTCTCCGTCATCCTGAGCGAGCGAGCGCAGCGAGCGAGTCGAAGGATCCCCCCCGGGAACGCAGAGTACGTCCCAGCCCACTCGCCGCGCGGCTCAGATCCCCAATGCCTTGATCCGGCGGTAGAGGGTCGAGCGGGCGACGCCGAGCGCCTCGGCGGCGGTGGGAACGTCGCCGGCGGCGGCGTCAAGCGCGGCGCGGATCGCGCGCCGCTCGGCCGCCTCGAGGATCGCCTCCAGACCTTCCCCCGGCGGCGCCACGACGGCTTCGCGGATCCCCGGCTGGAGGTGGGCCCGCTCGAGCAGCTGCCCGTCCTCGAGGAACAGCACCACCCTGGCCATCTCCCGCTCGAGCTGGCGGATGTTGCCCGGCCACGGATGGTCGATCAGGGCGTCCATCGCAGCCCGCGAGATCCCGGCGGCGCGGACGCCGTGGCGGGTCGCCTCGCGCTCGAGGAAGTGGGCGGCGAGGTTGGGGATGTCGGCCCGCCGCGCGCGCAGCGGCGGCAGGGTGAGATCCCAGTCCGCGATCCGGTGATAGAGGTCGGTACGGAAGCTGCCGTCGGCGAGCATCGCGTCGAGGTCGCGGTTGGTGGCCGAGATCACCCGCACGTGCGCCGGGCGGGCGAGGTGGCCGCCGAGGCGATAGACCTCGCCCTCCTGAAGGACCCGCAGGATCCGGGCCTGGGTGTCGGGCGCCATGTCGCCGATCTCGTCGAGGAAGAGGGTGCCGCCGTCGGCGAGCTCGAAGCGGCCCGGTCGCGCCTCGACCCCGGTCGCGGCGCCCTTCTCCACCCCGAAGAGCTCGGCCTCGAGCAGGTCGCGGGGGAGGGCGGCGCAGTTCAGGGCCACGAAGCCCTCGGCGGCCCGCGGCGAGGCGGCGTGGAGATAACGCGCCAGCACCTCCTTGCCGGTGCCTGACTCGCCGCGGATGAGCACGCTGATGTCGCCTCGGGCGACCCGGGCGGCGTCGGCGTAGATCCGCTGCACCGCCGGCGCCACGGTCGGCGGCTGGGGGAGCGGCGGCGGCGCCGAGGGCGACGGGCGGCCGCCCTCCGCGACCGCCCCATGGGCCAGGTCGACCAGCCGAGCGCAGGCCTGCACCAGGGGCGCATAGCCGCGCTCCTGCTCGGCGCTGCGGAACGCCACCCTGAGCGACCACGCCCCGGCGCGGAGATCGATCGCCACCGGCGGTCGACCGGAGCCGATCGCGCCGGCGGTGAAGAGCAGCCCCTCGGGCCCGGCCTCGCGGCGCACCACCTCGACTCCAGAGCAGGGCACGGTGGCGAGCAGCGAGGCGCCGATCCGCTGGGCCATCTCGGCCGCGTCGGCCCCCGACGCGAGCGCGCTGAGCAGATTCGGGAGGTGATCCAGTGTGAATCGCTTGACCGCCCCGAGCGACGAGGTCGCCGGGGTGTCGCCGTCGGTCGTCACGTCCTCCTCGGCGGCGTCCGCCCCGGCGAGGGACACCGCCGCCACCAGATCGGCCTCGGCCACCTCCTCGAACACCGCCTCGACCCCGCCGAAGGTAAGCGCCTGCCCCGCGTGCACCGCGAGCGGGCGGGTCAGGCGGCGGCCGTCGAGAGTGGTGCCGTTGCTCGAGCCGAGGTCCTCCACCTCGACCGACCCGCCGTCGACCCGCAGCAGCGCGTGGCGGCGGGACACCGTGAAGTGAGGCACCCGGAGGTCGCACTCCCCGGCCGAGCCCAGCAGGAGCTCGCCCGGCCGGAGCGGCAGCTTGAGCGTGCGGTCATCGAGGTGGATCACGAGACGCAGCGGCATGGATCATCTGTCCTTCAAATGATGGTAGCCGAGCTGCCGCTCCGGAGGCCACCCGGGAGCACTCCGGCCGGGCCTCGGATCATCCCCCACTGGAGCTCCCGGGCCCGTCGGACCCATCCGGCACCCGCTCGAGCACGGCCCGGTACCGCGCCGCCAGGTCCGCGCGCCCCGCCGCCTCGAGGTACTCGGCGTTCCGCTCCAGGCCGAGGCGGACGGCCGGCGAGGCTTCGCCCGAGCCCGCGAGGGCCGCGAGGCTCGCGCCCGCCATCCGCTCGCCCTCCCCGTGGCGCCCCTGGGCGCACACGCAGGCGGCGAGCTGGCCTCGGGCCAGTGCGGTCCACGGGTGGTCGCGGCCGAGCGCCTGCTCGTAGACCGCCAGCCCCTCGCGGACGACCGGCTCGGCGTCCTTCCAGCGGCCGCGCATCATCAGGAAGCGGCCGAGCCCCGAGATCAAGTCGGAACCGATGTGCCAGTCGCCCGGGGGGACCAGCGCCTTGCGCAGCTCGACCACCTCGCGCAGGAGGGCCTCCACCTCCGGGCCGCGTCCTCCTTCGATGTCGACCACCGACGCAAGGTTGAGCAGCACCCGCAGCCGGTCGGGGTGGGACCGTCCCCAGATCCGCTCGATCAGCTCGAGCGCCGCGCGGTAGTCCGCCTCGGCGCCGGCGAGGTCGCCCGCCCGGCGGCGGGCGAAGGCGAGGTTGTTGAGGGTGGGAGCGAGGTTCGGGTGGTCGGGGCCTTCGGTCCGCCGCCGGCGCTCGACGATCTCCTCCCACAGCGAGACCGCTCCCTCAAGGTCGCCACGCCGGCTCAGGATCGCTGCGGCGACGCCCAGCGACTGGAGCGCCGGCGGGGAGTCTCCGCCGCCACCGGAGCGGAGCACCGCGAGGGCGGCGGCGTTGACGGCGTCCGCCTCGTCTACTCGCTCGTTCCGGAGCATCAGCTCGGCCAGCGCGACCCTCACCCGCGCCACCGAGGGGTGCCCCTCGCCGAGCAGAAGCTCGCGGATCGCGATCGCCTCGCGGTAGCAGCCCTCGGCGACGTCGCCGTTCTCGGAGGCCATCGCCTCGCCCAGGGTGAAGAGGCTGTCGGCGACCTCGAGCGAGCCCTCGCCCGCCGCGCCCCGCCGCAGCTCGAGCGACCGCCGTGCGAGGCGCTCGGCCTCGTGTCGGATCCCGAGCTCGAGGTAGCTCGTCGCCATCACGTCCAGCATCCGGGCCAGCCGCAGAGGCTGGTCGACAAGCTCACGCTCCAGCCGCTGCTCGCCCTCGGCGAGGAGCTGACGGGCGGTGAGATCCTCGCCCGCTGCGCGGCTCGGGTTCGCCAGCTCGAAGAGACCGGCCAGTGACTCCGTGATCTCGGTCGCCTCCCGCTCGCGGCTCTCCGCCTCGAGCTGGGCCGTCCGGGCGAGGTCCCGCTCCGTCCTGAGGTCGACGGTGTACTTCACCCACGCCACGGCCAGGCCGATCGCCATCACGACCACCGCGATGCCCGCTGCGGCCAGCAGACCGGCGGTCACGGGATGCCGTCTCGCCCGGGCGGCGAGCCGCCGGACGAGGGTCGCCGGGCGCGCCAGGATCGGCTCGCCGGCGAGGAAGCGCCCGAGGTCGTCGGCCAGCGCCCGGGCCGAGTCGTAGCGCCGCTCGCGGTCGTGCTCGAGGCAGGTCATGACCACGGTCTCGAGGTCCCGCGGCAGGTGCGGAGCCCGCCGGCGCAGCGGTTGCGGCTCGCTCTCCAGCAGGGCGACGAGGACCTCGACGTCGCTGTCGCCGGCGAAGGGGCGGGACCCGCAGAGCAGCTCGTAGAGCACCACCCCGAGGCTGAACACGTCCGAGCGGCGGTCGATTGTGGAGACCTCGCCCCGGGCCTGCTCGGGAGACAGGTAGCCTGGCGTGCCGAGCACCTGACCGGTGACGGTCGCACCCTCGACCTCGCGCTCGCGCGCGATGCCGAAGTCCACCACCCATGGCTTGAGCTCGCCCTCCCCGGTGCGCTCAACCAGGATGTTGGCCGGCTTGAGGTCGCGGTGGACCAGCCCCACCGTGTGGGCGGCGTGCACCGCCTCGGCGACGGTGCGCACCAGCGCCACCTTCTGCTCCAGGCCGAGGCCCCGCGCCGCCTCGTCCAGGGCCTCGCCCTCGATGAGCTGCATGGCGATGTACACCCGGCCCTCGTGGCGGCCGACCTCGTAGACCGGGCAGACGTTGGGGTGGCTGACCCGCGCCTGGAGCCGCGCCTCGCGCAGCATGCGCTCCTCGAGCTCGGGGTCGTCGGAGCGCAGGAGCTTGAGCGCGACATGGCGGTTCAGCGTCGGGTCCCAGGCGCGGTGCACCTCGCCCATCCCGCCGCGGCCGATCGGCACCGCGGTGTGGTACTTCACCGCCCCGCCCTCCCGATGCCAAAGCGGCCGCGGATCTTGGGTGTTTCGTCAGTCTCCACGTCGACCTTCCTCGCGGTCCATTGTCGCAGTATCGGCCCGCACAGCCAAAACGCGACCGGGCGACGGTGGCCTCGCCGTCGTGACTCGGACCGTGCTGCCAGGCCCCGGCGCGAAGGCTCGCAGGGGCCTTCCGCTCCGGGAGGGGACCCTTCGGCTGCGCGGCTCTGCGAGCCGCTTCGCTCAGGGTGACGGGGTGTGGTTCGGAGCGAGGGATCGTCAGCCTCCCTCTTCTCCGTCATCCTGAGCGAGGGAGGCGGAGCCGACCGAGTCGAAGGATCCCCTCCGGGAACGCCACTCACGTCCGAGCTGCCGCGCCGTCAGAGAGCGAGTCGAAGGATCTCCTCCGGGAACGCCACGCCAGTCCCCGAGCGACCAGCCCCAGGGCGATCGAGCCCGAAGGAACCCTTCCAGGATCGCCACGCACGCCCGGGCACCTGTCACGGCTCGCGCCCGCGCCTGGGATTCTCCACTCTGGGCTATCCTGGTGCCTCGATGTCGAACCCGGACGTGGCCGATCCGACCCCTCGTGAGACCGACTCCTGCGCGGTTTACATCATGACCAACCGCCACCGCACCGTGCTCTACGTCGGGGTCACCTCCAGCCTCCGGCAGCGCATTGCGGAGCACCGCGCCGGCGTGCACCCGTCGGCGTTCACTCGCCGCTACAACGTCGACCGGCTGGTGTACTACGAGACGCACTGCCGAGATCCTGGCTCCGCGCATCTCGGCGGGAGATAGCAGCTTCAAGGGGTGGACTCGGGCAAAGAAGATCGCCCTGATCGAAAGAGCGAACCCGGACCGGGTTCGTGATCTCGCGGCGGGTCTCTGATCGCACGCGCCGTCACGGTCCGGCATTCGTCGTTCCGAGGAACGGCGCTTCGGAAACCCGCTCGTGGGGAGCGTGAACGCCTCAGCTCGTGGCGTCGTCCCGTTCCCGGCGGGGACCCCTGGGCTCCAGAGCCGGGTGCGTCGCGAGCACTCGTCTCCCGGCGGACGACCCTTCGGCTGCGCGGCCTCGGAGGCCGCTCCGCTCAGGGTGACAGGATGGGTGGGGTGGCCATGGCGGGCCGCTTCTCCGCTTCCCGTCATCCTGAGCGAGCGAGCGTCAGCCTCCTCTCTCTCCGTCATCCTGAGCGAGGGAGGCGGAGCCGACCGAGTCGAAGGATCCCCTCCGGGAACGCCACTCACGTCCGAGCCACCGCGCTGTCAGCGAGCGAGTCGAAGGATCCCCTCCGGGAACGCCACGCCAGTCCCGAGCGACCAGCCCCAGGGCGATCGAGCCGAAGGAACCCTTCCAGGATCGCCACGCACGCCCGGGCACCTGTCACGGCTCGCGCCCGCGCCTGGGATTCTCCACTCTGGGCTATCCTGGTGCCTCGATGTCGAACCCGGACGTGGCCGATCCGACCCCTCGTGAGACCGACTCCTGCGCGGTTTACATCATGACCAACCGCCACCGCACCGTGCTCTACGTCGGGGTCACCTCCAGCCTCCGGCAGCGCATTGCGGAGCACAGCGCCGGCGTGCACCCGTCGGCGTTCACTCGCCGCTACAACGTCGACCGGCTGGTGTACTACGAGACCACTGCCGAGATCCTGGCCGCCATCCGGCGGGAGAAGCAGCTCAAGGGGTGGACTCGGGCAAAGAAGATCGCCCTGATCGAAAGAGCGAACCCGGACTGGGTCGATCTCGCGGCGGGTCTCTGATCGCACCGCCGTCACGGTCCGGCATTCGTCGTTCCGAGGAACGGCGCCGGAAACCCGCTCGTGGGGAGCGTGAACGCCTCAGCTCGTGGCGTCGTCCCGTTCCCGGCGGGGACCCCTGGGCTCCAGAGCCCGGGTTCGTCGCGGCACTCGTCTCCCGGCGGAGACCCTTCGGCTGCGCGGCCTCGGAGGCCGCTCCGCTCAGGGTGACAGGATGGGTGGGGTGGCCATGGCGGGCCGCTTCTCCGCTTCCCGTCATCCTGAGCGAGCGAGCGCCGGCCTCCTCTCTCTCGTCATCCTGAGCGAGGGAGGCGGAGCCGACCGAGTCGAAGGATCCCCTCCGGGAACGCCACTCACGTCCGAGCCACCGCGCTGTCAGCGACCGAGTCGAAGGATCCCCTCCGGGAACGCCACGCCAGTCCCAACCGACGAGCCGGAGGACCCCCTCCCACAAGCCGGGGAAGTCCGGGTTCGTCGCGGCATCCGTGTCCCGGCGGAGACCCTTCGGCTGCGCGGCCTCGGAGGCCGCTCCGCTCAGGGTGACGGAGGGGGGCGGCCCTGACGGGCCGCTCCGCTCAGGGTGACAGGGTGGGGAGAGCCTGGCAGGCGGCTGCGCTCGGGGTGACGGGGGTCGCAGCGACCCTCCCTCCCAGTCCCAGCGGTAGGACTCCCGTCTCGGGAATGGGTCTCATCTGACAGCGCCCGAGCCGCGCGGCTCTCGCGAAGAGTCTCACCCCAAGGCACTTGAAGCAAACCAGGCCGGTCGCCCCCGGCTGGCACGGCTCGTGAACTGTGCCTTCCCCGAACGGAGGAGGATCCCATGTCACGAAAGACGCTCGTCATCGTCGTTGCACTCTTGGCGGCAATCGCCGTTGCCACGCCGGCCTCGGCCGGCTTCCCGGGCACCGACGTCTTCCTGCCCGCGGTCGGCTCGGCGCCCGGGGTCGCCCCGTCGGTCTGGTACACGACCGTCTGGGTCACCAACCCCAACACGACCCCCGCCAACGTCACCTTCTACATGCTGGAGCGCCACGCGAACGTCGCGCCGGCGACCTTCAGCGACACCATTCCGTCGGGCGACACCCGCCGCTACGACGACGCGGTGTGGTCGATGTTCGGGGTCGAGGCCTTCGGCGCCCTGCGGGTGACCTCGAACGTCAAGGTCACCGTCGGGTCACGGATCTTCTCCCAGCCCGGCGCCGAGACCGAGATGTCCCAGGGCCAGTTCTTCGCCGCGGTGCCGGCCTCGTTCGCGATCGGCGCCGGCGAGTCCACCGAAATCGGCGGGGTCTGGCAGACCCAGCCGGCGGAAGGCTCCACCTTCCGCTACAACTTCGGCTTCGTCGAGACCACCGGCAGCGGCGGCTGCCAGGTGCAGGTGGCGGTGCACGACCACCAGGGCACCATCCTGGGCGGCAAGGTCTACGACGTGGGCGAGTGGGAGCAGCTCCAGCGCGCCTTCAAGGACGAGTTCCCCGGGATCTCCGTCGACACCGCGCGGCTGGTCATCACCGTGGTCTCCGGCTCCGGCCGGGTGATCGCCTTCGGTTCCCAGGTCGCCAACGGCTCCCAGGACCCGACCACCTTCGAGATGACCTTCGCCGACGGCCTGCTGGCCGAGAACGCCGCGGGCGGCACCATCACCGGCATCACCGCCGGCGAGGGCCTGACCGGGGGCGGCGATCAGGGTTCGGTGGCGCTGCACGTCGGCGCCGGCACCGGAATCGCGGTCGAGGCCAATGCGGTCTCGATCGCTCCGGGGGGCATCACCAGCGAGCTGCTCGCCGACGGCGCGGTGACCGGGCCGGACCTCGCCGAGGGCGCGGTCAGCGCCGACAAGCTGGCGGCGTCGAACGAGCCCTCCGACGGCGACAGCCTGGTCTTCTCCGGCTCGGGCCTCGCCTGGCAGCCGGCGGAGAGCGCCGAGGGCGGGGACATCACCGGCGTGACCGCCGGCGCGGGCCTGGACGGCGGCGGCGAGTCCGGCGACGTGACGGTGTCCATCGCCGACGGGGGCGTGGTGACCTTGATGCTCGCCGACGACGCCGTGACCGCGGCCAAGATCGCCGACGGCGCGGTGACCGAGCCCGACCTCGCCGTGGGCGCGGTCACCCAGGCCAAGCTCGCCGCGACGGGCGGCACGAACGGCCAGGTACTGACCACCGACGGCGCAGGCCTGCACTGGTCCGACGCCGCGGCCGGCGACATCACCGAGGTCACCGCGGGCGCCGGGCTCTCCGGCGGCGGGGAGACCGGCGCGGTCTCGCTCGAGATCGCCACCGGCGGCGTCACCACGGACATGATCCAGGACGGCGCGGTGTCAACCGCCGACCTGGCGGCGAACGCTGTCACCACCGGGAAGATCCAGGACGGCGCGATCGGCACCTCGGACCTCGCGAACAACGCGGTGGTCTCGACGAAGATCGAGGACGGAGCCGTCGGCACCGCTGACCTCGCTGCCGCCGCGGTCACCAAGGGCAAGCTCGCGGCAACCGGCGGCGCCGCCGGCCAGGTGCTCACCACCGACGGCGCAGGCCTCCAGTGGTCCGACGCCGCGGCCGGAGACATCACCGAGGTCACCGCGGGCGCCGGGCTCTCCGGCGGCGGGGAGGCCGGCGCGGTCTCGCTCGAGATCGCCACCGGCGGCGTCACCACGGACATGATCCAGGACGGCGCGGTGTCAACCGCCGACCTGGCGGCGAACGCTGTCACCAGCGGGAAGATCGCGGACGGCGCGGTGGGCACCGCCGACCTCGCGAACAACGCCGTGGTCTCGGCGAAGATCCAGGACGGAGCGGTCGGCGCCGCCGACCTTGCCGACGGCGCGGTCGCCAAGGCCAAGCTCGCGGCGGCCGGCGGCTCCAGCGGTCAGGTGCTCACCACCGACGGCTCGGGCCTCCAGTGGTCCGACGCCGCGGCGGGCGACATCACCGAGGTGACTGCCGGCGCGGGGCTGGCCGGCGGCGGCGACTCCGGCGCGGTCTCCCTCGAGATCGCCACCGGCGGCGTCTCCTCGGCCATGATCTCCGACGGCGCCGTGGCAGCCGCCGACCTCGCCGCAGACGCCGTGACCGGCCCGAAGATCGCCGACGGCGCGGTGGGGACCGCGGACCTCGCGAACAACGCCGTGGTCTCGGCGAAGATCCAGGACGGAGCGGTCGGCGCCGCCGACCTTGCCGACGGCGCAGTCACCCGGGCCAAGCTGGCCGCGACGGGCGGCACGAGCGGACAGGTGCTCACCACCGACGGCGCCGGGCTCCAGTGGTCCGACGCCGCAGCGGGCGACATCAGCGGGGTCACCGCCGGGGCCGGCCTCACGGGCGGCGGGGACTCCGGCGAAGTCTCCCTCGAGATCGCTTCCGGCGGCGTCACCTCGGGAATGATCCAGGACGGCGCGGTCGCCGACGCCGACGTCGCCTTCAGCTACGCCGGCAGCGCCTCCAAGGGCGGTCCGGCCTCCGACCTCGACTGCCCCGGCTGCGTCGCTTCGGGCGAGCTCGCCGACGGCGCGGTCACCAAGGGCAAGCTCGCGGCAACCGGCGGCGCCGCCGGCCAGGTGCTCACCACCGACGGCGCAGGCCTCCAGTGGTCCGACGCCGCGGCCGGCGACATCACCGGCGTCAGTGCCGGAACCGGGCTCGAGGGCGGCGGCAGCTTCGGCGCCGTCACCCTGGGCATCGCCGCCGGCGGTGTGACCAAGAACCAACTGGCCGATGGCGCCGTCACCTCGGCCAAGATCTTCGACGGCGCCGTCGCCGCCGCCGACCTCGCCACGGGCGCGGTCACCAAGTCCAAGCTCGCCGCCTCGGGCGGCTCGAGCGGCCAGGTGCTCGGCACCGACGGCCTCCTGCTGGTCTGGACCACGCCGTCGGGCGACGGCGACATCACGGCGGTGCATGCCGGGGCCGGCCTTGACGGCGGCGGCGCATCGGGCGACGTGACCCTCTCCATCTCCTCAGGCGGCGTGACGAACGCCATGCTGGCGGGCAACGCAGTGACCTCTGCGAAGATCGAGAACGGGACCGTCGCCGCAGCCGACGTCGGCTTCAACTACGCCGGCAGCGCCTCCAAGGGCGGGCCGGCGGACGACCTCGCCTGCACCGCCTGCGTGGCCGCGGGGGAGGTCAGCTCGAGCGGGGCCTCCAGCGGCCAGGTGCTCAAGTACACCGGCGGGGCCGTCACCTGGGCGGACGACGTCGAGGGCGGCCTGACGCTGCCGTTCTATGGGTCGGCATCCTTCGACAGCACCGGGTTCGAGATTGAGAACTATCATCAACAAGCCGAGGCGGCCATCAAGGGCACTGGTTGGGGCGGCACTGCCGGCGTCTGGGGGCTGTCGTATTCGACCGGCGTCAAGGGCTCGGGCTATCTCGGTGTCGAGGGCAGGGGAAGTTCCTCCGGTGTCAGAGGCGAGAACACAAACCACGTCAACGTCGGCCTCCTCGGAACCATGTCCAAAGGGGTCTCGGGTATCAACGAGAACGGGAATTCGGGCGCGCTTGGTACCACCGACGAGGGCGCCCGCGGCGAGAACGCCAACGGCAACTGGGGCGCGCTCGGCCGCGATGGAGCGGGCGTCACCGCCCGGGCGGAGCTGACCTCGGCCGCGGCCGTGTACGGGTCGAACACCTCGGGAACGGTGGGGAAGCTCGCGACCTCCGCCGCCGGAGTCGAAGGCAGCGACGGAGACCTCACTGGCGCCCTCGCGTACGCCAGTTTCTATGGCGTCTACGGATCGCACAATGCGGGAGGTGCTCAGCATCTCGGCGCCCTCGGCATTTCCAGTGTCGGCGTCCTGGCGATGTCGAGTGACGACAAGCCCGCGCTCCAGGCCGGGGGCACCTCCGGCTACGCCATTCATGCGTCTTCTGACGGCACCGGCCTCAACGGCGCAGCGATCTTCGCCGAGGCGACCAACAACGACGGCATCGCACTTCGAGCCGACAACGACAGCGGCAACGCCACCATCGTCGGGGAAAACGATGGCATCGGCGACCTGATCCGGCTCTTCAAGAGCGGGAATCTGCGGTTCAAGGTCACCTCCGCGGGCGACGTGCGCGCCGACGGCACCTTCATCCCGGGCGGCGCCGACTTCGCCGAGATGCTGCCGGCCCGAGACGACTCCCTCGAGCCGGGTGACGTGCTCGCGATCTCCGCCGACGGCCGCCTCATGAAGAGCATCGAGGCGTACCAGGCGAGCGTGGTCGGGGTCTACTCCACCAAGCCGGGGGTGCTCGGCGGGGCGTCGGTCGAGGGCGGCGAGGCGGGGCTGGTGCCCCTCGCGGTGGTCGGGGTGGTGCCGGTGAAGGCCTGCGCCGAGAGCGGGCCGATCCGCCCCGGCGACATGCTGGTGGCCTCGTCGACCCCGGGCCACGCGATGCGCGCCGGTCGCCAGGCGCCCAACGGGACCTCGATCGGCAAGGCACTCTCCGGCCTCGAGGAGGGCTGGGGCACGGTGACCATGCTGGTGATCCTCCAGTAGCGCCTCCGAACGCCCCGGCGCAACCCTGCGCCGGGGCCCCGTTCACCGCCGCGGGTTCCTCCCGCGGCGGTTTTTCGTGTCGGGGCGTCCGCGCGGCGGGAGCACGGGTTTCCCGGAAGGGCCCCTTCGACTGCGCGGCCCTGCGGGCCGCTCCGCTCCGCGTGACAGCACGTCATCCTGAGCGAGCAAGCCGCTCATTTTTTCCGTCATCCTGAGCGAGCGAGCGAACGCGAGCGAGTCGAAGGATCCCCCCGGAAACGCCGCTGACGTCCGAGCCACTGCCTCGACAGCGACCGAGTCGGAGGATCCCCCCTGGGAAACGCGAGATGCCCTCTTCGTCGCGGCACTCGTTTCCCGGCGGAGACCCTTCGGCTCCGCGGCCTCGGAGGCCGCTGTGCTCAGGGTGACACGGCGGGGGCGCGTCATCCGGAGCGAGCGAGCGGAGCGAGCGAGTCGAAGGATCCACCCCGGGAACGCCGCTGACGTCCGAGCCACTGCCTCGACAGCGACCGAGTCGGAGGATCCCCCCGGGAAACGCGAGATGCCCTCTTCGTCGCGGCACTCGTGCCCGGCGGAGACCCTTCGGCTCCGCGGCCTCGGAGGCCGCTGCGCTCAGGGTGACCGGGTGGGGGCGCGTCATCCTGAGCGAGCGAGCGGAGCGAGCGAGTCGAAGGATCCCCCCCGGGAACGCCGCTGACGTCCGAGCCACTGCCTCGACAGCGACCGAGTCGGAGGATCCCCCCGGGAAACGCGAGATGCCCTCTTCGTCGCGGCACTCGTTTCCCGGCGGAGACCCTTCGGCTCCGCGGCCTCGGAGGCCGCTGCGCTCAGGGTGACGAGATGGGGGGCGGATTGACGGGCCGCTGCGCTCAGGGTGACGAGATGGGGGGCGGATTGACGGGCCGCTCCGCTCAGGGTGACGAGATGGGGGGCGGATTGACGGGCCGCTCCGCTCAGGGTGACGGGGTGGGGTCGGGGGTGATGCGGCGGGCCGATGCCGTACACTCCCACTTCATGCCGACCTGGCTCGCGACCGTGCTGCTGATCGGGGTCACCGCGGTGTGGGGGCTGACCTTCGTGATGGTGCGCGACGCGATCGTGATCTACGGGGTGATCCCCTTCCTTGCGGTTCGGTTCGCGATCGCCGGCGGCTCGTCGCTCGTCCTGTGGGGTCGCCGGCTGAACCGGGCGGCGCTGGTCACGGGAGGCGGGATCGGCCTCGTGCTCGCCGCCGGCTACCTGCTGCAGACCTGGGGCCTCGCCCACACCACCGCCACCAACTCGGGGCTGATCACCGGGCCTGTTCGTGGTGCTGGCTCCGATCGCCGACCGGCTGCTCTACGGCACCCGGCTGCGCCCGGTGGCATGGGCCGCGGTCGGCATCAGCCTCGTGGGCATGACCCTGCTCACCGGGCGGCTGCCCACGCAGTTCGCCCTCGGCGACCTGCTCACGCTCGGCTGCGCGGTGGCCTTCGGCATCCACATCGCGCTGCTGTCGCGCCACTCGCCGCGCCACGACGCGCTCGCCCTGACCGCCGCCCAGATGCTGACGGTCGCGGTGCTCTTCCTGCTTGCCTGGCCTGCCGCGGCGCGGCCCGTCGGCGCCCCCGAGGGAGGTCTGGCTGGCCCTGGTGGTGACCGGGATCTTCGCCTCGACCCTCGCGTACCTGATCCAGACCGCCGCCCAGCGGCGGCTGTCGACCGCGCGCACGGCGGTGATCCTGACGCTGGAGCCGGTCTTCGCGGGCCTCTTCGGCTTCGCCCTCGCCGGCGAGCGCCTCGGCCCCCTCGCCTTCCTCGGCGCAGCCCTCATCTTCGGCGCCCTGCTGCTGGTCGAGATCGGCCCGCTGCTGATGAAGGGACGAGGCCCAACGCCAGGACGCGAAGAGGACACCGGATGAACGAGAACGAGGTCGCCGCCCACATCGTCGATGCCGCGATCGAGGTCCATCGGACTCTCGGTGGCCCGGGTCTGCTCGAAAGCGTCTACGAAGAGGCGCTCGTGTTCGAGATCGAAACCCGAGGGCTTCACGTGGAACGCCAGAGGCGCGTCCCACTCACCTACAAGGGACGAACCCTCGCCAACAACCTTCGGCTCGACCTTCTCGTTGAAGACAGGGTGATCGTGGAGTGCAAGGCGTCCAGCACGCACAACCCGCTGTTCGAGGTTCAGGCGCTCACGTACCTGCGGTTGATGAACCTCAGGCTGGCGCTGGTCGTCCACTTCGGATTGCCGCTCGCGAAAGACGGGATTCACCGCGTTGTCAACAGGCTCGACGAGGACATCGCAAGGTATGAACACCAAGACGCCAAGACGCCAGGACGCCAAGTCATCGCAGGGACCGGTGAGCCGTCTCGCAGGTCCCGGCGGCTGCCTCCAGCAGCCGCCCCTGGCAAGAGGAGCGGGCGGGCGAAAGAGCCGCTCTCTCGCCCGCCCGCTCCTCTTGCCAGGGCCGCGCGCACAGCGCGCGGCGGGACCCCACACCGTCGGTGCAGGTGCCTAATGTCCTGCGGTCATCGCTGCACGAGACCAGTCTCTCCTCGCAACGCGTCCCCGCTGGAACCCACCACGGTCCTCTTGGCGTCTTTGCGTCTTGGCGTTCATTTCACTCACGCGCGATGCGCGCAACGGCCCGCGTTCCGGGATCGCACGAACCTCTCATCCCGTTCGGGAGCCTACCGCGCAGGGAGCCCCACTGGAGGAATGACATGAAGCGTGGCTCGACGACTCTCCTGATGCTCAGCCTGGTCGCTGCGGTGGCGTGCGGCGGCGGCCCCGGACATCACAAGCTCGTCTACCCCGAGACCCGCACCGTCGACGTGGTCGACGACTTCAACGGCACGCCGGTGCCGGACCCCTACCGGTGGCTCGAGGACATCGACTCCGACGAGGTCCACGCCTGGGTCGAGGCCGAGAACGCGGTCACCGAGGCCTACTTCGCGGGCGATTCCCGCCAGGCGCGGCGCTGACCGCGCCGCTCGACGCGCTCTACCGGGTGCCGACCGTGACCCAGGCCTTCGCCGCCGGCGAGCGGGTGTTCTGGCTCGCCAACGATGGCAGTCAGGCCCAGGACGTGATCTGGGTGCAGGACGCCCCGGATGGAGAGCCGCGGGTGCTGCTCGACCCCAACAGCCTGTCCGAGGACGGCACCATCGCGGTGTTCACGCCGTCGCCGTCGCCCGACGGCGGCCTGCTCGCCTACGGCCTCTCCGACGGCGGCTCGGACTGGCGCACCTGGCGGGTGCGCGACGTGGCCACCGGCGAGGATCTGCCGGACAAGGTGGAGTGGTCGAAGTTCTCCGGCGCGAGCTGGACCGCTGACGGCAGCGCCTTCTACTACCAGGCGTTCGACCCGCCGGCCGCCGGGCGAGGAGCGGGAGGCGATCACGTCGGTGCCACGGATCATGCGCCACCGGATCGGCACCGCCCAGGCCGAGGACGAGGTCGTCTTCCACCGCCCCGACGAGCCCCAGTGGCTGCTGTCGGCGAGGGAGACCGACGACGGACGATGGCTGGTGGTGACCGTGCGACCCGGCAGCCGCCGCACCAACGTCGTCTTCGCCCGCGACCTCAGCCGTCGCGGAGGCGAGTTCACGCGGGTGATCGGCGACCTCGACGCCGCCTGGAACCTGGTGGGGTCGAAGGGCGACGAGCTGGTCTTCCGGACCGACGAGGGAGCTCCGCTGGGACGGGTGGTCGCAATTGACGCCCGCCGGCCGGATCGGGTCCGTGAGATCGTGCCCGAGGGCGAGGCAGTGCTGCGCCAGGTCGAGCTGGCCGGCGACACGCTGATCCTGCACCGCCTGGTGGACGCGAGCTCGCGCCTCGAGCTGGCTTCACTCGACGGGGCCTCGCGGGGTGCGGTTCCGCTGCCGGGTCTGGGTTCGGTGACCCGGCTGACTGCCGGTACCGGCCGCGACGACGCCTTCTTCACCTACGAGAGCTTCAACCTGCCGGACACTCTCTACCGGCTCGACCCGGCGAGCGCCTCGGCCGCCGCCTTCAAGCGCCCCGAGGTCCCTTTCGACCCGGGCCTCTTCGTCACCGAGCAGCTCTGGTTCACCAGCCGGGACGGGACCCGGGTGCCGATGTTCGTCACCCACCGGGCCGATGTCGAGCCGAACGGCGACCTTCCGGTGCTGCTCGAGGGCTACGGCGGCTTCGACGCCCCGCGGGTGCCCCGGTACCGCACGTGGGTCATCCCGTGGCTCGAGATGGGCGGCGTCTTCGCCTCGGCCAACCTGCGTGGCGGCGGCGAGTACGGCAAGGCGTGGCACGACGCCGGACGCCTGAAGAACAAGCAGAACGTCTTCGACGACTTCATCGCCGCCGCCGAGTGGTTCGTGGCCAACGGCTGGAGCCGGCCCGAGCGGATCGGCATCAACGGCGGCTCGCAACGGCGGCCTGCTGGTCGGCGCGGTGCTCAACCAGCGGCCCGACCTCTTCGGAGCGGCGATCCCCGAGGTCGGGGTGATGGACATGCTGCGTTTCCACAAGTTCACCATCGGCTGGGCCTGGGTGGGCGACTACGGCTCGCCCGACGACCCCGAGATGTTCCCGGTGCTCAGGGCCTACTCGCCCTACCACAACGTGATCGAGGGCGCCGACTACCCGGCGGTGCTGGTGATGACCTCGGACCACGACGACCGGGTGGTGCCGGGGCACTCGTTCAAGTACGCCGCCGCGATGCAGGCGGCCCAGGGCGGCGAGGCGCCGATCCTGCTAAGGGTCGAGACCCGGGCCGGCCACGGCGCCGGCAAGCCGATTGCCAAGCAGGTGGACGAGGCCGCCGACAAGCTTGCCTTCCTGATCCACGAGCTCGGCGTCGCCTGGCCTGCGATGTAGCCCGCCGTACCTGCGGCGGTCCGGCCGCGAGGTCGGGCCACCGCAGGACTTGACAGCGGCGGCGCGGATTGCTAGCTTTTCCGTCCCGGCGCCAGCCGGGCACTGAGCGGGAGTAACTCAGTGGTAGAGTGCAACCTTGCCAAGGTTGACGTCGCGGGTTCAAATCCCGTCTCCCGCTCCATCCTCTCCCCCTTCCCGAAACGACCCAAACAGACTCCGAGGCAAAGCGCGGGCCGTGCCCTCAGCCCGACCTGGCGGCGCGGGCGGAAGATCTCGCTCCCGTTCGGGAGCCGCTCCGTTCCGCGACCGGGCGGCGGGTCCGGGATCGGGTCGGGTCGCGGATCGTGCCCGTTCCCCGGACCGGGGCTGCACCAGAGGACCGACCGCTGCGGTGACTCCCGTCGGGTGCTCCACTCGGAGCAGGGACCCGACCCGAAGACGTGAAGATCTCCGCAATCCCGGCGGGGACCCTTCGGCTGCGCGGCCCTGGCGGGCCGCTGCGCTCAGGGTGACAGGGCGGGGTCGGGTCATCCTGAGCGAGCGTCAGCCCCCTCTCCCGTCATCCTGAGCGAGCGAACGCCAGCTCCTCTTCCCGTCATCCTGAGCGAGCGCAGCTCCTCTTCCCGTCATCCTGAGCGGCGAGCGTCAGCGAGCGAGTCGAAGGATCCCCGCCGGGAAACGCACGACCTCTCGAACACGCAGCCCCTCCCAAACGACGGCCGCCGGGGGACGGAGAACCTCGGTGCTCCTCTGTGCCTCGGTGCCACTGTGGTATCTCCGCCGGTCCCTTGACCGGCGAGGAGGGCGGGGATAGAATCCCGGACCGCGGCGACGTAGCCAAGCGGTAAGGCAGGGGCCTGCAAAGCCCTGATTCGGCGGTTCGAATCCGCCCGTCGCCTCCACTCGTCTCTCCCCTCCGCAGTGAATTCCTGACTGGTAATTCGGTAATGGTGCCGGTAGACTGTGCGCCGGAATCCCAGTCGCAGGGAGGCAGCCCATGATCCTCGGAGTCCCACGAGAAACCTCCCCCGGTGAGCGCCGGGTGGCGCTGGTGCCGTCGGCGATCCCGGCCCTGGTCAAGCAGGGGGTCGAGGTGGTGGTCGAGGCGGGCGCCGGCGTCGAGGCCGGCTTCACCGACGCGGACTACACCCAACGCGGCGCGACGGTGCTCGCGACCCGCGCCGAGGTCTTCGAGCGCGCCGACACTCTCGCCCAGGTGCGGGCCTTCGGCGCCAACCTCGCCACCGGCGCCGACGACCTCCCGCACTACCGCAAAGGCCAGGTGGTGATCGCCACCTGCGACCCGCTGTCGGCGCTCGACGCCGACCGGCAGGCCGCCGAGGCGGGGGTCGCCCTGTTCTCGCTCGAGCTGATGCCGCGCATCACGCGCGCCCAGAGCATGGACGTGCTCTCGTCGATGGCCACCATCGCCGGCTACAAGGCGGTGCTGCTGGCCGCCGACCACCTGCCGCAGATGTTCCCGATGATGATGACCGCCGCCGGCACCGTCGCCGCCGGCCCAGGTGTTCGTGATCGGCGCCGGCGTCGCCGGCCTGCAGGCGATCGCCACCGCCACGCCGGCTGGGCGCGGTCGTCGCAGGCCTACGACGTGCGCCCGGCGGTCAAGGAGCAGGTCGAGAGCCTCGGCGCCAAGTTCGTCGAGATGGAGCTCGAGACCGGCGCCGCCGAGGACACGGGCGGCTACGCCAAGGCGCTGGACGAGGAGTTCTACCGCAAGCAGCGCGAGCTGATGGCGCGAGGTCGTCGCCGAGAACGACGTGGTCGATCACGACCGCCGCGGTCCCCGGCAAGAAGGCGCCGCTGCTGATCACCGACGAGATGGTCAAGGGCATGCAGCCGGGCTCGGTGATCGTCGACCTGGCCGCCGAGCGCGGCGGCAACTGCGAGCTGACCAAGGCCGGCGAGACGGTCGTCGACGCACGGCGTGACGATCCTCGGGCCGCTCAACCTGCCCGTCCACCGTGCCCTATCCACGCCAGCCAGATGTTCGCCAAGAACGTCGCCACCTTCCTGCTGCACCTGGTCAAGGACGGCAAGCTCGAGCTCGACATGCGAGGACGAGATCATCGCCGGCACGCTGGTCACCCGCGACGGCGAGGTCGTCCACCCGCGCGTCCGCGAGGCGCTGGGGCTCGCGCCGGCCGCCGCGCCGCTCGAAGGCCGCGGAAGGAAGGCGCCATGGAGCTTCGTCACCGCTGCTCACGATCTTCGTGCTGGCGATCTTCGTCGGCTTCGAGGTCATCACCAAGGTGCCCGCCGACGCTGCACACGCCGCTGATGTCGGGCTCGAACGCGATCTCCGGCATCACGATCGTCGGCGCGCTGATCCTGGCCGGCGCGGTCGAGAGCCCGCGAGCTCGCCAAGGTCATGGCGTTCGTCGCGCGTGATCTTCGCCACGATCAACGTCGTCGGCGGCTTCCTGGTGACCCACCGCATGCTCGCGATGTTCCGGAAGAAGCGGTAGGGGGCGAACGATGCTCAGCCAGACACTCGTCAACATCGTCTACCTCGTCGCCGCGGTCCTGTTCATCCTCGGCCTGAAGTGGATGTCGCACCCGCGGACCGCGGTGCGCGGCAACGCCGTCGGCGCGCTCGGCATGCTCCTCGCGATCGTGCGCCACCCTGCTCAGCGATCGCTTCGACTGGCGCTACATCCTGCTCGGCGTGGCGATCGGCTCGCGTGATCGGCGCGCGTCGCGGCGCTCAGGGTCAAGATGACCGCGATGCCCGAGATGGTCGGCCTGTTCAACGGCTTCGGCGGCGGCGCCTCGGTGCTGGTCGCCGGCTCGGCGCTGGTCGCCGCGATCGCCGGCGATCGACGTCGAGGCGACCGACCTGCAGATGAAGATCGCCACCGTCGCCTCCGGCGATCATCGGCTCGGTGACCTTCTTCGGCAGCTACGTCGCGTTCGGCAAGCTGGCCGAGTTCCTGGCCGTCAAGTGGAAGCTCCACACCTGGCAGAAGGTCGATCAAGTACGGCTTCTCGCTGGTCGGTCGCGGCCGGCGGTCGTCGCCGTACGCCGGCGACCTGCCGGCTTCGAGCCGATCCCGCTCGGGGTCGCGGTCTGCGGCCTGGTCATCGGCGGCATGCTGCTGGTCAAGAAGGACCGCTTCCCGGGCATGGACGCGCTCAAGTGGACGGTGGCCGCGGGCTCGCTGGCGCTCGGCGTGCTGGTCGTGCTGCAACCCGACGACATGCTGCTGTTCTGGCTGCTGGTCGGCGTCGCGGGCGTGCTCGGCGTGCTGCTGACGCTGTCGATCGGCGGCGCCGACATGCCGGTGGTGATCGCCCTGCTGAACTCCTACTCCGGCCTCGCCGCCGCCGCCACCGGCTTCGTGCTCAACAACACCGTGCTGATCATCGCCGGCTCGCTGGTCGGCGCCTCGGGCATCATCCTGACCAAGATCATGTGCAAGGCGATGAACCGCTCGCTGGCCAACGTGCTGTTCGGCACGCATGGGCCCGACCGCCGACACGCCCGACGCCGACGAGGTCTACACGACCGGTCAAGGCCGACCTCCGCCGAGGAGATCGCCATGCTGCTCGACGGCGCCGCAGCGCGTCGTGATCGTGCCCGGCTACGGCATGGCCGTGGCCCAGGCGCAGCACGCCGTGCGCGACCTGGCGCAACCTGCTCGAGGCCCGGGGCGTCGAGGTCGAGTACGCCATCCACCCGGTCGCCGGCCGCATGCCCGGCCACATGAACGTGCTGCTGGCCGAGGCCGACGTGCCCTACGACAAGCTCAGGGAGATGGACGAGATCAACCCGACGATGGACCAGGTCGACGTCGCGATCGTGATCGGCGCCAACGACGTGGTCAACCCGGTCGCCCGCACCGACCCGAAGCAGCCCGATCGCCGGCATGCCGATCATCGACGTCGACAAGGCGCGCACGGTGGTCGTGATCAAGCGCAGCCTCAGCCCCGGCTTCGCCGGCATCCCCAACCCGCTGTTCGCCGCCGACAACACGCTGATGTTCTTCGCCGACGGCAAGAAGGCGATCCTCGATCTGGTCGCGGCGATGAAAGAGCTCTGAAGCAGCTCATCGCCCAGCCTGATCGGCTGCGGGGTCACCACGAAGTCACTGGGCCGGCCGCGGGCATCACCCATGCTGCGAGCCGCGGTGCGTCCGGGCCGTTCCTGCACGGATGATCGCGGGCTGGGTCTTCAGGCATCGACCCCCAGGACACCACGAGATCCGCAGTGATTCGAGTCGCCCTGCCGGACATGACGAGCCTGCGACGTGGTGTAGGCTCATGGTGCACACCACCGCGCCGAAGCTGCTGACGTCGGGAGGGGACCATGGGACGACCGCAGCACATCGTGTTCGAGGACACCCTGGCGATCGTGCTGGCGGGCGGCCAGGGCGAGCGGCTCTGACGCCGCTGACCCGGGACCGCAGCAAGCCGGCGGTGCCCTTCGGCGGCCTCTACCGGATCATCGACTTCACGCTGAGCAACTGCCTCAACTCCGGCCTGCGCAAGATCTACGTCCTGACCCAGTACAAGTCCGGCAGCCTCGAGCGCCACATCCAGCTCGGCTGGGACCCGCTGTTCTCGCCGAGCTGGGCGAGTGGATCTACACCGTGCCGCCGCAGCTGCGCGTCGGGCAGCGCTGGTACGAGGGCACGGCCGACGCCGTCTACCAGAACATCTACCTGCTCGAGCCAGACGAGCCGCGGCGCGTGGTCATCCTCTCCGGCGACCACGTCTACAAGATGGACTACGAGCCGACTGGTCGAGTACCACGAGCAGTCGAACGCCGTCGCCACGGTCGGCGGCGGTCGAGGTGCCGATCGAGCAGGCCTCTGCGTTCGGCGTGATCGAGGTCGACGAGCAGTGGCGGATCGCCTGGCGTTCCACGAGAAGCCGGAGCATCCGAAGCCGATGCCCGGCCAGCCCCGGCCGCGTGCCCTGGTCAACATGGGCGTCTACTGCTTCGAGACCGAGGCGCTGGTCCGCGCCCTGGCGACGACGCCGGCCAGCGAGACCCGGCACGACTTCGGCCACGACATCCTGCCCTCGCTGGTCGGCGGCGGCCGCCTGTTACGCCTACCCCTTCGTCGACGAGAACCGCAAGCCCGAGCCTCTACTGGCGCGACATCGGGACGCTCGACTCCTACTACGAGGCCAGCATGGATCTGGTCGCCGTCGATCCGCTGTTCAACCTCTACGACGCGGACTGGCCGATCCGCACGCTGCACCGCCAGCTGCCGCCGGCCAAGACGGTCTTCGCCCAGGAGGCAGCCCGGCGGCCGGCTCGGCACCGCGCTCGACTCGATCGTCTGCGGCGGGCGTGATCGTCAGCGGCGGCCGGGTCGAGCGGTCGATCCTCGGCCCCGAGGTGCGGGTCAACTCCTACGCCCGCGTGACCGACAGCGTGCTGATGGACGGGGTCGACGTCGGCCGCCACGCCCGCGTCCGCCGGGCGATCGTGGACAAGGGCGTGCAGCATCCCGCCGGGCTTCGTCATCGGCGAGGATCCGGAGGAGGACCGCAAGCGGTTCACGGTGACCGAGGCGGGCATCGTCGTGATCGCCAAGGGCACCGTGATCGACTGAGCCCCGGGCCGGACCCGGTTTCGGGCGGCGTTGCGGCGCTCACCCTTCTCTCGGGTGACGCAGCCCCTGTTATGGAACCTCCGGGCCGAGGCCGGCTCTCACTCGGCGAGGAGGTGCCCGATGACCGACGCTGCCCCTTCCGCCATCGCCTTCCTGCTCGAGGAACGCCCCTCTGACGCCCGCACGCTGCGCATCGCCGCCGCCGTGGCCGTCGCCGCCCACCTCGCGCTGTTCGCGGTCACCTGGCCGACGATCTCGCTTCCTGCGGCGGCCCAGGAGACCCTGGTGATTCGGGTCCCGATCCTCACGCAGGTGCTCCCCCCACCTCCGGTCGCCGAGCTCCCGGTGCTCCCGACTGCGCGACGCGTTGCCATCCCCGACCCCACGCCCCACGACCCCGAGCCGGTGCGCGACGCCGAGGCGCCGCCGGTGGAGATGCCCGACCTGGGTGACGCAGTGCTGGCGATCCCGGTCGACATTCCACCTCCGGTCGCGGCGCCGCCGCTGCCTGACACGCTCATCGTCGGTGCCGACCTCGCCCCACCGCGGGCGATCTTCAAGCCCGACCCCGTCTACCCCGAGGCGGCGCGGCGCGTACGGATCCAGGGTCCGGTGATCCTCGAGCTGCTGCTCGACGAATCGGGGGCCGTGGCCGAGGTCACGGTCATCCTGGGACGGCCGCTCGGACTCACCGAGGCCGCCGTCGACGCCGCCCGCCGCTGGCGCTTCGAGCCCTCGACGCTTGGCGGCCGGCCGGTCAAGGTCATCTACCGGTTGACGGTGCACTTCACACTGAGGTGACCCGGCCGTCCGGCTCGTCGGCCGATGCCTGGCCTGGTGCCCGCGATACACTGGCCGGCGCGGCCCCTCCTGGCCGCGACGGAGGTGTCATGAGGTCGCTCGTCGCCGCCGCTGCCCTGCTCCTCGCCCAGGTGCTCCAGGCTGCTCCCTTGACCCCGCTCGAGGCCGACCTCGAGACGCTGGTGGCGCGGCTCGTCGGTGAGTACGACAACCACGCCCAGGTCGCCGCCCAGCGGGTCGACCGTTTGGACGCGTCGCTGCCGTGGCTGCACCTGAGCTACCGGCCGGTCGCAGCACCTGCGCTGGGACCCCACGTGCTGCTGGTGACTCAAGCGCGAGGTGGCGGCGGGGGCGAGGTCTACCGGCGGCTGCTGGCGAGCTTCGAGCCCGCCGAGGCCGACGCCACGGTGGTGATGCGCACCTGGCGGGTGCCCGCAGCGATGGCTGTGCTCTCCGACCTCAGCCGCGTCAGGTCCGACCAGCTCGAGGCGATGCCGGGCTGCGAGGTGCACTGGCGCCGCGAGGGCGGCGCCTTCGTCGGCGGCTCGGCTCCCGGCGCCTGCCGGGCCCGGCTCGAGCAACCGGCGATCGAGGTGGTGCTCAACGACCTGGCGAGGCTCGACGGCGACCTGCTCGAGCTCACCGAGTGGGCCACCGACGCCGAGGGCCGGGTGGTCTACGGCAACCCCAATGCGGGCCCGCTCCGGCTCCGGCGGTGTCGCAGCTTCTCCGGATGGATGGCGTGGAAGGACGTCGGCTCCGGCGACGAGGAGTGGATCGTGCGCACCGACCTCGAGGTCCACGACCAGGGCGACCGGGTGGTGGTGCTCGACGGTGACGGTATACCCACCGACCTCGAGCTCGAGCTCGCGTTGGTGGTCCCGCCCGGCGGCTCGACGCCGGCGCTCCGGCTGGGGCTGTTCCGCCAGGACGGCGGTGAGCGCGAGGTCGAGGCACTGGCCTGGTCGGATCCCGACGCCGAGCAGATCGGCATGACCCTCGGGTGGTTCCAATCGGGGTTTGCCCGCGCCGCCGACCAGCCCCTGCCCTCGGCCGACCTGCTGCTGCTCGAGTCGTGGATGACGGGCGCGTTTTCGGCTGCTGGCGAGAGACTCGTGACCTCGGCGGTCTGGACCTGGCGCAGCGACGGCCGCTGGCTCTCCGTGGTGCGGGCGGCCGGCGACGTGCCCCCGCGGAACGACCGCCGACAGGTCGCGAGGATCCGGGAGATCGCGGCCGGGCTGTTCGAGCTTCGGCTCTACGACCTGCCTCCGGACGCGGCCTCCGCTTCGCCCGACCGATCGCCGCTCGACACCCTCAACCCCACGATGCTCGTCGAGCGACCGGAGTGCTCGGTCCTGCTCGACCGCCATGGCGACAGCTTCACGGGTGCGACCCGCGACGCCAGCTGCGATCACCCTCTCGACGGCGGCGAACCCGCGCTTGCCGAGATCACGGTCGCGCGAATGAGCCTCACCCTTCAATCCCACGGTGGCACCGCCAAGCACACCCTCGTCTGGGAAAGGTGAGCATTCCGAGCAGAGAACGACCCGCCGTGCGCGGTGCATCGCGTTCTGCAGCAGACCTCTGGTCACGAGGGCGGGCTGAGGCGGACCGACGGGGCTTTCCGCGGATACGAACAAACCCGGGGGCACGAGGCCCCCGGGCGATCACTCTGCATCACAAGCTGCTCAGTGGTTGCTGATGTTCCAATGGAGCCCGAGCGCCTTGGCCAGGAAGACCGCCATCTGGCCCCGCGTGACATAGGCATCCGGGCAGTATGTGGTCGCGCCGCAACCCGAGGTGATACCGGAGTCGACCAGGGCCTCGATGTGCTGGAAGAAGATGTGGCCGGTCGGCACGTCGCTGAAGCTTGCCGTCGCCGGCGCTGGCGAGATCTGCCGACGCCACTCGGCGCGCACCTTCATCAGCTGGAGGCCGCTGCCTTGACAGATGGATCCCGAGCCCAGGCGGACACGAACACGGTAGACGCAGCTCGTGTTGTCGATGGTGATCGGGCCGCCGCTTGCGCCGTCGTAGTTCGACTGGTTGCCGGTCGTACCCGAGGTGATGTCATCGTCGATGAGCAAGGTCGAGGTGACGTCAGTGCCGGTGTAGTCCCCTTGGCAGTGCTCGTACACGAAAAGGTGGATGTCATCCGAGGCGTCGGTATCCCGCGCCCATGACCGCACGCCGTAGAACAGAACACCATCGGGCAGCTGGAGCTGTGCGTCTGCCCATGAGTAGACGGCGCCGGTGTGGCAGGCGATGCCCCACTCCGCCCATGACTCCTGCTGGAACTCGTACTTGGCACCGACGAAGTCATGTGACATCAACGCGGTGTGGTTGTAGTCGAGAATCCCGTAGTCGTCTTTCGAGGGATCGATGGTGACCGCATCCCCATTCGACACCCGCCGGAAGATCAGCGGGGCGTCCCCGCTCAGGCCCATCGCCGCGATCTCCGCCGGATCGGTGATCGGTACCCTTTCCGACTCCGGCACCTCCGCAAACACCACACCGGCAGCGGCTACCAAGAGGACCAGGGCTGAAATTTTGAGACTACTACTCATTCTTCATTTCCTTTCGTTGAGAGTTCCTTCTCGGGTATTCTACAACCTCCGGCCGTGCGGACGAACGCGGAGTGGGCGTGCGGTTCGAATTCGACCAGCACGGACCGCCCGCCTACGCCGGGATGAACACCATCCGACCGTGGACGGTAGTGGGCGCAGGAACGGCGCGATCGCGTGCCGGCCGGCGGCGCCCCGCGAGTCGTGTCGCGCTCCCGGGTCGGCGGGAGCGGTGATCGCCACGCCTCGGACTCGGGCACGCAGCCGACAAAACCCGACCGGGAGTGCGACGAGAACAGCATCCCATCGTCCGGCACGTTCTTTGGGAAGACGGCACGAGCGGGGAACGAAGAAACCGGCCCAGGAGCGCCAGCCCGGCCCAAGGTCACCGTAGGCGAGGAGACCGCCCCTTCGAGGTGAACGCTGAGTTCACGGCACGGTAGCTGGGTTACGATGAGCTCGGCTAACCGTGTTCACCGGGGCCCAGGACAGCCGACGTCGCGTTCGTTTCGTTCGGTCGTGTACCAGGGGGAGTGGGGAGAAGAACGAACGACGGCCCGGCCGGCGTCGCCGACCGGGCCGTGATCGTTCGAGTCGTGACTCAGAAGTCGTACTGGCTCCAGTGGAGCCCGAGGGCTTTGGCGAGAAACACCGCCATCTGACCACGGGTCACGTTCGCGTCGGGACAGTAGGTCGTAGCGCCGCAGCCGGAGGTGATGCCGGAGTCCACGAGCGCCTCGATGTGCTGGAAGAACGGGTGGTTGGTCGGCACGTCACTGAAGGTCGCCACGCCCGGGGCTGGGCTCACCTGGCGCAGGTACTGCACCCGGACCTTGTACAGCCGGAGGTCGAGGCCGTTGCAGTTGTTGTCCAATCCCATCCGCGCCCGGACCGTGTACCAGCACCCGACCGTGTTGGCGGTGGTCGGGGTGAAGGTCGCGAAGTCGCTCTGGTCACCCGTGGACCCGGTCGTGAAGTCCCGGTCGAGGAGCTCGGTGATGACCGGGGATCCGGCGCCGAACTCCGGAAGGCAGGACTCCCAGAGGAAGATGTGGACGTTCTCGGACGCGCTCGTGTCGTTTGCCCACACGCGCAGGCCGTTCATCCTGGCGCCGACCGGTACCTCGAGCTGGGCGTCGAAGTACTCGTAGGTCGAGCCTGCCTTGCAGTAGAGCGAGGGGCCGGTTCCACTGCCCCAGTCGCATCCGAGTTGGCCGGGTTGAACGCCGTCGTCCCGGCGGCGGTGTAGTGGACGAAGTCGTTGGTGCCGTAGTCGTCGGGACCGCCGAGCTCGACCGCCTCCGCGTCAGGTTCGAACACCGCAGCAAAGATGGGGGGGCTGTCCGCCGGCAGGCCGCGCTCGAGCATGGCCTCAGGGCCGCTGATCTCTATCAGCTGGACCCCCGAATCGGCGGCCTCCACCGCCGGGGTGACGAGCACAGTACAGAGGACGGCGACCGACAGGCTCCCGATCCAAGTGTTTCTTTGACGCATGATGACTCCCTTTGTTATCGCCCAAAGAGCAGGTTGCGAAACCAATCACCAATGAGATTGGTTCTGCATATGATTCTAAAATAGGTTCTCATCTCGGTCAACGTGACCGCAGTCACAGGTCGTGGGCTTGGTACGCAGGACATCCATCTGACCAGGGCTCAAGTTCGCGCCCATGGGAGAATGGCCGCGAACCGGGTGTGAAGGGAGGAGTGTCCTGCTACCGATCGCGCTCAGCCAGCTCTGGATCTACCCCGTCAAGGGCTGCCGGGGGATCGCCCTGCGCGAGGCGGCGCCTCGGCGCGGACCGGGCTCACCGGCGATCGCGAGTGGATGATCGTCGATGGAGACGGGCGCTTCGTCAGCCAGCGTACCCATCCGCGACTCGCACTGGTGACTCCGCGAGCCCAGGACAGCGGCCTGGTCCTCGCCGCTCCCGGGATGGCGGACCTGGTGGTCGATCCGTCGCAGCTGGAGCCGCGGCCGCCGGTCACGGTGTGGAACGACACCCTCGAGGCGCTCTCGGCCGGCGCGCCGGCCCGCAGCTGGCTCGAGGCCTGGCTCGGCCTCCCCTGCGACCTGGTCCGGATGGCGCCGGACGCTCGCCGTCCGGTCGACCCCCGCTTCGCCGGGCCGGACGACGAGGTCTCGTTCGCCGACGGCTACCCGGTGCTGCTGATTTCCGAGGGCTCGCTCGACGAGCTCAACCGCCGGCTCGAGCGGCCGGTGCCGATGGACCGGTTCCGGCCCAATCTGGTCGTCACGGGATGCCCACCCTTCGCGGAGGATGTCTGGGCGACGGTGGAGGTCGGCGAGGTCCGGCTGCGGGTGGTGAAGCCCTGCGCGCGCTGCGTGGTGACCACCGTCGACCAGTCCACCGGGGACCGCGGACGCGAGCCGCTCGTCACCCTGGCCTCGTTCCGCACCCGCGAGGGCAAGGTGATGTTCGGGCAGAACCTGATTCCCGAGACGCTGGGCACCCTCAGGGTCGGCGCCCGAGTTTCGGCACGGCCGCGCTCCTAGAGTCGCTGGTGATCTCATCAACGACCGATACGAAGACTGTGTGTTCGCCGATGCCGGCCCGGCACTGAGCCATCAATGATAGACTGCTGGCGTCGAAGGCAGATCATGTCGGTTCAGCACCTCGACTCCGGGGCTTTACTGCCGGCCGAGCGCCCCTCCAGGCGGCTCCTGCTGCGCGCCGCCTGGGTGGGGCTGGCGGTGAACGTCCTGCTCACGATCGGCAAGTTCGTCGGAGGTATCGTCGGCCACAGCCAGGCGGTGATCGCCGATGCCGTGCACAGCTTCTCGGACCTGGCCACCGACATCGCCGTGATCGTCGGAGTGCACTACTGGTCGGCGCCGGCGGACGCCAACCACCCCCACGGCCACGCTCGCATCGAGACCCTGGTCACGGTCGGGATCGGGCTCGCCCTGGCCGCAGTCGGAATCGGCATCGGGTGGGAGGCCCTGCTCGGGCTCTTCGAGCGCGACCACACCGCTGCCGGGTTTCCCGCCCTGGCCGCGGCGCTGGTCTCGATTATCAGCAAGGAGATCCTGTTCCGCTGGACTGCTTCGGTGGGCCACCGGGTCAGGTCGCAGGCTCTGGTCGCCAACGCATGGCACCACCGCTCGGACGCACTGAGCTCGGTGCCGGCCGCGCTCGCGGTCGGGATCGCCCTGATCGAGCCGCAGCTGGCGTTCATCGACCATCTCGGCGCCGCGGTCGTGTGCCTCTTCATCCTCCATGCGGCCTACCGCATCGCCGCGCCGGCGGTGGCGGAGCTCGCCGACCACGGCGCCCCGGAGGAGGAGCGGCGGGCCCTCGTCCAGCTCGCCCTGGCGGTGGAGGGAGTGCGCAGCGCCCACGCCATCCGCACCCGCTACACAGGGTCCAAGCTGGCGGTGGACCTCCACGTCGAGGTCGACGGGGGTCTCACCGTGGCCGAGGGCTACCAGATCGCCCAGGCGGTGCGGCGCGAGCTGATCGCGCACGGGCCCGAGGTCACCGACGCCCTGGTCCAGGTCGAGCCCGTCCGCCCGCGGGAGTGAGCTCGAGCGGGCCAGAAAGCACAACGCTGGAGGTGGCGGCACACCGCTCGCTCGCGGGCTCGGCCGTCGACGTGGGCCGGCCGTCATACGCTGGAACGGCCGCTCATGCGCCCCAGCCGGCTTTCATGCGCTGGAGCGGCCGTTCGTGGCCGGGTGGGAGTCCGGAGCCTGGCGGCCGGTTCGCGATCCTGCCGTGTTGTCGGACCGTTTTGGTCCCCGACCCTGCCGACCGCGCGGCACGGATCTCGGATCGTCGTGCCGAACCGGCGGGGACCCTTCGGCTCCGCGGCCCTCGCGGGCCGCTGCGCTCAGGGTGACAGAAAGTGAGTGGGCGTCATCCCGAGCGAGGTCGCCGGACGTGACCGAGTCGAAGGACCTATTCCGGGATCGCCACCGGCCTTCGAGCCTCGAGCCACAGGCGAGCGGGCGCCGTCACCGCGTGCGACCAACTCACCGCGTGTGGGCTGTGCGGTGCCTCCGGCGCGCTAGCGGCCGAAGGGGAGCAGGGACTGGACGCTGCGGCCGATCTGCTGGAGCCAGGTGGCCGAGTACATGTAGTTCACCATCAGGCCGCAGGACTCGGCGAGGCCGCGCGGCGAGCGATTGGCGCCGAAGCGCACGTGCCGCTTCGCCAGGGTGGCGCCGTTGCCGAGGTGGAAGCCCGCCACCGGGTTGAGCGGCTTGCCGCGGGGGTCGGTCTCCTCGCTCAGGTACCGGTAGGCGATCTCCTCGAGCGGCTTGGCGAGCACCGTGCCGTAGACCGGGTCGTCGATCCAGTCGGGCCGGTCGAGCACGGACCTCAGGACCTCGACCGGACCGGCATCGGGGCTCCCGCCCTCCCCGGACCAGCGCTCGAGCAGCGCACGTGTGACCTTGGCGGGCACTGCCTCCTCGACGTCGCCCGGAGACAGCAGGAAGCCGCCGACTCCGTCGAGCAGGGGTCGCAGGTAGCGGGGCCAGAACCCCGGGATCGGGCTCAGGGTGGCGAAGCGACGCACGCCGGGCCGGCTGCGCCTGAGAGCTTCGGTGACCCGGAAGACCAACACCTTGCCGAGGCCGAGGCCGGCGAGCCCGTGCTGGGTGCTGTTGATCGAGTAGAAGATCGCCGTGTCCGGCCGCCCCTCCGGCTCGCGTCCGCCGTCGGGCTCGTCGATGATCTCGTGGATCGAGCCCACCAGCCCCCGGGTCAGCGCGACCTCGATGAAGACCACCGGCTCGTCCGGAATCAGGCAATGAAACAGGGCGAAGCAGCGGCGGTCGACGCCGAGCCGGCGCCCCATCTCCTCGAGCCCGACCATCGGGTGGACCAGCTCGCGCTCCCGGAGGAAGCGGATCTGCTCGAACGGCGACCGGCGGTCGATCTCGTCGAGCCGCAGGAAGCCGTGACGGAACCAGCCGGTGAGGACGTCGGCGAGGTCGTCCTCGAGGGGCTCGAGCCCGGTGCTGCCGGCGCGCTGGGCCTCGAGCACCCGGGCCCGGAGCTCGAGCACGAACTTCACCCCCCCGGGCAGGTGGCTGAAGCACTCGAAGAGCACCCGCCGCGGCGAGGCCACCGCGTCGCGAACTGCGTCGAGGGCCCGGGAACGCGCGACCGGGTCGTCTCCGGCCTCGCCGAGCGCCGCCATCGGCCCTGCGAGGGCCCCGCGCTCGACCTCGAGCTCGGCCGCCATCCACCGGTACAGCTCGGCGCACTGCTCGCGGTCGAGCTCCTCGAGACTGTCACGCAGCGCCGCCACCCTCTCGGGAGGCTCCCCGGCGGAGGCCACCACCTCGCGGATCGCACGCTGGACCCGGCGCAGCTTGCGCATCGTCCCTCCCCTCACCCCACGAAAGGCAGCGTCGGCTGCCGCGGCCCCGGCCGCCGGCTCGCGCCCCCGCCGGGCAGGTGCACGACCTCCCAGCCGCGCCCGACCAACGCGGCCGCAATCAGGCGACGGTGGCAGCGCTCGGGGTCGACCTCCGCGCACAGCACGGCGGTCGACCGCTCGCCGGCCGCCCGCTCGAGCTGGGCGAGCCCGCGAGCGAAGCGATCGGTCTCCATGTGGGCCTCGTAGCCGCCCCGGCGAAGACCGCCGAGATCCGCCCCGAGCCACAGGAAGTCGATTCCGGCCGCCTCGAGGCCAGCCGCAAGCGGGTCCCGGTCGAAGTGGCCGAGATGGCTCTTCGGGTAGGACCGCACGTCGGCCACCCGCTCGACCCCGGCGTCCGCCAGGATCGAGACCAGCTCCTCGAGCGACCGGTGCCCCGTTCCCACCGACCAGATCGTGCGAGGTCCGTCCACGCCCACATGGTAGCCCCGCTTCGACCCAGGACGACCACAGAGCCCGCGTGGACGCCCTCTCGAAAGGCGGGCCGAAGATCAAGCCAGGTGCTCCCGAGCGGGACGGTCGGAGAATTGAAGCGCCAAGACGCCACGAGGCTGTCGTCGACTCGGACCGCTGCTGCGGTCCCGGATCGTGCGCGAAAGAGCACGGAGACAGAGGCATCGCAGGGACGGTCACCGCCGGTGAGGTCCCGGCGGCTGCCGAAAGCAGCTGGCCTCGGGGCACGCTCCGCGCGGACCGACCGCCCGCTCCGGGAACGAGACCGCCGTCCCGACTCGCTGTCCGGAAGGAATGCGTCCCGGGGATCGGCAGCGCGATTCAAACCACTACCGGCTGCGTTGCGTCTCGGCGTCTCGGCGCCTTGGCGTTTCTCTCCCTCACGGGCGCGGCGGGCTACGCCAGCGGAAGGGTCTCGAGGAGGGCCTGGGCGGAGGCGATCCCGTCGACCGCGGCGGAGGTGATGCCACCGGCGTAGCCTGCGCCCTCGCCCACCGGGTAGAGGCCGTGCACGGTGGGCGACTGTCGGGTGTCCGGGTCGCGGAGGATGCGCACCGGCGCCGAGGTCCGGGTCTCGATGCCGATCAGCAGCGCCTCGTTCGAGACCAGCCCCCGCATCCTGCGCTCGAAGATCTCGAGGCCGTGCCGCATCGCCTCGACGACGAAGCCGGGCAGCAGCTCGTGGAGCGGGGCCGGCCGCACCGGGCTCGGGCACGAGTGCTCAAGAAGCGGTCCGGGCGCGCGGCCGGCGAGAAAGTCGAGCAGCCGCTGGCCGGGCAGCGCGTGACAGCCCCCGTCCGGGTTGACCTCCCGCGCCGCGGTGGCCTCCAGCTCGCGCTGCCAGTCCATGGCCCGCAGCGCACCTTCGCCGGGCAGGTCCCGGAGGTCCACGTTGACCACGAACGCACCGTTGGAAAAACGCCCCCGGTGGCCGTAGTTCGACATCCCGTTCGAGACCACGCCGTCGGGCTCGGTGGCGGCGTTGAGCACGTGCCCGCCGGGGCACATGCAGAACGAGTACAGGGCGCGCTGCCCGCCGGACTCGTCCCAGGTGCAGGACAGACGGTAGCTGGCGGCGCCGAGCGCCGGGTGACCCGCCCACTCCCCGAGCTGGATCCGGTCGATCTTCGCGGCCGGGTGCTCGAGCCGCGCCCCGACCGCGAACGGCTTGACCTCCATCGCCACCCCGAGCCGGTCGAGCTCGCGGTACAGCGGCCGGGCCGAGTGCCCGCCGACCAGCAGGAGGTGGCCGGTCGCCAGCGGTGGCCCGTGCTCGGGCACGGCCGCGCTCAGCTCGC
>CAVQPK010000009.1:0-26475 GCA_963714745.1 uncultured Acidobacteriota bacterium
GGGCGATGTGGTAGTGATTGGACATCAGGCACCAGGCGTAGAGAAGGAAGCCGTCGCGCCGCTTGGCTTCGCCGATCATGTCGAGGAACCGCTCCGCCTCGGTCCGCTCGGCGAAGATCTCCTCACCCCGAGCGAAGCGGTTGTAGACGTGGTAGAGGCCGCCTTCGAGCAGGTTCCTGCGAGCGCGTGGCACCGCCGGTCCTCCTCACCGACAGTCTACCCCGGAATCGTCGGAATCGCCTGACCTGGCACCGATGCAATTGTGTTCCCTGTCAATTACGGGACACAGCACTAGTCAGGTCGGGGGCGAGACAACACCGAATGCTCTATCCATCCTGGATCGACGCCCTCGGTGGTGACGCCCTGAATGATAGAAGCCGCCCAGTCCTCGACGGGAGCTTCTCGATTCAGTAGTGAGTAGTAGGATGCCGCGAGACGAGCATTAACAGCAACGAAGGCTCTCAATGACGAAGCAACTTGCAGACTAGATCCATCTTCGTGATCTACCAAGTAGACACCACCGTCAGCAGACACCCACACCCAATCTGCATCACCACACGCACCGATAACAACACCGCGAGGCAGACCTGGCGGAGTGTCTACAAGTACGGATGTTGATGACTCGACGAACTCGCGAAACGCCTCGATACCGTCGTCGATGCCACCTGAACGGAAATCCACATCCCAAACCGCAGCGCCTTGGATCTGCCCAGCAGAGATCAACCGAACAAGTTCAGTGGAAAGTGAATCCTCTCCAACGCTGGAGACAAACAGATTGATCTCTTTCTCTGACAATGACCTCCCGCACGGAATCGAGACATACTCGGCAGCTTCTTCCCTCGCGTCATGTCTCTCTAATCCTTCGCGAACCAGAGCATCCACCAGGGACTCAAGGGCTACTCTCATTTCCTCGATCATGGCGAACCTCTCTACACAATCCTCTAGTGCCATGTCTTCGTGTTCCCGGCACCTCTGTGCAGCTTCCACGGCAGTGGATAGGCCTAGCCTGAGCCCAAGAGATGGTGATGTTCCAACTTCATTTTCATGAAATCCGCGTGTTCGGGGAATACCGTTAGCCAGGTTTCGTCAACAACGGGCGAATCCCCACGCCGCAGAGCGCGCAGATTCCTCGGACTCAATGCACCAGGAAGCTGATAGTCAAACCTAAGCCAGAAGCTCTGCATGTCCCGCAAGAAACCCTCAGGGTTGGCTAGCTCCCCTCGATGACCGGCTCGACCACTTCCAGATCGCACTTTGTATCTCAGTGGTTTTGAAATCGGTATCGCCGGGTCAGCAAGTCTCATCCTTACCATTGCATTCCAGCATCCGTGCCAGGTCAGACGATTCCGACGATCTTGACAAAATCGTCGGAATCGTCTGACCTGGCACCGATGAGCCTATCTCGTCAAACTCCACCGGCTTCCCTCACACATCATCGGAATCGTCTGACCTTGCACCCTTTCTCGCTACCACTCTCTTGCCAACGGGGCCCTGATGATCGAATCGAGTTCCGGGTGGTTTTCAACGAACGTAGAGAGCACACCGGAAGAATACATATCGCCCAGCGCCTGGTCTCGGGTCAGCCACGCTGAAAGATCACAAGGCCAACCGTCGGAATCAACGCCCAGAGCGGCCGGATTCCTAGTCAACGTATCGGCGACATCACCCACGAAATTTCCAAAAAAGCGTTCAACAGAAGACGCCACCACGAACAAAAACCGATCTTCTGGCCTTCGAAGATACGCGACCGGATGGGATCCTTGGTCACCCTCAACTCGTCTCAGATAACCAAAGTTCTCACCTACGGAGTTCGTGACGAATCCTACGAATTCACCCGCCAGCCAGTTATTCAACGGCCAAAGTGATAAGGTGTTGTCCGCCAAATCCAACAGACTACGATTCTTGCAACCAACCACGCAGTAGTCGAGAACGGTAGCACCATTCGAATATCCGAAAAACCTTCGAAGGTGCGGATCCAACTCTCCAGGAAGCCTGCCGGATGAACGAAACATCAGCTTCGCATCCGCCGGAGGAAACAACCGAACTGATGAAAATTCGCCTGATAGCCGGCGCAATTGCTGAAAGACAAATTCCATCCTCCTACCTTCCAATTCGATTAATGAATCGCGCAATATCTCGATCAACCTGCTGAGCGAATGCAGAAACCTGTGAAGCTGTCGCATTGGGGTTCGTTTGTCTAAACCGATTCCACATCGGAGTCACCACCTGACGGTGAGTTCCGGTAGGCAAACCATAGAGATTCGACAAGGCGTGACGGTTACCCAAGAAAAGACCTTCATCAAAGTAAACCTCCGGGACTCGATGATGGATCTCCATCTTGCCCGTACCAACAAACTTTCTGAGACGAGGATTGGCGCGCAGGAACACATCGCGGTGTTCGCCCGTCCTCAACAAACCAGATCTGGCGTTTGAACCGCTCGCCCCTACGCTCCCAAACCTACCGTCAGGTGTACGCCAACCATTACGCCATCTCACGTTGCTCGAAACTCTATCCGTCAGGAGATCGAACTCTGGCGCACGGACGCCAACTCCTCTCCCTGGGGCAGCGGCCGCCTTCGTCTGCCCGAGCTTGCTCGCACCAGCAGCGGCGCCCCCGAAGATCGCGCCCCCAACGGCTGCTCGCATGTAATCTTCAGAGGTGTAACCCTCACCGCCGGTCGCGCGGTCATACACATCCATCGCAGCCGTCGAAGCTAGCCCGGAGCCCGCTCCAGAGGCGGCACCGGCTGCGACCCTTCCGACGACTGTCCTTCCTGCGGCGGCAGCGGTTCCACCGGAAACTGCCGTCAGTGCTATCTGCGTGCCCGCGCGACCAACCTCTACCGCGGTGTCCTTCACATATTTGCTTGTGTCGCCTGTGCGCTCGTACTCCTCGAAGGCCTCGTCGTGACGGCTCAAGAAATTGAAGGTGACGAGGTTCCATATGTCGTAGCCCAGCTCCTTCACGCCACCGATGAAGAAGTGGCCCTTCTCTCGGTCGCCCTCCCAGTCGAGGAGCTCTCGGATGCTCTCCTCGCCGAGCGGATCCGTCGCCCCATGCGGTCCCCACCCCACGAACGCGTACAGGTTCGTCGAGTCGACATCGAGGGCGGGGTCCTCGGACAGCCAGGCGGCGTTGTGGGGGTCGTACCAGCGGTTCCTGGCGTAGGCGAGGCCGGTGGTGGGATCGGTCCAGAGGCCCTGGAAGAGCAGGGTCTGGCCGCCGGGGAAGCGGCCTCCGAGGGTGGCGGAGGCGGCGGCGACGGAGTCGTAGGTGATCGCGAGGTCGGGCGGTGCCGCCGCGGTCACGGCGCCCTCGGCCGGGATCAGCAGCGGGAGCTGCCGGGCGCGGGCGAGCGGCCTGCCGGCGGTGTCGGTGAGGTTGGTGGTCAGGGTGACGCGGTAGGCGTGCTCCCGGGCCCAGCCCTCGAGCGGCAGCAGCGCCAGCACCTCGGGCTGGTCGGGCAAGGGCAGGGCGACGTAGTCCGTGCCCTGTACCAGGACCGTCCCGGCGGTGTCGTCGGTGAGAGTGACGCCGGAGGCCAGCGTCGCCGGATCGGCCGGCAGGCTGAGGGTCAGCAGCAGCGCGCCGGCTGCGTGGGTCGCGGGGTCCGCGACCGTCTGCACATACGTGTCGACCGTCGTCCGGTCGTTGTCAAAGAGCAGCCCGCGGGGCTCCGGCCCGGCCTCCGCGTGCGCCTCCCCGTAGGGGGTGTAGAGGTAGCGTAGCAGAAGGTCCGGGTCGGGCGACGAGCCGTCCTCCAACACCCCCACCACCGTGCCGAGCTCGTCGCGCAGGAAGGCGTAGGTGGTGTCGGGGAAGGGCGTGTCGGCGGGCTCGAAGATCTCCACCCGCACCGCCGGGGCGTCGTCCAGGCCCGGGCCGGGGACATAGGTTCGGCGCCAGCGGGGGAAGAGGTCCGTCGCCGGGTCGTCCCAGCTACCGTCGTGGGAGCCGAAGCCCGCCTCCCCGAGGAGCGCGCTGCCCTCCCACAGGAAGCCGCGGTACTCGATGAACGGCCTCGCGCCGTCCGACTCCGGGCCGAGGTGCACTCGCGCCCGCAGCCGCCCGACCCCGTCGTAGAGGTAGCGCACCTGGTGGCCGGCGAAGGGGGAGCCCGCGTCGGGGGAGACCGTCGCCTCCGCGAGCCGGCCCCGCCAGTCCCAGCGGTAGCTGCCGCGGTCGTCGGTCGTGCGCCGCCCCGAGGCGTCGGAGGCGAAGGCCACCCCGTCGCGCCCGGTGAGGCGGCCCGAGGGGCCCCAGCCGAGGCTGTCGGCCTCGCCGGTGTCATCCCGGGCCAGCTCCAGCAGCTGGTCGGCCTCGCCGTAGCTCTGCCGGAACTCCGAGCCGACCCCGGAGCTCGCGCCGACCAGCCGGCTCGCCGCGTCGAGCTGCCACGACCAGCCGAGGGAGGCGGCGAGCTCGCCCGAGGCGATGCGGCCGAGCTTGGCGCCGTCGCCCGGCAGCTGGGCGGTGCCGCGGTAGGCGTAGCCGAGCGTGCCCCAGGTGGCGCCGCCCGAGCCCCAGGAGAGGCCGGCGAGCCGCCATGGGGAGTCGCTCGCGCCGCCAGGAGCGGTCACCCCGGGCTGACCCGAGGGTGGCCGGCCGCATCCGTGCCAGGTCAGACGATTCCGACGATCTTGAAAAAATCGTCGGAATCGTCTGACCTGGCACCGATGCCGATGCGGAAGTACGGCGGCTTCCCCGCGAAGGGCACGATGGCCGGCGCGCTGGTCGTGCTCGAGCGGCTCAAGCAAGAGTTCGACCTCAGCATCGACGCCCACACGGCCGAGGGCGGCTCGCAGATCAAGGGCGCCAGCGGCGCCGCGGTGAAGAAGATCCTCGCCGACTTCGGCGAGACCCGGCCGTTCGTCAGCGAGGGCGGGAGGACGAATCGCGGGCTGCGCGGGGACATCGAGGCGCTGCTCGCAGCGCTGGCGCCGCTTGGGCTTGAGAAGCTCGACGCGGACAAGCGAAGAGAAGTCATCGAGGGTTGTCAGCGCTTCCTGGTCGACCAGGTGCGCGAGTGGCACGGCCGGCAGCGGCTGGAGATCGCGTTCGACCCAGCGATGACGACCCGGGACCTGGTGCAGCAGATCCTCGCCACAGCTACGGAGCGAGAGCAGTCGGGCCAGGTGGCGCAGTACCTGGTTGGCGCCAAGCTCGCGCTGCGCTTCCCCGGGCTCGAGATTCCCAACGAGGGCTACAGCACGGCCGACCAGCAGCTCGGCCGCGCCGGCGACTTCGTGGTCAAGGACACGGCGTTTCACGTCACGATGACGCCGATGGACAAGGTCTACGACCGCTGCAGGAAGAACGTTGAGCAGGGCATGCGCGCGTACCTGCTGGTCCCCGACGACCATGTGCAGTCGGCTCGCCGACGGGGCAAGGACGAGATCCAGGGACGTGTGGCGGTCGAGTCGATCGAGTCCTTCGTCGGCCAAAACGTCGAGGAGATGGCGAGCTTCTCCCAGGACGACCTCAACACGAAGTTCTACGAGCTGCTCGTCGTCTACAACACGCGCGTCGAAACGATCGAGGTCGACAAGTCCGTCATGATCGAGATCCCGCCAAATCTCCAGCCGAGGAAAAAGCGGTAGGTTCCTCAAAGATCGTCGGAATCGTCTGAGCTGGCACCGGGAATTCTGCAGGCGGCGTTACAGACTTCGCCATAAGCGAGGTAATACTCGTGTCGGGTGAATGATGAAGAACTGGTCGACACACAGCTCTTCATCGCTTCTAGTGCGGCCTGCTCCTCCCCTTTCAGGAATGCCATAACACCTATATAGAAATCAGCCTGACATTTCTGCTTCGCGCGAAGTGAGCTGTTGTTATCCATCGACCCTAGAAGTCCGTCCTTGTCCATCCGTCCGAGTACATAATCTGCAACCGGTCTAGGCCAATCCGTTTGCCTGCCTCTATGGCTTGTCTTTCTCAAGTACCCTCTCGACGACTCAATCAAGTCTCTGCTTCCAATACGTGTCCCAGAATAAAACAGGAGTAACGGGATATCGACGCCACCAGCCGCATCCGTATAGGGTGATTTGTATCCGAGCTTCCAGACCTCAATAGCCTCGGATTCCCGCCCAATAAGCCAGTAGCCTACCCCACAGAAGATCGCGTCGGAGTCCGATTCATTGTTGGTCGAGCGCATGATCGACTTACACAGTTCTGTAACTTCATGATAGCGATGAAGATGCAGGAGTGCGAAGACCTTGTTGCGGAGAGGAAAGATAGATCCGGTTCTGCTGTGTTCTTGATCTGCGAGTTCGATCGCTTCTTCAAAATCACCATCGGAAAGCGCCTGCCACACGCTTTGCTTTAGCACGTCGTTCTCCCTAGCGCAATGTGCCCGAAGAAGGATCATATGGGAGCATGACAGTGTCCTCGGGCAACTTTCCGTTGCGTACTTCTGACCGAAAGCGTCGGTGCCCGGATGTCGTATCTGGTTTGAAATCCCCTCGCATCGCCGTGGGTGGCCAAGTCGATCCCGGATACTCTGAAGGATGCTGACCACCAACTACCAGCGCATCTGCACCTCGCTGTCCTCTTCGCGCGAATCTGAACTCAGTGTTGGGGAAACGCCGCTGTAGATCGGTTGGCAGCCCTTCGCCTTGACCACCGGAGAGCCGATCGTAGTGAAGTCGATTGCCTTGGCTTGTTCGCTGCGTCATCCCCTCCTCAGTCGCCCTCCCGAGAGTCTCTGAAGCCCTCGACTGGCGCTTGATCATCTTGAATTGGGCAAATGGCGCGATTACAGCTGGCAGGTCTTGTGTCACGAAAATCACAGCGGCAAGCTGTTTCTCTGCTTGAGCATTCTCCTCCCGATCTGCGGAGTTCTGCGTCCGGAATCCGAGGTGCGGGTAATAGGCGATTGCTCCCTCCTCATCCGCCCGTTGAACTGCCTCTCGATAAGACAGTTCGTCTCTGACCAAGGTTGTCAGGACCCGGTAATACGCGGGATCCGTCGAAACACGGTAGGTCGCCCAGCGTGTTTCGTAGCGCATACCCCGCTCAGAAACAGGTACATACCAGGCCGCCTCGTCAACCAGCACAGTCCTCGCCAACTCCACGTCCGCTTCGCCAGAATCGCGGTACTCTTGGGCGAATGCCTGTGTGCGCTCTCGAAGTGCAAGCATCATCTCGATGTCGAGTTCGTTGGGATCGCGGAGACCAAGGGGATCCGTGCCCATATGCGGACCCCACCCGACGAAGGCGTACAGGTTCACGCTGTCTACGGGCCCGAGGGGATCCTCGGATAGCCAGCTTGCGTTGTGGGGGTCGTACCAACGGTTTCTGGCGTGGGCGAGGCCGGTGGTGGGGTCGGTCCAGAGGCCCTGGAAGAGGAGGGTCTGGCCGCCGGGGAAGCGGCCTCCGAGGGTCGCGGAGGCGGCGGCGACGGAGTCGTAGGCGATCGCGAGGTCCGGTGGTGCCGCCGCGGTCACGGCGCCCTCGGCCGGGATCAGGATCGGGAGATCCGCCATGCCTGGGCGCAGCGGCCTGCCGGCGGTGTCGGCGAGATCGGTGGTCAGCGTGACGCGGTAGGCGTGCTCCCGGGCCCAGCCCGCGAGCGGCAGGAGCGCCAGCACCTCGGGCCCGTCGGGCAAGGGCAGGGCGACGTAGTCCGTGCCCTCGACCAGCAGCGCGCCGGCCGTGTCGGTGAGCGTGACGCCGGAGGCCAGCGTCGCCGGATCGGCCGGCAGGCTGAGGGTCAGCGGCGGCGCGCCGGCCGCGTGGGTCGCGGAGTCCGCGACCGTCTGCACATACGTGTCGACCGTCGTCCGGTTGTTCGTCAAAGAGCAGCCCGCGGGGCTCCGGCCCGGCCTCCGCGTGCGCCTCCCCGTAGGGGGAGTGTAGAGGTAGCGTAGCAGAAGGTCCGGGTCCGGCGACGAGCCGTCCTCGACCACCCCCACCACGCGTGCCGAGCTCGTCGCGCAGGAAGGCGTAGGTGGTGTCGGGGAAGGGCGTGTCGGCGGGCTCGAAGATCTCCACCCGCACCGCCGGGGCGTCGTCCAGGCCCGGGCCGGGGACATAGGTTCGGCGCCAGCGGGGGAAGAGGTCCGTCGCCGGGTTGTCCCAGCTGCCGTCGTGGGAGCCGAAGCCCGCCTCCTCGAGGAGCGCGCTGCCCTCCCACAGGAAGCTGCGGTACTCGATGAATGGCCTCGTGCCGTCCGACTCCGGGCCGAGGTGCACTCGCGCCCGCAGCCGCCCGACCCCATCGGTGCCAGGTCAGACGATTCCGACGATTCTTTACATCGGTGCCAGGTCAGACGATTCCGACGATTTCTTCAAGATCGTCGGAATCGTCTGACCTGGCACGGATGTGACCTGAGTGGGACCGTCCCGACCCCGATCTCGGATCGCGCCCCGCACGTCGGCTGCGAGCCACGAGGTGCTGGCACCCTCAAGGGTAGCCCACGACCTGTCACCCCGACTCTTTGGACGCAGCCGGCAGAGCTCGAGGACTTTCTGGGGCACAAGTACGTGCCAGGGGCAGGGACGCCTCACCCGGCGCCCCGTCGCCTTGATCCTGATGGGTGGCTGGTGCGGGCTCCTCGCCCGACACTGGAAACCTTCGAGAGTCCGGCCGTGTACGACGCTGATCCGAGGCGACCACGGTTACTTCGGTATCGTCCGTGCCTCTCGCATCGGGCTCAGGAGGTCTGTGCCCACTTGACACGCGGCTTCTAATGGGTGGCACCGATGCCGATGCGGCTCCGATGGGGGCATCACTGCCCTGCGATTCGCTTCAGTCGTTTCCACTGTTCTGCTAGGACTGCCCTGCGCTCGAGGCCTGGAAACCGGGGATTGGTGTCACAGATCGTCGGAAAGCTCTTCGCCAGTTGAACTGGATAGAATTTGTCCCACGACTTGTTGCCAAACCCATCCACACATGGCTGTCCGAAGCGGATACTCGGTTCCTCGGACTGAACCCACTTTCCATCCAATGAACTCACGACGCACTTGCCGAGGAAGCGGCATAGAAGATCAATAAACTCGTCAGATGTCATCAGTCCTTCAGTCTCAAGCTCGTCTTCTGCAATTCGCCAATAGGTCTCCTCCATCGTAAGAAAAAACTCGTAGCTGCATTCTGGAACTCGATCAACTCCTAGATTCTCTAGAACAAACTGCAAATCCGAATCGGACTCATTGGCAGCTCGAACATATTCCTTGAAGGTCGATCGGTGTTCTTCAGTAAGACAAGGTCTTTTCATGTTAGTCCAATTGGTAGGGTATGTTGAAACGACCGAGCTGATCGAGCAAGGGCTGGCTTGCTCGGCCCTTAAAGATCCAACGTGGCTCATAGCCTGGAACACGCCGGCGTAGCCAGACGTCTTTGGCAATCTGGGAGCGGTTGAAGCGAGTACGGGTGGCGTAGCCAGACTTGACTTCAGTCGCGGGTGCAACGTCTACATGACGCCAGCCCCACGGTGTCTCGAACGAGCCGCCAGGAGGTCCCTCAAACTGTTGGGCTCGCCGGCCAGCGCCAGCGTTTTCTCTCACAACATCTCGAGCGCGCTTCCAACGTGAGATCGAGTACCCATAGTTTTGCCGCGCCTGATATCGATTCCATGCGCTCTGCAGATGACCCACACGTGAGCGCAGTCCTGCTATTCGAGATCCTTCGCTTGCTGCACTCCCTGGGGCCCTCAACCGCCGAGCGACCTCTTCAAACTGCTTCGCGGTTGCCTCGGCGCCTTCTTTGACTCCCGAGCGGGCAGCACGAGTGAGGTCACTGAAGTCGAGTGCTCGGCCGACCTTCTCGACAAGCCGCTTCCCGACCCGTGCCCCGGCCTCGCCGATGAGGAAGTTCTTGGCCGCACCCTGAGCGAGGGACTGGAGGTCGTAGTCCTCGCCCTTCCACTCCTTCCGTACGACCTCAAGGCCGGTGTCGAGGGAGATCTCGGAGACCCGCGTATCGCGTATCGGGCAGCCTTGCCGAGCTGCGCGGCCTTGCCGAGGCTGGAAAGGCCCGAGGTCGCAAACCCGAGCCCGAAGCTCGACCGCGGCGTCCTTCCAGGAGTACGCACAGGCCGCGAGCTCTTCCTCGGTCTCTGCAAAGTGCTCGCAGAGCTTGGAGCCACCCCAGCCGATTGCGACCGAGACCGCCCCGCCGATCAGGTTGTCGACAAGGGCCACCTCTCCGGTCGGGTCGGTGCTCTCCTGCGGTCCCCACCCCACGAACGCGTACAGGTTCGTCGAGTCGATATCGAGGGCGGGGTCCTCGGAGAGCCAGGCGGCGTTGTGGGGGTCGTACCAGCGGTTCCTGGCGTAGGCGAGGCCGGTGGTGGGATCGGTCCAGAGGCCCTGGAAGAGCAGGGTCTGGCCGCCGGGGAAGCGGCCTCCGAGGGTGGCGGAGGCGGCGGCGACGGAGTCGTAGGTGATCGCGAGGTCGGGCGGTGCCGCCGCGGTCACGGCGCCCTCGGCCGGGATCAGCAGCGGGAGCTGCCGGGCGCGGGCGAGCGGCCTGCCGGCGGTGTCGGTGAGGTTGGTGGTCAGGGTGACGCGGTAGGCGTGCTCCCGGGCCCAGCCCTCGAGCGGCAGCAGCGCCAGCACCTCGGGCTGGTCGGGCAAGGGCAGGGCGACGTAGTCCGTGCCCTGTACCAGGACCGTCCCGGCGGTGTCGTCGGTGAGAGTGACGCCGGAGGCCAGCGTCGCCGGATCGGCCGGCAGGCTGAGGGTGAGCAGCAGCGCGCCGGCCGCGTGGGTCGCGGGGTCCGCGACCGTCTGCACATACGTGTCGACCGTCGTCCGGTCGTTGTCAAAGAGCAGCCCGCGGGGCTCCGGCCCGGCTTCCGCGTGCGCCTCCCCGTAGGGGGTGTAGAGGTAGCGTAGCAGAAGGTCCGGGTCGGGCGACGAGCCGTCCTCCACCACCCCCACCACCGTGCCGAGCTCGTCGCGCAGGAAGGCGTAGGTGGTGTCGGGGAAGGGCGTGTCGGCGGGCTCGAAGATCTCCACCCGCACCGCCGGGGCGTCGTCCAGGCCCGGGCCGGGGACATAGGTTCGGCGCCAGCGGGGGAAGAGGTCCGTCGCCGGGTCGTCCCAGCTACCGTCGTGGGAGCCGAAGCCCGCCTCCCCGAGGAGCGCGCTGCCCTCCCACAGGAAGCCGCGGTACTCGATGAACGGCCTCGCGCCGTCCGACTCCGGGCCGAGGTGCACTCGCGCCCGCAGCCGCCCGACCCCGTCGTAGAGGTAGCGCACCTGGTGGCCGGCGAAGGGGGAGCCCGCGTCGGGGGAGACCGTCGCCTCCGCGAGCCGGCCCCGCCAGTCCCAGCGGTAGCTGCCGCGGTCGTCGGTCGTGCGCCGCCCCGAGGCGTCGGAGGCGAAGGCCACCCCGTCGCGCCCGGTGAGGCGGCCCGAGGGGCCCCAGCCGAGGCTGTCGGCCTCGCCGGTGTCATCCCGGGCCAGCTCCAGCAGCTGGTCGGCCTCGCCGTAGCTCTGCCGGAACTCCGAGCCGACCCCGGAGCTCGCGCCGACCAGCCGGCTCGCCGCGTCGAGCTGCCACGACCAGCCGAGGGAGGCGGCGAGCTCGCCCGAGGCGATGCGGCCGAGCTTGGCGCCGTCGCCCGGCAGCTGGGCGGTGCCGCGGTAGGCGTAGCCGAGCGTGCCCCAGGTGGCGCCGCCCGAGCCCCAGGAGAGGCCGGCGAGCCGCCATGGGGAGTCGCTCGCGCCGCCAGGAGCGGTCACCCCGGGCTGACCCGAGTAGGTGAGCACGGTGCTCACCCCGCCCGAGGTCGTGATCCCGTACAGCCGCCCGCCGCCGAGGCTCCAGGAGGCCCCCGGCAGGCCGGCGGAGCCGGTGACGTCGGCGAGCTGGTCGACGGTGTCGTAGCTGCGGGTGTAGGACCCGCCCGAGGGCAGCGCGATACCCACCGGGCGGTCCCAGGTGTCCCAGGTGGTGGTGAGGGCGGAGCCGGCGACGGTCTCCGAGCCCGGCCTGCCGGCGAGGTCGTGGCCGGCCCAGCGCACGGTGGCGGGCCCGGCGAGGGCCGCGTCCTGGCCCGCGGCGAGCATCCGCAGCGGGTCGTAGCCGAAGTGGTCGCCTGCGTCGAGGGGCACCATGGTCGGCGGCAGGGAGGCCGCGGTGGGCACCACCGAGAGGGGTCGGTTGCCGGGGTCGTAGGTGGTGGTGACGGTGACCCCGTCGCGGGTGGTCCATACCTCGACCGTCGAGTCCGGGTTGAAGGTGAAGGTCTCGGAACTCCCGTCCGGGTGGTCGGTTCGGATCACCCGTCCGGCGGCGTCGTAGGTGTGGCTGGTGACCCACGGGTCCGCGCCGGTGGACTCCACCCGGGCCAGCAGGCGGCCGTCGAGGTCGTAGGCGGAGCGGGTCGAGCCGCGCCCCGGCGGACGGATCACCTCGACGATGCGGCCGTGGCCGTCGGAGCGGTAGCGGGTGGTCTCGCCGGCGCCGGTGGTCGTGGACAGCACGCCCCCGGAGCGGTCGTAGACCACCGTCGAGGCGGTGCCGTCGCTCGAGCGGGTCTCGCCCGGGCGGCCGAGCAGGTCGCGTACGAAGGAGGTGGTGGCGGTCTCGACCAGGTCGGCCTGGCCGGGCACGCGCTCGAAGCGGGTGACGGCCACCGGCCACGGGGCGGCGAGGTCGCCGGAGTAGGTGAGCAGCTCGCGCAGCTCGGGGGTGGCGCCCCAGGCGCCCTCGCCGCCCATGCGGCGCTCGAGCACGCGGCCGGTGCCGGGCTCGTACAGCAGCTCGGCCTCGCGGCGGGCCCGATCGGGGTCGAGCACGTAGCCGAGGAGGTCGGGCAGGGTCTCGGTCTGCACCGCGGGCCCCGAGGCGACCAGCACGGTGCGCCCCGAGGAGTCGAAGCGCTGCTCGGTGACCCGCACCTCGGCGGTGTCACCGTCGAGGTCGAGCAGGGTGACCTCGCGGTCGGCCGCCCCGAAGCTCGTGAAGTGGGCGGCACGCCGGGCGAGCAGCTCGGCGTCGGGGTCGGTGAGGGGATCGGCGGCGAAGGTCGACTCGGCGGTGAGGTTGCCGGCGGGGTCGTACTCCCGCACCGCGACCGCACCGGTGGGCAGCAGCTCGTGGTAGAGCCGGCCCCAGGCGTCGAACCGCCCGAACCACACGCCGTCGTCGCCGTCCGTCTGCCGAACGACTCGCCCGGCGGCGTCGTAGCCGATGGCCCGGACGCCCTCGCCGCTCACCTGGGTGCCGGAGAGCCGGCCGGCGGGGTCGTACAGGGCAGTGGTGACGACGGAGGGGCTCGCGGTGGCGTGCACGGTGTGCTGATCGAGCCGACCGTCGGGGTGGTAGCTGAACGACTCGGTGAGGACCTCGCCGTCGAGCACCTCGCCGGCGACGGTCGAGGCGAGCTGCGAGCGGTGCACGGAGACCAGGCGCTCGCGGGCGTCGTAGCCGTAGCTCGCCTCGACCCAGCGGGCGATAGGGCTGCCGTCGGGCGCGAGGGTGTCCTGGCAGGAGCGCTCGCGGACCAGGTGACCGGCGGGGTCGTAGGCGCGCTCGGAGGTGGAGCCGCCCGCGGGCCATCCCGCCGGCGCGGTCCAGCCGGCGCAGGGCGAGCCGGCGAGCGCCTCGAACGGGCTCGGCCCCTCGGGGCCACCGCCGACCAGGGTGCGGACCGGACGGTCCCACTCGTCGTGCTCAGCCATCGCGCGGGAGCCGGTCGAGGAGCGCACCTCGCGCACGCGGTCCGCGTCGTCGTAGCCGAGGTCCAGCGAGCCGGCGCCGCCGCGGTCGATGCGCGTGAGCAGTCCGGCGCCGGGGCGCCCCGAGCGGTCGAGGCCGTAGGTGAGGGCGGTGACGGGTGTCGCGGCGGGCGGCCCGCCGGGCGACTCCGCGGTGCCGCCCTGAAGCTGGGCAGGCCGGGCGAAGCGGTCATAGGTGGTCGACGACCCAACCCCCTCGGCGAGGTGCTCGGTGACGGCGGTGGCGCTCGGCTCGGGCACCGCGAGGTTGGTGCGGCGGCCGATCGGGTCGGTGACCCCCGAGAGCAGGTGGTCGGCGGCCTCGTAGTGGGCCTGGACCGGGATCGCCGTGTAGGCCGCGGTGCCGGGGTTGCCGCCGGGTCCCACCGAGGCGATCGAGGCCAGTACGTCGGGCAGGTTGACTCGCGAAGCGCCAGCTTGGAGGTAGGGCTCGCAGCCGGCCACGCCCTCGGAGTCGGCGTAGCACAGCGTCGTCACCGAGCCGTCGGGCCGGGTGGCGACCGACAGCCGGCCGTCGTCGAGGAAGTCGAGGGCCGTGGTCAAGGTCTCGGGCTGGGACGAGGTCGGGCCGGTGGCGACGTCGAGGGTCTCGGTGACCTCGACGGTGCGGCCGTGCTCGAGAACGTAGGAAACGGCGTGCCCCCACGGCGCCGTGACGGTGGCGGCCGTCGCCGGGGCGGGGCTCGAGCCGGTGTCGAGACCCCATGCGGCGCTCTGGCCGGCATCGTTGCGGTCGCCGGACGGGAAGGCGAGCACGTCGGCGCGGCCGGTGGCCGGGTCGTACTCGAAGCGGGTCCGCAGGAGGCCGCTCGAACCGCCGAACGGCGGCAGCTCGAAGCCCTCGAGGCGCAGGGCCGCGAAGTCGTCGTGCAGGGGAGCGTCGCTCGAGGTGGCGTTCCGGGCCGGGTCGTAGCGGTAGGTCAGGGTCGGCCGGTCGCCGCCCGAGAAGGGGAATCCGTCGGCGACGATGCCGGCGCCGGTGGCGACCTCGGGCAGGTGCACCGCGACCAGGCGACGCTGGTCGTCCCAGGTGTAGGAGACCTCTCGGCCGGCGAAGTCGGTGACCCGGGAGAGCAGGCCGTAGCGCGGACCGTCGCCGCCGTCGGCCACCGGGCGCGGGTCGTCGAGGTACTCGAAGCGGTGGCCGCGGCCGAGATCGTCGACCACCGCGACCAGGCGGCCGAAGACGTCGTAGCGCAGCGCCAGGGTCGACCCCTGCTCCCCGGACGGGGCTCCTCGGCGGTGGCGGTCGGAGAGCTCGACGAGGCGGCCTTCGGCGTCGAACAGGGCGACGTCGTTGTGGCGGCCGAGCAGACGCCACCCGCCGGCGGTCCGCTGCAGTCGCAGCCACACGCCCTTCGGGGCGTAGTAATCGCCGGCCGGCTCGGGGTCGTAGGCGCCGGCGACCGCCCAGAAGGCGCCGTCCGGGTCGTCGGTGCGCGGCTCGCGCGAGCCCCGTCGGGGGAAGAACCGCCACACGTGACCGCGACCGTCGTGGTACTCGACCTCGCCGGTGGTCGGGATCTCGCGCAGGTGGGCGAAGAGGGACCCGGTCCATCCGGCGGCGCCGAGGGGGCCGCGACCGAGCTGGCCGGAGCGATACGTGCGGTCGAGCACGAGGTCGAGGCTGCGTCCCGAGACGGCATGGTCCGCAGTCTCGAGCAGGGCCTCGCCCGAGACCAGCGAGACAGCGGCACCACCCTCGCCCGGCGACCAGATCGCAGGCGACTGGGCCGGCTCGGCGAGGGAGACCTGCGCCGGCGAAGGTACCGCGTCGGCCCAGGCGGCCATCTCAGCGTGGGCGGCGGGGGCGGGGTAGTTGGCGCCCTCGGCGTCGAACAGGGCGAGCGCGGCGGTGGTGGCATCCTGCACCCCCTGCGGGCTGGTCAGGTCGACCGCGAGCCGCGCCCGCAGCCAGCGGCCGCCGGCGAGTATCTCGACCGTGGGACCGGCGACGAAGTCCGGGCGCTCGCAGTTGCGGCACTGGCCGGCCTCGCTGGCGGGCGAGGCGGGGTCGCCGGCAGGGGTGTAGCTCTCGCCGGCGCGGGGGTCGGCGAGGAGCACGACGGTCTCGTCGGACTCGTAGAGGTTCCAGACCGTGGCCAGGCGCCCGCCGGGGCCGGCGTCGACGGTGCCGAGCCGGCGCAGGGTCACGGTGACCGCGGGGTCGGGCCAGCCGGGTCCGCCGGGGGGAGCGAGCGCGGGGCCGAGGTCAGCCTGGGCGAGCAGGCGGTCGTCGGGGCGAGCCCGCAGGCTCTCGAGGCGGACGGTGAGGGCCTCGCCGAGGGAGCCGGGCAGCGCGGCGCGGACCTTGAAGGCCGCCGTTGAGCGGGACCGCAGCTCGGCGATGCCGTCGACCTCCTCCTGGCGGGTCAGGGTCAGGGGCACGCCGAGGGGCACGAAGCGGGAGGTGGAGCGCATCTCCACGGGGCGGGTGCCGTCGGAGCCCGGCTCGCCCAGATAGAGGCCGGCGAGGGTCAGCTCCGGGGCCGCGTAGGGCACGGCGTCGGCGCCCCGGCCCGGCTCCCAGGTGTGGAGCAGGCCGGCGCCGGTGCTGTCGAGTCCGAGGTCGGAGGTGGTCCAGGGCACGCCCTCGAGGGTGGCGAGGGGCTGCGACTCGTCGGGGCCACCGTTCAATGCGGCGAGGTCCCAAAGGTCGATCACGGGCTCGCCGGATCCGTCGAAGCCGCCGGCGAGCAGCAGCCCGCGGGCGGCGTCGACCTGGAGGCGGAAGACCGTGTGACCGTCGTGGTGGAGGTGGCCGATCAGCTCGAGGTCTCGGTTGGAGGCGTCGAAGACGAATGCGCCGGCGTCGCCGAGGGAAAGCGCGACCAGGTCCCCGCGTCGCTCGACGGGGGCGGCTTCGGCGAGGCCGGGGAGGGCGGCGAAGGCCCCGGAGAGGGAGCCGCGTCGGTGGCGGTCGAGCCAGGCGACATCCTCGGCGACGGTGACCGACCGGAGCTGGGTCGGCGCCCCGGCGACCTGGGAGATGCAGGCCAGGGGCGGGCTGAAGCCCAGCTCGCCGGGCTGCGTGGGCGGCGACTGGCTGACGACCCCGCCGAGGTGCACCAGCGGCGACACCACGGTGAGGGCGTGCTCGCCTCGGCATCCGTCCGGTCCGTCACAGCCGGTGGCGCCGAGCACGGCCAGCGAAGGCGTGAAGGCCAGCCCCTGGGGTCCGGCGCCCGGAGGGTTGCAGGGGGAGAAGTCGATCTGCTGGCCCTCGACCGCCGCCAGGCGGCGGCCGCACTGCATGGCGCCGGGGGACGCGGCGGGGAGCGTCGACGTCGTCTTGCGCAGCGCGCGCCGTGCCGGCATCTCGAAGGTGATGCTTGGCGGATACGACACCCTGCACGACCTGCGCAACGACAAGACATACTGGATGTCATCGGCTCCATCGGTGGTCGCCGCGATGATCACCTTCATGGGCTTGAGCGTGCTGTTGATCTGGGCGCGCCGCCGCACCGAGACGATCTACCTGCACTTCGGCGTCGCGTCCGTCGCCTGGGGCCTGCACACGGCGTGGTCCGTATCGTCCCAGTCCTTGCTGCCCGATCCCCACGAGACGGTCTGGTGGACAGCGCTCTACGCCTTTGTCGTCGCCATGCTGGCGATCTTCAGCCTGCGCTTCGCCGGCTACCAGGCTCGTCGCACCGAACGCGCCCTGCTGTGGGCGGCCGGGCTCGCGCCGCTGTGGTTGTACTTGGGAGTCGCGATCGGCGAAGCGTCCGGATTCAGCACCGCGCTGCGGCTGGGCATGGTGCTGGTGGCGTTCGGCGGCATGGCCGGGGTGGCACTCGCCGCGGTTCGACGGCGCAGCATCGACGCCGCCTTACTTGTCGTGGCCGGCGTCGCCGCGGCCGGCCTGGGCGCGCGCGACTGGTGGGTCTTCACATTCGGCGACGACATCCTGCCGGTGCAGATGGTGCCGTTTGCCGGGCTGCCCTTCGTGCTGCTCGTGACCTGGTTCCTGATCGACCGCTTCGTGCGCACCAACGAATCGCTCGAAACACTAAACCGCGACCTTGAATCGCGTGTGGCCAGCCAGGGCGAGGCGCTCACGCTCGCGCTCGACAACATGCGCACGGCCCGAGACGGTGCCGAGAGGGCCAACCGCGGCAAGACCACCTTCCTGGCTGCGGCCAGCCACGACCTGCGCCAACCGATCCATGCACTGGGTCTGTACATGGGCTCGCTGCGCCAGCGTCCGCTCGAGGCCGCCGCGCGCGACATCGTCGACCGCATGCAGGGCTCGGTGGCGGCGCTGGAGTCATTGCTCAATGCCTTGCTGGACATTTCGCGCATCGATGCCGGCGTGCTGGTGCCGCAACCGCGTGCCTTCGATCTGGGTGCGCTGCTGCACCGGCTGGCCGACGAATTCGCGCACGAGGCCGCCGCGCGCGCGCTGCGGTTTTCCTCCCGCGTCGGCGGGGCGGGAACAGCCCGCGCGCTTGCCGACCCGATGCTCGTCGAGCGTGTGCTTCGCAACCTGATTGCCAACGCGGTGAAGTACACACGCAGCGGCGGCGTGCTCGTGACTTGCCGCCTGCGTGGCGCGGGTGGCCCATCGCCGAAGTGGCGCGTCGAGATCTGGGACACCGGCCCCGGCATTGCACCGGACGAGCAGGAGCGGGTGTTCGACGAGTTCTACCAGGCCGGCGATCCGGAGCGCGACCGCCGTGGTGGCCTGGGGCTCGGGCTGTCGATCGTGCGCCGGCTGGCGCGGCTGATGGATCTGCCACTGGCCCTGCATTCACGGCTCCATCGCGGCACGCGTTTCGTGCTCGACTTGCCTGCCTACATGCAGGCGATGTGCACCGCCGCCGTCACGGAGGAGCAGATGACGATGCCGAACATGGTCGTCGCCGTGATCGACGATGACGCCGAGGTCCTGGATGCGATGCGCACGCTGTTGCACAGCTGGCACTGCGACGTGCTCGATGGCTTCGATGCTGATGCCGTCTTGCGCCTGGTTGGTGCCGGCCGCCCTGCTCCGTGGGCGGTGGTGGCCGATCTGCGCCTTCTGGAGGGGCGTGACGGCGTGACCGAGATCGCGCGCCTGCGCGCGGCCTTCGGCGCCGCCTTGCCGGCGCTGTTGGTGAGCGGCGACTCGGCACCCGAGCGGGTACGGATGATGCAGGAAAGCGGGCTGCCCTGGCTGGCAAAACCGGTGTCGCCGGCCCGCCTGCGCAGCTGGCTCTCGCAGGCCGGGGGCCTGGCGCGGCGTGTCGAGGAGCAGGCATGAAGGTGCTGATCGCCGACGACCATCCGCTGGTGCGCGATGCCCTGGCCCGCACCGTGCAACAACTCGCGCAGGACGTGCATGTCCGCGAGGCGGGCGATCTCGAGGCCTTGTTGCGCCTGGCCGCCCAAGGTGACGCCGACCTGGCGCTGGTCGACCTGAACATGCCGGGCATGGACGGACTGGGCGGCCTGCGCCGGCTGCGCGAGACGGCGCCGACCCTGCCCGTGGTCGTGGCGTCGGGGCAAGAGGACGCGGCCACGATTCGCGCCGTGCTCGCCGCCGGCGCAGTGGGTTTCATCCCGAAGAGCGAGCGCTCCGAGGTCCTGCTCGGCGCGCTGCGGCTGGTGCAGGCGGGCGGCACCTACGTACCCCCGCGCCTGTTCGACGCGCCGCTGAAGGCTGCCGCACCGGAGCTCACGCCGCGCCAGCTCGACGTGCTGCGCTGCCTGTCGCGCGGTGAGCCCAACAAACAGATTGCGCGCGAACTCGGGCTGACAGAAGGCACGGTGAAGATCCACATCGCCGCCATCCTGCGGGTGCTGCAGGCACGCAACCGCACCGAGGCCGTGGTGCGGGCACGCACGCTCGGCCTAGGCCGACAGGCATAGGCAGGATCCCCATTTCGACAGTCGCGGACGGGGCCCAGCGGGCCTAGAGTGGATTCATCCACTTCAGCAGCAGCAGGGTAGGACACGAGCGCTCAGCGGTCGCCGCCTGAGCGGTCGTCCTCGCTTCGCCACCCCGTCCGGGAGACCGTCATGAAAGAGATCCGCCAGACCGTGCTGACCGCCGTCGTCACCACCGCCGCACTGCTGGTCACTTCGCCCGCAATCGGCCAGACCTCCCGCCATGACGCTGCGCACGTCGATTACGAGATCGGTCACTTCGACAAGGCCTTCGCCGCCTTCGCCAGCTTGGCCGACGAAGGCCACTGTGACGCCGCGCGCGTTGCGCGGCAGATGGTGCGCTACGGCCGCACGCTGTACGCGACCGACTTCAAGGTGGCGTCCGAGCGCCTCGAGCGTTGGCAGCGCCTGCCCGCCTGCCCGGTGGCGGTGGCTGTCGACGACGCCGAACGTCGCAGCCAGTGACCGGATCTGCGCGTCGACGTTGTCCTCACCCTGAAGACCCCTCGGTCCGACCTTCGCCCGCCAGGAGAAGCACCATGTCAAGAGCCACCACGATCGAATCCGTCCGCACCTCGACCAACAGACCCTGGGGCTTCGGCTCCGTGATCCGCATCCTGCCCGCGGCAGTGGTGCTCCTGGCCACTTGCGGTCTGTTGGCCACCACGATGCTCGATGACAGCGCCGACGTCACCGCGGCGCCGCGGCTGGCGCTGGCACCAACGGCAATGCCGGCCGTCGCCGCGACCGGCAGCAGCACCGTTCCCGACGCCAGCACGGTCTTCAGCGGCCGCGAGGTCGAGATCGACGAGCCGGCGCCGACGTTCTGATCCCCGACGACCCTGCCCGCCTGAGATCGAGCCGTGTCGAACTTTCTGCTGCTCGTGCTATGCCTCGCGGCCGGCATGATGCTGTGGCGGGCCGGCCGCGTTGGCGAGAACGCCCACCAGGTGCTGAATGCGGTGATCGTGTACCTCGCGCTGCCGGCGGTGACGCTGCGGACGCTGCACGCCTTCGAGTTCGACCGCGAGCACCTGATGCCGGTGCTGATGCCTTGGCTGCTGTTCACCGTCGGCGCCGGGCTGTTCTGGGCGCTTGGCCGCCTGATGAGCCTGTCGCGCGCCCAGGTCGGCGCTCTCACGCTGGTGGGCGGCTTCGGCAACACCTCGTTCGTCGGCCTGCCGATGATCGAGACGCTGCACGGCCGTGACGGCCTCGGCCTCGGGCTGCTGATCGACCAGCTCGGCTCCTACCTCGCGCTGTCCACGGTGGGCGTGGCCGCTGCGGCCTGGTATGCCGCCGGACCGCGTGTCGGCGGGCGCGAGATGCTGCACCGCATCGTCGCCTTTCCGCCCGTGATCGCGCTCGCACTGGCACTGCTGTTGCGGCCGCTGCCGTTTCCGCAGCCACTGGAGTTGGCGCTGGCACGCATTGGCGACACGCTGGCGCCGCTGGCGCTGCTGTCGGTGGGCATGCAGTTGCGTCTGGACGCGATCCGGGAGCATGCCCAAGCATTGGCGCTCGGCCTGGGCTACAAGCTCGTGCTGGCGCCGGCATTGGTGGTGGGCATTCTGTGGCTGCTCGACGCAGCGCCTGACATGACGAGCCGGGTCACCGTGATCGAGGCCGCGATGCCGCCGATGATCGGCGCCGGCATCGTCGCCGCGCAAGCCAACCTGGCACCGCGGCTGGTGTCGATGATGGTCGGACTGGGCATTCCACTGGGCCTGCTCACGGCAACGGGTTGGCATTGGGCCTTCGGATCGCTTGTCGGTTGACGCGAAGGCGTGCCGCTGCCGCTCGGGACCGCGGGCTCTTGCACCGTCGATCGACCCACCTCGCGCAGCGCCGACACTCAACCGATGCCGGCCTGCGCAAAGCCTTCATCCTCGCTCGAGGCAGCGCCTGCGCGCCGCAGCGACTCCCGCGCGTCGACCGGCAACAGGGCATGCAGGCCGCTGAGCACCATATCCCGCATAAGGCGCTCGGGTGGATGTGGTTCTGCTACAGGGCGTACGGCGCGTCGTCGGCAGGCGTATTCATCTCGACGAACACCGGCACGCCGTCGGCACCGCTGTACACCCCGCCCAGCAGCAGGCAGTGCAGGTGGATGGTGAGATTGGCCGCGGAGCGGAAGCGCTGAATGAGCGTGATGGCGCCGCCGTAGCCTTTTTCAGTCCAGCGCGGTCCAGCAGATGCCTAGTTAGCACGCACTGCACCACCTGCAGCACCGGCGTGTCCAGCTCTGGCTGCGATGCCAGCAGCAACTGCAGCGTGGTCGTCAGCGACAGCACCCACGGCCGCACCGGCATGTGCGGGATCACAAGGTTCACCAGGTGCACTGGGGTCTGCGACATCCAGCAGGCGCCGCATGAGGGACAGAACCCGCGGCGCTTGCAGCTGAAGGCCGGCCGCTTGTGGTGGCCGCACTCGCCGCAGCGCAGCCTCAGGAAACCGTGCGCCAGGATGCCGCACTCAAGGAAGGCGTCGAACTCGTCCTTGATGGACCGCGGCAGCTCGGCCCCCGTGCTGGCTTCGGTGTAGGCGATGAAGCTGGCCGCGTGCTGCCGCACCAGGCGGTACAGCGGGGTCTGCTGGAGGGGCGGTGGAGTTCTCATCATTGGTGGACCGGAGCGCCATTCGGCACCCGCCGGGGCTGCCGGCCGATGGCTTGCACGCGAGGCACCCGAGATGGTGACCTCGGACGGCCTAAAGCCGCGCGCTGGGTCTGAATCGCTCCGACTGCCGCCTACCTGCGTGGCCTCCTTCCCTCTTCTGCTGACCGCCTTGCTTGAAACAAAATTAGCGGAGGAGTTGCCAGGAAGCTGCCCTTCACCTACGACTGAGGACTGGCCGAGCCAAGGTCAGCTACCAGGCTCGGCGGCGAACGGGAAGTGCCGGCCATCAACCGACGGTGGCGACAGGCGGCTTTCTGGCAGTTCAGCCGGCCAGGACGGTGAGATGGACTGAACTGGGCGTCAGGCCGATGACCCGAGCAGCTCTCGCGATCCATGCAGACAAACTCAAACACCCGAGCAGCAGCGACAGCGGCCATTCGCCGCCACCTGTTCGGCATGGGTGGCATTCATCGCAACCCGCTCGCGACTCGAGGCGTACACAGATCGTCGCGGCGAAACGTCGGCCCGGGACAAGTACACCGCGACGACATGAACGATTTCAGTTTTCACGGTACCGTGCGTTGCGGCGTCGACGATCGCGAGTCGCTGTCCAGCAAGTCGAGTTCATTGGTGATGAGTGGAATCGTCATGTTGCTCATGTTGGCACAGCGTCCCCGTTTATCGTCGAACTTCGCGCTGCAGGTGTGCGGCGGCTGAATACAGGCCGCCCGCATTGGTGACGTTTGTGTAGCCCAACTGCTTGAGCACACCGCATGCGATACCAGACCGCGCCCCGCTTGCGCAGTAAAGGACCAACGGCGTGGCCTTGTCCGCGACGAGCTCGCTGAGGCGATGCTCCAGTTGCGGCAGCGGCACATTGATGGCGCGGTCGATGGCCGAGGCGTGGAACTCGCGTTCCGACCGCACATCGATGACCATGTTGCCGAGCGAGCCGATGGATGGCGGGTGCGGTGCAGGGGGCGCCGCAATGTCGGGCGTCCCTGTGTCAGGCTCGGTGGGTGTTGCTGCCAGAAGCCAGCGTTTCAGACGCTCAAGCATGGGGTTGCATCCAGATTGGGAACAAAGACAGGTCCATCACACGGGAAGACTGGGTCGCCTCGTTCAGACACGGCTGCCGGCAACGCCAAGGGCCCAAGCGGGATCGACATCACTTCGCAGCGACCTCCAGGTGCGAGCTGAAAAAACGCACGAGGCGGTCAGCGTAGGGTGTCAGCGAGACCCGAAGGTCGTGGTCGCCCTCGACGACGAGCAGTTCGCCGCGACGCAGGGCCGCATGCAGGCGATGTGCATCGGACAGCGGCACGGTCTGGTCGTGCTCGCCATGCACCAGCAGCACCGCGCAGTCGATGGATGGCAACTGATGTTCTGGCGCGATCCGATCAAAGCGCTCGCCGATCACCTCCTGCACGTGTTCGAGGATCGCCGCACCGATCCAGCGTCGGGGGATGTGGTGTTCCTGGAGCCACCTCTGCATCACTTCCCGAGGGTTGGCGAAGGCGGACAGGCTGACCACGGCTTGCGTGCCGCCATGGCGCGCCGTATGCAGCAGCACCGCAGCGGCACCGACGGAGTGGCCGAGCAGCCCGATACGTGCGGCGTCGATGGTCGCCATCTTGCGCAGCGTGTCCAGCACCGCAGCCAGGTCTTCGGCGAAGCGTGGGAGTGAACTGAAATCCTCGCCTGAGCTGTCACCGTGGCTCGCCGCGTCGAACAAGGCCACCGCAATGCCGGCGCGCACGAGCGGCTCGACCATCGGCGCCAGCGTGGAGGCGTTGGCGCCCCAACCATGCACCGCCACGACCAGAGGCACTGGCCGCCCGGCGCTCGCCGTCGTCGGCAGTGCCAGCCAGGCTGCCAGTTGTTGCCCACGATCGCCACGGACCTGGAACGCCGAGAGACCCTGCCCGCCGAACGTGCCTTCGTTCCAGCCCCGATCGTGTGGCAGTCGTGGCGCGCGCAGTCCGCGCAGCAGCAAGCTGTGCAGCACAACGTGCACGAGATTCGGCAGGCGACGCCGAGAGTTCGTTGCCAGGGCGGCCTTGGTCATCCCAGGCAACGTTCAATATTTGCGTTCGATGTTTTGCGCGACGCCGCAGCACGCTTGCCGGCCAGGCAAACGCCAGCGCGGCCACGCCAATGCCCAGCGCAATGCTGGCCAGGTTGGCCCAGTCGACCCAATAGGCCAGTTCTTGCAGCGAAGAGCGCGTCATCGTCGGCACCACCAGAAAGCCGATCACCGCCGCGACCACCGCGACACCCGCAGCCATCGGCCATGCGCTGCGCCAAAGGGCTGCCGGTCGGCGCCAGGCCAGGGCCATCAGCACCAGCCAGGCGATGGCGCCGATGGCCAGCAGGGGCCAGAAGCCAAGCGCGATCTCCCACACGATGTTCATCACGAGCCAGATTTCATACATGACATGTCTCCTGTTCAGACCCGGCCCTTGAGCACCGCCATGTAGGCGGGCTTGAGCATGCGGTACTTCATCAACCACGCGAAGAAGCTGTCGTTGAGCGGCTCGATCATCGGCAGGCTGGGCGTGAGGCGCCCTTCATAGTCGAACTCGATCAGCATCGCTGAGCCTTCGCGCGTGATCAGCGGGCACGAGGTATAGCCATCGAAGGCCTCGTCGGCTTGGCGCCCGGCGATCACCTCCACCAGGTTGTGGGCCACCAGTGGCGCGCTCTTCTTCACCGTGGCGGCGGTCTTGCCGCGTGGCGTGCCGTTGATGTCGCCGATGCCGAAGACGTTGGGGTAGCGCCGGTGTTGCAGCGTGGCCTTGTCCACCTCCAGCCAGCCACCGGCGGCGAACGGGCCCTCCTTCCAGGCCAGGTCGCTGTTCTTCACCGCGTCGGGTGCGCTCATCGGCGGCACGACGTGGATGAAGTCGTACGGCATCTCCTGCTTCTCGCCTTCGGGCGACATGAACGTGGCGCGGCGCGCGCCGATGTCGATGGCGGCGAGCTTGCGCGAGTACTCGACATCGATACCCAGCGACTTCCAGCGCTGGAGCACGTTGTCGTTGACCACCTTCACGCCGAACACATTGCCCAGCGCCGACTGGAAGCTGATCTTCGAGGCGCCCAGCGTGCCCGCCTTGAACAGCCGGTCGCGCAGCATGAAGCTCATCTTCAAAGGGGCACCGGCGCACTTGAGCGGCGTGGCCGGCAAGGTCATCACGGCGTCGCCACCCTTGGCGGTGAAGGCCTGCATCGCGGCCCAGGTGGCTTGCGCCGCCTGCGGGCTGGGATACACGCTGGTCAAGACCGTTGCTGCCGATGGCGCCGACGTCCATGCCCTCGATCTGTTCATAGTCCAGCTGCACGCCGGTGGCCACGACCAGGAAGTCGTAAGGGATGCGCTGCCCGCCGGCGGTGATCACGGTGTTGGCGGCCGGGTCGAAGCCGGCCACCATGTCCTTCACCCACTCCGCACCGGCGGGCTGGAAGTCGGCGTTGCGGTCGCGCACCTTGTCCACCGGCCACACGCCGGTGGCCACCAGCGTGTAGCCCGGCTGGTAGTTGTGCTCTTCCTTGCGGTCGACAATCGTGATCTTCGCGCCGTCGAGCATCCTGGACAGCCGGTTGGCCACGGCGATGCCACCCAGGCCGCTGCCGGCGATGACGATGCGGGCGCTGGTCTTGACAGCGGCGCGCGCGGGCACGGGCGCCGCTACGGCGCCCGCCAAGGCCGGTGCTGCCGCCAAGGCCTGAAGCCAGCGCCTGCGGGCCGGGTCCATGCCCGGAAGGGTGCGGGTCTCTTTCATGTTTGTCTCCTGGTGTGGACACGGGCCCGGTGGGGCCCGGTCCGCACGCGCAGTGGGCTGCGCTGGACGAAGTGCGGTCAGAAGGCCAGTGTGTTGACGCCGGGCTTGAGCAGGTGCGCCGCCACCTCCGCCGGCTTGGCGGGCGTGACGCCAGCGATCAGGTCGCTCGCCTGCTTGCCGGTGTTGGGCAGGTACAGGGCACAGACCTCGACCTTGGCGCCGGCCTTGATCACACCTTGCAGCATCTGCTGCGGCGTCACGTTGCGCGGCTTGAGCGTCGGCATCTCCTTGCCGACCAGCGCGATGTCGCCGGCCGCGTCACACAGCAGCACGCGCACCGCAGCCTTCTGCTCCAGGGCCTGGCCCGCCAGCACGAGGCCGGCGCCCTGCGCCATGGCGTTGCCGGAATGGATGTTGACGAACAGTTCTTCGGCGTGCACTGCCGCGGCAGTGGACAACAGGGCGGCGGCGACGATCATTGACTTCTTCATGGTTCAGGACTCCAGGGGTT
>CAVQPK010000010.1:0-115813 GCA_963714745.1 uncultured Acidobacteriota bacterium
TTTGGCGGAATTTCGATCATCACGGACTTGTCCATCTCGATCGCTTCGACGCGGCTGTTGTACGTCTCGAGTAGCTCGTAGAAGCGCTGGTGTAGCTCGTCGTGGGAGAAGGCGCCCATCTCCTCGACGTTTTGGCCGACGAACGACTCGATCGACTCCACCGCCACGCGCCCGGGGACGACGTCGCCTGCTCGCGCTCTCGCGCCTTGCACGTGCTCGTCCGGCACGAGCAGATACGCCCGCAGCCCTTCCTCGGTGTTGCGCCGGCAGCGATCGTAGACGCTGTCCATCGGCGTCATCGTCACGTGGAACGCCGTATCGCCGACAAGAAAGTCGCCAGCGCGGCCGAGCTGCTGATCGGCCGTGGAGTACTTCTCGTTCTGCACCGCGATGTCAGGGAACCGCAGCGCCAGCTTCGCCCCGACCAGGTACTGCGCCACCTGCCCCGACTGGCCGCGCTCCTTGCCCTTGTCCAGGATCTGCCGGACCAACTCGCGCGTGCTCTCCGCCGGATCGAACACGATCTCGATCCGCTGCCGGCTGTGGAACTCTTGGATCTGCTCGACGATGAACGACTGGCAGGCCTCGAGCACAAGGATCCGCTCCGTCTCAGCGATTTTCTCCAGGCGCAGCTTCGCGAGCGCGGCAAGCATCGCTTGCATGTCTCCAGGCAAGCCTCGATTGGTGCGCCCGCCTTCGGCGAGAAACGCGCGCGTCTCGCCGAAGCGCTCGAGAATCTTCCTCACCGACGCGCCGCTCGCGCCGCTGATCTGTCCGCCGCCTTCCGCCATGTGGGCGTCGATGCGAAGGTCGAACTCGTGCTTCAGCCGCTCGAGCACGACCAGCGCGCCCGCCATCGTGCCCTTCGCGGGAAGCCGCCGTACTTCCGCATCGGCATCGGTGCCAGGTCAGACGATTCCGACGGTTTTCTGAAGATCGTCGGAATCGTCTGACCTGGCACCGATGCGGGTCAGCCCGGGGTGACCGCTCCTGGCGGCGCGAGCGACTCCCCATGGCGGCTCGCCGGCCTCTCCTGGGGCTCGGGCGGCGCCACCTGGGGCACGCTCGGCTACGCCTACCGCGGCACCGCCCAGCTGCCGGGCGACGGCGCCAAGCTCGGCCGCATCGCCTCGGGCGAGCTCGCCGCCTCCCTCGGCTGGTCGTGGCAGCTCGACGCGGCGAGCCGGCTGGTCGGCGCGAGCTCCGGGGTCGGCTCGGAGTTCCGGCAGAGCTACGGCGAGGCCGACCAGCTGCTGGAGCTGGCCCGGGATGACACCGGCGAGGCCGACAGCCTCGGCTGGGGCCCCTCGGGCCGCCTCACCGGGCGCGACGGGGTGGCCTTCGCCTCCGACGCCTCGGGGCGGCGCACGACCGACGACCGCGGCAGCTACCGCTGGGACTGGCGGGGCCGGCTCGCGGAGGCGACGGTCTCCCCCGACGCGGGCTCCCCCTTCGCCGGCCACCAGGTGCGCTACCTCTACGACGGGGTCGGGCGGCTGCGGGCGCGAGTGCACCTCGGCCCGGAGTCGGACGGCGCGAGGCCGTTCATCGAGTACCGCGGCTTCCTGTGGGAGGGCAGCGCGCTCCTCGGGGAGGCGGGCTTCGGCTCCCACGACGGTAGCTGGGACGACCCGGCGACGGACCTCTTCCCCCGCTGGCGCCGAACCTATGTCCCCGGCCCGGGCCTGGACGACGCCCCGGCGGTGCGGGTGGAGATCTTCGAGCCCGCCGACACGCCCTTCCCCGACACCACCTACGCCTTCCTGCGCGACGAGCTCGGCACGGTGGTGGGGGTGTTGGAGGACGGCTCGTCGCCGGACCCGGACCTTCTGCTACGCTACCTCTACACCCCCTACGGGGAGGCGCACGCGGAGGCCGGGCCGGAGCCCCGCGGGCTGCTCTTTGACAACGACCGGACGACGGTCGACACGTATGTGCAGACGGTCGCGGACTCCGCGACCCACGCAGCCGGCGCGCTGCTGCTGACCCTCAGCCTGCCGGCCGATCCGGCGACGCTGGCCTCCGGCGTCACTCTCACCGACGACACCGCCGGGACGGTCCTGGTACAGGGCACGGACTACGTCGCCCTGCCCTTGCCCGACCAGCCCGAGGTGCTGGCGCTGCTGCCGCTCGAGGGCTGGGCCCGGGAGCACGCCTACCGCGTCACCCTGACCACCAACCTCACCGACACCGCCGGCAGGCCGCTCGCCCGCGCCCGGCAGCTCCCGCTGCTGATCCCGGCCGAGGGCGCCGTGACCGCGGCGGCACCGCCCGACCTCGCGATCACCTACGACTCCGTCGCCGCCGCCTCCGCCACCCTCGGAGGCCGCTTCCCCGGCGGCCAGACCCTGCTCTTCCAGGGCCTCTGGACCGATCCCACCACCGGCCTCGCCTACGCCAGGAACCGCTGGTACGACCCCCACAACGCCGCCTGGCTGTCCGAGGACCCCGCCCTCGATGTCGACTCGACGAACCTGTACGCGTTCGTGGGGTGGGGACCGCATGGGGCGACGGATCCGCTCGGCGAGGAGAGCATCCGAGAGCTCCTCGACTGGGAGGGCGACCGAGAGAAGGGCCACTTCTTCATCGGTGGCGTGAAGGAGCTGGGCTACGACATATGGAACCTCGTCACCTTCAATTTCTTGAGCCGTCACGACGAGGCCTTCGAGGAGTACGAGCGCACAGGCGACACAAGCAAATATGTGAAGGACACCGCGGTAGAGGTTGGTCGCGCGGGCACGCAGATAGCACTGACGGCAGTTTCCGGTGGAACCGCTGCCGCCGCAGGAAGGACAGTCGTCGGAAGGGTCGCAGCCGGTGCCGCCTCTGGAGCGGGCTCCGGGCTAGCTTCGACGGCTGCGATGGATGTGTATGACCGCGCGACCGGCGGTGAGGGTTACACCTCTGAAGATTACATGCGAGCAGCCGTTGGGGGCGCGATCTTCGGGGCGCCGCTGCTGGTGCGAGCAAGCTCGGGCAGACGAAGGCGGCCGCTGCCCCAGGGAGAGGAGTTGGCGTCCGTGCGCCAGAGTTCGATCTCCTGACGGATAGAGTTTCGAGCAACGTGAGATGGCGTAATGGTTGGCGTACACCTGACGGTAGGTTTGGGAGCGTAGGGGCGAGCGGTTCAAACGCCAGATCTGGTTTGTTGAGGACGGGCGAACACCGCGATGTGTTCCTGCGCGCCAATCCTCGTCTCAGAAAGTTTGTTGGTACGGGCAAGATGGAGATCCATCATCGAGTCCCGGAGGTTTACTTTGATGAAGGTCTTTTCTTGGGTAACCGTCACGCCTTGTCGAATCTCTATGGTTTGCCTACCGGAACTCACCGTCAGGTGGTGACTCCGATGTGGAATCGGTTTAGACAAACGAACCCCAATGCGACAGCTTCACAGGTTTCTGCATTCGCTCAGCAGGTTGATCGAGATATTGCGCGATTCATTAATCGAATTGGAAGGTAGGAGGATGGAATTTGTCTTTCAGCAATTGCGCCGGCTATCAGGCGAATTTTCATCAGTTCGGTTGTTTCCTCCGGCGGATGCGAAGCTGATGTTTCGTTCATCCGGCAGGCTTCCTGGAGAGTTGGATCCGCACCTTCGAAGGTTTTTCGGATATTCGAATGGTGCTACCGTTCTCGACTACTGCGTGGTTGGTTGCAAGAATCGTAGTCTGTTGGATTTGGCGGACAACACCTTATCACTTTGGCCGTTGAATAACTGGCTGGCGGGTGAATTCGTAGGATTCGTCACGAACTCCGTAGGTGAGAACTTTGGTTATCTGAGACGAGTTGAGGGTGACCAAGGATCCCATCCGGTCGCGTATCTTCGAAGGCCAGAAGATCGGTTTTTGTTCGTGGTGGCGTCTTCTGTTGAACGCTTTTTTGGAAATTTCGTGGGTGATGTCGCCGATACGTTGACTAGGAATCCGGCCGCTCTGGGCGTTGATTCCGACGGTTGGCCTTGTGATCTTTCAGCGTGGCTGACCCGAGACCAGGCGCTGGGCGATATGTATTCTTCCGGTGTGCTCTCTACGTTCGTTGAAAACCACCCGGAACTCGATTCGATCATCAGGGCCCCGTTGGCAAGAGAGTGGTAGCGAGAAAGGGTGCAAGGTCAGACGATTCCGATGATGTGTGAGGGAAGCCGGTGGAGTTTGACGAGATAGGCTCATCGGTGCCAGGTCAGACGATTCCGACGATTTTGTCAAGATCGTCGGAATCGTCTGACCTGGCACGGATGCTGGAATGCAATGGTAAGGATGAGACTTGCTGACCCGGCGATACCGATTTCAAAACCACTGAGATACAAAGTGCGATCTGGAAGTGGTCGAGCCGGTCATCGAGGGGAGCTAGCCAACCCTGAGGGTTTCTTGCGGGACATGCAGAGCTTCTGGCTTAGGTTTGACTATCAGCTTCCTGGTGCATTGAGTCCGAGGAATCTGCGCGCTCTGCGGCGTGGGGATTCGCCCGTTGTTGACGAAACCTGGCTAACGGTATTCCCCGAACACGCGGATTTCATGAAAATGAAGTTGGAACATCACCATCTCTTGGGCTCAGGCTAGGCCTATCCACTGCCGTGGAAGCTGCACAGAGGTGCCGGGAACACGAAGACATGGCACTAGAGGATTGTGTAGAGAGGTTCGCCATGATCGAGGAAATGAGAGTAGCCCTTGAGTCCCTGGTGGATGCTCTGGTTCGCGAAGGATTAGAGAGACATGACGCGAGGGAAGAAGCTGCCGAGTATGTCTCGATTCCGTGCGGGAGGTCATTGTCAGAGAAAGAGATCAATCTGTTTGTCTCCAGCGTTGGAGAGGATTCACTTTCCACTGAACTTGTTCGGTTGATCTCTGCTGGGCAGATCCAAGGCGCTGCGGTTTGGGATGTGGATTTCCGTTCAGGTGGCATCGACGACGGTATCGAGGCGTTTCGCGAGTTCGTCGAGTCATCAACATCCGTACTTGTAGACACTCCGCCAGGTCTGCCTCGCGGTGTTGTTATCGGTGCGTGTGGTGATGCAGATTGGGTGTGGGTGTCTGCTGACGGTGGTGTCTACTTGGTAGATCACGAAGATGGATCTAGTCTGCAAGTTGCTTCGTCATTGAGAGCCTTCGTTGCTGTTAATGCTCGTCTCGCGGCATCCTACTACTCACTACTGAATCGAGAAGCTCCCGTCGAGGACTGGGCGGCTTCTATCATTCAGGGCGTCACCACCGAGGGCGTCGATCCAGGATGGATAGAGCATTCGGTGTTGTCTCGCCCCCGACCTGACTAGTGCTGTGTCCCGTAATTGACAGGGAACACAATTGCATCGGTGCCAGGTCAGGCGATTCCGACGATTCCGGGGTAGACTGTCGGTGAGGAGGACCGGCGGTGCCACGCGCTCGCAGGAACCTGCTCGAAGGCGGCCTCTACCACGTCTACAACCGCTTCGCTCGGGGTGAGGAGATCTTCGCCGAGCGGACCGAGGCGGAGCGGTTCCTCGACATGATCGGCGAAGCCAAGCGGCGCGACGGCTTCCTTCTCTACGCCTGGTGCCTGATGTCCAATCACTACCACATCGCCCTGCGGACCTCCGCGGTCCCGCTGTCGCGAACAATGGGCGTCCTTCAGGGCGGGTTCAGCCGGTCGTTCAACCAGCGCCACCGGCGCACGGGCCCGGTGTGGCAGTCGCGCTACCAGGCGAGGCTGGTCGACGACCAGCGCTACTTCGACCAGCTCGTGGTCTACATCCACCTCAACCCAGTCCGTGCCGGGCTGGTCGAGGACCCTGTCAAGCACGAGCTCTCGGGCCACCGCGAGCTGCTCGGCAAGGTCAAGGCGCCGCTGATCGACGTCGACGAGACCCTGCACGGTTTCGCCGGCACGCTGCGTGCGGCCCGCCGTACCTACGTGAAACGCCTGCAAGCGGCGCTCGAAGCCGACTCAGGCTCCCCGACCCGGCTCAGGCTCCCTTGGTGGACTCGAGACCGCGAGCTCGAGCCCGAGGAGGGCCGGCCATACGTCGACCTTTTCGGGCGCAGCACCGGCCTCGAGCGGCCTCGCTTGGATGCCCTCGCATTCATCGATGCGGTGTGCCGCCTTCTGGGAATCGAGGCCTCGGGGCTCGCCAGCCACAGGAAGGACCGAGACACGACCCGGCAGCGCGAGCTCGTCGCCTCCCTCGGGATCGAACGCTGGGGTCAGCGCGCGAGCGACCTCGCACGCGTGCTGGGCAAGCACCCCGACATGGTCAGCCGCTGGGCACGGATGGCCGCCATGCGACGGGCCGAAGATCCGGAGCTCGCGCACCGTCACGACGAGCTCGACCGTGAGCTCGCCTCCTCCATTCCAGCCGGCAGGGGCGGCACGCCATGAAATCGTCGGAATCGCCTGACCTGGCACCGATGGGCACCGATGGCCCTCTGACCTCACCTGATCTGCCTCGACTCAGATTCCGATCACTCCGACCCGTGCCAGGCAGCTGCCCCAGCCGGTGAAGGTGTCAAACCTCACCCGCTGCACCGCCCCCTGTCAAGACGGGGTGGGGCGAGGAGATACCCGACAGGTCGCGTGCCAGATGGGAGCGTCCGCCCTCTGTCGGAACCCACCATGCACCGGCTGCCCACGAACGCAGCCACCAGAGTGCGGATAGAAGCGCGACGGGACGGTCGTCCCCGATCGGGGCTCTCGCTCCAGCGGCGCCGGACAACGAAAGGGGACCAAGAACGCTAGACAACCCTTGACCGGACCGGCCTACTCATAGAAGGCACGGCATGTGATGTTAAACGGTTCGGCCGACTCTTAACGTCACGTGGCGTGCCTGGTACGCGTTGGGTCATTAGCGTCACGCTGCGTGTCAGGCACTGTTTGTGGGTTGGAATCGTCCGAGCAAGCACCGGTATGTAGTGGAGTATCGTCGACGAGAGGAAAGAACATCCCTACCCTTCCGGGTTCGACTACTGTAGGTCGCGGAGCGCAAGGAGCGTATCGAATGAGGAAGTTCTGGAAGATCGCCAGATGGCCCCTGGGTATCGTCGCCGGCGTCCTGCTGATGGCGGCAGTCGTGCTCGCGATCACCGGTGTTCCCAACGTGGGGGACGTCGTCGCCAGGAACGTGCCTCGCGTCGGATGGTCGAATCTGGTGGCTGCGCTGGGTGCCACTCGACCCCCCGACATGCTGTTCATGTTCGGTTTCGACCAGGACCACAATCTCGAGTTCGACAGGGGGAACGGGAAGGTCCTCACGATCGACGATGCCACCGGAGAAATCGTGGAGACCGCGAAGACCCTGCCCTTCGAGCCGCGCGTCCAGAGGATTCCCGGACGCAGTGACGAGTATCTGTTCATGCGGGACCGGGCGACGAACGAGCAGTTCGACCTGATGATCTACGACGCCGCGACGGACAGCTCGGAAACGCTGCTTTCGGAAGGGTATGGAGTTTTCCACTACGGGGTTTCGCCTGATGGTTCCATGGTGCTGGCCTACGTCATGGACCTGGAGACGGACAGGCACACGCTGTACCGCGTCGACCTCCGGGGCGACCGCACGCCCCGGGCGCTCTGTTCCTTCGCGGGCCACGTGACGGTTGAAGGATTCGATTCACGGCTGAAGTACGCCTACGTCCTCCATTCCGAGGATGACAAGATCGGACGCCTGCTGCGGGTCGACCTGGACGACGGGTCCCATGAGCTGGTTTTTGGCGACGAGCGGGAAGGCGTCTTCTACCACGGCAACGAGCCGGCCTGGCTCTATCCGCAGCCCCGGTTCGTGCTCGGAAAGGACGACGCCCTCGCCATCTACGCGCGAACTGGAGAAGAGGAGGGCGACACGGAGTTCGTCGGCCTCTGGGAAAGGAACCTCGTCACCGGCGAGAGCAGGCGTCTCTCGCCACGGAAGAACGCCGACGTCTGGCAGTTGAGCTTCTCCCCGGGTGAGCGGTACGTCGTCTACGTGATGGTGGAGAAGGGGTATCCGGCCCTCCATGTGTTCGACCGCCACGAAAACACCGACCGCGTGCTGTATGACGACAGGGAGCACCTCATCGCCCACCAGTGGGAGTTCAAGGTCCTCGTTCATCCGGAGAAGGACCTGGTTTATTTCACGACCATTTCACTTGCCGGCATGCGCCTGATGTCGGTCGACCTGCAGACAGGCGCTCTCTCGACGAGAGTCGATGCCGTCGACAGCGCCGCCGAACCCAGGATCAGATTCTCCGACTTCGAGTACGAGACCTCCGCGCCGGCAATCGGTGTCATGACCGGCATTCATACCTTCATGTATGAACCCGCCGATTCGGTAGACGCGAAGCGCCCGGTGGTCATCGTGTGTCATGGAGGCCCCGACGTTTTGTTCACGCCGATGGTGGCGCCCCTGAATCCCCTGTTCGGTCTGTTCATCTCGAAAGGATACGCCGTCCTGGTGCCGAGCTACCGAGGGACGTGGGGATACGGCACGACCTTCGAACGTGCCGACGACGGCTTCGCCCGGGAGTCGCAGATCGACGACATCGGTGCTCTGCTCGAGTGGATCCGGCAGCAGCCGAATCTCGACAGCGAGCACGTCGTGCTGTACGGAGAGTCGTGGGGCGGGTACCTCGTGACGGCATCGCTCGTCCGCTATCCCGATGCCTTCAAGGGCGGCATCAGCATGGTCGGTGTGGTCGACCTGAAATCGATCGCCCAGAACCGCTTCTTCTGCGGTTGGGAACGAGGAGAGGTGGGAGATCTCTCCGAGCCGGGGATGGCCGAGTTCCTTGACCGGATATCCCCTTGCAACCACACCGACAGGATCACCAAGCCGCTGTACATGAATCTCGGAGGGCAGGACCCGCGGGTGGTGCCGGAGCCCGGGCGGAAGATGGCCGAGGCGCTGGAGCAGGCCGGTCGGGAGGTCTGGTATACCGAGATTCCGTCCGCGGGTCACGGGATCGGCGGGGCGTCGCCTCCGGACACCATCTACGTGGCGACGAGCATCGTGGAGTTCCTGGACCGGATTCGCGAGTAGAGGGCAGTGTCCCGACAGTTCTGCAAGAAGGAAGAAGGGCCATCAGGCTCCGGTAGATTCGGGGATTGACGAGAAACCCGAGCCACAACCGCAATCGTGCCAGAGAGCGCTGCATCACCGGCTCCACAGGTCAGTCCTCGACATGTCACCCGAGGAGATGCTCTACCGTCTCCGAGCTGTGCAGCGGCACAGCGTCCGGCTGGCTACCGGCAAGAAGCTCGAAGGTCTCTCAGCCATCACCCCCGAGCAGCGGTCCATGTTTGACGCCGCCGGCGTGCCGCTGCCGATCCTCAGACGGATGGAAGCGGCCGTGTAGTGGCATCTTTCGATAGCCTCTTCATTAGAATCAGTAACTTACGCGCCTAACTGTCGAACTTTGGCGGGACGAGCACTGCCCTCGAACGGCCCGGTTGGACGCCGTCTCGTTCGTCGACGCGGTGTGCCGGCTGCCGCACTTCGAGATCTCCGTGAAAGCCAGCCTCCGAAAGGTCCACGCGACGACCTGCCGGGGGGAGCTTCCCGCCTCCCTCGGCCTCGAGCGCCAGGGTCGGCGCGCGGGCGAGATCGGACGAATGCTGGCCGAGCTCGCCGACATGGTCAGCCGCCGCGCGCCGAGCCGAGGATCCCAGGGTCGTCCGTCGACATGACGAGCTCGACCACGCCCTGGCGAAGGAGATCGCGACCACGCCAGAGTCCGCTACCATGAAGTCGTCGGGATCTTCTGACCAGGCAGAACCGCACGGGTCGACACGGGAGCATGTGATGAAGAACAGAATTCTCTTCGCTCTTGCTTTCGCAATGGTCACTTTTCTCTCAATGACCGCCGATGTTGGCGGAGAGGTCATCGTGGACCAGGAGCAGTGGACCTGGACCGCATCGATCGACCTGACCATCGAACCTCCCCAAGGGCACAAGACACTCGATCAGTCGGTCACCGCAGGGGTGACGGGGCTGTTGAGGAAGGTCGAGTTCTCTGCCGAGGTGACTTCAGACAGAGTGTATTTCTACGTGAATCAGTCGGGACGCGGCGGACCACCTCTCGAGAACATGACCTTCGTGACCCGGCTGCAACAGGGATCCGGTGAGTACAACATCGATGTTTCGTCGGCGAAGATCTTCTTGCAGGCTGGAGACGTCTTCTCGATCGGCCTCGTCGGATTGGAGGGAACCACTCCGGCCGGGTCTTTCAGAGCCGCCAGAGACATGAATCCCGATGCATACCCCCGGGGAGCCCTGTACTGGCGTTATGGAGGGACAGGTTGGCTCGGTCTGGGATACGACGATGACATGATGTTCCGGACGTACGTCGACGTCGGCCCGACGACCCAGGAGCTCTTCATTCCGGCGGCCGCCTCGGCACACGGTCAGCAGGGGACCTTCTGGACCACGAGCGCATGGCTGTACAACGGCTCGGACGATCTTGCCGATGTCTACGGAGCCTTCCTCAGGCAGGGCCGGGACAACTCGGCCGCCGTCGCCGCGCCGATGTTCCTCGCGACGATCCCGGCCCACGGGACAGTGGCGCTCGAGGACCTCGTGTCGGAGCTCGGCAGCTCGGACGCTACCGGCGGGCTCTACCTGCTCGGGGAGCTGGACCAGATCGACGCGCCGCTGCCTTTCCTCTACGTGACGTCGCAGACCTCGACGCCGAACGCCGCGGGTCAGGGCTCCTACGGCCAGGGCATCCCGGCGGTCTCGGGGGACACCGCGACACCGGCCGTCGCGGCGGGAGCCTGCCAGAGCGCGCAGAAGAGAACCAACGTCGGGGTTCTCAACACGTCGTCACATCCGATCGCGCTGAGCATCACGGTCTTCGACGCGAACGGTTCGGTCGCAGTCACGACGACGTGGAACCTCGCCCCCTACGAACAACGGCAGGTCGGTCTCCCCAGCTTCGGCATCAGCTCGTTGAGCGGCGGCACCGTCGTCTTCGCTCGGACCTCGGCTGAGGGCTCGTACTGTGGCTACCTGAGCATCATCGATCAGGACACCGGCGATGCCGTCTACGTCGCCGCTCAGTGAGTTCGGGGTTCCAGGGCCGACACTTCTGGCACTTTTCGGCGGGGTTCCCCGCTGCATGGCATCGGTGCGAGGTCAGACGATTCCGACGATCCTGGGCAGACTGTCGGTGAGAAGGATCGGCAGTGCCACGCGCTCGAAGGACCCTACTCGAGGGCGGCCTCTACCACGTCTGCAAGCGCTTCGCTCGGGGTGAGGAGATCTTCGGCGAGCGGACCGAGGCGGAGCGGTTCCTCGACATGATCCGCGAAACCAAGCGGCGCTCGAAGCCGACTCAGGCTCCCCGACCCGGCTCAGGCTCCCCTGGTGGACTCGAGACCGCGAGCTCGAGCCCGAGGAGGGCCGGCCATACGTCGACCGTTTCGGGCGCAGCACCGGCCTCGAGCGGCCTCGCTTGGATGCCCTCGCATTCATCGATGCGGTGTGCCGCCTTCTGCGAATCGAGGTCTCGGGGCTCGCCAGCCACAGGAACACGACCCGGCAGCGCGAGCTCGTCGCCTCCCTTGGCATCGAACGCTGGGGTCAGCGCGCGAGCGACCTTGGCCATGTGCTCGGCAAGCACCCGGATATGGTCACCCGCTGGGCGCGGATGGCCGCCATGCGACGGGCCGAAGATCCGGAGCTCGCGCACTGTCACGACGAGTTCGACCGTGGGCTCGCCGCCTCCATCCCAGCCGGCAGGGGCGGCACGTCGCGAAACCGTCGGAATCGTCTAACCTGTCACGGATGCGGATGATGGTGGGAAGCCAAGCCAGCAACAAGGTCGGGAGTGCGTGACCCGCACGTTTCTTCCTTGGCATGTGCGGTCGGTCCGCCTTCCGGACAGAATCGGGGGGTTCGAGCTGGGAGTCGTGGCCCTCCTCCTTGGGATTCTCCTGACGGCGCTCTACGGGCAGACGCTGTCATGGCCGTTGGGCGGGGACGACTTCGAGTGGGCGAGCTTCGCACACCGTGCGCTCTTGGAGCCGCATCTGATTCTGGCTCCCTTCGGGTTCTTCCGTCCCACCGCGACCATCACGCTCATCCTCGACCGCCTCGTCTGGGTCACGAACCCATTCGGCTACCGACTGTCGAACCTCGTGTTTCAGCTCGTCGCCGGAGTGCTTCTGGTCGCCGTGGGCCGGCGCTTCGGGCTTTCCCGCGTCGCCGCGGCCGCGGTCGGAGCCGTGTGGGTCGTGTCGCCCTACACCAGCGAGAGCGTTCTCACTGTTGCCGCCCGCCACGAGACGCACCTGCTGATCTTCTGGCTGATGATCTTCCTGGTTTGGCCGCTGGCCGACCAGCGTTGGAGCGCAGGCCGTGTCGCTCTGACCGCGGCGGCTCTCGTCGGGGCGGTCGGGAGCAAGGAGGTGTGGGTCGCGACTCCGGCCCTTGTCGCGGCCGTCAACTTCGTCGGTCGCGGCTGGCGGGTCGGACGAAGCCTCGCTCACGCAGGCTGGGTGGCGGTGCTCGTCGGGCTCTACCTTCTGGCGCAGTCGCGATGGTTCCCACCTGTTGCGGGTTACGTCCGCTTCGACTGGAATCCACTGGCGAAGCTGTCGAACGCCCTGGCGACCTTCTGTCAGCTCGAGCCTCTGCAGGCCGGCAGCTTCCGGTTCTCGTGGGCCGGCGTGGTGGCGATGTGCGCCGTGGCAGGGATGGTCTGGGTCTCAGTGAGATGGCGACAACCCGCCGCAGCTCTCGGGGCCGCCCTCCTGCTCGCGTCTCAGGCGCCGACGATTCTCGTGCCCTTCCAGCCCGTTCGCTACCTGGAGAGCCCCTACGCCGGATTCCTCCTTCTGGTGGCAGGTGTCCTGGATGCAGTCGCCCGAGCCGCGCCAGTGACGAGGTGGCGGCAGGTCGTGACCGGCTCGGGGCTGGCGCTGGCGCTGGCGGTCATGCTGGCGGGGTGGATCCTCAACCTCGCTGAGATCGCCGACTGGCAGACGATCGCATCCGCCCACTCGCGCCTGCTGAGCGAAGCGGCGGAGGTTGTCGGCGAGATCGAGACGGGCCTTCCGGTTGCAGTGGTTCGAGCAGAAACGCGGCTGCCGCTGCAGGAGCTGGCCGAACACACGCTCGGGCTGGACAAGCCGCTCTATATTCGCGGCGGTGACGCCTACGGCCTGACCGATACCGCAGCGCTGTTCGACTGGGTCCTCGACAGGGACCGTCAGGTGGTGCTCAACGTAAGCTCGTGGACGACCGCTGTCGCGGGTGTCCCCGGCCGAGTTCTGGTCCATCGCGCCGGCGAGTTTCGGTGGCTCGACGGTCAGGTGCCCGACCTCGCGGCCGAAGCTTCGCAGTGGGTTGCCCGAGGGTGTCCAGTGCGTGTGATCGTGGTCGTATCCGTGCCACCCATTTGAAGCCGCGTGTCAAGCGGGTACAGACCTCCTGAGCCCGATGCGAGAGGCACGGATGGGGGGCTGCACGTCAGCAGCCGGACCTTCAACGACGACCCCGACGGCACCTTTGGCCAGTACGTCCCGGCGGTCGACGCCGCGGCACTCTTCACCAGCGACGACATCGCCGTGATGGCGGGTCTGCGCTCGGCCGACGGCTTCCGTACCAACCTCGGCGTGACCTCCCCCGCCGAGGTGACGAACGAGCTGGAGGTTCGAGTCTTCCGCGAAGACGGCAGCGAGGCCAAGGAGATCAATATCTCGCTTCCGCCCTCGTCGTTCGTGCAGGTGGCCCGCTGCTGCGCGATCACGCCGACATCGACGGCTGGGCATGGGCCACGCTGTCAAGCACGGACCCGGAGGCGCTCTATGCAGCCCATGCCTCGGTCATCGACGGCACCACCGGTGACCCGGCCTTCATTCCCGCCGTCGCGATGCCCTGAGGGGTACCGCGTCCGGGGATCCGGCGATCTTCCAGCAGCCGGAGGGTCGGCTCGACCCGGTGCGGACGGGATCACCGGCCGGCGAGGAACCGGCGCGCGGCAGCCGCGCCCACAGCACTCCGCTTGACGCCGTCGTCTCAGGGCCCCACGTTGTGATGAGGACAGGACATCTCGTCAGCCAGACCCCATGGTCGAGGAGTCGTGTGCAGCGTGCTTCGCATCGCCCTCGCACAGTCGCCTCTTCAAGCACCTGCCGTGCCGGCGTAGTGCCCCGGCCCGTGAGGTCTGCCCATCGCGAGGTGTCCGGCACTCATCGCACGGAGGAGGTCGGAATGAAGCGCTTCGCGATCACGGTCGGTCTCACCTTCGCCCTGGTGGCCCCTTCATGGGCGCAGGCCCAGCTGGTCGAACGCGTCAGCGTCAGCACGGCAGGGGTCGAGGGCAACGCCGACAGCATGGTGATCGGCGGCCGTCGGGTGGTGAGCGAGGACGGACGCTACGTCGTCTTCACGTCGTGGGCGACGAACCTCGTCCCGGACGACACCAACGGCGTCGAGGACGTCTTCGTCCGTGATCGGTGGCTCGGCGTCACCCGCCGGGCCAGCGTCGACCTCGCGGGCGGCAACGCCGACGGTCCGAGCTTCGACGCCTCGATCAGCGCCGATGGCCGCTATGTCGTCTTCACCTCGGCGGCCACCGATTTGGTGCCGAACGACCGAAACTGGGAGTACGACATCTTCGTCCGCGACCTGTGGCTCGGCGTGACCACCCGGGTCAGCGTGAACCCTGAAGGCGGCGACGCCACCGACGACAGCAGCGAGGCCTCGATCAGCTCGTACGGCCGGTACGTGGCGTTCGTCACCTGGGCGCGACTGCTCACGCCCGCCGACACCGACTGGGGCCCACGCGACGTGATCGTGCGCGACATGAAGCTCGGCACCAACACCCTCGCGACCGTGGGAGCGGACGGGGACCAGGCCGAGGAGGCATGCTGGGAGGCGGCAATCGCCGGTAGTGGACGACGCGTCGGTTTCATCTCCAGTGCCGACAACCTGGTCGCGAACGACGGCAACACCTGGATGGACGTCTTCGTGCGCGATCTGGACACGGACGAGACCATCAGGGTCAGCCTCGACGCCGCCGGCGGCGACCCCGACAACCGCAGCCGACACCCGCGCCTCAGCGACGACGGCCAATGGGTCACCGTCTGGTCGTTCGCAAGCGACCTCGTGTCGGGCGACACCAACGACCAGGCCGACATCTTCATCCGCGACCTCGACCACGGCGTCACCACCCGGATCAACCGGTCCAACACGGGTGAGCAGACGGTGGCCAGGGGGAGCTGGTACCCCGATATCAGCGGTGACGGCCGCTACGTCGCGTACCTCACCGACGCCACCAACCTGTTCCCGAACGACACCAACGACTGCGGCGACATCATGGGCTACGACCGGGTGACCGGCGTGACCAGCCACCTCAGCGCGACCTCCGCCGGGGGCTTGTCCGACCGCTGGAGCAACAACCCATCGCTGTCCCGCGACGGGCGCTACGTGGTCTTCGAGTCTCTCGCCACCGACATGGTTCCCGGCGACACCAACGACGTCTGGGACGTCTTCATCGCCCAGGGCCCGGCCACTGGCCCCCACGTCAGCATTCCCGCCGTGGCGCGGGCGGGCGGCGCCGGCGCATTCTTCTTCTCCCGGATCGAGGCTTTCAACTCCTCCGACCGGCCGCTCACCGCCGAGGTCGTCTTCTCCGCCCGCGCGGACATCGCCCTCGCCCCCGCGACCACCACCCTGACCCTCCAACCGGGCGAGATGGTGAGCGTGGACGACCCGCTCCATGCGTGGTTCGGCATCCAGTCGACCGGGGCGGTCGGCAGCCTGATGTTCAACGTTACCGACGGCCGGGCCGAGGCGCTCGAGGTGCAGAGCGTCGTGCTGGCGCGCAACGACGACGGCAGCGAGGTCGGCCAGTACTTCCCGGCGGCCTCGGGCGGCCTCAACGCCGGTGAGACGGCCTACCTCAGCACGACCGCGGACCCGTGGCGCACCCGGGTCAACTTCGGCGCCATGGCGCTCGTCGACGGCACCCGGCTCGAGGTCCGGCCGGTGGGACCGATCGGGACCCCGCGCGCCCCAGCCCGGACGATGGTGCTCGACCGAGGCGTCAGCTCGCAGCTCAACGACGTCTTCGGCGCCGGCATCTTCGACCTCGGGTTCGCGACCGACGTCCTGCTCGAGGTCTCGGTCACGGCCGGGAGCGCCGTGGTCTACGCCAGCGTGCTCGACGGACGCTCCGACAGACCCGGGACCAACGACCCGACCACCATCCAACCGGTGCGCCACGGGTCGGATCGCGTCACCCTGCTCGAGATCGGATCGGTCCAGGGCGTGAACGAGTTCGCTGGCTCGGCGGTGATCTCGAACCTGTCTCCGCAGCCGGTCACGGTCCGGGCCGACCTCTACCTCCGCGGCCAACCCGGGTTGGCGCAGACCACGGAGATCACCCTGGCCGGGGGCGAGACCGCCGGCTACGGGGACATCGTCTTTCACCTCTTCACCCGATCCGATGTCGGCGCGGTGGTCTTCACCGCCAAGGACGGCGGCAGAATCGCGGTCACCGGACGGGAGTACTCGATCGAGCGCGACGCCGACAGCCAGGTCGTCGGCACCGCCGGCCAGCTCATCCCCGGTATGACCGACGAGCAGCTCCTTCGTCCGCACCGTCGGTACCACCTGCTCGGGCTGCGCCAGCGCCAGACCGACGCCGGGCTCGAGCGCAGCCACGTCGCGGCCTTCAACCCGGGCGACCAGACCGTGCTGGTGCAGCTCGAGATGTTCGACGGCGCGACCGGAACCCGCGACGGCGCCACCACGCTCACCGTGCGCGGAGGGGAGCTGGTGCAGGCGAACAACATCATCGAGCAGATCACGGCCCAGCACGGGGGCGGCTCCAAGCGGCTCGCGGTGACGGTCTCGGGCGAGGTGTTCGTGAAGGCGTTTCGGGTCAACGGCAACGGCGACCCGGTCACGATCGACGCGGTGGTGGAGTGAGCCGGCCGGCAGAGTCGGCCCCGAGCGTCGAGGTGCACCGTCCGCCCGTCGAGGGGCGCCTCCGACTCTCGGGCCGGGAAGACACACCTCGTCGATTCCTGGCGCCTGACGAAGGGATCGAGCGCCGCGCGGAAGAGCCCTCACCGGAGAGCCTCGGCGTTCACTTGCCGCGTCGTTCGACCTCGGTCTCGGCGCGCTCGAGGTCGAGGGCTACCTCGACGACCGCCGCTTCGAGTACGCGCGCCCGCTGCCGCCGTGGGCGCCCAGGTCCACCATCAGGGCGATCACGAGGACCGCCCACTCCAGGATCGTCATCCCTCCCGGCGAGACGAAGACGTAGGCGACGGTCGTCCAGGGTAGGAACACGAGGCCGATCAGCGGCCAGGTCCAGTCGGGGCCGGTGATGCTGCCGACCGTGGTGGACCAACCACTGAATGTCCCGTCGACGCGCGCGGGGTCCAGCAACCACCACAGGAACAGCGCCACACGCGGCGCGCCGGCGACCAGCAGCACGACAAGACAACAACCCATCGAGCACCCCCATCAACCCGGGATCCGAGGTCCCAATGGTACCCGTTCGTGGCGATGCCGGCACGATCGGGCTGCTGAGCCATCCCATCGGCGCCTGCTCAGCCCGCGGCCGGTCTGCCCGTCGCCTCGCCTGACCAGGGTCGACTGACACCGGGACGAGGTTTCTCGGCAACCGGCGTGGTCGGCTGGAGCTCACGGTCGAGCGTTATTGGATTGTTGCACACGGCACCGATGGCCGGCGAGCACGGGGGAATCCCGGGGCTTCCGTCCGCTGTTTGTGGGGTACGACGAGTCCAATCCATCTCCTCGGGCGCCAGACACCTCGCACGACCGGATGGGTGTCGCCTGAGTTCGCTTCATGCTCGCCAACCGCTCGTCAGGGAGAGCCGTCATGAACACTGCAAGCCGACGCCTCGGTCGTCGATCGCCGGTTCCGGCCGTTGCCGCCGCCGCTCTGTGCCTTCTCGTCGCCGCTCCCGCGGCCGCCACGGTGGTGCTCGACCAGGAGCAGCCGGTGTTCGTCGCCGACGGCCCCAGCCACGCCGTCGGCGGCAGCTCGGAGCAGAAGCTGGCCCAGACCGTCACCGCGGGCCGGCGCGGCAGGTTGGTGCAGGTCGACCTGCCGGTGAGCTGCGTCGAGGGCGCGGTGCTCTCCCTGAAGATCACCGAGGTCGACACCTCCGGCCGGCCCGGGGGCGCGGTGCTCAGCACCACCACGGTGCCGGCGTCGGAGCTGTTTGCCACCGATCCGGCCATCTTCCGCTCCATCGTGCTCACAGACCCTCCGTTCTTGAACGTGGGCGATGCCTTCGCCGTCGTGCTCGAGGCCGAGGGCGCCAGCTGCGGCGTGCGCCCGGGTCCGATCGGCGACGCCTACGATCGCGGCTCCGCGTACTTCGACGCCCGCCCCAACCCTCCGGGCTGGATCTCCCTCAAGGGCTTCCGGGACACCCCGCACGACCTCCCGTTCAAGACCTGGGTCGACGTGCCCTCCGGCGGCCGTTCCGGCTTCTGCTCCATCCCCACCGCACCGCCCCATCTCGGCGGGCCGGGGCCGGTGTCGTTGCCGTTTCCGGCGTGGGTGCCACTTTGCAGGTGCTTCGGCGACCCGGGCCTCCGCGAGGCTCGCTGCGGCCTCTTCCTCCCCGACCTGTTCCTGGTCCGCGAGCTCCTGCCCCGGATGCAGGGCATGCCGGCGAGGATCCGCTGGACCGCCCTGCCCTTGGCGAATGACCCTGTGGTGCCGCGCATTCTCGAGTTGCCGCCGGCCGGCGCCGGGCTCGAGGGACAGGGGATCGACCTCGGCGCCGGGTTCACTGCGTTGGAGCCGGTGAGCCGCACGATCGAGATCCCCGGCGGCAAGGGATTCGACCTCGAGGGGTGGACTGTGGAGTACGCCTGGCCCGAGCCTCGCAAGGACAAGTGAGGTCGATCGGCGTGGCACCGAAACGCATACAGCGCCCGCGACGCAACCGCGCCGGGTCCGACGACTCCGACACCGAGCGTTGAAGCGAGGACGCCATGAAGACCAGGATCACCGAGCTCTTCGGTATCGAGCACCCGATCATCCAGGGCGGCATGCACTACGTCGGCTTCGCCGAGCTCGCGGCGGCGGTGTCCAACGCCGGCGGGCTCGGCATCATCACGGGGCTGACCCAGAAGACACCGGCCGACCTCGCCGACGAGATCGCCCGGTGCCGGGACATGACCGACCGGCCGTTCGCGGTCAACATCACCTTCCTGCCGGCGATGGTGCAGCCCGACTACCCGGCGATCGTGGAGGCGGTGATCCGGGGCGGCGTGAAGATCGTGGAGACGGCCGGGCGCAATCCCGAGCCGGTGCTGCCGTACCTCAAGGACGCCGGCATCAAGGTGATCCACAAGTGCACCTCGGTGCGCCACGCGCTCAAGGCGCAGGCCATCGGGTGCGACGCGGTGTCGGTGGACGGCTTCGAGTGCGGCGGCCATCCCGGCGAGGACGACGTGCCCAACATGATTCTGCTGCCGAGGGCGGCGGACGAGCTGGAGATCCCGTTCGTCTCCTCCGGCGGCATGGCCGACGGGCGCTCGCTGGTGGCCTCCCTGGCCCTGGGCGCCGACGGGATGAACATGGGCACGCGCTTCATCGCCACCCGCGAGGCGCCGGTCCACGACAACGTCAAGCAGGGCCATCGTCGCGGCGACCGAGCTCGACACCCGCCTGGTGATGCGCCCGCTGCGCAACACCGAGCGGGTGCTCAGCAACAAGGCGGTGGAGCGCATCCTCGAGAAGGAGAGGGCCCTCGGCGACGACCTGAAGATCGAGGACATCCTCGACGAGGTCGCCGGGGTCTACCCGAGGATCATGATCGACGGCGAGATGGACGCCGGCGCGTGGTCCTGCGGCATGGTGGCGGGCCTGATCCACGACGTCCCGACCTGCAGGGAGCTGATCGACCGGATCATGGCCGAGGCCGAGGCGATCATCCGCGGACGCCTGCCCGGACTGCTGCCGGCCCTCAGCGACACGGGGTGAGCAGCACGCCCATGCTGCCGGCGATCGGCGTCCCCGATCGTCCCACAGGGCCCCGCCGCCAGGCCACGGCTGCCGGTCGCTCCCGGAAACGAGGCGGTGGTCGCCACGATTGTCCGGTCAGCCACTCGAGCGCCACCGCAGCCGCAACCACCAGGTCCTGCCGGGCTCGTTGACCCGGACCGGGTCGGGGTCGAAAAGGCTGGCGCGGTTGAGGTGAGTGGCGTAGGTGCGGTCGAAGGCGTTCTCGAGGCCGAGCTGGAGGCGAAGGCCGCCGCCGAGATCGACGCTGCCGTCCAGGTCGAGCACCGCCCAGCCGGGGGTTGGTCCCGCGTCGACGCCGCTGCCGGTGGCCGGGTCGTCGTCCACCCGGCTTTGCCGAGCGGCCCAGCGCAGGGTTCCAGCGGCGGACCAGCGTACCGCTGCCCAGCCGGCGCCGATCGCACCCCGCAGCGGCGGCGTCTGGGCGATGGGACGGCCGTCGGTGGTGTTCTCGGCCCACACCCACGAAGCCGAGCCGTGCAGGTCCAGGCCGTACCCGAGCCTCGTGAGGGCGGTGAGCTCGAACCCGTAGCGCCGCGCCTCGACGTTGCGATACACGGTGGCCGAGTCGCCCTGGAAGATCCCCGCCTGGCCGTGCGCCCGATCGCGGAGGATGAGGTCGTCGACCGCGGCGGCGAAGAGGTCGAGAGCCGTCGTCGACGGCCCGGAGGACCAGCGGGCACCAAGGTCGAGCTGGTGGTGGCGAGCCGGTCGCAGGCCCGGGTTCCCGATCCAGCGCTGGGAGGGAGCCGGGCTGTTCGCGGCGAGGAAGCGCTCGGTGGCGTCCGCGACCCTCACGGTCCGGCTGAGCCCGCCGTGGAGGGTCCAGCTCCCCCGCCGGTGCTCGAGGCGGATCAGCCCGCCGACCCCTGTGTCGTCCCTCGATTGCTCTCCCATACCCGTGTACCGGGCCCAGAGCTGGCGGGGCGTGGGGCCGTTGCCGCCCTGGGTCGGCTCGTCGGCGCGACGCGCCTCGGCCGTGAAGAGGTCGACCCGTGCGCCGGCGACCAGACTCGTGGCGGGCGAGAGGTTCCATCCGGCCTCGACGAAGACTCCGCCCTGGAGGCGGTGGACGTCCGGCCACAGGATCGACTGGACCACGCTCAGGGCCTCGGGGGCCGATCCTGAGAAGCGGGTCGCGTCGGCGACGGCCTCCTCGAAGGACGCCCCGACGAGGAGGGGGATGGCCCCGGCGAGGTTGAGATGCCCGCGGAACCCCCAGGTGGAGGTCTCGGACGGCACCGCGAGGGCCATCGGCGCGGTCAGCGGGCGCAGGGAGAAGTTGTCCATCTGGTGGTCGACCGTGTCGGAGAACGCCTCAAGCTGCCACCCGAGACGCCCGCTCGAGGGGCTCCGCTCGCTCCGGAGGCGCAGCACGTCGGCGGTGCTCTCGGGCGAGTCCATGCCGGCGCCGGCGAAGAGGGCGTCGCGGGTGGTGGCCGACTCGAGGCTGAGCTCCACCGTGGCCGAGGCCCCCCGCCAGCCGGCCATCAGGGCCGCGGACCGGCTTCGGGCGGCCGAACGAACCTCGACTCCGTCGCCGTCCTCGTAGCTCCCGGCATCCCTCGCGCTGGCCAGGACACGGAGGCTCCAGCTCCCAGAGCGGAAGGCCGAGTCCGCTGCCAGCTCGGGGCCGTCCGACCAGCTCGAGCCGCCGGTCGAGAGCTCGGCCCTCCACCTGGGGGAGTCGGCTCCGGGGAGGCGCCGCACGTAGCGCACGGTGCCACCCGGTGCGCCGGGACCGTACCGGAGCGTCTGCACCCCCCGGATGACCTCGACCCGGTCGCTGGTCTCGGCCGCGGCGAAGGAGGTGGCGGGGTCCATCCGGTTCGGGCAGCCGCCGTGGACCGTGGCCCCGTCGAGCAGCACAGTCAGGTCCCCCTGGGAGAGCCCGCGGAGGAAGAGCTCGAGCCCGTGGCCGCCCATCCGGCCCAGGTCGGCGCCGGGCAGGTCCCGGAGCACCTCGGAGCCGTCGCCGACGGGCGGGGTCGACCGCAGCCGTTCCCGTTCGATCGCCGTCAGGATCGGAATCTCGAGCCGCGGAGCCGTCACCTCCACCGTGTCGAAGACAACCGGCTTCTCCTCCTGATCTCGGGTTGGCTCTTGGGCCCTCACCGTCCAGCCCGTGCTCGTGATCGCGATGCAGACCGCCAGGGCTCGCCTGACCGAAAGGGGCCATGCCATGGTGTCCTCCCCGTACCCCGCCGGTTGGTGCCGGTCGGGCCCGTCACCCGGTGCATCAGGGGACGAGGGCTCTCGGGGGTGGCGGCTCCGGGGGCGGCGGCAGGTCCGACGGCAGGGCTCGCGGTCCAGGCCGGGGCGCGGGTCCGACGGCCGGCGGCGGTAGGGTCGGACCGTCTCCGGCGCCGAGTGCCGGCAGGATCATCGTGACCAGGGAAGGGTCAGCCTGGAGTGGGCAGTGGACGCCGGGCGCGGAGCCTCGGCCGTCGGTGCAGCAGCAGCTTCCCTCGACCCGGCCGCAGCCGCACGCGCAGAACGTCCGAGTGTCGGTCCCGGCCGGTTTCGCCAGCGACAAGACAGCGGGCCACAGCAGACACCACATCAGCAGCGATGCGACGGCGCCGGCGATGGGGGCTCTAGATCTCACAGTGGTCACGGTGCTGAGACCGCCTCCCGGCCCGGCCAGTATCGGCGATCCGAAGGTCCGGCGTCCAGCTCACTGCGACCGCTGACACCGAACGGAGCGCAGCCATGCCGGCTCTCACCGACTCAGAGCTGAATCTCGTTACGGCGTGCTCCCTGGTTGCGAGTTGTCCAGGAGCCCGAGCAGCGCGACGACGTCCTCGAAGCTCGGGTACCCGGCGCCGAAGCGCCGGGTCAGCCAGCTCCCGCCCCGCCGCACGACCGTCTCGCCGTTCACGATGACGTCGAACTGGCCACGTCGACCCGCCGTCACCACCGGCTGGCACCCCAGTCGCTCCCGGATCAGGGCCGCGAGACCCGCGGCCTTGGCTTTGTTGCCGGCTCAGGTGGGGCAGGAGCGGATCTCGACGTTCATGGCGCCTCCAACAGGATTCTGCGACCCTATCACAGTTATGCCTCAGGTCACCGCGTGCCGGTCGCTCCCAGGGACGAAGCTGTCGGCGCCGAGCCCTCGTCCGGTGCCGGGTGAAAAGACCCAATAGCACTCGCCGCTCCCGATCGAATCGGTGCCGAGCCAGACAACCCGGACAGGGCCTCCGACCTCGAAGCCGCCTGGCGCGGAGGGAATGTGCCACGCGGGTCGGCCCCGCCGGCCGATCCGGGGCGGAAGTGTCCCCTTGCGGCTCGATTCGACGAGTTGTCGGGTGAGTGGCTCGGCGTGGGCCGGGCTACCACGACTTGCACAACGCATGATCCTTGGAGGAAGGCCGATGTCTGAACTGTCTCGATCGCGGGTGCCTGAACCGACCTCGAACGTCTCCCCCGTCCGAAAACCGACGAGCCGCGCGGGAGGCGCACTCGTCGCCGCGGCCCTGGTCATCGGCTGCATGCTCGCCGCGGCGCCCGCCTCGGCGCAGTATGTCCGGGTGCGGTCGATCGAGGTCAGCGAGAGCCACGCGAAGCTCCTGCAGAGCTCGCGATGGGCGCCGAGATTCCTGGTCGTGACCGGCGTGACGGTGACCGCGCAGCGCGGCCTTTCGCTGCTCCAGAACAAACGCACCGGCACCGTGCACGTGGTGCCTCCGGCGATGAGCCAGCCGCCTCGGACGATGTTCGAGAGCATCATCGTCCCTCCCAACGGTCCGAACGACCAGACGGTCGCCTACGTCTGCGCATGCTCCGAGCAGAACGCAGACCCGAACAACGACGACTGCGGCTTCGAGGTTGACAACAACTACAGCTCGAGCTGCAGGTGGGAGGGGGACGGCGAGTCCCGCTGCGCCTGCGAGCCCCGGGTCGTGATCTGGGGCGACGGCGAGGAGCACATCCTGACCTACGCCGGAGACCCGGTGGGATAGGCCCGAACAGCAGAGATCGCCTCGGCCTGGCCCGCTTGTCTCCGGCCGAGGCGGCGAGGGTGCGCCGGGAGTGTTTCGGGAGGCGTCGCTGTTGCGACCTCCAGAATCATGGAAACGAGTCTCGTTCCTGAAGAGATCACGAGCTGGCTCCAGGCCCGTGGCATGGCCGACCCGCCTGCGGTCGGGTCGCTGTTCGAGGCGCTCTACGTCGAGCTCAAGCGAAGGGCCCACGGCGCCCTGCGCCGCACCCCCGCCGGGGGAACCCTGAGCACCACCGGGTTGGTCAACGAGGCGTACCTGCGCCTGTCCGAGGCGGGCGGGATCGAGATCCGCAACCGCGGCCACTTTCTGGCCCTGGCCTCGAAGACCATGCGCTACGTGCTGCTCGACACCGCCCGGGCGCGCACCCGGCAGCGGCGCGGCGGGGGGCTGCAGCGGGTGACCCTCGACGAGGCCCAGGTGATGACCAAGGGGCACGCCGAGGAGCTGATCGCCCTCGACGGCGCGCTCGAGCGCCTCGCCGAATTCGAGCCCCGACTCGGCGAGGTGGTCGAGTTGCACTACTACGGCGGGCTGACCGTGGAGGAGACGGCGGCGGCGGTCGAGGTCTCCGACCGGACCGTCAAGCGGGACCTGCGCCGGGCGCGCGCGTTCCTGGCACTCGAGCTCGGCGGGGCCGGTCCGGAGCCCGCCCGGTGACCGGCCGGCTGTCGCGGGACCGGTGGCTCGAGCTCGCCCCGATGCTCGACGAGCTGCTCGAGCTCGACGGGCCCGGGCGGAATCGCCGGCTCGCCGCGCTGACCGCCGGCGACGTCGGTCTGCGCCGCGACCTCGAGGCGCTGCTCGCCGCCCACGACTCGCCGCCCTCGATCCTCGCGAGCCCGTTCGAGGAGCGCGAGACGCCCACGCCGGACGCGCACGACCCTCGGATCGGCGCGTTGGTGGGGGGCTACCGGCTGGTCCGTCGCCTCGGCCAGGGGGGAATGGCCACCGTCTACCTCGGCGAGCGCGACGATGGCGACTTCGAGCACCGGGTCGCTGTCAAGCTGGTCCGGTCGGACGCCGGGAGCGACGCCATACTGCGCCGGTTCCAGGACGAGCAGCGGATCCTCGCCGGGCTCTCGCACCCCAACATCGCGCGTCTCTACGGCGGCGGCGTCACCGACGACGGGCAGCCCTACATCCTGATGGAGCTCATCGAGGGCACGCCGATCACCGAGCTGTGCGACCGCCTCCAGCTCGGCGTGGACGATCGGCTGGAGCTGTTCGCCGTCGCCTGCGAGGTGGTGGAGTACGCCCACAGCAACCTGGTCGTCCACCGTGATCTCAAGCCGTCCAACATCCTGGTGACCGCAGACGGCACCGTCAAGCTGCTCGACTTCGGGATCGCCAAGCTGGTCGAGGAGGAGGGCGACAGGTTGGGGTCGGCGGGCACGCTGACCTCGGCCTACGGCCACCCCATGACCCCCGAGTTCGCGGCGCCGGAGCAGTTCGCCGGCGGCCCGATCACCACCGTGACCGACGTCTACGCCTTGGGCGTTGTCCTGTACGAGCTGCTCACCGGCCGGCGTCCGCACGGGGGCGGCTCGAGGCTGCCCCACGAGCTCGCGGCGGCGGTGCTCGAGACCGAGCCGGAACGCCCGTCGAGCGTGCTGCACAGAGGTCGACGCGCCGCTGGGGACGATTCATCCGAACGATCCACGCTCGCCGAGGCCGCCGCGGCTCGCGCGAGCACGCCGCAGCGGCTGGTTCACCGCCTGCGCGGCGATCTGGACACGATCCTGCTGACGGCGCTGCGCCGCGAACCCGGCCGCCGCTATCCGTCGGTCGCCGCCCTCCGCGAGGATCTCCAGCGACACCGGCGTCACCTGCCGATTCGCGCCCGCCGCGACTCGTGGTCGTACCTCGCCGGCCGCTTCGCCCGGCGCCACGCGGTGGCGATGACGCTGGCCACGGTCGTGATCGCTTCGCTGGTGGGCGGGCTCGCGCTGAGCGTCTCCGGACAACGGGCGGCGCGACGGGAGGCCGCGACGTCGGACCGGGTGTCGCGGTTCCTGGTCGAGCTGTTCCGGACACCCGACCCGACCTACGCTCCTTCGCCCTCCGACGAGCTGACAGCCACCGATCTGCTCGACGAGGCCGCCGTGCGGCTTGAGGCGACGCTGGACGAGGACCCGACCATCCGGGCACGGCTGCTGCAGACGATCGGCGAGTCGTATCAGGGGATCGGCGTGTACGACCGGGCCGAAGAGCTGATGCTGGCGAGCGACGAGCTGCTCACCGAAGCCCGGGGTGGCGAGCACCCGGACACGCTGGCGGCACGGATCGCCCGCGCCGGCCTGTACCGCGTCACGGGGCGGCTCGACGAGGCGGAGTCGCTCTACAGGGAGCTGGCGGCGATCGCCGACCGGAAGCGGCTTCCCTGGGAGGTCGAGCTCACGCTGGCCAACGACTACGGCGTCCTGCTGCGCGAGCGGGGCCGGCCGGAGGAGGCCGAGGCCCTGTACCGGCGGGCGATTGCCATCCACCGCCGATTGGGCACCGAGCGCAGCCAGGAGTCGGCACGCACCCGCAGCAATCTCGCCATGGCGCGTTCGCCAGCAGGGCCGGCTCGACGAGGCCGCGGCCCTGTTGGGAGAGGCGCTCGAGATCCAGCGCGAGACCGTCGGCGAACCCCACGTCGATGTCGCGACCACGCTGAACAACCTCGCCACGGTGGTCCGCCGGCAGGGCGACCTGGAGCGTGCGGAGGCCCTCTACCGCGAGGCCCTCGCGCAGCGGGCTGCGGTGCTCGGCGGCCGGCCATCCGCAGGTCGCCCAGAGCCTGAACAACGTCGGGTTCGTGCTCTACCAGCAGGGACAGGTCGACCCGGCCCTGGAGCGGTTTCGGGAGGCGTACGAGATCTGGAGGCAGGCGTATCCAGGCGACCACCCGCAGCTCGCGACCGCCCTGTCGAACCTCGGTTCCATCTCTCGCCGCCAGGAGCGCTGGGACGAGTCCGTGGACCTCCTCCGTCAGGCTGCGGAGATGTTCGAGCGGATCCATGGGCCGGACCATGCCAGCGTCGCCGCGGCACTGCTCCGCTGGGGCGGGACCCTGGTCGAGGCGGGCCGGCCTGTCGAAGCGGCGCCCCTGCTGGAGCGCGCGCTGGCGAGCCGTAGGTCGCACCTCGGCGACGGTCACGAGGACACGGTCGAGGCAGCTGTCGCCGCCGCTGCGGCCTACCGCGCCGGCGGCCAGCACCGCAGAGCAGCCGAGATCCTGGAGCCGATCGCGGCGGCCACCGCCGGCAACGAGGAGCTGCACGCTCAGGTCGAGTCGGTCCTGGCGCAGATCCGCGGATCGTAGCCACTGCGGCAGCGGTCGACGACCGCGACCCGTGGCCGCATTGAGCATGACGCGCGGCCCGCTCGCCCCGACTCGGAATCCCGTGAGCTGACCCTCACCGCCTGGAGCACCGGTGGAGCCCTTGGCGCCGCAGTCGGTGCGCCGTCGCGTGCCGGCACATGCCCGGCCATGGCCCCATGCGGGTCGATTCGGCGAGTACCAGGGTGGAGAGAGCTTTTAGAGATTGCGAATCATTGGCTTGCGGGATGGGCGCCAGCCCCCGGGTGCCGCGGCCGCCCCGCACCGGACGAAGAAGGAGAGAAGACGCCATGAGCACTCCGAATCACACCCTGAGGACCGACCGACCGCGCCGCACCGCCTGGATCGCCGCCGTGGTGCTGCTGCTCGCAGCTGGCCTGATGCTGCCGAGCGCCGCCGAGGCGCAGCGACCAGAGCGGGTGACCAGCCTCAAGCTGAAGCTCCAGTCGGCGGGCAAGCTCCAGTCGAGCCAGGAGTGGAAGAAGGTGGTGACGGTGTCGGGCGACACCATCCGCCCCCAGAAGGGCTTCCAGATGCTCCGTCTGGGAGAGATCATCTACATCACCAACGAGGACGCCTCCCCGCCGGACTACCAGACCATGAAGCAGGGCGTGTCGAGCAACGCGGTCAAGCTCGGCAAGGGCCAGTGCATCGTCATCAAGCAGATCTGCGCCTGCGCGAGCACGCTGATCAACAACATGTACGGCGGCAACGCCGACGACGACTGCGGGTTCAACGGCACCGCAAGCGAGACCACCTGCGCGGGGGCCGCCGGCTGCTGCTCCTACTTCCGCTCTGAGGAGCCGGTGGAGTGCCCGGGAGGGTGACCCCCGTCGCGTGACCTGCGAGCCGACTCCTGGGGGGAGGCGGCCTCCGCCTCCCCCCCGGTGCCGTGTGCAACAATCCAATAACGTCCACAGGTGTCGGAACACGCTCCTCGCTCGCCGTCCTCACGGCGCCGGCAGCACCACCGGGCTGATCGCTCGCGCCACCGACGTCAGGGCCACCTCTCCGATCAGCTCGCGCACCCCGACGAGGTCGATGGTGACCGAGCCGTCGTCCCCCACCAGGTACGCGAGCTGCTGCCCGCTGAAGGGGTCGGGCTCGGTCAGCTCGGGAATCGCGGGCCTCTCCCGGGGGTAGGCACCCCCTTCGAGGCCCATCCGGCGCACGGCGACCGCGGCCCGGAGGAGCTGACGCTGGGCGTCGACCGACTGCGTACGGCCGATACCGCCGACGAAGCCCTTGAGGTCCCCGCCGAGGCCACTGTCAGCCGGCCCCAGCATGGTCCTGAGCTCCTCGAAGCGGTCGCGAGCGGTCCCGAAGGGCACATCGGCCAGCTCGCCGACCCGCGCCGCAGCGCAGGCGAGCTGCTCGAGGTCGAGATCCTCGGGAAGACTGAGCCCATCACGGCCGGGGTCCGACTGCGGCCCACGACCGCCCTCGGCGTGGGCGAGCCTGACAGTGGCCTGCCACGCCGCCGCCACCCGGCGAAGCATCTCGCCGTGCTCGACACCGGTCGAGGAGACCTCGACCAGCCGCCCGAGGAACTCCTCAGGCAAGGCGAAGGGTTGCTCGGACGCGACCGCCTCGCAGGCCGCGGTCAGACCCATCCGTTCGACCGCGACTCCGACCAGGGACGCGATCAGGGTGCTCTCGCGCTCGAGAGCGGTCGCCATTCTGAACAGCGTCGCCAGGGCGAGGACGGTGAGCTCCTCATCGCCGTCGGCAATCGCGATCCGCGCCTCGACCACCAGCAGTCGGGCCGCATCGAGCAGAGGCAGCAGCTGGGGCGCCTCGGCGTCGAACCCGTCACGGTAGCGGATGCCGAAGCTCGAGCTCTCGAGGCCGGCCGCGGAGTGCAGGGTCGCGAGCGCGCCGGCCTGGCGGCCCAGGACCTCGCGGACCCGAGCACGGTCGGCCTGGGGCCACTGCTGGTAGGGCATCACGCGGTCCCAGCTCCCGATCAGACTTGCGATCCTCCTCGGACCACACGATCGCCCCGGCGCCGGCCTCCAGCCAGCGTGCGGCGTTGAGCTCGTCGGGCAGCTCGGGCCGCTCGAAGGCGGCGAGCTCGCGACGCGCCGACGCGGCGGCCTCGGGATCGCGGGGACCCTCGGTTTTCGAGCTCCCCAAGAGGTGCCACGCAGGAAGAACAGCGAGGCCGACCAGGGCCAGGGCTGCGCCGATCAGGGTCGTCCGGCGGAACCACGGTGCGTCACTGAGGCTCATGTCTCGTCTCCTGTGTCATCGGTTCGCGGCTCGCCGTCGACCCCCTCCAGCAGCGCCTCGAGCAGGACGCGGCTTTCGGCCAAGGTCGGGCGGTGCCGCGGAGCATGGGTGGTGAGACCCGGCCGGTCGAGCTCATCGGCGATCGCCCGCGCCGTGGTCGGCCGAACCCCGGCGCCCGAGGCACTCCCTGCTCCCCGGGTCGGGCTCGCCAGCAGCATCAGGTTGAGGGCGAGCAGGATGAGGGCCGAGCCCGCCCAGGCCATCCACAACGGCCGGCTGCGCCACATCCTCTCGTCGAGCCGGGCAGGGCCTCGGCGAGCCGCCGCCTGCGCCGCGGCCAGAGCCCGCCGTCGCAGCCCGGCCGGCGCCGTCGGCGCAGTCATCCCGCGGAAGAGGTCACGGTCGTGGTCGTTCATGGCTCCACCCCCAGAGTCCTGCGGATCCGGGCGATCCCGAGCCGGCAGCGGCTGGCCGCGGTGAAGACCGGGACGCCGCACACCACGGCGATCTCCCGGTAGCTGAAGCCGCCGAGGTAGCGAAGTGCCACCGCCTCGCGCTGCGCCGCGGGAAGCGCCGCCAGGGCCCGCGCCACGCCGGCGCCGGACGCACGGGCCTCGATGCGCTCCTCGGCCACCGCAGCCTCGGCCAGCATCTCGATCGGCTCGTCCCGCCGACGGCGCCTGACCAGGTCGCAGGCGGCGTTGCGGGCCATCGCCATCAGGTAGGCCCGGGGACGCCTCGTCCGGCGCAGCCTTCCCGGCGCACGGGCCAGGCGGACGAAGACCTCCTGCACCGCCTCCTCGGCATCGGACCGTGAGCCGGCACGCCACAGGGCGACTCTGTAGAGGTCGTCTCCGCAGATCTCCCACAGGCGCTCGAGCCCGTCGAGACGGTCGGGCCGAAGCTCACGAGCGATCTGGCGAAGCTCCTCGTCGCACGAGGTCATCGGCACGACCCCGACGATTCCGGCAGCAGTGACGATGGACTCCACATCCTGAGAGACGCTCCGCGAGCTCGATCTTGTCACGAGGTCAGGTCGTGGTTGAGTCCTTTTTGGCGGTCCTCTTCGCGTTCTTCGCGGTCTTTGCGGTTCTCTCACAGGCGTCGGGAGTCATATCGGGTGAACCCGAAGAGCAGGCCGGCACCGGCTGGGAGACGGCTTCCTGGCCTGCGCACCTTGACGGGCCGTTCCCACTGGGGATGCCGCAATGGTCGTGACCCTGGTACGTGCTCGCGCCCGAGGGTTATTGGATTGTTGCACACGGCACCGACTCGTCGATCGCGGCGCCGAAGCGCCCCCGCGGTACGGCGTCGATGACCGCGCGCAGGCGCCTCAGGCCACCAGATACCCCCACACGGTCACCTTGCGTTCGACCGGCGCCCGGTTGTAGACGAACACCTGCGCGAACGGACCCATGACCGGGAAGCGGGCGCAGTAGCTCGAGATCTTCCACTGCGAGCCGTGCCAGCTTCCCTCGCCGGACACAGTGATGAAGTTGGTGCTCTGCGGCGCCGGCAGGTTCTCCTCGAGGTTGGCGTACCGCCGGGCGCCCATCGCCCCACCCTTGTCGAAGGCGAAAACGACGCCGAGGTCGACCGGCGCCTCGTCGGCCTCGTCCTGGGTGAAGCGGACGAAGACGTTGACGTACCGGTAGCCGTCGATGTTGGTGTAGGGCGGCAGGCTGATGCCGATGCTCGCCGGCAGCGTGTGGTCGGTCATGAACTTGACGACCTTGGTGCAGGGCCTGGTGCAGGGCCGTCCGACGCTCGTTGCCTTCTCCTTGGGAACCATCGCTCACCTCCCTGGACGGACAGTGCTGGAATCGCCCCACGCCCCGCGACGACGCTGCGCGAGGTGTGGGACCGGTCCGGCTCGTTTGCTGTCGTTCAACTCAATTTCGGTCTTCACGTCTGAGCTGTCAAGACGACGACCGGGCACAGGGGCCCGCCACGGCGCGCGGTGTCTCCCTCAGGGGCTCGAGCGTCAACGCCACGCCACCTGCCTGGCAGATCCCCGGCTCCGCCTCGGAAGCTCGGCACGCCGCTTCACCGCGATCTCGCGTAGCTCGCCATGTTGCTCCAGAACCGGAGGTTCGGCTCGTAGTAGACGGTGCCGAAGATGCCGAGGTCGGCCAGCGCCAGGACCTCGCCGCCGCCGTGGCCGACGAGGGCCGCGGCCGGCTCTGGTGCCGCAGCGGGCCAGGGTCGCCCACCCTGGGTGCGTGAACGGAATCCCGTTGCCGTCGATGATCGTCAGCTCCTGCACGCCGGCGACCAGGGGGTGTGTCCCCCAGGTCGGGCAGGTGGTGCCGTCGATGGTCGTATTGGAGTAGGCCACGCCGAACCGACCAGCCAGGGCGTTGACGTCGCTCCAGTCCTCGTTGGGGTCCCAGACCTGGTTGTGGTACTTGAGGCGGTGCGCGCTGTTGGTGAGGACCAGGAAGCCGCCGTCTGACACGTACTCGTCGAGGACGTCGATCTCGGACGCGGTCCAGGCCTCGTCGTAGACCGTCAGGTCGCCGTCCGCGGTCGGGTAGTCGTGGACCGGCAGGGCCACCACCATCGCCGCTCCCTCCAGGTCCGATGCGGTCACCGCCTGACCGTAGGGGATCGTGTCGACGTCGAAGCCGTTCCACGCCAGGACCATGCCGAGATCGATGAACGCGGTCGGCGTCATGTGCACCGACTCGGTGTGGCTGGCGACGAAGACCGACCCGCCGGTCGGGCGTCGGCGTGATCCGCAGCACCGGCTGGTCAGCGCCCACCTCGAGCGCAACGGTCAGGGCGGCTCGGGCCATGCCCTCGAAGGCGTCGGACTCCAGCCGCGCCAGCTCCACCGTGTCGTAGGGATCGTGCAGGTGCAGCAGGTAGTGCACGTCGCCGATCTCATGCCACTGCGCCGGGTTGCTGTAGATCTGGTCGGCGTTGGGGATGTCGTAGGAGGTGAAGGCGGTGTTGTCCGAGACCGTGCCGTAGTGGACGAAGGGGTCGAGATCCACCCCGTGGTCGGCCGCGGCCTGCCGCAGGTAGTCAGCGAAGTACGGTGTCTCGTCGCCGACGATGCCGTACGGCCAGGTCTCCAGCGTCAGGCGGGCCGCCGGCAGGCCGTCGAGCGGATGGCCGAGGCAGTCGCTTTCGAGCATGACCAGGGCGCGGTCGAGCAGCTCCTGGTGGGTGGCGAGGAAATCGTAGGAGCCGTACAGCCCGCGCTCGTGGCTGCCGAACCAGCACAGGTACACGTCCACGGGCGGCTGCACGCGCGCCTGGTCGAGCACCCTGGCCACCTCGAGCATCACCACCGAGCCGCTGCCGTCGTCGAGCGCGCCCGGGGTGTTGGGCGAGTCGATGTGGCCCCCGAGGATGACCGCGCGGGACGGGTCGCGCCCGGGGATGCGCGCGACCAGGCTGCCCGAGGTGCCGGGGGAGAAGACATCGGCATCCCACACCAGGCGGGCGCTGGTCGATGCCGTACAGGTCGTCCCAGCCGAAGATGCCGGCTTCCCCCAGGTCCTCGAGCCGGACGTGCAGGGTCGGCACCGGCGCGAGGGATGGGTCGACCCGCACGAACGCGCTGCCGTCGCCGAGGAAGGTGCCGAAGCTGTCGCCCAGGGTGTTGGAGAACTCGGTGACCAGGACCACTCCGACCGGGTTCAGGTCGAGCACTGAGGTGGCCATCGCGACCGCATCGGCGGTTTCCACGAGGTTGAGGTCGATGGCCCCGTGATCGAAGAACACCACGCTGCCTTCGACATCGGCGAGACGCAGGGATGCGGCCTCGGCGGCGGTGCGGACAACGATCACCGGGCCGGAGACCACGACCGGGTCCGGGTCGTTGTCGTTGAGCACGCCGTCGGAGTCCACGCGCAGGGTGCGCAGGAGCTGGTCGCGTCGGCCGAACTGACCGTTGGCCGGCACCTCGACCTCTCCGCCCGCCACAGTCAGGTGCAGCCGACACTGGTGGATCTCCGTGCCGGTGAAGGTGTGGAAGCTCTCGTCGCTCGAGCTCGAGGCCGAGCCGCTCGAGAAACGGCAACGCCTCGAGATTCGAGGCCATCCAGTCGAGCGCAGCAGCCTCGGCGCTCGACGCCGAGACGCGCCAGCCGGAGTAGGCGCCGAATGCGGTCAGATCGGTCAGCGCGGCCAGCATGCGCTCCCTCGAAATCAGCTCGTAGGGGTCGGGGCTCTGGCGGCGACCTGCTCGGCGCGGCGCCCCGGCGGCCTCCGCGCTGTCTGCGGCCACTGAGGTCTGCGTGCCGTCGACGACGGCAGATCCGGGGGCGCCGGACGGCGTCGCTGCGGGAACCGCGGCCCCCGCCGAGCCGGTCAACACCATGGCTGTCAGCACGAGCACTCGCCGCATCATGGTCGTTCCTCCGCCTTCTCGAGCTTTCGTCTCTCCGTTTGAGGTCGCGCGGTCGGACCGTCCCTCGCGCCATCGCGATCCCCTGGTCGATCATCGTCCGGTACATCTCCGGCTCTGGGGTCCTTCGTGATCTGAAGGTCCCCCGACGTCCCCAACGGGGTCCTCTGCCGGGTCCACGCCTGCGTGCCCTGGGTCTGATGAGATGTACTGCCAGACAGGCTCAGCGGTTTCCCTTCCGGCTCCGTCTCGGAGAACGGACTGATCCAGAGGGCCGTCGGAGCATCGGGTGGGGCGAGCTCACGCCCCCTTGAGGCGTGCCGTCCTCGGCCCGCAGCAGCCGACCGCCCTCGCGCAGCCGTCTTCCACCGCAGGTCGAACACCCGCCTCGCGTCTGATGACCTCGAGGGCCCGGGTCCGGTCTCCCGTGCACCTCCTGATGACCGGACGAAGGGATTCTGCCCACAGTGCGTCTATCCGGTACCGGCGCATCGATGCCCCGGCGAAAGGGGGGTACTGCCGGATGTCGACACAATCGACCACTGGCCGCTGCATCAGCTGCCTGACTCTGGCCTTGGTCCTCGCTGGCTTGGTCGGTCGTCCGCGGGCCTCCGACGCGACTGATGCGGCGAACGGTACGACAGCCGGAATCCAGGTCGAGAGTCTCGACCACTCCGACCAGGAGGCGCTGGAGCGTCTTTCCGAGCGTCTGGAGGAGTACCGGCGTCAGCTGGGCATCCCGGGTCTGGCCGCCGGCATCGTGAGAAACCAACGCCTGATCTGGGCTCAGGGATTCGGTCTTGCCGACCTCGAGCACGGCATCGCCGTGACGCCGGAGACGCCCTTTCACCTCGCCTCGCTGACCAAGACGTTCGCGTCGCAGATCCTGCTCAGACTGGTCGAGCAAGGGAAGGTCGATCTGGATGACCCCGTCAAGAGCTATGGCGTCACCTTGAAGGGCGACCGCGGTATCACGGTCAGACATCTCCTGACCCATACTTCCGAGGGCGTGCCCGGTCGCCGCTTCAGGTACGACGGGCGCCGTTTCGCTCACCTCGGCAGGGTCATCGAAAGGGCTTCCGGAGCGACGTTTCGCGACCTCGTCGTCGACCAGATACTGATTCCGGCCGGCATGCTCAGCACCGCCCCGGTCCTGCCCCCCTCCCGGCTGCGAGGCTCAGATTCGCGACGACCGGCGGCGGATCTCGAAGCGAGGTTCAGGGAGGTCCATCGCTTGCTGGCGCGGCCCTACGCGCTCGGCGATGCCCTCGAGCCCGTTCCCGGCAAGCCGCCAGATCCGGACCACTTCGGGGTGTCGACCGGTCTGATCTCGACGATCGTCGACCTCGCCAGTTACGACGCGGCCATCGACCGCCATCGCTTCGTGAGCGAAGACTCTCTGGAGCTCGCCTTCACGCCTGCGCAGTCGAACTCGGGACAGACTCTGCCGTACGGCCTCGGCTGGTTCGTCCAGGAGTTCGCTGGCAAGAAGATCGTCTGGCACTATGGCCGGGAGACCGGCTACTCGGCGCTCTACCTCAAGGTGCCCGAAAAGCAGCTGACGTTCATTCTGCTCGCCAACAGCGATGAGCTGAGCAGACCCTTCTCCCTCGGCGCCGGGGATGTGCTCAATTCGCCCTTCGCGGTCGGGTTCTTGAACGACTTCGCTTTCCGGGAGTCGTTCTCTGCACCGGTGCCGAAGGTGGACTGGGACGGTGCGATCGACGACATCTCGGTCAACCTCACGGAGCTCGACGATCCGAACCTCAGAGAGCTGCTGAGGCGAGAGCTCGTCGCCAATCTCATGCTCCACCGCCGAATGGGAAGGTCAGAGCAGACGCGCCATCTGATGGACACCTACACGCGGGCCTTCGCCCGAGAGGAGCCCGAGGGGTTCGAGTGCAGTCGCCTGATAGCCAGCATCGACGATGTCGCGGACAGTCAGTACCGGATCCGCGAGTTCAAGCTCGACCAGAACACGGCGGTTCAAGTCTATGCACTCGGCGAGAGCTCAGGGTACGCCATGTGCGACTACGGCGGTATCGAGAGCGCCCGCACCGGCGAGCTCGTCTGGGAGATGTACTCTCTCACCACCCAGCACGCCGGCGGCGCCGTCAAGAACCGTCGAGTCGATCGCATCCTCCCGCTCGAGGCCGGCACGTACCGGCTGCACTACAGAACCGACAGCACCCACGCCTTCGCAACCTGGAACGACGTTCCACCGAACCATAACTGGTGGGGTATCCGACTGTGCGACGCCGGCGGGACGGCCAGCGGCTCCTTCTGGCAGCGAGCGAAAAGCCCCGAGAGCCTGGGCTGGTCGTCGACCAGATTGGCGAAGCTCAGGCCAGTCCTGGAGAACCTCCACAGCACTGCTCTGATGATCGTCACAGACGGTGAAGTCGTCTTCGAGTGGGGCAGGACCGCCAACAACCTCGCGTCGCACTCCACCCGCAAGAGCCTGATCAGCGCTCTGTACGGCATCGCCGTCGCAGAAGGGAGCATCGATCTCGCGGCAACCCTCGAGGAGCTCGGAATCGGAGATCGGGTCCCACTGACTTCGGCCGAGAAGCGGGCCACCGTCGAGGACCTGCTGAAGGCACGTTCCGGGGTGTACATTCCTGCTGCCGGGGAAGTGGAAGGCATGCGTCGGCGGCGGCCCGATCGCGGCAGCCACCCCCCAGGAACCCACTGGTACTACAACAACTGGGACTTCAACGTGCTCGGTACGGTGATTCGTGAGCGAGCCGGAGAGGACATCTACGAGGCGTTCGACCGGCGCATCGCCAACCCCCTGGGCATGCAGGACTACTCCCCCGAACGGCAGGCCTACGCCTACGAACGCAACTTCTCGCAGCATCCCGCCTATCCCTTTCTGATCTCAGCAAGAGACCTGGCCAGGTTCGGACAGCTCTACCTCGACGGCGGGAGCTGGAAAGAGAAGCAGATCATCCCCACCCGGTGGGTGAAGGAGAGCACCCGCTCCTACTCACCCACGGACCAACGACACCTCGGCTACGGCTACCTGTGGTGGGTCGTCACGGGTGACTTCCATGGCATCCAGGACGGCGACTACTACGCGAGTGGCCTTGGAGGCCAGATGGTGTTGGTGCTGCCCCGCATCGACACGGTCGTGGTCCACCGCACCAACCTCTACCTTCCTGGGGCCGACGTGGAGGCGAGCTCGCGGGCGCCGTACCGTCTGATGCCGAGGATCATGGCGGCGTACACGGGACAGCGGGCTCAGCCGCCGACCCCTGTGAGCACCACGACCCATCCTCAGAGGGAGCTGCTCCCCGACTACGCCGCGGCTCGGGAAAGGACTCGATCGGGCAGCCGCGCTGCGGCGCTCAAAGGTCCAGCGACGGTCGCTCGGGTCTGGCTGATCCTGTGCGTGTCCTGCCTCGTGCCCTGGGCCTGGCAGATGACCCGCCGGCGTTCGAGACTCGTGGTGTGGCTGGTGGCCGTCGCCCTGTTCGGTCCCGTTGGCCTGCTCGCCGCGCACCTTGCACGAGCACGACACAGTGAGCGGCCTGACCGCGCGGAAAAGGGCTGCTGGCGGCTCGGCCTCTACGCGGCACTGCACAGCCTGCCCGGGTATCTCGTGGCGATCGCCGGGACGACGGCACTCTTCGCCCTGCTCGCCCCGAATGCCGAGGCGGGTAGGATCCTGGTCGCCAACCATGCCGCATGCCTGCTGATCGGGCTGCTGCTGTCCCGTTCGCCCTTCGTCGGGCCTCAGCTGGGCATGGGCTACTGGCAAGCCGCCCGCCGCACCGCGTTGGTCGAGGTGATCGCGGTCAACGCCATGGTGGCGGGCATGTCGCCGGTGCTCGCCCTCCTGATACTGAGCTGGTTCCTCGGCGGACTGGGGCCGCCTGAAGCGACGACCGCTCTCTCCTGGCTGTTGGCGTCCCTGGTCACGGCGGGCGGGACAATCCTGCTCGTCGTGAGCAACGCCTGGCTGTGCCGGTCGGGGTTCGATGCAGCCCTCCCTGGTCCCTGCGTCGTCACGCCTGGTGCCCGGACCGGAGTGCTGAGAATCCCGGACTTGGTGGCAGTCTGGCCTCACCTGGTGACCAGCCTGGTCGTGCTCGGAAGCTCGATCGCCCTCAGCGTGTACATGGTCCTCCGGGCAGGCTACGGGTAGTACCCCCGTATGGTCCTCGCACGCAGAGCATCATCCTGAGCCTCGGCGCCGCCCGAAGCCGGATCATCCGGCCGCAGAATCTCGACCCCGACGGCTCGGAACTGGTCTCGCGGAGCTCCGTCGGGCGCCTGGTACACCAACAGGTACTGGGAGCGCAGCTCCTGTTCAAGCTGGCGGTAGACCGCGTCGAGCTCCGCAAGGTGCTCGATCGCGAAGAAGGTGCCGCCGCTCTCCTCAGCCAACCGCCTGAGGCGTGCGCGCTCCAGCGGGTCCGCCTGACCACCGATGACAATCGGGTAGACCGCGACTCCGGAGCTCAGAGCGTACTCGAGCGCGTGCGGGAAGGAGAACCGGCTGCCCATCTCCCGGCCGTCCGAAATCACGACCAGGGCTCGTTTGCCCTCGAGACCACCGAAGTAGTTGGCGGCGTAGATCACGCCGTCCCAGAGCCGGGTCGCGTACTCCAGGGTGAGGCCGAAGAGGCCCTGGCGCAACCGACCGAGGTCGTTGGTGAAAGGCACCAGCAGCATGATCTCGTGATGGAAGGCCAGCAGAGCGGCTCGGTCCCTGGGTCCGAGCACACTCTCGAAGAAGCGCAGCGCGCTCTCAGTGGCAGTTTCTTGCAGCGACTCCATCGAAGCTGAGATGTCCATCAAGAGGGCAACATGGATCGGCAGGCTGTCCACCGTCTCGAAACGCACCAGCGACTGCTCGATTCCGTCTTCGAGCACCCGGAACCGCTCGGCGGTGAGACCACGGGCAAAGCGGCCATCGGAGTCAACCACCGAGGTAAAGAGCTCCACGAGTCGGACCTCGATCTCGCCGCTGAAACCCGGCGCACGGTGGAGCACGACCGTGTCCTCGGCACACTCGCCGGTTCCGAGGCAGGCAACAGCACGCACGAATGCGGCGCGGCTGGTCGCCAGCTGCGGCAGGGGATGGAGAAACGGCGGTTGGAAAAGCGTCACCAGCCGGGTGTCGTCGAGGAAGAGCTCGACGCGGTCGAGGCGCTCGTCCTCTGGCACCTCGACGACCGCCTGGACGCGCCCTCCGCCGGCGCCAGGCGCCGGCTCCACCAAGCGGACCGTGAACCGATGCGGTCCGCCGTTGAGCACCATCTCGTCACGCGCGAGCGGGCGATCATCGGCGTCAAACGCCACTGCCACAACAGTGTGGCGGCGCGGGACGCGGCCGAGGCGGAGCTCGGCAGAGAACGGCGGCTGGCGGTCGCTGCCCGCCGGTGTGTCATCGAGCAGGAAGTCGACCCTGACGATTGCGTGCCCGGTCGTCACCGCGTTCACCTGGAGCGTACCCACCACCAGGTCAGTGCCCGCTTGTAGCAGCTTCACGCTTGGGAAGACCGTCGTCTGCGAGGCTCGACTCGCGGTGAGCTGGGTGAGGCTCTGGCCCGCGATCCGGGACGCGGCTTCCTCTCTCACCTCGGGTACCAACAGCTGGCGAACCTCCTGCAGCAGAGCGCCACCACCGCGATCCTCGACCCGCAAGCTGAGGGCGTAGCTGCCCGGATCGAGCAGCCGGTAGAAGTCCAGCGGTACGGTGTCACCAGGCGCACCTCCACTCACGTCGTTGGCGATCGAGAAGCTGTCGACCATGCGGCCGGCCGCCCATACCTCGCCCTCGATGAGCAGGCGATCGAACAGCTGGACTCCGTCGGGACCGCGCGCGAGAGCGGCCACAGGCACCTCGATGCGTCCCTGTACCAGGGTGGCGCCCTGGTAGCTGCCTGGAAACGAGATCTCCGCGGTCGCTGCCTCCGCGTGCAGCCCTGAATCCGTCGAAAGGGCGACCAACTCTGCAGAGAACAGGGAAAGCCAGCCTGGATCAGGAATCGGCAAGCCGACGCGCTCCCTCAGCTCGTCTTCGCCGAGGGCATTGCGCAAGGCAGCTGCGAACACGGCACTCTCCTGGGCGTCAAGGTCGAAGCAGCTCTTCGCCGCGGCGGACTCGAGCAACCGCTCCAGGCTCCACGGCTTCGCTGCGGCCCTGTCATCGATCAGGGCGACCACACCATCCTGGCTCGACCAATGACGGTAGTACTGGCTCGGTCCGTTTCCGGTGAGGAAGAAGACGAGCGAAAACCCGGCAGCCTCCTCGCGCCCGGTCTGCGCCTCGATCTGCCACGGACTGTATGTCCAGATCTCGAGATCGCGCACCGGCCCACGGCATCCTCTGAGGGCCTTCACCCGGTCGGGTTTGCCGGCTGCGAGCACCGCTCGCGCGCGATCCGAGTGCATGGTGCCGAACTGCCGCTCGACCTCTTCGACATTGCGCCGCCAACGATCGCGAGCGGGGTTGATCGATTTCGCATCGGGCGCACGAACCTCCCAGAAGCGGCGCATGAAGAGCTCCCGGCCGTCCTCCAGTCCGAGAAAGAACCGATACTCGGCGTCGCTCATCAGGTGCTCGACGCTCGCCAGCCAGGAGTCGTAGTAGTCCTCGACCACGGAGGGCGGCGCTGAAGGCTGCGCGCGCAGCATCGGCGGTTCCAGGAGAGTCAGGGCAAGAGCGACCCAGGCCGCGTGTCGACACACGGGTATCAGAGCCTCCGCGCCCACACGACGAAGAAGGTCATGTCCTGGTCCTTGGCCTGCTCGATGCTGGTGCTCAAGCCGCGGCTGACACCGATGAGGAGATCCGTCTTCCAGGGACCGTGCCACGAAGTGGTCAGCTCCGCGCCGATCAGGTGCTCGCGCTCGTCCAGATCTCTCTCAGCTTGGATCATCGCGCCTTCGAGGCGCAGCTGGACCGGGAACAGCCTGAAGAGGTTCCCGGTGTACTCGAGCCTCACCCCGAGTCCCTCCTCGAAGCGAATCAGGCTGCTGTAGCCCCCGACAGCCAGACCCGACTGGTTGAGCCGCAACCGTGAGAAACGGTCTTCGCCCGAGCCCGTGACCCACGTGGTTGAGACTCCCAAGGACTGGTTGCGCGCGACCTGCCGGTAGAACCCAGCCCGCACCAGAACCCGAGTCCACGACTTCTGCAGCGGCTGGTCGAGGTATCCCCACGCTCGCCACTTGTCGCGCGCGGTGTGCTCGACCGCCACCTCGGACGAAAAGCCGCGGCGGTCGTACCGCACCTCCAGGCGACCGGTGTTCTCCCAGTGATTCACCGGCAGCACGAAGGTCGGGTCGAGGCGAACGGCGGGCTCCTCGTCGTACTCGTACTGCGCGCGGCTGAGGCGAGAGGTGAGCGACAGATGCGAACCGATGGGCATCGCCAGAGACAGGGTCACCTCCCCGCCGAAGACCGGAACCTCGCTCTCCCCGCCCTGACCGAGCTCCCGGTCGCGATAGTCGATGCGGTTGAAGTCGAGGCTGAGAGTCCAGTTCCTGCGGAAGACGCCCGGCCGGGCGACGCCGAACATCCCACGGTCAGACGCGTTGACGAAGACCTGGTACTTCGATCCCCGCACCCCGAGGTTGAGATAGCTGTAGTACGGCCGCACGAAGACGTCTGAGTACCGGTCCTCGTCAAAGGCAATGACTGCGCCGACCCGGTGGACACTGTTGAACGATCCTGGATCGCCGAGCACCCGGCCATACGAGTTGGTCTGAACGTCGGCGTCGGCCTCTCGCCGGATCTCCCGGATGTTCTCACGGACCTTCCTCGGCAATACCCGTTCCCGCTTGTTGCGCTCGCTCTTGTGGACAAGCCAGTGAAGATCACCATCGACGGACTCGCGAATGATCCTGGCGTAGGAGCCGTAGACGTTCTCGAGCTCTTCGTTGAGGGTCGGACGGTTGTACTTGTGACCGGTGCGAACGATCTCGGTCTGAACCGGAAGGTGACGCCCCAAGTAGGTCCACGCGTGCGAGTCCTCGATGCGGGTCCACGCCCAGTACCGCTGACCGTCGTCCTCGATCCACCGGTAGTACACCGTCACGGTGTGGGCGCCCATGGGCGGCCGCGGGAGAACATGGTGGGCGCGCAGCTTGCGTTGCGCGTGACTCTGCTGATCGATCCACACCGTGCCGGCCAGATAGGCCCCCTGCTTGAGCGGTTTGAAGCCGATCCTCCAGGTCGCATGCCCGTCGAGTGTCTCGTCACCGAGGAAGGTGTACTCGTAGGTGCGGTCAAGCTCGATATCGAGCGGGTCGAGCAGCACTCGCTCGTCGTAGATGAATCCCTGCCAGAACTTGTCCTCGGGGACCTTGACGCCGTTGACGGACCAACCGGTCCAGATGTAGTCGGTCGGTTCGCCCCGACGTTCAATGACTCGGTACTCGGTGCGCGCCGGTCGCGCTCCCGGCATCTGCGCGAGGGAGTCGTGCACCTCGGTCACGTCGAGCCACTGCACCTTGTCTCTCTCGCGCTCCTGAAAGGCCTGGTTCATCACGACGATCTCGTAGGGGTCGAGGATCGGCGAGCCGGCCACCTCGAGCTCCCCCTGCGGTGGTGCTTCAGCCGCGGATCGAAGCTCGAAGAGGTAGAAGCGGTGATGCCCGAACACGCTGAGCTCGCCGTACCGATCATGGTTGGAGTACTCGAAGTCGGCAGAATCGGGGAAGATCTGGTTGGCTTCCATCGCGTGGTCGAGGGTGAACGAGAAGCGCGCGGTGTGCCCGGGCTCCGCTCGAACGGCGATCCAGTGATCTCCGCTGCGAGGGTCGGAGAAGAAATGCACCCGGCTCTGGGCAATGCCCTCGACCACCGGCTGGTGGAGAAGATCCGTCGATCGCGTCGTCTGAATCCTCTCCAGAAGACCGCGCAACGCTGCATCGACGGTGACTCCGTCGAGCACGACCAGCTCGGCACCGTGGCGACTCGCCTCGAGGAGGCTGTCGAGCACCTCATCTTCGCTGACCCGGCAGCGCCACCATAAGCGGGCCGTGTCGTCTTCAGCCGGTGGGACCATGCCCTGACGGTAGACGTAGGCATCGACATAGGGCGCCAGACCGTGCGGCAGGAGCTTCTCGACCACACCCACCGCACCGTCGAGGGCGACCCTGAGCTGCGGTGATCGGGCGCGCGCGTCGATCACGAGGTTCTTGAGATTGAACGCCAGCTCGGCCCAGTCGTCAGGCTCGACTGTCGACAGCCTGACGATCAGAAAACGACTCGCGCCCGAGACCCGCAAGCCAGTGTCGTCCTGCGCGGGAAACGGCGTCTCGACCCACACCGAACCGGCCTGGCTCGCATCAACCCATTGCGGCAGTACGCCCTGTTCCGCCCCTTCGCCAGCTGAGCCACCAGGAGCGACGAAGGTCAACCCGACAACTGCAAGCAGAACCTGGAAGCGTCGGCGCATCGCGCTCTCCCCCGGGGTCCCGTTCGGCCTCGCCGGACCCGCGCGATAGACGCTGGCAGGGTCCGGTATCCTTCGCCGCAGTCGTCACGAGGGTGGCCAAGCACGCGTCCCTCCGGACGAACCCCGAGGGAGAGATGCGGGTTAGAACCGCCGCGACAAGACCACGTCGCTGCGCAGCCTGCCGGCTTCTTCGTCAAGGCTGGAGTAGACGCCGTAGCCGAGCCTGACGTACAGGTCGGTGTTGAACGGGCCACTGAGGATCGACTCCAATGCGATTCCCAGACGATCGACGCTGAGGCGGTCAATCGCGGGGCCTCTGAGCACCGCCCCCTCGAGACGAACGGTCAGCGGCACTCGCCTCTCGATGTTGGTGTTGTAGCTCAGCACGGCCCCGAAACCCTCGTGGAACCGCACCGGCTGGAAACCAGCCACCTCCAGGGCCGAGTCGGAAGCGGCATAGAAGCTCGAGAAGTGATCGAGATCCCAGCCCTTCTGCCAGACGAGCTGCGCGCCGATCGACCTCCACTCCTGCAGGGGCGCCGACGTACCCGCCGCGAGCCAGCCCCGGCGGTAGGTCCGGTGGAGACCTCCCGCAGACTCGAGAATCGAGGCCGACGGGAGCGCGCCGACAAGCGGGCCGACGTGCCGGTCGGCAGCGATGTCGCCGTCGCCGAGTCCGGTCGACGCCCCCCACGGGTTCCAGGTGTCGCGCCTTGCGAGCGAGTAGCCGGCCCGAACAGAGAACCAGCGAGCTTGCACGTCGAGGCCGACGACACTGCGATGCTCGGAGGTCGAGCTGGGCAGGACATATCCGACCCGGGTCTCGGGATGCCGGGAGAAGCCCAGACGGCGCAGCCCATAGCTGCCATGAAAGAAGAGGTACCTGTTGAGCGGACGGACGACTCCAACGCCCAGCTCACGACTCGCCGCGAAGATCGGGGTCGAGCTGGGAGTGTCGGAGTCGCCGGAGGGCACGACGTCGCCGGTCGCGCCGTCGAGGGGTACGAGCTCCACCCAGTCACCCCGGAAGCTGACCCAGCTGTTCATCAGCCAGTCGCTGCCAAAGACCCTCGGATAGGCCAGGCGGGCCCAGAAGGTCCTCTTGCGAATCCCGGCGAAGAGCTCAGCCCCGTTGGCAAGCAGGTCCCGGCGATGAAAGAAGAACCCCAGGTCAGAGCATGCGAGGTCTTCCGAACAGTTGTGCTGCAGGCGAAGGTACGGCTCGTAGGTGGTGGCGTCCCAATCAGCACCGGCAAGCACACGGTCTCCGCGCGTCAGGTCACCGGAGGCCGTCATGCTCTCGAGGTCCGGCAGAGCACTCAACCCGCTGCCTTCCGGGTCGCCAGCCCGAGTTGCCCGTGCTGCCGTGCCATCGATCGGCGGCCGTCTGCCGTGTTCGCGGTGCCTTCTCTTGACCAGCCAGCGATGACCAAGGGGAGGTACCGCCAGGTGAATCGGGACATCGCCGGCGTATGCCTCGGCCAGCTCATTCTCGAGGTCGGGGCGGTTGTACCTGAAGTGATAGCGCTCGGTGTCGCTGTCCCACGCCTCCCGGGAGTACGCCACCGAGATCCCGCGGCTCGCCGTCCAGTCCCAGTAGCACTGGCCACCGTCGTTGATCCACTCGTAGTGGCGGGTGATCTCGCGACTGACGAGCGGACCTTTCAGGCCGGTGTGCACGACCCTCATCCTGCGTCGCGCGCCGGTCTTCCGGTCGATCCACACCGTACCCGAAAGGTAGCTTCCCTGACGCAACGGTGTGAAGGCGATCTTCGACGTGAGGTGACCGTCGACCAGCTCCTCTCCAACCAGCTCGTAGCGATAGGTCCGGTCGAGCTCGATCTCGAGCGGCTCGAGCTCGATCGACGCCTCGGCCAGGAGGTCGCGACCGACACGGAGCTTGCCTTCGGGATTGGGGACGCCGTTGACGAACACTCCGAGATGGTGGTACTCGGTGAGCTCGCCGCGGCGCTCGATGATCCGGTGGAGCCAGCTGTACTGTCGGGCTGAAGGGTCCCGGGACCGGGCATGTCGCAGCTCCATGACGTCGAGCGACTTGACTTTCCGCGCCTGGCGGTCCCGGAAGACCTGGTTCTTGACGACCTCCTCGTACGCATCGATGACCCGGTGACCGTCGACCCTGAGGCCCGAGCCTCCAGTACCGTCAGGCTCCTGCCGCAGCTCAACAAGGTAGTAGGCGTTCTCTCCGGAGAGCTTCAGCTCGCTGAGCGATCCGCGTTGGGAGTACGACACCGGGCAGCCTTCCGGAAAGAGACACTTCGCCGCAAGACCTGGGCCGAGTGAGAATACGAGGCGCTGCGGGCTTCCGAGCGTGGCGTAGACAGCAAGATAGTAGCTCCCGCTGTACGGGCCGTAGAGGAAGCGGACGGCATCGCCGCTGATCCCGGTGACCCGCGGCTGCTGCATGATGTCGATGCTCGGCAGGGTCTTGATCAGCTCGAGGAGTTCACGCTCGAGCGGATCGAGATCGAGCCCGTCCAGGAGCACCAGCTCGGCCCCGAGGTCGGACCCCTGCAATAGCTTGTGCAGGACCCTTTGACCGTCGTCGGCAGGCCGCCACCACCATCGGCCGGGTTGATCAGCCACGGCCATCGGGGGATTCCGCAGGACGCAAGCGTCGAGGTAGGGTGCCAGATCGTGCGTGAGGAGACGTAGGCGCTCCTCAGGGGAGGCTTCGAGCGCAACCTGCAGGTCCGGCGAGCGCGCCCTGGCGCGAACGGCGATCGTCTTGATCGCGTAAGCGATTCGTTCCCAGCTCGTGACCTGGCCACGCCCCAGCCGGACCACGAGAAACTTGGCCTCGACGGGCGGCAGAACCAGAGCGTCGGGATCGGTGGCATCGGCAGGAATGGTCAACTCTGCGAGAGCGGAGCGCGTGCCGCGGTCGATCCACGCCGGCAGCGAGCTGGGAAGGCCGCCCGCAGCGTCTGTCCTGAGCGTCGAAAACACCTCGGACGAGAACCCCGTCGACGGCGGTGTCGACCACACTGACCCGATTCCGTCGCCACGGTCGGTCTTCGCGAGATCCTGCATGACCAGGAGCCGGCCGCCGGCGCCGGCCACCGCTTTGAGGCCGTGCGGGCTCAGAAGCTGATCAAGGACCCGGCGCGGTGAGCCCTGCCCGATGATCGAGGTCACCTGCATCTCGTCGCGCACCACATTGCTGCTGAAGACGACCTGCACGCCATGCGCCTGAAGGTCGCGCAGCACGTCGGGCAGCGCCCAGCAGACATACCTCGAGCCTTCAATGGTCTGGGCTCCAAGTGGTGCCGAGCAGGCAGCGAGGGCCAGCATCAACAGGTATCGGCGTGCGTCCTTCGGTCGGCGCACGGATCACTGGGCTCCGCTGTCAGTGCCCTGAATCGGCTCGATGATCAACACGTCTTCGACCACCCGGTGGCGCAGTCCACTGGTCGGCAACACAACGGCCAGGGCGTCGGCTGGCGTCAGGCCTTCGATCGAACCGCTGAGGACGACGGCGCCAGTGCCCGCTGCGACGGCTGGGTTGTGGAATCGGAGGCGCCATCCGGTCTCCCGTGACACCCAGGCGAGAAACTCGCGCAGCGTACGGCCTTCGATGTCAAAAGCGGGTGCGATCTCGAGACTCCACTGCCAATCCGGTCCGTAGACCGGCACGCTCCGCCGCTCCACCGTGCCCGCTGCATCCACAAGCAGCTCGACTGCTGCTCCGGCCTCGTGGATGCGACCGTGGCTGATCACATTGACCAGCCCATCGCGCACTCGCACTCTCATGTTAGCTCCTGAGATTCGGACCTCGAACCGGGTACCGACATCGCTGGCCACACCGAGGTGCGTCCGGATCTCCAACCCAGCGTCCGCCGACGCTCGCTGCGAGTCGACGTAGACGGCACCATGCTCAAGCACGAGAGTCGACTCGGCGACCAGGTCCAGACGGGTGTCAAGATCGAGGCGCAGCTCGTATCCGCTCGCCAACCGCACTGCCGCGCGGCTCTCCGGACCGGTCTCGAGCCGGCGGCCGTTCTGCACGAGGTCACCCTTCTCCACCGTCAGCGTCGCAGAGGCGTCGCTCGGGTCGTGCTGACTCTGCGCGGCAGCCGGTGCGCGCGGCTCACTCGACGGCGGTGCTTCGCTACCCTGGACCTGGGCGACCTCGCCGCCAGAAGGAAACGTCTCCGGCTCCTGCCCTCGCGCCACGACACCGTGCTTCGTGCCGGCCGTCGTGTGTGCCGGCCGCTGTTGGTCGAGCCAGAGCCGGTCGACGCAGAGGACAAGAGCCACCGCCGATGCCGCGGCAAGGCCCATCCAGCGCCACCGGCGCCTGCGCCGCAAGGCCACTTTGTGCTGCCAATAGTCCCGAGCCGCTGCACGATGCATCGCGGTGCGGTCGGCGGAGATCTCGGGTCGCTGGCCGGCCAGGCGCACGAGCTCGCCAACACCGTCCCTCGGCGATGGCTCGAGCCGAGCCGTGTTCGCTGGGTCGGCGGCGTGCTCGATGGGTTCCATGGTCCGCTGCCTTGCCCTCTCTGTTCAGCTTCGAGCCGACGCGACGGGACCGTCCAAATGGCCTGCCGTCATCGCCGCGAAGCCCAGGCGGAAAGCTCGTCGTGAGCGTGTGAGGAGCGACTCGGCCGCCTTCGGGCTCAGACCCAGGCGTTCGGCGATTTCCTTCACCGACAGGCCGTGCACGTACTTCCACTCGAGCGCCCGGCCGTAGCTCGCGGGCAGGCTGTCGAGGGTCACCCGGACCCAGCGCGCGACCTCCCTCTGATGCAGCCTGGTCTCTGGGCTGACCGGCTCGGCAGCAGACAGCAGCTCGAGGGCGCTGCGGACCTCCGGGGTTTCCTCCACCAGCTCGACGAGCTGCGGCTGGCGTCGGGCGCGTCGGTAGTAGGTCACGATCTCGTTGCGACAGATCCTGCACAGCCAGGTCAACAGCGTCGCCTCTCCACGGAAGCGCTCGAGGTTGTCGATGGCCTTGCGCAGGGTGATCTGCACCACCTCGTCGGCCACAAAGGTGTCGTTGGCGACTCGCGACAGAGCGAATCGAAAGAGGCTGGGGAAGTGGTCGGAGAAGAACTGATCGAACGCACCGTCGTCACCGGCGAGCATTCGGCTCACCAGCCTGCGATCGGAGCTTCCCATGTCCACCGCCACCGCCTCTTCCCCCTCACCCGGGGATAGACGCCTCTGACGTCCATTATCCTTCGCTATCGGTCGATCTCGAGACACGCCAGCGACCCTCCTCGCGCAGCCTGACCGGCACGGTTCCGCGTCGGTCCCCTCCAGCCCCTGCCGAGCTCGGCCTCGCCGACAATCTGGTGACACTCGCCGGCTGCATCCTGTCGCGGCGGTGGGTTCTCACGATGGCACTCGGATGCAGCCGGTCCACGGACGAAAGGACGGCGCGAGACGCTCGGACCGCGCCAGGGTTCTCGCCGGAGGCAGCAGTACCCGATTCCGCGACGGCGTCGGAAAGACCCGGGCGGGGGCCGAACGTCGACCTCGATGCGGTGGGGAGCACTCGGTGCTGCCATGGCAAGATGAGCCATGGAACGAACCGGGTTCACCCATCGAAGGCTGCCGGTCATCGACAAGGAGGTGCTGCGCATGGGTCTGGCGCCCAGCTTCGGCCTCGATGCCGAAGGCGTCGAGTGGGCCCTGGGCGAGGGCGGGATGCAGTACGTCTTCTGGTCGCCCCGCATGAAGCAGGCGACGGAGGCACTGCGGCGCGCACTCCGGCGCGACCGAGATCGCTTCGTCGTGGCCACCGGCCCGACCACGGCGTGGTGGAGCGGCGGGCTGCGGGCGGCGCTGGACAAGGCCCGGCGCCTGCTCGACATCGACACCCTCGACGTGCTGCAGCTCTTCTGGCTGGGCAGGACCTCGCGCTGGACGCCCGCGATCGCCGCCGAGCTCGAGGCGCTGCGCGATGAGGGTGGCGTGCGCGCCATCGGCACCTCGATCCACGACCGCAAACGCGCCGCCGAGCTCGCCCGGACCAGCTCTCTCGACCTGCTGATGATCCGCTACAACGCCGCCCATCCAGGCGCCGAGCAGGACATCTTCCCCCACCTGCCGCGGGGCCGGCACGCGGTGGTGGCCTACACCGCCACCTGCTGGCGCCGTCTGCTGAAACGTCCCAAGGGCTGGGAGGGAGCGGTGCCCACCGCGCCGGACTGCTACCGCTTCTGTCTCAGCTCGCCGCACGTAGATGTCGTGCTGACCGGACCGAAGAGCCTCACAGAGTTGCGAGAGAACCTGCAGGCTCTGGACACGGGACCGCTGAGCGACGACGAGATGGCCTGGATGCGCGAGTTCGGCCCCCGTGCCGAGGGCCGCGGCTTCGACTGGCTCTAGCCCATTCAATGCACGGCGTCCATCCGACGGCGCTCCGGCCGTGAGGGTGTACAGTGGCACCTCTCAGCGATCATCGGCTGCACGGCCGGCCGGCTGGCTCGCTGAGACTGGAGGACACGAGATGGCCAAGGGTCAGGTGAAGAAAGAGAAGACCAACAAGCCCAAGCTCTCGCCCAAGGAGAAGAAGGTGGCGAAGGCCAAGAAGCAGGCCGCCAAGGACGCGAAGTAGCCTCGACGTGACTCCCCCCGTCGACACCGCACCGCGCGGTACCCCCCACGGCGTTCGACTCCCGCCTGGTCAGCCGGCGGACTGTGCTTTGCTCTCGGCTCGCAGCTCTGCCCCGTGCGCAGACGGGGAAGGCACCGATCGACCGGGTCACGCTCGCACACCCGACAGCAGCCGGCGTCAGCCGCACGATCGGGTCGTGCCGGTGGGGCAGATCACGCCCGTGATCTCGACAGCGAACCGTCCCCTGGCCCACCTCCGCTGACCGACAGCCTGGCTGATTCTCTTCCAGGTCGACCACCGCCCACTGACTGGACGCGGGCCGGATGGCCGGGATTCTCCTGCTGGGGCGTGACCCCACCGCGATCCGCACCGGACCCGCCAGCCGGCGGACTCCGGGGAATATCCCTCGGTTTCTCAGCGGTTTCTGGCCACGAACGGCACAACGCGAATCAGGAGATGCCCCCAAGTGCCTCACGACGACGATCTCCGTCCCGACCTCCCGAACGGCAACGACGATCCGACCCTGTCGGGCGTAGGCCCACAGCCCGCCGAAACCGGCGGGACGATCTCGTCCGCCGGTGACGCGGCGGCGCCACCGCGCAGCCGGCCTCTCCCTGCGGCCGTGGCCGGCTTTCGCATCGTCGGCCTGCTCGGCGAGGGCGGCATGGGCGTGGTGTGGGAGGCCGAGCAGGAGCGCCCGCGGCGCCGGGTGGCGCTCAAGGTCATGCGCCGCGACCACCAGGTGGACGATCTCCACCGGAGGCTGTTCCACCGCGAGGCGGAGACCCTGGCGCGGCTCAAGCACCCCAACATCGCCGCGATCTACGAGTCCGGTCACACCGACGACGGCCACGACTACTTCGCCATGGAGCTGGTCCGGGGCCGGACTCTCGACCGCTGGCTCGCCGACCGGCCGAGCCCCTTCGACGCCGACGAGCTCGAGCTCCGGCTCGGGCTGTTTCGTACGATCTGCGACGCGGTGCACTACGCCCACCAGCGCGGCGTGATCCACCGCGACCTCAAGCCGGCCAACATCGTCGTGACCGACGGCCCCCAGCCCGTCTCGAGCGGCTCGTCCGACGGCGGTCTGCCGACGGTCAAGATCCTCGACTTCGGGCTCGCCCGGATCACCGACGCCGACGTGGCGGCCACCCAGGTGTCCGAGATCGGGATGATCAAGGGCACGCTGCAGTACATGAGCCCGGAGCAGGCGCGGGGCGACGTGGCGGCGATCGACGTCCGCACCGACGTCTACGCGCTCGGGGTGATGCTCTACGAGATGCTGACCGGCCGCCGCCCCTACGAGGTGACCCGAGCGGCTCTGGCCGAGGCGGTCCGGGTGATCTGCGAGGACCGGCCGCTGCCGCTCCGCCAGAGCTGGAGCGGCATCCGCAGGCTCGACGGCGACCTCGAGACCATCGTCGGCAAGGCGCTGGAGAAGGAGGCCGATCGCCGCTACGGCAGCGCCGCCGCGCTGGCGGAGGACGTCGACCGCTACCTCGACTCGCAGCCGATCCAGGCCCGGCCGCCGAGCGCCGCCTACCAGCTGCGCAAGATGGTGCAGCGCAACCGCCTGGCGGCAGGCTTCGCGGCCACGGTGGCGCTGCTGGTGGTGGCGTTCGCGGTGACTGCGACGCTGCAGGCCAACGCGGTCGCCCGGCAGCGCGACCGCGCCGAGGCCGAGGCAGCCAAGGCGAGGGCGGTCAACCAGTTCATGCGTGAGACTCTGAGCGCGGCCAACCCGTGGGAGCAGAGCTCCGACGTCACCGTCGCCGAGGCGCTCGACCGTGCGACCGAGAAGATCTCGTCCTCCTTCGTCGGGCAGCCTGAGGTGGAGGCCGAGGTCCGCCACACGGTCGGCAACGCCTTCAACGCCCTCGGCCGATACGACCGTTCCCGGCCGCTGCTCGAGGCCGCACTGGAGACGCGCACACGGTTGCTCGGCCGCGAGCATCCCGAGACCGTCGAGACCCTGGCGGCGCTGGCCCAGCTCGCGTGGCGCGACTCGCGCTTCGAGGAGGCGATCAGCCGATCGCAGGAGCTGCTCGAGCTTCGCCGCCGTGTGTTCGGGGATCCCAGCTCGGAGGTCGGGGTGACCCTCGACTTCCTCGGCCGCCTGCTGACCGACGCCGGCCGCTACGAGGAGGCCGACCGGGCGATCCGGGACGCGCTCGCGATGAGCCTCGCGCTGCACGGCGAGCAGTCGGTCGAGGTCGCCGCCTGCTACCAGACCCAGTCGATCCTCGCCCAGGTCTGGCGGCAGGACTACGCCCTCGCCGAGGAGCTGACCCGCAAGGAGATCGAGATCAAGCGCGCCGTCACCGGCGGCGACAGCCTCGACACCGCCTCGTCGCTCAACAACCTCGGGATCTTCGTCATGCTCCAGGGCCGGCTCGAGGAGGCGGTGACGATCCTCGAGCAGGCGGTGGAGACGGTCCGTCGGGTCTCCGGCGACCGCCATCCGGAGCTCGCCAAGGGCCTCGAGAACCTCGGCAACGCCTACTACCGGCTCGGCCGCTACGACCGCACGCTCGAGCTGCTCGACGAGGTGCTCACCATGCGCCGGGAGGTGCTCGGCGACGACAGCCCCGAGGTCGCCCGCACCCTCACCAACATGGGGACGGTCTATCGCAAGGCGGGCGACCTCGAGCAGGCCGAAGCGAGCCTGCGAGAAGCGGTCAGCAGGATGGTGCGGGCCTACGGCCCCGATCACTCCGACGTGGCCTCCACCCACCGCAGTCTGGGCTTCGTGCTGCGAGACCGGGGCAGGCTCGACCAGGCCGAGGTGGAGCTGCGCTCGGCGCTCGCCATCGCCGAGCGGTCCTTTCCCGAGAACAGCCCCGGGTTGGCGGGCTACCAGCAGTCGCTCGGCCAGGTGCTGGCGATGCGGCGACGTTTCCGCGCCGCCGAGCCGCTCCTGACGGCGGTCTACGACGCCCACCTGGCGGCTTCCGGGGCCGACGACCCCCGCACCGCCGCCGCCGCCGCCGCCCTCCGCGAGCTCTACCAGACATGGGGCCGGCCGGAGCGGGCGGAGCGCTACCAGGGTAAGTGAGCGCCTCATGGAATCCACGGTCGCGCCGCTCGTGTTGCCGAAGGTCGGGTCGCAGCGCTCACCCGATGCGACGCCGCGGGCCGACCCGGCCCGAGATGAAGCGCAGACCGGAAGGCGCCCTGCGACTGCCGGGCCGATCTGCGACTCGAACCGACGCTGAGGAGAGGCGTCCCGCGCCCGAGGCAGACGCTGGCGACCCGCAGGCTCCGGGAGGTACACCGTGAAACAGGACACGATCACTTCGGTCGGGCTGCTCGTGCTGCGGCTCGGCATCGGCGGCTTCATGCTGGTGGCTCACGGGTGGGGCAAGCTGACCGGCTTCTCGACCCTGCTCGACCGCTTCCCCGATCCGATCGGCCTCGGCCCGGGCGTCAGCCTGACCCTGGCGGTCTTCGCCGAGGTGGTGTGCTCGCTGCTGCTGGTGTTGGGGCTCGGCACGCGCTTCGCCGCGGTCCCGCTGCTGATCACGATGCTGGTGGCGGCTTTCGTGGTCCACGCCGACGACCCGTGGTCGAAGCAGGAGTTCGCGCTGCTGTACGCAATCCCGTTCCTGACGCTGGTGTTCACGGGCGGCGGCCGGTTCGCACTCGACCGTTTCGTGAAGCTGAAGCGCTGACGCGGCATCCGGCCACGACCGGAGCCGAACTCCGCATTGTCCCTCCCTGCACACGAGGGTGCCGCCCGTGGACCGGGCGCCACCCGCGGACCGTGTTCCTGAGTTCAAGAACCACAACACGACATTTCGGCGGGAATGCGTTTCGCCCCGACCGTATTGCAGTGCTCGACAATGACGCACAACGCAGGCGCTCAGCTCGGGCCGTATCGGATTCTCGCCGCTCTCGGTTCGGGTGGGATGGGCGAGGTTTACCGGGCCCTCGACGCTCGCCTGAACCGCGAGGTGGCAGTCAAGGTGCTGCCCGCCGCGCTGGTCCAGGACCCCGACCGTTTGCGCCGCTTCGAGCAGGAGGCGCGAGCGGTCGCCGCGCTCAGCCACCCCAACATTCTGGCGGTCTTTGACGTCGGCACCCATGAGGGCCAGCCGTACCTGGTGAGCGAGCTGCTCGAAGGCCAGTCGCTCCAGGAGCGACTCGAGCTGGGTCCGGTGTCACCCCGGCGCGCCGCTGAGATCGCGCTGCAAGTGGCCCAGGGCCTCGCCGCCGCCCACGCCGGCGGCATCGTGCACCGCGACCTCAAGCCCGGAAACGTCTTCGTCACCAGGGACGAGCACGTCAAGATTCTGGACTTCGGGCTCGCCAAGCCGGCCACCGCGCTCGCCGGCGCCGCCGGGATGACCGTCAGCACCCCGATGACCTCGCCCGGGACCATCCTCGGCACCGTGGGCTACATGGCGCCGGAGCAGGTCCGCGGCGAGCAGACCGACGTCCGCACCGACATCTTCAGTTTCGGGGTCGTTCTCTACGAGATGCTCTCCGGGCGTGCCCCTTTCCGGCGCGACAGCGCACCGGAGACGCTGACCGCGATCCTGCGCGAGGAGCCGCCTGAGCTTGGCACCTCGGTCGACGGCCTGCCACCGGCCCTCGACCGGATCGTTCGGCGCTGTCTGGAGAAAGACCCTGCGCGACGTTTCCAGTCAGCCTCCGATCTCGCATTCGCGATCCAGGGCCTCTCCGAGACGAGCTCAGTGGTACGGCCCGAGCAGCCCGGCCCGAAGCGGATCCGTCCCTGGGGCACTCTCGCGGCGCTCGCGCTGGCGGCGGCCGCGGCGACCGCGGGGTACCTGGCGGCGACTTCGGGCGGCCCGGCCGATCCCCTGAGCTTCCGCCAGCTGACCTTCAGCCGCGGCTACCTCCGCACTGCCCGGTTCACGCCGGACGGGCAGTCGGTGGTCTACGGGGCGATGTGGGCCGGCCGACCGATGCAGGTCTTCACCGGCCGTACGGACGGCGTGGTGGCGCTGGCGCTGGAGCCGACGGGGGCCGATCTGCTGGCGGTGTCCTCGAGCGCGGAGCTGGCCATCGCCCTCAACCGGAGCTTCCCGGCCCCGTGGGTCCCGACCGGCACCCTCGCGCGGATTCCGCTGCTCGGCGGGGCGCCACGACCGATCCTCGAAGGTGTCACCGACGCCGACTGGGCGCCGGACGGCGCCAGCCTCGCGGTGGCCCGGGCGGGCGCCACCACCTTCCGCATCGAGTACCCAGCGGGCACCGTGCTGTACGAGAACGACGGCTACATCAGCTACGTGCGCTTCTCGCCGGACGGTCACCGAATCGCCTTCATGGACCACCCGATCTTCGGCGACGACCGCGGCACGGTGAAGGTGATCGGGCTCGACGGCAAGGTCATCGCCGTCAGCCGGGAGTGGACCAGCCAGCAGGGCCTGGCGTGGTCCCCCGACGGATCGGAGGTGTGGTTCACCGCCTCCAAGGGTGAGGACGCGAGCGCCCTGTGGGCGGTCGACATGGCGGGGGAGCTGCGCCTGCTGCTGCCCTCGTTCCAGCGCCTCAAGGTGCAGGACGTCGCCCGCGACGGCAGGATTCTGGTCTGCACCGAGGACATCGTCAGCGACGTGCTCGCCGGCACTGTCGGTGGGGAGGTCGGCCCCAACCTGACGTCCTTCAAGTGGTCGGCGCTGCGCGGCCTGTCCGAGGACGGCCGCTGGACAGTGATCAACGAGTTCAACGCCGGCGACTACAGCGCCTACAAGATCTACCTCCGTCGCACCGACGGCTCGCCGCCAACCGAGCTCGCGGTGGGAGCGATCGTGGGGCTCGCGCCCGATGGCTCCGGCGTGCTCGCCTACCTGCCCTCGGTCCCGGGCAGCCTGCGCCTGGTCCCGACCGGTATGGGTGAGCTGGTGGAGCTTCCAGGGGCCGATCTCACCTACCGGGACGGGATCTGGTTCAGCGACAGCCGCCGCGCGCTGCTCAACGCGTCGGCGCCCGGCGGGGGCGTCCGCGCGTGGGTCCAGGACATCGCCGGACGCAGCGCCCCCGAGCCGGTGACGGAGGTCGGAACCCTCGGCATCGCCACGTCGCCGGACGGGCGGTCGATCCTGACCCTGAAGGAGGGCAGTCACTGGGAGATCGTCGACCTCGACGGAGGTCCGATCATCCCGGTCCCGGGTCTCGAGCCGGCGGAGCAGGTCGCCGCGTGGCTCGACGACGGGCGAGGTCTGCTGGTCTACCGCTCCGGCGCGGTCAGTCTCACGGTGGAGCGCTTCGACCTCGAGACGGGGTCGCGTGAGCCCTGGATCGAGCTCGCCCCGCCCGACCCCACCGGCGCCCTCGCCATCCGCTCGGTCTTCTTCTCCCGCGACGGCCGTCACTTCGCCTACGAGGTCCGCCGCCTGTTCGCCGACCTCTTCGTGGTGAGCGGAATCCGGTAGCCCCCTGTGACCGCGCCGGGGGTTCCCTCCGGACGGGGCGGGACCTGGACCGCGAGCTGATGGGCCGCGAAACCGAGCTGCGCAGTTCGGCGGTAGCGCCGCTCATGATACCCAATCGCTTCAGATTCCGCGTCTCAGGTCAGGGCACGCTCGCCCCGCCACGGCGACCGAGCGGAACCGGCGGCCGACGCGAGATGCGCCGCCGCTGCCCGCCCAACAGGAGGTAGCACGTGTCAGGTTCACGCCATCATCTGTCCTCGACGTTCTTCCCGTACGCCACGCCGACCCGACGGCGACGAGCCCTGGGCCTCGCGGTCGCGACGGCATCGCTCCTTCTCGGTGCGTCCGAGCACAGTCTCGCCAGCACACCGCGCACCGGGCAGTTCCAGGTCAATACCGTGATCGGCAGCTACCAGGAGCTCCCGGCGGTGGCGTGCGACGCGGCCGGCAATTTCGTCGTGGTCTGGGAGAGCTACGCCTCCGGAGGAAGCGACACGAGCGGCCGCTCGGTCCAGGCTCGACTCGTGACCGCGGACGGCACCCCGGTCGGGTCCGACTTCCAGGTCAACACCTCGACCGCGTACCAGCAGACCTCGCCCGCGGTGGCGATGAACGCGAACGGAGCCTTCGTCGTCGTCTGGGCGAGCAATCACAACGGCTCGGACTTCGACGTCATGGCCCAGCGCTACACCGCTGCCGGCGCCAAGGTGGGATCCGAGCTGCTCGTCAACAGCGCCTACCCGGCCGGTGACCAGCTACAGCCTGCAGTTGCGATGGCGGGCAACGGCGACTTCGTCGTCGTCTGGCGCAGCACCGGCGGAGTCGGCGGGGACCCGAACATCAGCATTCAGGGCCGCCGGTTCAAGGCATCCAACGGCACCTTCTTCAACCAGTTCCTGGTCAACGACGTCACGTCTGGAGATCAGGACGAGCCCGCGATCGCCACCGACGGGGACCTGCGCTACCTGGTGGCCTGGAGGCACCCAGCTGCGAGCAACGACATCGCGATCCGCTCCTTCACGGCGGACGACCTCCTGCCCGAGGGCGTGACCGCCGATGCGCCCCAGCAGACTGCCAACACCTACCCGACCGGGTCGCAGACGGCTCCGTCGGTCGCGATGGGGCCGGACGGCCGCGCCGCGGTCGCGTGGGAGAGCTTCGGCGCCTCGTTCGGAAGCGACACCGCTCGCATCTCGGTCCAGATCCGCCGCCTCGACGCCGACGGCGCCTTCATCGACGGGAACGATCTCCAGGCCAACACCTACACCAACGACGATCAACGATTCCCGTCGGTGACCATGGGCCCGGACGGGTTCAATGCCGTCGTCTGGCAGAGCTACGGCTCGCCTGGGGACGACAGCTCCGACTACAGCATCCAGCTCAGGGCCTTCGACGCCTCGGGGGCGCCCCTCGACCCGACCGACGTCCAGGTCAACACCTACACCGCCAACGCGCAGACCTTCCCGGCGGCTGCGCTCGCCCCGAACGGCCGCATGCTCGTCACCTGGGAGAGCAACGGCGGCACCGGCAGCGACAACGACGGCTACAGCATCCAGGGCCGCCTGTACACCGTCTTCGCGCCGGCGAGCCCGGCGACCGCGATCCCCGCGGCAGCCAGGGTGCAGGGCGCCGGTGCGTTCTTCACCTCACGGATCAACCTGTTCCACTCGGGCTCCGGCACCCGGCAGGTGGCGGTCACCTACACCCCGCGGGCCGATCTGGGCGGGACGACCCGCACCGCGCTGGTACCGCTCGCGGCCGGCACCCAGCTCGAGATCTCCGACCCGCTCGCGTCCTGGTTCGGGTTGGGGAGCGGCGACAGCGCCGTCGGCAGCCTCCTCTTCGAGCTGCGAAACGGCGACGGGTCAGCAAGCAACGACCAGCTCCTCGCCCAGAGCGTGGTCTTCGCCCGCAAGACCGACGGCAGCGAGTTCGGCCAGTTCTTCCCCGCACTGCGGGAGGCCGACGCGCTGCGGACGGGGCAGACCGGTTACCTGGCGACCACCGTCAACGCCCAGGTCTACCGAGTCAACATCGGCCTGATGGGCCTGGAAAACGGCACCCGGGTCACCGTGACTCCGCAGGACCACGTCGGCACACCCCTCGCAGCGGGCCAGACCTTCGACCTCAACCGGGGCAGCAACCAGCAGCTCAACAACATCTTCACCGTGTTCGGGCTGGCCCCGCGCAACAACATCCTGGTCGCCGTGCAGGTGACCTCGGGCAAGGTGCTGGCCTATGCCAGCGTGCTCGACGGCAACATCACCTACACCGGGACCAGCGACCCGACCACGATCCTCCCGGTCACTGCCGGCGCGCCGCAGGTGACCCTGCTCGAGCTGGGACCGATCCAGGGGGTGAACGAGTTCGCCGGCTCGGCCAGCGTGACCAACTTCAGCCCGGGAAGCGCGACTGTCCTGGCCGAGTTCTTCGCCCGCGGCACGCCGGGCGTCGCCGCCGCCACCACCTTCACCATCCCCGGCAGCGCCACGGTGGGGTTCGAGGACATCGTGGGCGAGCTCTTCGGCCTCCAGGGAGTCGGCTCGCTGCGACTGACGACCCAGAACGGCACCCTCATCAGCGCCACCGGCCGGGAGTTCGCGGTCTTTCGCGACAGCCAGGGCAGGGTCACAGGGACCGCCGGACAGCTCATCCCGGGCATGCTTCCCACCGAGCTGCTCCAGTCGGGCTCGAGGTACCACCTGCTCGGCGTGCGCGACGTGGAGATCCAGGGCCGCCGCGAGCGCAGCCACATCGCCGCCTTCAACCCCGGCACCGCCTCGGTCACCCTCGCGGTCCAGCTCTTCGACGGCGCCTCAGGCCAGCTCGAGGGCCAGACCCAGCTCACCGTGCGGGGGGGCGAGATGATCCAGACCAACAACATCATCGCGGTCATCAACCCGTCCCAGAACGGCCAGGTGAAGCGGCTCGAGGTGAGCGTGAGCGGACCGCTCTACGTGCGCGCCTTTCGGGTCAACCGGGACGGCGATCCGATCACGATTCCGCCGCAACGCACGCAGTGATCCCAGGAACGACGCGCCCGTCGCCGGCGGTCGGTGGGGCAGAGGTCGTCGGCCTTGAAACCCGAGTCGACCTGGCCCACGCCGACCGTCGGCACGGGTTCGGACAACCGGCATTCCGCACCGCAGGGACGCGGCGCCGTGGTCAGGAGGCGGCCGCTGAGCCCGGCGGGGAAGGTCCTTTGGTCAGCTCTCGAAACAGCCAGGCTTTGGCCATGGCCCAGTCGCGCTTGACGGTGATCTCGCTGACGGACAGGACCGCCGCCACCTCCACGTTCGTGAGCCCGCCGAAGTACCGCAGCTCGACCACCTGTGCCTGCCGCTCGTCGAGGACCCTGAGCCGCTCGAGCGCCTCGTTGAGCAGGAGGAGATCGGTCTCGGGGCCAACCGACGCGCCGGCCGCATCATCGAGCGTGATCCTGAGCACATCGCCGCCTCGCTTCGCCGCCGCCCTCCCGCGGGCGTGGTCGATCAGGATGCGCCGCATGAGCTGGGCGGCGACGGCCAGGAACTGGGCCCGGTTCTGCCAGCGGGCGCTGCGCTGATCGACCAGGCGCAGGAACGCCTCGTGCACCAGTGCGGTGGGCTGCAGGGTGTGGGATCCGCGCTCCCGCGCGAGCTGCGCCCCTGCCCGACGCCGCAGCTCGGTGTACACCAGCGGCACCAGGCGATCGAGGGCCTTGCGGTCCCCGTCCCCCCAGGCCAACAGCAGGTCGGTCACACCTTCGGCCACGTCAGCGCTCCACTCTTCCCTCCTGGCTGCGAACCAGCATACGGAAGCTGGCGCGTCGCCAGCAAGTCGGCTCCTGCTCAGCGGCGGTTCTCGGACCCTCTCGCGGGAGCGATGTCAGGACGCGCAACCCGCCGCGACGACGCGAAGCTGCTCCCGCTGGGCCGCGGCGTCCGCTTCGAGGGCGCCGTCGAGCTCCACCTCGGCCCACAGCTGGAGTGCACGCTCGATCCGGGGCCGGATCTCGCGACAGGGCGCATCGGCCTTTGCGACCTCGGCGGCCAGCGCCGCCGCCAGACGGAGCCGACCGCTGCGCAGCACGCTGCGCGCCCGAACGTCCTCGGGGTCAGCGGCTGCGACCGACTGCCGAAGTGCGACTGCCTGCTCGTAGTGCTCGACCGCTTCCCGGGGCCGTCCGAGCTGGAGCAGGACATGGCCGAGGTCGCCGTGGTCGAAGGAGAGGTCCAGGCGGATCTCGGGACGTCCCGGGCTTTCTGCGAGGCGCGCCCGGTCGATGGCAAGCGCCTCGCTCAGGCTCTCGAACGCTCCCGTCTGGTCGCCGACCACCGACCTCACCGCCCCCACTTTCTTGAAGGCGAGCGCGAGGTTGCGGCGGTCGCCGTCGCCCGCGTCAGCTCCCCCCGCGATCGCCCGATATCGCTCGAGCGCCCGCCCGAAGCCCTCGAGGCCGCCTTTGAGGTCGCCGGCATCCACGCGGAGCTGTGCGGCATCCCAGAGGCTCGAGGCCAGAGCCCTCTGCACCGCCGGGTCGTGGGGGGCGCGCTCGGCCGCGGCGAGCCGGATGGCGCTCGCCGCGTCGACCTCGCGGCGCCGGCCCTCGTCATCTCCGCCGGCACCCAGGAGCCCGCCGAGGGTGCTGTGCGCCCTGGCGAGCGCAAGCTGAGCGGCGAGGTCGGTCGGTGCGGCGCGCACCGCCGCTTCGCGCAGGGCGAGCGCCCGCCGCTGGCTGCGGACCGCCCCCTCGGTGTCGCCGAGATTCGACTCCCCCACCCCTCCCTGCACGGCGGCGATCCGCTCGTAGGCTGCGGCCAGCTCGGCCCCGAGAGCGGCCTCGTCGCCGATCTCCTCCTCGAGTCGCTCCAGGTACTCGAGGCCCAGCTCCACGATCCGCTTGCGCACCGGGGTCGACCCCGGAAGGGCGGCAACGCGGTCGTGGACCTCGAAGATGAAGGTCCCCGCCAGCCGCCGCACCTCCTCGAATCTCCGCTCGGCGACCGCCCTTTGCGCGCGGGCAGCCCGCGCCTGTTGCAGGGTCGCGACGATCCCGCCGCACAGGCTCGCCAGAACCAGCACCGACGCCGCGACCGCCGCGCGGTGCCGCCCGATGAACTTCCGGGCGCGGTACGCGAAACGGTCGGGCCGGGCCCTGATCGGAAGCCCGCTGAGGTGCCGGCGCAGATCGTCGGAGAGCTGCACCGCCGAGGCGTAGCGCCGATCGGGGTCCTTGGCCAGGGCGCGCAGCACGATGGTGTCGAGATCCCCTTCGAGTCGGCGCCGCAGACGCCGGAGGTTCGAGTCGGGAAGACCGGCGGACCCGATCGACGGTCGGTCGGCGGACGGCGCGCCCGCGTCAGCGTGATCCCGGGTCGCCGAGGGGAGAGGCCGCATGACCACCTGGCTCGGCCGCGTGGCCTGCTGCTCGCAGATCGCCCGCACGATCTCCTCCGGGCCACTCTGGCCGAGCTCGTAGGGCCTGCGTCCGGTGAGCAGCTCGTAGAGCATCACCCCGAGGGCGTAGACGTCGGTGGCGGTTGTCACCGGCTCGCCGCGCACCTGCTCGGGGCTCGCGTACTCGGGGGTCATCCACCAGCCGGTCGCGGTCGCTACGGGCGCCGAGCCGGTTGTCTCCGGGGCGAGCAGCTTGGCGATGCCGAAGTCGAGCAGCTTGAGGGTGCCGTCCGGGGTGACCAGGACGTTCGCCGGCTTGAGGTCGCAGTGCACCACCAGCCGGCTGTGGGCCAGGGCGACCGCGCCGCAGGCGGTGCGGACCAGCTCGATCCGTGCCGCCAGGTCGAGCCGATGCTGCCGGCAGTAGACATCGATGCGTTCCCCTTCGACCAGCTCCAGAACGCAGAAAGGACGCCCGGTCTCGTCGGCGCCCCCGTCGAGCAGGCGGGCGATGTTGGGGTGCTCGAGGGAGGCGAGGATCTGGCGCTCGCGATGGAACCGCTCGATGAAGAAGCCTGACTCGAGGTCGGAATGGAGGAGCTTGAGGGCGACCTCCTTGTGGAACGCGTCGTCGTCGCGCACCGCCCGGTAGACGACCCCCATGCCGCCGCGGCCGATCTCGGCGGTCACACGGTAGGCGCCGAAACGCCGGCCCACAGGAGAGGGTGCAGGGGTCACGAAATCGCGCACCAGAGACTCGGCCGGCGAGTCCTCCAGGAATCGCTCGGCGTCGTGCTCGGCCGCGAGCAGTGACTCGAGCTCTCGGCGTAGCTCCGGATCGCCGGCACACGCGCGGCGGAAGAAGCGTTCGCGTTCGGCTCCGACGTGATTCCGGGCCTCGTCGAAGAGCTCTTTGAGACGCTGCCACCGGTCCGGCTTCACGGCAACACCCGGGGAGCCGTGCCAGCACGCCCCGCTCTCACCGTGCGACAACCCGGCAGCCATCGCGTGCCGGGCGCAGTTGGTGCTGGGGCAAGCTGTCGCGTAGTCCGATCTCCCCTCGTCATGGTGCGCCGTTGCGGCTTGCGTCGCAAGCTCGTGGGGCGCCCCGCACGGGCGCGGGAATCGATCATCCCGAGGATCGAGAGCCCCAGCTCGGCAGCGCCTAAAACACGACGACCCCCTCCCGCTGGAGGGGGTCGATCGGTCACCCGGAGGTGGTTTACCAGCGGCTACCGCTGGACCGGCCGCCGCTGCGGTCGCGGTCCCTGGCCTGAGCGACGTCCACCTTGATGGTGCGCCCGTCGAGCTCGGTCTGGTTGAGGGCCGCTGCGGCCTTGTCCGCCGAGTCGTCGTCGGCGAAGGTCACGAACCCAAAACCGCGAGAGCGTCCCGAGTCGCGGTCGGTGACGACCGTCGCTTCGGTGATCTCACCGTGGGGCGCGAACGCCTCACGCAGGGCGCGGTCATCGGTATTCCAGCTCAGACTTCCAACAAACAGCTTCTTCGACATTTCGTCCTTCTCTGTTTCCGGAGGCACCGGCTCCCGCCGGCTGTCTCCAATCGGTCCATCGAGGCGGGACTGTCGCCCGCCGGGTCGCCGGCCGACCACGGTGGTCGGTCGCGCACAAGTTCTTGCATTGAGATTGGGTTGGTGCGTCCGCGCGGAGGGAACGCTGTGGGGAGCAGGGAGTGCGCCCGTTTCGCCGAGACCCGCATGACCGAATATGCACCATCCCGCACCGGCGCGCCCCTGCCGAGTTGGCGGGCTGCACCTGATCCGGGGAGAAGACCCCATCGAGGTACCTGGGGTCATCCTGCGCGTGTCTGGGCCTCACGGAGTAGCGGTTCTTTCTGCAGGCGAACGGCGACGAGTCGCAGGTGCGCTGCGGGTCTGTACCGGCTGGACTGTGAACGGGAGAATCGCCGGTGGGACTGCCGTTCGGGTCTTCAGAGAACCCTGCGAGTGACGTGTGGCCGTTGTGACTCGGTCTCGAGGCACACGACCACTCCGTCATTCTGCATGAACCCCGATCATATAGCAAGCTATTCCTCAAAAGAGATTTGTCGGGATCCCGAATCATGGCTCCCGCGCCGCGTCTCGCCCGCACAGCTGCGGTCTTTCCGCAGGGTCTTTCGAGGCAGACCGGAATCAGGGTGTACGATCAGGGCTCCGGATTCCCGCTCGGTCTCAGGTCCGGTCGATCCTCGGCCTGCCCGCGACCGGCGGGCCCGATCGGAGGCGAATGGGAGCTCGGCTCGACTCTGCGCTGGCGGTCCTCAACGGCACGATCGGCGATTACCTCGAGCGCACCGACAACGGTCTCGCGACCCGGATGGAGTGCGTGCACCGCGGTCGACCGGTCGTGATCACCCGCGATGCTCTGGCCAGGGTCCACCCCGAGCCCACGCCGCGAGTCGTGCTGCTGGTCCACGGCCTCATGTGCACCGAGGCGGTGTGGCGGTTCCGGGACCCGGCCGACGGCGACCATGCACGGGACTACGGCTCGCTGCTCGCCGGCGATCTCGGCTACACGCCTTTCTACCTCCGCTACAACAGCGGACGTGCCATCCCCGACAACGGCGCCGCCCTCGCCGGGCTGCTCGATGCCCTGGTCGACGCCGCTCCGGTCGCGATGGACGAGCTCCTGCTCATCGGCCACAGCCTGGGCGGGCTCGTGATGCGGAGCGCCTGCGAAGCGGCGCGAGCCGGCGGCCACCGATGGCTCTCCCTCCTGCGGCGGGTGATCGTGATCGACACGCCCCACCTCGGCTCGCCGCTCGAACGCGTCGGCAGGCTCACCACGGGGCTGCTGCGGGCGGTGGGTGATCCCTCCGCTCGGCTGGCCGCCGAGATCGGCGACCTGCGCAGCGACGGCATCAAGGACCTCGGTGACGCCGATCTCCGGCACGAGGACCGGGCTCGCCGGCGGTCCCGCCCCCGTCCGGCCGGCTGGCGTCACCCGGTCCCCTTCCCAGCCGGGATCGCACACTGCGTGGTCGCCGGAACTGCATCGTCCCGGCGACCGCTGGCCCGGGCGATGGGCGAGCTCCTGGTCCCCTTGTCGAGCGCGACCGCGCAGTACCAGCGGGAGGAGCCGGCTCGGGTCAGGATCTTCGCCGGGATCGGCCACCTGGAGCTCGCGCGACACCCCGAGGTCTACGCCCAGATCCGCGCCTGGTGCGAGGAGCCACGATGACGGCACCGTCGATCGAACGTTGGCGCGGCCTGGTGGCGCTCACCGAGGATGCCGTGGTGGGCGCGTCCCGCGCCGTCGAGCGGGTCCACCTCGAGACCGCGCAGCGCCCGTTCGCAGTGCTCGAGAGGATCCCGCTGGTGAACCTGCCGGCTGCGGTCGTGCGCGTGATCCACGATGCGACCGTGTCCTCGGTCCACGGCCTCATCCGGCTGAGCGCACACGCGGTCGGAGCGACCCTGGTCGCCGTGCTCGACGCCGGCGGGCGGGCGGCAGCGGCCGGGCAGTCCCACCAGGAATCGGCTCAAGGTACGCCTGCTCCCGATCACGACCTCACTCCAGAGACCTCCCGCCGGCGTGCCTGATCCCACCGGAGCATCACGAAGAGCACCGGATGGACGCGTACGGCACCGTGTTCAGGATCGACTGATGGCCTGGCGGAGACCGCACCCGCTCGAGCCAGAGCCACCGAGATCGGACCGCACCACCTCTAGGTTGGGGGCGCGGTGCATGACCCGCTCGCTTTTGATCGCATCAGGAAAGTGCGCGACCTGGAGCGTCAGGTGCTCGGCCGCGCGGTTCGGCGGCACGTGCGCCATCAGGTGACCGTCCACCAGAACCGGACGGTGATCCTGGGGGGAGCCCCGCATCGACGGTCGCGAACCGGTACCGCCTTGTCCCTCCTACAGCACCGGAACCACCGTCGTCGGGTCGTTGGTGATGTTGTCCACCACCGAGGCGATCGCGAGCACGCCGCCGCCGGACTCGACGGTGACCCGCGCGGAACCGGCGGCGAGATCCGTGAACCCGGCTCGGGTGTTGAAGGGACGGCTGTCCTGCCGCCACTCTCCGGGCTCGAGCGTCACCTGGTAGCTGGCAACCTGGGCGCCGTCGGCGTCGTACAGCCGCACCGTCACCGTGGCGACCGTGTCACCGGTGTTGGTGAGCGCGATGTTGCTTCGGTAGGCCGCGTTCTCGGTGAGCTGCGGGAGCCACGCCGACTGCCCCGCCGAGAGCCCGCTTCCGGCGGCGTAGCCGATCAGCTCCTGCCCGAGGGTGCCGTCGGCGTAACACGGCTGGCCGGCGGCCACCTGGTTGTAGGTGCGCGAGGTCACGACCACCGGTCGGTCCGAAACCACCTCGATCGCCGCCGAGCCGTCGAAAGAGACCAGCCCGACGACGTCCTCGATGATGGCCTGATCCCCCGGTCCGACGCTGAGCGTGGTCGAGAGCAGGCCGTCCGGGGCGTGGACGCGCACGGTGACCTGAGCCGTGCCGCCGGCCCCGTTGAGGAGCCCGAGGTCTGTTCGCCAGCGACTCATGTTCAGGCCGTCGGCATGGCTGCCCACCAGCACCCAGCTGGTGGTGGCGCCGGCGCCGTCCAGCTTCACCATGGGGATGGTGGTCGGGTCGTTGGTGATGTTGTCGACCACCGAGCCGACCACGATGATGCCGCTGCCCTCCTCCACCGTGACCTTGGCATAGCCGCCGGTGACGGAGCTCTGCCCCGCGAGCTGGAAGAAGGCGCGATTCTGCTGCGTCCACTGGCCGGGCTCGAGCTCGACAGCGGAGGTCGCAACGAGGCTTCCCGAGCCGTCATAGAGCCGCAGCGTGAGCCGCGCCGGCGCCGCGCCGGTGTTGGTGAAGGCGATGTTGGAGCGGTAGGCGGAGGTCTCGATGAGCTGCGGGATCCACGCGCTCTCGCCGGCGAGCAACGCCTCGCGGGACGTCAACGAACCGAAGCCCTGGCCGAGAGTACCGCCGGGGGAGCAGGGGGCCGAGGCGGCAATCTGGTTGTACGTGCGGGAGGTGATCTTGACCTCGCGGTCGGCGAGGACCTCGATCGAGCCGTTGCCGGAACCTCCGAGCAGGCCGACCGCGTCCTCGAGGATGAGCTGACTGCCTGGCTGCACCGTCCAGGCGCGGGAGACCACGCCACCGGACCCGTGGAAGCGCACCTCGACCTCGGCGGCAGCCGCCTCGGGATTGAGGATGCCGATGGCGGTTCGCCAGACGCTGTCGTTGAGGCCGTCGGCGCGGCTGCCGACCAGCATCCAGGACTGCAGTCCCGGCAGCAGCTTGGCGACCAGGACGCCGTCCGAGGTGGCGTTGGGCCCGAGAGTGGTGCCGACCGGGAAGGTCTCGCTGTCCACGCCACGGATCGCGCCGGTGGCGAAGACGCTTCGTCCGGGGCCGCCGGCGACGCCGTAGAGCACGTCGGAGTCGCCACCGCCGAGGTAGGTGGAGGACACCAGGGACGCCGCGCCGGCCCGGTCCGGGTCGAAACGGGCGACGAACAGGTCGGTGCCGCCCGAACGGCGCGACTGGTAGGCCAAGCGCAGCGGCAGGTCGTCCGAGCTGGTGGGCCCGGCGATGGCCACCGTACCGTCGGCGCCGACGGCGAGGTCGTAGGCGACGTCCCGCGCCGATCCCCCGAAGTAGGTGCTGTAGACCAGGCTCCGGCCGTCGGGCGCGAAAACGCTGAGGAAGGCGTCGCGGGGCTGGGGCTCGGCAGCCGAGGCATTGACGGTCTGGTGGGCGCCCACGAGAGGAAAGTCCTCGGAGGCGGTCCACCCGGTGAGGTACGCCCGGCCCTGGGAGTCGATGCCGACGGCGAAGGCCTGGTCCCGATCGGAGCCGCCGAGATAGGTCGAGGACAGCAGCGAGCCGTTGCCGACCACCGTGGTGTCGATGTGGGCCAGGACTGCGTCCGCAGGCGGGCCGATCGACCCGTCGAAGGCGTTGCGGGTCGGGAAGTCTGAGGACAGGGTGCCGCCCACGATCCAGGCGCGACCCGCGTCGTCCGCGACCACGTCCCCGGAGTAGTCGGCGCCGCCGCCGCCGAGGTAGGTGCTGTAGAGGATCTGGCTGCCGTTCGGGGGCAGCTTGACCAGGACGATGTCGGCAAGCCCGGCGCGGGCCGTCTGGGCGCCGTTGACGACCGGGAAGTCGGGGGAGTCGCTGGCTCCGCTCACGTAGATCATGCCGGCGGAGTCGACGTCGACGCCCATGGTGTTGAGACGGGTGCCGAAGTCGACCAGGCCGGAGCTCTCGTCGCGGCTGCCGCCGAGGTAGGTCGAAAAGGCCAACGCGTTGCCGCTCGCGGAGAGCTTGGCGATGAAGAGGTCGTTGCACGGGACCGAGGAGCACCCCTGGCCGCCCTGGGTGGCCTGGATCGCGTTCACGGTCGGGAAGTCCGTGGACTCGGTGGAGCCGGTGATCACGATGTTGCCCTGGGGATCGAGGGCGATCGCGTCGGCGACCTCCTCCCCGCTGCCGCCGAGGTAGGTCATGAACAGAACGGTTCGACCGTCGGGTGCGAGCTTGAAGACGAACGCGTCGCCCAGGTTGGAGGGGTCGAAGGGCCCGGCGAACGTGGCCTGCGGCTGACCCGCGCCGGGAAAGTCGGCGGAGAGCGTCGAGCCGGTGACGTAGGCGTTGCCCTCGCCGTCCACCACGATGTCGCGGCCTTCCTCGCCCTTGCTCCCGCCGACCAGGGTCGCAAACTCCAGGTAGGGGTCGATCACCAGGGGCAGGGCCGGATCGTGGTCGCCGATCGAGAACCCGACCGAGCCGTCGTCCGCCAGTCGGTAGTCGACCGCGACGGGTACCCGCTCGCTGCCGCGGTCCTGCCACGCGACCGGGGCGGTCTCCTGGAGGGTCAGCCCGCCGGCCACCAGCTCGAGCGCGCCGAACGGCAGACGGCGCACCGCGTCGACCCCCGAGTAACGCCAGAGGACGCGATCGGGCTCGGCGCCGGGTGCGAGAACGAAGGTGCCCTTGAGCGCCGATTCGGTGCCTTCGAATCGCAGATCCACGCCCGGGTAGAGCTCTCGCAGCACCAGGCCGCCGAAGGTCGGGACATCGGAGCGCCAGGAGGAGGAGTCCGCACCGAGGAAGTAGCTGATCTTGCCCGGCAATGGGTCGAGGCCCGCGAACGCCGCGGGGCCCTCGGTGCCCGTAAAGCGCATGCCGACCGTCCGCCCAGAGGCGGGCAGTGCGAGTGCCACGCTACCGGCCGAGAACGCCGCCGTCACGCCGGGGGCGTGGGCGAGCCAGTCGACGTCCGCGGTGACCTGCCCGCGGTTGGGCACGAAGGACATGCCGGTCGCCCCGGGCTCCGATGCCGCCGCCGAGCCCGCGACAACGAACACCAGGACACCTACCGCCAGCCGGCCGACAGCTCGAAAATCCATGGAATCTCTCTCCCCGTCTAGGCGATCTCTCACCCACTCGAGTTTGGTAATGAGAATCAATCTAACATGTTCCCGTGGCGACGCTGTGAGCCTGCGCACGTCAGTCCATGCGCTCCACCCCGCTGTGCCGTTTGCACGGGTTCCATCTCGAAGCGGGACTCCCACCCGGAAGGCCCTGGTGCCGTGTTCGATACTCCGAAAACGCACAGGATCTCCTGCAGACCAAGAGCAGGACCATCGCCGTCCTGGCGTTGCCGGGAGCCGGCAAGCCGATTGAAGCCGGGGGCGGTGCCGCTTCGCTCTCCCTTCACGACGAGTGCGGCCGCCGCGTGGTGGTGTCGAGCACCGGCGCGCGACCCCGGCTCCGGCCCCGGATGCGCCGCACGCTCGCGACGACGTTGGGAAGAGGGTCAGGTCTTGGTGGCGGCGATGGCCCACGAACTCGACGGCATGAAGACCCCGCCCGAACGCAGGTGCCGACGGAAGATCTCTTCCAGGTCACGACGGATCTCGGGCAGCCGGGCCTGACCCTCGTCACCCGCTTCGCGGACGATCTCGCCCGAAGGGCCGACCAGGATCTGGTAGTCGATCGCCTCGTCGATGTCCCTACCGATGCACATGTCGACTTCGATGCTCTCGAAGCAGTCCACCTGGGAGAAGCCGGCAGCCTGCAGCATCAGCCGGTCGGTCTCCTCGCTGCCCATCGAGAACGGGCCCGGCCCGCAGGTTGCCGCCCCGGCACCGGGAGGCGGTAAATACCGGAGGGCGACCTCCTTGGCCACCCGCCATGCCGGGTTCTCCGCCAGGCCGCGCCAGACCACCAGGTAGAACCGCCCGCCCGGCCTGAGGGCGCGGTGGGCGTTGCGCATCGCCGCCACCGCCGACTCGAAGAACATCAACCCAAAACGGGAGAATGCCACGTCGAAGTGCTCCTCGGGCAGGGGGTGGACCTGGGCGTCGGCCAGCTCGTAGCGCACGTTCTCTACGCCCGCCTCGATTCGCTCGCGTTCGGCGACTTCGACGAATGCCTGCGTGCAGTCGATCCCGAGCACGCCGCCGCTCTTGGTCACCATCCGCCCCATCTGGAGACAGGTCTCCCCGAAGCCGCAGCCGATGTCCAGCACGCGCTCACCAGGTCGAACCTCGAAGTACCCCCGTGCGAAGGCGACGCTGCTGTGCTCCTCGCCGTTACCCGACAGCAGGTGCCGGAACCGTACCCATTTCGGCGTCAGGATCTCGTTCCAGCACCTGACGAAGCCCTCATTCTGCAGCGCAGCCTCCATCGTTCACTCCCCTTCGCGGTGATCCGTGTGTTCCTCACCTGTCAATTTTTCTTCATACTAAGTCTCAATGTATTTCACCTAGCGCCAGCACGCAACCCCGGTGTGCGATCGACGCCGCTCACTCGCGGACAGCCGGCGCGGGTCTCGCTGCGGTTTCCACTCGAGTCACGAGACGCTCTCGAGGTGCGAGAAGGACCAGCATCATCCCGATGCCGGTCGCGGGCCTACGACAGCCGGGGACGCATCGAAGAGGTCGCCGCACGCCGCGTGCCATGCCGGCGCAGGCTCGGGTCGTCACCCTGACCTGACCGTTTTCGCCGCACGGCAGGCCCAACGCGGCCATTCCTGCGACGCCTTGTTGGATTATTGCACCTGGCACCGGAGGCGGCGTTCACGAGCTGCCGAAGACCTCCACCTCCTCGAAGGCCTCCAGCACCTGGTCGATGCCGAACTCCACGGTCATGCTCACCCAGTCGCGCAGCACGGTGTCGAGCTCGGCCGCCTCGGGATCCCGACGCAGCACCTGGAGGACCGATCGGTCGACCAGACGCAGGGCCTGGACCAGGTCGCCCGACGTGAATCCCTGGCCGGCCCGACGGCGGGCGAGGTCGGAGCAATAGCGGCGGAAGACCTCCCTCTCACCGGAGCGGACCGAGTCGATCAGGGTGCGCAGCGCCCCGCGTGCGTCCCACTCCCGTTCCTCGAGACCGACACCGGTGCGTTCGGTAACGTCGCCGGTCCGGTCCAGGCCGGAGAGTGCTGCGACCAGGCCGGCATCGATCTCCCGCTGGTACTGCATCAGCAGCCGGTAGACCCTGAAGCTCGGCTGCAGCGTGAGGTGCTCCATCGCCTCGCGGTTGCGACGCTGCCATTCGAGCGGTGAGGTCTTGAGGTTCTCGATCAGGAACCCAAGCCGTCGGGGCAGCGCGAGCCGGGGGTTCGGCGCCCAATCCAGGCTCGCCCGGGTGCGGCTGGCGTCGATCTCCATCCTGCGGTCGATGTAGCCGGCCATCCAGGGGCGCTCGAAGGGCCGGGATCCGAGCGCTCGGCCGAGCAGGTCCCGCGCCCACATGCCCGGGCCGCAGAGCGCTCTGGGGACATGCAGCGCTCGCCTCGCCGAACCCCAGGCGAACGAGGTCGCCGCCTCGAAGAGCTCGCGGTGCGAGACCGCTCCGTCGACCCCGGCGAGAACGACCTCACCGGGCTCGAACCGTTCGAGCCGGGCCAGCAGTCGGTGCATGAACACCGTGGCGTCGCGCACGTGAAGGTAGGGAATCGCCGACTCTCCCCGACCGCCGAGAACGCGGGCGTTCCAGCGGTTCGACAGCCACGTCTCGAGGAAGACCTGCAGCGGCGGGTACTCGCACCAGTCCGAGAACATGGCCGCGAATCGCACGATGACGGACGGATAGTCGGCGGCGTAGTCGGCCAGCATCTGCTCGCCGGCCTTCTTGGTCCGGCGTAGACGTGCCGGCCCTCGGGCGGTGTGGCCTCGGTGATCGGCCGGCCGGGCTCGGAGAACGTGGCACGCGGCCACCGAGCTGGCGAAGACGAAGCGGCGCAGGCCGAGCCCGCGGCAGCCGTCCAGCAGCAACCGGGTGGCGTCGGACGTTGGTGCGCTCGTACTCCGGGTGCTCGAGCCCGGTGAAGTCGTAGTAGGCCGCAAGGTGCATGGCCACGTCGACCGGCCCGCCCTGACGAATCCGGCCGAGGGTCTCGACCACGGCGCCGGGGTCCGAGAGGTCGATCTGGTGCCACTCGACCTTGGGGTCACCGGCCTCTTCGGCATGCGCGCGCGGCCGGCGGTCGATGGCGATCACGTGGTGCCGCCGGCACAGCAGTCGAACCAGATGGCGGCCGAGAAAGCCCGAGGCACCCGTGACCAGGATCCTGCTCGGGTGGTCCACGCCCCATGCTACCCCGAGCCGAAGCCGGCTGTGGCCGAGATCAAGGACCACGTCGCCTTCTGGCACGGCGTCTCCGTCGTGCGGTGACCGGCCGGGGGCCTGACGTCCGGTCGAGCCCGCCCTCCCCTGCTCACGCTCGCTCACGCCGGGCTGACAGAACCCGCATCGGTGCTACCCTCGCGGCACGACCACATTCCAGGACAGGGGGAAGCCATGGCCAAGGTGGACACCGAGTGGCGAGTGCTCGCGCATCGGCCGATCGAGAAGCTCGAGGAGAACCTGTGGATCGTCCAGGGGACGCTTCCGGGGATGGCCCTGAAGCGGGTCATGACCCTGGTCCGGCTCGAGGACGGCCGGGTCGTGATCCACAGCGCGGTCGCCCTGGACGAGCCGTCGATGGCCGAGATCGAGGCCTGGGGGACCCCTGCCGTGATGTTGGTGCCCAACGCCTATCACCGATTGGATGCGCCGGCCTACCTCGCGCGCTACCCGGGGCTCCAGGTGCTCTGCCCCCGGGGCTCGCGCCGCAAGGTCGAGGAGGTGGTTCGGGTCGACGGCGACTACGACGCTTTCGACGGCGGCGCGACGGCCTCGCTGGAGCACCTCGACGGGGTTCGAAAGGTCGAGGGCGCGATGACCGTGCGATCGAGATCGGGCACGACCCTGGTCCTCAACGACGCCGTGTTCAACATGGATCACGGCTCGGGGCTGGCCGGCCTGATCTTCCGCTACGTCACCGCCTCCACCGGGGGCCCGAAGGTGACGCGGCTCTTCCGATGGCTGGCGGTGAAGGACACGGCCGCCTTCCGGGCCCACCTCGTGCGCCTCGCCGACACCCCCGATCTGCTGCGGATCGTGGTCTCGCACCACCGGCCGATCACCGAGCGGCCGGCGGACACACTGCGAGAGGTGGCGGCGGCGCTCTGAGCACGCCACCGCCACCTCCTCTTGGCGGCCTCCTGCTCGAGCTCCCGGGACGCCGCCGTTCGACCCCCAGTCAGTCGACATCGTCTCCGGCGAAGACGCAGTTGTAGTAGTAGTTGTGGTCGGCCTGAGCAATCCCGGCTGGTCCTACCCGACCGCACGGCGGCCCGAAGTACTCGAAGCGCTCGTCGGGACTCTTGTGCAGGCAGCGCATCACCACGTCGTCGAGGGCCGGGCCGATGCGCGGCTCGCGTCCGCTCGGGCGTGCGGGGCGCTCTCCAGGATGACCGACATGGTCTCGTAGCGGTTGTCCTTGCGCAACGGGTGGCAGCCGGTGGGGCACTCGTGGAGCACCGTACCGAGTGGGAAGACGTCGGTGCGGCCCTCGAGGGGCTCACCACGAATCTGCTCGGGCGACATGCGGGCGACCGTGCCGATCAGGGTCCCGTCGGTGGTGAGACCCGACATCCCCAGCGTCCGGCCGGAAGCTGAAGATGCTCCCCGGTGGCACCGAAGCGGCACGTGAGATACTCTCTCACCAAAGTCCTCTCGATGGCGAGCTGGAGGTCGGAATGAAGCTCTTCTGGTGCGCACGGACGCGGTCGGCGCGGGCGATGTGGATGCTCGAGGAGACCGGTGTGGACTACGAGCGGGTGGTGATCGACATCCGCGATCCCGTCACGCCGCGGGACCCGGACTTCGTGGCCGCGAGCCCGATGGGCAAGGTCCCGGCGCTGGCGGACGGCGAGGTGCGGATGGCGGACTCGGCTGCGATCTGCCTCTACCTCGCCGACCGCTATGCCGCCGGGCGGCTGGCTCCTGCCCTCGACGACCCGGCGCGGGGCCGCTTCCTGTGGTGGATGTTCTTCTCGCCCGGGGTGATCGAGCCGGCGATGGCGGAGAGGGCTGGCGGCTGGACGCCGAAGCCCTCGAGCCACGCCTGGGGCTCGTTCGACGCCATGATCCGCACCCTCGAGGAGGGTCTCGCGCCGGGGCCGTGGCTGCTCGGCGACCGGTTCACCGCGGCCGACGTGATGGTCGGCTCGTCGGCGGTCTTCCTGCGCCTGTTCAAGATGTTGCCGGACTCGCCGCCGATCGAGGCCTACGCCGACCGCTGCCTGGCCCGGCCGGCCTACCAGAGGGCGCTGGCCGCCGAGAGCTGAGCTCGGCGGCGCTCAGTAGTCCCAGTGCAGCCCGAGCGCCTTGGCGATGAAGACCGCCATCTGCGCCCGGGTGACGTTGGCGTCCGGGCAGTAGTTGCCGCTCCCGCAGCCGCTGGTGATGCCGGAGTCGACCAGCGCTTCCACATGCTGGAAGGCCCAGTGGTTGGTCGCCACGTCGCCGAAGGTGGCGCTGGCGGGCGCCGGGCTGACCTGGCGGTACCAGTACACGGCGACCCCGCGGAACTGGACGTTCAGCGTCGGCGGGAGCGTGACCCACAGGTAGTACGACCGGTACCCATTGGTGGCGATGATCTGATACCGCCTCACCACCGTCACGTCGGGGTTCACGTCGACGTAGGTGCTCTCCAGGCCCAGCGAGCCGCTCGAGGTCCACGACTGGATTTTGTTGTCTCCGCGGACTCCGAGCCCGAAGTATGCGGTGCGAAGTCGGACCGAGAAATCCTGCGCCCCACTGTTGTCGTAGTAGAAGACCCGCATCCCAGTGATCAGCGCACCCGCCGGGACCTCTACGGCGGCGAACACATTGACGTAGTGGGAGTCGGAGCACCAGTAGTTCGCGCTGTCGCACCTGGCGTAGTCGCAGACGTTGGCGGGATCGTCGCAGATGAATTCCTCGGCCGACACCTAGTCCATGTTCACCTCGAGCCCGAAGACATCCGGCTCGAGATCCGGATCGCCGATGTTCTCCACCGGCGGCGACCACGCCGACCACGCCTGGTCCGCGACCGCCGGCATCGCCAGCACCATCGGCGAGATGGCGCCCGCCCTTACCAGGGATCTCGAGCTGTTCATCCGTGTCCGTAGCATGCTCGCCTTCTTCCCAGGCCGGTCCGGACAGGCCTCCGGTAATGGGGGCACTCACCGTCACGAGCGTGTACTCCGAAAGTATGGCCGGTGCGCGACGTTCGCAATTTGAAGGTCCGCGTCGCGACAGCTCACGAGGAGTCGTGGTGGCTCGCCTCCACGGACCCGGGCACGACCCGACGCGTGCCTCAGGTGCTCAATACGGCCAGTGCAGCCCCAGCCCCTTGGCGAGGAAGACCGCCATCTGACCGCGGGTCAGCGGCGCGTCGGGGCAGTAGTTGCCGCCGCCGCAGCCGGAGGTGATCCCGGAGGCCGCGAGCGCCTCGATGTGCCGGAAGAAGCTGTGGCTGACTGGAACATCGTTGAACGTGGCCGTGTGCGGCGGCAGGCTGATCTGGCGGGTCCAAAAGACGCACACACCGCGCAGCTGGAGTGATGTGGTGGGTTGGAGGATTGCGTAGATGTAGTACGACCGGTACCCCCAGTCGGTCAGCACCGGGTAGCGCCGTACCACCGTGTGGTCGGGGCTCACGTCCACGAAGGCCTGGGCGAGCCCTGGATACCCGTCCGAGCTCCACGACTGCATGAGGGTCTCGGTGCGGTCCGTCAAAGTCGTGTCGGCTCTGAGGAGGGCGACGTAGAGCTCATAATCAGCGGAGTCGTCGAAGTAGAGAATCCTCATGCCCGTGATCAGGGCTCCGGCCGGCACCTCCACGGCGGCTTCGAGCTCAACACCGGTGGAGCTGGTCCAGTACCCGGCGGTCGTTTTACGGTAAGGCCACGAGCTCCCGATGTTAGTATATGCGATGGTGAACTCCTCCGCCGAGATGTAGTCCATGTTCACCGTGGCCCCGTAGGCGTCGGGGGCGAGGTCGGGATCCCCGAGATTCACCGTCTGACCCTCGGGAACCGAGCTCCACGCCGACCACGGCTCGCCGTCGCCGGCGGCGGCCGTCGCCACCGCGAGCGCCAGGCACATCGTCCCTGCCAGGACCACCAAGCTCCACCTCGCCATGCCGATCCGCTCCATGACTGCCTCCTCCTCCGGCCGGCCTCGCTCCGGACGCTGCAGGCCTCGGTCGACCGATGACCGTGCCCGGCTGAAAGCACCGGGCTCCTCGTGCAGCGGGACGGACGGGGCGGACGGGACTCCTGGCCGGGAGTTTAGCCCAGGGTGTGCACATTCGCAACGGGACCCGACAGGTCGAGGCGAGGTCGAGCCTACCTCGGTAGCGGATGCGACGGCCCTCAGTAGTCCCAGTGCAGCCCGAGCGCCTTGGCGATGAAGACCGCCATCTGCGCCCGGGTGACGTTGGCGTCCGGGCAGTAGTTGCCGCTTCCGCAGCCGCTGGTGATGCCGGAGTCGACCAGCGCTTCCACATGCTGGAAGGCCCAGTGGTTGGTCGCCACGTCGCCGAAGGTGGCGCTGGCGGGCGCCGGGCTGACCTGGCGGTACCAGTACACGGCGACCCCGCGGAACTGGACGTTCAGCGTCGGCGGGAGCGTGACCCACAGGTAGTACGACCGGTACCCATAGGTGGCGATGATCTGATACCGCCTCACCACCGTCACGTCGGGGTTCACGTCGACGTAGGTTTCGGTCAGGCCGGGCTGGCCGCTCGACATCCACGACTGGATTTCGTTGTCTCCGCGGACTCCGAGGCCGAAGAATGCGGTGCGAAGTCGGAGCGAGAAATCCTGCGCGCCGCTGTTGTCGTAGTAGAAGACCCTCATCCCTGTGATCAGGGCGCCGGCAGGAACCTCGACGGCGGCGAACACATGGACGTAGTTCGAGTCGGAGCACCAGTAGTTCGCGGTGTCGCACCTGGCGTAGTCACATACGTTGGCGGGATCGTCGCAGATGAACTCCTCGGCCGAGACGTAGTCCATGTTCGGGTCGGTGCCGAACACGTCCGGGGCGACGTCAGGATCGCCGATGTCGACGGCGGTTTCGACGTTCGACGAGCTCCACGCCGACCACGGCTGCTCCGCCCCGACCAACGCGGGCGTCGCGAGCACCACCAGGGCGATCGCACACGCCGCGCCAACGCCTCTCAAGGTTGTCGTCCAGGACCGTTCCATGCTGACCTCCTTCCCCGGCTCTCTGGGAGCCGGAGCACCGTCACGCTCGCTGCCGAGCGGTAGTGGTCGCGCACACGCCACCGGACGAACCCCCGCACCGGGATGAAGGCCCCACGCCGGAGAAGGAGTTGCGCGGTCCTCGGATCGTACGAGAAGTGTAGTGCCGCCCCTCGACGTTCGCAATGCGAGCGCTCGACTCGCGAACAGATCTCATTCAAGTCTCCGGCCGAGGCGACGGCCGGTCAGTACGGCCAGTGCAGCCCGAGCGCCTTGGCGAGGAAGACCGCCATCTGCGCCCGGGTGACGGTGGCGTCCGGGCAGTAGTTGCCGCTCCCGCAGCCACTGGTGATGCCGGAGTCGACCAGCGCTTCCACATGCTGGAAGGCCCAGTGGTTGGTCGGCACGTCGCCGAAGGTGGCGCTGGCGGGCGCCGGGCTGACCTGGCGGTTCCAGAACACGGCAATACCGCGCAGTTGAACGCTCGCAGCTCGCGGGAAGCCTGACGTTCAGAAAGTACGAGCGGTATCCCCAACTGGAGGACAGGGTAGCGCCGTTCGACCGTGAAGTCCGTCATGTCGAGGTAGTAGTCGTCCACCCCTGGCGACCCTGAAGACACGAAGGTGTAGAGGATGGGAGGTCGCGGGGCCCCAGGGAGGTCCAGCCGACCTCGACGTCGAGGATGAGAGAGCCGGCGGCCGCCGCGTCGTAGTAGAGCACCCGCATGCCGGTGATCATCGCCCCGGCGGGAATCTCGATCGGCGGCGAAGACCTCGGCGCCGGTGGAGTCCGCGCACCAGTAGTTGGCGTTGTGGCACTGCGAGTAGTCGCAGGTGCCGGCAGTGTCCGAGCAGACGAACTCCTCGGCCGAGACGAAGTCCACGTTGGTCCCGAGACCGAAGGCGTCCGGGGCGAGGTCGGGGTCGCCGACATCGAGGCCATCGTCGGCAGCCGGCGGAGCCCCCGCCGACCACGGCTCATGCGCTTCGACGACAGCCTGCGCGCCAAGCGCCACCAAGGCGATCGCGCACGCCATCGTGAGGACCCTCCGGGTTCTCGTACGGTTGGGTTCCATGCTCGCCTCCTTCTCCGGCCTTCACCAGGCCGGGACGCCATCACGCGCGTCGTATCGCAGAGGCTGCCTCACACGCTCGACCCGACATCCCGTCGGGTCGGAGCAGAAGAACCCTCCACGCCGGGTGAGGATCTCGACAGCGGACACTCCGTACCACGAGTGTAGGTCTGTGAAGAAGCGTTCGCAACACGATGACAGGCATCGCGATTCACTCCTCTGCGCAAGGACCGGCTGAGGCGACAGTTCTTCCGCAGCGCCGGTTCAGCTCGGGCGAAGACCACGCCACCCGGTATGATGCGGTCGATGGCAGAGCTCGCGCCGCTCGACCGACTCCTGCGCCGGACACCACGACCCGTAGTGCTGGCCGCCTGCGGCGCACTGCTGGCGGCGCTGGCGGCGATCGACCTCGTGCTCGGCGCGCAGATCCGTCTCTACCTGCTCTACTGGCTGCCGGTGGCGGTCGCTTCGTGGTGCTGCGGGCGCCGCATCGGGATCGCGGCGGCGGCGGCGGGTGCCGGCGCCTGGCTGTCAGTGAACTTCGCGGAGTACCGACGTCCGGACGAGACGGTGATCCTGGTCTGGAACGGACTGGTCACGACCGTTTCGCTGGTGCTGATCGCGCTGCTGATCGGAGCGCTGCGCCGGCAGATCGACGCCGCGGTCGCGCTCTCGCGACGGGACTCCCTGACCGGCGTCGCCAACTCCCAGGTGCTCGAGGAGCGGCTCGAGAGAGAGCTGATCCGGTCGGCGCGACGGGGCACGCAGACCTCGGTCCTCTACCTCGACCTCGACGACTTCAAGGCGGTCAACGACCGCTTCGGGCACTCCACCGGAGACGAGGTGCTGCGCTCGCTCGCCGAGGTCTTCGTCGGCTCGGTCCGCGAGATCGACACGGTGGCCCGCCTCGGCGGCGACGAGTTCGCTGTCCTCGCCCCCGACTGCCCCGCAGAGTCGGCCCATGGTCTGGCCGAGCGGCTCCGGTCGCGCATCGCCGAGCTCTCCGCATCGCGGACCTGGCCGTTGGCGCTCAGCATCGGAATCGTCACCTGCACCAGAACCGGCTGCTCACCGGCCGAGCTCATCCACGCCGCGGACAGCCTGATGTACGAGGTCAAGCGGGCCGGCAAGGGGGCAGTCCGCACCGCCGTGCTGAGCTGACCCGGCCGGTGTTCTTCAGCGCCGGCTCGGGGCACGGCGCGACAGCGCGGGGACCAGGTCAGTCACGAACTCCACCCGGCGCGGCCGATCGGCTTCGGGAATGCTCACCGTGAGGACGCGCTCGCCGTCGGCGGTCACGTCGTAGGTCCGGGCATCTACCGCTGCGGCAGGAGCGATCGGGTAGGAGAAGAGAGTGCGAGGCTCGTCGAGCTCGAGCCGTCCCTCCGAGAGGCGGGTGGCCACCACCCTGAACTCGTCGCCGTGGCGGTAGAAGATCTCTCCGCTGGCGCGGGTCCACACCGGCTGGACACCCCCGTCGGCAGTGATCTGGTAGCGCTCGCCGGGCCCGGGAAAGGCCTCGACGTAGATCTCGGAGCGACCGGTCTCACCGGACTGGTAGGCGAGCCAGCGGCCATCGGGAGAGAAGGTCGGATACCACTCCTCGGCCCGACTGGTCCGGAACGGACGCGCCGGCTCACTGCCGTCGAGCGGTCGTGAGTAGAGGTTCCGTCCGGTCTCGGCCTCGGAGAGCACGAACGCCAACCAGCGGCCGTCCGGCGACACCGCGATCCCGGTCGCGTCGACCTCGGAAGTCTCGTCCCAGATCGGGCGGCCGGCGTCCGGTGAACCGAGCGGGATCCGGTGGAGCTGGAAGGGCGGGCGGTCCACCACGTAGTAGAGCTCGCGGCCGTCGCTCGACCACGTCGGGTCGAACTCCGTTCCCGAGCTGCTGGTGAGGCGCGAGAGGGTGCCGCGGTCGAGCGAGTAGGTCCACAGGTCCCGGCTCTCCCCTTGGACCGTCACGGCCGCCCGCCGGTTGTCCGGGGACAGGCTGACGCTCAAAAACCGCTCGCGCTGCGTCGCGGCCGGGTGCGACTCGCCGCCGCGGTCCAGCCACATCAGCTCTCCGGCGGGGTTGCCGAGCGACTCCGTGACGTAGGCCAGGTCGCCCCGGGTGGACGCGGCGAACATCGCGAACCCACCGGTCTGGGACACCCGCAGATCGTCCACCAGGTCCACCGCCGTGCCGGTGACGGTCGCGGTCTCAGGGTCGAACGGAACCGCGAAGAGCCGCTGCCCCCGCGCATAAAGGAGGTGGCCGCTGGCCGCATAGCGACCGAAGAAACCACCCTCGAGCACCCAGCGCACCTCGCGGGTGTCGAGATCGAGCACGCCGATCCGGGAGCGGTCGACCGGCGTGCGAAAAGCGGTGAAGACGATCTGCCCAGCGTCCGGGAGGGGCTCGGGCCACCAGTGACCGAGCTCGCCGCTGTCGCGATCCGGGCTCGTCAGGCGCTCGGGCTCACCACCCTCCACCGACACCCGGAAGAGGCCGTCCGAGTAGATCGGGGCGAAGACCAGGGTCCCGTCGGGAAGCCAGGCGGCGCCGCCGGCGCCCTGGCAGTCGCCGAGCCTGAAGGGGGTTCCACCCTCGGCGGCGACCTTCATCAGCTGCCCGCGTGCAACGTACCCGATCCATCGACCGTCCGGCGAGAAGAAGGCCGCCTGCCCGTCCTCGGTCCCGTCGATGGGCTCGATCCTGTCCTCCGTCAAGGTACGGCGGAGGAGCAACTGGCGGCCGTCGATCTCCCCGGTCATGACCAGGCTCTCGCCCTTCGGGTCGAAGGCCAGCAGCGAGTTGCCGTCCGTGATCAGCCGGTGCTCTGACGGCAGCTGGAGGATGAGCCTCCGCGGCTCGGGCGGGGGTGCGCGACGGCCAACGACGAAGACGCCGACGAAGGCGACCGCGGCAATGGCCACGGTGGTGATCCAGGCGGCGGTCAAGCGGGAGCTCCGGGGCGGCGCCGGCGGCGAGGGCTCCGCCTGTCCCTCCGCCACGGCATTACCTGCGAGCGTCTCCGCGAGCACGATGCGGGCCTCGCCGATGTCCCGGAGCCGGTTCTTCGGGCTGCGCTCGAGACAGCGGCCGAGCAGGCGCCGCAGTGCGGGCGGCGTCCCCCCGGGAAGGGCTGTCAGGTCGGGCTCGCGGGTCAGCACCGCCGCCAACACGTCGGTGACGGTCTCCCCCTCGAAGAGCTTCCGCCCGGTCAGCATCTCCCACAGCACGACGCCGAAGGCCCAGATGTCGGCACGGCGGTCGACCGGTTTGCCTCGCGCCTGTTCCGGGCTCATGTACGCCGCCGTGCCGAGGATCACCCCCGCCGCGGTCGCGTGCTTCGTCATCGTCGGCGAAAGCGACAGGCTCGAGTCGCCTTTCTCCGTCTCCCACGCCTTGGCGAGGCCGAAGTCGAGCACCTTGACGGCGCCGTCGGGCCGGATCCGGACGTTGGCGGGCTTGAGGTCGCGGTGCACGATGCCCGCTTCGTGGGCCGCCTCGAGGCCCTCGGCGATCTGGAGCGCGATCCGGATCGCGTCATCCACCGGCACCGGACCCCGGGCGACGAGCTCGTCGAGACCTTCCCCTTCGACCAGCTCCATCACCAGGACGTGCAGGCCGACCGGCGCGGCGGGTGCAGTTCCAGGGACGCCGTCTGCGGGAGCGGCGGACCGGGCGGAGGACCGGGCGGAGACAAGCTCCGCCCCTACGGCCCCTGCGGCCGGGTCGGAGACCTCGAGGTGCTCGAGGCCGTAGAGGGTGGCGATGTTGGGGTGGTTGAGGGAGGCCAGGGTCTTTGCCTCACGCTCGAAGCGTGCGTGGCGCTCGGGATCGTCCGCAAAGCTCTCGGGGAGCACCTTCAGCGCCACCTCGCGGCCGAGCCTGGTGTCGGTCGCGCGCCACACCTCCCCCATCCCGCCCGCGCCGAGCGCGGCGGTAATGCGGTAGTGGGCGAGGCTGGTGCCGATCACCTGCTCTCCAGCTCGAGATGCCGGGCCCAGTTCAACGCCATCTCGACCTGGACGGCCGCCTGTGCGCGGCGCTCGAACTCGACGAACGCGAAGCGATCGCCGGACGGCGAGACGTCCCAGTTGGTCGCCGGGGCAGTGGAGGTCACGTAGCTCCCGCTGAGGCTGTCGAGGACGACCCTCGGGGGCCCCGCGCTGAAGGTGTCGCCCGGCTCGACATCGACCACCATCAGCGGCCGCTTGGGCGACCCGATGTCGATGTAGTAGAGGCGGCGTCCGTCACCCGACCACCGCGGGTAACCGCCCAGGACGGGGGACACCTGCCACTTGCCCTCACCCTCGACCGGGCGCACAAAGACCGACGAGGAGCCGGATCCGGGTGACGCGTACGCGATCCATCGGCCACGGGGGGAGAACGCCGGACAGCTGGCCTGCGTCTCGAACAGGCGGGCGTCCTCTCCTTCCGTGGCGAGGAAGATGTCCGCAGTCTGAGCGACGCGGGTGTAGGCGAGGGTGCGGCCGTCCGGGCTGATCGACTCCGGGAAGATCGGGGTCGCACCGGTCGCCGTCAGACGCGTCGCAGCGGCGCTGCCGTCCGCTGCCTTCACCAGGATCACCGCTTCGCTGTCATAGGCCAGGTAGGCGATGCGGCGGCCATCGGGGTACCAGACCGGGTACAGATCGTTGCCCCCGAAAGTCAACCTGCTGAGCGCCCGGGTGGCCAGCGTGAACACCCAGACGTCGCCGGCGACTCCCGAATATCCCTCGCCGACGGTGAATGCCAGCCGCGACCCGTCCGGCGAGAAGCGCGGCTGATGGAATCCGCGCGGGGTGAGCGGGAGGCGCTCGGACGTGCCCGAGCCGTTGACGAGCGTCAGCAGAGTGTCGGCCGCTGTCACCGACCCGGCCAGCCACGCCAGGTTCCCGTCGTGCGCGACGGTGAAGTACCCGGCGCCGCTGCTGGGATCCCCGCCAACGTCCTCGATCACCGGAACCGCCTCGCCCACGGTCTCGAGGCGACGGGGATCGAATGCGATCGCGAACAGGCTGCCGGCCCGCGCGAAGAGGATCTGGTCGCGTCTCACGAACCGGGCCATGCTGGCGCGTTCGATCACCGTGCGGCGCTCGCCGGTCGCCAATGAGTAGACGGCAATCACCGCCTCGTCATAGTTGTTCGGGCTGTCGGTGGCGCCGACCGTGAACAGCACGACACCGCCGTCGGGTGTGGCGTGCGGGAACCGGAAGGTCCGTTCGCCCTGAGCCGCGTCGACGTCGACTACCAGCTCCGCCGTCCCGCCCGAGTCGGAGACCCGCCACAGACCGGTCGCATACTCCGGCGAGAAGACGATCGTGCCATCCCGGAGCCAGACCCCGCCGCGCGGGTTGGGCGCAGCGGCGACGGTGACCACCGATCCGCCTTCCACGGACACCCTCTTCAGCTTGCCTTCGGCGAAGAAGGCGACCGAGGCCCCGTCCGGTGAGAAGAACATCTCGCCCGCGCCCTCGGTGCCCGGCAGCGGCACCACCTCGTTGCCGTCGAGCCGCCGCAGGAAGACCATGTCCCGCCCCGACCGGGGGTCAGTCGCCGTCATGGCGAGGATCCGGCCGTCAGGCGACAGCGCGATGATCGGTTGATCGATGAACGACAGCCTCTGGTCAGCGTCGAGAGCAACGGTGAACCGGGCGAGTGGAGGGTCGGGAGCCGCCGCCGGTCGCCACCAGACCGCCGCGGCCGCCGCTACGGCCCCGACCGCGACGACCCAGGGCAGCCACCCGCGGCCCCCGCGCCCGGGCGCCGCGGCACCCGTGCGGGTCGGCCGCGTCGGCACCGGCTCCGCGCCCGCCTCTGCCAGGTCCAGCCGGGCATCGCCGATCCACTGCAGGCGGTCCCTCGGCTCTCGGGTGAGGCAGCGGGCGATCAACCGTCGCAGCTGGTGGGGCATGGCGGACGGCAGCGCCCGGAGGTCGGGCGAGTCCTTGAGCACCGAGGCCAGCACGTCCGACACGGTGTCCCCGGCAAAGAGCACACGGCCGGTCAGCATCTCCCAGAGCACGACGCCGAAGGCCCAGATGTCGGCACGGCGGTCGACCGGTTTGCCTCGCGCCTGCTCCGGGCTCATGTACGCCGCCGTGCCGAGGATCACCCCCGCCGCGGTCGCGTGCTTCGTCATCGTCGGCGAAAGCGACAGGCTCGAGTCGCCTTTCTCCGTCTCCCACGCCTTGGCGAGGCCGAAGTCGAGCACCTTGACGGCGCCGTCGGGCCGGATCCGGACGTTGGCGGGCTTGAGGTCGCGGTGCACGATGCCCGCTTCGTGGGCCGCCTCGAGGCCCTCGGCGATCTGGAGCGCGATCCGGATCGCGTCATCCACCGGCACCGGACCCCGGGCGACGAGCTCGTCGAGCCCCTCCCCCTCGACCAGCTCCATGACCAGGACGTGCAGGCCGACCGGCGCGGCGGGTGCAGTTCCAGGGACGCCGTCTGCGGGAGCGGAGGACCGGGCGGAGGACCGGGCGGAGACAAGCTCCGCCCCTACGGCCCCTGCGGCCGGGTCGGAGACCTCGAGGTGCTCGAGGCCGTAGAGGGTGGCGATGTTGGGGTGGTTGAGGGAGGCCAGGGTCTTTGCCTCACGCTCGAAGCGTGCGTGGCGCTCGGGATCGTCCGCAAAGCTCTCGGGGAGCACCTTCAGCGCCACCTCGCGGCCGAGCCTGGTGTCGGTCGCGCGCCACACCTCCCCCATCCCGCCCGCGCCGAGCGCGGCGGTGATGCGGTAGTGGGCGAGGGTAGCGCCGGGCTTCAGGCTCATGAACCCAGGTTCTTCCTCAGGAACTCCACGGTCCGGCCCCAGGCGATCTCCGCCGCCGCCTTGTCGTAACGGGCGGAGTTGGTGTCGTTCGAGAACGCATGGTTGACGCCCTCGTACACGTGGAGCTCGAAGGACTTGCCGTTGGCCTCGAGCGCCTTCACGTAGTCGTCGATGCCGGCGTTGATGCGCTGGTCCAACCCCGCGTAGTGAAGGCACAGCGGCGCGCTGATCCTGGCCACCTCGTCGGCCGGCAGCTGGCGCCCGTAGTACGGCACCCCGGCCGCGAGCGCGGTGCCGGCGGCGACGAGGCGGTTGACCATGCCGCCGCCCCAGCAGAAGCCGACGGCCCCGACCTTGCCGGTGCACTCGGGGTGCGCGGCGAGAAAGGGCACTGCGGCCGCGAGCCGTGCGACGGTGGTGTCGGCGTCGAGCGCGCCGATCATCTCCCGGGCCCGGTCCTCGTCCGCCGGCGTGCCGCCGAGCGGCGACAGGGCGTCGGGCGCGAAGGCGACAAAGCCCTCCAGCGCCATCCGCCGGGCCACATCCTTGATGTGCGGGTTGAGGCCGCGGTTCTCGTGGATGACGATGACGGCAGGCCGCCTGCCGCCGTCCTTCGGCCGGGCCAGGTAGCCCGACATGGTGGTCCCGGCGGCGTCATAGGTGGCGGCCTCGGTGATGAGGCGATCGTCGTCCTCGGGCACGATCCCGGCCTCGGCGTAGTCGTTCTGGAGGATCGGAACCAGAGCCGCTGCGGCGGCAGCCCCCCCGGCCAGCCGGGCCAGCCGATCCATGAAGTCCCGCCGGCTCATCCTGCCGTGGGTGAAGTGGTCGTACAGTTCGATGCACCGCTGGTCCACGTGCTTTCGCTGCTCCGTCATCTGAACCTCATTCAGTCCGCCCTCACCGAGCACGGCTGTCACCTCGAAGGTGCCGGCGCGCCGGCCGATCGTCACCTGGATCGCGTCATGAACCGAGACCTGCTCTCGATACGCTACCAGAACCCTGGCCGCCGCGGTTCGCTTCCCGGTCCCGCTGCCGGATTCGCGAATACCGCATCGCGGGCGCCACCTGTGCCGGAATCAGCGGCACGCAGGTCGAGGTTGAAAGTCGCATCGCGACCCTGGGTGCACCCGCGAGGTCCGATCGTCCCCCCCGTGACCTTGGAGGTGACCGACCATGTCCGTCGACGACCGCGAACCGACCGGGCCCGGAGACCTCGAGTCCGAGGCCACGGTCGACCCGACCCCGCCGGCGCCGGCCTCATCGCGGGCCGCGGGCGGCGCGTCCGCCGAGGCCCGAGAGCCGATGGTGATCGGGCCCTACCGGCTCCTCCACCCGGTCGGCGAGGGCGGCATGGGCGAGGTCTGGCTGGCCGAGCAGACCGCTCCGATCCGGCGCCAGGTGGCGCTCAAGATCATCAAGCCGGGCATGGACTCCAAGGAGATCGTCGCCCGCTTCGAGGCCGAGCGTCAGGCGCTCGCGATGATGAACCACCCCAACGTGGCCAAGGTCTTCGACGCCGGCGTGACTCCGCTCGGCCGGCCGTACTTCGTCATGGAGTACTTCGCGGGCACGCCCATCGACCAGCACTGCGACCGCCACCGGCTGACCATCCGCGAGCGGCTGGAGCTCTTCACACAGGTCTGCGAGGGGGTGCAGCACGCCCACCAGAAGGCGATCATCCACCGCGACCTCAAGCCGGGCAACATCCTGGTGGCCGAGCTCGACGGCAAGCGGGTGCCCAAGATCATCGACTTCGGGGTGGCCAAGGCCACCGCCCAGAAGCTCACCGAGACCACGATGTTCACCCAGATGGGGGCCCTGATCGGCACGCCCGAGTACATGAGCCCCGAGCAGGCCGACCTCGGCGGCGAGGACATCGACACCCGCACCGACGTCTACTCGCTGGGCGTGATCCTCTACGAGCTGCTGGTGGGCGCGCTGCCCTTCGAGCCCCAGGAGCTGCGTCGGGCCGGCTTCGAGGGGGTGCGCCGGACGATCCGGGAGGAGGAGCCGCCGCGGCCCTCCACCCGCCTGACCACTCTCGGCGAAGGCTCGACCCTGGCCGCCCGCGCGCGGCAGGTGGACCTCTCCACCCTGCGCCGGCAGCTCCGGGGCGACCTCGACTGGATCACCATGAAGGCGCTCGAGAAGGACCGGGCGCGCCGCTACGCCTCGCCGCTCGACCTGGCGGCCGACATCCAGCGCCACCTCGCCGACCAGCCGGTGCTGGCCGGCCCGCCGAGCGCGGCCTACCGCCTCGGCAAACTGGTGCGACGGCACCGGGCCCTGTTCGCCGCTGCAGCGATCGTGCTGCTCGCCTTGGTGCTCGGGGTCGCGGGCAGCACCTGGGGGCTGGTGCGGGCCCTGCGCGCCGAGCGGGTGGCGGCTGCGGAGGCGGCCGAGGCGCGGCGGCAGGCGGAAATCGCCGAGGCGGTCAACGCCTTCCTCAACCAGGATCTGTTGGCCGCGGTCGCACCGTCGAGCCAGTCGGGCCGCGGCATCGACGTGAGAATGCGGGAGGTGCTCGACGCCGCCGCCCAGAGCATCGAGCGGGAGTCCCTCCCGGCGGGACGCTTCGGGGACAAGCCGCTGGTCGAGGCCGGGATCCGGGAGATGCTCGGCGACACCTACATGCGGCTGGGCGAGTACGACCTCGCGCTGCCCCAGCTCGAACGAACCGTGGAGCTGCGCCGGCGGACTCTCGGGGAGAACCGGGTCGAGACCGCCCGCGCGGTGCACGACCTCGGCTTCGTTCACTTTCGCAAGGGCGACCTGGAGCGCGCCGAACGGGAGCTGCAGCAGGCCCTCGTCTTCGAGCCATACGCCAACGATCGGGAACTGGCGACCGTGTCGGACTGGAAGACCACCCTGGCGACGGTCTACGAGTCCCAGGCCCGCTACCCGGAAGCGGAGCAGATGTTCCTGGAGGTGCTGACCTTCCAGCGGGACGCCCTCGGCGCCGACCACGGTGACACCCAACGAACCCTGGGCAGCCTCGCCAACCTCTACCAGCAGACCGGCCGCTACCGCGAGAGCGAGGACCTCAACCGACAGCTCGTCGACATCCGGACCCGCACGCTGGGCGAGGAGGATCCGCTCACGCTGACGGTGATGTCGAACCTCGCCAACGTGATGTTCGACCTGGGCCGGCACGAGGAGTCCCTCGAGCTGATGCTGCGGGTGCTCGAGCTCAAGCGCCGGATCCTCGGCCCCGAGCACTCCCACACCCTCAACAGCATGAACAACATCGCCGAGACCCACGAGATCCTGGGCGAATGGACGGAGGCCCTGCGCTGGCACCGCGAAACCTACGAGGGGCGGGTCCGCATTCTCGGCCCGGACAGCCCGCGGACGATCCAGAGCCTCAACCGGCTCGCTCTCGCCACCGCGAAGGCCGGCGACCCCGCCGCGGCCCTGCCGCTGATCCGGAGGTCGGTCGAGGCGCACCGCCGGGTCCGCGGCGCGGAGCACCCGGAGACCATCGAGGCGGAGCGGGTCCTGGGCGTGGTCCTCCTCGACCTCGGCCGGCTCGGGGAGGCCGAGACGGCGCTGCGGCGGGCGATCGCGGCCCCGATCGCCACCGAGCTCGACGCGGAGGCCCGGGCCAAGGCGCAGGCCTCCCTCGGGCTGGTGTTGGCGGCGCGCGATCGGCGCCGGGACGCGGCGGCCGTGTGGGCCGAGTGCGTGCCCGGAATGTGGCTCGGCGAGCAGGAGTCGGTTGCGCTCGCCGAGCGCGCGGTCGCCCAGCTCGAGGCGTGGGACCACGACCAGCCCGGGCTCGGCTACGGCGAGTCCGCCGCGATTCTGCGGGAGGCGCTCGCCAACACCGCGGCGCCCCCTTCCTGACGCCCGCAGGGAATCACGGTGCCGAGTCGTCGGCAGATCCCGGGGTGGTTCGCTCCACCCCAGGGGTGAGCGTCGGATGGGAGCTTCGAGACCCTCAGTCGTGGATCTTGATCGAGCCCCCTCCCATTACGGTCGTCGGCTCGACCCACATCGGGGCGCCGGGCTCGGAGTCGTAAACCGGCTCCCCGGTGGCGGCGCTCCACAGCTGGAGTCGGACACGGTCGATACCGTCCCCGCCCGCTCGATCTCCGTCGGACAGGGTCAATAGCAGATCGCACTCGAGGCCGCCGTCGAGAGTGCCCGAACCCGCGAGGTAGGCGAGGGTCTCGGTCACGACCAGCCAGTCGTAGCCCGTCGAGTGGAGGTCGAGCCCGCCCTCGTGGAAGGTGAACTGGGTCTGACCCGACGGCACGGCGTCATTCTTGTGGTACTTGGCGTTGAACCCGAGAGTTGCCTTGCCACTCGCGGATGGGTCGGCGTGGAGGGATCCAGGCGGCGAGTCGAACCAGCCTCCGCCGGTCACGAAGCCGTCACTCGGATCGTAGGCAACCACGAACTGGAACGTCGCCTCGCCGATGCCGCCGTCGTCATCGGTGACCCGGAGCCCGACGGTGTGGACTCCTGCCGAGGTGTACCTGTGCTCGCCGCTGACGTGGCCCCAGCCCGCTCCCTGCGTGACGATTCCGACCGAGGTGCTGCCATCGCCCCAGCTCCACTCGGCCGCGTGGTGGTCGAGCACGCCGGCGTCAGTGAAGTCAGCGGCTGCAGCGATCGTGGTCCCGACCAGGATCGGGTCGAGGGGGGCGGTGATCGGACCGACCACCGGCGCCGCGTCGAGCACGACGGCATGAGTCGTGTCGAAGCCGGAGGCGTTCTGGGGGTCGGTAACGGTGACGGTGACCGGGTAGTCCCCGTCGTCGGCATAGACGTGAAGCCCGGAGACCGTTCCCACACCTCCCGACTCGGTGACCGAGCCGGACTCCGCGGTGCCGTCCCCCCAGTCGATCCACGCCGTGTGCAGGTCGGCGGCGTCCGGGTCCGCGAAGCTGGAAGCGAGGACGATCTCGGCTCCCTCGAAGGCCGACAACGTCGGACCGGCATCGACACTCGGCGGGTCGTTGAGCGCCACCGTTTCAGTGCTCACCTCGAGGCTGGCCTCGCTGACCACGGTGTTCGGATTCCTCAGGTGGGGATCGGTCACCGCCTCGACCACGAAGTAGTAGGTGGTGCCGTCGGCCAGGCCCGCCACCGTCGCGGAGGTCTCGAGCTTGTCGGCGGTCGTCCCGGCGAGCACGTACGGCCCGCCGCTGGAGGTCGAGACCAGCACCCGATACCTGCCTGGATCGGAGGTGTAGGCGATGGGGGACCAGCTGAGCTCGACCGAGTCGGTCGTCACCCCGCCGACCGTCAGGTCGACCGGAGCGACGGTCTGGTAGGACTGCCAGTCGCTGGAGATCCCGTCGAGGAACGCGACCAGCACCGGATCCTCGGTGTGGTAGGCGTTGTAGCGCCACGTCAACCAGTTCGGAGCGAGCGAGGTCATCCCGACGAGCTCACCCGGGAGCTCACCCGAGAGCATGTTTCCGGAAAGCAGGAGCTGGCCGAGCCCGGTCAGGTTCCCGAGCTCCTGCGGCACCGGACCCTCGAGGTGATTCTGGTGCAGGTAGAGCGAGTCGAGCAGGCTCAGGTCGCCGAGCTCTGGTGGGATGGTCCCGGTGAGCTGGTTCGCCTGCAACCACAGCCGATGGAGGTTGCCGAGCCCCCCCAGGCAGGGTGGAATCGAACCGGAGAGATCGGCTGCCGTCAGCAGGAGGTCGGTCAGGCTCGAGAGGTCGCAGACCTCGGGCGCCAGTGGACCGTCGACTCCGGTGAAACGAAGGTCCAGCACCTCGAGCGAGCTGATCAGGCCGATCTCCGACGGAATCGGTCCGGTCAGGTTGGGGCTTCGGACCAGCGCCAGCACCCGCAGGCCGGTCAGACTGCCGAGCCAGGTCGGAAGCGGCCCCGAGAGTGAGCCCAGCGAGACCGATTCCAGGGCCGGCAGATCGACCAGCCAGAGCGGCGGCGGCGCCTCGTCGAAGAGGTTGCCGTCCGGCGCGTTGGCGGTCACCAGGTGAAGAGTCTGCAGCTGGCTCAGGTCCTGGAGACAGCTCGGGACCGGCCCGCTCAGTGAGTTGACCGCCAGCTCGACGGAGACCAGCTCGGCGAGGTCGCAGAGCATCTCGATCCCCCCCGAAAGCTGGTTCTGGCTGAGCCAGAGCTCGCGGATCGGAAGGCCCGCCAGGGCGGTCGGGATCCCACCAGACAACTGGTTGCCGCGCAGGTCGAGGCGGTCGAGCAGCCCGAGATCGCCCAGCTCGTCCGGCAGGAACCCCACGAGGTGGTTGAAACCGAGGACCAGGCTCGTGACGTTCGGTGGATCGCCGGCGCACACCACGCCCCGCCAGGTGCACTCGGTCCCGGGGTCGTTGAAATCGGTGTCGTCGGTGTTCCGCCAGTTGGTGCGACTCGACCATCCCTCCCCGCCCGTGCTCTCGTAGAGCGCGATCAGGGCCGCGCGCTCCCAGGCCGGAATCGCGTCCGGCGGCGTCACGCCGCAGCCCGGAGGGTCGCCGACCAGCCAGGCGTCCCGGGCCGCGTAAGGCCACGAGTCGACGGCGTCGGTCCGGTTGGAGTCGACCCCCGGCACGAACAGGTCCCCGGGGCACGAGCGCCCCCAGTAGTTGCCCAGTTCGCTGGAGGAGAGCTCGATCGGTGTATCGGCCTCCACCTGATAGCCGGCGTTGCCGAAGATGTTGTTGAGAGTGATCACGGCGTCTGCCGACCCCGCGATGACGAGCCCCTTGCCAGGACAGCCCGAGATCGTGTTGCCGGACAGGGTCAGACCGATCTCGTTGGTGGCAGCGATGCCGACCCCCGTGGCCTGGCTCAGCACGTTGTCGGTGACCGAATTCGAGTCGCCGCCGTTGAGGGAAATCCCGTACCAGGAACCCACCGCCGAGTTCGCGGCAACCTGTGTGTGGCTTTGGTTATAAAGGCCGATACCGGTGTGCTCGACACCTGAGACGACGTTCTCCAAGAAGACGTTTCCGGCTCGGGGGGCACCGGCCCAGTAGTCCAGAATCCCGGTGTTGTTGCCGGTCAGGTTGTTCCTCGCGTACGTGTTGTTGTTCTCGCCGCTCTTGTTGTACACGCCGAAGTAGCGGTTGTGGACGGTGTTGTCGGCAATCACGTTGTTGCTCGAGTTCTCCAGGTAGATGCCGGTCGTGCCCCACACCGTCTCTGTTCCCGGCGCGCCCGACGCGTTGATGTGGCTGATGGTCGAGTTCGTCACCGAGATCAACCTCAGGGCGGTGCCCGTGATGTTGTACGGGGAAAAGTCATGTCCTTCCAGATTGATGGAGGACATCGCCACCAGCTTCAGGCCGTCGGCGCAGTCCGTGTAGTCGTTGCCGCTGAGGGTGAAGTCCGACTCCTGGTACAGCACGATGCCTATCGCGCACCTGGAGACGTCGTTGTCGGTGTAGGTGTTGCCGCTGCGAGCAGCACCCGCGTGGTAGTCGATGATGCCGATCTGGTTGTCCGACAGGTCGTTCTGCGTGTAGAGGTTGTTGCTCTCTCCGGTCTGGTTGTACACGCCGAAGTAGCGGTTGTGGACGGTGTTGTCGGCAATCACGTTGTTACTCGAGTTCTCCAGGTAGATGCCGGTCGTGCCCCACACCGTCTCTGTTCCCGGCGCGCCCGACGCGTTGATGTGGCTGATGGTCGAGTTCGTCACCGAGATCAACCTCAGGGCGGTGCCCGTGATGTTGTACGGGGAAAAGTCATGTCCTTCCAGATTGATGGAGGACATCGCCACCAGCTTCAGGCCGTCGACGCAGTCCGTGTAGTCGTTGCCGCTGAGGGTGAAGTCCGACTCCTGGTACAGCACGATGCCTATCGCGCACCTGGAGACGTCGTTGTCGGTGTAGGTGTTGCCGCTGCGGGCAGCACCCGCGTGGTAGTCGATGATGCCGATCTGGTTGTCCGACAGGTCGTTCTGCGTGTAGAGGTTGTTGCTCTCTCCGGTCTGGTTGTAGACGGCGAAGTACCGATGGTGCACTGTGTTGTCGGCGATCACGCAGTCGCTCGAGTTGGCGAGAGTGATTCCCTGTGTACCCCACGTCTGCTCGTCACCGGGCACCCCCGAGGCGTTCACGTTCGTGACGGTGGTGTGGGTCACCCAGACGAGGTTGACACCTCGACCGGAGTTTCCGCTCAGGTCGAGGTTGGCAACCGTGACCAGATCGGCGCCCTGAACCGTGACGACCACTGCAGCATCAGGGGCTTCGACGTGGTGACCTGCTCCGTCGACCGTCACCCGGTCGGCCTGGACGGTCAGTGCGGTGCCGGTGAAACCGGCCGGGCACACCATGTCCGAGTCGAACACGAGGGCCGTGTCGTCGGCGGTGATGACCGTTCCGCAGGCCGGCGTCTGGGCGTCCGACGAGAGTGCGGTGACCGCGAGCAGCACCGCTGCGAGCGCGCACACTGAGCGGGTCCATCGGTTCATGGCAAGGGCTCCTTTCCAACTGTTCATGCAGAACCGCACCGAAGTCCCTCTCGGCCTCCGGCCCGCTCCGCGTCTCGACGCTCGAACGATTACGAGCAATGTAGGCCTGTGGTATCCGCTTCGCAACACGAACGCTGGTCTGGCGGATGATCCTCGATTCAAACCAATATTTCTGCAATCGAACGAGTTTCGAAAGGGCGGATGACGCGCAGGCTTTCCTGCCGGTGTGCGCTCGGCAGATCGATCGGTGGCAGTCGGGTCGACGGCGCTCCCGCTCGATTGATTCACAGCTGTTCGAAACGATGACCATTCTCGTGGCACCGAACGACCCCGATCAGTGCATCGGAGATCTCAGGAGACCCCCTCCCCGTCTGCCCGGCTCCGAAGCCCACGGCCGGCATGGTGTGACCTCGGTCCGTGTTGCGGCGAAGGAGTGGGGTGTCGGCGGCTCGCGAGCCGGGCCGCCACGAGGAGGAACCAGATGAGGACGTCCAGTGCACTTGAACCGGCCAGGCTGATGGCGGCCGTCGTGCTCGGCGGAGTGATCGCGGCGGCGGCCGTGGGGCTGTCGGGGTCTCGCGCAGCCGTCGCGGATGAGCCCGAGATGACCGGAGCGGCCGACGGACACGAGGTCGCGATCCTCGCCGGCGGCTGTTTCTGGGGCATGGAGGATCTGCTGTGCGAGCTCGACGGGGTGGTCGACACCGAGGTCGGCTACGCCGGCGGCCACAGCGACGACGCCACCTACCGCAAGGTCAGCAAGGGGACGACGGGCCACGCGGAGTCCGTCCGGGTCGTGTTCGACCCGTCCCGGCTGAGCTACGAGGACCTGCTGCGCTTCTACTTCAGGATCCACGACCCGACCACGAAGAACCGCCAGGGCAACGACGTCGGCAGCCAGTACCGCTCGGCGATCCTGGTGCTGAACGACGAGCAGCGGCGGACCGCGGAGAGGGTCCGTGCCGAGGTCGACGCGTCCGGCTTCTGGAAGCGGCCGCTGGTGACCGAGATCGCCGACGCCGGCACCTTCGTCCGGGCCGAGGACTACCACCAGGACTACCTGGAGAAGAACCCCGGCGGCTACACCTGCCACTTCGTCCGGCCGGAGCCGCAGGGCAAGTAGCCGCGCGCCTCGATCGAGCCGGAGCCACCCCGCAGCTCACCGGTGCCGTGTGCACGAATCCAGCAACGCTCGACCAGGCCCCGCCTCCCGCGGGGCCTCAGCGCCCCCAGCTCACCCCTCTCGGACGTGACAGGCACCTCAAGGCAAGTCGTTTGCAGTGCTAGACTCGCAGCAAAGGACCAGATCATCAGCACGGTCGCGGGAGCGCAGTCCTGCCGCCGTGTCGTGCTGCAAGGAGGATGGCGATGACTGGCACCCGCTGGGCCGCGGCGTTTTGCAGCGTGTCGCTCCTGGCTCTCCCGACCGCACCCGCCGGATCTGCCCCTGCCAAGGACTCGTGGTCGGGTTTCATCACCCTCGACTGGAGCACGAAGCTCCCCGACGACTCCCCGCTCCGGGCCATGGCGGACCGGGTCGTGGTGGACGCGCACAAGAAGTGGACCATGATGGTGCACTTCGAACGAAGCGCGTCCGTCGGGCGAGTGGTGAAGTACGAGGTCCGGACGGCCACAGTCGACTACCTCGAGACCTGGCGTCAGGAAGCGTTGCAGCGAGGCGACGAGGGGTCGATGCGAGTCCTGGAAACGAGACAGCTCCAGGCCGAGGCACGCAAGCTCGACTCGAGAGCCTGCAACCTGGAGCTCTGGGTGAACTACGCCGTCAAGAAGTACTGGATCGAGGTGGGCGGCTTCGAGCTCAGCGATGTGCCCGAGTCCGGCCAGATCCTCATCGAGATAACCGACTCGAATGGGACTCGGCGCAGCTCCGGGCCGAGAACCGGAGATGACAACGTCATCGAGCCGGTGTATTTCGAGGGCCGGTTCACCGGAGCCCGCCCAACGGTCCTGGAGGGCACGTTCGACGCCAACGTGGAGCCCCCACCGGGCGTGGACCTGACCCACCAGACGGTGGGCGGGCTGGTGGAGTGGCGGCTCTTCCGCGAAGGCTGCCCCGAGCTGGTGGATGCTTGCAAGAACAACGCCGAGATCGGCCTCTCGGCATGCATGATGGCGGCGCAGGGGGGATTTCAGATCGAATGCCCCGATCTCAGGTCGGATTGCCTGGACGACCTGGACATCGAGCCGCTCACGGATGACGACGCCTTTCGTTTGACCCTGAGAGAGTGCTTTCAGGTCAACTGCTGGAAGGTGGAAGAGCACCAGTTCGAGCACCCCGATGTCGAGGACGGGATCGACGCGCTGATGGAGTGTTTCGACCAGTACTACGCCGAGCTCGAAGCCTGTGAGGACCTCTGTCCGTAGCACGAAGCCGCCGGCTCACAGTGCGGTCGAATCAGGATCGGTCGAAAAACTGGTGGTGGGAGCAGATCACGTCAGGGTCGTCACCGGGAACCTCGGGTGGCAGGGTCGACTGCATGGAAGTGCTCAGGCTGCCCGCCTCCTCCCGGTCGACAGGAGCTTCTCGGCTTCGGCGGTGGGCTTGTCAGCAAAGGCGCCGGAGCATCACGCCCGACCCGCCCCGGCGAGCCGCCGGACGGCCACCGGAGCTCAGGTTCCGAGCTTGATCGCGGTCATCATGATCTCGACCCGGGCGTCCTTCGGAAGCCCGGCGACCTCGACGGCGGCGCGGGCCGGAGGAGCGCCGGAGAAGAGCTCGCCGTAGACCGCGTTCACGGCCGCGTAGTCGTCCATGTCGGCCAGAAAGACGATCGACTGGACCACGTCAGCGTGGGTGAAGCCGGCGGCCTCGAGCACCGCGCCGGCATTGGCCAGCGCCTGGCGGGTCTCCGCCTCGACCCCGCCGGGGACCATCTCGCCGGTCGCCGGGTCGATGCCGATCTGACCCGATAGGTAGAGGTTGCGTCCGACCCGCACCGCCTGGGAGTAGGGGCCGATGGCGGCGGGCGCCCGGTCGGTGGCGATGACCTGCCGGACCTCGTTCGGCTCACCCGCAGTTCCCGCGGGGTGGTGGGTCGACGGAGCGGCACAGCCGGCAGCGATCACCATCGCCGCGACGGAGCACAGAAGAGGGATCGTCCTCATCGGGTGAACCTCCTTCGGACCGCTCAGGCGCGGCCCCCGGCGAGTCCGGCGACCGCCTCGAGCAGACGGTCGATCTCGTCCTCGGTGTTGAAGATGTGGGTGCAGACCCGGTTCGCCTCGAAGCCGAACGGCGCGTGGCCGACGTATCGGGTGACGATGTGCTGACCGGCGAGAGCCTTGCGCAGGGTCTTCGGGTCGATTCCGTCGACGGTGAACGAGATCATCGCCGATCGCAGCCCGGCCGGCTCAGGGGACAGGATCCGCGCGCCGTCGATGCGTTCGAGCCCGGCGCGCACCCGCTGGGCGAGAGCCATCGTCCTCTCCTCCACCGCCCGGCGGCCGATCGCCTCCTGGAGGTCGATCGCCGGCTCGAGCGCCCAGAAGAGCGGGCCGTAATAGTGGAGATTGGTGGCGTACTTGACCATCGTCCCCGGCCAGATCGGGGCGAAGTCGAGGGCCGGCTCGCCCTCCCGGCCGAAACGATCGGTGGTTGTCCACCCGTCGTTGGCCTCGACCACGGTCGGCCAGACCCGGTCCCGAATCGACTCGCGCAGGAAGATCAGACCGGTTCCGTAGGGCCCGCACAGCCACTTGTGCAGGCTGGTGGCATAGAGGTCGCAGCCGAGGTCGCGAAGCGAGAAGTCCAGCATGCCCACCGCCTGGGCGCCGTCGACCACGGAGATCAGCCCGCGATCCCGGGCCAGGGCGCACAGCTCAACGACCGGCAGGCGACAGCCGTCGGTGTACTGCACGTGGCAGAAGCTGAGCACGCGGGTGCGGGGGGTGATGGCGTCCTCGAACCGCTCGAGCACGTCGCTAGGCGCGCTGATGGGCGTCGGCAGCGGCAGCTGTCGAACCGTGATCCCACGCCGCTTGGCGACCAGCAGCCAGGGGTAGATCCCGGCCTGGTGCTCGTGGGTGGTGGTGAGGACCTCGTCGCCGGCCTCGAGGTCGAGCCCCGCGGCGATGTAGCTCATGCCCTCGGTGGCGCCGGAGGTGAAGGCGATGTCGTTCCTGCCGGCGCCGACGAACCCGGCGACCCGGTCGATCAGACCGACGAAGCGCGGCTTGACGAAGTGATCGACGAAGTAGCGGTTGAAGTCCCGGTTCATCGCCTCGCGACCGCGGCACTCCGCGGCGGCGACCTCTCGCGACGAGGGTCCGTAGGTGCCGGTGTTGAGGTAGATCAGGCCGTCCTCGATCGGAAACTGACGGCGGACCAGGGCCCAGAGGTCGAGCGCGGTGGTCTGGGCGCCAGCGGCGTTCGCGGCGGCCAGAGGTCCGGCGGCGGCTGCGGCGAGGAACCGGCGACGGGAAATGGCGGCTGGGTGCTCGCTCATGGGCGGCTCCTCGTGGCGGGTCGACGACGAGGTTCGTGGGATCCGCTCGGGCGCTCAGGGTGCATTGTCCTCACAATAGTACCGGGACTTCCGGAATCGACCGACCGCGATCGGTCGGCTCACCGACTGTCGGCCGCAGTCCGGGACGAGCACGCGGCACGACCCTTGACATCATCGACGTACCAGCCTACAGTGACCTCTTGAACGTATTAATTATACGTTCAGGAGGTCACAGTGGCAGAGTACCTCAACCGCGAGTCGATCCTCGAGGAAGCCCTGAGGGTCTTCGCCCGCCACGGCTTTCGCAAGGCGTCACTCAACGACATCGTGCGCGGGCTCGGGGTCGGCAAGTCGGCCATTTATCACCATTTTCCCGGCGGCAAGGGCGAGATCGTCGACGCCTGTCTGCAGCGCGAGGAGGAGGCGGTGATCGCCGAGATGCGGGCGGCGGTGGAAGGCCACCGTGACCCTCGCCTCCAGCTTCGGGCCATGGTCGCCGCCAAGCTCGAGCACATCACGAGGCTCCGCGACGTGCTGGCGATCAGCGGTGAGGTCGGGCGCGAGCTCGCTCAGCTCTACCGCCGGCACGAGCGGCGCTTCACGCTCCACGAGGAGAGCCTGATCGAGAGCATCCTGCGCCGGGGTCAGGAGACCGGGCACTTCAGAACCGCGGACCCCCAGCGCCTGGCGGGTCATCTGCGCACTCTCCTCGGCCCGCTCGAGCTCGAGATCGCCTTCGACCCCGACGACAGTCGACACCAAGCCACACTCGACGCGGTCTTCGAGCTTCTGTTCTACGGGCTGGTCGCCGCCGACCACCCTATTGGGAGGCCGTCATGAACCGGCCGCGAGTCTCCGCACTGTTCGGCATGCTGACGCTCGCTCTCGGCTGCCTCACCCCTCGTACGGTTCTCACCGCAGAACCCTCGGCCACGGAGGCGGCGCACGACGCGACGAGATTCGTGGAGCTGAGCTTGCGCGACGCCATGGTCCTCCTCGGCGAGCGCAACCAGCAGCTGAAGGCGGCGACCGAAGCCGAGCGCCGGCGCGGCGAAGAGCAGGCCGCGGCCCGAGGGCTGCGCCTGCCGACGGATCGACCTGAATGCCCGCGCAGTCCGGATCGACCAACCGATCGTCATCGACCTCGAGCCGATCCGCTCGGCGATGCTGGCCCTCCATCCCACCGTGCCGACGGGTCTGATCCGGCCGTTCGAAACCGAGGTCCAGGACGACCGCTTCGTCAAGGGCGAGGTGGAGCTGACCTGGCCGATCTACGCCGGAGGTGCGATCGAGGCCGCCAACCGCGCCGCCGACGCCCGGCTCGACGACGCCCGCCACCAGTCCCGAGCGACCTTACAGGAGCTTGTCGCCGAGCTCGCCCGGCGCTACTTCGGCCTGTGTCTCGCCGTCGAGGCGCGGGCGGTCCGCCGGCAGGTGCTCGACGGCATGGAGCAGCACCTCTACCAGGCGACCCGGCTCGAGGAGGAGGGGATGATCGCCCGGGCCGAGCGCCTGCACGCAGAGGTGGCACGGGCCGAGGCGGCTCGCGAGCTCGCGGCCGCCGACCAGGACCTTCGTCTCGCGCAGGCCGCGCTGCGCTCGCTGCTCGACGTCCGCCACGACCTTCGACCGGAATCGAGGCTGTTCATCCTGCACGAACTGCCCCCGCTCGAGGATCTCCAACGCGACGCGGCCGACGCCAACCCGAACCTGCGCCGCCTCGCGGCCCAGCACGAGCTCGCGCAGTCCGCCCTGGCCGCCGAGCGTGCCCAGGCTCTTCCCGAGGTGGCGTTCTTCGCCCGGCACGAGCTCCACACCGGCGACCTGACCATCCTCGAACCGCGCTGGGCGGCCGGAGTCGGGGTTCAGCTCAACGTCTTCGACGGGTTCGCCCGTGGTCACCGGGTGGAGGCCGCCCGCGCTGCGGTCGGCATGGTCGAGCACCTCCAGGAGGGTGCGCGCACCGACGTCGACCTGCTGGTCGAGCACCACTATCGAAGGGCGCGAAAAGCCCTGGAGCAGTTCGACGCTCTCAGCGCCACGATCGAGCTCGCCGAGGAGAGCCTCAGGGTCCGGACGCGAGCCTTCGAGGAGGGCTTCGCGACCTCCCTCGACGTGGTCGACGCCCGCTCCACCCTGGCCGGCGTCCAGCTCGCCCGCCTCGCCTCGGCCCACGACTTCGTCGCCGAGCTCGCCGATCTGCTCGCCGCGACCGGGCACGCCGAGGGCGTCGTCCTCTACGCCCAGCGAGCCGACCTGGAGGTCACTCCGTGAACACCCGACGTGCCCGCATTGCCCGCACTCTCGCGCTCTTCGTCGTTCTGATCGTGGTTGTCGTCTTCGGCTGGATCGCGGTCCGGCCGACCCCGGACTTCGTCCAGGGCGAGATCGAGGCCACCGAGATCCGGGTGGCCGGCAAGATCCCGGCTCGGATCGAGACGGTCCACGTCCGTGAAGGCGACCAGGTCCGCCGCGGCGACCTCCTGGTCAGCCTGTCGAGCCCCGAGATCGAGGCCAGGCTCGAGCAGGCCGAGGCCGCACAGGCGGCGGCCTCGGCCCAGCGCGACAAGGCGGACATCGGGGCCCGCGAGGAGGAGATCCGCCAGGCCTACAACCTGTGGCTGCGCGCGACACACGCGTCCGAGCTCGCCGACACCACCGCCGGACGGATCGACCGCCTGTACCGCGACGGGGTCGTCCCCGAGCAGCGCCGCGACGAGGCCGTGGCCGCCTGGAAGTCGGCTCGGGAAGCCGCAGACGCTGCTCGGGCGGTCTACGACATGGCGTCGAGCGGGGCCAGGAGCGAGGACCGGCGGTCGGCCGAGGCTCTCGCTCATCAGGCGGCCGGGGCGGTGAACGAGGTCAGGGCCTTCCTCGACGAGACCAGCCTGGTCGCCCCGATCGACGGCGAGGTGAGCGTGGTGGTGGCCGAGGACGGCGAGCTCGCTGCGGCCGGCTTCCCGATCCTGACCCTGATCGACCTGAGCGATGTCTGGGTCAGCGTTCAACCTCCGCGAAGACCGGCTGAGCGCGATCCGCATGGGCTCCCGCTTCGTCGCACGGGTGCCGGCCCTCGGTGACGAGGAGGTGGAACTCGAGGTGAGCTACATCGCGGCCCAGGGCGACTACGCGACATGGCGCGCCACCAGCGCCGCCGGCGGGTTCGACCTCAGGACCTTCGAGGTCCGCGCGCGGCCGCTCGCGCCGGTCGACGGCCTGCGGCCAGGCATGAGCGCGATCGTCGACTGGGCCGAGCTGGCCGCACGGTGAGCCGCTGGAGGCACAGGTGACCAACCGACCGGGCATGCTGAGGGTGGCGGGCCGAGAGCTGCGGCGGATCGGGGGTCGTCCCCTGTACCCGCTGCTGCTGGTCGTGCTGCCGCTCGTCTCGTTCGCCCTGCTGTGGACCATCTTCTCCGCCGGGATGGTCCACGATCTCCCGGTGGCGGTGGCCGACCTCGACGGCTCGCCTCTTTCGCGCCGGCTGGTGAGGATGCTCGACGCCAGCCCGACGCTGGTCGTCACCCGCCGGGTCGGCAGCGGACTCGAGGCCGAGCAGCTCCTCCTCGCCGGCGAGGTCTACGCCGCCGTGCTGATTCCGGCCGACTTCGAGCGCAGCGTGCTGCGCGGCGAACCCGCAGCCGTCACGCTGTACCGCAACTCGCAGCTCCTGCTGCCGTCGAGCATCATCCGCCGCGACGCGATGGCGGCGATCGGGACCCTCTCCGCGGGCATCGAGATCCGCAGCCGGGAGGCCCGAGGCGAAACCCCCGCCCAGGCCCGCGAGCGCTTCGAGCCCATCAGGGTCGAGCGCCATGCCCTGTTCAACCCGTGGTTGAACTACGTCTACTTCCTGGTCAGCTCGCTGCTGCCGGCGATGCTCCAGATCTTCGTGCTCGTGGCCGCCGTGCACGCCGTCGGCGTCGAGCTCAAGGAGGGGACCGGCCGCGAGTGGCTCGAGGCCGCCGGCGGCAGCACCGTACGCGCGGTCGCCGGCAAGCTGCTGCCGTACACCGCGGGGTTCCTCGTGATCGCCGCGTTCATGCTCACGCTCATCCTCGAGTTCATGGGCGTCCCCCTCCACGGTGACCTGCCGACCCTGGTCGCCGGGACCCTGCTGTTCGTCCTCGCCTACCAAGGGCTCGGAGTGCTGCTGGCGGCCTGGCTCGCGAACCTGCGCCTCGCGACCAGCGCGGCCGCGTTCGTGGCGACGCCCGCCTTCGCTTTCGTCGGCGTCACCTTCCCGACCGAGGCGATGCCCGTCTACGCCCGCGCGTGGGGCGCGCTGCTGCCCCTCACCCACTACCTCTGCGTGCTCGTCGAGCAGGTCATGCGCGGCGCCCCGGCGTCGGTATCGCTGACCGAGCTGACGATCCTCGCCGGATTCGCGCTGCTGCTGCCGGCGCTGTCCCTCCGACGGCTCGCTCGGGTGCTCGACGATGAACGCTACTGGGGGCGGCGATGAGATCCCTGCTCACGGTCTGCATCCGGGAATGGCGTCGGATCGCCGCCGACCCCGGGGCGATGCTGCATCCTGGTCGGTGGGGTCGTGCTGTACGCCCTCTTCTACCCGCAGCCCTACCTTCCGGAGGTGCTCAAGGAGGTCCCGACGGTGGTCGTGGACCACGACGCCACCCCGCTGTCGCGACGGCTCGCCCGCATGGCCGACGCCAGCGAGCTCGTGATGGTCGTGAGCCGGACGACCACTCTCGTCGAGGCCGCGGACTCGGTGCGACGCGGCGCTGCGGGCGCCGTGCTCGAAATACCGAGGGGTTTCGAGCGCGACGTGCTGCGCGGGGAGGCGGTGACCGTCGGCTGCTTCACCGACGCGGCCAACTTCCTCGTCTATCGTCAGGCGACCACCGGCCTGGTCGCCGCCGCCCGGACGCTGTCGGCAGGCATCGAGATCCAGCGCCTCGAGGCGGCAGGGATGCCGCTGGAGCAGGCCGCTCGCCGCCCGCGACCCGGTGCTGACCGCCGACCGCCCGCTCTACAACCCCGCCGAAGGCTACGCCAGCTACATCGTACCCGGCGTTCTCGTGCTGATCCTCCAGCAGACCCTGCTGATCGGCATCGGCATGCTCGCCGGCACCACCCGCGAGCGGGACCGGGCGCCATCGCCCGAGGGACCGCTGACCCTCGTGCTCGGACGCGTGCTCGCCTACTTCGTGCTGTACTCCGTTCACGCCGTCTTCTACTTCGTGATCGTGTTCCGGCTCTTCGGCCTCCCCTTCCGCGGCGACCTGGCCGTCACCTTCGCGTTCACGGTGCCGTTCCTGCTCGCCGCGATCTGTCTCGCGCTCGCGATCTCGTCCTTCTTCCGCGAGCGCGAGACGGCCCTGCAGGTGCTGCTCTTCACGTCGCTGCCGGCACTTTTCCTCGCCGGCTTCTCGTGGCCGCTCGAGATGGTGCCGCGCTGGCTTCGCACCGCCGCCGCCCTCCTGCCCAGCACGGCGGCCATCGACGGCTTCCTGCGCATCAACCAGATGGGCGCCGCGCTGGGGGAGGTCACCGCCGAGTGGCGCCTGCTGTGGTGTCCTCGCGGGCGCCTACTTCCTGCTCGCGTGGTGGGTCCAGGCGCGCCGTGCCGACCGCAGACTCGAGGGCACGCAGGGCGCCTGACCGGCCTCACCGCCCGGTGGCCGCCTCACCCTTCCACGCCGGCGATCGCCCGCGCCGCGAGCCGGCCGGTGAGCACGCAGCTGCCCAGGAAGGTGCCCTCGAGCGAGCCCTTGCCGTGGATGCCGCCGCCGCCGAAGCCGGCGGTCTCGCCGACCGCGTAGAGCCCGGGCATCACCTCGCCCGAGGCGCCGAGCACGCGGCTCGAGAGATCGGTCTGGATCCCCCCGAGGCTCTTGCGGCTGAGGATGAACTCGCGGATCGCGATCAGCGGCCGCGCACGTCGGCGTCGTCGATCCTCTGGAAGGCGCAGGTGCGCAGCCGGTCGCCCTTGTAGCGGCGGAAGTTGGCGATCCGGCGCAGCTGGTCGTCGTTGAAGTAGCGCTCGCCGCGGTCGATCTGAGCGTCGTAGGCCCGGATGTCGGCCGCCATGCCGTCGCGGTCGAGGCGGATGCCGCCGAGCGACAGCGCGTCCATCCTCTCCATCAGCTCGGGCAGGGAGTCGGCGACGACGAAGTCCTCGCACTCGGCGATCAGGCGCTCGACCAGCGCCTGGTTGCCGAAGAGCAGGTGCTTGAGCAGCTCGAGCTTGCGCTTGTGGCGGAAGGCGGTCATGTAGTCGGAACCCGAGACCGCCAGCTCCTTGATCGCGATCTTCCAGTTGAGCACCTGCCACGAGTACTGGCCCTCGGAGCAGCAGATCCGCTCGACCAGGTACCGGGTGTCGGTGTAGCCCATCAGCGGCACCGGGCCGAAGCGGCGGCCGCGGGCGTCGAGCCACAGCGCCGATCGGGGCGGCACCAGGCTGATCCCGGCGTCGGGCACGTCGCCGCTGGTGTCCCGCACCCCGGCGGCGTAGTGCCACTGCAAATCGAGGTGGGTCAGGCTGGCGCCGTGGGCCGCGGCCGCATCGTGGAGCAGGCCGTCGGCGAAGCGGTGGGAGCCGTTGAGCAGGTGCTTCGGTGGGTCGCCCCACGGTCGATACCAATGGGCCCTCACCCGGCTCAGGTCGCCGCCGCAGATCCCGCCCGAGGCCAGCACCACATGCCCGGCGCGAACCTCGAAGTCGCTGCCGTCGGCCTCGCGGACTCCGGCGCAGCCAACGATCGAGCCCGCCTCCTCGATCAGGCGCTCGACCCGGTGGCCGAACCGGATCTCGAGCCGGTCGCGCCGCGGGTGGGCGTCGAGACCCGCCACCACGGCCTCGATGATGGCCCAGCCGGTTCCCCAGGCGATGTGCCAGCGCGGCACCGAGTTGCCGGGCCGGAAGAGCCCTCGCTCGGCCCAGTTGACCACCGGGAGGAACTCGACCCCGCGCGCGGTCAGCCAGTCGAAGATCAGGTCGCGGGAGCGCTCGACGTAGGCCCTCGCCCACCGTTGCGGCCACTCGTCGCCGGGGCCGAAGTCGGCGAAGCTCTGCCAGTCGGACCACGCCAGCTCGGGGGAGTCGCGGAGGCCCAGCTTGCGCTGGTGGGGGGTGTCGACGAACATCACCCCGCCGAAGGAGCGCTTCGCCAACCCCCCCAGCTGCGCCGGCTCGTCCCGCTCTAGGATCAGAACCCGCAGGCCGTGGTCGAGCAGCTCGAAGGCCGTCACCAGCCCGGCCAGGCCTCCACCCGCGATCACCACGTCGGCTTTCGAGGTGTGGGCCATGACGTCCCCCCAATCACCATCCTTCCAACCGGCGGCCCGCCTGTCAACGGAAAACAACCCGGTCCGCGACCTTTCCGGGAGCGCGAGGACCGACGACGGTCCAGGATCAGGCGCGAAACGGAGTGTCGGAGGCGAGCAGGGTGACCTGGTCGCCGTAGTACCGGATCGCGTCGTCAACGATCTTCCGCTGGGTCGTGGGCTTGTAGAAGACCCTCCACAGGCGCATCAGGCCGTAGGGCATGTCGGGTCCGGAAATGTACTCGAACTCGCGCGGGTCGAGGCCGATGCTGACGCCCGTCCCGTTGGCGCCGTAGCTGCGCCACTGGCTGAGCAGGTTGTCCCGCTCGCAGAAGCAGCACACGTAGAAACCGGTCGGCGGAGGCTCGCCGAGCAGCGCGGCCACCGCCTCAACGTAGTCGATTCGAGCGACAACCCTCACGACCTTCCGTCAAGGTGGTCTCGCGATCCCGCAGGGGTATGGGCCTCACCCCGCGACCTCGATCACCGACCCCAACCTCACCGCGGGAGATGGCGCCCACCTGGAACCAACATCGGCAACCCGGCGCGGCAGCCCCGGAGAACGCCGATTGCGGCCGCGCCGTCGACCGGGCGAAGGCTGTGCACAGATGGACGACGTGTCCCGCAGCGCGACCTGCGCGATCGGTCGCACACGCGCCCGGCCCCCGGGCAACATGAGATCCGCTCGACAGCAGCAGCCGTCGCGCCTATGATCGCAAGTCGAGAAGGGAGCCCACGATGCGAATTGCAGTCCCCTCCGATGCACCCGGCGGCCTCCAGGCGCCGATCTCCGAGCACTTCGGCCACTGCGCCGTGTTCACCGTGGTCGCGGTCGAGGACGGACGCATCGGGGACGTCTCGGTGCTTGAGAACACCAGCCACGAGCAGGGCGGCTGCATGGGGCCGGTCCGCTTCCTCAAGGACAACGGGGTGGACGTGCTGGTCGCCGGGGGGATGGGGATGCGCCCGCTGGCAGGCTTCCAGCAGGTCGGCATCGCGGTCCACTTCAAGGAGCAGGCCGCCGCGGTCGGCGAGGCGGTGGAGCTCTTCCTCGCGGGCGGATGCCGCACCTTCGGCGAGGCCGAGACCTGCGGTGGCGGCGGCGGAAGCTGCGGAGGCCACCACCACGAGGAGGTCGTGCGCGAGCCGATCGCAGGTCCGGCCGACATCCGCGACGGCCGGGTGGTCACGCTCGACTATCAGCTCAAGGACGCCGACGGGCGCCTGCTCGACGCGTCCGAACGGAGCGGTCCGATCCGCTATCTCCACGGGGCCGGTCAGACGCTCCCGGGCATCGAGGCGGCCGTCGCGGGACTGGAGCCGGGCGCACGGGTGGTCGTCGAGCTCGCAGCCGGCGACGCCTTCGGTGAACGAGATGAAGCGAGGGTGATCCAGGTACCCCGCCAGCAGCTGCCTGCCGATGTGCAGGCCGGCATGACGGTGACGGGTGAGGACGAGCGCGGGCGGCGCTTCCTGCTCCGGGTGATCTCACTCGATGCCGAGATGGTGCGCCTCGACGGCAACCACCCGTTCGCCGGATTGGACCTGGTGTTCGAGATCACGGTCCGGGCGGTCGAGTCCGCCACCGCCGAGGAGATGGCACACGGCCACGCGCACTGAGGGCGCGGGTCGGGAAGGTCGGCGATACGACTCAGGACCGCGGGTACGATAGCGACTGGAGGTCGAGACCGCTGTCGCACGTTCTCGGAGTCCCGAAGCCCGCTGCGCCGGCTCGAGTGCACCTGCTGCTGGCCGCGCTGATGTGGTCGGCGGTCGGCGGCGGCCTGCTGCTGTTCGGAGCGGTCACCCTGCTCAGATCGGGCGGTCGGGCGGCCGCGCTGCTGCTCGGCGGCGCGATGCTGCTCGGCGCCGCCAAGGCGCGCTGGGTGCTGGACCGGTCGGCCCGCCGGATCGCCGGCCGGATCGTCGCTCGGGGCGACGGCAAGTGCCTCGGAGGGTTCCTGTCGCCGGGCTCGTGGGCGCTGGTGGCGGTGATGGTGATCGGGGGCAGGCTGCTGCGCAGCGGTCCGCTGCCGCCCGCCGTGGTCGGGGTGCTCTACGCGGCGGTGGGCACCGCGCTGCTCGGCTCCGCACGGATCGTCTGGAGGGCGCGGGCGGCTCAGCGCTGAGGCGGCCGGGCTGGTGCAACCGAATGGCACGGCGGGTCCGCGCGTGGCATGCTATCCGGCGAACCCGGAGGAGCCGCGAGCCTTGAGGAGGCCATCATGCGTGGAACCCTCATTGTCGTCTGCACTGTCGGACTGGTTGACCTGGTCGCATGCGGCGGGCAATCGACCGCCCCGTCGTCCCAGGCGTCCGAGCGGTGGACCCTCGAAGAGGTGGCGACATCCAGCCGCCGTTGGACCGGCATCGCGGCGGCGCCTGACGGTCGGATCTTCGTCAGCTACCCCCGCTGGTCGCCAGAGGTGCCGTTCTCGGTGGGAGTGCTCCAGGCGGACGGCTCCGTTCTCCCCTACCCCGACGAGACGATCAACACCTGGACCGGCGCCGAGGATCCGGCCGAGCGCTTCCTCTGTGTCCAGGCGATGTTCGTCGACGCCGCCGGCCGGTTGTGGGTGCTCGACCCCGCCAATCCCATGTTCCAGGGAGTGGTCCCGGGCGGACCGAAGCTGGTCCAGATCGACCTTGCCAGCAACTCCGTGGTGCGCACCGTCCGCTTCGGGACCGAGGTCGCGAAACCCACGAGCTACCTCAATGACGTCCGGATCGACCCGGACACCGAGTTCGCTTTTCTCACCGACTCCAACGCCCCGGCCCTGGTGGTGGTCGACCTCACCTCCGGGACGGCCCGGAGGGTGCTCGAGGGGAACCCTGCAGCCACCGCCGAGGAGGTCACTCTCACCATCGGCGGGCGGCCATGGCTGGCGCCCGACGGCACGCCGCCCAGGGTTCACGCCGACGGCATCGCCCTGTCCCCGGATCGGGAGTGGATCTACTTCCAGGCGCTGACCGGCCGCACTCTCTTTCGCATCCCGACCTCGGTCCTGCGCGACCCCGGGGCGTCGGAGCAGCTTCTCGACGAGCTGCTCGAGACACTCGGCCCGACCCCGGCCGCCGACGGCCTGATCTTCACCGACGACGGCTCGCTGTGGATCTCGGCGCTGGAACAGGATTCGATCCTGCGCCGCCGCCCCGACGGGAGCGTCGACTCGGCAGCCGCCGACCCGCGGATCTCCTGGCCGGACAGCTTCGCGGTCGGCGGTGCCGGGGCGGTCTACTTCACCACCGCGCAGATCCACCTCGGGCCGGCGCCGAGCGAGCCGTTTCGGGTCTTCCGGCTGAGCCGTGCGAGCGGCTGAGGCGCCGAGCTCGCGGTCCGGATCGTCGGCGTCGCTAGCTCTCGGGTTATTGGATTGTTGCACACGACACCGAGTGGATGGAGTGGATGGTGACGTGCGGAGGGCGCCTGCTGCTATCCTCTGCCGGCCGTGCAGAGCGAGGTCCTGCGCCACCGCGAGCTGATCGTCACCGGTTCGGTGGACCGGGCGATCCTCCACCTCGGCGCACCGGCAGCGCTGGCGGCACTGCTCCAGGCCGGCTTCCTGGTGGTCGACACCTTCTGGCTCGGCCGGGTCGGCCCGGTGGCCCTGGCCGCGGCCTCGACCGCGGGCTTCATGATGTGGATCGCCCAGACCATAGGAGAGGGGCTCGGGGTCGGCTCGGGCGCGCTGCTCGCCCAGGGTGTCGGCTCGAGCGACCGCGCCGGGGCCGATCGGGCTGCCGCAGCCGGCCTCGTGCTGGCGGTGTGGGGGGCACTGGCCACCAGCGCCGCCGGCCTGGTCAGCATCGACGGCGTGTTCGAGTTCATGGGCACCGAGGCGGCGGTCACCGCCGCCGGCCGGGCCTACCTGCTCGTGATCCTGGCCGGCATGCCGGCCTACTTCCTGTTCGCCTGGATCGCGGCCGCATTCCGCGCCGCCGGGGACGCGAGGACGCCGCTCGGGCTGCTCGGCCTGGCGGCGACGGTCAACGTCGTGGTCGACCCGCTGCTGATCTTCGGTGTCGGCCCGCTGCCCCGGCTCGAGGTCACCGGCGCGGCCCTCGCCACGGTGTTGGCGTGGCTGGCGGCGGCGGCGGCGGGATGGCACCGGCTCGGACGGCTCGGCGTCCGCCCGCGACCACTCGAAGCGCTGCGGCCGACGGGGACGGTGATCGCGGCGCTCTGGGTCGGACTGCCGGTCGCCGCCGAGGGCGCGCTGTTCTCGGTCATCTACATCTTCCTGACCCGGATCATCACCGGCTTCGGGACGGCCCCGGTCGCGGCCCTCGGGATCGGACACAAGCTCGAAGTCTTCAACTACTTCGTCTGCGCAGGCATGGGAGCCGCGGCGACCACCATGGTCGGCCAGAGCCTGGGCGCCGGCGACCACGTGCGGGCGAGGCGCACGGCGTGGCGCAGCCTCTACCTCACCTGCCTCCCGGTCGGCGCCGTGACGCTGGTCCTGGTCTCGGCGCCGGCGGCGGCGGTCGCCGTGTTCAGCCCCGACCCGGGGGTGATCGCGGCCGGCGCGACCTACGTGCTGCTGGTCGGACTGTCGCAGGTCTTCATGGCCTTCGAGGTGGTGCTGCTGGGCGCGCTCGCAGGAGCACGATGGACGGTCGCCCCGGCGGCGCTGCAGATCCTGCTGACCGCGGCCCGCGTGCCGCTCGCCTGGTGGCTGGTCGAAGCGGGTTGGGGGCTCGAGGGGGTCTGGCTCGCGATCTCCGCCACCACCGTGGTCAAGGGCCTGCTGCTGGCCGGGCTGTTCGCGCTCCGCACGAGGGACCCGTCACCCGCATCTCTGGTACCATGACGCGCGAGCGTTCAGCGCCTGACGAGTGAATGGAGGTCGAGATGATCGAGACGATTCGGACCCACCTCGGCGACGATGCCGGGCTCCTCGACTACAACTGCAGCGGCCTGTCGAAGGACCTGCTCCACCTTCCCGGCCCGGACTTCATCGACCGGGTGATGGTCGTCACCGACCGTCCGCCGGCGGTGCTGCGGAACCTCGCACTCGATGTTCGGGCACGGCCGCCTCGGCGGCACCGGCTACCTGTCGATCCTGCCGGTCGACCAGGGCATCGAGCACTCCGGAGCGGCCTCGTTCGCGCCCAACCCGCTCTACTTCGACCCCGAGAACATCGTCGAGCTGGCGATCGAGGGCGGCTGCAACGCGGTCGCGTCGACGCTCGGCGTGCTCGGCTCGGTGTCGCGGAAGTACGCCCACAGGATCCCCTTCATCGTCAAGATCAACCACAACGAGCTGCTGACCTACCCGACCATGTACGACCAGACCATGTTCGGCGTCGGTCGAGCAGGCCTTCGAGATGGGCGCGGTCGGCGTCGGCGCGACGATCTACTTCGGCTCGCGAGGAGTCGCCGGCGCCAGATCCAGGAGGTCTCCGAGGCGTTCCAGCGCGCCCACGAGCTCGGCATGTTCACGGTGCTGTGGTGCTACCTCCGCAACTCCGCGTTCAAGAAGGACGGCGTGGACTACCACGTCTCGGCCGACCTCACCGGCCAGGCCAACCACCTCGGGGTCACCATCGAGGCCGACATCGTCAAGCAGAAGCAGGCCGAGAACAACGGCGGCTACACCGCGATCGGCTTCGGCAAGACCCACAAGCGGGTCTACGACGAGCTGGTGCCGGACCACCCGATCGAGTGGACCCGCTGGCAGGTCGCCAACTGCTACATGGGCCGCGCCGGCCTGATCAACTCCGGCGGCGCCTCGGGCACCAACGACCTCGCCGCAGGCGGTGAAGACCGCGGTCATCAACAAGCGCGCCGGCGGCATGGGCCTGATCTCCGGCCGCAAGGCGTTCCAGAAGCCGATGGCCGAGGGCGTCGAGCTGCTCAACGCGATCCAGGACGTCTACCTGTGCCGGGACGTGACCATCGCGTGACCCGGACGTTGTGAGCTCGGGACACGACGGCGGCCCCCGGCCGCCGTCGTCGTTTCGCAGAGGAGGAGAACGGAGATGATGTCGAGACTCGCGGTCGCACTTTCCACTGTCCTCGTCCTGTCATGCGGGGGCGGACCCGCCGAGGTGGTCGAGCCGCCGACGCCGCGGCCCTCGAGCCCGGCCGTCGTCGAGGCGACCGTCGCGGCCGCGGACGGCGTCGACATCGCCTACTCCGTCCGCGGCACGGGCGAGCCGACCCTGGTCTTCATCCACGGATGGTCCTGTGACTCCACCTACTGGCAGGACCAGCTGCCGGTGTTCGCGGGCACGCACCGCGTGGTCGCGATCGATCTCCCGGGGCACGGCCGCTCGGGGACCGACCGCGAGGCCTGGACCCTGCCCGCGTATGGTGACGATGTCCGGGTCGTCGTCGAGCACCTCGGCGCGGACCCGGTGGTGCTGATCGGGCACTCCATGGGGGCGCCGGTGGCGCTGGAAGCGGCGGCGCGGATGCCCGGAAGGGTGCGGGCCGTGATCGCGGTCGACTCGCTGCACGACGCGGAGATGAGCTGGGACCCGGACCGGATCAAGGACCTGATCACCGCCTACGAACAGGACTTCACCGGGACCTGCGACTCCTTCGTCCGGTCGATGTTCGTCCCGACCTCCGACCCGTCACTCGTCGACCGCGTGGCGACGGACATGTGTGCCGGCCCGCCCGAGGTCGGAATCGCCCTGATGACGCGCTACCCCGAGTGGGACCCGAAGGCGGCGCTGGCCGCGGCCGGGGTCCCGGTGCGCTGCATCAACGCGCCGGCCTTCCCGACGAACCTCGAGGCCAACCGGCGTTACGCCCCGGACTTCGACGCCGTGATCATGGACGGCGTCGGGCACTTCCTGATGATGGAGAAGCCGGCCGAGTTCAACGCCAGGCTGGCCGAGGTGCTCGCCGGGCTCGGGTGACCGGCTCGGGTTCTATACTTCGGCGGTGAGCACCACGCCGGAGACCGTCTCGGGGCCGTCGGCGCCGGCTTCCCAGCGCGGCACCCTGGGCACCTTCATCGGTGTGTTCACCCCGTCGATCCTGACCATCCTCGGCGTCATCCTCTACCTGCGGACCGGCTGGGTGGTGGCCAACGCGGGCCTGGTGCCGGCGCTCGCGATCGTGGTCGTGGCCAACGCGATCACACTGGCGACGGCGTTCTCGGTGTCGGCGATCGCGACCAACATGCACGTCGGCGCCGGCGGCGCCTACTACATCATCTCCCGGTCCCTGGGCCTCGAGCTCGGCGGCGCGATCGGGATTCCGCTCTTCCTCGCCCAGACATTCTCGGTCACGCTCTACAGCTTCGGTTTCGCCGAGAGCCTGCGGCTGGCGTGGCCGGAGGCGCCGATTCAGCCGCTGGCCGCGGTCACGGTACTGGTGGTCTCGCTGGTCTCGGGCCGGTCGGCGGACCTCGCGCTCAAGCTCCAGGTCCCGATCATGGCCCTGGTCGGGCTGTCGCTGCTGTCGCTCTTCGGCGGCCTGCCGGGCCACGAGCGCATCCAGGTCGAGCTCTGGCAGGGCATCGACGCCGCGCCGGGCTTCTGGGTGGTGTTCGCGGTCTTCTTCCCCGCGGTCACCGGACTGATGGCCGGGGTCAGCCTGTCCGGCGACCTCAAGGACCCCAAGCGCGCGATCCCGCTCGGCACCCTGGCTGCGGTCCTGGCCGGGTTCCTGGTCTACCTGGCGGTTCCGGTCGCGTTGGCGATCGGCGCCGACGTCGAGGCCCTGTCCGGCAACCCCCTGGTATGGCTCGAGGTGGCCCTCGTCCCCGCGCTGGTGCTGCCGGGGCTGTGGGGGGCGATCGTGTCCTCTGCGGTGGGCTCGATGCTGGGCGCCCCGAGCACCCTCGACGCCCTGGTCGACGACGGGGTCGCTCCGAGACCCCTGCGGACCCGGCTCGACAGCGTGGGGCCGGGCCGCGCGCACCTGCTCTCCACCGGCGTCGCGCTGGGTGCGGTGATGCTCGGCGACCTCAACGCGGTCGCGCCGGTGCTGACCATGTTCTTCCTGACGACCTACGGCATGATCAACCTGGTCGCAGGTCTCGAGCAGCTGTCCGGTGCGCCGTCGTTCCGGCCCACCCTGCGGGTGCCGTGGCCGGTGTCCCTGGCCGGCGCCGCCGGCTGCGCCTGGGTGATGTGGTTGATCAACCCGGTCGCGTGCGTGGTCGCGGTGGTGGCCGAGATCGGCATCTACTCGATCCTTCGGCGCCGCGCGCTCCAGGCGTCGTGGGGCGACCTGCGCTACGGGGCGCTGATGTCGCTGGCCCGCACGACCCTGCTCCAGCTGCGCCGGCTGCCCGTGGCGGCGCGCAACTGGCGGCCCCACATCCTCGTCTTCGCAGGCGACATCGACCGCCGCATCGACCTCGTGCGGTTCGCCGCATGGCTCAACCAGGACCGCGGCCTGCTGACCGTCAACCGGCTCATGGTGGGCCCGCTGGAGGAGCACTGGTCGCAGGTCGCCGAGGCCCAGTACCACATCGACCGGCGGCTCGAGGAGGAGGGCATCACCGCGTTCGCGGAGGTCGAGGTCGTGGCATCGTTCGAGGAGGGCGTGATCGCGGTCGCCCAGGCCAACGGGATCGCCGGAGTCTCGTCGAACACCATCATGTTCGGCTGGAGCGAGAAACGCGAGCGTCTCGCCGGAACCCTGCGGATCATGCGGCGGCTGGAGATGATCGGCAAGTCGACCGTGATCTGCCGGGTGCGTCGGCGGGGTTGGTCCGCGAGGCCGCGCCGCATCGACGTCTGGTGGGGAGGGTTGGAGTCGAACGGCGAGCTCCTGATGCTCTTCGCCTACCTGCTGAGCGTCAACCCGGAGTGGAGCGGAGCCGCGATCCACGTCCGCTCCCTGGCCGACGACGAGGCGATGCGCTCCGCGTCCACCGAGCACCTGGCCAAGATCTGCTCCTCGAGCCGCATCACCGCCGAGGTCGACGTCACTCTGCGCGAGCCCGGGATGAAGGTGGAAAGAGTGATCCACGCTGCGTCGCGGGACGCGGACATCGTCTTCCTCGGCCTCCACGAGCCCGCGCCGGGCGAGGAGGAGGCCTACGCCGAGCGCCTCGAGGCCATGGTCGGCGACCTGCCCACCGTCGTCCTGGTGCGCAACGCTTCCGTCTTCGCCGGCCAGCTGTTGTAAGCCGTGATAAGCTCCGCGCTTCGGCGGCGAGGTGTGCGTCCGCCGCGAGAGGAGCCCCCATGAGCCTGAGATCGCTGATCCTCGCCGCTGTCGCTGCGGCGCTCGTCGTCCCCGTCGTCTGTGCCCAACCAACGGCGACTGCCGCGAACCCGGTGGTGCTGCGCGTCAACGGTGACAGCATCCACGCTGCCGACGTCAGCATGATGATGCAGAGCGTGAACCAGGAGGTTCAGCGCGCCGGCGGCCAGATCTCCGACGAGGATCTGGTCAAGGCCGCAACCCAGCGCCTGATCGAGCAGAAGATGCTGGCTCAGGAGGCTCGTCGCCGTGGCCTCGCGCCAGACTCCGCCCGGGTCGACGAGATCATGCAGCGGACCATTCAGCAGGCCGGCGGCCTCGACCGGCTCAACGCCGAGCTCGGCCGGGCGGGGAGCAGCGCGGACCAGCTGCGCGCGGCATTCTCTGACGCCGACGTCGTCCGGGTCATGGTCGACAACCAGATCCGGCCGACAGTCACCGTCACCGACGACGATGTCGCGACCGCCTACCGCGAGCGGTTGGACGCCTTCAACCTCCCCGAGCGCGTCAAGGCACACCACATCGTGATCGGCTGCAAGCCCGACGCCGACGCCGCCACCAAGGCCGCAGCCCGGGCCAGGGCCGAGGCCGCGCGCAAGAGGGTGTTGGCCGGCGAGGATTTCGCGGCGGTCGCCAAGGAGGTCTCCGAGGACCCGGCCGCGGCCCAGGGCGGCGACCTCGGCGTCTTCAGCCGCGACATGATGGTCGCACCCTTCGCCGATGCGGCCTTCGCGCTCGCCCCCGGTCAGATCTCGGGAGTGGTCGAGACCGAGTTCGGCTTCCACGTGATCCGGGTCGACGAGAAGCAGGCCGCGAGGGCGCTCACCCTCGACGAGGTCGCGCCTCGGCTGCGCGGACTCCTCGTCAGTCAGAAGATCGCCGAGAAGATCGGCGCCCTGATCGACGAGCTGCGAGCGAAGGCGGTCATCGAGCCGGTCTCGGGCGGAGTCCCCGGCGCGAGCTGAGCCCGCGCGTTCCGGGTCGGCGCGCGGGGAACCACAGAGGCACGGAAGCCCTCCGCGGGCTGTGACCGCAACCAACGTGGCCGGTGAGCGAACGCCGTCGCTTTCGTTCACACGGAAGCTGCGGTCCGGGGTCGACCGGCGTGCGGCAGCCAGCCGGTCAGGGATCGGGCTCGCGTCACCGGTCCGGCCGGTACCTTGCCGCGAGCAGCCGCGCGAGCCGGTCGTCATCGCGAAGCGAGGACGACTTGGGAAGCACGCTGATCGGGGTGAGTCACAGGCCTCGAAGCGGCTCAGCACCCCGCCGCCCGCCCCCGGATGGACACGATGACGGACCCCCTCATCCGAGGCGACTCCGCGGCGGTCCGTCCCCCCGGGACACGGGCTCGACCCGAGGGTGTGTCGATGGTTGCGGTGCCGGTGGAAT
>CAVQPK010000011.1:0-88360 GCA_963714745.1 uncultured Acidobacteriota bacterium
GCGAGGGTCCTCCGACTCGGTCGCTTACGCTCGCTCCCTCAGGATGACGGAGACGAGGGTGCGGCGTGCTTGCTCGGGATGGCACTCTCGATGTCGTGTCACCCTGAGCGGAGCGGCCCGTCAGGGCCGCGCAGTCGAAGGGTCCCCCCCGGGAACGGTGCTCCCCGACCAGCCCGGAAGCACTGCGCGCCTCCGGCGGGCGGCCTCCCGATGCTGGGAGACACGGTCGTTCCGGTCACCGGAACCGCGGCCCGCATCCGGACCCCGCCGTCTGCCGTCCGTCGCCCGATCCTGAACCCGGCCCCCCGCACGAGCTTCGCGACCCTCGCGGCCGCCATCGCGACGCATCAGGCTGCGTGGACCTGACGCGGTCCTTCTCCGTGGTTCAGCCTCGGCCCGTCGCCTCTAGAATGACGGCATGACCCCCGAAGACCCGCCGGGCTCCGGCGGCTGGACGGCGAGGATCGAGCCGCTCGCGGCGCGGGCGGGCGCGGGGCTGCTGCGGGCCCGCCGCGCGGTGCGCGTCGCGCTGGACAGGCTCCTGCCCCGCCTCGGGCGCGGCGAGCACATCTTCACCATCGTCACCGCGATGGTGATCGGGGTGCTCGGCGGCTACGGGGCGATCGTGTTCCGCGGGCTGATCGCGCTCGCCCACCATGCGTTCTTCGGCACCGGCGAGTACTCGGTCGCCCTGCTCACCGGACTGCCCTGGTGGAACCGGAGCTGCTGCCCACCGCCGGCGGGCTGCTGGTCGGTCTGATCGTCACCCGCTTCGCTCCCGAGGTCAAAGGCTCGGGCATCCCCGAGGTGATGGAGGCGGTCGCCCAGCGCGGCGGCGCGATCCGGATCCGGGTGGTGCTGGCCAAGGCGGCAGCGGCCGCGGTGACGATCGGTTCCGGCGGCTCGGCCGGTCGCGAGGGTCCGATCGTGCACATCGGGTCCGCGATCGGCTCGGCCTGCGGCCAGCTGCTCGAGGTCTCGGCGCGGCGGCTGCGCACCTTCGTCGCCTGCGGCGCCGCCGCCGGCATCGCCGCGACCTTCAACGCGCCCATCGCCGGGGCGCTGTTCTCGATCGAGGTCGTGCTCGGCGACCTCGGCGTGGCCTCGCTGTCGCCGATCGTGATCTCGTCGGTGGTCGCGACGGTGATCTCGCGGCACCACCTCGGCGACTTCCCGGCCTTCAAGGTGCCGGCCTACTCGTCGGTCCACCCGGCGGAGCTGCTGCTCTACGCCGGGCTCGGCCTCGCCGCGGCCGTGGTCGGTGTGGCGTTCATCCGCCTGCTGTACGGGATCGGCGACCGCTTCGACCGGTCGCCGATCCCGCCCTGGCTGCGGCCCGCCGTCGGCGGCCTCGGCGTCGGCCTGATCTCGCTCGCGCTGCCGCACGTCTTCGGGGTCGGCTACGAGACGATCAACGCCGCCCTCTCCGAGCGGCTCGACCTGGCGCTGCTGATCGCCCTGGTCGGTGCGAAGGGGCTCGCCACCGCACTGACCCTCGGCTCCGGCGGGTCGGGCGGCGTGTTCGCCCCGTCGCTCTTCATGGGCGCCACCCTCGGCGCCGCCTGGGGCCAGATCGCACACCGGATCTTCCCCGACTGGACCGCGACCCGGGCGCCTACGCGCTGGTCGGCATGGGCGCCCTGGTCGCCGCCACCACCCACGCGCCGATCACGGCGATCCTGATCATCTTCGAGCTCACCAACGACTACCGCATCATCCCGCCGCTGATGGTGGCATGCGTGATCGGGGTGCTCGTCAGCGGCCTGCTCCACCGCGAGTCGGTCTACACCGCCAAGCTCGCGCGCCGCGGCGTGCGGCTGCACGCGGGCCGCGACGTCAACCTGCTCAGGGCCATCCGGGTCGACGAGGTGATGGAGAGAGACCCCGTCACCGTGCCCGCGGGGCTGCCCTTCGCCGAGCTGGTCGCGAAGCTCCTGGCCGGACCCCACCAGGAGCTCATCGTCGTCGATCGCGGCGGGGGGCTGATGGGCACGGTCTCGCTCGGCGACGTGCGCGCGGTGCTGCCCGATTCGGAGCTGATCGGCTCGCTTGCGGTGGCCGCCGACGCGGTCCACGAGGGCGTGGCCTGGGTTCGCCCGGACGACACCCTCGACCTCGCGATGCACCTGTTCGGCAGGACCCGGCGCGACGAGCTCCCGGTCTGCTCGGACGCAGCCGGCCGCGCGGTCGTCGGCACCGTCACCCGCGACGCGGTGATCGAGGCCTACAACCGGCGTCTCTTCCAGTACGACCTCACCGGCGGCTTCGGCTCGCTGGTGGACGCGGTCCGCGGCGGGCGCACGGTCGAGGTCCTGGGTGGCATTCTGCTCGGTGAGGTCGAGGTTCCCTTCGGCCTGGTCGGTTGCACCCTCGCCGAGGCCGACCTGCGCCGTCGCTACGGGGTCGAGGTGGTCCTCATCCACGGCGCCGACGGGGCGAGCACGAACGGCGAGCTCGACGGCAGACCGGGCAGGCTGCCCTCGTCGGAGACCCGGCTCGCACCCGGCGACCGGCTGCTGGTGATGGGCTCCGCCGACGCCCTCGAGCACCTCGCCGAGGCGGGGCCGTCGCAGTGAACGGCAGAGGCGACGCGGGCGAGCCCCCGCCCACCCGGCGTCCCGCTGTGCCTCCGTTTTCCTGTGGTCTACCGCTGCCGGTACACGCTGCGGATGACCTTGCCTCCGGCGTCGAGCTCGTGGACCGCTTCGAGCACCGTGCCGCGCCACTGCTCCACCCGGGCCGGCCTGCCGGCTTCGGTCACCTTCCGGTAGCGGACCTCGACGTCCTCGTCGATCACCGCGACCGCTCGGCTGCCGTCGAGCGCGGGCGGCTCGCACGGCTCGACCGTGAAGCCCGGCGCCACCTCCCGCTCCACCGACTCGGGCTCGGGGAAGAGCAGCATCGGGACCTCGAGCCGCGCGCCGTCGCGCTCGACGGTGAGCACGGCCCGGTCGCCCCACTCGAGCCTCGCGAGCGCGAGCCGCAGGTGGGCGAGGTCGTCGGGCGCACGACCGTCGAGGGCGACGATCTCGTCGCCGCTCGCCAGACCGACCGTCTCGGCGACGCTGTCCGGCCACACCCGCGAGATCGCCGGCCGGCCGTCGTCGGCCTGGGTGAGCTGCACCCCCAGGCTGGGCCACGCCTCGACCCCGCCGAGGGTTGAGAAGCCGCCCACGAAGTCGGCGAGCGAGCGCACGAACCGGGCCGGCGGCGTGTCGGCCCCGCCGCCGTGGGGCCCCATCGGGTGGCCGGCCGGATCACCGTCCGGGTCGGGCGCCGGGGCGGCCGCCGGGCAGAAGGTCAGGACCGGCAGCGGCGGCTGCTCGGCGGCCGCCCGCTCGGCCGCGATCCGGGCCGGGATGCCGAGGCCGTAGGCGGCGTGCCCCGAGCCGACCACCGCGACCATGGTCGCGCCCTCAGGCAGCCTGGCGAGGATCGAACGGGCCATGACCACGTCCCACACACACTGGGCGGCGTACATGTTCTCGAACCAGCCCGGCGGCAGCATGGCCACGGTCTCGCCGAAGTAGCGGCCGATCAGGTAGCGGTGCTCCGCGCTCGACGCGGTGTCGACGGGACCCACCTCGCGCCGTGCGTCCTCGTCGAGGGCGTCGAGACCACGCATGTTGACGGTGCGCAGGATCGTCCGCGGCACGTTCAAGCCCACCACCGGAAAACGATGCCGGCGGGCGGCCTCCATCACCGGCCGCGAGTAGCCGAAGTTGCCCCCGCTGCGCTCGTACCAGCCGGAGGCGAGCAGGAAGTCGTCGCCGTCGAGCTCCCCGGACACCCACCGGGCGAGCGTCTCGTCGTCACCCCGCTCGAAGAACTCCATTCCCAGGACCACCGTGACGCCGCGCTCGGCGAGCGCGTCCAGAATGCGCGCCTGCAGCCTCTTCTGCTCGAGGCTGGTGTGCTCCTCGCCGAGCAGCACGACCCGCGCAGCGGCCATGGCGTCGACCATGCGGTCGAAACCGACCTCCTCGCCGGCGCGGGTGTCGTAGAAGCCGCCCGGCGCCACCGCGGCCAGCTCCAGCGACCGCGCCGGGTCGCCGAGCGGCAGCAGGTCGGTCTCCCCGGCTCCGGCGCCGATCGCGGTCAGGATCACGATCAGGAATCCGCCCAACGAACGCGTCATGGTCTCCTCCACGCCTCGCAGCTGTCCGCCGCCTACGATAGAAGATCGGCCCCGGACTGCAAACCGGCCCGCTTCCGTTTGGTCCTGCTGCCACACGCGGACGCCGACCGCAGGACACCCGCCGCCGCGAAAGCGCTGGACCGCCACCAGCCGCGAGAGCTCCGCCCCGATGCGGAGGATCTCGTCAGGGATCGACCCCCGGCGCCGTCCCCCACTCCTCGAAAGGCCCCTTGGGTCGACCTCCGGCGAGATGCTGTTGGTACAATCCCGGGCTGCACCGAGGGGAGGACCCAGGGACCATGAGTGACGAGGCTCCGCGGATCGAGGCGATCACGGCGGCGGTCGAGGACGAGGCATGGGAGCGGGTCGAGGAGCTCTGGCTCGAGGCGCTCGAGGACGAGCCGTTCCCTACCTCGGACCTGGTCCGCCTCTCGGTCGACATCAACGACGGCGGACGCCCCGGGCTCGCCCGCACTCTGCTCGAGCTGCTGGCCGACGCGGTGGAGTCGGCGGGCGACCACCGCGCGACGCTTCAGGTGATGATCGAGCTGGTCCGCCTGGCCGGAACGAAGCCTGCGCCGGAGCTGCTCGAGCGGCTCGAGGCGGCGCTCGGCGGCGCCCGGGCGGGCTCCGCTTCCCGGGACGCCGTGCTCGCCCGATACCGCCTGGTCGGCGCCCGCCGACCCCTCGAGGTGCTCGAGACCGCCCAGCGCTGGCTCGATCACGACGTGGGCACGGTGGTCGAGGTGCTCGGCCAGGGGTACGGCCGGGTCGTCGACCTCAACCTCGAGCTCGAGAACGTCAAGGTCGATCTCGGCACCACCAGGCCGATCTCGGTCCCGTTCGGTGCGGTGTCGCGCTACCTCCGACGCCTGCCGGAGGGCTCGTTCCTGTGGCGCAAGGTCCTCGAGCCGGCACAGCTGGCGGGCTTCGTGACCGACCAGCCCGGCGAGGCGCTGGCGCAGCTGCTCGAGTCCTTCGGCGAGCCGGCCGACGTGCCTGCGATCAAGGCCGCGCTCGACGGGATCCTGCCCACCGCCCAGTGGACCTCGTGGTGGGCCAAGGCCCGCAAGCACCCACGGATCGTCACCTCGGGGGCGGGCACCCGCGTCCGCTACACCGTCACCTCCAGTGCCCGGGGCGCCCTCGATGCCCTGCTCGACGAGCTCGACGGAGTCGGGCCGCGTGAGCGGCTGACGGTGGCGAGGCGGATCGCGGCCCGCGGCGAGGAGGCCGCCTCGGCCGCCGCCCGCCGGCTCGCCGAGATGCTCCCGGAGCTGGAGGCGTCGGATGTCGGTCTGGCGTGGGAGACCGCGCTGGCGGTGCGCGAGCTTCCCGGTGGCGGGGGACCGGCCAACGCCTGTATGACTCGGCTGGTCGAACAGGCTCAGCCGCTCGAGCTGCTCGGGCGGATCGTCGACCGCGGCGCCCGGCTCGAGGCGTTGGAGTCGCTCCGTGCGGCCCGGCCGGAGAAGTGGACCGAGCTCGCCGGAGAGTGGATTCTGCACGAGGACCACCCGGCGAACCTCGACCGTCTCGCCGCCGAGCTGGTCGAGGCCGGCGCCGACGAGCTGCTGGACTCCGCCCTCGAGGCGGTGTTCCGCAACCACCTCGAGCACACGGCCCAGTTCATCTGGGTGTGCGAGGCCATGACCTCGCCCGACGCACCGGAACCGGTGCGCCGCCGGATGAGCGCCTCGGTCCTCGAGCTGCTGCCCGACGCACTGTCGCGCAGGGAGTTCTCGCCGCTGCGCAACCGGGCCAAGGCGCTCCTCGACGGAGGCAAGGCCGCGATCAGGGTCCTGCTCGAGGTCGCCACGCCCCAGCAGGCGGCGCGCTTCGGACAGCGGGTGACCCGGATCGGAGCGGTCGAGCCCCAGCGGACGCGGCTGGTCGAGCAGGCGGTCCATCAGCGACAGGGCACGGCGCCGGCGGTGTCTCAATCCCCCCTGCTGGTCGCCACGGCCGGCGCCATCGAGGCCAAGCGGGCCGAGCTGAAGAACCTGCTCGAGGTGGAGATCCCCCGCACGCTGAAGGGCATCAACGCGGCCGCAGCCGAGGGCGACCTGCGGGAGAACTTCGAGTACCACATGCTGCGCGACCGGCAGGAGCTGCTGTCCGCGCGCGCCGCCAAGATCCAGCGCGAGCTCGGCGAGGTCCGGGTGCTCGAGCCCGGGGCCGCCGACGCCTCGCGGGTCAACATCGGCACCGTGGTCCGGTTCGAGGGCCTCGACGGGACGCCGGTCGAGCCGCTGACGATCCTCGGCCCCTGGGACGCCGACGTGGCGCGGCGGATCTTCGCCAACGGCACCGAGCTCGCCCAGCAGCTGCTCGAGCGGCGGGTCGGCGACGAGGTCACTCTCGAGGGCCGCCCGGTCCGCATCACCGCCGTCGAGCCCTGGACCGGCTGACAGTCTGCGGAGCGGATTGCGACTACGCCGGCTCGCGGAACAGCTCGAGCTCCTCGGCGCTGGGCTGGAAGAGGATGGCCCCGACCGTTCCCGGTCCGGTGTGGGTGCCAACGACGGGCCCGATCTCGCCATCGAGAATCTCGACGATCTGGAAGCTCTCGAGGAGCAGGTCGCGGAGCCGTCCCGCCCATTTCGGGGCCGACGCGTGGGCCATCGCCGCGAAGACGGGTCGCGCCGGGTCGATCTCCTTGCGGAACAGCTCGACCATCCGGGGATGGGCCCTGCGGCCGCCCCGCACCCGGTCGACCGGCACCACCTCGCCGTCCTTCATGCCGAGGATCGGCTTGATCCCGAGCAGGCTTCCGAACCACGCCTGGGCCTTCCCGATCCGCCCGCCCCGCTGCAGGAACTCGAGCGTGTCGACCACGAACAGGAACTGGAGGCGCGACCGGACCGCCTCGAGGCGGGCGGCGATCTCCTCGATCTCGAGGCCCTTGCGGGCGAGGCGGCTCGCCATCACGACCATCATGCCCTGACCGACGGAGTTGGACCACGTGTCCACGATCCGGATCACGGGCTCGCCCGGAACGCCGGCCTCGCGACGCAGGCGCCGGAACTCGTCGCGACCCTCGGCAGCGGCCTCCTCGGCGTGCGACGCGGTCAAAGACTGCTTGCCGGAGATGTGGAGCGAGATGATGTCCCCGCTCGACGAGAGCCGGCGGTAGGTCTCCATGAAGTCCGCCCTGCTCGGCGGGCTGGTCGACGGCATCTCGTCCGCTTCTTGTAGCTTGCGGTAGAACTCGTCGGCGTGCAGGTCGACGCCGTCGCGAAAGACCTCCCTGCCGAACAGAACGGTCAGCGGCACCACCGTGATCTGGTGGCGACGGACGAGGTCCGGAGTGAGATCACAGATCGAGTCGGTGACCACGTGGATGCGCCGCTCCGGCTCGTGGAACACGAGGAAGCCGTGCTCGGTGACCCGCTCGATCGCCTGGAGCACCTCGAGGTCGGGGGCCGGAACCAGGTCGACGAGGTCGGCGAAGCGCTTCGCCTTCTGGACCCTGGTCAGCACCTCGCGCTCGACCGGGTCGAACTCGACCGCGAAGAACTCATCGCCCATCTGGAGCTGAACCCGGGCATCGAAGGACGGCATCGTGCGCAGCAGCTGGTCGACCTGGAACTTCTCGTCGACCGCGTCGCTGACCAGACTCTCCAGGTCGACGTCGATCGCCACCGGAACCTGGGGCGCCTCGAGGGTGAGCACGAAGCTGCCGCCCCTCAGCGCGGCGACCCGATTGAACGCCTTGCGCCCGGTCACTCCGCCCCAATGGGCGTTGATCACATTGCCGTCCTGGAGCCAGATCCCAGCGTCGGGCCCGACCGTGAACGAGACGTGGCCGGTGATCACCGAGCGCTGCAGGACCTGGAGCAGCTCGCCGATCGAGATCCGCGTCAGGTCCCCGTACAGCACCTCGATGGAGTCCGAAAGCTCGCCGCCGATCTTCCTCGCGAGCAGCAGCAGTCGGACCTGTTGCAGGAAGTGGGCGGGCTCGAGCACACCTGAATGCAGGGTGTAGACCGAGTCGTCGTCGAGCTCCTCGGTGGGCGTGTCGGCGTTGTCCGAGAGCACCAGGAACGGCGGCACCGCGAGCCCGGTCGCGCGCAGCCGCGCATGGAGATCGTCGGGCTCCATTCCCTCGAGCCCGGTGTGAACGACCACCAGATCGGGGTTCAATCCGGCGGTGAACCGCAGCGCTTCCTCGCCGTTGACGGCGTTGATGACCTCGTAGCCGCCCTCGTACAGGGCCAGGCCGAAGTTGCGACGCCGCTCACCGGAGCTGTCCGCCACGAGGACCGTGGATGTCTGCGCCACGCCCAGATCCTCCCGCGCCGCAGTATACACGCGAGACACCGCCGGCCCGGCTCCCTCCCGTGCTCGGACGCCGGGTCCGGGGCCGCCGTCGCGGGCCTTCGCGCTTGCTCCGGGTCACCTCGGGGGCGGCGCGGGCTACACTCCTGCGGTGACCGCGACACTGCGCCGGGCCCGGCACGATTTGCTCTGGCTGGCCACCCGCAGCCTGCTCGCCATCGGCGGCAGGATCCCCCTGCCGCTGCTGCGCGGGCTGGGCCGGGCCTGCGGGGGCACCGCCTTCCGCATCGCCCGCCGTGAGCGCCGCCGCGCCCTCGACCATCTCGCCCTCGCGCTTCCAAAGCTCGACGAAAGCGCGCGCCGGCGGTTGGGTCGGGCCAACGCGCAGCACCTCGGACGGATGCTCGGCGAGGTCGCCTGGATGTGGGGCGCCACCCGGGCCGAGGCCGCCGGGCACTGTGAGGTGTACGGTCTCGAGCACCTCCAGCGGGCTCTGGAGGCGGGCCGCGGAGCGGTCATCACCACCGCCCACTGCGGCAACTGGGAGATGCTCAACCCGGCTCTGTCGGAGGCCGGCATCCCGATGACGTTCGCCGTTCGCGAGGTCTTCGATCCCCGCCTCGACCAGATCGCGACCCTCTTCAGGGAGCGGTTCGGAACCGAGGTGGTCCCACGCGGTCCCAGCGCCGGCCGCCGGCTCGCGCGCGCGCTGCGTGCGAATCGCGCGGTCGGCCTGCTGATCGACCAGGACCTGCGGGACGCGCCAGGGGTGTTCGTACCGTTCTTCGGCCGACCCGCGTGGACGCCCAGCGGAGCGGCGGTCTTCGGGCTCAGGTTCGGCTCGCCCTTGATCCCGGTCCTCGCCTGCCGTCGTTCCGACGGCAGCCACCGGATCGACGTCCACCCGCCCCTGCCGGCGCCCGTGGGGGGCAGCGACGAGGAGCGCATCCGGGAGCTCACCGCCGCCGCCACCGCGGCGATCGAGGCCCAGATCCGAGCCCACCCCGAGCAGTGGGTCTGGTTCCACCGCCGCTGGCGCACCCGCCCGCAGGGGGTCTGAACCACCGAGGCACGGACGAGCACAGGAATCCCCCACCCACGCGACTGGACCGTGACGACGCAACCGACGCGAAGCAGGGCATGGAGGGCTCGAGCTGGTGGCTGTGGTCGGCTCGCCTACGGCGACGAGGCGCCCCACTGATCGATCGATCGCGGGGGCATCGCGTGCTCCGGGTTTGAGCTTGTTCGCCTTCTCTTCGTGATCTCCTCGCGCGCTTCGTGGCTTCGCGGTTCACTCCGCGGGTGGAAGGGGGCTCTGGGTCCTATCCGAGACCCCGTGGTTTTCCGTCAGACCCCGACCCTGGGGCAGATGGGCTCGATCGGGCAGCGTTCGCAGGCGGGCTTGCGGGCGGCGCAGACGCGACGGCCGTGGAGGATGGTCCGCATCGAGAAGGCGACCCACGCCTCGCGGGGAAGGAGCCCCTCGAGGGCGGCAGCGACCTGCTCCGGGTCGCGGTGGTCTGCCAGGCCCATGCGTCGGGCGAGGCGCTGCACGTGAGTGTCGACCGCGATCCCGGCGGCGATGCCGTAGGCCTCTCCGAGCACCACCTTGGCGGTCTTGCGTCCGACCCCGGGCAGCGCGGTCAGGGCGTCGAGGTCCCGGGGTACGTCGGCGCCGTGGTCGGCGATCAGGGTGCGCGCCGCCTCGCGCAGGTTGCGGGCCTTCACGCGGAAGAACCCGGTCGACCGGATGACCTCCTCGATCTCCTCGAGCGGCGCCACCGAAAGCTCGGCCGGTCCGGGCCACCGCCGGAAGAGATCGGGAGTGACGAGGTTGACCCGCTGGTCGGTGCACTGGGCCGAGAGCACGGTGGCGACCAGCAGCTGCCACGGGGTCCGGTAGTCGAGCTCGCACTCGGCGTCGGGGTAGGTCTCGGCGAGCAGTGCGGCGACGCGTCGGGCGCGGGTGAGCTGGTTCATGAACCGAGTGTAGCTGCCGCTCACGCCGGCGCTGCTAGGATCACCCCTGCCGGCGGCACTCCCCCACGCCGTCGGGGAAGGTGAGGTTTCGATGGCGAAGACGACGACCACCAAGGTCCGGAGGCGGTCGCTGTTCCTGCGCATGCTCGACACCGTGGAGAGGGTCGGCAACGCCCTCCCGCACCCCGCGACCATCTTCGCGCTGCTGGCGCTTTCGGTGGCCGCGATCTCCGCGCTCGCGTCGTGGGCCGGCGTCACCGCCGTCCACCCCGGGACCGGCGAGACGATCGAGGTCTTCAACCTGCTGTCCCCCGCCGGTGTGCGCTGGATGTTCGAGGAGGTCGACGCCAACTTCGTGCGCTTCCCGCCGCTCGGCCTGGTGCTGGTCGCGATGATCGGGATCGGGGTCGCCGAAGGATCCGGCCTGCTGTCGGTGCTGATCCGGGCGCTGGTGCTCAAGGCGCCGGCGCGTCTCATCACCGCCTCGGTGGTCTTCGCGGGGGTCGTCTCCCACGTCGCCTCGGAGGCCGGCTACGTGATCCTGATCCCGCTCGGAGCCTCGATCTTCCTCGCCCTCGGACGACACCCGTTGGCCGGCCTCGCGGCCGCCTTCGCCGGCGTCTCGTGCGGCTTCGGCGCCAACTTCCTGATCTCGAGCGTCGACCCGGTGCTCGCCGGGTTGACCGAGAGCGCCGCCCGGATCCTCGACCCGGGCATCACGGTCGAGCCCGGCGGTCAACCTCTACTTCATGGTCGCATCGGCCGTGGTCATCGTGGTGCTCGGCACCTGGATCACCGAGCGGATCGTCGAGCCGCGTCTCGGCACCGTACACCGGCAGCGAGACCGCGCCCGAGATCGAAGGCCTGTCGCCGGCCGAGAAGCGGGGTCTGCTCGCCGCGGGCGTCTCGCTGCTGGTGGTCGGCGGGCTGTTCCTGATCACGGTGCTGCCCGCGGACGGTCTGCTTCGTCACCCCGGCGAGAGCGTGCTGCACTCCGCGTTCTTCAACGGCCTGATCACGGCCATCATGATCTTCTTCCTGGTCCCGGGCCTCGCCTACGGCATCGCGGTCGGCACGACCCGCAACGACAAGGACGCCGTCAAGCAGATGATCGGCTCGATGAGCCACATGGCGACCTACATCGTGCTGGTCTTCTTCGCCGCCCAGTTCGTCTACTGGTTCGGCCACTCCAAGATGGGCCTGATCCTCGCCGTACGCGGCGCCGAGTTCCTCAAGGACATCGGTCTTGACCGGCGTCCTGCTGATGGTCGCCTTCGTGTTCATGACCGCGTTCATCAACATGTTCATGGGCTCGGCATCGGCCAAGTGGGCGATCATGGCGCCGGTCTTCGTGCCGATGTTCATGCTGATCGGGCTACCACCCCGGGCTGACCCAGGCGGTGTTCAGGATCGGCGACTCGATCACCAACGTGATCACCCCGATGATGTCCTACTTCGCGCTGATCGTGGCCTTCGCCGAGAAGTACGACGAGAACTACGGCATGGGCACGATCATCTCGACCATGCTGCCGTTCACGATCGTGTTCGGGGTCGCCTGGATCATCCTGCTCGCGGCGTGGATGCTGCTCGGGCTGCCGGTGGGACCGGACGGCCCGTTGCACTACTCGGTGGTCGGGATGGGATAACGCGGAAGCAGGACGCGGAAGATCGTGCCGGCACCGGGCCGGCTTTCGACCTCGATCCGGCCCCGGTGGTCGGTCACGATGCCGTGCACCACCGAGAGCCCCAACCCGGTGCCGCGCCCGGTCTCCTTGGTGGTAAAGAACGGGTCGAAGATCCTGCCGACGAGGTCGGCGGGGATCCCGTGGCCGGTGTCCTCGACCTCCAGGATCACCTCATCGGCGCCCCTCTCACCTGTACGCAGGGTCAGGCGGCCGCCCTCGGGCATCGCGTCGGCCGCGTTGACGGCGAGGTTCAGGACGACCTGCTCGAGCTGCGACCGGTCGCCGACCACGCAGACCGGCCGGTCCTCGAGCTCCTCGGCCACGACGACGCCGCGCGGCACCAGGCGCTCCAGCATCGGCCGCAGGCCGGCCACGACCTCGACCAGATCGACCGGCTCCGGCGCCCGGGTGCGCTGACACGCGAGGTCCAGGAGCTGTCTGGACAGCCGCGACCCGCGCTCCACGGTCTCGGTCAGCTCGCCGAGCCAGGCCTCGCGCCGCGCTCCGTCTCCGGGGAACCTCCGCACCAGCTGAACCGTCGACAGCACCGCCTGGAGCAGGTTGTTGAAGTCGTGGGCGAGACCGCCGGCGAGCAGGCCGATCGCCTCCATCTTCTGCGCCTGCACCAGCTGACGGGTGAGATCGTGCTGGCTCGTCAGATCCTCGACGGTCCCCTCGACGAGGTCGTCGCCCTCGCGGACGATCCGCGCGCTCTCCCGAACCAGCAGCCGCTTGCCGTCGGCCCGGGACCAGAACGACTCGAAGCCGTGGGCCGTCCCGCGCTCCCGGAGCGTCGTCTCGAGGACCGCCCGTGAGGGACCTCCGGTCGAAGCCCACTCGGTGATCTCCCTCCCGACCAGCTCGCTCGGCGAGTCGAAGCCCAGCATGCGGGAGAAGGCCTCGTTCGCGACCGTGATGCGGCCTGCGGGGTCGGTACGGTAGATTCCGATGACGGCGTTCTCGAACAGCCCCCGAAACCGCTCTTCGGAGCGGCGCAGAGCCTCCTCGGCCTCCCTCCGGTCGGTGATGTCCGCGACGCAGACCAGCTCCGCCGGACGGTCGTTCCAGCGGGTGAGCTGAAATCCCGCCTCCACCCACCGCTCCTCGCCGGTCGCGTTGACCGCCGCCAGCTGCACGCGGTGGACCCCGACGCTGCCGGGCGCGACCTCGTACCGCCGGCGGTAGAGATCGTGCGACGCCACGTCGATGAAGTGCTCGAGGCGGCGGCCGATCGCCTGCGCGGGATCGACCCCGAAGACGTGCAGGAAGGCCCGGCTCGCGAAGGTGATCTCGCCCCCCTCGACGATCACGTACGCCTCGGACACCCGGTCGAGCAGGAACCGCAGGCGACGATGGTCCATCACCTCCGGCTCACGCTTTCCTGCCCGGTCTCCACCGGCTGGCAGCGTCAGACCGGCCAGCGCGGCGACGGCGAGCAGCAGCGCGACGGCGGTGGCGACGCCTGAGGCCGCGCCGAAGGCACCGACTCCTTCGGCGGCAACGAGCCCGGAGGCGAGCGCCAGCAGCGCCGACACCGCGAGCGCCGACGCCCGCCCCGGGCGCCGCCGCAGCCGCCGTGCAACCACCACGGCGAGGGTGAGCAGCCCGAGCGCCGCCACGATCCTCAGCAGGAGCGCCACGCCCGTCACGGCCCCACCGGTGCCCGATCCCGGCGGTCGCGGTGCCGCACCCCACGGTTCATTGCGGCAGCACGATCTCGGTGCGGCGGTTGGCCGTCCGCCCTTCAGCGGTGGCGTTGGTGTCGATCGGGTAGTCCTCGCCGAACCCCTCCTGCACCATGCGCCCCGGCTCGACTCCGTGCTCGGCGAGGAAGGCGGCCACCGACTGCGCCCGTTTCAGCGAAAGCTCCAGGTTGTGCTCGGTGCCGCCGGTGTCGTCGGTGTGCCCGCAGACGAACAGCTCGACCCCGGCGAAGAGCTCGTTGAGGACCGCGGCCTGCTCGACGAGCAGCGGTTCGAACACCGGCTTGAGGTCCCAGCGGTCGACGTCGAAGGTGGCGCTGGAGTCGTAGTCGAAGACCAGCACCCGGGTCAGGCCCAGCCGGCGGGCGACCTCGCCCGGCTCGGCGCCGAACCGGAAGGTCACCTCGACCCGGGTCGGCGACATGATCCGGACCCGGGTCTCGACCACCTCCTGGTCTGCGAGGGTCGCCCGGATCTCGAGCACCTCGGCCAGGTCGGCGACCCGGAGCACCAGTGGGGTCTCACCGACCCGGCTGCCGCCGACCTCGACCGTGGCGGCTCCGGGAACCGACAGGACCCGCGCCTCGATCGCCGGCTGCGGCGGGGGTGCGGTGGTGGTGCATCCGGCTGCCAGGAGAAGCGCCGCGACCGACGCCGACGAGACCAGCGATCGACGCATCATGAGAACCCCCAGGCTGTAGCATGCTCGAGACCCTGCGTCAGAATTGTACCGCCACCGCCACCGCCGCCTCCACCGGTCGCCCGAGCCGGTCGAGGGCCGGCTGGTACCGGTAGCGGCGAACCGCTTCCCGGGCGACCTCGGCGCACTCGTCACGGGCTTCGCTGAGGATCTTCACGGAGGTCACCGAGCCGTGCTCGTCGATCACCAATGACAGGCTGACGACCTCGCCGGCGCAGGCGCTCGCGAGCTCGGGCGGCAGCTCGGGGTCGACCCTCTCGAGCAGCCGCGGCCGCGCCACAGGGCGTCCGGCAGCGGGCTCGAGCGGGGTGCGCCGCGGCTTGGCTCCCGGAGGGGTCGGGCTCGGCGCCACCGCCGGATCTGTGGGGCTCGGTGCGGTCGTCGCCGTGAGGTCGGCCGCGGGAGTCGGCGACACGGGCCCCGGCGAGGGCACTCCCGACTGCTGACGGTTCGCTGTGACCACGCCGTCGCCTGCCGTGACGGCTGCGGACTCGCCGGAGGTCGGCACCGCCGGCGGCTCGGTCCGTCGGACCGAGAGCACGACTCCAAAGGCCACGGCGGCCGCCGCCACGGCCGCAGCCGACCATCGCCAGACCCTGCTCGATCGGCTTCGCACCGACCTCCGTGCGACTCCGTGGCCACGCAGTGCCTCGATCGTCTCGGGCAGAGGAGCCGCCGCCGCGACCGCCGCCAACGCCTCGGCCGAGCGGTCGGCCGCTCCCCGGAGCAGCTCGGCGACTGCGTCCCGCATCTCCCTCGCGGACGCGAAGCGGTCCGCCGGCTCGCGCTCGAGCGCCCTCATCACGATGGCCGCGAACCGCGGATCGACGCCCGGACGCTTCTCCTCGAGCGGCTGGGCAGCACCCGAGAGCCTCTGGATCACCGCCTGCAACGGGTCCGCGCCGGCAAACGGGTACACTCCCGCGAGCAGCTCGTACAGCGTGATGCCCAACGAGTAGAGGTCGGTCCGACCGTCGACCGGCTGTCCCTGAACCTGCTCTGGGGCGACGTAGGCCGGCGTCCCCAGGATCACCCCGGTCTGGGTGTGCCGGAGGCTGGCCTCGGCCTTCGCGATCCCGAAGTCGGCCAGGCAGGGCCGGCCCGCGGAGTCGAGCAGGAAGTTGCTGGGCTTGATGTCACGGTGGATGACCCCCCGCTCGTGGCTGAAGGCCAGAGCGTCCAGGATCACGAACGCGAGGTAGGCGGCCGTCGCCTCGTCGAGCGGCCCTCGTGCCTTCAGCACCGTCGCCAGGTCAGGCCCGTCGACCAGCCGCATGGTGTACCAGACGATCCCGTCATGCTCGCCGAAGTCATAGATCTCGACGATGTTCGGGTGCTCGAGCGCGGCGGCGACGCGCGCCTCCTGGACGAAGCGCGCCGAGAAGTCGGAGTCGGCGACCAGCCGGTCCGCGAGCACCTTGAGCGCCTCGGCGCGACCCAGGCGACGGTTGAAGACCCTGTAGATCGTCGCGTTGCCGGTGCGGGAGATGACGCCGTCGAAGCGAAACCTCCCGCCGAAGACCTTCTCCAGACGACGATCCCTGGACCTCCCGAAGCTCACGGGGCCCAGCATAGACCACGGTTGACGACGAAAGCGTCACCGATCTCGCCCCGCGCTGCGACGAGGCCCCCCGGTCGGAGCGGGCGGTGGACCGGCGCTCAGTAGGAGAAGGTCGAGCCGCCGATGAACTCGCGCAGGATCGAGGTGGAGGGCACCTGGTCAGGGAAGATCGGCACGAAGATCGAAAGCCCCTTGAGCAGGCGGTAGGCCTCCGCGTAGTGGGGGCTGGTGCGCTCGACGGTGAGCAGGAAGCGCTCGGCGAAGATCCTCAGCACCGCCGGTTCGTAGACCAGGGCGGAGTTGAACATCACGTCGGCCTGCTCCTGGAACGGGAAGATCCAACGCGCCTCGCCGCGGCGCACGCTCGGCCACAGCGACAGCGTGCGCTCGGCCGAAAACCCCCGCGACAGCGTGTCGCGCACGATGCGGCGCAGCAGCCGGGCATCCGAGGTCAGCAGCCGGTGGTGGTCGTCGATCGCGAGCTGCGACAGCGCCGAGACGAAGACCCGATAGATCCGGCCGTCCGGCACCGATGAGGTCAGACGCGGGTTGAGCCCGTGGATGCCCTCGATCACCAGCACCTGGTCGGGGTCGAGGCGCATCGGCACCCACCGGTCCTCGTCGAACCGCCGACCGGAGACAAAGTCGTAGCGCGGCGTGCGGACCTCGCGGCCGGCGAGGAGGTCGGCGAGCTGGCGGTGGAAAAGGTCGAGCTCGATCGCGTCGAGAGCCTCGAAGTCGGGCTCGCCGCCCTCGCCCCGCGGAGTCCGCTCGCGGTCGACGTAGTAGTTGTCGAGCGACAGCGAGACCGGCTCGATCCCGTTGACGCGCAGCTGGATCGCGAGCCGCTCGGCGAAGGTCGTCTTGCCCGACGACGACGGTCCGGCGATGGTGATCAGCCGCACCCGGTCGCGCCGCGCCAGGATCTCGTCCGCGATCTGCGCGATCTTCTTCTCGTGGAGCCCCTCCGCGACCCGCAGGATGCCGCGCACGCCACCGTCGAGGCACAGCCGGTTGAGCTGGCCGACGTTGTGGACGCCGAGCACCTCCTGCCAGCTGCGGGCCTCGACCGCGGTGCGGAAGAGCATCGGCCGCGGAGTGAACGGGGGCAGGCGCTCGCGGTCGGCGCGGCGCGGAAAGCGCAGCACCAGCCCGTCCTCGAACGGCTCGACCGCAAAGGACGTCAGGCAGCCGGTGTGGGGGGCGTAGGGCCCATGGGCGATGTCGACGAAGTCCCCGATCCGGATCGTGTGCACGGTCGAGCTGCGCCGGGTCTCCAGCAGCAGCAGCTTGTCCTCGAGCCCCCGCTCGCGAAAGAAATCCTCGATCTCCTCCAGGGTGACGGTCTGCCGGGTGAAAGGCCGGGCCTCCCGGCGCAGCTCGACCATTCGATCCTGGAGGCGGCGGGCGAGCTCCACCAGGGGCAAATGCCCGCCGCGGACCTGGTAGTGCCAGCTGTTGCCCAACGACTGGCCGATCACCAGCCGGGCATCGGGGAACAGGCACCATGCCGCCTCGTACAGCAGCAGGGCGACGGAGCGTTTGTAGACCGACTCCGCCTCGCGGTGGCCGTAGCGGACCAGGTCGAGCTCGACCTTGCCGCGCAGCGGGAAGTCGAGCATCACCAGCCGGCGATTGACGAGCGCGGCCAGCACCGTGTCCGGCACCGTGCCGTCGAGCTCGACCAGAAGCTCGGCGACCCGGATCCCCGCAGGTTTGGAGTAGACCGCGTCCCGGTAGCGGACCTCGACGTGGGTCGAGTTCATGGAGCTCGGCCGGGGCCGGCGAGGGTCCCGGGAAGGAGTTGGCGCGGCGTCGCGCTGTATCCGGTGGATGTGACGGGAGCTGTCCGCACGGCGGTCCCTTTCGTCGGCCGGCTGCACCCCGATCGGCGTCGGTCGGGTGACCGGTGCAGCGACCGCGGCACATCGTACAATACGACCGCTCGCGGCGCGTTGCGGCGCGTCGACCGAACCGGAGGTCCCCGTGATGACGCGCTTGTCGATCCCGCCCACCGTCGCCCTGATCGTTGCTCTGGCAGTCCTGGCCGGTCCGCAGAGCGCGGTCGCGGAAGGCGCCCGCGGCGCCGCGCCCTCGCTCGAGGCCGGCGACCGTGACGGCGACGGACGCATCGGCGAGGCGACCGCGATCAGGCGACGGGTGGCGCTCGAGCGCGCGCTGCGCGGCGACGGCGACGTGCTCACCTCCGAGGCGCTGCTGGCACGGGCGCAGTGGGCGTTCGAACGCTGGCGCGAGCGGGGCGGTCCTCTGGCTCGGATCGCGGGTCTGCCGGATCTCGGCTGGGTCAGCCTCGGACCGACCAACGGCGCCGGCCGGTTCACGCGGCTCGCTCCCCATCCGACAGTTGACGGGACCGTGCTCGCCGGCGCGGCCGGCGGCGGCGTGTGGCGGACCACCGACGGCGGCTCCACCTGGACGCCGCTCACCGACGACTACCTGCCCAACCTCTCGGTCGGCGCGCTCGCCTATGCCCCGTCCGACCCGGATGTGGTCTACCTCGGAACCGGCGAGGGCGGTTTCGCGGTCGACTTCATCCCCGGCATCGGCCTGGTGCGCTCGCTCGACGGCGGCGACACCTGGATCCTGCCCAGTCAGGTGATGGCGAGCCAGTTCTTCGACATCTCGGTCCACCCCAGCGATCCGTTGCGCGTGCTCTTCGCCACCAGCGAGGGCCTGCTCGCGTCGACCGACGGCGGCGTGAGCTGGTCGACGCCGATCCCGAAGAACCCTTCGGGCCGGGCGACCACCGAGCTGGTGGTGAGCCAGGTGGTGCGCTCGTCGTCGAACCCGAACCTGGTCTACGCCGCGATCTGGTGCCAGGGTGAGTGCCCGGGAGGTTACTCGCGGGTCATGCGATCGTCGGACGGCGGCCAGAGCTGGACCCGCGCCGCGACCGGGCTGCCCCTGCCCGACGCCGGCGACCGCTCCCTCAACCGGGCGGCGATCGCGCTGGCTCCGTCGAACGACCAGATGCTCTACATCGGCCTCAACGTGGAGGGCTCCGGCAGCGACGCGCCGCCGTCCCGCGTCTTCAAGACCACCAACGGCGGCACCAGCTGGACCGAGACCACCCAGCCCGGCGCCTACCTCGGCTTCCAGGGCTGGTACGACAACACCATGACCGTGCGACCCACCGACCCCAACTGGGTCGTCGGCGGCGGCGTGTGGTACGTGCGCACCACCAACGGCGGCACCACCTGGAACGAGCAGAACCCCTACTCGTCGGGAGCCGACCCGCGCTGGCCCCACGTCGACGCCCACGACCTGGAGTGGCAGGGCGACACCCTGTGGCTGGCCAACGACGGCGGCGTCTGGAAGTCGGCCGACGGAGGCCGCAACTGGACCGACTGCAACACCGGCCTGATCACCCGCCAGTACTACGGCCTCGCGATCGACCCGGTGAACCGGGAGCGGGTGATCGCCGGCGCCCAGGACAACGGCACCAACCGCCGTCGTGACGCCGGCGACGACACCTGGGACCTGGTGATCGGGGGAGACGGCTTCGAGACCGCCATCAACCCCTGGCTCCCGGAGGTCGCCTTCGGAACCGTCTACGACACCCTGATCCTGCGCTCCTTCTCGGGCGGGGCCCGCAACACCTTCATCGACGTCTCCCCGGCCACCGGCGGCGACGAGACCCCCTTCCTGACTCCGCTCACCATGCGCCCCGACGCACCCAACGTGCTCTACACCGGCTCGACTCGGGTCTGGCGCTCGGAGGACTCGGGCACCACCTGGTCCGCGCTGCCCACCGACGTGGTGAACGGCAGCTGGAACAGCGACGAGGTCTGGTCGGTGGCGGTGACCCCGGCCGACACCCGGGTGATCATGGCGGCCAAGAACCGCGGCCTGTACCGCTCCGAGGACGGCGGGCTCAGCTGGCGGCTCGCGCCGACCGGGAGCGGCGGGCTGCCGAGCGGCAAGCGCGTCGTCAACGTCGAGATCTCGCCCTGGGACGCGGCGGTGGCGTTCGCCTGCCTGGCCGGTCAGTCTGCGGGCCATCTCTCCCGCACCACCAACGGCGGCCTGACCTGGGTCGACGCCGACTCCGGGCTGCCGCCGTTCACGGTCCAGGTGGTCCGGTTCGACCCCACCGACACCAGCGGCTCGACCCTCTATGCCGGGACCGATGTCGGCCTCTACCGCTCGCTCGACGGCGGGCTCAGCTGGGCCCGCTTCGGCGACGGCCTGCCGGCGGCCTCGGTGCACGACATCAGGATCCTGCCCGACGGCTCGATGATGCGGGTCGCGACCCACGGCCGCGGCGTCTGGGAGCTGGCGCTGCCGGCCCCGGCCAACCGGCCTCCGACCGTGACCATCACCCAGCCCGGGTCCCAGGTGACCGTGTCGACCGGCGACACCGTGACCCTCGCCGCGACCCTCGCCGACCCCGATGGAGACCGGGTCGACTACGGCGTGGTCACATCCGACGACTGGAGCGTCTCGGCCTCCGGCTCGATCATTGGCGGAGGTCCCGGCCAGCTGACCGCCCCCAGGCGGTTCGACGTCGGCGGCGTGCACCTCTACGGGGTCACCGCGGTCGACACCCACGGCGCCCGCTCGAGCGCCTCGGTTCGGGTCAACGTCTCCGAGCGCGCCGACGACTGCTCGACGCCCCGCGTGGTCCCGCCGTCGGGCCCCTTCCCCTACAGCCTGCCGACCGGCAACGACTCCTCGACCACTGCGACCAGCGATCCTAGCGTCGGTTGCACCTTCGACTCCACCGCGGGCAGGGCCGGAAGCCTGTGGTGGGAGTTCACGCCCACCGAGAGCGCGCGCTACGTGCTGTCCACCTGCGGATCGCTCGCGGACACCGTGCTCAGCGTCTGGACCGGGCCCGCCTGCGGACCCTACACCCCCGTAGCCGGCGGCTGCAACGACGACGACGAGTCGGTCCACTGCGCCGGCCACCGCACCGACTCGTGGCTTGAGCTCGACCTGGTTGCCGGGACCACCTATCGGGTCATGGTCGGCGCGTACGAACCCGGCTCGCGCGGCCCGCTGCGGTTCAACGTCGAGTGCGAGACCTGCACCCCGCCGCCCCCTTCGGAGGAGAACTACTACCTGGTGCCGGCCTCCGCCCATGCCGGCGGCGCGAACCAGACCTTCTGGCTGACCGACCTCCACCTCCACAACCCCGGCGCGACCGACGTCCAGGTGGCGGTGGCGTTCCTGGTTGCCGGCACGGACAACACCAACGCGCCCCAGACTTTCTTCACTGTCCCGGCAGGCACCTCGCTCGAGCTCGCCGACGTGGTCTCCACCTCCCTCGGGTCGGACGGCGCCGGTGCGCTGCGGATCCGAGCCGACGGCGAGCTGGTGGTCGCCTCGCGGACCTACAACACCGCCAGCGCCGGTACCTACGGTCAGTTCATCGCCGGCTACCTCGAGGAGACGTCGCTCCAGCCGGGCGAGGAGGCCGTGCTCGCCGGCCTCGAGTCGAACAGCGCCTTCCGGACCAACGTCGGCGTCGCCAACGCCAGCGGCTTCTCCGCAGCCGCCGAGGTGGACCTTTTCGACACCGCGGGCGCCCTGCTCGCCACCAAACCGCTGTCGATCCCGCCCTACGGCTGGGTCCAGGTCACCGACATTTTCAACGAGCGGGGGCTGGGCACCGTCGACGACGGCTACGCGGTGGTGCGGAACACCTCCGCTCAGGCGTTCGTCCTGACCTATGCCTCGATCGTCGACGCCCGCACCGGCGACCCGACCTATGTCGCGCCGGTGACCGCCCTGACGGCCGGCACCACCGGCTGGCTCGCGGCCTCGGCCCACACGACCGGCGTCGGCACCTCGTTCTGGCAGACCGACGTCGCCCTGCTCTCGACCGGATCCTCGACCGCCACGGCGGCGATCCGGTTCTACCCGGCGGGTACCGACAACAGCCAGGTCAGCAGCACGGCCCAGGCGGTCGCGGTCCAGATCGGGGCCGGGAAGAGCCTCCGCCTGCGCGACATCGTGCTCGCCGGGTTCGGGATCAGCTCCGGCGTGGGCGCGATCGCGGTCGAGGTGTTGGCCGGAGAGATCGTGCTCACCAGCCGCACCTACAACCAGGCCGCGACCGGAACCTACGGCCAGTTCATCCCCGGAGTGGCCGCCGAGAACGGCGTCGTCCAGGGCGAAACCGCGGCCCTGGTCCAGCTGCGCCGGTCGCCCGGGTTCCGGACCAACGTCGGCATGGTCAACCTGACCGGCTCGACGATCAGGATCCGCGCCGAGTACTTCCGCGCCGACGGTTCCTCGCTCGGCAGCGCCACCTACGACGTGCTCCCGTTCGGTTTCTACCAGCAGGGCAACGCGATCCCCGGCACCGGGGAGGTGGTCGGCGGCTTCGCGCGCCTGACCTCCTCGACGGCGGGCGGGCGCTTCCTCGCCTACGCGTCGGTGGTGGACAACGGCTCGGACGACCCGGTGTTCGTGCCGGCGGTGGTGGTGGATTGAGCCGCCGCGGCGGGGCGGTCGACGTCGTCACCGCCCCGTCGGAAGGGGAGCCTGGTCTTGACGGCCTCGAGCGAAGCATCGAGCGCGGGGAAACGTGCCCGAAGACGGTCGAGCTGCCGGCGCGCCCAGCGGGACTCGCGAGACAGGACATAGAAACCCAACAGGATCAAAAGCACACCCTGGAGGATCGGCAGAAAAAGACCCGCGACCCCGAGCCCGATCAGGGTCCAGCCGACCGCGAAGGTGGCAATCCGTTGCAGCTCTCGCGCCATCTCGTCCGAGTGTAACGTCTCGCGGCCGAGATTCGTTCTCCTACCGCCACATGCGCCGTCCCGCGGGCATGGGTTGGTGATCGTGGACACCGGGTCAGCAGCCTCCGGCCCGGAGTGTCGCGAGGGCCCCGCGGCGCCCGCAGATCCCGTGATTCCGGTGCGCTGACGCCCGGAAGCGTAGCCCAGCGTCTGTCGGGGTTCCGAAGGGTCATCGCTCGGGCGGCGACCCGCAGCGAGGGCCGCCAGACGGCTCCGGAGGCAGGAATCTCCGGCCCTTCCGGGCCGCAGACGCAGCCCAGCTCCGTTGAGGACCCGGAAGGGCCGGAAAGCAGCGCGTCCGGGGTCGTATCGCGGCCCGCAGCTGCGTTCGCTGCCCGAGCCGGTCACCCTACCGCTGCCACCACTTCTTGCGATCCGCCCGGATCGGTTTCTCCGCGCTGCCCAGAGTCCCCCGGTGACCCGACCGGTCGACGGCGACGACGTAGAACAGGACGTCCTCGTTGGCGTGCAGCGCCGGTGGGACCTCGAGCGCCCAGCGATCGCCCTCGATCCGCGCCACCTCGATCTCCCGGTACTCGACCGCGCTCTCCGGCCGGACCATGGCGAAAACCCTCTCCACCCGGTAGTCGTCGCGGATCACCAGCGCCACCCGGAACTCCTGGTTCTTGCGGAAACCGAGGTCGGTTTCGGTCCCCAGCGAAACCTCGGGCGGGGAGGCGTCCATCGCGGCGAGCCGTTGCTCGAGCTGGGCGCCCAAGGCGGTGAGCTCCGCCTCCCTCAACGGGGTCGGCCGGAGCGCGCTGAGCTTCGCGATCGCGCCTTCCGGGTCGCCCCCGGCCGCGACCGCCCGGGCCTCCTCCAGCGCGGCGGTCAGCTGGAGGTCGCGGTCGCGGGCCGCCTCGAGCTCCCGGATCCGCCCTTCGAGCCCGGCTCGCTCGGGCCAGAATCGACGCAGCGCCTCGAGCTTCTGGACGGCGTCCTTCCAGTTTCCCCGGGCCGCCGCCTCCGCGGCCTCCGACTCCAGCCCTGCGGCCGCTTCGCGGCGCAGCTTCGCCGAGCCCGAGTACGCGGGCAGCGCCTTCATGAGGTCCCCGGCCCGCTCCAGAACCTGAGCCCGGTCGCCGGCACGATTCGCGCGCCACAGCAGCGTGTGAAGGCGGATCGCCTGCCGCGCGCGCTCGAGGTCACGGGCGATCTCGGGCTCGTCGGTGGTGCCGTCGTCGAGCCGGCCGAGCACTCGCAGTGCCCGGTGGAGGCGGTCGATGCTGCCCGTCTCCAGACCCTTGCGGAGGTTGTCCAGCGCCGTGCTGCGGTCGACCCCCTCGAGGACCTCGATCACGCCGTCGAAGACCTCGCGCTCGTGCTCGGTGAAACCGTCGATCTCGTCGGCGGGAATGCCATCGATCACCGTTCGGACGCCGTCGAGGTCGCCCTCCTGCAGCAGCAGCTCGGCCTCGGCGAGCGCCGGGTGGAGCGCCGGGGTCGGCTCGGGCTCCGGCAGGGGAACCGGAGTGGCGACGATGACCGTCGGCAGCGGCGGCGGAGCCGGCGCGGGTCGTCGCCCGAGCATCGTCCACAGGGTGGCGACCAGGATCGCGGCGACCGCCGCGACGACCACCGTCCTCGCCGACACGGTGCCGATCCGCCGAGCCGCCCCCCGGGCGAGATCCAGCGCCCGCTCGAGGACGGGTGGAGCCGACGGACCGGCCGGCCGCGGCGGCGCGGGCTGTCCGTCGAGCACGACCGTGGCGTCCACCGCCTCTGGCAGCGGCAGGCCCTCCTCGGCGACCCTGGTCTCACCGATGTCGTCCTGAAGCTCACGGGGCGGAAGGGGTTCGGCGCCGATCTCCTCTGGAATCAGCATCGGGTTGGTCTGGTTGGGGTCGGCGGCCGGCCTCTCGACCGGCCCCTCCTCCGGTCGCGGCGTCGGCTCCTCCTCCGCCGGCGGTGGTGTCGGAGCTTCGGTCCGGGCCCACGGCTCGAACCCACCGTCCGGCTCGACGGCAACGCACGCATCGAGCGTCTCGGCGAGCTCGGTCCAGGCCACCGTCCGGCTGGCGGGGTCGAACCGGAGCGCGTCGGCGAGGCCGAGCTCGAGCGCCTCGGCTGCCGCCAACCGGTCGCGGGTCGGGTCGGGCAGGCGGACCACGGGCCCCGGGGAGCCCGGCCCCGTGACCTCGGCCTGGAGCAGCTCGCAGGAGATCAGCGCGAGCGCGTAGAGGTCGGCTCGCCAGGCCGGGGTCCCTTTGCCGAGCTCGGCGTCCAACAGCTCCGGAGCGGCGAACCGGTCCCAGGCCGGAGAGTGCCCGAGCAGCGCACCGCCCTCGGTGCCGAAAAAGGCGGCGGTGCCGAGCCCGAGCAGCCGGAGACGATCGACGGACTCGAGCATCAGGTTGTCGGGTGAGAGGTTGTGATGCACGAGACCCGCCTCGGCGAGTCGGGCGAGCGCTTCGACCGCCTGGGAGAGCACGCCCACGATCCGGATCGGGTCCTCGCCGATCAGTGACTCGACCGGCTCGCCGGCGATCAGACGGGTGACCAGGAAGACGCTGCCGTCCGGCGTCTCACCGAGATCGACCACCTCCGGGATCGCGGCCAGACCGAGCGCGGAAACCGCCTCCACCCAGCTCAGGAATCGTTCGACGCGCGCGGGCTCCGGCTGAAGGCCGGCGGAGCTGAGGACCTTCAACGCCACCGTCGCTTCGGACTCCGGAGCGGTCGCCAGAAACACGGTGCTCGCCGGCGTCATGGTGAGCACCCGTTCCAAGCGGTACTCCTCGAGGACCTGGCGTGGCGCGCTCACCGACCCGTCACCCTCCCCCGACGGCCGATCCGAAGCTCCGCCGCCCTCATCCGGGCGTCACGAGAGGCCGTCGACCTGCAACTGAAACTCCGCGAACAGGCTCGCGCACGCGCAGCACTCCTGCGCATGGGGTCGCCATGACCGGACGTAGAGCGACTCCGGGTCGGCCGCCGCCAGCATCAGCGGGTTCACGTGCCGGCTGGTCTCCCGGAACGACAGCGGACGGCGGTGCCGCGAGGCGAACGCGGGGTCCCGCGCCCGCTCGACCGCGAGGTCGAGTGGAAGCCGATCCCGGTCGCTTCTCGGGTCGCCCGCGGGCATTCGCTCTCCTCCGCCCGTGCTCTCCTCCAATGTACCCCGTTCTCGCGCCGACCGACAGTGCCCGAGGTCACCCCTCGGCTCAGGGCCGGTCATGCCGCGCGTGGCTGGAGGCGGCGAGCCGGGCGGTCGCCGCCTGCGCCGGGCACACCTCGCACCGCACTGCGGCTCGACGGCTCGACGCGGTGCGGCGTCCGAGGTCAGCGGCCGACCCGCCGGGCCACCCTCCAGCGGCCGCGCCCGGTGCTGCGCTCTGTCAGCGTTCGAAAGGCTGCTCGCAGGAACGCGAGGGTCCGTCGCCCGCTCCGGAAATGGGCCTTGCATTTTTGCCGCATCGGGGCGAAAATGAATGAGTGCTCATTCACTATCCCGGCCACGGGGCCACGACCCGACAAGGAGGACCGCCTTGGACTACAAAGTCGACCTGCGTGACGTGAAGTTCCAGCTCTTCGAGTGGCTTCCGACCGAGAAGCTGCTCCAGGCGGAGAAGTTCGCCGACTGGGACCGTGAGAACGTCGAGATGGTCATCGACGAGGCGCTCAAGATCGCCCAGGAGCAGATGGCCCCGACCAACAAGGACGGCGACCGGATCGGCGCCCAGTGGAACGACGGCGTCGTCACGATGCCCGACTCGTTCAAGCCGGTCTACGACACCATCCGCGAGGGCGGCTGGATCGGCCTGCTCGCCGACCCCGAGTACGGCGGAATGGGCCTGCCCGAGGTGGTGGGCACGGTGGTGAACGAGTTCTACTCGGGCGCCAACGTCTCGCTCAACCTGACCCTGATGTTGACCCGGGGAGCGGGCGCGATGATCGCCGGCTTCGGCACCGACGAGCAGAAGGCGCTCTTCGTCGAGAAGATCTTCTCCGGCCAGTGGGGCGGGACCATGTGCCTGACCGAGTCCCAGGCCGGCTCCGACGTGGGCGCGTCGAAGACCAAGGCGGTCAAGCTCGACGACGGCAGCTACCAGATCTCGGGCGAAAAGATCTTCATCACCTCCGGCGACCAGAACCTGACCGAGAACATCGTCCACCTCGTGCTCGCCCGCACCCCCGACGCCCCCGCCGGCACCAGGGGGCTGTCGCTGTTCATCGTCCCCAAGATCCGGGTCAACCCGGACGGCAGCCTCGGCGAGCCCAACGACGTATACTGCAACAACATCGAAGAGAAGATGGGGATCCACGGATCGCCCACCTGCACCCTCGTCTTCGGCGCCAACGACGGCTGCCGCGGGTTCCTCCTCGGCGAGGAGGGCGAGGGCATGAAGCTCATGTTCTTCATGATGAACGCGGCGCGCATCGAGGTCGGCCTCCAGGGCTGTGCCGCCGCCGGCGCCTCCCACCAGGCCGCCCTGGGCTACGCCAAGGAGCGCCTGCAGAGCCGTCACTGGAAGGCGATGAAGGAGCCCGACGCGCCCCAGGTCCCGATCGTCGAGCACCCCGACGTACGTCGCATGCTGCTCAGCTCGAAGGCCTACACCGAGGCGATGCGGGCGATGCTGCTGCAGACCTCCTACTACCTCGACATGCACCACGCCACCGAGGGCGAGGAGTCCGAGCGCTGGAAGAGCTACGTCGAGATCATGACGCCGATCTGCAAGGCGTGGTGCTCCGAGTGGGGCGTCCAGGTCGCCCACTGGTGCCTGCAGGTCCACGGCGGCTACGGCTACACCTCGGAGTACCCGGCGGAGCAGTACATGCGGGATGCCGAGATCGCCTGCATCTACGAAGGCACCAACGGCATCCAGGCGCTCGACTTCGTCGCTCGCAAGCTGCCGATGAAGGGCGGCGCCCCGATCCGCGACCTGATGGGAATGGCGGAGAGTACCTTCAAGCGGGCCAAGGGCGACCCCGAGTTCATGGAGGCGGCGTGGATGCTGGGCGCCGCGCTCAAGCAGATCGAGACCATCTCCAAGGACCTCACCAAGCGCCCCGACGGCATCCAGCTGGTCCTGATCAACTCGGTCCCCCTGCTCGACATGGTCGGCACCGCCCTCGGCGCCCACTACCTGCTCGACCAGGCGCTGCTCGCCAAGGGCAAGCTGGCCGCGATCCTGGCCGAGAGCAAGATCGGAACCGACGACAAGAAGGCCTACAAGACCTTCCTCGAGGGCAACGCCGAGGCCGCCTTCTACCACAACAAGGTCCAGACCGCGATCCACTTCGCCTACCGAGCGCTGCCCACCGTGGCGGCCAAGGCGGCCGCGATCCGCTCCGGCGAGAAGGCCCCGCTCTACGCCATCATGTAGCCCGCTCGGTCGTCCGGATCACAGCCACGCCCCGCCCCCGGCGGGGCGTTTCCTTGCCCGCGCCTTCGTGGTCTGCGCCTTCGGCCCCGGACGCCGAGATTCAGGCGACGTCGACCACGCGGCCGTCCTTCATCTGGACCACGCGCTGGGCGCGCTCGGCGACCACGGGATCGTGAGTGACCAGCAGCAGGGTGCAGCCGGTCGTCCCGCTCCAACCGACGAGCACGTCGAGCAGGTGCACGGCAGTCGCGGAGTCGACGTTTCCGGTCGGCTCGTCGGCCAGGATCAGGCGCGGCCGGTTGACCAGCGCCCTCGCGACGGCGACCAGCTGCCGCTCGCCCCCCGAGAGCTTGGCGGCGAGCTGGTCGGCGCGGTGGCCGAGGCCGAGCTCCTCGAGCTGGCCTCGGGCTCGGCCCATCATGTCGTGGGGACGGGGACGTGCCGCCATCAGGGGCAGGCAGACGTTCTCGACCGAGGTCAGGTGAGGCAGCAGGTGGTGGAACTGGAACGCGAACCCGACGTTGGCCGCCCGCCAGGCCTCCGCCGGCCGCCTCACCTCCGCCGGCTCGCCATCGAGCTGGAGCGAGCCCGCGTCGGCTCTGTCGAGCCGCGCGATCAGGCCCAGCAGGGTCGACTTGCCGCACCCGGTCGGTCCCATGACCGCGACCTGCTCACCCGGACCGACGTCCAGGTCGACCCCGGACAGGGCCCTGACCAGGCCCCCGTCGAAGGTCTTGACCAGCCCTCTCGCCCGAACCGCGACGCCCTCGGCCACGGGGGGATTGTACCTTCACGGGTCTCGACCCGCCGTTCTCCCCGGACGGACCGGCCGGCGGGCCGGGAATCCGACCACCCGTCCACCCCCTCGGCCACCGCCGGGCCTCGGCTTGCGGGCCTCGCGCCGAGCCCCTATACTCCGCCTTGTGAAGTCGTTCACATTCCGGCTGCGGGACGGCACCGCGGCCGCCGGTCGCGCCCGGCCAGGCGCGGCTCCAACTCGCGGAGGGAGCGACCATGATCAGAGAAGTCCTGCTCGGTGACGAGGCGATCGGGCTCGGCGCGATCCACGCCGGGTTGAGCGGCGTCTACGCCTACCCGGGCACACCGTCGACCGAGATCTTCGAGTTCGTGGAGCGTTGGGCCAAGCGGAAGGGTGACATTCACGCCTTCTGGTCGACCAACGAGAAGGTCGCCTACGAGGAGGCGCTCGGCATGAGCTGGGCCGGCAAGCGGGCCCTGGTCTGCATGAAGCACGTCGGGCTCAACGTCGCCGCCGACGCGTTCATGAACTCGGCGGTCACCGGAACCAACGGCGGGCTCGTGCTCGCGATCGCCGACGACCCCGGCATGCACTCCAGCCAGAACGAGCAGGACAGCCGGCAGTTCGCGCAGTTCGCGCTGATCCCGTGCTTCGAGCCCCGCGACCAGCAGGAGTGCTACGACATGATGCACGAGGCGTTCGACCTCTCCGAGCAGCTCTCGGTGCCGGTGATGGTCCGCCTCGTGACCCGGATCGCACACTCCCGAGCCGCGGTGGCGACCCGCGAAGCCCGGCCGCAGAACGAGCTCACACCTTCCCGCGACATCAAGAAATGGACCCTGCTGCCGGCCAACGCGAGGGTCCAGTACCGGCAGCTGACCGAGAAGCAGCCGGAGCTGCTCCGGCTGTCCGAGTCGAGCCCCTACAACCGGCTCGACCTGCGTGGTCACAGGGGTGTCATCGCCTGCGGCATCGCCGCCAACTACCTGGAGGAGAACCTCGAGGGCGACCACGACCTGTCGGTGCTCGCGCTGCGGCGCTATCCGATCCCGGCGGCCACCGTCCGCGCGCTCGTCGGGCACGTCGACGAGCTGCTGGTGCTCGAGGACGGCTACCCCTTCGTCGAGTCGACGGTGCGCGGACTGTTCGGCCTCGAGTCGGTCCGCATCGCCGGACGGATGACCGGCGAGCTGCCGCGCACCGGGGAGCTCGACCCCGACATCGTGCGCGAGGCTCTCGGCCTGGCTCCCCGGCCCGCCGCCCACCCGCCCGAGACGTCGACCGCCCGCCGGCCCCCGGCACTGTGCAAGGGGTGCCCCCACGTCGACACCTTCAAGGCCCTCAACGAGGCCCTGTCCGGGTTCGACAACCCTCAGGTCTTCTCGGACATCGGCTGTTACACTCTGGCCGCACTGCCCCCGCTGGAAGCGATCCACAGCTGTGTCGCCATGGGCGCGTCGATCGGCATGGCGGCGGGAGCGGCCCACGCGGGTTACGCCCCGGCGGTGGCTGCGATCGGCGACTCGACCTTTTCCCACGGCGGCATCACGCCGCTGCTCTCGGCCGTGCAGCAGCGGGTCAACCTCAACGTGCTCATCCTCGACAACGACACCGTCGGCATGACCGGCACCCAGCGGTCGATGTCCACCGGAGCGACGCTCGACAAGATCGTGCTCGGCGCGGGCATCGAGCCGGAGCACTTCCGGATCATCGAGCCCACGCCCAGGAACCACGCCGACAACGTCGACGTGATCCGCCAGGAGCTGGCCCACGATGGACCGAGCGTGATCGTGGCGCGCCGTGGCTGCCTCGAGGCGATCAAACGCTCGGATCGGAACTGAGGGAGGAGCCCGGGATGGAAAAGAACATCATCCTCGCCGGCGTGGGTGGCCAGGGCATCCTCTCGATCGCGTACGTGATCGACAACGCGGCACTCGAGTCGGGTTACCACTTCAAGCAGGCCGAGGTCCATGGCATGGCCCAGCGAGGCGGCGCGGTACAGTCCCATCTGCGCTACGCCGACACCCCGATTCACTCCGACCTGGTGCCGCGCGGCAAGGCCGACCTCGTGATCTCGGTCGAACCGCTCGAGGTGCTGCGATACTGGCACTACCTGAGGCCCGAGGGCTGGGTCGTCAGCAGCGTCACGCCCTACGTCAACATCGCCGACTACCCGGACCTCGGCGAGCTGCTCGACCGGCTCGCGGGCTTCCCTCAGGTGATGCTGGTCGACACCGCACAGCTCGCCAAGGCGGCGGGAAACCTCCGGGCCCAGAACATGGCCACCGTCGGCGCGGCCTCGTCGCTGCTCGATTTCCCCGCCGAGACGCTCGAGGCCTGGGTCGTGAAGCTCTTCGCCGCCAAAGGCGAGAAGATCGTGGAGGTCAACCGGACGGCCTTCCGCTACGGGCGCGCGATGGGCCTCTTCTTCCGCGGTCTGGTGGAGAGCGGGCTCGACGCGCGGCGGGCGCTGGCCCTGTGCCAGCGGCTCGAACCGGCTTCGGTGAACCCCGAGCTCGCTCCCCTGTGGGCGAACGCGGTGATCAGCGACGGTTCCCGGCTCGATGCGGTCATCGCCGCCGACAAGCCGGTTCCCTGCGACGCCGTACCGGCGTGACCGGATGACCTGAGGTGACCCGCAGGGTGAAGATCGCTCCGGAGAGTCCCGAAGCACCTCGCACCCGCGGCGACGGACCACCGCCAGGACCGAACGGAGAGCTCCAGCCATGACCACCGCGGACCTCGAAGGCGTCGAGCGGGTGCTCGCCGCCGCCCATCGGGCGGGGCGCACCAGCCTGTACGAGCACGAGTGCTATGAGCTGCTGGCACGCACCGGCGCCGAGGCGGCGCCGGTCAACCGGCTGATTCCGGTCGGCTCGCAGCCGACCCGACGCGACCTCGCCGCGATCCCGGGCGACAGGGTGGTGCTCAAGGTCGTCTCCCCCGACATCACCCACAAGACCGAGGCCCGCGGCGTGCGAATCGTCGCCAACGAGCCGGGCGCGGTCGAGGCTGCCCACGAGCTGATGCTGCGCCAGGTCCCCGAGGCCTACGCCACTTTCCTGACCGGCCACGAAGGCGAGCGCCCCGAGGCGCTGGCGGGCCTCGCGGGGTCCGACCTGCAACGCCGTCTCGCCGAGCGCATGGTCGGAGTGCTGCTGTGCTCCTTCGTCGAGCAGGACGCCCGCGGCTTCGCGACCGAGCTCTTCGTCGGCATCCGGGCGACCGCCGAGTTCGGGCCGATCATCTCGGCCGGCTTCGGCGGGGTCGAGATGGAGGTCCTGGCCCAGGCCACCCGTCAGGGCGCAGCGGTGGCGATCGCTCCGACCGGGTTGGTCGACGGGGCCCAGTTCCTCGAGCTGTTCCGCCGCACGCTGAGCTACCAGCGACTCTCCGGATCGATGCGCGGCGGCTCCCGCCTGGTCGACGACGCCACCCTCGAGGAGTGCTTCCAGGCCTTCATCGACGTCGCGAACCACTTCTCGGAGGTCAACCCGGAAGCTCGCTTCCACATTCACGAGCTCGAGGTCAACCCGTTCGCGGTCTCCGGCGGCCACGTCGCCCCCCTCGACGGCGTGTGCGCCTTCGCGCCCGCTGGCGAGGCGCTCGAGCCGCGGCCCATCAACAAGATCCATCACCTGCTCAAGCCCCGTTCGGCGGCCGTGATCGGAGTCTCGGCCAAGGGCCTGAACATGGGCCGGATCATCCTTCGCAACATGCTGGCGGCGGGCTTCCCCGGCACCCGGGCGTGGATCGTCCGCCCCGGCGAGGAGAGCATCGACGGGGTCCCCTGCGTGCCCTCGATCGCAGACCTGCCGGAGAAGGTCGACCTGCTGGTGGTTGCGGTGGGCGCCGGGCAGGTGCCCGAGGTCCTGACCGAGCTGCTCGATCACGACCGCGCCGAGTCGGTCATCCTGATCCCGGGCGGGCTGGGCGAAAAGGAGGGCAGCCAGGAGCTCGCCGCCGGGCTCAAACGGCGCATCCGCGAAGCCCACCGCTCGGGCGACGGCGGCCCGGTCTTCATCGGCGGGAACTCGCTCGGGGTCATCTCCCACCCCGGCCGCTACGACACCATGTTCATCCCCGAGTCCAAGCTGCCCAAGTCGCGCGGCGAGCGGGCCCGCCGGGCCGCCTTCGTGTCCCAGTCGGGCGCGTTCATCATCGCCAACCTGAGCCGGATGCCCTGGCTCGACCCGGCCTACGCCCTGTCGATCGGCAACCAGATCGACCTGACGGCGTCCGACCTCGTGACCCACCTCGCCGGCGACGCCGAGATCGAGGTGCTCGCGGTCTACATGGAGGGGTTCCAGAACGGCGACGGCCTCGCCTTCGCCCGCGCCGTGCGGCGTGCGGTCGACCGCGGTCAGGACGTGGTCTTCTACAAGGCCGGCCGAACCTCCGAGGGACGCTCGGCGACCGCCGGCCACACCGCCTCGGTGGCGGGCGACTACGCGGTCTGCGAGGCGGCCCTTGAGCAGGCGGGGGCCTTCGTCGCGTCGAGCTTCGACGAGTTCTCGGACCTGCTGCGGCTGTCGGTCTTCCTACGCGGGCGCGAGATCACAGGCGACCGGGTGTTCGCGATGTCGAACGCCGGCTTCGAGGCGGTGGGCATGGCCGACTCGATCATGCACGACCGCGGCCGCCTGCGGCTCGGCCGCCTCCGGCCGGAGACCGCCGGCGCCCTCGCCGCGAGCCTCGCCGAGTACCGCCTCGACGGGCTGGTCGACGTCAAGAACCCCTTCGACGTAACCCCGATGGCCAACGACGCCGCGTTCGCCGAGCTGGTCCGGACCGCGCTCGAGGACCCCACGGTCGATGCAGCGGTGGTCGGCATCGTGCCGCTCACCCCGGCCCTGCAGACCCTGGCCGCGGGAGAAGGCCACCGCGAGTCGGTCAGCCATCCGGACTCGATCTGCCGGCTGCTGCCACACGTGGCAGGGCGGCAGACCAAGCCGGTCGTGGCGGTCATCGACTCCGGAGCGCTCTTCGACCCGATGGCGGCGGCCCTGGAAGCGGGCGGCCTGCCGGTCTTCCGGACCGCCGACCGGGCCATGCGTGCCCTCGCCACCTGGATCGCCGTCACGCGCCGCAACGCCGCCCGCCGACCCTCGGCGTGGTGAGCGCGGGGGCCCGCCCACCCCCGGCCGGCCCCCAAAGGCACAAAGACCACCCGCCCACCCCCGGGGAGTTTCCTCTCGACGTGGTTCCAGGGTCGCCCTGCCAGAGGAGGGGCTCGCGCCTGCTGTCGGCAGGTCGGGTGCACTGTCCAGCTGTCTCCGCTCCTGGGGAGGCGAGACCCGCGAGTCGCAGCCCCGCCTCTCATCTCGCTTCACTCGCTCGAGCGACCCACGTGCCCCCCTGCTCTGGTCGTGAGGCAGCCTGGTGCCTCAATGCCGTCGTGGTTCATGCCGAACGTCGCCGGTCGCGGTACCCTACCCGGAGCGCGAAGTGGAGGTCGCGATGAAGAGCCACACCGTCACCCTGACCATGAACGTCCCGGCGCGCATGGACTTCGTGAACATCACGACCGAGGTCGAGCGCGCGGTCCGCGACTCCGGGATCCGCGAGGGCCTCTGCCTGGTCAACGCCATGCACATCACGGCCTCGGTCTTCATCAACGACGACGAGCCGGGTCTCCACCGCGACTACACACGATGGCTCGAGGAGCTCGCACCCTTCGACGCCTCGCCCGAGCGCTACCACCACAACCGCACCGGCGAGGACAACGCCGACGCGCACCACAAGCGGCAGATCATGGGCCGCGAGGTCATGGTCGCGGTCACCGGCGGCGCGCTGCACTTCGGGCCCTGGGAGCAGATCTTCTATGGGGAGTTTGATGGGCGGCGGGCCAAACGCGTGCTCATCAAGATCATCGGCGAGTGAGACGATCGTTGTCCCGAACGGGTGAGGCTGGTCACCGCCGCCCATCGACCCGGTGCACGATGGTCACGAGAGACGATTCGGTCTGACGAGGGACGGCGAACCACCCGGGAGTGTGATCGTAACCCTTGACACCGGAGAGTCTTCACAGTATGTTCACGCTTCCTAGGCGGAAGGAGGCGTTTGTGATCAAGTCCGATCTCGTCGACAGGGTGATGGAGGCGACCGAGCTGCCCAAGCCGAAGGCTGCGGAGGCGGTCAATGCGCTCTTCGAGGGCATGAAGGACGCGCTGCTGCGAGGCGAGCGCATCGAGCTGCGCGGTTTCGGCGTGTTCCAGGTCAAGGACCGCAAGCGCGGTATCGGCCGCAACCCGAAGACCGGTCGCGAGGTCGAGATTCCGCCCGGGAAGACGATTCGCTTCAAGCCCGGCAAGGCGCTGCGCAACATGAGCTGAGGGCGTGCGGCCCTCCGACAGCCTGCCGTTCCCGGACCCCGACGGTCCCCCCGTCGGGGCCTTTTCGTGGCCGCCTCCGGAGTACTCGCCGCGGTGGTGGCTGCATGCCGTTCTCCTCGCTGCGACTCTCATCACCAGCACGTTCATGGGCGCGGTCTTCTACGGCAATCTCCCCGCCGAGATGGCGCAGCTGTCCTTCCGGGAGCTGCTCAGCGATCCGCGCTTCATCTTCGAGGGGCTCAAGTTCTCGCTCCCGCTGCTGACGATCCTGCTCTGCCACGAGATGGGCCACTACGTGACCGCCCGCCGGCACGGGCTTTCGGTCACGCCGCCCTTCTTCCTGCCGATGCCGATCCCGTTCGCCTACAGCCCCGGGACCCTGGGCGCGGTGATCCGCATCCGCGAGCCGATCCGCCGCCGGGCACAGCTGCTCGACATCGGGGTCGGAGGACCGCTGGCCGGGTTCGTGGTCGCGGTGCCGGTCCTGGTCTTCGGGCTCGCCCACTCCAGCGCCGCCGAGATTCCGGCCGACGCCGGCGTCGCCTGGTTCGGGGAGCCCCTGCTCTTCTATGCCCTCGCCCGCGGCGTATTCTTCCCGGGCCTGCCGGAGGGCTGGGACATTCTGCTCCACCCTTCGGCGTGGGCAGCGTGGTGGGGTCTGTTCGTGACCGCCCTCAACATGCTCCCGTTCTCACAGCTCGACGGCGGTCACATCGCCTACGCTCTGTGGGGCGCACGGCACCGCCGGGCGGTCCGCCCGATGCTCGCCGTGCTCGCGCTGATGGGGGTCGGAAGCCCGGTGTGGGCGTTCTGGACCGCGATTCTGATCTTCATCGGACCGACCCACCCCCCGGTGGCCGACGAGGATGCGCCCCTCGACCCGAGACGACGCGCGCTCGGATACCTCGCGTTCCTGGTCCTGATCCTGTCGTTCAGTTTCGTGCCGATCCGGCTCCTGCTGTGAGCCGCGCGCGAGTCGAAGGCGGTCTCCCGTTTGTTACCCTCCCCCCGATGGAGATGGTGACCCGCGTGCTGGCGACCACCCACGAGGTCAGCCTCAAGGGCGAAAACCGGCGGTGGTTCGAGCGCAAGCTGACGGCGAACGTGCGGACGGCCCTCGCCGGCCTCCCGCTCGCCGCGGTCGACCGCCCGTCATGGCGGGTCATGGTGAGCTTTGCGGAGCCGGTCCCTTTTCGAGAGGTCGCCCGGCGGCTGGGAACGGTGTTCGGGCTTCATGCGGTGATGCCCGCCGAGCACGGCGGCCACACCGTCGAGCAGCTGGTCGCTGCGCTCGGCCCCCACCTCGACCGTCTCGCGCCGGCGACGTTTGCGGTCCGCTGTGCCCGCTCGGACAAGCGCTTTCCGACCACCTCTCCCGAGGTCGAGCGGTCGGTCGGCACCTTCGTCCGGCAACACACCGGATGGTCGGTCGACCTCGACCGGCCCGAGCGCACCATCCACCTCCTGATCGACCACGCGGGAATCTGGTTCTGGCTCCGCGCCGTGCGGGGCCCCGGCGGCATGCCGCTCGGGGTCGGCGGCCGCGCTCTCGCCCTGCTGTCCGGCGGCATCGACTCGCCTGTCGCCGCCTGGCTGGTGATGAAGCGGGGCCTCAAGCTCGACTTCGTCCACTTCCACTCGGTGCCGCGCACCGACCCGGCGAGCCTCGAGAAGGTCGAGGAGCTGGTCCGCGTGCTCGGTCGCTACCAGGGCGCCGCGCGGCTCGCCATGGTCCCGCTGCTGCCGATCCAGGAGAAGATCGTCGCCCGCTGTCCCGTCGAGCTCCGGGTGCTGCTCTACCGCCGCTTCATGCTGCGCCTGGCTGAAAGGGTGGCGCGGCGCTACCGCTGCCGCGCGCTCGTGACCGGCGAGTCCCTGGGTCAGGTCGCGTCGCAGACGGTCGAGAACCTCGGCGCGATCGGGGCGGTGACGCCGATGCCGATGCTGCGGCCGTTGATCGCGATGGACAAGATCGACATCGTCAAGCTCGGCCGCATGATCGGAACCTACGAGATCTCCATCCGACCTCATGTCGACTGCTGCTCGCTGCACGTTCCGGCTCACCCCGCGACCCGCTCCGACCACCGCGAGCTGACCGAGGCCGAGTCGGACCTGGCGGTCGACGACCTGGTCTGGCGGTCGCTCAAGGCGACCGAACATCGCCGGGTGACCGAGCCCGCCGGATGGGACGCGATTCCGGTTCCGGCCGGGGCGGAGGGTTGATGAGGTCGCGGCGCGAGCTCTTCACAGGCTGGCTCGACGCCATCCGAGGCGCGTCCGAGGTCGCCCGCTCCCCGTCCCGCCCGGACCCGGACAAGGTCCTGCGGCCTCCCGGGGCCCTCACGCCGGACGAGCGCTTCCTCGAGGCCTGCACCGGGTGCGGCGACTGCGCCCCGGTGTGCCCGGTGAACGCGATCTTCATGATCGAGACCTCGCACGGTCGCTCGCTGCCGGCGGTCCGACCCTCGCTGAAAGCCTGTGTGCTGTGCGAGGCACTGCCCTGCATCACCGCGTGCCCCGAGGGCGCGCTGGCCGACCCCGGCGGCCCGCAGAGGGTCCGGATGGGCACCGCCCGGGTCGATCCCCGGCGCTGCGTGACCTTCCGCGGCCAACTCTGCGACCGCTGCTTCCGCGCCTGCCCCTACCCCCACCAGGCGATCATGATGATCGGCGGACGCCCGCTGGTCTCACCCAGCCACTGCACCGGCTGCGGGCTGTGCGAGAAGGCCTGCCCGGAGGACCCGCCGACCATCGTCGTGCACGCCGAGCGCAACCTGGTGCCCGGTCTGCGCATCCCGAAGAGCGAGATGCTGGGCGGCTGACTCGACCTGGAAGGCGGACGCGAGTCGACCGCGCACGACTCACCACCAAGCCACCAAGAGGAAAGCCCGAAGTGCCGATTCTCGATTCAACGGGCCTCGCTCAGAGATGGAGGTTCGCGGCTGATCGGGGCTCTTCCCATGAGAATCAAGGAGCCTCATGTTCTCGAGCTCGGATACATCGGTCCCGTACCCGGCATCCGCGGCTTGCACGAGCGACGAAGATCCTCCTGGTGTCTTGGTGGTCTGCCCGTCCGGCCCAGGTGCGGTCACGCGACCAGGAGGGCCTCGCCGGCGCGGACCAGCCGGGCGTAGCGGCCGTCGAGGGCCATCAGCTCGTCGTGGGTTCCGATCTCGGCGATGCGGCCTGCATGCATCACCGCGATCCGGTCGGCCCGCTTGACGGTCGAAAGCCGGTGGGCGACCACGATCACCGTCATCTGCTCGAAGATCCGCTCCAGGGCCTGCTGCACGAGTCGCTCGGTGAGGGTGTCGATCGAGGCGGTGGCTTCGTCGAGCAGGATCACCGCCGGCTCGTGGGCCATCGCCCGGGCGAAGGTCAGCAGCTGCCCCTCGCCCACCGACAGGTCGGCGCCACGCTCGCGCAGCAGATGATCCCAGCCGATCCGCTGCACCACACGGTGGGCGTTGACCAATGCGGCGGCGGCCTCGCTCCGGGGCTCCGGGATCCCGGCGTTGCCGAGGTCGACGTTGAACCGGACCCGCTCGCTGAACAGCTGCACGTCCTGACGGACCCCGGCCACGTGTCGGCGCACGTCCTCCGGCTTGAGGTCCCGCAGCTCCCGTCCGTCGATCCGGATCGAGCCGCGGTAACCGACGTAGGAGGTGTCGAGAACCCTGGTCAGGGTGGTCTTGCCGGAGCCGGTGGCGCCGACGATCGCCACCACCTCGCCCGGGCGGACCTCGAGATCGACCCCGGCGAGCACCTCGGGCCCGTCCTCGCGGTAGCGAAAGCGCACGTCGGAGAGCACCAGGTGGCCGCGGGCGTCGGCCAGCGGCTCGCCGTCGGTTCCCGCCAGCCGCTCGTCGAGCAGGCCGACGATCTTGGTCAGCGAGGCCGCACCGCGCTGGATCACCGCGACCTTGCCCGAGAGCTCGCGCAACGGCCGGAACAGGCGGTCCAGGTACTCGATGAACGCGACCAGCAGACCGGCGCTGACGGCGCCCGTCGCGGGCAGCGGGAGCCCCCAGCGGGCGGCGATCCCGGAGCCGTACCAGAACATCGCCGCGACGCAGATCGTGGCGGCGCCGTCGACCACCGCGTACATCAGTGAGTCGTAGACGTTCGAGGTCGTGGTCGCCTCGCGGTAGCGCGAGTTCAACCGGTCGAAGCTGCGGGCGGTCGCCTGCTCGTGGCGGAAGAGCTGCACCACCTCGACCCCGTCGACCCGCTCGGCGAGGAAGCCGTTGACCGCCGACAGCGCCTCCCGGACCTCGATGAACAGCGTGCGCAGCTTGCGCCGGACCAGCTCGAGGAAGGCGAGCAGCGGCGGGGCCAGGCAGAGCAGTACCAGGGTCAGCGTCGCATCCAGCCACAGCATCGCCCCGAGCGTCCCGACCAGCATCAGGAGGTCGAGCACGACGCTGATGAAGCCCGAGCTGAAGGCCTCGGCGAGCGCGTCCACGTCGCTGGTGACCCGGGTCAGCAGGCGCCCCGCGGGCTGGCGGTCGAGGGTCGACTGGGGCAGGCCGAGGATCCGCCCGTAAAGCGCCTCGCGCAGTCGAACGATGGTGCGCTGCCCGCCCCAGGCGAGGGCCAGCACGTAGCCGCCCTCGAGCACGTACCCCGCCACCGCGGCGCCCAGGAACACGAGCGCCAGCGGCGCCAGGCCGTCGGCGATCCCGGGCACGATGTGGTCGTCGATCGCCCGCTTCAGCAGGTAGGGCTGGACCAGGCTGACGCCGGCGGTGAGCGGGGTGAGCGCGATCGCCACCAGGAAGGCCCACGCGTCGGGCCGGGCGTAGGGCCACATCCGGCGCCAGGCCGATCGTGCCCTCACGAGGCCACCTCGTCGGGCTCCTGCTCGCGCTGGGCCAGCCAGGTGTCGCGGTAGATCCCGGGACGGGCGATCAGCTCCTCGTGGCGACCCTGGTCCACCAGTCTGCCGCCGTCGAGCACCAGCACCTGGTCGGTGTGGCGCAGGACCGACAGCCGGTGGCTCGCCAGCACCACGGTCGGTCCGTCGGCGCGGCGCGCGAGCCCGGCGACGGTGGCCACCAACTCGGTCTCGGTCTCGTGGTCGACCGCGGACAGCACGTCGTCGAGCACCACCAGGTCGCCTCCACGGTAGAGGCCGCGGGCCAGTGCTACCCGCTGGCGCTGGCCGCCGGAGAGCATGATCCCGCGCTCGCCGACCACCGTGTCGAGCCCGTCAGGCAGCGCCTCCAGATCCGGCGCGAGGGCGGCCCGGGCGATCGCCTCGTCGACCCGTGCCGGGTCGGCGGCCTCGTCGAGCCCGACGTTGGCCGCGATCGACTCGGAGAACAGGAACGGCCGCTGCGGCACCACCGCGAGCCGGCCCCGCCAGGCGTCGAGGTCGAGGGTCGTGAGGTCGGCGCCGTCGATCCTCACCGTGCCCGGCGGTGGGTTGTAGAGCCGCGCGATCAGCCGCAGCAGGGTCGTCTTGCCGGACCCGGTGCGCCCGAACAGACCGACCACGGAGCCGGATCCCAGCGTGGCGGTGAGCTCGTGCAGGACCGGCCGCTCCGGCTCGTCGGGGTAGGCGAAGGTGAGCCCCTCGACCTCGATCCGGGGCCCGCGCCCGGGCGCCGTCACGAGCCCGTGTGCGCCCTCCGGCCGATCCACCGGGGCGTCGATCAGCTCGAAGATCCGGTCGAGGGCGGCGCGGCCGCGTTGGATCACCGACAGCATCCAGCCGAGCGAGCGCAGCGGCGGCAGGAAGACGGTCAGCAGGGCGGTGAAGGCGGTCAGCTCGCCCACGGTCATCGCACCCGCCAGGACCTGCGAGCCACCGAACCAGATCACGACGAAGAGCGCCACCCCGCCGGCCAGCACCAGCAGCGGCAGCGCCAGCGAGCGCACCAGGGCGAGCCGCATCCCGGTCTTGAGCCAGGCGTCGTTGCGGATGGCGAAGCGCCCGGCGAAGGCCCTCTCGGCGACGAAGCCCTGGATCGTCGCCATGCCCTGCAGCGAGCCCAGGACGTGGTCGGAGATCTCGCCGAGCTGCTCCTGGTTGCGCTTGGAGAGCTCGAACAGCCGGTGGATGCCCCACTGCACCGCGGCCATGCCGACCAGCACCGGGGCCAGGACGAGCACGGTGAGCCGGGGCGAGAGGTGGACCATCTTCCAGCCGGTGAGCGCCACCGCCACCGTCACGTTCACCACCTGGAGGCCGCCGTAGCCGACCATCGTGCGCACCCAGCCGACGTCGTTGGCCGCCCGGCTGACCAGGTCGCCGCGCCGGTGGAGGGCGTAGAACGACGGCTGGAGGTCCATCAGGCGGCCGAAGAGGTCGCGCCGGAGCTCGTACTCGACGTGGCGGCCGGGGTTGAAGATCAGGATTCGGGACAGGGTGCGGGCGCCGATCACCGCCACACCCATGACCGCGATCAACGCGACGTGGCGGTCGAGCGAGCCGGCCGCCCGCAGCGCGTCGACCGCGCGGCCGATCTCGATCGGGATCGAGACCGTGATCCAGTTGGTGAGCCACAGAAAGGCGGCGCCGGCGGCGTAGCTCCAGCGGTGGCGCCAGGCGTAGCGGCGCAGCAGACGCAGCACCGGCCCCGCCCACCAGCGGCGGAGCCGGTCGCGCGGGGCGGAGGCCCCGGCTGGTTCGGTCACACTCTCTTCCGTCACCGGTTCTGAGAACCGCGAGAGGCGGGCCGGTGTTCCGGCGGAATCACACCGACCGCGTCCCGGTTGCTGCGGCGGGGAGGAACCACCGATGGAGAGACTCTGCTTCGCTCTCGGCGCGGTGCTCGGCGGAATCGCCGTCGCCGCCGGGGCGTTCGGCGCCCACGGCCTCCGAAGCCGTGTCGCCGCCGAGCTCCTGGCGACGTGGGAGACCGCGGTCCGCTACCAGGCCTGGCACGCCCTGGCGCTGCTCGCCCTGGCCTGGGCGGTGTCCCGCTGGCCCGATGCCGGCCTCGCCGCCACCGCCTGGCTGTGGCTCGCCGGGGTGGTGGTCTTCTCCGGCAGCCTCTACCTGCTCGTGCTCACCGGCCAGCGCTGGCTCGGCGCCGTCACTCCCATCGGCGGCCTCGCCCTCATCGCCGGCTGGGCGTGGGCGGCGCTCAAGGTCGCGACCGCCGCGCGCTGACCGGGCGCGGGGCGTCGAGGCCCTCGGTCAGGAGGTTGGATCGCACGGCGCCGTCAAGATAGCGCGCAACGAGGCGAGCATCGCCGGACGAGCCCAGGAGGTCGTTCGTTCGGTGAGGGTCGGACAGGCTCTCGGCCGGTCATCGACGCGAGCGGCCCGTCCCGGATCAGCAGCCGTGTCGCCCGCACTGTCCACGATTCCCGACCCCGGATACCATCATCGGGTGAACCGAGTCGCCTTCGCGCTGCTGGCCGCGGCCCTGGCCCTGCCGGCCGGCGCCGCGGTCCAGACTCCGCCCGACGCCGCCCTGGTGGTCTCGACGGACAACGCCGCGCGCATGGCGGCGAGGTGGCGGGCGACGCCTCTCGGCGTGCTCTCCGGCCGTGCCGACCTGGCAGCCCTGGTCGACCTCGCCGCGACGTGCCCGGGGCCGGCGGTCGTCTGGCTCGCCGGCGACGGCTCGGTGGCCGTGATCGCCGAGGCCGGTCGCGCCGCCGAGGAGCTCGCTGCACGGCTCGGGGCCGGCGCGTGGCCGCGGTGGGCCGGCACCGAGGCCCGGCCGGCGACCCTCGGCGGCCACCCGGCGGCGCTGGTCTCGCGGCAGGGGATCGAGCTCGGCGGCTGGGCCCGGGTGGGACCGTACCTGGTCGCGTCGTCCTCGCCCATCGAACTGGAGTCCGCGGTCGCCCTGGCCACGGGCGTGACGACGGGCGCCGCGCCGCCCGCCGTCCCTCGGGGCGCCGACCTGGCCGTCCGGGTCGACCTCGACCGCCCGCCCCGGCCGCAGCCCGGCCGCTTCGACCTGCTGGCGCGGCTCACGCCGCGCCCGCTCGACGTGCTCGGCCGGGGCGCGACGCTCAGTGGTGTCGTGCGGTTCGACGGTGCCCTGACCCGCGCCGAGTTTTCGCTCTCCGTGCGGAGGCCGACCGGGACGGCCGCCCTCTTGGCCTCCCTCCGGGGCGCGGCGCCGCGACCTGCGCTGGTGCCTCCGGACGCGAAGGCCTTCGCGGCGGCACGCCTCGAGCCGGTCGCGGCGCGGGTGGCGGCAGGTGAGATCTTCGCAGCCGCGAACCCTCCCCTGTGGCTCGCCCTCACAGGCGCCGGAGCCGTCGCCGGCCGCCTGTCCGGTCATGCGCCGGACCCCGCCAGCCGCCTGCTCGCCACCTTCACGGGCACCCTCGCCTGGGCCGAGACCCCGGACCGGCCGGCAGCGGTTGCCCTCGGCGTCGATCCCCCCGGGGTCGCTGCCGAGGCCGCCGCCGGGGTGCTCCAGCCGTTCGCGCATCACCCGGACAGTGGCGCCGCACCGCGGCCGGAGGCCGAGCGTGTGCTCGCCCTGCCGAGCCCCGGCGGCGGGCCCGGTCTCGGCCTGGCGTGGGCGGTGCGCAGGGGCTGGGCGGTCGCGGCCCTCGGACCCTCCGACCGGGTCGCGGCTGCTCTGCCGATCTGGGACGACGCCCCGCCCACGGCCTGGACCGAGCCGGAGCTGCGCGCCGCCCTCGGCCGTCTGCCCCGCGGCGCGGCGGCGCTCGCCGCCGAGCGGCTCGGGGGGCCCGTGCCGGGCCCGCTGGGACGGCTGCTCGCGGTGCCTCCCGGCGAAGGAGGCGTGCTGGCCGTCGCATCCGCGCGACCTGCGGCACCTGGGCGGGTCGACCTCGTCGTGCGAGTCGGCCGCACGACCCGGTGACAAGGGTCACTGCGGCTCGCTCGGACGAGACCGATACTCAGGGCGTCGCATCACCCGGCGACCCTCCTTCCCAAGCCCGAACCCGGGCTTGCTTTTTTTGTATCTGGCGATCGCGCACGACCGCGATGCGAGATCGCCAAACACCGGGAAAGAGGGAGAGACGCAGTGACCCGGGATCGGAGGCGACTGCGGCCCCCGACCCCGGGCAGTCCGCCTACTTCGCGCCCTCGACGGTGAAGGCGGGTGCGTCCGGGATGCCCTCCCGACGGCCCTTGCGCTTGTCGGGCCCGAGCAGCGGCGCCTCGCAGCGGCCCCTCAGCTTGCCGAGGCGAAGGTAGTCGAGCACCAGCTCCCGCTTCATGAGCTGGATCGCGCGCGCCGGGTCGACGCCCTTCGGGCACACGTTGGAGCACTCGCCCGCGTAGTGGCAGCGCCAGGGCCCGGCGTCGCCCGCCAGGGCCCGCTTGCGCTCGTCGAACCCGCCGTCCCGCGAGTCGATCAGGTAGCGGTAGCCCTGTGCCAGCGGCTGGGGTCCGGAGTAGACCGGGTCGGTGGCCACGGTCGGGCAGGCGGCCATGCAGCACCCGCACTTGATGCAGAACGAGAACTGCAGGTACTGCTCGAGCTGGTGGGGCGACTGCCAGTACTGGTCGGTGGGCTCGAGCTGCTCGGCGCCGTCGTCCCGGAGGGTCCAGGGCTTCATGCCCGCGGTGCTTCTCGAACATCGGGACCAGATCGGGCACCAGGTCGCGCACGATCCCGAAGTTGGGCAGCGGAGCGACCAGCAGCAGGTCGTCGGCGACGTCTTTGACCTGGGTGTTGCAGGCCAGCGTCGGCTTGCCGTTGACCAGCATGCCGCACGAGCCGCACACTCCCATCCGGCAGGACGATCGCCAGGCGAGGGTCCCGTCGAGGTGCTCCTTGATGTACCACAGGCCCTCGAGCACCACCATGCCGGACGGCACGGGAACGGTGAAATCCTGGTAGAACGGTTCGCGGTCCTTGGCCGGGTCGTAGCGCCGGACCCGGAACCGCACGTCGTGGGTGGTCGCGGCCATTCCTCCCCTCCCCTCAGCCCGCCAGGGCGGTGGTCCGGGCGGCGACCGCCGCCCAGGTTCCGATCACGAACAGCACCACCCCGACCGCCACCAGCAGGGTGCCGATCGCCCGCCGTGCGCCGGGTCCGGGACCGAGCTCGTAGAGCATGTTCCGCAGGCCGTACAGGCCGTGGTAGAGGCCCGCGCCGAGCAGGACCACGTAGCTGACCATGAAGAACGCCTGGCGGGCCCGCCAGGCGACGTTGCGCCAGTCGAGCGGAGACTCGACGTCGGCCGGGTTGAGGCCGTCCAGGTGAAGCACCGCGGTCAGGTGCATCACGCCCATGTGCAGCCCGAGCAGCACGAGGACGACCAGGCCGGCGATCAGGTGCCAGGTCCACAAACGGGTGTCACGCCAGCTCATCTCGCCCTCCCTAGTGCAGCGAAGAACTCCCAGCCGCCGAGCCCGACGAGCACGGCGGCTGCGACCATCATCACGACCATGAACGGACGCTGAACGTTGAGCGAGCTCTTGTACGGGTAGACCGGTTCCTCGGCCTTGCCGGTCAGCACGCCGAGCTCGATCAGCACCAGCCGGATGCCGTTGGCGGCGTGGAAGGCGAAGGCGACGAAGACCAGATACTCGCCGAGGAGGAAGATCGATCCGGACACCGCACCCATCGCCCGCTCCCACGAGCCCTGGCCGAACGCCCGGCTGGAGGTGACGAGGATGTGGAGCAGGAAGTAGAACAGGATGCCGAGGCCGGTCACGCGGTGCAGGGTGTAGAGATAGCGTTCGAGGCCCCATCGGCCGCCGCCCGACCCAGCCCCTGACGCCGAGACGGTTGGGGTAGATTCGTCGCCATGTTCCCCTCCTCAGTACTTCCGCTCGACCGGCTTCCACTGAGTGATGGTCGACCGGCTTGTAGTCCAGACGTCGACGCCGTCGGCCTCCTTCCACACCAGGGTGTGCTGGAGGAACTTGTCGTCGTCGCGCACCGGGAAATCCCGCCGGGCGTGCCCGCCCCGCGACTCCTCGCGGGCGAGCGCCCCGGTGATCATGACCTCCGCGAGGTCGAGCAGGTTCTCCAGCTCGAGCACGTGGAACAGGTTCGAGTTGTAGATCCGCCCGCGGTCCTTGAGGTGGATGTCGTCGAACCGCGACCGGATCTCCCGCACCTTCTCGAGCCCCGCGGCAGCTGGTCGCCGGTGCGGTAGACGCCGACGTGGTGGTCCATCGCGCCTGCGCAGCTCACGGCGCAGGTCGTAGGGGTTCTCGGCGCCGTCCCGCCGCAGCAGGTCCTCGAACAGCCGCTTCTCCTCGGCCGCCACCTGAGCGTCCGGCAGCGCGGCGAGCCGGGGCGATCCGGCCATGTACGTGAGGATCTCCTCGCCGGTGATACCGCCCCAGACCAGGCACTCGGCGGTCGAGTTGGTGCCCGAGCCGGTTGGCGCCGTGCAGCGAATGGCACGCCGCCTCGCCGGCGGCCCAGATGTTCTCGACCCGGGTCCGGCCGTCGATGTCGGCCTCGACGCCGCCCATCGAGTAGTGGGCCACCGGGCGGATCGGGATCATGTCGTGGATCGGGTCGAGGCCCCGGAACTTCATGCACACCTCGCGGATCAGCGGCAGGCGCTTGTTGATCCGGTCGGCGCCGAGGTGCGTGAGGTCGAGCCACGCGTGGTCGAGCCCGTCGGGGCTCGTCGACCCCGCGCCCTTCGAGGATCTCGGTGATCATCGAGCGTGACACGATGTCGCGCGGCGCGAGCTCCATCATCTCGGCGGCGTACTTCTCCATGAAGCGCTCGCCGTCGGCGTTGCGCAGGTAACCGCCCTCGCCGCGGCAGCCCTCGGTCATCAGGATGCCGGAGGGCACCAGGCCGGTCGGGTGGAACTGGAGGAACTCCATGTCCTCGAGCGGGATCTGGCCGGTGCGGAAGGCGTGCACGAGACCGTCGCCGGCTGACGGTCTGCGAGTAGGTTGTGTAGCCGTAGAGGCAGCCGGCGCCGCCGGTCGCGATCAGCAGCGCCTTGGCGCGCAGCACCTTGAGCTCGCCGGTCGCGGCGTCGATCACGGTCAGCGCCGCGAATCGGTCGCCGTCGAGCAGGATCCCGGTCGCGAAGACCTCGTCATAGCGGGTGAAGGTCGGCCACTGGAGCAGCGTGTCGTAGAGGGTCTGCATCTCCATGAAGCCGGTCTTGTCGGCGGCCATGGTCGCGCGCGGGTAGGAGTGGCCGCCGAACGGGCGCTGCTGGATGCGTCCGTCCTCGTCCCGCGACCACGGGATCCCCCAGTGGTCGAGCAGCAGCAGCTCCCGGGGCGAGCGCCGCACGAACCGATCGACGACGTCCTGGTCGGCCAGGAAGTCGGAGCCCTTGATGGTGTCCCAGGCATGGAGGTCGAAGGAGTCGCCCTCCTCGGGGTAGAGCACGCCGGCGGTTCCGCCCTCGGCACAGACCGAGTGCGAGCGCATGATCTGCACCTTCGACACCAGCCCGATGTCGACCTTGCCCTCGCTGCGGCGTGCGATCTCGACCGCGGCCCGGAGGCCGGCGAGACCGGTCCCGTAGATCAGGACGTCGTGGGTCCGTTCAGAAGCCATGGATTCCTCACTCTCCTTTCCCCGCACAGAGAAACGGCGGGGCCATGACCCCGCCGCGAACTTCCGGCTCGCATCGCCCTCGGGCGGCGGATCGACGGCTCCGGGAGCGCGTCGCGACCGTTGCGACCCGAGCGCGTCACGGCTCGAGGCCGACCAGCTCCGCGAGCCTGGCCTGCGAGCTCGCCTCGACCTCGTCGTGCAGCGAGCCGCCGTGCGAGTCCATGGTGACCACCACCGGGAACCGCTCGACCTGGATCACCCAGAGCGCTTCAGGCACGCCGAACTCGTCGAGCATGAAGACCTGCTCGACCTTCTTCACTGCCCGGGCGAGCACCTGGGCGGCGCCGCCGATGGCGTGCAGGTACACCGCCCCGGAGCGCATCAGGCCGTCGAGAGTGCGCGGGCCCATGCCGCCCTTGCCGATCACTCCCCGCAGGCCGTAGCGGGCGATCACGTCCGCCTGGTACGGCTCCTCGCGAATCGAGGTGGTCGGGCCGGCGGCGACGAAGTCCCAGCTTCCATCCGGGTTGTGCCGCACCACCGGACCGCAGTGGTAGATCACGGTGCCCTCGAGGTAGGGCGCAACCTCCTCGCGACGGCCCTCGATCAGCCACTTGTGGGCCGCGTCGCGCCCGGTGATCATCCGCCCCGTGAGCTCGACGAAGTCGCCCACGCCGAGCTCCCGGATGGCGTCCTCCGCGACCGGAAGATTCAGCTCAGCCATGACGCCTCGCCCCCTTTCCCGATCCGCACCGCGGCACGGCGGTCGGCCCAGCACATGTAGGTCACGGTCACGAAGTAGCAGGCGGGCAGCCGGTCGAGCACGGTGAGCTTGACGCCCAGCAGGGTGGTCCTGCCGCCGAAGCCCATCGGCCCGATGCCGAGGCGGTTGCCCTCGTCCAGGAGCCGGGCCTCGAGCTCGGCGAGCTCGGGGACGGGGTTGGTGTCGGCGAGCGGCCGCAGCAGCTGGCGCTTCGAGGCCTCGAACGCGGACACCCGGTCGCCGCCGACGCAGACCCCGAGCACTCCCGGCGCACAGCCCTTGCCCTGCGCCTGGACCACCGCGTCGAGCACTGCTCGGCGTACTCCCTCGAGGTCGCGGCCGGCCTTGAGCCGCGACTCGGGCAGCTTGTACTGGATGCCGACGTTCTCGCTGCCGCCGCCCTTGAGCAGCATCCGCACCTCGATCGCTTCGTCGTCCCACTCCTCGAAGTGCAGGAAGGGGATCCCGCGTCCGGATCCGGTGCCGGTGTTGCGCCCGGTCAGAGTATCGACGGCGTTGGGCCGCAGGTACTGCTTCGCGGTCGCGGTGCGCACCGCCTCCCCGAAGGCATCGGCCAGGAGCCGCGTCGAGATGCCCGCCGGATGGTGGATCCACGCCACCGGTGTGCCGGTGTCCTGGCAGATCGGGGCGGACTGCTCGCGCGCCAGGTCGACGTTCATCAGAATCGTGTCGAGCGCCTTCTGGGCCAGGCTGCCCTCATCCTCGAGCTCGCGTCCCTCCCGAATCGCCTGGATCACGTCGTCCGGCAATCTGGTCGACGCGCGTCGCACCAGCTCGACGAAGGTCTCCACGTAGTGCTCGCGAGTCCGCATCCGCACCTCCTTCCCGCTGGGCCCTGAACCGGGCTGCACGCCCCGGAGATTCTACACCCGCGAAACGCGACCACGCTACCGCGGAGAATCTCGTACCTGATTTCACAAGCTGAGACAAGGTCGCGAGGAGAGGGTGCGTGGGCGGCGGGTTTGCGAAGGTCGGTGGCGGAGCACCTTGCGACTTCAGGGAGGAGCTGCGCCGCCGGGGACCGCGAGGGCCGGCGAGAGGTGCGCCGGGGTTCTCCGACCGGGACACCCGGTCAGCCGGACGCGATCTTGTGCTTGAGGATGAGGACCTCGAACGCCAGGCCCGCCTTGCCGGCCGCGGTGACGATCGCCTGGACCGGCGCCGTCACGGTGCGCTCGGTGGGCTCGTCACCGACCACGAAGGCGACCACGCGCTCCTTGATCCTGACCGGAACCACCAGCACCTCGCCGGGGGCGGGATCACCCAGCGCGAGGCCGATCCGGCCGTCCAGCTCGGAGCCGGGGAGGCGGCCGAGGTGGTAGGGCGCCGACGTGGCCAGCGACAGCGAGAGGAAGACCGAGGGGCCGTCGAGTGGGACCACCACGGTCTGGAGGTCGTCGATCACGATCCCCTTTCCGCTCGCCAGCCACCCGGCGGCGCGACCGCGGTGGAGCGAGAACAGGCAGACCCGCGGGAGGTAGCGCACCACGTGGTGCAGGAGCGCGGTCCCGATCTCGTCCCGGTGACGAGCCTCCTGCAGGCGGCGGTGGAACGTGGCGTCGTCGACCACGGCCTCGTCGCGGGCGGCCATCGGATCACCCAGCGGCGTGAGCGCCGGAAAGGTGGCCGCCTGGGTGCTCGGCGCCTTCGCCGGCCGGCGCAGCGGCAACCTCAGCAGGTCGGCGGCAGCGGCCTGCGGTGGACGCCACAGCGCGTCCCACCGGTGCTCGGGCGGGACCGGGCGGTTGCTCGCCGCCCCACCCGGCTGTGGCCGCTCGACGAGGTCGAAGCCGGGATCCCCGAGCGCCGCCCGGATGGCCGCCTCGGTGGCCACGTAGGGCTCGACCGTGAGCTGCGACAGGGCGGCGAGCTCGTCCTGCGCGGCGACGTCGTTGGGGTTGGTCATGGCGACCTTGAGCCGGCCGCCGTCGCCCGCGAACGGAACCGCCTGGATCCGCTCGAGCAGGCCGGGCGGAAAAGGCCTGCGCAGCGCCTCGGGCGCCTTGCGCAACGCCGCCTCCTTGACGTACGGCACCCCGAGCTGCTCCGACAGGGCCTCCAGGAGGCCCTGCTCTTCGAGAAACCCCCGGCGGAGCAGATGGGTGCCGAGGCGTCCGCCTTCGCGCCGGCAGGCGTCGAGCGCAGTGTGGAGCTCCGAGGTGCCGATCAATCCCCGGGCCAGCAGGACCTCGCCAAGACGCTGCATCCCTGCATGATAGCGCACGGCCGCGGGAATCCGAGCGGGCCGGGCCGGAGTTTCAGTGCCCGGAGGACGACGTCATGGCCAACCGCGTCGAGCGTGACACCATGGGCGAGGTCGAGGTCCCGGCCGACCGCTACTGGGGCGCCCAGACCGCAGCGCAGCCTGGCGAACTTCCGGATCGGCGACCGAGCGCATGCCGCGCGAGCTGATCCGCGCCCTCGGCCTGCTCAAGAAGGCGGCCGCGCTGGTCAACGCCGAGCTCGGGCTGCTCGACCGCGGAGCAGGCCGAGCTGATCGTCCAGGCCGCCGACGAGGTGATCGACGGGCAAGCTCGACGACCACTTCCCGCTGGTCGTCTGGCAGACCGGCAGCGGCACCCAGACCAACATGAACGCCAACGAGGTGATCGCCAACCGGGCGATCGAGATCGCCGGCGGCGAGCTCGGCTCGCAAGAACCCGATCCACCCCAACGACGACGTCAACCGCGGCCAGTCGTCCAACGACACCTTCCCGACCGCGATGCACATCGCCGCCGCCGAGCGGACCGTCGCACCACCTGCTGCCCGCGCTCCGCCGCGCTGCGCGACAGCGCTCGACGACCAAGGCCGCGGAGCTTCGCCGACGTCGTCAAGATCGGCCGCACGCACCTGATGGACGCGACGCCGCTGACGCTCGGCCAGGAGTTCTCGGCTACGCCCACCAGCTCGACCAACGGCATCGAGCGGGTCGAGCGCGCGCTGCCCGACCTCTACGAGCTCGCCCTCGGCGGCACCGCGGTCGGCACCGGCCTCAACACCCACCCCGAGTTCGCCGAACGCGGCGGCGGCCAGGATCGCCGAGCTGACCGGCCTGCCCTTCGTCACCGCGCCCAACAAGTTCGAGGCGCTCGCCGCCCACGACGCGCGTGGTCGCCGCCTCACGGCGCGCTGAAGACCGTCGCCGCCTCGCTGATGAAGATCGCCAACGACATCCGCTGGCTCGGCTCGGGCCCGCGCTGCGGCCTCGGCGAGCTGATCCTGCCCGGCCAACGAGCCCGGCAGCTCGATCATGCCGGGCAAGGTCAACCCGACCCAGTCGCGAGGCGCTGACCATGGTCTGCGCCCAGGTGATGGGCAACGACGTCGCCGATCACCATCGGCGGCGCGTCCGGCAACTTCGAGCTCAACGTCTTCAAGCCGGTGATGATCCACAACGTGCTGCAGTCGATCCGGCTGCTCGCCGACGCCTGCCGCGAGCTTCGCCGACCACTGCGTCGCCGGCATCGAGGCCGACCGCGAGCGCATCGCCGAGCTGCTCGAGCGCAGCCTGATGCTGGTCACCGCGCTCAACCCCCACATCGGCTACGACAACGCCGCCAAGATCGCCAAGAAGGCCCACGCCGAGGGCACCACCCTGCGCGAGGCGGCGGTCGCGCTCGGGCTGCATGACCGCCGAGGAGTTCGACGCCGTCGTCCGCCCCGAGTCCATGACCGGCCCACGGGGTTGAGCGGGGAAGACCACAGCAGCACGGGGGACGGCCGAGCCCCACGGTCGTTGCTGAAGCAGCGTCGGCGGGATATCGTCAACCCGTGGCCCAGGCCCTGCCGATCCTCACATTCCACGACCTCGGGGGCGATGCCTCGGTCATCAGCGTGGACCCGGAGGTCCTGCTCCGGGCGTGCGAGAGGCTGACAGGGTCGGGCTTCGACACCGCGCCGGTCCGCGAGGTCCCCGGCTGGCTGCGCGCCCGCTCGCTGCCCCGGCACACCGCAGTCGTCACCTTCGACGACGGCTACCGCGGCGTGCACCGTCACGCGCTGCCGATCTTGAGGCGGCACGGCATGTCGGCGACGGTCTTCCTCACGGTGGGATCGCAGGCGCCGTCGCCGCAGCGGCGCCTGCCCTCCCTCGAGGGCCGGGAGATGATGAGCTGGGCCGAGATCCGCGAGCTCGAGCACTGCGGCATCGAGCTCGGCGCGCACACCTGCCGCCACCCGGACCTGACCCGCCTCACGGAGGTCGAGCTGCGCGAGGAGATGCGGCGGTCCAAGGAGACCATCGAGGACGCGCTCGGGGTGCAGGTCACGACCTTTGCCTACCCCTTCGGGCGCTGGGACCGACGGTCGCTCGACGTCGCGCGAGAGCTCTTCGAGTGTGCCTGCTCGGACCGGCTCGGGCTGCTGACGACCCGCAGCGACCCCCATCTCCTCGAGCGCGTCGACGCCTTCTACCTCCGCCGCGGCTGGCAGGCCTCGCTGCTGCCGAGCCGGCTGTTGCCGCTGTACCTGCGGGCGCGAGCGCTACCGCGGCGCGTCCGGCGGATCGCGCAGGGGCGGCTCCACGGATGACCGAGCGCCCGCTCCGCGTGTGCATGATCACGACCTTCTACCCGCCGTACGCCTTCGGCGGCGACGCGGTGTACGTCGAGCGGATGTCGCACGAGCTGGCGCTTCGCGGTCACCACGTGGAGGTCATCCACTGCGTCGACGCGTATCGGATCCTGGCCGGCGGCCCCTCCCATCTCCCCGAGCCCGAGACCGGCCGCGGCGTGGTCGTCCACCGCTTGAGGAGCCGACTCGGGCCGCTGTCGCCGCTCCTGACCCAGCAGACCGGGCTGCCGCTGCTCAAGGCGTCCCGGATCCGTTCGGTCCTGGCGACCGGCTTCGACGTCATCCACTACCACAACATCTCGCTGGTCGGCGGCCCGGGGGTGCTCGCGCTGGGGTCCGGCCTGAAGCTCTACACCCTGCACGAGTGCTGGCTGGTGTGTCCCGCCCACGTCCTGTTCCGGATGAACCGCCACCTCTGCCACAGGCCCACCTGCCTGCGCTGCACCCTCGTCCACCGCCGCCCGCCGCAGTGGTGGCGTTACTCCGGCCTGATGCGACGTTCGCTGCGCCACGTGGACGCCTTCCTCGCCCCGAGCCGGTTCTCCGATCGCATCCACCGTGAGCGCGGCCTCGACCTCCCGGTGGTTCACTTTCCCAGCTTCTCGCCGCGACCCGAAGCTCCCCGCACGGCCGCAGCCCCTCCGTTCGGAGGGGAACCCTATTTCCTGTTCGTGGGTCGGCTCGAGAGGTTGAAGGGGCTGCACACCGTCGTGCCCGTCATTCGCGGCGAACCGCGGGCGCGGCTTGTCGTCGCCGGCACCGGCGCCGACGAGGCCCGGCTGCGCCGTCTGGCCGATGGCGATCCGAGAATCGTCTTCCTCGGTCACCTGACCGCACCCGCCCTCGCCGAGCTGTACCTCGGAGCGACGGCACTGATCGTGCCGTCCCTGGTGCCGGAGATCTTCCCGCTGGTGCTGCTGGAGGCATTCGCCCACCGGACCGCGGTGATCGTCCGCGACCGCGGCGGACTGCCCGACCCGGTGCGGGAAAGCGGCGGCGGCATCGTGTTCGGCACTGAGCACGAGCTGGTCGCGGCGCTGCGCCACCTGCTCGACGAGCCGACGGCGGCGGTCGCGATGGGCGAGGCCGGCCACCGGGCATGGCAACACCGCTGGACCGCCGAGGTCCACGTCGACCGCTACGTCGAGTTGGTCAACAACCTCCGCGCCGGTCGACCGGCGGGCGGGTCGCGATGACCCGCGGCCTTCTTGCCCCCGGCACCGACCCCGCAGGCTCGAGCGCCATGGTCGGCACCCGGCACCGGTTCGTGTCGGATCTTCCCTGGCGCTCGCGGCGCGAAGATGAGATCTCGGTCCCGCTCGCCCTGACTCGAAGGTACTATGCTCTCGACACGCCGATGTGATCGGGGGGACCTGCCGGATCGTGATGGGCTTCTTCGACGAGGTGCGGATGTATGCCAGGTTCGCCCGGAAGCTGCCGGGCTTCCTGGCGCGCCGCGACACCGTCGAAGGGGGCCGAGCCATCCTGGAGGATCGCCTCGCCAACCGCGAAGGGAACTTCCTGCGACTGGCGGAACGCGCCATCTATGGCCAACCCCACAGCCCCTATCTGCCCCTGCTCCGCCGGGCGGGATGCGAGCTCGGGGATCTCCGGCAGATGGTCCGCCGAGACGGCCTCGAGAGCGCCCTGCATGCACTTCACCGTGCCGGAGTCGTGGTCCGTTTCGAGCAGTTCAAGGGGCGTGAACCTCTTCAGAGCGCGGGCGACGACCTCACCGTGCGCCCGGGAGACTTCGACAACCCATTCCTGAAAAAGCACTTGGAGATGCGGAGCAGCGGTTCGACCGGAACCAAGACGCGGACACCGATCGACCTCGACTGCAAGGCGGCCCAATCTCCCGTGCAGCTGCTGGTGCAGTCGGCACAGGGCATCCTCGGGCTGCCGAACGTGAGGATCAAGGGCACCCTGCCCGAGTCCCCTGCCTTCGGGGGCGCTCTCACCGCGGGCACGATCGCGGAGAGGTGGTTCGTTCCTGTCCTGTCGCCGCCACGAACCCCCGAGCTCCGTTTTCGCATCGCCCACCACTCGATTGTCGCCATGGCGCGGCTGTACGGCGTGCCGGTGCCGCGGCCCGAGCCGCTGCGGATGGACGGGGTCGTCACCGTCGCGCGATGGGCGGGCACCACCCTCAGGTCGCGCCAGGCCTGCGTCATCCACTGCTCGTCGAGCATGGCGCTCCGCGTGTCCATCGCCGCCCGTGAGGCGGGGATCGACCTCACGGGGGCGATCTTCCGGTGCGGCGGCGAGCCGCTGACCCGGGCGAAGATGGACGGGATCAGGGCGACGGGGGCCAGTGCTTTCGCCAACTACAACATGACCGAGGTCGGCATGGTCGGGGCCGGCTGCACTCGGCCCCTGGGCGTCAACGACCAGCACCTGATGACCGACCACCTCGCGGTCATCCAGGCGCCGCGACAGGTCGGCGGTTCGCGGGTCGACGCCCTGCTCCTGACCACCCTGCTCACCACCGCCCGCCGCATCCTGCTCAACGTCGAGATCGACGACTTCGGCATCATCGAGGAGCGCTCCTGCGGCTGCCCGTTGGACGATCTCGGCCTGCACACCCACGTGCGCGACGTGCGCAGCTTCGGCAAGCTCACCGCCGAGGCCGTGACCCTGGTGGGCAGCGAGATGGAGCACGTTCTGGAAACGGTCCTCCCGGCTCGCTTCGGGGGCACCTCCCTCGACTACCAGCTCGCGGAGGAGGAGGACGAGCAGGGGTTCACCCGCATCTGTCTGTACGTCAGCCCCTCGGTGCAGATCGAGGACGAATCGGCGCTGGTCGCCGCCGTGCTCGAGGGGCTCTCGACGGCGAGCATCAGCACCGACCTCGCCGCCCGGCTGTGGAACCAGGCCGGGGCGTTCCGGGTCCGCCGCATCGAGCCCCACGTCGGCGCCCGCGGCAAGGTGCTGCCGCTGTATCGCGATCGTGGGCAGTCGAAGGAGCAGGCCGGAGTGCGTGCGTGACACGATCGCACTCCTGCAGCGGCCGCCACCTTGCTCCCCGGCGGTGGTCGACGGCCGCGTTGGTCGCGGTGCTCGCCGCGGGGTGCTCGGGCGGGTCGCACACGGAAGCTCTCGACAAGGTCACCTGCCAGGTCACCAGGCGCCTGTCCTCGATCGTCGCGCACATCGCCGAGGCAGAGGGTTTCTTCGCGGACGAAGGGCTCGACGTGGAGCTGGTGGTGTGGGACCGAGGGTCGGCCGTCATTCCCTCGCTGGCCCACGGGGACATCGACGTCTCCGCCACCGGCCGGGCCATCGCGGCGCACCTCAACGTCATCCAGCGAGGTGCCAGGATCCGGCTGGTGGCCGCACGCACCGTCAACGACCCCGCGCGCTGCCCCTACTTCGCCTTTGTCGCCCGGTCGGTCCTGATCGACTCGGGACGGTTGAGCGACATCGGGTCTCTCCGCGGCCTCCGCATCGACACCGACCGCACGCAATCGAGCTCCTACTACTGGAGCCGTCTGCTGACGATGGGTGGCCTGACGTTCGCCGACGTCGAGCTGGTGGAGATTCCGGGAAGTGCCCTCCCCGACGCGATCGCCAAGGGTCTCGTGGACGTCTGCAGCCCGAGCGAGCCGGTGACGAGCCGGATCGTGCGCTCCGGCCACGGTCGCCTCTGGTTCGCACATTCGGATGTGCTGCCCGGCCACCAGTCGACGTTCCTGGTCTTCGGTCGGAGGTTGCTCGACGAGCGGCGGGACCTCGGGCGACGGTTCCTCGCGGCCTACATGAGGGCGGCGCGGCAGTACGTGGCCGAGGGCAAGTCTGAGCGCCACATCGAGATCGCCGCCCGCCAGACCAAGATCGCGGCGGACGACCTGCGGCAGATGTGCTGGCCGTCCTGGTCGGCCGACGGCCGGATCGACGCCCGCAGCCTCGAGGAGTTTCAGGCGTGGGCACTCGAGCAGGGTCTGATCGACACGATCGTGCCGATGAGCGAGCTCGTCGACGAGAGCTTCCTGGCCGCGGTGACCGGCCGTGAGCGATAGGCGGGGGCTCGCATGACGGAAGTCTGCTGCGACAGACGTCTCTCTCGTCTACCCGACCCGCTCCGGATCGACGGTCGCTCTCCGGGACGTGTCCCTGACCTTCGCGGGCAGCGAGCTCGTCTGCCTGGTCGGCCCGAGCGGCTGCGGCAAGACGAGTCTGCTCAAGATCCTGGCCGGCCTGATCGAGCCCTCGGAGGGGCGCGTGCGCATGCACCTGGCGCCGAACGGGGACCGGCTGCCGTGCGCCCTGGTCTTCCAGGACCACTGCGTCTTCCCGTGGATGTCGGTGCTCGACAACGTCGCCTTCGGCCTCGAGTTCAGCGGAATCCACCGGCGCGAAAAGCACCTCCGGGCGCGGAAGTTCATCGACCAGGTCGGCCTCGCCGCGTTCGCCGACAACCTGCCGCACGAGCTGTCGGTGGGCATGCGCCAGCGGGTCTCCCTCGCCCGGGCCTTCGTGGCGAATCCGCAGGTCCTGCTCATGGACGAGCCCTTCGCCGCCCTCGACGCGCTCAACAAGCTGGTGCTCCAGGAGGAGCTGCTGAGCATGTGGAGTCGCCACCGCGCCCTGATCGTCTACGTCACCCACGACCTGGCGGAGGCCGTGCTCCTGGGTGACCGGGTGCTGGTGATGTCGGGGCGGCCGGGCTCGATCCTGATGGAGGTCCCGGTCCCGCTGCCCCGCCCGCGCAACCTCCAGGACCGGGGCCGCCCGGAGGTGGTCGAGCTCACGCAGCGGCTGTGGTCGGTGCTCGAGGATGAGGTGCGCCAGGGCCTCGACACCGCGCGAGGCACCCGATGACGCGCGACGCCGGTCCGCGCTGGGCGGCGCCGATGATCGCCGCGGGCCTGCTCGCCGCCTGGGAGGTGAGCGGAAGGATGGGCTGGATCCCCGCCGCCTTCTTTCCGGCGCCATCCCTGGTCCTCTCGACCCTGGGCAGGATGGCCGCGTCCGGCGAGCTGACACGGGACCTCGGGGTGACGCTCGCGCGCATGATGGTGGCGCTCGTCTGGGGGGGCGGGGCGGGACTGGTCGTGGGGTTGCTCCTCGGGTACTCCCCGCGGCTGAGGACCGTCGTCGACCCGTTCATCGCCGCTCTGCACCCCGTCCCGAGAATGGCGCTGCTCCCCGTGATCCTGCTCCTCTTCGGCATCGGCTTCTTCGCCAAGGCCCTGGTCGTCTCGGTGGCGACCTTCTTCCCCATGGCGATCAACTCGATGGCCGGAGTCCGGCAGCTCGACCCGGACTACTTCGACGTCGCCCGGCTGTACGGCGCCAGTCGATGGAGGATCTTCTGGCGCCTGGCGTTGCCCGGGAGCCTGCCGATGATCCTCGCCGGTGCTCGCCTGGCCATCAACCGCGCCCTCGGGGCAACCATCGGGCTCGAGCTCATCACCGCCCAGGACGGGCTGGGATCGATGCTGTTCTTCGCGTGGCAGACCTACCGCACCGAGGAGCTGTACGGAACCGTCCTGGTCGTTGCCCTTCTCGGCTACGGCTTCCGAGCCATCGTCAACGCCGTCACGCACAAGCTCGTTCCCTGGCAGGTGAATCAGCTCGCCAGGTAGGAGCCCGAAGTGCGGAGGAACCGAATGCACGCTCCGCCCTGCCTCACCCTCGCGGCTCGCGCCTGCCTGCTGTGCCTGACGATCGCCTCGAGCGCCGGCGCCCAGGGCTCCGGGCCTTCCCCGGAACCGTCTCGGCAGGATCCCCGCCCGAGCCCGACGCCGGCACCGGCCGCCGAGGCTGCGGCGGAGGAGCAGGCTGCGAGCGCCGCGGATCAGCCGGAGACGCTCCCGGTCTGGCACGAGCGGATCGTCATCACCGCGACCCGGACCGACCGCAGCGCCAAGGACCTCCCGATCCACACCACCGTCCTGGATCGCGCGGAGATCCTCGCCGCCCCCGACACCGGCCTCGTCGACCTCGCGGCGCAGATCACGAGCCTCAACCTGTACGGCGGCTCCGGCAGCCTGGTCGCGGATGCCAGGGAGCAGAGCCTGAACTTCAGGGGGGTGAGCGGCGCCAACGTCAGCCACGGCCTCCTCCTCGTCGACGGCCTGCCCCTCCAGGATCCCTACAACGCCACCGCGCTCTGGTCCAAGGTCCCGAGAGGCATGGTCGACCGGATCGAGGTCGTCCGGGGCGGTGGTGCCAACATCTGGGGGAGCCTCGCCCTGAGCGGGGTCGTGAACCTGATCACCCGCGCGCCGACACAGCGCCACATCGAGGCGACGGCCCGCGTCGGCACCAGGTCGACACTCGATCTCGGCGCCTCGTACTCCGAGATCGGTCGCAGCTGGGCGGGCTGGGTCGCGGGCAGCTTTCTCGACACCCACGGGTACTACGACCTGCGCGAAGCGGACCGAGGCGAGATCGACCGGCCTCGGACCAAGCAGTTCGAGTCGCTCTCGGGCCGCCTCACCCGCACGCTGAGGCCGAGTCTGTCGCTCCGCCTCGGCGGTCTCCTGTACCGCGAGAAACGCGGCGAGGGAACCACCCTGCAGCACGCCGACAACGACGAAGTATCGTTCTTCGGCACCGTCGACCTGGTAGCCGACGCCCAGACGAGCTGGCACTTCACCGCCTTTGCCCGCCGGCAGAGCCTCGAGGACGACGCCTCCGTCATCTCGGCCGACAGGAGCTCGGAGGAGCCGGCGAGCAACATCCAGCTCCCCAGCTTCAGCGGCGGGCTGAGTGCTCTGTGGTCCGCCGAGGTCGGCGGCCGGCACGCCCTCACCGCAGGCACCGACCTGCACTACGCCTCGATCGAGAGGGACGAGGATCTGGAGTGGCTGGACGGGAGGTACACCCAGCGCTACTTCGTCGAGGGCAAGCAGCAGCTCGCCGGCCTCTTCGTGCAGGACACGTTCAGGCTCTCGTCACGCTCGACGCTCCAGCTCGGTGCTCGGCTCGATGGAATCAGGACCTTCGGCGGCCGTTCGGTGACAGCCGACCTGCTGACGGGCCTGGTGACCGAGGAGGCGGACCTCATGGACAACACCGAGATCTCCTTCAACCCCAGCCTCGGGTTCGTCCACCAGGCCAGCCCCTCGCTCCGGGTCCGCGGCTCGGCCTACACCGGCTTTCGCGGCCCCATGCCGAGCGAGCTCTTCATCGCGGTCGGCTCGCGGCCGGATCGGAAGACGGCCCCGAACCCCGAGCTCAAGCCAGAGAGCCTGGTCGGCGTGGAGCTCGGCCTCGACATCGACCCGTCGCGCACGCTCTCGCTCAGAGTGACGGGATTCTGGAGTCGGATCGAAGATCTGATCCAGCGGATCACCCTCGGTCGCACCGGCCCCGACGGCGGTGTGATCGGGCCCTGCGGTTTCGTCGCACCCAACGGCTCGTGCCGACAGCGCCAGAACATCGGGGGGACGCAGTCCGCCGGCGTCGAGCTCGAGGGGGAGCTCCGTCCCGCGCCTGGGTGGAGCATCTTCCTCGGAGCGACGCTGCTGGACGCCGAGATCACGGACTTTCCGGCCAACCCGGAGCTTGTCGGGAACATGATCGAGGGCACACCGGATCAGCGCTACTCCCTCGGCCTCCACTACAGCGACCCTCGTGGGTTTCACGTCATGGTGCGCGGCCGCTACGTCGGCACGAGGTTCAGCGACGCCGAAAACGAGGAGCCTCTCTCCGATCACGTCGTCGTGGACCTGTCGGCCTCGTGGCACGTCACTGATCGTTGTGAGCTGTTCGCGGGCATCGAGAACGCCCTCGACGAGACCTACTCAACGGGATATCAGGCCCGGGGCATCCTCATCGGGGCGCCTCGCCTGATCAACGCCGGCGTCCGTTTCCGGTCTCGAGGCGGGGACTGACCTCTCGGCGCCCCCGGTTCGCCAGGCTCACGACACCTTCGAGGAGGACCCAGCGAGCTGATGGCGCAGCTCGTCCCAGCTGACGACGCCGAGCCCGAACAGGCCACCCACGTAGACGACCGCGGCGGCGACCGCCACCGGCGGCGAGCCTCCGATCACGAGCAGGAGCGCTGCCGGCCCCGCCGCGGCCAGCATGTGCCGCCAGGTCCTCGCCGCCGCCAGCACACCGGTTGCGCGCATCTGGAGGACCGCGACCAACCCGGTGATCCCGATCGCCAGGACCAGGGCCGACGAGGCTCCCAGCGACGCGTACCGAGGCACCAGCACGAGGGCGCTGGAGCCGAACACCGCCAGCACCACGAGGCCGAGCAGGAGGTTTCGATCGACACGGTTTCTCACCACCTCGAGGGAGAGGGCCGTGCGGATGAAGGGCATCGCCAGCGCCGCCCAGACAACCACCAGGAGGTTCGGAATCACCCCGGCATAGGCGTCCCCGAGGAACGTCCTCACGGCCCACGGACCGCAGGCGAGGGCGGCGAGCACGAACAGGACGCTGCCGATGGTCAGGTAACGCAGGCCGAGGCCGAGGCTGTGGTCTCGTCCCCCTGTGTCGCCGGCCGCCTGGTGGACACCGACAGAGGGGATCAGCAACGTTGCCGTCCCTGCGACGATCCCCGTGAACGCGACCGTGGCCGAGAGCGCGATGCTGAAGAAGGCGATCTCCGAGCTGTCCACCCCGCCGAGGGCGAGGGCGCTTTCGCCCAGTCGCCAGGGCACGCGCAGCAGGAAGTTGGCGGCGAAGACCGCGACACCGAAACGCAGGTGCTCGAGGGCCGAAGGCAGGTGAAAGGCCGCGCGATCCAGGGTGAACATGTCCCTGGCCAGGACGACGCCCACGCCGAGCAGCAGCAGGTTCGTCGCCAGCAGGGCGAGGCTGGCACGCTCGAGGCTGGCGGCACCGCCGAGAGTGACCAGCATGAGCAGGAGCAGAGCGCGATCGAGCGCCTGACCGGTCATGGATGCCCCGAGTCGGTTCAAACCGAACAGGACATTGAACATAGGGGAAGCCGCCGCCGCCAGGACGAACGCGGCCACACTCGCCAGGAGCGTCATCACGGAGGCATCCGGCAGGAGATGACGCAGGAAGATGAAGAGGGCCGGCGCGGCGGCCACCACGACGGCCAAGCGGAACTGGAGCACGTGCATGAAAAGCGCGCGAGCCATGGTGGGCGCGCCCCGTACGACGTAGCCGGGCATGAAGCGCCCGAAGGCGTAGCGACCCCCGAGCGTGCTGGCGGTGGCCCAGAGACCGCTGATCGAGAGGATCACCGCGAGCTCGCCGAAGCGCTCGGGGCCCATCAGCCGAGGCGCAACGACGATGAACACCGCCATGCCTGCAAGCTGTGCCGCTCTCGCGGCAGCGACCATCCGCAGCTGCACCGCCAGTCCGGCCGGACACATCCGGATCGCGGCATCAGCGGCGGTGCGAGTCTCGGGCGACGAGTCCATGAACGGTGCGCCCCACGCCAGCAGCCCCGGGACAGGACCGCGCTGGAGCGTCGGGCGCCATTGTCGCACGAGGCTCCATCGGACCGTCATCGCAGGCCGGGACACCGCCATCGAGGCAGCCACCTCTTCTGGGTGCCCGGGCCGACAGTCGTGGCACTCTTTACAGGGCACCGCCCGGCACATGGATCATGAGATCGCACCGGCCGTGCCCGTCGATCACTGGCGGGCAGACGAAGTGATGCACCCGGTGTGCGGCGCGTCGACGATCGACGGCTCGGGGTCCTGACGCAGCCGGCCTCCCCTGCTCGGCCGTCGTCCGCTCTACCGGCCGCACCTGCGCTGCTACCGGATGCGACTGCCTTCGCTCACCGACCACGTGGACTACGAGCATCGCCCGCGCTGTGCTCCCCCCTACCCGCCCAGCCGCAGCGTCATCACCAGGGCGTCCTCACCGTCGGCGTAGTAGCGGCGGCGGCGGCCGACCTCGTCATAACCGAGCGAACGGTAGAGCTCGATCGCGGCCAGGTTGGTGTCGCGGACCTCGAGGGTGACGGTCTCGCCGCCCGCGGTGCGGGCGTGGTCCTCGGCCAGCGCCATCAGGTGACGGGCCGCGCCCTGGCGGCGGAAGGGGGGCCGGGTGGCGACCTTGAGCACGTGCAGGTCGAGGTACTGCCAGGCGGCGAAGAGGTACCCCGCGAGGCTGCCGTCGCGGGCCTCGAGCAGCTTCTGGAAACGCCCCGGCGCGAACAGCTCGGACACGAAGAACTGGGGCGGCCACGGGTCGGCGAAGCACTCCAGCTCGGCGGCGACCAGCGCGCGCACGTCTCCCGGCTGCGGCGCACGGGCGAGCAGCGCATACTCCGGCGCCACCGCACTCATGGCTTTGCTCCGTGGATCGGCGGCCCTTCGACGTAGAGCGGCTCCGCCGGCTCGGTCTCGGCGCCGATCACGACCAGCGCCAGGAGGGCCTCGGCGAGGCTGCGCCCGACTGGCAGACGTCGCGCCTCGCCCAGGTCGACGCACTCGGCCGCGATCCAGGGTCCGACCCGCGCCGCGTCGGCCACGCTCACCACCTCGAGCCCAGCGAGGGGTCGAGGCACGGCGCCCGGGACCACCGAGAACGGTCGCGCGTAGAGCTCGCCGCGCCGCCCTGGCTGAGCTGCCCAGACCGTGCCGGAGGTCGCGCTGCGCGCAGCCTGGGCGAGCAGCGAACCGAAGGCGACCACCCGGGCGCCGGTGCCCGCGGCGATCCCGGCGGCGCTCGCCAGCGCCGCCCGAATGCCCGTGAACGAGCCCGGGCCGCGGGACACCACCACGGTTCCGAGCCCCCCCGGGTCGATGCCCGCGTCCTCGAGCAGCAGGTCGACGGCGGCCAGCAGCAGGGTCGAACGGGGCGAGCCCCCGGCCAGCCTGACCACCGAAGGACAGCCGTGATCGGCGCTGGTCGACAGCGCCACCTCGAGCTGAGGCGAGCAGGTCGCGATGGCGAGGATCGGTTCCACGGCGACAGTCTACCGCGCGGTTCGGTGGTGAGGACCAGGGCTCTACGACGGGCCCAGCGAGCGGCTCGAACGACCCGGAATCAGGCGAACTCGGGCTTGGGCCGCCGCCTCCACCGCCTCCGGGCTGAAGGGGACCGTCTCGCCGGTCCCCGCGAGCCAGGACCCCACCTGGTCGTCGTAGTGGGCCGACCACGGGCGGCCCGATTGGCCGACCGGCAGCACCATCACCGTCCGGTCCCACTCGCCCACCTCGGCCACGAAGCGCAACGACGGGATCGCGGTCACGTCGAAGGGTCGCCGGACGCTCCAGTAGTGGGCATCGACCGTGCTGCCGTCGCCCGGCACCCGGTACGGCCCGCGCGACCACATCCGGCCGAGCACCGCCCCGGCCAGAGGCACGGCCGCCAACGGATGGTCGAATCGCACCCGGTGCACGTCGCCCCAGCGTGCTGCGCCTCCCCGACGGTCGAGCGAGGCGAGCACACGGGCGAGGATCTCTTCCCGGGTCTCACGTTCGACGGTCCGCACGTCGTCCCACCACGCCTCGTCGAGCCCGCCGGCAAGCAGGCGCAGCAGCTCCTCGGCCCCGAACGGCGTGCGCTCGAGACCGGCGTCGTAGGCCTCGTCGCCGCCCACCGCCTCGGCCAGCTCGAGCACGAAGCGCGCCGCACGGGTCGCCTCCTGCGAGTCGGCGGCGAAGGTTCCGTCCCAACCGCGGAGCATCCTCGCGGTGCGACCGCCGTGGTCGGCCAGGGTCGGTCCGAGCAGGGCGAGCAGCGCCCGGGCCCGCTCGGACACGACGTCGGACTGGAGCGCGAGGCAGGCGGGCACGTCCCAGTCTCGTCGCGCGGCGAGCGAGGTCCGGATCCGGCGAATCCGCCACGGCGGGGCGAACTCGCCCGGAAAGCGGTCCCGCAGGGGGTAGTCTCCCTCGGCGAAGGGATCATGGTTGGCGCTCGCGACGAATCCCTCCTCGGGATCGGCCTTGCGCGGGTTGGCGGCGAGCGGCTGCAGGCCGCGCCATGCCCATCGCGGGTCGGCGGCGGGCGCAGGCAGCCGCCCGGCGCCGCGGCCACGATCGGGCAGCAGGCCGACGACCTGGTGCAGAACGTGTCCGTCGACGTCGGCGGCAACCAGATCGACCACCGGACCCGGCACGCCATTCCAGGCCGCGACCAGGTCGCCCACCGAGCCGGCGCGGTTCATCTCGAGAAACGCTCCGATCGGGCTCGGTCCCATGGTCGCGCTCCAGGCCAGGGCAAGGGCCTCGGTGGCCCCCTCCCGCACCACCGGGCCCCGTTCGGAGAGCCGGACCTTGAGCCGCTCGGCTTCGGTCCGGCCCCGAACCAGGATCCGCTCTGCGACCGTTCTCAGGGGCTGCCAGCCTCCGTCCACCCGCTCGCGCTGGCCGGAGTCGTCGAGCGCGACCACGTACAGGTCCTGGTCATCGGCCATCGCCATGGTCATTCCCCACGCGACCCGCTCGGTGTGGCCGATGGCGACGCCTGGGATGCCGGGCAACGAGGCCCCGGTAACGTGAACCCCGGGTGAGCGAAGGTGGATCAGGTACCAGGTGGCCGGCATCGCGACCCCGACGTGGGGATCGTTGGCGAGGATCGGCCGTCCGCTCGCGGTCCGGCTCGGGGCCAGAGCCCAGCTGTTCGAGCCGGTGCCGCCCACCGGCGCGGTGATCGCGTCGTCGTCACGGGGCGGCAGCGCGGGCGGATCGACCGGCGGGATCCACTCCCTCGCCTCCCCCGGCGACCAGCCCCACAGGTCCAGCGCTCTGCGCTCGCCGTAGCGGGCGAGCTCCACCGCCCGGCTCATCTCCTCTCCCATCGCCCAGGTCAGCCGGAGCTCGAGCAGCAGCGCCACCGCCAGCGAGTCCTCGACCTGCCACGGCTCCGGGTCGAAGCTCAGGAACCAGATCTCGGGCGCGACCCAGCGGCCGGAGTCCGTGAGCACCGAGTTGACCCCCGCGGCGTAGGCCTCGAGCGCGTCGCGCTCGCCGAACCGCAGCTGGGCCGCCTGGCGTGTCGCCGTTGCCGCCAGGCGCAGCATCCGCATCCTGCGGTCGCTCGGCAGCCCCTGGGGCCCGATCAGCTCGGCCAGCCGTCCCGCCGCCACGCGCCGGGCGAGCTCCATCTGGAAGAACCGTTCACGAGCGTGGAGCACCCCCTGAACGAACCACAGGTCGGCCTCGGTCGCGGTCCGGACATGTGGAATCCCCCGCCGGTCGATCACCACATCCGCCGGGGCGGCGAGGCCCTCGGCAACCGTCACCACGACTCCGCGCTCGGGCAGCCGGCTGGTTGTCGACCGCGCCCGGACCACCCCGACCAGCACCGCTCCGGCCATGACCAGGGCTGCGGCGACGGCCACGACGACGACGTGGATTCGGCCCATCGGCTCCCCTCCTGAGACGGGCGCTCCGTCCCCGATGCTGAAAGGGACTATACTCGGCCCGCGATGCACCCGAACCCGGGCGTCACCTCGAGCCCCGTCGACCGCGGATCCTCGCCGCCGGGCTGGCGGTGATGGCGCGGAACCTCGACTCCGTGGAACGTCTGGCCAAGCTCGAGGCTGTGCTCGAGGGCGGCAAGACCCTCCTGATCGTGCTCCAGAACAACCCCGATCCGGACGCGATCGCAGCCGCCGCCGCGCTGCGCGAGATCGCCAACGGACGGCTCGGAATCTCGTGCTCGATCGCCTATGCCGGCGCGGTCGGGCGGGCTGAGAATCAGGCCTTGCTGCGGTATCTGGGCCTCAGCACGCGGCCGCTCGAGGGCCTCGAGCCCGGTCGCTTCGACCGGTTGGCGATGGTCGACGCCCAACCCGGTGCGGGCAACGTGAACTTCGACCCCTCGTTGCGCCTCGACCTGGTGGTGGACCACCACCCGATTCGTCGCGAAACCCGATCCGCGCGGTTCACCGACATCCGCAGCCGCTACGGCGCGACCTCGACGATCTTCTACGAGTACCTGACCGCGGCCGGGATCGAGATCACTTCCAAGCTCGCCACCGCGATGGTCTACGGCATCCGTTCGGACACCCAGGAGCTCGGACGAGAGAGCACCCGCGCCGATCTCGAGGCCTTCGTGGCGCTCTACCCGAGCGCCAACGCCCGGGCGCTCGGACGGATCGTGTCGGCGCCGCTGCCGCGCAGCTACTTCGCGTCGCTGCGCCGCGCGCTCGACGACGCCACCCTGTACGGCGCCCGGGTGGTGTCCTACCTCGGCCGTCTCGGCAACCAGGAGATGATCGCCGAGGCCGCCGACCTGCTGCTCCGGGTCGAAGGGGTGAGCTGGTCGATGTGCCTCGGAGAGGTCGGCGGCTGGCTGCACGCCAGCCTGCGTGCCACTGAGCGCGAGCTCAACGCGGGTCAGGTGGCGAAGCGGCTGGCCGGACGACGGGGCTTCGGTGGCGGTCACCACACCCTGGCGGCGGCCCAGATCCCGCTCGCGCCGGAGGTCGCGGCCGACGACCGTCAGCTCGATCGCCACGCCGGCCGACTGATCGCCCGCTTCCTGCGCGCCACCGGCAACTGGCGCGAGGTGGGCGAGCCGCTCTCCGGCGCGACCTGAACCTCTGCGGTGGGACCGAATGCGTCAGCGCACCATCCCGGACCGCGGTGCACCGACCCTCGAGTGACGGCGTTCGACCTCCGGCACCCCTCAGGCGTCAGCGCGACCCAAGCTCCTTCTCGAACACCCGATACATCTTGTACAGCTCGCCCTCCATCAGGCGCACCGCCCGCTTGGTGAGCTCGTTGTCCTCGAGGATCCACGAGTACTCGGACCAGCGGTAGCCGAGTCTGGAGCGCCGCCGCGAGGCCCTCGGTCGATCAGCACGCCTTCGATGCCGCGCTTGCGGAACGGCTCCTTGACCCCGAGGGTGATCAGGCGCAGGCCCTCCAGGCTCTCCGCCTTGGTGCGCAGGACGTGCTTCAGGGTCCTCAGCGGGTGGCGCAGCGGCGAACCGTCGAGGTCGGCGAGCACCGGGTTCCAGTCCGGCAGGGCGAGGAGGAAGGCGGCCGGCTCGCCGTCGACCATGGCGAAGCGGAGCAGATCCGGCTGGACCAGCGGCTTGAGCTCGCGGGCCAGCCACTCGATCTCGCGCGTCGTTCATCGGCACGAAACCCCAGTTCCTCTCCCAGGCCGGGTTGTAGATCTCCTGGACCAGGCGCACCTCGCGGTCGAAGTCCGCGAGATCGGCCGGGCCGCGTGGTCAGCCCGGGCATGCGCTCGCCGGGCTGCGCTCGGCGAGCCGCTCGCAGCCGGTCGAGCTGCGGCCGTGGACCGGCGAGATGTAGGCGTAGAGGTCCTTGACCTTGCGGTAGCCCGACGCCTTCGATGAGCCGCTCGTAGAACGGCGGGTTGTAGGTCATCATCAGGACCGGCGGGCGGTCGAAACCCTCGACCAGCAGGCCGCACTCGTAGTTGGTCGACGGGTTCATCGGGCCCGCGCAGGACGCTCAGGCCGCGTTCGGCCGCCCACCCTTCGGCGGCCTCGAGCAGCCCCTGGCGACGTCGGCCCGGTCGATCGCACTCGAAGAAGCCGAAGAAGCCGATCCGCTCTTCGTGGAAAGAGTTGTGGGCGTGGTTGAGGATCGCCGCCACCCGTCCCGACCGGGCGGCGACCCTCCCAGGCCAGGAAGAGCTCCGATCTCGGCGCCGGCGCCGCCGGCGTAGAACGGGTGGCTGCCCGGGTCGAGCAGCTCGCGGACCGACTTCTTGAGCGGCGGCACCCAGCAGCGGTCGTCGCGGTAGAGGCGTCCACGGCAGGTTCGACGAACGCCGACCGTTCGCGGCGGCCCTGCACCGGGCGAACTTCATCGCTCGTCATGGCCGGATCAACCCCAGCTCGCGACCGACCCTGCGCGAACGCCTCGAGCGCCCGGTCGAGGTGGTCGCGGGTGTGGGTCGCCATGTACGAGGTGCGGATCAGCGCCCGCCCCGGCGGCACCGCCGGCGAGACCACCGGGTTGACGAACACGCCCTCCTCCTGCAGCCGCATGGCCATCCGGAACGCAGCCAGGTCCTCGCCGACCACGATCGGGATCACCGGCGACGTCGGAGTCGCCGGTGTCGAAGCCGAGCGCGGCCGAGCTCGGCCATCATGTAGCGGGTGTTCTCCCACAGCCGCTCGCGGCGCTCGGGCTCGCGCTCGATGATCTCGAGCGCCTGCGAGCACCGAGGCCACCGACGCCGGCGGCGGCGCCGCCGAGAAGATCAGCGATCGCGCCTTGTGCTTGATGTAGTCGATGACCTTGCGCGTCGCCGGCGACGAACCCGCCGACCGCGGCGAGCGACTTCGAGAAGGTGCCCATCACCAGGTCGACCTCGTCCTCGAGGCCGAAGTGCTCCGCCGTGCCGCGCCCGTTGGCCCCCATCACGCCGATGCCGTGGGCGTCGTCGACCATCAGCCGGGCGCCGAAGCGCCGCTTGAGCTCGACGATGCCGGGCAGGTCGGCGAGGTCGCCCTCCATCGAGAAGACGCCGTCGACGACGATCAGCGCGCCGCCCGGGCGCCGACCGCCGCTCAGACCGCTCCTCGAGCGCGGCCATGTCGTTGTGCTGGTACTTGAGCACCCGGCCGAAGCCGAGCCGCGCGCCGTCGATGATGCAGGCGTGGTCGAGATTGTCGAGGATGACGACGTCCTGACGGTCGAGCAGGCACGAGATCACGCCGAGGTTGACCTGGAAGCCGGTCGAGAAGGTCAGCGCGGCCTCGCGCTGCATGAAGTCGGCGAGCCGCTCCTCGAGCTCGCTCGTGGATGTCCAGGGTGCCGTTCAGGAAGCGGGAGCCGGCGGTGCCGGTGCCGTACCGGTCGAGCGCCTCGGCCGCCGCCTTCTTGACCTCGGGGTGGTTGGTCAGCCCGAGGTAGTTGTTCGAGCCCAGCATCACGATCTGGCGCCCGTCCATCGAGACGACCGGGTCCTGGGCCGACGAGATGGTGCGGAAGTAGGCGTACAGCCCGAGGTTCCTGATTCTGTCGGCGTCGACGAAGTCGAAGCACTTCTGAAAGACGTCCACGGACCCTCCCTGGCGCCGGCATCTTACCTTGCATCGGGCACGGGGTGGCGGGCGAGTCAACGAATCCAGCCGGACTCCCGGTACCAGGCCCACGTCATCCGTGCGCCGTCGTCGAACGTGATCGCCGCCGGCAGGCCGAGCGCCCTCATGGAGTCGTCGGTGCGCGCGCACCAGTGCCGCGCCAGCAGCTCGCGGGCCTTGTCGCGGGTCATCGCGACCCCGCTCAGACCGACGCGGTGCAGGAAACTGCCCCCCGCCCCGGCCAGCGTCAGCACCCCGCCCGGCACCCTGGCGACGCGCACCTTGAGGCCCCCGGCACGCGCCAGCCGCCGCACCAGGTCGCCGATCTCGTAGGCCGGCTCCTCGCCGAGATGGTAGATCCGGCTCGCCGTCGCCGTCCGCGGCCGCGGCGAGGATCGCCCTCACCACGTCGGTCACGAACGCCACCGTCACCCATGCGCTCGCCGAAGGAACCGCCGCCATGCCGAGGTTCGCCATTCGGAAGAAGGCGAACACGTCGGTGTCGCGCGGCCCGTAGATCGCCGGCGGCCGCAGGATCAGCCACCGGTGCGCACCACCCAGGGCCGCCACCTCGCGTTCGGCGCCATGCTTGGAGCGGCCGTAGTCCGAGACCGGCCTCGGCTCGGCCTCCGGTCCGAGACCTTCCCGGCCCGGCGCGGGCCCGACCGCCGCCAAGGACGACACCTGCACGAGGTGAGACTCGGGCGCACGCTTTCGCACCGCGGCCACCAGATTGGCGGTCCCGACCCGGTTGCCCGTTCGAAGTCGGCGGCGCGTGCCGCCCGCACCACGCCGGCCAGGTGGATGACCGTTCCGGCGCCTTCGACCAACCTCTCGAGGCTCGCCGGATCACCCAGTCGACCGACGACGAAGCGCACCGAAGCCCCGCCGATCCACCTCACGTGGTCGGGGTCGCGGACCAGCACCCGGGGTTCGAGCCCTGCGGCGCACAGGGTCTCGACCAGGTGAGATCCGACGAAGCCGGTGCCGCCGGTGACGGCGACCGGCGGCGCCAGCCGACCGAGCCAGGGACCGACCTCGTCGGGATCGACCAGCGGGGAACCGAGGCGGCTCATGGCCGAACGGCCACGCTCAACCCTCGGCGGCGTACTCGGCCCACGAGGTGGCGGTCTCCCAGACCCGGACCCGCTCGAGCCGCAGCCCGTCGGGGATCCGGTAGCCGGTGCCGGACGGGGCCGCGACCACCTGCTCGCCGTTGAGGCGCGCAGCGATGCCGTCGTAGAGCCACCTCGCGAGGACCTCGGTGGTGGGGTCGACGCCGTCGAACAGCAGGATCCGTTCGCCGATCCCTTGGAGAGCGGCCAGTTGCGGGTCCTCGGAGTTGAGCGCCATCGCGTGGTCGAGCCGTTCGACGAGGTCGACCACCAGCATCTTGAGCGCCTTGTAGTCGCAGACCATGTCGTTGCCGTCGAGGTCGCCGCCGCGCACCACCACCTCGATGCGGAGGCTGTGGCCGTGCGGGAAACGGCACTTCTCCGGGTGCTTGCACAGGCGGTGCCCGTACTCCACGGAGAAGGTCTTGGCAATTCGATAGATGCCCAAAGGTCACACCCCCCGGCCGCCCCCGAACAGGTCGAGGTGCAGACGGGGAGTGTAGCGAAAGCCCCGCGCGAGGCACAAGGCTGCGACTTCCGGCGCACGGGCGGCCACCTCCGCTGCGGTTCGCCCCTCGGCCATGAGCAGGACGCGCCCTGGGCGGATCTCCGGAAGCTGCCCGAGGAGGGAGTCGAGATCGGGCAGATCGTCCCCGCCCCTCACCACCAGCTTGACCTGGTGATCGGGAAACCGGCGCAGCAGCGCACGCAGCGGGGCCAGGTCGGAGCGCAGCCGCCGGTGACGGTCGCGGAAGCGACCTTCCGGGTCCGAGTTGGAGGTCTTCGGGGACAGGCTCAGCAGGTCGCACTCGAACTCGGGCGCCACGGTTCCGGCGGTCTCGACCGTGACGTGCAGGCCGGCCGCGCGCAGTGCACGGGTGAGCGACCCGATCTCCCGCTGGAGCAGAGGCTCTCCTCCCGTCACCACCGCGTGGGCCGCGCCCGACGCCTTCGCCTCGCTGACCAGCTCGGCCACCTCCCGCCGTTCGCCCTCTGGCCGCCAGGAGGTGTACGGCGTGTCGCACCAGGCGCAGCGCAGGTTGCACCCGGACGTCCGAATGAAGAACGAGGGCACCCCGGCGAGGATCCCCTCGCCCTGCAGGCTCAGGAAGGTCTCTGCAATGTGCACGCCCCAGGGTACAGCGCCGCCGCGGTGCCGGCGGACGCAGTGGAACCGCGAAGGCGCGCCGCGCGCAGAGTGAGCGCAGAACGCCGGCTCCATCCTCGCCATCGTCTGCTGGACTCATCCACCGGAGACTCCATGAGTCCCTCAGGATCGGCGAAGGCATCCGTGAGCCCCTCGCCATCGCCGTCCGGGGAACGGGCAGCCGGGAGCGGACGGCGGCGTCGGGCGCCCGACCGCCCCGGGCACCACCGCCCGTACCGAGAACGAGGCGCCTCCGGCAGAGATCCACCGTCCGGACAGTGTGCGCGCTCCACGCGGCCTTCGCGTCGTCGCGGTCCGGATTCTGTCCTGCTCGCGCTCAGCCCGACGGCGGGTCGTCGCCGCGCTCGCCGGCGTGGAGGTGCTGCCACAGGTGGCGCCCGAGCCGTGGGCCGAGCGCCCGTTGGAGCTCCTCGGCGGACGCGCCCTGAACGCCCCGCACCGACCCGAACCGGGTGATCAGGGCCTTGGCGCGACCCGGGCCGATGCCGGGCACGTTGAGCAGCTCGGTGGACAGCGTGGTGCGGCGGCGGCGGCGGCGCTGACGCGACACCGCGAAGCGATGGGCCTCGTCGCGCACCTGGCGCAGCACGAGGTGGGCGGGGTCTCGCGGGTCCAGCTGCAGGGGCTCGGCGGCGTTGGGCAGCCACACCAGCTCCTCACGCTTGGCGAGCGCGGCGACCGCGAGGTCGACCCCCAGCCGGTCGAGGGCGGCGGATGCGGCATTGAGCTGGCCGACGCCGCCGTCGATCAGCACCAGGTCGGGCATCGCGGCGTGCTCGTCGCGCAGCCGCCGGTAGCGCCGGCCGACCGCCTCGGCGAGGGCGGCGAAGTCGTCGACCCCTTCCACCCCTCGGATCGAAAAGGTCCGGTACTGCCGCCGGTCGAGGCGACCTCCCTGCCACACCACGCACGACGCTGTGGTCGCCTTGCCCGAGGCGTGCGAGATGTCGAAGCACTCGAGCCGCCGCACCGGCCCAGGCAGGCCGAGCGCCTCGCCGAGACGTCGTTCGAGGGACTCGGCCTGGGCCAGCGCCGCCCTGAAGCGCAGCTCGAAGGCCGAGCGGGCGTTGTCCATCGCGAGCTGGGCGCGCCGCGCCCGGGGGCCTCGACGCGGGGTCGCGACCTCCACCGCACGACCCCGCCGGTGGGCGAGAAACGCCCGCAGCAGCTCGCGCTCCTCGTCGTCGAGCGGCTGCGCGGCATCGACCACCGGCGGTACGGCCGGGTTGGCCTCGTAGTACTGGGCGGCGAAGGTGGTGAGCAGCTCACCGGCCTCCACGTCACCCACACCTTCGAAGTGGAACTCCCTCTTGTCGACCATCTTGCCGCCCCGGTAGGGCAGCACGCAGAGGGTCGCGTTCACCCCGTCCGAGCAGGCGGCGAGCACGTCGGCGTCGCCCCGGCCCGGCAGCTCGACGTCCTGCCGTTCCCCGAGCCGCCTCACGATGGCGACCAGGTCCCGGTAGCGGGCGGCCAGCTCGTAGTCCTCACGTTCGGCCGCCGTCCACATGCTGCGCTCGAGCCTCGGCTCGAGCTCCCGGTGGCGACCGTCGAGAAACAGCACCAGCTCCTCGACCGCTTCGGCGTAGGCCCCGGCGTCGGTGAGGCCCGCCACGCAGGGCCCCAGGCAGGCTCGCATGTGGAAGTACAGGCACGGCCGCTCGAGCCCGGCGTCGATGTCGATCTGGCAGGTGCGGATTGGAAACCGGGTCCGCGCCAGGTCCATGAGGCGCCGGGCCATGTGCTGGCCCATGAACGGCCCGAAGTAGCGGTGGCCGTCGTCCCGCACACGCCGCGTCAGCTCCACCCGCGGCCAGCGCTCGCCGGTCGTCACCTTGAGGTAGGGGTAGGTCTTGTCGTCCCGCAGCAGCACGTTGAAGCGCGGCCGCAGTCGCTTGATCAGCGTGTTCTCGAGAATGAAGGCCTCGACCTCGCTCGAGGTGACCGTGAAATCGAGCGAACGGGCCCGCTCCAGCATCGTCCGGGTGCGCTCCGGAAGATCGCTTCGACCGAAGTAGGACATCACCCGACGGCGCAGGTGGCGGGCCTTGCCGACATAGAGATCGCGGCCCGACCGGTCCTGGAAGCGGTACACGCCGGGGGCCTCCGGCGCCTGCCGCGCGCGCTCGAGGAGAGGGTGCTCGGCGATCACGGGGTGGTGGTGATCCCGAGCAGCTCGAGAGCGATCCGAGCCGCCTCCTTCTGCGCCGCCCGCTTCGACAGGCCCTCGCCGGTGGCGATCACCTCGCCGTCCCACACCACCTCGACGGTCCACCGTCGCCGGTGGTCGGGACCGCTCGAGCCGAGCTCGCGGTACTCGGGCAGCGGCAGGGCTCGCGCCTGGGCCGCCTCCTGGAGCGCGGTCTTCGGATCGGCACGGATCAACGCCGACTCGTCGAGCTCCTCGAGATCGTCCCCGAAGAGCCGCTCGATGAAGGCGAACGCCGGCTCCGGCCCGCCGTCGAGGTAGATCGCACCGATCACCGCCTCGAGCACGTCCTCGAGCAGGGCGCGGCGCGGTGCGGTCACGCCGACCAGCTCGCTGCGACCGGCCTCGACCGAGTGCTCGAGCCCGATCTCCGCCGCCTTCGCGGCCAGGGTCGACGAGCGCGTGAGCAGCGCCCGCATCCGGGTCAGCGCGCCCTGGTCGTGGTCGGGAAAACGATCGTACAGCAGCTGTCCGACGGCGAGGCCGAGCACCGCGTCGCCGAGGAACTCGAGCCGTTCGTACGAGCCCTCGCGACCGGCCGCCTCCGCCGACCCGTGGCGCAGCGCCCGGGCGAGCAGCTCGGGATCCCGGAAGCGGTAGTCGACCATGTACTCCACGGCGCCCAGGGCGGGTGACGAGGCGGCCATGAGGTCATGATAGGCGACACCCGCCCCCGGCGGAGGCGGGTGTCTCGCCGGCCCGCGAAGGGGAGGCCTCGATCGGACCGGCATCACGCATCGGTACCCCGCGCCGGCGGTCCTGATACCGTCAACCCACGACGGCGCTGCGAACCCTCTCCAGCCGGTCGCGGATTCGCGCCGAGTGGGTTCCGGGCCAGTAGACCCGCCCGCACCCCGAGCAGGCGCGGAACCGCGGCGCCGTGTCGCGGACGTAGGGCGGCACCAGACCCTCGACCTCGGCGGGAGAGGCCTCTCGGAGCCCGCCGTTGCAGGCCGCGCAGCGCGCGTCCTCGAGCCGGCCCGAGGGCGCGAGGCCGAGCCGGCCGAGCACCTCGACCAGCTGCGCCTCGACCCCTTCCTGACGCACCAGCAGCGAGCGCGGTCCGACGGCGGCGAGCTCGCGGTCCCGGGTCAGCAGCCAGCGGCCCTCGCGTTCGGCCCGGGCGGCCAGCTCCCGGTCCTCGGCCCCGGAGTACTCACAGTCGTACCCCGCCAGCCGCAGCCACCGGGCGAGGCTGCCCAGCATCGCGTCGCACAGGAATCGCGCCACCTGACGATTGAACCACAGAGGCACGGAGGCACAGAGGCCGCCACCCCCCCGGTCGGCCAGGACCTGCTCGTCGGCGAGCAGGTCCTGGCCGGCTCAGGGTGGGCGGGGGCTCTGTGCGTCTGGCCTCTGTGTCTCCGCGGGCCGCCCGGGCCGCCGTGGCGCCGCGGCGCGGCGGGGCGGGGTACAATGCCGCGCGATTCCCGGCCCTCGAGGCCGCCCCACGAGGAGGAGCCGTCATGCGCGCGATCGAGACCACCCCCGAGCTCGTCTCGGCGGTCTACGAGACCACCCGCGAGCGCCTCGAGATCGTCCGCGAACGCGCTCGGCAGCCCGCTCACCCTGGCCGAGAAGGTCGCTCTTCGGCCACCTCGCCGACCCCGAGGACGAGCAGCTCGAGCGCGGCAAGGCCTACATCCAGCTCCGGCCCGACCGCGTCGCCATGCAGGACGCGACCGCCCAGATGGCGCTGCTCCAGTTCATGCTCTCGGGCCGCGACACGACCGCGGTGCCGTCCACCGTCCACTGCGACCACCTGATCCTCGCGCACTCGGGCGCGGCCGAGGACGTCGAGGCGGCCATCGAACGCAACCGCGAGGTCTACGACTTCCTGCAGTCGGCCTCGGCGCGCTACGGCATCGGCTTCTGGAAGCCCGGCTCCGGCATCATCCACCAGGTGGTGCTCGAGAACTACGCCTTTCCCGGCGGCATGATGATCGGCACCGACTCGCACACGCCCAACGCCGGCGGCCTCGGCATGATCGCGGTCGGGCGTCGGCGGCGCCGACGCGGTCGACGTGATGGCCGGCTTCCCCTGGGAGGTGCTGCAGCCCAAGCTGGTCGGCGTCCAGCTCACCGGGATCGCTCACGGGCTGGACCGCGCCCAAGGACGTGATCCTCAAGCTGCTCGGCATCCTCACCGTCAAGGGCGGCACCAACCGCATCGTCGAGTACTTCGGGCCGGGCGCGGCGTCGATCTCCGCCACCGGCAAGGGCACGATCACCAACATGGGCGCCGAGCTCGGCGCGACCACCTCGATCTTCCCGTACGACGAGCGCATGCAAGGCCTATCTCGACGCCACCCACCGCGGCGAGCATCGCCGACGCTCGCCGACGGCCAACCGCGACCTGCTCACCGCCGACCCCGAGGTCGAGGCCGATCCCGAGCGGTACTTCGACCTGGTGATCGAGATCGACCTCGACGCCGCTCGAGCCCCACCTCGTCGGCCCGCACACCCCGGACCTCGCGCGCCCGGTGTCGCAGATGGCCGCCGACGTGGCCGAGCAACGGCTACCCGGACGAGGTCTACCGCCGGCCTGATCGGCTCGTGCACCAACTCCTCCTACGAGGACATCACCCGGGCCGCCGACGTGGCCGGCAGGCGCTGGCCCACGGGGCCAAGGTGCGCACGACCCTGTGGGTCACGCCGGGCTCCGAGCAGATCGAGGCCACCATCGAGCGCGACGGTCAGATGGCAGACCCTCGCGGAGCTCGGCGCGCGCGGTGCTCGCCAACGCCTGCGGCCCCTGCATCGGCCAGTGGAAGCGCGGACGACATCGCCGAAGGGCGAGACGAACTCGATCGTCTCCTCGTTCAACCGCAACTTCGCCAAGCGCAACGACGGCAACCCGCAAGACCCACTCGCTTCATCGGCCAGCCCCGAGATCGTGATCGCCTACGCACTCGCCGGACGGCTGTCCTTCAACCCCCTGACCGACGAGCTCGAGGGCGCCGACGGCACCCGCTTCCGCCTCGAGCCGCCGGCGCCGGCGCCCGAGATTCCCGCCGCACGGGTTCGTGTTCAAGGCGCGAGGGCTACGTCGCCGCCGCCCGCCGATCCCGCGCGGTCGAGGTCGAAGGTCGCACCCGACGTCGAAGCGCCTGCAGCTGCTCGACGCCCATTCAGGCCTGGGACGGCAGCGACTACGAGCGACTGCCGGTGCTGCATGAAGGCGCGCGGCAAGTGCACCACCGACCACATCTCCCAGGCCGGACCCTGGCTGCGCTTCCGCGGCCACCTCGACAACATCTCCGACAACCTGTTCCTGGGCGCCATCAACGCCTTCACCGACGAGGCCCGGCGACGGGATCGACATCGAGACCGGCGAGCGCGATGCCGTTGCCGCAGCTCGCCCGCGACGTACAAGCGGCGCGGCATCCGCTGGGTCGCGGTCGGCGACGAGAACTACGGCGAGGGCTCGTCGCGCGAGCACGCGGCCATGGAACCGCGCCACCTCGGCGGCGTGGCGGTCATCGCCCGCTCCTTCGCCCGCATCCACGAGACCAACCTCAAGAAGCAGGGCATGCTGCCGCTCACCTTCGCCGATCCGGCGGACTACGAGCAGATCCGCGCCGACGACCGGATCTCGATTCTCGGCCTTGCCGAGCTCGCTCCCGGCCGCACCCGTCCAGGCAGTCGTCCACCACGCTGACGGCAGCGAGCACCGTTTCGAGGTCAAGCACACCTTGAACGCCGAGCAGGTGGCCTGGTTCAAGGCCGGCTCGGCGCTCAACGTGCTGCGGGCCAGGTAGGCGCCGGGCGGCGGCGGGAGGTCGGATGCGGCGCGTGCGTCGGAGCCTCGTGCCATGACGCGAGCGCTGGTGCTGATCGGAGGGCTCGGCACCGGCGCCTTCCAGGCCGGTGCCGTCGCCGGCCTCGCCGAGGCCGGCGGCTCGTGGGACCTGGTCGCCGGCTCGGGCGCGGGCGCTCTCAACGGGCTGCTTGCCGCCGACGGCCGGCTCGACGCCATGGCCCGCCTGTGGCGCGAGCAGGCCGCCGACGGCGTCCCGGTGCTGGCCGATCGCATGGGCCGGGCGGCCGCTGCCGCACGTGCGGCCTGCCCCGGCGCGCGGACCGCGCTCGACCCCTGGGCGACCGACGGGTTGGTCGATGTCGGGATGGTGGCGGAGCTGGCGGCGCCCTGGTCCGCCGGGCTCGCAGCCCGGCTCGCTTCGGCCGGGCGCCGGCTGTTGCTGCCGGTCCTCGACCTGGCCACCGGCCGGGCGCACGTCATCGAGCCCGCCGTCGAGCTCCTCCCGGAGCAGCTCCCGGACGCGGTGGCCGCGGCGACGGCGACTGCGGTGGCCTGCGCGCCGTGGCCGCTGGTACTGCCGGGCACGGCCTCGCCCCACCCCTGCGTCGACGGGCTGGCCGTCCTGCCCCGTCCCCTCTCGGCCCTACTCGGACGACTCCACGCCCCTGCGGAGCGGCTCGACCTGGTGATGGCGCTGCCCGCCGCCGACCCAGGGGCAGCTGCCGTCGCTCCCTTCGGCCTGGCGAGAATCGCGGCCGCCGCCGAGGGCGCGCGCCTCGCGGCGGCGGTGGAGGCCGATCTCGACCGGCTGACCGCAGGCGCCACCGAGCTTCGGGTGCTGCGCCCCGACGCCTCGTCCTGGCGCCGCTTCACCGGCCGGTCCGACGCCGACCTGCGGCTCGAGTTTCCCGACGCCGTGTCCCGCAACGGCGCCCTTCTCGAGCTGACCGAGGCCTACGGCCGCGAGCTCGCAGCGCACGTCTGCGATTGACGGCTCCACCCGGCTCGGTCAGAATCCGGTCATGGAGTCCTTCGGCGAGCGCGGCCGCGCCTCGCTGCCCGAGGCGGACGAGCGCTTCTTCCGGATCTTCGTTCCGTACGAGATCCGGCTCGCGCAGCGGCGCGCGATGGAGTGGTCCGGGACCACTGCCGATCCCCCACCCTCCAGCTTTCTCGGCCTGTACCTCGTCCGGTTGGTGACCGCCGACGGAACCGCGCTCGTCGCCCGCCGGGAAGGCAGCCGGGCCGTCTCGGACCACGCACTGGCCCTGTTGCGGGACGCACTGAGGGACTCCGACGTGCCGGGCAGCCTCGGCCACGGCGAGCTTCTCGCGGTCGTCCGCGATCTCGATCCGATGCAGGCCTACGTGGTCGCCCAGCGCTTCCTGTCGGCGGCGTCGCGGTCGCAGAGCCTGCGCGCCGCCGGGATCTTCACCCGGGTCGGCTACCTGGTGTACCCGCTGTCCAACCAGGCCAACTTCCCCGCCGACCGCTGGGAGACCCTGCTCGACCTGGCCCGCAAGGCCGCCGAGCGCGGCGGTACCGGCCCCGCCACCGGGTACGGCATCCTGCGCGGTCCCGAGGCCGGCGGGGCCGACCTGCCGGAGACCGACCTCGTGCCGCTTGCCTTCGAGGACTCCGACTCGCTGGTGAGGGCCGGCCTGCTCAGCCTCCAGCGCATCCACCTCCTGCCGGCGGGGTGAACTGCAGAGGCACGGAGGCTCAGCGCGGGTGGTGCCCGAGACCCTGGTGATCGGTGAGCGAACGTGGTCGCATCCGTCGGAGGGTGCGCGCCATTCCGGGATTCGGGGGACGGGTCGGGGCCCGGGATGCGACCCCGAATCGGATCGCGTGGCTGGCCAGGCCCGGAGCCGCCGCCCGTTCCTGGGCCCCCGGCTCCCGGAATGGAGTCCTTTCGGGGCTCGGATTTCGGGCCGGGATTCAGGCATCGGGGTTCGGGCTCGGGTGCGGGACAGGGCCGGGATCGTCCCGCGCGACTCGACGGTCTGGACGGGGAGTGTGCTGGCTCGATCGGTGGGAGTAGGCGCCCGTCGGCTGGCCGTCAAGGGCAGGCTCGCAGGGCTCATGGTGTGAGGCCACCCTTGACGGCCAGCCGCCGGGCGCCTCGGGGGCGAGGCATGAGCCAGCACACACCCTCGTCCAGACCTTCCCGAGCCGTCCACCGCACCCTCCCTCGCGGCCGGACCGGCCTCGTCGCGCTCGAGGTCGCACTCTCCTTGGCCGGCGCCGCTGCTCTGCTGTCGTTTCCGCGCGGTCTCGCTCACCTTCGTGACCACCTTGTGAGGGCAAGTGACAACTCTGCGCTCAGGCTCTCGGAGGCGAGCGGGCGGACCCTCGGCAACCGCCGCCAGCATCTCGAGGCTGCTTACGCGCAGAGGTTCAGGAGATCCAGACGGCGCTTGCGCTGTCCGCCGCCCGAGGCGTTGGTATCCCGACAACGGTCGTCGATACCGCCGACAGGCTCGGCGGCCTTGTGTACGGTCTGCTGCGTTCGGAAAGACCAGCCTGATCATTCTCCAAAGGAAAAACCCAGGACATGCCCAGGACGGAAACGTCGTCGAGAGTGCGACCGCCCTGGGGCAGGAGCAGAAGAGAGGAGCTCGGCGCGGGCCGTGCCCGCAATCCGAGGTCGCGTCAGGTCGTGGCGACCACGTGTGTCGTCAGGCGCGTGAGGGTCCGGGATTCGGGCGGCGGGGTGCTGGAACGGGACCCGGTGCCGACCCGGCAACGAGTCGCGAGGCCGGTGAGGCCCGGGGCCGCCTCCATCGTGTCACCTTGAGCGGAGCGGCCTCCGAGGCCGCGCAGTCGAAAGGTCCCCTCCGGGAGACGACCACCGCCACGAATCAACCCCTCCGCCTGCAATCGTCCCTGATCGAGTCGTACGCTCGGCGAGGCCCGGCGCCGCAGTCCGCCCCCGGCCCCCCGGCCCCCCGCGAATGAAGACGGCGTCGGAATTCCGGGGTTCGGGCGACGGGGGAGGGTCCGGGGCCCGGGATCCGATCCCGTATCGAATTGCGTGGCAGGCCAGGCCGGAAGCCGCCGCCCGCCCCCTGGCTCCCGATTGGAGTGCCTCCGGGGCTCGGACTTCGGGCCGGGCTCCGGGCGCCCGCTCTGACTCGCTCCGGGACGGAGGTCTCTGTGGTCTTCCTACTCCGCGATCCACTCCGCGAGCGCCTGCAGCCGCGCGGGGTCGCGGACGACGACCCGGTCCGGGTGGGACTCGAGCACCCCGTCGTCCTCGAGCCGGCGGAAGGTGCGGGAGAGCACCTCGGGAGCGGTGCCGCACTGGGCGGCGATGAGGTGGCGGGCCTCGGGCAGCGGGACCGCGTCGCCGGACGCAAGCTCGCGTTTGCCGGCTCGGCCGAGCAGATAGACCGCGACCCGCTCCTCGACCCGGCGCTGGGTCAGCAGCTCGAGGGTGTTGGCCAGCCGCCGGGTCCACACCGAGATCGAGGCCAGCATCGCCAGGGCGAGGGTCGGCGAGGAGCGCACCAGGGCCTCGAACCGGGCCCGCGGCCAGGCCCAGACCCGGCTCGCCTCGACCGCGATCGCGGTCGCCGGGAAGGTGCCGTCGGCGAACAGGGCGGCCTCGGCGAAGCTCTGGCCGGGGTGCACCAGGTGCAGCAGCATCTCCTTGCCCCGGGGCGAGTAGCGAACGAGCTTGACCCCGCCCTCGAGGACCGCGAAGAAGGCGTCGGCGCGCTCCCCCTCGCTGAACAGCAGCTCGCCGCGGGCGAGCCGGCGCTCGTGACCAGCGGCGACGACCAGCGACCGCTCATCCTCGGGCAGCCGGTGCAGCAGCGGGATCCGGGCGAGCACGTCCACGCCCGGATTGTACGCTCACCGCGACGAAGGCAACCGGCCTCCGGGCTCCTCAGACATGGTCATCCCGCCGACGTGGGTGTACAGGGGTGAGGAGATCTCGCCGAGGCGGCGGTGGTACTCGGACTCGGAGACCGAGGAGTGCCAGTGGCCGGCGAGGCGGAAGCCGCCGACCACGGCGAGCGTAGACGGCGGCGGCGAGCGCGGTTGCCGCCACCGGGCGCAGCCAGCGTCGCGGGGCGGCGGGCGGGCGCACCGCCAGGCACTCCTTGACCGGGCAGGCGACGACGCAGTCCTGGCACGAGGTGCACTCGATCGAGGCGCACCCGGCCGAGGGTGTGGACCGGCAGCCGGGCCGGGCAGGCCTTGGTGCAGGCCCGGCAGTCGGTGCAGACCGCAGGCGTCGCGGGCGACCTTGAGCGGGGCGAGGCGGCCGAGCAGGCCGACCAGCGCGCCGTAGGGGCAGAGGTAGCGGCACCACAGGTCGCGGACGAAGACCGAGCCGACCACCAGCACGCCGAGCACCGCGATCGTCAGCCGCGAGGGCGCGGCGAAGAAGAGCCACATCTTGACGTCGGCGACCTGGGCGTAGGGGCTGTCGAGGAAGGCCTCCACGCCCGCCGGATCCATGGCGACCCAGACCGCCCAGACGAAGAAGCCGAGCAGCAGGAGCTTGAGCCCGCGCAGCGGCAAGTCGAGCCAGCGCGGCGGGGTCAGGGTGCGGCCGACCAGGCGCAGCCCGAGCCGGCCGAGCAGCTCGGAGAGCAGGCCGACCGGGCAGATGTGGGAGCAGAAGGACTTCGCGAGCACCAGCGACATCAGGCAGATGCCGAGGAAGATCGCGAGCCCGGCCGGGATGCACCGGGTCGACCTCGCCGGTGGTCAGCAGGTGGCGCAGCCCGAGCATGGCGTCGATCGGCAGGAAGGCGTCGACCCCGGCGGGGCGGGGCACCGACGGCCAGCGGCCCTCGAGGTGGGCGCTCGACCCAGAGGGTGAACTGGACCCCGATCGCGACCACCACGATCGCGCTCAGCCACTGGACCCAGCGTCGCGCCGGCAGCACTCTCGGCAGTCGCATCGCGCCTCCCGAGGACTACCATCGGGGTTCGGCCGGCGTGCCGCCTTGACGACCGTCAAGGCGTGGGTCACGTCCGCGTCATCGTGGCGTGAACACGACCACGGCGCCGCTCGGCCGAGGGCCGGGAGTCGGTCTACTCGGAGCTCTCCCGTCGCTCGCTGCGATCCTGGGCCGACCCCGAGTGCAACCGGGCGAGGTCCTCGGGGGTGTTGACGTTGACCCAGGCCGCGGCGAGGGCGGCGGGCGGCGCCGGGGTCGCCACCGCGGCGAGCGCGGCCAGCTCTCGCGGTGCCCGGCCGGCGTTCGCCGCCAGCCGCTCGAGCGGCCTCAGGGCCCATGGCTCGTACACCGCGAGCAGCGGCTCGAGGCCGCCCCCTGACCGACTCGGGATCACCGCCCAGCGTCCGGCCGCCCGCTGGTCGAGCAGCCAGGCCACCGCCTCCTCGGAGGCGAAGGGGAGGTCGCAGGCGGCGATCACCCAGGTCGCCCGCGGCTGCCAGCGCAGCGCGGCGAGGATCCCGGCCAGCGGCCCGGCGAGACCCGACGGATCCGGCAGGCGCTCGCAGCCGGCGAGGGCGTCGGGAGCCGGTCCGGCACCCAGCAGCAGGAGCCGCTCGACCCGCGGCGCAAGGGCCGACGCGACCCGCTCGCCGATGGTGCGGCCGCCGAGCTCGAGCAGGGCCTTGGGGCGGCCCATGCGCCGGCTGGCCCCGCCGACCAGGAGACCTCCGAACACCCTTCTGCGGCGCAGGCTCCGGTCGAGGCACCACTCCACTCGGGCGATGAGGGCCCGGATCCGGTCGGCCTCGAGAGGCAGAACCTCGAGCACGCCGGTGACGTCCGGCGGCGGCACCGTCCCCTCGGCTCCTTGCAGCCACAGCTTCGCGAGCGGGGTCGCCTTGTGCCCCTCCACCAGCACCAGGTCGTGGTCCGCCACCAGCTCGCGCAGCAGATCCGCGAGCTCGTCCTCGGCCCGCGGGCGACGGCGGGTGAAGGACTCTCCGGGGCCCCGCGCGACCACCGTCGCGCCCGCCCTGAAGAGCCGGTCGGAGTCTTTGCCCTCGCGGTCGACCTCGAGCCCGTGCGCGTCGTGCTTGACCACCGCCACCGCCAGCCCGCGCGCGGTCAGCTTCGGGATCACCGCCTCGAGCAGGGTGGTCTTGCCGCTGCCGGAGAATCCGCACACCGCCAGCACCGGCTCATCGGCGATCACACTCGATGTGTCTCCCACCGTTCTCCCCCCGCCGATGATCCCATCACCGCGTCGACGATCGCAGCCACGGACTCCGCGCCGCGCGCCGCCACGTCGATCACGACCACATCGTGCGCGTCGAATGAATCTCGCCGGCCATGTCTGCCCAGAGACTCGGATCGACGAAGATACGTCTCGCGAAGCACCTTGTCTTCGAAGACGCCCGTCTCCAATCGCCAGTCCTCGCCGGGTCGCGTCCTGACGAATTCCTGCCGGGTCGGCTTCCGGCAGCGGACCGTGGCGGGATTTTCTTGACACCCAACGAACTCGCGAAGTCTTGAGAGAGGCGAAGTCGGGCGGGATCGAATGGGTCGGGCGCCGGCTCTTCAGCGGCGGGCGCCGCCGGCTCGTCAAACAGGTCGGATGTTTCCTCTTGGCCATCCGTGGTAGAATCCTCTTGGACATACGGTAGATTCTCATGGGTCTGAGAAACGGCCGGCCGAGTCAGGGCCGGCCGTTCGGTTTCGTAAGAACACGGGCATGCTCGCGGCAGACGTGCCGCATGACGCCCAGGACAGGGCGGAACACTTCAGCTTCGGCTTCGCAGTTGGGCATTTCGCATTCCATAGGTGGCCTCAATCGTCCTGGTCGTTTTCGTCATCGTCGTCTCCTTCCTCTTCGTTCTGATCGTGATTCGGCAAACTCGCGCAAGCGTATGCGCCGCCGCAACGGCCACCGCGCGCACGGCGGCCAAGTGCAGGTCGATCCCTCTGGCGATTGCGCGGCCGCAGTCCTCAAGCGGTTGCCCCGTCGCGGTCGCCGAACCATAGATTCCCTGCTGCGCGCACGCGTCGGCCGCGCCGGCCTGCCTTTCGATCATGTAAACCAGTTGCTCCAAATGCAGTCCCACCATGCGGAGTTCGCAACACGGACATTTGTTCTCACTGATTCTTCGTTCCTTTCATTCAAACTTCCGTTCGATCCGCCAACCACTTCTCCAGGTCGCTCATGCGATACCGCACCGCGCGACCAACTTTCACGACCGGCAAAGCGTACGCTTCGCGCCGTTCCACGTCGCCACGTCTGTTCCTTGATCCCAAGGATTTCCGCGGCCTCGCGTCGTGACAGCAACTTGTCATCCACCATTTTCGCCATTGATTGGCCCCTTTCTACGTTGAAGGTTGTGACGTAAGTGTTTGTCCCAACGGTTGGAAGTGTACGAATCTCCGGAAGCCCGTCAATGAACGATCAAACGCGAAGTCGCATGAAGTCGCAAAGCAGATATTTTGCGACTTCATGCGACTTCAGCATGAAAAAATCGGCCGCTTGGCCGCTTGGAGCTAGGGTATCGGTGACGAATTCGCTATTCCGTTTTCAAATCATCGACGTGGACCTGAGCGATTTTGGTCGTGATCTCTCGCGTTCGATGATTGTCGCGAACGGTTCGCCAGTCCTGGTCAAAATACTCGCACCACTCTTTTTTCTTTCGCGGATCGGACCACTGGCTGTCCGCAACATGCGCCTCGGCGGCATAGTGCGATTCCGTATTCCAGGCCATACGTGAACGCGGTCTTTACTGCCAGGTCCATGTCACCATTGGCTCGAGCGTCTTCGATGGCCTTAACGAAACCGAGTATCAGACGCCCGTTGTCTGGGTTCATCGGCAGCCGTATCTGTGTCAACTCCGTGAAGATGTCTTTCTTACTCATCACGCACCGTCCTTTCTTCAGCGGCTGACGTCGCCGCGGCCATCATGGCCGTGGTCGCCGCCTGCATGCTCTTGCGAACCGGGTCCAGGTCCAACCGGCTGTAAATTTGCGTGCTACGCTGGTCCTTGTCGACTCGAGAGACTTCCCGATCACCAGGAGGCTGGCCACGCCGGCCGCTTGCCAGGATCCCAACGTGCGGCGCAGGTGGTGCTTGGTGAGGTGTTCCGACAGCTGGCAGCGGGCAAGCAGCCGTTCCCACCATTTGCCGGGTCGCGTCAGATGGCCCGTCAAACCGCTGCCGGGGAAGACGTGGTCCGATTCGGCGTGGGCCTTCCGCCGCGTCAGGATGGCGATCGCCGCGTCAGGCAGCGGGATCCGCTGCGAGACGCCTGTCTTGAATTCCTCGCCCGGAATTGTCCACTCCGCCCGCTCAAGATTGACGTGTGCCCAACGCATCGCCAACACGTTGGTTTGCCGCGCGCCGGTGAACAGCGACAACCGCACGTAGTCCGCGTAGTCTTGGTTCGGATCGGTGTCGAGCGCCGCGAAGAAACGCGGAATCTCGTCCGTCCGCAAGTATCGGTCGCGGTCCTGCTCCGCGAACTTCTTGACCGACGCCACCGGGTTCTCGCCGTCCCAATAGCCGTGGTCCTTGGCTATGCTCCACATCGTGGAAAGCAGCGCCCGCACGCGGTTCGCGGTCGCTGCTGCCGTGATCTCGGCCGATCTCGGCGTGGAGTCGTTGCAGATTCCGCCTTGCCGATGTCCGACAGCCTGCGAGACGACCACCTCGCCAGGTGCCGATCAAACGTGTACTGATCCTGCGGGCCAGGTCCGCTTGCGCGGCTTGGCGTGCACCTCCATGTACGTCTCGAACAGCTCGCCCAGCGTGGTCTTGGTTCGGTCCTCGTTGTCCAGGGCCGGCTTGCCGGTGACCACGTTGCCGGTGATCTGATTCGCCAGCCGCCGCGCTTCTCCACGGTCAGATCGGGGAAGGCGCCGAGTTTGATGCGGCGGGGTCGGCCGTTCTGTTTGCCGTACCAATAGAACACCTTGCGACGTCCCATGCGCGCAGAGTCAGATGGGGCGTCTTGGTGTCGTGGTAGGTGATCTGCTTGCCGGTCGCCGGAATTTCTTCAAGGCGAGTCTTGGTGGAGGCTCGGGAAATCGTACGGTAGCTTGGGTTGTGTCATTGGCGAAACCTCACTTTCGCTGATGGCGGGCTCCGTCGGATGACAGCCGGCGGGGCCTTTTTTCATGGGCCGCGAACAGTCAAAACGACAAAACAGGCTACCGATAGGCTACCAGAACGGTCTAAACTCGTCAAATTGGGTCAAGTTTGATCGAACAGCGTAGAAACGAAAAAAGCCGTAAACTCATTGCGATTTACGGCTTTCCGTAGTCGGGGTGACTGGATTCGAACCAGCGACCTTTTGACCCCCAGTCAAACGCGCTAACCAGGCTGCGCTACACCCCGAAGTTCCCGGACCGAATTCCGCCAGAGAACAGCCACATTCTAGACGGTTCGGGGCGAGGGACGCGAAATAGCGGCCCGTGTTCGACCATCCACCAATCTGTTGGCTGTCGTGTGGCTGGCCGTCGTTGGGCTGAGAAACGGACGTGGGGGACAACGCTCTGCGCACCGCCGCGCCCGTCGCGCAACGAAGCGCGTTCGCCCCTTCGCCTCGTCACCCTGACCCACGCGACGCCGCCACCGACTTCATGTCGGTGGGTCGCTGACTGACCAGCTACCGGCGGATCGTGCCACGCGCCGCCCCCACCGACTTCACGTCGGGGGATCGCTGACTGACCAGCTACAATTCTCCTGGACTCATTTCTGTCTTTGTGTGCCGCGCGAGCGCACGAAATGGGAGCAGAAGTGAAATCGGCTCGCGAGGTTGTAGCTGGTCAGTCGTGCGGCCACCGACGTGAAGTCGGTGGGGCGCTGTAGCTGGTCAGTCGTGCGGCCACCGACGTGAAGTCGGTGGAGGCGCCGTAGCTGTCAGTCGTGCGGCCACCGACGTGAAGTCGGTGGAGCGCGTAGCTGGTCAGCTGCGGCCAGCGTGAAGCCGGTGAGGGTGCTGGTAGCTGGTCAGTCGTGCGGCCACCGACGTGAAGTCGGTGGGGAGCGCTGTAGCTGAGGAGGCAGGCGTTCCTGCGAGCAAGCTCGAGGGGGACGGACGGGGCGGCGAGTTGGCTGCTGCCCCTGGATGGCAACGGCTCGCGAATCAGGTAAGGTGGTGTGGTGCGGGAGACCCTACCAGGACGTCGCGAATCAGGAGACGGGATCATGTCCAAGACGTTGGATGGCGATACGTG
>CAVQPK010000012.1:0-151138 GCA_963714745.1 uncultured Acidobacteriota bacterium
GATCCCACCGGGAACGCGGATCCCCACCGAGCCCGGAGCGTCAGTGAGCGAGTCGCCGGGTTGCGCGGCGCTCTCTGCCCAGTCACTCGGACGGACGGACCGCGGTGAGGGTCCAGTGGTGCGGGTAGAGGTCGTGCCGCTCGACCTCGCACCACCCGCCCGCGGTCAGCATCCGCTCGCAGTGCCCGACCGGCAGGCGATGGTCGGCCGGCGGGCCGTGCTCGGTGGAGCCGTCCGGGCTCCAGTCGCTGACCACGATCACCCCGCCCAGCGTGAGGGAGCGGGCGATCTCCGCGAGTGTGGCCGCCGGGTCGGGCAGCTCGTGCCAGAGGTTGGCGAGCAGCGCCAGGTCGGCCTCGCCGTCCGCCAGCGGCAGCTGCGGCGATCCCTCGACCAGACGGCCCTCGACCCGCTCCGCCACCGCCGCCGAAGCGGCACGCTCCGCGAGCAGCGCCAACATGCGCCGCTCGAGGTCGAGCGCCAGGATCCGCACCCGGGGAAGGCGGGCGGCGAGCGGGAGGGAGAAGTAGCCGGTGCCGGCGCCGAGGTCGACGACGATCCGCGGTGACCGGGTCACGATCAGCTCGACCAGCGGTGCCGCCGGCTGGTGGCGACGCCGCTCGTCGCTGTCGAGCTTGTGGTGGTGGTCGAACGAGAAGGCGCGGTCGTGTGTCGTCATTGCCTCGAAGACAACCCGGTCACGTGTCCGCGTCTTCCGGCCCCGGTCGGGTACACTTGCGGTGTTGGTGACGGAGCCGGAATGAGCTGCTCGAAGGAAAAGGACTCCAAGAAGAAGAAGCCGGGGCGCTTCGAGTGCGAGAAGTGCGGCGCGGTGCAGAAGAAGAAAAAGAAGGTCTGCAAGCCGGTCAAGGTCTCGTGAACCCGGGAAGAACCCGTCCGAGCTGAACCGCAGAGAAACAGAGGCACAGAGGGACACTGAGCCGAGGCAGGGCTCTGCGCCGGCGCGCCCGTGTCGTGCGAGAATCGCGAGACGGGATCTCGAATCAATGGATGAACGAACGCCGCCGGGGCGAACGGGCCATGGGCCGACCGTGGTTCGAGCTGCCGCCTGCCTGCTGGCGGTGGTGTGCGCGCAGCTGCTGGCCGACGGGACGCTGGCTCCGGGCGCCGAAGCCGGATGGCGGCTGGGAGCCGCGGTCATCCTCGCGGCCGCCGCAGTCGCGGGCTGGCTGGCGCTGACCAGTGAAGGTCGTCCTGTCTCCGGGCCGCTCCGGGTCGAGCCGGGGCCGCCGTGGACAGCGAGGAGGCTCGGGCTCGGGGCCGTAGGGCTCGTGCTGGCCGGTCTGCCCGCCCTCGCCGCGCCGGGAGCACCGATCCCGCAGCTGGTCCGATTCGGTTCGGCGCTCGGCCGGTCCGGCAACGAGCTCGGCATGCCGGGCTTCGCACTGTGGGTGGGCGGGACGGTGCTGGTGATCGCCGCGCTCGCGGGCAGCGGCCGCCGGCAACCCGGGCTGGTCGGCGAGGGCCGTGGCGGCCGCGGCGTGCTGATCGCTTTGGTCGCAGTGCTGCTGGTGGCGGCAGTGCTGCGGTGTGCTCGGCTCGCCGAGCTGCCCCCTGAGATGATCTCCGACCACGTCGAGAAGCTGCTCGACGTACGGGAGATTCTCGCCGGGCGACGACCGGTCTTCCTGGCTGCCAACGGCGGCCGCGAGCCGCTCCAGGCCTACCTGGCCGCAGGGCTGGTGCGGGCAGGCCTGCCGCTCGGCTTTCTCACCCTCAAGCTCGGAATGGCGTTGGTCGGGCTGCTCACCGTGCCGGCGGTCTTCCTGCTCGGGCGAGAGGTCGGCGGATCACGGCTCGGGCTGCTCGCCGCGGCGGTCACCGCGGTCTGTCCGTGGCACCTGCAGCTCACCCGGCTCGGGCTGCGGGCGCCGCTCGCGCCGCTGTTCTCGGCCCTGGCTCTGGCCGGGCTGCTCGGCGCGCTGCGCACCGGACGGCGCAACGACTGGCTGATGCTCGGTGGGCTGGTCGGTCTCGGCCTGTACGGCTACTCCGCCTTTCGGCCGATGCTGCTGGCGGCGCCGCTCGTTGCCACGGGAGTGTGGTGGATGGCAGGCGGGGCTCGGTGGGCGCGGCCCGGTGCCGGCCGGTCCCTGGCCGGCCACCTCGCTGCCGCAGCAGCGGTCACGACCCTGGTGGCGATGCCGCTGCTTCGATGCGCCGTGCTGCAGTCCGGGGACTTCTGGCAGCGCTCACTGGCGCGTGTCGCCGGGAGTGAGCAGGAGATCGGCGAGCCGCTCCGATCGCGATTCGCGGACAACTGGATCCGCACAATCGGCATGTTCAACCTCACCAGCGACCGAACCTGGGCGCTGAGCGCGCCGGGGCGGCCGGCACTCGATCCGGTTTCGGGCGGACTGCTCCTGGTCGGCCTGGCCTCGGCATTCGTCGCAGCCGCCCGCCGCGACTGGCGAAAGGCCGCGCTGCTGGCGTCGATCCCGGTCATGCTCTCGGCCACGGCGATGGCGCTCGCGTTTCCCGAGGAGGTGCCCCACCTGGCCCGGGCGTCCGGGGCTCTGCCGGCGGTGGCGATCCTGGTCGCGCTGCCCCTCGACCGGCTGCTCGCCTCACCGGATCGCCGCCGCGCGCTCGCGTGGGTCGTGGTGGCGCTCCTGCTCGCGGGAATGGCCGCCGGATCTCTCCGCCGGGTCTTCGTCGAGTACCGGGCCGGATACATCGCCGCGTGCCAGCCAGTGTCGTTGGGAGCCGAGGTGGCCCGTGATTTCATCGCGAGGGGCGGCGACCTCCGCCACGTCTGGCTGGTGGGCTGGCCCCACGGCTGGGACTACCGGGCGCTGGCGATCGAGCTCGGTGAACCGGGCTGGAGCAACGTGCTGTGGGGTCAGGGCTTCGAAATGCGCGGCGCGGTCGAGGAGGCGGCCGCCCACGTCGCCGACCCTTCCACGAAGCTCTACCTGCTCGGCGGGCCGCGCGCTGCGACGGATGCGCGGCTGCTCGAGGCGCTCTACCCCGGGTCGAAGTCGACCCGCCACCCCGGCCGGGCGCCGCGGCAGCTGTTCTGGGGCGTCGAGGTTCCGGACCGCCATTGAGGTGCTTGCTGCCAGGGCAGACAGAGGCGACGTTCTCGAACGGTCGAAGGAGCCCGCACGAGAGGTGGATCTGCGAGTCATTACCTGGATACCTGCGTGCTGTCAGAGCTCGTCGAGCCGCGTCCAACCAGCTCGGAACTCGAATGGGTCGCGGGCCGCCCCGAGCACACGCTGTACCTCAGCGTCATCACCCTTGGCGAGCTCAGGACGGGTGGCTCGGCGCTCCCTCCCGGGAAACGGCGCGACCTGCGGACCAGGTGGCTCGAGGAGGACCTCGCACGCCGATTCGAGGGCCGGGTGCTGTCCGTCGATCCCCCGATCGCATTGGCGTGGGGCGACATGCTCGGCGAGGCCGAGCTCAAGGGCCGCCCCCTTTCCGCGATCGACACCCTGATCGCGGCAGCCGCGCGTGTCCATGGCTGCACCGTGGTCACACGAAACGAGAGCGGCGCCGACACGTCGGTGAGCTTCGTCACCCCATCCGGTCGGAGGTTGCTGGCAAGGGAGTCGATCCGGCGAGCGACCCGGCGACGGAGCCCGTGGTCGAGCTTCTTGAGGTGACGACGTGCAGCAGGCGTGACCTCGATCGTGTAGGTCATTGCCCGTTACCGCCCCAACTCCTTCTTCACCTGATCCCAAGGGATCGAGCCCTTCTTCTCTGCTTCGGCCAGGGACCGTCTCGCCTCGCGGATGTCGACCTCGTTCTCGAGCCGCTCGATCAGCTCGAGGTCCTCAATCGGGACCACGGCAGCGATCGCCTTGCCGCGGGGCATGATGCGGACTCGGTCCTTGGCGTAGGCCACGTGGTTGAGCACGCCGGCGAGGTTGTCGCGGGCTTCCGAGGTGTTCAGGCTGTCCGTGGGGATCGCCTCTTACGTAATGTACATCAGGGGCTATCCGAGCACTACCGTTGGTGGACATGCTGGGGAGTACCGGTTCAGGTCAACTTCCCGGGATCTTCAAGTCTGGCGCCGTTGTGCGGCGCGTCCTGGACGGATACCCCGCACCATCCGCCTCGCCACTCGTACCCACTGGTTGTGGCGAAGGGCAGGCCCGACCCGAGGGACCGAATAGCGACGGGTTGTGCAGGTCATGGAAGATGGCACCGCCCCAGCGGCACCGCAACTGCTGCGTTCGCTCACGGCACAGACACGCGGTCATCTTCGGGGGGGTCCGGATACGAACCTGCGGTGTACACGTCCCGTCGGTGCCCGATTCTCAGGATCCAGACCTCGGTCTCCCTGAGAGCGAAGATCACACGCCAGTCGCCGACACGCAGAGACCACAGCCGCCGAGTGGTGTATGCCAGGGGTTTCGCGGCCTCCTCCGGATGCTCCGTGAGCTTGCTCTCGATCGCGGCCTTGATCCTCCTGCGAACCGGCGGGTCGAGCCTGGGAATGTCGCGAGAGCGGACCAGTGGGTGGTACAGAATCCGGAATTCCGGCACGTGTCAGCCCCACACCTCGTCGTGACCCTGGGCCTCGTCGCGCGAGAACGTGTCGAGGCGTTCCTCGCCGGCGGCCGCCCAGTACCGCTCATCCTCATCGTTGCGGACCCGCATCAGGAGATCCCGCACCACCAGCGAGACCGAAATCCCCTCGCGCGTCGCCTTCTCACGCAGCCACGCGACGAGGCCGCGATCCACCACGGCGGTGATCCTCGGGTTCTTGGCCGGCATCCGTACCTCCAAGCTCGCAGTGTAGCACAAGTGCGGCACCCGAACTGTGCCAGGTATCACTATCTCACAATGATGTAGACTTGGGGCCTCAGGAGAGCAGGAGGGCCTGGTGCCGCGCAAGCCGAGGATGTTCGTCGAGGGGGGCGTCTACCACGTCTACTGCCGGACCGGCCGGGGCGAGCCGGTGTTCCTGAACGACGCCGAGGCTCTCGGGTTCATTGAGGTCTTGCAGGAGACCAAGCAGCGCGACGGGTTCATCGTCTACGCGTGGTGCCTCATGTCGAACCACTACCACCTCGCCCTGCGGACGACCGGGGTCCCGCTGTGGCGGAGCATGGCCTCGATCCAGGCATTGACCTCGAAGCGTTTCAACCGGCGCCACCGGGTGTTCGGCCCACTCTGGCAAGGCCGGTACAAGGCCAAGCCGGTGGAGGACCAACGCTACCTCGACCAGATCGTCGTCTACATCCATCTGAACCCGGTCGCGGCGGGGATCGTCGAGAATCCCGCCGAGCACCGCCTCAGCGGACACCGAGAGCTGGTCGGGCTGGACGACTTCGGGATCATCGACCGAAACGAGGCTCTCGCCCAGTTCGGCCCCACCGTGGGCCGGGCCCGCAGGGCTTACGTGCGGGCACTTGCGGGCGAATCGCGACGCCGAGTGGCTGGGCGAGCGCCCCGGGCGGCTTCCCTGGTGGGGCCGAGCCCGACCCGACGACGAACAGGAGGTCGCCCCCCGCAAGGGTGTCCCCTACGTCGACTACCTGGGTCGCAGCACGGCGCCGGAGCGGCCGCGCCTGCATGTGGACGACTTCCTCGAGCGGGCATGCGAGGCTCTGGGGGTGCACCTCGAGGCCCTGGCTGGTCGGGGCAAGTCGAGTACGGCACGCGACCTGCGCGAGCTGGTGTCGGTGCTGGGCGTTGAGCGTTTCTCTCAGCAGGTGAACCGGCTCGCGCACTCGCTCGGCAAGAACCCCGGGAGCGTCAGCCGATGGGTGAGCGCGGGCGCCGCCAGACGGTCGAACGACCCCGAGTTCGCGCGGCGGCTCGAGGAGCTGGATCTTGCGCTACACGAGGCGGGGAAGAGCACTGTCCGATAGAGATTGTGAGATAGTGATACCTGGCACGGTTTCCGGTTTCAGTTGGCACGACAAAGTAGCTTCCCTTCGCGTCGGTACGGTTCCGTCGGTGCCGGGCTTGAAGAAGTTGGGATGTTGGCGACTCTCGGGTCGTGGCACTTCCGATTGACTGGCGTCTCAGGTCGCAGAGCGTCCAGGGCCTGAGCTCCGTGAACTTCGCCTGAGGGAGCCTTCGGCGGTGCCTGTCGATTTCGGGTGCTCTGAAACCGCGATTGAGATCGACCGCCATACGTCCAGAACGCCCGGCAGGACGACCTGTGCTGCTACCGTGAGGGCCCGGGAGAAGGCCACCTGATGAGACCCGAAGGTGTGGACGACCGCGGGAGACGACTGGCACTTCGACCAGGCGTGGTCGTTGTGGTGCTGTGGGCCGCGGCGGCGGTGGCGCTGGCGCTGCAGGTGGTGGCGATCGGCGCCCACTCGCTGACCGGTGACGGCGCCTATCACTTGCTCGCCGGTCACCAGGCGCAGCGCTACGGGCAGAACACCGTCAACCTCGAGCATCCTCCGCTGGTCAAGCTGGTGGCGGCGATCCCTGCGTGGCTGGAGGCCACGCCGCTGACGCCGCCGGTGAGGCCTCCGGGCGTTCTCCAGGTCGCCGAGCGCATGCACCGGCAGGCTGACCTGGTTCGACGGGCGACCATCGGGGGCCGGGTGCTGGTGCTCGTGGTCTTCGACCTGCCGTTCCTGGTGGCATGCTGGTGGCTGGGCCGACGGCTCGGCCCGCCGCTGGCGGGTCCGGTGCTCGCGCTGATGGTCGCACTGTCGTTCAGCGTGCTGGCCAACCTCACCATCCTGCAGACCGACACCGCGGCGGCACTGGTCTTCGTCCTGACCATCCTGTGCGGCCTGCGGCTGATCGAGCGACCCACGGTGGCCAACGCGGCGATTCTGGGTGCGGTGTGGGGGTTCGGCCTTTCGGTCAAGTTCTCCGCCGTGCTGCTCGGGCCGACGATCGTGGCCGCGCTGCTGATCGCGCTCGTGCCCGTCGGGGGCGATCCATGGCCTAGCAGGCTGCGGCGGGGGCTCGGCCACGGCCTGGTGATGGGCGTGGTCGCCTTGGCCGTGCTCCACGTGACCTACCTCGCCGCCAACCGCCACTACGACCCCGAGGTCGGTCGCGCGGTCATCGAGGCCCACTGCGAGAACCGGAGCACGCTCATCGTCGAGGACCGCCTGGAGCCGCTGGAGGGAGCCCTCCTCCGGCTGGAGCGGTTCGACCCCTACCTCGCGCAGTGGGTGACCGGGCTCGTCGGCATGCGCGCCCAAAACGCGATCGGCGTCTACCCCTCCTACGCCTTCGGCCGGGTGAGCTCGGCGGGTCGGTGGTGGTACCACCCGGTGGTGCTGCTGATCAAGACGCCGCTCGCGGTGATGGCGGCCGCGATCGTGCTCCTGGCCGGGTGGCTGCGGCGGCGGTCGAGGGAGGGCGTTGAGCCTCTGCCGGACCGCCACAGGCCGTCGCTCGACGGGCCACACGGGTGGCGGGCACGGCTGAGGGCCTGGGCGCCGTGGATCCTGATCTGGACCACCGCCGGCGTCTACCTCGGCATGGCGATGCTCTCCAACTACAACCTCGGGTACCGCCACCTGATCCCGATCGTGCCGCTGCTCTACCTGCCCATCGCCCGGGGCGTGGCGCGCCGGGGCTGGGCGGCGGCGCTCCTGGTGGGTGTGCTGGCCGCCGAATCGCTCGCCTTGACCCCGTTCTGGATGTCCGCGACGAACACCTGGTGGCTCGGGGCGCACAACCCGACCCGCTTCGTGCTCAGCGCGGGCAACCTGGAGTACCGGCAGAACTTCGTGCAGCTCGCCCGGGAGTCCGAGCGCCGCGGGCTGGATCACCTCAACGTGGTCTACCTGGTGCTGTCCCCCGACATCGTCCGCGCCTACCTGCCGGACGCCCACACCGTGGTGGCGGGTGAGGACCTCAAACCCGGCTGGTACGCGGTCAACGTCATGGCCGAGCAGTACGTGCCGGCCCTGCTGCGCGACGACATCGACTACCTCTACGACCAGGACGGGCTGCGTGCCTACGCCCAGCGTTGGGCTCCCACGCTCGAGCACATCCAACAAGGCGAGGCTCACGGCTACATCGCGGGGACGTTTCACCTCTACCGGCTCGAGGAGTGATGAGAGAGGCGCTGCGCCTGGCTCGACGGGCCGGTCGGCCCGAGGACCTCGAGGACCCGCGGGTCATGGGGTCACTCGCTGGGAACCGCCATGATGGCTGACGAACCAGAAGACCATGCCTCGTATGGGTGGGACTACGAGTCCACCCGCCGCAGGCAGCAGCTTGCCGGCGCCGCGATGACGCCGGCGGAACGCCTGAGGTGGCTCGAGGAGATGCTCGACGAGCTGCTGCCCCTGGTCGGGAAGGCCACGGCGACGACCTCGCGCGACGACGAGATGCCAGCCGGCGGCTAGCTTCGAGCGTCGAGCCGCGCGAGCTCGCCGGTCCACTCGAGAAGCCGACGGTCGGCGGTGACCAGGGTTGCGCGGTGGAGCGCAGCCGTGGCGACGATGATCCGGTCGGCGGGGTCCGGGTGGAGGTCGGGCAGGATCGTCGCGGTCATCCCGATCTCGCCGTTGGCCGGGACCTCGAGTAGCCCGCTCTCGAGCAGCTCGGCGCGCCAGGGATCGGGGGGCTGCACGAGGCGGAGGCGGCCCTTCTGGGCGAGCATGGCGATCTCCCAGAAGCTAATCGCCGAGACGGCCAGGCCCTGCTCGCCGAGCGCACGGTCCGCCGCCGCGCGGGCCCGCAGACCGAGGTCCGCCATTCCCTCGGTCAGCCACACCAGGGTATGTGTGTCGAGCAGGATCATCCTCCGGCCTCCCGCTCGACCTCGACCGGCTCGACCAGGTCGCCGGTGACCCGGATCGCACCGGCGAGGGCGCCGAAGAGGGTCTCCCTCGGGGGCTGGTGGGCGACAACCCGGCTCACCGGCTGCCCCCGCTTCGTGACGAGCACCTCTTCACCGGTCGCGGCGACCTCGTCCATCACCTGCAGGCACTTGGCCTTGAACTCCGAGGCTTTCATGGTCTTCACGTTTCACCTCTCAATATGACCATGGCCATGACCATGAGAGTCAAAGGAAGATCGTACGTCAACCCGAGTGGCGGTCTGCCCGTGGTACCCTCCGCCCCACCATGGCGGCGCTCCACCTGACCCGCGTCCTGGACGCAGAGCTGCGCGCCTCGCCGGAGTTCCGCTATCTCGACGCCTGGGGCCGTGGGGAGTGCGTGGTGGCCTTCGGCAAGGTGTGCGAGGGGCCACCGGACGGGAACGCGCCGTGGCTGGTGCTCGCCGGTCGAACGCTGCTCGGTCGGCGATCGCTGGCGGCGATGGCCGCCGTGCTCGACGGTGGGTCGGCTGCCGTCGTGCCGCGCCGGCTGGGCTCGACCCCATTGCCGGCCGAGCGGGCGGTCTACACCCTGCGCGGCATCGAGCGCGCCGAGGCGGTCTGGCTCGAGCGGAAGGCGGCACCGCGACCCCCGGACGAGCCGAGCTGGCCGGCGGTGATGCTCTCGCCCGAGGCGGCGGCGTGGGCCGTCGGGCAGGGCTTGGAGGCTGCCCGGCTGCTGGCCGAGCCGGCGCAGCTGCTCACGGCCTTTCCCGGGCGTGTGCGCGAGCTCGGGCTCGCCCACGAGTTCTCGGACTACTACGGTGAGGTGCGGGACGACGTGCTGCCCCTCATCCCGGAGGGCACGCGCGAGCTGCTCGAGATCGGCTGCGCGCGCGGCGCCACGGGCGCGATGCTGAAGGCTCGGCGCGGCTGCCGGGTGACCGGGGTCGAGCTCAACCCGGAGGTGGCGGCGAAGGCGGCTGAGGCGCTCGACCAGGTGGTGGCCGGCGACGTGCTCGAGGTCGAGCTGGACGGTCCCTTCGACGTGGTGCTGGCGACCGAGCTCTTCGAGCACCTGATTGAGCAGGACCGCTTCCTCACCCGCGTGCGCGGGCTGCTCGCCCCGGGAGGGCGGCTGGTGATGTCGGTGCCCAACGTCGGCCACTGGTCGATCGTGGAGGACCTCGTCGCCGGGCGCTGGGACTACCTGCCGATCGGCCTGCTCTGCCACACCCACCACCGATTCTTCACCCGACGCACGCTTCAGGACTGGCTGCGCGCGGCCGGCTTCAGCGAGCTGACGCTGACGCCGCAGCGCACCGAGCCGCCGCCCTGGGCCGAGCAGCTGGGCGGGTTCGAGGTGGACGCGGAGAGCCTGCGGACCTCGGGGTTCTGGGTGGTGGCGGTGGTGTGAGAGGCCTGCGGCCTCAACCGTCCTTCCGCCGTTCCCTCACGAGCCTCAGTACCCGGGCATCCTCCTGGTGACGGGGATGGTCGATAGCGGACTTGATGGCAATGAGGCTGTCGAGGTCGATCCAGTGTGCCTGGGCAGCGCCGTAGGGCGCTTCCACCCGCCGCTCCCACGCCTGCCCGAATGGAATCTCGCCTGGGCGTCGCAGGAGATCGATGCGGTTCGGAGCGACGCCGAGCTGGAGGATCTCGTCGGGATCGCTCGGATCGAGCAGCTCGGGGCTTCCGAACGCTGCAAGCGCGCGATTGGTGCGCTGGACGTTCTCGGGGTCGGGGTCGATCCAGAGGTCGATGTCCTTGGTGTAACGAGGCTTTGCATGAAAGATGAAGGCGAGGCCCCCGACGATGAGGTAGCGAACCTCGTGCTCCGCGAGGAGCGAGAGCATGTCCTCGAAGTCCTGGACCGTCTCCACGCTTCAGTCCTCGTCGCGAAGGAGCTGGGAGCCCCGCGCCCGTTCGACGAGCTCGACGTCGCGCCGGATCGCGACCAGGGCGGAGAGCCTCTCCTCCGGTGTACGGCTCTGCCAGTACTCCAGGTCCCAGGCTTCAGCGTCCTCGAAGGTCGCTGCCCGATGGACGACGATCCGGCGCCTGCGCGCCTCGCTGCGGGCCGCGCGGGCGGAGATCTCTCCCGATGAGTCGAGGGCGCTCATACGGACTATTGTAAGCCGGGAAAGGGCTTCTCGGATGGCAGCGTCACCACCGCCACGGCGAGTAGTCGAGGATCGCGGTGTGGCGGCCGGCGGGCAGGGCGACGCCGAGCCCCGCGAGGTTGGCGCGAACCACCGGAGCGATCGCGCCGTCGACCCGGGCATGCCAGCCCGGCGCCCAGGGGCGGGCGACCACCAGCAGGCAGGGACCGTCGCAGTCGGTCTCGGTGGTGATCCGCACCGGGCTCTCCTCTACACGCAGGAGGTCGGCGCGCGCTGCGTTCGAGACGACGCCCGGCGGCGTCACCACCACCCGGGCGAGATCCAGGCCCGGTTCGAGCAGCGCGTGCCAGCCCTCGGCGTCCGGGAGCGCGAGCACCTCGCCGACCACGCGGATCTCGTCCAGCACGCGCTGGTTGCGCCACAGCGAGCCGTGGCGGTCGCGCGCCACCGGCTGCCAGCCAGGCCCGGGCTCGGCGTCAGGCGGCGCCAGCATGAAGCGCACGCCCCAGGCGCCGGCGAGACCGGCGGGCGCGTGCTCGAGCCAGCCCCCGAGCACCGGCTCGGGCTCGCCGAGGGCGGCCATCATGGCGGTGAAGGGCAGCGGCCGCAACGGGTCCGAGGCCCGAAGATCGGCGAGGCCGTAGCGGCTCGCCAGGTTGGGCGGCAGCACGCCGCCGATGCCGATCACGCGGCCACCCTCCCGCTCGATTTGGTGGACGAGTCGGCCGAGGATCACCGGCTCCGGCAGCCGGTCGCGGGGCGCGGCGGTGGGGTTGAGCCCCGAGGCGAGCAGGGCGAGCTCGAGGGCCGCGAGCAGGGGAAGCGCGGGCAGCAGCACCCGGGGTCGGGTCGCCACGGCGAGGGCGAGCCCGACCGTGGTCACCACCGCGATCAGGCTCGCCGCGTCGAGGCCGACCGGTCGCGCCACCGCCAGCGCCGCGGCGAGGACCGCCGCGAGGGCGGCCACCGCCGGCCACCCGCGGCGACGGCCCCGGGCGAGCCCCTCCACGGCGAGCACAGTGAGCAGCAGGATCGCCCACGGCACCAGGACCTGGAAACGCACCAGGGACATCCGGTCGAGGGGCGGCAGCCGGACCAGCAGCCAGTCGAGGGGCGGCAGCCGGTAGACCAGCAGCAGCGGGACCGCGAGCACCGCGAGGCCGGCGACGAGGTGGCGGCGCCGGCGGCGCAGCGCGACCCCGGCGGCAAGCGCGCCGAGCACGACCCCGCCGACCCCGGCGGCGGCCGGGGCGTGGGGGTAGGGCCGCGACCAGTCGCCGCGAGCGGGGTGGCCCCAGACGGCGGGAATCACGGTCTGGGCGGCGAGGTCGGCGCGCAGGCCCCACGACGGTCGTGCGCGGTTGACGTCGCGGGTGACCTCGTGGCGGGCGGTCAATCGGGCGTAGATCAGGGTGGGGAGTAGCAGCGCAACGCCGACGAGGGCCGTGAGGGCCGCCAACGCGACCAGCCGTGGCCACCGTCTCGGGTGGAGTACGAGCGCGGCGAGTAGCGCCGAGCCGATCGCGGCGGCGGTGGTTTCCGGGTGGAGGCCGGCCCCGAGCAGCCAGCCGAGGCCGAGCCCGGTGAGCAGGATGCGGCGGACCCCCGCTCGACGGCGGACTGCGGCGAGCACCGCCCACCAGACCCAGGGCAGGGCCGCCACCGCCCAGCCGAGGGGCACCAGCAGCCAGGCCACCAGGTACTGGCCGCCACCCCACGCCACGCCGCCGAGAGAGGCGGCCGTCCGCGGCAGGCGCAGGCCGAACAGGAGGAGCAGGTAGGCGCCCATCGCCGCCGCCTCGAGCTTCCAGAAGGCCATCACGGTGGTGCCGCGCTCGGGCCCCAGGGCCCACACCGGAAGCATCACCGGGGCATAGAGCCCGGTCTGGCCGTTGGCGAGCAGCGGCAGCCCGCCGCCGATCCTCTCCGAGACCAGCGGAAGCTCACCGGCAAGCAGCTGGCGCCGGGTCTCGGCCCACCAGGGGTGGAACTGGAGCACCACGTCGGACTGGACCGGCTGGAGGGTGGTGGTCTCGGCCCACGGCCACCCGCGGTAGGGCCGGTGGGCTTCGAGCACGCGCACCGGGTTGAGATCGGCGCCGCGAGCCAGCGCCGGCCCGCACACGGCGGCGAGCCCGACGTCGACCAGAAGCTGGAAGGTGAGCAGCGACCTGAAGCGCCGGCCGAACCAGAGGTGGAGCAGAGCCAGCGGCAGCACGGTCCATGCAAGCACGGTCACACGCACCTCGGCAGCTGCGGTCGGCAGGGGTCCACCGGGTCGATGGTAGCGCACGCGCTGGGGCCCGCGGGGACGATGATCGACCGCCCACGCCCGCCGCTCAGGTTGTGGGGGGAGCCCGCGATAGTCTAGGATGCCGTCCGGCGCCGAGCACCGGTCTCAGGACCGCAGCGGCGTCAGCACCGATGGCCATCGACGACGATCTCTCCGCCGGCGCCGAGGCGCCCGTCAGCTTCGAGGCGAGCGTCCGGAGCTTCTTCGCCGACGCCTCCGGGGTCGAGTTCGACCGCCGCGCCGAGGCGCTGGCGAGCGGCGATCCCCGGGCCTGGGAGCAGATTGCTTTTCCGATCGAGCTCGGGCTCGAGCTCGCCGCCGCCTGCAACCTCAAGTGCGTGATGTGCCCGGTGCCGACCACCTCGCGCCCGGCGCAGCTGATGGACCCCGACCTGGCCCGCGCGGTGATCGACCAGCTCGCGGGGGAGAGCGGCTTCGTGCTGCTGCCCCAGGGCTTCGGCGAGACCATGCTCCACCCGCGATGGGCGGAGCTGGTCGGGCGCGCGGCCGCGCGTGGCGTGCGCCCGATCGTGATGCTCACCAACGCGACCCTGCTCGGCGAGGCCAACGTCGCGAAGATGCTCGAGCTCGCCGTCGACATCCTGGTGGTGTCGATCGACGGGGTGAACCCCGAGACCTACGCCGGCATCCGGATCGGCGGCAGGCTCGAGAAGGTCGAAGCGAACATGCTCCGGCTGCTCGAGGCGCGCGGCGCCAGCGGCAGTCCCAAGCTCGTGCTGCGCATCATCCGCATGCAGGACACGGCGGACGAGATCGACGAGTTCTTCTCCCGCTGGCGGCCGCGGCTCGGCCCGGATGACGAGATCCACATCAACGAGTACAACGACTGGGCGGGCAAGGTCGACGACCTCAGCGTCGAGGGCGTCCGGAGCGCCGAGCCGGACCGGGCCCCGTGCCGCATGCTGTGGCGGAACCTCTCGGTCCACGCCGACGGCAAGGTCTCGGCCTGCTGCCTCGACAGCGAGGACGAGCTCGTGGTCGGCGATCTCACCACGGGCGAGACACTTCACTCGGTCTGGCGAGGAGAGCGGCTGGCGCGGCTGCGGCGAATCCACCTCGAGGGGCGCTTCGAGGAGCTGCCGATCTGCGCCCGCTGTACGTCGTGGTACTGAGGGTCCGAGCCCCGACACACCTTATCCGCGAGATCGGCCTCAGTGGTGCTGAGCAGAATGCTCCGGGAGCGAGCGCAGCTGCCGTCGCCACTCTCCGCTCGCGACCCAGCCGAGGGCCCGCTCGGCCTCGGATCCCGACCGCGCCTCGGTGAAGCGACCGGCGACCTCACGCCCCAGGCGGCGCAGCCGGCGCCACTCACGCGGGTTGGTCAGGACCCGGTGCGCAGCCTCCGCGAACGCTGCCGGCTGGCCGGCGGGAACCAGCAGGGCGGCGTCGTGCGCGAAGTGTCGGAAGCAGGAGATGTCGGATGCGACGACCGGTGTCCCGCAGGCCATCGCCTCCAGCACCGGCAGCCCGAAGCCCTCCTGCTCCCATGAAGGAGCGAGCAGCAGGTCACAGCCGGAGATCAGTCGCGCTGCTTCCTCGGGTCGGATATGGGTGTGGAACTCGTCGGCTCGAGCGAGCTCGGCCTCCTCGGGCAGGAGCGGGAGCTGGGAGAGACGAACCAGCCGGCAGTCGAGACCCCGTGTCCGGACCTGGTCGACCGCCGCGAGGGCGGTGGCCACCCCCTTCCAGTCGCACTCGAAGGGTCCGACCACGAGCACACGAGCCGGCCGGCTGGGACCTCTGTGTGTCAGCAGCGAGAACCGCGGCGGACGGAAAAACGGCTCGAGCGGCTGGGCGACATGGCGCCAGGGCCGGCCGTACTGCCGTTCGAGTACCTCCCCGAGATGGGGCGAGACCACGAGCGCCGGAATCGGATGCGCGTAGGCTCGCCGGATCGCCGGGTGGTCTGTGATGTTGTGGGTGTAGGACGCCTCGTCGCCTTGAAAGAGGTGCGCGGGGGCGCCCCGTCCCGAGGCGACCGCAGGCGCAAGCGTCGGCCAGTCGGTGGCGACCACGACGTCGCTGGGCGGGATCTCCGTGGGCTCGAAGGCGCCGACCTGCCGGAACTCAGCCCGGGGGCGGTACCACGTCGGCTCGGGTCCTTTCGAGAGCACGGTCACCGAGTGCCCTCGTGCGGCCATGAGGTCGGCCTGGCGGAACACCACCTTGACTCCGCCGAACAGCTGGGTGCCCTCGACGAGGTAGGTGACCGTCAGCGGGTTGGCCGGAGCCATGGGCGCGCCGAGACCTTCAACGCTTGAGTGCGTAGTGGCAGCCGTGGCAGATGAAGTCGTCAGGGGCCTCCTCGAGCCCATAGACCCAGCGCCGCATGCGGGCCATCTCGTCGCCTTCGAGAACCTCTCGCACGGAGCGGGTCCTCAGGTCCCCGACCTCCCACTGCTCCCGATAGTCCTGGCAGCAGAGGATGCACTTCCCGTGGGCGGTGACGTGGAGGTGTTGGAGCGGGCGCGAGCCGACCAGCTCGCAGCCGCACAGGCGCTTGTCGGGGTTGAGGGCCTGGAGGCCGACCTCCAGGTAGCCCGCGCGGTCGTTGGCGATCTCGTGGCGGACATTGAAGCAGCTCCCGGCGAAGCGTCCGGCAAGCTCCTCGAAGTTGCGCTGGTGAGCCTCGTCGCCCTCGCCGAGCACCACGATGTCCATCGTCGGCGCGAGCGGCTTGTCCTTGACGTAGTCGAGGTTGGCGAGCACCTTCGGGAGGTGGTCCTTGCCGCGGTCACGGCGGTAGGCCTCGCGGTCGAGGGTCGAGATGTTGACCGAGAAGTAGGACAGGCCGCCCATCTCGAGGATCGCGTCGACCCGCTTGGCTGTCAGCCCGGAGCCGTTGGTGAGCACTGCCGGCGGCAGGCCGTGGTCCTTGATGCAGCGCACCTGCTCGAGAAAGCGGGGGTCGACGGTGGGCTCGTTGTAGCTGATCATCACCACCGCCTCGACCGGCTCGTCGAGCTCGGCCACCTCGCGCACGATCCGCTCGTAGAGCGGGGTCGGCATGAAGAAGCTCTCGCGCGGCGCCACCGAGACCGGGCAGTAGTAGCAGGCCTGGTTGCAGATCGTGTGGGCCTCGAGCGAGACGTACTTGAGCCGGTACCGGCGCGAGAGGTCCTCGGCGGCGTCGACCAGCCAGCCCTGCCCGGCCAACGGCTCGAGGACGGGGTCGAGGGTGGCGACGGTCGCTCTGGTCACGACCAGGTCGCGAAGTGGATCGTGGGCGGGGTGGTCCGCCGCGATCACCCCGTCGGTGAGCGGGTCGTAGATGCGCCCCTCCTCCAGGTGAAGAAACGGGCTCGCGCGCCACGAGGCGACGGGCTTCGGTGGCTTTCCCAAAAGCGGCAGGCGGATCATCGGGCCGCCTCCTCCGCCTCGAGCGGGCGCCACCGGTGGGGGATCTCGACCAGCCCGAAGGCGTAGTCGGAGCTCGCGACCGAAAAGGCGTGGTCGATGACCTTCATGTCGTAGATGTGCAGCGCATCCTCCCCGAGCACGTAGACGTAGAGGGTGAAACCGCCCTTGACCAGGGGCAGGGCGGGAACCTCGAGCCGGGCACGATAGTGACGGGCGCCCGACCATGGGCCGCAGCCGGTGGAGCGGCTGATGAAGCTCGCCACCTCCACCCCGTCGAGGCGGTTGAGTCCGACCGCGAGGTGGAACGGGAGGTCCGGGTCGACCGATTCCCACTCGATCTCCACCGCCCACGGCTGGCCGGAGCGGAAGGGGCCGTCGCCGTCGAGCACGTGGGCGCCGAGCAGCCGGGCGGGACCGCCGCCGGCGTCGGCCGGCGGCGCGGCCACCTGCTCGTGGTCGCCGGCCTTGGCGAGCAGGAAGTCCTCGTAGCGCCGCACGACATCCTCGACCGGGCCGAGCGCCTCGATTCTCCCGCTTCGCAGCCACAGTGCCCGGGAGCAGAACGCCGACACGTAGTACATGGCGTGGGAGCAGAACAGGATCGTGCCGCCGGCCTCGACGAAGCGGTGGAGGCGGTCCATGCACTTCTTCTGGAAGTACCCGTCGCCGACCGAGAGGGCCTCGTCGATGATCAGCACGTCGGGGTCGACCTGGGTGGCGATCGCGAACCCGAGCCGCATCACCATTCCGGTCGAGTAGGTCTTGAGCGGCTGATCGATCGCCTCGCCGAGCTCCGAGAATCCGATGATGTCCGGGGTGCGGGCCTCGATCTGGTCTCTCGTCAGGCCGAGCATTGCGGCGTTGAGCATGATGTTCTGGCGGCCGGTGAACTCGTGGTGAAAGGCCGAGCCGAGCTCGAGGATCGAGGCCACCCGGCCCGCAACCCGGGTCTCGCCCGACGAGGCGCGGGTCACGCCGGCGAGGATCTTGAGCAGCGTCGACTTGCCGGCGCCGTTCTCGCCGATGATGCCGAGCCCCTCGCCGCGCTCGACCGCGAAGGTGACCGCGTCGAGGGCGCGGCGTTCGCGGTGGCGGGGTCGCCGGACGGCCGCCTCGACGAGCCGGTCCCAGGGGCGCGGGTACACCCGGTAGACCTTCGACAGGTCGCGAACCTCGACCACCGTGTCGGCCACTCACGCATTGTACGGGCCCCGCCGCGATCCCGTCGCATCGGAAAGACCACGGAGGCACGGAGACACAGAGGAGCACAGAGAACCCCTACCCACCGGACGGATCGGGTCGGGCCCGCGAACCGCGGGCCCGACCCGATCCGCGTTGGCAGGGAGGGGGCTCCGTGTCCTCTCTGTGCCTCCGTGCCTCTGTGGTTCGCCCTAGATCTCGTCGGCGAAGGCGACTCTCAGGCGGCGGAAGACGACCAGGCCGAGGGCGAGCACGGCGAAGGAGACCGCCGCGAGCCCGAGGGTGCCCGGGACGGGAGCCAGGTCGCCGCCGAGCAGGGCCTTGCGGTAGAGCGCGACCAGGGTGGAGGCGGGGTTGAGCTCGAGCCAACCTCGATAGCGCTCCGGCACGAGCGCGATCGGGTAGACCACCGGCGTCAGGTAGAACCAGCCGGTGAAGAGCATGCCGAGCAGCTGAGCGGTGTCGCGGAAGAAGACGTTGACCGCGGCGAGCAGCAGGCCGAGCCCGGCGGTGAGGGCGACCTGGAGCGGGATCGCGACGAGCAGCAGCGGCAGCCCCCGCCACGAAAACTCCCCCATGCCGGCCAGCACGGCGAGGAAGATGCCGCCGGCGATCGCCTCGTGAACCAGCGCGGCGAGCACCACCGACAGCACCAGCAGCTCGGAGGGGAAGCTGACCTTCTTGACCAGGTTGGCGTTGTCGGTGATCGCGGTCGACGCCCGTTGCACGCCCTCCTGGAGCGCGCCCCAGGGCAGCAGGCCGCAGAACAGGAAGATCGCGAAGTTGCCCGTGCGCTCGCCCAGCGGCGAGATCTTGAGCACGACCGAAAACAGGAAAGTGAACAGGAGCAGATGCCAGAGCGGCTGGAGAAAGGACCACAGCAGGCCGAGCATCGAGCCGGCGTAGCGGCCGGTGAAGTCCCGGCGCACGAACTCGCGCAGCAGGAAGAGGTTCTGGGACACCACGCGCGGGCAGTATAGCCGCGTTTCACGGGGCTCGAGTCACGCGCGATCAAACACCAAGACACCACGGAGCCAGCCGCCGCTCACCGCACCACCCGCAGCTCGCCGAGGCCGAGCAGCGGCGAGGGATCGGGGCAGCGGGCGAGCCAGGCGGCGGCTTCGGAGGGGGCGGCGACGCCGGGGAAGTCGCCGCGGTGCTCGCCGAGCTCGGTGATCACCTGGAGGTGGAGGTGGGGCGGCCAGCCGCCGTTGGCGGGCCAGCCGCCGAGGGCGGCGAAGGGCTCGCCGGCGGCGAAGGCCCGCCCGGGCTCGAGCTGGTCGAGCACTTCGGGGTCGAGGTGGCCGTACAGGGTCCAGAACCGCGTGCCCTCGGCCTCGTGCTCGAGGATCACGGTCGGCCCGTAGTCGCCAATCCGGGCGTTGTCGGCGAGGCTGTGCACGACACCGGGAAGCGGCGCCCGGACCGCGGTCCCGGCGGGTGCGAAGAGGTCGATCCCGAGGTGCACGGTGCGGGCCTCGCCGTCGCCGGCGAAGAGGGCCGAGAAGCGGTAGACGGTCCGGTCCTCGCCCCAGCGGCCGACGCCGACGACCGCTCCTTCGCGCTCGAGCAGCCGATCGATGTAGGCTGAGAAGGCAGCGGTGTCGGCCAGGTCGAGCCGCGCGAGCGCCGGGTTGCCGGCGGTGAGATCGAGCTCGACCGCCGGCCTCAACGGGCATCCGAGCACCGTCGAGGCGCCGGCGCCCAGCCGTGCGATCCCCGAGGCGAAGCCTGCGGTCACTGGAACGAGATCAGCTCGACGTCGAACACCAGCGTCCCGGCCGGGGCGCCCGGCTGGCCCTTGTAGGCGAGCTTCTCGGGGATCCAGAAGCGTCGCGTCTCGCCGGCGACCATCAGCTGCACGCCCTCGGTCCAGCCGGGGATGACCTGGTCGAGCCGGAACGTGGCCGGCTGGCCCCGCAGCACCGAGCTGTCGAACATCTTTCCGTCGGTGGTCCAGCCGGAGTAGTGCACCGTGACGGTGCTGCGCCGGGTCGGGTGTTCGCTGCCTGCGCCGGGCTTCAGCACCCTCGAGGCGAGGCCCGATGATGTGCGCTCGGCGTCCTCGGGCGGCGCGGCGACGTCGTCCGGGGTCTTCGGCGGCTCCGGGGCCTTCTCGAACGAGATCAGCTCGACGTCGAAGACCAGCGTGCCCTGGGGGCGGTCGGCACGGCCCTGGTAGGCGAGCTGGTCCGGGATCCAGAGCCGGCGGGTCTCGCCGGCGACCATCAGCTGAACACCCTCGGTCCAGCCCGGGATGACCCGGTTGAGCGGAAAGGTGGAGGGCTTGCCGCGCTGGTGCGACGAGTCGAACATCTTTCCGTCGGTGGTCCAGCCGGAGTAGTGCACCGTGACCATGTCGGCGGCACCGGGGTGCTCGGTGCCGGTTCCGGCGACGAGCACCTTCGAGACCAGCCCGGACGCGGTGCGCTGAGCGTCCTCGGGGGGGGCGGCGACGTCCGGAGGCGCCGGGATCGGGGTCGGCTGAGCGGCGGCGAGGGCCGCGGCGAGAACGACAACGGGAAGAATCGCGTGCTTCATGACCGGCCACGGTAGCGGGTCGGACACCCGGAGGCAAGCCACGGGCCGGCGCCCGAGGCGCCGGCCCGTCCGCAGCTGGTGATCGGAGGAGCTCAGAACGCCGGGTAGTGCAAGCCGAGCGCCTTGGCCAGGAAGACCGCCATCTGGCCGCGGGTGAGCGGCGCGTCGGGGCAGAAGTTGTTGTTGCCGCAGCCGGAGGTGATCCCCGAGTCGGCCAACGCCTCGACGAACCGGAAAAACGAGTGGTTGGTGGGCACGTCGTTGAAGGTCGCGGTGGCGGGGGCCGGGCTCACCTGGAGGTAGTAGAGAATGCGGAAGTTGCGCAGTCGGATCGAGGCGTCGGAGACCTTGAAGTTGAAGCACATGGTGTAGGTGTTGTTGTACTGGTCGACGGTGTGACCGAGGCCGAGGTCGAACCACGCCAGGGTGTAGCCCGAGGAGTACGAAGGGCTGATCTCCTTGATCTCGGTCCAGCTTCCGGCACCGTGGCCGTAGCCGAGCTCGATGGCAGGGTCGAGGCCCGCGTTGGTGTCGTAGTAGTAAGTGCCGACAGTGGTGATCAGGGCGCCGTTGGGCAGCGCGTCGAGCCCGGCGCAGTACCAGGTGCCGGAACCGGTGTTGCTCACGAACTGCCCGGCTTCGTACTCCCAGTCCGAGCTGCCGTCGAGAGGGAGCAGAGAGCTCCAGCTCACGTTGAGGATCTGCCAGTCGTTGGTGCCGTAGCCGTCGGGCAGCGGCGGGGCCGGTTCGACGAAGGTCGTGTCGACCTCCGTGAAGGGGTAGCGTGCCTTGGAATCGATGTCCTGGGCCGAGCCCGGGACCGCGAGCAGGAGCACAACCACCAGGATGAAGCTGGAAACCTGACGCATCGGATCACCTCCTCAGTGACGATCGGCGGCATGTCGTGCCGCTGGCCGTTCCAGAGCAGGACCGGTGCCAGGTTTCGAGAGTCGCTCGAGACTGTCCGGAAGACTTTTTGCTGCAAAGAGATGGCTCACAACGAGCTGGCGAGGTGGCGACCCGGTTCGTCTCAGGCCCGAGACGGGGTCCATGTCAGGCCTGAGACGAGGTCGGAGCCCGGGCTCCCGTAAACCTCAGCCGGAGGTACCATGGGAACGGTCCGGCGTAGGGCTGGGCCCGGAGGAGCCGATGTCACGGTCGATCCTGGTGGTGGGGCTCGAGCCGGAGGATCTCGGCGCGAGCGCGCCGATGCTCCGGCGGCGTGACCACGACGTCCAGCGGTTCACCACTGCCGCGGAAGCGCTCAAGGCGATGCGGACGCGACGATTCGACCTCGTGGTCTGCGGCTATCCGCTGCCCGACCTCTTGCTGCGGGACTTCATCGCCGGGGGACGGGCGGAGGTCGGTCCCAACCACGCGAGCGCCATCCTGGTGGTCGCGTCGCCGGGCATGGAGGTCGCCGCGCGGGACGCGACTACCGCCGAACGCTGCGAGGTGGTCGGCCGGAGCGCGCCGCCGGCGCTGCTCCACGAGGCCCTCGGCCGGCTGCTCGAGGCGCCTCCCCGGGTGGCGCTCCGTGTCGAGCTCAAGCTCCGACTCGCGCTCTCCTCCGGTGAGTCGGTGATGCCGAGCAGGGTGGTCAACATCTCCTCGACCGGCATGCTGGTGGAGGGACTCACCGAGCTCGAGCCGGGCCTCGAGTGTGACTTCGAGCTGGCCCTTTCGGATCCCGGCGGACCGATTCGAGGCCGCGCGGAGGTGGTCCGTCACACCAGCTTTCGGCGCGAGCTCGTGCGCGGGATCGCGCTGCGGTTCCTCACCTACGAACACGGCGGCCGCGAGCGACTCCAGGCGCTGCTGCGCACCGAGTCGAGCGCAGCCTGACCCGTCGCAGCCGCGGCTTGGTGCTCCTCACCATCAGTGCAGTGACGCACCAAGGGCGCCGATGAGCCCGGCTGGCGACGGTTTGCGACCGAGGCGTACCCTTGCCGTACATCAAGGGAGCACGAAGCCAGCCGGCGGGAGTCCGCGGTGGCCGCATACCAGCCTGCTCCTGGTGGGGAGTACTCAGCTTGCCGGGAAGTGCAGCCCGAGCGCCTTGGCCAAGAAGACGGCCATCTGTCCGCGGGTCAAAGGCGAGTCCGGGCAGAAGGTGTCGGCGCCGCAGCCGGAGGTGATCCCCGAATCGGCGAGCGCCTCGACGAACTGGAAGAACGGGTGGTCCGTGGGGACGTCGGTGAAGGTCGCCGTTGCCGGCGCGGGGCTCACCTGGAGCCGGTAGCGGACCTTGAACCCGAGGAAGCGCAGGCTGTCGTCGCCGACCGTGGGCGAGAACCAGAAGCAGAGCAGGTAGGAGCTCCCGTCGTTGTCGATCGTGAAGGGGCTCCCGAACGGGGTCCAGAACGTGCCGTAGCCGGCGGAGGTGATCACGGTCACCGTGGCGAGGTTCTCGACCAGGCCGGCGCCGTAGCTTCCGCGTGAGGTCCCAGGCGGTGTCGAAGATTGCGCTGGTGTCGTAGAGCGAGACCCCGATCGCAGCAAGTGCCGCGCCGTTGGGCAGACCACCCAGAGAGGTGCAGCGGTAGCGAGGGCCGGAGGTCCGGTAGATGTAGTTGCCGCTCGGCTCCCAGGTCGCGCTCGAGTACAGGGGCGAGGCGTCGGCCCAGGTCAGGTCGAGGATCTGGGCGTCCGCGGTGCCCCAGTCGGGTGCGGCGGTCGCCTCCTCGGAGGCGGCGGCATCGACGCGGAGCGCGAGAGCCAGCGCGCGATCCGGATCGGTCTTGGGATCGAACCCGACCCCGAGATCGGTCGCTGCCGCCGACCCGGCCAAGAGCGCGGCCGCCACGATTGGGAGCGAGGAACGAAGACACTGTCGCATCTCAACCTCCAGGTGCGGACGGAGTATACCGCTCGGAACGGCCGCCGGTCAGTGAACCCAGCGGTCGCGGCCGTTGCCGCCGCCTTCGCCGCCCCCGTCGAGCACGCGGAAGTCGCGCTTGCGGCGCATGCGCTTGAGGCGCTCCTCGAGCAGCCGCTGCTCGGCACGTTTGCGCCACCGGTGCAGCTCGCGACCGGGGCCGCCGGGGCTGAGCATCAGGTAGGTCGTCGCGACCGCGGTCACCAGACCGAGGAACCCGGCGAGGTCTCGGCTGCCGAGATAGCCCACGAAGGCGAACAGGACCTCGATCCAGAGGAACCACCGCGCGCGGATCGGGATCACGAACAGGAGCAGGATGGTGGCGTCGCCGAACAGGGTGGCGAAGGCGGCGACCAGGACCGCGAGCAGCATGCGCTGCCCCTGCATGAGGACGAAGGCGGCCGGCCCGCCTGCGGCAAGGCCGACCAGGCAGGCGACGACGGCGGCGGCGACCGTGGCGGTGACCAGGGTGCTCCAGAAGCGCCTCCGTCCCAGGGCCCAGAAGGTGTCGCGAGCGAACCAGAACAGGATCACGAGCTCGAGCAGGATCCACAAGCTGGGCCCGCCGAAACCGATGAAGGGGTAGGTGGCCGCCTGCCACAGCCAGCCGGAGTAGACCAGCGGGGTCAGGCGCAGGGCGGCGACCAGGAGGCTGGTCGCCTCGAAGAACTGCATCGAGAAGGTGACGAAGACCACCGCGACCAGCGCCAGGACGTCGCGGGGAGGCGGTCCCGGCGGAGCCAGGCCGCCGAGGCCGAATGACGAACCGGAGCCGGTGCGGGCGTACATCGGAGCGATTCTACCGGCTCCCGGCGGCCGCAGGGTGGTGAGGCGGAGCGTTCTTTGAACCGTGTCAGGCCGATCGGACGCCGGGGCGCCTCCCCGTGCCGCGTGTTGCTACACTCGGCCGAACGATCGACGCCGGAGGCGTCGGGTCGCGGAAGGGAGGGCACATGCGACGCCTGCTTCTGATCTCCGGAACCCTTGCGGCGGTCCTGGTGGGGGTGGCGTGCGGCCGACAGGCCGCAGCGCCGACCGCGGACGAGGCATGGGAGACCGCGAAGGCCGCGATCGAGGCTGCCGGCGAGGGCAACGAGGAGGCGATCCGGATTCTCCGGGGCTACCTGGAGCAGTACCCGGTCACCCGCAGGACCAGCGGTCTACTCGGCTGGCTCGTCGACCTCGAGGCGGTCGAGGCGGGGCTTCCCGCCGACACCGAGGCCCTGGTGCGCAGCATCTGGCCCCAGCTGGAGGACGCCGACGAGCGCTTCGAGCTCGACAAGCTGCTGGTGAAGCTCGCGGCGCTGCAGCGCGATTCCGCCAAGCTCGAGGTCGCGCTGGGCAACGTCACCGCGGATCGCACGCTGACCTTCAACGACCGGCTCGAGCTGATGGAGGGCCTGGTCGCCGGCGAGGCCTGGAGCGAGACGCTCGGTTTCGCCGAGCTCGCGGGCGGGCAGGCGACAGCCGAAGCCTACCGCGCCGACAACCCCGAGACCGAGCTCACCGACGAGGAGGTGGCGGCGGCAGCCACCCGACGCCGGGTCCTGGCCGAGTCGTATCGAGGCTGGGCGCTGGCCAACCTCGGTCTGACCGAGGACGCGCTCGCGGCGTTCGCGTCGGTGGCCGCCGACGCCGAGCGCAACTACGCTGGCGTGCCGCAGGATCCGCTCTTCAAGTGGTGGGGTGCGACCGCGCTCGAGGCCGGTGACGCCGAGCGTGCGCTCGAGCTGCTGGCTCCGGACGCGGTGATGGGCGGCGACGACGCGGCCATGGCCGATCTCCGCCGCGCCTACGCGGCGCGCTTCGGCACCGAGGCGGGCCTCGACGACTACCTGTGGGCGACCCGGGACCGGCTCGCGAAACCCGTCGAGGGGTTCACCCTGACCGATTACGAGGGCCGCGAGGTGGCGCTCGAGAGCTTCAACGGGAAAGTGGTGCTGCTCGCGTTCTGGTTCCCCACCTGAGGCGGCTGCCGCGTGGAGTTGCCACGCCTGCAGCCCCTGTTCGACAGCTACCGCGACCGGGGTTTCGAGGTTGTCGCCGTCGAGCGCAAGCGGGACACCGAGAGGGCCCGGAAGTTCATCGCCGAGAAGGGTCTCAGCTACACCCTGCTGGAGAACGGCGAAGGCGACGCCGAGGTGGTCCGTGCGGTGTTCGGGGTGCGCAGTTTTCCGACCTCGTACCTGCTCGGGCGCGACGGCCGGATCATGTACTACCACCTGGGCTTCGAAGCGGGCGACGAGCGCGAGCTCGAGGCGCAGATCCAGAGCCTGCTGTGAGGCTCAGCCCGACGGGCCCCGCGCCCGTCGTCGAGAACCCCGGCGCCCGGCGGGCGTACCTCCCGCCGGGCGCGCCGCATAGGGTCGCCCCTGTCGAAGGGTGTGTGACGACCTCACCATGACGCTCAGGGTCCGCCTCATCCTCGCCCTCTTCGTGCTCGCGGTGGTACCGCTGGCCGCGATCGTCCTGTACTCGTACTCGACCTCGCTCGCCGCGTACCGGGGCGCGATCGCGGAGGCGTCACGCCGTCGGGCCGAGGAGCTCAACTGGCGGATGGTGATGGCGCGCAACGAGCTCGACGGCGTGCTGCGCGACACGGCGACCGAGGTCGCCGCGCTGGCCGGCTCCGACAACGTGGTCGCCCGGTCCTCGCTGGAGCGCAAGGTCCGCGACGGCTTCGCTCCGATCGCGCCGATGGTGGAGTCGTTCGAGTTCGTCCCGATCGAGGGCGCTTCCACCGCCGAGGTCGGGGCCGAGTCGCCACTGCGGCTGGGCCGTGACGAGGGCGTTCCGAACGAGCGGAGCGTCGTCATGCTGCTGGGCAAGCGGCCGACGCCGCCTCAGGCGCCGCCGGTGGCGATGCCGGACGAGGAGCTCGAGGGCGTGCCGACCGGCTCCCTCGAGCAGACCCTGGCTGCGATCGCGGAGTCGTCGCGGCTCGCGATCGAGACCCTGCGCGAGCTCGAGGTGGTGGACGGCGAGAACGCGGATGCCGCCCTCGCCGAGAGCGAGAGGGTTGCCGAGGCGTTGCGGCGGTCGCTGCCGCGCGCGGTCCGCATGACCCGGCGGCGCATCGACGAGCTCCGGCAGCGGCGGCGCGAGGCGGAGGCGGCGCTCGGCGAGCGCTTTCGCTACCCGGTGAGGCGTGGCGACGAGGTGGTCGGCCACCTGGTGGCCGAGGTGCGACCCGAGCAGCTGCTCGAGGTCGTGCTCGGCGGGACCCGTCGCGAGCCCGGGGAGGTCGCCTTCGCCCGGGACCGCGAGGGCAAGCTCTACGCCGCGTCGCGAGGGGATCTCCAGCAGCTGGCGCGGCTCGGGCTCGAGGACCCGTCCGCCGCCGGAGAGGGGGCGGCGACCGCCGCCGGCTGGATCGTGGTCGAGAGTCGGGACGACAGCTCGGGCATGGCCTTCGGGGTCGCCCGCCCGCTCGACCGCGGGCTTGCCGAGATCCGTCGCACCGCAGTCCGCAACCTCGCCTGGGGAATGGCGCTGGTGACCTTGGCGATGCTCGGGATCCTGCCCCTGTCGCGGCGGATGACCCGTGGCCTCGCCGACATGACCGCCGCCGCCGGTCGGCTCGCGGAGGGCGACCTGTCGGTGAGGGTTCCGGTCCGCTCCAACGACGAGCTCGGTCGCCTGGCGGGCGCCTTCAACCGGATGGCGGAGGATCTCGACGAGAACCAGGCTCGCCTGCTCGAGCAGGAACGCGAACGGCGGGAGCAGGCGGTCGGGCGGCGGCTGCTCGAAGCCGAGAACGCCCGCCGCGGGCAGGAGCTCGAGGCGGCGCGACGGTTCCAGCTGTCGCTGCTGCCGAGCCGGCTGCCCGAGCGCGACGACCTCGATCTCGCGGTCTCGATGCGCACCGCGACCGAGGTCGGCGGCGACTACTACGACTTCCGTTCCGGTGCGGACGGTCGGCTGACCGCCACCCTCGGCGACGCCACCGGGCACGGGGTCACCGCCGGAACCATGGTCACGGTCGCCAAGAGCCTGTTTTCGACCGGCGGCGACCTCGTGCCGAGCGTCTTTCTGACCGAAGCCTCGAAGGTCATCCGCGGGATGCGTCTGGGCCGGGTCAGCATGGCGATGCTGGTCACCACCTTCGATGACGGCCGTCTCGTGCTGTCGGCGGCGGGCATGCCGCCGGCCCTGGTCCACCGTGCGGCCGGCGGCGAGATCGAGGAGCTGCTGGTCCCCGGCATCCCGCTCGGCGCCTTCTCGGCGCCGAGCTACGTCGATCGCGAGGTCCTGCTCTCCTCCGGCGACACGGTGCTGCTGATGTCGGACGGCTTTCCCGAGCTGCTCGACCCGGACGGCGAACCCTTCGGATACGAGCGCGCGCGTCGAGCCTTCCTCTCGGTCGCCGAGCGCAGCCCGGCCGAGGTCATCGCGGCGCTCGAAGCCGAGGCCGACCGCTGGCGGGCGGGACGGCCGCTCGCCGACGACATGACCTTCGTCGTGCTGCGGCGCCGCGGTGCTCCGGCCCCCGGCTCCCCGGACAGGTGACACCGCGACCCGTGCCCGATCCCGGAACTGCCGCCTGCCGTCCGCCCCCTGATCCCGTACTGTCTCGCGTCCACGAACGGATGGCGACCCGGTCCGCTCACCGACCACGAGGATTGAGGGGACGACCCGCGCGGCGCCGGGGTGGTTCCGCCCGGTCGAGATGAGGAGGGCCGCGACCGCCGCGGCGCGACGTGGGCGTGCCGCGGGCTCCCTTTCAATCTGCTGCGACATGGTCTAGGTTTTGTTATGAGTTCCCCCGAAAGGAGCCTGACGCCATGAACAGGATTTCAGTCATGCCCTGCACCAAGTGCGGTGCGGTTCCCGAGTGGTCGCCCGCGTTCGTCGAGTCGATGTCCGCCGATCAGCCGTACGTCTGCGACGACTGCGAGACCAGCCGTCTGCCCTGGGGCGGCATGGTCACGGAGGCGGACGAGGCCGAGGATGGCGACCGCTGGCTCGCCGCGGAGGTACCTTACTGAGCTCGTCTTGAGACGCCGGCTGCCCGATCCGGGCGCGGCCGGACGATCAGAGGAACTCGGCAACCGAGCGGTAGCAGAACACGTACGGACCCGGGCGCAGCTCGACCGCGAGCGACGCGCCCCTGGTGAGCGCGTACTCCATCCAACCTGGGGTCTCGCAGTCCCCGTGGCACTCGCTGGCGTGGGTCGGCGACTCGCGTCCGGTGTTTCCGTCGAACCAGGCGAGGCAGGCGATCGGCCCCAGCCGCCGCGCGGCCTCCTCGTCGGCAAGCCGCCTGGCGCTGTCCAGGTTGCAGGGCTGCTCGAGCTCGATGACGACACGCTCCATGGCACCTTCCGATACCTGTCGGTGGGGCCCCCCGGGCAACCACCGCGACGACAGGGCCCATTCCCGCACCGTCGCCGGTGGCACGTTCAGCCCCGACGTTGTAGCGTGGTGGGGGCCGGAGCCCGGCTGGGCGGAGGAACACCATGGTCAGCGCGATCGTGCTCCTGAGGGTCGAGCGGGACAGGATCAACGAGGTGGCGGAGGAGCTGGTCGGCGTCGACGGGGTGTCCGAGGTCTACTCGGTCGCCGGACGGTGGGACCTGGCGGTGGTGGTGCGGGCGCGGGACGACCGCCACCTCGCCGAAGTGGTCACTTCGCAGATGTTGAAGGTGGTCGGGATCCGGGAGTCCGAGACCCTGATCGCCTTCCGCGTGCTGTCACGCTACGATCTCGATCGGATGTTCGCGGTCGGCATGGAGTGAGCGCGTGACCTGCGCAACCTCGAACCACCCCGGCGAGGGCTGGTACGCGGTGCGGTTCCGGGTACGCTACGCCGAGACCGACGCCGGCGGGATGGTCCACCACTCCCGCTACCTGCCCTGGTTCGAGGAGGGTCGCAGCGAGCTCGGCCGGCGGACCGGGGCGCCCTACCGGGAGCTCGAGTCGCGCGGCATCGCCCTGCTGGTGGTCGCGTGCCAGGTTCGCTACCACTCGCCGGCGCGCTACGACCAGCCGGTCGTGGTCTGGACCCGGCTGACCGAGGCCCGTTCGCGGCGGTGCGTCTTCGAGTACCAGGTGGTGGCCGGGGACGGCGGAGGTCTGATCGCGACCGGCTCGACCGAGCACGTGCCGGTGAATCTCGCCTCGGGGCGCCCGGTGCGCTTGCCGGAGCCGTTTCTCGGCACCTGGAAGGCCTCGATGACCGCGAAACACGACACGGGCCGGGGGGCCGACTGAGCTCGGGAGGCAGGCGATGAAGGTCTCGACCGTCGATGCGATGCGCGAGCTCGACCGGCGTGCGGTGACCGAGTTCGGCATTCCGGACCACCTCCTGATGGAGAACGCCGGGCTCGCGGTGGTGCGGGCCATGGGCGGGCGATGGCCTGCGCCGGGCCTCCGGGTCGTTGTGCTGTGCGGGGGAGGGAACAACGGCGGCGACGGCTTCGTGGTCGCGCGGGCCCTGCGCTCGGAGGGCGCGGTGGTTTCGGTGCTGCTGTTCGCCGACCCCGACGGGTTCGGGGGCGCCGCGGCGCTCCACCTCGAGATCCTGCGACGCGGTGGAGGTGAGGTCGTCGTGCGGCCCGACCTCGAGACCGTGCGGATCGCGCTCGGGGAAGCCGACGTGGTCGTGGACGGCCTGCTCGGAACCGGGCTGACCCGGGAGGTGACCGGGACCATCCGGGAGGTGATCGAGGCGGTCAACGCCAGCGGCCGGCCCGTGGTCGCGATCGACATCCCCTCCGGGGTCGACGGCGACTCGGGCCTGGTGCGCGGGGTCGCGGTGCGCGCCGATCTGACCGTCACGTTCGGGCTGCCCAAGCTCGGCAACCTGCTCGAGCCCGGCGGGTCGCTCGGCGGCGAGCTCGTGCTCAGCCACATCTCCTTCCCGCCCCAGCTGTGGGCCGCGCCCGACCTGCCGGTGGAGATCGCGCTGCCGTCTCGGCTGCCGCCCCGCGCCTCCGAGGGCCACAAGGGGTCCTTCGGCGACGTGCTCGTGGTGGGCGGTGCCGCCGGGTACTTCGGTGCGCCGACCTTCGCCGCGATGGCGGTGCTGAGGTCTGGCGCCGGCTACGTGAGGCTGGCGGCGCCGCGCTCGGTGGTGCCGTACCTGGCGACCACCGCCCGCGAGGCGGTCTTCGTGCCTCAGCCGGAGACCGCGGAGGGCGGGCTCGCCATGGCGGCCGTCGAAGGGCTGCTCGAGCTCGGCCGGATGGTCGATTTCACGATCGTCGGTCCGGGGGCCTCGACGGGACCCGAGACCGCGGAGGCGATCCGGCGCCTGGTCGCCGGCCTCCGGTCGCCGGTGCTGGTCGACGGCGACGGGCTGTCCGCGGTCGCGGCCGAGCTCGACGTGGTCCGCCACCGCGCCGCTCCCACCGTCCTCACGCCCCACCCCGGAGAGATGTCCCGGCTCACCGGGCGCTCGGTCGAGTCGATCCGGTCCGATCCGGTCGCGACCGTCCGGGCGCTGGCCGAGGACACCGGCGCTGTGGTCGTGCTGAAGGGTGCACGGACGCTGGTGGGGCTGCCCGACGGCCGGGTGAGGCTGAACCCGAGCGGCAACCACGGGATGGGGACCGCGGGCAGCGGGGATGTCTTGACCGGTGCGATCGCGGCCCTCAACGGGCTCGGCCTCGAGCTCGGCGACGCGGTCGTGACGGGCGTGTTCGTGCACGGCCTGGCCGGGGACATCGCCGCCGAGCGCATCGGGCCCGACGGCATGACCGCGAGCGACATTCTCGCCGCCCTGCCCGAGGCCGTGCGCCGGCTCCGGGAGGACCGCGACGCGCTGGTCGACGACCATTACGGCCTCGTCGGCACCGTCTAGGGGGCGGGGATTGAACCACAGGGGCACAGAGGGCACAGAGGAGCACAGAGCCCCCTCCCGCCCCCCGCGGGCAGGGTCGGGGCCGCAGCGCGGCTCCGGCCGTGCCAGGGAGGGTTGGGCGGGCTCAGTGTCCTCTCCGTGTCTCCGTGTCTCTGTGGTTCTCCCGCTGAGGTGGAGCCTGCGGTGAGGGCGGCACGGGAGGTCTTCCTTCAGCGCGCGGGCGACGAGGCGCGCCGCTACGGGGGCGACCCCTGGGTCTTTCTCAGGGAGCTGATCCAGAACGCCCGCGATGCCGGGGCGGCGTCGGTCGAGGTGAGCACCGGCTGCGGAGGCGGGCGCGAGTGGGTCGAGGTGCGGGACGACGGCGAGGGGATGGACGGCGACCGGGCGCGCCGGTTCCTGTTCACCCTCTACGCCTCGAGCAAGCGCGGAGGATCGGGCGCGGCGGGGCGCTTCGGCGTCGGCTTCTGGTCGGTGCTCCGCTTCGGCCCCGACCGCCTCGAGCTGCGCTCGGTTCCGGCTTCGGGCGAAGGCTGGCGGGTGGTTCTGGATGGTCGTCTGGCGCCGCTCGAGGAGGGCGGATGGACCGGAAGGCCCGGCACCACCGTGCGCCTGGAGCGGCCGGGCTCGGGCGCCGGGCTGTCGGCAGCGGTGACCGCCGCAGTCCGCGAGACGGCGCGTTTCGTGTCGCGCAGGCACCCGCCGAAGCGCGTGCTCGAGGTGGCGGTCGACGGCCGCAGCGTGGCCGAGCCGTTCAGCCTTCCGTCACCCTCCCTGAGCTTCACGCGACGTGGGCTCCGAGCGGTGGTCGCGCTCGCCTCTGCACCGAAGGTGGAGCTGTTCGGCTTCGGGCTCAAGGTCAGGGAGGCGGCGACCCTCGAGGAGCTGCTGGGTGAGGGTCGAGGAGACCGGCACGGAGCGCCGTCGCGTGACCAGCCCGGGCTCGCGCCGAGCATCCTGCTCGACAGCGATCGCCTCGAAGTGCTGCTGGCACGAGGAGACGCTCGCGAAGACCGGCAGCTGCGGCGGCTGGTCGGATGCGCACGGCGAGAGCTCGACCGGCTGTTGCGCCTCGAGCTCGACCTGAGGTCGCCACGCGGCCTGGTGGCCCGGCTCGCCGAGCGGGGGGCCGCGCTGGTGTCAGACCGGCGTGCGCGCAGGCTTGCGCTCGGCGCGCTGATCGCCCTTGCGGGCGGTCTGATTCTCGCGGAGGGTGCGCGCCGGCTGATGGGCTCGCCGGTGCCGACCGGTGCGTCGGGCGCGGTGAGGGTGGCGGAATCGGTTCCCGAACGGTCCTACCGGGATCTCGCCGCGGCCTACCGAGGTCCCGACGTCGGTCTCGGCGCCGGTGAGCTTCCCGTCGTGGCGCTGCGTTACCGGCCGGCGGACCGGGAGCCGCTGCTGGCGGCGTTGAGGCTCGACGGCGCAGCCCTCCTCGATCCGGCTCGCACCGGGGCTCTGCGGCCAGCAGAGGGTGCGACGACGGGCGGTCCGGCCTTCGAGCTGACGGTGGCCATCGCTGCCGGGCCGGGGATCCTGCGGCTCCCGGTCCCGACCGGAACCGCGGTCGAGCCGGGATCGGTCGTGCTCGACGGAGAGCCGGTCCCGCTGCTGGTCACCGAACGGGACGAGCCGGCGCTGGTGTTCCAAAACGAGGTCTCGGGAACCCTGCGGTATCGCGCGTCCCCCCCGGCGGTCGGCGTCCGGGTCGATGCTCCGAGGTGGCCGGAGCTGCCGGAGAGCCTCGGCGCCGAGGCGGTTCGCCTCGCCCGGCTCGACCCGGCGCTGCGGACCGATGCTGCGGTCGCGGTGGTGCGCGAGCGGGTGGTGTACGACCGCTCGCCGGAAACGGCGGCCAGGCACCGCGCGGCGCGACAGCGTGGCGGTGGGTTCCTGGCGCGGGCGCTCTCGGTCGGGGCAGGCGACTGCGACGTGCAGAACTCGGTGCTCGCTGCGCTGCTCGCGGCGTCTGGGACGCCGGCGCGGCTCGCGGTCGGGTACGTCGGCCAAGACGGCGAGGTCCTGCCGGGACTGCACGCATGGGTCGAGTACCTCGGACCGGACGGGCGATGGACGGTGGCCGACGCCAGCCTGGCACCTTCGACCGAGACCGGGTCGTCCTCGGCGGCGGACGCGGGAAGTGCCGCGCCCGTGGGCCGTGGTCGTCGGTTCGAGGCGACCTGGGCGGTCGCGATCGGGATCGTGCTGCTCGGGCTCGCAGCCGGGCTGGCAACGATCCGCGCGCGCACCCGCCGGCGCGTCGACCTCGGCGATCGGCTCGACCTGGCGGCGGTGATCCGGGGTGCGATCGAGCGCCCGGAGGCCTATGCGGGTCTCGCCGCAGTGGAGCGTCGACCCCTGATTCCGTGCCGCGACGGACGCTCGCTCTCGGTCGCCCGCGCCCGCCGGCTCGCCGGTCAGGGACGGCTGCTGAGGGCGCAGGACCCCAGCGCGCTGGAGCGGCGTGCGCTCGAGGTGGGAGCGGTGGTCGTGGATGCCGGCCGGCAGGAGGGTGCGGCTGCGGTCGACGGGCTCGGCGCCGTCGACCTGGACTGGTGGCAGCGACGGCTGAACGCGGCACGGCCCGCGGCGCTGGAGACCCTGCAGGAACGCCTGAGAGGAGCGGGGGTCGAGATCCGCCTCGCGGCGGCGGAGCCGGGCGAGCCCCCGGCCCTCCTCGACCTCGAGGGACTGGGCATGGGGCGAGGGGTCGTGGTGGCGGTCGATCCCCGAGCCCCGGCAGCGTGCCCCGCCGATGCCGGCAGCGCTTCGGCTTCGCTGGCACTGACCGTGTGGCTGGAAGGCCAGCTCGGCGCAGGGCTCAGGCTCGCCTCCCCCGGCCTCTCCCGGTTGGCCCAGGAGGCGCTCGAGCCCGGGGACAGGCCGTGACCGGGACGACTGTTTCCGCGCTCGGCATCGACGTGGATGCCGAGCTCGAGACCCTGACCGACGCCGTGCTCCAGGGCCCGTGGCAGGTTCCGGCAGAGCTGGTGCGCTGGGTCCTCTCCTGCGGCGCGGACCGGGTCGATCTGGGGCTCACCCGGCGCGGGCTCGAGCTCCGCTGTCCGGGGGCGGCGGCGACCCGGCGACTGCTGGAGTCCCTCGCCGTGGCGGCCGACACGGCCCAGGACGAAGCCGAGCGGCACCGGGCCATGGCCGAGATCGAGTCGAGGGACGGCCTGTCGCTGCTGTGGCTCGCCTCCCGCGGCGACCTCCACCTGGAGCTGCCGTGCGACGACGGTGTCGATCGTGTGCTGACGATCGACCGGCGCGGCCCGCCCCGACTGCTCGTCGGGACGGCACGGGACGGGGCGCTGATCCGGGCTGCGAGGACCCGGTTCGACGCCGTCCGCGCCCGGGGGTGGCTGCGGTCGGTGGCGCGGTTCGTGCCGGTGCCGGTGGTGGTCGACGGCGCACCGATGGGGTCGCGGTTTCCCGACGGCCTGTACGCGCTCCCGCTGGGGCGCGGGCTGCGGGGCGAGGTCTGCATCGCGTCCCGTGGTGAGGCGCCCGAGCTCTGGCTGCTGCGTCACGGGCTGGTCGCGGCCCGCGCGACGGTGCCCGGGTACCCGCCCTTCCACGCCACGGTCGAGATGGCCGGGCTGGTCGCCCCACCGGCGTCCGGCGCGGCCCTGCGAGAGGCGGTCAACCCCTGGCTCCCGAGCCTCGTCGACGCCGCGGTCGACCTCTTCGTACGGGTCGGTGAGCGAGCGCCCGAGCTCGACGAGCCGGTTCGGCGTCGAGTCGCCCGGCTGCTGCTCGACTCCGCGAGGCTCGGCCTGCGGCCGGGGGAGGTCGAGACCGTCCGGGTGCTCGAGCGCGCCGGTGCCGGACTGGTCAGCGTGGCGGAGGTTCGCGATGCGGCGCGCCGGACGCACGGGCGGATCGCTGTGGTCGCTCCCGGTGAGCCGGCCCCGGTCGGCGCCCTCGTGCTTGACGCGCCCGAGCAGGCGGCTCTCGTGCGGCTGATCCCGTCCCTGGTGTCGTCTCCGCCGGGATCCATCATCCGTCGGCGGGACCCCCGCGGGTGGGTGCGCCGCCGCCTGCAGGCCACGCTCGAGCTCGGCCGTCGGATCGTCCGGCGCGGCGTCGGGCGCGATCGGCTCGAGCCGGAGGAGCGACGTTTTCTGGACGCTCTCGCGTTCGCCTGGCCCGATGGCCCTGCGATCCGGTTGCGGAACGGTCGCGGGCCGGTGCCCTCCCCGGTCGTGCTCGGGACCGTGTTCCTGCCGCGGCGCGCGGCCGTGGTCCGCAACGCGGTCCGCCGGGTGGATGCCGACCCCGGCTGGCTTTTTCCCACGCTGGTGGCGTTGGTCGCCGACGCCGATCCTCCGGACGCGGTCCGGGACCGCTGGCTCCAGCGTCGCGGGCTCGCCGTTCGCCATGTACAGTGGTGCTGAAGGGAGGCCGAGATGCTCCTCCGTTCGGCCCTACTGCTGGTGACCCTTCTGATCGCCGCGCCGTCGGCGGCCCAGCTCTCGGATACCCTCCGCGGCTCCTTCGACGGGCCGGCAGGGTTCCTGCTCACCGCACCCGAGCGGGCCCGATGGGACAAGGTCGGAAACGACGCCGACGCCGAGCGCTTCATCGAGCTGTTCTGGGCCCGTCGCGACCCCGACCTCGCCACCTGGGTCAACGAGTTCCGGTGCGAGTTCGAGCTCAGGGTGGCGCTCGCCGACGAGCTCTACGGTTACGGCTCGACCCGGGGTGCGATGTCCGACCGAGGGCGTCTGCTGGTGCTGCTGGGCCCGTTCGACTCCCAGTACGAGAAACCGAGGGGAGCCGAGACCGGCGACGAGCGATTCCAGCTCAGCGGGGGACTGCTCTCCACCGGCGGATCGCAGACCGGGGCGATGCGGGTCTACTCGGAGCGGCCCGCGGTCGAGCTCTGGGAGTACGAGGGCGAGAGGTTCCGGGATCTCACCCGACAGAAGATCTTCTATGCCATCTTCGTCGAGACCCAGGCCGGACAGGGTGACTTCGTGCTCGACCGCGAGCACAGAAAGAACGCCACCGCGATCAAGATTCTGGACCGGTCGCCGGAGCGGCTCCTGCTCCACCCCGACCTGGACCGGGTCCCCGATGTGGGCATGGTCCCGGGCTCGAGGCCGGCCACCCCGGACGAGCTCGGCTGGCTCGAGGGACCGGTCCAGCCGTGGCCGGAAGGGGCGTCGGTGACCGTGCGCCAGGGCGTGGTCGCGAGCGCGCCGCTGCTGCTCTGGGCTCACCTCGCAATCCCACCCGGAGAGGTCACGCCACGAACCCTGGTGGGACGGCTGAGCGACCCGGCCTCCGGCCGGGTCGAGGGCAGCTTCAGCCTCCCGGTCTCCCCGCTGCCCTTCGGCGGCGAGCTGACGGTCGACCAGGCCATCCCCACCCGGGCCGGTCGATGGTATCTCGAGCTCGCCCTCGCGGGCGACAGCGGGCCGCTCGCGGTCACCGCGGTGATCGTGCGCGCGGATCCGGTGGCGCCGCAGGCGACGGTCTTCGCGCCGATGATCTGGGGCCCCGAACGGGTCGAGCGGGCGAGCGCTCCGCTCGGCACGGCGTTCGTGGTGGGCGGATGGCTGGTGCCGCCGCGGGCGGGCGACGCCTACCGCCCCGACGAGACCCTGCGCTATCTGGGCTACGTCCTGCGACCGGTGCTGGATCAGGACGGGTCGCCGCAGGTGACGTCTTCGTTCGGGATCACCGCCGGCGGTCGCGACCTGGTCCGCACGCCGCCGAGGCCGGCGCCGCTGGCCGAGGTCGGCGGCGGCGTCTGGATGTTCGGCGGGGAGCTGCCGCTCGAGATCCTGACCCAGCCGGGCCGGTACAGCTTCGAGGTGACGCTCCGTCAGGAGGCCGACGGCATCGAAAGGACCGAGGCGATCCCGATCACCATCCTGCCCAAGGAATGAACCCGACACGAAGGCACAGAAGAGCACAGAGCCCCCAGCCCACCCGGAAGACGGGACCGGGCTCGCGTCCTTGGCGAGCCCGGTCCCGTCTGCTTGGGAGGGGAGCGCTCTGTGTGCCCTCTCTGTGCTCTGCGGTGAAGAGGCCGGCGGTCACCCGCGGGCGAGGGCGATGAGGTGGCTCGAGGTGGCCAGCAGCAGCACACGGGCGCCTTCGGCCACCCAACTCTGGGCGCGCAGGTCCGCGAGTGCCGCGAGCAGGGCGGCGGTCTCGTACCCGCCGCCCAGGCCCGCCGCGCCGGCTGCGGCGAACGCCGACCGGATCTTCTCCTCGCTCGGCGCGACCGCAGAGCCGTTCGAGGCGCGGATCGCGCGCAGGATGCCGTGGCCCATGATCGCCCCCGGCACGTCGAGGCCGTCGGCGACCGTGCCCTTCGAGATCACCGGCTCGACGTGGTCGAGACCGCGCCGGAACGCCTCGACCACCGGAGCGCAGTTGGCCGACTGCACCGCCACCAGGCGGGGCAGCCGGTGGCGGCGGTGATCGACGACGCCGAGGCACTCGAGCTCTGAGAGGGCCTTCCAGATGCCAACCAGGCCGGTGCCGCCGCCGGTAGGGTAGAGGATCACGTCGGGCAGGCGGTCCGGGCCGAACTGCTCGACCAGCTCCAGGCCCATGGTCTTCTTGCCCTCGAGCCGGCCCGGCTCGAAGAAGGTGGACATGTCGACGAACTCGCCGCTGGCGAGCTCGGCGGCGCAGTCGGCGCGCATCTTCTGGCCGGCTGCGGCGATGTTCGAGCCGGAGAACCGGACCTCGGCGCCGAACAGGGCGGCCTCGCGGTGGTAGATCCCGCCCTGGTACCCGTCGGGCATGTAGACCAGCGCGCCGGGCAGGCCGAGGCGGGCGGAGAAGAGGCTCGCCGCGACCCCGGCGTTGCCCTGGGTGGGCAGGCAGAAGCGCTTCGCGCCGCAGACCGCGCCGAGCGCGATGCCCATCGCGAGGCCGCGGTCCTTGAAGCTGCCCGAGGGGTTGAGGCCTTCGTGCTTGGCGAGCAGCTCGACCCGGTGGGCCTCGCCCAGCGCGGGGAGCGGGACGATCGGCGTCTCGCCGACATCCTCGGCGAAGCCGGCCGGCGGGTCGAGCACCGGCAGCAGGGGCGCGTGCCGCCACAGGCCGTGGGACCTCGGGGAGCCCACCTCGAGCGCTGGCCGCAGCGCCTCGAGCCGGTACCGGAACTCGAGCGGCCTGCCGGGCGTCGGGCAGCACCGGCACAGGCCGAGCGGCCGGCGGAAGCCCTCGGGATCGTGCTCCTCACCGGTCAGCGAGCACACCAGGCCGGCGACGTGGGGGTTGAGGCGGAGGGCGCTCACGATCCCACCTCGGGGGCTGGACGCGTGCCACGCATGTCGGCGAGTCCGGTCAGGGACCCGCGGGGGGAACGCCAGGTCGTGCGCTGCGGTCCGGCTGGCTCGATCATCGACCCTCCCGAGCTGTCGGCGAGGCAGCCGAGGGTACCACGCGAACCCATGCTGCAGTGCGGCGTACAATCGGGTATGCATGCTCGACCCTTCGTGCGCTGGATCGTGGTCGTCGCTGTCGTGGCGATCGTGCTCGTCGCGCTCCGGCTGACCGTTTTCGCGCCGGACCCAGTTCGGGTGCGGATCGCCGCGGTCGAGACCGGAGACGTCGAAGAGACCGTCTCCAACACCCGCGCCGGAACCGTCAAGGTCCGGCGGAGGGCGTTCCTGTCGCCGCAGACCGGCGGGCTGGTGGTGGCGCTGCCTCACCGTGAAGGGTCCACGGTTCGCGCCGGCGAGCTGGTGCTCCGGCTCGACGACCGGATGCAGCGGGCGCAGGTCGAGCTCGCGCGCCGGCGGGTGATGTCCGCCGAGGCCAGCGCCAACGAGGCCTGTTTCGCCGCCCGGCTTGCCGCCAGCGAGCTCGAGCGGACGGCGGCGCTGCACGGGCAGGGGATTGCGTCCGACCAGAGCCTCGACGTGCTCGAGACCGACCGCGACCGGACCCGCGCCGGCTGCGAGGCGGCGCGTGCGGCGGTGGAGGAGGCGCGCGCCCAGGTCGCGGCAGTTGCGGTCGAGCTCGAGCTGACCGAGGTGCGGGCGCCGTTCGACGGCATCGTGGCCGACCTCTCGACCGAGGTCGGCGAGTGGATCACCCCGTCGCCACCGGGTGTTCCGATTCCCCCCGTGATCGACCTCCTCGACCCGGCCTCGCAGTACGTGTCGGCGCCGATCGACGAGGTCGACGCCGAGCGCATGCGGGTCGGGCTCGCCGCCCGGGTCACGGTGGACTCCCGGCCGGGACGGACCTTCTCCGGACACGCGGTCAGGATCGCGCCGTACGTGCTCGACCGGCTCGAGCAGAACCGGACGGTGGAGGTGGAGGTCGAGTTCGACGACCCGGCGGCGACCGCGGGGGTTCTGCCGGGCACGTCGGCCGACGTGGAGCTGGTGCTCGACCGCCGACAGGGGGTGCTGCGGATACCGGCGTCGGCGGTCGGTGACGGAGGTCAGGTGCTGGTGCTCTCGGGTGGGATGCTGGAGGAACGACGCATCGTCGCCGGGCTCGGCAACTGGCAGTGGGTCGAGGTCGTCTCGGGGCTCGAGCCGGGGCAGCAGGTGGTGATCGCACGGACCTCGACCGAGATCAAGGCGGGTGTGCGAGCGGTGGCGGCCGGTGGGCAGTAGCCGATGATCGGGCTGCGCGGCGTGTCCCGGACCTACATGATGGGCGACGCCGAGGTGCACGCCCTCGACGCTGTCGACCTCGACATCGCCGGCGGTGAGTACCTGGCGGTGATCGGCCCGTCGGGCTCGGGCAAGTCCACCCTGCTGAACGTGCTCGGATTCCTCGACCGGCCCACGGCCGGGACCTACCGGCTCGACGGGCGCGACGTCGGCCAGCTCTCGGAGCAGGAGCGGTCGCACCTGCGCCAGCACGAGATCGGGTTCGTCTTCCAGTTCTTCCACCTGCTGCCGCGTCTCGACGCGACCGGCAACGTCGAGCTGCCGATGCTGTTCGCAGGCGTACCGCGTGCCGAACGCCGCCGCCGAGCAGGGGAGGCTCTGGACCGGGTTGGACTGGCCGACCGCGCCCACCACCGGCCGGAGGAGCTCTCCGGCGGGCAGCGGCAGCGGGTGGCGATCGCGCGCTCGACCGTGATGCGGCCGCGGCTGCTCCTGGCGGACGAGCCGACCGGGAACCTCGACCGCGCATCGGCCCGGGAGGTGATCGAGCTGCTCGAGGAGCTCAACCGCCAGGGGCAGACGCTGGTGCTGGTCACCCACGACCCCGAGCTCGCCGCCCGGGCCGGTCGGACCATCCGGATGGACGACGGGAAGATCCAGTGAGGCTCGCCGACCTCGCCGGCTTTGCGGTGGGCGCGCTCGCCGGGCACCGGCTGCGGACCGGGCTGTCCGTGCTCGGGGTGGCGGTCGGGGTGTCGGCGGTGGTGGCGCTGACCGCCCTCGGCGAAGGCGCCCGGCGCTACGTGGTCGACGAGTTCATGGCGCTGGGCACCAACCTCCTGATCGTGGTGCCCGGGCGGGCCGAGACCACCGGCGGGATGCCGATGCCGGTCGGCGGGGTCACCCACGACCTCACCCTCGACGACTACCAGGCGGTGGTGACCCGGGTGGCCCAGGTGCGGCGGGCGGCGCCGCTGGCGACCGGGACCGAGGAGGTGCGCTTCGGCTCGCTCGCACGCTCGGTGGTGGTCTTCGGCACCACCTCCGAGATGCTCGAGATCCGCCGGCTGGAGACCGCGGCCGGGCGTTTCCTCTCGCCCGGCGATCCGCGCCGCGGCGGCGCCGAGCTCGTTCTCGGGGCCCGGGTCGCCGACGAGATCTTCGGGCCGGTGAGCCCGCTCGGGGCGGTGGTGAGGGCTGGAGAGTGGCGCTTTCGCGTCATCGGCGTGCTCAAGCCCCACGGCAACGCGATCGGCTTCGACTTCGACGACATCGTCATCATCCCGGTCGCCACCGCGATGCGCATGTTCAACCGGTCGTCGTTGTTCCGGATCCTGATCGAGGTCCGCAACGCGGGCGAGCTCGGCGACGCCAAGACCGCCGTGGGCGAGCTGATCGCCCAGCGCCACCGGGCCGAGGACGTCACCCTGATCACCCAGGACGCGGTGGTCTCGACCTTCTCGTCGATCTTCAGCGTGCTCACCATGGCGCTGGCCGCGATCGCATCGGTGTCCCTGACGGTGGCGGGGATCGGGATCATGAACGTGATGTTGGTGGCGGTGGCCGAACGCCGACGCGAGATCGGCCTCCTGAAGGCGCTCGGCGCCGGCACCCCGCAGATCCTGGGTGTGTTTCTCGCCGAGTCGATCGTGCTCGCGACGATCGGGGGCGCCTTGGGCCTGGCGGCCGGATGGGGGGCGGTGCTGGGGTTCGTGAGGGTCTACCCGTCGTTTCCCGCCACGCCGCCGGCGTGGGCGGTGGTCGCCGCGGTGGTGCTCTCGGTGGGCGTCGGGGTGGTCTTCGGTGTGGTCCCGGCGCGTCGCGCGGCCGGCCTCGACCCGGTGGTCGCGCTGGCGGGGCGGTGATGGGCGGGCTCGAGCTGCTGCGATTCGTCGGCGGGGCGATCGCCGGGCAGCGGCTGAGGTCGGGCCTGTCGGCGCTGGGGGTGGCGATCGGGGTGGCCGCGGTGATCCTGCTGACCTCCCTGGGCGAGGGAACCCGTGACTACATCGTGCGGCAGTTCACCCAGTTCGGCACCGCCCTGATCGGGATCAACCCCGGCAAGACCAAGACCCAGGGTCTTCCCGGGGTCTTCGGGGGGTCGACCCACAAGCTGTCGATCGAGGACGGCGAGGCGCTGCGGCGTCTGCCGGGGGTCGAACAGGTGGTGCCGGTGGTTTTCGGGCAGGCGCGGGTCGAAGGGGGCGGACGGGGGCGCGCCGTCATTCTCTACGGGGTCAACCACGAGGCCGCTGAGGCGTGGCGGTTCGGCGTCGCTCAGGGCTCGTTCCTGCCGCGGGTTGATCCGCGCCGCCGAGGCTCGCACGCGGTGCTCGGCGCGGGGCTGGCCCGCGAGCTGTTCGGCGAGCGCTCGCCGCTCGGTCAGCGGGTCCGAATCGGCGGCGTCTCACTGGTGGTCGTGGGCGTGATGGAGCCCAAGGGGCAGCTGCTCGGCTTCGATCTCGACGACACCGCCTTCATCCCGGTCGCGACCGCGATGGACCTGTTCAACCTCGACGAGCTCCACGAGATCGACGTCGTCGCCGCCAGCGCCGAGGTCATCCACGAGGTGGCCGAGTCGGTGCGTCGGGTGCTCACCGCCCGCCACCGCGACACCGAGGACTTCACCATCACCACCCAGACCGAGATGCTGGACGCCTTCGGACGGGTGCTCGACGTGATCACCGTCTCGGTCTCCGGGATCGCCGGGATCTCGCTCTTCGTGGGCGCGATCGGCATCCTGACCATCATGTGGATTTCGGTCCACGAGCGCACCGGCGAGATCGGCCTGCTGCGTGCGCTCGGGGTCGAGCCGGCGGTGGTCCGGCGCCTGTTCCTGCTCGAGTCGACGGCCCTGGCCATGGTCGGCGGCGCGCTCGGGGTGGGTGCGGGTTTCGCGATCTCCGGGCTGCTCCGGCTGGCGGTGCCCGGCCTGCCGGTGTCGACCCCGCCCGGGGCGGTGGTCGCCGCGCTGACGATGAGCCTCGCGGTCGGGGCGCTCGCCGGGTTGCTCCCGGCACGACGGGCGGCGGGGCTCGATCCGGTCGAGGCGCTGCGCGCCGAGTGAGGCCGGAAACCACGCTGCAACCAGCGTCCGGGCAACGGCGTACTGGTCGGTGGAGGGTGTCCCGGGAATAGCAGGCACCCCCGTGGTACTGTCTGTGACGGGACGGGGAAGGTCGCGGGAGGACCGCTGGCGGCGAGCACAGGGATGGCGACCGGCCGCCGCTGGGGCGGACCACCCCACCGGGGAGATCAGAGGAATGAAGACAACTCTGGGGCTCGTGCTGGCGGCGTCGGCGGCCGTTGTGGTGGGCTGCGGCGGGGCCGCCAGCGGACCGTGGTTCGACGGCAGCTACGAGGATGCGCTCGCCGTCGCGGCGACCCGCGACTCGGTGGTGATGGTCGAGTTCTACACCGACTGGTGCACCTGGTGCAGACGGCTGGAGTCGGACACCTTCACCGCTCCCGAAGTCCGACGCGAGCTCGAGAAGCTGGTCCCGATCAGGATCAACGCCGAGAAGAAAGGCGAGGCGCTCGCGCATTCGTTCGGGGTCGACGGCTACCCGACCGTGATCTTCGTCGACGCCGACGGGGTCGAGGTCGATCGGTTGGTCGGGTACCTTCCGCCGGAGAGGTTTCTCGAGGAGGTCCGACGGATCCGCCATGGAGATACCTTCGCCGCCTGTCTGACCCGGCTCAAGAGCGATCCGGCCGACTGGTCGGCGCTCGAACGCGCGGTCGAGGGACTGCTGGAGCGGTCCGATCCGGAGGCCGCGATCAGCAAGGTGCTGGCCTACCACGAGGCGGCCGGCGAGCAGGCCGACCCCCGCTGCCGGGTCATGCTCAGCCAGGCCCGGGCAGCGCTGCAGGAGCGGCTCTATCGCCGCGCCGCGAAGCTCTACCAGCAAGGGTGGGATGAGCCGCTCCGGGTCCCCGACGCCGCCGGTGCGCCGCGGCTCCAGGCCCTGGTGGCCGATCGCCCGGCGCTTCAGGACACAAAGGACTCGGCGATCCGGCTGCGCGAGGCGCGAACCGCGGACGGTCGTGCGCTCTTCGAGGGCCTCGACCTCGGTCAGATGCCGAGTGAGCTGCTGCTCGAGTCCGGAGGCTTCGCCTACCGGTCAGGCAACTACGACCTCGCCGCCGAGCTCTTCGTTCGCTGGTTCCGAACGCCCCAGGAGCGGCGACCTCCGGACGCGCTCAACGCGATCGCGTGGAATCTCTACCTGATGGGACGCGAGCTTCCCACCGCCCTCGAGATGGCGCGTGAGGCCTATGCCGGCAATCCCGCACCCGGCGTGGCGGACACCCTGGGACGGCTGCTCTACCTGAGCGGCCGCACCGACGAGGCGGTGAAGGTCCAGTCCGCAGCCGCTGCCGAGGCCGAGGGCGGGTTTGCCGACGAGTATCGGCAGGCCGCCGAGCGGATGCGCCTCGGCGAGCCGCTCGGTGACGTGCCCGAGTTCGAGCTCTACCCCTGGGGATCGGCCGGCCGGTCGCCGGCCGGCGAGAGCTCGTCGAGCCTCGAGGCCGGCGGGCCGTCGCCGGTCAGAACAGGGTCTGTCCCTTGATTCCTGCGTTGATCAGGATCAGGCCGAGCGCGATCGGAATCAGCGTGAACGCGGTCAGGTGCACCACCGATCCGGCGGCCTCGCCGAACACGCGCTGCATCGACTCCAGGCGTCCGTAGATGGTTGGGTGGTGGTGGCGGACCATGCAGGACCAGCCGCCGAACGAGGCCAGCGCGAGCCCTGAGAGCACCAGCATCGGGTTCATCGGCAACCTCCTCCGTCGAACCATGAAGCCCCCCGACCCGGGGGGCGAGATGACGCCGCGCCGCCGGCGGCTCCCGGAAGCCGGGGATCACGACCGGACACATCCCTCCGGTCGCTGCCGTTGCCACGGAATGATCGCACTCGGAGTCCTCCAGGGGGGCTCGTTGACTGCGATTGTCTCGCTCTTCTGCGCAGTTTGTCAAGAATTCATGTTCGGTCTTCCAGGTCAGGTCCCGTCGGCAGACGGCCGGTCAGGCAAGCGATCTGCGCATGACCACGCGGGAGGGCGACGGACGCGCGACCTCGCGGTATCCCGCCGCGCGAAAGGCCGCTGCCGGTCCGTGGTAGGCGAAGGTGTCGGGCATCGAGGCCGACCTCGGCTCGACCGCGTACCCCTCGATCAGGGTCGCTCCCTGTGACCCCGCCCACTCGGCGGCGGCGGCGAGCAGACGGGTGGCGACGCCGGTGCGGCGGTGGCTCCGGGCCACGAAGAGGCAGACAACCGACCACACCGGCAGGTCGTCAACCGGCGCCAGGATCCGGGACCGGGCCAGCCGGGGGTAATGCTCGCGCGGAGCGGTCGAGCACCATCCCACCGGCAGGTCGCCTGCGACGGCCAGCAGTCCGGGGACCGCACCCGAGTCGACCAGGCTCCGCATCGCGCGCCGGTTGCCCTCGCCCTTGCCGGCGTCGAAGTCCCGTCTCGCCAGCCTGAACCACATGCACCAGCATCCGGCGCAGGCGCCCCGGGGTCCGAACAGGGCCTCGAACGCGGGCCACTGGTCGGCGGTCAAGGGAGAGACTCTCAGATCGGCCGTCTCGAGCTGGGACATGGTCACCTCCGCAGCCGGAGCTCAGTCCTGCCGGCAGCGGTAGGCATGGCCCCCGCCGCGGACCTCGGTCGGGCGCAGGTCGACGTGCTGGAGCCACAGCGTGTCACCCCCGGCGGACACCGTCTGGATCTGAAGATCTTCGACCACTCGCTGGATGGCGGCCTGGGGCGGCTCGTACCGCGAGTCGAAGCCGAGGGTCGCGATGACCATGCCGAGATCCTCGCAGGCGCCCACCTCGCGGGAGCTTTCCACCACCGCGACGACCCGCGGGTCGCCGGTGGCATAGGGGGTGGTGGCACAGGCCGCCACGACAGCCGCGAGCAGCAGGAAGGTGAATCTTCCCATCCACCGGTCTCCTTCACCGCGGAGCTCGTGCAAGTCCCGTTCCGTCCGGCGGTCCGAGCCCGGCCGGCCCCGGTCACCGGGGCGGCAGCCTCTCTCCGGTGGAGAGATAGTGGTTGAGCTCCTCCTCCCAGGTCTGCATGAAGGATACGAAGTGCTTCGCGGTGAAGTTGTCGAGGACCTCGTCGCCGCGCGCACCGAGGGAGGTGTAGGTGTACTCGACGTCGGCCTCGCAGGATCGCGGTCCGGTTGCCCGCAGGGCGATCGTGATGCGGCCGATCACCAGGTCCGGCACCAGCTTGCGGAGCTCGAGCCGGAAACGATCCGGATCGTGAACGGTCATCACCCAGACCGCGTCGAAGGGCACGCCGGGGGTGACGAAGACGCACTCGGGCTCGGCCACGCCCGAGCCGGAGAGAACCAGGGAGGGCCGCCAGCCGTTGACCCATTCGGTCTCCCGAACCGGGCAGAGGAGGGGGAAGACCTCCGCCGGCGGCCCGGCGAGCTTCTGGGTGTAGCGGTGGCTCACGCGGTGCGGTGCCCGGATCTCCATCTCGACCTCCGCGGCGCCCCGATCGCACGGGCTCCAGGTCGTCGTGCGGGGTGTGCCGGTCTCCGTGCGCTCAGGGCTTCCCCCCATTGTCTCCGAGCATCCGGCTGGTGGGTAGCCCGACCCTGGCACCGCCCTTCGGGCACGGGCGGGCACGCAGCGCAGCGGTCGCTTTGGAGGTTGCCTCACCGATCCTGTCAGCCCCCTTCTCCAGGTGCACTCGACCCGACTCCTTTCGTCGATGGAACCGCAAACAGCGCGAAGAGCGCGCAGGGGGCCGCGAAGAGAAGTCAAGCGTCACCTTTGTGTTCTTGGCGTCCTCGCGGTTCAGGATGTCGCCTGCACCCCAGCTCGCGACGGCCGTCAGGGTGCGGAAGATCGGCTCGAGCTTCGGGGCAGCCTCGTCGGCTGCGCCCGGCGCGGAGCCGCGAGCGAGATCAGGCTGCTGTCACCAGACGTAGTCCCGCGCGACCCGTCGGGTCTCCCGCCCGGCCAGGATGTGCACCACGCGGAGCTTGCGCAGCGTGACCGGCGACAGGCTTCCGAGCGGAATGTGGACCAGCCGCTTGCCCTGGCGCGCCGCCCAGGCCTTGAGCCGGTCCGCGGGAGGGTGGGTTGCGGCGTGCACCACCAGCCGATCCCGGGAGTAGTCGATCGCGGCCATGGTCAGCACCTCGGCCTTGGTGCGGGCCTCGCGGTAGTCCGGGTCGTGCCAGATGTCGTACAGTCGCCCGGGCGGGAAGGTGAGCATGAATCCGCCGTAGGTGGCGCGCAGGATTCCGGGGCCGACCACCTGCCGCGCGGGGTCGGTGGCGTAGAACGCCATGTCGGACTCCTGGTCGTGCTCGCCGAGCCAGGTCATCAGGTAGGGGAACTCATCGCCGTCACGGTCGGCGTCGAAGATCACCACCACCGAGCCGGCGGCGCCGGGGGCCCTGCCGTGCTCGCGGACCCACACCCGGCCCTCGTGCCAGTGGGCGAGGGTCTCGCGCAGGTCGAGCCCGTCGAGCATCGAGGTGGTGAAGGGCTCCGAGCGGGAGCGCTCGGCGGCCACCACCGACACCGCCCGCTGCTTCAGGAAGCGGCCGTAGTCCTCGACCACCACGTCCTCGGGGGGTAGGAGCAGAGGAAGCCCGACTCGAAGCCGTCGAGCCAGCGCTCTGCCTCCTCCGGCCCCGGACGCCGGCGCACCGGGATCAGCACCGGCCGGCTCTTGACCCGGAAGAAGCGGCGGCGGAAGCGGACCGTTCGCACCCCGAGGTCGAGCACCTCCCCGTCCACCTTGACCACCGAAAGGTCGTCCGCGGTCGCGGTCTGCCAGGGGTAGCTGCGCAGGGCGTCGAAGACCTCCCAGGCGAGGTTGTCGTCGGCCACGCCCCGGGCGGCGACGGTCCAGTCGTAGAGCGACGGGACCAGCCGGCCCTGGATCCGCGCGCAGCGGCGGGCGAAGCCGTCGAACATGCGTCGCTGCCATGGCGCGGGCTGCTCGCGCGTCTGCTCGGTCCACGAGCGGGCCGCCACCTCCCAGATCGACCGGCCGAGGCGCATCCGGTCCACGGCGGGTCGGCCGTCGGGTCCGGGACGCGCCGCCCGGGCCGCGGCCCAGTCCACCAGGGCGGTCCGCCGTTCGGCATCGTCCGCAGCGGACTGGCCGGCGATCAGCCGCAGGCCCTCCCGCTCGAGCTCCACCCTTCGGCTGACGGCGCGTTCGAGCGCCGGCTCGGCCGGGACTCCGCCGGTCCGGAGCCGGTCCCAGACCGCATGGGCGAGGGGAGGGTCCGAGAGGAGCACGGTGAGCGAGTCAGGATGCAGATGGTGGATGCTGACCTCGGTCCTGCGCCGCCGGGCGAGGGGCTCGGCGGTGGGGCCGCCGCAGGCTTCGGCCACCCGCGCGGCGTGAGCCGCGCCGACGAAGCCCACCAGCGGACCGCCGAGCGCCGAGCGGGCCGCCTTCAGGTGGTGCGCCATGCCGGCCTCGCGGAGGACGTCGTCCGCGCCTGCCGGAGCGCGCTCCCCGAGCTCGCGCAGGAGACGGGCGCAGGAACCGGGCTCGAGCGACCACAGCACGTGGGGGTCGGGCAGGCGGTCGTGGTGCCGCCCTTCGTACCGCAGGTCGGGGTCGACCAGGAAGACCGGCCGGTCGCGCTCGAGCGCCCACCGCAGCGCCTCGACCAGCGGGTCGCCCGGGGTCGCGGCCCAGACCAGTGCCTCCTCGCCGGGCTCCTCCGACAGCACCAGGGTGATGCGGGGCAGACCGGCGGACGGCGCGCTCGGCAACCTCGGCGAGGGTGGTCGGCAGCTCGACCGCCACGCCGGCGGGGTCGACCGCCTCGAGCACCGCGCGGACCAGAGGCGCGAAGTCGAGGCGCTCGTGCAGCACGGCGACCAGGCGCAGACCCGGCGCCGCCTCCGGTGCGACCTCGTCGATCCAGTCCGCCAGGCCCGCCATCGCCGCCGCCGATCAGGTCGGCGGAACGCCCTCGAGCTCGTCGCGGTCGACCGCCAGCCGGAGGGCGGACTCGACCGCGTCGCGGGCGTCGGCGGCCTCACCGCGCCGCAGCCGCTTCATCGCATAGCGGGCGACGTTGAGGCCGTCACGCACCGAGTAGCGGAGATCGGCGTCGTGGGCGGCGCGGAGAAAGGCCAGCACGTAGTCGAGGACCTCCTCGTCGGGCTCGGGAACCTGCGAGGAGAGGATCGCGCGCTCCTCGTCTTCGTCCGGGAAGTCGATCACGATCTGGGGCATCAGGCGGGAGTGGATGTACTCCGGGACCTCGTAGGTCGAGGCGTCCTCGTTCATCGTGGTGACGAAGCGGAAGTCGGCGTGGGCGTGGACCGTGATTCCGGCGACGACGCTGTCGACCGACCGCCGGTGGTCGAGCAGCGGCGCCAGCGAGGCCCACGAGTTCTCGCTCATCCGGTTGCCCTCGTCGAGGACGCAGGCCCCGCCCTCGAGCATCGCGGTCACCAGCGGCGAGGCCATGTAGCGGACCCCGCCGTCGGGCGCGAGCACCGGGGTCACCAGCAGGTCCTCCGGACGGGTGTCCATGGTCGCCTGCACGATGTAGATCGGCAGGCCGAGCTCGCGCGCCGCGGCGCAGGCGAGGGTCGTCTTGCCGACCCCCGGCTTGCCGAGCAGGCGAGGGTTGAGCGGGACGTCGTCGGCGGAGAAGCAGGTCCAGGCGGCGAGCAGCTGCAGCAGCACCTCCCGCTGGCCGATCCACTCCGGGACCTCGACCACCCGCGGGGCCAGGTGCAGCTCCACGCCGTCGATGGAGATCGTTCGCCCGTTGACCACGTCATCCTCCCGACGGGCTCATTGTACGTGGGCCGCCGCGACCGCCGCGGCCCACCGCGGGATGACGGGCTGGTGGGTTCAGTTTGCCCAGTGCAGCCCGAGGGCCTTGGCCAGGAAGACCGCCATCTGGCCCCGGGTCAGGGGCGCATCCGGGCAGAAGGTGGTGGCGCCGCAGCCGGCGGTGATCCCGGAGTCGGCGAGTGCCTCCACGTGCTGGAAGAAGGGGTGGCTGGTGGGCACGTCCGAGAAGGTCGCCACGCCGGGGGCCGGGCTGACCTGGAGCTTGTAGTACAGGCGCATGCCCCGGATGCGCATGTCCTGACCGGTCTTCTTGAGATCTGTAACCAGGAAGTAGTAGTTCCCGGTCGCGACCTGGTGGAGGGTGGTCGAGCTGTAGCTTGAGAAGAACCCGCCGCTCTGGCTGGATGCAAACCAACCCAGGGCGGTGTCCGAGCCATCGGGGTAGGAGACGCGGACACCCCACGCGATGTTCTCGGCCACGTCGCTGTCGTATCCGTCGAAGCCGACGCCGGTGATCTGAGCACCGATCGGCAGGCTGACCGAGGCGTAGAGGTAGTTGAGGCCGGACTGGATATAGGTGACGCCGTTCGACCAGTAGGTGTCGAGCACGGTCGCGGTGTTGCGGGGCTGAAAGGCCTTGGCCGCAACGTAAATGACCGTCGAGTCAGCGGTTCCCCACTCAGGCGCGGGGCCGGCCACCTGCCACGGGTCGACCGAGCTGACCTCGGCCGGCAGGGGCTCCGGCATGACCGGGTCGTCCTCCGCAGCTGCCGGGACGAGAGCGCAGAGGACCAAGGGAACCGCGAGAAGACACCATCGAACCGCACTCGAACGTCGGGACATCCACGCCTCCGACCGCGGGGGGATGGGCCGGCCGCCAGTGGGCCACTCCCGGAAGCTCGCGACCCGCGGCTCCCGTGGGCCGGATACCGGCACTGTACCCACGGAGTGGCAGCAATCTGATCCGGTTTGGCTGGGTTGTCAACACAGGGCCCGTTCCGTGACCGCGCCCGGGCACCGGCAGGCCGTCTTGACACCCACGTGTCATCCCGCAAGGATGGGCCGAGCATGAAGAGTCCGACCGCGCCCCAACCGGATGTGGTGGTCAGCCTCGCCGCGGTGGTGGTGGCGGTGACCGACGAGCAGCCGCGGGTGCTGATGGTGTCGGTGCCGGCGGACGCGCCACTCGAGGGCGGTGCGCCGGCCGAGCTCGGTCGGCGCGAGGTGCTCGAGGCGCTGCCGACCGGGCCCCTCGACCCGGCCGGCGACCGGACCCTCGAGCTCGCGCTGCGGCGATGGGTGCGCACCTTCACCGGCACCGAGCTCGGCTACGTCGAGCAGCTCTACACCTTCGGCGACCGCTTCCGCGACCCCAGGGAGCTCGCCGGCGGTCCGCGGGTGGTCTCCGCCGCCTACCTCGCGCTGGTCGGGGAGAGCCGGCCCGCCCACGGCCTCGCCGCCCGATGGCGGTCGGTCTACCGCTTCTTCCCGTGGGAGGACTGGCGCCGGGGCCGGCCGGGGGTGATCGACCGGCCGATCGCGCCGATCGTCAGACGCTGGATCGAGACCGCGCCCCCGGGCGAAGCCGGCGAGCTGCGCCGCGAGCGTGCCGCGATCTGCTTCGGCCTCGACGGCGCCCCATGGGACGGGGAGAGGGTGCTGGAGCGCTACGAGCTGCTCTACGAGGTCGGCCTGGTTCCGGAGTCGCCCCGCGACCGCAGGGTGCTCGGCGACGAGCCCGAGCAGGTCGCCGCCGACGGCATGCCGCGCCAGCAGATGGCCTTCGACCACCGCCGCATCCTGGCCACGGCGCTCGGCCGGATCCGGGCCAAGATCCGCTACCGGCCGGTGATCTTCGAGCTGGTCCCCGAGACCTTCACCCTGCTCCAGCTCCAGAGGGCGGTCGAGGCGCTGGCCGGGATCCCGCTGCACAAGCCGAACTTCCGCCGGCTGGTGGAGCAGGGTGGGCTGGTCGAGGGGACCGGACGGCGAGTCACAGGGACCGGCGGCCGCCCGGCGGAGCTGTTCCGGTTCCGCCGCGAGGTGCTGATCGAGCGCCCGGCACCCGGAGTCGGCCTGCCCGGGCTGAGGCGGTAGCCGTCGGGTGTCTAGGCCGGCTGACGCTCCAGCCAGCGGTTGAACAGCCACATCGCGAGCGCGGAGAGGAAGCCGATCGCCATCAGGATGAGCCAGCCGAGCGCGTTGCAGGTCGGGTCGAGCTCGAGCAGACCGTCGGGGCGCGACCGTCGCGCCGTTCGCCATGACGTCGTTGAAGATGCAGGCGCCCACCGGGCCGCCGGTCAGCGAGCCGATGGCCAGCGGCAGGTTCGCGTAGCCGAGGAACAGCCCTTCCTGCCCCTTCGGCGCGAGCGCGCCGATGTACTCGTACATGCGCGGCGAGGTGAACAGCTCGCCGAACGCGATCAGGCCGACGGTCAGGATGATGAACACCGAGGCGATCGGCAGCCAGTTGGCGAGCAGCGCGCGGATGCCGCCGGCGGTGTAGATCGGGACGAGGTTGATCGCCATCGACAGCGCCGATGATCACGCAGCCGATGATCATCGACCGCACCGGCTTCATCTTGCCGAACATGCGCGTGACGAGGAGCTGGAAGCAGACGATGACGAACGGGTTGGCGGCGGTGTAGAGGTCCATCGCCGGGCTCGTCTCGACGACCCGCTTCACGTACAGCGGCAGCACGTTGTAGACCTGGTTGTAGAGGAAGAAGAAGCCGCGACATGACGAGCAGGAAGAGGGTGAAGCGACCGCTGCTTGAGCACCAGCACCATGTCGAGCAGGATGCGGCCGACCGAGCGCCGCGGCTTGGCCGGGCGCGCCGGCCGGCGACCGCCGGCTCCGGTAGAAGAGGAGCACGACGAAGAACGCGACGATCGACGCGGCGGTCGGCGACCGCGAAGATGTAGGAGAGCGCGGCTCCGGCGCCGGTCGACCTGGTCCGGACGGCCGAGCCGCAGGAGCCACAGGAGATGCCGGCGCGGCGCCGACGACGATGAGCAGGTAGCCCGAGCGTGCGTCACGGCGACGTCGCCGCGCCTTCTCGCCGGTGGTTCACGTTCCACTTGACGAGCAGAATGATGAGCCGGTGGCCGCGAGCGCCGCAGACCGCGACGACGCGCGAGGATCAGCACCACGCCGGGCCGCGTGCGCACGACGAACGCCGTGCCGCGCCCGAACAGCGACCCGATGTTGATCACCATGTAGAAGATCGCGAAGCCGAGCGTGGCCAGCGTGCCCGACGTCTTCTGCACGGTGCCCGAGATGCAGGGCTTGATCACCGAGCCGCCGATGCCGATCAGGAGGATCCCCGAGCACGACGGTGCCGACCACCGCCGAGCGGCGCGGTGAACTCCTTGCGCACCACCGGCGACGAGCTCGGCGCCGCCGAACCAGACCGGGTACCCCATCAGGAAGTAGCCCGCCGGCGAGCAGGACGAACGCGACGAGGAGCGACTTCCGGAACCCGACCTGGTCGGCGATGGTGCCCGGAGAGGATCGGGCAGGAAGTAGACGAGCGTCCAGAGCACGCTGTTCAGGTTGGACGGCCAGTACTCGCCGAGCCCGAGCTGGCCGAGGTAGATGACCACGAAGCTCGCCATCGAGTAGTAGGCGGCGCGCTCGAACAGCTCGGTGACGTTGGCGGTCCAGAAGACGCGCGGGAAGCCCTGGGTCTCGGTAGGGGCCATGGCGCCGTGCCCTCCTTCGGGAGCGGAGTCTACGCGAAGCGGTGCGAGATCGCATCCCGGAGCTTGACAGCGGAAAAGCTCAGATATAGAATAAGGGTCGGACCGGGCAACCGGTCTTCTCTTGAGCACCTATAATGCTCATTTAGAGAATAAGGAGGCACGATGACCGAGACCCTGATCGCCCCGACCGCGAGCCGCCTCACCGCCGCCGAGGCCGTGGGCCGCACGGCGGGGACGTACGCCAAGGTCCGCAACCTGATCCCCGAGATCGAGTGGGCGGCGTACGCGCCGCTGGTCGCTCGAGATCGAAGGGCTCAAGCGCGAGCGCAACGCCGTGATCCTCGCCCACAACTACCAGACCCCGGAGATCTTCCACGGGGTGGCCGACATCACCGGCGACTCGTTGGCGCTCGCGCGCCGCGCAGCCGAGGTCGAGGCCGACGTGATCGTGCTGTGCGGCGTTCACTTCATGGCCGAGACCGCCAAGATCCTCAACCCGGAACGCACCGTGCTGATCCCGGACCTCGAGGCCGGCTGCTCGCTGGCCTACTCGATCACGGGGGCCGACGTGCGCGCGCTCCGGGCCCGGCATCCCGGCGTGCCGGTGGTCACCTACGTCAACACCTCGGCCGAGGTCAAGGCGGAGTCGGATGTCTGCTGCACCTCGGCCAACGCGGTCGAGGTGGTGGAGTCGCTCGGCGCCGAGCGCGTGATCTTCCTGCCCGACGAGTTCCTCGGACGCTGGGTGGCGGCCAACACCGAGGTCGAGGTCATCCTCTGGAGCGGGCACTGCGAGGTCCACGAGCAGTTCACCGCTGCCCAGGTCTCGGACTACCGCCGGCAGTTCCCGGGGGTGTCCGTGATCGCCCATCCGGAGTGCCCGCCGGAGGTGCTGGCGGCGGCCGACCATGTCGGCTCCACGTCGGGCATGGTGCGCTTCATTCGCGACCGGCGACCGGAGCGGGTCGCGCTGATCACCGAGTGCTCGATGTCCGACAACGTGGCCGCCGAGTTCCCCGAGCTCGAGTTCGTGCGGCCGTGCACGATGTGCCCGCACATGAAGCGCATCACGCTGGCCGGGATCGCCGACTCGCTGCGCGAGCTGCGCCACGAGGTGGTGGTGCCCGACGAGATCGCGGTCCGCGCCCGGCTCGCGGTGGAGCGGATGCTGGAGGTCGGCCGCGGGGTGAAGAGATGACCCCGGTGGGTGATCGTCTCCCGGATCGGGTGAGAGCGACCGACGTGGTGGTGGTCGGGGCGGGCGTCGCCGGGCTCGCCGCAGCGCTCCACGCTGACGGGCTCGAGGTCGCGCTGCTCGCCAAGGGTGAGTTCGCCCGCTCGGGCTCGTCGGTCCACGCCCAGGGTGGGGTGGCGGTGGCGCTCGGCGCTGACGACTCGCCCGACCGCCATGCCGGCGACACCCTCAGGGCGGGAGGCGGGCTGACCGACCCGGCAGTGGTGCGCTCGGTGACCGCCGAGGGCCCGGCGCGGGTCCGCGAGCTGGTGGCGCTCGGCGCCCGGCTCGACCGGCGCGAGGACGGCCGCCTCGCGCTCGGACGGGAGGCGGCACACAGCCGCAACCGGATCGCGCACGCCGCGGGTGACGCCACCGGCGCCGAGCTGGTGAGGGCCCTGGCCGAGTCGGTCCGCCGGCTCCAACGGGTGCGGGTGGTCGAGCACACCACCGCCCTCGACCTGGTTGTGGACGGCTCCCGCGTGATCGGCCTGCTCGCCGCCGATCGCGATGGTGGGGTCACCCTGTGGGCCGCCGATCACGTGGTGCTCGCGACCGGCGGGACCGGCCAGCTGTGGGAGCACACCACCAACCCGGTCGGCTCGACCGGCGACGGGATCGCGATCGCGGCCCGCGCCGGCGCCCGTCTGGCCAACCTCGAGATGATGCAGTTCCACCCGACCGCGCTCGCCGACGGGTCCAACCCGATGCCGCTGCTGACCGAAGCGCTGCGGGGCGAGGGCGCGGTGCTGGTGGACGACGCCGGCCGCCGGGTCATGGAGGGGGTGCATCCCGATCTCGAGCTCGCGCCGCGGGACGTGGTCGCCCGCGCGATCTGGCGCGCCCGCCGCGCGGGCCGCGAGGTCCTGCTCGACGCGACCGGGATCGGCGCCCGCTTTCCCGAGCGCTTCCCGACCGTGCTCCGGCTGTGCCGGGAGCGGGGCCTCGACCCGAGGCTCGAGGCGGTGCCCGTCGCCCCTTCGGCCCACTATCACATGGGCGGCGTGACGACGGACGCGGTCGGGCGGACCACCCTGCGCGGGCTGTGGGCCTGTGGCGAGGTGGCCTGGACCGGGCTCCACGGCGCCAACCGGCTGGCCTCGAACTCACTGCTCGAGGCGCTCGTGATCGGCGCCCGCACGGGCGGGGCGCTGGTCGCATCGCCGCGCGGCCGTGGCGCCTCCCATCGCGCTCTCCGGGTCGCGTCGGGCTCGGGCGCGCGTCCACCGACACCTCGGGATGACGAGCGGGGGCTGCGTCGCCGGCTGCGGGCCGCGATGTGGGACGGCGTCGGGCTGGAGCGGACGGCGGGCGGCCTGGCGCGCGCCCGGGCCGAGCTCGAGCGGCTGGCAGAGGAGATCGGGGCCGCCTCCGGCGAGCTGGCCAACGCGCTCCTGGTGGCGCGGATGGTGACCCGTGCCGCGATCCTGCGCACCGAGAGCCGGGGCGCCCACTTCCGGGCGGACTTCCCGTACCCTGAGCCGGCGTGGCGTCAGGACCTGATCTGGAGTGGGCTCGAACCGGTCGCACCGGTGCCGCTGCCGACCGCGGTCGCGGTCTGACCCGGAGGTGAGCGTGGGGCTTTTCGCCATCCAGTACGAAGCCGTGGTCCGCGCGGCCCTGGCCGAGGACCTCGGGCGCGCAGGCGACCTGACCACCGACGCCATCGTTCCGGCCGAGGCCCGCTGCGCGGCCCGGGTGGTCGCGCGCCGCGAGGGTCGGGTGGCGGGCGTCGAGGTGGCGGCGGCCGCCTTCCACCTGCTCGACCCGTCGCTGACGGTGGAGGTGGTGACCGCGGACGGCGACGACGTCGGCGCCGGAGGGACGATCCTCACCGTACGCGGGCCCGCCCGCGCGGTGCTGACCGGGGAACGGACCGCGCTCAACCTGCTCGGGCGCCTGTCGGGGATCGCGACCGTGACCCGCGACTGGGTCCGGGCGGTCTCCGGTACCTCGACGAGGGTGGTCTGCACGCGCAAGACCACCCCCGGCCTGCGAGCGCTCGAAAAGTACGCCGTGCGCTGCGGCGGCGGCTCGAACCACCGGTTCGGGCTCGACGACGCGGTGCTGGTCAAGGACAACCACCTCGCGATGGCGGGCGGGGTAGGGCCGGCGATCGAGAAGGTACGGGCGGCGGTCGGGCACATGGTCAAGATCGAGGTCGAGGTCGACACCCTCGACCAGCTCGACCAGGCGCTCGCCCTCGGGGTCGACGCCGTGCTGCTCGACAACATGGACTCCGCGACCCTGCGCCGTGCGGTCGGGCGGGTCGCCGGGCGCGCCCTCACCGAGGCCTCGGGCGGCATGACCCTAGGCCGCGCGGCGGAGGTGGCGGCGAGCGGTGTCGACCTGATCTCGGTCGGCGCGCTGACCCACTCCGCCCCCGCCCTCGACGTCTCGCTCGAGGTGGAGACCGCATAGGGCACGCCACGAAGACAGACAGTCTCAGCGCGGGTCGCATCCGCAACCCACCCGACTGGCGAGCGACCGCGGCCGCCTCCTTTCGCACGGAGGCCCCAGTCCGGGATCGGGCAGCGGCCGACGGACGGCCGGTCCGGTCCCGGCCCTGCCGCCCGCCCCCGGATGGACGCGATCACGGGCCCCCTGAATCCGGGGCGATTCCGGCACGGTCAGTCCCTCGGGCACGGGCCAGACCACAGCGTGTGACGGTGGTTGCGGTGCCGGAGGAGACCCTTCGACTCCGCGGCCCTGGCGGGCCGCTCCGCTCAGGGTGATTGGGTGTGCGTGGCGCCTCGCGCAGCACCCGAGCCGGTCTTTCACCTCCCGTGTCTCCTGAGCGAGCGAGCGGGAGGCGAACGAGTCGAAGGACCTCCACCGGAAATCCCAACCGCCGTCGAGCCTCGAGCCGGAGGCTGTGTTTTCGCCGCGTCTCGGTGGTTCTGCCCCTCACCTCCCGCGGTGGGGGTCGGGGCAGAAGTGGTCGTCGGCGAAGCCGGTGGCCTGCTCGCGCCGGGTCAGGACCGGGTCCGGCGGCGGCAGGATGCCGAGCCGGACCAGCTCCTGGCGGTACTCGTAGCGCACTCGAACCCGAGCGCACGCAGCCGGCTCGAGCTCGAGGTCGACCTGGACCACCCGGTGGTCGAGCTCGTCGCCGATCCCGGTCGCCGCGGCGTCGGAGAGCCGGCCGGCCTCGGTGGGCGGGCCGGGGGGCGCAGCGGACTCGCCGGCGGCGCGCTTCCTGGCCTCGGGCTCGGTCACGGGCACCACCCGTCGCTCGCGGAAGACCACTGCCTCGATCACGCCCAGGTTGTCGGTCGTGCCGAGCCAGGCGCCGTAGGAGTCGCGCTCGGTGGTGAAGACGAAGCGGCGCGCGGTGGCGGTCGAGGTCTGCCAGCCGTCGAGCACGATCGTCTGCCAGGGGTCGAGGACCCACTTGCGGGCGTCGCGGGCGGTGGTGGTGCGGGCGTCGATGGTGTTGAGCCCGTCGACCGCGAGCGCCACCGCGACCCGGTGGGGACTGCGGTTGGCCAGACGCAGGGAGTACTCGGCGCCCTCGAGGGCCTCGACGTAGGTCGCGCCCCGGGCGTGGTGCTCGGCCAGGGGCCGTCCGTTGACCAGGATCTCGACGGTGAAGGCGCTTTCGGTGCCCGCCGAGGCGGGCAGCGCGACGGCGAGGGCGAGCACGAAGCTGGCGGTGCGAAGGGTCATGATCGGTCCTCCTCTCGCCACAGTGAGAGCCGAGCCCGGCGAGTTGGTTCCCGGCGGCAGAATGCAAGGCGCCGAAACACGGTTGTGGCTCGATGGAGGATCTCGATGGCCCTGCTCGACTGGCTCGGACTCAGGACCCCTTCCAGGCAGAGGGACGTCCACAGGGAACCGGCCGGCTCGTCGCCGGCGATGGCGGCGATCGAGGCCCGCCTGACGGCGCTCGATTCCGACCGCGCCCGGCATGTGGCGGCGTTCTCGGTGGTGCTCGCGCGGGCGGCTCGCGCCGATCTCGACGTGAGCGAGGAGGAGATCGGCCGCATGGTCGAGATCGTCGAACGGGTGGGCGGGCTCGAACCGGACCTCGCGCGGCTGGTGGTCGAGCTGGCCTCCAGCGGAGCCCTCGGCGGCGCCGACGAGTACCTCGCCGCCCGGCAGCTGCGACGGTCGGCCTCGGACGAGGAGCGGCGCAGGATCCTCGACGCCCTGTTCGCGGTCGCGGCCGCCGACGACTCGATCTCCCTGGTCGAAGAGGAGGAGATCCGCGAGGTCGCACGGGAGATGGGACTGACCCACGAGCACTACGTCGCCGCGCGCTCGGCCTATCGCGAGCAGCGGGAGGTGATGCGCGGGCTCAGAGGCCCGGAGCCGCTATCCGGGTGAGCTGCGCCGGCTCGCCACGCGCCTGAGCCTGCGGCGCGCCGGCTCGGACGAGACCAGGGCGAGCGCCTGGTCGAGCTCTTCTTCCTCGAGGTGACGATCGGCGAGCAGTGCCGACAGGCACCAGCGACGATCCCGTTCCTCGGCGAGCACCGAGATCAGTCGCAGGGCCCCGCCGGGCGCGTCGGGCTGCCCGTGGCGGAGGGCGGCGAGCACCGCCCGGCGGCGGGCCCAGCCGTCGGGGATCGCGTGCACGGCAGCCTCGAGCTCGCTCGCCGTCAGCGGTTCGGCGAGCCGCTTCTCCAGCCGGTGCAGCGCTCCCCGGCGTGACCGGATCTCGGCGGGCGCCTCCACCGGCGGAGGCTCTGCAGATGCGACCACGGCGGTCGGCCGCGGCCGCGGCACCGGCTGCTCGCGCGGCCGCGGCGTCGGCTTCTCAAGATCCGGCGGCGGTACGGGCCGAGGCTTCGGCTCGACCGGAACGGGCGGCGCCGGCCTGGGGCGGGAGGCGGGCGGCGTCGGCCGCCGGGGCTGCGGCGGCTCGGGGGGCGGCTGCGCGTGAATCGGCTCGGGGGCGGGTTCGGGTTCTCCCGGCTCGGCAGGGCTGACCTCCGGGTGATCGTCCTCGACCTCCTCCGGACCCTGGTCGCCGTGGGGCTCGAGCAGGTCTTCGGCCAGCCGCAGCCCCTCGAGCACCGCAGCCTCCCGCTGGCCCGGCGTCCTCAGACCGGAGATCAGTCCCTTCAACGCCGACGGGTCGGCATTGCGTGCCCGGCGCAGCGCCTCGAGCAGGGTGGCCGGCGCGAGGCCACCGCGGGCGGCCAGCTTCTCGAGCAGCTCCTCGGCGCCGTCGATTCCGACCCTGCGGGCGAGATCCCGCCGCTCGGTCCGGTCGAGCGCGCGCACCGAGCGCCAGGCGCGCGCCGCGATCTGCAACCGGTCGAGCGGGTTGGCGGCCCGCTCGAGCTCGTACAGCAGCGCGGTGAGCTCCTTCGACGGTCCCATGTCCTACTCGGTCTCGAAGACCTTGCCCTTGACCGGTCGGGCGGGCGAAGCGACCGCGTCGGCGGCCGCCCCCGGCAGCCGCGCCAGGTCCTGGAGCAGGCGCTGCAGGTCGACGCCGGCGAGCTGCTGCATGATCGGGCTGAGCTGGCTCAGCACCTGGACCACGTCCTCGGTCAGCTTGGCGGCGCCGGTGCCCTCGCCCGTCGGCGCCGCCCTGGCTGATGATCGTGGTCGCGCCGGCGCGCGCCAGCGGCTCGGCGACCGCGGCGGCGATCTCGGGCAGCACCTTGAGCGCCTCGATCGACAGACCGGCCTCGTTGTAGAGCTTGAGCGCCTCGGCCAGCAGCCGCCGCGCCTCGGCCTCGGCCTCGCCCTTGGCGCGGATCGCGTCGGCCTCGGCGAGGCCGATCTCGCGGCGCATGCACCGACTCGGCCTCGGCCTTGGCGAGGCCCTCGGCCTTGACCGCCTCGGCCGCCTCCTCGCGCCGCTTGCGCTCGGCGGCCGCCTGGCGCTCGACCCGGTACTGCTCGGCGTCGGCGTGGCGCTCGGCCTCGTACTTGTGGGCGTCGGCCTTCTCGCGGATCGTGGCGTTGAGCTCGAGCTTCTGGCGCTCGACCTCCGCTCGGCGATGCGGATGTCCTGGACCTTGAGCTCCATCTCGCCGGCCTTGAGCGCCTGGGCGTTGGCGACGTCGACCTCCTTGCTTGATCGACGCCTTCTTCAGGCTCAGGTCCTTGTCGGAGTCGGCGATCTCGGTGTCGACGTCGAAGCCGCTTCTGCTCCTTCTGCTGGCGCGCCTGCTCCTCCTCGATCTTGGCGTCGCGGTCGGCGTCGGCGGTGGCGATCCGGGCGTTCTTGAGCGCCTCCTGGATCTTGGGCTGGCCGAGCGCGTTGAGGTAGCCCTCGTCGTCCTGGATCTCCTGGAAGACGAACGACTCTGAACTCGAAGCCCATGCCCTCGAGGTCGAGGTGGGCCTCCTCGCGGACGCTGTCCTGGAAGCGCTTCTGGTCGCGGTACAGCTCCTCGACGGTGAGCGTGCCGATGATGCCGCGCAGGTGGCCGGCGACGGTCTCCTTGATCGTGGCCTGGACCTGGTCGACGGGCACGCCGAGGAAGCCCTCGGCCGCCTTGCGGATGTGCTCGACGTCGCCCTTGACCTTGACCTGGGCGACCGCCTTGACGTTGATCGGGATGCCCTGGACGGTGTAGACGTGGCGCAGGTCGATGTCCAGGGTCATCATCCGCAGCGAGAGGAACTCGTAGCTGCTCCCAGGCCGGCCAGACGAAGGTGCCGCCGCCGCGGACGATGCGGAAGCCCTCGATCTCGCCCTTCGTCGTCGCGGACCTTGCTTGCCGAGCAGCTTGCGGCGGCCGAAGACGATCAGCGCCTCGTCGGGGCCGGCCTTCTTGTAGCGGAAACGGATCGTCAGGTACACGAAGAACGCGATCACCGGGAAGACGAACAGCAGGATCGGGATCACAGTCCGCATGGCCGGGCCTCCACGTCGTGAATCTCGACGAGTCTAGCCCGAACCGTGGTTCCGGTCATCACCGTGACGGCCGCCGACCGGCCGGACCAGCGCTCGGATCTTCACCGGGAGAAACGTCTGCAGCGGTTCCAGGGTTCTGTGTTTCCGGCTCCAGTGTGCCGGTCGCCTCAGGCAGGGGGCGCGCTGCGGCTGCGAGTGCACGGGAGGATCCCGAACGGGAAGCCCATGAGCGCCGGTTGGCCCAGATCGCGGTCAGGGTCACCGCCGGGATCCGTGTCCGCATCGTGGTGAAGTGGTCGAGATCGCCGAGCCCGCCTCCCGTCCAGGCGAAGGTCTGCCGCGCCACTGGCCCGGTCCCGAGCGCGAACAGCGAGAGCCTGCGCCAGAGCAGGGCGCCCTGTGGCCTTTCCTAGACCGTTCGTGAGAAGACCGGCTTGTCGGTGGGCTGCTTGAGGTAGGTGTCGAATGGCATGCAGAGGTTGCGGAGGAAGAAGCGGCCGAGAGGGGTGACCTCGAGCCCGGTGCCGCTGATCCTGACCAGCCCGTCCGCGGCCATCGGCTCGAGCTCGGCGAGGGCGTCGGCGAAGTGGGTCCTCGGGTCGACCCCGAAGGTCGGCCTCGACCCAGGCGAAGTCGAGCCTGAGGGTGCAGATGATGCGGCGGATCACGCCGCCCCGGAGCTCGTCCTCCGGGCCGCGGGCGATGCCGCGGTCGACCGGCAGGCGGCCTTCCGCCACCGTGCGCTGGTAGCGGGCGAGGTTCTTCTCGTTGGCCGCGTAGGCCCCGGCCACGTCGCCGATCGCGGTGACCCCGACCCCGATCTGGTCGGAGGCCGGCATCACGGTGTAGCCCATGAAGTTGCGGTGCAGGCGGCCCTCGTCGAGGGCGACCGCGAGCTCGTCGTCCGGGCGCGCGAAGTGGTCGAAGCCGACGAAGCGGTAGCCGGCGTCGACGAACTCCTCGGCCGCGCCCACGAAGAGCCGGAACTTCTCCCAGCCGTGGGGCAGCCTGGCCTCGTCGAGCTGGCGCTGGTGGGGCTTGATCCACGGCACGTGGGCGTAGGAGAAGCAGGCGACGCGATCCGGCGCGAGCTCGCGGATCACGGTGCGCACGCTGGACCGGAACTCGGCCTCGTCCTGGTGCGGGAGGCCGTAGATCAGGTCGACGTTGACCGAGGCGAAGCCGAGCCGGCGCGCCGCCTCGACGTGGCCCGCGGGTGAGCTCGAGCGGCTGGACGCGGTGGACCGCCTCCTGGACCTCCGGGTCGAGGTCCTGGACGCCCATCGACAGGCGGTTGAAGCCGAGCCCGCGGAGGGTCTCGAGGTGCTCCATCGAGGTCACGCAGGGGTCGACCTCGATCGCGACCTCGGCGTCGGGGGTGAGCGTCGAATCGGGTCGTGATGGCCGCGAACAGGCGCGCGACACTGTGCGGGCGTGAGGTAGGTCGGCGTGCCGCCGCCCCAGTGGAGCTGGTTCAGGGCGCGGCGTTCGCCGAGCGCTCGGGCGAGCAGCTCGAGCTCGGGCTCGAGGGCGTCGAGGTAGGCCTCCTCGGGGCCCCGGCGCGGCGAGACCACGACGTTGCAGCCGCAGTAGGTGCAGCGCGCCTCGCAGAACGGGATGTGCACGTACATCGAGAGCGGCTCGTCCGGCGCGGTCGCGGCCGACGTCAGGCGCTCCCGGTAGGCGGCGTGGTCGAAGCCGCGAGTGGAACAGCGGCGCGGTCGGGTAGGAGGTGTAGCGCGGGCCGGGCCGGTCGTAGCGCGCCAGCAGCTCCGGGGTGAGCTCGAGGCAGGGTCGAGGGAGGGGTCGGTCAGTCATATCAGGAATCAATCTGCCTCAATGCCGGGGCGGTCGTCAAACCGGAACGCCTGCACCGTGCGAACGAAGGTCTCCATCGCGCGGACCGGAACCTCGGGTGTGATGCCGTGGCCGAGGTTGGCGATGTAGCCGGTCCTGCGGGGCGGACGGCGAGCATGGCCCCGGTGCGGCGTCGGATCTCGTCGTCAGGCCCCATCAGCACCCCGGGATCGAGGTTGCCCTGCAGGGCGTGGTCGGGCAGGTGCCGGGCGGCCTGGCGGATGTCGGCGCGCCAGTCGAGACCGAGCACCTCGCAGGGCAGGTCGGCGAGGTCGTGGAGGAGGTGGGTCCCGCCGTGTGCGAAGTAGATCCGCGGCACGCCGAGGTCGCGAGGTGGCCTCGAGCAGGCGGCGGGCCGGCCGGAGGGCCCACCGCCGCGCATCGTCCGCAGCCAGGGCCCCGACCCAGGAGTCGAAGACCTGCACCGCCTGGGCGCCGTGCTCGACCTGGGTCCGCGAGGTAGGCCGCCATCGCGTCGGCGAGCAGGTCGACCAGGCGGTCGAACGCCTCCGGGTGGGTCAGGGCGAGCTGCTTGGTGCGGGCGAAGCTGCGCGAGGTCGTGCCTTCGATCAGGTAGCTGGCGAGCGTCCACGGGGCGCCGCAGAAGCCGATCAGGGCGGCCTCGTCGGGCAGCGCCGACGCGGACCCGTTCGAGCGCCTCGCCGAGGTACTCGGTGCCGGACCACGGCTCGGGGACCACGATGCGATCGAGGTCCTCCGGCGACCGGACCGGGTTCGCGATGTGGGGCGCCGGCGATGAAGGTCAGCTCGACCCCCATCGGCACCAGCGGCGTCAGGATGTCGGAGAAGATGATCGCGGCGTCGAGCCCGAAGCGGCGGATCGGCTGCAGGGTCACCTCGGCCGCCAGCTCGGGGGTGTAGCACATGGTCAGGAAGTCGCCGGCGCGGGCGCGGAGCTCGCGGTACTCGGGCAGGTAGCGCCCGGCCTGGCGCATCACCCACACCGGCGGCCGGTCGACCGCCTCCCGCCGACACGCCCTGAGGAACCGGTTCATCCTGCCACCTCCGCGTTCTCGGAGAGTAGCGACCGAAGACAACCACCACGACACCAGGACACCACGTCATCGCACCAGATGACAGAGCGCTTCTCCTTCCGGCTCGAGAATCCCCCGGTTCCGGGACGCGGCAACCCATCTCGAGCCAGCACCAACCTCGTGGTGTCTTGGGGTCTTGGTGGTGAGATCGGACCATTCCACCCGGCACCGCACGTCCGGCTCACGAGACCTCCTGGACGGCGGCGTCAAAGGCGGCGACGGTCTCGTCGATCACGGTCTGGTCGTGGGCGAGCGAGACGAACATGACCTCGTAGGCCGACGGCGCCAGGTAGATGCCCCGGTCGAGCAGCGCCCGGTGGAGCCGGGCGTAGCGCTCGGCCGCCTCGGGCCGGATCGCCTCGTAGCTCCGGGGCGCCTCACCGTCCTGCAGCGCCAGCCACAGGATCGAGCCGACGCGGACCACCGACCACGGCCGGTCGTGGCGGGCGAAGACCCCACGAATGCCCTGCTCGAGACGGGCGCCGAGCCCTTCGAGGTCGCACCACGCCTGGCCGGAGTCCGCCAGTCAGCTGGTCGAGGGTGGCGATCCCAGCGGCCATCGCCACCGGGTTGCCGGACAGCGTGCCGGCCTGGTAGACCGGGCCGAGCGGCGCGAGCTGCTCCATGAGCTCGCGGCGGCCGCCGTAGGCGCCGACCGGCATGCCGCCGCCGATCACCTTGCCGAAGGTCACCAGGTCGGGCTCGATGCCGTACAGCCCGGCCGCACCGGCCGGCCCGACGCGGAAGCCGGTGATGACCTCGTCGAAGATCAGCAGCGCGCCGTGCCGCGGTGCAGGCCTCGCGCAGCCGTCGCAGCAGCTCGGGCCGCTGCAGCAGCAAGCCCGCGTTGGCCGGGACGGCTCGATGATCACCGCCGCGATCTCGTCGCCGCGCTCGGCCAAGACGCGCTCGAAGGCCTCCTCGTCGTCGAGGGGAAGGACGATCGTGTGACCGGCGAAGGCGGCGGGGACCCCGGCCGACGACGGGGTGCCGAAGGTGGCGAGACCGGAGCCGGCCGAGACCAGCAGGTGGTCGACGTGGCCGTGGTAGCAGCCGGTGAACTTGACGATCGCGTCGCGGCCGGTGACGCCGCGCGCCAGGCGCACGGCGGACATCACCGCCTCGGTGCCCGGAGGAGACGAAGCGCACCATCTCGAGGCAGGGCACCGCGCCGACCACCCGCTCGGCGAGCTCGACCTCGGCCGCGCAGGGCGCGCCGAAGGAGAGCCCGCGTCGCGGCGGCCTCGCACACCGCCTCGACCACCGCGGGATGGGCGTGGCCGAGGATCAGCGGGCCCCAGGAGCCGACGTAGTCGACGAAGCGACGGCCGTCGGCGTCGATGAAGTGGCAGCCCGGGCCGGAGGCGTAGAACAGCGGCTCGCCGCCGACCGAGCGGAACGCGCGCACCGGCGAGTTGACCCCGGCGGGCATCAGCTCGCCGGCGCGCCGGTAGAGCTCGGACGACCGCGGTCCGGCGGCGCTCACAGCCACCCCTCCTCGAGCGCCTCGCGGCCGTGGTAGGTGATCAGGATGTCGGCGCCGGCGCGTCGGAAGGCGTGCCAGTTCTCGAGCACGACGGCGCGCTCGTCGACCCAGCCCCTGGCGGCCGCGGCCTTGACCATCGAGTACTCGCCGGAGACGTTGTAGACGGCGAGCGGGTGGGGGAAGGCCTCGCGCAGGTCGCGGACCACGTCGAGGTAGGCGAGCGCCGGCTTGACCATCAGGATGTCGGCGCCCTCGGCGACGTCGAGGTCGGCCTCGCGCGAGCGCCTCGCGGCGGTTGCGCGCGTCCATCTGGTAGGAGCGGCGGTCGCCGGTCGAGGGCGCCGAGTGCGCCGCCTCGCGGAACGGTCCGTAGTAGGCCGAGGCGTACTTGACCGAGTAGGACATGATCGCGGTCTCGACCAGGCCGGCGTCGTCGAGGGCGTCGCGGATCGCGCCGACGCGGCCGTCCATCATGTCCGAGGGCGCGACCACGTCGGCGCCGGCGCGGGCGTGGGCGAGCGCCATCTCGGCCAGCAGCGGCAGGGTCTCGTCGTTGACGATCCGTCCGTCGCGCACCACGCCGCAGTGGCCGTGGTCGGTGTAGGCGCACAGGCAGACGTCGGTCATCACCGCGAGCTCGGCGCCGAAGCGCTGCTTGAGCGCGGCCACCGCCCGCGAGACGACCGCGTCGTCGGCCCACGCCGCGTGTCCGTCCGGCGCCTTGGCGCCCTCCGGCGGAAGCCCGAACAGCAGCACCGAGCGGATGCCGAGCTCGAGGTCGTGCGCGACGGTCTCGGTCAGCCGGTCGACGGACTGGTGCTCGATGCCGGGCATCGCGTCGATCGGTTCGGCGATGCCGTCTCCGGGCACCACGAAGTGCGGCTGGACCAGCATGCGGGCGTCGAGGCGGGCCTCGGCGACCAGGTCGCGCAGCGCCGGGGTGGCGCGCAGGCGGCGGGGACGGTTGATCAGCTCCGGCATAGCTCCTCCGCGAGCGACTCGAGGGTGGTTTCAGGGGGAATGCGACAGTCGATGCCCAGCGCCGCCGCGGCGTCCCGAGTGGTCGGCCCGAGGGCCCAGTGAGGGCACGGCAGGGGCCGACCGCCCACCCCCTCGAGGTAGTAGCGGGCGGCCCGGGGCGAGGTCAGGACCACCGCGTCGAGGCTGGGCCCGAGCGGCGGCAGCTCGCGCGGCGGGGTCGGCCGCATCCGGTAGACGACCACCGACTGCACCGTGTGGCCGGCCGCCGCGAGCGCACGGGGCAGCTCGGGCCGTCGTTCCCGGCCCGAGGCGAAGACGATCCGGCTCCCCTGGTCGAGGCGGGCGAGCAGCTGGCCGGCGAGCTCCTGGCCGGTGCCCGGGCCCACCAGCTCGACCATCAGGCCGGCCTTGACCGCCGCAGCGGCGGTGGTCTGGCCCACGGCGGCCACCGGAAGGGCGGTCAGGTGCGAGACGCCGTGAGCTGTCGCCTGGTGGACGAACCGGTCCGGGGCGCGGGGCGAGGCCAGCGCCAGCCAGGCGTCGGCGAGGACGGCCCGGTCCCAGTCCGAGAGCGCCCGCCAGGCCGCTTCGTCGTCGACGTCCTCGAGCCGCAGCACGGGGTAGGGCCGAACCACCCACCCCGCCGGACCGAGCCGCGCCTGCAGCTCGCGACAGTCATCGGGGTGCCGGGTCACGAGCGCGTAGCGGGTCATGGGACGACGACCTCGAGGTCCGAGCCGGCGAGTGCGAGGTGGCAGGCGTGCGCCGCCGCCTCGGGGTCGTTCGCGACCGCCGCCACCCGGGCGACCCGGGCGTTCGTGATCTGCTCGTCGACCTCGCCGAGCACCGCCTGGAGCCGGATCGAACCGTCCTCGAGGTTGGTCGCGAGGCAGCCGAGGGGCAGGTGGCAGCCGCCGCCGAGGCGCTGGAGCAGCCGCCGCTCGGCGGTGACGCAGCGGGCGATGCCGGGGTCGTGGAGCCCGGCGAGCGGCGCGGTGGTCGGGTCGCCGAGGCGCGCCTCGAGGGCGAGCGCACCCTGACCCGGCGCCGGCAGCATCACCTCGGGGGCGAGCTCGGCGACCTCGAGGCCGGTCAGGTCGAGCTCGAGCCGGCGGACCCCGGCGGCGGCCAGCAGGATGGCGTCGTAGTTGCCCGCGGCGGAGCTTGCCCACCCGCGTCGGCACGTTGCCGCGCAGGGCGGTCAGCCGGACCTCGGGGCACAGCGACAGCACCTGGGCGGCCCGGCGAAGCGACGAGGTGCCGACCACCGTCCCGGCGGGCAGGCCGAGGGGATCGGCGTGGCTCGGCCGGCGCAGACCCGGCCGGCAGAGCAGCAGGTCGGCGGTCTCGGCCCGTTCGGGGACCGCGGCCACCGCGAGGCCCTCGGGCTCCTCGGTCGGCAGGTCCTTGAGCGAGTGCACCACGAGGTCGACCGCGCCCTCCAGGAGGGCGAGCTGGAGCTCCTTGGTGAAGAAGCCCTTGCCCTCCATCTTGTGGAAGGCGACGTGCTGGATCTCGTCGCCCCGGGTCTTGACGATCTCGAGCCGGCAGCCGAGGCCGAGCTCACGCTCGATCCGCGCCGCCACGTGGCGGGCCTGCCACAGGGCGAGATCGGATCCACGGGTGCCGAGCACCAGGGTTCGGGTCACGAGCCGCTCCTCTTGCCGGAGTCTCCCGGCCCCCCGGGCGCGTCGAGCCCGTCGAGAAAACCGTCGACGACCGCGCTGGTGTGAGCCCAGGCGGCGGCCTTGAGGCCGCGCAGCGGCACCTGGACCAGCCGTTTGACCATGTCTCCCGTCAGCCGCTCGAGGGCGTCCCGTTCGGCCTCGTCGAGGTGGGAGAGGTCCTTGCCGAGGGCGTGGCGCAGCGAGCGTTCGGCAACCTCGCGGAAGGAGTCGTGGAGGGCGCGCGCGACCGGCGACAGCTCGCGGTCGAGGAAGCGCCGGCGCAGGATGGTCAGCTGGTGGTCGACCAGCGCCTCGCAGCGGTCGGTCTCCTCCATGCGGAGGTGACGGTTGCGCTCGGCCTCGCCGCGCATCGCCTCGATGCCGTGCAGCTCGACCCCGCCGAGGCCGTCGGCGGCAGGGTCGATGTTGGGCGGCAGGCCGAGGTCCACCAGCAGCAGCTTCTCGTCAGCCGGCAGATGGGCGCGGATGGCGGCGACGTGGTCGCGGTCGAGAACCGGGTGGTCGGTCGAGACCGCCGCGACCACCGTGCCGACCCGGGGCGGGTCGACCCGGATCGAGTCGAGGGAGAGCACGCCGGCGGCGGTGTCGCCGTTGACGAGGCGTTCGGCCCGGGCGAGGGTCCGGTTGGCGACCACCACCCGGCGCTCGCGGTCGGCGGCGCGGATCAGGCGCAGCGCCTGGGCCGCCATGGTGCCCGCGCCGAGCACCAGGACCGGCGCCGAGGAGGCGATCAGGTGGTCGTTCAGGGTCCGTTCCACCAGCGTCACCAGCGAAACCGGCCGCCGGCTCAGCTCGGTCTCGTTCTTGATCCGCTTGGCGAGGTGGAAGGCCTCGTGGAAGCACTGGTCGAGGAAGCCGCCCAGCAGCCCGAGCCGGTGCGCGGTTTCGTGGGCTTCCTTGGCCTGGCCGGCGATCTGGGCCTCGCCGATCATCATCGAGTCGAGCGAGGCGCAGACGCGGAACAGGTGGCGCGCCGCCTCCTGCCCGCGCAGCAGGTAGAGCTCGTCGTCGGACGGCAGCTGGGTCGCGCCGTCGGTCAGGTCGACCAGGCTGCGGCGGAGGTGGAAGAGCATCTCCTTGGAGTGGGCATGGCTGTCGGTACGGTAGTAGAACTCCACCCGGTTGCAGGTCCCGAGGTAGACCAGCTCCGCGAAACCCGCGTAGCGAGCCAGCTCTGCCAGGCTCTCCTTCGGGAAGTCCCCTGGAAGGGCGGCCGCGGCCAGGTTGTCGAGCTGGGTGCTGCGGTAGCTCGCGCCGACGACTCCGATTCGATCCAACTCACACGCTCCGGGCGGGATGATACCGGAGATTCGATCGCAGTGCGGTCACAGGCGTGTCAAACCGCGCCCGCGCGGGGGCATCCGACGATCCGGACGGACGTACGGTTTCCCGGAGAATCGCGAGAACGAATCTCGTTTGAATTTTCCCGGTGAACTTCATTTTTTCCAATGACTTCGGTTCGTTGTTCCATGCGGAATCGCTCCGCGTGAACGGTGAACTGCACCGTGTTTCAAACCAGCAAGCTAACCTCTTGTGTGAAAGCTACCTGGGGAAGGAATCTCGGCTGCGGGTGGGGTCTTCAGACAGGTTTGGGGCGACTGGCATCGTTCTTGCTGTCGGCCGGATCAGAGGGTACCCGGGTCGGTGTGTGTCCGGGGCCCGCGGGGAAGATCGATCTGTTTTTTCTGGCGCCCGAGCTCCGGGTGCCTTCGAGTGGCTCGCAAACGACAGGGAGGTTCGTATGCAGCGTGTTCTCCGTCTCGTCGTCGGGGTCGTGGCGTGCCTGGCGTTGGCCGCGCCGGCACTCGCCCAGAACCCCACCGGCACGCTCTCCGGGCGTGTCATGTATGACAACGCCGTTCTGCCCGGCGTGACGGTCCAGATCGACTCCCCGGCCCTGCAGGGCACGCGGACCGCGGTCTCGACCGAGAACGGCGACTACATCTTCCGCTTCCTGCCCCCGGGCACCTACAAGGTGACCTTCTCCCTCGACGGGTTCCGGGAGCAGACCGCGGAGGTGAAGGTCTCGGCCGCGCAGTCGCGGCAGCTCGACGCCGAGATGTACCAGGAGAGCTTCACCGAGGAGATCCAGGTCACCGGCGCGTACGAGACCATCTCGTCGGGCACCCAGGCCTCCTCGACCTACGACGCGAACCTGATCGAGAAGCTCGCGGTCGCCCGCAACAACCTGCAGGCGGCCTACCTGACCCCGGGCGCGTCGGACACCGGCCCGTCGGCGAACCAGGTGGTGATCGCGGGCGCCCACGCCTACGACTCGCTGTTCATGATCAACGGCGTGGTGGTGAACGAGAACATCCGTTCGCAGGCGCTGCCGCTGTACATCGAGGACGCGATCCAGGAGACCACGACCTCGGTGTCGGGTATCTCGGCGGAGTACGGGCGCTTCCAGGGCGGCGTGATCAACTCGATCACCAAGTCGGGCGGCAACCAGTTCTCCGGCTCGCTGCGCATCAACTTCGAGAACGACGCCTGGATCAGCAAGAACGAGCTCTCGCCGGACCGCCTCGACGACATCAACCAGATCTACGAGGCGACGCTCGGCGGCTACGTGCTCAAGGACCGGCTGTGGTTCTTCTTCGCCGGCCGCAGCCGCGACACCACCGGCAGCGACCAGACCCGATACACCCTGCTGCCGTTCTCGACCAGCACCACGGAGAAGCGCTATGAGGGCAAGCTGACCTGGTCGGTGACCCCCAATCACCGCCTGATCGGAACCTACATCGAGATCCAGCAGGACCGGACCAACACCTTCTTCGGGACCATTCTCGACTACGCGTCGCTGAACCCGAACCGCTCGGACCCGCAGGACATCTCGTCGATCAACTACACCGGCGTCTTCACCGAGAGCTTCTTCGGTGAGGCCCAGTACTCGGAGCGCTTCTACGGTATCGGCCAGGGGTCGGGCTCGCCGACCACCGAAATCATCGGCGGCACCATGCTGCTCGACCTGAGCCGGGGCTCGGCGCGCTACCACACGCCGACCTTCTGCTCGGCGCCGGAGTGCAAGAACGAGGAGCGCAACAACGAGGACCTGATCCTCAAGGGCTCCTACTTCCTCTCCTCTGACACCGCCGGCTCCCACGACATCGTGTTCGGCTACGACTCATTCAACGACATCCGCATCCAGGACAACCACCAGCAGGGCTCGGACTTCCGGATCTACGGCTCGTCAGCGGTGATCCGCGACGGCGAGATCTACCCGATCTTCGCCTCGCGCGAGAACTTGCCCCCGGGCGAGACCAGCCTGCCGTCGAACCGGCGCACCTACTACCGGTGGACGCCGATCTTCGCCGCCCCCGAGGGCACCGACTTCGTCACCGACTCGCTGTTCGTCAACGACAGCTGGCGCTTCAACCAGAACTTCTCGTTCAACCTCGGCCTGCGCTACGACAAGAACGACGGCAAGGACTCGTCGAAGAACAAGGTCGCCGACGACTCGCGCATCAGCCCGCGCCTCGGCGCGACCTGGGATCCGAAGGGTGACGGCGACCTGCTGTTCAACATCGGCTACTCGCACTACGTCACCGGTATCACCCAGGGCATCGCCAATGACGCCGGCGCCGGCGGCTCCCCGGCGTGGACGCAGCTCTACTACTCGGGCCCGTGCGTCAACTGCGACGCCTGGGACCCGGTCGCGAACCGCGCCAACGACGCTTACACCGGCCCGCTGGTGAGCCAGGACGAAGCGATCCAGATCTGGTACGACTGGTTCCTCGCCAACGGCGGCCTCGACACCCTGCCGGGCTTCAACGGCGGCGACTTCCCGGGCTTCACCCCGGTCATCCGCGGCTCGCTCAAGTCGCCCTACACCGAGGAGTACACCCTCGGCGTCACCAAGCGCCTCGGCACCCGCGGCATCCTGCGCGCCGACTACGTGCACCGCGAGGGCAACGACTTCTACGTCTCCCGCACCACGCCGGGCGACACCGTCGACACCGGCTTCATCGGCGACATCGACGTGTCGACCATCGGCAACGACACCTCGGCCTACTCCCGCAAGTACGACGGCCTCCACACCTCGTTCCAGTACCGCCTCGGCGACCGCTGGAGCATCGGCGGCACCTGGGCGTGGTCGCACGCCCTCGGCAACCTCGACGGCGAGACCTCGAGCTCCGGCCCGGTCACCGGCACCCTGCTGGAGTACCCCGAGTACAAGCAGTCGAGCTGGAACGAGCGCTACGGCGACCTCGACGTCGACCAGCGCCACAAGGTGCGCGCGTGGGTGGTGTGGGACGCCATCTCGACCTCCCGCCACAACCTCTCGGTGTCGCTGATGGAGCAGTTCAACTCGGGCACCGGCTACGACGCGGTGGGCGGCGTTGACACCACGCCGTACGTGACCAATCCCGGCTACATCACCCCACCGGGCTCGGTGGACTACTACTTCTCGGGCCGCAACGAGTTCAAGTGGGACGACATGACCCGCACCGACCTGGCGGTGAACTACTCGTTCTTCATTCCTGCCTTCGGCACCGACCTGGAGATCTACCTCCAGCCCGAGGTGCTCAACCTGTTCAACGAGTCCGCCCAGGACGGAGGCAACTCCAGCGTGGTCGTGCTCGAGGACTTCAACCCCTTCACCGAGACCCCGGTCGAGGGTGTGCACTGGGAGAAGGGCTCGAACTTCGGCCAGCCGACCTCCGAGGCCAGCTACCAGGACCCGCGCGAGTGGCGGTTCTCGGTGGGTATCCGCTTCTGATCACCATTCCCTGAAGAACCACGGCCCCGGTCCTCGGACCGGGGCCTTCTTTTTGACCACAGAGCGCGGAGAAGCCCGCACACCAGCCCGCCGAGCCGGTCGGCCGTGTCGACGATCGCACCGGGGGGTTCTGATCCCGCGGGAGGCGATCAGAGCCAGAGCGCGCACTGCACCTCCTGCACCTCGGCGTACGCCGCCTCGAGACGCCGGGAGCGGTGTTGTCCAGGGTTCGCCCGCTCGCCTCCGGCTCGATGATCGAAGGCGAGTGGGATTCCCGGAGGGGATCCTTCGACTCGCTCGCCTCCGGCTCGATGATCGAAGGCGAGTGGGATTCCCGGAGGGATCTTCGACTCGCTCGCCTCCGGCTCGCTCGCTCAGGATGACACGGAAGAGGAGGCACCGGCTCACTCGCTCAGGAGACACGGGAGGGGAGACACCGGCTCGCGTGCCGGGGACGACCGCGTTCGAGGCGCCGCCCCCCAGCCGCCACCCTGAGCGGAGCGGGCCCCGTCGGCCGCACCCTCAGCCTGTCACCCTGAGCGGAGCGGGCCCCGTCGGCCGCACCCTCAGCCTGTCACCCTGAGCGGAGCGGGCCCCGTCGGCCGCACCCTCAGCCTGTCACCCTGAGCGGAGCGGGCCCCGTCGGCCGCACCCTCAGCCTGTCACCCTGAGCGGAGCGGGCCCCGTCGGCCGCACCCTCAGCCTGTCACCCTGAGCGGAGCGGCCCGTCAGGGCCGCGGAGTCGAAGGGCCTCCTCCGGCACCGCAACCGCCGTCACATCCGCGGGACGATCCCGGCTGCGGATCCGGGGACCGGACGCCGTTTCCATCCGGGGAGCAGGCTGATCGGGACGAGTCACAAGCCCGCAAGGGCGCCGGATCCCGGACTCTCACGCGCCATCCGCGGAAGCGGCCGCGTTCGCTGACCGGGGGTCTGGGGTGCGGGCACGGCCCGCGCTGGCTCCTCGTGGTTCAGTCCTGCGCTCCGAGCAGGGCGTCGATGGCGGCGAGGTCGACCTCGTTGCCGCGGTGAACCTCGCGGCCCTCGGCGTCGAACAGGATCAGGGTCGGGGTGCCCGACAGGTCGTAGCGGTCCACGGTCGCGCTCGACGGGTCGAAGAGCACGCGGTAGGGAAGCTGGTAGCGCTGCACGTAGGCTCGCGCCCGCTCGAGGGTGTCCCGGATCCCCGGATCGATCGCGATCACCTCGAGCCCCCGGGACGCGTATCGCTCGTGGACCTGTTTGAGCCGCGGGATCTCCTGCCGGCAGTAGCCGCACCACGTGGTCCAGAAGACCACCAGCTTCGGCCCCCCGGCGAGCGCGTCGTCGAGCGTGACCTCGCCGCCGCCGATCTCCTGCAGGACGATCGCAGCGTCGCCGTCGGCTGCAACTCCGAAGGTCGTGGCCAGCAGGACGATGGTGAAGATCGCGGCTGGGAACGGTGCTCTCATGCTGCCTCCGCGGTCGGGCAACCCGACCGTCGCTCGCAGTATGCCCGAGCCCCGGGGGAGGGTTACCCGGCCCCGCCCCCGCGGGCCGGACGGGGCCTCCCGAGTCGAGCGCGGACGTGGTAGCGTGCGGGGATGACGGCGAGTGAAGCGGCCTCGCGAGACGTCGCAGCACGCCAGGACGTCCTGGTGGCGATCGTCGCGGCAGTCACCGGCGCGACCCGGGAGCAGATCCTGGAGGAGTTCGCCGACTACTCCGGCCGATTACTGGACTTCAAGGACGAGGTGCTCGAGGCGGGCGCCCTGTGGAGCCGGCTGAGCCGGGCCGGACGTCGGGCGGCCCTGTGACCCGCGTGGCCCGCCGTGCGGCGCCGGTCCTCCTGGTGGTCATCCTGGGGGCGTCGCAGGTGGCCTGGGCCGCCGGGATTTCGCGCATCACCCGCGGCGAACGGGTCGAGCTCAGCGAGCACCTGGCTCCGGGCCGCTACGTGCTGGTCGACTTCTTCGCCGACTGGTGCGGCCCCTGCCGCGCCCTCGAGCCGCACCTCGAGGCCCTGGCGGCCGGGCACGGCGAGGACCTGACCGTGCTCCAGGTCGACATCGTGCGCTGGGGCAGCCCGGTGGCCGAGCAGTACCGGATCCGCTCGATCCCTCACCTCAAGCTCTTCGATCCCGACGGCCGGCTGATCGCCGAAGGCGGAGCGGGGGCCGTGCTCGGCGAGCTCGAGGCGCGGCTCGGAGGCGTGGCGGCGCCGGGTCCGACACGCCGCAGCCGGAGCGGCCCGGGGGGCGCGGTCGCGGTCGCGTTGCTGGTCGCCGCGGTCGCCATCTTCCTGGTGATGTCGGGAGCGCGTCGCCGGCCGGACCGCCTCGACCCGGCCCCAGCGGCCGCCCCGGCCGAGCCCGACCGGCACCGGGTGTGGTTCGCGATGGTCCAGGGCGCACTCGAAGGACCGTTCACTGTCGGCGAGCTCGCGGACCTGGTCCGGGCCGGAGCGCTCGACGCCTCCGCCTCGGTTCGCCGGCGGGGGGACGCCACCTGGCGGCGGCTCGACGAGCTGACCTGACCATCCCGGGACAACCGGCTCCGGATGCGCTATTGTGGGCTCGGACCCGAGGCGTCCCCGGGGACGTTTCTGGAGGGAGTGCACACGATGCGACGCCTGATGCTCGTCCTGGTTCTGATCGGTCTGGCTGCCGGCTGCTCGAGCACCGCCGCCGTGTCGACGTCGACGAGCTATCAGCTCGAGCCCGGCGCCGCCGTCCACGCCGAGATCGAGACCCTCGAGATGTTCGACGCGGGTGTGGTGCCTCCCGAAGCTCCCTGATCGCGTCGATCCTGAAGCACTGATCACCACCGGCCGGCGCCCCAGGCGCCGGCCGGTTTCGTCTACTTCGGTTCCTCCGCCAGGAGCCGCTCGACCGGCGGCCGGCGGAGGTGGAAGTCGGTGGCCTGCTGGTAGGCGTGGGCCAGGGCGAGCAGATCGGTCCTCCCCGAGCAGCCGGCCGGTGAAGGTGATGCTGGTCGGCGTGCCGTCGGGTCGGAAGCCGTTCGGGACCACGACGCGGGGGTGGCCGGTCAGGTTGGTGAGCAGCAGGTTGTCGCCCCCGAACGTCGGGCAGACCCAGACGTCGAGGCCGGCGAGTGCGGCGCTCGAGGTCCTGCATCACCAGGCCGCGGATCCGGTTCGCGCGCAGGTACTCGACCGCCGGGATGAGCTGGGCGCGCCGGAAGGCGTTGGGCCATCCGCGACGGTCCTGGCGGGTCAGCTCGTCATCGCGGCCGGAGCGGGTGAGGTCGTCGAAGGCCGCGGCGGCCTCGGCATAGAGGATCGCGCGCAGGGCATCGAGCGGCCAGCAGTCGGGCAGCTCGAGCGGGACCAGCTCGAGCCCCAGCTCCCGGAGAACGTCGAGCACGGCGAGGTCGTTGGCCCGCCACGCCGCCGCCGCCGCGCGGGCGCCGTCGTCATCGTCAGGGTCGCTGCGGTCGGCCTCGAAGGCGTCTTCGACGACCCCGACTCGCATGCCGCGGACCGCAGCCGCGGGCGGCCAGCGGAACGGCCGGTCGACGGCCGTCGGGTCGAGGCCGTCGCTGCCGTGGATCGCCGAGAGCACCAGCGCGCAGTCCTCGGCCGAGCGGGCGATCGGGCCCGACCTTGTCCATCGTCCAGGCCAGCGCCATCGCGCCGTGACGGCTGACCCGACCAAGGTCGGGCGCAGCCCGGTGACGCCGCACCGCGAGCACGGGGAGATGATGCTGCCCGAGGGTCTCGGTGCCGAGGGCGAAGCGGCACCAGGCCGGCGGCGGTGGCCGCCGCCGAGCCCGCGGAGGACCCGCTCGACCCCTGCTCGGGCTGCCACGGGTTGTTGGTCCGGCCGCCGAACCAGACGTCGCCCCAGGCGAGGGCGCCCAGAGCGAGCTTGGCGACCAGGACCGCGCCCGCTTCCTCGAGCCTCGCCGCCACGGTGGCGGTCTCGGTGCGCACCTGCTCGCGATAGGGCGCCGCGCCCCAGGTGGTCGGATACCCGGGAACTGAAAACAGGTCCTTGGCTCCCCAGGGGACACCGTGCAGGGGACCGCGTCGGCCTCCGGCCTGCGAGCTCCTGGTCGGCTCGCCGGGCCTGCTCGAGGGCGAGCGGCTCGGTGAGGGTGACCACGCACTCGAGCAGGGGGTCGAAGCGGCGCAGCCGGTCGAGCGCGAGCCGGGTCAGCTCCTCGGAGGAGACCTGGCGCGTGTGGAGCAGGTGTGCGAGCCCGGCGACGCCGATCCACGACAGCTCGTCATCGTCCGGGCGGGCGAGGTCCGAGCCCGGAGCCTCCGCGCCGGGGTCGGGCAGCGCGGCGTGCTCGCCGGAGTCCGCAGCCACGGCGAACCGCACCACGGGCTCCACCGAGTGGTCGAGCTCGACCGCGCGCAGCGCGTCGAGCTGGCCGACCAGCTCGTTGACGTCCTCGAGCATCAGCTCGCGGTCCTCCTCGGTGAGCTCCAGGCCGGTGACCCATTCCGCCTGGCGGATCATCTCGGCGGTGACCGGGCCGTGCTCGGCGGCCCGGGCGAGGGTGTGGGCGAAGATTGCCGAGCCCGCGGCGGCGAAGGCGACGCGTTCCACGAGCTGGCGGCGAGTCAGGGTGCACGGCTCCGGCATCGGTCCCTCCATCCCGATCGACACTCCGTCCGCGAAAGCTACCACGCCGGGGAGCATGAAGAATACCGCAGAGAGAGGCACAGCGCGGGCGATGCCCGCAACCCAAGCTGCCGTCAGGTCGCTGCGTCCTGCTCGATTGTGAAGCGCGAGAGAGTCCGGGATTCGGGGGACGGGGTGCGGGTCCGGGACCGGGTCGCGCTGCCCGCAGGAACCGGCGCCGCTGCCCGCCCCCGGCTGCCCGACTCCCGGATTGAACGGGGCCGCGCCGGGTCCAGTCCGGGTCCGGGATTCGGGCGACAGGTCCGGGGCCCGGGAGCATCTCGCGCAGCTCGACGGTCTGGCCGGGAAGTGTGCTGGCTCAGCGAGAGCGAGTAGGCGCCCGGCGGCTGGCTGTCAAGGGCGGGCTCGCAGGGCTCATGACCGAAGGCCACCCCTGACAGCCAGCCGCCGGGCGCCTTGTGGGGCGAGGCATGAGCCAGCACACTCCCTCGTCCAGACCTTCCCGAGCCGTCCGCCGCACCCTCCCTCGGGGTCGGACCAACCTCGTCGCGCTCGAGGTCGCACTCGACCTCGCCGGCGCCATCGCCGCGCTGGCAATCCCACGCGGCCTGTCCCACGTCAGAGATCATCTCGTCAGGGCAGCGGATCAACTCGCCGCGGGCGGCCCGGCGAGCCCGTCGTCATCGCAGAGCGAGGACGACTGGGGGAGCAGGCCGATCGGGGTGAGTCACAAGCCGCGAAGCGGCGCCGTAACGCGGCCCTCAGGCTCTCCGAGGCCAGCGGAAGAACCCTCGGCAACCGCCGCCAGCATCTCGAGGCGGCCTACGCGGAGGTGCAGGAGGTGCAGACCGCGCTCGCTCTGATCAGGGCACGCGGCATCGAGATCCCGACGGTGGTCGTTGACGCGGCCGACCGCCTCGGCGGTCTGGTGTGCGGGCTGCTACGTTCCGAAAGACCAGCTGGATCACACTCTAAAAGAATGACTTAAGGCATGCCCAAGACCAGAATGTCGTCGAGAATGCGACAACTCCGGGGCAGGAGTAGAACAGAGCCCACCCTTGAGAGAGACCCGACGGTCCCGATCGTCAGCGATCGGGACCGTCGGGGTGTTCGGGTGGGTGGGCGGCTCTGTGCCTCTGTGTCTCTGTGGTTCAACCGCGCCCGTTCCCGGACACGGCGGCGTTGCTGGTGGCAGAAGGACGGACGGGCCTACTTGATCCGGTAGCGCGCGACGTCGGGGTTGACGCCGACCGGTTTGAAGCTCTCCCAGACGTAGAAGCCGCGGCCGGTCTTGGCCCCGAGCTGGCCCGACTCCACCAGCCGCTTGAGCAGCGCGGTGGGCTTGTAGAACGACCCGAACTCCTCTTCCAGGACCTTGCAGATGAACACCATGACGTCGAGGCCGACGAAGTCGGCGGTCATCAGGGGGCCCATCTTGTGCCCCAGGCAGAGGGTGACCTTGTCCATGTCGTCGACCGAGGCGATGCCCTCCTCGACCACCCGGATGGCCTCGTTGACGAACGGCACGAACGCGCGGTTGACCGCGAACCCCGCCTTGTCCTCGGCCGGGATCTCGGTCTTGCCGAGGTCGTGACACAGGGCCACGATGGCGGCGTAGGTCGCCTCGGAGGTCATCAGCCCGCGGATGATCTCGACCCCCTGTTGCATCGGAACCGGGTTCATGAAGTGCATGCCCATGAACTTCTCGGGCTGGCCGTAGGCGGCCGCGAGGCGGGTGATCGAGATCCCCGAGGTGTTCGAGGCAAGGAGCTTGTCGTAGCCGAGCTCGGCGAGCTGACGATTGATCTTCTCCTTCAGCTCAGGGATCTCGGGCGCGGCCTCGATGATCACGTCGCGGTCGAGCAGGTCCTCCATCTTCGGCGTCGTGCGCAGCCGGCCCAGGGCCTCCGCCTTGGCGTCGGCAGTGATGCCTTTCTGTCCGCCGGACTTCTCGTAGGCTTTCACCAGCCGGTCGAGGGAGCGGTCGATGCTCGCCAGGCCCCGCTCGAGCACCTGCTCGTTGATGTCCATGACCACGACGTCGAAGCCGCTCTGGGCCGCAACCTGGGCGATGCCGTTGCCCATGGTCCCGATTCCGATCACGCCGATCTTGTGAAGACCGCTCTCGCTCATGTCCTGCCTCCTCGAGATGGTGTCGTCCGCGGCGATCATGCCGCGTCGCGGCGTGATGCTGCGACCGGCATTGTATCCCGCCCCCGAAACCGCGACAAACCGCCATTGCCGGCGGTCGGGCCGGGTGCTAGATTGATCTCCAGGAGGGCGTGGTGGCGCAAACCAGGCGTCCAGCATGGGCGGTCCGCCCCGGCGATCTCGGGGCTCGCTGGCCGCGCTGCGCCCGACCCGACCTCTTCGGCCCCCCTGAACGTTGACCTCCCGCCGACGGCTGCCGTCCCCGGTCCTTCATGACCCGACGAGAGGGAGGTTCCCATGGTCCGCTTCCACGTTCAGCCCGCCGAGGTGATGGCCACCCTGCGCGAGCACATCCTGGCCGACGGGTTCCACGTCGCCGTCGACCTCGAACGGTCCCACGGCTCCTGGATCCGCGATGCCGTGTCCGGCCGCGACCTGCTCGACTTCTACTCCTACTTCGCCTCGCTGCCGATCGGGCACAACCACCCGCGGCTGGTGGGCGACCCCGACTTCATGGCCACGCTCACCCGGGCGGCGGTCGCCAACCCTGCCAACTCCGACATCTACTCGCCCGAGTACGCCGCTTTCGTCGAGGTCTTCGCCGACCTCGCCAAGCCGCCCGAGTTCCGCTACCTGTTCTTCGTCGCCGGCGGGGCGCTGGCGGTCGAGAACGCGCTCAAGGCCGCCTTCGACTGGAAGGTGCGCGCCAACCGGGCCGCGGGCCGGGGCGATCTCGGCACCCAGGTCCTCCACTTCCGGGAGGCGTTCCACGGCCGCTCCGGCTACACGCTGTCGCTGACCAACACCGACCCGGTCAAGACCGACGGCTTCCCGAAGTTCGACTGGCCGCGGGTGACGAACCCGAAGCTCCGCTTCCCGGTCACTCCCGAGGTCGAGCGCGAGGTCGCCGCCGCCGAATCCCGTCGGTCGAGGAGATCGAGCGCGCCTTCGCCGACCACCCGCACGACATCGCCGCCATCATCATCGAGCCGATCCAGGGCGAGGGCGGCGACAACCACTTCCGCGCCGAGTTCTTCCGCGCGCTGCGCCGGCTGGCCGACGAGCACGAGGCGCTCCTGATCTTCGACGAGGTGCAGACCGGCGTCGGCCTCACCGGGAAGATGTGGGCTATCGAGCACTTCGGGGTGACGCCGGACCTGGTCGCCTTCGGCAAGAAGACCCAGGTCTGCGGGGTGATGGCGGGTCCGCGCATCGACCAGGTGCCCGACAACGTCTTCCACACCCCGGGACGCATCAACTCCACCTGGGGCGGCAACCTCGTCGACATGGTGCGGGGCGCCAAGTACCTCGAGATCATCCACGAGGAGAAGCTGGTCGAGAACGCGGCCAGGATGGGCGACCGCCTGCTGGCCGGGCTGGAGGAGCTGGGCGCCCGCCACGCGGTCGTGTCGAACGTGCGCGGTCGGGGCCTGTTCACGGCCTTCTCGCTGCCCACGGGCGAGCTCCGGGACCGGCTCCGGCAACGCTGCTGGGACCTCGGGCTGGCGACTCTGGCCTCGTGGCCGACCTCGATCCGCTTCCGGCCCTGTCTCAACGTCGCCCCGTCGGAGATCGAACTCGCACTGGAGATCCTGGACGAGGGCCTGGCGGCGTTGTAGGAGGGAGCCACCGCGGCACACAGACCGAGAGACGCCGGGACGGGCGCCGATCGCGGCGGCTCCGCGCCGAGGCGGGTGCGGCTTTCCGGGTCCGCGGCTACTGCTTGACCGCGATCGCGATCATCGACAGCTCGTCGGGATGCGACGCCGTCCCGTCGCAGAGGATCATGGATCCCTTGTCGAGCAGCCGGCAGTGGGTTTGGTACGCCGGGCTGTCGTGCTCCCAGAGCAGGAACTGCCCGTCGGGATCGACCGCGTAGTCGTGCCGCCTGAAGTCCGAGGAGACCACGCCGGCCGCGCACCGATGGGTGCTCTCGGCCGAGGCGGTGCCATCGCCGAAGAACTCGATCGTGCCGTAGCCGCTGCAGTACTCCGTGACCCCGGCCTCGAGCCGGATCTCGGTGTTGACCCACGCGTAGACCCCGTCCAGGTCGCCGTTGTCGAAGCCCTTCTTGGCCTCGACCGGCGGGTTGACGAGGAAGACTGCCACGGCGAGGGCCACGGCCGCGAGGCTGACGGCGCACATCAGGAGACGCTTCATCGAATCACTCCTTTCGTCGACGGTTTCCGGGCATCAGGTTGTGCCTGTACAGGAGAATATGGGGGGCCGAACGGCTGGTGTCGAGCGACCGCCGTCACCCGCCGACCGCGGTGCGCACGTGTCGATGCTGGAGCGATCGCTGGTAGAATCCGACGCCATGACGCGGGACCTGATCGACGAGCTGAAGTGGCGCGGCCTGCTCTACCAGGCCACGGACGAGGACCGGCTGCGGGCGCACCTGGCGTCCGGGCGTCGAGCGGTCTACTGCGGGTTCGACCCGACGGCCGACTCCCTGACCATCGGCAACCTGGTGCCGATCTTCGTGCTGGCGTGGTTCCAGCGCCACGGCCACCGGCCGGTGGTGGTGCTCGGGGGCGGCACCGGGATGATCGGCGATCCGTCCGGCAAGGAGACCGAGCGCCAGCTGCGGTCGCTCGACGAGATCCGCGCCAACATGGACGGCCAGCGCCGGATCTTCTCCCGCATCCTCGACTTCGAGCATCCCGAGACCGGCGCGGTGATGGTCAACAACTACGACTGGCTCGGCGAGCTGGGCTTCATCGAGGCCCTGCGCGACATCGGCAAGCACTTCTCGGTCAACCAGATGGTGCAGCGCGACTCGGTCAAGGAGCGGCTCGAAAACCGCGAGCAGGGCATCAGCTACACCGAGTTCAGCTACATCCTGCTCCAGGCTTACGACTTCCTCCACCTGTACCGGGAGCACGGGGTGACCATCCAGACCGCCGGATCGGACCAGTGGGGCAACATCGTCTCGGGAGTCGACCTGATCCGGCGCCTGGAGGGCCACGGAGCCGACGGGGCGCCGCTCGCCTTCGGCCTCACCGCACCGCTGGTGACCAAAGCCGACGGCGGCAAGTTCGGCAAGACCGAGTCCGGTGCGGTGTGGCTCACCGACGACCGCACCAGTGCCTACGCCTTCTACCAGTTCTGGCTCAACGCCTCCGACGCCGACGTGCTGCCGTGGCTGCGGATCTTCACCGCCCTCGGCCGCGACGAGGTCGAGACCCTCGAGCGCGCCCACGCCGAGGCGCCCCACCGCCGCGAGGCGCAGCGCGCGCTGGCCCGGGCCGCGACCGAGGTGGTCCACGGCCGCGACGCGATGGAGCGAGCCGAGGCGGCCTCGCGCGCGCTGTTCTCGGGCGAGGTCGCGGGGCTCGACCCCGCGACCCTCGAGGAGGTCTTCGCCGACGTGCCCTCGAGCCCGCACGCTCGGGCGCAGCTCGACGGGGACGGGGCGAGCCTGGTCGAGGTGCTGGCCGAGACCAGCCTCGCCTCGTCGAAGGGCGAGGCCCGCAAGCTGCTCGGCTCGGGGGCGGTGTCGGTGAACGGTGTCGTGGTCGCCGCCGACGGCCGACTCACCCCCGCCGACCTGCTTCACGGTCGGGTGATACTGCTGCGCCGCGGCAAGAAGACCTGGCACCTCACCCGCTGGTCGTAGCGGCGTGGGAGACACCGCGCGGGCACGGCCCGCGCCGGGTCTCAGCCCCCGTGCTCTGCTCGCCCGGGCATGCTCACCGCAGCAGCAGGGTGGCGAGGCCGAGGAAGAAGCCCATGCTCGCGACGTCGGTCGCCGTGGTCAGGAAGATCGACGAGGCGGTCGCCGGGTCGGCGCCGAGTCGCTTCAGGACGAGCGGAATGAGCGCTCCCGAGACGCCGCTCACCAGGCAGCTCGCGGCCATGGCGACCGCGACGATGGCGGCCAGCCCGAGCGCGGCCGGCTGACCCTGCCGGATCGCGACCACCAGCATCCCCGCCCCGGCCACCACGCCCACGAGGAGCCCGTTGAGCAGCCCGAGCAGAGCCTCCTTGGCCACCATCGCACCCGCCCTCCCGGGGCGGAGCTCGCCGAGGGTCATGCCGCGAAGGGTCACCGCGAGGGCCTGGCAGCCGGTGTTGCCGGACTGGCCGGCGAGCACCGGCAGGAAGACCGCCAGCACTACGATGCGGTCGATGGTGTCCTGGAAGTAGCCGACCACGGCGGCGGCGACGAAGGCGGTCAGCAGGTTGAGCTGCAGCCAGGGGTGGCGGAACCGCAAGCTGCGCGGCCACGGAGTGGCGAGGCGCTCCTCCTTCTCGACGCCGACCATGCTGCCGGCCTGGGCGCTGATCTCGTAGGCCTGGGCTTGGAACAGGACATGGCCGCGGACCATGCCGACGAGCCGGCCGTCATCGTCGCAGATCGGGTAGGAGGGGTAGTGGCGGGTCACGGTCTCGCGCATCGCCTCGACCAGGGTCATGGTCGGAGTGAGGCAGAAGGGCTGCTCGATCATGACCTCCGAAAGGGCCTGCTCGCGGCGGGCGAAGAGCAGCTCGCGGAAAGCGACCACTCCGACCAAGCGTCCGTTGTCGAGGGTCACGAAGACGTAGGTCACGAATGCGGCCCGGACGATTTCGCGCAGCGTCTCCACCACGTGGGCGACCGAGTCGTCGGGCCGGAACACCGCCAACGGCTGCTCGAGCAGCCGGCCGACGGTTCCTTCCGGCCACTCCTGGTGACGGAGCCAGTGCTGACCGCGGCCGAACGGGGTCGCCTCGGCGATCGCGACCCGCCTCGCCTCGGGCAGGCGCCAGAGGATCTCGATCGCGCGGGCGGTCCCGAGGTTGGTGAGCACCGCCGCCGCGTCGACGTCGGAGACGGACCCGAGTCGTTCGGCTGCGGCACGCGAGTCCAGGTCGACGAGCTCGTCGAGCAGGGGCTGGATGTCCATCGTGAGCCTCCGGGAATACCCGCGATCATGCTACATCCGGTCGGTCACGGTTGAACCGGACTCGTCGCGGGCACGGTCCGCGCCGAGCTCCGCGGTTCACTCCTCGGGAAACGAGACAACCCGCAGGACCGGGAGGGTGCCGTCGGGGGCGGCGGCGGATCGGTAGGTCTCGAACTGATAGAGCCCGTAGAGCTGCTGGGGCTCGAGCAGGGCCGCCGCCCTGGCGGCGTCCGGCGATTCGTTCCAGAGGTGGATCGGAACCAGCAGGGTGCCGGCGCCGAGGATGGCCTGCGCGCGAGGATCGCAGCTCACGATCTGGCGACCCCCGTAGCGCTGGGAGAGCTCGTCGAAGTCCTCCTCGACGCGGTCGAGGCGGCAGCGCTCGACCGCGGCGGGCCGTGGCGCCTGGAGCCGTTCGAACGCGAGCCCGTGCCGCTCGAGCAGGGCGGCGAAGGTGTCGGCGGCGGTGGGCAGGATGGCGTAGGCCGTCGGGGCCGGGACCGCCCGCTTGACGATCCGGTCGTGCATGACGTTGGCGGTCGGGATCGTGACCGTCGCCCCGCCGGCGCGGTCGACCGCGGCGATCGACGCGAGCTGCAGCCCCCGGTTGCCCCAGAGCACGTTGACCGGGAGCCACTCGGGGCATCGCGCCCGGCGCGCGGACTCGGCCGCCGCCTTGCTCGCCTCGCGCAGGCTCGGGTCACGGATGAAGAGGTCGATCAGCTCGAGCTGCGCGGCGACGCGCCGGGGAAGGTCGGCGTCCGGGTCCGGGTCGGCGCGCCTGACGCCGGACTCGACGATGAAGCCGAGCCCGCCGAGCAGGGCGAGCGCGTTGCGGGCGTCGTCGGGGTCCAGTGTCGAGGGCCGCATCTCCTCGCCCGGAGGCACGCCTCCGACCAGGTACCGTCGGAACGGGATCCCGGCCGCGGCCAGTCGCTTCCGCGCGGCGTCGATCCAGGCCAGCCCGACGTCGTAGACGGCGGTCGGGAGCAGCATGTGGTTGGCGGTGTCGAGGGTCACCAACGGCCACTCGTCCCAACCCGCGTCTCTCCAGTCGCGGCTCGTGCGGTCGAACTCGTGGAGGTCGACCGCCAGGTCGGGCGGGAGCTCGCGCGCCAGCCGGTGGATCGCCCGGGTCTCGGGCTGCTCGAGGGCGAGCCAGTCGCGGTTGAGGTCGGCCCCGGCGGCGTTGCGGCGCACGCCGGCCGCGGTGCCGTCGGGATTGGACTCGGGCACCGCCCAGACCTCGACCCCCCGGGGCAGCAGGGCGCCGTCCCCGGCAACCAGCCGGATCAGCTCGAGCAGAGCCTCGCGGCCCGCGGGCTCGTTGCCGTGCTGGCTGCCGATCAGGAGCACCCGCCACATGGCCGTGTCGTCGTCGTGGGCCATGCGCACGGCGACCAGGGGCGCGCCGCCGGCGGAACGGCCGATCTCGACGAGCTGCAGCCAGGGCGCGCGGGCGGCGGCGGCGAGCACCGCCGCCCCCTCCTCGGGAGTGCGGGCGTGAAGAGCCGGTTGGGTGGCGGCCAGGGCGAGCATGGTGGCGAGAATCATGGCGACCTCAGGTGACGGTGGCGCGTCGGCGGTGCTCGGGCCGGTCCCAGGCCCGGGTGAGCAGGACGTCGGCAAGCGCGGCTGCCGCGTCCCAGACGTCGACGAAGCGAGTGGTGAGGGGCGAGAAGCCGAACCGGAGCAGATCGGGCTCGCGGAAGTCACCGATGACGCCCCGCGCGATGAGCGCCTGGATCACCGCGTACCCCTCCTCGTGCTCGACGGCCACCTGGCCGCCCCTCCGGCCGGCCTCGCGCGGAGAGACCACCCGCAGCCCGTGCTCCGCCGGGATCCGGTCGACCAGCTCGACGAACGCGGCGGTCAGCTCCTGGGCCTTGCGGTAGAGGGCGCGGGCGCCGGCGCGGGACACGGTCTCGACGGCCGCCTCGAGGGCGGCGAGCGAGAGGATCGGCGGGGTTCCGCAGCGGAAACGGGCGATCCCGTCAGCCGGTCGGTAGGTGGGGTCGAAGGCGAACGGCGACCGGTGCCCCATCCAGCCCGACAGCGGGCTCTCGAGGGCCGCCTGGTGGCGGCTCGCGACGTAGAGGAAAGCGGGCGCCCCGGGGCCGCCGCAGAGGTACTTGTAGCCGCAGCCCACGGCGAGGTCGGCGCGACACCCGTCGAGCTCCACCGGCAGTACCCCGGCCGAGTGGGCCAGGTCCCACAGCACGAGCGCTCCCGAGGCATGGGCGGCCTCGGTGACGCGCGCCATGTCGCGCACCTCGCCGCTGCGGAAGTCGACGTGGGAAAGCAGCAGGACGCCGACCGAGTCGTCCAGCGCCGAGGAGAGCTCATCGAGCGCGGCGGTCCGCAGCGAGAGCCTGTCGCCGAGCAGCCGTTTCAGCCCCTGGGCCACGTAGAGGTCGGTCGGAAACTCGCCCGCGACGCCGACCACCGTGCTCCGTTCCGGGCGCCACATCAGTGTCGACGCGAGCAGCTTGAAGACGTTGACCGAGATCGAGTCCGCCACCACGACCTGACCGGGGCCGGCCCCGATCAGCGGCGCGATCTTCTCCCCGACCCGGAGCGGGAGGTCGAACCACTCGAAGGAGTTCCAGCTTTTCACGAGGTGGCGGCCCCACTCCTCCCAGACCACCCGGTCGAGGCGCTCTGGAGTCGCCGCCGGAAGCGCGCCGAGGGAGTTGCCGTCGAGGTAGACGACGTCCTCGGGCAGGCGGAACTCGGCCCGGAGGGGGGCGAGCGGATCGGCGCGGTCGTGCGCCTCGGCGTCGCGACGGGACTGCATGAAGAAAGAGTGTAGACCACGGCCTGGGCGCGGCGCTTCATGTGACGTTCACTGAGAACGTGGCACAATCTTGGTGTCTGGCAGGCGCGAGCCGCGCCGGGGAGGTACAGATGCTCAAGAAGAAGTTCTTCAAGACCAAGGCCGAGTGCGAGGTGACCTTCGAGCTCGAGCGACCGGGCGCGGGTGAGGTCGAGCTGGTGTGCTCGGCGACCGAGTGGGAGCCTGTGGCAATGCGGCGCGTGAAGAGCGGCCTGTTCCGTACGGCGCTGCGGCTGCCTGTCGACACCCGGGTCGAGTTCCGGTACCGGGTCGACGGTCACCAGTGGGTCGACGACCCCGACGCCGACCACCACGTGGCGAACCGGTTCGGGACCACAAACTCCGTGGTCGACACGGCTCGTCCCGCCGAGTGAGCGGCCGCGCCTCATCCGGTCGCTGCGGATGCACCGTCACGATCCGGCGGAAACGAAGAGCGGGGGAGCCGAAGCTCCCCCGCTGCAAGGTGGTGGTCGAGCTGCTGACCGGTCAGGCCGCTCCGACCAGCGTGATCCGGGCCCTGCCGGTCATCAGGCCGTCGACCGGCTTGTAGGTGAAGTCGATCTTCTGGATTGCCTTGGCGCCGCCGTTGATGGCGATCGCGGCAGTCTCGTCCCCGGGGAGGAGCTTGAACTCCTCGTCGACGGTCTGAGCCGACCCGTCGGCGAAGACGATCGACATGCCGCTGATCCGGACGCCCTTGCTCGCGACCTTGAGCTTGATCTCGGTGCAGGCCTGCTCGGCCTTGGTGACCTCGATGGTCGCCTGCGTCGAGTCGAAGACGAACGTCTTGGCCCCGAGCTTCTGCCAGTCGCCGGCGAACGCCGGCGCAGCGAGCACCGTGATCACACAGAGAACCAGGGCCATTCGGCCGATCGAACGCATACTGGGCACTCCCTTCCCGCACGGTGGTGCGGCCGTTCAACAGAGTTGCAGTTCTCATCCCCCTCACGCCGCACCGTGACGCCCGGGTCGCGCGGCTGGCGCGAGGAACCCTCTCTGCGTCGATCTACGCAGACCGGCAACGAAAGGTTCTGGTGGTCCGGGCTGGCAATCGTCAACGGGGCTCTCGGGTGAGCGTGAGACCGCCGTGTGCCTGATAGCCTTCGCGTGGCGGCCCGGACCGCGGCTCCGCCTGGTCGTGGCCGCAAACCGCGACGAGCGACACGACCGACCCGCCGCGGCGCTGTCGCCATGGCCGGAGGCGCCGCAGGTGATCGCCGGGAGAGACCTGGAGGCTGGCGGGACCTGGCTCGGGGTGACCCGCAGCGGACGATTCGCGGCCCTCACCGCGGTCCGCGAGCCCGGCCGGGTGATCGAGCTCGCGCCGAGCCGGGGAGAGCTGGTGGCCGGGTACCTGGCCGGGACCGCCGCGCCGGATGCCTGGGTCCGCGCCGCGGCGGAACGCGGACAACGCTACAACGGTTTCAACCTGCTGGCGGGCGATCCGGGTTCGCTGTGGCACGTGTGCAACCGCGGGGGTCCGGCGAGAGAGCTGGCGAGAGGGATCTACGGGCTGTCGAACGCCACGCTCGACACGCCGTGGCCGAAGCTGGAGCAACTGAGGCGCGGGCTCGCGGAGGTCCTCGCGGGTGAGGGCGAACCCTCTCCGGAGAGCCTTCTCCGGCTCCTGGCCGACCGGACCGTCCCGGCCGACGACGAGCTTCCTGACACCGGCGTCGGGTTCGAGCGCGAACGGCTGCTCGGCTCGGCGTTCATCCAGAATCCGGTCTACGGCACGCGGTGCTCGACCGTGCTCCTGCTCCGCGAGGACGGCAGCGGAGTGATCGTCGAGAGGAGCTTCGACTCTGGGGGGATGCCGACTGGAACCGTTGCATTCGAGCTCGCACGCAGAACCGAAGCGGGCCCCTGTCCGGGGTGACTTCGCGCTAAGGCTCGGTTACACTCCCCGCGGACCAGAGAGCCGACACAAAGTGGGCAGTTGCCGTAGACCCATGGTGCACACAGCGCCGGCCGGCAGTCGGCGGCAGGGGCTGTGGCGCCCCGCGGTGTGCCGGTGAGGGCGCTGCCCCCGGTCCTCGTCGTCGATTCCAATCCCGATGACCGCCGTCTCGCCGCCGTCATGCTGGCCCACGAGTTCGGTCCTGTCGAGGTGATCGAGGCCGGTGAGGCGGCGTCCTTCACCGCCGCGCTGCGAGGCCGCAGGTTCGGAATCGCGCTGGTCGAGCCGCGGCTGCCGTGGCTCGCTCCCCGGGACGTCCTGGACCTTGTCGCCGAGGCGCGCCCCGATGCCTGCCTGGTGGTGGTGACCTCCGATCTCGACGAGGAGCTCGCGGCGCTCGCCGTCGCGCGCGGCGCCGACGCGCTGGTGGTCAAGTCGAGCGCGGGCTTCTTGCGACTGCCCTCGGCGGTGCGAGGCGCCCTGTTCAGGGCCCGGCGGCGGCAGGCGGCGGCCCAGCGCGACGCTCCGTACCGCAAGCTGGTCGAAGGGCTCCCGGTCGGGGTCTTCATCGCGTCCTCCGAGGGCAGGATCCTGGAGGCGAACCCCGCCCTGGCCACGATCTTGGGCTACAGCGGTCCCGACGAGCTCTCCCGAAGGAGCCTCGAAGGCCTCTTCCTCCACCAGCGGGATGCCGACACCTGGCGCTCGACGCTCGAGTCGTCGGGCGCGATCGCCGGCTTCGACGTGGCAGTGCGGCGGGCCGACGGCGGCTCGGCCTGGGCCCGGGTGGCGGCCTGGATCGTCGAGGACTCCGCGTCGGGCGTGCGGCAGCTGCACGGGACGGTCGAGGAGACGGGTGGCTATCACGCGGCCCAGGAAGAGCTCGCCAAGCGGTCGGCGGCCCTGGCTCGATCGAACGCCGACCTCGAGCGCTTCGCCTATGTCGTCTCGCACGATCTCCAACAGCCGCTCGGCGTGATCAGCCGCTCCCTCGACCTGGTCCCCGCGGGCGACGGCGACCCCCTCGGTCCGGACGGCGCGCGCTGTCTCGACAATGCCCGTCGGGCTGCGGACACGCTCCAGCGCATGATCGATGCGGTGCTCGGTTACTCGCGCATCGACACCCGAGGCGGCGCCTTCGCCCCGGTCGAGCTCGACCGCGTCTTCGACCGCGTGGTCTCCCTGCTCGAGGCCGAGATCGAGGCCGCAGGCGCCGAGGTGACCCGCGAGCAGCTGCCGGTCGTGCACGGAGACGAGGCCCAGCTGGTCCAGCTGCTCCAGAACCTGATCGGCAACGCGCTCAAGTTCCGCGCCGAGCGGCGTCCGGTGATTCGGGTCAGCGCCCGCGCCGCAGCCGACCAGTGGCTGATCGAGGTCCGCGACAACGGCATCGGGGTGCCCGCGGAGGCGGCCGAGCGCATCTTCGAGATGTTCCAGCGGCTTCACACCGAGGCCGAGGTTCCGGGCACCGGCATCGGCCTGGCCGTCTGCCGGCGGATCGCGGACCGCCACGGCGGCCGCATCTGGGTTCAGTCGACCCCCGGGGACGGCGCGGCGTTCCGGGTTGCGCTGCCGCGGTCCGGCCCGCCGGATCCGGTGGAGGGAGGGGCATGAGCGACCGAGACGACGGACCCCTGACCCTGCTTCTGATCGAGGACGATCCGGGCCACGCCGACCTCGTGCGGCTGGCTCTGCGACGAGCTCCCGAAGGCGCGTTCCACCTGGTGCACAGGGATCGGCTCGAGGCCGGGCTCGCGAGGCTCGCGGAGGGCGGCATCGACCTGGTGCTGCTCGATTTCGCCCTGCCGGACAGCTACGGCCTGGAGACGTTCCGCCGGCTCCACGCCGCCTATCCGGGGGTCGCGGTGATCGTGCTGACCTCCCTCGACGACGACCACACCGCGACCCGGGCCGTCGCGCTGGGCGCTCAGGACTACCTCGTCAAGCGTGAGCTGACCGGTGGGCTGCTCGCCCGCGCGGTGCGCTACGCGTTCGAGCGCCACCGTGTCGACGAGGCGCTGCGGACCAGCGAGGAGCGCTTCGCCCTGGCGGTGCGGGGAGCGAACGACGGGATCTGGGACTGGAACCTCCGCACCGGACGGGTCTACCTGTCGGCGAGGTGGCTCCAGATCCTGGGCTACCAGGCGGACGGGGTGGGCGAAAGGGCGGAGGATTGGTTTCGGCTGGTCCATCCCGACGACCTGCCGCGCCTGAAGGCAGCCCTCGAATCCCACTGCGACGGCGAAGGGGAGCACCTCGAGGTCGAGCACCGCATGATCGGTCGCGACGGCACCGAACGGTGGGTGGTCACGCGTGGCGCCGCGGTGCGCACCAGGGAGGGTCAGGCGGTGCGGATCGCGGGCTCGATGACCGACGCGACCTCGCGCAAGAAGGCCGAGCAGCAGCTGCTGCACGACGCCTTCCACGACGCCCTCACCGACCTGCCCAACCGCGCCCTGTTCGTCGACCGGCTGGCGATGTCGCTGGCGGGCCTGAAACGGCGTCCCAAGTCGAGCTTCGCGGTGCTCTTCTTCGACCTCGACCGCTTCAAGACCATCAACGACAGCCTCGGGCACGGCGCCGGCGACGGGCTGCTGATCGCGATCGCACGCCGCCTCGAGCGCTTCGTCCGACCCGACGACACCGTGGCCCGGCTGGGGGGGGACGAGTTCGCCATTCTGGTCCAGGGCACTCCGGCGGCGGCCGACGCGGTGCAGGTCGCGATCCGGCTTCAGGAGACCCTGGCGGAGCCGTTCTGGGTCGGCGATCACCAGGTCTACGTCACGGCGAGCGTCGGCATTGCTCTCGGGCAGGTCGAGTCGAGCCCCGACAGCATCCTGCGCGACGCCGACATCGCGATGTACCGGGCGAAGGCCGCCGGCCGGGCGAGGTACGAGGTCTTCGACAAGGAGATGCACGCGAACGTGCTCAAGCTGCTGCGCCTCGAGACCGATCTGCGGCGTGCCGTGGAACGCAACGAGTTCGAGATGTACTACCAGCCGATCGTCAACCTCCACAGCGGCCGGATCGTGGCTTTCGAGGGCCTGGTGCGCTGGAACCACCCCGAGCGCGGAATCGTCACGCCGACCCAGTTCCTCGCGGTGGCCGAGGAGACCGGGCTGATCGTGCCGATCGGCTGGTGGGTGCTGACCGAGTCCTGTCGGCAGGCGAAGGTGTGGCAGGACGAGTTTCCGTCGGAGCCGCCGCTCGCCATCAGCGTCAACGTCTCGGGCAAGCTCTTCCTCCAGCGTGGTGTCATCGACCGCGTCTCGGGCATCCTCGAGCAGACCGGTCTGCCGCCGGAGAGCCTGCGGCTCGAGGTGACCGAGAGCGTGGTCGTCGACCACGTCGAGCGCGCGCTGGACAACCTGCGGACCCTGCGCGAGCTCGGCGTGCAGCTCTCGATCGACGACTTCGGCACCGGCTACTCGTCGCTCTCGTACCTGCAGCGGTTCCAGTACGACACCCTCAAGATCGACCGGACCTTCGTCTCCAGCCTCTCGGAGGGACGGGAGGCGCAGGCGATCGTGGAGACCATCCTCTCGCTCGCCAGCGGGCTCGGCATCGGCGTGATCGCGGAGGGGGTCGAAACCGCCGAGCAGGTGCGCAAGCTGCGCCACCTGCGCTGTCCACAGGGTCAGGGCTTCTGGTTCGCCCGTCCGCTCGAAGCCGCGGCGGCCTCCGAGCTGATCGCCTCCTCGCCGTCCTGGTGAGCAGGACGCCGGCGCGGAGGGTCGGGCGCCGAGCGGCGACCGTCGATCAGGTGGAAGAGCGCCAGCAGCGGGTGGTGCCACACCATCCGCGGGCCAGCCCACCGCATCACGTCACGCATCCGCTCCCTGGGCTCGGGCCGGTAGCAGTGGATCGGGCAGTTGACGCAGGTGGGTTTGTCCGTACCGTAGGGACACAGGTCGAGCCGCCGGTCAGCGTAGCGGCCGAGCCTGGCGCAGTCCGGGCACGGCGGCGACCCGGCGCCGTGATGGGCGCGGCAGTACAGGCGCAGCATCGCGTGGACGGTGCGGCGCTCTCGCTGCAGGCGGCGGCTTGCGCGGCTCACGCACCGGATGATCGCAGAGACTCCCGCAGCCGGCCTTGATCCGGGTCAATCTGCGGATCTGCTCATATGAGAAGCTCGCCGCAACGAACACCACGCCCGATCTTGCCCACAGGAGGGCCGTGTGATGGCGAAACGCATCGGCATCGTCTACTGCGAGCGGATCCAGGACACCAGCTGCGTGGGCTGCGCCAAGTGCTACAAGGCGGTCAACGAGAACCTGTTCGCCTTCGAGGGCGAGGAGGACGTGCGGGTGGTCTTCAAGACCGGCTGCGGCGACTGCCCGGGGCTGGTGATGCCGCGGCTCGACCTGCAGCTGCTGGTGCTCGACGCCCTCGACCAAGACATCGACGCGCTGTACTTCGGCACCTGCGTGCAGAAGGCCAAGGCGGCGATGGGATGTCCGATGCGCCTTGACACCCTGATTCCGATCATCGAGGGCAAGCTCGGGGTCCCGGTCCACGTCGGCACGCACGAGCTCTGATCGGACCGACGAGCTGCGTCGACGTCAGCCCTGGGCCGACTGGTGCGCGTCGGCCGGGACCGGCCTCGGCGCCAGCAGCTCGGCTTCGAGGAGGTGAGGACGTCACCTGGGGGCCGCGAACCGGCCCGAAGCCGTCGCCCGTCCCATCGCGTCGTGCGGTCGGTCGCTCGAGTGACGCGATCGTGTGTGGCGGTGACGTGGACCCGAGCAGTCCAGGCGACGTCCTGAGAGTCGTGACTGAAGGCGCCAGGGGTGAGTCTCTCCCCGTTCTGTGCCGCCGGCGAGTGCATGGGGACCGGCTGCGTCTGGTCGAGTGCGGACGGTCTTCCGATCGGCACGAGGCGCGTGCACAGCGGCGGCCGCCACGCGGGCGTCGCAACGCGGAGCGCCGGATACCGTAACTCCCCGGAGCTGGGACGGCGTGGGCCGGCTCCCGGACAGGAGGGTCTCCATGATCTCGCGCGTGATTCGGACTCTCGTTGCGCTGCTCGTGGCATCCACCGTTGTGGCGGCCGAGGACGATCCCTTCCTCTGGCTCGAGGAGGTCGAGGGCGAGCGGGCGCTCGCCTGGGTTGCCGCCCAGAACGAGCGCACGCTTCCGGTTCTCGAGCAGGTGCCGCAGTTCGGGCCGATCCACGAGCGGGTCCGTGCGATCCTCGATTCCAAAGACCGGATCCCCGCGCCAGCACCGATGGGAAGCCGGATCTACAACTTCTGGAAGGACCCGGAGCACGAGCGCGGCATCTGGCGCCGCACCACCCTGGAGTCCTATCGCAGCGCAGAGCCCGAGTGGGAGACGGTGCTGGATCTCGACGCGGTTGCGGCCGCCGAGGGCATCGCATGGGCCTGGCAGAGTGCGAGCTGCCTGGCGCCGGAGTACCGGCGGTGCATGGTGGCGCTGTCGCGAGGTGGCGCCGACGCCGCGGTGTACCGCGAGTTCGACACCGTGGACAAGACCTTCGTCGAAGGGGGTTTCACCCTTCCGGAGGCGAAGTCGTTTCTGGCCTGGCGGGACCTGGACACCCTCTGGGTCGCGACCGACCTCGGCGACGGTTCACTGACCGAGTCGGGCTACCCCCGCGCGGTCCGTCTGTGGCGCCGGGGGCAGTCGCTGGCCGCGTCGACGACGGTCTTCGAGGCCGAGGCCGGTGACGTGCTCGCCGCCCCGGTCACGCAGGTCACCTCCCAGGGCCGGTACGACCTCATCCTCCGGGTGATCTCCGCGTTCCGCCAGGAGTCCTTCCTGGTCCTCGACGGGCGTCCGGTCAAGCTCGACCTACCGGAGGACGCCGAGCTTGACGGCCTGTTCAAGGACCACCTGCTGGTGACCCTGCGATCGGACTGGACGGTTGGCGGGGCGACCTACCCACAGGGCGGCCTGCTGGCCGCCGACCTCGGCGCCTTTCTCCAGGGCCGGCGCCGCTTCGATGTGCTGTTCGCCCCCTCGGGCAAGGTGTCGCTCGACGGTGTGGCGACAACCAGGGATCGGGTGGTGGTGAGCACGCTCGACAACGTGCGCAGCCGTCTGCTGACCTTCACCCTTGGTGAAGCGGGCTTCGTCAGCGGCGAGCTCGAGCTGCCCGGGCTCGGGACCGCGAACGTGCTCGGGGCGAGCGACGACACCGACCTCTTCTTCATTCGGTATGAGGACTTCCTGGTCCCACCGACACTGCTGGCTGTCGCCGGTGGTCGAGCCGATCGGGTCAAGACCTCGCCCGCGTTCTTTGCTGCCGACGGCATGCGGGTGTCGCAGCTGGAGGCGACCTCGAAGGACGGGACGACGGTTCCCTACTTCATGGTGACGCCTGCAGGTTTCGAGCCGAGAGGTGATTCCCCCACGCTGCTCTATGGCTACGGCGGATTCGAGATCTCAGAGCGGCCTCGATACCGCGCCGACATGGGAGCGGCGTGGCTCGAGCGAGGCGGCGTGTACGTGGTGGCCAACATCCGGGGCGGCGGCGAGTTCGGGCCGAGCTGGCACCAGGCGGCCATCAAGGAGAACCGGATGAGGTCGTTCGAGGACTTCATCGCGGTGGCGGAAGAACTGATCCGACGCCGGATCACCTCGCCGCGCCGGCTCGGCATCATGGGCGGCTCCCAGGGTGGGCTGCTGGTGGCGGGGTGCATGACCCTGCGTCCCGACCTCTACCGGGCGGTGGTGTCGCAGGTGCCGCTGGCCGACATGCGCCGCTACCACCGGCTGTTGGCCGGAGCGAGCTGGATGGGGGAGTACGGCAATCCCGACCTGCCCGAGGAGTGGGGCTTCATCAGGACCTGGTCGCCGTACCACCTGCTGCGTGCCGACGTCGACTACCCGACGCCGTTCTTCTGGACCAACACCCGTGACGACCGGGTGCACCCGGCCCACGCCCGCAAGATGGTGGCCCGGATGCTCGAGCAGGGGCATCCGGTCTTCTACTTCGAGAACGTCGAGGGAGGTCACGGCTCGGGCACCGTCGCGAGTCAGAGGGCCTTCACCACCGCGCTGGAGTACGCCTACCTCTGGAAGATGCTGAGCTGACTCGATCGGGCTTGCAGGGGTAGACGGACCCCTCATCTGAGTCGGCGGGACGATCGCGGAGGCGACCGGCGGGTGCCGGGAGCGCACCGTGGTAACGCACGGACTCCCTGCTGCTGCTTCGGTACACTACGGCGATGGCGACCAACGAAGGCCCGGGCGGTCACACCGAGGAGCCCAGGGGCAGGCGGCTCACCCTGCTGTGCCTGGCCGCGCTCGGCGTGGTCTACGGCGACATCGGCACCAGCCCCCTGTATGCGATCCGCGAGTGCTTCTACGGCGAGTACGGCATGCCCGTCACCGCCGACAACGTGCTCGGCGTGCTCTCCCTCGTGCTGTGGGCGCTGATCATCGTTGTGACCCTCAAGTACCTCTCTTACATCCTGCGCGCCGACAACCACGGGGAAGGGGGCGTCATCGCGCTCATGGCCCTGGTCCTCCAGCAGGGACGCAGTCGTCGCGGTCTCTCCTTCGTGCTCGTCACCCTCGGGCTCTTCGGGGCATCGCTGCTCTACGGCGACGGGATGATCACCCCGGCGATCTCGGTGCTGAGCGCCGTCGAGGGATTGCACGTCGCCACGCCGCTCTTCGACCCCTACGTGGTGCCGGCAACCGTCGTCATCCTCATCGGGCTGTTCCTCTTCCAGCGCCGGGGCACGGGAAGCGTGGGCGCCGTGTTCGGTCCCGTCACCCTCCTCTGGTTCACCGTGCTCGCCGTGCTGGGCATCTCGAGTATCGCCCAGAGCCCGGCGGTGCTGGCGGCAGCGAGCCCCCACTACGGCCTTGCCTTCGTCCTCCGCAACGGTCCCATGGGCTTTCTCGCGCTGGGCGGCGTGTTCCTGGTCGTGACCGGGGCGGAGGCCCTCTACGCCGACCTGGGGCACTTCGGCCGCCGTCCTATCCGTGTGGCCTGGTACACGGTGGTGCTGCCGTCCCTGCTGGCCAACTACTTCGGCCAGGGCGCCCTGCTCCTGCGCCACCCCCAGCACGCCCACAACCCGTTCTACAATCTCGCGCCGGCCTGGGCCCTCTATCCGCTCGTGGTGATCGCCACCTCTGCCACCATCATCGCCTCGCAGGCCGTGATCTCCGGCGCGTTCTCGCTCACCCGCCAGGCCATCCAGCTCGGCTACTGCCCACGCATGCGCATCGAGCACACCTCCTCCGAGGAGATCGGGCAGGTCTACATCCCCCTCGTCAACTGGGTGCTGATGGTGGCGACCATCGGCCTGGTGCTGGTGTTCCGCTCCTCGAGCACGCTCGCGGCCGCGTACGGCGTCGCCGTGACCACCACCATGATCATCGCCACGATGCTGTTCTTCTTCGTCGCCCGCGAGCGCTGGGGGTGGAGCCTGCTCAAGGCCGGCGCCCCGACCGCGCTCTTCCTCGTGGTCGACCTGTCCTTCTTCGGCGCCAACATCAGCAAGGTCGCCCACGGCGCCTGGTTCCCGCTCGCGATCGGCCTGGTCGTCTTCACCCTGCTCTCGACCTGGAAGCGCGGTCGCGAGATCCTCGCCAGGCGGTACTCGGTGAAGACCAAGCCGTTCGAAGTGTTCTTCAAGGAGCTCAAGGCCGAGAAGATCCACCGCGTCCCGGGGCGCGCGGTCTACATGACCGGCGATCCGTCGGGCGTGCCTCCGGTGCTCCTCCACAACCTGGCCCACAACAAGGTGCTGCACGAGGAGGTCGTGCTCCTGACGGTGGTGACCGAGGAGGTTCCCCGGGTCCCGGCCGGCGAGCGCATCGCGGTCGACGACCTCGGCCACGGCTTCTTCCGGCTCACGGCCCGCTACGGCTTCATGGAGGACCCCAGCATCCCCCACGTGCTGGGCGCCGCGAAAGCCAAGGGGCTGGATCTCTCCATGGCCGAGACCAGCTTCTTCCTCGGTCGCGAGACCCCCTTCACCGGTCGCAAGAGCGGGCTGACGCCGTGGCGGGCGTGGCTGTTCCGGCTGATGAACCGAAACTCGCTGTCCGCGACCGCCTACTTCCGCATCCCCCGCCACCGGGTGGTGGAGATCGGCGCCCAGATCGAGGTCTGAGACCGACTCGGCCATCCCCTGCCGGGCTGCACGGCACCGCGAGCGGAGCGAGCTGTGCGGTCGAGCCCGCAGTCCGCGAAGCACTTGCCCGAGCCGCAGGCGTCGTCGCCGAGGGAGCAGGCCCGACGCTTCGGTGGTAGGCTTCGTGCGAAGGCGCCCGGTGGCGGGCGCAAGGGGGCAGCGATGAGTCGACGTGGCCTCTGGGGTGTGGTGGTTGCGGCGGCGGCGGTCGTGGGAGCGGCGGTTCTCGTCAAGGCGTTGCGCGGAGGCCGCCCCGAGCCGGTCGGACAGTCCAACGCATATCACGGGAACCCGGACAGCATGGTCTTCCACCGCGACGGCTGCCGGTTGTACTCGCCCGGGATCGACGGGCCGGCGTTCGACAGCGCTCAGGCTGCGGTCGATTCCGGCTACCGTCCGTGCGGAATCTGCAACCCGTAGCGACAACCCGCGCCAGCCCACGTTGAGCGCGGCTACACTCGTGCCATGCGGATCGCGACCTGGAACGTCAACGGCCTGCGTGCCCGGCTCGACTACCTCATCCTGTGGCTGCGGGAACGACGACCCGACGTCGTCGGCCTCCAGGAGCTCAAGCTCGGCGACGAGCAGTTTCCCCACGACGAGCTCGCGGCCGAGGGTTATCGGGCGGTGGTCTTCGGTCAGAAGGCGTGGAACGGCGTCGCGGTGCTCGCCAGGGAGACGCCGAGGCTGCTTCGGAGGGGCCTCGACGGGCAGGACGAGCTCGGCTCCCGATTGATCACCGCCGACGTTGCCGGGCTCGAGTTCACCACCGTCTACTGTCCCAACGGCAAGCACACCGGGCACGAGGACTTCCCGCGCAAGCTCGCCTGGTTCGACGCCCTCGCTGCTCAGCTCGAGCACCACCACGATCCCCGACGGCCGATGGTCCTGTGCGGCGACTTCAACATCTGCCCGTCAGGCGTGGACTCGTGGAACGAGGCCGAGCTCGCGGGCACGATCTTCCACACCGCCGAGGAGCGCGAGCGTCTCGGGCGGCTGCTCGACTGGGGGCTGGTCGACCTCTACCGGCACCTCCACCCGGAGGGACGCTCGTTCAGCTGGTGGGACTACCGGGGTGGGTCGTTCCACCGCAATCATGGGCTGCGCATCGACCTGCTGCTCGCCACCCCTTCGCTCCGGGACCGCGTGCGATCGGTCGGGACCGATCGGGACTTCCGCAAGAAGCGGCTCGAGCTCACCGCCTCGGATCACGCCCCGGTGATGGCCGATCTCGAGTAGAGGGCCGGTGATGGCACGGCTCACAGGATCGTGGCCGGCCGCGAACGCAGGTCGGCGTCCGGGCTCCTCGAACCTCCCGCGCGTGTCTGCGTACCAACCCATCGAGGGTTTGATCTCGACGCGCCTTTCTGCCCCTGATCCGGTGCCGATCTCCGCCGTGGTCGGCTGTCCGCCCGCCGAGGGCGGGCTGCGGCGCGTCGACACCACACGCATGATGACAAGGAGGAACTCGATGCACGTGTCACGTTCGATCGCCAGCGTGGGGCTGTGCGCCGTGATCGGCGCCCTGGTCCTGTTCGCCGCTCCCGCCGAGGCCCAGGTGGATGCCCGGCTGATGCGCTTCCCCGACGTCTCGGCGACCCAGATCGCGTTCGTCTACGCGGGCGACATCTGGGTCGTGGAGAAGGACGGCGGGACCGCGCGCCGCCTCAGCTCGCCTCCCGGCGAGGAGAGCTTCCCGCGCTTTTCCCCCGACGGCGCGAGGATTGCGTTCTCCGGCAACTACGACGGCAACCTGGACATCTACGTGGTCGACTCGGGCGGCGGCGAGCCGGTGCGCATCACCTCGCACCCGGGCCCCGACCGCCTGCTGGACTGGTCTCCGGACGGCGGCCGGTTGCTGTTCGCGTCGCCGCGGGAGAGTGGGATGCAGCGCTTCCGCCAGCTCTACACGGTGGCGGCGACGGGCGGCCTGCCGAGCAAGCTCCCGGTGGCCTACGGCGAGTTCGCGGCGCTGTCGCCGGACGGCACCGAGCTCGCCTTCACCCCCAAGAGCCGCGAGTTCCGGACCTGGAAGCGGTACCGGGGAGGGATGGCCCCGGAGATCTGGCTGATCAACCTGACCACCCTCGACGCCCGCAACCTGACCTCCTCCGACGCCAACGACATGCAGCCGATGTGGCACGGCCGCACCCTCTACTTCCTGTCCGACCGGGACGAGCGCCAGCGGTTGAACCTCTGGGCCCTCGACCTCGACGGCGGGGCGCCGCGCCAGGTGACGCGATTCACCGACTTCGACGTGACCTGGCCGGCGATCGGACCGTCGGAGATCGTCTTCCAGGCCGGCGGAAGTCTGTGGCTGCTCGATCTCGCCACCGAGCAGGCGCGCGAGGTCGAGATCGAGGTGGTCACCGACCTCGCCACGGTGCGGCCGCGCCGGGTCAACGTGTCGGAGCTGATCAACAACGCGGGGATCTCGCCGTCGGGAAAGCGGGCGGTGATCGAGGCGCGCGGCAACCTGTACACGGTGCCCGCCGAGCACGGCCCGGTGCTCCAGCTGACCTCGACCTCCGGGGCTGCGGAGCGTTACCCGGCGTGGTCGCCCGACGGTCGGCAGATCGCCTACTGGAGCGACGCGAGCGGCGAGTTCCAGCTGGTCGTCCAGCCGGCCGACGGCTCCGGCGAGGCCACGACGCTGACCTCGTTCGGTCCCGGCTACCGCTACCGACCGTTCTGGTCGCCCGACTCGAAGAAGATCGCCTTCATCGATCACGAGCAGAAGATCCAGATCTACGAGCCGGCGTCGAACACCACGACGGTGGTCGACCAGGGCGAGCTCATGCTCCATCCCGGACGCGAGGGCTTCGAGGTCAGCTGGTCCGCTGACAGCCGGTGGCTCGCCTACTCACGGTCGATCGAGGGCTTCGTCCGGCCGGTGATCTTCCTCTTCGACAGCTCGACCAAGAAGCTCCACCAGGCGACCTCGGGCTACCAGGCCGACGTCTCGCCGGTCTTCGACCCCGACGGAAAGTACCTTTACTACCTGTCCAACCGGACCCTGGCGCCGATCTACTCGGACGTCGACTCGACCTGGATCTACTCCAACGTGACCAACCTGGTGGCGGTGCCGCTGCGGGCGGACGGACCTTCGCCGCTGGCGCCCCGTAACGATGTCGAGGAGGCGAAGAAGGACGAGAAGAAGGGCGACGAAGGCGACACCAAAGCCGACGACGCGAAGGGCAAGAAGGGAAAGAAGGACAGCGGCAAGGACGAGGAAGGAAGGGACGAGGAGAAGAAGCCGGAGCCGGTCGAGATCGATCTCGACGGTTTCGAGGCTCGGGTGGTCGTGCTGCCTCCCGAGGCCGGCAACTGGGCGGGCCTGCGGGCGGTGTCGGGCAAGGTGGTCTATCAACGCGCGCCTCGCACCGGCGCCGGCGAGGGACCGAGCCCGATCGCGTTCTGGGACCTCGAGGAGCGCGAGGAGAAGACGATTCTCGACGACGCCGACGGCTTCGAAGTCTCCGCCGACGGCAAGAAGCTCTTGGTGAGCGCCAAGGGTGCGTGGGCGATCGTCGACGTCGCTCCGGGCCAGAAGATGGAGAAGAAGCTCGCGACCGCGAGCCTCGAGACCATGCTCGACCCGCGGGCGGAGTGGCGCCAGATGTTCCACGAGGTCTGGCGCACGTACCGGGACAACTTCTACGACCCCGGGATGCACGGCCTCGACTGGGACGGGCTGCGGGAGCGCTACGGCGCCCTGCTCGATGACGCGGTCACCCGCTGGGACGTCAACTTCGTCATCGGCGAGCTGCTCGGCGAGGTCAACGCCTCCCACACCTACGTCGGCGGCGGCGACACCGAGACGCCGAAGCGGCGTCAGGTCGGCCTGCTCGGCGTCGACTGGGAGGTCGCCGACGGGGCCTACCGGATCGCACGCATCGTGCGCGGCGGCCCGTGGGACATCGAGGACCGGTCGCCCCTGGCCGAGCCGGGTGCGGGGGTCAAGGAGGGCGAGTTCGTGCTCGCGGTCAACGGCCGACCGCTCGACGTCGGCCAGGATCCCTATGCTCCCTTCGAGGGTCTCGCGGGCGAGGTCGTGACGCTGACGGTCAACGACCGGCCGACCTTGAAGGGCGCACGGCAGGTGTTGGTCACCACGCTTTCAAGCGAGGACCGGCTCCGCAACCTGGCGTGGATCGAGGCCAACCGCCGTCGGGTCGAGGAGGCCGGCGGCGGACGGATCGGCTACGTCTACGTTCCCGACACCGGGGTCAACGGCCAGACCGAGCTGGTGCGGCAGTTCACCAGCCAGATGCACAAGGACGGCCTGATCATCGACGAGCGGTTCAACGGCGGCGGCCAGATCCCGGACCGTTTCGTCGAGCTCTTCAACCGCCGCATCATCGCCCGCATCTTCATCCGCGGCGGGGCCTCGCTGGCCTGGCCCGCGGTCACCCACACCGGTCCGAAGGCGATGCTGATCAACGGCTGGGCCGGGTCCGGCGGCGACGCCTTCCCCGACATCTTCAAGACCCTCGGGGTCGGACCGCTGATCGGCGAGCGCACCTGGGGCGGCCTGATCGGCGGCGCCGTCGGCCACGGTCTGGTCGACGGCGGTGGTTACACCACGCCTCCGGGGCGCTTCTACGGCCCCGACCGGAGCGAGTGGTTCGCCGAAGGCCACGGCGTCGACCCGGACATCGAGGTCATCGACCATCCGGGCGCGATGGCCAAGGGCGGCGACCCGCAGCTCGAGCGTGGCGTGGCCGAGGTGCTGCGGTTGCTCGAGCAGGAGCCCCCGACCACGCCCGCAGTGCCGCCGTTCGAGCGTCGGGTTCCCTGAACGGGCGTCTGAGACCGAGAAAAGACAGTGCCGGGCGGAAGCCCGGCACTGTCGTCTTGACCCTGCGAGCACGGCTCGTGGGGTGTGGGCGCCGGACGAGGGAGGTCGTCGCGAATTTCGAGCCGATCTGCCGTACGCTGACCGCCGTCCACGGGTCGGGGTGCGTCCGCATTCTGAAACGCGAAAACGCAACGAACGCAAAGCTCGCCTCTGGATCCCCTTGGCGGTTCCCTCTGCGTTCCTCGCGATCTTCGCGGTTCACTCGAAAACGTCGCGGGTCACATCGAGTGAACCCGGTCGATTGGCCGACTGGAGCTGTGAGACGGCCTTTACCGCCCCCGGGCGCGGATTCCCGCCCGCTTGATGGTCGCCCGCACCGCCGAGAGCATCCGGCGGCGTTCCAGCTCGTTCTCGGAGGGCGGCGGATCGGTCTCGCGCGGAAGCCGCCCGCGCTCCTGGTCGGCCTCGTGCTGGGCGGCGATCAGCCGGTCCAGCACCCACGGCGCATCGGTCGCCGCGAGGCGGTAGATCCGGGTCGTATTCTGGGGCGGCTCGAGCAAACCCCGTGCCTTGGCGGCCTTCTCCACGCGCTGGTCGAGGAGGTCGCTCATGGTGCGGCAGATACCCTCGAGCGCCCTGAGACGGCGTGACTTGCTGCCCATCGCGAGCTCCTTTCGGTGTCGTGTCTTCGGGTCCCCTCGGCGCCGTCCCCGTGGCCATGCCGGGGGTTCCCGTGACGACGCTCTCATGAACCGGTCGTTGAGCGAAGGGGATCCGGACATCTCCACCCCGTCGAGGTGACCTGGGTCACATCCGAGCGGGCACGGCGGGGGCGCCTCGGCTGGAGCGTCCTTCGAGCGGGACATGCGCCCGGTCCGAGTCCCAGTGGGTCGATTTTTCGGTTTCAGTGTCCGAATCCGTTTTGAGAGTGGTACCTTTGTCAAAGCGCGAGCTCTCGATCCCTGGGGGGCTTCCGGAGGGGCACATGGCGAAGGGAAGGTCGGTTCAGGAGCCATTGACAGGGTCACTCGGCCGTGCGGTGCCGTTTGGCGTGGTGGCGGTGGGCCTGGTGGCGCTGGCGATGTCGCTGACGGCTGGGCGTGCGGAGCGGGGGTGGGCAGACTCGTCGGCTGCTGCGGCGGCGGGGTCGCCGGTGTGCATCGCCGCGAGCGCGCACGCCGGGGGAACCGGAGGCACCAACTGGAGGACCGATCTCGAGGTGCACAGCGTGGGTCCCGGCACCGCGAGCTTCACCATCCAGTGCCTGGTGCGGGGTCAGGCCAACGGCTCGCCGACGAGCAAGAGCTTCACTCTCTCCGCGGGGAAGTCGCGACGCTTCGACGACGTGCTGCTGGCGGAGTTCGGGATCGGGAGCGGGGCTGCGGCACTGATGGTGACGGCGTCGTCGGGCCAGATCCTGGTCACCAGCCGGACCTACAACCTGCTCGGCTCGGGCAACCCGTTGGGGCTGCCGGCGGGCTCGACCTTCGGCCAGTTCGTACCGGGTCAGGAGGAGTTCGAAGCGATCGGTCCGGGGCAGCAGGGTCGGCTGATCCAGCTTTCGCACAGCCGGTCGACGTCGAGCGGGTACCGGACCAACGTCGGGCTGGTGAACGCGACGATGTCCTCGATCACCGTGCACGTGGCGTTGCACCGCAACGACGGGGTGCACCTGGGCACCGTGGACGTGGGGCTGCGGGCGAAGGAGTACGTCCAGCTCGACAAGGTCTTCGAGCGGGTGACCGGCTCTGACATCGGTGACGGCTACGCCGTGCTGACCGCTGACGGCGCCAGCGCGCGTTTCTTCGCCTACGCCTCGGTGGTCGACAACCGGACCGGGGACCCGGTGCTGGTGCCGGCGATCGTGAGGGCGGGCGGTGCGACCGCGCCGACGCCGACGCGGACTCCGACCTCGCCAGGGGCGACGCCGACGGCGACGCGGACTCCGACGCGAACCCCGACCCAACCGTCCGGGGGCAACGTCAACCTGACCCCATACCAGCCGTCGGGCTGGTCGGGCGCGGTGGTGCCGGCATCGGAGACCGGGACGACCGTCGCCGGCTTTCTGTCGACCTGGTACGACACCTACGTCGACTGGGCGGTGGTGAACTGGGGCCCCGAGGACATCACCTCGCGGATCGACTTCGAGCTGCGAATCGACGGCCAGAGGTACACCGGGTGGTACTCCAACGGACTGCAGTCGGGCTACTACACCTCGGTGGAGGACTACCGGATCCCGTCGGGCACCTTCAGCGAAGGGTGGCACTCGCTGTCGATCGTTGCCGATCCGGACAACGTGATCGGTGAGTCCAACGAGAGCGACAACGAGGCCGGGGCGAGCTTCGAGTGGACCAACATCGTGCTGTCGGCCCAACCCAGTCGGTCGGGGACGGGAGAGGTTGGCGGTGCAAGGGTCGAGATCCGCCCGGTGCCCGAGCGGGCGAGCGTCCAGACCGCGGCCTCGAGCCGGATCCTGGTCCCGGCCTCGGCGCACGCGTCGGGGGCGGGAGGGACCAACTGGCGGACCGACCTCGAGGTCCACAACCCCGGTGCGACCACGGTGACCTTCACGGTCGAGCTCCTCAAGCGGGGCGAGAGCAACGGATCGCCGGCGTCGCAGACCTTCAACCTGGCGCCGGGGCGGTCGGTGCGCTACGACGACGTGCTGGCCTCCATGTTCGGTTTCACCGGGGCGGCGGCGCTCAGGATCACCTCGGCCTCCGAGGTGCAGGTGACCAGCCGGACGTACAACCTGCTCGGATCGGGCAACTCGCTCGGGCTGCCCGCAGGGTCGACCTTCGGGCAGTTCGTGGCCGGCGTGCCCGAGTCGGCGGCGATCGGCTCGGGAGAGCAGGGTCGACTGATCCAGCTCTCGCACAGCCGGTCGCAGACCAGCGGCTACCGGACCAACCTCGGGCTGGTCAACGCGGGCTCGGGCTCGATCCACCTCGAGGTCGCGCTGTACCGAGCGGACGGCGCCGCGCTGGGCACGGTGCCGGTCGACCTGCCGCCGGGGGGTTACACCCAGCTCGACAAGGTCTTCGAGCGCGTGACGGGCTCGGACGTGGCGGACGGCTATGCGGTGGTGTGGACCACGACCTCGGGCGGGCGCTTCCTGGCCTACGCCTCGGTGGTGGACAACCGGACCGGCGACCCGGTCTTCGTGCCGGCGCTCAAGGTGAACGCGGGAGGCGTCCCCCCGACTCCGACCGGGACCCAGACCGGGGCGACCCCGACCCCGACCCTGCCCCCGTCCGGTGAGCCGACGGTGAGCTCGGTGCCGCAGATCATCAACAGCGTGATGTCGTTCCTCGGCGGCGGCGACGAGGCGGCCATCCCGGGATTCACCAACGAGATCCTCGACAAGGGCATGGACGCCTTCGTCGACGAGTTCGTCGAGGGGCTTCCCCCGGAGGTGGTCACCCGGACCGCGAACGGGGCGAGGGCGGACTTCGGGAGCGGCTACACCACCGACAGCGGCGACGTCTACACCGGCGTGGTGGAGATGACGATCTCGCGCACCACCGAGACCTCGACCCGGCTGGTGGCGAGCCTCAACGTCACCTCCCAGAACCTCACTCACAACGGGCGGGCGGAGCAGATCAACTCGATCTCCCAGGGATTCGACATCACCCGGCGGGCGGACCAGACGGTGGTCGGAACGCTGTCGCCGTCGGCTTCGGGTTCGAGACCGGAAGGCCCGTGGTCGGTCAGCGGCGGGCTCCAGATCGACACTCAGGTGTGCGAACGGTACCCGATCGGCGGGACGCTCAGCGCGATGCTCGACGGACGGACTGGCACGGCGGTCTTTTCCCCGACCTGCGACGGCAGCTACCAGTACAACGGGAGCGACCTCGGGTACTACGGTCTCGGCTTCTACCCGAGGAGCTGCAACGGCACCTTCGGGTTGCAGAACAAGATCGCTCTCCTGGGCGAGGCCGGCAACCTGACCGTCGACCCCGGATGCGCCAACGAGTACGGGGTCGGGCGCCATGTCGCGAAGGGCACGGCGTCGGCGAGTGGGGCGCATCTGACCTTCACCTCCCAGTACGTTCCGGGCCAGTACGAGGTCGAAGGGACCTTCACCTCGACCCAGGTGCAGAGCACGAGCATGCCCGGCATGTACCTCTACACCGGCCGAATCGACGCCACGATCACCGAGTTCGAGTACGACGGGAGTGTCAAGTGCACCCGCCAGTGGAGCGAGGACGGGGTCAAGATGTACCCTTCGTTGACCTCGATGTGCGGGGCTTTCTAACGGCGGGGTCGGTTGGACAGGAAGGTCGCTCGTGGTGACCCGCCTCGTGCGTGCGGGTCGTGAGAGGATCCGCCCGCTCGACCTCGCGACCGCGGTCAACCTGGTCCTGTTCGTGACCGCCTGCGTCATGCGCTACTGGGACCGGTGGCTGGAGTACCGCGGTCCGGGCAACCTGACCGAGTTCCTGATCTACGCATCGGTCATCGCCCTCGGCAACCTCGTGGTCTGGTACGGGCTGCGCAGCGGCCCGTGGACCTGGGGCCTGGTGGTACTGGCCGAGATGCCGGTGCTGCTCCACTTCGCCGGGGTGCTGGTGCCGGTCGATCACGGCAGGCTGTACGATTGGGTCGTTCTGGGGGTCCGATTCGACAAGCTCGTCCACCTGGTGTCGGCAGCCGCCGTCGCCTTCGCGGTGCGCCGTATCCTGCGCTGGCAAGGCGCCCGCCTCGGCTCCCTCGAGCCGCTCGTCGTAGTCCTGGTCGTGCTCGGCCTCGGCGCGTTCTGGGAGATCGTCGAGTACATGGTGATGCGCACGGTGCCCGGCGCCGGCGTGGGCCTGTACGACAACAACCTCCAGGACCTGGTCGCGAACCTGTTCGGTGCCGGCATCTCCGTGCTCCTGGATCGTCCGCGCCGGGCGGGGGAGGATGGGTGACGAGCCTGCCGCTGCGCGATCTTATGCGCCGGCCCCGCCGCGCAGCCCTCAACCTGCTGGCGCTGGCGGTCGGGTCGACGTCCTACATGGTCCTCGTCGCCGCCGCCGGTGGCGCGCTCGCCCAGCTCGACGCCGCCGCCACCGTGCTCGGCGGCGAGCTGGTCGTCCAGCGCTGGGGAGCGACCTCGCCCTGGGGCTCACAGCTGCGTCCGGAGCAGGTTGAGCCGCTCGCCGGCATCGAAGGCGTGCGGTCCGCGGTCCCGGTCGCGCTGGGCAAGACCCGCTTCGGATCCAGCCGGTACTTCCTGGTGTTCGGGGTCGACCCGGATGGATTGCCCCCACCCGGCCTGGGCCTGGTGGAGGGTCGGGTGCCCGCACCGGGGCGGGACGAAGCGGTGATCGGAGCGCTGGCCTCGAGCCGCTTTCTGGTCGAGGTCGGCGAACGGGTCGAGGCGGCCGGTCGTGAGTTCGAGGTGGTGGGCGTGTATCGCACCGGACGGTCGCTGCTCGACAGCGGGGTGGTGATCGACCGGGCGGCGGTGCAGAGCCTGTTCAACCTCCGCGACGCGGTCAACGTCGTCCTGCTCGATCTCGAGCCGACCGCCGACCTCGACGCCGTCGGCCGCGCGGTGGTGAGCCGGGTGGAGGGAGTCGAGGCAGTGCGGGCGGAGTCGTGGGTCGAGGCCTACGGTCAGCTCGCTGTCCTCAAGGGCTTCGTCCGGCTGGTGGCGCTGATCGCCCTCGGGATCGCCGTGCTCGGGGTTTCCAGCGTCATGCACATCGAGGTTGCCGAGCGCACCCGCGAGCTCGCCGTGCTGCGAGCGATCGGCTGGCGCCGGTGGCGGGTCGCCCGGTTGATCCTGGGCGAAGGCGCGTGGCTGTCGGCGACGGCGGGGACGGCCGCGATCCCGCTGGCGAACCTGGTGCTCTACCTGCTCGACCGGCTCGACCCCGAGACCTTCCACGCCGCCGGCCTGCTGGCGACCTCGGTTCCGTTCGAGACTGCGGCCGAGGGCTTCGTGGTGACGGTGCTCGCCGGTCTCGTCGGGTGCGTGTTGCCGCTGCTGCGAGCATTGCGGCTCGAGCCGGCTGTGGCGCTGCGCGAGTGGTTCTGACGGTGTTCGGCACCCACCGACGGCCGATGCCCGTCGGATGAGGCGGTTGCCGCATCGGCTCTGACGCAGCCGGCGGCCACGGCACAAGCTCGGTCCCCGGCGTCGGGTCTGCACCCAGGGGTGGCGCTGCCCTGTGGATTGAGTGTAGCCTCCCCGAGGAAGATCACCATGCTGCTCCCGATCGGCCACGAAGAAACCACGGTCCGCCGGATGCCGTGGGTCACCTTCACCGTGATGGGTCTGTGCATCGCAGCCTGGCTGCTCGGCCTGATCGTGCCTGCGAACGAGGGTCTGGTGGCCGCTCGCGAGCGCAGTGCGGTCGACTACTGGTCCGCTCACCCCTACCTCGAGCTCGCACCGGAGCTGCGCGGGACCACCTGGCTCACCATCCGGCAGCAGATCGGCGATCTGCCACCCGAGCCCGAGGACCGGGGTGTCCGGGTCGGCGAGCAGCGGGAGCTCGACCGGAGAGTCAGTGACTACCTCGGCGCGCGGGATGCGCTGCCCTACTTCAGATGGGGGTTGGTGCCCGCATCCATCAAGCCGCTCGCGTTCATCACCCACCAGTTCGTCCACGGCGGCTTCCTGCACCTGTTCGGCAACCTCTTCATCCTCTACCTGGTCGGGCCGTTCCTGGAAGACGCGTGGGGGCGCGTGCTCTACTCCGGCTTCTACCTGAGCTCGGGGGTGGTCGCCGCGATGGTCTTCATCGCGCGGTACCCTCACCTGGACGAACCCATGATCGGGGCTTCGGGGGCGATCGCCGGGGTCATGGGTGCGTTCGCGGTGCGATTCTGGGACACCCGGATCGTCTTCTTCTACTGGATCTTCTTCCTCAAGATCTACACCGGGACGTTCGCCGCGCCGGCATGGTTGATGCTCGGCCTGTGGTGCGTGCGGGAGATCGTCTTCGCGATGGGGTTGTGGGCGCTGGTGGGTCTCGGCGACGCCGGCGAGGTGGCCTTCCTGGCCCACGTCGGGGGTTTCGCCTTCGGGGTCGCGGTGGCCCTCGCCGTCAGAGCGCTGGGTGTCGAGGAGAGATGGGTCCGGCCGGCGCTCGACCGCCGTGAAACGGTTCACGATGCGGGCGACGTGGCGCATGCGCTGGACCTCGCGGGGCGCGGAGAGACCGGCGCTGCGCTCGCCGCGCTCGAACGCCGGCTGGACGAGCAGCCAGGTGATCCCGACGCTGCTGCGGCCCTGTGGCGGGTGGCCAGGGACAGGGGGGAGGTCTCCCGCGCGATTCCGAGAGTCCTGGCCGCCCTGCGCCGGGCGGCCCAGCGCGGCGAGGTGGGGCTGGCGGCGCTGGTCTGGCGCGAGGTGCTCGAGGAGGCCCCCGAGGGGACGCTGGATCTCGCGATCGGGATCAGGACCGGCGAGCTGCTGGCGGCGGCCGACCTCCCGGGAGAAGCGGAGCTCACCCTGGAATGGGCGCGGGCGCGGGTCGACGAGCACACTCCGTCCGGGCTCGCGTCGCGTCTGGAGCGCCTGGCCGGCGAGCTGGGAGGGTCGGCCGAGGCCTGCCGTCAGGGCCATGGAAGCCCGCCCTCGGCGACCGCGGCTTCCCGGCCTGAGGGTGCAGTGCCTGTTCGACCGGCAGCGGATGTGGTAGTGGTTGCGGTGCCGCTCGCCCTGGGCCCCGATGCCCTCGAGCTGGAGGCGGACGGTCGCCGCCGCCGGCTGGCCCTGACGGCGATCGCCGGCTGCCGGGTGGCCGTGATCGCCGCGCCCGGCGAGCGGCCGTACCTGGTGGTGGACCTGCAGCTGACGTCGCCGGAACCCTCGCCGTCGCGGCGTCTGGTCAGGCTGCGGGCGTGCGATTTCGACCCTCGGGCTCTGGTCGCGGTTTCCCACCCCATGGAAGCTCTCGCCGAGCTGGTCCGCCGTCTCGGGGGCTCGATGGGCGACCCTCGCGGGCTGCCCCGCTATGCCAGCGAGGCGGAGCTCACCTCTTGAGGGGCCACTTGCCGTAGATGTCCATCGGCGGGAAGAGGGCGCCGTTCTGGAGCAGGATGTCGTCGTCGTTGCCGAACTCCCCATCGGGGCCGGCCGAGATGATGTTGTAGAGGTCGACCCTGAGCTGTCGGTAGAGCAGGTCGTTGCCCCAGCCGTCGCTGGTCTTGAGGTCGTCGCGCAGATCCGGTCGCCAGCTGAACACGTCCTCGAACGACTTCGGGTAGGCGTTGGCGTCGGTGAAGTTGGTGCCCATGAAGAGGTTCAGTATCGGGCCCCACTCGAGCATGCGTTTCTCGGTCACCGTTCGAGCGCCGCCGCACGCCACCGCGACGACCGTGATACACACCACCGCGAGCACCATCCACTGACGCTTCATTCTGGCCTCCCTGGTCGACTTCGACGCCGGGCGGTCGCGCCACGGCGCCCGTTACCCGGCGATCGGCACCTCTTTGCGTCCGATCCGCCGGTACAGAGTTCCTCCTGCGAAGACGAAGGCTGCGCTCGACCCCTCGGTCTCCAGGCCGATCCGGGTGCGCTCGCCGCAGGCGGGCAGGCGCACCTCCTGCCCGGGTTCCCACGAGCCGACGGTCCTCGCGCCGCACGGCGTGGTCGAACCGTCGACCTCGGCCTGCTCGAGCACGACCCGCACGTCGTGCCAGCTGCGGTCGGAGGTGTTGACCACCACCAGCTCCGACGGCTGCGAGGGATCGCCAACGGGCGTGACCGAGACCGTGAGGTCGGCCACGGTCGGCCCGCCGCACGAGGCTACGGCCACGGTGAGAATGACCAACAGGGCGGGTCGCATGGAGGGACCTCCCGATGACGCACGCTCGTCGGCGCCGGGGCGCAGTTGAGATCGGGGGGAGTGTACCGTCGGCCGCACGCGCGGACAACCCTGCACCACCTCGCGGCGCCCGCACGCGCGGGTTCGACCCGCCGCCGCCCGGGTTCAGGTGGGGTGCAAGGTGGGTGCTTCCGGTAGGTTGATAAGGTGGGACGAATGGGGGTGGGACGTTGTGACCAGCGGGCGGCGCAGTTGCGAGTCTGTGCTCGGTCCGTAGACCTTGCTTCACTGATTAAGAATATAGGCAAAGAGTCGTTTTTTGTCAACCCCTTGAAAGGAAAAAAGTCGCCGCACCGCGGCAGGGCTGCCGCGGTGCGGCTTTCTGGCCCATGCGGACGCCTGAGCTACAGCTCGATCGGGCGCAGGGTCACCGGATCTCCGGTGGCGTTGACCCGGTAGGCGAGCACGTGCAGCGGACCCGAGACCGTGATCCGGAGACGCTTGATCTCGCCGTCCTGGGCGGGGTGGATCGCGGACACGACGTTGTTGACTCGTAGCAGCTCGCCCGGACGGACGGTGCGGGTGAGCGAGCCCTCGGCGACGTTGTCGACCGAGAACATGGTCACCGTCAGCGTCACGTCCGAGCCACCCGGGTTGAAGGCCCCGAGGTGGCTGCGCTCGGGCCCGGTCGCGGTCTCGCGCTCGATCGCCGCGATCACGTCGTAGCTTCGCCCGGCGACCAGCACGTCGTCGTCGCCGAGCCCTGGCATCAGCTGGCCGGCGGTCCCGGTCACCGCGCCCTGGGAATCGGTGTAGACCGCGAACTCCCGTCCGATCGCCGAGATCAGCGTACCGTTAGTTGCTGTGAGCACCAGGGTGCCGACCACGTTGCGCTGCCCGACCAGGTCGCCGACCGCGTCCTCATGGCCGCGCACCTCGCCGGGGCCGAGGGTGAATGACCCTGAGGTGGTGACGCCGACCGAGCCGCGGGCGTAGAAGTCCGCGCGCACCTGGGCCGCGCGGGCGCTGTGGTTCGCGATCACGGCAGAGCCGGAGAACTGGTTGACGCCGGTCACCGCCCCGACCTCGAGCAGGGTGACCCGGGAGGCGGGCCGAACCGGCAACACCGTGGTCGGGTCGCTGGTTCCGGTGTAGGCGCCCTTGCCGTCGAGCACCGAAACGTAGCCGAGCGCGGCGCCGCTCGCCACCGACATCTGGAGCATGAAGTCGGAGCGGTTCCCGAGCCCGAAGGTGCCGGCGACGTCGTTGAGCTGGGTGCTCTGCCCCCGAGCGAGGGCCAGGGTCCGACCCTGGGCGAGAGAGGTCCCCACCGGGCCCACCGGGGTCCAGGTGAGGACGGTGCCGTCCTCGGTCGCCATCACCCCGGCGTTGATCCGGAAGCGGCCGCCGTCGTGGGTGGTGTGGAAGAGGGCAGAGGAACCGGCGCGAACGGCATCGGCGTCGGTGAAACTGGGCACGATCTGGCCGAACTCGCGGCCGTCGGCGAGCCGGGCCGAGATGATGTTCTGGAGGAAGATGCCGCGCGGCGAGGGCGGCGAGGCGATGCTGGCCTCCTGGCCACCGCCCTGCGTGCACTCGGCCCTCAATGACCCGATCTTGCCGTAGGGAAGGCCAGCGGACTCGAACAGATCCTGGTCGTAGAACTCGATGACGCCGGGTCCTCCGCCGGAGGCTGTCCAGCTCTGGCCTGGCGGCGGGCTTCCCCGTTCCAGGAAGTAGAGCTTGAGAGCCGGCAGGTACTCCTCGAAGATGGCAAAGAGCTCGTTGGTGAACTCCGCCAGCTGCGCCCCCGTAATGGTTCCGGTGAGCACTACGGGGAGGTTGGCGCTGCAGTTCGACCCGTCCGTCGATTCGATCACCAGGTTGTTGATCACCGTTCCCGTCGCGTAAGGCTCCCAAATGGAGCCGTTCCAGCGCCAGAGCTCGGAGTCGCCTTGATCGGTGTAGGGCACCAGGAGGTCGCTGGTAGTCGAGAAGATGAAGGTCAGGGACTGGTCGAACGAGTTGAGAGTGAACCAGGGGGTTTCGAAGGGGGTGAACTGGTGCCCCGGCCACGGTGCCACCGGACCGAACACCTGATGCTGGAACTCGAAGCCCGGCGACCCCGGGTTTGGAGAGGTCACCTGGATGCGCACGGCGCCTCCCGAGCTTCCGGCGACGCTGGTCACCGCATAGGTGCCGGTCAAGCGGTATTGGCGGCCGAGCTGGAGAGTCCCGCCGCACTCCCCGAGCTGATCGAGATGGAGCTCCTGCCCGAAGGTACGAGATGCGTTGATTGGGGGGTTGTCGAACGCGTTGCCGATGAGCTCACAGGGGACGGGTGCCGGGGTCGGCGTGCCCTCGGACGCCGCCCCGTCGACCGCCGCGTCGCCCGGTCCGGCGAGCAGTCCGAGCCCGAACGTGAGCCCGGTTGCGATTGCGAGCGCCGCGAGCAGGCTGCGCCCAAGGCGAGGATCGGAGTCGTGGCCAGGCGGAGGAGGATGCTGAGTCGACCGCACGATACCGCCCATCGGAACCTCCCGGAGCCCGGTGCCCGGGCTGCCTCTGACATCCCGTGCGCCGTTTGAACGGAATGGCTGCCATGCTGGCCGGCGACGCCGGGGATCGTGGGAATGAGCGCCTCGCGGTGATCTCACCGCGAAAAGGGCAGCAGCGTCACCGGGTCGCCGGTGGCATTGACCCGGTAGGCGAGCACGTGCGCCGGCCCGGACACCGTCACCTCGAGCCGCCGCTCGCCGCCGTCGTGGGCGCTGTCGAGTGCGGGCAGGATCGAGTTCAACCGCAGCAGCTCGCCGGGTCGGACGGTCCTCTGGAGGCTGCCGCGAGAGGCCCCGCCCGCGTCGAACGACCCGATGCCGAGGACGATCGAACCCGGACCGGGGTTGTAGGCCGCGAGGTGGCTGCGTTCGCCCCCGCCGTCCACGAGCCCGAGGAAGTGCCAGGTTCGACCGGGTTGGAGCAGGTCGTCCTCGGTGAGGCCCGGCATGAGCTGGCCCGCGGTTCCGGTGACCCGGTTCTGAGCGTCCCGGAACACGGCGAACTCCCGCGCGATCGCCGAGATCCGGGTGCCGTTGGTGGTGGTGAAGACCAGGGTCCCAACCTCGCCGTTGCGTGCGATGAGCTCGCCCACGACGTCGTCCCAGCCGACGGTCCGGCCGGGAGCGAGGGTGAAGGAGACGGTGGCGGCCGGCGCCGTCGCCCCTCGCGGCGTGAATGCGGCCTGCACGAACGCGGTCGTGGTGGAGCGGTTGTGGACCATGGCCGAGCCGGAGAACTCGTTGATCCCCTGGATGCGGCCGACCTCGAGCAGGGTCACCCGCGGAGCGCCGTCGCGGGCCGGGAGCTGGGTCGTCGGATCGCTGGTGCCGACGCCGCGGGAGCGGCCGTCGACCGCCGAGCTGTAGCTGAAGGCCGAGCCCGAGACCACCTCGACCTCGATCACCGCGTTCGGGATGTCGGCGAGCCCGAAGAACGAGAACACGTCGTTGATCTGGGTGTTGGCGCCGACGATCGGCAGGCTCAGGGAGTGGGCGGTGGCGACGGCGGTCCCGTCGGCGCCGAGCGGCGTCAGCCGCACCACGGTGCCGTCCTCGGCTGCGGTGACCCCGACGTTGACCCGGTAGCGCGTGGGGTCGTGACTAGTGAACAGGATCGCCTTCGTGCCTGCCGGCTGTGCGTCCGCCACCGGTCTCGCGTTGAGCAGCTGGCCGAACTGGCGGCCGTCGGGCAGCGTCGCGGTGATGATGGTCTGGACGCCGACATTGCCAACGAGATCGATCGCCGCGGTGTGGGCTTGGTTGGTGACGATGTCGGCCGTGACGAAGATCAGGAGGGACCCGGCGCCCTCGAAGGTGTCGACCTTCTTGAACAGCCCGCCCAGGAGAGGCACGTCACCGAGGACCGGAATCTCGCGGTTGCTGTCCCGTTCGATGCCCTCGATGGTGAGGGTCGCCCCTTCCTCGACCGCCACCGCCGTAGCGGCGGTCCGCCACTCGACGTCGGGCAGGGTGGTCAGGGTTGCGACCTGCGGTACCACTAGCAGCTCAACCTCGGTGCCCGAGGTGACTCGAGGGGTGACGATCAGCTTGATGCCGGCGAGGTTCTCGAGAAACTCGCGGAAGCTCCCGACATCGCCGTCGCGCCCGAGTAGAACCGAGCCGGTGTCCCGCCACACCGGCATCCCGACGCCCGCCACATTGCTGCGCACGCAGGCCTGAACGTCATCAATGCCGTCTGGCAGGACGACCGGGCCTCCCGTCACGAAGGGAATCACCGTCGACAGCGGGAAGGTCGCGAGGGAATCACGCGTCGCCTCGACGATCTTGACCTCGAGCAGGACCTCCCGCACCGGGACGTCCGAAATGTGGGCGCCGGCAGCGGCCGCGCCGCCGGCGCGGAGCCGGAAGCTGACCTCTCCGGTGGTGCCCCGGGGACCGATCGCGGTGAGCGCGATCTCACCGTGGAGGTCGAACCGGCCGCTCGGACCGAAGGCCGAGCGTAGGAACGCGTGGCAGACCTCCACCGAGCTTTCCTGAGGCGGCGCGAAGACGTTGAAGGCCGGTCCGTCGGGGATCGAGCCGATCACGATGTCCTCGGCCGGGGCCGCCGCGGCGAGCAGGAGGCATGCGGCGAGCGCAGCGGGAATCAGGTGACGGGCGCGTAGCATCCGGTGCCTCCGTTCAGCGCACGAACGCCGGTCTGGTCACCGGGTCGCCGGTGGTGTTGACGGTGAAGACCAGTGCGTGGACGTTGCCGGTGGTGGTCAGCATCAGGCTCTTGAGCCCGCCGTTCTGGGAGGAGTTGACCTGATCGGCGATGTTGTTCAGCCGCAGCAGCTCGCCGGCCCGGACGGTGCGCTGGATCGTGCCCTCGGCGGAGCCGTCCTGGTTGAGCAGGGTCAGGGTCACGGTGGCGTCGCCCGGACCGGGTCTGAAGACCGACAGGTGGGCCCGCTCGATCCCGGTCTGGTCCTGGCGCTGGGTGATGCCGAGGAACTCGTAGGTCGAACCGGAGGTCAGCAGGTCGTCCGGGGTGAGCCCGGGCATGAGCTGGCCGGCGGTTCCGGTGACCACACCCTGGGTGTCGCGGAAGACGGCGAACTCGCGGCCGATGGCCGAGATCTGGGTGCCGTTGGTGGTGCGCAGCACGAGCGTGCCCACGGTGTTGGCGAGGCCGAGCAGGTCGCCGACCACGTCGTCCAAGCCGAGGGTGTCGCCGGAAGGGACCGTGAACGACGCGGAGGCCGCGATGCCCGGCGCTCCGCGGGCGTAGAACTCGGCGGTCACCTGGGCGGTGGTCGACGAGTGATTGGTGATCATCGCCGAGCCGGAGAACTCGTTGATCCCCTGGATTGGGCCCACCTCGAGCAGGGTGATCCGGTCGGAAGGCGCGGCGGCGAGGACGGTCGTCGGGTCGCTGGTGCCGGGGTTGAGGGCGGTGCCGTCGAGCACCGACCCGACCGCGAGCGCCGAGCCCGACTGCACCGCGAGCTCGATCATGAAGTTGGCGAGGCTGCCGAGAGAGAAGAAACCGTGCACGTCATTGATCTGGAAGCTCTCGCCCCGGTTGAGGGTCACCGTGTGGGCCGAGGCGCGGGGCGTGTCGATCGGGTCGACCGGGGTCACCGACACCGTGGTGCCGTCGGCGAGGGCCATCACCCCGAAGTTGACCCGGTAGCGAGTGGGGTCGTGGGTGGTGTGGAAGTGGGCCCGCCCACCGGCGGCGATCGCATCTGCGTCGGTGAAGGCGGGGAACCACTGGCCGAAGACCCGGCCGTCCGTCAGGGTCGAGGTGATGACGCTCTCGATCATCAGCGGGCCGCCGCTGGACGCCGCCGTGGCGCGGGTCGACCGGATGACCTGAGCCCCGACCCCCTGTACGGTGAAGATGCCGGTGCCGACGAAGCCGTCGAGCCCGGGGCTCCAGCGGTACTGGCGGCCGGAGTCGAAGGACTGAGGCGTCGCTTCGAACGGTGCGCCGCCACGATCCTGCCGGGGAGTGTAGGTGGCCCCGAGAGTGAAGCCGCCGAAGCTCGGGCTGACGTACTTCAGGTCGTACCGGGACTCGAATTGCGAGTTCACACCGCCGATGTCGGCCACGGCCGTCGAGTAGTAGCTGCCCGAGACGCTGGGGGCGAGGTCGACCTGGGCCGTCAGATTCCAGTCCCAGGAGTAGCCGACCTCCTTCTGCCAGGTCTGGCCGTCGTCCTGGGAGGTGACGACCTCGGAGTCGGCTTTGAGCCGGAGCCCGAAGTGGATGCCGGCGGTCCAGCTCCCACCACAGACGTAGAAGTCCTGGTCTGTGTCGAGCGTTCCGGACGCGTCGTCGAGCTCCTGGGTCGCCCAGGTCGGGTTCGGGAACGCGGACGGGGTCAGCGACGAGGTGTAGCGGAGATCGCCGATGAGTGCTCCCGGCAGCCCGTCGTTGACTCCGCGGATGCGAAAGCCCCACAGGTCCGGGTCGACTGCATCCCCGGCCGGGGAGGTGGTGCCGATTCCCCACTGCACGAGACGCACCTTGTAGGTCACTCCCTGGAGTGGCGGCAGGTCGACCAGGCTGCACACCTCGACCCCGCCGGTGCCGGTGAAGAAGCCCCGCGCCGTGTCGTAGGACCCGGTCTGCTGGCCTGGGCCGATGGTGTAGAGGCCGGGGCCGGTGGTGATCCCGGCGTCATCCGCGCCGGCAGCCGCCGCTGGCACCGCGCCGAGGATGGCGGCGGCCAGGCACGGGACGAGCACGACGAGGCCTTTTCGGGGCATTCCGCGGGAGCGATGGATCGAAAGCGACATGGCTGCGATGCTCCTTCTCGAGAGAGCGGTCTGCTGATCCATGCGACGTCCGGGCTCTCGACCTGCCAGACCGATCGCTGCGGAGCGAGCGCGAGGCGCCACGGCAGTCTGCTCGGCGCCGCCCGCACGGTCGCGCCGGCGGCACCAACGGCCGCGGCGCCCGGACGCCGCCGATCTACCGGGCATGGGCTGACCGGCGGTGCCGGTGATGGCGCCTTGGCTGTCCCGGAAGACCGCGGACTCCCGGCCGATCGCCGAGGCCGAAGAAGGCGTCGACGTCGTTGAGCTGGGTGGTGCCGCCCCGGTTGAGGGTCACGGCGTGGCCCGGGGCGAGCGCCCGCCCGATCGGATCGACCGGGGTCCAGATCGCGGTGGTGCCGTCGACGGCCGCCATGACGTGTGCGTTGATCCGGAACCGACTGCCGCCGTGGTTGGTCGCGAAGAGGGCCGTCGCTCCGGCGCGGATCGGAGCTGCGGCGGGAGCGTGCGGAGGAGCGACCGGAGCCGGCCGGCTCTGCGATCTCCGTCGCCCCGTCGCGCGGACACCGGCCCGAGCGCCCCCTCGATCAGGGGGCGTGCCTCCTGGGGCCGGCCGAGGGCGATCAGGCAGGCGCCGAGCTCGGCCTCGGCGAGGGCGGTCTGCCAGGAGTCTGGGCCGAGAGCCTCTCGCCGGATCGACACCGCCTCCTCGAACAGCGGTCGCGCGGCCGACGGGTCGCCGCGTGCGACCAGCAGCCGGCCGTAGCCGACCAGGGTTCCGGCGAGCTCGGGGTGCCGGTGCGGGAGCTTCCTGCGCCGGAGCTCGAGCGCTTCCCGGTACAGCGGCTCGGCCGCGTCGAGGTCGCCGAGCTCGAGCTCGAGGTCGGCGAGGTTGGTGAGCGGGTAGGCGGCCGCCGGATGATCGGCGCCGAGCCGCGTGCGCACGATCTCGAGCGCCCGCCGGTACAGGGGTTCGGCCGTGTCGAGGTCGCCGCGGTCGGCCGCCAGCAGGCCGAGATTGTTGAGGTTGCCCGCGACCAACGGATGGTCCTCGCCGACCCGGGCGCGGTTGGTCGCCAGCGCCTCCCGATAGAGCGGCTCGGCCTCGTCGTAGCGGCCGGTGTCGTGGAGAAGCCAGGCGAGGTTGTTGAGGGTGGTGGTCACCCTCGGGTGGTCGTTGCCGAGGGTCCGGCGACGCAGCTCGAGGGCGCGGCGCAGGCTCGACTCGGCCTCCTCGAGCCGGCCGGTGGCGTGGAGCACCAGGCCGAGCCCGTTCAGGGTCGAGGCCACCGAGGGGTGCTCGGGCCCGAGCACCCGCTCGCGAATCGCCAGCGCCTCCCGGTAGCAGCGCTCCGCGGTGGGCTGCTCGCCGGACCGGTAGGCGAGGCCGCCGAGGGCATCGAGGCTGGTGGCGACCGCCGGGTGGTCGTCGCCGAGGGTGCGACGCTCGAGCTCGAGGGCCTCCTCGAGCAGTGGGCGCGCCTCGTCGTAGCGTCCTCGCTCGCGCAGCAGGCCGGCGAGGTTGACGAGGGTGTCGCCAAGGCCCTCATCGCCACCGGGCAGGCTGCGGCGGATCTCCAGTGCCTCCCGGTAGAGAGACTCCGCGGGCTCGTACTCGCCGCGGGATTGCGCCAGCACGGCGAGCGAGTGCTGGACTGCGGCGAGCTGGGCCGAGGGCGCGCCGGAGGCAGCCTGCAGGAGGCGAAGCGCTTCGTCGAGCGACGCCTGTGCCCCTTCGTACTCGCCGCGGGAGTGTTGGGCGGCGGCGAGGTGCCCGAGGCTCCTCACCAGGTCGTCGCCCCCGGCCGCCGCGGCACGACGCAACGCCAGGGCCTCGGTCAGCAGCGGCTCCGCGCGGTCGTAAAGCCCCAGGTTGAGAAAGACCTGGCCGACAGTGTCGAGCAGGGCGGCGCGCGTTTCGGGTTCGTCCTCGAGGCCGCGCTGGAGGCGATCGGCGCCCCGGTCCAGGACCTCGCGGGCAGTGACGCTCTCGCCCCGGGCCTCGGTCGGATCTGCGACCCGGAACAGGTCGACCAGGAACCGTGACACCCGCTCGGCACGGGTGCGCTCCCGGTCCGCATCGTCGAGGGCACGGGACAGGCGGGTGGCCTGGACCGCGAAACCGACCGCGGATCCGGTGATCAGGAGGAGCAGCAATCCGGCGGCGGCGGCGGCCACCGCGTGGCGTCGCAGGAGCTTGCCCGCACGGTAGGCGGTGCTGCCGCGACGGGCTGCGACCGGCTCTCCGTCGAGGGCACGACGGATGTCCTCGGAGAGGTGGGCGACCGACGGATAGCGCAGGTCGGGCTCTTTGCGCAGGGTCCTGAGCACGATCGCGTCGAGGTCGCCGCGCAGTCGGCGCCGCAGCCGCTCCGGGGAGAGGTTCCCGGGCAGCGGGCCGGCCGCGGACGGGTCGTCACCCCGCGCCACCGCGGTGCTGGGACGGGTCGGTTCCTCCTCGCACACCGCGCGCGCCAGCTCGAGTGGTGCGGTGGAAGGTGCGCTGTACGGCCGCCGGCCCGTCAGCAGGTGGTAGAGCAGCACTCCGAGCGAGAACTGGTCGCTGGCGGCTCCCACGCAGTCGCCGCGGACCTGCTCGGGGCTGGCGAACTCGGGGGTCATCAACCGGGCGTCGGTGCGGGTCCTCGCCTCCGTGCTTGGGTCGCCCTCCTCGATCAGGCGGGCGATCCCGAAGTCGAGCAGCTTGGGCGTTCCTTCCGACGTGACCAGGATGTTGCCGGGCTTGAGGTCGCGGTGCACGACCAGTGCCTGGTGGGCGGCATGGACCGCGTCGCAGACCGAGCGGAAGAGCCGGAGCCGCTCGTCGATCGCCAGCGACCGGTCCGCGCACCAGCGGTCGATCCGCTCGCCTTCGACGTACTCCATCGCCAGGTAGGGGATGCCTTCCGCGGTCGCGCCGCCGTCGAGCAGGCGGGCGATCGACGGGTGCTCGAGCCGGGCCACGATCCGTCGCTCGCGGCGGAAGCGCTCCATCAGCTTGGGTGACCGGAGATCCGGTCGCACGACCTTGACGGCGGCCCGCTGCTCGAAGTCGCGCTCGGCGCGGAGGGCGAGGTAGACGGTGCCCATCCCGCCCTCGCCGAGCACTCGTTCGACCCGCCACGGGCCGATCCGGTCGGGGATGGCAGCCGGTCCGCCAGGATCGGCGAGCTGAGCGGCAGGCGAGTGCTCGAGGAACGAGGGATCCTGCTCGTGGGCCTCGACCAGCGCGGCCACCTCCTGCCTGAGGTGCGGATCCGCGCACTCGCGTTCAAGGAATGCGCTCCGGGCGTCTGCAGCGAGCTCCAGCGCCTCGTGAAACAGCTCCCACATGCGGTCCCAGCTCGCCCGCACGTGTCACCAGCCCTCTGCCGCGGACGGCGGTGACCCGTACCCGGTCGCCCCCGGGGCTGCGAACGGAGTGAGACGAGGGCTAGCTGACATCACGGCCCTCCAGCTCGCGCCGCAGCCACGCCCTGGCCGCTGTCCACTGGCGGTAGACGGTGCGCTCGGAAGCGCCGGTGGCGAGAGCGATCTCCTCGACGGTGAGGCCGCCGAAGTAGCGGAGGTTGACGACCTCGGCCATGCGCGAGTCGTGCGTGGCGAGCCGGTCGAGCGCCCGGTCGACGGCAAGCAGCTCCTCGGGACGGGGCTCGACCGAGGCGAGCCCCTCCTCGAGCGTGACCTGGAGGGCCCCGCCGCCTCGCTTCAGCCGTGACACCCGGCGCGCGCGCTCGACCAGGATCCGCCGCATGGCCTGGGCCGCCGCCCCGAAGAAGTGGGCGCGGTTCTGCCACGAGGGCTCGCCGTGCATCAGGCGCAGGAAGGCCTCGTGAACCAGCGCGGTCGGCTGCAGGGTGTGCCCCGCCCGCTCTTTCGCCATCTGAGACCGGGCCAGTGCCTTGAGCTCGCCGTAGACGGTCGACAGCAGGCGCTCGAAGGCCGCATCGTCGCCGTTGCGCATCGCGGCGAGAATCTCGGTGACCTGGTCCCTGGTTGACGTCATAGCCGTTCTTCCCCCGGTGGTCGCGCGCGGACCTCGGCTTGATTCGAGACGACGTTTCAATTCGAAACCAACAGGCAGCCGGGCGCATTCTCGGACTTCGGCTGGAGGGACCTTCAGGTTGTGCGAGGCCGGAAGAGGAATATCGTCCGTTCGGCCGGGAGTTTGTACGGGTGGCAGAGGGTCGGGTCCCGGACGGTCGCCGCTGTCCACGCTGGCCACCTCCGGCGCCGAGACGGCAGTGTGACCGCACCCGGCGGCCCGGCACACTGTCCGGCGAGAAGGCGGCGCTGCGACGTCGCCCGAGCGTCAACCTCCTTCCCTGCACGGCGGTCGCCGTCGACCGCCGGCCTTTTTTTCGGCAGGTAACCTCGGAGGCGCCGCCGGGCAAGCAGTGGGTGCGCCCCGATCCGACCGCGGGCGCAGGGGGCCCGGCGCCCGTCGCCGCCGCCCGCGGACTCGGAGGTGAAGCGTGAGCAGAGCATTGACAGCCTTGGTGGTCGGGTTGGCGACCTGCGCGGTTCTCGCCGTCGCCTCCGGAGGCAGGCAAGGAGGCGCGACCATGGACGATTCGCTCGAGGTGTACTCGGTCGAGGAGGGCAGATTGGTGGCGAGCCGACCGGTGGTGCGAAGCGAGGCCGAGTGGCGTCAGCAGCTCAGCCCCGAGCAGTACAGGGTCGCCCGCGAGCACGGAACCGAGCGCGCCTACACCGGCTCGCTGTGGGACAACCACCGCGAGGGGATCTACCGCTGCGTCGGCTGCGGAAACGACCTGTTCCTCTCGAACGCCAAGTTCGAGTCCGGGACCGGATGGCCGAGCTTCTATCAGCCGGTTCACCCGGCGAACGTCGGCACGACCACCGATCGCAGCTGGTTCATGGTCCGCACCGAGGTCCACTGCAGCCGCTGCGGCTCGCATCTCGGCCACATCTTCGAGGACGGTCCCAAGCCGACCGGACTGCGGTACTGCATCAACTCGGCGGCTCTCGAGTTCGTGGAGAAGGACCTCGACGGCCACTAGGAGTACGTAGCCCACAGCGCGCGCTCTGTCCGCGACCCATGTGATCGATGAGCGGACGAGGTTGCTTCCGTTCGAGGGGAGGCGCCGGTCCGGAATCTGGCAGCGGGCGGCCGGTCCGGGGGCGGGCTCGCGTCGCCGGTGTCAGGTCCTGACGCCGACGCCCCTCCTGGCGCCCGCCCAGGGATGTCGCGGGAAGAGGTCCGGGCACGGGACCGGGGTCAGACGGCAGATAGCGCGGGGTAGGGGGTGCCTTCGGGACCGGGAGCCGGATCCGGGGCCGGGAACGTTCCGCGCGACTCGACGGTCTGGACGAGGGTGTGCGCTGGCTCCGATCGCCGCCCTCGGGATCGAGAGACCCCCCGTGCGGTCGTGCTCCGGGCGCCGAAAGACCTCCGTCCCTGTCCACGCGGCTCTCCAGCTGTCCGCTGCGGCCGGTGATGCACGGAGCCAACAGGGCTGTGGTCCACGGGGTTCACAGAACTCCGAGCTGCTCGCGTGCGGGACCAACCCTGTTGAGTCGAACGGGACCTACGAGACGCGTGCCCGGTGTGACGGCGCTCACGGCCTCCGCGGGTTCTGTGATATATATTGCGTCAGATTCTCGATTCATGTGAGAGAGCACCAAGGAGCAAGAACCATGCGCGCACGTCTTGTGACTCTTGTTTTCGTGTCTTTGGCTGTGGCCGGCGCGGGCCCGACCCCGGTTTTCGCGGCGCCAATTGTCGACCAGCAGCAGCCTGTCATCGACGACAGCATCGGCGGGCTGGCGATCGACCCCGATGAGAAGCTGGCGCAGACCGTCACCGTCGGCGTCGACGGTGACCTGGTCGAGGTCGACCTGCCGATCGCCTGCAACACCGGTGACCTGATCCTGGAGATCCAGGGTGTCGCCGCGACCGGCGAGCCGGATGGTGCGGTGCTGCGGGCGCAGACCTACTCGGGCGTCGGTCTGCCCTCGTTCTTCCCCGATCCTCCCTTCCTGCGTCCCTTCGTGCTCTCGGTGCCGCTCCCGGTCACGATCGGACAGCGGCTCGCGATCGTGATGAAGTCGCCCGGTCAGTGCGCCATCTTCGAGGGGCCGCTCGGTGATCCGTACTCCGGCGGTGATGCGTGGTTCGACGCCCGCCCCAACCCGCCCGGCTGGCTGCCTCTGACCGCCGGCCGTCTCCCTGCCGACCAGCGCTTCGACCTTCCCTTCGCCACCATCGTGGACAACGGTGTGATCGACGTCGACATCGACTTCCTGCCCCGTTCGCGGGCGAACCGGATCAATCCCCGGCGCGGCGGCAGGGTCGACATCGCGGTGCTCACCTCGCCGACCTTCGACGCCACCACCGTGGACTGGACCACCGCGACCGCCGGCCCGGCGGGCGCGCCGGCGCTCGGACCCGGCGTCGTCTCGGATGCCGACAGGGACGGAGACATGGACCTGGTGCTGGACTTCGATGCCCGGGCTCTGGGAATCGTCTGTGGAGACCTGACGATCAGCCTGCACGCGTTGACCTTCGGTGGGGACGAGATCAGCGGCATCGACGCGATCACGGTGGTCGGATGCGGCCGGCCGTGACCTCGCAGTGATCGGAGCCGGCGGGCACGACGGCCGTTCTCTCCGGGGATGAGAGGATCGTCCCCGTGCCCGCCCTGCGTCCCTCGTTCGAGCTGCCGGTGGCGGGCGCCGCCCACGAGGTGATGGACCGCCTCCGGCGGCGGCTGCGCGAGGATGCCGCCTGCCACGGCATCTCGGTCGGCGACCACGCCGAGCTCTTCCTGCCCCCCGGATCCCGCCGGGCGTGGTCGCCGTGGCTCAGCGTGACGGTCGAGACGGGGAAGGCCGGGGTCGTCCTCCGCGGCCGCTTCTCGCCCCATCCCGCGGCCTGGACCCTGGTGATGTTCCTGATCTTCCTGGGCAGCTTCGCGGCCTTCGTCGGGCTGGTCTGGGGGCTCGCCCAGTGGAGCCTCGACCAGACCCCGTGGGCGCTGCTCGCAGTACCGGTCGCGGTGGCCGCGATCGCGGGCGTGGTGGCTGCAGCCCGCACAGGACAACGCCTCGCCGCCGGCGACATGGAGGCGCTTCGGGCAGGCCTCGAACGTCTGGTGGGGGCCAGGGCCCAGGACGCCGCGCGAACCGATCCGTCTCGCCCTGCGTAAGAGGAGACGGGGGACGCGATGTGGACCTTCCTGCTGTGGCTGATCCTGCTGGTGGTGTGCTGGCCGCTGGCGCTGCTCGCGCTGGTCGCCTACCCGATCGTGTGGCTGGTGCTGCTGCCGTTCCGGCTGGTCGGCATCACCGTCGACGCGGTGTTCCGGTTCCTGAGGGCGATCCTGCTGCTGCCGGCGAGAGTGTTGGGGGGTCCGAGCCGGGTCCGGGCGTGACCCGAGCCCGCGACCACCTGCACGCTGCGTGCTTCACCCCTCGAGGTTGGCCACCACCGCCTCGGTGAACTCGGTCGTGGAGGCGCTGCCGCCGAGGTCGCGGGTCCGCACGTGTGAAGCGAGGGTTCGGCAGATCGCGGCGATCACCCGGTCGGCGACGTCGTTCTTGTCGAGGTGCCTCAGCATCAGCACGCCCGAGATCAGGAGCGCGGTCGGGTTGGCGAGGTTGCGGCCCGCAATGTCCGGCGCCGAGCCGTGGACCGCCTCGAAGACCGCGACCCCGTCGCCGATGTTGGCCCCCGGGGTGACCCCGAGGCCGCCGACGAGCCCCGAGCACAGGTCGGACAGGATGTCGCCGTAGAGGTTCTCCATCACCACCACGTCGAACTGGTGCGGGTCCATCACCAGGCGCATGCAGGTCGCGTCGACGATCGCCTCGTCGGCGATCAGGTCCGGGTAGTCCTTCGCCACCGAGTGGAAGCTGTCCAGGAACAGACCGTCGGCCAGCTTCATGATGTTGGCCTTGTGGACCGCGGTCACCTTGCGCCGGCCGCGGTGTGAGGCGTACTCGAAGGCAAAGCGGCAGATCCGGTCGCAGGCGGTGCGGGTCATGATCTTCAGCGACTCGACCACGCCCGGGACCACCTCGTGCTCGATGCCCGAGTAGAGCCCCTCGGTGTTCTCCCGGACCACGACCAGGTCGACGTCCTCGTAGCGGGACGGCACCCCGGGCAGGCTCTGCACCGGCCGCAGGTTGGCGTAGAGGTCGAGGGCCTTGCGCAGCCGGACGTTGACCGACTTGAAGCCCTTGCCGACCGGGGTCGTGATCGGGCCCTTCAGCGCGATCCCCACGGATCGGATCGCGTCCAGGGTCTCGTCGGGCAGGGTGTCGCCGTGGCTGGCGATGGTCTCGGCGCCGGCGTGCCGGAGCTCCCACTCGATGTCGGCGCCGGCGGCATCGAGAATGCGCACCACCGAGCTCGAGATCGACGGCCCGATGCCGTCGCCCGGAATCAGGACCACCCGCTGTGTCATCGCTGCCTCCCCGCGCCGCGCCGCGGCGGCCGCTGGGACTCTACCATCGACCCGGAGCGGTGGGCGAACTGGCCGGAGAGCTGCAGAATCGTCGTCGCTCGACGGATCATCCCGCGCCTTGACCCGAGGTCGTTGACGCGAGACCATCCGACGATGAGCTCGGACCCCCGCACCGCGGCCACCGAGGCCCTGGCACGTTGCTGGAACCGGCTCGATCCCCAGCTCCTGGCGCCCTGGCTGGCCGAGTGTGTGCGCTACACCAGCAGCGACACCGACCTCCATCTCGAGGGCAGGGCGGCCGTGCTCGACCACCTCGAGCGCAAGGCGGCGTTGATCGAGCAGGTCGGCGACGCGGCCCGGCTGCACGCCGAGCTCGGACTGGTCGGTTCTCCGCAGCAGCCGTGCGTGATCGCGTCCCAGGGCGACCGGGGTCCGAGCGCGCTCTTCCTGGTCTGGGTGGACGGCGAGGGCCTGATCTCGAGGGTCGAGGTCACCACCCGCGACCCCGATCCGCGATCGGCGCTGCCTTCCGGGGTGCGACCGGATTGAGGCTCCCGTCGGGACGGCGCAGGGGTGGATCTCGGAGGCCTCCGGCCCCGGTGTCAGCCCCGCCCGAGATCCCGATCGATCCCGAAGCGTCGTGCGAGCAGGCGGTGGCGGAGCCACGTCGGCAGGCGCGCGAGGAGGGGGAGGAGGGTCGAGCCCCGGCCGGCCCGAATGACCGCCGGCGGGTGGGGCCGCAGCAGCGCCGCGACGACCCGGCGTGCGACCTCACCGGCCGGGGTCGGGCGGTCCTCCGACAGCCGGGCGCGGGCCTCGATCGAACCCGCGACCTCCCGGTAGCGAGACGCGCGCCGGCGGTAACGGTCGAGACCGACGAGCGAAGCCGCGGCGAAGCCGGAGGCCACTGCGCCGGGCTGGACCACGCTGACTGTCACGCCGAACGGGGCGAGCTCCATGCGGAGGGCGTCGCCAAGCGCGTGCAGCGCCGCCTTGGAAGCGCAGTAGGCCCCGGCGAAGGGCGTGGTGGTGACCCCGGAGACACTCCCCACCAGCGCGACGCGGCCCGACCCGCGCGTGACCATCCCGGCAGCCGCGGCCTGCACCAGCTCGAGCTGACCGACCACGTTGACCTCGAGCTGGCTGCGGAGTGCGTCGAGGTCGAGCTCGACTGCGGGACCGATCAGGCCGAACCCCGGCGTTGGCGACCAGCAGGTCGAGGCGGCCGGCCCAACCGTACACGGCCGCGACGGCAGCGGTCGCCGAGCCTGGCTCGGCGAGCTCGAGCGCGAGCGGGAACGCTCCGCGCCGGGCGAGGTCGGCGAGGCGCAGCGGGTCGCGGGCGGTCGCCGCGACCCGGAGCCCACGCTCGAGCAGCTCGTCGGCGAGTGCGCGGCCGAGCCCCGACGAGGCCCCGGTCACGAGGGCGACGAGATCGCTTCGCATGGTCGTTCTCCCGGTGTCTCCGGCTCGGTCCCAGTCTATCGCCGCATTTACAATCCTCACCGATGAGCCTGTCCCGCTCGCTCCGCGCCGGCTTCGCCTGGCTGGTCGTGGTCAAGGCGACCGTGGTTCTCGGCACCCTTGCAGCCTGCCTCCGCGAGCGGGAGGCCGCCCTCCGCGTCGGCAGGCTGTGGGCGCGGGTGTGCCTGTTCGCGTCCGGCTGCCCCGCCACGGCCCACGTCGACCCCGGCGTCGACCTCGATGGTCCGCTCGTCCTGTTGGCCAACCACCAGTCGGCCCTCGACATCCCGCTCGTGATGGCGGGGCTGCCGGAGCCGTTGCGGGCCGCGTTCTGGTCGCGGGACGATCTGTTCGAGGTCCCGTTCCTCGGCCGCGCCATGCGGGCGATGGGCTTTGTCGCGGTCGACCGGACCGACCGTCGCACCGCCGCCGCCGTGCTCGCGGCGAGCCTCGCGCTGATCCGCGCGGGGCGCTCGGTGCTGGTCTTCCCCGAGGAGACCTACGGGCCGGTCGACCACCTGCTGCCGTTCCAGCGCGGCGCCTTCCTGCTCGCGCTCAAGGCCGGAGTGCCGATCCTGCCGGTGGGCATCCGCGGCACGGCGGAGGCGTTCCCGCCCGGCGCCCGGACGATCTCCCCACGTGCCCTCGAGCTTCGCTTCGGCCGTCCCGTTCCGACCGCCGGGCTCGGCCCGTCGGCCCGGGCCGGCCTCGAGGCCGAGGTCCGCGCCGCCATCGCCGACCTGTCCGGCAAGACCTCGTGACCCGGAACGGTTGAGTTCAACCACCAGGGCGGGGCAGGGGCGCTGAGGGTCGTTGAGAATCACCTGGTTGCCTTCGTGCCTTGGTGGTGAGTTCGGCGGTGATGTTCCACGGCCGACAAAGCAAGGGGCGGGCCGGAGCCCGCCCCTGAGGGTCGACGAGGAGAGTGGGGGCGCTACTGCGCCGCCACCCAGGTGGGGTCGCCGCTGGCGTTGTCGATCACCGAGGCGTAGACGATGATCTTGCCGCCCGGAGTCGTCGTGTACGCCACCGCGTAGCCGAGCTCGACGTCGGCCTCGCCGAACGAGGCGAAGACGTTGTTGAGCTGGGCCTGCTCGAGGGCGCCGAAGGTGAAGGTGCGGGTGCCGATCAGGCTGCCGTCGGCGCGATGCAGCTCGAGCGCGACGGTGACCGGGATCGGACACGGGTTGACGAACCCGACGTTGGTGCGTGAGCCGGTGCCGGAGTCGGCCGACGAGGACAGACCGAGCAGTCGCGCGGAGCTGCCGTAGCGGGTGGCCTGGTCGGCCATCACCGCCGGGATGCCCTGGCCGAGCGATCCGCTCCCGGTGTCGTTGGCGGTGCGACTGGTGGTGGCGAGGGCGCCGGCGGGGGCGAGCACGCGCAGGGCGCCGGTGCCGGAGGCGTCGAAGAGCGTGTCGAACGCGTCGGCCACGCGGACTGCCCCCGATGCCGGTACCATGACGTCAACCCCCTCGGGTGCCGGGTTCGGCTGGCCGCCTCGCAGCAGCTCGACCCGCGCCATGACCGGGTTCTGGCCGAGCGAGGCGAGCTCGAGCTGGGTCCACCAGCTGGAACCGTAGGCGCCCTGCGTGTGGCCGCCGGCCGAGATCACGTGGGCCTCGAGCATCTCGACCCGTCCGGACGGGATCGAGGCGGTGTTGAGGTGCATCGGCTGGAGCACGCCCATGCCGAGGTCGTCGATGATGGGGTCGAGCAGCGGCTTGAGGGTGAACGGCGCGGGCGAGTTGTCCGGCTCGGGCTCCACCGAGACCACCGCCGCGTAGCCCATGGTGAGGTCGCGGGCGGGGTCGACGAAGTCCTGGCCGGGGAACGGGGGTGTCGCCTCGGGTCCCTTGTCGGGCCCGCCGCCGTCCGAGTCGGCGCCGGTCACCGAGGAGAATCGGCCGGTGGAGACCGGCCCGTCGGCGCTCGCGACCCAACCTTCGTACACCCAGCCCTCGGGCAGGGCGGGCAGGTCGAGGGTGGCGGAGGGGCCGGTCGGGTCGAGCCACCAGATGCCGTTGCGGTAGTCGCCACCGGCACCGGCCGAGGGCGCGGCGAGAATGTAGCTGCCGGTCGCGGTCGCGAAGTCGGTGCCGATCGCCGCGCCGTGGTCGATGGCGAGCCTTGCCGCGCCGTGCACGAAGTCACCCCCGAGGAGATGGACGGAGGAGGGAGACGGATCGGAATCCGGGACCGGCTCGATGGTGAGCACGAACGCCGCGACCGCGTCCAGGTCGCTCACCGGAGCGCTGAAGAAGGTGGCGCTGGGGACCCCGTTCGACACCGTGAAGGTGCCGGTCGACACCGGGGCGCCGTCGACGATCAGCCAGCCTTCGTAGGCCCAGCCGGCGCCGAGGTCGTCGAGCCCCTCGAGGTGGAGCCGGAGGTTGGCCATCTCGGGCGCCACCGAAGCGGCGGTCACCATGATGTCGGCGGTCGGAAAGGAGCCGAGGTTGAGGCCCATCGCCTGCAGCACGCCCATGCCGACGTCGTCGATCGAGCTCTTGACCAGCGGCTTGAGGGTGAAGGGCGCGGGGGAGTTGTCGGGGTCGGGCTCGATCGAGATCACCGCCGCGTAGCCGCCGGTCAGGTCTCGCGGTGGCACCACGAAGTCCTGGCCCGGGAAGGGCGGCGTGCCGTGGGGACCGCTGGTCAGCCCGCCGCCGTCGGAGTCGGCGCCGGAGACCGAGCTGAACCTGCCGGTGGACATGGGCCCTTCACCGCCGGCGATCCAGCCTTCGTACACCCAGCCGTCGGGCAGGGTCGGCAGGTCGAGGGTGGCGGAGGGGCCGGTCGGGTCCAGCCACCAGATGCCGTTGTGGTAGTCGCCGCCGTCTCCGGCCGAGGGGGCTGCGAGAATGAAGCTGCCGGCTGCCGACGTGAAGTCATCGCCGAGCGCGGCCGGGTGGCCGACCGTGGCGACGCCGTGACCGCCGGCCAGCGAAGCGCCGAGGAGATGGACGTGGGACGGGCCTGGATCGGCGTCCGGGACCGGTTCGATGGTCAGGACGAAGGCCGCGACTGCGGTGGCGTCACTCACCATCGCGGCGAAGTACCGGGACGAGGGTGCGCCGTTGGAATCGACCGTGAAAGTGCCGGTCGACACCGGGACGCCGTCGACGATCAGCCAGCCTTCGTAGGACCAGCCGGCTCCGAGATCCTCGAGGCCGTGGGGGTCGATGGTCACGCCCACCTGCTGGCCGGCGGGCAGCGCCGCGACGACCAGCAGCAGCGCGAGAAGCACCGCGGCAGTCCTGAGAGGTGAAGAGTCCAGCGCGCGAACTAAGGTGACGGGCATGGGGGTCTCCTTTCGGTTCGTCCCTCGGGCGGTGCCCGGGGTCGTTCCTGTTCTGAGACCCAGGATCGGAGGCAGGGCTCACGCGCCGGTCACGGAGAGTTCACGAATCCTTCAACTTGACCGCAATCGTATCCGTGCGGGAGCCGCTCGCACCCGCTGCGCGAACCTCGAGCACGTGGCGACCCGCGGTCGACCGGGAGTGATCCCACGCTCCTTGCCAGACGTGGTCGTGCGACCGCACCATCGGGTGCCACACGCCTCCGTCGGCCCGAAGGTCGAGCCCGGTGAGACCGCCGGGGTCGAAGGCGACCGCCCGTACCGGGATCGAAGCCGGGCTGCTCGCGATCGGCAGGGCGAACGGGTTGTGGCCGCCCAGCTCGGCATCCGCTGGGCTCGTGATCTGAACCACCGGCCAGCGACCGACGTCGTGGTGGCCGACGCGCACGACCGTGCCGTCGACCGTGTACAGGGCGAGGTTGCGTCGGCCAGCTCGGATCAGCGGCCCGACGCTGGAGACCAGCAGCTCACCGTCGTACCGGGTCTCGGCCCGGTGGTTGTGGCCGTGTCCGTAGGCCGCGACCCGAAACCGCCGCAGGAGACTGAGGAAGCGCTCGCGCGCGGCCCCCTGGAGAGCCGAGGTCCCGGTCAGAGGGTGATGGCCGAACACGAAGGCGACCGAGGCGTCCCGGTGGCGGGTGAGGGCCGCCTCGAGGAAGTCGAGCTCACGGTCGGTCAGCTCCGGTCGGTATTCCGGCCAGACGGCCGTCGTCCCACCACAGGTGGCCATGCCGACGAAGACGGAACCGCCCGGTGGAACCTCGCGGGTCCAGACGTGCTGGGTGGCCGAGTCCGCCCGACCGGCGACCGACCAGCCAAGGTAGCAGGACAGGGCTGTCCCGCTGTACTCTTCGTGGTTGCCCGGCAGGTCGATGTACCGCGCCGGGTCGGCCAGCGTTCCGAGCAGCGAGCGGTACCGCGACCACTCATCGGAATCGCACTGTTGGCTCCCGGACAGTCGCGATCGACGGCCTCTCTGATCGACCAGGTCCCCGGTGTGGACGACGAACGCGGCGTTCATCTCGACCAGCGCTGCTCGCACCGCGGTGGCGAGGGTGTCGTCGTCGCCGCCCGCGGTGACGTGTGAGTCGGAGACCTGGACAAACCACAGGAGAGGCCCATGGTCGGCAGATCGGCCGGCGTCGGGTGGGCCGGCGGCCCACATCGACCCGCAGTGGCCCAGGCCAACCGCCAGCGTGACGGCTGACCGCAGCACGGCGCGGCACAGGGCGGGCGATGCCACTGCGACAAGACTACCTCGGTCGGTGCACACCTCCAAGGGAGCCCGCCGGGGTGGCATGCCTCCCGGCGATCACCCGAATGTGCCCGTCGGGACCCCAACCCGGCGAGCGCGTCCGCCAGGTGAGGCGCCGAGCACGTTTCGTAGGACCCCCGGGGGTGCCCGCCTGGGCGCGAGATCTCCGGATCAGCCTGCCGCCGGCAATGCGAACGAGAAGGTCGTGCCGCGCCCGACCGCCGAGGCGGCCTCGATGGCGCTGCCGTGCAGGTCGAGGATCCGCTTGACGATGGCGAGACCCAGCCCCCCTCCCTGGGGACGCGTCGCGCCTTCGGTGGAGGCCTGGTAGAAGCGGTCGAAGACGTGCTCCAGCTCGCCCGACGGGATGCCGCAGCCGGTGTCCTCGACCCGCACCACGACCCGGTCGTCCTGGGCGGACAGGGCCACGGTGACCGACCCGCCCTCCTCGGTGTGGGCGACCGCGTTGCCGACCAGGTTCTGCAACACTCGCGCCATCAGACCGATGTCCGCCGCGACCAGCGGGACCTCGCCCTCGGGCAGGCGGGCATCGAGGCGGACCAGCTTCTTCTCGGCCTGGAGCTGGAACTCCTGGACCACGTCCTGGACCAGCTCGCCGAGGGCGAAGGGCTCGATCTCGGGCCGCATCTCGGTCGACTCGAGCCGCGCCAGCTCGAACAGCTCGTCGACCAGCCGGGCGAGCCGCTCGCCGCGGCCGGTGGCGATGTCCAGGAACCGGCGGCGCTCGGCGGGATCGAGGTTGCCGTCCTTGAGCACCAGGGTCTCGAGGTAGCCCTGCAGCGAGGCGAGGGGCGTGCGGAGGTCGTGGGAGACGTTGGCGACCAGCTCGCGGCGCATCTCGTCGGTCCGCTTGAGGCGCCTGACCTGCTCGACGATGCGACCGCCCATCGCCGACACCGCGGCCGCGAGGCGGTCGATCTCGTGGCCGGCGGGATCGCCGCCCGGGAGCCCTGAGGGATCGGTGAAATCGCTGCCGCGGAAGCTCTCGACCGCACCGGTGAGCCGGCGCAGCGGCCGGGTGAGGCGGCGGAACAGGACCAGGCCGGCGAGCAGCGCGACCAGGAGCGCCCCGGCGGAGCTGGCCATGCCCAGCACCAGGATCCGGCTGCGCTGGAGCCGCGCCAGGGCGGAGGCCTGCTCGGAGCCCTCGAGCACGATGTAGAGATAGCCCTCGTAACGGTCCTCGACCATGATCGGAGAGGCCGAGAAGACCGTCGTGCGGTTCGGGTCGCGGGGGTCGTCGCCGAGGATCGGCAGCTCGCCCTGCTGCGAAAGGAACGCCTTGATGGGCTCGACCGCGACCCGGTCGAGGGCCAGGGTGCCGGCGGGCGCCGAGTGGGTGACCAGCCGGCCGTCGAGGTCCAGCAGGTAGCACTCGATCGCCGGGTTGATCACGCTCAGGGTGGCGAAGACCTGGCCGAGCGCCGACTCGTCGACCCGACCGTCGACCAGCAGCAGGCGCTGGCCGACCAGGCTCGCAGCCAGGCCGCGATGGAGGCGCTGGGTGACCTCCTGCTCCCAGCGACCGGTCAGCCACAGGCTGACCGCGAGGCCGATCGCGCCCACGAAGAGCAGCACGCTGAGCAGAACCAGGGCGAGCCGGGCGTAGAGGGTCCTCAGCATGACAGCTCCTCGCGGGACGGAAAGCGGTAGCCGACGCCCCACACGGTGCGGATCCAGACCGGGTGTGCGGGGTCCGGCTCGAGCTTACGGCGGAGCCGGTTGATGTGGGTGTTGACCGTGTGCTCGTAGCCCTCGTGGGCGTAGCCCCAGACCTGGTCGAGCAGCTGGGCACGTGAGTAGACCCGGCCCGGATGTCGCGCGAAGTGGTGCAGGAGGTCGAACTCCTTGGCGGTGAGCTCGATCGCGCGGCCGTCGAGCCTGACCTCGCGACCCGCGGGGTCGACGGCGAGACCGCCGTGGACCACCGGCTCGAGGCCGGTCTCGGCGGGCGACGCCGCCATCTCGACCCGGCGCAGGATCGCCTTGACCCGGGCCTGCAGCTCGCGCACCGAGAACGGCTTGGTCATGTAGTCGTCGGCGCCGAGCTCGAGCCCGAGCACCCGGTCGGTCTCCGACGAGCGGGAGGTCAGCATCAGGATCGGGGCGTACGAGGCTCCGGCCCTGAGCCGCCGGCAGACCTCGAGGCCGTCGAGCCCCGGCAGCATCAGGTCCAGGACCACCAGGTCCCAGCTTCCGGCGCCGAGCCGCTCGAGGGCGATCCGGCCGTTGGGCTCGACGTCGACCCGATAGCCGAGGTCCTCGAGATGAATGCGGACCAGCTCCGAGATGTGGGCGTCGTCCTCGACCACGAGGATGGACGTCATGGCGGACCTCCACCGGGAGAAAGTGTCGATCGATTCATGAGCCGGCCCGATTCATCCGGTTACCTGGGATGGCGGGAAAGGTCCGCACGGTTGTCAGGCACGATGGGATTCGAAGCTCTGCTGGTGATCGCCGTGCTCCTCGCGGCCGTGGTCCTGTTCGTGACCGAGGCGCTGCGATCGGACCTCGTCGCGCTGGTGGTGCTGGGGGTGCTGCTGCTGTCCGGGGTGCTGACCCCGGCGGAGGGGTTCGCCGGCTTCGCGAACCCGGCGACGATCACGGTGGCGGCGATGTTCGTGCTCTCGGCGGGGCTGGAGCGCACCGGGGCGGTGGCGGTGTTGGGGGCGCGCCTGGTCTCGATCGGGCATCGCAGCCCGGCGCTGGCGCTCGCGGTGATGATGCTGGGCACCGCGCTGGTGTCGGCCTTCATCAACAACACCGCCGCGGTGGCGGTGCTGCTGCCGAGCGTGCTCCACCTCGCCCGGGAGACCCGCACCAGCCCCTCGAAGCTGCTGATCCCGCTCTCTTATGCGTCGCTCTTCGGCGGGGTCTGCACCCTGATCGGGACCTCCACCACCATCCTGGTCAGCGCCCTGGCCGAGCAGGCCGGCGAGCGCCCGATCGGGATGTTCGAGATGGCGCCCCTGGGTCTGCTCTTCTTCGTCATCGGCACCGCCTACATGCTGACCGTGGGCCGCCGCCTGCTGCCCGACCGCGGCGCCGCGGCCGATCTCGCCGAGGAGTTCGACATCTCCGAGTACGTGCTCGAGGTCCGGCTCGGCCGGGACGCGCCTTCGGTCGGGCGCCGGCTCGAGGATGCCCCGCTGGTCCTCGAGCACGACATCGACGTGCTCGCCCTGACCCGAGGCGAGACCTCGATCGACCTTCCCCGGCCGGGCACGGTGCTCCGGGAGGGGGACGTGCTCAGGGTGCGCGGTGACCTCGAGGTCCTGCGTCGGCTCGAGGCCCGCCGCGGCGTCGAGCTGCGTCCGCGCCGGGAGTGGCACGACGCGACCCTGGCGGAGGGCGACGCGGCCCTGGTCGAGGCGGTGGTGGCGCCGTCGTCCGTTCTCGAAGGCCGCACTCTCGAGGAGATCGGCTTCCGGAACCGCTTCGGCGGGACCGTGCTCGCGATCCGGCACCACGACCGCCTGGTCCACACCGGGATCGCGGACACCCCGCTCGAGGGTGGGGATGCTCTGCTGGTGGAGGTTTCGACCCAGCGGCTTCCGGCGCTGCGGGCGAGCCGTGAGTTCGTGGTCGTGTCCGAGCACGGTCCATTGGCGCCTCGTCCGCGCCGCGCCCTGCGCGCGCTGGCGGTGGTGGCGGGGATGGTGGCGTCGGCCGCGCTCGGCGTCGTGCCGATCGTGGTCGCGGCGGTCGGCGCCGCGGTGCTGCTCGTGCTGCTGCGGTGCCTGACGCTCGAGGAGGCGTACGGTGCGCTCGAGCCGCGGGTGATCGTGCTGCTCGGGGGCATCCTGCCGCTCGGCACCGCCCTCGAACGCACCGGGTTGGCGTCGCTGGCAGCGTCGGCGTTGGTCGAGTCGGCCGGCCTGCTGGGGCCGGTGGCCGTGATCGCGGTTCTCTACGCCCTCACCTCGGGTCTGACCGAGGTGATGTCGAACAACGCCACCGCGGTGCTGATGGTGCCGCTGGCGCTCGGAGTCGCCGCCACCCTCGCGGTGGATCCCCGGCCGCTGCTGCTGGCGGTCGCGTTCGGCGCCTCGGCCTCGTTCATGACCCCGGTCGGCTATCAGACCAACACGCTGGTCTACGGACCCGGAGCCTACCGGTTCGCGGACTATCTCCGCGTCGGCACGCCGCTCAACCTCATCTTCTGGGCGCTCGCGAGCCTCCTGATCCCGGTCCTGTGGCCGCTCTGAAACGGTTGCCGGACGCGGGTTCGGGAGCCCGGTAGACTTGGAGTCCGGAGGAGACGGGGTGAGAGTCGAGGACGGCGCACCGGTGTGGCAGGTTCTCGGCGAGCTGGTCGCGAGCGACACCGCGACCGGGTCGAGCTGCGTCCCGGCGGCCGAGCGGCTGGCGGACCGCCTCGACCGTCCCGGCTGGACGGTCCGCGTCGTCCGCGAGCCCGGCGAAGGCGGGGTGGAGCAGGCGAGCCTGATCGCCCGGGCCGGGCCGCCCGAGCCCGACGGCCTGATCCTGTCGGGGCACCTCGACGTGGTGCCGTGGGCGGCCCAGCCGGGATGGACCCGCGACGCGCTCATTCTGTCACGCGACGACGAGCGGGCCTACGGCCGCGGGGTCGCGGACATGAAGGGCGCGATCGCCCAGTACGTCGCGCTGGCCTCGTCGATCGAGCCCGCGAGCCTGCGCCGCCCGCTGGTGCTGGTGCTGACCCACGACGAGGAGCTCGGCTGCCTCGGGGCGGGGCGGCTCGCCCCCCGGCTCGAGGGGTTGCTCGAGGGCTTTCCGCTGCCTCGCGCCGCGGTCATCGGTGAGCCCACCGGCGGTCGCGTCTACTCCGCCCACAAGGGCCACGTGCACGTGATGATCAGGGTTCGCGGCCAGGGTGGGCACTCGAGTCGGCCCGACCTCGGGGTCAACGCGATCGCCGCCGCCGCCGAGGCCGCGCGGGCGATCGCCGCCCTGGAGGCGGCGGTCGCGGACCGGATCGCGGACGACGCCCGCCGGCTGTTCCCCGACTTTCCGGCAGTTCCCTTCAACCTCGGCATCATCCGCGGCGGCACCGCGGACAACATGATCGCCGACGAGTGCGAGCTCACCGTCGGTTTCCGTCCGGGGCCCGGCGAGCCGCCGGAGGGGCTGCTGGCCGAGCTCGAGGCAGCGGTCCGGGCCGCGGTCGCCGAGCGCTTCCCGCGGGCCGAGGTCGGGTTCGAGCAGGTCGTGGTCACCCCGGCCATGACCTCGCCCGACGACGGCGCCGTGCCCGAGGCGCTGCGCGAGGTCACCGGCGTCGCGGCCTTCACCGGGGCGCCCTACGCCACCGACGGCGGCCAGCTCGAGCGGGCCGGGGTGCGGTCCTACATCTGGGGCCCGGGCGAGCTGGAGCAGGCCCACCGGCCGGACGAGTCGGCCCGGCTCGACCGCCTGCTCGGCGACCTCGAGCCGCTGGGGCGGCTGGTCGACGGGCTCTGCCGATGAGCTCGGGACGTCGGTCACCGGAGCCCGACCAGGGAGAGATCGGTCGAGGCCGGGCTCGGGCTACGACCGCGCGCCGGCCCCGACCACCGACCGCAGCAGCCGGTCGTAGGCCTCCAGATGGGGCGCCCAGCGGAACGCCTCGGCGTGGCGCGCGAGGCTCGCAGTGCGCATGCGCTCCAGGCATCCCGGGTCGCCGAGCAGCCGGTCGAGCGCGGCCGCGCAGTCGTCCTGGTTCGTGAAGAAGGCGGCGCCTTCGCCGGCGACCCAGCGGGTGAAGGGGTTGTCGTGGGCCAGCACCGGGGAGCCTGCGGCGAGGGCCTCGAGCAGCGACGGGTTGGTGCCTCCGACCCGGTGTCCGTGGAGGTAGAGCACGGCCTCGCGGCGCAGCCGGGCGAGCCGGGCCCGATCGGTGACCGCACCGAGCAGGCGCACCTCGGGGCCCGCCACGTCCCGGATCGCGCGGTGGTAGCGCGAGCGATCGGGCTCGAACGGGCCGATCACCGCGAGCGGGATCCCGCGCTCGCGGCGGCAGTAGGCCGCCACCATCTCGCGGATCGAGTTTTCCGGCTCGAGCCGGGCGACCACGATCACGAAGCGATGCGGCTCGAGGCCGAACGACGGGGCTGCGGGCTCGTCTCCCTCTGGCGGCGGGTCTGCGCCGTAGGCAATGGTCGTGATGCGGTCGCGGGCGACGAAGCCGGCGAGGTGATCGGCGATCACCGGGTGGTCCGCGATCAGCCGGGTGGACCAGCGCGCCGCCAGGTGCTCGTTGAGCCAGAACCACGCCTTGATCGGCAGCGGCCACTTCTCCCGTCGCCATTCGATGCCGTCCATGTTGACCACGGCAGGCCGGCCGCGGAGCCGGATCAGGGCGTTGAGAAAGCCGGTGTTGTAACCCAGGTTGAGCACCACGTCGGGCCTCAGCCGCAGCGCGTGGGTGGTCGCCCGGCAGTCGAAGAGGAGCGCCCCGAGGGCGCCGGGCGCGATCATCGGCACCCGCAGCAGCCGCACGCCGCGCCAGCTGCCTTCTCGCACCGGGCCGCGTCCCGGTTCCTCGCAGGCGACGGTGACCTGCCATCCGCGCTCCACCAGGAACGGGGCGAGCCGCTCGGTGAGAGACTCGAACCCGCCGATGCGGTCGGGGATCCCCCGTGAGCCGAGGATGGCGACGTGCGCCGGCGGTTGGTTCCCGCTCTTCACTGCCGGCGCATTCTATCCTCTCTGCACTCACCCTCCGACGGCGTGCTCAGAGCGCCGTCAGAGGGTCGGTGCACGGGCGCACTTCATCGCTACCGAGCGGCCGGCATCACGAGGTAGGGTCACGCCGTCCGCGACCAGGCGAGCCGCCTTCGGCTCAGCCCGCCAGGTGGCGCCCCGCGGCGAGCCGCGACACCAGCCCGAGGCGGGCGTCCGGGTCGTCGGGCAGCGACGCCACTCCCACCGCACGCCCTTCCCGGATCGTGTAGGCGGACCCGGCCATCGGCAGGAACGGCTCGAGCTGGTGGGTGGCCACCACCACCAGCCGATCTCCCGTCGCCAGACCGGCGACCCACTCGATCACGCGCCCGCGGACCGCGCGGTCCATCGCTTCCAGGGGCTCGTCCAGGAGCACGTTGCGCGGGGTCGCGATCAGCGCCGCGGCGAGCACGGCCCGCCGTCGCTGGCCCATCGACAGCTCGCGCACCGACCGATGGGCGAGCGCGGTCAGGCCGACCCACTCGAGGGCCTCGCGTGCGGCGGCGTCTCCGGCCGACCGCAGACGCGCCACCAGGGTGAGCACCTCGCCGACCGAGGCGTACGGGGTGAGGTCCGGGTGCTCGGGCACGAAGGCCAGGCGGCGGCGCGCCGCCACCTCCTCGCGCCACAGGTCGCGGCCGTCGACCCGGATCCTCCCGGCATGGGGCGCCTCGACCCCGGCCGCGAGCCGGAGCAGGGTGCTCTTGCCGGCGCCGTTGGGCCCGACCAGCAGGACCAGACCCGAAGCGAGCCGGAGGTCGCAGCCGTCGAGCACCGGGGCGGCGCGCTCGTAGCCGAAGCGGATGCCGTCGAGCTCGATCATCCCTGGTCGCTCCAGGCCAGCGGGTCTCCCGCCGCCAGGTGGTGGCGCTCGAGCCAGCTCGACACCCGGAGCCGGCGGTCGCGATCACAAGCCCAGCGCAGCAGGAGCGGTGCTGCCAGCAGTAGGACCCACGCGACCGGTGCGAGCAGGGCGATCCAGGCTGCGGCGAGCAGGCCCCCGGCGAGAACCTCCCCCGATGCGCCGGAGCTGCGCTCGGCGGCGCGGCGCATCGCGCCGGCCGCGAGGAGCGCGATCGCCGGCACCGAGGCGATGACCTCGGGGGTCGCGGCCGGCATCAGGAAGAGAGTGGAAGCCGCGGCGGCGGTCGCGGGAACCGCGAGCAGGAAAGCGTCCTCGAGCACCCGTCCCGAAGCGCTCGTGGGCAGCGACCGCGCCCAGGGCCATGTCGGCCGCCGCTGGGCGAGGATCTCTGCGAGTCCCGCGCACAGCACCGCGACCGAGGCGACGCCCGCACCCCGGGTCGCCGCTTCGGCGACGGCGGCCGAGAGCTCGTTGTTGGTCAGGAACGCAGCGCCCGCGAGCAGGGTCGCGGCGGCGGCCGCCGCCGGCCCCACCACCCGCCAGCCGGCGGCACGGGCTGCGATCCAGGGCTGCAGACGGCCGCGCCGCATCGCGGCGCCGATCCTCCGCGGTCGCCGCGCGAGCTCGAGCGGACCTCCGATGACGATCGCCGCGGCGGTCGTCGCCATCCCGCCGGCGACGCCCGCCCAGCCGAGGTCGAGTGCTGCCCAGGCGGCGGCCAGGGCGACCGGCGCCGCGAGCACGCGACGGCGGACGGGAAGGGCCGCGATGGCTCCCGCTCCACCCGCGAGGGCCAGTCCCGGAACGCGGGACGGGTCGAGGGGGAGGCCGGCGCCCGCGGCGATCACTGCCGCGACCACCGCGAACGGCGAGGTCGCGGCGACCACCGCTGCGCACAGGGTCAGCCGGTGGCTCAGGTCGCCGGCGGGCAATGACCGCGCCCAGCCCGCCAACCCGATGGTGCAGCGCCGGACCACCGCGGCGGCCACGACCGCGGTCACCACCAGGATCATCAGGGTCGCCGTCGCGGACGTGTCGGATCCGACCAAGGCCATGACGATGGCGGCGAGAGCGGCGGGTGGCGAAGGCGCGAGCGTGACGGCCGCGGTCAGGCCGGCGACCAGCGGCGCCGCCGCCCGCAGGGCCACCGGCGCGGCGGTGGCGAGGTGGAAGCGGAACAGCGCGGTCGCCATCAGCACATGCTACGAGTCCGAGATCGCCCGGTTCACTCTGCGTGAGGCGTGGAGTGCGGGCCGCCCTCGCGTTGTTGCGTCGGGTGATGGAGAGAACGGACTCGACGAGGTGGAGGGTGGCGACGTGCGACGCATCATGTGGATCGCCTCGGTGCTGGCCGTGACCGCGGCGCCGAGCTTCGGAATCGAGCCGCCGCCCGCAGGCGGCACGGTGGTCTTCGACGCTCGAGCCGGGTTCGAGCCGTGGCGGTCGATCGACGACGTCGTGATGGGCGGCGTGTCGTCGAGCACGATGGCCGCGGGGGAGGGCTTCGCCTCGTTCCGGGGTGAGGTCTCGCTTGCCAACAACGGCGGGTTCGCCTCGGTCCGTTCGCGACCGGCCGAGCTCGACCTCGGGGGCCGGGACGGGCTCCAGGTCGCGGTGCGCGGCGACGGGCGGAGGTACGGATTCCGCCTGAGGACCACCGATTCGTTCGACGGACCGAGCTATCAGGTGGCGGTGCAGCCCCCCGCGGGCGAGTGGTCCGTTCTGACGCTCCGGTTCGCGGACTTCGTTCCGGTCTTCCGGGGTCGCGCGGTGCCGGGTTGGTCGGCGCTCGATCCGGCCCGGATCCGGACCCTCGGCCTGATCATCAGCGACCAGCAGGCCGGTCCTTTCCGGCTCGACATCGCCTGGATCGTCGCCGTTGCCGATGACCTCCGAACGGAGGCTGCGCCATGATCGATCGCCTGCACAGCGCCGTCGGCCTTGCCGTCTGTCTCGTGATCTGCTTTCTCCCCGGCGTGATCGGCAGCCGGTTCCGCCCCGGCCCCTGGTACGAGGCGCTGGCCAAGCCGGCCTGGACCCCCCCGGGGTGGGCGTTCCCGGTCGCCTGGACCGCGCTCTACGCGTTGATGGGGATCGCGCTCTGGACCGCCTGGCGGGCGGGCGCGGGTCGCCTCGCCCTCGGCGTATTCGCCGCCCAGCTGGTGCTCAACGCGGCATGGTCGTGGCTCTTCTTCGGGCTCCATCGGCCCGGTCTCGCGCTGGTCGAGATCGTGGTGCTGTGGCTGCTCATCCTGGCCAGCACGGTGCTGTTCTGGCGGCTCCGCCCGCTGGCGGGCGGTCTGCTGGTGCCCTATCTCGCGTGGGTCGGGTTCGCCACCGCACTCAACGCGGCCATCGTCCGGCTCAACCCCTGATCCGAAACCAAGAAGGGAGGGGCCGAAGCCCCTCCCGCGTGTGGCGCCCCCATCCGTGCGCGCCTGTCGATCGCGCCAGGACGGTTGTGAGTAGCGATATCAGAATCCACATCTCGGGAGGCGCTGTCAAGAGCTCGGTGCGGGCATACTGGGACCATGACAGCCGAGCTCCGTGCGATCGCACTCGTTGTCGGCCCGCTGGCCTGTGCCACCTTCGCCATGGCCGCCGAGCCGTGGATCGTGACCACGCAGGTGGCGCTCACCGAGCCGACCGAAGTGGAGGACGTGATCGTCGCGACCGGCGGCGAGCTGCGGGTGGTCGGCGTCGGGGATCCGGGGTTCGGGCTGTCCGGGAACCTCTGGGTGGTCGGCACCGGGCGGGTCGTGATCGAGGACTCGGTGGTCGAGGTGCGCAGCAGCTACCACGGTCAGTACACCGTGGTAGCTGCCGAGCACGGCGAGATCGAGGTCCGCGGCTGCGACTACCGGGTCACCCCCGGCATCCAGCACGCTCTGGTGGCGGCGGGCGACGGGCGGCTGACGGTGACCGACACCGATTTCGGCGACGCCCAGCTGATCGCCGGCGACCGCGCGGAGCTGGTCGCAGAACGATTGACCGGAAACTTCGAGGTGATCGCGCTCGGTGAGCCCTCCCTCGAGCTCGCCGATATCCCACGCCAGGGTGGTGAGGGGTCGATCTGGGTGTGGGTCGAGTTCGGCGAGGGCAGCGAGGCGGTCTACACCCCGCCCGCGCCGGGCAGGATCGAGGCGTGGGACTTCCCGCCGGCCGGTGCGACCGGCATCTCCCAGCGGATCGAGGTGCGTCGCTGCGAGGTCCGCCTGTGGCCGATGCTGGTGTGGCCCTCCTCGCGGCTCGAGCTCCGCGACATCCCCGAGTCGAGCTGGGTGGTGGTGGGCCTCCACCTGCCCGAGGACGCCCGAATCTCGGGCCTGCGGAACGGCGCCATGCCGGACGGCGAGGTCGCGCTCGACGACCGCACCCTGACCCTGACCCGGGCCAGCGTCGACACCTGGAACCTCTACCCCGAGCTGGACGCCGTGGTCACGGTCCGCGACTCGGTGCTGGGTGAGATCCTGGCTCAGGACGACTCCAAGGTGAGAGTGCACGACAGCGTCGTCGACGGCAGTGGTGGGTTCCTCGGTGCCCGCCACCGCTCCGAGATGGTGCTGCGCGGGTCGCGGGTCACCTGCACTGTCGAGGCGGCGCAGGATGCCCGGCTCGAGCTCCACTCGAGCGAGGTGGCCCCGTACCCGATCGACGTCGGCGGTCGGTTCACCAGGATCGGCGCCTACGACACCGCGGTGCTGTACGCCGCCGACACCGAGGTCACGACGCTGCCCGCGCTCGGAGGCGCTGGCCTGATCGCCGCCAGCTGGATCGGTGGGGTGCCGCAGGCGCCGCCCGGGCCCGGGGTGTCGTCGCAGCTGTGGGGAGTGGCCGCGATGTTCAGTCTCGAAGGCGGGCCGGCCCCTGGCCGCTGGCGCCTCGACGCCCTCGCTCGCCAGGACAACCGGCTCGAGCCGATCGGCGCCGGCGACGGCAACCTCGAGGAGGCGCCGTTCGGAACCTGGCAGGATGCCGACCCGACCCGGGACTACCTGCTCCGGCTGACCATGGTCGACGCCTGGGGCCGCGTGCTCACCGCCGGGGTCCCGGTGCCTCGCGAGGGCGACCGGCAGCGCGCCCCCGCCGGCCGCCGGCTGCCGGCCCCGGCTGCTTCGCAACGCGCGTGGCGCCAGCTGCCCGGGCTCGGGGTCCCCTCGACCCGGGACGCAGGCCTCTGGGCGCAGCGCCCTTGACCGGAACCACCACCAAGACACCAAGGGGACCGTGGCGACTCCGGTCGCGGCGCTGATGCCCGGTGCGCCGCGGGTTCCGTCAGTGTCGTCGGACTCCTCCCGGTCGACCGCCCTGTCGGTGGGCGGTCGGCGTCGGGCACGAGCTCCACCGGCGTCGGCCAGAACAGACGGCGCGCGCAGGCGTACCACCTCGGCATGAGGACGAGATGGATCGCTGCGTTCACCTGCCTGCTGGTGAGCTCTCTCGCGGCGGCCGGGGAGCGAGCTCCCGCCGACCCCGCCGAGCGCCTCGACCGACTGGCCGAGCAGTGCTGGGACGGCTGGATCGAGCTCCACCCGACCTTCGCCACCGCCGTCGGCGACCACCGCTGGGACGACCGCTTCTCCGACGGCCTTTCGGCCGCCTGGCGTGACGCCCTCGGCGGCGTCCACCGCCGGTGCCTCGAGGGTGCCGCCGAGATCGACCGCGCAGCGCTCGACGACGAGCGCCGCACCACCCTCGACCTGCTGGTCTTCGAGAGTCGGGTCGGGCTGGAGGGCCTGCGCTTCCCGCACCATCTCCTGCCGGTGAGCGCCGACCTCGGGTCGCCGGCGCAGGCGCTGGCCCGTGCCGCCCAGGGGGACGGCGGCTTCCGCTTCCAGACCCCGGGGGACTTCGAGGCCTTCCGATCGCGGATGGACGGCTTCGCCGACTGGGTCGAGCTGGCGGTAGCCGCGATGCGGGAGGGGGTGAAGCGCGGCATCGTCCAGCCCTGCTCGGTCTCCCGACTCGCGCTCGAGCAGCTCGACGACATCGCCGAACGGCCGCTGCGCTCGAGCCCTTTCATGGCTCCGCTCGACGACGTCCCGCGGGGCCTCGACCGGAGCGAGCGGCGGCGGCTGGTGGACGGCTGGAAGGTCACGGTCGAGGACCGTGTGATTCCGGCCTACCGGCGACTGCGGGAGGTGATGCGGCGGGAGTATCTGCCCGCGTGCCGGGAGTCGCTCGGACTGGGCGCGCTGCCCGGGGGCGAGGCCTGGTACGCCTGGCGGGTCCGCGCCGCCACCACCACCGAGCTCACCCCCGAGGAGATATTCGACCTGGGCGCGAGGGAGGTGGCGCGGATCATCGGCGAGCTCGAGCAGGAGGCGGCGGGGCTCGGCTTCAGCGACGGCCTCACCGGGCTCTACACCGCCCTCTACACCGACCGGCGGCTGGTGCTCTCGAGCCAGGTGGCGGCGTTGCGGCGGTACCAGGAGATCCAAACCCGGGTGGAGGGAGCCCTGCCGCGCTTCTTCGGTCGGCTGCCGCGCGCGGAGCTCGAGGTCCGTCCGGTGGAGGGTGTGGCCACCGCCGGCGGCCCCGGGGCGTACTACCTTCCGGCGAGCCCGGACGGAGCCCGGCCCGGGACCTTCTACGTCCGCATCGGGGAGGGCGGCGTGCGAACTCCGGGCATGGAGGCCCTCTTCCTGCACGAGGCGATCCCTGGGCATCACCTGCAGATCTCCGTCGCCAACGAGCTCGAGGGCCTGCCCCCGCTGCGCCGCTTCGCCCGCCACACCGCATTCATCGAAGGCTGGGCTCTCTACGCCGAGAGCCTCGGCGGCGCGCTCGGACTCTACGCCGACCCCTACCAGCGGGTCGGCCGGCTCCAGAGCGAGCTCCTGCGGGCGGCGCGGCTGGTGCTCGACGTCGGGATCCACCAGCTCGGGTGGTCGCGGGACCAGGCCACCGAGATCGCACGCACCCGACTGCTCGGCTCGGGTGCCTGGGAGCTCGACCGCTACGCCTCCGACCCGGCCCAGGCGCTCGGCTACAAGGTCGGTGAGCTCCGCCTTCTGGCGCTGCGCGACAGGGCAGAGGCCGAGCTCGGGCCGGCCTTCGACCTGGCAGCGTTCCACGACGTCGTGCTGGGAGGGGGGTCGCTCCCGCTCGGGCTGGTGGAGGAGCGGGTCGGTCGCTGGATCAGCGCGCAGAAGCCGCCGGCTGCGGTTCGACAGGCGGATCCGGCCCCGAGGTGACCGTCCGCCGGATCAGGCGGCCTGGTGCTTCGATGAGTCGCCGGAGCCGGAGCCGTCCTTCGAATCGCCGCCGGACGATTCGCTCTTCGTGGTGCTCGCGGTCGTGCTGGTCGATTCGGTCTTCGACTCGCTCGTCGACGCGCCGGCTGCGGCCGCACTGCTGCGGGAGGAGTCGCCGTTCGAGCCCTTCTTGCCGTAGTCGGTCACATACCAGCCGCTGCCCTTGAACTGGAGCGCCGGGGCGCCGATCTGACGGTGCGACGGCTGACCGCAGTCCGGGCAGGCCTGGACCGTCGGCGCGGACATCTTCTCCAGGCGCTCGAAACGGTGCGAGCAGGCGGCGCACTTGTACTCGTAGAGCGGCATCGTGACCTCCGCATTCGGGTGGATCGGGCCCCCGTCGGCCGAGCCGGTCGCCGTGGACCGTCGGCGAGTATGGAGACATGAGTGCCCCGCTGTCAATTCCCGTCCGGGTCGGGATGCCGAGGGGTGCAGCGCCCGTGAGGGGAAGAACCACCAAGACGCCAAGACGCAACGAAGCCGCTGGTGATTCGAGACGCGGCGCCGAGTCCCGGGCGGGAGCGCCTCGCCGCCCCTGCGCACGGCGTCTCGAGTGGCTCGCCATTCCGCCGGAGGTCGCCGCCCCCATGGTCGACCCGGTGACGCGGCCGGTGGCCGGGGTCGCGGCGCACCGGATGGGCTGCCACAGTTTCGCCACAATCTGCCTCGGTTTCGCCATCAGTCGGTCGCGAGGCGGCCCGCTCTGGGCGTTCTCATGATCTCAGCACCCGAGGGGGGAGCCGCTGGCCGCCGGTGAGGGGGAGTACGCGGCTCGGCCTCGAGGGGGACCGCCGAGGTCCGGAGCCAGCCGGACCGGGCACTGGAAGGGGACACGTCCATGCACGAGGCCCGACCGACCGCCGACAGCTCGACGCGGAACCACCTCCTGCTTCCGATGGTGGCGGGCATGGTCTTCCTCGCGATGCTCTTCGCCGGCGTGATGCTGGGCTGAGCCGCCGCGTCGCGGGCCTCCCGGCACGGGCGGCCGCGGGATGCCTGTCCCGCTATTTCCCCGAGAAGTCGATCACGTAGCGGCCCTCGCGCATCAGCTCGAGGGTGGTGCCGTCGTCCATCGCCAGGGTCGCGCGGGCGATGGTGATCCGGGGCTGCAGCCCGGGGATGTAGACGTGGTCCAGGTGCACGACCGCCTCGGGGGCCGAGAAGTCGCCCGGGCCGACCTGGCCGCCGAAGTGGTCGCTGCGACCGAAGGCGACGTGCAGGCCGAGCTTCTCGTCGAGCAGCACCTCGCCGATCGGCTCGATGCCGAAGTCGGCGAGCACGCCGAGCCCGAGCTCGGCGAGGTTGCCGTAGGCCGGCTCGCGGCCAGCGAGGCGCGTCCGCTCGGCCGCGACGCGGCCCTGCGCTCATCGACCTCGACGGCGCGGTTGTCCTCGATCGCGGTAGAGCACGACCTCGTCGCCGAGCTGCACCGGCAGCGTGCCGGCCGAGCGGCTCGGATCCCCGGGCGCTCGCCCTCGTAGGGCACGATGTAGGCCTCGCCGGAGGGCAGGTTGCCGGCGGTCCCGGCGGTCGGGCAGCAGGCCGCCCGAGGCGTGGGCCGTCGCGGTGGCGCAGGTCGAGGAGGAGGTCGGTGGTGCTCGCGTCCGTCGACCACGAAGTCGAGGTCCGCGCCCTGGGCCCGGTCGAGCAGCCCCTTGAGCAGCTGCACGCGACGGTTGACCTCGCCGTAGTCGAGCGCAGCGCGGGCACCATCTCGGGCGCGAAGCCCGGCATGGTCGCGGCCCGGAAGCCGTAGCGGCGTGCAGCGACCTTGAGCGGCGCGGTGGCGGAGTAGCGGGTCGGGCGCGAGGATCAGCGGCCGACGGGCGAGGATCGAGGCCATCGGCTCGGCGTCGGAGGGGTCGAGCTCGTCGGCGTCGGCCGGCAACGGGCCCGACCGGTGCCGCCATGCCGAATCGGGGAGATCGGCGTTGTTCTGCCGCACGTTGCGGTACAGGACCAGCTCGACCTCGAGCCCGTGCTGGTCGCGACCGGACCGCAGCGCGTTCGCCCACGCGGCGGCAAGCTCCCGCCGCACCCGCCAGGCAGGGGTGTCGGCCACCGCGGCGTCCGGCAGGTCGATCATGATCGCCACCGCGCGGTCGTCGGCGGTCGGCCGGAAGACCCTGCGGATCAGGGCGATCAGCTCAAGCACACTGAGGTCGTGATCGGTCATGGTCCACCTCCGGGCCCCTGGATTCTACCCTTGACCTCCGGATCCGCCCCGGCGATAGTGGCAGGGCCCCTCCCGTCACGAGGGTCAGGAGGTCCTGTGTCTTCACGAGCTGTGCACACTCTTCTCGCCACTGTTTTCGCCGCCGTGCCCCTGGCCTGCGCCGCAGCCGACGCTCCGACCGCGCCGCCGGCCGAGGTGGCGCCCAAGGCCGCGGTGGCGACCGTCAACGGTCAGCCGATCACCGAGCAGCAGCTCGCCGAGGCGGTCGGCGGCCGGGTGGTCGCGCTCGAGCAGCAGATCTACCAGGCGCGGCTCGAGGGCATTCGCGAGATCGCGTTCCAACGCCTGATCGAGGCCGCCGCGAAGGCGGCCGGGGTCACCCCGGAGGTCTACTACGCCTCCCAGGTCACCGACAAGATCGAGGCGCCCGCCGAACAGATGATCGAGTCGGTCCTGCAGCAGTACCGCGATCGGCTGCCCCCGGACGACGCCCAGGCGCGGGTCCAGGTGGAGGCCTTCCTGAGGCAGCAGCAGGCCCGTCGTCTCGACGCCGATCTGCGCGAGCGCGTGCTGGGCGGCGCCGAGCTGGTGATGCTGATCGATCCGCCGCGGTTCGACAGCGCTCCCGCGGACTTCAACCCCGGCATGGGCCCCGCCGACGCCCCGGTGACCCTGGTCGAGTTCAGCGACTTCCAGTGTCCCTTCTGCCAGCGGGTGCAGCCGACCGTGAAGGCGGTCATGGAGCGCTACCCCGGCAAGGTCCGCCACGTCTTCCGCCAGCTTCCCCTCGACATGCACGACCAGGCGCGACTCGCCGCCGAGGCGTCGCTGTGCGCCGCCGACCAGGGCAAGTTCTGGCAGCTGCACGACTGGATGTTCGCCAACCAACGCACCATCTCGGGAGAGACCCTCGCCCAGCAGGCGGCGACCCTCGAGCTGGACACGGCGCTGTTCGAGCAGTGCCTGGCCAGCGACGCGCACGTGGCCAAGATCGAGGTGGACATGGCAGAGGCCGCCCGCCTCGGGATCAACGGCACCCCGGGCTTTCTGGTCAACGGCCGCCTGATCTCGGGCGCCCAGCCGCTGGAGACCTTCGTTCAGATCATCGACGACGAGCTGCGGCGCCTCGGCGTCGTGACCGAGGAGCCCGCACCGGAGGCTCCCGCGTCCTGACCGCGGCGGACCTCCCCGGGAGCCCATGAAGCGCCTCGCCGAGATCCGGCTCCCGTTCGACCATGACCGGGTCGCCTTCGAGCGGGCCCTGGAGCGTGCCGGCATCGACTCCGCCGGGGGGTGGCGGCTGCTCAAGAAGAGCCTCGACGCTCGCCGCGGGCGGCCTCCGTCGTGGGTCTACTCGGTGGGAGTGCCGGAGCCGGGCGACGACGAGCCGCGCCCGCTGGTGCCCCGGCGCCCCCCCGACCCGCGGCCGGTGGTGGTGGGCGCCGGCCCGGGCGGGCTCTTCGCCGCCTACTGGCTCGCGCTCCACGGCGTGCCGCCGGTGCTGCTCGAGCAGGGCGAGCCGATGGCCGACCGGGTGCTCAAGATGGCGCGTTTCATGCGCCACGGCGAGCTCGACCCGCGCTCCAACCTGGGCTTCGGCGCCGGCGGGGCGGGCGCCTACTCCGACGGCAAGCTGATGACCAGGGTCCGCTCGGACCACATTCCTTTCGTGATGGACACCTTCGCCCGCTTCGGAGCGCCCGACGAGGTCCGCTACCTGGCCAACCCCCACGTCGGTTCGTCCAGGATCCGGCGGGTGATCCAGCGCTTCATCGAGCACCTCGCCGAGCTCGGCGTCGAGCTCCGTTTCCGCACCGCCCTGGCGTCGCTCGAGGTCCGCGACGG
>CAVQPK010000013.1:0-11821 GCA_963714745.1 uncultured Acidobacteriota bacterium
ACATGCTGGGACGAGGGCTCCCGGATCGCCGGCTGCTCGGTCGGCGCGAGGGGGGCGTGCTGGGGTGCATGGCCGATCCCCTGGGGGCGCTTCTTCTTGACAATCACCCGCTCCGGCGAGATCAGACGATGGGATCCCTCCGGCGAGCTGGCGCCGACCGACTTCGATCTCTCTTTCGGCGTTCTTCCATTCTATCTGTCTGCAAACGGCTCTTACCTCGTCGCAGGAACAGATCAAAGGGAAAAAGTGACAGATTGGTGGATCGGGTCCCTCGGTGACTCCGGGCTCAGCCTTGTGCGCCGCCTGAACGACGTCAAGACCGCGGGGAGGGTGGGGGTGGTCCGCATTTGATACGGCCCGCTCTCTCCTCGTCATGAGGGGCCCGTCCCCGGCGTACCGCCTGTGGTCGCTCGCGGCGCCGGCCGGTGCAGAGCCCATCGTGCTTCGACGCGGGCCGTCCCAATATTCGCATGTGCCGAGCTTCAGCCCCGACGGGCGATGGCTCGCCACCAATGACAGGAGCGGCCTGGCCGTGTGGCCGCTCGTGCGTTCCCTACCCGGTCGTGATTGCAGTGGACTTCGAGCCCTGGTCCCACGGCGTGGCGTTCACTCCCGGTGGCCAGTTCTTGGCGACCTCGGCGGGTTCAGAGGTCAGAGCATGGCCCGTGGTCGGCCCGATACCACCTGCCGGCCACGTTGTCTTCGAGGCAAACGAGAGCAGCATGGCTGTGGCCGTTTCGCCGAACGGCGAGCTGTTTGCGGTCGGCAATGGTGCTGTGAGGGGTCCTCAGATGTGGATCGGCAGAGACGGAAAGGAGCCGCTGCAGTTGGCGGGCGCCGAAGAGCTGCAGGTGGGCACGGAAGCCACTGCTTTCAGCCCGGATGGGCGTTACGTGGCGGCGTTGGACGGGCGCTACGACTGGGCGTTAAAGGCCTTTCACGTGTGGGAGGTGGCCACCGGTGAGGAAGTCGCGGTGCTGCGTCTGGCTGGAGAGGAGTTCAGGGGGACCGGCTCCAGCTTCGCCAGCGACGGACGCCTGCTCACCGGTTCCACCAAGGGAGTGCTGGCCTGGGATCTCGGTACCGGCGAGCATGAGGTGCTGGTCAATGTCCGGGTGCACGACGGCGTTGTGGCCAGCGAGGACGGCCGTCGTCTCCTGGTGACAGAGGATGGGGATGGCGACGGTATGGGGGATCCGGCAGGCAGCCCCATCTTCTTCGACCTCGACACTGGAGACGTCACAGCTCTCACCACACACGGGTTGCACGTGCGCAGAATGGCCATCGATCGGGAGGGGAAGGTGGCCGTGACCGGGGACTCGGACGGGGTCATCCGAGTGGGGCCTGTCACCGGCGGGGAGCCCCACCTGCTGTTCGGCCATGACAGTCAGATTCTGTGCTTGGCCATCGACCCCCTCGGTCGCTGGATTGCGTCTGGCGCCATGGACAAGACCGTCCGCCTCTGGCCCATGCCCGACCTCTCGAAGCCCCCGCTCCACACCCTGCCCCGCGAGGAGCTGATCGCCAAGCTCAGAACTCTGACTAACCTCCGCGCTGTCCGCGACGAGGAGTCTTCCACCGGCTGGAAGCTCGAGGTGGGGCCGTTCCCGGGGTGGGAGACGGTGCCGACCTGGTGAGGCCCGACCGTGAGGGCAGTCTGAGGCTGCCGGTCCATGAAGCCCTTCGCCGACGACGCCTGGCCTGGCGTGCCCCCTTCAGCCCTCAGCGGTCCCGAGGAAGGGGTTGACCACCCGCACCGCCCCGTAGAACCGGCCGTGGGGGAAGTCCTCGGAGATCAGCTCGGTGAGGCCGAAGTGCTCGGCATAGGCCCAGAGGTGGGCGTCGAACCACCCGAGCTGGTAGGCGGCCGCACCGCGCAGCGCGAGGCGCACCAAGCTCTCAGTGGGGTAGAGCACGTGGAACTGCACCATCAGCTCCTCGGCTTCGCGAAGCGCATCGCTGCGATCGAGCAATGTACTGCCGTCAGGCAGGGTCCGGGTGACCACCGCGACGAACTCCACGACCGCCTGGTGGGGGACTCGGATGCTGTCGGTTTGGATGCCCTTGCGCAGGAGGGCGGTCGCAATCTCCTGTTTGGTGGGGAAGCGTGGGTCGAAGCGGTAGACCAGGACGTTGGTGTCAACCAGAGCGGCCACGGTCGTACAGCTCCTCTCGAGTCCACCCACGGGAGGGCGCCGCAGACGGCGGGCGCCGGCTCTCCCTGTCGGCCTGCCGTTCGGTCGCCCGGTCGAAGAGCTCGAGTCGCTGCTCGACATTCACGGGAACAGCCCGGGACCCCTCGGTCAGCACCCGGATCGTCTCGCCGGCGCTCTGCCACTCGATCTGGTCGCCGGGTCGGATTCCGTGCCGTTCGGCGACGGCCTTGGGGATCGTGACCTGGAGCTTGGAGGTGACCTTGCTCATCGTCCTTACTCTATCAAGGACGAGATCCTTGTCAAGCCCGGTGAGAGGGGGTGGGGGCAGGCGTCGTCGGTCGGCGGCTGCCCGATGAGCCTCGGGCGGCATCCGGTTTTCGGGACGCCGTGTTCGGGATTCGGTAGCCGACACCGTTGGAGCGGGAAGGCGAGAGGACTCAACCGGAACGATTTACGGCACGAATCCTGCTTCTGAAACCAGTGACGTTTCTCGGAGCAGGGCGCAATGTCCGGCGGCCGGGCGGCGTCACCGGCACGCGGTCGTGGGTCGACCGTGCCACGCGACCGGGGGGCTGACCGAGCCCTTCGCACCCGACCCGCAGGGGCGTCCCGCCCCGACGAACAACCTCCAACCGAGGGGAGTCAGGAGAGAGGTGTCATGCGCGCGTCTCTTCGCTCACTGTGTGTGCTGCTGGGAATCGTCCTGGCGGCGACAATGGTCTTCGCCCAGAACCCGACCGGGACCCTGACCGGCAAGGCGAGCTTCGAAGGCAAGGCCCTGCCGGGGGTCGCAGTCAGGGTCGCATCCGACGCGCTGCCCGGCGGCAGCCAGCTCGCCATCACCGGCGCCGGGGGCGAGTACCTGTTCCGGTTCCTGCCGTCGGGGACCTACGTCGTGACCTTCGAGCTCGACGGCTTCGCCACCCTCGAGACGACGGTCAAGATCTCGATCGCCCAGACCCGGACCCTGGACGCCGAGATGACCGGCGCCACGGTCTCGGAGGAGATCGTGGTCACCGGCGCCTACGAGACGGTCACCACCAACTCTCAGGGCTCGGTGACCTTCGAGCAGTCGGTGATCGAGAAGCTGCCCGTGCTTCGCGACGTGCAGAACATCACGCTGATGGCGCCCGGCACTGCGGCCAACGCCGGCAGTACCGGCGCGGTCAACATCGCCGGCCAGCCCGGTCCGCAGACCCTGTTCATGGCCAACGGCGTGGTGCTCAACGACACCGTGTGGGGCAGCCCGTACACCGTGTACATCGAGGACGCCATCGAGGAGACCACGGTCTCGGTCTCCGGCGTCTCGGCCGAGTACGGCCGCTTCACCGGCGGCGTGGTCAACATGATCACCAAGTCCGGCGGCAACCAGTTCGCCGGCTCGCTGCGGGTCAACCTCGCCAACGAGAGCTGGGAGGCGAGGACCCCGCTCACCACCGACCAGGCCGACACGATCAACGAGACCTACGAGGCGACCCTGGGCGGCTACCTGATGAAGGACCGCCTGTGGTTCTTCCTCGCCGGCCGCTCGTTCGAGACCACCGACACCGCCCAGCAGCCGGTCAACAACGTGTCCTACCCCACCGGGCGGGACCAGAAGCGCTACGAGGGCAAGCTGACCCTGGCCCCCGCCGTCGGCCACCGTTTCATGGGCACCTACATGGAGGTGGACGACACCCAGATCGGCAGCGCCCGTCTTCCCGCGCTCGAGCCGACCTCGATCATCGACCGCGACCTACCGCAGACCATGTGGGCGGTCAACTACACCGGGGTGATGAGCGAGTCCTTCTTCCTCGAGGGCCAGTACTCCGAGCGCGAGTTCACCTTCGCCGGCTCGGGCGGCAACGCCGAGCCCGGCGACCGCATCAACGGCACCGTGATCATCTACTGGCCCACCTTCTACAACGCCGGCAGCCACCTGTTCTGCTCGAGCTGCCCGGGCGGCGACGAGAGCCGCAACAACGAGGACCTGCTGCTCAAGGGCTCGCTCTTCCTCGACACCGAGAGCCTGGGCTCACACGACCTCGTGCTCGGCTTCGACCGATTCAACGACATCCACATCTCGAACAACTACCAGTCGCCCTCGAACTTCGTGCTCTACGACTACAACAGCCCCGACTCCTACGGGTCGGACGGGACCTTCTACCCGATCTTCACCGGCGGTGAGGACATCGACTTCTGGCCGATCCTCCTGCTCAGCCGGGGCACGGACTTCGTGACGAACTCGGTCTTCGTCAACGACACCTGGCGCGTCAACCCGCGTTGGACCTTCAACCTCGGCGTGCGCTACGACCAGAACGACGCCAAGGACGGCATCGGCAACACGATCTCCGACGACTCCCGGGTGAGCCCGCGCCTCGGGGTGTCGTGGGACGTCAACGGGGACGGCAACTGGATCGTCAACGCGAGCCTGGGCCGCTACACGGCGTCGCTGGACGCCAACGAGGGCGGCGCCGCCGGCGGCGGCAGCCCGTCCTACCTCGGCTACACCTACGGCGGTCCGACCATCAACCTCGACGAGAACGGCGACTTCGTGCCCCAGTACACCACCCCCGAGGCGCTCGCGATCCTGTTCGACTGGTTCGACTCGGTGGGCGGGCTCTCCAACACCGACCTGTGGTACACCAGCCCGTCGCTCTCCGGCGTCAACCTGCAGATCCCGACCCTGGCCTCGCCGTACACCGACGAGTTCAGCATCGGCTTCGTCAGGCGGCTCGGCAACCGGGGCCTCCTGCGCGCCGACTACGTCTACCGCGAGGGCCACGACTTCTACCTCGACCGCACCGACACCAGCACCGGCCAGATCTCCTGGGAGGGGGAGATCGTACCTGGGGTCGAGATCGCCGAGGATTTCGATCTCACGGTGCGGGAGAACAACGATTCGGTCTACGACCGCACCTACCACGGGGTGCTGGCCTCGGTCCAGTACCGGTTTAGCGACCGGCTCACGGCCAACGTCAGCTACACCTGGTCGCACCTCTACGGCAACTTCGACGGCGAGAACTCGTCGAACGGCATCTCGGTGGGCCAGGCCCTCAGCTTCCCCGAGTACATCCAGGAGGCCTGGAACTACCCCACCGGCGATCTCGCCCAGGACCAGCGCCATAACCTGAAGGCCTTTCTGGTCTGGGACCTGGTCTCCACCTCACGCCACAGCCTCAGCCTGAGCTGGCTCGAGAGCTTCAACTCCGGCCAGCCCTACGGCGCGACCCAGACCGTGCCGGCTTCGCTCTACGTCGACAACCCGGGCTACCTCAGCCCACCCACCTGGTCGACGTACTACTTCGAGAACCGCGACGCCTACACCACCGACGACATCCACATCACCTACGTGTCGCTCAACTACTCGTTCTTCGCCACCCTCTTCGGCAGTGAGCTCGAGCTCTACATCCAGCCGGAAGTGGTCAACCTGTTCAACGAGAGTGGCGTGATCGACCCCAACAACTCGATCGTGGCGTGGCGGCAGGACCGCAGCCTCGAGCGGTTCGACCCCTTCGCCGAGACCCCGGTCGAGGGCGTGCACTGGTACAAGGGCTCGAACTTCGGCAACCCCGACAACGACGCCGACTACCAGATCCCGCGCACCTTCAGGGTCTCGTTCGGCATCCGGTTCTAGCCCCTTCGATCCACCGTTGCGAACCAGGCCCCGGCTCGCGCCGGGGCCTTTTGAGTGAGGAGTGAGGAGCGTGAGCGACCGGAAGTCGTGAGACGTGTGACGCCGCGGGGCGCGAAACGCGAGACGCAAGACCGTGAGAACGTCGGGCGTAGGGGAGGAGCTTGCCTCCTCCCGTGCTGGAGCCGCCACCACGGTCCGTCGTAGGGGAGGAGCTTGCCTCCTCCCGTGGCTCGAGCCGAGCGTCGGGGCGTCGAGTGCGCGACGCTTCCCTCAGCGCGGGGTGAGAACGGTCAGCCCCGCTGCTCCGGCGGCGGCGGCGAGGCGATCGTCGTAGACCACGACGGCGTCGAGGTCATCCCGGATTGAGAGCGCTGAGGCGAGATGGATGGCATCGAGGGTGCGGAGGGTGAGGGGGCCGAGACCGGCTGCGCGCTCGAGCACGGGTCCGTCGACGGCGAGGAGGTGCACGGCGGCCATGACCTCCCGGGCGCGGGCGACCGTCGTTGCGTCAGACGACGTGCGCCGGGCGGCGCGCTCGACCTCGACCACCGCGACCGCGGAGGAGACCAGGTTCGTCTGGTCGCGGAGGCGGCGCATCAGCGCGCCGGACTCGGGCTCCTCGACCACCAGCTTGACCAAGGCGGAGGAGTCGACGTAGAGCAGGCCGTGGCTCATCGGCTGCGCTGCTCGTCGAGCGCCTGCGAGATCGACCTGCCGGGCTCCGCCTCGAGAGGATCGCCGATCCCGGAGAGGGTGCCGCGGGCGGGCACGATGCGGCCCTCGGCGGCGAGCCGGGCGAGCGCCCCGGAGCCGGGAGGCAGCGGGCCGAGCATCGCCACCGGACGGCCGCGGGACATCACCCGGAGCCGTTCACCCGCGAGCACCCGTCTGAGGTAGACGCTGAGGTTCTGCCGCAGCTCGCGCACGCTCACGTCGCCGGTGGTCGCATCATCCATGTAGCACATTGTAGCACATTTCGCCGGTCCAGCTGAGCGACGCCGTGGTCGCGGGGACAACCAGAGGTGCGCGAGGCTTCTGGGTTTCCGGCGACGGGCGCCCGTCAGCGGGTGGCGGCTTCGGTGTCAGGGAGGTCGGAGGTGTCGGGAGTGTCGGCGTCGAGCGCGGCGACGGTCACCGCGGCGGCACGGCGGGCCGCCTTGAGCCCGCAGCCCTCCCGGACCAGCTCGTTGATGCCCTGCGGGGTGAGGCCGTCGGGGTCGTGCGGCCACTCGTCGAGACCGGCGCGGTGGAGCGCCTCGTGGAGCAGGATCATCGCCGCGCGCTCGTCGTCGAGCCGGGCGAACCCGGGGCAGAGGCGGGTGACCGCGCTGCCGAGGGAGGTGAAGGCCATCACACCCGAGCAGCAGACTCCGTTTTCGAAGCGACCATGGGTCGCGAGGTACACGGTCTGAGCGAGGCAGGTCTCGCCGTCGGCGTCGAGGGCGGAGAAGAGGGCGCTGCAGCTCGGAAGGCTGCGAACCCGGTCGAGCGCCAGCGAGTGGGCCCGGGAGAGGGTGGTGCGGACGGTCGGCGAAAGAGAGTCGCTGGCCCAGACCTCGCCGGTGTCGCCGTCGCTTGCGGAGCCGCAGGGGGCGAGCAGCGCCAGAACAACGCACGACGCGGCCGCGGAGAGCCTCCTCGCGGAGAGGGAGAAAAAGCGACGGCGGCGCCCCGGCTCGGCTGCGATGGGACCGGCCGAAGCCCCGCCGTCTGAACGAGGAGACCATGGATTCGGGTTCGAGGGGGCCATGCCTCAACGGTCGAACCCAAAGAGAATGAAGTGGTTACGAAAGTGCTCGCGGGAGGCTCGCTTTGGGCTCGGACCGGGTTTCGACGGGGTGCGTGCGCGGTCCTGCGCTCTCCCTGAGTCTCTGCGGTCCCGCTCCAGACATGCGCCGAGCATTCACGTGCGCGGCGGCATTCACTCGCCGCGGCTGGCTTGACATTCAATTTGACACCTATCAAAATAGATTCATGAACATCAAAACCGATCTGACCGACGCCGCGTCCCCCGAGCCCTTCGTGCCCGGCGAGCTGCTCGAGTTCTTCAAGGCTCTGGCCGACCCCAACCGCCTGCGCATCGTGGGCCTGCTGGCCCAGGCGCCGCAGACCGTAGAGGAGCTCGCGGCTGCGCTCGGGCTCAGCAACGGCACGACCTCCCACCACCTGAGGCGGCTGGCCCAGGCCCAGCTGGTCGAGGCGCGGGCCGACGGCTACTACCGCACCTACTCGCTGTGCGACGAAGCCCTGCACGAGAAAGCCGCGCGGCTGCTCGGGGCCCAGACCCTGCCCCGTCTGGCCGAGGACGCGGACCTCGAGGCCTGGGAGCGCAAGGTGCTGCAGACCTTCTGCGATGCCGAGGGGCGCATCACGGCCTTCCCGGCCCAGCAGAAGAAGCAGCTCGTGCTGCTGCGGCACGTGCTGACCGCCTTCGAGCGCGGGGTGCGCTATGGCGAGCGGGAGCTCAACGAGATCCTGCGCCGCTTCAACGAGGACACCGCGCGCCTGCGCCGCGCCCTCGTCGAGCACGGCCTCATGGGGCGCGACGGAGGCGGCGGGGCCTACTGGCGGGCCTGAGGCCGTCGATCAACCACGGAGAGAGTGCCGGAAACGTGCCTCGCGCGTGACTTCAGTCTTGTGGGCAGGCAGCGCGGATGACCGCTGCATTCATGTGGCCGGCAACTCATCTGGGCTAGTCTCCTACCGGCTCAACTTGATCTTCCTTACGATCCGGACGATCGCCCGTCGTCTGGCGTCCACCCGTCCCAGAGGTCCTGACGCGCCGCGGCAACCGCACGATTGAACGCACACTGGAGATCGGGTACGCGGTGAGGATCGCGATTGCCTGGAATGTGCCCGATCGAGATTGGGCACACGAGGCACTCCGATCTCGCGAAGCACGAGCCGCACTCGCCATAGGACGAGTGCTTCTCTTCTTTGCTCATGAAGATCTCGCACCGTCTTGCCATCCGCGGGAGGCCGTCGAGCCGGTCCGCGAGCTCCGGGCTTGTGAGCTCTCCCAACCGTAGCTTGCCGAGGGTGTCCGTAAGCAGTCCCTCGGGCAGGTTCTGCATGGAATCGACCCAGGTCGAACACCCGTGACACAACCCGCCTGGGTCTACGACGAGCCGCCCGCCGTACACCGCACCACACATGGGTTCAGGCGACCTCGGCAGTCGCCGGCCGCGCCCCGGCTGAACGAAAGCAGCGACGGGTGGACGAGCCGAGCGAAGCGCATTGTCGCCGCACAGCGTGCGAATCCGGGCGAGTTGATCGCTGAGGTCATCGATCATGGCGATCCGCCATCCCTCATCGTGTGTGATGATCGGCGTGATCGTGATCCGCGCTGTACCGAGGTCCAGCAGTTGGGCGACCGATTGCCACAGGAGGTGCAAGTTGCCTGAGCTCAGGGTGATGCGGATCGTGACGCGACGCTCGAAGAACAGGGGATGGCGTTGTCTCAGCCCGCGAATGACCTCGTCGAGGCGATCAGCTGTCCCGGGCGCTCGAAGCTCCTGCGCCTCGCGGCCGTCACAGCTGATGAGGGTCTCGATGTCGTGATCCGCCAACAACCGGGAAGCATGCTCGTCGAGCAGGAGACCGTTCGTCGCGACGCGATAGCGTGGGGTCACACCAGCCGGTCGCCGGCGAGCCACCCCGTCGACGACCTGCCGGATTTGATCCGCCTCGAGCAACGGCTCGCCTCCGAAAAACGAGATCCGTGGGTTCGAATGCCCGCCGTGGAGGACCAGCTCGAGCGCCGCGTCGATGAGAGGCCAGGAGAGGGTCCTGACGTCGCCACGGGTTTGGAAGCAGTAGCTGCAGGAGAGGTTGCACGCTGAAGTCAGCACGAGGCTCAGGGACCTGATGGCAGGCCTTGCCAGACCACCTGCCTGGTCCGTGACCAGCCCCGAGAGGATGGCGAGCGAACGGTCAAGGTGATCGAGGGCAGTGCGCGCCCGTGCTGCTACCCGCCTACGGGTTCTCGGTTGGGAGCGAGAGTTCACGACGGATGAGAATCTCTCGCCAGATGGCGTCAAAATACCGAGCTGACCTGCCAAGTCTCGCGATCAATTCCCCCAATTCTGGCGGTCCACCAAAGAAGTCGATGGCGCAGTCGCTATCCACAATACCTCCTTCGTCCTCGAAGGGTCCGTCCCAATAGAACGGCCGGGCTGCACTGGAAGTACTCGGCCCCGAAGACTCGTCTTCCTCTGTCAGCGCGAGCATCGTCTGCGAGACGGCACATTGCAGCGAGGCGAGACTCCTGAGTACCTGGGTGGTAGTTATCTCCGACACGGCGTCCTCCTTTCAGTTCTCAGCTGTTTTCCATGCCATCAACCAGATATTTCCTCGCGACTCCGACTGGAGGTAGACCATCCACCTACCGCCGCGAGTGAGATCGAAGAGCCCGGCCGCAGTGTCGTCCCCGAAGACGACGGGTGCTCCCAGCGGCTTGGGTGCTCCGCCGTCCGTCGGCACTTGCTTCAGCTCGATCCCGAACGAGCCCCATCTGCCGCTCACCAGGAGGTTTTTCCCATCGGGCTCCCACCGCGCGATCTCCGCCTCTGCGCCCTGCGTGATTCGGGTCGGCAGCGCGCCGTCCGCTCCGACCGCCCACGCCTCACCGCCACGGATGAAGGCCAGGTGAGAGCCGTCGGGCGACCAAGCAGGGTGCAGATCCCTCAGGTCGCCAGAAGTCACCTGCCGAGCGCCCGTCAGCTTGTGGTCCGCCGACAGCGCGGCAACCCACACGTGTTCCCGGCCGCCCTGGTCGGACACGAACGCCAGCTGCGACCCGTCCGGTGAGAATTGCGGGTTGACATCGACCGTCGCTGCATTGGTGAGCTGCTGAGGCGGGCGGCCGTCGGTCGATACCATCCACAGGTCGCGCCGGCCGTTCTCGACCCTGAAGTAAGCGATCCATCTGCCGTCCGGGGAGAAGCTCGGCGTTGCCACACTTCCGGGGTGGTCGGTGAGCTGACGCTCGGCACCCACGGGTTCGCCATTCTCGAGAGGCTGCAGCCAGAGATCGAACGTGCCGCGGCGATTCGAGGTGTAAGCAACACTGCTGCCGTCGGGAGCTATCGCGGGGCTGCTCTCTGTGGACGACGACCGGAGCCGCGTGCGAGCTCCGGTCTCCCGATCGAGAATCACCACGTCGACGTCCTTTACGAAAGTGGAGTACGCCACTGCGCGTCCAGACCGCGCGACCGAGGGCTGGCCTTCGGGTCCTGTACCTGTCGTCAGCCGTTCCGGCTGCCCGCCGGACGGCCTCATCCTCCAGATCGCGAACGATCCGTCGCGCATCGACGAGAAGTAGATCCAGTGTCCCGAGCCATCCCATGCGGGCTCGCGGTTCAGTTGGTGGTCGGCGGTCAGGGGAACCGGCGTCCCTCCATCGGTGGCCACCGTCCACAGATCCCGGAAGTCGGCAAAGCAGATCCGCTTCCCGTCGGGGGACCAAGTTGGGTGCCGGTGATCCCACAGACCGGCTGACTCACCTGTCATCAGGGCCGGATCGGAGGTAGGACTTAGGGTCGCGACGGCGATCCTGTCGACCCCCGAGGGGCCGGCTCGTGCGACGGCGATGGTTCTTCCGTCAGGTGAGACAGCGGGATCGCGAGCATCCTCGAGGACCATCCGGGCCTCACCGCCCAGGCGGGGTACCCTCCAGATCGAACGCTTGCCGCTTCGATCCGACACAAAGGCCAGCGAGGAGTTGTCGGGGAACCACGCAGGGCTGCAGTCCACCGCGGGGTGGCTGGTGAGCCGGAGCGCGTTTCCCCCGGCGACGTCGACAACCCATATGTCGGGGTTCCCGGTCTCGTTGGACACGTAGGCGATCTGTCGGCCGTCCGGGGAGAGGGCAGGTTCGGCCTCCCAGCCGGGCGCGTTGGTAATCTGCCGTGGCTTCCAATCGCCACGGGGATCAGTACGCCAACTGGAGGACACCCCCCAAAGAGCCACTGTGACGGCGACCACTGCGGCGGCGCCGACGAGCCGGCGGTCGAACCGGCGTGCTCGGCCGCGGCCGGCCACCTTGCGG
>CAVQPK010000014.1:0-176263 GCA_963714745.1 uncultured Acidobacteriota bacterium
CGGGATAGGGGGGCGCCTCACGGCGCCCCTCCTCCCACACCACCGTGCGTACGGGTCACGTACACGGCGGTTCGGCTGGTTACGCCCCGGAGACAGGCTCCAGACGAGGCAGCCCGAGCGAGTCGAAGTAGGCGTTTCGGATGGCGATCTGGAGGCCCTTGCTCCGGCTCATCGCCCACGGGCCGCGGTTGCTGCCCGCCGTCATGTAGGCGAGGGCATGGCCCAGGCCGAGCCGCCGGAGTTTGCGGTAGCGCGTCGTGCTGCGCTTCCACTGCTTCCACATCACACACCGGAGGCGTCTCCGGATCCATGCGTCAAGGTGGTGGAACTCCGTCGGGTTCTCGGCAAAGCCAAAGTACGCCAGCCAGCCCCGCAGGTACCTCGCCAGCCGCCTTGCCATGTCCTCGATGCGCATGCTCTTCGTCCGTCGCGTCAGCTCCCGCACTCGCTGCTTGAATCGGCGCAGCGCCTTCGGGGACACCCGTCGGCGGCGCGCTGTGAAGCAGAAGCCCAGAAACTGGCGCGTCCCTGCTCTCGCGACCGCGCTCTTGGTCTCGTTGACCTTGAGCCGGAGCTTCTTGTGGAGGTACCGTGTGATGCTCTTCATCACCCGCTGCCCCGCCTTCCGGCTCGCTACGTAGATGTTGCAGTCGTCTGCGTAGCGTGCAAAGCGGTGCCCTCGCCGCTCCAGTTCTCGGTCCAACTCGTCCAACAGCAGGTTCGACAACAGGGGCGAAAGAGGACCCCCCTGGGGCGTCCCCTCCCTCGCCGGGCTGACCAGCCCGCCCTCCATCACTCCCGCTTGGAGATACGAACGGACCAGCCGCAGCAATCGCGTGTCCCCCACCCGCCTCGCCACCCGGCTCATCAGCACGTCGTGGTTGACCCGGTCGAAGAACTTCTCCAGGTCAATATCCACCACCCACGTGGAGCCTTCCGCCACTTGCCGCTGCGCCCAGACCACTGCCTGGTGCGCCGACCGCCCCGGCCGAAACCCAAAGCTGGCCTCGGAAAACGTCGGGTCCCATTGCTTCTGCAGCACCTGCATCACCGCCTGCTGGATCAGCCGGTCGAGCACCGTCGGTATGCCCAGCTTGCGTAATCCTCCACCGGGCTTCGGTATCTCGACCCTCTTCACCGGCTGTGGTGTGTAGCTGCCCACAAGCAGCTGACCCCGAATCACTGGCCAGTGCTCGCGCAGGTAGGCCGGAAGCTGCTCGACGGTCATCCCGTCCACCCCCGGCCCTCCCCGGTTTCCCCTCACTCGTCGCAACGCCCGCTTCATGTTCTCCCGCTCCACCACCTCCTCCATGACCCTCTCTCTCGGCACTGGACTCTCGGTCGATGCTCCGCCATGTCCGCTTCGGTCCCTCTGCCGCTCGGCGTCCATGAGTCACACCTCCTACTCGCCCCCCAACCGTTCGGGCCTTCCCCTCTCCGGGTACTACGCCCTCTGCTGACTTCTGCAGCGCGGTCAGAGAGCCTCTCGACCCCCTCAGTCGCTCTCGCGACACGCTGCAGACCTCCCGGGGTAAGCTCGACAGCCTTCCGTGCCCGTCCGCCGGATCTACGCTCCGCGCTCTCTCGGTGGATATGGACTTCGTGGTGGATCGGCCACTCGTCCGGCGCTCACGCCTCGTATCCGGTTCGTGTTCCTCGGCGCGCACGTTTGCTCCACGCTTCCTTCAGACCCCACCTCGCGGTGACGCCCTTGCGCTTCGCTATCCCTTCGCCTCCACCAGGCTGGGAAGAGGACTCTCACCTCCAAGCTGCCGAGCATGCCCGGCACACGACCCTTCGGCTGCGCGGCCCTGGTGGGCCGCTCCGCTCAGGGTGACAGGGTTGAGTGCGGCGAGCCGATTCCTCCCCTGCCCTGTCATCCTGAGCGAGCGAGTCGGAGGCGAGCGAGTCGAAGGATCCCCTCCGGGAATCCCACTGGCCTTCGAGCATCGAGCCGGAGGCGAGCGAGTCGAAGGATCCCCTCCGGGAAACCCGCCGGCCGTCGAGCGCCGAGCCGGAGGCGGGCGGGCGGACCCTGGGCAACCGCCACCGGCCTCTCCAGGCGGCCGCCCCGGGGGTGCAGGAGGCTCGAACCGCTTTCGTCCTGATCTCAGCGCGCGGAATCACGGTCCCCCTGAGCTTGATCCCGCGGCCCGCGGCCATCGGACCGCCACCCCTGCCGGCCGTCTTCGCTCCATCCCCTTCATTCCTGATTCCTCGTTCCTCACAGTGCTACCATGCTCCCTTTCCGGGAGGGTGCCCGTGGAGCCCTGGTCCCCCGAGTCCTGGCGGTCGAAGCCCGCCGAGCAGCAGGCCACTTACCCCGACCCGTCGGCGGTCGAGGAGGTGCTCGTGCAGCTCCAGGCGCTGCCGCCGCTGGTGACGTCGTGGGAGGTCGAGGACCTCAAGGGCCAGCTCGCCGAGGCCGCCGTCGGGAAGCGGTTCGTGCTCCAGGGTGGCGCCTGCGCCGAGAGCTTCGACCGCTGCGACGCCTCCGCGATCACCAACAAGCTGAAGATCCTGCTCCAGATGAGCCTGGTGCTCACGTACGGCCTGCAAGCGCCGGATCGTGCGGGTCGGGCGGATCGCCGGCCAGTACGCCAAGCCCCGCTCGGCGGACACCGAGACCCGCGACGGCGTCACCCTGCCGAGCTACCGGGGCGACCTGGTCAACCGGATCGGCTTCACCCCCGAGGAGCGGGTCCCGAATCCCGAGCTGATGCTGCGGGGCTACGAGCGCGCGGCGCTGACCCTGAACTTCATCCGTTCCCTGGTCGACGGCGGCTTCGCCGACCTCCACCACCCCGAGTACTGGGACCTCGACTTCGTCCGGCACTCACCGCGGGCAGCCGAGTACCAGCGCATGGTGGAGTCGATCTCGGAGTCGCTGAAGTTCATGGAGACCCTGGCCGGAACCCAGCCTCGGGGAGATCGGCCGGGTCGACTTCTTCACCAGCCACGAGGGCCTGCACCTGCCGTACGAGGCCGCCCACACCCGCACGGTGCCGCACCGCAGCGGCTACTACAACCTGGTCGACCCACTTCCCCTGGATCGGGATGCGGACGGCGGACCCGGGCGGCGCCCACGTCGAGTACTTCCGCGGCATCCGCAACCCGATCGCAATCAAGGTCGGGCCCGGGATGACGGCCGAGTGGCTCACCGACCTGGTGCGCCGGCTCCACGCCGACGACGAGCCCGGTCGGTTGACCCTGATCCACCGCTTCGGGGCCGACCAGGTCGGTGACCGGCTTCCCAAGCTGATCGAAGCGGTTCGGCGCACCGGCACGACGGTGCTGTGGATCTGCGATCCGATGCACGGCAACACCGAGACCACGGCCAACGGCTACAAGACCCGCCGCTTCGACCGCATCCTCGCCGAGCTCGAGCAGGCATTCGACGTCCACACCGCCGAAGGCAGCGCGCTCGGCGGCGTGCACTTCGAGCTCTCGGGCGACAACGTCACCGAGTGCATCGGCGGCGCCCGCGGGCTGTCCGAGGCCGACCTCGCCCGCGCCTACGAGTCCCAGGTCGACCCGCGCCTCAACTACGAGCAGTCGCTCGAGATGGCGCTCCTGATCGCGCGCCGGATGGCGAAGCTGAACGGCCGCAGCCTGCAGTCCTGACCGGCGGATCAGGAGCTAGGGGACGCCTGACGTTGCCCCCGCTTTCGTCTCAGGGGAGCACCGAGGCGAGCTCGTCGAGGACCTTCTTCTCGGCCGCCGAGACCTTCGAGCCGAGCCCGAGGAACCCGCCGGCGGCCTCGGCGACGGCCCGCGCCCGGTCGAGGATCCCGCTGCGCACCGAGTCCCGCTCGGTCTCGGTCAGCGAAGGCCACATCGCGCCGATGTAGCGCTTCCAGGCCACCATCAGGTCGGCTCCCGGCTGACTGGCAAGCCAGCTGGTGAGCAGGGCGTGGGCCGGAGACCCGTCGGCGATGCCCTTATCCGCCGCCGCGGCGAGAATCGCCTGCCGCTCCTTCGCCTGCACCTCGCCGTCGGCCCAGGCAACCAGCGCCAGTGGCACCACTGCGAGGGCGAGCACCGTCTGGGGCTGGAGCCCGAGCTCGAGCAGGTGGTCGACCGTCTCGTCGTCGACCTGGCCCAGCGTCGCCTTGATCGCGGCGCGCTGTTCGGTGCGTTCGTGCCGCGCCCGCATCTCCTGCAGGAGACGGGCGTTCTCGCGCGCGAAGAACGCCTCCTCGAGCGCCTTCGCGTCGGGGTTGAGGGGATGAGGCTCCATCACGTCCCTCCAATGAGTGGGTGTTCGCATTTTCGGCCGGGTTTCCGGCGCGGTCGTCCGCTCGCGCATTGTGCCACATTCAGCGCCGCGCGCGACCTCGAGATCGTCGTGACGGCCACAGGAGCACGAGCACCGCACCGGCGAGCGCCCCGGCGAGGGTCCACTCGGAGGGCAGCACCACCCGAAGCACCGCGAAGGTCGCGGGTCCGCCCCACAGCGCGCGCTCGCCGGATCCGCCGGCGTGCGCAACGGCGAAGCGCTCGGCGGCCTCGGCCCACAGCGGGAGCGAGGCCGCGAGGCCGCCGGCGAGCCAGCCGGCGGCTGCCGCCCAGACCAGCCGTCCGCGCACCGTCGGGCCTTCCACCTGCCCAGCGTAGCGCAGACATGATGCCGCCGGCACCGCCGAACCACCGGGTCATCCGCCCCTCGCTCTCGGCGCACCACCCCGCTACCATTGCCCTTCGGAGGCCGTCATGCCGTCACCGGCGCACGTCGCGGCTCTCGCCCTCTCGCTCCTCGCGTCCGCCGTTTCAATCGGCGCCGAGGAGCCGGAGCGCCCCAAGGTCTGCCTCGTGCTCTCCGGGGGCGGCGCGCTCGGGCTCGCCCACATCGGCGTGCTCGAGGTGATGGAAGAGCTCCGAGTACCGGTCGACTGCGTGACCGGCACCTCGATGGGTTCCATCATCGGCGGGCTCTATGCGGCCGGGCTCTCGCCGGCCGAGATGGTCGGCGTGCTCCAGGGGACCGACTGGCGCTCGGTGCTCGACGACCGGCCGCCGCGCCGCCAGGTCCCGTTTCGACGCAAGGTCGACGACCTCACCTACCTGACCCGGCTCGAGGTCGGCTTCAATCGCGGCAAGATCGAGCTCCCGACCGGACTGCGCACCGGGCAGCAGTTCGGCTTCATGCTCCAGGCGTTGACCCTCTCGGCAGCCGGTGTCGACGACTTTGACGCCCTACCGCTCCCGTTTCGCGCGGTCGCCACCGACATCGAGACCGGAGCGGCGGTGGTGCTCGACCACGGCGATCTCGGCCTCGCCATGCGGGCGTCGGTGGCCGTACCCGGTTTCTTCAGCCCGGTCGAGCTCGACGGGCGCCTGCTGGTCGACGGCGGCCTGGTCGACAACCTGCCGGTCGACGTCGCACGGACCATGGGCGCGGAGGTGGTGATCGCGGTCGACGTCGGCAGCCCGCTGCGCACCCGGGACGAGCTCGACTCGCTCTCCCGGCTCACCGGGCAGGTCTTCAGCCTCATGGTCAGGGGCAACGTCGCCGAGCAGGCGCCGAACGCCGACGTCCTGGTCGACCCCGACCTGAGCGAGTTCCGGGCCACCGATTTCGAACGCTGGCACGAGATGATCCCACTGGGCCGCGAGGCGGCCCGGGCCGCGGCCTCCGAGCTGATGCGCTATACGGTCGACGAGGCGACCTGGGAGGCCTGGCGGGCGCGGGTTCGACGGCAGCAGCCGGTGCCCGACCGCATCGCGGGGATCGTCGTGACCTCTTCCTCGAGCGCCGACCCGGTGCTGCTGCTCGAGCGGATCCGGACCCGGCCGGGCGACCCCTTCGACCTCGAGCGCATCCGGCAGGATCTCGAGCGCCTCTACGTGCTCGGGGACTACGAGTCGGTCGGCTTCTTCCTCACCCGCGAGCCCGACGGGTGGCTGGTCAACCTCGAGGCGCACGAGAAGTCATGGGGTCCGAACGTGCTCCGGTTCGGGCTCAACCTGGTGTCGGACTTCGAAGGCGAGGGCCGCTACGGGGTGTTGGCGAACTACACCATGACCCGGCTCAACCGGCTCCGCGGAGAGCTCAAGCTGGCGGTCGAGGTCGGCGAGACGCCACGTTTCTACGGCGAGTACTACCAGCCGCTGACGCTCGACGGGCCGGTCTTCGTGTCAGCCGAGCTCGAGCACCAGCTCTTCCTGTTCGACATCGCCGGCAGCGAGGAGTACCCCACCGGCTCCTACCGGGTTCGCGCAGCCCGGGCGGGGGTTTCGCTCGGGCTCGAGCTCGGCCGCTGGGGCGCCATCGCCTTCGGTCCGTTGCTCGGCAATGCGGAGATCCAAGCCCGGCTGGTGGCCGAGCCGGTGCCGAACCTGAGCCTCGACTGGGGTGGCTGGTTCCTGCGCGCGACCATCGACCAGCTCGACAACCCGAACTTCCCCCAGGACGGCTTCCTGCTCGCAGGCCAGCTCTTCCTCAGCCGCGAAGCGCTCGGGGCGGACGAGGAGTACAACCGGCTCGAAACCTACGCTCTCGGCGCCGCGACCACCGGACGCCACACCCTGCTCGGTCAGCTGAGCTGGAGCTCGGCCCTCGGCACCGAGCTGCCGGTCTACGAGCGCTTCCAGATTGGCGGCCTGTTCCAGCTCTCGGGCACCCCCCAGGGCCGGATCGGCGGGAGCTACGCCCTGGTGGGCATGCTCGGCTACTACTACCGGCTCGGCAGCCTGAGCCCCGCATGGGGCGACGGCACCTACGCCGGAATCTCGCTCGAGGCGGGCAACGCCTGGGACGAGCGCGGCGACGTCGGGACCGGAGACCTGGTCAAGGCCGGGAGCGTGTTCTTCGGCGCCGACACGGCGCTCGGCCCGGTCTACCTCGCCTACGGCTTCAACGACCGCAGCCAGAAGGCCTGGTACCTGTTCGTGGGGAGGTCGTTCTAGGAGGACCGCCATGAGCCGACCATGCTCCCTTCTCGCAGCCGCTTCGATCCTGTCACTCAGCCTCGCGGCCTCGGCCTGCTCCGGCAGCATGCCCGGACCCGGTGCGGGCCGCGCCGAGGTCGAAGCGCTGCTCGCCGAGCAGGCGGCGGCGTGGAGCCGCGGCGACCTGGGATCCTTCGTTTCGGGCTACGCCGAGGACGCCGTCTTCGTCACCCCGTCGGGCATCACCCGCGGCCGCGACGAGGTGCTCGCCCGCTACCGCCGGCGCTACCCCGACCGCACGGCGATGGGGCGGCTGACTCTGGAGCTGCTCGAGGTTCGCGTGCTCGGCTCCCCCCCGAGCGAGGCCGCAGGCGTCTCGGTGGTCGCCCGCTGGATCCTCGAGGGCATGGGCGATGACGGATCGGGACGGGCGGAGGGTCACACCGTGATCGTGCTCGAACGCCGCCGCGAAGGCTGGCGCATCGTCCACGACGCCTCGATGTAGGACGATCCGGTGTCCGGAGGTCACCGACCTCGCGACACCAGATCGTCCCAGAAATCGCACTGCTCGGTGCGCACGCCGTCCTGGGCGCTGACCGGAACGTCGAGCATCAGGAATGGGTCGTCACCGGTTGCGTACTGTGGCCATGGCACGCCCTCGACCGCGCCCGGCCGTCCCGAACCGGCCAGCATGGCCCAGGCGGCCCCCATCGCCGACGACAGCGCCTCCTCCTCCGGCGGTGGATCGTAGCCCGAGATGTCGAGGTCACCGAAGACGTAGGGAAGCTCGGCGCCGTGGAACGCGCCGAAGGACTCGAGCAGGGTGGAGCCGCCCCGGTAGGGGCGCGCGAAAAAGTAGCGCCACACCGGCAGGAGCTGGCCCTCGCGGGCGGCGCGGGCCACCCGGCGCGCGGTGCAGACGAACTTCGCGTCCGAGGTCACGGCGACATAGGCCGCCCGCGGCGACGGGTAGTCGGCCGACGGGTAGCGCGCGAGCACCAGGTCCGCCAGCGCCTGACTGCCGAAGGCCAGGGCGAGCACCGCCGCCCGGTACTCGGCGTCGGTCGCCAGGGCGGGCGCGTCCCGCCCGGTCTCGTCGGCGTTTGCGCCGACCACGAACGGGACCGCGTGGTGCCCGCCGGTGCGGATCACCTCGAGCGGGTCGCCGGGGATCACGGCCCCGTCCACCACCGGACCGAACGGACCCTGGGGGCCGCTGACCGCCGCCTGTGCAGGAATCGCGAGCACGACGTCCTCGACCGACAGCGACCTCATGCACGCGGCCGCATCGCCCGAGCCACTGCATCCGGCCGCCACCACCAGCTCGGCGCCGGTGCTCCGGGCTTCGGTCAGATCCTGTGCGGTGCAGCCGCCGCTCTGCATCAGCGCCGCCGAGAACAGATCCGCCGCCGGCCGCGCCACCAGCAGCATGCAGGTCTCGACCGCCCCGGCGGACTCGCCGAAGATCATCACCCGCGAGGGGTCGCCGCCGAAGCCGGCAATGTTGTGCCGGACCCACCCGAGGGCCGCAACCAGGTCGAGGGTGCCGAAGTTGCCGGAGCCGCCGTCGGCGCGCTCGGCGTCGAGCTCCGGGATGCTGACGAAGCCGAGCGGGCCGAGCCGGTACTGGACGGTCACCACCACTACGCGCCGGCCGCCGGCGAGCCTGGCGCCGTCGTAGAGGATCTTGCCCGGGCCCGCCGGAACGGTCGCCGAGCCCTGCACGTGGCCGCCGCCGTGGATGAAGACCATCACCGGCAGGAGCTCTCCGGGAGTGCGCACGGCCGGCGTCCACAGGTTGAGCTGGAGGCAGTCCTCCTCGCCCACCACCCGCCCGCGGTCGTCGAGCTGCGGGCACTGGGGACCGAACGAAAGGGCGTCGCGGACGCCGGTCCACGGCTCGGGGACCCCCGGAGGCTGCCACCGCAGCGGGCCGACCGGCGGCGCCGCGAACGGGACTCCGCGAAACACCTCCACCCCGCTCTCTCGTGCACCGCGCAATAGCCCCTGCTCGACACGGACCACGCCGGGCTCGCCCCCGACCCGCCCGGTCGGACGTCGGATCTCACCCGCCGACATGGCCAGCGCCCCGAAGGCGAGCACGAGCGCGAGAGTGCGCCTCATCGAACGCGCCCGGGCGCCCGCCGCGTCCGCGGACCGTCAGCGAGGAGAGCGACCACAATCACGACCCGCGGCATCAGCACCCCCGTGCAGTCCGACGCGGGCCAACCCGCCCACGTTGACAGCGCGGCGGGTCTCCCGGTCAGTTGCGAGACCCGACCCGTGCTGACTGCGCGACCGGAACGGAACGGTGAACGAGCGTCGAGCACCTCCCCTCGTGGCGCCCTTTCGTGACCGAGGCTTGGCAGCCGTCGGACGCCAGGCCGGGAGTCCCCACGGTCCAGCGGAACCGATTCGGGACGCAGCGGGGCACGATCCAAAAAAGCAGTTGACTTTGCGACCCCACAGCCCGAGCTTATCCTCATCGGCTCGCCGAACGACACCTGACGCGCACGATGGCCCGGGCGAGCCGTGCTCGGCACCACCGTGCGAGAAAGCTGGAGGCCATTCATGGCTCACCGTGGGAGCAGGTTCGCGGTCCTGGCGATCTGGGTGCTCGCAGCGGCGCCCTCCTTCGCCCAGGTGCCGGAGCAGATCGTCTTTCAGCCCGGGCTCACGGGGAGCAGCCCGGAGGAGCAGCTCCTCCTCGACCGGACGATCGACAACGGCCCGGAGACCTACGGCACACTGGACTCGATCATCCACCAGATCCCCGTGGCGGCCTTCACCCCGTACGGCTGTTGCGACAACCACTTCCTTCCAGGGGCAGACCTGTACGCTCACCTCTCGATGTCGGGCGGCTCCGCGTTCGCCCCGGTCAACCTGCCCAACGGCGCGCAGATCCGGTTCCTCGACATCTGGTACTACGACACCTCGTTCATGGGAGACGCCCAGGTGACGCTGCACCGCAGCTGCGGTCACGACCCGCCTGTCACCACGCTGCTCGGCAGCGTCGACTCGTCGGGGTCTGACAACGGTTACGGCTACAAGTTCCAGCTTCTGTCGCCCCTTCCCACGGTTGCGAACACCTGCCAGTATGTGGTCTACGTGACCGGCCTCTCCCAGGACAGTGCGCTCCAGCTTCGCAGGATCAAGGCTGTCGACCTCTGGTACAAGCTGCGGGTCAGCCCGGCGCCGGCTACGGCGACCTTCGGCGACGTCCCGACCAACCACTGGGCCTTCCAGTTCGTCGAGGCGCTCGTGGCCTCGGGGATCACTTCCGGGTGCGGCGGCGGCAACTACTGCCCGGACGACTCGTTGACCCGGGCCCAGATGGCGGTCTTCCTCGCCAAGGCGCTCGGGCTCCACTGGCCGGGTTGAGGCCGAGGATCCCGGAGCACGCGTTCCCGGATCGCACCAGCGGCACCGTTCGACGAGGTCGAACAACCGCTCGGGTGCGTTGGCAACGCTGACCGGAACGGTTGACGGCATCCCGGTCTCGCACGGTAGACTACTGGACAGTAGCAGGCGAGATTTGAAGGCAGGTGAGGAGGATTGCGCTCCGGTATGATCGCTTTCCCGGCACACCGTGGTCTTCAGCGGTCAGGTCAGGAGCCCGATCATGAGTGACGAGAAGCCCCGTTCGGACCGGCAGACCGAGCTGCGCCGGCGGGCGGAGGAGAGGGCCCTGGCCGACGGAGCCACGACGCAGAAGGCACTGTCGCCCGACGAGGCGAGTCGGGTCCTCCATGAGCTGCGGGTCCACCAGATCGAGCTCGAGGTTCAAAACGAGGAGCTGCGCCGGGCGCAGGCAGAGCTGGAGGCCTCGCGGGCGCGCTACTTCGAGCTCTACGACCTCGCGCCGGTGGGGTACGTCACCCTGAGCGAGAAGGGGTTGATCCAGGAGGCCAACCTCACCGCCGCCAGACTGCTGGGCGCGGCGCGGGACGCGCTGGCCCGACAGCCGCTCTCCCGCTTCATCCTCCCCGAGGACCAGGACGTCTACTACCTGCTCCACAAGCGGCTTCTCGACACGAGCTCGCCGCAGGTCGGCGAGCTGCGCATGCTGCGCCAGGAGGGCTCGTCGTTCTGGGCCCGGATGGAAACGACCATTGGGGACGAGCCGGATGGCTCCCGTGGGTGTCGCGCCGTGATCAGCGACATCGACGAGGTCAAGGCGGCGGAACGCGCCCGAGCGGAGAGCGAACGACGCGCTCAGAACGTGACCGAGCTTTCTCCGGTGGGGCTTTTCCGCACCGATGAGAGAGGCTCCACCACCTACGTCAACCCCAGGTGGTGCGAGCTCTCCGGGCTTTCCGCCGACGAGGCGATGGGGGCCGGCTGGCTCGAGGCCGTGCACCCCGACGATCGCGAGCGCCTGATGAAAGGCTGGGAGGACGCGCGAAGCCGTCACGAACCCTCTGACGCGGAGTACCGCCTCCTGCGCCCCGACGGGTCGATCGTCTGGGTGATGGGTCAGGCGACCCCGGAGAGAACCAGCGAAGGCCGGGTCGTCGGGTATGTCGGCACGATCGCCGACATCACCGAGCGCAAGCGGGCCGAGGAGGCCTTGCGCGAGAGCAACGAGCTGCTCTCCCTGTTCATCCGCCACTCACCCGTCTACGCGTACATCAAGAACGTGAAGCCCGGCGAGAGCCGCGTGCTGCGGGCAAGCGAGAACTTCCAGGACATGATCGGAACACCAGGCTCCGCCATGGCCGGCAGGACCATGGAGGAGCTGTTCCCCCCCGAGTTCGCCGCCAAAATCACGGCCGACGACTGGGCCGTCGTGTCACACGGCGGGGTCTTGAGTCTGGACGAGGACCTGAACGGCCGCAACTATCGCACCATCAAGTTCCCGATCACACTGGGCGACAAGCACCTCCTGGCCGGCTACACGATCGACCTCACCGAGCTCAAGCAGAGCGAGGAGGCCCTTCGGCAGAGCGAAAAGAGACTCCGCGCCGTGCTCGACGCGACGCCGTTTCCGATCGGGCTCGCCGACCTGCACGACGAGAGGGTTCTGTTCTGGAGTAGCAGCGCACAGCGTCTCTTCGGGCATGCTCCCCCGACGACAACCGCCGAGTGGTATCAGATGGCCTACCCGGATCCCGAGTACCGGCGTGAGGTGATCGACCGGTGGAAGCCTCTCCTGGAGAAGGCACGCTCATCGGGCCAGACCGTCAACACCGGCGAGTACCGGGTGACCGGCGCCGACGGCTCGGTGCGCATCTGCGAGCTCTACGTCACCTTTCTGACCGACGAGCTCCTGGTCACGTTCAATGACATCACCGAACGCAAGCGTGCGGAAGAGGCGCTGATGCACAGCCGAGCTCAGCTCCTGCAGTCGCAGAAGCTGGAGGCGGTGGGGCGGCTGGCGGGCGGGGTCGCCCACGACTTCAACAACATCCTGCAGGCCCTGCTGTCGCTGGCGACGGTGCTGCGGCTCAAGGTCGGAACGCCGGAGCTGGTCGAGGTCGTGGCGGAGATCGAGGACCACATCACGCGGGGTGCGGGGCTGACGAAGCAGCTGCTGCTGTTCTCGCGGCGGCAGACGGCGGAGAAGAGGAAGCTGGACCTGGGGGAGCTGGCCAGTGCGGTCGGGGAGCTGCTGCGCCGGCTGATCCCGGAGAACATCCGCCTGTCCCTCGACACGGCAGCGGAGCCGCTGTGGGTGGAAGGCGACGCGGGGCAGCTCGAGCAGGTGCTGATGAACCTGGCGGTCAACGCCAAGGACGCGATGCCGGACGGCGGCACGCTGACGCTGCGGACCCACGCCGGGCCGGGCGAGGCGGTGATCGAGGTGACCGACACCGGTCACGGGATGGACGAGGAGACGCGGGCGCACCTGTTCGAGCCGTTCTTCACCACCAAGGAGACCGGAAAGGGAACTGGCCTGGGGCTGTCGGTGGTGCACGGCATCGTCGAGCAGCACGGCGGCCGGGTCGAGGTCGAGAGCAGCCCCGGCGAGGGTAGCTGTTTCAGGGTCATTCTGCCTTCAGCGGCCGGCGCCGGACCAGGCGCACGGCGAGCCGGGCGGCGGACAGCAGCTGCCCGGCGGGCACGGCGAGCGGGTGCTCCTCGTGGAGGACGAGGACGGCGCCCGCAAGGGGCTGGCCGAGCTGCTGAGATGCTCGGCTACGAGGTCACCGCCGTCGCCAGCGGCGAGGAGGCGAGGTGCGTCGCCGGTCGAGCTCGCCGCCCGATCTCCTGCTCACCGATCTCATGCTGCCGGGCATCGACGGCGCCGCCCTGGCGGCGGGCCTGCGTGAACGCTGGCCCGGCCTCAAGGTCGTGCTGATGTCCGGCTACACCGAGGACGAGGCGGTCCGCCGCGGCGTCAACGAGGGAGAGGTGCGCTTCCTGCAGAAGCCCTTCGATGTCGCCTCCCTCGCACGAGTGGTGGCTGGGTTGCTGGCGGAGGGCTCGGGAGATGATGGGGCGCGGAGCCGGAAGGACGTGGAGGGGACCGGACGATGAGGGCCGCTACAATCCCCGCCGGAGGTCGCCATGCCGTTCGTGCCTCGCTCCGAGCTGGATCACCGCCTCGCCCGACTGCGCAGCGCACTCGCGGCTGACGACCTCGACGGGGCGCTGCTCCACGGCACCACCAGCCTGATCTACTTCGCGGGCACCGCCCAGCAGGCGCACCTGTGGGTGCCGACCGCGGGCGAGCCGGTGCTCCTGGTGCGGCGGGTGCTCGAGCGTGCCCGGACCGAGTCCGCCCTCGAACGTGTCGAGCCCCTCGCCAGCCTGAGGGCGCTGCCCGCCGCACTTGGCACCGCGCGCCGGATCGGCATGGAGCTCGACATCCTCCCGGTCGCACACCACCAGAGGTACGTCGAGATCCTCGAGCGCGTTGCGACGGTGGACGTCGGTCCTGCAACCCGCCGGCTGCGGGCGGTCAAGAGCCGGTGGGAGATCGAGCGGATCCGCGCCTCGGCTCGCGCCGCCGACGCGGCGTTCCGCGAGCTTGCAGCCGAGCTTCACGCCGGCATGAGCGAGCTCGAGCTGTCGATCGTGCTCGAGTCGGCCGAGCGGCGGCACGGCTTCCAGGGCATGCTCCGGTGGCGGGCCACGACCGGCTTCGAGTGCCCGTGGGCGCACGTGCTCGCCGGAGCGAGCCACCTCGCGGCGAGCTTCGCCGACACACCGTTCGGCGGGGAGGGAGTGACTCCCGCAGCACCCTACGGTGCCGGCCATCGCCGCATCGAGCCCGGAATGCCGGTCACGGTCGACTTTGCCCTCGCCCGCGACGGCTACATCCACGACATGACCCGCACGCTCTCGGTCGGGCCCCTGCCCGACGTGCTGGTCTCACACTACGAGCTGTGCCGCTCGATCCACGCCGAGGTGGCGCGGGAGGCCCGTCCCGGCGTCACCGGCGAGGCGCTGTGGGAGCGCGCCGCGGGCATGGTCGCCGAGGCCGGTCTCGGCGAGCGTTTCATGGGGATGGGCGCCGAGCGGGTGCGCTTCGTCGGACACGGCGTCGGCCTCGAGCTCGACGAGCTGCCGGTGCTGGCTCCTCGCCAGCGCGACCCGCTCGAGGCCGGCCACGTGATCGCCCTCGAGCCGAAGCTCTTCGAGCCCGAGCTGGGCGCGGTCGGGCTCGAGAACACCTACCTCGTCACGCAGACCGGCCTCGAGCGCTTGACCGTCACCTCCGACGAAATCGTGGTGGTGTGAGCCGATTCGAGCCGCCGTCATCAAGGTCCGGCGGTGCCGTGCCAGCAGCACCGCCGGCAGCGCGAGCGCCGGCGCCGCCAGCAGCAGCGCGACCGGGAAGTGGGCCACCGCGGGATGCAGGGCGCCCCAGGTCGGCAGGTCGAGACTCGAGGGCATGAGGAAGCCTCCTTTGCGGTTCGTGGCCGACGCGGCGAGAAGACCGCACCGGGTCCGTCGATCAGACCGGCCGGTCATGAGCGCGCGACCGACCGGCTGATGCAACGGCGGGTTGCCGCCCGGCCGGTCGCCGGACGGCAAGCCGAGAGAATCAGAACGTGAGCGTGACCCCGAGAAAGCCCTCCCGCCCGGGTCCCGGCTGGTACGAGTTGCCGTCCGGGTCCGGCTCGGTGAACGCGATGTAGGCCTCGTCGGTCAGGTTGCGGCCCGACAGCATGAGCTCGCCGGAGCACCAGGTCGACCGTAACCGGTAGCTCAGCCGGGCGTTGAGCAGGGTGTAGGCGTCCACCGACACGGCGTTGGTCGCGTCGATGAACCACGAGGACACCCAGTCGACGCTCGCGCCCGCGGTGAGCCCACGACCCAGGTTCCCGGCGAGGTCGAGGAAGGCCTGGTGCTCGGGGGCGTTGGGCAGCCGGGTCCCGCGGTAGGTCTCGGCGCCCACCTCGGCCCGGTCGTAGGTGAAGTCGGAGTAGGTGTAGGCGAGCCGAACCGCCAGCGGGTCGAGGGGGAACCAGGACAGGAGGGCCTCGACCCCGTACCGGGTGCTGTCACCCGCGTTGCGGTAGAAGGTCTCGAGCGGACGCTCGGGGATGCGGTAGCGTCCGAAGTCGTCCTGGGTCGTCAGACGGAACACGGCGACGTCGTAGCCGAAACGTGGTCCGGCCTCGCCCCGAACGCCCACCTCGCCGCCGGTCGACGTCGCCGGGACGAGGTCCCGGTTGAATCCGCCGGGGTTCTCCGGGTTGTTGACCAGCTCTTCGGTCGCCGGCGGCAGGAAGCCGGTGCCCCAGCTGGTGTACACCCCGAAAGCCGGTTCGGGGTTCCAGGCCAGCCCGACCCTGCCGGTGGTCTCGGCGAACGACCGGTCGCCGGAGCGGTCGACGCCGCCGTCCTGGAGCTTGTCGTCGAGCTGGTTCGAGATGTCGTCGCGCCGGGCGCCGAGCACCAGCGTCAGGTCGTGGCCGAGGCTCAGCCGGTCCTGCGCCCAGAGGCCCCATGCGGTCTGGTGGATCGTCTGGTCCGAGACCACGGTGGCGCCCTCCCTGGCCCTGCCGAGGTTCGGGCGGCGGTGCTCGTCGATGTCCTGCTGGTCCAGATCGAGACCGAAGCTGAGCTCGTTCTCGAGCCCTCCGACGGTGCCGCGAACGGAGTACTGGAAGAGCATGCCGGGGCTGTCGTAGGTGCGGTGCTGGACCGTCGACGGCACCGACTCCCGCCACCGGGTGTGGCGGAAGTAGCCGGTCACCCGCAGGATCTGGTTGTCGGCCACGTGCCACTCGGAGACCACGCCCACCGTACCGCGCTGGGTGTCCTGGAGCTCGTTGAAGACCTCCGCGTCGGGGTTGGGCTGGCTGGGGTCCTCCGCCACCTGGTCGATGTTGAGCCCTTCGGGGTTCTCGGAAAAGTAGCTCGTCCCGGCGACGATCGCCGTGACCCGGCCGCGTGGTCCCTCATAGAGCGACAGCTTGCTGTACAGGTTGGTGGCGTCGAACGCCGAGTGGACCCGGTAGCCGTCTCCCCACGCGCGGGAGGCGGAGACCCGATAGCCGAGGCCGGTCTCGGTGGTTCCGCCCGCGTCGGTCAGGACCTTCCAGAAGCCGTTGGAGCCGCCCGTCAGGCTCACCTCGCCCCCGAACGGGTCGGGACCGCCGTCCCGGGTCGAGATGCTGAGAATGCCACCGGCCGCACCGCCGCCGTAAAGAGCGGAGGCGGGCCCGCGCAACACCTCCACCCGCCCCACCGTGGCCCAGTCGACGTCGTAGAGGTCGGGAGCGAAGCCGGTCGGGTCGTTGAGCGGCAGCCCGTCGAGCAGGACCTTGATGCCCCGGATTCCGCGCTCGGTGAGCAGGCCCTGCCCGCGGATCGAGAGGTGGATCTTCTCTCCGTTGAGCTGGTTGTCGACCTTGACCCCGGGCACCAGCTTCAACGCCTCGTCGGCGGCCACGGCGCGGGCCATGGTCGACAGCTCGGGCTCGCCCACGACCGCGGTGGCGGCAGGGTTCTGCTGGAGAGGAACCTCGGTTCGGGCTGCCGTCACCAAGATCTCGGCGCGGACGGTCGGCTTGTCCTGCCCGTCGGCGGTGTCGGCCGCAGGTGGTGAGGTCGTGGCGTCAGCGGCGGCAGTGGTCGGCTCGGCGGCCCGGCAGATCGGTGGACAGATCAGGGCGAGAACGGCGCAGAGCGCGCCGGCAGTGACTCGGAACATGCAGCACCTCCTGTGCTCGGGCGGCACCCACCCGCCGGCGGAGCGAGAGCTCTGGGCTCCCGCTGACCGGGGTGAGAGCTTCAACCGGTTGTCGAGGGTGGTGGGCGCTGACCGGGACCGGCCGCCGGACGAAACCGTCTTCGAACGAGGTCGGAAGGCGAGGTGTGTGCCGGCTCGCGTCAGGCCCGGAGGTGCGGGGCGATCACGGCCGCAGAGGGGCCGTCACGGGGCAGCGGACGGTGGTGTGGGGGCGTCCCACGGCCGGCCCGCGGCGGGGCCGGTGGTGGCTGCCGGTACGCTGCAGGCGGGGCGCCATCCCCTCGGAGAGGCACTCGCTGCCCTCGGAGGTGGTCGCCGGTTGGAGGTGCCCGACCGCGAGACCGGGCACCCCTGCGAGCGTGCTCCACGGCGGGAGGGCGGCCGCGCTCGACTCGGCGATCCACCACTCCCCCGACCGGAAGCGGGCACCCGCCAGCGGGGCTCGCGGGTCGACCTCGATGCGGAACGGCGCGCTCGGCTCGCCTTCGGTCTCGACGCCGTCCCTCCCCCACCGCAGCCTCAGCGTCGCCCGGCTGCCCGGCAGGTTGGGGACCCGCCAGGGATAGGTGCGCGTTGTCGCCGCCAGCTCGGGAGTCAGCCGCAGATGCCAGGCTGCGGACCGATCGACCTCGAGCAGCAGCTCCATCTCGTCGACATCGGCCGGGAGGCCTTCCCAGCGAACGTCGACCAGCTGGCCGGCGATCAGGATGTCGCCCGCCGCCGGCGCCAGGATGCGGACCGCGCCTGCTGCCGGTGGTGACACCGCCATGAAGAGAGCGGCGCCGACAAGCACCTGGCGTCCGCGGAGACGAGCTCCTCGACGCCTCCTCGACCGGTTCAGGATCATCGACGAAGGCTAACACGGGGCACGGAATCGAGAAAGCCTCTGTCGGGCCTGAGAACCTCTGTGCGAGCAGCTCCCGAGGGGTGGAACCGCTCTCTCCCACGAGAGACCTCTCGCCCCGTCGCAGCCGATCACCTTGCGGCGTTGTAGATCGCGTCCCCCGAGAGCTGGTCGACGGTCACCCTCAGTCCGGCCACGAGCAGGACGCCCTGCCGCGGCGCGCAGAGCGGGCTTGACTCGACGCCACCGATGATCGCGCGGCTCCCGCCGCTCCTCCCGATTGCGATCACTCCGGCCGGGACGGCAGGAGCTTCGAAGAACCGCCGACAACCGGCGCTCGGCGCCGAAAGGCCCTGGTGTTCTCGCGCTACCGCCTGCGCAGCGTGACCTCGCCGGAGGAGGTGTCGACCCGCAGCCTGACCGCCCCCGAGCCGCCCTCGAGGCGCAGCTCGTCCTCGCGCCGGGACATCTCGCCCGCCCAGTCCGAGCGGATGCCGCCCGACCCGGTCGAGACCAGCCCGTCGAGCTCGGTCCCGGCGGGAAACACCAGGTCCACGTCGCCGGAGCTGGTATCCGCGACCACCCGCGCCCCCGCTTCGACCGCCGACCACTCCGCCTCGACGCTGCCGGACGAGGTGTCGAACCCGGCTTCGCCGAGCAGCCCAATGGCCTCGATGTCTCCGGACGAAGTGTCGGCCGAGAACGACCGCACCGGACCGTTCACAGTCACCTCACCGGAGCTGGTGTCGGCGATGACCTCCTCGACCTCCCGGGTGAGCTTGAGCCGGACGTCGCCGGACGAGGTGTCGGCGCGGATGGTGCGGGCCGCGCCGGCAATCTCGCAGTCGCCAGAGGAGGTGTCGCAGGTCAGGTCCGCGTCGCCGAGGTCGCCCGAGACCCGGCAGTCTCCCGACGAGGTGTCGCAGACCAGGTCGAGTCCCGGAGGCATCGCGAGCTCGACCTTGCCCTCGGTGCGCATCGATCCGAACCACGACCACGAGGACTCGCTGCGCCGGGTCGACCGGATGACCAGCGTGCCGCCCTCGGTCAGGAACTTGGGCCGGTAGTCCTCGGCGAGGCGCTCGACCTTCGACGACGAGCCCTCGAGCTCGATGTGGACCATGACGTCGACCCGGTCGCCCGGCCGCACGGTCACAGTCACGTCGTGGAAGCTGACGTCGATCATCACCCGACGTGCGCCGGCGGCGTCGAAGGTGTGGGTCTCGTGAATGGTCTGACTGCCGGCCGAGGCCACGGCCGGAACCAGCAGCAGGCTCAACGCGGTGACGATCAGAATCAGGAACCACTTCACGCGCATGTCAACCTCCTCGGATGCAAGCATGACTTCCCCGTCCTGTTGAACGTACCAACCCCCCCGGAGGTTCTCCAGGAGTCCCTCGCGGAGCCGCAGGGCCGGAGCGTGCTTCGTCCGTTGCACCTCGGCGAGTACTCCAGAGACACCGAGTTGCAGCGCGGGCGATGCCCGCAACCCATGTGATCGGTGAGCGGACGCGGTCGCTTCCGTTCGTGGGGAGGCTCCAGTTCGAGGTCGGGCGGCGGGCGGCCGGTCCGGGATCCGGCGCCCTTCCGGGCATGTGACTCGCCCCGATCAGCCTGCTCCCCCGGTCGCCTGGATGGGCGCGATGGCGGGTTCCCCGAATCCGAGGCGACTCCGGCACGGCCCCTCCTCCGGGCACGGGCCGGACCCCAGGGTGTGACGGTGATTGCGGTGCCGGAGGAGACCCTTCGACTCCACGGCCCTAGCGGGCCGCACCGCTCAGGGTGACAAGGTGGGGGGCGGCTGAGGCGGGCCGCACCGCTCAGGGTGACAAGGTGAGGGGCGGCTGAGGCGGGCCGCTCCGCTCAGGGTGGCAAGGTGGGGGGCGGCTGAGGCGGGCCGCTCCGCTCAGGGTGACAAGGTGAGGGGCGACTGAGGTGGGCCGCTCCGCTCAGGGTGACGGCTTGGGTGCGGCTCCTCGACCGCCCGGCACGCGAGCCGGTGTCTCCGCTCGCGTGTCATCCTGAGCGAGCGAGCCGGAGGCGAGCGAGTCGAAGGATCCCCTCCGGGAATCCCACTCGCCTTCGAGCCGGAGGCGAGCGGGCGAACCCTGGGCAACACCACCCCCGGCATCTCGAGGCGGCCTTCACAGAGGTGCAGGAGATGCAGAGCGCCCTCGCTCCTAGTGCGTCCCGCAGGATCACGGTCCCGGATGCCGTGGTCGACAGCGCTGACCGACCCGGCGGGCTGGTGTACGGGCTCCTCCGTTCTGATTGCCGGGCCTCATCGCCAGCCGTGTCCGAGGTCTCGAGCTGCTGAGCGGCTGAAATGTCGTCGAAGCAGCGACGATTTTCTGTCAGGAGTGGCCCAGAGAAAACACAGAGCCACCCACCCTGGAGGTCGGGGTTGCGCGAGGGCGGAAGGGGGGCCTCAGTGCTCCCCTGTGCCTTGGTGTTGCTGTGGTTCAGGCCCCTTGCTCGACCTCGAGGACCATGGCGAGGTTGGTGGTCCCGGCGACGCCGAAAGGCAGACCGGCGGTCACCACCACGCGGTCGCCAGGAGCGGCCAGGCCCGCCTCGTGAACCCAGCGCCGCGCAGTCTCGAGCACGTCCTGGCCCGAGCTCAGCACCTCAACCACGGCGGGCAGCACGCCCCACGAGAGCGCGAGCTGCCGCGCTACCCCGACGTGCGGGGTCAGCCCGACCACGAGCGCCGGCGGACGCAGCCGCGAGACCAGGCGCGCGGTGCTGCCCGAGGCGGTGAAGGCGATGATCGCGACCGCTTCGACGTCGCCCGCGAGGCGGCATGCGGCGCGGGTGAGCGCCCCGGCGGTGCGAGGCAGCACCGGCGAGACCGGCTCGCGCAGGTGCGCCTCGCGGTCGAGGCTCGGCTCGACGGCGCGGGCGATCTTGTCGAGCATGCGCACCGCCTCCACCGGGTACTGGCCGATCGCGGTCTCCTCGGACAGCATCACGGCGTCGGTGCCGTCGATCACCGCGTTGGCGACGTCGGAGGCCTCGGCCCGCAGCGGCCGCGGGCTGGTCACCATGGAGCGCAGCATCTGGGTGGCGGTGATCACCGGCTTGCCCGCGCGCCGGGCCTCGTCGATCACCCGCTTCTGGACCAGCGGGACCTGCTCGACCGGCATCTCGACCCCGAGGTCGCCGCGCGCCACCATCACCGCGTCCACCGCCGCCAGGATGGCCTCGAAGCGTTCGATCGCCTGCGGTTTCTCGATCTTGGCGACCAGCAGCGGGGGCACCGCACGATCGCCGAGCAAGGCACGAACCGGCAGGATGTCGTCCTCGTGGCGCACGAAGGAGAGCGCCACCAGGTCGACCCCCTCCTCGAGCCCCAGCTCGAGGTCGGCGCGGTCCTTGTCCGTGAACGAGGGCACCCGGAGCTGGGTCCCGGGGAGGTTGACGCCCTTGTGCGAGCTGAGCCGCTCGCCGACCAGCACCTCGCACACCAGCCGGTCGCTGCGCCGCTCCCGCACCCGCAGCTCGACCAGGCCATCGGCGAGCATGATCCGCTCGCCCTCGCGCACGTCCTCGAGCAGGTAGCGGTAGTTGACCGGCAGCGCGCCCTCCGGCAGCTCGCCGCCGACCGGCGCCAGCTCGACGAGCTCGCCGACCTTGAGCTCGCGTTCGCCCCCCGGCAGCTCACCGAGCCGGATCTTGGGTCCGCCGAGATCCTGCAGGATCGCCACCTCGCGACCGAGCGAGGCCGCGACCTCTCGGATCGCCCGGATCGAGGCCCGGTGGCTCTCCCGGTCGGCGTGGGAGAAGTTGAGCCGGATCACGTCGGCCCCGGCCTCGAGCAGCGACGCGATCCCCTCCCGGCTGGAGGTCGCGGGACCGAGGGTGCAGACGATCTTGGTGCGGCGCGCGGGTCGGGTCACGGGCTGCCTCCTGCTGGGCTCGCCGAACAGTGTAGATCGCACCGCCGCAGAGACTCGTCTCGCGGTCTCGATCCCGGTCGACCGCTCCCGGATCTCCTCCTCCTGCGCCCCTGGGAAGCCAGGTTCTGGCCCGCCTCGGCGGGCTGGCACGAGACCCGACCTTCGTGCTTGACCTGAGTTTGCGAACAGGTATCATAGACAGTGGATTGTTCCTTCAGCAGGAAGAAAACCAGGGGCAGTTGAGCACATCGGGACTGGCGCGTGGGAGGGCTCCATCATGCATCATCGTGCCGTCGTCACCTTTGCCGTCAGTCTCCTGATCACCCTCGGACCGGTCAAGGTCCAGGCCGGTGACAGTGAGGTCCTCACCCAACACGTGCTGGCTCAGGCCGATGCGGTCCCCGCGGAGGTGCTCGGGCTCGAGGCGTCGGACCGGTTCGGGCCGAACATCCAGTGGACGATCTTCGGCGGCTCCCAGTTCCAGCCCGAGGCCACCGACGAGGACGGTTGCTACCTGCACTCCTACGGCTACTACACCGCGACAATCGGAGGGGGACCGACCTACTTCACCCTCGATGTCGGTCCGTCGCTCGGCATCCCGATCGGCGCCGCTCTGGATTCGGTCTGCCTCAACCTGCTCGACAGCTCGGCCACCGGCGAGGTGAGGATCTCCCTGTGGGAGAATGAGCAGCCGACCGGTAACGTGGGTCCGCCCGCGATCCGCCAGCTCGGATCCACCGAGAGCACCGGCGTGTCTCAGACGCCGGGTTACACCCAGCTCTGCGTCGTTCCAACGGCGGTCACGATCCACAGCTTCGAGGATGTCAACGGCGACAGCTACTCGTCGTGGGTCAGCTACGCCCTTCAGTTGCGGGCCGAGAGGTCCCTGAACGTGCGGTGGGGCGGCGGGGTCGTGTGGTGGAGGCGTCAGGTGAGCCCGGCCCCGGCCAGCGCGACCTTCACCGACGTGCCAACTGGTCACTGGGCCTTCCAGTTCGTCGAGGCTCTGGCGGCCTCGGGGATCACCGCCGGCTGTTCGGCGAATCAGTACTGTCCCGATGCCCCGCTGACCCGCGCCCAGATGGCGGTCTTCCTGGCCAAGGGCCTGGGCCTCGACTTCCTGGGTACCGGGTGAGCCAGCATCAGGCATCGCCTCCCGTCTGCGAGGGCCCCGGGGGCGCTCGCGCCGCAGCGCGGCGCGCCCCGGGCGCCCGCTGCACGGCCTTGTGTGTCAGTCCCCGAAGCGCAGCTGCGACGCCAGGAGCACCCTGCGGTGGAGCACGCCTCGGCCGACCTCGTGCACCTCGATGACGATCCGGGGATCGCCGAGGGTGGTGTCGATGTCGAGCAGGACCCACAGCTCGCGCACGTGCCGCAGGGCGGAGCCTTCGCAGAGCTCGCGGTAGGCGACGTCGGGACCGCAGCCCCGGGCGCTGTTCACCAGCGGGCTCGAGACCACCTCCCAGAGCGGGTAGCCGCCGCGGTCGAGCAGCCACGGCAGCCGGTGGAGCTCGGTTCGGTGGACGTCGCCCGACAGCAGCACCAGGCCGTCCATCCGCCTCGCCGCCACCGCGTCGAGCAGCAGGTTGCGCTCACGCGGGTACTCGACCCAGGCGTCGTCCTTGCGCGAGAAGTCGTTGAACGGCGACCCGGACGCCAACAGGGTGAAGGTCGGCTCGCCGGCTCCCAGGCGTTCGAGCAGCCACTCGAGCTGCCGTTCCCCGAGCATGGTGGCCGCTGAGGGATCACGCCTCGCCTGCTCGGTCGGCATCCTGAAGCTCGAGTCGTCGAGCAGCACCAGGTCGACGTCGCCCCAGTGCAGGTCGAAAAAGGTCCCGGGCCCGTCCTCCAGCCCGAACGAAGGGTTGGGCGTGAAGCTCCGGAACACGTCGAGAGCGATCGGTCGCAGCGGGTTCTCGGCGTCGCCGTTGTCGATTCCCGTGTCGTGATCGTCCCAGGTCGCCACCCAGAACGCCCCGCGCGCGAGCTCCGCGAAGCCCGGTGCACGCCGGAAGGCCCCGTAGGCGGCGGGGATCCGGGTCCGCCCGGCTTCGACCAGCGCTCCGGCGGCTGCTTCGAGCCCGGCGCGCAGGCCGGGGTCGGCGGGGTTCCGGGCCAGGGCGACGCGGGCCCTCTTCCAGGCATCGCCGAGGTCGGTGAAGCCGTGGTCCGCGTAGGGCGTGTCGCCGAGCGCCACAACCAGATCGGGTGCAGCGGACCCGATGTCCCGCCACACGCCGGTGTCAGGCCGCCGCCACAGCGCGGCACAACTGCCGACCGCGATCCGCAGGTGGTCTCCGACGCCCTGCTCGGGAGGGGTCCGGAAGTGGAAGGACGCGCCGCCGGCGACCTCGACGCCGTCGAGAAGGACCCGGTAGCGGTAGCGGGTGCCGGCGGCCAGACCCTCGAGCCCGAGGGTGGCGCGCCACCCGTCCCGCTCCTCGAGCCTGGTCGATGCCGACCGGATGACTGTCGACGGCGAGCCCTCCGGCCAGGCGTCGACCCGGGCCACGGCGGTCGACGAGCCCTGCAGCCAGATCGCGATCCGCTGCGGGGAAGGGCTCCCGAGCACCGGACCGAGCGTGAGACCCGCAGCTCGGGGTGCCGGCGCCGGCCGGCACGAGCCCGCCCCCACCAGCACAGCGGCCGCGGCCACCCCGGCGAGCATCGCCTGCCGGGTCATGAGGCGTGAAACCCCCGCACGATGGCCAGCACTCCGTCCGGCACCTCGGCCTCCATCAGCTGCCGTCGCAGCTCGGCGTCCGACAGCAGACGTGCGATTTCCGCAAGAGTCTCGAGGTGACCTTCGGGATCGCCCGGCGGTCCGAGCAGCAGGAAGACCAGCTTGACCCGATGTCCGTCGTGGGCGCCGTAGTCGATGCCGCGGGGGAGCTGGGCCACCGCCGCCAGCCGCGTCTCGAGCGCCGGCGAGTAGGCGTGCGGTACCGCCACGCCGTGCCCGAGGGCCGGCGGGAAGCTCTGGTCGCTCGCCAGCAGCTCGTCGACGGTTTCGCGGATCGAGAGTCTCGGGTGGAGCTCGGCGATCCGGCGGGCAAGCTCGAGATAGAGCTCCTCCTGGCTCTGGGCGTCGATCCGTACGATCAGCTCCGGCCGGATCGCCCGGTGCAGGTAGTCCGCCTCGCGCCGCAGCGACAGCACCTCACCGTCTTCGGTCTGCTCGATGCCGTCGGGATCGAGCACCACCCGGCCTTCGGCGATCGCGACCAGGGGGGTGATGAGCAGCTCCCCATGATCCGGCCGGCCGATGCTCTGCACCACCCGTGCCTCGCCGTGCACCAGCTCGGCTGAGAGCACCGAGGGCTTGGGAAGAGCGGCCCACACCCGGCTGCCCGCGGAGCCGGGATCACCCTCTCGCGAGCTCGCGGAGCCCCACCGGAACAGGTGCTCGCGGCCGAAGCGGTCCCGCCAGCGCTCGCACAGCAGGGTGTTGAGGTCCTCGTTGTCGGTCAGGGCGAGCAGGTTCCCGGTCTCGTAGAGCTCGGGCCGCTCCCCGAGACCGCGATCACGGGCGTCGGCATGGATCGCACGCAGCCCCTCGTTGAGGGCCTGCGCGATACGCCGCGGGTTGGTGTCGACCACGACCACCGGGAGCTTGGCCCGCGCGCTCAGGAAGCGGGCGATCTGCCGGCCCAGCTCATGGGCGCCGACGATCAGCCACCCGGTGGGCGCGGCCCGGGCCAGGCCGAGCGCCCGGGCGAGGGGCCCGGCGGTGAAGCCGTGCAGCAGCACGGTGGCGAAGATCACCGAGTAGGTGAAGGTCTCGACGAAGACCCCGGCGAACTCGAGCCCCGGCCGGTCCTTGAGGGCGAGCGCGAACAACGAGGCCATCGAAGCGGCGACGATGCCCCGCGGCGCCACCCAACCCAGGAAAGCCTTCTCCCGCCACGACATGCCGAGCCCGAACGACGAGACCACCACGTTCAGGGGCCGGACCAGAAGCAGCACCGCCGCAACCAGCACCGCGCCGCGCCACCCGAGCGCCGCGAAGTCCGCGAAGTCGAGCCCGGCGGCGAGGATGATGAACAGGAAGCCGATCATCAGCTCGGTGATGTCGGCCTTGAAGCGCTTGAGCTCGTCGAGCCCAGGCGTGCCGCGCCCGCCGAGCACGAAGCCCGCCGTCACCACCGACAGCAGGCCGGCTTCGGTGAAGCCCATCATGTGCCCGATCGCCTCGGTGCCGCCGAAGACCAGGATCGCACCCCCGAGCACGAAGACGTTGATGACGTCCTCCGGCACCCAGCCGCGGGCGATCACCTGGCTCATCAGCCAGCCGCCGAGCAGGCCCACCGCCAGTCCGGTGAGCACTCGCAGCCCGAGGTAGGCGAACGCCATCTCCCCTTCGAGCCCCTCGACGACCTCGAAGCACAGAATCGCGATGAAGACCCCGATCGGGTCGATCAGCACGCCCTCCCAGTGGAGCACGCTGTGCATGCGGGCGCTGACCTTGATGCGCTTGAGCAGCGGCGCGATCACGGTCGGCCCGGTGACGATCACCAGGCTTCCGGCGAGCAACGCCACCGAGATCGAGAAGTCGAACAGGAGCCACGCCACGGCGGCGGTGGTCAGCCAGGTCACCACCACGCCGAGGGTGAGCAGGCGGCGGATGACGTCCGAGGCCGAGCGGAATCCGCCCGGGTCGAGGGTCAGCCCCCCCTCGAAGAGGATCAACCCGACCGCCAACGAGACCAGCACCGGAAGCACGCTGCCGAGGCTGTCGGGACGGACGACCCCGAGCACCTGGGGCCCGAGCGCGATCCCACCGAGCAGCAGGAGGCCGATCGCCGAGGTCTCGAGCCGGCGCGCGAGCACCATCAGCATCGCGCCGGCCGACACGGCGACCGCGACCGTGACCAGCATGTCGTGGGGTTGGAGCTGCACTGCGTCCATTGGGCTCCTTTGGGGCGGCGTGCGGGGCGGCGACATCTTACCGTGGTCCCCGGTTGCCGCGCCGCCGGGGCGTCGCGGCAACCGCGGTCAGGGGTCGGCAGAGCAGAACGCCGTCGAGGGCGGATGACCGGCAGAGACCCTGCCCCTCTGAATTGTATCTAGAAAATTACTAGAAATACAAGTTGCGTTCGCACAGGTATTTGTATGTTTTTCGACGGAATCGTCTCCCAAGTATCGCGTCACATTGGAAATTTCTCTATAAAACCTTGACGTTGCAGCGTGTGCGTCCGGCGGAAGACGTCGGACCAAGGAGGACACCATGCGTCACACGTCACTGATCGTCTTCGCCGCCGCTCTCGCGCTCGCCGCCGCCCCGGCCGTTGCCGGCGACTGCGCCTCGAACTCCGCCAAGGGCGCCGCCTACGCGTCGAACGCGGGCACTCAGCCGAACCTGGTCGACACCGCCATCGCCGCGGGGAGCTTCAAGACCCTCGTCGCCGCGGTCCAGGCCGCTGGCCTTGCCGACACCCTCGCCACCGGCGGACCCTTCACCGTCTTTGCGCCGACCGACGAGGCATTCGCCAAGCTTCCGGCCGGCACCGTCGAGGCCCTGCTTCAGGATCCCGAGGCGCTGCGCGGCATCCTGCTGTACCACGTAGTGCCCGGCAAGGTGTACGCCAGCCAGGTGGTCAACCTGAGCTCGGCGACCACCGCTCAGGGCTCCGACGTCTCGATCCAGGTCAACGGGAACGGCGTGATGGTCGACAACGCGCACGTCATCAAGACCGACATCGAAACCTCCAACGGTCTCATCCACGTCATCGACACGGTCATCCTGCCGCGCGGCTGACGGCGACCGTCACGCCGCCGCGATGCTCCTACGGGCGCGCCCCTCCGGCGCGCCCGTGCTCTTTTTCACGGGTACGTGTCGACCCGGCGGACATCCACCCACTCGGCCCGGGTGTCGACCACCGGCACGCTCGCGCCGGCGAGATCCAGGTCGTACTCATGGTCGTCGGCTGTCGGCACCGGCACCCCCGACGGGTCGAAGGCGTAAGCACCCGCCCCGGAGAACTGCTCCTCCCCCGCCGAGGCGGCCACCGCGCAGCCCAGGACCCAGGCGCCGTTCTCGATGGCCCGCGCCTGGAGCAGGGTCCGCCAGACCCAGTCGCGCCGCCACGGCCACCAGGCGGGGACCACCAGCACGCCGCAGCCGGCCTCGCGGGCCAGCACCCGCGCCTGCTCGGGGAAACGCAGGTCGTTGCAGTTCATCAGCCCGAGGGTCAGGCCCCGCCAGCCGAAGGCCACGTAGCGGTCGCCGGGGTCCCATCGCTCGCGCTCGCCGTTGGGGGTGAAGAGGTGGACCTTGTCATAGGCCGCCACCCGCTCGCCCGCGCACCAGCAGGTCAGCCGGTTCGCTCGCCCGTCGCTCACCGAGCCGCACACGAGCAACGCCTCCCCGGCCTCCCGCGACGCATCCCCGAACGCGCGGTACGCGACCGCAGGATCGAGCGACCGCGTGTAGCCGGTCAGGAAGAGCTCCGGAAACACGACCATCTCGGACCCGCCGTCCACCGCGGCTGCCACCTCCTCCCGGAACCGCCGCAGGTTGACCTCCGGCTCCAGACACACCCACCGCGCCAGGTGAACGCGCATCGCCACCTCCACCCAGAGACTACGCCAGCCCCGGCCCGAAGAGAGAAACCACAGAGGCACAAAGGCACAGAGAGGGCACAGAGACCCCGCCCATCCGAACGCAGCAGCGGGGCCGGCGCCGGCGCCGCTGCTGGTCCTCGGGAGGGAGGGGGATCTCTGTGATCCTCAGTGCCTCTGTGCCTCCGTGGTATTCCTCCTACCGCACCACCACCGGAATCGTCGTCGGGTCGCGCGAGTCGCGGTCGATCACCGACGCGTAGGCCCAGGCCCGGCACTCCGGCGAGGTCGCGTCCACCGTGGCGTAGCCGTCGAGCTCGCCCAGCGCCGCTGCCGGGTCGAAGAGCTGCCGCCACTCGCCTATCGGAACGTCGAGCGGGACCGTAGCGCCGGCCTGGCTGCCATCGCCGTTGCGAAAGCCGACCAGCAGGGAGCACGGCGCCGACCCGAGGTTGACCGCGCCGACGTTGGTGTAGGCCCGCTCCGACCGGACGACGAGCGGGAGCACGGCCGAGTCGCCGGGACCGAAGCCGTCGCCGGCGCCGAGAGCCGGCAGGTGTTGGCCGTAGGTTCCTCCCGGCTGATCGGCGTAGACCCTCGCCGTGACCGCGAGCTCGACCTCGGCCCGAATCTCGACCGCCCCGGCTGCCGACGCGTCCAGGTCGAGGGCGAAGGCGTCCACCAGGACGTTCCGCCAGCTCCTCGACCGACCGGCCGCGAGCTCGAAGGTGGTCTCGAGCTGCATCGTGCCATCGCGGAACACCAGATTCACCGCGGTCGGCGCGCCCGACCGGTTCACCACCGCCAAGGTGGTCCGCCACGGTGTCCCGCCGGCCCCCGCAAGGTGGGCGACTGCCGGCACCACCCGGATCACCGGGCTCGGCCCGGCGACGTCGACCAGGGCGAAGACGCTGCCGCTGTAGTCGACGACGTACACCGTGCCGCGCTCGTCCTCGCCGAAGCTCGAGATGCGGAGGTCGGTCTCGAGCAGGATCGTGTCCTCCCAGCCGCTCGTCCCGCGCCGCAGGCCCCAGATCACGCCGCTGCAGAAGTCGCCGTACAGGTAGATCCCGTCGAGCCGCGGCCAGGCCGGGTCGCGCACCACGTGCCCGCCGGTCACCGAGCAGCCCTCGGCGTGCGTGTACTCGGCGATCGGCAGCAAGGTGCCGACCGGTGAGCACACCGCGGAGACGAAGCACAGCGTGCCCTCGAGGCGGTTCCAGCCGTAGTTCTCGCCTCCGGCCGAGCCGGCGTTCTGGAAGTTGACCTCCTCGCGGTTGTTCTGTCCGACGTCTGCGATCCAGAGGTCCCCGGTCTCGCGGTCGAACGCGAAGCGCCACGGGTTGCGCAGGCCCCACGCCCAGATCTCCGGCCGCACGTCCGCCACACCGACGAACGGGTTCGATGCCGGCACGGCGTAGGGCTCGACACCCGACTCCACGTCGAGGCGCAGGATCGAGCCGAGCAGCGTCTCGCGATTCTGGCCGTTACCGAGCGGGTCGCCGCCGGAACCGCCGTCACCCAGTCCGACGTAGAGGTAGCCGTCAGGACCGAACGCGATCTGGCCCCCGTTGTGGTTGGAGAACGGCTGGAATGCGGTCAGGACGATCTCCTCGCTCGAGGGGTCGGCCCGGTCGGGATCGCCCGAGACCCGGTAGCGGGCCACCACCGTGTCGCCGCCAAGATCGCTGTAGTGCACATAGAAGCGGCCGGTGGCGCCGTATCCAGGCGGGAAGGCAAGCCCGAGCAGGCCCCGCTCGCCGCCACCGGTGACGCGGTCCGAGAGGTCCAGAAAGGGCGCGGGTTGCACGACGCCGTCCCGGATCAGCCGAATCCGGCCGGACTGCTCGACCACGAACAGGCGCCCCGAGCCGTCCCCGGCGTGGGTCACCAGCACCGGGTTGGCGAAACCCGACCAGCGCGGCTCGAGCTCGATCCGCGGCCACTCCTGGGCCGCAAGCGGCAGCGCGACGGCAACCAGCGAGACCAGCCAGAGCAGATGAACCACGGTGCACCTCCCGAGAGGACAACGGCGCGCGGGGACGAGACCATCCCCGCGCGCCGCGAGCGCAGTCCGGAGCCCGCCCTACTGGGGCGGCTGGGGCAGCACCGTCACTGCATCGCCGGTGACGTTGTCGACCACGGAGCCGTAGACGAAGAGCCCGCTGCCGGCCACGGAGTACGCGACCATGAACCTCGCCTGGGTGCGGTCCTGCGCCGCCACGCTGGTGATCACGTCGAAGGCGTTGGCCTGCTGGTGGCTGCCGGCGGGCACCTCGAGGGTGACCGAACCGAGCACGGTGCCGTCGGACGCGACCGCGGTGAAGGTCGCCGTGGCCGGGTCGGGGCCGGGGTTGAAGAAGCCGAGGTTGGTCCGGAAACCTTCGCCGTCCCCGGCGGGTCGGTTGGCCAGCCCGAGCAGCGCCCCGTGGAAGCCGAGCTCGTCCTTGGCCACCGCCGGCATGCCCTGACCGTAGGTTCCGCCAATCTGCGGGTTCCCGGTCTGGTCGTTGAAGATCCGCGCCAGGGCCGCGAACGGGTGCGACGACACCAGCGTCACAGCACCGGTGCCGAAGGTCCCGAAGGTCGAGCCGACGAGGTCGTCGAGGGCCAGCTCGGCCCCGGCCGGCACCGTCAAGGTGGCCGCCACGGTGGGCTCCTCCATCCCGGCCGGACCGCTCGGGTACCAGCCGGCGATCACCGTCGCGTCGGTCCCGGTGAGGTTCGCGATCCGGACGCCGGTGCCCCACCGGGTGCCCTGCAGGCCGTCGGTCGCTGCCGCGACCGGCAGCACTCTGCGGGTCTCGCTGGCCTGGAGCTGACCCCGCATCGCACCTGCCGGGTGGTCCGGATTGTGGATGTTGACGTAGAAGCCGCGCGAGCCGCCCCAGATCGCGGCCACGTCTCCTTCGTTGGCGGACACCTTGCCCATGGACGCGAAGGCACGCCCGTCGAGCGCCTCGAAGGCGGCCGGGAAGCCGACCCTCACCCCTCCGTTCTGCCAGCCCGCGCCGGTGTGGATGTGGGCCGCGGTCGGCGCCGCCACGTCCACCGCCAGCAGACAGTAGAAGAGGTCGTCCCCGCTCGCCAGAACCATCGCCGCCCCGAACCCGTCGGCGTCACCCGGCTGACCGACCTCGGCCGCGCCGCCCAGGAAGGCGACCAGCGCGGCGGTGCTCGCCGAGTCGCCGGCGAGCTGGCCGCGGATGGCGCCGGCGCCGAACTCGGCGTTGTGGACGTTGACGTAGTAGGTCCGCGGGAGGGCGACCAGGGCGTTCACGGTCGCCTCGTCCGCCGCGACCGCACCCCGGGTCGCCCACACCCCGGAGTCGAGCTCCACCCACGGGGCGGTGAAGCCGACGAACACGCCGCCGGAGGTCCCGGCCACGCCGGCATGGATGTGCGACGCAGTCGGCATCACGATGTTGCGCACCACGATCGAGTAGTAGATGTCGCTGCCGTCGACGGTCACGATCGCGTAGCCGGCGCCATCGGGATCGCCCGGGCCCGGCACGCTCCGCTCGCCGATCAGCGACGCGGTGAAGGTGTGGCCGGCCAAAGCGGTCGATGCGGCGAGGAGCACCCCCACCGCGGCACAGGAACCGAGCGTCACGAGCCTCCTGGTCATCTTCGTCCTCCTTCGACGTGATGTCGCAAAGTGCGGCGGCCGGCGAGATCGAGACAGGCTCGCAAAAATTTCGTGCGCCGGACCCGGCCCGACGCCGGGGCGGGGTCGGAGGTACGATGAGCCGGTGTCCGACCTCGGCCACCCTCTCCGCCTCTACGCCCACCGCGGCTCCTCGGCCCGGCTGCCCGAGAACACTCTCGAGGCCTTCGCGCAGGCCGTCGCCGACGGAGCGACAGCGCTCGAGACCGACGTGCACAGAACCCGGGACGGGCACTGGGTGGTCTGTCACGACCCGGACGGCCGTCGGATGACCGGCCGCCGGGAGCGCATCGCCGACTGCACTCTGGCCGAGGTCACGGCGTGGGACGCCGGAGCAGGCTTCGTCGACCGCGCCGGCGACCGTCCATTCGCCGGCCGCGGGCTGACCATCCCGACCATGGCCGAGCTGCTCGCCGCCTTTCCCGACGTACCGGTCTCGGTCGACCTCAAGCCCTCCGACCCGAGGGCGGTGCCCTCGCTGCTCGAGCAGATCGTGGCCTCGGGAGCGCAGGAGCGTGCCGTCCTCGGCAGCTTCCACGAGCGGGTGCTGCGCGAGATCCGGCGTCTCGGGTGGCCAGGCGCGACCGCCCTCGGCCGGCTCGAGGTCGCGGCACTCCGGCTTCTGCCACTTTCGCTCGCCCGGCGCTTCGTACACGGCAGCGCCGCCCAGATTCCCCGCCGAGGGCTCGGGCTGCGGCTGGACTCTCCGGGCTTCATCCGGCGCTGCCGGCGCCTCGGGCTACGGGTGGACTACTGGACCGTCAACCGGCCGGAGGTCGCCCGGGAGCTCCTGACCCGGGGGGCGACGGGAATCATGAGCGACGACCCGGCACGCATCGCGCCTCTGTTCGAGTAGGCATAAGCCTCGACAAGAAACAACTTTGCAGCGAGGGACGGGGTTCATCAACCGGTCCCTGAAGAATCTGGAATTCTATTTCAGGATTCACCGTTGCAGATCGCGGGAGGCGCAACCGTGCGAGTGACCAAGGCCGAGGAGTATGGGGTCCGGTTGGTGTTGCGCCTGGCGGCAGTCGGGCAGCAGCTCACCGTCCGCGAGCTCGCCGAGGCCGAAGGTCTGCCGGAGCCGACGGTCGCCAAGGTGATCGCCGAGCTGCGACGCGCCGGGATCGTCGACGCCGCACGGGGACGCAACGGCGGCTACTGCCTCGCGGCTTCTCCCGACACGCTGACCCTTGCCGGCGTGGTCGGGGCCTTCGACGAGCCGCTCTACGACCGCGGCTTCTGCGAGCGCCTCACCCCGGAGGGCGGCGCGTGCGTGCGCTCCGCCACCTGCGGCCTGCGGCCCGTGTGGCGAGGTCTGACCGCGGTGGTGAGCGACTTCTTGTCACAGATCACGGTCGCCGACCTGCTCCGGGGCACGCTTCCGGGCACGGCGGCCACGACAGCGATGGGTGGTGGGCTGCCCGTGCTGGGGCCGGCCCGCGGCTGAGCATGCAACCACCGCGCACGCGACGCGCGGTGCTCGAGGAGTGAGGATGTCGACGTCGACCAAGACCCTCGAAGAGTTCGCGAACCGCGAGTACAGGGCCGGCTTCGTCACCGACATCGAGCAGGAGACCCTTCCGCCCGGCCTCAACGAGGACGTCGTCCGCGCGATCTCGGCGAAGAAGAACGAGCCGGAGTGGCTGCTCGAGTGGCGGCTCAAGGCCTACCGCCACTGGCTGACGATGACGGAGCCGCGCTGGCCCAACGTCCGCTACCCGCCGATCGACTACCAGGCGATCTCCTACTACTCGGCGCCGAAGCGAAGAAGGACGGCCCGAAGAGCCTCGACGAGGTCGACCCGGAGCTCCTCGAGACCTACGAGAAGCTCGGCATCCCGCTCGAGGAGCAGAAGCTGCTCGCCGGCGTCGCGGTCGACGCGGTCTTCGACAGCGTCTCGGTCGCGACGACCTTCAAGGAGAAGCTGGCCGAGCTCGGCATCATCTTCTGCTCCTTCTCCGAGGCGGTGCAGCGAGCACCCCGAGCTGGTGCAGAAGTACCTCGGCTCGGTCGTCCCGCACACCGACAACTTCTTCGCCGCGCTCAACTCGGCGGTCTTCACCGACGGCTCGTTCGTCTACATCCCGAAGGGCGTGCGCTGCCCGATGGAGCTGTCGACCTACTTCCGCATCAACGCCGCCGAACACCGGCCAGTTCGAGCGCACCCTGATCGTCGCCGAGGAGGGCGCCTACGTCAGCTACCTCGAGGGCTGCACCGCGCCGATGCGCGACGAGAACCAGCTGCACGCCGCGGTGGTCGAGCTGGTCGCCCTCGACGACGCCAAGATCAAGTACTCGACGGTGCAGAACTGGTACCCCGGCGACAAGGACGGCAAGGGCGGCATCTACAACTTCGTCACCAAGCGCGGCAAGTGCGCCGGGCGACCGCTCCAAGATCTCCTGGACCCAGGTCGAGACCGGCTCGGCGATCACCTGGAAGTACCCGAGCTGCATCCTCCAGGGCGACGACTCGGTCGGCGAGTTCTACTCGGTGGCGCTGACCAACAACCGCCAGCAGGCCGACACCGGCACGAAGATGATCCACATCGGCAAGAACACCACGCGCACGATCGTCTCCAAGGGGATCTCGGCCGGCCACGGCCAGAACACCTACCGCGGCCTGGTCAAGATCGCCAAGGGCGCCGACGAACGCGCGCAACTTCTCGCAGTGCGACTCGCTGCTGATCGGCGACCAGTGCGGCGCCCACACCTTCCCGTACATCGAGGTCGCAGAACCCGACCGCGCAGATGGAGCACGAGGCGACGACCTCGAAGATCGGCGAGGACCAGATCTTCTACTGCCACCAGCGCGGGCATCTCCACCGAGGACGCGGTCTCGATGATCGTCAACGGCTTCTGCAAGGAGGTCTTCAGCGAGCTGCCGATGGAGTTCGCGGTCGAGGCCCAGAAGCTGCTCGGCGTGAGCCTCGAGGGCAGCGTCGGCTAGATCCGCGACACGCGAGTCAGACAAGGAGATCGACGCATGCTCGAGATCAAGAACCTGCACGCCAGCCGTCGACGGCAAGGAGATCCTGCAAGGGGATCGACCTGCACGTCGAAGCCGGGCGAGGTCCACGCCATCATGGGCCCCAACGGCTCGGGCAAGAGCACGCTGGCCCACGTGCTCGCCGGCCGCGAGGACTACGAGGTCACCGCGGGCGAGGTGCCTCTACCGACGGCCAGGACCTGCTCGAGATGGACCCCGAGACGCGCGCCTGCGAGGGCCTCTTCCTCGCCTTCCAGTACCCGGTCGAGATTCCCGGGGTGTCGCAACACCTACTTCCTGCAGGGCGGCGCTGAACGCGATCCGCAAGCACCGCGGCGCAGAGCCGAGCTCGACGCGATCGACTTCCTCGCGCTCGTCACGCGAGAAGATGAAGCTCGTCGAGATGGACGAGGCGCTGCTCAACCGCCCGGTCAACGAGGGCTTCTCGGGCGGCGAGAAGAAGCGCAACGAGATCTTCCAGATGGCGGTGCTCGAGCCGCGGCTGGCGATCCTCGACGAGACCGACTCCGGCCTCGACATCGACGCGCTGCGGATCGTCGCCGACGGCGTCAACGCCTGCGCTCGCCGGAGCGCGGCGTTCGTCGTCATCACCCACTACCAGCGCCTGCTCGACTACATCGTCCCCGACGTCGTGCACGTGCTCGTGGACGGCCGCATCGTGCGCTCCGGCGGCAAGGAGCTGGCGCTCGAGCTCGAGGAGCAAGGGCTACGCCTGGCTCGAGACCGAGCCGGCGGCCGCCGCCGCCGGTGCGTGAGGGGGCGACGATGACGCCTACCAGCACGAGCAGCGACGCCCTGGCGCCGCTGATCGAGCGGGCCCACGGTGTGCGCCGCGACGAGCCGACCTGGCTCTGACCGCGCTCCGCCTCGCGGCGCCGCGAGGCGCTTCGCGACGCCTGGGCTTCCCGACGCCGCGCGACGAGGACTGGCGGTCCACCAACCTCGCGCCGCTCGGCCGCGACCGCCTGGCGCGCTGCCGACCCGGCCGAGCGCCGCGGCGTGACCGACGCGGTGACCCCGCGCGCCTGGTTGCCGGCGCCCACCGCCTGGTCTTCGTCAACGGCCGCCTCGCGCCCGACCTGCTCGCGCTCGGCGCGCTGCCCGACGGCGCGCGTCCTCGGCCGCGCCTCGCGATCTTCGGCCGCCGGAGCTCGTCGAGCCGCACCTCGGCGCGCTGGCCCGACCCGACCAGCACCCCTTCGCCGCGCTCAACACCGCCGCTCCTCGACGACGGCGCGGTTCGTCCACCTCGCCAGGCGGCATCGTGGTCTCGGAGCCGGTCCACGTTCTGTTCGTGACCGCCCCGTCGGACCGAGCCGACCGCGGTCCTCCCGCGACTGCTGGTGATCGCCGGGGCCGAGCAGCCAGGCGACCCTCGTCGAGACCTACGTCGGCACGCCGGGTCGCGCTACCTGACCGTGCCGGTGACCGAGCTGCGCTCGCCGACGGCGCCGTGCTCGACCACGTGCGGGTGCAGCGAAGAGTCCCGCGACGCCACCCACCTGGCGGTGCTGCAGGTCCAGCTGGGCCGCTCGGCCACGCTGCGATCGCACGCGTTCTCCATCGGCGGCGCCCTGGCGCGCGAACGACGTCGGCGCGATCCTCGCCGGCGAGGGCGCCGAGTGCGACGCTCAACGGCCTGTACCTGGTCGACGGCACCCAGCACGTCGACAACCACATGCGGGTCGACCACGCCGCGCCCCACGCGACCAGCCACGAGCTCTACAAGGGCATCCTCGACGGCGCTGCACGCGGCGTCTTCAACGGCCGGATCATCGTCGACCCGGGCGCCCAGAAGACCGACGCCAAGCAGACCAACCGCAACCTGCTGCTCTCCCGCACGCGCGCTGGCCAACACGAAGCCGCAGCTCGAGATCTACGCCGACGACGTCAAGTGCACCCACGGCGCGACGATCGGCCAGCTCGACGAGGACGCGCTCTTCTACCTGCGCTCGCGCGGCATCGCCGAGGCCGCGGCCGAGAGCCTGCTGACCTGCGCCTTCGCCAGCGACCTGGTCGGCCGGGTCCGGGTCGAGCCGGTGCGGACCGCGCTCGAGGAGTTCCTCTTCCGCCGCCTGCCCCAGGGCGAGCGGGTCCGCGAGGCCGTGTGATGACCGGTGATCGCCGCTCCCGCGACCGTGACCGTGACCGCGCCGGCGTTCGACGTCGACGCGGTCCGCGCGCGACTTCCCCGCCCTGCACCAGCGGGTCCACGGCCAGCCGCTCGTCTACCTCGACAACGCCGCCACCACGCAGAAGCCGCGGGCGGTGATCGACGCGGTGCGCGGCTTCTACGAGCGCGACAACGCGAACGTCCACCGCGGCGTGCACACGCCTGTCGCAGCGCGCGACCGGCGCCTACGAGGCGGCCCGCGACCGCGGTCAGGCGCTTCCTCGGCGCCGCCGGACTCGCGCGAGATCGTCTTCACCCGCGGCACCACCGAGGCGATCAACCTGGTCGCGCACGCGTTCGTGCGGCCGCGGCTGTCGCGCCGGCGACGAGATCCTGATCACCGGCGATGGAGCACCACTCGAACATCGTGCCGTGGCAGCTGCTCTGCCGAGCAGACCGGCGCGGTGCTCGACGTGGCGCCGATCGACGACCGCGGCGAGCTGATCCTCGAGGAGCTCGAGGCGCTGCTCACCGACCGCACCCGGCTCGTCGGCGTGGTCCACGTCTCGAACGCGCTCGGCACCGTCAACCCGGTGGCCGAGATGGTGCGGCTGGCCCACGCGCGCGGCGTCCCGGTGCTGGTCGACGGCGCCCAGGCGGTGCCCCACCTGCCGGTCGACGTCGGCGCCCTCGGCTGCGACTTCTACGCCTTCTCCGGCCACAAGGTCTACGGCCCGACCGGCATCGGCGTGCTCTACGGCCGCCGCGAGCACCTGCTCGAGGCGATGCCGCCCTACCAGGGCGGCGGCGACATGATCCTCTCGGTCACCTTCGAGAAGACCGACCTACACCGAGCCGCCCCACCAGCTTCGAGGCGGGCACGCCCAACATCGCCGGCGCCATCGGCCTCGCCGCCGCGCTCGACTACCTCGACCGGCTCGGCCTCGACGCCATCGCCGCCCACGAAGGGCGACCTGCTCGAGTACGGCCACCGCGGCGGTGCTCGAGTTCCCGGGCGTGCGCCTCATCGGCGACCGCGCCGAGCACAGCGCCGGCGTGCTCTCGTTCGTCATCGACGGCGTCCACCCCCACGACGTCGGCACGATCCTCGACCCGGAGGGCATCGCGGTGCGCACCGGCCACCACTGCGCCCAGCCGGTGATGGCTGCGCTTCGGCGTCCCGGCCACGGTGCGCGCCTCGTTCGGCCTCTACAACACCCGCGAGGAGATCGACGCGCTGGTGCGCGGCCTCGACACGGTCAGGGAGGTTCTCGGCTGATGTCCGATCTCAGCGAGCTCTACCAGGAGGTCATCCTCGACCACAACACGCAGGCCCCGGAACTGCTGCGCCATGGACTGCCCGAGCCGGATGGCCGACGGCCACAACCCGCTCTGCGGCGACACCGTCCGGGTCTACCTGCGGATCGAGGACGGTCGGATCGAGGAGATCTCGTTCCAGGGCACGGGCTGCGCCATCTCCACCGCCTCGGCGTCGCTGATGACCGAGGCGGTCAAGGGCAAGACCGTCGAGGAGGCCGAGCGGCTGTTCGAGGGCTTCCACGACCTGCTCACCGGCATCGCCGACGAGCAGGGGCTCGCGCTCGGCAAGCTCGCCGTCTTCGCCGGCGTGCGCGAGTTCCCGGTGCGCGTCAAGTGCGCCACGCTCGCCTGGCACACCCTCAAGGCGGCGATGGAAGGCGAAGACGCCGCCGCGACCACGGAGTGAGCATGGAGCTGAAGGCCAAGATCATCGACCAGATCAAGACCGTCTACGACCCCGAAATCCCGGTCAACATCTGGGAGGTGGGGCTGATCTACGAGGTCAACGTCGACGACGACGCCAACGCGCATGTCGTCATGACCCTGACCTCGCCGATGTGCCCGGTGGCGGAGTCGCTGCCGCCCGAGGTCGAGCAGAAGGTCGCCGCCGTCGAGGGCGTGCGCTCGGCGAAGGTCGACGTGGTCTGGGACCCGCCCTGGGATCCCGAGATGATGTCAGAAGCGGCGAGGCTCGAGCTGGGGTTCTTCTAGCGGACCAACTGACGCTCACCCGCAGGGGGAAGCTGCGGGTGAGCGTCAGTTGGTCTCGACGACGAGGCCGCCGGCGTGGGACCGGTTCGTCTTGAGCTCGATCCCGACCGCCGAGGGGCAGAACGCTTCGTCGAGATCGGCTCGAAAGGGCGCCAGCGACACCGCCACTGCGTCGGGGAGGCCGCCCTGCCACGGCAGCCGGGTGGGGTCGGCGTCGAGCGCGGCGAGCTCCGCATCGAGGGCGGCGAGCGCCTCCGGAGCGCCGTCCGCGGCGGCGAGCACCGCCCGTTGTCGCGCGAGCACGCCGAGCAGCACCGTGGCGACGCGGTCGTTGACTGCGGCTTCGTTGAACGCCCGGCGCTGCTGGCTCTCTCCCGGCTCGAGCAGCTGCCCGTGGTAGGCGAGCACGTAGATCCACTCGTACTCGTCGAGGCCCATGCCGGCGTCGAGCAGAGCCTGGTCGCGCGCGGCGAAGAAGGTCCCCAGCTCCCGGGCCATCCCCATCGCGGACGTGGTCGTCGACAGCGCCATCTTGAGCACCTCGGTGCGGGACACCTCCTCGCGGCCGTCGAGAGACTCCATCGCTTCCAGGGCTTGGTCGAACTCGGCGATGCCCCGACAGGGCTCGGCCAGCGCGGCGCGCACCACGAGAAAGGCCCGCACCCGCTCCGCTGCGATGCCGCCGTCCGCGGCCGGCGTGTACGGGTCCTCGGCCGCGCGGGAAGCGAGCTCGCGCTCAGCCTCGACCGCCCGCCGGAACGGGGCCGTCGTCAGGTATCCGAACAGCACGACCAGCCCGATCGCCGCCACGGCAGCCATGCCGCACCCCGCGAGCCATCGGCCGCAGCCACCACCTTGCACGGTTTCTTCCTGCACCTCGCCTCCCTGCCGAGCATAACGACGGAGCCCTCGAAATGTGAGCCGGCGAGCCCGGAAACCTCCTTCGCGACGAGTGGTCGACCGGTGTTCTCCTCAGTGGGCACGACCAACGCAGGGCGGCTTCAACCCCCACCGATCGTGCTTGTGGCGCCGTTCAGGTGCCCCCTCGAACGGACCCGGCGCGCATCGTGCCGACTACCGCGCGAGGGTCGCGAGCAGCCACCAGAACGCGCGGCCCTTGCGATAGCAGTTGAAGCAGTGCGAGTGCGCACAGTCTGCGCAGGTGGGGCAGGCGTGGGCTGCGCACCAGACGCTGCACCAGGTGCACGAGTCGTCGTCGTCCGGGTGGAAGACGCCGGCCGGGTCCCAGCTCTCGATGTCGGCGAAGTCGAACAGGACCTTGCCGCGGGTCCGGCAGGAGGACCGGATGAGCTCGTTGTTGGCGCGCAAAGTGCCCTCGGCGCCGCTGCCGTCGAGGTGACCCGTCATGTAGACGAAGACCACCCCGGGGTAGTCACGCTCGAGCGCGTCCATGGCGTCGAGATAGGCGTGGACGCCGCTGGGGTTGTTGTCCGAAAGGCCCCCGCACCACGACCACACGACCATCGAGAAGCCGTTCCCGGTCTGCCCGAGCACCGAGCGCGTCGTGCTCGCCCACCCCAGGTCGCCGGACCCGCCGAGGTCCTCGGAGACCTCGGCGAGCTCCGGCATCGCGTACGCGTCATCCCCGGCCTCGAGCATCTCGAGCCCGGTCACGATCTGGCTGCCGTGGGAGGTGCGGCCGTAGAAGATCTTCCCGAACCGGGTGCGGGCCCGCGCGATGTCCGAAGGCGTGAGACCGGCAAAGGCGTCGGCGGCGTGATGGTCGGCGACGACCGCGGACGACACTGAGGACGCCTGTGTCGCCTGGGCCGGCATGAACACCGCGTCGCCGCTTCGGTTGTCGACGACGGACGCGTAGGCGAGGAACCGGGCGCCGGCGGTGCTGGTCGTGACCAGGGCAAAGCCGTCGTCGACCGCTGCTCCGGTGACTCCGGCGAAGACCCTGTCGATCTGGTCGAGCTCGAACGGCTGCAGGGTCACCACGAGGGTCCCGAGCAGCTCTCCGGATGCCCGGTGGAGGGCGATCGAGACCTCGATCGAGAGTGCGGAGATGTTGAGCAGGCCGATGTTGGTGCGAAAGCCCGTCCCGGCGGTGTCAGACTGCGCGAGCTGGATCAGCTCGCCCTGACCACCCCCGGTGATGGCGTCAGCTTCCGCCAGCACCGGCACGCACTGCCCGTAGGTGCCGCTGGCCGCATCGTTGAAGGTCCGGCTCGTGACCACGACCTCGCCGCCGAGGACCGTGATGCGCAGCGCCGCGGCGCCGTCGAGGGCGAAGGTGCGGTCGAGCACGTCCGCCAGCCGCAGCGACCGGCCGGCCGGCACGGTCGTATCGACGTGGACCGGGCTGGTGTTCGCCTGTCCGCGCCGCAGCACCTCGAGGCGGACCACCGCGTCCGCGGCGCCCGCCGCCTTGAGCTGGACGTCGCTGCGCCAGGTGGTGTCCTCATATCCGGAGGTGTGGGCCACCACCGGGAGGTAGAGGGTCTGCGCTTCGATCCCTGCCGAGGTCACCATGACTGCCAGGAGGGTCAGCATGGCAGCACGCCGCATCGTCCCTGTCCTCCTCGTGATCGCCAGTGTGCGCCCGCCGCTCCTGCGACGCATCCCGGGAGGCCCTGCGGAGGGTGACATCGATCACCACATCTCTGCGAACCGCCGACGGAGCACCCGCCAAGCTCGCGCTCGGCTTCCTCTCACCCGAGGCGCCCGGCGGCTCGGGTTGAGGGAAGTCGATCCTCACCACCATCGGTCGTCCGTCGACGCCGCGGATGTTCGAAGGCCCTTCGTAGCGCAGCAGCCGCCGGCTCTGGCGGTGGTAGGTCACGTCGACCTCGGGAGCGACCAGGCGGATCAGGGCGTTGGCCGCCCCCATCCGGAACGTGACGGTCGGCTGACCGTCGTCGGTCCCCTCTGCCACCCGCCGCATCGTGCAGCGCACGGTCCGCAGGCGGCTGGGCGCCAGAAACTCGGCCTCGACGGCCTCCCCGGCCACGAGCCGGTCCCAGACCGCGGCCACGAACCGGTCGAAGCCGGCATCGGCCACCAGCAGGGAGGGCTCCTCGAGCCGACGGCGCTCGATCTGGTCAGTGGCCGAGCTTCTGCGGAACGGCTCGACGCCGCCTCCGACCCGGTCCATCCCGACCACCCGGCCGGTGCGCAGGTCCTCGAGGCGGAAGGCGGGAGCGAGGTCATCGCCGGAAAAGTCGACCTCCCGCACCGCCAGCACCTCCCCGCCGGGGCCGACATAGGAGGTCTCGAGGCGGTCTCCCTCGGCATCGGCCCACTCGCGGTGGATCTCCCGGTACCTGAGCTCGCCGGACGAGGGGTCGGTCGCGAACCCGATGAAGGTGCGGCCCTCGGCGGCCGCGGACAAGGCCGTGCACGAGCACAGCGCCCAGAGTAGAAGTTGGCGGATCATGATGGCTCTCCCCGACGTACAACACGGAGAGCTCGGTCTCACCCTTCCCGGGAAGCCGCCCTGTTCAGCGTCTGCGGCCGCAGGTTCACGGTGCGCGCGAATCCCACCACCAGCCGCCCGGCTTCGATGACCAACCGGCACAACATGAAGTCGCCGAGCCCGAAGGTGACCGCCGCCGTCGGCAGTGCGGCGAGGTAGGTGTCTCGCGCGCTCTCCCAGGCAGCGCTGCCCCGCTCGAGGGTCTCCACCCTGCCCTCCAGGGTCACACGAGGCACCTGGAGCGGATCCTCGGCGGTCGCCGGGTCGGCGTGCACCAGCGCCGCGAAACGCTCGCCGTCGCCGAGGCCCTTCGCGTGGCGGGCGAGCCGTGAGGCGTGGACCAGCACGGCGCCGAGGTCCGGCTCGACCGCGAAGGGCAGGAGCCCGACCACCGGCTCGCCGTTCACCGTGACGGCCAGCGACAGCACGCGGGTCCGGGTGAGCAGCTCGCGGAGCATGCGGGCTTCGTCGTCGCGCATCGGGCTCTCCTCGGAGAAGATGGAGGTAATGGTAGCGGAGAACACCCGGCATCCGGCAACGTACTCTGAACCTGGAGGACCACCGTGAGCCCGAGACCCTTCGACATCGTCGACGTGTTCGCCGAGCGTCCCCTGGCCGGCAACCAGCTGGCCGTGGTCCGCGACGCGGGCGACCTGCCCGCGACCGCAATGCAGGCGATCGCGCGGGAGTTCAACTTCTCCGAGACCACCTTCGTGCTCGCCGGAGCCCCGAACGAGCGCGGTTGGCCGGTCCGGATCTTCACCCCCTCGGCCGAGCTGCCGTTCGCCGGCCACCCGACCCTCGGGACCGCCTGGGTGATCCGGGAGCGGCTGCTCGGGGGTGGAGCCGGCGCGCTCGTGCTCGACCTCGCAGTGGGGCCGATCGCGGTGCGGGCGGCTCCGGACGACGGCGGTGAGGTGCTGTGGATGCGCCAGCGGGCACCGAGCTTCGGGGCCCGGGTCGAGCCGGCGGCAGCGGCGGCCGCCCTCGGCCTCGCCGAGGCCGACATCGACCCCGGCCTGCCGGCGCAGGAGGTCTCCACCGGCCTGCCGTTCCTGATCGTGCCCCTGGCATCCCTCGAAGCACTGCGCCGGGCGCGCGTGCAGCCCGAGCGCTGTGATGCGCTGTTGGCCCCGCTCGAGGCCGAGGACGTCATGGTCGTCGCCCGCGGGGGACGGGACGACTCGCACCAGCTTTCGGCCCGGGTCTTCGCGCCCGCACACGGCGTTCCGGAAGACCCCGCGACCGGCAGCGCCAACGGCTGTCTCGCCGGGTGGCTGAGCCGGCACCGGGCGCTCGGCGGCGACCGGGTCGAGGTGACCGTCGGCCAGGGCCACGAGATCGGCCGGCCGTCGCTGCTGCGCCTGCGGGCCTGGACGGAGGGCGAGTCGATCGCGGTCGAGGTGGGGGGCCGAGTGTGTGCGGTCGCCGAGGGGCGGCTGCTCTGAGCGGGACTAGGGCGAAAAGCGGTCTCGGTATGATGCCGCACGTGAGGATCTCACGGCGTCGTGCGGTCGTCCTGCTGCTGGCGGGCCTGGTGCTGGTCGGCGCGCTGGCGATGCTCGCGATCCGGGTCGAGTCCCAGCTCGACGCCGGCTGGGCCGGGTTCGCCTTCCAGGGCGCCTCGCCGGAGGATCTCGACCAGCTCATGCTCCCGGTGGCGATCGGCGGCGGCTCGCGGATGGTGATCGCGGTCGCCTCGCGTTCCCCGGCCGAGGCGGCCGGTATCGTGATCGGCGATCGGATCCGCTCCATCGACCGGATTCCGGTCGAGGACGGTCCGGCTCTGCTCCAGCTCGCGAGAGCCAAGCGGCCCGGCGACACGGTCGTGTACCAGATCGAGCACAACGACGAGCTGCGCGAGGTCCGCCTCGAGCTCGGCATGGCCTACCGCTCGCCGCACGTGGTGGCCGGGGTCGTTTCGAGCCTGTTGGTCGGGCTCGCGTTCCTGGCGATCAGCACCCTGGTTGCATGGGCCCAGCCGAGCTCGAAGCCGGCCCTGGTCTTCTTCCTGATGTCCCTGGCGGGCGCCGCCGTGTTCCTGGTCTGGGCGGTGGTCGAGCCGGACCTTCCGGACCTCGGCGGCCTGATCCCGGTCGGGCTCGATCCCACGACCGCTCTGGCCTTCATCGGTTTCACGGTTCTCTCCCTCGTCCTGGCCAACCTCCTGCTCCACCTGGTGCTGGTCTTCCCGGAGGAGCGGCCCGTGCTGCGGAGGTGGCCGGAGGTCCTGCACTGGGCCCACACCCTCCCGTTCCTGCCCTTCGCCGCGGTGCCGTCCCTGCTCCTGGGCGGTGTGGTCGCGCGGCACCTCGCGCCGATCGCCTCGTACTCGGTCGCGGGCGTCGCCGCCACGGCGGCGGTCGTCGCTGTCGCCCGGCGAGCGCGCAGGTCGCAGGTGTTGAGCGCCCTCAAAGCCTCGCCGTGGGTCATCCAGGGCGGGCTGCTGGCGGCGGCCTTCGCACTCGGGCCCGCACTCAGGGCACTGGACGACGACCGCGCCATGCTGGTCGGCATCCTGGTGGGGGTCGGGGTCGTGATCGCGACCACGGGCATTCTCCTGGCCTGGTCGGTGGTGACCTGCGTCGTGCTCGCCCGCGGCTGGCGCGACGCGGGAATCGAGGCGAGGCACCAGCTGCGCTGGCCGGTGTGGGGCACCCTGGTGGCGATCGGCGGCTCGACCGGGTTCGTCGTCGTCATCTTCGCGCTCGCGGCGCTGCTCGACCTGTCGCCCCAGGTCTATCACGTGCTGAGCATCACGATCACCGTCCTGGCGAAGCTGATCTACGTCCTGATCCCGGTCTCCTTCGCCTTCGGCATCCTCAAGTACCGGCTGATGTCGATCGACGTGATCGTGCGCAAGACCATGGTCTACGCCGCGCTCACCGGATTCGTCATCGCGGGCTATCTGATCATCGTCGGCCTCTTCGGGCTCCTCCTGGTGGCGGTCGCGGGCGTGCACAGCCAGGTCCTCACGGTCATCGCCACGGTGGTGGTCGCCGCGCTGCTGATCCCGGTCAGGAGCCGCATCCAGACCTTCGTCGACCGCAGGTTCTTCCGCCGCGAGCGCGAGCACGACGCCGGTCGCGGGCGGATCGCGGCGCTGGTCCGGACCGGGTCCGACCTGGCAACGGTGCTGACCGCCCTCGCCGAGGAGATCCAGCGCGGCCTGGGCTGCTCGAGCGTCGCGCTGCTGGTCGCCGACCCCTCCGGGCACAGGCTGCGGACGGCCGCGACCATCGGGATCTCCGACGGCGCCCGCGATCGCATCACGGTTTCCGCGCGCGACCTCCCGAACGAGCAGGTCGCGGCTGGAGATGCGCTCGCCCTGGACGAGCGGACCCGGTCCGCCTTCGGACGCGGGGGCCCTCGCCTTGCCGCACCCGCGCGGCACCGCGACGCGTGCCTCGGGATGGTCGTGATCGGCCGTGAGCTGAACCGCGAGCCCTACGGCGACGACGACCGGCGTTTCCTCGCCGACGCCGCCCAGCAGCTCGCCCTCGCCGTCACCACGCTGCAGCCGCGGCGGGCCGAGCTGGAGTTCGACGAGGCGCGGGAGATCCAGCGATCGCTCCTCCCCACCACCCTGCCCGCGATCGACGGCGTCGAGGTCGCCGCCCGCTGGGAGCCCGCACGGGAGGTCTCCGGGGATGCCTACGACGTCCTGCGCCTCGATCGTGACCGGGTCGGGCTGGCCATCGGGGACGTGGCCGGCAAGGGCATGCCCGCCGCCCTCCTCATGTCGAGCCTGCAGGCGGCTGTCAAGGCGGTCGCCGAAGCGGGCCGAGCTCCGGCCGAGATCTGCGCCAGGGTGCGCGACGTGGTGCGCCAGAACCTGGCCGGCGGGCGGTTCGTCACCTTCTTCTACGCCGTGCTCGATCGTGCACGCGGGACCCTCTCCTGGTGCAACGCCGGGCACGTGCCGACGCTGCTCTACCGCGCCGACGGCCGCCACGAGTGGCTCGCCACCGGCGGCCCCGCGATCGCGCGCGTGCTCGCCGACGGTGTCTACCACGACGGGCAGACCACGGTCGGACCGGGCGACATCGTCGTGCTTTTCACCGACGGTGTCCTCGAGGCGGCGAGCCCGACCGGGGAGCTCTTCGGTGAGGAGAGAATCGTCGCCACCGTGCGGGCGGTTGCCGACGCGCCCGCCGCGGAGCTCGCGCGGATGCTGGCGACCGCCGCCCGGGCGTTCTCGGCCGGGGACGCCCAGGACGATGTCACCGTCGTCGTCGCGCGGGTGATCGGGCACTCCTCACCCTGAGGAGACAGGCGGTCGGCCACCGCTGCATCCCGCCCGCTGGCATTCTGCACACTCGACGGACGGCACGCGTCCGCCTCGGTCTCGACACGCCGGCAGGCGGGCGCATCGGCGCCCTCGGTGCGTCACCCTCCCGGTGGTGAGGGGTGCTGAACCTACGGCGGGAAGCCGTCGAGCAGCTTCGCCACCACCTTGCGGACCTTGTCGTCCGACGGCGCCATGTCCTGGATCGCGCCTTCGGCGATGCCCCGCCACACCACCTGCTTCTTGTCACGGTCGATCAGGTCGAGCACGACCGTGCCCTCCCGCCAGGTGTACGCTTGGGCGCCGCCCCAGCCCCACGGCCGCCAGTAGCCCCAGCCGCCGTAGTAGTGCACGCTCACCCGCTGACGGGACGCGGTGTGCACGGCCACCAGCAGGTCGGCCTGACGGCGCGGTGCCTCGGCAAGGCCGGTCGCGGCCAGGCCGGCGGTGACCTCCCGCTGCAGCCGCTGCATCACCAGCGGGCTCGCCCCCTTCGGCGCGGTCTCGAGCTCCTTCTTGTCGAGCCACGAGAAGGTACGGTAGCGGGAGAAGTCCGTCTGCTCGTCCCAGTCGACGAACACCGAAACCGTCGAGCACGACCCGACGACGAGCAGCGCCATGCTGAGCAGTCCCCATCTCACCATCGTCTTGACCATGGTCTCGTCCCTCCAGCCAACCGCAGGACGCGCGGCGGCGTCGCTCCCGGTCCTCGGACGAGGCGGAGAGCTGCCGGGTTGTCACCGCCGGCGATCCAGCCTCGCACCGGACCTCTCGTGATGCGAGGAGCATGCCACGATCAACCTCGCTGGAGAAGGCTCCGATCGACGCCAGCCGTCACCGGAGCAGGTCACCGGCGGTACCCCCAGGGACGCCCGACCCGCAGCACCGCGTGGGCTGCAGTCGCCTCGAAAGGGGACCGCAGGTCCTCATTTCGGGAGCTGGTCGGGTCTCGACGACGTCTCCATGCTGGCACGCTCGGTGCAGTATGGGCTGTGGAGCCGGCGCCCGGTCGCCGGCACGTACGCCACCCGGAGGTCGGTCGATGGTGCTCAAGCCCCGTGTCGCTCTGCTCGTCCTCGGTCTTGCGTTCGCCACTCTGATTGCGGCCGGCGCCGGCGGCGGCGCCGACCCGGAGAGCCGCGCCCGCCGATGGATCGACGCGTTCAACCAGGGCGAGCCGGCCTACGCCGCGTACTGCAGCCGCGAGCTGGCGCCGGGCCGCACGAGCCAGGAGGAGAGGCTCTCGCTCTACCGTCGCATGCGCTCGGACCTGGGCCGCCTCGAGCTCGAGGCGCTCGACGCACGAACCGACGGGACCGTCAAGGCGACGGCGCGCTCGGAGCACCGCGGACCCGTGGTGATCGAGTTCCACTTCGAACCCTCGGGGGACGGTCGGATCACCGGGGTCGGCATCGAGCTCGGCGGCCCGCAAGGAGGTCACGGCGAGGAAGGCCCACAGCTCCCGCCGATCGACGTGCCTGCCGAGGGACTCGACCGGGCGCGGCTCGAGGCCCTGGTCGACGGGTGGCTGCGACAGCTGGCCGCGACCGACGTCTTCTCGGGGGTGGTGCTGCTGGCGCGCGACGCCGCACCTGTCTTCGAGCGGGCGTACGGCCTCGCGGAACGCAGGTTCGCCGCTCCGGTCCGGACCACGACCCGGTTCAACGTCGGCTCGATCACCAAGGCCTTCACGATGGTCGCGGTCGCGCAGCTGGCCGCCGCCGGCTCGCTCGAGCTCGACTCCCCGATCGCACGATACCTGCCCGACTACCCCGACAGCGAGGTCGCGCGCCGAATCTCCATCCGCCAGCTCGTCGATCACGCGTCAGGCCTCGGCGACATCTTCGGCGACGTCTTCCTCGAGGCCTCCAACCACCGTTTCAGGGAGCCGCGGGACTTCTTCCAGCTCTTCGCCGGGCAGCCGCTTCTCTTTTCTCCGGGGGAAGGCCGTGCCTACTCCAACGCCGGCTTCGTGGTGCTCGGGGCGATCGTCGAGGCCGTCTCGGGCCAGCCCTACGCCAGCTCCATCCAGACCCGGGTCTTCGACCCGGCGGGTATGACCGGGTCGGGCTTCTTCGCCAGCGACGGTCTCGAGCCCGACGTCGCGGTGGGGTACACGGCGGAGGGTTGCCCCGAAGATCAGCGAGGGCCGTGCCGCTCCAACCTGATCACCAAGGTCTGGGCCGGGTGCCCTGCGGGCGGCTCGCACTCTCCCGCCATCGACCTCCTGCGATTCGACGAGGCGCTGCGCAGCCACCGGCTGACCGCTCCGGAGTGGACCCGATGGGTAATGGCGCGTGTCGATCCCGTCGAGGGAGGGCCCGCCGACGCCGGCCGCGCGTCCTGGGGTTGGGCGATCGCCGGCGGCGCGCCGGGCGTCAACGCGGAGCTCGAGTCGGACGGGCACAACACCGTCATCGTCATGTCCAACCTCGACCCGCCGGTCGCGATACGGATCGCCGGAGCGCTCAAGCCGGTCCTGGCGTCCTACCAGCCCTGAAGGACGCGCGCCGGGCGGAGTCCGCCGCCCGGCGCCCCACCCGACCCGAGGCGAACTGCGTTCGGCCGGTTCCGAGCGGCCGTCGGCTCTGAGCGGACGACCGTGACCGGCTCGCCGAGCGTCGAAGCCGAGAATGAGCGTCACGTCAGCGACTACAATGCAGGGGATGTCGACAGCCTTCGACCCACGTCCGGTCACTCTCGAGGGGGAGCACGTCCGCCTCGAGCCGGTCGGCCCCCGCCACGCCGGTGACCTGCTCGCGGCCGGAGGCGACCTCGAGGCATGGCACTTCATGCCGGTCCCGCCCCCGCGGGACCTCGACGAGATGAAGCAGTGGATCGAGACCGCGGCGGCCGCGACCCTCGCCGGCCAGGAGATCGCCTTCGCCATCATCGAAGCCCAGGCGGGCCGCGCCGTCGGCTCGACCCGGTTCCTCGACATCCGTCGCCGCGATCGCGCGCTCGAGATCGGGTGGACCTGGCTCGCCGCCGGGTTCCAGCGCACCGCGGTCAACACCGAGTCGAAGCTCCTGCTGCTCGGCCACGCTTTCGAGGACCTCGGCGCGGTCCGGGTTCAGCTCAAGACCGACCGGAGAAACCTGGTGTCCCAGAAGGCGATCGAACGGCTCGGGGCGGTCCGCGAAGGCGTTCTGCGGCACAACCGCCTCAACTGGGACGGCCACTGGCGCGACACCGTCTACTACAGCATCCTCGAGTCGGAGTGGCCGCACGTGAAGCGGCGGCTGCTGGCCTTTCTCGGCCGCACGGAGTACGAGGGCTAGCCCTTCGGGCTGTACGCCATTCCCATGTACAGATCGCCCCGTTCGAGCTCCTCGAACTCCCAACCGAAGAGCCGACCGTAGAAGGCCTGGGCGGCCTTCCGGTCGTCGGTCACCATCTCAACCCAACAGAAGTCGTGCATCGCATCCTCCCGGTGTCGTCGGCCGACTGGTATCGGGATCGACCGCGAGGGGATTGCACCAGCACCCTCCTGACACGGTACTGTCAGGAGTTGACAAAGGGATGGAATCCTCCTGCCACCGTGGTGGCGGGAGCCGGGTCAGACTCCCGGAACCGGGGGCAGCTCCTCGGTGGTCGAGACGGATGGCGTCGGGATCTTCGCCTTGAGCTCGCGGAAGTGGCGGCTGAGCTGCGACAGGCGGCCGTCCCAGGTCGGATCGATCGACTGGTCCCGAACCACCACGTGGTACGTGGTCATGATCATGATCAGGAAGACGGGCTGGAGGAACGCGGACCGCACGCTGCCGGTGAACAGCACGGCGATCGCGAGCGCGGTCCCGGCGCCGAGCACCTTGGCCGATTCAGGGAGCACCAGCGCGAGCCCCGCCGCCGGCGCCAGCATCACCAGCCACAGCACGAGCGTCAGCGCCTTGTCGAGCACCACCACCCAGGCCGCGGTCTTCAGGACCTCCTTGGCGTTCTGGCAGTAGTAGATCAGGCCGTCCTTGCCGGAGCGCCAGGGGCTGGCGTCTCCGCGCGCCAGGTTGTACGAGAAGATGGTCTCGTCGATGTACGTGGTCGAGGCGTGGAGCACCATTTTGACGATCCCGACCAGGGCGTCGAGGCCCGGCACCGGCAGCAGCGACGACACCCAGTCGAGGGAGCGGTTGAAGGTCCTCACCACGCCCCGGATCAGGAGGTCGAGGGCGAACAGGATGTTGACCTCTGCGAAGCGCTCGGTCACCACCCGCTTTCCGTACCCGAACATGCCCTCGCTCCCGTTGCCGACCTCGCCGCGGGTGATGAGCTCGGTGAGCACCGCGATGTGGCCCGCCTTGATCAGGTAGAGGGTGTAGCGGACCACCAGTCGCCAGACCGCACCGGCCGCGCCGAGCCCGGCGAAGATCCAGGCGTAGCCCGCGAAGGGGTGGAGCTTGGCGCCCAGCAGGGCGCCGCCGCCGAGGGTCACCACCATCCAGACGATGGTGATCACGGTGACCGCGAGCAGGATGCCGAAGCGGACCATCGCGTAGGGAAGGGTCTTGAGCAACAGGCCGAACGCGGTCACGAAGCCGGCCTTCTCGACCGCAACCGGGTAGGAGTGACGTACCGGCAGTTCAGGGTGGCTGTACTGGGTCATTTCGGGCCTCCGCTCGGAAGGCCCCGAGCCTACGGCCTCGGGCGAACGGGTGTCAAGGTCGCTCCGACGCGTCCTCCATCGCCCCGGAGGTGATCCGAAACCGAACCTCACCCCCCCACCGTCGTACACTTCTCATGACACGACCCGACGAGGGGACCATGCGCTCTGCTGCTGTACTCGGCGTCGCCATCTGTCTCGCGGCCTCGGTCACGCCTGCCCAGCCCGCCCACCGCTGGGCTCCCTGGGTGGACGGACCAGCCGGTTTCCTGCTCACCGATGGCGAGCGCACCGAGCTGGCCGCACTCACCGACGAGGCGGAGATCGCCCGCTTCATCGCGCTGTTCTGGGCGCGCCGCGACCCTGATCTGTCGACCCGCGCCAACGAGTTCAGGCTCGACTTCGAAGCCCGGGTCGCAGCGGCCGACCGGCAGTTCGCCGAGGGAGAGACACGCGGCTCGCTGAGCGACCGCGGCAGGGTCCTCCTGTTGCTCGGCGCGCCGGCCCGCCGCCGAGGGGGTCAGATCGCGCCCTACCTCGATGCCATCTACCGCGAGCCCCTCCCGGAGGACGGAGTCCGGCGGAACCGGCTGATCGGAGAGGAGTGGGACCTGCGCCACCGGCTCCGCAACCAATACGGCCTGCCGGCGCGAAGTACGCTGACCGAGGTCGCCCCGGACGCCAAGTTCCGTGACGAGAACGCCCCCGACGAGATCACAACCCGCCACGGGGTCCGCTTCCATCTCGCCAAGGGCATGGTGGAGGAGTGGACCTTCGCCCCCGATCAGCTGCCCGCAGCGCTCGCGGGCAGTGACGAGCCCCTCGCGCTGGTGTTCTTCGACTGCGAGGGCACGGGAGTGTGGCAGCTCGCCACCCAGATCCGGGGCGCGGACCGAGGCACCGCGCTCCTGGCCGCCCTTCCCGCACGGCTGGTCGCCCACCCCGCCCTCGAGAATCCGCCCCAGTACCCCCTGCTTCCGGGCGGGGCGGCGGCGACCACCGCCCAGCTGGTCTGGTTCGAACAGGACGAATCGACAGAGTCAGGCGGCTTTCCGGCGCGGCTCGTCCGGGGCGTGCGCGCTCCGGGAGACTACCCGTTGTGGGTGACTCTCGACCTCCCCGCTGACGTTCGCCAGGACGGGCTCGTGGTCGGTCGGCTGGTGGGCCAGGGCGGCCTCGTCGAGGGCACCTTCCAGGCTGACGTCGCGGCCCTGACGCAGGAGGCCAGCGGCCCGCTCGAGCTCCAGATCCCGGCGAGCGCGGCGCCAGCCTCGTTGGAGCTGGCCCTGGCCACCGCCGACGGCACGGTGGTGGTGCGCCGGCTCGAGGTCGAGGCCGCCCCGGCCGACCCCCAGTCACCGTTCATCACCTCGATCACGGCCGGCGCCGAGGTGACGCCGCTCGCCTCGTACGAGGCCGGCAGCCCGTTCGTCTTCGGCGGCTACCACCTGGCCTGGCGCAGTAACGGTCGCTTCGCCGCCGACGAGGATCTGGCCTACTTCTGCCTGCTCGCCAACCCGGGCCTCGACGGCGGCGGCGTACCCAGCGTCCGGGTTTCGATGCGGTTGTTCCGGACCGGCGAGCCCCGTCCGACCTTTGCCACCGTTCGGAGGCCGGTGCAGGCTTCGGCGGCCGCGCCCGGCGTGTTCATGATCGGCTCACAGATTCCGCTCTCGGCGCTGCCGGGGCCGGGCGCCTATCGACTCGAGATCGACGTCCACGACGTGATCTCCACCGTCGAGCGCAGCACGAGCTTCGAGTTCGTGATCGAGGATGGCGTCTCGGCTACTTCTTCTTGAACACCGCCCGCCAGCCGGTCGCGTGCGGCACGGGTCGGAGCCGGAGCGACGGCCACCGGCTGGTCTCGTGGGCGGGCTCGGTCACCCAGAACAGCTCGGGGTCGATCGCCTGCGCGGTCGCCAGCAGGCGCCGCTGATGGCGCCGGGGGCTCGCGACGTAGACCAGGGTCACCGGCCCTCCGGCGCCCTCGCCGTTGAAGGTCGTGACGGCGCGGCCGTCGGCCCGCAGCGCCGCCGCGATGGACTCCCCGTGGTCGCTCGAGAAGAACCGCATCACCACGCTCCCGAGCGCCAGCCGCCGCTCGATCAGGATCCCGACCCCGTTGCCGGCCGCGAAGCCGCCGGCGTAGGCGACCGCCAGCAGCCAGCTCTCGTTGATCCGCACGATGACCTGTGAGATGACGACCACCCAGATGCCGACCTCGAAGAAGCCCAGAACCATCGAGAGGCCGATGTAGCCCTTGACGATGCTCACCGTGCGAACGGTCCCGAGGGTCACGTCGGTGATCCTCAGCACGAAGGTCAGCAGCACGAGAAGCCAGATCGGGACCGTCGCGATGAACTCCATACCGGTGGTCTCTCCTCTCGCAGGTCGAGCCGGTGGGTCGGCGACGTGCGGTCGCCGGGTGCCGTTGCCACGCCCCGCCACGCTCCCGGGATCGACCCCGGCCCGACCCCGTCGGCGGCGCCGGTCGGCCCGGATCGTACCATTTCGGCCGTGCCATGTCGCAGAATCGGCTCTCCCCACGGGGTCGCTCGGTGGAGTAGTGTGTGGGTCCGGATCGACCGCCGCCGCCGCCATCCGGCAGCTCCGGACGGCCCCGGTCGCGGCGCACTCGACGAGGAGATCACGATGAGCCACCTCTGCTGGTACCCGGGCCACGAGCTCCTGCTGCCCGGGATCGTCCGGGCCTCGGGCTGCAGCCTCTTCGACTCCACTGGACGACGCTGGGTCGATCTCGAGTCGGGCGTGTGGTGCACACCGCTCGGCCACGGCCACCCCAGGGTCCTCGACGCGATGGTCCGGCAGGCAGAGCGGATCGGCCACACCGGCTTCTGCTACTCGAGCCCGGTGGTCGAGCAGGCCGCCGAGGCGGTGCTCGCGGTCTCCGGCGTCGGGGGCGGCGGCCGCTGCGTCTTCCTGTGCTCGGGCAGCGAGGCGGTGGAGTACTCCGTCCGGGTGGCCCAGGCGGTCATCGACCGGCCTCTGCTGCTGACCACGACCGACGCCTACTGCGGCGCCTACGGCTCCGCGAGCTCCAAGCGCGAGGACGAGTGGTACTGCTTCGACTGGTCGGCCTGCACGGGCTGCCCGGACGGGGTCGCCTGCGACCGGCGGTGCTCGAGCTGGGCGGCGATCCCGTTCGACCGGATCGGCGGTTTCCTGCTCGAGCCGGGGAGCTCGTCGGGCCTGGTCCGCTTCCCGCCCGTGAAGCTGGTGCGGGCGCTCGAGCGGGCCATGCGCGAGGCCGACGGCCTGGTGCTGGTGAACGAGGTCACCACAGGTGTTGGCCGCACCGCCCGATGGTTCGGGCACGAGCACTACCAGGTAACCCCCGACATCGTCGCGATCGGCAAGGGGATCGGGAACGGCTACCCGGTCAGCGTCGCCGCACTCGGGCCGCGGGTGGTGGACCGGCTCGGCGGCGAGCCGATCCACTACGCCCAGTCCCACCAGAACGACCCGCTCGGGGCGGCGGTGGCGACGGCAGTGGTACGCACGATCGACGACGAGGGGCTCCTGTCCCGCGCAGAGTCCCTCGCGGTGATGCTCGGCGACGGGCTCGACGCGGTCCGGATCAGGACCGGCCGCATCGCCCAGATCCGCGCCCGGGGCCTGATGGCGGCGATCGAGCTGGTCGATGACGGCCGCGGTCCGGACGCCGGCGAGGTCCACCGCGAGCTGGTGCGCCGGGGCTATGTGCTCGCCCGCCGGCCCGGCCTTCCGGTGCTTCGGCTCGACCCCGCACTCACCTTGGAGCGCGAGGACCTCGACGGCTTCCTGGACGCGCTCGAGGCGGTCCTCAACAACGGCCGTTGAGGATCGTCTCCACCTCCTCGCGGTCGACGTCGAGCAGGTAGCGGATGCCGCTCACCTCGGCCGCCTCGTGGGTCAGGCAGGCGAGGTCGTCGCGCGAGACGTGCTCGAGCGCGAACTTGCGGGCGCCGCACATGAGCTGGCGCAGCCCCTGTGCGAGCCGCTCGTAGTATGTGAAGAGCCCGATCGCGCCGGTCGGCAGGCGCTCGAAGGTCTCGTCCCCCAGCAGGTGGCGCAGCTCGCCGGCGGTGACGAAGATCTCGTCGCGGGTGCGCCCGAACCGCTCGACATAGACCGGGATCTGGCCCTCGTCGATGGTGCGGCCTATTGTCTTGCCGACCATCGCAGCGGCGATCGGCGAGCGCGCCATCCCGACCAGCTTGACGTATGGCGCGCCCATCGCGAGACCCTTGAAGATCTGGTCCTCAAACACGAACCCGCCGGCAACTGCCAACGCCGGCAGCGGACGCCCCTGCCCGGAGAGCCGGTGAGCGTACTGGTACAGCAGCGAGTGCAGCTCGACCGGCGGCACGCCCCACTCGTTCATCATATGCCATGGGCTCATTCCGGTGCCGCCGCCGGCGCCGTCCACTGTGAGCAGGTCGAGACCGTACTTCGACGCCCAGGCGATCGCTCGCGCCAGGTCGGCCGGCCGGTAGGCGCCGGTCTTCAGGAAGACGTACTTCGCGCCCGCCGCGCGGAGCTCCTCGACCCGGCGCGCAAAGCCCTCTTCCTCGACCATGCCGACCCTGGAGTGGCGCTCGAACTCGCGGAAGGTACCCCGTTCATAGGCCTTGATGACGTTCTCGTCGGTCGGGTCGGGGAGCACGATGTAGCCGCGGCGGTGGAGCTCCTGGGCCTTGCGTAGATCGCGGATCTTGACTTCGCCGCCGATGTTCTTGGCCCCCTGTCCCCACTTGAGCTCGACGCACTCGACCCCGAGCTCGGCGATCGCATACTCCTGGGCACCGAGCCGGGTGTCCTCGACGTTGGCCTGCACGATGATCGCGCCGTAGCCGTCGATCTGGTGGTCGCGGTAGAGCCGCACCCGACGTTTCAGGTCGGTGGTGTCGACCACCCGGCCGTCGACGATCTTCGCCTCCATGTCCATGCCGACGACGTTCTCGCCGATGGTCAGGCCGGTGCCTGCGAGCGCGGAGCCGATCGCCAGCCCCTCCCAGTTATTGCGTGCGACGTCGGTCGACCCGATACCCGGAATGATCCACGGGTAACGGAACTTGAGGCCCCCGTCGCGGCCGAATCGCACGGTGAGGTCGACCGCGGGAAAGACCGCGCGGTCGCTGTCGGCCTCAATGCCGTGCGCCCCAACCGCGGTGCCCATGATGTTGAAGTGCGAGTAGTCGACCGGGTAGACCTTTTCACCGGCGGTGGTGATCACGCCGAAGGGCTGTGGGTAGATGACCTCGTGCCCGCGGTAGGCAGACTTGCCGATCTCACACATGCCGATGCAGCCGTCGACGCAGGTGACGCACATCCCCGAGGTCGGAACCACCGAGTCCTCGGTGCGGTTCTTGGTCAGGGTCGCGGCGGTCGCGTTGATCCTCGAAAGGGTCATGGTGACTTCTCCTCCATCACTCAGTCGGGCTTGATCTCGCAGGCCGCGCACGGCCTCAGGAAACACATCATGTCGTCGTACGCGGGCTTGTCGACACAGGGCGGCGCGAGGTTCGCGCAGCCGCCGCAGATCGCCTTCTCGGGCTCAGTGAAGGTGCAGCGCAGCTCGCAGGCCGGGCATACGTAGAGGCAGCCGCCACACAGGCGGCAGACCGGAGAGCTGGCGTCGAAGGGTGTGCCCAGGGCGCGCTTCTGGCCGCGGCCGGAAAACCCGATCGCCCCCGCCGCCATCTGCTCGGCACACATTCGCACGCATCGGCCGCACAGGATGCAGGTCTCGTGCTCCTGGCGGAAACGTTGCTGGCGCACCCCGAGCTCCGAGGCCAGATCCTGGATGGTCTTGGACTGCGGACACGAGGCGAGCATCAGCTCGACGACCATCCGGCGCGCCCTGACGACTCGGCTCGAGGCGGTGCGGACCACAAGCCCTTCCTGCACCGGGTGGGTGCAGGAGGTCACCAGGCGAGCGACCCGCCCCTGCCCGACCTCGACCACACACAGCCGGCACGCGCCGTAGGGGCTGAGGCCCTCCATGTGGCACAGGGTCGGGATCGGGAAGCCGAGGAACTGCGCCGCCTCGAGAATCGTGCTGCCCTTGTCGACGCTGACCGCAAGGCCGTTGACAGTGAGCGAGATCATGGCGCCACCTCCCCGACCGCGACCGGCTCGACGGCGAGCTGCCGGGTGAACTCGAGGTCGCACCGCAGGCAGCGGCGCGCCTCCCGGCGAGCCTCTTCGGGCGACAGCGTGACCTCGACCTCGGCGAAGTTGCGCCGCCGCCACTCCACCGAGGCGCGCGGAGTCTCGACACGATCGTAGGTCGGCTGATCGCTGCCGCCGGACGCCGGCTCCAGATAGACGCTCGGGCGGCAGCTGCTCACCGGAGCCTCGAGGGAACGCCCCAGCAGGTGGCGCTCGATCATCGCCGCCGCGCGCTTGCCGGCGGCGATCGCGTCGACGATGGTATTCGGCCCTGTGACCACGTCGCCGGCCGCGAACACACCCGGTCTGCTGGTCAGGAGCGTCTCGGGGTCGACCCGAACCGTGTTCCCCGGGGTGGTCTCGATCCCGCTCGAGCGGGCCGGGGTGATCGAGTCGATCCCCGAGTCCTCGCTGATCGCGACGACCAGGGTGTCGAGCTCGACCGTGGACTCGCTGCCCTCGATCGGAAGCGGCCGGCGGCGGCCACTCGCGTCCGGGTCGCCGAGGGTGTTGCGGATGAACTCCAGGTGGGAAAACACGCCGTTGGTCGTCAGAAGGCGGGTCGGCGTGACCAGGGTTTCGACCCGGATGCCCTCCTCGATCGCGGCCTCGATCTCCTCCGCGAAGGCCGGCATCTCGGACCGCGTCCGCCGGTAGTAGAGGGTGACCGACTCGACGTCGCGCTGACGGATCGCGGTACGGGCGGCGTCGATCGCGGAGTTGCCGCCTCCGATCACTCCCACCCTGCCCTTCGCGAGGTGCTCGGCGCGCAGGTTCCACGCCTTGAGAAACTCAATCGACGGAACCACCCCCGGTGCGTCCTCGTTCGCCAGCCCGAGCGGCCGGCTCTTGTGGGCGCCGGTCGCCAGGAGCACAGCCCGGAAGCCGTCGTCGAAGAGCTGGTCGACGGTCAGGTCGCGGCCGAGGGCACAGTCGCAACGCAGCTCGATGGTGTCATCGAGAAGGGCGCCGATCTCGCGTCGCACCACCTCGGGCGGTAGCCGGTAGGCGGGAATCGCGCAGTAGAGCATGCCTCCGGGCTCGGTCTCCGCTTCGACGACGGTCACCCGGCAACCCGCCCGGGAGAGCTCGTGGGCCGCAGTCAGGCCGGCTGGCCCCGACCCAATCACCGCGACCCGCGGGGCCTCGCCGTCCGGCCAGTCCCGGCGGTCGGCGACGTAGGACGCCGGGTCAACCCGGTCGGTGACGAATCGCTTGAGTGCCCGGATCGCCACCGCCGAGCCGCCGCTGGTGCCGGCCCGGCAGCGCGACTCGCAGGGATGGTCGCATGCGCGGGCGCAGACCGAGGGGAACGGGTTGGCGGCACGGATCACCCGGTAGGCCTGCTCGACCTCGCCGCGTTCGATATGGGCCACGTAGCGCCAGGCCTCGGTGCCGATCGGGCAGGCGGTCTGGCAGGGAGCGCCGACCAACGTCTGGCATACGAACGCGTCACAGCGGCGGTCGATCACGTGGCGCTCGTACTCGTGCCGGAAGTAGCGCAGCGTGCTCAGCACCGGGTTGGCCGCCGACTGGCCGAGCCCGCACATCGAGGTGTCCCTGACCACGTGAGCGAGCTCCTCGAGCAGGGCGACGTCGGCCAGGCTGGCCCGGCCCTCCGTCACGTCCTCGAGGATCTCGTGCATCCGCTGGGTGCCCTTGCGGCAGGTGAAGCACTTGCCGCACGACTCGTCCATCAGGAACTTCATGAAGTAGCGGGCGACGTCGACCATGCAGGTCTCGACGTCCATCACGATCATGCCGCCCGAGCCCATGATCGAGCCGGCCTCGAGCAGGCTGTCGTAGTCGATCGGCAGGTCGAAGCGATCTGCCGGTATGCAGCCTCCCGACGGGCCGCCGGTCTGCACTGCCTTGATTCTCGAGCCCGACGACGAGCCGCCCCCGATGCCGTAGACGATGCTCCGGATCGACGACCCCATCGGCACCTCGACCAACCCGGTGTTGGCCACCTTTCCCACCAGACTGAAGATCTTGGTGCCGCAATTGCCGTCGGTGCACAGCCCGGCGAAGGCCTCGGGTCCCTCGCGGACGATCACCGGCACGTTGGCCCAGGTCTCGACGTTGTTGATCACCGTCGGCCGGCCTGCGATGCCGCGCTCGACCGGAAACGGCGGCCGCTGCCGAGGCTCGCCCATCCGGCCTTCGATCGACGCGATCAGCGCGGTCTCTTCGCCGCACACGAAGGCCCCCGCGCCGCGCACCAGCTGGACGTCGAAGCTGCGACGGGTGCCGAGGATGTCCTCGCCCAGCAGACCGGACTCGCGCGCCTGCCGGATCGCGATCGTGAGATGCTTGATCGCCAGCGGGTACTCGGCGCGAACGTAGACCACTCCGTGGCTGGCGCCGGTCGCGAAGGCGCCGATCAGCATTCCCTCCAGGATCGAATGCGGGTTGCCCTCGAGCAGGCTGCGGTCCATGTAGGCGCCGGGATCGCCTTCGTCCGCGTTGCAGACCAAGTACTTGGCTCCGTCGGCCGGACGATCGGCCAGCATCTGCCATTTCCGCCAGGTGGGATACCCGGCGCCGCCGCGGCCGCGCAGCCCTGCGGTCTTGAGGGACTCGATCACGTCCTCGGGCCTGCCGTCCTGGAGCAGACGGGCGAGAGCGAGGTAGCCGTCGTTGTCGATCGCATTGTAGATCCGGATCGGGTCCAGACGCTCGTTGGCGGCAAGCAGGGTCCGGTGCTGGTTGGCGAAGAACGGAACCTCGTCTTGGCGTGCGATCCGGCGGCCGCTCGCCGGGTCGAGGAACAGCAGGTCCTCGACCACACCACCTTCGGCCACCGCCCCGACCACCCGCTCCATGCCCCCGATGTCGAGTCGGGGGTAGAAGGTCCGTTCCGGCAGAACCAGCACCGAGGGCTCCATCTGGCAGTAGCCGTGGCAGCCGGTGATCCGCAGCCGGATCCGGTCTCCGAGCCCGCGCGCGAGCAGGCACCGTTTGGTGATCCGGATGAGATCGTTGGCGCCGCTGGCCTGACCGCAGGTTCCGGCCGGGATCACGATCGTCGGCAGGCCGCCGTTGCGGTCGACCCGCAACCGCTCCCGCAGACCGAGAAAGGCATCGACCGAGCGCAGCCTCTCCATTCACTCCCCCTTCAGACCCAAGACAATCCGTTCCATCCGATGAGGTGCGCCGCGGTGCCGGGAGCTGGTTGGCTGGGAACAGCGGAGGTAAGCCCTTCGGGCCGTCGAGCTTCGCGGCGCCCGCTCAGGGCTCAGCAGCCTGGCGAAGGTCGCCGGCTCGAGGCGCTGATCACGGGTCACAGGTTGACACCGTCGAGGTCGAGCATGTGGCTCCGACACCCCTTGCGCGAGCAGATCTGGACCATGCCGCCCCCGCGCACGATCAGCGGGACCATCGGCGCGGTGCAGATCGGGCAGTCGGTCGCCCCAGCAAGCTCCGCGTGGCAGTGCGGGCAGAAGAAGTGGGCCACCGTGTCTTCCGGTATCTCGTGCTCCGACTCGATCGCGTAGCTGCCGTAGAGTGACGACAACCGCAACCAGCCGTGGAGCCTGGCGAAGGAGATCGTCACCCTGACCGATGGGAAGCCGTCGACCAGATGATCGGGGTCCATCAGGCTGTGGTTGCACCGGGCACAGTAGACCTCGACCGGGAACACACGGCTGTCGCCGGTTGCGGCAACCGCGTCGAGCCCGGTCCGCGCCTGCTCGAGGATCTCGCCCACCCGGCGCCGGTCGACGTTGGAGAAGTAGTGCCCGTCGACCACCACGATCGGTCCGAGAGCGCAGGCGCCGAGACAGTTGACGGTCTCGAGGGTGAACTCTCCGTCCTCGGTGGTGCGACCCGGATCGACCTCGAGGGCCTTCGTGAACTGGTCCAACACCTCGGGGGCGCTGCGCACGTGGCAGGCGGTGCCGACACAGACCGAGCACAGGTGCCGGCCCCGCGGCTCGAGGCTGAATGCCTTGTAGAACGTTGCCACCCCGTAGATTTCCACCAGCGACCGGCCGGTGCGCTCGGCCACCACCCGGAGCGCGCCTTCAGGCAGGAAGCCGCACTTGGCCTGGATGCCCTCGAGGATCGCAATCAGGCCCCCAAGCTGTCCGAGGTTGCGGTCGACGATCGCCGCCACCATGTCGAGCGTCCACTCGCCTTCCTCGTAGAGGTCGCACAGCAGCATCGGGGACCGCTGCCCGCGGCGGTGGACGCAGGTTGGAAGATGCCTGCAGGTGATGCAGATCTCAGCCGCGGCCTGCGCCCCTTCGTCGGCGCGTGCGGCCGCTGCCCACTCCGGGGCTCGGGTGGTCATCTCAGCTCCTCCCCTCTTCCGGAATCGACACCATGATGTGCTGGAACAACACGGTGGGCACCGCCAACGAGGTGGCACCGCCCGCTTGGGTCGTTCGAACGGCGGCGCGCGTCGACTCCGCGCCAACACCACGCACCGCTTCGGCGCTCCGAGCTGTCCGGTGGGTGGCGCTTCCGCTCATTGCGCCGTGTCGCCCTCCATCACACGTGCACGCTCCGCACCCCCGACGTGCGGCAGCACTTCTGGTTCCGTCTGGCGGTCGAGTCGATTGTAGCGCACGCCGAACCACCGACGTCTTGCGACCAACACTCTGAAAAATATATCGAGAATCGAGACAGATGGACTCGGTGGCCGGCGACCGGCAGGCTCGGAGGCGAAGACCGGAGTCCTGATGGCGGTGCGACGCACGCCCTCTGGTGCTGGCGATCGTCGACCCCCGGGGGCCTCGTAACGCGGAGTCTTCGTGTCGACTGGCGAGCCTCGTCTTCAGGGACGGGCAGACCTTCCACCCCGGTCGCACGCGGTCACGGGTTGGGTTCAGGCTGAGACGTCGGCGAACTGCGGCACCGGCGGTCAGCGCAGCGAGCCGAACACCCTCTTCAGGAGCTCGGTGCTCCGCGCGACGGGGTTGTCGCGGATCCTCTTCTCCTCCTCGGCAACCAGCACGAACAGCCCGTCGAGCGCCTTGCCCGTGACGTAGCTCGGCAGGTCCTCCTTGGCGCCGCCGCCGAGCAGGTCCATGAGGCCGCCGCTCTGCTCCATCAGCCGATCGTAGCTGCGCGTCGCACCGACCTCGTCGAGCTTGGCTGCGATGATCGGCCGGAACACCTCGCTCAGCCTGGCCTCGGTCTTCGCACGCAGAGTGTCGGTGGCTGCCGTCTCACCGCCCCTCAGGATGGCGATCGCGTCGTCGAAGGAGGTCCCCTTCACCGCATCGACGAGGATCGGCGTCGCCTCGGCGGCCGCCCTCTCGGCACCGCGGTTCATCGCCAGCTCGAAGTCGTCCACCATCCCACCCATGCCGATCCTGCGCAGTGAATCGCCGACTGTCCTCACCGAGCGAGGCAGAGGGATGCGAATGGTGGCATTGCCGAAGTACCCGTCGAGCTGCGACGCCTTCTGCACGGCCCGCTGGGCGGCCACGATCAGTGCCTCCTCGAGGGCGCGGTCGGTGTCGCCGGCCGCGGTGGCCGGCGCGGCCGGAGGTTGCTCGTCCGGTCCTCGATCGGCGGTGCCCTCGGCCGATCCGAAGACCTCCACGAGCAGCGGCGTCGTGCGCGCGGCGCGATCAGTCCGGATCGCGACCTCGCCGGCGGCGATCAGAGTGAAGAGACCGTCCAGCGTCTCACCGGTCACGTGCGGGGTGAGATCGGCGGCCTTCACGCCGGTCAGCGTGACCACCCTCCCCCCCGCCTTTGCCAGCCGGTCGAAGCTGCGCACGACGCCGGCTCGTTCGATGGCTGCCCGCACGTGCGGCTCCAGTGCGTCGGCCAGACCCGCCGCGGCCTGGGCGCGCAGGGTCTCGGTCGCGGCCGATCCTCCGGCCCGCAGGACTGCGACCGGATCGTCGAAAACGACCTCCCGAACCGCGTCGCGCAACAGAGGGAAAGCCTCGGAGGACGCGCTCTCCGCGGCACGGTTGAGGCTCACCTCGAAGGCGGCGAGCTCCTCGTCGGCGCCGAACATCTGCAGCGTGGCTCGAGCCTTCGCGAGGCCCTCAGGAAGCGCGACCCGGATCGTCGGATCACCGAGAAAACCGTCGGGCCGCGAGGCACGAGCGACCGCCTGATCGCTGCTCACCACGAGCGCCTCCATCAGTGCGAGCCCAGCCTCGCCGCCGTCCGCAACCGCCGGCTCCTCGCTGGGCTGGCTCTCGCCCACCACCTGTCCGAGCAGCTCCCGGAGCGTCTGGGCATCCGTCCGGCCGCCGAGCAGCGACCAGCAGGCTGCGATCACGATCACGCCGCGCATCGAACCGAGCACTTTCATTGCCGACTCCTTCTCCGGGCCCGGCCGGCCGCGCCCGCACCTTCACCTGTTCACTGTCAACCAACAGCCCCGATCGTCGGCACATGCCGCCACCACGTCAAAGCTGTGTGCGCGCCCGGGACGCCCGGTCCGGATCGCCCGGCAGATCGCCTACCGGTCTCGCATCAGCAGCGCGGGGTCGAAGCTCGGCAGGACCCACAGCTCCTTGAACGGGTCGACCGGCTCGAGCAGCCCGCTGAACGCCGCCTCCACCAGCCCGTCCCCCGGGCCGGCGACCACCCGGGCGCAGGGGATGCAGTGCGGGTCCAGGGTGGCGAACCTGAGATCGCTGTCCCGCTCCGCGAGGACGGTGTTGAGCCCTCCGACCAGCGCCTCGAGGTCGAACCACTCGCCGAGGTACCGGATCGGCAGGCGGTAGACCTTCCCTCCGCCGTAGAGGATCAGCTCGTGGGGTGCCTCGAGCGCGTCGCCGACCGCCCCGCGGAGCTTTTCGAAGTGCTCGACGTCGTACCCGGCGCCGCGTGGGTCCTCGGCCACGTGGAAGGTGACCGGAATGCCGCGGAGCGAGGTCGACACCGCCCGCGGCCCGGACCCGAGCTCGACCCGCTCGAGCGCGGGCCACCGTTCTTCGATCACCAGGTCGTCGAGCGCAGGCGATACCAGGTCAGCAAGGAGGTAGGTGAGCGGAGCGTGTTCGCAGTAACGCAACGAGCAGGAAGGGTTGAAGCGCAGCAGGCGGCCGCGATCCTCGAGGATCTCCTCCGGCAGCACCGCTCCAGGGCGGGCGCCCCCCGGCAAAGGGACCGGCGGAATGAGGCCGAGGTGCGCCAGCTCGCCTTCGAGCCGGCCCTGCTCGGGGAAGCGCAGCAGCGTCCTGGCGTACCGGGTGATGGTCGAGGACATGCCCCAACCGCGGCGCGCATCGGTCTGCAGCCAGGCCACCGCGCGGTCGCGATCGAGCCCGGCCAGCTCGCGCAGGCAGTCGGCCTCCCGGTAGCGGATCTCGTGCCCCTCCACGCAGCGCTCGAGCGCCGCAGCGGTCGCGTCGGCCTCGTCGCGGTGGCGCTCGAGCCACTCGGAGAGATCGAGACACCCCGCCGCGTGCTGCGCCGCGAGGTCGTCCCAGGGCGGTTCGGGGCGCTCGAGATCGGGGCACCGGGCGTCGCGCGTGCTCGTGACCCAGCGCGGCTCGTCGGCGAGCGAGCGGCCCAGGGTCGAGCCGACCGCCGCGAGGCGCCGGTCGCCGAGCACCGCCTCACAGCCCCGCCTGGCCCCCTCCAGCAGCAGGAGCCGGGTCTGGCGCGGCTCGGAGACGTCGGCGGCGACGCCCAGCGCCCACTCGCAGAAGCTGGGAGTGGTGCACCCGTCGAGGAAGGCGAGGTACATCCCGGTCAGCGCGTGCGACGGGTCCTCGTCCGGAATCCGTCGGACCCCCTCGACGAACCTCCGGCGGGCCTCCGGGTCGCCGCGGCAGACCCGGTGGTGCAGGTCCGGGTGGAAGGGGTACCACCACGGCGAGGCGAGGTGTTTCGCCGCGCTCTGGCGGGCGGCGGCGCCGACGCAGCCCGCGAGCGGAGCGGAGAAGCACGCCGGCGGATCGCCCGTGGTCCGGGTCATGGCAGCGGGCGCGAAGACGAAGGGCTCGACCGCGACGTGGGCGCAGCCGAGGGCGCCCAGCATCGCCGCGCCAACGGCAACCCGCGTTGTCGATCTGACCAGCCTCACGGTCCTGCCCTCCGGTGCCTTCGGTCCCACTGTACCCCGGCCGGAGGCAGGGGCTTCTAGGCGAGGCTGTGGGCAGCGGTGCCGGATCTGGCCCGGATCACTCGTCGGGGTTCGTCGCGAGGTCGGCGAGGTGCCTTGTGCGGGGGGATTCCGGGCCGAGCGGGCGCGGAGGCGTACTTGACGGTACGTCGAGCACTCCGAGGTGAGGAATCACCGCCGAACGCGGCGCATCGCCTACCGCAGCAGAAGTCTGGTGAACACTGCGGGCTAGGGCTCCTGGGACATCCCGCCGGCAGATCGCACGGCGCCAGCGTGGAGCAGCTGTCGGGCGGTGCGGGTCGCACCCCGCACCTTCTCTCGATGCAAGACCACGACCGGGTCGAACTGGAAGTCGGAGATCCGCCGTGCCGGCGTTTCGCCCGAACGACGGTTGACCCACGGGCTGGCCGCCGAACCGCAACGGACCTATGTTCCTTGACAAGCGGTGTGAATGAGACGACGTGAACGGAGGTGACTCCGGACTGGAGATCAGTCGCGCCGTGCCATCCGGGGAGGTGGTCATGATCCGAGACTCTCGACCTGAGCGCCCCGGGCCGCGAAGCCCAGCTCTCCGCCTTCTGGTTGCAGCGGTGGTGGTCCTCACCGGTCCATGGGCGCTGGAGCAGAGGGCCGAGGCAGGCTGGCAGGGGTGGGAGCAGCTCGGGGGAAACCTCACGTCGGCGCCTTCGGCGACCTCGGACGGACCCACTCGCCTCGACGTCTTCGCGCGGGGTTCGGACGGCCACCTGTGGCACCTGTGGTGGGACGGCACCTGGCACCCCTGGGAGGACCTTGACCCGATCGTGGTGGCCCGGGACGTCACGCTACCCGCCGTTCCCGTGCCAATCACGATCCGCAAGGGTATGACGCTGCCGCTGGCATCGGCGCCCGGATGCACAGCCAAGCAGTCCCGGCATCTCGACTGCTTCGTGCGCGACCCTGACGGCCGGCTGTGGCACAAGTTCTTCCGCGGGAGCGGTGGGTGGAGCGAGTGGGAGCTGCTCGGCGGCTCGATCACGACCGCACCGGCCGTCGCCTCCCGCGGCGCAAGATCACTCCACGTGGTGGCTGGAACCGAAGGTGACCAGTGGGCCCAGGTGAGGTGGGATGGCGCCCGCTGGGGCTCGTGGGAGACGCTCGGCCGGATCAGCCTCGAGACCTCCCAGCTCTCGCTCGGTCGCAGCATGAGCTCCGCACCGACCTGCGCCGTCATGAACGACCGGCTGCACTGCTTCGTGCAGGACGAACAGCATCACCTCTGGCACCGGTGGCAGTCCGGTGAGAGCTGGAGCGTGTGGCAGGACCTCGGCGGCGATCTCCGTTCGGCGCCGTCCGCGGTGAGCTGGGGCCGCAACCGCCTCGACGTGTTTGCCCTCGACGCAAACGGCGGACTGATCCACAGCTGGTGGGACGGCCGGAGGTGGAGCGCCTGGGAGTCCCTCGGAGGCACCCTGGTTTCGGCCCCGAGCTGCACCTCGCGTGGGCCTGAGATGATCGACTGCTTCGCCGTCGGCCGCGATCCCATGTCGGGGCTCCACGACGTCCTGCTGCACCGCGCCCATGTGAAGTAGCGGCGCACGCTGCACTCGGCACGAGTGCGACGAGGCATCTCGAAGAAGCAGCCGCGCGGGCCAGGGGGAGAATTGCACGCCGTTGCCGCTTCGGGTAGCGTGGCAGCGTGCTCGCCCGACACCGCACCTGGCTGGTCCTGGCAGCCGTCGTCGCGTTGGCCGCGGCCGTCCGGTTCCCGCCCTTTCTCGAGGACTCGTTCCCCCTCGGCGACGGGGCGCTCTGGGCCACGATGGTGGACGACGTGCGCGCCGCCGGGTACGCCCTGCCTCGTGAGACCAGCTTCAACGGCGGCGGCACCCCGTTCTCGTACCCCCCGCTGGCGTTCTACGCCGCAGCGTTCGCCGTCGACCTGACGCCCCTGGACACCCTTTCGGCGCTCCGCTGGCTGCCCCTCATCGCCAGCCTCGCAACGCCGCTCGCGGTGGCGTGGCTCGCCCTCGGCCTGCTCGGTTCGCGGCCGGCGGCACTGTGGGCCGCGACCATCGTCGCACTCCTGCCGAACAGCTTCGCCTGGCTCATCATGGGCGGCGGTTTGACCCGCTCGCTGGGGTTGCTGCTCGCGGTGGTCGCTCTCGCGCTCTTCGACCGCACCGTCCGCGAGCCGGGGTCGGCTCGCGCCCTGGCCGCCGGGGTCGCCGTCGGAGCCGCCGCGCTCAGCCATCCCGAGAACGTCGTCTTCCTGGCGCTCAGCCTTCCTCTCGTCTGGTTGTCGAGCGGCGCGAGCCGCAGCTCGCTGCGGAGAGTTGCGGCGGTGGTCGTGGTCGCCGGGGCGGTGGTGGCGCCATGGGCCGTCACCGTGCTCGCACGGCACGGCGTCGAGCCGTTTCTCGGCGCCTCCACCTCGTCCGCTTGGAGCCTTTCCGGGCGTCCCGACGTGTTCCGCTTCGAGCTCACCGGCGAGCCGTGGCTGGCGGTGTTCGCGGCCCTCGCCCTGGTCGGCTGCTTCGTCGCGATCGCCCGTCGTCGGGTCGTGCTGCCGCTGTGGCTGCTGGCGCTCTACCAGGTCGTCCCGAGGAGCGCCGGGACCTACGCGCAGGTGCTGGTGGCGCTGCTGGCCGCCGTGACCCTCAGCGAGGTGGTGACGCCGGGACTGGAGAGGCTCGCCGCAGCCGGCCGGGGAGCCGCCGGGGTCGGCGGAGCCTGGAGGGGGCGGCTCTCCGTCTGGGGTTTGACCGGAGCGCTCGTGCTGTACGGGCTCATGGCCGACCTGCGGTGGCTCCAGAGCCCAAGCTGTCCCTTGCACCCGATCGCGGACGAGCACCGGCGGGCGTTCGACATCGTCCGCGACGCCGCCCCGCCCGGCGCGGCCTTCGTGGTCGTCACCGGCAACCGGGAGTGGCACCTCGACTTCGAGGCCGAGTGGTTCCCCTATCTCACCGGATGCACCAGCGCGACCACGGTTCAGGGTACCGAGTGGTTGCCGCGGGGGGGGTTCTCGGATCGTCTCGGGCTGCACTACCAGGCGTGGACGGTCGCTTCCCGGGAGCCGCGGGCCTTCGAAGGCTGGCTGCGGAGCCAGCTGCCGGAGGTCGATCGCATTCTCCTGGTGGGGACCCGGAGTCGGCCCACGGTCGCGGGCGTGGCGCGAGCCCTCCGCGCCTCCGCGACCTGCACCCTCGAGGCCAGCACCCCCGACTGTGCGTCGTTCCGGCTCGTCACCCCGACGGCGCCCGGGTCCGCGGCGTCGGACGGCTGACGCCGGCGGCGTTCTCCGTCGCGCCTGAGTGGCCGGCCTCCGGTACGGCCGCGCAGCGTCGGCGCCCGCGACCCGTACCCGCAGCTCCGGGCGGGAGCGCTCAGCCCGGCGGGGCGTCCGCTGCGGCGGTCTTCAATCCGTCCAGAGCATGGAGGATCTCCACCGCCGAAGGACGGCGGCGGTAGTCCACGTCCTGCCGCAGGTATCGGATCACGCCCTCTCGGTCCACGATCAGCGCGGTCGGGTGGGGCACCTTCGGGGAGGACGGGTTGACGATCCCCCAGGCGCGGATCGCGGCCCGGTCGGCATCCGACAGCAGCACCAGCCGGATTCCGTGCTGCGCCGCGTACTGCGCCAGCTTGTCCGGAACGTCCGGGCTGATCGCCCAGACCTCGGCGCCGCGGGCGGTGAACTCCTCGAGGTTGTCCTGCAGCTCACCGAGCTGCTTCCGGCAGAAGGGTCACCACAGACCGCGGTAAAAGACCAGCACCACCGGCTTTGCCAGCCCGGCCAGCGAGCGCGTGGTCCCGTCGGCGGCCGGCAGCTCCAGGGGCGGAGCGGGTTGGCCAGTCGCGAGCGCGGTCGGCGGTCCGGCGGCCGTTGCCGCGACCGCCAGAGACGCCACCAGCCCGAACGCAGCCAGCGAGTGTACCTTCACCATGGGTGCCCTCCTCGGGAGCGAAGCCTGGCTGGAGAACGGCCAGAATCTCGCACGCCTTCCCGGGTCGCGCCCGGTGCAGCGCGAGCGAGAGATCCGGGGACGGGCCACCGGACCGGTGAGCGCACCGTCGACTCCGTTCACCGCCCTCGTCACGCTCCATCACGAACCCTCCATGCTTCCGTCATCACGCGGTCATGCCTCGTCTGCTGATGAGACCCAGATTCGATACGTCACTCGGGACTCGTTCCCGCCGCTGATGGAGGTCTCATGATCCAGGTCGCGTGTTCGCGCAACCTCATGGTGCTGGCCGGGCTCATCTCGGGCTGAATCCCCCGCGAGGACGCGCGCGCTTCGTCTCGCGGTCAGCGCGGCCGCTCTGGGTCTACACGGACCACCCGCCCCCGGTCTCTTCGCTCACCGCACCTTCCACTGCCGCCTGACCGGGCCGTCGCGCCGACCGCCGCGAGGGCACCGGTGGGGATCACGCTCCATCCCATGGCTGTTCGGAGGCCCCGGTCCTGCACGATCGCGGCGAACCGCACGGGCAGTAAAGCCAGAGCGGGGAGGACCAGACCGTACTGGACCAGCGGGGCCGCGAGGGATCGGCTTCCGGTCCGGCGTCTCACTGCCGACAGGACGCGAGGCGGGTACGGTTGCGGGTGGCCGATCGGATGCCGCCTGCCCCGCACTGGGAATGAACCGGCCCGCGTCCCCTTGGGAGGCGGCGATGGCATCGGACGTTCGGTACGCTCGGACCGGTGGCCGGAGGCGGTTCGTGGGGTGGCTGGCGGCAGTGTCGCTGGCCGTCACGATCATCGGCGTGACCCAGGGCGCCGCTCCTGAAGGCTACATCCTCTTCCTCGAGGCCACTGCGAACGGTGCGCGCCTGGTCACGGTGGCGGCCATCGACCGCTCCACCGAACCCAGGCGCCGGCCGGCACCGGACGACTGGCGGCTCGAGCTGCGCGACCGAGCCAGACAGGTACTGCGGTCCCTGTCAGTTGAGAACCCGTGGCACGCCGCCAGAGACCGCGGATGGAGCGGGGCGGCGCCCTTCTCGGTGAAGATCCCCGGTCAGGATCGTGCGGCTTTGGCGGTGCTGCTCGATCACGAGGGTCGCGAGCTGCTCGTCGTTCCACTCGATGCGGTACTCGCGACTCGGGCCGAGTCGGAACACCGGCGGTTCCTCGACAGCGAGCGCCGCAACCGGGATGCCGTCGGAAGGCTGCGCTCGCCGGCTGCCAGCCAGGCGTCAGTGGCTTCGCGGGGGGAAGCACTCCACCCCTCCGGGCAGCTCGACGGGCACCTCAGGACGCAGCTCGATGCGCGCGCGACCGGTGACGTGGAGCGGTTGCGTCGCTACGGACTCAGTCCGCGACAGGCGGCGGAGGCCGGACGCGCCCCGGCTCGAGCGGCCGCGTGGCAACGGGTCGCCTCAGAGCTCGCTCGGGAGCCGGAGGACCTCGCGAGGGCGACCACCGCGATCACGCGCGACCACACTCTGACCGGACAAGTGCGAAACGCCGAGACCAACGCTCCGGTGTCCGGCGCTCCGCTCTTCTTCTACCTCTACGATTTCGACTGGGAGTACGTCGAGTACATCGGGAGCACCACGACCTCCTCCGGAGGCTACTACGCGATGCGGGTCGGAGAAGGCAACGTGGTCATCTACTGCGGCTCCCCGCAGGGCACCCTGTTTGCCGGCCAAGTCACCGACCTGACCGTGCTCGACAGCGCGGTCGCGGACATCCTGCTCCTGCCCGGCGTGCTGCTGACCGGGACCGCGACTACCGCCGACGGAGCCGCCGTCGCCAACCTCCTCGTCCGGGGCAGGAGCCCGCGCTTCCTGGCGAACCAACGGACCGACTCGGGCGGCCGCTACGCGATGATCGTCCCGCGTGACCTCGAGTTCAGACTCTGGGCCGAGCCCGACTCACCCCTGGTGGCACCCGCAACGGACGAGCTCCGGCTCGCGGGCAACGGAAACCACGACTTCGTGCTCCCGCGGGGATGGGTGCTCTCTGGACGGGTGAGCGCCGTCGGGGGCAATCCACTGGCAGACGCTACGGTGGTGCTTCGCCACCTCGCATCCTCGAGCTCCGCCACACCCGGCTGGTCTGCGACCACGGGCAGCGACGGCAGCTACGCGATCGCCGTGCCCCGAGAGCTCAGGCCGGCCAGCTTCGCGCTTTCGGTGCACCGGGAAGGCTCCGTGCGCTACACGGCCGGGCTCGAGCTCGAGCAGGACACCCGGCTCGACGTCGCGCTGGCAGCCGGGATCCAGGTCTCGGGCACGGTGCGCGACACGAATGGAACCCCCCTAGCCGGCGCCGTTGTCCGGGCATTCGCCGACGGTGCGTACACGACCTCCGCCGACACCGAGGAGGACGGCAGCTACCGACTCGGACTGGAGCCCGGGCTCTACTCCTTCACCGCCGGTCCCTACCACGAGAATGCACCGGCCCCCTTGGCCCCCGTCCAGCAGCCTGGCGTCCAGATCACGGCGGCGACGACCCTCGACTTCGCGCTGCCTCCGGCCGAGGCGGTGGCAAAGGTCCGTCTGCGCTACCCCAGCGAGTCGGCACACCAGCTCGGGCAGGGCATCGTCCGCCTCGAGGTGCGGCGAGACGATCATCCGGTCCAGGTCACCCTCGACAGCGCGGGCGCGGCCTTCTACGACGACACCGCCGAGGCGTGGGTTCGCGAGACGCGGGTCTACCTCGAGCCGGGCAGCTACGATCTCAGAGTCTACGCGATGGGCTGCGAGCCCTTCACCGTGTCGGACGTCGCGCTCGCCGCTGGCTCACAGACGCTGGTCGAAAGGACCCTGCCCGAGCCGATCACCTGGCACGGCGTGCTGCGGTCACCTGATGGGACACCGCTTCCCTACCTCCAGATCCTCTCCTACGACGACCTCGCGACCCAGACCGCGGTGCTGGTCAGCAACGGGGACGGCAGCTTCAGACTCCCGCTGACGCCAGGCGGTGCGGTGCGCTTCTTCGCGCCCGACTCCGGCCGGTTGATCCGCCGCGTCGAGCGGCTGGACGCGGAGGTGGTCGACCGCAGCGAGGACTGCGTGCTCGAGGCGCTCGACCAGGCTCCGGACAGCGGTGGGGTCATGACCCAGATATGGGGCACCGGCGATCCCAGCGAACGCTACAACCTGGTGATCCTCGGGGACGGCTACACCGGTGTCCGGGAGAGCTTCACCGACTCGAACGGCAACGGTGAGTGGGACGGCGTGCTCTTCGTCGACCTCAACGGCAACGGACTGTGGGACGGGCCACCCGAGCGGTACGCGGTCTACGGTGACGCACTGCCTCCGCAGCTCGGAGCAGATCCCACCGCCGGTAACGAGACCTTCGTCGACCTCAACGGCGACGGCTTCCCGAACCTCGACGACCAGGCCCGCTACGACCACGACTCCGCCGCACTCCTGCGGGCGTTGTTTGGCAGCGACGTCTGGAGCGAGGCCCGCGACGTGTTCAACGTCTACCGGATCCGGCTCGTCTCCGCACAGGCAGGCATGGACATCCTCGACCAGGACCGTCGCACCATCCAGAGCCGAGACACCGTTCTCGGGAGCCGGATCGAGGAGCCCGACAGGGGCTTCGTCCTCGGGGTGGACGACCCACTGGTGCAGCAGTACGTGAACCGCCATGTCCCCTTCGCCGACACCCAGATCGTGCTCATCAACCAGCCGGTACAGATCGGACGCGCCAACTCCTACATCTTGATGCGGGGCGGACCGACCGCCGCCACCGCCAACAGCTACACGCTGTCCCACGAGATGGGCCACAACGTGGGCAAGCTGGCCGACGAGTACGAGGAGTTTTCCGAGACCTACGAGGGTCCCGAGCTGCTCCGCCCCAACATCACCACCTTCACGGACCGGACCCACATCCCCTGGCACGATCTGATTCCGGACGACGCCGAGCTCCCGAGCGCCGAGCTGACGCCCGGGGTCGGGCTCTACGAGGGTGCGTACTACCAGCCCGGCGGCGTCTACCGGCCGGTTCAGAAGTGCACCATGCGGGGAAGCGAACGCTTCTGCCCGGTCTGCACGCGCGAGATCCGGGTCCGCATCGCCGCGCTCACCGGGGAGTTCCCGGGCTCACTCGAGCTCCTTGCGCCGCGGGGTTCGATCGCGCGCCTTCGTCCACTCTTCCAGTGGCGCGGCCCGGTAGGTGCCTCGCACTTCCTGCTCGAGCTCGAGGCCGTTGGCGAAGGCACGGTCGCAAGCGTCGACATCTGGGCCGAGAGCCATGCCTTCGACACCGACCTCGAACCCGCAACGCCGTACCGTTGGCGGGTACGACCAGGTTCCGAGCACGTCTGGGGCGAGTGGAGCGAGTGGGCGGAGTTTCAGACACCCCCGCTCTTCGACGGCGTCGCCTCTGGCGTCGCGGCGGCCCCTGGCCGCCTGGGCAGCGACTGGCACAGCGACCTCTGGCTGCACAACGCGGGCAGCTCCGCCGCAGGAGTCCATCTGTGCTTCGCAGCGCTGGGCTCGCGCGTCGACCTCGACGGATGTACTGACGTGACCATCGCTGCCGGCGCCACCACTGCCCTGCGTGACGTGGTCTCCACCAGCTTCGGCCGCACCGCGAGCGGCGCTGTGCTGTGGAAGGTGACCACGGGCGATCCCACGCGCCTGCTGGTCGAGGGCCGGACCTTCGACCGGATTTCGGAACAAGCCCACATGGGCCACGCGGTGTTCGGGCGGTTGTGGTCTGAGGCACCCCCTGCGGGCACCGTCCAGTGGGTCCCGATCGCCGCCGGCTCCCGGTTCCGGACGAACCTCGACCTGGTCAGTGACCAGAACTGCACCCACGTACGGCTGGTGATCCGTGACCCCGACGGCGCGACCCAGGTCGACGAAACGCTCGCCGTCGACTCGAGTAGCTGGATCCAGCTCGGCGACGTCGTGGCACGCTACGGGCTCGACCCGACGCACGCACACGCGGCCGAGATCGAGGGCCTCGGTTGCCGGATCGTGGCCGGCGGTAGCGTGGTCGACAACCTCTCGAACGATGCCACCCGGATCCTGGCCCAGACGGTCGCCGCTCTGGACGGACCACAGTGGTTGATGGGCGCCGCGTACCTTCCGGGGGTCCGGGAGAGCCGCTGGCGGACCGGCCTGACGGTAGTCAGTATCGACGACTCGCAGCAGACTCACGGGCTGACCTTCGTACCGAGGGGGGGTACCTGGAATCAGCGGGCACATCAGGCGATCACGCTCGAGGCGAAAGGTATCGTGACTGCCGACAACGTGTTGGCGGAGACCTTCGGCCTGCCCGAGGGTTCGGTCGGCAGCCTCCGGTTCGAGCCCGGGCAGGGCAGCCTGGCGGCCGTCTTCATGCGCACCTTCGCCGAGGACGGCGCGCTCACCTACGGGCAGTACGTGCCACCATGGCCGGCCGGCGCGGCGATCGCACCCGGCACCGAAGGTCGCCTCGTCGGGCTCAACCACGGTCCCGGCTTTCGCACCAACCTCCTGCTCCAGAACACCCATGCCGACGGTACCGGGAACGAGCCGCGCGCGACCTCCGTCGAGGTGGAGCTGCTCGACGCGACCGGGACCTCGATGGCACACCGCGTGCTCGATCTCGCGCCGGGTGAGAACCTACAGCTCAACGGCCTGGTGACCGAGCTGCTCGGTCCCGCCGCCGAGCTCGCGGACTTCGTGGTCCTCCTCACCGTCGACGCCACAGGCTTCCAACCAGACTCGACCGGCGGGGTGATCGCCGCCGCCAGCGAGGTCAACGGCAACCTCGTCGAAGGCACCAACGACCCGCGCCTGGTGACCGCGCGGTTGCTGATGAGTCCTGGATAGCTGGTCGGACCGCGGACCGCGGGCTTGCCCGGATACACTCGGACCACCGGGACGTACCCAGGATCCATGAAGGCAACGATGCGATCCCTGATCCCGACCGTCATCCTCGCGGTCGTGACCGCCACGATCGGCGCGGCCTCGGACGGTGAGCCCCAGGTGCCCCAGCTCCTGGTATTCCCGGGCGCAAACTCCCGCGCCACGGCCTTCACTCTGCACCGGATTGCCGAGGCTCGCGAAGCTTCCCGGCCGAGAAACGGCCACGGGACGAGGGTCGCGGCTCGGCACATCCCTTCGTGTCCCCGGATGGGAGAATGCTGATCTTCGATTCGTTCCGGCCCGGGGCCCGCGGTGGGGAATGGGACGCGGACTTCTTCATCAGCTTTCGCTCGGGAGACGGCCGCTGGTCGCCGCCGGTCCGCCTCGATCAGACCCTCAACTCGCCGGGACAGAACATCTGCCCCTCACTCTCCCCTGATGGCCGGTACTTCTTCTTCACCGCACACGACGACATCTACTGGGTCAGCGCCGAGGTGCTGCAGAAGTACCGGCCACCTGAAGCAGAGAACCGCCGCTGACCCGGCCACGCCGCCGTGTCCCGGGCTACGGTGCTTCGCCGGGAGTCGAGCCGGAGTGTCACCACTTCGCCCCCCACGGGGCCTCAATACCCAGGGGCCATGCGATGGTCCGGACCCCGACACCCCGGACGGCTCCAGGAAGGAGGCGCCCGTCCGACTATGCCCTGCGGCCCCGGCGCAGCAACCCGAGCACACGCCGCGCCAGACGCCGCCAGCGTGCGCGACGACGCAGCATCGCGAACGAGCGCACCCGGGTGGCGCGATAGCGCCAGTGGGCCGCCGCGCCGCCCTCGGCGTCGTGGTGCATCGCCCGCGACCGGATCTGGACCTCGAACAGCCGGCCGCCCTCGTCGCGCAGGGTCGTGTGCAGGCTCTGGTAGCCGTTGGCCTTGGGCTCGGCGATGTAGTCCCTGAAGCGGAACGGCTCGGCCTCGAAGCACCGGTGGACCGCCGCCAACGCCTGGTAGCAGTGCTGCTCCTCCGGGACCAGGATCCGGAACGCGAACAGGTCGTGGACCTGCCCCAGCTCGAGCTGCCGCTCGCGCATCTTGCGCCACAGCCCGGCGACGTGCTTGACCCGGCCCTGGATGCCGTCGTACGGCGTGTCCGACCAGGCCAGCGCGGCCCCGATGCGATCGAGGATCTCGCGCTCCCACCCCCGGCGGCTGGTCCGCAGGGATGCCAGCTGTCGCCCGAGGTCGGCGTAGGCATCGGGCTCCAGCAGCCTGAGGGCGGCGTCGTCGAGCCGCGCCTTGAGCTCCATGTCGCCGAGCCGCTCCGCCTCGACCACCGAGCGGCTCCACGCCTCCTCGGCGAGCCTGGCGGCCAGCAGGTCGCCCGGCGCGAGCCGCTCGAGCAGTCGACAGGAGTCCTCCAGGTACTGACGCATCAGCTCGCTGCCACGGCCGGTCTCGACCTCCCCTTCAGTGTCGAGCCGCTCGACGTCGGCGGCGCCGGCGTTCGAGGCGACACTGGGCCTCGGGCCGTCGGCGAGGGTGCCCGACGCGACGAGCGCCCGCCGCTCCGCCAGCACCAGCCTCCTGGCCTGGTCCGCCAGCTCGCGGCCGAGGTGACGGAAGCGCCACGCCAGCCAGCGGAACTCCCACGCGCCGGGACCGCTGTCGAGGTCGCCGACGTACCCGAGCTCGAGGTGACGCAGGCCCCGCACCAGGCGACCCAGCGGACGCCCGATCAGAAAGTGGACGGAGATCTGCACCACCACGATGATGGCGAGCGAGGCGATCACCAGGTCGAGCCACCACATCCGCCAGCGGGAGCGAACCTCGTCGCGGAGCTGGTCGGCGTCCTGCCACGCCAGCAGCGTGACCTCGGCCGGCGCCAAGGAAGGCGCCTGAAACCGGATCGCGGCGACCAGGGCATCCGGGGGCGGCGCGACCGCACCCCCCGGCGGAGCGATCGCGAGCTGTCGTCCGTCCTCGCCCCGCACCACCAGCCCGTGGTCGGCATGGCCCCGAACGCGCCAGGCGGTCTCGACCCAGGCCAGTCGCTGCTGCAGCTCCCCCAGCGACTCGGCGTCCTCGAGCCGGGCGGCGAGCGGCACCAGCGCCTCGGCGAGCAGGGCCTGGCGGGCGTCCCGCTCGCGCCGGATCTCGCGCCGTTGCTGGAAGCCGGAGAGGGTGCCGAGGACCACCGCGACCACGATCGAGAGAATCAGCCCGAGCACCACACCCATGGGAAGGCCGCGGGGCGCTTCAGGGGCCGCTGACAGGCCACCGCTGCGGACCACCGGGGAACCGGGAGGCCGCGGATCGGGCGCCGGGAGGGCCACGTTATCTCTCCGGCCGGGTCGGCCGGCTGATCCTGCTCGACATCGCCTTGCTGAAAGAGCAAGCCGGATGCCAGCGATCAGCGAGCCTGGAGCCGATGCGCCATCGGCTCGATGTCATGCTGGCCGGCTCGAGCCGCCGAAGTGACCTGGAACGCCGCCGCTCAGAACGTCCAGGCGTAGCCGAGCTTGGCGAAGACGGTGCGGTTGGCGGTGGTCAGTCCGAAGTCCTGGGTGGCCTCCGAGCTTTCGCTGTAACCGAGGAAGAACACCGTCTGCGGGTTGAGCTTGTACGAGAAGAGGAGCTGCACGAAGAGGTCGCGCTCCTCCGGCTCGTGGTCGTCGGGATCGTCGTAGAGCGCGACCTCGAACCGGTTGTTCACGTACTGCAGGATCGCACGCACGAAGGCGCGGGTGGTGAACTGGTAGGCCACCGTTCCCTGGCTGATGTTGGCGGTGTACAGGCGCCCCGCGTCGACGCTGAGCCGCTCGTAGAGGTGCTCGAGGTCGAGCTGGAGGTGGCGCCCGAGAAAGTAGGTGAAGCCCGGCTGCACACGGAGGCGCCGACCCTGGCGCACGTTGGCGTAGTCGATCCGGTTGCCGTACCAGAGGTTGAAAAACACGTGGCTGTTGCCGTTCGGCTTCATGCAGTTGTGCAGGTAGACCTCGTCGGCGTTGAAACGTCGGTCCTCGTACCCCTTGGTGCGCTTGAAAACCTGAGCCACGGCGTGGGACTGCAAAGGCCCCTCGTAGGCCAGGGTCATCGAGGTCTCCCGGGTGAGCAGGAACCCGTCCTCGTCTTCCTCCTGGATGTGCTCGACGCCGAGCTCGAGGAACGAGAACCAGGTTTTCCCTTCCGGGATCCACTCGTACTCCGTGCCTCCGAGGTAGACCGTCTTCCCCGCCTGGGGGATGAAGCCGAGGTCCGCCCGGAAGTCCGACCCGATCCTCTGGTAGAGGCCCCAGATGTCGAGATGGCGGGTGTCGTGCACCCAGAGCACGTCCGCCGCCCAGTCCGAGAAGCTGCCCTCGGGCTGCTCGAACTCCTCGGCCACCTCGCCGGGGTAACGGGTCCTCGATCCCAGCACCTGGACCTGGAGGCGGTCGGTGTCGCTCAGCCTGAGGTCGCCGTCGAGGCCCAGCACCTGGTTCGAGTAGCTGTCGCCCTCGCGGCCGGTGTAGAACGCACCCAGCGTGAAGCGGCTGCCGAGGTCCCTCTTGTAGCGCAGCGCCGCGGCGGTGCTCTCGGTCTCGAGCGTCGTGTCGTCGGAGCCCTGGCTGCCGGGAAACAGCAGGTTGGTGACCGTGTCCTGCACGACGTACGCGCCCAGGGTGTGGTCGCCCTCCTTGCCGGACACCTTCACGCCCCACGACGGATCGTGCATCGTGCGCGTGTGCAGGACCCGCAACCGGGTCGAGAAGAAGTCCGCCCCCTCCATGAAGAACGGGCGTTTCTCCGGGAAGAAGAGCGCGAAGCGCTCGTTGACCTCGAGCTGACGCGCGTCCGCCTCGACCTGGGAGAAGTCCGGGTTGACCGTGCCCGACAGCGTCAGGTTGGGCGTGACGCCCCAGCGACCGGTGATCCCGGCTTCGATGTCGGTCGCTCCGGCCGCCAGCTCTCCGTCGGGGACATCGTCGCGCTGGTCGGTGCGAACCGCTGTCAGAGTAGGCACGATCTCCAGGTTCTTGCCCGGCGTCACGCCCTCGAATCCCTCGAGCTTGATCGCCTGGCAGAGGTAGCAGTTCAAGGCGCGGTCTCGTGGGAACAGACCGATGTGATGGCGTTGGCTGCGAGGGTACGAGCGGATCGCGTCGAATCCCCAGGTCTGGGGCCCTTCGGCGCGCTGGAACCGCAGCGAAGAGAACGGAACCCGCATCTCGACCGCGTAGCCCCAGTCGGTGATCGCACCCGCCGACTCCCAGATGGTGTCCCACTCGCCGCCGCCGTTGCCGCCCTCGGTCTCGACGAAGTCGTTCTGCACGCCGAGCGGGTTGACCAGGAGCCCGAAGCTGCGGCGCTCGTCGTTGAAGGTGTCGAGGATCACCGCGACCCAGTCGTCGGCGCCGATCCGGTCGCGGTCGGTGAGATGGGCGCGGATCGCCTCCGGCTCGGGGTCGAAGGCGCGGAACGCGAAGTAGACCGCACGGTCGTCGTAGGCCGCCAGGACCACGGTCCGCACCGGGGGCGGCACGTTCTCGCCGGGCCGCACCTCGTAGGCGAGCTCCATCGACCAGGCATCGGCCCAGGCGGGCTCGTCGAGCTCGCCGTCGACGGTGATCGGACCCGAGGCGCGCTGGATGGGCTGCTGGCGCACCGGTCCGTCGTCCTCTAGCGGACGCGCGCCGGCGGCGAGCGCCGCACCGACCACGATCAGGGCGATGAGGGATCTCGAGGTTCGGGTCATGAGAAGGTGCGGCCTTTCACGTTGGTGCCGAGATCGGCTGGCACAGCGTCACGAGATCCTACGCAGACCATCGCTGCGAGTTTCCCGGTGTTGAGATGTCAGCGCTGGACGGGTGGTTGCACTCGCGTCACTCGAAGCGGAACACGCCCGCCGCTTCGTCCGGGGCATCCGCCTCACCCATCACGGCGAGGCCGCGCATCGCCAGCGTGACGCGCCGGCTCTCCACCTCGCCGCTCGGCGCTCCCGGAGGCGATCGCCACTCCTCCGGTCACGGCGAGGATGGGACGGCGCCACGGTGCGAAGACTCGGTGACCGGTCGTCAGCCCGGAGCTCGCCCGCATCGGTGACAACCTCCCGACAGCGACTCGATTGCCGCGGAGACCACGTGGGGTCGTCTCGGACGGGCTCACCAGGGGCAAGCGACGGTCTGAGCCGGTAACGGCAGGACCCACGACACTCCGCGAAGGATCGGGGGCGACGCGTGCGTCTGACACTCTGACTGGAGGTAGGGCATGTCCGGATCGGTCAACCGGCGGCGAGGGTCCGCGAGCAGACACTGGCGGGCGGCACTGGCGGGCACGCTGGCGCTGCTGCTCTGTGGTCTGGACTGGGCCGAGAGCTGCACCTCCTTCGTGCTCGACACCAATGGTCACACGGTCTTCGGCACCAACTACGACAACACCATCTGGCCGGGCCTGCTCGTCGTCACCAAACGCGGCATCCGCAAGTCGGGTCTCAGCCCCGGGCTCGACGGCCGGCCGCTGCGGTGGACCTCGAGGTTCGCCAGCATCACCTTCTGCGTCGGCGGTTACCAGCTCCCCTGGGCCGGAATGAACGACCAGGGGCTGGTGCTGAGCACGATGGCGCTCCGCGAGGCCTCACCTCCCGCGCCCGATCAGCGGCCACCCCTGGACTACGGTCCACTCTGGATGCAGTACATCCTCGACACCTGCGCCACCGTCCGGGACGTCATCGCTTCCGACGCGACGGTCAGGATCGTCGACACCGTGGATCACTACCTGGTCGCTGATCGCAACGGCAACACCGCCGTGGTCGAGCTGCTCGAGGGCGAAATGGTGGTCCGTACCGGCGACGACCTGGTGGTCAAGGTGCTGACCAACTCCCAGTACCCGGTCTCGACAGCCTCTTGGCAGACCTATCGCGGGCAGGGTGGTTACTCCTGGCTGCCGGACTCCGAGCGGCGGTTCTGCCTGGCAGCCGACCGGGTGGCAGCGTTCGAACCCACGACCGTCGACGCAGCGGTGAACGAGGCGTTCGGGACCCTTCAGGAGGTGTCGGACGGACCTTTCACTCGATGGAGCATCGTATTCGATACCGGCAGCTTCCGGGCCTTCTTCCGGACCTTCGACAACCCGGAGATCCGCTCCGTCGACCTCCACCACTTCGACCCGAGGTGCCAGATCCCCGATCAGATGCTCGACATCCACGCACCTCTCGAGGGTGACATCGGCGATCGGTTCTTCGAGCGATCGTACGATCTCTGCTACGACCACACGATGCAGTACCTCGTCAGCTCTGGCCTGGCTGACTCCATCACTCCGGAGAGCTTGACCACACTGCTCGACCAGCTCTTCTCCTGGTCCTGCATCGGCCCCCGCAGGGCGACTGCGCGGGTGAGACACGACCTCGCTGGAGCGGGCTGAACGGCGACTGCCCTTGATTCACTCGCCTGACACCCCTCGGAATCGGTGCAAACCGGAATGAACGAAGCTTAGAATTCACTCAACACTATGATGGATTCCTCCGTCTCCCACGAGGTGGATGTCATCCGAGACCTCGAGGCGCTGGCACTGGCGAGCCGCCTTCGCCGGCTGGCGGACCGCCTGAGCCAGAACGTCGCGCGGCTCCACCGCGCCCGCGGCCTCGACCTCGAGCCGCGGTGGCTCCCGGTCCTGTGGACCCTGGCGCGACACGGTCCTCACACGTCGGCAGAGCTTGTACGGGCACTCGGGCTGAGCGCGACCGCAGTCAGCCAGATCCTGGCGGCTCTCGAGCGCCGTGGCCACGTCGAACGCCGGCTGGACCCGACCGATGACCACCGACGCCCGCTGGCTCTGACCGAGGCCGGCCAGGCCGCCGTCCACCGGGCGACCGCGCTCTGGTCCGGTATCCGGACGGCAACCACCGAGCTGCTGGCCGAGTCGGGGTCCGACCTGCTCGGCCAGCTCTCGGCGGTCGAGGCCGCGCTCGACGAGCAACCGCTCGCGGCGCGCCTGCGCCGCCAGGTCCGCCCCGAGCCGGACGAGATCGAGATCGTCGACTACCGCCCCGCCTACCGCACGCACTTCGAGCGCCTCAACCGGGAGTGGATCGAGGCCCTGTTCGAGATGGAGCCCGAGGACGAGCTCATGCTGTCCGACCCCAACCGCCAGATCATCCGCCGCGGCGGCGAGATCCTGTTCGCGCTGGTCGACGGCGAGGTGGTCGGAACCACCGCGCTGCTCGCCTGCAGTCCCGGCCACATGCAGCTCGCCAAGATGGCGGTGGCGTCGCCGTGGCGCGGGCTCGGTATCGGCAGACGGCTGGCCGAAGCCGCCCTCGAGCGCGCCCGCCGGCGAGGCGCCGATCGGGTCACCCTGCTCACCAACCCGCATCTACGCCGCGCGATGGTGCTCTACCTGTCGCTCGGCTTCACCACCAAGACCGACCAGCACTCGGCTGAGCACATGGCGCGTCCCTCGCTGGTCATGGAAAGGCGGCTCGGCCCGGGGTCCTGACCGTGGGCGCTGGCCCGTCGCCGGATCACCCTCTCGACCTTCCGCCGGCTCGCGCCCCGGTCCTCAACCCCGCAGCTGGGCCGCCGCGCGGCCGCTGCTGATGCGCCGCCCCCCGAGCCGCCGCCCGGCTGCGCCGCTCGACCGGCCTGAGCCCACCGACGCGCTGCGTCCTCCGCCGACCGCCGGTGACGCGTGAGGAGTTGTGGAAGCTCGACGGCTCGGCTTAGACTCTTGCGGCGCGGCGCCGAGCTCGACCGCCTCACCTTCGAGAACGTGCAGATCGTCGCCTCGGACCCGACGGCGGACCTCGCGCTGCTGGCGGTCCGCGACGCCGGCGACCACCGGTTCGCGACCGTCCCTCTCGGCGGGTCGCAGGGCCTCCGCCAGGGTCAGACGGTGTTCGCCGTCGGCTCACCCCTCGGCCTCGACCGCTCGGTCGCACGGGGCATCGTCAGCCTCACCAACCGGGTGCTGCGCGGTGAGCTCTACATCCAGACGACCACGGCGATCAACGCCGGCAACAGCGGGGGGCCCCTGTTCAGCCTGCGCGGCGAGGTGATCGGCGTCGCCAACCTGAAGCTCGCCGGCATGGGTCTCGAGGGCCTGAGCTTCGCGATCCCGGTCGACGAGGTCAAACGTTTCATCCGCAACCGCAGCGCGTTCGCCTTCGACCCCAGGAACCCGAACGCTGGCTACCGGTACCTCGAGCCGCCGCGGCTCACCCCTGCCGAGACCGGCCATGAGGAGTCACCATGATCCGTCCGTCGCTCCGGCACGCCTGCATCGCCGTCGCCCTCGCAGTCCTCGTCCCCCGGCCAGCGGCCGGCTCGCCGCCGATCGAGAGCCTGGTCCCCGCCGACGCGGACCTCGTGATGGTCGTCCGTGACGCGGCCGCGTTCCGGACCGAGCTTGCCGCCGGGCCGCTGGGCTCGCTCTGGAACGACCCCGAGCTGAAGCGGTTCCTCGAGCCGCTCCGGCACAACCTCGGGGTCGACGACTGGGACGAGCGGCTCCGCAAGGAGACCGGATACGACCTCGGCGGCCTGCTCGAGCTGTTCTCCGGCGGGTTCGCGTTCTACGTGCCGTCGATCGCTGAGCTGGTGAAGGCGACGCAGGCCGACGAGGAGGGATCCGATCGGGTCGTGCCGTTCGTGCTGCTGGCCAGCGCGGGCGACCGCGCCGGCGAGCTCGAGGCGCTGCTGCTCGACCAGGAGGAGAAGGAGAAGCGCGAGAGCGATGTCGGCGACTCGACCCGGGTCGACGTCGAACGGGAGCACCGCGGCGTCATGATGCACATCGAGCGCCGGATCGACCTCGACGAACCCCGCGATCTCGAGAGCTGGGCGCGGATCGGCGATGTGCTGGCCATGACCGGCAGCGCCGAGCACCTCGAGCTCGTGATCGAGCAGGTTCTCGACGGGCTCCAGGGACCTTCCCTGCTGGCCGCCCCGGAGCACGCCGTCGCCGCCCGCAGCCTGGCGGGCAGCGACGCCTACACGCTGGTCAGCCTCGCGAGCCTCGCGCCGATGGTCCGCTCGATGATCGCCGAGAAGATCGCGGACGCGGACCAGCCCCCTCCGCTGGATCTCCAGGCGGTGTTGACGGCCATCGGGTTCGACGACCTCGAGCTCGTGTTCTGGGGAGTCGATCTCGACGGTCGAGCCGTGACGCTCGACATCGGGCTCACCGCCGCTCGCGAGACGGGGCTGCTCAAGATGATCGCCTTCGGACCGGGCAAGGCCCCACGGCCCGGCATCGTCCCGGCATCGGCGAGGTCCATGGGCTCCACCCGGTTCGACTTCGCCGCCTGGTGGCAAGCGGTCGAGGAGGCCCTCAACGCGATCAACCCCGCGATCCTCGCCATGGGCGGCCAGCAGCTCGCCGGTGTCGAGCAGAAGGCCGGCGTCGAGCTCGACCTGCGTGGCGACCTGCTCGACAACCTCGCCGGGGACTTCATCGCGTTCGAGGTCCCGGTGGACGACGTCGGCGGGCCCGATGCCAGCGAGAGCGCCGAGACGCCCGAGCCCCAGGATCAGGTGATCGCGCTCTCGATCCGCGACCGGAGCGGCCTCGAGAGGCTGGTGAACGGCCTCAAGACCGCGATGTCCGGCGGCGGCGAGCTGTTCACCAGCCGCGAGTTCCTCGGCACCACCGTGTGGACCTTCGCGGGCCCCGATCCGTCAGCAACGCTGCCCGCCTACGCCTTCACCGACGAGTACCTCCTGGTGTCGTTCTCGAACGCCGGCCACCAGTCGCTCGAGGCACTGCTGATCGCGGCCTCGCGTCCCGGCGGGTCCGCCTGGCAGCGACCCGACGTGCAGGCCGCGCTGGCCCAGCTTCCCGCCGACGCGCAGTCGGTGGGCTTTCAGTCCGCGGAGTCGGCGATGCGGATCTGGACCGCCATGCTGACGGGATTCTGCACCGCCGCCGCGGGGTCCGAGGACGAGGAAGGGGACGAGGAGGTCCCCTGCGACCCCGCCAACGCCCCCGATCCCGCGACGCTGGCGCGCCACCTCGGTCCGATCGCGTCCGCCTGGACCAAGCAGGGCTCGAGCGTGGTGCTTCAGATGATCATGCTGCCGGCGTTGGACAGCGCGCCGTGAGCCGGCCGCCTCGACCGGCCGCGGGGACCGCCGGATCGCGAGCCCGATTGGCCGGGCTCGTCGTCCTCGTCGGAGTCGGTGTCGGCGCTGCATCAGAGCCGGCGCCGGTCCAGCTCGGAGGTCCGTTGGTGGTCAAGCTCTCCTGGGGCTCGCGTGCGGTGGTGGCCCACGACCTCGACCGCGACGGCCGCCTCGATCTCGCACTGATCGACAACGACAACGCCCGCATCGACCTGCTCTACCAGCGCCGGAGCCAGGAGCCCGCCCGCCGGTCCAGGCGCTCGGGCCTTTCCAGGTGGCAGCCGGTGCTCGACGACGCGCCCTTCCGTCGCGAGACCCTGGCGACCGGGATCCGCGCCTACGCGCTGGCCGCCGGCGATCTCGACGGGAACGGGCTGCCCGATCTCGTCTTCAGCGGCCGCCCCGACGGGCTCACGGTGCGCTACCAGGACCGCAAGGGAGAGTTCGACCGCGTGCGCGTGCTCAGCGACGAGGAGGCCACCGGCTGGACCAGCTCGCTGGTGGTGGGCGACCTCGACCACGACGGCCGGCCCGACCTTGCCGCCCTCACCGAGCGCGCTCTGCTGGTGTTCCGCCAGACCAGCGACGGGACCCTGGCCGGCCCCGACCGGTACCCGCTGGTGGGCAAGGACCGCCACGGCCTGGACCTGGTGGACGTCGACGGCGACGGCCTGCCCGACCTCGTGTACCAGATCCCCTCCGGGGAGCACACGCTGCGGTTGAGGCTCGGCACCGGAAAGGGCGCTTTCGGCGCCGAGCAGACGCTCGAGCTGCCGCCGTCCCGGTCGACCGTGCAGCTGCTCCCTGACGCCGCCACCGCACCGCGGCTGGTGCGGATCGACAACGCCACCGGAGTCGTCGAGACGGTCACGATCACGACCAAGGACGGAGCCGATTTCAGGCTCGCTGCCCTCGGCGCCCGGGTGATGGCTGCCCACCGCGGCGACGGCGGCAAGGCGATCGCGGCGGTCTGCGACATCGACGGGGACGGCCGTCGCGACCTGGCGATCGCGAGCCCCGACTCGGCCTCACTCGCCTTCTTGCGCCAGGACGCGGGCGGCGCCTTCGTCCGCACCCCCGAGTTCCCGTCCCTTGCCGCCGTCCGGACGCTCTCGGCGGGCGATCTCGACGGCGACGGCCGCGACGAGCTCGTGCTCGCGAGCTCGAAGGAGCGAATCGTCGCGGTCACCCGGCTCACGGCCTCGGGACGGCTCGAGTACCCACAGCCGCTCCCGATCGCCGGCGAGCCGCTCGGCGTCGTCGTCGCGGACCTCGGCGGCGACTCCCGGCGCGAGGTCGCCGCGGTCGTCGAGCCCGAGAAGGGCCGTCGAACCGTGGTCGTGCTGTCTCGCGACCCTGACGGTTCCTGGCACGCCGCGGAGACGCCCCTCGCGGGCCTGTCGGTCCCGCCGACCGCGATCGAAGCGGTCGACGCCGACCAGGACGGCGTGCTCGATCTCGCGGTCTTCGCGCTGCGCCAGCCGGTGCGTCTGCTGCTCAACCGCGGAGACGACGGCTTCGTCGAGGCGGAGCAGGCCGAGGGATTCCAGCGCGGGCTGCTCGACGGCGTCGAACCGGCCGGCCTGACCGCCGGCGACGTCGACGGGGACGGCCTCCCGGAGATGCTGGTCGCGTCGGGCGGGTTCGCCCGCGCACTCCGTATCCGCGCCGACACCGGGCGGCTGGAGGTCGTCGACCAGTTCAACCCGAGGACCGCCGAGACCCGGGTCGGCGCCGCCGTCACCTGGGATCCCGACCGCGACGGCCGCCTCGACATCGGCCTGGTCCATGCGGACGGGAACGCGGTCGAGCTGCTGCGGCGCGCGGCGGACGGGGTCTACCGCTACTCAGAAACGCTGACCACGCCACCGGTCGCGCTGCGCCGGGCGGTGGTCGCCGACCTCGCCGGCGGAGCGGGTGGCGACCTCCTGCTGCTGGGCGAGGACGTCATCGTGTGGGTCCCGACCTCCGGAGACAGCCTCCGCGCGTCCCGTGCGGAGCTCTGGGAGAACGACCTCGAGGACGTTGCACCCGACACCGTCGTCACCGGCGACCTCGGCGGCGACCCTCGCCCCGAGGTGGTCCTGATCGACTCACGGGAGAGCCGCGTGGTCGAGGTCCTGACCCGCGACGCCGGCGACGAGTGGTCGAGCGCGCTGCGATTCACCGTGTTCGAGGCGGATCCCCACTACGAGGGCCAGGAGGGCGGGCCGCGCCAGCCGCGAGAGGCCCTGATCGCCGACGTCACCGACGACGGGCGCCCCGATCTCGTGCTGCTGGTCCACGACCGGCTGCTGATCTACCCCCAGCTCTGAGAGCTCCGCCGCGCGAGCTGAGGAAGCCTGCTGAGCACGGTTCACCTTCGGCCGCAGCAGGATTCCGGCTCATGATCCCTGGTCGAGGAGACCCTTCTCCCCGACCGGCACGTACCTGACCTTGATGGCCGCCGGCCACGAGCAGATTGCGGATGGGGGATGCGGGTTGCGCTCCCTCGTGTCGCGTCAGCAGGTGAGAGGCCCGGCGGCAGCAGGCGCCCGAATGTCCTGCCGCTCGAACCACGTTCGGCCTCGAGATCGGAGCGAGACATGCGTCACCGCCACCTGACCACGCCACTGCTCGTGGGTGCCTGTGTTCTCCTGCTGCTCTCTGCTTCGAGCGCGCCGGCTCGATCCGCGGGCGCCCAGCACCACCGCCCCCGGCTCGCAGCCGACGCGCCACAATCCGTCGAGCGCGCACCCGGAGGTGACCTCCGCCACCAGACCCTGAGCAGGTACAACCCGGAGGACTGGCTGGCGCTGGTCGACCAGACCTGGGGCCCTGGACCCCCGACCGCGGAGAAGCTGCAGATCTTCGACCAGGTGTGGACCGAGCTCGACGAGAAGTACGGCGCGTTCATGAATCTGGAGGTCGACCTCCAGGCGCTGCGCGACCGCTACCGGCCCGAGATCGCCGGCGGGGTCAGCCTCGGCCGGTGGGTGGCGATTCTCAACCACCTCTCTTTCGCCATGCTCGATTCCCACACGGCGATCATGCATCACCTGGTGAACTGGGGCACCGAGGAGCCGCCACCCGGCCTTCCCCTCTTCGTGGTCGGGGCCTGGCTCGGCACCTGGCACTTCGGGGCGTCGCTCACGCCCCTGCCCGACGACACGCTGCTGGTGATCCGAGCCCTCCCGGATCACCCCCTCGGCCTCGAGCCCGGGGACATCGTGCTGGGATACGACGGCGTGCTGTGGAAGGACCTCTACCCCCAGCTGCTCGCCGCCGAGCTGCCGATCGGCGTGACGTGGGTGTGGGGCAGCACCATCGAGTCGATGAAGCACTGTCTGCTGATGAGCGCGGGTATGAACTGGCACCTCTTCGACACCATCGACATCGTCAAGTACTCGACCGGCGAGACCGTCCACCTGCCGACGGCGCCGCTTGCGGGACAGTACGGGGAGATCATCGGCAACGAGCAGCTGCCGGTGCCCGGGGTTCCGATGTACGACCCCTTTGAGGATCAGTGGATCTCCTGGGGCATCGTCGACGGCACCGAGATCGGCTACATCTACGTCGCCTCGTGGTCCTGGGAGCCCGAGGCCCGGATCAGCGAGCTCTTCTACGAGGCGGTCCACGATCTGATGTTCAATCACCACACCATCGGCATGATCATCGACATGCGGCTCAACACCGGGGGCTCGATGATCGAGGCCCACGACGGGTACTCACTGCTCTTCAACCGGTCCGTGAGGGAGGTCGCGTTCGACATCCGGGGCAGTCCCGACGACCACCTCGATATGAAGCCCCACCCCACCCACACCGCCCGGGTGTTCACCATTCCGGGAAACCCGAGCACCTACTACGACCGGCCGATCGCGGTGCTCACCGGGCCGGGCGCGGTCTCGAACGGCGACTGGGAGTCGCTGCGACTGCAGTTCCACCCCAGGGTGCGGGTCTTCGGCAAACCCTCGAACGGAGCCTTCACGTCCTCTGACTACCCAGACCTGGGGCAGGAGTGGTTCTTCACCAAGGCCACCGGAAGCGGCTACCTGATCGACGGCCACCGGTACCTCGCCCACACCCCGGCGCCGGTGGACGAGGAGGTCTGGCTGACCCAGGAGGACGTGATCGCCGGCCGGGACACCGTGGTCCAGGCCGCCATCGAGTGGATCTCGCGTCAGCACCCGCGCCGGGCCGGCGACCGGCCCGCCGCCGGCGGACAGTGAGGCAGCAGATCGCGACCGGACCAACGAGCGCGGGCCGAGCTCCTCGCGGCGTTCGCCCAGGCGGGTCGGGCTACGGCGCGACGGTGTCAGCGGCCAGGACTTTGTTGGTCACCCTCCCCTCCTCGTCGAAGAAGCGGAGGCTGCCCCGACCTTGAGGTACAGCACCGCGGCGACCTTCGAGTCGGGCCCGTACAGCGCGACGCCGCCGCCGCCGTGAGCGAACTGCGCGACACCGACCCGCGTCGTGTCGCAGCGCGCCGCGCTCGACTGAACCTCCGCCGACATGACCGCCGCGGGCTGCGCAGATCGGTTCAGCCCGCGAACAGGCGCCTCAGGCCGGCAATGGGCCGGCCGTCGACGTCCGGGAGATCGATCCCGAGCCACGCCGCGACGGTGGGCGCGAGGTCCTCGACCCCGACCCGCTCGGCGAGGGGGCCCGCGGGCAGGCCCGGGCCCCGGGCCAGGAGCAGGCCTTGAGGAAGGTGGTCACCACTGCGCAGCGGTGCTCCCGTGCGGACCAGGGTGCCGAGCCGCGGCGAAGAGAGCGCGGCGCCCCGGACGTCCCGGTTCCAGTCGATCAGCAGATCCGGCAGCTCATCGACGAAGGGCCCGCGGTAGAGCTCGGTGGTTCGCCACACCTCGCCTACGGCGCGCTCGCCAGACTCGAGATCGACCAGGTTGAGGAGCTCGACGCGCACCCTGGCGAGCAGCTGCTCGTACTCCCCGCCGGGGGAGACGAGACCGGCGGCCTCCCGTCCCTCGAGGTTGACCCGGACTCCGCCGCAGACGTCGTTGTTCGGCACCGCAAAGACCCGCCGTCGTCTCCGGTCCGGCGCGAGCCAGCGCGACTCGAGCCGAGCGCTGGCGCGGCTGCCCAGGTTCGACAGGCGTCGCACCACCGGTTCGGGCAGCCGTCGCCAGGCCCGCCGGAGCAGCTCGATCCCGCGCCCCGGGGCAGCGGGGAGGCCATCGATCCTGCGCAGAAACCCGTCCACCAGGGGCGTACCGTCGAAGCCGCGCCCCATACCGTGGCTGGCCCAGAGCAACACCAGGTCGTCGTCCCCGGCGAGAGCCGCCAATCTTCCGACGGCGGCGTCGATCGCCGCGTAGACCGTTCGCAGCGGGTCGCCGAGTCGAGCTGCGATCGTCGCGTCGTGGCGGGAGTCCCCGGGATCGTGCAGGTGCCAGCACTGGTGACCGACACAGTGACTCTCGGTGAAAGCGACCACGGCGAGTCGCCAAGGCCTGCGACTGAGGAGCCACGCGGCGATGGCTTCCCGGCGATGCACACGCTCGACCAGCCGCTCGAGGAAGGCGCGGTACTGCTCGGGCCGCGACCTCGGGAGATCGCAGCTGCCAACAGGGTCGCGGCCGAAACGACGGTGGATCTGGTCGATCAGGTCGCTCGGGGTCGAACGCGGCGACCGGTAGTCGAGGTCGTGGGTCCCCCAGTCGCACACCTGGACGCCGCCGAACCCACTCAGGTGTCGGCTCTTGGGCGGGTCGAACACCACCGTCGCGAGCCCGGCTGCGTCGGCAGCGCGCCAGAACGGGTCGCCGACGATGTCTTCGGGAGCGACCAGGCGATCGCCATAGGTCGCGGGGTCGAACTGGCGGAAGCTGTACCGCCGGTGGCGTGCCGGCGAGGTCCCGGTCGCAAACGACGGCCACACCGCACCCTCGTAGAGCCCGGGGGGGTTGGTGACCGCGACCGACGTGGAGGTCCGCAGCAGCGCGCCGAGAACCGGAAGATCGCCCGCTGCCGCGAAACGGCGGATGATCCCGGGGTCGGCGGCGTCGAGGCCGACCACCAGGACTCTGCTCTCGCGCGTCGCCACCATGCCGCCTCCACCGGAGAGTCCCATTGTCTCAGCTGCGCCTGCGGCGCGGGCGGGCGCGCCACTTCCGATGCCCAAGGTGGGCCAGGCCCATACGCGACGGGTGCAACGCTCGCATCAGGAGCACTTTCGCCGGTGGTACACTCCGGTCGAATTGGAGGGCACTGGAACCGGAGGCCATCCGATTCACCTGTGTGGGGAGGACCGAGTATGCCGTGCCAGGTTCGAAAGCCGGCGCCTGACGGTCTGCGCGCAGTCCACCTCAGCACCCCAGGCGGACGCTCGCGCCCTCGCTGCTCATGGCCTCATCAGGCCGCCGAGCCTCCTGTCATCAGCGAACCTGTCGCGGCCCCCCGCCGACGCCCGGACCTGCCCTCGCCGGCGCGGGACCCGCACCCGATGGCGACGAGCTTCCGGCTGGGCGCCTGAAGGGCGCGCCGGGTGCAGCTTCGCCGCCTGCTCCGCACGAGCCGCGAGGCCGTCCGCGCCCTGACCACCCGGCGGGTGATCGTCCGCTCCGACCTGATCCCCTACGAGCTCACCCGGCTGTCGGCTCGGCGCGTGCTCAACTCGCTGCTCACCGAGCTCTCGGTGCACCTCAGGCTGACCCGGCCCTTGGGGCTGCCGACCCACGTCATGGTCGAGCCGACCACGTTCTGCAATCTGCGCTGTACGCTGTGTCCGGTGACGGCAGGTCTGGAGAGGCCGCAGGGCCACATGAAGCTCGACCTGTTCACGAGGTTGATCGACCAGATCGGCGACACCGCCCTGATCGGCCTGCTGTGGGACTGGGGCGAGCCGTTCGTCAACCCGGCGATCTTCGACATGATCGCCTACGCCAAGGCACGAGGGATGGCGCTGGTGTCGAGCACCAACGGCCACCTGTTCGCGGACGCGACCATGGCCGACCGCCTGGTCGAGTCCGGGCTCGATACGATCATCTTCGCAGTCGACGGCATCACCCAGCAGACCTACCAGCGCTACCGCGCCGACGGTGATCTCGCCACCGTGCTGGAAGGGATCCGCACCGTGGTACAGCGCAAGCGGTCGGCCGGACGTCGCACGCCGGTGGTCAACCTGCGCTTCATCGTCATGGGCCACAACGAGCACGAGATCCCGCAGCTCGAGCAGCTGGCGCGCTCACTCGGGGTCGACGTCCTCACCCTGAAGACGCTCAACCCCGGCTCGCAGGACCCCTATCGCGCCGACGAGAAGCTCCGCCACGAGGACATGCTCCCGGTGGCACGGAAGTACCGGCGCTTCCAAGCCGGCATGCACCAGCGGCGACGCTCCAACCCGTGCACCGAGCCGTGGAACGGAACGGTGGTGCACTGGAACGGGACCGTCCTCTCGTGCACCTACGACACCCAGGACCGGCGGGTGCTCGGCGATCTCCGCGAGAGCAGCTTCGCCGAGATCTGGAGAGGGCCGAGGTATCGCGATCTGCGCCGCCGTTTCCGGCGTGACTGGACCCGCGTCGAGATGTGCGGCCACTGCAGCTACGCCTTCGAGGGCGGTGCGTGCACCGACGAGATCATCGCCGAGGCGCTGTTCTTCGACGAGCGGCTGCGTCGCCTGGCCTCGGGGTGAGGCGTGGCAACGCCGGGCCGAGCGCCGGAGCTCGCGGTGATCATCGCCTGCTATCACGCCCGTGCCACGATTTCCGGGTGCCTCGAGTCACTCGAACGGCAGCGCACCGCGCACCGTTTCGAAACGGTGCTGGTGGAGAGCTCGGGTGACGGAGCTGCGGAGCTGGTCAGGCAACGCTTTCCCTGGGTGCGGCTGATCGAGCGCACCGAGCGTTGCTACGCCGGCGACGCGCGCAACCTCGCCCTGGCGACGATCGAGGCGCCGCTCGTCGCCTTCGTCGATGCGGACTGTGTGGTTCCGCCAGACTGGGTCGACCGAGTGGTCGACGCCCACCGAACCGACCACCTGCTGGTCGGAGGAGCGATCGAAAACGCTGCTGCCGACAGTCTTCTCGCCTGGGGCTACTACTTCCTCGAGTTCAACCTGTGGCTGCCGGGCCGTGGCGCGGACGAGATCGACGAGATCGCCGGCTGCTGTTTGTCGATGAAACGGGAGGCGTACGATCGTTACGGGCCGTTCACGGCCGGCACCTACTCCTCGGACACCGAGTTCCAGTGGCGGATGCGCGCCGACGGTCACCGGGTCCTGCGTGACCCCCGCATCCGCGTGCTCCATGACGGCCGCATGCCGCTGAAGCTCTTCCTCACCCACACCGTCACCCACCGCCGCCACTTCGCCAGCGTGCTGTGCCGCTTTGGCCGCATGGGGTTGCTCCGCCGCGTGGTCGGCGCCGCGGCGCGCCTGGCTCTGCCTCCCGCACTCGTCGTGGTGATCGCGGCACGTGTCGTGCGCGCGGGCGTGTACCGCCGCAGACTGGTGGCCGCGCTCCCCGTGGTGGCGCTCGGCGCCGTCGCCCGCGCCTGGGGCGAGATGCTCGGGTTGCTCGCACCTCGCGACGTCCTCAGGGAGCGGCCCACCGCTGACAGCTCCTGACCATGAGCACGGTGACGCACCGAGGGCGCCGATGCGCCCACCTGCTGGCCTCGAGCGACCGGGGCGTACCCTTGCCGTACACCGAGGGAGCGGAATGCCAGCAGGAGGTTCAGCGGTGGCCGAACGCCAGCGCACTCACGGTGAGGAGCGCGGGCTATGGAGCGGCGACCAGCGGCAGCTCGACGAAGCTCGCGTGGTCGGGCGAGTGGTGGATCCGCTGCACGGCCTTGCGGAAGTCACCGGGTTTGGCCCAGAAGATGCTCTCGACGAAGGTCTGGGGGTTGCGGTCATACAGCGGGAACCAGCTCGACTGGACCTGGACCATGATCCGGTGACCGGGCAGGAAGACGTGGTTCGCCGTCGGCAGGGCGAAACGATAGAGCAGCGGCTCACCCGACGGAATCGGCTTCGGCGTCGCGAAGCTCTCGCGGTAGCGCCCGCGGAAGATGTCGGCCGAGACCATGAGCTGGTAGCCGCCCATCTCGGGCTGCGCGGCGACCTCGTCGGGGTAGACGTCGATCAGCTTGACCACCCAGTCGGAGTCGGTCCCGCTGGTCGACGCGATCAGGCTCGCCACCGGTTGTCCGCTGATCTTGACGGGTTCTCTCAGCACCTCCGAGACGAACACCAGCACGTCCGGGCGCCCGGAGGCCTCGCGCTGGTCGTCCACCAGCCAGCGCGACCAGCGCGGCTCGCCGTCGTAGTTGACCGGGTGATTCGGTCGGGCCCGGAACGGCACCGGCTTGGCGGGGTCGGAGACGTACTCGCCGAAGGGCGCGGTGCCCGCGGTCGGGGGATCGAAGCCGAGCGTCAGTCCGGCGCCGAGGTAGAGGGGCGTGGGCCGGACCTCGCAACCGGACGCACAGCCCGCCGGCCACGCCGGCAGCCGCCGCCAGGTGTCGGTCCCGGTCTCGTACGCCAGCACCGGAGGCACCTCGGCCTCCGGCGCGCCGTCCTTGAGGTACTGCGCGAGGAACGGGCCCAGGATCTCGCGCCGGAACCACAGGGCGGTGTCGCTGCCGAACCGGATCGCGCCCAACGAGCTGCCGTCGCGGATCTGCTGACCGTGGCTCCACGGGCCCATGACCAGGAAGACGCGGTCGTTGGCGGTGTCCTTCGGCTCGATCGCGCGGTACACGGCGAGCGCGCCGTAGATGTCCTCCTGGTCCCAGAGGCCGTGCACCAGCATGGTCGGCACCCGGAGCGGCTGGGCCGCCAGCACGCGGTCCACGGCCTGCTCGCTCCAGAACGCGTCGTAGCTCGGGTGGGCGAGGATCTTGCGCCAGAAACCGACCTGCTCCATGCCGTGGCGGCGTCCGAGCTCGCCGGCGGAGCCCGCCCCCATGTACACGTCGTAGTCGTCGAAGTGGTCGGTCCACCACTTCACCTTCGAGTCGCGGGTCGCCTCCTGGGTGAAGATGTAGGGCAGGTTCTGCTGCCGGAACGCACCGTGGTGGAACCAGTCGTCGCCCATCCAGCCGTCGACCATCGGGTTCATGGGCACGGCGACCTTGAGCGCCGGGTGCGGGTTCACGAGCGCGGCCAGGGCCAGAAAGCCGTCGTAGGAGATGCCGAGGATGCCGACCCGGCCGTTGGATTCCGGCACGTTCTCGACGAGCCAGTCGACGGTGTCCCAGGTGTCGGTGGCATGGTCGACCGGGGTCGGGTTCTGCGGCCCGCACATCGGCCGGTTCATCACGTAGTCGCCCTCGGAGCCGTGCTTCCCGCGCACGTCCTGGACGACCCGGATGTAGCCGCCCTCGACGATCACGTCGACGGCGTTGTCGTAGCCGTCGAGGACCCGGGCGAGGTGGGCGCTGTCGGCGTGGCTGGTGAGACCGTCCGCGTCGTAGGGCGTTCGAGTCAGCAGGATCGGCGCCCCGGAGGCGCCTCGCGGCACCAGGATCACCGTGTGCAGCCGGACGCCGTCGCGCATCGGGATCATGACCTCCCGCCGCACGTGGTCGAAGCTCTCGGTCGCCGGCTCGACGGAGGCCGGGATCTCGCTCGGCAGGTCCGGGTACCGGGGCGCGGGACCGGGCTGCTGAGCCGAGGTGGTCACCGGTACGGCAGCCGCCAGCAGCAGGCCGAGTGTGAGGGTCGTCAGCGCCGTGTCGCGCTCCTTCTCGCGGGGTCCCATGCCGTGCCCTCCCCGGCGCAGCGGACGACGACCTGCGCCTTGACGGCATGGTACGGCACCGGAGGTCGGGCGACACCCCGACAGGAGAGGCGGGAACCGGGATGGTCGCCGCTCCCTGCCCGACGCCTGTGTGCACGAACGCCAGATCCACGCGATGTCCGGGTCATGACCGATGTCGACCTCGAGGGGTCACGCTTCAGGCTGGCGGAAGAGGTGGTTCCGGCGGTTCTGCGAGGGCGGAGCGGAGGATTCTCGTCAGCGCGTGCACCTCGAACGGCTTCTGCAGAAAGTGGATCGTGCGCGTCTCGGCACTGAGGTGCACCGACTCGTCCTCCATGTAACCCGACATCAGCACGACCCGGACCCCGGGCCATCGAGCCCGGGCCCTCTCGGCGAGGGTCGCGCCCGAGTCGCCGGGGAGGATCATGTCGGTGAGGATCAGGTCGTAGGGGTGCTCCTGGAGCATCTCCCAGGCCGTTTCCGCGCTCTCGGCCATGGCCGTGCGATACCCGACCGCCTCCAGGGTCCGTGACAGCGCCGCACGCGCGATGTCGTTGTCCTCGACCACGAGGATGCTCTCCCCCTCGCCTCGAACGACGTTCGCCGGCCGCGGCGCCGGGGTGGTTTCGAGGTGATCGGTGCCCGTGAACCTGGGAAGGACGACGTGAAACCGGCTCCCGACGCCGATGTCGCTGTGCACGCCGATCCGCCCCTGGTGACTGGAGACGATGCCCTCGACGACGGCGAGGCCGAGCCCGGTTCCCCGGCCCGCGACCTTGGTCGAGAAGAACGGGTCGAAGATCCTCTCGCGGATTTCCGGCGGGATCCCGCAGCCCGAGTCCTCGACCTCGAAGAAGACCTCGTCGGCGTTCTCGATGCCCGTTCTGAGAACCAGCTTGCCGCCCCCCGGCATGGCGTCGGACGAGTTGATCGCCAGATTGACGACCACCTGGGTGAGCTGAGCCTCGTCCGCCAGCACCGGCACCGGATCGGGCCACAGGCTGTGCTCGAGGGTGATGTCCTCGCGCAACAGACGCTGCAGCATCGAGGTGTTCTCGTCGACCAGCAGGTTCAGGTCGCAGGCTTTGACCTGTGGCGCCTCCTGCCGCGAGAAGAGCAGCAGTTGACGGGTCAGCGCCGCACCTCGATCGACACATCGCTGGAGCTCGCCGGCAGCCTCGAGGACTCCGGCTGGGTTGTCGACCTCGAGGACGAGCACCGCAGTGCTGGCGGAAACGGCCTGGAGGAGGTTGTTGAAGTCGTGGGCCATGCCTCCGGCGAGGCGTCCGAGGCCCTCCAGCTTCTGGGCCTGGCGGAGGTGCTCCTGATTCTGTCTGAGCTTCTCCTGCGTCCCTCTCAGGTTGGTGATGTTGATGTGACAGATCACCGCCCCCCGCAGCCCATCCGCCAGCGGAGTCACCCGCATCATGAACCAGCGCTCCTCGTGCAGCGCGTGGCACGGGTACTCGAGCTCGAACAGCTCCAGGCTTCGGCTGAGAACGCCCTTGATCCCCGCGAGCGCCTCCGCGGCGTCCGGATCCCCGGTTCGCGCGGCGGCGCGGCAGACCTCGATGTAGTTGGCGCCCGGCCGGACTGTCGGCGACTGCGCGCCATCGTTGAGGTCGGCAAACTCCTGCCAGGCCGCGTTCGTCGCGACGATGATCCCGCCCGCATCGACGACGCAGACGTGGGTCGGCAGCGCGTCGAGCACCGCCTGGGCGAACGCCCGGCTCTCGGCCGCCACCCTCTCCGCCTCGGTTCTTTCGGTCAGCTCACGCACCAGCTCGCGGGTCCGCTGCCGGACCTCGTCGAGGAGCACGGACGAGCGCACCGCGATCGCCGCCTGGCTCGACAGGCTCTCGAGAAAGGCGGCGTGCTCGGAGAAGTCACGGACCTTGAGCGAGGCCAGGCCGAGCACACCGAGGACCTCGCCGCCGTGCACCATCGGCAGCGCGGCAAACGACCGGAAGCCGGCCTTCTTGCACTCCGTCCAGGTGCATCGAGGGTCGACCTGGATGTCGTCGGAGTACTGCGGTGCGCCGGCCCTGCAGGCGAGCCCGCAGAGGCACTCCCCGACCCGGTGGACCGGCGTGGAGTCGTGGTGAGCCGCGGCGCTTTCCGGGCCCTCGGCTACGAGCTCCAGCTGATCGTCGCGCCGCCGGAAGACGAGCACCAGATCGGGAGCCACGGCCGAGACGATCCCGTCGACCAGCGAGCGGAGAAGATCCTCGACGCCGGCCCCGACCGCCAGACGCTGTGAGAAGTTCTGCAGCTCCTTCAGCTCGTCGCTGGTCCCGCGCGCCCTGGCATCGCGCCCGGACAGACTCCCAACGCGCGGCTCGGAGCCCTGCTCACCGCTTGAGGGAGAGAATTCGTCTTTCATCGTCGCGTCCTCGAGGCCGAGCTCGAGGTTGAAAAAACAGGAACCCTGGCTTTTCGCCCAGTCGACGCACGGGGTCCGCGAGTTACTGGGGTCAGCGTAGCAGAGTTGGCGGATGGGCGTACGTCAAGCTCCGATCGTGGTCCCTTGCCGATTGCGACAAACGCTGGGGGCTCACAGACAAGCCTCGCTCGTGGTCTTCGAGGGCGGCGGTCACACGCTCGGCGAGTTCCGCACCGAGGTCGACGAACTCGCCAACCGCTGGCTTGACCGCTTCGTACGCGACCGCGCACCGCTGCCTGACCTCGAACCCGAAGGACCCTGAGCGGACCCGTCGTTCGCGAGCGACACCCGGAGGCGCCGGGGGTAACCCGCCTCTCGGAGCGCCGATCCTGTCTCGGAAGCTCGAGAGTCGAGCGGGCCGTCGCCTCAGCCGGACGAAGGCCCGAACTTCGCGAAGACCTCCGCCCCGGTCATGTTCTCGGTCTCGTTGGAGAAGTCGTAGTAGGCCGGCTTCTCGTCGACGAAGACCTGGTGGTCGAAGGTGATGGCGCCCTGGTCGGCGAGCAGGCCGGCCGGCACGATGTACTGCCGGTTGCCCTTCAGGCGGTAGAAGAGATGGGTCCCGCATTTCGAGCAGAATCCCCGTTCTGCCCAGTGGGACGAGTCGAACACCGAGATGTGCTCATGGCCGTCGAAGGTGACCTCGGTCCCGCAGTCGACGGCCAGCAGCGGGCCTCCGCCCCACGTCCTGCACATGGTGCAGTGGCACGCGCCCATCGAGCGGCTCACCCTCGTCGCGGTCATCGTCACCGCGCCGCAGAGACAATGCCCGGTCCCCCGTGACTGATCTGACATCTCTCGCTCCTCTCGTTGCCCGGGCGATGGCTCGCCGCTCCCGACAGTCCCGAACCACCGCTGGCCGGCTGCGGATCGGCCTCTCCGCCCGTGGTGGCTTCCGGATGGTCCCATCGGGACTCTAGCACCGCAACGGCTTTCGTCGTGATGACGCCTCCCCGGAAGGTCGCTCAGCGGACGATCGGTGCCTCAGGGGTGCCCCACATGAGCGGAAACACGTCGCCGAAGACGTTCCACTCGGCAGCGACCTGGGCGGGTGGCTGCCAGCGGGAGGTCCCGTCCAAGTAACCATCGTGCTGATACCAGACCAGCTCGCCGGTGGGCTTCAGTCCGTAGATGATGCCGTCGCCGGGTGAGAAGACACGGGTGAAGATCTGCCAGCCGGAACCTACGACCTTCGGGCCTTCCCATGTCGTGGCGCCGTTCAGGTAACCCGTGTGGCGGTACCACAGCAGGGTGCCGTCTGGCTTCTCGGCGTAGATGATGCCCTGCCCGCCCCCGAACACCTGGAGGAACCCCCCCCAGCCGCTTCCGACCACGATCGGTCCCGACCATTTCGGCGGCGAGGTGGCATTCGTCACGTCGGTCTCCCGGTACCAGCGCAGCGATCCGTCCTGGCCGATGCCATACACCACGCCGTCGCCCATCGCGACAATGCGCGTGAACGAGTTCCAGCCGGTGCCTACATTGACCGGGCCCTTCCACGCCATCGTGCCGTCGGCGAAGCCATCGTGGCGGTACCAGGCGAGCACGCCATCCGGCTTCAGTGCGTAGAGGCTGAACCCGTACGCCGCGCCACCTCCGCCGGTCGCGCCGTACGACGCGGGGATCACCTCGCGGAGCCCTTGCCAGCCGGTACCGACCAGCTTCGGTCCCTCCCAGCGATGGATGATCGTGAGCGGCGCCGACCCACCCACGGCAGCGAGCGCTGCGCTTGAGTTCTTCTCAACACGCTCTGAGAAGGCGCCGGCAGAGCTCCCGACCCGCCTTTCGACCGCCGTCGCGCCGGCCCTTCGGCCTGCATCGACAGTGCCGGCGGTCGTGGCCGCGGCGCTGCGATAGGTCTCGGCCACCTTTGCGCGCTCGCTGGCGGCAGACGTCGGCGGATTGCGGTCGACCCCGATCAGGTGCGCAAACCAGACCAGCTCACCGTTGGGCTTCACCGCGTACAGGAACTCCTTGGTCCACGTCGTGTGGTCGAAGCTCCCGATGAACTGCTCGCGGACCGTGCCGAGCTTCGCGAGCCGCGTCAGCTGGTCCGCGAGATAGGTCATGGCGTCCACGCCCCACGCACTCTCGATCAGCTCCTCTTGGGCGATCGCGCGTGTTGTGCGGTCCTCGATGGTCGCCATCGCCTCGCTGCCGTACACCAGGTTCGCGAGCTGGCGGGCAGCGATGCGGTCCACCTCCGAAACGCCACGCGGTGTGGACATCGGGAGGGTGCACAGGGTGTTCGGGTCGGGAGCGTGAAGGGTGTAGGTTCCGGACCCGACGGTGTCGTTGATCTTCTGCGCAAAGGTGTCGTTACAGTAGTCACGGAACGTGCAGTCGCCGCCGACCGGGTACTTGCTGACGGGTGAGGTCCCGCAGTCGATGCCCTTCATGAGCCGCTCGGGCAGGTGGTCCATCGCGGCGTCCTCGTCGAGCTCCCGCCAGTAGGGACGCACGCTGAGAAACGAGGCGTGGCGCAGCAGGTCAGTCTGGTAGTGCTGAATCACTGAGGCGCGATCGCCGTCGGACTGGTACTCGATGGCGACCATCGCGAGCGTGAGCGCGCTCATGTAGTACTCGAACGTCGGCAGCGGCTTGAAGCGCGGGGGCAGCAGCGAGCCCTTCAGCTTGCCGGGATTCGCCGGATCGGAGTAGACGTGGAGGCGGTCGCTCCAGTCCCACAGATCCGCCTCGTCACCGCCCTGGTCCAGGAACCGGTCCGCGATCCGGAGGGCGTCGCGCACCAGCTTGGCCTTGGTGGCGGCGTCGGTCGGACGCGCGCGGAGGTCGTCGCTGATCTGCTCGATCGTCTCCTGGCGCCGCTTCAGCTCCCGCAGACGCGCATTGTTGGCCTCCCGAAACGTGAAGTCCTTGAGCGCATCGACCTGCTTCTGCAGTCCGTCCATACGGGTGCTGAGTGCCACCAGCTGCAGGTTGATCCGGTTGATCGCCTCGCCGATCGGATCCGGACCCGCCGACACAGCGGTGACGAGACCTTTCGCCACGCCGAGCACGATGCCGGCCGGGGGATAGGCGACCGTGATGACACCGATGGTGGTGTCGATCAGCTTGTTGGTGTCGGGCTCCTTGCCGTACTGCGCCCAATCGTAGGCGAAGTTGAGCGCTTCTTCGGTGCTCACCGCGCGGATGTCCCGGCTGTCGCCGGGCGGCGGCTCGCCGGGCAGTGTCTGTGCGACCGTAAACAGCGGGGTCGCCGCGCCAACGGCAAGACACACCAGAACGGCACCGACACGCTGCCTTCCAGGAATCGCTGTACAGGTTCTCATCGTCTCTCTCCTCGGGTCGTACTGGGGATTAGGAAGCTGCTTTCTGGGGAGTTCGCCAGGAGCAAGGCAGAACGGCGCACTGGCCCGCTGGTCTCTCCGACGTCCGACACCGAGCACCACCGCACCCTCATCGGCCCTTCACACAGCATCGACCCTGGATCGGTGCTCTTCCTGCTCGACAGCAGGCCCACAGCCCTCATACCCGCGCGACGTCCGTCGGTCGGCAACCGTCCCGGGTCGGGACCAGGGAGTCCCTGCGAACGCCCTTTCCGGCCCCTCGCGGAGGAAGCAGCATCGACGGTGACCGGGCACGATCGATGGAGATGCATCCAGCGGTCGCCGAGCCAGCCACTGCAGGTCTGGCGGTCGGTCGTTCCACTCACCGGGGTCAGAGGAGCCGGCCGCGCCGACGGCGACCAGGACGGCGGGGCTCGATGAAGGTAGGTACGTATTGATACCTGCTTTCAACTTCTAAAGGCCCCGACAGTGCGGGTTATTCCCTTCCGATTCCGCGAGCATCAGCGTCGGTGCGTCGGCAGGCCGGCCTTGACCTGCTCCTGTGCGCGGCGGGTCGCACCTGCTGCCGCAGCTCCTCTGCCCGACGATCACCCGCCCTCGGTACCGGGCCTCGAGAGCTCAGCCCATCGGCGGTCCGAGACCTCTTGTCCCATCGTCTCGAAGCCTCGGCGGTGATCACTCGTACGGGCGGGCGTCGAGCCGATCCGCGGCGCCGTGAGCGGCGGCACGCTTCCTCCACCCCCGCGAGCCCACCAGGACGTAGAGCCAGCTTCAGATCATCGGCCGGGCCATCCGCCGGACCGCGCTCTCGGGCACCGGCTCGCCCGCGTCCAGGGCCTCGGCGGCGAGCTCGAGCGCGGCGACGGCGTGGCGCGCCATGCCCCCGACCTCGGCTAGGGGGCGCCCGCCGAGCGCCTCGCCCCCACCCAGGGCAAGGCCTCCTACCCATCGCAAGCCCGCCTCGCCGGCGAACCGGCGGCAGATGCGGAGGGCCACCTCGTTCTGGCTCGCCTCGGGAAAGCCGTTGTTGACGATGGCGACGAGGGCTGGGCTCGCACCGCCTGCTCGGTCCCCACCCCGGCGCGACGCGATCTCCTCGAGAACGCGGGTCAACTGGGCCGGCAGGCTGTCGACATAGAGCGGAAACGCGACCACCATCAATGTGCACGCATCCACCGCCTCGAGGAGGCCGGCGAGTCCCTGCTCGGTGCGGAGGGCACGATGGGCGAAGATGGTGGCCGCCTGCCATCCCCGCTCCTCGAGCCGCTCCACCAGGTACCCGCCCAGCGACGCCGAGTTGCTGCGCGGCTTCTTGGCGCTCCCGACCAGCAGCAGAACCCTTCTGGGCTCAGTCACCGGCCACCTCCAGCGCTCGCAGCCCCGACCGCAGGCTCCGCTCGGCCGACTCGGCCGGCTGCGCCAGATCGAGCACGACGGCCGCGTGCGCAGGCGTGTGGAAGTTGATCGCGTTGCGCTCCAGCAGGTCGGAGAAGATCGTCGCGCTGTCCTCGTCTCGCGTCGGTTGCAGCCCGACCGCCAGCAGCCGCGGGTAGCTCGCGTAGCGGGGCTTGTGGTGGATCTCCCCATCGATCCGCAGGAACTCCGGTGACACCAGGCAGATGATCCTGTCGAGCGCCTTCTTGAGGTCCGAGGAGTAGCCGCCGAAGGTCACCGGCGTCAGCAGGACCACCAGGTCGCTGGCGATGAAGGCGCGGGCCACGTCTCGCGCCGGATCGTCGATCAGACACTCTCCCGGGGTGTGGTCCCAGCACCCGAAGCAGCCGACGCAGTGCCGGATCTCCATCTCGCGAAGCGCCATGGACTCCACCTCGAGCCCGGCCTCCGCGAGCAGCCGGACGAGCGAGTCGTGCACGGCAACCGAGCGGCCGTCCTCGCCGCTCCGCCCGTCCAGGATCAACGCCTGCATCGCCTTGTCTCCCTGCTCAGAGTCTAGCCTGGACTGCTCACCCCAGTAGGCTCGCTCCGCGTCGGTACCGGGTGCATGGTGCGGACCTGGGCTAGTGATCGCCGGTGATGCGTCGCTTGATGTCATCACGGCGCTCTGCTGCCCTGACGGTGCGGGGATCGTCGGCGCCGAAGGCCTTCGATCGCTGCTCGACGAGGCTCTCGAGCAGGGCGACGGCTTCGTCGTGTCGACCCAGCGCGTCCAGTGCGGCCGCCCGGGCGTCGCAGGCGTCGAGGCGCACCAGATCGTCGTCAGCGAGCCGCCGCGTTCCGCGCTCGCACGCCTCGTCGAGCAGCGGCTCGGCGTCACCCGGACGGCCCTGGGCCAGTACCAGCTCGCCGAGCAGGTCGACGCTCAGGATCGTCAGGTCGTGGTCGTCTCCCAGGGTCAGACGGCGGGCTCGCAGCGCCCTCCGGTGCAGCGCTTCGGCCTCGACCGGGCGGCCGACCTCGATCAGGGCCTGAGCGAGGTTGCTCATCGCCCGTGCCGTGTCCGGGTTGTCCTCACCCTGGATCCGGAGGCGGGTCTCGACCAGCTTCCGGCCCACCTCCACCGACTCTTCGTACCGCCCCTGGCGGCGTAGCACGCTGGCCAGGTTGTTGAGCGTTTTGAGGGTGTTGGGGTGGTCGTGGCCGAGAGTGGTGACAGCGATCTCGTAGGCGCGGCGGTTGAGCTGCTCGGCCTCGTCGACGCGGCCGAGGTGCCCGATGACCATCGCGAGGTTGCCGAGGGCCCCGATCATCTCCGGGCTGTTCTCCCCGAGAAGCTCGCTGCGGATCTCGTAGGCCTCCCGGAGCAGGGGCTCCGCCTCCGCGTCCCGCTTCATCCTCACCAGCACGTTGGCGAGCGCGCTCATGGCGTTCGCCGTCTTGATGTGCCGGTTGCCCAGCAACCGGCGCTTCGCTTCGAGCACCTCGGTCAGCAGGCGCTGTGCCTCCTCGTAGTCGCCCATCAGCCGGCGCAGCACACCGAGGTCCTGCTTGGCCGTCAGGGTGTCCTCGGCGTCGGGACCGAGGACCCGAAGCCGACCCTCCAAGGTCAGCCGCGCCCACGGCTCGGCCTCGCTGAAACGACCCTGCTCCTGGAGCGCGCGAGCGAGGGCGCTGGTTCCTTTGAGAGTGACCGGGTGATCGTCCCCGTGACGTGACCGGAGCACCTCGACCGCCTCCCGGGCGAGCCGCTCACCCTCCTCGACCTCGCCGCGCCGGAGCAGCGTGGAGGCCGCCGCCACCTTTGCGCGGAGAGTCTCCGGGTGGTCACCCCCGAGGGCCTTCGCCCGGATCTCGGCCACCTTGAGGAAGATCTCGTAGGCCGTGTCGTACTCGCCGAGGCCGTTGTAGGTGTTGCCGAGGGTCTGCAACAGGTCCGCGTGGGTTTCCGGGAAGTCGGCAAAGTCACGATCAGCGCTGGTGATCGCAGCGTCGAGGACGCTCGCCACGGTGACGTCGGCTCCACCGTGAGCGGGATCGGGGCTCGCCAACATGCTCTGAAGGAAATCGCTCACGGCCTCCGCCTTGGCCTGGGCCGAGCGGGCCTCGGCAGCCGACAGCTCGGCCCGTCGCTGCGCGCGACGGGCGGCGAGAAAGCCGGAGGTCGAGACCACGGCGGCGGCCGTCAGCAGGCCCATGACCGCGGCTGCGACGAGACGCCTCAGGCGGCGTCGGGGCGTGTCCCAGATCCACCGCAGGCGTGCGGCGGTGGCCGCCGCCGACGGGCGTTCGTTGGGCTGGAACGACTTCAGCTCGGCGACCAGGGCGGCAAGCTGCGGGTCGAGTCCCGTCGCCGGCTGGGTCTCCCCCCACGACGCCTTGATGTGCAGCATCTGGCGCGGCAGGTCGCGAGGATAGGGCGGCGTGGTCGAGAACATCTCCTGGAGCAGGAGCCCGAGGGAGTACATGTCGCTCGCCGCGGTGGCGATCTCGCCGCGGGCCTGCTCGGGGCTCATGTAGCGCGGCGTGCCGAGCACGTCGCCGAGCGCGGTGACCGTCGTCTCGACCTCCGACCTCGAGAGCTCGACCCTGCCGAAGCGGCGCGAGGCCTCCCGCGCCTCGGAGTCGGGGTCGGGGAGCGAACGCGCCAGCCCGAAGTCGAGCACCTTCACGGTGTCGTCAGCGGTGACCATGATGTTCTCGGGCTTCAGGTCGCGGTGGACGACGCTCACCGAGTGCGCCGCCACCATCGCCTGGACCACCTGGTCGGCGATGGCCGCGCGACGGGCGCGGGAGATCCCGCCGGTCAGCAGGTCGCTCAGCCGGGCTCCCTCCACCAGCTCGAGCACGATCACGTCGCCCTGCTCGTCCTCGATGAACTCGTAGACCCTGCAGATGTTCGGATGCTCCAGCTGCGACAGCACCTGGGCTTCGCGCAGGAAGCGTGCCGTGGCCCGGGCGTCCAACCGGTCCCTCTGGCGCACGACCTTGACCGCCACCCGCCGCTCCAGAACCGTGTCGAAGCCCAGGTAGACCTCGCCCATACCTCCCTCGCCCAGCTTCTCCTGGACGCGAATCGAGCGGATGGTCGTGCCTTCGAGGCTCATGGGTCGCGACGTACGCAGAGCTGTCGCCATTCTAGCGTTCCCGAGCCGCCGGGACGGCGCGTGCCCCCGTGACGCACGCTGCACTTCCCCGGGCACGCTTCGTTCCCAGCTTCCGCAGCTCGGGCTTGACCTGCCCCCGCACGCGACGCAGACTGGGAATCATGACCTTCTTTCTGACACGTCGCTGCCGATGGCTCGTTCCCGCCGCCGTGGCGGGTGTTCTCCTCAATCCGCCCCCCGGCGCCGCGTGCGACTCGATCCGGGTCCTCGACGCGGTCGATGCCGCGCTCGAGGTCACCCTCATGGACAAGCCGATGGTGGTCGAGCCCGGACCCCTCCAGGAGCACGTCGTGCGTGACGGGTCGCGGCTGCTGTCGCCGTTCCTCTGCCAGGCGGTCACCCGCGTCGCCTTCGTCGACCGCCTCGCGGACGGCGAAAAGGGCTGGGTGCTCGGCGGCAAGCCCGATCTGATCAGCCTGAGCTCGAGCCCGTCGACCTTCCAGGAGGCCAACCTCGACCGCCGTCAGCGCCCCCAGATCGCCGCCAACGTGCGGGCCGAGGCGATCGCGACCCTGGTCCACGAGGCCGCCCACTCTGCGGCCTTCCTGCTCCAGGCCCACGACGGCGTCGACGACGCCCCTGACCTCCGCTCCGAGCTCTCCGACCTGCTCTTCGCCGACAACGACTGGAGCGACGCCGCGCACGCGGCCGCACGGGACGCCATCTCCAGGACCCGCCTGATGAAGGGGTTCGTCGAGGAGTGGCAGCGGATCCACGACTCCTTCGTCAAGGCCGGCCTCTCGAACCCCTACCACGGGCAGGGCCAGGCGCGGATGAGCGCCGAGCAGATCCTGCGCATGGGGGTGACGAGCGCGTACGGCGGGCGCAACGCGGACGAGGACATCGCCGAGATGACCGCCGCAGCCCTGGCCTCGTCGGCCTACGACGCCGAGGGGGTGAACGCCGCGGCCGAGGACCTGGCCTGCCGCGCCATGCGCAGCCAGCCGGGGCCCGCCATCCCCGACCAGCTGGCCGCGGTCTTCACCAAGGTCGGGCTTTTGGAGTCGCTCGGCCTCATCGGCGCCGACGACTACGAGGCCTGCGTCGGCAACCTCGCGATCCGCGGCAGCGGATCCGGGTTCTTCACCCTCGAGGAGGGGCAGCAGATCCATCGCTACGCCGGCGACGTCAAGGGCAAGCTCGGCCAGATGGGTGGAGGCGGCGCCTGGTACTTCCAGATGGAGGCGAAGGGCGAGATCGGCATCGAGGACCAGGGCCGCCGGCCGGCGCGCATCGTGCTGACCCTGGAGATCGCCGACGCCGGGACGAAGCTCGACGATGTCTCCTTCCCCCGCGGGCTGTACCGTATCGCGCCCGGGGCGAGCGCCTTCAACACGCTGCAGATCTACTCCCAGGATGGCGGCGAGGAGAAGATCGCGATCGAGCTCTGGGAGGCCGACGTGCTCGTCGCCCGGGCCAGTCACACGCTCGTCGAGGGCTCGGTCTTCATCCGGAAGTACATCAACTACACCGAGCTTTTCAAGCTCCCGCAACCCCCCAAGAAGGAGCGCATCATCACCTTCCGCAAGCAGAACTGACGGGGCACCGCAACCGGGCGATGCGGAGCGCTGCGCCCCCGATGCGAACCCCCGACGACGAGCCGGGACACCGCCCGCGACCGGCTGCGAAGAGGTTATGATATAAATACTGCGAACAATCATCAATACGACGCGAGCCTCATCCACGGCCCCGGAGCGAGCGTCGTCGACCGAGGAGGGACCCCATGGCCGAGTCCGGTTCGAACCGCCGCAGCTTCCTTCGTTCCCTGGTCCTGGCCCCGCTCGGCGCCGCGCTGCTCTGGAGCGCCGGCGCGGTCTTCCAGGCAACGGCCTTCGCAGCCCGGTCGTTCAAGCGGCTGATCAACCTGAGCCCGGAAGGGAAGAACGCACCGCTGCCCGGAGGAAGGTGGCTGGCCCGCTACCGGGACCTCCTGCTGCGCCGGGGTCCGTGGAGCTCGCTACCCACCGGCGGCGGGCAGAAGGTACTGGTCGACGGCAAGATCCGGGTGATCTCCGGCGGCCCCCCTGCCGGCAGCATCGTGCTGGGCTACGGCGACGTGCGGGTGGAGAACGTCAACGGGACCTGGGTCTCGACCTGTGACGCGAACGTCATCAGCGCCCAGGGCTACACCGGGGACCCCGACTGCCCCGGTGAATCCGTGGACGACTGCAAGAAGCTCTCGTGCACCGGCATGCACTGCAAGGGACAGGACTGCGGCGAGTTCGGCTGCGAGGTGGTGAGCTGCAAGGGCGCCGAGTGTGGCGACTTCGAGTCCAAGGTGGTGTCGGCGCTCGCGTCGGAGATGCAGGGCAGCTGGGATCACCCGTTCGTGCTCGATCTGCGGACGCAGCTCGAGGTCGACGAGGTGCGGAGCCTGGCCATGGAGGTCAACGAGCTCGTCGCGAGGAACGGGGCCGCCAGATAGGGGCGCCCGATGAACCGCGACCAGCTCAAGGTCTCGAGGTACGCCACCCGGGTCGACCTCGAAAGTGCCGATGCCACGCTTCTCTACGGCGGCCTGTTCGGCCGCCTGGTCGAGGTCCGAGGCGACCAGCGCGAGGTCGCGAGCCGCCTGCTCGAGGACCCGAACGTGAACCTCCCCGAGGCCGCGGAGCTGCGCCGCGAGCTGGTCGACCAGGCGATTCTCGTGCCGGCCGCGTGGGACGAGCTCGAGCTGGTCGAGCAGCGCCGGCTCCATGCCAAGACCGTCGTCCGGGGTTCGCTCCAGCTCACCGTCTGCCCCACGGTGAACTGCAACTACCGCTGCGTCTACTGCTACCAGAAGCACGTCGGCCGCCTGATGCCGGAGGAGGTCCAGGACGCCCTTGACGCATTTCTGGATGCCCAGACACCCGCGGTCGACGAGCTCCGGATCACCTGGTTCGGCGGCGAGCCCCTGCTCGGCCTCGACCGGGTGATCGAGCCCCTGACCGAGCGGTTCCGGGCACGGGTCGGGGAGCGCTACTCCGCGCGCATGATCTCGAACGGCTGGCTCCTGACCCCGCAGGTCAGCGAGCGGCTGGTGGAGCTCGGCGTGGAGTCGGTCCAGGTCACCCTCGACGGGCCCCGCGCCGTGCACGACGAGCGCCGCCCTCTGGCGGGCGGGGGCGGAACCTTCGACCGGATCCTCGCCAACCTGCGGGGCTGCCACCCGGATCTGGGCATCGCGCTGCGGGTCAACACCGACCACCGCAACGCCGACCGTGCGGGCGAGCTGCTCGACCAGCTCGCCCAGGCGGGCCTGGCGGGGAGGGTGTTCGTCTACTTCGCGCCCGTGACCGTCTACACGGAGGTCTGCGCCGACACCGCGGGCCACTGCATCGCCGGCCGGGACTGGTCCGCCCTTTCCGCCCGCCTCCGGCTCGCGGCGATGGAGCGCGGTTTCAGCGACACGAGCCTGCCAGAGTCCAAGACCGGCGTCTGCATCGCCGACAACCCCCGCGGCTGGGTCGTGACGCCCGACGGCCTCCTTTTCAAATGCTGGAACGACGTGACGACGCCGGGCAAGGCGGTAGGGAGCCTGCTGGGCGTCGCCACCGGTCCCGAGCAGGAGAGAATGGCGGCAGAGCTCGAGCGGTGGACCTCGTGGTCGCCGTTTGAGCTCCCCGAGTGCCGGGGATGCAAGGCGCTCCCCCAGTGCCAGTCGGGCTGCGCCCACCTCGCGATGCAGCAGCCGGCGCCGATCACCCACGGCGACTGCACCGAGCTCAAGTGGAACCTGCCCGAGACCGTCGCCACCTTCTACCTGTCACACCGCCGGCGCGAGGTCTCCAAGCGCATCAGGGAGGCTTCGCAGGAAGCAACCGGGGCATAGGCCGCGATGTTGGTGCGCGAGCGCAGCACCTGTTCCGGGACCGCCGAGTCGGCCAGGGAGATCCCCCCGTCGGCACCCGGAAGAGCCGCTGGTGGGTCATGGCGGCGTCGGCGAGCCATGCCCCCTCATTCGACACGGGGAGGACGAGGGCGGCACGTTGGGTCCAGCGCATGCCCGAACAACCGGGAACAGGGCCGAGACGTGGTGCGCGCGAGACGCCGAACCCTGGGCAACCGCGCTCGATCCGTGCGCTCACCTCGGCGCGGCCCCGCCGGCGCTACGCCGGAGGACGACGGCCGACGTCGATCCGATCGCCGACCCGCAGGTCCCGGGACGCACCCCCGAAACGCTCCCGGAACCACGAGATGGCCTCATCGCTGCTGTCGTGGGGGCTGAGCGCGACGAGGCCGGGCTCGAGCGCGGCGAGAACGTCGAGGTGCTCACGAACCTCGGCCTCGGTGAGCGGGTGCAGCGGTCCGCTGCCGGAGGCCACGAGGCGCTGGACGTCGATGCCGAGGAGCCGCTCGCGACCATGCGGCACCGGGTAGTGCAGACCGCCGACGATGCCCCACAGCGCCGGCTGGAACACCTCGCCGACCCGCGCCAACAGCCGCGGCAGGGTCTGGTGCCCGCAGCCCACCACCACCACCAGTCCGTGGCCGGCGACGTGGACCACCAGCGCCTGCTCCTCGACCCAGCCCAGGAAGAGCTGCCGCGGGATCGTCCCGGTGGTGGCCACGCCCGGCGCCAGGACCATCGGGTCGGGCGCGAACACCGGCTCCAGCCCGGGGTAGGTCATCGGTACCGGAGTGATCACCCGCTTGCCGGCGAGCGGCCGCTGGACCGCGTCCAGGGAGAAGGTCCCCCGGCGGCTCCACCGGATGCCGCCGACATGGTCGAGGTGGTTGTGGGAGATGACGATGGTGTCGAAATCGTCGCAGGTCAGCCCGAGGCTCGCCATGTTCCGCAGCAGCGGCGACGGGTGCTCGCGCCGGCGGTTGTATCCGACGTCGAAGAGGATGCTGCTGCCCTCGGTTTCGACGAGATACGACACGCCGGCCTCGGTGCGCAGCTCGTCGCCCACGGCCGCCGCGTCGATCAGCGGCAGGATCGACAGAAAGGCGGTGGCGCCGAGGCCTGCGACCGGCGCCGGGCGGTGCTCCCGCCAGATCCTGTCGGCTCGCTCGCGGCCCCGTCGGCGGCTCATCGCCCACCCCCCGAGCACCCCCGGCCTGAGCTGGTTCGGGTAGGGTCCATGGCTCGCCTCCTCCCCTCGACCGATGCCCCACTGTACGGCCGAGCCCGACCAGCGTCCAGGACTCGATCCGTGTCGGGCTCGACCCGGTTGCTCTCCGGCCCGAGAGTCCGTTCCGGCGCCGACGCCCAGGATCGGAAGCTGCCCGGCGCGAGGAGCTCGACCCGTGTCCCGGGCGAAATCTCGGCGTCTTCTCCTCAAGGGCGTTTTCCACTACCGTGTGCGCTCCGGCGGGGACCCGTTCGCGGGCTCCGGCCCGAGGCGGTCGCCGGGGGGGCACACGATGGCTGATAACCGCAAGCTGGGGACGTTCATCGGGGTCTTCACGCCCACGATCCTGACGATCCTCGGCGTGATCATGTACATGCGCTTCGGGTGGCTGGTCGGACACCTGGGGCTGGTCAGGGTGTTGGCCGTCGTCGTGCTGGCGAACGTCATCACCTTCGTCACGACGCTGTCGTTCTCGTCGGTGGCCACCAACGCCAAGGTCGGCGCCGGCGGCGCCTACTTCATCATCTCGCGCAGCCTCGGCCTCGAGCTCGGCGGAGCGATCGGGGTCCCGCTGTTCCTGTCGCAGACCTTCTCCGTCACTCTCTACGCATACGGTCTCGCCGAGTCGATGCGCATCATCTGGCCGACGGCCCCGCTGATGCCGGTGACGCTGGCCGTCGTGATCGCCGTCGGCCTGCTGGCGATGATCGGGGCCGACAAGGCGCTCCGGGCCCAGGTGCTGCTGATGGGCTTCGTCGGGCTCTCGCTGGTCGCCCTCACCGCCGGCGCCGTGCTCGCGTCCTCCGACCACGCCCTGACCCTCCATCCGCCGAGCGGAGAGGTCGGCTTCTGGGTCGGCTTCGCCGTCTTCTTTCCGGCGGTGACCGGGGTGATGGCGGGGCTCGGCCTGTCCGGCGACCTTCGCGACCCGGGCAAGGCGATTCCCCTGGGGTCCATCGCCGCCGTGCTGACGGGGTTCCTGGTCTACCTGCTGGTCCCGTTCGCACTTTCCCTGGGAGCCGACCCGGAGGTCCTGCGGCAGGACAACATGGTGTGGTCGAGAATCGCCGTGCTCGGCCCGTGGCTCGTGCTCCCGGGGCTGTGGTCGGCGATCTTCTCATCGGCGGTCGGGTCGATCCTGGCCGCCCCACGCACCCTCCAGGCGCTGGCACGGGACGGCATCGCGCCCCGATTCCTGTGGCGGCCGCCGAGCGACCCGAAGGGCCTGCTGCCGGGCATGACGGTGGCGATGGCCATCGCGGTGGCGGCGGTCTTCCTCGGCAACCTCAACGCGGTGGCCGCCGTGGTGTCGATGTTCTTCCTCACCGTCTACGGCACGGTCAACCTGGTGGCCGCGTTCGAGGCGCTCAGCGGCGATCCTTCGTGGCGGCCCCGGCTCCGGGTGCCGTGGGCGGTCAGCCTGCTCGGCGGCTTGGCCTGCGGCGTGGTGATGGTGCTGATCAGCCCGGTGGCGGGCGCCACCGCACTGGTGGCGGAGATCGCGCTGTGGCTCTACCTCTCCCGAAGGGAGCAGGCGGCGCGTTGGGGCGACGCCCGAAGAGGGCTCTATGAGGCCCTCATCCGCTGGGCCCTGATCCGGCTCAGAGAGCGCCCGCTCAGCGCCCGCAGCTGGCGACCCCACATCCTGGCCTTCATCGACGACCCGGTGAAGGAGCTCGACATCATCCGGTTCGGGGACTGGTTCAGCCAGGGTCGCGGCGTCGTCAGCGTGGTCAACCTCCTGGTCGGAGACCTGATGGCCGACGACTTCGAGATCGAGCAACGGCGGGCGGTCTTCGACCAGGTGATCGAATCCGAGGGGATCGTGGTCTTTCCGGAGGTGGACGTCGTCGAGAACGTGGTCGAGGGCATCGTGCAGGTCACGCAGGCCAACGGAATGGCCGGTCTGGCCAGCAACACCGTCCTGCTCGGGTGGCCCGACGACCGGCACCTCCGCGCCGACTTCCTGCGGGTGATGAACAAGCTGGAGCGGATCAACAAGTCGGTGGTCATCGGCCGGATCCGCCCCAGCCACCTGTTCCGCCGCAAGGACGCCGCGATCCACATCTGGTGGGGCGGCCTCGAGCGCAACGGCGACCTGATGCTGTTGCTGGCCCACCTGCTGCAGAACAACCCCGAGTGGCGCGATGCCCGCGTCCGGGTGATGAGCGTCGCCTCGTCGGAGGTGATGCGGGTCCACACCGAGCGGGCCCTCAACCAGCTGATCCCGGAGATCCGGATCCAGGCCGAGGTGCAGGTGATCCTGAAACCGCCGAATGCCACGGTGGTGGAGGTGATCCAACGGGAGAGCGCCAACGCCGCGGTGGTCTTCCTCGGTCTCCAGGCACCCGAGCCCGGAACCGAGGAGGACTACGCCGCCCGGCTGGAGAAGCTCTCGGGCGACCTGCCGGTGGTCTTCTTCGTCAAGAACTCGAGCCTCTTCATCGGCGAGCTGCTCGAGCCACCCGAAGGCGAGGAGGATCCCGGGGACGCGGAGGGCGTCGAGGGCGAGACCGCCGGATAGAAGACCCGCGTCGCCGGTGCGCCGCAGGTCACGCGTCTCGCGGTGTCACACCCCAGGCCTCAACGAAGTCCTGCGCAGGGTCGCGGTGCTACCATCGGCGCCTGAAGACCAGACACTGATTCCCGGCGGGGGCCGAACGGGAAGCGCCCGGAGCGCACCGTCGTGGCGCGGAACCCGACGGGTTGGAGGTGACGCATGGGTCTGGCGCGGATCATCCAGGGAGGGATGGGCGCTGGAGTCTCCAACTGGCGCCTTGCCCGGGCGGTCTCGATCGAAGGCCAGCTCGGCGTCGTTTCGGGGATTGCCTCCGAGGTCATCATGGCCCGGCGCCTCCGCGAGGGTGACGAGGGCGGGCACGTGCGCAGGGCGCTGGCGGCGTTTCCGGACCAGGATGTGGCCGCCCGGATCCTGAGGGACTACTTTGCAGGGACTTTGTTCGAGCGCGCCGCCGCCCGCCTGCCCAGGATCCACCGGGTCTGTGAGCCGGTCGAGCTCGCCCAGGACACCATCGCCGGCAGCTTCGTCGAGATCTTCCTCGCCAAGGAAGGCCACGAAAACCCGGTGGGCGTCAACCTGCTGACCAAGATCCAGCTGCCCGTGCTGGCCAGCCTCTACGGTGCGATGCTCGCCGGCGTCGACGTCGTGCTGATGGGCGCCGGCGTGCCCCGCGAGGTGCCGGCGGTCCTCGACCGGCTGTTTCGAAACGAGGACGTCTCGATCGCGCTCCAGGTCGAAGGCGCCCGCGCCGGGGACAGCTTCCGGGCCGAGCTCAGTCCCCGCAGCCTGATCCGCGGCCTCCCCCGCGAGCTGAAGCGGCCCGCCTTCTACCCGATCGTGGCCTCCAACGTGCTCGCCGCGAACATGGTCACCAAGGCGTCCGGCTGCGTCGACGGGCTGGTGATCGAGGGTCCGACCGCGGGCGGACACAACGCCCCTCCCCGGGGCGGCCTGCAGCTCGACGCCAACGGCGAACCGGTCTACGGGCCGAGGGACGAGGTCGATCTCGGGAAAATCGCGGAGCTGGGCGCTCCCTTCTACCTCGCGGGCGGCTGGGGGCGAGCCGACAGGCTCCAGGAGGCGCTCGAGCTCAAGGCCGCCGGGATCCAGGTCGGCACCGCGTTCGCATTCTGCCGGGAGTCCGGCCTGCTGAGCTCGCTCAAGCAGGCGGCGCTGCGTCTCGCCTCGGAGGGCATCGGCAAGGTGGTGACCGACGCGCTGGCGTCTCCGACCGGTTTCCCGTTCAAGGTCCTGAGCCTCGAGGGCACGCTGTCGGAGATGGCGGAGTACCTGCGGCGCCCCCGGGTCTGCAACCTGGGGTTCCTCCGCCGCCTGTACACCCGAGGGGACGGCGAGGTCGGCTACCGCTGCCCCGCGGAGCCGGAGTCGAGCTGGATCGCCAAAGGCGGCGAGCCCGCCGAGCTCACCGGCCGGAAGTGCCTGTGCAACGCGCTGCTCGCCAACATCGGTCTCGCCGGCGAGAACCACAACGGCTCTCTCGAGCGGCCGCTGGTCACCGTCGGCGACTGCTTCAACCAGCTGCGCGAGCTGGTCAGGGGCTGGGGCGAGAGCTACTCGGCACGGGATGTCATCGCGTACCTGACGGGCGAGCCGGCGCCGCAGACCGAGCCCGCATGATGCACCGAACTCCTGTTGTGGCCGGCAACGGACCGCGCTCGTCGGAGCTGCCGTGAGAAGCCTGATGAGCCTCGTCGGGAGGCTGCTGTACCGGATGATGGGCTGGCGTTTCGAGCCCCTGCCGCCGTACTTCTCGGCCAAGCACGTCATCATCGGCTTTCCCCACACCACCAACATGGACACCGTGCGGGCCTTCATCGGCTTCAGGATCGCCAAGCGAACCGGGCACATCATGATCAAGCAGGAGTGGTTCGTGTGGCCGATCTCTCCGCTCTTGAGGTCGATCGGAGGTATCCCGGTGCAGCGGGGGTCCGCACAGGGGGTCGTGCGGCAGATGGTCCGTGCGTTCGGAGACCGGCCGGAGTTCCTGCTCGCGATCGTGCCCGAAGGCACCCGAAAAGGCGTGCGGACCATCAAGACCGGCTTCTGGCACATCGCCAAGGCCGCCCGGGTCTCCATCCTCTGCTGGTATCTCGACAACCAGCACCGGACCACGCGCTGGCTGGGTGAGGTCGTCCCCGGCGACAGCAAGACCGAGGACCTCCTGCGGATCCAGCAGCTGTACGCAGATGCCGGGTACCTCTTCCCGCTCGAGCTGAGCCCGAGCCGTCCCGATCAGTAGGTCCTGTCCCCTTGCCACTCGGCGGCTCCCCTCGGGCATGAGGAGTGGGCCGTGCTCGCCATCTCCTACGGCGCGAAGGACGCCCTCGACGCCGCGTTCGCTCCCGCCGGCGCCCACGACCGCCTGCGCCTGCTGATCCCCGGCCACAGGCTCACCCGCGCCGACCTCGAGTCGTTCGCCCGGCAACGGGATCGTCGGCTCCGCGTGGCCATCCTGGCCGGCCGCTACGACGCAGCCAACCTCCCCACGGCGCGCAACGCTCGGCTGGTACTCACCGGCGCCGGCCACACCGTCGACTCCATCGCGGTCCCGGAAGGCCACAACCCGACGACGTGGCGCGACCACCTGCGGGACGTGCTCGTCAGCCTGTATTGCAATCCTGTATCATTCTTCGCACCACAGTCCGGCTCTGAGACTGACCTGCACCCGCAGGAGGTGGATCATGACCCTCGGCACGCTGTACGGTGATGGACCCCTGTGTCCTTTCACCCACCGTGTCCTGATCGCCGCCCACGAGCTCGAGGCACCGGTCGAGGTCGTCTACGGGGGCTCGATCCCCGCGGCCGTCCGCGAGGCCAACACCGGCGGCACCTGGCCGGCCTTCCTGCCCGCCGACGGCGGCGGGATGCTGTGGGACTCCGCGGAGATCGTCGACCACCTGATCGACCACAGCGGATCCAGGGGCGCGGCCTACCGCAGCAGCGACGACGACCTGGCGCGGCTCAACGTCCTCACCGCCTGCATCTCGAAGGTGATCCTGGCCGGCAAACCGACGATCCAGGCCGAGTTCCGGGAGCAGCTCGAGTCCGCCCTGGCCGAGGTCGAGAGGATGCTGGCGGCCTCGGGCGGTCCCTTCCTCGGCGGAGCACGGTTCTCCCAGGCCGACGGCCACGTCACGCCCTTCGTCTACCGGATACCGTTCATGGTGGAGATCCGCAACCACGTCCCCCGGGCGTTCCTGGACAGCGACGTCGTCAACACCTGGGTCGACCGTGTCGTCAGCCGGGAGTCGTTCCGGAGGATCGCGCCCAGGCGCCACGTGCTGCGGCAGCTCTACGCGGGCAAGGCGACGTACGGCAGGCCGATGAAGGTCGGACGGCTGCACCACTCCGGCTTCCGCGGCATGTGGTCCGACCTCGCCGCCCGCACCTCCGCTCTGGCCGCCGGTGACGACCGCGACCACCGGGCGCTGCAGGAGGCGCGCGATCTCTGCTACCTCCTGTTCCGGGCGGTGTCGCTGCACGCCACGCTCGAGAACCTGGTGGTGTTCCCGGCCCTCGACGCGGCCCGGAGCGACCCCGGGTTCACCGCCGAGGCGGTGGCGCAGCACGACCACGAGGAAGGGGCCATGAACTCGCTGCTCGAGCTCTTCGACCGCGCCCTCGGCGAGCCGCCGGCGGCACGTCGGGACACCCTGGTCTCACTCGCCGGCGAGTGCCTGCGCCACCAGGAGGGCCAGCTCGCGCACCTCGACCTCGAGGAGGAGACCTTTCTGCCGGTGCTCGCCGAGCTCGAGGTCGAGCAGCACCTGGCCATGCTGGCCCGCGCCTATGAGCTCTGCATCCTCGAGCGGCCGCACCTGATCGGCGTGCTGACGTCGTACATGCCGATCGAGGACGTGCTCTCGCTGCTCGACTCGCTGCTCCAGGCGGTCGCACCCGACTCGGATCAGTGGCGCGCGCTGCTCATTGAGGTGCACCGGTACCTCGGCGCCGAGCAGTGGCTGCGGGTGGTCCGCCGCTTCGAGGACGAGCTGCCGCTCTCGCTGCTGGTGGTGCCGAGCGGCCACCGGCGCGGCACGATCGGCGACGCCGCACGGGCCCTGCACGCCGAGGCCCCGATCGACCGGATCACGATCCCCAGAGCGGCCGGGGCTGAGAGCGGCTAGTGTCCTGTCCGGAGAATCACCGGGCTCTGGATGAAGTGAGCCGTGGCCTCGGGTGCGGCGCGTGGGTCAGAACCTCGCCATCGCGTCAGCGAGCCTGGCCCGGGTGGCCGAGGAGTACCAGAGATCGATGAAGACGCGATCCCGCTCGTCCCGGTCTCCGGCCACCTCCCGCACGATCCGCTCCACCCGGGTCCGCTTGATGGCCGCGAAGGCCTCCCGGGGCAGCGCGCCCATCGCACCCGCCGCCTCGACGGCATCGGCGACCACCTGCCGACGTGGGAGCACCCGATCGACAAGGCCCCTGGCCAGGGCGATCTCGGCGGAGAAGAAATCACCGGCCTCCATGACCTCTCGCGCGACGCGGCCCCCCACGGTGTCGCGGAGAATGCAGTCGGCGAAGAAGGGTACCGGCACGCCGAGCTTCACCTCATTGAGGCCGACCAACGTGCGGCCTTCGGCGATGATCCGGTGGTCGCAGCACAGCGCGAGAATGTACCCGCCTGCAATGGCGTGGCCCGTGATGGCCGCCACGGTCGGCTTGTCGAGACTGTAGAGCGCCACCCCGGCGTCGCGGAAGGACCGGAAGAACCGCCGGAACTCCTCCTGCTCGAGCGCATACAGCTGGGGGATGTCCCAGCCGATCGAGAAGAACTTGTCGGAGGCGCTGGTCAGGACCACCGCTTGCGTCGCCGGATCGTGGGCGATCCGCTCGATCGTCGACGAAAGCTCGCCGATCAACTCTGGACTCAGCGCGTTGGTCACGTTCCGCTGGAGCCTGACGACCGCCACCGTTCCATGGCGTTCGAGATCGATCATCGATTCGCGAACCACACCGGAGGTACGCGAGAATCGCCGCCGGGGTTCTTGCCGGCCCCATCGGGGCCCGGGCCCGAAAACCGATGACGTCGGCGTTCAGACGCGCCTCTTCTCAACCTGTTGAAGCCCGGCGCCGCGGAAGCGTCAGCGGGCACTGAACCCGGTCCGCTGCAGATGGAGGCGGCCGCCCCGGGACGGGTGTCAGCCTTTGTCCCCGTCCTTTCGCGTCTGCTGGCCCTTGCCGGGCTCAGGATCTCCGCTGCGACGCTCTGCCGGGAACAGGTCCCTGATGTCTCCGACGATGTCGGCCAGGGACGACCGCAGCACACCGGGTTCGCCACCGCGTGGACGACCCGCCGGCGGTCGTCCCGGCCCTCGGTCGTCGCGCCGGCGCCCAGAGCCGGTCCCACGGTCGCGCGGTCCGCTGCGGTCGCGGCCCCGCGGGCCGCCCTCGCCACGGGGACCGCGGTCATCGCGCCGCGGGCGATCGTCCTGCCGCCGGCGCTGCTCGGCGAGATGGGCCTTGCGCCGCTCGAAGAAGGGATCGCGGGCCCGGTGGAAGCTCTCCCAGAGCTGATCGTCGATGTCGCGGCCGGCCGAGCCCGCCTGCTTCCACTCCTCGAGCAGAGCCTGCATGTCCGCGAAGGTGCCGTCGTAGTCGGTCGACGGGGCCAGCTCCTCCGCCCGGACGATCAGCGCCTCCTTGACCTCGCGCGCCTGCAGGCGGGACTTCTTGAGCTCGGCGAAGTACTCGTTGCGGCGGGTGAAGAAGCTGCGGCGGGCCTCGTTGAAGCGCTGCCACAGGGCCTCGTCCTGCTCGCGGCCGGCCGAGCCGGCACACTTCCACTCCTGCATCAGCTCGTCCATGACCTCACCGGCGGACTTCCACTTGCTCGACTGGGCGAGCGCCTCGGCCCGCTCGACCAGCGCGAGCTTGGCGGTCACCCCTTCGGCGAGCCGGCTCTCGATTCTCGCGATCTCGGCGTGGGCTCGACCGAGCAGGCTGTCGTAGTCGCCGATCGCCGACGCGCCCTCGACCCAGTGGACGAACGAGCGCAGGGACTTCAGGCTGCGACCCGGGTTCTTCGACCGGCGCAGCTCCTTGCGGAGGGCCACGAACCGATCCTCCAGCTCCTGGAAGCCGAGCAGCAGGGTGGCGAGGGTCTCGGCGCGCTTGGACGGAGGGACGCGGGCGACGACCCGGTCCTGGTTGTACTGCCCGGCGCGCACGTGGATTCCACCGTCATCATCGACGTAGCCCCATCGCTCGCCCGTGCGAAGCAGGGTCGCCAGGTCGGGCGGGCCGCTGCTCGCAGCCGGCGCCGGCGCCGTCATGTCGTCCCCGCCGTCGTCCAGATCGAGCGCCCGCGAGGTGCCGTCATTCATGCCGTCGGTGTCGTTGACCATTGCTCGAACCCCGTGCACGCGGCCGCAGCCGTCTCCTCGAGCCATCGAGTGTACCTCGGCCGCGGTTCGATGCCGCTGCCCGGACCATCCGCTCGGGTGAGGACGAGGTCATTCCGGGCCCTGGTGTCCTGATCGGGGAGTCCCATGTGGCGACCGCGGAGCCGGCGTGGTCGCTGGCACGGTGCGACGACCTAGGCGTGCGCGCGCGAGCGCTACTCCCGGCGCAGCGAGAGCACCGGGTCGGTGTGCACGGCGCGGTACGAGGGCCGCCAGGCCGCGACCAGGGCGGCCGCCGCCAGAGTCGCCGCGCCGAGGGCGTACGCCGCGGGATCGGTCGGCGGCACGCCGTAGAGGAAGCCCTCCATGAGACGCCCCGCAGCCACCGCGCCGACGGCCCCGATCAGAAGCCCCAGCCCGACCATCCTCGAAGCCTGTCCGAGCACCAGTCGGCGGATGTCCGCCGGACGGGCGCCGACCGAGATCCGGATTCCGATCTCGCGCGAGCGCTGGGCGACGGCGAAGCTCATCACGCCGTGCAGCCCGACCGCCGCGAGCACCAGTGCCACCGCCGCGAACAGGCCGAGCAGCCTCATGTGGAGCCGCCGGCTCTCGAGCGACTGGTGGCGGATCTCGTCCATCGTGGTGATCCGCTCCACCGGCTGGGTCGGGCTGATCTCGGCGATCGTCCGGCGCAGCGGCTCGGCGAGCGCGGCGGGCGATGACTCGGTGCGCAGGACCAGCGTGATCCACGGCCACGGCCGCTGTGCCAACGGGCGGTAGGCCTCGGGCCGCGGCTCGCCGTCGAGCCCGTCGTAGCGGGCGTCGCCCACCACCCCGACGATCGTGCTCCACTGGAAGTCGTCCTCCGCGGGGTCCTGCTCACTGACCCGCCGGCCGATCGGGTCCTCGCCGGGAAAGTACCGCTCGGCGAACGCCTGACTGACGACCATGACCGGAGCGGCATCCGGACCGTCCTCGTCGGCGAAGGCCCGGCCCTGGAGGACGGGGATACCGAGGGTTTCGAGGTAGCCCGGGCTCGCCGACTGGAGGCCCGCGAGGACCTCGCGCCCGGGCTCCACGGGTCGCCCCTCGAATACGAAACCGCCGACGGCGCTGACCCCGCCGCCGACCGGCAGGGTGAGCACGGCCCCGGCCGATCCCACTCCGGGCAGCGCCCGGACCTTCTCGAGCACCTCGCGATGGAAGGCTCGGAGCTCGTCACTCGCCATCGTCCCCGCACCAGGAACCCACACATCGGCGGCCAGGACATTTCGGCCCGAGAACCCAGGATCGACATCTGTCAGCATGGCGAGGGTCCGCATCAGCAGCCCCGCCCCGACCAGGAGGGCAAGGGCCACCGCCATCTCGGAGACCACCAGCGCCGCCCGCGCCGTGCCGGTTCGACCGCCAACCACCGAACGACTGACCCCCTCCCTGAGCCCTTCCGCCGGGTTGCGTCGACTCAACCACAGAACCGGAGCGACGCCGAAGACCAGACCCGAGACGAGCGAGACCGCGAGCGCATAGCCCAGGACCGGAAGGCTGACCGAGACCTCGGAGGCGCGCGGCAGGCTCGACGAGGCGAAAGAGAGCAGCGCCCGCGTCCCGTAGGTGGCGAGCAGTGCTCCCACCAGCCCTCCTGCCAACCCGAGCACCAGGCTCTCGCCGAGCAGCTGCCATGCGAGCCGACCCCGGCCGGCCCCGAGCGCGCTGCGGACCGCGAACTCCTGGACGCGGCCGGTGGCCGCCGCGAGCAGGAGATTGGCGACGTTGGCGCAGGCCACCAGCAGGACAAGGGCGGCGGCTCCGAAGAGCGCCGTCAGCATCGGTCGGAGGTCGCCGACCTCCACCTCGTGCAGCGGCACCGGGTTGAAGCCGAGGTCCCGGTTGGTCTCCGGATGGGCCTCCTCGAGCTCGGCGAAGATCGCCGCGCCCTCCTGGCGCGCCTCCGCAAAGGTGGCTCCCGGCCGAAGCCTCCCGACCACCCGGAAGTACCTGCTGCCGCGGTCGGATGCCGGATCGGACCGCAGCTCCGAGTCCTCAGGCGCCCGAGAGCGTGACGGGACCCACACCCGCGCTCCGCGTGGATAGCCGAAGCCGGGCGGCATCACACCGACCACGGTCGCCGGTTGTCCGTTGAGGTCGATGTCGCGCCCGACGACATCCGGGTCGGCGCCGAATCGGCTCTTCCAGAGACTGTGGCTGAGCACCGCGACCCGCGGCCCTCCCGGCGGGTCCGCGTCCGGGTTGAACGCGCGGCCCAGGATCGGGTCCACCCCGAACACGCTGAAGAAACCGTTCGTGACCGAGGCGCCGGAGACCACGCGCGGGAGACCGTCATCGAGGAACGAGTACTCGACCCGGACGTAGCCGGCCGCCGCCTCCCAGCTCGCCGAGCCGGCCACGAAGTCGACGAAGTCCGCCCCGGTCCAGGGCACCCGGCTGCGGTCGGGAAGAGTGGCGTCGAGTCGGGCGAGACGGTCCGGCTCGGGGTACGGCAGGGGCTTGAGCACGACGCCGTGGAGCACGCTGAACATGGTCGTGCTCGCCCCGACCCCGAGGGCGGTGGTCAGGATCACCAGCGCGGCGAAGCCCGGGCGGCGTACCAGGCGCCTGACGACGAACCTCGGGTCGAGTCGCGGCAGCTTCATCCCGGCTCCTCTCGCGGCCACGCCACACGCAGTCCGACGCCCGACAACGCAAGAGATGTGCCACGGGCGAATCGCGCCCGATCCGTCCGCCAGGAAGCTGCGCACCGGTCGGCGTCGACGTGTCCGGTGTCCGGAATCGGGATCGCAGCGCCCACCGCCGGACAGCCCTCCCGCGCCGTCGTGAGCGCGGCCGCAGCTGGTGCTCGAGGCTCCAGCTCACGACCAGGTCCCAGCTACGCGACGAGCAACCCCGCCTCCGGCCGGCGGAGTGCCCCACGTGTCTTTCCGGTATCATCGGGTGAGGAGACTCCCCGAAAGGACACGCCGATGCGAGTCGAAGATGCACGCGTCGCACTCTGCCTGCTGGCCCAGCGCGAAGTGGGATCGTCGCTGTACTGGTGGGGCGGTGACGGGATCTCGGGCAAGAAGGAGCTGGGCCGGGACTGCAGCGGCCTGGTCTGCACCATCCTCGCCGACCTGGCCCTCGCCTACCCGATGCTGTACGACGGCGGCCGACGGACCGCCCAGGGGATCTACGACTACTACGACGGCCGCGGCGTCCCCGACGTCACCGCGCTGGACGACCTGCGGCCGGGGACGCTGGTCTTCTTCCGCCAGCCGGGCAAGCGCTTCCACCACATCAAGGTCCACCTCGCGATCGTGCCCGACGTCCACCTCGACGGGGTCTTCCCCTTCGGCCCGATCGCGGTCGACGCCGGCGGCGCCGGCTCGGACGCGGTGAGCCCGCGCCGGGCGCTGGAGCGGGCGGCGCAGGTACGGTTCAGCGCGTCGGACCGGCATGGCACCTCGGAGTGGGTCGGCAAGGACCCGTTCGCGCTTCTGGGATGACAGGCGACGGTCACCGGCGCCGGCTCCTCAGGCGGCTGCCGACCGACGGTGGCGCACCGGGTTCCCTCTCATTAGATTCAGGGAGAGCTCATACCTGACGAACCAGTGAGTCCGAACCGGCGAGCTTTCGCTCGTCGCGGTGCGGGCCGGAGGGTCGCCATGAAGCTGCAGAACCATCGATGCGACGTCGCCGTCGTCGGCTCAGGGCCGGGTGGAGGCATGGTCGCCAGGGACCTCGCCCGGCGCGGCGCGAACGTGACGATCCTGGAGTGGGGCGGCAACGCGCCCGTCGACGGGTCCGTCGCCCAGTGCGTGGGCTCGGCGATGATCCCGGGCAGGGGTCTCCTGGTGACGAACGGGCTGCTCACCCTGGTCCGGGGCATCACCACGGGCGGGAGCTCGGTGCACTACTACGCGACCGCCTTCGACCCGCCGGCGGGGCTGTTTCGTCGCCACGGCATTGACCTCGCCGCCGAGGTCGCCGAGGTGAAGTCCGAGCTCCCGTGCGCTCCCCTCACCGCCGAGCTGATCGGTCCGGCGGCGACGCGGGTAATGGCCAGCGCGCAGGACCTCGGCTACGCCTGGAACCCGCTTCCCAAGCTCGTGTTCCAGGACAGGTGCCGAGCGGGCTGCGACCTGTGCACGGTAGGCTGCCGTCACGGGGCCAAGTGGACCGCCCGGATGGCGGTTGAAGAGGCGGTTGCCGAGGGCGCGAGCCTGGTCACCCGCGCCCGCGTCTCCAGGGTGCTGCTCGAGGACGGGGTCGCGGTCGGCGTCGAGTATCGGAAGGAGGGAGCCTGGCGCACCCTCCGTGCCGACCGCGTCGTGGTCGCGGCGGGCGGCATCGGCACGCCGGCGATCCTGAGGTCGAGCGGGGTCCCCAGGGCCGGCCGTGACTTCTTCTTCGACCCTCTCGTGCTCGTCATGGGCGCCGGCAACGAGCGCCACGGTGGGCGCGAGTTCCCGATGGCCGCCGGGGTCTGTCTCGAGGATGAGGGGTGTGTGCTGACCGACCTGATGTGGCCGCGGTGGCTGGCGCTGCTATTTACCGCCGGTGTGCTTCGCCTCGACCGCCTGCTCGACCATTCCCGTTCCCTGGCGATCATGGTCAAGATCAAGGACGACCTCGGCGGACGACTGACCGAAGGCGGCGGCGTGCGCAAGCGCCTCTCAAAAGGTGACCGGGCCCGCCTCCGAGCGGGAACGGAGAGGGCGCGCAAGATCCTCACCCACGCCGGGGCACGCCACGTCTACACCACCCGGTTCACCGCCACCCATCCGGGCGGCACGGCGAAGGTCGGTGACGTGGTCGATGCCGACCTCCAGACAGAGCATGCCAACCTCTTCGTGTGCGATTGCTCGGTCATCCCGGAGTCGTGGGGGTTGCCACCGACGCTGACCATCCTCGCGCTGGCCAAGCGCCTCGCGAAGCACCTCACCGTGCACTGACGGGTGCGCGGGCGCCGCAACCCGTGCAGATGCCCTGATCCGGCTGGAGCCGTGGTCCAGGCTGCGAACAGCCGCAGGCCTGGCCAAGGACGGGCCACGGGCCGCGCGTGTGGTCACCTGCCCATCGGCGTGCGGGTGGAGTGCCCCCAACCACCGAGCGGGCGAAGGTCAATCGGCTGTCTCGAAGCTCGAGCCGTCGTGACACTCCACGATCGGCGTCCCGCGTTGGGGAGCACCTGGAATCCTGAACCGCGACGACGCAAAGGTCACGTCTGACCTTTCTTGGCGGCTCCTTCGCGGTCTTTGCGGTCTCACCATCAGACGCTGGGGGTCGCGTCGAGTGGCCCCGGCCGTGCAGGCCGACACCGGGTGTGAGGCAGCCCCCAAGCTCCGCCCCCGCGACGCTTCAGCGAGATGGGTCCCGGGATTCGGATCGCTGCCGCGACGGCTACTTCACCTCGGTGAAGACGTGGAAGTTCTTGTCCTTGACCCCGGCGGCCTTCTTCGCGGCCGCGGTCTCGGGCATGTCCATGAAAGCCCGGAACGCTTCCATGTCCGCCACCTTCACCACCAGCCCGGTCAGGTCGGGTCGGTCGCTGCACCGCATCACGTGCACGCCGGGCGCACCGTTCTGCTCGAAGAGCTTTCGGTGGCTGTCCTCACCGGTCCAGGCGGCGAGCCAGCGGTCGACGTCCTCGACCTCGTGGGTGATCATCATCAGCGCCTCGTGAGCATCGGCGGGGTTGTCGCTGTTCCAGATGTCGTCGGCGATCTTCCACGCTCCGTCGACCTGCCGCCAGACCTCGATGAACTTGCCGCGATCGACGACCGCGCCTTCGGCGGTGAGGACCGAGTAGGTCCCCACGTGGTAGCCGATGTCGGCGGCGATCCGGGTCTCGACGGTCTGCAGGTCGGCGGTGAGGCCGGCGGCGATCATGCCGCCGAAGGTCTCTCGCACCACACCGCGGCCCTGACCCATGACGGCGTTGGGCGGCATCAGCCTGCAGTCCTCGGCGTAGACGGCGGCCAGCGCGTCGACGTTCTTGGTGTTGAGGGCCTGTTCCCACTGGGCGGAGCCGGCGGCGATCTCGGCGCCGTCGCGAGAGCCCTGAGGGGCGCAGGCGGCGAGCAGGATGATGACGGCCACCGCCGCGAGAAAACGTCCGGCGGCGGGGCGGAACCTCAGCACGTGTGCTCTGTTCATTCTGGGATCCTCCTTCTGCGTTCGTGACCCATGAGGAACCCCCGGACCCCGGGGGAACGCGCACGACGGTTGCCGTTGGGCAGCCGCCCTTCCGCGCCACGGGCCGCATTCATTTTCGGGAATGAGACTTCATCTACAAGCTACAGCGGGCCCTGGGGGTTGTCAAGCGATCCCGCAATCGAAGCGCATGGTCAACCCCGACCGGGGGATCGTGTTGCGGATCGTGATGGGCGCGGGCCGACGCGGCGACCCCCCCACGGGAGCGCACGACGAGATGATCGATCACGACAGGCTCGTGTTGCTTCGCGACAGCTTCGCTCCATGAGCTTGCGATCTGGCAGCCGAGCCCCGATCTTCTGGATCAACAACGTCCATCGCCCAAAGGAGCCGTGATGACCACACCAGCTCGGTCCATGTCCCTCACCGTGGCGGCGATCGTTCTGCTCTGCGTCGGGACCCTGCGACCCGCCGAAGCGGGCGTGCTGGAGTGGACCTCGAGCGGACCGCCGGGAGCCGCGGTGAACGAGGTCGCGGTCGACCCCGCCACGCCGACGACGGTCTACATGATCGGCCACGGGGTGTGGAAGAGCGCCGACGCGGGGGCGAGCTGGGTCCGGCTTGCCTCGGGACAGGGTGCCGTCAGTGCGCGTGCGCTTGTGCTGAGCCCTCAGAACACCTCGGTGATCCTGGTCGGGGACTGGTACGAGCGGGTCCTGCGGTCGACCGATGCGGGGGCCAGCTGGACCGCGTCAAACCAGGGACTCCCGGAGGTCGGGGTCCTCTGCCTGGCCTTCGATCCCGTGACACCGTCGACGGTCTACGCCGGGCTCAATCGGAACGGGGTCTACCGGAGCACCGATGGCGGCCGGACGTGGGCCCCGCTCAACAACGGCATCGCCGCCGGGGTGACGGTCACCACGATCGCCATCGACCCGACGGCGCCCCAGAGGATCTTCGCCGGCACCTACGACGGGATGATCCGAACGGTGGACGGCGGCTCGAGCTGGACTCCGGTTGCAGGGGGCCTGCCCGCGGACTCTCTCCAGACGATCGTCTTCGACCCGACCAGCCCGGCCGTCATCTACGTCGGCATGGAGGGTCGTTCCGTCTCCAAGAGCACCGACGGTGGCACGTCCTGGCTCCCGGCCACCACCGGGCTGCCCTCGAACCTGGTCGTCGAGTGTCTGGCCTTCGACCCGGACACACCCTCCACCCTGTACCTCGCCAGCGACGGTCAGGGCATGTTCAAGAGCACCGACAACGCCGCGAGCTGGTCGCCGGCCGGGAACGGCCTGCAGAGCGTCACCTTGAACCACGTGGCGGCCGCCGCCACCACGCCTCCCGCGATCTACGTCGGCAGCCACGGCCAGGGCGTTTTCAAGAGCACCGACGGCGCAGCCTCGTGGCTGCCCGCCAACGGTGGTCTCAACGCCGCAGGCGCCACCGCCCTCGTGGTTGACAACGAGATCGCGGGGCGGCTGTGGGCCGCATCCCTCGGCGGTGTGTGGCGGAGCAGCGACGGCGGCGCGGGCTGGACGCCCCTGAACACCGGTCTGCCCTTCGTCCAGGTTGCGGGCCTTGCGAGGGACGCCGCTGACCGCGACACGTTCTACGCCGCCACCTGGCGCGGTCTGCACAAGACGACCGACGGCGGGGCGAGCTGGACCCGTGCCGACAACGACCCCACCCCCCGCAGCTACGAGGCGGTCGCCACCGACCCGGCAGTCGCGGACCGGGTCTTCGCCGGCAACTGGAACGGTCTCTGGCTCTCCCAGGACGGAGGCGACACCTGGACACAGCCCGCCTCCGCCCCGACCGGCCAGCGGGTCCTGTCCTTCGCCTTCGACCCGGTGACCCCGTCGCGGGTGTACGCGGGCGCCTGGAACGGCATCTTCCGCAGCGATGACAGCGGCGCCACCTGGAGCTCAAGCCTCGACGACGAGAGCATCTGGTCGATCGCGGTCGACTCCTCCAACCCCGCGACAGTCTATGTCGCCACCTACCACGGGGTGTTCAAGAGCACCGACTCAGGCGCCTCCTGGACCTCGACGAGCACCGGCATCACAGCCCAGTACTGCTGGGAGATCGCGGTTGACCCCGGCACCTCGTCCGCCGTCTGGGTGGGCACCGACGAGGGTGTGTTCCGCAGCGCCGACGGCGCAGCGAGCTGGGCGCCGTTCCCAGGTCTCGAGGAGTTCGACGTCAAGGACCTGGCATTCTCGCCCGACCGGAACACCCTCTACGCCGCGACCGCCGGCGCCGGCGTGGCGAGCTACACCTTCACAGCCCCGACCTGCTCCCTGGAGTGCTCGGCGCTGGCCCCCGAGCGCGTCGTGGCCGGTTCGGAAGCCTACTTCGAGGGCGGCGCGACGGTGACCGGGTGCGCCGAGGCGCCCGCCTTCGAGTGGGACTTCGGGGACGGGACCGCCCATTCGGCCGAGCAGAGCCCCGGTCACCGGTACGCGGAGGTCGGGAGCCGGACATGGTCGATGACGGTCCGCGCCGGTGGGGTGAGCTGCGTCCGCGGCGGCACAATCGTGGTCGAGCAGCGCCCGGAGAATCTGAAGTGGCGCATCCCGGCGATCGCCCACGCGCCCGGTGCGCTGGGCACCACCTGGCGCAGCGATCTCGCGATCGTCAATCCGAGTGACCAGCAGGCCTGGATCTCGGTGAACTTCTACCCCGCCGACGGCAGCAACCACTTCACGAGGGGGATCCTCGTGCAACCCCACCGCGCCTTCGTGTCCCGAGACGTCCTGGTGTCGACCTTCGAGCTCGAGCCCGGCGCCGCCGCCAAAGGCACGCTGCTGATCGGCTCGCACCAGCGCCTGGCGATCGCCGCGCGGACCTTCAACCAGGCCGCCTCGGGGACCTTCGGCCAGTACCTGCCGGCGGTGCCCGAGGTCGGACCCGGCATGGAGGCCGCCGCCACGGGGGTCGCCCTCACCCGGCCGGGCCAGCTCGGTGTGATTCCGAACCTCAAGAAGACCACCGCATTCCGCTCGAACCTCGGCGTCCTCAACCTCGCCCAGGGCCCGATCACGGTCGCGATCCGGCTCTACGACGCCGCCGGGCACCAGCTGGGCAGCACCCGGACGGAGACCATCGCGTACGCCCTCTACCTGCAGCTCGACGACGTGTTCTCGGCGTTCGGTGCGGCCAGCGCCGCGCTCGCCTACGCCACCGTCGAGGTCACCTCCGCGGACGGCGCCGCCTGGTGCTACGGCTCGGTGGTCGACAACGCCACCGGCGACCCGACCACCATTCCCGTGCTCCTCCCCCGAACCGGCGAGCGCGAGATCGCCGGGGTCGCCCACGCCCCGGGCGTCGGCGGCACCTCCTGGCGCACCGACGTCGCCGCGGTCTACCTGGGCGGCGGGACGGCCCAGCTCGCGCCCCAGCTCACGAGCTACAACGGAGGACCCACCTTCACCGGCGCGGCGAGCGTCGCGGCGGGAGGCTCCGCCGAGTGGCACGACGTGGTCGTGAACCTCTTCGGTCGCGACCCGGAAAGCTCGGTCAAGGGCACGATGAAGCTGCCGTCGATGGCGGACCTCTACCTCACGGCCCGGACCTACAACCAGGCCGCGACCGGCACCTTCGGGCAGTACCTCCCGGCGGTGACCGCCGCCGACGGGTTCGGACCGGGATCCACGGCTGTGGTCCCGATGCTCGCGAAGAGCCAGGACTTCCGCTCGAACCTCGGGATCCTCAACCTGAGCCGGTTCGCGGTGGTGGTCGAGATCCGGCTGTTCGACATCTACTCCCAGCAGCGGGGAAGCACCCGGAGCCAGAGCGTGAGGGCGAACGAGTACTACCAGCTCGACGACGTCTTCGCCGTGCTCGGGGCGCCCAGCCTCGACGCGGCCTACGCCACCGTGGAGGTGATGACGGCCGGCGGACGGGTGTGGGCGTACGGCTCGGTGGTGGACAACGCCACCGGCGACCCGACCACGATTCCGGCCCTGGTGCCCTGAGGGTCTACCCGGGGTCGCGACCTCGGGCACGACGATCCCCGCAACCTGCCGGTTCGCCTCTGCGCGACCGGTCAGCCGTCGAGCAGGCTCTCGGCGGCGGCGACGATCCGGTCGAGGTTCGGCAGCACCTCGCGCTCGCGCCGGATGTCGTAGGGAATGGTGTGCTCGACGCAGACCCGCGCGTAGGGAGCCGCGAGCCCAGCCTCCATGACCGACGCGGCCAGCTCCCCGGAGAGCCCGAAGTCGCGGTAGTCCTCGTCGACCACCACGAGGCGCCCGGTCGACCTGACCGAGCTGCACACAGCGTCCCGGTCCAGCGGCTGCACCGACCGCAGGTCGATCACCGTTGCCTCGGCACCGCGGGCGACTGCGAGCCGGTCCGCCGCCTCGAGCGCGCGGTGGACTCCCACGCCGACGCTCACCAGCGTGAGGTCACGACCCTCGCGGCGGGTGACCGCGATGCCCGGCGGGATCGGCTCCCAGACCTCCGGCACAGGTCCCCGGGCGCCAGCGGCGGGCACGTCGTAGCTCACGGTGTCGCGGCCGCCGGCGCCGAGGAAGTCGAGCCAGTAGTCGGCCAGCAGCTTGTGCTCGAGGAAGACCACCGGACCCTGGTCAGCGATCGCGCCGAGCATCAAGCCCCCGGCGTCCGCCGGGGTCGAGGGCACCACCACCTTGAGGCCTGGGATGTGGGCCAGCCAGCCCCACAGCGCCTGCTCGTGCTGCCCGCCGTCGCCATAGCCGCCGCCGCAGGCCGCGCGGACGACCAGGGGCACGGTCCAGTCGCCGCCCGACAAGGCCTCGACCTTGGCCGCGTGGTTGAGCAGGGCGTCCACGGCGACGGCGATGAAGTCGACCAGCATGATCTCGACCACCGGCCGCAGGCCGGCCATGGCCGCGCCCACCGCGGCGCCGAGGAAGGCGGACTCGCTGATCGGCGTCGAGCGCACTCTCGCCTCACCGAAGCGGGCCAGCAGGTTCATGCGCAGCCCGTGCACATCCTCGCCGAGCACGATCACCCGATCGTCGGCGGCCATGGCCTGGGCGAGCGCCCCCTCGATCGCCTCGGCGAAGGTGAGGGTTTTCATGCCGGCGCCACCTCGAGGCTCTCGAGCGCAGTGGCGACTGCGGCTCTCACCGCCCGGTCCACCTCGGCCTCCACCCGCTCGAGCTCTCCGGTGCCGACCTCGAGACGCGCCCGGCTTCGGCGCACCGGGTCGCGGCCACGCATGCCGGCGGCGCGGGCGATCATGCCGGTGATGTCGGTGAGGCCGGCGAGACGGCCGCCGACCCCCGCGCCCTTCGGGCTGACCGCCGCCTTGGTCAGCGGTCCCACCCTGGACCTGAGCTCGGCCACCGGTCGCCGCACGATGCGCACCAGCGGGTCGCCGAGCATGTGCCCCTCGGGCCGGACGCAGGAGGCGTGGAGGTAACCGGGCCCCCCGCCGCGGCGTGCGCGCAGGATCGCCTCATCGGCCGCCTGCCACACCGCCTCGACGTCGGACCCGTCGACCTCCCGGGCGGGAACGCCGAAGCCGCGCACCCGGTCGGGCAGGTTGCCGGCGGTGACGCGCCTCGACGCCGTGGTGATGGCGACCCCGTTGTCCTTGCACACGAAGAGCACCGGCAGCCGCCAGCAGGCAGCGAGGTTGAGCGATTCGAGCAGCATGCCCTGGTTCATGGCGCCCTCGCCGAAGAAGGCGACCGCGACCCGGTCCGGCCTCAGCCGCTGGTGGGCGAGGGCGAAGCCGCAGGCGAGCGGTCCCGAAGCGCCGACGATGCCCGACGACGCGGCGAGGTGCGCCCTGGACAGCAGGTGCATGTGGCCGCCAGTGCCGCGGCCGAGGCCGACGGTGCTGCCCAGACACTCGGCCACGATTCCCGCCAGGTCGACGCCGTGCATCACCATCGGCGGGGTCGCACGGTGGTCCGCGGCAACCGCGTCTCCGTCCTCCAGATGACCCATGACTCCGGCGACGATGCCCTCCTCGCCGATGCCGAGGTGCATCTCGCCCGAGATGAGGCCCTCGCGCCAGAGCCGCGCGATCTCCTCCTCGAGTCGCCGGCTGGTCAGCATCATTCGGTAGAGCCGCACACGGTCCGGCCGCATCGGGCACCACCCTTCGTCATCGACGATCCCGCCACCTTCAGGTTGTGTCTCCCCATCCTACCGGACCCAGCCCACCGTCCGGTGCCGTGTGCAACAATCCAGTTACGTTCGAGCACGCTCGACACGAGGTATCATTCTCCCGAAAGCCGTGCACCGGGCATCGCCGGGAGCGGTCCCTCCGCACGATCGCCCCGATGGGCGGTGCCCAGTGAGAGAAACGAGGAACCGCAGATGCTGAGGACGCTGATTCCCGTGGTGGTCGCGATCGCCTGCGCAGCTCCGGCCGTCGCCGTCGATCCCGAGGTGCGAACCCTCGCCGAGGGCGCCTCCTCTCCCATGGCCACCGTCGACGCGGTGGCGTGGCTCGAGGGCCGGTGGATCGCCGAGGCCTTCGGAGGCACCGTCGAGGAGACCTACATGGCCCCGTTGAAGGGCCAGATGCCGGGCATTTTCCGGGCCTCCCGCGACGGTGTGCCGTGGATGTACGAGATCGTGCTCTTCGCCGAGGTCGACGGTTCGCTGGTGTACCGCGTGAAGCACTTTCACACCGACTTCACCGGCTGGGAGGCCAAGGACCAGTCGGTGGACTTCCGCCTGGTCGCGGTGGAGCCCGACGCGGTCTACTTCGACGGCATCACCTTCGCGCGGGTCGGCGACGGTGTCGTGGTCAGCCTGCGCTTCGGCAGCGGCGACAACATCCGCAGCGAGGTCATCCGCTACCGACGCGCCGGCTGAAGGCCAGCCGGCAGGATCCGGAAGCGCCCAGGCCCGGAATCAGGGCGCGGCTGCGGCCGGTCGTTCGCCCGTGACGCGGCCACCGAGCCCCCCGGCGGACAGACCCTCACTCGCGCCCGCTCGGCCGAGACGGCTGCACGCAGACGCCGTGCTCCATCGCGGAATCGCCATCCCGCGACCACAGTTCCGCCTCCTCTCCCGAGCACGCTGATCTCGGGAGGAGAGGACCATGGCTCGTCAGATCGCCGCCATCATCGCGGTCTTCGTGCTCGCCAGCTTCGGGTGGATCATCCTGGGTGGATCGACCGCAGCCCGCAGCCACCAGTCGGACGTCGAGCTGCGCGCAAAGGTCGGCAGCCTGTGGGGCACGCCGCTCGAGCAACGAGCGCCGTCGGCGGTACTGAGCGTCAAGCGCACTGTCGTCGACCAGCGGGAGGAGCGCGAGGGCGACAAGGTCCGCGTCGTCCGCGAGGAGCGGGAGGTCACACAGCGCTCGACGGCCCCGTTGGTCGCGAGTGACATCACCGTCGACCTCGAGGGAGACCAGCGCCGCAAGGGCCTCCTGTGGTACTCGACCTACAGGGTACGGTTCACCGGCACCTACTCCTTCCGGCATCCCGGGAACGAGGCCGGGTCCCTGAGCTTCACCTTTGTCTTTCCTTCCACCGCCGGCGTCTACGACGACTTCATGCTCGCCCTCAACGGCGAGCGCTGCACGGCGACCCGGGACGACGACGGCACCGTGCGGACCACGATCCCGAGCCAGCCGGGGCAGCGCCACACTCTCGAGCTGCGCTACATCTCGCAGGGACTCGATCGCTTCGTCTACCGGTTCGCGAACGGAATCGCCGAGGTGCGGGACTTCCAACTGGTCGCCACCACCGACTTCGGCGGCTTCGACTTCCCCGACGGCAGCATGTCGGCGACCGAGAAGGCCCGCGCCGGCTCGGGTTGGCGGCTGACCTGGGCCTACAGCCACCTGATCACGGGATCGACGGTCGGGGTCGAGACCCCACAACGCCTCAACCCGGGCCCGGTCGCGTCGAGGATCGCGTTCTTCGCCCCGGTCTCGCTCGGCTTCTTCTTCTTCCTGGTCTTCGTGATCACGGCGCTCCAACGAATCCGGCTCCACCCGATGCACTACTTCTTCCTCGCCTGCGCCTTCTTCGCCTTCCATCTCCTGCTCGCCTACCTGGCCGACCATCTCGCGATCGAGGTCGCATTCGCGCTCAGCGCCGCGTGCTCGGTGGCCCTCGCGGTCTCCTATGTGCGGGCGGCCGTCGGGCCGCGCTTCGCCTTCCGCGAGGTCGCCCTCGCCCAGCTGCTCTACCTGGTCGGCTTCTCGGCGGCCTTCTTCGCCGAGGGCTTCACCGGCCTGACGGTGACCCTGGGCGCGATCGCCACCCTGTTCGTGGTGATGCAGCTGACCGCCCGGGTCGACTGGTGGTCGTTCGGAACGAGGGGCTGAGCCTGCGGTTCGCCGGCCGGCCCGAGCGTGCGCCTTCGCGATGAAGAAGGCAGGGTGCACCCCGACCCGTGACGGCGGTCAGGGTGCGGCAGAGCAGCTCGAGCCTCGAGGAAGCTCCAGTTCCTCGCCGCCGCCCTTACACCCTTCCCACCGCCCTCCGCCCGGCCGCGAACCGCGCTGTCGAGCGAGGTCTGCCCCACCACCCTCAGGGAGAGTCGGGTTCGATATTTATAGAATATCTAGATTGAACGCGCCTTATATCTGGAATTAACCTCGACATACTTCAGTTGAGCCGAGTCGGGAGGTCGCATGAACGTACACACCATCGACAACGAGTCCTTCTCCTCCCTTGTCGAGCGCGAGGGCATCGTGGTGGTCGACTGCTGGGCGCCGTGGTGCGCCGCCTGCCGCGACTTCGAGCCGGTCTTCACGGCCACCGCACAGAGCTTCCCGGACCACCTCTTCACCACCCTGAACACCGACGCCGAGTCGACGCTGGTCGACCGGCTGGGCATCCACCACGTGCCGGCGCTGCTGCTCTTCCGCGACGGCATCCTGCTCTTCAAACAGCCCGGCTACATGGACGAACGCGGGCTGCGGGACGTCGTGGCTCAGGCCGAAGACCTCGACATGGCTGTCGTACGCGCCCAACTCGAGGTCGAACGCAAGAGCGCTTGATCAACCGGCGGCCGAGTCGCCGTCCGAACACTCACCCGGCCTCGGCTGCTTCCGAAGGCCACGGACCACCAGGGAGGAAACCATGGACGCCACGATGAACGAGTTCAAGCGAGAGCTGAGCGTGCGCTGGATCAAAGCCAAGTCGGGCACGACCTATCTGTGCCCGGTCGACGCTCTGAAGCGGCTCGACAACCCGTCTGAGGACCAGCTGCGGACCATCTGCGTCGACGAGTCGCAAAACCCGCAGAACAACTGAGCCCGCCCGCGGAGGGCCTCGCCCTCTCACCGATAGGTCACGCCGCGCGGGCGCCGTGCTGACAGCGGCGCCCGCGCGCCTCTCCTCGGAGGACACCATGCCCCCACTCGTCACCTCACGGGCTCCCGGGTTCACCGCGCCGGCGGTGCTCCCCGACGGCACCTTCGACGAGACCTTCTCGCTCGACGCGCTCAGCGGCCGCAACGTGGTGCTGCTCTTCTACCCCCTCGACTTCACCTTCGTCTGCCCGTCGGAGATCCTGGCCTTCGACGCCCAGCTCGACGCCTTCCGCGACCGCGAGACCGAGGTGGTGGGCGTGTCCGTCGACTCCCACTACACCCACCTCGCGTGGCGGCGCACGCCGGTGGAGCAGGGCGGCATCGGGCCGATCCGCTTCCCGCTCGTGTCGGACCTGCGCAAGCAGATCGCCCGAGACTACGGCGTGCTCACCGAGGACGGCGTCGCCCTGCGTGGGCTCTTCCTCATCGACCAAGAGGGCGTGATTCGCCACGCGGTGATCAACGACCTCGCCCTGGGACGAAGCGTGGATGAGGCGCTCCGCATGGTGGACGCGCTTCGCTTCCACCAGGAGATGGGTCAGGTCTGCCCGGCCAACTGGAAGCGCGGCGAGCCCGGAATGAGCGCCACCACTGAGGGCGTGATCGACCATCTCTCCCGCTTCGCCGCGGCCTCCTCGGCGCAGGACACGCCCCGCGGCTGACGCGCGGAGGTCGGTGACACCTGACTGAGAACGGCCACCTTCTACCGGGTCGTCCCGGCGCTCATCTCGACCAGCGTGAGAACGGTCCGCCAGTTGCGGCCCGTCGACGTCGTGCCCAGAGCCCGGTCGAAGTACGCGTTGGTGAGCTTGCTCCGAGCGAGGCCGTCGGGGCAGCACAGGTAGACCTCGCGCCCGCGCACCACGAAGGCATCCGGCGGCGAGCGGTCCGGGTCGAGGCGGGCGACGGCGGCCGCGTCCGGCGCCTCGGCGAGGAAGAGCACGTGCAGCGAGCATGGGTCGGCCCCGGCACCCAGAAAGGGGTTGTCCTCTGCGACCGCCGCCAGCTCCGCCGCGCGGCGCAGCACCACCGGCACAGCAAGGCCGGAACGGGCCCCGATGGCCTCGGAGATCAGGCCGGGCAGTTGCGCGGCTTGCTCCGTCGGAGCGACGAAGACCGCATTGCCGCTCTGGATGTAGGTCCTGACCTCGCGGCAGCCGAGTGCTCCGAGCAGCGCCTGCAGCTCGCGCATGGGCAGCCGGTTCGCACCGCCCACGTTGATCCCCCGCAGCAGGGCGACGAAGACGTCGTCCCCGAGCGAGCGGCCGGAGTCGGACCGGGACATGCTCTCAGGGTACCGCGTGGCCCCGCCGGCTCACGGTCGACGGGGCGGTCCCGCGCCGACCGGCGGCATGCCGCGGCTCCACCGGGACCGGAAGCTCGAGCCGCGACGGTGTCCCCGGCCCGAACAGCAGAGCCGGTCGCGCGACGATCCGGCCATCGGGGGCGTCGAGGTCGGAGCCGTCGTTGGGGTTGACCTCGAAGCGCGGGGCGTTGCTGCCCGAGACGTCGATCCGGATCCGGTGTCCCGCGTTGAACACGATCGCGGTCGACCACAGGTCGATCTCGATCTCGACCGGCTCGCCGGCGGTCAGAAAGCACTCGTGGTCGCCGCCGCAGCTCATGCGCGCCCGCTGAATGCCGTCGAGCACCAGCATCGAGCGCCCATCCGGGTAGACGTCGGTGAGGCGCACCGCGAGGTCGAGGTCGGGCGTGTCGGGTCGCAACCAGATGCGGGCGCGGACCCGGCCCATCACCGTCAGCGGCTCGTCGAGCACCTCGGTGGTGAAGACCAGCACGTCGTCTCGGGCCTCGATCGCCCGCTGGTCGAAGCTGCCGGCGCCCATCGCTCGCCCGTCGACCTGCACCCAGGGGTGGAGGTTGGCGCCGCCGAGAGTCGGAACCGGGTCGAGCGGGTCGACCGTCAGCACCCGCTCACCCGCCGCCGGCGGCGCCTCCTCGAGGACGCCGGCGGGGCTCAGGTAGAGTGGCCGCGTCCGCCCGGCGGGCGGCCAATCGCCCAGGTTCAGCCACCGGTTTCCCGGCGCGCCGGGCTCGTCGACCGCACCCATGAGGAAGACCCGCGCCGCCGGCCACGAGTCGACCTGGTTCGGCTCGCCCTCGAGGCAGTGCTCGAACCACGGCGGCACCAGCGACAACAGCAGCGCCTCGGGGTCGACGCCATAGTCGAGCTCGCCGGCGTCGCCGCCGTGGGTCCACGGGCCGATCACGAGGTACTGGCGGCCACGGGCGCCGTCCCCCCCGCGCTGCTGGTAGGCCCGGAAGGCGTCGATCGTTCCCTGGAGGAAGATGTCGTACCAGCCGCCGACGTGGAGCACCGAGGTCCGCACCGTGGTGGTGTCGGCGAGAAGGTCCATCGGCCGCCACCACTCGTCGAGCAACCGGTGGGCCTTGAGCTGGTCGAGGAACGCGAGCGAGCCCTGACCGGCGAGCCAGTTCTCCACCAGCGCCGATCGCAGCACACCTCCCTGGAGGAAAGCGTGGTCCCTCAGCGACGGCGTCGCGAGCGCGACCAGCTGACAGCCGAGGGCCGAGCTCGCGCCGGGTGCCATCGCATACTGCGTGATTCCCTCCGCCGACCCGCCATAGCTCCCGATGACGCCGCTCGACCACGGCTGGTCGACGATCCAGTCGAGGGCGGCTCGGCCGTCGGGCCCGTCGTCCCGGAAGACGGTGTCGGTGCCGCCCGAGTCGAAGCGGCCGCGGGTGTCCTGGGCCACGCACGCGAATCCCGCCAGCGTCAGGGCCAGGCACTCGAGCTGCTTGGAGCCCTTGCCGTAGGGCGTTCGGATCAGCACCACGGGCCACGAAGTGCCGGACGCCGGCAGATAGACGTCGGTCGCGAGGCCAGTGCCGTCCGGGGCCGGGACGAAGGTCGTGATCGTCTGCGCCCGCGTCAGACCGGGGGCAGCCACCACGAGAATCACCGCGAGCACCAGCTCGACTCCACGACGAGAGCTCACCGCCTCACCCCCTTGAGTCTGATCGTACAGGACTTCCGCCCAGCTCACCGCGATCGGCGCGTCTTCGAGGCGTCGTTCAACCGCCGCCGGGAGGCTCGCCTCCCAGCCGCGCGAGGGCCTGGACCCCGTTCGTATTCGCAGGGTTGATCTCGACCGAGCGCCGGTAGAGCTCGATCGCCCGCTCGGTGTCCCCTCGGGTCGCGCAGGCCTCGCCCAGGCTGTCGTAGACGTTCCAGGAGTCCGGGAAACGCTCGACGTTGAGCTCGAAGACGGCGATCGCCTCGTCGACCCGGTCCTGGCCGAGCAGGCGATAGCCGAGCTGGTTGAACTCGTTCTCGTCGAAGAAGACGTCGTTCCCGGCGCCCGTCGTCAGCTCGCGGAAGCGCGCGACACCCGCAGCGGCGCCTCCCTGCTCGATCGCCCGCTCGACCTCGGCGGCCGCCGATTCCTTGAGCTGCCGCCACAACGCTGTGAGCTCGAAGCGCCGGTATTGGGCGAGGTCCTCGTCGCTGGCTCCGGCGGAGCTGAACGAGGCGAACGCTGCCGGCATCTCCACTCGGTTCAGGGCGGTCTCCAGGTCGACGCCCTCGGCGTCCAGCTCCTTGACCTGAGACCACAACGAGGCGATCGAGTCGCGCATCTCGGTGAACCGCGCCCGGGACCACACCGAGTGCTGGCCGAGAACCACGTGCTCGACGGCCGGCTCGCGCGCCAGGATCGCGTCGAAGACCTCGAGCCAGCGGTCCGGGTCGAGGACCGCCTGGGTGCCGAAGACCGGGAGCGGCCCCTGCTCGAGGAAGAAGCACCCGATCAAGGCCACCCGCTCCTCGGGAACCACGATGACGATGTCCGAGGTGGAGTGACCCCGGCCGAGGTAGGTCATCTCGAGACTGACGTCGCCCAGGTCGAGGCGGAGGCGGTCGCTGAAGGTCAGCTGCGGCGGCTGGACCACGACGCCGGGCTCGCCGAGCCCGCCGGCGATGCGGTCGAGGTGGTCCTTCTGGAGCTCGACCTGGGGCCGCTCACCGGTTGCCGGCTCGAGCTCCGCGAGCCGCGTTTCGGCCTGGTGGGCCTGCTCCCGGATCGCCTGCAGCCGCCGTTCGAGATTGGCGGCATCCGCCTCCATCGCGGCAACGGCGGCCTCGTGGCCGATGACCAGCGCCTCGGGAAAGCCGGCGTTGCCCCACGTGTGGCCCCAGTGAGCGTGGGTGTCGACGACGTAGGCGAACCGGTCCTGGCCGAGCTCGCGGGCCACCGCCTGGCGGATCAGGCGACCCATCAGCGGGGTGTGTCCCGGGTCCACCAGCACCAGGCCCCGGCGGGTGGCAATGACCACGTGGTTGCTCTCCCAGGGCGAGAGCTCGGTGAAGACCGTCACCCGGTCGGTGAGCCGCTCGACGCGGAACTGCAGTTCGGAATCCGACGCCGCAGCCGGAATCAGGGAGGCGGCGAGGATCCAGAGAACAGACAAGGCAACGCGGTACTTCATGTTCGACTCCCCCCGGTTCTGCGAGTGGGTTTCAGCTGCCTCGTCTCGGGCCATGTGCAGCTGTACGCGCCACCTCGGCTACGGTTGCGGGCAGGAGCCGCGACCAGAACCAGACGACCAGGGAGGTGACGGGGGAGGAGTGCCGTGGTCACGAGCGCGCCCCGGCGGCCGCCGGGGCGCGCCACGGGTCAGGTGGTGCCGGTCAGCCGGCAGGCGGGAGCCAGTCGGGCACGTGGTTGACGACCGGCTTGACGGTCTTGAGGTAGGCGAACATCGCCTTGAGGTCGTCGTCGGTGAGGTGGGAGTAGGCGGGCCACGGCATCGGCGGGTTGAGCGGCCGCCCGTTGCCGTACTGCTTGCCCTCGCGGATCGCCTTGACGAACATCTCCTCGGTCCAGATCCCGAGCCCGGTCTCCTGGTCCGGCGTCAGGTTGGGCGCGTAGCTGATGCCCCAGGGACCCGCGAACGCGGTATTGGTCGCGGAGCCGGCCCACATCCAGCCTCCGCCGAGGGCCGGAGGCGCGGACACCACGAAGTCCTCGGGGTGACCGGACAGGGCGCGGGATATGTCAGGCTCCGGTCCGTTCGGGCCGAGCTTCAAAGGAGTGTGGCAGTCGCCGCAGCCTGCGATCTCCACCAGGTAGTGACCGCGGGCCACCACGTCGGTGGCGCTCGGCCGTGCGGCGGCTGACGCCGCGCGCTGGCAGGAGAGGGAAGACCCGAGGATCACCACCGAGGCGAGCACGAGCATCACGAGCGTACGAGAGGCAGTGCGACACATGGCCTGAATCCTCCTGGCGCGACCTCTGGTCACGTCGAACGCAGAATATGGAACCCAGTCTCTATTTCGTCAAGAGGACGCGGTGCCGATGCGCCGGCACCATCACCAGGTCAAGTCGCAGTATGGTCGCCGGATCCGTCAGGCTCGGCGCCGATGCGAACCTCTTCCACCGCAGCCAGGGACACTTGCACGGTCACTCAACCTGCTCATTCATCTCGACATCTGGCACGGTCCGTGGTAGGAGTGGCGGCGGCGGTGCGCCGCCTGGAGGGGTGAGATGACACACGACCTGAAGAAGCTCGGCCGCACGACCCAGGCGATCCACGCCGGCCAGTACCCCGACCCCACGACCGGCGCGGTTTCGCCGCCGATCTACCAGAGCTCGACCTTCGCCTTCCGCGACTGCGACCACGGCGCAGGGCTCTTCGCCGGCTCGGGCGACGGCTTCATCTACACCCGGATGGGCAATCCCACCGTCGCCCGGCTGGAGGAGGCGGTGGCCACCCTCGAGGGCGGCGTGCAGGGCTTCGCCACCGGCTCGGGAATGGCGGCGCTGTGCACCTCCCTCTTCGCCCTGCTCGGCTCCGGCGACCACGTGGTCGGCACCTCGTCGGTCTACGGCCCCTCCCGGGTGGTGATCGAGCGGGACTTCGCCCGCTTCGGGGTGAGCTCGACCTTCGTCGACACTTCGGACCTCGACGCGGTCCGGGCGGCGATGCGGCCCGAGACCCGGCTGGTCTTCGTCGAGACCCCGGCCAACCCGACCATCGTGCTCACCGACATCGCGGCGGTGGTCGAGATCGCCCACGCGCACGACGCCCTGGTGCTGGTCGACAACACCTTCGCGTCACCGATCCTGCAGCGGCCGCTCGAGCACGGGGCGGACCTCGTCATGCACTCGATGACCAAGTTCCTGAACGGCCACACCGACGTGGTAGCGGGAATGATCGTGCCGGGCACCGAGGCGTTGCGCGAGCGCCTGCGGCCGGCCCACTGGTACCTCGGAGCCTGCATCGACCCGCACCAGGCGTGGCTCACCCTGCGCGGCTTCAAGACCCTGGCGATGCGCGTCCGGGCGGCCCAGGACAACGCCCGGGTCCTGGCTCCCCTGCTCGAGGCGCACCCGGCGGTCGAATGGGTCCGCTACCCCGGCCTCGAAAGCCACCCCCAGCACGAGCTCGCCGAGCGGCAGATGGACGGCCCCGGCTCGCTGATCTCGTTCGAGGTCCGCGGCGGGGTCGAGGCCGGCAAGCGGCTGCTCGACCGGGTCCAGCTCATGACCCTGGCGGTTTCACTCGGCGGCATCGAGACCCTGATCCAGCACCCCTCGAGCATGACCCACGCCGCCATGGCGCGGGAGCAACGGCTCGCGGCCGGCATCACCGACGGGCTGGTCCGGCTCTCGGTGGGCTGCGAGGATGCCGCCGACCTGGTCTCCGACCTGGTGACGGCGCTCGCCGGGGTGTCAGGGTAACCGGGCTCGCCGGTCCTCGTCGGTCCCGGACAGGCCACCCTCTCGCGGCTCCAGAACATCGGCCAGTGCGCGCAGGAGCTTCTTCATCTCGAAGGGCTTCATGATGATCCCGGCCGCGTCTCGCAGCAGCCGTTCCTGGCGCTGGACATCGAGCAGGGCTCCGGTCGCCAGTACGACCGGAATGCGGCATCCCCGTCCTGCGAGCTCGGTCAGGCAGGTCTCTCCGTCCATCTCGGGCATGTTGATGTCGAGCAGAACGGCCTCGATCGCTGCGGAATCGGCGTCGATCCTGTGGAGGGCTTCCCGACCGTTGCTCGCAGTCAGGACCCGGTATCCGTGTTCGACGAGATGCTGCTGGACCAGACCACGAATCGCCGGCTCGTCGTCGACCACCAGCACGGTCCGCCCTCGGCCGAGGATGGACCGGCCGGATTGCCCCGCCTCTTCGGCGATCTCGTGCAGAGATTCGTCAACGATGGCCGGAAGGAAGACCCGAAAGGTCGTCCCCTCGCCCAGCTCGCTGTAGCAGCTGATGTGCCCGCCGTGGTGACGGACGATCCCGTACACCACCGACAGGCCGAGGCCGGTCCCCTGCGCCGGCCCCTTGGTGGTGAAGAAGGGCTCGTACATCTTCCCCAACGTCGTCTGGTCCATCCCACATCCGGTGTCCGCCACGGAGATGACCACGTGCGGACCGGGCTGACAGTCCGGGTGGGTCCGGGCGTAGGCGTCGTCGATCGTCGCATTCTCCGCGCGGATGCTGAGTATGCCCCCCTCGGGCATGGCATGCATGGCGTTGATGGCGAGGTTCGTGATCCCCTGGTGAAGCAGCCCTGCCTCTCCCTTCACCGGCCACAGACCAGGGGGCGAGCTCGCTTCCATCGTGATCGTCTTGGGGGCGGTTCGCCGGAGCAGCTCAGCCACTTCCTCGACGATCGGCCCGACGGTGACGGGACCGAGGGCCGTGCTTCCCTTGCGTGACGTGAGGAGGAGCCGTCTCGTCAGCTCACGGCCGTTGGCGGCGATCCTGGCAATCTCCTTCAGGCCGTCCTCGATCTCTGCCGGCGAACGGACTCCCATGGAGAGCAGCTCAGCGAACCCGACAATACCCTGCAGGAGGTTGTTGAAGTCGTGCGCGATCCCGGCCGCCAGAACGCCCAGCGCCTCCATCTTCTGCGCGTGAAGGAGCTCCCTCTCCAGCTCGCGGTACACCGTGACGTCTTTGATGCTGAAAACGACCGCAGTCGTGCTCCTCCCGGCATCCATGACCGGCGAGGCCGTGACCAGGCAGTCGCGTTGGTCCAGTCCGAACCCGCGCATCTCTTCGTGCACCGGTGCACCCTGCGCAGCGGCCCGCCGCACCGGGCACGAGCCCGCCGCCGGTCTCGAGCACGCATGGACCTCATCGCAGGCTCGGCCGACCAGCTCCTCGACCGAGAGCCTCGTGAATCGCGCGGCCGCTTGATTCGCCCGGAGAATCGTCAGATCCGGGCCCATCACCATGACCGGATCGTCGATCGCGTCGAAGGTCTGCTCCCACTCCGCCTTGCCCTGTGCAACAGCTTCGCGAGCCGCGCGAAGCTCGTGCATCGTGGCCGCCGCTCGCAGCAGGTACCGGAGCCGATAGGTCTCGTGCAGCCAGTTGATCGGCTTCGGCAGAAACTCGGTCGCCCCGGCCTCGAACGAGCTCCGGATCGCCTCTTCGTCGTCTCGCGAGGTCAGCATGGCGATGGGCAGGTGATCCGCACCGGGCAGGCGACGCAGGTCGCGGCAGAGGCCGAACCCGTCCCGATCGGGGAGGACCACGTCGAGCAGCACCACGTCCGGACGGGCTGCGCGAACGGTCTCGACAACGCGTTCGCCCTCTGCCAGCGTGATGACGTCGAACCCCGCTTCACCCAGATGAAGCTCGGCGAGGGACCTGACGGTCACGTCGTCGTCGACGACCAGAACGCGGGGACGACCTCGGGGCGTGTCCTCCTCCCGAGCTTGCTCGGGTTGGCTGTCTCGAATGGTCTCTTCCATGACCCCTGTCCCAGGTTCGCAGGCCGGCGCTCTCAGCCGGACATCGACTCCTGTGTCGCCCTGAATGCCTGCTCGCACGCGAGGTACGCATCGACGATCACCGGATCGAAATGCCGACCTCGCTCGCGGACGATCACCTCGTGGGCAGCGTTGTGGCGCATGGCGTCATGATACACGCGCGTCGAGGTGAGACTGTCGTAGACATCGGCCAACGCGACGATCCGGGCGACCAGCGGTATGCTCCGGGCCGAGAGCCCCTTCGGGTAGCCCTTGCCGTCGAAGCGCTCGTGGTGCGCCAGCACGATGTCGTGGGCGGTCTGCAGGAACTCGGCGCCCTCCGCGCTGCGCATGGCTGCGGCCAGAGCCTCGGCCCCGATGACAGTGTGCTGCTTCATCATCTCGTACTCTTCGTCGCTGAGGCTCCCGGGCTTGAGCAGGATGGAGTCGGGCAGGCCGACCTTTCCGATGTCGTGAAGACAGCTCGCCAGCACGAGCATCTCCGAGTCAATCGCCGCCAACTCCCCCGCGTACGGCGAGCCGTTCGACAGGGTCCGGTGGAGCATCCGGACGTAGACGCCGACCCGTTCGAGGTGCCTCCCGGTCTCCGGATCGCGAGACTCCGCGAGCTTGGCGAGAGCCAGAATGGTCAGATGTCGCGACTCGAGCATCAGGACCCGTTCCGCTGCCCGCACCCGCGCCGTGACCTCGGCCACCTCGATCGGCTTGCGGAGAAACTCGTCGGCTCCGACCGTCAGGGCGTGGACCGCGTCGGTCGTCTGGCTGCGCGAAGTGGAGATGATGACGTACACGTAAGGCGAGGCGTAGTGCTCACGGATCCAGCGGCAGAGCTCGAGCCCGTCGCATCCGGGCATGTTCCAGTCAGTGAAGACCACGTTCGGTCGAGACTCGCGGATCATCGCCTTGGCTTCGCTCCCATCGGTGGCGAGGCGCACCGTGCGCCCGGCTGACGCCAGGGCGTGGGACACCAGACCAAGGGTGACGCGGTCGTCATCCACGACGAGCACGTTCAGCGCCATCGGCGGGCCCCTCTCTCGACCGGGTTTCCGACCGGTGGAGGTGGCGAGGAGCCGCTGATCGACTCGCGCCTGGCCCTCACCCTGCGGCGGTTCACTCGACCCTCCTGGCCGCGTGGCCGGCAAGCGGCGTTCCGGCCAGGCGGTCGAGGGCCTGCTTGAGCTTCGGGAGCAGCAGGTCCATGCCGTCGGTCGTGCCCCGGTCGCCGGCGCCGACCAGCTCGGCGGCGACGGCTGCAATCTCGTCCAACCCGAGGTTCCCGGCGGCGCCTTTCACCCGATGCGCGGCCCTCGCCAGCCCTCCAGCATCCGACGCCGCGACCGCCCGGGAGAGGCTCGCCAGGTCGACCTCGGTCTGCTCGATGAAGTCGCGGACCAGACGGCCCGCGAGGGCGCGATCCCCCTGGCAGCGAGCCACCAGGGCGCTGGCGAAATTCGAGTCGGTCTCCGCCACGGACTGCACCTGCTCGGCGCCGCCTCCCGACTGCCCGGTCGCTGCGGCCAGCTCCGGATCTCCCTGGCCGAGGTACTTCTCCAGCACCGCGGCCAGCGCTCCGAGCTGGAGCGGCTTGCTCAGGTAGTCATCCATTCCGGCGGTCAGACACCTCTCGCGGTCGCCGGCCATGGCGTGGGCTGTCAACGCGACGATCGGAATCCGCGGCCGCGACCCGCTCGTCGCCTCCCACTGCCGGATCTGCGAGGTGGCCTCGAATCCGTCGACTCCAGGCATCTGACAGTCCATGAAGATGAGGCCGTAGCGTCCCGAGGCGGCGGCATCGAGGGCCCCGCTTCCGGTGGCGAGGCACTCGCAGGCGTACCCGAGCCTTTCGATCAGCTCGCGGACGAGCTCCCGGTTGATCACATGGTCCTCCACGACGAGCACGCGCTTGCCCGGGGCGGTCGATCGTGCGCTGACCTGCTGCGCGCTCCCGGCTTGCTCTGCTCGCTCCACCGGTGCTCCGGCCGTCACCGCGACAATGGCGTCGTAGAGGGTCGAGGCCCGCACGGGCTTGGCGACCACGGCGGCGATGCCGAACTCCTCGAGCACCGATGCGGACGGTTCTCGGAAGCCGCTCAGGAGCACCACCCGGGTCGCGCCGAGCCGCGGGTCGTTGCCGATCAACCTGGCAAGGTCGAATCCGTCGATTCCGGGCATGCGGGCATCGACCACAGCGATCCCGTGGGGTGCCGACACGTCGGCCGCCGCTCGGAGCTCGTCCATCGCCTCGGCGGCGTTGCTCGCCTCCGCCACCTGGAGGCCCCAGGACCGGCAGAGGTCGCACACCACCGACCGCGCCGCTTTCGAGTCGTCGACCACCAGTATCCTCGAGCTCTCCGAATGGCTGAGCGATCGCTCACGATCGTTGTCTTCGTCCTCCACCTGCTGGCGCTCGAAGCGGGCAGTGAACCAGAACTCCGCCCCCATTCCAAGGGTGCTCTCGACCCCGATCTCACCGCCCATCAGGCCGACCAGGTGGCGCGAGATCGCCAGCCCGAGGCCGGTCCCGCCGTGGCGCCTCTGCATCGACATGTCGCCCTGGGCGAAGGACTCGAAGATGGCCTCGCGCTGTTCGGGTGAGATTCCGGGTCCGGTGTCGGTGACCCGGCACCGAGCGAGGACGTGGGTGTCGGTGAGCTCGACCAGAGTGCAGCCAACGTGAATCTCGCCGCCCTCGGTGAACTTCACCGCGTTCCCCACCAGGTTGATCACGATCTGCTGGAGGCGGTTGGCGTCTCCGATCAGGCGATCGGGAAGGTCGGGCGAGAGGGAGTACGTGAGCTCGGTCGCGCCGGTCTCGGCCTTCTCAGCGAAGATGCGGACCGCACGGTCGAGTGCGGATCGAAGGGAGAACGGCAGGTGGTCCAGCTCGAGCCGGCCGGCTTCGATCTTGGAGAAGTCGAGCACGTCGCCGATCACCGTCAGCAGCGTGCCGGCCGAGCTCAGCGCGGCGCTGACATACCTTGCCTGCCGCGGCGGCAGCTCGTCCTGCTCGAGGAGCTGCAGCATGCCCATGACGCCGTTGATCGGCGTTCGGATTTCGTGGCTCATGTTGGCGAGGAACTGTGATTTCGCTTTGCTCGCCGCCTCGGCGGCCTCCTTGGCGGTGACCAGCTCCTGCTGGGCCTCGAGCCGATCTCGTGCCTCGAGCGCGAGCGCGAGCAGGTCGGCAGTTGAAGCCACGAAGTTCTCCTCCTCCACGGACCACTCACGGCGGCTCCCGACCTCCTCGCAAACGACCACGCCGACCAGTCGCCCTGCCAGCCGGATCGGCGCCGCGAGCAGAGACGACACACCCCGCGACGCGAGCTGGCCCTCCGCCAGGCACGAGGTCCGCGGGTCGCTGGAGGCATCCGCAGCCGCGATCGACCGAGCGCCGCTCAACGCCTCGAAGTAGGGTTCGTTGCCTCGCCGCTCCACGACTTCGCCCCGCGAATGGTCGTGCTCGAAGAGGCTGAACCGGTCCACGCACTCCAAGGCTGACCCGTCCTCGTTGAGCAGCCACACCCCGACCTGGCTGACACCGACCGTTTCGGCTCCGGCCTCCGTGATCCGCTGCGAGGTCTCCAGGATGTTCCCGGAGTGAAAGGCCTTCTCCGAGACCAGCTTGGTCAGCCGCTGGTTCTGAGCTCGCAGACGCTTCTCTCGATCCTGGACTGCCCGACCCATGGTGTTGAAGGAGCGCGCCAGGGCCTCGACCTCGACGCCCCCGCCCACTTCCGCCCGCGCGCTCAGGTCGCCGTCGGCGACTCTTCCCGCGATCTCGCGCAACCGGAGGATCGGTGTGGTGATGCGTTTCGCGTAGACGATCGACGCCGCCAGCCCCATGAGAATGCACAGCGCGGCAGCCCATGCCGTTCTGGTGTAGGAGCTCGCCACGTTCGCGCGGTAGCTGTCGAGCGACAGCCCGACGTGGATCCACCCCCACTCGATTCCCGAGTAGTCGAACGGCTGGGAGTACTGGAAGACCTCCTGCTCGACGAACCTCGGTCTGCTGATGCCGGTGGAGGTGTTCCTCGCCGCCGGATGCCACCGATCGTCGAGCTGCTCGGCCCGCCAACCGCTCTGGGTGTGGATGAGTCCGAAACCGTCGTTGCGGGTCAGCACGAGGTACTCGATCGACGTGTCCCGGGAGAGCACCTCCATGCAGTGGTCGACGACCTCGCTGTAGTCCTCGGTCACGACCGAACCCGCCGCGATGTCCTGCAGCGAGGCCGAGACACCACGCGCCTTCGACTCCAGGTTCTCGAGGAACACCCGGTTCTGGCTCGGGAGAATGACCGCCACAAAGACCGCCATCGTGAAGATCGTGATCAGCCACGAAAGCAGCGCTGTTTTCGCCAGGATGCCCATCGGCCGGGACCGGGGGGCTGCATTGTGCGTCTCGGTCATGGTCGTTCTGCTCCCTCGGTCATGACCCGCCCTCTGTCCGACGTCCACCGTTCTCGGCCGGACCTGCGGGCCGCCCACGAGCGGCACTCTGCCACTGCTCGAGCAGCTCGAGCGACCGTTCGAGCTGCTCCGACGTCACCTCCGACATACGGTCCGCCTTGAACACCCGCAGCACCTGTTCACCCGCGACGGATTCGTGCAGGTGGGTGATCTCCCTGAAGGTCATCGCCTTGTCGTCCTCTTGTGTGTCCGCCCGAAAACAGAAGATCGCCGGCACCACCGGAGGCGACGTGGCGATCACAACCAGCTGTTTCGCGACCTGCGGGTTGAGGCTCGCCACGCTGTCGAATCCCTCGCGGGTGACCAGACAGGCATCGCGTGAACCGAAGTACACACCGAGCACCGCCGCGGAGAGCTTGGGCGACTCCTCGACCGCCGAGAAGTGGTCGTTGACGCCACCGAGGCCTTCCGCCCTGAGCCGCGACAGCAGCCAGGCCGTGCTCAACGTCTTGTGCACACTGTCGTGGACCAGGAGGGTGGAACCACGCAAGCCGGCAAGGGTCGTGATCCGGCTGTCGCGACGCGCCAATACGACGAACTGCTCGAGCGTGGTGCCGTTGATCTCGGGCCGGTAGTACGGGCCGCTGACAAGGCCCGCCGGGAAGGCGGCGTACTCGTCGAGCATCACCGCGAGCCCCTCCACCTGCTGACTTCGAACTCCCTCGACGAGCTCCCGCGTCGAATCGAAGACGCGGACGTTGGGATTGACGTTCAGCCCGCGTTCGGTCCGGATCGCACCTGCCCACACCCGAAGCGAGGCGAGAATGTCGTTCTCGTTGACCCCCTTGAAGACGGCGCGGGAGAACCCGATCCGGATCGGGCTCTCCTGGGAATCCCTCCCGGAGGCGGTCAGGCTCCACATGAAGGGGAGAGCTGCCACCAGACAGGCCGCGACCAGGCCTTGTGGCGCTGTGGTCCGCCGGAGGATGCGTCCGGCGACGCGGCTACTCATGGCCGGGCACCCCCGAGGAGCCCGGGGACCCTGCCTTCGTGACGCCCGCGAGCCTCGCTCTCAGCTCGTCGTGGCGCTGGTGGAGCGCGCGGATCGACTCGAGGTACTCCGGAAGGACGGGAGTCAACCGGTCGAACCTGAAGAGGTTCATGATCTGCCGACCCGAGGGGTCGTCCGCGATGTCCTGCAGGGCGCCGATGAGATCGCCTCGCTGGCGATCGTCGTCCCATCCGTCGAGCCCGACACAGGCGACGGTGTCGAGCAACGGCTCGGACTCCCTGAGGATGCGGAGCCTCTGCCCGACCTGCGGGTTGAGCTCACGCATCACCTCGAGCCCGGAGCGGTCCACGACGCAGGCGTCTGCGGTACCGAAGAAGACCGGGAGGATCACCTTCGAGACCTTGCTCTCGACCTCGTACCGTCCGAGGAAGGCCCGAGGCTCGGAGTACCCGAGGGTCATCAGCTCGGCCTCCAGCCAGTGCGTGCCCGTGTTGGCGTTGGTGCTGCTGAGCATCACCAGGTGTCTGCCGGCAAGATCCGCGAGCCCGGCGACCTCGTTGTCCGACCGCACCAGGAGAACGTACTCCTCGAGGACCACGCCCTGCTCCACCGCGACGAACTCGATCGGCATGCGGGGACCCGGGTGGATCGTCAGGTAGTCCCAGCTGTCCATGATCACCAGCTGTAGATTCCCTCCTTCGATCTCGGCGCGAAGCACCTCCAGGTCGGTGAAGATGCGCACCTCCGGAGTGACCCGGTACCCGCGCCGTTCGCCCATCGTCCGCGCGAAGACCAGGAAGGACGCCCGAGCGTCGGCCTCGTTCACCCCGGTGAAGCTCGACGAGGTGAACCCGACCCTCAGGGTGGCCGGCACCAGTCGACCGGTCTCGTCGATCGGCCTGGCGGCCGCTACCAGGAGCGTTGCCATCGCGAGCGCGGCGCCGCTCGCCGCGCCGAGCCAGCAGCGCGAGCGAACCGTCGCAACGGCGCGATCCGCACCGGCCCTCACCTCGGCTCGCCTCCGTTCGACTGCATGGCTGCCCGGGTCTTCGCAGCCTCGTAGCGCCCCTTCAGAGCCCGCACGGTGTTCAGGTGCTCGTTCTTGAACCTGGTGAACCCGTCGAACTTGAACAGCCTCAGGATCTGCTCGCCCGCCGGGTCGCTGGAGATCTCCTCCAGCGCCGCCAGCAGGTCTTCACGCTGCTTCTCGTCCGCCCACCCGCCTTGCCGGACGCAGGCAACCGTGTCCACGATCGGCTGCGAGCGGGATACGACCCGAAGCACCTCGCCCACCTGCGGGTTCATCTCGGCCATCACCTCGTATCCCGAGCGGTCCACCAGGCAGGCATCCGCGTTCCCGAAGTACACCGGCAGCACGACATGGGCCGTCCGGCTGAGGATCTCATAGCTCCCGAAGTAGGTCTCCGGCCGGGAAACCCCGAGCTCCAGAAGCTGCGTCTCCAGCCACTGGCGACCGGTGTTCGCCTGGCTGCTCTCCAGGACGACGACTCGCTTGCCCTTGAGGTCTTCGAGACCCTCGAAGCCGCTCCCCGCCCGCGCCAGGAGGAGATACTCCTCCGCGACCACCCCCTGCTCCACGGCGATGAACACGGCCGGCATGGTCGGGCCGGGATCGAGGGTCAGGTAGTCCCAGCTGTCGATGATCAGCAGCCTCACGGTGCCTCGTTCGATCTCCGCTCTCAACTCCTCCAGGCTGTCGAAGACACGAATCACGGCGGTGATCTCGTAGCCCCTCTTCTCACCCATCCTGAGTGTGAAGACTCTGAACGCGGCCATCGCGTCCGCCTCGTTGACACCGATGAAGCTGGGCCTGGTGAAGGCGACGCGGAGCTCGACGGGAACCAGCTCTTTGGGATCGGCTTGGCCCTGCGGCACCGCAGTGCCGAGCAGCAGCCACGCGAGTGCCGTCCGGGCGCCCGCCTTCGCGATCACGGTCGTGGCCTCCCGTGCTCTGCGACCAGCTCACGATGGCGCCGGATGATGGCACCGACGCTGTCCAACATGCCGTCCTCGATCGGCTCGAGACGCTCGAGCCGGTAGGTGACGAATGCCTGGCGTACCCTGGGGTCCTCGTGCCCGGTCTCGAATGCCCGATAGACCTGCTCCAGCATCCCGGGGTCGGAGCGGGTACTGGCGCAGATCACCACCGGCGCCAGGGGCTGCGACCGGGCAATGCTCTCCAGCTGACGACCGATCTGAGGGTTGAGCTCGACTGCCAGTGCGAACGCCTCGTCGGTCACGACGCACGCCGCCTTCTGTCCGAAGTAGACCGGGAGCACGGCCAGAGAGGCCTTCTGGCTCGCGGTCTCGACGGAGGCGAAGAACTGGTCGGCATCGCGACCGACCGCCTCGAGGGTCTGGATGCCGAGCCACAGGCGTGCGATATCGGTGTGCTCGCTGGCGAAGAGGATCACCTGTTGACCCGCGAGATCGTGAATCGATCTGACCCCCCTGTCCTTGCTCACGATCAGGCTGAGGCGCTGCCCGAGCGCGCCTCCACGACGGTAGGTGAACCACTGCCGTACGACGCCCGTCTGCGACAGGGCGAGGAACTCAGGGGTGGTCATGATCGCGACGTCGAAACGCCCTTCGAGGGCCGCGTCGGTCATTTCGGACTGGGTCCCGAAGAGGAAGACCTCGTTGTCTTCCGCGATGCCCCTGTCCCCGCACAGGGTCTCGAGCCACACCTTGGTCGCCGCCACACCATCCGCGGCGTTGAACTCCCGAAACAGGGAGCGGGACATGCCGAACCTCAGGATTCGAGCGCGGGTGCTTGTCTCCTCAGACTGCGCCCCACCAGGCGAAGCCGCCCCCCCGACGAGGAGCAGGCTCCCGAACAGGGCGACGGCCAGCATTCGACTCGAGCTTCGACTCACCGGATCTCCCAGCCCCGCGGCGTTATCGGCGAGCCGGCTCGGCGGTACAGGAAAACACAGACCATGAATCGGTCGGGCCACAGCGGCGCGGTCAACCTCACCCCTCCGTCCTCCCCGTGGGGCCTACTCTCCCCCACCCCAACGACGGCTCAGCTCCTTGCCGATCACCAGGCCGAGTCGAGACCGCAGCTCCGCGTGATCGTAGCTGACCTTGAAGTGCTGGGCCGACATCAGGGCCTCCATCAGCTGAGCTTGGATCACGTCCTCGGTGTCCACCAGATCGTTCTGGTAAGCACGGGTGTTGAGCTCCCGGTTCTCGGTCGCCGAGGTCGTCGCGGCGAGCGTCGCCTGGTAGCGTTTGGTTGCCGCCTCGAGCCCGAGCACGACCTCCCTCACCTTGAGGCCGATGCCCTCCCGGAGCAGGATCCGCTGCTTGCGGATCGTATCGAGGCGGGCGCGCGCCTCGTCGACCCTGGCGCCGGTCAGGAAACCGTTGAAGAGCGGCACCCTGAGCCCGATGCCGACGCTCCAGCCCCGCTTGTTGACATCGGTGGCCATCCCGGCGTCGTAGCCGTTCCACCAGCGGTGCAGCTCCCCGGTCACGGCCACCTTGGGCGAGTACCCGCTCCTGGCTTCCCGGAGTCCTCCCTCGGCGGCCCGGATTCCCGCCTCCAGGCGCCGCCAGTCCGGGCTGAACTCGTACGCCTCGCCGACCAGCTCGGCCGGATCGACCTCGAGCGGGTCGAACGGGATCTCGACATCGGCCGGGCGCACGGTGTCGCGCCAGGACAGACCGAGGGTGTAGGCCAGCGCGGCCTGGGCCATCTGCTCGTTCTGTTCCAGCAGGGCGACCGCCGAGCGCAGCGTCTCCACCATGATCTTGTTGTCGAGGTAGTCCGCTTTCGTCACCCGCCCGGCGCCGCCGGTGTAGAGCGCCTCGGTCAGGCTCAGCGTGGCTTCCATCCGGATCAGGGTGTCGGCGCCGACCCGACGGAGCTGTCCTGCCATGACCGCGCCCCAGTAGAGCCGCGTCACGCTGTCGACGATCTCCAGCTCGGTCCGGCGGAGCTCCTCGCGGGCCACCTCGACGCCGGCTTGCGCCCGCTCCCGCAGGCCCCGGCGCATGCCTCCGTCCAGCAGCAGCCACTCCACGTTGACCGAGGCCAGCCAGGAGTCGTCGTCCATGAGCGTGATGTCCTGCTCGGGAACCGGAAACACCTGGTTCGGGGTGTCGATCGTCTGGCCCGGGTAGCTCACCGGAATCGAGAGGTCGGTCGGGGGGAAGCCCGGCCCGAACGAGTTCGCCGGGATCGTGATCGCGGCGACTCCCCCCGGAGTGGTGAAGCTCTGTGGCGGCACCCGGATGGCCGTCGCCGGGAAGAGGAAGTTCGGGGGCTCGTCCATGCGCCGGTAACCGGCCTCGAGAGTGACCTGCGGCCAGTATCCTGACAGCACCTGCCGGTGCTGTGCCTCGGCCGTCGCCACCGCGAGCCGGGACGCGGGCCGGAGCTGGTTCCGTTCCAGCGCCATCGTCAGGCACTCGTCGAGGGAGAGCGTCTGGGTGTCCCCGCACCAGCCGGTCCCGCTGATCCCGAGTGAGATGACCCCGGCTGCGACCAGCATCCAGTGTGTCGTCAGGCGGCGGAGCAGCATTCGGTCCACGTGTGCCTCCCCTTCTCTCCAGTCGAGCCCGGAGTGACCAACCGAGCGATACCTGCCAACCCGGCTCCTCCAGGCCTCGCCCGCTCGAGCCACGCAGTCTGCTGTGTCTCACGTGGGCCCCGAGAGGCCGAGTCCACTGCCCTACTGTCCCTGAGGGGTAGCCGTTTCGTACACTCTCCCGACCTGGTCCGGCCTACGCTTCGCCACCCGGTGAGGTGCGCAGGTCAGGAGCTCGTCACGACGACCCGGTTCCGGCCCTCCCGCTTGGCGCGGTAGAGCGCGCGGTCGGCGGCATCGACAAGGTGCAGCGGCTCGAGGCCGGAGCCCGGGACGGCCGTGGCCACGCCGACCGAGATCGTCACCACCGGGACGACCGGCGAGCCCGGGTTGGGGATGGCAAGGGCTTCGATCGCGGCCCTGAGGCGCTCGGCGAGAGCCAGCGCGCTCTCAGGACCGGTGCCCGGGAGCAGCACCGTCATCTCCTCGCCGCCGGTCCGCGCGGCCAGGTCTCCGGGACGATGGACGAGGTCGTCGAGAGTCGCCGCGACCACCTCGAGACACCGGTCGCCGGCGACATGTCCGTTGCTGTCGTTGAATACCTTGAACGCGTCGATGTCCAACGCGAGCAGGCTGACCGGGGTGTGATCGCGGGCCGCCCGACGCCACTCGAGCTCGAGGGCCTCACGGAAACGGCGGAGGTTGGCCAGGCCGGTCAGCTCGTCGATCGTGGCCAGCTCGGCGAGACGGCGGTTGGCGTCGGAGAGCTGCGCGGTGCGCCGGTTCACCAACGCCTCGAGGCGCAGGTTCTCCCTCTCGAGAGCCCGCGACCGGAACCGGATGATCACCATGATCGCGAGGATGGCCAGGACCGCGCAGATCGACACCGCGACCGGATGACGGCGCCACGGCGGCCGGATGGAGAAGGCCAGCTGTGCCTCGGGCGAGACCACCCCGCTCAGGTCCCGAGACCGTACGCGAAAGAGGTAGCGGCCCTCGGTGAGGTTGGTGTACTCGCGCTTGGCCTGTTCTGTCCATGGCGACCAGTCGTCGTCCAGGCCGTCGAGCCGAGAGCTGTAGAGCTGCCACGGCGTACCGTCGAAGCGGACCGCCGAGAACTCGACCACCAGGTCGTTCTCGGCGTACGGCAGCGACAGGCCGGTCCGCCTCTGCACCCGGCCCGCGAGCGCCTCGGCCGCCGGCCGCCCGCCATCGGGCCACGGTCCGTCCGGGAGCACCCAGCCGAGACCGCTGCGGACTCGGCCGATGCGAGGGGGCGACGGCGGCGACTGGGCGCGAACGGTGCCCGCCTCCCAGCGGCGGAGGCCGGACGCGCTGCCGAACCAAACGACGCCCTCGCGGTCGGGCAACATCGCGAGCGCGGGCTCGGTCGGAGGCAACCCGAGAGGGATCGGCTCGAATCGGGACGGCTGGTCCTTCCACCGTCGCACGACACCCGGCCCGCCCTCGTAGCGACTCACCCAGAGATCGCCCGCGGCGGTTGGGAGGAGTCGCAGGACACCGAAGGCGGACCCCGTCATGCCCTCGTACGGCACCGCGCCGCGGCCCTCGACCCAGTGCATCAGACCGGCCGAGGTGCCGAGGAGGACCTCGCCGCCGGCGACCGCGACCTTGACGCTCTTGAGGTTCGGCAAGCCGTGCGCACGGTCTACCCGGTCGACGCGTGCCGTGGTTGGGTCACCGCCCGGGCCGAGCTCGACCCGCGCCACGCCGTCGATCAGCGTCCCGATCCAGAGGGTGCCATCGGGCTCTTCGGCAAGGCTGCGGACCTCACCCGCGACGCCCTCGACCCGACCCAGAGACCTCCAGCCGGTCGGGTCGCGCCGCGCGACCTCGAGGCCGCCCATGGAGCCGACGAACAAGAGCCCCGGTAACTGGCGAGACGCGGCGAGCGCATACACGTTGTTGCCGGACAGAACCAGCCGCCCGACGCCGTCGCCAACCTCGAAGACGCCGCCGTTGGTGCCGGCCGCGAGCGAGCCGTGACCGCCATCTCCGGGTGCAAGCGAGAGCAGGCACCAGCAGGGTGCGGCGACCCCCGGAACCCGCCGGAAGACGGACTCATGGTGGGCGTAGAGCCCGCTGCTGGTTGCGGCGTACAGCACGCCCCCGTGACGCTCCACCGCCTCGACCGTGCCGTCGAGCCCGCGCCGGTGGTCGTACACGCCGAGGGTTTCCATCCGCTCGAGCCGCACCAGTCCCCGGTTCAGGGCGAGCCACAGGCCGCGCTCGCGATCGACAAAGGCGTACCACACCGAGCGGTCGGGCAGCACGGCATCGCCTTCACGGTCGAGCCGGAGGACCAGGTGGCCGCCGGGGTCGACCACGAAGGCCCCGATCACCGGGGTGGTCAGGACGATTTCGCCGCCCGGCAGGATCGCCCCGTGGTAGGGGTACGAGCCGGCGAGCTCGTCGTCGATCTCGGTCGGCCATCGTTCGAGGCGCGCCTGCGGTGCGCCGTCGTCGCGTCGGATGAGCCGATAGAGCCGTCCTGCACGGGTTCCGAGAAGGATGCCGCCGTCGGGGTGGGCCAGCATCACCCTGACGTCGAGGCCACTGGTGGCGGCCCCGTCGGCTAGGGCGAGCAGGCGTGTCCCCTCGAGACGGTGCAGGCCGCCCTCCGCGAGGTTGAAGAGCAGCTCGCCACGCACCTCCCACGGCACTCCGAGGATCTTCGGCCGAAGCACCGTGAAGCGGCCCTCGAGCCATACCAGCATCCGGTCACGAGCCCAGAAGACTGCGCCACCAGCCACCGGGAAAACCCGCCAGACGTCGGCGAAGTCGCGTTCGTCGGCCGGCAACCGATCGAGCAGCGAGACGAAGTCGACCGAGCCGTCCGCCGCGGTGTCGAGGTAGCCCAGCTCGCCGACCGCGCCGACCCACACGGTGCCGTCGAGGTCGACCGCAACTGCGCGCACGATCGAGCCGTTGGGCATCTCGAGCAGTGTCCAGACCTCGCCGTCGAAACGCAGCAGGCCCCCGGTGTTGCCGAACCACATGACGCCGTCGGCACCCTGTGCAATCGCCCAGTTCTGGTCGTGAGCGGCATACTCGGCGGCCCGGTAGACCTGGCCGTGGGGGATGCCGAGTTCTCGCGCCTGGATCGCAGGGGCCACCGTCGCGAAGACCAACAGGATCAGTACTCGGTAGCGACAGGGCGGGGGGTGATCCACGGGCTGTCGAGGCCTCATTCCTCTCCTCTACCAACGATCAGAGACGGCACGCCCATTGTAGGGAAGCAGCCAGTGGGTCAGCCTCCGGGTTCGAGTCCCGAGGGCCGCTTCCCACCGAGCTCAGTTCCCGGCGCGACACCGACCAGCTTCCTGACAGGCTCGAGGTAGGCATCGTCGAACGGGCTCAGGCGGTCGATCTTGAACACGGTCAGAATCTGGCGGCCCTGAATGGTCTCGTCGAGCTCAGACAGCCCGTCGAGAAGGTCCTGCTTGTACGTCCAGTTGCCCCGCCACACGCAGACCACGGTCGAGACGACCTCCGGTGAGCGGAGCAGAGGGGTGAGATTCCTCCGGAGCTGCGGGTTGAGCTCGGAGACGACGTCGAACGCCTTCTCGGAGATGACGGCGGCAGCGTACCGGCCAAAGAACACGGGGAGAACCACCCGGCTCGGGTTGGTCTCGAGCTCGACCAGGTCGAAAAACTCGTCGATTCCCTGGAGGTTGCGCGCAGCCAGCTCGCGCTCGAGCCAGAGCCTGCCCAGGTGAGTCCCGGCTGTGTCGTGAGCGATGAGCCGGGTCCCGCGGAGACCCTCGAGGTCGGTCACCGGCGTATTCGCGCCGACGAGCAGCACGATCCTCTCAGGGATGCTCTCGCTCCGCGACGGGATGTACACCGGGTCCAACGCCACCGTGTGCTCGATCTCCAGGTACTCGTGGCTCTGCACGATCACGACATGCAGCTCCCCGGCGGCAACCGCTTCTTCGAGGTGCGCCGCGGAGTCGAACACCTTCACGACCGCGGTCTTCCTGAAGCCGCGCTGGGAAGCGATCGCCTCGATCCATGTCTTCATGGACGCGACGGCATCGGCCCGATTGACGTCGGAGAAGACGCCCTCCGTGTATCCCACCCGGATCTCTTCAACCGGCTCAGGCGGCTGAGCGATCGCCGACACGGACGCTGCCACGGTCAGCGCGCACGACAGAAGGGCTCGCCCTCTGACTCCGCACCTGGCCGCGCCTCGCCTGACGACGCGGTGAGCCTCGATCGCCGCCCCCTTTCTCTCGGCCCGGTGAAGGTGACCCCCGGCGTCCGACGACAGCTCTGCGCTGGAGCAGCCCGAGTCCACAGGGAGTTGGTCCTTCCCACTCATCCGCCGCGACGATACTCGCACGATCCCCGGCGATCAATCGGCAGTCCACACGGAAGGTCGTCTCACCAGGAGCGGCGCTCACACCCGGCACCACCAGCTGGCCGAGCGTCAGATGACCGCCTCTGCCTCACTGCGAAACGGATCCCGGTGACTGCAACGCGAGGTCGACCGCCGCGGCGACGTGGAGATCGAGGGTGTCGAAGAGCGGACAGGGCGAATCGGCCCCCGCCATCAGGATCGGCAGCTCGGTGCAGGCCAGGATGACACCCTCGGCGCCGCCGCGGTGGAGGCGGTCCATCATCGCCCGGCACCGGGAACGGAGCTCGTCGTCGAAGCGCCCGGAGGCGAGGTCGTGGTAGATCATCCGGTCGAGGGCGGAGAAGTCAGGCTCGGCAGGCGTCACGATCTCGACCCCGAAGCTGCGCTCGAGCCGCCGCTGGTAGAAGCCGTCACCCATGGTGTGACGGGTCCCCAGCAGGCCCACCTTGGTCAAACCGGCGGCGCGCACGGCCTCACCGGTGGCGTCGGCGATGTGGACCACCGGCAAGCCGACCAGCACGGCCACCTCGTCGGCCACCCGGTGCACGGTGTTGGCGCCGAGAACGAGGAGGTCCGCGCCGGCCCTCCGCAGCCGACGGCCGATCTCCACGATCTCCTCCAGCACCCCGTCCCACCCCCGCCGTTCGTGACCTTCGAGGTGCTCGGCGAAGTCCACGCTCCACAGCAGGAGCCGGGCCGAGTGCGGCGGGCCGAGCCGGGCCGCGACCTCCTGGTTGATCCGCCGGTAGTACTCTAGCGTGGAGTGCCAGGTCATGCCGCCGACGAGCCCGATCGTCTTCATCTCGCTCCTCCGGCCGACCCGCTCACCGGGGGCCGCCCTGTCCGCTCGGTCCACGGAAGCTACGACGACGAACCGATCGAGGTTCTCTCCGCGCCCGCCGGCATCAGAGCCTGTCCGCGCTCGAGGTCCACGACCCCGACACCTGCCGGGCTCGTCGGGGGGGCACCAAGTAGAATGCGGTCCACAGGACAGGAGGACCCGCCGTGACGGCCCGAACCCGTCCCGTCTGCTTCGTGGCACTGCTGATGGCCGCGGCCACGCTGCTGCCCGCCGCCGAGCCCGAGCTCGGCGGCGGTCGGTGGCTGATGAGCTTCTCGTGGTACCCGAGCTATGAGGTCAGCTCGCCCACCGGCGGCATGGCGCTGTCGCCGGACGGACGGTGGCTGCTCTACGCCCGACGCCAGGTCGAGACCCGCGACGACGGAGGCGAGCGCGAGCTGTGGTGCCCGATGCTGCTCAAGACCGCCGACCGCTTGAAGCTCGAGCTTCCGGTGGAGCCCCTCGGGTCCGAGAGCCTGCTGAAGCGGTGGCTGAACATGCGGGTGTTCTCTCCGGACGGCTCGCTCCTCGCCCTGCCCGTGTGCACCGCCGGCCGCTGCACGACCGGGCTCTGGGATCTCGGGTCGGGTCAGCTGCGCCGGATCGGCCCTTCGGGCGCTGTGGTGCTGCCCGGCTTTGCCGGCGACGGCTCACTGGTCGTGACCACGGGTGACGATTCGCAGCCGCCGCGGGTGGTGATCATGGACCTCGACGGCTCCGGGCTTCGGCCGCTCCGGCCGCCGGGGGTCGCCGGCCCGGCCTGCCCGGTCGCCCCGGTGCTCCCGCTGGTGGCGGTGGACGGCGCGGCCGACGCCGAGCTGACAGGTGCGCTGGTCCTGGTCGACACCGCCGGCGGTCCTTCGGTCACGGTCGCGGAGGCCGGCGAGCCGGTTGGGCGCATGCACTGGACCCGAAACGGCCGCTTCCTCTACTGGAGCGTCGTCCGGCCCGGAACCGGCGAACGCCGCACCCTGGTCTGGGACCGGTCGAGGTCGCGCCGGGTCGCCGAGATCGACGGCGCGGTCCCGGCCGGCTCCGGCCCCGGCCAGAGCTCGATGGTGCTGGCCGCCGAGCGATCCGAGGGGCAGTCCATCGTCCTCCACGACGCCGTGCGCAGCGACAGGTGGTCCGTCGGCCACGCCTTCCCGAACCTGGTGACCGCCGAGTCGGGCAGGGTGCTCTACGTCGACCGCCTCGATGAGGACGAGTTCGACATCGTGCTCGCCGAGATCGCTCGCTGACCGAGATCTACGGGGCTTTCTCGAGAGCCCCCAGGAAGGCGCTGATCCGCCGCACCAGCTCCGCCGGCTGCTCGACCACGACCGCGTGACCGGCGCCCTCGACGATCTGGAACTCTGCACCGCGGATGGCCTCGGCGAGGGCGCGGCATCGATCGCGGGGAATGAAGCCGTCCTCAGCGGCCGCGATCACCAGGGTCGGGCAGCGGATCGCGGACAGGGTCTCCTGCACGGAGGCCCCGCGGGCGGTCGCCAGCAGGGCGGCGAGGTCGAAGAACCAGCGCTCCGGGAGCAGACCGATCTGCTCCCGCCGTTGGGCCCGCTCGGCCCGGTGCGAAGCCAGCCAGCCGGCGGAGTAGACCACCGCTTCGAGCACGTCCGAGAGTACGCCGCGATCGGGGCCGCGCCCGGCCGCGAGCGCCGCGTCCCGCCAACGCACCACCTCGCTCGCCATCCCGTCGGTGAAGCCGTCGGCCGAGGCGATCGTCACCAGCGACCGCACCCTCTCGGGGTGACCGGCGGCGACCAGCGCCCCGACCGCGCCGCCGAACGAGGTCGCCACCAGATGCGCCCGGTCGAGGGCGAGGTGGTCGAGCAGCGCGACCACGTCGTCGGCGTGGCAGTCGAGCTGCGCGTGCGGCTCGCCCGGGGACATCAGCTGACCCAGGAAATCGCACCGCACGACCCGGAACCGCTGTGCCAGCGGCCGCGCGACCGGCTGCCATCCCGCCGCCGACATGGCGATCCCATTGAGCAGCACCAGCGGCTCGCCGTCGCCCTCGACCTGGTGGTGGATCACACCGGCCACTGGAAGTCGAGCCTCTTGGTCCGGGCGAACGCCTTGATCGCGGGGAAGAAGATGTCGGGCCGCTCGATGTAGACGACGTGACCCGAGCCCTCGACCAGCTCCCAGCGGGTGTGGGGCAGGATGTCGCAGGATCTTCTTCTGCTGCCAGAGCGGAATCGCGCGGTCCTGGGCGCCGGCGATCATCAGGGTCGGGGTCTGGATCGCGCGGTACTGCGGCAGGGTGTCGTCGAGGTCGTCGAAGAACGGGTCCTGGGCCTCGGTGAGGCGGATCAGGCAGTGGCGCTGGTCGACGTAGCGGTCGAAGAAGCGCTGCCGCATGGCCTCGAACTGCTCGGCCGGGATCCTGGCCGACGAAGGCCTCGCCGAAGATCTTCTCGTACATGTAGTGGGTGTAGAGGTCGAAGCGTCTCGCGGGTCGACGCGGTAGAAGCGCAGCGAGATGTCCTGGTAGAGCTCGAACAGCTGCTCCCGGCTGAGCAGGATGCCCGACAGCATCAGGGTGTGCAGCCGCTCCTGGTACAGCCGGGCGAACTCGAGCGCGATGAACCCGCCGTAGGAGATCCCCATCAGGTGGATCTTGTCGAGCCCGATCTCGGTCCATGATCAGGGTCAGGTAGCGGGCGAAGTCGGGGATCGAGTACGGCACGTCGTGCTTCGACGACTCGCCCTGGCCCAGGTAGTCGTAGAGCACCACGTCGTACTCGTCGAGCAGCAGCGGGAGGAAGCCGTACCACGCCTTGGTGTGCATCGCGAGGCCGTTGAGCAGGCCGACCGCCTCGCGGTCGCCGGTGCCGTGGTACTCCCACCAGATCCGTGAACCCGTCGACCTCGAGGTGCCCGCTCGCCCGCGGCGTGATCTCACTCGCCATGACGTCTCCCTTCTGCCGGCTCTGCCCTTCCCACCCCCGCCGGGTCACCACAAAGACTCGAAGACTCAAAGCCCCCCGCCCGCCCGAGGTCGACAACCAGGGGTTCCGTAGGGGCGCACCTTGCGTGCGCCCGTGCCACGGGCGGAGACAAGCTCCGCCCCTACGGTCGGAGGAGGCCTTCGTGCCCGGGTGGCCGATTCTCCTCACGCGCGGCGCAGGACGGTGCAGACCGAGGCACAGATCGGGCCGCCGATGTTGAAGGTCGCGGCGAGCTTCGGGTCCTTGACCTGAAGCTCGGCCGGCACCTTGCCGAGCAGCTGCCAGGCGCACCAGCCGATCATCGCGATCGCCGGTGGCGCCGATCGGGTGGCCCTTGGCGATCAGGCCGCCCGAGGTGTTGATGCCGCACTCGCCGTCGGGCGCCGCCTTGCCGTCCGCCCAGTAGCGGGCGCCCTGCCCGTACCGCGGCCTTGCCGAGGACCTCGGCGCCGATCGCGCCCATCACGGTGAAGCAGTCGTGGACCTCGGCGACGTTGACGTCCGCCGGGCGAGACGCCGGCCATCGCGGTAGGCGTCCTGCATCGCGCGGTAGGCGCCGGCCGGGCGCAGCACGTCGCGGCCTTCCTTCTTCAGCGGGTCGGTGGCCTGGCCCCAGCCGGCGATCTCGACGCAGTCGGCCTTCGCCACCCCGAGCCGGGCGAGGCCTTCCTCGGTGGCGAGGATGCAGCGCCCGCGTAGCCGTCGGTGATCTGCGAGCAGTCGTAGGTCTTGAGCGGCAGGCCCTCGACGATGTAGCGGTTGAGCCCTTCGATGGTGGTCGCCTCGTCCAGCGAAACCGTGATGCCTTCTCATCTGGGCGTAGGGGTTGTGCTGGGCGTTGGCGTACTCCTGGGACCGCGATCGTGGGCGAGGTCCTGCTCGCTGACGCCGTGAGCCGCCATGTAGTCGCGCATCACCTCGGCGAAGAGGTGGGGGAAGACATAGACCTTGCCGACGCGCTCGTCGGGGTGCGAGAAGTAGCCCAGCACCTCGCCGATCAGGGCTTGCCGTCCATCTTGCCCTCGTCGTTGCGCATCTTCTCGTAGCCGACGGCGAGCCCGATCTCGCCGTGCCCGGACTGGAGCTTCTGGATCACCGACAGCACCGCCTGACCGCCCGAGGCGCAGGCGTTCTCGACCGCCTCGATCGGCTTGGCGCCGAGCCCGGGCATCATCGCCACCAGGCCGGCGAGCAGCCCCTGCGCGGTTGAGCGAGAAGTTGCAGGTGGCCCCGATCGAGGCGACGTCGACCGCGCGAGGCGTCGGCGCCGATCTCGGCGCAGCGTCTCGGCGACCGCCGCGGCGACGATCTCGGGCATGGTCATGGCCATCAGCTTGCCGAACTTGGACTGGTGGTAGGCGGCGATGTAGACCTTCTTCATGCGCTCTCCTTCTCGCCGGCCGCGGCCGGTGGATGACGTTCAGCCGGTTTCGTTCAGCTCCTGCCAGCGCTCGACGAGCTCGGCCTTCACGACCTTGCCGTAGGGCGTGCGCGGAAGCGCGTCGACGGTGTTGAAATGCCTGGGTATCTTGTACTTGGCCAGTCGTCCTGCGAGGAAGTCCCGGAGCGTCTCCGGCTCGGCGGCGGCTCCGGCCGCCGGCACCACGAAGGCGACGCCGACCTCGCCCCAGGTCGGGTCAGGGACCCCGATCACCGCAGCGTCGGCCAGGCTCGGGTGCTGCAGCAGCTCGTTCTCGACCTCCGCCGGGTAGACGTTGACCCCGCCGGAGATGAACATGTCCTTGCCGCGCCCGGCAATGGTGAAGAAGCCGTCGGAGTCGACCCTGGCCATGTCGCCGGTGTGGTACCAGCCGTCGCCGTCGCGCGAGGCGGTGGTCGCCTCGGGGTTGCCCCAGTAGCCGGCGGACACGTGCGGCCCGCGGAAGACCAGCTCGCCGACCTGGTCGGCGGGAAGCGGACGGTTGTCGGCGTCCACCACCCGCGCCTCGGTGAACATCAGCGGCCTGCCGATCGAGCCCGCCTTCTCCCACGCGTCCCGGTCGGTCATGGCGAAGCAGTTCACCCCGACCTCGGTGAGACCGTAGCCCTGGCGCAGCACCACCCCCCGCTCGCGGTAGAGATCGACCAGGTGCTTGGGCAGCGGGGCGCCGCCGGAGATGAACCAGCGCACGTGGCCGAGGTCGACCTGGTGGAACTCGGGCGCCTCGGCGAGCAGCTTCCAGATCGTGGGCACCCCGAGCACCACCGTGCAACGCTCCTGCTCGATGGCGCGCAGCACCTCGGCGGCGTCGAAGCGGGCGTGGAGCACGATCGTGCCGCCGGCGGTGAAGATCGGCACCAGGAATGCGCCCAGCCCGCCGGCGTGGTAGAGGGGGGTGAAGATCGGGCTCACGTCGTCGGCCCGGAGCTGCCAGCTGGCCACCGTGTTGACGCCGTTCCACGCCACCATCCGGTGGGGCACGATCACCCCTTTGGGCTTGCCGGTGGTGCCGGACGTGTAGAGCAGGCAGTAGGGCTGCTCGGGGTCGCACCGGTTGCGCCGCCAGTCCGAGGGGGCCAGGCCGGCAGCCAGGTCGCCGTGCTCCGGGTCCCCGTCGCCGCAGGGTCGTCGAGCGCGATCCAGCGCGGCACTGAGACCCTCGCCCGGAGATCGGCGATCACGCCGGCGTGGTCGTCGTCGTAGAGACAGGCCGAGAGCCCGCAGTCGGCCACGATCCCGGCCAGCTCGTGGGCGGTGGCGCGGGTCGACAGCGGCACCAGGATCACGCCCGACTTGCCGGCCGCGAAGAAAGCGTCGAGGAACTCGACCCGATTGGAGGCCAGCAGGCCGATGCGGTCGCCCGGCGCGAGGCCGAGGATCTCGAGCCAGACGCGGGCGCAGGCGACGGCGCGCCGGTCGAGCTCCGCTGTAGCTCATGCGGCGTCCGCTCGACAGCTCCACCAGCGCGAGGCGAGTCGGGCGTGAGCCGGGCGCGCTCGCCGAGGACGTCGCCGTGGATCATGGTCTCTCCTCTCCCTCGGCCGCCTCCTCCCCGGCGGCCGGCTCAGGGGCGGGCCTTCGAGCAGTCGGATCAGCTCCTCGGAGAACGCGACCGGGCACTCCCGTTGCGGCACGTGGCCGCAGTCGGCGAGCGTGGTCAGGCGGGCCGCAGGCAGGCCCGCGAGGAGCCGCTCGGCGTAGGCCAGCGGCATGACCTGGTCGGCGTCGCCCCACAGCAGGTCGACCGGTGTCGTGACCCGGGACAGCTTGCCGTCGAGGATGAACGGTTCGTACTCGGACGCGGTCGCCGCGAAGCGCGCCAGCGGGCCCACCTTGGCGGCCCGGATCACGTCGTCGAGCACCCAGTCGGGAACCGGCGGCGTCTTCGGCCCGGTCAGGGCCGCCATCAGCTGCCGTGCCTGCTGCCGGTCCTGGGGAAAGAGGGAGTGCCCGCTCTGACCGGTGATCGCCCCGCCGTTGACGGCGACCACACGATCGACATCCTCGGGACGATCGCGTGCGACCAGCATCGCGACCCAGGCCCCGAGCGAGTTGCCGACCAGGGCCCGAGGCCGGTCACCGCCGCGGGCGGCGAGCACCGCCTGGACCCCTTCGACGATCTGCGCCATGTGGATCGGGCCCGTGCCCGGGTCCGACGCCGCCGTGGCCGGCCAGGTCCGGGATCACCAGCCGGTAGCGGCCGACCAGGCGGGTCACTGCTCGCGCCCAGGTGCCGGCCTGGTCGCCGGCGCCGTGCAGCAGCAGCACGGTCGGGCCGGCGCCCCCTTCCCAGACCGTCACCTGCCCGAACGAGGTCGGCACCTCGGACCGCTCGAGGCCCGACTTGCCGAGCGCGCCGCGGCTGAACCAGGCGTCGACGGTCAGCGGCCGCTTCCACACGAAGAGCCCGACCGAGACAAAGCCCGCCACCGCGAGCAGCGCACACACGAGCAGGATCCTGCCGGCCATGCTCGACCCTCCGGCCATGCTGCCTCCCTCCGGATCAGCGCCACCTGAAAGCGGCGCCGGCCTGGTTGTAGCCGACCCCGGAGCCGACGAAGACCACCAGGTCACCGGAGGCGATCCTGCCGTGCTCCAGCGCGTCGTCGAGCGCCATCGGGACGCAGGCCGAGCCGGTGTAGCCCCACTTCTCCATCACCGTGTGGGTACGTTCCATCGGCAGCCCGAGGTCGGCCATGACGAGCTCGATCGACGGCTTGCGAACCTGGGTGAAGATCGCGAAGTCGATCTCGGAGACCTCGAATCCGCCGTTGGCCGCCAGCCCCCGGGCCACCGCGGGCCATCCCTCGTGGTTGATCTCCGGGGGGTAGCGTTCGAGCATCTTGACGGTGGTCCGGCCGGCCCGGACCGCTTCCTCGGTGGCCGGCTCGGCGGTTCCCCCGGCGTAGATCCCCCAGTGGCGGTGGAAGGCGCCGTCGGCCGGAACGCCGACGAGACGAAGCCCGGCGCCGTCGGCCGGCTCGAGCACCGCGGCGCCGGCGCCGTCGCCGTAGAAGAAGATCATCGGGTCGTCGGGCGCGGCGAGCTTGTGCATCAGGTAGACGCCGACCACGAGCACGGTCCTGAGGTTCGGGTTCGTGGCGATCATGCCCGACGCCGACGGCCAACCCGGTCGGGAACGAGGCGCATGCGCAGCCGACGTCGAAGGTGCCGGCGTTGCGTGGCGCCCAGCTTGTGCTGGAGCACCACCGAGGTCGCCGGCGTGATGTAGTCGGGAGAGTCGGTGCCGACGATGACGAGGTCGACCTCGTCGGGTCGCTGGCCCGCCCGCTCCAGCGCCTGCCGGGCCGCGGGCAGCGCGACGTCCGAGGTGGCCCAGTCGTCCGGGGCCCAGAAGCGGGTGCGGATGCCCGTGCGACTCCTCCATCTTGTCGACGAAGTCGGGTAGGTGGGCGAAACGCTCGCGCAGCTCGTCGTTCGACACCTCCCGCTCCGGGATGTAGCGGCCGGTGGCGGTGATGACGGCGTGCCTGATCATCGGGCGCGCCCCTCAGGTTCCGATCACCAGCCCGCCGTCGACCGAGAGCACGGTGCCGGTGATCCAGGTGGCCGCGTCCGAGGCCAGCCACAGGTAGGCCTCGGCGATGTCGCGGGCGTCGCCCGATGCGGCCCATCGGCGTGTGCGCCACCATCCCGTCGAGCATCTTCTGCGGGCATCGCCGCCAGGATCTCGGTCGCGACGAAGCCCGGGGCGACGGCGTTGACGCGGATCTTGTATCGACCGAGCTCCCGCGCCCAGGTCTTGGTCATGCCGATCACCCCGGCCTTGGTGGCGACGTAGTTGGTCTGGCCGAAGTTGCCGTTGAGGCACGACGACCGAGGACGCGTTGAGGATCGCGCCGCCGCCGGCCGCGATCAGGTGGGGCGCCACCGCGCGGGTGCAGTTGAAGACGCCGCGTGAGGTTGACACCGATCACCGGCTTCCCACGCCTCGTCGGACATCCGGCCGGCGAGCTCGCCGTCCTTGACCTTGACCAGCTGGGCGTCGCGCACGATGCCGGCGTTGTTGACCAGCACGTCGATCCGCCCCCACCGGTCGGCGACCTCCCGGGCGGCCGCCTCGACCGCCTCCGCGTCGGCGACGTTGACGGCGTGGAACAACGCCCGGCCTCCGGCGGCCTCGAGCTCGCGCAGCAGCAGCTCGGAGCCGTCAGCCTTGACGTCCCAGGCGGCGACCAGCGCGCCCTCCTGGGCGAAACGCATCGCGGTCGCGCGGCCGATTCCGGCAGCGGCGCCGGTGACGATCACAACCCGGTCTCTGAGTCCGGTCTCGATCATGCTCTCCCCCTTGGATCTCCAGCCGAGCCGGTCGCCGGGAGGCGGCAACGCCCCGTGCTCACGAGCCGGCGGGATGAAAGGACCCCCGGGGCGCACCGCTCGGCGGCGCGCCCCGGAGACCTCGATTTCAGAACCTGTACTCCACGGTCCCCAGGACGGTCCTGGGCGCGGCGTACGATCCCATGACCACACCGAACACCGGCAGGTTGTAGCCGTTGGTGAGGTACTTCTCGTCGGTGAGGTTCTTGCCGCTGATGCCGACCCGCCAGGTCGCGGTCGGCGACAGCCAGGCGATCCAGGCGTCGACCAGGCCGAAGGCCTCCTGGATCAGAGGCTGCAGCGGCTGGGTCGGGTTGCGCGGATCGGGCCCGCCTTCGTTGGTCAGCACCGAGTCGTCGCGGTAGGAGTAGCCGACGCTGCCGGTCACCAGTCCGCCGAACGCGGGGAAGTCCACGTTCGCGCGGATCGCGCCGGTCCACTTCGGCGCGTTGGTGATCACCTGGGTGTCGACGAAGCCGTCCTGGTTCGCATCCAGGAACGTGTCCGGCGTGGCGTCGAGATAGGCGACGAAGCCCGACAGCCCGAACCAGGACGGGGAGTCGTAGGCGTACTCGAGCTCGAAGCCCTTGATGGTGGCGTCGCCGGCGTTGAGGAAGTTGCCGAAGAAGGCGTCGTCCTCGCCGTCGAAGTTCGAGTCGTAGGAGGTGAAGGTCGAGACCTGGATGTCGGTGTACTCACCGTAGAAGACCGCGCCGTTGAGCACCAGGCGCCGGTCGGCGAGCACCGACTTGACGCCGACCTCGGCCATCGTCATGACCTCGTCGTCGAACGGCAGGGCGGAGTCCGGGAAGAAGGTCGACTGGGCGCGGACGTTGTAGCCGCCGCTCTTGAAGCCCCGGTTCACCGTCACGTAGCCCATCAGGTCGGGGTTGAACTGGTAGTCCAGCCCGAGCTTGGGGGCCCACGAGGTGAAGGTCACGCTGTCCTGGAAGTCGGCCAGCACGACCGCGATGGTCTCGAAGGTGCCGTCGGTGTTGAGCACGTTGAACGCCCGGCCGTCCTTGGTCTCGCGGGTCGGCCGGATGCCGAGGTTGAGGGTCAGCTGGTCGGTCAGCTTGTAGTTGGCGTCGGCATACAGCGCGTAGGACTTGGTGGCGATGTCGCCGTCGGTGGTGGTGAAGGTGCTGCCGACGAAGGTGGCCTTGACCGTACCCCCGGCCGTGCCGTCGAAGTAGTAGAGCCCGAGCACCCCGCTCAGCCGGTCGTTTCCGTTGTAGACCAGCTGGAACTCCTGGGTCGTCTGGTCGTCGAAGTAGATCGGCGCGGAGTCCACGATCGGCGCCGGGGTGGTGTCGAAGTCGATGTTGTTGGCGGTGTCGGTCTCCCGGTACGCCGTGATCGACCGGAACTCCCACTCCGGGTCGATGTCCCAGGTGAGGGTGAGCGAGTACCCGGTGGACTCGGTGTGGTTGAGCGGCGCCAGCCCGCTCTCGGTGTCGAACCGGTCCGGAAGCGGCGCGCAGCCCCGCCCGAGGAAGATCGGGCACAGCGGGTTCGCCTGGAGGCGGGTGAGGCCCACCGGCTCCGCCTTGTCCTCGGTGTGGTCGTAGTCGAACCTCATCTTCACCGTCTCCGCGGCCTGGTACTCGAGGGCGATCCGGTAGGCGGTGGTGTCCTTGTCCGAGACGTCCCGTCCGGTGAAGAGGTTGGTGCCGTAGCCCTCGCGGCCGAGCTTCGCGAACGAGATCTTGGCGCGCAGGGTGTCCGGAATCAGTGCGCCGCCGATGCTGGCCCTGACCTCCTGGGTGTAGAAGTTGCCGCCGGTGAAGCTGACGCTGCCCCCGAACTCGTCCGAAAGCGGCCTGGTGACGTACTTGACCGCGCCGCCGATGGTGTTCTTGCCGTACAGGGTCCCCTGGGGACCGCGCAGGACCTCGACCCGTTCGACATCGTAGACGTCGAGCAGCGCGCCCTGTGGTCGGGCGATGTAGACGTCGTCGATGTAGAGCCCGACGCCGGGGTCCACGCCCCACAGCGGGTCCGACTGGCCGACTCCGCGCAGGAAGGCGGTCAACGTGGTCGACTGGTTCCGGCCCTGGTAGATCGACAGGTTCGGAACATAGCTCTGGAGCTCGGAGATGTCCGCCGCCGCGAGGTCCTCGAGCTGCTCTCCGGTCACGACCGAGACCGCGATCGGCACTTCCTGGATGTTCTCCTCGGTCTTACGCGAGGTGACGATGATCTCGGCGATGAACTTCTGGCCCTCGGCCGGAGCCGCGTTCTCTTCGGTTGTCGGAGCCTCGGCGGGCTCCTGCTCCGGCGCCTGCGCCAGTGCGGGAGCCGCCAGCCCCAGCACCACGGCGAGGGCCGCCACCAGTGTCACCACATGCCTCATTCGCTCGCTCATGACGTCCTCCCTCGGTCCCCTTCCGCTGCCTCCGGCACCGGCGGACGCACCGCGGTCTGAACCGACCGCGGCAACACCCCGAAGCGGAGGATGCGGATGAACTCGTCCACTGCCTGCGACGCGTCCATGCCGAAGTGCATGGGCACGCCGAAGCACCTTTCGACGGTGTAGAAGTAGAACAGCCACCGGGTCGCGACCATCACCGCCACCACCGGATCGACCTCTCCCAGCCGACCCTCGCGACGGCGCGTCTCGAACGACTCCCTGTAGGCCTCTTTGAACCGCTCCGCCATCGACTCGTAGAAGCGGCGGATGTGCTCGCCCCTGAACTCGATGACGTCGATGAAGATGAGCAGGATGTTGGCGGCGTTCTCCGACACCGTGGCCTCGATCGCGGCCGCCATTTCTTCGAGGTCGTCGGGAAAGCGCGCCCGGTAGAAGACCTGGTTGAGCGGGTGCTCGCGGTCCAGCAGCCGCTCCCAGTAGTCGTCGATGAGGCGCTGGAAGATCGCCTCCTTGGAGCCGAAGTGGTGGTAGAGGTTGCCGACCGAGACCCCGCTCGCCTCGGAGATCTGGCGCATCGAGGTGGCCCCGTAGCCCTGGTGGGAGAAGAGATCGAGCGCCGTCAGGAGCACCTGCCCCGTCGACGCTTCGGATCGCTCCGCCTGCCGTCCGTTTCGGGCCACGCCCCTCCCCTCGTTAAAAACCGAACGTTCGTTCTATAACATAAGGCGGACACCGAGCGATGTCAAGAGGTCTCGGCCCCGAATCAGCCGAACGCGCGCCGCATCACGGTCAGCGATCGCCGGAGGCGCCGGCGCTCGGCCGCGTCGGGGGCGCGGCCTTGACCGATGAGTCGGTCGGTGAGCAGCTCGAGCTCGCGGGCGAGCTCCCCGAGTCGGGCGAGCCCCATGGTCGCCCCGCCTCCGGCGAGACCGTGCAGCACGAGCCGGAGGTCGGACGCGACCTGCGGGTCCCACGCCGTCGACAGCCGGGCCAGCAGGACCTCGGCCTCGTCGAGCCGGCCCGGGACCTTGAGCCGGTAGCGGTCACGGGCGGCGGCCAGAGCTTCGTCGAACTCGTCTCGGGACTCGCTCGGCGGGTCCGCCCCGATGACCGGCGTCAACGCCTTGACGAGCTCGGCGGGCTGCACCGGCTTGGCGAGGAAGAGGTCCGCGCCGGCGTCGGCCGCCTCGCGCCCATACCGGCTCTGGCGATAGACCCCGCTCAGCAGCACCACCCGGATGGCGCAGAGGCCGGGATCGTCCTTGATCGCCCGGCAGACCTCGAAGCCGGTTCTGCCGGGCAGCAGGGCATCGCTCACCACCGCGGTCGGGCGCAGCCGCCGCACCGTGGCGAGACCCGACTCGCCGTCGGGCTCCCGCACCACGTGCAGACCGCGGGACTCGAGCACCAGGGTGACCAGATCTGCGACCTCGGGGTCGTCCTCGATCACGACCACGGTCCCGCTCACACCCCCTCCACCGGCTGCTCGGCCGCCGGCAGCCGGAACCAGAACTCGGTGCCCCCGTCGACGGGGCTCCTGAATCCGATGCTCCCGCCCATCCGCTCGACGATGGTGCGCGAGATCGCGAGCCCGAGACCGGTGCTCCCGGTTCGCCTCCGCTCGGGAACGTCCGCCTGGACGAAGCGCTCGAAGAGACGCGGTGCGAGCGCCTCGGGGATGCCCGGACCGCGGTCACGCACCCCGACCTCGAAGCCGTCGCCGAGCCGGCGGATCCGGACCGTGACCGCCGAGCCGCCGGGCGCGAACTTGACGGCGTTGGACAGCAGGTTGGCCAGCACCTGCAGGAGACGCTCGGCGTCGACCCTCACCTCGGCCGACTCGGCGGTTGCGCGGATGACCTCGAGCGTCACGCCGTGGGCCGCCGCGTACCCTCGGTTGGCCTCGACCGCGTGCTCGACCAGCGACACCAGCGAGAGCTGCTCGATCCGGAAGGTCATCCGACCGGCCTCCAGCTTCTCCAGGTCGAGCAGGTCGTTGATCAACCGCAGCAGCCGGCGCCCGTTGCGATCGGCCACCTCGAGCATCGACCGCGCCTCGTCCGAGAGCTCACCGCTCACCCCGCCGAGCAGCAGCCCGAGGGACCCGAGGATCGAGGTCAGCGGGGTCCGCAGCTCGTGGCTGACGGTGGCCACGAACTCGTCCTTCATGCGCTCGATGCTCCTGCGCTCGGACACGTCTCGGACCACCAGGAGCACCGCATCGGCGCCGTCGAAGACCATCGGGGTGGCGGCGACCTCCGCGTCGAAGGGATGTCCGTCGGCCGTCAGCCAGCGCTGCTCGTGGGAGACCACTCCGATCCCGCTGCGGGCGACCCCTTCGATCTGGGCCGCGGCGCCGTCCCGCTGGTTGGGCTCGAGGAAGTACACCAACGCCTTGCCGATCACCTGGCCGGGGTCGCCCCCTCCCAGGCACGCGGCGCCGGCGGCGTTGACGAAAACGACCTTGCCGTCACGGACCACGACGATCCCGTCCGGCGCCAGCTCGACCAGCCGCCGGTAGCGCTCCTCGCTGGCCGCAAGCATACGCTGCGAGTCGAGCCGCTCGCGGATGTCCCGGGCGACGCACACCACCCTCGCCGGTCCGTCCGCCATCCGCACCGGGGCCAGCGACAGCTCGGCCGGCACCGGCGTTCCGTCGATCCGGCGCAGCACGGTCTCGACCATCGCCGGATCGGCGCCGCGCATGGCGAGCCCCAGCCGAGACTCGGCCTCCAGGCGGTCGTGACCGATCAGGTCGACCGCATCCAGACCGCGCGCCTCGGCTTCCGAGGTCGCACCGAGCAGGGTCAGGGCCGCCGGGTTCGCCGCCCTCACTCTGCCTTCGCCGTCGAGCACGATCAGGCCCTCTTCCAGGCTTCGAAGAACGGCGTTCACCGACCTGCGGGTCATGACGCTGGTCGGGGTGCTGCCCCATGAACGCGAGGCACCGCAGCCGATCCGTGTCGACGTGTCACTCGGTGTCGACCTCCGCGACGCCGGGCGGTCCGACGAGCTCGACCACACGGTGAACTACGGCCTCGTCGCCGAGCGCATCGTCGCACGTGGCGAACGACTCCAAACCGGCCGTCCTCCTCGAGCGTCTGGCCGAGCAGATCGTCGAGATCGTGTTCGGGTTCGACCTCGTCGAGTCCGCCGACATCACCGTCACCAAGCTGCGGCCGCCGATCCCCGCCCACGTCGAGAGCACATCGGTGACCGTCTCACGGCTGCGTCGCGACGTCGACGTCACACCGCTGCGCTCCACCCGGGCGATCGTGGCGCTCGGGTCGAACCTCGGCGATCGGACGCGGTACCTGCGCGATGCCGTCGCCGGCCTCGGAGACGTCGTCGGCGTCTCCGACGTCTACGAGACCGCCCCGGTCGGCGGGCCCGACGAGCAGGGCGCGTTCTACAACATGGTGGTTGCGGTCGACACGCCGCTCGATCCGTTCGCGTTCCTGCGCCGCTGCCGCCGCCTCGAGACCGTGGCGCTGCGCCAGCGGGTGGTGCACTGGGGGCCGCGCACCCTCGACGTCGACGTGCTGTTCTTCGGGGACATCTCGATCGAGAGCGAGGAGCTCACCGTGCCGCACCCGCGCATCGACGAGCGGCGGTTCGTGCTCGAACCGCTGTCCGACGTGGCCCCGCAGCGGTGTCCCGATGGCTGGCGCGAGCGCCTGCCGCCGGCTGACGTCGTGAACGTCGGCCCGCTCGACGAGCTGTGCCCTCCCGATCAGCCGTGACCGTCGGCGGCACCGAGGACTGCCGCCTCGACCCGGCGCACCTTGGCCGGATCGTGAGCACGGCCGTAGTCGGGACGCGCCCGCACCACGATTTCGAGCAGCTCGTCGTGCTGCGCGGTCTGCTTCCAGGGGAGGGCGATGTAGATCGGCAAGCCGAACGCCCGCAGTACGTCGAGGTTCTCGTAGACCTGCTTCTGGTAGACGTACCGTTCCTCCCACGGCCAGTTCGGCGGGGCGAAGCCGGTGCCGGGGTCGAGGATGCAGCGGCTGCGGACCCCGAACCGCTGCGCTTGCGCCAGCCGCGGAGTGAAGAAGTCGCGCAGCGCGTCGAGCGGATCGGTGGTGACGTGCACCATCTCGCGCGGATTCGGCCCGGACAGGAACGGCACGACGACCGGGACCTCGAACTCGGAGACGAGCTTCCACATCTCGTCGCTCTGCATCCCGTCGGCACCGTTGATCACGTCCGCGCCGTGCTCGAGGCCGAGGCGCATCACCTCCGGACGCCACGAGTCGACGCTGACTGGGATGCCGAGCGCTGCGACCGCGGGCACGATCTCGCGGCAGGCGTGCCCACTCGTCCTGCCAGGTGACCACCGTCGCGTTGTCGGTGCTGCCCTGCCCGCCGATGTCGATTCCCTGGGCCCCAGCGGCGAGGAGGTACTCGGCGCGGGCCACGGCTGCGTCGGCGGTCGTACAGATCGACTCGGTGTGCAACGAATCGGGGCTGGCGTTGATCACGCCGAAGAGGAACACGGAGCCGGAGGCTAGGTCACGTGGGCGGAGTTCGGGAGTTCGTGCTCGACGACTGCGGCACCGAGGCCGTCGCTGCGGCCAAGGGCGGGCGCACGGTGTCGGTCTGCCTGCCCTGTCGTGACGAGGCGGCCACCATCGGGTCGCTCGTGTCGTCGATCCGCAAGCACCTGATCGAGCGAGTGCCGCTCGTCGACGAGCTGATCGTGGTCGACGACCGCAGCACCGACCTCACCTCCGAGGTCGCCGCCGACGCCGGCGCCGAGGTGATCTCGATCGATGACGTCCACGCCAGGCACGGCGTCGGCCACGGCAAGGGCAACGTGCTGTGGGCGAGCGTGGTGGCCAGTCACGGCGACTTCGTCGTCTGGATCGACGGCGACATCACGAGCTTCGAGCCGGAGTGGGTGACGCGACTGGTCGCACCGATGCTCGACGACGACACCGTCGCTCTGGTGAAGTCGTACGCCCACCGGCCCACCCGTCTCGGCGGGGGTGGACGCACGACCGAGCTCGTCGCCCGCCCGCTGCTGTCGCTGTACTTCCCCGAGCTGGCGCGGCTGCAGCAACCGCTGGCCGGCGAGTACGCCAGCCGGCGCGACGTGCTCGAGCAGCTGCGCTTCGTAGAGGGTTGGGGTGTCGAGATCGCACTGCTGATCGACATCGCCG
>CAVQPK010000015.1:0-7577 GCA_963714745.1 uncultured Acidobacteriota bacterium
GTCAGGTCAGGGTTCTGGCTTGTGCAGGCGTACGCCTGCGTGTTTGCGCTGCTGCTGTTCATGGTGGCCCTGTGGCCGGCAGCCCGTGGCTCGTTTCGACGACTGGCGGCCGGGCTCCGGCAGGCCTTCGTGGTCTTGGTCTGGCCGACGAGCTTCCTTCTTGCGGCTCTCACCTCGCCCCTTCTCCTGCCGCTCGCAATGCTGTATATCGTCGCCCTCCTTGCCACAGGCCCGGTCGGCCTGCAGCCGGTCCGGCCAGACGGCATGCTCGTGGTGGGGCCGTCAGACCTTCTGACCATGGTGATTGCCAATTCGTTGGCCTACCTGCTCATCCTGGCGGCGCTTGCGTTCCTTTGCGGGGTCGCAGCGGTTCTCCTGCGCCCAGTGGCCTGGCTTTTCAAGGTTCTCGCTGACGTCGCGTGCTTCATGGGAGACCACGAGTACGCCGAAGGGCTGCTGGCCCACGTCTCGAAAGAGATCACAGCGAGCAGGCTGCGAGCCGGCGACCGCGCCGTGATCGCCGCCCACAGCCTCGGCTCCGCGATCGTCGTCGAGGCGCTCTTGCGCGGTCAGATCAGCCTTCCCGACGGGGTGCGGTTGCGGTTGATCACCCTCGGCTCACCGCTACGCCGGCTCCTGTGGTGCTTCTTTCCCGACACATGGCCCAGTCCGGAGGACGCCGCGGTGAGCCTGGCCAGACTGTACCCGGGTTTCCGCTGGGTCAACGTCCATCGTCCCTTCGACCCGGTCGGAGGGCGGCTGTTTCGCAGGCCACCGGCTTTCTGCCGTGACCGGTCCACGGCTCAGTACGGACGGTGGCTGCTCTTCGCCCACACCGGCTACTGGGGCGACAGGAGGGTCGAGTGTGCCTCTCGGGGAGAGCTGTCCGGCCTCGAGGAATCGGGCATGGGGTCGAGCCCGATCTCGCAGGGCCGCCTCGAGCGCGAGGCTTCCGACGAACCCGTACGGTTGACACGCGAGACAGCGACCGAGGCCGTGCAGGCCGCGGCCGGCGATCGCTGGAACCTGTGGCTGGCTGGGGTGGTCCTCCTCGCGTGCGCGATCCTCGCCCCCGTCAATCTCTTCGTCCTCCGCGGCCAGCCGGATCCCGCGCTGAGCCGGCTCGACACCGAGGGTGCGGTGGACCCGGACGGGTGGCTGTACCGGTACGTCGAGTGGCCGCCCGCGCCTGGGCCGGAAGCAACGTTGCCCGCGACCCGCTACGTCGCGGTCTTTCGCCCTCGCCACAGTCTGACCGCGGTGTTCGGCGAGATTCCCCTGCGGTTTGTCGATCAGAACAAGGCGTTGTGCCTTCTTTCCTCGAAGGGCGAGGACGCCGAAGTTCACAAGTTCGGGCAACTGACACCGCTCCTTGCACGCAGGGCCCGGGTCGAGGTGCGGTACCTCGAGGATCGCCCAGAGGTCTTCGACGTGCCCGTTGTTCGCCTCGACTCGTACTCCCCTCTCGGCTGGTTCGCGTTGGCGGGCTTCATGGCGGCCATTCCGACGGCGTTGCTCCTCTTCGGCGCCCTGATTGCGGGTCTCGGCCCGATTCTGGTTGGCCGTCCGTCCGTTTTCCAAGTCGACGGCGAAGCCACTACCGTTCCCAGTGCGTGAGACCGGACGGATGCCGGCGGGCTCGGTCGGAAAAGGTGCCGGAAAGGTGCCGGGCATTGAGCCCGAACATCTCACCGAGGCGGTCGAGGTGCGCTTGCGGCGGTGTCGGAGGGGGCGGGAAAGGTGCCGGGCACTCAGATCTAGTCTTCTTGCCGCACTGGCCGGGACAGTGCGTCGTCAAGCTCCTCCAGACGGACGGCAGCCTCAGGGTCTTCGTGCCTGCGGAGCACCCCTCGCATCACCCAGCCTGTCGCCGTCGCCATCCCCCGGGGAGCGGCACAGGCAATTGGCCCAGCTCATCTGGTCTGGAGTGCTGCAGTCGGGCTCGGGAACACGGGGCGCGGCTACGAAGATGCAGCCGCAGCGCGCTCGGCTCGTCGCCGCGCTCAGGTGTCTCGCCGAAGATCGTCGGGATCGTCGAGCCGGGTACCGATGCCCAACATTGTGAGGTTGTGATACCTGGCACCGTTGCTGGCAGTCGCAGAGCACCACACGGGAGGACGGACCGACCGGCCGCCGCTACCGCTATCACGCTCAACTCGGAACCCACGTCCTGCTGTTCGTCCGACGCCACCGCAAGGACGGCCGGGGCGAGACGGCCCCGTACACCTTCCTCGGCCCCGCCACCTATGTCAGCCACCAGGGCGAGCGGCCCATGTCCATCACCTGGGCGCTCCACCACCCCATTCCGGCCGAGAGGTTCGAGGAGACCAAGGTCGCGGCGGGGTGATGGAGCCGCCACGCGTCCGAGGTTGACAATTGCCCGTCGGGTAGGCACGATTTGGAAATGGAACTTCCAAACGATGCCACGGCCGGGCTCATTCGCCGCAACCTCGAGGGACCGCTGCGACAGGCTGCCTCGTCCATGCCGATCGTGGCCGTGACCGGGCCGCGCCAGTCTGGGAAGACGACCCTGTGTCGGCAGGTCTTCGGCGACCGGCCGTACGTGTCGCTGGAGCCGCTCGACCGCCGGGAGTACGCCACTCGGGACCCGCGCGGGTTCCTGCGCGAGCTCGAGGATGGTGCCGTGATCGACGAGGCGCAGCGAGCGCCCGGGTTGATGAGCTACCTGCAGGAGGAGGTGGACGAGCGGCCCCGCCCGGGCCGATTCGTGCTCACGGGCTCGCAGCACTTCGGCCTGTCCGAAGCGATCACCCAGTCGCTGGCCGGGCGCATTGCGCTGCTGCACCTGCTGCCGCCGTCCTTCGACGAGCTGCAGCGCTTCGGTGACCGAGGTCGCGACCTCTGGCGCGTGGTGTGGACGGGTGCGTTTCCCCGGATCCACCACCGGGGGCTCTCACCGCCGGCGTGGCTGGCGGACTACATCGCGACCTACGTCCAGCGCGACGTGCGACAGGTGCTCAACGTGACCGACCTCGACGCCTTCAGCGCCTACCTGTCGTTGCTCGCCGGTCGCACCGCCTGCGAGCTCAACCTCTCCCGCCTCGGCAGCGACGTCGGAGTCAGCCATCACACGATCCGTGCCTGGACATCCGTGCTCAAGACCAGCTTCGTGTGCTTCACGGTGCCGGCCTGGCACCGTAACCTGCGCAAGCAGGCGATCAAGGCGGCGAAGGTCCACCTCGTGGATACCGGTCTCGCGTGCCATCTCCTCGGGATCACGAGTCCGGATCAGCTGCGGCACCACCCGCTGCGCGGAGCGCTGTTCGAGACCTGGGTGGCTTCAGAGGTCTTCAAGGCTCGAGTCCACCGCGGCCTGACCCCGCGGCTGTTCCACCACCGCGACGCGAAGGGGCTGGAGGTCGACCTCGTGCTCGACGACGGGGGGCGGATCGTCCTGTGCGAGACGAAATCGGGCGCCACGGTCGTCAGCGATTTCTTCTCCGGTCTGAGCAGGCTGCGGGAGATCCTCGCGGAGACCGACGATCACCTGCAGGTCGAGGCGCGCGTGGTGTACGGCGGCGACGCGTCCCAACGCCGCACCAAGGCCGACGTGGTCGCATGGGAGGCGGTCCAGGAGCCGGGTTGGTGAGCATGGGTGCCACCTCAGGCGATTCCGACGACTTCGAGAAGATCTCCGACGCCGTCTGATCAGGCACTGGTGGACCAGGGCGGCCACGAATCCCGCCCCAACAAAAAGCGCAAAAGGTGCCTGAAAGGCGCCGAAAAGTGCCACCCATCAGAAGGCCCGCGTCAAGGACACGAACTGCCACTGGGCCCGGATCGCGTTCGATCCGGACTGCTGAGAACGTCCAGGAAGCCCCCTGACGGTGCCCCGATATCCACGCGGCCGGACTCTCGTTTCGTGCGAGGTCGGTGCGAGACCGCCTCAGCCACCCATCAGGATCAAGACCGCGGCTGCCGGGTGAGCAGCCGCCACCCCCCTGACGCCTTGCGGCGCCCCAGAAAGTCCTCGGGCTTGACCGTCGTGTCCATGAGAGTGCGTGAATGCAGGCTTCAGGCTCTCCCAGAGGGCGCCATCACGGTCTGGCTCACGGCCGGCGCGCGGGTCGATGGCACTGCCAGTCGGGCCGAGCCGGGTCCACCCAGGCAGGATCGATTCTCACCACCTTGAGACCTGTCTCAAGAACTGACGAAAAGACTGACGGCAGAACGCATGGAAACCAGTGGAACGCCATGGACGCTGCATCACGAAAGTCACTTGGAATCAACACTCTCTGAAACAGGGAATCACACGGTGGACGGGCTTCTCGGGTTCGGAAACCTCTGCTCTATCCACCTGAGCTCCAGCCCCGTGGGATCCTGATCGTACGCCCGAGGGGGGCGCGCGCCAACGCGGGACGAGGCGGGCCTGGAGCTACGCGTCGACGAGGACGGGATCGCGTACACCCGAGTCGGGAAGGGGTCTATCCCCTCCCTGCGTCCGCTCGGCCTTCAGCGCGGCCCGTCCTCGTCGTCGAGATCGTCGAGGTCGTCGAACCCCTCGAGGTCGTCGAGCCCCTCGAGATCGTCGAGCCCGTCGTCGAGCCCGCCCCAGACCTGCGCCATCGCGAGCGTCTCGTGGGCCGCGTCTGCGACGTCCTGGTCCTCGTGGTCGACGAGGTCAGAGAGCACGCTCGAGGCCTCCGCCGGCCGGATGCAGGCCACGGCCTCGATGGCGGCGAGCAGCAGGTCCTTGTCCGCGGTCCCCGAGCTCACGATTTCGGACACCACCGGCCACGCGCGGCCGAGCTCGGCGACCCCGGCGGCCTCGACCGCGTGGTACCGGATCAGCTCGTCCTCGCTGTACAGCGCCTCGAAGATCTGCTCCTCGAACCCGCGGACGAACTGCATGCAGAACACCGCGGTCAGCTTCCAGCTCGGGTCGGGGCTGGCGTAGGCGGCCGCGATCGCGTCGGGGTGCCAGTCCTGGGAGGCCCGCACCGACACCTCGAGCACCCGGCGACGCACCTCCGCGGGCAGCCCCTCGTCGCGGAAGAGCGCGTGCAGCGCCTCCTGCGCCCTGCGGAACATCTCCTCCGAGATCGGGCAGTCCTCGGGGTCGTCGAACCCGTCCATGTCGGCGGTCTCCAGGGCCGGCCCGAGCGCGATGGCGGCGCGCCCGCGGGTCTCGTCCGGGTACGCCTCTTTGTGCAGGATCTCGAGCAGGGCCTCGAAGAGCGCGTCGTTGACCACCACGGGGTCGCCGGCGAACGAGATCGCCGCCCGCCGGTCGGCGTCGTCCACCTCGGCGTTGCGCAGCACGCCGAGCAGGTACTCGGCTGTCCCTTGGGGCCACTGCCAGGGCGGGGTCGCCTCGAGGAGCGTGAGGTCCATCATCGTCTCGCTTTCGTCGTCGGCCCGATCGTACCTCGACTTGGCGAGGAGGATGACGTTCCCGGCATTGAGGAGTACCCGCGGTGACCGGGCGGGAGCCCCTGAACCGCTCGACGCCGGTGCCTCTTCGCCGTAGCATGAGCCGGTGCACGATCCCGAGCAGCCGACCCTGTTCGCCGACGGCGATCTCCCACGCGAGGTCGACCGGACCTGGGATCTTCCCGAGACGGGCGACATCCCTCCCTCGGCGGAGGGGCTGCACCTCGCGACGCAGCTCGCGGCGACGTTCACCAGCTTCTGGTTGCGGTTCGACATCGCACGGCGCGAGCTGGGCGTGGAGCTGCCCGCGTGGTACCGACGGCTGGTCGAGCCGCACCGGGCCGTCGTGTTCGGCAACTTCTCGCTGCTCGTGCGGGGAGCCGTCGAAGAGGAGGAGGCGCCGGCCGTCTTCGCGGCCATCCGCACCGGCTGGGAGAAGGAGGCCGGCGCGCGCTGGCGGCTGCTCTCAGCCATGCCGGCGCCCGAGGCCGGGGCGATCCGCCGGCGGGAGTCCGCGCTGCTCGACGAACCGATCGAACGGCTGATGGAGCGCTGGTGCCGTTGGTCGGCGGCCCATGACGCCGACGAGCCGCGAGCGAACTCGACCCGGTCACGTGGAGAGGCTGGCGACGGTCGACGCCGCGATCAGCGAGACCGACCGCCGTCTCTGCGAGCTGGTCGAGCGACGCGTCCTACCGTCGAGCCTGCGCCTGCGGCCGCTCCTGCGCTGGCTGCCCCTCGAGCAGCTCGACGCAATCCACGTGGTGGTCTGCGGGATCGACGAGCCGCGTCGACCGGACCGCGAGCGCGCCATTGCCACCGAGCTCCTCGAGCCCGAGGGGCTCGCAGAGGTTCTCTTCACGCTCGCCCCGGCTGCGCTCGTGCTGCTGCGGTGGCTGCTGGATCGCGGCGGGGTCGAGCGAGCCGACGCGGTCACCCGCGAGCACGGCGATGACTCGCAAGACCCCTTCGACTGGCTCGATGTCGAGCCCCCCTCGCCCCTCGGCCAGCTCAGGTTCCACGGGCTGGCGTTCGTGGGCCGGATGCGACACGGCGAGGACGACGGCCGCACGGTGGTGGTGCCCGCCGACCTGCGCGATCCGCTGAGGGAGGTCCTGGCGGAGATCGACGACCACGATCTCGACCTCGAGGCCACCGCTGACGCCGTCCGGAAGATCGCCGCGGGCTGGTGCCGGGCCATGCTGGCGGCGCGACAAGCCGACGCCGACCCAGCCGTGGTCGCCGAGGCCGTCGACACGATGGAAGAGGTCGCCACTCTGATGCTCCGTTACCAGGGGCAGAGACCCTCGGAATGGACCGAGGCCAGCCTGCTGGACTGTCTGACCGAGAACGTGCCCCGCAAGGTGAGCGCCGACGAGCGGTGGTTTGACGACCTACCAGGGCTGGTCGCGGACTGCCTCGAGCACGCGGGCTCCGTCGGGGAGCTGGCGCGGGGCGCACGGCTCGCGGCGGCGGTCCGCGACAGCGCCGGCCGCATCCGCAGGGCGAGCCGAGATCCCCGGCGGTGGGGGACGGCCAAGCAGCTCGTCATGGCGGCCCAGGCGGAGGGCGTCGACCTGGCGGACCCCGTCCAGCGGGAGGCCTTCATCGACCGCTGGAGCCAGCACCTGCGCGCCGCGGACGGACCGTTCGGCGGGCCGTCCGAGCCCGCGCGCTCGGTCAAGGTCGGCCGGAACGAGCCCTGCCCCTGCGGAAGCGGCAAGAAGTTCAAGCGCTGTTGCGGGTGAGGAGACGTTCAGGGGGCGTGTGAGCCACCGGTGCTCGACGTGTGGCTGCCCCGGCCTTGACACTGCATGCACATGCATGAAGTCTCGTGCCATGAGAACCACCATCGAGATCCGCGACGAGGATCGCGCCCGACTGCTGGAGATCGCCGCCCGGCGCGGCGAGAAGGGATTCTCGGCGATCGTGGCCGAGGCGCTCGAGCTCTACCTGTCGGCAGAGGAGCGCAGGGAGGCCGCCCGGCGCAAGGCGCTGACGCTGCGCGGGTCTGTCTCCGACGAGGACGCCGAAGCCCTCGAGCTGCGCACGCGCGAGATCCGCGGGAGCTGGCGATGATCATCGCCGACACCGACGTGCTGCTCGACTTCCTCAGGGGCCGCGGCGAGGGGGCGGGGCGGGTCGCCCTCGAGCTGGAGATCGGTCGCCTCGCGACCACTGTC